>NC_015434.1:0-5355000 GCF_000204155.1 Micromonospora maris AB-18-032 | reverse complement strand
AGTTAGTGGCATGTGGCGAGGTTAACCCGTGTGGGGGAGCCGTAGCGAAAGCGAGTCTGAAGAGGGCGTTTGAGTCGCATGTTCTAGACCCGAAGCGGAGTGATCTAGCCATGGGCAGGCTGAAGCGTGGGTAAGACCGCGTGGAGGGCCGAACCCACCAACGTTGAAAAGTTGGGGGATGACCTGTGGTTAGGGGTGAAAGGCCAATCAAACTCCGTGATAGCTGGTTCTCCCCGAAATGCATTTAGGTGCAGCGTCGTGTGTTTCTTGCCGGAGGTAGAGCACTGGATGGTCTAGGGGGCCCACAAGCTTACCGAAATCAGCCAAACTCCGAATGCCGGTAAGTGAGAGCGCGGCAGTGAGACTGCGGGGGATAAGCTTCGTAGTCGAGAGGGAAACAGCCCAGATCACCAGCTAAGGCCCCTAAGCGTGTGCTAAGTGGAAAAGGATGTGGGGTCGCATAGACAACCAGGAGGTTGGCTTAGAAGCAGCCACCCTTTAAAGAGTGCGTAATAGCTCACTGGTCAAGTGGTTCCGCGCCGACAATGTAGCGGGGCTCAAGCACACCGCCGAAGCTGTGGCATTCACGCGTGTACTTCGCGAGGTTCTTTGGAGCCTTGTGCAGGTGTGTGGATGGGTAGGGGAGCGTCGTGCCGGGGGTGAAGCAGCCGAGTGATCGAGTTGTGGACGCGGCACGAGTGAGAATGCAGGCATGAGTAGCGAAAGAAGGGTGAGAAACCCTTCCGCCGGATGACCAAGGGTTCCAGGGCCAGGTTAATCCGCCCTGGGTGAGTCGGGACCTAAGGCGAGGCCGAGAGGCGTAGTCGATGGACAACGGGTTGATATTCCCGTACCCGCGAAGGAGCGTCCCTGATGAACCTCGTTGTGCTAACCACCCAAACCAGTGCAAGACCTTCGGACCAAGCATGGTGAGCGTGGGAACCTGGCGGGTAGTAGTCAAGCGATGGGGTGACGCAGGAAGGTAGCTGAGCCCGGCCGGTGGTTGTGCCGGGGTAAGCGTGTAGGCCGTGTCATAGGCAAATCCGTGGCACATGTAGGCTGAGACGTGATGCCGAGCCGATTCAGGTGAAGTCAGTGATCCTATGCTGCCGAGAAAAGCCTCTAGCGAGTTCTGAGCGGCCCGTACCCCAAACCGACACCAGGTGGTCAGGTAGAGAATACCGAGGCGATCGGGCGAACTGTGGTTAAGGAACTCGGCAAATTGCCCCCGTAACTTAGGGAGAAGGGGGGCCGGAGACGTGAAGCCCCGCGCGGGTGGAGCGTTGTATGGCCGCAGAGAGCAGGGGGAAGCGACTGTTTACTAAAAACACAGGTCCATGCGAAGAAGTAATTCGATGTATATGGACTGACGCCTGCCCGGTGCTGGAACGTTAAGGGGACCTGTTAGCTCTTCGGGGCGAAGCGGAGAACTTAAGCGCCAGTAAACGGCGGTGGTAACTATAACCATCCTAAGGTAGCGAAATTCCTTGTCGGGTAAGTTCCGACCTGCACGAATGGCGTAACGACTTCCCCACTGTCTCAACCACAGGCCCGGCGAAATTGCATTACGAGTAAAGATGCTCGTTACGCGCGGCAGGACGGAAAGACCCCGGGACCTTTACTATAGCTTGACATTGGTATCTGAGTTAGCTTGTGTAGGATAGGTGGGAGCCGGTGAAGTGCATACGCCAGTATGTGTGGAGGCAATCTTGAAATACCACTCTGGTTGATTCGGGTATCTAACTTCGGACCGTTATCCGGTTCAGGGACAGTGTCTGGTGGGTAGTTTAACTGGGGCGGTTGCCTCCTAAAAGGTAACGGAGGCGCCCAAAGGTTCCCTCAGCCTGGTTGGCAATCAGGTGTTGAGTGCAAGTACACAAGGGAGCTTGACTGTGAGACTGACGGGTCGAGCAGGGACGAAAGTCGGGACTAGTGATCCGGCACTTGCGTGTGGAAGCGGTGTCGCTCAACGGATAAAAGGTACCCCGGGGATAACAGGCTGATCTTCCCCAAGAGTCCATATCGACGGGATGGTTTGGCACCTCGATGTCGGCTCGTCGCATCCTGGGGCTGTAGCAGGTCCCAAGGGTTGGGCTGTTCGCCCATTAAAGCGGTACGCGAGCTGGGTTTAGAACGTCGTGAGACAGTTCGGTCCCTATCCGCCGTGCGCGTAGGATACTTGAGAAGGGCTGTCCCTAGTACGAGAGGACCGGGACGGACGAACCTCTGGTGTGCCAGTTGTCCCGCCAGGGGCACGGCTGGTTAGCTACGTTCGGAAGGGATAACCGCTGAAAGCATCTAAGCGGGAAGCCTGCTTCAAGATGAGGTATCCCACCACTCTTCGGGGTGGGTAAGGCCCCCAGCTAGACTACTGGGTTGATAGGCCGGAAATGTAAGCCCGGTAACGGGTTCAGTTGACCGGTACTAATAGGCCGAGGACTTGCTCACAAAGGTTCTGCTCGCGTCCACTGTGTAACTCACAACAAACAAACAAACACCCCGACAAGTTGTTGGTGTGGTGTTGTTTGATATGTTGATAGGGTTACGGCGGTTATGGCGGAAGGGAAACGCCCGGTTACATTCCGAACCCGGAAGCTAAGCCTTCCAGCGCCGATGGTACTGCACTCGGGAGGGTGTGGGAGAGTAGGACACCGCCGGACATTCTTCGATTTGAGGGCCACCCCTGTTGGGGTGGCCCTCAAACGTATGTCCACACGAGACACTCACCGGCTCGGGACGGGGACGGACTTCGAGGTACGCCACCCCCCCCCGGGGGCACGCGCCGGGCAGGCACACTGGCCCGCGTGACCGCGGCACCGACCCACCGCTCGTACCAGAATGCCGTGCCCCCTGCCAGGACGCCGACGCCACGCAATGCCACGGCCGGCGGGCCGGGCATGCCGGCCTGAACTGCTTTGCTCTGCTTCAACCCACGCAACAACCAGCAACGGAAACCAGTGCGTGGATTGAAGCAGAGCAAAGGCCTACCCAACGACGGAGACCGCCAGCGACAAGAGCCGCCGGCGAGAGTGGGCTGCTGGCGGGACCGAGACTGGCGAGAGAGGTCGGTTGGAGGGTCAGTCGCGGGTCTGTACGGTTTCCCTGATCTTGCGGAGGAGTCCGGCTGCTTCGTCGACGGGGCGGAAGGGGAACATGGCGATGGCCACGCTGCCGTGGTCGGCCCAGCCGCAGACTGCGAAGTCGCCGCCCTCGCCGCTGGTGGTGCCGCATTTCATCACGCCGCCGAGTCGGCCCGGGGTCATGTCGCGTAGGCCGGTTACCGCACCCGTCTCGTCGGACATCAGGCCGAAGAGGCTCTCCAGGTCTCGCTCGGGCTGCCAGAGCAGGGTGGTGCCGCCGAAGAACAGTACCGACCGACGCTCGTCGGCGGGGTCCTGGTAGACGGCACCGAAGCTGGTGTCGAGCTGGATGTCGGCGGCGAGGCCGCTGCGCAGGTAGTCGGCGGTGCTCACGGCCCGTTCGCTGTCGTCGCGGGTGAGCCCTGCGATCGTGTCCGGCGTGGCGATCAGGGTGTCCTTCTGCTGGACGATCCGCCAGCCCCAGGCGCCGAGCGCACCCACACCCGTCAGCGCCAGGACGGCCAGGAGGGCGATCACGACGCGGCGTCGGCGGCCACGGGCTGTGGGGCGATCCGGGTCGTCCTGCGGGTCGCGGTTGCTCAGCTCGATCGGCTCGTCGGTCAGGTCAAGCGGCGGAGCCCCCTCGTCGAGCTGGCGCGCGGTGCGATGTGCGTCCGACATAGCCGCCACCGTACGCGAAAGCACCGGTGGTGGACGTCGGGTCTGCGGAAGCGCTCCGTAGACTTTCTTAGGTGACCGAGAACCTGGATACCCGACGCCCCGACGCCCCGACCATCGCCGGCCAGTACCAGCCCGGTGAGGTAGAGCAGCGACGGTACGAGCAGTGGGTAGCCGACGGTCGGTTCCGGGCGTCGGCAGACAGTGACAAGCCACCGTTCACCATCGTGATCCCCCCGCCCAACGTCACCGGCTCGCTGCACATGGGCCACGCGCTCGACCACACGGTGCAGGACGCCCTGGTGCGGCGGAAGCGGATGCAGGGGTTCGAGGCGCTCTGGCTGCCGGGCATGGACCACGCCGGCATCGCCACCCAGAACGTGGTCGAGCGGCAGTTGGCCGCGCAGGGGCTGTCTCGCCACGACCTGGGTCGGGAGAAGTTCGTCGAGCGGGTGTGGCAGTGGAAGGCGGAGTCCGGGGGCGCGATCCTCGGCCAGATGCGTCGCCTCGGTGACTCGGTCGACTGGGACCGTGAGCGCTTCACCATGGACGAGGGCCTGTCGCGGGCCGTACTGACGATGTTCAAGAAGCTGTACGACGACGGCCTGATCTACCGGGCGAACCGGATCATCAACTGGTGTCCGCGCTGCCTGACCGCCCTGTCGGACATCGAGGTGGAGCACTCCGACGACGACGGTGAGCTGGTCTCGATCCGCTACAGCGACGACGTGGTGGTGGCCACCACCCGGGCCGAGACCATGCTCGGTGACACGGCGGTGGCGGTGCACCCGGACGACGAGCGGTACCGGCACCTGATCGGCACCGAGGTCGAGTTGCCGCTGACCGGCCGTCGGATCCCGATCGTCGGTGACGCGCACGTCGACCCGGCCTTCGGCACCGGCATGGTGAAGGTGACCCCGGCGCACGACCCGAACGACTTCGAGATCGGGCAGCGACACGACCTGCCCGCGTTGACGATCATGGACGAGCGGGGTGTGATCACCGCGCCCGGCCCGTTCGAAGGGCTGGACCGGTTCGAGGCCCGCCCGGCGATCGTCGCGGCGCTGCGTGCCGAAGGGCGCATCGTGGCGGAGAAGCGGCCGTACGTGCACGCCGTCGGGCACTGCTCGCGGTGCCGGACCACGGTCGAGCCGCGGCTGTCGTTGCAGTGGTTCGTCAACACCTCCCCGCTGGCCAAGGCGGCCGGTGACGCGGTGCGCGACGGCCGGGTGGCGATCGAGCCGGCGGATCTGGCCAAGCGGTACTTCGCCTGGGTCGACAACATGCACGACTGGTGCATCTCCCGCCAGCTGTGGTGGGGCCACCGCATCCCGGTCTGGTACGGCCCGAACGGCGAGGTGGTCTGCGTCGGCCCCGACGAGCAGCCGCCGACCGGCGAGGGCTGGCACCAGGACGAGGACGTGCTGGACACCTGGTTCTCCAGCGGGCTGTGGCCGTTCTCCACCCTCGGCTGGCCGGAGCAGACCCCCGAACTGGCGAAGTTCTATCCGACCAGCGTGCTGGTCACCGGGTACGACATCCTGTTCTTCTGGGTTGCCCGGATGATGATGTTCGGCCTGTACGCGATGGACGGCAAGCAGCCGTTCGACGTGATCGCCCTGCACGGCATGGTCCGCGACGAGCACGGCAAGAAGATGTCCAAGTCGTTCGGCAACGTGGTCGACCCGCTGGACTGGATCGACCGGTACGGGGCCGACGCGACCCGGTTCACCCTGGCTCGGGGCGCCAACCCCGGCGGGGACGTGCCGGTCAGCGAGGACTGGTGCCAGGGGTCGCGCAACTTCTGCAACAAGCTGTGGAACGCGACCCGCTTCGCGCTGCTCAACGGCGCGCACACCGCGGGGGCGCTGCCGGGCGCGGCCGAGCTGTCGACCGTTGACAGGTGGATCCTGTCCCGGCTGGCGCAGGTCACCGCCGAGGTGGACGAGCAGTTCGAGGCGTACGAGTTCGCCAAGGTCTGTGACCTGCTCTACCACTTCGCCTGGGACGACGTCTGCGACTGGTACGTGGAGTTGAGCAAGCCGGTGCTGGCCGCCGGTGGCGCCGCCGCCGACACCAGTCGCCGGGTCCTCGGGCACGTGCTGGACCAGTTGCTGCGGCTGCTGCACCCGGTGATCCCGTTCGTCACCGAGGAGCTGTGGACCGCGTTGACCGGTGGCGAGACGGTGATGACGGCCGCCTGGCCGGTCGCCGACCGGGCCCGGATCGACACCGGCGCCGAGGCGGAGATCGCCACCCTGCAGCGGGTGGTCACCGAGGTCCGCCGGTTCCGTTCCGACCAGGGGCTGCGTCCGACCCAGCGGGTCGCCGCCCGGCTCGACGGGCTGGCCGGTGCCGGTGTCGCGGCGCACGAGCCGTTGATCCGTTCCCTGGCCCGGCTCGACGCGGCCGGTGACGACTTCCAGGCCAGCGCGACGTTGGCCATGCCGGGGGAGGTCAGCGTCGCGCTGGACACCCGGGGTTCGATCGACGTCGCCGCCGAACGCGCCCGGCTGACCAAGGACCGCGCGGCGGCCGAGAAGGAGGCCGGGCAGGCGCGGGCGAAGCTGGACAACCCGGCGTTCGTCGGTAAGGCACCGGAACCCGTGGTTGCGAAGATCCGTGACCGGCTCGCCGCCGCCGAGGCCGACCTGACCCGCATCGACGCCGCTCTGGAGGCGCTGCCCTCGTGACCGACAGCAACGAACACGACGACCGCAGTGGTGCGGGCCGACCGGCGTCCGACGGTCGGCCCGGCCGCGCCGACGAGCGCCCCGAGCGGGGCAAAGCCGCCGAGCGGGCCGCCTTCGCCGAGATCGAGGCGGAACTGGCGGGGCGCGGCTTCACCCGGATGGTCTTCGAACTGGACCGCATCTCGGACCTGCTCGACCTGCTGGGCAGCCCGCAACGGGCGTACCCGTCGATCCACCTGACCGGCACCAACGGCAAGACTTCCACGGCCCGGATGATCGACTCGTTGTTGCGGGCGTTCGGGCTGCACACCGGGCGGTACACCAGCCCGCACCTGGAGACGGTGCGGGAGCGGATCAGCCTGGACGGTGAGCCGGTGGACGAGGCCCGCTTCACCGCCGTGTACCAGGAGGTCAAGCCGCTCGCCGAACTGGTCGACGACCGTTCGGCCGAGCCGCTCACCTACTTCGACATGACCACCGCGTTGGCGTTCGCCGCCTTCGCCGACGCGCCTGTCGACGTGGCCGTGGTCGAGGTGGGATTGGGCGGAGCCGAGGACGCCACGAACGTGATCCAGGCCGGGGTGTGCGTACTGACGCCGATCGGGCTGGACCACACCGAGTGGCTCGGTGACACGTTGCAGGACATCGCGGTCGCCAAGTCCGGCATCATCCATCCGGGCGCGACGGTCATCGCCGCCGCCCAGGAGGAGGAAGCCGCGCGGCCGATCCTGCAACGCTGCGCCGAGGTCGGTGCCACCATCGCCCGCGAGGGCTCGGAGTTCGGCGTACTGCGCCGGGCGGTGGCGGTCGGCGGGCAGGTGCTCACGTTGCAGGGCCTCGGCGGGGTGTACGAGGAGGTGTTCCTCCCGCTGCACGGCGCGCACCAGGCGCAGAACGCGGCGGTGGCGCTCGCCGCCGTGGAGGCGTTCCTCGGCGCCGGTGCTCGGCGTCAGCTCGACCTGGAGACGGTCCGGGAGGGTTTCGCCACCGCCAGTTCCCCGGGTCGGCTGGAGCGGGTGCGTACCGCCCCGACGATCCTGCTCGACGGCGCGCACAACCCGCAGGGCATGGCGGCCACGGTCACCGCCCTGCAGGAGGAGTTCGCCTTCAGCAAGCTGGTCGCCGTGGTGGGCACGCTTGCCGACAAGGACGCGGCCAGCATGCTTGAGCTGTTGGAGCCGGTGGTCGATCAGGTGGTGGTGACCCGCAACAGTTCGCCACGGGCCCTGCCGGCCGACGAGTTGGCCGCGCTCGCCGCCGAGGTGTTCGGGCCCGACCGGGTCGAGGTGGCCGAGGAGATGCCGGACGCGATCGAGGCGGCGGTGGCGCTGGCCGAGGAGGACGTACCGGGTGAACTGGCCGGGGTCGGTGTGATCGTCACCGGTTCCGTGGTGACGGTGGCCGACGCGCGCCGGTTGTTGAAGCGATGAGCGGACCGGAGGGCCCGCAGCAGCGGCGCTCGGGGCTGCGTGACCCGCAGCGGGCGGTACGCGGCCTCGGGGCCGGCACCCTGGCCCTGGAGGCGCTGGTGCTGCTGCTGGCCATCCAACCGATCCGGTTGGTCGGCGGTGACCTGAGCGCTGCCGCGATCGGGGCGGTGGTGGCGCTGGCCGTGGCCGCCGCCATGCTGGCCGGTCTGATGGGCCGGCCGTGGGCGTGGAACGCCGGCACCGTGTTGCAGGGGCTGCTGCTGCTCTCCGGGCTACTGCACTGGTCGCTGCTCGTGCTGGGGGTGATGTTCGCGTTGGTGTGGGCGTACGCCTGGCATGTCCGTCGGGTGATCCTCGGCTGAGCCGTGCTCAGGCGTCGGCGCGTTCCCGCCACTGGGTGAGGGCGATGCCGTGGCCGTCCGGGTCACGGAACGCTGCCGCCCACACCTCCAGCCGGTTGCCCCGGTTGACGACCCTCGGGGCGTAGGTGAACCGCACACCGGAGTCGCGTAGCTGTTCGTACGCCCCCTGGATGTCGTCGACGTCGAGGTTGACGTGCACCAGTCGTCGGCTGACCGGCTGGGCGCCGGACACCTCGCGGAGCACCAGTCGGGTCGCCCCGGAGGCGAGCACGGCGTTGCCGGTGCCCCGGTCGACCTCGGTGAAGCCGAGCCGCCCCTGGTAGAACGCCAGGGAGCGGGCAAGGTCGGTGACCAGCAGGGTGATGCCGACACCGCTGATCGGCGCGGCCGGGTCCGCGGTGTCGACGGCCTCCGGGTCGTACCCGAAGATCGCCTCGTCCAGCTTGCGGGCCTCGACGGCGTCGTCGACCGCGGCCTCGCTGTCGACGGAGGCCTCGCTGTCGACGGCGGACGGTGCCGGGTCGCTCGCCGTCGACGGCCCTGATGCGAGGTCGCCCGCGGCCGTCGGTCGTGGTTGCGGGTCGTCCAACGGGAGGTCGAGCGGGTCGAGCGGATCGGGTGAGCGGGTGGCCGCCTCGGCCAGCCGGGCCCCGCTCGGCTGGGCGTCGACGAGAGCCTCCGTGGAGGCGGTGGCGGCGGCGAACCGTTCCTCGGCCGGGGTACGAGGTGCCGGCGTGGCCCGGCGGGGCAGCTGATGGTCGTTCGACTGTTCCACCACCGTCCCCTCCAGCACGACCGGGCCGCCCGGACGCTGACGGACCCGTACCGGCTCCCGTGGCTCGACCGGCTCGACGGGTTCGTCACCGGTGGGACCAGCCAGCGGATCACTCAGCGGGAAGTCGTCCTCCGGCGCCCGGTCGGCCCACGGTGGGGCCTCCTGACCGATGAGGACCTCGTCCGGCGGTACCTGGGTGGCGTACTCGGGAGGCGGCTCGGTGGGGTCGGTCTCGGCGTGGGTGGGCACCTCGTCCCAGAGCACCCGGACGTGTCGCGGGTCGTCCAGGGCCACCCGGATCGGCAGGCTCTGGCCCAGCGACGGCCACTTCGACACCGGCACCCGAGGCTCGATGATCTTCTTCGACCGGGGTGGTAGGCCCGGGGCGTCGATCACCAGTTGGAGTTCGCAGCGCCCGAAGGCGTACTGGGTGGGTGGCTCCGAGGCGCTGTGCACGTGCCCGGCGCCCACGACCCAGGTGCGCCCGCCGGCGCGGACCGTGGCCAGCGCGATCGCCAGCGCCAGGACCGCGACGCCCAGCGCCACGATGGCCCAGCTGGTCATGCCCAGGCCGAAAAGGATGACGAAGGAGGCCACGGTGCCGAGCACCGCAGCGACCAACTTGCGTACCGGTGCGATGGGTCGGTTCCCGCCGTTCGCCACAGTGGACCTCCCGGGTGGTCAGGGCCAGGCTAGGCCGGATCGGGGATCGGGGGAAGCACCGACCACCGCGCCGGCGCCGGGACCGGGTCGCTAGGCTGACCGTACCCAGCCCGACCGGCTTCCGCTCTGAGGAGGAACCCAGCGTGTCCAGCAGCAGCCCGGACGAGCGTACGCTCGTACTGATCAAGCCCGATGCGGTCCGCCGTGGATTGGTCGGCGAGATCATCTCCCGCTTCGAGCGCAAGGGGCTGCGGATCGACGCCATGGTGTCCCGGACGATGGACGCCGCGCTGGCCGACGAGCACTACGCCGAGCACGTGGACAAGGCGTTCTACCCGCCGTTGAAGGCGTTCATGACCGGTGGTCCGCTGGTCGCCCTGGTGCTCTCCGGTGACCAGGTCATCGACGTGGTGCGCGGCCTGATCGGGGCCACCGACGGGCGTAAGGCCGCCGCCGGCACCATCCGGGGTGACCTGTCGCTGTCCAACCGGGAGAACCTGGTGCACGCCTCCGACTCGGCCGACAGCGCCAAGCGCGAGATCGCACTCTGGTTCCCCGAGCTGAGCTGACGCCTGGTACGCGGCGGGGCGGCTGTTCAGGCCGCCCAGGCCAGCTTGTCCGGGTTCGCCACCAGGAAGATGTCGGTGATCCGACCGTCTGCGGTGGCGAGGGTGAGGGCGTACCGGTGACCGGCCGCGGTGACCACGACGGCGGCCGGCTGGCCGTTGAGTTCCGTGCGGTGCACGGTGAGCGGCCAGCCCTTGGCGCGGATGCCCAGCAGGAAGCGGGTGACCCGGTCGACGCCGGTCACCGGGTTGCGGGCGGACCGCACCCGGCCGCCACCGTCGCTCCACGCGGTCGCCTCGGCGGCCACCAGGTCAGTCAGCGCGGCCAGGTCGCCGTCGTCGACGGCGGCGATGAAGGCGTCCAGCAGCCGCTGCTGCTCCGCCCGGTCGATGGTGAAGCGGCGCTGGTCGCGGCCGATCCGCATGGCGGCCCGATGATGCAGTTGCCGGCAGTCCTCGGCCGAGCGGTCCAGTAGCTCGGCGATCTCGGCGTACGGCATCTCGAAGGCGGTGTGCAGCACGTAGACCGCGCGCTCCGGCGGGGTGAGGCGTTCCAGCAGGTGCAGCAGCGCGGTGGCGAGCGAATCGCGCAACTCGGCACGTTCCAGCGGGCCGAACGGCGAAGGCGCGGTGGGCACCGGCTCCGGCAGCCACATCCCGACGTACGCCTCCCGGGCTGCCTGCCGGGCGCGGAGCCGGTCGATGGCCAGATGGGTCACCACCCGGGACAGGTAGCGGCGCGGCTCGGCCACGCCGGCCCGGTCGACCCGCATCCACCGCAGGTACGCCTCCTGGAGCACGTCCTCGGCGTCGTGCCGGCTGCCGAGCAGCCGGTAGGCCAGACCGAGCAGCATCGGCCGGTGCGCTTCGAGCGCACCGGCCGCCTCCACCGCGTCGATCGGGCTCAGACCTCGGTCGGCAGGTCCTTGCGGAAGGTCACCGCGATCCGGTTCCACACGTTGATTGTGGCGATCGCCAGCACCAGGTCGGCGAGGGCCTTCTCCGGCCAGACCTTCGCGGCGGCCGCCCAGACGTCGTCGGGTACCCCGTGCTCGCCGAGGCGGGTGACCGCGTCGGTGAGCGCCAGCGCGGTCCGCTCCCGCTCGTCGAAGAAGGGCGCTTCACGCCACGCCGCCACCGCGAACAGCCGCCGATGCGACTCTCCGGCGTCCATCGCATCCCGGCTGTGCATGTCGACGCAGTACGCGCAGCCGTTCAGCATCGACGCGCGCAGTTTCACCAACTCCAGCACGGTGTGTTCCACGTTTGCCCGGACGTACTTCTCCAACCCCAGCACGCTCTGGTACGCCTCCGGCGCTACCTCAGCCACATCCATCCGCTGCACGAAAATCCCTCCTGACAGTGCCTCCAACACCCCCACGACGCCCACCCCACCCCCACCGTGACACCCCACCCCTGTGACCCCCACCACCCCCGCACCCTGACCCGCCGCCCCGCACCCCGCCCCCTCGCGCCGCCCCTCGCGCCCCCTCGCGCCCCGTCACGCCCTCGCGCCGTCGATCTTGCACTTTGTGTCGGTGCATATCCATCCAGAAGCCGCGTATGGGCGACCGGAAGTGCAAGATCGCGGGGGGAGGGGGGTGGGGTGGGGGTGGGGTGGGTTATGGGGGTGAGGGGGGTGGGTGGGGTGGGTAGGATGGGGGGGAGTGGCGATGATCCGGCTATCACCGGGGAGCCTCCGGAAGAAAGGGCCTTGTGCCCGAGTAGAACCGGACGGGTTCGGCCCGTTACAGCCGGCCTAACGAGCGGGCGGTTGATCCTGACCGTCAAGCGGGGTGGTACCGCGGGCCTTGCCCGGGGCGCTGGTGACGGCGTACCGGTGACGGGCTCGTCCTCGCAAGACCCACACGACAGTGAGCGTCAGCGAGGAGAGCGACAGGCGATGGCCTATCCGTTGCACGACCCGACCGCCGCCGGAGTCCCGGCGAGCCCGGACCTGCCCGCGGTCGAGCGCCGGGTGCTGGAGCACTGGACGGCCGACAAGACCTTCGAAGCCAGCGTCGAGCAGCGGCCGGCCTCCGGCCGGCAATCGGAGACGGGTGCCGGCGGAGACGCCGACAACGAGTACGTCTTCTACGACGGCCCGCCGTTCGCCAACGGGCTGCCGCACTACGGGCACCTGTTCACCGGGTACGTCAAGGACGTGGTGCCGCGCTACCAGACCATGCGGGGTCGCCGGGTCGAGCGGCGTTTCGGCTGGGACTGCCACGGCCTGCCCGCCGAGGTGGTGGCGGAGAAG
Organism: Micromonospora maris AB-18-032; assembly: GCF_000204155.1. Lineage (NCBI taxonomy): Bacteria > Bacillati > Actinomycetota > Actinomycetes > Micromonosporales > Micromonosporaceae > Micromonospora > Micromonospora maris. The sequence continues at coordinate 5,342,493 of NC_015434.1, read as the reverse complement.
CAGCTCGGCATCACCAGCAAGGCGGAGATCCTCGACCTGGGCGTGGCCCGGTTCAACGAGGCGTGCCGCACGTCGGTGCTGGAGTTCACCCACGACTGGGAGCGGTACGTCACCCGGCAGGCCCGCTGGGTCGACTTCGCCAACGACTACAAGACCCTCGACCTGGACTACATGGAAAGCGTCATGTGGGCCTTCAAGACCCTGCACGACAAGGGTCTGGTCTACGAGGGCTTCCGGGTGCTGGCGTACTGCTGGCGCTGCGAGACGCCGCTGTCGAACACCGAGACCCGGATGGACGACGTCTACCGGGACCGGCACGACCCGACGCTGACCGTGTGGTTCGAGCTGACCGGCGACGAGTCCGCGCCGGAACTGGTCCGTGGGCCGGTCAAGCTCGGTGTCTGGACCACCACCCCGTGGACCCTGCCGTCGAACCTGGCCCTGGCCGTGGGCCCGGACATCGAGTACGCCGTGTTGGAGCGCGACGGCGAGCGGTACCTGGTGGGTGCCGGGCGGGTGGCCGCGTACGCCAAGGAACTTGAGGGGTACGAGCAGGTCGGCACGGTACGCGGGGCGGACCTGGTGGGGCGGCGCTACACCCCGCTGTTCGACTTCCTGGTCGAGCAGGCCGGTGCGAACGCGTACCAGGTGCTCGGGGCGGAGTTCGTGACCACCGAGGACGGTACCGGGATCGTGCACCTGGCCCCGGCCTTCGGTGAGGACGACCAGAACGTCTGCAACGCCGCCGGCATCCCCACCATCGTCACCGTGGACGACCACACCCGGTTCACCGCGCTGGTGCCGCCGTACCAGGGCGAGCAGGTCTTCGACGTCAACAAGCCGGTGATCCGGGAGCTGAAGGACCGGGGGGTGGTGCTCAAGCAGGACACCTACACCCACTCGTACCCGCACTGCTGGCGCTGCGACACCCCGCTGGTCTACAAGGCGGTGTCGTCGTGGTTCGTCGCGGTGACCAAGTTCAAGGACCGGATGGTCGAGCTGAACCAGCAGATCAACTGGACCCCGGGGCACATCAAGGACGGCTCGTTCGGCAAGTGGCTGGCCAACGCCCGGGACTGGTCGATCAGCCGGAACCGGTTCTGGGGCTCGCCGATCCCGGTGTGGCGCTCGGACGACCCGAACTACCCCCGCATCGACGTGTACGGCTCGCTCGCCGACATCGAGCGGGACTTCGGCGTACGCCTGACCGACCTGCACCGGCCGGCGGTGGACGACCTGGTCCGCCCCAACCCGGACGACCCGACCGGCAAGTCGATGATGCGTCGGGTGCCGGAGGTGCTGGATTGCTGGTTCGAGTCCGGCTCGATGCCGTTCGCCCAGGTGCACTACCCGTTCGAGAACGCCGACTGGTTCGAGCACCACTACCCGGGCGACTTCATCGTCGAGTACATCGGGCAGACCCGCGGCTGGTTCTACACCATGCACGTGCTGGCCACCGCGTTGTTCGACAGGCCGGCGTTCCGTAACTGCCTCAGCCACGGCATCCTGCTCGGCTCGGACGGGCGCAAGATGTCCAAGAGCCTGCGCAACTACCCGGACGTGTACCACGTCTTCGACTCGTACGGCTCGGACGCGATGCGCTGGATGCTGATGTCCTCGCCGGTGCTGCGTGGCGGCGACATGCCGGTCACCGAGTCGGGCATCCGGGACGCCGTCCGGCAGGTGCTGCTGCCGCTGTGGAACGTCTGGTACTTCTTCTCGCTCTACGCCAACGCCGACGGCTACACCGCCCGGCGTCGGACGGACAGCACCCACCTGCTCGACCGGTACGTGCTGGCCAAGACGAACGAGCTGGTGGCGACGGTCGGCGCGCAGATGGACGCGTACGACATCTCCGGGGCCTGCGCCACCGTGCGGTCCTACCTGGACGCGCTGACCAACTGGTACGTGCGCCGCTCCCGGGACCGGTTCTGGTCCGGCGACGCCGACGCGTTCGACACGCTGTCGACGGTGCTGGAGACGCTCTGCCGGGTGGTGGCGCCGCTGGCGCCGCTGACCGCGGAGGAGATCTGGCGTGGGTTGACCGGTGAGCGGTCGGTGCACCTGACCGACTGGCCGGTCGCCGAGGAGTTCCCGGCCGACCACGACCTGGTGGCCGCGATGGACAACGTCCGGGCGGTCGCCTCGGCGGCCCTGTCGCTGCGCAAGGCCAAGGGTCTGCGGGTGCGGCTGCCGCTGTCCACCCTTACCGTGGCCAGCCCGGTCGCCGAGCAGCTGCGTCCCTTCGCCGACCTGGTGGCCGACGAGGTAAACGTCAAGCAGGTCGTCTTCACCGGCGACGTGTCGGCGTACTGCCAGCAGGTGCTGACGGTGGTGCCCCGGGCGCTCGGGCCCCGGGTCGGCAAGCAGGTCCAGCAGGTGATCAAGGCGGTCAAGGCGGGGGAGTGGGAACTGGTCGACGGTGACCCGGTCGCCGCCGGGGTCACCCTCGCCGAGGGCGAGTACGAGCTGCGCCTGATCGCGGCCGACGCGGAGCACTCGGCACCGCTGCCCGGCGGCGAAGGGGTGGTGGTGCTGGACACCACTGTCACCCCGGAACTGGCCGCCGAAGGGCTGGCCCGCGACGTGGTCCGGGTGGTGCAGCAGGCCCGGCGCGACGCCGACCTGGACATCTCCGACCGGATCGTGGCGACTGTCGACGCCTCGGCGCAGGTGCGGGAGGCGGTGTCGGCGTACGCCGACTTCGTGGCTCGGGAGGTGCTGGCCGACCGGGTCGACTTCGCCGAGGGAATCGACGGGTTCGCCGGCGAGGCCGGTGAGGGCGAGCGGGTCACCGTCTCGGTCCGCCGCGTCTGACGAGTGAGCGGGCGCGGTCGCCGCGCCTGACGGATGAGCAGGGGCCCTTGTCGACGCCCTCGGGCGGCAGCGGGGGCCCCTGTCACCATCCGGTCGTCCAGCCAGCGGATCCGGCCCACCTCGCGCATCACGACGTGCGTCCGTCCGCTACGGTGTCAGCGCCCCACTGCGTACATCACCCATCGTCGGAGGACCAGTGCCGCTGCTCTACACCATCGGCAAGCTCACCGTGGCGCCCACGCTGCGGCTGGCGTTCCGACCGACCGTGGAGGGTCTGGAGCACGTACCGGAGACCGGTGGGGCGATCTTCGCCGGTAACCACCTGTCGGTGGCCGACGAGTTGTTCCTCGGCACGGTCGTCCCCCGGCACCTGGCCTTCTGGGCCAAGTCCGAGTACTTCAAGGGCACCACCCTCAAGGGGCGCTTCTCGAAGTTCGTCCTCACCGGCCTCGGCGCGATCCCGGTGGAGCGGGCCGGTGGGCGGGCGGCGCTGTCCGCGTTCGACGCGGCCATCCCCGCGCTCAAGGGCGGTGACCTGGTGGTCGTCTATCCCGAGGGCACCCGTTCGCCGGACGGACGGCTCTACCGGGGTCGCACCGGAGCGGTCCGTCTCGCCATCGCGGCCGGGGTCCCGATCATCCCGGTCGGCATGATCGGGACTGACAAGGTGCAGCCGATCGGCGCTCGGGTGCCGCGGCCCTTCACCGGGAAGAAGATCACCGTCAAGTTCGGTAAACCGCTGGACTTCACCGGCCGACCGGACGACCGGCTCTCGCTGCGGAAGATGACCGACGAGATGATGGCCGAGATCCAGAAGCTCACCGGTCAGGAGTACGTGCCCCGGTACGCCCCGCCGCGCGCTCAGCCGAAGGCCACCGGCGAGCCGAGCGCCGACTGACCCACGCCGGTCACGGCGCCTTCGAGGAGCGGCGTTTCTCCTGATCGCGTACGGCGTCGAGGTCGCCGAGCCGGTTCATCTGCGCCATCGTGCGCGCCATCCGGGCGTTGGCCGGGATGCGGTCGCGGTTGCGATCGAGGAACGACCAGTAGCCGGCGGTGAACGGGCAGGCCCGCTCACCCAGGCGGACCTTCGGGTCGTACCGGCAGCCGCCGCAGTAGTCGCTCATCCGGTTGATGTACGAGCCGCCGGCCACGTACGGCTTGGTGCTCATCCGTCCCAGGTCGGCGTACTGGCTCATGCCGACGACGTTGACGGTCATCACCCAGTCGTAGCCGTCGACGAAGCTGCGGCGGAAGAAGTCCACCACCTCGGCCGTTCGCCAACCGCGCTGCAACGCGTAGTTGCCGAGCACCATGAGCCGGGGGATGTGGTGCACCCAGCCGTGGTCACGCAGATCGGCCAGCACATCCGACAGGCAGCGCGCCTGCACCGCGTCGGCGTCCAGGTCGCGGAACCAGCCCGGCATCGCCGCGCGGGCACCCAACGCGTTGCTCCGCTGGTAGCCGGGCTCGAAGTACCAGTACAGGTTCCAGACGAAGTCCCGCCAGCCGAGGATCTGCCGGATGAAGCCCTCCACGCTGGGCAGCGGCACCTTCTCCTTGCGGTACGCCTGCTCCGCGCCACGGATCGCCGCCATCGGGTCGAGCAGCCCGAGGTTGAACGAGGAGGAGAGCATGCTGTGCGCCAGCCACGGGTCACCGGCGAGCATGGCGTCCTCGTACGGGCCGAAGTGGGGCAGCCGATGCTTGAGGAAGTGCCGTAGCCGTGCCTGGGCCTCCTTGGCAGTGACCGGGAATCGGCGGGGACCGTCCCGCCCGACGAACCGGATGCCCTCCCGTTCCCAGCGGTCCAGATCCTCCCGCACCTCGGCGTCGATGTCGTCCTCGCGGGGCATCGGCGGAGGCGGTACGTCGAGCCGCTCGACACCCTTCGGTGGCGGCTGGCGGTTCTCGGTGTCGAAGCTCCACCGCCCGCCGACCGGCTCGGCACCGTCGACGAGCACCCGATGGTGTTCCCGGGCGAACCGGTAGAAGGTCTCCATCCGCAGCGCGCCGCGCCGAGCGTCCGCCCAGTCGGCGAACTCGTCCAGCCCGGTGACGAAGCCGCGAGGCGGCAGTACGGTCACCTGGTCCAGCCCACGGACGAAGTCCAGCGCGGCGCGGGACGTCGGGTGGCAGACCTCCAGCGGTTCACGTACCCGCCGCAGTGCCTGCCGGTAGGTCTCGGCGCGCAGGAAGATCGCCTGATTGCCCAGTTCGGCCGCCCGGTGGCGCAGGGCGGAGAGCACCAGGTGGGCCTTCTGCCGGTGGAAGGCCCGACGACGGAAGACCGCCTTCGACTCGATCAGCAGCACCGGTTGGCGGCGCTCGTCGAGGAAGTGTGGTCCGAGTTGGTCGGCGAACAGCCAACGCCGAGGCATGACCCGATTGTCCCCGAGCGGGCGCGGGTCGGGGTGGAAACCGGCTCAGGTCAGGCAGGCGTGATGATCTCTTCCCGCAGGGTGTCGAGCAGCCGGGCGCTGTCGTCCACCGAGAGGCCGGTGAACACCGCGGTGGTGAGGCTGCCATGGTCGACGGAGGTGCAGACGACCACCCCGATGCCGTCGGAGCTGCCCACCGCGCAGCGCCCGTGCCGCCCCCGGACGCCGCTGTCCACCACCTCCGCCGCGCCGAGGGAGTACTCCTGCGTGAGGCGTTCGATCTCGGCGTCGGCGTCGGAGGAGGGGGTGAGCCGGAATCCGGTGCCACCGAAGACCGTCACCCGCTTGCCGACGCTTGTGGTGTACACCCCGGCGAAGATGTTGTCGGAGAGCAGGTGCGCCTGGCGCGTCTGGGCTTCCAGCTTCCGGGCGGTCTGCGCGTTGCGCGGATCCTCCCGCAGGCGCAGATCCGCCACCTGCCTGGGAAGGGCCGCATCGGCCGGGTACTGGGTGGCCATCGGCATGCCGTAGTAGGCCGGGCAGCCGCAGCAGCACGCCAGGGTCAGCAGCAGCACCCAGGGCCAGCGGCGCCGTTTGCGGGCCCGAACGTTTCCGGGAGGCGGTTGCCAGCCGGGCGGCGGCGCGGCCGGTGGCAACTTCTTCACCTTCCGCCCTCGGGCGGGCGGTGGCGGTGGCCCGACCGGGGCCGGCGGTCGGGCGGCGGGACGCGGCGACGGCGCGGGCGCCTGGTGCACCGGTGGCGGCGGATAGCCTGCCTGCGGATACGCCGGAGAAGCCGGTGGCATCGGGGGAGCCGGCACCGCCGGCGGGGGGAAGTTGGCGGCCGGTGGCTGCTGGGCTGGCGGCTGGTGGGCCGGTGGCCCGGAGTACGGCGTGGTCGGCGGTGGCGCCGGGTAGGAAAGCGTCGGCGGCAGCGCCGGGAAGTCGGCCGAGTGCAGTTCCCATCCGCTGGTGTCGACACCCGCCCACGGGTCGACCGGGGTCTGGTGCTCCGGCTGGTGGGCCGCGGCGACCGGCGGCGGGGTCGGCTCGGCCGACTCGCCCCAACTGGGGCGGCGCGGCGCTGCCGGCGGTACGGCGGCGGACCCGCTCCAGCGCGGCGCGGGCTCCTCGTCCGGTACCGGTTGTGACATGACGCGGGTGCCCTGCGGACCGACAGCCGTGGGCGGCGTACCGGCGGACTGCGCGTCACCTGGGTCGATGGCGGTGCGCTGCGCGTCGCCCGGGTCGATGGCGGTGCGCTGCGCTTCACCCGGGTCGATCGTGGTGCGCTGCGCGTCGCCCGGATCGATCTTGGTGGGGTGCGCGTCACCGGAGCCGCCGGCGGCCTGCCGGGGGCTGCGCGGCACGTCGTCGGGTTGTCCCGGTGCGGTGGCGGTCGGTGCCGTGGCGTCGGCGTCTGCCGGCGGGGCTGCCGTGGCGTCACTTCCGACGGCGCTGTCCTCCCGCGTCGGCTGGTCCGCGTCACGTGGTGCACTGGTGGGGTCGGGCGCGTCGGCAGGCAGCACCCGGGTGCCGTCAGGGCCGGTGGGGGCCCCGAGGACCACCGGGGTGGGCTGTTCCTGGGTGACCGCGGGCTCCCCGTCGCGGTGTGCGTCCGGCCGGTTCCCGTCGACCGGCCGGTCGGTACCCGGCTGCGGCTCCGGCATCGCGGCAATCTCCTCTCACGCCGACCCGAGGTTAGTACCGTCGTGCCAGCGTGTCCGAATCAGGCCGCGTCCGGTCCCGGTGGTCGGCCACTTCAGGGGGGCCGGTGGCCCGGCGTGCCGGGGGGACAGGTGTGGCGCGGCCGTCGACGGGCGGGCGCGTACCCTTGGGCATCATGAGCGTCCCGTCCACCACACCGCGCCCCGTCGCGGCCAATTCCGTGTGGCCCCGACTGGAGCCGCTGCTGCCCCAGGTGACCAAGCCCATCCAGTACGTCGGTGGCGAGCTGGGTGCAGTGGTCAAGGACTGGGACTCGGCGACCGTACGTTGGGCGCTGATGTACCCGGACGCGTACGAGGTCGGCCTGCCCAATCAGGGCGTGCAGATCCTCTACGAGGTGCTCAACGAACTGCCCGACACGCTCGCCGAGCGGACGTACGCGGTCTGGCCGGACCTGGAGAACCTGATGCGCGCCCACGGCGTGCCGCAGTTCACCGTCGACGCCCACCGGCCGGTACGCGACTTCGACCTGTTCGGCGTGTCGTTCGCCACCGAGCTGGGTTACACAAACCTGCTCACCGCGATCGACCTGGCCGGCATCCCGCTGCTTGCGGCCGACCGGACCGACGCCGACCCGGTGATCGTGGCCGGCGGGCACGCCGCGTTCAACCCGGAGCCGATCGCCGACTTCGTCGACGCCGCGGTGCTGGGCGACGGCGAGGAGGCGGTCCTGGAGATCACCGCGATTCTTCGGGACTGGAAGGCCGAGGGGTGCCCCGGTGGCCGCGACGAGCTGCTGCTGCGGCTGGCGCGTACCGAGAGCGTCTACGTGCCGCGCTTCTACGACGTGGACTACCTGCCCGACGGTCGGATCCAGCGGGTCGTGCCGAACCGGGCGGACGTGCCGTTCCGGGTGCACAAGCGCACGACGATGGACCTGGACGCCTGGCCGTACCCGAAGAAGCCCCTGGTCCCGCTGGCCGAGACGGTGCACGAGCGGTACGCGGTGGAGATCTTCCGGGGTTGCACCCGGGGCTGCCGGTTCTGCCAGGCGGGCATGATCACCCGCCCGGTACGGGAGCGGTCCATCACCACGGTCGGGCAGATGGTGCAGCAGGGGCTGGAGTTCTCCGGCTTTCACGAGGTGGGGCTGCTGTCGCTCTCCTCGGCCGACCACTCCGAGATCGGCGACATGTGCTCCGGCCTTGCCGAGCAGTACAAGGGCACGAACGTGTCGCTGTCGCTGCCGTCGACCCGGGTGGACGCGTTCAACATCGAGTTGGCCCAGGAGTTGTCCCGCAACGGGCGGCGCACCGGTCTGACCTTCGCCCCGGAGGGCGGGTCGGAGCGGATCCGCAAGGTCATCAACAAGATGGTCTCCAAGGACGACCTGATCCGTACGGTGGTCACCGCGTACACCAACGGGTGGCGGCAGGTGAAGCTCTACTTCATGTGCGGGCTGCCCACCGAGACCGACGCCGACGTCCTGGAGATCGCCGACATGGCCCACGAGGTCATCCGGGCCGGTCGGGCCGCCACCGGGTCCAAGGACATCCGCTGCACGGTCTCCATCGGCGGGTTCGTGCCGAAGCCGCACACCCCCTTCCAGTGGGCGGCGATGGAACGGCCGGAGGTCATCGACCACCGGCTCAGGCTGCTCAAGCAGGCGATCAACGCGGACCGCTCGCTGGGCCGGGCCATCGGCTACCGCTACCACGACGGTGAGCCGTCCCTGATCGAGGGGCTGCTGTCCCGGGGCGACCGCCGGGTCGGCGCGGTGATCCGCAAGGTCTGGGAGAACGGCGGCCGGTTCGACGGCTGGAGCGAGCACTTCTCGTACCAGCGCTGGGTGGAGGCCGCCGCCGAGGTGCTGCCCACCTTCGGCGTGGACCTCGACTGGTACACCACCCGCGAGCGCGACGAGCTGGAGGTCCTGCCCTGGGACCACCTGGACTCGGGCCTGGACAAGGACTGGCTCTGGCAGGACTGGCAGGACGCGCTCAGCGAGTACGAGCAGGACGACTGCCGGTGGACGCCGTGTTTCGACTGCGGCGTCTGCCCGACCATGGACACCGAGATCCAGATCGGTCCGACCGGCCGGAAGCTGCTCCCGTTGACCCCGGTCAACGGCTTGAAGCTGCCCACCGGCGCCCAGCAGTGATCTGATCGGATCTCTCAACGAGGAGCATGAAGATCAGTAAGAGACCACAGCCCGAAGGGGGCCAGGCGCCGGTCGTCCAGCGTGTGCGGATCCGGTACGCCAAACGGGGCCCGTTGCGGTTCACCTCGCACCGGGACTTCGCCCGGGCGTTCGAGCGTGCGTTGCGCCGCGCCGGCGTGCCGATGGCCTTCTCGCAGGGCTTCACCCCGCACCCCAAGATCTCGTACGCCAGTGCGGCGCCGACCGGGGTGGCGAGCGAGGCCGAGTACCTGGAGATCGGCCTGCGTGAACCGGTCGATCCGGACGCGCTGCGTCTGGCGCTGGACGCCGCGCTCTCTCCCGGCCTCGACGTGCTCGACGCCGTGGTGGCCACCGGCAGCGGGTTGGCCGACCGGATCGAGGCGTCCCGGTGGCGCGTCGAGTTGCCGCAGGTCGATCCGGAGGTGCTCGCCAAGGCCGTGGCCGCGTTCAGCGCCGCCGAGGAGGTCCAGGTCGAGCGGATGACCAAACAGGGGCGGCGCACCTTCGACGCGCGGGCGGCAGTCATCGCCATCGATGTGGGCGTTGCGTCGGCGACGCCTTCCGAGGCATCAGCCGTACCGTGTGCGATACTCGAACTGGTTGTACGGCAGGTCACCCCGTCCGTACGACCCGATGACGTCCTTTCCGGCCTCCGCGTGGTGGCCGGCCTGGAGCCGCCGGTGGCCCCGAAGGTGATCCGGCTGGCTCAGGGCACGCTGACCGCGCAGGGTGCGATCGTGGATCCGCTGGACGCGGATCGCGACGGGGCAACCATCGGCGGACGCTGACCGACGGTCGGCGTCCAGGCAGGCAGACTTCGCCGGTCGCGCACGCCGTGCGCCCGGGGAAACACCTTTTGCGGCATCCCTGCGTGGCAGCGCTCACCCGCGCCCGGGGAAGCCAGAACTGGAGAACGTCCATGCTCGAGAACGAGCCCGAGGGCGGCGAACGGACCGGTGTGAACCCGGCCGCCGAGCCCACCACCGTCGACGCGGCGAGCGAGGCCGGCGGCACCGCCACGCCGCAGGAGACCACTGCCACCGGAGCGGGTGCCTCCCCGTCGCAGGAGGCCACCGACACGGTGAGTGGTACGGCCGACCTGGCGGGCGTGCCCACCGGCGAGACACCGCCGCGGCGGCGGACCACCCGACGGCGCGCCACCCCGGTCAGCCAGCCCGAACAGACCGACGCTCCGGTGGACGCGCAGAGCACGCCGGCCGTGGGCAGTGCGGAAGCCCCGCAGGCGGAGGTCCTGGCCCCGGTCTCCGGTGACCTCGAGGCGGCACCCAAGACCACACGGCGACGCCGCAAGGCCACCACCGCGGCGAAGAGCACCGAGGAGCCCGTGGCCGCGGCCGAGGTCGAAGCGGCCGCCGGTGACGTCGTACCGCCGGTCAAGGTGACCCGTACCCGGCGGCGGAAGGCCACGCCCGCGGTGGTCGAGCCGGCCGTCGAGACCCCGGCGGAGATGCCGAGCGCCGAAGAGCCGGCGGCGGCCGAACCCGCCGCCGGAACCGACTTCGGAGCCGCAGCCGTTCCGGCCGAGAGCGCTGCCCCCGCACCTGACGAGTCCACCGAAGAGGTCGAGCCGACGGCGCCGACGCCGGCTGCGGGCGCGGCGGCCGAGCCGGCACCGGGCGCGGTGCCGCCACCGGTGACGCAGGTGCCACCGGCGCCGGAGCCGGTCGCGGAGCCGGAGCCCAGGTCGCGCCGCCGCCGGGCCGCGCTCACCGCGCCGACGGTGCTGTTCATGGCTCCCGAGGAGATCACCGCGGCCCGTATCGCCGCCGCCGCGGCGGCGGCCGAGGAGGAGGTCGCCGAGGAACCGGTCGAACCCTCCCGCCGCCGACGGCGTAGCCGGCGCGAGCCCGAACCGGTCGTGACGGTCGAGGCCGACGAGGAACCCGCCGTCGAGGAGGTCGAGGAGACCGCCGACGAGGACGAGGACGAGGAGACCGCCAGCGCACGGCGTCGCCGTCGGCGTGGTCGCCGGGGCCGGGGACGCGGCAAGGGTGGCGCGGAAGAGGCCGAGGACGGCGAGGACGCCGAGGCCGAGGCCGAGACTGAGACCGCCGAGGCGGGGGAGACCGAGGCCGAGGCCGAGACCGACGAGAACGGCGACGACACCGAGGGCGACGGGTTGACCCGTCGGCGTCGGCGGCGTCGTCGGCGGGGTGCCGGTGACACCGAGGGCGCCGCCGATGACGGCGTGCCGACCGTGGTGAAGATCCGGGAGCCCCGTCGTACGGTCGACGAGGTGCAGGGCGTCTCCGGCTCGACCCGGCTGGAGGCCAAGCGGCAGCGCCGTCGGGACGGTCGTGAGCAGCGCCGTACCCGCCCGCCGATCCTCAGCGAGTCCGAGTTCCTGGCGCGCCGGGAAGCCGTCGACCGGGTGATGGCGGTACGCCAGCGCGGCGACCGCACCCAGATCGCGGTGCTCGAGGACGGTGTGCTTGTCGAGCACTACGTCACCCGCAGTTCCACCGGCACCATGGCCGGCAACGTCTACCTCGGCAAGGTGCAGAACGTGCTGCCCAGCATGGAGGCGGCGTTCGTCGATATCGGTCGCGGTCGCAACGCGGTGCTGTACGCCGGAGAGGTCAACTGGGACACCAGCGGCCTGGAGGGCCGGGCCCGCTCGATCGAGCAGGCCCTCAAGTCCGGCGACTCGGTGCTGGTGCAGGTCACCAAGGACCCGATTGGGCACAAGGGCGCCCGGCTGACCAGCCACGTCGCGCTGTCGGGCCGGCACCTGGTGTACGTGCCCGGTGGCAACGCCTCCGGGATCAGCCGCAAGCTGCCCGACACCGAGCGCAAGCGCCTGCGTGACGTGCTGAAGAAGCTGGTGCCCGACGGCGCCGGTGTGATCGTCCGGACCGCGGCCGAGGGGGCCAGCGAGGACGAGTTGGCCCGCGACGTCAAGCGGCTCCAGGCGCAGTGGGAGGACATCCAGGCCAAGGCCGCCGAGGGCGGCGCGCCGGTGCTGCTCTACGAGGAGCCTGACCTGGTCATCCGGGTGGTCCGGGACCTGTTCAACGAGGACTTCCGTGAGCTGGTGATCGAGGGCGACCAGTCGTACGACATGGTCGAGTCGTACCTGTCGCACGTCTCGCCGGACCTGCTCGCCCGGCTGCGTCGGCACGTGGGCACCACTGACGTCTTCGCCGAGTACCGCATCGACGAGCAGATCCTCAAGGGGCTCGACCGCAAGGTCTTCCTGCCCTCCGGCGGTCACCTGGTCATCGACCGGACCGAGGCGATGACCGTGGTCGATGTGAACACCGGCAAGTACACAGGTGCCGGCGGCAACCTGGAGGAGACGGTCACCCGCAACAACCTGGAGGCGGCCGAGGAGATCGTCCGTCAGCTGCGGCTGCGCGACATCGGCGGCATCGTGGTGATCGACTTCATCGACATGGTGCTGGAGTCGAACCGGGAACTGGTGTTGCGCCGGTTGACCGAGTGCCTGGGCCGGGACCGTACCAAGCACCAGGTCACCGAGATCACTTCGCTGGGCCTCGTGCAGATGACCCGTAAGCGGATCGGCGCCGGTCTGCTGGAGGCGTTCAGCGAGACCTGCGAGTGCTGCAAGGGCCGGGGCCTGGTCATCCACACCGAGCCGGTGCCGGAGAAGCCCCGCTCCGGTGGCGCGGAGAAGGTCAAGGCGGTCGCCTCGGCTGCTGCGCCGACGACGGAGCAGCCGACCGCCTCGTCCCGGCGTCGGGCTCGTAAGAGCGCTGCCGAGCGGACCGTCGTGGAGGTCGCCGAGGTCGACGACACGAGCAGCGCCGACGCCGACTACCACGACACCATGGGCTACGACCTGTCGCGCTACGAGGCGGAGACCCCGGCCACGCCGGACATCGCCGACAGCCAGCAGGGTGAGTCGGCGCGGCTGGCCGCGCCGGACGACCCGGATGCGCTCGCCGAGGACGACGAGGACGACAGCGGCTCCGGTCGCCGTCGCTCCCGCCGGGCCGGTGCTCGGCGCCGTACCCGGCCCTGACCTGAGCACAGTCGTGGTGGCCCCTCCCTGCGGTGACGTCCGCGAGGAGGGGCTGCTGCGGGTCGGCGGTCGGGCCGGGCCCGGCGTGGGGCGGGGGCGGTTTGGGGCGCGGGGCAGGCATGGCGTACGCTTGCCTGCGGCGCACCCTTGTGTGCCGAGTTCTCGCGTGCCCGCGCCGCCGTGCCTCTGCTACCCGGCGAGCCGCCGCGGGGACGACCGACCGGCAACGGTGGGTAAAGACGCTAGCAGCCTCAACGACAGGGAGTGCGCCTCCGATGTACGCGATCGTCAAGACCGGCGGCAAGCAGTACAAGGTCGCCGAAGGCGACGTGATCGAGGTCGAGAAGCTCGTCGGTGCTCCCGGCGACGCGGTGAAGCTCGCCGCGGTGCTCCTCGTCGACGGTGACGACCTGGTGACCGACGCGGCCAAGCTCGCGCAGGTCGAGGTGTCCGGCGAGATCGCCGCACACACCAAGGGCCCGAAGATCCGGATCCACAAGTTCAAGAACAAGACCGGCTACCACAAGCGCCAGGGTCACCGCCAGCCGCTGACCCAGGTCAAGGTGACCGGCATCTCCAGCGGGAAGTAGGTCGTCTCAAGATGGCTCACAAAAAGGGTGCGTCCAGCTCGCGTAACGGCCGGGACTCCGCGGCCCAGCGGCTCGGCGTGAAGCGCTTCGGTGGTCAGGTCGTCAGCGCGGGCGAGATCATCGTCCGGCAGCGCGGCACCAAGTTCCACCCCGGTGACCTGGTCGGCCGCGGCGGCGACGACACGCTCTTCGCGCTGGCCGCCGGTGCGGTCCAGTTCGGCAGCAAGCGCGGTCGCAAGACCGTCAGCATCGTGCCGCAGCAGTAACTCTCCGGCGTGAGCGGGCCGTGGACCTGATGTCCCGGCCCGCTTCGCCTTTTCAGATGCGGGGCTGCTCCCCGCTGGAAGGATTGCGGCGTGACGATGTTCGTTGACCGGGTCGTCCTGCACCTGCAGGCCGGCGACGGTGGGCACGGCTGTGTCTCGATCCACCGGGAGAAGTTCAAGCCGTTCGGCGGCCCCGACGGGGGTAACGGCGGGCACGGCGGCAGCGTCTCCCTGGTGGTCGACCCGCAGGTGCACACGCTGCTCGACTTCCACTTCCGCCCGCACATCAAGGCGCAGAACGGTCGCGGGGGTGCCGGTTCCAACCGGGACGGCGCCAACGGCGCGGACCTGGTCCTCACCGTGCCCGACGGGACGGTCGTGCAGACCATGGACGGCACCGTGCTCGCCGACATGGTGGGTGCCGGCACCACCTTCGAGGTGGCCCGGGGTGGTCGTGGCGGCCGGGGCAACGCCTCGCTGGCCAACGCCCGCCGCAAGGCCCCCGGTTTCGCCGAGCTGGGCGAGCCGGGTGAGCACCTGGATGTGGTGCTGGAACTCAAGAGCGTCGCCGACGTCGGCCTGGTGGGTTTCCCGTCGGCCGGCAAGTCGTCGCTGATCTCGGTGATCTCCGCAGCCAAGCCGAAGATCGCCGACTACCCGTTCACCACCCTGGTGCCGAACCTCGGTGTGGTCCGGGTCGACAACCACACCTTCACCGTGGCCGACGTACCCGGCCTGATCCCCGGCGCGGCCACCGGCAAGGGCCTCGGGCTGGAGTTCCTCCGGCACATCGAGCGGTGCGCCGTGCTGGTGCACGTCATCGACACCGCGACCCTGGAGCCGGGTCGGGACCCGTTGGCCGACATCGACACCATTGAGGCGGAACTCGCGGAGTACGGCGGTCTGGCCGATCGACCCCGACTGGTCGCGTTGAACAAGATCGACGTGCCCGACGGGCGGGACCTGGCCGACATCGTCCGGCCCGACCTTGAGGCGCGCGGGCTGCGGGTCTACGAGGTGTCCGCGGCCACCCGGGAAGGGCTCAAGGAGCTCACCTACGCGATGGCGGAGCTGGTGGAGCAGTCGCGTGCTGCGGCGCCGCCGGCCGAGCCGACCCGGATCGTGCTCCGACCGAAGGCGGTCGACGACGCCGGCTTCACCATCGAGGCGGAGCCGGACGGCTCGTACACCGTACGGGGTGTCCGACCCGAGCGGTGGGTGCGCCAGACGAACTTCGACAACGACGAGGCGGTGGGCTACCTCGCCGACCGGCTGGCCCGACTCGGTGTCGAGGACCAGTTGGCCAGGGCGGGCGCCCAACCGGGCGACCTGGTCCGCATCGGTGAGCGGGAGTTCGACTGGCAGCCGACCCTCTACGCGGGTGCCGAGTTCACGCCCGGGACCCGGGGACGTGACATCCGGCTGGAGGAGAAGTCGACCCGGGCGAGCGCGGCCGAACGGCTGGCGGCCCGCAAGGCTCGCCGGCAGCGGCCCGCCGACGAGGTGGAGGCGGCACCCGAGGCTACGGCGGCCATCGAGGCTAGGGCGGCCATCGAGGCGGACGACGCCGAGTAGGCCGGCGGCCGCCGCTGCGAAAGATCAGGGGCGGTCGAGGGGATCATCGAGCCGACCGCCGGTGCCGACGTTGTTGGACAGCAACAGGCCCAGGGCCAGCATGCCGAACCCGAGCCCGAGGTGCAGGAAGTCGTCCGCGCTGTTGACCGGGATGAAGTTGGCGCTGCTGTCGTCCTCGGTCGCCCACCCGTACAGCCACAGGGCCAGGTAGACGGCCCCGCCGGCGGTCAGGAAGATCCGCGCGCCGGCCAGCCGGCGGGCCAGCAGCAGGCCGATCAGGCCGAAGCCGAGATGCAGCAGGTTGTGCAGGATCGAGACCTGGAACAGGCCGAGCAGCTTCGCCCCGGAGTGGTGCCCGGCGAAGGTCATGTCGCCGTAGCCGGTGGTGATGCCGGGGATGAAGCCTGCCACGCCGAGGACCAGGAAGAGGGCTGCCACGGCCAGGGCGGCGAGTTGGACGCGGCTACGTCCGGGCCGACCGCGGCGTGCGTGATGCGCCATTGATGTCACCCCTGTGGATCTGGATACGCGCGCGGCCGAGGGGGCGGCGAGGCTGGGCACCGTGCCGGGCGATCTCGCTGGCCCGTTGGTCCTCCATTGTCGTAAGCCCGGCGGTGCTCCCGCAGCGAAACGACCAATCAGACACGACCCGGCACCTGGCGACTGGAAGCGCCTGACGTGTCGTTTCGTCGGCCGCGGTCCGGGTAGCGCTCGGGGTGGACGGTTCAACGCCGGACGTCCGAGTGGAGGAGACATGACGACAAGCAACGGCGCGAGGTGGGCGCTGCTCGGCGCCGCCACCGTGACCGCGATCGGCGTCGGCCGGGCGGTGGCCCGGCGGCGACATCGGCACCAGCCTGTCAAGCAGGACGGCTGGTACGTGGTGCGGCGCGGGGTGACGATCGACCGGCCGGTCGAGGCGGTCATCGGCTTCTGGACCGACCAGGAACGGCTCGACCGTGCCCTGGCCGAGTGGGCGACCCTGGAACGGATCGACGACGAACACTGGCGGTGCGTGGCGCTCGACGACTCGGGCGCAGGCGTCGAGTGGCGGGCCGAGATCACCGTCACCGGTCCGGGCCGGTTGAGCTGGCAGGTCACCGACGGGCCCGAACAGCAGGGCACGGTGAAGTTGGTGACCGCACCGCAGGGCCGGGGCACCGAGATCCGGGCCGAGTTGCGGTACCGCTCCGGTCCGCTGCGCCGGGCCCTCGGCCTCGCCGGTGACCACGAGCCGGACCTGCGACTGCGCGACACGCTGCGCCGGGTGAAGTCGCTGATCGAGTGCGGTCAGATCATCGAAACCCGACGTGACCCGTCCGGTCGTGGCCGGATGCAGGAGCGCGCCACCGACAAGGTGCGTGAGCGGCTGTCGGCGGGAGGACGGGCATGAGGGCGCTGTGCTGGGAAGGAGTCGGCAAGCTGAAGGTGCGCGACGTGCCGGAGCCGACGGTACGCGCGGACGGGGACATCATCGTCAAGGTGCGGGCCAGCAGCGTCTGCGGCTCCGACCTGCACCTGATCAACGGGTTCCTGCCCGCCATGCGGGAGGGGGACATTCTCGGCCACGAGTTCATGGGCGAGGTGGTGGAGACCGGGCCGGGCGTACGACGCATCGCTGTCGGCGACCGGGTGGTGGTCGGCTCGGTGGTGGCCTGCGGCGGCTGCTGGTACTGCCGGACCGAGCAGTACTCGTTGTGCGACAACTCCAACCCGCAGCCGGTGTTCACCGAGAAGCTGTGGGGCCATTCACCGGCCGGCATCCTCGGCTACTCGCACGCCGCCGGCGGCTACTCCGGCAGCCACGCCGAGTACGTCCGGGTGCCGTTCGGTGACATCGGTGCCTTCAAGGTGCCCGACGGCGTACCGGACGACTCCGTGGTCTTCGCCTCCGACGCGCTGCCCACCGGTTGGATGGCCGCGGACTTCTGTGGCCTGACCGGCGGCGAGGTGGTCGCGGTGTGGGGTGCCGGGGGAGTAGGTCAGATGGCCGCCCGCGCCGCTCAGTTGCTCGGCGCCGAACGGGTCATCATGGTGGACCGGCTGCCGGAACGGCTGTCCACCGCCGCCGACCGGCTCGGCGTGGAGACGGTCAACTATGCCGAGACCGACGTGCTGGAGGCGCTGCGTGAGATGACTGCCGGCCGTGGACCGGACGCCTGCATCGAGGCGGTCGGCATGGAGGCGCACGACGTCGGCCCGGCGTACGCGTACGACCGGGCGAAGCAGGCCACCCGGACGCAGCTGGACCGGCCGACGTCGGTCCGGCAGGCCATCCTGGCGGCACGCAAGGGCGGCACGGTCAGCATCGTCGGCGTCTACGCGGGTTTCGTGGACAAGTTCCCGCTGGGTGCGGCGATGAACAAGGCCCTGGTGCTGCGGATGGGGCAGATGCACGCCCAGCGGTACATCCCGATGCTGCTGGAGCGGCTCGCCGCCGGGGAGATCGACCCCGCTTACCTGGCCACCCATCCGATGTCGCTGGAGGAGGGCGCCCGCGGCTACGAGATTTTCGAGAAGAAGCAGGACGGGTGCCTGCGGACGGTGTTGCACCCGGCCTGAGGCCTGACGCGCCGGGGCTGCGGCCCCGGCGTCACCAGGTGGACCGTTGTCGATTCGGCGGTGTGGGCCAGCTGGCCCCTCCCGCGAGCAGACGTTCCTGGTTGACTGCGGTCAGCGTCGGCGGCGCCGCCCACCCGGGCGGTGCGCACCGCGTCGGCCGGCCAAGCTTGCGGCAGAGCGTCGGCGGGGCGGGGTGCGGCAGGTGGGCCGGCGGGCACGCGGGGGAGGACGCATGCGGGACAACAGGCCGCCACACTGGCGACGGTGGATGGCCGGGGCGCTGTGTGGTGGCGGCGACCCACCCCTGATCGGGCCGCCCCGACGGGTGGTCCGGCCGGATCGGTTCTTCACCGCGCACCTCGGCTTCACCGCGCCTGATCTGGCGACCGCACGGGAAACGGCGGTCGGATACGCGGAGGCGCTGAGCGTGTTGCGGGCCGAGGTGGCGCTCGGCGCGTCCGCGGTGTCCCCGGCCGAGGACTGGCGGCGGGCCGAGCGGCTGTTCTGCGGGGCGGTCGGCCCCGACGGCGAGCGCTGCGTCGACGTCGCCGGTCACCCGGGGTTCCATCACGCGCCGGGGCCCGGTGGGCTGGGTTGGGGTGATGGCGATGTCGTCTGAGGGATCGCCCCGGTCCGGCACGGCGGGGTCGGGCCCGCCGACCGGGGCGGTGGGTCCCGCCGGTCAGTCGAGGTCGAACTCACCGTCCTGGGCGCCCGCGACGAAGGCGTCCCACTCGGCCTGGGTGAACACCAGCACCGGGCCGTCCGGCTCGGCGGAGTTGCGCATGCCGATCAGGTCGTCGACGAAGGCGACCTCCACGGCGGCCTCGGAGGTGTCCCCCTCGGCACGCTGCCAGACCGCCCGGGAGAGGTCGAAGTCGCCCTTGGGGTGCGTTGTCATGGTCCAGTCCTCCAGCGTCGGTGGGTGGGGGCGCTCCATGCGACCCCATCCGGCAGGATAAGCGGATGCCGAGCCTGAGCCGTGCAGAGTCGACCGCGCGTGGCGCGTCGATCGCCGTCGAGTCGTACCACGTGGATCTCGACCTGACCGGGGGCGGCGAGCGGTTCCGGTCGCAGGTCACGATCCGGTTCACCGCCACCGGCACCGAGACCTTCGCCGAGGTCAAGCCCGCGAAACTGCTGGCCGTACGCCTCAACGGCGTCGACCTCGACCCGGCCGGGCTGGACGACAACCGGCTGGCCCTGACCGGGTTGGCCGAGGAGAACACGCTGACCGTCGAGGCGGAGATGGCGTACACCAACACCGGCGAAGGGCTGCACCGGTTCGTCGACCCGGCCGACGGGGAGACCTACCTCTACGCCATGTCCTTCCTGGACGACGTGCAGCGCATCTTCGCCGCCTTCGACCAGCCCGACCTGAAGGCCCCGGTGACTCTCTCGGTCACCGCACCGCCACACTGGACGGTCGCGGCAAACGCCGAACTGGCCGCCCAGCCCGGGCCGGGGCGTTGGGAGTTCGCCCCCACCCTGCCGATCTCGACGTACCTGTTCAGCCTGATCGCCGGGCCCTGGCACGTCCGCCGCGACGAGCACGACGGCGTTCCGCTCGGCATCTACTGCCGGCGTTCCCTGGCCGAGCACCTGGACGCCGACGCCGAGGAGATCTTCACCGTCACCAGGCAGTGCCTCGACCGGTTCCACCAGCTGTTCGACGAGCGCTACCCGTTCGGCAAGTACGACCAGGCGTTCGTGCCGGAGTTCAACGCGGGTGCCATGGAGAATCCCGGGCTGGTCACCTTCCGCGACGACTACGTCTTCCGATCCGCGGTCACCGACACGCAGCGCGAGCTGCGGGCCACCACCATCGCCCACGAGATGGCCCACATGTGGTTCGGCAACCTGGTCACCATGCGGTGGTGGGACGACCTGTGGCTCAACGAGTCGTTTGCGGAATACCTCGGCACCCGGGTCACCGCCGAGGCGACCCGGTTCGACCAGGCATGGACGACGTTCGCCATGCGCCGCAAGGCGTGGGGGTACGCGGCGGACCAGCGTCCCTCGACCCATCCGGTGGCTCCGGACGAGCTGTCCGACGCGGCAGAGGCGCTGCTCAACTTCGACGGCATCTCGTACGCCAAGGGTGCCAGTGTGCTGCGGCAACTGGTGGCGTGGCTGGGCGACGAGCCCTTCCTGGCCGGGCTGAACGACCACTTCTCCCGCCACCGGTTCGGCAACGCCACCCTGGCCGATCTCCTCGCCAGCCTCGGCTCGGCGAGCGGGCGGGACCTGGCCGGTTGGGCGCAGGCGTGGTTGCGTGCCGCCCAGGTCAACACGTTGCGGGCCGAGGTGGCCCTGGACGCCGACGGCCGGTACCGGGAGGTGGCGGTCCTGCAGACCGCGCCGCCGGCGCATCCGGTGCTGCGTCCGCACCGCATCGGCGTGGGGCGGTACGCCGTCGACGGCAGCGCCGACCGCTTCGAGGTCGACCTGGATCCGAGCACCGACGGTGGCCGGACGGTGCTCGACCGGTTGACCGGTGAGCCGGCGTCGGCCGTCCTGCTGCCCAACGACGGCGACCTCACCTTCGCCAAGATCCGTCTCGATTCCGCCTCGGTCGATGCGGTGCCGCTGCTGCTTCCCCGGCTGGCCGATCCGTTGGCCCGCGCTCTGCTGTGGGGCGAGGCGCTGGACGCGGCGACCGACGGTGAGCGGCCGGTCATGGCGGTGGTGGAGCTGATCGGACAGGCGCTGCCCACCGAGACCGAGGTGATCATCACCGAGGACGTGCTGGCCCTGAGCCGTTCGCTTGTCGACCGTTACCTCGATCCGTCGATGCGGCCGACCGCCCTGGCGGTGATCGACGAAGCCTGCCGCCGGATGCTCGACACCGCTCCCGCCGGCGGGTCCATGCAGCTGGCCGCGGCGCGGGGCCGGATCGCCGCGACCATCGACGCCGCCCTGCTCACCGGCTGGCTCGGCGGCCGAGGTGTCCCGGACGGCCTGGCGATCGACACCGAGTTGCGTTGGAAGATCCTCGGTCGGCTGGTGGTGCTCGGTGCGGCGGGTGCGGCCGAGATCGAGGCGGAGGCGACGGCCGACCGGAGCGCGGCAGGTGCCGAGCATGCCGCGCGGTACCGAGCCGCGCTGCCGGATCCGGCGGCCAAACAGGCCGCATGGCAGATGATCGTGGCCGACACCACGGTCTCCAACCGGCTGATCGAGGCGACCGCAGCCGGCTTCTGGCAGCCCGAGCAGGCCGAGCTGACCGCCGAGTACGTGCCGCGCTACTTCGCCGACATGCCGGCCATGGCGCGGCTGCGTACGCCCTGGGTGGCCGACGAGGTGGCGAAGCTTGCCTTCCCCCGCTACGCGGTGGCGCAGCCCACCCGGGAGGCGGCCGCGGCGCTGCTGTCCCGGGACGACCTCACGCCCGGCCTGCGCCGGGTGATCACCGACGCCGACGACGACCTGCGCCGTGCCCTGGTCGCGCGGACGGCGGTGGCTGCCACGACTGCCTGATCTGCGTGGCGGGACGTGAGCTCTCCGTCATGCCCGGCCTGAAATGAGGTCGGCTCGGACTACGATCATGGGGTGACGGAAGACAACCGGCGGATCGGGATCATGGGCGGCACGTTCGATCCGATCCATCACGGGCACCTGGTGGCCGCCAGTGAGGTCGCGGACCGGTTCGGGCTGGACGAAGTGATTTTCGTGCCGACCGGCGAACCGTGGCAGAAGGCGGATCTTCCGGTCAGCTCGGCCGAGGACCGTTACCTCATGACCGTGGTCGCCACCGCCTCCAATCCACGCTTTCAGGTCAGTCGGGTGGACATCGACCGTGGCGGCCCGACCTACACCGTCGACACGCTGCGGGACCTGCACGCGATGTACGGCCCCAAGGCGCAGCTGTTCTTCATCACCGGCGCGGACGCGCTGGAACGCATCCTGAGCTGGAAGAACCTTGACGAGATCTTCGAACTCGCCCACTTCATCGGGGTGACCCGACCGGGATTCGCATTGTCCGACGCTCACCTGCCCGCCGACACGGTCAGCCTGGTCCAGGTGCCGGCGATGGCGATATCCTCCACCGATTGTCGGGCGCGGGTCGCCCGCGGTGAGCCGGTCTGGTATCTGGTGCCGGACGGTGTGGTGCAGTACATCGCAAAGCGGCGTCTCTATCAGCAGTGATACGTCCACTTATGCGATAGATAATGCCGATTCCGGGCTGAAGCTGGCGGGTCGCACTCGCGGGCCGTGTGAGAGGCTTGGGTATCGCACGGTTGATCGAAGGAGAACGGTGACAGTTTCCGAGCGCGCTCACGAGCTGGCGATCGCCGCAGCCCAGGCGGCGGCGGACAAGAAGGCTCAGGACATCGTCATCATCGACGTGGGTGACCAGCTCGCCATCACCGACGCGTTCGTGCTCGCCGCGGCGTCGAACGAGCGGCAGGTGCTGGCCATCGTCGACGCCATCGAGGAAGCCCTGCTCAACCTGCCGGAGAAGGCAAAGCCGATTCGGCGCGAGGGCGAGCGCGGCGGGCGCTGGGTGCTGCTCGACTACGTCGACATCGTGGTGCACGTCCAGCACACCGAGGAGCGCGAGTTCTACGCCCTCGATCGGCTCTGGAAGGACTGCCCGACCATCCCGTTCGTCGACCGGGACCTGGCTCGCGTCGAGGCCGCCGCCGGATCGGGCGAGTGACCCGGCTGCTCATCTGGCGGCACGGCAACACCGACTGGAACGCCGCCAGCCGGGTGCAGGGGCAGACCGACATCCCCCTCAACGATCTCGGCCGTGAGCAGGCCCGCGAGGCCGCGCCGTTGCTCGCGGCACTGCGTCCGGACGCGATCGTCGCCAGCGACCTGAGCCGCGCGGCGGACACCGCCGCCGCGCTGGCCGCGCTCACCGGCCTGCCGGTACGCTCCGACGCCCGGCTGCGGGAACGCCACTTCGGCCGCTGGCAGGGGCTGCTGCTCGCCGAGGTCGCCGCACAGTTCCCCGACGAGTATGCCCGTTGGCGAGCCGGTGACCCGGCACCCGGCGCGGACGTCGAACCCCTCGACGAGTTGGGCAAGCGGATGGGCGCTGCCCTGCACGAGATCGCCGACGAGATGGCCGGTGGCACGATCGTCGTCGCGACCCACGGCGGCGCGGCACGGCAGGGCTGCGGGCAACTACTGGGCTGGGATCAGTCCGTGCTGCGTGCCGTCGGCTCCCTACGCAACTGCCACTGGACCGAACTGCACCACCACCCCGAACAGGGCTGGCACCTGCGCGCCCACAACGTAGGCCGCATCACCACACCCCCCACCGAACCCGTCTGAACCACGCCGCCCCCGGCTGGGTAGTTGATCAAGAAGTTTGCGTCGTGGTCGCGTTGTTCGGTGACGCAAACCTCTTGGTCAACCAGATGGTTCGGGGCCCAGGGTGGGTTTGGGGGTTGAACCGGTGGGGGTGGTGGCAGGGGTGATCCGCTACGGTGCCGGCATGCCCGTCGCGGTCGTGACCGACTCCACCACCTATCTGCCACCCGAACTGGTGCTGGCGCACCGACTGACCGTGGTGCCGCTGACCGTGGTGCTCAACGGCGTCGAAGGGCTGGAGGGAGTGCAGGTCTTTCCCGCCGACGCCACCCGGGCCCTGAGCGCGCGACGGATCTCGGTGAGCACCTCCCGCCCGTCACCCGAACAGTTCACCCGCACCTACCGCAGCCTGCTGGAGGCCGGCGCGGAAGGGATCGTCTCGGTGCATCTGTCGGCCGCGCTCTCCGGCACCGTCGAGGCCGCCGAGTTGGCGGCGGCCCAGTTCGGCGGGCAGGTGACGGTGGTGGACAGCCGATCCTGCGGCATGGGCCTCGGCTTTGCGAACCTCGCCGCGGCCCGGGCCGCCGCCCAGGGCGCCGACCTGGCAGGCGTACGCGCCGCGGCCGTCGACGCGGCGGGGCGTACCGCCACCTTCTTCTACGTCGACACGCTGGAGTTGCTGCGCCGAGGCGGCCGGATCAACGCGGCCGAGGCACTGCTCGGCACGGCACTGTCGGTCAAACCGATCCTGCACATGCCCGACGGCGGCATCGTGCTGAAGGACAAGGTGCGTACCGCCAGCCGAGGGGTGGCGCGCCTGGTCGACCTGGCCGTCGAGGCGGCCGGCGACGCACAGGTGGATCTCGCCGTGCACCACCTCGCCGCGCCGCAACGCGCCGAGGATCTGCTCGGTGCGCTGACGGCTCGGCTCGGCGACCGACTGCACGACACGTACGTCACCGAGGCCGGTGCGGCCGTCGCCGCCCACGTCGGCCCCGGGCTGGCCTGCGTGGTGATCCACCGACGACCGTGAAGCGTGAGCGAGGTGGCGGATGTCCTGTGTGGTGACCGGCGGCGGGCGGGGGATCGGGCGGGGGATCGTCGAGCACCTGCTCGCCGGCGGTGAGACCGTGGTGGTGATCGAGCGGGACGCCGACGTGGTGTCCTGGGTTTCCCGACATCCCCACGCGGACCGCCTGACCGCCGTGGTGGGCGACGCCGCCGACGAGGCGGTCACAGGCCGGGCCGCCGACCTGGCGGAACGGCACCAGCCGCTCACCGGGTGGGTGAACAACGCCGCGGTGTTCCGGGACGCCTCCGTACATGACGCCCCGGTGGGCGAGGTGCTCGACCTGATCACGCGCAACCTGCGGCCTGCCGTGGTCGGGGCGGCCACCGCCGTACGGCGTTTCCTCGCCGCCGCGACGCCCGGCGCCATCGTGAACGTCTCGTCCCACCAGGCGAGCCGTCCGGTGCCGGGCTGCCTGCCGTACGCCACCGCGAAGGCCGCCGTGGAAGGACTGACCCGGGCGCTCGCGGTCGAGTACGGCCGGTACGGCGTCCGGGCCAACGCGGTCGCGCTGGGTTCGGTGACGACCGAGCGGCACGAGGCGTTCCTCGCCGGCCAGGACGCCGGTGAGGTGCAGCGGATCGAGGCCGAGTTGGCCCGGCTGCACCCGGTGGGCCGGATCGGACAGCCGCAGGATGTGGCGAGTGCGGTGGCATACCTGCTGTCGCCGGCCGCCGGCTTCGTCAACGGCGTGATCCTGCCGGTCGACGGTGGGCGCAGCGTGCTCGGCCTCGACCCGGAGTCGGCCTAGCACATCGAGGGCATGATCAGGGCGTTGTCCACAGGGCGCTGGTTGTCCACAGCGAAGCGTTCGGGACCAACGGGCGCCGTCCCGATCGTCCTAGCCTCGCGCGGTGTCCAACGACGAGGAGACGGCGGTACGGGCGCGCCTGTGGCGACTCATGCCCGGCGCGGCCGAACGCGCTGCTGACGTACCGGCGGTTCCCGGCGCACCTGCGGCCGAGCCGGAATCCGAGGACTCAGGCCTGCCCGAGTTCTCCCTGCGCGACCCTCGTCCGGCGTCGGTGACGGCCTCCACGCCGCTGGATTGGCCGACGGTACCGCTACCCGTCCGCCCCACCACCGTCGGCCGGAACCCCCTCCCGCCGACCGTGGGCGGGCCGACCGTGGCCGGGCCTGCCCGATTGGCGGGGCCGGGGTGGGCTGACGTGGAGCCGTCGGTCGAGCCGCCTGTGGACGGACCTTCTATGGCCGGGTCGGGCCGGTTGGCGGGGCCGGGGTGGAGCGATGTGGAGCCGTCGGTCGGGCCGGGGTCGGCTGATCCGGGGCCGTCGGTCGGGCCGGAGTCGTCCGATTCGCAGTCCGGGCCCGACGCGGCCGAGGTCGTGTCGGCGTCGCGGTTGCCGGGGCCGGGGGCGTTCGATCCGGGTCGGCGGGGGGTTCGGGCGCTGGCCGTGGTGGCGGTCCTGGTGGTGCTCGGTGCCGCCGGCTGGACCTGGCGATCCCGACCCCAGGTCGAACCGGTGAGCGCGGTGACCGGTGCCCCCACGACGGTCCCGTCCGGCAACCGGGGAAACGAGCCGGGAGACGAGGGGGCCGACGGGGCGACCGGCGAGGTGGTGGTCGCGGTGGCGGGCAAGGTCCGGCGTCCCGGGCTGGTGCGACTGCCGGCCGGTGCGCGGGTCGCCGATGCCGTCGAGGCGGCCGGCGGAGCGTTGCCCGGAGTGGACGTGGCCATGCTCAACCCGGCCCGCAAGGTCGCCGACGGCGAGTTGATCCTGGTTGGCGTGGCGGCGGCCACCCCGGCGGTGGGGGCTGCGCCAGGTGCCGGCCCGGCGGCGGGCGCGGACCCGGGTGGGCGGCTCAACCTCAACACTGCGAGTCAGTCCCAACTGGAAACACTGCCCGGCGTCGGGCCGGTGCTGGCCCGACGCATCATCGAGCACCGCGACGAGCATGGCGGCTTCCGGTCCGTCAGCGACCTGCGCCAGGTCAACGGCATCGGCGACGCACGGTACGAGGAACTCAAAGACCTGGTGACGGTGTGACGACGGACGGGGCACCCACATCCCGGCGTACCTCGGCGCCGGCCGGGCTGGTGCGCTCGGGCGACGGCACCTTCGGAGCGGCCGGGGCGATCGCCGGCCTGGACGGTGCCCAGATCCCCGATCTCCGGCTGGCCGGGCTGGCCGTGGCAGCGTGGCTGACCGCCCTGGCGGGGCTGCACGTCGACGCCGGGCGGGCGCTGCTGGTGGCCGCCGTCGCGGCCGGTCTGGCCGTGCTGGTGGCACTGCACCTGATCGGGGTGGCAGGCCGTCCCGGCACGATCGCACGCCGCTACGGCTGGATCGTGGTCTCGGTACTGATCGGCGTGGTCTGCGGCGGCGCCGCGACCTCGGCCCGGTTGGCCGTACGCGACGCCGAACCGATCCGCGCACTTGTCGACGACCGGGCACAGGTCACCGCCGAACTGGTCGTCCGGGACGATCCACGACCGGTACGCGGCGGCATCGTGGGCCGCCCGCCCACCCTGCTGGTACGGGCCAAACTGGTGAACGTCACCGGCCCGGCGGGGCAGCGGGTGGCCGTACCGGCCCGCGTGCTGGTGCTCACCGATGATCCGGCCTGGCGGCAACTGCTGCCCGGGCAACGGCTCACCGCCGAGGGGCGGCTGACCGAACCGCGCGGTGGTGACCTGACCGCCGCCGTACTGCTCGCCGCCGGCCCGCCGGACCGGCTCGGGGCACCCTCGGCGCTGCAGCGGGCCGCCGGTCGGCTGCGTGCCGGTCTGCAGCAGGCGTGTGCGTCGTTGCCGGACGAGCCCGGTGGCCTGCTGCCCGGGCTGGTGGTCGGCGACACGAGCCGGCTGCCCGACGCGGTCGAGGAGGACTTCCGCGCCACGGGAATGACGCATCTCAATGCGGTATCCGGTTCCAATGTCGCGATCATCGCCGGGGCGGTGTTGCTGGTGGCCCGCTGGGCGCGAGCCGGCCCCACCCTGGCCGCCGTGCTCTGCGGGCTGGCTCTGGTGGGCTTCGTGATCCTGGTGCGTCCCTCGCCGAGTGTGGTTCGGGCAGCCACCATGGGTGCGATCGGGCTCGCCGCGCTGGCCGCCGGCCGCCCCCGAGCGGCGGTACCGGCGCTGGCCGCTGCCGTGGCGGTGCTGGTGCTGGTCGACCCGGATCTGGCCGGGGATCCCGGCTTTGCGTTGTCGGTGATGGCCACCGGTGGTCTGTTGCTGCTCGCGCCACGGTGGCGTGACGGGCTGCGGCGGCGGGGCGTACCTCCGGGGGCGGCCGAGGCGCTGGCGGTGCCGGCTGCCGCGCAGTTGGCCTGTTCACCGGTGATCGCCGGTCTGTCGGGCACCGTCAGCCTGGTCGCGGTGCCGGCGAACCTCCTCGTGGTGCCGGCGATCGCCCCGGCCACCGTGCTCGGTGTGGTGGCCGCGACGGTGTCGCCGGTCTGGCCGTTCGGCGCCGAGATGGCTGCCTGGTTGGCGCACTGGCCGGCGTGGTGGTTGGTGCTGGTCGCCCGGTACGGCGCACGCATGCCGATGGGGAACCTGCCCTGGCCGGGCGGGGTGACCGGGGCGCTGCTGCTGGCGGCGCTGACCGTGGCCCTGTTGGTCGCCGCCCGGCGGCCGGTGGTGCGCCGCCTGGTCGCGGTGGGCACGGTCGCCGTGATGCTCGGCACCGTGCCGGTGCGGGTGATCGCGCCGGGCTGGCCGCCGAAGGGCTGGGTCATCGCGGTCTGCGCTGTCGGTCAGGGTGACACGGTGGTGTTGCCGGTGGCGCCCGGGCGGGCGGTCGTCGTCGACACCGGCCCGGATCCGGGGGCGGCGGACGCCTGCCTGCGCCGGCTCGACGTGCGCAGGGTGCCGTTGCTGGTGGTCAGCCACTTCCACGCCGACCACACCGCGGGGGTGGCGGGGGTGTTCCGGGGGCGGCGGGTCGACCTGGTGTCGACTCCGCAGTGGCCGGAGCCGGCAACCGGGCGGAACCAGGTCCACGACACCGCCGCCACCCACGGCACCCGGGTGGTGCCTGTTGCCGCCGGATGGCGGTACCAGGCCGGGGCGGTCGACCTTTTCGTCGTCGGCCCGCCCTACCCGATGCGGGGAACCCGGTCGGATCCGAACAACAACTCGCTGGTGTTGCTCGCCACGGTGGCGGGGGTGCGGATCATGCTCACCGGCGACGCGGAGACCGAGGAGCAGCAGGCACTGCGGGAACGGTTGCCCGCACACCGGCTGCGGGCCGACGTGCTGAAGGTTGCCCACCATGGCAGCGCCTTCCAGGACGCAGCCTTCCTGGACGCGATCGCACCGGCGGTCGCTCTGGTGCCGGTGGGTGCGGGCAACACCTACGGGCATCCGAGCGACGCGCTGCTGGCCCGGTTGTCCCGAGGCGGGGCGCGGGTGCTGCGTACCGACGTCGACGGGGACGTGGCGGTGGTGCTCGACGCGTCCGGGCTGGCAGTGGTGCTGGGCGGTGTCGATCTGAGCCGGTCCACCTCGTGAAGCAGGTTCACTACCGACCAGGAAATAGACCCCAATTTTATGGAGATTGGCGGCAAATTAGATATATGTCTGGATTTGCGCTGTGTGCGGGGTCTGCCCGTGCGGTGCGGCCGACCGGACTGGACCGGGCCGCTGAGCGTGCGAATATGGGCGGCGTGACCGCCGCCAGTGCCGCTCCTATTGTGCTCGTCCTCGGTGACGAGGAGCTGCTCGCCACGCGTGCGGTGGCCGAAACCGTCGCCGCCGCCCGGGCCGCCGACCCGGACGTCGATGTCCGCGAATACCAGGCTGGTCAGCTCAGCGTCGGCGAGATCGACGAGATGCTCAGCCCGTCGCTGTTCGGTGGTCGCCGGGTGCTGGTGCTGCGTTCCGGTCAGGACGCCCGCAAGGACCTGGTCGCGGCCCTGCTGGCGTACGCGAAGCATCCCGACCCGGACGTGCAGCTGATCGTGCAGCATCTCGGTGCGGCCAAGGGCAAGGCGTTCGCCGACGGGCTGAAGGCGGCCGGTGCCCACATCATGCCGGCAGCCAAGCTGAAGGGGCACCGTGACCGGGTGGCCTTCGTCCGGGACGAGTTCCGCCGGGCCGGCGGGCGGTGCACCGACGACGCCGCCGAGGCGTTGATCGCCGCGGTCGGCAACGACCTGCGGGAGCTCGCTGCGGCCTGCGCACAGCTGATCGCCGACACCGACGGTCGGATCGGCGCCGACACCGTGGCCCGCTACTACCGGGGCCGGGTGGAGGTGAGTGGCTTCACCGTGGCCGACGCCACCATGGTCGGTGACCTGCCGGGTGCGCTGGAGGCGCTGCGGTGGGCCCTGCACGTCGGAGTGGACCCGGTGCCGATCGCCGACGCGCTCGCCGACGGGATCCGGACAGTCGCCCGGGTCGCCTCCGCCGGGAGGGGCAGCCCGTACCAGTTGGCGAGCAGCCTGGGCATGCCGCCGTGGAAGGTCGAACGGGCCCAGCGGCAGGCACGTGGCTGGACGCCCGAGGGGCTGGTTCAGGCGATGCAGGCGGCGGCCGAGTGCAACGCGGCGGTCAAGGGCGGCTCGGACGACCGGGCGTACGCGCTGGAACGGGCCGTCTTCTCAGTGGCCGCCGCGCGGCGGGACGGCAGCAGATGAGCGGAGCCTCCCGTGGCTCGTGGGCCACGATCCCGGCGGACGAGCAGCGGTACCGCCCGTTCTACGCCCGGGCGCTGAGGCTGCGTTTCGTCAATCCGGGTGGGGTGCTCTGCTTCCTGTTCTTCGAGGGTGCGATCGCGTTGGCGACCCTGCTCGTCCTCGCCGAACTGGTCAAGTGGTGGGCGATCGTGGTGCTGCCGACGGCGGTGGCCGTCATGGTCAAGCTCAACGACCTGGTGGCCGCGGTGGTGGTCCGTTCGGCGGCCGCCGTGCCCGAGCAGGAACGCGACCGGTTCCGGCGGCAGATGGAACCGGTCGTGGGGCGGGCCCAGGTCGACTGGCTGCCGCACAGCGTGCCCGGTGTGGTGGTCCGGGTCGGGCCGGCGGACGGCGTCGAGCCGACCAGCGACACCGGGGCAGCGTCCGGCCGGTCAGCAGGCAGGCGAGAGTAAGCCCCGGCCGGTCGACGGGGTGGAAGAGAGCAAGCCGCAGCCAGTCGGCGGGTGGACGACGAGAGCGGTAGACGACGAGAGTAAGCCCCAGGGCAGTGCCCCGGGGCTTACGTCAGGTCAGCGGTCGCTGGCTCAGGAGGCGAGCGACGCCACGCGCTTGGCGATCGCCGACTTACGGTTCGCCGCCTGGTTGGCGTGGATGACGCCCTTGCTGGCCGCCTTGTCCAGCTTGCGGGAGGCCTCCTGCATGAGCACGGTGGCCTTCTCGGTGTCACCGGCCTCAGCAGCCTCGTGGAACTTGCGGATGGCGGTCTTCAGCGACGACTTGACCGACTTGTTACGCAGCCGGCGCTTCTCGTTCTGCCGGTTGCGCTTGATCTGGGACTTGATGTTCGCCACGCGACAGCCTCGTCTTGATAGCTCGGGTTGGTCAGCTTGTGCGCGCGACGAGCATGCGTCATCGCTGCGCGAAGAGCCAGGTTACCAGGTCGGCTCGGACGAGCCAAAACGGCACCCGACCAGTCAGGTCCACGCCTGGCGGCGGGCCAACCAGGCCAGGGCCTGCTCGCCGGTCCACCGCTGGTGGGCGGGTAGCTGGGCCGACGCCGTCGGTGGGGGCGAGGCGGCGGCCGTCAGGTGGTAGCCGGCCAGGGCGGCCAGCGTCACGTCCAGCGCGTCGGCCGGCGCGTCGGCGGCGGCCGGGTGGGTGGCGAAACGGCTGTCCACGTCCAGGCCGCTGGCGTACCCGGTGATCAGTAGTCCGGCCAGGTCGAACCAGGCCGGCCCGTGACACAGCCAGGTCCAGTCGCAGAACCAGGCGGTCGCGTCAGTGCCGATCAGGATGTTGTCCACCCGCAGGTCACCATGGGTCAGACCGGTCGCCTCGGCGGCGTACCCGGGCAGTTTCGACTCCAGCGCGACCAGTTCGGCCAGCCGGCCCGCCACCGGTGCGGGTAGCGGCGGTGTCGGTTCCCGGCCGGCGGCCACCTCACCCCACCAGAGGATGTCCTCGCGGGCCAGGTCGGCGAGGCGGGGCAGCCCGAGTTCGGCGAGGTCGGCCGGCGGCTCGGCGAGCGCGGCGGCGATGTCGACGAACCCGGCGAGCGTGGCGTCCAACTCCGCCGGATCCCACGGCAGCCGGGGTGTGTGCCCGTCGACCGGGTCCAGGCAGAGCGCGTACCAGCCCGCCTCCCACAGCGTCCAGCGCAGTCGCGGAACGGGCAGCCCGGCGGGTAGCCGGGTGAGGATCGCGGCCTCCCGGGCGTACCAGTCGACCAGGTGTGGCTGCTCGGCGTGGGCCGCGGCCTTGACGAACGCGCTGCCGCCGTCGGCGGTGCGCAGCACTGCGGCGAAACCCCGGGTGAAGCCGGCGGTGGCGACCCGGGCCTCGACCACCGGCGCGCCGAGGCGGGCCGACAACGCGGCCCGGACCGCCGCCGGCAGGGCCGCCCAGCCGGGCCGCTGGGCGGTGGCGTGGTACGACACGGGCGACGCAGGCGGGTTGCTCACCCCACCATGCTGCCCGGTGGCAGCGCCACCGCGCGCCCGGCTGCCGAGGGGCACGGCGCGACCGGCCAGCGCGTCCGGGGAGCGACCACGCAAGGGCGACCATCACCGCGCGTGCCGTGCGGTGGTGGTCGCGGCGTCTGCCAGACTGCCAGGCCATGAGGACCGACGAGTTCTGGCAGTTGATCGACAGCGCCCGGTCCGGTGGGGGAGAGCCGGACGCCATCGCCGCTCGGGCGGTCGCGCTGCTCGCCGCCCGCGATCCCGAGGAGATCATCGGGTACGCCCGCCACCAGCGGCGTGTCCTCACCGCCTCCTATCGGGTCGACCTCTGGGGTGCGGCGTACCTGATCAACGGCGGTGCCTCCGACGACGGCTTCGAGTACTTCCGGGGCTGGCTGATGACCCAGGGCCGGGAGGTCTTCGCCCGTGCGGTGGCCGGTCCGGACTCGCTGGCCGACCTGCCGCGCGTGCGGTCCGCCTCGCTCAGCGGCGAGGAGTTCGAGTGCGAGGACATGCTGGCGGTGCCGTGGGACGCGTACCGCAAGGCGACCGCGACCGAACTCCCCACCGACCGGGAATCGCCGCCGGTGCCCGACCTGAACGACTTCTGGGACTTCGACGACGCCGACGAGGCCCGGCGTCGGTTGCCCAAGCTCGCGGCCCTCTTCGTGGAGCCGCCGCAGGAGTGACGGACGCCCGGCCGACGCGCGGCGGGGACGTGGGAGCATAGAGGGGGCCGGCACGAGCCGGCCTGCTCACGTCAGCCGACCAGAACGGACCGCTGTGCCACCGACGCTCGATACCGGCGCGAACGCTCCTGGTGCCACCGACCCGGCGCGGATCAGGAACTTCTGCATCATCGCCCACATCGACCATGGGAAGTCGACCCTGGCCGACCGGATGTTGCAGCTCACCGGAGTGGTCGACCCTCGGCAGATGCGTGCGCAGTACCTCGACCGGATGGACATCGAGCGCGAGCGCGGCATCACCATCAAGAGCCAGGCCGTACGCATGCCGTGGACCATCCGCGATGGTGAGCGGGCCGGCGAGCAGGCCGTGCTCAACATGATCGACACTCCGGGGCACGTGGACTTCACCTACGAGGTGTCCCGCTCCCTGGCCGCCTGCGAGGGTGCGATCCTGCTGGTCGACGCCGCCCAGGGCATCGAGGCGCAGACCCTGGCGAACCTCTACCTCGCCCTCGAGAACGACCTGCACATCATCCCGGTGCTCAACAAGATCGACCTGCCGGCCGCCCAGCCGGAGAAGTACGCCGAGGAACTCGCCCACCTGATCGGCGGTGACCCGGCGGACTGCATCAAGGTCTCCGGCAAGACCGGTGAGGGTGTGCCGTACCTGCTCGACGAGATCGTCCGGCAGTTCGTCCCGCCGGTCGGTGACGCCGACGCGCCGGCCCGCGCGATGATCTTCGACTCGGTGTACGACGTCTACCGGGGCGTGGTCACCTATGTCCGGGTGATCGACGGGCGGATCAGCGCCCGCGACCGGATCAAGATGATGTCCACCGGCGCGGTGCACGAGTTGCTGGAGATCGGCGTCATCTCGCCGGAGATGGTGAAGTCCGATGCGCTCGGCGTCGGCGAGGTCGGCTACCTGATCACCGGTGTGAAGGACGTCCGCCAGTCCCGGGTCGGTGACACGGTCACCATCAACGGGCGCCCGGCGGCCGAGCCGCTCGGCGGCTACAAGGACCCGAAGCCGATGGTCTACTCGGGCCTCTACCCGATCGACGGCTCGGACTACCCGGCCCTGCGCGACGCACTGGACAAGCTCAAGCTCAACGACGCCGCGCTGACCTACGAGCCGGAGACCTCCGGTGCGCTCGGCTTCGGGTTCCGCTGCGGCTTTCTCGGCCTGTTGCACCTGGAGATCATCGGCGAGCGGCTGGAGCGGGAGTTCAACCTGGATCTGATCTCCACCGCGCCGAACGTGGTCTACCGGGCCATCTCTGAGGACGGCCAGGAGGTCGTGGTCACCAACCCGAGCGAGTACCCCACGGGCAAGATCGCCGAGGTGTACGAGCCGACGGTGCGGGCCAGTGTGCTGACCCCGAACGACTACGTCGGTGCGGTGATGGAGCTGTGCCAGAGCCGTCGGGGCAGCCTGCTCGGCATGGAGTATCTCTCCGCCGACCGGGTGGAGCTGCGCTACACGCTGCCGCTGGCGGAGATCATCTTCGACTTCTTCGACCAGCTCAAGAGCCGCACCAAGGGCTACGCCTCGCTGGACTACGAGCCCACCGACGAGCAGGCGTCCGACCTGGTGAAGGTCGACATCCTGCTGCACGGCGAGCCGGTGGACGCGTTCAGTGCCATCGTGCACAAGGACAAGGCGTACGCCTACGGCACCACGATCGCCGCGAAGCTGCGCAACCTGATCCCGCGCCAGCAGTTCGAGGTGCCGATCCAGGCCGCCATCGGCAGCCGGGTCATCGCCCGGGAGACCATCCGGGCGATCCGCAAGGACGTGCTCGCCAAGTGCTACGGCGGTGACATCAGCCGCAAGCGCAAGCTGCTGGAGAAGCAGAAGGAAGGCAAGAAGCGGATGAAGATGGTGGGCCGGGTGGAGGTCCCGCAGGAGGCCTTCATCGCCGCGCTCTCCTCCGACTCCGGGGACGGGAAGCCCACCGGCAAGAAGTAGCCCCCTCGGGTGCGGTAGTCGTTTCGCCGCAATGGCGGTCACCAGGCAATCCGGTGACCGCCATTGCGGCGAAACCGTGTTGACCCACGGGTACGGGCAGGGCGGTGAGACCGGTGGACTGTCGACCGGCATAGGTCGGTTTGAGTTCTTCGCGGGTCGGGCATTAGGCGGTCACGACAGGAAAACCACAAATGTGGATCGTCTTTTGTGAAGGAGAGCGACCATGGAGCTCACCGTCTGGGGCATCATCACCGCGCTGATCGTCGGTCTGATCGTCGGCGCACTGGGCCGCCTGGTGGTGCCGGGCCGTCAGCCCATGCCGATCTGGCTGCACATGCTCATCGGTGTCGGTGCCGCGCTGCTCGGTACCGTGATCGCCCGCGCCTCCGGCTTCGCCGAGACCGCCGGCATCGACTGGCGGGAGCTGATGCTCCAGGTGCTGCTGGCCGCCATCGCGGTCGCGCTGGTCGCCGGGGTCGGCCGCAGTCGCCGGGGCGTCACCCACCGGTAACCGCTGATCACGAGAAAGGCACCCGACCATTCAGGTCGGGTGCCTTTCTTTGCCGTGCGCTTCGCCACCCGCGTTGCTCTCATCAGCGCCGGTGCGGCGGTGTGTGCCGCGAGGTGCTGCCGGGTGTTAAGAAGGGCACCTTTTAGTACGCGAGGCGTTAATAAGGGGCCCTTCCTTACACCTCAGCGGAGCCAGGGGATGTTGCGGTTGAGCAGGCCGCGCTGCTTGAGTTCCTTGCGCAGCGGGATCTCGTCGTCGATGTAGCCGTCCCAGTTGATGCCCCAGTAGTTCGCGGTGTGGGTGCCCTCACCGCAGAGCTGGCGCTGCACCGGCGTGCGGTTGTTCCACCACTCGCCGTTCTTGTCGATGTGCAGCTCGTCGAGGGGACGGATCCACCGGTAGGTGTAGCCGACGAAGAGCATCTTGCGGGTGATGTTCGACAGGTTCGTCGACCGCGAGTGCCACTGGCGGCGGTCGAAGATGAAGGCGTCGCCCGGGTTGGCGGTGATCTCGACGGTGCCCTCCGGGTCCGGGTTGTGCACCGTGGTGTCCGCCGGACGCGGCAGCGAGTTCCACAGGTGGCTGCCCGGGATGACCTTGGTGGCGCCGCGGCCGGTCTCCGACAGGTCGGAGAGCACGTAGGCGACCTTCAGCGAGAACATCGGCCGGGGCAGGTTCGGGTCCATCGTCTCCGGGTCGGAGTTCTGCCGGTACCCGTCCTGGTGCCACCCCCAGTACGGCTTCTCCGGCTCCAGCGCCGGAGGAGTCACGTCGAGGTGGTTGTGGTGGCTGTAGATGTTCCACCCGGCCAGGCCCCACATGTACGGGAAGGCGATCGGGTGGGTGAGCAGGTCGCCGAAGAGCTCGTCGCGCTCAAGGAAGCCCAGCAGGTGCAGGGTGCCGTCCTTGGTGGTCTTGCCCTTGGCCTCCTCCTCGGCGTACACCCGGTCGACCGCGGCTTCGAGGGCGGCCCGGTGGTCCTCGGTCAGGACGTTGCGCAGCAGGAGAAATCCCTGCTCGTGGAACTCCTTGCGGTCGACGTCACTGATCGGTTCATAGCCGGTGCGGTCGCCGTAGTCGAAAGCCACGTCGTACCCTCCCCAAGAGGTGAAACCATTTCTGGCACAGGTGGCCGATCGTAACGCGCGATCGCACCGGCTGTCGGACCGCCCGCATCGATCCCTGCGATGATGACGACGCAGCGCAGCTGAGCGACTACCGCTAGTCACTCAGAGTGGCGATGCCGGGCCATTAATGGCGGAATGCCGGTTTTTGCGGTTACTGCGGGTAAGGAGATCGGGGTCTGTCAGGCGTCCGCGAAGACCTCGGCGACGACCTCGGCATGCTCCCGCGAACCGTCACCGACCCGGCTCCACGAACCACCCCGGTTGGTCCACTCCAGGTCGCCGAAGCGCACCCGCTTCACTCCGTGATCGTTGGCGTGGGCGACCAGCCAGTGCGCGTACCGCCAGCCATCGAGTTGGTTCGCCGCCGTGACCGTGAGCCCGGTCAGATGCGCCGTGGTCGCCGAGCCGGTCAACCCCCAGTCGAGGTTGAGACCCTGGGTCAGCGCGGTGGCGGCAGCCTCGCCCCGCATCGCCGGATCGTCGCCGAAGGTGCAGACCACCGCACCCGTGGCGTGGCCGAGCAGCGCGCGGGTGAGCACCTCCGACTCGTCGGCCCACTTCTCGTACGCCTCCGGGAAGGCGGACCGCTGCACCTTCTGCGCCGCGTCGGTGACCCGCATGTCCTGCCAGCCGCGCACCTTCTTCAGGGCGGCGTAGAACCGGTCGGCCGCGTACCGGGGGTCACGGATCTCCTCGGGACTGCCCCAACCCTGGCTCGGCCGCTGCTGGAACAGGCCTACCGAGTCGCGGTCCCCGCCGGCCAGGTTGCGCAGCCCGGACTCCTGGTAGGCGGTGGCGAGCGCCACCACCACGGCCCGGTCGGGAAGCTCGTGCTGGATGCCGATGGCCGCGATGGTCGCCGCATTGGCCATCTGGTGAGCGTCCAGGGTCACCTTCCCGTCGGCCTGCACGGTGCAGGCCCGGCTGGCCAAGGGCAGCCGTAGTCGCTCTCCCACCTGCCGCATGCCGAGCACGATGCCGATCACGGCGACCAGCACGACGACCAGGAAACCGCCCACGACCACCCGAGTTCGCACCCACACCTCCCGTACGACGTCCGCCGAAAGCGTACGTCCCTCAGCGCCCGACCTGGGTCGTCCGTCCAGTTCCACCGCGAGCGCGCGATCCGCGTCGGGACGGAAGTTCCCCGATGGCGGCCGATCCTCACCTGTCGAGTTCGGCGACCCAGCGCGGCGGACGCTTCTCCCGGAACGCGGTGACCCCCTCGATGCCGTCGCCGGACAGGAAGTAGCGGGTGGACAGGGTGCCCAGCTCCGCAAGTTCGGCGCGCAGGTCGGTGGCGGGCGGACGGCGCAGCAGTTCCTTCGCCCCGGCCAGCGCCGTCGGGGCGCCCCGCACCAGCGAGTCGAGGTAGCGCTGCACCGCGCCGTCCAACTCGTCGGTCGGCACCGCGGCGGTGACCAGACCGATCTGCGCCGCCCGCCGGCCGTCGAAGGTGTCGCCGGTCAGGTACAGCTCGGCCGCCGCCCGGGGATGCAGCCGGGGCAGCACGGTCGCCGAGATCACCGCCGGGATCACCCCGATGCGTACCTCGGTGAAGGCGAAGGTGGCCTCGGCGGCGCAGATCGCCAGGTCGGCCGCCGCGATCAGGCCCAGACCACCGGCTCGGGCCGGGCCGGCGACCCGGGCCAGCACCGGCTTCGGGCACTGCCGGACCGCCGCGAGCACGTCACCCAGCATCCCGGCGGGCACCGTCCCGCTGGCGTACGCCGCCGCCGTCTCCTTCAGGTCCGCCCCGGAACAGAAGACCGGGCCGGTGTGGTCCAGCACGATCACCCGGACCGTGTCGTCGGCGACCGCGGCGTCCAGCCCGGCCAGCAGTTGGGTCATCAACGGCGTGGAGAGGGCGTTGCGGTTGTGTGGGCTGTCCAGGGTGAGGGTGCTCACTCCGCGGGCCGTGGTGACCCGTACCAGCGCGTCGGGAGAGGTCATGGGAGGGCACACTAGTGGCCATGCCCGGCGTCCTTCCAGCAGGCGAACCCGTCCCGACCGACGGGTCGTTGCCCGCCTCCGCCCGAGCGAGCGTCGGTGACCAGGGCTTCGGCGTGTACGTGCACGTGCCCTTCTGCGCCAGCCGCTGCGGCTACTGCGACTTCAACACCTACACGGCGCAGGAGCTGGGCGGCGGCGCGAGCCGGGACGGCTACGCCGACACCGTGCTGGCCGAGCTGGCCCTCGCCGCGCGGGTGCTGGGCGACCGTCCGCCCCGCCGGGTGGAGACCGTCTTCGTCGGCGGTGGAACCCCCACCCTGCTGCCCGCCGACGACCTGGCCCGCATCCTCGACGCCATCGACCGCACCTGGGGACTGGCCGCCGACGCCGAGGTGACCACCGAGGCCAACCCCGAGTCGGTCACCCCCGCCTCCCTCAAGGAACTGCGGGCCGCCGGCTACACCCGGATCTCGCTGGGCATGCAGTCGGTCGCCCCCGGGGTGCTCGCCGTGCTCGACCGTCGACACAGCGCCGGTCGGGCCACGGCCGCCGCGCTGGAGGCCCGGGACGCCGGGTTCGACCACGTCAACCTGGATCTGATCTACGGGACGCCGGGGGAGCAGCCGGAGGACTTCGCCGCCTCGCTGGACCAGGTCGTGGCGGCGGGTGCCGACCACGTCAGCGCGTACGCCCTGATCGTCGAGGACGGCACCCGACTGGCCGCCCGGATGCGTCGCGGTGAGCTGCCGTACCCGGACGACGACGTCGCCGCGGACCGTTACCTGGCCGCCGAGGCCGCCCTCGACGCGGCCGGTTTCTCCTGGTACGAGGTGTCCAACTGGGCCCGTACGCCGTCGGGCCGGTGCCGGCACAACCTGCTCTACTGGACCGGCGGCGACTGGTGGGGCCTCGGGCCGGGGGCGCACAGCCACGTCGGTGGGGTGCGCTGGTGGAACGTCAAACACCCCACGGCGTACGCCCAACGCCTGGCCGCCGGCCGGTCACCCGGCCTGGCGCGGGAGGTGCTGACCGCCGACGAGGCCCGGATGGAGGAGGTCATGCTCCGGCTGCGGCTGGCCGACGGCCTGCCGCTGGACGTCCTCGACGACGCCGGGCGCGCGGCTGCGGCGCGGGCGGTGGCCGACGGCCTGCTGGCCGCTCCCGCCCACGCGGCCGGCCGCGGGGTGCTGACCCTGCGCGGCCGGCTGCTCGCCGACGCCGTGGTGCGTGACCTGCTGCCCTAGCTGCCGATCAGCCCTTGATGAAGGAGAAGCTCATCGGGTACCGGTAGAGGACGCCTTCGTTGGCCTTGACCCCGCCGATGATGCCGAAGATCAACGGCACGAGCCAGACCAGCATCGGGACGAAGAAGAGAATGCCGCAGGTGATCGCGGTGAGCACCCAGCTCAGCAGCCCGACGACCGCCCAGGTGAGCTGGAAGTTCAGGGCCGCGACGGCGTGCGCCCGGACGACCGGGGACTGCTGCCCGCGGGTCATGTTCGCGATCAGCGGCGCCACCCAGCCGAGCAGGCCGCCACCGACGACCACGCCGAGCGGGCCGCCGAAGTGGGCGATCAGGGCCCACGTCTTGTCTTCGTTGGTGCCGTAGCCGCCACCGGGCGCGCCGTAGCCGCCGGTCGGGTAGCCGACACCGGGCGGAGGGTAACCACCGGGCGGCGGATAACCACCCGGCGGTGGGTAGCCGGCCGACGGAGGCTGGTCACCGGGCGGCGGGTAGCCGCCGGGCGGGGGATATCCGCCCTGGCCAGAGGATCCGGAAACGGGAGCCGTGGGATCGTCGCCGAAACTCGGGGGACGAGGTGGTTCAGTCATGGGGCTCACGGTAGGTGCCAGCGGCAATGGCGCACCATAGCGACACCGGCGAGTGTCAAGTCTCCGATCGGACTGCGGACAACTCCGTTTTCTTGATCATCGCGCTGCGGGGGGCCTCGACGTAGACTGGCACTCGCTACAGTCGAGTGCCAGGGCGTCCGCCGACGGTGGGTGACGCTCGACACTGACCTGCGACAGGAGGTGGAGATGGGTCTCGACGACCGCAAGCTCGCCGTACTGCGGGCGATTGTCGAGGACTACGTCGCCACCCAGGAGCCGGTCGGCAGCAAGGCCCTGGTCGAGCGGCACCAGCTCGGTGTCTCGCCGGCCACCGTCAGAAACGACATGGCCGTGCTTGAGGAAGAGGGCTACATCCGGCAGCCGCACACCAGCGCCGGTCGAGTGCCCACCGACCGCGGCTACCGGCTCTTCGTCGACCGGTTGAGCCGGGTCAAGCCGCTCAGCCCGGCCGAACGCCGGGCGATCGAGCGCTTCCTGGCCGGCGCAGTCGACCTCGACGACGTGGTGCACCGCACCGTCCGGCTGCTGGCACAGCTGACCCGGCAGGTCGCCGTGGTGCAGTACCCCAGCCTGGCCCGGTCCCGCGTACGGCATCTGGAGCTGGTGCCGATCTCCACCACCCGGCTGATGCTCGTCGTGATAGCCGACACCGGGCGGGTCGAGCAGCGGCTGGTCGAGCTGCCCGCCCCGATCCACGCCGACGACGTGCTGGATCTCCGCCGGACGGTCAACGAGAAGCTGGTCGGCATCCAGTTGTCGGAGACCCCACCGCTGGTGCAGACCCTCATCGACGAGTGCGTCCCGCATCTGCGTGGTGCCATGACCACCCTGTCCACCGTGCTGCTGGAGACACTTGTCGAGCGGCACGAGGAGCGGATCGCGCTGGCCGGCACCGCCAACCTCGCCCGCGGCGGTCTCCTGGACTTCCAGGGTTCCCTGCGGCCGATCCTCGAAGCCCTCGAGGAGGAGGTCGTGCTGCTCAAACTCATCGGCGAGGTGGAGCCGAGCACGCTACGGGTACGCATCGGTGACGAGAACGAGATCGACAACTTGCGGGCGGCCTCCGTGGTCAGCACCGGCTACGGCCCGGGCGCGACCATCGTCGGGGGGATGGGCGTGCTGGGGCCGACCCGGATGGACTACCCCGGGACCATCGCCACGGTGAGGGCCGTGGCACGCTACGTGGGCGAGCTGCTGGCCCAGAACTGATCAGTCAGGGCCGACGGTGGGCTGCCGCCGCCGACCGGCGTAACGCGAGACGAACACGAGGACACGGAACGCAGTGGCCAGGGACTACTACGGCATTCTCGGCGTCAGCCGGGGCGCCTCCGATGACGAGATCAAGCGCGCGTACCGCAAGCTCGCGCGGCAATTCCACCCGGACGTGAATCCGGATCCGGAGGCACAGGAGAAGTTCAAGGACATCAACGCCGCGTACGAGGTCCTCTCGGACGATCGGAAACGGCAGATCGTCGACCTCGGTGGCGACCCGTTGGCCCCGGGCGGTGGCGGTGCCGGTGGCCCGGGCGGGCCCGGCGGCGCCGGTCCGTTCGTCGGCTTCCAGGACATCATGGACGCCTTCTTCGGCGGGGCCACCGGTGCCGGCCGGGGACCGCGACCGCGTACCCGCCCCGGTGCCGACGCGATCCTGCGGCTGGAACTGGACCTGCAGGAGACCGCCTTCGGGGTGGAGGCGCCGATCACCGTGGACACTGCGGTGCTCTGCACCACCTGCTCCGGTGCGGGCACCGCCGCCGGCACCCACCTGGCCACCTGCGAGGCGTGCGGTGGCCGCGGCGAGGTGCAGTCGGTGCAGCGCACCTTCCTCGGTCAGGTGGTCTCCGCCCGGCCGTGCACGGTCTGCCAGGGCTACGGCACCACCATCCCGAGCCCCTGCCCGACCTGCGCCGGTGACGGCCGGGTCCGGACCCGCCGGTCGCTGACCGTCAAGATCCCGGCCGGGGTGGAGGACGGCATGCGGATCCGGCTGGCCCAGCAGGGCGAGGTCGGCCCGGGCGGTGGCACCGCCGGTGACCTCTACGTCGAGATCCACGAGCGGCCGCACGACGTCTTCTCCCGCAAGGGCGACGACCTGCACTGCCGGGTCACCGTGCCGATGACCGCCGCGGCGCTCGGCACCCGACTGACCATCAAGACGCTCGACAGCGAGGAGCCGGTCGACGTCAAGGCGGGCACCCAACCCGGCAGCACGCTGCGGCTGCGGGCCCGGGGCGTACCCCATCTGCGGGGCACCGGTCGTGGTGACCTCTACGTCCACCTCGACGTGCGTACCCCGACCAAGCTCGACGCCGACCAGGAGCGGATGCTGCGCGACTTCGCCAAGACCCGCGGCGAGGAGGTCGCCGAGCTGACCAAGCAGGGCGGCTTCTTCTCCCGGATGCGCGACGCCTTCAACGGTCACGGCTGACCGACGTCCCGTGTCCGCTCCGCTGTTCCTGGTCGAGTCGCTGCCCACCGCCGACACGATGGTGCTCGACGGCCCCGAGGGGCACCACGCCGCCACCGTGCAACGGCTACGGGTCGGCGAGGAACTGCTGCTCGGCGACGGCCGGGGCGGCACGGCCGCCGCCGTGGTCAGCGCCGTCGGCCGGGGCACCCTGGACATCGAGATCACCAGCCGGGGGTACGTCGACGCGGCGAACCCCCGGCTGGTGGTGGTGCAGGGCATCGCCAAGGGCGACCGGGGGGAACTGGCCGTACAGGCGATGACCGAAGCGGGAGTGGACGAGATCGTCCCCTGGGCGGCCGGCCGGTCGGTCGCGCAGTGGCGAGGGGACCGGGGCGTACGGGCCCGGGACAAGTGGGTGGCCACGGCCCGCGAGGCGGCGAAGCAGGCCCGCCGGGCGTGGCTGCCCGTGGTGGCGGGCGCGCCGGACGAGCCCACCGCATCGGTGGCCCGACGCATCTCCGGCGCCGCCGCCGGCTACGTCCTGCACGAGGAGGCGACCGACCGGCTGACCACCGTCGAGTTGCCCGACCAGGGCGAGATCGTGCTGGTGGTCGGCCCCGAGGGCGGCATCACCCCGGCCGAGCTGGCAACCTTCCAGCAGGCCGGCGCACACCCGGTCCGCCTCGGACCCTCGGTGCTGCGCACCTCCACCGCCGGCGTGGCCGCCCTGGCCGTCCTCGCCACCCGCCTCCTGCGCTGGTAGAACCCGCTGTCGGCCTGCTGCGTCAGGTGCGCAGGTAGGAGGCACCGTTGAGGTCGATGATGGTGCCGGAGGCCCATTCCGCCTCGGGGCTGGCCAGCCAGTGCACGGCGGCGGCGATCTCCTCGGGCCGGGCCACCCGGTCGAACGGGCTCTGTGCCCGGATGGCGTCGCCGCGCGGCGCCTTCAGGTGCTCGTTGGTCATGTCCGTCTCGACGAAGCCGGGCGCGACCGTGGCCACCGCGATGCCG
Source organism: Micromonospora maris AB-18-032 (assembly GCF_000204155.1). Classification (NCBI taxonomy): domain Bacteria; kingdom Bacillati; phylum Actinomycetota; class Actinomycetes; order Micromonosporales; family Micromonosporaceae; genus Micromonospora; species Micromonospora maris. Next base: position 5,299,017 of record NC_015434.1, on the reverse strand, counting down.
TACGGCGCCAGGGCCACCGCCAACGACTGGGCCATCGCGTTGAGACCGGCTTTGCTGGCGCCGTACGCCGGGTTGGTCGGCTCGCCGCGGAACGCGCCGCGCGAGGAGACGTTGACGATTCGCCCACCTCGCGTGCGCATGTGCTGGGCGGCGCACCAGGCGGCGTTGGCCGCCCCGAACAGGTTGGTGTCGCAGACCTCGCGCCAACGTTGCCGCCACTGCTCGTAGCTGCTGTCGAAGACGGGGTGCGGCGGGTCGGCCGGCCCGAACACGCCGGCGTTGTTGACAAGTACGTCGAGCCCGTCGAGGCGGTCGGCGGCCTCGTCGACCATCGCCCGTACCGCGTCGGGGTCGGCGAGGTCGGCGCGGACCACCACATGGCCCGTGCCCGGCAGCTCGGCCCGCAGCTGCTCGGCCAGGTCGGCCGAGTCGCGGTGGTGGATCGCCACCCGGTCGCCGGAGGCGGCGAACGCCTGCACCACCGCCCGCCCGATGCCACGTGAACCGCCCGTGACCAGCACTGCCCGTCCTGCCATGGGCGACATCCTGCCGTACCTGCTCGGTGGTGTTAACAAGGGGCCCTTGCTCTACCTGAGGCGTTAAGCAGGGGCCCTTCCTTACACTGCCCGGGTGAGTACTGACTGTCTGTTCTGCCGGATCGTCGCCGGGGAGATCCCGGCCACGGTGGTCCGCGAGACCCCCACCACGCTCGCCTTCCGGGACATCGACCCGAAGGCGCCGGTGCACGTGCTGGTCATCCCCAAGGAGCACTACGCCGACGTGGCCACCCTCGGCCAGGGTGACCCGGCGTTGGCCGGTGAGGTGCTCGCCACGGCCGCCGCGGTGGCCGAGGACGAGGGGCTGCTCGGCGACGGCTTCCGGCTGATGTTCAACACCGGCCCGTACGGTGGCCAGGAGGTCTTCCACGCGCACGCGCACGTGCTGGGTGGTGCGCCGCTCGGACCGATGCTGGCCCGGAGCATGGCGTGAGTTCGGCCGCCGGCCGTACCGCAGCCGCCCAGCACCTCGAACGGCTGGTGCGGCGGGTCCAGGCGCAGGCTCGGGTGCCGGCGGTCTCGGCCGCCGTGCACCGGGCCGACCGGGCGCTGTGGACGTGCACGGTCGGCGGCACCGGCAACGACACCGCGCTTGACGAACAGACCCGGTTCCGGATCGGGTCGGTGACCAAGACCTTCACCGCCGTACTGGTCATGCAGTGTCGCGACGACGGGCTGCTCGACCTCGACGATCGGTTGGACCGGCACCTCGACCTGCCGGCGCACGGCGAGTTGACCGTACGCCGGCTGCTGTCGCACACCGCGGGCCTGCAACGCGAGCCGTACGGCGACGTCTGGGACACGCTTCAGGTGCCCGACGTCGACCGGCTGGTCGCCGAACTGGACCGGGCCGAGCGGGTGTTGCCGCCCGGCCGGCGGTTCCACTACTCCAACCTCGGCATGGCGCTGCTCGGCCGGCTGGTCGGGCAGGTACGCGCAAGCACCTGGGCCGAGGTGCTGACCGAGCGGGTGCTGACTCCGCTCGGACTGACCAGCACCACGGTTTCGCCAGGCCCCCGGGCGGCCACCGGTTACCTGGTCGACGCGTACTCCGACGAGGCGCATGCGGAGCCGCCGAGCGACTTCGGTGCCGTCGGCCCGGCCGCCCAGCTCTGGAGCACGGCCACCGACATGGCGCGCTGGGCTGCCTTCCTGGCCGACCCGGCGGCGATGGACGCGACCGGCCGGGTACTCAGCCCGACCACCTGTGAGGAGATGCGCTGGCCGGTCACGGTCACCGACGAGGCGCTCTGGAACGCCGGGTTCGGCCTCGGCCTGATCCTGGTGCCGCAGGGCGACCGGGTGGTGCACGTCGGGCACGACGGCGCCATGCCCGGGTTCCTGGCCGGGGCGTACGGCCGCCGGGGCGGCGAGGGCACACCTGCCGCCTTCGGGGCTGCCGTGCTGGGCTCCTCGGGCACCTCGGCGGAGCTGCTGGAGCTGCCGCACCGGCTGCTCGCCGCCGCCGCCGAACACGACCCGGCCGAGATCACCCCGTGGCGACCCGGCGAGCCGGCCCCCGCCCAGCTGCGTGGGCTGCTCGGCCGCTGGTGGGGCGAGGGTTTCCAGTACGTGTTCAGTTGGCGGGACGCGACCCTGCAGGCCCGGGGCGCGGACGATCCGCCGGGCAAGCCGCCGGCGGTCTTCGCGCCGCTACCGGATCGGCCGGACGTGTTCCGTACGGTCGCCGGGCGGGAGGTCGGCGAGTTGCTCCGGCTGACCCGCGACAGCGACGGGGTGGTGGTCCGGATGCACTGGGCGACCTACCGGTTCACCCGGCACCAGGAGGCCTTCGACGGGTACGACTTCCGGGCCTGACCCGCCCGGACCGCCACGCCTTTTGTGCCGGTTCGTCCGCTCGTGTACGCCTGTATCGTGCCAGCGGAATTGGGCAGCGTGTCCGCGCGGGCGACCCGATACGATGGAGGTAACGTCAGCACGCCGTGGCGCCACGCCCGGCACCGAGATCGAGAGCAGGTGGCGCAGGGCCCCTTGGCCCGACCTATGACCGGCACCCCACCTCCCGGCCCACCCCGGGTGCAGACCAGGATCACCGTCCCCGACTCGAAGATCATGGTGAACCTGCTCGGCGCGGGTGACGAGATCCTGCGACTGGTCGAGCGCTCGGTGAACAGCGACGTGCACGTACGGGGCAACGAGATCACCATCACCGGCGCGCCCGCCGACAATGCCCTCGCCGAGCGGATCTTCAGCGAGCTGCTCGAACTCATCGAGAAAGGCGAGACCCTGACCACAGATGCTGTCCGGCGTACCGTCGGCATGCTCGAACAGGGTGGCACGGAACGACCCGCCGAGGTGCTCACCCTCAACATCCTCTCCCGGCGCGGGCGCACCATCCGGCCCAAGACGCTCGGGCAGAAGCGCTACGTCGACGCGATCGACGCGCACACCATCGTCTTCGGCATCGGCCCGGCCGGTACCGGCAAGACCTACCTCGCCATGGCCAAGGCCGTCCAGGCGTTGCAGGCCAAGCAGATCAACCGGATCATCCTGACCCGGCCCGCCGTCGAGGCGGGGGAGCGGCTGGGCTTCCTGCCCGGCACGCTCAACGAGAAGATCGACCCGTACCTGCGCCCGCTCTACGACGCGCTGCACGACATGCTCGACCCGGAGACGATCCCGAAGCTGATGGCGGCGGGCACGATCGAGGTCGCTCCGCTGGCGTACATGAGGGGCCGGGCCCAACCGTACGACGCGCGGGTACTCACGCCTCAAGGGTTCAAGCGGTTCGGGTCGCTTCGGATCGGTGACCTGGTCATCGGCTCGAACGGCAGGCCGACCCCGGTGATCGGCATCTACCCACAGGGGCCGAAGCAGGTCTACCGGGTCACCACCGGAGACGGGGCCTCCACCCTGTGCTGCGGCGAACACCTCTGGACAGTCGCTACCGCCGAGGACAAGCGACGCGGATGCCGGCGCACGCTCGAGACGCAGGAGATGATCGGCCAGGAGTGGCGGGGCCACACCCGCCGGTACGAGCTGCCGGTCGTGGCGCCCGTGCAGATGGAGCCGCAGGACGTCCCACTCGACCCTTACGCGCTCGGTCTGCTGCTCGGCGACGGCGCCATCTCGTGCCAGACGACGCCAGGGTTCAGCACCGCGGACCCGGAACTCGCCCGCGCGATGGAGGATGCGCTCGCCGACATCGAACTCGTCCGCAAGAGCGAGTACGACTACGTGCTGCGGCACGTCAACGGGCAGCGGGGCGGGGTGATCGTCGCGAACCCGGTGACAGTCGCGCTCCGTGAGCTGGGCCTGGCCGGGACCAGGTCGGGCACCAAGTTCGTGCCCGAGGTCTACCAGCGCAACAGCCTCGACGTTCGGTTGGCTGTCCTTCAGGGGTTGCTGGACAGCGACGGGGGGCCGGTCGTGCAGGCCGGACGCACCTGCCGGGTGCAGTACGCGACCACCTCCGCCCAACTGCGAGACGACGTCATCTACCTGGTCCAGTCGCTGGGTGGGGTCGCGACGTGGCGCGGCCGCGCGGCCGAGGGCCGGCCGCCCGGTCGGGCGAAGGGCCGCCCGGTCACGTACCGGTCCGACGCGTACGTCGTGGAGATCCGCCTGCCCGAGGAGATTCCGCCGTTCCGGCTGGCTCGCAAACGCCAGCGGTACGAGGAGTACGGTGGCGGGCGGCCGATGCGGTTCATCGACTCGATCATCCCGGCCGGGGTGCAGGAGACGATGTGCATCCAGGTGGCGGCGGAGGACTCGCTCTATGTCACCGACCATTTCCTGGTGACGCACAACACGCTCAACGACGCGTTCATCATTCTCGACGAGGCGCAGAACACCACGCCCGAGCAGATGAAGATGTTCCTCACCCGGCTCGGCTTCGGCTCGAAGATCGTGGTGACCGGTGACGTCACCCAGGTCGACCTGCCCGGTGGGACGACAAGCGGCCTTCGGGTCGTCCGGGAGATCCTGGCCGGCGTCGAGGACGTGCACTTCGCGCAGCTGTCCAGCGCCGACGTGGTACGCCACCGACTGGTGGGTGAGATCGTCGACGCGTACGCCCGCTGGGACGCCGAGCGGGAGAACCAGCAGGCGCAGGCCGTGCACGCGGTGCCGGGGCGCAACGCCCAGGGCAACCGCGCCGGTCGGCGCCGCTAGACCGAGGGAAGACAGTTGTCCATCGAGATCGCCAACGAGTCGGGTGTCGCCGTCGACACCGACGCCGTGCTGGCCGTCGCCCGGCACGCACTCGACGAGATGGGGGTCAACCCCCTCGCCGAGCTGTCCGTGCTGCTTGTCGACGTCGGCTACATGACCGAGCTGAACCATCGCTGGATGGGCGGCGACGGCCCGACCGACGTGCTCGCCTTCCCTATGGACGAGGGCAGCATCGACCACGGGCCGGGTGAGAACGCGGCCGTCGGCGGCGAGCCGGCGCTGCTCGGTGACATCGTGCTCTGCCCGGAGGTGGCGGCGAAGCAGGCTGCCACCGCGGGCCACAGCGCCGACGACGAGCTGCACCTGCTCACCGTGCACGGCGTCCTGCACCTGCTCGGCTACGACCACGCGGAGCCGGAGGAGGAGCGGGAGATGTTCGGGCTCCAGGCCCGGTTGTTGTCGAGCTGGCGGTCGACCCGCACCCGGTGATGGATACCTCGCTGGCCGCGTCCGCCACCGGCCTTCCCGACCTGCAACTACTCGCCTTCGCCGCCGGGCTGGTGGTGCTCGGCGGTCTCATCGCGATGACCGAGGCCGCCCTGGCCGCGGTCTCACCGGCTCGGGCCGCCGAGCTGGCCCGGGAGGGTGCCCGGGGCGCGCCCACCCTCCAACTGGTCGCCGGTGACGTGGTCCGCCACCTCAACCTGCTGCTCCTGCTGCGGCTGCTCGCCGAGCTGACCGCCACCACGCTTGTGGCCCTGGTCGCGGTGGACACCTTCGGTGCGGGCTGGCGGGCGGCGCTGGTCACCGCCGGGGCGATGACCGTGGTCAGCTTCGTCGTGGTGGGTGTGGGTCCGCGCACCATCGGGCGGCAGCACGCGTACGCCGTGGCCCGCTTCGCCGCGCCGCTGGTGCGCTGGCTCGGACGGGCGCTCAACCCCCTCGCATCGCTGCTGATCCTGATCGGCAACGCGGTCACGCCGGGTCGCGGGTTCCGGGAAGGACCCTTCGCCACCCAGGTCGAGCTGCGGGAACTGGTCGACCTCGCCGAGCAGCGGGGCGTCGTCGAACACGGCGAACGGCAGATGATCCACTCGGTCTTCGCGCTCGGTGACACCATCGCCCGCGAGGTCATGGTGCCGCGTACCGAGATGGTGTGGATCGAGTCGACCAAGACGCTGGCGCAGGCGTTGGCGCTGTTCCTGCGTTCCGGCTTCTCCCGCATCCCGGTGATCGGCGAGAGCGTCGACGACGTGCTCGGTGTGCTCTACCTCAAGGACCTCATCCGGCGTACCCAGGGTGGCGCCGCCGAGGACCGTCAGCTGCCGGTGGCCGAGCTGATGCGCCCGGCCACCTTCGTGCCGGACTCCAAGCCCGTCGACGACCTGCTGTCGGAGATGCAGGCCGCCCGCAACCATCTGGTGATCGTCGTGGACGAGTACGGCGGCACCGGCGGGCTGGTCACCATCGAGGACATCCTGGAGGAGATCGTCGGCGAGATCACCGACGAGTACGACGTCGAGCGTCCGCCGATCGAGCAGCTGCCCGACGGTGCGGTGCGGGTCACCGCCCGACTGCCGGTCGAGGATCTCGGCGAGCTGTTCGACACCGAGTTGCCGCACGACGAGGTGGAGACCGTCGGCGGCCTGCTCGCCCAGTGCCTCGGCCGGGTGCCGATCCCCGGAGCGGAGGTCGAGGTGGCCGGGCTGCAACTGCTCGCCGAGGGCACCACCGGCCGACGCAACCGGATCGACACGGTGCTGGTGCGCCGGGTCGAGCCGACCGACACCCAGGACAACCCGGGCGGTGGGCCGACCGCCTCCCGGGGCGACACCGATCGATCAGAGGAGAGGCAACCCGCCGATGCCTGAGTCACCTGCCGTACCAGCCGCCGTACCCGCCGGCTCCGAGCTCAGCGCCGAGGACGGCAAGCTGGTCATCCTGGCCCGGGGGGCCCGGGGGCGGGTGGGCGCCGTGGAGGGTGCCGCGGTACGCGACCAGGACGGTCGGACGTACGCGGCGGCCAGCGTGTCGCTGCCCTCGTTGACGATCACCGCGCTGCAGTTGGCGGTCGCCTCGGCGGCGGCGGCGGGCGCCACCCGGTTGGAGGCCGCCGCCGTGGTCACCGAGGCCTCCACTCTCGACGGTGCGGGGTACGCGGCCGTCCGCGACCTGTCCGCCGATGCGCCGGTGCACGTGGCCGCGCCGGACGGCACGGTGCTCGGCACGGTGACCGAGTGAGCGCCGCGCCGACGCCGCGCGCCTACCGGGCGGGCTTCGCCTGCTTCGTCGGTCGACCGAATGCCGGCAAGTCGACGCTGACCAACGCGATCGTCGGGCAGAAGATCGCGATCACCTCGAACAAGCCGCAGACCACCCGGCACATCATCCGGGCGGTGCTGCACCGGCCGGATTCGCAGCTCGTGCTGGTGGACACGCCGGGTCTGCACCGGCCGCGTACCCTGCTCGGCGAGCGGCTCAACGACCTGGTCCGGCAGACCTGGAGCGAGGTCGACGTGATCGGCCTGTGCATCCCCGCCGACGAGCCGATCGGCCGTGGCGACCGGTTCATCACCGGCGAGCTGGCCGAGTTGAAGGCGACAGTGCTGGCGGTGGTCACCAAGACCGACCTGGTGGACAAGAAGCGGCTGGCCGAGCAGTTGCTGGCCGTCAGCGAGCTGGGCGAGTTCGCCGAGGTGGTGCCGGTCAGCGCGGTCGCCGGGCACCAGGTGGACACGCTCGTCGAGGTGATGACGCGGTATCTACCCGAGTCTCCGCAGCTCTATCCCGACGACATGCTCACCGACGACCCGGAGCAGGTGCTGGTCGCGGAGCTGGTCCGGGAGGCCGCCCTGGAGGGTGTCCGGGATGAGCTGCCGCACTCCATCGCGGTGGTGGTCGAGGAGATGATCCCCGAGGGGCAGCTGACGAAGATCTACGCCGATCTGTACGTCGAGCGGCCCAGTCAGAAGGCGATCGTCATCGGGCACCGGGGCAGTCGGCTCAAGGCGGTGGGCACCGCCGCGCGGCGGCAGATCGAGGAGTTGCTGGGCACCCGGGTCTATCTCGACCTGCATGTGCGGGTGGCCAAGGACTGGCAACGCGACCCCAAGCAGCTGCGCAAACTCGGCTTCTGACAGCGCCGGTAATCCGGACTTCTCGCGCTGCATCTGACTGATCGGTACCGGTCAGGCATATGGGAAGGTTCACTATCTGGTCGGGCCTCTGGGCGTTTCCACCGCCCACCCCGGAGGGTAGAGAGACGTACCTATGCCCCCGGATACAGATGCAGGCTGATGCGAAATCGATACCTGGACCTGCTGCGCTTCCTGGCCATCGTGCGAGTCGTCGTCTACCACGTCACCGGTTGGGCGTCGCTGACCCTGCTGTTCCCGGCGATGTCGGTGATGTTCGCGCTGGCCGGGTCGTTGATGGCGACCTCGCTGCTCAGGTCCGGTCCCACCGCGGTCGGCCGTCGGCTGCGCCGGCTGCTGCCGTCGCTGTGGGTGCTGGCCGCGATCTTCGTACCGGCGATGCTGCTGACCGGGTTGCCGCTGACACCGAAGGTGCTGCTCTGGCTCTTCCCGGTCGCCGATCCACCGGCGAACTACTGGGGCGCGTTGGCGCTGAGCCCGATCTGGTACCTGCGGGACTACCTGTGGTTCGTGCTCGCCTCACCGGTCGCACTCTGGCTGTTCCGGCGTTATCCACTGCCCACCCTGCTCGCCCCGTACTGCCTGCTGTTGGCGATCGAGTTGGGCATCTACCCGAACGCCCCCGGCGTGCTGCGGGAGTTCGGGCTCTACTTCGGTGCCTGGCTGCTCGGCTTCGCCCACCAGGCGGGGATGCTGCGCCGCCTGGCGAACCGGGTGCTGGTGCCGACCGTGCTCGCCCTCGCCGCGACCGGTGGTGCCTGGCTGCTGGCCCATCCCGGGCCGCGCGGCTACGACCTGAACGACAACCCGCTCGGCAACGCCCTCTGGTCGGCCGCGTTCATCCTGGTGGCGCTGGGACGGGCCCCGTCGAGTGCGGACTGGGTCGACCGTAACCACGTGTTCGGTCGCGCGGTGACCGTGCTGAACCGCCGGGCGTTGACCGTCTACCTGTGGCACATGGCGTTCGTGGTGGCGCTCACCCCGCTGGTGGACGTGGTCGGCTGGTCGCATCAGGACCTGCTGGGCCTGGCGATCCGGGTGATGCTGGTCTTCCTGCTGGTGGGGGTGGTGACCGCACTTGTCGGCTGGGTCGAGGACGTCGCGGCGGGGCGCCCGCCCGAGTTGATCCCCGGCGGACGCCGTCACGCCGTTCCGGCCGCCCGCCGGCACGCGGAATCCCGCCGCGGTGTCGAGGCCGACCGGACCGCCGAGCCCGGCGAGACGGCCGTACCGGGTCAGCGTGACCGGGAGACCGAACCCCGGGAGGACGCGGTGTCGGGTCGGCGGGGCCGGGACGTCACCGGGTCATGAGGGAGATGTCGCCGCTGCCCGTTCGCACGTCGAGCACCAGAGCGGCGGTCGGGTCGTTCGGTACGCTCACGTCGACCGAACCGGAACCGGCCTCCGACCGGATCTGGTAGCTGCCGGCGGGTACCCGCAGCTCGACGTTGCCGCTCGACGCGTGCGCGCGGGCCGAGGCGGGAGCGTCCAACTCGACCGTCACGTTGCCCGACGAGGCCTGTGCGTCCACCTCCCCGCGCAGCCGGGTGGCGGTGATGTCTCCGGAGCCGGTCCGCAGCACCACGGTGGACGTCAGGTCGTACACCTCGATCTCGCCGGAGCCGCTCTCCACCCGGACCGGGCCGGCGGCACCGACCACCCGGACGTCGCCGGAACCGACCGTCACCTCGACCTGTCCCACCCAGCTCAGGTCGATGTTGCCCGAACCGGTCTCGCCCTCGACCCGGACCCCCTCGCCCGCGACCACCTCGTAGGAGACGCTGCACCGGCGTCCGCACGAGGTGTCGAGCACCAGTTCGGTGCCCTTGATCTCGTACGTGATGCCCGGCTCGTCACCCTGGTACCGCACCACCCGCTTGATGCGGATCCGGTCCGGTTCGCCGTCGGCGCGGATCACCACGTCACCGGCGCCCGGCAGCAGGCGGATGGTGCTGATCCGGGCCTCCTCGGTGGTGTCGAAGTCGAGCCGACGGAAGGAAAGGTTGTTGCAGCCGGCCAGGACGGTCAGGGCGATCGCCGCGGCGATCACCGTGCCGACCCGACGGACCGGGGTACGCCGAGCAGGACGAGCAGGTCGAGGGGGGATGGTCCGGTGTGCAGCCATGCCGAGCACGCTAACGCCGGTGCTGGTGGGGGCACATCCGGGTCAGTGGCCCCCGATACCCGGAGCGGACCCTGAAATCCGACCCGGGGTGCCGACGGGTGTCCGGCCGCGAGGGAGAATGACGCGATGGCCGGATACCGCCGACAGCTCTACCGCGACGACGCGGTGGTGTTACGCGTACAGAAGCTCGGCGAGTCCGACCGGATCGTCACCCTGCTCACCCGGCGGCACGGCCGGCTGCGTGCGGTCGCCCGAGGCGTACGCCGGACGACCTCCAAGTTCGGTGCCCGGTTGGAGCCGTTCGGCCACGTCGACCTGCAACTCGCCGGTGACCCCAAGGGCGAGTTGGGCAGTTCCCTGCACACCGTCAGCCAGGTCGAGGGGATCGACCTGTACGGCAAGCGGTTCCTCGGTGACTATCCCCGCTACACGGCGGCCAGCGCGATCGCCGAGACCGCCGAGCGGCTCACCCCCGTCGAGCGGGAACCGTCGTTGCGGCTGTTCCAGCTCACCCTGGGTGCGCTGCGGGCCCTCGCCCAGGGCGAACACGCCATCACCCTGGTGCTCGACGCCTACCTGCTGCGGGGCATGGCCCTGGCCGGCTGGGCGCCGGCGTTGACCGCCTGCGCCGTCTGCGGCACCCCCGGCCGGCACCGGGCCTTCTCGGTGCCCGCCGGCGGCGCGGTCTGCCCGGACTGCCGTCCCCCCGGTGCCGCCCATCCCGCCCCGGCCACCATCGACCTGATGTCCGCGCTGGTCGGCGGAGACTGGCGGGTCGCCAACGCCACCGACACCGGGGTACGCCGGGAGTGCAGCGGGCTCGTCGCGGCGCACCTGCAGTGGCATCTGGAGCGCACGCTACGCTCGCTGCCGCTGGTCGATCGGGGCGGCCCGGCGACCACAGCGGTCCCAGAGCGTGAACAGGGGAGAGCCGAGTGATCCGATCCACCAGGGCCGGCCGGCGCGAGCCGGTGCCGCCGACCCCGCACCCGTCGGGTGCCCGGCCGCCGGCGCTGCCGCCGGGGGCGGTGCCCAAGCACGTCGCCGTGGTGATGGACGGCAACGGCCGCTGGGCCAAGGAGCGTGGGCTGCCCCGCACCAAGGGACACGAGGCGGGGGAGTTCTCCCTCTTCGACACGGTCGAGGGGGCCATCGAGATGGGCATCCCCTACCTGTCGGCGTACGCCTTCTCCACCGAGAACTGGCGGCGCTCGCCGGACGAGGTCCGGTTCCTGATGGGCTTCAACCGTGACGTCATCCGTCGACGCCGGGACCAGTTGATCGACCTCGGGGTGCGGGTGGTCTGGTCCGGTCGGGCCGGGCGGCTGTGGAAGAGCGTGATCAGCGAGTTGCAGACCGCCGAGGAGATGTCCCGGGGCAACTCGACGCTGACGCTCCAGTTCTGCGTCAACTACGGCGGGCAGGCGGAGATCGCCGACGCCGCTGCCGCGATCGCCCGGGATGCGGCAGCCGGGAAGCTCGACCCGGCGAAGGTGACCGAGAAGACCGTCGCGCGCTACCTCTACCACCCCGAGGTGCCCGAGGTGGACCTGTTCCTGCGGCCCTCCGGTGAGCAGCGCACCTCGAACTTCATGCTCTGGCAGAGCGCGTACGCCGAACTGGTCTTCCTGGACACGCTCTGGCCGGACTTCGACCGCCGCCACCTGTGGTACGCCTGCGAGCTGTACGCCCAGCGGGACCGCCGCTTCGGTGGCGCGCTACCCAACCCGGTGGCACCGACCACCTGAACGCATAGGGTGCGCCCGGACTGGGTACCACCGCTGGTAGCAGCCACTGACGGAGGTGAAACCACATGATCCGCAAGCGCGTTGCCCAGTGGGCGGTGATGGCCGTGGCGGTTCCGTTGGCGGCAGCGGGTGCTCGCCGGCTCAGTCACACACTGGAGTCGCGGCGCGGCCCCTCCGGGGCCAGCCGCATGCTCACCCGGGGAGCCGACCTGCTGCGCCCCCAGAAGGCCCGGCGTCGCCGCTTCTTCTGACCCCGTAACCTGACGCGCCCTGTCCCGGTGTCCCGGGACAGGGCGCGTCAGCGTCGGCTCAGGCGTCGGCCCGACGGTGCGGTCCTCAGGCCTCGACCTCGGCGCGGTCCGGCGTGGCCCACAGGGTGTGGAAGGAACCGTCGCGATCGACCCGACGGTAGGTGTGTGCGCCGAAGTTGTCCCGCAGGCCCTGGATCAGGGCGGCGGGCAGCCGCTCGGCGCGCAGCGCGTCGAAGTAGGCCAGGGACGAGGCGAAGGCGGGCGTCGGGACACCGGCCTGCGCCGCCTCGGCCACCACCCGCCGCCAGCTGGGCACGCCGTCGCGCACGGTGTCGGCGAACCACGGTGCCACCAGCAGGGTGGGCAGCTCCGGCTGCTCGTCGTACGCCTGCTTGATCCGGTCCAGGAAGCGGGCCCGGATGATGCAGCCGCCCCGCCAGATGCGCGCCGTGCCGCCCAGGTCGATGTTCCAGTCGTACTCGGCGCTGCCGGCACGGATCTGGTCGAAGCCCTGGGCGTACGCCACGATCTTCGAGGCCAGCAGGGCCCGGCGGACGTCCTCGATGAACGCCTCGCGGTCGGTGACCTGCCACTTCTCCCCGGAGTCGGGGAAGGCCCGGACCGCGGCCTCACGCTGCCCGACGTGCCCGGACAGCGACCGGGCGAAGGTCGCCTCGGCGATGCCGGTGATCGGGATGCCCAGGTCGAGGGCGATCTGGACGGTCCATCGCCCGGTGCCCTTCTGCTCGGCCCGGTCCTGCACGACGTCCACGAAGGCCTCGCCGGTGGCGGCGTCGGTGTGCGCCAGCACGTCGGCGGTGATCTCGATCAGGAACGACTCCAGCTCGCCGGTGTTCCACTCCCGGAAGATCTCCGCGAGTTCCGACGGCGTCGCGCCCAGCCCGGCCCGCAGCAGGTCGTACGCCTCGGCGATGAGCTGCATGTCGGCGTACTCGATGCCGTTGTGGACCATCTTGACGAAGTGCCCGGCGCCGTCCGGCCCCACGTGCTGGCAGCACGGCTCACCGTCGACCTGCGCGGCGATCTTCTCGAAGATCGGGCCGAGCTTGCGGTACGACTCGACCGAGCCACCCGGCATGATGCTCGGCCCCCACAGCGCGCCCTCCTCACCACCGGAGACACCGGTGCCGACGAAGTGCAGGCCGTGGGCCCGCAGCGCCTCCTCCCGCCGACGGGTGTCGGCGAAGTGCGCGTTGCCGCAGTCGATGATGATGTCGCCCGCTTCGAGCAACGGCACCAACTCGTCGATCACCGCGTCGGTGGGGCCGCCCGCCTTGACCATGATGATCACTGCGCGGGGGCGCTCCAGCGCGGCGACGAAGTCCGCAAGGGACTCCGTCGGGACGAAGGTGCCCTCGTCGCCGTGCTCGGCCACCAGCGACCGGGTCCGCTCCGGCGAGCGGTTGTGCAACGCCACGGTGAACCCGTTGCGGGCCAGGTTGCGGGCCAGATTTCGACCCATCACCGCCAGCCCGGTCACACCGATCTGCGCCGTAGCCCGATCCGCCATCCTCGTCGCCACCTTCCGCGTCTGTCAGTAGTGCTGCGACGGTAGCGCGCTTCGATGCCCGCCCGCGTCATCCCCCACCCCTGGTCACCATGTGGTCGCCCCCTCTTGCGGCGACGATCATGCACTCTCGGTCGCCGTTGCGCGTAGATTATCCCCTTTGCGGGGACGACAACTGCATGATCGACGGGAGCTAGGGGGAGGGGGTGTAGGGGAGGGGTGCGGGGTCAGGGGGTGAGGGGGGTGAAGGTGCCGAGGGTGATGCTGATGGTGAGGGCGGCGGCGGCCAGGGCGGGGGCGCAGATGAGCAGGAGCCAGTCGGCGGTGGAGAAGGGCTGGTGGCGGGCGAAGGTGCGCCCGGTGGTGGAGTCGAAGCCGCGGGCGTCCATGGCGACGGCGAGTCGGGTGCCCCGGCGGATCGCCCCGACCAGCAGGGTGAACGCGGTCGAGGCGAACAGTCGCAGCTTGGCCACCGGGTTGCGGCCGGCCTCCACGCCCCGTGCCCGGCGGGCCATGGCGATCATTTGCCACTCCTGGCCGAGCAGCGGTAGCAGCCGGAACGCGGCCAACGCGCCGATGGCGAACCGGGCCGGTGCCTTCGCGTTCTGCACCAGCGCGTCGGCCAGATCGGTCGGATCGGTGGTGGCGAAGACGATCACGCCGGGCAGCGCGACCGCGAACAGGCGCAGCACCAGGCCGAGGGCGGTGAGCAGCACCGACGAGGTGACCATGATCGGCCCGGCGTCGAGCAGCACCCGTCCCGACCGGTCGGCGGCGAACAGGACCAGGGTGACCAGTACGCCGCCGGCGGCGAGCAGCAACGGCCAGGCCCGACGGAGCAGCACCCGGTACCGCAGGCCGAACAACGGCAGTACTGCCAACTCCACCGCCAGGGCGATCGCCGGCGCGACCGGATCCAGCGTCGCCAGCAGCGGGAAGGCGAACAGCAGCGCCGCTGCCAGCTTGGCCACCGGGTTACGGCGGGCCAGCGGGGCGTCCGGGCGCGCGACCGGTTCGAGGTCGATCATCGTTGCCCCGCCGTCGCCGGCCCGGCATCGTCTGTCGGCGACATCCGCATCCCACCCTCGCTTCCAGCCGGCCGTCCACGATCAACGGGGCGACCGTCACCCGGCTCGCGGGTAGGCAGGTCGGGGCGGTCGCTGGGGTCGTCGCCGCGGCGCGGTACGGGCCGCAGGGTCAGGGTGCGGTCGGCCAGCGCGGCCACGAAGTCGGTGTCGTGGGTGACCGTCACCAGGCCGTGGCCGGCGTCGCGCAGTTCCGCGAAGAGGTCCACCAGCTCCCGCCAGGTCCGCCGGTCCTGCCCGAAGGTGGGCTCGTCGCAGATCACCAGCCGGGGCGCGGTGGCCAGGGCGGTCGCGACACTCAGCCGCCGGGCCTCCCCGCCGGAGAGGGTGTACGGGTTGGCCCCGGCCAGCTTGTCCAGCCGCAGCCGCTGCAGCAGGTCGTCGACGCGCTGGCGGACCACGGCGTCGGTGGCGCCCGTCCGGCGCGGACCCAACGCCAGTTCGTCGAAGACCGTGCTGGTGACGAACTGGTGTTCCGGATCCTGGAACACCGAGCCGATCCGGCGCGCCAGCGCGGGCGCACGCCACCGGTGCGGTGCCGTGCGGGCGTCGGCCCCGGCCAGTTCCGTGCTGCCCGACAGTCGTCCGGTGCCGGGCTTGAGCAGCCCGCCGAGCAACAACGCGAGGGTGGACTTGCCGGCGCCGTTGGGACCGAGCACGGCGAGCGCCTCACCGGCGCGTACGGTCAGGTTGGTGGGGGCCAGCCGGGGTGGCTGGCCGAGCCGGTCGGCGGTGAGCAACACCTCGCCTGCCGGAGCGATGGCCGGGCGTGGCGGGAACTGCCGGCCCGGCACCCAGACGCCGTCGGCGGCGAGGGCGTCGCCGTGCGCGGCGAAGACGGCTTCCGGCGTACCGTCGGCCCGCACGCCGCCACCGGCTTCGAGCACGACCACCCGGTCCACCAGGGGCAGGGCATCGGCGATCCGGTGCTCGACCAGGATCAGTGTGGTGTCGCCGTCGACCGCGCGGGCGATCGCGGCGCGGACCAGGTCGGCGCCGGCCGGGTCGAGGTTGGCGGTGGGCTCGTCGAGCAGCAGCAGGTCGGGGCGCAGCGCGAGCGCACCGGCCAGGGCGAGCCGCTGCTGTTCGCCGCCGGAGAGCGCCGCAGTGCGACGGTCCCGGTGGTACGGGAACCCGACCCGCTGCAACGCCTCGTCGACGCGGGGCCAGATCTGTGCTGCCGGTACGCCCCGGTTCTCCAGCCCGAACGCCACGTCGTCGCCGCTGCGGGCCATGACCAGCTGGGACTGCGGATCCTGAAAGACGATGCCGACCCGTTCGCGGACCTCGGCCGGCGGGCGACCGTCGATCTCGATGATGCCCTCCTGCTCACCGGAGTCCTCCGGCAACAGTCCCGCCAAAGCGGCCAGCACCGTGCTCTTGCCCGCCCCGGAAGGCCCGAGCAGCAACACCCGTTCCCCCCGCCGCACCCACAGGTCCACCCCGCGCACGGCCCACGCCCGCCGCCCCGCATGCCGCCACCCGAACCCCCGCAGCCGCACCCCACCCACCCCGTACCCCCCTCCTCCCACCGTCACTCACCCACCGTCACCCACCACCCCGCCATCGCGCGTTGATCAAGAAGTTTGCGTCCGAGAAATGCAGGTCGACAGACGCAATCTTCTTGATCAACAGGGGCGGGGGGTTAGACGAGGGTTTGGGTGCGGCCGGAGGGGAAGCGGGACAGGGCGCCGGTGCGTGCGAGGGAGTTGGTGAGGGCGTACGCGCCTACGCCGGCGATCGCGGCGGCGCTGAGGATGGTGAACAGCGCGTACGGGATCCGGTAGCTGACCAGTTCGTACGCGGTGTTCCAGACGAAGAAGTCGAACAGGGCGGCACCGAGGCCGGTCATCGCGCCGGCGAGCAGTGCGGTCGGCAGCCGGAACGAGCGGTAGCGGAAGGCGGCGAAGGCCAGTTCCGCGCCGAGGCCCTGGATCAGGCCCTGGACGATGGTGACGCCGCCCCACTCCGAGCCCAGCAGTGCGGAGACCGTCGCCGCGACCGCCTCGCAGAACAGCGCGGCACCCGGCTTGCGGATCACCAGGCCGCCGAGCACCGCGGGGATCAGCCAGACGCCGTACATGATGGCCTGGCTGGCCGGGAAGAAGGCGAAGGCCGGGTCAACGGCCCGCCAGAGCAGCCCCCAGGCCCAGAAGATCACACCGAAGGCGACGGCGATCACCGCAGCCACGACGATGTCGATGGTGCGCCACCGGTTGGCGGTCGGTCGAATCATGATTGCTCCCAGTCCAGTGTTCGAACCAGGTAAGACGCACGCCGCGCCCGACGGCACCGGGCCGTGGCGGGCTGGAGGTGGACCGAACTCCCTGCGCTGGCATTACCCAGATCAGGTACGGAGGGTCTGCGGGCGAACCCGCACTCTCAGCGCTGTGCGCTCCCCTGTCGGAGGTGAAGTTGTCTCGCCGACGCTAACACCTTTAAAGATCAACAGGCAATGTGATCTACGCAGGTCACGCCCGGTGCGGCCCGAGCCGCCCGTACGTCCGCCCGCCACATCCACCCGTTTCCGTGACATTCATCGACGTTGTCGGTGCCGGACGGTAATCTCAGCCCGCCGAATCTCCCAGGTGAAGAGACGACAGGGTGAGCACAGACACGGATCACGCCGTACCGGCCGACGAACCGCAGGGCCGTCCCGGCGGCGTCGCCACCGAGGCGCCGGCGACCCACCCGGACGGCCCCACACCACCCCGACGCTGGCTCGGTGACCGGATCGGCTCGGTGGAGGTGCTGGCCGGGCTGCTGATTCTGCTGATCATCTTTCGGGATCCGCTGGCCGGGGCGCTTGACGATCCGCGCCTGCAGACCTGGACCACGGTGTTCGTCTCGATCATGGTGCAGGCGGTGCCGTTCCTGGTCTTCGGGGTGCTGCTCTCGGCCGTGATCGCGGTCTTCGTACCCCGGTCGTTCTGGGCCCGGGCGCTGCCCCGGCACCCGGCCCTGGCGGTGCCGGCGGCCAGCGCGGCCGGCGTGGTGCTGCCCGGCTGCGAGTGCGGCTCCGTGCCGATCGCCGGTTCGCTGATCCGCCGCGGGGTCACCCCGGCCGCCGCCCTGGCCTTCCTGCTCGCCGCACCGGCGGTCAACCCGATCGTGCTGACCGCCACCGCGGTCGCCTTCCCCGACAACCCCGAGATGGTCCTCGCCCGGGGCCTCGCCAGCCTCGTCGTGGCCATGGTGATGGGTTGGCTCTGGCTGCGTCTCGGGCGTACCGAGTGGATCAGGATGCCGCGCCGACCCGAGTTGGACGACCCCCGGCGCGGGCGGGCGTTCTGGGCCGCCGTCCGGCACGACGTCACCCACGCCGGTGGCTTCCTGGTGCTCGGCGCGATGGCCGCCGCCAGCATCAACGTCCTGGTGCCGGAACGCTGGCTGCAGACCCTCGCCGACAACGCCTGGCTGTCCATCCTGGCGCTGGCGGCACTCGCCGTGCTGCTCTCGCTCTGCTCCGAGGCGGACGCCTTCGTGGCCGCCTCGCTGTCGCAGTTCTCCCTCACGTCCCGACTGGTGTTCCTGGTGGTGGGGCCGATGGTCGATCTCAAGCTGATCTCGATGCAGGCCGGTGTCTTCGGCCGCCGGTTCGCGTTCCGGTTCGCGCCGACCACGTTCGCGGTGGCCCTGCTGATCGCCGTCGGTGTCGGGGCGGTGCTGCTGTGAACCGGCAGGCCCAGGCGGTGGTCCTGCTGCTGCTCGGCGGCGCGGTGCTGCGGGCCAGCCTCTCCGACCTCTACCTGCGCTACGTCAAGGAAGGGCTACGACCGTTCCTGATCGCCGCCGGTCTGTTGCTGGTGGTCGCGGCGATCATGACCCTCTGGTACGAGCTACGTCCGGTCCGCACCCGCTCCGACGAACCTGCCGACGACCACGACGACCACACCCACCACGAACCGCGCGTCGGCTGGCTGCTCATCCTGCCCGTGCTCGGCCTGCTGCTGGTCGCCCCGCCGGCCCTCGGCTCGTACGCGGCCAGCCAGTCCGGCACCGCGCTGAACGCCCCGCGACAGTCGGACTACCCGCCGCTGCCCGACGCCGACCCCGCGCCGGTAAGCGTCCTCGACTACGCGGCCCGGGCGTTGTTCGACCGAGGTGCCTCGATCGGCGACCGGCGGGTGCTGTTGACCGGTTTCCTCGCCACCGGCGAGGACGGCCGACCCATCCTGGCCCGCATGGTGCTGTCCTGCTGCGCGGCCGACGGACGGCCGGTCAAGCTCGGCCTCACCGGCGACGTGCCGGCCGGTCTGCCCGACGACACCTGGGTCGAGGTGATCGGCCGGTACAGCGACCGGATCGGTCGTGACCCGGTCAACGACGCCGAGATCCCCTACCTGCAGGTCGAGTCCTGGCGGCCGATACCCACCCCCAAGCAGCAGTACGACTGACCGTCCACCTCGGTAGGCTGCGGGTCATGCACATCGACGCCCGAGGTATGCGGTTCGACGTCACGGCGGGCGGCCCGGAGCACGGTGAGCCGGTGCTGCTGCTGCACGGCTTCCCGCAGCACGCGGGCGAGTGGAACGACGTGACGCCGACCCTGCACGTGGCCGGTCTGCGCACCTACGCGGTCAACCAGCGTGGCTACTCGCCGGGCGCCCGACCGACCGAAGTCGAGGCGTACCGGTTGACGGAGCTGGTCGCCGACGCGGCCGCCGTGCTGGACGCCCTCGGCGTCGACTCCGCCCACGTGGTGGGGCACGACTGGGGTGCCGTGGTGGCCTGGGCGCTGGCCGCCGAGCATCCGGAGCGGGTCCGCACGCTGACCGCCGTCTCCGTGCCGCATCCGGCCGCCATGGCGTACGCGCTCAGCGAGGATTCGCAGCAGAAGGCGCGCTCGGCGTACATGCTGCTGTTCCGTCGGCCCGGGGTGGCCGAGAAGACGCTGCTGGCCCTGGGGGCCCGCGGGTTGCGCCGGATGTTGCGCGGCGTCGGCGACGCGGCGCGGGTGTCGGCGTACGCCGAACCGATGCGCGAGCCCGGCGCGTTGACCGCGGCGCTGAACTGGTACCGGGCGATGTCCTGGACGGACCTGGCGGCCACCGGCCCGTCGCGGGTGCCGACCACCTTCGTGTGGAGTGACCGGGACGTGGCGATCGGGCGTACGGCTGCCGAAGCCTGCGTCAAACATGTGCAGGGGGACTACCGGTTCGTCGAGATCGCCGGGGTCAGCCACTGGATTCCGGACGAGGTGCCGACGCGGCTGGCCGAGGCGATCGTGGCCCGGGTGCGCTCCGCGGCCTGAGCCCGGCGTCGATGGTGCCGTCGTGCCTTGATGCCTGCGGAGGGCTGGCGGAAGGGCTGGGAAGGGCTGGCGGAGTTGCTGGCGGCTGGCGGAGTTGCTGGTTCGGCGAGAAAGCGGAGTGACGATGACGTTGAGTGCCGACGGTTACCTGGCCGTGGTGACCGCGACGATGAACCGGGTGGCACAGGGTCAGCGGGACCAGGTGGCCCGTGCTGCGGACCTGATCGCCGAGGCGATCCGGGCCGACGGGGTGGTGCACGCCTTCGGCACCGGCCACTCCGAGGCGCTGGCGATGGAGATCGCCGGCCGGGCCGGCGGGCTGGTGCCGACCAACCGGATCGCCCTGCGTGACCTGGTGCTGCACGGCGGAGCGTCCGCCGATGTGCTGGGACCGAAGCTGGAACGGGACCCGTCGGTGGCCCACCGCCTCTACGAACTCGCCCCGGTCGACCCGGCCGACATCTTCGTACTCGCCTCGAACTCGGGGGTGAACGGGGCGATGGTGGAGTTCGCCTCGCTGGTACGCGAGCGCGGCCACCGGCTGGTGGCGATCACCTCGGCGGAACACTCGGCCCGGATGGAGTCCCGCCATCCGTCGGGTCGCAAGCTCGCCGACTTCGCCGACGTGGTGCTGGACAACGGCGCCCCGTACGGCGACGCGACCCTGCCGCTGCCCGACGGTGGCGCGGTCGGTGCGGTCTCCTCGATCACCGCCGCGTTGCTGGCCCAGCAGATCGTGGTGGAGGTGGTGGCCCGGCTGCTCGCGGCAGGTGAACGTCCGCCGGTCTACCTGTCCGCCAACATCGCCGGCGGCGACGCGCACAACGACACCCTGGAGGCCCGGTATGCGGGACGGATCCGCCGCGGCTCCTGAGCGCCGGGCTTCCTGAACGCCGGGCTTCCTGAACGCCGTGGCTCCTGAGCACTGCGGCGGGTTGGCCGGGGCGCAGTGGCGGTGCTCCTGCGAACCGGTTTCGGATCGACGGCGGTGGGGCAATCAGCGTTGCCGCCGTCGCCGAACCGGTCCGGCGGCAGGCCGTACCTCCGGAGGTCAGCGGTGTCCAAGGAAACCGAGAAGCAGCGATGGCAGCGCAACTTCGCCGACCTGTTGCAGGAGTTGCGGGTCGCGCAGACCGGCGTGCAGATCCTCTTCGCCTTTCTGCTGACCCTGCCGTTCAGCAACGGCTTCGGCAGCACCAGCCCGTTCCAACGGGACGTCTACATCGTCGCGTTGCTCGCAGCGGCCGGCGCCACCGCGATGATCATCTCGCCGGTGGCGTTCCATCGCGCGCTGTTCCGTCAGGGACGTAAACCGGAGTTGGTACGGTTCGCGCACCTGATGGCCTCCGGTGGCCTCGCCCTGATGCTGATCGCGATGGTCAGCTCGGTCCTGCTGATCACCGACTTCGTGCTCGCCCGCCCGATCGCCTTCCTGCTCAGCGCTGTCACCGGACTCTGGTTCCTCACCTTCTGGCTGATTCTGCCCTTCTCCCGCCGCAACTGGGGCGACGACGACATCGACGACGACGAAGACCCCAGCGGCCTGGCCAACACCTGACCCACCCCCCTGTCTGTCCCCACCTCGCCCCGTTGATCAAGAAGCTTGCGCCGGAATTCGGGCCGATGATGACGCAAACCTCTTGATCAACGCGGACGGGTGGCTGGGGACGGTGGGGTGGGGGTGGGGGTGCGGAGACCCAGGTGGCGGAGTTCGAGGGTGGCGAGGGCGGTGATGGTGTGCTCGTCGCCGTCGCGCCACGCCTGGGCCACGTCGGGGTTGATGCGGGTGAGTCGGCGTAGTGGTTGGTTGGCGAGGGCGCGCAGGGCCAGCAGGTCCTGACCGGCGGGTGCGGCGGCCAGCGTCGCCGCCGAGCCGGCCCGGCGCATCCAGCGCACCCGCAACGGCAGCCAGCCGAACAGCACCAGCCCGAGCGGGACGATCATCATCCCCACCGACAGGGCCAGGGCCAACTGGTCGACAAGTTCCTGCTGGTCACGCCCAGCCTCGGCGAGCGACCGCGCCGCGTCTGCCGCCCGTTCGAACGGCGCC
Source organism: Micromonospora maris AB-18-032 (assembly GCF_000204155.1). Taxonomy (NCBI): domain Bacteria; kingdom Bacillati; phylum Actinomycetota; class Actinomycetes; order Micromonosporales; family Micromonosporaceae; genus Micromonospora; species Micromonospora maris. The sequence continues at coordinate 5,277,130 of NC_015434.1, read as the reverse complement.
GTCAACTCGTCACCCACCAGCGGCACCCGGCCGACCTTCCCGCCGGCCTCGGCCAGGTTGTCGGCCAGCCCACCGCCGGCCCCTTCCAACTTCTGCCCGGGTACGGCCAACCTCTGCACCAGGTCGTGCAACCACAACGCGCACCGGATCGTCCCGTAGACCCAGGCGACGACGAACAGATCGGTGAATACCTGCCGCAGTGCCACCAGAAAGCGATCAGCGTAAATCTTCACGCCGCCCACCCTGCCACGCCCGACCCGCCCCCGCCTCACCACCCAGCCCGAATCGATCTTGCCCAGCCCTCGCCCCGCCCGCCCAGCCCTCCCCACCGCGCCCGCTCCTCCCACCGCCCTCCCGCCCGTGCTGCCCCGCCCCGTTCCGCCCTCTCGCTCTGTCCCGCCCCGCCCCGCCGATCTTGCACTTCTGGTCGCTGATTCGCCCCTTATGTAGCCTTTGGGGCGGCGCAAAGTGCAAGATCGCGTGGGCCTGGGTGGACGCCCCACCTGCACGTGCCCTCGCCGCGCCCGCACCCGCCTTGGCGCCGTCGATCTTGCACTTTCGGTCGCGGATATACCCTTTTCGCGGCCTTCACGGCGACACAAAGTGCAAGATCGCGCGGGCGCGGGCGCGGGCGGGGGCAGGGGCGGGGAGGGGGGGCGGGGAGGTCAGGGGGTGCAGGTGGGGCAGGTGCCGAAGATTTCCAGGGTGTGGCTGACGTTGGTGAAGCCGTGTTGGGCGGCTACCTTGTCGGCCCAGGTTTCCACTGTGGGGCCGGCGACCTCGACCGTGCGACCGCAGGCTCGGCAGACCAGGTGGTGGTGGTGTCCTTCGCTGCACCTGCGGTAGAGGTGCTCGCCGCCCGGCGGGCGCATCACGTCGATCTCGCCCGCGTCGGCCAGGCCCTGCAAGGTCCGGTACACCGTGGTCAGGCCGACCCGCTCGCCGCGATCCCGCAGCATCGCGTGCAGATCCTGGGCGCTGTGGAAGCCTTCCACCTCGGCCAGCAGGGCGCTCACCGCCGAGCGTTGCCGGGTGTTACGGACCGCCGTCCCGCTGTCGCTCATGACGGCACTCCACTGCGCTGCTCATCACCCCGAGGCGCGGTCGCGCTGACCTGGCAGACCACGATGGTGCCGGGCTGGGCGTCGCCACCAGGCATTGACGTTCTGAGCTGACCGATTCGCTCGCTCATGATCCCTCCCCGGCATGGCTCACCGCGTCGGCGACGATGTGCGCAACATGCTCGTCGACCAGGGCGTACGCGATCTCCCGGCCGCGCCGGGAACCGCGGACCACGCCGGCGCCGCGCAGTACCCGTAGGTGCTGGGAGACCAGCGGTTGGGCGACGCCGAGCTTGTCGACCAATTCGTGCACGCAGCGCTCGCCGCCGGCCAGCTCGCTGACGATGGCGAGCCGGATCGGCGCGGAGAGGGCACGCAGGAGCTCACTGGCGCCCTCGTACGCGTCGTATCCGGATTCGCTGCTCACTCTGCAACGGTAACCAATACCGACAGGGTCATCGTGGTCAGGACCGGTCGAGCACCACCTCGGGTGGCTCGGGTGCGGGCACCGGCTCCGGTCGGGTCCGGCGGATCCGACGCCAGCCGGCGGCGAACAGGGTGATCACCACGAACGAGGCGATGGCGAGCACCACCACCGAGGCGCCGGGCGCGGTGTCGGCGACCGCCGCCACCCAGATGCCGGCGCCGGCGGCGAACAGGCCGAGGGTCATCGCCGCCGTCATGGTGGCGCGGAAGCCTCGGGTGACCTGTTGGGCGGTGGCCACCGGCACCACCATCAGCGCGCTGATCAGCAGTACGCCGACCGCCCGCATCGCGATCGTCACGGTGATCGCGGTGGTGACCGCCAGCAGCAGGTTCAGGGCGCGTACCGGCAGGCCGGAGACCCGCGCGTACTCCTCGTCCTGGCAGACCGCGAACAGCGCGGGCCGCAGGGCGATCATCGTGATCAGCACGGCCACGCCGAGTACCGCGATGGTGACGAGGTCGCTGCGGGAGGTGGTGGTGAGCGCCCCGAACAGGTACGCGTTGAGGTTCGCGCTGGTGCTGTCCGACAGGCCCACCAGCACCACGCCACCGGCGATGCCGCCGTAGAAGAGCAGGGCCAGGGCCAGGTCACCGGAGGTACGGCCCCGTTCGCGGATCAACTCGATGGCGACCGCACCGATCACAGCCGCGATCACCGCCATGATCACGGGGGAGGTGCCGAAGAGCAGGCCCGCGCCGACACCGGTCAACGCCACGTGCCCGATGCCGTCCCCGATCAGCGCGAGCCGCCGCTGCACCAGGTAGATGCCGAGCGCCGGTGCGGCCACCCCGATGACGAGCGCGCCGATCAGCGCGTTCTGCATGTACTCGTACTGAAAGAGGGTCAATTCGTGCCCCACAGCCCGGCGGGTTCCTCGGGACAGTGCGGATGCACGTGGTCGTGGTCCGGCGCCGCGTGGTGCCCGGCCGGTTCCGGCACCGCGCCGTCGTGCGCGATCAGACCCTGGTGTACGACGACCGCCCGGCTGATCAGCGGCTGGAGCGGACCCAGCTCGTGCGCCACCAGCAGGACGGTGCCGCCGCCGTCGGTGAAGCCGCGCAGCGCCTCGGCGAACGCCTCCTGGCTGGCGGCGTCCACCCCGGCCGTCGGCTCGTCGAGCACCAGCAGTTCGGGCTTACCGGCCAGCGCGCGGGCGATCAGGGTGCGCTGCTGCTGCCCGCCGGAGAGGGTGGCCACCGGGTCCTTCGCCCGGTCGGCCAGACCGACGGCGTGCAGCGCCTCGGTGACGGCCGTGCGGTCGGCGCGCCCCGGTGGGCGCAGGATGCCCCGGCGGGCCAGCCGGCCGGAGGCCACCACCTCGGCCACCGTGGCCGGTACGCCGCTGCCCGCGCCGAGGCGCTGTGGGACGTACCCGATGCGGTGCCACTGGCGGAACCGGCGTGCCGGTTCGCCGAAGAGGGTCACCGAGCCGGAGCTGAGCGGGACCAGCCCGAGCACGGCGCGGATCAGGGTGGACTTGCCGGAACCGTTGGCGCCGAGGACCGCGACCACCTCACCGGCGGTCACGGTCAGTGAGACGTCCCGCAGCACGGGGCGGCCGTCGTAGCCGACCACCCCGTGCGTGACGGTGATGACTTCAGGTGTCACGAGCAGCTCAACGCCGTCCGCAGGGTTTGCAGGTTGGTACGCATCACCGAAAGGTAGTCCTCCCCGCTGTTGCCGGTGGACAGGCCCTCCAGCGGGTCGAGCACCGCGGTCTGCGCGCCCACCTCCCGGGCGATCGTCTCGGCGACCTTGGGGCTGACCAGCGTCTCGAAGAAGATCGTGGTGGCGCCGTGCTCGCGCGCCTCCTCGGTGACAGCGGCCAGCCGCTGCGGCGACGGCTCGTCCTCGGGCGAGAGGCCGGTGATGCCGATCTGCTCCAACTGGTAGCGCTGCGTGAGGTACCCGAACGCGGTGTGGCTGACCACGATCTCCCGGCGCTGGCAGGTCTTCAGCCCCTCGGTGAACTCGGTGTCCAGCTGCTCCAGTTCGGTGCGCAGGGTGGCGGCCCGCTGGGTGTACTCGTCGGCGTGGTCCGGGTCGACGGCACCGAGGCGTTCGGCCAGCTTATCGCCGATGGTGGCCAGCCGGGTCGGGTCGAGCCAGACGTGCGGGTCCTTCGCGCCGTCGGACACCTCGTCGGCATGCTCGTCATCGTGGTCGTGCTCGTCACCGTGGTCGTGGTCGTGGCCGCCGGCGGTGGCGTCCAGCAGGGGCTCGACGGCGGCCACGTCGAAGGCCCGGTCGCCGCCGTTCTGCTCGATCGCGGTGTCCACCGCGGGCTGGAAACCGTCCAGGAAGATGATCAGCTCGGCGTCGATGATCTGACCGACCTGCCGCGGGTTCAGCTCCAGGTCGTGTGGCTCGGCACCCGGACGGGCCAGGTTGGTCACCGTCACGGCGTCCCCGCCGATCCGCTCGGCCAGGAACTGCAAGGGGTAGAAGCCGGCCACCACGTCGACCCGCTCCGGGTCGCCACCGGAAGTGGTGTCGGTGCTGCAAGCGGCGACGCCGGTCAGGGCGAGCAGCGCGGCGGTGGCGGTGGCCAGGACTCGGGGGGTGGTGCGGAAGGTCATGTCATCGACTGTCCGCGACAATGACAATGATTGTCAAAAACGCATAATTGCATGTCGGAGCAGGTCGATCAGAGCAGCTTCACCAGGCCGACGGTGACCAGCAGGGTCAACATCAACAATCGGATCAGCCGGGTCGGCGGCGTCTGCACCGGCCAGGTCGTCACCAGCAGGGCGGCCACCGCGGCGGCGAGCAGCAGGGTGAACAGCCCGCCCAGCGGGCCCGGGGTGAAGAACGCGACAAGTACGAGAAGCAGGGTGATCAGGAACACGGTCGTCGGGTTGGCCCGGGCCAGGCGGCCGGCGACCCGGCGCTGCGTACGCTGCATCCCACAGACTCTACGAGGAGGAGTGCCCGGTGCTCGTGACCAACCGGTTCGTGGTCGACGACGACGGCGCGCAGGATTTCACCGAACGGGCCCACGCCGCCCTCGCGGCGTTGGCTGCCCGCCCCGGTTACCTGCGCGGGCAACTGGTCCGGGCGCTGGACGACCCGCGACACTGGTGCCTGGTCACCGAGTGGGAGTCGGTGGGCACCTACCGCCGCGCGCTCGGTGGCTTCGACGTCAAGGTCACGGCGATACCGCTGCTCGCCGAGAGCATCGACGAGCCGTCCGCGTACGAGACGTTGGCCAGCGCCGCGCCCGACGGCGACGTGGTGGTGGTCGACAGCGATCGCGCTGCGGGTCCTTACCGCTGAGCTGTCGGGCACTACGCTGGCTGCTATGACCGATCCCGGACCGGCGGCCCCACCACCCCAGCCCCCGCTGCCCGGCCAGCAGAATCCCCAGCCGCCGAGCCAAGGTGCCTTCGCACCGCCCGGTGTGGTCGAGTCAGGCGTGCCGACACCGCCGGCCGGCCCCGGAGTGGCGCCGCCGTTCGCGGCGCCGCCGACCGAGGGCCGTCGCTCCCGACTCTGGCTCGGCCTCGGTGCCGGGGCGTTGGCGCTTGTGCTCTGCTGCGGTGGCGGGGGCGCCGCAGTGGTCGGCCTGCTGGTCAGCGGGGTGCAGGCGATCGAGGAACAGGGCCGTACGGTCTCCAGCGACTACTACCGCGCCCTGGCCGACGGCGAGTACGGCCAGGCGTACGACCAGCTCTGCGAGGACGCCAAGCGGCGCGAGTCCCGGCAGGAGTTCGAACGCCGGGCCGCCGCCGAGCCGCAGATCGTCTCCTACCGGGTCGGCAGCGTGGACACCACCACGCTTACCGTGCCGGTGGACGTCACCCTCGCCGGCGGCGGTCAGGAACGGCAACAGGTCGTGCTCGGCCAGGACCAGCAGACCGGTGCCATGGAGGTCTGCGGAGTCAACTGACCGGCCGCAGGTAATGTGCTGGGTTCGGGACCACGGCAGTCGTACCGTTGTCCCGAACTGTTCCTGCCATCCCACCGCGTCCCCGCCGACCGCCAGTCGGCGTAGGAGGAAACATGCCAGCAGACCGTATCGACGCCATCGTCAGCCTCGCCAAGCGCCGAGGCTTCGTCTTCCCCTCCAGTGAGATCTACGGAGGCACCCGATCGGCGTGGGACTACGGCCCGCTCGGCGTGGAGCTCAAGGAGAACGTCCGCCGGCAGTGGTGGAAGACCATGGTCCAGCAGCGTGACGACGTGGTCGGGCTGGACTCCGCGGTCATCCTGGCCCGGGACGTGTGGGCGGCCTCCGGCCACCTCGACGCCTTCGTCGACCCGCTGACCGAGTGCCAGTCCTGCCACAAGCGGTTCCGCGCCGACCACCTGGAAGAGGCGTACGCGGAGAAGCACGGCAAGCCGCTCGCCTCGCTCACCGAGCTGAACTGCCCGAACTGCGGCAACAAGGGCACCTTCACCGAGCCGAAGATGTTCAACGGGCTGATGAAGACCTTCCTCGGCCCGGTGGAGAGCGACGAGGGCCTGCACTACCTGCGCCCGGAGACCGCCCAGGGCATCTTCGTCAACTACAACAACGTGGCCAACGCGGCGCGGAAGAAGCCGCCGTTCGGCATCGCGCAGACCGGCAAGTCGTTCCGCAACGAGATCACCCCGGGCAACTTCATCTTCCGTACCCGCGAGTTCGAGCAGATGGAGATGGAGTTCTTCGTCGAGCCCGGCACCGACGAGCAGTGGCACGAGTACTGGCTCTCCGAGCGCTGGAACTGGTACGTCGACCTCGGGCTCTCCGCGGAGAACATGCGCTTCTACGAGCACCCCAAGGAGAAGCTCTCGCACTACTCGAAGCGCACCGTCGACATCGAGTACCGGTTCCAGTTCGGCGGCAGCGAGTTCGCCGAGCTGGAGGGGATCGCCAACCGCACCGACTTCGACCTCTCCACGCACAGCAAGCACTCCGGGGTCGACCTGTCGTACTTCGACCAGACCAAGAGTGAGCGCTGGGTCCCGTACGTGATCGAGCCGGCCGCCGGCCTGACCCGCGCGGTGCTGGCGTTCCTGCTGGAGGCGTACGACGTCGACCAGGCCCCCAACGCCAAGGGCAAGATGGAGGAGCGCACCGTCATGCGCTTCGACCCGCGGCTGGCCCCGGTCAAGGTGGCGGTGCTGCCGCTGTCGCGCAACGAGGCGCTCTCGCCCAAGGCCAAGGACCTCGCGGCGCAGCTGCGCAAGCGTTGGGTGGTCGAGTTCGACGACTCGCAGGCGATCGGCCGCCGCTACCGTCGCCAGGACGAGATCGGCACCCCGTTCTGCGTCACTGTCGACTTCGACACCCTGGACGACAACGCGGTGACCATCCGCAACCGGGACACCATGGCCCAGGAGCGCATCGCCCTGGACCAGGTCGAGCGCTACCTGATCGACCACCTCCCCGGCTGCTGAGGTGTAAGGAAGGGCCCCTTCTTAACGCCTGGCGTAGAGGAGGGGCCCCTTGTTAACAAGTGGGCTGGCCGACGCATACCCGGGCCGTGGCACCGACACCGCGTCGGGAGTCGTACGCGTCCTCCACCGTGCGGCGCACCCGGCGTGGCTCGCGGCGGATCTGCGCGGGCGTGAAGTGCAACACCAGGATGCCGTGCCGACTCAGCTCGTTGTGCCGGTCGAGCGTGCGCGTCCAGTCCGCAGGTCGGAAGTGGTACTCCTGCGAGTCGACCTCCAGCGCCACCGCCGCGTCGGCCAGATAGCCGTCAGGTGTCGGCAGCGACGTGCCGTCCGCGCCGAGCAGCCGGGGATTCCAGTGGATCTCGCTCAGCACGCTGCTGCCCGCCAGACACTCCCGCAACTCCGCCTCGGGCGCGGATCGGGTGCCCGCCGCCACCTCCTCGAACGCCTTCCTGATCAACGCAGTCCGGCTGCGTCGGGCTCGCCTGATCTCCTCGTCCAGGGACGTGAGATCGGCGTACCCCCGCTGCACGGCCTCGGCCACGATGGCGCGCACCGGGCGGAGTTGCCGCAGGTCGCGCGCCGCGTCGACCACCGCGCGGGCCGGTGAGCACACCGGGTACAGCGGCGTGGCCCGGGCCCGGTCGTCCAGGGCGAGAGCCCGCGAGACCACCGCGAAACCTGCGGACCTGCGTCGTGCGTGATGCGGCACGATCAGCTGTACGTCGTCGCTGCGCGGGCTCTGCCTGAAGCCGTACCAGGTCAGCGCGGCCAGGCCGGTGAGCTGCGCCTCGCCACCGGCGTACAGCGCCGCCGAGATTCGCCGCTGCTCGTCGGTCAGGGTGCCGGTGACCAGGGCGTACGTCGCGGGCAGGACCCGTTGCCAGAGGGCGCGCCGGGTCTGCCGGTACAGGTACATGTCGTCGAAGCCGCAGGCCAGCAGTTGGGTGCGGCTGACGATCTGCTGTTGCCGCTCCGCCAGCTCGGAGAACTCGGGTGGGTGGGTACGCATGCCGCGCAGCATCACCAGCCGTGCCGGCGCGTGTCCCGCCCGCGCCGGGCATCTGTGGACGACCGCGCACGCTGTGGACAGCGCCCCGACCTCGACGTGAGTGTGTTATGCGTCGCGTTAACAAGGGGCCCTTCCTATGCACGAGGCGTTAAGAAGGGGCCCTTCCTTACACTTGGGCGGTGATGATGTCGAGTGCTGCGCTGGGGCCGTTGACCATCGGACGGCACCAGGTGTGGCCGCCGGTGGTGCTCGCGCCGATGGCGGGCATCACCAACGTCGGTTTCCGGCAGCTCTGCCGGGAGCAGGGCGGCGGCATCTACGTCTGCGAGATGATCACCACGGTCGCCCTCGTCGAGCGGAACCCGAAGACCCTGCGCATGATTGCCTTCGGGGCGGACGAGAGCCCGCGCAGTCTCCAGCTCTACGGCACCGACCCGGAGATCACCGCCGCCGCCGTGCGGATCGTGGTCGAGAAGGACCTCGCCGATCACATCGACCTCAACTTCGGCTGCCCGGTGCCGAAGGTCACCCGACGCGGCGGCGGCGCGGCCCTGCCCTGGCGACGCCGGCTCTTCGCCCGCCTGGTCAAGGCCGCGGTGGACGCCGCCGCACCCGCCGGGGTGCCGGTCACGGTCAAGATGCGCAAGGGCATAGACGACGACCACCTGACGTACGTCGAGGCGGGGCTGGCCGCCCAGGACGCCGGCGTCGCCGCGGTCGCCCTGCACGGGCGTACGGCGGCACAACGCTACTCGGGCACCGCCGACTGGGACGCCATAGCCACCCTCAAGCAGGCCCTCGACGTGCCGGTGCTCGGCAACGGTGACATCTGGGAGGCCGACGACGCACTGCGGATGGTGACGCACACCGGCGTCGACGGGGTGGTGATCGGGCGGGGCTGCCTCGGCCGCCCGTGGCTCTTCGCCGACCTGGAGGCGGCCTTCGCCGGGCGTACCGACCGGCGCCTGCCCACCCTCGGCGAGGTGGCGCTGACCATGCGCCGGCATGCCGAACTGCTTGTCGAGCAGTTCACCGCCGGGGCGCGCAACCCGGCCCGGGGTGAGCGCGACGGCTGCACCGACTTCCGCAAGCACGTTGCCTGGTACCTCAAGGGCTTCCCGATCGGCAGCGAACTGCGCCGCGCCCTGGCCATGATCGACAGCCTCGCCCAGCTCGACGACCTGCTCGGCAAACTGGACCCGACGGTGCCCTTCCCGACCGAGACGCTGGGCCAACCGCGCGGACGGACCAATTCCCCGGGCAAGGTCTTCCTGCCCGACGGTTGGCTGGCCAGCCGAGACGACGACACCGTCCCCGAGGGCGCCGAACTGGCCGACTCCGGCGGCTGAGCGCAGACCGGCGGCCTTCGGGCATTACCTGGCAGGTAATCGACTACGCGCGGGTGGTCCGGCACGCTGGCGTGGACGCCCGAGGACGAGGAACCCGATGAACCTGCCCCCACCGCTGTGTCGATCGAGCCTGTGCCCGTCCGCGCTGGACGCGGTACCGCCGGAGCTGCCGTGACCGCCACCGTGCCGGCGCTCTCGGTCGGTCCGGCGCTGCGCCGGTGGCGGGAGGCGCGGCGGTTGAGTCAACTGGAGATGGCCGCGCGGGCCGACATCTCCACCCGCCATCTGAGCTTCGTCGAGACGGGCCGGTCGCGACCGAGCCCGGAGATGGTGCTTCGCCTCGCCGAACACCTCGACCTGCCGCTACGCGAACGCAACCGGCTGCTGTTGGCGGCGGGCTACGCACCGGCGTACCCGCAGACCGCGCTGACCGCCCCCCGGATGGCGTCGGCCCGCGCCGCCGTCCGGCAGGTGTTGGCCGGCCACGAGCCCTACCCGGCGGTGGTGGTCGACTGCAGTTGGCAGATGGTGGACGCCAACCAGAGCCTGACCATCTTCACCGATCTGGTCGCGCCCGACCTGCTGGCGCCTCCGGTGAACGTGCTGCGGGTGAGCCTGCATCCGGACGGCCTCGCCCCGCACATAGCGAACCTCGGCCAGTGGCGTGCGCACCTGCTGGCTCGGCTGGCACGGCAGGTCGAACTGGCCGGTGACGCGGGGCTGGCCGCCTTGGACGGCGAGTTACGTGGCTATCCGAGCGACGGCCCGGAACCGGACGTCGAACTGCCCGGCCCAGGCGACATCGTGGTGCCACTGCGACTGCGGCACGACGGTGGAGAGTTGGCCTTCATCAGCACCATCGCGACGTTCGGTACGCCACTGGACGTCACGTTGGCCGAACTGTCCATCGAGTCGTTCTATCCGGCGGACGAGCGTACGGCGGCAGTGCTGCGCGAACGCAGCCGACGGTGACCGTTGTCCCCTGCCATTGGAGGTCGTGAAGTGTCCGCTACCCGGCAGACCGTCGACACGCTGCTGTCCCGCATCGTCGCCGGTGCGGCACCCGAGCAAGTCGCCGAGCTGTACGCCGACCAGGTCGACTGGCAGGTCAACTGGCCGAGCAGCGAGCACCTCGATGTGCCGTGGATCCGTCCGCGCTCAACCCGTGCCGACGTCGCCGACCACCACCGCACGCTGGCTGCGGCCACCGTGCCGGGCCAGGCCGAGGCGACCGTCACCGGCATCCTCGTCGACGGGCCGGACGCCGTGGTGTTCGGCCAGGTCGCCCAGACGGTACGCCGTACCGGCAAACGGTTCACCGCTCGCTTCGCGCTGCACCTCACGGTGGTCGATGGCCGGATCGTCCGGCACCACGTTTACGAGGACAGCCTCGCCATCGAGGCAGCCTGCCGGAGTTGACGCCTGCGGGCTGAACGACGGCAAGGGCCGACCCCCCGTGCGGGGCCGGCCCTTGCCGTTCGCGATGGTGGATCGTCAGCTGGTGGCGGTGTAACCGCGGGTGGCGATCCAGTCGGCGAGGTCGTCGATGGTGAGCTGGTAGGTGGCGGTGGCGGGGTTGGCGGAGTCGGCGATGGTGACGGTGTCGCCGTCGTCCTGGTAGCCGGTGACGCTGATGTAGTGGCCGCCTTCGAAGCTGTGGACGACGCCGTCGGTGTCGGTGGTGGTGCCGGCGATGTTGGCTACCACGGCGTGGCCGCTGTCGACGGTGCGCTTGATGTCCTCACGCAGCTTGTCGGTCTGCTTGTCGTCGGCCTTGGCGCCGGGGATCTCCACCGAGCGGTAGACGTCCTTGCCGGTCTCCTTGTTCAGCACCGGGGTGATGTCGTTGATGGAGTCGGTGCCGGCCTCGGTGGTGCCCATCTCCTTGGCCATGGTGTGGACGTCGATGTTCTTGCCCTGCACGCTCAGGGCGTTGCGGGCGGCGGCGGGGCCGCAGTAGTAGAAGTTGGGCTGCGCTTCGTAGCGCACGTCGAGCTGGCGCTCGCCGCCGGGCTTGCGGTCGGCCTGCACGGCGGTGGGGGTGCCGGGCGCGGCCTGGGCAGCGATGGCGGGGCCGGCGATGCCACCGGCGGTGGCGGCGGCAGCGGCGATGGTCAGGGCGGTCTTGCGCAGCATGGTGGTACGCATGATGGTGTTCCGCCTTTCGTTTCGGGGGTGCGCGCGGCAGCGATGGGGGTCGCGGGTGCCGCGCGAAAAGGGGGGAGATCGTGCGAAGTGGATGGGCCGTCTCAGGCAGCATCGTGTGGGGCTGCTGCTGTTGGCCTTGTTCGGGCGTGAGGCCCGGTACGAACATCGCGGGAGAGGCTGCTGGGCTGCTCACCGGCCGGGGGCCGTTCACGATGTCCGGGAGATGTGTAACGCCGGGTGGGGGGCGGTCATTCCGACCCGGTCCCGGGGGCGTCGCCGTCGAGGGGGCGTCGCGGTTACCCCCTGTACAACGCCCGGGCTGGGGGCATGATTCCGCCGCCACGGTGACCCAGCCCACTGGCCACCGGGGCATTCGTCGGACATATCGCCTGAGCGTCGCCGGGTCCGCCCTCGCCGTTACGCCGAAACGGCGGGGTCCAGAGCGGCAGGAAACCGCCATTCCGGCGTAATGGGGTCGATCACGCCGGTCAGGTCACATCCCACCGATGGCTGAGGTGGGACCGCCGGGTTGCCGATCCTGCAGACGATGTCCGGGTTGAGCGCAGCATTGGGCGGGACCGTCAGCCTTGGGCGGTATGGGGCGCGCTTTCGGCAGGCGGCGCGGGTCGGGGCGCGGGGACTGAGGGCTGCGCCGGCCAGGGTAGGTCGGGCGAGCGGTGGAAGGCGATTCCCGCCGCCGTCCAGCGCGGGGCGTGGCCGGCCAGCCGCTGCCGAAAGTCGGACCAGTCGTGAGCGGCCCGGTCGGACTGGGCGGCCCGGTCGGACTGGGCGGCCCGGTCGGACTGGGCGGACGGGTGGGGCTGGGGGGACTGGGGGGACCAGGCCAGTTCGGCGATTGCGGGGAGTCGGGGGAAGAGCATGAACTCGATCTCGGTGCGGGTGGTGACGGACTCGGTCCAGAGCGGTGCCTCGACGCCGAGCACCGCGTCGGCCGGTACGTCGGTCAGGTGGGTGGCGGGGTCCCAGTCGTACGCCTGGTGCACGTCGATGTGGGCGGCCCAGTCGTGGCCGATCGGGGTGTCCGGGGCGTACTTCATATCCAGGTAGGCGTGGTTGGCGGGGGAGAGGATCAGTTTGGCGCCCCGGCGTACCGCGTCGGCGGTGGTCGGGTCGTCGGGGCGGGTGCCCCACCACTGCAGGATCCGGCCGTCGGTGTGCGCGGCGGGGGCGATCTGGTGCCAGCCGATGACCGTCTTGCCGAGCCCGGTCACGATTCGTTGTACCCGTTCGACGAAGCGGGTGTAGACCTCGGCGGGCACCTTGAACGCCTCGTCGCCGCCGATGTGCAGCCACGGGCCGGGGGTGAGCGCGGCGAGTTCGCCGAGGACGTCGGCGACGAAGTCGTACGTCCGCTCGCTTGTCGGGTCGACGTAGCTGAACCCGATCTCGGTGCCGGCGTACGGCGACGGGGTTGTTCCCGGGGGTGCCAGTTCGGGGTGGGCGACCAGCGCGGCGTTGGTGTGGCCGGGCAGGTCGATCTCGGGGATGACGGTGATGTGCCGGGCGGCGGCGTACGCCACGATGCGCCGGTAGTCGGCCTGGGTGTAGTGCCCGCCGGGGCCGCCACCGACCTCGGTCGCCCCGCCGACGGCGGCCAGTCGGGGCCAGGAGTCGATGGCGATCCGCCACCCCTGGTCGTCGGTGAGGTGCAGGTGCAGCCGGTTGAGCTTGTACCGGGCCAGGTGGTCGATGACCCGCAGCACGTCGGCGACGCCGAAGAAGTGCCGGGCCACGTCGAGCATGGCGCCTCGGTGCGGGTACCGGGGGCGGTCGAGGATCGACCCGCCGGGCAGCACCCACCGCTCGGCGACCGGGGTGCGGCTCTCGATGGCGGCGGGTAGCAGTTGGCGCAGTGTCTGCACCCCGTGGTGCAGACCGGCGGCGGTGCGGGCGCGCAGGCGTACCCCGTCGCGTGTGACGTCGAGCCGGTATCCCTCGGCGCCGAGGTCGGCCTCGTCGGTCAGTTGCAGGGCGATGCCGCCGGCGGGCGGTTGCCCGACCACGTCGGTCACCGGCAGCGGGTACCCGGTGGCGGGACGGAGCAGCGCGGCGAGTTGTTCGCCGACGGCCAGTGCGGCCGGGTCGGCGCTGACCCGGATCACCGCGTCGGCGGTCAGCAGGTGGTCGGCGTCGGGATCCGGCTCGACCCGCTCGGGCGCCGGGATCACCTCGCCCAGCCGGACCACCGAACCCAACTGGACCACCGCGCCCAGCTGCACCACCGAACCGAGCCGGACCGGCGCGGCCGGGGCGAGCTGCGTCGCCGCCGCCCGCTCCGCCGCGCCCGCCAACTCCTCGGCGGTACGCGTGGTGCTCTCGGCCGGGTGCAGCGGCTGCGGTGGGGTGTCAGGCGGCGAGGACAACGACGGCTCCGAGGACAACGAGGGCTCCGGGGGGTGTATTCGCGGCAGGGGTGGCAATGGTGCGAGGTGTGGTCACAATGCGTGTCGTCAAGAGTACGGCGAGGCCGCCAAATGCGTATTCGTGCGTATGGAAACGTTCCCAGAAACCGCGACGATCGCGGACAGTCGTGATTGCTGTGCCTATTGTCACCGAATGGCCCCGAGCCACTCGTTGTTCGCTTAACCTTCGCCCACCGATCGGCACAACTCCCTGGATTGCCAGCGAGTACTTCCGGGGTAGAAAACTGAACCTTCGTTAAGTGTCAGTCCGGGCGCGTGGGAGGCTCTGGTGGCAGCGCAGGAAACGGTCGAGCACAAGTACGTCTACGACTTCGCCGAAGGCAACAAGGATCTCAAGGACCTGCTCGGCGGCAAGGGTGCCAACCTGGCCGAGATGACAAACCTCGGTCTGCCGGTTCCGCCCGGCTTCACCATCACCACCGAGGCGTGCCAGGCGTACCTGGCCAGCGGGGAGCAGCCCGCCGGGCTGGCCGACCAGATCGCCGCGCACCTGGCCGCCCTGGAGCAGGGCATGGGTCGACGCCTCGGTGACCCGGACGACCCGCTGCTGGTCTCGGTACGGTCCGGGGCGAAGTTCTCCATGCCCGGGATGATGGAAACCGTCCTCAACGTGGGTCTCAACGACCGCAGCGTGGTCGGGCTGGCCGCGCAGGCCAACGGCAACCAGCGGTTCGCCTGGGACTCGTACCGGCGACTGATCCAGATGTTCGGCAAGACCGTCTGCGAGGTGCCGGGCGAGGAGTTCGAGCACGCGATCGACGAGGCCAAGCGGGCCAAGGGCAGCACCGACGACCTGGACCTGGACGCGGACGACCTGCGTGCGCTCGTCGACACGTACAAGAAGATCTTCAGTAAGCACACCGGGAGGGAGTTCCCGCAGGACCCCCGTGAGCAGCTCGACCTGGCCATCGGTGCGGTGTTCGACTCGTGGAACGCCGAGCGGGCGGTGATCTACCGTCGGCAGGAGCGGATCCCGGCCGACCTCGGCACCGCGGTCAACGTGGTGGCCATGGTCTTCGGCAACCTCGGCCCGGATTCGGGCACCGGCGTCGCCTTCACCCGCGACCCGGCCAGCGGCGCGCAGGGCATCTACGGCGACTACCTGGCCAACGCCCAGGGCGAGGACGTGGTCGCCGGCATCCGCAACACCGTGCCGTTGCAGGAGTTGGAGCGGATCAACAAGGCCGCCTACGACGAACTGCTCGACTACATGGCCCGGCTGGAGCGACACTACAAGGACCTCTGCGACATCGAGTTCACCATCGAACGCGGCAAGCTGTGGATGCTGCAGACCCGGGTCGGCAAACGCACCGCCGCCGCCGCGTTCGTCATCGCCGGCCAACTGGTCGACGAGGGCCTGATCGACCTCGACGAGGCGCTGCACCGGGTCAACGGCGCCCAACTCGCCCAGCTGATGTTCCCGCGCTTCCAGCTCGACCACGGCTTCGAGGCGGTCGCCACCGGCATCGGCGCCTCGCCGGGCGCGGCGGTCGGCAAGGTGGTCTTCACCTCGGCCCGCGCCGTCGAGCTGGCCGGTCAGGGCGAGGACGTCATCCTGGTCCGGCGGGAGACCAACCCGGACGACCTGAACGGCATGATCGCGTCCAGGGGCATCCTCACCTCACGGGGCGGCAAGACCAGCCACGCCGCCGTGGTGGCCCGGGGGATGGGCAAGACCTGCGTCTCCGGCGCCGACGCACTCGACATCGACGTGCCGAAACGGCGGTTCACCGTGGCCGGGCAGACGGTCACCGAGGGCGACGTGGTCTCCATCGACGGCACCACCGGCAAGGTCTACCTGGGCGAGGTGCCGGCCACCCCGTCGGAGGTGGTGCAGTACTTCGAGGGGGAACTCGACCCGGAGGCCACCGACGACGCGCTGGTCAGGGCCGTACACCGGATCATGTCGCACGCCGATGCCACGCGGCGGCTCACGGTACGCACCAACGCCGACACGGCCGCCGATGCGGCGCGGGCGCGGCGCTTCGGCGCCCAGGGCATCGGCCTGTGCCGCACCGAGCACATGTTCCTCGGCGACCGGCGGGAACTGGTCGAGCGGTTGATCCTGGCCCGCGACGCCAACGAGCGGGACGAGTCGCTCGCCGCGCTGCTGCCGTTGCAGCGGGCCGACTTCGTGGAGATCTTCCGGGCGATGGACGGGCAACCGGTCACCGTCCGGCTGATCGACCCGCCGCTGCACGAGTTCCTGCCCCCGCTGGAACAGCTCGCCGTCGACGTGGCGGTGGCCCAGGAACGCGGCGAGGACGTGGCCAAGGAGGAGGCGCTGCTGGCCGCCGTACGCCGGATGCACGAGGAGAATCCGATGCTGGGGC
Source organism: Micromonospora maris AB-18-032 (assembly GCF_000204155.1). Classification (NCBI taxonomy): domain Bacteria; kingdom Bacillati; phylum Actinomycetota; class Actinomycetes; order Micromonosporales; family Micromonosporaceae; genus Micromonospora; species Micromonospora maris. The sequence continues at coordinate 5,260,914 of NC_015434.1, read as the reverse complement.
TGCGCGGCGTACGCCTCGGTCTGGTCATCCCCGGCCTGTTCGCGATGCAGGTCCGGGCGATCACCGAGGCCGCCGTGGAGTGCACCCGCCAGGGTGTGCGCGCCTGCCCGGAGATCATGGTCCCGCTGGTCGGCGCGGTGCAGGAACTGGAGACGGTACGCACCGAGGCCGAAAAGATCATCGCCGAGGTGGTCGGCGGCAGCGACGTCGAGGTGCTGATCGGCACGATGATCGAGGTGCCCCGGGCGGCGTTGACCGCCGGGCAGATCGCCGAGGCGGCCGAGTTCTTCTCCTTCGGCACCAACGACCTGACCCAGATGGGCTGGGGCTTCTCCCGCGACGACGTGGAGGGCGCCTTCTTCTGGCGCTACCTGGAACTGGGCATCTTCGGCATCTCGCCGTTCGAGTCGATCGACGCCGACGGCATCGGCCGGCTGGTGCGGATCGCGGCCGAGGAGGGTCGGGCCGCTCGCCCCGGCCTCAAGCTGGGCGTGTGCGGCGAGCACGGCGGCGACCCCGACTCGGTGCACTTCTTCCACTCCGTCGGGCTCGACTACGTCTCCTGCTCGCCGTTCCGGGTGCCGGTGGCCCGGCTGGAGGCGGGCCGGGCGGCCGTGGTCACGGCGGGCTCGGACAGTCGCTGAACTGATCGGGTCGGCGGGCGATCGTCCGCCGACCCGGCCGGTGCTCAGATCGGTGGCCGCCGCCAGGTGATGTGCGGGTCCCGACGGGGACGTGGGCCGGGCAGGCTGGCCATCGGGGTGCGTACGGCCAGCGGGGCGCGCCCGTCGGTCTGCAGCGGCGGCATCGGCGTCGATCGGCGGCAGGCGGCAAGCGTCGGCCCGGCCCGATGCACCATCGCCAGCGCCTCCTCGCGCAGCGCCACCAGGTCGGCGCCGGGGGCGGTGACCACTGTCAACAGGACATCCCCGCCGGCCGGATAGGTGATCACACAACCGGCTGCGGTGTGCACCACGGACTCGTGGAACGGGCCCTGCCGGACCGTTGCCGCCATCCGGTTGCCGACGCCGAAGTTCGCGGCGGCCAGGGCTGCCAGGTAGGTGGCGTCCGTCGTGGGCAGGTCGCTGGAAATCAACAGGCCGTCCGTGCCGGCGAGCACCGCGCCGGTGACCTCGGGTCGGCGTCGGCGCAGCGCCTGCAACTCGGTGCCCATCATCGTTTCCGCGTTCACGAGCGTGTCTCTCCCACCGGTCGTGTCTCCGCCTCAACAGGTGACGTTCCGCGTTGGCGACGCTACCCGTGGGCGTCGATAAACGCGATCCCGTGACCGTCGGCAATCGGACGACAACTCTAGTCTGATCGGAGGATGTGAACTCGTCGGCCTCAGTTCGTCGTCGCGCCGTCCGGCGCGGTCGGGCGTAACCTGATGCTCGCCGGAGGACCGTCGTCGCAAAGGGGTGGCCGGATGAGTGTGCGTACCGGGCTGTCGGGTCCTGCCGGTGACCGACCGGAGGTGTCGGCATGACCGTCGTCTGGGCGAGCCTGACCATCGACGCCCGCGATCCGGCCCGGTTGGCCCGCTGGTGGGCCGAGGCGCTCGGCTACCAGGTGATCACCGAGCAGCCCGACGAGGTGGAGATCCGGCAGTCCGTCGACCGGCTGCCCGGCATCGTCTTCGTACCGGTCACCGGTGCCAAGGAGAGCAAGAACCGGCTCCACCTCGACCTGCGCCCGGCCGACCGGGAGGCCGAGGTGGAACGGCTCGTCGACATGGGTGCCCGGCACGTCGACGTGGGCCAGGACGGTACCGACTGGACGGTGCTCGCCGACCCGGAGGGCAACGAGTTCTGCATACTCGCACCGCGTGACGACTGACGCGCAGCGGCGGGTGACGGAGCCGGTCAAGGACGCCGGGGGAGGCCGTTCGCCGTACGAGCGGGACCGGGCCCGGGTGCTGCACTCGGCGGCGTTCCGCCGGCTCGCCGCGAAGACCCAGGTGCACACGGCCGGCACGGACGACTTCCTGCGTACCCGGCTGACCCACTCGCTGGAGGTGGCCCAGATCGCCCGGGAGATGGGCGCGCGGCTGGGCTGTGATCCGGACGTCGTGGACACCGCCGGGTTGGCGCACGACCTGGGACACCCGCCGTTCGGACACAACGGCGAGGCCGCCCTGGACACGGTGGCCGCCGCCTGCGGCGGCTTCGAGGGCAACGCGCAGACGCTGCGGGTGCTGACCCGCCTGGAAGCCAAGGTGTACGACGCCGACGGCACCTCCGTCGGGCTGAACCTCACCCGCGCCTGCCTCGACGCGGTCAGCAAGTACCCCTGGCCACGCCGGCCGGGCCGGCGCAAGTTCGGGGTGTACGCCGACGACCGGCCGGTCTTCGACTGGCTGCGCCAGGGTGCGCCGCCCGGCGAGCGGCGCTGCCTGGAGGCGCAGGTGATGGACTGGGCCGACGACGTCGCGTACTCGGTGCACGACGTGGAGGACGGCATCCACGGCGGATACCTCACGTTGGGGTTGCTGCTCGCCGACGCCGACGAGCGGGCCGCCCTCTGCGCCGACGTGGCCGCCACCTACTCCGGCGAGCCGCCCGACTACCTCGGCCAGGTGTTGATGGAGGTGCTGGCCGACCCACTGCTCGCCCCGCTGGCCGGCTACGACGGCAGCCACCGCGCCCAGGCCGCGCTCAAGGCCACGACAAGCGTGCTCACCGGCCGCTTCGTGGCGGACGCGGTCGCCGCCACCACCGCCCGGTTCGGTCCCGGACCGCACCGTCGCTACGCGGCCGATCTCGTGGTGCCCCGCTCGCTGCGGGCCCGGTGCGCCCTGCTCAAGGGCATCGCCCTGCGCTACGTCATGCGTCGCCCCGGGGCGCAGGGGCGCTACCAGCGGCAACAGGAGATCATCACCGACCTGGTACGGGTGCTCACCGATCAGGCCCCCGAGGCCCTCGACCCGGTGTTCGCCCCGCTGTGGCACGCCGCCCCGGACGACGCGGGCCGGCTGCGGGTGGTGGTCGACCAGGTGGCCTCCCTCACCGACCCGGCCGCCCTGGCCTGGCACGCCCGCCTGGTCGACTGACGCCGCCCGGCTGCCGCTCTCGCCTGGCCCGCCGGCATGATCGACTGATGCCGCCCGGCCGGGGGGCGGTGGGTGAGGTTAGCCTAACCAGATGACGGAGCGCCCGAAGACAGTCACCGCCACCCGCGTGGTCCGCACCGAACGACCCACCGCGCACGTGGTCCGATTGGTGTTCGGCGGGCCCGAGCTGATCGGCCTGCCGGTGGGCGAGTTCACCGACCACTACATCAAGTTCGTCTTCCCGGTGCCGGGGGTCGACTACCCGCGCCCGATGGAACTTGCCGCGATCAAGCGGGAACTGCCCCGCGAGCAGTGGCCCCGGCTGCGGGCGTACACCGTGCGGGACTGGGACGCCGCGACCGGGCAGATGACCGTCGACGTGGTGTACCACGGTGACGCCGGCCTCGCCGGGCCCTGGGCCGCCGCCTTGCGACCCGGCGACGAGGTGTTGTTCACCGGCCCCGGTGGGGCGTACGCGCCGAGCCCGGACGCCGACTGGCACCTGATGGTCGGCGACGAGAGCGCCCTGCCGGCGATCGCCGCGTCCCTGGCCCGGCTGCCGGTGGGCGCGCCCGCGCACGTCTTCGTCGAGGTCGACGGCCGGGCCGACGAGCAGCCGCTGCCCAGCCCCGGCACGGTGCAGCTGACCTGGCTGCACCGCGGCGGAGGCCCGGTCGGTGCGGCCCTGGTCTCCGCCGTCCGTGAGCTGGAGTTCCCGCCCGGCACGGTGCACGCCTTCGTCCACGGCGAGGCAAGCTTCGTCCGCGAGCTGCGCCGCCTGCTGCGGGTCGAGCGGGCCGTGCCCCGCGAGGCCCTGTCCATTTCCGGCTACTGGCGTAAGGGCTTCGACGACGAGGGCTGGCGCGCCACCAAACCCGACTGGAACCGCCAGGTCGAAGCCGACGAACAACCCCAACCGCTCCCCGCCCGGTGATCACGAGGCCGACGGCGGCCAGGTAGTGCCAGCCACCTCATGGCCAACCCGGGAATCGGGGGCGGGGGTGGGCAGGGGAGGATGTGAGCAGAAGGGGGTGGGGGTGTGGCGGGGCGGATTCGGGACGAGGACATCGCGCTGGTTCGGGAGCGGGCCTCCATCGCTGAGGTGATCTCCGACACGGTGACCTTGAAGTCGGCGGGTGCGGGCAACCTGAAGGGGTTGTGTCCGTTCCACGACGAGAAGAGTCCGTCGTTCAACGTCTCGCCCGCTCGTAACGTCTGGTACTGCTTCGGCTGCGGTGCCGGTGGCGACGCCATCAAGTTCCTGATGGACGCCGAGCATCTGAGCTTCGTCGAGGCGGTGGAGCGGCTCGCCGCCCGGGTCGGCCTGCAACTGCGGTACGTGGAGGACGACCGGTCCACCCCCCGCCGGGAGCGACCGCAGCAGGGCCAGCGGCAGCGGCTGGTCGCCGCGCACGCCGCCGCGGCGGAGTTCTACACCGCCCAGCTCACCACGGCCGGGGCGCGTGCCGCCCGGGAGTTCCTGGCCCAGCGCGGCTTCGACCGGGCCGCCGCCGAACGGTACGGCTGCGGATTCGCCCCCGAGGGCTGGGACCCGCTCACTCGACACCTGCGCCAGCGCGGGTTCAGTCACGACGAACTGGTCACCGCCGGGCTGTCCCGACCCGCCCGCTCGGGCAGCCTGATCGACCGGTTCCGGCGTCGGCTGCTCTGGCCGATCCGCGACCTGACCGGCGACGTGATCGGCTTCGGTGCCCGCAAGCTGTTCGACGATGACGACGGCCCGAAGTACCTCAACACCCCCGAGACGCCGATCTACAAGAAGTCGCAGGTGCTCTACGGCATCGACCAGGCCAAACGGGAGATCGCCAAGCAGGGCCGGGTGGTGGTGGTCGAGGGCTACACCGACGTGATGGCCTGCCACCTGGCCGGCGTACCGACCGCGGTGGCGACCTGCGGCACCGCCTTCGGCGGCGACCACATCGGCGTACTGCGCCGGCTGCTGCTGGACACCGACGCCGTGGCAGGGGAGATCATCTTCACCTTCGACGGGGACGCCGCCGGGCAGAAGGCAGCGCTGCGCGCCTTCGAGGACGATCAGCGCTTCGTCGGGCGTACCTTCATCGCGGTCAGCCCCGACAACATGGACCCGTGCGAGCTGCGCCTGGCAAAGGGCGACCTGGCCGTCCGTGACCTGGTCGCGCGCCGCGAGCCGCTCGTCGACTTCGCGCTGCGCCACGTGATCAGCCGGTTCGACCTGGACACCGTCGACGGGCGGGTCGAGGCGATGCGTCGGGCCGCGCCGCTCGTCGCCAAGCTCAAGGACCAGGAAAAACGCCCCGAGTACGTACGCAAGCTCGCCGGTGACCTCGGCATGGAGATCGAGCCGGTGCAGCGGGCCGTGCTGGCCGCCGCCTCCGGACGACCGATGGACACCCCGGCGCGTCCGGCGCGCAGCGAGCCGAGCGTGGACAGTCCGCAGTCGATGGTCGAGCGGGAGGCGCTCAAACTGGCCCTCCAGGAGCCGGTGCTGGCCGGGCCGATGTTCGACGCGGTCGAGGCGACCGACTACCGGCACCCGGTGCACGTGGTGGTGCGTACCGCCATCGCCGAGGCCGGTGGCGCCGCCTCCGCGACCGCCGGTGCGGTCTGGGTCGAGGCGGTACGCGACGCCTGCGAGGACCTCGCGGCCCAGGCCCTGGTCGGCGAGTTGGCGGTCGAGCCGCTGCGGATCGACGGCGAGCCCGACCCGCGGTACGTCTCGATCACCATGGCCCGCCTGCAATGGGGATCGGTCACCGCCCGGATCCGGGACCTCAAGTCGCGGATCCAGCGGATCAACCCGGTCAGCAACAAGGACGAGTACTTCGCCACCTTCGGTGAGCTGCTCTCGTTGGAGCAGCACGCCCGGGCCCTGCGCGAGCAGGCAGCGGGAGGATTGTGATGATCAAGTTGTTCCGTCGCCGACCCAAGCTGCCGCCCGCCGCCCGGCCACCCCTGGAACGCGACGAGCGGGTGCTGGCCTGGGCCGCTGTCGGCAACGGCGAAGGCGACGGGGTGGTCGTCGCCAGCAACCTCGGGCTGTGGCTGCCCGGCCGTGGCCACCGGATCGGCTGGCACGACATCGTCAAAGCGGTCTGGTCGGGCCGGGAACTGACCGTCACTGTCGGTGAGCAGGTCGCCGAGCGGGACGGCTATCTCGTCATCGCCGACCGCCCGGCGGAACGCTACCTGCTGCTCGACCCGGGCGAGCTGCCGCACCAGGTCCGCGCCCGGGTCACCAAGTCGGTGGCGTACACCCAGCATCACGCCCTGCCCGGCGGTTCCGGCCGGATCGTCGGTCGGCGGGTACCCGGCGTCGACGGTCTGACCTGGATGGTCCACTACGACGTCGGCACGCCTGTGGACGACGAGGCCGTGATCGCCGAAACCGACCAGCTGGTCGCAGCGGCCCGCGTAGCCACCACCCCCGAGGGCCTCTGACCCCCGCCCCTCCTGCTCGCACCGTTCTTTCGCGCCGCGCCTCACGCGCCGGGATTGCGTCGACTCGATCTGGGATTGAGTGGCTATGCCGCGGAGGGAAACCACTCGATCTCAGATCGAGCGTGGGAACGACAAGTGTCCAAGATCTGGTGGAGAGATGGTGATCGGGCGGCCACGGTAGGCGGGTGATCGTTCCTGACGAGCGGGCGGGAGTGCTGGAGCGGCTCGTGGCCGAGCAGGCCGGGGTGCTCACCGTCGCGCAGGCCCGTACGGTGCTCGGCGAGCGGGCCGTGCGAGGGCTGGTGCGTTCCGGGCGGTGGCGTTCGATCAGTCGGGGCCTGCTGCTGGCCGGCAGCGGGCGGCTGACCAGGGAACAGCAGTTGTGGGTGGCGGTCCTCGCGGCGGGGTCGAGTGCGGTCCTCGCGGGTGCCACGGCGGCCATCGAGGCCGGGGTACGCGGGCTGCGGATCGAACCCGTGCATGTGCTCGTGCCGTCGGCCCGTCGACCGGGTCGTCGGAGCCTGCGGGGGATGCCGATCGACATGGCGGCCGTGGCGGTGCATCGGACGACGGTGTTGCCCGCCGCGCACCTTGAGGTGGGGCGTCCACCTCGGACCATCGTCGCTCGGGCGCTTGTCGATGCGGCCGGGTGGGCGTCGTCTGCTCGGCAGGCGCAGGAGATCGTCGCGGGTGGGTGCCAGCAGGGGCGGGTGTCGCCGGAGGAGTTGGCGGCGGTGCTCGAGGTGTTGCCTCGGGCGCCTCGGCGGCAGGTGATCCGCCAGAGCATCGACGGGCTGGCTCAGGCGTACGGTCGGATCGAGTTCGTCAGGTGCTGCCGTCGGGCGGGGCTGCCGGAGCCCGAACTGTCGTCACGGCGTACCGACGGGTCCGGACGGGCCGGCTGGTGGGACGCGTACTGGCGGGCGTGGCGGGTGCACGTGGAAATCGACGGTACGCATCAAGGAGACGTACGCGATTGGGTGGACGTCCGCAATCAGGTGGCGGACCTGGAGCATCAGAACGACATCTCGACCACCGGCGACCGCGTCCTGCAATTTCCGGCCTGGCTGGTGCGGACCCACCCGGATCAGGTAGCCGACACCGTAAGACGTGCTCTGCTCGCCGGCGGCTGGGGGCCTGACGAGTGAATCCTGCGGCCGAACCACGATCGCAGACATTGTCGATCATCGTTGTATGTGCCCCTGTCCGTCGTTGGGGAAAGCCAATTTGCTCGGCGTCGATTCAGGCTCATTGAATGCGACGACGGTTGTTCGGGCCGGCTGCAGGGGAGGTGAACCGGCGGCGGCCGAGCATCGGAGAGTCGTCGGGCACCGCGTGGTGACGCTCCGTGAAGGTTCTTGTGGAGCGCGGCGGGTGTGAAGCCGGGAGCGCGGGCCTCCGTCGGGGTGTCGAGAGGATATCCATCGAAGCCCATCATGATCGCGAACGGTGCCCGGGAGATGACTCTTCGGAGCCCTATTGACCTGGGGAAAGGCGATCGGTCCGTACCGGCGGTAGCTTTTGCTTGATCCAACAAAAGTTGGCACCGATTCTCTCTAAGGTCTGGACACCGCGCATCGAAGGCTCCTACTGTGTCGGGCACTACACGTCGGTATTTCATCGATGTGAACGAGCCTGGTGGAGAGGTGAGCCGTGCACACCGCCGACCCCCTGCACGTACGGTTGCTGCGGTTGCTCCGTGACGAGGGCGCGCTGTCGCGCGCCGAGCTCGCCGACCGGCTGGAGATGCCTCGCCCCCGACTGCTCACCGAGCTGGAACGGTTGGTCAGCCTCGGGTTCGTCGCCGAGGCCGGCAAGGCCGCCTCCCGCGGTGGACGTCGCTCCACCCTTGTCGAACTCAGCCCGCACCTGCGGTTCGCCGCCGTCGACCTCGGTGCCAGCTCCATCGACGTCGAGGTGGTGAACGGCCGCCTCGAACCGGTCGCCGCGTACGCGGAGTCGGCCGACATCCGGTCCGGGCCCAAAGCCATTCTCCAGCGGGTCAGCGAGTTGCTGCACAAGGCCCGGGTGGACGGTGCCTACGACCGGCTCGACGCGGTCGGCATCGGGGTGCCCGGCCCGGTCAGCTTCCGCGACGGCGTGCCGGTGTCCCCACCGATCATGCCCGGCTGGGACCGCTTCCCCGTCCGGGAACTGCTCACCCGCGAGCACGGCTGCCCGGCCGTGGTCGACAACGACGTCAACATCATGGCGATCGGCGAGCGGCACGGCGGCGTCGCCCACTCCGTCGACGACTTCCTGTTCGTCAAGATCGGCACCGGTATCGGGTGCGGCATCTACCTCAGCGGCGATGTCTACCGGGGCACCGACGGCTGTGCCGGGGACATCGGCCACATCCAGGTCGACCCGCACGGGCCGATCTGCTCCTGCGGCAACGCCGGCTGCCTGGAGGCGCTGTTCAGCGGGGCCGCGCTGGCCAAGGACGCCACCGCCGCGGCGCGTACCGGCGCCTCGCCCGCGCTGGCCGAGCGGCTGGCCGCCAACGGCACGGTCACCGCCCTGGACGTCGCCGCCGGTGCGGTCGAGGGCGACGTGACCTGCATCCAGCTCATCCGCGAGGGCGGTCGGCGGGTGGGCAGCGTCCTCGCCGGGCTGGTCAGCTTCACCAACCCGTCGATGATCGTGATCGGTGGTGGACTCGCCCAGCTCGGGCACGTGCTGCTCGCCGAGATCCGCAGCGTGGTCTACCGCCGCTCGCTGCCGCTGGCCACCGGCAACCTCCCGGTGGTGCTCTCCGAACTGGGCTCGCGCGCCGGCGTCGCCGGTGCCGCCGTGCTCGCCAGCGACCTGGCCTTCGGGGAGGCGACGTGAACCACCGCCAGACAACGGACCGAGGCCCGAAGTGGAGTGGAGAGCCGGCATGAGCGAAACCGGACGTCCCCTGGTCGAGGCACCCGCCGACGCCGTCGCCGGTGAGGTGGTGCTGCGGCTGTCCGACGTGGTGAAGACCTTCCCCGGCGTACGCGCCCTGGACGGGGTGCAGTTGGAGGTCCGCGCGGGCGAGGTGCACTGCCTGCTCGGGCAGAACGGCGCCGGCAAGTCCACCCTGATCAAGGTGCTCGCCGGGGTGCACCGGCCCGACTCGGGGCTGGTCGAGTGGCGGGGTCAGCCGGTCAGCTTCGCCAACCCGCAGGCCGCCATGCGCGCCGGCATCGCCACCATCTACCAGGAACTCGACCTGGTCGAGGACCTGTCGGTGGCCGAGAACGCCTTCCTCGGCCACGAGCCGCGCAGCCTGGGCTTCATCCGCCGGGGCCACATGGCCCGCCGTACCCGGCAGATCCTCGGTCGCCTCGGGCACGCCGAGATCCCGCCCGGGCGGATGGTCCGGGCGCTGCCGGCGGCCGGCAAGCAGGTGGTCAGCATGGCCCGCGCGCTCTCCCACGAGGCCCGACTGATCATCATGGACGAGCCGAGCGCGGTGCTCGCCCACGACGAGGTCGAGAACCTGTTCCGGATCATCCGTGAGCTGACCGCACAGGGCATCGCGGTCATCTACATCTCCCACCGGTTGGAGGAGATCCGCGAGATCGGCGACCGGGTCACCGTCCTCAAGGACGGCCGGACCACCGCGGCGAACCTGCCGGCCCGCGACACCCCGACCCGCGACCTGGTCTCCCGGATGACCGGCCGCACCATCGAGTACGTCTTCCCGGAGCCCTCCGCCGACACCACGGTCGGCGAGAAGCTGCTCGAAGTCGACGGGCTGACCCGATCCGGCGAGTTCGCCGACGTCTCGCTCACCGTCGCGGCCGGCGAGATCGTCGGCATCGCCGGGCTGGTCGGCTCCGGCCGCTCCGAGGTGCTGGAGACCATCTACGGCGCCCGTCGCGCCGAGTCGGGCACCGTGCGGATGGCCGGCAAGGCGCTGCGGCCCGGCAGTGTCGGTGCGGCCGTACGGGCCGGTCTGGGCATGGCCCCGGAGGAGCGCAAGAGCCAGGCTCTGCTGCTCGGCGAGCCGATCTACCGCAACGTCACGCTTGCCACCTTCGCCCGCTACGCCCGGCTCGGCTTCACCGACATCGGCAAGGAGCGGGCCGAGGCCGACCGGATCGCCGAGAGCCTGGAGATGCGGCCGCGCGACGTGAACCGGCCGGTACGCACGCTCTCCGGTGGCAACCAGCAGAAGGTGGTGGTCGGACGCTGGCTGCTCGGCGGCACCCGGCTGCTGCTGCTTGACGAACCCACCCGGGGCGTGGACGTGGGCGCCCGAGCCGAGCTGTACCAGGTGATCCGGGAACTCGCCGCGCAGGGCGTCGGGGTGCTGCTGGTCTCCAGCGAGGTGCCCGAGGTGCTCGGCCTGGCCGACCGGGTGCTGGTGATGCGGGAGGGGCGGGTCGTGCGTACCGCTCCCGCCGCCGAACTCGACGAATCCACCGTCCTCGACCTCGTGATGTCGGGGTCCCTGATGGAAGGCGCAGCGGCATGACCGATAGTCCGCCCACGACCAAGCTGCCGGCGCAGTCGCCGCCGGTTGACCCGGCCGAGACGGAGGTGGCTGGGCACAAGGCATCGGCCGGTACCGCTCGACTGTCCTGGTGGCACGGCGACGGCGGTGACGGGGCACGGCGCAACCTGGCCCTGATCGGGGTGCTGCTGATCCTGTTCGTGATCGGCGCGGCGACCCGCTCGGACCTCTACTCCAACCCGGACTGGGTCTGGGCGAACATGCTCAGCATCCTCAAGCTCGCCTCGGTGGTCGGGGTGGTCACCGTCGGGATGACCTTCGTCATCATCGGCGGCGGCATCGACCTCTCCGTCGGCGCGATCGTCGCGCTCGCCGGGGTCTGGTGCACCACTGTGGCCACGCAGAGCTTCGGCGCCGCCGGCATGATCTTCACCGCGATCGTCGTCGGGATGGCGGTCGGCCTGGTCAACGGCACTCTCATCGCGTACGGGCGACTGGTGCCGTTCATCGCCACGCTGGCCATGCTGGTGGCGGCCCGAGGGCTGGCCGCCGAGATCTCCGACAAGCAGACCCAGATCTCGCAGAACAGCACCATCAACGGCATCGCCAGCAACAGCCTGCTCGGCATCCCGCTGCTGGTCTACATCCTGGCCGCGGTGGTCATCGCCGGTTGGGTGCTGCTCAACCGCACCACCTTCGGCCGGCGTACGGTCGCCGTCGGTGGCAACCCGGAGGCCGCCCGGCTGGCCGGTATCAACGTCAAGCTGCACACCCTGCTGCTCTACGTGCTGTCGGGACTGTGCTGCGGCATCGCCGCCATCATGCTCACCGCCCAGGCCACCTCGGCCCAGGCGGCGATGGCGAACCTCTACGAGTTGGACGCGATCGCTGCCGTGATCATCGGTGGCACGCTGCTCAGCGGCGGGCGGGGCACCATCGTCGGCTCCCTGCTCGGTGTGATCATCTTTGCCACCATCACCAACCTCTTCGCCATCAACGGCCTCTCCACCGAGGCCCAGAACATGGTCAAGGGCGGCATCATCGTCGCCGCCGTCCTGATCCAGCAGGTCCAGTTCGGCAGCCTGTCCCAGTTCTTCCGTCGCAACAACCGGCTGACCACCAGCTGAACACCGATTCACCCAGATCACCGGCGCACATCGACGGTGGTCGGGTCTCGCACACCCAAATTCCCTCTCCACCACTGATAATCAGGAGGTCGTGATGACCCAGCACAGTCGCCGCCGGCTGCTCTTCGGCGGGGCGGCCGTCGGGGCCGGCGTACTGCTCGCCGGCTGCACCAGCAACGAACAGGCCACGCCGACCGAGGCGCAGACCAAGGCGGCCGAGGGCGGCGGCAACTCCGAGCCCGGCAAGCGGGTGACCATCGGCTTCTCCGCCCCGGCCGCCGACCACGGCTGGATCGCCGCGATCACCAACAACGCCAAGGCGCAGGCCGCCGCGTACTCCGATGTGGAGTTCAAGACGGTCGAGGCCGGCGCGGACGCGGCGGCCCAGCGGGCGGCGCTGTCCACGCTGATCGCGCAGAAGCCCGACGTGATCGTGTTGCTGCCGCACGACGGCAAGGAACTCAACTCGTTCGGCCTGGAGGCGATGGCAGCCGGCATCCCGGTGGTCAACCTGGACCGGGCCTTCCCGGACGCCAAGGCGTACCGGTTGCAGATCAAGGGCGACAACTACGGCATGGGCGTGGCCGCCGCCACCTTCATCGTCGAGCAGCTCAAGGCCAAGGGCATCAGCAACCCGGTGATCGCCGAGATCGCCGGCATCGACTCGCTGGAGCTGACCCAGGAGCGTACGCAGGGCTTCAACGACACCCTGGCCCAGCACAACTTCAAGGTGGCCAACCGGCGGGCGGCCGAGTTCACCGTCGACTCCGGGCAGCGTGAGGCGAGCCAGCTGCTCCAGGCCCTGCCGAAGATCGACGCGATCTGGAACCACGACGACGACCAGGGCATCGGTGTCCTGGCGGCGATCAGCCAGGCCAACCGCAACGAGTTCTTCATGGTCGGCGGCGCCGGCTCGAAGAAGGCGATGGAGGACATCCAGGCCGACAACACGGTGCTCAAGGCGACGGTGACCTACAGCCCGTCGATGGCCTCCTCGGCCATCTCGCTGGCCCGGCTGATCGGCCAGGAGCGGGGCATGTCCGACCTGGTGGAGCTCCAGGTGCCCAAGGAGATCGTCCTCGCCTCCGAAACGATCACCAAGGAGAACGCGAGCAACTACCTCAAGCTCGGGTTCTGACACGACCGGGGGGAGACCCAACCTTGTCCACGAACGACAACGAACTGCGGGTCGGCATGGTCGGCTATGCGTTCATGGGCGCCGCGCACTCACAGGCGTGGCGCACCGTGAACCGGGTGTTCGACCTGCCGGCGCGGGCCCGGATGGCGCTCATCTGCGGCCGGGACTCCGGAAAGGTGGCCGAGGCCGCCGACCGGCTCGGCTGGGACGAGCACACCACTGACTGGCGGGAGCTGGTGTCCCGACCAGACATCGACGTGGTGGACATCTGCACACCGGGTGACAGCCACGCCGAGATCGCGTTGGCCGCGCTGGCCGCCGGCAAGCACGTACTGTGCGAGAAGCCGCTGGCCAACACAGTCGCCGAGGCACAGGAGATGGCCGCCGCGGCGGCCAGCGCCCGCGCCGGCGGGGCGCGGTCGATGTGCGGATTCAACTATCGGCGGGTGCCCGCGGTGGCGCTGATGCGCCAGCTGGTCGCCGAGGGGCGGCTCGGCGAGATCCGGCACGTGCGGGCCACCTACCTGCAGGACTGGATCGTGGACCCGCAGTTCCCGCTGGTCTGGCGGCTGCGTAAGGAGGTGTCCGGCTCCGGCGCGCTCGGTGACATCGGTGCGCACATCATCGACCTCACCCAGTACGTCACCGGCCAGCAGATCACCGGCGTGAGCGCGGTGACGGAGACGTTCGTCAAGGAACGGCCGCTGCCGAGCGAGTCCAGCGGGTTGGCCGCGCAGACCGACGGGGGCAGCGCCGCCACCGGACCGGTCACCGTTGACGATGCGGCGATCTTCGTCGCCCGGCTCAACGGTGGAGCGTTGGCCACGTACGAGGCGACCCGGTTCGCCACCGGGCGTAAGAACGCTCTCCGGGTGGAGATCAACGGGTCGCTGGGCACCGTCGCCTTCGACCTGGAGCGACTCAACGAGCTGGAGTACTACGACGCGACGCGACCCGCCGCCGAGCAGGGCTTCAGCCGGATCCTGGTGACCGAGAGCGATCACCCGTACCTGTCGGCCTGGTGGCCGCCGGGGCACATCATCGGGTACGAGCACTCCTTCACCCACCAGATGCGCGACTTCATCGAGGCGGTGGCGACCGGGGTCGACCCGAGCCCGTCCTTCGCCGAGGCGTTGCAGGTGCAACTGGTGCTGGACGCGGTGGTCCGGTCGGCCGAACTGGGGTCCTTGTGGACCGCTGTGGAGCCGGCACTGGCGACGGCCACCGCCTGAGCCACCTTCGGTACCCGACCGGCGAGGGCCGGCCGCGGTTGCGCCCCGCAGCCGGAACGGGTCGGGTACCGGAGGACGTGCCCTCGGGCTGCCCGGCCCGCAAGGCACGAGCAATGCGGTTCCTCCGGTGCGGTCGGACCGGGATTCCCCGGCCGCACCGGAGGACCGCCGCCCGATTCGTCACCAACCGGCCCCAGGACCCACCCGGGGCTACCACCGGAGGAGTTTCAGTCGTCGTCCGGCCGGTCGCGCTGCCATGCGGCCGGACCGGATGCGGGTAGGCAGAGGCGAGACGCCGACCGTCGCTGCCTGCCAGCCCCGTCCGTCCGTACCGCTCCGGGTCGCCGGTCCGGCGGTGACGCCGCCGACGTCGGCGCCGGTCGGTGACTCGCATCGGAGCGGACGGCGGACGGGGCGCAACATCCCCAGGACGGTCCCATCGAACGGGAAGGAGCGCCATGCGTACGGGTGTCTGGCTGGTGGGAGCGCGCGGCTCGGTCGCGACCACCAGCATCGTCGGGGCGCTCGCGCTGCGCGCCGGGCTGACCAGGCCGACCGGGTGTGTCACCGAACTGCCCGCGGTGGGTGGTCCCGCCCTACCGACCTTCTCCGACCTGGTCTTCGGCGGGCACGACGTGGTCGCCACCCCACTGGCCAAGCGGGCCGAGACGCTCGCCGCCGCCGGGGTGCTGCCCGCTCGACTGGTCGCCGCACTGCCCGAGGAACTGGCCGCGGTCGACCAGGAACTGCGTCCCGCGCCGACCGACGGCAGCCAGGCCGACCGGGCCGCCGCGATCGTCCGCGACCTCACCGGGTTCCGTGACCGACACGGGCTGGCCCGGGTCGTGGTGGTCAACGTCTCGGCCACCGAAGCGGCCCCCGAGCCACACCCCGCCCACGCCGACCCGGCCGCGCTCAGCGCCGCCCTCACCGGCCCCGACGAGGTGCTGCCACCCAGCTCGCTGTACGCGTACGCGGCGGTGACGGCGGGCTGCCCGTACGTCGACTTCACCCCGTCGACCGGGCTGCGGCTGCCGGCGCTTAGCGCGTTGGCCGAGCAGCACCGGGTGCCGTACGCCGGGCACGACGGCAAGACCGGCGAGACGCTGCTCAAGTCCGTACTGGCTCCGATGTTCGCGATGCGCAACCTGCACGTGCGCTCCTGGTCCGGCACCAACCTGCTCGGCGGGGGAGACGGCGCCACCCTGGCCGACCCGGCCGCCAACGCCGCCAAGGTACGCAGCAAGCAGCGGGTGCTCGGCGAGACGCTCGGCTACCTGCCCCAGGGCGACACCCGCATCGACTACGTCGAGGAACTGGGCGACTTCAAGACCGCCTGGGACCTGATCACCTTCGCCGGCTTCCTCGGCACCGGCATGCGCCTGGAGTTCACCTGGCACGGCTGCGACTCGGCGCTGGCCGCCCCGCTCGTGCTCGACCTGGCCCGGCTCGCCGCCGCCGCGCACGCCGCCGGCCGTAGCGGGCCGCTGACCGAGTTGGCCTTCTTCTTCAAGGACCCGCTCGGGGAAGGCACCCACTCGCTGGCCGACCAGTGGACCCGGCTGTGCGAGTTCGCCCACCGGCTGCACACCGGAGGCACCGATGACCCGCGTGGCTGACCTCGTCGAGTTGGTCCGGGCCCCGGCCGCCCTCTCGGTGCCCGGTGACGTGGTCGCCGGTGCCGCCGCGGCCGGCGCGCTCGGTCCCCGTACGCCGGCTCTGGCGACCGCGTCGGTGCTGCTCTACTGGGCCGGCATGGCCGCCAACGACTGGGCCGACCGAAAGCTGGACGCGGTCGAACGCCCGGAGCGGGCCCATCCCGAGCGGGCGGATCAGCCCCGGCGCGGCGGTCGGCCTCGCCGCCGGCCTCACCGCCGCGGGCGTCGGCCTCGCCGCCGCCGCCGGGGGACGCCGCGCCGCCGCCGTCGCGGTGCCGCTGGCCGCCACCATCTGGGGGTACGACCTCCTGGCCAAGAACACCGCCGCCGGCCCGGCCGTGATGGCCGCCTGCCGTGGGCTGGACGTGCTGCTCGGTGCCGCCGGTGGCCGCCCGCTCCGGGCACTACCGGCAGCGGTGACCGTGGCCGCACACACCTGGACCGTCACCGCCCTGTCCCGACGCGAGGTCGACGGCGCTGACAAGGCGCTGCCGCTGCGTACGCTCGCCGGCACCGCCCTGGTCGCGGCGAGCGCCGCGGTACCCCCCGCCCTCCGTGCGGAAGACCCCGCCGCCCGGCAGGCGCACGGCCCCCGCCGCGGCGAGCGCTTCGGAGTCGGCCGCCGTGCGGTCGGCGCGGTAGTGGCGGCGCTGCCGGCCGTTCTCGCCGGGTGGTACGCCGCCCGCTACGGCGCCGCGCAGGCTCGGGTGGTCAGCGAGCCCACCGCCGGCCGGGTCCGCGCGGCGGTCGGTGCCGGCATCACCGGTCTGCCCGCCCTGCAGGGCGCATTGACCGCACGGGCCGGTGCCGGCCTGCTCGGGGTGGCCGTGGCGGCGGCGGCACCACTGGCTCGACGGCTGGCCCGGAAGGTCTCCCCGACATGACCGCTGCCGAGGGCAGGCCCGTCCCCCCGGTCGGCGGGCCTGGCGGCCTACGCTTCGGGTACGGCACCAACGGCTTCGCCAACCATCGTCTCGACGACGCGCTGGCGGTCATCGCCGACCTCGGTTACGTCGGCGTCGCGCTGACCCTGGACCACGACCATCTCGACCCGTTCGCGCCGGAACTGGCCCGGCGGGTCGACGCCGTCGCGCGTCGGCTGACCGACCTCGGCCTCGCCGTGGTGATCGAGACCGGTGCCCGGTACCTGCTCGACCCGTGGCGCAAGCACGCCCCGACACTGCTGCACGACGACGCCGCGCTGCGGGTGGAGTTCCTGCGCCGGGCCGTAACCATCGGCGCCGACCTCGGTGCCGAGGCGGTCTCCTTCTGGGCCGGGGTACGCCCCGAGGCGGTCGCACCGACCCTGGCCTGGGACCGCCTGGTGGCCGGCTGTGCCACAGTGGTCGAGGCGGCCGACCGGGCCGGCGTGACGCTCGGTTTCGAACCCGAGCCGGGCATGCTGGTCGAGGACATCGCCGGCTGGCGGCGGCTGCACGCGGCGCTCGGCGCACCGGCCTGCCTGGGCATCACCCTCGACATCGGACACTGCCGCTGCCTGGAGTCGCTGTCCGTGCCCGACTGCGTCCGTGACGTCGGCAACCACCTGGTCAACGTGCAGATCGACGACATGCGGCGCGGTACGCACGAACATCTGGAGTTCGGCGAGGGCGAGATCGACTTCCCGCCGGTGCTGGCCGCGTTGCGCGAGGTCGACTACCGAGGCCTGGTCGCGGTCGAGCTGCCCCGCCACTCGCACGCCGCACCGGCCGTAGCAGCCCGATCGCTGGACTACCTCCGCATCGCCTCCACCGCGCTGCCCGCCCTGGCCACGCCGGTGGCCGGCACTGCTGAGCGTGCCGCCGCGGCGGACGACATTCCTACCGAACCCCTTTGCTCTGCTTCACCGGACGCATCACTGGCGTCCGATATCCGGACAGCGACCGCTGCGTGGGTTGAAGCAGAGCAAAGGGGCCGTGGGGACGACCCGGGTCTGCGATGACGAGGCAGCGCGACATGAGAGGGGTGAGGACGGCGATGAGATCGGACGACCTGCGGGCGGCCCTGCGGGGCATACCCGACCCGGACTGGTTGGTGGCGGCCCTGGCGGGCGTCGCGGCACAGCCGTCGGCGATCACGAGGTTCTTCCCGGCGGTCGGCCGGCGCTGCGGCCGGGCCGAGCTGACCGACCTGCCCGGGTGGACCGCTGACGAGGCGGCCCGCGCGCTGCTGCTGGCCAACCTGCAGGCCGAGCACGCCGAGCGGGCCGAAGCGCTGTACCGCACCGGCGACGCCGCCGAGAAACGGGCCGTGCTCAAGGCGTTGCCGCTGCTGCCGATCGGTGCGGCCGGGGTGCCGCTGCTGCACGACGCGCTGCGTACCAACGACACCCGGCTGGTCGCCGCAGCCCTCGGCCCGTACGCGGCACATCTCGACGCGTCGACCTGGCGGCAGGCGGTGCTCAAGTGCGTCTTCACCGGCGTACCGCTGGCGGTGGTGGCGGATCTCGACGCCCGCGCCGACGGGGAACTGGCGGTGATGCTCGCCGGGCTCGCCGCCGAACGGCAGGCCGCGGGCCGGAGCATGCCCGACGACGCCACCGCGCTGCTGGACCGGCTGACCGCCGGCAGCCAACCGCACCACAGGGAGGCGTGATGCGCATCTTCGACCCGCACATCCACATGACGTCCCGCACCACCGACGACTACGAGCGGATGGCCGCCGCGGGGGTGCAGGCGATCGTGGAGCCGGCGTTCTGGCTGGGCCAGCCGCGTACCAACGTCGGATCGTTCACCGACTACTTCGACTCGCTTGTCGGCTGGGAGCCGTTCCGGGCCGGGCAGTTCGGGATACGGCACCATGCCACGGTCGCGCTCAACCCGAAGGAGGCAAACGACCCGCGTTGCCGGCCGGTGCTCGACGTGCTGCCCCGCTACCTGGAGAAGGACGGCGTGGTCGCGGTCGGCGAGATCGGGTACGACTCGATGACGCCGGAGGAGGACGCCGCCTTCGCCGCCCAACTCGCCCTGGCGGTCGCCCACGACCTGCCGGCGCTGGTGCACACCCCGCACCGGGACAAGGCCCGCGGTGTCGACCGCACCCTGGCCGTGGTCGCCGAGTCCGGCATCGAACCGGGGCGCGTGGTGGTCGACCACCTCAACGAGGTGACCGTGAAGCAGGTCCGGGACACCGGCTGCTGGCTCGGCTTCTCGATCTATCCGGACACCAAGATGTCGCCGCCCCGGATGGTCGAACTGCTCAAGGCGTACGGAACCGAGCGGATGCTCGTCAACTCCGCCGCCGACTGGGGGCGGTCGGATCCGCTGCTGACCCGGGCCACCGGCGAGGCGATGCTGGCTGCCGGGTTCACCGACGAGGACGTCGACCGGGTGCTCTGGCGCAACCCGATCGAGTTCTACGGGCAGTCGGGTCGGCTCGACCTCAGCGACGGTGACGGTGCCGAAGCCACCTTCGCCGGCAACTCGATCCTGCGCGGCGGCGGCTGATGCGACTACGGCATGCCGGCGGGCGCACCATCCACCTCGGCTACTGCACGAACGTGCATCCCGCCGAGGACCTCGCCGGCATCCTCGCCCAACTCGACCGCTACGCGCTGCCGGTCCGTACGGCGCTCGGTGCCGACCTGCTCGGCCTGGGCCTGTGGCTGGCCGCCCCGGTCGCCGCCGAACTGGCCGCCGACGCGGACGCCCGCCGTCGGTTGCGCACCGAGTTGACGGTACGGGGGCTGGAGGTGGTCACGCTCAACGGCTTCCCGTACGCCGCCTTCCAGGCGCCGGTGGTCAAGGGCGCGGTCTACCAGCCGGACTGGACCACGCAGCAGCGGCTGGACTACACAGTGGATCTGGCCCGGGTGCTGACCGACCTGCTGCCCGACGACGCCGCCCGAGGCTCGATCTCCACCCTGCCGTTGGCCTGGCGTACGCCCTGGGACACCGCCAGTGCGGACGCGGCCCGGCGGCGTCTCGACCAGCTCGCCGCCGGCCTGGCCGCGGTCGAGCGGGACAGCGGCCGGGTGATCCGGGTCGGCTTCGAGCCGGAGCCCGGCTGCGTGGTGGAGAGCAGCGCGCAGGCGGTGTCGGCGTTGTCCGGGATGGACACCGAGCGGCTCGGCGTCTGCCTGGACCTGGCCCATCTCGCCTGCGCGTGGGAGGAGCCGAGCATCGCCCTCGACCGGCTGGCCGCGGCCGGCCTGCCGGTGGTGAAGGTGCAGGTGTCCGCCGCGCTGGAGGCCACCGACCCGGCGGGCGAGACGGCCGCGCTGCGCCGCTGGGTCGAGCCGCGGTTCCTGCACCAGACCCGTACCGTCGGCTGCGCCGGGTCGCACGACCCGGCGGATCCCCGGTGGGCCGCCGACGACCTCGATCTCGCTCTCGACGCCGGGCTGCCCGGCCCGTGGCGGGTGCACTACCACGTGCCGTTGCACGCCCCGCCCGAACCGCCGCTGGACTCGACCCTGCCGGTGCTGCGCGCGGCACTGGCCGCCCTCTTCGCCGGGGTCGATGCCGGCTGCGACCACCTCGACGTCGAGACGTACACCTGGGGGGTGCTGCCGGCCGCGCGGCGCCCCGGCACCGACGCGGAGCTGGCCGCCGGGATCGCCGCCGAGTTGGCCTTCGCCCGCGACGAACTGGTCGCCCTCGGGCTGACCCCGACCGAAACGGTGGTTACCCCATGACCCGAAAACTGCTGGTGCTGGACGTGGTGGGGCTGACCCCGCGGCTGTTGGCCCACATGCCCCGGCTGCGCGCGGTGGCCGACACCGGCTTCTCCGCCGAGCTGGGTACGGTGCTGCCGGCGGTGACCTGTTCGGTGCAGTCGACCTTCCTCACCGGTGCGCTGCCGGCCGAGCACGGCATCGTCGGCAACGGCTGGTACTTCCGTGATCTCGGTGAGGTGCTGCTCTGGCGGCAGCACAACGCGCTGGTCGGCGGGGAGAAGCTCTGGCAGGCCGCCCGGCGGGTACGCAGCGACTACACGGTGGCCAACGTCTGCTGGTGGTACGCGATGGGCGCGGACGTCGACTGGACGGTCACCCCGCGGCCTGTCTACTACGCCGACGGCCGCAAGGAGCCGGACTGCTACACCGATCCGCCGCAGCTGCACGACGACCTCACCGCGCGACTGGGCACCTTCCCGCTGTTCACCTACTGGGGGCCGGGCGCGGGTCTGCCGTCATCGAGCTGGATCTGCCGGGCCGCCGAGCAGATCCTCACCGAGCAGTCTCCCGACCTGACCCTGGTCTACGTGCCGCACCTGGACTACGACCTGCAACGCTTCGGGCCGTCCGCACCCCAGGCCGCCGCCGCGGCAGCCGAACTGGACGGGGTGCTCGCGCCGTTGTTGGACGCCGCGCAGGCTCGGGACACGACGGTGGTGGTGCTCTCCGAGTACGGCATCACCGACGTCTCCCGGCCGGTCGACGTGAACCGGCTGCTGCGCGCCGAAGGGCTGTTGCGGGTGCACACCCAGGCCGGCATGGAGTACCTCGACCCGTGGACGTCGCGGGCGTTCGCGGTCGCCGACCACCAGATCGCCCACGTCTACGTCCGCGATCCGGCGGACGTGCCGGCGGTGGCCAAGCTCTGCGCCGGGCTGCCCGGGGTGGCCGAGGTGCTCGACGCGGACGGCAAGGCGGCACACGGGCTGGACCATCCGCGCGCCGGTGAACTGGTGCTGGTGGCCGAGCCGGACGCCTGGTTCACGTACTACTACTGGCTCGACGACGCCCGGGCGCCGGACTTCGCCCGGCTGGTCGAGATCCACCGCAAACCCGGGTACGACCCGGCGGAGCTGTTCTTCGACCCGGCCGCCCCGGGCGCGGCGAAGCGACGGGCGGCCGTTGCGCTGGCCCGCAAGAAGCTGGGCATGCGGTACCTGATGAGCGTGGTCGGCCTGGACGCCGGTGCGCGGGCGGTACGCGGCTCGCACGGTCGGCTGCCGACCGACCCGGCTGACGGGCCGGTGCTGCTCTGCTCCGACCCGTCGCCGGCCCGGGACCGCATCGCCGCCACGGAGGTGAAGGGGCTGCTGCTGGAGCTGGCCGGACTGGAGGCGCTGTGACGGCCACGATCACTCCGACGGACGCGAACGAACTGCGGGCCCGGTTCGACGCGGAGTTGACCGCCTTTCTCGACCGGCAGGACCCGGACTGGCCGGACGGCGCGCCACGGGGCGTTTTCACCACGCTGCACCGCTTCGTGCTGGCCGGCGGCAAGCGGCTGCGACCGCTGTTCTGCTACTGGGGCTGGCGGGCGGCCGGTGGCCCGGACAGCACCCCGATCGTGACCGCCGCCGCGGCGCTGGAGCTGTTCCACGCCTTCGCGTTGATCCACGACGACATCCTCGACGGCAGCGACCGCCGTCGGGGCGAACCCTCGGTGCACCGGATCTTCGCCGACCTGCACACCCGGTCGTCCTGGCGGGGCGACCCGGAGGCGTACGGGCGCAACACCGCCCTGCTCTGCGGCGACCTCTGTGCGGCCTGGTCGGACCAGATGTTCCACGAGTGCGGGTTGGACGCCGAGTCGGTGCACCGGGGCTACGCCGTCTTCTCGTTGATGCGTACCGAGGTGATCGCGGGGGAGTACCTCGACCTGGTCTCCGGTGTCGGGGGCGGCTCGGTGGCCAGCGCGCTCACCGTGATCCGGATGAAGGCGGCCCGGTACACGGTGACCCGGCCGTTGCAGATCGGCGCCACGTTGGCCGGGGCGTCATCGGAGCTGGTCGACGCGCTGGCCGAGTTCGGCGACCCGTTGGGCGACGCCTTCCAGCTGCGTGACGACGTGCTCGGGGTCTTCGGTGATCCGGCGGTCACCGGTAAGTCGATCCTCGACGATCTGCGCGAGGGCAAGCCGACGGTGATGATGGCGTTGGCCCGCGACGCGGCGAACCGGGCGCAGAGTGCCCGGCTGCGGGAGCTGTTCGGCAATCCTGACCTGGACGCCGAGGGCGCCGCCGAGCTGCGCGAGATCATCGAGAGCACCGGTGCGCGTACCACGATCGAGCAGATGATCCAGGTCCGGGCCGACGCCGCGTTGGCCGCTCTGGCGCAGACAACTGTGACGCCGGAGAGTCGGGCGGCGCTTACCGCGTTGGCGGCTCAGGCGGTCGACCGCCACCGTTGACGTGCAGGTGGATCGTTCGGAACCTCCCCAACTTCTGATCATATAAACGAAAGTCCATGCATCCTCGGCGGAAGGTATGGACACATCGACGAATGCCACTTAGTGTCATAGCCGGTACCGAAATGTTTCGATGAGGTGAACCGGCGGCGCGGGAACCTCGGACTGACCCGTCTCCATCCCCGCGCGACCATGCACCCCGGCCATCGGTCGTCCGGGCAATCCCCCCCGCTACGGCATTCGGCGCGACGGCGCGCGCCCCGCCTGGCTTTACCCGTCAGGAAGGGACAGCCCTCCAATGTCCACAATGGACAGCACTCGCCACCCCGCACGGTGGCTCACCTCCGGCGCGGCCCTGCTCCTGGCCGTCACGGCCGGCACGGTCGCCCTCGGTGTCGGTCCGACCGCGCTCGGCGGACCGACTCCGGCCCAGGCCCACCCCATCGTGGCCACCGACTTCCAGCAGGTCACCCTCGCCAAGGGGGTCGCCGAGGTCGGCGAGCCGATGACCCTGGCGGTACTGCCGGACCGCTCCGTCCTGCACACCGCCCGCAACGGCACGTTGCGCCGCACCGACGCGGCCGGCAACACCACGGTGATCGGCACGATCCCGGTCTACACCCACGACGAGGAAGGGTTGCAGGGCGTCGGCGTGGACCCCAACTTCGCCAGCAACCGGCACATCTTCCTCTACTACGCGCCGCCGCTGTCCACCCCCGGCGGTGACGCCCCGGCCACCGGCACCAGCTTCTCCGCCTGGCAGGGCGTCAACCGGCTCTCCCGGTTCACCCTCAACGCCGACTTCACAGTCAATGCGGCCAGCAAGGTCGACGTCCTCGACGTCGCCGCCGACCGGGGCATGTGCTGCCACGTCGGTGGCGACATCGACTTCGACGCCGCCGGCAACCTCTACCTCTCCACCGGTGACGACACCAACCCCTTCGACTCCGGCGGCTACGCCCCGATCGACGAGCGGACCAACCGCAACCCCGCGTACGACGCACAGCGCAGCGCGGCCAACACCAACGACCTGCGCGGCAAGATCCTCCGGATCAAGGTCAACGCCAACGGCTCGTACTCGATCCCGGCCGGCAACATGTTCGCCCCCGGCACCGCGAACACCCGCCCGGAGATCTACGCCATGGGCCTGCGCAACCCGTTCCGGATGAGCGTCGACAAGGCCACCGGCATCGTCTACGTCGGCGACTACGGGCCGGACGCCGGCTCCACCAGCGCCCGTGGCCCCTCCGGACAGGTCGAGTTCAACCGGATCACCGGCCCCGGCTTCTACGGCTGGCCGTACTGCACCGGCACCAACACCACCAACGAGACGTACGCCGAATGGAACTTCGCCAACAACACCGCCGGGGCGAAGTACAACTGCACCGGCGGCGCCACAAACAACTCGTTCCGCAACACCGGCCTGACCACCCTGCCGGCGGCCAAACCCGCCTGGATCCGGTACGCCGGAGACGCCGGCAGCCCGCCGGAGTTCGGTGGCGGCTCCGAATCCCCGTCGGGCGGGCCGGTCTACCGCTACAACGCCGCGTCGACGTCGACCACCAAGTGGCCGCAGAGCTTCGACGGCCAGTTCTTCGCCGGTGAGTTCGGCCGAGGCTGGATCAAGCCGATCCACGTCAACGCCGACGGCTCGGTGGGCACCATCGACGCCTCGTTCCCGTGGAACGGCAAGCAGGTCATGGACATGGCCTTCGGCCCGGACGGCGCGCTGTACGTGCTCGATTACGGCACCGGCTACTACAACGGCGACGCCAACTCCGCCCTCTACCGCTACGACTACGTCGGCGGTGGCAACCGGGCGCCGACGGCGGTGGCCTCGGCGAACCGCACCTCCGGGATCGCCCCGTTGACCGTGAACTTCTCCTCGGCCGGGTCATCGGATCCGGAGGGCGGGACGCTCACCTACTCGTGGGCGTTCGGCGACGGCACCACCTCGACGGCCGCCAACCCGAGCAAGACGTACACCGCCAACGGCAACTACACCGCCACGCTGACCGTACGCGACCCGCAGGGCGCCACCGGCACGGCGAGCGTACGCATCGGGGTCGGCAACACCGCCCCGACGGTCACCATCACCAGCCCCGGCAACGGCCAACTGTTCAGCTTCGGTGACACCGTGCCGTTCAGCATCACCGTCACCGACCCGGAGGACGGCACCATCGACTGCACCAGGGTCAAGATGACCTACGTGCTTGGCCACGACAGCCACGGCCACCAGATCACCTCGCAGAACGGCTGCACCGGCACCATCTCCGTACCGGTCGACGGTGAACACGACGACGCGGCCAACATCTTCGGCATCTTCGACGCCGAGTACACCGACGCCGGTGGGCTGACCACCCACACACAGCACACCCTGCAGCCCCGCAAGCGGCAGGCGGAGCACTACAGGACCGCCTCCGGTGTCGACGCCTTCGACAAGCCGACCGCCGAGGGCGGCAAGACCGTCGGCAACATCAACAACGGTGACTGGATCGCGTTCGAGCCGTACCGGCTGGGCAACGTCACCTCGTTCAGCGCCCGGGTCTCCTCCGCCGGCGCCGGCGGCACCCTCCAGGTGCGGACCGGCTCGGCCACCGGCACCGTCCTCGGCTCGGCGACAGTTCCCGTCACCGGGGCCTGGGACAGCTTCACCACGGTCACCGGCGCCATCGGCAACCCGCCCACCGGCACCACCACGCTCTACCTGACCTTCGCCGGCTCGGGCACCGGCCACCTCTACGACCTGGACTCGTTCGCCTTCACCACCGGCAGCGGCGACCGGACCGGACCGATCACCGGCCTGGGCGGCAAGTGCCTCGACGTACGCAACGCGGCGACCGCCGACGGCACCCAGATCCAGATCTTCACCTGCAACGGCAGCGCGGCGCAGACCTGGACGGTGACGCCGAACTCGACGATCCGGGCGTTGGGCAAGTGCCTGGACGTCAACGCCGCCGCCTCGGCGGACGGCACCAAGATCCAGCTGTGGACGTGCAACGGCGGTGTCGCCCAGGTCTGGTCGGCGCAGTCGAACGGCACGTTGCGTAATCCGAACTCGGGTAAGTGTCTGGACGTGTCGAACAACAGTTCGGCCGACGGCCAGGCGGTGCACCTGTGGACCTGCCACACCAACGCCAACCAGCGCTGGATCCTTCCGTAGCTGAAAGGAAGGGCCCCTTGTTAACGCCTAGCGTTGTACAAGGGGCCCCTCCTAACACGACGACCGTTTGGGAGAGCGACATGCGCAGACTGCTCCGCCCCGTTCTCGGCGTGGCCACCGCGGCCCTCGCCGTGCTCGCCTGCACCGCCCCGGCCACCCCGGCCAGCGCCGCCGACACCCCGTACGACGTGCTGGTCTTCTCCAAGACCGCCGGCTTCCGGCACGACTCGATCGCGGTGGGCACCCAGACCATCCGCGACCTGGGCGCGGCCAACAGCTTCACGGTCACCGCCACCGAGGACGCCGGTGTCTTCACCACCGGCAACCTCGCCCAGTACGAGGCGGTGGTCTTCCTCAACACCACAGGCGACGTGCTCAACGCCAGCCAGCAGACCGCCTTCGAGTCGTACATCGGCTCCGGCGGCGGCTACGTGGGTGTGCACGCCGCCGCCGACACCGAGTACGGCTGGTCCTTCTACGGCAACCTGGTCGGGGCGTACTTCCGCTCCCACCCGGCCATTGCGCAGGCCACCGTCCGGGTGGAGAACCGCGCCCACGCGGCCACCGCCCACCTGCCGCAGAACTGGACCCGCACCGACGAGTGGTACGACTTCCAGGCCAATCCCCGCCCGGGCGCCCGCATCCTGGCCAACCTCGACGAGTCGTCGTACTCCGGCGGGGTGATGGGGGCCGACCACCCGATCGCCTGGTGCAAGACGTACGCCGGAGGCCGGTCCTTCTACACCGGGGCCGGGCACACCCAGGCGTCGTACTCCGAGCCGGCCTTCCGGGCGCACCTGCTCGGCGGCATCCGGTACGCGGCCGGCCGCACCAAGGCCGACTGCCGGGCCGAGACCGGCTACACCACGCTCTACAACGGCTCGACCACCGGCTGGTCGCAGGCCGGCCCGGGCAGCTTCACCAACTCCGACGCCACCCTCAGCTCCACCGGCGGAATGGGCCTGTACTGGTACAGCGCGAAGCAGTTCACCAACTACTCGCTCAAGCTGGACTGGCGGATCGCCGGAGACGACAACTCGGGGGTGTTCATCGGCTTCCCGCCGTCGAGCGACCCGAACTCGGCCATCAACAACGGCTACGAGGTGCAGATCGACCCGACCGACACCGCCGACCGCACCACCGGCGCGGTGTACGGCTTCAAGTCCGCCGACCTCGCCGCCCGCGACGCCGCGCTGAACCCGGCGGGGGAGTGGAACACCTACGAACTGCTGGTGGAGGGGGAGCGCCTGCAGGTGTTCCTCAACGGGGTGAAGATCAACGACTTCACCAACACCGACCCGGTCCGCTCGCTCGCCGGTCACATCGGCATCCAGAATCACGGTACGGGCGACGACGTCTCGTTCCGCAACATCCGGATCAAGGAACTGGGCAGCACGAACCCACCGCCGGGCAGCAACACGACCGTGCAGGCCGAGGCGTACAACTCGGCCAACGGGGTGACCGTGGTCGGCAAGACCGGCGCCAACGGCGGCCAGGTGCTGGGCTACATCGATCCGGGTGACTGGGCGGCGTACAACAACCTGGACCTGACCGGCGTCACCTCGCTGCGGGCCCGGATCGCCTCCGCCGGCCCCGGCGGGACCATCCAGGTGCGTACCGGCTCGACCACCGGCACCGTGCTCGGGTCGGTGTCGGCACCGAACACCGGCAACTGGAACACCTTCGTCGACGTCAGCGCCCCGCTGTCAAACGTCCCATCCGGCACCCGCAACGTCTACCTGACCTTCACCGGCTCGGGTGGCAGCCTGTTCGACGTCGACGACTTCACCCTGGTCCGGGGCGGTGGCGGCACCGGCCCGATCACCGGGCTGGGCGGCAAGTGCCTCGACGTACGCAACGGGTCGTCGGCGGACGGCACGCAGATCCAGATCCTCACCTGCAACGGCAGTGCGGCGCAGACCTGGACGGTGACGCCGAACTCGACGATCCGGGCGTTGGGCAAGTGCCTGGACGTCAACGGCGGGGCCTCCGCGGACGGCACGAAGATCCAGCTGTGGACGTGCAACGGCGGCGGCGCGCAGAACTGGTCGGCGCAGTCGAACGGCACCCTGCGCAACCCGCAGACGGGCAAGTGTCTGGACGTGTCGAACAACAGCTCCGCCGACGGCCAGGCGGTGCACCTGTGGACCTGCCACACCAACGCCAACCAGCGCTGGATCCTCCCGTAACGATGTAAGGAAGGGCCCCTTGTTAACGCCTGGCGTGGTACAAGGGACCCCTCTTAACACCGGCAAACCGGAGGGCCTTTTGCGTCGCGGGTGACAGGCCTAGAGTGAAGGCGGCGACCGCGAGGTGGCCGGTGAGCCGACGGGAGGCGCAACCCGTCGGCCCCAGGCGCGACCATGCCCACCGGCACACCGTCGAGGCCGCCGCATCCGGCATCCCTCGCCCCGGTCCCGCAGTCACGGAATCCCCAACACCACGACAGGGGAAAAGGACAGATGGCGCGACCGATCACGCTGTTCACCGGCCAGTGGGCCGACCTTCCGTTCGACGAGGTGTGCCGGCTCGCCGCCGAGTGGGGCTACGACGGCCTGGAGCTGGCCTGCTGGGGCGACCACTTCGAGGTCGACAAGGCCCTCGCGGACGACTCGTACATCGAGCGCAAGCGCGAGACGCTGGCCAAGCACAACCTCCAGGTCTTCACGATCTCCAACCATCTGGTCGGCCAGGCGGTCTGCGACCACCCGATCGACGAGCGGCACCAGGGCATCCTGCCCGCCCGGATCTGGGGCGACGGCGAGCCCGAAGGCGTCCGCCAGCGGGCCGCCGAGGAGATCAAGGACACCGCCCGTGCGGCGGCCAAGCTCGGCGTCAACACCGTCGTCGGCTTCACCGGCTCGTCGATCTGGCACACCCTGGCGATGTTCCCGCCGGTGCCGCCGTCGATGATCGAACGCGGCTACCAGGACTTCGCTGACCGGTGGAACCCGATCCTCGACGTCTTCGACTCCGTCGGGGTGCGGTTCGCCCACGAGGTGCACCCGAGCGAGATCGCCTACGACTACTACACCACCAAGCGGACCCTGGAGGCGATCGACCACCGGCCCGCCTTCGGCCTGAACTGGGACCCGTCGCACTTCGTCTGGCAGGAGCTGGACCCGGTCAACTTCATCTTCGACTTCGCCGACCGGATCTACCACGTCGACTGCAAGGACGCCAAGGTGCGTACCGGTGACGGCCGGCGCGGCCGGCTGGCCTCGCACCTGCCCTGGGCCGACCTGCGGCGCGGCTGGGACTTCGTCTCCACCGGTCACGGTGACGTGCCGTGGGAGGACTGCTTCCGGGCGCTCAACGCGATCGGCTACGACGGGCCGATCTCGATCGAGTGGGAGGACGCCGGCATGGACCGCCTGGTCGGTGCCCCCGAGGCGCTCCAGTTCGTGCGCCGGCTCGCCTTCGACGCCCCCTCCGCCGCCTTCGACGCGGCGTTCAGCAGCAAGGACTGACCGCACCTTCCGTGCGGCCCGACGACCACCGGGCCGCGCGGACGCGGTCAGCCGGACGTGAAGACGTGATCGCTGGCCAACCGGGCCGCACCGACCAGGGCGGCCCGGTCCGCCAGGTCGGAGAGCACCACCGGCATGGTCCCGGTGGCCAGCGGCGCGGACCGGCGGTAGACCACGCCACGGATCTCGGAGAGCAGGATGTGCCCGAGCCCGTCCGGTGCCCCGCCGATCACCACGATGCCCGGGTTGAAGAAGCTGACCAGTCCGACGAGTACCCGCCCCACCCGGCGGGCCGCGTCGCGGACCAGCGCCTGGGCGGCCGGATCACCGGCGGTCGCCGCCGAGGCGATGTCCGGCACGGTGAGCGTGCCCGTCTCGGCCAGCCGGGCCGCCAGCAACTCCGACCGGCCACCGCGGGCAGCCGCCGACGCCGCCCGGATCAGCCCCGCGTCCCCGCAGTACGCCTCCAGGCAGCCGAATTCGCCGCAGGCGCAGACCGGCCCGTCCTCACCGAGCGGCAGGTGGGCGATGTCACCGGCGCTGCTCGTCGCCCCCCGGTAGAGCGAACCGCTGAGCACCAGCCCGCAGCCGATCGCGGTGCCGAGCTTGAGGTAGAGGAAGTCGTCGAAGGTCCGGCCGATGCCGGCGTGCTGCTCACCGAGGGCGAGCACGTTCGCGTCGTTGTCGACGAGCGCCGGACAGCCCAACTCGGTGGCGAACGCGTCCCGGACCGGGAACCGCTGCCAGCCGGGCAGCACGGCCGGCGCGACCGAGGCGCCGCCGTCGACCGGCCCGGGCAGCGCGATGCCGACCCCGGTGAGTTCGGCGACGCCGAGTTCGGCACGAAGCTTCTCGACCAGTTCGACAGCCCGGGCGATCACCGGCTCCGGCCCACCCCGAACGTCCGCCGGTTCACCGGTCTCGGCCAGCACGTTGAGCTCACCGTCGGTCAGCGCCACGCTGATCCGGTCGGCCGCCACGACGACGCTGGCGAAACGCACCCGACCGGCGAGGCGCAGCAACGACGACCGGCGTCCGCCCCGGGAGGCGGCCTGCCCGGCGGTCTCGACCAGCCCGCGGGCGACGAGTCGATCCAACTCGGTGGTGAGCGTCGAGCGGGACAACCCCAGGATGTCACCCAGCTCCACCCGGGAGCGGGGGCCGTCGTCGCGCAACAGCCGGACCAGCCTCGCCTGCTGCGGATTCTCTGGGCGGACGAGTGTCATCACCAACACCTCCCGTCCGAAGTCTTTCATGTAGGTGTTTCCAGCCTGTAGCGAGCCGGGGCCGCATCCGTCACCGGATGCGGCCCCGGGATTGAAGATGTCACCGCGTCCACGGTCTCCCGCATGTCGAGTCCGTCAGCCCCGCAGACCCGACATGTGCTGGTAGCTCACCTCGGCGTAGCGCAGCGAACGGCCCGGGTCGGCGGCCCCGCCCGGCGCGTTGTCCTGCTCCCACATCGGGTTGTGGTAACCCTTGGCGCCCATGTTGGCGAAGAAGTTGCCGTAGTCGATGTCGCCCTGGCCGAGCGGCACCATCTCGTACCCGGCCGCGACGTTCGGGTTGAACGCGCCGTCCTTGGCGTGGAACAGCGGGAACCGCATGGTCCGGGTCGCCACCGTGGCCAGCGGGTCGAAGACGTCGGTCTGCAGGTTGCCGTCCGGGTCGGTGTAGGCACGGAAGCGGTGCTGGGCCACGTGCGCCCAGTAGATGTCCATCTCGAAGAAGACCCGGTCGGCCTCGGTCTTGTCGAAGAAGTACTCCAGCTTGCGGATGCCCGAGGAGCGGGTGGGCCGACCCAGCCCGTCCAGCGGCCCGCTGTCGAGCAGGAAGTTGTACGCCGCGTCGTGGTTGTGCGTGTACAGCTTCAGCCCACGGGCACGGGCCATCTCACCGAACAGGTTCCACCGGTCGGCGGCGGCGTCCCAGTCGGCCTTGTAGTTGCTGCTCGTCGGGTCGCTGCCGGTGCCGATGTGCTGCATGCCGAGGATCTCGGCGGTGTCGAGGGTCTGCTCGAACGCGGCGATGGTGTTCGGCGTGACGGTGCTGGGGATCGAGGCGTGCGAGCCGTTGGCGCGCAGCCCGTTGTCGTCCAGGATCTTCCGGATCTCCGTCGGGGTGATCTGCCGGCCCAGGATGCTGGTGTGCTGGGTGTAGCCGGCGAACTCCACCTCCTTGTAGCCGATCTCGGCGAGCCGGCCGAGCACCCGCTCGAAGCCGTACGGCACTCCGCTGGTGTCCGGGGCGGCGCTGATCCGGTCCCGGACGCTGTACAGGATGATGCCCCGCTTGCCGGGCGGGACGAGCACCCCGTTGCCGTTGCCCTTGCTGTTGGCAACGGCGGCGGAGCCGAAGCCGGCGGCGCCGGCGGCCGCCGCGCCGGCGACCCCGGCGAAGGCGCCGAGTATCCGACGCCGGCTCATTCCGTGCTGACTGTCGCTCATGTCCTACTGCCTTTCTCGGTGGTGTTACCGGTGGGGTGGCTGGGGTCGTCGGGTGACGACCCCAGCCGGAGGGTGCCTACGGGGCGAGGCCGATGCCCGGACCGTTGAACTGCACCCAGTTGAGGTTGCCGAAGCCGCTGGCCGGGCCGCCGGCGACGGTGGTGAACACCAGGTACAGCCGGAACGTCTCACCGGGGTCGGTGATCGGCACGCTGGTGCTGGTGAAGGCGTTGTTGCCGGTGGTCGCGTTGACCGTTGCGGTGGTCAGCAGCGGACCGGTCGGCGAGTCCCGGCGGAACTCGACGTTGAAGCGTGGCTGCCCGGCCGTGGCCGCGCTGCCACCGGACGTACGCAGGGTCACCGAGTCGATGTTCCGCAGGTTGACCGTGCCGTTTATGGCGATCCAGTCACCGTTGTCGAGGCTGCCGCGTTGCTGCCCGCCGCCGGCGTCCGCGGTGTTGCCGACCGTGGTGCCGGACTGTTCCCGGGCGAACTCCACCTGCTGCAACTTGTCCTGGATGACCTGCTGACCGATGGTGGTCAGCGGCGGCTGACCGTTGGCGCCGTTGTCGGTGTAGGTCGCGCTGATCACGCCGTAGATGTAGCCGCCGTGTGAGGCGTCGTCGGCGAGCGTGGGCAGCACCCCGGAACAGCCGAGCTGGTTGGCCTCCCCGTGCCCGTGGTCGTCGTGACCGAGAACGAAGGTGACTTCCACCTTCGCGCAGTCGATCGGGCCGTCCTCCGGGTCGGTGACCGTCACCGACCAGGGGATGTCGTCACCCCAGCTGAAGAAGCCGCCCTCGATCGGTACGTCCACCCGTACCGTCGGGGCGGTGTTGCCGACCGTGATGGTGGTGTTCGCCGTCGCGGTCTTGCCACTGGAGTCGGTCACCGTCAGCCGCGCCGTGTAGACGCCGTTGCTGGTGTACGTGAACGAGGGGTTCGGGTCGACGGAGTCGGTCGTGCCGTTGCCGTCGAAGTCCCAGGCGTACGAGATGGAGTCCGCCGGATCCGGGTCGCGCGACCCGTCACTGGAGAACGCCACGGTCAACGGGGCCTGCCCGTTGGTCGGGGTCGCGTTCAGCACGGCCGTCGGCGCCCGCAGGCCCTTGACGTAGCTGAACTTCACCATCGCCGCGTCCGGGTTGATGTTGAAGAACCCGTCCCCGTACGTGAGCAGGTAGAAGTTGCCGTCCGGACCCCACATCATGTCCATCGGGTTGTCGCAGAGGAACGGCCTGGCCGGCGTGACCGGACCTCCGCCGCAACTCAACAGATCGTTGATCTTCAGGACGTCGCCCTGCGAGTCGAGCCGGATCTCCCGCAGGTAGTCCCGGGTGAACTCGCCGAAGAAGATCGCGCCGTCGTAGTACGCGGGGAACTTCGTCTCCGACCTCAGCTCCGGGTCGTAGTCGTACTTCGCCGCGCCGTGCGGACCCACACCGCCGGTGCCGAGCTCCGGGAAGAGCACCGGACAGGTCTGGGTCGGGGTGGACAGGTAGGACTCCGGGCAGGGCGTCGGGGCCTGGAAGGAGTACCAGAGCTCCGACTTCTCCACCGGCGGCAGGTCGACCAGGCCGGTGTTGTGCCGGGAGGTGTTCTTCGGCGCCGCACAGTCGAACGGCGCGATCGGCGAGATCGGGCTGGTGGTCCAGTTCATCTCGAAGTACGGCAGGTCCGGCTGTACGCACAGCGGCCAGCCGTAGTTCGCGGGCTTGTCGACCACCATCATCCGCCCGGTGCCCGCCGGCCCTCGCCCGACCGCGGCGGTCGAGGAGTCGGGGGAGTAGTCGGTGATGTACGCGACGTCGTTCTTGTCCAGGGTGATCCGGAACGGGTTGCGCAGCCCCATCGCGTAGATCTCCGGTCGGGTCTTGTCACCCGGATCCTGCGCCTCGGGGAACAGGTTCCCCTCGGGGATGGTGTAGCTGCCGTCCGCCTGGACCTTGATCCGCAGGATCTTGCCCCGCAGGTCGTTGGTGTTGGCGGAGCTGCGCCGGGCGTCCACGAACGGTGCCTGGTAGACCCCGCTCGCGCTCACCGAGTCGTTGTGCGGGGAGAAGCCACCCGAACCGCCGCCGCCGGCCGGGGTGTCGTCGCCGGTGACCAGCCACAGGTTGTTCTCCGAGTCGAAGGCGATGTCGCCGCCGACGTGACAGCAGGCGCCCCGGTCCACCGGTACCTGCATGATCTTCTGTTCGGTGCTCAGGTCGAGCGAGGGGTTCTCGCCGTCGACGAACTTGAACCGCGACAGCTGGAAGTAGCCCTTCCAGTTGTCCCAGGCGTTGGGGTTGGTGCTGGTCGTGGGCGCAGCGCCGGTGGGAGTGTCACCCGGTGGGGCGTAGAACAGGTAGACCCACTTGTTGGTGGCGAAGTCCTTGTCGATCGCCGGGCCGTACATCCCGTCCTCGCTGTGGGTGTAGACCGGGATCTGGGCCAGCAGGGTGGTGCGGTTGCCGTCCGGCTCGTGCAGCCGTACGCCACCACGTCGGTCGGTCTGGATGACCCGCCCGTCGGGCAGCACGTCGAAGCCGATCGGCTCGTTGACGTTGGGCTGGGCACCGATCACCGTCATCTGGTAGTTGGCCAGCACCGTCGCGCCACAGTCGCCGTCGGTGACGCCGGCCGCCCACTGGATCGCGCCACCGAGGTGAGCGCGCAGGTCGGTGCCGCTGAAGCTCTCCGGGGTGGCGCCGAGTCCGGTGTAGAACGAGCGTCCGCCCTGGTAGTCCTTGCACCAGGTGATGGGGTGGTCGAAACCCATGCTGCCGCCGGCGTACGTCTTCTCGTCCACCGTCGCCAGGACGTGCGAGAAGCCCCGGACGTTGGCCGCGAAGTTGTACCACCGGTCCGTCGTGGTCCACCGCTCGGGCAACGAGGCCGAGGCCGGGTGTACCCGGTCGGCCACGGTCACCGTGGCGGCGCTGGCCGGCGTCGCCGCGCCGACGGCGCGGGTGCCGAGGACCTCGTCGAGGAAGCCCCAGCCCGGCTCCGCCTCGATCGCCGAGTGCACGCCGACGAAGCCGCCACCGGCGCGGTAGTACTTCTCGAACGCGGCTCGTTGGTCGTCGTCGAGCACATCGCCGGAGGTGTTCAGGAACACCACGGCGCGGAACTGCTTGAGGTGCGGCTCGCGGAACTTGCGGGCGTCGTCGGTGACGTCCACCGTGAACCGTCGTTGCTTGCCGAGCTGCCGGATGGCGTCGACGCCGGCCGAGGTGGCGGGGTGGGCGCCGTCGGCCGACCGGGTGAAGACCAGCACCTTGTACTGGATGCCGTTGTTTGTCGATGTCGCCTCGCCGGCCACCGGCGCGGCTTGCGCCGGCGTGGTCTGCGGGGCGCCGGTCGCGACGAGTGTCGCGCCGACGAGGGTGAGGAGACTCAGATAGGTGAGGGCTCTGCGGCCCAACGGTCTGTGCATCGAACCTCGCTCTGATCGGTCAGTTCCGTCCCGGCACGCGCGGTGCCGGGGCGGTTGGGGGTTACCAAACGAGCCTGGCCAGGTCTAACGAGGACGATATTTGCGGCCGGCAATAAAGAGAAGGGGTCAGAGGCAGAAGTTTCAGCGATATCGCCGGGACTTTCGTTCAATACGGGCGAAAGTTACCGCGAGGGTGGACACTTTGCCAGTGCGCACACAGCAGCCGGGCCCGACCGCCACACTGGCGACCGGGCCCGGCTGAAGGGTTGCTACAGATTCGTGCCGTTGGTGCCGGACGGCTTGCTGCGGGCCGTGGTCGACGTCGTCGACCCTGCGGTCGACCCTGACGAGCTGGGGCCGGGCTTGGCGCCGGCCGTGGCCGGCGTGCCGGCGAAGGCGTCGTCGGCAGCGGTGGGCCCGTGCTTGCCGTTCTGGTTCAGCTTCTCGCCCAGCTTGGAGTGGCCGAGCTTGTCCTTGCCCTCGTGGTAGAGCCGGCTGGCCTGGGCCTGGGCGACCCCGGCCGCCTCCTGGACGGTCGGGTGGTCGAGCACCTTGCGGCCCTGGACCATCAACTCCTCGTACTTCTCCCGGCCGGCACGGGCGCCCAGGACGAACCCTGCAGCCAGCCCGCCAAGGAACATGATCTTTCCGCGCATGGCGGCTCCTCTCGTACCTGACGCGCCGTCGACCCGCTCTCGATCACCGGGAGCGGGGCCGACCAGTTCGCGCCTGCGTCCTGTCGTCGGCAGCTAACTACCCATCCTGCTCTCTGCTCATACCTCCTTGTGCCCCGATGGCGATTTGCCCCAGACAATCCGATCGGTCGGTCCGATGATCAGGAGGGTAACCCCCTGGACCAAGACCCCCCGGAGTCCTGTACTCTTGTGCCCGGCGCACGGCGCGGAGAGATCCGCACCGGGCGGCTGTGCAGTCCCCCGTAGCTCAATTGGCAGAGCAGCCGGCTGTTAACCGGCAGGTTTTTGGTTCGAGTCCAAACGGGGGAGCTTGCTTCTCCAGCACGACATGCCCACCGGCAGCCCGGTGGGCATTCGCCGTTTCCGGGCCGCCGAGATGTCCATACCCCGCCGCTACCAGGACGCCAGCTGCATCGACCGTGCTGGTGCGGCCGGTGGGCGGGGCGGGATCAGTTTTCCCGGCTGCCCGCTGTATTCTCGCGTTGCCCATCGTGCTGCTGAGGCGGAGGGCGACGCCGGTATGAGCGGCCGGTGATCGACAGGGGCGGGATCACTCCGGCCCTGGTGCCGGGGCGGTAGCTCAGCCGGTTAGAGCAGGGGACTCATAATCCCTCGGTCGCGGGTTCGAGTCCCGCCCGCCCCACCAGCCTTTTTCCTGGTCAGCCAGGTTGCCGACGACCCGCACGCACCGGCGATCCTGCCACCCGACGACAAACGGCGGACGTTCTGCACGCCTGGGTCGCCGTTGCCACATGCGGTGCCGATCCTGGCCGACGTCGAGGCCGGACGGTGGCGGTGTGCCACCTGGCCCGGCCTTGCTCCGGTGGCACCCCGCCGCTGACTCGTCTCTGTGGGCCCGGCGGGCCGGTCAGCGCAGGAACGCTGTCAGGGTCTGTAGGAACCACTGCGGATCGTCGTGCCAGGGCTGGTGTCCGCCGGTTGGCAGCACGGCCAGCTCAGCCTGCGGAAACAGCGTGGCGTACGCGGCGGCGCAGCTCGGGGGAAGTGCGACGTCGTATTCGCCGGCGACGAGCAGGACCGGTGCCCGGAGGTGGGCGAGGTCGGCTCTGGTCGCCTGCGGGTCAAGGGCCCCGGCCGAGTAGTAGATGCCGGCCGCCTCCGCGTTCCTCTGACTCGCCTCCCGGTCGAGCCGAGTCCGGAGGTCGGCATCCCATCGCCCGTGCATGAAGGGCTCGATCGCCTGCCAGTCAGCCGCGGTGGCATCGCCCGACCAGATCCGCTCGAAGGCGGCGAAGGCGGCAGGGAACCAGGGCTCGCTGTGGCGCAGTTCCGCGACCTGGCGACGGTCGGCGTCGGTGACCTCCAGGTCGACCACCCGCGGGCTGGGGGTGACCAGCACGAGACGGCCGATCCGGTCGGGGTGGCGGGCGGCGTACCGCACGGCGAGACCGCCACCGGCCGAGTGCCCCAACAGGTCGATCCGCTCCTGGCCGAGATGCGCGCGTAGCGCTTCGACGTCCTCGACGAGCCGGTCAACGCGATAGGTCGCCGGGTCCGCCGGGATGGCCGAATCACCGGTCCCGCGCAGGTCGAGACGCACGACCCGGCGATGGGCCGACAACCCGCCCAGGTCACCGAGGTAGGCCGAGGACTGCATCGGGCCGCCGGGAAGGCAGATCAGCGGGGAACCCTCGCCAACCTGGTGGTAGGCGAGCCGGGTGCCGTCGGTGCCATCGAAGAAGACCATGCAGGGACCGTACGCGTCGGAAGCCTTTGTCAGGGGGCGGCGGACGGGGCTTGACCCTGACGCAGCGTCAACCCTCCATGCTGCCGGTCATGAGCATTCCACCACCAGCCGGTCGGGCCGAGGGGCCGGCGATCCAGGTACGAAATCTGGAGAAGTCGTTCAAGCAGTTGCCGGTGCTGCGCGGCGTGGACCTCGACGTGGCGCGGGGCAGCATCGTCGCCCTGCTCGGCTCGAACGGGGCGGGCAAGACCACCCTGGTGAAGATCCTGGCCACGCTGCTGCGGGCCGACGCGGGCACCGCCCGGGTCAACGGTTTCGACGTCGCCGGGCAGGCCGGCCAGGTACGCGAGTCGATCAGTCTGACGGGGCAGTTCG
This sequence comes from Micromonospora maris AB-18-032, assembly GCF_000204155.1. NCBI lineage: Bacteria > Bacillati > Actinomycetota > Actinomycetes > Micromonosporales > Micromonosporaceae > Micromonospora > Micromonospora maris. The sequence goes on along the minus strand of NC_015434.1, from coordinate 5,222,479 downwards.
CGGCGGTCGACCAGATCCTCACCGGGCGGGAGAACCTGGTCCTGGTCGCCCGGCTCCGGCATCTCGCGGATCCGGGTGCGGTCGCGGACGACCTGCTGCGGCACTTCTCGCTGACCGAGGCGGCCAACCGGCGGGTGGCGACGTACTCCGGTGGCATGCGCCGCCGGCTGGACATCGCGATGAGTCTGATCGGCAACCCGCCGGTGATCTTCCTCGACGAGCCGACCACCGGGCTGGACCCGCAGGCGCGCATCGAGGTGTGGCAGACCGTCAAGGAACTCGCCGGTGGAGGTACGACGGTGCTGCTCACGACCCAGCATCTCGACGAGGCGGAGCAACTCGCCGACCGGATCGCGATCCTCCACCAGGGTCGGATCCTCGTCGAGGGGACCCCCGACGAGCTCAAGCGGCTGCTCCCCGCGCCCGAGGTCGAGTACGTCGAGAAGCAGCCGAGCCTGGAAGACGTCTTCCTCGCCCTCGTCGGCACCGCAACGGAGAAGGCAGACCGATGAACAGGCATCTTCTCGGCGACACCGCGGTCCTGCTGGGCCGCTCACTGCGCCACATCGCCCGCAGCCCGGACACCATCATCACCACCGCGATCATGCCGATCGCCTTCCTGCTGCTGTTCGTCTACGTCTTCGGCGGCGCGATCGAGACCGGGTCCGGGTCGTACGTGGACTACCTGCTGCCCGGCATCCTGGTCATCACGATCGCCTCCGGCATCTCCTACACCGCCTTCCGGCTCTTCCTGGACATGCAGGGCGGCATCGTCGAACGGTTCCAGTCCATGCCGATCGCCCGGTCCTCCGTACTGTGGGCACACGTCCTGACCTCGCTGGTCGCGAACCTGATCTCGCTGGCGGTCGTCCTCGGTGTCGCCCTGGTGGTGGGCTTCCGCACCGGGGCGGGGGTGCTGGGGTGGCTCGCGGTCGCCGGCATCCTGGCCCTGCTCACCCTGGCGTTGACCTGGCTCGCTGTGCTGCCCGGCCTCACCGCGAAGTCGGTGGACGGCGCGAGCGGGTTCGCGTACCCACTGGTGTTCCTGCCCTTCGTCAGCTCGGCCTTCGTGCCCACCGAGTCGATGCCCGGCCCGGTCCGGGCCTTCGCCGAGCATCAGCCGGTGACCGCGATCGTTGACGCGATCCGGGACCTGTTCGCCGGGCAGCCGGTCGGTGCCGACATCTGGACCGCCCTCGCCTGGTGTGTCGGCATCCTTGTCGTCGCCTACGTCCTCGCGGTCGTCACCTACCGTCGTCGGGTCGCCTGAGTCGGCGGCGACAGGGGGCAGGATCAGAGCATGCTGACGATCGGTCAACTGGCGGCGTACGCCGGTGTCACCGTGCGCGCGGTGCGGCACTATCACCAGGTCGGGCTGCTGCCCGAGCCGGACCGGGACGCTTCCGGTTACCGGCGCTACAGCGCCAGGGCGGTCGTATCCCTCGTGAAGATCCGTACGCTGGCCAACGCCGGTGTGCCGCTGGCCCGCATCGGTGAGTTGCTCGACGCCGATCCGTCGGCCTTCGCCGACGCGGTCCGGGCCATCGACGAGCGGCTGCGCGACCAGATCGAGCGGCTGGAGACCAGCCGCAGGCAGATCGCGCAACTGGTCGGCGGCGACCGGCTGACGCTCCCGCCGGAGGTCACCGCCTACCTCGATCGGCTCCGCGAGCTGGGGGTGTCGGAGCGGGTGGTGGAGGGTGAACGGGACGGCTGGATCCTGGTCGCCGCTCGCTGGCCCGAACGGATAGCCGAATTCATGCCCGGCAAGCTCGCGCAGCTCGACGATCCGCAGGTCGTCCGGCTCTACCGGGTGCTGTCGGAGATCTTCGACGACGAGCCGGGTGAGACCGACGACCCACGGCTGGCGGAAGTCGCCGACATCATGGTGGGCCTGGCCGAGCAGGCGTACCGCGCCGGTGAGATCCTCCGCGACGAGGCGTCCGACGAGTTGCCACAGGACCTCGTCGACGTGCTCGCCGTGGAGTCCGATCCGAGGGTGCAGCGGCTACGGGACCTGCTGCGCGAGCGGGGCTGGGCCGGGTGGAACCGGATGGAGCCGCTGCAAGGGTGCTGACCTCAGGTGTCGCAGGCGACGCCGATGCCGAGGCGTACCTGTGACGTCCGCCCCTGCGAGCGGATCGTCAGTGGCAGGCAGGTCGGCTGCGCGACCCACGTGCCGCCGACGAAGGCCAGCCACTGGGCCTGGTCGTCGTCGGGGGCACAGGCCTGCACCTGAACGCTTACCGCTGGTACCGCCGGGCGGCCCCAGCCGACCCGGGCCCGGTCTTCCCAGCCGGGCCCGACCCGCAGGTCGACCACGGCGCCGACGCGTACGACAAGTCCCCATTTGGCGAACAGCCGGGCCGCCGGATCCGGTTTCTCCGACTCCTGGGCTTCGATCACCTCCCGGTCCGGCACCGCGACGTCCGCACCCACGATGCGGTAACCATCAGGTGGTTCCCGCAGCTTGTCGACCGCGGAGGAACACGACACCACCCCGTCGCCGGCCTGGCTCGACCCGGTGGTGTCGGGGGCGGCCAGGGACGTGGCAGGCACCGGCGGACGCGGTTCTTCCTGGCCGGTCTCCTCGGCCGTGCAGGCGGCCGAGGCGAGGAGCAGGCAGCAGGCGAGCGGCCACGACAGGATTCGGCTGGTCGGCATCCGCGTCACCTCCGTCAGCGGCGGGTCTTCGGCAGGTCGAACTGGTCGGCGCGGCGGCAGTCGCGCTGGTTGCCGATCGCTTCGGGCCCCAGCCGGTCGAGCACCTCCCGGGCGCGGTCCCGGCCCCGGTTCCAGGCGTACCACGGGTCGGGTTCGGCCAGGTCGTCGGCGATCCAGCTGAGCGTGCAGCGGCGTACCGGGTCGGGCAGGGCGGCCAGGGCGGGCGTGGCGTCGGCGGAGAGGGCGCGCAGGTACCAGGCGTCGATGCGGCCGGTCTCCTGGTACCGGGCGACGTTGCGCCGGGCCGCGTAGTCCTCCGGGTTGAGCACCGCCAGGCCGAGCAGCAGCACCACCGCGAGCGCCGTGGCCAGCCGGGGGATCCAACCGCCGCGCCAGCGTACGCCGGCCACCAGGATCATCAGGAAGACCGCGCCGAGCAGCAGCTCGAAGCCCATCACGAAGATCCGCTCGCCGGTGAAGCTGTAGACCTTCTGGTACGTGTACATCCGCGACAGCGCGGACACCACGATGACCACGGTCAGGGCGCTGAGCAGGCCGAGCAGGACCCGCAGCAGCACCCGGTCGAGGTGGCGGTCCCGGCGGGCGAAACGGGTCACCCCGCCGAGCACCGCCAAGGTCAGCACGGTCACCACGACCAGCTGCCAGAAGCCGCTGCGGGCGTACTCGGCGTAGCTCAGGCCGGTGGTCCGCAGCACGTGCCGCTGCCCGCCGAAGAGCACCGTGAACTGCACCGCCACGAAGCCGCCGAACAGGGCGGTCAGCGCGGCGATCGGCGGCGCCCATTCCAGCAGACCGACGCGGCGTTCGGTGGGCCGGTCCACCGCGGACAGATCCGGCGGCGCGGCGAGCGTGTAGACGGCGGCCACCGCGATCAGGCCGCCCACGGCCGCCAGGAACAGCCACCGGAACACACCACTGACACTGATCTCCGGCAGCAGCGCGCCGAGGACCTGCGAGAACGCCGCATCGGCGGAGGAGAGCAGGGGACCGAACACCACGAGGACGACCACGGTGGCGACCACCGAACCGACCACCCGCCGTACGCTGCCGGGGCTGCCGGGCGCGCGCAGGTGTCGGCGCACCCAGGGCAGCCCGCGCAGCCCGGCGATCGGTGCGGCCACCAGGCTGAACAGGATCGACCGCACCCGCTGCCCACCGATGATGGCCAGGGCGGCGCAGCCCAGTGCGCCCAGCACGCAGAAGGTCACCAGCCACCAGGCGTTGCGGAAGGCCAGCACGGCGAGCAGCGCCAGGGCGGCACCGGCCCAACCGGCCCGGACCCACCGTTCGGTAGGGGCAAGTTCGGCGGTGTGTTGCCGTACCGCCACGACGACCGCGACGGTGAGCACCAGCCAACCGAGGAACCAGCCGATGCCGGTGCGCCCCAACGGCACGAAGGCTGCCACCCCCAGCGCGCCGACCAGCACGGCCAGCGGCGTGGCCAGGTGACCTGTCGCCTCCGGGCCGGGCCACACCCGCTCGAAGAAGGTCGGTGGCGGTGGGGTCCGTCGGAAGGCGTACCCGGGGCCGGGCGGCGGATACGAAGCCGGAAGCCCACCCGACGTCACCGCCACCGGCCGCCCGCCGCCCGCCGGCTGGCCTGCGGGTGGGGACTGGCTGGCGGTGGTGGCGGCCGAGGCTGTCGCGGCGGGCGCGGTGTCCGGCGGCGCTTCAGCAGCCGATGCTGCCGTGGACGGTGTGGTGGTGGCCGGTGACGTGCTGGTCGGCGCGGGCGCCACCGCCGCGGCGACGGCGGGTGGCGCGGCGGCGGTCGTGGCCCCGCCTTCCTGCACCAGCGGTAGGAAGATGGCGTAGCCCTGGGTGCCGGCCGGCACCTGCACCGGGATCGCCCAGGTGGGTTGGTCGGTCGGACCGGGCCACACGATGGACGGCAGCCCTTCGACCTCCGGTACGACAAGCAGTCGGGGCGCCGTCCCGGCGGGATCCGCCGGGACGGCGACGGTCGGGGCAGGGGCCTCGCGGGATTCCCCGATGGCAGCCGGGGACGGCTCGACCGGTGGCGGCTCGGACACCGCACCTCCTTGGACGATGATTGCCGTCACTCTAGGCGCGGACGCGCATTCTCGACGCCCCGTGTCGCCGAGCAGACGCCGCGCCGCAAACCCGCCGGACGCGCCACCGCCCCGGAGGACGCTGCCCCTAGCTGCGGCCCCGGTCGTCGAGGGTGAGGGGAGCACGCCCGTGCACCGCGTACCGGATGTGGGTGATCTGCGGGGCCGACACGACGCGGGTCGGGGTCAGCTCGATGGCCTCGAACTCGTCCACGTCCAGGTCGGCGTCGAACAGCCGCATCCCGGTGCCCAGCACCACCGGCGCGATGTGCAGTTCGAACTCGTCGAGCAGCCCGGCGCGCAGGACCTGCCGGAACAGGGTGCCGCCCCCGGAAACCGCCACGTCCTTGCCACCTGCGGCGGCCCGGGCCTGCGCCACCGCGCTGGCCACGCCGTCGGTGACGTACGTGAAACTGGTGCCGCCCTTGCGCACCACCGGAGGGCGGGGCCGGTGGGTGACCACGAAGACCGGTGCCCGGAACGGCGGCTCGTCGCCCCACGGCACCTCACCGCCGTCGGCCATCCGGCGACCCATCACGTACGCGCCGGCCGCCTCGAACGACTCGGCGAGGATGTCGGAGTTGACGTCCTGCGCGCCGCCGGCGAAGCCCTGCCGTTCCCGCCAGGACATCGCCTCGGTGGCCCAGCGCGTCACCCGGAAGAAGCCGTGGCTCTCCGCCGAATGCAGCCAGTCACCATCGCCGTCGTGCCGGGGGCCGGCGTAGAAGCCGTCCAGCGACACTGACATCTGCGCGGTCACCTTGGTCATCTCGTTCCTCTCGGTCTCGCGGCACCCGTCATGGGTGCTGCTCGCCGATGGATCGGAGCGGAGCCGACGCCAACTACCGCCCTCGGTTGTGATCTGAATCACTGGCAGGTTGCGGGTGAGTCGATTCAGCGCCTCGTTGCGATGCCGCTGTCTGGCTGGAGACAGAGACGTTCGCGCCGCCGCGTGGACCGTCATCATTCGGTGAGAGATCCACTGCTCGTGGACTCGTGCTTCACGACGGAGGAATCGATGAGGACACTGGCCCTACGACGGTCGGCCGCCACACTGGCCGCCGCACTTGTCGCCACGCTCGCTGTTGCCCTGCTGCCCGCCACGCCGGCGCTCGCACTGCCCTCGGGTGCCGGCTGGTCGGCCTCGTGGAGCTACTACCAACCGAACGCCTACCAGTACTCCGGCACACTGCCCGGGGTGCGCCTGACCGGTTACGCCACCGACAACGCCGGCACCTCGGCCACGCTCGGCACCATCGAGGACACCGCGGCGGACGGACGCTGCGCCCGGGTGATGCTCTACGCGTACGGTGTCGGCTACATCGCCGACCGCACCACCTGCGGTAACGGCAGCTACCTGACATACAACACGGTCAGCTACGACCAGGGGCTGTTGGTGATCGTCTACCGGATGATCGACGGAACGAACACCAACGACAAGGGTTTCTACATGTTCATCCCCGGCTCGGCCACCGATTCGGAGCTGCGCACCGTCGGGACCGGGGCCAGCTGGTCGTACTACACCTCCACGGCGTACCAGTACACGGTCACCCGATCCGGCGTCAGCCTCATCGGATACGGCGTCCACCAGGCGGGGGATCTGCGTTCCTCGCTGAACACGGTGGAGAAGACCGCCGTCGCCAAGGGGGCGTGCGCCAGCGGGACGGTCACCGGCGGGACGACCGTCAGCGGCAGCACCTGCCTCAACGGCGGCACCACCTCCTTCCACCGCAACGACCACAGCTACAACCTGGAGGCGTCCGCCTGCTACAAGCCTCTTCTCAGCACCCAGCGCTGCCTGGCGGTGAACATCCCCGAGCCCTGGTGATCCCCCTCAATGCGACCTGAGTCGCTTGCGGCGGCGGCCCGGCGGAGCAGGTGCCGGCGTTCGGGGTCGCTGCCGGCGGCGAGCTCCGCCGCCTGCCGCCAGGCCGTTGCCGCGCTGGCCCGGTCGCCGGCCAGCTCCAGCAGGTGCGCGCGGACGGCGTGCAGCCGGTGGTGCCCGGCGAGGATGCCCGATTCCAGTTGCGCCAACAGGGCCAGCCCAGCGGCCGGCCCGTGCACCATGCCCACCGCCACGGCCCGGCTCAGGGTCGCCACCGGGTTGGGTGCCAGGCGTTCCAGCAGCTCGTACAGGGCCAGCACCTGCGGCCAGTCGGTCTCCTCAGTGGTCGACGCCTCGGCGTGCACGGCGGCGATCGCGGACTGGATCTGGTACGGCCCCGGGGTCGAGGTGGTCAGGGCCCGCTCGACCAGCGCGCTGCCCTCGGCGATGGCCCTCCGGTCCCATCGGCGACGGTCCTGCTCGGTCAGCGGCACCAACTCGCCGTCCGGGCCGACCCGCGCGGCGGACCGCGCCTCGGTCAGCATCATCAGCGCGAGCAGGCCGGTGGTCTCCCCGTCGTCGGGCAGCCGGTCGTGCAGTCGGCGGGTCAGCCACAGCGCACGCCGGGTCAGGTCGGACCGGTGCAACTGCGGGCCGCTGCTGGCGCTGTAACCCTCGTTGAAGATCAGGTACAGCACCTGGCGGACCGCGGCCAGCCGCGCGCTCTGCTCCGCCTCCGGCGGCAACTCGAACCGGGCGCCCACCTCGCGCAGCCGCTGCTTGGCCCGGAAGATCCGCTGGTTCATGGTCTTCTCCGGCACCAGGAACGCCGCCGCGATCTCCGCCGTGGTCAGCCCACCCACGGCCCGCAGGGTCAGGGCCACCTGCGCGCTCGTCGACAACGCCGGGTGGCAGCAGAGCAGGAAGAGTTCCAGCAGGTCGTCGCGGGGCACGTCGGCGTCCGACGGCGGCCCGACCAGCGCGTCACGCCCGGTGGTGTCGAGCACCGTACGCTCGCGGCGCGCCCGGGCGACCTCGGACCGTACGTGGTCGACGTAGCGGCGGGCGGCCACGGTGTGCAACCAGGCCGCCGGATGCTCCGGTACGCCGTCGCGCGGCCACGTTTCGACGGCGGCGACGATCGCCTCCTGCACGGCGTCCTCGGCCGCGCTGAAGTCGCCGTAGCGGCGGACCAGCACGCCGAGCACCTGGGGGGAGAGCCGGCGCAGCAGTTCGGCAGCGGCCTCGTCGAGGCTCAGTTCTCGACCCCGTCGCGGATCATCAACGGCCACATCTCGATGCCGCCACCGACGCCGGGAGCGAACCGCAGCCCCGGGTACGACCGGGCGATCTCCAGCGCCCGTTGCTCACTGTCCACGTCGACCACGAAGTACGAGCCGACGTACTCCTTCGCCTCCAGGTACGGCCCGTCGGTGACCACCGGGGTGTCGCCGGCCATCCGCACCGAACGGGCCGGGGCGTCCAGCCCCTGCACGTCCACCAGCTCACCGCGGGCGCGCAGCTCCTCGTTGAAGGCGTCCACCTCGCCGATCAGCGTGGCCAGGTCGCCGGCGGGCAGGCTGCCCCAGATCTGCTCGTTGCCGTAGATCAGCATCAGATACTTCACGTGGAACCCTCCGTTGCGATGTCCGCAAGGTGACAGGACGCCCGGGCCTGCCCCGATGCACTGTTGTAGCAGGTCAAGAGGCTGCGGATGGCGGGCCACATCCGACTCTGCCCGAGCCAGGAAGGACTCGCCATGGCCGCTCCCACCGTGACCGCCTCTCTCAACGCGACCAGCTACGCCCCCGGTGCCCAGATGCTGCTCACCGTCACCTACGGCGACCCCGACACCAAGACGCTCACCGTCACCGTCGTGGTCACCGACGCCCAGGGCAACAGCAGCGCACCAGCCAAGGTCACCGCCGTCATCGACCCGCTCACCGTCACCGTCACCGACGACTCGAAACGTACCTGGACCCGGGTGTCGGACAACGGCACCGTGGCCGTGTACCGGGCGGTGGCCTGATGCCCCGGGTGACCGTCACGGTGCGTGACTCGTCCGGGCAGACCGCCACCGCCGCCGCCAACTACAGCCTCACCCCACCGGTGCTCGGTGGCTACTACCTGTCCGGCAACGCCGACCCGACGACCGACATGTCGGGCGGCAACTTCCGCTCGCTGACCCAGTACCGCAGCTTCGCTGACAGCAACATCTTCCCCGGCTACAACCGGCCGTGGCTGGTCACCCTCGGCCGGTCCGGGGTGCAGATGAACATGGTGCTGGAACTCAAGCACTACGGGGCCGGTGACACCGGGTCCCAGACCTTCACCGTGGACGGGGTGCGCTACACGGTGCCGGCCCCGGCGATGACCATCCAGCAGCGGCCGGGGACGGTGTGGCCGAAGGCGTACGGCTACAGCCAGGTGATCTCGGGGCAGTGCGACGGACTGTTCGCGCGGGCGCTGTCGCAGTACCGGACGCTGGGCTTCGGGGTGAACATCCAACTCGCCTCCGAACTCGACACCGACCACGAGTTCGGCACCACCGAGGCCGGCAAGGCGTACACCTGGGCGGAGTCGGACGCCCGGGCGGTGCAGGCGATGACGTACATCGTCAACTGGTTCCGGGTCAAGGCACTGCCGTCGGGAACCACCTTCTCGGTCGGCGTCGGTGGCTTCGACCGGGCCTCGTTCACGCGCACCCACCCGGAGTCGCTGATGTCGCGCCTGGACTACCTGCAGTGGAACGTGTACGCGACGAGCGCGTCGGACACCGCGTTGGCCCGGTTCCGCCGCACCAAGGACTGGGCGGTGGCCGACCTCGGTCCGGTGGCGCTGTCCCGACCGGTGATCGTCGCCGAGTGGGGGGTCCGGGTCGCCGAGATCCCGGACCAGGCGGCCTGGATAGCTACGGTGCCGGCCGCGATCGCCCGGCTCAACGCTGAGCGGGGGCCGATCTTCGCCCGGACCAACTACTTCAACTCCGGCTGGGGCACGTTGAGCCCGAAGGCCACCGGGTTGGCCGCGTTGCGATCCGCGTACGCCCGCTCGCCGTACGCCTGAGTTGGCCGGTGGTGCCGGGTGCGTGCCCGGCGCCACCGGCCCTTCGCTGCCCGGAGATCGGCCCCTGGCCCCGCCCGAAAGCCGACGACTGCCGTGCCTTGACAGCGAGCCGTGCTGGTTGCATGGTTAGTTACATGAGTAATGAACCAGCCAACCGATGGAGCGCAGCGGGGCGGCGGGTGTGATGGACGACGGCCGGCCGATCTTCCAGCAGATCGCAGAACTGCTGGAGAGCTCGATCCTGGACGGGACGCTGGCCGAGGAGAGCCAGGTGCCGTCGACGAACGAGCTGGCGGCCTTCCACCGGATCAACCCCGCGACCGCCGCCAAGGGCGTCAACAAGCTGGTCGACGACGGAACGCTCTACAAGAAGCGAGGAATCGGGATGTTCGTCTCCTCCGGCGCCCGCGCCAAGCTGCGCGCCCGCCGCCGTGACGAGTTCGCCCGGCAGTACGTGCAACCGCTGGTGGCCGAGGCACGCAAGCTCGGCATCGACCCGGCCGAGCTCAAACACATGATCGACAATTGGGAGGAGACCCGATGAGCCCGGTGGTCACCGTCACCGACCTCACCAAACGGTACGGCGACGTCACCGCGCTGGACCGCGTCAGCTTCACGCTCGCGGAGAACCGGATCTACGGCCTGCTGGGGCGCAACGGTGCCGGCAAGACCACCCTGATGCAGCTGCTCACCGCGCAGATCTTCGCCACCAGCGGGGAGATCAGCGTCTTCGGTGAGCACCCGTACGAGAACGAGCGGGTGCTCTCCCGGATCTCCTTCATCAAGGAGAGCCAGACCTACCCGTCGAACCTGCGGGTCAAGCACGCGCTGCGGGCCGCCGCCCTGGTCTACCCCAACTGGGACGAGGAGTACGCCCAGCAACTGGTCGAGGACCTCCGGCTGCCGCGCGAACGCAACGTCCGCAAGCTCTCCCGGGGCATGCTCTCGGCGCTCGGCATCGTCATCGGACTGGCCGCCCGGACCCCGCTGACCTTCTTCGACGAGCCGTACCTCGGCCTCGACGCGGTGGCCCGGCAGATCTTCTACGACCGGCTGCTGGCCGACTTCACCGAACAGCCGCGCACCATCGTGCTCTCGACCCACCTGATCGACGAGGTCAGCGACCTGATCGAACACGTCCTGCTGATCGACCAGGGCCGCCTGTTGCTGGACAGCGAGACCGACGCGCTGCGCGGGCAGGTGGTCACCGCCTCCGGTCCGGTCGCGGCGGTGGACGAATTCGTCCGCAGTGGCACCGAACTGCACCGGGTACGCCTCGGCGGAACGGCCCGGGCCACCGTGCGCGGTGACTTCGGCGCGGCCGAGCACGAGCGGGCCCGCGCACTGGGCGTGGACCTGGTCGCCTCGTCGCTCCAGGACATCGTCGTACGCCTGACCACGTCGTCAAACGGACCCGCAGCGGACGCCGGCAGCGCCGTCGCGGCCGACAAGGAGGCCGTCCGATGAACCGCACCCTGACCGTCGCCCGGATGCAGTTCGTCGCCTGGCGCAGCGTGGTCGGCTGGCCGTGGGCGATCCTGCTGCTCAGCTTCGCCATCAACCTGGCGTTGTTCAGCGCGATGAACGAGAAGGACGACTTCGAGCCGACCACCGGCGGCCTGATGAGCATCTACGTGGTGATGTTCGTCGCCAGCATCAGCGCGATCACGATGGACTTCCCGTTCGCGATCGGGCTCGGTGTCTCCCGTCGCAGCTTCTACCTCGGCAACGTGCTGCACTTCGTCGGTCAGGCGATCGTCTACGCGGCGGTGCTCTACCTGCTGGCCGTGATCGAGCAGGCCACCGACGGCTGGGGCGTGAACCTGCGCTTCTTCGGCATCCCCTTCCTCATGGTCGAGCATCCGGTCCTGCGGTACCTCGGCTTCGCGATCCCGTTCCTGCTGCTGGGCTTCGTCGGCATCGCCATCGCCGTGGTCTTCAAGCGCTGGGGGATGAACGGCATGCTCACCCTGTCGACGGTGGCGCTGGTCGCCGTCGGAGGCTCCGCGGTGCTGATCACCTGGCAGGGCTGGTGGTCGGCGATCGGTCGCTGGTTCGCCGACCAGCCCGGCGCCGCCCTGCTGGTCGGCTGGCCCGCCCTGCTGACCGTGCCGCTCGCCGTGGTCAGCTACCTGATCATCCGCCGCGCCACCCCCTGATGAAAGGAAGGGCACCTTATTAACGCCTGCCGTAGAGCAAGGGCCCCCTTTTAACACCACGACCGGCTGTGTGCCGCAGGGCGCGACGGCTCACCGTGAGAACAACGGGGGCGGCCCCTCCCGATCGGGTTCGGGAGGGGCCGCGCGGTGGGTGCGGTCAGCGCCAGGTGTCGGTCAGGGTCACCGAGCCGGACGCGGTGGCGGTGCGGTTGGTGCCCGACTCCCAGACCACCTGGCCGGAATCGGTGCGCTTGACGTACTTGTAGGAGAATGCGGTGCCCGCCGGCAGGCTCAGCTGCCCGGTCCACACCGGGTACGCCGTCGGCGAGAGTCGTACCCCCTTGGCCGGGTCCCAGCCGCCGAGGGCGGGCAGGTCACCGACGACGTAGATGTGCTGGCCGTACGTGGTGCTCGCGGTGGCCTGGAAGGAGACCGTGGCCTCGCCGGGCGGGTTGGTGGCCGGCTGGTTCCAGGTCACCGTGAAGGCTGTCCCGCCGGTGCCGGTGCGGTTGGGGTCGTTCTCCCACTGCACGCCGTTGCCGACCTTGACCAGCTTCCACTCGAAGGCGGTACCGGCCGGGACGTCGACCGCGCCGCTCCAGGTCGGGTAGCTGCCCGAGGTGGTGGACAGCTTCACCCCGTTGGCCGGGTTCCAGGAGCCGAGCTGCGGGATCGAGCCGACCACGTACACCTCCTGGCCGGGGTTGGTGGTGACGGTGGCGGTGAACCGGGTCGACCCGGCCGGCTGCGTCGGGCTCGCCGTCGGCGTCGGGGAAGCGGTCGGGGAAGCGGTGGGCGTGACGGTCGGACTGGCCGTCGGGGTCGGGCCGTCCAGGCGCGCCTCGACGTGCAGGGCGACCGCCTGGTCCGCCGGGATGGCGGCGCTGAAGCTGCCACCGGAGACGGTCACCGCCCCGCCGGGGCAGGCCCCGGTCGACCGGTCGTACGCGCCCCGACCCACGTTGCAGTACCGGCCGTCCGGCAGTGAGGTGCTGAAGCTGCGGCTCCACGTGCTGCCGGTGGCGTTGAAGGCGGCGTACCCCCGGTTGCCCCGGGCGAACGCGAGCCGGCCGTTGCCGTCGGTGACCACCGAGGCAATGCCGGTGCCGGCGACCGCGTTGCGGAAGCCCGGCATGCCGGCCACCCCCGCGTCGCGGTGCTCGCAGATCCAGGCGCTGCTGGTGCAGTCCGTGGCCAGGGTGGTGCCGTTGGAGGCACTCGGCGGGCCCTGCCCGTGCACCGAGCCGAACGCGTAGCTCGACATCAGCTGGGGCCGGCCGTACGGGTGGGCCATCATGAACGTGTCCGCCAGGTAGTAGCGGGCACCGTTCTTGTAGGTGAGCGTCGGAGTCTCCCGCTGGGTGTCGTGGTTGTCGATGAACACCACCGCCTGCTGTCCGGTCAGGCCACCGTAGTTGGGCAGGTTGCCCAGCTGCGCGATGTTGCCGTCGCGGAAGGCCGACGAGACCGACCGCTGGTAGTCGAAGTTGGTCACCCCGCCGTACGGCGCGTAGGCGGTGTAGGGGATCGTGCCGTCGCCGTACACCTCGTGGAACAGGTCCGGTCGGCCGCCGAAGCCGGGCACGTCACGCAGCCGGTTGATGATGTCGGCCAGGTGCGACTCCTGCACGTGCTTGGCCGCGTCCACCCGGAACCCGGCCACGCCCAGGTCGATCACCGCGTTCATGTACTTGGCGATCTTCCGCCGTACCTCGGGGTCGGCGGTGTTGAGGTCGGCCAGGTCGAGCAGCTCGCAGTCCTGGACCTCCTGCTTGTTGCCCCAGTTGTTGATCTTCCGGTAGCAGGGCCCGAAGTCGGCGTAGCCGTAGCTGTCGCCGGAACCGTCGTTGAACAGGTTCGGGTAGCTGTACTTGCTGTAGACCGTGCCGGCGCTGCCGGGGCCGCTGTTGGCCGAGCCGGTGCCGCTCATGTGGTTGAGCACCATGTCCACGTAGATCTTCACGCCCTGCGCGCGGCAGCGCTCGACCATGTCGACGAACTGGGCCTTCGAGCCGCGCCGGGTGGCGTCCAACCGGTACGACACCGGCTGGTAGTCCTGCCACCACGGGTAGGTGGCGCCCTCGGCGCTGGGCAGCACCACGTGTTCCTGCGGCGGTGAGACCTGCACCCCGCCCCAGCCGTTCGGGCCGAGGTTTGTCTCGCACTCCTCGGCGATGGAGTCCCACCGCCACTGGAACAGGTGGACGATCGCGTCGCCGTTGGCGCGTACCTCGGCTGCGCTGGCCGGGGCGGTGGTGGTGGCGACGACGGTGAGGCTGGCCGCGACAAGTGTCGCGGCCAGGGCCGCGGGTATCGCGGCGCGGGGACGGGGAACTCGCACGGGCCCTCCTCGGGGGACGGTCAGGCAGTGGTGGTGGTAGCCAACGTTTCCTGCAAGTTATGCAAGAAGTTGCGATGATGCGTGACCGTAACAGCGACATCGATGCTTGGGAACCTCTGATTCACAAGTCGCCCGTATGAAGAACAAGCCCTTGCGGACGCCTGCAATCACTGCAAGGATTTGCGTCCACTTCGTTCGAAACAACCGGTGGCTCACACCGGCGGCACAAGTCGGGGCGGTACGGTCGTGAGCTTTCTATGCTCGACTCATGGAACTGCGGATCTTCACCGAGCCCCAACAGGGCGCGACCTACGACGACCTGCTCGCCGTGGCCCGTCGCGCCGAGGAGACGGGCTTCGGCGCCTTCTTTCGCTCGGACCACTACCTGAAGATGGGGTCGGTAAGTGGCGACCCCGGCCCCACCGACGCCTGGACGACCCTGGCCGGACTGGCCCGTGACACCCGCTCCATCCGGCTCGGCACGCTGATGACCGCCGCGACGTTCCGGCTGCCCGGCCCGCTGGCCATCACCGTCGCGCAGGTCGACCAGATGAGCGGCGGACGGGTCGAGCTGGGCATCGGCACCGGCTGGTACGACGCCGAGCACAGCGCGTACGGGATTCCGTTCCCGGCGCTGGGGGAGCGGTTCGACCGGCTCGCCGAGCAGTTGGCGATCATCACCGGGATGTGGCGGACCCCGGCGGGGCAGACGTTCGACTACACCGGCCGCCACTACCAGGTCAGCGACTCACCAGCGCTGCCGAAGCCGGTGCAGCGGCCGCACCCGCCGATCCTGCTGGGCGGCATGGGCGCGAAGCGTACGCCGCAACTGGCCGCCCGCTACGCCGACGAGTTCAACCTGCCGTTCGTCTCGATCGCCGACACCGTCACCCAGTTCGAGCGGGTCCGGGCCGCCTGCCAGCGCATCGACCGGGACCCGACCGAGCTGGTCTGGTCCAACGCGCTGGTGCTCTGCTGCGGCAAGGACGACGCCGAGGTGGCCCGACGGGCCGCCGCGATCGGCCGGGAGCCCGACGAGCTGCGCGAGAACGGCGTGGCCGGCACCCCCGCCGAGGTCGTCGACAAGATCGGCCAGTACGCGGCCGTCGGCAGCCAGCGCATCTACCTCCAGGTACTCGACCTGAGCGACCTGGACCACCTGGACCTGGTCGCCGGCGAGGTGATGCGCCAGCTCTGACGTCAGCGGACCGACGAGCGCACCACGGTGTCCAGCCGACCGTCCCGATCACTGTCCAGGTAGGTGACGTCCGGAATCCCGTCACCGTCGAGATCGAACTGCACCACGTCGGCCACCCCGTCGCCGTCGACGTCGGTGACCACCTGCACCGAACCGTCCAGGTGCCGGCTGACGATCGACCGGCCGCCGCCCGCCTGCCGCGGCGGCGGCCCGGGGGTGGGCACCGGCGTCGGCGCCGGTCCAGGCGTCGGGTTCGGTTGCGGGCCGGGCTGGCTCGCCACATCCGAGGCGTACGCCCCGGCCGGGCCGCTGGCCGGCTCGACGCCGCTGCCGCCCGGATCGATCTCCTCCTCGGAGGGGTACACGTCGCCACGAGGGGCGGGATCACGGTAGCTGCTCATCGGCGTAGGGTTCCCCGACGGAGCCGGCGGTAACCGCCGCCGCGGAGAAGGGGGTCGCAGTGCCGACGCACCGTAACTGGGCCGGCAACATCCAGTACTCCGCCCGGGCGTACCACCGGCCGACAACGGTGGCGGAGCTGGCGACACTTGTGGCCGGCAGCGACCGGATCCGGGCGGTGGGCAGCGGACACTCCTTCAACCCGCTCGGCGACACCACAGGCGACCTGGTCACTTTGGCCGGGCTCCCGGCCGACGTACGGCTGGACGAGGAACGCCGTACCGTCGACGTCCCGGCCGCCATGCGCTACGGCGACCTGGCGAGCTGGCTGCACGAGCGGGGGTACGGCCTGGCCAACCTGGCCTCCCTGCCGCACATCTCGGTGGCCGGCGCGATCGCCACCGGCACCCACGGCTCCGGCGAACGCAACGGCAACCTGGCCACCGCCGTCGCCGGTCTGGAACTGGTCACCGCCACCGGCGAGCTGCGCACCGTGCACCGCGACAGCGACGACTTCGCCGCGATGGTGGTCTCCCTCGGGGCGCTGGGCATCGTCACCCGGGTCACCCTGGACGTGCTGCCCACCTTCGACCTGCGCCAGTACGTCCACCTCGACCTGCCCCGCGCGGCACTGGACGAGGCGCTCGGGTCCGCGTACAGCGTCAGTGTCTTCACCGACTGGCGCTCGACGCGCGGCACCCAGGTCTGGCGCAAACAGCTCGCGGACGCGCCCGCGCCCCCGGCGGGCTGGCTCGGCACCACGGCGGCCGACCGGCCCTGGCATCCGGTGCCCGGCATGCCGACGGCCAACTGCACCGAACAGCTCGGCGTGCCCGGGCCGTGGCACGAGCGGCTGCCGCACTTCCGGCTCGGTTTCACCCCGAGCAGCGGCGACGAACTGCAATCCGAGTACCACCTGCCCCGCGCCGACGCGGCCGACGCGCTTGCCGCCCTGGACGAGGTGGCACCCCTGATCGCCCCGGTGCTGCAGATCAGCGAACTGCGGACCATCGCCGCCGACGACCTCTGGCTCAGCCCGCAGTACCACCGCGACAGCCTCGCGATCCACTTCACCTGGATCGCCGACACCGCACGGGTGCTGCCGGTGGTCGCCGAGGTGGAACAGGCCCTGGCCCCCTTCGCACCCCGCCCACACTGGGGCAAGGTCTTCACCACCGCCCCCGAAGCGATCGCCGCCACCTACCCCCGCTGGTCCGACTTCGCCACCCTCCTGCACCACCTCGACCCCACCGCCAAGTTCCACACCCCCGCCCTAAACCCCCTCTTCCCCCGCTGACCCACCCCCACCCCACCCCACCCGCGTCCCGCCCGCCCACCCGCGTCCCGCCCGCCCACCCACACACCCCGTCTGCCCCGTCCGCGTCGATCTTGCACTTTGGGTCGCCGATACATCCCTTTCCGCGGCAATTGCACCGACAAGAAGTGCAAGATCGCGGGGTGCTGCGGTGCTGCGGTGCTGCGGTGCTGCGGTGCTGCGGTGCTGCGGTGCTGAGGGTGGGGGTGGGTGGGGGTGGGGGTTAGGGGCCGGTGGTGGTCTGGGTGCGGAGGTGGCCGCGTTGGACGGCGCGGCTGATGTCGCTGGGGGAGACGATGCCGACCAGGTTGCCGTTGGCGACTACCAGGGCTCGGCCGTCGGCGCATTCGCTGAGGCGGGGCAGCAGGTCGGTGAGCTGCTCGTCGGGGGAGGCGAGCACCAGGTCGTCGGCCCGGCAGGCCACCGCCTCCAGGGTGGTGCTGCTGCGCTGCTCGCTCGGCACGCCGCGCACCCGGTCGAGGGTGACCAGGCCGACCGGCCGTCCGTCCTCGGTCAGCGGCAGCGCCGTGTGCCGGTACGCGAACAGGTAGTTGTCGACGAAGTCGGCCACGGTCAGCTCACCCGAGGCGGTCTGCGGCTGTGGGGTCATCACCTCGCCGACCCGTATCCCACGCAGTGCGCTGCCCATCCGGGCCTGCCGTTCCTCCATGCTGGCCGCGCCGATCAGGAACCAGCCGATCAGCGCCAACCAGAGCCCACCGAAACCGGCACCGCTGAGGAACCGCCACAACCCCAGTCCGATCAGCACCACACCGAGCACCCAACCCGCCCGAGCCGCCACCACCGACGCCCGGGTCCGGTCCCCGGTGGCCTTCCACACCGCCGCGCGCAGCAGCCGCCCGCCGTCCAGCGGCGCCGCCGGCAGGACGTTGAACAGGGCCAGCAGCAGGTTGATGCCGGCCAGCCAGGCCATCACACCCAGCAGCAGCCCGTGCACCCCGGCCACCCCGAGGACCATCGCGATCACCCCGAAGAACGCCCCGATGATCAGGCTGACCAGCGGTCCGACGCCCGCGATGCGCAACTCTGCGCCCGGCGTACGGGCCTCGCCCCGTAGTTCGGCGACCCCACCGAAGAGCCACAGCGTGATCCCCTGTACGCCCAGCCCGTTGCGCTTGGCCACCACCGCGTGGGACACCTCGTGGGCGAGCAGACCCAGGAAGAAGACCACCGCCGCGGCCAGACCCGCGAAGACGTACGCGACGACCGACCGGCCCGGGTACGACACCGGGAACAGGTTCGCCGACAACCCCCACCAGATCAGCGCGAAGATGACCAGGACACTCCAGTTCACGCCGACCGGTACGCCCGCGATCCGACCGAGCCCGAAACTCGCCCTCATGCCTGGGTGATACCCCCGCAGGCCAAACCCATGCCCAGGTCGGAAACGTCGCCGCCTGCCGCAGGTGGTCGCGCCGGCCTCAGATGGCGGTGGTGATCGAACCGATCTGGTGCCAGAGCAGTGCAGCGACCAGGCTGGCCAGCAGGGACGTGGCGGCGAAGATCGGCCACGACGTCGGGGCCCGACGGTACGCGAGCAGCACGGTCGTCCCGATCATCGCGAGCAGGACGCTGGCCGTGGCGGACAGCACCCGGCCCAGGAAGAACGCGTCCAGGGCATGCCAGGCGCGGAAGATCATCAGGAACTCCAGGCCCTGACCGGCAAGGAGCCCCAGTGCCGCACCGGCGGCCACCGACGCCGCGATGCGTGTCCCCCGTCGGACGAGCGCACCCAGCCCGCCCAGCAGGACGCCGGCGACGACCGAGGCGGTGAGCCAGAACGCGGTGGCCCGCCCGACCGAGGCCAGACCGTTCAGGGCGGAAGAACTGCCGTCCTCGAGAGTGCCGAGACGCCAACGGCGGCCGTGGGCGACGATCAGTCCGTAGTAGACGACCGTCGCCGTCACCAGGACGACGCTGGCGCTGATCGGCGCCACTGCCCGACTGATCGGCGCCACTGCCCCGCTGGTGGTCAGGTAGCCGGCCAGCAGGGCTGCGCCACCCCAGGCGAAGCCGGTACTGGTGAGAGTCAGCACGACCATCCCGGCGATGCCGGGTAGTTCGTCACCGACGAAGGCGAACAGGCCCAGGCCCGCTCCGACCAGCAGCAACGGCGTCCAGGACAGACCTCGGTACGCGGTGACAGCTCGCAGCGCGGCGGCGCGAGTCCGGCGCAACCCGACCTCACCGTCGCCGGAGCGGGTGATCGGGCGAGGTGCGGGACGCGCGGTGGTCATCGGTGATCCCCACTGCCCGGCCGCCGTCGGTCAGCGATGCGGGTCTTCATGTCGGGCGAGCATGCCACGACCGGTCAGGTTGCGCGTACCCGAAATGCCGGCGGTCAGGCCGGGACCGTTCGGCGGCGGTCAGGCGGTCGGCGGTGGGGTGGGTAGCGTGTCGACGACGGTCACCGGGCTGCCCGGGGGGACCTCCTTGAGCAGCAGTCGCTGCCCGGAGGGGGTCAGTCGGATGCAGCCGTTGGTGGTCTGCCGGCCCAGTTCCCCGTCGTGGTACCAGGTGTGGATGCCGATGTGCGCGCCGCGCAGACCGGCCGGTACGGATTCCGGGTCGTCGGGCACCGAGCCGAGGGCGTAGATGTCGACGCCACCGTAGACCGACTCCGGCGGTGGCGTACGCCCCAGCACGAAGGTGCGGCCCAGCGGGGTCTCCTGGCCGCGCTGGCCCAGGCTGACCCGCCAACTGCGCTTCGCGACGCCGTCGCGGTACCAGGTGAGCCGGTACGGCACCCGCTCGACGACGATCTGGTCCCGCAGCTCGACCGTGTCGAAGCCACCGGGTGGCAGCCAGGCCAGCTTGCGGTTGGCCGACGGCAGCAGCACCGCCGTCCAGCCGGCCTCGCGGCGCGCCACCGGGACGGTCAGATCCACCCCGCTGATGGTGGGCATGAGGAAGGCGATCGGCCGCCCACCGGGCCCGTCGTAGGCGGCGAGACGGCGCTGCGGGCGTACGCCCTCGGTGAGCGGCGTGGTGTCCAGCGCGTCCGGGTCGTCGGGGAAGCCGACGGGTGCCGGGTCGTAGTCGATCTCCGGCAGGTCATCCGGAGCCGGCGCGGCCGGCGCGACCGTCTCGGCGCTCTCCGTCGGCACCGACACCGTCGGCACCGGCACCTGATCGCTCGGCCGGGCCACCGGTGCCGGCCCGGCCGACGGCGTCAGCGCCCAACCGGCGTACGCCGACCCACCCACCAGCACCGCAACACCCACCGCCGCGACGACCCCCCGCCGCCCTCGTCCAAACCGACCAAAAGCCACAACTCACCCTAACCTCCCCACCCGCCCCACCACCCCCAAACCCACCCTCTCCCCACCCGCCCTGAACCGTGTTGATCAAGAGGTTTGCGTCGGGATCGAGCCGATTCCTGACGCAAACCTCTTGATCAACGAAGCGGGAGCGTGGACAGGGGGTGGGGAGGAGGGTGGGGCGTTAGGGGAGGCGGGCGGAGAGGTGGATGGCTATGGCGTCGTGGGCGGGGACGTTGGCGGTGAACCAGCCGTTGGTGTCGACCGTGATGACCGGGCCGGAGCAGGTGCCGGCCGAGAAGGTGCCGTGGATGACGTCGCAGTAGCGGCCGGCGGGTAGGCCGGTGTAGTAGGAGCGGCTGTTGACGGCGAAGTCCTCGTCGTTGATGGTGATGAAACCCTTGCCGGTACGGCTGAACGCGATGTGCTGGTAGCCGTTGTCGTACCAGTTGCTGACGCCGGTGCCCTCGGTGGCGTTGCGGAAGCCGACCATGTTCGCGATGACCGGCCAGCGGTGCTCGCACTCCCAGCCGGAGTAGCAGACCGTGTTGCGGGTCTTGTTGCTGCTGTCCGAGGGTGGGCCCGCGTCGCGGCTGCTGTAGGTGTAGCTGGACATCACCGTCGGCGAGCCGTACGGCCAGGCCAGCATGAAGGCGTTGGCCAGCGCGTAGATGCCCCGGTCGCGGTAGGTGAGCACCCCGCCGTCGTCGCGTTGGGTGTCGTGGTTGTCGATGAAGACCGAGGAGACCCCGCTGGGCAGGTGGCCCCAGCCCTCACCGAAGTTGCGCAGGTACGCCAACCGCTCGGAACGGAACACCCGGGCGAGGTCCTTGCCGTAGCGGAACTCGTGCACGTCGCCGTTGCCGGTGTACTCCTCGGGCCGGATGGGCTCGCCGGCACCGTAGATCACCTCCTGCACGATGTACGGGCGGCGGTTCAGTCGACTGAGGATGTTGGCGATGTCGGCGGCGGGCATGTGTTTGCTGGCGTCCAACCGGAAGCCGTCCACCCCGAGCGACAGCAGGTCGTTGAGGTACGCGGCCAGCCGCGAGCGGACGTAGTCCGAGCCGGTCTTCAGGTCGGCCAGGTTGACCAGCTCGCAGTTCTGCACCTCGTACCGGTCGTTGTAGTTGACGATGTCGTTGTTGCCGTTACGGCCGCAGTAGTTGAAGTCCTGCGCCTGGTAGATGCCGGGGTAGACGTGGTGCTGGTACGACGACCCGGCCCAGCCGGTGCCGCCGTTCGTCTGACCGGACATGTGGTTGATGACGGCGTCGACGATCACCTTGACGCCGGCCGCCTGGCAGGTGGCGACCATGGACCGGAACTGGTCGCGGGTGCCCTTGCGGGATTCGATCCGGTAGCTGACCGGCTGGTACGCCACCCACCACTGGTTGCCGCGGACGTGTTCCTGCGGGGGCGAGACCTGGACGTAGCCGTAGCCCTTCGGGCCGAGGGTGCTGGCGCACTCGCTGGCCACCGAGGGCCAGTTCCACTCGAACAGGTTGGCGATGACCTTCTTGCCGCCGGTCGGGGCGGCGACGGCCGGGGGTGCCGTCACGACGGTGGGGGCGAGCAGGGTGGTGATCGTGCCGAGGGCCACGATTGCCGTACGGAGTCGACGTCGGTGCATCGGAAGCTCCTGGGGGAGTGAGGGCTGCCTGAATCTTGCATCGATGCTGAAAAATTTCAGCAAGGTTACAAGCTGATTTCATCGACTGTCAACGTATGGATGTGCGTCAGTGGCCGGATCGGGTCTACACGCGCCGGGCGGGGGGACGGTTCGACAAGTCGTGGAGATTTTTCGGCGCGGGCTGATCCGTCCGGCATCCGACTGCGTACTGGAGTGGGGAACAGGGTCGGCCGGTGGTACGCCGCCGCGAGACGATCGAGGAGCACATGGCCCGGGCTATGCAGAACGAGACGACGCCTGCCGTCCGTACCAGCAGCAGCAGTAGAGGCGTCCAGGTGGCCTCCCGCGGTCAGATCCTGGCGCTGTCCGCGTCCGGACTCGCCGCGGTGTGGGCGCTGGTCATGCTCACCGGCGCCGGCCAGAAGGCGTACGCGATGGGCTTCTTCTTCACCGAGTTCTTCGCCGGCGTGATCGCCCTGGTCGCGCTGAGCCTCACCGTGATGATGGGGCTGCTCTCCACCGACCGGCTGGTGCTGCTCATCCGGCACCGGGTCCTGTTGCAGTCCGCGCACCGGGCCACCGGCATCCTCGGGGTGGCGGGTCTGGGCTTCCACGTGATTACCAAGATCACCACCGGGCGGGCCGGGATGACGGACGCGGCCGTGCCGTTCGTCGGTGGGCGGGGCCTCTACGTCGGGCTCGGCACCATTGCCGCGCTGCTCATGGTGAGCGTGCTGTGGACGGGGATCATTCGGGCCCGGTTCGCCGACATCGGTCCGAAGTGGGTGTGGCGGGCGCTGCACTCCCTGGCGTACCTCTCCTGGCCGTTCGGCATCTTCCACGGCCTCGGTGCCGGCCGTCCGCCGGCCACCTGGGTCAGCCTGAGCTACGGGCTCTGCGTGGTGCTTGTCGTGATGGCGCTGCTGGTCCGCCTCTCGGTCACCCTTCAGCGGCGCAGTCGCGAACGGCACCAGGCCGCCGCCCTCAACGAGGCGATGACCGGCAAGGGCAGTGACGAGACCCGACCGAAGACCCTGCTCGGCAGCCTGACCAAGCGGGCCGGCGAGGGCGAGCGGACCCGCCGCGACACCAGTTGGGCGGAGAGCACCTCCGGCACGTGGGCCAGCCCCACCATCCGCCGCAACGATCCGGAACGCTTCACCGTGCCGGTGGTCCCGGAGCCGGGCACGCTGCGCGGACCGGTCCGCCCCAGGCGCCGGGACGAGGAGTTGGAGCCGGTCGCCCGGCGTACGTCGTGGCGCGACGAGGAGGACCTGGAGCGCGCGGTACGACGGGAGACCGAGTTGCTCGAACCGGTGGCCCGTCGGCGGCGCGACGAGGAGCCGGTCGGGCGGCGTGGCTCCCGCCACGAGGAGGAACTGGAGCCGGCACCGCGCCGTTCCCGGATCGACGACGACGCGGAACCGCGTCGTTCCCGACGGGACGAGGAATCGAGCCAGCGTCGCGTCGACCGGCGGGAAAAGGAGTACGAGCCGGTGGCACGCCGCGCCACCCGACGCCGCGACGAGGAACCGGTGGCCGACGTCGACCGTGAGCCGGGCGGCCGGCGCTACCGCGACGACGAGGTGTACGGCCGCTCGCGGCGGTCCCGGTCCGACCTGGACGCCGGCACCCGTTACTCGGCACCCCCGCAGGGCATCGTCGACGAGCCGGAGGAACCCTGGGACAGCCCGCGCCGCTGGGAGTCCACCGCGCCCATCTCCGGCTCGCCGATCTCGGGCTCGCCGATCTCCGGTTCACCGATCTCGGGCTCGCCGATCTCGGCCGCGCCGCGCAGTGGTGGCGGTCGGCACAGCGCCGACGACGACGGCCCGGAGGTGGAGACCGACTACTGGCGTCCCCCGGCCCGGTACGCCCCGGACGACGTCGCCGACGACGACACCCCGACCCTTGTCGACCTGGCCGCCCGGCGGGCTCAGCGGGCGGCCGCGGACAGCCGGCGTCGCCGCCGGGCCGACCCGGACTCGGTCGACGGGGCCTACTGGGCCGGCCTGCGAGGTGAAGCCAAGTGACGATGCGTACCACCGTGCCACCGGTCGCCTGCGTGGGTGAGCCACGGATCACCGCCGGGTTCGCCGAGTTCGGTCGCCTCGACCTGCGGGCGCACGAGATGGTGCACGGCCCGATCAGCCCGATGGAACCGTCCAGCCTGCTGCGACTGGCCGAAGGCATCCAGCTCAAGGGCAAGGGCGGTGCCGGGTTCCCGTTCGCCCGGAAGCTGCGCGCGGTGCTGGAGTCCTGCGAACGCCAGGACCTGCCCCCGGTGGTGGTGGTCAACGCCACCGAGGGTGAGCCGGCCAGCTGGAAGGACAAGGTCATCCTGACCCGGGCACCGCACCTGATCCTCGACGGCGCCGCCCTGGCCGCGTTCGCCCTCGACGCCGAGGAGATCGTGCTCTGCGTGGCCGACGACCTGATCGGCCGGGACTCCCTGATGGAGGCGCTGGAGGAGCGCCGGATGCCGGTACCGACAAGCGTGGTCACGGTGCCGCACCGCTTCATCAGCGGCGAGGGTGGCGCACTTGTCAACGGGATCAACGGCCTGCCGCACATCCCGCCCGGTACGAAGAAGCGGTCCAGCGACTCGGGTGTCAACAACCTGCCCACCCTGCTGTCCAACGCCGAGACGTACTCCCAGATGGCGATCGCCGCCCGGCTCGGCCCGTACGAGTACGCGGCGCTCGGCACCGACGACGAACCCGGCACCGTGCTGCTCAGCATCACCGGCGCGGCCAAACGCCACGCGGTGGTGGAGTGCGCCGCCGGCACCCCGCTGCGGGAGATCCTCGAACTCTGCGAGGTGCCCGAGGGGCCGGGCATCCTGATGGGCGGCTACCACGGCAAGTGGATCACCTGGGAGGCGGCGAACAAGGCCGAGGTCTCCCGCAAGGGGCTCGCCGCGGTCGGCGGCACCCTCGGCGCCGGCATCATCGTCCCGCTCGCCAACGACACCTGCCCGCTCGGCGAGGCCGCCCAGGTGGTGCGATACCTGGCCGGTGAGTCCGCCGGGCAGTGCGGCCCGTGCAAGCGCGGCCTGCCGGACCTGGCCCGCGCCGTCGACCTTGCGGTCTCCGGCAGCGCCCCGGTGGAGGTCGTGCGCGCGGCAGCCGGCGACGTCAAGGGACGCGGCGCATGCAGCCACCCCGACGGTACGTCCCGATTCGCGCTGTCCGCGATGGAGGTCTTCGCCGAGGACCTGAAGAAGCACACCACCGGCGAGGGCTGCGGCCGACGGGTCAAGGGTGTGATGGGCCTGCCCGGTGCGCCCGACCCGGATCCGCAGAAGCTGGTCCTGGACTGGTCCCGGTGCGACGGTCACGGGCTCTGCGCGCACGTGGTGCCGGACTTCATCCGGCTCGACCAGAACGGATACCCCGCCTTCCCGCCCACCCCCGTACCGACCTGGCTGCGGGAGGGCGCGTCGAAGGCGGTCAAGGTCTGCCCGGAGCTGGCACTACGACTGACCAAGGCCTGACGGGCCGCTCCGGGCCGCCCGGCAGGTCCCGACCTCGGCGGACCGACCCGGCCTGCCACGTGACCCGACGAAGGAGACGCGGATGGGGACGGCACGAACGACCGGACGACTCGCCGCCGCCCTGCTGGCCGTCGTCCTGACCGGGGCCGGCTGCGGTGCGGAGGCGGTCGCCCCGTCCGCCTCGACCCCGGCGGGCAGCGCGGCGACTCCGGCCAGTAGTGAGGCCACCCCGGCGGGCGGCGTCGTCTCCCCGGGGGGCGCGCCCACCGGCCCGGTCACGGTGCCGGATACCCTCCGGTTCACCGGCAAGACCCTCGACGGTACGGCCTTCGACGCCGCCGCTCTGGCCGGTCGCCCGGTCGTGCTCTGGTTCTGGGCACCGTGGTGCGCCGCCTGCGCGAGCCAGGCGTGGACGGTGGCCGAGATCGCCCCCGGCTTCCGCGACACCGTGCCGATCATCGGCGTCGCCGGCCTCGGCGAACACCAGGCGATGGCCGACTTCGTCACCGAGTTCGAGTTGGCGCCGGTGACGCAACTCGACGACCGTGCGGGGGCGATCTGGCGGCGCTTCGAGGTCACCGAGCAGAGCACCTTCGTGATCATCGACCGGGACGGTCGGGTGGTGCACCAGGGTTGGCTGGACGGGGAGGACCTCACCCGCCGGGTCACCGCGCTGGCCGCCTGATGCCGGGGATGTACCGGCGCTGCCCGCTGTGGCCGGGGGCGCAACAGCGCTGGCCGCTGCGACCGGGAGGTGGTTGATGGAGGCCACCCTGCTGCTCGCGTTGACCGCGGGGATGCTCGGCGCGGTCAACCCGTGCGGCTTCGCGATGCTGCCGGCGTACCTGTCGCTGTTGGTCGCCGGAGCCACCGACACCCGTGGTGCGGTACGGCGGGCGCTCACCGCCGCCGCCGCGCTCACCGTCGGGTACGTCGTGGTGTTCGGTGCCTTCGGCCTGGCACTGGCCCCGGTCGCCGGCTGGCTGCGCCCCCGGCTGCCCTGGTTCACCGTCGGGCTCGGACTGCTGCTGGTGCTGCTCGGCTGCTGGCTGCTCGCCGGCCGGCGACTGCCCACCCTGCGCCCGTTGGCCCGGGCACCCCGACTGACCCGTTCATGGCCGTCGATGGTGCTGTTCGGGATGGCGTACGCGGTCGCCTCGCTGGGCTGCGCCATCGCACCGTTCCTGGCGATCGTGGTGACCAGCCTGCGGGCCGGTACGCTGCCGCGCGGGCTGGCGCTGTTCGGCGCGTACGCCCTCGGGATGGGGTTGGTGGTGGCGGTGGCCGCCCTCGGCGTGGCCCTGCTGCGCGGGGAGGTGGTGGCCCGGCTGCGCAATGCCGGCGCGTGGGTGCCCCGGCTCAGCGGCCTGGTGCTGCTGCTCGCCGGCGGCTACGTCGCCTGGTACGGCTGGTACGAGGCCCGCCTGTTCGCCGGCCACCGAGCCGCCCTCACCGACCCCGTCATCCTCACCGCGGCCCGTGTCCAACGCTGGCTGGCTGCCACCCTCGACACCGCCGGCCCCACCACCCTGGCCCTCCTCCTAACCACCCTCACCGCCCTCACCCTCCTCACCCGCCCTCGCCACCCCCACCCCCCTGACCTCCGCGATCTTGCACTTTCTGCCTCGACAAAAGTGGCAAATGCGGACGTTTCAGCGACCACAAGTGCAAGATCGACGCAGAGATCGAGGCGGGGCGGGGCGGGGGCGAGGGGGAGGGGGAGGGGTTAGCGGGGGGTCAGGCGGTCGGTGCCTAGGCGGGGGCGGAGGACCTCGGGGACCAGGACTGAGCCGTCGGGCTGCTGGAACTGCTCCAGGATGGCCGGGAGAAGTCGACTGGTGGCCAGTGCCGAGCCGTTGAGGGTGTGGACGAAGCGGGTCTGCTTGCCGCCCGGCTCCCGGTAGCGGATCGCCGCCCGGCGGGCCTGGTAGTCACCGCCCCAGGAGACCGACGAGACCTCCTTGTACTTGCCGGTGCTCGGCATCCACACCTCGATGTCGAGGGTCTTGCGCATCGAGGCGCTGGAGTCACCGGCGGCCAGCAGGCTGCGCTGGTAGTGCAGGCCGAGCCCCTCGACCAGGCTCTCCGCGTGGGCGACCATCTGCTCCAGCGCGGCGTCGGCCTGCTCGGGCAGGGTGAACTGGAAGATCTCCACCTTGTTGAACTGGTGGCCGCGGACCGTCCCGCGCTCGTCCGAGTGCGACCCGGCCGCCTCGCGGCGGTAGCAGGGGGTGTACGCGAACACCTTCAGCGGCAGCGACGCGGTGTCCAGGATCTCGTCCTGGTACGCCCCGAGGATCGCCGTCTCCGCGGTGGGCAGCAGGAACTGGCCGCGCGGGGCGGACTGCTTGTCCAGGTGGTAGACGTCGTCGTAGAACTTGGGGAACTGGCCGGCGGCGAAACCGGCGGTGTCCAGCAGCAGGTGCGGCGGGAGCAGGAACTCGTACCCGGCCTCGATGTTCCGCTCGATCAGCCAGTTGATCAGCGCCCACTCCAGCCGGGCGCCCAGCCCGGTGTACATCCAGAAGCCCGAGCCGCCCAGCTTGACGCCCCGCTCGTGGTCGACAAGCGCCAGCATCCGGCTCAACTCGACGTGGTCGCGGATCTTCTCGATGGCCGGTGGGGCACCGAAGGTCTTGACCACCCGGTTGGCTTCCTTGCCGCCGGGCAGCACGTCGTCGGCGGGCAGGTTGGGCAGCTCGCTCATCACGGTACGCAGCCGGGACTGCACCTGGTCGAGCTCGGCCTCCAACTCGGCGACCTGCTTGCGGCCGGTCTCGTCGGTCACCTGCGGCTCGACACCGGCCCGCTTGGCCTGCGCGTACGCCCGGGCCTCGGCCTTGCGACGCTGCCGCTCCCCGTCGATCTCGGTGATCAGCCGGCGGCGTTCCCGGTCGAGGTGCTGGATCTCGTCAAGCGCCCGGTCGACCTCGGCGGCATCGAGCCGCTTGGCCAGCGCGGTCGCCACCGCGTCGCGATCCTTACGGATCAACTCCATGTCGAGCATGCTGCTCCGTACCTTCAGGTCAGGCTGACCCGGTGATGCTACCGCCGTACGCGGATCGCCCTGCCCCCCGCACCCGACCGTCCACCTTCCGCAGCGGCTCGGCCGCAGAGCCGGCTCGGCATCAGAGTCGGATCGGCATCAGGATGGAGAAGGCGCCCTCGTCGTCCGGGCGGCGGATGGTCAACGGCGTGAGCGGGCTGTCCAGTTCCAGCGTCAGATGCCGGCCGCCCGCCGCGTCCAGCGCGTCGAGCAGGTACTCGCCGTTGACTCCGACCCGCAACTCGGTGCCGTCCGCGCCGGCCCGGTCAGCACCGGCGGCCAGGCCGGGACGATCCGGATCGGGCAGGTCGTCGGGATCGCGCAGGTCGTCGGGGCCGGGCAGGTCGTCGGGGCCGAGCAGGCGGAGCCGGTCCGGCGGGCCGAGACCGAGCACCGTCACCGGCCACGACCGGCCGGCGTACTCCCGTACGACCGTGGGCCCACCGGCCCGCAACGCGGTGACCAGCCACTCCGCGTCGACCGGTACCCGTCGGGTCGGCCCGGCGGCACCGGAGCGTGGCAGCAGCGCGTGGTAGTCCGGGAAGTCGTACGGCAGCGCGGTGGCCCGCAGTTCGTGCCCGGCCACGTCGGCGACCAGCGACGAGCCGGACACGGTCAACTCGACCACAGCCCGATCAGCGCCAGCGCCAGCGCCAGCGCCAGCGCCTGCGGATGCGTCGAGCAGGTGGCGCAGGGCGTCGACCGTGTCCAGCGGCAGCAGGGTGCGCACCGCCGGGCCGTGCACCGTCGCCTCGGCCGTCGCCACCGCCAGCCGGTGCCGGTCGGTCGCCACCAGTTCCAGGCCCGAGTCGGTCACGTCGAACAGCACACCGGTCAACGCCGGCACCGTCGGGTCGGTGCCGACGGCGAACCGTACGGCGTCCACGGCGGCGGCGAGCGCGGCACCGGTCAGGGTGAGTCGGGTGATCCCGGGCTGGTCGGCCGGCAGCAGCGACCGCAGCCGGGACACCTCGCGACGCGCGTCGGCCAGCCCCTGCTCCAGCCGCCGCAGGTGCGTGTCGAGCAGCCGGTGCACCAGCGCCGGTTCGGCGCGTACCGCCTGGGCGATCTCGGCCACCGGCATGCCGACGCGGCGTAGCCCGGCCACCAGCCGCGCCGGTGCCACCTGGTCGTCGGTGTAGCGGCGGTAACCGGTGACCGGGTCGACCCAGGCGGGCACCAGCACCCCGGCGGCGTCGTAGAACCGCAGAGCGCTCACCGTGAGCCCGCTGGCCCGGGCCAGCTCACCGATGCTGCGCAGGTCACTGTCCACGCCGAGATCCTGCCCCCTCGACCTGCTTGAGGGTCAAGCCGCTGTCGGGTGTTAACAGGGGACCCCTGCTCTACACCAGGCGTTAAGAAGGTGCCCTTCCTTCGTCCAAAACTCCGAAGGTGAGGCCGGCGGTGGTGAGGCGGTGCAGCAGGGCGTCGCCCATCGCGGTGACCGGGGTGACCTGCCCGGCGGTGGACGGCAGATCGTCCAGGGCCAGGCAGAGCGCCGACTCGGCGAGCATCTTGGCGGTCTCGTCGTAGCCCGGATCTCCGCCGGCCACCTCGGTGACCACCCGTCGGTCCCCACCGCGACCGACGAACCGGACCCGGAACCACGACTTCGCCCGCTGCTCGGGGCTCGGCCCCTGGCCGGAGGCGAGCCGGCCGAGCAGCCAACGCCGGGTCGGTGGCAGCTTCACCAGCGCGGTCAGCGCGCCCAGACCGGCGCCGGCGACCAGCACCGTCGGCAGCCGCCGTACCGCCGCGAAGTGCCGGTAACGGAAGTCCGGCCCGTACTCCGGACGGGCCGCGGCGGATCGGCGGACCACCTGCGGGTCGATGGTGGGCAGCGGCACCGCCCAGACCGGCAGGTCGCGGGAGCGGGCCACCTTGCCGGGCACGGCCCGCACCTGGCGGCCGGTCGGGCGCGGCTCGACGGCGCGGCGTTCGCGGGCCGCCCGGGCGGTCTCGGCGGTACGCGAGAAGGCGGTCAACGCCGAGTGGTAGGTGCCGGCGGAGAACCGGCCCCCGGCGCGTACGTAGCCGTCCACGGTGATCGGCACGTCGGCCGGCAGGTGTTTGATCGTGAACCAGACCCCCAGGTCGTGGGGGATCGAGTCGAAGCCGCAGGCGTGCACCAGCCGGGCCCCGGTGCGTACCGCCTCGGCGTGGTGGCGCACGTACATCAGGTCCACGAACTCCGGCTCGCCGGTGATGTCCAGGTAGTCGGTGCCGGCGGCGGCGCAGGCGGCCACCAATGGATCCCCGTGCCGGATGTACGGCCCGACGGTGCTGGCCACCACCCGCGTGGCGGCGGCCACCGCGCGCAGCGAATCCGGGTCGGTGACGTCGGCGGTGAGCAGCGGCAGTTCCGCAAGCGCCGGGTCGACCGCGGCCAGCCGGTCGCGGACCGTGGCCAGCTTGTCGGGGTTGCGTCCGGCGATCGCCCAGCGCAGCCCGGGTGGGGCGTGCCGGGCGAGATAGTCGGCGGTGAGCCCGCCGGTGAAGCCGGTCGCCCCGAACAACACGATGTCGTACGCCCGCTCCGCCGTCATGCCGAGATGATGCCAGCCGGAGCGCGTCACCGCTCGGCACCTGTCACCGGTCCCGGCCGGTCGGGGGCAGCTCACCGCTCTCGGCGAGCTGCTTGGCCTGCCACAACGCGTGGCGGACCGCGAGCTGTGGTTCGTCACCGATCAGATGCGCGGCCAGCCCGGTGGGCGCCGGTTGGGTGACCGGTCGGGCGGCCAACTCCGTACGCCGACCGTCGGGCGGGCTCCGCAGCTCGACCTGGATGGCACCGTCGAGTCGGCGCAGCGGCTCCGGCCAGACCCCTTCCGGCAGCACCTCCCCGGGCGGCCGGGCGATGGCCACCACCTGCCACGGCTCGGGCCACCGGCGGACGGAACGGGAACGCCGCCTCAGCCGTCGGACGACAGCGGTGCGTACGGTCCGGAGCAGGGCAGCGCCGAGGACACCCGTCACGGCGAGTGCCGTTCTGAGCTGTCCCACCCGTTACCTCCCGTGCTCCGCGCGATCTCCATCGTCACCGCGCTCCGGGTGAACCGGACTCCTCCCGAAGGGGTGAACCGCCCGGTGCCGGGTAACCGCCGGACCGCAGGGCCTGGGGAGGGTGGACGCGTCCGTGGGGGTGGGCCGGATGCCGGATGACCGCAGCGAGGTCCGGGGTGCCGCACGGGCCCGTACGCCGGGCGGGCCGGCCGTGCTGGCGTCCCGCCTGTCGCCCGCCGTGCTGCCCGAGCCGGTGGTGCTGCGGCCACGGCTGGCCCGGTTGCTCGACGAGGCCGTGGCCCGGCCGGTCACCCTGCTGCGGGCCCCGGCGGGCTGGGGAAAGACGACGCTGCTCGCCTCGTGGCGGCGCACGGCCACGCAGCGCGACTCGGGCACCCCGCCGCCGGCCTGGGTCTCGGTGGAGGCCGGCGACGACGCTGAGCGGCTCTGGGCGTACCTCGCGGCGGCCCTGCGTTCGATCATCGACGTGGCGGCGACGCCGATTCCCGACCGGCCACCGGGCCCGGACGAACTGGAGGTGCTCGCCGCCGCGCTGGCCGCCCGGGAGCAGCCCGCGGTGCTGGTCCTGGACGACCTGCACCGGGTCACCGACCCGGCGGCGGTGGCCGGGCTGGAGTTCCTGCTGCGCCACACGGATCAGCGGTTACGTCTGGTGGTGACCGGACGCTCCGGCCCACCGCTGGCCGTGCAGCGTCTGCGCCTGGCCGGTGAGTTGACCGAGATCGGACCGGACGAACTGGCCTTCACCGGCGACGAGATCGCCGACCTGTTGACCGCCCACGCGGTGGCGGTCCCGGTGGCCGCGGTACGGCGACTGCGGCAGCGCACCGAGGGTTGGGCGGCGGCGCTGCGGATCGCCGCGCTGGCGCTGCGCCAGCAACCGGATCCGGAACGCTGGATCGACCAACTCGGTGCCGACCACCCGGAGATCGGCGGCTACCTGCGCGAGGAGGTGCTCGCCGGGCTGACGCCACAGGACCGAGAGCTGCTGCGGCGGGCCGCGGTCGTGGACACCGTCTGCGCCGGCCTCGCCGGTGCGCTGACCGACGACCCGAGCGTCGAGGGGAGGCTGAGCGGTCTCGCCGAGGACGCCGGGTTGCTGCACCACGACGGGGGACGCCCGGCGTGGTACCGCTGTCATCCGCTCCTGGCGGACCTGCTGCACCGCGAGCTGGGTCGGTTGCCCGCCGACGAGCTGCGTGACCTGCACCTGCGTGCCGCCGGCTGGTATGCCGGCAACGGTCGACCGGCCGAGGCGTTGCGGCACGCGCTGGCCGCCGAGAACTGGGTCAGCGCCGTCGACCTGTTCGTCACCCGGTGGCCGGAACTCGTCCCGAACGGCCGGGTCGACCGGGACGTTCCTGCGGCGGCACCCCCGCCGGAGGCGGTGGCGCGGGATCCGGAGCTGGCGCTGGCCTGTGCCGCCGACCGGGCCCTGCACGGCGACCGGGAGGCGGCCCAGACGCAGCTGCGGCTGGCCGCCGAGCACGGCGGCGCGCTGCCCGAGCCACGTCGGGGCCGATTCGGTCGGCTGGCCGCCGCCGTGACGCTCACCCTGGCCCGGGCGACCGGCGACCCCGAGACGGTACGCGCCGCCGCCGCCCGGCTGCTCGCCACCGCCTCCGCAGCGGGCGCCGCCCCGGTGGCCCGCGTCGAGGAACGGGCCGCCGGGCAGACACCTCGCGGCGACGCCGGTGACGACGCCGACGTACGGGCAGTGGCCGGCACCGAACTGGCCCGGCTGGCGCTCGACGCCGGGGAGCTGACCGAGGCGGCCGACGGGTTCGCCGCGTCGTTGACGGCCGCCCGGGTGACCGGCCGACTCCGCCCCGAACTGGTCTGCGCCAGCCGTTGGGCGTTGCTGGCGGCGCTGCGTGGGCATCTGCGGGCGGCCGAGGAGGCAGCCCGGGCCGCACTCGCGCTGCCGCCCTGCCAGGGCTGGTCGGCCCAGCTGGACTGCGGGTACGCGTACCTGGCGCTGGGGTTTGTGGCGCTGCACCGGGACCAGCCGGCGGAGGCCGCGGCGAACCTGACCCTGGCCGCGGCGGCGACCGGAGAGGCACCGGCCGGTGCGGTGGCGGCCTGGTGCCACTCGATGCTGCGCCACGACGAGGGCGACCTCGTCGAGGCGCACCGCCTGCTCGGGCAGGCTCGGGAGTGCTGGTCGCAGCGCTCCGGGCCGGTGGCGGCCTGGTTGCTCGCCGCCGACGTGGATCTGCACGCGGCCCGAGGTGACCTGTCGACCGCCCGCGAGCTGGCCGCCGCCGGGATGGCGCGGTTCACCTCACCGACGCAGGCCGGGCCGGCCTTTCCCGCAGCCGTGCTGTCGGTCGCGGCGGCCCGGGTGGAACTGCGGGCCGGTGACCCGCACGCCGCCGCGCGGCTGCTGCCGGACTGGGCCGCCGGGCCGGCAACCGACTGGCCCCTGCCGGTACGCCTCGACGCCGCGCTGCTCGACGCGGTGCTCGCCGGGCGCGGCGGCGATGAGCGCCGGGCCGGGCGCACCCTGGAACAGGCGCTCGATCTCGCCGCCCCCGACGGGTACCGCCGGCCGTTCACCCGCGCCGAGCCGGGCCTGCGTCACCTGCTCACCGCCCACCTGGACGCCGGTACGGCGCACTGGCCGATGGTCAGTGACCTCGTTCGGGCGGTGGACCCGCCGGCGGACCTCGCCGCGTCCGGTGCGTCGGTGGCCCCGCTCGACGAGCCCCTGACCGAGCGGGAACTGACCATCCTGCGCTACCTGCAGAGCATCCTGTCAAACGTGGAGATCGCGGCCGAGCTGTCGGTGTCGGTGAACACGGTCAAGACGCACGTACGCAACATCTACCGCAAGCTCGACGCCACCCGACGCCGGGACGCCGTCCGCCGGGCCCGCGAACTCCACCTCATCTGAGTGGGCGGTGCCGGCGGGTCGTGGGCGGACGGCGTCCCGTCACCAAATGACCTGCAAGGAGGGGCCCCTTGTTAACGCCTGCGGTAGAGGAGGGGCCCCTTGTTAACGGATCCGGTGCCCGGATCAGGTGATGGCCGGATCAGGTGGTGGCGGCGTCGACGGTGGCCAGCAGGGTGGCCAGGTCGAAGTCGCCGTCGTGGCGGGTGTCGTTGACGAACAGGGTCGGGCTGGCGTCCACGCCACTGCGGATGCCGCTGACGAAGTCGTGTCGGATCCGGTCACCACCGGCATGTCGACCGATCTCCGCGTCCACCTCGTTCACCGGCAGCCCGAGCTGCTCCACGCCGAGCATCAGGTGCACCCGATCCAGCTGCTCCTGGTGCTCGTAGAGCCAGTCGTGCATCTCCCAGAACCGTCCCCGCCGTCCGGCGGCCTCGGCCGCCTCGGCGGCCATCTCGGCGTACGGGTGCAGGTTCGCGATGGGGAAGTGCCGGTAGACCAGGCGGACGGTGTCGGCCCGCTCTCGGAGCACCTCCTGCAGGCTGGCGTGCGCCTGGCCGCAGAAGGGGCACTGGTAGTCGCCGTACTCGACGATGGTCACCGGCGCGTCCGTCGGACCTCGGACGTGGTCGTGTTCCGTGACGGGTGTGCGGAGCCGCGCAGTGACCTGCAGTGGTGTGGTCAGCTGATCGGTCATGAGTGCCAGGCTGCTGCCCGGCCGGGTGAGGGGGGCTCACCCGGCCCGGGTGGTTGCGGCGTACGCCGCCTCAGCGCAGCACCGGTGCCACGGCGATGTGGTTCTGCACCTCCCGGATGCCCGGCGCGGACCAGACGACCCGCTCCACCTCGGCGCGTTCGGGCATCGAGTGCACCAGACCGCCCAGCAGCACGGTGTCGCCGTGCACCCGCACCGTCACCTGCTCGGCGTCGGTCGCCCGGTTGCGGGCCAGCGCGTCGACGATCCGGTCGGCCAGCCTGCTGCCGTCGGGACGCACCGTCGGCCGTACGGTGATCCCGTTGCTGATTCCGCGTACGCCGTTGAGCTGGTTGACCGATTCCTCCGCGGCGCGGCGTTGGTACTCCCATTCGACCTGGCCGTGCAGGGTGACCCAGCCGTCCGCGACCGTCACGTCGAGCTGCTCCACCGGCACGAAGGCACGCCACTGCAGGGCGTGTTCCACCGCGGTGGCGATCTCCGGATCGGTGCGCTCCGCGCCGGTGATCAGCCGTACGGCGATGTCGTTGGCGACCACCCGGACCTGGGCGACCCGATGTGCCGCGCGTTCCGCCGCCCACTTCTTGGCGTAGCTGTCCACCCGGCCGGTCAGCGTCACCACACCCTCGGCCACGGTCACCCCGATCTCGTGCGGCTGTACGCGGGGCTCCCAGTCCAGTTCGTCGAGTACCGCGGAACGGATGTCCTGATCGATGCGGTTGATCGTCGAGATGCTGGCCATCGCCTTGCTCCTCCCTTGCCGGCGTGGCGCGGCCCGCTTTGCCGGGTCCGCGGCACTCAGCCTGGCGGCGGTCCGGGTGACCCGGCCTCACCCGGGTCGGAGGAGGTCCGTGGGAGCGCTTCCATTTGCTCGTCGAAACGGTTAGGGTGAGCCCATTCCTCGGGTGCGGGAGCCAATCGCGCCGGTGCCGGAGCCAGGGCAGCTCCGTTGGGTGTCTGCTGTGCGTCCACCTCACCTCGGTCACGGGGTGTGGGGCGTCTCCCCCCGAGAGGAACTCAGATGCGGAGAGGTCTCGTCGATCCGGCGGTGTCCGCGCCCGGCTGTGCCGGCGCCGGCCCCGTCCTGCGAGCCCGACCGGGGGCACCGTCCGCCGCGCCCACGCCACCCACCACCGGCACCGTACGCCTCAAGGCCCGGCCCGCTAAGGAGGGCGATCTGTGGCTGGCTGGGCAGGGTGGGCCGGGGCGTCGCACCGGAGCCACCCGCCTCACGTCGACGAACGTCAGCAGCGCGGGCTTCTTCTTCCCCGAGCCCGACCGGCCAGACGGCGTCGCCCCCGGGTCCGTCCGCGTCCACCCCGGCCACCGGCCCGGCCGCGTTCCCGACCCGCCCGCCGCCGTCGGGCGGCGCTCCGGCCGCCTGCCTCAGCGCCGGCTCGTGACGCGAGTGAGCTTCCGACGACCACCACCCGCACCACTCGCTGGCCGTCCACACCCGGTCAGCGCAACGGACCCCGTCCGACCGGATCGGTCGGACGGGGTCCCGTCCCGAGCTGAGCCCGTTCGACGCCAGCAGGGTGAAGGCCGCCGCTCAGCGGTCGGTCTCGGCGGGGGAGTCGGGGCGCTCGACGTCCACGAACTCGATGTCGTCGACGGACCGGTCACGGCTGCCCGCGGCGCGGGCGGCGGTGCCGGCAGCCCAGCCGAGCGCGGCACCGACCAGCGCCGCGCCGATCAGCAGGGTCCACGGCAGGGCGGGACGGCGACCGGCAAGGGCGTCGAAGGCCCGGGTGGCCCGGCGGCGGGCCTCCTCGGCGGCCGATCCCACCAGCTCCCCGGCGTCGTCGGCCAGCCCCGCAGAGGTGTGCCGGGCGGAACGGGCGGTGTCCCGGAGGTTGTCACCCGCGGTGCTCACCGCCGACACGAGGTGGTGCCAGGCGTCGTCCGCGATCCGCTCCGGCTTGCTGCGGCGTTCCAGCAGGTTGGTTCCGAACATGGTTCCCTCCTCGACAGGACCGAGGCCGGTGCCCGAATGAGACCTCCTCGGCGGCTTGCCCGGCGTGCGGCGGGGGTACGCCTTCGGAGGCTGTGCCCCGCCGGATGCCCTCGCAAACCGGATCAGCGGGACGACACCACCGCGACGGCGGCCCGGGCGAAGTCGTCGTCGTCATCGTCGTCGTCATCGCCCCCGCCGCCGAAACCGCAGGCCAGGACGAGGGTGAGCAGTGCACTGACGCCGGCCAGGGTGGCGAGCCTGCGAAGCATGTCGTCGTCCTCTCATCGATTCGGTCAGTGGTGATGCTAGGCACATTCCGGTACTGACCGCAGCCCGGCTACCAGCGGAGCCGGCCCCACGGCGGACGCCTCGCCGCGCTGGATATCGAAACCGCTGGCATCGGCCCGCTACCCTGGTTCGACGGCGTGGGCTGGCGCGCGGTGTGGAATAGCGGCCAGCGCGTCGAGTGATAGGACATGAAAAGTCCGGACAAGGGCGACTTGGCACGCCCCTGTCCGCGAATTGCTCATCCCGAGGGGTGGCGACCGAGGCCGTTGGAGGAATACTCTCGGTCGCGGCCCGCGTACTGATGAGGCGCCCGTCGTACGGGCGAGTGGAGGTGCTCGCGTGAGCCTGTCGATCCTGCAGACGGTTCGGCCTGGTGGTGTCATCGAGATCGCCCCGCGAGGGGAGATCGACGTCGACACCGCGTACGAAGTGAAAGAGGCCATCGCCGAGGTGCTGGCCAAGGGCCGGCCGGCCCGGATCGAGCTCAACATGCGGCTGGTCACCTTCATCGACTCGGTAGGCATCAGCGCGATGGTCGCCGGATTCCAGACTGCCGAGGTCAGTGGTGTGAAACTGGTCGTGACCGAGCCGAGTCGGTTCGTGCACCGGCAACTCTGGGTGACCGGCCTGCTCGGCCTGTTCGGCGCCCCCGAGCCGTACTACGCGGGGGCCGCCACACCCGAGGTCCTTCCGGGGGCCTGACCCCTTATCCGGCGTCGAGGCCGGACAGATCAATATCGGTCGCCTCGGTGACGGCCCGAATCGCCGTCACCGAGGCGTAACCCTCGGCGAGCAGGGCCAGGTCGGTACCGGGCTGCACCGCCTGACCGGGCTCCTCCAGCGACGTGCGGACGAAACCGTGACCGGCTTCGGCGACCGTCATCTGCACCTGGCCGAAGGTGGCCAGGCTGCCTCGGCGTACCCCGCGAAGCCGCTCGTACGGCAGATCCGGCGCGTTGACGTTGAGCACGCTCGCCACCGGCCCGGTGGGTAACCTGGGCAGCAGGTCCAGGGCGACCCGGGCGGCCGTCGACCAGTACCGGTCGGCGTCGCGTACCCGTGCGGCGGCGGCCACCGCCGCCCCGCCGCTGGCCGCGGTGGCCTCACCGACCGACAGGACGT
Source organism: Micromonospora maris AB-18-032 (assembly GCF_000204155.1). Classification (NCBI taxonomy): domain Bacteria; kingdom Bacillati; phylum Actinomycetota; class Actinomycetes; order Micromonosporales; family Micromonosporaceae; genus Micromonospora; species Micromonospora maris. The sequence continues at coordinate 5,183,961 of NC_015434.1, read as the reverse complement.
CCAGGGACACCGCCATCGCCGCACAGCCGTTCGCGGCGGCGGTGAACGCGGCACCCACGGTGCCGGAGTGCAGCACCGCGCGACCGGCGTTGGCGCCACGATTGATTCCGGACAGCAGCACCTGCGGCGGCGGCCCGAAAGCGCCGTGCACGGCGATGAGCGCGATGAAACCGGGAGACCCGCCGACCGCGAAGGCGGGCGTACCGTCCAGGTCCGGCAGCGGGTGCTCGTGGACCACCACCCGGCCGTCCTGCTCGATCGCGCTCATCGCGGCGCTGGTGCCGCTGGCCTCCTCCAGCGGGGCGGCCACCACCACGTCCAGACCCCGGTCGACGGCGGCCCGGGCCAGCGCGTGGATGCCGGGGGCGGCGATCCCGTCGTCGTTGGTGATCAGTACCCGCAGCGTCATCGCCCGCCCGCCCGGTGGGCCAGCTCGTCGGGGGTCGTGCGGTGCTGCGGCCGGATGCTCGCCGGCTCCAGCTGCACCCGCTCGACCAGGCCGGTGATCGAGTCGACCCGACCGGTGCCCAGCCCGTGACGCGTGACGTTCAGCGCGCCGGCCGCCGCCCCGGTACGGATGGCGGTGCGGACGTCGCCGCCCTGGGCCACCACGGCGGCCACCCCGGCGGTCATCGAGTCGCCCGCCCCACGCGGGTCGGCCGCTTCCAACTGGGGCATCAGGACCTCGAACACCTCGCCGTCGACCAGGGCCAGCGCCGGCTTCTCGGCCCGACTGACCACCACGTTCTCCGCACCGGCGGCGTGCAGGTCGTACATGGCGCGGGTGAGCTGTTCCTCGTCGTCGTCGGCGGCTCGGCCGTCCGCGATCAGCTCCTCGTGGCTGACCTTGAGGAAGAACACGCCGCTGTCCACGACCGCCGTCAGGTGTTCGCCACTGAGGTCCACCACCACCCGGCTGCCGTTGGCGCCGAGGTCGGCGGCGAAACGGCGGTACAGGTCAGCGGGCACCAGTGACGGGTCGTTCGGGCCGCTGAGCACGCACACCTCCGCGCGCAGCCCTTCGCTGAGGGCGAGGTTGTACAACTCGTCCAGCTCGTGCCGGCTCAACGGTTGGCCGGGCACGTCGACGATCTCCCGCCGGGTGCCCCCGCGGCGGTCGTGCACGTACCCGCCGCTGCCGCCGGAGTCGCGGTTCACCACCTTGAGGTCCACTCCCTCGCCGACCAGCAGCGGCGCCAGGACCTCCCCGATCTCGCCGCCGAGCGCCGTGCAGAGCACCACGTCGACACCGAGCGACAGCACCATCCGGGCCTGCCAGACGCCCTGTCCGCCGGGGTGCAGGTGCAGCTCCGGTACGTCGCTGGGCTGGTCGACGGTGACGGTCAGCAGCGGTGTGGGCGCGAAGACCATGACGTGCCCGGTCACCGGGCCCACCCGCAGGTGCCGGACCGGGTGAACCGCGTGGTGGGTTGTCTCATGCGCGTTGCGCCCCCTCGTGGCGAAATGTCCACTTCCGTCTTAGACGGTAACCAAGGTGGCGGAACCGCGCGCGTCGACCGGCGGGGAGTGTGGGCGTTTCGCGGGCACGATGCGACGCCGCCGGGCGGAAGTCCCACCCGGCGGCGTCGTGTGAACAGGTCAGTACACCGACAGGTGCACGTGGTTGGTGTGGTCGCTGGACGGGTCGCCGCGACCGCCGCTGTAGGACTTCCAGCCGCTGCTGGGCAGCCAGATCTGCTTGTACCAGATCACGTAGAGCACGGCGAGCCGGTCGGCGTTGTTGACGAAGTACGCCGCCAGGTTGTTGCCGTACGTCCGGTCGCCGCCCGTGGCGACCCCACCGAAGCCGTTCTTCTGCGCGGCGAAGTCGCAGGCCCGGCCCTTGGGGTGCTCGCCCGAGCCGCCCGAGCGGTAGCAGGAGACGTACCGGGTGAAGCCGGCCGCCTTGGCCTGGTTGAGCGCGTGCAGCGTGCGCGGGGTGATGCAGCCGTTCGCCGGGGTCGGGTCGTTGACACTGCACGACTCCGAGGGCCACGAGCCGTCCGAGTTGCGGGGCGCGGGCTTGGCCGTCGGGCTGGAACCGCCACCACGGCTCGGGGTGCGGGCGGCGCGTTCGGCGGCCTGGGCGCGTTCGGCCGCCTCCGCCCGCTCGTTGGCCACGGTCAGCGCCCGCTCGGCCTGGTCCTTGCGCTTGGCCATCACCGCGACCTGCTTGCGCTGCTCCTGGACCTCCACGTCCAGCGCCTGCTTGGTCCTGCTGACCTCGTCGCGGGTGGCCCGCAGCTCACCCAGGGCGCGCTCCTCGTTCGCGGCCACCGCGTCCAGCGCCGCCGCCCGGTCCATGAAGCCGGCCGGAGAGCCGCTGTTGAGCAGCGCTGACGCCGCACCGAGCCGGCCGCTGCGGTACGCCTGTGCGGCGATCTCGGCGACCTTCGCACCGCGTTCGGTGAGTTGGTTCTCGGTGGTGGTGAGCTGTGCGGCCAGTTGCTTCTGTCGCTTGACCGAACGGTCCAGCGCGGCCTTGGCGTCGAGGTAGCCCTTGCTGGCCGCCTCCAGTTGGGCGCGCAGCGCCGGGGTGCCCCCCTCGTCGCCGACGTCGGCGGGAGCCGCCGCCAGTAACCCGTGTGCCGCGGCCGGGCCGGGAACGAGCGCGACGCCTACGGCGAGAGCGAGCGCCGCGCAGATCAGGGCCGCCGTTCGGGCGGCCGGTTTCACGGTTGCCACTGCTGGCATGCACATGTCCTTCCGTCAGCCGCCGACCGGGTTAGCTGACGGGTTCGGGACGGAAGATCCCTACCGCGCGTGCGCGGATGCACCCCAGGAACATGGTTCCCCGGCTCGCCCCTGCGGGCGATTAGGCGGCGACCACCGCCGGCACCGGTGGGTGCCGCCTGGCGGAGGCCGGGTCCGAGCCTACCGGTGCTGCTGTGACCCGTGCAGCCGGTGTGACTCGTGGTGTTCGTCCGGTCACCAGGAAATCGGACGAAAGTATCATTTTTGGTAAATAGCGGTAGCTCGGTGTCAGGTGGCCACATCGACCGTGGTCAGCCGCTGGGTGGCCCGGGACAGCGCGACGTAGAGCGTACGCACACCGGAATCGGGCACCGCGCGGATCTCACTCGGCGCGACAAGCACCACCGCGTCGTACTCCATGCCCTTGGCCTCCAGGCTCGTCACCACCTGCAGGCGGTCGCCGCCGAGGCCATCGAGCCAGCCCGCCACCTCGTCGCGCCACGGCACCGGAGTGATCACCCCGACGGTGCCCTCGACCTCGCCGAGCAGGGTGCCCGCGGCCGACACCACGCTCGTCGTCAACTCGGCGGCCGGCACCACGAGTTGCACCGGGTCGACTCCGGTGGAGCGGACCGCCGTGGGCAGCGGAAGATCCGGGTACACCCGGCGGATCTCCTCGGCCGCCACCGCGAAGATCTCCGCCGAGTTGCGGTAGTTGGTGGTGAGGGTGAACCGGTGCCGCGGCCGCCGACCCAGGGCCTGCTCCCGAGCGCGATTCAGCTCCTGCGGATCTCCCGTCCAGGCGGTCTGCGCCGGGTCACCGACCACGGTCCACGAGGCCAACCGGCCCCGCCGGCCGATCATCCGCCACTGCATCGGCGAGACGTCCTGCGACTCGTCGACCACCACGTGGGCGTAGTCCCGGTAGTCCTCCGGACGCTCGCGGGCGGCCTGTCGGGCGGCCCGTTGCCGGTCGGCGAAGGTGCTCAGCTCCCGTACGCCGCCGGCCAGCTGGAACGGATCCCGCTTGGCTCGGGCCGGGCGTACCGGCTTACCGAGCAACGTGTCCAGCTCGTCGAGCAGCGCGGTGTCGGCGACCGTCGGGCCGTCCGTGGCCAGCCCTCGGTAGGCCTCGCCCAGCAGCCGGATCTCGGCCCCGGACAGGATGCCGCCGGCGTACCGGCGTAGTCGCTCGTGGTCGGCCAGCCAGCCGAGCACGTGCCGGGGATGCAGCCGGGGCCACCAGGCCTTGAGGAACTCTCGGAAGTCGCTACGGTCGATCAACTCGTCCTCGAAGGCGCGCTGCTCGGGCAGGCCGGCGATGCCCAACCGGCGGGCCTGGGCCCAGAGCGCGGCGAGGACGCCGTCGAAGCCGGCCCGGCGTACCTCGTTGCGGCGGGCGCCACGGGGCAGCGCACGGTTCCAGACCGTGTTCAGCTCGGCCCGCTCCAACCGCAGCAGCTGTCCCCGGTAGAGCAGCCGCAACTCGGTGGGGGCACCCGGCGCGGTGTCCCGCACGGCACGTTCCAGGACCCGCCGCATCCGCAACGATCCCTTGATCGCGGCCACCCGGGGCGGGTCGGTGCGGGTGGCGACCAGGCCGGGGAAGATGCTGCCCAGCGACTGCAGGGTGGCATTGTCCTCGCCCAACGACGGCAGCACCGAGGCGATGTAGGAGACGAAGACCGAGGAGGGGCCGACGACCAGGATGCCGCCTCCGGCGTACCGGCTCCGGTCGGCGTAGAGCAGATAGGCGGCACGGTGCAGGGCCACCGCCGTCTTGCCGGTGCCGGGGCCGCCGGAGACGAGCGTCACCCCGGAACTGGGGGAGCGGATCGCCTCGTCCTGCTCACGCTGGATGGTCGCGACGATGTCGCGCATGCCCCGGCCGGTGGTGCGGGACAGGGTCGCCAGCAGCGCGCCGTCGCCCACCACCGGCATGTCCGGCGGTGCGGCTTCCGGGTCGAGCAGGTCGTCCTCGATCCGGGTGACCCGTTCCCCGCTGGACTGGATCGTGCGTCGGCGTACCACGCCGAGCGGCTCGGCGGGAGTGGCCTGGTAGAACGCGGCGGCGGCGGGGGCCCGCCAGTCGACCACCAGGGTGCTGGCGTCCTCGTCGCGGATGCCGAGCCGCCCGACGTAGATCACCTGGCCGTCCCGCAGGTCGAGTCGGCCGAAGACCAGCCCTTCGTACTCGGCGTCGAACAGGTGACGTCGCTGCGCGGCGTGGAAGACCATCGCGTCGCGTTCGACGAGTGCCCCGAAGTTGCCGACCCGGGCCAGCCGGTAGCCGTCCCGTTCGGCGCGGACCGCCCCGCGCCGCAGCTCGGCCAGTCGCGCGTACACCCGGTCGAGATGCCGTTGCTCGACGGCGATCTCCTGATCCAGGGTGCTCTGATCCACCGCTCGTGCTCCTCGTCCCGCCGCCCGGCCAACCGCACGAGATTACGCCCCGCCGTCCACGTGCAAGGAAGGGCACCTTGTTAACGTGTCAGGTAGAGCAGGGGTCCCTTGTTAACAGTCGCGGACGGGGCTGGTGTCGAGGACCCGGCGCAGCACGCCGGAGAGTGCGCCGTTGACCTCCTCGGCGCGTTCCATCATCAGCATGTGGCCGGCGCCGGGGCACACCACCAGGTCGGTGGCCGGCAACGCCTCGGCGATCGACTCCGCGCACGGCGGTGGGGTGAGCCGGTCCCGGTCCCCGACCAGGGCGGCCGCCGGCAGATGGGCCAACGCGGCGAGCGTCTCCAACCGGTGCTGGGCGCCGATCGACGCCCGGAACCCGCCGATCGAGCGCAGCGAGGCGCGAGCCACCGCCGAGGTGACCAGGCGGATGTCCGCCGGATCGCAGCGCTCACCGAAGAGCATCCAGCGGATGCTGGGCTGCAGCGCCCGCAGCAGGGCCCGGGGCGGACGCCACGAGCCGCAGCGGGCCAACACCCCGGCCCCGGTGGTCTCGGCCAACCGGATGATCCGGGCGATCCGCGGTGAAAGACCGTAGACGGTGTGCGTGTGCCCCTCGGCGGTGGTGGAGACGAAGAGCAGTCCGGCCGTACGGCGCGCGAAGTGCTCGGGGTGGCGGTGGGCGTACTCCATGATCGTCATGCCGCCCATCGAGTGGCCGACGAGCACCACCCGGCCGCCGCCGGAGGAGACGGTGTCCAGCACGGCGGCCAGATCATCGCCGAGCTGGGCCAGGGTGGCCGTGGGCAGCGCCATGCAACTGGACCGGCCGTGCCCGCGCGCGTCGTAGGTGACCACCCGCACCGACGGATACGTCTCGCGCAGCGCCGCCACCTGCCGGTGCCAGCTGCGCCCGTCCAGCGTCCAGCCGTGCAACAGCACCACGGTGACCTCGGCGTCCGCCGGTCCCCTGGCTTCCACATGCAGGCGTACGTCGTCAGGAAGCCGTACTTCGACCTGCTCTGGCATCGCCACCTCCCCCATGGCCGCGCGAGTGCGCAACACCGGGGGTACCCGGTGGTAACACCGGCTACCCGCCATGACACCACGAGAACCGCGATGTTGAGAAGATTCCGGTTTGGGTCCCCTGCTCGACCGGCTGGGCCGGAGACGACGAAACGCCCGCCGGGAAGACCCGACGGGCGTTTCGTGGTGGTACGGGAGGCTGGCTCAGCCCTCGAAGACGCCGGCCTCGACCAGGCGCTTCTCGGCGGCGTCCCAGCCGTCGCCCGGGTGGGCGGCGTTGAGGCTGTTGATCTCCGCCCGGATCTTGGCGGCGTGGCCGGCGGCGGCCAGCACCCGGATCTCCTCGACGAAGGCCTCGGAGTCGGTGCGCAGGTGCACGGTCTTGCCGTTGGTCAGGTTCCGCACGTAGGCGTGCTTGCCGCCGTTGAGCGGGATCAGGTACTTGAACTCGCCCAGCACGCTGAGGGCGCCACCCTGGCCAGCCTGGCCGGCCCGGACTGACGCGCGCGCGGTCTTAGAGGTGTTGCTCGCCACGGAGGTACTCCTTGCAAGACGTACGGAGGACGGAACGTCCGGGGGCTGTTGCGGGGCGGCACCCGATGGGAGGCCCCGCGAGAGGCTTACGCGGCACAGGCCGCCGATGGAACTGTACACGACCCACGATCCCGGCTGGTCATCGCGGCGTCACGAGGTGGAACGGCGGTCACCTGTCCGGGTATTCCGACCGGCGGATTTTCCGATTCCCTGGCGCACCATCCGTCCCACCAGTCATCATGTGTGACAACAACGCACCCGGAATCGGTCGAGGTCGTAGGGGAAGACGCACCTCGCTCTCCGGGAGGTCACCGTGCCAACGCGTGGCGTCGTATACGTCCATTCGACCCCGCTCGCCGTGTGCTCACACGTCGAGTGGGCGATCGCGCGCGTCCTTGCCGCGCCGGTCAACCTGCAATGGACCGCCCAGCCCGTCGATCCCAGCGCCCGCCGGGCCGAATGCGGCTGGTCCGGTCGCGCCGGGACGGGCGCCGAACTGGCTGCTGCCCTCCGGCAGTGGCCCATGATCCGTTTCGAGGTCACCGAGGAGCCCAGTCCGGGCGCCGACGGTGAACGCTTCATGTACGTCCCCGGCCGCGGGCTGTTCCGGGCCACCGTGGGCGCGGCCGGGGACATCCAGCTCGGCGAGGACCGGCTGCGCAGCATCATGGCCGCCGCGCGGGGACCCGAGGCCCTCGCACACGCTCTCGACAAGGCACTCGGCAGCGCCTGGGACGCCGAACTGGAGCCGTACCGCTACGCCGGGGACGGCGCGCCGGTGACGCTGCTCACCAGGGTCGGCTGAGCGTCGCCGACCACCCGGGATCTCCGTCCGGGCGGTCGGGGGCGTCGCCCGGCCGCCACCGGACCAAGTTGCCCGATACGCGGTGAGCTGGTGGGATGGGCCGCGTGTCGACTACCCCTCGGCGTGTCGCCGCCGTGCTCGTCGCCGTGACCATGCTGCTCGCCTCCGGTTGCTCCCAGCCCGGGCAGCGTCCCGGCTCGGCCCCGGCGTCCGGCTCGACGTCACCGTCCACCCCGGCGGCACCGGATCCCTCGCCGACCGCCACGCCGGACGACCCGGCCACCCGGGCCGCCGCCCTGGTCGCCGAACTCGGCGACGAGGACCTGGTCGGCCAGGTGCTCATGCCGTACGCGTACGGCGACCGGGCGACCCAGGTGTCGGCCGGATCGGCCGCCGGAAACCGGGCCCTCGCCGGAGTGGACACCCCGGCAGAAATGATCGAGAAGTACCGGCTCGGCGGACTTATCCTGGTCGGCTTCAGTGCCGACGACCCCACCCAGGGCAACCAACCGACCACCAACGTCGACAACCCGAAGCAGGTCCGCGAGTTGACCACCGGGCTGCGCGAGGCCGCCGGGAAGCTGGCCGCCGGTGCGGCACCCCTGCTCATCGGCACCGACCAGGAGTACGGCGTGGTCACCCGGGTCACCGAGGGAGTGACCCTGCTGCCCAGCGCCCTGGCCGCCGGGGCCGCCGCTGATCCCGCGCTGACCGAGGCGGCCTGGCGGGCCGCCGGCACCGAACTGGCCGCCATGGGCATCAACGTCGACTTCGCGCCGGTCGCCGACGTGCTTGTCACCCGCAGCGCGGTGATCGGGTCCCGGTCCTTCGGCGCGGACCCGCAGCGCGCCGGGCAGCAGGTCGGCGGGGCGGTACGCGGACTGCAGGCCGCCGGGGTGGCGGCCACCGTCAAGCACTTCCCCGGGCACGGGCACAGCGCCGACGACTCCCACCAGGACCTGCCTGTGCTCAGCCAGTCCCGCAAGAAGTTGGCGGCGCAGGCGTGGCCACCGTTCACCGCCGGCATCGAGGCCGGTGCGCTGGCCGTGATGTCCGCCCACCTCGACGTCCGGTCGGTCGACCCCGGTGTGCCGGCGACCTTCTCGTACAAGCTGCTCACCGAGGTGCTGCGCGGCGAACTCGGCTTCCAGGGCGTGGTGGTCACCGACGGCATGAACATGGCACCGGCGCGCCGCTGGGGGCCGGGGGAGGCCGCGGTACGCGCCCTGAAGGCCGGCAACGACCTGATCCTGATGCCGCCGAATGTGAGCCAGGCGTACGACGGGCTGCTGGCGGCGCTGCGGGACGGCTCGTTGCCCCGGGCCCGACTGGTGGAGGCGGCCACCCGCGTGCTGACCATGAAGTTCAGCCTCGCTGGCGCGCCGACGCCGGAGTTGTCGGCGCTGGCCACCCCGGCGCACCGGGCGGCGGCACGGGCGTTGGCCGCCGCCGCGGTGACCGTGCTGCGCGGCCGGTGCGACGAGGTGGCGATCCGTGGACCGGTCACCGTCACCTCCTCCGACGGGCGGGCGCACACCCGGACCGCGTTGACCGAGGCGCTGACCGAGGCCGGCGTACGGGTGGTGCCCAGCGGCGGCACGATCGTGCACCTGGTCGGGTACGGCGACCGCGCCGGGGACCTACGGGCCGACGCGGCGGTCACGGTGGCGATGGACACCCCGTACGTGCTGGGTCAGGCGAAGTCGCCGACGCTGCTGGCCACGTACTCGTCGAGTCGGGCCTCGATGGAGGCGCTCGCCGACGTGCTGGCCGGCAAGGCAACTGCGCCGGGGCGTTCTCCGGTCCCGGTGTCCGGGCTGTCCGCCACCACCTGCGCCGGCTGACGCCACGGTCAGCACGGGCGCCGGCGGCGGTCAGGGCGTCGCGGTCAGCGTGTCGCGGGCCAGCCGGTACGCGGGCAGCAGGTCGAGCGGGTCACCGAAGCTCGTGCTGCTGGCCTCCAACAGCACCGTCGCCCCGCCGGCCCGGACCACCAGCGCCCACTCCCGGATGTCCTCGTCGAGCAACTCCCGATGGCTCAACCAACTCGCCTCGATCACGTCGAGGTCGCCGACACGGGTCTGGCGGTACTGCGGATCGGTCGCCTTCTGCTCGGCGGCGACGAACGCCTCCAGCGTCTGCCGGGCCGGGGCGTCCGCGTCGTCGGCCGTCCACACCCGCAGGAAGCCCGACGCGACCGCGCGGCCGTCCACCTCGCAGCGCGCGGTCGTGCCGCCGCGTCGGGTCAACGCCTCGGCTACGGCAGCGGCCACCTCGTCGTTCGGGTCGGCGGTCTTGATCTCACTTACCCGCCACCCGTCGGCCAGTCCGAACGTCACAGGCAGCGGACAGGGGGCACCGGCACCTACCGTTTCGCTTGCCGTGGCCGCGGTCACCTCGTCGTGCCACGGCGCACCCGTCGCGGCACCGCCGGGCTGCTCGCCGGTATCGGTCTGCGCACCGCCGCCGCAGCCGGCGAGCAGCCCGATGGCCAGGGCCGCCAGCGCGAGCCGGGATCGTCGCACGATGTCCACTCCCCGTTGTTGATCTATTGAAGCGCTCAGCAAAGCGAAACCGGGGGGCGCCGTCAAGTCGGTAAGCCCGCTGCGCCCGACGACACGAAACCCCTGCCGTCGCCATGACAGCGACGGCAGGGGTGACGGGCGGACGGTCAGGCGCGGGTGAAGACCAGCGCCACGTTGTGACCACCGAAGCCGAACGAGTTGTTCAGCGCGGCCTCGATCGACATCTCGCGGGCCTTGTTGGTGACCACGTCGAGGTCGAGACTGTCGTCCGGGTCGTCCAGGTTGATCGTCGGCGGCACCACACCGTCGCGGATCGCGAGGATCGTCGCGATCGACTCCAGCGCACCGGCGGCACCGAGCAGGTGCCCGGACATGGACTTGGTCGCGGTCAGCACCGGGTGGTCGCCCAGCGCCTGGTGCAGTGCCTTGATCTCGGCCAGGTCGCCCACCGGCGTCGAGGTGGCGTGCGCGTTGACGTGCACGATGTCGGACTTGGCGACGTCCGCGTCGGCGATCGCCTTCTCGATCGCCCGGATCGCCCCCGCACCCTCCGGGTGGGGCTGGACGATGTCGTAGCCGTCGGAGGTGATGCCGGAGCCGGCCAGCCGGGCGTACACCCGGGCACCTCGGGCGGCGGCGTGCTCGGCGCGTTCCAGCACCACGATGCCGGCACCCTCACCGAGGACGAACCCGTCCCGACCCTTGTCCCACGGCCGCGACGCCCGCTGCGGCTCGTCGTTGCGGGTCGACATGGCCCGCATCGAGGCGAACCCGGCGATCGGCAGCGGGTGGATGACCGCCTCGGTGCCGCCGGCCACCACCACGTCGGCGCGGCCGGACCGGATCATGTCCAGACCCAGCGCGATCGCCTCCGCGCCGGTGGCACAGGCACTGGCCACCGAGTGCACACCCGCCTGGGCGCCGAGTTCCAGGCCCACCCAGGCGGCCGGGCCGTTGGGCATCAGCATCGGCACGGTGTGCGGGGAGACCCGGCGAGGGCCGGAGGCCTCCAGGATGTCGTCCTGGGCGAGCAGGGTGACTGCGCCGCCGATGCCGGAGCCGATGCTGACACCCACCCGTTCCCCGTCGGGCCGGGCGTCGGCCAGGCCGGCGTCCGCCCAGGCCTGGTGGGCGGCGATCAGGGCGATCGCCTCGGAACGGTCCAGCCGGCGCAGCTTCACCCGGTCCAGCACGGTGGCCGGGTCGACCGCCAGCTGGGCGGCGATGCGGACCGGCAGCTGCTCGGCCCACTCCTGGGTGAGAGCACTCACCCCGGAGCGGCCGTTGAGCATGGCGTCCCAGGTCGACGCGACGTCCCCGCCCAGCGGGGTGGTCGCGCCGAGCCCGGTGACGACGACGTCGGATCGAGTCATGATCAGGACTGCGCCTCGATGTAGCTGACGGCGTCCCCGACCGTCTTGAGGTTCTGCACCTCGTTGTCCGGGATCTTGACGCCGAACTTCTCCTCGGCCGCCACCACGACCTCCACCATGGAAAGGGAGTCGACGTCCAGGTCGTCGGTGAAGGACTTCCCCTCGGCCACGTCGTCCGGGCTCACCCCGGCAACCTCTTCGAGGATCTCGGCGAGGCCGGCGGTGATCTCGTCACGGGTCATTGCGGTGGGTTCCTCTCATCGGGTTTCTCTCGGCGGCGGCGACGCCACCGCCTTGCTCCTCGGCGACGACGCGCCGAGGGGGTATCAGGGGCAGCGGACGACCTGACCGGCGTAGGTCAGGCCGCCGCCGAAGCCGAACAGCAGCACCGGCGCGCCCGAGGGCACCTCACGGCGCTCGACCAGCTTGGACAGGGCCAGCGGGATGCTGGCCGCGGAGGTGTTGCCGGACTCGACGAGGTCCTTGGCGATGATCGCCTGCGGGATGTTCAACCGCTTGGCGATGCCGTCGATGATCCGGGTGTTGGCCTGGTGCGGCACGAAGGCGGCCAGCTCGGACGGGTCGACCCCGGCCCGCTCGCACGCCTGCAACGCCAGGGGCGCCAGCGCCGTGGTGGCCCAGCGGAACACCGTCTGGCCCTCCTGGGCGACGTACGGACGCCAGCCCTCGATGCGTACCGCGTCGCCCCGCTCGGGCACCGAACCCCAGATCACCGGGCCCACGCCGGGCGCTTCGTCCGTGCCGGTGGCGGTGACCACCGCGGCACCCGCGCCGTCACCGAAGATGATGCAGGTGGAGCGGTCGGTCCAGTCGGTGAACTCGGAGAGCTTCTCGGCGCCGATCACGATGGCGTTGCGGCTGGCACCGGCGCGAATCGCGTGGTCGACCGTGCCGAGCGCGTACGAGAAACCGGAGCAGGCGGTGTTGACGTCGAACGCACCGGGGGCGCTGATGCCCAGCTTGGCGGCGACCCGGCAGGCCACGTTCGGGCTGCGGTCGACCGAGGTGCAGGTGGCGACGACGACCAGGTCGATGTCGGCGGCGGTCAGGCCGGAGTTCGCCAGGGCCTTGTCGGCGGCGGCAGCGGCCATGTCGGCGACGGTCTCGTCACCGGCGATGCGCCGGCTGACGATGCCGACCCGGTCGCGGATCCACTCGTCGTTGGTGTCCACCAGCTGGGCGATGTCGTTGTTGGTCACCACCCGGGACGGCTGGTAGTGGCCTAGCGAGAGGATCCTGCTGCCGCTCATGCCGAGCTCTCCCTGCGGTCGGTCTCGTCGCGAGACTCGTTCGAATCGAGCCGGCTGCCCGGCTCCTGGCGGGCGGTCGTGCCGTGCCGGGCGATCAGGTCGCGGGCGGCGGGCAGGTCGTCCGGGGTGTTCAAGGTGACGATCTCCGGGGCGCCGTTGCCCTTGAGTTCCCGCTTCACCAGGCCGGCGAGCGTGCCTGCGGGCGGCAGTTCGATCACCGCGGTCACGCCGAGTTCGGCGAGGGTGGCCATGCAGAGGTCCCACCGGACCGGGGCGGTGACCTGGCGGACCAGCCGCTGCAGGACCTCCCGGCCGTCGTCGACCGGCGCGCCGTCAAGGTTGGACAGCAGGATCCGGGTCGGGTCGTCCGGGGTGATCCCGTCCGCCACCGAGGCCAGCGCGGTCTCCGCCGGGGCCATGTACGGGGTGTGGAACGCGCCGGCCACCTGGAGGCGGATGATCCGCGCCCGGGTCGGTGGCTCGGCAGCGAGCTTCTCCAGCCCGGCGACCGCACCGGCGGCCACGATCTGGCCACTGCCGTTGCGGTTCGCGGCGTGCAGGCCGTGCCCGTTGATCACGGCGACCACCTCGTCCGGGTCGCCACCGAGCACGGCGGCCATGCCGGTCGGCTCCAGCGCGCAGGCGGCAGCCATCTCCCGGCCGCGTACGCCGGCCAGGGTGATCGCCGCCTCGGTCGACAGGGTGCCGGCCAGCGCCGCCGCGCCGAGTTCGCCGACGCTGTGCCCGGCGGTGAGGGCCACCTCGGTCAGCGGCAACTGCTCGGCGGCGAGCAGGGCGGCGGCCACCAGCAGCGGCTGGGTACGGGCCGTGTCCCGGATCTCGTCGGCGTCGGCCTTGGTGCCCAGGTGAACCAGATCGACCTCGGCCAGTGTCGACCAGCTGCGCAGCCGGTCTTCAACGCCGGTCAGGTCGAGCCAGGGAGTGAGGAAGCCGGGTTTCTGAGAACCCTGGCCGGGGCAGAGTACGGCGAGCACGTGTATGACTCTCCCGGATAGCCACGCGATGCGCTGTGCCGACTGACACCAAACCGCACTAGGACCTTTGGAGGGATCCTACAAAGATTGGCGATGATCGTCACTTGCCTGTGATCTTTTACCGGCGGGTGGGGGCAATGTCTGGGTCGGTACCACCGGGTCCAGCCGACCCACCGTCAGCGCGACACGCAGGGCGAAGGCGTCCCGTGGCATCAGCGGGCTGAACCCGGTGACGTCGGAGATCCGCCGCAGCCGGTAACGCACCGTGTTCGGGTGCACGTACAACGCCCGGGCGGCGCTCTCCAGCGTCCCGCCCGCCGCGAAGAACGCGTCAAGCGTCTCCAGCAGCTCGCCGCCGGCCCGCGCCAGCGTCGCGTACACATCGTGCCGCAGCCGCCGACGGGCCTCCGCGTCACCGGCCAGAGCCCGCTCCGGCAGCAGGTCGCCGGCGTGGACCGGGCGGGGCGCGGTGGGCCAGGCCGGTGCCGCGCGGTAGCCGGCCAGCGCCGCCCGCGCCGACTCGGTCGCCTCGTCCAGGCTCGGCACCGCCGGGCCGACCACCACCGGCCCCGGACCGAACGCGGTGAGCAGCTTGCCGGTGGCCGCCACCGGCTCGGCCGCCCCGCCGAGCACGATCACCAGCCGGTCGCCGTGCACGCCGCCGATCACCTCCACACCGATACGCCGCGCCTGGCGGTAGACGTTGTGCAGGACGGCGGCCACCTCACCGCCCGGGGAGGTGCCCACCGCCACCGCCACCGGCGGCGCGTCCGTCCAGCCGAGGGCCGCGGCGCGGCTGGCCAGCACGTCCGGGGAGTCACCACGCAACAGCGCGTCCACCAGCAGGGCCTGCAACCGTGCGTCCCACGAGCCACGGGACTCCGCCGCCCGCGCGTAGACCCGGGCGGCGGCGAAGGCGATCTCCCGGGAGAAGCGCAGCACCGCATCGCGCAACTGCGGCTCCTCGCCGGGGGCGGCGAGCTCGCTCACCTGCTCCTCGACCACGTCGATGGTGACCTTGATCAGTGCCACGGTCTGCTGGAGGGTGATCGAGCGGGCCAGCGCCTGGGGCGCGGTGGCGAAGACCTCGTCGGAGACCTCCTGGGTGCCCTCACCGGTACCACCGCCCGACCAGAGCCACTGCACCAGGGAACGGACGCCGGCCTGGGCCACCAACATCACCCAGGAGCGCTGGTCGGCCGGCAACTCCCGGAACCAGGGCAGCGTCTCGTCCATCCGGGCCACGCTGGCGGTGGCCAGGGTGCCGGCCGCGCGTTCGATCCGGCGCAGCGTGGCCGACAGTTCCGTCCCGCCCGATCCGCTCACCCACCTAGCCTGACATGCCCTGAACTGGACCTTCACGGCAGCCGTCCGGTCCCATCCCTGACCTCGACCGGGTACGCGGTGCGTGGCGCGTCGGTACCGGCCAGTACCGTGTCAGGACACGTCGGGTGGGCACCGGCGGGTGAGGGCGAGAGCGTGAGGAGAAGCCGATGGCGCAGGGGGACGCCGAATACGGCTGCGCCCAGGACGAGCCGAGCCGACCGGGCGCTCACGAACAGCCGGCCACCGCCAAGCACCACCACCGGCGGCCGACCGGCCTCAGCCAACCGGCCGACGCGCATGCCGGCTGGACGCCGGAGCGTGGCGACGAGGAGCCGGCGGTCGCGCGACCCGGCCCGACCGAGCCGGCGGTGCCCCGGCAACGGGCGGCCGAACCGCCGGTCGAGCCGGACGAGCCGGACGCCTCCGGCTGCCGCAGCGAGCAGCCCGGCTGGGCCGGCGCACACCGACACGGCCCGGTACGCCCGGCTCGCCGCGCCACCCGACGGGAGCGCCCACCGCGACGCTGGTGCTGACCACCCGACGCTGGTCCCGATTGCGGTGTCGAGCGCCCCGACGCTGGTGCTGAGCACCAGACGATGGTGTCGAGCGCGCCGACGATCAACGCCCGGCCAGGCCGGGTGTCGATCGCGTGGGTGAGCGGTGAGCTGACGGTCAGCGGGTCCGGCGGCGGATCAGCAGGGCGATCCCGGCGAGCCCGAGGGTGATCACGACGACCACCGCGACGTTGAGCAGCAGGAGGCGACGCAGTTCCCCGAAGGCCTCGTTGATGTCCTGCGCCGGGTTGAGGGTGTCCTCCGGGATGATCCGTTCGCCGCCGCCGATGCCACCGCTGACCGCCTCGTACGTGCGCTCCAGCGGTACGCCGGCGGTGCGCAGCGTCTCGGACATGGTGACGCGGCCGAGGAACCAGGCCGCCGTGGTCTTGCGCGAGTCCGGCTGCTTGGCCGGCCGGTAGACCCGGGGCCCGCCGACGGCCTTCGGGTAGAGGTCGTAGGTCTGCTTGGGAACGTCGCCGGCGAGCACCACGACTGTGTACTTCGGACCGAGATTCGCCTTCTTCGGGCTGCCCGGCTGGCGTACCAGCACCTTGGCGCTGACCTGGTCGACGATGGCCTTGACATGCTCGGGATGCTGCTCGGCACGCAGTCGCAACGGTTCGGCTAGGCCGTGCCCGGTGATGTCCACCCCGGCCGGCGGCGACTTCGGTGCCGCCTTCGCCGGTTCCGCCACGGTGAGGGACAGCAGCATGGCCGCCAACCCGCCCAACGCCACTACGGCCAGTCGCCTCATCCGTCGGACCATGCCGCCTCCTCGCCCCGTTCGATGGTGGCTCTGCTGCAGGAGTCACGTGCCGGAAGCTGACGGCGGTGACCGTACCCGCAGGACGGGTACCCACCTAAAGACTCCGCCGAACGTCGATCGGTTGCAGCCGGTGGAACACTAATTGGAACTATCTGCGATCTCGACTCGGCACGGTAGCGGTCGTCAAGCAGTGGGCGGATCTTACCTGTGCCGGGACCAGTGATGCAGGCAGGATAACCTGCCGCCGCCACCGGGGCGGTGTCGGTGGCCGCCTAGACGAGGCGTAGCCGGGCGGCGCGCAGGCGGGTGAGCGTGCGCTCGGGGCCGAGCACCTCCAACGACTCGAACAGCGGCAGGCCGACGGTGCGACCGGTGACCGCGACCCGTACCGGCGCCTGGGCCTTGCCGAGCTTGAGTCCACGCTCGGCACCGACCGCCTCCAGGGTGGCCTTGAGTGTCTGCGCGTCCCAGGAGTCGACCGCCTCGAAGGCGGCGATTGTCGCCTCCAGCAGCTCGGCCGATCCCTCCTTCATGGCCTTCGTCCAGGCCGCCTCGTCGATCAGGGGCGTCGCCACGAACAGGAAGTCGACGTTCGGCACGATCTCGCTGAGCACCGCGATCCGGGTCTGGGCCAGGGGCGCCACCGTGGCGAACACCGCCGGGTCGAACTCCTCGGGCTGCCACGGCGGCGGCGCGATGGTGCCGGTGCCGGTCAGCCACGGCCGGCAGGCCTCGATGAACTCCTCGACCGGCAGCGCCCGGATGTACTCGCCGTTGAACGCGCGCAGCTTCTTCTCGTCGAAGAACGCCGGTGACGGGTTCACCTCCGACAGACGGAACTCGTCCTCGATCACCGACCAGGGCACGATCTCCCGGTCCCCGGAGGGCGCCCAGCCCAGCAGCATCAGGTAGTTGCGCATGGCGGCGGCGAGGTAGCCCTCGTCCCGGTACGCCTCCAGGGCGACCTTGTCGCGGCGCTTGGACAGCTTCTGCCGCTTCTCGTTGACCACCACCGGTACGTGCGCCCAGACCGGCGGCTTGACGCCGAGGGCGTCCCAGAGCAGCTGCTGCTTGGGGGTGTTGGGCAGGTGCTCCTCGGCCCGGATCACGTGGGTGATCCCCATGGTCATGTCGTCCACCACGTTGGCCAGCAGGAACACCGGCGAGCCGTCACCCCGGGCGATGACGAAGTCCTCGATGAGCTTGTTCTCGAAGGTCGGCTCGCCGCGGATCAGGTCGGTGACCACCGTGGTGCCCTCGTCCGGGGTACGGAACCGCAGCGCCCGGCCCTCACCCGGCGGCAGACCCCGGTCGCGGCAGTAGCCGTCGTAGCCGGTGTACTGGTTGCCGGTGCGGGCCTGCACCGCCTCGCGGGTGCAGTCGCAGTAGTACGCCCGGCCCGAGTCGTGCAGCCGGGCGGCTGCGGCGCGGTGCTCCTGCGCGTACGAGGACTGGAAGTAGGGGCCCTCGTAGCTGTCCCGGGAGATGCCGATCCAGTCCAACGCCGACAGGATGCCCTCGGTCCACTCGGGGGAGTTGCGCGCCGCGTCGGTGTCCTCGATGCGCAGCACGAACACCCCGCCCTGCTGCTTGGCGTAGATCCAGTTCTGCAGTGCCGAGCGGGCACCGCCGACGTGGAACATACCGGTCGGGGATGGGGCGAAGCGCACACGTACCGTCACGACCACAGCCTACCGTCAGGGCACCGAGCGGATCTTCAGCACCAGCACGCTGCCGAGGACGGTCACCGCGGCCGTGGTCGCGTACAGCGCCGGATAGCCGCCCAGGTACACGACGATCGGGGCGGCGATGGCCGGGCCGAGCACCTGCGGCGCCGAGTTGGCGATGTTGATCACGCCGAGGTCCTTGGCCCGGTCGGTGGCCCGCGGCAGCACCTGCGTGATCAGGGCGGCGTCCACCGACAGGTACACGCCGTAACCGGCGCCGAGCAGCAGCGCGGCGACGATCGCCGTCGGCCAGGTGGGCGCGGCGGCCAGCAGCAGCGCCGCCACCGCCATCACCATCCCGGCGGCGATCACGAAGACCTTCCGTCTGCCGGAGCGGTCCGACAGCCGGCCGGCGATCACCGTGGTGGCCATCAGCCCGGCGGTGTAGAGCAGGATCAGCACCAGCAGGCCGGTGTCGGGGTCGGCCAGCCGTACCTCGTCGGTGAGGAAGTAGAGCAGGTAGAGGGTGCCGAAGGCGTTGCCGAGCTGGACCAGGAACCGGGTGATCCAGGCCCACCCGAAGTCGGGGTGGCGACGCGGCGACACCCACATGCCGGCCAGCATGCCGCGCAGCGCCGGCCGGTGCGTACGCGGCAGCGGATCGTCGGTGGTGCGCAGGGCGAACGGCACCGCGAGCAGCACCACGGCCGCGGCGATCGCGTAATAGCCCGCGGCGTTGCCGGTGACCACGGCGGTGACCAGCACCACGCCGAGCACCAGCCCGAGCGCCTGCGGGATGCCGACCCAGCCGGAGACACCACCCCGCTGCGCCACCGGCACCCGGTCCGGTACGGCGGCGGTCAGGCTGGCCAGCATCGCGTTGAAGCACACCTGCGCGGCGACCCAGCCGACCGTGACCGCGGCGACGGTACGCGCCTGGGCGAGCAGCACCAGCGCCAGCGCACCGATCAGCGCCCCACCGACGGTCCAGACGTGCCGGCGACCGAGTTCCCAGCGCCCGAGCCGCAGGCAGGTCCGGTCCGACAGCGCTCCGGCGAGCGGGTTGGCCAGCACCGCGGCCAGCGCGCCCACCCCGGTGACCACCGCCAGCATGGTCTCCTTGTCCGTCGGCGCGATCTGCTCGATCTGCTGCGGCAGCAGCACCTGGATCGGGGTGAAGAACGCCATCCAGACGCCGAGGTTCGCGGCGAACAGCAGCGCGATCCAGCCTCGCCGTACCGGCACCGTCGGCTCGGCGAGCGCCGCCGGCAGCGAGGCCGGCATCGGGTCGACGGTGGTCACCGGGCGGTGTCCCGCCGGGCCGTCGCGATGACCTCACGCAGCCAGGCGTACGACGACTTCGGGGTACGCCGTCCGGTGGGGTAGTCGACGTGCACCAGGCCGAAGCGCTTGGTGAAGCCCTCGGCCCACTCCCAGTTGTCCAGCAGCGACCAGACGAAGTAGCCGGTGACGTCGACCCCGTCGTCGACGGCGGCGCGCACCGCCCGCAGGTGGCCGTCGAGGTAGGCGATCCGGTCCGGGTCGTGCACCCGGCCGTCGGCGTCGGGCTCGTCGTCGTAGGCGCAGCCGCTCTCGGTGATCTGGACCGGTGGCAGGTCGGCGCCGTAGCGACCGTGCAGCCAGCCGAGCAGTTCGCGCAGCCCGTCCGGGGCCACCGGCCAGTCGAAGGCGGTACGCGGATAACCGTCGAGCGGCACCAGCTCGAACGGCAGCGGTGAGCCGTCCTCGGGTGCCCGTACGCCTGTGGGGTTGTAGTAGTTGACCCCCAGCACGTCGATCGGCGCGGCGATCACGTCGAGGTCGCCGTCGCGCACGGCGCTCTGGTCGAAGCCCAGTTCGGTCGGGTAGCCGCGGCCGAACAGCGGATCGGTGAACAGCTGGTTGTGCAGCGCCTCGTACGCCGCGACGGCGGAACGGTCGGCCGGGCCGTCACCGGCGGCGCGTACGGGGGAGTAGTTGTTGGCGATGGCGACCGGGGCGGCGGTCCGGGCGCGCAGCGCGGTGACCGCGAGACCGTGGCCGAGCAGTTGGTGGTGGGCGACCGGGAAGGCGTCGAAGAGCAGCGCCCGGCCGGGGGCGTGTTCGCCGGTGCCGTGACCGAGGCTCATGTGGATGAACGGCTCGTTGAGGGTGATCCAGAGTTTGACCCGGTCACCGAGGCGCTCGGCCACCAGGTCGGCGTACTCGGCGAAGCGGTGTGCGGTGTCCCGGTTGAGCCATCCGCCGGCGTCCTCCAACGGCTGCGGCAGGTCCCAGTGGAACAGCGTGGCGACCGGGTCGATGCCGCGCTCCAGCAGCCCGTCGACCAGCCGTTCGTAGAAGTCCAGCCCAGCGGGGTTGACCGCGCCACTGCCGGTCGGTCGCACCCGGGGCCAGGCCACCGAGAACCGGTACGCGGTCACCCCCAGCTCGGCCATCAGGGCGATGTCCTCGGCGTAGCGGTGGTAGTGGTCGCAGGCGACGTCGCCGCTGCTGCCGTCGACGATCCGTCCGGGGGAGTGCGCGAAGGTGTCCCAGATGGACGGTCCCCGCCCGTCGGCGCCGGCCGCACCCTCGATCTGGTACGCCGATGTGGAGACGCCCCAGCGGAATCCGGCGGGGAAGCTGGGCATAGCTGCGGTCGACATGCGCCCTCCCGGAGAAATGCGAAACGTGTTCGGGACTCTAGGGCGCGCAGGGGCTCGGGTCTATAGGCCGATGTGCATGGGAAAGCAATACCTTTCGGCGTGTCTTTTGCGAACACGTCCACATACGTCCGATTTGACGCATAGAGTGCCGATATCGTGGGATGTCCTCACTGGAGGAAGACGGAATAATGATCCTCGTGGAACGCAGCGCGCACGTGGCGGCGCCGGTCGAAGCGGTCTGGGATGTGGTACAGCGGGCCGAGCAGTTGCCCGCCTGGCTGGCCGGCGTCCGTGCGGCCGAGGTTCTCTCGGGAGAGGGCTTCGGCAGACGGCAACTGGTCCAGGCCGGACGCGGCGCCGCGCACGAAGCCGAGGTGATCGCCTACCAGGAACCGACGCTGATCGGCTGGCGGGAACGCGCGAAGGGCGCCGGTGCCCGAGCGGAGGCGCGCACCGAGATTTACGTCCAGCTCACTCCCGACGAGGAGGAGGGCGGCACGATCGTGCGGCTGATCGTCGTACGCTGGCCGGCCGGCCCGGTCAAGGCCGCCCTGCTGCGACTCGGCCTGCGTCGGGTCGGCGCCGATCTGGAGGACTCGCTGGCCCGGCTGACCGACCTGGCCGCCGTCGGCTGACCGGCCGCGTCCTGGCGTCACCCGCGACGGTGGCGGCCCCGGTGTCCCGTCCAGAGGCACCCGGGCCGCCACCGCTTTCGCGACGCTCACACGACCACGGTGAACGCGGCGACGCGTACCTCGTCGAGATGCCGGAACTCGAAGAACAGCCGGTAGGTGCCGGCCGATGGCACGGTGACCCCGAACGCCACCACCGAGCTGGGTTGGCTCGCCGCCGCCGGATGCACGTGCAGGTACGCCAGGTCACCCTGACGCAGCGCCACCAGGTGCCCGTACGCGCCCAGGTGCAGTTGCAGGTCGTTGACCGGCTGCCCGTCGCGGCCGAGCCAGACCAGCACCTGGTTGGACTCGCCGGCCCGCAGGCCGCCGTCCAGGGTGACCGTGTAGCCGTCCACCAGCACGGTCTCCTCGGGTGGGGCGAGTTCCTCGGCTGCGTACCGACCGGGAACCGGCAGGTCGATGCCGAGCGTGGTGCCGGCCGCCGCCCCCGTCGGCCAGAAGTCGGCGATCGCCCGTAGCGGGCCGGGTGCGGCCGGGGTGATCGTGACCCGCCAGCTGCCGTCCGGCGACATCTCCGGATGCACGTGCTGATACCCGCCGAGGTCGCGGCCGACCAGGATCAGGTGCAACGGCCGGTCGTGGACCACCTGGAAATCGGTGAGCGCCGCCCCGGCCGTGTCGGTGATCCGGAAGACCAGCTCACCCGGCTTGCCGGCACGCAGCCTCGCCTGGTCCACGGTAAGCGTCCAGCCGTCCCGGGAGACCTCCAGCCCGCCGGGCCCGTGATTGGCGTGGGCGAGCGCCCCGGCCGCCGCCGGCCGAGCCGGAGCGGTCGTGCCGCCGGCCCGACCCGCGAAGAAGCCGACCGCCAGGGTCAGGCCGAGCACCAGGACGGCGGCGGCGTAGCGACCGACCCGACCCGCCGGTGCACCGTCGGGGCCGGGGCGCCCCGGCTGGGACGCCCCGTCCACGATCTCGGCGAGGGTCGCCGGCCGCTGGTCGGTCGTGGTCACGACAACCGGGGCTGCAACACGAACAACCCCTGCTCGATACCGCTGACCACGACGATGCCGCTGGGATAGTAGGGGTAGACGCTCCACGCGCCGTTCATCGACGCGCTGTTGCTCGACGGGTAGATGTCGAAGAAGCCGGCCTCGGTGGCCCGGCCGCTGGACACGTCGGTCAGGTCCAGGATGCGCAGCCCGGCCCGGTAGTTGGCCTGGTAGCTGTACCGGCCCTTGACGTACTGGTTGTGGTCGGTGGCGGCGACCCCGCTCGGCGCGCTGTAGGTGCCGATGTGCCGGGGGGCGTCCAGGTCGGCCAGGTCCCAGATGTACGTCTGGGTGTTCACCCCGCGCCGGGACTCGTCCAACTCGTCGTCGAGCAGGAAGTACCGCTGGTCCTCGGTGAACCACCCCTGGTGGGTGTACGCCCGACCGGTGTAGCCGATGCGGGCCAGCTGCCGGGGCGACGACTTGCTCGTCACGTCGACGATGGTCACCGTGTCCTCGTTGGAGCTGACGCAGATCTCCCGGCCCGAGTACGCGGTGTCCGGCCCCCGGTAGACGACGCACTGGGTGTCGTGGGTGTAGCCGTCGTTGCTGACGCAACCCGCCGAGACCGGTGACTTCGGGGTCCGGATGTCGATCATGTGCAGGCCGCCGCTGCAGGTGTTGGTGCCCACCGCGTACGCGTACCCGGTCTGCTCGTTGATCGCGATGTTGTGCGAGTTGCCGAACCCGCTGTAGTGCGCGTTCGCCGTCCAGGTCTGCGGGGTGGTCACCCCACGCAACCGGGTGAGGTCGAAGACCTGCATGCCGTGACCGGAGACGTCCGCCACCACGTACGCGTGGTCGCGGTAGACCTTGATGTCCCGCCAGACCGCCGTGCGGTTCTGGTACGCGGGCAGGTTGCCCAGGTAGACCGGGGCGCTCGGGTTGGACACGTCCACGAAGGAGGTGCCGTTGCGACGGCCGACAAGCGCGTACTCCTTGCGGGTCTGCGGGTCGGTCCAGCCCCAGATGTCGTTGGCCTGGCTGCCGCCGATGCTGGACAGCGGCATGAACGACAGCAGGTCCACGTTGCGGCAGGGGTAGCCGGCTGCCTGACCGTTGGTGCAGGCGGTAGCGGCCTGGGCGGCCATCTGCTGGGTGGGTTCACGCTGGGCCATGAACTCCTGGGCCGAGGCCCGCCCGGCGGGGGTCGCGGGATCGTGGGCCACCGAAGGCGAGCCCGGCCCGAGCATCGACACCACCAGGGCGCCGACAGCCAGGGCCAGGCCGATCCGGACAGGTCGCATGTGCACTCCCTCCCGTCGCGCCCGGCCGTCGACGGCGTCCGGGCCGGCGGTGGGACGGCGCGACGGGATAGTCCACCCAACCGACCCAATGCCCGCAAGGAGCTGACGCCTATAGACCATTCTGGATGAATCGTGTTACAGGCAACAGCATCCGCCAATACCACCTGCGTCATACCATCGCCCGCTCCCGCCCGCACCCCACGGGGCCGGTAAGCCGAAGGGCCCGGCACGCACAGCGCGCCGGGCCCTTCGAAGACGGAACGGATCAGGTGTCGCCGCCGGTCTCGCCGACCGGGGCGGCGTTCACGTCGTCGATGGCGTACTTTTTGGCGGCCTCGGCCGGTACGTGGGCCGGTACCGTCCCGCGCAGCGCGAGCTGGCGCAGGGTCGCCACCGTCACCGACTCGGCGTCGACGTGGAAGTGCCGGCGCAGGGCGTGACGGGTGTCGGACAGGCCGAAACCGTCGGTGCCCAGCGAGGTGTAGTCACCCGGCACCCAGCGGGAGATCAGGTCCGGCACCGCGCGCATCCAGTCGCTGACCGCGACCTTCGGCCCGTCGGCGTCGGCCAGCTTCCGCTGGATGTACGGCACCCGCTGCTCCGCGCCCGGGTGCAGGAGGTTGTACTCCTCGCACTCGACCGCGTCGCGGCGCAGCTCGGTCCAGGAGGTCACCGACCAGACGTCCGCGGCCACCCCCCAGTCCTGGGCGAGCAGCTGCTGCGCCTTGAGCGCCCACTGCATGCCGGTGCCGGAGGCCAGCAGGTTGGCCCGCGGGGCGTCGCCCTCCACCGACGGGGCGGCCGAGTAGCGGTAGATGCCCTTGACGATGCCCTCGGCGTCCACACCCTCCGGCTCGGCCGGCTGCTGGATCGGCTCGTTGTAGATGGTGAGGTAGTAGAAGATGTTCTCCTGCTGCTCCCCGTACATCCGGTGCAGGCCGTTCTCCACGATGTGCGCGATCTCGAACGCGAACGCCGGATCGTACGCCACGACCGCCGGGTTGGTGGCCGCGATCAGGTGGGAGTGGCCGTCCTCGTGCTGCAGACCCTCACCGTTGAGCGTGGTGCGGCCGGCGGTGGCGCCGAGCACGAAACCGCGCACCATCTGGTCGGCGGCGGCCCAGAAGCCGTCGCCGGTGCGCTGGAACCCGAACATCGAGTAGAAGATGTACATCGGGATCATCGGCTCGTCGTGGGTGGCGTACGACGATCCGGCGGCGGTGAAGGAGGCGACCGAACCGGCCTCGTTGATCCCCTCGTGCAGGATCTGCCCGACGGTCGACTCCTTGTACGACAGGAACAGCTCCCGGTCGACAGCGGTGTACCGCTGACCGTGCGGCGAGTAGATCTTCGCGGTCGGGAAGATCGAGTCCAGGCCGAAGGTACGCGCCTCGTCCGGGATGATCGGCACCCAGCGCTTGCCGAACTGCTTGTCCTTCATCAGGTCCTTGAGCAGGCGGACGAAGGCCATCGTGGTGGCCACCTTCTGCTTGCCCGAACCGCGCTTGATGTCGGCGAAGCGCTCGCTGCCCGGGATCGGCAGGGACTTGGCCTTGGTGCGCCGCGACGGCAGATAGCCGCCGAGCTGCTGACGCCGCTCGTGCAGGTACTGCATCTCGGCGGACTTCTCGTCCGGACGGTAGTACGGCGGCAGGTAGGGGTTGTCCTCCAGCGCCGAGTCCGGGATGTCCAGGTAGAGCCGGTCGCGGAAGGTCTTGAGGTCCTCCAGCGTCAGCTTCTTCATCTGGTGGGTCGCGTTGCGGCCCTCGAAGTGCGAGCCGAGCGTCCAGCCCTTGATCGTCTTGGCCAGGATCACCGTCGGCTGACCGGTGTGCTCCGTGGCCGCCTTGTAGGCCGCGTAGAGCTTGCGGTAGTCGTGCCCGCCCCGCTTGAGGTTCCAGATCTCGTCGTCGCTGAGACCCTCGACCATCTTGCGGGTACGCGGGTCACGGCCGAAGAAGTGCTCCCGCACGTACGCCCCGGACTCCGCCTTGTAGGTCTGGTAGTCGCCGTCGGGCGTGGTGTTCATGAGGTTGACCAGCGCGCCGTCGGTGTCGGCGGCGAGCAGCGGGTCCCACTCCCGGCCCCAGACCACCTTGATCACGTTCCAGCCGGCACCCCGGAAGAACGCCTCCAGCTCCTGCATCACCTTGCCGTTGCCCCGCACCGGCCCGTCGAGCCGCTGGAGGTTGCAGTTGATCACGAAGGTGAGGTTGTCCAGCTCCTCGCGGGCGGCCACCCCGATCGCGCCGAGGGTCTCCGGCTCGTCCATCTCACCGTCGCCGAGGAACGCCCAGACGTGCTGGTCGGATGTGTCCTTGATGCCCCGGTGGTGCAGGTAGCGGTTGAACCGGGCCTGGTAGATGGCGTTCAGCCCACCCAGACCCATGGAGACCGTGGGGAACTCCCAGAAGTCCGGCATCAGCCGCGGGTGCGGGTACGACGGCAGGCCGCCGCCGGGGTGCGACAGCTCCTGGCGGAAGCCGTCGAGCTGGTTCTCGCTGAGCCGGCCCTCGAGGAACGCCCGGGCGTACATGCCGGGGGAGGCGTGACCCTGGTAGAAGATGTGGTCGCCGCCGCCCGGGTGGTTCTTGCCCCGGAAGAAGTGGTTGAAGCCCACCTCGTACAGCGAGGCGGAGCTGGCGAAGGTGGAGATGTGGCCGCCGACACCGATCTCCGGCCGCTGAGCGCGGTGCACCAGCATCGCCGCGTTCCACCGCACGTACGCCCGGATCCGCCGCTCGACGTGCTCGTCGCCGGGGAACCACGGTTCCCGCTCCGGCGGGATGGTGTTGATGTAGTCGGTGGTGGTCAGCGACGGCACCCCGACCTGGCGCTCGCGAGCGCGCTCCAGCAGACGAAGCATCACGTAGCGGGCACGCTTGGCGCCGCGCTCGTCGATGACACCGTCAAGCGACTCGACCCACTCGCTGGTTTCTTCCGGGTCGATGTCTGGAAGCTGGCTAGGCAGGCCGGCCGTGATCACCGGGCGCTTGCGTTCCGTAGCCACAGGCGTTCCCTCGGTTGTGTTTGGGACAGGTCTCTAGCGCCATCCTGCCCCGTCGTACCACTTGTCGTCACGCCCACCCGTGTCAAGGGCGATGCGCAACACAGATACTCATCAGTAACGTTGGTCTTTTTGTACTTACCGGCTCCGAGCTGTGGTGGAAGCGGTGCGGGCCGCGGTTCGGCCCGGACGGAGTGACGATCACCACGGGTCCGGTGCGAACCGGTCGACTGCGGCAGAATGCGACACATGCGCAGTGAGGTGATCACCGTCCGGACCGGCTCCCGGCCCACCGTGCAGGACATCACCGCCGAGGCGGAGTCGTTCGTCTCCGGGCAGGGCGACGGACTGCTGCACGTGTTCGTGCCGCACGCCACCGCCGGGGTGGCCATCATCGAGACCGGCGCCGGCTCCGACGACGACCTGCTCACCGCGCTGGACTCGGTGCTGCCCACCGACAACCGCTGGCGGCACCGACACGGCTCACCCGGGCACGGGCGTGATCACGTGCTGCCCGCCTTCGTCGCCCCGTACGCGACGCTGCCGGTGCTCGGCGGCCGGCTCGCCCTGGGCACCTGGCAGTCGATCTGCCTGGTCGACACCAACGGCGACAACACCACCCGCCAGGTCCGCTTCTCGTTCCTGCCCGGCTGACCGCATCCGCTGAGTCGGGGCCGGACGGCGACACGAGTCGGGTTCGAGTGGGCGAGGTGTGCTCCGGTCGGTAATGCTGTCCGACGTGACCACCCCGCAGGATCTTGACGACCGACTCCGGGAGTCCCTGGCCGCGTTGACCATGCCGCGGCACCGTACCGACCCGGCCCAACCGGTGGCCGAGGGCGCGGCGCTGACCGGCGCCCAGCTGTTGGAACTCTTCGACGCCCAGGTCACCAGCCGGCAGCTCGATCTCGCCGGGCGATGGCTGCGCAGCTTCGGCGAGGGTTACCACACGATCAGCTCGGCGGGCCACGAAGGCAACGCCGCGGTCGCGGCGGCGCTGCGCCCCACCGACCCGGCGCTGCTGCACTACCGCTCGGGGGCGTTCTACTGCGTCCGCGCGGCCCAGGCCGCCGAGCCGGCGACCGGTTCCGTGCTGCTGACCCCCGACAACGGCCCCGACGGTGCGCCCGCACCCCCGGCCGACCCCGCCGAACCGGACGACGCGCCTGATCCGGCCAGCTCGGCGGACCCGGTCGACCCGGCGGCGGACAACGCCTCGACCGGCCGGGAGACGGACGACGACCAGGCTGTACCGTCCGCCGAGGCTGCTCCGGCCGACCCTGTCGTGGCGAACGAGCCGGGCGACGGCGTACCGGTAGAAACCGACGCCACCGACTCGACCGCGCCGGCCGGTGACGAGGTCGCAGGGGGTGCTCGTCCGGCGATGGTGCGGCGGCCGGTGGTGTCGGCGTACACCGAGGCGGCGCGGGACGTGCTGCGCGGGATGGTGGCCTCGCGTGAGGAGCCGACGGCCGGTGGCCGGCACAAGGCCTTCGGTCGCGCCGACCTCACCGTGGTGCCGACCACCTCCACCGCCGCCTCGCACCTGCCCCGGGCGGTGGGCATGGGACTGGCGGTGGAGCGGCTGCGTCGCCTGGACGCCCGGGGCGTCGCGGCACACGTCGACGTGGCCCCCTGGGCGCCGGACGCGATAGTGGTCTGCTCGTTCGGTGACGCCGCGATCAACCACGCCGACGCCACGGCGGCGTTCAACACCGCCGGCTGGTACGACCACACCGGCCTGCGTATCCCGGTGCTGTTCGTCTGCGAGGACAACGGCCTGGGTGGCAGTCTGCGGTCGCCGCAGGGCTGGGTGGCGACCGCCCTACGCGCCAAGCCGGGCATCCGCTACTTCGCCGCCGACGGTGCCGATCTGGTGGCGACCTACGAGGTGGCGCGCGAGGCGGCGGCCTGGGTCCGTCGCCACCGTCGTCCGGCCGTGCTGCATCTGAGCACCGTCCGGCTGCTGGGGCACGTCGGCGCGGACGCCGAGAGCGCGTACCGCAGCGCGGAGGAGATCGCCGCCGATCTTGCCGGCGATCCGCTGGTCGCCACCGCGCGGCGGCTGGTCGAGGCCGGTCTGGCCGGTGGCGCGGAACTGCTGGACCGCTACGACGAGATCGGCTGGCAGATCCGTCGGCTCGCCGAGCAGGTGCTCGACGAGCCGAAACTGAGCAACCCCGCCGAGGTGATCGCCCCGCTGGCACCGCGCCGCCCGGTGCGGGTCGCCCAGGCGGTCGCCGACGCCGGCGCCCGAGCTGCCGGGCCGGACGCGGGGGCACGGCTGGAGGCGTTCGGTGGCAAGCCGCCGGAACTGTCGGGCCCGCTCACGCTCGCGCAGAGCATCAACGCCGCGCTCACCGATGCCCTGCTGACGTACCCGCAGATGGCCGTCTTCGGCCAGGACGTCGCCGCCAAGGGCGGCAGGTACGGGGTGACCAGTGACCTGCGCGACCGGTTCGGCCCGGCCCGGGTGTTCGACACGCTGCTCGACGAGACCTCGGTGCTCGGCCTGGGCCTCGGCGCGGGACTCGCCGGCATGCTGCCGGTGCCCGAGATCCAGTCGCTGGCGTACCTGCACACCGCCGAGGCCCAGGTGCGCGGCGAGGCCGCCACCATGGGGTTCCTCTCCCAGGGGGCGCTGCGCAACCCGATGGTGCTGCGGGTGGCGGGCCTGGCGTACCAGGAGGGCTTCGGGGAGCACGTCCGGGACGACAACTCGGTGGCCGTACTGCGGGACGTGCCCGGCCTGGTGATCGCCGTGCCGGCCCGACCGGACGACGCGGCGGCGATGCTGCGCACCTGCCTGGCGAGCGCGGCGGTGGACGGCAGCGTCTGCGTGTTCCTGGAGCCGGTCGGGCTCTACCACGCCCGCGACCTCTACGCCGACGGCGACGGCGAATGGTCGGCCGGCTACGCCGAGCCGGGGGCCTGGGCGAGCGGGCACGTCCCGGTCGGCCGGGCCCGGGTGTACGGCGTCGGCTCGGCCGAGGACATCACGATCGTGACCTTCGGCAACGGCGTACGGATGGCGTTGCGGGCGGCCTCGGCGCTGGCCGACGAGGGGATCGGCAGCCGGGTGATGGATCTGCGGTGGCTCGCGCCGCTGCCGGTGGCCGACCTCATCCGAGAGGCCGCCGCGACCGGGCGGGTGCTGGTGGTGGACGAGACCAGGCGCTCCGGCGGCGTCGGCGAGGGTGTGATCGCTGCCCTGGTCGACGCCGGATATGTCGGGGCGGCGCGCCGAGTGGCGGCAGTTGACTGTTTCGTGCCTTTGGGTCCGGCTGCCCGTCAGGTCCTGATCTCCGAGGAGGCCATCACCCAGGGTGCCCGTACGCTGCTGGCACGGTAAATTTCGTTCCACCCGGTGCGCCACTTGCGCGCGGCGGCACAACTGTGTGGACTTGCCTGACGGCGCCGGCCGGGTGCCGCGAGCTTGGACGAGATGAGGAGGCACGCGACAGTGAGCGCGACCGCTGGTCAGGCTGCCGACGGGGTACGCAGCCTGGCGGACCGGTTCGGCATCGAACCGGGAATGGTCGTCATGGAGATGGGCTACGACGACGACGTCGACGCCGATCTCCGGGACGCCCTGACCGACCGTTGTGGAGACCTGGTCGACGAGGACACCGACGAGGTGGTCGACGCGGTGCTGGTGTGGTACCGCGACGGCGACGGTGATCTTTTCGAGCTTCTCGTCGACGCCCTCGGCCCGCTGGCCGACAACGGGGTCGTGTGGCTGCTGACGCCCAAGGCCGGCCGCGACGGCCACGTCGAGCCGAGTGAGATCGCCGAGTCCGCTCCCACCGCCGGCCTTCAGCAGACCTCGACCGTCAACGCCGGCAAGGACTGGAGCGGCGCCCGTCTCGTGCTACGTCGCGGCGCAAAGGCCAAGAAGTAGTCTCCCGCCCGACGTACACCCGCATCTCGACTCGATCCAAGGAGTTCGCATGCCCATCGAGGTTGGCGCAGAGGCGCCGGACTTCGTACTCAAGGACCAGAACAATCAGCAGGTCCGGCTCTCCGACTTCCGTGGTCGGCGTACGGTCCTGCTGGTCTTCTACCCGCTGGCCTTCAGTGGCTACTGCCAGGGCGAGCTGTGCGAGGTCCGGGACAACCTCAACGACTACGTCAACGACGACGTTCAGGTGCTGACCGTCAGCGTGGACTCGGTCTACGCCCACAAGGTCTGGGCGGACCGGGAGGGCTACCAGTTCCCGCTGCTGGCCGACTTCTGGCCGCACGGTGGCGTCGCCCAGGCGTACGGGGTCTTCAACGACGTCGCCGGTGTCGCCAACCGGGGCACCTTCATCATCGACAAGGCAGGTGTCGTCCGCTTCGCCGAGATGAACATGCCGGGCGAGCCGCGCGACCAACAGGGCTGGCGCAAGGCACTGGCGGACGCCACCGCCTGAGCCCGGTCCCAACGGGTGCGACCGTCCGGCAGGGCCGGCGCGTGGCAGGGTAAGCTGCCAACCGCCGGTCCGCCGTACGGCGTTTCCGGGCGCGTAGCTCAGTGGGAGAGCACTCGCCTTACAAGCGAGGGGTCGCAGGTTCGAAACCTGCCGCGCCCACCAGTACCAACGGCGGTAGGGCCGGGTCACCCTCACCGTTACGGCGAAATGGCGGAATCCAGGCGAGCCGGAAACCGCCATTACGGCGTAACGGAGTCGATCACCTCGCACGAGCCGACCGTCGAGGGTCTGGCGCAGGGCGTCAACCGGTCACCCAGCAGTAGCGCTGCTACGTTCTTCGCGATGGCAGGTGGGTCACTGCCGCGTGGGTCAGGATGCCGATCGCGCTTCCGACGAGAATGCCGATCAGGGTGGCCCACTGGGCCCCGATGCTGGCTTCGAGCAGGGCGTTGATGCCCAGGCCGGCAGGCACCCCTGCCGCTGTGCCCGCCCCGAGAGCCCACCAACGGTGCCGTACGCCCGCGACGTGCAGTTCGAGGTAGGGCGGCAGGATCGCGAGGAACACGATCAGCAGCGGGGTCGAGGGAATCAGCAGGATGAGGGCCGTGCCGGAGATCGCCCCGATGACGAGGCTCAGCAGGCCGAGACCGATTGCATGATCCAGGTCAACGGGCAGGTGGCTCATGCCCGGCTGCCGTCGCCAGAGCCGTCGCCATCTGTTGGTGAAGGTGTGCTCGGGCGCCCGGCCGACCTGCGGTTCGGCCGGTGGAGAAGTACCGCCGGGGCCGGCTGTGCCGTCGGGAGCGGAGGACGCGTCCGGCGAAGCCATGCCAGCAATTGTGGCGTGTCCCGGCCGTCAGGTGACGGTGGCGGCGGTGAGGAAGAACGTGACTGCGTAGGTGAATCGGTGGGTGCGAACGGCCTCGTCGAACTGGTCTTCGAAGGCGCGGGCTTCGCTGGGGTCGAGGGCACCGCGTTGAGCTGCGGTGGCGGCCCAGCTGCGCAGGCCGAGGACGTTGTCGACGGCGGTCGGGTCTCGTACGACAAGCGTTCGGGGTTCGACGGTGATGTCGACCAGGCCGTGTGCGGCGAGCAGGCCGGCGTGTCGGTGGGCCAGGGTGCCGTTGCGGAGGAGGGCATCGGCCCGGAACCTCAGTACGCGCCGGGCCAGCTCCTGGTCGGCGATGTCGAGCACCTGGGTGTCGTAGTCCGGGTCGGCGAGGACGATGCGGCCACCGGGTCGTACGACCCGGACCAGGTCGGTGACCGCGGCGTGGGGATCGGCGAGGTGTTGCACGGTGCGGTCGGCCCACGCCCCGTCGAAGGCATGGGTGCGAAACGGCAGGTGGTGAGCGTCGGCGGCGGCGCATCCGGTGAGACCACGGGCCCGCATGGCGGCAGCCATGGTCAGCGAACGATCCACGGTCGCCACGCTGACACCGTGTGCGTCTCTCAGGTGGGCCGCGCTCGCTCCGGTGCCGGCGCCGACTTCGAGGTAGCGGCGGCCGGGCGTCGGATCGAGCAACTCGCGGACCCGCTGCTGGTACGCCCGGTAGAAGGGCTCCTCGGCGAGGCGGTCGAGCACGCCGACCCACGAGTTCGGGTCTGGCTGGCGGTCGACGTCGGTAAATCCGTGCACCTCGGCAGCCTATTGCGGCGGCACCGCCACCGACCGCAACACCGGCAGTGGATCAGCGTGGGGAGAGCAGGCAGAACTCGTTGCCCTCCGGGTCGGCGAGGACCATCCAGTGGACATCGCCGTCCAGGCCGATGGAGGTGGCGCCGAGCGCCCGCAGCCTGGCCGCCTCGGCCGCCAGGTCGTCACCGGGGTACGGGCGGACGTCGAGGTGGACGCGGTTCCACACCGTCTTCACGTCGGGGGTGCGGACGAACCGCAGGTAGGGGCCGACGCCCTTGGCGGAGCGCAGCACCGCGTGGTCGTCGTTGACCTCGTGCACGGTCCAGTCCATGGCGTTGCCCCAGAAGTCGACCATGGCCCGGGGGTCCGTGCAGTCGGCCACTATCGCCGCGATCGGTCCGGTGTCTCGGGGCGAGGTGCGCCAGTCCAGCACGCAGAACTCGTTGCCCTCCGGGTCGGCCATGACGGTCCACGGCACGTCACCCTGGCCGATGTCGGCGGGGGTCGCCCCGAGTTCCGTCAGTTGGGCGATCAATTCCGCATGATGGGCCGCGGAGGTGGTGGCGAGGTCGATGTGCACGCGGTTCTTCACCGTCTTGGGGTCATCCGGGTAGGCGACGAGGTCGATGCAGACGGCGACGGGGTCGGGGTAGACGGAATCCTCCGGTTCGAGGTTGGTCACCCTCGGCCCCTCGCTGGAGACTCCCCACCCGAGCACCTCGGCCCAGAAGCGGCCCAGCGCCGCGTCGTCCCGGGCCTTCATGTTGATCTGAACAAGTCGGGTCGCCATGTCGACGATGCTAGATCCTCTGACCTGCGACTGCTGGCCCGCGCTGGGCGCAGCGGCAGATCCTCAGCGGCCGCTCGGCACCGCCGGCCGGGTGAACACCGCCAACGGGCGATCGTTCACCTGGAACGAGAATCGGCGTTCCCAGCCTGCGCGTTGGTAGAGCCGGGCCGCTGCGGCGTCCGGGTGGGTGGCCAGCCATGCGGCTCGGTCACCGACCTGGCGCGCCAGCAGTTCCCGGCCCAGGCCGTGGCCTTGGTGTGCCGGCGCGACCATCAGTTCGGCGACCACCAGGGCCGGTGCCACCAGCAGGTCCGCCACGTCCGGTGGTGCCGCGTCCCGTACCGCGATGTCGAACGCGTTCGCCGTCGGCAGCGTTGTCGGCGCCGGCCACCCGTAGATCGCGCCGACGATCTCACCGTCCCGTTCGGCGATCAAGCCGTACGCCCCGGGTTGGCTCGTGTGCCGTGCCAACCGGGCGGGGAAGTCGGCGATCTTCTCGGCCGGCTCGCTCCACGGTGGGGCCGCGAAGCAGTCCCGGTAGATCGGATGGAGCTGCGCGACCAACTGCCGTAGCCCGGCTCCGTCCAGCCCTCTCATCACCAGGGACAACGACCTCACCCACCTTGCTGCCACTAACTTGCAATTACTAGATGCTGGCGAGAAGGGTACGTGCCGATGATCCAGGCTTCAAGCCGGCAACCGGCACCTGCCCGCACCGGTGTCGTGCCACCGTGGTCGCAACGGCGGCGGAGGGGGACTGGTGAGCTACGCACAGATCAACGGCGTCCGGTTCTGGTACGAGACGCACGGGGCCGGCCGACCGCTGGTGCTGCTGCACGGCGGGTTCGGTGCGGTGGAGACGTTCGCCGCCGTCCGGCCGGCGCTGACCCGGCGGCGTCGGGTGATCAGCGTCGACCTACCCGGTCACGGGCGTACCGCCGACGTCGACCGGCCGCTGCGCTACGAGTCGATGGCCGACGACATCGCCGCGCTGATCGTCGAGCTCGGGCTGGCCCCGACCGATGTGCTGGGTTTCTCGCTCGGTGGTGGGGTGGCGCTACGGCTGGCGATCCAACATCGGGAGCTGGTGCGTCGACTGGTCGTGGTCTCTGCGCCCTGTCGACGTCAGGGTTGGTTTCCCGAGGTGCTGGCCGGGATGCCCGACCCCGACGAGGCGGCCGGTGATCAGCTGCGCGGCACCCCGCCGTACCAGCTCTACCAGGCCGTCGCGCCCCGCCCGCAGGACTGGTCGCGACTCTGGGTCAAGACCGGGGAACTGCTCCGCCGGGAGTACGACTGGTCGCCGGAGGTCGCCACGCTGACCACGCCGACGCTGCTGGTCTTCGCCGACGCCGATTCGGTCCGGCCGGACCACATGGTGGAGTTCTTCGGACTGCTCGGCGGCGGTCACCGCGACGCCGGCTGGGACGGCACCGACCGCCCCGACGCCCGGCTGGCCGTCCTGCCGGGGCTCACCCACTACGACATCGTCGACTCGCCTGCCCTGCCCGCCGCCGTCCTCCCTTTCCTCACCCACACCCTTCACACGCCCGCCTGACCCGTCGTGGCTCGACCGTCGAGGGCTTCGGCGCTCATCGGGTGTAGTGCAGGACGACGACTCCGGCACCGGTGGGGGTGGCGGCGAGCAGGGTCAGGTGTTGTGGGGCGAAGGAGTGGTCGAGCAGGGGGATGCCGCTGCCGGCGACGACGGGGTTGACCTTGATCACCCACTCGTCCACCTCGGACAGGAGTTGGCCGGCGAGATGTCCGCCGCCGCAGAGCCAGAGGTCGCCGCCGGGGCGTTCCTTGAGGTCGCGGACGAAGGCTGCCGGGTCGCCGGAGACGATCTCCACCGCCGGGTCGTCGGACGGCGGCAGTGAACGGGCGAAGACGTACTGCTTCAGATGGGCGTACGGGCTGGTGACGCCGACGCGAAGGGCGGGCTCGTAGGTGGCCCGGCCCATCAGGACCGTGTCGAACCGGCCCTGCGGGCGGTCGATGCCGAGCTGTGCGTGGGCGAAGGTCGGGAAGGTCTGCGGCCACTTGGTGACGAGGTGTCCCGCCGGGTCGGGGTGCAGATCGAAGAAGTCGTACGACCCGTCGGGGGCGGCGATGAAACCGTCGACGGTGGCGGCCACGTAGTAGACGAGCTTACGCAAAGGGGACTCCCAATCACTACGGATGTTGTGGTCCTGGCAACGTACAACAGGTGTTGTGGTTGCTGCTAGGGTTTTTCCGTGGCGCGCAACCCGCAGCGGCGGGCGGCCCTGGCGGACGCCGGGCTGCGGGTGCTGGCCGCCCACGGCGCCCGCGGCCTCACCCACCGGGCCGTCGACGCCGAGGCGGGGGTGCCCGTCGGCACCACCTCCAACTACTTCCGCTCCCGCGACGCCCTGCTCGGCGCGCTCGGCGAGCGGATCTTCGAACGGTTCGCCCCGGACGACGCGGTCGTGGCCGAACTGGCCGCCCGTCCGCCCTCCTCGGCCCTGCTCACCGACTACGTCCGGTACATCGTCGAGCGCACCACCCGGTATCCGGAACTCACCCGCGCCCTGATCGAGCTACGCCTGGAATCGGCCCGCCGCCCCGACCTGGCCCGGATCCTCGGCGACACGCTGCGCCGGGGCTACCGTGCCGACGTCGCGTACCACCTCGCCGCCGGGCTGCCCGGCGGCGCGTTCGAGGTGGCCCTGCTGCGCTACGCCGTGGACGGGCTCCTGCTCGACCTGCTCACCACCTCGATCGACACCGGATTCGACCCCGACCAGGTGATTGCCGCCCTGGTGTCCCGCCTCGCCGGCGACGTCCCGCCCGGCGGCTGACTCTGGGTCACGGCGATGACTGTTCGGCGGTGCAGCGGGGAAACCTTGATCTGACGCACCTGGGGAGGAGCGACGGATGACGCGTGGCGGACTGACCATCGGCGTGCTCGGCTCATACGGTGGCCGCAACCTCGGCGACGAGGCCATCCTCACCGGCCTGCTGACCGACCTGCGTCAGCAGGAGCCCAACGCCCGGATCATCGTCTTCTCGCGAAACCCCGAGCACACCGCGGTGGCCCACCCGGACGTGGAAGCGGTGCCGTGGGAAGGGGTCAGCCGCACCGACTCCGCCCTCGTACTGTCCCAGCTCGACCTGCTCATCCTCGGCGGTGGCGGAATCCTCTACGACAAGGAGGCCCGCCGGTACCTGCGGGTGGTCCGGGTCGCGCAGGAACGGGGCCTGCCGGTGCTGACCTACGCGGTGGGTGTCGGGCCACTGAGCGAGATGGTGGACACCGGCATGGTGCGCGAGACGCTGGCCGGCGCCACCCAGGTGACCGTACGCGACCAGGAATCGCGGATGGTGCTGGAGGAGGCCGGGCTGCTCAACCCGATCACCGTCACCGCCGACCCGGCGTTCCTGCTCGAACCCGAGGAGTTCCCGGCGGAACTGCTGCGC
This sequence comes from Micromonospora maris AB-18-032, assembly GCF_000204155.1. Lineage (NCBI taxonomy): Bacteria > Bacillati > Actinomycetota > Actinomycetes > Micromonosporales > Micromonosporaceae > Micromonospora > Micromonospora maris. The sequence continues at coordinate 5,147,145 of NC_015434.1, read as the reverse complement.
GAGGAAGGTGTGCCGGCCGGTAAACGGCTGGTCGGGATGAGCGTACGGGAGCCGGGCCGGGCAGCAGAACGACTGGACGTGGACGGCTACCACCGGCTGCTCGCCCAGATCGGTGACTTCCTGGTGCACCGCATCGACGCGCACGTGCTGTTCGTCCCGATGGAACGCGACGACATCCGGCATTCACACGGTGTGCTGTCGCACATGATCGCCGCCGAACGGGGCCGCATCCTGCACGGCACCTACTCGCCCCAGCAGGTACTCGGCCTGATGCGCCACTTCGACCTGGCGGTCGGTATGCGGCTGCACTTCCTGATCTTCGCCGCGATGATGGGTACGCCGTTCCTGCCCCTGCCGTACGCCGGGAAGGTCTTCGACCTGGCGCAGCGACTCGGAGTGCCGGCGCTGCGCGGCGTGGAACGCGAGGTGGAGGGCCCGTTGCTGGCCGAGGTCGACCAGTTGTGGGACGAACGCGACCAGCGGGCCGAGACCACCGCGCAGCGGGTGGCGCAGGTCTGCGACGAAGCCCGCGGCACCTCCCACGTGACCCGGGCGGTCCTGGAGAGCCTGCGCAGCCGCTCCCTGGTCGAGGTCGGCGCCTGACCCGAACTGCCCGCCTCGCGGTCAGACCGCCGGATTTGAGGTGCGGGCCTCGCGGTCAGACCGCTTGGCCGCAGGTGCGGGCCTCGTAATCAGACTGCTTGGCCGCGCCAGCGGTAGCACCACTGCTGGGCCTGGGCATCGATCGATTCCAGCTCGTAGATGTCCGCCTCGGCCAGGCCGCCCGACCCGACGTGGTGGTGGGTCAGCGGCGGCCGGTCGTTCGGATCCAACTCGACGGTGACCAGCTGACCGTCCGCAGAACCGCCCACCAGCGGGATCTCAACCGTTGCTGCCATGCGCCCATCCTGCCCCGAGCACCGCGCCCCCGCAGCGGATCGGCAGGCCCACGGCACCGAGCCCGCTGGCCGGCGCTTGCCGACCGGCGGTGTCCAGCATGCGGCAGAGTGTGTTTCGGGCCTGGCCGCTCGGGATAACGTCTCGACATGGCGGAGATCGCGATTGATCCGACACTCGGACCGGTGGTCAACCGGACGGCCGGCGAGCGGGAGGTCCTCGAATCCTTCCTGGATTTCCATCGGACCGTCCTGCTGCGCAAGCTGCACGGCCTCAGCGACGCCGACGCGGCCCGCCGTCTGGTGCCCTCGGCGACCACCGTCGCCGGGCTGGTCAAACACCTCACCGAGATCGAGCGCAACTGGTTCCACATCCTGCTGGAGCCGTCGCCCGGCGAGACGTTCCCGACGACCGACGAGGCGGCGCTGGCCAGCTTCACCCTCGCCGAGGACGACACCGTGGAGCGCCTCGCCGCCGACTACCAACAGGTCTGCGCCCGGTCCCGGGAGATCGTGGCACGCTTCGACCTCGACCACGTCGTGCCACATCCGCAGCTGGGCGAGGTGTCGGTGCGCTGGATCCTGGTGCACATGATCGAGGAGACGGCCCGGCATGTCGGACACGCCGACATACTCCGGGAACTCACCGACGGCACCACCGGCGCCCTCTGACATTCAGATCGTCGAACCTGCTCCCTGGCGGGACCCACAGGCAGACCATGATCGTGCTCGATGCGAGATCGAGTGGCCTCGTAAGCCGAGAATAGGCACTCGATCCCAGATCGAGCGTGATCATGCAAACGGTCGCGGCAAGGGCGGGGCGGGCGCGGCGTGGCGCAGGGGCGCGGGGTGTGGGGTCAGTGGTGGGGAAGGAGACCGGGTGGGTACTCCATGCCGTCGTGGGTGCAGGCTGCGGCGGCGACCCGGGCCGCGTACCCGGCGGCTTCCGCCCACGTCGCGCCTCGTGAACGGGCGGTGATGATGCCGGCCGCGAAGGCATCCCCGGCACCGTTGGTGTCCACCACAGGGCCGGGCGGCGTGGCTGCCGGAATCCGGGTGACGGTGCCGCCGAGGTGCAGATCCGCGCCGTCGGCACCCCACGTCACCAGCACCGGCCGCGGTGCCAGCGCAGCGCCCACCGCCGTCGACCGGTCGCCGAGCGTGACTCCGCTGACCAGCACCAGTTCGGCGATCTCGGCGAACGGGCGATGGTACGGATTCTGCCCGTCCCAGTCGTGCAGATCGGTGGAGCTGCCCACACCCTCGCCCAGCATGTCGCCGAGAGCGGGCAGCAGGTCCCGTACCCAATTCATGATCGAAAGGTGGACGTGCGTGGCCTGCTCGACCAGCGTCGCCACCTGCGCCACCGGGAAGGGTGCGGTCCCGTCGGAGGGGCGGGGGTCGTACAGCGACATCCGCCGTCCGGCGGGATCGACCAGGTTGACCGAGCGGCGGGTGCCGGCCGGCGTCGAGGCCAGCACGGCGTGCACCCCGGTGCGGGACAGCGCGGCCCGCACCACGTCGCCGGCCGGGTCCGTGCCGAGCGTGTCGACCACCGCCACCCGTAGTCCGAGGGCGTGCGCGGCGAGTACCACGCCGGCACCGGTGTTGCCGATCCGCAGGTCGATCGGTTCGACGGTGACGGAGTCGACCACCGCTAGGGGCAGGTCAGGCACCCGGACCCGGATGTCGACGCCGAGGCCGCCGAGCACCAGCAGGTCGTACATGGCGCCGACGGTAGCGGGCCGGGGCCGCCTATCCTGACCCGGGTGTTAAGCAGGGGCCCCTGCTCTACCGGAGGCGTTAACAAGGGGCCCTTCCTTTCAACAAGATGGGGTGCGGGTGCTGGTCGTTCATGGGGCGTGGCTGCCGGGTCGGGGACTCGCGGTCTGGGGTGAGGACAGCACCCTGCCGCCGCGCGCCGCGCGCCGTCCCGGCCGGGTACCCCGGGAACGTCCGCATCCGTTCGCCGCCGCGCACACCACGCTGGCTGCCGCGCTGGCCGAGGTGGCCGAACCGACAGACCTCGGCACCGCGCTGCTCCGCCTGCCCACCCGCGCCGGATCCCCGGTCGACTCGCCGGAGCTGGTCCGAACCGCCGTCGTGGACCCGGTCCGCGGCCCGGTCACCCTGGCCGGCTGGCGGGTGCCCATCCTGGCGTACGCCCCGGACGCGGCGCTGTCGTTGCTGCGTACCCTCGACGGGCTGACCGCCGTGCCCGGCGCGACGCTGCGGCACCTGGCGGAACTGGCCACCTTCGCCGCCGACCTGGCCACCCGGGGTCGGGTCCTGCCCGGCCTGGCCGCCGGCCGGGGGAGCGAGGTCGGGGCCCGTGCGGTGTGGCGACCGCTGCTCACCGGGACCGACGCCGCCTGGGCTCGGGCGTTGGCGCTGGCCCTGCCACCGGTCGCCCGCGCGGTGGCCGAGGCCGACCTGCCCGCGACTGCCGTACCCACCGGGGCGGGGTTGGAGGCTGAGGGTGCGGCCGGGGCGGGGGTGCTGGTGGGTGATGCGCTCGACGCGCTCACCGATGCGGCGGTGCGGGCGGCGCTGCCGCAGACCACCTTGGCTCGCGGGGTACGCCGCGACGGGGCGGTGGCGGCCTGGCTCGGTGCGCTCACCGGGCCACAGCGGGAATTCACCGCCGAACCGGCGGCGCTGGACGTCCTGCGTGACGAGCTGGAAGCCTGGCAGCGGGACGCGGCCGGCGGGACGGTACGGGCCAGCTTCCGGCTCGTCGAACCACCCGACGACGAGATCGAGACCCCGCTGACCGTGGTACCGGCCGACCCGGACGCCATCGTGGCGACCGAGGGGACGTGGCGGGTGGAGTTCGGGCTCCGCGCCGCCGACGAGTCCGGTCTGCACGTCGACGCCGGGCAGGTGTGGTGGGGTACGACCGGGCCCGCGCTGGACAGCCCGCAGGAGACGCTGCTGGCGGAGCTGGGCCGGGCCAGCCGGCTCTGGCCGGAGCTGGACTCGGCGCTGCGGACCGCGACGCCGGAGGCGATGGAGCTGGACGCCGAGGGTGCCCACCGGTTCCTGCGCGAAGGTGCCCCGCTGCTGCACGCGGCGGGCTTCACCGTGCTGCTGCCGTCGTGGTGGCAGCGGCCGTCGGCGCGGCTCGGCGCGCGGCTGCGGGCTGCTTCCCGCACCGCGCCCGGCACGGTCGCCGCCGCCGGTGAGCGGGTCGGGCTGGACGCGATTGTCGACTACCGGTGGGAAATCGCCCTGGGCGACCAGCCGCTGACCGCCGAGGAGTTGGCCCGCCTCGCCGAGCTGAAGACGCCGCTGGTGCGGCTGCGCGGCCACTGGGTCGAGCTGGACCCGAAGCGGCTCGCCGCCGGCCTGCGGCTGTTGCGGTCCACCGGCGAGCTGACTGTCGCCGATCTGCTCCGGTTGGGGCTCACCGACGCCGAGCAGCCGGATGCGCTGCCGGTGCTGGAGGTGAGCGCGGACGGGGCGTTGGGTGATCTGCTCGCCGGGTCGGTGGAGCGGCGGCTCGCCCCGTTGACCGAGCCGCCGTCGTTCGCCGGCACCCTGCGGCCGTACCAGCGGCGTGGTCTGGCCTGGTTGACGTTCCTCCAGTCGCTCGGGCTGGGCGGGGTGCTCGCCGACGACATGGGGCTGGGCAAGACGGTGCAGCTGCTGGCGTTGTTCGCGGCCGACCCGCCGCAGGCCGGGCCGACCCTGCTGGTGTGTCCGATGTCGCTGGTCGGCAACTGGCAGCGGGAGGCCGCCCGGTTCACCCCCGAGCTGCGGGTGCACGTGCACCACGGCGCGCAGCGGGCCCGGGGAGCCGAGTTCGGCGACGCCGTACAGGCTGCGGATCTGGTCCTCACCACGTACCCGACGGCGGCCCGGGACGCGGCTGACCTGGCCGGTGTCGACTGGCACCGGGTGGTGCTCGACGAGGCGCAGGCGGTGAAGAACGCCGCCACCCGGCAGGCCGAGGCGGTCCGCGCGCTGCCCGCCCGGCACCGGATCGCGGTGACCGGTACGCCGGTGGAGAACCGGCTGGCCGACCTGTGGTCCATCATGCAGTTCGCCAACCCGGGCCTGCTCGGCCCGGCGGCGACGTTCCGTAAGCGCTTCGCCGAGCCGATCGAACGGCACGGTGACACCGACACCGCCGAGCGGCTGCGCCGGATCACCGGCCCGTTCGTCTTGCGCCGACTCAAGACCGACTCGTCGATCATCTCGGATCTGCCGGAGAAGCTGGAGATGGAGGTCGTCTGCAACCTGACCGCCGAGCAGGCGGCGCTCTACCAGGTGGTGGTCGACGACATGATGGCCCGGATCGAGGCCAGCGAGGGCATCGAGCGGCGCGGCCTGGTGCTTGCCACCATGACCCGGCTCAAGCAGGTCTGCAACCATCCCGCCCAGTTGCTGCGCGACGGGTCGGCGCTGGCCGGGCGCTCCGGCAAGCTGGCCCGGTTGGAGGAGATCCTCGACGAGGTCCTCGCGGCGGGGGAGAAGGCCCTGCTGTTCACCCAGTACGCGGAGTTCGGCGGGATGCTGCGCGGCCACCTGTCGGCCCGCTTCGGCCGGGAGGTGCTGTTCCTGCACGGCGGCCTCGGCAAGGCCGACCGGGACGAGATGGTGACCCGGTTCCAGTCCGACGACGGCCCGGCCCTGTTCGTGCTCTCCCTCAAGGCCGGCGGGACCGGGCTGACCCTGACCGCCGCCAACCACGTGGTGCACGTGGACCGGTGGTGGAACCCGGCGGTGGAGGACCAGGCCACCGACCGGGCGTTCCGTATCGGTCAGCGCCGCCGCGTGCAGGTCCGCAAGTTCGTCTGCGCCGGCACGGTGGAGGAGAAGGTCGCCGCGCTGATCGCCGACAAACGCAGTCTGGCCGCGTCGGTCGTCGGCACCGGCGAGCAGTGGGTCACGGAGCTGTCCACCACCCAGCTGCGCGAGTTGTTCAGCCTGGAGGCCGGGGCGGTGGCGCAGTGACCAGCCCGACCGGTACGGGTGGGCGGGGCCGGTTCGCCGACTACGGGCGGCCCCGCCGGGTCGACGGCGGATTGCGGGCCCGCAGCAGCCGAGGCGCCATCGGGGTGTCCTGGTGGTCGCGGCGGTTCCTGGAGGTGCTGGAGTCGTTCGCGCTCGGCACCCGGTTGACCCGTGGCCGCGCGTACGCCCGAGCCGGTCAGGTGGTACGCCTCGACATCGCCCCGGGCACGGTGACCTCGACGGTGCAGGGCTCCCGCCCCCGGCCGTACCAGGTCCACATCGCACTGCCGGTGTTCCCGGAGCAGTTGTGGGCACGGATCGAGGCGGAGCTGGCCGGGCAGGCGTTCTTCAGCGCCCGGCTGCTCGCCGGTGACCTGCCGGCCGAGCTTGAGGAGCTGTTCACCGCCGTCGGTGCACCGCTGTTCCCGGCCACCGTGACGGAGTTGGCGCAACGCTGCTCATGCCCGGACGCCGCGGTCCCCTGCAAACACCTCGCGGCCACCTTCTACCTGCTCGCCGAGGCGTTCGACGCGGATCCGTTCGCCCTGCTGCACTGGCGTGGCCGCAGCCGCGACGCCCTGCTCGACCGGCTCCGCGAGCTACGTGGCACCGGCAGCAAGCCGAGCAGCACAGGTACCCTCGGAGCCGATCGGCCTGCGGCGGGTGCGGCGCGAGCCCTCGCCGATCTGCCCGTCGCCCCGTTGGCGGAGACGGTCGATCGGTTCTGGCTGCCGCCCGTGCCCCTGCCGGATCGCCCGCCGAGTCTGGCGAGCCGTCCGGATCTGCTGTTGCGGCAGCTCGGTGCACCCGCACCGGCGATCGGTGGACCGGGTCTTCTGGAGCGACTGCGTCAGGCGTACCGGCAGCTCGGTGAGTGAGCGGGCGCGGCGTCGACCCGGTCGGGCGGCTTCGGCGCTGTTCAGAGCCAGCGTTGCCGGAACCGCCACATGAGTACGGCGTTGGTCAGCAGCACCACGGCGAAGATCGCCCCGGTGAGTCGTCCGAACGCCACGGTCGCGGCCGGCAGGGCCGCCCACAGCAGGATGGTCAACAGCAGCAGCCATCGTCCGCGTCGACCCCGGGCCCGGTTGTCGAGCCGGGCGAAGAACGCCGGGTCGCTCTCTCGGAGATTGCGGGTGATCTGCTCAAAACGACGCTGATCCTCTTTGCTGAGCATGTGCCTTCCCCTCACGCGTTCAGCAACGGCGAGGCGGAATACCCACTGGGGTCACGGCTCACGCTTCTTCTGCTGCTTCTTTCGCCAGTAGGACGGGGCGAGCGCGGCGACCCGTGCACACCGGGTGCCGATGTCGTCGCACAGCTTCGGTCGGCCGAGAAGGATGTCGCGTACCCCGAACCCGTCCGATAGCGCCGCGAGTCCCTTTTCGCGCTCGACGGCCCCAGGTGCGTCAGACCCGGCTCAGCAGGCGGACCGGGTCACAGCCAGTGGACCGGGTCAGAGCCAGCGGGTCGGTCGGTGGGTGGTCGCCGGGCGTGAGCCGAGCGGGCGGGGCCGACCGGGGCGCGCGCCCGGCGGGCGGGTGGCGGCCCACCGGCGGCCAAGGCGGTGCCGCCGTGGCGGCTCGGCACCGTTCGGGTGGTGTGTGGTGTCGTCCGTGGACATCGCCGATCCCCGCTCCCGGCGCCGGGCTGCGCCGTCGTGGTGCTCAACGACCGCGCGTGGTCCGGCGTCGCTGTCCGCACGGCCGGCCTGCGCGGGACGCGTGCTCACCTGCCTCGACGGGGCAACGGCAGGTGACCGGGCACCAGCGCCGGCACCAGGGTGATCCCGGTGGCCCGGAGCGCGTCGATCAGGGTGTTCTGGACCAGGTAGGAGTCCGGCAGCTGCCAGCGGGCCTGCTCCGGTGCCACCATCCAGCGGACCGGGCCTTCGGGTAACCGGGTGGGCGGTGCCGCGATCCACGAGCCGGGACCGTGCCGTACCACCTGGAGACAGTGCTCCAACTCGGGGCGCAGCGGATCGCCGGGGCGTACCAGGAACATCCACCGCCCGGTCGGTGTGACAAGCACCGGGCCGCGGACGCCGAGGCCCGCGGGATGGGCGCGGACCGCATCCAGCACGCGGCGGCCCAGGTCCGCGGCGACCTCCAGCACGTCGAAGGAACGCCCGGTGGGCAGCAGTACGCCGTGCGGCCGGGACCGCCACCAGTTCGCCACCCGGGCCGGGTCGGCGCTCGCGGCGTGCTCCCAGTCCTCAAGGGCGGGATGGCAGCCGACGGTGGGGCAGCCGGCTCGACCGCAGACGAAGCGGCTCCGTGCCAGGCAGGCACCGGGGGTGACCTCCCAGCCGTGCATCGCGTACCGCACCGCTACCCGGCGCAGTCGTACCCGTTCCAACGGCGACAGGTGCGCCACCCGCGGTCCGACGTTCTCCCACATTGGCGCCATCTCCCCTCGCCGGGCCGCCCGGTGCAGTTCACACGTTGAGCACCGTCACTGCCATCGTTGACGATCGTTTGGTCTGACAAAGTGGCTCATGCAACTTGCACGAAAACTATGAGGACTGGCCGTACGGCTGACGCACAACCAGTGCGACCAGCGGAAACCTGAAGACGGACGGTTGACCGCACCCGCGGAACAGCCCACGGCCCCTGGCTGCGGCTCCATCTAGGGAGGACTGGCGAGATGGACGAACTACCCATCGGGCGGCGGGTGGCCTACTGGCGAGGGCGACGAAAAATGTCGCAACAGGTCTTCGCCGACCGGTTGGGCAAGTCGAAGAGCTGGGTCGACAAGATCGAACGCGGCGTACGCCGGCTGGACAAGTTCTCCGTCCTCTACGAGATCGCCGACATCCTTCAGATGGATGTGCAGTTGCTGCTCGGCAAGGACCCGGAGCGGCGCGGGGACACGCTCAACTGCATCGAGCAGTTCGAGGTCGAGGAGATCCGGGCGGCGCTGGAGCGGTACGACTCGGTCAGCGCGTACTTCGACGCCGCGCCGTGCCCACCCCCGCTGGCGGACATGAGCAAGGCCGTCACCCACGCCTGGCTGACCTACCAGTACGGCCGCTACGGCATGCTGATCCGGGCCCTGCCCAAGCTGCTGCGCGACGCCCAGGCCGCCGACGCCGCCTACGGCGGGGATCAGGCGGAGCGCGCCGCCCACCTGCTCGCGCAGGTCTATCAGATCGCCTCCTCGGTGCTGCGCAAACTGGGTGAGTGTGAGCTCGCCTGGCTCGCCGCCGACCGGTCCATCGCGGTCGCCCAACGCGCCGACGACCTGCTGCTCGCCGGGGTCGCCACCACCCGGGTGTGCAACGCACTGGCGTCGATGGGACGATCCCGGCCCGCGCTGGAGTTGAACGTCCGGATCGCCAACCGCCTCGCCCCCGGCGGTCAGAACGACACCAGCCCGGAACGGATCTCGGTGTACGGCATGCTGCTGCTGCAAGGTGCCATGGCCGCCGCCCGCATCGGCGACGCCGCCACCGTCGATGACCTGATCGCCGGCGCGTACGCGGCGGCGCAGGAACTCGGCAGTGACCAGAACCACTACTGGACCTCGTTCGGGCCGACGAACGTCGAACTGCACCGGGCGGCAGCCGCCGTCGAGTTGGGTGACGGTGGCCGGGCGGTCGAGGTGCACCAGCTCAAGCTCCAGAACCCGTCCTTCGACGCGCTGCTGCCGGAACGCCGGGCGCATCACCTGCTCGACCTGGCCCGGGCCTACGCCCTGATCGGCGACGTGGCCAACGCGGGTGAGATGTTGCTGCGCGGGGATCGGCTCGCCCCGTCCGAGATCCGCTGCCGGCCGATCGCCCACGAGGTGATGTCCGACGTCCTACGTCGCACACGTGGTGCGCCGCCTTCGCTGATCGCGGAGTTGGCTGAGCACATGGGAGTAGGGGTATGACTTCGGGGCCGGTCTGATGACCGGTTCGCACCGCCATGACGGGCACCGTGAGGTGCTGTACATCATCGCCTGCGGTTCGCCGCTGGCCCGAGACGTGGGTCGGCTCGTCGAGCTGGCCCAGCAGGACGGCTGGGACGTCTGCGTGGTCACCACGCCCGACGGCGCCAAGTTCGTCGACCGCGCCGCGTTGGCCCGCCAGACGGGCCACCCGGTGCGTACGCACTACAAGAACCCGGGTGATCCGGACGTGCTGCCGTCGGCCGACGCCATCGTCGTCTGCCCGGCCACGGTCAACACGGTCAACAAGTGGGCGGCCGGCATCGCCGACACCCTCGCCCTCGGGTTGCTGATCGAGGCACAGGGCCGGGGCATCCCCCTGGTCGCCGTGCCGTACACAAACGTCGCGATGGCCGCACACCCGGCCTTCCGGACGGCGATCGACCGACTGACCGAGTGGGGGGTACGCGTGCTCTTCGGCGACGACGTCCTCCCGCTGCACCCACCCGGAACGGGGGAGCGGTACCAGCACGCCTTCCCCTGGCCGCTCGCCCTCACCGCGCTGCACGACCACCTCGTCCACACTTCGTGAAAGGAAGGGCCCCTTGTTAACGCCTTCGGTAGAACAAGGGGCCCTTGTTAACAACCGCACCCCGGCCGGTCCGGCGGCGGGCGGGTGACGTCCCGCCTCGACGCTGACGCCGGTAAGCTGGCCCGTCGTGAGCACAACCACAGCCGTGCCGACCGTCGCCGACGTCGTGGCCGAGCTGGAGCGGCGCTACCCGCCGAGCTGGGCCGAGGAGTGGGACCGGGTCGGCCTGGTGCTCGGTGAGCCGGACGCCCAGGTGCGCCGGGTTCTCTGCGTCGTCGACGTGGTCCCCGAGACGGTCGCCGAAGCCCTCGCCGCTGGCGTCGACATGATCGTCGCTCACCATCCGCTGCTGCTGCGCGGCGTCTCCTCGGTCGCGCCGACAACGTACAAGGGCCGGATCATCCACCAACTGATCAAGGCCGACATCGCGCTGTACGTCGCGCACACAAACGCCGACGTGGCCGCCCCCGGCGTTTCCGACGCCCTCGCCGGCCGGCTCGGCCTGACCGACCTGCGTCCCCTGCAACCGGCCCGGCCCGGCACCCCGGCCGCCGGTGAGGGCCGCGGCGTGGGCCGCATCGGCCGGCTGCCCCGACCGATGAGCCTGGCCGAGCTGACCCGACACGCCGCCACCGTGCTGCCCGTCACCGCCGTCGGGGTACGCGCCGCTGGCGCACCGGACCGCATCGTGCGTACCCTCGCCGTCTGCGGTGGGTCCGGGGACAGCTTCCTGGCCGACGCGAGCGCCGCCGGCGTGGACGCCTACCTCACCGCCGACCTGCGCCACCACCCGGCCGGCGAACATCTCGCCACCGGAGGGCCGGCGCTGCTCGACGCCACCCACTGGGCGACCGAGCGACCCTGGCTGGACGACCTGGCCGCGCTGCTGCGGGGCACGTCGGGCGTCGAGGCCCTGGTGTCCGACCTGGACACCAGCCCGTGGACCGTACACGCAGCCCCACCCTCAACGGGCCGGCCCGCAGTGGCCGAACCCGTAGCGGACGACAAGGAGCCCGACCGTGAAGGCTGACCCCCAGGTCCAGCGCCGCCTGCTCGACCTCCAGGCGATCGACACCGCCCTCGCCCAGCTCGCCCACCGGCGGCGGTCGCTGCCCGAGCGTGCCGAGTTGGAGGCCCTGGCCCGGGAGCTGTCCGCCCTGGAGGACGAGCGGGTCCGTGCCCAGGTCGCGGTCGACGACCTGGACCGGGACATCGCCCGGCTGGAGAAGGACGTCGACCAGGTGCGGGCGCGCAAGGCCAAGAACGAGGACCGGCTGGCCGCCGGCACCGGCCCGGCCCGCGAGCTGGAGGCGCTGCAACACGAACTGGTCTCGCTCAACCGCCGGCAGGGCGACCTGGAAGACGCCGAACTGGAGTTGATGGAGCAGCGCGAAACCGCCCAGGCGGTGCTGGACGGCGTCGAACAGCGGCTCACCGAGGTCCGCGAACGGCGGGCCGCCACCGAGCAGCGACGCGACGAGAGCCTCGGCGAGATCGGCCGGGAGGAGGAGTTCAAACGCTCGGCCCGCCAGCCGCTCGCCAACGACCTCCCCGCCGACCTGGTGCAGCTCTACGACCGGATCCGCACCGACACCGGGCTCGGCGCGGCGCTGCTCTACGCCGGCCGCTGCGGCGGCTGCCGCCTGGAGCTCTCCGGTGCCGACCTGGCCCGCATCCGCAAGACCGACCCCGAAGAGGTGGTCCGCTGCGAGGACTGCCGCCGGATCATGGTCCGCACCAACGAGTCCGGGCTGTAACCGGTGGCACCGCGTACCGTCCTGGTCGAGGCCGACGGCGGCGCCCGGGGCAACCCGGGCCCGGCCGGGTACGGCGCGGTGCTCCGCGACCCGGCCACCGGCGAGGTGCTGGCCGAGCGCAGCGCCGCCATCGGCACCGCCACCAACAACGTCGCCGAGTACCAGGGCCTGCTCGCCGGCCTGACCGCCGCCGTCGAGCTGGGCGCGACCGAGGTCGAGGTCCGGATGGACTCCAAGCTGGTGGTCGAGCAGATGTCCGGCCGCTGGCAGATCAAACACCCCGGGCTGCGTCCGCTCGCCGCCCAGGCCGTCCAACTGGTCGGCCGCATCGGTACGGTCCGGTTCACCTGGATCCCCCGGGACCGCAACACCCACGCCGACGCCCTCGCCAACGCCGCCATGGACGCCGCCGCGACCTCCGGCGTCGCCGTACCCTCCGTCGCGCCGCCCCGCGTGGTCGCGCCGCCCCGCGAACTCGGCGGCCCGCAGCCCGCCGGCGGCGGCGCGGCCACCGTCGCCGCCCACGCCGAGACGCCCGGCACCGACCTGACCAGCGCGCCGGTCTCCTGGGAACCCCGGCCCAGCTTCACCGCCACCCGGCTGATCCTGGTCCGCCACGGCGAGACCGAGTACACCGAACAGGGCCGCTACTCCGGCCGCGGCGACGTCGCGCTGTCGGCGAAGGGCCAGGCCCAGGTGCGGGCCACCGCCGCCCGGGTGGCGGCGCTCGCCCCGCAGGCCGCCGCCGTGGTCAGCTCACCATTGTCCCGGTGTACGGCCACCGCCGAGGCGATCGCCGCCGCCATCGGCGACCTGCCGGTACGCCCCGACGACGACCTGATCGAGTGCGACTTCGGTGCCTGGGAGGGCCGCACCTTCGCCGAGGTACGCGAACAGTGGGCGGGCGAGCTGGACGCCTGGCTGGCCTCCACCCGCATCGCCCCACCCGACGGCGAATCCTTCGCCCAGGTCGCCGACCGCTGCGCCCGGGTGACCGAACGCCTCGTCGCGGCGTACCCCGGCCAGACCGTGGTGGTGGTCTCGCACGTCTCGCCGATCAAACTGATGCTGCGCGACGCCCTCGCCGCCACCGACGCCTTCCTGCACCGGCTCTACCTCGACGCCGCCGGCATCTCGGTGCTGGACCGCTGGCCCGACGGCGGCATCGCCGTCCGCACCGTCAACGACACCGCCCACCTCGCCTCGCTGCAGTAAGGAAGGGCACCTTATTAACGCCTAGCGTTGTATAAGGGCCCCCTACTAACACGTAGCCGCGTGGCGCGAGCAGCGTCGCGGGTGCGGGTGCGGGTGCGGCGTGCCTGGGCGCTGCCTTTCAGCGCAGCGCCCGCCACAGCAGGTACAACCCGATCGTGGTGCCGAAGACCACGATGATCGCCTTCAGCAGCTTCGACGGCAGCCGGCGGACCAGCCGGGCGCCCGCGTACCCGCCGACAAGCGTGGCCGGCGCCAGCAACGCCACCCCGGCCCAGTTCACCGGCCCGGCGAGCGCGAACACGGCCACCGTGGTCAGGCCGATGATCGCGGAGAGCAGGTTCTTGATCGCGCTCACCCGGGCCAACGTGGCGTCCAACACCAGGGCCAACGCGGCCACCAGCATCACCCCGACCGCCGCGCCGAAGTAGCCGCCGTACACCGAGGCCAACGCCACCACGACCTGGATCGTCAGACCCCGCCGCCGGGTCGGCACATCACGCGGATGCCCCACCAGCCGCCGCAGCGGATCCTGAAACGCCAGCAGCGCCGTCGCCCCGAGCACCAGAAACGGTACGACCACCTCGAACGCCCGTGCCGGAGTGACAAGCAGCAGCCCCGCACCGACCAGCGCGCCGACGATCGTCGTCGGCACCAGCGTGACCAGCAGCCGCCCCCGAGGCAGATCCATCCAACTGCCCGCCACTGCCGCGCCGTACCCCGGGAACACCGACACCGAGTTGGTCACGTTCGCCGGCACCGGCGGCAACCCCACCGCCAGCAGCGCCGGAAACGTGATCAGCGAACCACCCCCGGCCACCGCGTTGACCGTACCGGCGGCCATACCGGCCGCGAGCAGCAACGCGGCGTTCGCAAGATCCATACTCGCCGAGGCTAGTCGGCCCGGCCTGCGACAGCGAGCCCACCGGCATTATCTGACCTGGTGGTGCTCTCTTGGTGGTCGTCGCTGCCGGGTGTGCACGGCCGTGGCAATAAGTCGCCCGGCCGGTGTCGTTAGGATGTGTGCGCGACGGACGAGTCGACCGGGCGGTCGCGTCGGTGGGCAGCAGCCCGCCGCCGAGGAACGTCCGGACTCCACAGGGCAGGGTGGTTGCTAACGGCAACCCGGGGTGACCCGCGGGACAGTGCCACAGAAAACAGACCGCCGACCCCAACGGGGACGGTAAGGGTGAAACGGTGGGGTAAGAGCCCACCAGCACCCCGGGTGACCGGGGTGGCTCGGTAAACCCCACCCGGAGCAAGGCCAAGAAAGGGCCGTCACCGCATGATGACGACCCGCGCAGACGCTTGAGGGTGGCCCGCCCGATGTCTGCGGGTAGGCCGCACGAGCCTGTCGGCAACGGCAGGCCGAGATGGATGGCCGCCGCCGGCGCGAAACCCCTCGGGGTACGCGCCGCGCACAGAATCCGGCGTACAGGTCGACTCGTCCGTCGCCCATTAGGCCAGTGTCGCGATCAAGGCTCTGGCCTGGTTCTGAGTCTGGGCGTCGTCGATGGTCGTCCTTTCAGCGTTGTCGGCGTTTGACGGCCTGATCTTGAACTGCGGGAGCGTCAGCCCAGAAGGGCCTGCTGCAGAGACCACGAACGCCCTGCGTCGGCGATTGCTGCTGGCTCGTATCCTGCGGGCGATGCCCGACAATTCGCTCAGCTCGCGCCCACCTGTCAGGCGAGCGCCCCGTACGTTCATCACCGCACTGCTGGTGTTCGGCGTGGTGGTGCCATCCATCATCATCCGTGAGCTGATCGAGGGCGCGATGGGCAGTGGCCCGCTCGCGGACCTCGGCTGGATCGCAGTTCCGATGGCGGCCACAGCCTGGCTTGCGCCGCGTGCCTCCTACCGTCGCCGCGACGCACTGTGGTGGCTCGCAGGCGGGTTCGGCCTCTACATCTTTGTGGTGATCGCTTGGCGGGTGGCCTTCCTGCCCTACCGCGACTGGCCGCCTCGACCCGATGAGGCATCTCGAATCCGATGGCTGTGTGACAGGCAACAGGCCGGGTTGTGGTACCTGTCCGGGGGCGCAAAGTAGGTGGTGGCGGCCGAGTGGGTGAGGGCGGATCTCCTCGTCGGGCGGTCGTAGACCGTCCGGAGATGCTGGTAGCACCTGAGGTGCCTGGCGAGGGATCCGGCGGGGGCATCTCTGAGGAGGGTCGGGGTTCGAGGCAAGGCCCTGATATGGGCGGGTCGCTAAGCGATGACCTGATAGCGGGCAAGCATCGACATGATGGTTTCGATGCGGGCTTTCAGTAGTTCGTCAGGAGCGTGATGAACCTGAACCGTCGTGATGAGAGAGCCGGGATCGTTCGCCAGTTCCGGGTGCGGGCTTCGATGGCCGCGCCGCTTCGCCGCCCTGCGCGCTGCGGCGTAGCGGCGGAACTCGGTGCGTCGCTGATCCCTGCTCATGGACAGGGCGTCGAGTGCACGGAGCAGGGCCGCCTCCTCACGGTGGAACGGCCCGGCCAACTCATCGAGGAAGCTCAGCGTGGTCTGGAAGCCGATCGGTCGGTACAGCTGCACGCAGGAGCGCAACGCCGACACCCGATGCTGGTACGGCAGAGCTGGATCACGCACCCGCCGGGTGTAGGCGCTGAAACTCACGCCGACGAGGCTAGGGCCTGTCACACGCAGCGTCGATCGGTGGTGCGGGGGTGAGGGGCAGCAGCTACCCGAACTCGTGGACGACCTCGATCTGGCCGACGATGTGACTGTTGAACTCGTCCAGCTCCTCGGCGGGCACCCACAGCTCCAGGATGGTGTCGCCACCAACCTGGCGGACCGGGTAGCGGCTGAGGAAATCCGTCTCGACGTGGAAGCGGGTCACGTACCCGGCCCCGGAGGCGGGGACGTTCCAGTCCCGGGCGATCTTGATCGCGTAGTCCTCGTTCAGCACGGGGTAGAAGATCGGCTGGTCGGGCAGGCGAGGCGGCCACGCGCGCCACCCGGACGCGCGGACCAGCTCCCGCTCCCGCGGCCCGGTCGGGCGCCACAACACGGTCGTGTTCACGTCGTCGCTCATCCTGACCCCGCTGCTTCCGTCGATCGTGAGCCCGGACAGTATCGGCTTGTCCACGACGGACACCACCGCATTCACCGCGCGGCAGCGGGCGAGCCAGGGCTCGCCGATCACTGCGGGGTGGCCTCGTGGCCGGCCATGCCATGGGTACGGCGGCGCTGCTTCATCTCCGCCTCGTAGATGTGCCGCCGGCCGTCGGCCAGGGTGTCCCGGGCGTACCGTTCGATCTCCTGGAATGCGGCGTAGTAGCCGTCGTCGAACTCCTCCATGATCTGGAAGGTCCAGCGGCCGGGTAGCACGTTGCGGCCGAGCAGTTCGTGCTCGACCCGGTCGGCTACGGCGTCGTGGCCCGCCTCGCGCAGGAGGGTCACCACCCGGTCGAGGGTCAGGTCGGCGCCGCCGACGAGTTGGTGCGCCGAGTAGAGATGTCCGCGTACCCGGTGGATGGTTTCCAGGGCTTTGCTCAGCTCGCCCAGGGCCTCGACGGTGGTGTCGTCGACGCCGGTCGGGCGGGAGTGCTCGTCGTCCACCGATCTGTTGTCAGCTGCCATGGCCGCTCAGTACCCAGGCTCGCGGCCACCACGCACAATGCCTCACCTGGGGCGATCTGATCGGTGCCCAGTTGACGATTCACGGTCCTTGTCGAGGTCCTTATAGTCAAGGCGGGTGCAAGGCGACGTCATGTTGTCTCGCAGTGTCGGGGACGACGGTCGCCGTGGCCGCAGGTGGACGACCGATCGAGGGAGCCCCGATGAGTTTCGTATTCGTAGCTTCCTCGGTCGAGGGGAAGCCCTATGCGGAGGTGGTCGCGCGTCTTATCGCGGGGCATGGTGGTCGACCGTTGCTCTGGTGGAGCCAAACCGCATTTCCGGTCGGTGTCACCCTGGTAGAGTCCCTGTTTGAGATCAGTAGCAGAGTGGACAGCGCGATAATCGTGATGACCCCGGACGACGAGACCCTCCGCAGAGGCGTCAAATCCTACAGCCCGGGTCAGAATGTTTTGCTTGAGTACGGTTTGTTTGCCGGGCGCTTGGGTCGATCACGTGTCGCGGTCGTCACTATCGGTGATCCCAGGATGCCCTCCGATCTGGAAGGTGTCCACCATGTGCGTCTGCCTCCGCTGCCGCCGGATTCGGACGTGGAATCGTACTCGGCAATTGAGGCGGCACCCCGGATCATTCCGTGGTTACAGGCGCTGGACGCCGGCAGTAGTGACGGCATGAGGATCGCCAGCCTGGTCAGCCGACTGGCGCCGGGCGCGAAGCCCGCGCACCGGATCCGGATCAAGAGTCGGATCCTGTGCGAGCAGGTGGACCCGGACGACTTTCCCCGGCTGACCGCCGAGCATCTTGAGCATCTCCTGCTCAAGTACACGTACCGCCCGGACGACCACCAGGAGGTCGGCTACTCGAAGCGGACGAACGTGTCGGCGTACCTCGATCTCTCCGGTCTGCCGGCCGGCTCGCCCGACGAGCGGGATCTTGCCGGGCATCTCGCCCGGTACGTGGCGGAGTTGATCTCGGATGGCGGCCTGCGGCCGACGGTGATCGCCATCTCGAAACTCGCCTCCCAGGGGCTGCTGCGGACTGCGGCCCAGCGGTTGTCGATCCCACTGATCATGGTCAGTCCGTACGGCCCGAACGCCGACGCCCCGATCGAGGGATTCTTCGAACCGGGGGACAGGGCGATCCTGCTGCACGATGTCGCGCTCAGTGGCCAGCATCTGGTCGACTGCATCGTCACGCTACGATCCCACGGCCTCACGGCGAACGATCTGGTCACCCTGACCCGACATCGTGCGGCCGACGGTAGTCTGCCGGCACTCATGCGAGAAAATCGGATAAACGTGCACTGTGCCTCTTTGCTCCTGCCGGAAAAGGGCAGGGTCTTGTCGGGAATGCCGAGCGTCGACAATGCCTCACCGGCAGTGATTCCCTGTGTTCTCTGTGATGTCATCCAGAACAAGGACGGCGTACCGGTCCGGGCGATGTTCGATCGCGACGAGTTGCCGACCGAGATCCTCCGGGAAACCCAGAACTTCGCGCTGATCGCAGATGTCGCGCCGCTGATGCCGGGGCACGCGTTGCTGGTGTCGAAACGTCACGCCATCTCGATGTCGAAGTGCTCGCCGCAGGAGCTTGCCGAACTCGACCTGTTCCGGCGGGAAGCCGCGGAGATACTCGCCGCCGCCTACTCACGTGACGTCGTCGCCTTCGAGCATGGTCTGTGCAACCGGTCGAAGATGGCCAACTGCGGCATCGACCACGCCCACATGCATCTCGTTCCGCTGGGGTTCTCGCTGCTGCCGATGCTCACCCAGGATTTCGCGCCCAGACAGCTGCGGTCGCTCGAATCGCTGCCGGAGGCCGCCGCTCGGCGGGACGAATACCTGCTGCTCATCGAAGATGCCGACGTGGTGCAGCTGGTCTTCACGGAGACTCCGACGCGGCAGTACTTCCGTCGGGTGGTGTCCGCGATCACCGGGCGCGACGTGTGGAACTGGAACGACGAGGTCCTGCTGCGGGAGAACCGGGAGGCACGCGACTGGATCCTCGGCGTCCACCAGGTCTTCAACGGCTCGGCCGGGCAGACCTGAGCGGCAGCGCCCGGAAAGGGGCGAGCGCACCGCCGTCGCGTAGCGAGGAACACGCAGGCGGGGAGCTGCGTGGCGTACGCGATGGCGGTGCGCTCGGGTCAGCGGGTGCCGACTGCCGGGGCGAGCAGCGTGGCCAGGCGGTCGGCGACCGGTGGGGCGTGCAGGTGCAGTCGGGCCACGTTGATCGTGTCGGTGCCGACCACGGAGAGCAGGGCGTGTGCACCCACTGCGTACACGGCGAAGTAGCCGCCGTCGTTGCGGACGGTGGACTGACGGAAGTCGCCCTGACCGAGCCGGTGGCTGGCCTGGCGGCCGAGGCCGAAGGCCGTCGCCGCCATCGCGGCCAGGTCGTCCGGGTTCAGCGGGGCCGGCAGGTCGTGGGCGATGCGCAGGCCGTCCACGCCGCCGAGGACGCTGCCCCGTACGCCGGGGATCTGCAGGCGCAGCTCGGTCAGCTCGGTCCCGATCGCCGGGTACGGCAGGGACGGGTTGCCGGCCAGCGACGGCGGGAGCTTGGTTGGGGGCGGACCGGCGGGGGGCGCGGCGGTGCGGCGGGGCAGCATGGTGTCTCGATCGCTCACAGTTCCAGCTGCTCCTCGATGGTGCGCAGCTGGTGCCGGGCGAGCGCCAGGTTGGACCGGGTCTTGCTGAGCATCAGGTAGAGGAACAGACCCTTGCCGGTGGGGCCGGTCAGCGGCCGGATGATGTGGTACTGCCCGCCCAGGGTGATCAGCATGTCCTCGATGTCGTCGTTGAGCTTGAGCATCTCGATGGTGCGCATCTTGGCGCGGACCACGTCGGTGTTGCCGGCCGCCGCGACGGTCAGGTCGATCTCCGGGGTCCCGCCGGCCACGCCGAGCGTCATTCCGCTTGTGTAGTCGACGAGCGCGACGCCGATCGCACCATCGATGCTCATGGCGTCCTTGAGTGCGGTGTCGAGGTTGGCCACGGTTCCTCCAGGTCCGACTGACGCGGCTACCCACGCCAGCGCAAGGTCTTCCGAAAGATTGATCTCGACGAAGAAATCTCGCACGAGAGTGGCACACGTACCGTCATGGCTGCACCCCGAGCAGCGTGAACGGACTGAGCGGGCGATCCGGGTTGGCCGCCGGGCCGAGGGAGATCGACGCTGCGGCGGATGTCTGCTGGCTCACATCGCTGCTACCTACTCCATCCGTGAGCTGGGATGTCTGCCAACGATGATCTGCTATCGGACATCGGCGAGTAATCGCCGACGACCCCGGCAGCAGACCCGACCTGACCGGGCACAGCATGTCGGGTCGCCGAGCCCGACGCGGCCATAGCGTGGATCGCACAAGGGAGGGAGATCCGGGTGCTGGAGCGGTTGAACCAGGCGATGGAACACCTCGAACAGCATCTCGACCGGCCGGTCGAGATCGCCGAACTGGCGCGGATCGCGGTCACGTCGGAGTACCACTTCCGGCGGCTGTTCTCCGCACTGGCCGGCATACCGCTGTCCGAGTACGTGCGCCGCCGTCGACTGACCATGGCAGCGGCGGAGGTGGTCTCAGGGGAACGCACCCTGCTCGACATCGCGATCCGCTGGGGGTACGGCTCGGCCGAGGCCTTCGCCCGCGCGTTCAAGGCCGTGCACGGCGTCGGCCCGGGCGAGGCCCGGCGTACGAAGAGCCCACTGCACGCCCAGCCCCGGGTGTCCTTCCGACTCGTCGTCGAAGGGAGTAGCAGCATGCGATACCGCATCGTCCGCAAGGACGCGTTCCAACTCGCCGGCCGTAAGGCGCGGATGCCGCTGGTGCACGAGGGCATGAACCCGGCGGTCGTCGCCTTCGTCAAGAGCATCGAGCCGGCGACCCGGGAACGGATCGAGGCGTTGTCCGACCAGGAACCGGCGGGAATCGTCAACGTCAGCGACGGGCTGACCGGCAACCGCGAGGAGGGCACCGAACTGGACTACTGGTACGGCGTCGTCACCGGTGCCGACGTGCCGGGTGACCTCGACGTGTTGCCGGTGCCGGCGGGTGACTGGGCGGTGTTCGAGGTGGCCGGGGAGTTCCCCGCCGCCGTGCAGTACCTGTGGCGGGACGTGTTCACCCAGTGGTTCCCGTCCAACCCGTACCGTTCCCGTCCCGGGCCGGAGATCTCGCGTACCACGGTGTCGGCCGACGGCACCCACGCGGAGGCCGAACTGTGGATCCCGGTCGAGCCGGTGCCCGCCTGAGCCCCGATCAGCCGGGATCAGTACGCCCCGTCCTCGTCACCGAGGGCGGCGAGGACCCGGCGCTGAAACCCGCGGGCCCGCGGGCCGGTCGGCGGGGTGCCGCCGGTGCGGGCGGCGATCGACTGCTCGACCAGGTCGACGGTGTCGGCGTCGACAAGTGGCCCGGCCTCGTCGAGCAACCGGCGGCCGGCGGCCACCTTGGGCAGCCACACCCCGTGGCGTAGCCGCACCCACGATCGGCAGGCGCCGAGAACGGCGTCCTCGGCGCCGGGTGCCGGCTGACCACCGGGGGGAACCGGCCGATCGAGCCACCACCGCAACGCGTCGCGCACCAGCCGGCGCAGGTCGCTCGGGGCCAGGTCGGCGAAGGCCTCGGCGGCGGGCGGGCCGAACAGGGCCCGTCCGCTCTGGTGCAGGATGCTGCGGTCCAGGCCGTACCAGAACAGGCCGTCGGCGGCCGGACGGTCCGCCGGCGTGTACGACACCCGGAAGTCCATCCCCGCGCCGGTGTTCAGCTCGACCTCGAACCCCGGCTCGCCGGTGCCGGAACGGGCCACCTCCCGCCGGTACACCACCAGCTCCAGACCCCGCGCCGGGCAGGGCAAGGCTTCGTGGCGCAGCCGGGCCACCAGCTCACTCGCGACCGCCCGGTCCAGCCGGTCGGCGCAGACCAGGGCCACGTCCACATCGCTGCGGCCCGGCTGGTAGGCCGCCAACCCCACCGAACCCGCCGCGTACGCACCGCACAACCGATCGCCGAGCACCTCACCGGCGACCGCGACGAGCGTGGCCAGGTACCGCCGCAGCGGCTCATCCATGCGCAGGCTCACCGGGCTCGCCCCACAACGTGCCCGGCGGCAGGAAGAAGGCCACCGCCTCCGGACCGAGGGCGTGCCGGATGACCAGCCGGGAATGCTCGTCCAACTCGGGCAACCGGCCCGGCGGGAACCAGCCCACCGCCAGCGACTCGTCGTCATTGACCCGCGCCTGCCCACCCAGCAGCCGGCAGTGGAACCCGAGGTTGAGGTATTCGCACAGGTCCCCGTTCGGGTAGCGGTGCGGGTGCGAGACGGCGCTGCTGAGCCGCAGCGGCTCGACCGCCAGGCCGGTCTCCTCCAGCACCTCACGCACCACGGCGGTGGCCGGCTGCTCACCCGGCTCGACGAAGCCGCTCACCACCGCCCAACGTCCGTCGTCGGCACGCTGACCCAACAGCAGTTCACCCGCCTCGTTGCGGACCACCGCACTCACGCTCGGCAGCCAGAGCAGGTCATGTCCGACGTGCTTACGCATCCGCAGGATGTAGTCCGGTACGCCCACCCGCCGACCTTAGCCCCGCCTCGTACGCCCCTGCCGCCCGGCACTGGGTCTGCACCCGCCCCGCCGATTGTCGCGTCGTCGGCGGATCGGCCGGTTTCGGCCCACCGGCCCCGCCAGCCGGTCTACTGTGGAAACGGCTGGTGACTTGTGCTGTTCCGGTGGCGGGCCGCCCCATACCGGTGCACAGTGATCCCATGAGCGACAGCGGACGTGGACGCTACTACTGGTGTACGCGACACCACCGGGTCGAGACCGAGGCCAACATGTGTGCGGCCCGGCACGTTCTCGGACCGTACGCCTCAGCCGCCGATGCGGAGAACGCCCTGCAGCAGGTGCAGGAGCGCAACGAAGCGTGGGAGGCCGAGGACGCTCGCTGGGTCGGGGAGGACAAGGAGTAGACGACGCGGGACGCCTCCCGCGTCGAGAGCACCGCGTGCGCCGCGAGGGCGGTGACACGTCCCCAAGGAGGGAACCGAGATGGCCGAAGCACAGCAGGCCACCCGCCCGGCCGCGAAGCGTACCCCCGCGCGGAGAACCGCCGCGACGGAACGTACCGCGGGCATGACCCGCACCCCGTCCAGTCGCCGGGCCGACGGCACCGCGCCGGCCGTCCGGACGATGGCTGGCGCGCGTGCCTCGGCGACCACGAGCACCGCCGCCACGACACCGGTGAAGAAGGCACCCACGAAGACGACCGCCGCGAGAAAGACCACGGCGAAGACGACCGCAGCGAGCAAGGCACCCGCGAACAAGGCGGCGAGCAGGGCACCTGCGAAGAAGGCCACCACGGCGAGGAGCACGGCGACGGCGAGCAGGCCGACGACGACCGGTACCTCCACGGCAGCGGCCCGCAAGACGACGGCGACCAAGGCGAGTGGGACCAGGGCAAGTGGGACCAGGGCAGCCGCGAACAAGGCACCTGCCACGGCGACCGCGACCAAGACGACCTCGACCAAGGCACCTGCGAAGAGGGTGACCGCCGCGAAGAAGGCGACCTCGACCCGGCCGACGACCAGCGCGCGGAAGACCGCCGCGAAGAAGGCCCCCGCGACGAAGACCGCCGCGAAGAAGGCCCCCGCGAAGAAGGCCCCCGCGACGAAGACCGCCGCGAAGAAGGCGCCTGCGACGAAGACCGCCGCGAAGAAGGCCGCGACCCGGAAGGCGACCACCGCTGCGCCGGCCCGCAAGACGGCGCCGGCCCGCAAGACGGTGTCCGCGACGAAGGCACCGGCCCGAAAGGCGGTGTCGGCGTCGACCGCGAAGAAGGCACCCACCAGCGCGACCGCGAAGAAGACGGCGGCGAAGAAGGCCCCGGCGAAGAAGGCGACCGCAACCAGGACGACCTCGACCAGGGCGTCCGCGACCAAGGCGTCCGCGACCAGGGCCCCGGCGAAGAAGACGGCGGCGGCGAAGAAGGCGACCTCGGCCCGGCCGACGGCGACCGCGCGGAAGACCACGGCGCGGAAAGCGTCCGCGAAGTAAGCCGCCAGCACCGCCGGCTGACCTGGCGTACGCCCGAGGGCCCGTCGGTCGGGGGAGGGCGCGACGGGCGCGACCTGTCAGGATTGGCCCATGGTCATCCGACGCGTCCTCGCACCGCGTATCGACTTCGGGGCCCTGCGCCGTGAGTTGGGGTTGCCCGACGACTACCCGCAGGAGGCGCGGCGGGAGGCCGACGAGGCCGCCGCCGCGCCACCCCGCCCGGCCGTCGACCGCACCGACATCCCGCTTGTCACAGTCGACCCGCCCGGCTCGCGGGACCTCGACCAGGCGATGCACCTGAGCCGCCGCGCCGGTGGCGGCTTCCGGGTGCGGTACGCGATAGCCGACGTCGCCGCCCACGTACGCCCGGGTGGTGCCCTGGAGGAGGAGACCTGGCAGCGGGGGCAGACCGTCTACCTGCCCGACGGCAACGTGCCGCTGCACCCGCACAGCCTCGGTGAGGGCGCGGCCAGTCTGCTGCCCGACGTCGACCGGGCGGCCGTGCTGTGGACCATCGACCTGGACGCCGACGGTGCCACCACCGCTGTGCGGTTGGAACGCGCCCTGGTGCGCAGCCGAGCCCAGCTGGACTATCCGACGGTGCAGGTCGACGCCGACGCGGGTCGGTTGCCGGAGCCGATCGCCCTGCTGCCCGAGATCGGGGCGCTGCTCACCACCCGGGGGCTGCGCCGCGGGGCGATCAACCTGCCCATCCCCGAGCAGGACGTGGAGGCCGACGGCGACGGCTGGCGGTTGGTGCTGCGGGCCCCGGTGCCGATGGAGGAACACAACGCGCAGATCTCCCTGCTGACCGGGATGGCCGCCGCCGACCTGATGCTGGCCGGCGGGATCGGCCTGCTGCGGACGATGCCCGCGCCGAAACCGGAGGCCGTGCAGCGGTTGCGGGCGGCGGCCGCCCCGCTGGGCGTGCACTGGCCGGACGAGGTCAGCGTCGGTGAGTTGCTGCTCGGGTTGGATCCCGGGCAGCCCCGGGACGCCGCCTTCGTGGACCAGGCGGCCGAGTTGATGCGGTCGGCCGCGTACACCGCCTTCGACGGCGAGCTGCCGGAGCAGTCGACGCACGGCGGGGTCGCGGCCGCGTACGCCCATGTCACGGCCCCGCTGCGGCGACTGGCCGACAGGTACGCCACGGAGGTCTGCCTGGCCCTGCACGACGGCCGGGCGGTGCCCGACTGGGCCCGCGCGGCGCTGCCCCGGCTGCCTGCGGCGATGGCCGCCACCGACCGGGTCGCGTCGACGGCCAGCCGGGGCGCGATCGACCTGGCCGAGGCGGTCCTGTTGCAGCATCGGGTGGGTCAGACGTTCGACGCCGCCGTGCTGGACGTGACCGCGCCCTCGAACGGTCGGGGGAACCGGCCGCCCGGCGGCACTGTCGCGCTTGACGATCCGCCGGTACGGGCCCGCTGCCTCGGCGAGTTGACGCTGGGTACCCGGGTGCGGGTCCGGTTGGTGACCGCCGACGCGGCCACCCGGTCGGTCGCCTTCGAGCTCGCCTGACACTGCCCGTCGTGCCGTCGCCGCGCGCAGCGTGCGATGTCACAACGGCAGTCGGTGCTGTCAGCCGGGTGCGACTGCAAGGATGACGACCATGGCATACGACCCCAGTGACCTGCCCGACGTCTCCGGGCTCACGGTCGGCATCATCGGCGGCACCGGCGACCAGGGCCGGGGGCTGGCCTACCGCTTCGCCCGCGCCGGTCAGACCGTGCTGATCGGCTCCCGTTCCGCTCAACGGGCCGCGCAGTCGGCCGAGGAGATCGCCGCGCTGCCCGGCGTGCCGGCCGACGGCAGCGTCACCGGGGCGGACAACGACGAGGTGGCCCGCCGCAGCGACGTGGTGATCATCGCGGTGCCCTGGGACGGGCACGCCGCCACCGTCGCCGCGCTCGCCGAGCCCCTGGCCGGCAAGATCGTGGTCGACTGCGTCAACCCGCTCGGCTTCGACAAGCAGGGCCCGTACGCGCTGCCGGTGCCCGAGGGCAGTGCGGTCCAGCAGGCCGCCGCGCTGCTGCCCGAGTCTCGGGTCGGCGCGGCGTTCAACCACGTCAGCGCGCCGCTGCTGGCCGACCCGGAGATCGACCGGATCGACCTGGACGTGTTGATCTGCTCCGAGGACCGGGACCTGGTCGGTGTCGTCGCCGCCCTCGCCGCCCGGATCCCCGGCATGCGGGGCGTCTACGCCGGGCGGCTGCGCAACGCCCATCAGATCGAGGCGTTCACCGCGAACCTGATCGCGATCAACCGGCGGTACAAGACCCACGCCGGAGTGCGTGTCACCGATCTCTGACCAGACAGTGGTGTGGCCCGGCCCTCAGGGCCGGGCCACACCAGGCAACGGTCAGAAGTTGATGTCGACGCCGGTTTCCTTGCAGGCCGCCGTGAGGTTCGCGGCGGTCTTCTGGAAGGCAGGCTTGTCACCGGCCGCGACCGGGTCGGACGACTCGGCGACCTCCGTCACCGCGGTCTGGAACTCCTTCACCGCGGTGGCCACCTTGCTGTCCGTGCTTGCGGCGTCGGCGGCCTCGCCGAGTGCCACGGCCATGTCGGTGTAGGTCTCCGACAGCATCTTGACGGTCGGCTCCTTACCGGCCTGGAGCGCGTCGAACAGCACCTGCTTCGACTCGTCCCCGGCCTCCTTCACGGCCTCACAGATCTTCTTGTCGCCCCCCGCATCCGCTGCGGCCGGTGCCGAGGCATCCGGGGTGGGTGCGGCGCTGGTGGCTGCGGGCGCGGTGGTGGCCGAAGCGGACGTGGCCGGCGCATCGGTGTCGTCCCCGCCGCAGGCGGTGAGGGTGAAGGCCGTGACCCCGGCCAGGGCGAGTGCGAAGAGACGATTACGTTTCACGGTCGCGAAGCGTAGTGGCCCCTGTCCAGCGGCCTGTTTCCCGGGCCGCCGACATCCGATCTTGAGGTGCCCCGGTGCGCCGTCAGAAGGTGTGTTCGGCGGCCGGGAACTCGCCACCACGGACCTCGTCGGCGAAGCGGCGGGTCGCCTCGCCCAGCGCGCCGGCCAGGTCGGCGTAGCGCTTCACGAACCGCGGCGCGCGGCCGGTCCGCAGGCCGGCCATGTCCTGCCAGACGAGCACCTGGGCGTCGGTCTCCGGCCCGGCGCCGATCCCCACCGTGGGGATGCTCAACTCGCCGGTGATCCGCTTGGCGACCGCACCCGGCACCATCTCCAACACCACCGCGAAGGCGCCCGCCTCGGCGACCGCCCGGGCGTCGGCGACCACCTCCTCGGCGGCGTCACCCCGGCCCTGCACCCGATATCCGCCGAGGTTGTGCTCGCTCTGCGGGGTGAAGCCGATGTGCGCCATCACCGGGATGCCGGCGCCGACGATGGCGGCGATCTGGTCGGCGCAGCGCCGGCCGCCCTCCAGCTTCACCGCGTGGCAGCCGCCCTCCTTCATGAACCGTACGGCGGTGCGCAGCGCCTGCGTCGGCCCCTCCTCGTACGAGCCGAAGGGCAGGTCGCCGACGACGAGCGTCTGCCGGGTGGCCCGGACCACCGCCCGGACCAGGGGCAGCAGCTCCTCGGCGGTCACCGGCAGAGTCGTCTCGTAGCCGAACACGTTGTTCGCCGCCGAGTCACCGACGAGCAGCACCGGGATGCCGGCGGCGTCGAAGATCGACGCCGTGTACTGGTCGTACGAGGTGAGCATCGCCCACTTCTCGCCGCGCTCCTTGGCGGCGATCAGGTCGCGGGTGCGGACCCGGCGGGTGGCCGGGCCGCCGTAGAGGGCGGTCACCTCGGCCGGAGTGGATTCCACCATGACGAATCTCCTTTCCTCGAGGCCGCGTACGCGGTCCCCGGGCACTGCGGCGATCGTCGCACCGTCGGCTCCGCTCGCGACAGGTCGCAGTGGAGGAATTCACTCCCCGGCGCTCAACCGTCCTCGCGCCACCGGTTGGTGATCGGCAGCCGTCGGTCGCGGCCGAACGCCTTCATGGAGATCTTCGTGCCGGGCGCGGACTGGCGTCGTTTGTACTCGGCGGTATCCACCATCCGCAGCACCTTGTCCACGACCGCCGCGTCGTGGCCGGAGGCCACCAGGCCGTCGCGGCCCAGGTCACCGTCGACGTAGCCGATCAGGATCGGGTCGAGCACGTCGTAGTCGGGCAGCGTGTCGCTGTCCAGCTGGCCCGGGCTCAACTCGGCGCTCGGCGGCTTGCCGATCGAGTTCTCCGGGATCGGCGGCGTACCGCCCAGCCGGGCCGCCTCGGCGTTGCGCCACTTGGCCAGCCGCCACACAAGCGTCTTCCACACGTCCTTGATCGGGTTGAAGCCGCCGACCGAGTCGCCGTAGAGGGTGGAGTAGCCGACCGCCAGTTCGCTCTTGTTGCCGGTGGTGAGCACCAGGTGGCCCTCCTGGTTCGACAGGGCCATCAGGATCACCCCGCGTACCCGGGCCTGGAGGTTCTCCACCGCCACCCCGGACAGCGACAGGTTCGCCAGGAAGGTGTCCACCATCGGTTGGATCGGCTCGATCCGGTAGTCCAACCCGGTGCGCTTGGCCAGGTCGGCCGCGTCTTCCCGGCTGTGCTCGGAGGAGTGCTGGCTGGGCAGCGAGACGCCGACCACCCGGTCGGGACCGAGCGCGTCCACCGCGATGGCCGCCACCACCGCCGAGTCGATGCCGCCGGAGAGGCCCAGCACCACCGACGGGAAGCGGTTCTTGTTCACGTAGTCGCGCAGCCCGAGCACCAGCGCCTGCCACACCTCCGCCTCGTCGGCGACCGGCTCGATGACCCCGCCGAGCGCCGCCGGGCCGTCCGGGGTGGGCGGGAGGCCCTCGACCGTACGCCTTACCAGCCGCAACCCGTCGCCCACCCGGTCGCCGTCGGCGACCTCGCTCGCGTCGACGGCCGGCGGCACCTGCACGTCGTGGACGAGCAGGTGCTCGACGAACTGCGGCGCCCGGGCCAGCAGCGTGCCGTCCGGCGCGACGATCATCGAGTCGCCCTCGAAGACCAGCTCGTCCTGCCCGCCGACCATGTTGACGTAGGCGATGGTGGCCTGGGACTCGGCGGCCCGGCGGCGCACCACCGGCAGCCGCAGGTCGTCCTTGTTCAGCTCGTACGGCGAGCCGTTGATGCTGACCACCAGTCCGACGTCGGCCTGCCGGGCGGCGGCGAACGGCCCACCGGCCTGCCACAGGTCCTCGCAGATGGTCAGCGCCACGTCCACGCCGCCGAGCCGTACGACAGTGAGCGTGTCCCCGGGCACGAAATAGCGGTCCTCGTCGAAGACGCCGTAGTTGGGCAGGTGATGCTTGAAGTAGGTGATCCGCACCTCACCCCGGTGCAGCAGCGCGGCGGCGTTGCGGGCCCCGCGGCCCGGCTCGGCGTCCCCGCTGACCTGCGGCGGCCCGTCGGCGTCCAGGTAGCCCACCACGATCGGCACCGCACCGAGGCCGTCGGCGGCGAGGTCGGTGGCGAGCCGGTCCAGTGCCGCCTTCGACGCGGCGACGAAGGACCGCCGGAAGACCAGGTCCTCCACCGGGTAGCCGGTCAGCACCATCTCGGGGAAGAGCACCAGCTGGGCGCCGGCGTCGGCGGCGCGGCGGGACCAGGCGCGGACGATGTCGGCGTTGCCGGTGAGGTCGCCGACGCTGGGGTTGACCTGGCACAGGGCGAGACGCAGGGTGGGCATG
The DNA here is from genome assembly GCF_000204155.1 of Micromonospora maris AB-18-032. Taxonomy (NCBI): domain Bacteria; kingdom Bacillati; phylum Actinomycetota; class Actinomycetes; order Micromonosporales; family Micromonosporaceae; genus Micromonospora; species Micromonospora maris. The sequence goes on along the minus strand of NC_015434.1, from coordinate 5,117,552 downwards.
TCCTCATCTTGCCCCAGCGGGATGAGGTCGACACGTCGGCGTGGGCAGCCGATGCCCTCCGGTCCGGGCCGCCGACCGTACGTCGGGACTGCGCGGGACGCGGCGTCGGCGGTTCGCGTAACGTCTGCGTAATCGGGCCGGTGAAGACTGGTCGGTCAGGTCGGGTAAAGCCCGGTCGAAGGCGGACATAGAGTCGCGGAAGGTTGAGGCAGTGGACCGTCAGCAGGAGTTCGTCCTCCGTACGCTGGAAGAGCGGGACATCCGCTTCGTCCGGCTCTGGTTCACCGACGTGCTCGGCACGCTCAAGAGCGTCTCGGTCGCCCCCGCCGAGTTGGAGGCCGCCTTCGACGAGGGCATCGGGTTCGACGGCTCGGCGATCGAGGGCTTCGCCCGGGTCTTCGAGTCGGACATGGTGGCCATGCCCGACCCGACGACGTTCCAGGTGTTCCCCTTCGAGGGTGGGGTCAGCGGCGAGAGCGCCCGGATGTTCTGCGACATCCTGCTGCCCGACGGCAGCCCGTCCTGGGCCGATCCGCGGCACGTGCTGCGTCGGGCGCTGTCCCGGGCGGCGGAGAAGGGCTTCACCTTCTACACCCACCCCGAGATCGAGTTCTTCCTGCTGGAGAACGGGCCGGCGGACGGCTCGGTGCCGATCCCGGTGGACACCGGCGGCTACTTCGAGCACACCACCCATGCGGTGGCCCGCGACTTCCGCCGTCAGGCGGTGCTGGCGCTGGAGCGCATCGGCATCTCGGTGGAGTACAGCCACCACGAGGTGGCCCCCGGCCAGCAGGAGATCGACCTGCGCTACGCCGACGCGCTGACCACCGCCGACAACATCATGACCTTCCGGCACGTGGTGAAGGAGGTGGCGCTCTCCACCGGGGTGCAGGCCACCTTCATGCCCAAGCCCTTCACCGACCAGCCGGGCAGCGGCATGCACACCCACCTGTCGCTGTTCGAGGGGGAGCGCAACGCGTTCCACGACCCCAGCGACCCGATGAAGCTGTCCAAGGTGGCCCGGGCGTTCATCGCCGGGCTGCTGGCGCACGCACGGGAGTACACCGCGGTCACCAACCAGTGGGTGAACTCCTACAAGCGACTGTTCCCGCAGGCGCTGCCGGACCGGGTCACCGAAAGCCCGGCGTACGTCTGCTGGGGGCACCTGAACCGTTCCGCGCTGGTCCGCGTCCCGGCGTACGGCAAGCCGAACTCGGCCCGGGTGGAGATCCGTTCGCCCGACTCGGCGGCCAACCCGTACCTCGCCTTCGCGGTGCTGCTCGGCGCCGGCATGAAGGGCATCGAGGAGGGGTACGAGCTGCCGCCGGGCGCCGAGGACGACGTCTGGGCGCTGAGCAGCGCCGAGCGGCGGGCCATGGGGTACGAGCCGTTGCCGGAGAACCTGGCCGAGGCGATCGACGTGATGGCCGGCTCGGAACTGGTCGCCGAGGTGCTCGGCGAGCACGTCTTCGACTTCTTCCTGCGCAACAAGCGCTCCGAGTGGGAGCAGTACCGCCGCGAGGTCACCCCGTACGAGCGTCAGCACTACCTGTCGCTGTAACCCGACCGCCGCTGCCGGCCGTTGCGGCCTGCCGCTATCGTCTCGATCACCGTGCCGGCGCCCTGCCGGTCGGAGATGACGGTCGGGGAGGCAGTCGGTGTTGGAGGATCTGCTCAGCGGAGCCTGGCAGAGTGTGGTGTTCGGTGTCGTGGGCGTCGGTCTGATGGCCGCCGGCTTCGGGCTGGTCGACCTGCTCACCCCCGGCAAGCTGCGGGACCTGATCTGGGTGCGTCGTAACGCCAACGCCGGGTTGCTGCTCGCCGCCAACCAGCTCGGCGTCGCGGGGATCGTGTTCACCGCGATCCTGACCAGCTACCACGACTTCGCCAAGGGGCTGGCGTCCACGGTGCTGTTCGGACTGATCGGTCTCGGCATCATGGCGCTGGCCTTCGTCGTGCTGGACCTGCTCACCCCGGGCAAGCTCGGCGAGGTGGTCTGCTCCGACGAGCCGCACCCGGTGGCGAAGGTCAGCGCCGCCAGCCACTTCGGTGCCGCGCTGATCGTCTGCGCCTGCATCGCCTGAGCTGATCGAGCGTCCACCCCGGTCGGGCACCTGCCCGACCGGGGTGTGTCGTGTCCGGGGAGATATCGGCGAGATGCCGCACCCGTCCTGCCCGGTGTCACCCGACGGTCACGTACCCGTGCCGGGTGTCACTTGCCGGCGGTGTCGTCCTGACCGGCCTTGTCGCCCTTGGCGCCGGGGCCACCGAAGACGCCGGCCTCGACGGCCGCGGTGATCGCGTCGGCCTGCTCCTGGGTGAGCTTGCCCTCCTCGACCGCCTTGGCGAGCCGCTCGGCCATGGCCTCCTTGCGGTCCTCGGGGGAGTGCTGCGGCCCGCGGTCGCCACCGCGCTTGTGCTCGCCGCCACGGTGCTGGTCACCACCGCGACCCTCGGGACGCTCGCCTTCCGGCTTGCCCTGCGGCTTGTGCTGCTCGCGGAGCTTCTCCAGGGCCTCGGTCACCTTGTCGGCGGGCACGCCCAACTCCTCGGCAAGCGCCTCGGCGAACGCCTGGTGGCGCTCCCCGCGCTCGTCCTTGCGGTCCTCGGTGCTCGTGCTGGCGCTCGGGCTCGGGGTGGCCTTGTCGTCGGCGAGCGCCACGGTGGGAGCGGCGATCCCCACGGCGAGCACACCCGCGGCAGCCAGTCCGCCCAGCAGGTGCTTCTTCGAAATCGTGCGGGACATCGGTCCTCCAACTCGTAGGTGATGCGATGACGTCACCGACAGTGACCCGCCAGTCTGGGTGAGGCCCATGCCGAACCTGTCAGCGAGCTGGCAGTTCGGCCGAAATAATCGGACATGCCCGCCCTCGGGGATCGGTACCGGGACAGACGGTCAGCGAACGGCGGGGGCCACGGTGAGGGTGCCGGCGTCCGCGTCGAGGGTGGCCAGGGTGCCCACCGGGACGGAGAGCTGACCGGGGCCGTGGCCGATCGGCAGCCCGCCCAGCACCGGTACGCCCAGGTCGCCGAGGCGTTCGGTGAGCACGTCGGCCACGCTGACCTCCCAGCCGTCCGCGCAGTCGGTGAACTGGCCCACCGCCACCCCGGCCAGCCCGTCCAGCGCACCGGCGCGACGCAACTGGGTCAGCATCCGATCGACCTTGTACGGCGGCTCCTGCACGTCCTCCAGCAACAGCACCGCCCCGGTCAGGTCCGGCATGTCCGGGGTGCCCAGCGAGGCCACGATCAGGCAGAGGTTGCCGCCCAGCAGCCGACCCACCGCCCGCCCCGGCACCCGTACGGCGAAGGTCTCCTCGGCCTCGACGGCGCGCACGGTGACCGGTTCGGTACGGGTCAGCGCGGCGTGCAGCGACTCGGCGGAGGCCAGCGGGGTGCGCTCGTCGCGCCAGGCCGCCCCCGGTCCGTGCACCCCGGCCAGCCGGGCACCCCGCCACAGCGCCAGTTGCAGGGCGGTGATGTCGGAGAAGCCGGCCACCACCTTCGGGTCCCGGCGCACCGCCGCCATGTCGATCGCGTCCACCACCCGCTGCGCCCCGTAGCCGCCCCGGGTGCAGATGACCCCGCGTACCTGCGGGTCGGCGAAGGCGGCGTTCAGGTCGGCCGCGCGCAGCGCGTCGACCCCGGCCAGGTAGCCCTGTCGGGCGTACACGTTGCGGGCGAGCACGGGCCGCAGACCCCAGCCGGTGAGCAGTTCGATGCCCCGCGCCACCCGCTCCGGGCGGGTCGGCCCGGAGGGGGACACCAGCATCACCGTGTCGCCCTCGCGCAGGGCCGGCGGACGTACGACGTGGTCAGCAGCGGTGTGGTCGGACACAGCCGGAGAGCCTAGTCCCGCGCGCGGCCCCGATCGGCCCGACCGGATAGCCTCGACGACGTGGGAACTGCGTTGGTGATCGAGAACGACCCGACCGACGATGCGCGGCGGTTGGGGGAATGGCTGACCGAGGCGGGGCTGGAGCTGTCCGTGGTTCGCCCGCACGCCGGCGATGAACTCCCCGCCGACCTCGCGGGCTACGCCGCGCTCGTGGTGCTCGGCGGCGACCAGCAGGCCTACCCGACAACCGACGGGACGCCGTCGGCTGCCTGGTTCCCCGACGTGGAGGCGCTGCTGCGTAAGGCGGTCCGGCACCGACTGCCGACCCTGGGCATCTGCCTCGGCGCGCAACTGCTCGCCACCGCCCACGCCGGCGCCGTCGAGCGCAGCCCCGCCGGGCCCGAGGTCGGCCCGGCCGTGGTCGGCCGGCGCGACGCCGCCGAGAACGATCCGCTGTTCCGGTACGTGCCGCTGATCCCGGACGTGTTGCAGTGGCACGCCGACGAGATCACCGAGCTGCCCGTCGGCGCGACCCTGCTGGCCGCCTCCACCCGCTATCCGCATCAGGCGTTCCGCCTCGGCGACCGGGCCTGGGGTCTGCAGTTCCACATCGAGTGCGACACGGCGATGATCGCCGACTGGGCCACCGACTCGGCGTTGCTTGCCGAGCTGGGCTACGACCGGGACCTCGTGGTCGCCGCCTGCGACGCGGTGATGGTCGACGTGGAAGAGGTCTGGCAACCGTTCGCCGTCCGGTTCGCCGCGCTGGCCCTCGGCGAACTGGACGACGACGGGCCGCGCCGCACTCTGCCGCTGCTCGGGCACTGATGGGCCGGCCGACCAGCGCCACCGGCCGGCTCGCCCGGTACGGCTTCGACATCACCGACTCCGACGGCGGTGCCCGCGCCGCCGACCTGCTCGGCCCGACCGGCCTGGACCTGTGGCGACCGCAGACCCAGGAACCCAGTGGCGAGGCGGCCCAGGAGTTGCTCACCGCGCTGTCCCGGGCCGCCGACCCGGACCTGGCGCTGCGCCAACTGCACCGCCTCGTCGAGGCGGAACGCCGCAGCCGTACCGGCGGCAACGGCACGGCCGCCGGTACGGACACGTCCGGGGCCGGCGGCTCGGGTGGTATCGGGGCCGGCTCTGCCCTGCTCGCGGCCCTGCACGACGATCCGGGGCTGCGCCGCCGGCTGATCGCCGTGCTGGGGGCCTCCTCGGCGTTGGGCGATCATCTCGTCGCCAACCCCGACCAGTGGGCGGTGCTGCGTACCGAGCCGGACGGGCTCGCGCCGACCGCCGACGGGCGACTCGACGCGACAGGCGACGGCAATCCGGTGGCGGTGCTGCGTCGGGCGTACCGGCTGGCGTTGTTGCGGATCGCGGCGGCCGACCTGACCGGCGGGCGCGGCCTGGAGCAGACAATGGTCGCCCTCTCCGCGCTGGCCGACGCCACCCTGTCGGCCGCCTACGACATCGCCGTGAGCGAGCTGCCCGAGGGCACCGCAGTGCCCCGGTTGGCCGTGGTGGCGATGGGCAAGTGCGGTGGTGGCGAACTCAACTACGTCTCCGACGTGGACGTGATCTTCGTGGCGGCCGAGGACGACGACCTCGCCGCGGCCACCACAGTGGCCACCCGGCTGATCCACATCTGCGGGTTGGTGGCCTGGCCGGTCGACGCCGCGTTGCGTCCCGAGGGCAACCGGGGTCCGCTGGTGCGCACCCTGGCCAGCCACCTGGCGTACTACCGCCGCTGGGCCCGCACCTGGGAGTTCCAGGCCCTGCTCAAGGCCCGACCGGCCGCCGGTGACCTGGCGCTGGGTCAGGAGTGGATCGACACGCTGGCCCCGCTGCTCTGGCAGGCGGCCGAGCGTCCGGAAGCGGTCGAGGACGTCCGGGCCATGCGTCGCAAGATCATCGACCACATTCCGCCGAAGGAGTTGGAGCGCGAGATCAAACGCGGCCCCGGCGGGCTGCGGGACATCGAGTTCGCGGTGCAACTGCTCCAACTGGTGCACGGGCGCGGCGACGAGTCGCTGCGTACCCCCGGCACCATCCCCGCCCTGCGCGCGCTGGTCACCGGCGGCTACGTCGGCCGGGCCGACGGGGAGGCGCTGCTGCGCGGCTACCGTTTCCTGCGCGGCGTCGAGCACCGTCTGCAACTACAGGGCCTGCGGCGAACCCACACCGTGCCCACCGATCCGGGCGCGCTGAAGTGGCTGGCCACCGCCCTCGGATACGCCGCCAGCCCGGGACGCAGCGCCGTCGAGGCCTTTCGCGCCGAGTGGAACACCCACGCCACCGAGGTACGCCGGCTGCACGCCAAGCTGCTCTACCGCCCGTTGCTGGAGTCGGTGGCCCGGGTGCCGGCCGACGGTCTGCGGCTGACCCCCGAGGCGGCCCGCAACCGGCTGGAGATCCTCGGCTTCGCCGACCCCGCCGGGGCGCTGCGTCACCTCCAGGCCCTCACCGGCGGGGTGAGCCGCACCGCCGCGATCCAGCGCACCCTGCTGCCGGTGCTGCTCAGCGAGTTCGCCGACGCCCCCGAACCGGACCGGGGCCTGCTCAACTACCGTCAGGTCTCCGACTCCCTCGGCAGCACCCCCTGGTACCTGCGGCTGCTGCGCGACTCCGGGCCGGTGGCCCGCCGCCTGGCCCGGGTGCTCTCCTCCTCCCGGTACGCGGCCGACCTGCTCGCCCGCGAGCCGGAGGCGTTGCGCATGCTGGCCGAGGAGAGCGAACTGCGGCCCCGGCCCCGCGACGTGCTCTGCGACGGGTTCGCCGCCGCAGCGGGCCGGCACACCGACCCGGTCGAGGCCATCCGGGCGGTCCGCGCGCTGCGTCGCCGGGAACTGCTCCGCCTCGCCTGCGCCGACGTGCTCAGCCGGGCCGGTTCGCTGGCCCCCTCGCGGGGCGACGGCGAACGGGCCACCCCCGGACTGGCCGACATCACCGCCGTCGGCACCGCCCTCTCCGACGTCACCGACGCCACCCTCGCCGCCGCGCTGCGCACCGCCCGGGCCGCCCAGCCGCCGATGCCGGGCCTGAAATTCGCGGTGATCGGCATGGGCCGACTCGGCGGGTACGAGTCCAACTACCTCTCCGACGCCGACGTGCTGTTTGTCTACGAGCCGCCCGAAGGCGTCAGCGAGAGCGCCGCCAGCGCCGCCGCCCAGGCCATCGCCGAGGAGCTGCGCCGACTGCTCGGCATGCCCGCCCCCGATCCGCCGCTCGGCGTCGACGCCGACCTGCGTCCGGAGGGCCGGCAGGGGCCACTGGTCCGCAGCCTCGCCGCCTACCAGCAGTACTACGCCCGCTGGTCGAGGGTGTGGGAGGCCCAAGCGCTGCTACGCGCCCGCTGCGTCTGCGGCGACGCCGACCTGGGCACCCGGTTCGAACAGCTCGTCGACCCGGTCCGGTACCCGGCCGACGGGCTGACCCGGGAACAGATCATCGAGATCCGCCGGATCAAGGCACGGGTGGAGACCGAGCGGCTGCCCCGGGGCGCCGACCCGGCCACCCACACCAAACTGGGTCGGGGCGGCCTGGCCGACGTCGAGTGGGCGGTGCAGCTGCTCCAACTGCGCCACGCCGGGGCGTACCCGGCGCTGCGCGGCACCCGTACCCTCGACGCCCTAACCGCCGCCCGTGACCTGGGCCTGGTCGACCCGGCGGACGCCGAGGCGATGGCGGCCGGCTGGACCCTCGCGGCGCAGGTCCGCAACGCGCTGATGCTGGTCCGGGGCCGGGCCGGCGACCAGTTGCCCCGGCACGGCGTGGAACTGGCCGGGGTGGTGCGGCTGCTCGGTGCCGAGGACCCCGGTGAGTTCCTCGACGAATACCTGCGCACCGGCCGCCGCTCCCGCACCGCCGCCGAACGCGTCCTGGAGATGTAAGGAAGGGCACCTTATTAACGCCTGCGGTAGAGGAAGGGCCCCTTATTAACGCCGGTAACGGTTGTGGGCGGGGGAGCCGGATCAACTGCCGAGGGTGTACGTGCCGGCGCGCGGCACCGTGACCGCCGTCCAGTCCCCGTCGGCGGCGACGGTGGCGTCGCCGGAGGCGGTCAACCAGCGGCTGTGCCGGACCCGCACCGGCACTGTCGCGGCACCTGTGGTGCGGAACGCGACCGAAGCGCCGTCGGCGTGCAGCAGTTCGCCGGGCGCCCCGACCAGGGGGGTGGGGTCGGTCACCGCGTACAGCCGCCAGTGCCGGTCGGACCAGACCTCGGTCAGGTACGGCAGGCCGCCGTCGACCAGTTCTGCCTCCGCTCGGCCGACCCAGGACAGCGGGGCGTCCGGCACCGCGACGTACTGCACCGCGTTGTCGTCCAGCCAGGCCCGGTAGCTGTCGACGGTCAGCGGCACGCCGGTGCCGGTCGCGCCGGGCACGGTGGTGAAGAACAGCGGGTTGCGGTCGATGTCGGCCTGCCGCAGCCAACCTCGGGCCAGCGGCACCTCGCCCAGCCGGGCGGCCTCCCAGTAGTTGCGGGTCGGCGGCACCTCCAGCCGACCGGTGAGCCCGCGCCGCTCCAGTTCGGCGCGCAGCGGGGCGAAGTAGCCGGGAGCGCTTGTCGGATCGCCGATGCTGCGCAGGTCGGCGGGGACCACCGGCGGCTGCCACCAGCACACCACCGCCAGCAGCACAGCCAACGCGACCGCCCCGACCCGCCGTGGCATCGCACCCACCGACGGCGGCCGAACAGGCGGGACCGGCGGTGGCTGGGCTACCGGGGGGCCCGTCCGCCGGGCCGATCCGAGCCAGGCGGGGCGGTGGGCGGCGGCGGCCAGCAACGGCAGCGCGAACATGGTCGCCAGGCGGGTGGCGTTCAGGCCGACCGGGGTGTGCACCAGCGCCGCCGCGACCACCCCACCGGCGGCCAGCAGCGCCCCGACCCGCACCGGCCGGTACCCGACCAGCGCGGCCACCAGCAGGGCCGTCACCGTCGCCCGGATCGTGTCGGTACGGCTGATGTTCATCCAGCCGCCGTCGCTGAACAGCAGCGCGGTCACGCCCAACGGCAATGCGGCGGTCACCGCCAGGGTCAGCCCGTCGGCGTACCGGCGCGACAGCAGCAGGGCGACACCGGCCAGACCGACGAAGAGACCGGCCACCGGACTGGTCGCCGAGGCCAGCAGCGCCCCGACCCCGGCCAGCACGAGCGGCCACCGACTGCCGGAGCGGACGTGTCGGACGGTGGTTGCTGCCGGTGACAGCGTGGGTCGCCAGGTGAGGGCGAGCAGGGCGGCCAGGCCGAAGGCCACCCCCAGGCCGTACGTGATCCGACCGGAGAGCAGGTTGCCGGCGATGGTGACCACCCCGACCAGACTGCCGAGCAGCGGCCGGGGCACCCGGGTACGGACCAGCAGGGCGGCCAGCGCGGTCGCCGCCGCGACCAGGGCGACGACGCCGGTGAGGCGTACCCCGAGCAGGGCCATCACCGGCTGGGCGAGCAGGCTGTAGCCGAACTGCTGGACCCCGCCGTACCAGCGGAGGTCGACCGGGGTCGGGCCGTGCGCGGCGAAGAAGTCGGCCCGGGCCACCTGCGCCGCCAGGTCCGAACCCATCGCCGGGAGGATGAGGTACGCCACACCGAGCGCACCGGCACACGCGGCGGCCAGCGCCACCACCCGAGAGCCCCGCATGCCCACCTCCGCCCCGCGCTCACGGTACTGGCAGCATGGCGGGCGTGCCCCATCACCTCGTGCGCTGGACTGGACTAGCCGGATCGATCATGTTGGCGGTGGCTGCCTTCCTCGGTGGAGCCCTGCCCGACGGGGACCTGCGACCCGACCCGGTGAAGATCTGGCTCGGCCCGAACGGGCCGTGGATCATCGGGTTGTGGCTGTTCGGCACCATCGCCATGGCGGTGGCCTGGTGGGTGCTGCGGGACCGGGTGCCGTCGGCCCGCTGGGCGTTGACCACCGCCGCCCTGTGGATCCTGCCCTTCCTGGTCACCCCACCGCTGGGCAGCCGCGACGCGTACGCGTACGCCTGCCAGGGGGCGAGCTACGCCAACGGCATCAGCCCGTACGAGTACGGCGTCTCCACCCTGCCCTGCCCCTGGCTGGACACCATGTCGTACATCTGGCGGGACACCCCTGCGCCGTACGGTCCGCTGTTCGTGGTGATCTCCGGCGCGGTGGTCGCCGCGACCGGGTCGCTGCTCGGCAGCATCGCGTTGTTCCGGGTGCTCGCGGTGGCCGGCGTGGTGCTGACGGCGGCCTGCCTGCCGGTGCTGGCCCGCCGCTGCGGCGTGCCGGTCGGTCGGGCGCTCTGGCTGGCCCTGGCCAGCCCGCTGGTGGGGGTGCACCTGATCTCCGGCGTGCACAACGACGCGATGATGGTCGGGCTGATGGTGGCCGGACTGGCCATCGTGGTCACCTGGCCGGGCCGTACCTGGCACCTGTTGGCCGGGGGAGTGGTGCTCGGCCTGGCCGCCGGGATCAAGGTCACCGCGCTGGTGGTGGTCCCCTTCGCGGCGCTGGCCGCGATCCCGAACGGCTTCTCGCTGCGCGGCCTGCTGCGCGACGGTACGCCGGTGGTCGGTGGCGCGGTGGCCACCCTGTTCGGGGTGACCCTCGCCGCCGGCCTGGACCTCGGCTGGATCACCGGGCTCTCGCACGGCAACGAGGTGATCGCCTGGACCTCGCCACCGACCGCCGTCGGACAGACCATCGGCTACCTGGCGTTGCCCTTCGGCCTGCACATCGACGCGCTGCCGGTGACCCGCGGCATCGCCATGGTGGTGCTGGCGGCGCTGCTGGTCTGGCTGTGGTTCCGGGCCCGCTACCGCGAACCGCTGTGGCACGCCGCGCTGGCCCTGACCGCGGCGGTGGCGCTGGCCCCGCTGTTCCACCCGTGGTACTGGTTCTGGCCGCTGGTCCTGCTCGCCGCCACCGCCCACCGCACCTGGTGGTTCAGCGCGGTGACCGTGTACTCGGCGTTCCACGTGCTCGCCGACGGCACCGGGCTGCCCCGGCACACCAAGACGATAGGTGCGCCGCTGATGACCCTGTTCGTGATCGTGGTGGCGGTTCGCTTGGTACGGTCGGCTCGGGCGACTCGCCGACCCGTTCCCGTGGACTGAGGAGAGGTACGCCGGTGACCGAACCCGGCGCCCCCCACCCCGACCCGGCCTCGACCACCGAGGCCGGCTCGACCACCGGCCGCGAGGGCGGCTCGACCGCCGATCGCGAGGCCGGTTCGGTCACCGGCCGTGACCGGGTGGCCCGGTGGATCGGGTTGGCCGGAGCGGTGCTGCTGGCCACCGCCTCCTTCCTGGGCGGTGCGCTGCCGGAGCGGACCACCAACCCTGCGGTCGACGGCCCGTTGACCGTGATCCTCTGGCTGGCCGGCACCACCGCCATGGTCGGTGCCTGGTGGGCGCTGCGTGGTGGTGCGCCGTCGGCGGCCTGGGCGTACCGGACTGCCGGGTTGTGGGCGCTGCCGCTGCTGTTCAGCGCCCCGCTGGGCAGCCGGGACGTCTACTCGTACGCCTGCCAGGGTTGGGTGTACGCCGATGGTGGTGACCCGTACGCCACCGGGGTGGCTGCGGCCGGCTGCCCCTGGCTGGACGCGGTCGCGCCGGTCTGGCGGGACACGGCCGCCCCGTACGGCCCGTTCTTCGTGCTGCTCGGTGCCCTGGCCGTGGTGCTCGGCAGTGGCCTGGTCGGCACGGTGGCGCTGCTGCGGGTGCTGGCGGTGGCCGGGTTGCTGGTGGCGGCGCTCTGTCTGCCCGGGCTGGCCCGGGCGGCCGGCGTGCCGACCCGGCGGGCGATCTGGCTGGTGCTGGCCTGCCCGCTGGTCGGCGTGCACCTGGTGGCCGGTGCGCACAACGACGCGGTGATGCTCGGCCTGCTCCTGCCCGGCCTCCTGCTCCTGGTCCGTCCTCCCGGCCGGCTGCTGTCGGGCCGAAAGGGGGTGCCGGCGGTTGCCGGGCTGCTGGCCGCCGGGGTGCTGCTCGGGCTGGCGGTGTCGGTGAAGGCCACCGCCGTGGTGGTGCTGCCGTTCGCGGCGCTGGCCGCGGTACGCGGTCGACACACGGTCGCGGCGCTGCTGCGCGACGGCGGGCTCCTCGCCGTCGGGGTGGTCGGCGCGCTGGTGGTGACGTCGCTGCTGTCCGGTCTCGGGCTGGGCTGGATCGGTGGGCTGGGCAGCAGCGGGGACACCGTGCAGTGGACCTCGCCGCCGACGGCGGTCGGCATGGTCGTGGACTACGTCGGCAGGTTGGTCGGCCGGCCACCCGGCGCGGTGCCGGTGACCCGTGTCGTCGGCCTGGTGGTGCTGGCCGCGTTCCTCGTCCTGCTCTGGTGCCGAACCTGGTCCGCCCTGCGCACCCCGGCCGCCCGGTCCGACGGAGCCGGAGGGTGGGTCATCAGGTTGGCCGCACGGGCCGGCGTGGTGCGTCCCGCTGATCCGAGGACGCCGCCGGGGGAGCGGCGGTTGATCCTCGGTGCCGCCGGCATGGCGTTGGTGGCGACGGTGGTTCTCGCGCCGGTGTTCCACCCCTGGTACGCGACCTGGCCGCTGGCGCTGCTCGCGGTGACGGCGACGCGTACGGCCTGGTTCGCGCTGCCCTGCGCGGCGGCGTCCTTCCTCGCCCTGCCCGACGGCAGCAACGTGGCCCGGCTGGTGAAGGCACCCGGCGCGGTGGCGATGACCCTGCTGGTGCTGGCCGTGGTGCTCCGCGCACCCTCCTGGCTACGACGCCCTCCCTGACCGCCGGTCAGCGGCGGCTGCCGCAGGTGGGGCAGGCAGCGGCGGCGGACGGGGTGCCCAGGCGGCGGCGCAGGGCGACGGCGGCCGGCAGCAGGGCCGGTCCGAGCAGGGCGACGGCGAGCGCAACGCCGACCATCGTCGGGTACGTGGGGCGTGGGGCACCACTGGCGAGACCGTCCACCGCCCCGGCCAGCAGGTGCACGTTGAGCAGGCCGACCGGGGTGAGCAGGGCCATCGCGGCCCAGCCGCCCCGCGCGTCCCGCCGCATGCCCAGTCCGATCGCCAGCAGGAGCACGACCAGCAGCAGCACCGTGCCGATGGGCGGCTGGAACTCTCCGCCCCCACCACGGTAGGCGCTCCAGTACGCACCGACCCCCATCGCGTACGAGAGGAGACCACCGCTGACCGCCGCCGTCACCGGCAGAACTCGGGCCGGCACCGGCAGGCCGTCATCGACCGCGAGCGCCAGCACGCCGAGCGCGACCATCGGGGCCACCACCAGCAGCGGTGGCCGTGGCACACCGGCGAGCACGCTCACCGCCGGCACCGCTGCGGTCATCAGCAACGCCACGCCGATCGCCACTCGGGCGGGTCGGCCCGGTGCGACGGCGACGACAAGCGCGGCGATCAGCCAACCGCACCATGCGACGATGCCGACCGAGACGAATGGGCCGAACACCGGCACGCCTGCCTCGGCGGGCGGCAGTTGCTGCTCGGCGAACACCCAGAAGCCGGCGAGGAAGGCGGCGGTGGTCAGGGCGAGCAGCCCGGCCAGGCGTACCCCGGGAATCAGGTCGGTGGCGCCGGCGGCGCGCAGCCGCTGACGCAGACCGCCGCGCCCGAGGTCCGCGGCCTCCGCGAGGGAGGGCCAGCGCCGATCCGGTCCGGCCACGTCGAGGTACGTCCCGATGATCTCGTCGCCGCGTTCGCGCCGGTAGTCCGGCGGGTACGCCCGCAGCAGGCGTCGGTAGCGTCGCTCCAACTCGTTCATGCCAACCCCCCGGCCGTACGCGGAGTCAGCGCCTGGGCCTTGCGGGCGCGCAGCCGAGCAGTGGCCGCTTCGACGTTGCGCCGCAGTCGTTCGGTCTCGGCGGCGAGGATGCTCGCCCCGCTGGGGGAGAGGCGGTAGTAGCGGCGCAGCCGCCCCTCGACTGTCTCCTCGCGGTCGAGTTCCACCAGCCCGGCGTCGGTGAGCCGGTCCAGCGCACCGTAGAGGGTGCCGGGGCGCAGCGAGAGCCGTCCGTCGGAGAGAGCGGCGACCTCGCCGATGATCGCGTAACCGTGCATCGGCTCGCGAGCGAGCGCGGTGAGGATGAGGTAGGTCGGTTCGCGTAGCGGCGTATCCATGGCCCGAATATATCGGACGCGAAGGTATTGGGAGTCACCGGATGCCGGCGGCGTGCAGGTGTCGGGTGGCGGCGCGGTCGATGCTGGTCCGCGCCAGGGAACCGGCCACCCCCAACCCGGTCGCCGCGCTCAGCACCACGATGCCGAACACGATCGGCATGAACACCGTCCGGACCACCATGGCCCAGCAGCCCTTCAGGCCGATGCGCCCGCCGTCCTTGGCCCGTACCAGCTGCGTACCGGTGAGGACCGCACCGAGCGCGCGGCCGTTGCCGTAGCAGAGGCCGTACAGCATCGGCACCACGAAGTACGACGCGATCGCCAGCACGGCGACGGCGTCGATGGAGAGGCCCTGCCCACCGTCATGCAGCAGCGCCAGCGCGACGACACAGACCCCCACCCCGAACAGGCACACCACCGTGTCGACGAACCAGGTCAGGAACCGCGCCACCGCCCCCGCCCGCACGTACGGGATGCCGTTGTCGAATGTGGCCACCCGTTTGGCGCTGCCTGTTCCCCAGACCTGCTCCGCGTACGCCTTGGCGGCCTCCAGTCGGGTCGGCGGCCGGTCGAATCCGCGGACGGTCATGGCACTCTCCTGTCGATCTTCTGTCACGTTGCCGGCATAGTCTGCGGCAGCTTCGACAGGGTGCCCGGACAGGGGTGACGCAGCAGTGCTCGGGTGGCCCCAACACGTTCGGGCCGGCCCCGCGAACGCGGAGCCGGCCCGAACGAGAGCTGATCGTGATCAGCAGTCGAAGTACATGGCGAACTCGTGCGGGGTCGGGCGCAGACGCACCGGGTCGACCTCGTTGGCCCGCTTCCAGTCGATCCAGGTGGAGATCAGGTCCGGCGTGAAGACGCCGCCGTCGAGCAGGTAGTCGTGGTCGGCCTCCAGCGAGTCCAGCACCGCCGGCAGCGAGCCCGGCACCTGCTTGACGTCGCCCCACTCCTCCGGCGGGAGGTCGTAGAGGTCCTTGTCGATCGGAGCCGGCGGCTCGATCTTGTTCTTGATGCCGTCCAGGCCGGCCATCAGCATCGCCGAGAAGGCGAGGTAGACGTTGGCCGACGGGTCCGGCACGCGGAACTCGACGCGCTTGGCCTTCGGGTTGCTGCCGGTGACCGGGATGCGGGTGCAGGCGGAGCGGTTGCGCTGCGAGTAGACCAGGTTGACCGGCGCCTCGAAGCCCGGCACCAGACGACGGTACGAGTTGACCGTCGGGTTGGTGAAGGCCAGCAGCGACGGGGCGTGGTGCAGCAGACCGCCGATGTACCAGCGGGCGGTCTCCGACAGGCCGGCGTAACCGGTCTCGTCGTAGAACAGCGGCTCACCGTTGAGCCAGAGGCTCTGGTGGGTGTGCATGCCCGAGCCGTTGTCGCCGAAGAGCGGCTTCGGCATGAAGGTCGCGGTCTTGCCGGCGGCCCAGGCCTGGTTCTTGACGATGTACTTGAACAGCTGCATCTGGTCGCCGGCGTGCAGCAGGGTGGAGAACTTGTAGTTGATCTCCGCCTGGCCGGCGGTGCCGACCTCGTGGTGCGAGCGCTCGACGGTGAAGCCGGTGTCGATCAGGCGCCGCACGATCGAGTCGCGCAGGTCGGCGTAGTGGTCCACCGGCGGCACCGGGAAGTAACCACCCTTGTACGCGGTCTTGTAGCCGCGGTTGCCGCCCTCTTCCTCGCGGCCGGTGTTCCAGGCGCCCTCGATCGAGTCGATGTAGTAGAACGACTGGTGCGCCGAGGTCTCGTGGCGGATCGAGTCGAAGATGTAGAACTCCGCCTCGGCACCGAAGTACGCGGTGTCCGCGATGCCGCTGGCGGCGAGGTACGCCTCGGCCTTCTTCGCCACGTTGCGCGGGTCGCGGGAGTACGCCTCGCGCGTGAACGGGTCGTGGATGAAGAAGTTCAGCGCGAGGGTCTTCTGCGCGCGGAAGGGGTCGATGAAGGCGGTCGCGACGTCCGGGAGAAGGAGCATGTCCGACTCGTGGATCGCCTGGAAACCGCGGATCGACGATCCGTCGAAGGCGAGACCGTCGGTGAAGAAACCCTCGTCGACAGACTCCACCGGCAGGTTGAAGTGCTGCATGACGCCGGGTAGGTCACAGAAACGAACGTCGACGAACTTTACGTCCTCGTTCTTGAGGTAACGCAGGAGTTCCTCGGGATTGGCGAACACTAGTCCTCCTGGCACGTCCACGGGTAGCTCGGCTCCTGGCGACGCTATGGCCGTGGGGTTGCCCGGCCATGTCTCCAGTGTTTCTGCCGTGTTACGTCCCTCGCGGTGTGTCACGGCTGACAGGATGTGGACGCCGAAACCGGAGGGACTGGTCCGGCTGTGCCAGTCTAGTGAAACTTCCTGCTATTGGTCCGATTCCACGCCACGCGCACGGACCTGTTCCGGGCCGGTAGGGCAGCGCTGAGTAATCTTGGCCGCTGTGACAACCCAGCCGCACGCCTCGACGCCGCCCGCAGCCGACCCCGACTTCGTACCGGCCGAACTGGGCCGCCGCTTCGGAGCGCTGATCATCGACTGGGTGCTCTGCCTGCTCGCCGCCGGCCTGTTCGCCAGCCCGACACGTGACGGCTGGGCGCCGGTGCTCGTGCTGATCGTCGAGTACGCCATCTTCCTCGGCCTGTTCGCCCAGACCCCCGGCATGTACCTGACCCGGATCCGCTGTGTCGCCTGGTCCGACGGCGGCCGCATCGGCCTGCTGCGTGCCCTGCTGCGCGGCGTGCTCCTGGCCCTGGTGGTTCCCGCCCTCCTCATGGACCACAACCGCCGCGGCCTGCACGACCGCCTCACCAACTCCGTCATCACCCCCGCCCCCCGCTGACCCGCACCCCGACGTTCCCCCGATCTTGCACTTCTTGACCCCGCACAGCGTCTCAATCCCGGCATAACGGCGACCAGAAGTGCATGATCGCCGGGGCGGGGCGGGGCGGGGCGGGGCGGGGCGGGGCGGGGGCGGGGCGGGGCGGGGGGTTAGCGGCCGCGCATTTGGCGGAAGGCGCCTCGGGGTGGGCGGAGATTCTTGGGTACGGCGCCCTTGGGCATCTGCGGGCGGGCGGTGAGCGCCTTGAGCCGCTTGTCCAGGGAGTTGACGTCCTTGCCGCTCAGGTTGCGAGGCAGTCGCATCAGCGTCATCCGCAGCTTACGGATGGGCAGTTCGCCCTCTTCCTGACCGATGACGTAGTCGTAGAGCGGGGCGTTGCCGATCACCTTGGCGAGCCGGCGCTTCTCCTGGCTGAGCAGGCTGCGTACCCGCTGCGGGTTCCCCTCGGCCAGCAGGATCACCCCGGGGCGGCCGATGACCAGGTGGACCATGTCCATCTGGGTGGTCGAGCTGACCGCGGGGGAGACCCGCCAGTCGCCGCGCATGCTCTCCATGATCTGGGCGGCGGCGCCCGGCTGGCCCTCGGCGGCGTTCATCATCGCCCGGTTGGACCGCAGGTTGAGCACGATCAGCAGGCAGAGCAGGGCGAACAGGATGCCCAGCGGCAGCCACAGCCAGCCCCAGAGCACGATCGCGACGACGGTCAGCGCGAGTGGGATCAGCACCGCGCCGGCGGCCAGCGGCGCGAACCACTTGTCCTGCTTGGCGGTGAACCGGAACACCAACCCGATCTGCTTCAGCCGCTGGCCGAACGAGACCTTCTCCTGGGGCTTTGCCATGGCGTCGAGTCTAGTGGTCGCGCGCCGCGCCGTTGATCGGCGTCCGGTCCCGGTCGGTCCACTCGGTTGATCATCGGGTTGACCGGGGCTGCTGGGTCAGCCGCGGGGCAGGTAGACGTGCCAGCCGTCGACGGTGAACCGGTCGAGGGAGTCGAGTCGCTGGTCGAGGCGGGCCGCGAGCGGGGACCCGTCGGGCGCGATCCAGGCCGCCCCGGCCGCCGCGTGGACGGCCGTCCGGTACGGGCGGTAACGGTCGTGGCCGGGACGCAACTCGTCGTCGACGACCGCGCAGATCACGTCCTCCCCGCTGGCGAAGGTGAGCCGGTTGCAGGTCCAGTAGGTGCCGTAGACGTGCCGTACGCCCTGTTCGCGTAGCGCAGCGACCAGCGCGACGTGCCGCCCTTCGTCGGAGTGCACGGCGGGCACCCGACCCACCGCACCCGCCGTCGCGACGATCGCGGTGCTCAGCGTCGCCGTCAGCACCAGCACCGCCGCTACCCGCGTGGTAGCGGAAGATCGCCCGCCGAGCCGGTGGTCCGCCGCGTCGCCGGCGGGCAGGCGTCGCCGGCGGGTCGCCCTCCACCCGGGCCACAACAGCACCGGTACGGAGATCAGCAGGCAGGACAGGTAGCGGGAGCTTTCCACAGGCGTCCGCCCGGCCGCACTGCTGACCGTGTACGCGGCAATGGTCGCCACCGCCGCCCCGACCAATGCCGACGTCACCGCCGCACCCACCCGTGCCGCCGCACCGCCACCCGCTTCGCCCCCCGGATCCGCTGCTCCGGTGGCAGCCGTGGCAGTTCCAGCCGGGGTAGGGGAGGTGGGTGGGTGGCGGAGGGTGTGCCAGGCGGTCAGGGCGGCGGCGGCCAGCAGCACCGGCAGTGCCACCGCCCACCAGAGCTGCCAGCCCGCACACCGGCCCGGGTCACAGAAGCCCATGCCGAGCGCCGGGCCGAGCACCAGCCCGCCGTACAGCCGGTCGAGCCAGCCGGCGGGCTGCTCGGCGCCGCTGGCGGTGAGTACCGCCGTGAGCGGGTTGCGGACGGCCACCAGGCTGTCCACCAGCAGCGGTGCCGCGCCGACCAGGGCGCCGAGGGTGAGCAGCCCGCCCGCTCGGCCACGCAGCTCACGCCAGCGGAACGCGACGAGCACCAGCCCGGTGCCGGCGACGTACGGCAGCACCAGCGGGTCGACCCAGAGCATCAGCCCGGCGAGGAAACCCCACGCCGTCCAGCGGGGCAGCCGTCGACCGGGACGCCCGACCGCCAGGTCGTACGCCAGCAGGGCCAGTGCCGCCCCGGCAACATTCATCTCCGGGTAGCCGCCACCGGCGATCAGCTGGTTCTTGACGATCCGGTCCGAGCCGAGGGCGAGCAGGCCGACCACCAGCAGAGCGAACCAGTGGTCCCCGGTCAACCGCAGCGTCAGACGCCAGATCAGCAGCACGAACAGCGCGTACATCGCCAGGGTCGGCAGCCGCAGTACGAACGTCGACGGGCCGGCCACGGCGAACAGCGGCGCGGCCAGCCACGCTTCGAGGGTGCCCATGTACGTCTGGCCGTAGAACCAGACGGGGAACTCCTGGCCCCGCGAGATGTGCAGCGCGGCCAGGCCCATGGTGGCCTCGTCGCTGTTGGTGGGCGGCGCGTCGAACAGCATCAGCCCGAGGCGGTAACCCACTCCGGCGAGGAACGCGAGCACGGTGAGCAGCACCGGCAGTCGGGGGCTACGCGGCAGCCGGAGCGAATCGGGAAGCGTCCGCAGGGTTGCCGGGAGCGCGCGCAGCGCGGGTCGTGGCTCTCGGCGTACCTCGGTCACCTGCCGATCATGGCACCCGGCCGCCGCCTGCCGACGGCGCTCGCGCGGCGCGGCGGCCGGGAAACCTCAGCCGGCGACGGCGACGCCCTCGCGGGCGGCGAGAGCCTGCTGGTAGAGCCGGCCGGCCCGGTACGACGAGCGCACCAGCGGCCCGCTCATCACCCCGGCGAAGCCGATCTCCTCGGCCTCGGCGCTGAGCTCGACGAACTCTTCCGGCTTGACCCAGCGCTCCACCGGGTGGTGCCGGGGCGTGGGGCGGAGGTACTGGGTGATGGTGATCAGCTCGCAACCGGCGTCGTGCAGGTCGCGCAGCGCCTGGGAGATCTCGGCGCGGTCCTCGCCCATGCCCAGGATCAGGTTGCTCTTGGTCACCAGGCCGGCGGCGCGGGCCTGCCGGATCACGTCCAGGGACCGTTCGTAGCGGAACGCCGGCCGGATCCGCTTGAAGATCCGCGGCACCGTCTCCACGTTGTGCGCGAGCACCTCGGGGCGGGCGCTGAAGACCTCGGCGAGCTGCTCCGGTACGGCGTTGAAGTCGGGGATCAGCAGCTCCACACCGCAGCCGGGCTGCAGGGCGTGGATCTGCCGGACCGTCTCGGCGTACAGCCAGGCGCCGCCGTCGGGCAGGTCGTCACGGGCCACGCCGGTGATGGTGGCGTACCGCAGGCCCATCGACACCACGGACTCGGCCACCCGGCGCGGCTCGTCGGCGTCGAACTCGGCCGGCTTGCCGGTGTCGATCTGGCAGAAGTCGCAGCGGCGGGTGCACTGGTCACCGCCGATGAGGAAGGTGGCCTCCCGGTCCTCCCAGCATTCGTAGATGTTGGGGCAGCCGGCCTCCTGGCACACGGTGTGCAGCCCTTCGCGGGAGACCAGCCCGCGCAGTTGGGTGTACTCCGGGCCCATCTTGGCCTTGACCTTGATCCACGGCGGTTTGCGTTCGATCGGCGTCTCGGCGTTGCGGGCCTCGATCCGCAGCAGCCGCCGCCCCTCGGGGGCGGGCGTCGCGGTGCGCGTGGCCTGGCCGGTCGTCGGTGCGGTGTGCTCGATCGTCACAAAAACGAGCCTACGCCGGATGGTGGCTGTCGATGAACAGCGGGCGACCGCCGTCACCCCGCAAATCCTGTGACGCCGGACACCGGGGACGGGAAAAACGGGTAACACGGCGACGGTGGGTGCTGCTAGCGTCGCTCGCACGAAGCGACGACGGTGAAAGGAAGGGCACCCTTTTAACGCCTCCGGTAGAGGAAGGGCCCCTTCTTAACACCCGAGCCCAGTAGAGCCCGCCCGGCTGGCCCCGGTGAAAAGGCGACGAACGAGGCTTCCGCTGCGGCGGGAGCGAAGGTGTGGTGGCACCGCGAGGTTCCCGCTCGCCCACACCTCCCGGGGATCGCGTTGCGATTGATCGAGGAGGTAGCCGTGCAACGCATCCTGTCCGACCAGCTCACCCGGCACACCGGCGGTACCGTCCGGATCGCCGGCTGGGTGCACCGCCGCCGACTGCTCAAGTCGGTGGCCTTCCTGATCGTCCGTGACGCCGCCGGCCTCGCCCAGGTCGTGGTCACCGACCCGGCGGTACGCGCCGAGATCGAGGCGTTGCCCGAGGAGACCGTCGTCGAGGTGGTGGCCACGGTGGCGGCGAACCCGGCCGCGCCCGCCGGGGTCGAGCTGACCGACCCGACCGTACGCCCGCTCGGCCCGCCCGCCGTACCGCCGCCGTTCGACCTGTACCGGCCCACCCTCACCGCCAGCCTGCCCACCCAGCTCGACCACGCACCGGTCGCGCTGCGCCACCCGAGCCGCTCGGCCGCGGTGCGGGTGTCGGCGGCGGCGGTCGCCGGGTTCCGGGCCACGTTGGACGCCCACCGGTTCGTGGAGATCCACACGCCGAAGGTGGTCGCCTCGTCCACCGAGAGCGGGGCGAACGTGTTCGCGCTGGACTGGTTCGGCCGGCCCGCGTACCTGGCGCAGTCACCACAGTTCTACAAGCAGCTCATGGTCGGTGTGGTCGAACGGGTCTACGAGGTCGGGCCGGTGTTCCGGGCCGAGCCGCACGACACCGTACGGCACCTGGCCCAGTACACCTCGCTCGACGCCGAACTGGGCTTCATCACCGACCACCGGGACGTGATGGCGGTGCTGCGGGACACCCTGGCCGGGATGCTGGACACCGTCGTAGACATGGCCGGTGCCGCACTGGCCACCCTCGGCGTGACACCACCGCAGGTGCCGGCGCAGATCCCGGAAGTCCACTTCACCGAGGCGCTGCGGATCGCCGGCGCTCCCGCCGACGAACCGGACCTGGCGCCCGCGCACGAACGGGCGTTGGGCGAGTGGGCGCGGCGGGAACACGGCTCGGACTTCGTCTTCGTCACCGGCTACCCGATGGCGAAACGCCCCTTCTACACCCATCCCGACCCGGCCCGGCCGGACTACTCGAACGGCTTCGACCTGCTGTTCCGTGGCCTGGAGCTGGTCACCGGCGGCCAGCGCCTACACCGCCACGCCGACTACCTGACCGCCCTCGCCGCCCGCGGCGAGCCGGTCGAACCGTACGCGGGCTACGTCGACGCCTTTCGCCACGGCATGCCCCCGCACGGCGGCTTCGCCATCGGCCTGGAACGCTTCGTCTCCCGCCTCACCGGCACCCCCAACATCCGCGAAGTGACCCCCTTCCCCCGCGACCTCCACCGCCTGACCCCCTGAACCTTCCAGGAGTTGAGCAAGAGGTTTGCGTCGGCGACAGCACGATTCCTGACGCAAACCTCTTGATCAACGGGGCGGAGTGGTGAGTCAGGGGGTGATGGTGGGGAGGTGGGTTTCGACTACCGGGAGGACGTCGGTGACGGGGATGGGGCGGTTCAGTTCGGCGGAGAGAGAGGTGACGCCGGCGTCGCGGATTCCGCACGGCACGATCTTGTCGAAGTGCGTCAGGTCGCAGTCGCAGTTGATCGAGAAGCCGTGCAGGGTGACGCCCTGGGCGACCCGGATGCCGATGGCGGCCACCTTGCGGGCCGGGCCCCGGTCGTCCTCCGGCACCCAGACGCCGCTGCGCCCCTCGACCCGGCCGGCGGTCAGACCGAACTCGGCGCACACGTCGATCAGCATCTGCTCGACCCGCCGCACGTACGCGACCACGTCGATCGGATCGGGCAGGCGCAGGATCGGGTAGCCGACCAGCTGCCCCGGACCATGCCAGGTGATCTTGCCGCCCCGGTCCACGTCGACCACCGGAGTGCCGTCCATCGGGCGGTCCCACGGCTCGGTGCGCTTGCCGGCGGTGTAGACGCTCGGGTGCTCCAGCAGCAGCACGGTGTCGCCGGACTCACCGGAAACCACCGCGTCGTGCAGGCGGCGCTGTTCGTCCCAGGCGGCGGTGTAGTCGAGGACACCGGCGCGTACGGCCGTCAGGCCGGAGGTCGTCGTGGTCACGCGTTCCAGCCTAGACCCGTACTCGCTGGTCACCTGGGGTGAGCCGGCTCACCCGCAGTCAGTCCTCGCGGACCCGCCAGAGCCAGACGTCCTCGACCCGCTCCGGCTCGCCGAGCAGCATGGTCAGCGTGCGGCGCAGCGCCTCCTCGTCGACCGGCCACTTGGCACCGTGCACCTCGTCGGGGAGCACCACCGTCTCGATGCGCCAATGCTCCAGATCCGCCCGGACCTCCTCGCGGGTGCCCTCGGTGACGATCGGCGGCAGGCCGGTGCGGGCGGCCTGGTCGAGCAGGGCGCTGAAGGGCCGGGGCACCGGCCCGATCCGGCCCCGGCCGTCGGGACCGCCGGGGCCGAGGAAGAACCCGGACGGGATGGCGAACTCACCCTGCCGGTTGGCCAGGGCGTACGCCTGCCAGCGTTGACCGTCGGGGTAGACGTCCAGGGCCAGCGGGGCGGGGGTCAGCGTGCCGCCGGGGGAGACGTACTCGCGCCAGGCACCCGAGGTGATGAAACGGGGGATCGGCTCCCGTTCGATGGTCAGCAGCGGCGTCGGGAACAGCGGCAGCAACGCCGCCACGAATCCGAGCGTCCAGGCCACCGCCGCCGCCCGGCGCGGTGGTCGCTGCCGCAACTGGTCGATGGCGTACGCCAGCAGCACGCCGATCACCGGCGTCACCACCAGCGCGAGTCGGGCGGGCAGCGCGGCGTTCACCACCGGCAGCTGCCCGAGCAGGTCGAACGGCATCGGCAGGTCGGTACGCCGACCGTCCACCTTCGCCACCGGCCCGAAGGAGAGCACGGTGAAGACCACCGCCAGGACACCCAGGGCCCACAGGGTGGCCCGGCGATGCGGATCGGCGCGTCGCCACAGCAGCACGAAGCAGCAGAGTGTCAGCACCAGCAGCGGCCACCCGAAGAAGGAGTTCTCCTCGGTAGGGTTCGGTGCCAGCGTGGTACGCAGACCCGCCTCCCCGGCCAGCGAGCGGCGCGGGAACGCCGCGTACGCGGCGATGTCCTCCGAGTGGATCACCGGGTCGAAGCCGGTGCCGTGGAAGCGCTGCGGCCCGGCGAAGTGCAACCACAACGGGTACGCCAGCAGCACCCCGGCGACCACCGCGGTCACCGCGAGGCCACGCAGGAACGACGGCAGCACCGCCCGCGCCTGCGCCCGGTTGGCCGGGTGCAGCGCCCACACCGCCACGAAGAGACCGAGCGCCAGGGCGGTGAAGAACAGCCCTTCGGCGGCGATCGAGAAGGAGATCGCGACGAGCACGCCCAGGATCACGCCGTCGCGCAGCCAGTGCCCCGGGCGGCGCAACGCGAACAGCCGCCACACCAGCAGCGGCACCAGCCAGCCGGCGGTCCAGTTCAGGTGGGCGTTGGCATGCGAGACCATGCCGGGGGAGAAGCCGATGAACAGCCCACCGACGGCGGCGGCGAGCGGACTGCGGACCAGGTGCCGGGAGAGCAGCCAGTACCAGGCGACGGCGGTCGCGGCCAGGTTCAGGGTGAGGATCACCAGAAAGGTGGCCGGCGGCCCGATCAGGTACGTCAGCGGGGCGAAGACCACCGCGTACACCGTGATGGAGGTGTTGACCGCGAGGTTCACCCCGTCCGGGACGTTGATCAGATACGTGTAGAGCGGGTTGTCCCCGTGGCTGACCGCGTGCCCGCCGAAGGCCAGCAGCCATTCGAACAGTGCCTGGTCGCTGGAGTTGACGGTGATCGCGCGACCGTTGGGGTCGCGCCACAGCCCGCTTGTCACCCAGACGGCGAGCGCCAGCGCGACGAGTGTCACGATCAGGTCGGCGCGTCGATCACGGGTGACACGTACAGGCGAGGTGGGCGCGGACGCCACGGACGGCGAGGTGGGCACCTAGCGGACGTTACCAACCGCACCCGGACAGGCCGGCACTTCCGGGTGCAAGTCAGGGGCCCACACCCGGACATCGACGAATGTGTGCATCCTCGCCATGTCATCGTCTGGACGCAGCTGCGTAACCTCGCGGCAATCATCGGTGACCCAGCTCACACCGTCCCCTGGAGGTCCCGTGCGCCGCATCCGTACCCGTTCCGGCCGGTCAGCCGGCGTACTGGCCGGTCTGGTCGTGGCCGCCGCCGCGCTGGTGGCCGTCGCCACCCCCGCCCAGGCGGCGTCCCTGACCCAGGTCGCCAGCTTCGGCTCCAACCCCGGCAACCTCGCCATGTACGCGTACCGCCCGGACAACCTGCCGTCCGGCGCGCCGGCGGTGGTCCTGCTGCACGGCTGCGCCCAGGACGCGGCCGGCTACTTCGCCAACTCCGGCTGGCGCAAGTACGCCGACCAGTGGAGGTTCGCGGTGATCGTGCCCGAGCAGCGGTCGGCCAACAACTCCAGCGCCTGCTTCAACTGGTTCGAGACCGGCGACACCAGCCGGGGCCAGGGCGAGGCGCTGTCCATCAAGCAGATGGTCGACCACGCCCGGTCCGCCTTCGGCACGGCCGCCAACCGGGTGTACGTCAGCGGTCTGTCCGGTGGCGGTGCGATGAGCGCGACCATGCTCGCCACCTACCCGGACGTGTTCGCCGCCGGCTCGGTGATCGCCGGTATCCCGTACCGCTGCGCCACCGGGATGGTCAACGCCTTCTCCTGCATGAGCCCCGGGGTGGACAAGACCCCGGCGCAGTGGGGTGACCTGGTGCGCGCGGCGTACTCCGGCTACACCGGGCCACGGCCCAGGGTGGCGATCTGGCACGGCACCGCCGACTACACCGTGGTGCCGGCCAACGCCGTCGAGTCCCGCGACCAGTGGACGAACGTGCTCGGCGTGTCGCAGACCCCGACCAGCACCGCGGCACTGCCCGGCGGCACCAGCCTGGAGGTGTACGGCAACGACGCGGTACGCCTCTACCGGGTCTCCGGCATGGGCCACGGCACCCCGGTCAACCCCGGCTCGGGCGTGGACCAGTGCGGCACCGCCGCCGCGTACTTCCTGAACACCATCTGTTCGGCGTACCGGGACGCGCTCTTCTTCGGCCTGGACGGTGGTGGCACGCCCTCGCCCACCCCGAGCCAGACGGTGTCCCCGAGCCCGACCGGGTCGCCGAGCCCGACGGTCTCACCGAGCCCGACGGGTGCCCCGATCTGCGTCACCGCCAGCAACTACGCGCACGTGATCGCGGGCCGCGCCTACCACTCCGGCGGCTACGCCTACGCCAACGGCTCGAATCAGCGAATGGGTCTCTACAACACCTTCTACACCACCGCCCTGCGCCAGATCGCCGTCAACCACTGGACCATCGGCTGCTGAGCGGGGCCGGGATCAGTCCTGCAGCGCGGCCGCCAGGGCGCTGGGCAGGTCGGGGTGGCGGAAGGTGAAGGAGGCGCGGGCCAGCACGCCGGGTAGCACCCGGGTGCTGGTCAGCGCCTCCTGGGCGAAGCCACCCAGGGCCACCTTCAGGGCCAGTCCCGGGATCGGGATGACGGCGGGGCGGTGCAGCTGACGGGCCAGTTCCCTGGTGAACTCGGCGTTGGTGACCGGCGCCGGGCCGACCACGTTCACCGGCCCGGCCAGGTCGGCGCGGGCGAGCAGGTAGGTGGTGGCGTTCAGCCAGTCGACCATCGAGATCCACGGAATCCACTGCCGGCCGCTGCCCAGCCGCCCGGCGATGCCGAGCTTGAACGGCAGCAGCATCGGCTTGAGCAGCCCACCGTCGCGATGCAGTGGCAGGCCGGTGCGCAGCCGCACCACCCGTACCCCGGCGTCCTCGGCCGGTCGGGTCGCCGCCTCCCACACCCGGGCCACGTCGGCCAGGAAGCCCTCCCCGGCCGGGGCGTCCTCCTCGACCACCCGGTCGCCGGTGTTGCCGTACCAGCCGATCGCCGAGGCGTTCAGCAGCACCTCCGGCCGATCCGCGGCCGGCAGCCCGGCGATGGTGATGGCCAGGGTGCTTGTGGTGTCCACCCGGCTGGAGCGGATCAGCTGCTTGTACCTGTCGTTCCAGCGGCGGTCACCCACCCCGGCGCCGGCCAGGTTGACCACCGCGTCCGCCTCGGCGACCAGGGCCGGGTCCAGCTGCGCCGCCGACGGCGACCACTGCCGCTCGTCGGGGGTACGCGGTGGCCGCCGGACCAGCCGGGTCACCTGGTGCCCGTCGGCGACGAGCAGGTCGACCAGTTGGGTGCCGAGGAAGCCGGAAGCGCCGGCCATGAGGATCCGCATGCTCATATCTTCGGGTACGCGCGAGCGCCAGGCCGAGTCAGCCCGCCGGAGTTCTCGTCGTCGACCTTCGTCGGCGGCCGGCTCACCGCGTCGCTCGATGGGCCGTTCGTCCGATCTGCTCAACCGTCCGGGTGGCCGGGGTGGATCAACCGGCAACCGCCCGGTCCCTGGTGACGGCGTAAGGCATGAGGCACTATGGCCTTCGCATCTGTGCAGCTCAAGCTTCAGATTGGGTACAAGAGTCATGCCGCTGTCTCGTCGTATGATCATTTCGGCCGTGGCCGTCACGGCCGTGGTCGGTTCGGGGGTGGCGTATGCCGCCTGGCCGGACAGCGAACCACCGCCGTACCAGCCGCCGAGCTCGCACGTGGTCCAGCCGGGTGCTCCGGGTCAGTCCGGCAAGACCCTTTCGGAGGACGAGGTGGCAAAGATTTCGCCGCCCAAGTTCACCGCGGCCGACACGATGTTCATCCAGGGCATGATCCCGCACCACCAGCAGGCGCTGACGATGACGGCGCTGGTGACGGACCGT
This sequence comes from Micromonospora maris AB-18-032, assembly GCF_000204155.1. NCBI lineage: Bacteria > Bacillati > Actinomycetota > Actinomycetes > Micromonosporales > Micromonosporaceae > Micromonospora > Micromonospora maris. Next base: position 5,089,992 of record NC_015434.1, on the reverse strand, counting down.
ACGGAGAACCCGGACATCAGGCTGCTCGCCAAGCGGATCGACGTCTCGCAGCGGGACGAGATTGCGCTGATGCAGCAATGGCTCACGGAGCGCAACGTGCCGACCAGCGGGCCGAACGCTGGTCACGCCGGGCACGAGCTGATGCCGGGGATGCTCACCCCCGAGCAGCTCGACCAGCTCAAGCAGGCCCGGGACGCGGAGTTCGACAAGCTCTTCCTCACCCTGATGATCCGCCACCACGAGGGGGCGGTGTCGATGGTGGAGGAGCTGTACGCCTCCGGTGGCGGGCTGGAGCCGGCCGCCGACCAGTTCGCCCGGGAGTTCGAGGCCGACCAGAGCATCGAGATCGCCCGGATGCAGAAGATGCTGGCCGCGATGCGCTGAAGCGGGTCGCCGTGGTCCTGCTGCCCGAGCAGGACCACGGCGTGCCGTCAGGTCGGCTTCGGTCGGGACCACGGCGAACTACCGAAAAGGCGAGGGGCACCTCGACTCGAATGGTGTCGAGTCGAGGTGCCCCTCTACTTCAGAAACGGATCAGAGCGAGGCGCGCAGGTCCAGGATCGCCTGCTTCAGCGCCTGGTGCTCAGCACCACTGATCTGGTTGGAGATGGCACCGAGCTGGGCCACCGCCGCGGAACGCTTGCCCTCGGCAGCGAACTTCTCAGCCCGCTCGAGGAACTTGTCCACCTGGGACGTCATCTGCTTACCCAGGGTGTTGGCACGGACCGCCTGGTCGTAGTGGGCCCGGGCAACCGCGAAGCTCGGGGTCCATTCGATTTTCGGCTGGTGCTGGGCGTTGAACTCGGCGAGCTTGACCTGCGAGGCCGCCGTGATCTCCGCCGCCGACAGGTGCTGGCTGGGCTTCAGCGCGAAGACGTCGAGGCCACGAGCCATTTCGTTGCCGTACAGGTTGCCGTTGTACCAGTACACCGACCAGTAGCCACCGCTGACGATCCGGTCCGGGGCGATCGGGCCGCGGTCGAAGAACGCGATCTCACGCGGGTTGGTGGAGTCGGTGAAGTCGAACACCGACAGGCCGCCCTGGTACCAGGCCTGGACCATGATGTCACGGCCGGGGACCGGGATCAGCGAGCCGTTGTGCGCAACGCAGTTCTCCGCGGTGGTCTGCGGAGCCGGCAGCTTGTAGTAGCTGCGGAACTCCATCTTGCCGTCGACGATGTCGAAGATGGCGTTCGCGCCCCACTCCGGCTGGTCGATGTCGCGGCAGCGAGCACCGCTACCGCCGCCCCACTCGTCGGTGAAGATGACCTTGGTGCCGTCGTTGTTGAACGTCGCCGAGTGCCAGTACGCGAAGTTCGGGTCGGAGACCTCGTCGATCCGGACCGGGTTCGCCGGGTCCGAGATGTCGACCAGGATGCCGTTGCCCTGGCACGCGCCAGCGGCCAGCCCGATCTCCGGGTAGGCGGTGATGTCGTGGCAGGTGTTGGTGTTCGGCGACGGCGACCAGGTGCCACCGGACGGGTGACGCGGCGTGGTCGGGCCGTTCTGCAGGCCGTCGATCCGGCCGGTCGTCGGGTCGGCGAACAGGCGCGCCGCGTTCACCACGGCGGCCTGGTGCGGAGCGGCCAGCGGAACCTTGATGACCTCGATGCGCCAGCGCGAGGGGTTGTCGCCGTCGGCCGGGTTGTTGTTGCAACCCTCCATCGTGTTCGCCGGCCGCACCCCGGCGGTACCCGAGTTGTAGATGTAGACGTGGTTCTTGTCCTTCGGGTCAGTCACCACGGTGTGCGTGTGCGAACCGCGGCAGAGCTGCACCGCGGCGACCTGGACCGGGTTGCGCACGTCGCTGATGTCGAAGATCCGGACGCCCTGGAAACGGGTGCCGACGCTGCTGTTGGTGCCACAGTCGACGCGCCCGCGGGTCTCCTCGACCGACATGAAGACCAGGTTGCCGAAGACCGAGGGGTCACCCTGACCACCCGGGCAGACCACGCTGGTGACCAGCGTCGGGTCGGCCGGCTTCGAGATGTCGACGATGTTGAAACCGTTGTAGTTGCCCAGGACGGCGTACTTGTCGCCGAAACCGAGGTCCGAGGCGATGAACGAGCCGGCACCCGGGTTGTTGGGGTCGACGAAGCCAGCCGGCTTGGGCCGGTTGGCCAGGTGCTCCAGGTTGCTGATCGCCGTTTCAGCGTCGAGCCAGCCGGCACCGAGCCCGACTCGCGGGTCGGGCTCCGCCGCCGATGCGGTGCCCGGCAGGGCACCGGCAAGAAGCAGCCCGGCGGCGATCACGCCGAGGGCTTGCCGGCCCCGGCGGGGCCGAGAGGGGGTTCGAACTGTCATTGCCTGCCTTTCGGTGGAACGACCGACGCGGGGGGTTCCATCAGGAAGGACGCGTCGTGTGCGTAGGACCGTACCGACGACGGCACTTCTGGCGTCTCCGCCGAACGGGTGAAGAAAAAGCCAGGTGGGAGCGGAGGGCGGCGGCTTTCGTCAGGTACCGGAAACAACCTGGTTGATCTTGGTTGATCATCCGCCATTCGTCGAATGATCACCTGCGCGCTGCCCGGACGGTCGCGAGTGGAGGGTGATTCGTCAGGGTGTCATCGTGTCGGGCGGATCCTCGTGCCAGCGGGCCCGGTAGGCGGCCTCGTGGGCCTCGTGCGCGGTCCGCTCCTCGTAGACCGCCGCGCGCAGCGCCCGCCGACCCTCCGACATCAGCACCACCTCGGCGGTGATCAGGCCGACGCAGATGGCGGTGAGCAGACCCATGGTGACCAGTCCGGGCAGCACCATGGCGACCGGGATGCAGGCCGCGAGCACCCCCAGCGTGCCGAGCCGCAGCCAGGACAGGGTGTGCAGGGTACGCAACTGGAACAGCATGTTCCCGGCCAGATAGAAGATCACCCCGCCGAACAGCAGCGGTACGTCCGGCCCGTGTGCCGGCTCGCTGAACGGTACGCCCGGTTCGGCGATGTCGTGCACGATGCCCTCGGCGCCGAGGGCGAACAGGATGATCCCGGCGATCATCGGCAGGTAGAGGTACGCGTACGCGTCGCGGGCCATCAGCACCCGCGGCCGACCGAGAGTGGCGTGCAGGGCGATCCGGGCGGCCGGTCCGATCACGTCGTAGTGCACCCACCACAGGGCGGCGGTGAAGACGATCCCCAGCACCGCCGCGGTCACCCCGGGCCAGGTGGGCGGCTGGCCGATCAGGTTGCTGCCCAGGCCGACGGAGATCACCGACTCACCGAGCGCGATGATCAGAATCAGGTCGTACCGTTCGGTCCAGTGCTCCGCGGAGGTCACCTCCCAGCCCCACGTGCTGGCGAGCAGCCCGGTGCCGTACTGGAGCAGGATGACGCTGACCCACAGCCCGTCGCGGATCACCTCGGCCGTCCCCGTGTCGGTGAGCTTGCCGGGCAACAGCGCCGACACCAGCAGCAGTACGGTGCTCAGGGTCAACTCGGGGGCGTACCGCATCAACTGCCGGCGTTCCGTCGGGTTGTCCCGGACGATGTGCAGGAACAACGCCAGGTGCACGGCTCGGATGACCACGTAGCTGATCGCCACCACGACCGGCCCGGCGTGGGTGCCTTGCGAGTCCTGGAACGCCTGCGGCAGGGCGAGGGCGAACGAGAACAGCGCCGCCATGCCGGCCACCATCAGCACTGGTACGAAGCCTTCGCCGATGCGTACCCGGGTCGCCACCACCGTGTGCACCACCCAGCACCACCAGAGCACGGACAGCACCAGCAGGGCGTGGAACAGACTCCGCCCGGTGATCTCCGTGGCGGTGGTGCGGGCGATGTTGAAGAACGAGAAGACGAAGACCAGGTCGAAGAAGATCTCGAACTTGTCGACCCGGGCGCCCGGCGCGACCCCGACGGCCGGTCCCAGCCGTCCGCGCCAGCCCTTCTCACTCACCGCCTGAGTTTCCCAAGCTCAGGACAGGGAGGGGCGAATTTCGCCCTCAGCCCACCCACCGAGCCCGCCGAGCCTCCCAGCCCTCCCAGCCCCCCGCCCTCCCAGCCCTCCATCCACCCCACCCTCCCGCCCACCCCGCTACGTCCCCGCCCACCACCCCGACCACTCACCCCGCCGATCATGGACTTTTGGTCGGCGCATAAGGGGTGAATTAGGGCAAATCGGCGACCGAAACTGCATGATCGACGGGGCTAGGGGTCGGGGTGGGGGTTAGGGGTCGGGGTGGGGGAGAGGGGTGGGGTGGGGTGGGGGAACGCGAAGGGCGCCCCCGGAGACGGGGGCGCCCTTCGTGGTGTTCGGGGTGTTACAGGCCGAGTTCGGCCTCGAAGTTGCCGGCCTCGAGCCGCTCCTTGACCGCGGTCAGGAAGCGGGCCGCGTCGGCACCGTCGATGATGCGGTGGTCGTACGACATGGCCAGGTAGACCATCGAGCGGACCGCGATGACCTCGCCCAGTTCGGGGTCGTTGACCACGACCGGGCGCTTGACCACGGCACCCGTGCCGAGCATCGCCGACTGCGGCGACGGCACGATCGGGGTGTCGAACAGCGCGCCCCGGCTGCCGGTGTTGGTCAGCGTGAAGGTCGCACCGGCGATCTCGTCCGGGCTGATCTTGTTGGTGCGGGTGCGCTCGGCCAGGTCGGCGACGCGCTTGGCGATGCCGCCAAGGTTGAGGTCACCGGCGTTGTGGATGACCGGCACCAGCAGGCCCCGCTCGGTGTCCACCGCGATGCCGAGGTTCTCGGCGTCCGGGTAGGTGATCGTGCCGGCGTCGAGGTCCATCCGGGCCTGCACGATCGGGTACGTCTGGAGCGCCTCGATGGCCGCCAGGGCGAAGAACGGCAGGAACGACAGCTTGACGCCGTGCCGCTGCAGGAACGAGTCCTTGGCCCGGGCCCGCAGCTTGGCGACCTTGGTGACGTCCACCTCGACGACCGTGGTCAGCTGCGCGGTCTCCTGAAGCGACTGGTGCATCCGCTTGGCGATGGCGGCGCGGATGCGCGGCAGCTTCTCGGTGGTGCCACGCTTGGCGCTCGGCTGCGGCTTGGCGGCCGGCTGTGCCTGCGCCGCCGGCTGTGCTGCGGCCGGGGCGGGCGCGGCCTTGGCGGCGCGGGCCTTCTCCGCCGCGTCCAGCACGTCCTGCTTGCGGATCCGGCCACCGACACCGGTGCCGTTGACCGAGGCCAGGTCCACGCCGTGCTCACTGGCCAGCTTGCGTACCAGCGGGGTCACGTAACCGGCCGCCTCGCCGTTGGCACTGGGTGCGGCAGCGGGCTGCGCGGTCGGGGCCGGGGGAACGGCGGCCTGCTCGGTCTTGGTCGGCTCCGGCGAGGTCTCCGCCTCCGCGGCCGGCTCGTTGTATGACGTGCCGGGCGTCGGCTCGGAGACCTGCGGCTCCGGCTTGGCCTCCGCCTGCGGCTTGGCCTCGGGCTCCGGCTCCGGCTTGGCTTCCGCCTGCGGCTTCGGCTCGGGCTTGGCCTCGGCCGGGGCGGCACCGGCAGCGCCGATGACGGCCAGCGTGGCGCCGACCTCGGCGGTCTCGTCCTCGGGGACCTTGATCTCCAGGACGGTGCCGGCCACCGGCGAGGGGATCTCCGTGTCGACCTTGTCGGTGGAGACCTCCAGCAGCGGCTCGTCCACCTCGACGGTCTCGCCGACCTGCTTGAGCCAGCGGGTGACCGTACCCTCGGTGACGCTCTCGCCCAGCGCGGGCATCTGCACCGGGGTGCCCTCGCCCGACGGCGCGGCGGCCGGGGCCGGCTGCTCGGCCGGCTCCTGGACGGCCGACTGCTCCGCCTCGGCCTGCGGCTGCGCGGCCGCCTCGGCGGCCTGCTCGGCGGGCGGTGACTCCTGGTGCTCGGCGGGGGCCTGCCGCTCGGACGGGCCGCCGGCCGACTCGCCCTCGCCGGAGATGACCGCCAGCTCGCTGCCGACCTCTGCCGTCTCGTCCTCGCCCACCACGATGCGGGTCAGCACGCCGGCCGCCGGGGACGGGATCTCGGTGTCGACCTTGTCCGTGGACACCTCGAGCAGGGGCTCGTCGACCTCGACGGTGTCACCCTCCTGCTTGAGCCAGCGCGTGACGGTGCCCTCGGTGACGCTCTCGCCGAGCCGGGGCATGGTGACCGATACCGGCATGTTCTCCAGACTCCTTCATTTCCCTGGTGGGGGGATCATCGCCCGTCGCCGGACGCCGCGGGTACGTCGTGGGTCAGGCGTGCGCGTGCAACGGCTTGCCGGCGAGGGCCAGGTGTGCCTCGCCCAGGGCCTCGTTCTGCGTCGGGTGAGCGTGCACCAGCTGCGCGACCTCGCCCGGGTACGCCTCCCAGTTGTAGATCAGCTGCGCCTCGCCGATCAGCTCGCCGACCCGGGCGCCGACCATGTGCACGCCGACCACCGGGCCGTCCTCGACGCGTACCAGCTTGACGAAACCGGTCGTCTTGAGGATCTGGCTCTTGCCGTTGCCGCCGAGGTTGTAGTTGTAAGTCTTGATCTTGTCGGCGCCGTACTGCTCCTTGGCCTTCGCTTCGGTCAGGCCGACCGAGGCCAGCTCCGGGTCGCAGTAGGTGACGCGCGGGATGCCCGCCTCGTCGATCACCGCGGGGTTCTGCCCGGCGATCTGCTCGGCGACGAAGATGCCCTGCTGGAAGCCGCGGTGGGCGAGCTGGAGGCCGGGCACGATGTCGCCGACCGCGTAGACGTTCGGCACGCTGGTGCGCAGCCGCTCGTCGGTCAGCACGTAGCCGCGGTCCATCTTGACGCCCTGCTCCTCGTACCCGAGGTTGGCGGTGTTCGGACCCCGGCCGACGGCGACCAGCAGCAGCTCGGCCTCGACGGTCTCGCCGCCGGCGATTGTCACCTTGACGCCGCTGTCGGTCGTCTCGACCTTCTCGAACGGCTTGCCGACCTTGAAGTTGATCTTCCGCTTGCGGAACGCCCGCTCCAGCGCCTTCGACGACTCCTCGTCCTCGGCGGCGACCAGGCGGGGCAGCGCCTCGATGATGGTCACGTCCACCCCGAAGGACTTCCACACGCTGGCGAACTCGACGCCGATCACGCCGCCACCCAGCACGATCGCGGAACCGGGCACCCGGTCCAGGACCAGGGCGTGGTCACTGGTGATCACCCGCTCGCCGTCGACCTCCAGGCCCGGCAGGCTCTTGGCGTACGACCCTGAGGCCAGCACGATGTTGCGGCCGGTGTACCGCTTGCCGTCGACCTCGACCACGTTCGGCGCGACCAGCTTGCCGGCGCCCGCCACGAAGGTGATGGCCTTGTTGCCGGTGACCAGGCCCTGCAGGCCCTTGTAGAGCCGCGAGATCACGCCGTCCTTGTACGAGTTGACCGCCGCCATGTCGATGCCGACCAGCTCGGCCTTCACGCCGAACTGCTCGGACTCGCGGGTCTGGTCGGCGATCTCGGCGGCGTGCAGCAGCGCCTTGGTGGGGATGCAGCCGTTGTGCAGGCAGGTGCCGCCGAGCTTGCCCTTCTCCACGAGTGCGACCGACAGCCCCAGTTGGGCGGCGCGCAGGGCGGTCGCGTAGCCGCCGCTACCACCTCCGAGGATGACGATGTCGAAGGTTGCGTCGTTCGGCTCGCTCACGTCCAACTCCCAGGTCGCTTCGCTGCATCGGGGGTCACGGCGGGGTAACAGGGACACACCCCACCTCGGCCATCTTGTCACCACCGCGTCGCGAGCGCGTACCGAGGTGCCCAATGACACGTTGTCGCCACGTACCCTTGGCACTGCCTTCGATGACGCGACAGGTGGGGAGACGGCTCAGTGGGACTGTTCCGGCGACGCAAGCGGGCACGCGCGGCCGAACCTGACCGTACGGCCAATCGCGCCGATCTGGAGCACCTTGAGAATTTTGTCCGCACCCGAAAGGGTGTCGAGGCGTACATCGAGCCGCGTACCACGGTCACCGAGACCACGGTGATCCTGATCGCCGACGACGGCGAGTGGACGCGGCGGCGCATCAACGGGCCGGACGGGGCGCGGCGCTTCGCCTACCGGTTGAGCATCCCGATCTACGACGTGGCGCTGATGGGCTATCCGCAGCGCATGCGCGACTACAACGAGCGCCGCAAGCGCCGCCCGGAGCTGTACTGAGCCACGTGTTAAGAAGGGCCCCCTGCTATACGCGAGGCGTTAACAGGGGGCCCTTCCTTACCTGTCAGCCGTTGGCGGCGACGTCCTCGATCAGGTGCAGCAGGGTGCGCACCGGCACGCCGGTGCCGCCCTTGGTCAGGTAGCCGGTCGCCTCACCCGAGTGGTAGGCCGGGCCGGCGACGTCGATGTGCGCCCAGGCGACGTCGTCGGTGACGAACTCGCTCAGGAACACCCCGCCCTGCAACATGTGCCCGGCCCGCTCCATGCCCGCGTTGACCTGCGAGATGTCGGCCACCTCGGAGTTCATGCCCTTGCGTACGTCGTCCGGCATCGGCATCGGCCAGGCCGGCTCGCCGACCGCGTCGCCGGCGGTGCGGACCCGCTCGCACAGCTCGGGCGTACCCATCACCCCGGAGATCCGCTTGCCCAGCGAGATCACCTGACCGCCGGTCAGCGTGGAGGTCTCGAAGAGGTAGTCGGTGCCGTCGGCGCAGGCGCGGGCCATCGCGTCGCCGAGGATCATCCGGCCCTCGGCGTCGGTGTTGAGCACCTCCACCTTCTTGCCGTTGAACATGGTGATCACGTCACCCGGCCGGTACGAGCTGCCCGACGGCATGTTCTCCGCGATCGGCACGTACGCGGTCACCGCCACCGGCGGCTTCAGGTCGGCCACCGCCAGCATGGTCGCGGCCACCGCCGCCGCCCCGGCCATGTCGGACTTCATCTCCCACATGCCCTGCGACGGCTTGATCGAGATGCCGCCGGTGTCGAAGGTGATGCCCTTGCCGACCAGCGCCACCCGCTTGCCGGTGCCACCCTCGGCGGGGGTGTACGTCAGCTTGACCAGCCGCGGCGGGGCCTCCGAGCCCTGCCCGACGGCGATGATGCCGCCGTAGCCGCCTTCGCGGAGCGCGACCTCATCGAGCACCTCCACCCCGAGGCCCGCCGCTCGGGCGGCCTCGGCGACGGCGTCGGCGAAGACCGGCGGACGCTGCTCGTTCGGGGCGATGTTGACCCAGTCCCGGGTCAGCCGTACGGCGGCGGTCACCGCCATGGCCCGGTTCACCTCGTTCCGCGCACCGGTGTCCGCGGCGTCCGGCACGGCGATCAGCACCTCGGCCACCGGATCGCGCCGGGTCGGCTGCGGCCGGGTCTTGTAACCGGCGAACCGGTACCCGCCGAGCAGCGCACCCTCGGCGACGGCACGCAGCGCGGTGCACGCGTCGGCGTCGTCGGGCAGCGGCAGTGCCAGCGCCACCCGGGCCGAGCCGGCCAGCGACCGTACCGCAGCCCCGGCACCCCGACGCAGGGTTTCCGGGGCGGGCGCCGCGCCGCTGGGCTCCGGGCCGAGGCCAACCGCGGCGATCATCGGGGCGGTGATCGTGCCCAGGGTCGCCAACTTGATCACCTCGCCCGCGCCGCCGGTCGCGCCGAGCAGCGCCAGCGTCTCGGTCAACGCGCCGTCGAAGGCGGCGGCGATGCTCTCCGCGCCGCTGGCGAGCAGAAGGCTGCCGCCGCGGCCGCTGGTGGCATCCTCGCCGGCCGTACTGTGCACACCGATCACGATCGCGTCGACGGCGAGTTCGGCGGGGTCGGTGTCGACCAGGCTCAAGTTGGTGCTGGACGATGTCACGGAAGCTGCTCCCGGGCAGGCCGGGCCGGTCGCATGGTGGCGTACCGGCGATGGAGTTGGCGGCGAGTGGTTACCCGCCGGGCGTTGATGCTGCCCCGCCGAATCCCGGGGGGTCCCGCCGATGCTAACCAGACCGTCGGGTCCCGGTAAGTTGCGACCCATGACCGACGTGAGCATCGACGCCGCCGAGACCCGGCTGCGGCGTACCCCGCTGGCCGAGCGGCACACCGCCCTCGGCGCAAAATTCGCCCCCTTCGGTGGCTGGGAGATGCCGCTGGAGTACGCCGGTGGCGGGGTGCTGCGGGAGCACACGGCGGTCCGCACCGACGTCGGCGTGTTCGACGTCTCGCACCTGGGCAAGGTGCGGGTGACCGGGCCGGGGGCGGCGGAGTTCGTCAACGCCTGCCTCAGCAACGACCTGGGCCGCATCGAGCCGGGTCGGGCGCAGTACACCCTCTGCTGCGACGAGGCCACCGGCGGCGTGGTCGACGACATCATCGCCTACCTCTACGCCGACGACCACGTTTTCCTGATCCCGAACGCCGCGAACACCGCCGAGGTGGTGCGCCGGCTGCGCGCCGCCGCCCCGCCGCAGGTCACGGTCACCGACGAGCACGAGGCGTACGCGGTCCTGGCCGTGCAGGGGCCGCGCTCGGCGGACCTGCTGGACGCCCTGGGCCTGCCCACCGGGCACGAGTACATGAGCTTCTCGCCGGCCACCCTCGACGGCGTCGAGTTGACCGTGTGCCGGACCGGCTACACCGGCGAGCGCGGCTACGAACTGGTGGTACCGGCCGCCGACGCGGTCGCGGTCTGGGACGCGCTGTTCGCCGCCGAGCCGACGCCGCAGGCCTGCGGGCTGGCCGCCCGGGACACGCTGCGCACCGAGATGGGGTACCCGCTGCACGGGCAGGACCTGTCGTTGGAGATCAGCCCGGTGCAGGCCCGTACGGGCTGGGCGGTGGGCTGGGACAAGCCGGCCTTCTGGGGCCGCGACGCGCTGCTCGCGGAGAAGGCCGCCGGCCCGACGCGTACGCTGCGCGGCCTGACCGTCGCCGGTCGGGGCATCCCCCGCCCCGGCATGGCCGTCTTCCACGGCGACACCCAGGTCGGCACCGTCACCAGCGGCACCTTCAGCCCCACCAACAAGCAGGGCATCGCCCTGGCCCTCATCGACACCGCCCCCGCCCTGCCCGACGGCACCGAACTCCAGATCGACATCCGAGGCCGCCACACCCCCGCCCACCTCACCCGCCCCCCCTTCACCCACCCCTCCGTCAAATAACCCCACCCACGCCACTGCCGCGCTGCCGCACTGTTGATCAAGAAGATCAACAGGGATATCGGCGGTCAGGGAGTGGGTTTTTCGCCGGCGTCGAGGACGGCCTGGGTCCAGCCGCCTTCGATGACGCCGGTGGAGTCGAGCAGGGCCCAGTCGACGATGTCGGTGGCTTCGATCACCACAGGGGAACCGATGCGTACGGTCGGGTCGGTGTTGGCGTCGCTGGCGCTGGCGCCGACGATGCGCTCCGGGGTCTCCCAGGAGGTCACGCCCGCCCAGACGTACTCGGGTCCGTCGTCGCCGGGCAGCCCGTACTTGACCACCAGTTGGGTGTCCGGTGGCAGGTGGCCGGCGTTGAAGCGGGCCCGGATGTCGCCCAGACCGGCGCGGGCGGTGGCGATCGCCCGGCTCATCGCGTCACCCGAGCGGGCGTACCGCACGTCGGGCTGGATGCCGGCGAAGAGGGTGGCGCAGGCGGCGGCGAAGTAGCGTCCGTCCGGGCCGGGGTGCCCGGCCGGCGGGCGCAGGCTGAGGAACGAGTCGGCGTCCGGGTCGGTGGCCGGGTCGAGTTCCAGCCGCAGCAGCACCGGTGCCGTCGCCCCGTGCTGCTCCGGATTGCCGTACGCCACCGCAATGTCGTGCCCGGTCACCGTGGCCAGTACGGGTAGCTGCACGAACGCGGGCACTTCCTCGCCGGTCAGTCCGTCGGTCCAGTCCCGCAGCAGCCGGCGGGCGGCCCCGGTCATCACCGCACCCCAGGCCCGGGTGAGATGGTCCGGTACCCCCTGGGCCTGCAACTCCAGCAGACCGAAGCGGCGCAGTCCCTTGGTGGTGAACCACAGCCCCTCGGCGTCGGAGGAGTAGGGCACCAGCACCCAGTCGATGAGTCGGACCCGGCCCCGGTCGTCCGGCAGCGACCGCAACGCCGCCGCCGGGTCCAGGAACTGCAGGCCGAACACGTCGACCACGTCCCCGCCGACCGCCTCGGCGATGGCCGCGGCCACCGCCCGGGCCGCCCACTCGTGCGCCGGTGGCCAGCCCGGCCGGTACTCGGCCTGCACCACCACCAGGTGACTGGCGGCGGCCAGCCGATCCAACTGCGCCTCGCTGGCGCCGAACGCGGTGAGCAGGTCCGGCGGCAGCTCGGGGAACTCGCCGATCGGGCGTACGTCGACGCTCATCAGTGGACTGTCCAGCATCTGCTTGGCCAGCCCGTGCACCGGCTCGGCCAGTCGACCGGCCAGACCCCGCACCGCCGTACGGGCGCTCACCGCCGGCAGCCCGGTCGTCGGCACCAGGTACGTCGCGCTGAGCGATTCCGGGACCGGTACGGGCAGGAAGTCGTCGGTGATGAGCATGAGTTCCCCCGCAAGGCCGTGCCGGTGCTGTCGTGCAAGAACGCTACCCGCCGCCCGTGGTCCCGTTCAGCCGGACAGCACCAGACCCAGGTAGACCAGCGTGGTGACCAGTTCGACGCCGGCACCGAGCACGTCGCCGGTGATCCCGCCGAGCCTGCGTACCACGTGTCGCAGCAGCGCGGCGGCGACGGCGAGTGCGGTGAGTACGGCCAGCGGCCCCTGCCAGGGCCGGTCCGGCACCGCCGGCACCGCCAGCAGCATGACCGCCGCGATGCCGGCGGCCAGGGCGACCGGGCCGACGGTGCCGGCCACCAACGCGCCGAGCCCTTCCGGGCGCGCGGCCGGAACACCCCGTCGACAGGCCAGCGTCACGCCGAGCCGGCCGGCCGCGCTGGCCGTGACGACCGCCGCGAGTACGGCCGAACCCGGCCCGTCGACCAGCTCAGCCAGGGCCGCCACCTGCATCAGCAGGACGAGCACCAGCGCGACCACACCGAACGGTCCGACATCCGGCTTCTTCATGATCTCCAGCGCCGCCGGTCCCCGCCGGTACGACCCCAGCGCGTCCACCGTGTCGGCCAGCCCGTCGAGGTGCAGGCCCCGGGTGAGCAGGGCGCTGACCGTGACGGCCACGGCGGCGGCGACAAGTGGTGCGGTGAGCGAGTCGAGCAGCAGCAGTACCCCGGCGACCGGTACGGCCAGCAGCGCGCCGACCAGCGGGGCCAGCGCCATCGCCGTACCGGCCGTGGCCCGGTCGACCCGGCCGGGGCGTACCGGTGCCACGGTGAAGGTGGTCAGGGCCAGCCTGGCCCCGGCACCGAGCCGGCGATCAGCCGGCACGCGAGCCGGAGTGGTCCGCCGGCGCGGGCTGCGTGCTGGTCGGGCCCGGCCCGTCGGGCTCGGGTTCCCGGAAGTCCGGCTCGCTCTCGGCGTCCGGTTCCGGTGCCTCGTCGGCCTGCGGCGAGCCGCTGTCGTCGGGACCGGTGTCGTTGCGGCTGGTGTCGTCGGGGCCGGCACCTGCGGTGCGGTCCGGGCGGGACGGCAGCGCGGCGGCCAGCGTCAGCGCCGAGCGCAGCACCGGCAGCACGGTGAGCGCATTCGCCCCCTCGCCGAGGTCCAGCTTCAGCTGTGCCAGCGGGGTCAGACCGAGCACGTCCGCGGCGAGCCGGACGGCAGGTTGGTCGCCGTCGTCGGCCAGCAGGCACCAGTGCCGGGCCTGACCGGCGAGATCCCGGCTGACCAGCGCGGCGGCCACGCCGACCGGCCCGTCCAGCAGCACCGGGGTGCGACGTGCGGTGGCACCCAGCAGGACGCCGGTGGCCACCGCGATGTCGCCGCCGCCGAGCTGGGCCAGCACCTCCTTGGCGTCCCGGGCGACGCCCCGGGTGCGGTGCAGGGCGTCGCGGATCGCCGCGCAGCGGATCATCCAGGACGCGTCGTCGAACTCGCCGCTCTCGTTGATCACCCGGGCGAGCACAGCGGGCGCCTCGGCCCCGGCGGTCGCCGCGAGCACGGCAGCCGCCGCAGCCTCGGTGCCCGCGCCGCACGCGGCCAGCACCAGCAGTTGTACGCCCGCGTCGGCGGCCTCCTCGGCCAGCTGCCAGCCGTAGCTCAGCGCCGACTCGACCTGCTCGGCGGTGAGCGCCGGCTCGTGTTCGATCGGCGCGGCCGTCGGCGCCTCGATCACCTGCAGACCCGCTGCGCCTTCGGCGGCGAGCCGAGCGAGTACGCCCTGACCGGCGCGGGCCTGGTCGGCGCGGCGGCCCGACTCGCCGGGCAGGGTGCCCGCCGCGGCGCCGCCCTGGTGGTCACCGTGCAGCAGCAGCACCCGTACCGATCGCCAGGGCTGCGGGGTCGACGTGCCCTGGGTGCCGGCGGCGAACGAGACCACCTGCGCCAGGACGCCGAACCCACGACCCGGCACGTCCAGGGTGGCCAGTCGCTCCACGGCCTGCGGCCCGGCGTACTCGTCGGGCATGGGTAGTTCCAGCCCGGGCTCGATGGCCGGCCCACCGGCGGCCACCGGCTCGACGATTGTCGGTGTCGGCGCGGCGTACGCCGACCCGGCCGGCGGCAGGGGAGTCGTCACCGGCGGGGAGACCGGGGTCGGCACAGCGGCCATGACCGGCCCGGCCTGCGTCGGCACTGTCGCACCGGTGGCAGGGACGGCTGCGCCGGTGGCAGTGACCTCGGTGGCAGTGACCTCGGTGGCGGTGGACAACGCGGGCGCGGTGGCCGGCTTGAGCTGGCACGGCTGCCCGGCGACCACCAGGAGCACCACGTCGCAGACGTCCGCCACGGCCCGGTTGACCACGCCCAGCGCGTCGGTGAACGCCCGGCCCAGCGGCGTCGTCGGCACCAGGGAGAGCCCGACCTCGGGGCTGACCAGCACCAGTCGTGCCGCACACCCGCGTACGGCGGTGATCAGCTCGTCGATCGTGACGGTGTCGTCGGCGGGCTGGTGGGCGGGGTCGAGCAGCACCGTCACCCAGCCACCGAGGTCGTCGACGAGCAGCGTCTCGTCCGGCCGGGCAGCGGAGATCACGTCGGCGAGCCGGCGTGGGTCGCTCGCGGTCTCCTCGGTGCTCCAACCGGCCGGTCGGCGGGCGCGGTGCGCGGCCAGCCGGGCCGCCCATTCCGCGTCGTCGTCACCGGCGGCAGTGGCCACGTACCGTACCGTGGCCGCGTCAGCCACCAGGGACTCGGCGAACTCCGACTTGCCGGAGCGGATGCCGCCCAGCACCAGGACTCGGTTCCACCCGTCGAGGGACATGCTCGTACCTTACGACCAGCCGACCGACGCGGGCATCGCAGGTGCGCCGCGCGGTCCGAGGCCGCTCACCGCTCGCCGGGAGGCTGGTAGAAGTAGTCGTTCGGGTTGACGTCGGCAGGCTTGGTGTCCTCCTGCCAGGCCCCTTCACCCGGACGCGCGACCAGGGCGTCGATCAGTGCCTCCCGGTCCATCTCGCGCGCACCCTCGATGCCACCGCGTACCGCGATGTCCCGTAGCTCCGCGGTGTCCATCTTCGGTATCGGCTTGGTCATCGCCCCTCCTGTGCCGCTTCGGTTGCCAGCGGCATACCCGGCGGTGAGCAGGTGAACCGTCGTGACCTGGCGTCGCCGGAGCCGCGCCGGGGCCGCCTGCCGGCAATCGCCCGATGCCCGTGACAAGGTCGACTCATCCACGGGCGACTACGCTGGCACGGGACATCAGCGGTGAGGGGAGACGCGCACATGGCGTGGAGCTGGCGGTACGAGGGCGCGAACGGCGAGTCGGTCGAAGGGCCCGCCGAGTCGTTCGGCAGCCAGGCGGACGCCGAGTCCTGGATCGGCCAGACCTGGCGCGAGCTCGCGGCGTCCGGCGTCACCTCGGTCACGCTCGTCGAGGACGACCGGGTGGAGTACCGGATGAGCCTGCTGCCCGTGGCCGAGTGATGGGCCCCCGGGACGCCGAGCCGCTGGTGCTCGGGGTGCCCCGGGCGGCCTTCCGGCCCAGCCCCATCTTCCTCGCCCTGGTCGCCCTGCTGATCACCTGCGGCGTGCTGACCTGGCACGGCATCGGCAACGTCCGGCTCGCCGTCTTCGGGTTCGTGGTGACCGGCTGGGTGGTCTCGCTCTGCCTGCACGAGTACGCGCACGCGCTGGTGGCCTACCGGTTCGGCGATCGTGGGGTGGCCCACCGCGGCTACCTGACGCTGAACCCGCTCAAGTACAGCCACCCGCTGCTGTCGATCGCGCTGCCGGTGGTCGTGGTGCTGCTCGGCGGCATCGGCCTGCCCGGCGGTGCGGTCTGGGTGGACCGGCACGTGATCGCGGGCCGACTGCGCCACACCCTGGTCAGCCTCGCCGGTCCCGCCACCAACGTGGTGTTCGCCCTGGTGCTGGTGGCGGTGCTGCGCCTCGGCGCAGCCGGGGGCGGGCCGGTGGAGTTCTGGGCGGCGGTGGCCCTGCTCGGCTTCCTCCAGCTGACCGCGAGCGTGCTCAACCTGCTGCCGGTGCCCGGTCTGGACGGCGGCAACATGATCCAGCCGTGGCTGGACCCGCAGTGGCGGCGGATGTACGACCTGTTCGCCCCGTACGGTTTCATCCTGCTTTTCGCGCTGCTGTGGAACCCGCGCATCGGTGGGTGGTTCTTCTCGGCGGTCTTCGCGGTCGCCGACTTCCTCGGCCTGCCGCCCTGGCTCTACGCCACCGGCCTGGAGCTGGTCCGCTTCTGGAGCTAGCTCCGACGTGACCGTGACCGGGCCGGTCGACCTGACAGGGCGACCGGCCCGGAATCGTTCAGGGCCGTTCGGCCGGGGATTCGGTACGGGCCGGGTCCCGTTCGGTCACCGGCTCGACGATCTCGTCGATGGCCTTGAGCAGACCGGCGTCGAGCTTGACGCCCGCCGCCTTGACATTGTCGTGCACCTGCTCGGGGCGGGACGCGCCGATGATGGCCGAGGAGACGTTCGGGTTCTGCAACACCCACGCGATGGCGAGCTGAGCCATGCTCAACCCGGCCTGGTCGGCCAGCGGCCGCAGCTGCTGGACGCGGGTCAGCACATCGTCGGTGAGGAACTTGGCGATGAAGTTCGCGCCCGACTTCTCGTCGGTGGCCCGGGAACCGGCGGGCGGCGGCTGACCGGGGAGGTACTTGCCGCTCAGCACGCCCTGCGCCATCGGCGACCAGACGATCTGCCCGACGCCCAGCTCCTCGCTGGTGGGCACGACCTCGCTCTCGATGACCCGCCAGAGCATCGAGTACTGCGGCTGGTTGGAGACCAGCGGGATGCGCAGCTCGCGAGCCAGCGCGTGGGCCTCGCGGATCTGCGACGCCTTCCACTCGGAGACGCCGATGTAGTGCGCCTTGCCGGAGTGCACGACGTCGGCGAACGCCTCCATCGTCTCCTCGAGCGGGGTGTGGTAGTCGTACCGGTGGGCCTGGTAGAGGTCCACGTAGTCGGTCCGCAGTCGGCGCAACGAACCGTTGATCGACTCCATGATGTGCTTGCGGGACAGGCCCCGGTCGTTGCGGCCCGGGCCGGTGGGCCAGTACACCTTGGTGAAGATCTCCAGGCCTTCCCGCCGTTCGCCTTCCAGCGCCCGACCGAGCACGTCCTCGGCCCGGGTGCCGGCGTAGACGTCGGCGGTGTCGAAGGTGGTGATGCCGGCGTCCAGGGCGGCTCGGACGCAGGCGAACGCCGCATCCTCCTCGACCTGCGAGCCATGGGTGATCCAGTTGCCGTACGAGATCTCGCTGACCATCAGGCCGGAACGGCCCAGGTGTCGGAATTCCATTCCCTGAGCCTAGTCCGCACCCCCACCCTCCGCGCTCCCTCCACTTCTCAGGTTGATCAAGAGGTTTGCGTCACCGAACCCCGCATGCGACGACGCAAACCTCTTGATCGACTTTGCCCTGGGATGAGGTCAGAGGAGGGGGGTGGTGTCGGTCAGGAGGGATTCGATCTGGGTGATGACGTCGTTCGGGTGGGCGAAGACCGGGTCGATGAGGGGGGCGCCTCGGCGGTCGAGGGCGCCCCAGCGGCCGACGCCGTTGGTGGCGAGGAAGGCCACCGGGTGGATGAGTAGCGCGGGGTGTGCGGGTGCGACGATCACCTGACCGGTCCGGTCCACCACGCCCTTGCGTCCGGCCAGGTCCACGACGGCCAGACCCTCGTCGGTGAAACCGTCGACGTACCGGCCGTCGGCCAGCCTGGTGTGGAACCCGTGGTAGCGGGTCGGCAGCACGATCTGACCGGCCGCGTCGACCGCACCCCAGCCCTCCCGGCGTACGGCCGCCACCCCCTTGCGGAACGGCCGCACGTCGCCGAAGCCCGGCGGTACGACCACCTCACCCGTGGTGTTCACGGCGAGCCAACCGCTGTCGTCGCGTACCACCCAGGCCAGGCCGTCGGAGAACGGCTGGGCGGCGAGGTACGTCGGACCGACCACGACCTCACCGGTCGGGCCGATCAACGACCAGCGGTCCGACTCCGGGCCACGCACCCAGGCCAGACCGTCGGAGAACGGCTGCGCCTCGGTGTAGCGCGCCGGCACGACCATGTCACCGGCGGCGTCCGCGTAACCCCACAGACCCTGACCACCGTCGCGGGCGGGCACCGGGCTGCGGTCGCGGTCCAACACCTCGTCCCACCCCCGGGGGTACGGCCCGAAGCCACGTTCCGCGGCGCGTGCCGCCACCGCGTCCAGCCCGATCCGAACCCGGGCGAGCAGTTCGGCGTCACCCTCGCCGCGCAGGTCGAGAGCCCGTTCGAAGTGGTGACACGCCTCCATCAACCGGCCCTGGTCGTAGCAGGACCGCGCCGCGTGTTCGTGCAGGGCCGCCCGCAACCGGTCCGGCAACTCGGCCGAGTTCGCCTCCGCGAACAGCCGGTCGGCCTCGGTGAAGTCACCACGCCAGCGCAGCACATGCGCCAACCGTGCCTGGGCCAGCGCAACCCGACGCAACTCCCCGGTCGCCTCGGCGTAGGTCAGGGCCATCCGCCCGTCGTCCAGCGCGTCGTCGAGGTCGCCGAGCACCCGGGAAGCCACCGCCCGCAGGCTCAGCAGGCGGGCTCGGGAGCGGTTGTCAAGGGCCGAGGCGAGCTTGTCGGTCAACCGCTGCCGTACCGTCCGCAGTTCCTCCGGGTCGTCCACGACCTCGCGCAGGTCCTCCGGGTCCAACCGCCAGCGGTAACTGGCCAGCACCTGTTCAGGATCGGCCGGCGGCTCCGGCTCCTCATCGACCGCCACCGCATCCTCAACCGGCGGCGCGGAGACCGGGGTGAGCGCTTGGTCTGCTGGTGGTACGGAGACCGGGGTGAGCGCTTCGTCTGCTGGCGGCGCGGAGACCGGATTGAGTGCTTCCTCTGCTGGTGGCGCGGAGATCGGAGCGAGCGTTTCGTCTGCTGGTGGTGCGGAGACCGGTGCTGCCGCAACCGGCGGGGCGGAGTCCGGGCTGGCGGTGAGCGGTGGTGTCGAGTCGGGACTGGTGGTGGCCGGCGGTGTCGAGTCCAGGCTGGTGGTGAGTGGTGGTGTCGAGTCCAGGCCGGTGGGAATCGGTGACGTGAGGTCCGGGCTGGTGGCAGGTGGTGTGGAGTCCGGGCCGGCCGTGGCTGGCGATGCGGAGTCAGGGGTGGACGTGATCGGTGGTGCGGGGATCGGTGGCGCGGGCTGCGGTGAAGTTGGCGGTGCGGACACTGGCACCGCCGTTGGCGTGGGGGTTGACGGCAGGGCAGCGTCTGGTGTCGGCATGGCCGGCGAGGCGGCCTCCTGCGGCGCGGAGGGCAGCCGCGCCGGTTCCGCCGTGGCCGGGGAAAGGGTGTCCGGGGTGGACGTGACCGGTGGTGCCGAGACCGGCGTCTGCCATGGCGGTGCCGATGTCGGATCGGCCGGTGGTGCGGAGACTGGCGCGTGCCGTGGCGGAGCTGGCGTCGGATCGGCCGGTGGTGCGGAGACCGGCCGTGCGGTGGGTGGCGGTGCGGTGGTCCCGTGGCTCGGTGGCGCGGAGGTCGGCGAGAGGGCCGACGTCTGGCGGGACGTCGCCGCGAGAGGCGATACCGGGTCCGGTTCGCTGGCGATCGACGGTGCCGAGACCGGCCGGGTGTCCTCCGTGTCGTCGGGCCAGCTCACCGGCTCTGATCCGCCGACTGCCGTGGCGCTGCCGGGCGACTCGTCGAACCGGGTGGGAGTCACATGCTCGCGCCCGGAGGTGGGGGCCGGGCTGGGCGCGGGCGACCCGAACCATGCCTGCGGTCCGTCGGACGGCGGGCCGACCCGTGTCGAGGTCTGCGGCACCGGCGGGACATAACGGGTAGGTGGCGGAGGCGTCGCGGTGGACCCAGGACCGGCGACGGGCGGTGCGGCCGGGACACCGGACGTCGGCGGACCCGAGACCGGCGACGGCATCGGCGGCGTGGCGACCGACCCGTAGGCGGGCGGCGTGGAAACGGGCCGGTGAACAGGCGGCCCAGCGGCCGGGGGCACAGCGGTCGGGGGCGCGGAGACGGGCCGGTGGGTTGGCGGCGCGGCGGTCGGGGGCGCGGAGACGGGCCGGTGGGTTGGCGGCGCGGCGGTCGGGGGCGCGGAGACGGGCCGGTGGGTTGGCGGCGCGGTGGCCGGGGGTGCTGACACGACCACGGGGGTCGGGACCGGCGGTGGAGTGGCCACCACCGGTTGGTCGTGCAGCGGCGCGGGTCGCACCTGGTGTTCGTGCAGTGGTGCCGGGCGTACCTCGTGCTGGTGCAGCGGGGCGGGTCGAACCGTCTCCCCACCCCCTGCCCGGTCGGCTCCCGAGGCGGCGGGCCGCTCGTGGATCGGCCCCGGACGTTCCGGTTGCTCCTGGTTCGGCCCGGGGCGCTCCGGCCGTGCCTGGCTCGGTCCGGGGCGCTCGGGCGCCTCGTGGATCGGCCGGGAACGGTCGGGCCAGGGCTGGTCGGCGCGGTGCGGGTGCGGGTCGGGCCGGTGTTGGTCGGAGCGCGGGGCCCTGGGACGGTCCGGCACCGGGCCTGCGCCCTCGGGCCAGTCGCGTGCCACTGCCGGGACTGAAGGCCGATCGCGGTGCGGGTCGACGGTGCCAGGCCGATCGCGGTGCGGGTCGACGGTGCCGGGCCGGTCGCGGTGGGGGTGGATGTGGTCTGGCTGGCCCTGCTGTGGGGCGGGGGAGACCGGGCGGGCACGCCCGGCGGCCGGGGAGACGGGCTGCTCGGGCACCACCGACAGGTGACGGCGGGGCGGGTCGTGGTCGGGGGCGGGCGAGACGGGACGGTCGGCGTCGGGCCGTTGCGCGGCCGGCCGGTCCAGGTGGCGCTCCGACCCGGGCCGGGCAGGGGCGGCAGGTCGCCGGGCCTCGCGTCCGGGGCGGTCGCCGGTGTCGGGTACGACGGGACGCTGGTACTCCCGGTGGTCTCGACCGGCGCTCGGGCGCAGCGGCCCCGGCTCGGGCCAGGGGAGGTCGCGGCGCGGCGGTTCGGCGTACCGCTGGGGGTCTCGGACAGCCGGCTCGGTGCGGGAGAGCTCCGGCGACCAGTCGGGGCGGGCCTGCTCGTCGTGCGGCCGACGGGCTGGCTCGTCGTCGACGTAACCGTCGGGGTACGGGGCAGCATCGGGGTCACCGACGGTGAACTGCTCCCGATAGCCGTCCACCCGCGGCCCGTCGTCGTAGCTGGGTTGACCGGGGTGGCTGCTCCACTGGTAGCGGGGACGCCGCGAGTCGTCGGCGGGGGAGCGGCGGTCGGCGTCCTCGACGGGTCGGTGCATGGCGGGGCGGCGGGTTTCCCCGCCGGGCTCGGGTGCCCAACCGCGCTCCGGTCGCCCGGCCGGCGACCCGGGCGCGCCACGCCGGTACGGATCGCCGTCGGTCGGCTCGGGTCGACGTGGGCGTTGGGCATGCCGGTCGGCATCGCGGTCGCGCCACTGCGGATCGTGGTGCGGATAGCGGTCGGGCCCACGTGGGTCAGGCTGGCGGCGGTCGGGCTCGCCTCGGTCGGGTTGCCGCCGGGCGTACCGGTCGGGGGCGTGTCGCTCGGGCGGCTCGAAGCCGCCACGGTCCCGGCGATCCCGGTGCGGCGGGTACCCGTCGACGTCGGGCTGGGCGTACCGCTCACCGACGCGCTGGTCGCGCTGGACCGGCGCGCCGGTGACACCGGTCGCCTGTGGACCGGCGTCGGACCAGGTGACACCGTCGCGTCCGCGTACCGGCTCGACGGGCGGTGACCACCGGCCGTCCGGCCGCCCCGGCTGGTTGCCCGGATACGGGGGCTGGTCGTACGGGCGTCCGCCGTTGCCGCCGTCGGGACGCCGCTGAGCAGGCCCGTCCTGGCGACCCGGCCAGCCGTCCGGCTCGTCGTTCCAGGAACGACCCACGTACGTACCGTCGGGCCGGGTGGGTGCCAGCGGTGGCACCTCGGCCCGGCCGATCGCGCTCGCCCGACCCCACGCCCGTGGCTGCTGATGGTCCTGACCGTCGTCGCCCGGGTAACGCTGGCCCGGGAACTGGGGCTGCCATTCGGTCGTCGGCTCGACGACCCAGGACGGCTCGGCGGGATCGTGCCACCGGTCGGCGTAGCCGCGACTCATCCGCCGGACCCGTCGTGCCGCCCAGGACGTGGGCGGCGGGTCGGGTGACGCTCCGGGACGACCGGGTCGGGCAGCCCGGACTCAGCCATGCGCAGCCCGCGGACCGGCGTCCGCTCGCTCACGGCCGCGCCCCGATGGTCGGCTCGCGTCCGCTCGCTCACGGCGAATGTCACCTCGTCGGAAATTGGTCGCTGGGCACCCGCCCGGAATCGGCCAAACTCGCTCGTCCCGGCACCGAATGGCTGCGCAAGGAGGGTAGCGGCGTGGGCTCGGTCGACGCCACTGTGGCACTCGCGACGGACCCAAACGTTATCCAGTTGATCCGGACATTTGGGTCTTCGGTCGAATCGGACTTCCGACGACGAACCCGGCGGGCTGCGTACGCCGTCCGGTCGCCGGCCCCCACCGGGCGCGACTCAGGAATGCTCCATGATCAGTACGAAGAAGGTGCCCGGTTCGAGGGCCTCGTACCGGTGCGGCGCGTCACCGGCGAAGGTGGCGTAGTCGCCCGGGCCGAGTTCCACCTGCTCGTGTTCCGGGCCACAGCGCATCCGGCCGGTCCCCACCACCAGGTGTTCGACAGTGCGTGGCGTGTGTGGCTCCGCGTTGCGGATCCGCCCCGGCTCCAACTCGATCAGGTAGACGTCCCGGCGGGCGTGCGCGGTGCCGGCGGTCAACAGCGTGCCGGTGAAGTCGGCGTGCTCGGAGCGCACCCGGGGGCCGTCGCCGGCCCGGATCACCCGTACCGAGTTCGCCGGTGGCTCGACCAGCCGACTGAACGGTATGTCGAGCGCCACACACAGGGCCCAGAGCGTCTCCATGCTCGGGTTGCCCAGGCCGGCCTCAAGTTGCGACAGGGTCGACTTGGCGATCCCGGCCCGGCGGGCGAGTTCGGTCAACGAGATGCCGACGCGCTGCCTTTCCTGGCGGAGGGCAGCGGCGATGGTGGCCAGCGGGGGCGAAGGATCCGGGGGCATTGTTCGCTCCGTCGTTCACATTGTTCTATTTGACGAACATGAAGGGCCTGTTCATCATGATGAACCATGCGTACGCCAGAACGAACAGCGGGTGCCGGCATGCTCCGCGACGTCGCCGCCATCGGCGCGGCGATAGTGGCCGTCGGCGCCTCGTTCGGTGCGGTGGCGGTCGCCGCGGGGCTGCCCGTCTGGGCCGTCGTCGCCATGTCCCTGTTCGTCTACGCGGGTGGCGCGCAGTTCATGGCGGTCGGACTGGCGGCTGCCGGTAACCCGATGGCCGCCGTGCTGGCCGGACTGCTGCTCAACGCCCGACACCTGCCGTTCGGGCTGACCCTCGGCGACAGCCTCGGTCGCCGACTCTGGCAACGACTGCTCGGCAGCCACCTGATGACCGACGAGGCGACCGCCTTCGCGCTCGCCCGTCCGGCCGGTGAGGTGCGACACCGCGCGTTCTGGCTGGCCGGCACGCTGCTCTTCGTGGCCTGGAATGCCGGCACGGTGCTCGGCGTACTGGCCGGTGGGGTGGCCGGAGACCCGGCCACGCTCGGGCTGGACGCCGCCTTCCCCGCCGGTCTGATCGCCCTGCTGCTGCCCACCCTGCGCGACCCGGACACCCGACGTGCCGCGCTGGGTGGCGCGGTGCTGGCGGTGCTGACCACGCCGGTGCTGCCGGCCGGTCTGCCGGTGCTGCTGGCGCTGGCCGGGCCGGCGTTGCTGGCCGTGCACCGGCTCAGGCGGCCACCGGCGGCCCCGACCGCACAGGTCGTCGAGCCCGCGGACGAGGCCCACGCGGTGCCGGTCGGCCGGAAGGAGTCGTCGTGCTGATCGCGGTGATCGTGGCGCTGGCCGTCGGGACGTACGCCTTCCGGGTTTCCGGGGTGCTGCTGCGTGACCGGCTCGACCTGCCGACGTGGGCGCGGCAACTGCTGCCGGTCGCCGCGGCGGCCCTGCTGGCGGCGTTGGCGGCGACCGCGGCGTTGACCGAGGGTGCCGGGTTCGCCGGCTGGGCCCGGCCGACCGGGGTGCTGGTGGGCGTGGTGCTGGCGTGGCGGCGAGCGCCGTTCGTGCTCGTGGTCGTCGCCGCAGCCGGCACCACGGCGCTGCTGCGCCTGCTCGGCGTGCCCTGAGCTGCTCAGACGGGGTCGCCGATGGTGACCTTGGGCTCCGGGGTACGCAGCTTCCGGAAGGTGATCGCCCGCATGATCGCGTAGAGGTACAGCGATCCCATCCGCTGGGTGGACTGCGGGAAGCGGGTCCGGACCAGCTTCTTGATCTTGCGAGAGATCAGCACCGAGTCGATCACCACGCCGATGGCCAGAGCACCCCACAGCAGGTTGGAGGCCAGCCGGACCGCCGGGGGCATCGCCTGGTTCGAGCCGATCAGCACGATCAGCGCACCACCGAAGAACCAGGTGCCGACCGTACGCCGGGCGTCGACCACGTTGCGGGCGAGCAGGCGCTCGGGACCCCGGTCGCGGGGGCCGCCCTCACGCCGGAACTCCGCGGCCGCCTCGGCCCGCCGCTGCCGCCGAAGGGCCTTCGCCTCCTCCTTGCTCAGCGGCTTGGTCGTGCCCGGTGGGCGACGGCCACTGGTGGGGCGCTTCGGCGTCTCACGTCCCTTGCTCGGGGTGTAACCACGCGGACGATTGGCCTCGGCCTCCTCCTCGGCCGGGGTCAGCGGCTCGGTGGCGGGGTCGGCGAGGTCGGCGGACTTGCGACGAAACAGCGACGGCACGCGGCAAGGGTAGCCAACGCCACGTGGCCGTTGCACATCGCGGGTGTGACGGCCACGTGGCGGACAACTGGTGGTGTGGTCGGGATTACGGCCGCTCGACGTGCGCGCCGAGGTCGGCGAGCTTGGCCTCGAAGTCCTCGTAGCCCCGGTTGATCAGGTCTACGCCGTACACCCGGGAGGTGCCCTCGGCGGCCAACGCCGCGATCAGGTGGCTGAAGCCGGCCCGCAGGTCGGGGATGACCAGGTCGGCAGCGTGCAGCTTGCTCGGCCCGGCGATCACCGCCGAGTGCTTGAAGTTGCGCCGGCCGAAGCGGCACGGGGTGCCGCCCAGGCAGTCCCGGTAGACCTGGATGTTGGCGCCCATCGAGTTGAGCGCCTCGGTGTAGCCCAGCCGCTGCTCGTAGACCGTCTCGTGCACGATCGACAGGCCCCGGGCCTGGGTCAGCGCCACCACCAGCGGCTGCTGCCAGTCGGTCATGAAGCCCGGGTGCACGTCGGTCTCCAGCGCGGTGGCCTGGAGTTCGCCGCCCGGGTGCCAGAAGCGGATGCCGCCCTCCTGGCCCGGCTGCCCCGGGCGCGGGGGACGGGTGTCGGTGACCTCGTACTCGCCGCCGATCGAGCGGAACACGTTCAGGAAGGTCATCATGTCGGCCTGCTCGGCGCCGAGCACCTCCACGTGACCGCGGGTGGCCAGTGCCGCCGCCGCCCAGCTCGCCGCCTCGATCCGATCCGGGATCGGCCGGTGGGTGTAGCCGTGGAGTTTCGGTACGCCCTGGATCTCGATCACCCGGTCGGTGTGCACCTTGATGATCGCGCCCATCTTCTGCAGGACGCAGATCAGGTCGATGATCTCCGGCTCCACGGCGGCGTTGCGCAGCTCGGTGACGCCCTCGGCCATCACCGCGGTGAGCAGCACCTGCTCGGTCGCGCCCACACTCGGGTAGGGCAGCGCGAACTTGGTGCCGTGCAGGCCGTTCGGCGCGGACAGGTGCAGCCCTTCCGGGGTCTTCTCGACCGTCGCACCGAACTCGCGCAGCGCCTGGAGGTGGAAGTCGATCGGCCGGGGCCCGATGTGGCAGCCGCCCAGGTCCGGTATGAAGGCGTGGCCGAGACGGTGCAGCAGCGGCCCGCAGAACAGGATCGGAATCCGGCTGGAGCCGGCGTGCACGTTGATCTGGTCGGTGCTGGCGCTCTCCACGTTCGCCGGGTCGAAGACCAGCTCGCCGTCCTCGACGCCGTCGCTGACCTTGACACCGTGCAGGCCGAGCAGCCCTCGGACAACCTCCACATCACGGATCTTGGGTACGTCGAAGAGCCGGCTCGGGCTGTCACCGAGCAGGGCGGCGACCATTGCCTTGGAAACCAGGTTCTTCGCACCACGCACGCGGATCCGCCCCTGTAGCGGGGTGCCTCCGTGTACGACCAGAACGTCGTCGGTCAACGCAACCTCCAGCGCGTGCGTGCTGCCGTTTCGATGTGGGGACACCACCGGTCGCTACCCGGGAAGCGGTCGCGCTCAAACGCACGCGCCGCGGGTGCCATCGCCCGGCAGCATAGCCCTCCGTGATGAGAATGGATTCGGTCACACCGCATTGGAGGGCATTTATCGGTGATCCGGCACTTTCGCGTACAAGTGTTGTTACCGAGAGTGATTGCTGTCCGGTCAAGCGCCGGGCAGCGCGAGCATCTGATCCAGGGCCACCCGGGCGTGGTGCGCGGTGTCGGCGTCGACGGTGATCTGGTTGACCACCCGGCCCGCCACCAGCTCCTCCAGAGCCCAGACCAGGTGCGGCAGATCGATGCGGTTCATCGTCGAGCAGTAGCAGACCGCCCGGTCGAGGAACATGATCTGCTTGTCCGGATGGGCCAGCGCGAGCCGGCGTACCAGATTCAGTTCGGTGCCGATCGCCCACGCGGAACCGGCCGGCGCCGCCTCGATGGTCCGGATGATGTACTCGGTCGAACCCACCAGATCGGCGGCGTTGACCACCTCGTGCCGACATTCCGGGTGCACCAGCACATTGACCCCGGGCACCCGCTCCCGGACGTCGTTCACACTGTCCAGGGTGAATCGCCCGTGCACCGAACAGTGCCCGCGCCAGAGGATCATGCGGGCGTCGCGCAGCTGCTCGGGGGTGAGCCCGCCGCCCGGCTTGTGCGGGTCGTAGAGCACGCAGTCGTCAAGCGAGAAGCCCATCTCCAGCACCGCCGTGTTGCGGCCCAGGTGCTGGTCGGGCAGGAAGAGCACCTTCTCACCCTGCTGGTAGGCCCACTCCAGGGCCCGCTTCGCGTTCGACGAGGTGCAGACCACCCCGCCGTTGCGGCCGACGAAACCCTTGATGTCGGCCGAGGAGTTCATGTACGTCACCGGCACGGTTTGTGCCGCGATGCCCAACTCGGTGAGCACGTCCCAGGCATTCTCGACCTGCGGCAGCGCCGCCATGTCCGCCATCGAGCAGCCGGCCGCCAGGTCGGGCAGGACGACCCGCTGCGTGTCGGAGGTGAGGATGTCGGCGCTCTCGGCCATGAAGTGCACACCGCAGAAGACGATGAACTCGGCATCCGGCCGGGCGGCGGCCTCGCGGGCCAGCTTGAACGAGTCGCCGGTCACGTCGGCGAACTGGATCACCTCGTCGCGCTGGTAGTGGTGGCCCAGCACGAAGACCTTGTCGCCGAGGGCGGCCTTCGCCGCTCTGGCCCGGGCCACCAGGTCGGGGTCGCTCGGCGCCGGCAGGTCACCCGGACACTCCACGCCACGTTCGGTGGCGGGGTCGCTGCCGCGGCCGAGGAGCAGCAACGCAGTGGCGGTGTTTGAGGGCTCAACCCAGGTCGACGTCACGCCCTCCATGGTCCCACAGCGAGGCACGTGCGCCGCCCTCGCCGCTGTGGGCTGCCACACTGCCAGGCATGCGCGTACTGCTCTGTCCGGACAAGTTCGCCGGCACGTTGTCGGCACCTCAGGTGGCCGCCGCAGTGGCCGACGGCTGGCGGGAGATCGCCCCCGACGACGATCTGCTGGTCAGGCCGTTGGCCGACGGGGGACCCGGGTTCGTCGACGTGCTCGCCGCGGCGCTGCCCGGTCGGCGGATCCCGGTGGCCACCGTCGACCCGCTGGGCCGTCCGGTCCCCGGTGAGATCCTGCTCACCGACGACGGGGCGACCGCCTGGCTGGAGAGCGCACAGGCGTGCGGGCTGCACCTGCTCGACGCGGGCGAGCGCGACCCGAGGACCACCACCTCGTACGGGCTGGGGCTGCTGATCACGGCCGCGGTGGAGGCCGGTGCCCGCACGGTGGTGGTCGGGCTGGGCGGTTCGGCGACAAACGACGGCGGCGCGGGGATGCTCGCCGCGCTGGGTGCCGTCGCGCTGGACGACACCGGGACGGCCCTGCCGTACGGTGGCGCCGCGCTGACCGCCGTGGCCACCCTCGACGGGGCACCCCGGCTGCGCGACGTACGGCTGATCGCCGCCACCGACGTCGACAACCCGCTGCTCGGGCTGCACGGGGCGAGCAACGTCTTCGGGCCGCAGAAGGGCGCCGACCGGGCCGACGTGCTGCTGCTCGACGCCGCCCTGCAACGCTGGGCCGAGGTGCTCCAGCAGCAGGTGCCCGGCTGCCCCAGCGGCCTGGGTGCGCTGCCGGGCGGGGGCGCGGCCGGCGGCATCGGGGCGGCGTTGCTGGCCCTCGGTGGCCGCTGTGAGTCCGGGATCGGGCTGGTCAGCCGGGCCGTCGGCCTGAACGCCGCGCTCGACGGTGTCGACCTGGTCATCACCGGGGAGGGTAAGTTCGACCACCAGTCGCTGCGCGGCAAGGTGGTCGCGGGCGTCGCCGGGGCAGCGCGTGACCAGGGCGTACCGTGCGTCGTGCTGGCCGGTCAGGTGAGCACCGGACGGCGGGAGGCCGCCTCGGTCGGGGTCACCGAGGCGTACAGCCTGGTGGAACACTTCGGTGGGGAGGAGCGCGGCGGCCTGAGCGCGGCCCTGGAACGCCCGGGGGAGGGGCTTCGGGCGCTCGGTGCCCGGTTGGCCCGCCAGTGGAGCCGCTGACGCTGCTGGAGGCCCCGGTTTGGCCGCTGGCCGCGGTCCCCGGCAGAGCGGCTGGTCACGCCATCGGGTGACGGGGCCGTCGGCGGCCTACAATCGAGAACTGGACCACTGTGGGAATCGCTGACCGGCGGATGATGTTGGCCAGGGGAAGACCACACCGAACGCGCGCAGGGAGAATTCCACGTGACCACGCCAGCGCAGACCGAGTCGACCGAGGCCAAGGCCCCCACGTCCGTCGTCCTCACCGACGTCGCGGCGCAGAAGGTCAAGGCCCTGATCGAGCAGGAAGGCCGCGACGACCTGCGGCTCCGGGTTGCCGTGCAGCCGGGCGGCTGCTCCGGCCTGCGATACCAGCTTTTCTTCGACGAGCGTTCCCTCGACGGTGACGTCGTCACCGACTACGACGGTGTCGAGGTCGTCGTCGACCGGATGAGCGCTCCGTACCTGGCCGGCGCCACCATCGACTTCGCCGACCGGATCGACGCCCAGGGCTTCACCATCGACAACCCCAACGCGGGCAACTCCTGCGCCTGCGGTGACTCGTTCAGCTGACCCAGCTGATCACTCCACGACGAAGGGGACGGCCGAAGGCCGTCCCCTTCGTCGTCCCCCCACCAGCCACTGCCCCTTGTTGATCAAGAGGTTTTGGTCGGATAGTCGCCGACATCCGACCAAAACCTCTTGATCGACAAGGCGGGTGGGGTGGGGGTGGATGGGTGTGGGGCGGTGGGTGGGGGCGGTAGGCTGTTCGGGCTCTGTTATCGACCCTGAGGGCTGCCATGAAGATCGCCGTAACCGGCTCGATCGCTACCGATCACCTGATGAGCTTTCCGGGTCGGTTCGCTGACCAGTTGATCGCCGACCAGCTGCACCAGGTGTCGCTCTCCTTCCTGGTGGACGACCTGGTGCTGCGTCGCGGCGGGGTGGCGGCCAACATCGCGTTCGGCATGGGGCAGCTCGGGCTGCGGCCGGTGCTGCTCGGCGCCGTCGGCGCCGACTTCGCCGACTACCGTTCCTGGCTGGAACGGCACGGGGTGGACTGTGACTCGGTGCACGTCAGCGAGGTGGCCCACACCGCGCGTTTCGTCTGCACCACCGACACCGACATGTGCCAGATCGCCTCGTTCTACGCGGGCGCGATGAGCGAGGCCCGCAACATCGAGTTGCAGCCGGTCGCCGAGCGCCTCGGCGGGCTCGACCTGGTGCTGGTCGGCGCCAACGACCCGGAGGCGATGCTGCGCCACTCCGCGGAGTGCCGGGAGCGCGGTTACCCGTTCGCCGCCGACCCGTCGCAGCAGCTCGCCCGGATGGACGGCACGGACGTGGTCGGGCTGGTCGACGGCGCCGACTACCTGATGACCAACGACTACGAGAAGTCGCTGCTGCAGAGCAAGGCCGGGCTGAGCGACGATCAACTGCTGGACCGGGTCAAGATCCGGGTCACCACGCTGGGCAAGCGCGGGGTGGAGATCGTGGGGCGGGACATCGACCCGATCCACGTACCGATCGCCCGGGAGGCGCAGGCGGTCGACCCCACCGGGGTCGGTGACGGCTTCCGTGCCGGCTTCTTCACCGCGCTGTCCTGGGGCGTCGGGCTGGAACGCGCCGCCCAGGTCGGCTCGCTGCTCGCCACGCTGGTGCTGGAGACCGTCGGCACCCAGGAGTACCAGGTGCGGCGGGACCTGTTCGTCAAGCGCCTCGCCGAGTCGTACGGCGACGAGGCCGCCGACGAGATCCGGCCGCACCTGCTGCCCTGACCGTCGCCGGCACGCGTCCGGTTGGTCTCGTACTTCTAGACTCCCGCCTGT
The DNA here is from genome assembly GCF_000204155.1 of Micromonospora maris AB-18-032. Classification (NCBI taxonomy): domain Bacteria; kingdom Bacillati; phylum Actinomycetota; class Actinomycetes; order Micromonosporales; family Micromonosporaceae; genus Micromonospora; species Micromonospora maris. Next base: position 5,059,033 of record NC_015434.1, on the reverse strand, counting down.
ACGACGTCGACTGGCGACAGCGGGAGTAGCTGTTGTCGTCCTCGGTGCGGCGGCGGTGACCGGGATGCGCTGGTCGACGGCCGGCGAGCCGGTCTCCGTCGCGGCACCGTCGGCGGCATCGACGGTGTTGCCCGAGGGCGCCAGCTACGAGACGGTCGTCGATACCCGGGCTGTCACGGTCTACACCGATCTGCACGATCAGCGGGCATCACGTTGTTAACCGGGGGCCCCGCCTATGCGCGAGGCGTTAACAAGGTGCCCTTCCTTTCACTGTCGGCGGCGGACGTGGTGGGCGGTGCCGGTGGTGCCGAGGAACTCCTGGTCACGCATCCGGCACCAGGCCGGAATGTCCACCGCCGCCGCCGGATCGTCAGCCAGCACCCGCAGCACCGCGCCGACCGGAAGCGCCGGCAGCCGGCGGGCCAGCGCGATCACCGGCAGCGGGCAGCGCTGACCGAGACAGTCGAGGACCTCGTCCGGTTCGGCGGTCACAGCCCGACCACCCCGGCCTGGGCCCGCAGGTCGGCGACGATGCCGGGCAGTTCGGCGAGGAACCGTTCCACGTCCGCCTCGGTGCTGCCGGAGTGCAGCGAGACCCGGACGTTGCCGTGCGAGAGCACCCCCATCGCCTCCAGCACGTGCGACGGGCGCAGCGTCGAGGAGGTGCAGGAGGAGCCCGACGAGACCGCGAAGCCACGCCGGTCCAGCGCGTGCAGCAGCGCCTCGCCGTCGACGTACAGGCAGGAGAAGGTCACCAGGTGCGGCAACCGGTGCTCGGGATCACCGACCACCTCCACGTCGGGCACCTCGGCCGCCACCCGGGCCCGGATCCGGTCCACCAGGGGCGTCAACCGGGCCGCCTCAGCCGCCGCGTCGGCCGCCGCCGCGCGCAGGCTCGCCGCCGCCGCGACCACCGCCGGCAGGTTCACCGTGCCGGGCGTACGCCCCGACTCACGCTCGTCGGCCGGCCAGGGCGACTCCCAGCGGGTGCCCTTGCGCACCACCAGCAGCCCCACGCCGGGCGGGCCACCCCACTTGCGGGCGCTCGCGGTCAGCACCGACCAGCCCGGCGGCACCGGCATCCGCCCCACCGACTGGGCGGCGTCGACGTACAGCGGCACCCCCGCATCGACGCAGACCGCCGCCGCTGCCTCCACCGGCTGGAGCGTGCCCACCTCGTGACTGGCCGCGATCAGGGCGGCCAGCGCCACCCCCGAGCCGGTGACCGCCGTCGACCAGACGTCCAGGTCCAGCCGGCCGAGCCGGTCGACCGGCACCTCGACGGCCGTACCACCGCCCGCCGTGTGCTGCTGCGCCGCATGCAGCACCGCGGAGTGCTCGATCGCCGAATGCACAAGCACGGCACCGGCACGTCGTCGTCCTCGCAGGCCGCCGAGCACGGCGGAGTGGGCTGCGGTCGTACCGCTGCTGGTGAAGGAGAGCTCGTCGGGGCGTACGCCCAGGGTTTGTGCGGCGGCCTCGCGCGCGGCGTCGAGCAACTGGCGCGCCCGCCGGGCGGAGGTGTAGAGCCGGTCGGGGTCGGCCCAACCGTCGTCGAGGGCGGCCAGCAGCGCCTGCCGCGCTACCGGGTGCAGCGGCGCGGCGGTGGCGGCGTCCAGGTAGACCGAGGATGGAATCACATCTACCCACGCTATCGCCCTGCGCCGCGACAAGATCCCCCGTCGGGGGCGGACACTGACCCCAACCGGGTCGAGCCCGTCATGGTCGAGTAATCTGCGACCGTCGGTGACGCCTTTGCCGCTGGTGTGGCGGCTCCGCTCGGCGGAGCCGGCCAGATGAAGACACCGCGGCGCGCTAGGGAGGCAGGACCAGGTGGTCGCAAGGAGTTCGGAGGTACGGCCGACGGCCGTACGGCACAACGCATCCCCGGGAGCCGGTGCTCGGCGGGGGCGTCGTGCCGGGCGTCTCGCCGGGCTCGGATTCGGTGGGGCGGCGCTGCTGGTCCTGCTCACGGGCTGTGACGTCGGCGCGGCGTTCGGGGGCTTCGGCTGGCCGCAGGGTGGCATCACCCCGGAGGCCCGGCGGATGTACGACCTGTGGATCGCCTCGTGCATCGCGGCGCTCGCGGTCGGTGTCTTCGTCTGGGGCCTGATCTTCTGGTGCGTGGTGCGGTACCGCAAGCGCGGCAACGAGCTGCCCGTGCAGACCCGCTACAACCTGCCGATGGAGTTCCTCTACACCATCGCGCCGGTGCTGATCGTCGCCGTGCTCTTCTACTACACCGCGATCGTGCAGACCGACGTGGTGAAGACCACCCGCAACCCCGACGTGACGGTCGAGGTGGTCGCCTTCAAGTGGAACTGGCAGTTCAACTACCGCGACGGCCAGGGCGTCGACGCCAACACCACCGCCTCGGTGCTGGGCACCAGCGAGGTCATCCCGATCCTGGTGCTGCCGAGCAACCGGTCCATCCGGTTCGAGGAGACCAGCAAGGACGTCATCCACTCGTTCTGGGTGCCGGAGATGCTGTTCAAGCGGGACGTCATGCCCGGCAGCATCCGCAACGTCTTCGAGGTCTCCTCGCTGGAGTCCGAGGGCGCCTACGTGGGCCGCTGCGCCGAGCTGTGCGGCAGCTACCACGCCTTCATGAACTTCGAGCTGCGGGTCGTCTCGCCGGAGAACTTCGACCGCTTCCTCGCGGCCAAGCAGGACGGTGCCTCGACCCAGGAGGCGTTGACCGCGATCGGTGAGGAGCCGTACGCGATCACCACCAAGCCGTTCGAGACGCGGCGTACCCAGGACAACTTCAACCAGGGCAGCGCGCCCGTCGGCGCGGGAAGCTGAGGCAACGGGCATGAAGACCGAGTGGCGCATCTTCCTGACCATTGCCGCGTTCCTGCTATTCGCGGCCGTCCTGTACGGCGGCTGGACCTGGGCCGACTCCGGCGGTCGCGTCGAGTGGATCGGCACGGTGGCCCTGCTGCTGTCGTTCCTGCTCTGCTCGATGTGCGGCGGCTTCTTCTGGTTCGTCTCGCGGCGCATCGACCTGCGTCCGGAGGACCGGCCGGACGGTGAGATCGCCGACGGTGCGGGCGAGATCGGCTTCTTCAGCCCGGGCAGCTACTGGCCGTTCGGGCTGGCGCTGGCCGCCACGATCGCCGGTCTGGGTCTGGTCTTCTGGCAGATGTGGCTGCTCGGCCTCGGTGCCGTCGCGGTCATCTTCGCCGCCTGCGGCCTGCTGTTCGAGTACTACAGCGGCACCCGCCGCACCGCCGAACACTGACCCACCCACCCCGACACCCACGAAGGCCCGCCTCCTTCAGGAGGCGGGCCTTCGCGCATTCCCACCCCGCGCGCCCCGACCCGCGCCCCTCACCCTGCACGTCCCCGCCCCTTGCGCGTCCCTCGCGCGCCCCTGCGCGTCGATCTTGCAGTTTCGGTCGCGCTTTTGTCAGGGATGTGGCGTTTTGCGGGGACGGAAAGTGCAAGATCGACGCGGAAAGGGGGCGTGGGAGAGGGAGAGGAGGGAGGGGGAGGGGGTTAGGCGGCGCGGCGGGGGGTGGGGAGGGGGTGGCGGAGGGGAGTGGGGGTGGGGGCGAGGAAGAGGGCGGTGCCGCAGCGGGTGCAGGCCAGTTCGGGGCAGGTGGGGCCGTGGCCGTCGAGGCAGGGCGGCACCTCGAACAGTTGTGGGCCTTCGCAGGTGTCGCAGTGCAGCTCGCGCTCGGCCATATAGACCTCCTCCTGCTGCTCGGCCCTGGTCGCGGCGGCGCTTGCCGGCCGGCGGGGGCACCGGGGTGGCCGTCGTAGCGTGGGACCGCTGCGTTCCGGCTCGACGGTGCGGGGCCGAGGGACGATCGTAGGAATTACTCACCTGTAGTTTCCCACGCCGCTCCGACACCTCTGCCGCCCCCACTGGGGGCGAGCGGGGTTGGTCAGGAGGTCTGGATGCTCTGGGCGACCTTGATCCAGTGGTCCAGGGTGCGGGCGGCGGCGCCGGAGTCGATCGACTCGGCGGCGCGGTCCAGGCCGGCGCGGAGCGCGGTGGTGAGGTCGCCGTCCAGCGGGCCCTGAGTGGCCAGCGCCGCGGCGGCGTTGACCAGGACGGCGTCGCGGACCGGGCCGGACTCACCGGCGAGCAGACGGTGGGCCACCTGCGCGTTGTACGCGGCGTCACCGCCCCGCAGGTCAGCGAGGGTGGCCCGGGGTACCCCGAGGTCGGTCGCGTCGACCAGGGCTTCCCTGACGGTGCCGCCCTGGGCGACCCAGAAGCGGGTCGGCGCGGCGGTACTGAACTCGTCCAGGCCGTCCTCGCCGCGCATCACCAGCACCGAGTCGCCTCGGGCGGCGAACACGGCGGCCATCACCGGAGCCATGGTGGCGTCGAAGCAGCCGACCGCGCCGGCGCGGGGACGCGCCGGATTGGTCAGCGGGCCGAGGAAGTTGAACGCGGTCGGCACGCCCAGCTCCCGGCGGACCGGGCCGGCGTGGCGCATGCCGGGGTGGAACCGGGCGGCGAAGCAGAATCCGATGCCCGCCTCGGCCACACACCGGGCCACCTGCTCGGGGCCGAGATCCAACGGTACGCCGAGGAACTCCAGCAGGTCGGCGGTGCCGCAGGAGGAGGACGCGGCCCGGTTGCCGTGCTTGACGACCCGTACCCCGGCACCGGCGACGACCAGGGCGGTCATCGTGGAGATGTTCACCGTGTGGGCGAGGTCTCCGCCGGTGCCGACCACGTCCAGCGCGCTGGCGCGTACCTGCTCGGGGAGGCCGACCGGGACAGCGCGGCTGAGCATCGCCTCCACCAGCCCGCCCAACTCCGCCGGTGTCTCGCCCTTGGCACGCAGCGCCACGGCGAAGCCGGCGATCTGCACCGGCGCCGCCGCGCCGGACATGATCTCGCCCATCGCCCAGGCGGTGTCGGCGGCGGAGAGTTCCTCCCCGCGCAGCAGCGCGGTGAGCAGGTGCGGCCAGGTCCGTTCGCCCATTGCGGGCCTCCCGAGCAGACGAGTGCGGGTGGGGACCGGCGCCGGCTCGTCCCGGCGCCGTGGCGGTGCCGGTGCGGAACGTCAGGCGGCGGGCGCGTGCGTCCGCAGCAGCTCGGTCACGGTGGCGGCGGCCGTCACCGGGTCGAGCGGGTGAACCAGGGTGGCGTCGACCTCGGCGTACGCGGCGAGCCAACGGTCAGCGGCCCGGGCGATCACCACACAGGTCGGGGGCGCCTCGTCGAAGTCGTCCTTGATCTGCCGGGCGATGCCGATGCCGCCACCGGGGGAGGCCTCGCCGTCGAGCAGCATCAGGTCGATCTCGTAGTCGTCGACCAGCCGGACACACTCGGCGTAGGTGGACGCCTCGACGAACTCGATGCGCAGATCGGCCGCGGGGCGGGTGCCGACGGCGAGCCGCATCCGGTCCCGTACCTGCGGGTCGTCGCTGTAGAGCAGGACGGTGCACAGACGATCGCTCATGCCGACACTCCGCTTCGCTTCCTGCCGCTCGCCACCGAGGATCGCGGCGAGCCGGATGACCCGCCCGCTGATGGCTTCGAGACGGCTTTCACCTCGTAGCTGCGTGGCCGATCGTACCGGTCGGTGTGCCCTGCGCCGCACGCCCCCCGTGACGGTCGGCGAGGTCAGCCGGTGGCCTCGGCGGCGCGCTGGCGAGCCTCCTGGCGGTCGAGTTCGCGGTCGACCCGGCGGGCCTCCCGTTCGGCGTGGCGCATCCACTGCACGACCAGGACGGCGAGCATGGTCACACTGACGAACTCGCCACCGGCCCACAGGATGCCGCCGGCGAGCACCTGGTCCTCCCGCGGATCGGCCCAGCTCAGACCCAGCGAGGGGTACCAGTCGCCGCCGAAGAGGGTGCTGCTCTGCATGATGGTCAGCCCGAGCACGGTGTGGAACGGCACCGACAGCAGCATCAGCAGCGCCCGGGCGGGGTGCGGCCAGCGGCCCGGCAGCGGGTCCAGGCCGAGCAGCGGCCAGAAGAACACGCAGCCGGTCATGATGAAGTGCGCGTGCACCAGCTCGTGCGCCCAGCCGTGTTCCAGCGTGTAGCGGTACAGGTCGGTGAAGTAGAGCGCGAACGGGTTGACCACGAAGATGGCGAACGCCACCAGCGGGAAGCTGTAGATCCGGGCGATCCGGCTGTGCACCACCGCGAGCAGGCGCTTGCGCGGGCTGGGCGGCAGCGTCCGCAGGGCCAGGGTCACCGGTGCGCCCAACGCCAGGAAGATCGGCGACACCATGGACAGCACCATGTGCTGGACCATGTGCACCGACAGCAGCGTGGTGTCGTACGCGCCCAGGCCGGTGAGGGTGACCGAGGCGATGCCGCCGAGGCCGGGCCCCAGGAAGAAGACCGTACGTGCGACCGGCCAGCGGTCGCCGCGTACCCGCAGGCGGTTCACTCCGTAGAGGTAGAGACCGGCGGCGAGCACTAGGACGACGGCGAGCCAGTTGTCCAGCCGGGCCTCGGTGACCACTGTGGTCACCGAGAACGGTGGCAGGGCGCCCTCGGCCGCCAGCACCGAGGCGCCGCCGGGGCCGGGCAGGCCCGCCGTGAGCTGCGGCGCGGCCGGTGCGGCCAGGAAGATCGGATCGACGTGCAGCACGCCAATCAGCCTAGGTCAGGCGAACCGGACGGTACCGATCGGGCCATCTGCCCCTGGGTTTGGCCCCCCGCTGATCGCCGGCCGTGGTCAAGGGCAATAATGACCGCGTGACTGCGGCCCCAGCCATTGACAAGAGCCGGATCCACTCCCTGACGCGTCCCAACATGGTCAGCGTCGGGACGATCGTCTGGCTCTCCAGCGAACTCATGTTCTTCGCGGCGCTGTTCGCGATGTACTTCTCCATCCGCGCGGCGGCGCCGGAGCAGTGGGAGAAGCACACCGCGGTACTCAACGTCCCGTACGCGACGACCTTCACGCTGATCCTGGTGCTCTCCTCGATCACCTGCCAGATCGGCGTGTTCGCGGCGGAGCGAGGTGACGTGCACGCGCTGCGGCGCTGGTTCACGATCACCTTCGTGATGGGCCTGATCTTCGTGATGGGTCAGGCGAACGAGTACCGCGAGCTGGTGCACCACGGCATCAAGATCAACGAAGACGGTTACGGCTCGATGTTCTACCTCACCACCGGCTTCCACGGCCTGCACGTGATCGGTGGTCTGATCGCCTTCGTGATCTTCATGATCCGTACCACGATGGGCCGGTTCACCCCGGCGCAGGCCACCTCGGCGATCGTCGTGTCGTACTACTGGCACTTCGTCGATGTCGTGTGGATCGGGCTCTACGCCATGATCTACTGGCTCCAGTGATCTTGGCGCCCGCGCGCCGTCGCTCCACCCCCTGAGACAGGTCCAACCGGTTAAGGACACAGCTCATGACTTCTGACAACGACCGCCGACGCGGTCTGCTCGCGCGGCTGCGCGGGCGGCCCGTGGCACGCAGCAGGGGCCGCCGCCGGCTGGGTGCCGCGGTCCGGCTGGTCGCCGCGTTGATGCTGGCCGGCGGCGCGTACACGCTTCTGGCTCCGAGCGCGTCGGCGCAGGACAACCCGCCGTTGAGCGGGGCCGCCGCCGACGGCAAGGCGCTGTTCGACGTGAGTTGTGTGACCTGCCACGGTCGCAACGCGCAGGGGGTCGAGGGGCGCGGGCCGAGCCTCATCGGCGTCGGCGCGGCCTCGGTCGAGTTCCAGGTCAGCACGGGCCGGATGCCGATGGCGCGGCAGGAGGCCCAGGCGCAGCGCAAGCCCGAGGTGTTCAGCCCCGACGAGATCGACCAGTTGGCCGCGTACATCCAGCAGTTGGGTGGCGGCCCGGTCGTGCCGGCCGGTGACAACCTGCACGCCGACGGCAACGTCGCGGTGGGCGGTGAGCTCTACCGGATCAACTGCTCCCAGTGCCACGCGTTCAGCGGCGGCGGCGGTGCCCTCTCCTCCGGCAAGTACGCGCCGAGCCTCTCGCCGGCCACCGACCGGCAGATCTACGCGGCGATGCTGAGCGGACCGCAGAACATGCCGGTGTTCGGCGACAACCAGATCACGCCGGAGCAGAAGGCGGACATCATCGCCTACATCCAGCAGTCGCTGAAGCACGACAGCGACCCGGGCGGCGTGTTCAACCTGGGCCGCTACGGCCCGTCGACCGAGGGTGTGGCGATCTTCCTGATCGGCATCGTCGCGCTGGTCTTCACCAGCCTGTGGATCGCAGGCAAGTCGTGACCGAACTGATCTCCCGAGTCAGTGCTGTGGTGCCGCCACGTGCCGGCGCCGAGCGGAGCGAGGTGGCGGCATGAGCACCCACACGGCCCACCCGGGCCACGAGCAGGTAGACGTGAACGACCCCCGGCTGAGCCAGTTCGACATCGTCCGTGAGGGCGCTCGCCGGGACGACATCGAGATCGTGCACTACGAGCCGCAGGTCGTGCCGGGCAGCAAGGCCGAGCGCCGGCTGGTCCGTACGGTGGCCGCGATGTTCCTGCTCACCGGCCTGGCCGCGACGGCCTTCCTGGTGGTCTACATCTGGTGGCCGTGGGAGTACGAGATGGGTCGCGGCGGCGACAAGCTCTACACCCCGCTGCTCGGCCTCACCCTCGGAGTCGCCCTGCTGGGCCTCGGCTTCGGCATCCTCACCTGGGGCAAGAAGTTGCTGCCCAAGGAGGTGTCGATCCAGGACCGGCACGAGGGCGCGGTGTCCGCCGACGACCAGCGGATCACCGGACAGACCATGGCGTACATGGCCGACGAGCTGGGCGTGAAGCGCCGTCCGCTGCTCGGCGTCTCGCTGCTGGCCGGCCTGGCACCGGTCGGCGCGGTCGCCGCGGCGCCGCTGGTGGGTGGGTTGATCTCCAACCCGCACAAGAACAACCAGATGATGACCACCGGCTTCAGCCCGCAGGAGGGCCGGAAGATCCGACTGGTCCGCGAGGACGGCCGGCCGATCCGACCGGCAGACATCAGCTCGGGTGGCCAGATCACCGTCTTCCCCGGCATCGAGCACGGCGTGAGCAACCTGCACGCCGACTCGCCCACCCTGCTGATCCACCTGCGCGAGGCCGACGCCGAGGAGTCGCGTCGCAACAACGAGCGGGTCGGCCACGGCGACTACATGTGGGGCAACTACGCCGCGTACTCGAAGATCTGCACGCACGCCGGCTGCCCCGCGAGCCTGTACGAGCAGCAGACCAACCGGCTGCTCTGCCCGTGCCACCAGTCGCAGTTCCTAATCACCGACAACGCGAAGCCCATCTTCGGTCCGGCCAGCCGGCGACTGCCGCAGTTGCCGATCGAAGTGGACGCTGAGGGCTACTTCGTGGCGAAGTCCGACTACACCGAGGCTGTCGGGCCCGACTTCTGGGAGCGGCCGTGAAGCGGCGCAAGTTTGACATGGCGGCGATGCCCGCCAAGACCGGCCGCGCCGTCGACGAGCGCTTCCAGGTAGCGACCCCGCTGCGCCGGCTGCTGAACAAGGTCTTCCCGGACCACTGGTCGTTCCTGCTGGGCGAGATCGCGCTCTTCTCGTTCATCGTCCTGCTGCTGACCGGTGTCTTCCTGACGTTCTTCTTCGAGCCGGCGATGACCGAGGTCATCTACAACGGCAGCTACGCTCCGCTGCGGGGCACGCCGATGTCGGCCGCGTACGCCTCGACCCTGGACATCTCGTTCGACGTCCGGGGTGGCCTGATCATGCGGCAGATGCACCACTGGTCCGCGCTGCTGTTCATGGCCGCGATCGTGGTGCACATGCTCCGGATCTTCTTCACCGGCGCGTTCCGTAAGCCGCGGGAGACCAACTGGATCATCGGCTCGCTGCTGTTCTGGGTCGGCTTCCTGGCCGGCTTCACCGGCTACTCGCTGCCGGACGACGGCCTCTCCGGCACCGGCCTGCGGATCGCCTCGGCGATCATGCTCTCCATCCCGGTGATCGGCTCCTGGGTGACCTCCTCGGTCTTCAACGGCGAGTTCCCCGGCACGATCATCATCAGCCGGTTCTTCATCGCGCACGTGCTGCTCATCCCCGGCCTGCTGGTCGCGCTGATCAGCGTCCACCTCGGGCTGGTCTTCAAGCAGAAGCACACCCAGTGGCCGGGCCCGGGCCGGACCAACGGCAACGTCGTGGGCGAGCGGATGTTCCCCCGGTACGCGATCAAGCAGGGCGGCTTCTTCATGGTCGTCTTCGGCGTGATCGCGCTGATGGGCGGTCTGTTCCAGATCAACCCGGTCTGGCTGTTCGGCCCGTACGAGGCGTGGGTCGTCTCCGCGGCCAGCCAGCCCGACTGGTACGTCATGTTCCTGGACGGCTCGACCCGGTTGATGCCGGACTGGGAGATCTTCATCCCGATCGGCGACGGCTACGTGATTCCGCCGCTGTTCTGGCCGACAGTGGTGCTACCCGGCATCCTGGTCATGCTCTCCCTGTTCTATCCGTTCATGGAGGCTCGCTACCTGAAGGACTACCGGAGCCACAACCTGCTCCAGCGTCCCCGCGACGTCCCGTTCCGTACCGCCCTGGGCATGATGGCCATCACGTTCTACGTGATCCTGACGCTCACCGGTGCGAACGACGTCATCGCCGACAAGTTCCACATCAGCCTGAACGCGATGACCTGGGCCGGCCGGATCGGTCTGCTGGTCCTGCCGCCGGTGGCGTACTACATCACCTACCGGATCTGCCTCGGCCTGCAGCAGCACGACCGGGAGGTGCTGGCCCACGGTGTGGAGACCGGCATCATCCGACGGCTGCCCGACGGCCGGTTCGTCGAGGTGCACCAGCCGCTCAGCTCGGGTGGTGAGCACGGCGAGCTGCCGTACGCCGGTTGGGTCGTGCCGAAGAAGATGAACCGGCTCGGGGCGCTCGGCCCGGCCATCCGGGGCTTCTTCTACCCGATCGAGAAGCCGGCCGAAGCGCCGGTCTCGCCGGGGCACCCGCCGGTCGAGCCCCGCGCCGAGCGGGAGGAGATCAGCAGCGGAGACAGCCGCAGCTGAGTCGACTCGCACAGTCGGACGTGGCGCCCGCCGGAGTGATCCGGCGGGCGCCACGCCCTTTTCCCGCCCTTCGCCGCCCCGTCGGAGCTTCCCGCCCGTCACCGGATCGCAGGAATAACCCCGGTCAGCCGGGTATCCGTGCGGTCCAACGTCTCAACGGGGAGGAAGCATGTTGGGTATCAAACGCCTCGGCCTGCTGGCCGCACTGGTGCTGGTGGGTGTCGCACCCGCCGCAGCAGCGCAGGCGGCGGCGCAGCCGTCGGAGCAGGACACCCAGTACCTGCAAGCGATCCACCAGGTCAACCTCTACGAGGTCAAGGCCGGCCAGTTGGCCGAGAAGAAGGCGCAGAACCAACAGCTCAAGGATCTCGCGCAGATGATCGTCACCGATCACCAGGACCTGGACAAGCAGGTGAAGGACCTGGCCGGGCAGCTCAACGTCCAGTTGCCGAACGAGCCCACTCCTGATCAGCGGACGGCTCTCGACCAGCTGAACAACGCCAGTGGTGAGGAGTTCGACCGGCTCTGGGTGACCCAGGGGCTGGCCGGCCACCTCCAGGCCATCCAGGCCACCCAGACGGAGATCTCGCAGGGTACCGAGACTCAGGTGGTCCAGCTGGCGCAGACCGCTCTGCCGGTCCTGCAGGCGCACTACGACGCTCTGGTGCAGTTGGCTGAGGAACTCGGCATCCCGGTGCCGGAGGCCAGCGCGAGCGGCACGCCCGGCCCGGGCGGTACCGTCCCGGCTCCGGGTGGCACCACGCCGGCCCCGAGCGGCACCACGCCGGCTCCGGGTGGCACCTCCACCGAGGAGGCCCCGGCTCCGGGCAGCACCATCACCGAAAGCCCGGCGCCCCAGCAGAGCTGACCAACAGCACAACCAGCCGGCCCAGCCCACCCAGGCTGGGCCGGCTCCCACCCACCCCCACCCCCCTCCCCGCGCGCTCTCCCCACCCCTCTCCCCGCGCGCTCTCCGCGCCGATCTTGCACTTTGGGTCGAGGCATTCACCACCAAAAGGTGCGATTAGGTGACCGAAAGTGCAAGATCGACGAGCTGAGGGCGGGGCACGGCAGGGCAGGGCGAGGCAGGGTGGGGGTTAGTCGGCGCCGGCTAGGCCGATGGCGAAGGCTTCTTCGAGGTCGTGGCGGGAGTAGGCGCGGAAGGCGATGTGGGACTCGGTGTTGAGGACGCCCGGCACCTTGGAGATGCTGCCCGCGATCACCCGGGCGATCTCGTCGAACTCACGGACCCGGACCATGGCGATCAGATCCACGTGTCCCGCCACCGAGTAGACCTCGCTCACCCCGGGCAGGTTGGCCAGGGCCTCGGCCACCTCAGGAATCGCGTCGGTGGCGCAGTCGATCAGCACGATCGCGGTGATCACTGGAGGTTCTCCGTTCGTCGGTCTTCCCCGCCCATGCTAGGGCCCGCCGACGGAATCGGGGCTGCTGGGACGGTCAAGCCGGGGGCTCCGAAGCGGGTCAGGATGTTGGGACGGTGAGGTTTTCGTCGACTCGGATCACGTCGTGGAGATTCTCGTCCGTGTGGACTGTGGCACCGGGCCAGAGCACACAGCGGGTCACCGTGCCGCGTACGGTGGCGCCTGCGCCGATCACCGAGTGGTGGCAGTGACCGGTGACCGTGGCGGTCGGATCGACCAGGCTGTCGTCGCCGGCGGCGTGCAGGTTGGCGGTGAGGTAGTCGGCGGGGGTGCCGGTGTCGTAGAAGGTGCCCGGGTAGGGGACCACGGTCAGTCGACCGGCCGCCTCGGCGGGGCGCCACACTGCCCGCACCAGGTCACCGAAGGTCGGTGGCAGTTCCCGGACCAGCCGCCAGGGCAGCAGCGAGAAGCCGGTGAACAGGTGCCCGTCGAAGGTGCCCGGTGTCGTCGGGTCGGGTGCCGGCTGGCCGAGCAGGCGTACGGATTCGCCGTCCCAGTCGTGCAGCAGCGCGGCGATGTCCGGCCCGGGCGGCGACGTCGGGTCGGCGAGGTACGCGTCGGCGTTGCCCACCAGTACGCCCCGACCGGCGATCCAGTCTCGCAGGTTGCCGATTCCACCGGCGGTGCCGAGCGGAGTGCCCTGCTCCACCGAGAGGTGGGCTCGGGTGCCGACCTGCTCGACCACCTGGTCACCGAGGTAGCAGGCGTTGACGGCGACCTGCTGCGGCCCGGTCAGGCCGAGCCCGGCGAGCCGGGCCAGCGCGCGATCCAACAATGACACGTTGCCTACCGGGCAGAGCGCCTTGGGCAGCCGTTCGGTCAGCGGGCGCAGTCGGGTGCCCTCCCCGGCGGCGAGCACCACCGCGCACAGGCCACCGTCGAGGCTGGCCACGGCCCCCTCCCCAGGCCCGCCCGAGGACGCCGAGGACGTCGGTGCTGGCGGTGGGCTGGTCATGGCAGGGTGTCGGGTAGTGGTGGCGGGAACTGCCCGGCCAGTGGACCGATGTCGTAGTAGGCGAGCAGCCGCGCGGTGGGCCAGGTCAGCTTGGGCAGGTCGTCCAGCGGGTGCCAGGCGGCCTCGAAGACCTCGGCCCCGTCCACGGTCAGCGTGGTGCTCGACGCCGGCACCTTGGCGGTGAAGACCACGTCCACCCAGCCTTTGGCGTGGACGACCGCGTTGGGGGTCGCCGGGGTCAACTGGGTGGGGGAGAGGCGTACGCCCGACTCCTCGTGCAACTCACGGGCCGCGCCCACGGCCGGGTTCTCGCCGCGTTGCAGCAGACCGGCCGGCAGCGACCAGCCTCGGCCGGGTGGCTGGCGCAGCAGCAGCAGTCGACCCGCGCCCGCTGCCTCGCTGTCGTGCACCAGGGTGACCGCGCCGACGATGTACTTCGGCACGGCCAGCCGCACCAGCCGACGCCGTACCGACGGCGGAAGCCGATAGAAGACCTGGTATGCGACGGCGCGTCCGATGCGGCGCGAGCGGGGGGTCATGGCTTCAGGCTAGTGGCCGCGAGACGCGCTCGCGCCCGAGGAACGCGGTGCGTCACTGCCGGTGGTCGCCTTACTGCCGATGGTCGACGAGGTCGATGAGTTGGCGTACGACGGCGTCCGGTTCGAGCACCCGGTCGAAGACCGCGACCAGCAGGGTTTCCAGGTCGGGGTAGCCGAGTTCCTCCGACAGCCGCAGCAGCGGCAGGTCGCTGGCCAGCCCTCGGTTGTGTTGGCGCAGGGCGAGCCCAATGGTGGCCCGGCCCAGCCGGACCTTGTCGCTGATCGAGATGCCGGGCTCGCTGTGCTCGGCGAACCAGCGGTTGATCTGCATCTGCGCGTGCGGCGACTTGACGAAGCCGAGCCACTCGCGGCGGGGGCCGCGCGGGGCGACTTCGGCGTCGAGGGAGCACTCCTCGTCGGTCTCGGTGAAGATCTCGACCACGTCGCCCTCCTCCAACTCGGAGGAGAGCGGGACCAGTCGACCGTTGATCCGGGCGGCGAGACATCGCTCGCCCCGGTCGGTGCCCAGCTCGTAGGCCAGGTCGACAGGGGTCGCGCCGGCCGGCAGGACGATCTGCCGACCGTCGGCGACCACCTGGATCTGTGCCTCGGCCAGGTCGCAGCGCAGCGACTGGAGGAACTGCGCCGGATCGGCGGCGTCCTGCTCCCAGTCCAGCACCCGACGCAACCAGTCGAGCTGTTCGGTGCGGGCCGCCGGCGCGCCGCTGGCGCGGGGGAAGCGGAAGTCGGCGGCCACCCCGTACTCGGCCGAGCGGTGCATCTCCTCGGTGCGGATCAGCACCTCCACCGTGCGGTCGCGGGGGCCGCAGACGCTTGTGTGCAGGGAGCGGTAGAGGTTGTTCTTCGGCGAGGCGATGAAGTCCTTGAACCGGCCGGGCACCGGTCGCCACAGCCCGTGGATGGCGCCGAGGGCCGCGTAGCAGTCGGTGGCCGGGCCGTCCACCACGACGGTGATGCGGGGCAGGTCGTACGGCACGGTGTGGCCGCCGGCGACCGTGTCCTTCCAGATCGAGTAGAGGTGCCGGGGTCGGGGCGCGACCTGGGCGTCGACCCGGCTTCGCCGCAGCGCCACCTTGGCCTGGGCCACCACGTCGTTGAGGTAGCTGTCCCAGCCGGGGCGGTCGTGCACGTGGCGGGCGATGCGGGCGTGCTCGTCCGGCTCCAAGTGCAGCAGCACCACGTCGTCCAGTTCCCGTTTGAGGGTCTGGATGCCCAGCCGGTCGCAGAGGGGTACCAGCACCTCGAGGGTCTTGCGGGCGATGCGTTCCCGCGAGGCCGCCGAGCGTACGCCCAGGGTGCGCATGTTGTGCAGCCGGTCGGCCAGCTTGATGATCAGCACCCGGACGTCCTTGCCGGCTGCGATGATCATCTTGCGGATGGTCTCCGCCTCGGCGGCCTGACCGTAGAACGCCTTGTCGAACTTGGTCACCCCGTCGACCAGGTGGGCCACCTCGTGGCCGAAATCCTCGGCGAGGGCCTGCAACGTGTAGCGGGTGTCCTCCACGGTGTCGTGCAGCAGCGCCGCGACCAGCGTGGTGGTGTCCATGCCCAGCTCGGCGCAGATCTGCGCGACCGCGAGCGGGTGGGTGATGTACGGCTCCCCGCTCTTGCGGAACTGGCCGCGGTGCATGTTCTCGGCGATCGTGTACGACCGGCGCAGCACCGCGGGATCGGCACCCGAATGGATGCTGCGGTGGGTGCGGACGAGCTGCCCCACCGGCTCGGTGTCGGTGGTCGGCCAGCTCAGCAGCGACCGGAGTCGGCGGGCGAGCGGTAGTTCGCCTGGCTGGGCGGGAAGTGCGCCCCGCAGGGCGCCGCCGCGTCCGGCGTCGACGTCCACGTGGGACACCCCCTCACTTCCGCACCGGCGCGCCAGCGGATCGGCAACCGGGAGCAGAACCTCGAAACGGGCAGGACTGCACTCCCTTAACAGACTAAGTGAGTCGACGTAGTCCGATCGGACAGTTGCTCATGAGCGTTCGGACCAGAGTTGATGGGACGCCGCGTTCTCGGCCTTGGTCAACAGGTCACGGAAGCGCCCCGCGCCGGACACCGGAGAGGCCCAACCGGCCGACATCTCCACCAACCGGGTCTCCGGCCGTTCCAACCAGGACAGGATCCGTTCCGACTCCTCCGGGGTGGCCGCCGGGACCGGGCCGTGCCCGGCCGACACCGTCTCGGCGGTGGCGCGCATGGTGGCCAGGGTCGGTCGCGGGTGGACCCCGGGCGGGCTGACCCCCGCGCCGGCGAGCCGACCGTGCCGCACCAGCGCCAGCTCCCAGCCGCCGTGTTCGGCGGGCCGGGCGGCGGCCACCTCGGCGATGCCGGTCAGCGCGGCCAGCCGCTGCATGCGTACGGTCGCCCGCAGCACCGCCGCCAGCCGTGACCGGAGCACCGCCGCCTCCTCGTAGCGCTGACCGGCGGCCAGCGCCTCGATCCTGGCCAGCAGGGCGTCCACCACCGGCTTGACGTCGCCGGTGGTGGCCTCGGCGAACGGCGTCACCGCGACCGCGTCGTACTCCTGGGGGGTGATCCGGTGCTCGCAGGGTGCCAGGCAGCGACCCAGCTCGGCCAGCGCGCAGGCCGGCGTGACGGTGCGCAGCGACAGCCGGTGGGTGCACTGGCGCAGGGGGACCGCGTCGTGGAAGCCGGCGGCGGCCAGCTCCGCGGCCCGCCGCGAGGAGAACGGCCCGAGGTAGGCGCGGTCGTCGGGGGAGATCTCCCGCACCACCGACAACCGGGGGTACGGCCCGTCGGTCAGCTTCAGCCAGACCACCCGCTCCGGATATTTCGACCGCCGATTGTACGGCGGCGCGTGCGCCCCGATCAGCCGCAGCTCCCGGACCTCCGCCTCCAGCGAGTGGGCGCACTCCAGCGCCTCGACCCGCTCGGCGGCGGCCAGCATCTCCGAGATCCGGGCGCGCTTCTCCGCGGCGGTGAAGTAGCTGCGGACCCGGGTGGCGATGTCGCGCGAGGTGCCGACGTACAGCGGTCGGTCGTCGGCGGCCCGGAAGATGTAGACCCCGGGGGAGCGGGGCAGCCCGTCGGCCAGGTGCCGTTTGCGGCGTTGCGTCGGGGTGACCGCCCGGGCGAACTCGATGGCCTCGCCGATGGTGTCGACCCGGTGCCCGCCGAGCCGCCCGATCAGCCCGTGCAGCACGTCCACGGTCGCCCGGGCGTCGTCCAACGCCCGGTGCGTCGGGGTGGTGGCGGCCCGGAAGTAGGCCGCCAGGGTGCCGAGTTTGCGGTTGGGCACCTCGTCGCGCAGCAGCACCCGCCGGGCCAGCGCGGCGGTGTCCAACACCCGGGGGTTGGGCCAGCGGTAGCCGTGCCGGGCGCAGGCGGCCTTGAGAAAACCGACATCGTACGGGGCGTTGTGCGCGACCAGCACGGCATCGGAGACGAACTCCAGGAAGCTCGGCAGCACCTGCTCGATGGAAGGCGCGGGCAGCAGCATCGCCTCGGTGATACCGGTCAGCACGGTGATGAACGGTGGAATCGGCACACCGGGGTTGACCAGGGTGGCCAGCACCCCCAGCTCCTCGCCACCGCGCACCTTCACCGCGCCGATCTCGGTGATGCCGCCGCCGTCCGGTGCCCCACCGGTGGTCTCCAGGTCGACGACCACGAACGTCGTCGCATACAGCGGCAGCGCCGGGTCGACGCCGTCGACGGCCGGGTCGAGCCCGGCCAGCGCCGGCTGGAGGTACTCCTGTGCTGCCATCGGCGGCACGGTAACCGTCCGGTCCGACACTCCCGCCCCACCGGTCCCATTCGCCACCACCGGTCTAGGATGAGAGATCGGCTCACTCACCGGGCGGTGGGCCCGGTCGCGGTGGGAGACTTGCCACATGCCCCTCACCGAGCCGCACGATGACAACCTCTCCCAGGAGGAGCAGGTCGTCGCGGTGCCGGCTGCCGGTGACCTCGCCGATGTCGCCGCCGCCGGGGGGTTGGGGGACCCGCAGACTTCCGCCGAGGGCGGTGCCGACGCCGGGACCGCCGACGAGCAGACCGCCGCCGATCCGGATGCCGAGCAGACGCCCGAGCCGGAGCCGAGCCTGCCCGAGCCGGTCCGGCAGCGGATCGTCTCACTCACCGCCGCCGTGCTGCCCGGCCTGCCCGGCGACGAGGTGCCCGTGCCGCTGCGTCGGGTCGCCAAGTTCGCCCCCAACCGGCGGGCCCGCCTCGGCGCGCCGGTGATCGCCGCCCAACTCGCCGCCGACCCGCTGTTCCGTCAGCGGGTCACCGCCCGGGTGCTGGCCGACGCCGGTGACCTGGGTGCCGCCGTGGTCGACGGGACGGCCCCCGCCGCCGCCGACCCGGTCGAGGTGGCCGCCCTGGCCTACCTGGCCCGGCCGCGCGGGTGGCGGCAGCTGATCGACGCCAGCGGCGCGGCCGTACGCGCCGAGGCCGACACCGCCGTGGTGGCCGAACTGGTCCGCCAGGCCGAGCAGCGGGCCAACCGGGCCGACCACGACCGCGCGGTGGCCCGGGTCGAGGCCGACAAACTGCGCGACGAACTGGCCCGGGTCCGCGAGGAACTGGGTCAACTGCGCGAGGAATCCCGCCAGCTGGCCCGGACGCTGCGGGAGAGCCAGGCCCGCGAACGCCGGGCGAGCGAACTGCTGGCCACCGAGCGGGGCCGGGCCGCGCGGGCGGCGGCCGACGCGGACGCCGAACTGCGCCGAGCCCGGGCTCGACTGGCCGAAGCCGAGGCGGCGGCCGGGGTCGCCCGGGCCAGCGCCAAGGAGGCCCGGTCGGTCGACGACGCCCGCCTGTGGCTGCTGCTGGAGACCATCGGGCAGGCCGCCGTCGGGCTGCGCCGGGAGTTGGCCCTGGACCCGGTGGAGAAGCTGCCCGCCGACTTCGTCGCCGACTCCTTCGCCGACTCCTCGACGGCCACCTCCACCGGGGCCGCGGCCCGGGCCCGGGACACCGACGACCCGGCCCGACTGGACCAGCTGCTCGCCCTGCCCCGCGCCCACCTGGTGGTCGACGGCTACAACGTGACCAAGCGGGGCTTCGGGGAGATGTCGCTGGAACAGCAGCGCAAGCGGCTGATCACCGGCCTGGGCGGGATCGCCGCGCAGACCGGTGACGAGGTCACCGTGGTCTTCGACGGCGCCGAACGGATGCACGGGCTGCCGCCCACCCCCCGCGGCGTACGGGTGCTCTTCTCCCGCAAGGGCGAGACCGCCGACGAACTGATCCGCCGGCTGGTCCGCGCCGAGCCACCGGGGCGTCCGGTGGTGGTGGTCTCCTCCGACCGAGAGGTCGCCGACGGGGTACGCCGACACGGCGCCTACCCGTTGGGCGCGGACTCGCTGCTGCGCCGCCTGTCCCGCTCCTGACCGGACCGGCTGCGCTCCACGCGCGTGGGGACACCCCGGGCCGGGCAATAGGATTGGCGCCCATGGCGACAGGAGCGACGGTATGAGAGGCAGAGCGGACGGCCGGTCCGATACCGGTCGCTGCGCCGGGTCGCCGCACTCGGGCAGGGTGGCCCGGTGAGCCCGCGCGGTTGGGCCGTGCTCACCCTGGCCGGGCTCGGCCTCGCGGTGCTGGTGGCGGCCCTGGTGCTGATCCCGTGGAACCGTCCGCCCGCGCCCCGCGCCGACCAGCTCGCCGCGCTCCGGGACCTCCCCGCCGACCAGGTGGAACGGGCCCGACAGTTCCGCTCCGCGCTGCGCCCCGGCAGTTGGGCGGCGCTCGGCGCCGGGCTGCTGGTGGCGCTCGCGCTCGGGCTCACCCCGCTGGGCAGCCGCCTGATCGAACTGGCCGGGCGCCCCTTCGGTGACCACTGGACGGCGCAGGCGATCCTCGGCGGGCTCGCCGTGGTGCTCGTGGCCGACCTGGTCACCTTGCCCTTCGCCGCCTGGCGGCACAGCGTGCTCACCCGGTGGGGACTGGCCACCAACGGCTGGGCCGGCTGGGCCGTCGACCTGCTCAAGTCGTACGCCGTCAGTGCCGTCATCGGCGCGGTGGCCCTGCTCGGCTTCTACACCGTCGTGCGACTCGCCCCCCGCTGGTGGTGGGCGTTCGGCGCGGCGGGCGCGGCGACCCTGGTGGTGCTGCTGTCGTTCGTGCTGCCGGTGCTGGTGGAGCCGGTGTTCAACCGGTTCAGCCCGATGGAGCCGGGGCCGCTGCGCACCCAGCTGATGGACCTGGCCGCCCGCGACGGCGTACCGGTGCGCGACGTGCTGGTCGCCGACGCATCCCGGCGCACCCGGGCGGTCAACGCCTACGTCTCGGGATTCGGCCCGACCCGCCGCGTGGTGGTCTACGACAACCTGCTGCGGGAGGCGACCGACGCCGAGGTGACCGCCGTGGTGGCCCACGAACTCGGCCACGCCAAGGACCGGGACGTGCCGGTCGGTACGCTCACCGGCGCGCTCGGCGCGGCAGCCGCCGTGGTGGCGCTCTACCTGATCGGCTCCTGGCCGCCGCTGCTGCGCCTGGCCGGTGTCGGCTCGGTCGCCGAGCCGCGCGCGTTCGGGCTGCTGCTCGCCCTGGTCACGGTGGCCGGGCTGGTCTTCGCGCCGGCACAGGCGTTGATGTCGCGCCGGGTCGAGGCCCGCGCCGACGCACACGCGCTCGCGCTCACCGGTGACCCGGCCGCCTTCGAGTCGATGCAGCGGCGACTGTCCTCGGTCAACCTCTCCGACCCGGATCCGCCCCGCTGGGAGTACCTCTACTCGGCCTCCCACCCCTCCACCGTGGAGCGGATCGCCGCCGCCCGCGCGTACGCCAGAAAGGCCGGTTGATGGGTCGCACGTTGCTGGTCACGAACGACTTCCCGCCGCGTCCCGGCGGCATCCAGTCGTTCGTCCACAACCTGGCGGTACGCCAGCCCGCCGGATCGGTGGTGGTGTACGCGTCGAGTTGGCCGGGTGCCGACAAGTTCGACGCCGACCAGCCGTTCGAGGTGGTCCGCGAGCGCACCCGGATGCTGCTGCCGACCCCGCTGGTGGCCCGCCGTGCTGCCCGGCTGGCCCGGGCCTACGACTGCGACAAGGTCTGGTTCGGGGCGGCCGCCCCGCTGGGCCTGCTCGCCGCGGGGCTGCGCCGTCGGGCCGACGTACGCCGGGTGGTCGCCCTCACCCACGGACACGAGGTGGGCTGGGCGGCGCTGCCGCTGGCCCGGACCGCCCTGCGGCGCATCGGTCGGGGCACGGACGTGGTCACCTACCTCGGGGAGTACACCCGCAGCCGGCTGGCCCGCGCCCTGGACGGGCTGACCGAGCTGCGGCAACTCGCCCCGGGCGTGGACACCGAGCTGTATCACCCGGCCGTCGACGGCACGGAGGTGCGACGCCGGCTGGGGCTGGCCGACCGGCCGGTGGTGGTCTGCGTCTCGCGGCTGGTGCCCCGCAAGGGCCAGGACATGCTGATCCGGGCGATGCCGCTGATCCAGCGTCGGGTGCCCGACGCGGCGCTGCTGGTGGTCGGCGGCGGACCGTACCGGGCGACGCTGACCCGGCTGGCCCGCCAGGTCGGCGTCGAGCGCGAGGTGGTCTTCACCGGCTCGCTGGAATGGAGTGACGTCCCGGCACATTTTGCGGCAGGGGATGTCTTCGCGATGCCCTGCCGGACCCGTAACGCGGGCCTCGATGTTGAGGGCCTCGGCATGGTCTACCTGGAGGCTTCGGCGACCGGGTTGCCGGTGGTGGCAGGTGACTCCGGTGGTGCTCCTGATGCAGTACGTTCGGGCGAGACCGGCTACGTGGTGAACGGCCGTGACGTCGCCGAGATCGCGGCCCGGGTGGGGCTGCTTCTAACGGACCGCGATCTAGCCCGCAAGCTGGGTGCCGCCGGGCGTTCCTGGGTGGAGCAAGAGTGGCATTGGGGTGCTCAGGCCGCCCGACTGGCCAAGATCCTCGCTGGCGACACCCCTTGATCGAACGGATCCCGCAGGTCCGCGTCATATATGGGCTTGCGAGTCGAATTCGGTCAACGGCGTCGAGATGTTGTCGTGGCACCTACCACAGAATGTACGTTTCTGGGCGCTCGGTGGGGTGACGGAAGTCCGACAACGATACCGGCCGTCCGTTTGGTTATGTGCAGAACGCTCGTAATGCCAGCAATGGGTTTTTGATCGCCCGATGGTTCTCTTCTCGTCGGTGTGGATTGTTTCGCTTAGACTATGTGGGCTGTTGTCTGTCGGGGGAAAGTATGGTCTGGACGAATCCCGAAAGAGTTGCGTTTGCGGCGCTCGAAGGCGAAGGCTTCTCACCCATCCATGCTCGGATCCTGACTGCCATGGTGATGCACCGGTACGCCCGCGAGCGGCGCAAATTGGTCGATGTGCTTTCAGGTCACATTGGACTGGAAAGTACTCACTCCGTTTATTCGGCCATCGATGATCTGCTGGCGCGGAATCTGCTGGCGGTTACTCCTTACGTGGGCAAGAGCCTCTTGACTGCTGCTCCCGATTACCTGGTCCGCCTGCGTGCCGAGAAGCGTACCGCGTCGGCTGCCGCCCTAGAACGGCTCGGCCGGTTGCCGATCGAGCGATTTGAGTCGCTTGGTCAGATGACCGATCCCAAGGTGCTCGAGACTTTCCACGAACATGTTTGCGGTGCTCACCGCATCATCCGATTGTCATTCTTTGAGTCGCTGGCGGAGATCGAAGGATTGGCCGACCTGCGTGACCGGGCCGAGGCTGGTGTCGAGATCCGGGTGCTACTCGGTGCGCCGAAAGCCATGAAAGATCTACGTGGCGCGTCGCATGAGAAACGTGCCAAAAGGGCCATCAGGTCGTGGCGGGAAGCGACTAGAAACTGGCCCAACACGGAGGTAAGGGTAGCCAAGACGACGCAGGACATCGAGTGTGGGAGTTCCGCTTCCATCGACGGCAGCCTTCTCAGGCTCGACGTTCATGAGCCCTTGGCTGAGCGCTCCTTGATGGGAGAGATGCTGCTGGCGCACGAGGCTGCGGGCAATCTGATCCGGCTTTTCGATAACAGCTTTGATGTTGCCTGGGACCGTGCGATCCCCACCCGCCGCTGGCCGCTGGTCCGCCGAGCGGCGGGGGCCTGGCGCTGGACTGCGACGGCGATCGTTACCGTACCCGTCGCCACGGCGCTCAAGGACTCGGCGTGGCGGGACCTGCTGATTGGCGTCGCGGCGACATCCCTCTTGGCCGCGCTCGACGAGAACCGGACCCGCTTGCAGATCTGGTGGGGGAGGTTGACGCGTGGCTCGTGACGTTTTCCGCGAAGCCAGCTGCCCGGCCTGCGCTGCCGGACCCGAACTGATAATTCAGCCGCACGATCGGCGGCCCTGTTGGGGATCGTTGGCCCGGGCTGGGGTCCTCAGGGCCAACTGGGACTGCTGGGACCGCTGCAACCTGGACTGTCCATTCTGCTTCCGCAGCCGGTCAAACATACTAAACACAGACGACGCGCATCGCCTACTCGCGGCGCTCGCGTACGCCGGGGTCAGTCACATGACCTTTACCGGCGGGGATCCCAGTCTGCGCCGGGATCTGGACGTGTTGGTCGGGCATGCTCAGGCGCAGGGGATGGCGGTTGAGGTCCTGACCAACGCTCAGCACCAACCGCCCACCGTACGGGCCGCGCTGCTGCGTGCCGATCTCGTGGGCCTCTCCCTCGATGGCGGCGACGCGGCGACGCACGACGGCTTCAGGCAGCGCCCGGGCAACTACGTCCGAGTGCTCAAGCTGATGGACTTCTTAGACGAAGCGGGTCAACCATACGTGGTTCGAACTGTGGTTTCCCGGGCGAACATGTCCGGCATTTTGTTGCTGGCGCCGATGCTGACAAGTCGGCGTGCGCTGGTGCGATGGAGTCTGCAGCAGTTCAGCGCCGTGGAATCGGGATACCAGAATCGGGCTCGGTATGAGTTGCCGACCGAGGAATTCCTGTGTGTCTGCGAGGACGCTCGCCGCCGGCTCGGATCTGCCGCTGAGAAGCTTTCTGTGCTCACCGACGACGGCAAGGTCGGCCTGTATCTGCTCGTGGACCCGGG
Organism: Micromonospora maris AB-18-032; assembly: GCF_000204155.1. Taxonomy (NCBI): domain Bacteria; kingdom Bacillati; phylum Actinomycetota; class Actinomycetes; order Micromonosporales; family Micromonosporaceae; genus Micromonospora; species Micromonospora maris. Next base: position 5,035,131 of record NC_015434.1, on the reverse strand, counting down.
GGGAAACGTGCTCGCCCGGATTGAGGATCCGCCGGCCGGCCGGCTGCCAGCGATCGGAAATCTGTTGAATGATCACCTGGCGGATCTTGCCTCCCGTATAGTTCTGGATGCACCTAGGCATGCTGCTCGATACGAGGATTGGATGCACCACGATGGCCCGGGTCATTCTCAGTGGACTCACCGCCGCCGGTAAGACGACACACACCGCCCTTCTCGCAAAGCACCTCGGCTACGATAGCGTGCATATCACGGATCTCCTGCTCGCTGAGTTGGGGGGCGGATTCGGCCCCTCGACCGGAGTATGGTTCCACCGGATGGCGGAGATTGAATCATTGCGCGACGGTGGTGATGCCGACGATCGGGTCGACCGTATTCTCGCCGATACTATGCGGAACCGAGACGGTGTGGTGGTCGACGCTTGGGCGCTTCCCTGGTATTGCCGGGAGCCAGCGATAAGGATCTGGATCGGCTCCGATCGCATCTCCCGGTCCTGGAAGTGCGCCGTGTCGAGTCCGGCCGAAGTGGCACTGGGCCCGACAGGATGCGCCCGGCTAGTCGACGAGAAGGACTGGTTGACGCGGCAACGGTTCCTGAGCCGCTACGGATTTGACATCTTTGCCGACCGGGATGTCTTCGACTTTGTGCTCGACAATTCCCACTTGATTGATGCGCCGACCCGGGCGAGCGCCGACGCCGGGATCAACAAGTTCCACCGGGTGCTAACCGCTTGCGTCGAGGCGGGTATCTCCGGCGACCCGGAGCCCCTTCGTGCTCTGGTGAACGACGCGGACCCCGCTCTACGCTCATGTGTGGTACGCGTCGGTGGACCGTGCGGCGCTCGCTGGCGAAGCCGAGACCAGAAGAACTGCGCCCCGATGGTTCCGTCACGCGCCATCTAGCCACTCCACGTCGTCGTGCGGCGCGAACCGACCTAAAAAGGGCTGTGCATGGCAGGGGGCAACCGCTCAATGGGAAGTCAGACGCCGCAGACCGAAAGTGTGCGGACGATCGAGGTCATCGTCTCGGCGCTTATTCTCAATCCGCGTGGCGAGATACTGCTTATCCGGCAGCCGAAATGGGGCGACACCTGGACGCTGCCGGGCGGGCACCTGAAACCAGGGGAACGGCTGTGCGACGGTGCTCGTCGGGAGGGCGAGGAGGAGACCGGGCTGGTGCTCACCGGCCACGGCCTGGTGGACTGGGGCGAGCTGATTGACGCGGACCATCCGTCGCGCGCGTTCCATTTCATCTACTTTGACTACGTGTTCAGCGCCGAGAGCAGCGATCTTCGGCTCGATCCGCACGAGATCGCCGAGGGCGTCTGGGTTGATCCGAGCGAGGTGCTGAGCTACCAGTTGACGCCAGGCTACCGTCGCACGTTGGAGCGTTACCTGGCCTCCGATGCCGGCCCCACCGATGGTCGTCGTGGTTGGACATACCGCTCGGAAGACCGCTCCGGCTGAGCTTGGCGGACGGTCGGGCCGGGTGGGGGGAGGATCTGATCGGCGGGAGCAGGACGGCCAAGGTGCCAGCCCTGCCCCGCGTCGCAGCCGATGGCCCGCAACCGATCCGCCTGCTCGGCTGTCTCCACGCCCTCGGCGGTGACGGTCAGGCCGAGGGCATGCGCGAGGGACACCATCGCGGCGAGGATCCGTTCGTCGGCACGGCTACCCGGGTCGGCGGCCTCCGGGGCGCGCAGGCCCCGGACGAACTCGCCGGCCACCTTCAGCTCGGTCACCGGCAGGTCCCGCAGGTAGGCCAGGTTGCTGTAGCCGGTGCCGAAGTCGTCGATGGCGATGCGTACCCCGAGGTCGGCAAGCGCCCGTAGGGCCCGCACCGGCTCCTCGGCGCTGCTCATCATCATGCTCTCGGTGATCTCCAGCTGGAGCCGGTTCGGTGGCAGGCCGGTGCGCCGCAGCAGGCCGCACACCTCCTGCACCAGGTCGGGGCGGCGCAGCTGACGTACGGCCAGGTTGACGCTGACGTACGGCGGTTCGCCGGTGGCGGCCGACCAGCCGACCGCCTCGCGGCAGGCCTCGGCGAGCACCCAGGAGCCGAGCGGCACGATCAGCCCGGTCTCCTCGGCCAGCCCGATGAAGCTGTCCGGACGCAGCACCCCCAACTGCGGATGCTGCCAACGCACCAACGCCTCGACCCCGAGCACCGAACCGTCCTGCAACGAGGTCAACGGCTGGTAGTCGAGATAGAACTCGCCCCGCTCCAGCCCGCCGGGGATGGCCGCGCTGAGCGCCTGCCGAGCCTGTTCCCGGCTGTCGCGTTCGGCGTCGTACAGGGCCCAGCCCGCACCGCCGGCGCTCTTGGCCCAGTGCAGCGTGCTGCCGGCGGCCCGCCACAGGTCGTCCGGTGTGGTGCCGGTGACCTGGCGTTCCACCACGCCGACACTCGCGGTGACCGTGACGTCGTGCCCGTCGACCAGCACCGGCTCGGCGAGGGCGGCCAGCGCCGACTCGGCGACCGCCACCACGTCCCCGGTGCCGGTGGAGCGTTCGACGAGGATCATGAAGGCGTCCCCGCCGAGGCGGGCCACCAGGTGAGGTTCCACGGCGCGGCTGAGCCGGTGAGCCGCCGCCACCAACGCCCGGTCGCCGATCTGGTGCCCGTACGAGTCGTTGATCCGTTTGAACCGGTCGATGTCGAGGAAGCACAGCCCGACCCGGTGGACGTCGTCGCGGTGCTCGGTGCAGACCGCGGCGAGCCGTTCGGCGAACAGCGTCCGATTGGGCAGGTCGGTGAGTGGGTCGTGGGTGGCCTGGTGCCGGAAGCGTGCCTCGCTGGCCCGCAGCGCCCGCTCCGCGTCGGCCCGGGCGATCAGGGCGGCCCGCCGGATCGCCTCCTGCTCGTCCAACGTCCGGTCGCGCAGCGCGCGGGCGTAGCCGGTGGCGATCGCGGCGAGCAGCCGGGCCATCCGGTCGGCGATGTCGTCGGCGACTAGGTCCAGGTCGCGTACCAGCCGGAGTTGAATCACCTCGACGGTACGACCGAGCGCCTCGGCGGAGGCGATGTGCGAGGCGACCAGTTCGGTGGCCACCCGGTGCCCGGCGCGCAGGTCGAGCGGTTCCGTGCGCAGGGCCGCGGCCAGCTGGTCGGTGAGCCGCTGCAACAGCGTCTCCAGCTGGGCGTGTGTCATCGGGAAGTAGCTGGTGCCCGCCAACGCCTTGGCCCACGCCCGAGCGAACGCGCCGGGGCGGGCGGGACCGTCCGGAGGCTCACCCACCGAGTCGCCCGACCCCACCGAGGAAGACGGCCCGCTCGGCGTCCTCGGCGCTGTCCGGGGTCTCCGGACGCCACTGCGGCACCCACACCACCCCGGGCTCGACCAGTTCGAAGCCGTCGAAGAACGCGGTCAGCTCGGCCCGACTGCGGACCCACAGCGGGTTGTCGGTGCGCTGGTAGACCTTCTGCGCCTCGGCCCGCTCGGCTTCGCTGCGACCGTCGTCGCTGGCCTGCGACAGCACCAGGTAGCTGCCCGGGGCCAACGCCGCCCGCAGGGTGCGCAGCACCTCGGCCGGCCGGTCGTGCTCACCGACGAAATGCAGCACCGCCACGACCAGGACGGCGACCGGCTGTGAGAAGTCGATCATCGCGCGGACGTCCGGGTGGGCGAGGATGCGCTCGGGGTGGCGGAGATCCTCCTGGACGACCGCGGCGCTCTCGTTGCCGGCCAGGATCTCCCGGCTGTGCGCCACCGCGACCGGGTCCACGTCGACGTAGACCACCCGGGAGTCGGGGGCGTGCCGCTGGGCGATCTCGTGCACGTTGCCGACGGTCGGGATGCCCGAACCGATGTCCAGGAACTGGCGGATCCCCGCCTCGCAGAGGAACTGCACGGCCCGGCGCAGGAAGGCGCGGTTGGCCTGGGCCATCAGCGGAGCCTCCGGAACCGCGGCCACCATGGCCTGGGCCGCCGCCCGGTCCACCGCGAAGTTGTGCGATCCGCCGAGGTAGTAGTCGTACATCCGAGCGACGCTGGGCCGCTCGACATCGATCGTCTCGGGTGCCCAGTCCGGCCGCTGCAATGTCTCACTCCTCCGCACACGGTGTAGGCGTCAATGCCCCGGCGGGTATTCTGCCCCGCTTTCATCACCGAGACCATAGTGCGTCCGCAAACGCAGGTCGATACGAAAGATCCGTGCCCGCGCGGTGGCGGACACGGATCCCTTTGTCGACGTGGGTGTTGCTCAGAACTTGGGCGCGTCCGGGGCTTCGAGCAGGCCGAGCCGCAGCGCGGTCATCAGCGCCTGGGCTCGGTTGGCCGCGCCGAGCTTCTCGTAGAGCTTGGAGATGTGCGTCTTGGCGGTCGACTCGCTGACGAACAGCTGCTTGGCGATGCCGGCCACGCTCATGCCGTCGGCGAGCAGCCGCAGCACCTGGCCCTCGCGCGGCGACAGCTGCGGCCCGGACGGGGCGAGCCGGCGCTTCATCGCCTCGGCCAGGTCGGCGGCGGTGAAGGCGCTGGGGGAGGAGGCGGCGTGCCGGGCGGCGGCGACGACCTCGTCGGCCGGCGCGGTCTTCGGCACGAACGCGCTCGCCCCGGCCTCCAGGGCGCCGAAGAGCTGGTCGTCGCCCGCGTACATGGTGAGCACCACGATGCCCATCGACGCGCTGGACTTGCGCAGTGCGCGGGTGGCCTCCAGGCCGCTGCCGTCGGGCAGCCGCAGGTCCATGATCACCACGTCCGGCTGCAGCGCGCCGGCCTGCCGTACGCCCTCCGCCGCCGTGGCGGCCTCGCCGACGACCTCGAACTGCCGGTCGCGCTCGAAGGCGTGCCGCAGGCCCTTACGGATCAAGTCGTGGTCGTCGACAAGGAGGACCTTGGTACGGGTAGCCGGTGTCGGACTTGTGGTCATCCTCGGGTTACTCCCCTTCTGCTGCGGCGGCGCTACCGCGAAGGTTATCGCGCCGGGGCGACGAGCCGACCACCACCGCCACGGTCGTCCCGCTGGGCTGACGTGGTCTGATCTCCAACCGGCCCCGGATACGTTCCGCCCTCTCGGCCATGATCGCAAGCCCATAGTGCCCGTCGGAACGTTTGTCACCTATGCCGTGACCGTCATCCGACACTTCGATCTGGGCGTACGGGGGATCCACCTCGCAGGTGACCCAGAGGTTGGTCGCCCCGGCGTGCTTACGGGCGTTGGTCACCGCCTCCTGGGCGATGCGCAGCAACTCGGCCTCGGTGGCGGCGGGCAGCCGGGCGGTGGACTCGTCCAGCGACAGGTGCACCCGCAGCCCACCGGAGGCCCCGACGGTACGGGCGTACTCGGCGATCGCGGCGGCCAGACCGCCGTGCCGGTCCACCTCGCTGCGCAGCTCGAACAGGCTCAGCCGCAGCTCGGTGATGACCCGGGTGACCTCCTGACGCAGGGTCCGCAGGCTCTCGGCGGTCTCCTCGGCGTCCTCGTGCACGGTGGCCAGCGCGTTGTCGATGCCGTAGCCGACCATCACCAGTTCCTGGGCCACCCCGTCGTGGATCTCCCGGGCCAGTCGCTGCCGCTCCTCGTTGGTGGCCAGCGACCGCACCTCGTCGAAGAGCAGGGCGGCCTCCAGCCGCAGCGCCGCCGGCCCGGTCAGCCCGGTCACCTCGGCCGTCACCGCCGACGGGTAGGCGTGCGCGGCGTCGGCCTCCAGCACCACCAGGCCGACCGTGCGGACCCCGGCGACCAGCGGCACGATCAACGCCGACACGTCCCCGCCACGGTGCGAGCGGGACTGGGAACGGGCCGCGGTCTGCGGCTGCTGACTGGCCCAGGCGTCGGCGATGGCCGAGTCGGCGTCGAGGGTGGTCTCCCAGTCGACCCGGTCCGCGCCGATCTGGGCGAGCACCACCAGTCGCCCGCCGCCGCTGGCGGAGAGCACGGCTCCCCGGTCGGTGCGGGCCACCGTGCGCAACTCCTCCAGCAGGTGCTCGGAGATCCCACCGGGGTCCAGCGTCGCGCCGGGCAGTTGGCGGGCGACGGTACGCAGTTGGGTCAGCAGCCGGGTCGCCTCCGCGTACGGCTGGGGTTTGGTGTCCTGCCGCAGTTGCATCACCCGGTGCAGCGTCTGCGCCGCGTAGAGACCGAGCACGGCCAGGATCAGCCACTGGGCGCAGACTGCGAGGTAGCCCGTCTGGGTCATCTGTCGCGCTCCGCCGACCTCGGTGAACGCGCCGGTGATCAGCAGGGTGCCGGCGACCGTCGCGATGAGCAGGGCGCCCTCGCGGAACCGGCGTCGCAGTGCGGTGACCGTCACCGGCACCGCCAGGTACGGCAGCACCGCGGAGGCGCCCAGCCCGTCGATGTGCCCGCCGATGGTGGCGACCGCTGCGACCTGACTCGCCGCCAGGCCGAGCACCACCACCTCCGCCATCCGGCTGATCGGCCCGATCAGCCAGTGCTCGGGGGCCATCGACGCGGGCAGGCCGGCGACCGCGAGCAGGACGATCCACCAGAGCTGGGTCAGGTCACGGGTGGCGAGCAGGGTGAGGACGGCGACCAGGGCGAGCACGACCACCCGGGTCGCCGAGGCGAGCGGATGGGAGCGGGCCAGGGCGGTTGTCGAGGCGGACACGTGACGGATGGTAGTCAGCCGCGGTAGATGTCTGCGATTTCCGCCGCGTACGTCTTGTGGACAACTTGACGCTTGACCTTCATCGACGGGGTCAATTCGCCGGTGGCCTCGGTGAAGTCCTGAGGCAGGATGCGCCACACCTTGATCGCCTCGGCCTTGGAGACCGACTGGTTGGCCAGGTCCACCGCGCTCTGGATCTCCGCCCGCAGTCCCTCGTGCTCGCGCAGCGTCTCGGCGCTGGTGTCGGCGGGCAGGCCGACCGACTCCAACCAGGCCGGTAGCGCCTCCTCGTCGAGGGTGATCAACGCGGCGATGAACGGCTGCCGGTCGCCCACCACGACGCACTGGCTGATCAGCTGGTGGGCCCGTACCTGGTCCTCCAGCACGGCCGGGGCGACGTTCTTGCCGCTGGCCGTCACGATGATCTCCTTCTTCCGGCCGGTGATGGTCAGGTAGCCGTCACCGTCCAGCGATCCGAGGTCTCCGGTGCGGAACCAGCCGTCGGAGCTGATCGCCTCGGCGGTCGCCTCGTCGTTGCGCCAGTACCCCTGGAAGACGATGTCACCGGCGATGAGCACCTCGCCGTCGTCGGCGATCCGGATGGTCACCCCGGGCAGCGGCCGACCGACCGTACCGATGCGGGTGAAGCCCGGCAGGTTCGCCGACGCCGCCGGGGAGGTCTCGGTCAGGCCGTACCCCTCGCAGACCGGCACGCCGACGCCCCGGAAGAAGTGGCCCAACCGGGCGCCGAGCGGTGCCCCACCGGAGATCGCGTCCCGGCAGCGTCCGCCGAGCGCGGCCCGCAGCTTGCCGTAGACCAGCTTGTCGAAGAGTGCGTGTTGGACCCGCAGCGCCAGACCCGGCCCGGCGGAGGTCTCCAGCGCCTCGCTGTAGGCGATGGCGACCGCCTCGGCCCGGGCGAAGATCTTGCCCTTGCCGGCGGCCTCGGCCTTCTGCTTCGCGCCGTTGTAGACCTTTTCGAAGACCCGGGGTACGGACAGCACGAAGGTGGGTTTGATCTCTTGCAGCTCGGGGACCAGGTTCTTGACGTCCGAGCAGTGCGCCATGGTGGCCCGGGCCTGCACCACGCCGATCTGGATGAGCCGGGCGAAGGCGTGCGCCAGCGGCAGGAAGAGCAGCGTGGAGGCGTTCGGGCCGAACAGGTTCGGCAGTACCGGCACCGCGTTGGCGATGTCGGAGTACATGTTGCGGTGGGTGAGCACGCAACCCTTGGGGCGGCCGGTGGTGCCGCTGGTGTAGATGATTGTGGCGATGTCCACCGACCGCAGCCCGGCGCGCCGCTGCTCGATCTCGGCGGGTTCCACCGTGTTGCCCGTGGTCATCAGCTCGTCGATCCCGCCGAGGTCGATCTGCCACAGGTGCGCCAGCTCGGGCAGCCGGTCGCGGACGCCGGCCACCAGGGTGGCGTGCGCGGTCGACTCCACCACGGCGGCCACCGCGCCGGAGTCGGCCAGGATCCAGGCGGCCTGTTCGGCGCTGGAGGTCTCGTAGACCGGCACGGTGACCGCACCGGCGGCCCAGATCGCGTAGTCGACGAGGGTCCACTCGTAGCGGGTCCGGCTCATCAGCGCGACCCGGTCACCGGGCCGGACGCCGGCGGCGACCAGGCCGCGGGCGACCGCGACGACCTCGTCGCGGAACTGGCGGCAGGTGACGTCCACCAGGCCGCCCTGGGAGTCGCGGCGGATGAACTGCACCGCGTCCGGCGCGACCTCGGCGTTCTCCCAGACGGGATCGGTGAGGTTGGCCGAGTCGCCGACGGTGACGATCGGCGGGACGGAGAACTCGCGCACCTGCACTCCCTCGTGCTTGCACTGGCCGGTCCGGGTGCCACCGGCGGGTCTGCTCATCTCGAAACCTACCTGCCCCGCCGCTGGCGAGCACATCGCAGGTGGGGCGGCGCGGCACGACCGGCTCCCGGGGCGGGTAGCCTCCCCCCATGGCGGACTCCTCCACCCAGTCGATCACCATTGCCGCGTCACCGGACCAGGTGGCGACGGTCATCTGTGACTTCCCGAGCTATCCCCGGTGGACCGACGCGATGCGCGAGGTCGAGGTCATCGAGGAGTACGAGGACGGTTACGCCAGCCAGGTCCGTTTCGTCCTGGACGCCGGCGTGCTGGCCGACGAGTACGTGCTGGAGTACGCCTACGCCGAGGACCTGTCCCGCATCGAGTGGCACCTGGTGACACCGTCGAAGATGCAGAGGCTCCAGCGCGGGTCGTACGACCTGGTCGGTAATGCCGACGGGAGCACCACCGTGACCTACACCCTGGAGGTGGAACTCGCGGTCGGGATGCTCGGAATGTTCCGGCGCAAGGCCGAGAAGATGATCATGGATACCGCGTTGAAGCAGCTCAAGCGCCGGGTAGAAGCAACTGGTTCGGCGCAGTGACGCGTCCGGCGGCGCGGTCGCCACGGTAGAGGAGCCCACGATGGGTGCAACGGATCCGGGTTCGGCCCGACAGGAGGCGGAGCGGCTGGTCGCCACTCTGCTGGCCAGCGCGCGGTTGGCCGCCGGCAACCCCGGCACAGGGCCGCTGGGCTCACTGAGCGGGATCATGACCAGTGTCCTCGGTCACAACGACTCGTCCGAGGAGCCCGAGGGCGCAACCGGCCCGGGTTTCGCCACTGGTGCGCCGGAATGCTGTGTCTGCCCGGTCTGCCGGGGAATCGCCGCGTTACGCGATCCGAGTCCGGAATTCGCCGAGAGGTTGGCCACCGGCGCGGGCGATCTGGCCGCCGGACTGGCGAGCTTTCTGCGGGCCTTCGCCCCGCCCGAGACGCCCGACGACCCCTCCAGCGGCCCGGGCGGGGACCCGGACAGCGACCACGTGTGGCGCGAGGCGACCCGTACCGGGCATGATTCTCAGCCGGCACCGGATCGGCACGTCTGGACCGCCGCGACGCGAGCGGAAGAGGGTGCCGTCCCGGCCGTCCCGCCCGTCGATGCCGCCGGGCCGGTCGCGGACGCCGTAGGCCCGACGCCGGAGACCGGCCGCCCGGTGGTGCCCGCCTCACGGACGCCGGACGGCGAGCGCCGGACCGCGTCGGAGGCCGCGGCGCCCACCAGCGCCGAGCAGCAGGGCGCAGCAGGCGACGAAGCCTGATCTCAGGACGACCCGCACCACCGGCCAGGGCGCAGGTACGCGCGGGGCACAGCAGAGGGGAGTGGCAGCGGTGACGCTGACCATCGGAGTCGACGTGGGTGGCACGAAGGTGGCCGGCGGTGTCGTCGACGACACCGGCACGGTGCTGGTGCAGACCCGACGGGACACCCCCGCCGACGACGTGGGCAAGACCCGCGACGTCATCACCGAACTGGTCGCCGAACTGGCCGCCGGACACGACATCCAGGCGGTCGGCATCGGCGCGGCCGGCTGGATCGACGCCAGCCGCTCGACCGTGCTGTTCGCCCCGAACCTGGCCTGGCGGGACGAGCCGCTGCGGGCGTACGTCAGCGCGGCGGTCGGCCTGCCGGTGATCGTCGAGAACGACGGCAACGTGGCCGCCTGGGCGGAGTTCCGCTACGGCGCGGCCCGCAACGCCGACGACTCGATGGTCATGTTCACCATCGGCACCGGCGTCGGCGGCGGCATCGTGCTCGGCGGTGACCTGGTCCGGGGTGCCAACGGCATCGCCGCCGAACTGGGTCACATGCTCACCGTCCCGGACGGGCACCAGTGCGGCTGCGGTCGGCTCGGCTGCATCGAGCAGTACGCCAGCGGCAGCGCCCTGGTGCGCTTCGCCCGCGCTGCGGCCCGGCAGGAGCCGCAGCGGGCCACCGCGCTGCTGGAACTCGCCGACGGCGAGGCCGAGGCGATCACCGGCCCGATGGTGACCGCCGCGGCCAAGAGCGGCGACCCGGTCTCCGCCGAGGCGTTCGCCCAGGTCGGGCGCTGGCTCGGCACCAGCATGGCGGACATGGCGCAGATGCTCGACCCGCAGGTGCTGGTCGTCGGCGGTGGCGTCATCGACGCCGGTGAGCTGCTGATGGGCCCGACCCGGCGGTCGTACGCCGAGTCACTCGCCCAACGCAGCCGGTTGCCGGTGGCCGAGATCCGCCCCGCGGAGTTGGGTAACGCCGCCGGGGTGATCGGCGCGGCCGACCTGGCCCGGCGGATCTGAGGTGGCCGACGCCTCCTGCGGCGTGCCGCTGCGTGTCGTGTCGTACAACGTGCACGGCCAGCGTGACGACGTCGCCGCGCTGGCCACGGTCGTCCGCCAGCTGGCACCCGACGTCCTGATCGTGCAGGAGGGGCCGCGCCGGTTCGGTTGGCGCGCGAAGTCGGCCACGCTGGCCGCCTCGTTCGGTCTCGTGGTCGCCGCCGGCGGGTTGCCGGCGCTGGGCAACCTGCTCCTGGTCAGCCTGCGGGTACGGGTGACCGGGGTGCGGCATCAGCGCTTCCCGCTGACCCCCGGCCGGCACATGCGCGGTGCCGCGTACGCCGACTGCGTGGTGGGTGGCCCGGCCCGCTTCACGGTGGCCGGCTCACACCTGGCCACCGACCCGGTCGAACGGCCCGACCAGGCGAAACTGTTCAAGCGCGAGTTGGACGTCGCGCCGTTGCCGGTGATCGCGGCGGCCGACCTCAACGAGGAACCGGACGGCCCGGCCTGGTGCACCGTCGCGCACGGACTGACCGACGCGGCGGTGGCGGCGGACCGGGCCGACCGGCTCACCTACTCCTGCGCGGACCCCCGGCGACGCATCGACGGGGTCTTCGTCGACCCCCGGATCACCGTGGTCGACTACGACGTGCTGGACACCCCGCTGAGCCGCCGCGCCAGCGACCATTTTCCGATCGTCGTCGACCTGCTCCTACCCGTCGCCGACTGAGCTGCGGCGCTCGGACGGGCTGGACATACCGCGCGGATGTGGAGAGGATTTCGCGCGACCCGGCAGGCGTGCCGAGACGAAGGAGATCCCCCGGTGCCCACCCCCACCGAGCACGGCCGGCCCGATGCGGAGACGACCACACTGGCGCGCAGCCACGACGGTCGCCCGATCGCCGACCGGGGCGACACCGTCTGCGTCATCGGCGCCGGAGCCAGCGGCCTGACCGCCATCAAGAACCTCGCCGAGCACGGCTTCGGTGTCGACTGCTACGAGCGGGAGACCGGCATCGGCGGTGCCTGGAACTGGCGGCACGACCGTAGCCCGGTGTACGCCAGCACCCACCTGATCTCGTCGCGGCCGTTCACCCAGTTCCCCGACTTCCCGATGCCGGACGACTGGCCGGACTATCCGCACCACAGCCAGCTGCTGTCCTATTTCGAGCGCTACGCCGACCACTTCGACCTGCGCCGACACATCTGGTTCGGCACCGAGGTGGTGCGGATCGAGCCGGTAGCCGGTGACCGGTGGGACGTCACCACCCGCAGCACCGGCGGCTACGGCCCCGAACGCACCTCCCGGTACGCCGCCGTACTGATCGCCAACGGGCACAACTGGTCGCCGAAGCTGCCCCGCTACGACGGGTTGGAGCAGTTCCGGGGCGAGGTCATGCACGCCTCGTCCTACAAGGACCCGGCGCAGTTGCGCGGCAAGCGGGTGCTGGTGGTGGGTGCCGGCAACACCGGCTGCGACATCGCCGTGGAGGCCGCCCAGCAGGCCTCACACTGCTGGCACTCCACCCGCCGGGGCTACTGGTACGCCCCCAAGTACGTCTTCGGTCGTCCGGCCGACCAGGTCAACGACACCCTGCTGGCGCTGCGGGTGCCACTGCGACTGCGCCAGTGGCTCTACCACCGCACGTTGCGGCTGACCGTCGGTGACCTGACCCGCTTCGGTCTGCCCGCACCGGACCACCGGGTGTACGAGACCCACCCGATCGCCAACAGCCAGCTGGTCTACCACGTCGGCCACGGCGCGATCACCCCGGTGCCGGACGTCGCGCGGCTGCATCCGCACTCGGTGGAGTTGACCGACGGTCGGCAGATCGACCCGGAGCTGGTCGTCTTCGCCACCGGCTACCTGCCGCGCTTCGAGTTCCTGGACGCGAAGATCCTCGGTGACGACGAGGGCGTGGGACGCCCCCGGTTGTGGCTCAACGCGTTCGTGCCGAACCATCCGACCCTCGCCGTCGCCGGCCTGCTCCAGCCGGACTCCGGCCTGTTCCCGCTGGTGCACTGGCAGGCGGTGCTGTTCGCCCGGCTGTTGCAGGCCCGCATCACCCGCCCGGACCGGGCCGACGCCTTCGCGGGCCGGGTCTCGGCGGGCGCGGGTGAGCGCTACTCGGGACGGGTCAAGGACTCGACCCGGCACTGGTTCGAGGTCGGCCACGTCGACTACCTGCGCGCCCTGGAGCGTGCGCTGCGTGACCTGGAGGGCAAGTGACGCAGGTGAGCGAGCGGCCGCGGATCGTGCGCGGCTGGGAGTGGGCCCGTCCGGTCCGGCCGGTACGGCGTGAGGTGCTCAGCGCCGCCCCCGAACTGGAGGAGGGGCAGCCGCCGCTGTTGTTCGTACCGGGCTTCGGGCACGGCGCCTGGGCGTTTGCCGAGCACTGGCTCGGGCACACCGCCTCCCGGGGATTCCCGGCGTACGCGGTGAGCCTGCGCGGGCACGGCGGCAGCGGCCCGGCGCCGGAGGCGGACCTGCGGGCGTACGCACACGACGTGGTCCAGGCGGCGGCGGGCCTGCCGCGCCAGGCGGTGCTTGTGGGGCACGGCGCCGGGGCGCTTGTGGTGGCGCACGCCCTGGCCCGTTACCCGGCCCGGGCGGCGGTGCTGGTGGCCCCGGTGTTCGGTGGCTGGGCGGGCCTGGGCGCGGCGCTGCGCCGCAACCCGGTCGGCACCCTGCCGGCGGTGTTCGGCGGCGGCCTGCGGCCCCGTCGAAGCCAGCTGTTCAGCCGGGAACTGCCCGAGGCCGAGGCCCGGCGGTACACCGCCCGGCTGGGTCGGGCCGCCCGACGTGCCCAGTGGCAACTGCTCACCGGTGCCGACCCGGAACCGCCGGTGGGCCGCCCGCCGGTGCTGGTGCTGGGCAGCCCCGACGACCGGGTGGTGCCGGCGACGGCGCTGACCCGCGCGGCCCGGCGTTACGGCTCGGCCCCGCTGCTCTTTCCGGGCATGGGACACGACCTGATGCTGGACGCCCGGTGGCAGGAGCCGATCGACGCCATCCTCGACTGGCTGCGCAAACACCCCGGCCGCACCGGCCGACCCTGATCGGGCCGTCGGGTCCGCCCTGATCGGGGCGGTGGGCCGACCCGCGCAGTCGGGTCGGCCCGGTGGCTCGGCCTAGCCGCCGAGCCGGGTGAGCAGCAACCCGGTCTGGTCCAGGGTGGACAGATAGGAACGGGCCCAGGCGCGGATGTCGTGCTCCCGCAGGTGCGCGCGCATGGCCTGCATCCGCGCCCGCACGTCGGCCGGCTCGGCGCGCAGCGCCGCGAGCAACCCCTGCTTGAGCCCTTCCAGGTCGTGCGGGTTGACCAGGTACGCCTGCGACAGTTCGGCGGCGGCCCCGGCGAACTCGCTGAGCAGCAACGCGCCGGCGTCGTCCACCCGGGCGGCCACGTACTCCTTGGCGACCAGGTTCATCCCGTCCCGCAGCGGGGTCACCGCCATCACGTCCGCGATCCGGTAGAGCGCGGCCAGTTCGGTCCGGTCGAACGGCTGGGTGAGGTAGTGGATCGCCGGCTCGCCCACCCGGCCGAACTCGCCGTTGATCCGTCCGACCTCGCGTTCGACCCGGTCGCGGAGGATCTGGTACTGACCGACCCGTTCCCGGCTGGGCACCGCCACCTGCACCAGGACCGTGTCGCGGACCTTGACGTGTCCACCTTCGAGCAACTCGCTGTACGCCTTGAGTCGCTGCTCGATGCCCTTGGTGTAGTCCATCCGGTCGACACTGAGGATGACCTGGTCCGGGCTGCCGAGGTCGTGCCGCAGCCGGCGGGCCCGGTCGACCACCTCGGGTCGGCCGGCGAGCGCCGCCATCTCGGCGGTGTCGATGGAGACCGGGAACGCTCCGATGCGGACGATCCGGTCCTCGACCGCGATCCGTCGGTCGGTGGCCGGCAGACCGAGCACCTTGGTCACCAGTTGGGCGAAGTTGTGCGCGGCCTGAGCCCGCTGGAAGCCGACCAGATCCGCGCCGAGCATCCCGTGCAGCAGTTCGGCGCGGCGCGGCAACTGCATGAACAGCTCCGGCGGCGGAAACGGCACGTGCAGGAAGAAACCGATGCGCAGGTCGGGCCGCAGGGCGCGGAGCAGGCCCGGCACCAGTTGCAGGTGGTAGTCCTGCACCCAGACCACCGCGCCCTTCTCGGCGACCTGGGCGGTGGCCTCGGCGAAGCGCTGGTTGACCCGCTGGTACGCGTCCCACCAGCGCCGGTGGTGCTCGGGTTGCTCCACCGCGTCGTGGTAGATCGGCCAGAGGGTCGCGTTCGCGAAACCCTCGTAGTGATCGCGCAGGTCTTCGCTGCTCAACGGCACGGTGTGCATGCGTACCCCGTCGACGTCGGGCAGGGTGGGCGCGGGACCGGTCCCGCCGGCCCAACCGACCCAGGTCGCCGGGGTGTGTCTCAACAGGGGGTGCAGGGCGCTCACCAGGCCACCAGGACTGCGTCGCCACTCGCAGGCGCCGTCGAGCGCCACGTTGTCGTTGATGGGGAGGCGGTTGGCCACCACCACGAGGGAGCTCTGTCGCATCTCGGGCATTCCGATCAGCAGGGGAGTGACCGCCACGAGAAAGGAACAACCGGGCAGTCGGAGGGTGACGTGACGTACTGTCGGTATTCCTACTGACAGTAAGTTACACCACTGTTACATCCCTGCGCGTAGGCGGTCT
Organism: Micromonospora maris AB-18-032; assembly: GCF_000204155.1. Lineage (NCBI taxonomy): Bacteria > Bacillati > Actinomycetota > Actinomycetes > Micromonosporales > Micromonosporaceae > Micromonospora > Micromonospora maris. Next base: position 5,019,746 of record NC_015434.1, on the reverse strand, counting down.
GCGTCCCGGTATCCGGGCGGCTACCGGCTCGGCGGGCTCAGACGACCGCCCCGTCGTCGGGATCGCGTTCCTCGTCGCCGGGACGCAGCCGCCACACAAGCGTGACGAACCCGGCGAGGATGCCGGTGAATCCGAGCAGCGTCACCACGCCCCGGTCGGCGGGGACCAGGTCGGGGAAGAGGAACAGCACGAACCCGAGCAGTACGGCGAGCACACCGGCCACCGCGAACTTCGACACCCGGGGCAGCGGTGGGGGCGGGGGCGGCACGTAACGCTCGTCGGCGTCCGGGTCGTCGGGCAGGTCCGCGCCGAAGGTGTCCAGGCCGTCCAGCAGGGAGGGGCCGTCGCCGTCGCGTGGGCCACGGCCCACCGAGACACCGGAGATGTCCGCCGCGTACGGCAACCGGCGTACGCCGGTCGCGGTCGGCCCGGCCGGCTCGTCGGGGCTCGGCAGGGTCGCGGTCGTGGTGGTGCCCGCTCGGCCCGGCGGCTCGTCCACGTCCTCCGCGGCCGGCCAGGGGTGCGCCCCGGCGGCCGGGGAGGCGTTGAACCCGGCGACGATCTGAGCCCATTCGGCGTCGATGTCCGGTTCCTCGTTGACCCGCTCCGAGGTGCCCTCGTCGGACAGTTGGTTGAGGTAGTCCCGGGCCGTGCTCAGGTGCGAGCGGTCCACGTAGAGCCGGTCGACCGGCCGAGGCGGGACGGTGGTGGTGCGGGTGACCGGATTCAGATCCGCCGACGGTTGCAGGTACGCGGCGATGCCGCCGGCCGCCAGCACGTCGAGCAGGTGCTCGCCGACGCGCGGATCGACGTCGCCGGCCACGGCGTACTCGTTCGCGTCGATCCCGTTGTCCCGCCGTCCCCGACGGGCTCCACCCGCTGACACCGGACCATCCTCCTCATCGCGCCGCCGGCGCGCCCCGCGTCCAGCCCCTGGGCGCCACCCACACGCCGTGCTCTGAATCGTGACACGTCCGGACCGGGTTCGGGGAGTGCCTTGTGGCGTGGGGTACCCGGGCGCGTCCTGCGTCGCTGGTCGACACGCGGCTCTTTGTCCTTTTGTGCGGCGCGTGCCAGGCGATCCGGCGGGACGGTCAGGCGCAGAGGTTCGCCACGGCGACCCGGACCGGGTCGGGGTTGGCCCAGCTCCAGTTGGGGTGCGCGCGGTTGGTGAGCAGGACGAGCACGATCCGGCGGCCGGGGTGCACGAGAAGCGAGGTGCCGGTGAAGCCGGTGTGTCCGAAGGTGCGACTGGTGGCGAGTTTGCCCATGAACCAGGGCTGGTGCAGCACCACCCCCAGACCATGGTCGGAGGTGCGGTCGGGACGTTCGGCGTCGACGGCGGGCAGGCCGGCGTTGACATTTGTCAGCATCCTCGCGGTGGTCTCCGCAGAGAGGATCCGGGTGCCGCGGTAGGTGCCGCCGTCCAGCAGCAGCTGCCCGATGACGGTGAGGTCGGCGGCGGTGGAGAAGATGCCGGCGTGCCCGGCGATCCCGCCCAGGTGGTTGGCGACGTCGTCGTGCACGGTGCCACGCAGCAGCCCCCGGCTGGAGCGGGCGTCGGTGGCGACGAGTCGGGCGGCCTGGTCGGCGCTGCTGAGCCAGGTCCTGGGGTTGAAACCGGTGTCGCGCAGACCGAGCGGGCCGGTGATGCCGGACCTGAGCGCCTGGTCGAGCCGTTGGCCGGTGACGTGCTCGACGAGTTGGGCGGCGACCATGAGACCGACGCTGGAGTAGCGGAAGACCGTGCCGGGGGTGGCGCCCTTGATCAGCGGGGTGGCCAGCACGGCGGCCCGCCGGGCGGCGTCGTCGGGCAGGCCGGTGACCTTGGCACCGACGGGCAGCCCGCTGGTGTGCGCCAACAGCATGCCGACGGTGACCTTGCTCTTGCCGGTGCCGGTGAAGCCGGGCAGATACTCCACCACGGGGGCGTCGAGGGCGATCCGGCCGGCGTCGACCTGCTGCAAGGTCAGGATGGCGGTGAACACCTTGGTCAGCGAGGCGGTGTCGAAGATCGAGTCGTGGCGCATGGCGACCTGCTTCGACTCGGGCAGCAGCACCGGGCCGGCACCGTAGCGCAGCGCCTTGCCGACCACGGCCCGGGCGACGAGCTTGCCGTCGACCTGGACGTACGCCACCGCGCCCGCGTACGCGGGATGGTTCGGGTTCTGTGCCGTGGGCTTCAGGTGCCGGGTCAGCTCCATGGTCAGGGCCCGACTCAACGGTGACGGCGTGCCGATGCCGGCCTGCCCGCTCAGGCTGCCGTCGGCCGCCGCCTCGGCCGAGCTGCCCGGTGCCGCGCCGAGCGCCTCGCCGGCCGCCGCCGTGGGCGGCGCACTCGACGCCCCGGCGCGGGGACGGTGCGTCGCGGCGGGGCCGGTGGGGGACCCGGTGGCGGCAGCGGCGTCCGGCGTGGACGGCGACGCCGGCTGGCGGCAGCCGGCGACGGCGGCGGTGACCGCGGCCAGGCCGAGCCCGAGCACGGTACGACGGTGCACAGACATGCGCCGCATCATGACAGGCGTGGATCGTCCGACAAAGCCCATCGGCAAGGTCTGGGCAGCCCGGTCAGCTGGCGAGCGGCTGCGCGCCGACCGGGGGGTGGGCCAGGGCGAGCAGGCCCGGTGCGGCGTTGCGGTGGGCGAAGGCGCGTAGCTCGCTCAACAGCGGGCCGGCCGCGGCCGGATCGTCGCCCGCCGTCAACTCCCGTATCGCGAAGGTCAGCGACAACATGCGGTCGGTGACGTCGGGGATGCCGGCGTAGATCTCGGCGGCGGCCAGGTGCAGCTCGGCGGCGTGCCGGTGGTCGCCGTCGGCACCGGTCAGAGCGGCCGTCACGGTCCGCAACGCCGCCTCCGACCAGGGCGTACGGTGACCGACCTGGTCGAGCATGGCGCGTACCCGGGCGGCGGACCGGCGACCGGCGAGGGTGGCCGCCCAACCGACCGCGGCGATCCACTCGCCGCTGGCCAACGCCGGGATCTTCGTCCACGCCTCGGCCAGCTCGTCGACCAGGGCGGCGGCTTCGGCGGTGCGCCCCTGCACCGCCCGGCACAGTGCGCCCATCGCCAGCATCGTCCAGTGCAGCCGGTGGAAGCCGCTGCGCCGGGCGGTGTCCAGCGCGGCCGCCACATCGTCGTACGGCGGCGAGGGCTGTCCCGCCGAGAGCGGTGTGGGGTCGGCGACGTCGGACGCTGAGGCTGCGGCGCCGGCAGCCCGCTGCGTCTGCGCCTGCGGCGTGGCGGCCGGCGGCACCGGCTGGCCACGCAGTACCAGCAGGCACGACCGCAGCCCACGGACCTGCATGTCCCAGCTGCCGGTCGGGGTGTCCACGAACGCCTCGGCGGCGGCGAGCAGCCGACCGAAATCGCCCTCGAACCAGGCCCGCATCGCCTCGCCCGAGTAGCTGGTGGTCAGCGTCTGCCCGCTCGCGGTACGGGCCGGGGCGGCCGAGAGCAGCGCGTCGGAGCGCAGCCAGTCGCCCTCCTCCCGCACCGCGTACGCGAGGTTCTGGGTGGCCCGGGGCAGCGCCAGCAGCTGCCGGCCCCGGCTGAACTCGACGATGGCGTACAACTCGTCCAGGCCGGAGCGGTCGCCGGCCTGGTAGCGGGCGGTGGCGGCGGTGATCCGGGCGTTGGTGCGGATCTCGGTCAACCCGAGCCGCTCGCCGATCTCGGCCGCGGTGTCGGCGGCTGTCACCGCCGCGTCCCGCTCGTAGTTGAGCATGTGCAGCCGACCCAGCTCGGCGTAGGCGTCCGCCTTCTGGGCGCTGTCCGGCAGCGGCTCGAACAGCCGTACGGCGTGGTCCAGGCAGGCCAGCGCGGCCTGCCGGTCGGCGCGCAGCCACGCCGCCTGACCCAGCAGCGTCCAGGCCCGCGCCGCGCACGCCTCGTCGCCGTGCGCCAGCAGTCGGTCGGCCAGCGTCTGCACCTGCTCGGGCCCACCACCGGAGAGGAACGCGTTGCCGTCGCGGTAGAACGAGATCTCCGTGCTCAGCAGCTCCAGCTGGAGCCGGCCCACCGGGTCGGAGTCGTCGGCCAGCCCGAGTGCCCGGCCCGCGTGCCCGGCGGCGGCGTCCAACCCGTGCAGGGCGTACGCCCGGCGGGCCGCCCGGTGCAGCGCGGCCCGTGCCGGGCCGGCGTACCGGGTGGTGTCCATGCCCAGCGACCGGGCGATCTCGTGCGCCGCCCAGCGATGATGAGCCAGCACCTCGGCCAGGTCGGTGTCCCGGCTCTGCGACAGCGTGTCCAGCCAGTCCGCCGTGCGCTCGTGCCGGGCCACCCGCTCGGTACGCGGCAACCGCTGGTAACAGACGTCGCGCACCAGCACGTGCCGGAACCGGTACTCCGGCTGGCCGGCCATGGTGGACGCACCCTGCTCGTGCACGAAGTCCCGCTGCTCCAGCCGGCGCAGGGCCCGCTCGACCGCCTCGACCGACTGGCCGACCGCCGCCGCCACCGCGCCCGGCCAGAACTGCACCCCGACCACGGCCGCCGCCAGCAGCACCGCCCGTTCCTTCGCGTCGAGCAGGTCGACCCGGTTGGCGATGACCGCGTGCACGCTCTCCGGCATCGGCAGGTCGAGGTGCTTCTCCAGCGACCAGCCCCGCCCCGACTGGCGCAACGCGCCCTGCTCGATCAGCATCCGGACGTACTCGTGGGCGTAGAGCGGGTTGCCGCCGGCCACCTCGATCAGCGGGGTGAGCAGGTCGGCGGAGAAGGCGGCCTGGCCGAACATGTGCGCGTACAACGCGGCGATGCCGGTGTCGCGCAACGGCGGCAGGGTGATCGTCACCGAGCCGGTGATCGTCCCCGCCCAGCTCGGGTCCCGGTCGACCAGCTCGGGACGGGCGGTGCAGAGCAGCAGCAGCGGCACGTCCCGGGCCGCCGCGCCGAGCAGTTCCACGAAGCGCAGCATCGCGTCGTCGGCCCAGTGCAGATCCTCGAAGACCAGCACGGTGGGACGGCGGGCGGCCAGCGCCAACAGGAACCGCCGCCACGCCGACTCCGCCTCCTCGGCCGGCAGCGGGGTGCCCGCCAGGCCGACCAGCGGGCGCAGCGCGTCCGCTACCCGGTCTCGCTCGCCGGGGCCGACCAGCTCGCCGACGGCCGCGGCGAGCCGCTGCGCGGCGGTCCCGGCCGGGTCGGTGTCGAGAATGCCCGCCTCGGCCTTGACGATGTCGGCCAGCGCGGCGAACGTGACGTTCTCGCCGAACGGTGGGCAGCGCCCGATCCGCCAGGTCAACGGCTCGTCCACCAGTCGGTCGGTGTGCCGGTGCAGCTCCCGGACCAGCCGGCTCTTGCCGATGCCGGCCCGTCCGAAGACGGTCACCACCTGGGGCCGGCGGTCGCGCAGACTGCGGTGCAGCGCGTTGACCAGCATGCCCAGCTCATGTTCGCGGTCGATAAGCGGGGTGGCGTCCGGTTCCCGGTCGGCGGGCTGCTGGCGTACCGCGGCCAGGGCCAGCCACACCTCGGTCGGTGCGCTGCGCCCGCGCAGGGTGACCGGCGGCTGCTCCGCGTAGCGGATGGTGTCGCGGGTCAGCGCGTGCGTGGTGCCGTCGACCAGCACCCCGCCCGGCGGTGCCACGGACTGCAACCGGGAGGCGGTGTTGACCACGTCGCCGGCCACGATCGCCTGCCCACCGTCGCGGGCGGCGGCCACGTCGACAAGCGCCTCGCCGGTGGCCACCCCCACCCGGAAGCGCAGCCCGTCGGTGCCGGTGGGCGTGAAACGGGTGAGCACCCGTTGCAACTCCAGGCCGGCCCGGACGCACCGCAGCGCGTCGGTCTCGGTGGCCACCGGCGCGCCGAACAGCGCCATCACCGCGTCGCCGATGTACTTCTCCACCACTCCGCCGTACTGGCCGACCACTCGCCGGGCGGCGGAGAAGAACCCGGTCTGCATGCCCCGGACCAGCTCCGGGTCGGCCCGCTCGACGTACGGGGTGAAGTCGATCAGGTCGACGAAGAGCACGCTGACCCGGCGGCGGTCCTCCTGCGGGATCGCCGGGGCACGATCGTTGCCGGCCCGGGGCGCCCCGCAGGAGGTGCAGAACGCCACGTCGGGCGCGAGTGGGCGCAGGCAGTGCGGGCAGACGGCACCGAGCTCCGCGCCGCAGCCACCGCAGAAGCGGTCACCGTCGGCGGCGGTGCGTCCACAGCGATCACACTGAGTGGCGATGACACCCTCCACTGGTGAGCCCCGACGCGGGGCGCACGACCGAGTATCGCTGCCCAGCCCAGTGTCGGGTACCGGGCTGTTGGCTTGTGGACACTCCACCGGGCAGTGCTCTCCGTGGCGCAACGGCTAGATTCAGGCAACCGATTCGTTGATCGTTATCAGAGGGGGGACAGCCTCATGGTGTACGTCATGTTGAGCAGCGACTGGACCGACGGTAACGGCGTCACCCACTTGGCCGGGGACACGGTGGATGTGGACGCCGCGACCCTCGCTCAGCTTCAGGCCCAGGGCATCGTCGGTGAGGTGCCGGGCAAGGGCAAGGACGGCACGGACTGGGCCGGGCCGGGCGGCACCGACTGGGCCGGGCCCGGGAGCACCAAGCCCTGACCGAGCTGACACACGGGCGGCGTCGGGACCTGTTCCCGGCGCCGCCTTCGTGTTCCGGCTTCGGTGATCAGTGCGCGCGGCTGCCGGTCAGCGGTCGCTCATGCCGGCGCGGCGGCGTAGCGCCGGCACGTCGGTGACCACGATCCGGCGGCCCTCGGTACGCAGCCAGCCCCGGTTGGCGAACGATCCGATCGCCTGGTTGACGCTCTGCCGGGAACCGCCGGCCATCTCCGCGAGCTGGCTCTGGTTCAGCTCGATGGTGATCATCGGGGCCTGGCTCTCGCCGGCGAGCCGCACCAACGTCTTGGCGACCCGGCCGGGCAGGTCGAGGAAGACATGGTCGGCGTTCTGCTCGGTCAGCCGGCGGATGAGCGCGCCGAGGGACCGCATCACCGCGTCGAGGATGCGCGGGTTCGAGTGCACCAACTCCATGAAGGCGCCCCGGGACAGGGCCAGGGCGGTGCAGTCCTCGATCGCCTCGGCCGAGGCGGACCGGGTGGAGGCGTCCAGCAGCGAGACCTCACCGAGCACGTCCGGTGGTCGGATCACCGACAACACGGCCCGTTCGCCGGTCGGCGCGGTGCGGAACACCGCCACCGCACCCCTGCGCAGCACGATCAGCGACTCGCCCGGGTCGTTCTCCACGAACAGCAACTGACCCTTGCGATATGTCCGGGGCACCGCGGCGGCGATCACACGCTGGCGTACCTCGGGTTCCAGCCCGGCGAACATCTCCACACCGGTGAGAGCGTCGCCCGGCTCTGGCAGGCGCATCTCCACGGCCCCACCCCTCCCCGGTCAAGGACCCAACTCGCTCACCGGGTGAGCCTGGCGGCCCTGACAAGGCGGACTGACACCCGATCGGCGTCCGGCAGCGGTACACATCAGATCATGACGGTCCGGTCGCGTGGTGTACACCCCTCAAGTCGCTTGTGTGACAGCTTCAGCTGCGATGTCACCGTTGCGGGTGGCGTGGAAGCGCTCCCGGTGTCTCGCCCCGCTCGTCAGCGCGGTTCGGGCGTCGGCGAGGATGGCGGGGATGGTCTACCGCTATTTCTACGACTGCGAATTCATCGAGGACGGCCGCACGGTCGAACTGGTGTCGATCGGCATGGTCGACGAGTACGGCCGCGAGTTCTACGCGGTCTCCACCGAGTTCGACGCGTCCCGAGCCGTGCCCTGGGTCCGCCGCAACGTCCTGGACAAACTGCCCTCGCCGGCGGATCGGGCCTGGCGTTCCCGCGAGCGCATCCGCGACGAGTTGTACGACTTCCTCGTCGAGCCGCTGCGCGCCGGCAACGGCGAGGAGTTGGAGCTGTGGGCCTGGTACGCCGCGTACGACCACGTGGCGCTGGCCCAGCTCTGGGGTGCCATGCCGGCGCTGCCCCGGGAGATCCCCCGGTTCACCAAGGACCTGCGACAGCTGTGGGACGACCGGGGTCGCCCGCGGCTGCCGAACGCCGACTCGGCGCGGCACGACGCCCTGGTCGACGCCCGGCACAACCTGGCCCGGTGGCGGGCGATGACCGGGTCGTAGGTTTGGCTGGTTCCGTCCGGGGCACCGGTTCGGCCTGACGGGGGTCGACGTGAGGGAGCACCGCCATGAGCGAGCGCCAGCATGACTGACGAGGCGATGGCCGTCGGCGCGGCCCGGGAGCGGATCACCGAGCTGATCCGGGCGGCGGGCAGTTGCACGCTCACCACCATCTCGCTCGACGGTCGGCTGGTGGGCCGCCCGATGCTCCTGCAACGGGCGGCGTTCGACGGCGAGCTGTGGTTCTTCGGGTACGCCCGGTCGGCGACGGTGCGTCAGCTGCGGGTCAACCCGGAGGTCGAGGTGAGCTTCGCCGACCCGGAGGATCAGGTCCTGGTGTCGCTCTCCGGCACCGCGCGCGACGACCACGACCCGACGCGGGCAGCGCAGCTCTGGCGTCCGGAACTGGCGACCTGGTTCCCGGACGGGCCGGCCACGCCCGGCCTGATGCTGATCGCCGTGCACGTCACCGCAGCCCGCTGTTGGGAGCGCACCGGCCGTCGACAGGATCTGCTCGGTGGTGCCGGATCCGCGCCACCTGGTGCGTCGGTGTTCGCGCCGGGCGGTGCGTCGGTCGCGGCCGGTGCACCTCGTGATCACGCTACTGAGCGGTAGCGGGTCGCGGTGTCCGGTCGGACCAGCGGCGACTACAGTCGCAGTGACGGCCCGCCCCGGGCCGGCAACGGCGCCGAAGGTCTGACGTGACGCATATCCTGGGGCTTGATCGGGCTTGACCAGATGCTCCCAGGAGGATGAGCGATCATGCGTATCGGCGTGCTCACCGGCGGCGGCGACTGCCCCGGTCTCAACGCGGTCATCCGGGCGGTGGTCCGTAAGGGCGTCGCCAGCTACGGCCATGAGTTCGTGGGTTTCCGGGACGGTTGGAAGGGCCCGCTGGAGGGTCTGTCCCGCCCGCTGGGCATCGCGGAGGTCCGGGGGATCCTGCCGCGCGGCGGCACCATCCTCGGCTCCTCGCGGACCAACCCCTTCAAGATCGAGAACGGCGTCGAGCGGATCAAGGAGAACCTGGCCGCCCAGGGCGTCGACGCGTTGATCGCCATCGGCGGTGAGGACACCCTCGGTGTCGCCACCAAGCTGCACGAGCTGGGCGTCCACGTCATCGGCGTGCCGAAGACCATCGACAACGACCTCGGCGCCACCGACTACACCTTCGGCTTCGACACCGCGGTCAACATCGCGATGGAGGCCATCGACCGGCTGCACACCACCGCCGAGAGCCACCACCGCACCCTGGTGGTCGAGGTGATGGGCCGGCACGCCGGCTGGATCGCCCTGCACGCCGGCCTGGCCGGCGGCGCGAACGTGATCCTGCTGCCGGAGCGGGCCTTCGACGTCGAGCAGGTGGCCGGCTACGTCGAGAAGCGCTTCCAGCACCAGTACGCGCCGATCGTCGTGGTCGCCGAGGGCGCCCAGCCGCTGGAGGGCCAGATGGTCCTGCAGAACCAGGAACTGGACGCGTTCGGCCACGTCCGGCTCGGTGGCATCGGCCAGTGGCTGGCCGAGCAGCTGGAGGCCAAGACCGGCAAGGAGGCCCGTACCGTCGTGCTCGGGCACATCCAGCGCGGCGGTACCCCGACCGCGTTCGACCGGGTGCTGGCCACCCGGCTCGGCCTGCAGGCCATCGACGCCGCGCACGAGGGCGACTGGGGCAAGATGGTCGCGATGCAGAGCACCGACATCGTCCGCGTCCCGCTCGCCGACGCCACCCGGGAGCTCAAGACCGTCCCGCTGGAGCGCTACGCCGAGGCCGAGGTCTTCTTCGGCAGCTGATCGTGGTTCCGACGTCGCGGCGGGCCGCCCGGTCCGCCGCGACGCCGCTTCCCAGAGGGGGTACGTCAGGTGTCAGCCGGAGTGCGCACCGTCGCGGTGATCGGCGCGGGCAAGATCGGCGAGTTGATGCTGTCCGGGCTGCTGCGCTCGGGCTGGCCGGTGGACCGCCTGCTGGCCACCGCCCGCCGCCCGGCCCGCGCCGAGGAGTTGACCGCCCGCTACGGCGTACGGGTGGTGGACAATCTCACCGCGGTCGACGAGGCCGACGTGCTGGCCGTGTCGGTCAAGCCGCAGGACGCGGCGGTACTGCTTGACGAGATAGGGCCGAAGGTGCCCGGCGGCAAGCTGGTCATCTCCCTCTGCGCCGGCCTGCCCAGCAGCTTCTTCAGCCGCCGGCTGCCCGAGGGCACCCCGGTCGTACGGGTCATGACCAACACCCCCGCCCTGGTGGACGAGGCGATGACCGCCATCTCCGCCGGCGCGCACGCCACCGGGGAACACCTGGCGCTGGCCGAGGAGATGTTCAAGCCGCTCGGCTCCACCATCCGGGTGCCGGAGAGCCAGCAGGACGCGGTGACCGCCCTGTCCGGCTCCGGCCCGGCCTACTTCTACCTGCTGGTCGAGGCGATGACCGACGCCGGCATCCTGCTCGGCCTGCCCCGCCAGGTGGCGCACGACCTGATCGTGCAGACCGCGATCGGCTCGGCGGTGATGCTGCGCGACTCCGGCGAACACCCGGTTAAGCTGCGCGAGGCGGTCACCTCGCCCGCCGGCACCACCATCTCCGCCGTCCGCGAGCTGGAAAATCACGGCGTACGCGCGGCACTGCTGGCCGCCCTGGAAGCGGCCCGCGACCGGGCCCGCGAACTCGCCGCCCAGGCCGAGTAAACCCCGCCGCAACCAACTCATGATCCACTCCGTTGCGCCGATGTGGCGGTATTCCCGGGCCGGTGATGCCGCCAGATCGGCGCAACGGAGCCGATCACCGCTCGGGCGGCCCCGAGCCGGTACCCGAGGAATGTCCGGGTGACGCATACTGGCGCGGTGTTCACTCTCGCTCAGGCCCGGCACCTGGTGGCCACCCTGCAACCTCGGATCGACGAGCTGATCCGGGTCCGCGCCGACCTGACCGAGTTGCAGGTCGATCTGGCCAACCACGGGCTCAGCGCACTCGGCGGACGGCCCGAGCTCAAGGGGCTGGAAGCGCGCCTGCACGCGATCTGCGACGAGATCGGGCAGCACGGCATCGAGATCAAGAGCGTCGCGCCGGTGCTGCTCGACTTCCCCGGCGAACGCGAGGGCCGACAGGTGCTCTGGTGCTGGCTGGAAGGGGACGCCGACGTGCGCTGGTACCACCGCGCCGACTGCGGCTTCGCCGGCCGCCGCCCTCTCTGATCTCCACTGAACTCCGCGCCGGACCGTAGTTCGATGTGGAGACCGCGTCGATCCGATGGCGACACTCGCTACGGTGGGCGTGGATCATGCTGACCAACGGGGGAGGGCACTGAATGTTCGCCGTACGGTTGACCGCCGATGCCGAGCTGCGTCCGCTCAATCCGTGGCACGCGGAGGAGTTCCTGGCCAACCTGGACCGGGCCCGGAAGAACATGACGCCCTGGGTGTCGCCGGCCTTCGTGGCCACCGACCTGGACGGGGCACGGCTCGTGCTGCAGCGTTACGCCGACCGGTGGGCCCGCGACGACGGCGGCATCTGGGGCATCTGGTCCGACGGGACGCTTGTCGGTGGGGTGCTGCTGGTGTCACTGAACGCCGGGACGGGAGTCTGCGAGGCGGGCTGCTGGCTGGAGCCGGCCGCCGAGGGACGCGGGCTGGTGACCCACGCGGTCAGCCGGCTCATCGACTGGGCGGTCGACGAGCGCGGCCTGCACCGGGTCGAGTGGCGTGTCCTCAGCGGCAACGTCCGCAGCATCGCGGTGGCCCGTCGGCTCGGCATGCGTCGCGACGGCGTACTGCGTGAGGTGGTTGCGGGTCCGGACGGGCGGTCCGACCTGGAGATCTGGTCGCTGCTTGCCCCGGAGTGGCGCGCCCACCGCGCCGGTGCGCCGCGCGGTACGGATGGCGGCGAGCGACTAGAACAGTAGGGTATGGCGCGCCCGACCACTCTCGTCCGACCTGCACCGGCCCGACAGGTTCTGCCCGTCGTCGCCGCGAGCACGGCGGGGGCGAGTGTGGTCGCGCTCGCCGCCCTGGGAGCGGCCGGCCACGGCGGCTACGCGAGCGATCCGGTCGGCGCTGTGGCCCTGGCTGCGGCGGCGACGGTCAGCATCGTCGTGGCTGCCCGGCTGGGTCGGTCGGGCCACCGCACCGCGGGCCGGCTGGCCGCCGGGTTGGCCGGGTCCCTGCTCGCCTACCTCCTGCTCACCGTCCTGGCGGTGGCCGCGGTCGCGGCCGGACAGCCATGGGCCGCAGTGACTGTCGCGGCGTGGAACTCGGCCTGGATCCCGCCGCTCGCGCTGATGCAGCTCACCGCCTCGGCGGCCGTCCGCACCAGCGGTGCCACCCCCTGGACGCACCGGGTCGTGGGCCTCACGTTGGGCGCGGTCACACTGGTCAACGCGGTACTGACCACGGCGAGCGAACCGTTCGCGGGGCTCCCGACGATCGCCGGGGAGTCGTGGCGTACCGCGCTCGCGCCGGTCGGCGCCACCGCCACCCTGCTGGGGATGGGTGCGCTGCTCGTGCTGCCGGTGACGCTCTGGCGAGCCGCCCTCGGTTCGCACGAGACCGTCCGGGCACGGCTCGGCATCGTCGCCGCGGCGACCACCGCGGCACCGCTGACCGTCGCCTTCTGTCTGCTCCTCGCCGTCGCCCGGGCACCCGGCGGCGTCGAACCCTCGCTGGGCTCGGTGGCCTTCCTGGTGGCGCTCTCGGGGGCCGCCGCGTTCGCTGCCGGCTGCGCACTCGCCGCCGCCCGGGGTGCCGCCGAACCTCGTCAGGTCACCGTCGTGGTCCGCATCGCCGGTCTGACCGCCGCGGCCCTGATCATCACCGGCATCGGCACGATCGTGGCCGCTCCCGGCTCGTCGCTCGGCCCGACCACGGTAGCCCTGCTCGTCTCGGCGCTGACCGTCCTCGTCGGCGGCGCGGCCTGGGCCGGCACGGGCCTGCTGGCCCGAACCCTCACGCCCCCGCCGCCCTCAGGACCGGTCGGTCCGGAGACGACGCCACGAGTTGAGGCGACGATCGCACCGACACACGTCGGAGCCCCGCACCTCCCGCCGGCCGACACGCCGTCCGGAGCCGAGGGCCCGGTCGGGGCGGCGGATGCGGTCGCCGGTCCCACGGCGGCTGGGGCATCGGGCGCGGCCGAGGGATCGGGCGGGGTCGGGGTGGTGCCGGAGGTCGGGTCGGCGGCGGTCGGTGGGTTGACGGCGCGGGAGCGGGAGGTGCTCGCCGCGCTTGCCGAGGGGGCCAGCAACGCCGGGATCGCGGCGCAACTGGTGGTGTCCGAGCGGACGGTCGACGCACACCTGCGGGCGATCTTCATGAAGCTCGCCCTGACGGCCGACGGCACCACCAACCGGCGGGTGCAGGCGGCACGGATCTGGCTGGAGCACACCCGACAACGCTCCTGAGCAGGGGATTGCTGAAGATAGGTGTTGAGGCCGATGCCCGTGACGGCGGCCTCGGGGCACGGTGAGCCATCACTCGATCAACGGAGGCTTGCACCGTGTCCGTCCCGTACCTGCGCCGCGTCGCGCTCGTCGCCCTCTTCGTACTGCTGCTCGTCTCGCTGGTCGGCCGGACCGTGTTCATGCTCTGGGAGCCACCGTTCGACGGCACGATCCGGTACGACGACATTCGCGAACTGGGTTCCGCGTACTGGCCGATGAACCTCTACCTGGGCGGCCCGGCGTACGCGGTGTCCTGGGTCGCCGCCGCGGTCTTCATCGTCCGGCTCGGCAGGGGCCGGGCCGGGTTGCTGAACCTGGTCGGCGCGTTCCTGGTCGGTCTCGGTGGCGTGGTGTTCGCGCTGACGATCACCGCGGAGGTGCTCCCGTTCGCCTACGCGGCCGACCCGGCCGTGCTGCCCGAGGCGCAGGGACGCGCCCTGTTCGACGTGCTGAACGACCGGCTGGACTGGGTGATCCCGGCCATCATCGGCAGCCAGCTGGCGATCGTCGTGGGCATGCTCCTGGCCCTGGTCGGTGCGCTGATCGCGCGGACCATGCCCCGGCCGCTGACCATCGCCGCCCTGGTCTACGCGGTGCTCTTCGTGGCGCTCCCGCTGGCGCAGTTCGGTCGCGCCGTCGTCATCGTCGACTACCTGCTCCAGGTGGCCCTGGTCGCCGCGATCGGCTGGTACGGGCTGCGAGCCGTCGACCGCGAGGCGCGGGACAGCGCCACGCCGGCAGTCGACGATCGCTCCACCGCCGCCCCGCACACGGACCCCGCCGTCGCGTGACACGGGCCGGGCGGGCCGGCGGAGAACCGACCCGCTCGCCGACGGCGTCCGGTCAGCTCCGTTCGGCCTTGGCCAGTGCGGCACGTACCTTGTCGGCGTCGCCGGGGGCCTCCTGCTCCCAGTTGGCCGGGTCGGCGGAGTAGATGGTGCCGTACGCCGGGGTGTCCGGCTGGAACCGCCAGCTGTCGGCCAGCGTGCCGGCGTCCACCGCGTCGTAGCCGATTCGGTCGAGGAAGGCGGTGACGACGGCCTTGGCCTCGGCGTCGTCACCGGCGATCGGCAGCGCACTGCGGTCCGCCGCGCCGGCGGGCCGGGCCAGGGCGAGCAGGTGCCGGAAGAAGATGTTGTTGAACACCTTCACCACCCGAGCCTCGGGCAGGTGCTGTTGCAGCAGCTCACTGCTGGTGACGGTGTCCTCGTCCAGCTCGGGGATCTGGCCGTCGCGCTGCGGGTAGTAGTTGTTGGTGTCGATGACGACCTTGCCGGCCAGCGGCTGCGCCGGCACGGCCCGGTACGACTTCAGCGGGATGCTGACCACCACCAGGTCACCGGCGCGGGCCGCGGCGTCGACGGTGCCCGCGCTCGCTCCCGGCCCCAACTCGTCAACCAGGTCGGACAGCGTCTCCGGCCCCCGCGAGTTGCTCAGCACCACCTCGTACCCGGCCGCCACCGCCAACCGCGCGACGGTGCCTCCGATGTGTCCACTTCCGATCAACCCCACGACCGACACGTCAACTCCCATCGACTCGGCTCTCCCGTCGAACCTACTCGCCCGCCGGACACTTCCGGCCGATCCGGGGTGATCTCCGCCCGATGGACATGCGGAGGCGACGGCATCCGATCAGACATGCGGAGGCGACGGCACCCGGAACGTCGGGCGCCGTCGCCGGTGAGTCAGGCAGCGAGGTCAGGGCAGGGTCTTCTCCACGGTGGCGCGCAGCGTGGGGTCGTCGGGGGTGACCGTCGGGGCGAAGCGGGCGGCCACGGTCCCGTCCGGGGCGACCAGGAACTTCTCGAAGTTCCAACGGACGTCACCGGTGTGGCCGTCGGCGTCGGGGGTGTCCACCAGGGCGGCGTAGAGCGGATGACGGTCGGGGCCGTTCACCGCGACCTTCTCCGTCAGCGGGAAGGTGACGCCGTAGTTGACCTGGCAGAACTCGCTGATCTCCGCAGCGCTACCGGGTTCCTGGCCGGCGAACTGGTTGCACGGGACGCCGAGTACCACCAGCCCGCGGTCGGCGTACTCGTCCTGAAGGGCCTGCAGGCCGGCGTACTGCGGGGTGAGGCCGCAGCGGGAGGCGACGTTGACCACCAGCAGGGCGCGCCCGCGGTACTGCGCGAGATCGGCGGGGCCGCCGGTGAGGGAGTTGATCGTGGTGTCGAAGACGGACATGGCGTGAGGGTATCGCCGAACGTCGGTTGGTGGCGCGCCGTCTACCGCCGGGTAATGGCCATCCACCGGCGAAGACCCGGCGGGCGGCGCGGGTTTCGCCCGAGCCGACAAATCGATACATCGACATCTTGACGAAGTGGGGTCGTGTGAGTAGCGTCTCATCAACATTTTGGAAAGTTTCCTAACTGTTTGGAGGCGCCACATGAAGAGATCGCTCCGCCGGGCCCTCTGGGTCGGCGCCGTGGTCGCGGTGACCGTTGCCTCGGTCCCGATGGCCACGGCGTTCGGTGCCGGAAGTGTGACCACCTCGTTCACCCGGGTGCAGGACTGGGGGACCGGTCACGAAACGAGGGTCACCATCACCAACGGTTCCAGCGCCAGCGTCAGCACCTGGCGCATCGAGTTCGAGCTGCCCTCGGGCACCAGCATCAGCAGCTCCTGGGACGCCGACGTCACCCGCAACGGCAACCGGTACGTGGCGGTCAAGAAGAGCTGGGCCGGCGCGCTCGCGCCCGGCGCCTCCTTCAGCTGGGGCTACAACGGCACCGGTGCGTACCGGGCGCCGTTGAACTGCACCGTCAACGGCGCGGCCTGCGGCGGTGGCACCCCGCCCCCGACGAGCCCACCGCCGCCGACCACTACCGCACCGCCGCCGCCGACCTCGCCGCCCCCGACCACGCCGCCGCCCCCGCCGGGTGGACAGAAGGTGGTCGGCTACTTCGCCCAGTGGGGCGTCTACGCCCGCAACTACCACGTCAAGAACATCCACACCAGCGGCTCGGCGTCCAAGCTGACCCACATCCTGTACGCCTTCGGCAACACCACCGGCGGTCGGTGCACCATCGGTGACAGCTACGCCGACTACGAGAAGGCGTACACCGCGGCGGAGAGCGTCGACGGCGTCGCCGACACCTGGGACCAGCCGCTGCGCGGCACCTTCAACCAGCTGCGCAAGCTCAAGCGGATGTACCCGCACATCAAGGTGATCTGGTCGTTCGGCGGCTGGACCTGGTCCGGTGGCTTCACCCAGGCCGCGCAGAACCCGACCGCCTTCGCCGAGAGCTGCTACAACCTGGTCGAGGACCCGCGCTGGGCGGACGTCTTCGACGGCATCGACATCGACTGGGAGTACCCCAACGCCTGCGGTCTGACCTGTGACGCCAGCGGCCCGAACGCGTTCAAGAACGTGGCCGGCGCGCTGCGTACCCGGTTCGGCTCGTCGGCGCTGGTCACCGCCGCGATCACCGCCGACGGCAGCAACGGTGGCAAGATCGACGCGACCGACTACGCCGGTGCCGCCACCCACCTCAACTGGATCATGCCGATGACGTACGACTACTTCGGCGCCTTCAACGCGCAGGGCCCCACCGCCCCGCACTCGCCGCTCTACTCGTACTCCGGCATCCCGCAGCAGGGCTTCTGGTCGGACGCGGCCATCCAGAAGCTCAAGAGCAAGGGCATCCCGGCCAACAAGCTGCTGCTCGGCGTCGGCTTCTACGGTCGGGGCTGGACCGGGGTCACCCAGTCCGCGCCGGGCGGCAGCGCGACCGGCCCCGCCCCGGGCACCTACGAGCAGGGCATCGAGGACTACAAGGTCCTCAAGAACACCTGCCCGGCGACCGGCACCATCGGTGGCACGGCGTACGCCAAGTGCGGCAGCAACTGGTGGAGCTACGACACCCCGTCGACCATCGGCGGCAAGATGACGTACGCGAAGAACCAGGGCCTCGGTGGCGCCTTCTTCTGGGAACTCTCCGGTGACACCAGCAACGGAGAGCTGATCAGCGCCATCCGCAACGGCCTCGGCTAGGTGTAAGGAAGGGCCCCCTGTTAACGCCTCCGGTAGAGCACGGGCCCCCTGTTAACACTCCGGCAGCTCGATCTTGCCGCGTGTTAACAGGGGGCCCTTCCTATGCAAAAGGCGATAACAAGGGGCCCTTCCTTACATCAGTGCGGGGTGTGACAGACTCGCCGGTCGGAACGGTGCGATATGTGTAGATGGGGAGGTAGCGATGCGGGTGTACCAGCGCAGCGCCGCCCTCGTCGTGCTCACGACCGTGTCACTCACGCTGGTCGGCTGCGGACTGATCGGCGGCGACAAGGAGCCGGCGGAGCAGCCCGGTCGGGCACCGGCCGACGAGGCCCTGGCGAAGTCCCGCGAGCGGGTGCAGGCGTACCTCGACGCGATGACCGCCAAGGACGTCGCGGCCGGCCGCAGCCAACTCTGCACGGTGCTGCACGAGTCGTTCGACGCGGCGGCGACCGGGCCGAACGGCGACTTCGCCGACCACTTCACGGTGACGCAGACCGAGATCGTCGACATCCGCCCGGGACCGGTCGGGCAGGAGGTCAGCACTGTGGTCACCGTCACGGTGGGTAAGCGCGAGGCCAGCCGGTCGCTGCTGTTCACGGTCACCCGCGACGGGCTGGACTGGTGCATTTCGGGCGAGCGGCCCGGTGGGCACAGTCCGTCTCCGACGCCGACGCCCTGACCTGCGGCAGCGCACCGCGTCGTCCATCTGCCGGAACCCGGCCCCTCACTGGTCGGTCACCCGGTCGGCCGCCGTAGGCTTTCGTCATGCGCCATGAGTGGCATCAGTTGAGTCATCCGGCGGTGGGCAGCCCGGTGTTGCAGACCAGCCGTCCGACCGTCGACTCCGCCGAGGACGAGGCCCTCGGTCTGGACCGCTGGCGGGAACTGCCCCGCGCCCAGATCCCGCCCTGGGAGGACCCGGCCCAGGTCGCCGAGGTCTGCAAGGTCCTCGACCGGGTTCCGTCGGTGGTCGCCCCGTACGAGGTCGACCAGTTGCGTCAGCGTCTCGCGCTGGTCTGCGAGGGCAAGGCGTTCCTGTTGCAGGGCGGTGACTGCGCGGAGACCTTCGCCGACAACACCGAGAGTCATCTGCTGGCCAACGCCCGCACGCTGCTGCAGATGGCGATCGTGCTCACCTACGGCGCGTCGCTGCCGGTGGTGAAGGTGGCCCGGGTCGCCGGGCAGTACACCAAGCCCCGGTCGCTGCCGACCGACGCGCGGGGCCTGCCCGCCTACCGCGGCGACATGATCAACTCGCTGGAGGCCACGCCGGAGGCGCGGGTCGCCGACCCGCAGCGCATGATCCGGGCGTACGCGAACTCCGCCGCCGCGATGAACATGCTGCGCGCCTACCTCGCCGGTGGGCTGGCCGACCTGCACGCGGTGCACGACTGGAACAAGGGATTCGTGCGCAACTCCCCGGCCGGCGAGCGGTACGAGGCGATCGCCCGCGAGATCGACCGGGCCCTGGCGTTCATCCGGGCCTGCGGGATGACCGACGACGAGGCGCTGCGTACGGTCACCCTCTACTGCTCCCACGAGGCCCTGGCGCTGGAGTACGACCGGGCGCTGACCCGGGTCTCCGACCGCCGGGCGTACGGGCTGTCCGGGCACTTCCTGTGGATCGGCGAGCGCACCCGGCAGATCGACGGCGCGCACATCGACTTCATCTCCCGCATCGCCAACCCGATCGGGGTCAAGCTCGGCCCGACCACCACGCCGGACGAGGCGATCGAGCTGTGCGAGAAGCTGAACCCGGAGAACATCCCCGGTCGGCTCACCCTGATCAGCCGGATGGGCAACCACAAGGTACGCGACGCGCTGCCGCCGATCGTGGCCAAGGTGACCGCCGCCGGGGCGAAGGTGGTGTGGCAGTGCGACCCGATGCACGGCAACACCCACGAGTCGTCCAACGGCTACAAGACCCGCCACTTCGACCGGATCGTCGACGAGGTGCTGGGCTACTTCGAGGTGCACCGGAGCCTGGAGACCCACCCCGGTGGCCTGCACGTCGAGCTGACCGGTGAGGATGTCACCGAGTGCCTCGGTGGCGCCCAGAACATCGCCGATCTCGACCTGCCCGACCGCTACGAGACCGCCTGCGACCCGCGCCTGAACACCCAGCAGTCGCTGGAACTGGCCTTCCTCGTAGCGGAGATGCTCCGTGGCTGACGCGTGATCGGCTGGCATGACTGTGGCGGGCGCGAGGAGTGAGCTTGCGAGCCCCGCAGTCGGCAGCTGTCCGGCCTGACTGTGGCTGACGGGATGGAGCGTGACATGCCGATTGATCTGCGTTCGGACACGGTGACCCGGCCCACCCCCGGGATGCGGGAGGCGATGGCCGCCGCCGAGGTCGGCGACGACGTCTACGGCGAGGACCCGACGGTCAACGCGCTGGAGGCCGAGGTCGCCGCGCTGTTCGGGCACGAGGCGGCGCTGTTCTGCCCGACCGGCTCGATGGCCAACCAGATCGCCCTGCAACTGTCGGTACCGCCCGGCGCGGAGTTGCTCTGCGACGCCGACGCGCACGTGATCACGTACGAGATGGGGGCCGCTGCCGCGTACGGCGGCATCACCTCGCGGACCTGGCCTGCGGTGGGCGCGGACGTGGACCCCGACGTGGTCGCCGGCATGATCCGTCCCGACGGCTACTGGGCGGTGCCCACCGCCGCGATCGCGGTGGAGCAGACCCACAATCGCGGCGGTGGCGGGGTGATTCCCCTCGACACGCTGCGCCAGTTGCGTCGGGTCGCCGACGAGGCACAGGTGGCGCTGCACTGCGACGGGGCGCGGATCTGGCACGCCCACGTCGCCGACGGGGTGCCGCTGGCCAGCTACGGCGCACTGTTCGACACCCTCTCGGTCTGCCTCTCCAAGGGGCTCGGCGCGCCGGTCGGCTCGCTTGTCGTCGGCGCCGCCGACAAGATCGAGCGGGCGCGGATGATCCGTAAGCGGATGGGTGGCGGGATGCGTCAGGCCGGCGTCCTCGCCGCTGCCGGCCGGTACGCCCTGGCCCACCACATCGAGCGGCTCGCCGAGGACCACGCGAAGGCGGCCCGGCTGGCCGAGGCGATCGCCCCGTTCGGAGTGCTGGCCGCGCCGGTACGCACCAACCTGGTCCCGCTGGACCTGACCAAGGCACCTATGGACGCGCACGCGCTGGCCGCGGCGGCCCGTGCCGAAGGCGTACTCATCTCGGTGCTCGGACCCCGCATCGCCCGCCTGGTCACCCACATGGACGTCACCGACACCGCCGTCGACCAGGCCGCCACCACCCTCACCCACATCCTCCGCGCCTGACCCCACTCCCACCCCGGGTCGCGCTCCTACCCCGCACCCCGCGCGCTCCCACCCCAGGCCGCGCTCCCGCGATCTTGCACTTTTGGTCGCTGAAATGCCCCTTGTGCGGCTTATGTGGCGACAAGAAGTGCAAGATCGCGGGCGCAGGGCGCAGGGCGCGTGCGGGAGGGAGTGTGTGGGGTGAGGGGGAGTTAGGGGTGGAGGCGGCGGAGGGTGGCGATGTCGGCGGCGTGACCTTCGTGGCGGTCGGTGGGGGTCTCCACGAGGATGGGGACGCCGGCGGTGGCGGGGTGGCGCATCAGTTCGGCGAAGGCGGGCTCGCCGATGCTGCCCTTGCCGATGTTCTCGTGCCGGTCACGGGTGGAGCCGCACAGGTCCTTCGAGTCGTTGGCGTGCACCAGCTGGAGCCGATCCGCGCCGACGGTCGCCACCAGGGTGTCCAGCGTCTCGGTCATGCCGCCTTCGGCGGCCAGGTCGTGCCCGGCCGCCCAGGCGTGGCAGGTGTCGAAGCAGACGCCCAGCCAGGGGTGCCGGTCCACCGCGTCCAGGTAGGGGCCGAGCTGCTCCACCCGGCAGGCCAGCGACCGGCCGCCACCGGCGCTCGGCTCGACCAGCAGCATCGGCCCGCCGCTGTCGGCGGCCGAGTCCAGCAGCGGCAGCAGGGATTCGCGTACCTGCCGCATGGCCGCCTCGGCGTGCCCGGCGTCCACCGCGCTGCCGGCGTGGAACACCACCGCGCGGGCGCCGATCGCGGCGCCCCGGCGTAGCGCGTGGGCCAGGGTCTGCTGCGATCGTTCCACCGTGGCCGGGGTCGGCGAACCCAGGTTGACCAGCAGTGACGCGTGAATGTAGGCGGCGACTCCCCGTTCGGCGCAGCCGTCGCGGAACAGGGCGTCCTGCACCGGGTCACCGGCCGGCATCGCCCACCCTCGGGAGTTGCCGACGTAGACCTGCGCCACCTCGGAGCCGGCGGCGTCGAGGTACGGCAGCGCCGCCTTCGCCAGCCCACCGGAGGTGGGCGTGTGCGAGCCGATCGGCCGGTGGCCGGGTTGCGTAGCCGTCATCAGAAACACCCGATGGTGATCTGGGTGCCCGGTGCCACCTGCGCGTTCTCGTTCGGGTTCTGGAACCGGGCCACGGCCTCCGGGTTGAACTGCACGGCCACCGGGAAGCCCTGACTCTCCAGCACCTGCTTGGCCTGCTGGCACGGCAGGTCGATGACCCGGGGTACGGTCACCAGCGGTGGACCCTCGCTGACCTCCAGCCGGATCTGGGCACCCTTCTCGACCCCGCTGCCGTCGGCCGGGCTCTGCCCGAGCACCTCGTCGCGAGGCTTGTCGGACTGCTTGTAGGTCGGTTCCACCAGGACCAGGCCGAGCTGGGCGATCTGCGTACGGGCGTCGTTGAGGCTCTTGCCGACCAGGTTCGGCACGGTGATCGGGGCGCGGCCCTTGCTCAGGATGACGGTGATCTCGTCGCCCGGCTCGACCTCCTTGCCGGCCTCCGGCTTGGTGGCCACCACGACGCCCTCGGGCAGGCCGTCGTCGTACCGGGCGGTGCCCTTGACAACCTTCAGCTGGGCGTTGACCAGGTCGGCCTCGGCCAGGTCGAACTCCTTGCCCACCACGTCGGGCATCGGGAACCGGGCCGGCCCCAAGGACAGGGTCAGGGTGATGGTGCCGCCCTTGAGGATCCGGGCGGCCGAGGCGGGCTGCTGCGCCACCACGCCGTCACGCGGGATCTGCTCGTCGTGGCGTGGGTCGGCGTACTGCAGGGTGAAGCCGCCCTGCGCGGCCTGCGCCTCCGCCTGGGCCTTGGTCATGCTGACCAGCTGCGGGGTGGTGGTGTAGCGGCCGACGCCGAACCACCATCCGCCGAGAGCAGCTACCAGGCCCAGCACCACCACGACGGCGGCGACCGCGAGGCGGCTGCTCGAATCGCCGAACAGCCGGGCACGCCACCCGGCAAGCGGGGAGAACCGGTGCACGTCCTCGTCCGGAACCGCCCGACGACGCCCCCGGGTGGGTGTGCCACCCTCCGGCAGCCGGGCCCAGGTCGGCCGTTCGGCGGGGCGGACCGCTGCCACCACCATGGTCGGCTGGGCGACCGCCGGGCCGTCGGACACCGCAGACAGCATGGCGGTCTGGGCGTTCGCGTTACCGAGCCCGTCCCGGGCGACCTGCACCTCGGCCAGCAGGGTCCCGGCGTCAGCCGGACGGCCCGCCGGGTCGCGGCGGGTGGCTCGGGCGACCAGATCGTCGAGGGCCTTCGGCAGGCCGGGCACCAGGGTCGACGGCGCCGGTACGTCCCGATCGACGTGTTGCCAGGCGATGTCGATCGGACGATCACCGTCGTACGGCACCCGGCCGGTGAGCATCTCGAACAGCACGATGCCGCTGGAGTAGACATCGGTACGGGCGTCGGCGCGGCCGGTGGTGACCAGCTCCGGGGCGACGTACGCCACGGTCGCCATCAGTTGGTTGCCGCTGTCGTGATCGGTGCTCGCCTCCACGGCCCGCGCCAACCCGAAGTCGGTGACCTTCACGACGCTGTCGACGAGGTTGGCCGGGCCGCCGCTGGGCGCCTCGGCGACGAGCACGTTCTCCGGCTTGACGTCGCGGTGCACCAGCCCGGCCCGGTGGGCGGTGGCGAGCGCGGCGAGTATCTGCTCGGTGATGGCCAGCGCCTCGTCCGGGTTGAGTCGGCGCCGCTCGGTCAGCACCTCACGCAGGGTGCGCCCGCGGACATACTCCATGACCAGGTACGGCCGACCGCCATGGGTGCCCTGGTCGTAGACCGCCACCACGTTGGGATGGGTCAGCCGGGCGATGGTCTTGGCCTCGTCGGTGAACCGCTCGACGAAGCCGGCCAGGCCGGCCCGATCGGTCGGCCCCTGCGACGAGTGAATGATTTTGACCGCCACGGTGCGTTCGAGTCGCTCGTCGGTGGCGGTGTACACGGTCGCCATGCCGCCACGGGCGACGCGACCGCGGATGCGGTAACGCCCGTCGATCAGCGAGCCCAGCAACGTGTCGGCGACCTGTGTGTCCATCGGCAGGCAGTCTATGTGTCGGGGGATGAAGGTTGAACAGGATGCTACCGCCGAGCGGACCTTCTCGGGCCCGCCGTGGCGTGACAGGCTGTGGTCGATCCTGGTCAGGGTGGGTGCCGGGAGGCTGTTGACCTGGTGCCGGGAGGACGTGGCAGGGTGGTCGAGTGACCGACTCCGTACCCACCGACAACGCCGCGCCGGGGACCACCGGGCCGACGGACTGGCTGACCCTGCCGGACGTCGCCGAGCGGCTCGACCTGACGATCAGCAAGGTGCACCAGAAGATCAGGGATCGGGAACTGATCGCGGTACGCCGCGACGGTGTCCGTCGGATTCCGGCCGACCTGGTGGCCAACGGCACCGTACTCAAGCACCTGCCCGGCGTACTCAACCTGCTGGCCGACGCCGGCTACGACGACGAGGCGGCGCTGCGCTGGCTCTACGAGCCCGACCCGACGCTGCCGGGTGGCACCCCTGCCACCGCCCTCGCCGGCGACCAGGCCCGCGAAATCAAACGCCGCGCCCAAGCCCTCGGCTTCTAACAGCCCCCACCCCCACCCCCACCCCACCCTTGTCACCCACCCTCGCCGCCCCCCGCCACCCTCTCGCCCCGTCGATCTTGCACTTTGCGTCCCCGCGAATGGTGTAAATCACCCATAAGTGCGACCAAAACTGCAAGATCGACGGGGCGAGGGCGGCGGGGCGAGGGCGGGAGGGTGGGGTGCGGTGCGGCTGGGGGTGGGAGGGGGTTAGTCGGTGCGGCGGGTGGCGGCTATGGCTAGGTCGACGAGGGACTGGCGGGCCTCGGTGTCCAGGTCGACGGCGGTCAGCGCGGCGAGTGCGGCGTCGGTGAGCGTGACGATGCGCTGCTCGGTACGGGCCAGTGCGCCGGTGCTGGTGATCACGTCCCGTAGTCGGGCCACTCCGGCCGCGTCCAGGGTGGGATCGCCGAGCCCGGCGAGCACCACCTCCCGCCCGGCCTCGTCAGCCACCTCCAGGGCCGCTGCCACCAGGTAGGTCCGCTTGCCCTCGCGTAGGTCGTCGCCGGCCGGCTTGCCGGTCTGGGCGGGGTCGCCGAAGACTCCCAGCACGTCGTCGCGCAGCTGGAACGCCTCGCCCAACGGCAGCCCGTACGCCGAGTAGGCGACCCGTATGTCCGCGGGGGCGTCGGCCAGCGCCGCGCCCAGCAGCAGCGGTCGTTCGACCGTGTACTTCGCCGACTTGTAGCGGGCGATCTTGCTGGCCCGTTCCAGCGAGGCGTCCCCGGTGGCCTGGGTCACCACGTCGAGGTACTGCCCGACGGTGACCTCGGTGCGCATCTCGTCGAAGTCCGGCCGGGCCCGGGCGACGGTGCGGGGATCCAGCCCGGCAGAGTGCAGCAACTCGTCGGACCAGACCAGGCACAGGTCGCCCAGCAGGATCGCCGCCGCGTCGCCGAAGCCGTCCGGGTTGCCGCCCCAGCCGGCCGCACGGTGCCGGGCGGCGAATCGCCGGTGCACCGCCGGCTCGCCGCGCCGGGTGTCCGAACGGTCCATCAGGTCGTCGTGGATCAGGGCGCTGGCCTGGACGAACTCCAGTGCCGCGAGGGCGGTCACCACGGCGTCGGTGTCCACTCCGCCGGCACCTCGGTAGCCCCAGTAGGCGAAGGCGGGCCGTAGGCGCTTGCCCCCGCCGAGCACGAACGCCTCGATCGCCTCGGCGACCGGCACCAGTGCGTCATCGAGGTCGGTCATCCACAACCGGCGACCGGCGAGGAAGTCGGACAGGGCCTGGTCCACCCGTTGGCGGAGGCCGGCCCGGTCGACGGGAGAGACAGGAGCAGCGTGGGTCACGTCCCGACGCTAATAGGTCAGGTCGCCGCATGCTGACCCACCCACGTTCCGGCGCGTCGCGGATCGCCCGGTAAGCCGCGTCGGTGGGCGTGCCGAAGCCGGTCGGCAGCGGCCGACACGCCGGTCACGGTCGCCCTTCGGACATTTCGCGTCACCATCGGTGAGTACAGTCCTGCCTGCTGGCGGGCGGGTTGGCGACGTGCCCGATGAATCGGGCGGCGATCCGGCCGGCGCGCCGAGGACGATGGCCAACCAGGCGTGCCAGTAGCGGCCGGGTGTGCGCCGCTGGCGTTCCCAGCGGGATATCTCGTGCCGACTGAGTGTCGGCACCCCGGCGGCGGCGCACAGTTCGGCGGCGAGCCGGGACTGGCTCCAACCTCGGGCGAGGCGTAACCGGGTCAGCGGCGGCCCGGACAGCGGATCGGGCGGGTGCGGGGGCATCGGTCCTCCGGAGGTCGGCGCGCGCTGGTGACCGGCCCGGAACCCGGACCGCCCACCGGTGGATCGTGACCCCCGCGCGGCCCCCTGCGGTCGTCGACCGCCCGCGCTGGGTCATGGTTATCGCAGGGGTCCGACGTTTCCGCCCGCGAACCCCAGGACACCGACGTACGGCACCGGCCCGCCCGCGATTGCTCAGGACACCGACCTGCGGCACAGGCGCGACCGGGTCGTCGAGTCGAGAACGATGTGGGCAGTGATCCCTGGCTGTGGGAAGAAGATGGGGATACGCGGCCGGTCCGGCTAGAGTCGACGCGTGGCGCTCGGTCTACCGTCGATCCTCCCCAATCCGCAACCTGCGATCGGGGAGCTGGTCCGTGACCGCCAGCCGACCTTCTCCTTCGAGTTCATGCCGCCGAAGACGGAGCAGGGCGAGCGGCAGCTCTGGCAGGCCATCCGCGAGCTGGAGCCGTTGCAGCCGTCGTTCGTCTCGATCACCTACGGTGCCGGCGGAACCACGCGGGACACCACGGTCGCGGTCACCGAACGGGTGGCCACCGAGACCACCCTGCTGCCGATGGCCCACCTGACCGCGGTCAACCATTCGGTGGCCGAGTTGCGGCACGTGATCGGGCGGCTGGCCGGCGCCGGGGTGCGCAACGTGCTGGCGGTGCGGGGCGACCCGCCCGGTGATCCGACCGGCGAGTGGGTGCGGCACCCCGACGGCATCGACTACGCCGAGGATCTCGTGCGCCTGGTCCGCCGTTCGGGTGACTTCAGCGTCGGTGTGGCCGCCTTCCCGTACCGGCATCCGCGCTCGCCGGACATCGCCAGCGACACCGAGTATTTCGTCCGTAAGTGCCGGGCCGGCGCCGAGTTCGCCATCACCCAGATGTTCTTCGACGCCGACGAGTACCTCCGCCTGCGCGACCGGGTGGCCGCCGCCGGCTGTGACACCCCGATCCTGGCCGGGGTGATGCCGGTGATCCGCATCGGCACCATCGAACGCTCCGTGCAACTGTCCGGGGCACCCTTCCCGCCGGCGCTGGCCGCCCGGTTCGAGCGGGTCGCCGACGACCCGGAGGCGGTCCGCCGGCTCGGCATCGAGCAGGCCAGCGAGATGTGTCAGCGGCTGCTCGACGAGGGTGTGCCGGGGATTCACTTCATCACCTTCAACCGGTCCACCGCGACCCGGGAGATCTGGCAGAACCTGCGGGTGGGCGCTTCGACGTGAGCGTGCCGGCGCGATACCTCAGCGCCGCCGTGACGGTTGAACCGTGGTGGGCAGACAGCTGAACTGGAACGAGTACGCCACCGCGTGGGCCCGGCTGCACGGTGGGTTCGACCCTCGGGCGGCCACTCCGGTGGTACGCGCCTGGCTGCGCCTGTCGTACCATCTCGGGTTCCTGCTGGGCCGGCTGCGGGTCGGCCCGACCGCGGTGACGGCGGTCGGCGTGCTGCTCTGCCTCTGCGTGCCGTTGTTCGCGGTCCGGGCGGGTGACGGCCCGTTCCTCGGTGCCCTGTTCGTGTTGCTCGCCTCGGTGGCCGACAGCGTCGACGGGGCGGTGGCGGTGGCCACCGGCCGCACGACGCGACTCGGCTACGTCTACGACTCGCTTGCCGACCGGATCGGTGAGGTCGCCTGGCTGGTGGCGTTCTGGCTGGTCGGCGCGCCCGGCGCGCTGGTCGCCGCGGCCGGCGCGCTGTCCTGGTTGCACGAGTACGTCCGGGCCCGGGCGGTCGCCGCCGGGATGCGGGAGATCGGCGCGGTGACGGTGGGGGAGCGGCCCACCCGGGTCTGCGTGGCCCTGGTGGGACTGCTGCTGGCCGGCCTGACCGGGCTGATCCAGCCGGATCTGGCGGCCGGCACCATCACCATGGCGACCGCGGTGTGGGTGCTGCTGGCCGCGTTCGGGCTGGGGCAGCTGCTCTCCGCCGTACGCCGGGCACTGATCGACGCAGAGTGATCGGCCCGCCGACATCGTGGCGGCGCGGGACGTGGTGCTCCTGGGACCGATCTGATCAACCCGCCTCGCCACGGGTAGGCACGCCTACCAGGCGGGACCGACGGCGTCGGCGACGATCTGCGCGGACAGGGTCACCATCGGCAGTCCGCCGCCCGGATGGCTGGAGCCGCCGACCAGCCACAGACCGCGCGCCGGCCCCCGGTTGGCCGGACGCAGCAGACCACCGGCGGTGCCGTAGATGGTGCCGCCCGGGGCGCCGGTGGCGGTGGCCAGGTCGGCCGGGGTCCGGATGTCGCGGAACACCAGCCGGTCGCGGACGTCCACGCCGCGTTCGGCGAGCACGTCGAGAATCCGATCGGCGTACGCCTGCGCCAGCCCCGGCCGACGCCAGTCGACCGCACCCGGTGCGGTGCCCTGCCGGGCGGCGTTGACAAGCACGAACCACGCCTCGTGGCCGTCCGGGCGGACCGCCGGATCGTCGGCCACCGTGACGAAGATCGTCGGGTCGGCGGCCGGCCGGGCCCGTACCCCCCGACCCGGGTCGCCGAAGACCGCGTCGAACTCGGCGTCGTAGTCGCGGGGGAAGAACACGTTGTGGTGGGCCAGCCCACTCTCGCCGCGTACGCCGAGCAGCAGCACGAAACCGGCCAGGCTGCGGTCGGTGAGCCCGGCCAGCCGGCGCGCGTCGGGCAGCAGGTCACGGTAGACGGTCAGCGCGTCGACGTTCGCCACCACCACGTCGGCGGGGATCGGGGCGCGCTGGTCGGCGACGCGTACCCCGTGCACCCGACCGCCGGTGGCGTCGATCCGGGTGACAGTGGTGCCGGTGCGCACCACCACCCCCAGGTCCAGGCAGCGCGACAGCAGCGCGTCGGCGAGGGTGCCCAGCCCGCCACGCAGGTACCAGCCGCCGAAGGTCAACTCGGCGTAGGGGACCGCGACCAGGGCGGCCGGGGCGCGCCGCGGATCCGCGCCGGTGTAGGTGGCGTACCGGTCCAGCAGCATCCGCAGCCGAGGATCGGACAGGTGCGACCGGCCCAGTCCACGCAGACTCTGCCCGGGCCGGATGGCAGCCAGGTCGCCCAGCCGCCAGGCCAGTCGGGCCAGGTCCCGGGGCGAGTCGACGCGGCGACGCAGGATGTCGTGTTCGCTGGCCCGCCACACCCGGGCCGCGCGCCGCCACAACCGTTGCCAGTCGGCGGCGGCCCGGTCACCGAGGGCCGCGCCGATGCGGGCGGTGAACTCCGCCGGGTCGGCGCAGGAGTCGAGCACCGCGGCACCGTCGTCGAAGACGTGCCGCACGATCGGGTCCAGCGGCACCAGGTCGAGATATTCGTCCAGCTTCGCCCCGGTCGCCTCGAACAGCTCGTGGAAGACCTCGGGGAGAGTGATCAGGCTGGGCCCGGTGTCGAAGTGGAACGAGCCCGCCTCGGTGTCGCGGGTGTGCCGCCCGAGCTTGCCACCGACCGTGTCGGCCTGTTCCAGGACGGTCACCTGGTGCCCGGTGACGGCCAGCCGGGCAGCGGTGGCCAACCCGCCCACCCCGGCGCCGACGACCACGATCCGCGCCATGCCGCGTCCTCCTAGACCGTGTCGAAGTCCTCGCTCCGGCCCGCCGCAGGCGGATCTAGCCGACCGGACGGCCGCGCCAGGACAGGCGCCGCCGCTTGCGCAGATGGTACGACCGTAGGGTCAGCCAACCGAGGACCGCGACCGACACGGGGTGGCTCAGCGCGTCGGGCCAGGCCCGTCCGCCGGTGGCGCGGGCGCTGACCACCCGTCCCACCACCCCCGCCAGGTACGTCAGGGCGGCCACCCCGGCCAGGGCCGGTGCCCCGGCCAGCAGGGCGGCCACGGCGACCAGCGGCGGCGCGGTGTAGAGCAGGAGCAGCAGACCGACCACCAGCGCGGCGGCCAGCGGATGACCGAACGTGGCCCACAGCGACTTGGTGTAGCCGTCGCGCAGCTGCGGCCAGCTGTCGTACATCCGGCAGGAGGCCAGCCGGGAGCCGTCGGCCAGGGCGATCCGACCACCGGCACGTTTCACCGCGCGGGCCAGCTCGATGTCCTCCAGCACCCGGTCGGCGACCGCCGCGTGCCCCCCGGCCCGCAGGTAGCCGACCCGGTCGACGACCAGGAACTGCCCACCGGCCGCGGCCAGCGACGGCCGCTGCGAGCGTTCCATCGCCCGCAGCGGCAGGAAGGTCAGCCACAACCACTGCAACAACGGCTGCACCAACCGGTCGGTCACCGTCCGCACCACGATCTTCGGGTACGGCGACAGCAGCTCAGCCCCGGCGGCGCGCAGTTCGGTGACCGCCGCCGCCACGGCGTACGGGCCGAGCACCACGTCGGCGTCGACGAACACCAGCGCGTCGGCCGAGGTCTCGACGCGGCTGGCCAACTGCCAGCAGGCGTACGGCTTGCCCAGCCAGCCCGGCGGCGGGGCGACCCCGGTGCGCAGGGTGACCCGCGGATCGTCGCCGACCACCGCACGGACCACCTCGGCGGTGCCGTCGGTGGAGCCGTCGTCGAGCACCACGATCCGCAGCCCGGGTACGCCGCGCTGGGCGAGCAGCGCCCGCAGGCACGGGGTGACCCGGTCGGCCTCGTCGCGCAGCGGCAGCAGCACGCTCACCCGCTCGTCGGTCTGCACCGGCCGGTCCGCCGGGCGGCGCAACCACCGGCCGGCGTTGACCAGGGTGTGCGCGGTCAACGCGACGACGACGAGCAGGACGACGAGCGGCCCGGTCATGCCGCGACGTCGGCCCTGGTGAGCTCCGCGCCGGCGTGGTCGTCGCCGGTCCGGCGGGCCCGCAGCAGCGTCACCGCCAGCGGCACCGCGATCACCGCCATGCCGACCCCGCCCCACAGGGCGGAGGCGGGCAGGTCCAGGAAGACCGCGTGGGCCAGCACACTGGAGGCGTACGTCCACAGGTAGAGCGCGTACATCGGCCGGTCGCGGGCGTCGGTGTCGGCCACGGCGGCACCGGCGAGCGGCCGCAGCGCGGTCATCACCAGCACCCCGAACAGCAGCCAGCCCAGGTAGTTGCTGACCGGGATGCCGGCCAGCCCGGGCAGTGCCGGGGTGGCGTCACGCCACACCCAGTGCCCCTCGGCGACCATCTGCGGGTCGAGGAAGAGGTCCCAGGTGGCCAGGCCGAGGGTGGCCAGCCCGATCCGCGCCGGCCACCGCCACCACTCGCGTGCCGTGCCGCCGCCGATGAGTCGGGTCGCCACCAGCCAGGCCGGCCAGGTCATCCAGGTCCAGGCCAGCGGGATGATCAGCGGCACCCCGGCCAGTTTCGGGCCGAGCTGGCCGGAGTAGTCGTAACTGCCGAACGGGAATCCGGTGGCCACCCCGAGTGCCTCGATGGCGAAACCACCGCCGCTGGCCAATGCGATCAGCGCGAACGCCGTACGCGGGCCCCGGCTGAGCAGGGCGTGGCCGACCGAGAGCAGGTAGCCGAGCACCACGGTGGCGACGGTCAGCCGGGCCCGGGTCGTCCCGCTGGTCAGCGGGTAGCAGATCTGCGCCAGCACCAGCAGGGCGAGCATTCCCCAGGCGTACGCCCGGGTCACCGGCCGGGCCGATGGTCCGCCACTCATGATCGCGGCGGCTGCGCGGGCGCGGGCAGGGGCAGGTCCCGGCCGAGCACCCCGAACGGGCGTTCGTCGCCGGGGAAGTGGAAGTCGCGCAGCAGGTCGACGAAGCCGAACCGGCGGTACAACCGCCAGGCGCGGGAGGTCTGCTCGTCGGCCTCCGGGGTGGACAGCAGCGTGGTCGCGCCCTCGGCCATGGTGAGCAGCGCCCGCAGTTGCCCGGCGCCCAGGCCGTGTCCCTGCGCCGGTGGGCGTACGTGCAACTCGACCACCTCGAAGCAGTCGGTCAGCCAGCGTCGTCGGGCGTCCGGGTCTAGTGCCCGCCAGACCTGGTCGTGCCACCACTGGCCGGGGCCGCCGAGGTAGCCGTAGCCGAACCCGGCCAGGTGCCCCTCGGCGGTCAGGCTGGCGACGGCCCGGAAGCCGGGACGGCGTACGTGGGTGGCGATGTAGCCACGGC
The DNA here is from genome assembly GCF_000204155.1 of Micromonospora maris AB-18-032. Classification (NCBI taxonomy): domain Bacteria; kingdom Bacillati; phylum Actinomycetota; class Actinomycetes; order Micromonosporales; family Micromonosporaceae; genus Micromonospora; species Micromonospora maris. Next base: position 4,987,567 of record NC_015434.1, on the reverse strand, counting down.
GGGCCTCCAGCAGGTCGGCGCGGTAACCCATGGCCTCGCCGTAGACGGCCACCACGTCGTCCAGCCGTCGGAGGAGATCGTCCGGTGTCCACCGCACCAACCTCATGCCCGTCCACCCTTCGCCGGGTCGCCGTCGACCCACCCCAGTACCGTCCGGTCACCGATCACGTCACGCACCTCGAACCGGGTGAAGAGTTCCTCCGCGTACCACCGCGCGGTCTCCGTCCGGGTGATCGCGGCCCGGTGCTCCGGGTGACGGTACGCGAACCCCACCAGGTCTGTCGGATCACGCCACACACTCACCGTGCCCTGCCAGCCCAGCGGGGCCTCGCCGACGCCGAAGCGGGCCAGCAGGCCGGGCGCGGCGTGCAGGGCGGCGGCCACCGGCGGGATCGCCCGCCAGAAGGTGAGCGCGCGGGTCGGTCGCAGCCGGGCCCGGGTCAGGGCCAGCACCGGCCCGCTGACCCGGCCACCGGTCGGCTCGCCGAACGGCCGCCGGCCGGACCACTCGCCCCGGCTGCTCAGTGGCCGCAGGTCGAGCCGGACGCCGGCCACGGCGATGCGGGACCAGGCCCGACCCACCGATGACTCGGCGAACCGGGTGGCCGCGGCGGGGGAGTCCCACACCGTCAACGCCGCCCAGCGGGTCAGGTCGGCGTCACCCGGCCCGAAGCCGGTGCCGGTCCCGGTGCCGAGCAGCTTGCCGAACCGTACGCCGGGCAGGGCGCGCAACCGGCGCGGATCCCGCGCCATCCGGACCAGCGCCCGGCCCACGGCGGCCCGGGGAATCCGCCACACATGCAGGGTGACCAGCTCCGGAACGTGCTCTGGCTCGCTCACGCCGCCGCCTCGCTGCGCTCGCCGCCGGCGCGAGGCACCACGCTGCTGTGCTTGATGGTTCGCTCGCTTCGCTCGTTCACGCCACGTCGGTCGGGGTTCCGCCGGTGATCCGCAGCAGTTCGGCGTACGTGGTGGGAAAGACCGCCTGCGGTACGCCACCGGCGGCCCAGACCTCGTCGTACTTGTCCAGGGCGTTGTCCACCAGGGTGCGCAGCGGCTGCGGATGGCCCACCGGGGCGACCCCGCCGATCACCTGGCCGGTGTGCTCCTTGACGAACTGCGGGGTGGCCCGGCGCAGCCGGGTGATGCCGAGCCGGGCGGCCAGGCCGGTGGTGTCCACCCGGTGCGCGCCGGAGGTCAGCACCAGCAACGGGGCTCCGTCGGCGTCGAAGACGAGCGAGTTGGCGATGGCCCCCACGTCGACGCCGAGCGCCTCGGCGGCGGCTGCGGCGGTGTGCACGGCGTCGGGCAACAGGCGAACCGTGGCCGGTGCGGCGGAACCGTTGCGCGCCTGTGCGGCGTCGAGCGCGTCCTGCACCGCCCGGACGTTCGGGTGTGACTGCATCCCGCCATTCTTCCCGGTGCACGGCCGGACGGTGCAGCCGGAGTCGGTGGCCAGCCGTCGCTGACGGCCGTCGGGACTGCCGGGGCTGCCGGGCTCGGGGCGGAGCGGGGAAATCGGTGACCGGAGGATGCCGGTGCGCGCCACACGTTGCATTTTCGTCGGGGGGAGGGTGTACTGTCAGCAGCAGTTAGAACGGATGTTCGATTGAGTCGAACGTTCGTTCCAACCCCCCTCGGGGCGGGTGTTTCGCGGCATCCGGCTCCGAGAGAGGTGCGGTACCGCGGACCGCACCGGGCTTCGGGCAGTCGCGAGTCCGAACCCATCAGGCAGGAACGTCGCTCGCCGCCCACGACCCCCGGGCGGCGAGCGACGGACCCGCCGGTACGCCGGCCGGGTGTGGTGTGGGGAAGCTCCACACCCGGCCCGGCCACCCATCTGGTGCGTCTTCCTCCGCACCGCCCGCCGCGGGTGTCCCGCGCCGACGGATCTCCTCCGTCGGGCGATCGCCCGCCCCGGTCCGCCTGGAGGAGACATGCCGACCAGCCCGGCCCAGGTGCCGACGGTGCCCGCGCACGTGCTGCCGCACCGCACTCCCGCCCAACTGCTGGCGGTGGCGCGGCAAGGGCTCGCCGAAGCCGCTCGGACGAGTCCCGACGGTCTCCGGTACGCCACCGCCCACCTCGCGGCCCTGCGTGCCGCCGCCGCGGTGCTCGCCGCCCGCGCCCGCCCCGCGCCCACCCGCCGCAGCCGGATCACCAGTGTCTGGGTCCTGCTCGCCAGCGTCGCCCCCGAGCTGAACGAGTGGGCCAACTACTTCGCCGTCGCCGCCGGCAAGCGGGCCGCCGCCGAGGCCGGCATACCTCGGGTGGTCACCGCCCGGGAGGCCGACGACCTGCTCCGTGCCGCCGGGGATTTCGTCACGGTGGTCGAGTCCGCACTCGGCATGGCCCATCAGCCGGCGATCGAAGGGCTCGTCGCCTGAGTCTCGGCGTCCGGTCACCACCGGCGGGACCCAGGGTGACCGGACGCCGTCCGACAACGCGCCGACCTGACCATGCCGTGTCGGCACGTCCTCATCCGAAGCAACGACAGCACCATCCTCGGGCCGGGGCCCGGGGCGATCCGACGGGGGTAGATCCGATGGCGGGCCGCATGGTCGTCGGTTCTGCCGCGCTGGCCGCGCTGGTGCGTCCGGCCAGCGCCCCCGATCCGGCGGGCGGCCACCGGATGCTGCCGGTACGGCCCGAGCTGAGTGGGTTGCTGCCCGGCCGCGGGTTGCGGCGCGGCAGCACCATCGCGGTCGGCGTCGGGCAGCCCCGGCACAGCGGCACCACATCGCTGCTGCTCGCCCTGCTCGCCGAGGCGTCCCGCGCCGGCTCCTGGTGTGCGGTGGTCGGGATGCCGACCTTCGGCCCCGGTGCGGCGGCCGAGGCGGGAATCGCCCTGGATCGGCTCGCCCTGGTGCCGCAGCCCGGTCCGGAATGGCCCACCGTGGTCGCCGCGCTCATCGACGGGGTCGACGTGGTGGTCACCGCCGTGCCGGCCGCCGTCTCCGCCTCCGTCGCCGGCCGACTGGCCGCCCGGGCCCGGCAACGCGGCAGCGTGCTGGTGCCGTACGGCCGGTGGGACGGCGCGGATGTGACGCTCCAGGTGGTACGCGGGGTGTGGGAAGGGCTCGGGTCGGGGCGAGGGCGGCTGCGTCGCCGCGAGGTGACCATCTCGGCGCGTGGCCGAGGTGCCGCCGCCCGGCCCAAGGAACTCACGGTGTGGCTGCCCGGTGCCGAACTGACCCGGGTCATCCCCCGGTCGTCCGCTCCCCGCGACAACCACGCCGCGATCATGCACTTGCGGTCGGCGAAATGAGCATCTCGCGGCTTATGCGGCGACGCAAAGTGCAAGATCGCGGGTGGGTGAGGGTGGCGTGAGTGCGGCCACGCGGACCTTGCTGCTCTGGTGCCCGGACTGGCCGGTGCTCGCCGCCGAGATCATCGACGGGGTGCCGGCCACCGGGCCGGTGGCGGTGCTGCACGCCAACCGGGTCCTCGCCTGCTCCGAGCAGGCCAGAGCCGAGGGGGTACGCCGAGGGCTGCGCCGACGGGAGGCACAGGGGCGCTGCCCGGGGCTGACCGTCGTCGACCACGATCCCGGGCGGGACGCGCGGGCCTTCGAGCCGGTGGTGGCCGCGGTCGAGGAGGTGGCGGCCGGGGTCGAGGTGGTCCGCCCCGGCGCCTGCGCGTTGCCCGCCCGGGGGCCGAGCCGCTACCTCGGCGGTGAGGAGGCGGCGGCCGAACGGATCGTCGAGCACGTCGCGCAGAGTTGCGCGGTGGAGAGCCAGGTCGGCGTCGCCGACGGGGTCTTCGCCGCCGGGTTGGCCGCCCGACAGGGGCGGATCGTGCCGCCCGGTGGGACGCCGGAGTTCCTGGCCGCCCAGCCCGTCGAGGCGCTCGGCCGGCCCGCCCTGGCCGACCTGCTGCGCCGGCTCGGAGTGCGTACCCTCGGTGACTTCGCCGCGCTGTCCGCCGGTGACGTGTTGGCCCGGTTCGGTTTCGACGGGGCGCTGGCCCACCGGATGGCCGCCGGGCGGGACGACCGCCCGCTCGCGGTCCGGCGTCCCCCGGTCGACCTGACGGTCACCACCGACCTCGACGAGCCGATCGAGCGGGTCGACGTCGCGGCGTTCGCCGCCCGGACGCTGGCCGAACGGTTGCACGAGCGGCTCGCCGGGCACGGGCTGGCCTGCACCCGGCTCGGCATCGAGGCGGTCACCGCGCACGGCCAGGAGTTGCACCGGGTCTGGCGGCACGACGGTCTGCTGAGCGCGGCGGCGATCGCCGACCGGGTCCGTTGGCAACTGGACGGCTGGCTCACCGGCGCCCGCCGGGGCGGCCCGGCCCGGCCCACCGCCGGGATCATCCGGCTGCGGTTGGTGCCGGACGGGCTGCTGGCCCAGGCCGGCCTGCAACCGGGGCTGTGGGGCGAGACCGGCGAGGAGCGCGAGCGGGCGCATCGGGCGCTGAGCCGGGTGCAGGGACTGCTCGGCCCCGAGGCGGTGGTCACCGCCGTGCTCGGTGGCGGGCGGTCCCCGGCCGACCAGGTACGGCTGGTCCCATGGGGCGACGAACGGCTACCCGCCCGTCCTGGTGCCACCCCGCTGCCCGCTCCTCCCGATGCTGCCCCGCTGCCGGCTCGTCCCGGCGCTGCACCGTTGCCTGCCCGTCCTGGGGACGCGCCGTCGGCTGCTCGTTCCGGTGCTGTTCCGCTGGCTGACCGCCCGGATGCGCCGCTGCCGTCCTGGCCGGGGCGACTGCCGCCGCCCTCGCCGGCGGTGGTGCTGCCCACTGCGCTCGCCGTGCAGGTGTGGGATGCCGCTGGTGGGCCGGTGACGGTGAGCGCCCGGCTGGCGATGAGCGCCCCGCCGGCCCGGCTGAGCATCGATGCGACGGCCGAAGCCCCGGTCCCGGTCGGCGTGGGCAGGGGAGCCGAGATCGTCGGCTGGGCCGGTCCGTGGCCGGTCGACGAGCGGTGGTGGGCCCCGGCCGAGGCCCGTCGCCGAGCCCGCTTCCAGGTCTGCCTGGCCGACGGCACCGCACTGCTGCTCGCCGTCGAGCACGGCCGATGGCTGCTGGAGGCGATCTATGACTGACGTGAATCTTGGTACGAAACGGCCCTCCTGGGGGCCGGAACGCACCAAGATCGTGGCGGCGAGGTGGGGACGATGAGTTTCCACAATCCACGGCTGCCGTGGTCGGAGCTGGAGCGGGTGCTCTCCGGTCGGCCGGGGAGCGGGGGCGGGCAGGGCAGGAGCGGCGGGGGCAGGAAGGGCAGCGGGAAGGGGGAAGGCGGTGGGGAGCGGCATCTGCATGTGGTGGATCCGCTCGCCGTCGACGCCGACGGGGGTGACTCGCCGGCCTGGAGCCGGCGGCGGGAGCACTACAGTCCACCGGAGCTGACCCGACCCGACGGCGTGCTGCCGTACGCGGAACTGCACGCGCACACCAACTTCAGCTTCCTCGACGGCGCCAGCCACCCGGAGGAACTGGTCGAGGAGGCGACCCGGCTGGGGCTCACCGCGCTCGCCGTCACCGATCACGACGGCTTCTACGGCGTGGTGCGCTTCGCCGAGGCGGCCCGCGCCCTGCACCTGCCGACGATCTTCGGGGCGGAGCTGACCCTCGGCCTGCCCGGCCCGCAGAACGGGGTACCCGACCCGCACGGCAAGCACCTGCTGGTGCTGGCCCACGGCCACGAGGGGTACGCCCGGCTGGCCACCACCATCGCCCGCGCCCACCTGCGGGGCGGCGAGAAGGGCCGCCCGGTCTACGGTGAGCTGGAGGAGATCGCCGCCGACCTTCGCGATCACGTGCTGGTGCTGACCGGCTGCCGCAAGGGGCACGTGCCGGCCGCCCTGCTCACCAGGGGGGTCGACGCGGCGGCCCGCGAGCTGGACCGGCTCACCACGCTGTTCGGCGCGGAGACGGTGGCGGTGGAGCTGACCGATCACGGGCATCCGATCGACGGCGACCGCAACGATGCCCTGGCCGAGTTGGCCACCGCCGCCGGGCTGCCCACCGTGGCCACCGGCAACGTCCACTACGCCACGCCGGGGCGGCGTCGACTGGCCACCACCCTGGCCGCCGTACGGGCCCGGCGCAGTCTGGACGAGATGGACGGCTGGCTGCCCGCCGCCGGCACCGCCCACCTGCGCTCCGGTGCCGAGATGGCGGCCCGGTTCGCGGCGTACCCGGGTGCGGTGGCCCGGGCCGCCGAGTTCGGCGCGGAACTCGCCTTCGACCTGCAACTCGTCGCACCGCAGCTGCCGGCGTACCCGGTGCCGCCGGGGCACACCGAGATGAGTTGGCTGCGGCAGCTCACCGAGGCCGGCGCGCGGGAACGCTACGGCCCGCGCGAGGCGCACCCGCAGGCGTACGCGCAACTCGACCACGAGCTGAACATGATCGAGGCGCTGGGCTTCCCGGGCTACTTCCTGGTGGTCTACGACATCGTCGAGTTCTGCCGCCGGGCCGACATCTACTGCCAGGGCCGGGGCTCGGCGGCCAACTCGGCGGTCTGCTACGCACTGCGGATCACCAACGTGGACGCGGTCCGGCACCGGCTGCTGTTCGAACGCTTCCTGGCCCCTGAACGCGACGGCCCGCCCGACATCGACGTGGACATCGAGTCCGACCGTCGGGAGGAGGTCATCCAGCACGTCTACGCCCGCTACGGCCGGGAGCACACCGCCCAGGTGGCCAACGTGATCTCGTACCGGCCCCGGTCGGCGGTACGGGACGTGGCCAAGGCGTTCGGTTTCTCGCCCGGCCAGCAGGACGCCTGGAGCAAGCAGATCGACCGCTGGGGTGACGTGGCGGCGGTGGACGTGCCGGAGATCCCCGAGCAGGTGATCGCGTACGCCAACGAGGTGCAGACCTTTCCCCGGCACCTGGGCATCCACTCCGGCGGCATGGTGATCTGCGACCGGCCGGTGATCGAGGTGTGTCCGGTGGAGTGGGGCCGGATGCCCGGCCGCAGCGTGCTCCAGTGGGACAAGGACGACTGCGCCGCCGTCGGCCTGGTCAAGTTCGACCTGCTCGGCCTGGGCATGCTCTCGGCGCTGCACTACGGCTACGACATGATCGGGATGAGCCTGGATCTGGGCGAGGAGACGCTCGACGACCCCGAGGTCTACGACATGCTCTGCCGGGCCGACTCGGTCGGGGTGTTCCAGGTGGAGAGCCGGGCCCAGATGGCCACCCTGCCCCGGCTCAAGCCGCGCGAGTTCTATGACCTGGTGGTCGAGGTGGCGCTGATCCGCCCCGGCCCGATCCAGGGCGGCTCGGTGCACCCGTACATCCGGCGCAAGAACGGGCAGGAGCCGGTGACGTACGCCCATCCGCTGATGCGCAATGCCCTGGAGAAGACCCTCGGCGTGCCGCTGTTCCAGGAGCAGTTGATGCAGCTCGCCATCGACCTGGCCGGCTTCGACGCGGCCGAGGCCGACCAGCTGCGCCGGGCGATGGGAGCCAAGCGTTCGGTGGAGCGGATGGCACGCATCGCCGACCGGCTCTACGCCGGCATGGCGCAGCGGGGCATCACCGGCGAGTTGGCCGACGACGTCTACCGCAAGCTCACCGCGTTCGCCAGCTACGGCTTCCCGGAGAGCCACGCGATGAGCTTCGCCTACCTGGTGTACGCCAGCTCCTGGCTCAAGCGCTACCACCCGGGTCCGTTCCTGGCCGCGCTGCTCAGCGCCCAGCCGATGGGCTTCTACTCGCCGCAGACCCTTGTCGACGACGCCCGCCGGCACGGCGTGCAGGTACGCCGCCCGGACGTCAACGCCAGCGGGGTGAAACCGGTGCTGGAGTCCACAGCGGAGACCCGGTGGGGCAGCCAACCCGGGGAGCCACCGCACGCCTGGGGGCTGGGTGGCCCGGCCGTACGGCTCGGGCTGTCGGGTGTGCGTACCCTCGGCGAGCCGGTGGCGCAGCGGATCGTGGCGGAGCGGTCGGCGCACGGGCCGTACCGGGACATGCCGGATCTGGCCCGGCGGGTCGGTCTGACCGCCGCCCAGTTGGAGGCCCTGGCCACCGCGGACGCCTTCGCCTGCTTCGGACTGACCCGGCGGCAGGCGTTGTGGGCGGCCGGCGCGGCGGCGCAGGACCGACCGGACCGGCTGCCCGGCACGGTGACCGGCGCGGCCGCGCCCACCCTGCCCGGAATGGAGGCGGTGGACCGGCTGGTGGCCGACGTGTGGGCCACCGGGTTGTCCCCGGAGAACCATCCGGCCCGCTTCATCCGCCCGCAGTTGGAGGCGATGGGTGCGGTGCCGATCGACCGGCTGGGCCGGGTCGAGCCGGGTCGGCGGATCCGGGTCGGCGGGATCGTCACCCACCGGCAGCGGCCGGCGACCGCGGGCGGAGTCACCTTCCTCAACCTGGAGGACGAGACCGGCATGCTCAACGTGACCTGCTCACCGGGGTTGTGGCAGCGCCAGCGGCGGGTGGCCCGGACCAGCGCGGCGCTTGTGGTACGGGGAAGGCTGCAACGACACGAGGGGGTGACCAACCTGGTCGCCGACCGGTTGGAGGCCATCGAGCCGCCGGTCCGGCCGGCCTCCCGCGATTTCCGCTGACGACGGTGGACAACACCGCTGCGGCGGACCCGACCGGGGTGACCGGGGCCGATGCCCGGTGGACTCAACCTCGGCTGCAGGGCCGGCGGGGCAGGCCCTAGGCTCGACCGGGTGGAACAGACCCCAGGCGCGGCCGGGCCGCCGTTGACCCCCCGTACCGCCGTGGTCTGGTCGGTGCTGCGCGCCGAGCTGGACCGTCGGCCCTCCGCCGAACTGACCGTGCTGGACGTGGGTGGCGGCACGGGTGGCTTCGCCGTGCCGCTGGCCCAGGCCGGGCATCGGGTCACCGTGGTCGACGCCAGTCCGGACGCGCTCGCCGCGCTCAGCCGCCGGGCCGCCGAGGCCGGGGTGGCCGACCGGGTACGCGCGGTGCAGGGTGACGGTGACGCGCTCGCCGGGCTGGTCGAGCCGGACAGCGTCGACCTGGTGCTCTGTCATGCCGTACTGGAGGTGGTCGACGAGCCGGCGTCGGTGGTGGCCGCGCTGGCCACCGCGCTGCGTCCCGGCGGCGCGGCGAGCGTGCTGGTCGCCGGCCGGTCGGCGGCGGTGCTCGGCCGGGCCATGAACGGGCACCTCGACGTGGCCGCCACACTGGCCACCGACCCCACCGGCACCGCCGGGCCCCGGGACACGTTGCGCCGCCGCTTCGACGCCGAGAGCGCCGCCGCGCTGTTGACCGCCGCCGGTCTCACCGTCGAGGAGATCCACGGCGTACGCGTCCTCGCCGACCTGCTGCCCGCGGCCGTGGCAGACGGTCAACAGGGTGCCCTTGTCGAGTTGGAGCGGGCGCTGGCCGCCCGCTCGCCCTGGCGGGACCTCGCCGTGCAACTGCACCTGTTCGCCCGCCGCCCGGCATGACCGACACCACCGCCACGCCCGGCGTCACCGCCGTGCCGCATCCGGGAGGCAGCGAACGCGTCCAGGGCTCTCTCCTCGCACCGGTGACGCCGGAGTACGGCGGGAGAAGCCTGGCGGACGTGCTGCCCAGCGCACTGGCGGTGCTCGGCGTGCCCGGCGGCACCGACCTGCTCGGGCTCGCCGACGAACTGGCCGGGGTGCGCCGCGTCGCGGTGCTGCTGGTCGACGGGCTCGGCTGGCACCAGCTCCCGATCGCCGCGCCGTACGCGCCGACCCTGGCCGGGTTGACCGCCACCACGGGACGACCGCTCACCTGCGGATTCCCCTCCACCACCCCGACCAGCCTGGTCACCCTGGGCACCGGTACGGCCTCCGGCGCGCACGGCGTGCTCGGTTTCACCCTGCGGGTGCCCGGCACCGACCGGGTGCTCAACCACATCGAGTGGACCGACGACCCGCCACCGATGCGCTGGCAGCCGGTCACCACCGCGCTGCAACGCGCCCGGGCCGCCGGTGTCGCGGTGACAGTGGTCAGTCGGCCGGAGTTCGGTGGCAGCGGCCTGACCGTGGCCGCCAACCGGGGAGGCGACTACCGGGGGGCCGCCGGGGTCGACGCGCTGGCCGCCACGATGCTGGCCGCCCTGACCGCCGGGACCGGACCCACCCTGGTCTCCGGCTATCACCCGGACGTCGACCGGCACGGCCACCTCAGCGGCGTCGACTCGGTGCCCTGGCGGACCGCCGTCACCGACCTGGACGCGCTGTTGGCCCGGCTGGTGGACGGGTTGCCGTCGGACGCGGCGCTGCTGGTCACCGCCGACCACGGGCAGTTGAACGTGCCGGCCGAGCACCGGTTCGACCTGGACACCGACCCCCGGTTGACCGCCGGGTTGCAGGTGGTCGCGGGGGAACCCCGGGTGCGCTACCTGCACGTCGTCCCGGGGGCCACCGAAGACGTACGGGCCGCCTGGTCGCAGGTGCTGGGCCCGGCCGCCCGGGTGCTGACCCGCGACGAGGCGGTGGCCACCGGCTGGTTCGGGCCGGTATCCGAGGAACACCTGCGCCGCATCGGCGACATCGTGGTGGTCTGCAACGACACGTACGCCGTGCTGGCCAGCCGGTCGGAGAGCCCGATGCTGTCCCGGCTGGTGGGTTTCCACGGCGCGGACACGGCGGCCGAGATGACCATCCCACTGCTTGTCGTACGGGGCTGACCGGCCTGGATGTCGGTGCCGGGGATGTCGGTGTCGGGGGCTAACCTGCCCGGGTGGGCCGCAGCCAGTCGTTACCTCGGGGCGGTGATCCCCGCTTCGGGCCGGACGCCGACGACACCGGCTGCCCGATCCTGCACGTCGACATGGACGCCTTCTACGCCTCGGTGGAGGTGCGGCACCGGCCGGAGTTGCGCGGCCGGGCCGTCGTGGTCGGCGGAGTCGGGCCGCGCGGGGTGGTCAGCTCCGCCAGCTACGAGGCCCGACAGTACGGCGTACGCAGCGCGATGCCCACGATGCGGGCCCGCGCCCTCTGCCCGCACGCGATCTTCCTGCCGCCGGATTTCACCCGCTACACGGCCGCCTCCCGAGCGGTCATGCAGATCTTCCGGGACGTCACTCCGCTGGTCGAGCCGCTCTCGCTGGACGAGGCGTTCCTCGACGTCGCGGGGGCCCGGCGGCTGTTCGGCTCACCCGCGACGATCGGCCGCCGCATCCGTGAACGGGTCGCGGCCGAACAGGGACTGACCTGTTCGGTGGGGGTGGGGCCGAGCAAGTTCGTCGCCAAGCTCGGCTCGACCCGGGCCAAACCCGACGGGCTGCTCGTCGTACCGGCCGCCCAGGTGCTCGACTTCCTCCACCCGTTGCCGGTGTCGGCGCTGTGGGGGGTGGGGGAGCGTTCCGCTGAGGCGCTGCTGCGGCTCGGTCTGCGTACCGTCGGTGACCTCGCCCAGGCGCCGATCGGCATGCTGCGTACCGCGCTGGGTCAGGCCGCCGCCGCGCACCTGCACGAGCTGGCCTGGGGGCGGGATCCGCGCCGGGTCAGCCCCGAGCAGGTGGAAAAGTCGATCGGTGCGGAAGTCACCTTCGACGTCGACGTCGACGACCCGGAACACCTCCGCCGGACGTTCCTCGCGCTGGCCGAGAAGGTCGGTGCTCGACTGCGCGATGCCGAACAGGTCGGGCGGACCGTGTCGATTAAAGTGCGGATGTCGGATTTCCGCACCATCAGTCGATCGCGCACTCTGGAAGTACCCACCGACGTCGCTCGGGAGATCTTCGACATAGCGTGGTCCTTGTTCGCCGCCCTGCCGTCCGGCGAGCAAATCCGTCTTGTCGGAGTACGAGCGGAAGGACTGCACCGGGCGGACGCCACACCCCGGCAGCTCACCCTTGGTGAACCGGAGCGCGGATGGCGGGAGGCGGAGGTCGCCGCCGACGCGGCGGCTGCCCGATTCGGGCGGTCCGTCATAGGCCCGGCGAGTCTTCTCAGCGGCCGAGATACGCGACGAAAGGAAAATCCGACGCGGCCATAGGTCGTCCCGCTTTCCGACGCGCGAGCCCCCTCGTAGACTTGCGGGTAAGCAGCCGGTTGGCTGCCACGGTCTGTCGGCCCGACCGGACCGACCAACGTGACCGGGGAGGAGTGCCGTGCCGCTCTCGGAGCACGAGCAGCGGCTGTTCGAGCAGATCGAGCGGTCGCTTGCCGAGGACCCCAAATTCGCCTCGGCCGTGCGCGCCAGCGATCCGCGCTTCCACGCGCGGCGTCGCCTGCTCGTCGCTGCCGGCCTGATCATCGCCGGCTTGGCGTTGTTGGTATATGGCGCGGTGATCAAAACTCCGCCGCTGGCAGTGGCGGGATTCGTTGTCATGCTGGCCTCGGCCGCGTTCGCGGTGCAGTCGCACCGTCGATCGCAGTCGCCGGACCTGCACGTGGTCGGGGGCACGGCGAGTCGTCGCCGATCCCGCGGTCGTGCCGGCCGGCGGCCGGGCTTCATCGACCGGATGGAGGACCGGTGGCGGCAGCGCCCGGAGGGGCACCGCTGACCCGGTGATCCGGCCCATGCAGCCTTAGGCGGCGGATCGCGTCACCGGGCCCACCCCGGGGCGCACACCTGAGCTCGATCGACCCCCGGTCGATCGAGCCATCCGCCTGCCCCACCCCACCCTCCACCCCCCCTAACCCCACCTCGCGCTCACCCATCCCCCATGGTCGGGCGTCCTCGACACCCGGTCCCGTGTGACCCTGCGCCCTCGTGGGCCTCCGCGCCCGCCACCCCGCGCCCCCGCGCCCCGCGCCCCCGCGCCCCGCGCTCCTGCGCCCCGCGATCTTGCACTTTTGGTCGGGACTTAATGGGTCAAGACGGGCATTTAGGCGACCAAAACTGCAAGATCGTGGGCGTGAGGATCCCGTGCCCGCGTCGCGCACCGTCCCGTCCTGTCCTGCGTCCCGCCCACCCCCGCGCCCCGCGATCTTGCACTTTCGGTCGGGACTTATTGCAGCGAAACGGTCATTCGGGCGACCGAAACTGCAAGATCGCGGGGGTACGGGGGCGGGGTACGGGGCCGGGCGGGCGGGGGAGTGGGGGTGGGGGGTTAGCGGGTGGTGCGGGTGGCTAGTAGGCGGCGGGGGTTGAAGCGTAGGAGTCGGGAGCGGAGTTGTCCGCCGGAGGTGACCAGGCGGGCGGAGGTGTCCGCGACGGCGGTACGCCAACGGCCCAGCACCGAGGGCGGCAATGCGGTCGCCAGCAGGCGGGTACGGCGGTCGGCCTGCCCGGCGAGGGCGCTGCGCACCGTGCGCAGTGCGGCTGGCAGGGGCTCGCCGGTCAACGGGTCGCGCGCGTAGCGGGCCCGCTCCTCGGCCCGCCCGAGCAGGCGTACGGCCGTACCGGCGTCGGTGTCGGTGCCGATCGACTCCCGGGCCAGCCGGTCGGCGGTCGCCCGGGGGGTCTCCGTCGGGTCCACCCGGACCCGGTAGTCGACAAGTGTGTCGATCAGCTCGTCCCAGGCGGCGTGGGCGTCCGCGCGGGCCCGGTCCGGATCGGTGCTGACCGTTACCCGTGGTTGACCAGTGGTGGTCGAGTCCGCGGTCGACGGGTCGAGTGTCCGGGCGACCGGGGCGAGTCGACCGCGTCGTCGCCGCAGGGCGAGTCGGCGCAGCGCCGGTACGGCGAGCAGGGCGAGCAGCGCCAGCAGGCCGGCGACGGTCAGCCAGGGCCAGGTCGACGTAGGGCTGGCCGGGGTGTTCGGGCCGGCGCCCGCGCCGGTGTCGACACCTTCCTCGAACTGGTTGGGACCGCGATCCGGTGTCTCCGTGGGGTCGGTGTCGTCGGGCGTGTCCGACGTGTCGGTCTGCGGCGTGGTCTCCTCCGGGGCGTCGACGTCCGGCGCCCAGGCGGAGCGGGTCGAGCCGGGCACCCCGTAGGTCGGGGTGGCGTCGAACGGCACCCAGCCGATCTGGTCGAAGTAGACCTCGGTCCAGGCGTGCAGGTTCCGGTTGGTCAGGGTCAGCGTGTCACCGCTGCGCCGGTTGCCGTTGGTGAAGCCGAACGCGACCCGGGCCGGGATGCCGGCGTCGCGCACCATCCAGGCCAGTGCGGCGGCGTACTGCTGGCAGTAGCCGGCCTTGTTCTCCAGGAAGTCGAGGATCTGCTGGCCGCTGGTGCCCTCCGCGGTGCTCAGCTGATAGGTGAAGCCGTTGTCCTCGGAGAAGTAGTCGTAGAGGGCGCGCACCTTGTCGTACTCGGTGCGCTTGTCCTGGGTCAGCTCCGCGACGAGGGCCCGCACCTCGGGCACGTCGGGGGTGACGGTCTGTTGCCGACGCAACGGCAGGTCGGCCGGCAGCGGCTGCGCCGAGCGCAGGGCTTGCGGGGTGTACGTCGAACGCACGTAGTCGAACGAGAACTTCTTGCCCCGGGAGTTGTCCCGGTTGGAGAAGAGCACCTGCAGGTTGGGGTCGTAGAACCAGTTGTTGCCGAGGTCGGAGAAGTTGACCGGCTCGGTGTAGAACGGCAGCAGCGGCATGTTCAGCTCGCGGGACACCTCCACGGTGGCCCGGTGCTGCGTACGCTCGACGCCGGGTCGTTGCCCGCCCGGGTCGGGCAGGTCCCCGGTGGCTCGCTGACCGTTGGGGCCGCGGACCCGGAAGCCGTCCGCGCGCAGGTCGTCGGCGACGCCGAAGCGCAGGTAGAAGGGCTCCTCCTCGGTGGTGGTGACCTTGACCAGGTCGGTCACCTGCGACTGGTTGAGTTCACCGCTGAGCGCGGCGAACAGGTCCACCCGACCGGGGGAACCGCCCAGCCCTGTGCCGCCGAGGCCGGAACCGGCACCGGAGTTCAGCGAGTTCATCAGGCCGACGGTCATCCCCGGCACGGCCAGCGGCACCAGTACCGCCAGCGCGAGGCCCAGCACGGCCAGCCGTCGGCCCGCGGCGGCCAACGGAGAGGCCTCCCACACGTCGACGTCGCGACCGTCGCCGGTGAACCGGCGGCCGAACCGGCGGACCCGGTCCACGTTGTCGGTGACGAGCAGCCAGAGGAAACCGGCGGCGCCGATGGCGAACGGCAGCGGAGGGACGCTGTCCACGTAGACCGCCACCGGCACCGAGTAGATGGCCAACATCGGCAGTCCGGCCAGGGCCGGGCGGCGCATCCCGACGCAGAGCACGTCCACCAGCACCGCCACCGCGCCGATGCCGAGCACGGTGACGAACAGCAGCGGATCGGTGTCGGGAACCTTCACCCCGTAGGAGCGCATGTCGTGGACCGAGCCGGTGAGCAGCTCGGCGAAGTGCCCGAAGGTGCCCGGTGCGGGCAGCACGGCCAGCAACTCGGAACCGCTGGGGAACAGCCAGGTCAGGGCGAGCACGAGGCCACCCAGCATGGCCAGCACCTGGGCCCAGAGCGGGGCCCGGCCGAGCCGGGCCAGCGCCGCCGCGGCGGCCACCGCGGCCACCGCGATGACGGCCTGCACGAACCACGTCCAGCGTTCGAAGATGGCCGACAGGGGCGCGGCGGCGAGCAGCGTCGCTGCGGCGGCCACCAGGCCCAGGTTCCGGTGGGCGATCATGAGGGGGACCTTCCGTTCATCGCACGCCGCCGGCCACCGTCTCGGCCATCGCCGCACGCAGGGCGAACCCTTGTGAGCCGCGGCCGGCCTGCGGCCAGAGCGCCGGCAGTCGCGCGCCGTGGTCGACACCGATGACCCGCCAGCCGGCCTGGAGGAGGACCAGGGCGGCGGCGTCGTGTGCCTGGTCGGCCTCGGCCCGGGCGGGTGCGGGCAGGTTGAGCCAGGCGGAGCTGTCCAGCAGGAAACACACGCAGGTGGCGTTGTTGGCCCGCAGACCGGCGAGCAACTCCGCCTCGGCGGTGCTCAGCGACCCGAACAGGCCGATGACCAGGCCGCCGTCGGCGCGTTGCCGGACGTGCTGCATCAGGGTGGTGATCTCGACCCGCTGGTCCAGCCGGACCTCCGCGAGATGGTCGAGCAGCAGCCCGTCGCCGCCCTCGCCCGCGTCGACGTCCGCACCGCCCCCGGTGACCAGGCGCAGCTTGTAGCCGGCCTGGCGCAGGTGGACGGCGATGCTTGCCGCCCCCGAGACGGCCCATTCGAAGCTGGCCGTCGGCCCGTCACCGTGGTGGCCGTACGCCCGGGTGTCCAGCACGACGGTGGCCCGGCTCTCCCAGGGCTGCTCCTCGCGCCGCACCATCAGCTCACCCGTGCGGGCGGTCGACTTCCAGTGCACCCGGCGCAGATCGTCGCCGCGGCGGTACTCACGGGTCGCCGCGTCGTCCTCGCCGTGCACCGCGACCGAGCGGGCCCGGCTCTCCCCGCTGCCGGTGTACTCCCCGGGCAGCCGCACCGACGGCAGGGGCACCACCTGCGGGATGACCGTGAGCCGGTCGGTGCCGGGGAAGGCCCGGGTCAGTTCACACAACCCGAACGGGTCGGTCAACCGGACCACCAGCGGACCCACCTCGTACCGGCCGCGGACGTCGGCCCGCACGGTGTACGCCACCGAGCTGGCCTGGTGCGCGCCGAGGCGTTCCAGCACCACCCGGGGGCGGCTGCCCAGCGCGTACGGCAGGCGGTCCTCCAGCAGCAGGGTGCCGGTGGGCAGCCGGGACATGTTCTGCAACCGCAGCACCACCCGGGCGTTCGCGCCGACCGGTATCCGGTGCGGCTCAAGCGACCGATGACAGGCCAGCTTGTACCGGCTACGGCCGACGTAGAGGGCGGCCAGCAGGGGCAGGACGGCCAGCAGCACGGCCACCCGCAGCAGATCCTTCTCGCCGAGGATGCCGGCGGAGATCGCCGCCGCCACCGCGGCGGCCAGGAACGAGCGGCCACGGGTGGTCAGTCCGCGCAGACCGTCACGCACGTCACGGCCTCCGCGGCTCGAAGGGGGGCCGGCCGTTGCCGGTCGGCGGCCGGTT
This sequence comes from Micromonospora maris AB-18-032, assembly GCF_000204155.1. Taxonomy (NCBI): domain Bacteria; kingdom Bacillati; phylum Actinomycetota; class Actinomycetes; order Micromonosporales; family Micromonosporaceae; genus Micromonospora; species Micromonospora maris. The sequence continues at coordinate 4,970,749 of NC_015434.1, read as the reverse complement.
GTCGTACGGCGAGCGCTTACGGTCGTGCGGCAGCGGCAACCGGTGCACCAGGTCGGCGATGATCGCGTCGGTGGTGCGGCGGGCGAGCTGGGCGTCGGCGGTCGGGATGAGCCGGTGCGCCAGCACGGGCACGGCGAGCACCTGAAGATCGTCCGGCAGCACGTAGTCGCGCCCGTCGAGGGCGGCCACCGCCCGCGCGGTACGCAGCAGTTGCAGCGTGCACCGGGGGGACGCGCCGAGTCGCAGGTCGGGCGACTCGCGGGTCGCCGTGACCAGGTCGATGGCGTACTGCTTGACCGCGTCGGCGACGTGCACCTGCCGGACGTGGCCGATCAGCCGGCGTACCGTCTCGGCGTCGGAGACCGGCCGCAGCGCCGCCAGCGGATCCACCGCGCCGTGCGCGTCGAGCATGGCCAGCTCGGCGGTCGGGTCCGGGTAGCCCATCGCGATCCGGGCGGTGAAGCGGTCCCGCTGCGCCTCCGGCAGGGGGTACGTCCCCTCCATCTCGATCGGGTTCTGAGTGGCGATCACCATGAACGGCGTCTGCAGCTGGTAGGTCACCCCGTCGACGGTGACCTGGCGTTCCTCCATGCACTCCAACAGGGCGGACTGGGTCTTCGGCGAGGCCCGGTTGATCTCGTCGCCGACGACCAGGTTGGCGAAGACGGCACCCGGCCGGAACTCGAAGTCGTGCGTCTCCTGGTTGTAGACGCTGACCCCGGTGACGTCGCTGGGCAGCAGGTCGGGGGTGAACTGGATGCGCCGTACCGAGCAGTCGATCGAACGGGCCAGGGCCTTGGCCAACTTCGTCTTGCCGACCCCCGGCACATCCTCGATGAGCAGGTGACCTTCGGCGAGCAGGACGGCCAGGGCGAGCCGCACGGTGGCGGTCTTGCCCTCGATTACCTGTTCGATGTTGGCCACGATGGCGTCGCTCGCGGCGCGGAACTCGTCGAACGGCAACAGGCCGCCAACCTCGTCCCAGGTCTGCTGTGTCACGGGCCTCCTCCTCGTCGCCATCACGGCAGCTCTGTTGTAAGAGCACCTGGCCCCGCCGTTGGGTTCGCGACGTGCAAGCCTCGTCTGCCGCAACAATCTCACTGGCCTCTCAGGCTAACCATGTTTGTCGCCGACGCCGACCTGCGCAGCTGTTTGAGTGCTTACGCACCGGTTTGTCACTCACGCAGCGCATGTCGCTGGTTCTTGTCGGGTGATGGGGGTCCGGGTGGGTGGTGCACGACGCGGTCGTACCGGTTGGCGGTACACTGCCGGACATGGCCGGAGTCTTCCTGCTTACCCAGCCGTGCTGATGCGCTGAAGGCGCGACAGCACGGCGGCCCCTCCTGCGTGAGGGGCTTTTTCGTGCCCGCCGCCGGGTCGGGGCGGGCCGCCGAGACAGATCCGAGACCAGCCAGCACTCCGACAGACTCCGCCGAGCGATGCGAGGAGAAGGCCATGAGCGAGCGGCAACGAGCGAGCGAGGCAGCCACCCCGACGAGCGACACCCCACCGTTCCGGTACACCGCGACGCTGGCCGACGAGATCGAACGCCGCTGGCAGGACGTCTGGGAACGCGACGGCACCTTCCACGCGCCGAACCCGTCCGGCCCGCTGGCCGACCCGGGCCACCCGCGCTCCGGCGCCGAGAAGCTGTACGTGCTGGACATGTTCCCGTACCCGTCCGGCGCGGGTCTGCACGTCGGGCACCCGCTGGGCTACATCGGCACCGACTGCTTCGCCCGCTACCAGCGGATGGCCGGGCGCAACGTGCTGCACGCGATGGGCTTCGACGCCTTCGGCCTGCCCGCCGAGCAGTACGCGGTGCAGACCGGCACCCACCCCCGGACCACCACCGAGGCCAACATCGAGCGGTACCGGGAGCAGTTGCGCCGGCTGGGCCTGGCCCACGACCAGCGGCGTTCGGTGGCCACCATCGACACCGACTTCTACCGCTGGACCCAGTGGATCTTCCTGCAGATCTTCAACTCCTGGTACGACCGCGACGCCGGTCGGGCCCGCCCGATCAGCGAGCTGACCGCCGAGTTCGCAGGCGGTACCCGACGCACCCCGGACGGACGCCCGTGGGGTGAGCTGTCCGCCGCCGAGCAGCGGGCGATCATCGACGACCACCGCCTGGCGTACGTGTCGCAGGCGCCGGTGAACTGGTGCCCCGGCCTGGGCACCGTGCTGGCCAACGAGGAGGTCACCGCCGACGGCCGCTCCGAGCGGGGCAACTTCCCGGTCTTCAAGCGCAACCTGAAGCAGTGGATGATGCGGATCACCGCGTACGGCGACCGGCTGCTGGACGACCTGGACAAGCTGGACTGGCCCGAGCCGATCAAGCTGATGCAGCGCAACTGGATCGGCCGCTCCACCGGCGCCCACATCGACTTCCCGACGGCGACCGCCCCGATCCGGGTGTTCACGACCCGGCCGGACACCGTCTTCGGGGCCACCTACATGGTGCTGGCGCCCGAGCACGAGCTGGTCGACGCGCTGGTGCCGGGCGCCTGGCCGGAGGGGACCCGGGACGCGTGGACCGGCGGGCACGCCAGCCCCCGGGCCGCCGTCGAGGCGTACCGCAAGGCGGCGGCGGCCAAGACCGACGTGGAGCGGCAGGCCGACACCAAGGAGAAGACCGGCGTCTTCACCGGGGCGTACGCCACCAACCCGGTCACCGGCGGGCAGATCCCGATCTTCATCGCCGACTACGTGCTGGCCGGCTACGGCACCGGCGCGATCATGGCGGTGCCCGCCCAGGACGAGCGGGACTGGGACTTCGCCGAGGTCTTCGAGCTGCCGATCGTGCGTACCGTGGCGCCGCCGGAAGGCTTCGACGGCAAGGCGTACACCGGGGACGGGCCGGCGATCAACAGCGCCGCGCCCGACCGCGGCCTGGACCTGAACGGCCTGGGGGTGGCCGACGCGAAGGCCCGGATCATCGCCTGGCTGGAGGAGACCGGCAACGGTCAGGGCGCGACCACCTACCGGCTGCGGGACTGGCTGTTCAGCCGGCAGCGCTACTGGGGCGAGCCGTTCCCGATCGTGTACGACGCCGACGGCACCGCCATCGCGCTGCCGGAGGAGATGCTGCCGGTCGAGCTGCCCGAGGTGGACGACTTCTCCCCGCGCACCTTCGACCCGTCCGACGCCGACAGCGACCCGGAGACGCCGCTGTCACGCCGCCGCGACTGGGTCGAGGTGGAGCTGGACCTGGGCGACGGGCCCAAGCGGTACACCCGCGAGACCAACGTGATGCCGCAGTGGGCCGGCTCCTGCTGGTACGAACTGCGCTACCTGGACCCGACCAACGAGGGACGGTTCGTCGACGCCGACAACGAGCGCTACTGGATGGGCCCGCGCAGCGAGGGCGACTGCGGCGGCGTGGACCTGTACGTCGGCGGTGCCGAGCACGCCGTCCTGCACCTGCTGTACGCCCGGTTCTGGCACAAGGTGCTGTACGACCTGGGCCACGTTTCCAGCTTCGAGCCGTTCCGCAAGCTGTTCAACCAGGGCTACATCCAGGCGTACGCGTACACCGACGCCCGGGGCGCGTACGTGCCCGCCGAGGAGGTCGTCGAACGCGACGGCGGCTTCTACCTGGGCGACGTCCAGGTCAACCGCGAGTACGGCAAGATGGGCAAGTCCCTGAAGAACGTGGTCACCCCGGACGAGATGTGCGCCGCCTACGGCGCCGACACCTTCCGGGTGTACGAGATGTCGATGGGGCCGCTGGAGGTGTCCCGCCCGTGGGAGACCCGGGCGGTGGTCGGCTCGTACCGGTTCCTGCAGCGCGTCTGGCGGGCCATCGTCGACGAGCAGACCGGCGCGTCCCGCGTGGTCGACACCCCGGCCGACGAGGCGACCCGGCGACTGCTGCACAAGGTGATCGACGGCGTCCGGGGCGACATGGAGGCGATCCGGTTCAACACCGCGATCGCCAAGCTGATCGAGCTGACCAACGGGGTGACCCGGTTGCCGGCCACCCCGCGCGAGGTGGCCGAGCCGCTGGTGCTGATGCTGGCCCCGGTCGCCCCGCACATCGCCGAGGAGCTGTGGCGGCGACTGGGTCACGACACCTCGCTGACCTACGCGGACTTCCCGGTCGCCGACCCGGCCCTGCTGGTCGCCGAGTCGGTCACCTACCCGGTGCAGGTCAACGGCAAGGTCCGGGGCCGCATCGAGGTCCCCGCCGACGCGACCGAGGAGAGCGTGCGGGAACAGGCGCTGGAGGCGGTGGCCGCCGTACTGGCCGGCAAGGACCCCCGCAAGGTCATCGTGATCCCCGGCCGCATGGTCTCCGTGGTGCTGTGAAAGGAAGGGGCCCTTCCTAACGCCTCGTGTAGAGGAAGGGCCCCTTCTTAGAACTCCTAACTTTGGGTGCGTTGGAGTTGTCGCCAGCAGATGAGGGCGCAGGCGAGGCTGAGGAAGGCTTCGTGGATGTCGTCGCGGATTTCCCAGCGGATGCGCAGGCGGCGGAACCAGTGCAGCCAGGCGATGGTGCGTTCCACGACCCATCGCGTGGTGCCGAGGCCGGAGCCGTGGGGTGTGCCGCGTCGGGCGATGACCGGGGTGACGCCTCGGCCGCGGACCTGTTGGCGGTGGCTGTCGTAGTCGTAGCCCCGGTCGGCATACAACCGGTCGGGGCGCCGCCGGGGTGGTCCCGGACATCCGCCGATCGCAGGGATGGCGTCGAGCAACACGGTGGTCTGGGTGGAGTCGTGCCTGTTACCGCCGGTCAGCGTGACGGCGAGAGGGATTCCGCCGGCGTCGGTGATGACGTGGTGTTTCGAGCCCGGACGGCGGCAGTCGACCGGGCTCGGACCGGTTTTGGGCCGCCTTTGAGCGCCCGGATGTGGGACCCGTCGATCACCGCCCTCGACATGTCCAACTGTCCGGCGCCCCGCAGACGGGCCAGCAGTATCTCGTGCAGCCGTTGCCACACCCCAGCGTTGTTCCAGTCCCGCAGCCTGCGCCAGCAGGTCATCCCGGACCCGAAGCCCAACTCCTGGGGCAGGTACTCCCACGGGATCGCGGTGTAGAGCACGAACAGGATCCCGCACAACACCTTGCGGTCATCCAGGGGCTTACGACCGGGATATCGGCGCCGACGGGGCGAGCGGGGTGGCAACAACGGCGCGATCTCGGCCCACAACTCGTCCGACACGATCCACGGCGGCTGCTCACCCCTCCTCACATCCAGACAGAACGATCCTCACGTCCCGAGGACGCGCCCAACATCATTTAGTTAGGAGTTCTTAACATGCACCGACCGGCACCTCGCCCTCTTGAGTGGCGAGGCCGCGGGATCACGCTCGATGTGGGATCGAGTCGCCTTGCCGTGCTGCGAGACCACTCGATCCCACATCGAGCGTGACCATGAAGTGCGGGTGATCCTCTCGCACGACGTGGCGCGTGGCGGAGGCTTACTTGAGGGGGAGGGTGGCGCGGGTTCGGCGTTCGGCGCGCCACCAGCGGGTGAGCAGTACTGCGCTGGCGATGAAGCCCAGGGCGGCGGGGGCGGCGGCGTACCAGTTGATCCCGCCGGGGGAGGTGACGGCGGCACCGAGGGCCGCGTAGCCGAACGCGGTCGGCGCGGAGGCGATGACGCTGCCGGTGAGGAAGGGCAGCAGTCGCGCGCCGGTGGTGCCGTAGCCGTAGCTGACCAGGCCGAACCCGGAGATGGGCAGCAGCCGTACGGTCATCACCCCGAAGACGCTCTGCCGGGTGAACCAGCGGTCCAACCGGGCCAGCCGGCCGCGTACCCGCTCGGCGACGAAGTCCCGACCGAGCAGCCGGCCGACGGCGAAACCGACCGCCGCCGCGAGCAGCGCGGCACCCAACGCGTACAGGGCGCCGGGCAGCATTCCGAAGATCGCGCCGGCGGCGAGCGTGATGAAGGTACGCGGCACCAGCGCGACCAGCAGCAGCGCACCGCCGAGGACCGCCGCGACCGGGGCGAACCCGCCCAGCCGGTCGGCCAGGTGCGGCAGCGTCGCCGGGTCGGGCAGCGGCGTGAGCAGCAGCATCACCCCGAATCCGGCGAGCAGGAACAGCAGCATGCCGAACCGCAGCGCCGACGACGTCGCGACGACGCGCCACACCCGTCGTCCCGCGCGGGCCGAAGCGTTGCCGCCAGAAGCGCCGCCGCCAGAAGCGCCGCCGGACGGAGGGCCGGCGGGGTTTGGTGACCGGCGGCCGAGCAGCCGCCGGACGGCCGGGATCATGGCCGGGCGGCAGCTGCCACCGCGGTTCGACGCTCGGCGCGCAGCCGGTCGGCCCAGGTGTCGTCCAGCGGCGGCAACTGCTGAGCGCCGGTGGCCCAGCGCAGCAGCAGGTCGGCCAGGGCCGGGTTACGGGCCAGCGCGGGCCCGTGGGAGTACGTGCCGAGCAGCTTGCCCCGCCAGGCTCCCTCGGTGGCGCCGTCGTTGCCGACTCCGGCGGTGACCCGGGCCAGCGGGGACACCCCGGGGCCGAGCTGGGTGCGACCGCCGTGGTTCTCGAAGCCGGTCAGCGGCGGCAGGCCCAGCCGGGCGTCGATGTCCCCGGCCAGCTCGCCGACCGCCCGGCTGGCGCCCCGGTCCGAGCTGAGGTCGAGCAGTTCCAGGCCGCGGTACTGGGTGCCCTTGGCGAAGAACGAGGTGCCGAGCAGTTGGTAGCCGGCGCAGACCCCGAACACCACCGAGCCCTGGGCCACGGCCCGGTGCAGGCCGCCGTCGGCGAGCAGTCGCTGTGCGCCGAGCGCCTGCGGCCCGTCCTCGCCGCCACCGATGAGGTAGATGTCGGCGGTGGTCGGCAGCGGCTGGTCGGAGCGGACCTCCAGCACCTCGACCGGGAACCCGCGTTGGCGTGCCCGCCGGGCCAGGATCAGCGCGTTGCCGCGATCGCCGTAGGTGGACAGCAGGTCGGGGTAGATCCAGACGATGCGCAGGGTCTCAGTTGACACGGTCCAACTCCGCTCGAATGTCCTGGAACGCGGTGTAGTTCGCGATGACCTCCAGCCGCCCCGGCGGTACCGCCCGCACGGCGTCGTCGAACGTGCGTACGTGCTGGAACGGCACGTCGTTGACGTCGAGGCGGACCGCCAGGTCGTACGCCCGGTCGCCGGTGATCAGCACCTGGCGTCCGCGCAGCGGGGCGAAGTCGACGTCGAACAACCATGAGGTGTCCAACCCGTCGGGATCCCGCGCGTTGATGGACAGCAGTGTCGGCGCCAGCTCGGCCATGTCGAACGCCTCCAGCCAACTGGCCGGGTTCTTGGCCAGCAGCAGGCGGACCGTACGCCCGTCCCGGACGACCTGGGCGTAGCGTCCGGCGACCGAGGTGACATCGGCCAGGCGCGGAACGGCGTCGAACGGGCGTACGCCGAACTCGGCGGCGACGGCCAGCGCGGTGGCCGCGTTGCCGACGTTGACCTTGCCCGGAAGCTGGAGCTTGACCTTGTACCAGGCGCCGGTCGGGTCGAGGACGCCCTGGTCGTCGACGGTCCACTGCGGCTGCGGCCGGCGCAGCGGGCAGCCGGTGCACCACCACTGCTCACCCGAGCGCTGGATGGTGGACCCGCACTCGGGGCAGACCCAGGAGTCGTCGTGCCAGCGCTGCCCGGCGGAGAACCAGGTGACGTGCGGCGGCGTGATCCGCTGATCGTGGGTGGCCGGCGGGGTGGCCGCCCAGACCACCATCGGGTCGTCGGCGTTGGCGACGATGCGGATGTCGGGGTGCCGGACCAGCGCCGCGCGCCAGAGCTGCGCCATCATGGCGACCTCCTTGGCCCGGTCCAGCTGGTCGCGGGAGAGGTTGAGCAGCGCCACCACGTGCGGCTCGGTCGCCTCGATCACCTGCGCGAGGTAGTGCTCGTCGACCTCCAGCACGGCGTACGGGGTGCTGCCCGCCTTCGCCAGCGCCGAGGTGTGGCCGGTGGGCATGTTGGCGCCGAACGAGTTGGTGGCGACCCGACCGAGCACGCCGACGGCCGCGGCGGCCAGTCGGGTGGTGGTTGTCTTGCCGTTGGTGCCGGAGATCAGCGCGATGGCCCGACCGGCGGAGAGGTGGGCCAACAGGTCCGGGTCGATCTTCAAGCCGATCCAGCCGCCGATCACCGAACCGTCGCCACGGCCCGCGGCCCGCGACAGCGCCGCGGCGGTCCGTGACACGGAACTGGCCACCTTTGCCCGAAGGGGCATCTTTGCGTCCGTCACGCGAGCGAGGTTACCGGACCATGGCAGGGCTCAGATTGCCGATCCGTTCGGGTGGGCTTTGTCGGCGATGTGGTCGGTGGCGGCTGGCCGGCCGGAGTCGATCTATGTCGGATAGCGGACCGGGCCGCGGAGGCCGCTGCGCCCTCCACTCCGCCCCACCCCGACTGACGTGCGCTTTTGTGGTCCAACGTGGCGCGCCACGCGGTCCAATCTGGTTGCGGGTGGAGGGAAGTGGAGTAGAGTGGGGCGCATTGGTGAGGCCGGGAGGGCCCACCGGCCCGGGGGGTCAGCGGCGCGCGAACGCCGCTAGAAGGGCGAGGGGGTTGGGCCGTGTTTCTCGGCACCCACACTCCGCGCCTGGACGACAAGGGCCGGTTGATCCTTCCGGCGAAGTTCCGGGATGAGCTGGCGGGGGGTGTCGTGATCACCAAAGGGCAGGAGCGCTGCCTCTACGTCTTCCCGACGCCTGAGTTCCAGCGCATCGCGGATCAGTTGCGTGCGCAGCCGATGACACACAAGGCGGCCCGGGCCTACAGCCGTGTCTTCTTCGCCAGCGCACACGACGAAGTGCCCGACAAGCAGGGCCGGGTGACCATCCCGGCACACCTGCGCAGCTACGCGGGGCTCGACCGGGACCTGGTGGTCATCGGCGCGAGCACCCGGGTGGAGATCTGGGACAAGGTCGCCTGGGAGACCTACCTCGCCGAGAGCGAAGACGACTTCGCCGACATCGAGGAAGGGGTGCTGCCCGGCGGTCTGTAGGGCGTGACGACGCCCGACGTACTGCGAGATCTCCAGCCGCTTTCGAGTTCCTGGCATCCCTTCCCCGGTGCCAGGCGCACGATCCGACACGGAGGGCTGTGGCCCGACGGGCGGGCGGGGAGCGGATGGGGATCTGGCGGTACGACGGCACGGCGTCGTCCGACGAGCAGGACGCAGAAGAAAACAAGGTCAAGCCAGTGGGGGTCGACATGGGGGAGCTACGCGGCACGCATGTGCCGGTGCTGCTTGAGCGGTGTCTCGAGCTGCTGGCCCCCGCACTGGGCCGCGGCGGGCGCACCGTGCACGTCGACGCGACACTGGGTCTGGCCGGCCATGCCGAGGCGGTCCTGCAGGCGCATCCGGAGACGATCCTGGTGGGCCTGGACCGGGACACCGAGGCGCTTGAGCACGCTCGGGTGCGGCTGGCCCGCTTCGCCGACCGGGTCCACCTGGAGCACGCCGTCTACGACGAGCTGCCGGAGGTGCTCGACCGGCTGGGCTATCCGACCGTCGACGGGATCCTGTTCGACCTCGGCGTCTCCTCGCTGCAACTCGACGCGCCCGACCGCGGGTTCGCGTACGCGCAGGACGCGCCGCTGGACATGCGGATGGACCAGACCCGGGGGGTGACCGCCGAAGAGGTGGTCAACACGTACACCCATCCGGAGCTGGCCCGGGTGCTGCGGGTGTACGGCGAGGAGAAGTTCGCCGGCCGGATCGCCTCGGCGATCATCCGGGAACGGGAACGCGTCCGGATCACCTCGTCGGCGCGGCTGGCCGAGCTGGTCCGGGAGTCGATTCCGGCACCAGCCCGACGAACGGGTGGACACCCGGCAAAGAGAACGTTTCAGGCTTTGAGGATCGAGGTAAACAGGGAACTGGCAGTGCTGGAGACGGCGCTGCCGGCCGCCCTGGACCGACTCTCCGTCGGCGGTCGCCTGGTGGTCCTGTCCTACCACTCGCTGGAGGACCGGCTCACCAAACAGGCGCTCGCCGACCGGGTCCGCAGCACCGGCCCGATCGACCTCCCGGTCGAACTACCCGGGTCGGAGCCGACGTTCCGGCTGCTCAGCCGGGGTGCGGAGCTGCCCGGGGAGGCGGAGGTCGCCGCCAACCCGCGAGCCGCCTCAGTGCGGCTGCGGGCGGCGGAACGGATCGACCCGCAGGCCCGGCAGCAGGGGCGTACCGACCGCGAACGGTACCGCCGCCGGGTCAAGGCGATGCACCAACCGGGGACGGGATCGGCCGTCGGATCCGAATCGGGTCCGCGGCCGGGGGAGACGACGGACGAAGAGGGGGAGGGAACATGAGCGTCGACAAGCGCCGGAACGTCACCGGCGCCGGGCAGCGCGCACCGCGGTCGGGGGGCCGGATCGCGGCGGAGCGGGTTCGGGGGACCGGGGACACCACCCGGCGTACGGAGCGGATGAGCCCGCTGGAGCAGACTCGCGCCCGGGGGGCGCGCGAGTTCCGCACCGAGGGCAGCGCCGCGTTGCGGCCGGTCGAGCGGGCCGGTGTCAGCGAGCCGCAGCGGGAGGCGGCACCGCGACTGCGGGTCGCTCCGCCGCCGCCGGTGCGGGTGCCTCGGGCGCCGTTCGCGGCACTGGTCGTGATGCTTGTCGTCGGCGGGGTGCTGGGCATCCTGGCGGTCAACACGAAGATCAACGAGAACGCCTTCCGGTTGCTGGAGTTGCAGGAGCAGCAGGCCAAGCTCGACGTGGAGCAGCAGCAGCTGACCAAGCAGATCGCCGACGCCGAGGCGCCGGGCAACCTGGCCGCCCAGGCCCGCAAGCTGGGGCTGGTCGAGTCGGGGGAGCCGGCTCTGATCCGGCTGCCCGACGGCAAGCTGATCGGCGTGCCGCAGCCGGCCGGTGGGCAGGCGTCGATCACGAGCACCCAGGGCGCGGAGGGGTAGACCGTGCCATCGAGGTCGGAGGAACCGCGCCGGGACGCCACAGGCTCCCGGCGCGGTTCGTCGCGTGGTGCATCGGATCGGGGGGTACCGCCGCGCGCCACCGGGGAGCGCGGTGGCGAACCGGGCATCGGTGGCATCTCCGACGCCCGGGCGTACACCCCGCGGGGCCGCACCATCCGGGAAGGCGGCGGCACCCCGGCGGCCGGGCGGACCGAGCAGCGGCGTACCCCGCGGAGCAGTCGGTCGCAGGATCCGTTCCGGCCGGCCCTGCAGGTGCTCGACGGTGGTCGGGCGGCGGCGACCCGCGCCGGTGGCCGGCCGGGCGGTCCGACCCGTCGGGACGGCGGCACCGGCCGGACCCCGGTGGTGCGTACCGTCACGGCCCGCACCCCGGGTGGCGAGGCAGTCGAGCCGCCACGTCGGCGGGTCGGTGGCCGGGACCCGCGCCGCGAGGAGCGGGCGGCCCCGCGCCGCCCGGCCCGCAAGCCGCCCCGCCCGCCGAGGCTCGCCGATCCGGTGCGCCGGCTACGGCTGGGCACCGCGTTGGTGATGGCCATGTTCGTCGCGATCGGCATCCGGCTCGTCGTGCTCCAGGCGGTGGACACGCCCGCGTACGCCGACGGCGGGGTGGCCGACCGGCTGCGGACCGTGCAGCTACCCGCGCCGCGTGGGGCGATCTACGACCGGGACGGCGCGGCCCTGGCGCACAGCGTCGAGGCCCGCTACGTCTACGCCGACCCCACCCGGGTCGAGGACATCGAGTCCACCGCCCGGACGCTCTCCCCGCTGCTCGGCATCCCCGCCTCGGAACTGGCTGAGAAGATGCGACCCCGCAAGCGGTACGGCGTCGACTCGCGGTTCGAGTACCTGGCCCGGGGGGTGGACATCGACCGGGCCCGCGAGATCATGAAGCTTGAACTGTCCGGCATCTACACCCAACGCGACGAGCGACGCGAGGTGCCCGGCGGTGACCTGGCCGCCAACCTGATCGGCTTCACCAGCATCGACATGGCCGGGCTGGAAGGGCTGGAGGCGCGCTACGACGACCTGCTGCACGGCGAGGACGGCGAACGGACCTTCGAGATCGGCCTCGGTGCGCCCATCCCCGGCGGCTACAGCCGCACCACCCCGGCCAAGCCGGGCAGTTCGATGGTGCTGACCATCGACCGGGACCTGCAGTTCATGTGCCAGCGGATCCTCAGCGAGCAGGCCAAGGCGGCGCAGGCCAGCACCGCCGCGGCGGTGGTGATCGACGTGCGTACCGGGGAGGTGCTGGCGCAGGCCAGCGAGCCGACCTACAACGCGGCGCGGCCGCAGCACAGCGACCCGACCGACCGGGAGGACGCGGCCACCAGCTTCGTGGTCGATCCGGGCTCGGTGCACAAGGCGATCACCTTCGGGGCGGCGCTCCAGGAGGGGGTGATCACCCCCGACACGTCGTTCCCGGTGTCCAACGCCATCCGCAAGGGCGACACCTGGTTCCCGGACACGCACTTCGCCAACGGTCGCCGGATGAGCGTGGCCGGAATGATGGCCTACTCCTCAAACGTCGGCACCATCCAGATCGCCGACAAGCTCGGCCCGGAACGCCTGATCGACTACCAGCGCCGCTTCGGCCTGGGCAAGCCGACCGGTGTCGGCATGCCGGGGGAGGCCAGCGGCCGGCTGCTGCCGTTGTCCGAGTGGAGCGACTCGTCGCACGGGTCGGTGCCGATCGGGCACAGCGTGGACGCCACCCCGTTGCAGATGGCCGCCGCGTACGCCGCCATCGCCAACGACGGCACGTACGTCCAGCCGCACCTGGTCAAGGAGACGATCGACCCGCAGGGCAACCGGACCCCGGCCGAGCCGCCGGCGACCCGGCCGGTGCTCAGCCCCGACAACGCCAAGGCGCTGCGGACCATCATGGAGGCGGTCACCACCGTGGAGAACGCCACCGGGCTGGCCGCCGCCGTCCCCGGCTATCGGGTGGCCGGCAAGACCGGCACCGGCTGGCGGCTGGTCGACGGCAAGAAGCAGCCCGGCGACGTGGCCTCGTTCATCGGGATGGCACCGGCGGAGAACCCGCGCTACGTGATCGCGGTCTTCGTGCACAGCCCGAGCGGTGGTGGCGGAAAGGTCGCAGCTCCGGCATTCCGGGACATGATGACCTTCACCCTGCGGCACTTCAAGGTGCCGCCGTCGAGCGAGGCGCCGCCGAAGTTCACCGTCTTCCCGTAGGCCGGAGTGCGCCAGGGTCGACCCGCCGGCACACCCGGCCGGCGGGTCGACCCTGCCTTCGGTTCGCCGGTCACTCACGACCTGCGGTTCGACTCCCTGTGGCGGAGATTCAGGCGCGCCGTGCGGCCATCAGCGGGCGACCGGGTAGGGTCTGACGCCGTGCGCGGCAATCCTCGTCCCCGTACCGTGACCGGAATCCGGCTCGGTGACCTAGCCGCCCGGCTCGCCGTGGCGCCCCCCACCACCGTCGATGCGACGGTGACCGGGGTGACCCACGCCAGCGGTGAGGTCCACCCCGGCGACCTGTACGCGGCCCTGCCCGGTGCCCGGCGGCACGGCGCGGAGTTCGTCGCCGACGCGGCGGCGGCCGGCGCGGTCGCCGTGCTCACCGATGCGGCCGGTGCCGAACTGGCCGCCGGGTACGGACTGCCGACCCTGGTGGTGGCCGACCCGCGTGCGGTGCTCGGCACGCTCGCCTCGGCCGTCTACGGCGACCCGACCGAGAAGTTGACGGTGATCGGGGTGACCGGCACGGCCGGCAAGACCTCCACCGCGTACCTCGTCGAGTCGGGGTTGCGGGCCGCCGGTCACACCACCGGCCTGATCGGCACCGTGGAGACCCGCCTCGGCGATCTGGTGCTGGACAGCGTACGGACCACGCCGGAGGCCACCGACCTGCACGCGATGCTCGCTGCCGCGCTCGAACGCGGCGTCACCGCGGTGGTCATGGAGGTGTCCAGCCACGCCCTGGCGATGGGGCGGGTCGGCGGGGTGCGCTTCGACGTGGGTGGCTGGACCAACTTCGGCTCCGACCACCTCGACTTCCACGCCGACGCCGACGACTACTTCGCGGCCAAGGCCCGACTGTTCGACGGCCGCTGCGCCCACGAGGTGCTCAACCATGACGACCCGGCGCTGAAGGCCCTGTTCAAGCCCGCCACGATCAGCTACTCGGCCGCCGGTGACCCCTCCGCCACCTGGTGGGCGGAGGACGTCAACGGCGAGGGGTACGCCCAGCGGTTCACCCTGCACGGCCCGGACGGGCTGGTCCTCGACGCCGGGGTGGCGCTGCCCGGACGGCACAACGTGGCGAACGCCCTGCTGGCCGTCGCCGTGCTGGTCGCCGCCGGGGTGGATGCGGCCACCGCGGCGCGGGGGGTGGCCGCCTGCGGCGGCGTACCGGGGCGGCTGGAGTCGGTGGGCGTGGCCGGCGGGGTACGCGGCGTCGTCGACTACGCGCACAAGACCGACGCGGTGGTGGCCGTCCTGGCCGCCCTGCGGGAACTGAGCAGCGGCCGGCTGATCTGCGTGATCGGCGCGGGCGGTGACCGGGACCGGGGCAAGCGGCCGGCGATGGGCGCGGCCGCCGCAAAGGGAGCCGACGTGGTGCTGGTGACCGACGACAACCCGCGCACCGAGGACCCGGCGACGATCCGCGCCGAGGTGCTCGCCGGGGCGTACGACGCCGGGACGCGGACCCGGATCGTCGAGGTGGCCGGGCGGCGCGCGGCCATCGACGAGGCGGTCCGCCAGGCCGAACCTGGCGATGTGGTGGCGGTGCTCGGCAAGGGCCACGAACGTGGTCAGGAGATCGCCGGTGAGGTGTTTCCGTTCGACGACGTGACCGAACTGGCCGACGCGCTGCGGGCCCGCTTCGGCAGCCTGGGAGGCCAGCGATGATCGCACTGAGTCTGGCCGAGATCGCGTCGGCCGTCGACGGACGGCTGGTGGCCGCCGACCCGACCGCACAGGTCACCGGCAGCGTGGAGTTCGACTCCCGCAAGGTCACCTCCGGCGGGCTCTTCGTCGCCTTCGACGGGGAGAAGGTGGACGGGCACGACTACGCCGCCGCAGCGGTGCAGGCCGGCGCGGCGGCGGTGCTGGGTACCCGTGAGGTGCCCGGGGTGCCGATGGTCGTCGTCGCCGACGCGTTGACCGCGATGGCCCGGCTGGCGCGTGCCGTGGTGGACCGGCTGCCGCAGCTGACCGTGATCGGGCTGACCGGTTCGTCCGGCAAGACCACCACCAAGGACCTGATCGCCCAGCTGACCGCGCGGCTGGGGGAGACGGTGGCGCCGCCCGGGTCGTTCAACAACGAGCTGGGTCACCCGTACACGGCGTTGCAGGCGGTGCCCTCGACGCGTTACCTGGTGCTGGAGAAGGGTGCCCGGGGCATCGGGCACGTGCGGTACCTGTGCGAGGTGGCGCCGCCGCGCATCTCCGTGGTGCTCAACGTCGGGGTCTCGCACATCGGCGAGTTCGGCTCGCAGGAGAACATCGCGCTGGCCAAGGGTGAACTCGTCGAGGCGCTGCCGGCGGACGGCCTGGCGGTGCTCAACGCCGACGATCCGCTTGTCGACGCGATGGCCGGCCGTACGACCGCCCGGGTCGTCCGCTACGGCGAGGCGGCGCACGCCGACGTGCGGGCGGTGGACGTGACGCTGGACGAGCGGGGGCGGCCCGCGTACACCCTGGTGACGCCGGAGGGCAGCGCGACGGTGCGGCTCGCGCTGACCGGGCGGCATCAGGTCTGGAACACTCTCGCCGCCGCGGCGGTGGCGCGGGAACTCGGCATGCCGTTGGTCGAGATCGCGGTCGCGCTGGGCGAGCTCGGGCTGGTCTCGACCCGCCGGATGGACGTCTTCGAGCGCACCGACGGCGTGACGGTGATCGACGACTCGTACAACGCCAACCCGGCGTCGATGTCGGTGGCGTTGCGGGCGCTGGCCGGCGTCGGAGCGGGACGGCGCACCTTCGCGGTGCTCGGATACATGGCCGAGTTGGGCGAGTTCGAGGCGCAGGGACATACCGAGGTGGGCCGGCTCGCGGCCGAATTGGGCGTCGACCGGCTGCTCGTGGTTGGCGAGGCGGCGGCGCCGATCCACCACGGGGCGACATCGGTAGGTGACTGGGGAGGAGAATCGGTGCTGCTCACCGATCAGGCGGCGGCCGTTCAGGTGCTGCGCAGCGAGCTACGACCGGGGGACGTGGTCCTGGTGAAGGGGTCCCGGTACCGGACCTGGGAGGTGGCCGACGCGCTGCGTGCCGACGCCGTCGCCACCGGCCCGGCTGATCCGGCGGCCGGAGGTGGCGCCGCGTGAGGGCCGTCATCGTGGCCATCGGGGTGGCCTTCCTGGTCTCGCTGTTCTGCACCCCGATCGCGATCCGGGTCTTCACCCGGCTGAAGGCGGGCCAGCCCATCCGGGCCGAGGGCCCGCAGATGCACCAGGGCAAGAAGGGCACGCCGACGATGGGCGGCGTGGTGTTCATCCTCGCCACCGTGATCGCGTACGTCGCCGGGCACCTGGCCCTGACCACCCTGCCGGACGCGCAGATCGCCCAGGTCGAGCCGACTATCACCGCGCTGGTGCTGCTGGGGCTGATGGTCTTCGCCGGTGCGGTCGGCTTCATCGACGACTTCCTCAAGGTGCGCAAGCGGCACAGCGGCGGTCTGAGCGCCCGGGGCAAGCTGCTCGGGCAGATCCTGGTCGGCGCGGTGTTCGGCGTGGTGGCGCTCTACTTCCCGTCCACGATGACCGACGCCACCGGCGCGCAGACCAACACCGAGACCGTCGGCAGCACCACGCTGAGCTTCATCCGGGACATTCCGGCGCTGGACGTCACCAAGATCGGCGCGGTGATCATCTTCATCTTCGTGGTGATGGCGGCGACCAACGGGGTGAACCTCACCGACGGCCTCGACGGCCTGGCCACCGGCGCGTCGGTGATGGTGCTCGGCGCGTACGCGGTGATCGCGTTCTGGCAGTACCGGCACTGGTGTGCCGACCCGGCGTACACCGCCAACCCGAACAACTACTGCTACACCGTCCGGGATCCGCTGGAGATCGCGTTGATCGCCGGAGCGGCGGCCGGCGCCTGTGTGGGCTTCCTCTGGTGGAACACCTCGCCCGCCCGGATCTTCATGGGCGACACCGGCGCACTCGGCCTGGGCGGTCTGATCGCCGGCATGGCGATGTCCACCCGCACCATCCTGCTGTTGCCGATCATCGGCGGCCTGTTCGTGATCATCACCATGTCGGTGGTCATCCAGATCATCTCCTTCAAGACCACCGGCAAGCGCGTCTTCCGAATGTCCCCCCTCCAGCACCACTTCGAACTGGCCGGCTGGAGCGAGGTCAACATCGTGGTCCGCTTCTGGATCATCGCCGGCATCGGCGTAGCCATCGCCCTGGGTCTCTTCTACAGCGACTTCCTGGCCAACATGGGCTGACCCCCTCACCCCCCGGGCTCCCCGGTTGATCAAGAAGTTTGCGTCTCCGGACAGCGGATTCCTGACGCAGACCTCTTGATCAACGCGGAGAACGAGGGGTGGGGTGGGAGGGGTGCGACACGCCGAGTGGGGGATACCGGGGGTGTCAGGTGGTGGCAGCGGCGATGATGGCGCTGTGGGGGAGGCGTGGGGAGACAGCGGCACGGCGGACGGCGGTCGGCGGCGGCGGGCCGGTGGTGCGGCTAAGGCGGACGCGGCGGTGGATGCTGGGCGGGTGGCTGAGGCCGACCGGACCGGGGACACGGTACGGGCGGCGGGATCGGCCACCAGCGGTGCCGGGCGTACGGCCGGGGCGGGTGCGCCGGGGCCGGTAACGCCGGGTGGGCCGTGGCGTGGGCTGGACGCGTTGGGCGGGCTGGCCGCGTTGCAGGGCCTGCTGGCCCGGCCGCTGGCCTCGTACCATCTGCTTCTTGCCAGCGCGGGGCTGCTGCTCCTGATCGGCCTGACCATGGTCTTCTCGGCCACCAGCGTGCGCGACTACGCGGCGGGCGGCAACGCCTCGGCCTCGCTGGTCAAGCAGGCGATCTTCGCGGTGATCGGCATCGTGGCGTTCTGGGTCTGCCAGCGCCTGCCGGCCCGCACCTACCGGGCGTTGGGGCGGCCGGTGCTGGCCATCGCGGTGGGGCTGCTGTTGCTGCTGAACGCGTTGGTGGCCTACGGGCGGCTGACCGGCGCGCCGGCGAGGATCGGGCCGATGGAGGCCGAGCTGCTCGGGCTGTACGTCGGTGGTATCGGGGTGCAGCCCTCGGAGGTGGCGAAGTTCGCGCTGGTGCTGTGGGGGGCGTACGTGCTGGCCCGCAAGGGCGCGGCGCTGGGCTGGTGGCGGGAGTTGGCCACCCCGCTGTTCCCGGTGGTGGGCCTGATGTTCGTCCTGGTCGGCTACAACGACCTGGGCAGCATGCTCTGTCTGATGGCGCTGGTGATCGGCCTGCTCTGGGCGGCCGGGGTGCGGCTGCGGGTCTTCGCCACGCTCAGCGCGATCGGTCTGGCCGGCATCGGCCTGCTGGTGGCGGTGGCCTCCCTCGGCGCCGGTTCCGGGGTCCGGGGGGAGGACAACTACCGGCTGCAACGACTGACCATGTTCGTCAGCCCGCCGCCGCTGGAGCAGTGCCGGGAGGAACTCTGCTACCAGATGGTGCAGGCCCGGTACGCCATCGCCAACGGGGGCTGGTTCGGCACCGGCCTGGGCCAGGGGCGCAGCAAGTGGGACTGGCTGCCGGCGGCGGAGAACGACTTCATCTTCGCGGTGATCGCCGAGGAACTCGGCGTGGTCGGCTGTGCCGTGGTGGTCACCCTGTTCGCCGTGCTGGCCTACACCGGCCTGCGGATCGCCCGGCGGGTCGACGATCCGTTCCGACGGCTGGCGGCAGCGGGCGTCACCGCCTGGCTGATCGGGCAGGCCTTCATCAACATCGGCGGCGTGATCGGCCTGCTGCCATTGACCGGCGTACCGCTGCCGTTCATCTCGGTCGGTGGTAGCGCGCTGGTCGTCACCCTCGCGGCGGTCGGCATGCTGGCGTCCTTCGCCCGTGCGGAACCCGATGCGGCCCGGGCCCTGCATGCCCGCCCGCCCGCCCGATGGGTCCGACTAGTGTGGGCTCCGTTGCCGCCGCTTCCCGGCCGGCGTCGCCGTGCGGCGTCGCCGTCGGCTGCCCGAGGATCCGTGCCCCGGGCCCGTAAGCGGCGTGCGGACGACCAGGCCGCACCGCGTGGCGCCCGGGACGGCCGGGGTCGCAGTGGGTCGGTGGCGAGCGAGAGGAGACGTTGATGGGTCCGCTGCGTTCGGTGGTGCTCGCGGGCGGTGGCACCGGGGGACACATCTACCCGTTGCTCGCCTTCGCCGACTGCCTACGCCGACACGACCCCGGCGTCCGGATCACCTGTCTCGGCACACCCAAGGGCCTGGAGAATCAGCTGATCCCGCCCGCCGGCTACGACCTGCGCAACATCCCGGCGTACCAGCTTCCTCGGTCGATCAACATGAACCTGGTCCGTACCCCGGGCCGGATGTGGACCGCGGCCCGCGCCGCAGGCAAGATCATCGACGAGGTACGCGCCGACGTGGTGGTCGGCTTCGGCGGGTACGTCTCGGTGCCGGCGTACCTGGCCGCCTGGCGGCGGGAGCTGCCGATCGTGATCCACGAGGTGAACGTGCCGCCGGGGGTGGCCAACCGGCTCGGCATGAGGTTCACCAAGCATGTGGCGGTGGGCTTCCCGCACCAGCCCGCCCAGGCCGAGTCGTTGCGGGAGGCGCGGGTGGTCGGCGTGCCGCTGCGGCGCAACATCGCCGGGCTGGACCGGGTGGCCATGCGTGGCGCGGCCCGCGCCCACTTCGGGCTCCGCCCGGATCTGCCGGTGCTCTTCGTCGCGGGCGGCTCGCAGGGCGCCCGGTCGATCAACCTCGCGGTGGCCGGTGCGGCCAAGGAACTGGCCCGCAACGGCATCCAGGTGTTGCACGTGATGGGGGCCCGCAACGAGCCGGTGCCGATCCCCACCGACCTGCCGGTGCCGTACGTGACGCTGCCGTACCTGTCCGACATGGATGCCGGGTACGCCGCCGCCGACCTGATGCTCGGCCGGGGCGGCGCGATGACCTGCGCGGAGGTGGCGGCCATCGGCCTGCCCACCATCTACGTGCCGTACCCGCACAGCAACCAGGAGCAGAAGCGCAACGCGCTGCCGGTGGTCGAGGCCGGCGGCGGCCTGCTGGTCGACGACAGCGAGCTCACCCCGGACTGGCTGGAGCGTACGGTGATCCCGCTGATCCGCGACCCGCAGCGGCTGCACGCCATGGGCACCGCCGCCGCGGCCTACGGCCGACGCGACGGCGACGAGGCCCTGCTCAACTTCGTCTACGAGGCGGTCTCCCAGTGAGCGCGAGGAGTGAGCCGGGTCTGCGAGCCCCGCAGTCGCGAACGAAAGCCGGCTCAGTGAGCGCGAGGAGTGAGCCGGGTCTGCGAGCCCCGCAGTCGCGAACGAAAGAAGGTGCGGCCCAATGAGAACGTTCAGTCCGGCGGGTACGGTGACGGCGGAGGATCTGGGTCACATCCACTTGATCGGGGTGGGTGGGGTCGGCATGAGCGGCCTGGCCCGACTGTTCCTCACCCGGGGCCTGCCGGTCTCCGGCAGCGAACTGCGCGAGTGGCCGTCGCTGGCCGGGCTGCGGGCGCTCGGCGGGACCATCCACATGACGCACGAGCCGGCCAATCTCGACGGTGTCGACACGGTGGTCTACTCCTCGGCCATCCCGGCCGATCACCTGGAGATGGTCGAGGCGCGTCAGCGTGGCCTGCGGGTCCTGCACCGTTCGGAGGCCCTGGCCGCCGCGATGACCGGCCGGCGTACGGTGGCGGTCGCCGGCACGCACGGCAAGACGAGCACCACCTCAATGGTCACCATGGTGTTCCAGCAGGCGGGCGCCGATCCGTCCTTCGTGATCGGTGGCGAAATCTCCGAGGTGGGTTCGGGTGCGCATCACGGCACCGGCGAGTACTTCGTGGTCGAGGCGGACGAGAGCGACAGGTCCTTCCTCATCTACCGTCCGTTCGTCTCGATCGTCACGAACATCGAGGCGGATCACCTGAACACCTACGGCGACCTGGCCAACCTGGAGGCCACCTTCGCCGAGTTCGCCCGGCTCACCGACCCGGACGGCTTCATCATCACCTGCGCCGACGACGCGGGCGGGCAGCGGCTGGCCGCCACGCTGCGGGCCCAGGGGCGTCGGGTCTACACCTACGGCGAGTCCGCCGACGCCGACCTGCGGCTCAGTGAGATGGCCTCCTCTGCGCGGGGTGTGCGTTACCTGGCCCACATCGACGGCCGCTCGCTCGGTGAGTTCCGGATGCCGGTGCCCGGCCGGCACATGGCTCTCAACAGCGCCTCGGCGGTGCTGGCCGCGTACCTGCTGGAGTTGCCGCTGCAGGCGGCGGAGGCGGCGCTGGCCGCGTTCCCCGGGGTGCGTCGGCGGTTCGAGCGCAAGGGCGTCGCCGACGGTGTCCTCGTCTACGACGAGTACGCCTACCATCCGACCTCGATGACCCTGGCGCTGCAGACGCTGCGCGAGGTGGCCGGCGAGGGTCGGCTGCTTGTCGTCTTCCAGCCCTACCGGCTCTACCGGACCCGCGACCTGCAGTCGGAGATCGCCGAGGCGTTGGCGATCGCCGACGAACTGGTGCTGCTGGAGGTCTTCGGCCCGGGTGAGCAGCGTGGCCCGGGGGAGGGGTCGGCGGCGCTGATCGAGGCGGTGGCGTTGCCGGCGGAGCGGAAGGTCTTCGTCGACTCCTGGGACGCCGCGCCGGCGGAGGTGGCCCGTCGGGCCCGCTCCGGCGACGTCGTGGTGACCATGGGTGCTCCGCCGATCTCGCTGATGGGTGACGAGTTGCTGGCCGCGTTGACCGCGCGTACCGCCGATCCGCAGCAGGCGGCCGGCACGGTGGCCGGTGGTCTGGCCGGCGGGTCGACGAGCATCGGCGGGACCGTTCCCGACGCCGCCGCGCGCAACGGTGCGGCGCCCGTGGCGGAATGAGTCCCGGTCCGGCGCGCGGGCGCGGTACCGGCGTCGACGGCGGCGGAGGGTGGCGTCCGGCCCGTCAGTGGCAGTTGGTGCGTGCCGGCCGGGACGCGGTGCCCGCCTCCACCCGACGGTTCATGGCGCGGGCCCGGCGTCGCCGGATGCGGGCGGCGCTGCCGTGGGCGGTGGTCGGCGGAATGCTCGCCGTGGCTGCTCTGGTGGCGTGGGTGCTGCTGGGCACCGGTCTGTTCGGCGTACGCGAGGTGCGGGTGGAAGGCGCCGAGCTGGTGAGCGCGGTGCAGGTACGCAACGCCGCCGGGGTGCTCGACGGTGCTCCGCTGGCCCGGGTGGATCTGGCCGAGCTGGCCGACCGGATCGGCACCCTGCCGCCGGTGGAGCGGGTGACGGTGCACCGCGACTGGCCGGACGCGCTGGTCGTGCGGCTCACGGAACGTACTCCGGTGGCGGTGGTGCCACGTGGGGAGCAGTTCGTGGTGGTCGACGCCGCCGGGGTGGCGTTCCGCACGGTGTCGGAGCGCCCGGCGGGTCTTCCGATGATCCGGTTGGCCGAGCCGGGCCCGGACGATCCGGCGACGGACGCCGGTCTGGAGGTGCTCGGCGCGCTCACCCCCGAGTTGCGCGAGCAACTGGTCGAGATCACCGTCGAGGGTCTGGCCCGGATCAGTGTACGGCTGCGGGGCGATCTGACGGTTTTCTGGGGAGATGCGACCCGGGGTACGGACAAGGCTCGGGTCGCCACCGCCCTGCTCGATCAGGACGCCACCCGCATCGACGTCAGCGCGCCGGACGTGGTGACATTCCGGTGAGCCGTTGATCAGGTTGTGACGCTTGGCGCTCCCTCCGGCGACACGCCGGTAAGGTCCTTGGCTCATCGCTCGGCTGCGCCTACGTTGCCCGAAAGAGGATCAGTGGTTGACATAACTGTAACCCTCTAGTAGAGGGTGAGGGTTTACCCCCTCGACCTCGCTGGTGACAGTCGCGTCGACCATGGGTCTGGCCGCGCCGTAACCGGTCGGGGAGTAGCCAATCTCGAAGGGAAGGACCGGAGATGACACCTCCGCACAACTACCTGGCGGTCATCAAGGTCGTCGGCATCGGGGGCGGCGGCGTCAACGCCGTCAACCGGATGATCGAGGTTGGGCTCAAGGGCGTCGAGTTCATCGCGATCAACACGGACGCGCAGGCGCTGCTGATGAGCGATGCCGACGTCAAGCTCGATGTCGGCCGTGAACTGACCCGGGGGTTGGGCGCGGGCGCCAACCCGGACGTCGGCAAGAACGCCGCCGAGGACCACCGCGACGAGATCGAGGAGGTGCTCAAGGGCGCCGACATGGTCTTCGTGACCTGCGGCGAGGGTGGTGGCACCGGCACCGGCGGCGCGCCAGTGGTGGCCAACATCGCCCGTAAGCTGGGCGCGCTGACCATCGGCGTGGTGACCCGTCCGTTCTCCTTCGAGGGCAAGCGGCGGCAGGTGCAGGCCGAGGCGGGCATCGACGAGCTGCGTAACCAGTGCGACACGCTGATCGTCATCCCGAACGACCGGCTGCTGGCGCTCGGGGATCGCAACATCAGCATGATGGACGCCTTCCGTACCGCCGACCAGGTCCTGCTCTCCGGTGTCCAGGGCATCACCGACCTGATCACCACCCCGGGTCTGATCAACCTGGACTTCGCCGACGTCAAGAGCGTGATGAGCGGCGCGGGCAGCGCGTTGATGGGCATCGGCAGCGCCCGCGGGGAGAACCGGGCCGTCGAGGCGGCCGAGGCGGCCATCTCCAGCCCGCTGCTGGAGCAGAGCATGGACGGTGCCCGTGGGGTGCTGCTCTCCATCGCCGGTGGCTCCGACCTGGGTCTGTTCGAGATCAACGACGCGGCACAGTTGGTCACGGACGCGGCGCACCCGGACGCCAACATCATCTTCGGTGCGGTCATCGACGACGCACTCGGCGACGAGGTGCGGGTGACCGTGATCGCGGCGGGATTCGACGGTGGCACGCCCGCCTACAAGGCGGCCGAGCCGGCCCGCAAGACCAACCAGAACCAGCCCGCGCAGCCGAGCACGCCGGTCGTGCCGTCGCCCGCCACCCCCGTGACGCCGCAGTCGCCACGCCGGGTGCTCTTCGACGACGTCGACGTGCCCGACTTTCTCAAGAACGGCTCCTGAGTACCGACCATGACCGACAGCGCCTCTCTGGTGCGTCCCGACCGGCGTGCCGAACTGGCCGCCGGGCTGGCGCGCGTACGGACCCGGATCGCCGACGCCTGCGTCGCGGTCGGCCGGGACCGGACCGAGGTGACCATGATCGCGGTCACCAAGACCTACCCGGCGGCCGACGTGATCGCGTTGGCCGGGCTCGGGGTGACCGACGTCGGGGAGAACCGCGACCAGGAGGCGGCGCCGAAGGCCGAGCAGGTCGCCCTGGCCGGGGTCGCCCCGCGCTGGCACTTCATCGGCCGGCTGCAACGCAACAAGGTCAAGTCGGTGGTCCGGTACGCCGACGTGGTCCAGTCCGTCGACAGCGTCCGGTTGGCGTCCGCCCTGGACGCGGCCACAACCGGCCGTCGGGACCGGCCGCTGGAAGTGTTCGTGCAGGTCAGCATCGACGGCGACCCGAGCCGGGGCGGGTCGGTGCCGGACTCGGCCGACCCGGACATCGGGCTGGGGCCGGTCACCGCCGCGGTGGCCGCCTCGGCGGGACTGCGACTGGCCGGGTTGATGGCGGTGGCGCCGCTGGGCTGGGAGCCGGAGCGTGCCTTCGCGCGCCTGGCCACCATCGCCGAGACGGTGCGCGCCGAGCATCCGCAGGCCGTCGCGCTGTCGGCCGGCATGAGCGGTGATCTGGAGGCGGCGATCGGCCACGGCGCGACACATGTCCGCGTCGGCAGCGCGTTGCTCGGAATGCGTCCCACGCTGCGGTAGCCTGGCCGCGAGGGAAGCAAATTACATCAGTGTTGTTTGTGGGAGCGGCCTTACCGGCGACCGGGGGGCGTGACGTGCAACGCGAATTGTGCGTCAGGGGATTGCCGTTCCGGTCCGGTGGGCAGGAGTGGTCCACTCGCGACAGGCGACACGTACGGGGGCGTGTGCCGCACGGCGGACGGGAAGGGCGCGGGGATGGGTGCACTGCGCAAGGCGGGGGTCTGGCTCGGACTGGTCGAAGAGGACGACGAGCGGGCCTATGACGACGGTGGCTACGACAAGGGTGGCTACCGCGAGTCGCGCTACCGGCAGAGCCGGTATGCCGAGGAGTTCGCCGACGAGGTGGACGACGAGGTGGACGAGCCGCCCGCGCCTCGTCCGCGCCTCGGCGACCGGGGGCGGCTCGGCGAGCGCTCCGGCGGTCGGCTGAGCGAGTCCGAGCGGCTGGACTCCGAGCGCCCGGAGCGGGTCGAGCGGTCCAGCGTACGTTCGATCACCCGGTCGACGGGGGAGCAGTCCGGCGCTCTGACCTACCACACCCGGGACAACCTGGCGTTGGCGCCGCAGGCGCAGCCCCGCGAGCGGGCGGTGGTCCAGGAGGAGGAGCAGCGTTACCAGATCACCACGCTGCACCCCACCACCTACCGCGAGGCCCGCACCATCGGCGAGCACTTCCGGGACGGCGTTCCCGTGATCATCAACCTCACCGAGATGGATGAGGCGGATGCCCGCCGACTGGTTGACTTCGCCGCCGGGCTGGCGTTCGGGCTGCGCGGTACGATCGAGCGCGTGACCAACCGGGTGTTCCTGCTCTCGCCGGCCAATGTCCAGGTCACCGCGGAGGACAAGGCCAAGATCGCCGAGGGCGGGTTCTTCAGCCTGAGTTGACCCGCCCGACCCGAGGGACGTCGCCTGCCGTGTTGTCGATCTTGCTCCAGGTGCTCTACCTGATCACTTATCTCTTCCTGATCATTCTCCTTGCCCGGTTCGTCCTGAGCGCGGTCCTGCAGTACGGGCGGCGCTGGCAGCCTGGTCGCGGAGCATCGGCCGGACTGGAATCCGTGTGGAGCGTCACTGATCCCCCGCTCTGGGCGTTGAGGCGTGTGATCCCTCCGCTGCGAATTGGTACCGTGAGCATCGACCTGGCCTCCCTTGTGCTCCTGGTTATCCTGTTCGTGCTGATGAGGTTTGTGTTAGAGCCGGCGATCTTCAGGACCGCCTGATGACCGACGCGCTATCGCGGCCGCAACTGACCCGAGGAGTTTCGATGCCGCTGACCCCGGCCGACGTCCACAACGTCGCCTTCAAGAAGCCGCCGATCGGTAAGCGGGGCTACGACGAGGAGGAGGTCGACGCCTTCCTGGACGAGGTCGAGCGCGAACTCGCCCGTCTGATCGAGGAGAACAACGAACTGCGCGCCCAGGTGGAGCGCGGGGGACGGGGCGGTGCCCCCGCCGGTCCCGGCGGTGACGCCCGTCTGGCGGCCGAGCTCAACGACGTCAAGGCCCAGCTCGACCGGGTGCAGCGTGACAAGGCCGCCGCCGAGCAGGCCGCTCGCGCGATGCAGGCCGAGCTGGAGCAGGTGCGCGCCGCGACCGGTGGCGCCGTGCCGGGCGGTGACGGCGAGCAGCAGGCGCTGCGGGTGCTGATGATGGCCCAGCGGACCGCCGACGACCACGTCTCCGACGCGCGCCGCGAGGCCGACCAGCTGCTCTCCGAGGCCCGTTCCAAGGCCGAGGAGGTCACCCGCGAGGCCCGCGCCAAGGCCGACGCGCTGGAGCGGGACGCCCGGCAGCGGCACCAGGAAGCCATGGGTGGCCTCGACGCCAAGCGCACCGCGCTGCAGAAGCACATCGAGGAGCTCAAGCAGTTCGAGCGCGAGTACCGTACCCGTCTCAAGGCCTACCTGGAGAGCCAGCTGCGCGACCTCGACGGTCGTGGCCAGGGCCTGGAGGCGGAGATGACCCGTGGGGAAGGCACCCGCGCGGCCGGCAACGGCCTGGCCGCCGCAGGTCTCGCCGGCTCCTACGGCGGGGGTCGCTCCGGGGCACTCGAGGCCGGTCGCTGAACCGGGCGGCGGCCGTCACGGCGGTCGCTCGCCCTGCCTCATCGTCTACGACGCGACGGGGGTGAGCCGTGATAGTCATCAGTCTCGCGCTCATCCTCGTCGCGGTGGCGCTCCTGGTGCTCGGGCTGGCCAGCGGATCCAGCCTGTTGCTTGTCGTCTCGATCGGGGCCAGCCTGCTGGCTGCGGTGGCGCTGGTCGCCGGCGCCCGCCAGGCGGCTGCCGCCCGGTCCACGACCCAGCGGGATACCGCTGGTGGCCGATCGGTCACCATCCCGGCGCAGCATGTCCCACCGACCACGAACGACGGCGCATCCGGGTGGCGGCAACCACCCGGCCCGCCGGCGGGGGCGGCGCCGGGGACCAACGCCGGCACGGCGGAGGCGTACGACGACGAACCCCCCGCGCAGGAGGTCACCCCGGAGCAGGCCGTCCTGGTGTCCCGGCTGTCCGACGAGGTCCGGGTGGTCGACGGTCGGCCCCGCTATCACCTGGACGAGTGTGCGCACCTGGTCGGGCGGGACCACGAGCCGCTGCCGGTTGCCGAGGCGGTCGAGTTGGGCTTCACCCCGTGCGCGACCTGCGCGCCCGACACCACGTTGTTGTCGCAGTCCGGTCGGCGCTGACCTGATCAGATGGCCGACGACACGCTCACTGTCGCCGTCCGGGTGAAGCCGGGGGCGTCCCGTGCCCGGGTGGGCGGCCGGTACGACGGCCCGCACGGCCCAGCCCTGGTCATCGCGGTCAACGCCCCCGCCGTCGACGGCCGGGCCACCGAGGCCGCCCGCCGCGCCCTGGCCGAGGCGCTCGGCGTCCGCCCCGCCACAGTCTCCCTCCGCACGGGTGCCAGCAGCCGCGACAAACTCTTCCAAATCACCCCCGCTTCCCCCACCCTCACCGCCCACCTGACCCACCTCCTCACCACCCCCTGACCCGCCCCCGCCGAGCCCACCCCAGGTTGATCAAGAAGTCTGCGTCTCGGATCCGGCCGAGGATGACGCAACTTCTTTGATCAACCTGCGGGACGGTGGGGGGTAGGGGGTAGGGGTCTGTTACGGTCGTTCCGGTTTGGGGTGAATCGGGGTGGGACGGGCGTTTCGGTGCGGCACGTTGTCGGACGCCTTTACGTTCCGTATCCTTGCGAACCTCCGGAGTGCGCGGCCACAGGGCCGCGCGCCCGTTTTGTACCTGGGGTGACCGATGCTGGTGGCCCCGGTCCAGGCACCGCGGACGTCCGCGGTTCCGTGGCATAGGGAGTGATGATGGCCAAACCAGCCGACACCAGGACCGCTGGGCGCAAGCCCGCGATGAAGTCCACCCGCAGTGCCGCGGAGACCGACAAGATCCGTGCCGCCCTGGCAGCACGGCATGACGAGTTGCGCGCCGAGTACGATCAGACGCTGAGCGAGATCACCGAGCTGCAGCGCGAGCGCCTCACCGACTCGGCCGGGGACGACCAGGCCGACACCGGCACGAAGACGTTCGAACGGGAGCAGGAGATCTCTCTCGCCAACAGCATCTTGGAACGGATCACGCAGGTCGAGCGGGCTCTGGAGCGCCTCGACGAAGGTGGTTACGGCTGGTGCGAGCGGTGCGGCAACCCCATCCCGGTGGAGCGGCTGGCCGCCTTCCCGTCGGCCACCCTCTGTGTGACCTGCAAACAGCTGGCGGAGCGACGCTGACGGCGGGCTCCCCGGCGCTGGTGCACGGCGGTGCCACGGCACCGCCGTGATACGTCGATGGGGAGCAGATGAGCGCAGTACCGCCCGCTGAATCCGGCACCGCCGAGCCGGGCACCGCCACGAGATCGCGGCGTACACCCGTCACGATCCTGCTCGGCCTCGCGGCGTTCGCGGTGGTGGTCGACGTGCTCACCAAGCACCTGGCGTTGGTCGAACTGAGCGACCGTGAGCCGGTACGGCTGCTGGGCGGGGCCGTCTACCTCTCCCTGACCCGCAACAGCGGGGCCGCGTGGAGCCTCGGCAAGGACTACACCTGGATCTTCCCGTTGATCGCGATCGGCGTGCTGGCCTGGATCGCCTGGATGGGACGGACCCTGCGGTCGGTGCCCTGGGCGATCTCGCTGGGCCTGGTGGTCGGCGGCGTCACCGGCAACCTGATCGACCGGATCTTCCGGGCGCCGGGCTGGTTCGTCGGCCACGTGGTCGACATGATCAGCGTGTTCGACCCGTACGGTCAGGTGTTTCCGATCTTCAACATCGCGGACAGCGCCCTGGTCTGCGGCGTGATCCTGGCGATCGGCCTGGAGTTCACCGGCCGTCAGCGCGACGGCACCCGGCTGGTCGGCGACGACCGCAAGGGCACCGGGCGTGCTGCGGAGACCACGGCGGAGAACGCGGACGACGAGCGGCGGGAGCGGGCATGACGGGCACCTTCGCCGCCGGCGGCGACCACCGCAGCCTGCCGGTCCCCGACGGCCTCGACGGCATGCGGCTGGACCAGGCGGTCGCCCGGCTGTTCGGGCTGTCCCGGACGGCCGCCGCCGCCCTCGTCGACGCCGGTGAGGCGCTCGTCGACGGCGCGGTGCGGCCCAACTCGCACAAGGTCCGGGCGGGTGCCTGGCTGGAGGTGACGCTGCCCGCGCCGGCCGCCGCGCCGGTGGTGGTGCCCCAGGCGGTACCGGGACTGCGGGTGGTCTACGCCGACGACGACATCGTGGTGGTCGACAAGCCGGTCGGGGTGGCCGCCCATCCCAGCCCCGGCTGGACCGGCCCGACGGTGATCGGCGGGCTGGCTGCGATCGGTCACACCATCGCCACCAGCGGTGCCGCCGAGCGTCAGGGCGTGGTGCACCGGCTCGACGTCGGCACCACCGGGGTCATGGTGGTGGCCAAGAGCGAGCAGGCGTACAGCGCGCTCAAGCGGGCCTTCAAGTACCGCGAGGTGGAGAAGCGCTACCACGCGGTGGTGCAGGGGCACCTCGATCCGCTGCGCGGCACCATCGACGCCCCGATCGACAGGCACCCGCACCACGACTACCGCTGGGCGGTGGTCTCCGACGGTAAGCCGAGCATCACCCACTACGACACGCTTGAGGCGTTCCCGTCGGCGAGTCTGGTCGACGTCCGGCTGGAAACCGGTCGTACGCACCAGATCCGGGTGCACTTCTCCACCCTGCGCCACCCCTGTGTGGGTGACCTGACGTACGGCGCCGACCCGACTCTTTCCGCCCGGCTCAAGCTGGATCGGCAGTGGTTGCACGCCAGAGAGTTGAGTTTCGAGCACCCCCGTACGGGGGACGAGGTCCGCTTCGTCAGCGACTACCCTGACGATCTGGGACGCGCGCTGGAGATTCTCCGCGACTGACGCGCCCCGCCCGTCCCGACCGAACGACGAGGGGGCCCGCCCGTGCGCGCCGGCGATCTGCTGCGGCAGCTGGACCAGCGACTGCTGCCCCGCCTCGCCACCGTGTTGACCCGGCTCGACCAGAAGACGGCCCGGGCCTCGCTGCTCAGCTGGGTGGCGGTGCTGTCCTGCGCCGCCGTGCTGTTCACCGCGGTGTTCGCCACCGGCGGCCCACCGTTGCCCGACCGTACGGTCGGCGAGGTGACCCGGGTGGGGATCGCCGACGGTGACTCGATTCCCAGCTACGAGCGCACCGCCGCGGCGGACCTGGCCGGCCTGGCGCGCAGCGCGTCGCTGGCCGAGGGCACCTACGCCCTGGTCTCGCTCTCGGAGTACGTCACCCCGCAGTCGCTCGCGGCCGTGGTCGGAGACGTCGGAGTGTCCTTCGTGTTCGGGCGGGTGCCGCTGCCGGACCGGCAGACCGAGATCGTGCGCATTCCGGCCCAGCGGCTGCCCGACGACGTCACGGCCGGCATGGCGGACCTGGCCGCCCGCAAGGCGCGCGAGGCCGCCGACTACCGGTCCCGGGCCGCCGCGCTGGTCGGCGGCGACCCGCAGGAGCGCGAGCTGCGCCAGCTGTACGTCAGTGGGGCGCGCCTGGCGGAGCGGGAGGCCGCCGCCTACCGGACGGGCTGCGCCTGCGTCTACGCCGTGGTGGTCCGGGCCGAACCGGCGGTGCTGCGTGGTGTGGCGGCCCGTCCCGGGGTGCGGGTGGTCGATCCGGCGCCGGAGGTCCGGCGACTGGAACGAACCGTGTTCACGCCGCCCCTGCCGGAACAGCGCGACGTGGCCCGCCCGCCGATCGACCGGGATCTGCTGCCCAGCCCGTCGCCCAGTGCGAAGTCCCCGGTGCCGTCGCCGGAGGCGCCCGAGAATCGTGTGCCGCAGACGCCGGAAGTGACGGATTCGTCACCAGCGCCGGTTCCTTCCCGACCGGCCCCGACATCCGCCGCCCCGTCGGCGGCTCCCACCTCGACAGATTCGCTGCAGGACGGCGACGTGGACGCTCAGCTGGAGGGTGGTGCGGAGCTGACATCGTGACGGTCGCAGACACATCGGTGGGTGTCCCGGTGTGGCTTCCAAACGGTTTCGTTCGTAGCCTGTCAGACGGAGACCGAGGCGCTGGGGAGGCGAGCCGTGGACGGCAGCGAGACCGGTTGGGGACGGCCCGCTGAGCCGGCACCGCGGTGGCGGGCCCTGCTCGACCGAGCCCGCCTCGGCGGTCGCGGCGCTGAGCAGGCATCGACCGAGCGGCAGGCCGACGAGCCGCCACCGCCGACCGAGCCGCTACCGCGCCGCACGTCGGGCTCCGGCTACTCGGGGCGCGCCACGGCCGCAGGTCCGCCGATGGATCGGGCGTACGGTGCCGAACCGGGCTATCGCGCCGAGGCGAGCTACCGGCTCGACGCCGCCCGCCCGGCACCACAGACGTACCGCGGTCAACCCGGATACCAGCCGGAGCAGCCGGCCTATCCCCAGGTGCCGGAGCCACGTCGACCGGAGCCGGTGGAGTCGCGGTACACCCTGCTGGACAACGGTTACCGGCATGCCGCCCCGCCGATCGACTCCCGCTACGCCCTGCTGGACAACGGCTACCAGCCGCCCGCCCCGGCACCCCCGCCGCCGCTGCTGCCCGGTCCACCCGCGCATCCAGGGCCTGCTGCGCCGCAAGGGCCTCCAGCGCCCCCGGCAGCGGTCGCGTCGGCCACGGTGGCCGGGCGCCCCGGGCGGATCGAGTGGCGGGCGCAGAGCGTCGAGAACGAGTGGGATCGCGCCGCCGCCGTGCTGCGCAAGGACCTGGGCACGCCGCGGGTGATCGCCTTCGCCAATCCCAAGGGCGGCGTGCACAAGACCACCGCCACCGTGCTGGGCGCGGCAACCATCGGCAGCGTACGCGGACGCGGCGTGCTGGCCTGGGACGACAACGAGTTGCGCGGCACCCTCGGGCTGCGCGCCGGCAGCGCCCGCCACGCCCGGACCATCCGGCATCTGGTCTCCGACCTCGTGCAGATCGAGATCCGGGAGGGCAACGACCTGCTGGAGGCCCTCGACGACTACCTGCGGCACGCCTCCGACGGGTCGTACGACGTGCTCGCCGGTGAGGAGAGCCCGCGGTTCGCCCAGCGACTGGACCAGTTCACCGTCAAGCGGGTGCTGGAGCTGCTCCGGCGCACCCACGACGTGATCTGCGTGGACACCGGCAACAACGTGGAGAGCCCGAACTGGCGTACGGTGATGCACGCCGCCGACCAGCTGGTGGTCACCACGGTGCCACGGGAGGACGCCGCGTTCAGCGCGGACTGGATGCTCGATCTGCTGCACTCCGAGGGCATGGGTGAGCTGGCCGACAACGCGGTCACCCTGATCTCCTGCCCCACGCCGGGGCGGCTGCCGTTGCAGAACGACCTGGAGAAGCACTTCGCCACCCGGACCCGTGCGGTGGCCGTGGTGCCCTACGACCCGGCCCTGGAGACCGGCTCCTCGATCGAGTATCACCAGCTCCAGGCCGAGACCCGACAGGCGTGGATGCGGGCCGCAGCGGTGATGCTGGAGCCGTTCGCCCGTTGAGGCGACCACACCGTGTACACCTCGCGTCGGAAACTGCGAGGATCATCGGGTGAGCCCGGAGATCCCCGCCGTCGAACCGCCCGCAGCTGCCTGGCCGACCGACCCGCAGGCCCGCGTCGACCCACCCCGCCGGAATCTGGCGGTCGGCGGGGCGGTCGTGCTCTGCCTGACCCTGCTCGGTGTGCCGTTGGGGCTGCTGTGGGCGGCGATCTCCCCGGCCACCCCGGTGATCAAGACCGCTGACGGCGCGGTCTACGGCCAGCCTCAGCCGGAGCAGCCGGTCGCCGCTGACGGCTGGTTCAGCCTGCTCGGCCTGGCCTTCGGGGTGCTCGCCGGGCTCGCCGTGTGGTTCGTGCTGCGCCGTCGCCGGGGCCCGGTCGGGCTGTTCGCGGTGGTGGTCGGCGCGTTGGCCGCCGCGGTGGTCGCCTGGCAGGTCGGTCGCCGGGTCGGGCTGAGCACGTACGAGCGTCTGCTGGACACCGCGCCGGCGGGCACCGCCTTCACCAAGCCTGCCGACCTGCGGGCCGGTGGGATCGAGCTGTTCCTCGGCGTGCTGCCGGTGCCGCACGGCAACCTGCTCCTGCCCGCGTTCGGCGCCGCGGTGACGTACACCCTGCTGGCTGGTTGGTCGCGGTGGCCCTCGCTGCGCCCCGAGCCGGAGCCCGACGTGGCCCTGCTGTACCCGGCGGCCGGCTACCCGCCGGGCGTACCCGGACCGGCACCCTGGCCGGCCGTGCCGGGCGCGGGTGGTGGCTACCCGCCCGCCGGACCCGGCGTCGGACCGGCCGGCCCGTTCCCGGGGGCGGTCGGGCCGAACGGGTTCGGTCCGGAGTCGGCCGCGCCGGGCGGGGTCAGTTCGGGCCAGGCGGGGGCGTGGCCAGCTCCGCCAGCGGCACCGGAACCGCCCGCACCTGGCGCAGCAGAGCCGCCTCGCGGTTGAGCAGGGTCAGCTCGGCGCGCAGCCGGGCCGCCGTGTCGTCGATCGCGAGCAGCCGCTGCCGGTCCGCCACGCTCAGCGCCGCGGTCGCGGCCACCAGGTGGGAGAGCACGGTCGGATCCTCCGGCAGCTGTTCGGTCAGCTGACCGGCCTCGGGACGCATCAGGCCGAGGTACTGCCGGAAGACGGCGATCACCCGCGCCGCCAACAGGTTGGCCGACTCGTCCGGACCGGTCGGCTCGGGCAGCCAGCTCACCTCGGCGGTCAGGTACGGCGCGGCCTGCCGGTCGAGCTGTTCTACCCGGAACCGGCGTCGCCCCACGGTGACGATGTCGAAGCCACCGTCGGCCAACTCGGTGACCTGCCGCAGCTCGGCGGTGCAGCCCACCTCGTGCAGCGTCACCTCCCCGTTGCCCGCGACGACCCGGCCGGGGGCGGGCGCCACCTCCCAGCCGCTGCGGATGGCCACCACCCCGAACTCGCGTGGCGCCCCCTCGGGCAGCTGCATCAGGTGCCGGACCAGGGCGCGGTAGCGCTCCTCGAAGATGTGCAGTGGCAGCACCAGCCCGGGAAAGAGCACCGTGGCGAGCGGGAACACCGGCAGCCGTGCGGTCACGGAATCGAGGGTAGCCGCACCGGCCGCGTGACGAGTGTCCCGGCTCACCGTCCCGGCGTACGGGCGGCGCGGGTCGCTTCCGCACAGGGCCGCCTAGACTCGCAGGGGTGTTGAACCGTATCGACCTGCGCGGCGGTGTGTCCGACCCGCGTGACCTGCTGCCTCGTGCCCAGCTCGACGTCTCGGTGGCCGTCGAGCAGATCCGTCCGCTCGTGACGGCGGTCCGTGAGCATGGTTACTCGGCGGTCCGCGAGGCCAGCGAGCGGTTCGACGGGGTGGCGCCGGAGGTGCTGCGGGTGCCCGTCGAGGCCATCGCGGCGGCGGAGAGCACGCTCGACCCACAGGTGCGGGCCGCGTTGCTGGAGGCGATCGCCCGGGTCCGCAAGGTGCACGCCGATCAGCGTCGCGTCGATCACACCACCACGGTGGTGCCGGGCGGCACGGTCACCGAACGCTGGGTCCCGGTCGACCGGGTCGGTCTCTACGTCCCCGGTGGCCTGGCGATGTATCCGTCGACCGTGGTGATGAACGTGGTGCCCGCCCAGGAAGCCGGGGTCCGGTCGCTGGTGGTGGCGAGCCCGCCGCAGAAGGACAACGACGGGCTGCCCGATGCGCGGGTGCTGGCCGCCTGCGCCCTGCTCGGCGTCGACGAGGTCTACGCCGTCGGCGGCGCCCAGGCGGTGGCCATGCTGGCGTACGGCTGTGCGGTCGACGCCGCCGGCAGCGCGCACTGCGCACCCGTCGACATGATCACCGGACCGGGCAACATCTGGGTCACCGCCGCCAAGCGGCTACTGCGCGGCGTGGTGGGCATCGACGCCGAGGCGGGCCCCACCGAGATCGCGATCCTGGCCGACGACAGCGCCGACCCGGTGCACGTCGCCGCCGACCTGATCAGCCAGGCCGAGCACGACCCACTGGCGGCCAGCGTGCTGGTCACGCCGTCGGTGGCGCTGGCCGACGCGGTGGACCGGGAACTGGTCCGGCAGGTGTCGGCCACCAAGCACGCCGAGCGGGTCGACACCGCGCTGCGCGGACCGCAGAGCGGCATCGTGCTGGTCGACGACCTGGCGGCCGGGCTACGGGTGGTCGACGCGTACGCGGCGGAGCACCTGGAGATCCAGACGGTCGACGCGCGGCAGTGGGCGATGCGGGTACGCAACGCCGGGGCGATCTTCGTGGGCGCGTACTCGCCGGTGTCGCTTGGTGACTACTGCGCCGGCTCCAACCACGTGCTGCCCACCGGCGGTTGTGCCCGCCACTCGTCCGGGTTGTCGGTGCAGTCCTTCCTACGCGGCATCCACCTGGTGGAGTACACCGAGGCGGCGCTGCGGGAGGTCGCACCGCACGTGGTCACCCTGGCCACCGTCGAGGATCTGCCGGCGCACGGCCAAGCGGTCAGCCTCCGCTTCCCGGAGATGTCATGACCCGGCTGGAGGACCTGCCGATCCGGGACGACCTGCGCGGCCGGTCGCCGTACGGCGCTCCGCAGTTGGACGTGCCGGTGCGGCTGAACACCAACGAGAACTCCTACCCGGTGCCCGACGAGGTGGTCGAGGCGATCGGCAAGGCGGTCGCGGCCGAGTTGCGGGACCTCAACCGGTATCCGGATCGCGACGCGCTGGCGTTGCGCGCCGACCTGGCCGCCTACCTCGGTCACGGGCTCACCGCCGAGGGGGTGTGGGCGGCCAACGGCTCCAACGAGATCCAGCAGCAGCTGCTCCAGGCGTTCGGTGGCCCGGGGCGGGTCGCGCTGGGCTTCGTTCCGGCGTACTCGATGCATCCGTTGCTGGCGCTGGGCACCGGCACCCGCTGGGTGCCGGCCCACCGGGGCGTCGACTTCGGTCTGACCGTCGGCGAGGCGGTGGCCCAGGTCCGCGAACACCGCCCGGACGTGGTCTTCCTCTGCTCGCCGAACAACCCCACCGGTACCGCGCTCGACCCGGCGGTGATCTCCGCCGTGCTGGACGTCGCACCGGGGATGGTGGTGGTCGACGAGGCGTACGCCGAGTTCGCCCGCCCGGGGACGGTCAGCGCGCTGGCGGTGCTGCCCGGTCACCCGCGGCTGGTGGTCACCCGCACGATGAGCAAGGCGTTCGGGTTCGCCGGTGGCCGGCTGGGCTACCTGGCGGCCGATCCTGCGGTGGTGGACGCGGTGCAGCTGGTCCGCCTGCCGTACCACCTCTCCGCGCTCACCCAGGCTGCCGCCCGGGCCGCGCTGGCGCACCGCGACGCCCTGCTCGGCACGGTCGCCGCGATCATGCGGCAGCGCGACCGGATCGTCACCGAGCTGCGTCGTCGTGGTCTGCGGGTGGCCGACAGCGACGCCAACTTCGTGCTGTACGCCGTCGACGGTGACCAGACCCTGGCCTGGCAGGCGATGCTGGATCATGGTGTGCTGGTCCGCGACGTCGGGCTGCCCGGCTGGCTGCGGGTGACCGCGGGCACGCCCGCCGAGACCGACGCCTTCCTGGCAGCCATCGATCAGATCCAGCGCGCGGGCCTGCCAGCCCCGCAGCCGCGACCGAAAGGCACATGATGAGCCGGACCGCCCGGGTGGAGCGGATCACCAAGGAGACCAAGGTCCTGGTCGAGATCGACCTGGACGGCGCCGGAGCGGCGGAGATCAGCACCGGGGTCGGCTTCTACGACCACATGCTGCACCAGATCGCCCGGCACGGCGGCTTCGACCTGACCGTCCAGACCGTGGGTGACCTGGAGATCGACGCGCACCACACGATGGAGGACACCGCGCTGGCGCTCGGCGCCGCGTTCGACCAGGCGCTGGGGGACAAGGCCGGCATCCGCCGGTACGGCTCGGCCACCGTCCCGATGGACGAGGTGCTGGTCCGGGCCGCCGTCGACCTGTCCGGTCGGCCGTACGTGGTGCACGACGAGCCGCTGCTGACCCCGTACATCGGGCCGGTCTACCCGACCAGCATGACCCGGCACATCTGGGAGTCCTTCGGCCAGGCTGCCCGGATCACCCTGCACGTGGACGTGCTGCGGGCGGCCCGTCCGGGCGGTCACCCGGACGCCCACCACGTGGTGGAGGCGCAGTTCAAGGCGGTGTCCCGGGCCCTGCGGGAGGCCACCGCGATCGATCCGCGCTCGGCCGGGGTCATCCCCAGCACGAAGGGTGCGCTGTGATGTCCGCCGGGCGGTACGGGCGGGGGTGGCGGCGATGAGCTCGATCCTGCCGACCCTGCTGTTGATCTTCGCCGGGGTGCTGGTGGGTGGGACCTGGTCCCTGCACCGGCAGGGTGCCCCGCGCGGGGCCGTCGTGGTCACCGCCCTGCTGGCGGTGCTGGCCACCGTGGCCGGGGTGCTGTGGCTGCTGCCCGGGGAGGGATCGTGACGGACCGCGACACCCCCCGGCCCCGGGTGGTGGTGCTCGACTACGGCTCGGGCAACCTGCGTTCCGCCGAGCGGGCCCTGGCCGCCGCCGGTGCCGACGTCACGGTCACCGACGACCTGGTCGCCGCGGCCGACGCCGACGGTCTGGTGGTGCCCGGCGTCGGTGCCTTCGCCGCCTGCATGGCCGGCATCGAGGCGCTCGGCGCCGGCCCGGTGATCGCCGGGCGGGTCGCCGCCGGCCGTCCGGTGCTGGGCATCTGCGTGGGCATGCAGATCCTCTTCGAGTCCGGCGACGAACACGGCGTGATCACCAAGGGGCTGGGTCTGCTGCCGGGCAACGTGACGCGGTTGCCCGCCGCCCGGCTGCCGCACATGGGCTGGAACACCGTCGCGCCGCCGGTCGGCTCGGTGCTGTTCGCCGGATTGCCGGCCGACAGCCGGTTCTACTTCGTGCACTCGTACGCCGTCTGCGACCCCACCGCACTTCTCGCGGCCGGTGCCCGGGTCACCACCGCCCACCACGACGCCGATTTCGTCGCCGCGGTGGAGCGGGGGCCCCTGTCGGCCGCCCAGTTCCACCCGGAGAAGTCCGCCGACACCGGTGCCACGTTGCTGCGCAACTGGCTGGCCACCGTACCCACCGATGGCTGAACCGAACGGCCGACCGGTCGGGTCCGACGGCCGGGTGTCGTGGAGGCCGCGGTGAGCAAGGAGCGAGCCCGCCGCCGTGCGGTCCGGGAGGCGGAGGCGGCGCGCCGACGGGTGGCCCGGGAACGGGCGCTGGCCCGCCGGGCCCGACGCCGGGCGCTGATCCGGCGGATGGTGCCGACCGTACGACGGGGTCGGACGGGACGTCTGTTGAGGTACTCGCGCCGCGAACGGGCCACCATCGTGGCGCTGACCCTGGCGGCGATCGCGCTGATCTGGGTGCTCGTGCCCGACCTGGCGCTGCGCGTCGTGTTGATCGTGCTGTTGCTGCTCGTACTGCCGGTGATCGTGGTGGTCGCCCTGGACCGCCGTTCCTGATCTGGAAGGACAAAGACACGTGAGCCTCACTCTGTTGCCCGCCGTGGACGTCGCCGACGGCCAGGCCGTCCGGCTCGTACAGGGCGCTGCCGGCAGCGAGACCACCTACGGCGACCCGCTGGAGGCCGCCCTGGCGTGGCAGCGGGACGGGGCCGAGTGGATTCACCTGGTCGACCTGGATGCGGCGTTCGGCCGGGGTTCCAACGCCGCACTGCTCGCCGAGGTGGTGCGCCGTCTCGACGTGCAGGTGGAGTTGTCCGGTGGCATCCGCGACGACGCCTCCCTGCGTGCCGCCCTGGCCACCGGCGCGACCCGGGTGAACATCGGCACCGCCGCCCTGGAGGATCCGCAGTGGTGTGACCGGATCTGCGGCGAGTACGGCGACCGGGTCGCGATCGGCCTGGACGTGCGGGGCCGTACCCTCGCGGCCCGGGGCTGGACCCGCGACGGCGGCGACCTGTACGAGGTGCTGGAGCGGCTCGACAAGGCCGGTGCCGCCCGGTACGTGGTGACCGACATCACCAAGGACGGCACCATGCGCGGGCCGAACCTGGACCTGCTGCGGGAGGTGTGCGCCCGCACCGACGCGCCGGTGATCGCCTCCGGCGGAGTCTCGACGCTTGACGACCTGCGTGCGCTGGCCACCCTGGAACCGATCGGCGTCGAGGGCGTGATCGCCGGGAAGGCGCTCTACGCCGGCGCCTTCACCGTCGCGGAGGCCCTCCAGGCCCTCGCCGAGCAGTGAGGATCTGGTCATGACGGTGGCGGTACGGGTGATCCCCTGTCTCGATGTGGACGCGGGTCGGGTGGTCAAGGGCGTCAACTTCCTCGACCTGCGTGACGCCGGTGACCCGGTCGAGTTGGCGGCGGCCTACGACCGGGCCGGCGCGGACGAGTTGACCTTCCTCGACGTGACCGCCTCGTCCAGTGACCGGGGCACCATGCTGGACGTGGTGCGGCGTACCGCCGAGTCGGTCTTCATCCCGCTGACCGTCGGCGGTGGTGTGCGGGCGGTCGCGGACGTGGACACCCTGCTGCGTGCCGGTGCCGACAAGGTCGGGGTGAACACCGCGGCGATCGCCCGGCCCGAGTTGATCGCCGAGATCGCCGACCGGTTCGGTCGGCAGGTGCTGGTGCTCTCGCTGGACGTGCGCCGGGCCCCGGCCGGCACCACCCCGAGCGGCTTCGAGGTCACCACGCACGGCGGCCGGCGCGGCACCGGGCTGGACGCCGTGCAGTGGGCGCAGCGGGTCGCGGAGTTGGGCGCCGGTGAGATCCTGCTCAACTCCATGGACGCCGACGGCACCAAGGCCGGGTTCGACCTCGAACTGATCGGCGCGGTACGCCGGGTGGTGGACGTGCCCGTGGTGGCCAGCGGCGGCGCGGGCGAGGTGGCGCACTTCCCGCCGGCGATCGGCGCCGGCGCCGACGCGGTGCTGGCCGCCAGCGTCTTCCACTTCGGTGAGCTGACCGTCGGCGAGGTCAAGGACGCGCTGCGGACGGCAGGTCACCCCGTTCGCTGACGCCCTGCGCGGTCAGCTGCGCCCGGAGTGCCCTTCGGGGGACTGCCGGGGCATCGGGATGGTCCGCACCAGATATTCCTGCACGGCGGCGGCGTGCTCGGCCTCATCCAGGTGCCATTCGGCGGTGCCCGGCGCGTGCCGGCGGTCGAGCACGCTCTGCACGGTGTCGACAGTGGTGGCCAGCCCGGCGGTGGGTCGGGAGCGCCAGAGCCGCTCCCCGGCCGGGGTGATCCGGAACCAGCCGTCGGCGACGTCGACCAGGCCGGCGCCGAGCAGCCGCCGGATCGCCTCTTCGATGTCGTGCCGTTCGGGGATGCTCTGGTCGAGATGGTCGGCCGTGGAGAGCACGTCGGCCAGGCGTACGCCCTCGGGGCGGCGGGTGGTCGGAGACCGCCGGTGCCGCCCCGCGCCGCTGGCGATCACCAACGAGACGAAGATCCATGCATCGGTCCGACGCCAGGCGTTCTCCCCCATGTGAAGATTCTGCCGTCCGATCGGTGCCATGAAAACACCACCCACCCATGCGTTACGCCACGTAATGTGCGGGCTCGAATGGTCGACGTTGACCTGGCTCTCGTTCGCGGACGCGCGGCGACGATGGTTGCGTTGAGTGATTGTCAGGGGGTCGGGGCCGTCTCGATCCGCGGTGTCGTCGTCCCGGGGTGCGGCTCCGGCACGTCGAACCGGGGCAGGAAGAACTGCGCCAGCGGCCCGATGGCCAGCGCGTAGGCGATCGTGCCGACGCCGAGTTTGCCGCCCAGCAGCGCGCCCACGGCCAGCACCACGACCTCCATGACGGTACGGACCAGGCGCAGCGACCTTCCGGGTCGGCGGGCGGTGAAGCCGGTCATCAGCCCGTCGCGGGGGCCGGGCCCGAGGCGGGCGCCGAGGTAGAGGGCGGTGGCCATACCGTTGCCCACGATCCCGGCAGTGAGCAGGGCGATCTGGGCGGCGAGCGGTTCCACCGGTGGCAGCAGGGCCAGGGTCAGGTCGACCGCCAGGCCGACCACGACGGCATTGGCGAGGGTGCCGATGCCGGGCCGTTGCCGCAGCGGGATCCAGGCCAGCAGGACCAGCAGGCCGACGGCGATGACCACCGTGCCCATGCTGAGGCCGGTGAGTCGGGACACGCCCTGGTGGAACACGTCCCACGGGTTCAGGCCGAGTTCGGAGCGGACCATCAAAGCCATGCTGGCGCCGTAGAGGAGCAGCCCGCCGAAGAGTTGCACCAGGCGCCGGACCGGACGGTGGCGCAGGTTGCCAATGAGCATCACGCATGCCACCCTAGGGGCCAATTCGCGCCTTTGAAGAGCCAATATTCGGGGAGTGGCTGTGACAAGTCAGGTGCGGGGAGCCCAATTGGCCCGCCTGCTCGGGCAATGGCATGCGCTCCCGGGTCGTCGACGCAGTCCGGACTACGCCGCGCTGGCCGGTGCCGTACGGGGCCTGCTCGCCGACGGGCGGCTACCGCTGGGCGTACGCCTGCCGGCCGAGCGGGACCTGGCCGAGGCGTTGCAGATCAGCCGTACCACCGTCACCGCCGCCTACCGCGAGTTGCGCGACAGCGGGCACCTGGCCAGCCGGCGCGGCGCGGGCAGTTGGACGATGCTGCCCGGGACGCACCGGGTGGCCAGCAACGGGCTGTGGATCCCGCTGGACGACCGGGAGATGCTCGACCTCGGCGTGGCGGCGTTGGCCGCACCGCCGGAGCTGCTGCCGGCCGCCCGTGCGGCGGCCGAGGACCTGCCGCGCTACCTCGGCGGGGCCGGCTACCACCCGATCGGGATCATCGAGCTGCGGGAGGCGGTGGCACAGGCGTACGTCGACCGTGGGCTGCCCACCTCACCGGACCAGATCATGGTCACCAACGGCACCCAGCACGCGCTGGACCTGGTGCTGCGGCTGGCACTGGCCCCCGGTGGCAGCGTGCTTGTCGAGTCGCCGAGCTACCCCAACGCGCTGGCCGCGCTCGCCGCCCGACGGGCCCGGATCACCACCCACGGCCTGTCCGCCGAGCTCGACGGCTGGGACGCCGACCTGATGCTCGGCTCGCTGCGCCAGGTGCGCCCGCGCGTCGCGTACCTGATCCCCGACTTCCAGAACCCGACCGGCCACCTGATGCCGGCCGAGCTGCGGGAACGACTGGTGGCCACCGCCCACGCGGTCGGCACCGACCTGGTGATCGACGAGTCGTTCGTGGACCTGTCGCTGGACGACGCCGTGCTGCCGCCGCCGACCGCCAGCTTCGACAGGCACTCCCGGGTCGTCAGCATCGGCGGCATGAGCAAACCGTTCTGGGGCGGACTGCGGATCGGCTGGATCCGCGCCTCCGCCCCGCAGGTGCAGCGGCTGGCCGCCGCCCGGGTGGGCGTCGACATGGCGAGCCCGGTGCTGGACCAACTGGTCGCCGTGCACCTGATGGCCGCCGCGCCGGCCATCGTGGCCGCCCGGCGGGCGCAGCTGACCGAACAACGCGACGCGTTGCTCGGCGCGCTGGCCGCGCGGCTGCCGGAGTGGCGGGTGAGCGTGCCGCGCGGTGGCGTCACGCTCTGGGCCGAGCTGGACGGGCCGATCTCCAGCGCCCTGGCGCGGGCGGCCGAGGAGGTCGGCGTACGGCTGGCGCCCGGTCCCCGCTTCGGCCTGGACGGCACCCTGGAGCGTTTCCTGCGGCTGCCGTTCACCCTGCCGTCGGCCGACCTGGTCGAGGCGGTCGGACGGATCGCCGCGGTCCGCTACGACCTGGACCGGGGCGGGGCGCCCCGCTGGCGGGAGCCGAGCGTCATCGCCTGAACCGGCACCTGTCGATTCGACCCCGCCGCAGCGGTGCTGGCGGGCAGACTGCCGAGGTGGGCGATGTCGGGCGGGTGCACTGGTCGCGAGGGGTGTGGCCGAACGCGCCCGGTTCCCGCGTCACCCGCCTGGAACTCTTCTACGACCTGGTCTTCGTCTTCGCCTTCATCCGGGTCACCACGCTCACCGCGGAGACGCCCACCGCCCGCGGACTGGTGTAGTGCCTGATCGTGCTAGCGCTGCTCTGGTGGGCGTGGACCGGCTTCGCGGTGGTCGGCAACGTGGTCCGTACCGACCAGGGCGTCCTGCCGTTCCTCACGTTCGCCACGACGGCCGCGGCCTTCGTGTTCACCCTCGCCATGTCGCAGGCGTTCCGGGACCGGCCCGGCGACCTGTCCGGCCCGCTGGTCTTCGCCGTCTGCTACTTCGCGGTGCGGGCCAGCCAGGTGGCCATCCTCGGGTGGCTGGCTCACGGCGATCCGGAGTTGCGCCGCCGTTTCCTGCTCGTGGCCGGGCGTGGACTGCTGGTCGGGGTGCTGGTGCTGGCCGCCGCGCTGCTGCCGCAGTCGTTGACCACCGAGACGGGCGAGATCAGTCTGCGGCTGACGCTGTGGATCGTCGCGCTGGCCGTGGAGTACGGCGCCGGGTTGTTGTTGCGGGGCAGCGGCTGGACGGTGCTGTCGGCCGGTCACTGGGCGGAACGGCACGCGCTGATCGTGCTGGTGGCGCTCGGCGAGACGATCATCGCCCTCGGGTTGGGCGGCGGAGTCGACACCGAGTCGCCGTTGACCTGGCGGGTGGTCGTCGCGGCGCTGCTCGCCGTGGCGGTGGTCAGCTCGTGGTGGTGGGCGTACTTCGACACCATGGCGTTGGCCATGGAGCAGGTGCTGCACCGCACCCGGGACCGGCTGGCCCGGGCCGTGCTGGCCCGAGATGCGTACACTTATCTGCATCTGCTGCTGGTCGCCGGCCCGATCCTGTTCGCCCTGGGGCTCAAGGGCCTGATCGGCGGGCGGGGCACCCCGGGCGGCGAGTTGCCCGTCTTCGATCTGGCGGTGCTCTTTGGCGGGGCGGCGACCTACCTGGTCGGGTTGGTGGCGCTCGGCTGGCGGGTGTTGCGCCTGGTGCGGTGGCCGAGCCTGGCCGCGGTGGCCGGGTTGGCGCTGCTGGCGCCGGTCGCCGCGCGGCTGCCGGCGGTGACGGCGCTGGCGCTGCTCACCGGGATCATGCTGGTGGCGACGGTGGTGCAGACGCGGGTGGACGCACCGCTGCGCCGCGAGGTGCGCGAGACGGCGTGGGCCGAGCAGGTCGCCGCCGAGGCCGAGCAGTCCGAGTGGCGTCGACGGCACCTGTGAGCGGCCCGACCTGGCTGCGCGCCGAGCCGGCCCCGCGGGCGGGGCCGGCTCGGCCAGGTGCGCGCGGGCGTGCCGTCAGAGCTCGACGACGGTGCCGGTGTACATCTTGTCGATCTCGGTGGAGAAGTTGCTCTCCACCCCGCGACGCTTGATCTTCAACGACGGGGTGATCTCGCCGTCCTCGATGGTCAGGTCACGCGGCAGAATGGTGACCCGCTTGATGGTCTCCCAGCGGTTGAGCTTGCTGTTCAGTTGCGCGACGTACTCCTCGACCATCGCCTTCGCCTCCGGCGAGGCGACGATCTCGGCGTACGGCCG
Organism: Micromonospora maris AB-18-032; assembly: GCF_000204155.1. Lineage (NCBI taxonomy): Bacteria > Bacillati > Actinomycetota > Actinomycetes > Micromonosporales > Micromonosporaceae > Micromonospora > Micromonospora maris. The sequence goes on along the minus strand of NC_015434.1, from coordinate 4,925,988 downwards.
ACCCTCCAGCGGCGTGCCCGCCGCCCAGCCGGCGATGGCGTCCGGGTCGAGCGTGACAAGCATGGTGCAGTAGTTGCGGGCCTGGCCGATGACGACGGCCTGCGAGGTGTACGGGCAGGTCGCCTTGAACATGCCTTCGATGTACGACGGGGCGACGTACTTGCCGCCGGAGGTCTTGACCAGGTCCTTCTTCCGGTCGGTGATGCGCAGGTAGCCGTCGGCGTCGAGGTCGCCGATGTCGCCGGTGCGGAAGAATCCGTCCTCGGTGAAGGCGGCGGCGGTCTCCTCGGGCAGGTTGTGGTAGCCACGCATCACCGGTCGACCCTTGATCAGGATCTCGCCGTCAGAGTCGATGCGGCACTCCAGGTCGCCCATCGCCTTGCCCACCGTGCCGATGCGCAGCCCGTCCGGCGGATTGACGAAGTTGCCGGCGCTGGACTCGGTGAGCCCGTAGCCCTCGGAGATCGGCAGGTTCGCGGCGGCGAAGAAGGTGGCGATCTCCGGGCTGAGCGGGGCGGCCCCCGACACCAGGACCCGGATCCGGCCACCGAGGCGGGCCTGGAGCTTGCTGAAGACCAGCTTCTCGGCCAGCGCGTACTTGAACTTCAGCCCGCCGGGCAGCGGCTTGCCGGCCTGCTCCAGGGCGACCTTCTCCTTGCCGACCCCGACCGCCCAGGCGAAGATCTTCGCCTTCGCGCCACCGGCGTCCTGCGCGGTGGTCACCGACTTGTTGTAGACCTTCTCGAAGACCCGGGGCGCACCGCACATCAGCGTCGGCCGGACCACCGAGAGCAACTCGACAAGCTTGTCGACCCGACCGTCGACGTACGTCGGCAGGCCCACGTGGGTGGCGCCGCAGAGCAACGTCTTGCCGAACGAGTGCGACAGCGGCAGCCAGAGGTACTGCAGGTCGTCGTCGCGCAGCAGCCCGACCGCCTCCTGCGCGACACCCTCCCAGCACCAGCCGCCGTGCAGCAGCTCGACGCCCTTGGGTCGGCCGGTGGTGCCGGAGGTGTAGATCAGGGTGGCCAGGTGGTCGGGACCGATCTTGGCGACCAGGCGTTCGACCAGTTCCGGATCGTCGGCGAGCCGCTCGGCGCCCTGCTGTTCGAGCTGAGCGAGGGTCAGCTGGGGGATGGCCGCCGACGGGTCCGGCTCACCATCGATGAGGACCACGTGGGTCAGCGCGGGCAGCTGCGCACCGGCGATCTTCGCCGCCTGTCCCGGGTCCTCGGCGAACAGCACCTTCGAACCGGAGTCGGAGATGATGTAGGTGGCGTCGTCGGGTTCGGTGGTCGGGTAGACCGTGGTCGTCGCGCCACCGGCGCACATGATGCCGAAATCGGCGATGATCCAGTCGAGTCGCGTGTTCGCCAGGATCGCCACCGGATCCTCCTGGCCGACACCCAGACCGTGCAGACCGGCGGCGACCGCCTTGGCCCGCTCGGCGACCTGGGACCAGGTCAGCCAGACCGGGGCGTTGTCCGGACCGGGGCGACCGAAAGCGTGACGATCCGGGGTGGCTGCCACGCGCTTGAGGAACATGTCAGGAATGGAGCGGTACGGTACATCGAGAGCCATCGCTGTAGCCGCCTTCAGGGGGGTGGAGGCGTGACCATCGTCACGGCCGGTGTTGGTTACCGAAGGGTATTGCCTGTGCGGGGCATCGGCTAGACCTCCGGATCATCCACCAGGCCCGTTTCCCGTGCCGAATGCCTGTCTCAGGCGTACCGCTCCGCTGCCAGGGACCAGTCGTAGGTGGCCCGGATCCAGTTCCGTCGCGTCGTCAACGCCGGTCGTACCGCGTCGCCGTGCTGCGCCAGCAGGTTGCTCTCGGTGCTCAGATAGGTGCCGAGTTCGTGGTTGAAGCGAGCCGCGGCGGCCCGCATCGCCGCCCGCTCGTCCCCGGTCTCCCGGCTCAGCACGGTGACCAGGTTGTGCGCGTCCGGGCCGGTCCGGTGCTCCTTGCGGTACGAGAAGACGTCGTTGCACCAGCAGATCAGGTTGGCGGCGATCAACTCCAGGGCGGCCCACTGCGGGTCGGCCCGGCGTTCGGCCGGCGGCAGACCGTCCAGAGCCAGGTCGGTCAGGGCGAGGCTGGGGAACACGCCGCCGGTGTGCCGGCGCATCTGCACGTACTCGTGCACCGGAGGCACCCGGTCGTGCTCCCGGTTGGCCGCCTCCCACAGCAGCGCGAGCAGGTATTCCCGCATGGCGGCGGTGAACCGCAGCATTACGGCCGGCCGTCCGTAGGCGCGCACCCGCCGGCACAGGTCGGCCAACGCCAGCCCCAGCGGGCCGGCGGCCGGTACGGTGCCCGGCCCACCGTGCAGGTCCAGCACGTCCAGCAGGGCCGCCGCGGTGGGCGAGAGGCGCGTCGGATCATTGCCCAGACCGTCCTCGTCGCAGGCGTCGTCCATCACGAACAGCCAGGTGATCAGGTCGGAGAGCAGGCGCAGGCGGTCACGGGGTGCCTGTGGGCAGGCCCGGCTGGCGAGCCCGGCGGCGTCGGCCCGATGCAGTCGCTGTCCGTTACTGATCAGACCTAGCTCTTGTGCCCAGGCTGCGCTTTCCCGAGCCACCACTTCGGTGTCGCCGTGCTGGGTCGTGGTGAAGGGGGGCTCGTGCAGTACCGAGAGCGCTAAGGTTCGCATGGAGTTCCCTGTTCCGCCGCCCCCGGAGCGGAGCGGCGCGGCCAGAGTACGGGAGCCTCGATCAACGCAGGGTGTTGGCTGTATAACGTTTCGATTCTGTTCACTGGCTGCTTCTGCACATTTGGCTAAAAGCCCAGCTTGGCGTCGCGTAGCCGATCCGCCAGGCCAGGGGCGCCGTCGATCTCCACTTGCGCCACCCGCTGCCGACCGGACAGGAACAGGATCAGCTCGCCCGGCGCGCCCACCAGCCGCAGCGGTTCACCGCCCCGGCCGGTGGCCACCTCGCCGTGCCCCGGCGCGACGACTGTCAACTGGGCCGGGAACCGGCGTAGCGCCATCCGCGCCAGGGTGGAGCTGCGCCGCCACAGTGCCTGGTCCAGTTCGGCCGGCAACTGGCGCGGCTGCCACTGCGGCTGGGCCCGGCGTACGTCCTCGTGATGGATGAAGAACTCCATCATGTTGGCCAACTCGTCGGTCAACGGGTTGCTCATCGGGCTCCACACCGGAGGGTGGCGTACCTGGTCGAGCAGTTGCGCCCAGTCGCCCGCCGCGACCTGCCGGCGGATCCGCTCGCCGCGATCGCGCAGCGGGGCGAGCACGAGGCCGGCGGCGGCGTCCGGTCGACGCTCGCGTACCACGAGGTGTGCGGCGAGGTCGCGAACCGTCCAACCCTCGTTGATGGTGGGGGCGTCCGGTCCCAACCCTGACATCAGATCGGTGAGCGCTTGGCGTTCGGATCGGGCGTACCGCGGCATGACTGCGATGGTAGGTGCAACTGACCGGTCCTGCCGGGTTCGCCGGTGCGCCGGTTGCTCCGGCCGGAGGTGACGTCGGACATATCACCCGGGGTCGGCGGGACGAGCGGGCAACGGTAAGGATGAGAGAGGATACTGGCGGCTTACGGCGGGGGAGACAGTGGCGAGCGGGACAAGTCGGGACGTGCTCGGTCGCGGGCTGGGCGTCCTGGGACGGGCCATCCGCGAACAGCCGAGGATCTTCGCGGTCGCGGTCAGCGGCAGCGTGCTGTTCGGCGCGATGGTGGTGGCCAGCGCATTCGTGGTCGGTCGGGTGGTCGGCGACGTGGTGGTCCCGGCGATCGAGCGCGGCTCGGTCGGGGTGAGCGCCCTGGCCATCGCGGCCACCGCGCTGTTCGGGCTCAGCGTGCTGCGGGTGGTCGGCATCTTCGGTCGGCGACTCGGCGCGGGATACATGCAGTACCGCCTCCAGGCCGATTACCGGCGTCGGGTCACCCGCCGCTACCTCGACCTGCCGTTGTCCTGGCACCACCGCAACGCCACCGGCACCCTGCTGTCCAACGCGAACTCCGACGTGGAGGCGGCCTGGCAACCGATCGCCCCGCTGCCCTTCGCGGTCGGCACGCTGGTGATGCTGGTGGGCGCGGTGTCGTCGCTCTTCTTCACCGACTGGGCGCTGGCCCTGGTCGGGCTGGCGGTGTTCCCGGCACTGTTCGCGCTCAACGTCGCCTACTCCCGGCGGATGGCACCGCGGCAGGCCCGTGCCCAGCGGCTGCGGGCCGAGGTCAGCGGGATCGCCCACGAGAGCTTCGACGGCGCGCTGGTGGTCAAGACGATGGGCCGGGAGAGTCAGGAGACCGCCCGGTTCGCCGACCGGACCGGACAGCTGCGCGACGCGTTGATCTCCGTGGGCCGGCTGCGCGGCATCTTCGATCCGATGCTGGAGACCCTGCCCAGCCTCGGCACCCTGGCGGTGCTGGTGGTCGGTGCGTACCGCCTGCGCCAGGGGGCCATCGACGTGGCGGAGCTGGTCAGCGTGGCCTTCCTCTTCACCGTGCTGGCGTTTCCGGTGCGGGCGATCGGCTGGGTGCTGGCCGAACTGCCGCGCAGCGTCGCCGGCTGGGACCGGGTCAGCCGGGTGCTCGACGCCACCGGCGAGATGCCGTACGGCGAGCAGCGGCTCGCCCCCACCGCCGCGCCGGCCTCGCTCACCTTCACCGACGTCGGCTTCGCCTACGAGCCCGCCGAAGCGCACCTGCCCGGCGCGCAGGTGCTCGGCGAGGTCTCCTTCACCGTCGAGCCCGGCAGGACCGTCGCCCTGGTCGGGCCGACCGGCTCCGGCAAATCGACAATCGCTTCGCTGGCCGTGCGGCTGGTGGACCCGCTGGCCGGCGCGGTCCGCATCGACGGGGTGGACGTGCGGCAGTTGACCGCGGATTCGCTCGCCGCCAACGCCGCCCTGGTCGCGCAGGTGCCGTTCATCTTCGACGACACGATCCGGGCGAACGTCTCGCTGGACCGGCCGGGCATCGACGACGAGGTGGTCTGGAGCGCGTTGCGGTTGGCCGAGGCCGACGGCTTCGTCGCCGCCCTGCCCGACGGACTGGACACCATGGTCGGCGAGCGGGGCACCTCGCTCTCCGGCGGCCAACGGCAGCGCCTCACCCTGGCCCGGGCGCTGGCCGGGCGACCCCGGCTGCTGGTGCTCGACGACGCGACAAGCGCGGTCGACCCTCGGGTGGAGGCCGCCATCCTGGCCGGGCTGCGCTCGTCGGCGACCGGTGGTCCCGGCGCGTCGATCCTGGTGGTGGCGTACCGCCGGGCCACCATCGCGCTCGCCGACGAGGTCATCTACCTGGAGCAGGGCCGGGTGCTCGCCCGCGGCACCCATTCGACGTTGCTGGCCACCGTGCCGGGCTACGCCGACCTGGTCACCGCCTACGAACAGGCCGAGGTCGACCCCGAGAGCACAGCGCAGGACTACGACGAGGTGGCCCCCCTGCCCTCCGGCCTGGAGGTGGACCGGTGACCGCGAGGAAGGTAGGGAACGAAGGGTGGGTCCGGTGAGCGCGAGGAACGCGGCGCAGCGCAGTCCCGCGGTCGGGAACGAAGGTGGACCGGTGAACGCGGCGTCGGAACGGGTCGAGTCGACCTGGGCGACGCTGCGCCGTGGCCTGGCCCTGTCCCCGGAGTTGCGGGTGGGCCTGGCCGGCACGCTCGGCCTGGCGTTGGTCTACATGCTCGGCCGGGTGGCCGTACCGGTGGCCGTGCAGCAGGGCATCGACCGGGGCATCGTCGGTGGGCTCGACCTGAACGCCCTGTTCGTCGTGGTGGCGGTGACCGCTGCCGTGCTGGTGGTGACCACCGCCTGCGGCTACCTGATGATGCGACGACTGTTCACCGTCAGCGAGACCGCGCTGGCCGGCGTACGGGTGCGGGCCTTCCGGCACGTGCACGACCTGTCGATGTTGCACCAGCAGTCCGAGCGGCGGGGTTCGCTGGTGTCCCGGGTGACCAGCGACGTCGACCAGATCACCCAGTTCCTCCAGTGGGGTGGCGTGATCCTGCTGGTCAACCTGGGGCAGTTGGCGGTCACCACAGTGGTGATGCTGGCGTACTCCTGGCAGTTGACCCTGGTGGTCTTCGCCGCCTTCGTACCGGCGGTCCTGGTGATCCGGCTGCTGCAGCGCCGACTGGCCGCCGCGTACGGGGTGGTCCGGCAGCGGACCGGCGCGTTGCTCGGCGCGGTCGGTGAGAGCGTGGTGGGTGCGCCGGTGATCCGGGCGTACGGCATCGCCGGGCGCACCGCCCGGCGGCTGGACCAGGCGATCGACAGTCAACGGCAGGCCCAGCAGAAGGCGATCCGGATCAGCATTCTGGGCAGTTCGGTCGGCGAGCTGGCCGCCGGGGTGGCGCTGGCCGGGGTGGTGGTCGTCGGTGTGCTTCTCGGCGCCGACCAGACGCTGAGCATCGGTGAGGTCACCGCGTTCCTGTTCCTCGTGACGTTGTTCATCCAGCCCGTGCAGATCGCCACGGAGGTGCTCAACGAGGCGCAGAACGCGATCGCCGGCTGGCGTCGGGTGCTGGATGTGCTGGACGTGTCCCCGGACGTGGCCGACCCGGGCGAGCAGGGGCGGGAGTTGCCGCCCGGCCCGCTGGACATCCGGTTCGCCGGGGTGAGTTTCGCCTACCCGAACGGCCCGACGGTGCTGCACGACGTCAGCCTGGAGATCCCGGCGAAGAGCCGGGTGGCGGTGGTCGGCGAGACCGGCAGCGGCAAGACCACCTTCGCCAAGCTGCTCACCCGACTGATGGACCCGACCCAGGGCGACGTGCTGCTCTCCGGGGTGCCACTGACCGACGTCCGGTTCGAATCGCTGCGTTCCCGGGTGGTGATGGTGCCGCAGGACGGCTTCCTGTTCGACGCCACCGTCGCCGACAACGTCCGCTTCGGTCGCCCCGAGTTGACCGACGAGCAGCTCACCGCCGCCTTCACCGAGTTGGGGCTGAGTGACTGGCTGGACGGTCTGCCGGCCGGTTTGGCCACCGGGGTCGGCGAGCGTGGTGAGGCGTTGAGCGTGGGGGAGCGGCAGTTGGTCGCGTTGGCCCGGGCGTACGTCGCCGATCCGGATCTGCTGGTGCTGGACGAGGCGACAAGCGCCGTCGACCCGGCCACGGAGGTCCGGCTGCAACGGACCCTGGACGCGGTGACCCGGGGCCGGACCACCCTGGCCATCGCGCACCGGCTCTCCACGGCGCAGAGCGCCGACGAGGTGATCGTGGTGGACCGGGGCCGGATCGTGCAGCGCGGTCCGCACGACGAGTTGGTCGCCGACCCGGATTCGGTCTACGGCCTGCTCTACGCCTCCTGGCTGGAACAGACCCGCTGATCAGAGCGGGGCGGTGAGGTAGCGCCCGATGGTGGGGGCGATCGCGGCGACCAGGACCTCGGGATCGGCGGTGGCGATCGGCTCCAGCCGGATCACGTGCCGCATCACCGCCAGCCCGACCAGTTGGCTGGCCAGCAGTGACCCGCGTAGCGGCACCTCCGCCGGGTCGACGTCGACGTGGTCGAGGATCGGGCGCAGCACGTGGATGGTGACGAACTCGCGCAGCAGCCGGGCGGTCCATTCGTTGCTGACCGCGGAGCGCAGCATGGCGATCCCGGCGGTGCCGGCGGGGGAGTCCCACACCGAGAGGAAGGTCCGCACGATCCGTTCGCCGAGGCCCGCGCGGTCGCCGGCGAGCACCGCGGGCAGCACCTCCCGGGGGTCGAACGGCGCCTGCATGGCGGCCAGGAAGAGCTGGTCCTTGCTGCCGAAGTAGTGGTGCACCAGGGCCGGGTCCACTCCGGCGGCGGCGGCGATGGCCCGGATCGTGCTGCCGTCGTACCCCCGCTGCCCGAAGGTGGCCCGGGCCGCGTCGAGGATCGCCTCGCGGGTCGCCGGGTTGCCGGGGCGTCGACCGGTCCGCCGTGCCATCGTCCTCCTTCCGCTCGGTGCCACGCCGCGTCCGGGCCGCCGACGTGTCAGCCGGCGGCCCGGACGCGGGTGTCAGCTGCTGCGTCGTCGCAGGGTGGCCGCGGCGAGCAGCAGCGCCAGCACCGCCACGGCGGCGACCACGGCCACGTCGCGCCACATCGTGGCGGTCGGCTCGGCGTGCGCGCCCACCTCCTGCAGAGCCTCGACGGCGTACGTCAGGGGCAGCGCGTCGCTTACCGCCTGCAACCAGCCGGCCATCTGCTCCCTCGGTACGAACAGCCCGCAGAGCAGCAGCTGCGGCGCGACCACGACCGGCATGAACTGTACGGCCTGGAATTCGGTGCGGGCGAAGGCGCTGCACAGCAGGCCGAGCGCGACGGCCAGCACCGCGTTCAACGCGGCGATCATGATCACCAACCCGCTGCTGCCGGCGGTGTGCAGGTCGAAGACCCAGTACGCCACGGCCGAGGCGATGGTGGCCTGTACCGCGCCGGCCAGCCCGAAGGCGATGCCGTACCCGAAGAGCAGGTCGGCCTTGGCCAGCGGCGTGGTCAGCAGTCGTTCCAGCGTGCCGCTGGTCCGCTCGCGGAGCATGGCGATGCTGGTCACCAGGAACATGATGATGAACGGGAAGAAGCCGAGCATGACCAGCGCGATCCGGTCGAAGGCGGACGACGTTCCCGGCACGCTGGGCTGGTCGGCGTACATGTAGTAGACAAGCGTGAGCAGCACGGTGGGCACCACCACGAGCAGGGCCACCGTACGCCGGTCGTGGCGCAGTTGACGCAGGATGCGCCCGACGGTGGCGACGAGAATCCGGCTGTTCATCACGCCTCCCCGGCCTGCGTCGTCTCGGCCGCCCTGATCAGCCGCAGGAACGCCTCGTCGAGGTCGTCCACCCCGGCGGCGGACCGGACGGCGTCCGGCGTGTCGTCGGCGACCAGCCGTCCGGCGCGGATCAGCAGCAGCCGGTCGCAGCGGGCCGCCTCGTCCATCACGTGACTCGACACCAGCAGCGTCGTCCCGGCCGCGGCCAGTTCGTGGAAGCGGGCCCAGAGGTCGGCGCGCAGCACCGGATCCTGACCGACAGTCGGTTCGTCGAGCACGATCAACTCCGGGTCACCGACAAGTACGCAGGCCAGTGATGCCCGGCTGCGCTGCCCACCGGAGAGGTTGCCCACCAACTGTCGTGCCGCGGCGGCCAGACCCACGTCGGCCACAGCCCGGTCCGCCTCGTCCGCGCCCCGGCCGTGGAGGGTGGCGAAGTAGCGGGCGTTCTCCCGGACCGTGAGGTCGGCGTAGACGCTCGGCGCCTGGGTCAGGTAGCCGACCCGGTGCCGCAGACCCGCCGAGCCGGCCGGCTGACCCAGCACCGTCACCGCGCCGGCCGTGATCACCTGCACTCCGACGATCGCCCGCATCAGGGTGGTCTTGCCGCTTCCGCTCGGCCCGAGCAGCCCGGTGACCGAGCCGCCGGGAACGACGGCGTCGATGCCGTCCAGAACTCGCCGTCCGCCCCGGTCCACGACCAGGCCCCGGACGGCGATCGCGTCGACCATCGTCCACCTCCCAACAAACTCATCAACTGTTGAAATCAACGCTAGTTGAATTGGGTCGACCGGGAAAGGCCGGAAGTGAATCGCGGGCTGATACCACGGGCAACTAATGATTTAACGGACACAGAGTCCGTCATCGGGCATTGCACCTAGATCGGACCTGCGGCAGGATGGCGCAGTGGATCACGCTCCGTCATCGGACAGCCGATTCTTCGACGACTGGACCGCACGGCTGCGGGCGAGCGCCGACCGACCCGTGGTGGGCATTCTGCTCCGCGGCAGCCACGCCCGTCGGGCCGCCACCGCCCACAGCGACGTCGACGTCGACGTTCTGGTCGGCGGTGGTGCGCCGTACGCGGCCCGCCGGGCCTACATCGCGGAGCATTCCGGCCGGCTGACCCACGTCTCGGTCGCGGCTCGGGACATCCGGTCGTGGGTGACCCGACTGGGCGAACCGGCCGACTGGGCGTTCGGCCTGCCCGTGACGGCTCCCGCCCGGCTGCTGTGGGCGGATCCGCGCTGGCGGGCCCGGATCGACCTGCCGGTGCTCTGCCAGCCGGCCGACGAGCCACGGCTGGAGGAAATGATCGCCAGCCTCGGCAAGGTGGCCTCGGCCCGGGACGCCGACGACCGGCTCGGGGTCCGGCTGGCCGCCGCCGACCTGGCGCGGCTCTGCCCCTCGGTGCTGCGACTGGCCAATCCCTCCGTACGGGTGGTGTCCCGCCGGTCGGCGTTCACCGCCGCGCTCGACCTGCCGGTGGCACCCGCCGGCTACCGCGAGGCCATGCTGCGCTGTCTCGGGTTGCGGCCCGGCTCGACCCGCCAACTGTGGGCCGCCGCGGCCCGCCTGGTGGCCGGCACCCTCCCGTTGATCCGCCCGTACGCCGCCGAGGTGGCGGAGGTCGGCGGCGCGGACCTCGCCGCCGCCCTGCTCGACGGCCGGTTGGACCGCTACGTGGCCCAGCTGGGCCACCCCGTGGTCCCGCCCCAGCACACCGGCCAGGAGTCCGCCGCCGTGCCGTCGCCAGGTCGCGAGTCGACCGGGGCGGTGCCGTCCGACGGTCGGGAGGCCGCTGGGGTACCCGCTCCGCGTGCGGAACAATGGCTAACTGTGCCCGTACCTGACGCGCCGGTGACCGGCGCCCACCGCGAAGGTCGCCCCCGCCCGGCGGCCCGGACCGGCCGTCCCGGCTCGACCCGGCGATCGCCGCCCGGCTGCGCCGGACCCCCGACGGCCTGGTGGCCGCCGTGGTCCGTCAGCACGACAGCGGTGAGGTGCTGATGGTCGCCTGGATGGACGACGAGGCCCTGCACCGCACCCTGACCACCGGCCGGGCCACCTACTGGTCGCGCAGTCGCCGGGAGTACTGGGTCAAGGGCGCCACGTCGGGCCACCACCAGTACGTCCGCTCGGTCGCGCTGGACTGTGACGGCGATGCCGTGCTGGTCAGCGTCGACCAGGTGGGTGCCGCCTGCCACACCGGGCAGCGCACCTGCTTCCATACCGAGCTTCCGGTCACCGGCGAGGTGACCTCATGACCGACGGTCGGGTGAGCCCCGACGAGACCACCTTCACCGAACTGGCGGCCCGCTGGCGGGTGGTGCCGGTGACCCGCCGGCTGCTCGCCGACGCGGAGACGCCGGTCGGGGTCTACCGCAAGCTCGCCGGTGGCCCCGGCACCTTCCTGCTGGAATCCGCCGAACAGGGCGTCGGCTCGGCGGGGCTGGCCTGGGCCCGGTACTCCTTCGTCGGCGTACGCAGCAGCGCCACCCTTGTCGAACGGGACGGCGCGGCGGCCTGGCTCGGCACGCCCCCGGCCGGACTGCCGACCACCGGCGACCCGGTCGAGGTGCTGCGGGCCACGGTGGCCGCGCTGGCGGGCCCGCCCGGCGACCCGCAGGGCGGGATGCCGCCGCTGACCGGGGGCATGGTCGGCTACCTCGGTTACGACCTGATCCGGCGCTTCGAGCGGCTGCCCGCGCTCACCGAGGACGACCTGGCCGTACCCGAACTGGGCATGATGCTCGCCACCGACCTGGTGGTGCTCGACCACTTCGACGGCTCGGCGATCCTGGTCGCCAACGCGATCCTGCCCCCGCAGGACGAGCCGGGCCGCGAAGCGCTGGTCGCCGCCGCGTACCACCACGCGGTGGGTCGGCTGGACGCGATGACCACCGCGCTGTCGCGGCCCATCCCGCCGATGGTCTCCACGGTGCACCGCCCACCCGTCGGCGAGGTGCGCAGCCGTACCCCCGACGGCGGCTACCCCAAGGCGGTCGAGGCGGCCAAGGAGGCGATCCGGGCCGGCGAGTGCTTCCAGATCGTGCTGGCCCAACGCTTCGAACGGGACACCGCCGCCGACCCGCTGGACGTCTACCGGGTGCTGCGTACCACCAACCCCAGCCCCTACATGTACCTTCTGCGCTTCGACGACTTCGACATCGTCGGTTCGTCGCCCGAGGCGCACCTGAAGGTGACAATCGAGGAGAGCGGCGAGCGGCGCGCCCTGCTGCACCCGATCGCCGGCACCCGCCCGCGCGGCGCGACCCCGGAGGCCGACGCCCGCCTCGCCGCCGAACTGCTCGCCGACCCGAAGGAACGGGCCGAGCACGTCATGCTCGTCGACCTGGGCCGCAACGACCTGGGTCGGGTCTGCCGGCCCGGCACCGTCGAGGTGCCGGAGTTCGCCACCATCGAGCGGTACAGCCACGTCATGCACATCGTCTCGACCGTGGTCGGCACCCTGCGCGAGGACCGTACGGCCTTCGACGCGCTGGCCGCGACGTTCCCGGCGGGCACCCTCTCCGGCGCCCCCAAGGTGCGTGCCATGGAGATCATCGAGGAACTCGAACCGGTACGCCGGGGCCTCTACGGCGGCACGGTCGGCTACTTCGGCTTCGGCGGCGACCTCGACATGGCCATCGCGATCCGGACCGCCCTGATGCGCGCCGGCCGCGCCTACGTCCAGGCCGGTGCCGGCGTGGTGGCCGACTCCGACCCGGCCGCCGAGGACCAGGAGACCCGCAACAAGGCCGCCGCGGTACTGGCAGCCATCGCCGCCGCCGAAACCCTGAGAGCAGCCCGATGACCGCCCGACGTGAGTTGGCGTACGCCGTGCTGCTCTGCCTGGCGGGCGCGGGGCTGGCGCTCTGGGCGGTGACCCGCACCTGGGTGGTGGACTCCACCACGTCGTCCGCCCTCGACGAAGGGGGTACCGGCGCCCGACTGCTGCCCTGGCTGCCGGCGCTCGCCCTGGTAGGGCTGGCCGGCGGGGGTGCGGTGCTGGCCACCGGAGGTTGGCTGCGCCGGGTGCTCGGTGCGCTGCTGGCGCTGTTCGGCCTCGCCCTGGCCGGCGGTGGTGGCTACGGGCTGCTGGCGGACCTCGGTGACCAGGTCAGTTCGCAGTGGCCCGCGCTCACCCTGCTCGGTGGCCTGATGGCGACGGCCGGCGGGGCGCTGACCGCGCTGCGCGGAAACCGTTGGCCGGCGATGAGCGCCCGCTACGAACGCCGATCGCGGCGGGACGCCGACACGTCCGGCCCCATCCAGGGTGCCGGCACCGTGGACGCCTGGGAAGCACTGGACCGGGGCGAAGACCCCACGGTGCGCTGAGCGCGGTCAGGCCCTGCGGGCGTCAGGCCACTCGATCCCAGATCGAGCGTGACCATGGGAAGCTGCCGCGGTCGGGTGGGCGACCTTTGAGTGGCGGGTGCGGCCGGGCTGGTCAGCTGACGGGTTGCCGGTCGCGGGTACGGGCGGCGGCGAGTTCGGCGACCAGCTGGTCGAGGGCGGCGCGCTGGTCGGCGCGGGCACGGTCGGCGCAGATGGCTTCCCAGGCGTTGCCCTGTGCGGTCCGGATCCGGGTCGGACCGACCACGGCGCGCTCGACCGTGTGGACGACACCGACGGCGAGCGACGCGACGGTACGCGAGATGGTGGTGAGTCCGATGGTCTGGTGCGGCGCGGAGGAACTCATGAGAACCCCGAAGAGATCGTCGTGGTAGAGGGGCAAGCGCGTCATTGAGTCTGCCCGAGAACGATGCTGCGCGGCTCACGTTTCGTAGTGATGACTGCAACGTCAACTCTGCGGTAGCTGCCCTGACCAGGCAAAGGGCCGTTCGTCCTTGAGGTAGCTCACAGCATCGACGGCGGTCATCGCGGGTGGTGGGTTCCCGTCGGCCGAGCCTGCGCATGGGCATCTGTCGATGTGGTGGTGACGTAGAGTCACGGTACGTTTGCGCAAGTCGGCCATTATGCCCGAGCCATTTCGTGAGGAGCGCCATACCCCCGGCGGGCGGTGCCTGGCAGAGCCACCTAGCATCGGCCCATGACACCCGGAGAGGGGAGTCCGTTGGTGACTGCTGAGCATGCGCACGCGGAGGGGGACAAAGCCGGTTCTCCGGCCGCCCCGACAAGCGTGCTCGACGAGATCCTGGCCGGCGTCCGCGAGGACGTGGCCCGGCGGCAGGAGCAGGTTCCGCTGGAGCGGATCCGCGAACTCGCCGCCGCCGCCCCACCGCCGTTGGACGCGTACGCGGCCCTGCGGCGGCCGGGCGTCGCCGTCATCGCCGAGGTGAAGCGCTCATCGCCGTCCAAGGGCCAGTTGGCGGAGATCGCCGACCCGGCCGAGCTGGCCGGCGAGTACGCCGCCGGTGGGGCCCGGGCGATCAGTGTGCTCACCGAAGGGCGCTGGTTCGGTGGCTCGCTGGACGACCTCGCCTCGGTGCGGGCCGCGGTGAACATCCCGGTGCTCCGTAAGGACTTCGTGGTCTCCAGCTATCAGGTGCACGAGGCCCGTGCGCACGGCGCGGACCTGGTGCTGCTGATCGTCGCCGCGCTGGAGCAGAACGTGCTGGTCGGCCTGCTGGAGCGGATCGAGTCGCTGGGCATGACCGCGCTGGTCGAGGTGCACGACGAGGAGGAGGCCGACCGGGCTCTGGAGGCCGGTGCGCAGGTGATCGGCGTCAACGCCCGCGACCTGCGTACCTTGGAGGTCGACCGGTCGGTGTTCGAGCGGATCGCACCGGGGCTGCCGAGCAGCGTCGTCAAGATCGCCGAGTCCGGCGTACGCGGTCCGCACGACCTGATCCGGTACGCCTCCGCGGGTGCCGACGCGGTCCTGGTCGGTGAGGGCCTGGTCACCAAGAAGAGTCCCCGCGAGGCGGTGGCCGAACTGGTCAACGCCGGAAACCACCCGGCCACGCCCCGTCCGGTGCGCTGACGTCGTACCGGTTGTCCTTCGAGGGGGAGGTTCCCCGATGAGCGCAGGTCACGGCAGGAGCACCGCGGAGTCGGCCGGCCCGGCGGCGCAGTTCCCGGACGCCGCCGGTCACTTCGGTCGTTTCGGCGGGCGGTTCGTGCCGGAGGCGCTGGTCGCGGCCCTGGAGGAACTGGACGTCGCACACCGTACGGCGATGGCCGACGAGGCGTTCCGCGCCGAGTTCGGCGCGCTGCTGCGCGACTACGCGGGCACCCCGTCGCTGCTGTACGAGGCCCGCCGCTTCTCCGCCCGCGCCGGTGCCCGGGTGCTGCTCAAGCGCGAGGACCTCAACCACACCGGCGCGCACAAGGTCCGCAACGTGCTCGGCCAGGCGTTGCTCACCCGGCGGATGGGCAAGAAGCGGGTGATCGCCGAGACCGGCGCCGGTCAGCACGGCGTCGCCACCGCCACCGCGGCCGCCCTGTTCGACCTCGACTGCGTGGTGTACATGGGTCAGGTCGACACCGAGCGGCAGGCGCTGAACGTGGCCCGGATGCGGATGCTCGGCGCCACCGTCGTCCCGGTCACCACCGGCAGCCGTACGCTCAAGGACGCGATGAACGAGGCGATGCGCGACTGGGTCGCGAACGTCGACGACACGCACTACCTGATCGGCACCGCCGCCGGCCCGCACCCGTTCCCGGCGCTGGTCCGCGACTTCGTCCGGGGTATCGGCGACGAGGCCCGGCAGCAGTGCCTCGACCTGACCGGCGCGCTGCCGGACGCAGTGACCGCCTGTGTCGGCGGCGGCTCCAACGCGCTGGGCATCTTCCACGCCTTCGTCGACGACCCGCAGGTGCGGCTGTACGGCTTCGAGGCCGGCGGCGAGGGGGTGGCCAGCGGCCGGCACGCGGCCAGCATCACCGGTGGCTCCGCGGGCGTCCTGCACGGCACCCGCACCTACGTGCTCCAGGACGCCGACGGGCAGACGGTCGAGTCGCACTCGATCTCCGCCGGCCTGGACTATCCGGGTGTCGGCCCGGAGCACGCCTGGTTGCACGACACCGGGCGGGCCAGCTACCTGCCGATCACCGACGACGAGGCGATGGCGGCGTTCGAGCTGCTCTGCCGTACCGAGGGCATCATTCCGGCGATCGAGAGCTCGCACGCGCTCGCCGGCACCCTGGCCATCGCCGGGAAGCTCGCCGCCGAGTTGGGTCGGCAGCCCACCATCGTGGTCAACCTCTCCGGCCGGGGCGACAAGGACGTGCACACCGCCGGCGGGTACTTCGGCATCCTGGACGGGGAGTCGGCATGAGTGAGCAGCAGAGCCGGATCGGGGTGGTCTTCGACAAGGCGCGGGCGGAGGGCCGGGCGGTGCTGATCGGCTGCATGCCGGCCGGATTCCCGACCGTCGAGGGCAGCATCACGGCGATGAAGGCGATGGTGGCGGCCGGGGTCGACGTGATCGAGCTGGAGATCCCGTACTCCGACCCGGTGATGGACGGCCCGGTCATCCAGCGGGCCAGCGACATCGCGCTGGCCGGGGGCGTACGCACCCGGGACGCGTTGCGGATCATCGAGGAGGTCACGGCCACCGGCGCGCCGGTGGTCACGATGACCTACTGGAACCCGATCGAGCAGTACGGCGTGGACGCGTTCGCCCGGGATCTCGCCTCGGCCGGTGGCACCGGACTTATCACGCCCGATCTGATTCCCGAGGAAGCCGGCGAGTGGCTCGCCGCCTCGGACGCCCACGGGCTGGACCGTACGTTCCTGGTCGCGCCCTCGTCGACGGACGAGCGGCTGGCGATGACTGTCGAACACTGCCGCGGTTTCGTCTACGCCACCGCGCTGATGGGTGTGACCGGTGCCCGGACGCAGACCTCGGAGGCGGCGCCCGTGCTGGTGTCCCGGGTCCGCAAGGTGACCGACCTGCCCGTCGGCGTCGGCCTCGGGGTGGGCACCGGCGCCCAGGCGGCCACCGTCGCCGGCTACGCCGACGGCGTGATCGTCGGCAGCGCCCTGATCCGTTGCCTCCTCGACACCCCCGACGAACCCACCGCCCTCACGGCCCTGACCACCCTCACCACCGCCCTGGCCACCGGCGTCCGCCACCCCGCCACCCCCTAACCCCGCACCCCTTTTCTCGCCGATCATGCACTTTTGGTCGCACATATGCCTGAAATGTCAGGGTTTGTGGAGGCGGGAAGTGCAAGATCGCGGGGAGTGGGGTGGGTGTGGGGGTGGTCGGGGTGGTGGGCCGGGGTGACGGGGGAGGGGTTGGCAGCGGTAGGGTGCGCGCGTGAGTCTCGCCTCGCCGACGTACCTTGCCGCCATCCCCAGCCCGAGCACCGCCGTGTGGCACCTCGGGCCGATTCCCCTGCGGGCGTACGCGCTGTGCATCATCGCCGGCATCGTGGTGGCCTGCTGGGTCACCGACCGGCGACTGCGCCAGCGTGGGGTCGCTCCCGGCGCGGTGCTGGACATCGCCCTGTGGGCGGTGCCGGCCGGCATCATCGGCGCCCGGATCTACCACGTGATCACCTCACCCGCGGCGTACTTCGGCACCGGCGGTGACCCGATCAAGGTCTTCTACATCCACGAGGGTGGGCTCGGGATCTGGGGCGCGGTCGCCGGTGGCGCGGTCGGCGCCTGGCTCGCCGCCCGGCAGTTGGGCATCCCCTTCGCGGTGGTCGCCGACGCGCTGGCACCCGGCCTGCCCCTGGCGCAGGCGGTCGGCCGGCTCGGCAACTGGTTCAACAACGAGCTCTACGGCAGCCGGACCGACCTGCCGTGGGGCCTGGAGATCCACCGGATGGACGGCGGGCAGGCGCTGCGCGACGAGGCGGGCCGGCCGATCCTGGAGGAAGGGCTCTACCACCCGACCTTCGCCTACGAGGCGCTGTGGAACGTCGGCGTCGCGGCGCTTGTCTTCTTCCTCGACCGCAAGCTGCGGCTCGGCCGAGGCCGGGCGTTCGCGCTGTACGTGATGGGCTACACCGCCGGCCGCTTCTGGATCGAGATGATGCGCACCGACGAGGCGAACACCATCCTCGGCGTACGCCTCAACGTCTGGACCGCCGCGCTGGTCTTCCTCGGCGCGCTGGCGTACTTCCTGCTGGTCCGCGGCCCGCGCCAGTACCTGATCCCGATCGGCGCCTCCGTCGCGACCTCGACGGCGGCCTCCGACGTCTCCCAGGTGGACCTGTCCGCCCGGCAGGCGGGCGAGCAGCCGGTCGCGCCGGAGGGCTACCGGGTGGTCAGCGAGGAGCAGTTCCGCCACTGGCAGGAAACCGGCGAGGCGCCACCCGAGCCCACCGGCACCGACGATCCCGCTACGGGCACCACCACCGACGCTTCCGGAACGAGCACCACCACCGGTGCTTCCGGGACGGGCACCGCCTCGACCGGCGATGCCGCGACGGGTGAGTCGGTGACCGCCGCGGGCCGGTCCGACGATGCGGCCACGGCCGAGGAGCGGCCAGGCGACGCGGCCACCGACGGTGGTGCGGCCGCGTCGGCTCGGCCCGCCGAGCGCGACAGCTGAACGAGGGGGCGGTATGCGGACCGCGGTGGTGGTCGGCGGCGGGTTGGGTGGCCTCGCGGTCTCGGGTGCGCTGGCCCGATCCGGCTGGCAGGTCACCCTCCTGGAGCAGGCCGACCGGATCCGCCCGGAACCGACAGCCGTCGTGCTCTGGCCGAACGGGGTCCGCGCCCTCCGTGCCCTCGATCTCGGTGCCGGCCTGGACGCGGTCGCCACGGCGCTGCCCGATGGTGGGGTACGCCGTCCCGACGGTCACTGGCTGGTCCAGCCGCGTCCGGTTCCGGTCGAGCGGCTGCCCGTCGTGGTGCACCGGGAGGACCTGCACGACGCGTTGATCGCAGGGCTGGGTGACCGGGTCGAGCTGCGCACCGGGGTGACCGTACGAACGGTACGAGCGGCACCCGGTGCCCGCCCGGCGGTCGGCGACGGCCGGCACCTGTACGAAGCCGACCTGGTGGTGGCGGCGGACGGCGTCGACAGCGTGATCCGTCGTCAGCTCGCCCCCGGAGCCAACGTGGTCAGCTCCGGATGCGCCGCCTGGCGGGCGGTGATCCCCTGGTACCGGGCACCCAACCTGTCCGAGTCGGTCAGCGGCGAGATCCTCGGCGCGGGTTACCGGTTCGTGGCCGCCTCGCTGGGTGAGCGGGGCTCCTCCGGCGCTTCCAGCCGGGGCGGCATCTACTGGATGGCCACCGCCGCGGGCGCTGCCCGACCCGAGCCGCCGCAGACCCAGTTGGCGCTGCTGCGCCGTTGGTACGCCGGCTGGCCCGGGCCTGTCGAGGAGTTGCTGGCCGCCACCGAGCCCGACGACCTGGTGCAGCAGGAGATCCGTGAGCTGCGCCCGTTGCCGAAGGCGTACGGCTTCCCGCTCGGACCGGGCGGGGTGGTGCTGCTCGGCGACGCGGCCCACGCCATGCCGCCGCATCTCGGCCAGGGAGCGTGCCTCGCGTTCGAGGACGCCGCGACGCTCGCCGCATTGCTACGTGAGTCCACGCTGCCCGACGCGGTGCTCGCGTACGACCGGGCGCGTCGCCCCCGCGCGGCCGCCGTGGTCCGTCAGACCCGTCGGATGTCCGCCGTGCTGCAGACCCGGGGCCGACTGGCCCTGCGCGCCCGTGACGTCGCCCTCAACACCATCACCCCGCGCATCCTCGGCACGGCCGCCACCGTAGCCGCCCAGTGGCGCCCCCCACCCCCCTAACCCCACCCTTCCCTCCCGCCCCCTCCCTTCCCTTCCCTCCCCGCTCGCCGCCGCCCCGTACCCTCGCCCCTCTCGCGGCGTCGATCATGCAGTTCTGGTCGGCACAAAGGGTGGCATAACGGGATGAAGGGGTGACCGAAAGTCCATGATCGCGGGGGCGTGGCGGGCTCGCGGCGGACTGCGTCCGCTCACCTGCACCCTGACCGCTCGTGCGGCGTCGATCATGCGGTTTTGGTCGGTGCAAAGGGTGGCATAACGGGATGAAGGGGTGACTGAAAGTCCATGATCGTGGGGGCGTGGCGGGCTTGCGGCGGATTGCGTCCGCTCACCTGCACCCTGACTGCTCGTGCGGCGTCGATCATGCGGTTTTGGTCGGTGTAAAGGGTGGCAGAACGGGATGAAGGGGTGACCGAAAGTCCATGATCGCGGAGTGCGGCGGGGCTGGGGTGGCGCGGGAGAGGGCGTGGGGAGGGGGCGTGGGGGGAGGGAGGGAGGGCGGCGGGGTGGGGGTCAGGGTGGGGGGATGGTGGGGGGTTCGGCTATGCAGGCGGTGCCTATGCGGCGGAAGCCGGCGCGGAGGTAGACGCGGGCTATCTCGTCGCTGCCGGCGGAGAGGAAGATCACCTCGACACCCTCGGTGAGCAGGGCATGGGACAGGGCGGCGGTGACGGCGGTGGCCAGTCCGCGGCGGCGGGCGCTGGGCAGGGTGGCGACTCCGGCGATCTCGGCGACGTCGTCGACGCGCATGGCCATGCCGCTGGCGAGGGCCCCGTCCTCGGGCGTCTCGGCGAGGGCGGCGAGGCGGCTGCCGTCGGCGATGCGGGTCAGCTCCTCGTCCAGGGCCGCGACCTCCAGGCCGTACAGGGCGGTGTCGCGCTGGGCCGGTCCGGCTTCGCCGCGGCTCGTGCCGGGGGCGGCGAAGCCGATCGCGGCGACGGCCCGGCGGGCGGCCACGTCGGCGGCGGTGGGCGGTGTCGAGGCGGTCAGGAGTCGCACCGGTACGTCGGTGAAGGTGGTCGGGTCGGCCAGGGTGGTCGGGTCGAGCACCAGCAGCGGGGCCTCCAGCACGGCGAGGCCGGCCGAGCGGGCCACCGTGAGCAGGTCGGGGTTGATCTCGTGCACCCATTCCAGGGTTTCGGGCAGGCCCAGTTGGCGTTGTCGGGCGCGAACCGCGGTCAGATCGGCCAGCGACGGGGACCGGTCCGCGCCGCGACGAGGGCGGGCGTAGAACGGCCATCCACTGCCTTCGCGGACGAACAGGACGCAACTACCGTGATCCTCCGCGCGAGCGGCGTCTCGCGGCACAGCGTCATAAAATTGTTCCAATCGGCCCAGCAGGTCAGCGTGGTCTGCATCCACCCGGCGAGACTACCTGTCCCAGAGTCTGGACGGTGTGATCAATCTGCACTGGCCCTGCGTACCCAGCCCTAACGTAGACTCAGAAGTCCGTGTAGAGGGCCGACGTCGTCCCGACCATGATCCACCCTGAGTGACGACAGGAGGCCCGGTGGCCTTTGCGTACCCACACCGCCCCCAGCCGGCACCGCAACACCCCCAGGTGACGTCCCCCGCCGGCCTTTACGACGCCGCCCACGAGCACGACGCCTGCGGTGTTGCCTTCGTGGCCGACCTGCACGGTCGACGCTCCCATACGGTGGTCGCCAACGGTCTCGGCGCCCTGTGCCGGTTGGACCACCGGGGTGCCCGCGGTGCGGAACCGAACACCGGTGACGGCGCGGGCATCATGATCCAGGTGCCGGACGCGTTCCTGCGCGCGGTGGTGGACTTCCCGCTGCCTCCGGCCGGCGAGTACGCCACCGGTCTGGTCTTCCTGCCCGACGACGACGCCGGCGAGGCCCGTGCCCGTCAGGTCGTCGAGAAGTACGCCCTGGTCGAGGGGGCGGAGCTGCTCGGCTGGCGGGACGTGCCGGTCGACCCGTCCGACCTCGGCGCCACGGCGCTGGCGGCGATGCCCCGGGTGCGGCAGCTGTTCCTCGCCGCCCGTCGGCTCACCGACACCCCGGCCGGCCCGGCCGGCTCCCCGCTGCGCGGTCTGGAGCTGGAGCGGGTCGCCTTCTGCGTACGCAAGCAGGCCGAGCGGGAGTCCGCCGAGCGCGGCGTGCCGGCGTACTTCCCGTCGCTGTCCGGGCGGACCATGGTCTACAAGGGCATGCTCACCCCGGACCAGCTGCCCGCCTACTATCCGGACCTGACCGACGAGCGGGTGGACAGCGCCATCGCCCTGGTGCACTCGCGCTTCTCCACCAACACGTTCCCGTCCTGGCCGCTGGCGCATCCGTACCGGTTCATCGCCCACAACGGTGAGATCAACACGATCCGGGGCAACCGGAACTGGATGCAGGCCCGCGAGGCGTTGCTGCGTACCCCGGAACTGTCCGGCAACATCCGTCGGGTCTTCCCGATCTGCACCCCCGCCGCCTCCGACTCGGCCAACTTCGACGAGGTCCTGGAGCTGCTGCACCTGGCCGGGCGGAGCCTTCCGCACGCGGTGCTGATGATGATCCCGGAGGCCTGGGAGAACGACCCGGACATGGCCGCCGACAAGCGGGCCTTCTACCGGTTCCACGCCAGCCTGATGGAGCCCTGGGACGGCCCGGCCTCGGTCGCCTTCACCGACGGCGAGATCGTCGGCGCGGTGCTCGACCGCAACGGCCTGCGGCCGGGCCGCTGGTGGCAGACCGCCGACGGGCTCGTCGTGCTGGGCAGCGAGGCGGGCGTGCTCGACCTCGACCCGGCCACCGTGGTCGCCAAGGGTCGCCTCCAGCCCGGCAAGATGTTCCTGGTCGACACCACCGCCGGTCGGATCGTGCACGACGACGAGATCAAGACCGAGTTGGCCGCCGCCCAGCCGTACGCCGACTGGCTGCACGCCGGGCTGATCGAGCTGGACGACCTGCCGGCCCGCGAGCACCAGGTCTACACCCACGATTCGGTACGCCGCCGCCAGCTGACCTTCGGCTACACCGAGGAGGAGCTGAAGATCCTGCTCGCCCCGATGGCCCGTACCGGCGCGGAGCCGATCGGCTCGATGGGCACCGACACCCCGATCGCCCCGCTGTCCACCCGGCCCCGGCTGCTCTACGACTACTTCCATCAGCTCTTCGCCCAGGTCACCAACCCGCCGCTGGACGCCATCCGGGAAGAGTTGGTGACCAGCCTGGCCATGACCATCGGCCCGGAGGGCAACCTGCTCGACCCGGGTCCGGCGAGCTGCCGGCAGATCGTGCTGCCCTACCCGGTGATCGACAACGACGAGCTGGCCAAGATCCTCAGCATCGACGAGGACGGCGACCTGCCCGGCTTCAAAGCGGTACGGGTCTCCGGGCTCTACCGCATCCGCGACGGCGGCGCCGGGATCAAGGCCCGGCTGACCGAGATCTGCCGGCACGTCTCCGAGGCCATCGAGGACGGCGTACGCATCCTGGTGCTCTCCGACCGGGACTCCAACGCCGACCTGGCCCCGATCCCGTCGCTGCTGCTCACCGCGGCGGTGCACCAGCACCTGGTCCGCGAGCAGACCCGCACCCAGGTGGCGCTGATCGTGGAGTCGGGCGACTGCCGCGAGGTGCACCACGCGGCGGTGCTGATCGGCTACGGCGCGGCGGCGGTCAACCCGTACCTGGCCTTCGAGTCGGTCGAGGACATGATCTCCACGGGCGCGCTGGCCGGCGTCGAGCCGCGCGCCGCGATCCGCAACTACGTCAAGGCGCTCGGCAAGGGCGTCCTGAAGATCATGTCGAAGATGGGCATCTCAACGGTGTCGTCGTACTGCGGCGCGCAGGTCTTCGAGGCGGTCGGGCTGGACACCCGCCTGATCGAGCGCTACTTCCGGGGCACCCCGAGCACGATCAGCGGCGTCGGTCTGGACGGCATCCACGCCGAGGTGGCCGCCCGGCACGCGCTGGCCTGGCCGGCACCCGGCCTCACCGCAAGCGACCGGCTGCCGGTGGGCGGGGAGTACCAGTGGCGTCGCGAGGGTGAACTGCACCTGTTCAACCCGGAGACGGTCTTCCTGCTCCAGCACGCCACCCGCAGCCGCCAGTACGACGTGTTCCGCAGCTACACCGCCAAGGTCGACGAGTTGGCCGCGAAGGCCGGTTCGTTGCGCGGGCTGTTCCGGCTGCGTACCGGTGAACTGCCGCCGGTGCCGATCGAGGAGGTCGAGCCGGCCAGCGAGATCGTCAAGCGGTTCGCCACCGGCGCCATGTCGTACGGGTCGATCTCGGCCGAGTCGCACGAGACCCTGGCGATCGCGATGAACCGCCTCGGCGGCAAGTCCAACACCGGTGAGGGCGGCGAGGACGTCGACCGGCTGCACGACCCGCTGCGTCGCTCGTCGGTCAAGCAGATCGCCAGTGGCCGGTTCGGGGTGACGAGCGAGTACCTGGTCAACGCCGACGACCTGCAGATCAAGATGGCGCAGGGCGCGAAGCCCGGCGAGGGTGGGCAGCTGCCCGGCAACAAGGTGTGGCCGTGGATCGCCCGGACCCGGCACGCCACCCCCGGCGTCGGTCTGATCTCCCCGCCGCCGCACCACGACATCTACTCCATCGAGGACCTCGCCCAGCTGGTGCACGACCTCAAGTGCGTCAACCCGGCCGCCCGGGTGCACGTCAAGCTGGTCAGCGAGGTCGGTGTCGGCACGGTCGCCGCCGGCGTGGCCAAGCTCAAGGCCGACGTCATCCTGATCTCCGGCCACGACGGCGGCACCGGCGCGTCCCCGCTGAACTCACTCAAGCACGCCGGCACCCCGTGGGAGCTGGGCCTGGCCGAGGCGCAGCAGACGCTGCTGCTCAACAAGCTGCGCGACCGGGTCACCGTGCAGGTCGACGGCCAGCTCAAGACCGGTCGGGACGTGATCGTCGCGGCGCTGCTCGGTGCCGAGGAGTTCGGCTTCGCCACCGCCCCGCTGATCGTCTCCGGCTGCATCATGATGCGCGTCTGTCACCTGGACACCTGTCCGGTCGGCATCGCCACCCAGAACCCGGTGCTGCGGGAGCGGTTCACCGGCAAGCCGGAGTTCGTGGAGAACTTCTTCCTCTTCCTCGCCGAGGAGATCCGCGGCTACCTGGCCGAGCTGGGTCTGCGCAGCATCGACGAGGCGATCGGCCGCACCGAGCTGCTCGACGTGGCACCGGCGATCGAGCACTGGAAGGCCGGCGGGCTCGACCTGCACCGGGTGCTGCACCTGCCGCAGCTGCCCGATCAGACGGCGCGTCGGGGCGTACGCGCTCAGGATCATGGCCTGGAGCTGGCGCTGGACAACCAGCTCATCGCGCTGGCGGAGCCGGCGCTGCACGGCGACGGCGCGCCGGTGCGGGCCGAGGTGACGATCCGCAACGAGCACCGCAGCGTCGGCGCGATGCTCGGTGGCGAGGTCACCCGCCGCTACGGCGGTGCCGGGCTGCCCACCGACACCATCGAGTTCACCCTGCGCGGCACGGCCGGGCAGTCCTTCGGGGCGTTCCTGCCCCGCGGGGTCACCCTGCGGTTGTACGGCGACGCCAACGACTACGTCGGCAAGGGACTCTCCGGTGGGCGGCTGATCGTCCGGCCGGCACCGACGTCGCCGTTCGTCGCCCCCGACGCCGCACCGGGTGGCCGTGCCGAGGACCAGATCATCGCCGGCAACACCATCCTGTACGGCGCCACCGGCGGCGAGGTCTTCCTGCGCGGTCGGGTGGGGGAGCGGTTCGCGGTCCGCAACTCCGGTGCGGCAGCCGTCGTCGAGGGCGTCGGCGACCACGGCTGCGAGTACATGACCGGCGGCACGGTGGTGGTGCTCGGCGCGACCGGGCGCAACTTCGCCGCCGGCATGTCCGGCGGTACCGCCTTCGTCTGGAATCTCGACCGGCGGCGGGTCAACACCGAACTGGTCGACCTGTCCGCGCCCAGCGAGACCGAGCGGGCCCGACTGCACGAGCTGGTGCAGCGGCACTTCGCCGAGACCGACTCGGCGGTCGCCGAACAGCTGCTCAAGCGCTGGCCGGAGGCGGTGGAGGAGTTCACCGCAGTGGTACCCCGGGACTACCGCCGGGTCATGGAGATCATGCAGGCCGCCGAAGCCGCCGGCCAGGACGTCGACGACGCGGTGATGAGCGCCCTGGCGGCGCCAGCCGCCACACAATCGCAGCCGGCGCCCACCGAGGCGTCGCAGCCGGCGCCCACCGAGGCGTCGCAGCCGGCGCCCACCGAGGCGTCGCAGCCGGCGCCCACCGAGGCGTCGCAGCCGACGCCCGGTGAGGTGTCGCTGGCACCCGCGAACCGGGTGGTCGCCCAGGAGGTGGCTCGTGCCTGACCCGAACGGTTTCCTGCGCTACCCCCGCCGGGTGCCGGCGCGCCGGCCGGTGCCGGTGCGCATCAGCGACTGGCGGGAGGTCTACCCACCGGCCGGTGAGGAGCTGATCCGCGAGCAGGCGGCCCGGTGCATGGACTGCGGCATCCCTTTCTGCCACAGCGACACCGCCGGTTGCCCGCTGGCGAACCGGATCCCGGACTGGAACGACCTGGTCCGCACCGGCAACTGGGACGCGGCGGTGGAGTCGTTGCACGCCACCAACAACTTCCCCGAGTTCACCGGTCGGCTCTGCCCGGCGCCCTGCGAGGCCGCGTGTGTGCTCGGCATCGCCGGGGGTGACCCGGTGACCATCAAGCAGGTCGAGGTGGAGATCGCCGACGCCGCGGTGGCCCGGGGGCTGACCCCGCGTGCGGTGCCGCCGCCGACCGGGCGGTCCGTCGCCGTGGTCGGTTCCGGCCCGGCCGGGCTCGCCGCCGCGCAGCAACTGGCCCGCGCCGGTCACGCCGTCACCGTGTACGAGCGCGACGACGCGATCGGCGGCCTGCTGCGGTACGGCATCCCCGACTTCAAGCTGGAGAAGCGGCACATCGACACCCGGCTGGCCCAGCTCACCGCCGAAGGGGTGCAGTTCCGTACCGGGGTCAACGTCGGCGTCGACATCACCGCCGAGCAGTTGCGCGAGCAGCACGACGCGGTGCTGCTGGCCTGCGGTGCGTTGCAGGGCCGCGAGACCGACACCCCGGGCCGGCAGCTGCGGGGCGTACACCAGGCGATGGCGCATCTGGTGGCGGCGAACCGGGTGGTGGCCGCGGCCGGTGAGGGGCGGCCCGCCCTGGCCACCCTGGCCGACGGTACGCCTATCGACGCGGCCGGCAAGCACGTGGTCATCATCGGCGGCGGCGACACCGCGGCGGACTGCCTCGGGGTGGCCCACCGGCAGGGTGCGGCCGGCGTACACCAGTTGGACCTGTACCCGCAGCCACCTCGGGCCCGCGACGAGGCGCGCGACCCGTGGCCGACCTGGCCGTGGATCCTGCGCGAGTACGCGGCCCACGAGGAGGGCGGCGAGCGGGTCTTCGCGGTGGCGGTGCAGGAGTTCGTCGACGACGGCACCGGGGCGGTCCGGGCGGTACGCATCGCCGAGGTGACAGTCGAGAAGCGCGACGGCCGGCGGATCGTCACCGCCGTGCCGGGCACCGAGCGGGAGTTGCCCGCCGACCTGGTGCTGCTGGCGATCGGCTTCGAGGGCACCGAGGAGCAGCCGCTGCTGGCGCAGTTCGGGGTCGCCCGCAACGCCCGGGGCGCGATCGACTCGCGGGCCGACTGGCAGACCGGGTCCGACGGTGTCTTCGTCGCCGGTGACATGCACCGGGGCGCCTCGCTGATCGTCTGGGCGATCGCCGAGGGCCGGGCCGCCGCCGCGGCGATCCACACCTACCTCGGCGGGGTGGGCGCGCTTCCTGCGCCCGTGCACGCCGGCTCCCGCCCACTCGCGGTGTAAGGAAGGGCCCCCTCTTAACGTCTCATGTAGAGCAGGGGTCCCCTGTTAACAGCACACCGACGGCACCCGCCTGGATCAGGCGGGTGCCGTCGGCTATTCCCTTCATTCACTTGTTTCGATAGCATTACCGCCCAGTAACAACCCTTGGCCACGCGCGCGGTTCTCGGGCTCCACCATCACCCCCCTGTGGAGGTCCGTCCATGCCCCACCGTCCGCTGGCCCGCGCCCTCGCCGCGCTGGTCGCCCTCGCCACCGCCACCCTCGGCGCGCTGGCCGTCCCCGCCGCCGCCCAGGCAGCCGCCGCCCCCATCCACTACGTCGCCCTCGGCGACTCGTACTCCTCCGGGGTCGGCGCCGGCCCGTACGACCTGTCCACCTGCCTGCGCAGCCAGAAGTCGTACGCCCCACTGTGGGCCGCGGCCAACAACGTGGCCAGCTTCCGCTTCCCCGCCTGCGGCGGCGCGGTCACCGCCGACGTGCTCAACAACCAGCTCAGCTCGCTGAGCAGCACCACCACCATGGTCACCATCACCATCGGCGGCAACGACGCCGGGTTCGCCGACGTGATGACCAGCTGCCGCTTCGGCAGCACCTCCAGCTGCACCAACGCCGTCAACGAGGCGAAAGCCTTCGCCACCGGTACGCTCCCGGCCCGGCTGGACCGCACCTACGCCGCCATCCGCGACCGGGCCCCCAATGCCCGGCTGATCGTGCTCGGCTACCCGCGTCTGTTCGAGACCGGCTCGTGTGGTCTGCTGGCGATGAGCAGCCAGAAGCGCATTCTGCTCAACGAGGCCGCCGACGTGCTCGCCCAGGTGACCGCCGACCGGGCCGCCGCAGCCGGTGCCACCTTCGCCGACACCCGGCCCACCTTCGCCGGTCACGGCGTCTGCGCCGCCCAGCCGTGGATCCGCGACGTCACCGGCGTCATCGAGGCGTACCACCCGAACGCCGACGGCTACCGCCACGGCTACCTGCCGGCGCTCAACGCGGTCACCGGCTGACCGCCCACCCACGACGGCCGGCGGTCCGCGCCCGCGTACCGCCGGCCGACGTCGTCCACCGTGGAGCCGACACGTCCGGGTGCGGACACGTGCCCGCCTCGCCGCGGTCCGTTAGGGTTTCACCGACCAGACGGCCGTCGGCGGAGGGGCAGACGTTGGGCAGGCTCGCGTCGGCGTACGGGCAGGCGATCGGCGCACACCGGGCCGCCCGGGCCCACCTCGACGCCGCTCGGCACACGTTGCAGCAGAGCACACCCACCGCCCCGACGGTCGACCCCGACCTGCTGGCCCTGCTGGCCCGGGTCGGTGGCACCCTGGCCACCCCGACGCCGGGCACCCCGCTGGCCGGACAACCGGTGCCGGTACGCCTCGGCGAGGCGGTCACCGCCGGTGGCGGCTTCCCCGTCCTGGTGCCGCTCGGCGCCGGACACCACCTGGCCGTCGACACCGACGCCCGCGACCCGGCCGTGGCCGGACTGCTGCGCGCGGTCGTGCTGCGACTGCTCGCCACCGCCGCACCCGGCGGCGTCCGGGTCGCCGGGTGCGACAGCGCCGCCCTCGGCGCGACCTTCGGTCCACTGCGACCCCTGCTCGACGCCGGCGTCATCGACCCGCCGGCCACCACCGAGCCGGAGGTCGCCGCGCTGCTCGACGCCGCCGAACAGCACGCCCGTACCGCCCGGCAGGCCGCCCGGCCGGACCAGGACCTGCTGGTGCTGGTCGCCGCGTCGGTGCCGTCGCCACGGGACGCCGCCCGGCTCGCCGCGCTCACCCACGCCGGTCCGGCCGCCGCCGTCTGCGTCCTGCTCGCCGGCTGGCGGGCGGCCGGTCCGGGTGAGCCGGCGCCGCCGCTGGGCGCCACCACCGTGCTCCGGATGATCGACGGGTACGCCCGCGTCGGTGACCCGCCGCACGCACCGTTCAGCGCCGACGGCAGCGGCCTGGCCGTCCCGGTACGGCTCGATGGTGACCCGCCACCGGCCTCGGTCGCGGCGCTCGCCACCCACCTCGGCGAGGCGGCCCGCCGGGGCGCGACGATCGGCTTCGCCGACCTGCTGCCGTCGCGACGATGGGCCGCCTCGGCCCGCGCCGGACTGCGTACCGTGGTCGGTCGGGCCGGCCGCGAACCGTTCACCATCGCCTTCGACGACGCCACCCCGCACTGGCTGGTCGGCGGGCGCACCGGCGCCGGCAAGACGGTGTTCCTGCTCGACGTGCTCTACGGGCTGGCCGCCCGCTACGCCCCGAGCGAGTTGCAGCTCTACCTGCTCGACTTCAAGGAGGGGGTGAGCTTCACCGAGTTCGTCCCCACCGGCCGCGACCCGTCCTGGCTGCCGCACGCCCGCGCCGTCGGCATCGAGAGCGACCGCGAGTACGGCGTGGCCGTGCTGCGGGAACTGCGCCGCGAACTGCAGCGGCGGGCCACCGCGCTGAAACGTCACGGCGTCACCAAACTGGCCGACCTGCCCGCCGCCACCGCAGTGCCACGGATCATCGCCGTGATCGACGAGTTCCAGGTGCTGCTCGCCGGCAACGACCCGATCTCCCGCGAGTCGGTGGACCTGCTGGAGGAACTGGCCCGCAAGGGCCGCTCGTACGGCGTGCACCTGGTGCTGGCCAGCCAGAGCACGACGGGCATCGAGGCACTCTACGGCCGCGCCGAGGCGGTGTTCGGGCAGTTCGCGTTGCGGGTGGCGCTGCCCGGCGGCGGGGGAGTGCTCGACCCGCTCAACGACGCCGCGGCCACCCTGCCGGTCGGCTCGGCCGTGATCAACACCGCCGCCGGCGTGACCGGCGCGAACACGGTGATCCGCTTCCCCGACGCCTACGCCGCCGTCGACGAGTTGACCCGACTGCGGCACGAGCTGTGGCAGGCCCGCCCGTCGGATGCCCGGCCACCGTCGGTGTTCCGGGGCTACGAGACCGCCCGCGTCGAGGACGACGCCACCTTCACCGGCCTGCGCCCCGGCGGCCGACGCCCCCTGGCCCTGGTCGGCCGCACCGTCGACGTGGACGGCACCAGCGCCCTGTTCATCATGGACACCGCACCCGGCCGGCACCTGGCTGTGGTGGGCACCTCCGCCGCCGGTGCCGAGGTGCTGCGCGCCGCCACCCTGAGCCTGGCCCGGCAGCACACCCCCGGCGAGGCGACCTTCCTGCTCGCCCCGCTGGTCGCCGCCGCCGACCCGGCGGCCGACGACACCGCCGCCACGCTGACCACCGCCGGCCACCCCGTGGTACGCCTCGACGCCGCCGCCCTGCGCCGGCACCTCGCCACCCTGGCCGCAGCCGGCGGCCCCGGCCCGACCGCTGAACCGACGGTGGCGAGTGGATCGGCAGGGGACGCCGGGGCGGTCGGAAGCGACATGCTTGGTGCCGCGCCGGGGCGTAGCTACCTGGTGGTGTTCGGGATGGACGCGGCAGCCGGGCTGCTCGCCGAGTCCGATCCGGCCACCTTCCGTTCCGGCCACGACGACCTGCGTACCCTGCTGCGCCAGGGCCCCGGCCACGGGGTGCACCTGCTCGGCTGGTGGCGTGGGCTGCGCCGGCTCGCCGACGACCTCGGCGGGACGCAGAACCGCGACGACGTCGCCTGCCTGGTCGCGCTGAACGTGCCCGGCGCCGACCTCGGCCTGCACCTCGGGGTGCACGACCTGGCGTACATGCCCCGAGCCGACCGGGCCCTGCTGGTCGACCGGCACGATCAGCGGATCCGGCTGATCGTGCCGTTCGCTCGCGATGGGTACACCGCCGAGGGGCAGGAGTGAACGTGTCCACCTTCGACGAGTACGCCGCGCTGGTCCGTCACCTGTCCACCCAGCAGCGCGCCAGCGAACAGGGTGTCGCCGCCGACGAGCAGCGGCGACGGGACCTCGGCGCGACCGTGGAATACCTCGATCGTCGACTGCTCGCCCAGGGGCAGCGCCTCGACCAACTCGGCCGCACCATCGGCGTCACCTCGCCACCCCCCGGCCCATCGGGCACCGCGCCCACCTCCGGCCCACCGGGCAGCATGCCCACCTCCGGCCCGCCAGGTCCACCCGGCGTGCCCACCTCCGGTCCGCCTGCGCCGTCTGGTCACGCGGGAGCAGGTGGCTCGGGACCGGGGACGGGGTGGGACGGCGGCGCAGCCGCCGCGCCGGGGCGGTCGGGGGTCGGGGCGTACCCCCAGGTGAGTGTGGGGGAGGCGGAGCGGGCGTTGCCGGTGGCGGTGAGTGCGACGGCGGCCGGGGTGCCGGGGCAGCGGGCCGGGGAGGTCGATGCGGCGACGGAGCTGGAGATGGCCCGGCGGTGGGCCGACGAGGCCGACCGGTACGCGCAGCAGACGGAGGTGCTCGCCCAGCAGCCGGCGCTGCTGCCGACCTGGTCGCCGATGGCCCGGGCGTTCGCCGTCTACCTCGCGTTCGCCGCCGTGTCGGTGCTGATCATGCTGGTGATGGTGCTCGCCTCCGGGGTCGGCGTGGTCGGCGGATGGACGCTGTTCTCCTGGATGTGTGCCGGCCTGCCCGCTGCCTCGCTGATCGGTGGCTGGCTGGTGCTCGGCCGCTGGGGTCGGCCCGCCGTCGGCGCGATGACCGCACCCCGCTACCCGGTGATCGGCTTCCTGCTCTGCTTTCTCGCCGTCCCGCTCGCCTACTGCGGCTACCTCATCCTGATCCGCACCCTGCGGTGAACCTCCGCGCAGACCTTGGAACGTCAGCGCCCCTCCAGGGGCACTTTCGTACCAAGGTCTGCGCGGAGATTCAGGGTGTCGCGGCGGGTGCGGGAGTCTCGTAGGCTCCTCTGTGGTTGCTCGTGGTGGCGGAGGGTCAGGCGGGGGAGGGCTTGTGAGTGCAGCGGAGATGATCGTCAGGCTGGCGGCAGCGGCGCAGAAGCTGGACGAGGCGAAGGCGAAGACGGCCGCCGCCGCGCAGGACGCGGCCGAGGCACGGCAACTCGTCGCGGGCGCGTTGCAGGGCGTCGCCGCCGGGCCGCTGATCAACATGATCGATTCGTACCGGCAGGCGCTCGCGCAGGCCGCCCAGGGCGGTGAGCCCGCCAAGCAGCACGTCCAGGAAACCATCGCGAAGGTACGCGCACTGGGCAACTGACCGCCGACGGCGGGACGAGGGTGGAGGTGGCGCAGTGGGTGACGGCGGGATGCTTGACGGGTTCCACATCGGACATCTGCCGGGCGGGCTGGGCGATCTGGTCTCCGACTTCGCCAGCGAGTGGGAGGACGTGCAGATCACCAGCCGGATCTGGGAGCGGCAGACCGCCGACGGATACCGGGTGGATCTGCGGGTGCATGTGCTGCGCGGGCCGCGGCTGAGTGACCTCGACGGGCTACGTGCCTTCCTCGTCGACTATCACGAGCGGGAACTCGACGATTCGCAGTTGGTCGACTTCCCGCACCCCGACGGGCCCGGTCGGGCGACCGATGCGCAGGCGTTCTGGCTGACCGAGCCGGGGGTCGCGGTGACCGTGCTTGTCGACCCGGAACAGTTCGGTCAGGACGCCCTGCTCACCGTCGCGCATAGCGTCGTCCGGCCACGCGAGCAGGCGGGCTGAGCCGGGGCCGCAGTTCTGCTGCGGCCCCGCGGTGCGAGTCGGGGATCAGGAACCGGTCGGGCTCAGCGGAGCACC
Organism: Micromonospora maris AB-18-032; assembly: GCF_000204155.1. Taxonomy (NCBI): domain Bacteria; kingdom Bacillati; phylum Actinomycetota; class Actinomycetes; order Micromonosporales; family Micromonosporaceae; genus Micromonospora; species Micromonospora maris. The sequence goes on along the minus strand of NC_015434.1, from coordinate 4,893,143 downwards.
ATCCGGAACGGGTATGACCCCGGTCGGGCCGACGTAGAGCAGCCGGTTCGGCGAGCTCTCCGGGTTGGGAATCTTGTTCCCGGTGGCGTTGCCCAGGATCACGTTGCCTACCTGCTGGGGGGTCAGGCCGGGGTTGTTGCCGAGGATCAGGGCGGCGGCACCGGCGACGTGCGGGGCGGCCATCGAGGTGCCGCTGGCAATGTAGGAGCTGTTGTCGCTGGTGTACCAGGCGGAACGGATTTCCTGGCCGGGGGCGAAGATGTCGGTGCAGCGGCCCCAGTTGGAGAACAATGCCCGGGTGTCGCCGATGGTGCTGGCGTTAACCGTGATCGCTTCGAGGACCTTGGCCGGGGTGTATTCGCAGGCGTCGGAGTTGTTGTTACCCGAGGAGATCGTGTACAGCACGCCTTTCAGGATGGAACCCCGGATCGCGTTCTCCAGGGTGAGGTTGCTGCCTTTGGCGCCGAGACTCATGTTCGCCACCGCCGTCGTCCTGGTCACGTGTTGAGCGGTCACCCATTCGACCCCGGCGATGATTCCCGCGATAGCACCCACTCCGCCGCAGCCGAGGACCTTGACCGCGACCAGTGACACGCTCTTGGCAACTCCGAATGCCCTGCCACCGAGGGTGCCTGCGACATGCGTACCGTGGCCGTTGCAGTCGGTGTTGATCCCGTCCCCGGTGGTGTTGATACCCCAGACCGCCCGGCCGCCGAAATCGGCATGCGTCGTCCGGATCCCGCTGTCGATCACATACGCCCGCACCCTGTTCGTCGCGTCCGGGTACATGTACGTGTTGTCGAGCGGCAGATGTCGCTGATCGATCCGGTCGAGCCCCCACGACGGCGGGTTCGTCTGGGTGCCCGTGAGCCGGACCTCGACGTCCTGCTCGACGTACGCCACTCCCGGCTGGGCGGCGAGCCGACGCGCGTCCGCCTCGCTCATCGTGCCGGCGAACCCATGCAGGGTATGCGAGTAGGTGTGCGTGACCTTGACGTTGTATGTGGTGGTCAACTCGCGGGTCAGCGCCTGGGTTTTCATGGCGGTGTCGTCCTTGAGCACCACGAGGTAGCTGTCCGGAATGGCATTCGGGTTGCTGGCGCCGAGAATGTTGCCCTCGGCTGCGGCCGCCGGTGACGGGGCCACCGAGACCAGTAGGGCAGTCGCCATTGCAATCGCCACTGAGCTGGCGGAACGCCGTCGCCAGGCTTTTCCGGCATCGTTCATGGTGATTCCTCCCATGCTGACGCTGAGTGTGGGACCCCGTCGAACATGCAGAGCGCCATCTGCCGCGCAAGAATAACGAAATCTATCCGTAACCGTCAATTAGTTGAATCGAGATAGCCTGCGTGGGCTAGCGTCTGGAGGAATTGCCCATTAGCTCGCAAACCTGTTTTAGTCGCGATAATGCATGGTAGGCCGCATCTTCAATTCGGGTCGAGGAATTGCGGTCGTGCGACTTGCGCAATGCACAAGCGCTACGCCGACGGCTCGTACCGGTCCTCGGCGGCCTCCGACAAATGACACCGGACGATCGCCCGGCAGGAGGTGGCCAGCAACAACCCGATGCCAGCCGCCATGATCGGCAGCCCGACACCGAAGGACCGCTCGGCCACCGCATTCAGGCTGCTCTGTTCGCCCAACATCGCGAAGCTCGCCGCCACCACCGCAAGCGCGTTGACCAGGGTGCCCACGGCGGCCACCATGCCGGTCATCGCCGCCACCACGCTCCGCCCTGCCCACAGTGCCGCCCCGGCAGCCAGCAGCAGCCACGCGAAGGTGATCAGAGTCCAGCCACCCCCGCTGCTGAGCGACGCGTACTCCCAGCCGGAGAACGACCACATAGCCCGGTTCCTCTTGAACCAGGGCATCAGGTATCCGACGAGAGTGACCAGAGTGGCCACGAGCATGCCCGTGTCGACGGCGACCAGCCGAAGCGATGAGGTCTGCGGTGTCGTGGACATGATCCTCCTCGTCATCGAATTACGGAGCAGCATCGTACGCGCGCTCCATGATCGCGACTTGGTCGCGCGTGGTCCCGACGTCTGATGGGAACACTGTGGACACCGCCCTGAAAACGTTGCGTGGTGATGGATGTGGATGCCGGTGACTACACTGCGCGGCCGTGGAACCTGCCTCGCTCACCTCCGCCCTGGCCAAAGCGATCATGTCGCAGTTGGTCAGACAGTTGGCGGGCCCGGCACTGACGAGCGTGAAGACGCGCCTGGTGGGCGACCCGGAGCGCAAGGCGCTGGAGCAGGCGTTGGACCGCGCGTTCGGCCAGACCCGGCAGGCGTACGGGCACCAGCTCGCAGACTTCGACGTCAATCCTGACTTCTGGCAGCATGAGGGCGCCATGGAGCTGGCGAAGGTCCTCCTGCCCGGTGCGCGACCCTCGCCGGCGGCACTGGCCCGGCGGGCCGTCGAGTCGCTGGGGACCTTCCAGTCCGACGACGAACAACTCGACCGCATCAACCTGCTCCGCCCGGTGTTCAAGGCGTTCCTCGACGCCCTGAGCACCGAGGTACGCCGCGAACCGGCGCTGCAAGCCCTGCTGCACCGTTCCGACGAGGCCCACAGCGCCCAGGCGACCGGCAGGCTGGCCGAGCAGTCGGGTGCTGCCGGGGCCGGCGAAGACGATCTGCTGCACTACCTGACCTGGCTGATCGACCAGCACCGGTACCTGCCGACCGTGGGGGTGGTCCGCAACACCACCGTCCGGCTGCCGCTGACCGAGGTGTTCGTCGGGTTGCAGGCCCAGGTCGACAGACGTCCCGGTGACCGGGCGTGGGAGTGGTTCACGCGGGAACGCGACAAGCTGACCGCGCTGATGGAGACCGGTCAGCTCGACCAGACCGGCTTCGAGGCCGCCCTGGACCGGTTGCAGCTGACCTACGGCCGGAAGTTCCCCGCCGATGGTGAGCGGGACGATACAGCGACGCCGGTGCTGGACACGGTCGGCAGGAACGCCCAGTTGCTGGTGCTCGGCGACCCAGGTTCGGGCAAGACGACCCTGTTGCGCTACCTGGCCCTGACCTATGCCAAGGCCCGGATCGCCGATTCCACGGATCCGGCCACCCGACTGCCGATCTATCTGCGGATCGGCGAGTACGCCCAGCACGGCTACCCCCGGGTGGGCATCGGCGAGTTCCTCGTCGAGCACCTGCGCCGCCACGAATGCCGTACGCCGGGCCTGGCCGATCTGCTCCAGAGGCACCTCGACACCGGTCGGTGCCTGGTGCTGTTGGACGGTCTCGACGAGATCGCCTCCGCAGAGTTGCGGCGGGGGGTGGTCGCGGCGGTGGTCAACTTCGTCACCGCGCATGCCCGGCAGGGCAACCGCTTCGTGGTGACCAGCCGGATCTCCGGCTACCAGGCCGCGCCGCTACCCGACTCGTTCCACGCGGTGCGGTTGACGGAGATGGACGACGCGACGATCGAAGCTTTCCTGGAGGTCTACTGCCGGGAGGTGGAACGGGCCGAGACCCCGGAGCGGAGCGCCTCCGCGACCCGCGAGGCCGCCGCCCGGGAGGCCGCCGCGATCGGCGCGGCCCTGAAAACCACCCCGGGGGTACGCCGACTGGCCGCCAACCCGCTGCTGCTCACCGCCCTGGTCCTGGTGCACCGCTCCAGTGGGCGACTGCCGCACCGGCGGGTCGAGGCGTACATCGAGGTGTGTCACGCCCTGGGGCGCACCTGGCGCAGCGCGCAAGGGGTCGCGGAGGCCGACCTGCCGGACGAGCGGATCCTCAACCGGTGGTTGGCACGGCTCGGGGCCTGGCTGCACGAGCATCGCCCCGAGGGCGCGGCCAGCAAGCTGGAACTGCTCGACGTGCTCGGCCCGCTCTGGGCGGCGCACCACGGCAGCCCCTGGGATCCGCAGGTGTTGCGCGACGCCGACCCGTTGGACACCGATCCGGGTCGGGGGGTGCTCGACTTCGTCAGGAAGGTCGACGCGCACACGGGGCTGCTTGTCGAGCGGGCACCTGGAAGGTACGGCTTCGCTCACCTGACCTTCGAGGAGTACTACACCGGCCGAGCGCTGGCCCTGCTCGGCCCGATCGAGAACCGGGCGAGCGAGATCCGCCGCCGGCTGCACGATCCCCGCTACGACGAACCGATCCTGCTCGCCCTAGGCCTGATCGGCACCGATTACGCCGAGCAGATTGACGAGGTGGTCGCGCAGGCGATCTGGCCTGCGGCAGAACCCAGCGAGTACGAGGATCTGCTCGGACGTGACTTCCTGTTCATGCTCCGGGTCCTGGCCGATGACGTGCCGCTGACGCGGACCGCGACCATCGACGAGATCCTGCACCAGGCGATAGAGGAGTACCTCCACCGTGATTCCAGCCGATGCCGCTTCACCGCCTACCGGGAAGCCCTGGTCCAGCGACTGAGCGCACTCGGGGGCACCAGAGCTGGTGAGCGTTTCCGAGCCGCCGTTGACGCCTGGGTGGAGATCCTTGACTCGCTCGCGGGGATACCCGACGCCCTCGAGCCCGGACGTTGGTGTGAGCTGGCCGGGATAGCCGCTGCGCACGGTCAACTCCTCCCTGCCACCCGCAACCGGCTCGTGCGGCTTGCGACGAATTCTTCTGATCCATACCGGGCGATTCAGGCGATGGTGGTGTTGGCAAAACAGAATGCATGGACCGATGCGGTGGTCGCGGCGGCTCTGGCGTTGTTGAGGAGCGACTGTGGTTCGGACGTTAAGCGTTTCGCGCTGATTGCCTTGCGCCTTGCTGATGCTTTCACCCCTGATGTGGTTGACGCGATAATGGAGATGGCGACGAGTGCCGCCGATCCGTTCAATCGGCCGTTGGCGGTGGAGATGTTGGCGCTTCGCGGTCTGCTGACCGATGAGTTGATCGCGGCTGTCGTGGGACTGACGACGAAGGAACAGTCGGAGGACACGGCTTTGGCGTTGATGGAGTTGGCGTGGGCAGGTGTGTTGACTGACGAGGTGATCGCTGCGCTGGTGGGGTTGGCGACCGGCGCTGATCGCGTCGACGTCAGGGTTATGGCGGCGGAGGTACTGGCGGCCGGTGGGGAACCTGCTCCGGAGGTGGTCGCTGCATTGGCGGAGCTGGCGACCAGTGCTGCTGACTTTGAGGTTCGGGTGGTTGCGGTCGAGGAACTAGCTCGGTGTGGCCGGTTGACCGGTGAATCGGTGACGTCGGCGATGGAGGTGGCTACGAGCATCGGGGCCCCCGAATCGAGGACCAGAGCGATAAAGGTGTTGGCGGACGGTGGCCGGTTGACCGATGAGGTGGTTGCGGCGGCGGTGGAGTTGGCGACCGGGCCGGGCCGCACGGCCGTCAGGGTGCGGGCGATGAAGGCGTTAACCAGCAACGAGACACGGACCGATGAGGTGACCGCTGCGCTGGTGCGGGTGGCGACCACCGAAAGCGAGAACCTCTCCGAGCGCGTGCAGGCGATGGAGGTGCTGGGCGAGATTCGTGCGCTGGGCGGCGAGGTGGTCGCGGCCGCAGTTGGAGTCGCGACCGGCGAGCATCCACCGGACCTGCGGGCGCGGGCTATTTGGGCCCTCGCCGCAGGAGGGATGCTGACCGGACCGCTCGCCGCCATCGCTCAGGAGATCGTCGCCGAGGTGGAAGATTGGCGGATTCGACGCGCTCTCGTGCGACACCTGCGGTACGCCCCACCGACTATGGAACTCTTCGACACCCTGATGGCCCGGTTTCGGGACCGCAGCGCACCGGTCTGGGACGAGGTCGGAGACACGCTGGTCGAGATCTCCCGCCGGCATCCGGAGGTTGCCGCCGATATCCGATCGAGACTGGCTGCTGCCTGCACCGACCCGCTGATGCGGAGCGACTTCGTATACCGGGCGCTGCACCGTCAGGTCGAGGCCATCGGTTAACGGCACCGTCTAGTGGCTTGCTCAGGTAGCGGCACCAGATAGACCGGCAGCCGACCGGCCAGCTCGGCTGCCGGGTCGGCGCCTGGTGCCTGAGTCAGCGTTGCGCATCCCGGTCGCTGCGGAACCGGACGATTTCCTGGGCGATCAGCTCGTTAGCGTCGATGAGGCCGGTGGCGACGTCTCGAAGCGTTCTCTTCCACTCTTCGTCGAATTCGACGCCTGCGAGCGCGGCGTTTGCGACGGCGTTGGCAACCGCCGTTTCGACGTCGGACACCTCGGTATGTGGGCTGCTTCGATCTGTCATCCGGGGGGAGTTACCGGGACCCAGTCGGTGAAGCGTTGGTGCAGGTTCGGGTAGGCGTCGGGATGCAGGTCGGCGAGTTGTTCGGTGGCCTGTTCGCGCAGGGTGACCAGGTGGACCAGCAGCCCTGGCATGTTGCCCCGGTACTCGGCGAGCAGGCGCAGCTTCGCCGGTGAGCAGGGCCAGAAGCTGCCGCACGCCTGGCAGCGCCAGGTCGGGCGGTACGGGACGTGATCGCGCAGGTGCGCCCGCCTCACCGGTCGCCCCCGGCCGTGCCGCGCCGCCGGCTCCGAGCCCGGCTTCTGCTCGGCGGGGGTACGGGTCGAAGCCCGACCGGTCGTACGAACAACTCCCGGCGCTGGACGGCGTCGCCGTTGCGGTCGAGTACGTACGCCTGGATCCAGGCCCAGCCGTGGAAGCTGTTTCGGTCGGTCAGTTCACGGATGACCCGTACCGTGATCGGCTTGGCGAACTGCGGTGACGCCTCCTGTGTCAGCAGGTAGACGCCGGGTACGACGCGAGGGGTGCCGTCCTCCCGTGCACCGGGGGTCGGGGTGGCCGGGCGACTCCTCCAGCGCGAGACGGGGACAGCATTCGCGGGCCTGGGCAATGTCACGGGCACCTCCTCGTCTGGTCGGTGTGGCGGGCCGATGGCCACGGCCACTTCCTGCCACGGGCGGCGAAGGTCGCCGCGATAGTGCGGTGCTCTGGATGGGGGTCGCTGCGGTGGGGACATCCGGCAGCGACCCCCGGGACGTACGCGCCTGCCGGGTCGGGGGGATCGACCTCCACCAGGCACGCCGTGCTACTTCCACCTTGGACGTACGCCCCATACGGTGTGAATAGTCAGCACTCGATCGCGGAACGTAGCGGCCGGGTCCGGGCTTGGGTGGAGTCGGGCAGAGCGTCGGGGAAGGGTGTGGAAGTCGTGGGAATCTCGCCCTCGGAGTACCTGCTTCGTGAGCTGCGGCGTCGGCGTGGGGCCGCCGGGCTGACTCAGGCGCAACTCGGCGAGCGGGTCTTCTGCTCGGATTCGCAGGTGAGCGCCATCGAGACCGGCACGAAGCCGCCGACCCTGCCCTACCTGACCGCTGTGGATGGCGCGTTGGAGACCGGCGGCTACTTCGCGACCCTCTGGGACGAGTTGGTCAAGGGCGATTCCTCACCGGTCTGGCTGCGCGAATGGATTCAGATCGAGCGGGAGGCGACGGCGCTGCGCTGGTACGAGCACTCGTTCGTGCCGGGGCTGCTCCAGACCGAGGCGTACGCCCGCGCGACGTTCCGGGCGGCGCGGACGCCCGCTGCCGAACTGGATCGGCGGGTCGCGGCACGGTTACAGCGACAGGCGGTGCTCGCCCGTGACCCGAGTCCGCAGTTGTTCGTGGTGTTGGACGAGATGGTGCTGCGGCGGGCCTGCGGTGGCCCGGAGGTGATGGCCGAGCAGGTCGCCCACCTGATCAGTTGCGCCGAGCAGCCGCATATTCAGTTGCAGGTCGTCCCGCTGTCGGCTGGCATCTATTCGGGACTGGCCGGGGCGTTCATCCTGGCCGATCTGCCTGACGGAGCCCGTGCGGCCTGCGTGGACCATCAGCTTGAATCGCAGACCACTGGGCAGCCGGATCCGATAGCGCGCGTCGGTTTGGAGTGGGACGCGGTCCGGGGCGAAGCGCTCCCGTTGGGGCAGACACTCCACATGCTCAAGGAGGCGGCGAAGACATGGACAACCTGACCGGCGCACGGTGGCGTACCTCGTCGCGCTCCTCCACCAACGGCGGTGTCTGCGTCGAGGTCGCCGACAATTTGCCCGGGGTGGTCGGCGTACGCGATTCGAAGGATCCGACCGGCCCGGCGCTGACCTTCACCCCGGCCGCCTGGCGGGCCTTCCTCACCCGGTTCCCCGAGCGTCCCTGACCGCGCGCCCTCGGCCCACCGGCTGCTGAAACGGGTGTCGCCCCGGCCTCGACGGCCGGGGCGACAGTGTTGCTACTCGGTTCAGTTACGCGGGACGTTGCGGCGCTCGGGGATGAGCTCGTACCGCTCCGGGTCGATGGTGTTCAGGGTCCCGTCGGTGATCGCGTTGAAGATGCCGAAGAGGCCGTCCTCGACCTGCTTGGTCAGCATGCCGTGCTGCTTCTGGCCCCAGGACTGGGTCTGCCCACGGGTCTCGAACAGGATGGTGGCGCTACCCCGCAGGGCGAACGAACCAAGCGCGGTGCCCGGCAGGTTGGTGTTCTGCGGGTAGAGGGTCACCTTGCTCTGCGGCGAGTTGCCGGACTGGAGGGCGTCGTACACCGCGACGTTCACCCGACGCGAGGCGTCGTAGTTGAACTTGGGCCAGTTGCCGTGCTGGGCGGGGTTGTTGATGAAGCGCCCGGAGATGGAGAGGGTGGTGTAGTCGTCCATTCCCTCACCGGTGTAGCAGGCGGCCTGGTTGTGCAGGTCGGCGAAGATGTCGACAGTGCCGAACTCCTGCTCCAGCGCGCGGTACACGTCCCGCGCGGTCTGCGCCTCCGGGGTGATGTACCAGCCGGTGGAGGCGCTGTTGCCCGGGAAGTGGGCAGCCTGCGGAACGTAGTCGAGGTTGGGGTTGAAGTCGCGGTTCACGTCGAACCCGCCGACCCGGGTGTTGTAGTTCCAGGCCGTGCGGGCGTCGGCGAGCTGCGGGAAGTCGGCGACGACGTCGCTCCAGGTGCGCTGGTTCTGCCGAACGTCCGCCTCGCTGCCATCCGGGTTGAGCTTCGGAATGGCGACGATGGTGACGGCCTTGCGGATCTCTTCGGACCGCTTCGAGTTGTTGCCCAGGGTACGCAGGGCGTCGAGGACGGCGGCGGTGCCGTGCATCTCGTTGCCGTGGATCTGGCTCTGCACCAGGACCACGGTGTCGCCCTCGCCGACCCGGGCCGTCCAGATCTCGCGGCCCTGGTTCGAGTAGCCGGCGACGTCGACCTGGACCTTGCCGTTGCTGGTGTGCTCGATCTGCTGGAGGCTGCGGCGCAGTTCCTCGTGGCTGATGAAGCCCTGGACCGACTTGCCGCCGGTCTCGTTTCCGCAGTGCGATTCGAGCGGTTGGGCGGCTGCCGGAGCGGTAATTGACACCGCCATTCCGGGAAGGCCGATGAGCAGCGCGGCGGCGACTGCGACGTGACGCTTTACCCGACTTGGTGACGCTGACGGAATAGCTTGACGCATGGATAGCCCTCCACAGTGATCGGGTGGATCTAGTTCGCCACCTAAGCACAGTTGGGTGCGGCTAGCAATGGATCGCTTTGACCGGGGCACCGCTTTCCGGCGATTCCCGGGACCGTGGCGACGCTGCATGGAGCGCCGTTTTGCCGTGCTCGTCGTTATGGCGACATCGCCAATCTCAAGATTTCCTCAACTGTTGGCAGTCAAGCCTGTCGAGAACTGCCGGCGCGTTTAATGTGCCGCATCCGGTCGCCTGTCACGACTCTGAAAAAATTAAAGATCCGTGCGATCGAGCCCGACGATTGTAGGAGATTTGACGAGCAGATCTGGACATCTGTCCAACAGCGAATTCACGGGCCGGTTCTGCGCAATGGTCGCCCCGGTCGCTGGCCGGGGCAACTCCCCGTTCAGACGGGCCGCGACCGGAGTCGGTGCGGGCAGCCGGCGCTGTTGGTCAGTAGTGCGGCCATGCGTTCGCCGAGATCGCCATCGCGCCCCGCAGCAGCACCAAGCCGCCGTTCCTCGCCGCCGCAGCCGGAGCGCCCGCGCCGTCGAGCACTACTCGCGCTGATCATCAGGTGCTGCGGCGCCCGGCGCTCGGGCCGCGTGGAGTGCGTTGGTGACGAGGCGGTCGGCGAAGTCCCGGTCGAGTGGTCCGGTCCCGAGCAGCCAGCGCTGGGTCAGGGGTGCGTAGAGCATCTCCACGATGAGGTCGAGGTCCGCGTCCGGGTGGAGTTGTCCCTGCTCCTGCGCAGTGCGCAGGCGGCGACGTTTCGCCTCGTTGATGGGGGCCGCCATCCGGCGGCGGTAGTCCGCGGCGAGGTCGGCGTCCGTGATCATCTCGATGTAGAGGGCGCGCAGGGGCGCCTCGAATGCCGGGTCGGCGAACTCGGCGACGGTGGCTCGCAGGACGGTGCGCAGGTCTGCGTCGATGTCCCCGGTGTCGGGCAACTCGACGGTGCCGGGCGTGCCGGACTCGGCGCCCTCGGGCGTCTCGCTCAGCGCGAGTAGCGCGTCGAACACCACCGCGCCCTTGGACGGCCACCACCGGTAGATCGTCTGCTTGCCCACCCCGGCGCGTGCCGCGATCTTCTCGATGGTCAGTGCCCGGAAACCCGCCTCGGCGAGGAGTTCGCGGGTCGCCGCGAGGATCGCGGCGCGCGACCGTGGGTTGCGGCGGCCCGGGTCGGGTGCTCGGGAGGTCATGAGAACGCAGTTTAGGCAAGACGAGACGTATCGGATTGCTTGCCGCGCCCTCGTGTGGCACTCTCAAAACGAGACGGTACGTATCGTCTTGTCTTTGGCCGCGAGGGCGGCCCGGATTGGAGGAATCGGTGACAGTGGATACGGATGCCAAGGGCCGCATCTGGTTCATCACCGGCGCGAGCCGGGGCCTGGGGAGGGCGTTCACCGAGGAGGCGCTCGCCGCCGGGGATCGTGTCATCGGCGTCGCCCGGGACGTGTCACCCCTTGCCGAGTTGATCGACCGGTCGGACGGGCGGCTGGTCGCGTACCCCCTGGATGTCTCGGACCGGGCGGCGGTGATGGCCGGCGTGCGACGTGCGGTGGCGGTGTTCGGCCGGCTCGACGTGGTGGTCAACAACGCCGGCGGCGCGCTGCTGGGGATGATCGAGGAGGTCTCGGAGGAGCAGGCCCGGCGGCACCTGGACACGAACCTGTTCGGAGTGTTGTGGGTGGCCCAGGCGGTCGCACCGTACCTGCGCGAGCAGCGCTCCGGGCACCTGCTGATGATCTCGTCGATGGGATCGGCCGGCGGATTCGCCTCGACCGGGCTCTACGGCGCGGGAAAGGCCGCGGTCGGGGCGATCTCCGACGCCTTGGCGATGGAGCTTGCCGACTTCGGTGTGCACGTCACGCTGGTCGGTCCCGGCGGGTACGAGACCGGTCTGTTCACCAAGGGGCTGACCCTGGCGGACCCGAATCCGGCGTACGCCGAGTTGCGGGCCCGGCTGGAGCGGCTGTGGGGGGAGTCCCGCGACTTCGATCCGGCCGACGCGGCGCGGGTGCTGCGGGAGATCGTCGACCTGGCGTCCCCGCCGCGCCGGATCGTGCTCGGTGGCGTGGCGTTCGACATGGTCGCCGAGTTGGAGCGGACCCGCTGGGCCGAGTACGCCCGCTGGGAAGCCCTCAGTCGCCGCGCGGACCGGCCCTGATCCGGCCGGGGTTGCGGAGCGGGGGGTGACGCGGTACGCCATGCTTGCGCAGATCGCCGATGGTTCCGGGTGCCCCGCCCGGCGGTGGTCTGAGAGTCGAGGATGGAATGGAATTCTTGACCAGTCCCGAGCTGTGGATCGCGTTCGCGACCCTGCTCCTGCTGGAGATCGTGCTGGGCATCGACAACGTCGTGTTCATCTCGATCCTGTCCGGCCGGCTACCCGAGCATCAACAGGCCCGAGCCCGTACGATCGGCATCTCGCTGGCCCTGGTCACGCGGCTGCTGCTGCTCGCCTCGCTGTCCTGGATCATCGGGTTGACCGCGCCCCTGTTCACCGTGCTCGGGCAGGAGATATCCGGGCGGGATCTGATCCTGTTGCTCGGCGGCTTGTTCCTGGTCGGTAAGGCGACGTACGAGATCCATGAGCACCTGGAGGGCTCCGACCACGGCCGGTCGAAGAAGAAGGTCGTGTCCTTCGGCGCGGTCATCGCGCAGATCCTGGTACTGGACATCGTCTTCTCGCTGGACTCGGTGATCACGGCAGTCGGCATGGTCGACGAGCTGGCCATCATGATCGCCGCCGTGGTGATCGCGATGATCATCATGCTGGTCTCGGCCGCAGCGGTCAGCAACTTCGTCAACCAGCACCCGACGGTGAAGATGCTGGCCCTGTCGTTCCTGCTGATCATCGGTGCGAGCCTGATCGCGGAGAGCCTCGACCAGCACATTCCGAAGGGCTACGTGTACGGGCCGATCGCCTTCTCCATCTTCGTGGAGTTCCTCAACCTGCGGGTACGGGCGCGGCAGCGCCGCGAGCAGGAGACGAAGCCGGTGCAGTTGCACCCGACGTACGTCAAGAACAGCCCGGCCCGGCCCGACCCCGAGCCCGAGCCGGAGGTGACCCCCGCCAGCTGAGTCTGCCCCGCGACCGTGCGCCGCCCGTACCCCGGTGGGTACGGGCGGCGTCCGTCGTCTATGGACAGTCGACATCCTGGATGCCTGGTGAAGGTCGGGGCTACCCGAGCGTAACTTTTCATTGACGTTTCTAGATTGTGACGGGATCATCATTGCACGGTCGATCGGACACACCCCCCACCTTTGCCCCGGCAACCCCGGGGCTCTCCCCTTGGGAGGTGCAGCGATGCTGCTCCGAAAGGCTGTCCCCGTCCTCGCGCTGACCCTCGCCGCCGTCCTGTCGGCACCCCCCGCCTCGGCTGCCGTGACCTCGGCCGCCGCGGTGGCTGCCGAAGCACCGGCCAGCACCGCCGCCGTGACCACGGCAGCCGACGCGTCGGTCGCCAGTGCGGCCGGCGACGGGCTCGGTGCCCTCGCCAATGCCAACCCGGTGATCGTGGTCGGTGGGCTCAGCGGCATCGCCGCGGTGTACCAGCCGCTGGCTGCCCGGCTGCGCGCCGACGGCTACCGGGTCTGGGTCTACGAGTTGCCCAATCTCGGGCTCGGCGACATCGCCGCCTCCGCCGGCAGCCTGCGCACCTTCGTCGGAACGGTCCGCTCCAGCACCGGCGCGGCCAAGATCGACCTGGTCGCTCACTCCGAGGGTGGCCTGGTCAGTCGGTACTACATCAAAAATCTGGGCGGTGGCGACACCATCGGTCGCTACGTCAGCCTCGGCACCCCCCAGTACGGCACCTACGTCGCCAACATGCTGGCGTTCCTCGGCCTGGGCAGTTGCGCCGGAATCGTCGCCTGCCAGCAGATGACCATCGGTTCGTCGTTCCTCGCCGCGCTCAACGCGGGTGACGACACTCCGGGCTCGGTCCGCTGGACCACCGTACGCACCTGGCAGGACGAACTCGTCCGCCCGGTCGACAACGCCACGCTGGCCGACGGCGCGACGAACGTCCTCATCCAGGCCAAGTGCCCCCTACGCGTGGTGGGTCACCTCGCCCTGGTCGTGGACGGCACCACGTACTCGATCATCCGCCAAGCCCTCCGCGACCACCCCATCAACCCCTCCTGCCTAGCCCTCTAACCCTTCCCCCACCCCACCCCCGTCCCACCCCCGCCCCACCCCCCTACCCCCTCGTCGCGTCGCCCCCGCCCTCTCGCATCGTCGATCTTGCACTTATCGACGGGACATTAAGGGCATAGGGCGTATTCAGGCGACCAAAAGTGCAAGATCGCGGGGGCGGGGCGGGGGGAGGGGGTGGGTGGGGGTGGGGGTTAGGCGGCGGTGGAGAGGGTTTCGTATTCGGTGTCGGTGAGGGTTACCTGGGCGGCGGCGACGTTCTCCTCGAGGTGGGCTACCGAGGAGGTGCCGGGGATGGGGAGCATGACGGGGGAGCGGCGCAGCAGCCAGGCCAGGGCGAGCTGGGCGGGGGTGGCGCCGTGCTCGGTGGAGATCGCGTCCAGCGGGCCGCCGGGGCGGGCCAGTTCGCCGGTGGCGATCGGGTACCACGGGATGAAGGCGATGTCGTTGTTCTCGCAGTAGGTGACGACGTCCTCGGCCTTGCGGTTGACCAGGTTGTAGAGGTTCTGCACGGAGGCGATCGGCGCGATCTGGCGGGCCGCCTCGATCTGCTCGACGGTCACCTCGGACAGGCCGATGTGTCGGATCTTGCCCTCCTCCTTGAGCAGCACCAACTCGCCGAGCTGATCGGCCAGCGGCACCTTCGCATCGATGCGGTGCAGCTGGTAGAGCCCGATGCTCTCCAGGCCCAGGTGGCGCAGGCTCAGCTCGCACTGCTGCCGCAGATACTCCGGCCGGCCGAGGGGACGCCAGTCACCCGGGCCGCTGCGCGACAGGCCGGCCTTCGTCGCGATGAGCAGATCATCGGCGTACGGGTGCAACGCCTCCTTGATCAGCAGTTCGGAGACGAACGGCCCGTACGAGTCGGCGGTGTCGATGAACGTCACGCCCAGCTCGTACGCCCGGCGCAGGACCCGTACCGCCTCGGCCGGGTCCTTCGGGTCGCCCCAGACGCCCGGGCCGGTGATCTGCATTGCCCCGTATCCGAGCCGGTCGACGGTCAGGTCACCGCCGATCCGGTAGGTGCCGGAGGCCTTGGCGGGTCGAGTGTCAGCATTGCTCGCCATGTCATTCCCATCGCGTCGATCGTCCTCGTCGGCCAATCTAGTCGTCATTGCTGCTCCCTGCTCCGATCGCGACACCATCGTGGTGCGCCCCGGATCTGCTGAGCGCCCGGTGTGGCCTGCCGGTTCATGGAAGGCTGGACGGTACCGCCGCGTGTGCCGCCGTCGGGCGCGGACGGGCCGCGAAAGGGAGCGTCATGACCGCAGAGCCGAACCTCGACTTCGCGCTTGACACGTACGAGTGCGTCGTGCTTTATCCCGGCACGGCCGGACGGGCGCTGCCCGCCGAGACCATCCAGCGGTTGCAGGCCGAGCACGCCGAACACATGCAGGCGCTCCAGCGGCGGGGGATCATCCTGGTGGCCGGAGCGGTCGACGGCAACGAGGCCCGGGAACCGGACCCGCCGCTGGGCTTCGGTCTGGCCCGCACCGGTTCGGTCGACGACGTGCGCAGCGTGATGGACGCCGACCCGGCGGTGCAGGCCGGGCTCTACCGGGTGGACGTGATGACCTTCCTCTGCCCGGCCGGTTCGCTCGAGTTTCCGCTGGCCAAGACGGAAAGCTGAACCGCAGCGGGGGTTGACCTTCGGCAATCGTGCGGTCACGAGCGGTTGGCGGAGCGGAGCGGCTCGGCGCACCCTGGCATGGGAGGCGTACCATTCCCGGCGCGCGGTCGCTGATGCCCGCCATCGACGTTCCGGCGTGGCTACGCCCGCCGGCAGCGCGCGTACGTCGCGCGCCGTTGGACAATTGTTCCGCTTTGCGCAAGGGGTCGGCCCGTGGTCCGACCCGGAGGAGAGACTAGCCTGATGGGCGTGACACGCCGCGCGAAGATCGTTTGCACTCTTGGTCCTGCCACTTCGTCGCCCGAGCGCATCCGTGGGCTCGTCGAGGCCGGTATGAACGTGGCGAGGCTGAACTTCAGCCACGGCAGCCACGCCGATCACGAGGCGGTCTACCACCTGGTCCGCGAGGCATCGGAGGCGACCGGCAAGCCGGTGGCGATCCTGGCCGACCTGCAAGGGCCGAAGATCCGGCTGGGCCGCTTCGCCGACGGCCCGCACGAGTGGCGCACCGGCGACTCCGTGGTGATCACCGGAGACGACGTCGTGGGTAGCAAGGAGCGGGTCTCCTGCACCTACCGCAAGCTCCCGCAGGAGGTCAAGCCCGGTGACCGGCTGCTGATCGACGACGGCCGGGTGGCCGTCGAGGTCACCGACGTCACCGGCAACGACATCCGGGTGCTGGTCACCGAGGGCGGGCCGGTCAGCAACAACAAGGGCGTCTCGCTGCCCAACGTGGCGGTCAGCGTGCCGGCCCTGTCGGACAAGGACGCCGACGATCTGCGCTTCGCGCTCGGCCTCGGCGTCGACCTGGTCGCGCTCTCCTTCGTCCGCTCCGCCGAAGACATCAAGCTCTGCCACGCGATCATGAACGAGGTCGGCGTACACCGGCCGGTGCTGGCCAAGGTCGAGAAGCCGGAGGCGGTCGACCACCTGGAGGCCATCGTGCTGGCCTTCGACGGGGTGATGGTCGCCCGCGGTGACCTCGGCGTGGAGTTGCCGCTGGACGAGGTGCCGCTGGTGCAGAAGCGCGCCGTGCAGCTGTGCCGGGAGAACGCCAAGCCGGTCATCGTGGCCACCCAGATGCTCGACTCGATGATCGAGAATTCGCGGCCCACCCGCGCCGAGGCCTCCGACGTCGCCAACGCGGTGCTCGACGGTGCCGACGCGGTGATGCTCTCCGGCGAGACCAGCGTGGGCAAGTACCCGGTGCTCACCGTCAGCACCATGGCCAAGATCGTCAGCACCACCGAGTCGGGCTCGATCGCCGTCCCCCGCCTCCAGCACGACCCGCGTACGCACGGTGGCGCCCTCACCGTCGCCGCGTCCTCGATCGCCCGGGCCATCGGCGCCAAGGCGCTTGTCGCCTTCTCGCAGACCGGCGACACCGTGCGCCGGCTCAGCCGACTGCACTGCGACCTGCCGCTGCTGGCCTTCACCCCGGTTCCGGAGGTACGCAGCCAGCTCGCCCTCTGCTGGGGTGTGGAGACCTTCCTGATGCCGTTCGTGCAGCACACCGACGACATGTTCCGGCAGGTCGACCAGGCGCTGCTCGGCCTCAACCGGGCCACCCCGGGCGACTACGTGGTGATCGTGGCGGGCAGCCCGCCCGGCACCCCCGGCTCCACCAACACCCTGCGGGTGCACCAGCTCGGTTCGCTTGTCGACGCCGCCTCGGCGCGGGCCCTGCAGTGACCGACGACCAGGTGCTCGTCGGTCAGGCCGCCGTCGACCAGCTGCTGGAGGTCCTCGACCTGGTGCCGACCGGCACCAGGTCGTTCCGGGGGATGAGCCCCCCGGTCGGACCCCAGCGGGTGTACGGCGGACAGGTCGCCGGCCAGGCCCTGGTCGCTGCCGGCCGCACCGTCGACCCGGAGCGGGTGGTCCACTCGCTGCACGGCTACTTCGTGCGCCCCGGTGACCCGGTCGAGCCGATCGAGTACGAGGTGGAGAGCATCCGGGACGGCCGGTCCTTCTCGGTACGCCGCTCGGTGGCGCTGCAACACGGCGAGCCGATCTTCTTCATGTCGGCGTCGTTCCAGCGCCCCGAGGAGGGGCTGGACCACCACGCCCCTGTCCCGCCGGACGTGCCCGCGCCCGACCAGGTGCCCACCATGTCCGACCGGCTGGCCCGCTACCCGGAACGCCTCGGCGTCTGGGGGCAGATCCCCCGGCCCATCGACGTACGCTACGTCGGCGAGCCCGGCTGGGTACGCCCCGGCGACCGCCCCGCGGACCCGCACCAGCGGGTGTGGATGCGCATCGACGGAAAGCTTCCCGACGATCCGCTGCTGCACGCCTGCGCCCTCACCTACGCCTCCGACCTCACCCTGCTCGACTCGGTGCTCTCGGTGCACGGCGAGGTGTGGGGCCCCGGCGGGGTGGTCGGTGCCAGCCTCGACCACGCGGTGTGGTTCCACCGGCCGTTCCGCGCCGACGAGTGGTTCCTCTACGACTGCTGGAGCCCGTCGGCCTCCGGCGCCCGGGGCCTGGCCACCGGCAGGTTGTTCACCATCGACGGACGGCACATCGCCAGCGTCGTCCAAGAGGGACTGCTGCGCCGCGTCGGCGCCTGATCCGGCGGCCGTACCATCCGGGTCAGCCGATCGGTGCAGGGGTGATCGTCCGGGTGGAGCCGCGGGCCGACTAACCTGTCGGGCATGCGACTCTCCGCCCGGGTGGACTACGCCCTTCGAGCGGTCACCGAGCTGGCCTCGGTGACCGGGGCCGGGCGTGGCCGTCCGGTGACCGCCGACCAGATCGCCCGCGCCCAGGACATTCCACCGAAGTTCCTGGAGAGCATCCTGCTGCAGCTGCGCCGCGGCGGCATCATGCAAGCCCAGCGGGGCCCCGAAGGCGGCTACTGGCTGGCTCGACCCGCCGAGGAGATCTCCCTGGCCGACGTGATCCGGGTGATCGACGGCCCGCTGGCCCACATCCGGGGCCAACGGCCCGAGCAACTCGGCTACCAGGGTGCCGCCCGGGCGTTGCAGGACGTCTGGATCGCGCTACGCGCCAACGAACGCCAGATCCTCGAACTGGTCACCGTCGCCGACGTGGCGCAGGGCACGCTGCCCGAGCAGGTCACCAAGCTGGTCTCCGACCCCCGCGCCTGGACCTGACCGCCACTTTCGGACCTGACCCCGGTACCTGGCGTGTGTGCGGTCCGGTGTCGCGGTGGATGAGGATGCTGACGACGGCGCGCGGGCTGGACCGCCCCGATTTCGGGTGGCATTGGTTCCGGCTTCCGGCTTCTGGATGACACGCCGCTCCTGGATCCGGCACCCGCTCCTGGGCCGGCCGCCCGCACTTCGCCTGGCTCCAGCCGCCCGGCCACCGGTAACCGGCGTAATCCGGGCGTCACCCCACGACGTGTGCCCTACTCGGCCGCGCAGGCAGAGGTACCCCTCGCCCCCTTTGCTCTGCTTCAACCGACGCACCGATTTGCCCCCAGATTTGGTGCGTGGAGTGAAGCAGAGCAAAGGGGGCGAGGTGGGGAGTGGTGCCCAGGTGGGCAAGCGATGGTCCGGGTGGGGGAGCGGTGGCTCGGGTGGGGAGGGGCCTGAGGCGGGGGAGCGGGCGAGGGTGTCGTCTCATTGACTGATCGGGGGCTTGACCGCGGGCCCTTCAATGCCGCATTGTCGACCAAGTTGATAGGAGTTGCCGAAAAGTTGGGGGGCGGCTGTGCGCAAGCTGCTGGTCATCGCGCTCGTCGGGCTTGCCGCCCAACTGGTCGACGGGGCACTCGGCATGGCGTACGGGCTGACCTCCTCCACGTTGCTGCTCCTGGTCGGGGTTGCGCCGGCCGCCGCGTCCGCCTCGGTGCACCTGGCCGAGATCGGCACCACCCTCGCCGCCGGCACCGCCCACTGGCGGTTCGGCAACGTCGACTGGCGAGTGGTGACCCGCATCGCCATCCCCGGCGCGGTCGGTGCGTTCGCGGGTGCCACCTTCCTCAGTTCGCTCTCCACCGAGGCAGCCGCCCCGTGGATGGCCGCGATCCTGTTCACGCTCGGGGCGTACCTGCTGGTGCGCTTTTCCCGGCCGTTGCGCCGCAATCCGGCGGCCGGGCAGCTGCGCGGGCGGTTCCTCGGGCCCCTCGGGCTGGTCGCCGGGTTCGTCGACGCCACCGGCGGCGGCGGATGGGGGCCGGTCGCCACGCCGGCCCTGCTGGTCAGCGGGCGGATGGAGCCCCGCAAGGTGATCGGCTCGGTGGACACCTCCGAGTTCCTCGTCGCGGTCTCGGCCAGCCTCGGCTTCCTCATCGGCCTGGGCACCGAGGGGTTCCTGCTGCCGATCGTGCTCGCCCTGCTCATCGGTGGTCTGATCGCCGCACCGATCGCCGCCTGGCTGGTGCGCATCGTGCCCGCCCAGATGCTCGGCGCGGCCGTCGGCGGCGTGATCGTGTTGACCAACGCCCGCATCCTGATGCGCACCGCCGAGCTGGAGGGCTCCCTGCCGGTGCTGGTCTACGTGCTGCTGGCGGCCGGTTGGGTCACCGCCCTGGTGCTGGCGGTGCGGCTGGTGCTGCGGGCCCGCCGTCAGCGGGCGACCGCCGCAGCGGCCAGCCTCCAGACGGCCAGCACCGACGGAGCTGACCCGGGTGCGGCGGCGGCCCAGGAGGTCACCGCACTCTCCGGCGCCGACCGCTGATCCGACCATCCCCGCAGGGCGTCAGTCGGCCAGGGCTGCCGCCTGCGAGATCAGCTCCCACGCCTCGTCGACATGGGTCTCGGTGGTCTGCGGCGCGCCGACCGCCAGGCGTAGCGTGTGCCGGCCGGCCACCCGGGTGTGCGTCAGATAGACCCGGCCGGTGCTGTTGACCGCCGCCAGCAGGCGTTCGTTCGGCCCGTCCGGGCCGCGCAACCGGAAACACACCAGGCTGTACGGGTGCGGGGCGACCAGTTCGAACCGGTTGTCGGCGCGTACCCGGTCGGCGAACCGGGCGGCCAGTGCCACCCCGTGCCGGATGTGCGCGCGCAGACCCTCGACGCCGTACCAACGCAGCACGAACCACAGTTTCAGGGCACGGAACCGTCGACCCAGCGGCACCTGCCAGTCCCGGTAGTCGATCACCGCGCCGGATTCGGTGGCGGCGTTGCGCAGGTACTCCGGCAGCACGGTCAACGCCTGCACCAGCTCAGCCGCGTCGGCCACCCAGAAGGCATCGCAGTCGAAGCCGGTGAGCAGCCACTTGTGCGGGTCGAAGCAGTAGGAGTCGGCGTACTCCAGACCGGCGTGGCCGAACCGCAGCTCCGGGCAGATCGCCGCCGCCCCGGCGTACGCGGCGTCGACGTGCAGGAACACCCGGTGCTCGGCGCAGATCGGGCCGATCTGCGGCAGCGGGTCGATCGCCGTGGTGGAGGTGGTGCCCACGGTCGCCACCACCAGGGCCGGCACCACCCCGGCGGCCCGGTCCGCCTCGATCGCCGCCCGCAGCGCCGCCGGTGACATGGCCCGGGTCACCGGATCCACCTCGATCAGCCGTACCCCGTCCACGCCCAGCCCGGCGATCCTGGCCGCCTTCTCGATCGACGAGTGCGCCTCGGTCGACGCGTACACCCGGTAGCGGCGGTCGACGCCCACCTCGCGCCACCGCCCGCCGCCGGCCCGGTGCAGGGCGACCAGGGTGGCGACAAGCGTGGCCGACGAGGCCGAGTCCTGGATGACCCCGCCGCCGGTGCCGGTGGAGCGGAACCGGGCCGGCAGGTCCAACGCCTGGGCCAGCCAGTCGAGCATCACCGTCTCCAGCTCGGTGCAGGCCGGTCCGGTGGCCCAGAGCATGCCCTGTACGCCGAGACCCGCACTGACCAGGTCACCCAGCACGCTGGGACCGCTGGTGTTGGCCGGGAAGTACCCGAAGAAGCCCGGATGCTGCCAGTGGGTCAACCCGGGTGCGACCAGCTTGTCCAGGTCGGCGAGGACGGACTCGACGGGTTCGCCCTCCGCCGGCGCAGCGGTCGGCAGCCCGGCCGCCACCGTGCCGGGCCGGTCCTGGGAGGTCACCGGGCGCTCGGCAACGGTGGCCCAGTAGTCGGCGATCCAGTCGACGACCGCGTACCCGGCCTGACGGAACTCCTCCGGTGTCATGTGCGCTGCCACGGGGGAAGTTGACCAAAAGGGCTGGGCCTGGGGCAAGCTGTGGCCGACCGATTGTGTGCCGAAAACGCGTGCCCTAGCATCGCAGCTGCGCGGGAACCAAACTACCGACGTCGATGCGTCGGGATCTCTGCCGCCAGCGCGGCACCCGCCGGCAACGGGCACGCCGGCGACGCCACCACTGCCGCGCGCCCGACCTCCACCGGAGGACCTTCATGCCCCGCACCGTCCGTCGGGTCATCGTGCTCGCCACCGCCACGGCAACCACCCTCGCCGCCGGCGTACTGACCACTCTGACCGCCTCGGCCGCCGCCACCGGCTGCCGGGTCGACTACCGCATCACCAACCAGTGGGGCGGCGGCTTCGGCGCCGACGTCACCGTCACCAACCTCGGTGACCCGCTCAACGGCTGGACGCTGACCTGGGCCTGGCCCGCCGGTCAGCAGGTCACCCAGGCGTGGAACGCCACCGTCAGCCAGTCCGGCGCGCAGGTCAGCGCCCGCAACGTCGACTACAACGCCACGATCGGCACCAACGCCAGCACCGGCTTCGGGTTCAACGGCTCGTGGACCGGCACCAACCCGGTGCCCACCAGCTTCGCCCTCAACGGCACGACCTGCACCGGCGCCACCACCCCGACCACCCCGCCGCCTCCGACCACCCCACCGCCCACGACCCCACCGCCCACGACCCCGCCACCGACCACCCCACCGCCGACGACTCCACCACCGACCACTCCGCCGCCCGGGTCGATGCAGGCGGAGAACCTGGACCGGGGACTGGTCAGTGTCCGTTCCGGGTCGGCCAACCTGGTCTCCTGGCGGCTGCTGGGCACCGAGACCACCGGGGTGGCGTTCAACCTCTACCGGGGCGGCACCCGGGTGAACGCCAGCCCGATCACCGGGGCCACCAACTACCTGGACAGCGGGGCCGCCGCCGGTGCCGCGTACACCGTGCGGGCCGTGGTGGGCGGCGTCGAACAGGCCGACTCCGCCCCGGCGGTGCAGTTCCCGGCCGGCTACCTCGACGTACCGTTGCAGGTCCCGCCGGGCGGCACCACACCCAGCGGTGAGGCGTACAGCTACTCGGCCAACGACGCCAGCGTCGGCGACCTCGACGGCGACGGCCGGTACGAGTTCGTGCTCAAGTGGGAGCCGTCCAACGCCAAGGACAACTCGCAGTCCGGCTACACCGGCAACGTCTACGTCGACGCGTACACCCTCACCGGCGCCCGGCTGTGGCGCATCGACCTGGGTCGCAACATCCGGGCCGGCGCCCACTACACCCAGTTCCAGGTGTACGACTACGACGGTGACGGCCGTGCCGAAGTCGCCATGAAGACCGCGGACGGCACCCGCTCCGGCACCGGACAGGTCATCGGCAACTCCAGCGCCGACCACCGCAACTCCAGCGGCTACGTGCTCGCCGGTCCGGAGTACCTGACCATGTTCGACGGCCGTACCGGCGCCGCCCTCTCCACCGTCAACTACGACCCGCCCCGCGGCACCGTCTCCTCCTGGGGCGACTCGTACGGCAACCGGGTCGACCGGTTCCTCGCGGCCACCGCCTACCTCGACGGTCAACGCCCCTCACTGATCATGGCCCGGGGCTACTACACCCGCGCGGTCATCGCCGCCTGGGACTTCCGCAACGGCAGCCTCACCAAGCGGTGGACCTTCGACTCCAACGCCAGCGGCAACGGCGCCGCCGCCGGGCAGGGCAACCACAACCTGTCCGTGGCCGACGTCGACGCAGACGGCCGACAGGAAATCGTCTACGGTGCCGCCACCATCGACGACAACGGTCGACTGCTGCACTCCACCGCCACCGGCCACGGCGACGCCATGCACGTCGGCGACCTCGACCCGTCCCGCGCCGGCCTGGAGGTCTTCAAGGTCAACGAGGACGGCAGCAAGCCCAGCTCCTACCTCGCCGACGCCCGCACCGGGCAGCTCATCTGGTCCACCCCGGCCAGCGGGGACAACGGACGGGGCGTCTCCGGCGACATCTGGGCCGGCAGCCCCGGCGCCGAATCCTGGTCGTCGGCGGTCAGCGGCCTGAGCAACACCCGAGGCCAGAACGTCGGCCGCAAACCCTCCTCGACCAACTTCCTGATCTGGTGGGACGGCGACCCGGTACGCGAACTGCTCGACGCCACCCGCATCGACAAGTACGGCCCCAACGGCGACACCCGCCTGCTCACCGGGGCCGACGTGGCCTCGAACAACGGCACCAAGGCCACCCCCGCACTGTCCGCCGACATCCTCGGCGACTGGCGGGAAGAGGTCATCTGGCGCACCAGCGACAGCCGGGCGCTGCGGATCTACAGCACACCCACCCCGACGAACACCCGCATCCACACGCTTATGCACGACCTGCAGTACCGGGTCGCCGTCGCCTGGCAGAACACCGCCTACAACCAGCCGCCGCACCCGAGCTTCTTCCTCGGCGACGGGATGGCCGTCCCGCCCGCTCCGCGCATCTACCTGCGCTGACGCCGGAAAGCTGGGGCCGGAAAGCTGGGGTCTGGAGAAAGGGACAGGCACCGGGCCGCAATCGCGGAATCCGCTCAACTGCGGCCCGGTGCCCCACACCGCGGCACCCCCGACCCGTCCCGACCGGAGAGTGCCGTACCACCACCGGATATGAATCTAAGCGCACTCCGCGTCGCGGGGGTGACGCTCCCATGAAGATCGTGTTTCACGGCACAGAACCGCTGTGACCTGGGCCACCGTCGCCGGCACGCCAGACCTGCCCGGCCCGCGCCCCACGCCTGTGCCTTCACTCAGCGTCGCAGGCCCCCGGCGACCCGCTCGGCGATCAACTCGAACGAACGCACCCGGTCGTCGATGTCGTACACCATCGTGGTGAGCATCAACTCGTCCGCCCCGGTACGCGCCAGCAGATCGCCCAACTGCCGGGCCACCGTCTCCGGCGAACCGGTCGCCTGCCCCTCACGCCGCTGCGCCACGAACTCCCGCTCCAGATCGGTGTACGGGTACGCCGCCGCCTCCTCGGGCGAGGCCAGCGGCTCCGGCCGCCCGGCACGCAACCGCAGGAACGACAACCCGGCCGGCCCCGCCAACCACTCGGCCCGCTCGTCGGTCTCCGCACAGACCGCGTTCACCGCCACCATCGCGTACGGCTGCTCCAGCCACCGCGACGGGCGGAAACTCTGCCGGTACAACGCCAACGCCGGCAGCGTGTGCTGCCCGCTGAAGTGATGCGCGAACGAGAACGGCAACCCCAACGCGCCGGCCAACTGGGCGCTGAACCCGCTGGAGCCCAACAGCCACACCGCCGGCCGCTGACCGCGCCCCGGCGAGGCCATGATCCGTCCCGACCGGTCCTCGTCGAAGAAGTCCATCAACGCGGCCAACTCCTGGGGGAACTTCTCCGCCGACAGCCCCTCCATCGTCCGGCGCAACGCCAGCGCGGTCACCTGATCCGTGCCCGGCGCCCGCCCGATGCCCAGGTCGATGCGGCCCGGATGCAGCGCCTCCAGGGTGCCGAACTGCTCGGCCACCACCAGCGGCGCGTGGTTGGGCAGCATCACCCCACCCGAACCCAGCCGGATCCGGCTGGTGTGTGCGGCCAGATGGGCGATCAGCACCGCCGGCGCCGACGACGCGATCGCCGGCATGTTGTGGTGCTCGGCCACCCAGAACCGGTGATAGCCCAGTTCGTCGGTGCGCCGCGCCAACTCGGTGGTGTGCCGCAACGCCTCACCGGCGGAGGCGCCGGCGGCGACGGGGGCGAGGTCCAGAACAGAAAGCGGTACGTCGATCACAGCGGCTGCCAACCCGCGAGATGCCGGTTTTGTTCCCGCCGGGACCTGGACGTGATCAGCCCGACCCGCGCGCCTGCTCGAAGATCAGGCTGGTCTGGGTGTGCTGCACCGCCGGATCCACCGCCAGATGATCCAGTACGAAGTCCCGCAGCGCCTCGGCCGAGGCGGCCCGCACATGCAGCACGTAATCCTCCGCCCCCGCCACGTGGAACACCGACACCACCCCCGGTAGCCGCACCGAACGGGCCCGGAAGGCGTCCACCGCCGCCCGCGCGTGCTCGGTCAGCCGTACCGACACCAGCGCCTGCAACGGCAGACCCAGCGCGGCCGGATCCACGTCCGCGTAGAACCCGCGGATCGCCCCGCTCTCCCGCAACGCCCGGGTACGCGCCAGACAGGTCGACGGGGCCACCCCCACCCGCTCGGCCAGGGCGTTGTTCGGCAGCCGCCCGTCGGCGGACAACTCCGTCAGGATCGCGCGGTCGGTGTCGTCGAGGCCGGTGAACGGCCGTAGAACATTCGATGCGGGGGGCATGAAGTGATCTTCCATCGAACAAGTGCGCACCGGGAAGGGGGTCGTTACGAATTAGTTTCGAATCTGTTGCCAAAGATGAACCGGTCATTCGATCCTTGCGGCATGACGACCGTGGACACCCGAGCCGTGCACGCCGGCCGTGAAGACCTCACCGGCCTCGGCGTCCACGTGCCGCCCATCGACCTGTCGACCACCAACCCCCTGCCCTCGGTCGACGGCGGCGGCGACGCGTACGAGGCACTCGCCACCGGCAACCCACTACCCGCCGGCGCCAGCGCCGTCTACCAACGGCTCTGGAACCCCACCGTGGCCCGCTTCGAAACCGCCCTCGCCGAACTGGAAGGCACCGCCGAGGCCGTCGCCTACGCCAGCGGCATGGCCGCCCTCACCGCCGCCGTACTCGCCGCCACCCGCGACGGCAGACGCCACCTGGTCGCCGTACGCCCCCTCTACGGCGGCACCGACCACATCCTGGCCACCGGCCTGCTCGGCACCGAGGTCACCTGGGCCCGACCCGACCAGGTCGCCGCCGCCATCCGCCCGGACACCGCCCTGGTGATCGCCGAAACCCCGGCCAACCCCACCCTCGACCTGCTCGACATCGCCGCCCTGGCCGAAGCCGCCGGGGACGTGCCGCTGCTGATCGACAACACCGTCGCCACCCCGATCCTCCAACAACCCGCCCGGCACGGCGCCCGGCTCGTGCTGCACAGCGCCACCAAGAGCATCGGCGGCCACGGCGACGTCCTCGCCGGAGTGGTCGCCTGCGACACCGAATGGGCCGCCCGGCTACGTCAGGTCCGCGCCGTCACCGGCGCCATCCTGCACCCCCTCGGCGGCTACCTGCTGCACCGTGGCCTGCAGACCCTGCCGCTGCGAGTCCGCGCCCAGCAGGCCGGTGCGGAGAAACTCGCCGCCTGGCTCAGTGAACACCCCGCCGTCACCCGGGTACACCACCCCGGCCTCGACGACCCCGCCGGGCTCGTCGGCCGGCAGATGTCCGGCCCCGGCAGCCTGCTCGCCTTCGAGGTACGCGGCGGCGCCCCCGCCGCCGCAGCCGTCGCCGGCACCTGCCAGCTCATCACCCACGCGGTCTCGCTCGGCGGAGTCGACACCCTCATCCAGCACCCGGCATCGCTGACCCACCGACCCGTCGAGGGCGACGCCAAACCCGCCGCCGCCCTGCTGCGCCTCTCCGTCGGCCTGGAGGACCCCGAGGACCTGCGCGAAGACCTGGCCCGGGCGCTCGCCGCAACCTGACACCCGGCCGCGCCGCCACGGACGGTCCGGGGTTCACGACTTCGGGCCGACGTGGCGGTCCAGTGCGGCGACCGCCTCGCGGCGCGCGACCGAGAGACTGTTGCGGCGGTTCATCGCCCACGCGATGCCGAGCAGGTCCAGCGCCCACTGGCACAGGCCCATGATGTCGGAGGACTCGTTGACGAACATGTAGCGGGGGTAGGCGTACTCCCGGCCCCTGACGGTGACCCGGTTCGACACCCGACAACCGTCGGAGTGGAAGAGCCCACGTACGAAGTGGCCTGCGTGGGAGGTCAGGATGTCGCGCTGCCAGGCGGCAAGGACGATGGGTCGCTGGTGCTTCTTTCCCGGGCCGTGCTGCGGGATGAGGCACGGCCAGTGCTTGCCGGTGCTCTGCACCGCCACACAGCCCTGCTTCTGAATCCGTTGGATCCGGTTCGCGAGTACGGCTCTCATCGCGGCATCGCATGCCTCGATCAGGTTCGGCCAGGTGTCGGTGCAATAGATGCGCAGCACCGGCACCCGGTCACTCGTGACGAGATGCCCGTCGCCGAGGTAGAGGCCGAGCAGGTAGGCGTACGCGGTGGGATCGGTGGGACCCGTCAACTCCGGCCGGCAGCGGAAACAGCGGACGGCGCTGTTGACCTGGGTCGGCTCGGGCCGGTCGACGCACCAGTGCCACACCGTGGTGTAGGGCAGGTCCAGGCTGCGGGCTACCGAGCGGATGTTGTGGCCTCGGGCGCGCAGTGCACGAACCCGCGCCCGGATCTCCGGTGGATGCACATCGACATCCTCGAACGCCTGTATGACAAAGTGCCGGGAGCGGGATTCGAACCCGCAAGCCCTTTCGGGCAGAAGTGTTTGAGACTTCCGTGTATGCCGTTCCACCATCCCGGCGAGTGAGGCTTACTGTACCCGACTACTCTCGTGCGAGAGCATGGGTGGGTAGCCGTGCAGGAAACGATGGTGGGAGTGGCTCGTGGCCGAGACGCAGACGGATGCCGCGCGCAGGCGGGTACTGATCGCCGAGGACGAGGCGCTGATCCGGCTGGACCTGGCCGAGATGCTGGCCGAGGAGGGCTACGAGGTGGTCGGGGAGGCCGGCGACGGCGAGACCGCCGTCCGGCTGGCCGAGGAGCTCAAGCCCGATCTGGTGATCCTCGACATCAAGATGCCGATCATGGACGGGCTGGCCGCCGCTGAGCGGATCGCCGGGTCCCGGATCGCTCCGGTGATCATTCTGACCGCCTTCAGTCAGCGTGACCTGGTCGAGCGGGCGCGGGCGGCAGGTGCGATGGCGTACCTGGTCAAGCCGTTCCAGAAGAGCGATCTGGTGCCGGCGGTGGAGATCGCGCTGTCCCGCTACTCGGAGATCGCCGCGTTGGAGGCCGAGGTCGCCGGGCTGACCGACCGGTTGGAGGTCCGTAAGACCGTCGAGCGGGCCAAGGGTGCGCTGATGACCACGTACAACATGACCGAGCCGCAGGCCTTCAAGTGGATCCAGCGTACGGCGATGGATCACCGGATGACCATGAAGGAGGTCTCCGAGCGGATTCTCGCCGAGACCGCCGGCGGTGAGGTGACGCAGCCGGCTCCCTGAGTCGGCTTTGCGACGGGCGCGGCGAGGGGCCGGGGTCGATAGCATCGATCCGTGGTGATCCGGCGGTGGGTCGCGGTCGTCGCCGCCGTGGCGGTGACGTCGGCCGGCTGCTCCCGACCGGCCGCCGAGCCCGCCGAGCCGGCGCCGGTGCGCCCGGCCTGGCAGGCGATGGCCTTGCCGGCGACGTCCGGGGACTCCGCCCGGCTCCTGGTTCGGGACGCGACCGTCTGCGCCGGGCGGTGGTACGCCGTCGGTGCGCTCGCCGATCCGGCGGGACGGAACGCACCGGCCGTCTGGTCCACGGTGGATGGTCTGATCTGGTCACCGATCCGGCTTGTGCCGTCGAGTGTGTACGGTGCCCGGCACGTGCTCTACGCGGTGGCCTGCCGGGATGCCCGGTTGGTGGCGTTGGGCGCGGCGAGCGGTGGCGCGCACGGGAATCCGCGTACCGCCACCTGGATGCTGCACCCGGACGGCGCGTTACGTGAGGTGGGGGCCGGGTTCGAATTGTTCGGCGGGCCGCGGGCGGTGAGTGTGTCCCGGGTGGCGGCCGGGCCGCGGGAGTGGCTGCTGGTGGGTGCCCGGGTGGCCGGGGCGGCGGTGTGGAGTTCCGGTGATGGTGAGCGTTTCGCGGTGCACGAGGCGTTGCCGGAGCTGGCCAGCGATGATCGGGGTCGGACGGTGGCGTACGACGCGGTGGCGGTGCCCTCGGGCTGGGTGTTGGTGGGTGCGGTGTTGACGCCGGGTGCCGTGCCGGTGGCGTGGACGTCGTCGGATGCGCGGGTGTGGCGGCGGGCGGTGTTGCCGGGAGTGGACGGTCCGGGTCAGGCGCAGCGGGTGGTGGCCGCCGACGGCGCGGTGCTGGCGGTCGGTCCGGTGCGTACGGGCTTCGGGGTGTGGCGGTTGGCGGAGCCGGGTTGGCGGTGGGTCGGCGGGTTCGGTGGTGGTCGGGGTGCGTTGTCGGTGCGTGCTCTGGTGGCTTCGGCCGGCCTGGTCGTGGCGGTGAGCATCGACGCTGATGGTCACCGTCTGTGGTGCTCGGATGATCTCGGGGAGTCGTGGCGCCCGG
This sequence comes from Micromonospora maris AB-18-032, assembly GCF_000204155.1. Taxonomy (NCBI): domain Bacteria; kingdom Bacillati; phylum Actinomycetota; class Actinomycetes; order Micromonosporales; family Micromonosporaceae; genus Micromonospora; species Micromonospora maris. The sequence goes on along the minus strand of NC_015434.1, from coordinate 4,863,626 downwards.
TGAACCTGCCGGTGGCGGTGCCGTCGGGGGATACGGGGCTGGTGGTGGCGCTCGAAGAAGGTCGGCTTATGGTGTTTGCGGATACGGGAGTCGGGTCTCGCGCCTGGTGGGCGCACCTCCCGGCGGGTTGCTGAAGGAAGATCATTCGGCAGCGGTTGTCACCGATAAAACGAAGGCGAATTGGCCTCGTGGCCGATCAATCAACGGTTCCCTCTTACAGCGATCGCACCCTATCCACCACGGCGTGTAACGGTTCGGTCAACGGCCCCTTCCGGGGCTTACGTCGTGCCTGCACCGTGGGATAACGTCCGGCCCCAGACCGGCGACGACGGTCTGGTTCGTCCGCCCCCGCAATGGCCAATTGGTAGCGGGTGGTTCGGGCCATGGGACTGAGGAGGGTTCGGGCCTTGAGGCAGAAGCTCGCACGTTTGGTCGGTGGGGTGGCGATCGCCGCGCTCGCCCTTGGCGGTACGGCCGCCTGCAAGTCTGACAGTGGAACCGACGAGGCCAGCGGCGGTGACGGCTGCGGCAGCAAGATCGCCTTCTTCGGCGCGCTGACCGGCCCGAACGCGGCCCTGGGCATCAACATGAACGGTGGCGTCAAGCTCGCCGTCGACAAGTACAACAAGGAGAACGCGGACTGCCAGGTGACCCTGGTGCCGCTGGACTCCCAGGGTAACCCGGAGCAGGCGCCGGGTCTGGCCCAGCAGGCGATCGACGACACCAAGATCCTCGGCATCGTCGGTCCGGCGTTCTCGGGTGAGTCGGAGGCGGCCAACCCGCTGTTCTCCGAGGCCGAGCTGGTGCACATCACCCCGTCGGCGACCCGGCCGAGCCTGGCCGACCAGGGCTGGAAGACCTTCTTCCGGGCGGTCGGCAGCGACTTCAGCCAGGGCCCGGCCGCCGGTCGGTACATCAAGGACGTGCTGAAGGCCGAGAAGGTCTTCGTCATCGACGACCAGTCCGCGTACGGCGCCGGCCTGGCCGACGAGGTCAAGAAGGTCCTCGGCGCGGCTGTTGTCGACAGCGACAAGGTCCAGGGCGACGGCAAGCAGAACGACTTCTCGGCGACCGTCACCAAGGTCAAGTCCTCGGGCGCGACCGCGATCTTCTACGGTGGCTACTACCAGGAGGCCGGCCTGATCCGCAAGCAGCTCACCGCTGCCGGCGTCACCGCCGTCCTGGTCGCCGGTGACGGCGTCAACGACGCCGCCTACATCGAGGGCGCCGGTGCGGCGGCGGCTGAGGGCACCATCCTCACCTGCCCCTGCCAGCCGGCCACCGAGGCGCGCGGCAGCTTCGTCGACGACTTCAAGGCCCTCAACGGCAGCGACCCGGGCACCTACAGCGACACCGCCTTCGACGCGGCGAACATCCTGCTCGCCGGTATCAAGGCCGGTAACACCACCCGCACCAAGATGCTGGAGTTCGTGAAGGGCTACAGCGGCGAGGGCGTGGCGGCGAGCTACAAGTTCACCGAGACCGGTGAGCTGGACCCGGCTCAGGTCAAGGTCTGGGCGTACAAGGTCGTGGGCGGCAAGGTCGTTCCGGACCAGGAGGTCCCGAAGGCCTGACCGGTCCCGTAACGGTTCCGCTGTGATCGTGGGGTGCGGCCGGGGAGCACCTTTCCCGGCCGCACCTTCACTGTCTTCCCTTCCTGTACGGAGTGCCCTTCCTTGAACTTCAACGCCCTATTCTCCGATTTCGGGGGATATACGATAACCGGGCTGACGGTGGGCGCCATTTATGCCCTCGTCGCGCTGGGTTACACGCTGGTCTACGGCGTGCTGAGACTCATCAACTTCGCCCACTCCGAGGTTTTCATCGCCGGTGCCTTCGCCGCGATCTGGGGTTGGGCCGCACTCGGTCTGGATCGTGACTCGGTAGCCAGCGGCTTCGGCTCGATCATCCTTTATCTTCTGGTCGGTGCGCTGATAGCCGCGGTGGCGTCCGCGGGCACCGCGACGGTGGTCGAACGGGTGGCGTACCGGCCGTTGCGTAAGCGCAACGCCCCACCGCTGGCCTTCCTGATCACCGCGATCGGCGCCTCGATCGCGATCGCCGAGGCGTTCGGCATCTACACCCGGCGGCTCCCGGTCGGTGCGCCCACCATCGTCAAACCCGACCTCGTGCTGTTCGAGGTCGCCGGTACCGAAGTGACCGTGGTGCAGGTGCTGGTCATCGTGTCGGCGCTGGCGATGATGGTCGCGCTGGACCTGTTCATCAACCGCAGCCGGATCGGTCGGGGCATCCGCGCGGTCGCGCAGGACCAGAACACCGCGGCGCTGATGGGCATCAACAAGGACCGGATCATCCTGGTGGTCTTCATCATCGGTGGTGTGATGGCCGGTGTCGCCGGGATGCTCTACGACATCCGGATCGGCACCCTGACCTACAGTGTCGGCTTCCTGCTCGGGTTGAAGGCGTTCACCGCGGCGGTTCTGGGCGGCATCGGCAACCTGCGCGGTGCGCTGGTCGGCGGCCTGCTGCTCGGCCTGGTCGAGAACTACGCGTCGGCCTTGTTCGGCGCGAACTGGAAGGACCTGGTCGCCTTCGTCGTCCTGGTCGTGCTGCTGATGTTCCGGCCGACCGGTCTGCTGGGCGAGTCGTTGGGGAGGGCCCGCGCATGACAAGCGTGAGGGAATGGATCGACTCGGGTCGCCACGCGGTCAGTGACCGCTGGCACAACGCACCCCGCTGGATGCGATGGGCCGTCATCGCGGCAGTGATCGTGTTCTTCTACGCATTGCCGAACCGGGAGTTCTACCAGTGGCTCGGGCCGATCCCGACCACCGGGTCGAACTTCGGGCAGGTGCTCTTCACCATCTCCATCTACGTGCTGCTGGCCGTCGGTCTGAACATCGTGGTCGGTTTCGCCGGCCTGCTCGACCTCGGCTACTTCGGCTTCTTCGCGGTCGGCGCGTACACGGTGGCGGTGTTGACGTCGCCGAGCAGTGACCTCAAGACGCTCTGGCCGTGGCTGTTGGCCCTGCCGGTGGCGCTCGTGCTCACCATGATCTCCGGCGTGATGCTGGGTACCCCGACGCTGCGGCTGCGGGGCGACTACCTGGCCATCGTGACCCTCGGTTTCGCCGAGATGATCCGGGTGGCGGCGACCAGCTCCGAGTTCCTCAAGGGGCAGCGGGGCTTCAACCAGATCCCGCACCCGCCGGGCAGCTACTCCGACGGCAAACCGATCTTCGGTGTGCTGGACCCGCGGCCGTACTACTGGCTGGTGCTGACGCTGATCATCCTGGTGGTCATCGGGGTGCGGAACCTCAACCGCAGCCGGGTCGGCCGGGCCTGGATCTCGATCCGTGAGGACGAGGACGCGGCGCAGCTGATGGGTGTGCCGACGTTCAAGTTCAAGCTCTGGGCGTTCGCCTCGGGTGCGTTCATCGGTGGTCTGGCCGGGGCGCTCTTCGCCGGCAAGCAGAACTTCGTCAGCTCGCAGAACCTGGAGCTGCTCAACTCGATCATCATTCTGGCCGCGGTCATTCTGGGCGGCTCGGGCAACATCGTCGGCGCGATCGTCGGTGGCGGCCTGGTGGCGTACATGATCGAGCGGTTCCGTGGCATCGAGTTCTTCGGCGTCGAGCTGTACGAGTACCGATTCATGTTCTTCGGCCTGGTGCTGGTGGTCATGATGATCTTCCGGCCGCAGGGCTTGATTCCGAACCGACGAAGGGCGGCGGAGTTCAAGGACCGTCGCAAGGAGGTGATCGTCGGTGGGTGAGACCGTGCAGAAGCCGACCGTTCCTGAGCAGGCCGGTGCCCCGGCGGTGGAGTCCACCGCCAAACGGGAGCCGCTGCTGGAGGTTGACCACGTCACGCTGCGTTTCGGTGGCGTGGTGGCCCTCAACGACGTGAACTTCACCCTCTACAAGGGTGAGATTCTCGGTCTGATCGGCCCCAACGGCGCCGGCAAGACCACCTGCTTCAACGCGATGACCGGCATCTACCAGCCCTCCGAGGGTGAGATCCGGTTCCGTGGTGAGCGGATCACCGGCAAGAAGAAGCACCACATCACCAAGATGGGCATGGCGCGGACGTTCCAGAACATCCGCCTGTTCCCGGAGATGACCGCGCTGGAGAACATCCAGGTGGGCGCGGACGCGCACCACAAGACCAGCGTCCTGTCCGCGCTGTTCCGGCTGCCCCGGCACCGCCGGGAGGAACGCGACGGGCTGCAGAAGGCCGAGCGGCTGCTGGAGTTCGTCGGCATCCCGCACCGGATGCACGACGCCGCCCGCAACCTGTCGTACGGCGAGCAGCGCCGGCTGGAGATCGCGCGGGCGCTGGCCACCGACCCGGTACTGCTCTGCCTGGACGAGCCGGCTGCCGGCTTCAACCCGGCCGAGAAGGAGGAGCTGCTCCAGCTCATCCGCAAGATCCGGGACCAGGGCATCACCGTGCTGCTCATCGAGCACGACATGCGTCTGGTCATGGGAGTGACCGACCGGATCGTCGTGCTGGAGTTCGGAAAGAAGATCGCTGATGGGCTCCCCGCCGAGGTGCGTGAGGATCACCGGGTGATCGCGGCTTACCTGGGGGTGCCGGATGACGACGCTGCTTGAGATCGAGGACGTCAGTCTGCTCTACGGGCGGATCAAGGCGCTGCACGGCATCAGCCTGACCGTCAACGAGGGTGAGATCGTGGCCCTGATCGGTGCCAACGGCGCCGGCAAGTCCACCACGATGCGGGCCATCTCCGGCATCCGGCCGATCGCCTCCGGGCGGATCGTGTTCAACGGTGAGGACATCAGCAAGCTCCGGGCCGACCTGCGGGTACGGCGTGGGCTGTGCCAGGCACCCGAGGGTCGGGGCATCTTCCCCGGCATGACGGTGATGGAGAACCTGGACATGGGTGCCTACACCCGGCGGGACCGCGCCGAGGTGGCCAAGGACCTGGCGAAGGTGCTGGATCTGTTCCCCCGGCTGGCCGAGCGGCGCAAGCAGGTCGGTGGCACGCTCTCCGGCGGTGAGCAGCAGATGCTGGCGGTGGGTCGGGCGTTGATGAGCCGGCCCAAGCTGCTGCTGCTCGACGAGCCGTCGATGGGTCTGGCGCCGATGCTGATCCAGCAGATCTTCAGCATCATCACGGAGATCAACCAGCAGGGCACCACGATCCTGCTGGTGGAGCAGAACGCACAGCAGGCTCTGGCTCGGGCGCACCGCGCGTACGTGCTGGAGACCGGCCGGATCGTCAAGGAAGGCAGTGGGGCCGACCTGCTGCACGACCCGGCCGTCAAAGAGGCCTACCTCGGCGTGGCCTGAACGGGCGTCACCCCTCTTCGCAAGGAGTACGACATGTTCAACCTCAAGGGTCGTCGCCGGGCCGTCATCGGTGTCGCTGGTGCGGCGCTGCTCACCCTCTCGATGGCGGCCTGCGGCGAGCAGGAGAGCAGCAACGAGCCCGGTACGGGTCCGTCCGTCTCGGCCGCGCCGGACAACGATCTCGCCGCCAAGGTGCCCGACGCGATCAAGGCCGACGGTGTGATCAAGGTTGGCACCGATGCGACGTACGCCCCGGCGGAGTTCCTGGACACCGACGGCAGCACCGTGATCGGCTTCGACGTGGAGCTGTTCAACGCGGTCGCGCAGAAGCTGGGCCTGAAGGCGGAGTACGAGTCGGCGCCGTTCGACGCGATCCTGCCGGGCGTGCAGTCCGGGAAGTACGAGATCGGGGTCTCCTCGTTCACCATCAACGCCGACCGGTTGCAGTCGGTGAACATGGTGAGCTACTTCTCCGCCGGCACCCAGTGGGCCACCAAGGCCGGTAACCCGGCTCAGGTGGACCCGGACAACGCCTGCGGCAAGAAGATCGCCGTGCAGGTCGGCACCGTGCAGCTCGACGACATCACCGCCCGGTCGAAGGCGTGCACCGACGCCGGCAAGCCGGAGATCACCATCGATCAGTACCAGGCGCAGAGCGACGCGACGGCCGCCGTGGTCAGCGGCAAGAACGACGCCATGCTGGCCGACTCGCCGGTCGGGGCGTACGCGGTGAAGCAGAGCAACGGCCAGCTGGAGGTGCTCGGCGACATCTACGAGTCGGCGCCGTACGGCTACGCGGTCCCCAAGGACCAGACCGCCTTCGCCGAGGTGCTGAAGGAGGCCGTGCAGGCGGTCATCGCCGACGGCAGCTACAAGGCGGCGCTGGAGAAGTGGGGCGTCGAGGGTGGGGCCATCACCACGTCGGAACTGAACCCCGCCGGCTGACATGTCAGTCGACACCGATTCACCCGAACGGGCACGGCCGGAACCCATCCAGGCCGTGCCCGTGCGGCATCCCGGGCGGTGGGTAGCCGTCGCCGTGATCGGGGTGCTGGTCGCCATGTTCGTGCACCTGCTGGTGACGAACGAGGCGTTCAACTGGTCGTTCATGATCGACAACATGTTCCGGCCGCCGATCATGGCCGGTGTCCGCGGCAGCCTCGCGCTGCTGGTGACGTCCATGCTGATCGGCATCGTGCTGGGTGTGGTCATCGCGATCATGCGCCTGTCGGGGAACCCGATCCTGCGCGGCGTCGCGTGGGCGTACACCTGGTTCTTCCGGGCGGTGCCCCGGTTGGTGCTGGCGATCCTCTTCGGCAACCTGGGCCTGCTGTGGTCCCGGATCGAGTTCGGGTTGCCCTTCGACCGGCAGATCGGCGCGCTGTTCGGGGTGCAGGACTTCCAGGCGCGGCTGTTCGGCTTCTCGGCGAGGGACCTGCTTACCGGTTTCGTCGCCGGCATGCTCGCGCTCGGGCTCTCCGAGGCCGCCTACATGGCGGAGATCGTCCGGGCCGGCATCCAGTCGGTCGACGAGGGACAGACCGAGGCGGCCCAGGCGCTGGGCATGACCCAGGGGCAGATCCTGCGCCGGATCGTCCTGCCGCAGGCCATGCGGGTGATCGTCCCGCCGACCGGCAACGAGACCATCGCGATGCTCAAGGACACCTCGCTGGTGGCCTTCGTGCCGGTCTCCACCGAGCTGTTCTTCCAGCTGAGAGCCGTCGGTAGCCGGACCTTCCAGGTCTTCCCGATGCTTGTCGCGGCGACCCTGTGGTACCTGCTGCTGAGCAGTGTGCTGCTGGTCGGGCAGTACTACCTGGAGCGGCACTTCGCCAGGGGCAGCGGTCGCGCCGGTCAGGCCAAGGCCCGGCTGCGGGGCATGGCGGTCGGTGGCGGCGGCGCCGCCGGAGGGGCAGGGGGCGTATGACGCAGGCGAGCGTGCCGGCCCAGGCCGGCGTCCCGGCCTCCGAGTCCGGGCCGATGGTACGAGCCGAACAGGTGCACAAGTCGTTCGGCTCGATCGAGGTGCTCAAGGGCATCGACCTTGAGGTACGCGCCGGGGAGGTGTGCTGCCTGCTCGGGCCCTCCGGCTCGGGCAAGTCGACCTTCCTGCGCTGCATCAACCACCTGGAGAAGATCAACGCTGGGCGGATCTGGGTGGACGGCGACCTGATCGGCTACCGGGAGCGGGGCGGCAAGCTGCACGAGATGCGGGAGAAGGAGGTCGCCGCCCAGCGTCAGGCCATCGGCATGGTGTTCCAGCGGTTCAACCTGTTCCCGCACAAGACCGCCCTGGAGAACGTCACCGAGGCGCCGCTGCTGGTGCGCAGGGAGAAGCGGGCCGAGGTCCGCGACCGGGCGGTGGCACTGTTGGAACGGGTCGGCCTGGGTGACAAGCTGGGCAACTACCCGAGCCAGCTCTCCGGTGGGCAGCAGCAGCGGGTGGCCATCGCCCGCGCCCTGGCCATGCAGCCCAAGCTGATGCTCTTCGACGAGCCGACCAGCGCGCTGGACCCGGAGCTGGTCGGCGAGGTCCTCGACGTGATGAAGGACCTGGCCCGCGACGGCATGACGATGATCGTGGTCACGCACGAGATCGGCTTCGCCCGCGAGGTCGGCGACTCCCTGGTCTTCATGGACGGCGGCGTGGTGGTCGAGCAGGGCAACCCCCGCGAGGTGATCGCCAACCCGCAACACGACCGCACCAAGGCCTTCCTGGCCAAGGTGCTCTGACCTGCCCTGCGTCGATCGTGGGGTTGGCGGCAGTTCATTGCCGCCGACCCCAGGATCAGCGGATGAGGGTGCCGCGAGGCGGCGGCGGGAGTTGTCGGCGGTACGGACTAGAGTCGCCACCGTGACAGCTACGACGCCGCGCCTGCTCCTCGTCGACGGACACTCCCTGGCATACCGGGCATTCTTCGCCCTGCCTGTGGAAAACTTCTCCACCACGACGGGGCAGCCGACCAACGCGGTCTACGGCTTCACCTCGATGCTGATCAACGTGCTGCGCGACGAGCAGCCCACCCACATCGTGGTCGCCTTCGACGTGTCCCGTCGCTCCTTCCGCACCGAGAAGTACGCGGAGTACAAGGCCGGCCGCAGCGAGACCCCGACCGACTTCAAGGGCCAGGTCAGCCTGGTCAAGGAGGTTCTCGCGGCGCTGCGGATCCCGGTGGTGGAGAAGGAGGGCTACGAGGCCGACGACATCATCGCCACCCTGGCCTGCCAGGCCCGCGACCAGGGCATGCCGGTGCTGATCTCCACCGGCGACCGGGACGCCTTCCAACTCGTCGACGAGCAGATCACCGTGCTCTACCCCCGCAAGGGCGTCTCCGACCTGGCCCGGATGGATCCGGCCGCGGTCGAGGCGAAGTACGGTGTCGGCCCCGGCCGCTACCGGGATCTGGCCGCGCTTGTCGGCGAGACCAGCGACAACCTGCCGGGCGTGCCCGGCGTCGGCCCGAAGACCGCCGCCAAGTGGATCAACACGTACGGCGGGGTGGAGGGCATCATCGCCCGCGCCGACGAGATCAAGGGCAAGGCCGGCGACAGCCTGCGGGAACGACTCGCCGACGTGATCCGCAACTACGAGATCAACTGCCTGGTCGCCGACCTGGACCTGCCGATCCGCCCCGAGGACGCCCGCTGGCAGGGGTGGGACCGGGAGGCGGTGCACCAGGTCTTCGACACCCTCCAGTTCCGCATCCTGCGCGACCGCCTCTACCAGTACCTCGACGCCGTCGAGCCGGAGGCCGAGGCGGGCTTCGACCTGACCGGTGAGGTGCTCACCGCGCCCGGTGCGCTGACCGGCTGGCTGGAGACGCACGCGTCGCCGGGCACCCCGGTCGGGGTGGCGGTCAAGCTGGACACCGGCCCCAACCGGCGGCACACCGCCACCGTCACCGGCCTGGCCCTGGCCACCGCCGACGGCGCGGCGGCCTGGTTCGACCCGAGCAGGCTCGACGAGAGCGACGAGGCGGCGCTGGCCGGCTGGCTGGCCGACGAGACCCGCCCCAAGGTGTTGCACGACAGCAAGCCCGCCGTACTCGCCTTCGCCGCGCACGGCTGGACGCTGGCCGGCATCGCCCGGGACACCCAGATCGCGGCCTATCTGGCCCGCCCCGACCAACGCTCCTACGACCTGACCGACCTGGCCCTGCGTTACCTGCACCGGGAGCTGCGAGTCGACGTTCCCGACGACGGCCAACTCACCCTCGACGGGCTCGGCGGCGACGGCGAGGCCGAGCAGAACCTCATGCTGCACGCCCGGGCCACCCTCGACCTGGCCGACGCGATAGACGCCGAACTGTCCCGTGACGGGGAGCAGTCCGCGCGGCTGATGGCCGGGGTGGAGCTGCCGTTGATGCGGGTGCTGGCCGGCATGGAGCGCGTCGGCATCGCCGCCGACACCGACTACCTGTCCGAGTTGGAGGCGCACTTCGCCGCCGAGGTGAAGGCCGCCGCCCAGGCCGCGTACGCGGTGATCGGTCGGGAATTCAACCTGGGCTCGCCCAAACAGCTCCAGGAGATCCTCTTCGGTGAGCTGAACCTGCCCAAGACCAAGAAGATCAAGACGGGTTACACCACCGACGCCGACGCGTTGCAATGGCTCTACGCGCAGACCGAGCATCCCCTGCTGCACCACCTGCTGCGCCACCGCGACGTGGCCCGGCTCAAGTCGACGGTGGACGGTCTGCTCAAGTCGGTCTCCGACGACGGGCGCATCCACACCACCTTCAACCAGACGGTGGCCGCCACCGGCCGGCTCTCCTCCACCGAGCCCAACCTGCAGAACATCCCCATCCGCACCGAGGAGGGACGGCGCATCCGCCGCGCCTTCGTGGTGGGGGAGGGTTACGAATGCCTGCTCACCGCCGACTACAGCCAGATCGAGATGCGGATCATGGCGCATCTCTCCGGTGACGAGGCGCTGATCGAGGCCTTCAACTCCGGGCACGACTTCCACGCGGCCACCGCCTCCTCGGTGTTCGAGGTGGCGGTCGCCGAGGTCACCCCGGACCAGCGGCGCAAGATCAAAGCAATGAACTACGGCCTGGCGTACGGGCTGAGCGCCTTCGGCCTGTCCCAACAGCTCGGCATCACCGCCGAGGAGGCGCGCGGGCTGATGGAGGTCTATTTCGCCGGGTTCGGTGGGGTCCGCGACTACCTTCAGGAGGTGGTCGCCCGAGCCCGTCAGGACGGCTACACCTCCACCATCCTGGGCCGCCGCCGCTACCTGCCCGATCTGGTCAGCGACAACCGGCAGCGCCGGGAGATGGCCGAGCGGATGGCCCTCAACGCCCCGATCCAGGGCTCGGCGGCCGATATCATCAAGGTCGCCATGCTGCACGTCGACACCGCCCTGCGTGACGCCGGGCTGCGGTCCCGGATGCTGCTCCAGGTGCACGACGAACTCGTCTTCGAGGTCGCCCCGGGGGAGCGGGCAACCCTGGAGGAGTTGGTCCGCCGCGAGATGGGCGGGGCGTACCCGCTCTCCGTACCTTTGGAAGTCTCCGTCGGCGAGGGCCGCGACTGGAACAGCGCCGACCACTGACATCTCGACCAGATCTTGGTACGAAAGTGCCCTTATGGGGGCGGTTTCGTACCAAGGTCTAATCGACGCCGTCGAGAGCGGCGGCGAGCAGGTGTCGGATGTTGCGGACCCGGGTCACGGTGCTCGCGTCGTAGCACCGGTAGCCGTTGGCGGCGCGGCGCGATTCGATCAGACCGTGCTGCTCGTAGTGGCGCAACGCCCGAGGGGTGCTGCCGGTGGCCCTGGCCAGTTCCCCGATCCGCATCCGTCGACGCCGTTCCCTTTGTGCCATCCCGCCGACCTGCCAGCCGAGCTCCCGTCTGTGGGCCCAGCCCCGTCTGTGGGCCGAGCCCCGTCTGTGGGCCCAGCCTGTCTGCCAGCCGAGCCCGCGACGGGCGAAGCCGGCTGAGCGGAGCGAGCCTGTCGGCACTGACGTATCGTCGTCGCGGGCCCGAGACGGGGAAGCACGGGGCGACCAGGCACCGCTGCGGCGAGCAGGTTCGTGGCGAGCTGGGCGTGGGTCGCTGCCTCGTCCAGGTCCGCGAGCCGGCCGGCACCGGCGATCCCCGCGTTGTTGACCAACACGTCCAACCGGCCGTACCTGTCGAGTGCGGCGTCGACCACCCGGCGGGGCGCGTCGGCAGCGGTCACGTCGACAGCCAACGGGGCGATCAGCGGGTGGCCGGTCGCGGTGTCGGCGAGCGGCGCACCTCGGCGGCCGACCGCCAGCACCTGGGCGCCGTCGGCGCTGAACCCTCGGGCGGTGGCGCGGCCGATGCCGGTGCCGGCACCGGTGACGACGACGACTCTGCGCGGCACATCGTTCATGCCGTCGATCCTGCGCCCCTGCGCCTGCCCGTCAGTCGTCAGGCCGGTCGGGGCCGGCGGGCCTCCGGCGGGGCCCCGTGCCGTTGGAGGGCCTTGCGGGAGGGGCCGCCGGGCGGCGGCAGTTTGGCCTTGACCGGGTCGTGGCCCCAGTTCATCAGGGAGTAGCGCCACCGGGTCGCCCGTACGTCGCCGCTGGGTCGTTGGGCCATGTGTCGCCGGACATACCCGACGACCTTGCGCATGTGTTTGTAGTCGGCCTCGGTGAGCTGGTCGCGTTTGCGCCGCAGCAGGTCGATGATTCTCCGGCCGGACTGGTGGCCGACCGACTCACCGCCGCCCTTGCGCCAGCCGACCTGTTTGGACTCCTCGGTCTCCAACCAGGTGGACAGCTCACCGGGCTTCATGTTCACCGCCTCGGTGAACTCCCGGTAGGTCTGGTCGGGATCGTCACGACCGCTCACGACGCAACACCTCCGGCCGGTGGGCGACGTCCCTGCCCGAGTCGTCGTTGGTGATCCGGTACTGCGGGTCCTCCGGGGAGGCGTTCACCGGGTGTCCTCGGACGTGGGTGCGTTCGGTGAGCTTCTCCTTGACGACCCCGTACGCCCGGCCGCTGTGGCTGGCCCAGGAGACATGGTCGCCGGTGTGGAACTCCGTGTCGGCCATGCCGTCGGGTTACCCGAGGTCGGCGGAGGAAAACGACCAGCGGGTACGGGCTACGGGACGATCTCGGCGCTCGGCAGTTTGATGTCGAAGGGTTCGGTCAGCTCGACCAGGTCGGCGCTGTCCGCGGCGAGTTCGTACTCTCGCTCCCCGCCCGGCCCGAGCCGGTACGCGTACAGGTGCACCGGGTCCTGTTCGATGCGCCAGTAGAACGGGATGCCGGCGGCGGCGTACTCGTGCAGTCGGCACGCTGCCGCCGCATCGGATCCGGACACCAGGGGCCAGGTGATGTCGGAATGGGCTCGGCGCCCATGAGGCCGAGCGTACCGCCGCTGATGGCCCTCCAGGTCTTACCGGGAGTGCGGTGCGGCTCCGCTCAGTCGGTGGGTTTCTCGCTGACGAAGATGGCGGTGCCGGGGAAGAGGCGGCCTCGCAGCGGGCTCCACTGCCCCCAGATCCCCTCGTGCCCCTCCGGCCACTCCGGTTCCACCAGGTCCAGCAGCCGGAAACCGGCGCCGACCAGCTCGCGGACCCGGTCGCCGAGGGTGCGGTGCTGCTCGACGTAGCTGGCCGCGCCCTGCTCGTCCTGTTCCACGTACGGGCGGGTGTCGAAGTACGAGTGCACCGCGGTCAGCCCGCCCTCGCCCGGGTCGTCCAGGAAGATCCAGCGCATCGGGTGGGTGACCGAGAAGACCCATCGGCCCCCGGGGCGCAGCACCCGGTGCACCTCGCGCATCAACGCCGCCGAGTCGGCGACGAAGGGCACCGCCCCGAAGGCGGTGCAGGCCAGGTCGAAGCTGGCGTCGCGGAAGGGCAGCGCCAGGGCGTCGGCCTGGGCCAGGGGTACGCGTACCCCGGTGCGCTCGGCGGCCTGGACGGCGTGGCGCAACATGCCGGCGGAGAGGTCCACGGCGACCGGCCGGGCGCCCTCGGTGGCCAGCCAGCGGGCGCACGAGGCGGCTCCGCAGCCGACCTCCAGCACCCGGCGTCCGGCCACCTCACCGAGGAGCCGGGCGTCGGCCTCGCGCAGCCCCTCCGGGCACCAGACGAAGTCCACCTCGCCGAGGAAGTGTCCGTGTTCGGCTTGGTACGCGTCGGCGTCGGCGTCCCACCAGTGGCGGTTGGCGCGGCGTGCCTCGGTGTCGTCCACCCGGCGCCGGGTCACCCGGTTGTCGTCGTCCACCCGTTCACGCTAGGCCCCTGGGCCGCGCGGGCTCGGGGCGGCCCGGCGTCGGCTGTGGCCCTCCGGGCGAAATCTCCGCTTTCGCGGGTGGTGCGGTGATGAGGAGACGGGAGGGCTTGCACGCTGTGGTAATGCAGCGGGTAGGGTATTGGATGCGCTCGCGGATCGTGTGCCTCGGCAGGGAGCAGGTGCGCGGTCGACGGAGTCACATCAAGAACTCGTTACGCGATTTTTGGGTGGGCCCGCCGGCGGATCCGTTGGCGCGCACAGGTCACCGCGACACCAGCCTGCTGTGACACACATCCGACCGGAGCAACCGCCCACATGACGAGCAGCATCGAGGCCCCCTCGAGCGCCACCAAGGTCACCGTCGACGACCTCGGCTCCGAGGAAGCTTTCCTCGCCGCGATCGACGAGACCATCAAGTACTTCAACGACGGCGACATTGTCGAAGGCACCGTCGTCAAGGTCGACCGGGACGAGGTCCTGCTCGACATCGGCTACAAGACCGAGGGTGTCATCCCCTCTCGGGAGTTGTCGATCAAGCACGATGTGGATCCGGCAGAGGTCGTCTCGGTCGGTGACCACATCGAGGCCCTGGTCCTCCAGAAGGAGGACAAGGAGGGGCGGCTGATCCTCTCCAAGAAGCGGGCGCAGTACGAGCGGGCCTGGGGCACGATCGAAAAGATCAAGGACGAGGACGGTGTCGTCCGCGGTTCGGTCATCGAGGTGGTCAAGGGTGGCCTCATCCTCGACATCGGGCTGCGCGGCTTCCTGCCGGCCTCCCTGGTCGAGATGCGGCGGGTGCGCGACCTGCAGCCGTACGTCGGCCGCGAGCTCGAAGCCAAGATCATCGAGCTGGACAAGAACCGCAACAACGTGGTCCTGTCCCGCCGGGCGTGGCTGGAGCAGACGCAGTCCGAGGTGCGCACCGAGTTCCTCAACAAGCTCCAGAAGGGGCAGGTCCGCAAGGGCGTCGTCTCCTCGATCGTCAACTTCGGCGCGTTCGTCGACCTGGGCGGCGTGGACGGCCTGGTGCACGTCTCCGAGCTGTCCTGGAAGCACATCGACCACCCGTCCGAGGTCGTCGAGGTGGGCCAGGAGGTCGAGGTCGAGGTCCTGGACGTCGACCTGGACCGCGAGCGGGTCTCGCTGTCGCTGAAGGCGACCCAGGAGGACCCGTGGCGGCAGTTCGCCCGCACCCACGCGATCCAGCAGATCGTGCCGGGTAAGGTCACCAAGCTGGTGCCGTTCGGTGCGTTCGTCCGGGTGGACGACGGCATCGAGGGCCTGGTCCACATCTCCGAGCTGGCCGAGCGTCACGTGGAGATCCCGGAGCAGGTCGTCCAGGTCGGCTCCGAGGTCATGGTCAAGGTCATCGACATCGACCTGGAGCGCCGCCGGATCTCGCTGTCGCTCAAGCAGGCCAACGAGGGCTTCGTCGAGGGCGAGGAGCACTTCGACCCGACCCTCTACGGCATGGCCGCGACCTACGACGCCGAGGGCAACTACATCTACCCGGAGGGCTTCGACCCGGAGACGGGCGAGTGGCTCGAGGGGTACGACAAGCAGCGCGAGGCGTGGGAGAACCAGTACGCCGAGGCGCGGCAGCGCTGGGAGGCGCACCAGAAGCAGGTGCAGACCTCTCGGGCCGCCGAGGCCGAGGCCGCTGCCAACCCGCAGCCCGCCGCCACCGGCACCACCACCACGACCAGCGCGGCACCCAGCCGCCAGGCCGAGGAGCCCGCTGGCACGCTGGCCACCGACGAGGCGCTCGCCGCTCTGCGCGAGAAGCTCGCCGGCGGTAAGTGACCCGCTAGGCAACACCGCAGGGCCCCGCTTCGACCCGGATCTCCGGGTCCGAGGCGGGGCCCTCGCCATCTGCGGATGCGGGTGGGGCGCACCAGGCCCACCGCGGGGCACTCGCGGCTGTGAATGAGGCTCGCCGGGCGCGGACATGGCGGGCTCCTGTTTGGCGGTGCGGCGATGATCGGGTTGACTGAGTGCCGTGCTGAAGGTGGGGTTGACCGGCGGGATCGGTTCGGGCAAGAGCGCGGTGGCACGGCGGCTGGTCGAGCGCGGCGCGGTGCTCGTCGACGCCGACCAAATCTCCCGGGAGGTGGTGGCCCCCGGCACCGACGGGCTGACCGAGGTGGTGGCCGCCTTCTCCGCGCGGGTACTGGACGCCGACGGCGCCCTCGACCGGGCCGCGCTCGCCGACCTGGTCTTCACCGACGAGGCTGCCCGCCGCCGGTTGGAGGCGATCGTTCACCGCCGGGTACGGGCGCGTACCGCCGAGTTGATCGCTGCCGCGGCACCCGACGCCGTGGTGGTCAACGACGTACCGCTGCTGGCGGAGGTGGGGCTGGCACCCACGTACCACGTTGTGGTTGTGGTGCAGACGGCGCTGGCGACCCGGTTGCAGCGGCTGACCCGCGACCGGGGGATGAGCCGCGCGGACGCCGAGCGGCGCATCGCCGGCCAGGCCGACGACGCGAGTCGGGCCGCGGTGGCGGACGTGCTGCTCAGCAACGACGGCACCCTGGCGCAGCTGCACGCGGCGGTCGACGCGCTCTGGGACGACCGCCTGGTGCCCTACGAGGAGAACGTGCGGCATCGGCGGGCGGTCCGGGCGCAGCGGGTGACGCTTACCGAACCGGATCCGACCTGGCCGCAGCAGTACGCCCGGCTGGCCGCCCGGATCCGGCACGCGATCGCCCCGGCGGAGCTGCGGATCGACCACATCGGCTCCACCGCGGTGCCGGAGCTGGCAGCCAAGGACGTCATCGACATCCAACTCGGCGTGCCGTCCCTGGCCGAGGCCGATGGGCCGCTGGCGCAGCGACTCGCCGACGCCGGTTTCCCCCGGATGCCCGGTGACTGGTGGGACACCCCACGGCCGGCGGGCACCGGCCGGTGGGAGAAGCGCCTGCACGGCAGCGCCGACCCGGCCCGTCCGGTCCACCTGCACCTGCGGGTGACCGGGTCACTCGGCTGGCGGTACGCCCTGCTGATGCGCGACCACCTGCGGGCCGATCCGGACCGGCGGGCCGCCTATCTGATGCTCAAGCGGGAACTGGCGGCCTCGGCACCGGACAGCGGGACGTACGCGACGGCGAAGGACCCGTGGTTCGACGAGGAGCACCTGCGGGCGGAGGAGTGGGCGGCCAGGACCGGATGGCGTCCGTAGCCTGCGGTCAGCGAGCCTTGGTCGGCCTGGTCAACGAGGGCACCCGGCCGGGTGTCAGGTCGAGTTGGGCCCAGGCGCCGGCCTTGCTCGGCAGCTCCAACCGGCGGAGCAGGCCGGACCGGTCGATCCAGTAACGGGTCCGGCCGGCGCCGGTGCCGACCTCGACGACGTCGACCACGGTGCCGGCGAGGTTGTCGCCGCGTACCCGGTGCGGGTTGCCGGTCGGACCACCGCCGCGGGCGGCGCGTAGCGCCCGCGCCACGAGTGGGTCCAGCGCGTCGGTGCGGTGCGCGCCGGCCCGCCATCCGGTGGCCGGTGGTGGCAGCGGCGGTGGGCCCGCCTGGTCGTCCGACGCTGACGCGTCGATCCGGGTGACGCCGGTGCGGTCCCGGCGGACCAGGGTGCGGGGGGAATCGGGGCTGTCCAGGTCGGTGACGCCGAGGTAGGCGGTGCCCGAGGTCCAGCTCAACCAGCCGGTGCCGCGTAGGTTGGCGTCGGCCGACGCGGGCACGGTCAGGGTGACGGCGGCACCACCGGCGGCCCGTAACCGGGCGGGTAGGTGCAGCCATCTGTCGCGTTCGGCGGTGGTGAGGGCGCGGGGCAGGCCGGGACGGCCGCCCAGCGCGTCGACCGGCCGCAGGGTCGGCCGATCGGCGCGGTTCAGGTGTACGGTGACCCGCCCGAGCGCGGCGACGGTGGTCTCCAGCCGGTGCAGCCGGCCGGCGCTGTCCAGCCAGTAGCGGGTGGTGCCCGCTGCGCCGGTGCCCGGCGGGGCGGCCTCCAGGATGTCGACGTCCTCCCCGTTTCGTCGGTCCCGGCCGACCCACCGGCCGGACAGGTCGTCGGCCGGGTCAGGACGTTCGGCGCTGAGCGCGAAGATCATGGTCAGCAGCGGGGTGAGCCGCTGCTCCGCAGGGATCCGCCAGCCGTCGACCGGAGGGATCAGCGGCGGCATTGCGGGTGCCGGTACCGCGGTGGGGTCGGGCCGGGACACCAGCACGGCGGGGCTGGCCTGCGCCAGACCGCGCAGCGCGCCGGCACCGGGCCCACCCACGTCGACGTAGACCAGTTGCCGGGCCCAGTCGACCCAGCCGAGCAGGTCGGTGCGGTTCGTGCCGGTGCCGATCGTGACGTGCAACCCGGCGCGCAGGTCGCGCTGGTTGGTCACCCGCATGACCGCCAACCGGTCCCGTTCGGCCGAGGTCATGTCGCGGGCCGCAGGCTCGTCCGGGGGCCAGGTGACCAGGGTGACCACCAGCATGACGGCGGAGAGCACGGCGGTGAGCGCGAGCCCGGTCAGGGTGAGCCGCCGTCGCCGGGCGGACCTCTGCCGGGCCTCGTCGGCCCCGGCGTGGTCGTCGTCGGCTGCGTCGGCGCCGGTGGGGTCGGTGGCTGAAGCGAGCAGGCGGTGGGAGAGCGCGGCCCGGCGGGTGCCGGCACGTCCGGGCAGGCCGGCGGCCGGCGATCCGTCGAGTCCGATGCCGGCGGGGGGCCCGATGCCGGCGCGATGTCGGCGTGGGCCGGCGCGGTGCCGATTGTCGCTTCGGGCACCGGACGTCGGTCGCGAACTGTTCTCCACGGAGGGTGAACGCCTCGGACCGGGATCGGGTGACGACATAGGGGCGCTCGCGGCGGCCGGTCTGCGCGTCGTCCGCGCGACCACGTCGGGTGCGCACGCCGCAAATCCGGGTGCTGCGACCCCACTGCGCCGGCGGCAGCATGACCTGTGTGGCCCGCCACCTGCCCGGTCGGCCGCCGCGAGCGGCCTACGGGGAAAGGGTAGCCGGGTGAGAAGAACCACACAATGCGAATATTGAGGCCGGTCACGTGCGGTGCGTACTCGCCGCGGAGTGTCAGGCCCCCCGCGTACCGTGGATGGTATGGCGCTCGACATTCCCCGGCTCGACGGTCGCTTCAAGGTCATCAGCGAGTTCCAGCCGGCCGGCGACCAGCCGGCCGCGATCGACGAGCTGGAGCGGCGAGTGCGTCGCGGTGACCGGCACACGGTCCTGCTCGGCGCGACCGGCACCGGCAAGAGCGCCACCACCGCGTGGTTGATCGAGCGGATGCAGCGCCCCACGTTGGTGCTGGCGCCCAACAAGACGCTCTGCGCGCAGCTTGCCAAGGAGTTCAGCGAGCTGCTGCCGGACAACGCGGTGGAATACTTCGTCTCCTACTACGACTACTACCAGCCCGAGGCGTACATTCCGCAGACCGACACCTACATCGAGAAGGATTCCTCGGTCAACGAGGAGGTCGAGCGGCTGCGGCACTCGGCGACGATGTCGTTGCTGACCCGCCGCGACGTGGTGGTGGTGGCCACCGTGTCGGCGATCTACGGCCTCGGCACCCCGGAGGAATATCTCGATCGGGCGGTGCGGGTCGCCGTGGGCCAGGAGCTGGATCGCGACCAGCTGCTGCGTCGGCTGGTCGACATCCAGTACACCCGCAACGACATGGCCTTCCAGCGCGGCACGTTCCGGGTCCGCGGCGACACGCTGGAGATCATTCCGGCGTACGAGGAACTGGCCGTGCGGATCGAGCTGTTCGGTGACGAGGTGGAGAAGCTCTACTACCTCAACCCGCTCACCGGTGACGTGGTGCGCGAGGTGGATCACCTGCTGATCTTCCCGGCCACGCACTACGCGGCCGGGCCGCAGCGGATGGAGCGGGCGATCCGCGACATCGAGACCGAGCTGGCCGAGCGGCTGGCCGAGTTGGAGCGCCAGGGCAAGCTGCTGGAGGCGCAGCGGCTGCGGATGCGCACCACGTACGACATCGAGATGATGCGGCAGGTCGGCTTCTGCTCCGGCATCGAGAACTACTCGATGCACATCGACGGCCGGTTGCCCGGCAGCCCGCCGCACTGCCTGCTCGACTACTTCCCCGACGACTTCCTCACCGTCATCGACGAGTCGCACGTGACCATCCCGCAGATCGGCGGCATGTACGAAGGCGACGCCTCCCGCAAGCGGATGCTTATCGACCACGGTTTCCGGCTGCCCAGCGCCGCCGACAACCGGCCGTTGCGGTTCGACGAGTTCCTGGAGCGGGTCGGTCAGATGGTGTTCCTGTCGGCCACCCCGGGGCCATGGGAGCTGGAGCACGCCCAGGGCGAGTTCGTCGAGCAGGTGATCCGTCCGACAGGTCTGGTGGATCCGGAGGTCGTGATCAAGCCCACCAAGGGCCAGATCGACGACCTGATGCACGAGATCAAACTGCGTACCGAGCGCGACGAGCGGGTCCTGGTCACCACGCTGACCAAGAAGATGGCCGAGGATCTGTCGGATTATCTGCTGGAGAACGGCATCCGGGTGCGTTACCTGCACTCCGAGGTCGACACGCTGCGCCGGGTGGAGCTGCTGCGGGAGTTGCGCCGGGGCGACTACGACGTGCTGGTCGGCATCAACCTGCTGCGGGAGGGCCTCGACCTGCCGGAGGTCTCGCTGGTGGCGATCCTCGACGCGGACAAGGAGGGCTTCCTGCGCAGCGGTCGGTCGCTGATCCAGACCATCGGTCGGGCGGCCCGTAACGTCTCCGGCCAGGTCCACATGTACGCCGACAAGATCACCCCGTCGATGGCGGACGCGATCGATGAGACGAATCGGCGTCGGGCCAAGCAGATCGCGCACAACGAGGCGCACGGCATCTCACCCGAGCCGCTGCGGAAGAAGATCCACGACATTCTCGACGACATCTACCGCGAGGCGGAGGACATCGAGGCGACCCGGGCGGGCGGTGCGGTGCGGCAACTGTCCCGGGGCAAGGCGCCGGTGAAGGAGACCCGTAGTCGGGCCCGGGCCGGTGCCGCCACGCCTGCGCGGGAAGGCATGGCGCGGGCGGAGTTGGCGCAGCTCATCCAGGACCTCAGCGACCAGATGCTGGCCGCCGCGCGGGAGCTTCAGTTCGAGTTGGCCGCCCGGATCCGCGACGAGGTCTCGGAGCTGAAGAAGGAGCTGCGGGGGATGGACGCGGCCGGGGTGCGGTGATCCGGGGCCGACGGCACTCTTTCTCGGCGAAAGCTGTTCCGGCCGGAGGGGGTAGCGGAATGCGAGCATCCTATTGCGCTGGGTGATCGTCGTGCGTACTCTCCCTGCGTGGGGAGGCGGGAATGCCGTTGCCAACGAGTCCGGTCATTCGACGAGCGCGGCTCGGAGCCGAGCTGCGACAGCTGCGGCGACGAGAGACATTGACACTGGAACAGGTGTGTGACCGGCTCGGTTGGGCATCCACTTCCAAGCTGTCCCGCATCGAGTTGGGGCAGAGCCGCCCCGATCTGGCCGACGTGCTGGATCTGCTCGACGTCTACCAGGTGCCGCCGTCGCAACGCGATGCGTTGATCGTCATCGCCCGCGACGCCGCGACCAGCCGTGGCTGGTGGAAGGCGCTGGGCGAGATGGGGGAGCGGCAGCGCACCTACGCCGAGCTCGAAGCCGGCGCGGCGGGCATAGTGGAATACCAGCCCTGCGTCGTACCGGGTCTACTGCAGACCTCGGCGTACGCCCGCCTGCGCATCGCCGCCGGTCAGCTCATCGATCCCCAGGTGGATGTGGAGGCCGACCTGCGGGCCCGGGCGGCCCGGCACGCGGTGCTGCGTCGGGTCGAGCCGCCGCGCTACACGGCGCTGATCACCGAGGTGGCCTGCGCGCCGGCCGGTGATCCCGTCGAGGTCTGGCGTGGTCAACTGCGGCACCTGCTCGACCTGACCGAGTTGCCGCACGTGACGATCCGGCTGCTGCCGAGCGGGGCCGGGGCCGGGCCGCTGCCGCTGACTCCGTTCTCCTGCTACTCCTTTCCCGACCCGGCGGATCCTCGGACGGTGATGCTGGAGGCGCTGACCACGGACGTGCGGTTGACCACCGCGATCGACGTCGACCGGTACGAGCGGGTGACGCAGCAACTGCTGGAAGCGGCGTTGCCGGAGAAGGAGACGGCACGGGTGCTGGCCGGCTGGCTCGACGGGTGAGCTGGGTGCGTCGGCACCTCGCCCGGCGCCCCCGTAGCCGTCGGGAGTGGTGCCGACGCGAGGCGCAGGATAAGCGAGGGGTACGACAAAATCCCGACGCCTGAGGTCGGCGTCGGGATCGGTGGTGCCGGCGCGGTCAGGCCGGCAGGTCCACGAAATGCTCGACTCGGGGCGGGCTGGCGAAGTACGGGCCGATCAACTCCCGCCACCGGACGAACCTCTCGCTGGCCCGGAAGTTCTCCTCGTGCGCCTGGACCGAGTCCCATTCGACAAGCAGCACGAAGCGGGAGGGCGATTCGACACCCCGGGTCATCCGTACCGAGCGGCAACCGGGGGTGCCGGCCAGCACGGGATGTCCCTCGGCGTACGCGGCGGCGAAGGCGTCTTCCTGGCCGGGTACCACGTCGATCAGCGCGACCTCAAGAACCATGTCGGCAGCCTGCCATGGCGGGACGCCCCTCGGTGGGCGGCCGCCGCGATTCTCACACCCCGGTCAGGTGCGGCGATTTACACCTAGCCTCCTAGGAAGCCTAGGGTGGGTGGCCGAGGGCAACCCCGAGGCGGCACCGCTCGACGACCGATGGTTGTCGTACGCCAGAATGGTCGGCGCTCGGCCCCGTCTCCGGCGAGGCGTGCATGTGCCGGTTGCTGGGGTCTGCCAGGAGGATGAGACTGTTGGACGTGTCCGGACTCGTGTGGGCGATCACGCTCGTCGCGCTGACCGCGGTGCTCCTGGTGGATCTGTTCATCATCGGGCGCCGGCCGCATGAGCCGAGCGTGCGTGAGTCGAGCCTCTGGGTCGCCTTCTACGTGGGGCTGGCCCTGCTCTTCGGCGTCGGGCTCTGGCTCACCGCCGGGGGGAGCGTGGCCGGGCAGTTCTACACCGGCTGGCTGACCGAGTACAGCCTCTCGGTGGACAATCTCTTCGTCTTCATGATCATCATGGCCCGCTTCGCGGTGCCCCGGCAGTACCAGCAGAAGGTGCTGCTCGTCGGCATCGTGCTGGCGCTGATCATGCGCGGCGGCTTCATCGCGTTGGGCGCGGCGCTGATCTCACAGTTCAGCTGGGTCTTCTACATCTTCGGCGCGTTCCTGATCTACACCGCGATCAACCTGGCCCGGCAGGGCGAATCGGCCGAGGACGAGTTCCAGGAGAACGTGCTGATCCGGTGGAGCCGGCGAGCGCTGCCGATCTCCCGGGGCTACGACGCCGCGCGGCTGACCACCCGGGAGCAGGGCCGACGGATGTTCACCCCGATGCTCATCGTCATGATCGCGATCGGGACGACCGACCTGCTCTTCGCCCTGGACTCGATTCCGGCGATCTTCGGCATCACCCACGAGCCGTACCTGGTCTTCACCGCCAACGTCTTCGCGTTGATGGGGCTGCGGCAGCTGTACTTCCTGCTCGGCGGACTGCTGAGCCGCCTGATCTACCTGAGCTACGGCCTGGCCGTGGTGCTCGGGTTCATCGGGGTCAAGCTCATTCTGGAGGCGCTGGCGGAGAACTCGTTGTTCTTCCTCAACGGTGGGCAGCCGGTGGGTTGGGCGCCGCACATCCCGATCTGGCTGTCCCTGCTGGCGATCGTGGGCATCCTGGCCGTGGCGACGGTGGCCAGCCTGGTGAAGTCGTCGCGGGACCGGCGACGGGATCTCACCGGGGCGGGACGCTGAGGCGGGGCCGCGCCGGCGGGGCTCAGCGCGGGTCGGCGGTGGTCAGGTCGTGGCGAGCCTGCCAGACCTGCGCCGAGATGTCGGCGACCAGCTCGCGGGCGTCGGCGTCGGTGTCCTGGCTGCGCTGCTCGTCGTCGAGCGGGGTGGTGGTGCAGACGACGAGCAGGTACGGGGCGGCGTCGTCGGGGAAGACCACGGCGGCACCGTGCCGGACGCCGCGTACCCAACCGTTCTTGTGAGCCAGGCGGGTGCCGGCAGGCAGCCCTTCGGCGATGTCCTGCCGGATCTGCTGCTCGCAGAGCACGTCGAGCATCGCCGCGCAGCCGGCCGGTGAGGCGATCGGCCCGGGCCGGGTGACGCCGGTGGCGACGGCGTCGAGCAGAGCCGCCAGGTCGGCGGCGGTGACCAGGTTGCTGATCCCGGCCTCCCGGGCGGCGAAGTCCTCGATGCCCCGCCTGGTGACACTGTGCCGGGCGCCGACGCGAGCCCAGATCTCCGCCACGGCGGGCAGCCCGACCTGCTCGATGAGCAGGTTCGTGGCGAGGTTGCTGGATCGTACGATCATCCGCTCGGCGAGCCACCGCAGCGGCACCCGCTGCCCGAGTCGATTCCACACCTCGGTGTCGTTGTCGTACGCCGGGGCGCAGGAGAAGGGGGCGGCGCCCGCGCGGGCCGAGGTGAACCGGTTTGTCACCTCGACCGGAGTGTCCAGGTCCGGGCCGTCGGTCTCCGCCGTGTGGTGCACCGCGGCGAGCACTGCCAGTTTCATCGTGCTCGCCGCGTAGTGGGTGACCTCGGTGTGCCGGGTCCAGGTGGGCGGCGCGTCGAGTCGACCCGCGTACACCGAGATCGTCCCGGGCACCTCATCGAGTCGCGCGTCCAACCCGTCGAAGATCACCCGCCGAGGGTAACGGAAAGGAAGGGCCCCTTCTTACCGTCTGGTGAGGTGAAGGGGCCCCTTCTTAACATCCGCGCGAGGGTCAGCTGGCGTGCTTGCGGCGGGCGGTGGCGCGGGCCCGCTGGGTCTGGTCGAGGGTCACCTTGCGGATGCGTACGGCGGCCGGGGTGACCTCGACGCACTCGTCCTCGCGGCAGAACTCCAGGGCCTGCTCCAGCGACAGCTTGCGCGGCGGGATCAGCTTCTCGGTCTCCTCGGCGGTGGAGGAGCGCATGTTGGTGAGCTTCTTCTCCTTGGTGATGTTGACGTCCATGTCGTCGGAGCGGGAGTTCTCCCCGACGATCATGCCCTCGTACACCTCGGTGCCGGGCTCGACGAAGAGCGTGCCGCGCTCCTGGAGGTTCATCATGGCGAAGGCGGTCGCGGCACCGGCGCGGTCGGCGACCAGCGAGCCGTTGTTGCGGGTACGCAGCTCGCCGAACCAGGGCTCGTAGGACTCGAAGACGTGGTGCAGGATGCCGGTGCCCCGGGTCTCGGTGAGGAACTCGGTGCGGAAGCCGATCAGGCCGCGCGCCGGGACCAGCCACTCCATCCGGATCCAGCCGGTGCCGTGGTTGACCAGCTGCTCCATCCGGCCCTTGCGGGTGGCCAGCAGTTGGGTGATCGCGCCGAGGTACTCGTCCGGGGCGTCGATGGTCAGCCGCTCCACCGGCTCACAGGTCTTGCCGTCGATCTCCCGGGTCACCACCTGGGGCTTGCCGACGGTGAGCTCGTAGGACTCGCGGCGCATCTGCTCGACCAGGATGGCCAGCGCCAGCTCGCCTCGGCCCTGCACCTCCCAGGCGTCGGGGCGTTCGGTGGGCAGCACCCGCAGCGAGACGTTGCCGACGAGTTCCTTGTCCAGGCGGTCCTTGACCATCCGGGCGGTGACCTTGGCGCCCTTGACCCGACCGACAAGCGGCGAGTTGTTGGTGCCGATGGTCATCGAGATGGCCGGCTCGTCGACGGTGATCAGCGGCAGCGGCTGCGGGTTCTCCGCGTCGGCCAGGGTCTCGCCGATCATGATCTCGGGAATGCCGGCGACGGCGATGATGTCGCCCGGCCCGGCCGAGTCGGCGGGCTTGCGCTCCAGGCCCTCGGTCATCAGCAGTTCGGAGATGCGGACCCGCTGGGTGCTGCCGTCGGTGCGGCACCAGGCCACGGTCTGGCCCTTGGCGATGGTGCCCTGCCGGACCCGGCACAACGCCAACCGGCCGAGGAACGGGGAGGCGTCGAGGTTGGTGACGTGGGCCTGCAGCGGCGCCTGCTCGTCGTACGCGGGCGGCGGGATGGTGTCCAGCAGGGTACGGAACAGCGGCTCCAGGCTGGTGCTGTCCTGCGGCACGGAGCCGTCGGCGGGCTGGGTCAGCGAGGCGATGCCGTCGCGGGCGCAGGCGTAGACGATCGGGAAGTCGATCTGCGTCTCGTCGGCGTCCAGGTCGAGGAAGAGTTCGTACGCCTCGTCGACGACCTCTTTGATCCGGGCGTCCGGACGGTCCACCTTGTTGATCACCAGGATGATCGGCATGCGGGCCTTGAGGGCCTTGCGGAGCACGAACCGGGTCTGCGGCAGCGGGCCCTCGCTGGCGTCGACCAGCAGCACCACGCCGTCGACCATGGTCAACCCGCGTTCCACCTCGCCACCGAAGTCGGCGTGACCGGGGGTGTCGATGATGTTGATGGTGACCGGGTCGGAGCCGTCGGCGGGCAGGTAGCGCACGCCGGTGTTCTTGGCCAGGATGGTGATGCCTTTTTCTCGTTCGAGGTCCATCGAGTCCATCACCCGCTCGGTCACCTCGCCCCGGGCGCCGTAGGCGCCGGCCTGCCGCAACATGGCATCGACCAGGGTGGTCTTGCCGTGGTCGACGTGAGCGATGATGGCGACGTTGCGGAGGTCGGTGCGAAGCTGCATGAGTTCCATCCTCCCGCCTGTGCCGACGAGATGCCGCGTCGGGGTCGCCGATGGGCGAGTGCGCTGCGCCACATGTCGGTGCTGTCACACTGACGGGGCAGCCTTGCTGAGGTGACCCCGGGGGGCCGGCGTGCATGAACTGCTGAGTTCGGTGCAACACCTGCCGTCCTGGTTGATCTACGTGGTGGCGGCGCTGGTGGTCGCGGCGGAGACCGCGGTGATCGTCGGGCTGGTCGCTCCCGGCGAGGCCACCCTGCTGCTTGTCGGTTTCCTCGCGTACACCGGCACTCTCCGGCTCGGTCCGGCGCTGCTGGTGATGATTCTCGCGGCCACGGTGGGGGACGCGGTGGCGTTTCGCGCCGGTCGCCGGTACGGGCCTCGGCTGCGGGCCAGCCGGTGGGGCGCCCGGGTGGGGCCGCACCGGTGGGCGCGGGCCGACGCGATGGTGGCGCGGATGGGCGGCCGGGGAGTCTGCACCGCGCGGTGGGTGGCCTTCGCCCGCACGTTGGTGCCTCGGCTCGCCGGGGCGGCGGGCATGCCGTACCGGCGGTTCGCGCCGTGGAACCTGGCCGGGGTGATCACCTGGGTCGGCGCGTCGGTGCTGGCGGGCCGGTTGGCGGGCGAGTCGTACCACACGGTGTCCCGGCTGCTGGGCCAGGCGACCGGGGCGTTCCTGGCCCTGGTGGCGGCGCTGGTGGCGGTGGTGCTGGCGGGCCGGTGGTTGGGCCGCAACCCCGACCCGGTGCGGGCGCTGCTGAAACGTGCCGCCCGGCTGCCGCCGGTGCGCTGGCTGTCGGCCCGGTACGGGCTGCTGTTCTTCCTGCTCAGCATGCGGTTCGGGCCGACCTGGGCGTTGCTGGCCAACCTGACCGCCGGGGTGGGGCTGTTGTTCCTGGTCGCGTTGGCGGTCGCCGGGACGATGCGGGCGGCGGTACGGCACAGCGGCCTGGCCCTGGTCGACGGTGTGATCGGCGGGTGGTTCGCGGCCCGCCGGACGCCCGACGCGGTGGAGGTGACGCAGCTCGCCGTCTCGGTGCTGCGCGGCTCGGTGCTGATCGTGCTGGTGGCTGTGGTCGCCGCGGTGCAGGCCTGGCGGCACCGGCCGTGGCAGGCCGACCTGCTCAGCGTGGTCGGCACGATCGGCGCGTTCGTGCCGCTGGTGGTCCTGGCGGTGGTGACCGAGCTGGCCGCCGACGGCCGGGTGGCGCACTTCTCCACGCAGAGCGCGGTGGTGACGGCCAGCCTGTGCATGCTGGCCTGGCTGCTGTCCCGCGAGGCACGGTGGCCGGTGGCGGTGGCGCTGTGGACCACCGCCGTGGCCGGCGTGGTCGGCATCGGTGGCGCCCGCCTCTACCTGGGGCTGAGTACGGCCAGCGGCACCGTCGCCGCGGTGTTGCTGGGTGCGGCGTGGACGGCCGTGTTCATAGTCGCCTGGGCCACCCGGGACCGTGCCCTGGCCGCCGGCAACGCCCCCGGACGCCGCCGGCGTGGCAGGCGAGGGGACCATCTCGCCGATCGCTAGCTGTTAGGGTGCGGCGGTTCGTCGCTGCCGAAGGGGGATCGACATGGGACGCAACGTCGGCCGTTTCACCGTGGCGCTGGTTGCCGGCCTGCTGATGGTCACCGGGGGTGCATGCGCCAGGGTGGACACTCCGGCCGCGGAGTTGCCCGCCCCGGTCGCCCTGCCCGAGGAGGAGACGCAGCCGTCGAGCGAGCCGGCCGAGCCGAGCCCGACGCCCGAGGCGGTGGAGTCGATGGGGGCCGCGCCGAAGGTCAGCCGCAGCCCCAGCGCGAGTCCCAAGGCCTCCGCCTCGCCGGAGCCGCCGCCGAAGCCCAAGCGCACCAGCACCGCGCCGCGCGCCGTGCCGAAGCCGCCGACGGAGACGAAGGTGCCGCCAGCGCCGCCCAAGCCCGCGCCGAGCAGCTGCAAGCCCAGCTACAAGGGTGACCAGGCGAGTCGGGCGCAGGCCAGGGCCGCGCTGACCGACGCCGCGGGCCGGGTCTACTGGCCGACGTCGGCGCCGGACATCCGGGTCCCGGTGAACCTGATCAAGGCGACGGGGTGGCAGGAGAGCGGCTGGCAGTCCAACATCGTCGCCTGCGACGGCGGCATCGGCCTGATGCAGGTGATGCCGGACACCGCGACCTGGATGAACCAGCGGTTCGGCCAGAACTACGACGTGTGGGACTACCGGGACAACGCCTACCTGGGTGGCACCTACCTGGCCTGGCTGACCAAGTACATCGGCGACATGTACTTCGACGCCGACTACCGGCTCGACACCGAGCTGTGCACCAGCGAGCTGAACTCCTGCCTGCTCAACGCGGTCATCGCCGCCTACAACTACGGCCACGGCGCGGTAGCTCGGGAGGGGCAGCCGTTGGCCATCCCCAACCCGAGCTACGTACGCAACGTGCGAGCCCTGATGACGGAGTGCGTCTGCCTGGGCTACTGAGCCTGCTCGGGGGTGATCCGACCGGGCCACCAGAACCGCTCGCCGAGCAGGAACGCCAGGGCCGGGACGACGACCGTACGCACCAGCAGGGTGTCCAGCAGCACGCCGAGGCAGACGATGATGCCGATCTGGGTCAGGGTGATCAGCGGCAGCACCCCGAGGACGGCGAAGACCGCCGCGAGCAGGATGCCGGCGCTGGTGATCACCCCGCCGGTGACCCGGAGCGCGGAGAGCATGCCCTTGCGGGTGCCGGTGCTGCGGGCGTCCTCCCGGGCCCGGGTGACCAGGAAGATGTTGTAGTCGACCCCGAGCGCGACGAGGAACACGAAGGCGAGCAGCGGCACGCCGGTGTCCATCGCCGGGAAGTCGAAGACGTGCTCGAAGATCAGCCAGGCCCCGCCGAGGCTGGCGAAGTACGAGGCGACGACGGTGGCGACCAGCAGCACCGGGGCCAGCAGGCCGCGTAGCAGCAGGACCAGCACCGCGCCGACGAGCAGCAGGATGAGCGGCAGGATGAGTCGCAGGTCCTTGGCGTCGGCGGCGGCGGAGTCGTACCGGCCGGCGACGGTGCCGCCGACGACCGCTCCGGACGGTTGGTCGACTCCGGCGGTGGCGGGCGGCGCCGAGTTGTCGACGGCCCCGACGGTGTCCCGGAGCTGCTCCAGGGTGCGGTTGGCGGCGGCGGTGCCCGGTTCGGCGTCGAGCACCACGTCGACCTGGGCCACGTCGGCGCCGGCGGGACCGGGCCGGGCGGAGGCCACTCCCGGCACCTCGGCGGCAGCTGCGGTGACCGCCTGCACGGCGCCGGGGTTGGTCATCACCGCGAGCGGCTGGGTGGTGCCGGCGGGGAAGGCACCGGCGAGGGTCTGCGCCCCGGCCACCGCCTCCGGCTTCACCCGGAACTGCTCGGTCTCCGACAGCCCGGTGCGGATGCCGAGGCCACCGAGGGCGAGCCCGGCGAGCAGCAGGGTGGCGAGCACCGCGACGGGTACCGGGCGACGGATCACGGCGGCACCGAGCCGGCCCCAGATCCGGCCCTCCCGGCCGACGCTGCCGACGGTCGGCACGAACGGCCAGAACAGGCGGCGGCCGAGCAGCACCAGCGCGGCGGGCAGCACCAGCAGGGCCGAGGCCATGGCGAGCAGGATGCCGGTGGCGCAGGCCACGGCGAGCGCACGGTTCGTCTCCTGCTGGCTCAACAACAGTGTGAGTACGCCGAGCATCACGGTGCCGCCGCTGGCCAGGATCGGCTCGGCGGTACGGCGCAGGGCGGCGCGCATCGCCGCGAAGCGGTCCTCCTCGCGGCGCAGTTCCTCCCGGTAGCGGGCGATCAGCAGCAGCGCGTAGTTGGTGGCGGCACCGAAGACGAGAACGCTGGCGATGCCGGTGACGGCGCCACCGGCGAAGTTGATGCCGACCGCCGGGATGATCGTTTCGAGTGCGCGCAGGGTGATCTGTTCGGTGGCGGCCACGATGACCAGGGGAACCAGCCACAGCACCGGACTGCGGTAGGTGATCAGCAGCAGTACGGCGACGACGGCGGCGGTGAACGCGAGCAGGGTGACGTCGGCGCCCTCGAAGACCTTGGTCAGGTCGGCGGTGAAGGCGGGCGGGCCGGTCACCTGGACGGTGAGGTCCCCGGGAAATCCGGCGAGTTCGGCGCGCACCTGGGCCACCCGTTCGGCGACCGCCTCCTGCCCTCCGGTGGCGTCCAGCGGTACGGCGACCAGGGCCACCGTGTTGTCGGGGGACAGTTGCGGCGGGGCGACCTGGCCGCCGGCGGCGAGCCGACTGAGGCTGCTGGTGTCGGCGGTGATCGCCGCACGGTCCGCCTCGCTCAGTGGTGCGCCGTCGTCGCGGCTGACCACCACGACGGCCGGCTGGACGCCGCTGGCGGGCAGCTCCCGTTGCAGGCGCTCGACCTGGGTGGACTGCCACTGCTCGGACAGACCGGTGGCGGAGACCGGTGCCGGGTTGCTGGGAATGGGTAGCCCGAAGACGGCCACGCCGACGAGGACGGCCACGGCCACGGTGAGCCAGGCGGTCCGGCGGCTGCGGGCGACGCGGGTGAACAGAGACATGCTCGGCGCTCCGGTCGTTGGAATCGGCCCGGCTCCCGCCGAGGGAGCCGATAGTTTGATTGTCGAGATTCTTGCTTATCAAGAAACGACGCGCAACAGCTCTCCGTTGTCGAGTATCTTGACTGTCGAGAGATATGACACCCTGGGCTATGCTGCGCATCCGGGGACCTTGGGAGGAAGCGGCGGGACGTGGCAGGGCACGGGATGTACCGGCGGCGTGACACCCGGCGGGAGATGTTGGTCGCGGAGATCACCGCCGAGCTGCGGCGCTACTGCGTGGACGCGCAGCACGTCGGGCACGCCTTCGCCGGCCAGCACGGCCTCAACGGCACCGACCTGCAGGCGTTGATCGCGGTGATGGACGCCGAGTTGTCGGGTGAGCCGATCACTCCCGGCCGGCTCGCGGAACACCTGGACCTCTCCTCCGGCTCCGTCACCGCGCTGATCGACCGGTTGGAGCGGGCCGGGCACCTGCGGCGCGACCGGGACACCACGGACCGGCGCAAGGTGCTGCTGCACTACGCGGAGCAGGGCGCCACCGTCGCCCGGGACTTCTTCCGCCCGCTCGGTGAGCGTACCGACGGGGTGATGGACGAGTTCCAGGACGAGGAACTTGAGATCGTGTACCGGTTCATCACGGCGATGGGCCAGTCCCTGCGGGAGCACCGCGACGCGATCCGCGACGGCCGGGTCACGCCGCCGCCGCGGCACCGGGCGGGTTGAGCCCGTGCTGGATCGGGTGGCGTCCCGGCTCGCCGTGGCCGCGTTGCGGCTGCCCCGGGCGCGTACCCGAAGGATCACCGTCCGCCGCGACATCGCGCTGCGGGTCCGCGACGGGGTGATCCTGCGTACCGACCACTACGCTCCCGACCTGCCGGACGCGCCCACCATGCTGATCCGTACCCCGTACGGCCGGGGCGGGCCGATGCGGCTGCTCTGCCGGCTCGCCGCCGAGCAGGGGTTCCACGTGGTCATCCAGTCGTGTCGCGGCACCGACGGCTCCGGCGGCACCTTCGATCCGTTCGTGCACGAGCGCGAGGACGGGCTGGACACCCTCGACTGGCTGCGCCGGCAGCGGTGGTGGTGCGGCGCGTTCGGCATGTTCGGCGCGAGCTACCAGGGTTTCGTGCAGTGGGCGCTGGCCGCCGACGCGGGCGAGGAGCTGCGGGCCATGGTCGCCGTGGCCACCGCGTCGACCACCCGTGACTCCACCTACGCCGGGGAGTCGTTCGCCCTGGACACCGTGCTGACCTGGGTGGAGTTGCTGCAGGCGCAGACCGTGCCCTGGCTGGCCCGGCAGTGGGAACTCAAGCGGGGGCAACCGCGACTGGCCGCCGCCCTGTCCCACCTGCCCCTGGTCGAGGCCGACCGGGTCGCCACCGGGGTCACCGTGCCGTTCTTCCAGGAGTGGCTGCGCCACCACACCCCGCAGGCGGACTACTGGCGCAGCCGCGTCTTCGACGACCGGCTGCATCTGGTCCGGGCGCCGGTGGCGATGGTCAGCGGCTGGCACGACATCTTCCTCCCCGCCCAACTGCGCGACTACGCCGCGCTGCGCGCCCTCGGTGCCCGCCCGCGTCTGATCATCGGCCCGTGGACCCACGGCAGCCCCGGCCTGTTCGTCGCGGCACTGCGCGAGGGACTCGACTGGCTCGGCACCCACCTGACCACCGCCGGCACCGGCCGGGCCGCCGTCCCGGCCGCTGGTGCCGATCGCTCGGCGGCTGGGGAGCCGGCGGACGGGCCGGTGCGGATACATGTGGGTGGCGTCGGGGGCGGTTGGCGCGACCTGCCGGACTGGCCGCCGCCGGCCCAGGCCACCCGGTGGTATCTGCACCCACAATCGGCGCTGCGCACCGCTGCGCCGGTGCCGTCACCGCCGGACGGGTTCTGGTACGACCCGGCCGACCCGACGCCCTCGCTGGGTGGCCCGCTGCTGGTGGCCCAACGGTCCGGGCCGGTGGACAACCGGCCCGTCGAGGCGCGACCCGACGTGCTGACCTGGACCAGCGAGTCGTTGACCGGCCCGCTGGAAGTGATCGGGCCGGTGCAGGCGGACATTCACGTACGCAGCGACCTCGAACACTTCGACGTCTTCGTGCGACTGTGCGATGTCGACCGCCGGGGGCGGTCCTGGAACATCTGCGACGGGCTGGTCCGGATCGACCCGCGGCGCTTCCCCGTCGACGGCTCCGGCGCGGTGGCGGTCACCGTACCGATGTGGCCGGTCGCCCACCGCTTCGCCGCCGGGCACCGGCTACGGCTTCAGCTTTCCGGCGGTGCCCACCCCCGGTACGTCCGCAACCCCGGCACCGGTGAACCACTCGGCACGGCGATTACGCTTCGTGGCGGCTTTCGGGAGATTCTGCACGACCCGGAGCGGCCGTCCGCAGTGGTCCTGCCGGTCGTCCACTCTGGTTCTCAGCTTGTTCCAAGCTGAAACAAAGCCGCTCTGAGCTGGGCATTTACCGGTTCTACGGGCTATCGTGGTGGCACGCCCGGCGCCGTGCAGCTGACAGTCGGGCTCGCCTGTGAGGCTTCCCTACCGCGTCACGCGGTGTCACGGTCGTGCCCGGCTCCGACGAGACCGCGAAGGGGGACCCCATGACGCGGGCACCAGACAACCTGATGGCCGTCCGCCGGTTACTGCTCGACCACCTCAATCGCGACCCCAACCGGGCGCGCGACGAGGATCTCGAACCCAACGAGGTCGGCATCGTCGGCGATGCCAATCACCGCGGCGGATACCACTGTGGGTCCGACCGAGTGGTGACCAACGACTACTCGGTGGTCGAGTCGCCGCGGGACCGCAACGGACTGACCCTCGATGCCGCCGCGCTCGACGTGGGCATGTTCCAGGTCACCGTCGACGGCCGTCGGCACGACCTGGCGAGCTTCTCGACCTGGTGTGTGGCGCAGTGCGCCGCCAACGCCGCGGACACCCGCGACATCAGGGAGATCATCTACTCGCCGGACGGCAAGGTGGTCCGCCGTTGGGACCGGCTCGGCCGGCGTAACACCGGCGATCGCTCCCACCTGTGGCACACCCATTTCAGTTTCTTCCGCGACTCGATCAAGGCGAACCGCGACCAGAGGCCGCTGTTCCGCCGGTACCTGACCAGCATCGGTCTCATCACCCAGAAGCCGGAGGCGAACGACATGACACCCGAGGAGCACAACTGGCTCAAGACCGTGCACCGCAACCTGACCGTCCTGGACGGACGCAATCCGATCGGTCAGACGTACACCCGGATGTCCATGGGGGAGGACCACACCGACCCGAAGTTCCAGGTGGGGCATCCGACGCTGCGCAGCATCGGGGCGCAGTTGACCGCGCTCCAGACGGCGATGGACGCGCTGATGAAACGCGACTTCACCGACGAGCAGGCGATCGTCGCCGGGGTCCTCGCCGGCCTCAGCCCGCAGGAGATCGCCGCGGCGATCCCGCCGACCGTCGCCGAGCAGGTGGTGCGGGAGTTGGGTCGACGGCTGGCCGCCTGACCGTGGCCGGACACCTCGCAGGTTAGCGGTGGCGGCGGCCGGAACCGGCCGCCGCCACCGGCACCGGTTACAGCGAGCGGACGTTGTCCGCCTGCGGACCCTTCTGCCCCTGGGTCACATCGAACTCGACCTTCTGACCCTCGGTCAGCTCCCGATATCCGGAGCTGGCGATCGCCGAGTAATGGACGAACACGTCAGGTCCGCCGCCGTCCTGCTCGATGAAACCGAAGCCCTTTTCCGAGTTGAACCACTTCACGGTGCCGGTTGCCATGCGTTCTCTCTCCCTGTTCCAGCGGGCGACCCCCGACTGCGCGCCGGTGATCGCCCGATACTTTCCCGACATTAGCCGGTGAAAAGCCGATTTGCCGGGTGAAGTGCCTCAGGTGTCGGAGGAGCGACGCAGATGGCCGCCCCTGCGCGTCTCCGGGATCACCCGGAGGTGATCTCCGTCAACGTCGGGTGGAAACCCGATGTTCGTCGTGGCGGTGAGGCCATAGCGTACGAGGCATGGCAGACGAGCTGGCCCAGGTCGGAGAGTTACCCGTCGCCCTGCTGATGGCCGTGCTCGGGGTGGTCATGCTCTTCGACGCGGTGCCGCTGTTCGGCGTCCTGGTCCCCGGAGACGTGGCGGTGCTCGCCGCGGTGGCCGTCGGCACGCCCAGCACCGGCCTGGCCACCTTCGTCGCCGTGGTCACCGGGTGCCTCGTCGGCTGGTCGCTGACGTTCCTCGTCGGCCGGCGCTGGGGTGAGCGGCTGCGGCACAGCCACTTCGGCGCCTGGATCGGGGAGCCCCGCTGGGCGGCGGCCGAACGCATCCTGCGCCGCGACGGTGGGCGGCTGGTGCTGATCGCGCCCTTCCTGCCGGTGTTCAACGCGCTGCTGCCGCTGGCCGCGGGCGGTCTGCGCATGTCGTACCCCCGGTTTCTCGGCTTCGCGGCGCTCGGCGCGGGCGCCTGGGCCGGTCTCTACCTGGCGGTGGGCACCGCGTCACGGTCGCTGGCCGGCCTGTTGCCGAAAGGCACGAGCCCGTTGCTGGTCACCATGGTCGGAGGTCTGCTGCTGGCCGCGGTGGTGCTGCTCGGCACCCGCCGTCGACTGCGTACGGTCACCAACTGACCCCCGACCACGCGCCGCTCACCAGCCGCGAGCCCGCCACTCACCGAGGTGGGGACGCTCCGCACCGAGCGTCGAGTCCCGCCCGTGACCCGGATAGAACCACGTCTCGTCCGGCAGCCGGTCGAACAGCTTGTGCTCCACGTCGTCGATGAGCGCCGCGAACCGCTGCGGATCCTGATCCGTGTTGCCCACCCCGCCCGGGAAGAGGCTGTCGCCGGTGAACAGGTGGGGGATGCCGTCGGGGTCGCGGTAGAGCAGCGCCACCGAGCCCGGCGTGTGCCCCTTGATGTGGATGACCTCCAGGGCGCAGTCGCCGACCGGCACGGTGTCGCCGTCGGCGAGCGTCTGCGCCTCGATCGGCAGCCCGGCCGCGTCGTCGGCGTGCACCAGCGCGCGGGCGCCGGTCTTGGCGACCACCTCCTCCAACCCCACCCAGTGGTCCATGTGCTGGTGGGTGGTGACCACCGCGGTCAACCCGGCGTCACCGATCAACTCCAGCAGGCGGGGCGCCTCGTTGGCCGCGTCGATCAGCACCTGCTCGCCGGTGGCGTGGCAGCGCAGCAGGTACGCGTTGTTGTCCATCGGCCCGACCGACACCTTGGTGATGCTCAGCCGGCCGAGTTCGCGTACCGCGGCAGGTCCGCCGGGGGTGACTTCTCCGTCATAGGTCATGTCTGACTAGATCCATTCAGGTGGGTGGGGCAGTTGACCGTCGGGGGTGACGGTCAGGGTGGCACCGGGGCTGCGGCCGGTCAACCAGGCCGCGATCTCGACCGCCGGCCCGGAGACGACGGGCGCCTGCGCGCGGTCCCCGATCACGAGTTCGTGACTCGTACCGTCGAAGCGCAGCACCAGCGCCGGCGCGTCGTCGCGGGCGGCCAGGTCGGTGGCCACCTCGTGCAGCAGCCGGTGACCGAAGGTCGGCGACCAGTCCCGCGGCCGGTAGTCGGCGGCCAGGTCGACGTGGTGGATCTCCACCTCCCGGAGCCGACGCCAGACGAGCAGCGAGGCCGGCAAGGGACCGCGCCGGGTCTGCACGGTGGCGGCCCAGGCCGGTGCCGGCATCGCCGCGACCGCCTCGGCGTACCGGTCGGCGCTGCGCCGCAGGTCGTCCAACTGCTCGTCGGGCGGCCGAGGTGCGCCGGCCTCGATGTCGGCGGTCCGGGACTCGGCGCTGGCGTACATCGGGATCAACTCGCCGGTGCGGGCCGAGGTGAGCGCGTTGACCAGGGCGTCGGCGTTGCGGGACAGGTGGGCCAGGACGTGACCGCGGGTCCACCCCGGCAGCAGCGACGGCTGCGCCAGGTCGGCGGCGTCGAACCGGGCCGCCGTACGGATCAGACGGGTCGTGGCGTCGTCCACGTCACCGGTCAACAGCAGGGGGTCCGTGGTCACGATTCGACCCTAGCCCGCTGCGCCGACCGCGTCGCCAGGGAATTCACTTCCCGCCCGGGAGCACGCCTCCTACCGTGGGGGTGTTCGCGGCGCCGGAGCGGAGGAGGTGGTGGTCATGCCGGTCACCGCACGCCCGTATCACCCGCAGCGACCCTGAACGAGGAGCCTTGGACATCACACTGACCGCCCTGGGTTGGGACACCGACCGGGCGGCGCACCTGAGCCGTATCCACACCGATCACCGCCCGGGCCGGGTCGCCCGGGTCGACCGTGGCGTCTGCACCGTACTCACCTCCGACGGCCCGGTGCGCGCCTCCTGCGGCGGCGCCCTGCTGGCCGCAGCCGTGGGCGACGCCACCCGGCTACCCGGCGCGGGCGACTGGGTGCTGCTCGGCACCTGGCCCGACGCGCGGGTCACGGTGGAGGCGGTGCTGCCCCGGCGTACCGCGCTGATCCGGCGCACCGCAGGCAAGGACGCCAGCGGTCAGCTGCTGGCCGCCAACCTGGACACCGCCGCCGTGGTGGAACCGGTACACCCCGAGCCGAACGCCGCCCGCATCGAGCGGCTGCTCTCCCTGGTGCACGAGTCGGGCGCCCGGCCGCTCGTCGTACTCACCAAGACCGACCTGACCGCCGACCCGGCGGCGGTGGCACGTCAACTCGCGGCCCTCGCGCCCGGGGTGCCGGTGCTGCCGGTCAGCGCCGAGACGGGCACCGGGCTGGACCCGCTGCGCGCCGAGGTGGCCCCGGGGCGGACGCTCGGTCTGCTGGGGCCCTCCGGCGCCGGCAAGTCGAGCCTGGTCAACGCGCTGGTCGGGGCCGTGGTCATGCCGACCCAGTCGATCCGTCGGGTCGACGGCAAAGGCCGACACACCACCACCTGGCGGGCGCTGGTGCCGCTGCCGGGCGGCGGCGCGGTGCTGGACACCCCGGGGGTACGGGCGGTCGGCCTGCTCGACGGCGAGTCCGGCCTCGACCGGGCCTTCGGCGACATCGCCGACCTCGCCACCGGCTGCCGCTACGGCGACTGCGGGCACGAGGCCGAGCCGGGCTGCGCCGTGCAGGCCGCCCTCGCCTCCGGTGACCTGTCCACCCGCCGCTGGCAGAGCTGGCGTCGCCTCCACCGTGAGCTGACCCACGAAACCCGCCGCCACACCACCCGCCCCACCCGCCCCCGCCACCCCCGCTGACCCACCCCCACCCCCACCCCCCTCGCTCCTCCCGCCCTCGTCCTCCCGTCCGCGCCGTCGCTCCCGCCCCCTCGCGCCGTCGATCTTGCACTTGTGGTCGCCTGAATGTCGCTTTCGCGTAGCTATGCCCCGACTGAAAGTGCAAGATCGACGGGGTGGGGGGTGGGGCGAGGGGTGGGTGGGGGTGGGGGGTGGGTGGGGGAGGGAGTGTGGGGTGGGGTTGTGTGGCGGGGGGAAGTTGTCGTAGGGCGGGTCTACAGTTGCCGGGGCGCGCTCTCCGCGCTGGCACAACCGCTGGGTTGATCCCGAAGCGGACAGATCCTCCTCGTCATCCTCACCCGGGAGTACACGGACCGTGGCCGACCGTCTGATCATCCGTGGCGCACGCGAGCACAACCTGCGTGACGTCAGCCTCGACCTTCCCCGGGACGCCCTGATCGTGTTCACCGGGCTGTCCGGGTCGGGCAAGTCGAGTCTGGCGTTCGACACGATCTTCGCCGAGGGGCAGCGCCGGTACGTCGAGTCGCTGTCGTCGTACGCCCGACAGTTCCTCGGCCAGATGGACAAGCCGGACGTCGATTTCATCGAGGGTCTGAGCCCCGCGGTGTCGATCGACCAGAAATCCACCTCGCGCAACCCGCGCTCCACCGTCGGCACCATCACCGAGGTCTACGACTACCTGCGGCTGCTGTTCGCCCGGGTGGGCGAGCCGCACTGCCCGGTCTGCGGTGAGCGGATCTCCAAGCAGAGCCCGCAGCAGATCGTCGACCGGGTCCTGGCGATGGCCGAGGGCACCCGGTTCATGGTGCTCGCCCCGGTGGTACGCGGCCGCAAGGGTGAGTACGTCGACCTGTTCGCCGAACTCCAGGCCAAGGGGTACGCGCGGGCCCGGGTCGACGGCGTGGTGCACCAGCTCACCGACCCGCCGAAGCTCAAGAAGCAGGAGAAGCACACCATCGAGGTGGTGATCGACCGGCTCAGCGTGAAGCCCAGCGCCAAGCAGCGGCTCACCGACTCGGTCGAGGCGGCGCTGGGTCTCTCCGGCGGCCTGGTCCTGCTCGACTTCGTCGACGTGCCCGAGGGCGACCCGGAGCGGGAGCGCCGCTACTCCGAGCACCTGGCCTGCCCCAACGACCACCCGCTGGCGATCGAGGACCTGGAACCGCGGGTCTTCTCCTTCAACGCGCCGTACGGTGCCTGCCCGGAGTGCACGGGTCTGGGCACCAAGAAGGAGGTCGACCCGGAGCTGCTCATCCCCGACCCGGAGCGGACCCTGCGCGAGGGCGCGATCCAGCCCTGGGCCACCGGCCACAACCTGGAATACTTCCTGCGCCTGCTGGAGGCCCTCGGCGAGGCCCAGCACTTCGACATCGACACGCCGTGGCGGGCCCTGCCGTCGCGGGCGCAGAAGACGATCCTGCACGGCTCCGACGACCAGGTGCACGTGCGCTACCGCAACAAGTACGGCCGGGAGCGCTCGTACTACACCGGCTTCGAGGGCGTGGTGCAGTGGATCGAGCGCCGGCACTCCGACACCGAGAGCGAGTGGTCGCGGGAGAAGTACGAGGGCTACATGCGCGACGTGCCGTGTGCCGCCTGCGGCGGTGCCCGGCTCAAGCCCGAGGTGCTCGCCGTCACGCTGGCGGGGCGCAGCATCGCCGAGGTCTGCAACCTGTCCGTCGGTGAGTGTGCCGACCTGCTGGCCGGCATCGAGCTGACCGACCGGCAGAAGTTGATCGCCGAGCGGGTGCTCAAGGAGATCAACGCTCGGCTGCGGTTCCTGCTCGACGTGGGTCTGGACTACCTCTCCCTGGACCGCCCGGCCGGCACGCTGTCCGGTGGTGAGGCGCAGCGCATCCGGCTGGCCACCCAGATCGGTTCCGGGCTGGTCGGCGTGCTCTACGTGCTGGACGAGCCCTCCATCGGTCTGCACCAGCGTGACAACCACCGGCTGATCGAGACCCTGGTGCGGCTGCGCGGGCTGGGCAACACGCTGATCGTGGTGGAGCACGACGAGGACACCATCCGCACCGCCGACTGGATCGTCGACATCGGGCCGGGCGCGGGGGAGCACGGTGGGCAGATCGTGCACAGCGGCTCGGTGCCGGCGCTGCTGGCGAACCCGGATTCGATCACCGGGGCGTACCTGTCGGGTCGGCGGGAGATCCCGACGCCGAAGGGCCGCCGGCCGCAGACCCCGGGCCGGGAACTGGTGGTGCACGGCGCTCGCGAGCACAACCTGCGCAACCTGACGGTGAGCTTCCCGCTGGGCCAGCTGATCGCGGTCACCGGGGTCAGCGGTTCCGGCAAGTCGACACTGGTCAACGACATCCTGTACGCGGTGCTGGCCAACCAGATCAACGGCGCCCGGCTGGTGCCCGGCCGGCACACCCGGGTGTCCGGGCTGGAGCACGTGGACAAGGTCGTCGGCGTCGACCAGTCGCCGATCGGGCGTACGCCCCGATCCAACCCGGCCACCTACACCGGGGTCTGGGACCACGTCCGCAAGCTGTTCGCCGAGACCACCGAGGCCAAGGTGCGCGGGTACGGCCCCGGCCGGTTCTCGTTCAACGTCAAGGGTGGCCGCTGCGAGGCCTGCTCCGGCGACGGCACGATCAAGATCGAGATGAACTTCCTGCCGGACGTGTACGTGCCGTGCGAGGTCTGCAAGGGCGCCCGGTACAACCGGGAGACCCTGGAGGTGCACTACAAGGGCAAGACCGTCTCCGACGTGCTGGAGATGCCGATCGAGGAGGCTGCGGAGTTCTTCTCCGCGATCCCGGCCATCCACCGACACCTCAAGACCCTTGTCGACGTGGGTCTGGGCTACGTACGCCTGGGTCAGCCGGCGCCGACGCTCTCCGGCGGTGAGGCGCAGCGGGTCAAGCTCGCCTCCGAGTTGCAGAAGCGTTCCACCGGGCGGACGGTCTACGTGCTCGACGAGCCGACCACCGGCCTGCACTTCGAGGACATCCGCAAGCTGCTGATGGTGCTGGAGGGCCTGGTCGACAAGGGCAACACGGTGATCACCATCGAACACAACCTCGACGTGATCAAGAGCGCCGACTGGCTGATCGACATGGGGCCCGAGGGCGGGCACCGGGGCGGCACCGTGCTCGCCACCGGCACCCCGGAGGAGGTCGCCGAGGTCGCCGAGAGCCACACCGGGCAGTTCCTGCGTACCGTGCTCAAGCTCGACGGCACGGCCAAGGGTGCGGCGGCGGCCACCGCCCGCGCGGCCAAGGCGAACGGCAACAAGACGACCGGCACGAAGACGGCCGCGACCAAGACGACCGCGACCAAGGCGCGGGCCGGACGCAAGAGCGTCCCGGCCGGCTGACCGGCCCCCGACCACCCGGCGTAGGCGGCGCCGGGTGGTCGATCGGGTGAACCGCCAGGCAGAGTGGTTCGGGTTCGAAAACCTGACGGGGATCATGCACGGTGGTAGCCGAGGAGGGTGCAGGGATGACTGACGACCAGGTGGCGGGGGCGCGGCCGGTACGGACACGGCGGGCGCTGCTGGCCGGTGCGGGTGCGGCCGGGGCGGCGGCGATGTTGGCGGCCTGCGGCGGCGGGGACGACGGCGCGGCGACCACCAGCCCGGGTCCGCAGGTGACGAACACCGGCGACGCGGGTGGGGGCGGCCGCCAGGACAGCCAGTCGCTGGCCCGGACCAGCGACATCCCGGTCGGTGGGGGTGCCGTCCTGTCCGCCCAGGGGATCGTGATCACCCAGCCGTCGCCGGGGGAGTTCCGCGGCTTCGACCCGAAGTGCCCGCACCAGGGGTGCAACGTGACGACCGTCGAGGGCGGCACGATCAACTGCGTCTGCCACAACAGCCGGTTCTCGATCGAGGACGGCTCGGTCCAGTCCGGTCCGTCCCCCGCGCCGCTGGAACGTAAGGACGTCAAGGTCTCCGGCGACCAGATCGCTCTCGCCTGACCCGCCGGCCGGTGGGCCGTCGACGAGACGACACCCTGGCCGGTGTGGGCCGTCGACGAGACGACCCACCGGATCCAGCCGCAGCGGCCGTAGCCAGGGGTCGGCCCCGGCCACGGCCGATCGCGCTCAGTGTGCGTACACGGACAGTTCCCACAGGGAGAAGCCGTAGGAGGTGCCTCGGGTGAGGCCGGTCATCCGGACGTAGCGGGCCTGCTGCGGGGTGAAGGCCACCACGTCGGTGCCGCCGTCGCCCGCCGTGGTCGACCACACCGGCCGCCAGGTGCTTCCGTCGCCCGAGACCTCCACCCGGTACGACCGGGCGTACGCCGCCTCCCAGGCCAGCACCACCCGGCCGACCTGCCGGACGCTGCCCAGGTCCACCCGGATCCACTGGTTGTCCGACCATGAACTGGCCCAGCGGGTGCCGAGGTTCCCGTCGACGGCCCGGGCGGCGCCGTTGCCGAGTTGGCTGCTGGAGGCGGTCACCGGCCGCCCGACGGCCAGGTTGGTCAGGTCGTCGCCGCGGCGCGCCGGGAACGAGACCACCTGCTGGTAGGTGGGCCGGTTCTGCCAGGCGATGGTGGCGTGCTTGATGCCGCCCAGCGGCGACTGGATGATCGCGTCGGCGCACCACTGGTCGCCGGCCGCGCAGCTGGCGTCGCCCGGGTAGGTCGTGGTGGCCGGGGTGGCCGCCGCCGTGCGCAGGGTGTCCAGCAGGATCTGCCGGCACGCGCCCAGGTTGCCGTTGCCGCAGAAGGTACGCCCGGGGCCACCGGCGACCGGGGCACCGAGGACCGCGCGCAGGTCCTTGTCGACGTAACCCCACCAGCCGTACTGGAACGCCGAGCCCTTGTGGGTCTGTGCCCCGTTGGCCGAGGACGGCAGGTTCGACACGTCACCCTGTTGCAGGCCCGACGGTGATTCGTTGACCTGGAGGGTGTTGATCAGCGACTGGTAGAGGTCGGGGCCGAGGGGGTCCCGGAACATCCCCCGGACCAGCAGGGGCCACCAGGCGTCGAAGGTACGGATCGCCTCGGCGTGCTGGTACACCTTGCTGCCCTTGGCGGTCTCCACCCGCAGCGCCCCGGCCTGCCGCCACGCCTTCAACCGGCCGATCTCGGCCGCCAGGGCCGTGTCGGTGACCGGCTGGCTCTCCAGCACCCGGATCAGCTCGTCGAGCACCTCCGCACCGCGCAGGTCGGTCAGCCCGGCCCGCTGCACCAACTCGGTGAGTGAGCCTCGGTCGAACTTGCGGCCCGCCGCGATGGCCGCCTTCACCGGCTTGTCCAGCAGGTCACCCCGGTGTACGGCGCCGAAGCTGAAGTTGCCGTCGGCCGCCCCGAAGTCCTT
Source organism: Micromonospora maris AB-18-032 (assembly GCF_000204155.1). Classification (NCBI taxonomy): domain Bacteria; kingdom Bacillati; phylum Actinomycetota; class Actinomycetes; order Micromonosporales; family Micromonosporaceae; genus Micromonospora; species Micromonospora maris. Next base: position 4,820,432 of record NC_015434.1, on the reverse strand, counting down.
GGCCTGCTTGTTGTTCCAGCTGATGTAGTAGTCCTGGTCGATCGACTGCGGGTGGGCGGAGCGTGGCGCGTACCGGGCGGTGCGGGCGTCCGGGTCGAAGTCCTGCCACTCGTAGGCCCGATCGGCGCGCATCGGCAGGTGCGGGTTGCTGCTGGCGGCCCGCACCGGGTTGAGCCCGGAGTTGAAGTACGCCGACTGGGTGGAGTTGACGTAGAACCAGTTGAAGGCGTACTCGACGTTGTGGGCCGACTCCAGGAACGCTGACGCGGTGCCCATCTGGGTCGGGTCGTTGAACATCTGGAACCCGATCGCCGAGTCGGCTTCCCGCCCGTAGGTGGAGCGCAGCTGGGTGAAGGCGTGCGGGACGCCGCCGACGGTGCCGCGCCAGGCCACCAGGCCCAGCTTCGTACGCCAGGCGATCAGCTTGTACGACCCGGCCGGGGTGCTGTCGGCGACGGTCGGGTTCCACCGGTTGACGTGCGACAGTTCCTCCATCGCCAGGCACTGGCCGCGGAACAGGTAGTGGTTGCTGGCCAGGGTGGGCGTGCCGCCACCGGGCACGCACAGCGGCACCGCGTACGTGTCGGTGATGTCGTGGACGGCGGAGGTGGCGCTCCAGGCGTAGTCCTGGCCCCGGCCGAGCAGCACGTACAGGTTGAGTCCGGCGAAGGCGGCGCCCCGGGCGCTGATGCCGGGGCCCTGCAACTCCTGGACCATCAGCAGTTGCGGGGAGAAGTAGCCGGTCTGCGGCCCGAACACGGCGATCGGGTGGCCGGTGGCGGAGTGCTCGGCGGAGATCACCGCCGCGTTGGACATGCCCCGGTTGGCCGGGGTGATGGTCAGCCCGGACAGCGCGGCGGCCAGTTCGGAGGAGCTGGTGGACCCGGCGGTGGTGGCGGAGCCGGTGGGGTCGGTGACGACCGGCTCGACCCGGGCGGAACCCGCGTCGGGCAGCACCACGCTGGGGGCGTCGGGGGAGGCGTCACCGTACGGGAAGCTCTGCCCGTCGTGCAGGGTCAGCACGGTCTCCGGGTCGTTCTGGCCCCGGAAGCCGTTCCACACCCGGTCGCCCTCGACCGGGCCGTACTTGGCGCGGGCGGCGATGCGGACCAGCGCGGACTGCATCTCGTTGCCGCCACCGCCGCCGAACAGGCCGCCGACCACGCCGGCGATGGCGATCAGGTCGGTCATGGTGAACGGCTTCGGCCCACCGGCGTTGGTGATCGCGTCCAGGTGGCCGGTCAGCACGTACTCGCCGGGGCAGTTGCGGCCCGACATGCAGGTGCGGATGTACGCGTTGATGCCGGCGATGTACTCCTGCACGTCGGCGTAGAGCTGCTCGCCGCGCGCTCCGCCCTTGCGCCGCAGCGCCTCGACCTGGGCGGCCAGGTCGGCCTCGGTGTAGGGGGAGGTACGCCAGACGCTCTGTTCCAGGGCGCGGTTGCCGGGGGCGCCGCCGGCGAAGGAGGTCAGCGTGCCCCGGCCGACGTGGCGCAGCAGGTCCATGGTGAACAGTCGGTCCTCGGCGCCGGCGTAGCCCGCGCCGTACATGGTGCCGGCTCGGGTGCTGCCGGTGATGTGCGGTACGCCGGTGGCCTTGTCCCGCACGATGCGCACGTCGGAGCGCGGGGAGTAGTCGCGTTCGACCTGGTTGGGGGCGACCCCGAAGGCGGCGTCGTGGAAGAAGTTGCCGATCTGCTCCTCGCGCAGTCCGGCGTAGCCGTAGACGAGGTTGGCGTACCTGTCGAGTTGGTCGGCGGAGTGCCGGGGCAGGGTGCCGAAGGCCTGGTTGCCGAGGATCTCGACAAGGGTGGCGTTGCCGTTCTGGCCGGGCGGCAGGATCTCCGAGCATTCGCCGAGGCAGTAGTCGTTGCCGGCGAAGGCGCTGGCGACGTTCACCGCGAGGGTGCTGTTCGCGGGCGCGGCGGTGGTGGCGGTGGCGGTGGGCGGGACGGCGACCAGCAGGGCGGCGACGGCGATGGCGCCGGTCGCACCGGCGAGCAGCCGGCGGGTGGCGGTACGAGCAGACATGGCGATCCTCTGTGGACGGGGGACCATCGGGCGGGATCATTACATGAAGAACATTCGGTTACTGGATGGTAGGCCGCAGGCGTCGATATTGGAAGACGTCAATCCCGATGGCCGGCGCTGCCCACGCACTCGGGCGGGAAGCCGTCGACCAGGGACGATTCGGGCTGTCGGGGGCGGCGGATAGGCTCGGAGCGTGGCTGATCCGTCGACCTACCGTCCCGCCCCCGGCACCATCCCGGAGTCCCCGGGGGTCTACCGGTTCCGCGACGGCACCGGCCGGGTGATCTACGTCGGCAAGGCGAAGAACCTGCGCAGCCGCCTCAACTCCTACTTCGCCGACCTGCTGGGGCTGCACGACCGCACCCGGCAGATGGTCACCACGGCCGAATCGGTCGACTGGGTCACCGTCGGCACCGAGGTCGAGGCGCTCCAGCTCGAATACACCTGGATCAAGCAGTACGACCCGAGGTTCAACGTCCGCTACCGCGACGACAAGTCGTACCCCTACCTCGCGGTCACCCTCGACGAGGAATATCCGCGGTTGCAGGTCATGCGCGGGGCCAAGCGCAAGGGGGTGCGCTACTTCGGGCCGTACTCCCACGCCTGGGCGATCCGCGAGACGCTCGACCTGCTGCTGCGGGTCTTCCCGGCGCGGACCTGCTCCGCCGGGGTGTTCAAGCGCGCCGGTCAGGTCGGCCGGCCCTGCCTGCTGGGCTACATCGGCAAGTGCTCCGCGCCCTGCGTCGGCAGCGTCACCGCGCAGGAGCACCGTGAGATCGTCGACGGGTTCTGCGACTTCATGGCCGGGCGCACCGACAGCATGGTGCGCAAGCTGGAACGCGAGATGACCCAGGCCAGCGCCGAGTTGGAGTTCGAGCGGGCGGCCCGGCTGCGCGACGACGTCGCGGCGCTGCGCCGGGCGATGGAGAAACAGACAGTCGTGCTCGGCGACGGCACCGACGCCGACGTGGTCGCCTTCGCCGACGACCCCCTGGAAGCCGCGGTGCAGGTCTTCCACGTCCGGGGCGGCCGGGTGCGGGGCCAGCGCGGCTGGGTGGTGGAGAAGACCGAAGACCTCACCACCGGCGACCTGGTGCACCACTTCTGCACCCAGGTCTACGGCGGCGAGCACGGCGAGACCGACGTGCCGCGCGAACTGCTGGTGCCGGAGTTGCCCGCCGACGCCGAGGCGCTGGCCGACTGGCTGGCCACCCACCGGGGCAGCCGGGTCAGCCTGCGGGTGCCGCAGCGCGGCGACAAGCGTGCCCTGCTGGAGACGGTGGAGCGCAACGCCAAGGACGCCCTGGCCCGGCACAAGCTCAAGCGGGCCGGTGACCTGACCACCCGCAGCAAGGCCCTCGACGAGATCAGCGAGGCGCTCGGCATGCGGACGGCACCGTTGCGCATCGAGTGCTTCGACGTCTCCCAGATCCAGGGCAGTGACGTGGTGGCCAGCATGGTCGTCTTCGAGGACGGCCTGCCCCGCAAGAGCGAGTACCGCCGCTTCATCGTCCGGGGCGCCACCGACGACCTGTCGGCGATGTCCGAGGTGCTGCGCCGCCGCTTCGCCCGCTACCTCGACGTGCGCGCCGAGACCGGCGAGATCGGCGAGGAGACCGCCGCGGATCCGGACCGCCCCGGCGTCGACCCGACCACCGGGCGGCCCCGCAAGTTCGCGTACCCACCGCAGCTGGTGGTGGTCGACGGCGGTGCCCCGCAGGTCGCCGCCGCCGCGCAGGCCCTCGCCGAGCTGGGCATCGACGACGTGGCGCTGTGCGGTCTGGCCAAGCGGCTGGAGGAGGTGTGGCTGCCCGACGACGACTTCCCGGTCATCCTGCCGCGCACCTCGGAAGGGCTCTACCTGCTGCAACGGGTACGCGACGAGGCGCACCGCTTCGCCATCACCTTCCACCGGCAGCGCCGCTCCAAGCGGATGACCACCTCCGCCCTGGACGACATCCCCGGCCTGGGCGATGTACGCCGCAAGGCACTGCTGCGGCACTTCGGCTCGCTCAAGCGCCTCTCGGCCGCCACCGTCGAGGAGATCACCGAGGTCCCCGGTGTGGGCCGGCGCACTGCCGAGGCCATCCTCGCCGCCCTCGCCCCCGCGACCTCATCTGATTGATCAGCTCGGCGGGGCACCGGGCAGGGGCGTGCCCCGGGGTGCGGTGGCGTCCAGCGCGTCCAGCATCAGGTGCAGGTAGCGGGCCGGCTGGTCGGCGACATGTCTGGGCAACCGGTCCGGATGGCAGGTGAAGACGGTGAGCAGGGCCACCAGATCGCCGGTGCCGATATCCGCGCGGATCGTCCCGGCCCGTTGCCCATCGGTGACCAGGCCGTCCAGCAGGTCCAACCACTCCTGGCGGGACCGGGCGAACGCGGGTAGCGCCTGCACCTGCGCGACGGGGAGGTCGGCCAGAGCCGCAGCCAGCGCGCCCTGCCCTGGAGAGGCGCACCAGTCGACCAGTTCGCGCAGCGCCGACCAGGAATCCGCCGCGCCGTCGATGATCCGCCGGGTGGCGGTCACCAGGTCGGCGACGTACGCCTCGGCGACGGCACCGAGTAGCGCCTCTCGGGTGGGAAATCGCCGATAGAGCGTGCCGACGCCGACCCCGGCGCGGCGTGCCACCAGTTCCATCGGTGCGTCGAGCCCGTGCTCGACGACCACCTCGCGGGCCGCCGACATGATCTTAGTCAGGTTGCGGCGTGCGTCGGCCCGTAGGGGAGCGGCGTCGTTTGTCGGCAAGGCGTCCTCTATCCGGAAGGTTGTCCTCCGGTTATCCTAGTCGCCGGATAACCGGAATACCTCATTCCGCTTGGAGGCTTGGTGATCATCGTGACCGGCGCGACCGGACGGATCGGGCGCGCACTTGTCGATCGACTGGACCGGCACGCGGTAGCCCGGCGGGCGGTGGTACGCCAGCCTCGGCACGTCGCCGAACTCGGCGGTGATGTCACGCTCGCCGACTTCGCCGACCCCCGCTCGATCCGTGCCGCCCTCGTTCCCGGCGCCCGCCTGCTGCTCAACGGCGTACCGGGGCCGGACTTCGTCCACCAGCAACGGTCGATCATCGATCTTGCCGCCGAGGCCGGCGTCGCGCAGCTGGTCAAAATATCGGTACGCGGAGCGGCGCCCGGTGCGCTACTGGCCCAGGGCCAGCACGGCGAGATCGACGATCATTTGCGCGCATCAGGACTGCCGTACCTGATCCTGCAACCGGTCGGCTTCATGCAGAACCTCCTCCCCGAGGTCAGTTTCACCGATGGCGAGGGACGGTTCTACGGGTCGTACGGGTCTGGGCCGGTTGGCTACCTCGATGCTCGGGACATCGCCGACGTCGCCGCCGCCCTGCTGACCCGGCCGGTCGAGGCGAACGCCACGCTGACCCTGACCGGCCCCGAGGCGTACACCCACCAGGAGGTGGCCGAGACGATGACCGCCGTGCTCGGCCGCCCGGTGCACTACGTCGACCTGCCGGTGGCCGCCATGGCACAGCGCCTACGCGCGGCCGGCCTGCCTCCGGCGTTCGCCGACGACCTCGCCAGGCTGATGCGCGACGTCGGCGACGGCCGGTGGGCCGACACCACCGACACCGTCCAGGCGATCACCGGCCGCCCCCCGCGCACCCTGGCCACCTTCATCGCCGACCACGCCACATCCTGGACCTGACCCCACACGATTCGGCGGGTCACGACAAGGTGGTGCAGTCGGGTTACTCAGCGTTGGTGAGGACGTTGAGGATCTGCTCGCCGTACTTGGCCAGCTTGTTCTCGCCGACGCCACTGATTCCGGACAGCTCGGCCAGTGAGGTCGGCATCTCGGCGGCGATCTGCCGCAGCGTGGCGTCATGGAAGATGACGTACGCCGGGACGCCCTGCTCTTTGGCGGTGGCGGCCCGCCAGGCGCGCAGCCTCTCGAAGGTGCCGGTCGCCTCCGGGGACAGGTCGGCGACCACGGTGGCCGCGCCCCGCGGCTTGGCGGTGCGCGCCGCACGCGCCGGGCGGGCCGCCTCACGGCGCAGCATCACGGTACGCCGCCGGCCCAGCACCTCGGCGCTGGCGTCGGTGAGCGCCAGGGTGCCGTAGTCGCCCTCGACGGCCAACAGCCCCTCGGCCAGCAGTTGCCGCACCACGCCACGCCACTCGGCCTCGCTGAGCTCACCGCCGATGCCGAACACGGTGAGCGAGTCGTGCCGATGTTGGGTGATCTTGTCGTTGCTGCGGCCCAGCAGGATGTCGATGCAGTGCCCGGCACCGAAGCGCTGGTTGCGTTCCCGATCGAGCCGGAACACCGTGGAGAGCAGCTTCTGCGCGGCCACCGTGCCGTCCCACGACTCCGGGGGCTCCAGGCAGGTGTCGCAGTTGCCGCAGTTGCCGCTGGCCGGCTCGCCGAAGTACTCCAGCAACTGCACCCGACGGCAACGGACCGTCTCGCAGAGCGCCAGCATCGCGTCGAGGTGGGCGGCGAGGTTCCGCCGGTGCGCCAGGTCACCCTCGGACGTGTCGATCATCTTGCGCTGCTGCACGACGTCCTGCAGCCCGTACGCCAGCCAGGCGGTCGACGGCAGCCCGTCGCGGCCCGCGCGGCCGGTCTCCTGGTAGTAGCCCTCGACCGACTTGGGCAGGTCGAGGTGGGCGACGAAGCGGACGTCCGGCTTGTCGATGCCCATCCCGAACGCGATCGTCGCCACCATCACCACCCCGTCGGCCCGTAGGAACCGCTGCTGGTTGGCCGCGCGCGTCGCCGCGTCCAGACCGGCGTGGTACGGCAGTGCGTCGATGCCGTTGGCGACCAGGAACTCGGCGGTCTTCTCCACCGAGGCGCGGGACAGGCAGTAGACGATCCCGGCATCCCCCGGATGCTCGTCGCGCAGCAGGGCCAGCAGTTGCTTGCGCGGCTCCCGCTTCGGCACGATCCGGTACTGGATGTTGGGCCGGTCGAAGCTGGCCACGAAGTGCCGCGCCTCGGTCAGGTTGAGCCGGGTGGCGATCTCCGACCGGGTGGCGCTGGTCGCGGTGGCGGTCAGCGCGATCCGGGGTACGCCGGGCCACCGCTCGTGCAGCATCGACAGGTTCAGGTAGTCGGGGCGGAAGTCGTGCCCCCACTGCGACACGCAGTGCGCCTCGTCGATGGCGAACAGGCTGATCCGGCCCCGGTCCAGCAGGCTCAGCGTGGCCCGGCTGGCCAACGCCTCCGGGGCCAGGTAGAGCAGGTCGATCTCCCCGGCCACGAACTCCGCCTCGACCAGCCGGCGGGTGTCCAGATCGAGGGTGGAGTTGAGGAAACCGGCCTTCACGCCGACCGCGGTCAACGCGTCCACCTGGTCCTGCATCAACGCGATCAGCGGCGAGATCACCACCGCGACGCCGTCGCGGACCAGGGCCGGGATCTGATAACACAGCGACTTGCCGCCGCCGGTCGGCATCAGCACCAGGGCGTCCCCGCCGTCGACCACGTGGTCGATGACCTCGCGCTGGAAGCCCCGGAAGGCGTCGTACCCGAAGACCCGCCGCAGCACCTCCAGCGCCGCCGTCACCTTCGCACCGGCCGGCGCGTCGCTGTCGGTCACGTCCGCGATGCTCAGGTCACTGGTGCGCACGTCGGCGGGAGAGGCCATCCGAGGATTCTATGAGCAGCTGCTCGCCGGGCCGCTACGCCGGTTCGATGGGCAGCCAGAGCTCGCAGGTCGCGGTGCTGAAATCGTTCGCCGGATCGGGCACCGCGACGATCTCCGGGCCTCGCCGCAGCCGCCACGGATTGAAGGGAAACCATTCGGCTGCGGCCGTGGCCCAGGCATTCTGAAGGGTCTGCGGATGCGGCCCCGCCGTCCGGATGACCACCCAGGTACCGGCCGGGACCTCGATGATGTCGAGGCCGCCCGGGATCGGCGTGCTCGGGGACACGGCGACCCCATGCAGGTAGGTCAGCTCGCTGCCCTCGCCGTAGTCGGCGTCGAGGTCGTCGCTGACCGCGAGCAGGCCGCTCGGGTCAGCGTTGCCGAGTGCCTTCAAGCGCAGGTGCTCCTCGGCCGGCAGCGCGGCGATGTGCTGCTGGATGTACGGGTTGATACCCCGGTGGGTCAGCGGAACGCGAGCAGCGTGCCCCACGAGCCGGAACGCGGGATGGTCGACGATGCGAGTGTCCATGTGTTCGCTTCCTTCGACAGGTAGGCGGAACCTGAGCTGGGGGTGATCGACGGCGTACCGGTCGCGGCTGATCGTCGTTCCTCCGATCCGATCGTGCGGCAGCGCTGCTGCGACCCACCCGATGGAAGCCGCGCGGGAAGTGTCGGGTGAGCGGGATCGATGTCGCCGCATGATGGGGCCATGGATGACACAACACTGGTGTCCCGCTTTCTTCGCGACGGCTTCGTCAAGTTGGCTGGTGCCGTCGCGCCGCGGGTGGCTGCGGACTGTGCGCGGCTGCTGTGGCGAGAGACGGGCTGCGACCCGGACGACCCAGCGACGTGGAGACAGCCCGTGCACTGGGTGGAGGGCATGGCGCAGGGGCCGTTCGCCGCCGCCCCCAATTCCCCGTTCCTCCATCACGCGTACGACCTGCTGGTCGGCGCGGGACGCTGGGAGCCGCGCTACTCGCTGGGCACGTTCCCGCTGCGCTTCCCGCACGAAGAGGAGCCGAACGACGCGGGCTGGCACATCGAGGGCAGCTATCTGCCGGAGGGCGAGAGCTGGTACTTCACGAATGTGCGTTCCCGTGGCCGGGCGCTGCTGATGCTGTTCCTGTTCAGCGAGGTCGGTGAGGAGGACGCCCCGACCCGGATCCGGGTCGGCTCACACCTCGACGTGCCGAGGGTGCTGGAAAGTACGGGGAGGACGGGGCGAGCGGGCTGGAACTTGCGCCCGACCTGGTGGCGGCATCCAGCCACCGGCCACTCGCCCTCGCCACCGGGTCCCCGGGCGACGTCTTTCTGTGCCATCCGTTCCTGGTGCACGCGGCGCAACCGCACCACGGGACACGGCCGCGCTTCATGGCCCAGCCGCCGCTGATGCCGGCCGCGCCGTACGAATTGGAGCGGGCCGACGGCGCCTACTCACCCGTGGAGATCGCGATCCGTCGGGGCCTTGGACAGGACACCCCCGATCTGGACGGGGTAGGCACCGACGACAATGCCGGGTAGGCGTGCCAGGCGTGGCACGGGTGATGCACGACGGAGGCGGGGACAAGGGTGGTTCTGCGGGTGAGTGGTCGCAACGCGCGATTCCAGCAGTGGGAGGCTCTCCTGCACAATCGGACCAAGCGGCAACGTCGCGGCGAATTCCTCGTGCAGGGCGTGCGTCCGATTGCCATGGCCGTCGAACACGGTTGGCAGATCCGAGAGCTGCTGTACAACACAAGCGTTGCGCTGTCCGGCTGGGCACGCGACCTGCTGGAAAAGGTCCGGGCCGAGAAGATCGCCGTCTCCCGTGAACTGATGCACGAGCTGGGAGGTAAGGCGGACGACGTACCGGAGCTGCTGGCCGTGGTCGCGCTGCCGGAGGACGACCTGTGCCGTATCCCGACCGGACCGACCATGCTCACGGTCGTGTTCGATCGGCCGACCAGCCCCGGCAACATCGGGACCCTCGTCCGGTCCGCAGACGCCTTCGGCGCCTCCGGCGTCATCATCACCGGCCACGCCGCCGACGTGTACGACCCGAAGGCAGTCCGGGCGAGCACCGGCTCGCTGTTCGCTCTGCCAGTGGTTCGGGTGCCCGCCCGTCAGGCCGTGCTGTCCTGGGGCGTCGACGTCCGTGCGGGCGGCATCGGCATGAACGTCGTGGGAACCGATGAGCTGGGCGCGCTGGATGTCGCCGATTACGACTTCAGGCAACCAACGCTGATCGTGATCGGCAATGAGACCACCGGTCTCAGCTCCGGCTGGCGTGAGGCCTGCGACCAGGTTGTCCGGATCCCGATGTCCGGGGCAGCCAGCTCACTGAACGCGGCGACCGCCGCGACCGTCGTGCTGTACGAATCGGCACGGCAGCGGACTGCTGCCGCCCGACGCTAGCGCACTGGTCGCCGCGAATCGCCGCAAGGCTCTCCACTGCTGCTGACCGGCTCAGGAAGGCACGGGGACGGGTTTGGCCCAGCGGGGGGTGCCGGTGGGGTCGACGTAGCAGACGGCGACCAGCAGATCGGCGGGGTCGGTGAGGGGAGTGGCGGCGGGGCCCATCCGGAACAGGGCCACCAGGTCGCCCTCGGCCACCGCACGGGTGCTGACCGCGCCGAGGTTGTCCGGGGTACGCAGCGAGTCGCTCGACTCCGGGCGGGAGACGGCACCGGCGAGGAAGTCGTACCGTGCGGCGAGTGTCTCGTACGAGTCGGCCCAGTTGAACCCGGTGCTGCCGGCGGCGTCCCAGCCACCGCTCGGGGGCACCACCCGGGGCGGGTCGAGCCGGTTGTCCAGCAGGATCACCTGATAGGTGCCGGGCTGGCCCGGGCCGGACCACCGCAACCGCAGCAGCACGGACTGGTTGTCGGGGTCCCCGACCGGGGCGGAGCCGTTGCGCCAGCCGTACGCGCTGACCAGGTCGGCCACCTGGTCCGGCTGCGGCAGCATCGCCTCGACGGTGACGGTGACCGCGTCAGGGCCGGCGTTGTGCTCACGTTCGCGTTGCCGCGCGTGGTCGATCGTGGCCAGTACCGCGACGGTGACCGAGACGAGGGCCACCACCCAGCGCAGTCGCGCTCCGTGTCTGCCCATGGCCGGAGGATAACGCCGTCGCCCGCCGCGCGCCGTCAGTCAGCCGACAAGGCCGGGGGTTGGTCGACAATGGCGGCGGGCAGTCCGCCGACATGCAGGTGGGTAGGTGATCGACAGCCGGGTTGACCGGCGCGATCGGGCTGGCGGGGGAGCCTCGGGGCGTCGGTGGCAACGCTCCGGCAGGCCGCACTAGAGTCGCTTTGACCATGCCCGGTCGGCCTGACCGGAGCGCCACAGCTTGGGGGTTGACGGGTGGGCGAGGCGCACACGAACGGTCATCACGTCGGCGGCACCGGGGCGGCGGAGACGGACACCACGCTTGTCGTGGTCACCGGTCTGTCCGGTGGTGGGCGCAGCACCGTCGCCCGAGCCCTGGAGAACGTCGGCTTCTACGTCGTGGACAACCTGCCGCAGGCGTTGCTGCTGGACATGGCCGAGCTGGCGGTGAAGGCCGGCGGGGCGGCCCGACGTACCGCGATGGTGTTGGACGTGCGGTCCCGGGCCTTCTCCACGGACCTGGCCGAGGCGATCCGGGAGCTCAAGGAGCGCGGGTACGCGCCCCGGGTGGTCTTCGTCGACGCCGACGACGAGGTGTTGATCCGCCGTTTCGAGAGCGTGCGTCGTTCCCACCCGTTGCAGGGCGACGGGCGGCTCGCCGACGGCATCGCGGTCGAGCGGGGCCTGCTGGAGGAGGCCCGCGACCAGGCCGACGTGATCATCGACACCAGCCACCTCAACGTCAACCAGCTGCGTCGGCGCATCGAGGAACTGTTCGGCGGGGAGGATGCCCGCAAGCTGCGGGTAACGGTGATCTCCTTCGGCTTCAAGTACGGCCTGCCGCCGGATGCCGATTTCGTGCTCGACGCCCGGTTCCTGCCCAACCCGTACTGGGTGCCGGAACTGCGGGAGCACACCGGCCGCGAGGAGGCGGTCAGCGCGTACGTGCTGGGGCAGGAGGGTGCGGACACCTTCGTCTCGGCGTACGCCGATCTCGTGGGCGCCACCACCGCCGGCTTCGAGCGGGAGGGCAAGCGGTACCTGACCGTCGCGGTGGGTTGCACCGGCGGCAAGCACCGCAGCGTGGCCATCGCCGAGGAGTTGGCCGCCCGGTTGCGTCGTGCCGGCCTGGCCGCCAACGCGCAGCACCGCGACCTGGGGCGGGAATGACGATCCGGGTGGTGAGCTTCGGTGGCGGGCACGGCCTGTCCGCCGCGCTGCGGGCGTTACGTCGTTGCGCACCCGAACTGGATCTGGACATCACCGCGGTGGTGACCGTCGGTGACGACGGCGGTTCCAGTGGGCGGCTGCGCGCCGAGCGGGGTGGGCTGCCCCCGGGTGACCTGCGGCAGGCGTTGGTCGCGCTGGCCGGTGACCACCCGGCCACCCGACGCAGCGCCGGGCTGTTCCAGCACCGCTTCGCCGCGGTGGCCACCGACGGTGGCCGACCTGACGCGCTCGCCGGTCACGCGGTGGGCAATCTGGTGATCTCCGGCCTGATGGAGTTGCTGGGCGACCCGGTGGCCGCGCTGGAACACGCCGGGGCGATGTTGGGTGCGGTCGGCCGGGTGCTGCCGATGTCCTGCGAGCCGGTCGACATCGAGGCGCGGGTACGCGGCACGGACCCGGATCGCCCCGACGAGGTCCGCACCGTACGCGGCCAGCACCAGGTCGCGGTCAGTACCGGTCGGGTGGAGTCGCTGCGGATCACCCCGCAGGCCCCGGAGGCCTGTCCGGAGGCGGTCGCGGCGATCGGTGCGGCCGACTGGTTGATCTTCGGGCCGGGCAGCTGGTACACAAGCGTCCTGCCGCACCTGCTGGTACCGCAGCTGGCCGCGGCGATCCTGGCCAGTTCCGCTCGCCGGCTGGTCACCCTCAACCTCGCCGCCGAGCAGGAGACGCTCGGTCTGTCCGTGGCCGACCACCTCGCGGCGCTGCGGTGGTATCTGCCGGAGTTGACTGTCGACTACGTGATCGCCGATTCCAAGGCGGTCGGTGATCCCGCCCCGGTCGACCGTGCGGCAGAATCGCTCGGGGCCCGACTCGTCCTCGCCCCGGTAGCGGTCGACGACGGCACTCCCCGCCATGATCCGGCCGCGTTGGCCGCCGCGCTGGTGCCCGTACTGGGCGCCGATCGTTAGACACGTACGTAATCTCCGGCGACACGCCGGAACCGGTCCGTGAGGGGACGCACAATGGCGATGACGGCTGCGGTCAAGGACGAGCTGAGTCGGGTCGACGTGCCCAAGCCCTGCTGCCGGCGGGCGGAGATGGCCGCGCTGCTGCGGTTCGCCGGTGGGCTGCACATCGTCTCCGGGCGGGTGGTGGTGGAGGCGGAACTGGACACCGGCGCGGTGGCCCGCCGGCTGCGCCGGGAGATCGCCGAGGTCTACGGCTACCCGAGTGAAATTCATGTGTTGGCCTCCGGCGGGCTGCGCAAGGGCAGCCACTTCATCGTCCGGGTGGTCAAGGACGGCGAGGCGCTGGCCCGGCAGACCGGTCTGCTGGACGTGCGGGGTCGACCGGTGCGGGGACTGCCACCGCACGTGGTCGCCGCCAACGTCTGCTGCGCGGTCTCCGCCTGGCGGGGCGCGTTCATGGCGCACGGGTCGCTGACCGAGCCGGGCCGCTCCAGCGCCCTGGAGATCACCTGCCCGGGGCCGGAGTCGGCGTTGGCGCTGGTCGGCGCGGCCCGCCGGATCGGCATCACCGCGAAGAACCGCGAGGTGCGCGGGGTGGACCGGGTGGTGGTCAAGGACGGCGACGCGATCGCCGCGCTGCTCACCCGCATCGGCGCCCACGCCAGCGTGCTGGCCTGGGAGGAGCGTCGGGTCCGCCGGGAGGTACGCGCCACCGCCAACCGGCTGGCCAACTTCGACGACGCCAACCTGCGCCGCTCGGCGCGGGCCGCGGTGGCCGCGGCGGCCCGGGTCACCCGGGCCCTGGAGATCCTCGCCGACGACGCGCCGGAGCACCTGACCTCGGCGGGTCGGCTGCGGCTGGAGCACCGGCAGGCGTCCCTGGAGGAGTTGGGCGCGTTGGCCGACCCGCCGCTGACCAAGGACGCCATCGCCGGGCGGATCCGCCGGTTGCTGGCGCTCGCCGACAAACGGGCGCGCGACCTGGGCATCCCGGATACCGAAGCGGCCGTCACGCCCGACATGCTCGTGGTCTGATAGGACGGTGGGGTCGTCCGGCGTGGGCGGGCCGGTGTTCGCCGGCGCGCCCTGTCGGCGCGGTGTGACGTCCCGTGTGGCGTAGGTGGGCAACCACCCGACGCAGCGCGGCTCGACGCGCTCGGATAGGGTCGCTTGCGTACGGCAAGGGGGCCGGAACCGGCGCACCCGCCGTACCCACCGCCTCGGGCGGTCAGGTCCCTCGGACCGCGGCGGGGTGGCCGAGATGAATCGTCAACGGCCGGCTCCAACGGTCGGCGCACATCACTTCGCCGGCCGAGGGTCTCCACGCCGGCGGACCAGAACGCGAGGAGATGGGACCTGTGACCATCCGGGTTGGCATCAACGGCTTCGGCCGAATCGGCCGTAACTTCTTCCGGGCAGTGCTGGCGTCCGGCGCTGACGTGGAGGTCGTTGCCGTCAACGACCTCACCGACAACGCCACGCTGGCCCACCTTGTCAAGTACGACAGCATCCTGGGCCGCCTCCCGCACGAGGTGAAGGCGACCGCCGACGAGATCACCGTCGGTGGCAAGACCATCAAGGCGTACGCCGAGCGTGACCCGGCCGCCCTGCCGTGGGGTGACCTGAACGTCGACGTCGTCATCGAGTCGACCGGCTTCTTCACCGACGCCAACAAGGCCAAGGCGCACCTCGACGGCGGGGCCAAGAAGGTCATCATCTCGGCGCCGGCCAAGAACGAGGACGTCACGGTCGTGATGGGCGTCAACGAGGGCTCGTACGACCCGGCCAAGCACAACATCATCTCGAACGCCTCCTGCACCACCAACTGCCTCGCGCCGATGGCCAAGGTGCTGCACGACACGTTCGGCATCGAGCGTGGTCTGATGACCACCATCCACGCGTACACCCAGGACCAGAACCTGCAGGACGCGCCGCACTCCGACCTGCGTCGGGCCCGCGCCGCCGCGCTGAACATCGTGCCGACCTCGACCGGTGCGGCCAAGGCCATCGGCCTGGTGCTGCCGGACCTCAAGGGCAAGCTCGACGGGTACGCGCTGCGGGTGCCGATCCCCACCGGCTCGGCCACCGACCTCACCGTCACCGTCGGCCGGGAGACCACGGTGGACGAGGTCAACGCCGCGCTCAAGGCCGCCGCCGAGGGTCCGCTGCGGGGCATCCTCAGCTACAACGAGGACCCGATCGTCTCCGCCGACATCGTCACCGACCCGGCGTCGTGCATCTTCGACGCGCCGCTGACCAAGGTCATCGGCAACCAGGTCAAGGTCGTCGGCTGGTACGACAACGAGTGGGGCTACTCCAACCGCCTCGTCGACCTCGTCAAGCTGGTCGGTCAGTCGCTGTGAGCATCCGTACCCTCGACGATCTGCTCGCCGAGGGGGTGTCGGGTCGGCGCGTGCTGGTGCGCGCCGACCTGAACGTCCCGCTCGACAAGCAGACCGGTGCCATCACCGACGACGGCCGCATCCGGGCCGTCCTGCCGACCCTGGGTGCGCTCACCGAGGCCGGCGCCAAGGTGGTCGTCTGCTCGCACCTGGGCCGGCCGAAGGGCAGTCCGGACCCGCAGTTCAGCCTCAGCCCGGTCGCCGGGCGGCTGGGTGAGCTGCTCGGTGCCCCGGTGCACTTCGCCACCGACACGGTCGGCGAGTCCGCTCAGGCGACCGTGGCGGCGCTGGCCGACGGCGAGGTCGCGCTGCTGGAGAACCTCCGGTTCAACAAGGGGGAGACCAGTAAGGACGACGCCGAGCGGGGTGCGTTCGCCGACCAGCTGGCCGCGTTCGGTGACGCGTACGTCGACGACGCCTTCGGCGCGGTGCACCGCAAGCACGCCAGCGTCTACGACGTGCCGGCGCGGCTGCCGCACGTCGCCGGTCGCCTGGTGCTGCGCGAGGTGGAGGTGCTCTCCACGCTCACCGGCAACCCGGAGCGGCCGTACGTCGTGGTGCTCGGTGGTTCCAAGGTCTCCGACAAGCTCGCGGTGATCGAGGCGCTGCTGCCCACGGTCGACCGGCTGCTCATCGGCGGCGGCATGTGCTTCACCTTCCTCAAGGCGCAGGGCCACGAGGTGGGCACCTCGCTGCTGGAGAAGGAGATGGTCGAGACCTGCCGCAACCTGCTGGAGCGCTCCGAGGGCAAGATCATGCTCCCGGTCGACGTGGTGGCCGCGGACGCCTTCGCCCCGGACGCCGCGCACGACGTGGTCCCGGCCGACGGCATCCCCAGCCACCGGGTCGGCCTGGACATCGGGCCGGAGACGGTGGCCGGCTTCGCCGCCGCGCTGCGCGGCTCGTCGGCCAGCGGTACGCCGAACGCGCGGACGATCTTCTGGAACGGCCCGATGGGCGTGTTCGAGATGGCGGCGTTCGCCAACGGCACCCGGGGTGTCGCCGAGGCGATCGCCGAGTCCGACGCGTTCAGCGTCGTCGGTGGCGGTGACTCGGCCGCCGCGGTACGAGCCCTGGGCCTGGACGAGAAGTCCTTCGGACACATCTCCACCGGCGGCGGCGCCTCCCTGGAGTACCTGGAGGGCAAGACCCTCCCCGGCATCGCGGCCCTGGAGAACTGATGGCGAGCGCTCCCCGCCGGCCCCTGATGGCCGGCAACTGGAAGATGAACCTCAACCACCTCGAGGCCAACCTGCTGGTGCAGAAGCTGGCGGCCAGCCTCACCGAGAAGCAGCTCACCGAGGTGGAGACGGTGGTCCTGCCGCCGTTCACCGACCTGCGGACGGTGCAGACCGTCGTGGAGGGCGACAAGCTGCTGATCGGCTACGGGGCGCAGGACCTCTCCGCGCACGCCTCGGGCGCCTACACCGGCGAGGTCGCCGGGTCGATGCTGGCCAAGCTCGGCTGCACGTACGTGGTGGTCGGGCACTCCGAGCGGCGGGAGTACCATCGCGAGGACGACGCGCTGGTGGGCGCCAAGGTGCAGGCCGCGCTGGCCAACGGGCTCACCCCGATCCTCTGCGTGGGGGAGGGGCTCGACGTCCGGGAGCAGGGCGGGCAGGTCGCGCACTGCACCGAGCAGCTCGACGCGGCGCTCAAGGGGCTCTCCGCCGAGCAGGTGACCAAGGTTGTGGTGGCCTACGAGCCGGTCTGGGCGATCGGCACCGGCAAGACGGCCACCCCGGAGGACGCCCAGGAGGTCTGCGGCGCGCTGCGTACCCGGCTCGCCGAGACCTTCGACCAGGCCACCGCGGACCAGGTACGGGTCCTCTACGGTGGCTCGGTGAAGTCCTCGAACGTCGCGTCGATCATGGCCCAGCCGGACGTGGACGGCGCCCTGGTTGGCGGTGCCAGCCTCGACGCCGAGGAGTTCGCGAAGATCTGCCGGTTCCCGGAGCACATCACCGGCTGATCGCTCGCTATCCTTGACTCCGCCCGTCCGTCGGTCGGTGCCGCCGTGCCCGAACTGCCCGGGCGAGGATCGTAACGAGAGGACTGACCCCCGCCATGCCGATCTGGTTCGCCTACACGTTGATCGTGTTGCTGGTCATCACGAGCTTCATGCTCGTCCTGCTGATTCTGCTGCACCGGGGCAAGGGTGGTGGGTTGTCCAGCATGTTCGGCGGTGGCGTCAGCTCCAGCCTGGCCGGTTCGTCAGTGGCTGAGAAGAACCTAGACCGCTACACCGTCCTGGTGGGCATCGTCTGGTTCGCCTGCATCGTCGGGCTCGGGCTCTGGCTGCGGCTGCAGGTGGGCGTCTGATCAGGCGCCGCCAGTCGTACAATCTGCGCGCGGTCCGTCGTCCGACGGGCCGCGCGCAGTCCGTTTCACCCGCTGCACCGCGTCGCCCGCCGTCCACCCCTAGACGGCGGTCCCCTCCGACGACAGGAGCGAGCGCCGTGTCGAACGGCAATGTCATCCGGGGCGCCCGAGTCGGGTCGGCGCCGCCACGCCACCCCGAACGCCACCGGCCGGTGCCGTGCCGGTCGGTCAGCTTCTGGTGCCGCAACGGGCACCGCACCGACATCCGCATCGCCGCCGACGCGGCGACCCCGGAGCTGTGGGACTGCCCCCGCTGTGGGCTCCCGGCCGGCCCCGACGCGCAGGACCCGCCCGGCCGGGTCCGGGCCGAGCCCTACAAGACCCACCTGGCGTACGTGAAGGAGCGGCGTACCGACGCCGAGGGGGAGGCCATCCTCGCCGAGGCCCTCGCCGCCCTACGTCACCGGCGCGGCGAGCGCTGAGCCCCGCCTGCGCGTCACCGCCCCGCCAGGCCGATGATAGGAGGGGGCCCCTTTACTACGCGAGGCGTTAATAAGGGGCCCTTCCTTTCACCGCAGGCTGCGGAAGCGGGCGGGGACGGTGGCTGCGGCGGCGCGGTCCAGCAGCCACAGGGTGCGGCTGGTGCCCTGCACCCCGGCTGCGGGGATCTGCACCGGGCCGGCACCGGCCAGGGCCATGCCCACCGCGTGCGCCTTGTCGGCGCCACCGGCGACCAGCCACACCTCCTCGGCCGTGTTGATCGTCGGCAGGGTGAGGGTGATCCGCACCGGCGGCGGCTTCGGGCTGCCTCGCACCGCGCTGACCGGGCGGCTCTCGTAGTGCACCGGGTGCTCGGGGAAGACCGAGGCGACGTGCCCGTCCTCGCCGACGCCGAGCATCAGCACGTCGAAGTGGGGGAGCAGGGCGGTGCCGGGCCGGGCGGCCCGGGCCAGCTCGGCCGCGTACTGTGCGGCGGCCTCCTCCGGGTCGAGACCGGCGTCGGAGGGCGGCATCGGGTGGATCCGCTCCGGCGCGACCGGCAACGCGTCGAGCAGCGCCGCGCGGGCCTGGGTCTCGTTGCGCTCCGGGTCACCGGCGGGCAGGAACCGTTCGTCACCCCACCAGAAGTCGACCCGGGACCAGTCCACCGCGTCCTTCGCCGGTAGGGCGCCGACGGCCCGGTAGACGGCGGCGGCGATTCGACCGCCGGTGAGCACCACCGCGGCCTGCCCGCGCTCGGCCTGCGCGTCGAGCAGCTTCACCACCAACCGCGCCGCCACCGCCTGTGCCAGCAGATCGGCATCGGCGTGTACGGCGACACTCGCCTCACTCATGGTGTCCTTCCACGACCGTCACAGCGGTCGGTGTCGTGCCGTACCCCGGGGTGGGATCGGTCAGGGTTGAGCGCTTGTCGACGTGTGCGCGGTGACACCGGCCTCGGCCCGCTCGGCGGTGGCCGGGTCCTTCCAGACGTGCACCCGCTGGCCGGGGCGACGGTCGAGGGTGGTCAGTCCGGCGAAGGCACCCAGCGCCTCCGCGTACACCTGGTCGGGGCCGAGCCGGCGCAGCTCCTCTGCCAACTCGTCGCCGAGCGGCCGACGGACCAGCGGCAGGATCCGGTCCTCCTGGCCGGTACGCCGGAAGATGGCCACGTTGTCGTCCCGGGTCAGCGTCAGCTCGTCGCTGTTGGCGCAGCGCAGCTGCACCTCACGCATCCGGGGGAACTCCTTGGTCCGCTCCCAGCGGGGCTTGATGCCCAACCGGCTGCGCAACCAGCCGCGCATCAGCGCAGCCGTCGGGTCGCTCGGCGGCGCGACCACCGCCGCGTCGGTCAGCTGCGCCTCGGTGGTGTCGAACGCACCCGCCACCACGGCCCGCCACGGGGTGATCCGGGTCCAGGCGAGGTCGGTGTCGCCGGGCGCGTAGTCGCGGGCACGTTGCCGCAGCGCCTCGATCGGGTCGGCGGCCTGGGCCGAGTCGGTGATCCGCCGGTCGGCGACCACGCCGAGGAAGTCGGTGGCGATCTCCATCGGCGGCTCGCCGTGCCACCAGGTCACCACCGGCACGTCCGGCACCAGCAGCGGCATCACCACCGACTCGGCGTGCAACGCCAGCCGGCCGTACATCCGCATGACGACCGCCTCGCAGGGGCCCAGCCGCCCGCCGACGACGATCTCCGCGTCGAGCCGGCTGCGGTCGCGTTCCAGATCGGAGCGGACGACCACCAGCAGCCGGCACGGGTGCGCGGCGGCGGCGATGGTGGCTGCCGCCTCCGCGTCGCGTACCCGCTTCTCGTCGACCACCACGATCAGGGTCAGCGCCATGCCGCTGGCCACCCCACCGGCGCTGCGCCGCTCGGCGGCGAGTGCCTTGACCACCTCGTTGCCGGTGGTGTCCCACAGTCCGATCAACGGAGCCTCCAGGTTCGCTCGTGGTGCCCGGTCACGCCCGCCGCCAGGCCCGGCCTTCGCGGGCCAGCATCGTGTCGGCGGCGCGGGGACCCCACTCGCCGGCCCGGTAGGGCTCGGGCTTCGTGCCCTCCCAGGCGTGTTCCAGCGGGTCCACCACGGCCCAGCTCTGCTCGACCTCGGCGGCGTCCGGGAACAGCGTCCGGTCGCCGATCAGCACGTCCAGCACGAGCCGCTCGTACGCCTCCGGACTGGACTCGGTGAACGCCTCGCCGTACTGGAAGTCCATCGCGATGTCGCGGACCTCCATCGTGGTGCCGGGCACCTTGGACCCGAACTTGAGCACCACGCCCTCGTCCGGCTGGACCCGGATGACCAGCTGGTTGTTGCCGAGCATCTCCATGTCGGTGGAGTTGAACGGCAGGTGCGGTGCCCGCTTGAACATCACCGCGACCTCGGTCACCCGCCGGGGCAGGCGCTTGCCGGCCCGGATGTAGAACGGCACCTCGGCCCAGCGGCGGTTCTGGATGCCCAGCCGCACCGCCACGTACGTCTCCGTGGTCGAGGTCGGCGGGACGCCGTCCTCCTCCAGGTAGCCCTTGGCGCGCTGGCCGCCGACCCAGCCGGGCAGGTACTGCCCGCGTACGGTGCCCTGGCTGACGTCCTTGGGCAGGGTGATGGCCTTGAGCACCTTGAGCTTCTCGGCCCGGATCTCGTCGGCGTCGAAGCTGGTCGGCTCCTCCATGGCGACCAGGGCGAGCAGTTGCAGCAGGTGGTTCTGCAGCACGTCGCGGGCGGTGCCGACGGAGTCGTAGAAGCCGGCCCGGGAGCCGATGCCGACGTCCTCGGCCATGGTGATCTGCACCGAGTCGACGTACTGCGAGTTCCACAACGGCTCGAAGAGGCTGTTGGCGAAGCGCAGGGCGAGGATGTTCTGGACGGTCTCCTTGCCCAGGTAGTGGTCGATGCGGAACACGTCGCGTCGGGTGAACACGTCGTCCACCAGGTCGTTGAGGGCCTTCGCCGACGGCAGGTCGTGCCCGAACGGTTTCTCCACCACCACCCGACGCCAGCCGCCGCACTTGTCGTTGTCGGCCATGCCGGTGCGGGCCAACTGCTTGAGCACCACCGGGAACGCGGCCGGTGGGATGGAGAAGTAGAACGCCACGTTGCCGTGGATGCCGTGGCTGTCGCGCAGGCCGTTCAGGCACTCGGTGAGCCGGTCGAAGGCGGCGTCGTCGTCGAACGAGCCGCCGACGAACTTGATGTTGTGTTCCAGCCGCGACCAGACCTCCTCGCGCCACGGTGTGCGCGAGTGTGCCTTGGCCGCCTCCCGGGCCAGCGTCGCGAAGTCACCGTCGGCCCAGTCCCGCCGGGCGAACCCGACGACCACGAATCCGGGCGGCAACAGCCCTCGGTTGGCCAGGTCGTAGACCGCCGGGATCAGCTTCTTCTGGGCCAGGTCGCCGGTCACCCCGAAGATCACCAGAGCACAGGGCTCCGGGATCCGGGGCAGTCGCCGGTCCTGCGGGTCGCGCAGCGGGTTCACTCTGTCTCCTCTGTTCGCGACTGCGGGGCTCGCAGGATCGGCTCACTCCTCGCGCTCACGGTGCCTTCCCGATCCTGGTCGTCCACATCGTTCATCGTCATGCCCGCAGCGACCCGACCGCGTCGAGCAGTTGGGCCAGGCCCGCCGACCGGTCGGTCAGGTGCAGCCGTAACAGCGGGCGCTCGTGACCGGCCAGGGCCTGCCGGTCGCCGGCGGCTTGCGCCGCCTGCAGCTCCCCGAAGGAGTACGGCTCGCCGGGCACCGGCAGATCAACATCGACCGTACCGGTTATCTGAAGAAAGCTACCCAACCGTGGGCCACCGTTGTG
Organism: Micromonospora maris AB-18-032; assembly: GCF_000204155.1. Lineage (NCBI taxonomy): Bacteria > Bacillati > Actinomycetota > Actinomycetes > Micromonosporales > Micromonosporaceae > Micromonospora > Micromonospora maris. Next base: position 4,798,546 of record NC_015434.1, on the reverse strand, counting down.
GTACTGGCCGGTGGCGTGCCGGTGGCGTGGCCCCCAACCGAAGGTGACCGGCCGGGCGGTGAGCTGCGCCAGCAGCGGGCGCAGCCGGGCCGCGTCGGCGTCGGCGTGCCGGTCGAGGTAGGCCGTGACCGCCAGGTAGCCGCGGTCGTCCAACCCGGTCAGCAGGTGCCGGAGCGCGCCGGTCAGGTCCGCCGGTGTGCCCGCCGGGGCGTACACCTCGATCGTGTCCTCGACCGACGACGGTGTCGACGCCGACGGACGGTGCGCCAGGACGGCGGCGGTGTGCTCGTCGGCCGCGGACACGTCCGGCCGGTCGAACGGATCCACCCCGAGCACGTCGGCGGCCAGGGCGGTGGCGTACTGCCAGGCCAGGAAGTGGGCGCCGAGCGGGCCGTTGACCGCGATGTCGGGGGTGACGCCGAGAGCCGGCAGGTCACCTGCGGCGAGCGCGCCGCCGTAGCTGACGGTGAGCCGGTCCGGGCCGGTCAGGTGAGGGCTGGCCGGTGACTCGACCACCACCGGCAGGAGACCGAGCCCGTCCTTGCCGGTGGACTCGGCGAGCACCTGCTCGACCCAGTCGCCCAGCCCTTCGACGCCGGTGCCGTCGTCGACCAGGACGACCGTGTCGCGTCCGGTCGTGGCGGCGGTGGCCAGCGCGGCACCGAGCGCCAGGCCCGGGTTCGCGTCGGCACTGTCCAGTGTGGCCGCGAACGCCTCGGCCTGGTCGAGCAGGTCGGCCACCGCGACCCCGGCGAGCGCGCAGGGGACCAGGGCGTACGCGGTCAGCGCCGTGAAGCCGCCGTCGACCTCGGGATCGGCGGGCACGATGATCGCGCCCAGTTCGGCGGCGACCGCCGCCAGCGGCGAGCCCGGATCGGTGACCACGACGAAGTGCCGCCCCACCTCCGACTCGGTCATCCCCGAGTCGAGGAACGCCTGCCGGTAGGCGCGCCGGAGACAGTCGACCTCCGGCGTGCTGCCGGCCAGCACCACGACGGTGCGGGCCAGCCGGTCGGCCAGCGTGGCGCGTACCCGACCGGGGTCGGTGGTGTCGAGCACGGTCAGCGCCCGACCGGTGGTCCGGGCGACGACCTGCGCCGCGAGCGAGGGGCCGCCCGGGCCGGCGAGCACCACGTGATCCAGGTCGGCCAGCTCCGCGGTCAGCTCGGCGAGCTGGGGGAGCAGCTCGCGGCCCCGCCGGTGGGCGTCCAGCCAGCCGAGCCGGCCGACCGCGTCCGGACCCCACAGCGTCGGATCCCTGGCGAGCAGCCGGCGCGGTACGTCGGCGTCGACCAACGCCTGCCGGGTGGACGCCGACGCGCTGGCGTCCACCGCCCGCGCGCCGTGCACCGCGAGACCGCCGGCGGCCTCGACCGGTGCGGCCAGCAGATCACCCACGCCGCCGCCCGTCGCGGGCGGCGGCGTGAGCGACGCCGGGGCGAACCGTCACGCAGATCCTCCGGCCTGCGCGGCGCCGCCCGGGTGACCGGTGCCCTGGGCAGCGGCGACCAACGACTTGCGTACGCCGTCGAGCAGCTCCTGCCAGCTGGCTTCGAACTTCTCCACGCCCTCACGTTCCAGCGTCTCGATCACGTCGGCCATGTCGACACCGACCGCGGCGAGCCGCTCGAAGGCCTGCCGGGCGTCGTCGTACGCGTCGGTGACCGTGTCGGGGCGGGTCTCGCCGTGCTCAGCGTAGGCGTGGATGACCGCCTCCGGCATGGTGTTGACCGTCCCGGGGGCGATCAGCTCCTCGACGTAGATGACGTCCCGGTAGTCCGGGTTCTTCGTCGAGGTGGAGGCCCACAGCGGGCGCTGCGGGTGCGCCCCGGCATCGGCGAGGGCCTGCCAGCGGTCGCTGCCGAAGACCTCGCTGTAACGCTCGTACGCCAGCCGGGCGTTGGCCACGGCGGCCTTGCCGCGCAGCGCCTTGGCCTCGTCCGAGCCGATCTTCTCCAGCCGCTTGTCCACCTCGGTGTCGACCCGGGAGACGAAGAACGAGGCCACCGAGGCGATTGTGGACAGGTCGTGGCCGTTGGCCCTGGCCTGCTCCAGGCCGGCGAGGAAGGCCTCCATCACCTGCGAGTAGCGGTCCAGGCCGAAGATCAGCGTCACGTTGACGCTGATCCCCTCGGCCAGGGTGGCGGTGATCGCCGGCAGGCCGTCCTCGGTCGCCGGGATCTTGATGAACAGGTTGGGCCGGTCGACCAGCCACCACAGCGCCTTGGCCTCGGCCACGGTGCGCTCCGCCTCGTGGGCCAGCCGCGGGTCCACCTCGATGGAGACCCGGCCGTCGACCCCGCCGCTGGCGTCGTAGGCCGGACGCATCACGTCGCAGGCCCACCGCACGTCGTACGTGGTGAGCATGCGGACCGCCTCCTCGACGTCGACGCCCCGCACGGCCAGGTCACGCAGCTGCCCGTCGTAGGTGTCGGCGTCGCTCAACGCCTTGGCGAAGATCGTCGGGTTGGTGGTCACCCCGACCACGTGCTTCTCCCGGCGCAGCTGGTCCAGCCCACCGGAGGACAGTCGTACCCGGGAAAGGTCGTCGAGCCAGACCGCCACCTTCGCGGCGGACAGCTCACCAAGCCTGTCGGTCGTCATGTGCGCCAACGCTCCCCTCAGTTGCCGGTGGTGAAACCGGTGATGTCCCCGACGCGGGTCAGCGCCGCGTGCGCGGCGGCGACAATCCGGTCGGGGGTGAAGCCGAACTGCTCGAACAGCACCGAGTGCGGGGCGCTGGCGCCGTAGTGCTCCAGGCTGACGCTCTCGCCGCAGTCGCCGACGATCCCGCGCCAGGACATCGCGATGCCCGCCTCCACGCTCACCCGGGCCTTTACCCCGCGCGGCAGCACCGACTCCCGGTACGCCTCGTCCTGCTCGAAGAACCACTCCTGGCAGGGCATCGACACCACCCGGGTGGGGGTGCCGTCGGCCTCCAGCCGCTCCCGGGCGGTCAGGCAGAGCTGCACCTCGGAGCCGGTGCCGATGATGATCACCTGCGGCTTGCCGTTGGACGCCTCGGCCAGCACGTAACCGCCCTTGGCGACGCCGTCCGCGCCGGCCAGCTGGGAGCGGTCCAGGGTCGGCAGCGGCTGGCGGCTCAACGCCAGCGCGGTCGGCCGGTCGGTGTGCTCCAAGGCCTGCCGCCACGCCCACGCCGTCTCGTTGGCGTCGGCCGGGCGGACCACGTCCAGGCCGGGGATGGCGCGCAGCGCGGTCAGGTGCTCCACCGGCTGGTGGGTCGGGCCGTCCTCGCCGAGACCGATCGAGTCGTGCGTCCAGACGTAGACCACCGGCAGCTTCATCAGCGCGGCCAGCCGCACAGAGGGCCGCATGTAGTCGCTGAACACCAGGAAGGTGCCGCCGTACGGGCGGGTGCCGCCGTGCAGGGCGATGCCGTTGAGGATCGCGCCCATGGCGTGCTCACGGATGCCGAAGTGCAGCGTGCGGCCGTACTCGTGGCCGGGGAACTCCTTGGTGGCGTACTGGCTCGGTACGAAGGAGGGCTCGCCCTTCATCGTGGTGTTGTTGCTCTCGGCCAGGTCGGCGGAGCCACCCCACAGCTCGGGCAGCACCGGGGCGAGGGCGCCCAGCACCTTGCCGGAGGCGGCCCGGGTGGCCACGCCCTTGGCGTCGGCCGGGAACTCCGGCAGCGCCTCCGTCCAGCCCTCCGGCAGGGCCCGCGCGGCCAGCCGGTCGTAGAGCGCGCGACGCTGCGGGTTGGCCTCGGACCAGGCGCCGAAGGCGGTCGTCCACTCCTGCTGCTCGGCCTCGCCGCGGCGCAGGGCACCCCGGGTGTGGGCGAGCACCTCCTCGGTGACCTCGAACGAGCCGGCCGGGTCGAAGCCGAGGATCTCCTTGGTGGCGGCCACCTCGTCGGCGCCGAGCGCCGAGCCGTGGATCTTGCCGGTGTTCTGCTTGTTCGGTGCCGGCCAGCCGATGATGGTGCGCAGCGCGATGAACGACGGGCGGCCGGTCTCCGCCCTGGCGGCCAGCAGCGCCGCGTACAGCTCCTCGACGTTCTCGTGGTAGTCGCCCTGGTCGGCGTCGCCACGCCGCCAGTCGACCGTCTGCACGTGCCAGCCGTACGCCGCGTAGCGGGCCGACACGTCCTCGCTCATCGCGATGCGGGTGTCGTCCTCGATCGAGATCTCGTTGTCGTCGTAGATCACGCAGAGGTTGCCCAGCTGCTGGTGCCCGGCGAGGGCGCTGGCCTCGTGGCTGATGCCCTCCTCGATGTCACCGTCGGAGGCGATGCACCAGATGTGGTGGTCGAACACCGACTCGCCCGGCTCGGTCTCGGGGTCGAACAGGCCGCGCTCGCGGCGCGCCGCCATGGCCATGCCGACGGCGTTGCCCAGACCCTGCCCGAGCGGGCCGGTGGTGGTCTCCACGCCCGGGGTGTGCCCGTGCTCCGGGTGGCCCGGGGTGAGCGAGCCCCACTGCCGCAGCGACTTGAGGTCGTCCAGGCTGAGCGGGTAGCCGGCCAGGAAGAGCTGGATGTACAGCGTCAGGCTGGAGTGGCCGGCGGACAGCACGAAGCGGTCCCGACCGGGCCACGACGGGTCGGCCGGGTTGTGCCGCATGACCCGGTTGAACAACAGGTATGCCGCGGGGGCGAGACTCATCGCCGTACCGGGGTGGCCGTTGCCGGATTTCTCCACGGCGTCCATGGCCAGCACGCGGACGGTGTCCACGGCACGGCGGTCGAGGTCGGACCAGTCAAGTGCGGGGTGCTCGGGTCGTTTGGCAGCCACGGTGGTTAGTGCTCCTCGGCGAGATGGGCGGAACCCTCACTGGTGACCCTATCGAGCGTCCCGGAACGTGCGCCCGAGGATCTCAGCATGCTGGTCTGTACGGTTCGGCCCGGCCGCCCGGTTCAGCTGGGACGATCAGCCTTCGGTGTGACGGTTCGCACCGTTGCCGGGTCGCCCGGGCAGCCAAAACGACAACGCGTAGTGTGTGGGGCGGTTGTGTGTGGATCCGACGGGTCCGACCGCCTCGATCTCCCCTGCCGACGCCGGAAGGTGGCAATCCGTGAGCATGATCACCGAGCGCCCGGTCAGTAACCCTGCCGGGGAGTCGCCGGTGTGCTCGGCGGAGGACTCGCCGGCCCGGTCCCGCGACGTGCGGGCGGTGGTGGCCGCGTACGTGTCGCTGACCAAGCCGCGCATCGTCGAGCTGCTGCTGGTCACCACCGTGCCGGCGATGATGCTCGCGCACGGCGGGCTGCCGTCGCTGTGGCTGGTCGCGGTGGTGCTCGTCGGCGGCTCGCTCGCCGCCGGTGCCGCCAGCGTCCTCAACTGCTACATCGACCGCGACATCGACCAGGTGATGCGGCGGACCAAGCGTCGGCCGCTGCCCGCGCACACCGTGACGCCGCGGAACGCCCTGATCTTCGGTCTGGTGCTGGCGGTGGTCTCGGTCGTGCTGATGGCGGCCTTCACCAACCTGCTCGCCGCCGGGCTGACCCTGGCCGCGATCGTCTACTACGACCTGGTCTACACGCTGTGGTTGAAGCGGACCACCACGGCGAACACCTTCTGGGGCGGGGCCTGCGGGGCCGCGCCGGTGTTGATCGGCTGGGCGGCGGTGACCGGTTCGCTGTCGCCGGTGGCCTGGGCGCTGTTCGCGGTGGTCTTCTTCTGGCAGATGCCGCACTTCTACCCCTTGGCCATGAAGTACAAGGACGACTACGCCCGTGCCGGCATCCCGATGCTGCCGGTGGTGGCCTCCGTCCGGCGGGTGAACGCCGAGATCGTGTTCTTCGCCTGGCTGACGGTGCTCTCCTCGCTTGCCGTCTGGGCGCTGGGCCTGAGCCCGGTGTACGGCGTACCGACGCTGGTGGTGGGCGCGATCTTCATCGTGGAGGCGCACAAGCTGGCCGGACGGGCCCGGCGGGGCGAGGCGGTCAAGCCGATGCGGCTGTTCCACTGGTCCACGACCTACCTGACCATCGTCTTCGCCGCTGCCGCCCTCGACGCGCTCCTCTGAGGCGCGATTCCGCCGAGACGCCCCGGTAAGGCCCGTTTCGGCACCGCAGTATAGGAAGGATTCCTTCTTATCAAGTGGTATCAGTCGATGTGCGTGTCTGAATTGTCGCCGTAGGTAGGCCGCGACGGATTCTGCGTGTTCCCGGCCGATTGAGCCCCATCTGACCGGTGGTTATGGCCGATTTAGCCCGGATAAATACGGGCGAAAAGGTATCCCGTTTCCCTAAACCTTGGCGTTATCGGTATCACAAAAAGCTTACGGTTCTCCTACCTACGGCCCCTTGTTTGCTTAGGCTTCGCGTTATGGCAGATGGTTCCGATACGACGCTGACGGCTGAACAGACCCCCTCCGGCTCGGCCCCCAACGGGCTGGTCGCGGGGATCAGGTCGTTCGCCGCCGGACATGGCGGGGCGAAAGCGGTCATCGAGTACGTCGGCAAGCGCGGTGCCCGGATCGTCCTGGTGGGTTCGGACGGTGCCTGGGGAGACCAGTTCGCAGAGGACACGGTCGTCGCCCGGGAGGCCTGCGCGCAGGCCGGGGTCGCCGTGGAGAACGCCTGGGAGCGGGAACTGATGGACCAGATGCGCCCGAGCAACGACCTCTGGCGTTCGATGGCCCGTCGCACGATGGCCCGTTGAGATAAATTGACCGACCACCACCAGCCGGCCCGGGGGAAACCCCGGGTCGCTCTCGTCACCTGTACCGAATTCGCCGAACTCGAAGCGGACGATCGCCTCGTGATCGCACCGCTGGCCGCCCGCGACATCGCCGCCGAACCGGTCGTCTGGGACGACCCGGCCGTCGACTGGGCCGGCTACGACCTGGTCGTGCTCCGCTCGCCCTGGGACTACATGTCCCGCCGCGACGACTTCGTCGCCTGGGCGGCCGGGGTGCCCCGACTGGTCAACCCGGCCGACGTGGTGCGCTGGAACACCGACAAGCGCTACCTCGACGAACTGCGCGCCGCCGGGGTGCCGACCGTGCCGACCGGCTGGGTGCTGCCCGGTGAGTCGTGGCAGCCACCCGCCGACGGCGAGTACGTCATCAAGCCGTCGATCAGCGCCGGCAGCCAGGACACCGGCCGCTACGACATGGCCGATCCGGAGCACCGGGAACTCGCCGTGGCGCACGTACGCCGGCTCGGCGACGCCGGTCGGATCGCCATGATCCAGCCGTACCTGAGCGCGGTGGACGCCGCCGGGGAGACCGCGCTGCTCTACTTCGCCGGCCCGCAGGGGCTGGCGTTCAGCCACGCCATCCGCAAGGGGCCCATGCTGTCCGGTCCCGACCTGGGTACGGAAGGGCTCTACAAGCCCGAGGAGATCAGCCCGCGTACCGCCACCGCGGACCAGCTCGCGGTGGCCGAGCGCACCCTGGCCGTGGTGCCCGGCGGGACGGACCGCCTGCTCTACGCCCGGGTGGACCTGATCCCCGGCCCGGACGGCACGCCGGTGCTTGTGGAGTTGGAGCTGACCGAGCCGTCCCTGTTCCTCGGCTACGCGCCAGGTACCCCGGACCGCCTCGCCGAGGCCATCCACACCCACCTGACCCACGCGGCCACCTGACGCGGCCCCTGACCTCCGCCCCGCTCGCCCCTATCGCCCGACTTCGTCGGTGAGGGGCGGGCGGGGCGGAGTCGGCTTGCTCGATCCGGGATCGAGTGGCCTTGATCCCGAGGAAGGCCACTCGATCCGGGATCGAGCGTGATCTTGCGGCGATCCCAGCGCCGGCCGTGGTCAGGCTCGGGTGGGTCAGGCTCGGGCGGGTCAGGCGTGGGCGGTGACCGGCTCCTGGGCGGGGGTGACGCTTGCGGGCGGCGTGGCCGGGTGGTCGGGGTGTGCGGGGCGGCGTTCGCGGATCGACCAGAGCACCGACAGGGTGGCCAGCCAGACCAGGCAGGAGCCGAGCATGTGGGCGCCCACCAGCAGCACCGGCAGGTTGGTGAAGTACTGCACGAAGCCGATCACGCCCTGGGCCAGCTCGACGAGCAGCAGGGTGCGGACGGCCCGTACCGCCCCGGCCGGGGCGCCGAGGGCGCGCAGCGCCAGCCACAGGCCGACGGTCAGGCCGATCAGCAGGAAGACCAGGTCGGCGTGCACCTGCGAGATGGTCTGCGGGTCCAGGCCGTTGCGGACCGCGTCGGCGTCTCCGGCGTGCGGGCCGCTGCCGGTGACCAGCACCCCGACGACGATCACCGCCGCGCTGACCACCACCGTGATCCAGGTCAGGGCCCGCAGCGCCGGGGGGACCAGGACGACCTTGGGGCCGTCGGGTTCGCGTACCTGCCGCCACAGGGCGTACGAGACGAGCAGCAGCAGCATCGAGACCACGAAGTGGATGCCCACGATCGAGGGGTGCAGCTGGGTGCGTACGGTGATGCCGCCGATCACGGCCTGCGCCACGATGCCGAGCACGACGGCCAGCGCCAGGGGCAGCGCTCCCCGCCGACGCGGGCGGTGCGCCAGGACGGCCAGCAGGGTGGCGCCGGCGATCAGCACCAGGACGAAGGTGAGCAGCCGGTTGCCGAATTCGATCACCCCGTGCATGCCCATCTCGGCCGTCGTGGTGTAGGAATCATCGGTGCACCGGGGCCAGGTGGGGCAGCCGAGGCCCGAGGCGGTCAGCCGGACCGCCCCGCCGGTGACGACGATCACCACGTTCGCCACGATGTTGGCGAACGCGAGGCGGCGGAGCAGCGTGCTGGAGACCGGGAACCGGGCAGGTCGCTTCACGGAGCGAATCCTACGCACCGTAGTTGTCCCCGATCGGGTGACTCCGCCCTTTCGGTGGCTCGGATCACCGGACCCCCGTTTGCAGGGCCTGATCGAATTACGTAACGTGGGCGTTGTGAAAAAGGCGGCAGGGTTCCCCGAGCACCCGTCGGCGGCCGGTTCGGTCGCCGACCGCTCGACGCCACCCGCCTCCACCCGGCCGGGTGCGGATGCTGCTCCCAGCGCCGACCTGTCGACCCGGAGCCGGGTCACCCAGCTGCTGCTGGAGCGCCGTGCCGCCACCGCCGCCCAGCTGGGCGGCGCGCTGGGGCTCAGCCCGGCGGCGATCCGCCGGCACCTCGATGCGATGCTCGCCGACGGTGACGTCATCGCCCGCGAGCAGACGGTACGCGGTCACCGGGGGCGGGGTCGTCCGGCCAAGGTGTTCCTGCTGACCGATGCCGCGCGCAGCCGCTGCGGCACCCACCACTACGACAACATGGCCACCGCCGCGCTGCGGTGGATCGCCCGCACCGGTGGCCCGCGCGCGGTGGAGGAGTTCGCCGCCGAGCAGGTGGCCGCCCTGGAGGCGCGCTGCCAGGCAGCCCTGGCCGACGCCGGGGACGAGCCGATGGCGCGGGCGGAGGCTCTCGCCGCCGCGCTGACCGCCGAGGGTTACGCTGCGAGTGCGTCCACGATCGCCTCCGGCGGCCAGCTCTGTCAGCACCACTGCCCGGTGGCGCACGTGGCCGCCGAGTTCCCTGCGCTGTGCGAGGCCGAGACCACGGTGATCTCCCGCCTGGTCGGCACGCACGTGCAACGTTTGGCCACCATCGCGCACGGTGACGGGGTGTGCACCACGCACATTCCCGGTTCGCCGCCTGCCCAGTCCGGTATGACCGTCACCACTGTGAGGACAGATAGATGACCGAGCAGATCGTCCAGCCCCTGACCCAGGAGGAGCAGCTCGCCGCCCTCGGTAACTACGAGTACGGCTGGGCCGACCCGGACGTCGCCGGAGCTGTGGCTCAGCGTGGCCTCAACGAGGCGGTGGTGCGGGACATCTCGGCCAAGAAGAACGAGCCGGCCTGGATGCTCGACCTGCGGCTGAAGGGCCTGCGGCTGTTCGAGCGCAAGCCGATGCCGGCCTGGGGCGCCGACCTCACCGGGATCGACTTCGACAACATCAAGTACTTCGTCCGGTCCACCGAGAAGCAGGCCACCAGCTGGGAGGACCTGCCCGAGGACATCAAGAACACCTACGACAAGCTGGGCATCCCGGAGGCGGAGAAGCAGCGGCTGGTCGCCGGTGTGGCGGCGCAGTACGAGTCCGAGGTGGTCTACCACAAGATCCGTGAGGACCTGGAGGAGCAGGGTGTCGTCTTCCTCGACACCGACACCGCCCTCAAGGAGCACGAGGACATCTTCAAGGAGTACTTCGGCACGGTGATCCCGGTCGGCGACAACAAGTTCGCCGCGCTGAACACGTCCGTGTGGTCCGGTGGCTCGTTCATCTACGTGCCGAAGGGCGTGCAGGTGGAGATCCCGCTGCAGGCGTACTTCCGGATCAACACCGAGAACATGGGCCAGTTCGAGCGGACGCTGATCATCGTCGACGAGGGCGCGTACGTGCACTACGTCGAGGGCTGCACCGCGCCCATCTACTCCTCGGACTCGCTGCACAGCGCGGTCGTCGAGATCATCGTCAAGAAGAACGCCCGCTGCCGCTACACCACCATCCAGAACTGGTCGAACAACGTCTACAACCTGGTCACCAAGCGCGCGGTGTGCCACGAGGGCGCGACCATGGAGTGGATCGACGGCAACATCGGCTCCAAGGTGACCATGAAGTACCCGGCGGTCTACATGACCGGCGAGCACGCCAAGGGTGAGGTGCTCTCGGTGGCCATGGCCGGCGAGGGGCAGCACCAGGACGCCGGCGCCAAGATGGTGCACGCGGCACCGCACACCAGCAGCACCATCGTGTCGAAGTCGATCGCCCGGGGTGGCGGCCGGACCTCGTACCGGGGCCTGGTGCAGGTGCTGGAGGGCTCGCACAGCAGCGCCAGCACGGTCAAGTGCGACGCCCTGCTGGTGGACACCATCTCCCGCTCGGACACCTACCCGTACGTCGACATCCGCGAGGACGACGTCTCGATGGGGCACGAGGCCACCGTCTCCAAGGTCAGCGAGGACCAGCTCTTCTACCTGATGAGCCGGGGCCTGAGCGAGGACGAGGCGATGGCGATGATCGTGCGTGGCTTCATCGAGCCGATCGCCAAGGAACTGCCGATGGAGTACGCCCTGGAGCTCAACCGCCTGATCGAGCTGCAGATGGAGGGCGCGGTCGGCTGACCCCGCCCGGCGGGCCGGCACGCGCCCGGCCCGCCACCCCAGCACCTTCACCGTCGTCGCAAGAACAGACCAAGGACGAGATGACTATCCAGGCTTCCGCGCCGCCGACCACCAAGTCGCAGGCGCTGCGCTCGTACGACGTCGCCGACTTCCCGGCCCTGACCGGCCTGGAGGAGGAGTGGCGATTCACCCCGCTCAAGCGGCTGCGCGGGCTGGTCGGCGACGATCGCATCGCCACCGGCACGGTCCGGCACGAGTACGCCGACCTGCCCGAGGGCGTGCTGGTGGAGCGGATCGGCCGCGACGACCCGCGGGTCGGTACGGTGCTCACCCCGTTCGACCGGGTCAGCGCGCTTGCCTACGGCGGCGTCGAGCAGGCGCTGCTGGTGCGGGTGGCCCAGGACGCGGTGGTCAGCGGCCCGGCCGTGCTGCGGGTGGTCGGCGAGGGCAGCGAGGGTCTGGCCTTCGGGCACACCGTCGTCGAGGTGGGCCGGTTCGCCGAGGTGATCCTGGTGCTGGAGCACGTGGGTTCGGCGACGCTGGCGGACAACGTCGAGGTGACCGTCGGGGACGGGGCGAAGCTGACCCTGGTCACCGTCGCCGACTGGGCCGACGACGCGGTGCAGGCCCAGCACCTGAAGGTGAAGCTGGGTCGCGACGCGCGGGTGCTGCACGTGCAGGTGAGCCTCGGCGGTGACCTGGTCCGGCAGTACACCACTGTCGAGTACACCGACCGGGGTGGCGAGGCCGAGCTGTACGGCGTCTACTTCGCCGACTCCGGCCAGCACCTGGAGCACCGCCAGCTGGTCGACCACACCGTGCCGGACTGCCGCAGCTACGTCGGCTACCGGGGCGCGTTGCAGGGCGCCAGCGCCCACACCGTCTGGGTCGGTGACGTGCTGATCCGGGCCGAGGCGACCGGCACCGACACGTACGAGATCAACCGGAACCTGCTGCTCACCGACGGCGCGCGGGCGGACTCCGTACCGAACCTGGAGATCGAGACCGGCGAGATCGCCGGCGCCGGTCACGCCAGCGCCACCGGCCGCTTCGACGACGAGCAGCTGTTCTACCTGATGGCCCGAGGCATCCCGGAGGCCGAGGCCCGCCGGCTGGTGGTGCGCGGCTTCTTCGCCGAGCTGCTGAACAAGATCCCGGTCGAGGAGTTGCGAGAGCGGCTGGGGGAGACCATCGAGGCGCGGCTCACCAAGGCGGGCGCCTGATGATCCGGATCTGTGCGGTCGAGGACGTGCCGAAGGGCACCGCGATCAGCGCCGATGTCGAGGGCACCCAGATCGCGCTGGTGCACGGCGAGGACGACCAGTTCTACGCCGTGCACGACGAGTGCTCGCACGCCGCCGTGGCGCTCTCCGAGGGCGAGGTGGAGGGCTGCACGCTGGAGTGCTGGCTGCACGGCTCCCGCTTCGACCTGCGTACCGGCGAGCCGACCGGCCTGCCCGCGACCGAACCCGTCCCTGTCTACCCCGTCGAAGTCCGCGACGGCGACATCTACGTCAGTCTGACGCCGAGCAATGGAGTGACCCGATAATGAGCACCCTGGAGATCCGTGACCTGCAGGTGTCGGTCAAGCTGCCCGAGGGTGAGCTCAAGCCGATCCTGGCCGGTGTCGACCTGACCGTCCGCTCGGGTGAAACGCACGCCATCATGGGCCCGAACGGCTCCGGCAAGTCGACCCTGGCGTACTCGATCGCCGGTCACCCGAAGTACGAGATCACCGGCGGTTCGGTGACCCTCGACGGCGTCGACGTGCTGGAGATGTCCGTCGACGAGCGGGCCCGCGCCGGCCTCTTCCTGGCCATGCAGTACCCGGTCGAGGTGCCCGGTGTGTCGGTGGCGAACTTCCTGCGTACCGCCAAGACCGCCATCGACGGCGAGGCGCCCAAGCTGCGGACCTGGGGTGCCGAGCTGCGCGGCGCGATGGAGCGCCTGCACATGGACCCGGCGTTCGCCCAGCGCAACGTCAACGAGGGCTTCTCCGGTGGTGAGAAGAAGCGGCACGAGATCGTGCAGCTGGAGCTGCTCAAGCCGAAGGTGGCCATCCTCGACGAGACCGACTCCGGCCTCGACGTGGACGCGCTGCGCGTGGTCAGCGAGGGCGTGAACCGGGTACGTGACACCGGTGACACCGGCCTGCTGCTGATCACCCACTACACCCGGATCCTGCGCTACATCAAGCCGGACTTCGTGCACGTCTTCGTGGCCGGCCGGATCGTCGAGCAGGGTGGCCCGGAGCTGGCCGACAAGCTTGAGGAAGAGGGCTACGAGCGGTACGTGGCCGGGGCCGGTTCGGCGCGGGCCTGATCCCAAGGAAAGGCTGGTCACGACGATGACCACCATCGCGATCCCGCCGGGGATGCCGCAGTACGACGACGTGCCGCGCTACGACGTGGCGGCGGTACGCGCCGACTTCCCGATCCTCGGTCGGGAGATCAACGGCCATCCGCTGGTCTACCTGGACAGCGCCAACACCTCGCACAAGCCGCGTCAGGTGCTCGACGTGCTGCGCGAGCACTACGAGCAGCACAACGCCAACGTGTCCCGGTCGGTGCACACGCTGGGCACCGAGGCCACCGAGGGGTACGAGACGGCCCGGGCGAAGGTGGCCGGCTTCATCAACGCGCCGAGCGTCGACGAGGTGGTGTTCACCAAGAACTCCACCGAGGCGATCAACATCGTGGCGTACGCCTTCTCCAACGCCTCGTTGCGCGCGGACGCCGACCCTCGGTTCCGGCTCGGCCCGGGTGACGAGATCGTCATCTCCGAGATGGAGCACCACTCGAACATCGTGCCGTGGCAGTTGCTGGCCGAGCGCACCGGCGCGACGCTGCGCTGGTTCCCGGTCACCGAGCAGGGCCGGCTGGACGAGTCAGGGCTGACGGACCTGGTCACCGAGCGGACGAAGATCGTCTCGCTGGTGCACATGTCAAACATCCTGGGCACGGTCAACGCCACCGCGCGGATCACCGAGCGGGTCCGCGAGGTCGGTGCGCTGCTGCTGTGGGACTGCTCGCAGTCCGTGCCGCACATGCCGATCGACGTGGTCGACCTGGACGCGGACTTCATCGTCTTCACCGGGCACAAGATGTGCGGCCCGACCGGCATCGGGGTGCTGTGGGGGCGGTCGGAACTGCTCGCCGCGATGCCGCCGGTGCTCGGCGGTGGTTCGATGATCGAGACGGTGACGCTGGCCGGCTCGACGTTCGCCGCGCCGCCGGCCCGGTTCGAGGCGGGCACCCCGCCGATCGCCGAGGCGGTCGCGTTGGGTGCGGCCGTGGACTACCTCACCGCGCTCGACATGCGGGCCATCCAGTGGCACGAGAAGCAGTTGACCGCGTACGCCCTGGATGCTCTGGGTAGCGTGCCCGGCCTGCGGATCTTCGGCCCGGAGGTGCCGGTCGGCCGGGGTGGCACGATCTCCTTCGCCCTCGGCGACGTGCATCCGCACGACGTCGGGCAGGTGCTCGACTCCCTGGGTGTGCAGGTGCGGGTGGGCCACCACTGTGCCCGGCCGGTCTGCACCCGCTTCGGGGTGCCGGCGATGACCCGGGCCTCGTTCTACCTCTACACCACCACCGAGGAGATCGACGCCCTGGTGGCGGGCCTGGAGCAGGTGCGGAAGGTGTTCGAGTGAGCGGCGACGCAGGAGTCCGCGAGTCGACAGGAGCTCAGCCTGATGCAACTTGATGCTCTTTATCAGGAGATCATCCTGGATCACTACAAGCACCCGCATGGGCGCGGGCTGCGCGACGCCGCCGAGCCGACCGACCGGGTGGCCGAGGCGCACCACGTCAACCCCACCTGCGGTGACGAGGTGACCGTCCGGGTGGCCACCGACGGCGAGGTGCTGCACGACGTGTCGTACGACGGCATGGGCTGCTCGATCAGCCAGGCGTCGGCCAGCGTGCTGCACGAGCTGCTGACCGGCCGGGAGGCGGCAGCGGCGTTCCAGGTGCACGAGGCGTTCGTGGCGCTGATGTCCGGCCGTGGCCAGGTCACGCCGGACGAGGAGGTGCTCGGCGACGGGGTGGCGTTCGAGGGTGTCGCCCGCTATCCCGCCCGGGTCAAGTGCGCGTTGTTGCCGTGGATGGCGTTCAAGGACGCTGCGGCACGCGCCGGTGTGGGCGCGAGCCCGACGGAGGTGAAGGCATGACCGAGGAAACCAGCACGCCGGAGTCGGGCGCCGTGGCGACCGACAGCGCGGCGACGCCGGCCACCGATGCGTCGGCGACGCCCGCTGCCGACGGCACGGCAGCGCGCGGCAAGGCCGCCGTGGCCGACGTCGAGGAGGCGATGAAGGACGTCGTCGACCCGGAGTTGGGCATCAACGTGGTCGACCTCGGCCTGGTGTACGGGGTGCACGTCGACGACGAGAACGTGGCCACCCTGGACATGACGCTGACGTCGGCGGCCTGCCCGCTCACCGACGTGATCGAGGACCAGGCCCGCCAGGCCCTGACCACCGGCCCGGGTGGCGGTCTGGTCAACGACATCCGGATCAACTGGGTCTGGCTGCCGCCGTGGGGACCGGACAAAATCACCGACGAGGGTCGGGATCAGCTCCGCTCCCTCGGCTTCAACGTCTGAGGCGGATATCCAGACGCCCGGAGCACCGGCCACGGCCGGTGCTCCGGGCGTCTTTGCGTGGGTTTGCCGAGGTCAGCCCTTGATTCGCGGGATGTTTAACCGCTGGCGTGAGGCGGCCGCCTCGTGCAAGATCATGTCCGTGTGCGAGGCGCTTCCGAATGAGTCGTCCCCGGTCGCCGTGACCATCGTCGCGGGTCGACAGCGGGACTCGGCACGTTTCGTCTCGATCCCTTGTCGACCGTCGTGACCGGCGCGTTCCTGGCCGGTGTGGTCGCCGGCTACGGTGTGGCCATTCCGGTCGGCGCGATCGCCGTACTCATCCTCGGGCTCGCTGCGCGGACCTCGTTCCGGGTCGGTGCGTCCGCCGCGCTCGGGGTGGCCACCGCCGACGGGATCTACGCCGGGGTGGCGGCGTTCGGCGGGGCCGTGGTCGCCGGCTGGCTGGCACCGTTCGCCACGCCGCTGCGGCTGGTCGCGGCGGCGGTGTTGTTGGGCCTGGCCGGCTACGGGGCGTGGCGGGCGCTGCGGCCGCGCGGTTCGGCCGACCCGGCAGCGGGCGTCGGCCGGGCTGCGAGGCGGGGCCTGGACACCCCGATCCGGGCGTTCGCCGGGATCCTCGCGCTGACCCTGCTCAATCCGGCCACCGTCGTCTACTTCACGGCGCTGGTGCTCGGTCGGGTGGAGCTCGGCGGTTCGGGGTTCGCCCTGGCGACCCTGTTCACTCTCGGGGTGTTCCTCGCCTCGGCCAGTTGGCAGTTGCTGATCGCCGCAGGCGGCACGATGGTCGGGCGGGTACTCACCGGGGTGCGGGGCAGGCTGGTGACGGCGCTGTCGTCAAGCGCCATCATCGCCGCGCTCGCCGTCGCCATGCTGCTGAATGGACACTAAGCGACTGTCGTCACGACCGTGGTGACGGTCGTCATCCGCGATGGACACCACAGATGTGACGGTTGCATGTTGGTCGTGTGGCAGCCAGGTAAAGAAGGCTGCTGGAGGGACGGTCGGTCCCACGCGCCGAACGGTTGGATCATGGTCGTCCCCGCAGTCGGGCTTGATCATCCGTTCGGTAATGGCTGAGGCCCGAATCAGTGGAGCTACGGTCCATTCCTGACTGCCGAGCGGCTGTCGGCCAACGTCCTGCCAGGTGGACCTCACCCTTCCGTCCGATGCCCTGAATTCATCTCGTGTTTAGGGTGCTGGCAAATCCCTGATCATCTTGCCCTCTCCATCAGTGAAGGAGAGGGCACGTTTGGTCATTCCCCTTCACAGCTGGGAGCAACCTTGAGGATCATCCTCACCCCACAAGCGCGGGGCGGGCGCAGCAACGGCCCGCCACGTCGTGGTCGCCTGGCGGGCGTCCTGGCCGCCGCGCTGACCGCAGCGATGCTGCCGGTCCTGGCCGCCCCCACCGCTGCCGTCGCGGCTCCGTCGAGCGAGAGCCTCTGGCGCAAGGTGGACGGCAAGCCCGCTCCGACCAAGTCGGGCAAGAAGGCCGCCATCAAGGCGAAGAAGCAGAAGACCTTCACGCTCGACCGGGCCGGCATCGAGAGCCTGCTGGACAAGGCGCCGGCGGAGAACCGCCTCGCCGCCCGTCAGCAGCGGCAGTTGGTGTCGCTGCCCGCCCCGGACGGCACGTTCCAGCGCTTCGAGCTGGTCGAGTCGCCGGTGATGGAAGCGGACCTCGCCGCCGCTCACCCGGAGATCACCACGTACGCGGGCAAGGGCGTGGACGACCCGACCGCGACGGTGCGGGCGGACCTCACCCCGCTGGGCTTCCACGCCTCGGTGCGCTCGTCCGACGGCACGTGGTACATCGACCCGTACTACCACCGCGACCAGAGCCTGTACGCGAGCTACTTCGCCAAGGACCTGGAGGACACCCACGGTGAATTCCACGAGCACGAGGACGTCGAGACGGCGGCCCACGCTCTGAAGGAAGAGCTCGGGGCCCAGGCGGAGCCGACCATCGGCCCGCTGGTGTCGCTGCGGACCTACCGGCTCGCGATGGTCACCGACCCGTCGTACGCCAACTACTTCGGCGCGGAGAACGTGACCGCGGCGAAGGTGACGCTGATCAACCGGGTCAACCAGATCTACGAGGACGAGACCGCGATCCGGCTCGTCCTGGTCAACGCCACCGACGAGACGAACCTGAACACCCCGGCGCTGGCCACCGAGCCCAACGGCCCGTGTGGCGCGGCACCCTGCTACACCCCGGCCCAGCTCGCCGGGTGCAGCAGCGGTCTGCTGAACCGCAACCGGATCGTCCTCGGTCAGATCGTCGGCGCCAGCAACTACGACGTCGGACACATCGCCCTCGGCCTCGCCGGTGGCGGTATCGCCGGCCTCGGCGTGGTCGGTGGTGACGGCAAGGCGCGCGGTTGCACCGGTCTGCCGAACCCGGTCGGTGACTATTTCGCGGTCGACTATGTCGCACACGAGATCGGTCACCAGTTCGCCGGCAACCACACCTTCAACGGCAACCAGCACAACTGCTCCGGCGGCAACCGCAGCGCGGCCAACTCGTACGAGCCGGGCAGCGGTTCGTCGATCATGGCGTACGCCGGCATCTGCCGGCAGGACAACCTCCAGCCGCACACCGACCCGTACTGGTCGCACCGCACCTTCACCGAGATCACGACCTTCGTCACTGCGACGCGGCCGGCGATCAACGAGGTGCAGACCGTTTCGCTGCTCGACTTCGACGCCGACGGTGACTCCTTCACGATCAGCTACGGTGGCGCGAACTCGGCCCCGATCGTGCGTGGCGTCAACTACACCACCGCCGGCATCAAGGCCGCGATCGAGGCGATCCCGGGCTGGCCGGCGGGTGCCACGGTGAACGTCGCCGCCTTCGGCGGCAGCGGGACGCTGAACGACACCGGCTTCCAGGTGACGTTCACCGGCGCGCTGGCCCAGACCAACGTCGAGCAGCTCGCCCTGACCAACGTCTTCGGTGCCTCCGGCTTCGTCGGCGAGACCTCCAAGGGTGGCGCCATCGACAACGGCGGGCACCTGGTGCAGGAGACGGCCAACCACGCTCCCGTGGTCACCGTGCCGGACAGCGTCACGATCCCGGTGCGTACCCCGTTCGCGCTCACCGGTAGCGCCACCGACGCCGACGGCGACGTGCTGACCTACCTGTGGGAGCAGAACGACCGGGGTGGCTCCGCCGGTACCGCACTGATGAGCAACACCAAGACCAACGGTCCGTTGTTCCGGGTCTTCGGCGAGGCGGCGAACGTGACGCCGGAGGACGCCCAGCAGTACCACTCGCCGGGTCAGAACGTGGTCACCACCAACTCGACCCGGGTCTTCCCCGACATGAAGCAGATCCTGGCCGGCAACACCAACGCCAAGACGGGCGCCTGCCCGGTGGCACCGGCGCCGCCGACCAGCGGGAGTGCCTCGAACGTTCCCGCGGAGATCGTGGACTGCTACTCGGAGTTCCTGCCCACTCAGGACTGGGTCGGTTTCAACAATGACCGGACCATGAACTTCAAGCTCACTGCCCGCGACGGGCGGCTGGGTGGCGGTGGCGTGGGCAGCGCCAACGTCGCCGTGGCCCTGGCTCCGCAGGCCGGGCCGTTCCTGGTCACCTCGCAGGGCACCGACGCCGGCCTCGACGGCGGTTCGACCCAGACGGTGACCTGGGATGTCGCCGGCACCGACCAGGCGCCGGTGAACGTCAGCGAGGTGAAGATCACGCTTTCCGCCGACGGCGGGGAGACCTTCCCGTACGTGCTGGCGGAGCGCACCGCGAACAACGGCAGCGCCGACGTGCGCCTGCCGAACGTCTCGACGGACAAGGCTCGCATCAAGATCGAGGCGGTGGGGAACGTCTTCTTCGCCGTCAACGAGGCCGACTTCACCATCCTGCTCAACGGTGGGGACGCGCAGCAGCAGATCACCACCACCGTCAAGCCGGGTCCGCTGGCGCTGTCCGTCGCCGGCTCGACCGTCGCCCTGCCGGCGGTCAACCTCGGTGACATCACCACCGGCGCGCTGAACCAGGCCACCGTCGAGGACCTGCGGGGCACCAGCGCCGGCTGGAGCCTGACCGGCCAGGTCTCCGACTTCACCTCGACCAACGGTGCCAGCATCGCTGCCGGTAACCTCGGCTGGGTGCCGTCGGCGGAGGCTCAGACCGAGCGGTTCATCGGTACCCAGGGTGTCGTCACCCCGGGTGCCGTCGCCGAGCCCGGCGCCGGTCTGGGTGAGGCACGTGCCCTCTGCACCTCGGCTGCCGGGGTCAGTGGTGGCGTGTTCACCTGTGACGCTGAGCTCAACCTCGGTGTGCCGTCCTCCGCACGGGCGGGCGACTACATCGCGACCCTGACCCTGACCCTCTCCTAGGTTCGGGTAGTCGGGTCATTCCGGTGGGGCGGAGCAATCCGCCCCACCGGTGGCGGGACGGGGGCACAACCCCGTCCCGCCGTCCCGACCCGCTGAAACACACGATCTTCCGGAGCACCGGTATGCCCTCTGCAACGTTCCTGTCCCGGTTCCGACCCGCGCCCGACGCCACGGCGTCCCGGGCGCGTCGGTCCCTTGTCGCGGTCGCGACGCGCATCGGCGTACCGCTCGGCGCGGCGCTGCTCGCACTGAGCATCGCGCCGCCGGCCGCCGCCGCTCCGGCGACCCCGAGCCCGTCCGCGCCGGGCGCCACCGGGAGCAGCGCCGGGCAGCAGGTGGATCGCTTCTCGGTGCAGCCCTCCGGCCCGAAGGGGCCGACCGGACGTAACCACTTCATCTACGACGTGGCTCCCGGCAGCACCCTGTTCGACTACGTCGGGGTGACGAACCTCAGCGACCGGCCGCTGACGTTCCAGGTGTACGCCACGGACGCCTTCACCACCGTGGACGGCGCCTTCTCGCTGCTGCCCGCGAACCAGGAGCCCACGGACGTCGGCTCCTGGACCCGTGTCGAGAAGAAGAGTGTCACCGTCAAGCCGGGCAAGCGGGCGGACATCCGGTTCGAGATCAGCGTGCCCACCAACGCCACCCCGGGCGACCACATCGGCGGGGTGATCGCCGCGGTCCGGCAGACCGGTGTCACCGCCGACGGGCAGCAGGTCCAGATGGACCGACGGGTCGCGGCCCGCGTCTACCTCCGGGTCACCGGCGATGTCGCTCCCGCTCTGACGGTCGAGTCGATGGACATCGAATACCAGACGCCGATCAATCCCTTCGGCCGTACCGACATGGTGGTCACCTACCGGTTGCGCAACAGCGGCAACGTCCGTCTGGGCGGCACCGGCAAAGTGACAGTGAAGGCCCCCTTCGGTTGGAAGCTGGCGCAGAGCGAAGGGCTGGCGCTGCCGGAACTGCTCCCCGGCTCGGTCTTCACCATCACCGAGCGGGTCACCGGTGTACCGCCCGCGGTACGGCTGACCGCCGAGGTGGAGCTGACTCCCGCCATGGCCGACGGCACCGTCCTGTCGTCGGTGCGCACCGACAAGAGCATCTGGGCGATGCCGTGGCTGCTCCTCGCGGCACTGCTGGTGGTCGGCGTCACGGTGTACCTGCGGATCCGTCGCCGCCGGGCCGCAGCCGCACAGGCGAACCCGGGGGAGAAGCCCGCCGCCTCCGATGCCCCTGCGCCCTCTGGTGTGCCTGCACCCTCGGGTGAGGCCGCGGTGTCGACGCCGGCTGCACCCTCGGGTGAGGCCGCCGTGCCGGAGCAGGCGGCGCCGTCGGGTGAGGCGCAGCAGGATCCCGCCGTACCCGCACAGCCGACCGCAGCCACCGATCAGCCCGCAGCCCGGTGAGCGTCGCGGTGGCGGTGGGACGCGTGGGGTGATGCCGTACGGTCGGGGCATGACCAGTCGACCCGCTGCCGGCGGCGGCCGGTGGGTCGAGGTCGACCCGGCCCGCATCGCACGCTGGGTCGCCGGTTTCGCCGACCGGCACGGCCCGCCCACCGTCACCGGCCAGGAGTACGGCCTGCTGCTGGCCGCCCCGGACGGCGCCACCGCCGAGCTGCACCGCCCGCCGGGCGCACCCGCGACGCCCGACCTGGACGCCTTCGTCGGGCAGGCCGTGGCGTCCCGCCGGATCGGGCTGCTGCTGGCCCGTAAGGGCGCGGTGGCCGTCGGCGTCGCCGAGGGGGAGCGGCTGCCGGTGCACAAGGTGGACACCCGTTACGTGCAGGGGCGTACCGCCGCAGGTGGTTGGTCGCAGCAGCGGTTCGCCCGCCGCCGGGACAACCAGGCCAAGGCGGCCCTGGGCGAGGCGGCGGACCTTGCGGTGCGGCTGCTGCTGCCGGAGGCCGGCCGCCTGGCCGCGCTGGTCGTCGGCGGTGACCGACGGACGGTGGACGGGATCCTCGCTGACCGCAGACTGGCCCCGCTGGCCGCGTTGCGCGCCGAGCGGCTGCTCGACGTGCCCGAGCCCCGATACGCGGTGCTCCAGGACGCGGCCACCGCCGCCCGTGCAGTCCGCATCCTCGTCCGCGACCCCGCCTGACCACCCCCGCCTCAGACCGCGCCGCTGCCCGATCGTCCTCCGCCTCAGACCGCGCCGCTGAAGGTGTCGCAGGTGGCCGGGTCGCCGCTTTCGTAGCCCCGGTTGAACCAGCGCTTGCGGTCGGCCGACGAGCCGTGGGTGAACTCGTCCGGGTTCACCGGCCGGTTGGCCCGCTCGGAGATGGCGTCGTCGCCGATCGCCTCGGCGGTGTCGATGGCCTCGGCGATGTCCCGCTCGGTGATGCTGGTGAAGATCTTCTGACCGCGGTCGTCGGCGGTGCCGGTGGCGTTCTTGGCCCACGCGCCCGCGTAGCAGTCGGCCTGCAACTCCAGCCGTACGGACAGTTCGTTGGCCGCGCCCGGGTCGCGCTGCTGGGCGCGGCGGACCTGCTCGTTGGTGCCGAGCAGGTTCTGCACGTGGTGGCCGTACTCGTGGGCCAGCACGTACGGCTGGGCGAACTCGCCGCTGGCACCGAGCTGCTCGGAGAGCACCTCGTAGAACGACAGGTCGATGTAGACAAGCGAGTCGGCCGGGCAGTAGAACGGGCCGACACCGGAGTCGGCCGAGCCGCAGGCGGTGTTGACGGCCCGATCGAAGAAGACCGTACGGGTGGGGCGGTACTGCTCACCGAACGCCTCCGGCAGGGCGGTACGCCAGTACGCCTGGATCGAGTTGACGTACAGGTTGTTGCGGCAGTCCAGGTGCTCCAGCGCGTCCGGGGCCTCCTCGCAACGCTGCTCCAGCGCGGCGTTGTCGCCCTCCTCGCCGGTCATCGCGTTCAGGCCGAGGCCACCACCGACCAGGGCCACCAGCACGGCGATGACGATCCCGACGATGCCGCCCCGCCCGCCACCGATCGGGATGGGGATGCCCATCCCGCCGCCTCCGCCGCTGCCGCGTCGGTCGTCGATCTGGCTGGTGTCGATGCGGGCGTTCTCGTTCAGCTCCATGGTGACCCCGATCGGTCGGTGATCAGTTGAGGGTGGTCGCGGTGCCGGAAACGGAATCCGGTGGGCGATCCGGTACCCGACGATCTTGGTTGATAATCCCCGGTGCCCGGCAACCGGGGCCGAGTACACTTGTCGCCGTGCTGCTCTGCGAAGGCTGAACGCCCCGCGCCGACGGGTCACCACGATCCGCCGGCGCTTTCGTGTGCCCTGAGTCAGCCCTCCGGATCCCGAGAGCGAGTACCCCAAACATGATCACTGCCACCGGCCTGGAACTGCGCGCCGGCGCCCGGATCCTGCTGTCCGACACGACGCTGCGGGTGCAACCCGGCGACCGCATCGGCCTGGTCGGCCGCAACGGCGCCGGCAAGACCACCACACTCAAGGTGCTGGCCGGTGAGGGCCAGCCGTACGCCGGGCAGGTCGACCGGCGCAGCCCCGTCGGCTATCTGCCGCAGGATCCGCGTACCGGCGATCTGGAGGTCACCGGCCGCGACCGGGTGCTCTCCGCCCGCGGCCTGGACGCCCTGATGGCCGGCATGAAGGACCTGGAGGCGAAGCTCGCCGACGGCGGCGACGAGAAGCTGGTCCGCCGCTACGGCGCGCTGGAGGATCAGTTCGCCGCCCTCGGTGGGTACGCCGCCGAGGCCGAGGCGGCGCGGATCTGCGCGAACCTGGGGCTGCCCGATCGGGCTCTGGCCCAGACCATCGGCACCCTCTCCGGCGGTCAGCGCCGCCGCATCGAACTGGCCCGGATCCTGTTCCGGGACGCGGGCGACGACGGCGGCGGCATCCTGCTGCTCGACGAGCCCACCAACCACCTCGACGCCGACTCGATCACCTGGCTGCGTGGCTTCCTGGCCAACCACAAGGGCGGCCTGGTGGTCATCTCCCACGACGGTGACCTGCTGGAGTCGGTGGTCAACAAGGTCTGGTTCCTCGACGCCACCCGGTCCGTGGTCGACGTCTACAACCTGGGCTGGAAGGCGTACCTGGAGGCGCGGGAGACCGACGAGCGGCGTCGCCGCCGGGAGCGGGCCAACGCCGAGAAGAAGGCCGGCGCGCTGATGGCCCAGGCGGACAAGATGCGGGCCAAGGCCACCAAGACCGTCGCCGCGCAGAACATGGCCCGCCGGGCCGAGCGGCTGATGTCCGGCCTGGAGGAGGTACGCGTCTCCGACAAGGTGGCCAAGGTGCGTTTCCCCGCACCGGCCCCCTGCGGCAAGACCCCGCTGACCGCGACCGGCCTGTCCAAGTCGTACGGCTCGTTGGAGATCTTCACCGACGTCAACGTGGCGGTGGACCGGGGTTCCCGGGTGGCCATCCTCGGGCTCAACGGTGCCGGCAAGACGACGCTGCTGCGGATGCTCGGTGGTCTGCTGGAGCCGGACACCGGCGAGGTGCACCCCGGGCACGGGCTGCGACTGGGCTACTACGCCCAGGAACACGAAACGCTTGACGTGCAGCGGACCGTGCTGGAGAACATGCGGGCCGCGGCGATCGAACAGACCGACACCGAACTGCGCAAGATCCTCGGTGCGTTTCTCTTCTCCGGCGAGGACGTGGACAAGCCCGCCGGGGTGCTCTCCGGTGGGGAGAAAACCCGGCTGGCCCTGGCCACGCTCGTGTGTTCCGGTGCGAATGTGCTGCTGCTCGACGAGCCGACCAACAACCTGGACCCGGTCAGTCGGGAGCAGGTTCTCGACGCCATCGCCCGCTATCCCGGCGCGATCGTCCTGGTCACCCACGACCCCGGCGCGGTACTCGCCCTCAAACCCGACCGCGCCATCCTGCTGCCCGACGGCGACGAGGACGCCTGGAGCGACGACCTCCTCGAACTCGTCGAACTCGCCTGACCCACCCATTCCCACCCACCTGTTGATCAAGAAATTTGGGTCTGAAATCGCCTTCGGATCAGACGAAAAGCTCTTGATCAACGGGGCGGCCGGTGGGGTGGGGTGGGTTACCTATCGGGAAGCTGACATTGCATAGCGTGTCGGTTGGCGAATAGTTGATATCTGGCGCATGATCGTTCGAGACGGTCTAATAGGTGGGACCGTATCCGAACCGCACAGTCTGGGACGTGAGGACACAGCATGGCAGCCACGGGCACAGCCACCAGCACTGAGAAGGGTCGCCGGATCGTCGGAGCCGAGCGCCAGACGCTCGCCAAGGACCTGGTCAAGCGGTACACCGGGGGAGAGAGCATTCGTGCCCTCGCGGCCTCAACCGGCCGTTCCTACGGGTTCATCCACCGGGTACTCACCGAGTCCGGAGTGCAGCTGCGGCAGCGCGGCGGCGCGCGACGGCGTAAGAAGGCATGACGCGCCGGTTGACGGCGCCCATCGCCGTGACCCGGGCCGCCCGGTGACCACCGAGGCGACCGGGGTCCGGCTGGACTGCGACGGGCCGGTGGCCACAGTCACCCTGTGCCGGCCCGACGTGCTCAACGCGCAGACCCCGGCGATGTGGCGCGCGCTGAGCGAATTCTCCCGGGCCCTGCCCGGCGACGTACGCGTCGTGATCCTCCGTGGTGAGGGGCGCGCGTTCTCGGCCGGACTGGACCTGTCGGTCGCGGGTGCCTCCGGCCCGGATTCCTTCGCCGATCTGGCCGCCCTCCCCGAGTCGGAGTGCGCCGACCGGATCGCGGTCTACCAGTCCGCGTTCACCTGGCTGCACCGGCCGGACATCATCTCCATCGCCGCCGTGCAGGGCCACGCGATCGGTGCCGGCTTCCAACTCGCGCTCGCCTGCGACCTGCGGGTGCTGGCCACCGACGCCAAGCTGTCCATGGCCGAGGCGACGATCGGGCTGGTGCCGGACCTGGCCGGCACCAAGCGCCTGGTCGAACTGGTCGGCTACGCCCGGGCGCTGGAGATCTGCGCCACCGGCCGGCGGATGGACGCCGCCGAGGCGGACCGCATCGGGCTGGCCACAGTCGTCGTGCCCAACGCCGAGCTCGACGACACGGTACGGGATCTCGCCGCGGGTCTGCTCGCCAACAACCGCAACGCGGTCGTGGAGATCAAGGCGCTGCTCACCGGTGCTGCCGGGCGCAGCCATGCCG
The DNA here is from genome assembly GCF_000204155.1 of Micromonospora maris AB-18-032. Lineage (NCBI taxonomy): Bacteria > Bacillati > Actinomycetota > Actinomycetes > Micromonosporales > Micromonosporaceae > Micromonospora > Micromonospora maris. The sequence goes on along the minus strand of NC_015434.1, from coordinate 4,772,396 downwards.
AGCAGCAGCGGGCCGAGCGGGAGGCGCAGACCCGGCGGCTGCGCGATCTCACGGGGCGCGGAGAATAGTAAGGACCGATCGGGAAGGTCCGGGTTACGTACGAGGTTGTCGTAGTCATCGGGAGAATCGACCCGACGGCAGTTTGACGTGCCGGCTCGAATGACGTGACGACCCCGGAGGTGGCGGTGTCCAACCACATGGCCGCTGGCGGCATGGGCGGTTGGGGCATGCTCCGGTCGATGCGCAGCCGTGACGAGATCTCCACCCACCGGCTCCAGCGCGGCGTGGCCGGGCGGATCGTGGCCTTCGCCCAGCCCTACCGGCGCGACATCGTCGTGTTCCTGCTGACGGTGGTCATCGCGGCGGTGATCGGCGTGGCCACCCCGCTGCTCGCCGGCGACGTGATCGACGCCATCACCCAGGGCGGTCCCGACGGCGGGTCGGTGGTGACCCGGCTGGCGCTGTTCATCGCCGGGCTGGCCGTCGCCGACGCGCTGCTCTCGCTGGCGCAGCGGTGGTATTCGGCGCGCATCGGCGAAGGCATCATCCTCGACCTGCGTACCCGGGTCTACGACCACGTGCAGCGGATGCCGTTGCAGTTCTTCACCCGCACCCAGACCGGTGCGCTGGTCAGCCGGCTCAACAACGACGTGCTGGGGGCCCAGCGGGCCTTCACCTCCACGCTGTCCGGCGTGGTCAGCAACGTGATCCAGCTGCTGCTCACCGCCGCGGTGATGTTCACCCTGTCCTGGCAGATCACCGCGTTGTCGCTGGTGCTGCTGCCGGTGTTCATCATCCCGGCCCGGCGGGTCGGGCGGCGGCTGGCCGAGATCACCCGAGAGTCGTACAACCTCGACGCCAAGATGAACGCGACAATGACCGAACGGTTCGGGGTCGCGGGCGCGTTGCTGGTCAAGCTCTTCGGCCGCCCGGACGCGGAGGCCGACCGGTTCGCCCGCCGCGCCGAGCGGGTCCGCGACATCGGCATCCAGTCGGCGATGTACTCGCGGACCTTCTTCGTGGCGATGATGCTGGTGGCCTCCCTGGCCCAGGCGCTCACCTACGGTCTCGGTGGTTGGCTGGCGGTCCGTGGTGACGTCAGCGCCGGCACCGTGGTCACCCTGGCGTTGCTGCTCACCCGGCTCTACGGTCCGCTCACCGCGCTGAGCAACGTCCGGGTGGACGTGATGAGCGCGCTCGTCTCCTTCGACCGGGTCTTCGAGGTGCTCGACCTGAAGCCGGCGATCACCGAGCGGCCCGGCGCGGTACCGGTGCCCAAGGGCACGGGCACGGTGGAGTTCCGCGACGTGCGGTTCCGCTACCCGAGCGCCGCGGAGATCTCGCTGGCCTCCCTCGAAGAGGTCGCCACGCTGGACCGTACGATCAACGAGCCGGTGCTCAAGGGCGTGTCGTTCAAGGTCGAGCCGGGTCAGATGGTGGCGTTGGTCGGCCCCTCCGGTGCCGGCAAGTCCACCCTGTCCATGCTGATCTCGCGCATCTACGACGTCACCGACGGGCAGGTGCTGGTCGGTGGGGTGGACGTACGGGACGCCACGCTCGCGTCGCTGCGCGACGAGATCGGCGTGGTCACCCAGGACTCCCACCTGTTCCACGAGACCATCGCGGAGAACCTGCGCTACGCCAAGCCCGACGCCACCGACGACGAGCTGTGGGCCGCGCTGGCCGGTGCGCAGGTCGCCGACCTGGTCCGGTCCCTGCCCGACGGGCTGGAGACGACCGTGGGTGAGCGCGGTTACCGCTTCTCCGGCGGCGAGAAGCAGCGCATCGCCATCGCCCGGTTGCTGCTCAAGGCGCCGTCGATCGTCATCCTCGACGAGGCCACCGCACACCTGGACTCCGAGAGCGAGGCGGCGGTGCAGCGGGCGCTGTCGGTGGCGCTGACCGGGCGTACCGCGCTGGTGATCGCGCACCGGCTCTCCACCGTGCGGGACGCGGACCAGATCCTCGTCCTCGACGGGGGCCGGATCGTCGAGCGGGGCCGTCACGAGGAACTGGTCGCCGTCGGCGGCCTCTACGCCGAGCTGTACCGCACCCAGTTCGCGGTGGCGGACTCGCCCAGCCCGTACGCCGACGCCGCGCACCCGGAACCGGTAGTCATCCCCACCCGCGAGTACGTCGCCGACGAGGCCCTGCCGCCCGCCGCCGCCAACTGACACGCGGGCTACCTGACCCGCGGGCTACCCGCCGGCGGGCTGTCTGCCGGTGGCCTCGCGGAGGGCGGCGAACGCCGCCGCGAGGGTTTCCGGCGTGTAGTGCGCGTTCAGACCGCTCGGATTGGGCAACACCCAGAGCTGGGCGGCGGCCAGCGGCTCAGGCTGCCGACCGAAGGTCGCCTTCGGTCGGGCGAACCCCACCCGGTACGCGGTCACCCCGACCACCGCCACCCAGCGCGGCCGGTAGCGGGCGACCTTGCCGGTCAACTCCCGCGCACCGGCCACCAGTTCGGCGGCGGTCAGCTCGTCGGCCCGGGCGCTGGCCCGGGCGACGATGTTGGTGATGCCCAGCCCGAGTTCGGGCAGGCTGTCCTGCTCACTGGGGTGCAGCAGACGCGGGGTGAAGCCGCTGCGGTGCAGCGCCGGCCAGAACCGGTTGCCCGGGCGGGCGAAGTGCCAACCGGTGGCCGCCGACCACAGCCCCGGGTTGATGCCCACGAACAGCACGTCCAGCCCGGTGCCGATGACATCCGGCAACGTCCTGTCGACGGCCGCGGCCAGGTCTTCGCGGCTGGGACGTGGATGCGGGCGGGGTGTCAACGCCGCACCCGACCCGGTGCCGCGTCGGGCCTTGCGGTGCTGCTCGGCGGGCGGTTCGACGGTCACAGGCCGCGCAGCGCGCCACCGTCGACCGGGAGGGTGATCCCGGTGAGGTAGCTCGCGGCAGGGGAGAGCACGAACGCGGCGACCCGCCCGAACTCTGCCGGCTCGCCGATGCGCCGCAGCGGGATGCCCGCCTCCGCCTCGGCCTGGGCCTGTTCCGGGTCGCCGCTGGCGGCGAAGAGTTCCCGGTTGCGATCGGTGAGGATGCGTCCCGGCAGCAGTCCGACCACCCGTACGCCGCGAGGGCCGTACTCGTCGGCGACGTCCTTGGCCACCCCGGCCAGCCCTGGCCGCAGGCCGTTGGAGATGCCCAGACCGGGCACCGGCGCACGGGCCGAGGTGGACAGCACCAGCGCGATCGCGCCGCCGTCGGGCAGCGCCGCGGCGACCGTCCGCACCATCCGTACGCTGCCCAGGAAGACCGTCTCGAAGGCGTGCCGCCACTGCTCGTCGTCGACCGAGGCGGCGCTGCCCGGCGTCGGCCCGCCCACCGAGACCAGGGCCCCGTCGAGCCGGCCGAAGTGCTGCTGCGCCGTCTCCACCAGCCGGCCGGGGGTGGCCGGGTCGGCAAGGTCGGCGGCGATGCCGACGGCCCGGTCCGGCCCGCCGAGGGCCGCGGTGGCGGCGGCCACCTCGTCGGCGCGTCGCGCCGAGAGCACCACCCGGGCACCGTCGGCCACCAGACACTGCGCGGTGGCGTAGCCGAGGCCACGGGAGGCGCCGGTGAGCACGTACACCCGGTCGGTCAGTCCCAGATCCATACCGCCGATCCTGCCGCAGCGCGCCCGCGCCGAGCGACCGGGGGTTGCGTCCGGGTGCGCTGCGGCAGGCGGTGTCGGCGCTGCTACCGGGCGGTGCGAAGCAGGCGTACCCGACCGGCGAGTTGCACGGCGACGGCCGCGCCGGCCCGGCCGACGGCGGGCCACCGGCGGCGGCGCGGTGCCGCGTCCCCGTCGTAGCGGTAGGCCGCCTCGCGGACGGCCAGTTCCTCGGCGCCGAGCGCCGGCAGCGCGTGGCGGGCGTGCAACGCGCGGGCCAGGTCCCAGCCGTCACGGAGCCCGCCGAGGGTGGGTCGATCCGCCGCCCACTCGGTGAAGGTCGCCGGCCAGTGCGGGGCGAGCCCTGCGGCCAACAGCGGCCAGTGGCGTGCCACCTCACCGGCCCGCTTGCGCAGCAACGCGGCCCGGGCAGCGACCAACGGGGCCGGCGCGAAGCCCGGCGGTGGCGGCCCGCCGGCCACCAGCGCCGCGACGAGTTCCGCCTGCCGTGCGGCAAGCGATCCGGACGGTGGCCGGCGGCTGTCGGGTGTGGCCGGGCGGTGGCCGGTGGGATCCGTGCCGTCGACGGGCGGGGCGCTCATGTGACCAGCGGGAAGCCGGTGGCGGCGGCCACGGCATCCAACTCGGCACGGAGCTCGGGGGCGGGTGGGTAGCGCCCGTCGCGTTCCAGCAGCACCGCCGGTGGGCGGTGCCGCGCGCACAGCTCGGTGAGCAGGTCCAGCACCGCCGGGGACACCGGATCGGTGTGTGTGTCGTGGTAGAAGCCACCCTGCTCGGCGCCGCCGGCCACGTGCAGGTACGCCACCCGTTCCAGGGGGAGGCGGTCCAGCAGGGCGAGCGGGTCGGTGCCCCGGTTGACGGCGTTGGCGTGCACGTTGGCGATGTCGAGCAGCAGCAGCGCGTCGGTGCGGGCCAGGATCTCGCTGAGGAACGCCGCCTCGTCGAGTTCGTCGTCGGGCCAGTCGAACAGCGCCGCGATCGGCTCCAACGCGATCGGCACCGGCAGTTCGGCCTGGGCCCGCGCGACGTTGGCGCAGACCGCGTCTACCGCCTCACGGGTACGCGGCAGCGGCAGCAGGTGCCCCGCCTCCAGCCCGCCGGCCCGGACGAAGGCGATGTGCTCGCTGACCAGTGGCGCGGCCAGCAGTTCGGCGACCGCCGCCAGGTGGGCCACCCGGGCCGGTTCGACCGGCTCGGCCCCGCCGAGGGAGAGCCGCACCCCGTGCGGTACGACGGTCACGCCGCGCTGTCGCAACTCGACAAGCGCGTCAGGCGGCGGACCGGTGGTGGGCACCGACTCGGCGATCACCTCGACGAAGCGCAGGCCGGGCAGTTCGGCGACGAACCCGGCGATCTCGGGTCGCCAGCCGATGCCCACCCCGTGCGGGCCGGTCATCCGCCACACCCACCGCCGCCGCAGCCACCACCACCGCCGTCACCGCTGCCACAGCCGCTCGCGCCGGCGGTGCTGCCTCCGCCGCAGCTGCCGCCCACCGTGCCTCCGCCGCCCGTCACCGCCTCACGCTGGATTTCGGCCTGCTGGGCGAAGGTCGGGTCCAGCGCCCAGAGCGAGGCGGTGCCGTAGAGCGCGACGGCCATGGCGGCTCCGGTGGCTCCGTAGACGGCGTACGCAGGGTTCGAGGCGGGCGCGAGGTGGCGGTTGCGTTGCCGCAGGCTGCGCAACGCGGCGTCGGCGGCCCTCGTCCGGCGGGGCACCCGGACGAACAGCACCGTGGTCAGCACCGCCAGCGCGCCGACGATGAACACGAGGTACCACACCGGACGGTCGTTGGCGATGCCGGCGACGATCCGTGCCACGCCGAGCGCCACCATCGCGGCCAGCAGCAGGGCGCCCAGCCGCAGCGCCGCCCGGCGTTCCGGGGTGACCAGCAGGTCGTGGCGGGACAGACCGTCGCGCAGTTGGTCGAGTGCTCGGGTCACCCATTCGGTACGCCGCAGTTGCCGGGCGGAGCAGCGCTGGCTGGCCGCGTAGTGCACGGCCTGGTCGAGTGGAGTGGCACCGGTCGACAGCGGGCCGTCGGCGGTGAGCTCGCCGCCAGGGCCTACGCCGAGCACGCCCTGGCTGCGCAGGCTGCTGACCGAGGACCAGACGGCCCGGTCCTCCCCGCCGGTGAGGTAGGCGACCTGCTGCGGGCCGAGTTGGTCGGCGGGCGGCGCGGAGCGGCCGGTCAGCGTACGCCGACGGAAGATCAGCACGCCGACGATGAGCACGACGGTGGCCAGCAGGTAGATGATCAGAAAGGTGCGACTGGGAACGCCCCAGGTGTCGAAATCGAAGTCTGCCGCGGGCTCGATCATGGCCAGCTCCTGTCGGGCGAGGGGACGCGCTTCATTGTGCGGCGACGATGCCAGCGATCGATGGTGGCCGAGGCGGGGTTACCTCGTCGTTACTTGCGGCGTACCGCTTCCTCGACCAGGTCGAGCACCGGACCGAGGTCACCGGCCGGTCGTCCCATCGCCAGGTGCAGCACCAACCCGTCGTAGGCGAGTTCGAGGAAGCGGGCCAGCACGTCGATCGGGATGTCCTCGCGGAGTACGCCGGCGTCGCGCTGGCGGGCCAGCCGCTCCCGGGTCGCCTCGGCGATGGCCGCGGACCGTTCCGCCCAGCGCTTGGCGAAAGCCGGGTCGGTACGCAACCGCCGGGACACCTCCAGTTGGCTTCCCAGCCAGCCGGTGGTGTCCGGGGAGACCGCCCGGGCGAGCAGGTCGCGCATCACCTGCACCAGACCGTTACGGGCGACCGTCTCCACCATGGTCGCCGCGTCGTCCTCGGCGACGGCGAGGAACAACGAGTCCTTGTCGCGGAAGTGGTGGAAGATGGCGCCTCGGGATAGCCGGGTCGCCTCCTCGAGGCGGCGTACGGTGGCGCCCTCGTAGCCGTGCCGGGCGAAACAGGCCCGCGCGGCGGCGAGAATCTCCTGTCGGCGGGCGTCGAGCTGATCCTGACTTACTCTGGGCACATCCTGATCGTCCCAGCCCACCAGGGGTTATGCAAACCGTACGTACGGCTTGGTACATCTGTCGAACAGGAACCCGAATCATGCCCCGGTCCGTCATCAGCGCGTAACGTCCGGCCCTGTCGGGCGGGTACCCGATTACCGTAGGGTTCCCGAGTGCCGCTGCTCCTGCTGGACCTGGACAACACCCTGCTCGACCGGGCCGGGCCGTTCCGCACCTGGGCAGAGCGCTTCCTCGACGGCATCGGCGCACCCCCGGCCGACATCGACTGGCTGCTGTCCATCGACGCCGACGGCCTCACCGACCGCTGGGACGTCGCGGACGCCATCCGGGACCGCTACCGGCTGCGCATCCCCTCCATCGACCTGGTCGAGGAGTTGCACGACGGGGTCGTCGAGTTCACCCGACTCGATCCGTTGGTCGCCTGCGCGTTGCGGATCGCCGACGGCGCGGGCTGGATGCCGGTGGTGGTGAGCAACGGGGCGGTACGCCAGCAGGACGCCAAGATCCGGCGTACCGGCCTGGACCGGTACGTGGCGGACTGGGTGATCTCGGAGGAGGCCGGGGTCAGCAAGCCCAACCCGCGGATCTTCGCCCTGGCCGCCCAGCGGGTGCGGATGCCGCTGCGTGGTGCCTGGGTGATCGGGGACGGCCCCGAGGCGGACATCGGTGGCGCGACCGCCGTCGGCCTGCCCAGCATCTGGCTGCACCGGGGGCGGCGCTGGACGGACGCCCGTTTCGCCCCGACCGTCACCGTCGACACGGTGATCGCCGCGGTCGCCGCCGTCATGGACGCGTGAGACCAGCCGACGGCCGGTGACGAGAAAAGCGATTGACGCTGCCCCAGGGGCGCAGCGAGCATGGTCCGCGCATCGTGCACCCGGGCGCTCGCCCGGTCGAGGAGAGGGGGTCGGTCATGGCCGTCTTCGCAGGTCACTTCCTGCCTCCAGTCACCTCGACCAAGGGATACCAGCATCGTGCGCGATCACGATTTCTCGGCGCGAGAGCGCCACACCCGCGGCAAACGCCGCTTCGATGACGACGAACCACAGTTCCTGAAGCGCGGGCGGGCGCGCGGCCCGGTGCCGGCCGACCCCTCCGACGAACCCGACCCGGACACCGGCGCCGTCTGGTCCTCCTGGGACGACGCCGTACACGGTCCGCAGCCTCATCCGGCCTGGCTGGTCACCGACCTGGCCGCGAAGGACACCGAGCTGGGGGTGCTCAAGACCGGCAAGGAGGCGGACGTCCACCTGGTCCGCCGGGCCGTCCCCGACAGTGACCGTTCCTGCGTGCTGGCGGCCAAGCGCTACCGCGATCCCCGGCACCGCCTCTTCCACCGCGACGCCGGATACCTGGAGGGACGCCGGGTCCGCCGGTCCCGGGAGATGCGTGCGATGACCGGTCGGACGGCGTTCGGCCGCCAGATGATCGCCGGGCAGTGGGCGGCGGCCGAGTTCGCCGCGTTGGCCCGGCTCTGGGAGATCGGCGAGCGGTACGGGACGGTGGCGGTGCCGTACCCGGTGCAGTTGCGGGACACCGAACTGATGCTGGAGTTCCTCGGCGATCCGGACACCGGACAGGCCGCCCCTCGGCTGGCCGAACTGCGGCCGGCCGGAGCCGAGCTACGCGGGTTGTGGGAGCAACTGGTCGAGGCCCTGATGGTCCTGGCCCGGGCCGGGTACGCGCACGGCGACCTGTCGCCGTACAACCTGCTGGTGCACGCCGGGCGGCTGGTGCTGATCGATCTGCCACAGGTGGTGGACGTGGTGGCGAACCCGCAGGGGCGCGACTTCCTGGCCCGTGACGTCCGGGTCGTCAGCACCTGGTTCGCGGCCCGTGGCCTGCCGGCGAGCCTCGCCGAACCGGCCGCGCTCACCGGACTGCTGGCGCGCGAGGCGGGCCTGCGCTGACGGCCGGCTCCGGGTGGCGGCATCGGCAACCACCCGGAGCCGGTCCATCGCTACTGGAGGTACCGCTCGACCTCCGACACCGGTCGGGCACCCTGCGCCTCCGGGTCGCCGTGTGCCTGCCGCGCCGCACGGCGGCGGCGGAGCAGGTCCCAGCACTGGTCGAGGGACGCCTCCAGCTCACGGAGCCGGGTGCGTGCCTCGTCGTCGGTGCCCGCCTCGGTGGCCTGCGCGTCGGCGCGCAACCGGTGCTCCTCGTCGACCAGTTCGGAGATCCGGCTCAGGATGGTCTTGTCGTCCATCTCCTGAGCGTGGCACAGCGAGCCGGGCCACGCCTGGATTCTCCGGCGGTCAGCCGTGGCGAGGCGGGCCGGGCGGTGCCGATGACTTACATGCCGGACATGAAATAGATCACCCGGTCCGGGCCTGAACCCACAGCCATCGATCGGTGCCTGGCCGTGGTCGCTGCCCCACGAAGGCCCTGCTGAGCTGGGCGGACACGGTCGGGTCGCGCGCCGGGTCGGCCGGCGGCGTCAGATCGGACCGGCCGGTGCCCGCCGGACGACGCTAAATCGGTTGTGGACAGCGGGAATGTCGACCATGAAGATTTCTCAGCACGCGACTAGTGACGGATGCCATATCGATGTCATGCTCATCGCAACCGTGGCATTTCGAAGAGTAACCCACACCCCGGGGGTCTGTGCGAGTGGGAACACACCACGTGACGACTGTCCAAACCCGACGAGCCGGATCCGTGCCGCTGCGGCACGTGTTGCCAGGCCTGCTACGGGATCCGGCCCGCGCCCTGGTGGAGTGTGGTGAGCGGTCCGGTGGCGACATCGTGAAGCTCAACCTCGGCTCCTTCCGGCCCTTCCTCATCACCCACCCCGAACACCTCCAGCGCGTGCTGCGGGAAAAGGCCGAAAACTACGTCCGGGCCGGTGACGGGCTCCAGTGGCGGCCGCTCAAGCGGCTTTTCGGCGACGGCATCCTCAGCGACGGTGAACACTGGACGAACAGTCGACAGATCCTCCAGCCGTTGTTCACCGCCCGGCGCATCGACGGGCTGGTCGACCGCCTCGCCGTGGCGATCGAGGAGTCGATCGACGAGCTGGCCGAACCGGCACGATCCGGCCAGCCGGTGGACATGGGCAAGGTCCAGGCCCAGGTGGTCTGCTCAGCGATCATGCGGGTCTTCTTCGCGGACAAGATCTCGGTGCCGGACGCGATGCGGATCATGGAGGCGCAGGACGCCATCGCCTGGTCGGTGATGCCCCGGATCCTGGTGCCCTGGGCGCCGCTGGCCGCACCGATGCCCGGTGACCGCACGTTCCGCCGCGCCGTGCAACTCATCGACGACCTGCTGCTGCCGACCGTCCGGGCCGTGCGGGACACCGCCGACGAGGACGGCGACGACATCATCTCCACCCTGTGGCGAGGGCGCACCGAGGACGGTGGTCGGCTGACCGAACGTCAGGTGCGCAACGACACCGTGGCGATGGTGGCCACCACCACCGAGACCACGATCAGCGTGCTCACCTGGCTCTGGCCGCACCTGGAGCAGAACCCGGACATCGCCACCCGGCTCTACGAGGAACTCGACCGGGTCGTCGGCGACCAGCCGGTACGCGGACAGCACCTGCGCGAGCTGCGCTACACCCGGCAGGTGCTCGACGAACTGCTGCGGCTCTACCCGATCGGCTGGCTCTTCCCCCGGCTGGCGGTGCAGGAGGACGTCATCGGCGGGGTCCGGATCCCGGCCGGCTCCACCCTGGTGGTCAGTCCGCTGATCACTCACCGGATGACGCAGTTCTGGGACCGACCCGAGGTCTTCGACCCGGACCGGTTCCAGCCCGAGCTGGTCCGCGGTCGCCCCAAGTACGCACACTTCCCGTTCGGCGGCGGCCCGCACCAGTGCATCGGGATGCACCTGTTCTACCTGGAGGCGACCCTGATCGTCGCCACCCTGCTCAGCCGGTACCGGTTCCGGATGAGCCGCCCGAGCATCCCCGGGATCAAGGTGGCCGCCGCGCTGCGTCCGATGGACCGGGTCGAGGTCACCCTGCGGCCGGTGGCGGGTGTCGCGGCGTGACCCCGTTGACCGAGACGCCGCCGAGCATCGGCGGCGACCAGATGAGCGTGGCCGCGGAACAGGGACGCATCTGCGCCCTGGCCGCCAAGGGTCAGCGGGACCTGGCGAAGGTCGCCGCCGCCTACCCCGAACTGTTTCCCGCCAAGCCGTTCGACGCGACCCTGTTCGGCAACGTGGCCATGGCCATCGCCTTCGGCGCACCCTGGTGTGACGTCGCCCAGCTGCGGCTGACCAACCGGGCGGTGCTGTGGGGGTTCGCCGTCGACTGGCTGGTGGACCACGAGGCCCGCGCACGCGACGAGATCGACCGGCTGACCGCCCGCTGCCTCGCGGTGGCCGACGGCGCCACGCCGGAGCCCGGCGACGCCCTCGGCGGCTTCCTCGCCGAACTGCGCGACGAACTGGCCACCGTGCCGGCCTTCGCCGCCCATCGGGACCGCTGGCGGGAGGAGACCCGCAAGGTGCTCGCCGCCATGGCCCGGGAGTGGGACTGGAAGCAGAATCCCGACCAGCTGCCCAGCTTCGAGGAGTACCTCGACAACGCCGACAATCTGGCCTGCACGGTGGTCAACGTCGTGCACTGGATCCACACGGCCGATCCGGCGACCCTCACGCATCTGGACGCGATGCTCGCCGCCAGCGACCGGGTGCAGCGGATTCTGCGGCTCGTCAACGACCTCGGCACGTACGAGCGCGACCTGCGCTGGGGAGACCTGAACGCCCTGCTGCTCGTGCCGCGTACCGAGGTCGAGCAGCGCATCGCCGAACTGGTGGCGCAGGCCCGCCAGCTGCTGGACGGGCTGCGCGAGAACTGTCCGGTGCAGGCGGACTACCTGGCCCGGCAGATCGGCTTCAGCAGCGGCTTCTACCGTTCCACCGACTTCTGGGGGGTGCCGTGACGGCACCGACGCTCACCCTCGGCGCGGTCGCGGCGCCCGGGCTGACCGATGCGGTCGGTGACCTGCTGGCACAGCTGGAACAGCATCCGTACGGGCAGGTCAGCACCTCGGTGTACGAGACGGCTCGGCTGGTCGCCGACGCGCCGTGGGTGGACGGACACGCGCCGCGGCTGGCGTACCTGCTCGCCGAGCAGGGTGCCGACGGCAGTTGGGGCCCGGCCGGCGGGTACGCCCTGGTCCCGACGGCGAGTGCGGTGCAGGCGCTGCTCGCCAGCCTCGTCCGGGCTGATCCGCCCGACCCGGCCGGGCCGGGCCGGAGCGAGGTCGTCGCGGCGGCCACCCGAGGGCTGGCGGCACTGGTCCGGTGCCTGGGAGACGACGCGGCCGTGCCGGACACCCCGGCCGCCGACCTGATCGTCCCGGCCCTGGTGGCGCGCATCGAGGCGCACCTGACCGAGTTGGCCGGCGCGCCGACGCTGACCGACGCACCCGGTGCGCTGCCCGGGGTCGACAGGCGTCGGGTGGACGCGGTGAACGCGCTGCTGACCAGCGGTCGGCCGGTGCCCAGCAAGCTCTGGCACGCGTACGAGGTGCTCGGCCCGGCCGCCGCCACCCGCGACGACGTCGCCCCGGTCGACGGCGCGGTGGGTGCCTCGCCCGCCGCGACCGCCGTGTGGCTGGGCCATCGGCGCACCGACGACCCGGCGGCCCGGAGGTACCTCGACGCCGTGGTGGCCCGGCAGGGTGGCCCGGTGCCGTGCTGCACACCGATCACCGTCTTCGAACGGTCCTGGACGCTCGCCACGCTGGCCCGGGTGGGTCTGCCGGTCGACCCGGGCGCGCGACTGCTGGCCGAGCTGGCCGCCGCGCTCGGTCCGGACGGGGCGGCCACCGGGCCGGGCCTGCCCGCCGACGCCGACACCACCTCGACCGTCCTGTACGCCCTCGCCCGGCTGGGCCGCCCGGTGGACCCGGTCAGCCTGCTCCACTACGACCTGGGCAGTCACTTCTGCACCTGGCGCGGTGAGGACGGGCAGTCGGTCACCACGAACGCGCACGTGCTGGAGGCGCTGGGCTGGCACGCCCGACACGGCGCCGACAGGTACACCGCCCGGGTGGCGTCGTTGGCCGGCTGGCTGCGCGACGTGCAGGGACCGGACGGCCTGTGGACGGACCGCTGGCACGCCTCGCCGTACTACGCCACCTGCTGTGCGGTGTCGGCGCTGGCCGGACACGCACCACCGGAGGTGGCCGACACGGCGATCGACCGTGCGGTGGAGCGTATCCTGGCCGACCAACGCGACGACGGCGGTTGGGGGCGGTGGTCCAGCACGGCGGAGGAGACCGCGTACGCGGTGCAGATCCTGCTGGGCAGCGGCCGGCCGATCCGGCCGGCGGTGACCGCGGCGGTGTGCCGGGCGGTCGGGCACCTGCGAGCCGACCGATCCGACTACCCTCCTCTGTGGCACGACAAGGATCTGTACGCGCCTATTCTCATTGTCCGGGCAGCGGTCATCGCGGCGCGAAAACTGGTCCTTGCCGTGGCACCGACGATTAACCAGGCTTTGTCGACGACGACACCTGAAGCCGGGCGGAGCAGGGCATGATCACCAGCGCTTGAGTTGGCGCGGTGACGCTGTTAGCGTGCGCCGGGGTCGATGTGCGTGACGCGCTGCTGACCGACCGATCAATTAGCTCAGGGCCAGGGACGGTGTAATGGGTTCCCGCAGTTCGAATCTGCGTACCAAGGTCGTGGCCCTATTGGCCTCGCTGGTGGCACTCTGGGGCTTCACTGCCTGGGTCACCGTCCGAGAGGGAGTCAACCTCGTCGGTGTGCAGGCACTCGACGTACGGGTGTTCGACCCCACCGAGCCGCTGTTGCTCCAACTGCAGCTGGAACGGCGCAACTCGGTGGTCTACCTGGGGCGGCCGGAGGAGTCACAGCGCGCAGAGCTGGAGAAACTGCGGCAGCGTACCGACGAGTTGGCCGGCGAGTTCGTCGAGTCCACGGACCACTGGCAGGTGAGCCTGCTCGGCAGCAAAGATCTGCACGAGCGAATCGACGCGCTGAACCGGGGACTGTCCGTGCTCTCGGAAACCCGCACCGCCGTCGATCAGCGCAATATCAGCCGCAGCGAAGCCATGACGGCGTTCACCGAGCTGATCGAAGCGATCTTCGAGGTCTACGACGAACTCGGCAATCTCGATGACGACGAGGTCGCCGAGAACACCGCTCAGCTGATCCGCCTCAACCGCGCTCGGGAACTGGTGTCCCAGGAGGACGCCATGCTCGCCGGAATCCTGGCCGCCGGTCGGATCACCCAGACCGAGCGGGCCGAGTTCACCCGCGTGGTCGGTGCCCGACAGTTCCTCGCGGAGCAGGCGGTCGTCCGGCTGCCAGAAACCGACCAGCGCCGTTACGAGCAGATGATGGCCGGCGCCAACTTCACCCGGCTGGCCAACCTGGAAAACCAGGTCATGCTCGCCACCGGCACCTCACGCCCGCCGTTCGACAGCCAGAAGTGGAACGAGGCCTCCGCCGCCGCACTCGTCGAGATCGGCGACGTCGTGCTGGCCGGTGGTGACGAGATCGTCAAGCGGGCCACTCCGGTGGCCATCGGCGTCATCGTCCGGCTGGTCCTCGCCGCCGGCCTCGGCCTGCTCGCCGTCATCGCCTCGGTGGTCGTCTCGATCACCACCGCGCGGGCCCTGGTGCAGCAGCTGCAACGGCTGCGTGACGCCGCGATCCAGCTCGCCGACGAGCGGCTGCCGAGCGTGGTCGAGCGGCTCGGTCGCGGTGACCAGGTGGACGTGGCCAAGGAAGCGCCGCCGTTGCGGTTCGGTGACGACGAGATCGGCCAGGTGGGTAAGGCCTTCAACGTCGTGCAGGAGACCGCCATCCGTACGGCGGTGGAACAGGCCGAGCTGCGTCGGGCGGTACGCGAGGTGTTCCTCAGCCTGGCCCGGCGTACCCAGGCCCTGGTGCACCGCCAGCTCACCCTGCTGGACGCGATGGAGCGGCGGGAGCACGACGCGGAGGAACTGGAGGACCTGTTCCGCGTCGACCACCTCGCCACCCGGATGCGGCGCAACGCCGAGAACCTGATCGTGCTCTCCGGCTCGACGCCGGGCCGCGCCTGGCGACGCAGCGTGCCGATGGTCGACGTGATCCGTGGTGCGGTCGGTGAGGTCGAGGACTACACCCGGGTCACCGTGTTGCCCATCGGCGGGGTGTCGCTCGCCGGCCGGGCGGTCGGTGACGTCATCCACCTGCTCGCCGAGCTGATCGAGAACGGGCTGTCCTTCTCCCCGCCGCACACCAGCGTCGAGGTACGCGGGCAGTTGGTCGCCAACGGTTTCGCCATCGAGATCGAGGACCGCGGTCTGGGCATGACCGAGGAGGACCTCGCCGCCGCCAACCACCGGATCGTGGACCAGTCCGAACTGAACCTCGCCGACGCCTCCCGGCTGGGCCTCTACGTGGTGAGCCGGTTGACCGACCGGCACGGCGTACGGGTCCGGCTCAAGGAGTCCGCGTACGGCGGCACGACCGCCGTGGTGCTGATCCCGAGCAACCTGATCATCGTTGACGGCAGCGAGCCGGAGGCCCTCGCCGGACCGGACGCCGACACGTCGACCCGGTCCGCCGAGCCGGTGCCGGGGACCGCGGTGCAGCGGTCGGCCGCGCCGGTGGCGTTGGCCGCCCCGGCACAGCCGCCCGCGCCCCGCCCCGACCGCGACGTCGACGATGAGCACCGGGGCGCGGACCGACGTGCGGCCGACAGCCCGGCGGAGGTCCACCTCAGCGCGACCGACACCAGCGAAGGTGGGCTGCCGACCAGGTCCCGGCGTCGACCCGGACACTCCGCACTGGACGGGCCGACCATTCCGATCAGCCTGCCGGTCACCGGGTCACCCGGGCCCGGGCTGCCGCAGCGTCCACTCGACACCCGTGACCAGCCGGCCGATGTGCCGGCCCCGGCGGGCGGTGCGCCGGCGGCGACCGAGCCCGGTGAGGCCGGCCTGGTCGAGTCGGTCCGCACCGAGTCGGGCCTGCCGGTCCGCATCCGGCAGGCCAGCATCACGCCGGCCCTGCGGGCCGAGCCTGAGGCCGCGGAGGAGGACGAGGACGTGATCCGCGAACCCGAACAGGTTCGACGAATGATGAGTTCGTACCAGACGGGCACCCGGCGTGGCCGCACCGACGCGGCCCGGCTGCTCGGTGGTGGCGGTCGGCCCGGCGACGCGGACGAGTCTGACGGCGCCGACCAACAGGAGTCCTGACCGGGGTGCAGGTCGTGCGGCGATCCGCCCGACCGACGGTCAGGACCAGATGAGCACGGCGATGAGCCGGGGGAGAAGAGGACGACGAAGTGGCGCAGAAGACGGCTTCGAGTGCCGACCTGACGTGGTTGCTGGACGATCTGGTCGGCCGGGTCAAGCAGGCCGAGCACGCGGTCGCACTGTCCGCCGACGGTCTGCTGATGGCCTCGTCGCAAGGGCTCAGCCGCGACGACGGCGAGCACCTGGCGGCGATGGCGGCCGGCATCCAGAGCCTGGCCCGAGGCGCGGGAAAGCGGTTCGGCGGCGGGCAGGTGCAGCAGACGATCATCGAGATGCAGTCCTCGTTCCTGTTCGTCACAGCCGCCGGTCGCAACGCCTGTCTCGCGGTCCTGGCCAGTGAGGACGCGGATGTCGGACTGATCGCGTACGAGATGGCCATGCTGGTCACCCGGGTCGGCAAGTTCGTCGCGTCGCCGACACGATCAGCCGAGCAGACCAACGGGGAGAAGTAACCCAGATGACGGTGCAGGGAGAGCCCGCCGACCACCAGTGGGTCGATGACCATGCCGGTCCGGTGGTCCGCCCGTACGCGGTCACCGGCGGCCGGGCTCGCCCGGTGACCGGCACGTTCGACCTGATCTCGCTGGTGATGGCGACCCGGACGGACGTCTCGCCGGAGATCGGGTTGGGCCCGGAGCACCTGGCGATCGTCGGTCTGTGCCAGCGGATGCAGTCCGTCGCCGAGATCGCGGCCCACCTCGACCTGCCGGTCGGCACCGTGCGGGTGCTGCTCGGTGACCTGGTGGCGCGCAGCTTGGTTCAGATCCGGGAGCCACACGGCACCGTCGGCGTTCCCGACAACAGCATCTTCGAGGCGGTTATCAATGGACTACGGGCACTCTGAGCGGCCGTCGGGCGCGGTCGCGTTGCCCACGGCGATCAAGATTCTGGTCGCGGGTGGATTCGGGGTGGGTAAGACCACACTGGTCGGCGCGGTCAGCGAGACGCGTCCACTGCGGACCGAGGAGGTGCTTACCGAATCCGGGGTGGGCATCGACGACCTGTCCGGCGTCGAGGCCAAGCGCACGACGACCGTGGCGATGGACTTCGGTCGCATCACCATCAGCGACGACCTGGTGCTGTACCTGTTCGGCACCCCCGGGCAGGACCGGTTCTGGTTCGTCTGGGACGAGTTGGCGCTGGGCGCGATCGGCGCGGTGGTGCTGGCCGACACCCGCCGGCTCGCCGACTGCTTCCCCTCCATCGACTACTTCGAGGGGCGTGGCACGCCGTTCCTGGTGGCGGTGAACTGTTTCGAGGGGGCGCGGCACTACCGGCTCGACGAGGTGCAGGCCGCGTTGAACCTCGACCCCGAGGTTCCGGTGCTGCTCTGCGACGCCCGGCAGCGCGAGTCGGCCAAGGAGGTGCTCATCACGCTTGTGGAACACGCGATGAAGCTGCGCGAGGCCCGCCGCAGCGCCGACTGAGCGGTGTCGACCTGCACCTGAACGACCGAAGGGGCTCCTTCCCGCCTGCGCGGGAGGGAGCCCCTCGGACTGTCGGACGTCAGCTGGCGATCATCCGCCGCAGCACGTACTGCAGGATGCCGCCGTGGCGGTAGTAGTCCGCCTCACCCGGGGTGTCGATCCGCACCACCGCGTCGAACTCCACGCCGCTGTCGGTGGTGACCTTCACCGTACGGGGGGTCGAGCCGTCGTTGAGCGCGGTCACCCCGGTGACAGTGAACGTCTCGGTGCCGGTCAGCCCCAGCGAGTCGGCGTTCTCGCCGGCCGGGAACTGCAACGGCAGGACGCCCATGCCGATGAGGTTGGAGCGGTGGATCCGCTCGTACGACTCGGCGATGACCGCCTTCACGCCGAGCAGCATGGTGCCCTTTGCCGCCCAGTCCCGCGAGGAGCCGGAACCGTACTCCTTGCCGGCCAGGATGACCAGCGGCACGTCGGCGGCCTGGTAGGCCATCGAGGCGTCGTAGATGGAGGCCTGCTCGCCGGTCAGGTGGTTGACCGTGTAGCCGCCCTCGACCCCGGGCACCAGCTGGTTACGCAGCCGGATGTTGGCGAAGGTGCCCCGGATCATCACCTCGTGGTTGCCCCGACGCGAGCCGTACGAGTTGAACTCGTGCCGCGGCACGCCGTGCGCGGCGAGGTACTCGCCGGCCGGGGAGTCGGCCTTGATGGAGCCGGCCGGGGAGATGTGGTCGGTGGTCACCGAGTCACCAAGCTTGGCCAGCACCCGGGCACCGGCGATGTCGGTCACCGGGGTCGGCTGCTGCGCCATGCCCTCGAAGTACGGGGGCTTGCGCACGTAGGTGGAGTCACCGTCCCAGGCGAAGGTGTCGCCGGTCGGGGTGGGCAGCGACTGCCAGCGCTCGTCACCGGCGAAGACGTCGGCGTACGCGGCGCTGAACCCGGTGGCGCCGATCGCCGAGGCGATCACGTCCTGGATCTCGGCGGTGCTCGGCCAGATGTCGCGCAGGTAGACCGGGTTGCCCTCGCTGTCCTCACCGATCGGCTCGTTGGCCAGGTCGATGTCCATCGTGCCGGCCAGCGCGTACGCCACCACCAGCGGCGGGGACGCCAGGTAGTTCATCTTGACGTCCGGGTTGATCCGGCCCTCGAAGTTCCGGTTGCCGGAGAGCACCGAGACGACCGTCAGGTCGGCCTCGTTCACCGCGGCGGAGACCTCCTCCGGCAGCGGGCCGGAGTTGCCGATGCAGGTGGTGCAGCCGTAGCCGACCAGGTGGAAGCCGAGCTTCTCCAGGTACGGGGTGAGGCCGGCCCGCTCGTAGTAGTCCATGACGACCTTCGAGCCCGGCGCCAGGGTGGTCTTCACCCACGGCTTGCGGTTGAGGCCCTTGTCCACCGCGTTGCGGGCGAGCAGCGCCGCGCCGATCATGACCTGCGGGTTGGAGGTGTTGGTGCATGAGGTGATCGCGGCGATCACCACCGCGCCGTGGTCCAGCTCGTAGGTGTTGCCGTCCTCACCGGTGACCCGGATCGGGTTGCTGGCCCGCCCGCCCGCGCCGACCGCGGCGGTCACCAGGTCACGCGGGGCGTCGGCCGGGTCGTTGACGCCGTTGGCGGGGGAGTCGCTGGCCGGGAAGGACTCGGCGCTGGCCTCGTCGGCCGGGCCGGCGGTGCCGAACGGCGTCTCCTGCTGCGGCACACCGGGCTCGCGGCCCGGGTCGCCACCGGTCTCGTCGGCGGCCACGTAGTCGGTCAGCGCGGCGCGGAACAGCGTCTTGGCGCTGCCCAGCGGCACCCGGTCCTGCGGGCGCTTCGGACCGGCGAGGGAGGGCTCGATGGTGCTCAGGTCGAGCTCCAGGCGCTCGGAGTAGTCCGGCTCGGCCGCCGGGTCGTGCCAGAGGCCCTGCTCCTTGGCGTACGCCTCGACCAGCGCGACCTGAGACGCGTCGCGGCCGGTCAGCTCCAGGTAGCGGACGGTCTCGGCGTCGATCGGGAAGATCGCCACGGTGGAGCCGTACTCCGGGGACATGTTGCCGATGGTGGCCCGGTTGGCCAGCGGCACCGCGCTCACACCCGGCCCGTAGAACTCGACGAACTTGCCGACCACCCCGTGCTTGCGCAGCATCTCGGTGATGGTGAGCACCAGGTCGGTGGCGGTGGTGCCGGCCGGCATCTCACCGGAGAGCTTGAAGCCCACCACCCGGGGGATCAGCATGCTGACCGGCTGGCCCAGCATCGCGGCCTCGGCCTCGATGCCGCCGACGCCCCAGCCCAGCACGCCCAGGCCGTTGACCATCGTGGTGTGCGAGTCGGTGCCGACCACGGTGTCCGGGTACGCCTGACCGTTGCGTTCCATGATCGTACGCGCCAGGTATTCGATGTTGACCTGGTGCACGATGCCGGTGCCGGGCGGGACCACCTTGAACTCGTTGAACGCGGTCTGGCCCCAGCGCAGGAACTGGTAGCGCTCCTTGTTGCGGGCGTACTCCAACTCGACGTTGCGCTCGAAGGCGTCCTCGCGGCCGAACAGATCGGCGATGACCGAGTGGTCGATGACCAGCTCGGCGGGGGCCAACGGGTTCACCTTGGTGGGGTCGCCGCCGAGGTCGCGGACGGCCTCACGCATGGTGGCGAGGTCGACCACGCACGGTACGCCGGTGAAGTCCTGCATCAGCACCCGCGCCGGGGTGAACTGGATCTCGACGTTCGGGTCGGCGTTCGGGTCCCACGCGCCCAGCTGGCGGATGTGCTCGGCGGTGATGTTCGCGCCGTCCTCGGTCCGCAGCAGGTTTTCCAGCAGGATCTTCAGGCTGTAGGGGAGCCGTTCGTGGCCCTCCACCTGGCTGATCTTGAAAATCTCGTAGCTCGCGTCTCCGACGCGTAGCTGGGTCTTCGCACCGAAGGTGTCGAGGCTCGCCACGTCGTACTCCTTCACACCAGCGACCGTGAGTAGTCCTGAGCAGTCTTTCGCACCGGCCGGGGCGCCGCCGTGGTTAGGGGACACTTACCGCCGATTCTCCCTGTCAACAAAACCGTACGTCCGTCTTGCTATGAGCGCAACCCGGTGTCATCGTGTGGACGGGAGGTGCTCATCATGATCCATCACGTCCAGCTCGCCTGCCCGCGCGACTCCGAGGACCGGTCCCGGGCCTTCTATGTCGACCTGCTCGGCCTGACCGAACTGACCAAACCACCGACCCTCGCCGCTCGCGGCGGTTGCTGGTTCAGCGGGTACGGCGCCGAACTGCACCTCGGCGTCGAGGACGACTTCCGCCCGGCTCGCAAAGCCCACCCCGCCCTGCTCCGACCTGACCTCGACGCCCTGGCCACCCGCCTCACCGCCGCCGGCTGCCCCGTCACCTGGAGCGACGACCTCCCCGGCCTACGCCGCTTCCACACCACCGACCCCCACGGCAACCGCCTGGAGTTCCTCACCCCCACCCACCCCACCCCCTCGCCGCGTTGATCAAGAGTTTGCGTCTCATCCCGCCCTCCGGGCGACGCAAACCTCTTCATCAACCTGGCGGCGTGTGGGTTGTGCCCGCCCTGCGTCGCCCGCCCCGGTGTTCTCCGCGGCGATCTTGCAGTTTTGGTCGGGGCAAAGGTTGCATTCCGGGCATTTCGGCGACCGAAAATGCAAGATCGCGAAGGGCTTGGTGGGGTGGGGTGGGGTGGGGGACGGGGAAGGGCCGACCCCGTGCGGGGTCGGCCCTTGCCGTTCGCGATGGTGGATCGTCAGCTGGTGGCGGTGTAGCCGCGGGTGGCGATCCAGTCGGCGAGGTTGTCGGTGGTGAGCCAGTACTCGGCGGTGGCGGGGTTGGCGGAGTCGGCGATCTTGACCTGCTTGCCGGCGTCGCGGTAGCCGGTGACGCTGATGTAGTGGCCGCCTTCGAAGCTGTGGGTGGTGCCGGTGGTGTCGGTGGTGGTGCCGGCGATGTTGGCGACCACGGCACGGCCGTCGTCGACGGTGCGCTTGATGTCCTCGCGCAGCTTGTCGGTCTGCTTGTCGTCGGCCTTGGTGCCGGGGATCTCCACCGAGCGGTAGACGTCCTTGCCGGTTTCCTTGTTCAGCACCGGGGTGATGTCGTTGATGGAGTCGGTGCCGTTCTCGGTGGTGCCCATGCGCTTGGCCATGTCGTGCTGGTCGATGTTCTTGCCCTGCACGGACAGTGCGTTGCGGGTGGCGGCGGGGCCGCAGTAGTAGAAGGTGTCCTGGGCTTCGTAGCGCACGTCGAGCTGTCGTTCGGTCTTGTGGTCGCGAGCAGCGGCGACGCCGGGGGTGGTCTGGGCGGCGATGGCGGGGCCGGCGATGCCACCGGCGGTGGCGGCGGCAGCGGCGATGGTCAGGGCGGTCTTGCGCAGCATGGTGGTACGCATGATGGTGTTCCGCCTTTCGTTTCGGGGGTGCGCGCGGCAGCGATGGGGGTCGCGGGTGCCGCGCGAAAAGGGGGAGATCGTGATGGGCCGTCTCAGGCAGCATCGTGTTTGGGCTGCCGCTGTTGGCCTTGTTCGGGCGTGAGGCCCGGTACGAACATCGCGGGAGAGGCTGCTGGGCTGCTCACCGGCTCGGGAGCCGTTCACGATGTCCGGGAGATGTGTAACGCCGGGTGGGGGGCGGTCATTCCGGCCCGGTCCCGGGGGCGTCGCCGTCGAGGGGGCGTCGCGGTTACCCCCTGTACAACGCCCAGGCTGGGGGCATGATTCCGCCGCCACGGTGACCCGGCACACGCCCACCTGGGCACGAACCGGTCAGCCGTCACGATCGTCGGACTCACGCCAGGCGCGGGGCGGTGGGGAAGTCGCGGTGGGGCGTTTTCGGACACCGGGAGCGGGAAAGCCGGGCGGGCAGGTAGCCGACACAATCGGGGGAGGGCCCGTGGTGCAGCAGGGCCGATCCGTGGCCATCCGTCAGCATCCGGCGCCGGTGGCCGGGGCGCCGTTGTGGTGCGACGCGCGGGAGTACGGACTACAGGGCGACGGGACGACGAACGACCAGCCCGCGCTGGCGGCGCTGGTGGACCGCCTCGGCGAGGGGTACGCGGCCGACGGGCGGGCCCGGGTCATCTACTGCCCGCCCGGAATCTACTCGATCCGGGACGCGGGCACCGTGTGGCGCAGTGGGGTGTCCCTGATCGGCGCGGGGTCGGGTGCGACCCGATTCCTGCTCAGCAACGAGGGCAACCGTGCCGAACCGACGCCGCTGGCGTACTGGACGACCGTCCAGCACGGCGCGGACCGCGACCGGCACATCGCCGACTGCACCTTCGCCGACTTCGAGATCGACGGCTCCGGCGTGGCCATGACCCAGTACGACTATCTGGCGAAGGGACTGGGGCTTCAGTACGTGGTGCGAGGTGTGTTCCGTAATCTGTACATCCATCACACCGGGGCCACCGGGCTGGGTTGCGACTTCCTCCAGGACTGCCTGATCGACGGGGTGGTCGCGGTGGGCTGCGGCCGGCTGGACAACGGCGAGCAGATGGGCGGCGCGGGGATCGGCGTCGGCATCGGTGGTTGGGGTGACGTGGAACGCTGCACCATCTCCAACTGCACCACCCTCGGCAACGGCACCAACGGGATCTTCCTGGAGTTGCAGAAGCCGTACTGGACGCCACCGCGTGGGTATCGCATCATCGCCTGCCACAGCCAGGCCAACCGGTTCGGCATCTCCGACTGGGGTGCGGACGGGCTGATCGTGTCGGCCTGCACCATGACCGGCAACCTGGAAGCCGGGTTCGACGTGTCCGCCAACGGCACCGCCGGCATCGCCGGACGGGGCGGCATCCTCACCAGTTGCGTCATCGACCGCAACGTCGGCGACGGGATCAGTGTGGGCAACACCCCCGGGCCGTACACCATCGAGGGCAACCGGATCAGCGGCAACGGGCGTCATGGCTATCACCAGCACGACCTCGGCAATGGGTTCGAGGGCCCGGCCATGGACATCGTCATCGACAGCAACCAGTTCTGGGACAACGGCCTGGACGGAATTCGGATCGACCGGCCGACGATCGACACGGTGGTGGTGGACAACCGGATCCGTAACAACGGGCGGCAGTGTGCCCCGGCCGCCACGGGCGCCGGAGAGTCGGTGCACTACGCACGCCGTGCCATGACGGACCGCTCCGCGCACTGGCCGATCGACGGCCACCGGGGCAAGGTGCTGCGGGTCGGCACCCGTTACGCCGTGGTGGTCGCCAACACCGATACCGACCTGTCCCTGGCCGACCTGCGTCCCGATGCCGAGAACGCGTGGAACGAGGACGTGCCGCCACCCGGCGCCGCCTACGAACTGCCCAGCCCGGTGCCGATCCGCGCCGGCATCACCATCAACAGCGAATTGCGCTCGGCGACGGTGCGCGGAAACCGGATCTGGGACAACCGGGAGAACCCGACGCAGGGCTACGGCATGTGGATCACACCGCAGGGCAGTTGCGTGTCCTGCCGGGTCGAGGACAACGACCTGGCGGGCAACGCCGAGGGAGCGCTGCGGCTGGAGAACCCTCCGGAGGGTGGTCGCTGGGAACGCAACCACGCCGAGGCGGACTGAGCCTCCGGTCGGGCGGTCGTCAGTCCTGCTCGCCGGCCGGGGAGAAGGAGTTGGCCTCCGCGTGCCGGTTGCGCAGGCGATCCCGGATCTCCTCCGGGGAGTACGCGCGTCGCCGTCGCTCGGCTCGCGCGATGACCACACCGGACGCCGCCACACCGGCCAGACCAGCGAGACCGAGAACCTTCCACCACCGCACTCGTCGCCGCATCCGCCTAGGGTAGACCCTCATGAGTATCAGCCTGGACGAGGCGGTCGAACTGACCCGTACCGGCGACGTGTGGGTGTTCCGGGGACGCAGCGTGCCCGACCGGGCCATCCAGTGGACCACCAACAGCCCGGTCAACCACGTCGGCATGGCGGTCGTGCTGGACGACATGCCGCCGCTGATGTGGCACGCGGAGCTCGGCCGGTCGCTGCCGGACATGTGGACCGGCACCCACCAACGCGGCGTGCAACTGCACGACCTGCGCGACGCGGTCTGTGTCTGGGCCAACCGGTACGGGCAGCGGGCCTGGCTGCGCCAGCTGGAGCCACCGGCCGACCCGGAGATGGAACGGGCGGTGTTGCGGACCATCGCCCGGCTGGACGGCACCCCCTTTCCGTCCACCGCCCAGTTGGCGTGGCGGTGGCTGCGCGGGCGGGTGCCCACGCCGCAGCTGCCCATGCCGCGCCTGCCCATGCGGGCTGCCCGGCAGCGTCCCGCCAACTCCGGTGAGTCGACCCTGGAGACCGCGTACTGCGCGGAGGTCGTCGCGGTCACCTACGAGGCGATGGGGTTGCTGCCCGCCGGCCGCCGACCGAACTGGTACGACCCGGGTCGTTTCTGGAGCGGCGACGACCTCGGTCTTCAGGGCGGCGCCCGGCTCGGCAGCGAGATCGAGGTACGGATGCCGGCCCGCTGAGGTTTGCTCGGCCGGCTGACCGGCAACTTCCTGCGGTGTGACTGCCTCCACCGATCTCGATGCCCTGACCGACTTCTTCGACCGGTACGGTGTGGCCCTGACCTCTGGCGACCTGCCGGCGATCGCCGGCTGCTACACGCTGCCGGGGCTGGTGGTCGCCGACACCTACAGCTTCTCGTTCACCTCGACCGCGGCGGTGGCACTGTCCTTCGTGGGGGCCGCGCCGGACTACAGCGAGCGGGAGCTGGTCGCCGCGCATGCCGACATCGAACAGATTCAGCCCATCTCGGCCCTGCTCACCCTGGTGGCGGTCCGCTGGGAGTTCCTGGACAGCCAGGGGCGGCAGGTGCCGGGCGAACGGTACCGCTACCTGCTGCGGACGACCGATGACGGGCCGGTGATCTGCACCGTCGTGCGGACCGGCTGAGGCCGCCGTCCACGGCACGACCACGCCGGTACGCCGAGCGTCTGATCCCGCCCGCACCGGTGGTTTTGTCCCCGGTTTCCACGTGGCTAGGCTGACGCATCGGTGACCGTGAGGGGGCCTGGATGGCAGTGCGTCCGGTGGGCGACGAGAGCGGCGAACCGACCAGCCGGCGGATCGTGCCCAACGTGATCGCCTCGGCCCCGTGGGTGGCGACCCTGGTCGGTGTCGCGGTGCTGGCCCTGCTGCTGGTGGTGGCGATGCTGTCGTTCCGCGAGCCGGAGCAGCCGGCGGCCTGGTCTCCCGGCCCGCCGCTGGTCCTGCCGCAACAGGAGTCCACACCCACCACGACGCCGACCCGTGGCTCCGGTCCGACCGCTACGCCGACGACCGTACCGACCCGCTCGGCACCCACCCGCAGCGCCACGTCGGGCCCGTCCGTTCCGCCGTCGCCGAACGCCTCGTCGGCACGGGCGGCCGACGAGCCGTCCGCGTCGGCCGCACCGACTGCGAAACCGTCGACGTTCCTCGACCTCGGCGGGGTGGAAGCCACGTACCAGGTGATGACCAGCGACCCGGGCTCCTTCCAGGCGGAGCTGGTGATCAGCAATGACACCGCCGGGGCGGTGGGTTGGGTGGTGGATCTGCGCTTCACCAGCGAGGTCACCGGCGTCCGAGCGTCCAGCGGCCCGGGTGTGTCGGTGGGCATCAAGGGCGCGGGCTGGTACGTGCTCAGTGGTACCGGTCAGCTTGCCGCCGAGGCACAGCAGACGGTACGGCTACGGGTCAGCCGTACCGGGGGTGGTGAATACCCGGCACAATGCACGGTCAACGGCTCGGCTTGCGCGCTGTCCTGACCGTCCTGCCGGGTCGCTGAAGACGCGGTCGGGTACTTTCCGAGATCACCAATGATCGTTACCCTTGCCGGGCTGCCCGCTGAGGAGAGACATGTCCGGTATGCGTCGCGCTCCGCGTCCGATGCCGCCCCGTGGAGCTACCGCCGTGGCGTCCTCACCCTGGATCCTGGTGTCGATCGGGCTGGGCGCGATGGTGGTCCTGCTCGTCATCGCGGTGGGGGCGTACCGGGGGCCCGGTCCGGACTTCGACCCCGCCCCGCCGCTGGGCGCCGTGCCGGTGCCGGAGCGTGCGACATCGGCCGGACGGGGTCCGTCGGCGCTGCCGTCGCAGGTGGTGCCCGGGCTCACCCCGCGCCGCACCAACCCACCCCGACCAGCCGGTACGACGGTGGACTCACCCAGGCCGTCGGCCTCGGCCGTACGGTCGTCGCAGCCGCCCCGTCCGGCGATGCCGACCAGTAGCGCGCCGACCGGCAGCACGCCGACCCGCGCACCCGCCGCACCTGCCTCACCGTCCCCGTTCGAGGCGCGCTACCGGGTGACCGACTCCTTCTCCGGCGGCTTCATCGCCGAGGTGTGGATCCGCAACACCTCTCGGCGCGACCGCGAGTGGGTGGCCCGGATCGAGTACCCGGGCGGACGGGTGGTCACGGCCTGGTTGGAGGGAGTGCCACAGGGGACGTTCCGGGGTACCGGCGGCACGCTGACCTATCGCAGTGGTCCGGATCTGCCGGCGGGATCGGCCGTCGCCCTGCGCTTCCACATCGAGTTCGCCTCGCCCCGCCCGGCGAGTTGCACCGTCTCCGGACGGGCCTGCACCGGCCTCTGAGGACGCAGCGGCTCCGCACCGGCTTTCAAGCTTGCGCAAACTGTCGGCAATGTTGCCGGCTGGTTTGCAAGGTATTGCAGAATGTTTCGGCAAGGGCTAGCGTGCGGGCCATTCAGCGACCAGAGGAAGGCCGTCGATGAAACCCCCGCCGAAACCGCGCAGAGCCCTGCTCGCCCCCGTCTTCCTGCTCATCCTCACCCTGCTCGGCGCGCCGGTGGTGGTGCACCAGAGCCCCGCCGTGGCCGCGAACAGCACCGGCTCGCCGAGCCCCACCGGGGCGGCGACCTGGCAGTCCGAGCCCAGTGCCAAAGCCCTGCTCGACGCCGGCCGCAGCCGGTCGCGTGCCGAGCAGTTCTACTTCGTACTGCCCGACCGGTTCGCCAACGGTGACCCGCGCAACGACCGGGGCGGCCTGACCGGCGACCGGCTGCGCACCGGGTACGACCCCACCGACAAGGGGTTCTACCAGGGCGGCGACCTCAAAGGACTGATCGACCGGCTCGACTACGTCCAGGGGCTCGGCACCACCGCGATCTGGCTCGCACCGGTGTTCAAGAACCGGCCCGTGCAGGGCAAGGGCGACGACGTCTCGGCCGGCTACCACGGCTACTGGATCACCGATTTCACCCAGGTCGACCCGCACTTCGGCACCGCCGCCGACCTGAAGAAGCTGGTCGCCTCGGCGCACAAGCGCGGCATCAAGGTCTACCTCGACGTGATCGTCAACCACACCGCCGACGTGATCACCTACGCCGAGGACAGGTACAGCTACATCGACAAGACGACCGCGCCGTACCGCGACGCGCAGGGCCGGCCCTTCGAGGACCGCAACCACGCCGACGGCAGCCGTACCTTCCCGCAGGTGAACACGCGATCCTTCCCGTACACCCCGAGCTTCGCGAGCCCGGCCGACGCGAAGGTCAAGGTGCCGGGCTGGCTGAACGACCCGACCATGTACCACAACCGTGGTGACTCGACGTTCGTCGGGGAGAACAGCGAGTACGGCGACTTCTTCGGCCTGGACGACCTGTGGACCGAGCGTCCCGAGGTGGTCCGAGGCATGACCAAGATCTACGCCGACTGGGTACGCGACACCGGTGTGGACGGGTTCCGCCTGGACACCGTCAAGCACGTCAACATGGACTTCTGGCCGCAGTTCAGCCAGGGCATCGAGCAGGCCGCCGCCCGCGCCGGCAAGAAGGACTTCTTCATGTTCGGCGAGGTCTACAGCGCCGACCAGGAGATCACCTCCAGCTACGTACGTGAGGGCGCCCTGCCGGCCACCCTGGACTTCGCCTTCCAGGAGGCGGCCCGCGGCTACACCGCCAACGACGGCTCCGCCAAGGCCCTGGCCGACGTGTACGCCCGCGACGACCTGTACGCCGCCCGGGACACTCACGCCGGTCGACTGCCCACCTTCCTGGGCAACCACGACATGGGTCGGATCGGCTCCTTCATCGCCACCGGCCCCACCGACCCGGCCACCCACCTGCGCCGCGACCAGTTGGCCCACGAGCTGATGTTCCTCACCCGGGGACAGCCGGTGGTCTACTCCGGTGACGAGCAGGGCTTCACCGGCGCGGGCGGCGACAAGGACGCCCGGCAGCCGATGTTCGCCTCGCGGACCGCCGACTACCTCGACGACGACCTGCTCGGAACCGACCGCACCCACGCCGAGGACCAGTTCGACCGCAGCCACCCGCTGTACCGCACCATCGCCGGGCTGGGCACGCTGCGCCAGGCACACCCGGCGCTGCGCGACGGGGTGCAGGTGACCCGGCACGCGGCCGACGGGCCGGGCGTCTTCGCCTTCTCCCGCTTCGACCCCGACAACCGCACCGAGTACGTGGTGGCGGTCAACAACGCGGCGACCGCGCAGACTGTCACCGTGGACACCTGGTCGGCCGGCGCCACCTTCGCCGGCATCTACGGCACCACCGGCCGTTCCACCGCCGCCGGCGACGGCAAGCTGACCGTGACCGTGCCGCCGCTGTCCGCGGTGGTGCACCGGGCCGGCAAGCCCGTCCCGCTGCCCACCGCCAAGCCGGGCCTCACCATCACCGCCCCCGACGCGCCGGCCACCCGGGCCGAGATCACCGCAGCGGTCACCGGGGACCCGCTGGCCACCGTCACGATGGCCGCCCGGGTCGCCGGTGGCCGGTGGACGCTGCTCGGCACCGCCCACCGGGCGCCGTACACCGTGCACCACGACCTGACCGGGCTGGCCGCCGGCACGAAGGTCGAATACCTGGCGGCGGTCCGCGACGGCCGGGGCCGCACCGCCACCACCCGCGCGACCACCACCGTCGGCACCCCGGAGCAGACCGGCTCGTCCCGTGACTGGCTGGTGGTGCATTACCAGCGGCCGGACGGCGACTACACCGACTGGGGCCTCTACACCTGGGGCGACATCGACCCCGAGTACGCCACCGACTGGCCGAAGGGACAGCCGTTCGCCGGCACCGACGCGTACGGGCGGTTCGCCTGGGTGAAGCTCAAGCCGGGCGCGAAATCGGTCGGTTTCCTGGTGGTCGACGCCGACGGCACCAAGGACGTCGAGAACGACCGGACCGTGGACGTGACACAGACCGGCGAGGTCTGGGTCAAGCAGGGCGACCCGGCGACGTACCCGAGCCGGGAGGAGGCGGCCGGTGAGCCGGCGCCGCCGGTCGAGGACGGCACCGCGGTGATCCACTACCGGCGACCCGACGGCAACTACGACGGGTGGGGTCTGCACCTGTGGGACGGCGCCGCCAACCCCACCGACTGGGCGCGGCCGATGCCGCCGACCCGGATCGACTCGTACGGCGCCGAGTTCCGGGTGCCGCTGTCCGAGGGCGCGACCGGGCTGAGCTACATCATCCACCGGGGCGATGAGAAGGATCTGCCGCAGGACCAACGGCTCGACTTCGCCGACGCCGGACGCGAGGTGTGGTTGCTGGCCGCCACGCCGGGCCGGCTGCTGCCGAGCACGGCCACCGGCACCGGTACGGACACCGACATCGGCAAGCAGAAGGCGCACTGGATCGACAGGTCCACCGTGGCCTGGCGCACCGGCGCAGGCGACGGCAAGGCGTACGCCCTGGTGACCGCGCCGGCCGGTGGGGTGCGGGTGGTCGACGGCGAGCTGGTCGGGGCGTACACCTCGCTGCCGTTGACCGCGCAGCGCAACGGGCTCACCGAGGCCCAGCGCGCGGCCTTCCCGCACCTGTGGGAC
The DNA here is from genome assembly GCF_000204155.1 of Micromonospora maris AB-18-032. NCBI lineage: Bacteria > Bacillati > Actinomycetota > Actinomycetes > Micromonosporales > Micromonosporaceae > Micromonospora > Micromonospora maris. Next base: position 4,742,350 of record NC_015434.1, on the reverse strand, counting down.
CACCGGACCTTCAGCCTGGACCGGAAGGATCTGTCGAAGGTGCCGGCCGCGTTGCGCGGGCAGTTGCTGGTCACCGAACGGGCCGCCGACGGCACCCTGCTCGGTGCGACCGGGGTGCAGATCCCGGGCGTGCTCGACGACGTGTACGCCCCGGCGACGGCCGCCCGACTGGGTGCCACCTTCACCGGTGGCGTACCGACGCTGGCGGTCTGGGCCCCGACGGCCCGGAACGTGTCGCTGGAGCTGTTCGACTCGCCCACCGCGACACCGCGCCTGGTCGAGATGCGCCGTGATGACCGCACCGGAGTCTGGTCGGTACGGGGGGCCCGGGACTGGACCGGTCGGTACTACCGGTACCGGGTGCAGGCCTGGCAGCCGGCGACGCAGCAGGTGGTCACCGCCTCGGTGACCGATCCGTACTCGGTGGCGCTGGCGGCGGACTCCACGCACAGCCAGATCGTCGACCTGGCCGACCCGAAGCTGGCCCCGGCCGGCTGGGCGAAGCTGCGCAAGCCGGCCGCGCCGCCGGCCGCCAAGGTGCAGATCTCCGAGCTGTCGGTACGCGACTTCTCCATCGCCGACAGCACCGTGCCGGCCGACCGGCGGGGCACCTACCTGGCCTTCACCGACCCGAGCACCGCCGGGATGAAGCACCTGCGGGCGATCAGCGACGCGGGCGTCAACCACCTGCACCTGCTGCCCGCGTTCGACTTCGCCACCATCCCGGAGCGGCGCGCCGACCAGCGGCAGCCCGACTGCGACCTGCCCGCCCTGCCAGCGGACTCGGAGCGCCAGCAGGAGTGCATCGCCGCGGTGCGCGACACCGACGGCTACAACTGGGGGTACGACCCGCTGCACTACACCGTCCCGGAGGGCGGCTACGCCGTCGACCCGAACGGTGCCCGACGCACCACCGAGTTCCGGCAGATGGTCGCCGGGATCAACGGGTCCGGTCTGCGGGTGGTGCTGGACGTCGTCTACAACCACACCTCGGCCGCCGGCACCGACCCCCGCTCGGTGCTCGACCAGATCGTGCCCGGCTACTACCACCGGCTGCTCGACGACGGGACGGTGGCCACCTCCACCTGCTGCGCCAACACCGCACCCGAACACGCGATGATGGGCAAGCTGGTGGTCGACTCGATGGTCACCTGGGCCACCGCGTACAAGGTCGACGGGTTCCGGTTCGACCTGATGGGTCACCACCCGAAGGCGAACATCCTGGCCGTACGTAAGGCGCTGGACAAGCTGACCGTCGCCCGCGACGGGGTGGACGGGAAGAAGATCCTGCTCTACGGCGAGGGCTGGAACTTCGGCGAGGTCGCCGACGACGCTCGGTTCGTGCAGGCCACCCAGGCAAACATGGCCGGTACCGGGGTCGGCACCTTCAACGACCGGCTGCGGGACGCGGTGCGCGGTGGTGGCCCGTTCGACGACAACCCGCGCCAGCAGGGCTTCGCGTCCGGGCTGTTCAGCGACCCCAACGGCGACCCGATCAACGGCACCACCGCCGAGCAGCGGGCCCGGCTGCTGCACCAGCACGACCTGATCAAGGTCGGGTTGGTCGGCAACCTGCGGGGCTACCGGTTCACCGACTCGGCGGGCCGGACGGTCACCGGCGATCAGGTCGACTACAACGGCTCACCCGCCGGCTACACCGACGCCCCTGGCGAGGCGATCACCTACGTCGACGCGCACGACAACGAGATCCTGTACGACGCGTTGGCGTACAAGCTGCCGCAGGCCACCCCGGCCACCGACCGGGCCCGGATGCAGGTGCTCGCGTTGAGCACTGTGGTGCTGGGCCAGGGTGCCGGCTTCGTCACCACCGGCACCGAGCGGCTGCGGTCGAAGTCGTTGGACCGCAACTCGTACAACTCGGGGGACTGGTTCAACCAGATCCGTTGGGACTGCGCGCAGGGCAACGGGTTCGGTGCCGGTCTGCCGCCCGCCGAGGACAACCGGGACAAGTGGCCGTACGCGAAGCCGCTGCTGGCCGACCCGAAGCTGGTGCCGGACTGCGGTGCGATCGAGTTGACCGACGCCCGTTACGCCGAGCTGCTGCGGATCCGTAACTCCTCCCCGGTGTTCGGGCTGTCCACGGCGCAGGAGGTGCAGCGGCGGGTCAGCTTCCCGCTGTCCGGTACGGGCGAGACGCCGGGGGTGCTCACCATGACCCTCGACGCGCGGGGTCTCGGCGGGCAGTGGAAGTCGGTGACCGTGGTCTTCAACAGCACTCCGAAGGTGGCGACCCAACGGGTCAGCGGGTTGCGGGGTGCGGACGTGGCGTTGCACCCGGTGCTGCGTTCCTCGGCCGACCCGGTGCTGCGGACCGCCGGCTTCGCCGCGTCGACAGGCACGTTCACCGTCCCGGCGCGCAGTGTGGCCGTCTTCGTGCAGCGGTAGGCCGGGCCACGCGAACGGGGGCTGGACCGCACGGTCAGCCCCCGTTCGTGCCCGCAGCGGTCAGACACCGGGGGCCGCCCGGGGACGGTTCCGGTAAGCGGTGGCAAAGGCCCCGACACCACGCCGTACGTCTCCCAGACCGGCGTGGACCGGCTCCCTTCCGTGGTCGGAAGGGAGCCGGTCTGCGGTCGGAACCGGTGCCAGTGCCGATCAACCGTGTGGATCAGCCGAAGCAGCCGTCCGGAATCACCGGGCTGCCGAGGCAGTTGGTGGGGCGGTTGTCGGTGATGACGGACTTGTCGTCCAGCACCACGCCGTCGTTTGTGGTGAAGACACCACCCGGCTTGTTGGTGGCGGTGTTGTGGGCCACCTTGGTCTTGGTCAGGTAGACCCAGCCGCCCTTGTTGAAGATGCCAGCACCGGTGGCGTACGGGCCGACGGCCCGGTTGCCGGTGACCTCGGTGTCCCGCAGCGTGGTCTTGCTGTCGTCGTTGAACAGGCCGGCGCCGAAGAACCCGGCGACGTTGTCCTTGATGACGCTGTCGTCGACCGTGGCGGTGCTCCAGTCGACCACTGCCAGGCCGCCGCCAACACCTGCGGTGCTGTTCTTCACGACCGCGCTGTGCGCCAGGGTGAGCTGGCTCTTCTTGGCCGCGAGGATGCCGCCACCGGCGATCAGCGCGGTGTTGTCGGAAACCTTCGAGTGCTTGACGGAGGTCTGACCGCCGATGTCGAGGATGCCGCCGCCGAAGCCGGTGGTCTCGTTCCCCTCGATCTCGGACTTCTCGACGTACAGCGTGCCGTTGTCGATGCCGGCGTGGTGCAGCTTGCCCTTGTACGGCTTGAACTTGACCAGACCGTTGGAGACGCCCGCGCCGCCGATGATCGCCTGGTTGTGCTTCACCAATGACTTCTCGATCTTGAGGACGCCGACGTTGAGGATTCCGCCGCCGAAGAGGAAGGCGGTGTTGTCGACGACCCGGCTCTCGTCGAGCAGGGTCTGGCCGTAGTTGGCCACGGCGCCACCGCTGGCACCGGACTGGTTGTCGACGAACTCGGTGTTGTGGACATCGGCCCGGCCGCCCGGCTGCACCAGCAGGCCCGCGCCGTCAAAGCGGCCCGGCTCCCAGTCGCCCTCGGTCTCGACCTGCCCCTCGGACTGCCACTCCTGCTCCCCGTCGACCTGGGCGGTGGCTGGCGCCGCCGCCGCGTCGATCTCGGCCGGTGGCGCGGCCGGCGCCTTCGGCGCCGCCTGCAACGCGGTGACCAGCGGCTTGCCGCCCTGTACGGCGTCCGTCGCCTCGCCCGAGCCCGAGAACTGTGACCACGTCTCCCGCGGCTCCGGCGCCGACACCTTCTTGGCCGGCGCAGTCTGGCCGCCCTTGATGGTCAGGCCCTTGAGGGTGAGTTCCCCGCCGGGGCCGACGTTGAGGATGCGGAACGGCTTGGCCGTGGCATCCCGCTCGATCTTGGTCTTGTCGCCCTTGAGGGTGATCGGCTGGGTGATCTTCGGTAGGCCGTTGCCCCACTTGTCGTGCCGGGTGAGCTTGTAGGTGCAGTGCTCGGCCAGCTTCAGCGTGGCACCGTTCCTGTTGTTGGCGAGGGTGATCGCCTCGATCAGCTTGTCGCTGTCGCAGGGCACCTCCCGCGCCCGCTCGTCGTGCCGATCGCGGTCCCGCTTCTTGCCGTCGTGTTCCGCCTTCTTGCCGTGGTGTTCCGCTTCGCCCTGGGCGTCGTCACGGCTGACCTGCTGGGTGGTCGACCACTTCACACCGTTACTGCCGCCGACCGCCCCGGCGCCAGCGACGCCGACCGCGGCGATGCTGACCACGCCGGTCAGTCCGGCAACGCCGCTGGCCACCCAGAGCTTGCGGCGACGCTTCGGCGTCGACCGATCATCGTTGTTCGCTAGGTAGTTGGACATCGGAGATCTCTGCCCTCTCCTCGTACCAGACAGGGTCGCTCCGCCTCAGGCGGGCGTCCCCTGCTACAAATCGGTTGTAGCTCCCAGAACCCACGGTATGAGAATCTTCCTCACCTCGCGGGCAAATGCGAAACGAACCCGCATTAGGGTCATTACCCGTCCCGCCACCGCAACCCACCCACCTCAACCCACCCCCGGCACCGGCGGCTGATCAAGAGCTTTTGGTCGTGCTCCTCGCAGTTCGTGACGCAAACTTCTTGATCAACGCGACTGTGGGGTTGGGAGCGGGGTTGAGGGAGGGCTCCTTCGGGGCGCCGGGTGGCGGCCCGGAGGAGCCCTCCGGCTATGTGGTCTGGCTCTCGGTGTGTCTCAGCCGAAGCAGCGGTCCGGAATGACCGGGCTGCCGAGGCAGTTGGTCGGGCGGTTGTCGATGACCGTGGACTTGCTGTCGATCTCGACGCGGTCGTTGTTGGTGAAGATGCCGCCCGGCTTCTTGGTGGAGAAGTTGAAGGCCACCTTCGACCGGATCAGGCTGACCTTGCCGCCGTCGTTGAAGATCCCGCCGGCCTGTGCGTACCTGCCGACCGCCTGGTTGGCGAGTACCTCGGTGTCCCGCAGCACGGTGAAACCGAAGTTGAAGATTCCTCCACCGTCGCCGTCGGAGACGTTCTCCTTGACGAGGCTGTGCTCGATGACGGCCTTGGTGCCCTCACCGATGCCGATGCCGCCCGCGCGACCCTGGGTGGAGTTCTTCGCGACGAGCACGTGCTTGAGGGTCAGCTGGCTGTCGACGTTGGCGAGCACACCGCCGACATCGGAGCCCGCGGTGTTGTCGGTGAACTCGCTGTGGCTGGCCGAGGTGGTCCCGCCGTTGTCGGCCAGGCCGCCACCGTCACCCGCGGTCCGGTTGTGGCTGATCTTGCTCTTGAAGATGTAGACGGTGCCGCCCTCGATCCCGTACTTGTCGGACGAGCCGTTGGCGATGCCGCCGCCGCCTTCCTCGGCGCTGTTGCGAACCACCTCGGACTCCTCGACCTGGAGAGTTCCGGCGTTGAAGATGCCGCCGCCGAAGCCGCCAGCGCTGTTGCGCTCGATCAGGCTCCGGTCGATGCGCGTGGCGCCGAAGTTGGCGATGGCACCGCCGTCGCCGGCCGCGTGGTTCTGTACGAAGGTGCTGTGCTCGACGACGGCGCGACCACCCTGGTGGACCAGGAGGCCCGCGCCCTCGGTGGGCGTGTGACCGTGCCCGCCGGTGGGCCACGGAGCCGGCGTCGCCTCCGAACCGGGCCCGGCTCCGGGCGCGGCTGCCGCCTGAGGCGCGGCTACCGGTGCGGCTGCCGCCTGAGGCGCGACCGCCGGTGTCCCGGGCGCGGCGTCAGCCGCCTCCGGCGTGGCCGTGGGGGCCGTCGCTTCCCCCTTCGACCCCCACCGTACGCGGGGCTTCGAGTCGTCCTTCTTCTTGTCGTCCTTGAGCTGGCCGCCCTTGATGGTCAGGCCCTTGAGGGTGAGTTCCCCGCCGGGGCCGACGTTGAGGATGCGGAACGGCTTGGCCGTCGGGTCCCGCTCGATCCGGGTTTTGTCGCCCTTGAGGGTGATCGGCTGGTTGATCCGTGGCAGGCCGTTACCCCACTCGTCGTGCCGGGTCAGCGTGTAGGTGCAGTGCTCGGCCAGCTTCAGGGTCGCGCCGTCGGTCCGGTTGGCCAGGGTGATCGCGTCGATCAGCTTGTCGGTGTCGCACGGCACCTCCTTCACCCGTTCTCGGCCTTCGAAGCGCTTACCCTTGCCGTCCCGGTCGTCCGGGTCACCCTTGCCGGCCCGGTTGCCCAGGTCGTCCTTGCCGGACTCCTCGCCACCGGTCTCCTCGGCCTTGTCCGCGTCGCTGACGTGCTGCTTTGGCGCCGACGCCGGCATGTTCGACGCCTCTTGCCGCTCGCCGGACTTCTGGTTACGGGCGGCCACGCCGCCCACGGCGGCCAGGCCGACGACACCGGTCAAGCCGGCTACCCCGGCGGCCACCCAAAGCTTCCGTCGTCCTCGTCTCGGTGAGGCCATGGGGGCCTCGCCGGAGGGAGTCGTTAGGTCGTTGGACATCAGAGCTTTCCGCCCTTTCCTGCTACCAAACGGGCTCGCACCACCCGAAGGAGGCGCGGGCAGCTACAAATCGGTTGCAGCCTCCGACGACCACCGTATGGGAAGGATCCTCGCGACAAGGGCGTATCCGAAGAAGCCCCACATTTTATGTATTCGGGGCATCTGCCGGTCAAGATGCCAGCCTGGGTAGGAAGCGGGTGACCAGGGTGAACACGGACGGGCCCCGCTCGGGGTGTGCTGGACGTACGAAACGTCGCACACCGCCGGGCGGGGCCCGTCGCGGTCGTGGTGCGGTCAGCCAGGCAGTCGCGGCCCCGCCTCACGCTGCGCGGCCAACCAGGTCTCCACCTCGTCGGACCGGCGGGGCAGGCCGGCCGACAGGTTCACCGCCCCGGAGCTGGTGACCAGGATGTCGTCCTCGATCCGGATGCCGATGCCGCGCAGTTCCTCGGGGACCAGGTCGTCCTCCGGCTGGAAGTACAACCCCGGCTCGACGGTGAGCACGTACCCCTCACCGAGGCTGCCGTCGCGGTAGGCCTCCTTGCGGGCGTTGGAGCAGTCGTGCACGTCGATGCCGAGCATGTGCCCGAACCCGTGCAGCGTCCAGCGGCGGTAGACGGTGGAGGTCTCGTCCATCGCCTCGTCCACGCTCACCGGCAGCAACCCCAGGTCGGCCAGCCCCTCGGCGAGCACCCGCATGCAGGTCAGGTGGACCTCCTTGAAGGCCACGCCCGGCTTGATGGCGTCGATGCCGGCCTGCTGCGAGGCGTACACGATGTCGTAGACCTGCCGCTGCAGAGCGGTGAACCGGCCGTTGACCGGCAGCACCCGGGTCACGTCGGCGGTGTAGAGGTTGCGGCCCTCCACACCCATGTCCATCAGCAGCAGCTCACCCGGTCGGGTGACGCCGTGGTTGTGCACCCAGTGCAGGATCGTGGCGTGCTCGCCGGCACCGACGATCGAGCCGTAGCCGACGTCGTTGCCGTCGTGCCGGGCCCGCAGCGCGAAGATCCCCTCCAGCAGCCGCTCCGAGACCCCGCGGTCGGCCGGCAGCACCCGGGCCACGTCCTCGAAGCCGCGTACGGTGGCGTCGATCGCCTCCTGCAGCTGGCCGATCTCCCACTCGTCCTTGACGAGCTTCTGCTCGGAGATGGCGATGGCCAGCTCCCGGTCCCGGGCCGGCTGGCCCTCCTCGCGTGCACCGTCGTACGCGCGCACCGCGGCGTCCACCCGCGGATCGAACCCACGCAACACCCGGGTACGCGCCGGGGCCAGGTCGGCCAGCGCCCCGTCCAGCTCGGTCAGGTCGACGGTGGGCAGGCCCAGCTCGGTCGACTTCTCGGTAAGGGTGTGCCGCCGCCCTACCCACAGCTCGCCGTGCCGGCTGCGGAAGAACTCGTCGTTCTCCCGCGAGCTGCGCGGCCGCATGTACAGGATGGCGTCGTGCCCCGAACCGTTGGGCCGCATCACCAGCACGCTGTCCGGGTCCTGGTCACCGGTCAGGTACGCGAAGTCGCTGCCCGGACGGAACCGGTACTCGGTGTCGTTGGCCCGGATCTTCTCCCCGCCGGTGGGGATCACAAGCGTCTCGCCCGGGAAGGCGGCCGACAGGGCGGCCCGGCGCTTGGCGTAGTTCGGCACCTCCGGTCGGGGGCCGACCGGCAGCGTGGTGTCCCGCCAGCCCTGCCGCATGAACGCCAGGAACGCCGGGGGAAAGTCCGGGTCGTGTGACTCGGTGCCGTCGGCCGGCTTGCCGTCGGTGCGTTCCTCGGTCATGCCCGCTCCCTTCATGTAGTTGCTGGCCCCGACCGTACCGCGAATCCGGCTCGTTCCGGCCGGGGTGATCACCCCGGGCGGCCCGCGAGACCGCACCGGAGACCGCACCGGACGGCGCGCGGCGAGGTCGGCCCGCCGAGCCCGCCCGTGCCGCAACGCCCGATTCGTACGCGTGGAAAGATGGCAAACATGTGCGGACTCCTGGCTTTTTTCAGTGCACGCGGCGACGCCGCCGCTCACCGCGACAGCATCGCCGGAGCGTTGGAATGCCTGCACCACCGCGGCCCGGACGAGACCGGTGTCGAGGTGGTCGGGGACGCCACCGGTCGGTACGCGGACGGGGTGTTCGCGCACAAGCGGTTGGCGATCATCGACGTCGCGCTCAGCCACGAGCCGCTGCCCTACGCCGACGGGCGTTACCTGCTGACCTTCAACGGCGAGATCTACAACTACATCGAGCTGCGCGAGGAGCTGATCCGCGAGCACGGGGCCCGGTTCGCCACAAACGGTGACGGCGAGGTGATCGTCGCCGGCTACCACTACTGGGGCGAGCAGGTGCTCACCCGGCTGCGGGGCATGTTCGCCTTCGTCATCTGGGACCGGCAGGCCCGCCGCGCGTTCGGCGCCCGCGACTACTACGGCATCAAGCCGCTGCACTACCTGGAGACCGCCGACGGGCTCTACCTCGCCTCGGAGAAGAAGGCCCTGCTGCCCTTCGCGCACTCCGCGCACATCGGCGACGCCGGGGTCGACACGGCGAACCTCAGCCACTACCTGACCCTGCAGTACGTCCCCGAGCCGGGCACCCTGCACAAGCAGATCAGCCGGATCGGGTCGGGGGAGTATCTCACCTGGACCCCGGGCGGGCGGATCGACGTACGCCGCTGGTACCGCCCGGTGTTCCGACCCGCCCCGGTCGCCGACGAGCAGAAGCTCTACCACGAGATCCGGGAGACGCTGCGCGAGAGCGTACGCATGCACATGCGCTCCGACGTGCCGGTCGGCTCGTTCCTGTCCAGCGGGATCGACTCCACCGCGGTGGTGGCCCTGGCGCGGGAGTTCAACCCGAACATCCTCACCTTCACCGTCGGCTACGACGTGCCGGGTTACTCCGAGATCGACGTCGCCCAGGAATCGGCCCGCCACCTCGACGTGACCACCATCCCGACCAAGATCGGGCCGGAGGACATGATCGAGGCGCTGCCGAAAATCGTCTGGCACCTGGACGACCCGGTGGCCGACCCCGCGCTGGTGCCGCTCTACTTCGTCGCCAAGAAGGCCGCCGAGCACGTCACGGTGGTGCTCTCCGGCGAGGGCGCCGACGAGTTCTTCGGCGGGTACACGATCTACCGCGAACCGCTCTCGCTGAGCGGCGTCAACGGCCTGCCCGGCGGGGTGCAGAAGGGCCTGCGGGCGGTGTCCAAGGCGATCCCGCAGGGCGTCAAGGGCAAGAGCTTCCTGGAACGCGGCACCACCCCGATCGAGCAGCGCTACTACGGCAACGCGCGGATGTTCACCGAGGAGGAGAAGCAGCACCTGCTGCGTCGCTACGACCCCTCGGTGCGCTACACCGACGTCACCGCGCCGATCTACGCCGAGTGCACCGAACTCGACGACGTCACCAAGATGCAGTACGTCGACCTCTACACCTGGCTGCGCGGCGACATCCTGGTCAAGGCCGACCGGATCTCCATGGCGCACTCGCTTGAGGTGCGGGTGCCCTTCCTCGACCGCGAGGTCTTCGAGGTGGCGGCCAAGATCCCGGTGGATCTGAAGCTGCCGCCGCGCTCCGACGCCACCAAGTACGCCATGCGCCAGGCGCTGCAGGGCGTGGTGCCGCCGGCCATCGTCAACCGCAAGAAGCTCGGCTTCCCGACCCCGACCCGGGTCTGGCTGCGCGGCGAGATGTACGAGTGGGCCCGGCACGTGTTGACCACCTCGGGCGCCGGTGACCTGCTCGACCTGTCGTACGCGCTGCGGCTGCTGGAGGAGCACAAGCGGGAGGAGGCCGACCACTCCCGCAAGGTGTGGACCGTGCTGATCTTCTGCATCTGGCACGCGATCTTCGTGGCGAAGACCCTGGACCCGGGCATCCAGCGCAACCAGTCCGCCCTGCTCACCAAGCCCGTCGTCGGCTCGATGGTGCGCTGAGGGTCAACCGGCGCTGATACGTGCAAGCGGAAGGGGGCCCCGATCGGGGCCCCCTTCGTGGTGCTTGATGGTCAGCTGGCGGAGCAGGTGACCGTCGGAGTCGAGCTGCTTCCACTGGCAAGGAAGCCGAAGCTCGTGGTGCCGTTGGCCCCGAGGGAGCCGTTGTACGACACGTTGCGGGCCGTCACGGTCGATCCGGACGTGGTGTGCGTCGCGTTCCAGACCTGGCTGATCTGCTGGCCGCTGGACAACGTCCAGCTCGCAGCCCAGCCGTTCAACGGCGAGGTGCCGGTGTTCTTGATCTCCACCTCGCCCTGGAATCCACCGGACCAGCTGTTGGTCACCTTGAAGGTGGCCGAGCAGCCACCGTTACCCGCCGGCGGCGGCGTGGTGGGCGGCGGGGTGGTCGGCGGAGGAGTGGTGGGCGGCGGGGTGGTCGGCGGCGGGGTGGTGGGCGGCGGGTTCGTGCCACCGTTGCCGATGCCGGTCACCTCACCGTTGCCGCCGTCGAAGGTCACGTCGGAGCAACCGAAGAAGTTCTCCTGGCTGTCCGAGCGGACCCAGCGGGAGTAGATGATGTGCCGACCGCTCTTGTTCGCCGGCAGCGTGCCGGTGAAGTAGTAGTGGCCGTCGTTGGTGCCGACCGCGCCGCGCTGCGGCGGGTTGGTCACCGTCAGGAACGGCTGCTCCTCCAGGTCGCTCCAGGCCAGCGCGCGGTTCGGGCTCCAGCTGTTCTTGGTCACGTAGAAGTAGAACGTGCCCGGGTGGTGCGCCCAGTTGCTGTACCGGAACTCCATGGTGCGGCCGGCGGTCAGGTGGGTCAGCGGCCAGTCGTCGCGGGCCAGGTCGAAGCCGCGGAAGCCGGTGGCGCCGCCGCTGCACAGCTGACCGTCGGGGATGAAGCCGGTGGTGCGACCGCCGGCGTCCGAGCGCAGCACGCTGAACCAGTTGTACAGGGAGTTCGCACCGCTCTGCGCGACCGCGGCCGAGCAGGCCGGGTTCTGCGGACGGATCTCGCCGGTGGGGGAGAGGCCGTCACGCCAACAGAGGTAGGTGCGGGCGCCCGGCGTCATCGCCGCGCCGTGCGCGGCGGCCGGGTCGGGGCTGGCGGTCACGGCGACGACCGCGCTCGCAGCGAGGGTGACGGCCGCGAAGAACATCGCGGCCAAACGAGGACGGTGCACAGGTTCTCCTGACTCGCGGGGACACCGGTTTGGTGGCCCCGCCGGAACGCGCGGGGTGACGAGGTACGTCTGACCCGCTGCTGTGGCGGATGCGATCGATGCGGCGACCTGCGCCCAGGGCGGATGGCCCAACAGGCGGGTGCCGTCAGCATTCGGTCGACGCGTAAATGCCCTCGCGTGCGATGAACCCGGCGCCGGTGGCGCGCAGCCCCGCGTCACCCGGCACTACCTATCCCAGCATGCCGGGCGCAACGGCGCAATAGTCATTTCTCGATGTCCGATTTCCACCCACATCCAATACCGCGGCTTGCGCGCCCGAGCCGCCCGCACTGTGCCAGCCTGAGCATCACGACTGCCGACGGGAGGGACCGGCTCGATGGGATACGCGGTGGTGCTCGGCGAGGCCCTCGTCGACCTGCTCGACACGGAATGCGACGGCGTACCGGTCTACCGGCAGGCCATCGGCGGTGCCCCGCTGAACGTCGCGGTGGGCATCGCCCGGCTCGGTGGTGCGGCGCAGTTCGTCGGCTCGCTCGGCGACGACGCCCTCGCCGAGCGGATACGCACCTTCCTCACCACCACGGGGGTCGGCCTGGCCGGCACGGTCACCGCCGCCGTACCGACCACGTTGGCCGTGGCCACCTTCACCGGCGCCGAGCCGGACTTCCGCTTCTACGGCGATCCGCCGTCGTACACCCTGTTGAAGCCGGACGACCTCGACGTCGCGCTGATCGAGGGCGCGGACGTGCTCTCCTGCGGCTCGATCGTGCTGCTGTCACCGGGGCCGCTGGCCGCCGCGCGGCGGGCCTGGTCGCTGGCGACCGGCCTGCGGGTGTTCGACCCCAACGTCCGGCCACGGCTGCTGTCCGACCCGGCGGCCCTGGCCGCCCTGCGCGAGGTGGTCGCCGAGTTCGCCGCCGGGGCACACCTGGTCAAGCTGAGCAGCGCCGACGCGGAGGCGCTCTATCCGGGCGAGCCGGTCGAGGGTGTGGCCGCCTACCTGCGGGAGCTGGGGGCGGGCACCGTCGTGGTCACCCTCGGTGCCGCCGGCGCGGTGCTCGCCGCCGCCGGTGCCGATCCGGTACGGGTGCCGGCGCCGAGCGTGACCGCGGTCGACGCCACCGGAGCGGGTGACTCGGTGCTGGCCGCCCTCGTCGCCGACCTGCTGGTCGCCGGTGAGCCGAGCGACCCGACGGGGTGGACCGAGCGGGTCGCCTTCGCGCTGCGCGTCGCCGGGCTGGTCTGCGAGCGTGCCGGCGGCGCCGTCGCCATGCCCACCCGAGCCGAGGTCGCCGACCGCTTCCCCACCTGACCGGGCCAGGCACGCCCCGCACCAGGCCGAGCGGGCCCGGCGTCAGGTCAGGCGGTGCCGTCCAACTCGGCGTAGCCGCGGTGGGCGGCCAGCAGCGCGGGGCGGGCCGGGAACGGTGCGTCGGCGGCGACCCGTTCCGGTGGCGTCGAACCGGTGTGCCCGGCCCGGATCAGCCAGGCCAGCTCGACCAACTGGGCGTGCTGTGCCCGGACGAACTCGGTGTCCACCGGCGTACCGTGCCCCGGCACCACCACCGTCGAGTCGGTCGTCCAGCGCAGCAGTTCGGCCACCGCCTCGGGCCACTGCAACGGGTAGGAATCCTCGAATGCGGGCGGCCCGGACTGCTCGACCAGATCACCGGCGACCAGCACGTCGGCGTCGGGTACGTGCACCACCAGGTCGGCGTCGGTGTGCCCCCGACCGGGATGGCGCAGCACCACCTGCCGGCCCCCGATGTCGAGGGTGGCCTCGGTGTGGACGGTGTGGGTGGGTGCCAGCACGGTGACCTCGGCCAGTTCGTCGGCCAGCTCGGGGTGCTCGTCGCGCAGTTCCGCGTACGCCTCGCGGCGGAGCCGTTCCGGGTCGTCGCACAACGCCGTCGCGGCCAGTTCATGCGCCCAGATCGGGCGCGGCGGGTCGCCGGCGAGGGCGGCGTTGCCGAAGCAGTGGTCGAAGTGGTGATGGGTGTTGACCAGGGTCAACGGATCACCGGTGACCGCGCGTACGGCGGCGCGGAGCTCGACCGCCTGCCCGACGGTGGACAGGGTGTCGACCAGCAGCGCCTCCCCGTCGCCCAGCACCAGCGTGACGTTGACCGCGAGCAACGGCTCCCGCAGCACCAGCACCCGGTCGGCGACCTCGACGAAACTGCCGCTCATGACGACCGGCCCGCCCGCTCGATGAAGCGCTGCCGGTCGAGCACCACCCGCTCCACCCGTCCCTGCGCGACCGTCTGCTCGCCCTCCACGACTGTCACCTCGAAGGTCAGCCGCCGCTTGTCGACAGCCGTCAGCCGGGCCTGCGCCGTCACCGTACGACCGACCGGTGTCGCGGCCAGGTGCTCCAGTTCGACGCGGGTGCCGACGGTGGTCGTCCCGGCGGGCAGGTGACGGGCGGTCGCCGCCACCGTCGCCGCCTCAGCCAGCGCGAGCACCCGTGGGGTGCCGAGCACAGGTACGTCACCGGAGCCGACGGCCTGGGCGGTGTCGTCGTCGGTGACGGTCATCTCGACCCGGGCCGCCAGGCCCGGCGTCAGGACACGATCCGGCTGCTCCTGCATGGCCACAGCGTAGGTGCTCGCCCCGACCCGGGCGCGTAGCCGGCCACCATCACGCTCGATCAGGGCCTGAACAACCGCGACCCGCCGACGTCGGCCGGCGTCGCGTGGTCACTCCTGGCGGCGGGCGGCGTGACCGCGCGCGGACAACTCCGCCGCCAGCGCCCACGCCTCGGCGAGATCCCGGTCCACCGCCGCGGCCCCGGCCCCGCCCGCCGTGTCGGCGTGCACCGTGGCCAGGCGCAGCCGGCGCTGCAACGGCCCCTGCACCACCCGGACGCTCTGCAACCGGGCGTACGGCACGACCGTCACCTGGCGGGTGAGCAGGCCGGAGCGTACTGCGAAGACCTGCTCGGTCAGGCCGGCGCCGAGCACCCGACGGCTGAGCGGGTTGAGCCAGCGGGCCCGCTCCGGCGGCGGCGTCAGTGGCAGCGACGACAGGTCGACCCCCGGCAGCACCTCGGCCACGATCGCCTCGGCGGTGGGCAGGTCACCGACCGGCAGCAGGCGATCCGGCCGGCTGCGTTGGTCCGGCTCGCCGGCGGTGTAGCCCGCTACCTCCAGGCGCAGCCGCAGCCAGCCCTTGAACCGCCAGAGCAGCGGCCAGGTCACCCCGATGGTCTGCACCCGGTGCAGCGGTACGGTCTGCACCCTGGTCTCCAGCAGGCCGTTGCGGATCCGCAGGCGGTCGTCGTCGCGAGCCAGTTGGAACTGCCAGTCGTCGAGGACCCGGCGCACCGGTTGCAACACGATGCCCGCCATCGCGGTCAACGTGCTCGCCACCGCGATGAACGACCAGGTGCCCTCGGACAGGAACTGCGCGGCCACGAAGACCACACCGAACGGCAGCAGGAACGCCTGCGGGGTCAGCAACTGGCTGACCAGCAGATCCTGATTGCGTACGGAGTGCAGTGGCCGGCCGGTCGACGGCTCGGCGTTCGGCGTCGCCGTCGGTGCGTACGGTGGCGCGGCACCTGTCACCCCGGCAGCCGGTGCCCCGGCAGGCGGTCGGCCCGCCAGCGACAGCAGGCGTTGCCGCAGCGCGGACGCCTCGGTGACGCTGAGGAAGGCCAGCGGCGCCTCGGTCTTGCCTCCGCCGACCACCTCCAGCCGCAGCTCGGCCAGCCCGGTCAGCTGCGCGAGCAGCGGCCGGACGACCTCGACGGCCTGGAGGCGTTCCAGCGGAATCGCGCGGGTCCGCCGCCAGAGCAGCCCCTCGTGGATCCGCAGCTCCCGGCCCACCACCTGGTAGCCGGTGTTGTACCAACTCACCACGGCCAGCACCGCAGCGCCCAGGACGATCACGGTCACCATCGCCGCGAACCAGCCGAAGCCGACCCGGGACAACGTCGACCAGGACAGCCCGGCGATGACCACCACCAGCGACCTCGCGCTGTGCAGCACCGGGCTCAACGGATGCAGCCGCTGTCGGGTCTGCGCCGTGCCCGGCTGCCCCGACCACCCGTCGGGTGGATACTGCGGCGGCACCGCACCCGGCACATACCCGAGCGGATACCCCGCCGGCGCCTGCCACCCCGGCGGTGGCCCAGCGGGTGCCTGCCACCCCGCTGGTGTCCAGCCTCCTGGCGCTCCCGCCGGTGGCCAGCCTCCTGGCGCTCCTGCCGGTGGCGGCCCGACTGGCGGCGGCCCGGCGGGTGGTGGCGCGGCCGCTGGTGGCCTGAGTGGTGGCCCGGCCGGGGGTTGACCCGGCGGCGAATCGGAGGGCGGTGTGGTGCCGGGTGATGGCGTGGCGCGCTCCGAGTCCCAGCCGGTGTGGTCGCTCACAGCCCTTCCGCCCGGTCCTCGCCGAGCGCCGTGAGCCGATCGCGCAACCGGGACGCCTCCGCGGGCCGAAGACCCGGCACCCGGGCGTCGCTCGCCGCCGCGGCGGTGTGCAGCTGCACGGTGGCCAGATCGAAGGCCCGCTCCAGCGGACCCGCGCTGACATCGACGAACTGCATCCGGGAGTACGGCACGATGGAGAGCCGGCGGACCAGCAGCCCGTGCCGCACCAGCAGGTCGTTCTCCCGTTCGGCGTAGCCCCAGGCGCGCACCGCACGGACGATGGTCACCGCCCGCCAGACGGCGAACACCAGGACCACGCCGAGCGCCAGGCCGAAGGGCCAGGCACCGGTGAACCCCCAGGCGACCCCGATCATGATCGACAGTACGACCACCACGCCGGACAGGCGCAGCAACTCCACCCAGATCAGATCGGACGAGATCGACTGCCACCGGACGGTGTTCGGCCACGGCTCAAGTGGGCCGGGCTGCCCGGCAGCCGACGCTGGCACCTGGCCGCCCACCTGCTCACCGCTCACGGGACACGCCTTTCGTTCGCGACTGCGGGGCTCGCAAGCTCACTCCTCGCGCTCACGGTGCTGGCTCTGTTCGCGACTGCGGGGCTCGCAAGCTCACTCCTCGCGCTCACGGGACGGGCCTTCCGTTGTACGCGTCCACTCTTGAAGCGTAGGCGATTCGGCCAGCGGGGCGACCTCGCGCAGGAAGCCCCGCGCGGTGAGGAAATCGCCGAGATGGCCACGGTGCGCGTCGCAAGCGAGCCAGGTCTTGCGTCGCTCGGGCTGGTGCAGGCGCGGATTGTTCCACCGAAGTGACCACTCGGCCGGGGCGTGACAGCCACGGGCCGAACAGACCAGGGTTGTGGTGGTGGTGGAGGGATCGGGCTCGCTCATCCCGGCCAGTCTAGGTCGGCGAATGAGGAGAAGAATTGAGCGCCGGGCGGCCACGGGGGAAGCCGCCCGGCGACGGATGAATGGTACACACGCCGGGGCGCAATCTGTCCACTGGTGATCGGCGATTGGCGTGGCGGCGGACGGCGTGGCGAAAATCGGTCGCTCCCGCCGTCCGTACCGAGTCGGGCATGCGAGGCTTGGTAGCGCACACGCCGCGACGACCGATTCATGCTGTGGAGGACCGGTGGCCCAGCCGACCACGCCCGACGCCCCGACACCGAACGGGACCCAGCCGCAGACGCCCGGCGCGCCGACCACCCCGGCGCAGGACGCGGGCCTGCTGGAGCGGGCCCTGTTCGAGATCAAACGGGTGATCGTCGGGCAGGACCGGATGGTGGAGCGGATGTTCGTGGCCCTGCTCGCCCGGGGGCACTGCCTGCTGGAGGGCGTGCCGGGGGTGGCCAAGACGCTCGCGGTGGAAACCCTGGCCAAGGTCGTCGGTGGCTCGTTCGCCCGGGTGCAGTTCACCCCGGACCTGGTGCCGGCCGACATCATGGGTACCCGGATCTACCGGCAGTCCAGCGAGAAGTTCGACGTCGAGCTGGGCCCGGTCTTCGTCAACTTCCTGCTCGCCGACGAGATCAACCGGGCACCGGCCAAGGTGCAGTCGGCGCTGCTGGAGGTGATGAGCGAGCGGCAGGTCTCCATCGGCGGGGAGAGCCACCGGGTGCCGAACCCGTTCCTGGTGATGGCGACGCAGAACCCGATCGAGCAGGAGGGGGTCTACCCGCTGCCGGAGGCGCAGCGGGACCGCTTCCTCATGAAGATCGTCGTGGGTTATCCGACCGACGCCGAGGAGCGGGAGATCGTCTACCGGATGGGTGTCGCGCCACCCGAGCCCACCGCCGTGTTCGACACCGACGACCTGATCGCCCTGCAGAACAAGGCCGACCAGGTGTTCGTACACAACGCGCTTGTCGACTACGCGGTGCGGCTGGTGCTGGCCACGCGTACGCCTGCGGAGCACGGCATGCCCGACGTGGCGCAACTGATCCAGTACGGTGCCAGCCCACGGGCCTCGCTCGGGCTGGTCCGGGCGACCCGGGCGCTGGCCCTGCTGCGCGGCCGGGACTACGCCCTGCCGCAGGACGTGCAGGACATCGCGCCGGACATCCTGCGGCACCGGTTGGTGCTCAGCTACGACGCGCTCGCCGACGACGTGCCGGCCGACCACGTGGTGCACCGGGTGATGTCGACCATCCCGATGCCGTCCGTGGCGCCCCGGCAGCAGGCGACCCCGACGCCACCGGCAGCGGTGGCACCGACCTCGGGGTGGCCCGGGCAGCGGCCGTGACCTCCACCACCCCTCCCGCCGGCCACCGGCAACGCGCACCCGACGCGACGGACAACCGCTCCGGCGCGGTGCTGTCCCGGCTGCAACTGCTCGTCACCCGTAAGCTCGACGGCCTGTTGCAGGGCGACTACGCCGGCCTGCTGCCCGGGCCGGGCAGCGAGGCGGGGGAGTCGCGGGAGTACCGCCCCGGCGACGACGTACGCCGGATGGACTGGCCGGTCACCGCCCGCACCACCACCCCGCACGTGCGGCGTACGGTGGCCGACCGGGAACTGGAGACCTGGCTGGCGGTGGACCTGTCGGCGAGCCTGGACTTCGGCACCGGACGATGGCTCAAGCGGGACGTGGTGATCGCCGCGGCGGCGGCCATCACCCATCTGACCGTACGCGGCGGCAACCGCATCGGCGCGGTGGTCGGCAGCGGCGACGAGGTGCCCGCGCCGCGCCGGGGTCGCCGGTCGGCACCCGCGCCGGTCGGGCCCGGGCGGCTGGTCCGGATGCCGGCCCGCTCCGGGCGCAAGGAGGCGCAGGGCATGCTGCGCGCCATCGCCGCCACCGAGAGCCGACCCGGCCGCAGCGACCTCGGCGCGCTTGTGGACATGCTCAACCGCCCACCCCGACGGCGTGGCGTCGCGGTGGTCATCTCCGATTTCCTCGCCCCGCCGACCCAGTGGGCCCGCCCGCTGCGCAAGCTGCGGGTACGCCACGACGTGCTGGCGATCGAGGTGGTCGACCCGCGCGAACTGGAACTGCCCGACGTCGGGGTGCTGCCGGTCGTCGACCCGGAGACCGGGCAACTGCACGAGGTGCAGACCGCCGACCCGAGCCTGCGGCACCGGTACGCGGCTGCGGCAGCCGCCCAACGGGCGGAGATCTCCGCCGCGATGCGGGCCGCCGGTGCCGCACACCTACGACTGCGTACGGACCGAGACTGGCTGCTGGACATGGTGCGCTTCGTCGCCGCGCAACGGCACGCGCGTACCCGGGGGACGACACGATGATCCGACTGCTCCAACCGTGGTGGCTGCTGGCCGTACTGCCGGTGCTCGCCCTGGCCGCCCTCTACGTCTGGCGTCAGCTGCGCCGCCGCGAGTACGCGATGCGGTTCACCAACGTGGACCTGCTGCGTACCGTGGCGCCGAAGGGGCTGGGCTGGCGCCGGCACGTGCCGGCGACCGCGTTCCTGCTCGCCCTGCTGGTGCTGGCCGGCGCCCTGGCCCGCCCGGCGATGGACACCCGGGAACCGCTGGAACGCGCCACCATCATGCTGGCCATCGACGTGTCACTGTCGATGCAGGCCGACGACGTGCCGCCGACCCGGCTGGAAGGGGCCCAGGAGGCGGCCAAACAGTTCGTCCGGGAACTGCCCGAGACGTACAACGTGGGCCTGGTCTCGTTCGCCAAGTCGGCGAACGTGCTGGTGCCGCCGACCAAGGACCGTCCGGCGGTGACCAACGCGATCGACGGCCTGGTGCTGGCCGAGGCGACGGCGACCGGTGAGGCGGTCTTCACCTGCCTGGAGGCGATCCGGTCGGTCCCGGCCGACGGCGCGGCCGGCATCCCGCCGGCCCGGATCGTGCTGCTCTCCGACGGCTTCCGCACGGCCGGCCGGTCGGTGGAGGAGGCCGCCGCCGCGGCGCAGGCGGCGAACGTGCCGGTCTCCACCATCGCGTTCGGCACCGACGCCGGGCACGTCGCCATCGGCGGACAACTGCAACGGGTACCGGTGGACCGGATGGCGCTCGCCGCACTGGCCGAGACGACCGAGGGCTACTTCTACGAGGCCGCCTCGGTGAGCGAGCTGAAGCAGGTGTACCAGGACATGGGCAGCTCGATCGGCTTCCGCACCGAAGCCCGCGAGATCACCCAGTGGTACGCGGGCATCGCGCTGCTGCTCGCCCTCTGCGCCGGCGCCACCAGCCTCCTCTGGTCCTCCCGCATGCTCTGACCCCACCCTCTGCCCCCGGCCCTGCCTGCGCGGCGACGACTCCCACGGGTTCGGCTGACGACGAGCGTGGGTGGTCAGTGGTTGCCGCTGGCGAGGACGAAGAGGACGGCAACCCAGACGGCGGCGAGGGTGAAACCCAGCGGGGCGACGTAGCGGCTCATGACAGGCTCCGGGGTGAGCGGTTCGTCGGCCCGGGACGCGGGTGGGCCGGCGAGGAGTGAATCGGGGACGCACACACACGAAGTCGTGACCGGGGGGCTTCCGGTTGGCACCCGCAGGATCGACCACCCCGGCTTGTGGGCCGGAGGGCGGTGGCGGGATGCGCGGGGAGCGGGCCAGCTCAGGCGGAGTGACACTCAGCGTGACTGGCGGTCGGCCCGGCCACGACTGGGAGGATCGCTATCTGGCACAGCGATCACCTCCTGGAGTCGGCTCAGTCCGGGCGATACGGGCCGCGTACGACCCGCAAACGGGAGTCAGCGTACACCCGCGATCGAAGCGGGCGCATCCGGCCGACCCGCGGTCGGACGGCGGGATGAACGTTCGTCGACACCGTCCGTCGTCCGAGGCGGAAGTGATCACCGTACGTGCGGTGACGTGGGTCGGGTTAGCGATTACTGTGCGGTAGCGCCTAGTCTCCAACCCGCAGCGATCTTTGGAGGGGACGTACGTGTCTCGAACTGTCTTGGTCACCGGCGGCAACCGCGGCATCGGTCTGGCCATCGCGCAGGCCTTCGCCAAGCAGGGTGACCGGGTGGCGATCACGCATCGGGGCAGCGGAGCGCCCGACGGGATCTTCGGCGTACGTTGCGACGTCACCGACAGCGAGTCGGTCGACGCGGCGTTCGCTGCCGTGGAGGCGGAGTTCGGCCCGGTGGAGGTGCTGGTCGCCAACGCCGGCATCACCGACGACACGCTGCTGCTGCGGATGTCCGAGGAGCAGTTCACCCGGGTGCTGGACACCAACCTGACCGGAGCTTACCGCTGCGCCAAGCGGGCGTCGTCGAAGATGCTGCGGGCCAAGTGGGGTCGCATGATCTTCATTTCGTCGGTGGTCGGCCTCTCCGGCGGCCCCGGCCAGGTCAACTACGCGGCCAGCAAGGCCGGCCTGGTCGGAGTTGCCCGCTCGATCACCCGCGAGCTGGGCACCCGCAACATCACCGCCAACGTCGTCGCGCCCGGCTTCATCGAGACCGACATGACCGCCGTACTCTCCGACGAGCGTAGGGCGGAGATCCTCAAGTCCATCCCGGCGGGTCGGATGGCCAGCCCGGAGGAAGTCGCCGCGGTCGTCACCTGGCTGGCCGGCGACAGCGCCGGTTACATCTCCGGCGCGGTCATCCCGGTCGACGGCGGCATGGGCATGGGTCACTGAGCCGAGCAGGCCACCGAGAACCGAGCGGGCCACTGAACGTGAGTACGGAGGAATGAGCATAATGTCCGGACTGCTGGCCGGTAAGCGGCTGCTCGTCAGCGGCGTCATCACCGACGCCTCCATCGCCTTCTCGGTGGCCAAGCTCGCTCAGGAGAACGGCGCCCAGGTCGTGCTGACCGGGTTCGGCCGGCTTTCGCTTGTGGAGCGGATCGCCAAGCGGCTGCCCGAGACGGCGCCCGTGATCGAGCTGGATGTGACCAACCCGGAACACCTCGCCGGGCTCGCCGACTCCGTCCGTGAGCACGTCGACGGCCTCGACGGGGTGGTGCACTCGATCGGGTTCGCCCCGCAGAGCTGCCTCGGTGGTGGGTTCCTCGACGCCTCCTGGGAGGACGTGGCCACCGCGCTGCACGTCTCCACGTACTCCTACAAGTCGCTCGCCACCGCGGCGCTGCCGCTGATGTCGCCGGGCGGTGCGGTGGTCGGGTTGACCTTCGACGCCACCCAGGCCTGGCCGGTGTACGACTGGATGGGTGTGGCCAAGGCCGGCCTGGAGTCCGCCTCCCGCTACCTCGCCCTGCACCTGGGCAAGCAGGGCATCCGCAGCAACCTGGTCGCCGCCGGGCCGCTGCGGACGATGGCCGCCAAGTCGATCCCCGGCTTCGAGCAGTTCGAGGACGCCTGGTCCGAGCGGGCCCCGCTGGGCTGGAACCTCACCGACCAGGAACCGGCCGCGCGGGCCTGCCTGGCGCTGCTGTCGGACTGGTTCCCCGCCACCACCGGCGAGATCGTGCACGTCGACGGGGGCTATCACGCCATCGGCGCGTAGGTGTAAGGAAGGGCCCCCTGTTAACGCCTGCGGTAGAGCAGGGGGCCCCTCTTAACGGCCGGGACCGGGGGCGTTGCCGGGTCGCCGCCCGGCAGGGGCAAGAATGGGACCATGGCGTACGACGCGGTGGTGCTGGTGTCCTTCGGCGGCCCGGAAGGGCCCGACGACGTGCTGCCCTTCCTGCAGAACGTGACCCGGGGGCGGGGCATCCCGCCGCAGCGCCTGGCCGAGGTGGCCGAGCACTACCGGCACTTCGGCGGCGTCTCCCCGATCAATCAGCAGTGCCGGGACCTGCTCGCCGCGATCCGCGCCGACTTCGCCGCCCACGGTCTCGACCTGCCGGTGTACTGGGGCAACCGGAACTGGCACCCGATGCTCGCCGACACCTTCGCGCAGATGCGCGACGACGGCGTACGGCGGGCGTTGGCCTTCGTCACCAGCGCCTTCGGCGGGTACTCCTCGTGCCGGCAGTACCAGGAGGACATCACCGCCGCCCGAGCCGCGGTCGGTCCGGACGCGCCGGTGATCGAGAAGATCCGCCAGTTCTGGGACCATCCCGGCTTCGTCGAGCCGCACGTCGACGCGGTACGGGCAGCGCTGAGCCAGCTCGACCTGACCCGCCGGGACCACACCCGACTGGTCTTCACCGCACACTCCGTACCCGTGTCGATGGCGGACAGCGCCGGCCCGCACGGCGGCCGGTACACCGCGCAGCTCGCCGAGACGGCCCGGCTGGTGCACACGGCCGCCGCCTCCGACCTGCCCTACGACCTGGTGTGGCAGAGCCGCTCCGGGCCGCCGCACGTGCCGTGGCTGGAGCCGGACATCAACGATCACCTGACCGCCCTCGCCGCGAAGGGCGTCACCGCCGTGGTGGTCAGCCCGATCGGCTTCGTCTCCGACCACCTCGAGGTGATCTGGGACCTCGACACCGAGGCGCGGGACACGGCCACGCGGCTCGGCCTGGAGTACGTCCGCGCGCAGACCCCCGGCACCGACCCCCGCTTCGTGACCATGGTTCGGGAGTTGGTGCAGGAACGCATCGACCCGGCCGGGGTCGACAGGCGTCGCCGCCTCGGCGAGCTGCCGATGTGGGACAGCTGCCCCTCGGTCTGTTGCGTCCCGCCCCGCCGTCCGTCCTGACCGGCCCTGGCGACCACCCCCCGACATCCCTGCGGAGACGAGCATGCATGACCGTAAACCCGTCGAGAGTTGGCTCACCGACATGGACGGTGTGCTGGTGCACGAGGGCCAGCCGGTGCCGGGCGCCCCGGAGTTCATCAAGCGGATGCGTGCCTCCGGCAAGCCGTTCCTGGTGCTGACCAACAACTCCATCTACACCCCGCGTGACCTCCGGGCCCGCCTCGCCCGGATGGGTCTGGACGTGCCGGAGCAGGCGATCTGGTCCTCCGCGCTGGCCACCGCCCAGTTCCTGGCCGATCAGCGGCCGGGCGGCACCGCGTACGTGATCGGGGAGGCCGGACTGACCACGGCGCTGCATGCGGTCGGCTACGTGCTCAGCGACTTCGCGCCCGACTATGTGGTGCTGGGGGAGACCCGCACCTACAGCTTCGAGGCGATCACCAAGGCGATCCGGCTGATCAACGACGGGGCGCGGTTCATCTGCACCAACCCCGACGCCACCGGCCCGTCGGTGGAGGGTGCCCTGCCGGCCGCCGGCTCGGTGGCCGCGATGATCTCGAAGGCGACCGGGGTGGAGCCGTACTTCGTCGGCAAGCCCAACCCGATGATGATGCGCTCGGCGTTGAACACCATCGACGCGCACTCGGAGAGCACCGCGATGATCGGCGACCGGATGGACACCGACATCCTCTGCGGCCTGGAGGCCGGGTTGGAGACCATCCTGGTGCTGACCGGCATCAGCACCCGCACGGAGGCGGAACGCTACCCGTACCGGCCGTCGCGCATCGTCAACTCGGTGGCCGACCTGATCGACGAGATCTGACGCGACGGGCGTCAGTCGCAGGCGTCAGTGCTGCGCCGGGTCGCGGCGGAGAAAGCCGGCGACGACCGGGGCCCCGGTGGCCGCCGGTACGCCGGGCAGGCTGCGTTGTTCGGCGGCGGGCAGCAGCGCGGCCGTGGTGCCGTACCTGCCGCCCGTTTGCCGTCGCGTCCGGGGTGAACGCGGCGGCCGGCCGGGTCCACGGGACGGGAGCCGGCCGGCCACCACTGCGACGAGCAGTCAGCTCTGCGTGATGTCGGTGCTGAAGGCAAGGTCGCGACCGGCCTCGATGTCGCTGGTCAGGGCCTCGACGCGGTTCCTGGCCAGGCCGTACGAGTCGGAGCCGAGCAGTTGGTGCAGGGGTGCCTCGCCCGTGTCGGCGACCGTGATGATGGCGGCGGCCGCCTTGACCGGGTCGCCGAGTTGGGTGCCCGGCATGGCCAGGTGCGCCTCGGTCATCTCGCGGATCGCCTCGTAACCGCTCGCGGTCGCCCGGGGCAACCCCAGCGACGACGTACGCAGGAAGTTCGTGCGGGTGTAACCCGGCTCGACCACGTTCACCTTGATGCCGAGGTCGGCCACCTCCGCCGCGAGCGAGTCCGACAGACCCTCCAGCGCGTACTTGGCCGAGCAGTACAGGCCCCAGCCGGGGAAGGCGGTCAGCCCCAGGATCGACGAGACGTTGATGATGTGGCCACGGCGGGCGGCGCGCATTCCGGGCAGGACCGCGCGCAGCACGTTCCAGGTGCCGAAGATCTGCACCTCGAACATCTGCCGCACCTCGGCGTCGGAGGCTTCCTCGACCGCGCCGAGAAAGCCGTAGCCGGCGTTGTTGACCACCACGTCGATGCCGCCGAAGCGGTCGGTGGTGGCGCGTACCGCCACGTTGACGGCCTGCTCGTCGCCGAGGTCGACGCCGAGGGGCAGCAGCCGCTCGCCGGCGGCGGGGCCGAGGGCGGTCAGCAGACGCTCGGTCGAGCGGGTGGTGGCGGCGACGTTGTCGCCCCGGCCCAGCAGTTGCCGTACCAGTTCGAGGCCCAGCCCTTGGGAGGCACCGGTGACGAACCAGGTGACCGGGCGGGTGGCGGAGGCCATGTCGTGCTCCTTGTGTGGGTCGTTGCGGGAACATGCTCAATGTTTCGGCGCAACGGCGGTCGCCACCACGGCGAGTCAGGCCCAGCCGTACCAGGGAACGGCATGCCCACCCAACACCTGCCGGTGGGCGCCCGGACGACAGATCATTGGCTGATGAGGCGACGCACGGAACTAGGTGATTTCCTGCGGAAGTGCCGGGCCGATCTGAGCCCGGCGGACGCCGGCCTACCTGACTCGCAGTCCGGCCGACGGGTTCGCGGCCTGCGCCGGGAGGAGGTGGCCGCGCTCGTCGGGGTGAGCGTCGACTACTACACCCGGCTGGAGCAGGGACGTCACAGCAGCCCTTCGGAAGCCGTCCTCGACGCCCTCGCGCGGGTCTACCGGCTCGACGCGGTCGGACGCGCCCACCTGGCCGACCTGGCCCGTCCGGCACGGCGCGGCACCGCACCACCGCCCACCCAGCGGGTGCGGCCGGCGATGCAGCAGCTGATCGCCTCGATGACCGACCAGCCGGCCCTGGTCCTCGGGCGTCGCACCGACGTACTCGCCTCGAACACTCTGGCCCGGGCCCTGCTCACCGACTGGACCCAGCTGCCACCTCGGCACCGCAACTACACCCGCTGGATCTTCCTCGACCCGGCCGCGCGGGACGCGTTCCTCGACTGGTCGACAGTGGCCGCCGAGGTGGTCGGAACGCTGCGCCTCTACGCCGGCCGCAACCCCGACGACGTCCGGCTGAACGAACTCGTCGGCGAGTTGACCATCAAGAGTGCCCACTTCCGTCGCTGGTGGAACGGGCATCAGGTGCACGAGCGCACGTACGGTGTGAAGCGGATGATGCATCCGGCCGTCGGCCCGATCACCCTGCGCTTCGAGGCGCTGTCGCTACCGGGCGACCCGGAGCAGACGCTGTTCCTCTACCACACCGACCCCGGCAGCCCGTCACACGACAACCTGCGCCTGCTCGGGCTCCTCACCGCCCAGCAGGGCACCGCCACCACCACCGCTGCCGTGTCGGACCCGCCGCCGGTGCCCGACGCGTCGCAGACCATCGACCCTTCCTGACTACGGACGCAGCGGGACGTTGCCGGCGGCGACGAGCCTACGGACGTAGCGGACGTAGCGGCGACGAGCCTACGGGCGTAGCGGGGCGTTGCAGGCGGCGACGAGCGCCTGGCGGCAGGCGGTGGTCAGCGGGCGCAGGGCGGCGTCGCGCTGCTGGGCCTCGTAGTTGTTGACCGCGCCGCCGGGCGCGGCGTGCCCGGCCAGGGCGAGCACCCGGTCGAGTACGGCGGCCCGGGCGAACAGCCGACGGGCCCGCGGGTCGAAGCCGGGCGGCAGGTCGGTGGTGCCGTCCGGGCGGCGCAACGCCTCCAGGGCGCCGGCCAGCTCGGGACGCCACTGGGCGACGTCGAGTCGGGTCAGCGCCGCCGTCGTGTCGGCCAGCGCAGCGGCCAGCTCCGCCTCCGCCTCGGCAGCGCCGGGCAGGGTGAGCGAAGCGGCCGGGGCGTTCGCCGGCAGCGGGTAGACCCGCCAGAGCACCGTCTCGAAGGTGTCCCCGGAGCCGGAGGTGTGCACCCGTACCTCGGGGATCAGACCCATCGCGCCGGCGACGACCGCCTCACCGGCGAGCAGGGCGGCCCCGGCGAAGTCACCCGGACCGGGCAGGCCACGAGGATCGCCCGGTGCCGGCAGCACCAACCGGATCTCGTCCGGCGAGAGCTTGGCCAGGGTGGGTAGGGCCTCCCGCAGCGGCACGTCCGTCCAGGTGCCGGGCGCGTCGGCGACGTGGTGCTCCTCGTCACCGGCGACTTCGTCGGCGACCTCGTCAAAGGGCACCAGCCCGGCGCGCCATGCGCGCACCCAGGCAACGAACCGGCTCGACCGGCGCGGCGCGAGGATGGCCGCACCCGCAGCGGGGGTGGACATGCCGAAAGAGTACGTGCTCACGCCCGCCCCTGTCTCGGCTGCCGCGCCCCACCCCCACCCACCCACCCGCCCTTCGCCGCCCCTCCACGCCGTCGATCTTGCAGTTCTGGTCGCCTTTACATCCGCTATGCACCTTTCGCGGCGACAATTTCTGCAAGATCGACGATCCCTGGGGTGGGGGTTGGGCGGCGGGTCGAGGTGTGGGGTGGGGGTGGTGGGACTAGCGTGCGAGGGATGGGGCGGCGGTATGGCGAGGACGTGTTGGCGGGGAACTGGCGGCGTCGGACGGTGATTCCGGAGGTCGACGCCGAGACCGACCTGGTGGTCGAGGACGCCGATTCGGGCTTCTGTGGCGCGGTGGTGGGCTTCGAGTCCGGTGCGGTCGTGCTGGAGGACCGGCACGGTAAGCGGCGCAACTTCCCGCTGCGTCCGGCCGCGTTCCTGCTCGACGGTCGGCCGGTCACCCTGCGCCGGCCCGCCCCGGCGCCGGTGCCGGCCGCGCGCCGGCGTACCGCTTCGGGTTCGATCGCGGTGGACGGGGTACGTGCCCGTGTCGCCCGGGCCAGCCGGATCTGGGTGGAGGGTGTGCACGACGCCGCCCTGGTCGAACGGATCTGGGGCGACGACCTGCGCATCGAGGGCGTGGTGGTGGAGCCGTTGGAGGGCATCGACGACCTGGACGCCGCGGTACGCGAGTTCGGGCCGGCGCCGCACCGGCGGCTCGGTGTCCTGGTCGACCATCTGGTGCCCGGCTCGAAGGAGAGCCGGATCGTGGCCCGGGTGACCTCGCCGCACGTGCTCGTCACCGGGCACCCGTACGTCGACGTGTGGCAGGCGGTGAAACCGGCGGCCCTGGGCATCCGGGCGTGGCCGGTGGTGCCGCCGGGGCGGCCGTGGAAGGAAGGCGTCTGCGCGGCGCTGGGCGTCGCCGAGCCCGCCGACATGTGGCGGCACATCCTGTCCCGGGTGAACACCTACGCCGAGGTGGAGACCCCCCTGATCAACGCCATGGAACGATTGATCGACTTCGTCACCGAGCCGGCCTGATCCCGGTCACTCGCGGCGTACTCCTACGTCGACCGCCCACCGCCGTCCACGTACCGCGGCCCGCCGCCCCGGGTGCGCATGTCCCGGTTCTGGCAGCGGAGCGCTACGGTGTACCGCCTGATCCCTACCATTCCCCGGGGGTGCCGGTTGAGTCGGTTCGAGCAGCCGCGACGGCGGGTGCGTCAGGCGTTCCAGGCGGGGCGTGAGTCGGTCCGCGCCGCCCGCGAGCGGCAGCGCGAACGGGCCGCGATCCGGGCGGAGGAAGCCCGGCCCGACCCGCTGCCCTGGCGACCGGAACCGCCCGTCGACGGTGGCGGCTCGACGACCAGCCGCGACGACTCCGACGTGCCGAAGGCGCTCCGGATCGCCGCCGCCTGGTCGTGGCGCCTGATCGTGATCGGGGTCGTCGGCTGGGCGCTGTTGCGCTTCATGGGTGCCATTCGCATCGTCATCGTCCCGCTGCTGGTCGCCCTGCTGCTCACCGCGTTGCTGGCGCCGGCCGTGGGTTGGCTGCTGCGCCTGCGCGTTCCCCGGTCCCTGGCCACCGCCGTGGTGCTGATCAGCGGGCTCGGCGCGGTGGTCGGCACGCTGACGCTTGTGGTCAACCAGTTCATCGTCGGTCTGCCGGATCTGAGCGTACGGGCCGCGGCCGGCATCGGGCAGATCCAGGACTGGCTGCGCGACGGCCCGCTCGGGCTCTCCGACGGTCAGCTCAACGGGTACGTCGAGGCCGGGCAGAAGTGGATCAACGAGAACAGTCAGTCGTTGACCAGCGGAGCGATCAACACCGCCGGCACGGTGGTCGAGGTGTTCACCGGCACCCTGCTGGTGCTCTTCGCCATGTTCTTCTTCCTGCGTGACGGTGACCGGATCTGGCGGTTCCTGGTCGGGATGCTCCCGGTCGCCGCCCGTTGGCGGACCGACGACGCCGGTCGGGCCTCCTGGCTGACCCTGGTGGCGTACGTCCGGGCCACGGTGCTGGTGGCCTTCATCGACGCGCTGGGCATCGGCATCGCGCTCGTGCTGTTCGACGTGCCATTCGCCTTCCCGCTGGCCGCGTTGGTGTTCCTCGGCGCGTTCATCCCGATCGTCGGTGCCACCCTGTCCGGCGCGGTGGCGGTGCTGGTCGCCCTGGTCGACAGCGGCTGGGTCACCGCGCTGGCCATTCTCGGTGCGGTGATCGTGGTGCAGCAGGTGGAGGGCAACGTCCTCCAGCCCTGGATCATGGGCAGGGCGGTGGCCCTGCATCCGCTGCCGGTGGTGCTGGCGGTGACCGCCGGTGTGGTGCTCGACGGCATCGTCGGCGCGCTGGTGGCCGTACCGTTGATCGCCGTGCTCAACACGGCCGTGCGTCGCCTGGCCCGCCGCCCACCGGAACCGGCCCCGCCGATCCCCGACGCCGTCGTGGTCCGCTCCACCGCGCCCTGAGCCACCCGACCCGACCGGCCGGCCCCGACCCGCGTGCCGTGCCGGCCCCGGTCGCCGGGTCGGGACCGGTCACGGCGCGTCGTCGGGGGAGCGGGTGAAGACGAAGGTGGCGATGTCCAGCGCCACCGGGGTGCCGTTGTCGTCGCGGAGCACGGCCAGCACCTCGCCGTTCTCCTCGCCGCGGACGGCCCGCCACCGGTCCGGACCTTGCGGGACGAAGTGGCTGACCGGATCACCTGGCATGGTCCCGAGCAGCTCGCCGGTCGCGGCGTCCCAGGTGACATCGAGCGGAAGGCCCATCCACCACCAGCGGCCGGTGAGGGCGGCCACGTCGGCCGGGGGCGGTGCGTCGACCGGGCGCCACGGCCGGGCCGGCATCGGTTCGGCATCCAGGACCTGGGTGAGCAGCTGCCGGCCGAGCGTGCCGAGACCGCCGCTGCGGAAGGAGTACGCGTTGGTGAAGCCGACGACCCCGGTACGACTGGGCCGGTGCACCTCCAGCACGGCGAGGTAACCGGGCATCGAGCCGCCATGTCCGGTGTACACCCGCTCGCCCTCGCGGTGCAGCGCCAGGCCCAGTCCCGGTCCGGCCCGCCAGGAGTCCGGGTCGATCATCGCCATCGGGACGCACATCTCGTCGACGGTCTCCGGGGCGAGCACGGCCGGATCGGGCTCGGCGAGGAAGGCCGCCCAGCGGGCCAGGTCCGCGACGGTGGACCAGAGCTGCCCGGCCGGTGCCATCGCGCCGGTGTCCGCACGCGGCTCCTCCCGCAGCGTGTCGTGCCACGGGTGCACCACGTAGCCGGGGGCGAACGGTGCGGTGGCCGCGTACGTGGTGCGGTTCATGCCCAGCGGGTCGAGGATCCGCTCGGACAGCAGCTGCGCCCACGGCGTTTTCGTGATCCGTTCCAGCGCCCCGCCCAGCAACCCGTACGCCAGGTTGGAGTAGTGGAACGTGCGGTGCGGCGGGTAGGCGATCTTCGCGGCGGAGAACCCGGCCAGCAGGGTGGGCAGGTCGACGCCGGCGTTGCGTTCCCACCACGGTCCGTCCGGTTCCCGCTGGAGACCGCTGATGTGCCCGAGCAACTGCCGTAGGGTGACCGGCCCTGCCGCGTCGGCCTCCGGCAGATGCCGTCGCAGCGGGTCGTCCAGGGCCAGCCGACCGGCGTCGCGTTCCTGCATGATCAGCACCGCGGTCATCGTTTTGGTGATCGAACCGATCCGGAACTGGAGATCGGCATCGGGTGCCGGGTTGCTGCCGGCGGCGGTCACGTGGGCCAGCGTGCCGTCGCGCACCACACCGAGAATCAACGACGGAACGTGACCGGCCGCCTGGGCGTCGGCCACCACGGCGTCGACCTGTCGGGTGGTTTCGGGACGCAGAGACATCTTTCTCCCTCGGATAGTGGTGACCGGGAGCTTACGATCATGTCAATTCGATGACACGTGCATTGTCATGTCACGATCGTGTTATGGATGCCGTGTTCTGGATCGTGCTGGGCGTGGTGCTGGCGGTCGCTGAGATCTTCACGGCGACCCTGTTTCTGATCATGTTCGCGGTCGGTGCGTTCGCCGCTGCCGGCGCCGCCGCGCTCGGTGCTCCGGTGGCGGTGCAGGCGGTGGTCTTCGCCGCCGTGTCGGCGCTGACCGTGCTCGCCGCGCGGCCGGTCATCCAGCGACACAAACAGTCGGCGATGGAGAGCGGCGACACCGCGTTCGGCATCGAGGCGATCGAGGGCTCCACCGCCCTGGTGTTGGAGCAGGTCGACTCCGACAAGGGCATGGTGAAGATCGACGGCGAGGTGTGGAGCGCTCGCGCCTACGACGCCACCCAGGTTTTGGTCCCCGGCGAACGGGTGCAGGTTATTCAGGTCAAGGGAGCGGTAGCCCTGGTCTGGCGGGATGTTGCGACGCCCGCTGAGCTACCCGAAGCGGAGAGGTGAACGGATGGAATTCGTATTCCCCGTCCTGTTGATAGGTATCGCGCTGATTTCGGTGATCACCCTGGCGAAGGCGCTGCGGATCGTTCCGCAGCAGCGCCAGGACGTGGTCGAGCGGCTGGGTCGCTACAAGCGCACGCTGAACCCGGGTCTGAACCTGCTCGTACCGTTCATCGACTCGGTGCGTACCAAGGTCGACATGCGGGAGCAGGTGGTCAGCTTCCCGCCCCAGCCGGTGATCACCTCGGACAACCTGGTCGTCTCGATCGACACCGTCCTCTACTTCAAGGTGGTGGACTCGGTTCGGGCCACCTACGAGATCTCCAACTTCCTCCAGGCCATCGAGCAGCTCACCGTCACCACGCTGCGTAACGTGATCGGCTCGCTGGACCTGGAGCGCGCGCTGACCAGCCGCGAGGAGATCAACCGGCACCTGTCCGGCGTACTGGACGAGACCACCGGCCGGTGGGGCATCAAGGTGACCCGGGTGGAGATCAAGGCGATCGAGCCGCCGCCGAGCATCCGCGACTCGATGGAGAAGCAGATGCGCGCCGAGCGGGACCGCCGTGCCGCGATCCTCAACGCCGAGGGGCACAAGCAGTCGCAGATCCTCACCGCCGAGGGTGAGAAGCAGGCCGCGGTGCTGCGCGCCGACGGTGACCGGCAGGCCCGGATCCTGCAGGCCGAGGGTCAGGCCAAGGCGATCCGTACCGTCTTCGACGCGATCCACACCGCCAACCCGAGCCAGAAGGTGCTCGCCTACCAGTACCTCCAGGCCCTGCCGCAGATCGCCAACGGCACCGCCAACAAGGTGTGGATCGTGCCGGCCGAGCTGACCAAGGCCCTGGAGGGCATGGGCGGCGCACTCGGCGGGCTGAGCCAGATGGTCGGCGACGCGCCGAGCCCGAAGGCCTCCGACGACGCAAGCGCCGTCGAGCGCGAGGCCGCCGAGGCGGCCCAGGCCGCCGCCGCGGCAGCCCAGGAGATCCACAACGAGGTACGGGTGGCCGAGGCGCAGGCCACCGGCGGCAAGGCCCCGCAGGGGCTGCCCGCGCCGGAGCCGGTCTCGCCGACCAGCCTGCTCAACGACCCGGCCGACCAGCGCGAGCGCGGCTGATCCACCAACCGGCGGGCGCGCCCACCCTCACGGGCGCGCCCGCCGTTTCGCCGCTGTCCGGCCGGCGTCGATCCCGCCGTTTCGCCGTAACGGCGCGGTCCGGCCGACCTTGACTCCGCCGTTTCGGCGTAACGGAGTCGATCTCCGCCCGACAGTAATGCGAGAAAGCCTCATGAGGCGCTCCGGTGTTTGCCACCATCGGTCCTAGGGCCGGTCTGGTCAGGCACCGGGGCGCTTTTTCCTGCGCCCCAGGGAATGCCCGTGGATGAGCGAGGTGAGGCATGGAACCGCTGCGCCGCTTGTGGTCCGCGCCGGAGGTGCCGGGCAGGCACGACCCCCAGGGCCCGTTGGGCACCCGGCGGACCGGCGGCGGCTTCGGCGTACTGCCCTTCATCGACGAGCCCGCCGCGCCCGGGCCCGCCACCAACGCCAGTTGGGCGTGGTCACTGCGCCGGCTGGCCCGCGCCGCGGTCTGGCTGCTGCCGGCGTACGCGATCCTCTACGGCCTGGTCGCGATGGCCAGCGACGGTGGCGTCGGCAACGACCCGTACCCGGCCGACGGTCGGGCGCTGTATCTGATCGGCTGGGTGGCCGCGGTCTGGCTCGGCCTGCTGGCCCTGCTCGGTCTGACCGGCCTGCTCGCCGCCACCCGCAGCCGCCATCCCGCCGTGGCCGGGCTGCTGGTCAGCATCGCCGGCACGGTGTTGATGCTGCCGTTCGCCGGGCTGGCCGAACAGACACCCGTCTTCGGCACCACCGCCCGGACCCTGGTGCTGGTCGGCGCGACCTGCTACAGCCTGGGCTGGCTGCTCACCGGCTGGGCGGTGGCTCGATCAGGCATGTTCAGCATCGGCGACGGCACCATGCTGATGATCGCCAGTCCGCTGCTGGGCCTCGGCGGTGCGCTGATCGGCTCCCTGCAGACCTTCGGCGCGATCTTCGTACTGATCGCCGGCATCGGCATCGCGTACCGTTCCGGCCGGCTGATGCCCCGGGAGATCCTCAACGACGCGGCCAGCGCCAGCGTGGCCACGGCCGGCCCACCCGGCCCGCTCGGCCCCGGCGGCGCCGGCCCACTCGGCGCGGCCTGACCCGACCCGTCTGCCTGTGGGGCGCGGCCGGACCACCCTTCCGGCCGCGCCGTCCCTGGCGTCCCCTGCGTCGCTTGGCGTTCCCGTCGTGCCGAGCCGGGCGGTGGTGTCCGGGTTGCCGGCCGCAACAGCGCTGACCAGCGCACAAGCGGCTGGCAAATGGCGGTGAATTGGCTGACAACCACCGCGTACGGGTGGTCGGAAGGTGGCATTCGCGGCAATCCTGGTGACCATGGCCACCCCTACGCCGCTGTCGCGGCTGTTCACCGTGCTGCTGACCGGCGTGCTCGCCGGACTCGTGCTGGCGGTCGCCGTACTGCCGGTCAACCTGGTGTTCGGCTTCGCCGCCCGGGCCGCGCTCGGTAACTACGCCGCGCTGCCGGACGCGCTGCGGACCCCGGCCACCCCGCAACGTTCCTACCTCTACGCCAACGACGGCAAGACGTTGATCACCACGTTCTACGACGTCAACCGCACCGACGTGACGCTTGCGGAGATCGCGCCGGTGATGCGGCAGGCGATCGTGGCCGCCGAGGACCGCCGCTTCTACGACCACGGTGGCGTCGACCTGCGTGGCATGTTCCGGGCCCTGGTCAGCAACGTCACCTCCGGCACCGAGCAGGGTGGCTCGACGCTGACCATGCAGTACGTGCGCAACGTGCTCAAGACCGACCCGAACCGCACCGCCGAGGAACGGGCCGCGGCCACCGAGCAGACCATCGGGCGCAAGGTCCAGGAGATCCGGTACGCCAACGCGCTGGAACAGCGCCTCGGCAAGGACGAGATCCTCAACCGCTACCTCAACATCGCGTACTTCGGTTCCGGGGCGTACGGCATCTCCGCCGCCAGCCAGCGCTACTTCTCCAAGGCCCCGGCCGACCTGACCCTCGCCGAGGCGGCGCTGCTCGCCGGCCTGGTGCAGGCGCCGGAGGCGTACAGCCCGATCGACGGTGACGCCGACGCGGCGCTGACCCGGCGGGCGTACGTGTTGGATTCCATGGTCGCGACCGGGGCGATCACCGCGGAGCAGGCGAGGAGCGCGAAGGCCGAGAAGGTGAAGCTGGACCCCAGCGAGCAGGCCAACGGCTGCGCGGCCACGGTCAGCTCCCGCGACGGGTGGGGCTTCTTCTGCGACTACCTGCGCCGCTGGTGGATGGAACAGCCCGCGTTCGGCGACACCGTCGCCGAACGCGAGCAGGCGCTGCGCCGGGGCGGCTACAGCGTGGTCACCACCCTCGACCCGCAGCTCCAGAAGACCGCGCAGCAGCAGGCCACAAGCATCTACGGGTACGACAACAAGCGCGCGGTGCCGATCGCCGCGGTCGAACCGGGCACCGGTCGGGTGCTCGCGATGGCGGTCAACCGGCACTACAGCCTCGACGACAACCCGGACGGGCAGGCCAACTACCCGAACACCGTCAACCCGCTGATCTCCGGTGGCGGCAGCGTCGCCGGATACCAGGCCGGCTCGACGTTCAAGCTGTTCACCATGCTCGCCGCGCTGGAGTCCGGCCGTACCCTGTCGACCGGGTTCGACGCCCCCAGCCGGCTGCCCACCCGGTACGCCGCCGGCACCGACGACAGCAGCTGCGGCGGCCAGTGGTGCCCGGCGAACGCCAACCCGCAGTGGATGGACGGCTACCGGATGATGTGGGACGGCTTCGGCCGCTCGGTCAACACGTACTTCGTCTGGCTGGCCGAGCAGGTCGGCCAGGACAAGGTGGTCGAGATGGCCCAGCGGCTGGGCATCACCTTCCGGGCCGAGGCCGACGCGCGCTTCGCCGAGAACAACGCGGCCAACTGGGGGGCCTTCACTCTCGGCGTGTCCGCCACCACCCCGCTGGACCTGGCCAACGCGTACGCCACCGTGGCCGCCGAGGGCACGTACTGCGTGCCGGTGCCGGTGGTGTCGGTGACCGCGCCGGACGGGCAGCGGCTGCCGGTCGGCGACCCCTCCTGCCGGCAGGTGCTCGACCCGGACGTGGCCCGGGCCGCCACCGACGCGGCGCGCTGCCCGGTCGGCCAGCAGTCGGCGTTCGGGCAGTGCAACGGTGGTACGGCCACGGCGGTCAATCGCATCCTCGAAGGCCGCCCGGTGGCCGGCAAGACCGGCAGCTCCGAGCAGGCCGCCACGGAAACCTTCGTCGGCTTCACCCCGCAGGTCGCGGTCGCCGGCATCGCCGCCAACCCGGACGACCCCACCGACCTGGTCGGCTCCGCCGTGCAGGCCCGGGTGATCGAGGCCGTCGCCCGGATCATCGCCACGGCGGTCGACGGCGAACCGGCCGAGTCCTTCACCGCCCCCAGCCGCGCTCTGGTCGGCGATCCCCGCCGTCCGGTCGAGCGCAGCCCGCTCGACGAGCGTCGCCCGACCACCGAGCGAGGTCAGTCCGACCTGCCCCGTTGGCTGCAGAACCGGGGCTGACGGCTGCAGCGCCGGCGTGCTCTGTTAACAAGGGGCCCTTCCTATACACGAGGCGTTAATAAGGTGCCCTTCCTTTCACGCTCGGCGGGGGCGGTAGGTGGTGACCATGGTGGGGAGGCCGCGGCGGATGATGCCGGCCCAGTCGGTGTCGCCGCGCAGCATGGCGGCGGCGGTCTTGCGGACCTGGTCGGCGGTGAAGTGCGGGGGCATCATCAGCTCGGCCGGGTCGACCAGGGCGTTGATGACGGTGGGGCGGTCCGCCTGGAGGGCTCGGTCCCAGGCGTCGTTCACCTGATCCGGGCGGTCGACCAGGTCGCCGCGGAGCCCGAGCACCTCGGCCCAGCGGTGGTACGCGATGTCGGGTAGCTGCTGGCTGTCCGGGAACATCGGGGTGCCCTCGGTGGAGCGTTGTTCCCAGCTGACGAACGCCAGATCCCGGTTGTTCAGCACCAGCACCACGAAGCGGGGGTCGGCCCAGTCGCGCCAGTACTTCGCCACCGTGATCAGCTCGTTGACCCCGTTCATCTGCATCGCCCCGTCACCGATCAGGGCCACCAGCGGCCGGTCCGGATGGGCGAGCTTGGCGGCCAGGGCGTACGGCATGCCGCCGCCCATGGACAGCAGGGTGCCGGAGAGGCTGGCCAGCATCCCGGGGCGGACCTTGATGTGGCGGGCGTACCAGGCGGTGGTGGTGCCGCAGTCCACGGCGAGCATCACGTTGTCGGGCAGCCGTTCGCTGAGGCTGACGAACAGCCGCTGCGGGTTGACCGGGTCGGCGTCCTGCTCGGCGAGTTCACGTTGCGCCTGCCGCCAGGCGGCGGTGGCCCCGGCGATGGTCTGCCGCCAGCCGGTCGGTCCGGGGCCGGGGCCCAGCTCGTGCAGCAGGGCCCGCAGGGTGGGCGCGGCGTCGCCGGTCAGGTTCACCTCGGTCGGGTACCGCAGGCCCAGTTGGGTGCCGTCGTGGTCGATCTGCACGGCCCGGGCCTGGCCGGGTGGCGGATAGAACTCCGAGTACGGCATGTTGCTGCCGACGATCAGCAGCCGGTCGCACTCCCTCATCAGCTGCCAACTCGGTCGGGTGCCGAGCAGTCCGATGGCACCGGTCACCCACGGTTCCCGGTGGTCCACGACGGTGAACCCGAGCAGGGCGGTGGCCACCCCCGCGCCGAGCCGGTGGGCGATCTCGCGCACCTCGTTCTCGGCGCCGATCGCGCCCTGGCCGACCAGCATGGCCACCCGTTCGCCGCCGCGCAGCACCTCGGCGGCGTGCCGGACGTCGGCCTCCGGTGGCACGGTCGGTCCGCTGCTGGGCACGCTGCTGGTGTGGTAGAAGCCGTGCGCGTGCGGCGGATCGGGCACGGCGGCCTCGTCCTGCACGTCGAGGGGGAGGACCAGCGCGGTGACGGTACGCCGGGCCAGCGCGGTCCGGCACGCCCGGTCGACCAGGTGCCGTACCTGGGAGGGGTGGTCCAGTTGGGCCAGGAACGCCGCCGCGACGTCCTTGTAGAGGGCGAGCAGGTCCACCTCCTGGTAGTAGCCGCCGCCCTCGGCGGTGAGCGCGGTGTGCCCGACCAGCGCCACCACCGGCTGGTGGTCCAGTTTGGCGTCGTAGAGGCCGTTGAGCGCGTGGATGGCCCCCGGCCCGCTGGTGACGAGTACGGCGCCGAGCGGCCCGCCGCCGTACTTGACGTGGGCGGAGGCGGCGAAGCCGGCGGTTTCCTCGTGCCGTACCTGAATGAACTGCGCCTGCTGGTGGGTGCGTTGCAGGGCGGAAGTCATGCCGTTGATGCCGTCACCGGGATAGCCGAAGTACCGGCGTACGCCCCAGCAGGCGAGCCGCTGCACGATGTGATCCGCCACGGTGGGGTTCCGGGGCAGGGGCCACGGGTCGGCCGGCACCAGACTGTCGACGTTCGCTGCGCTCACCTGGGTCGCCTCTCGGGTAGTACGGGCGAACGCGCATTCCCGTTACTATCCGGACAAAACCCTCTGGCTGTGGCGATTCCCGACGTGCCGTCAGACCCGGCGCGGGTGGGCGGCGAAGAACGTCCAGATCAGTTCGGTGGCGTTCACCTCGACCTCGGGGGCGCTCAACCGGTCGCCCGAGGCGCCCGGCCAGGAGTGACCCATGCTGCCGATCAGGTACACGTCGAGGTCGCTGCCGTCGGCGCAGCGTGCCCGGCTGAGGGTGACATCCTCGGCCGGAGCAACCGGCGGCGGGGTCACCGAGGTGCAGCCCAGCCGCTGCCGCCAGCGGTCGATCCCGGTGCGGAACGGCAGGGCGTACCGGTCCCGTTCGCCGATGAACGTGACCACCGATACGGGCTGCTGCGGCGCGTACTCGTCGGCGTTTGTCCGTTCGCCGATGAACCCGCCACTGACCACCCCGATCGCGGCGAACGTGCCGCCGGCCTCCACCGCGGCCCGGAAGCTCAGGTCACCGCCGTTGGAGATGCCGGTCAGGTAGACCCGGTCGGGATCGACGTGCCAGGTGTCGACCAGGTGGCCGGTGAGCGCGGCGAGGAAACCCACGTCGTCGGCGTTGCCGCAGCAGACCATGGCGTTGAATCCACCGTGGACGCCGTCCGGGTAGGCGACCAGGAGCCCCTCCCGCTCGGCCACCGTGTCCCAGCCGAACAGCTGGCTCATCTCCAGACCGGTGCCCGGGTACGGGTGCAGCGCGATCACCAGCGGCACCGGCCGCGCCGGGGCGTATCCGGGTGGTGCGTGCAACCGGTAGCTGCGACTCAGCCCGCCATGGTCCAGGGTCAACGCATGTTGCCCCGGCCCAGGCGACACGGCGGGAGCCGCCCCCGACGTCGTGGGCGGCGCTGCTCCGCCACCACCACACGCCGCGGCCCCCGCCAGCAGGAAAGCCGACACGCACCACCCGAGCATCCGACGCACGCCGCCCCCTCCCGGCCGTAGGTCCACCACACCGTCGCCGCTGGGCCGTCACCGCAACAACCCTTTCGGCGTACGCCGAAAAGCTGGCACCCTTGAGTAGTGATCACCTTGCGGCTCGGCGCGGCGGACCTGACCCGGATCAGGTTCGGTAGCCGCCCCCACCCGGTCGGCACCGCGATCCTGGCCAGCCAGGCGCTGCGGGATCCCGTGGTGGCCGCGCGGATGCCTGGCCTGGCGGCCCGCGCGCAGGCCGCCTCGGCGAGCACCGCCGCGCTGCGGCACCTGCTGCCGGCGCGGGGCCTGCTGCCCGACTTCCTGACCCCGCTGCACGGGATCGAGTCGGTGGCCGCCGGCATTGAGTCGATCATGGCCACTCCGCGTCGCCGGATCACGGCCGAGCTCACCGAGGCGTACGCCAAACTGCCGCCCAGCCTCTGGCGGCGGCGTTTCGTGGCGGCCGACCCGCAGATCCTGGAACTGCTGACGAGGGCGGTGGACCGCTACTTCGACGCGGTGCTCGCCCCGTCCTGGTCCCAACTGACGGCGGCGCACCGGGGCCACGTCGAGCACCGCTCCCGCACGTACGCCCGGTCCGGAGTGGACGGTCTGCTCAACGAGCTGCACCCGTCGATCCGGTGGCGCCCGCCGATCCTGGAGATCGACAGTTGGTGGAGCGCGGAGCTGACCGGCACCGGCGAGGGCATCCTGCTCATCCCCGGCCCGCTGGCCGGTCTGCGTCCCCGCGTGCTGGTCCGACCGGGCCAGCCGGTGCTGCTGGTGTACCCGGTCGATCCTCCGCCCGAATCGCCTCCGACCAGGCACGATCCGCTCGCCCAGCTCCTCGGTGGGACCCGTGCGGCGGTGCTGCGGCAGCTCGGCGAACCCGGCCGGCACACCACCACGACGGTGAGCCGGCTCGTCGGAATCAGCGTGTCGTCGGCCTCCGAGCACACCGCCGCGCTGCGGGGCGCCGGCCTGGTCGACAGCGAGCGCGTCGGCGGTGCCAAGGTGCACCGGCTCACCCCGCTCGGCATCCACCTGCTCGCCGGCGACGTCAGCTCAACGACGGGCTGACGCCCGCCCGCCGACGGGGTGCCGTCCGCTCGATGAGGGGGTGACGGGCGGTGCCTCGCCCGGGTGGGTGACACTCGAACCATGTCGCTCAGCGCGCACGACCTCGACCTGTTCGAGCAGTCGAGAGCTCGACTGGAGGCGGTGGCCTATCGCCTGCTCGGCTCGGCCGGCGACGCCGAGGACATGGTCCAGGAGACGTTCCTGCGCTGGCAGGCCGCCGACCGGGCAGGGGTCGAGCAGCCCGCCGCGTGGCTGACGAAGGTGCTGACCAACCTGTGCCTCAACCAGCTCACCTCGGCCCGGGCCAGGCGGGAGAGCTACGTGGGCATGTGGCTGCCGGAGCCACTGCTGGCCGGGGACCGGATGCTCGGCCCGGTCGACACCGTCGAGCAGCGCGAATCGGTGTCGCTGGCGGTGCTCACCCTGATGGAGCGGCTCTCGCCCAACGAGCGTGCCGTGTACGTCCTGCGTACGGCGTTCGGCTATCCGCACGCGGAGATCGCCGAGATCCTCGACCTCACCGAGTCGAACTGTCAGCAGCTCTACCGGCGGGCCCGGCAGCATGTCGCCGCCGGCCGGGCCCGGGTCGAGGTCGACGAGGCCACCGCCCGGACCATCGTGGCGGAGTTCCTCGCCGCGGCCAGCAGCGGCGAGACCGCACGGCTTGTCGAGTTGTTGACCGATGACGTGATGAGCACCGGTGACGGTGGAGGCAAGATCCCCGCCCGGGGCACGCCGATCGTCGGTGCGGTGGCGGTGGCCAGGTTCCTGCGCGGCGTCTTCCGGGCCACGGATCTGCGCCGGCAGGTGCTCGGCGGGGCGGCGACACTGTACGCCGAGATCGTCAACGGGGTGCCCGCGGTGCTTGTCGTCGTCGCGGACCGGGTCGTCGGGGTGCTGTCGCTGGAGATGACCGCCGAGGGCGTGTCGGACATCCACGCCCAGGCCAATCCCGACAAGCTCGACCGGGTCACCCGGCTCTGGTCGGCCTCCGCGCGCTCCGCGCCCGTCGTCGACAGCTGGTGACCCAGGCCACAGCCGAATCCTGTCAGCAATCGCGGCGCTGCCCGGTTCAGGAAGCGTACGCCGCCGACCGGCCCGTCCCGTTCGACGGCATCGCACGCAGACAGGGAGTGGGAGCATGACGCATCGCATCGTCGTCCTCGGTGCCGGCTACGCCGGGGCGACCGTCGCCGGTCGCCTCGCCCGGCGACTGCACCCCGACCAGACCGAGATCACCGTCGTCGACGCGTCCGCCGACTTCGTCGAGCGGGTCCGCCTGCACGAGTACGCCGCCGGGTCGGAGCTCAAGCGTCGTCCGCTGCGCGACGTCTACGCGGGCACCGGCGTGCGGGTCCGACTGGCGCGGGTCACCGGCGTCGACGTCGAGGCCAGGACCGTCACGCTGACCGGTGCCGACAAGATCGACTATGACACGCTTGTGTACGCCCTCGGCAGCGCCTCCGCCGACCACGGTGTCCCCGGCGTCGCCGAGCACGCGTACGACGTCGGCAGCGCCCGGTCCGCGCTGCGGTTGCGCGAACGCCTGACCGACCTCGGCGCGGGCGGCACCGTCCTGGTCGTCGGTGGGGGACTCACCGGCCTCGAAGCGGCCACCGAGATCGCCGAGGCCCGACCCGACCTCGCCGTCGCGATCGCCACCCGGGGCGGTCTCGGTGACTGGCTCGACGCGCGGGCCGGCCGGTACCTGCGGGAGGTGTGCGACCGGCTCGGCATCACCGTCCACGAGCGCACCGACGTCAGCCGCGTCGAGGCGAACGGCGTCGTCACCGGCACCGGCGAGGTCATCGCGGCCGAGGTGACCGTCTGGTCCGCCGGCTTCGCCGTATCGTCGCTCGCCGCCACGACGGCCTTGCAGGTCGCACCGACCGGGCAGATCGTCGTGGACGCCACGATGCGCTCGGTGTCGCACCCCGACGTGTACGCGGTCGGCGACGCCGCTCTCGCCGGGGGCCCGGGCGGCAAGCCGTTGCGAATGTCCTGCGCCACCGGAATCCCGACGGGCTGGCAGGCGGCCGACGCCATCGTCGCCCGTCTGACCGGGCGACCGGTCCGCAGGATCCCGATCCGCTACTTCAACCAGTGCATCAGCCTCGGCCGGCGCGACGGCATCATCCAGACGGTGACCGCCGACGACCGGGCCAAGGCGACACACCTGCGGGGCAGGCTGGCGGCCCGCTACAAGGAACTCGTCTGCCGGGGCGCCGCCTGGGCCGTGTTCCACCCGACGCTGCTGGTGCCCTTCCGCCGTCGCCGCATCATCAGCCCGGCGGCCACCGCGCAGCGCCACGCGCGTTCGGTGAGCTCCGATGTCGGGGGTGCCCACTAGAGTCCCGGTATGGCCGATGGTGAGCTGCCGGAGCACGCGCGGCGCCGGCAGCTGATCCGCCGGTACGTCGACCGGAAGGTGGTCTGGCGAGCCCGGATCTACGCCGCGGTGTTCGTGGTGACGCTTGGCGTCACCCTTGTCGACGCGGTGGTCGCCGGCGGCTGGACGTGGCTCCGGGCCCTGGTCGGGATCGTTGCCGGCGTCGTCGTCGGCGTCGCGGCGAGCCGGATGTCGCGACTGCGGTGGGACGGCTTCGAGCAGCGGGTGGTCGGCAGGATCGACGCGATCGGCGTCGTCGTGCTGGTCTGCTATCTCACGTTCAGCTTCCTGCGGGCCCGCATCGTCGGCCTGTGGGTGCCGGCCTCGCAGGTGGCGGCGACGAGCATGGGCCTGCTGAGCGGAGCGATGCTCGGGCAGATCCTCGGCATCCGCCGAGGGCTGCGCCTGCTGGGCCGCCGCCTGCTCGCCCAGCCCACCGAGACGACGGCGACCGGGTCGCCGGCCGATGGAGATCATGACCGTGACCCCACGCGATGAGGCGGGCTGAATGGCACCTTTGCGATATTCCATAAACATCACGGTGGATGGCTGCTGCGATCACCTCGCGGTCTCACCGGACGAGGACCTGCATCGGCACCACATCGAGAACCTCGCCCGGGCCGATGCGCTCCTCTTCGGCCGGGTGTTGTACGAAATGATGGAGGAGGCGTGGCGGCCGTCCGCGTCGGCGGTGTCGCGACCCGACTGGATGGAACCCTTCGCCCGGACGATCGACGCGGCGAAGAAGTACGTCGTGTCGAGCACCCTGGAGCAGGTCGACTGGAACGCCGAACTGGTGCAGGGCGATCTGGGTAAGGCCGTCGAGCAGATCAAGCGCGAGTCGCGCACCGGCGTGTTCGTCTCCGGTGTGCAGCTTCCACTGGCGTTGGCCGAGCTGGGCTTGATCGACGAGTACGAGTTCGTGGTGCATCCCCGGATAGCGGGTCGTGGACCGCGACTGTTCGAGGGCCTGGCGAAGCACGTCGACTTGAAGCTCGAAAGCCGCTTCGAGTTGGCCTCCGGCGCCTCGGTGATGCGGTACGTGCCAACCAGTTGACAGCGTCAGCGATCGCCGCCCACGACGACAGCGACCCGGCCAGGCATCAGTGCCCGGCCGGGCCGAT
The DNA here is from genome assembly GCF_000204155.1 of Micromonospora maris AB-18-032. Lineage (NCBI taxonomy): Bacteria > Bacillati > Actinomycetota > Actinomycetes > Micromonosporales > Micromonosporaceae > Micromonospora > Micromonospora maris. The sequence goes on along the minus strand of NC_015434.1, from coordinate 4,698,502 downwards.
GTACGAGGCGATGCGCGACCTCTACCCCCTCCACCCGCACGACGGCCCGGACCCGAGGACGCTGTTCAACCGGTTCCTCGCCTGGGGGCCGCCTCGCAGGCGGGGGTCAGAAGCGAGTCGATGACCAGGCGTTCGACGTCGGCCCAGGTGGGCGTGGGGTGACCGTAGTCGGGGACCGGGCGGCGCTGAGGGCCGAAGAAGTACTGGTGGGTGACGGCTCCCCGGATCGCGGCGTGTACCTCGGGATGGTCGTCGACGAAGTGGGTGAGCGCCAGGTCGAGACAGTGTTGCCGCTTGTCGGCGCGGGCCCGGCAGAACCGTACCTGTGCGGGGTCGACGCCGCTGCGCCGGTGGAAGTCGTGGGCGGCGAGCCAGCGCAGGGTGCGGGCCTGCACCCGCGGGCCGCACTTGGAGACCAGCCAGACCCGGCCGCCGAAGCGGGGGACCAGGCGGGCGATGGTCTCCACCGCACCGGGTACCTCGGGGGTGGCCAGCATGGTCGCCTCGTCGCCGCTGAAGAAGGCGGTGTCGTCGCCGCTCGGGTGGGCGGAGCCGTCGATGATGACCCGGCCGATGTCGATGCCGAGTCGGGGAATGTCCTCGTTCACGTCACCAAGCATCGGGTCGGATGAGCGTACACAGAACTATTGTTTTGTCGGTGATCTATAGTGCTGGGTTATGACCGGGCGGGAGTTGCTGGAGGCCGACGCGCTCCGCTGTTTCGCGGTCTTCGCCGAGCACCGCAACTTCACCGCCGCCGCGGCGGCACTGCACATCAGCCAGCCCGCTCTGCACGTGAAGATCCGTAAGCTGGCGGCGGCCCTCGACGTCGACCTGTACCAGCGCGACGGGCGGCGGCTGACCCTGACCGTCGCGGGTGAACGCCTTGCCGCGTACGCGCTGGACTCGCGGCGGCGGACCGACGAGTTCCTCCGGGAACTGCACCACGAGTCGACGCCCACGCTGACCATCGCGGCCGGTCGGGGCGCGCTGCGCTGGGTGGTCGGCGAGGCGATCCGGCAGGTCGGTCGGCAGGGCCGCCGGGTTCACGTGATCACCGCTGACCGCGATGCCGCACTCGCGGCCCTGCACGCAGGTCAGGCCGACCTGGCGGTCATCGCCCACGACCCGCCGACCCGCCAGGTCGAGGCGGTCCAGATCGCCGCGTACCGGCAGGTGCTCGTGCTCGGCGAGCGGCATCCGCTCGCGGAGCGTCGGCAGGTCCGGCTGCGCGACCTCGACGGCCTCGACCTGGTGGTACCCCCGGCCAATCGACCGCACCGGCGGGCACTGGACCGGGCGCTGCTCGATGCGGGCGTACGGTGGCAGGCTGCCGCCGAGGTCGACGGCTGGGACCTGCTGGTGCACCTGGCCGGGCTGGGTGTCGGGGCCACCGTGGTCAACGGCTGCGTGGGGCTGCCCGACGGTCTGCGTGCCGTGCCGATCGACGGCCTGCCGAAGATCCGCTACTGGGCCACCTGGCGACAACCGCGAGCCCATCTGGTCCGCGACTTCCTCAGCCAGTTTCCGCCGCCCGACCGCACCGGCCGGGCCGGGGTGTCCCCGCCCGTCGAGCCCGACCGGGCCGGTACGCCCCGATGACCGACCGGCTCACCTCGACCAGCAAGTTCCTGTCGTACGTGCTGCGGCATCGGCCGGATGCGGTCGGGGTCACCCTCGACGAGGCGGGCTGGGTGCCGGTGGACGTGCTGCTCGCCGCGTTGGCCCGGCACGGTCGACCGGTCACTCCGGCGTTGCTCGACCAGTTGGTCGGCAACACCGACAAGCAGCGGTTCGAGGTTCGCGAGGGCCGGATCCGGGCCGCCCAGGGCCACACCATCGCGGTCGACCTGCAACTGGCACCGGCGGTGCCGCCGACGGTGCTCTACCACGGCACGGTGGCCCGGTTCCTGCCCGGCATCCGCGTCGAGGGGCTGACGTCGGGTGAGCGTACCCATGTGCATCTGTCGTCCGACCTGGACACCGCCGCGCGGGTCGGTGCCCGGCGCGGCAAGCCGGTCGTGCTGCGTATCGACGCCGCCGGGATGCACGTCGCGGGCCTCGTCCTCTACCGGGCCGCCAACGGCGTCTGGCTCACCCGGCACGTGCCGCCGCGGTTCATCACCCTGCCGAGCTGACTCGGTGCCGGCGGGCCGCAAGCAAGACATCCACAAGTCTTGATATGTTATCGCTCACACGATACGGTCCGAGCGGGAGCCGGGCACACGCTTGACGCGCCCTGAGCCGGTCCGGGATTCCGGCGAGTGGGCGAGACCGCGACGCCGACCGACGGGCGACGCGGATCCCGACCGGGTGCCGCCGAATCTCTTCACGGCCGCCCCGGGGTCCGCGGTGGGCACGTCCGTGCCGGACGGGTACGCGGAGCAGGGCGAGCTCATCGACCACCACCAACGGTGCAGCGGCACCTTCCGCGCGTCCGGTGCGACGCGGAGACGGAGCAACATGATGGTGAGACCCAGATCGATCTTCGGGCCCGCCGCGATCGCGGCGATGCTCGTGCTGAGCGTGGGCGGGGTGGCGTTGGCCACCGGCCCCACCGCGACGGCGTCGACCACCGACGTCGGCACCCTGGCCGCGACCGCGGGCTGCGGCCGCGCGCCGGGGCTCAACAGCGGTACGCACACGATCCAGAGCAACGGCAAGAGCCGCAGCTACATCCTGCGGATCCCGGCCAACTACAACAACAACCACCCGTACCGGCTGGTGCTCGGCTTCCACTGGCGCGGCGGCTCGGCCGTCGACGTGGACACCGGGCAGACGGTGCAGCGGGACACCTGGTCGTACTACGGGCTGCGGCAACTGGCCAACAACAGCACCATCTTCGTTGCGCCGCAGGGCCTCAACGCCGGCTGGGCCAACTCCGGCGGCGAGGACGTCACCTTCGTCGACGACCTGCTCCGGCAGGTGGAGGCGAACCTCTGCGTGGAGACCACGCAGCGCTTCGCGCTCGGCTTCAGCTGGGGCGGCGGGATGAGCTACGCGCTGGCCTGCGCCCGACCCAACGTGTTCCGCGCGGTCGCGGTGTACGCCGGTGGCCTGATCAGCGGATGCAGTGGCGGCAACGGTCGGATCGCCTACTTCGGGGCGCACGGCATCCGGGACAACGTCCTCGGCATCTCCGGTGGACGGTCGCTGCGCGACCGGTTCGTCAACAACAACGGGTGCACCCCGCAGAACCCGCCGGAGCCGTCCCAGGGCAGCCTGACCCACCGCACCACCACGTACTCCGGCTGCGCGGCGGGCTACCCGGTGGTGTGGGCCGCCTTCGACGAGGGGCACATCGCCGCACCGCAGGACGGCGCGCCCGGTGACAGCGGCTCCCGGACCTGGCTGCCGGCGGAGACCTGGCGGTTCTTCACCCAGTTCGGCAGCAGCACCCCGCCGCCGACGGACCCGACCACCCCGCCGCCGACGGACCCGACCACTCCGCCGCCCGGCCCGACGACCCCGCCGCCGGGCGGTGCCTGCCGCGTCGCGGTGACGGTCAACGCCTGGAACAACGGCCTGACCCAGGACCTCACCATCACCAACACCGGTGGCAGCGCGATCAACGGCTGGTCGCTGGTGTTCACCCTGCCCGGCGGGCAGAACATCACCGGTGGCTGGAACGCCAGCTACTCGCCCACCTCCGGGCAGGTGACCGCCCGCAACGTGTCGTACAACGGCAGCATCGCCCCGGGTGCCTCGGTCGGCATCGGCTTCCAGGCCACCCACACCGGCAACTCGGCGAGACCGTCGTCGTACACGCTCAACGGCGCCACCTGCACCATCGCCTGACCCCTGACCGACGGTCCCCGGCCCCGCCACCAGCGCGGCCGGGGACCGCCGCGCGCGGGGCCTCGGCGTGCCGAGCAACAACGCCGAAGTTGCGGGGTGCGGGCCGGGTCGATACCGCAACATCGCCGTACCTGACGACGTCCGGGGCGCACCTGTCCGGGGCCGGGCCGGCGAGCCAGACGCGAGGCGGCAGAATTGCCGGGTGCCTGTGGAGCTGATCACCGAGCCGGACGACGAGCGGATCGCCGACTATCGCGCGCTCACCGACGTGGAGTTGCGCACCCGGTGGGAGCCCCCGCACGGGCTGTTCATCGCCGAAGGGGAGCTGGTGCTGCGCCGGGCGCTGCGGGCCGGCTACCCGGCCCGGTCGTACCTGGTCGACGCCAAACGGGTCGACCAGCTCGCCGACCTGGACACCGGCGACGCCCCGGTGTACGCCGCCACCCCCGACGTGTTGCAGGAGGCCACCGGCTTCCACGTGCACCGGGGGGTGCTCGCCTCGTTCCGCCGCAAGCCGCTGCCCAGCGCCGCCGAGGTGCTGGCCACGGCCCGTCGGACGGTCATCCTCGAAGACGTCAACAACCACACCAATCTGGGGGCGATCTTCCGGGCCGTCGCCGCGCTCGGGGTGGACGCGGTGCTGCTCTCGCCGTCCTGCGCCGACCCGCTCTACCGGCGCAGCGTACGGGTCAGCATGGGCGAGGTGTTCGCCGTGCCGTACGCGAAACTGGATCCCTGGCCGACGGCGTTGGCGCAGGTACGCGACGCCGGCTTCACCGTGCTGGCGATGACCCCGGCCCCCGACGCGGTACCCATCCAGCGGCTGACGCCCGCCCAGCGGGCCCGGGCCGCGCTGCTGCTCGGTGCCGAGGGCGCCGGGCTGACCCAGGCGGCGATGGCCGCCAGTGACGTGCGGGTGGTGATCCCGATGCGGCGCGGTGTCGACTCGCTCAACGTCGCCGCCGCCACCGCCGTGGCCTGCTGGGAACTGGGGCGCGACGACCCGCTCTGAGCTGACCTGCGGTTACCGGCAGCGGAATCACGGACGGTAACGTGTCGCGGGTGTTCCCCACCGTCCGTCAGGTCCTGGCGCTTGACCCGGTCCGTCGTGGCGCCCCGCGTCTGGTCGCCGGAGAGGCGGGACTGGACCGGCCGGTGCGGTGGGTGCACGTGGCCGAGGTACCCGACATCGCCACCCTGCTCGGTGGTGGCGAACTGGTGCTCACCACCGGCATCGGGTTGCCGGCCGACGACGCCGGGCTGCGGGCGTTCATCGCCGACCTGGCCGGTGTCGGCGTCTCCGGACTGGTGGTCGAACTCGGTCGCCGCTACCTCACCGGGGTACCGAAGGTGATGGCCGCCGCTGCCGGGCGGCACGGCCTGCCGCTGGTGGAGTTGCGCCGGGCCACCCCGTTCGTACGGATCACCGAGGCGGTGCACGCCCTGATCGTGGACGCCCAGCTCACCGAGTTGCGGGCGACCGAGGAGATCCACCAACGGTTCACCGAACTGTCGGTGGAGGGCGCCGAACCGGACGAGGTGATCCGGCAGGCCGCCGAGCTGTCCGGCTGCCCGGTGGTGCTGGAGAACCTGTCCCGTCAGGTGCTCGCCTACGACCCGGCGCGGGAGAACGCCGCACTGCTGCTCGACGGGTGGGAGCAGCACTCGCGTCGGATCCGGCCCGCCGGGCGTACGGCGTACGACCCGGACAGCGGCTGGCTGGTCACCATGGTCGGGGCCCGGGGTGAGGACTGGGGTCGGCTGCTGCTGCGCTGGCCGGGCGGCGTCGACCTCAGCCCGGGCGGCACCGACCCGAGCGGACCGGGCGACGGCGAGTCGAACGACGCGGACGACGTGGTGGGTGGCCTCGCCGTGCCGCCGACCCGGCTGACCATCCTGGTGGAGCGGGCCGCGTCGACCCTGGCGCTGGGGCGGCTGATCCGCCGCGACGCCGAAGGGTGGGAACGGCAGATCCACCGCACCTTGCTCACCGCGCTGCTGGACCGCACCCGGCCGGTCGACGAGGTGGCCCTGCGGGCGCGGGCGCTGGGGCTGACGCTGGACCGCCGACACCTGGTCGGGGTGGTGGTGCGGCATCGCGGTGAGGACCCGGCAGACAACGGCCCGGCCGCTGACCCGGGTGGTGATCCTGGCCTGGCCGGCGCCGAACCCGGGGCGACCCGCCTGCGGGACCTGGCCGAGACGGTAGGTCAGGCGCTGCGCGAGGCGAAGCTGACCGGGCTGACCAGCGCGGTCGACGACCAGGCGGTCGGGGTGCTGCTGGCGCTCGCCGACGCGGCGGGGGAGGAGCGGGCCCTGACGGCGTTCGCGGCCGCGCTGCGCCGTACCCGCCCCGACAGCCGCCCGCCCGACCCGGCGTCGCGCCGCCCCGGCGGCCTGATCATCGCCGCCGGTTCGGGGGTGGGCAGCCTGCGGGAGGCGGGACGGTCGCTGATCGAGGCCCGGCAGGTCGCCGAGGCGGCCCGGCGGGACCGGCGGGACCTGCCGATCTTCCGGCTGCCGCACGTCGGGCTCGCCGGGCTGCTGCACCTGCTGCGCGACGAGCCGCGACTGCAGACGTTCGTCGAGCGCGAGCTGGGGGCTTTGCTGGCGTACGACGCCCGGCATCCGCGCGAGCAGCTGCTCGGCACCCTGCGCGCGTACCTGGAACAGGGCCGGAACAAGTCGGCGGCGGCCTCGGCGGCGCACCTGTCCCGACCCGCCTTCTACGAACGGCTGGCCCGCATCGGTCGGATCCTCGACGTCGACCTGGACTCGGTCGACGCCTGCCTCTCCCTGCACGTCGCCCTGCTCGCCCTGGACGCCATCCGCACCCCCTGACTCTCTTGCGGTTACTGGAGAACCGATGGAGAGTTACGAGGTGGGAACCAGAGCCGAGATCAGCGAGCTGCCCCCGGAGGCCGACCTGGCCCGGGCCGACTCGTTGGCCCGCGAGATCTTCTCCGACGTGGCGAACAAGTGGGCGTTCCTGATCATCGAGTTCCTCGGGCAGCGCACCATGCGCTTCAGCGAACTGCGGGACGTCATCGGCGGCATCAGTCACAAGATGCTCACCCAGAACCTGCGCATGCTGGAACGCAACGGCCTGGTCGAGCGGCAGGTGTACCCGACCGTGCCGCCCCGCGTCGAGTACACCCTGACCGAGGCCGGTCAGGCGCTGCGCGGGGTGGTCGACGGCGTGTGCGCCTGGACCCAGCGCCACCTGGGTCACATCGAGGCGTCCCGCCGCCGGTTCGACGCCGACTGACGGTCCCGGCCGCCACGCGCGATCAGCGGTCCCGGCCCACCGCCGGGCCGGGACCGCTACCGGTCAATCGAGCACGGCGGTCGCCTCGACCTCCACCAGATGCTCCGGTACGTCCAGGGCCGCGACCCCGAACAGCGAGGCCGGTGCGGCCGGCGTGTCGCCCAGCTTGGCCGCCGCCCGGGCGATGCCGTCCAGCAGTACGGGCATCTGCTCCGGCGTCCAGTCGACGACGTGCACGGTCAACTTCACCACGTCGGCGAAGCTGGCCCCGACCCCGGCAAGTGCGGTGGCGACGTTGAGGTAGCACTGCTCGACCTGCGCGGCGAGATCCCCCTCGCCGACCGTACGGCCCTCGGCGTCCCAGGCGACCTGCCCGGCGACGTGGACGATCCTCGACCCGGTCGCCACCGACACCTGCCGGTACACGTCGATTTCCGGCAGCCCGCTGGGGTTCACAAGTGTCACGGCCATGACGAAGCGCCTCCTCTAGCTCTCTAATGGTTACTCAGGAACCGTAAGAGAGTGGCGTCGACCTGGGAAGAAGGCACTTTTCCGAAACCAGGGCACCTTTCGGTGACCGCGCGGCACCCACCGCCCCCTCGTGTGGCGCTCACCGCCTCTTCATGCGGTGAGCGAGTTCAGGGCCTTGGCGTAGGTGGGCGGCACGTAGGAGGGGCCGCCGCTCGGGGTGAAGGTGTCGGAGGTGGCGGCGGTCTCCCAGGCGGTGTCCGGCAGGGCGGCGACCAGGGCGGTCACCACCGGGGTGTCCCGCCACTCGGGCTGCTGGGCGAGCAGGCTCAGCGCGACCACCGACTCCTCCACCTCGCCGACGCACTCGAACGGCTTGTGCCCGTCGATGCCGAGCAGTTCCCGGTAGCCGGGGATCTGGGTGGCATCGGCGAGCAGGTCACCGCCGAAGATGTGGGTGATCCGCTGGCGGGACATGAACGGCGCCAGCGCCAGGAAGACGAACCGGCACTTGGGGCAGTCGCGGCACCAGCGTTCACTCGCGTCGCGCAGCTTGAAGGCGGCGTTGCAACTGGTCACCACATCGTCGTACCGGTCGATGGTGGCGAACAGTCGGGCGATGTGCAGCTCCGACAACGGACGCAGCAGGGAGAAGTACGGCTCGGTCAACCCGGCGTGCTCGGCCAGGGCGGCCCGCAGCAGCCCCTCGGCCGCCACCCCCTTGGACCACTGGTGGTTGATCTCGTGACCGTTCCAGATCAGGTTCGGGTCGGACGCCGAGCGCTCGTTGGACATCACCACCGGACCCAGCCCGTGCAACACCGCCGTGGCGACCGCAATCAGCGAGTTGATCGCAGTGACCGGAATGTGCCCGTTACGGGCCCCGGCCGCGTTCAACTCGAACAGCACCGGATCGAGGCGTCGCCGCGCCGCCAGCGCGGTGAGCCCGGAGGCGGCGTTCACCGCCTTGATCACATGGTTCGGGTTGACCGAGAAGGGCACCGGGTCGAGACCGGCGCGGCGCAACGCCTCCAGGCTGACGATCGAGTCCTTGCCGCCACCCACCGCAGACAGCGGCCGCCGGTCGGAGTTGTCGTACTCGGCGGCGGGGCGTACCCGGCCCTGCGGGATCTGCGGCGTCAACTCCAGCACGTACGGCAACTGGTTGCGGTAGGCGTACTCGGCCAGGCCCTTGGTGTAGACGGCGGTGACGAACTCGGCGGCGGCCGGGCCGAGCGGCGCCGGCAGCACGAGTTGCCCCGGCGCGGCGGCCTTGTAGTAGCTGACCCCGGCCACCACGTGCAGCAGCTCCAGGACCCGGCCGAGGGCCGCCACGGCCGCGTCCGACGGTGACTGCTCGGGCACCGGCAACGTGATCACTTCGGTGAACCGCTGCTCGCCGTCCGGGCCGGTCAGCGCGTAGTCGAACAGCGCCTCGCCGGTGGAGAGGTCGATCGAGTAGGACGGGAAGGTGAAGGAGTCCATCCGCGCCAGCTGCGTGTTGGGCACACGCCATACTAGGCCCTGGTTCGTCCGGCCGTGCCCGGCTCCGCCGGACCGCGTACGTGCCCTGTCGTCGTCGCCCCCGAGGAGAAGTTGTGCGCCTGTCTGACCTGCGCGGACGTACCGTCGCCGTCTGGGGGGCCGGCCGGGAGGGCCGGGCCGCGGTGATCGCGATCGCCGCCCACGGACCGGCGGACCTGGTCGCCGTGGACGACAGCGCGAACTTCCTCACGCTGCCCTGGGAGGGGCCGCTGGCCGAGGCCGCCCCGCTGATCACCGGCGAGGAGGGCTTCGCGCGGCTGGCCGCCGCCGACGTGGTGGTCCGCTCGCCGGGCGTGCCGCAGACCCACCCGTGGCTGGTGGAGCTGCGTCGCCGGGGCGTCACGATCACCCAGGGCACCGCGTTGTGGATGGCCGACCACGGTGACCGCACCGTCGGGGTGACCGGCAGCAAGGGCAAGAGCACCACGTCCAGCCTGATCCACCACCTGTTGACGGCGATGGACCGGCCCAACGTCTTCGGCGGAAACATCGGCGTACCGACGCTGGACCTGCCGGAGGCGGAGCTGTACGTGCTGGAGCTGTCCAGCTACCAGTGCAGCGACCTGACCGACTCGCCCCGGGTGGCGGTGGTGACCGCGTTGTTCCCCGAGCATCTCGACGCGCACGGCGGCGAACGGGAGTACTACCGCGACAAGCTCAACCTGATCGCGTACGGGCCGCGCACGGTGGTGGTCAACGGCGCCGACCCCCGGCTGGCGTTCGAGCTGGGCGACCGGGCGGCGATCCGCGCCGGCACGGCGGACTCGGTGAACGTGGCCGGCGGGCCGGACGGCACCCCCTGGTTCCACCTGGTCGACCGGCCGCTGTTCCCCCGGGCGGTGCTGCCGCTGGTCGGCCGGCACAACGAGGGCAACCTCTGCGTCGCCCTGGCGGTGCTCGACGCGCTCGGTGTCGACGTCGTCGGCCGCAAGGACGCCCTGGCCGTGGCGGTGGCCGAGTTCCAGGGGCTGGCCCATCGGCTGACCGAGATCGTCGACCCGTCCGGCCTGACCTTCGTCGACGACACCCTGGCCACCAGCCCGTACGCGGCCATCCACGCCATCGACGCGTACGAGGGACGGCCGTTGACCGTGATCGTCGGCGGCAACGACCGAGGTGTCGACTACACCCCGCTGCGGGAGCACCTGGCGGAGCGGGAGTTGACCGTGATCGGCATCCCGGACAGTGGCCCGCGCATCATCGAGGCGCTCGCCGGCCTGCCGAAGGTGCGTACCGACCTGGTGGACGACCTCGCCGCCGCCGTCCAGTTGGCCCGCCAGGTCACGCCGGTCGGCGGTGTCGTCCTACTCTCCCCGGCCGCTCCCAGCTACGGCCGCTTCCGCAACTTCGAACACCGCTCGGAGGTCTTCGCCGAAGCCGTCCGGGCCACCGCCCCGAGGTAGTCCATCTCCGCCGGCTTCCGGCTCGATCGACCTGCCCGATTTCGGGCGGGTCGATGAGTGTTGTATTGGTGAACATCCCTTGAAGATGGTTGCGGATCGTATGTGAGTCGATTACGGTCGGCAGCACGGCAAGCGTGATCATCGATGTATCGATGTGTCGCACCACAGTCAACACTTCGGGGAGTGTTCATGGGAAAACGCCTGTCCGCCTTACGTCCGGCCGCCCTCGTCACGGTGCTGGCGGTCGCCGTGGCTGCCACCCCCTCGGCCGTACTGGCCGCTCCAGGACCATCCGCATCGGACAGATCCGTCATCAGCAACGTTGACGATCTCCTGGCGAAGACGCCCGGAATGACTCCATCGCTGCTCGCCGCCATGCGGGCACAGGAGGAGCTGAGCGGGGTCGTCACCACCATTCGAGACCTCGCCGCGAAGGGCGCGACGGCCTCCGGCGACGTGGCGGGGATCGTCGTCGAGCCGGAACGCAACACGCTGCGGCTCTACTGGGCCGGCACGATGCCCGAGACGGTCGCGGCCGAGATCGGGCGTGCCCGCAGCGCGGGCATCACGGTCGTCGTCCGGTCGGCCGCCTACACCGAGGCGGAGCTGCGTCGCGAGGTGGAACGTCTCGTCCGGCTGCCGCTGCATTCCGGCAAGCCGTCCGCGCAACGGGTGATGGCGGCGATGCCGATGCCGGACGGCAGTGGCATCAAGGTCAACATCGGTGGTCTGCCGGCCGGCACGAGTGTGGCGTCCGCGCTGCGGTCGGTACCCGCGCTCGACAGCAAGTACCCGCTCACCGTCGACCTGAGCAGCGAACTCGTCCCGGCCAGCCGCTGGTACGACTGGGGCCCCTACTGGGGTGGTGGCTACATGGACCGCACCGCCGGTGGCAGTTGCAGCAACGCGTTCGGGGTGACCGGGCTCAACGGTGTCGCGACGTACCTGCTGAGCGCGGCCCACTGCGGCCAGGGTGAGTGGCGTACGGGCGCGGTGAACTTCGGCAACGGCCCGGAGCGGAACACCTACGGAAGCACCATCACCAGCCGCGCCCTCGCGCACGACGGGCACGCCATCCTGACCCCGGACGGCGCGGGTAACGCGGTCTACCACGGCACACCGGTCAACCCGAACAACAACGACCTCGGTGCGACGAGCGGAATCCGGGTCGGCGGCGCGAGTCGGAGCACCATCGGGGAGCTGGTCTGCACCTCCGGTTCGTACACCGGGACGGTGTGCGGCATCCGGGTCGCCGCGACCGGCATCTCGTACCAGTTCGACCCGCCGGCGCATGGCGTCGGCGTGATGACCAACATGGTCAACGCCCAGCTGCCCGGTGTCTCGGTGGCCGGTAACGGGGACAGCGGCGGCCCGGTCTACGCGATCCGCACGACGGACCAGCGGGCCATCGCCCGGGGCGTCATCTCCGCCATCGACCTGAACCAGGAGCGACCCTGCACCGGCTACGTCTACCCTGGCCGGGCGTGCTCGTCGAGCGTCCTCTACGGCGAGGTCGTGGACATCATGAACACGATCGGCGTACGGATCAACGTCGGCTGACCGGCGACCCGGGAGCCCGGCCGAGAGATCGGTCGGGCTCCTGCTGATCCCGCCCATCGGTCGGTGCGGCCTGCTCAGCCGATCACGATGTCGGACGGCGGCTGGTGGGTCGGCGGCACGATCGTCCGCTTCTGCACGTCGAGTGGCATCTCCGGATAGCGCTCGGACAACGCTGTGCGCTCCGCCTCGTCACCGGTGCGGGTGTAGACCGAGACTCCCGAGCCGTCCGCCCGGGGTGCCGCCCCGGTGATCGTGATGCCCCGTTCGGCCCAGTATCCGCTGTCGGCGACCACGCGGTCCACCGTGCGACGCATGGCGGCAAGCGAGTACGCCGCGTCCCGCAGATCGACGGTGACCGACGCGGCCAGCTCCCGTACCCGGGCGTCCAGTCGAGGGTCCGGCCGCCGGTAGACGATCAGCCGGTTCGCCGCGTGGTCGAGTTGGAGCCCGGCAAAGGTGTCCTCGAACGACTGCCGCAGCTCCGCCTCCACGACCTGGGCCGCGCTCACCAACTCCGGATCCTGCGCCCCCGCGCCGGGGGCCGCCGGGTCTGCGCAGCCGGCGGTCAGGATCGAGCCGGTGACGGCCAGCGCCAGCAGCAGCACTGCTCGCCTGCCATGGCGAGGCGGGTGAGCCATCCACTCCTCCTGTTCACGTCTTCGGTGCCGTCACGGATCCGACGACGGCTGCGCCGTACCGGTTCCGCCCCGGCCGGCTCGGACACGGTGCAGCCCGCTCTGGGCCGTGGCGGGTGGTGTGCCGACGGCGGTGTGCAGGGCGCGCAGGGAGCGGATGGCCGAGCGGATCTCCTGGAGGTAGCGGCCAGGGGTGAGGGTCGGCTCGGGCAGCCGGTTCAGGTCGGGCAGCATGGGGTCGACGCCGACGGTCTCGACCTCGCAGGCGTACGGCAGGGCGAGGGTGCGTAGCGCGTCGCAGTGCTGGAACGGCACGTAGATCGGCGCGGTGACCAGCAGCACCTCGTCGGCGCGGGCCAGTTGGGCGTGCTCGGCCCAGAAGCGCTGGGTGTCGGCGGTGTGCGCGCGGCGGCGTTCCGGCTCGCTCGACGGGGCAGCCAGCACCCGCACCGGCGGCTGCCCGGCCGGCCGGTAGGTGCGTGACGACCAGGAGTGGTGCGGGTGGTCGGCGTCCAGACCGTCCTCGGTCTCCGGCTCGGACACCGCGAACGTACGACGTACCGCCGCGTCCAGCGCGTCGACCTCGGTGTCGCAGCCGGTCACCCCGACCTCGGCGAGGGTACGCCGTTCCACCTCGGACAACTGCCGGAAGCTGCCCAGCACCGCCACCTCACCGGCGACGTCCATCCCGGTACGCAGCAGATGCCCGGCGTACGCGACCCGGCGCAGACAGGCGTGCGCCAGGCCGCCCAGCACCACCAGGTGGGCGTACCGGCTGCGGGCCGGTGGCCGGGCGCGGACCAGGCCGAGCGCGTCGGCGCACCGGTACACCAACTCCACGGTGGCCGGGTCGAGGTTCGGCTCCCGGGCCTCGGGGCGTTCCCGGCCGGCGCGGAAGTCCCAGCACCGGGCGGAGAAGGCGTCCAGCCCGGCGAGCACCGCGCCGAGATCGCCGTGCGGCCATCGCCCACCGAAGTGCGCCACCAGCCCGCGTAGCGGGGCACTGCCGACCCAGCCGGCGATGCCGTCCACGCGCACATCCCCGCCGGTCTCAGCGGCCCAGGTGGCCTGCGGCAGGGGCACGGTCGGGGTGCTCGGCGGCGCCGGGGACGAGCGGTTGGGGTCGGTGGTGCCGGGCGACGGAACGGCACACTCAGACACGGATCGGATGCTACCGGCCGACGGCGGCACCCCGTCGCAGTAACGAGGTGTCGACCCGGCAGGCAACGGAAAACGCGGCCCGGGCCCAATGCGGCCACCGGAAGCGCGGCGGTATGGCGGAAGTACCACGGAAAGCGTTGACGTTGTGTCAGGCAGTGTGGGTCCATCCGCGACACGTTGACTCTTGTCCGGGCAGCGACGGTGGTGAAAGCGTGCCGGTACCGCGAACCGAAGGGTGCGACGATGACCTCCGACGACCTGCTGGCTCGACACCGGGCCGTGCTTCCGTCCTGGATGCCGCTCTACTACGCCGATCCGATCGAGGTGGTCTCCGGCGAGGGCCGCCGGGTCACCGACGCGCAGGGCCGCACCTACCTGGACTTCTTCGGCGGGGTGCTGACCAACATGATCGGGTACGACATCGCCGAGATCCGGGAGGCGGTGCAGCGGCAACTGGCCACCGGGATCGTGCACACCTCGACGCTCTACCTGATCCGTCAGCAGGTCGAACTGGCCGAGAAGATCGCCCGACTCTCCGGCATCCCGGACGCGCGGGTCTTCTTCACCAACTCCGGCACCGAGGCCAACGAGGCCGCCCTGCTGATGGCCACCAACCATCGCCGCTCCCACCAGGTCCTCGCGGTCCGCAACAGCTACCACGGCCGGTCGTACGCGACGATGGGCATCACCGGCAACCGAGGCTGGTCGGCCAGCCAGCTCAACCCCCTCCAGGTGGCCTGGCTGCACTCCGGTGAGCGGCTGCGCGGCCTGCTGTCCCGGCTGCCGGAGGCCGACCGGATCGACGCGGCCGTGGAGGATCTGCGGGAGGTGCTCGCCACCCAGACCAGCGGGGACGTGGCCTGCCTGCTCGCCGAGCCGATCCAGGGCGTCGGCGGTTTCGTGCACGGCCCCGACGGTCTCTTCGCCGCCTGGAAGAAGGTCCTCGACGAACACGGCATCCTGCTCGTCTCCGACGAGGTGCAGACCGGTTGGGGGCGTACCGGGGAGCATTTCTGGGGCTACCAGGCGCATGGCGTCACCCCGGACCTGCTCACCTTCGCCAAGGGCATCGGCAACGGCTTCGCCCTGGCCGGTGTGGTCGGTCGGGCCGAGGTGATGGAGTCGGTGCCGGCGATCAGCTTCTCCACCTTCGGTGGCAACCCCATCTCCACCGCCGCCGGCAACGCCGTGCTGGACTACCTGCTCGACCACGACCTCCAGGCCAACGCGGCCCGCACCGGCGCGATCCTCGTCGACGGCCTGCGCGCCGCCGTGGGCGGCCTCGACTGCGTCGCGGAGGTACGCGGCAAGGGCCTGATGCTCGGCGTCGAGTTCGTCCGACCGGGCACCGCCGAACCGGACGCGGCACTGGCCGCCGGCGTCTTCGAGGCGTGCCGGGCCGGTGGTCTGCTGGTCGGCAAGGGTGGCCTCTACGGCAACGTGCTGCGGATGGGACCGCCGCTGACCCTGACCGAGGACGAGGCCCGCGAAGGACTGGCCATCCTGGTCGAGGCGATCCGCTCCTGCGCCGCCGAGGCGGTGACCCCATGAACCTGATCGGGCACTTCGTCGACGGCAAGCGGGTCAGCGGCAGTTCGGCGCGGCGTGGGGACGTCTTCGATCCGGCCACCGGTCGGCGTACCGCGCAGGTGGAGCTGGCCTCCGCCACGGACGTCGCGGTTGCGGTGGAGGCCGCCGAGCGGGCGGCCCGCAGCTGGCGGGACGCCTCGCTGGCCAAGCGGACCGCGGTGCTGTTCGCCTTCCGTGAGCTGGTCCACGCCCGCCGCGACCGGCTCGCCGAGGTGATCACCGCCGAGCACGGCAAGGTGCTCGCCGACGCCGCCGGCGAGGTGCAACGCGGCCTGGAGGTCATCGAGTACGCCTGTGGCATCCCCTCGGCGTTGCGCGGCGGCTACAGCGAGAACGTCTCCACCGAGGTCGACTCGTACAGTCTGCGCCAGCCCCTCGGGGTGGTCGCGGTGATCAGCCCGTTCAACTTCCCGGTGATGGTGCCGCTGTGGTTCGTGCCGGTGGCGGTGGCCGCGGGCAACGCGGTGGTGCTCAAGCCGAGCGAGAAGGACCCGAGCGCGGCCCTGCTGCTGGCCGAGTGGTTCGCCGAGGCCGGCCTGCCCGACGGGGTGCTGAACGTGGTCAACGGCGACAAGGAGGCGGTCGACACGCTGCTGGAACACCCGGCGGTCAAGGCGGTGTCCTTCGTCGGCTCCACCCCGGTCGCCCGGTACGTGTACCAGCGCGCCACCATGGCCGGTAAGCGGGTGCAGGCGCTCGGCGGGGCGAAGAACCACATGGTGGTGCTGCCCGACGCCGACCTGGACCTGGCCGCCGACGCGGCGGTCAACGCCGGGTTCGGTTCGGCGGGGGAGCGGTGCATGGCGATCTCCGCGCTGGTGGCGGTGAAACCGGTCGCCGACGAGTTGGTGGCGCGCATCGCGCAGCGGATGGCCGGACTGCGTACCGGTGACGGTCGGCGCGGCTGCGACATGGGGCCGCTGGTCACCGCCGCGCACGCCGACCGGGTACGGTCCTATGTGGAGGCAGGGGTGGCCGCCGGCGCGGTGCCGGTCGTCGACGGTCGCGACGTGACGCCCGACGGCGACCCGGACGGCTTCTGGCTCGGCCCCACCCTGTTCGACCACGTCACCCCCGACATGTCGATCTACACGGACGAGATATTCGGGCCGGTGCTGTCGGTGCTGCGGGTCGCCTCGTACGACGAAGCGGTGGCACTTGTCAACGCCAGCCCGTACGGCAACGGCACGGCGATCTTCACCAACGACGGCGGTGCCGCCCGGCGCTACCAGCACGAGGTGGAGGTCGGCATGGTCGGCGTCAACGTGCCGATCCCGGTGCCGATGGCGTACTACTCGTTCGGCGGCTGGAAGTCCTCGCTCTTCGGTGACCTGCACGCGCACGGCCCGGACGGCGTCGCCTTCTTCACCCGGGGCAAGGTGGTCACCAGCCGCTGGCTCGATCCCCGCCACGGCGGGGTCAACCTCGGCTTCCCCACCCAGACCTGAGCAGCCGCAGGGCACCCGCCCCGACCAGGTACGCCACCAGCGCGGCCACCGGCAGGCCGAACGGGTCCGGCGCGGTCTTCGCGGCGACGCTGTTGGCCGCCATCGCGTACACCACGGCCGCGTAACCGGCGACGGCGGTCGCGCCCCGGGCCACCGCCCACCGGTGGCGCTGCGCGGTGTTCGGTCGGTGCTGGCCGGTGGACTGCTGGTCGGCGGGCTGGTGTCGGGTCGCTGTTGAGCGGCCGGTGCGGGCTTCGATCGGGCCGAAGATCGTGACCAGTACGGCCAGCACCGCGCTCAACATCAGCAGCCAGGGCAGCCGCCAGGCGAACCAGGCACCCGTGCCGGCCGCCGGGGTGGGCAGCACCCCGAGCGCGTCCAACGCACCCACCAGCAGGATCACCGCGCTGAGGTGCCAGAGGAAGACGGTGAGCACGACCGAGTTGACGCCGATCACCGCCTGCCACGGTCGGCTGCGGTGCAGCCACCGTTCGGCCCGTTCCCGCAGCAGCAGGATCAGCCCGAGTTGGGCGGTGGCCACGGCGAGCAGCACCACGCTGGGCGGGGCGGCGTTGTCCAGCCGCTCACCCGGCACATTGATCATGCTCACCGGGTACGGACCGGGTCCGGTGAGCAGCACCGCGACGGCCAGCCCACCCGCGATCATCAGCAACGCCGCCCGCCGCGACATCGGCAGGCAGCGGGTCCGGACCCTGGCGAAGCCCTCCGTCCGCCCGCTCGACTTGCTCGGCTTGCTTCCGGCCTCGGTGCCTGGCCGGGTGCCCGTGGTGGGGCTTGTGATGCCTGTCGGTTGGCAGTTGCCTCGGCGGGCGTCGTACCAGGCGAAGCCGACCTGGTGGATGGCCAGCCAGCCGAACAGGTAGTTGGGTAGGGCCAGGTCGGCCGGGCCGAACGCGCGGCCGAGGTCACCCAGCGCGACCAGCAGCGCCAGCACCGCGAGTACCGCCAACCCGAAGCGGCGGTGCAGCGCGTACATCACCGGGGTCAGCGGCACCACCGCGAGGTAGGCGGCGAGGAACCACAGCGGGACGGTCGCGAACCAGACCACCGTACGCACCTGACCCGGCTCGGCACCGACCAGCCGGGCGATCAGGGCGCTGCCGGCGAGCACCAGCACCAGTGCGGTGGTCGGCCGCAAGAGCCGGGCGCTGCGCCCGAGCAACCATCCGGGGGCGTCCCCGCCCCGAGCCCGCTGCGATGCGAGGGAGGCGGCGTTGGCGTACCCGCCGACCAGGAAGAACACCGGCATGACCTGGACGACCCAGGTCAGTGGATAGGCCCACGGCATCGCCGGCAGAGCCGAGTGCCCGTCGGGCCGCCCGTGCGGGCCGTAGTAGATGGTGGCGATCATCCAGTGACCGAAAACGACCAGCACGATCGCCAAGGCCCGGAGCAGATCGAGATAGCGCTCGCGGTCGGCCGGCGTCCGTGCGGCGAGTCGGGCCAACCGGCGCATGCACCGAGCGTATGCGAGCTGCCATGATCATCCGAGGCGATGTCGGTGCCCGGCTGGCATCACACCCTTGAGCGGGCCGCGACCACGGCCGTCACCCTCCTCTGGCCTCCCACCAACCCGGCCATGGCCTCTGCTGGCCCTTTGCTCTGCTTCAACCCACGCAACAGTGCCCGCCGACGCCCTTCCACCCCGAGCCCGCGGCCAGCCCCCGGCCCAGGCAGGGGTGCCTGCGCAGGGGAAGCCCGCGCAGGTATGCCATGGGTGGCGGAGGCCAGGGCGAGGGTGCCAGGAGTGGCGAAGGTCGAGGCGGGGGTTGCATTGAGTGGCGAGATCAGGGCGCGGGATGCCAGGGGTGGCGGAGGCTAGGGCGGGGGCGCCAGAGCGGGAAGTGCCCGGCCTGGGGCCAGGGCAGGGTTCCCGCGCAGGGCGACTTCAAGGTCACGCTCGATCCTGGATCGAGTGGTACGCCATCGTCTCCGACACCACTCGATCCCACATCGAGCGTGATCTTGACGGCCTGATACGCGTTTCCTGCGTGTAGTGACACCTGTCGCGGCGATCGGGCGTGGTTCTGGCGGCGTGGCGGATCCCATCCGTGCGGCGTCGCCTGTCCTGTCTCGGCGTCGACCACGTCAAAGGCCTCCCCGCAGCGGCGATGTGGCGGGTCTGACGGCGTGATGCGGGTGGCTGCGCGCGTGTGGGTGGGGTGCGGTCTGGGGGGACGGTCTGTGGGTGGGCGCGGTCTGGGGGTGGATGCGGTCAGGGCGTGAGTGGGCGCGGGGTCAGGGAGTGGGTGGGACCAAACGGGTGTGGAGGGCGGTCGGGTCGGTCGCCTCGGGTAGGTCGCGGGCGGCGAGCCAGGCGGCTGCGGCGGCGCCGTCGCCGGCGGGGACGATCGGTGCGTGCGACCAGTGTCGGCGGGCCTGGGCGTGCACCGCAGCGGCCAGCGGGTTGTCGCCGGTCAGCAGGCCACCTCCGAGCACCAGGGCCCGCGTGTCGTCGGGGGGACGGATCCGTCCGAGCGTGGCGATCAGCAGGGCGGCGGCCTCGGTGATCAACGTGGTGGCGGTGGGGTCGGCGGCGGCGTCGAGGACGAGCGGGGCGAGGCGGGCCAGTTCGACCGGTGGGCGGCGGGTGACGGTCTGGATGAGGGTGTCCACGGTGACCCGGGGGTGGGGGGCCACCTCGGCCGAGCCGGTCAGTTCGGTGAGCACGCGTCGGCCCAGGTCGCCGGGGTCGGTGCCGGTGTCGAGGGCGGTGAGCAGTCGGCGTACCGCCTGTCGGCCGAGCCAGAAGCCGGAGCCGGCGTCGCCGAGCAGCCAGCCGTGCCCGTCGGCGACGCGGTCCAGCCGCAGGTCGCGTACCTGTGCGGCGACGGCGCCGGTGCCGCCGATGAGGATGGTGCCGTCGGGGTCGGCCGTGCCGGAGGCGTACGCGATCAGGGCGTCGCCGTGCACGGCGTACGGGCAGCGTAGTCCGGCGGCGGTCCAGGCGTGGTCGACGGCGGTCCGGGCGGCGGGGTCGGCGTGTAGTCGGCCGGCTCCGGCCAGCCCGATCACGCCGGCCCGGACGCGGGTCGGGTCGACGTCGGTGAGGGCCTGTCGTAGCGCGATCAGGAGTTGCTCGGCGGCGTGGGCGGCACCGTGGCTGGTGGGGTTGCCGCCGCCGGCTCGGCCGGTGCCGAGGCGGTCACCGTCGAGAGTCACCGCGAGCGCGCGGGTGGACGTACCGCCGACGTCGAGGCCGACCACGACGCTGCCGGACACCGTCCCACCTCCTTGATCGATGTGCGTTCAGGCTGGTCACGGTCGTTGGCCGGGGCGCTGTGCGCAACTGTCGGGGCCGGAATGTCCCAGGTAACAGTTTGAAAACTTCGCCCACGGTCTTGACATGGAGGTGGCTTCAGTAAGAACTTTTACCACTAACAGTTAACAGTCTTTTCGGAAAGGCGTCCCATGGTTGATCACGAGGCGGACACCTCCGCGGGCACCGCGGTGGCCGATGCCGACGGGGTCGACCGGCGAGGGGTCGGCGTCGCCTCCGACGGCGTGCTGGCCCGGGTACGGGCCGGTGTCGACGAGCTGACCGGCGCGCTGCGTCGCGTCGCCGAGCATGTGCTCAGCGACCCGGAGGCGGCGGCCCGCGCCACCATCGTCGAGCTGGCCGAACGCAGCGGCACCTCACCGGCCACAGTCACCCGGTTCTGTCGGGCGATGGGCTTCGAGGGCTACGCCGACCTGCGACTGGGCATCGCCGCCGAAACCGGCCGGGCCCGCTCGGCGGGCTGGAGCGTCGACATCGGACGCGAGATCCAGCCGAGCGACCCGCTGGAGCGGGTGCTGGAGCAGATCATCGTGGCCGACACCCGAGCCATGCACGACACCGCCGCCCTGCTCGACCTCGGCGAGGTGGAACGGGCCGCGGTCGCCATCGCCGGGGCCAGCCGGGTCAACATCTTCGGTGCCAGCGGCAGCGCCCTGGTGGGCGAGGAGATGCAGTTCAGCCTGCACCGCATCGGGGTGGCCGCGTGGGCGTGGAACGACGTGCACTCCGGGCTCGCCGCCGCCGCGCTGCTGCGGCCGGGCGACGTCGCGTTGGGCATCTCGCACAGCGGCCAGACCCGGGAGGCCATCGAGATGCTCGCCGAGGGCGGCAGCCGAGGCGCGACCACCGTCGCGCTGACCGGGTTCCGCCGCTCCCCGCTGGCCGAGCTGGCCGACATCGTGCTGCTCACCGCGAGCCAGGCCACCACCTTCCGCCCGGACGCGCTGTCGGCCCGGCACCCGCAACTGGTCGTGCTGGACCTGCTCTACATCGCGGTCGCCCAGCGCACCCACGACCGCGCCCACGCGGCCTTCCGGCGTACCGCCCAGGCCGTCGACGGGCACAAGGCCGCGAGGGGAGCCACCGCATGATCAGTGCCCAGGGGTACGCCGACGCCGTCCGGCCGGTGCTCGACCACATCGTCGACGCCGGTGCCGAACCACTCGGCCGGGCCGCCGACCTGATCGCCGACAGCCTGCGGGCCGGCGGGGTGCTCCAGGCGTTCGGCGCCGGGCACTCCGAGGCGTTCGCCGCCGAGCTGGTGGCCCGGGCCGGCGGGCTGGTCCCCGCCAACCGGATCAGCCTGCACGACCTTGTCCTGCACGGCGACGCCCCACGCGACGTGCTCACCGACCCGAAGCTGGAACGCGATCCGGCCGTCGCCCACCAGCTCTACGAGATCGCCGCACCGCAGCCACAGGACGTGTTCGTGGTGGCGTCCCAGTCCGGCATCAACGGGTCGGTTGTCGAACTTGCCCTGCTGGCCACCGGACGCGGTCACCCCTTGATCGCGGTCACCTCGGTCGAGCACACCGGTCGGGTCGCTCCGCGCCATCCGTCCGGTCGGCGGCTCGTCGAACTCGCCGACGTCGTGCTGGACAACGGCGCGCCGTACGGCGACGCACTGCTGCCGCTCGAGGGCGGCGGCGCGGTCTGTGCGGTCTCCTCGGTCACCTCGGCGCTGCTGGCGCAGCTGTTGACCGCGGAGGTCGTACGACGGTTCCACCAGGTCGGAGAGGTGCCCCCTATCTACCTCTCCGCCAACGTCCCCGGTGGGGACGCGCACAACCTCGCCCTCGAGTCGCGGTACGCCGGGCGTCTCCGGCGCACCGCCTGACCCGACACCACAAGGAGAGACGAACGATGTCCGTTAACCCCGATCTCAACCGCCGGACCCTGCTGCGCCGCGCGGCGGCCGCGGGTCTCCTGGTGACCCCCGCCGCGGGTCTGCTCAGCGCCTGCGCCGGCAGCACGCCGAGCCCGAGCACCGACAACACCGGGGAGAAGAGCAACGACAACCCCTTCGGCGTGCAGGAGAACAGCGCCGTCAAGGTGGTCATCTTCAACGGTGGCCTGGGTGACGCCTGGGCGCAGGAAGACAAGGCGATCTTCAACGCCAAGCACCCGACCGTCACGGTCAACATGAGCTCCACCCAGAAGATCAAGACCGAAGAGCAGCCGAAGATGGCGACCACGCCCAGCGACGTGGTGATGAACTCGGGCGCCGACATGATGGACGTCAGCACCCTGGTCAACGAGGGCGCCATCGAGCCGTTGGACGACCTGCTCGCCGCCCCGGCCTGGGACAGCCCGGGGACCGTGGCCGACACCCTGCTGCCGGGCACCGTCGCCGACGGCACCTTCCAGGGCAAGTTCTACGTGGTCAACCTCGCCTACACGGTCTGGGGCAACTGGTACAACGCCGCCCTGTTCAGCAAGGAGGGCTGGGTGCCGCCGAAGACCTTCGAGGAGTTCTTCGCCCTCGCCCCGAAGATCAAGGCCAAGGGCATGGCACCGTACGTGTACGACGCCGTGCACGGTTACTACCCGCGTTGGGCGCTGATGGCCACCATCTGGAAGTCGGCAGGTAAGCAGGCGGTCATCGACATCGACAACCTGAAGGAGAACGCCTGGCGGGCCGAGGGCGTGCTGCCCGCGTTGGAGCAGTGGGAGAAGGTGGTCAAGGACAAGCTGGTGCTGCCCGGCCGGCTCGACCACACCCAGTCGCAGCAGGCCTGGCTGGACGGCAAGGCTGCCTTCATCCAGGTCGGCACCTGGCTGAAGAACGAGATGGCGGCGACCATCCCGCCCGGCTTCGAGATGAAGATCTCCGACTACTGGGGTCTGGGTGCCACCGACAAGGCCCCCAACGACGTCTACGCCGGTGCCGGCGAGAACATCGTGGTGCCGAGCAAGGCCCCGAACAAGGCGGCGGCGAAGGAGTTCCTGCGGGCGGTGCTCTCCAAGGCCGGTTCGGCGAAGTTCGCCGAGCTGACCAAGTCGCTCGCCTCGACCGCGGGCTCCGGCGACAACGTGGACGACCCGACGCTGGCCAGCGCCAACGAGCTGATGAAGAACGCGCCGAAGGACCTGATCTCGACCAAGTTCTGGGACTTCTACGCCGACCTGGACAAGGAGAGCCAGAACCTCTCCCAGGAGCTGATGGCCGGTCGGGTCACCGCCGCGCAGTTCGTCGACAAGATGCAGGCCGCCGCCGACAAGGTGGCCAAGGACTCGTCGATCAAGAAGCAGACCCGCAACGCGTGACATCCCGATCTGACCGAACGAGGAAGTGAGCGGAAATGCGGCACGGTGTTGCGCGTTTCGTCACGGGTTTTCTGGCGCTGCCGGTCGGGCTGTACCTCTTCTACGTGGTGTGGCCCTTCCTGCAGGCGGCCGGATACTCGCTGACCGACTGGGGAGGTTACTCCGACCGGCAACAGTTCGTCGGGCTGGACAACTACCTCCGGCTGTTCTCCGACGAGCTGATCAGAAAGGCGTTCTGGCACAACGTCTTCTTCCTGGTCACCGTGCCGCTGTTCACCATCGCGCTGGCCCTGTTCCTCGCGTTCCTGCTCAACGTGGGCGGGCGCGAGGACAAGGCCGGCATCCGGGGCGTCTTCGGCTCCGGCCTGTACAAGGTGATCTTCTTCTTCCCGCAGGTGCTGTCCCTGGTCGTCATCGCGGTGATGTGGCAACAGATCTACCGCGCGGACGGCCAGGGGCTGATCAACGGCGTACTGATGAAGATCGGTCTGGTCGACCCGGACGACCCGATCACCTTCGTGTACGACCCGGAGCCGTTCCTCGGCGTACCGGCGGTGTTGTGGTGGCTGCTGGTGATCGCGGTCTGGAGCGGCGCCGGCTTCTACATGGTGTTGTTCTCCGCCGCCATGCAGTCCATCCCGAAGGACATCTACGAGGCGGCCATCCTCGACGGCGCGGGCCGCTTCCACACCTTCTTCCGGATCACCCTGCCGCTGCTGCGCGACACCGTCTCGGTGGCCTGGGTCTACCTGGGCTTCATCGCGCTGGACATGTTCGCGCTCGTCTACGTCATGACGCCCAGCCAGGGCGGCCCGAACCACGCCAGCGAGATTTTCGCGTCGGTGATCAACTTCAACGCCTTCCAGAAGGGCCAGTTCGGCTACGCCTGCGCGATCGCGGTGGCCCTGGCGATCTTCACGATCCTGCTGGCCGCGTTGCAGCTGCGGATCACCCGTCGTGAGCGCATCGAGTACTGAGGAGACACCGACGATGAGCACGGTGACCCACACCCCGGCCGGGTCCGACCAGGCCCCACCGCCGGACCGTACGCCGGGCCCACGCACCGCCGTCGGCGGCAGCCGCGCCGGGGCGAAGATCTTCAACGGCTTCTCGCATCTCTTCCTGGCCGTCTGGGCGATCATGGTGGTCTACCCGCTGCTGTGGGTGGTGATGTCGGCGCTCAAGACCGACTCGGAGGTCATCCGCAAGCCGCTGTCGCTGTTCCCCGAGACGTTGCAGTGGGGCAACTTCACCCGGGCCTGGACCGAGGGCCACATCGGCGACTTCTTCCTCAACACCGTGCTGGTGCTGACCGGCAGCGTCTTCCTCACCATGCTGCTCGGCTCGATGGCCGCCTACGTGCTGGCCCGCTACGACTTCCCCGGCAACCGGTTGATCTACTACATGTTCCTGTCCGGGCTGACCCTGCCGGTCTACCTGGCCGCGGTGCCGCTGTTCAAGGGCGTCTACAACATGGGCGTCACGCTGCCCTTCCTCGGCCCGAACAAGCACCTCATGCTGATCCTGGTCTACGTGGCCTGGTCGCTGGCGTTCACCGTCTTCTTCATGCACTCGTTCTTCCGTACCCTGCCGAACGCGATCGCCGAGGCGGCCCTGGTCGACGGGGCGTCGCACAGCCGGATGTTCTTCAGCGTCATGCTGCCGATGGCCAAGCCCGGCCTGATCAGCATCGGCATCTTCAACGTCCTCGGCCAGTGGAACCAGTGGTACCTGCCGACCCTGCTGATGCAGTCGGTGGCCGGCGAGCCGAAGAACCAGGTGATCTCCCAGGGCCTGATCGAGCTCTCGGTCAACCAGGGCTACAAGTCCGACTGGTCCGGCCTGTTCGCCGGGGTCACCATGGCGATGTTGCCGGTGCTCATCGTCTACATCGTCTTCCAGCGTCAGGTGCAGTCCGGCCTCACCGCCGGCGTGAGCAAGTAACGGGACTTGGTTGATCAACTCCGTTTCGGCGGAATGGCGGGTTCTGCACGGGCGGAAGACCGCCATTCCGCCGAAACGGTTCCGCACTGGCGGCCGGTGTCAGTCCCAGCTTGTCCCGGCGGGGACCCGGAGGGTGGTGTTGATGCGGTTGAAAAGGTTGGTGATGCCGACCATCAGCACCAGTGCCCCGAGCTGCCGCTCGTCGTAGTGCTTCGCGGCGTCGGCCCAGATGTCGTCGGTGACCGCGCCAGGTCGGTCGGCGAGCCGGGTTGCGGCCTCGGCGAGCGCCAACGCGGCCCGCTCGGCGTCGTCGAAGAGCGGATTGTCGTACCAGGCGGCGAGGGTGAGCAGCTTCTCGTGGCGGACACCGGCTTTGGCCGCGCTTGTGGCACCGGCGTCGACACAGGCGCTGCAGCCGTTGATCTGACTCACTCGCAGGTGCACCAACTCCAGCGTGTGACGCGGCACACCGCCGGCGTACACCTGCTTGAACAGTTGCTGAATCCCGGCGGTGAGGTCGGGTTGGCTCGCCGCGTTCTGGATACGTGCTGTCATGTCTCCTCCAGGAACAGGTGGTCGGATCGTCGATGGACGGCACTACGACGTCTGGCCGGGGTGGGAGGTAACACCGGCTCCGGCGTTACCTCACCGGCGTGCGCCACGTCATGGTGGTGACGCCGCCGTCCGCCGAGGAGAACCGTGACCGAGGAAGAACAGCTCGCCGCGCAGTTCGACAGCCACCGCTGCTACCTGCACGCGCTTGCGTACCGGATGGTCGGCTCGGCTGCGGACGCGGACGATGCCGTTCAGGAGGCGTGGTTGCGGCTGGCCCGCACCGGTGGAGATGAGATCGAGCACCTGCGTGGCTGGCTCACCACGGTGATCACCCGGATCTGTCTGGACGCATTACGCAAGCGCAGGGTCCGAGGCGAGCAGCCGCTCGAGTTCGAGCTCGGCTCGCTGCCGTGGGAGGCGGTGACGGGCCCACGCATGGACCCGGAGGAAGAAGCCGTGCTGGCCGAGTCCGTCGGCCTTGCGCTGTACGTCGTGATGGACGCCCTCACTCCGGCGGAGCGGGTGTCGTTCGTGCTCCACGACGTCTTCGAGATCCCGTTCGAGTCGATCGCGGCCATCCTCGGCCGCAGCACCGCCGCCACCAAGATGCTCGCCAGCCGGGCCCGAGGACGGCTGCGGCTCGGTGTGCCGCCGGCAGGTTCTCAGAGCGCAGCCCGGGACATCGTCGAGGCGTTCTTCGCGGCGGCGGGCAGGGGTGACGTCGCCGCACTGCTGGCCGTCCTCGCCCCCGACGTCGAGATGCGGGCACGCGGCCCCGAACTGAACGTCGTCGTGCGTGGCGCGTCTGTGGTGGCGGGCCGAGCGACGATGTTCGCGCGCCCGGACGCCCGGGTGCATCCGGCGATCGTGGACGGCGTTCCAGGTGTCCTGGTCACCGTCGAACGGCGGCCTGTCACGGTCATGGCCTTCACGGTCACCGGCGGTGTCATCACGGCGATCCGCACCCTGACCGCCCCGAGCTGGCTGGCTCAGATCGTCCCGTCGTGGGTCACCTGACGCGAACGCGGTCAGGTCGTGGCGCTCTTCGCTGTCGGTAAGCGGATCACACCAGGTTCTTGACTCGTCAATATCTTAACGAGTAAGTTCGATGGGCATCGATACTTGTCTCACGGAAAGCAGGTGAAGGATGCTCAAACGCTTCGCTGCCGCCGCGGCCGTCGCAGGCGTGCTGGTCGCCGCCCCGCCCGCCTCGGCGGCAACCGCCGAGTCGGGGTGGGGGAGATATCTGCCCGGAAACTGCCTGCCGGGCACGTTCTGCGGCTGGCCCAACTGGGACCACCCGCCGGAGGGGCCCACCGCGACGCCCTCCCTGGTGACCACCACCGACTGGTCCGGCAGCGTCACGGTGTTCAACTTCTACAACTACACCTCCCGCAACGTCGACATCGACTGGTACCTGCCGGGGACGTCCTACGCCGGCACCGTCTGCGCCACCCCTGGCGACGCGGACCTGTACGTGCCGATGACCGTGACGAGGGTGGTCTTCCACACGCGCAACTGCCGGTGAATCCCCACTACGACAAGTAGGTGAATCGTGCTGAAGACCATGCTCAAGTCCCTCGCTGTCGCCGCGGCTGTCGCAGGCGTGCTGGCCACCGCCCCGCCCGCCTCGGCGGCCCCCGCCCAGGCCTCAGACGGAATGTGGCCGTCCGGGAACTGCCCGCAGGGCGTGTTCTGCCTCTGGCCCGAATGGAACGAATGGATGACGCCGGCCCTGACGACCAACACCGACTGGTCCGGCGAGATCCCGGGATACCTGTTCTACAACAACACCTCCCGCAACGTCGACATCACCTTCCGCTGGCAGCATGACTCGCCGTGGGGCCCCTTCACCATCTGTCTCACCCCCGGCAACGGGCAGGACACGTACTGGCCCGGGATCGTGACGAACGTGAAGGTCCACACGCAGCCCTGCGTGTGGTGATCCCTTAGCACCTCCCGGACGGACCGAGACGCGCAAGCGTGTCGGTGGGTACGGGCAGGATGGGGGTGTGCTGGTCGCGGTGGTGGCGGGGGAGGGCGGTGCGGGCGTGCTGTGCCCGCTGCGCGCCGACGGGCAGTGCGCCCGCCCGCCCGAACCCGTCACCGACCTCGCCGCCGCCGTCGCCGCACGGGAGGCCGCCGACCGGCCCCGCTGGGTCTGGGCCTGCGGCGCGACCCTCTACCCCCACCCTGCTGCGCGCCGGGGTCCGGGTCGAGCGCTGCCACGACGTCGAGCTGACCGAGTCGCTGCTGCTCGGCCACGCCGGCCGCTGGGGCGAGCCGCGTTCCCTGGCGGCGGCCTGGGCCCGGCTGACCGGCGCACCGGTGCCACCCGATCCGCCGCCGCGTGCCCCCGCCCCACCCGGGGCCGGGCAGGCCGCACTCTTCGACGCCGTGCCCGGGCCGCCGGGCCCCGGCATCACCGCGTTGACCCGCGTGTACGCCGACCAGCTCGACCGCATCGCGGCCACCGGGCATCCCGGCCGGTTCCGCCTGCTGGTGGCCGCCGAGTCGGCCGGCGCGCTGATCGCCGCCGAGATGGGGGCGGCCGGGCTGCCCTGGCGGGCCGATGTGCACGACGCGATACTGGCCGAACTGCTCGGGGAGCCCTCCCCGGTGGGTGGCCCGCCGCGCCGGCTGGCGGACCTCGCCGCGCAGATCGCCGAGGCGTTCGGCGTACGACAGGTGCACGCCGATTCCCCGGCCGAGCTGCTGCGGGCGTTCGCCCGTGCCGGCATCGACCTGCCCAACACCCGGTCCTGGGTGCTGCGCGGGGTCGACCACCCGGCGGTGCCACTGGTCCTGGAATACAAGGAGCTGTACCGGATCTGGACGGCGCACGGCCGGGCCTGGCGGGACGCCTGGGTCCGTGACGGCCGCTTCCAGCCGGAGTACGTGCCCGGCGGGGTGGTGTCGGGCCGGTGGGCCACCCGCGGCGGTGGCGCGTTGCAGATCCCGAAGGTGATCCGCCGGGCGGCGATGGCCGACCCGGGCTGGCGGTTCGTGGTGGCCGACGCGGGCCAACTGGAGCCCCGGGTGCTCGCTGCGGTCTCCGGTGACGCCCGGCTGGCCGCCGCCGGCGCGACCGGTGACCTCTACCAGGCGCTGGCCCGGGACGCGTTCGGCGGCGACCGGGGTCGGGCCAAGCTGGCCCTGCTCGGCGCGATGTACGGGCAGACCGGCGGGGAGGCGGTGCCGGCGCTGGCGGGGGTGCGGGGCAACTATCCGACGGCGTTCGGTTACGTCGAGGCGGCGGCGCGTACCGGTGAGGCGGGTGGGTTGGTGCGTTCGTGGCTGGGGCGTACCTGCCCGCCGGGTTCGGCGGGGTTCGCCACCGACGAGGGGGTGGCCGATCCGGACGCGGCCGGCGACCCGCAGTCGCCCCGGGCCCGGGCGGCGCGGTCGCGGGGTCGGTTCACCCGCAACTTCGTCATCCAGGCCACCGCCGCCGAGTGGGCCTCGACGCTGCTGGCGGTGCTCCGCGGCGAACTGGCCGGCACCGAGGCCGAGCTGGTCTTCTTCCAGCACGACGAGGTCATCGTGCACTGCCCGGCCGAGCAGGCCGAGCGGGTCGCCGAGGCGGTGCAGCGGGCCGGTCGACGGGCCACCGTGCTGCTGTTCGGTGACACCCCGGTGCGGTTCCCGCTCGACCTGTCGATCGTCGAGTGCTACGGCGACGCGGCCTGAGCAAACCGACGCACCCACGCTTTGCGTGTTGTTCATGTCCGGCTGCCAACCTGACCACCGCGATCGACATGGTGAAGGAGGCGGCATGGCCAGACGCGTGTACCTGCACATCGGTGCGCCGAAGACCGGCAGCACCTATGTGCAGAACGTGCTCTGGAGCAACCGCGACCGGTTGGCGCAGACGGGCATCCTGTTGCCGGGCAGCGCGGTGGCGCAGGACCAGGCGATGGCCGACCTGCGGGCCGCACCGTGGCGGGACCCCGAGGTGTACTGGACCTGGGATCGGCTGGCCGAGAAGGCCCGGCAGTGGCCCGGCGACGTGATCATCAGCAACGAGGGGCTGGGCGCGGCCACCGGCGAGCAGGCGGCCCGGGCGGTGACGAGTCTCGGCGCGGGCGAGATCCACGTCATCGTGGTGGGACGTGACCTGTGGCGTACCTTCCCGTCGTTCTGGCAGCAGAGCGTGCGGGCCCGCAGCGGATGGCGTTTCGAGGAGTTCCTGCGGGCGGTCGAAGAGGGCCGGTGCGAGGTCTTCTGGGAGAACCACACCGCGGTACGGATGCTGCGCCGCTGGGGTGACCTGGTGCCCGCACAACGACGACATCTGGTGACCGTGCCGGCACCGGGTGCCCCGCCCGAGGTGCTGTGGCACCGCTTCGCCGGCATCGTCGGCATCGACGACGGACGGTGCGAGCTGACCGTACCGGCCGCGAACCCGTCACTGGGCGCCGCCGAGATCGAACTGCTGCGCCGGGTCAACCGGAAGCTGGGCGACCGCTACCCGCTACGCACCCCCTACCGACGGGTGGTGCACCGCCACCTCGTCGACGCGGTGCTCAAACAGCGGGCCGGCCAGCAGCGCTTCGGCATCGGCCTGGACCGGGCCGACTGGGTGCTGGACCTGGCCGAGGCGCAGATCAAGGAACTGCGCGACTACCCCTGCCAGATCGTCGGCGACCTGGACGACCTGCGGCCGGCGAAGCTGACGCCCGCCGGCACCCCGGATGCCGTCGACGACGATCACCTGCTCGACGTCGCCATCGAGACCATCGTCGACCTGCTCGGCCACGCCCACACCCTCGACGAGCGGGCGGAGCAGCAGCCCGACGACGTCCTCACCCGGCTCAAGAACCGGGCGGCCGGCGGCGTGAAGCGCCGGCTGCGGCGCGTCATCCGCCGCGACGGGCGGTAGCTCGCGGGCTGTGCGGGGGTCCGGGTGGCGAACCGGATCACCGTGCCAGGCAACCTTTCCTCGGATGCGGCCGGTACTACCGGTGAGGCGTCTTGCGGGGGAAGGGCGGGCACGGGTGAACACACCGGAGGGTTTCGACGACTTCGTCGCGACCCGGTCATCGCGGTTGCTGCGTACCGCCTTCCTGCTCACTCGGGACTGGACGCTGGCCGAGGACCTGTTGCAGACCGCGCTGGCGCGGGCCTGGGAGGCGTGGCGGCGCATCGACGGCGACCCGGAGCCGTACGTGCGGCGGATCCTCGTCAACACGTACGCCTCCTGGTGGCGGCGGCGGTGGCGCGGAGAGCTGCCCACGGCCGAGCTTCCCGAGGTGAGGGTGGCGGCGGATCCGCAGACCGGCTTCGACGACCGCGACCAGCTCTGGCGGGCTCTGGGGCGGCTGCCGCGCCGGCAGCGGGCCGTGTTGGTGCTGCGCTATTTCGAGGAGTTGTCCGAGCACGAGATCGCTGAGGCGCTCGGCTGCTCGGTCGGCACGGTCAAGAGCCAGGCCAGCCGGGCGCTGGCCAAGCTGCGACTGGACGAAACGCTGGCTCCGGAAGGGATGCCGCGATGAACCTGACCGATCTCAAGCGGGTGCTCGACGAACGCTCCCGGGAAACGGCCGAGCAGGCCGTGCACCGGTCCCGGCTGCATGGCGTACGCGCCAAGGTGCGCGCGCGTCGTCGGCGGCGGATCGCGGCCTGGGCCACCGCCGGGGTCGCCGTGGCGGCGGCCGTGACCTTCGTCCTCCCCGGACTGCGTCCGGACCTGACACCCACTCCTGCGGTCAGTCCCTCGCCGACCCCGACCATCGAGGGATTCCCGGAGTACGCGAACGGTGCCCGCGTGGTGGCCGCCCGCAGTGCCCCGCTGTCGGCGCGTCAGGTCGAGGTGACCGTGGTGCCGACCACGCTCGACCTGGTCATCTTCACCCGCTGCGACGGCGTCGACGAGAACATCGCGGTGGAGCGGACGGTGCGGGTCGGAAGCCGGGTCGTCGCCGACGGAACGTGCCACGACGGCAGCCTGCATCCGGCCGACTGGGCGGGCCTGGGCGTCACGGTCGGCCAACCGGCCACCGTCGTGCTGACCATCACCGGTGCCTATCAATCCGGCGACGCGGGCGAAATGGGGGTGCCGGTCCCCGAGCGCGGGGAGGTCGGGCTCGCCATCGGCGCGCGGATGCCGTTCGACGACTATCCGCTGCCGCCCCGGCCGGGCGTGCTCACCCCGCTGAACCAGGCGTCGTGGCCGGCCGGGTGCAGCGAGACGGTGTGCCAGAACGTCATCGTCATCCGGTCGGACCCGGACGACCCGACCCGCCCGGTACGCACGGAATTGGACTGGCCGACGGTCACGTCGATCGACATGGTTTCCCAGACACCCGGTCTGCTGCGCGTACAGGTCGCCGGTGTGCAGGTCGCCGTGGGCGAGTGGTGGGACTACCAGTTGACCGGCGCCCAGATGTACGGCGACGCGGACGGCCAGTGGAAGCGTGACTTCGACCTCGACCTGCGCCGCGGTGACCGGGTACGGATCGAGGTCGTACCCGCGCAGGTCACCGGTGCCTGGCAGGTCGTCCTGACTCCGGCAGTGAGCACCGGCGGATAGGCCCGACCCGCTCCCTATTTGCTGCTGTGCTGTTTCGTGCCCTGCGCCGCTTTCAGGATCAGATCCGCTATCGCCTCGGGGTGGGTGACCATCGCCAGGTGCGACGACTCGACTTCGATGGTGGTGGCGTGCATCCGTTGCGCCAGGAACCGTTCGAGTTCGGGTGCGGTGGTGCGGTCGAGGGTGGAGATCGAGTAGTAGCAGGGTTTGTCCCGCCAGGCGGCGGTGGTCGTACGGGCTTTGAACAGGTCACCGGCGATCGGCCCCTGCACCGCGTAGAGGGCCCGGGCGCGGGCCTCGTCCACCCCACCGGCGAAGTCGGCGAGGAATGCCTCTTCGCTGAGCTGGGCGAAGCCGTCATGGTGGACGAGTCCCGCGTTGGCCGGTGGGGTCGGATACTTGGCGGCGAGCGCGGCGTAGTCCTCGCCGACGTCCGGTGCCCGGGCGGCCACGTAGACCAGCGCGCTGACGTTCGGGTGGTCACCGGCCTCGGTGATGACGGTGCCGGCCCAGGAGTGACCGGCCAGCACGGTCGGACCGTCCTGGCGGTCGAGCGCGCGTCGGGTGGCGGCCACGTCGTCGGCCAACGAGGTAAGCGGGTTCTGCACCGCGGTGGCGTTCAGCCCGGCCCGCTGCAGGATGGGGATCACGTCGGACCAGGACGATCCGTCGGCGTACGCGCCGTGCACCAGTACGACGTTGCGGGCCGGTTCGGGCGGCGACACGTCACTCACGTCAACCTCCAGGTATCGGGTGGGCGGCGGGCGGTAACCCTTGTCCCGCACTGTCTCCCAGCCCCGTCGACCCGCGGAGCGAATCGCCAAGATTACGAACAGCCGGCACGACGTTGCGCTAGGAGCACTCCGCCGGAGGAGCAATTGGCGAAGGATACCCAATTTATGCGATTTGCCCCGCCACCCTCCTTTGGCACCAGTCGTTGCAATCGGTGTGCGCAGGAAGGGGACGGCCGGGGCCAGGCCGCCCCACGTGGGAGGGAGCCCGGCTCTGAACCGGATCGCAGGAATGATCATCGCCGCGGGGGGTGGTCGCCGCATCGGCGGCCCGGAAGCCCTGCTGCACCAGGACGGCAAACCCCTGGTCGACCAGATGATCGACACGCTGACCGAGGCGGGATGCGGGCCCATCGTGGTCGTTCTCGGTGCCGCGGCCGACCAGGTGCGCGAGACCGCTGACCTGGACCGCGCCACGGTGGTGGTCAACCGCGCGTGGGGCACCGGGGTCGGTTCCTCGATCCGCGCCGGCCTGGCCGGGCTCGACGACGACCGGATCGAGGCAGTGGTGGTGGTCCCGGTCGACATGCCCGGACTGACCGCCGCCGCGGTGCGCCGGGTGACCGCGCTGCCCTTCCCCGACGTGCTGGTCTGCGCCACCTACAACGGCCTGCGCGGCTACCCCATGCTGTTCGGTCGCCGCCACTGGGCCGGCATCGCCACCCTGGCCAGCGCCGACGTCGGTGCCCGCCCCTACCTGCTGGCCCACAAGGACCAGATCGTCGACATCGCCTGCGACTCCGTCGCCGACGGCAGCCGCGTCGACACCCCCGAACTCATGGCCCTCTACGGCCTCTCCGTCCCCGAACAACGCGTCCCCGCCTAACCCACCCTCCCCCCTCCCACCCCACCCTCCCCACCCCCCAGCCCCGTCGATCTTGCACTTTCGGTCGCCGAGATGGGCGAAATAACACCTTTGCGGGGACAGAAAGTGCAAGATCGACGGGCTCGGGGCCCGTGGGGAGGGGGTTAGGGGAGGGTGTTGGTGGTGGTGAGGGTGCGGTACCAGTGGGCGGAGTCTTTCCAGGTGCGTTGCTGGGTGTCGTAGTCGACGTGGATGATGCCGAAGCGGCGGTCGTAGCCGTACGCCCACTCGAAGTTGTCCAGTAGGGACCAGACGAAGTAGCCGCGCACGTCTGCGCCTGCCGTCATCGCGTCGTGGGTGGCGGCGATGTGGCGGCGTAGGTAGTCGACCCGGCGGTCGTCGTGGACGGCACCGTCGGGGGAGACCTCATCGGGGAAGGCGGCACCGTTCTCGGTGATCATCAGCGGCAGGTCGGGATACTCGCGGTGCAGCCGCAGCAGCAGCTCGGTCAACCCGACCGGCTCGATGTTCCAGCCCATCGCGGTGTGCGGGCCGGGCTGCGGCAGGAACTCCACCTGCTCCGAGCCGACCCACGCCGAGTGCGCCGAGCGGCCGTGCCCGTCGGAGTCCGACTTGGTCGACACCCCGTCCCAGGCGCGCACCAGGGTGGTCGAGTAGTAGTTGACGCCGAGCACGTCCAACGGCACCGCCGCGGTGCGCTCGTCGCCGTCACGGACGAACGACCAGTCGGTGACCCCGGCGGTGTCGGCCAGCAGGTCGGCCGGGTACGCCCCGTCCAGCATCGGGCCGAGGAACGCCCGGTTGGCAAGCGCGTCGATGCGGCGTACCGCGTCGGCGTCGGCGGCCGAATCCGAAGCCGGCCGGATCACGTGCAGATTCAACGTGACCGACAGCTGCGC
The DNA here is from genome assembly GCF_000204155.1 of Micromonospora maris AB-18-032. Taxonomy (NCBI): domain Bacteria; kingdom Bacillati; phylum Actinomycetota; class Actinomycetes; order Micromonosporales; family Micromonosporaceae; genus Micromonospora; species Micromonospora maris. The sequence goes on along the minus strand of NC_015434.1, from coordinate 4,663,511 downwards.
GGCGGGCGCCAGCTCCCGGATCACCCGGCCGGCCAGCCCGTGCGCCAGGTTCAGATGGTGTACGGCGGCAAGCGCCGCAGCCGGCTCGGTGCGCCCCGGCGCGTGCACCCCGGAGGCGTACCCGAGGTACGCCGAGCACCACGGCTCGTTGAACGTGGTCCAGGTGTGCACCCGGTCGCCCAGCGCCCCGACGATCGCGGTGGCGTAGTCCGCGAAGCGTGCCGCGGTGTCCCGCGCCGGCCAACCCCCGGCGTCCTCCAACTCCTGCGGCAGGTCCCAGTGGTACAGCGTGGCCACCGGCCGGATGCCCAGCTCCAGCAGCCGATCCACCAGCCGGGAGTAGAAGTCCACCCCGGCCTGGTTGACCGGCCCGGAGCCACCGGGCTGCACCCGTGGCCAGGCGATCGAGAACCGGTACGCCCCGACGCCGAGCGCGGCCAACTGGTCGAGGTCGTCGGCCCACCGGTGGTAGTGGTCGGCCGCCACGTCGCCGGTGTCTCCGTTGAGGGTGCGTCCCGGAGTGTGGCTGTAGGTGTCCCAGATCGACGGTCCCCGGCCACCCTCCTTCGCTGCCCCCTCGATCTGGTACGCCGCCGTGGCCGTACCCCAGACGAAACCCGGGGGGAACACCACTTCGCTCACGTTGCCACCTCCGTTACCTCGCAGCCGTATCCGGACGAGGCCCCGGCCACCACCTCGGCGGTGGCCGTCCCGTCCTGGTAGCGCACCTCGAACTCGGTGCCCGGACCGCCGTCGGGCGACGGGATCCGGACCCGCGTGCGTTGCCCCTGCGCCGGGGCGTACATCCGCAGCTGGACGCCGTCGGCCCACGGGTAGTCGGGTCGGTCGGTGACCGAGCCGAACGGGATGACCGCGCCGGGCCGGGCCAGCACCGGCACGGTGTCGAAGCCGTGCTTCTCGTTCACCCAACCCGGACCGGTGACCTGCGCCCCGGTCATCAGGTTCGTCCAGGTGCCCGCCGGTACGTAGTAGGTGACCTGCCCGTCGGGGCTCATCACCGGCGCGACCAGCAGGTCCGGGCCGAGCATGTACTGCCGGTCCAGGTAGGCGGTGGTCGGGTCGTCCGGGAACTCCAGGATCATCGGCCGCATCACCGGTATCCCCTCGCGGTGCGCCTCGTCGGCCGCCGCCGCCAGGTACGGCATCAGGCTCAACTTGAGCCGGGTGAACCGCCGCAGCACCTCGACCGCCTCGTCGTCGTACGCCCACGGCACCCGGTACGAGCCGGAGCCGTGCAGCCGCGAGTGCGAGGAGAGCAGCCCGAAGGCGATCCACCGCTTGAACACCGCCGGATCGGGGGTGCCCTCGAAACCGCCGATGTCGTGGCTCCAGTAGCCGAAGCCGGAGGCGGCCAGGGACAGCCCACCGCGCAGCGACTCGGCCATCGCCACGAATGTGGACTCGCAGTCGCCACCCCAGTGCACCGGGAACTGCTGCCCACCGGCGGTCGCCGAACGGGCGAACACCACCGCCTCACCCGTCCCGCGTTCGGCCTCAAGCAGCTCGAAGACCGTCTTGTTGTACAGGTAGGAGTAGTAGTTGTGCATTCGCTGCGGGTCGGCACCGTCGTGCCAGATCACGTCGGTCGGGATGCGTTCCCCGAAGTCGGTCTTGAAGCAGTCGACGCCCATGTCGAGCAGCACCTTGAGCTTGTCGGCGTACCACCGGGCGGCGTCGGGGTTGGTGAAGTCGACGAGCGCCATCCCGGCCTGCCACTTGTCCCACTGCCAGATCGACCCGTCCGGGTTACGGACCAGGTAGCCGGCCTGCCGTCCCTCCTCGAACAGATACGACCGCTGGGCGATGTACGGGTTGATCCAGACGCACACCTTCAGGCCACGCTCGTGCAGCCGACGCAGCATCCCCTCCGGGTCGGGGAAGGTCGCCGGGTCCCAGATGAAGTCGACCCAGTGGAACTGCCGCATCCAGAAGCAGTCGAAGTGGAACACCGACAGCGGCAGGTCCCGCTCGGCCATCCCGTCGATGAACTCGGTGACGGTCTTCTCGTCGTACGACGTGGTGAACGAGGTGGACAGCCACAGCCCGTACGACCAGGCGGGCACCCGGGCAGGGCGACCGGTCAGCGCGGTGTAGCGGCGCAGCACCTCCTTGGGGCTGGGCCCGTCGATCACGTGGTAGGTCAACGACTGCCCCGGCACGCTGAACTGGGTCTGCGACACCACCTCGGAACCCACCTCGAACGACACGTGCTCCGGGTGGTCCACGAACACCCCGTAGCCGGCGCTGCTGAGATAGAACGGCACATTCTTGTACGCCTGCTCGCTGGCCGTACCCCCGTCGGCGTTCCAAATTTCCACCGTCTGACCGTTCTTGACGTACGCCCCGAAGCGCTCGCCCAGCCCGTAGACGGTCTCGCCGACGCCGAGCGCCAGCCGGTCGTGCACGTACTTCTGACCGTCGGCGTCGGTGACCACGCCGATGCTGCGCTCGGTGGAGGAGGTGACCAGCCGGTCGCCGCGCAGGAAGTCGACCTGCCACGGCCCGGTCAGCGCCACCCGGACGGTCAACTCACCGGTGGTCAACCGCGCACTGAGCCCGGTCACCTCGACCTGCACCGGATGATCCGTGTCCTCGGCGAGAACGAAGCGGGGCTGCTTGGGCAGCCCACCGCTGTGGTGCCCGACGGTCACCCCGACCACCCCGGGCGCGGGGGAGAAGAAGCGTACGGTGACCACCGGGCGGTTGAGGGTGTCGCCCCGACCGGTGATCCGGCCGATGGGCGCGAAGACGGTGAACGAGCGTTCGTCGGGCTCCACCGATTCCACCGCGCCGGGTCGCAGCACCGTGACGCCGGGACGCAGTTGCCAGTACCCGTCGGTGAACTTCACTTGTCGGCTCCTGCCTGATGTGTGTCGAGCCCGTTCCTTCGTCAGGGCCGCCGTGCGGTGGCAGCGCTGCGGCGAGCTGCCCTGCTGCCCGGGCCTGGCCGCTGGCGGCCACCGGCGCCCGGGTACGCCGTGCCTGCCGTACGCGGTGGGCCGCTGGATCCGCGGACCTGGAGCGCGCAGGGCAGCAGTTGCTGGTGAATCTCGCGGTGACCGCCGTCGACGTGCCGCAACAGCGTCTCGATGGCGATGCGGCCCAGCGCCGTACCGGGCGAGTTCATCGCGGTCAGCGCCGGGGTGGCCAGCTCGGCGACCTGCGGCGAGGTCACCATCGAGATCACCGACACGTCGTCCGGCACCCGCAGTCCCCGACGGTGCAGCTCGCCGAGCAGCCCGAAGACGGCGCTCTCGTTCATCGCGAGGATCGCCGTCAGGTCGGGTGCCTGCCGCAGCGCGGTGGCCAGGGCGGTACGCCCGCCGGCGGCACTGTCCTCGGCGGGGATCATCAGCGGCTCCAGGCCGTGCGCGGCCATCGCGGCGGCGAACGCGTCGCGGGTACGCAACGCCGGGCCGTAGCCCTCGGCGATGGTGCCGGCGGAGTGGTTGACGTAGACGATTCGCCGATGGCCGAGATCCACCAGGTGACCGACCGCCTCCGCCACCGTCCGATCGAAGTCGATGTCCACGTACGACAATCCGGTGGTGTCGGCGGTGCGGCCGATCAGCACCAGCGGCACGTCCAGCTCACGCAGCACGTCCACCCGTGGATCGCGCAGTTGCACCTCCATCAGCAGCGCACCGTCGAACATGCGCTGGCTGGCCAGCCGCCGCAGCTCGTCGCGGTCGCCGACACCGATGGGCGCGAGCACCAGGTGGTAGCCGGCCGCGCTGGCACCGGCCGCCGCGCCGGTGACAAAGGCGGTCTCGGTGGCCCCCAGGCCCCGCTCGTCCATCGGCAGCAGCAGACCCACGATCCGACTGCGCCGACTGGCCAGCCCCCGCGCCATGGCGTTGGGCTGGTAATCCAACTCCGCCATGGCCGCCAGCACCTTGTCCCGGGTGGCCTGGGAGATCGGGCGGGCACCGGTCAGCACGTACGACACCGTGCTGACCGACACCTGGGCCAGGCGCGCCACGTCCTGCATGGTCGCCATCGCGGCACCTCCCCGTGGTGAGCCGGCCGCCGTGCGTACGCCGTCGAAGCGGTTAGTCGAAGCGGTTCGACGAACGTATGTGACGGATCGCGTCCCCGTCAATAGGCAACCACGAATGAAAGGCTGCGCTCGGCGAGGGCCTTGACCAGCGCGCGGGTGGGCGTCCGGGCCTGCTCAGCCGTCGATGTTGAACTTGTCCAGCAGGGAGGGCGCGAACAGCCCGACGGAGGCCAGAATCGAGATGACGGTCAGCGCGGGGCGGACGATGGCCATCTCGGTCCGCCCGCCGGCCCGCAGAGCGATCTTGTCGGGCAGGCTGATCGGCGTCCACATTCGGCGTTTGATCGGAATCGGCCAGAGGATCGGCACCCCGGCTCTGGTGATCATGTCGCCGATGATGTGCACGAAGGAGCCCACTCCGACCGCCAGCCCGATCAGCGGGTACCCCCGATCACCTGGCAGGTTGGCGGCGGTGACCACGGCCGCACCGGCCGAGATCAGGGTGACGATGAGCCAGCCCGCCCGCTCGGCCCACTTGTCGAACAGCCCGCGCAGCGCCAGACCGATCATGAAGAACAGGATGCCGATGACCGCCCACTTGCCGAACCTCGCGCACAGCGTGGTGGTGCCCCAGCCGACAAGCACGGTGAACGGAATGGTGTGGGTCAGCGTCCGGTGACCGTTGTTGCGCTTCGGGTCGCGGCTGAGCTTGGTGGCGTAGTAGACGCCCAGCGAGACCTTCTCCACCACCTCGGCGATGAACAGCGAGAAGACACCGAAGGTACGGGCCACCGTCGCGCCGCCCTTGTTGCGGGTCACCTTGCCGGACAGGTCGAGGTCGGGCAGCAACGCCCCACCCGCGCAGACAGCGGTGCCCACGGCGAGAGCCAACGGAGACTGCTCGTAGTCGTAGAACTGCTGTAGCGCCCAGGACCCGCTCAGCCATACCGCCGCGCCAGACAGCGCGTGCGACGGTCCCATCATCTCGGTTGCCCTCCCCAGGGATCTTGAGCGCCAAAACTACGTCACTGTAGTTCGCCGCACCGCCGCAGGGGCATCACTGTAATGTCCACAAAGGACGGGGCTAAGGCGCCTTCCAGAGATCGGGCCGATCACCAGGGAGTATGGCAGTCGGAGCCGGCTCGCCAGGGCACTGTGTCGGCCATGGGACGCGGCCTGCCGCCCAGGCGCCACCCGAGGAGACCACACGGTTCATCCGGCTGCTCCGGGTGCACGCCGGCTGGTCAGGCAGAGGCAATCGCCTCGTCGAAACCCTCGGCACGCCACAACGTCAGCCGCTCCTCGTACATCCGACTCGCCGAGTCGCCACCCGAGCGAAAGACGCAGCGTACGCAGAACCAGCCAACCCCGCCCTGCGTCTCTTCGTCTGGTCCTGTCACCCACACATCCTCGCGCTCCGGACAGCAGGGCCCGCAGCGAGCCCTTGTCATACGGTGGGCATATGCATGAGGTTGGCCTGCGGGAGATGCAGCAGAACGCCAGCGACCTGGTTCGTCGGGCGCAGGCGGGTGAACGCGTGACGATCACCGTCGCCGGGCGGCCGGCAGCCCTGCTCGGCCCGGTCAGTTCTCGAACCTGGCGCGAGTGGGACGACCTTGCCGGCGTGTTCGACCAACCCACAGACACAGGGTGGGCAGGTGATCGGGACCTGCTCGAAGTCTTTGCGGCCGGGTAGGTTGCTGGGTCCGGAGTCTGTTCTCTCGGTCGCGGGGTGATTGACGTGTCGAGCATTGAGGAGATCGACGGCGAGTTGCGGGCTGTGATTGCGGGTCTGGATCGGGCGCGGAGCCTCACCGCAGCGGCTGATCATCAGGTCCAGCAGGTCGCTGCCCGAGCTGTCGGGGCCGGGTTTGCGGCGGTCGCGGCGGGGATGGCGGGGGTTCGCGCCGCGATTTCCGTTATCCAGGCGGGGTTGAGTGGGGCTGCCGGGACGGTGGGTGAGGCGACTCGCGCTGCCGCGAGTGTGCCTCGGGAGGCTGCCACTCCGCAGGAGACCATCGCCGCGCTGGCGCAGGTGCAGCAGGCCATCGCGGGTGCCCGCGAGGCGACCGCCGCGACGATCGGCCATGTCGATCAGGCCCGGCAACTCGTCGGTACGGTGCTGCGGGGTGGACAACCGGGTCCGCTTTTGCAGTCTCTTGACAGCGTCAAGCAGGTCTTGGTGCTTGTAGTGCAGCGTTGCGGCGCCGTGCAGCAGGCTGCTGAAGCGGCGGTCGGGCAGGCACGGGGATTGGGGTCGTCGGGAAACTGATCGGGGCTGGTCCTCCCTTACCGGCCAGCCCTGCGCCGACGATCCCCGGCGACGCGCCGCGTGTGGTGTCCGAGCAGCAACAGGACGATCTTCCGGCGTGGGGTAGGAAAGCCACCGGGATCGAGAATGGCACGCCGACTGGTCCGCGGACCCGAGTCGGAGCCAGGACGGACGACAGCACCCGTCGTGCTCTGGAGTTGGAGAACGACTGTGCCGACACCGTTGCCGGCAAGGGTTACCGGGTGCATCAGAATCCCACGGGGCAGCAGGTCGGCGACGCCCGTGACCGTACCGGTGACCGTGGTAACCCGGACAAGGACCCCGACTATCTCATCGAGGGGCACGTCTTCGACTGCTACTCGCCGCAGGCCCGGACGTCGGTGCGCAACGTGTGGAGTCAGGTCCGGGAGAAGGTCGACGATGAGCAGACGCAGCGGGTGGTGCTCAACTTGAAGGATTGGGAGGGTGACGTGGCGGCTTTGCGGCGGCAGTTCGACAAGTGGCCGATCGGCGGGTTGAAGGAACTGGCGGTGGTCACCCGCGACGGTACGATCCGTCAGATCGTCCGCGAGACTGAGAGGGCGTCCTGATGGCCGTGGAGTTCCGCCTGGTCCTGGCCGGCGACCCGCCCGTCGCAGAGGTAGCTGCCCTCACCGCTGCCGACCCCCGCGAAGTCCCACGGCCAGCGTCGAACCCGGCCCTTTTTTCCGCCCGTCTGTACGAGCAACGCGGCTACGCCATCACCGTCCGCGCCGGAACGGACGGCTATTGGGAGGCCGAAGCGGACGGCGAGACCCGCTGGGAATGGGCACCCACGTCGTACGTTTCCGTGACGTTCTCCATGCGGGCCGACGACATCGTCGAGAAGGGAATCCCCAACATGATGGCGGCGGTCACGAGGGTCCTCGCAGGCCGCGATGAGGACGCGGCGCTGGTGCAGGACGGCAACTACCTTCTCTTGACCCGAACCGACGGCGTTGTCCACACCTACCGCCCGGACTGGTGGGACCACTACCACCTCGACCGCTCCTTCACCGGCTGACCGGCACCGCGTGCCACTGGCGGGCTGGGGGAGTCAGATCGTGTTGATCGTGATGAGGTGGTTGTCCCACCAGGCTGGCCGGTGTTTGCGTAGGGTCCCGGCGACTCGGGTGAGCAGCAGCCAGTTGCCGTTCAGTACCAGCGCGGCGTCCTCGGGGCGGCCGGCGAGTACGCGGGCCACGGCCGCGACCATGTTCGGTGTTGCGGCGCGCAGAGAGTCGTCCTTGGGCATGTGGAAGACGATGTTGACGTAGGAGTCGGGTTCCCATTCCCACTGGGAACCGTCGTCGTCTTCGGCATCGAAGTAGCCGTTGCTGCCCGCATAGATGCTGAGGCTGTACCCGGACGTGTGCGTAAGGTCCGCGCCAAGCAGTCGGGGATCGCCCGGCTGGGTCGACTCCTCGACGCCCTCCGGGGCGACGAGTTCGGCCACCTGTTCCAACGGGATGTTGCCCGCCAGCGTCAGTCGGTATTCGATAGCCACGCGCTGCCTACCTTCTCAGTCTCGCCGACTTTGAGGTCGCCGCGCCAGTCCTGCAGGTTCAGCACCACACGTTGGGTCTGCTGGCTGGTCACCTTTCCCGACACCTCCGTCCAGACCCCACGCACGGCCTTGCCGGGAGTCGGGGAGTAGCAGCCGATGACGTGCGGCCTCCACCAGGTACTCCGGTTCCTTCTCCGGCTTTCCGACATCGTCGGTGTTCTGCCACGCCTCAGCGTTCTCCCGTCTCGTCGGGTGCTGTGGACCCTTAGCCCGCTGCCTATTAGTGGTAAGGCTGCGTTGTTCGCGCGGCCGGAGTTTGTTGCGATCCCCACCAGGCAGAGTGGCCGGGCGCAGCACGCATTGCCGACGGCTTACGCGCATACAACGACTCGTTACGACCCTCACCCGGCGCGGTGGCCGGGCGCAGCTACTCATGAGCAGTTATAGCGATCCGGCGATGCGACTTGTGGGCACAGCCAGTCCGCGTTGCCCACCTAATCTACATCTCCCAGTCCGGAACCTCCCCAGGCTAGGGCGCCGTCCTCGATCCCATTTCGGGACCGGGCTGCCACACGTCCGTCTGCTGATCGATCGCTGCTTCGTGGAAGGCGTCCGCGAGAGCCACGATGACGGCGTTGATGCCGGGGCCGTCGCTGAAGAAGTAGTCGGCCATGGTGTTGTGGGCTTCCTGGTTGTCGATGACTGCCTCGGTGACCGCTGCTTGGAAGTCCTGCGATTCCATGAACTGCTTCTTCGAGTTGACCTTGGCCTGGTTGACCAGGTCCGGGTAAGCGAGCAGGCGCTCTACCAGTCCTTGGACGAACTCCCGGATCTGAGAGGAGGAGAACGACTCGGCGCCGAAGAGGTCGTTCATCTTGTCGATGACGACCTGTAGTGCCACGTACTTCGGCTCCTTCCGGGTACCGGTGCCTGCGGCACCGATGCCCTTGAGTTGGCCGTCACCGGTCAGCGAGATGTCGACTGCGGCGGCCTTGGTGTGCTTGACGCCGACCAGGACCACGTCGGAGAGGTCGACCTCCGCAGACCAGGAGGAGTCTGCGATGACCTTCTCCAGGAGTCGCAGGAAGATCGACAGCATCTCCAGGTACGGGTCGCCGTAGTCGACGATCTGGCTCATGAAGTCGTAGAGCCGGACGTAGGTGGAGACGTCCTTGCGGAACAGGTCCAGGGTGTTGAGGGTGACCTTGTCTTCGGCCTCGATCGCTGCCGCGTAGCGGCGGGCGAAGTCGTTCTTGGCCGGGCTGATCGCGGCCGAGAGCGCGTTGTTGCCTTTGCGGATGACCCACAGTTCGGCGACCTCGCGTACCTGCTCTGGCGTGTAGATCCCGGCTTGGGCGAGCTTGTTGGAGAGGTGGACGACGATGTACGGGTCGGTCTCAGTCTCCAGCGTGGCGTTGGTGAAGTAGGGCTCGAACGCAGTTCGGATGTCCTCGGGCTTGTTCACGAAGTCGATGACGAACGTCTTGCGCTTCTGCTCACCGCCAGCAGTGCGGTGAGTGCGGTTGAGCCGGGACAGCGTCTGCACGGCGGTGACCCCGGAGAGCTTCTTGTCGACGTACAGGGCCGAGAGCAACGGCTGGTCGAACCCTGTCTGGTACTTGTTGGCGACCAGCATGATCTTGTATGTCGTGCCCTTGAAGGCGGCGGCGAGGTCCGCACCGGCGCCGGGGTTGAGCTTGGCTTCGGTGAACTCCTCGTCTTTGCTCGGCTGCGGCCCCCAGTCCGAAGCCCACTCCTCGTCCTCGTCCATCTTGACCGAGTTGGAGAAGGCGACCAGGGTGCGGTAGTTGTACGAGGCGTCCTCGGCGGCCCGCTTGGCGATGTAGGCGTCGATCGCCTTCTTGTACTTCACCGCCGCCTTGCGCGAGTCGGTCACGACCATCGCCTTCGCCTTGCCCTCCAGCAGGTGGGCGACGTTGATATGGAAGTGCTCGACGATGATCTGCACTTTCTGGCTGATGTTGGTCGGGTGCAGCTTCACCCACCGCATCAGCCCCTTACGCGCCGTGACCTCCTCCACCACCTTGCCATCGCCGCTCGCGGCCCGGCCGTCGATCTTCAGCGCGGTGTCGTAGGACTGATAGCCCCTGAGCACGTCGAGGATGTAGCCCTCCTCGATCGCCTGCCGCATCGAGTAGAGGTGGAACTCGACCCGCTTCCCGTCCGGGCCCTCGCGTCCGAACAGCTCCAGGGTCTTGTTCTTCGGCGTCGCGGTGAACGCGAACCAGGAGATGTTCTCCGACTCGGCCCGCTCGGTCATCTCCGCAGCCAGGATCGCCTCGACGTCGACCTCCCCGCCCTCCTCGATCTCCTTGATCTCCTCCGCGGTCAGCACAGCCTTGAGCTTGGAGGACATTTGGCCGGACTGCGACGAGTGCGCCTCGTCGGCGATCACCGCGAACCGTCGCCCCTTCAGCGACGTGTCGACCCGGATTTCGTCGAGCGCGAACCGGAAGGTCTGCACCGTGACCGCGATGATCAGCTCCCCGTTCTTCAACGCGGTCGCCAGCAGCCCGGATTTCGACTTCGCCCCCGCCTTGCGAACGTCCACCGGGCTGATCGTGGCCACAATCTTCCCCGACCCGTCGATCTGCCGGATCGCCTCTTGGAGCTGCCCGTCGAGGACGTTGCGGTCCACGACCACGATCACCGAGTCGAAGACCTTCTCGTCGTTCACGTGCAGCCGCGCCAGCCGGTGCGCGGTCCAGGCGATGGTGTTCGTCTTCCCCGACCCTGCCGAGTGCTCGATCAGGTAGCGATGTCCCACCCCCTCCTCGCGCACCGCGGCCACGATCTTCGTCACGGCCTCCCACTGGTGGAACCGAGGGAAAAGCATGCTCGTCCGCCGCACCGACGTGCCGGTCGCGACATCCCACTCCTCCTTGGTCTCCACGATCATCAGCCGACCGATGATGGTGAGCCAGGCGTCCTTCTCCCAAACCCGCTCCCACAGGTACGCCGTCGCCGACCGCCCGCCCTCAGCCGGCGGATTGCCCGCGCCACTGTCGTGACCCATGTTGAACGGCAGGAAGTGTGTCTTCTCGCTCTCCAACTTGGTGGTCATCGCGGCCAGATCGTTGGAGACCGCGAAATGCACCAGGGCCCGATGCCCGAACGACAGCAGCGGCTCCGGCCGCCCGTTGGTCAGCGGATGCCGGTTCTTGCGGTACTGGTTAATCGCCTCATCGAGGGACTGGGTGAAGTCGGTCTTCAGCTCGACGGTGGCCACCGGGAGCCCGTTGACGAAGAAGACCAAGTCGATGCTGCGCCGGTCGGCGGTGGAGAAATGCACCTGCCGCATCACCCGCACCCGCATCGCCGCATACTGCTCATTGGTGGTCGCGTTCAAACTGGTGTCGGGGCGAAACTGGGCCATCTTCAATCGGCCACCACCGATGTACTGCACCCCGTTACGCAGGATGTTCAGCGTCCCGCCACCATGCTCAAGAGGCTTGTCGAGCGCCGTGGTCAGCACATCAAGGAACTTCGCCTGCGACCCCGCCGCCTTCAAAGCCTTCGTGTACGCCGGCTTCTGGGTCTGCTCCAGCCAGGCGAACAGATCCTCGGGGAAGAGCGCCCGCTCCCGGTCGTATCCGGTGTCGTTCGTCGAGTACAGCCACCCGTGGGACTCCAGGTACGCGCAGATCTCGGACTCGAAGACGACCTCGTTGTGATCGGCCATCACGCCATCTCCCGTACGTCGATCTGCCCCGTCACCGCCGCCGTAATCAGCGCCGCCCGCCGCTCGCGGGCGAGCTCGATGAAACGCTCCGTCTCAACGATCAGCGTGTCGATCTTCGGGGTTTCCTCGTCCAGGTATTCGACGATTCGTCGCTGCTCGTCGAGAGGTGGGAGCGGGATGCGAAAAGCCTTGAGGTCACCCATGCCGATCGTGCGAATCGTCGACCCGTTCTGGAATGAATCGAAGAACGGTTGCATCGCATCCGCGAACAAGACCCAGAGGTACTCAGGATCAAGGAGCGGTCCACATACCCACGCGGCGAAGTGCTGCGACGTCGCCATCGGAACAGCCATGATCGCTGTCCTCCCCACAGTTGCATCGCGAGAGAGGACGACAGTCCGCGCAGGGAGCAGGCGCGCGGAACTGTTGGCGATGCCGGCGTCGCTGATGCGCTGCTCCGTGTCGTGGAGGTACTTGGTGCCACGCATCGCGCCAACGTCATGGAGGCTCACCCACGGGATGTAGCAGTCCGTCCACCAGTCCTCTCGTGATCTGCTCGGCGTGTGACCGCTTTCGAGTTGAGCGACCGAGGTAAGCGGAACAACTCGCCAACTCGCCGGGATTTTGCTTGCCCACGGCAAAGGGCTCTCAACCTCCGCCACCTGCCTTGTTCCATGTAGAGCCACATGCACACGGAGTGCGTTCCGTCGCTCGCGGAGCATCTCGATCAGGTGCTGCTGCTCCTCGATGAGCGTGTCGATGCGGGTGGTTTCGCGGTCGAGGTAGTCGGCGATGGCGCGCTGCTCGCCGAGCGTCGGAACGGCGAAGACCTCGTTAAAGAACGCGCCTTGATCGAGGTTCTGGATACCCGTGGTTTGCCGGACGCACTTCTGGGTCCGGCGAGTCAGGTAGCTCGCCGCCAGCGCGTATAGCCAGAATCGCGGGTGCTGACCGTCACGCATGCGGACACGCCCGATGAAGTTTGAGGACACGGCTGGGTATCCGCCGTCGAACATGACCGTGAAGCCGACCGGTTTCGCCTCAGTACCACCCGACTTCTCGAGGAGAATGTCTCCCGCTCGGAGCAGGCGCGTTGCACGATCCGCCTCCGACACCGAGCGTACGGTTTCCACCGACTTCAGTCCGAGTCGCTGGCGATCGAAGTCGGCGACACGTACGCACAGGATGTCGTCGTTATCACCTGCGGGTTCGGCGCCCCACACACCCGTTTGGACTGGCTCGACAAGGCTCTTCAGCCGCATCCTGGGCCAGGACCCATCCGTCACTGCTCGACCTCCCGCAGCAGATCAAGAATCTTCGCGACCTGCTTCTCCAAGTCAGCGTCGATCTCGGCGAGCGGTCGAGGCGGAACGTACTTGTAGAAATGCCGGGTGAAGGGGATCTCGTAGCCAGTTTTGACCTTTGTCCAGTCGATCCAGGCATCAGGCACATGCGGCTTCACCTCGACGTCGAAGTACGCCTGAATGACCTCGATCTTGCCAGCCGCACCGGCGGTCGAGCCGCCGTAGGTGAAAGGGACGTTCTCGGTGTCGCGCTTCTTCGTGTCCGGCTTGGGCTTGCCCTTGCGGTCGACGACGGGGTTGCCGGACTCGTCGAGGAGAGGGCGCTCGACGGTGATGGTCCAGTAGCCAAACTCGTCGTTGCGCAACACCTTGGAGTAGTCCGGGTCGCCGTCGGTGAAGTCGGCGTACAACTGGACGACCTTGGCGCGGTTCTCCTCACTGAGTTCACGGTTCTTAGCGCCGAGGTTCTTGCGCATCTTGGTCCAGAACGACGTGCCGTCGATGAGCTGGACCAGGCCCTTGCGGTCGGGGTGCTTGGTGTTGTCGAGGATCCAGATGTAGGTGGCGATGCCGGTGTTGAAGAACATGTTGGTCGGCAGCGCGACGATCGCATCGACCAGGTCGTGCTCCAGCAGCCACTTGCGGATGTTGGAAGGACCGGACTCGGCAGCACCGTTGAAGAGCGGCGAGCCGTTCATCACGATCCCGGCCCGGCCGCCGCCGTCCTCTGGGGCGCGCATCTTGTGAACCAGGTGGAGCAGGAAGAGCATCTGCCCGTCCGAGGTCGCCGGAAGGCCGGGGGCGAATCGGCCGTAAGGGCCGGCTTCGTCGCGCTCTTTCGTCACCGCCTTGGCGTACTGCTTCCAGTCGACACCGTAGGGCGGGTTGGACATGCAGAAGTCGAACTTCCGGTCCTTGAACGCAGGGTCGGTGAGGGTGTTACCGAAGGCGATGTTGGTTGTGTCGTGTCCCTTGGCCAGCAGGTCGGACTTGCAGATTGCGTACGACTGCGGGTTGTACTCCTGGCCGTACAGGCGCAGTTTCGCGCCGGGGTTCTGTGCGAGGAGGTGTTCCTCGGCCAGGGCGAGCATGCCGCCGGTGCCCGCCGTGGGGTCGTACAGCGAGCGGACGATGTCTGCCTCGGTTAGCTCGGCGTCCCTCTCGGCGAAGAGGAGGTCGACCAGCAGCCGGATCGCATCCCGTGGGGTGTAGTGGTCACCGGAGGTCTCGTTCGCGGCCTCGTTGAACTTGCGGATGATGTACTCGAACGCATCGCCCATGTCGGCGTTGGAGACGACGTCCGGATGCAGGTTGACGGCCTTGAAGGATGTGATGACCTCGCGCAGTAGCTCCGCCTTCTCCAGGGCGAGGATTTCCTTCTTGAAGTCGAAGTACTGGAACACGTCGACATCGGGCGAGAACCGGTCGATGTAGTCGGCCAGGTTGTCCGCCAGCCCGTCGGCGTCAGCCAGCAGGTTGGCGAAGGAGTAGTTCGAGGTGTTGTAGAACGGCCGACCGGTCGCCTTCTTGACTTCGATCTTGAGCCGGTTGGGGTTGTCGTACTTCGCCGCCAGCGCGCGCACCAGCTCCCGGTCGGGCTCAAGGATGTAGTCGAGGCGTCGCAGGATTGTGAGCGGGAGGATCACGTTGCCGTACTGGTTGGGGCGGTAGGGGCCCCGAAGCTGGTCGGCGATCGACCAGATGAAACTACCGAGGGTGCTCACAAAGCTCCTTACAAGGCTCAATCGACCACAGGTGTTGGACGCCCAGCACGAGCCCACGCACGCCGTCCGAACAAGCGGCGCACAGTCTGCAGCAGCCGGTGCGTCACAAGAACATCATCAGCCATCAGACACCACGGGTCCCAACGGGGCGGCGGCACCACACCGATCACGGTGAGTAAGTCGTCGTAACCGATCGAATGTCGGCTCATGCCACAGATCGGTCACTACGACCGGTGTCCGCCAATGCTGAACCGACGAGGGTCCGTGCTGGAAACCAATTCGGAGATGAAGAGCTGGTGGTGGCCGCTGGGTCAGCGGCCACCACCAGCGCATGGATGGGGTTGCGGGTCTAGAGGGTGGGGGTGCGCAGGCTGGTGGTGAAGGTGGTCCAGGAGGTGGGGGAGAAGGTCAGTACGGGGCTGTTGGGGTCCTTGCTGTCGCGGACGCCCACGCCGCCACCGGGCAGCGCGTCGGCGACTTCGACGCAGGCTCCCTGGTTGCCGCTGCGGCTGCTCTTGCGCCACCGGACAGTCGTCGTGTCAGCCACGGGTGAATGCCTCCATTGTTGCGGATATCAACGTCCTCGACGATTCCTCGTCGAGTGCTCGTGAGGTCACGTCGTCCCACGCGAGTTTCCGCGACCTCGGTTGCCTTGTCGAGGTAGAGCGCGCCGGTGAGGCTGTCGACGTAGACCAGCGGGGGTTCGAGCGGCTCCGAGGTTCCCGGCATGGGCGGGAACTCCAGGATGGTGAACGCGGACGTCATCCCGCCGTGCACGCCGGCCTCGAACGGAAGGATCCGTAGCCGCACGCATCTGTAGATTCAAGTGTCGTGATGGTGCGTAGCACTTGTGGGAAGTCGTGGAGAGGTTCTTTATGACCGAGATCCCTCAGGACCTGCCGATTTTTGAGCGAGACGTGGTCCGCATCGTGCTCCGCGACGCAGCTGACCGCATCTTGCTTTTTCACACTCACGAGATCACCGCGCCGGAACTGGGCCAGTGGTGGGAGCTACCCGGTGGCGGAATCGACGAGGGCGAGACATACCTGGAGACCGCCCTCCGGGAACTCCGCGAAGAAACGGGCATCTCGATTTCGCCCGAGCAGGTCGGGGCACCAACCTGGCGGCGGACCGCGTCCTTCCGGCATCGGGATCGCCGGCACCTCCAGCACGAGGTCGTCGTCGCCGTACGCCTCGATCGCAAAGGCGAGGCTATCGACGGAGCTGGGCGCTTCGACTACGAGCGCGAGGACTACTTCGACTATCGCTGGTGGCCGATCGCCGACGTGGTGGCCAGTTCCGAACAGTTCTATCCGCGGAGCCTCCCGCAATTGTTGACCAGGTTCCTGGCCGGTTACGAAATTGACGAACCGTTCGAGCTGTGGTCGTGACCATTCACCGGCGGCGGAGATCCCAGACCACGACCGCCGGCAAGCCGACATAGGCAGCCAAGGTTGCCTCAGGTATCAACGACATCGCGGTCCGCTTGAGTGCCACGTGGTCTGCCTCGTAGCGCGGATCGTGCAACCGCTGCACCTCGAGGCCGGCCGCGTGGAACGCGGTCAGGAAGTCACTGTGCAGATGGGCGTGGTTGCGCGCGAACCCGCGTTCGCCCTGGTCCAGCTTGACGTGTGCCGCACCGCCGAGGATGGACATGAGCGGGTTGATGCCCGACACGATGACGCGGCCACCCGGCCGAGTGACCCGGGCCAGCTCGGTCAGTGGCTCCGTCAGCGAGGGACAATGATCCAGCGCCAAGCCGCAGACGACGAGGTCGGAAGTCTCCGAGTCGAACGGGAGAATCTCCAACTCGCCAGTGCTGAACTCCACCCCGGGCAAAACTACTCAGCCAGGCTTCATCCGGGTGTACTTCCGTAAATCGGTCAATAAGGCCGGTGTCCGCCAATGCTGAACCGACGAGGCTCCGTGCTGAAACGAATCGGAGATAAGAGCTGGTGGTGGCCGCTGACTCAGCGGCCACCACCAGCACAGGGATGGGGTGCGGGTCTACAGGGTGGGGGTACGCAGGCTGGTGGTGAAGGTGGTCCAGGAGGTGGGGGAGAAGGTCAGTACGGGGCCGTTGGGGTCCTTGCTGTCGCGGACGCCCACGCCGCCACCGGGCAGCGCGTCGGCGACTTCGACGCAGTCGCCCTGGTTGCCGCTGCGGCTGCTCTTGCGCCACCGGACAGTCGTCGTGTCAGCCACGGGTAAATGCCTCCATTGTTGCGGTTATCAACGTCCTCGACGATTCCTCGTCGAGTGCTCGTGAGGTCACGTCGTCCCACGCGAGTTTGTACGCCGCGACCTCGGTTGCCTTGTCGAGGTAGAGCGCACCGGTGAGGCTGTCGACGTAGACCAGCGGGGGTTCGAGCGGCTCCGAGGTGCCCGGCATGGGCGGGAACTCCAGGATGGTGAACGCGGACGTCATCCCGCCGTGCACGCCGGCCTCGAACGGAAGGATCCGCAGCCGCACGCTGGGCGAACGGGTGACATCGAGCAGGTGCTGGAGTTGGGCGGCCATGACCTGCGGGCCACCGACGGCTCGTCGGATGACCGCTTCACTCAGCACGACCGAAAGGTGCGGCGGTCGAGGACTTGCGAGGAGGCGTTGACGCTCCATCCGGAAGTCCACTTGCCGCTCCACCTCCTCGGCATCGATCAGGCCGTGCGGTACGCCCGTGACCTCCCTGGCGTATTCGCGGGTCTGGAGGAGTCCGGGCACGGCCTCCGGCTCGTACTTCTGGATGCACTCGGCACTGCTTTCCAGCCTGACGAACAGACCGAACCAGCTCGGTAGGCGGGTGTTGGTGTAGTCGTGCCACCAGGCGCTCGCGCCCTTGGTGCGGGTTTCGCCGCCGAGGGCGAGTAGTTCGGCGCGGTCTTCGGCGCTGGCCTCGTACAGCTCGCACATCGCCTTGATCTCGATGTCGCGGAACTTGATGCGGGGGTCGCCGGCCTCAATCCGGTGGATGGTCGCGGGGCTGCGCTGGAGAAGGATGGCGGCCCTCTCCTGACTCATCCCTGTCTCTTTGCGGAGGGCTGCCATCTTGCGGCCGATCCTCCGCCTCAACAGGGCCGATCCGTCCGTGTCGGACACGGAGCCTCCTATCACCACTTTGCCAAACAGCAGCATACAAACGATGGGCCACTTGATCACGTTCTACGCATTGCTGCCCTGACCAGGGCTAACGTCCTGTGACTGCGCTAATGTGCAACCCCTTTCATGATTTCAATCGACGTGCTGCATTGCATTCTGCCCTATTGCAGCCAGACGATGACTCTCAGCAGGTTGTCGGGCATTCCCGGCGACAGCGAATCCTCGCTTGTAGACGGCCAACTGCTGTCCGTTGAGGACTAATCCGTCCCGCCGTGTCGCCCACAGGTGCCACGAGCCGGGTGCGGAGCCCGCGATCGTGCCCCGCTCGGGCGGTATCGCACCCCCAGTCGGGGTGCGCGGTCGGTGCCAGGGAAGGCCCGGCCGCGCACCCCTCGCAGAAGGGTGATGGCAGTGCGCATCAAGTGGTTCGTACCGGCCAACGCCGACCACCCGTTCCCCCCGTTCGGCCTCCACCCCACCGGGACCCCCACCCGCCCAGGTGATCAAGAGGTTTCGGGCTTCGGAGATGCCCATCGAAGACCAGAACCTCTCGATCAACCCCGAAGCGGTGGGGGCGACGACCAGGGCAAGCGCGGTGGGCGGGAGGGGGTGGAGCATGGGGCGGGCGGTGCCTGAGGTCGCGGCGGGGACGCTGCTGCGGCTCGATCCGGGTGACTGGTCGTACGGCCGCGACCTGGTCCCCGGCACCGCCGTGGCCGTGACCGTCGTCTGCGTTCGTGACCTGCCGAATCGGGCGGACGAGTGGGTGTGGGTGCTCGGTCACCGGCCGGAGTGCGACTACCCGCACGTCGACCGGCATCCGCCCTGCATGGAGGTGCGGGTCAAGGTCACCGCGCTGCATGACCAAAGGCCGGCGAGGTGACCGGCACAGACGAGAGCGACCGGGATGTGGATCGCTTCCAGTCCGCGCGCAACACCGTGCTCCAGCACCGCGACGGGCGCATCTGCTTCCACTGTCAGGGCGACGGGTGCGGGCAGCACACCTGGGCGATCGAGGAACTCGGCCGCCATCCCGGCGGCCGAAAGCTCCTTCGGCAGCTCGGGTTTCCCATCGACGATTCGACCGAGGAAGGCCAGCCGCGGTGAACAGCACACCCCACGGCGACGACCATGCCCCACACCTGCGCGAGCATCCGACGCCGGCCCGGCCGGTGCGTGCCGTCGGCAGCGCCGCGATGCCGAGCACCGTACGGCTCGCCGACGAGTTCTTCTACCTGGCGCACGACGACCAGACCGGCCGGTCGCGGCTGTTCGAGTCGGCGACAGCGTACGGTCTCGCTGCCGCGCTGCTGGCCGAGTTGTACGGCGAGGGTCGGGTCACCTTCGAGGGCCGCCGCCTGCGGGTGATCAACACTGTCCCGCCGAAGGACTGGCTGCAACACCTCGTCCTCGATCGCCTGGTCGCGGAGCCGCGTCACACCGAGACCCGTACCTGGTTGGCGTATTTCGCCACCGCCGCCCATGAGCAGGTGGCCACCCGGATGTGGCAGCTCGGGCTGCTCCGCCAGCAGCAGGTCGGTCGACTGTGGCGACAACGCACCGTCTACGTGCCGGCGGACATGAACACGGCCGCCTGGTCGTGGGCCCGGCTCTCCTTTCAGCTGCGCAACCACCAACGCCTCAACGCCTTCGACGTGGCCCTCGCCGGTCTGGCGGTGCACACCCAGCTCGATCCGATCCTGCTCGACGGCACACCCGTCGCCGTGCGTGCGTTCCTGCGCCAGCAGGTCGAACAGGCCCCGCCACCGCTGCGGGACCTGCTCGCCGACCTCGGTGCCGTCGTCGGCAGCGCCGTACTGAGCCACCGCACCACCTGACCGTCCTGCATTCATCCCTTCTCGCCGAGAGAGAACCCATGTCCCACTCGAAACCCGACACCGTCTCCGCCGTCCTCGCGCGCGGGCGGCTCGGTATCCCGTCGGTGGTGTTCTTCGTGATCGCCGCCGCCGCACCACTCACCGTCGTCGCGGGCGGCGCGACCACCGGGTACGCCGTCACCGGAGTCACCGGCATCCCGGTGTCCTATCTGCTGGTGGCGGCCGTGCTCGCGTTGTTCGCGGTCGGCTACGTGGCCATGTCACGCCGGATCGTCAACGCGGGCGCCTTCTACACCTACGTCACCCGAGGGCTCGGTCGCCCGGCCGGTGTCGGCGCTGCCATGGTCGCGCTGCTCGCCTACAACGCCATGCAGATCGGGCTCTACGGTGGGGCCGGCGCGGTCACCGCCCAGTTCCTCAACGACCGGTACGGCGTCGGCTTGACCTGGTGGAGCTGCGCCCTCGCGGTGTGGGCGGTCGTCGCGGTGCTCGGCGTCGCCCGGATCGACCTCAACGGTCGGGTCCTCGCCGTCGTCCTGGTCGCCGAATGCGTCGTCGCCCTGACCTTCGACGCCATCATGGTCACCCACCCGGCCGACGGGACGGTCAGCTTCGACACCCTCGCCCCCTCGCACGTCTTCGCCGCCGGCATCGGCGCGGCGCTGGTCACCGCGATCACCGGGTTCGTCGGTTTCGAGGGCACCGTCGTGTTCAGCGAGGAGACCAAGGACCCACGGCGCACCATCGCCCGCGCCACCTACATCGCGGTCGCCGTCACCGGCCTGCTGTACGGGCTGTCCGCCTGGGCGATGTCGGTGGCCACCGGCCCGGACCGCATCGTGGCGGCGGCCCGCGCCGACGGCACCGACCTGATCTTCAATCTGGTGTCGCCGTACCTGGCCGACAGCATCGTCACCGTCGCCCGGGTCCTGTTCATCACGTCGCTGTTCGCCGCGCTGCTCAGCTTCCACCACACCGTGGCCCGGTACCTGTTCGCGCTCGGCCGGGAACGGGTGCTGCCCGCCGTGTTCGGTCGCACCAGCCGGCGTACCGGTGCCCCGAAGGTCGGCTCCCTCGTCCAGAGTGGGCTCGCCTTCGCCGTGCTCGTCGGCTACGCCGTGGCCGGGGCCGATCCGATCGTGCACCTGTTCTTCTGGGTCACTGTCACCGGTGGACTCGGGGTACTGATCCTGATGACTGTCACCTCCGCCGCCGTGATCGGCTTCTTCGCCCGCAGCACGCACACCGAAGGACCGTGGCGGTCACTTATCGCGCCGGGCCTGGCCACTGTCGCGCTGGGCGGGATCCTCACCGTGACGCTGCGGGAGTTCGCCACGCTGCTCGGCGTCGCGCCGGACTCGCCGCTGCGCTGGGCATTCCCCGCCGCGTACGCCGCCGTCGCGCTGCTCGGCGTCGCATGGGCGCTGCTCCTGCGCACCACAAACCCCGACGTGTACGCCGCAGTCGGCCTGGGCGCGGACCGCGACACCGGCCCCCTGCGCGCCCCCGACACCGTCCGCCAACCCGCCTGACCAGGGAGCTGCCGTGACCGTCAGCAATCACGATCTGCTCGTCCGCCCCGCCACCACCGCCGATGCCGGGCCGCTGATCGGTGTCCTCGCCGAGGCGTTCCACGAAGGCCCGCTCGCCGACTGGCTCATTCCCGACCCGGCCGACCGGCGGACCGTCTACTACAGGTATTTCAAGGACGCCGTGTATCACGGACTGGAGCACGGGCAGGTCTACACCACAGGCGACCAGACGGCCGTCGCGATCTGGTACCCCCGCCTCGAACCCGCCCCGGTCGACACCCGCAGCCGGCTGGCCACGTTGGAACACATCGCGGGCCCGTACGCCCCGAAGTTCGTGCTGCTGGAGGAGATGTTCGACGCCTTCCACCCCGACGAGCCGCACCACTACCTCGCCTACCTGGCCGTCGACCCGACCCGGCAGAACCAGGGCATCGGTGCCGCGCTGCTCGCCGACCAGCACCGTCGTCTCGACCAGCTCGGCCTGCCGGCGTACCTGGAAGCCAGCAACATGCGCAACCGGCGGCTCTACCTCCGCCTCGGTTACCACGCCGGCCCCACCATCGTGCTTCCCACGCAAGGGCCCGTCATCTGGCGGATGTGGCGCGGCGCACCCACCAGCGGCGGCCGGAGTCCGTTCCCGCGCACCCGGCCACACCGGCGCTCCCTGTGACCGCCGCCCTCGGCAACGTCCTGCTCGTCGCCCCGACTCATCGGCTGCACTCCACGGCATGCCGACCACTGACATCCGCGAGGTCACCCGAATGCGTTTCGTCACCTACAACCTGCTCGACCTGACCCTGACCGCCGACAACCTCCGGGAGGCCAACCGGCAGCAGCGGGTCATCGACACCATCCGCAGCCTCGAACCGGACGTCGTCGCCGTCCAGGAACTCAAGAGCCCACCCGCCAGCGCCGCCCGCCTCGCCGCGGAACTCGCCGACCGCACCGGCCTGACCAGCACCGTCGCCACCAACGGGAGCGCCCGCGCGATCCACGCCGTCGCGGTCGGCGACCACACCGTGCACACGGCGCTGCTCTGGCGGCCCGGCCTCACGCCGCTACCGCACACCTTCCGGACCTACAGCCCCGCCGTCCACTACGACGGCGGGTGGCGCGGCATCGGCTACGGCTCCATGGTCCGGCTCGCCTTCCAGATCGACGGCCAGCCGATCACGTTCGCCTCCTACCACGCCCCCGCCTACGGCCGGCACCGGCGCATCGACCAGGCCGAAGCGGTCCTCGCCGCCCTCACCCGCCCGCACGAACTGGCGCTGATCGGTTCCGACTTCAACTCGATCGGTGCTGCCCGCACCAACGGCGCCGACTACGACCCCGACCCCTACACCGGGCGACCCTGGTGGCCCGACCTCGTGCACCAGTGCCACGAACCGACCCACCCCAGCCAACGGCACCGCGCCGACCGTCGACCCGCGCAGGTCTGGGAAGCCGGCGGTCTCCACGACGTCGCCGCCGCCACCCGCAGCCCCTGGAAGGCCACCACCGGGCACTGGCCCACCTGCCCGTACGGCGTTCGGGGCATCGCCCGGCGCGTCGACACCATCCACGCCACCCAGCCGGTTCTCCGGGCGGTCAGGTCGCTCACGGTCGTCGACAACCCCACCACCCGCGCCGCCAGCGACCACCTACCCGTCACCGTCGACCTCGACCCCCGCAAGCTTGCCGTCAACCCGGGTGATTCACGGCAGGTCGGCCAGCGTGGCAGGTGATCAGGCACCGGACAGTGTCGGGAAACGGTCGCAGTCGGAACCGATCAGCGGACGGCGTGCCGGCGCGACGTCATCGCGCCGGGCTGATGCCGGTGATGGCCAGGTCGAGCAGACGGGCGGCCGCGGCGGCGGGGTCGGGGTGGTGGGTGGTGGCCAGGGCGATGCCGGTGATCAGCGTGAGCAGGTCGTCGATCGTCACGCCCGGTGCGAGGGCACCGTCGGCGGAGGCGCGCCGTACCAGTGGCTCGCCTGCGGCGGTGAGCTGCGCGCAGGCGCAGTAGACGTGGGTGTCGTCGGGGCCGGCCACCCGGTCACGATTCAGGGCCTCGGCCAACCCGCTGATGGTGGTGGCGGAGGCGATGACTGCCTGGAGCCACTCCAGCAGCGCGGCACGTGGGTCGGCTCGTTCGGTCCGGTCGGCGGCGTGCGTCGCGAGGGCCTCGACGCGCTCGCGGAAGACCGCCGCCAGCAGTGCGTGACGGCTCGGGAAGTGCCGCCGTACGGTGCCGGAGCCCACCCCGGCGACGCGGGCGATCTGCTCCAGGGACGCGTCAGCGCCGTGTGCGGCAACCTCCTCCACCGCGACGGCGAGCAGGCGTGCGTAGTTGCGCCGCGCGTCGGCGCGCTGCGCAGCGGTCATGGTCTCTCACCTCGGAGGTTGCTAAGTGGCGGGGTCCGCCGTATCTTACCGAAGTGAAAACGGCGGGCCACGCCGTTTAGTGAGAGGGGCCTCATGTCCAACGAACCCGCACCCGTCCTGGTCGTCGGCGCCACCGGGCGACAGGGCGGCGCGACCGTCCGCGCGTTGCGCACAGCGGGCGTACCCGTCCGGGCGCTCGTCCGTGACCCGGAGACCGACCGGGCACGCGCCGTCGCCGCGCTCGGCGCGGATCTGCGGACCGGTGACCTCAACGACCGTGACTCCCTGATCGCGGCCGCGAAGGGTGCCCGCGCGGTCTTCTCGGTCCAGATGCCCCAGCTGAAGGGGGAGTCCCTCGACTTCGACGGCGAGGTGACCCAGGCCGTCAACCTGATCGAGGCGGCGCGTGCCGCAGGCGTGCCACAGTTCGTGCACACGTCGGTCTCCGGTGCCGGGCAGCACGTCGAGGCCCCCGGCTGGGGCGAAGGCCGGTGGGCGGGCCTGCGGCCCTATTACGACGCCAAGACCGCGATCCAGGATCGGGTACGCACGGCCGGATTCACGCACTGGACGCTGATCAAGCCGGGGTGGTTCATGGAGAACTTCCTGCCCTCGATGGCCTATCTGCTTCCCCGAGGCGTCGAGGGTGGGCTGGTGACCGTGCTGCGGCCCGAGACCCGGTTGTCCCTGGTCGCGGTCGACGACATCGGTCGGGCGGCCGCGGCGGCGGTCGCGGCACCGGCGCGCTTCCACGAGGTCGAGCTGGAGTTGGCCAGCGACTACCGGACGATGACCGAGATCGCCGACGTCATGTCGCGCGCCCTCGGTGTGCCGCTGACCGCGCCGAGAATGACCGACGAAGAGGCGCTGGCGGCCGGGATGCCGGCCTTCGGCGCGGTTTCCCACCGCTTCGTGGAGGTGGCCGGGCAGCCTGCCCGGCCGGAGTTCGCCCGGGACCTCGGCATCCCGCTCACCTCCTTCGAGCAGTGGGCCGCGCAGTACCTGTCCCGCGATGCCGTCGCGCCGGCCGGCGCAGCCGGTTGACGCGATGATCGACTCCGTTTCGCCGAAACGGCGGGTTCCCACCGCGTCGAACCCCGCCGTTTCGCCGAAACGGCGGGGTCGTCAGATCACCACCAGCGCTTGCGGGGCGGGCGGACGGTCACGTCACCGAAGACGACGCGGCAGCGCACCTCGACGACCGGACCGCCGGGGGTGACCGGGCCGCTCATCTTGGACTTCTTGTCGCCGAAGACCGCGGAGCCGGTGAGCCGGACCTCGGTGCCCTCCGGTACCACGATGGTGATGCTGCCGAAGATCACGTTCGCGTCGACGGTGGTCACCTGCCGGGGCAACTGGGCCTCGTGCAACTCGATCCGGCAGTCGCCGAAGACGGCCCGTGCCTCGATGTGTTCCGGCACCGGCCAGGCGCCCTTGCGTACGTCGCTGCCGAAGACCGCCAGCAGCTTCTCCGCCGCCGGCGCGAGTTGTCCGCCCGACCGGGCGGGGGAGCGGCCGGGCGCTCCCGGCAGATCCGTGGTGAGCCGGGCCAGCTCACCCCGGGTCTGTGCGGCGTGGGCCGCACCGACCCGCTCGGTGTATTCGTCAAGGGTGAGCCGGCCCTCGGTGGTGGCCTTGCCGAGCAGTTCCACGACCTCCTCGCGCTCCCGGTCGGAGACGCGCAGCCGGTCATCGTCGTTGTGCCGTTCCCACTCCACGAGGCGAGCCTACTGGTGCCCCGCACCCGCCTCACCAGCCACTGCTGGCAGCGGCGGGCACGGAGTCAGCAGGCGTCGGTGGGCACGGAGTCAGCAGGCGGCGGTGCCGACGAGCAGGTTGCCGTGCGGGATGGTGATCGGTCGGCGGGGGGCCGGCAGGTCGACGGCGGGACGGCGGGCCTGCGCCGGGGCGTGTTCGCGGCGGGCGACTGCGTAGGCGTGGGCGGTGCGGGCGGCGATGGTGGCCCAGCCGTACCGCCGGCCGACCATGCTGCGGGCCTGGCGGGCTACCCGGCGGGCGAACACCTCGTCGCCGATGAGTTGGCCGACCGCGCCGGCCAGCGCCGGTGGGTCGCTGTGCGGGAAGGTCACCCCGGTGACGCCGGGCTCGACGATCTCGGCCAGGCCGCCGGTACGGGCCACGGCCAGTGGCGCGCCGGCCGCCGCCGCCTCCAGGGCCACCATCCCGAACGGCTCGTAGAGACTCGGTACGACCGTCGCGTCGGTGGCGCCGAGGACCGCCGGCAGCTGGGTGTTGTCGAGAAAACCGGCGAAGCGTACGGTCCCGCCGAGCCCGAGTTGCCGGGTCCGCTCCTCCAACTCGCCCCGGTACGGCCCGTCACCGGCGATCAGCACCCGCAGCCCCGGGTGCCGGTCCCGCAGTTGTGGCACGGCGTCCACCAGGTGCTGCACGCCCTTCTCGTAGACCAGCCGGCCGGCGTACCCGATCAACGGGCCGTCGCCGGCGAAGCGGGCGCGGGCCGAGGCGACCGCGCGGGGGCGGGCCCGCCAGGCGCGGTCGTCGACGCCGTTGGGCACCACCGCCACCTTCTCCTCCGGCACCTCGAACAGGGTGGTGACCTGGTCGCGCATGTAGCCGGAGCAGGCGATCAGGCGGGTGGAGGCGTTGCTGAGCCAGTGCTCGACGCCGTGGATGGTGCGGTTCATCTCCTCGGGCAGCCAGCCCTGGTGCCGGCCGGCCTCGGTGGCGTGCATCGTGGTCACCAGCGGCAGGTGCAGGTGCTCGGCAAGCGTGATGGCGGTGTGCGCGACAAGCCAGTCGTGGGCGTGGATGACGTCGAACTCGGCGGTGTCGGTGGCGTGCAGCGCGGCCCGGGTCAGCGTGTGGTTGAACGCCATCGTCCAGGCCAGCAGCGATCCGGTGGCCAGCGGGAAGGTGACCGGATCCTCGGCGGCCCGCAGGATGCGTACGCCGTCGCGGCGTTCGGACAGCGGTGCCCCGTCGGCGTGGCGGGTGACGACGGTGACCTCGTGGCCGGCGGCGGCCAACGCCACCGACAGGGCGTGCACGTGCCGACCGAGGCCGCCGACGAGGACCGGCGGATACTCCCAGGACAACATCAGCACCCGCTGCGGGCGTACGGGGTTGATGTCGATCACGTCGGCGTTCGTTGACATACGCGCCCCCTTTGAGTTGTCTGCGCGCAGCCTCGTTCCGCCCCCCGGCGGGCGGTGTCACAGCTGGCGCGGCCGGACCACGACCCATCCTGCTGGTAACCGGATAACCAGCGGAGACATCCCGGTTGCGGGGCTGTAAAGCCGGCCGGTACTCCCGATCACATCGCCAGGAACGGACGCGACCCGACATTGCGGCCACCTCTGCGACAGGCGTAGCACCGGGCGGCCCGCACCTCCCACAACTGTCTGATGACCTGCCACGGCCTGGTTCGTAGGTTCTATCCGGACGCAGCATCGAGGCTCGTGGTCCGCGCGTCAGCACCGGCGTGCGGCGGTCGGCGCCCGGTGCCTGGAAGGAGAAGCATGCGAACCACGAGGCGATGGTTGGGCACCACGGTGGCGGTCGCGGTGACCGCCGCTGTGCTGCCGGTGACCCCTGCGCTCGCGCAGCCCGTGCAGGCAAACCAACTGGTCATCGCGGACGGTGTCACGCAGCCGGTCTTCGGCTACGCCGACGCGATCCGCGAACGGATCTTCGTCACCTCCGATGTCGACACCGACTCCAACGGTGAGCTCGACATCGTGGCGATGGACATCATCCGCCCGCAGGCCAGCGACGCCGGCCTGCGGGTGCCGGTGGTGATGGACGCCAGCCCCTACTACTCGACGGTGTGCCGCGGCAACGAGACCGAGTGCAAGGCCGACCTGGACGGCGACGGCCTGCTCGACAAGTGGCCGCTGTTCTACGACAACTACTTCGTGCCGCGCGGCTACGCGGTCGTGCTGCTCGACATGATCGGCACCAACAACTCGACCGGCTGCCCGGTCACCGGCGGTCTCGGGGACAACATCAGCGCTCCGACCGCCATCGACTGGCTCAACGGCCGCCGCAAGGGCTTCGACGCCGACGGCAACGAGGTCGTCGCGAACTGGCACAACGGCAAGTCCGGCATGATCGGCAAGTCGTACGACGGCACCCTGGCCAACGCCGCCGCCGCCACCGGCGTCGACGGACTGTCCACCATCGTGCCGATCTCGGCCATCTCCAGCTGGTACGACTACTCGCGTAGCAACGGTCTGGTGACCCGGGCCAACAACTACTCGGGCAGCCTGTCCAACACCGTCACCAACCCGAACCGTCGGGCGTACTGCGCCCCCGTGCGGACCCAGCTCGGCGTGGGTGCCGACGACGCCACCGGTGACTACAGCGACTTCTGGGCCGAGCGGGACTACGTGCCGCACGCCGACAAGGTGAAGGCCAGCGTCCTGCTGGTGCACGGCATCAACGACGACAACGTGCGGGCCGACCACTTCAGCAAGTGGTGGTACGCGCTGGCCGAGAACAACGTCCCGCGCAAGCTGTGGCTGACCGGCACCGGTCACATCGACCCGTTCGACTTCCGTCGCGCGGAGTGGGTGAACACCCTGCACCGTTGGTTCGACTTCTGGCTCCAGGGCATCGACAACGGCATCATGAGTGAGCCGATGGTCGACCTCGAGCGGCTGCCGGACGTCTGGGAGACCCACGCCAACTGGCCGATCCCCAAGTCCCAGCCGACCCAGGTCTGGCTGCGCCCCGGCACCAACGGTGCCCCCGGCGACATCTCGGTCAAGCCCGGCCCCGGCAACAAGAAGGCCACCTTCACCGACACCCCGTCGATGAGCCAGGCCAACGCGATCCGGCACCCCTCGGACCCGGCGGCGAACAAGGACAACCGGCTGGTCTTCCTGTCCGAGCCGCTGAAGGCGCCGCTGCACATCTCCGGCACCCCGATCGTGCGGATCAAGGCTTCGGTCAACGGCGAGGACACCAGCTTCGCCGGTCTGCTCGTCGACTACGGCACCCGCCAGCGGTTCAGCACCTCCGGTGACGGCGTCCGCACCGTGACCACCGAGGACTGCTGGGGCGAGTCGGCCAACTTCGGCGGCCACCACGAGGAGGCCTGCTACCGGCAGGTCGTCAAGAACGTGGCCAGCAACCCGCAGGAGCTGGTCACCAAGGGCATCTACGACGGGCTCA
Organism: Micromonospora maris AB-18-032; assembly: GCF_000204155.1. NCBI lineage: Bacteria > Bacillati > Actinomycetota > Actinomycetes > Micromonosporales > Micromonosporaceae > Micromonospora > Micromonospora maris. Next base: position 4,634,971 of record NC_015434.1, on the reverse strand, counting down.
ACCTCGACTCGCTCTACACCTCGACCCCGCTGGTGCCGGGTGAGAAGAACGCCGTCGACATCCCGCTGCAGCCCGAGGACTACGTCTTCGAGGCCGGCCACCAGATCGGTGTGGTCCTGCTCGGCTCGTACTCCGGCTACAGCAGCCGGGCCAAGCAGACCCGCGCCGAGATCACGGTGCACTTCGACAGCACCCGGATCACCCTGCCGATCGTCGGTGGCCGTCAGGCCGCCGTGGCAGCGGGTCTGAACTGATCGGTTGGTGGGGCGCCCGGGGGGCGTCCCACCAACGCCGCGCTCAGTAGCGCGAGGGCCCGTCGGTGCGTGTCACCGGCGGGCCCGCAGCAGTTCCGCCACCGACCAGGCCTGGAAGGGGCAGCCGGTGGCGGTGTGCGGGGCCGAGCCGTCGGCGGTCTCGCTCACCGAGCCGAGGCCGTACTCGCTCAGGTGCGCCTCCAGACCGACGAACAACTCGCCGACCGGCAGCCCGGCCCGGCGGGCGGCGTCGGCGTACGGGCCGATCAGCCACGGCCAGACGGTGCCCTGGTGGTAGGCGCCGTCCCGCTCGGCCGGCCCACCCCGGTGCCCGCCGAGGTAACCGGGGCACTCGGGGGAGAGGCTGCGCGGGCCCAGCGGAGTGAGTAGCGCGGCACCGACCAGGCCGACCGCCCGCGGGTCCGGCGCAAGTGGCGCGTTCGGCAGCGACCAGGCCAGCAGCTGGTTCGGTCGCAGCAGATCGTCGTCGTGAAAGGCCGCACCACCCAACGGGTACGCGGGCGCAGGCGCGTCGAGCACGTCGTGCAGCCAGCCCGCCGGGGCGGGGAAACGCTGGCGGAACGCCTTGACCGCCTGCTCGTGCAGCCGGTGCAGCCCGTCGGCGTCCTGCCCGGCCAACTCGGCCAGCTCGGCGACCCCGGCCACCCCGTTGATCCAGAGTGCGTTGACCTCGACCGGCTTGCCGTGACGGGGGGTGACCGGCACCCCGTACACCCGGGCGTCCATCCAGGTCAGCGCGGCCCCCGGGGCACCGGAGGTGAGCAGCCCGTCGGCCGGGTCGACGGCGATGCCGTACCGGGTGCCGGCCAGGTGGGCGTCGACGACGCCGCGCAACGCCGGCAGCAGCTCGTCACCGAGGTCGGTGTCGCCGGTGACTGTCACGTGCCGACTGACCGCGTGCAGGAACCACAGGGTTCCGTCGACGGTGTTGTACTCGACCCGACCGGTGTCGGCGGTGTTGGCGAGCATCCCCTCCGACAGCGTCGCCGCGTACGAGCGCAGCAGCTCCCGGCCGAGATCCGCGCGACCGGTGCACAGGAACAGGCCCTCGTAGGAGATCATCGTGTCCCGCGACCAGGCGCCGAACCACGGGTAGCCGGCGACCACGTCCACCGCGGCGTCGTTCGTGCGTACGACGAACGCGTCGGCGGCCAACGCCAGGGTGGCCTCGACGTCGTCGGCGGGCTTGGCCGACGCCACCACCTCCCGGTTACGTCGCCGCGCCGCCGCCACCACCTCGGTTGCCGGCGGAGGGGCCGGGGCGGGATCGTGGGCCCAGGCCAGCACCGACACCGTGTCGCCCGGCTGGCGCAGCGTGTCGCGGAACTGACCCGCGTACCACAGGTCCTCCTCCGGATGCAGGCCGCGCGCCGCCTCCTCCCGGTGGTAGGCGCCGCGCCACCAGTGGCCCTGCGGCGTCCAGCCCGGCCCGGACAGCCGGTACGCCCCCTCGATCACCGCGCCACCGTCGACCGGATCCATCCGCAGCGGCGGACCGTCGGCCCGACGCTCACCGTGCGCGTCGCGCCAGGTGCAGGCGGCGGCCAACTCCAACTCGACAGGCCCGCCGCCGACCAGCCGGTGCACCACCGCCACACAGGAGCGACCCGGCAGCATGGCCAACTCCCGTTCGATCACCACGTCACCGATCCGCCACCGCCAGCGGGGCAGCCCGTCGGTCAGGTCGAACCGCTCCAGCAACTCGAACCCGCGCGGGTCGACGTCGCCGGAGGCCCACTCGTGCGCGCCCAGCCGCACCCGGGCGCCCGAGGGCAGCAGCACCGCCGGATCGAGACTGGCCAGTCCCACCTTGCGGGAAGCCGGGGTTTCTCCGGGAACCACCAGAAGCCCGTGATACCGGCGGGTACGCAGCCCGGCGACGGTGCCCATGGCGTACCCGCCGAGACCGTCGGGCACCAGCCATTCCCGGCTGGCAGCGCTGGTCAGCTCCCCGCAGACCTGCGAACCGAAGCGAATCTCGATCAACTTTCCTCCACCGGCGGCGAGGTGTAACACGACACGACGACAATGGTCGCTGTGGTGAAGTACCCCAGCGGCATCGAAGATGTAAAGGTGATCACTGACGGTTCGCCCTCCGCCCCGGACGCCGAACGCCTCCGACTCGCCCAGGCCGACGCCGGCGAGCAGGACTGGCGCGCATGGGGTCCCTATCTGTCCGAGCGGGCGTGGGGCACGGTACGGGAGGACTACAGCGAGCACGGCACGGCCTGGGACTACTTCCCCCACGACCACGCGCGGTCCCGAGCCTACCGCTGGTCCGAGGACGGCATGGCGGGCGTGTGCGACGACCGGCAGACGTTCTGCTTCGCCCTCGCGCTGTGGAACGGGCGCGATCCGATCATCAAGGAACGGATGTTCGGCCTCGGCGGCGACGGCGGCAACCACGGCGAGGACGTCAAGGAGTACTGGTGGTACGAGGACTCCACACCCACCCACTCGTGGATGCGCTGGCGCTACCACTACCCGCAGGCCGCCTTCCCGTACGACGAACTCGTCGCGGTCAACGCGCTGCGCGGCCGCGACGACACCGAGTACGAGCTGGTCGACACCGGCATCTTCGACGACGACCGGTACTGGGCGGTGACCGTCGACTACGCCAAGGCCACCCCGACGGATCTGTGCATCGTGGTGACCGTGGCCAACCGGGGCGAGCAGGCCGACCGGCTGCACGTGCTGCCGCACCTGTGGTTCCGCAACACCTGGGGCTGGGGGCTGCCCGGCACCGACGACCGGGTGCCCCGCCTCGTCGGGCAGGGCAGTCGGCTGCTCGGCGACCACTGGGTCCTCGGGCAGATCGTGCTCGAAGGCGACGGTGAGCCGACCCCGCTGCTGTGCGACAACGACAGCAACGCCGAACGGCTGTGGGGGCTGCCCAGCCGCACCCCGTACCCGAAGGACGGCATCAACGACCACGTGGTCACCGGAGCCGACACGGTGAACCCGGAACTGACCGGCACCAAGGGGGCGCTGCACTACGTCCTGGACGTGCCGGCCGGCGCGCAACGGCAGATCCGGCTGAGGCTGACCCGTACCGCCCCACCGCCCGGCGACGGCGACCCGCCGCCGGCCGACCTGGGCGACGGATTCGACGCCGTGGTCTGGGCCCGCCGCGCCGAGGCGAACCGCTTCTTCGCCGGGATCATCCCGGCCAAGGCCAGCGCCGACGAGGCGTCGATCGCCCGGCAGGCCATCGCCGGGCTGATGTGGGGCAAGCAGTTCTACCACTTCGACGTCAAACGCTGGTTGGAAGGCGACCCGGGCTCGACACCGCCGGCCGGACGCCGACACGGGCGCAACAGCGCCTGGTGGCACATGACCAGCTTCGACGTCATCTCCATGCCGGACCCGTGGGAATATCCCTGGTACGCCGCCTGGGACCTGGCCTTCCACTGCGTGACAATCGCCCGGGTCGACCCCGGCTTCGCCAAGGAGCAACTGCTGCTCCTGCTGCGCGAGTGGTACCTGCACCCCAACGGGCAGATCCCGGCGTACGAGTGGGCCTTCGGTGACGTCAACCCGCCGGTGCACGCCTGGGCCGCGTTGAAGGTCTTCGAGATCGACGGCAGCCGGGACCACGACTTCCTGGCCCGGATGATGCACAAGCTGCTGATGAACTTCACCTGGTGGGTCAACCGCAAGGACACCGGCGGCAACAACGTCTTCGAAGGCGGCTTCCTCGGGCTGGACAACGTCGGCCCGTTCGACCGGTCGGCGGCGCTGCCCGTGGCCGGGACGCTGGAGCAGTCCGACGGCACCGGCTGGATGGCGATGTACGCCCTCAACCTGCTCGACATCGCCATCGTGCTTGCCGAACACGACCGCACCTGGGTGGACACCGCGACGAAGTTCTTCGAACACTTCGCGTACATCGCGGCAGCAGCGTACGACCAGGGGTTGTGGGACGACGAGGACGCCTTCTTCTACGACGTACTGCGGCTGGCCGACGGCATGAAGGTCCCGCTGAAGGTGCGCTCGGTCGTCGGGCTGCTGCCACTGGCCGCGGTGACCCGGCTGCCCGCGCGTACCCTGCACCGGCTGCCCGAACTGGGTGCCCGGCTGCGCTGGTTCCTCACCAACCGCCCCGAGTACGCCTCGGTGATCGGTGCCCGCCGCATCGGCCCGGACGGCCGCCAGCAGCGCCTGCTGTCCATGTGCGGCCCGGAACAGATCGTCCGGCTGCTCGCCCGGATGCTGGACACCGACGAATTCCTCTCCGAGTACGGCCTGCGTACGCTCTCCCGCGCCCACCTGGACAAGCCGTTCACCGTCACCCTCGGCGGGCAGGAATTCTCCGTCGGCTACGAGCCGGCCGAGTCGACGAGCGGCCTGTTCGGCGGCAACTCCAACTGGCGCGGCCCGATCTGGATGCCGACGAACTTCCTGCTGATCAGCGCGTTGCGCGACCACGCGGCGTTCTTCGGCGACGACCTCCAGGTCGAGTACCCGACCCGGTCCGGAGTGAAGCGGACCCTCGACGAGATCGCCGACGACCTCTCCGCCCGGCTGATCGCCCTGTTCACCCGCGACGGCTGGGGACGCCGGCCGATCTACGGTGCGGCGCAACTGTTCCAGACCCACCCGGACTGGCGGGACCTGATCGCCTTCCCCGAATACTTCCACGGCGACAACGGCGCCGGCCTCGGCGCCTGGCACCAGACCGGCTGGACCGCCCTGGTCGCCGACCTCATCCTCACCCTCCGCCGCTAGCCCGGGGCCGCCCCAGCCTGCGCCTGCCCCGGCCTGCGGTGCGCTGGTCTGGGTGGTGATCGACTCCGTTACGCCGTAATGGCGGTGTCCCGGCGGGATCAACCCCGCTGTTACGGTGTAACGGAGTCGATCACCCACTTGTCATTGCGGAGAGTCGCCAATCCGTCGCGAAGAGTTGTGCGGAGAGTGTCGCAACTAGGCTCGGCGGGGTGTCCGGAGCTGAGTACGGAGACGTGGAGCCGGGTGGCGATGCGATCGTCGCCACCGCCTGGCAGTTGGCCGAGGCCGAGGGCTGGGCGGCGGTGACGGCCCGCCGACTGGCGGAACGCGCCGCTGTCGATCTCGGTGAACTCTACGAACGCTTCGCCGACCGCGACGCGGTGGTAGCTGCGGTCGCGGTGCGCGGCTTCGCCGACCTGGCCGCCGCGCTGGCCGCCGCACGTACCACCGCCGACACCCCGACCCAGGGCTGGCCGGCAGTGGTGGCGGCCTACCTGGATTTCGCGTACGCCAACCCCGAGGTGTACGACGCCATGTTCGCCCACACCCCCGACCTGACCCTCGGCGCCGAACAGACCCCCGAGACGGTCACGGCGACCTTCGGCGAACTGCGTGCAGCCTTGGCCCCCCTGGCCGCCGGCCGGGACGAGGACACCCTCTCCGAACTGGGCTGGAGCCTCCTGCACGGCATGGTGATGCTCACCCGCGGCGGCCGCCTTCGCCCCGAAGCCCAAGACCACCGCGAAACCCTCCTGACTCACCACCTCTTCCCCCCTCCCTAACCCACCCCACCCCCGCCTCACCCCACCCCCGCGCCCCTCTACCCCGCCCCCGCGCCCCTCTACCCCCGCGCCCCTCTGCCCCGCCCCCGCGCCCCTCTGCCCCCGCGATCTTGCACTTTCGGTCGTGTGTATGTCCCGTTTTAGGTTGCTTTGCGAGGACAGAAAGTGCAAGATCGCGGGGGCGGGGGCGGGGGCGGGGGCGGGGGCGGGGGCGAGGGCGGGGGACCTCGGCCGCCAGTGGTGTCGGGTGGTTATCGGGTCGTGGGGAGTGGGGTGGGTCTTTTAGAGTCGCGGCGTGATTGTTGACGGGGTGGGGATCGAGCCGGGTCGGGTCCTTGTGTTCGATGCCGACGACACGCTGTGGGAGAACAACGTCGTCTTCGAGCGGGTCATCGACGACTTCCTGGCCTGGCTGGATCATCCAACGCTGGACCGGGTGCAACTTCGGGCCGTACTCGATGACATCGAGCGGGCCAACGCGGTTGCTCACGGGTACGGCAGCAAGGTCTTCCTGCGGAGTTTGCGGGAGTGCCTGGAGCGGCTACGGCAGCGACCGGCCACCGCGGCGGAACAGCGCGAGATCGACGAGTTGGCCGTGGCGCTGGTGAACCACCAGGTCGAGCTGATGCCGGGGGTGGCCGACGCGTTGGACGAGTTGGCCGGCCGGCACGAGTTGTTGTTGCTCACCAAGGGAGAACGCGAGGAGCAGCAGCGCAAGTTGGACGCCTGCGGACTGTTGCACCATTTCCGAGCCGCTCACATTGTGGCGGAGAAGAACGTCGAGACCTACCGCTGGCTGGTCCGGGAACATGCGATCGACCCGGCTCGGGCTTGGATGATCGGCAATTCGCCGCGGTCGGACATCCTGCCGGCTCGTGCCGCCGGGTGGCGTGCCGTGTTCATCCCCAACGCCAACACCTGGGTCTTGGAGCACGACGAACTGGACCCGGCGGACGAGGGCGTGCTGCACCTCAGCACCTTCCCCGAACTGCTGCGGCATTTCTGACCGAACGGTTCAGCGTGGTCGAGCCACACGCTCGGCCGCGCGTCCAGCCGTGCGTCTGGGGTCCGATCTTGATCAGCGCCAATGGGTGGTCGGGTGTTACAGCGACCTGCCACTTTTTCGCTGTGCTGGTAATCGTCCAGTCTGGAGAGCGCGCATTGTTGTCCGCCTTCGTAGCGCCGCCTACCCTCGCCTTCGGCGCCGCGACTCGCCGGGGTGTGTCGCGGTGCTGCGGTTCGGTGTGGGGCACCGTGGAGCTGAGTGCGGGCGGGCCGGTCACCGTGCTGGGTTGGTCGACACGCCAGGTCAGCGCCAGGCCTGGCCCGCTGCCACGTCGAACTGGGGGTCAGGGCCGGGACGTGCGGGCCCGGTCCTGACCCGGTCACCGGACCTGCGCCATCGGCGGCCCATCTGGCCGGTCAGGGCCGGAACGTGCGGGCCCGGTCCTGACCGAGATCATCATTTCAGGACTGTGAGCTGTTTGTCGGGGGCCTCGTCTAGCGTGGGCCGCACACTGAGCCGACGGGGGAGTCATGAGCACTCTTGAGAACCGCCCGCACACCGCACTACTGGTCATCGACGTGCAGAAGGGGGTTGTCGCTGGGGCGACCCGACGGGACGAGGTCGTCGCCAACATCGCCGTCCTGGTCGACCGAGCCCGCCGGGAGAGCGTGCCGGTGATCTGGGTCCAGCATTCCGACAACGGGCTGGCCCGGGGCAGCGACGACTGGCACATCGTCCCGGAGTTGGAACGGGCCGACACCGAGCCGCTCGTGGAGAAGAGCTACGCGGACTCGTTCGAGGCGACTGACCTGGAGACCGTCTTGTCGGGGCTCGGTGTCGGGCGGCTCGTGGTCACCGGCGCGCAGACCGACGTGTGCATTCGTTCGACCCTGCATGGTGCGCTCGTCCGTGGCTACGACGCGACCCTGGTCAGCGATGCGCACACCACGGAAGACCTCACGGCCTGGGGTGCGCCGCCGCCGGAGCAGGTCATCGCGCACACCAACCTGTACTGGGCGCACCACTCCGCGCCGGGTCGCACCGCCGGCACGGTCGCCACCGCCGACGTCACCTTCACCGGAGCATCCTGACCCGGATAGCCCGACCCACCCGCGCCGGCCCTTCTCAGGGGGCTTCGCCTCGGACGATGGCGACCGCGACCCGGCAGAACTCGTCCATGTCGGGTTCGAAACCGGCGGCGATGTCGGGGTGCAGCCCGGACCGGGTCTCGTCCAGGAGCCGTTGGCACACCTGCTCCACCGGCTCACCGGCGTAGTCGCTGCGGACCCGGACGGCGGCTGCCTGAAGCGCCGAGGTCAACTGCTCCTCCAGTGGCCCGCGCAGCTTCTCCTGCACCGGGTCACGGGGTTCGAGCGTGACATGTGGCTCCGACATCGGCGCTCCCTTCATCGGCGGCTGCGGTACCCCACCGCGGCCGTCGGTCAAACCGCCTCTGGTACGGCCGCGACCCGAACCTGGTACGAGAATTCCTCGGCCGGTTCCTCGGCGTACGACAGCCGGCGGATCTGCTTGTCGTCGCCGTAGACGGCGACATCGACCAGGACACCGAGATGGGCCAGCCCGATGTTGGCGACCCGCTTCTTGTCCTGCAACACCGCGCACACCCCGCCCAACAGTGTGCTCGCGTCGGAGGTGCGATGCCCGGGCGGGCAGCGCAGGGTCAGGTCCACCTCGATCGGCCCGGACAGTGGGGTCCAGCCGGTACGCTGCGCCGCCTCGCAGGCAGCCTGCAGCAGTGCGCGTACTCTCGTCGCCTGCCGGTGTCCGGCGGCGAAGATGGACAACGCCTCGGTCTTGACCGGTGGCAGGCCGCTCACCTCGAACGTCAGGGCGAGAGTGCGGGTGTCCTGCACCACGACGGCACCTCCTCATTGGAGATGATCCTGCCCAACCGGTGCAGCGGTGGCGTGCTGTTCCCGGGAGAACCAACCGATCGGGCGGATCGGGGGTCGGCCGGTGGCGTATCGACGGCGACGGCGTACGCGCTGACGGCGATGCGCGTTCAACGCTAGTGCACCCGACGGCCACCTCGGTAGCACCCCGCACCACTGCACCCCGACGCCGCACGAACGGCTACCCCACACAACCCACCAGACGAACCACCATCCACCACTCGCCGGCCCACGCCCATCCCACCCGCGCCCACCCCCACCCACGCCCACCCCACCCGCGACCCGCAGACAACTTCGGGGAAGATGTCGCCTTCTCGCGTGGCGAGGCGACATCTTCCCCGAAGTTGCTGGGCGATCTTGACCGGAGGAGGGGGGAGGGGGCAGGGGGGAGGGGGGCAGGGGAGGGGGGAGGGGGCAGGGGAGGGGCTAGCGGCGGGCGCGTTTGATTTCGTGGAAGGCCGGCATGCGGAGCAGGGGGAGGAGGTTGTCCCAGAGGGTCAGGGCGTCGTCGGTGGCGGGGACCTCGGTCAGGATCGGTCCGTGGATGCCTCGGTCGGCGTCGGGGACCATGAGCACAGGTGAGCCGATGTCGGGGCCGGCGGAGCCGTACGCCAAGGCGTGTGAGGCGTGTACGGCCTCGTCCCAGCGCTCGTCGTCGAGGGCGGCTGCCATGTCGTCGAGCCCGGCTGCCTCGACGGCCGCGTCGACGATCTTCCCGCTCGGCGGGTTGCCGGCGTCGTGGGTGCGGGCACCCAGCTCGGCGTAGAACCGGCCGGCGTCGGCGTGGCGGCCCTCGGCGCGCAGCGCCTCGACCAGGCGCAGCGCCCGGGTGGAGGCGGCTACCGCGTCGGCGTACTCCGGTGGGATGTTTCCGCCGTTGAGGATGCTGAGGCTGAACGCCCGCCACTCGATGCTCAGGCCGCGAGCTTCGGCGACGGCGACCAGCCAGCGGGAGGTCCGCCAGGTCCACGGGCATGCAGGGTCGAAGAAGAAGGTGGCATCCACCGCCCGAGGGTAGCGCCGACCGCGCGTCCCCACCGAGGTGTGTGATCTGGGCCACCGGTGTGCCTGTCCGGCGCGTGTCACCTGGGTCAGGTTTCGCGACTTCGCAGGTCGGGCAGTGTTGTCGCCACGAAACGTGGGGCCGGAGAACCAGCAGGTCACGGGCCTTGATCGTCTCGCCGTGCGCCGGGGCACGGGTGCCTTCCCCCGGCTGTTGGCCGACCTAGGAGGAGGGGGAGGGGGATGCCGACATGAGTGACCCAGACCAGGGTGAGCGCCGGCGCCGACCTCGGGTACGCGTGGCGGCGGCGGCCGCAGCGCTGACGTTGGTGGCACCGATGGCAGCCTGTGCCTCCGGCGACGACACCGGTGTGCCCGTGATCAACCTGTACTACCCGCCGGAGCAGAACCTTCAGCAGGTGGTCGACCGGTGCAACACCGAGGCCGCCGGCCGCTACCGGATCGTGAACCGGGTGCTGCCGCGGGAGGCCGACGAGCAGCGGGTGCAGCTGGTCCGGCGGCTGGCCGCCGCCGACGACGGCATGGACGTGCTCGGCCTCGACGTCACATGGACGCAGGAGTTCGCCAGCGCGAAATGGATCCTGGAGTGGACCGGATCCGACCGCGCCGAGGTGGAGGAGGGCACCCTCGAAGGCCCGTTGGAGACCGCCCGGTACGAGGACAAGCTCTACGGGGCGCCGAAGAACACCAACGTGCAGCTGCTGTGGTACCGCAAGGACCTGGTGCCGGAGCCGCCGACCAGCTGGGACGAGATGATCTCGACGGCGCAGCAGCTCAAGGAGCAGGGCAAACCGCATCAGGTGCTCACCATGGGAGCCCAGTACGAGGGCCTGGTGGTGCTCTACAACACCCTGGTGGCCAGTGCCGGCGGCAACCTGCTCAACGAGGACGGCACCGAGGCCGTGGTCGACGAGGGTGCCGTGCGGGCGCTGGAGGTGCTGCGTGCCTTCGCCACCTCGGGGGTGGCCTCGCCGTCGTTCAGCAACGCCACCGAGGACCCGGTACGGCTGGAGTTCCAGTCCGGCTCCGGCGCGTTCCAGGTGAACTGGCCGTTCGTCTACCCGGCGATGCAGGAGGCCAACCCGCAGCTCGCCGAGCAGGTCGGCTGGGCCCGGGTGCCGGGCGTCGACGGGGACACCCCGAGCCGGGTGACCATCGGCGGGGTCAACCTCGCGGTCAGCCGGTACTCCACGCATCCCGAGGAGTCCTTCGAGGCGGCCAAGTGCCTGCGCAACGCGGAGAACCAGAAGTTCTCCGCGATCAACGACGGGGTGCCGCCGACCATCGAGAGCGTCTACGACGACCCGGAGATGGACGAGGCGTACCCGATGAAGGAGACCATCCTCGAACAGTTGCGGGATCCGGCCGTCCGGCCGCTGACCCCGGCGTACCAGAGCATCTCGACCGTGAGCTCGGCGATCCTGTCGCCGCCGGCGGCGATCGACCCGCAGACCACCGCGAAGGAACTGCGTGCCGCGATCGCCGACGCCCTGGAGTCCAAGGGGGTCCTGCCATGAGCCAGCGACACCACACGGGGGTGAGAGCATGAGCGTCAACGCCACCCCGGCGGGCGCGGACGTGGCCGCCGACGGGACCGACACCCGCAGCACCGGTCGGCACGCCGCGGTGCCCGCGCAGCGGGACAACCGACGGCGCAAGCCGCCGCTGAGTGAGAACAAGCGGGCCGAGCGTCGGCTGGGTCTGCTGCTGTGCGCCCCGGCCGCGCTGGTCATGCTCGCGGTGACCGCCTACCCGATCCTCTACTCGGTGTGGTTGTCGTTGCAGCGCTACGACCTGCGCTTCCCCGCCGAACGCGAGTTCGTCGGTCTGCAGAACTACGTCACCGTGCTGACAAACGAGTTCTGGTGGACCGCGTTCGGGGTGACCATGCTGATCACGGTGGTCACCGTGGCCGTGGAACTCGTGCTCGGCATGGGCCTGGCGCTGATCATGCACCGTACGCTCGTCGGTCGCGGCATCGTCCGAACCTCGGCCCTGATCCCGTACGGCATCGTCACGGTCGTCGCCGCGTTCTCCTGGCGGTACGCGTGGACGCCCGGCACCGGCTACCTGGCCAACCTCTTCTCCGACGGCGCGCCACTGACCGAGCGGGCCAGTTCGCTGGCGATCATCATGCTGGCGGAGATCTGGAAGACCACGCCGTTCATGGCGTTGCTGCTGATGGCGGGCCTGGCCCTGGTGCCGGAGGACCTGCTCAAGGCGGCCTCCACCGACGGCGCCACCGCCTGGCAGCGGTTCACCAAGGTGATGTTGCCGGTGATGAAGCCGGCGATCCTGGTGGCGCTGCTGTTCCGCACCCTTGACGCGTTCCGGGTCTTCGACAACATCTACGTGCTGACCTCCGGGGCCAACGAGACCTCGTCGGTGTCGATGATCGCCTACAACAACCTGATCCGGGGCCTCAACCTCGGCATCGGCTCGACCATGTCGGTGCTGATCTTCATCACCGTGGCGATCATCGCGTTCGTCTTCGTGAAGCTGTTCGGTACCGCTGCCCCCGGCAGCGACGACGGGGAGAGGCGTTGACATGGCTGACACCACCGCCCGCCGCGCCAAGCTGCAATGGGGCCTGCTGAACGCCGTCGTGGTCGTCTTCGCCCTGATCCCGGTGCTGTGGATCATGTCGTTGTCGTTCAAGACGCCGGCCACTCTCACCGACGGGAAGTTCATCCCGCGGGAGTGGACGCTTGACAACTACCGCAACATCTTCGGCACGGACCAGTTCGTCCGGGCACTGATCAACTCGATCGGCATCGCGATGATCGCGACCGTGATCGCCGTCGTGCTCGGCGCGATGGCCGCGTACGCGATCTCCCGGCTGGACTTCCCCGGCAAGCGGCTGCTGATCGGGGTGTCCCTGCTGATCGCGATGTTCCCGCAGGTGTCGCTGGTCTCGCCGCTGTTCGAGATCGAGCGGCAGCTGGGTCTCTTCGACACCTGGCCGGGCCTGATCCTGCCGTACATCACCTTCGCGTTGCCGCTGGCCATCTACACGCTGTCGGCGTTCTTCAAGCAGATCCCGTGGGATCTGGAGAAGGCGGCCAAGATGGACGGCGCCACGCAGGCGCAGGCGTTCCGGCGGGTGATCGCCCCGCTGGCCGCGCCGGGCCTGTTCACCACGGCGATCCTGGTCTTCATCTTCTGCTGGAACGACTTCCTGTTCGCCATCTCGCTGACCTCCACCGAGCGGTCCCGTACGGTGCCGGTGGCGCTGTCGTTCTTCACCGGCGCCTCGCAGTTCGAGGACCCGACCGGGGCCATCTGCGCCGCCGCCGTGGTGATCACCGTACCGATCATCCTGTTCGTCCTCTTCTTCCAGCGCCGCATCGTCTCCGGCCTGACCTCCGGCGCCGTCAAGGGATAGGTGGGTTTCTCATGGCTGACATCGTGCTCGACAAGGTGAGCAAGAAGTTCCCGGACGGCACCACGGCGGTGCGGGACGTCGACCTGGAGATCGCCGACGGCGAGTTCGTGATCCTGGTCGGCCCGTCCGGCTGCGGCAAGTCCACCACCCTGAACATGATCGCCGGGCTGGAGGACATCAGCTCCGGCGAGCTGCGCATCGGCGGCCAACGGGTCAACGACAAGGCGCCCCGCGACCGGGACATCGCGATGGTCTTCCAGTCGTACGCGCTGTACCCGAACATGACCGTGCGGGAGAACATGGCCTTCCCGCTGCGGCTGGCCAAGCTGGATCGCGCCACCATCGACCAGAAGGTCGAGGAAGCGGCGAAGGTGCTGGAGCTGACCTCGCTGCTGGACCGCAAGCCGGCCAACCTCTCCGGCGGCCAGCGGCAGCGGGTGGCGATGGGCCGGGCCATCGTGCGTCAACCCAAGGCGTTCCTGATGGACGAGCCACTGTCCAACCTGGACGCCAAACTCCGGGTGCAGATGCGGACCGTGGTGTCCCGCCTGCAGAAGCAGCTCGGCACCACCACCGTCTACGTCACCCACGACCAGACCGAGGCGATGACCCTCGGCGACCGCGTCGTGATCATGCGAGGTGGGGCGATCCAGCAGGTCGGCCCGCCGCAGGAACTGTACGACCACCCGAACAACCTCTTCGTGGCCGGTTTCATCGGCTCACCGTCGATGAACTTCCTGCCCGCGACGGTCGAGGAGGGCCGGCTGCGTACGGCGTTGGGCGACCTGCCGATCGGCGACCGGATCCGCCGCGAGTTGGAGGGCGCCGACGCGCCACGCGAACTGATCCTCGGCATCCGTCCCGAACACTTCGAGGACGCCGAACTGGTCGACGAGCAGACCCGCGACCGGGGCATGGAGTTCACCGCGCCGGTGGACATCGTCGAGTCGATGGGCTCGGACAAGTACGTCTACCTGACCGTCGAGGGAGGCCGGGCCAGCGCCGCCGAGCTGGAGGAGTTGGCCGCCGATGCCGGTGCCGCCGACCTCGCCGGCTCGAACCTGGTCACCCGGCTGTCGGCCGAGTCCACGGTGACCGAGGGGGAGGACCGGCGGGTCTGGTTCAACCTGGAGAAGCTGCACCTGTTCGACCCGTCGAACGGTCGCAACCTGACCCTGCACGAGGGCCGCTCGGCAGGGGCGCTGGCCGGCTGAGACCGCTGTTGACCCGCCGCGTGGGGTGCACCTGCTGTCGTCGGAGCAGGCGCACCCCACGGCGTTGTATCGCGGTGAACCGAGCCGCGCCGGGCGACGTCATGAGGGGTACGCACCGTCAAGCCTGCGCCGACATCGAGCGCCAGATGCGGAGGATTGGTATGGACCCTGTGCAACAGATAGGCACCCGCCAGAACGATCTCAACGATCTCTACAGGATCACCGCCGAACGGCTGCACTGGATCACCGATCGTGACCGGCTCCGGCGCATCACCGCTGACCCGGCCAAGGTCAGTGCCATCACGAAGGCCGTCAGCACGTGGCAGAAGCACAACATGCAGCGGGCGGGCGAGGATGAGCAGATCTACGAGGCCGGTTCGACGGAGAGCCGGGATTACGCCTATCGCCAGAAGCACTTCGAGACCGTGTACGGTCCGCTGCGAACCGCCTTGAAGACCCTCAAGGACAAGGCTGATGAAAAGGGCAACGAGAGGTACTACAACAAGATCAGCTCTGCCCTCGACGGGCTGAAGTTGATCGACAAGGGCGAGCGGGAACTCTTCAAGCTTCGGACGTCGGTCATGGCACCCGTCCAGGCGGAGCTGTCCGAGCGGCGCAGGCCGAACCAGGGGCCGGACTTCGAGGTGAGCGAGGGGGCGGTCTACGCGGACCGGGAGCCGGTCGAGGAGCTTCAGGAGCGCCTGGACGACGAGCGACCCAGCATGCTGCGAAGCTTCGCCCAGACCGATGTCCTTTCCGCCGCAGCCGGCCTGGCCAACTGCAACGACATGGCCGACTCCACCATGGCGGCGGCGAACGCCACGCTCTACGATCCGATGTCCCAGTACGGTGACCCGATCTACCGGGTCACCTACGACCGGGATCACGACGGCGAGGACATCGCACCGGAGTACGCCTTCCCGCACACGAACGTCGTCGTCGGGCCGCCGGAGTATCCCGGGTCGGTCCAACTCGATCCCTGGGTGATGGATCCCCAGATGGTGAATCCGGCGCAATCGACCATTCCCGAACCGCATCTCTACCGCAGGTACGGCGGTGCGGCGACCGGAGTGGACTTCCGGCAGGAGGTGCGCGACGACATGCCGGAGTCGAGCATCGACACGCCACTGACCCGGGAACAACTCCGTTCCTTGGAGGTGGAGCGCGACGCGCGTGAGGAGCACATCAGGGACCAGGTGGGCCAGGGCTTCGTACCTGTGGATCACCAGACCCAGATGACCTGGCTTGCCGATCGCGAGGACGCAGCCGACATCGTCCACATCCATACCAACAGCCAGGCTGTCTACGACTCCTACCACGGGCCGGGGCAGCCGTTGAGCCCGGCGGGGTTTCTGGCAAACCTCGGCAACGGATACCAGGTGCCGCAGGACCACGGCATGGCGACCAACGCGTACGAGGCCCCCGCTTCGCCCACCGCGTCGGAGATCGAGGACGTCCGGGCGAGGTTCCAGGCGACGCGGGTCTCGTCGATCGGCTCGACCACCGACTGGAGTTCGAGTTCCTCGTCCGAGGCGGATTCGGTCGTCAACATGTCCGGGCCGCAGTTCACCCAGTTTCAGGTGCAGCAGCAGTCGTCTCCCCGGCAGCCGGACGTGGCCGCTGCCGCCCGGGCCGTCAGTGGCGCCGCCTCCGGCAGCCGCCCCCTCGCGGGCAGCTCGCGCTCGGGTGAGCAGAGCCAGCCAGGTCGGCAGCACCCGCAGCGGCAGGCCCGCCGCAGGGGACACTGACCGCCACCCGGTCACCGATGTCCGTTGACCGGCCGCTCCGGGTGCATCTGTGGTTGCCACGGCGACAACAGATGCACCCGGTAAGTGCCGCCCGCACGTACGGGCAACCGTTACGGCACCATCCAGCTCAGCACCGGGGTCGCCTGCAAGCCGACAAGCACCGCCATCGCACAGATCAACACCACGCTCCAGCCGAACATGCGCCGGAACAGATCACCCTCGCGGCCGTTGAGCCCCACCGCGCTCGCCGCGATCGTCAGGTTCTGCAATGAGATCATCTTGCCGACCACTCCGCCTGACGCGTTGGCCGCGGCGAGCAGCACCGGGTCCAGACCGGCGCGCTGCGCGGCGGTGACCTGGAGTGCACCGAACAACGAGTTGGACGAGGTGTCCGAGCCGGTGAGCGCCACACCCAGCCAGCCGAGTACCGGCGAGAGCAACGCGAACAGGCCACCGGCACCGGCCATCCAGGTGCCCAGAGTCGCGGTCTGCCCGCTGCCGTTCATCACGAAGGCCAGCGCCAGCAGTCCGCACACGGTGAGGATCGCCCAGCGCAGCGAGGCCAGCGTCTGCCCGTACGCGACGACTGCGGTGCGCACAGTGACCCGCAGGATCGCCATCGTCACCAGTCCGGCCAGCACCAGCAGCGTGCCGGTCGAGGAGAGCCAGTTGAACCGGAACACCGGCAACGTCGACGGCGCGCCCGAGGTGGTCAGCAGGTGCAGTCCCGGCCAGTTGAAGGTCACCGTGACGGCGTTGAGCGCGTCCGCGATCGCGGGCACCTGCGACAGGCCGAAGATCGCCACGATCACCAGGTACGGGGCGTACGCCCGCCACACCTCGACCGACGTGTCCGGCGTTGGCGACGCCACATCCGTACGGCCGACGACCGCCACCGCCTGCTCTGTCGGCCTGCCCGGTGCTCCCGACCCGCCCGGTGCTCCCGACCCGATCGGCCCGCCCGGCGTGACCGTCGTGCCGGGTCCTGCCGGAGCGGCGGCGTCGATCACCGGGTCGTCCTGGCGCCGAGGCGGCCACACCCGCGCGGTCACGGTCACCACCACGGCGCTGACCAGCCCGGCGACGATGTCGGCGAGGGCCATGGCGAAGTAGTTCGAGGTGAGGAACTGGGCCAGCGCGAACGACACGCCGCAGGCGAGGGCGATGTGCCAGGTCCGGCGCAGCCCTCGGCGACCGCCGACCATGCCGACGAGCAGCAGCGGAATGAACAGTGCGATCACCGGTACCTGTCGTCCGGCCATCGCGCCCAGGTCGCCCGTCGGCAGGTCGGTGACCCGTGCCAGCGTGGTGATCGGCAGGCCGAGCGGCCCGAAAGCGGCCGGCACGGTGTTGGCCACCAGCGCCACGGTGGCCGCCTTCATCGGACGGAAGCCCAGCGCCAGCAGCATCACCGTGGTGATCGCGACAGGCGTACCCTGGCCGGCCAGCCCCTCCAGCAGCGAACCGAAGCAGAACGCGATCACCAACGCCTGCACCTGCTGGTCGTCGCTGACCCGGGCGAAGGAGCGCCGGAGCACGTCGAAGTGTCCACTCGTCACCGTCATCCGGTAGATCCAGATGGCGGTGCCGAACGTCCACACCAGCGGGAACAGCGCGAACGTCGCACCCTGACTCGCGGTGAGCAGCGCCTGCCCGGTCGGCATCGAGTACGCCACGACGGAGACCAGCAGCGCGACGGCGAGTGCGCCGAGCGCCGCCAGCCACGCCCGTACCCGCAGCACACCGAGCAACAGGAACAGGGTGACGATCGGCAACCCGGCGACGAGGGCGCTCAACGCCAGCGAGTCGGCGAGCGGGTCGAGGGTCGGACGGTACACGCAGACCTCCGGGCAGCATGTCGGCCGGCCGATCGCCGTACGAATGCGCTCAGTGTGCCCGGCCGGCTACACCGCCCTTTCTTCAGAATTGCGCTGTCCCGGCAACGAGAGCCCAGAATCCGCGACGTGTCCGAGGCGTACCGCCCGCCGCTCGCCGATGGTGAGTGCGACCACGGCACCGAGCAGGATCGCCGATCCGGCGACGGCAGGCACCGTCAGCCGCTCGTGCAGCAGGAGCACAGCGATCACGGCGGCGGTGACCGGTTCGACCAGCGCGACGACCGACGTGGTGGTGGCCCGCACCGTCGCCAGCCCGGCGAAGAACAGACGGTACGCCAGCGCGGTCGGCACGAGTCCGAGATAGGCGAGCAGCCCCAGGACCTGACCGGTCTCGCCCGAGGTGGGCAGGAGACCTTCGACCAGGGCCAACGGGAACAGGCAGACCATCCCGACGGCGAAGCCTCCCAGGGTGGTGATCTGCGGGCTGCCGCTGGTGCCGTCGCGGCCTACCTTCCGGCCGAGCAGGGTGACGCCGGCATAGCCGGCTGCGGACAGCAGCGCGCAGAGCAGGCCCGGCATGGGTGCCGATCCGGCACCGTCGGTACCGCCGCCGACCAGCAGCACCAGCCCGGCCAACGCCATCGCCACGAGCACGGTCCCGCTGCGGCCGAGCCGTTCGCCGACCAGCAGGTGAGAGCCGGTGGCGATGAGGATCGGCCCCGCGCCCAGGGTCACCACCGTGGCGATGGCCAGGCCCGCGTAGCCGACGGCGGCGAAGTAGGCGGTCTGGTAGACCGCCAGCCCCACTCCGGTCACCACGACCTGTCGCCAGTTGACCTCGCCCGATGCCGGGGTGCGGCCCCGGACGAGTAGGTGGACGGTGAGCAGGAGCAGGACCCCGCCGGCGAACCGCCAGAAGGAGACCGCGATCGGCCCCAGGCCACTGGTGGCGTAGAGGATGGCCGCCACGGCACCGCCGGTACCCCAGGCGATTGCCGCGACACAGATGTAGAGGATTCCTCGCCCGATCGAGGGCGTACGCGTGTTCACACAATTCTCCGATGTCATCGCCGCCCGGGCAGCACAACAGCGCCCGGGCTCAGGAAGGTGAGAGCCGGGCCGGTCAGCTGGGATTACCGGGTGGCCGGTGGCGGCGAGACAACGACGTTCATCAGGACACCGTACTCGTGACGACGGGCACGGATCAGCTCGACAGGAGTGGACGCGACACTGCGGCGGGCACGCTCTGGTGGCCGTCGGAACTGCTCACTGACTCCAGGTGATCCGGGGCGGCAGGGCGAGAAAATCGGCGTACCGATTGAGGGTCTGCTCGATCTGCTCGCGGCGGGCCGGACCGAGGTCGGCCAAGGGATGCACCGTGAAAGTGACGCGGGTCTTGGCCAGGCTTCGTTTCCAGGTGCCGACCACCCGGCCCCCGACCACGACCGTGGCCTGGAAGACACCGTTGCCACCAGGGATGATCGCCTGCTTGTGCTCCGGGTCGAGCATCAGCGTGCGGTCCTTGTAACCAAGCAGGTACTCGTCGAAGCCGGGCAGGGCCAGCACGTCGTCCACCTCGGTGCGGGGCGCGTCGAGCAGCGGGGTGTGCAGCACCGCCTCGGCGCCGTCGACCACAACGGTGGTCAGATCGTCACCGGCGGCGGCGATGCCGCGCTTCGCGTCGGCGGCGGTCAGGCCGGTCCAGCCGGCGAAGTCCTGCCGGGTGGTGGGGCCGTGGCTGCGGAAGTAACGCAGCGCCAGGGCGGCCAGCGCCTCGTCGCGGTCGAGCTGGTGCTGGTCGGGTGCCCACTCGTCGAGCAGTGCGAAGGTCTGTTCGGTGCCGATGTTGGGGGCGATGCAGGTGACGCCGCGCTGGGCCGCGTACCACAACAGGTGGTAGCCGCGTTGGCCGGCACCGTCGATGCCGGCCGCGACAAGTGTGGCGACGCACTCGGTGCGGGTGAGGCGACCGCCGCCGGCCAGCGCCGCGCCCAGCACGTCGACCGCGCGGTCGGCCTCGGCCTCGGACAGGCCGAGGAACTCCCGCCGCTTCGCGGCACCAGCCAACGCGCGTACGCCGGTCAGCTCCAGCAGCCAACGAGCGTCCCGGGCCGGAACCAGGTGGATGGTGCCGCGCATCGGCCAGGTCCGCAGCGCCTCCCGGCGCTCCAGCGCGGCGTGCACGTCCGCGTGGGTCGACCCGGGCAGTCGTACGCCCAACGACCACATGCCGCTGGCCAGGTCCTGCGCCTGCATGGCACCGAACCACTCCACCACCTCGGCGACAGTGGTCAGCGTCGGGGCGGTGGCGTGCGGGCGCAACCGGAGACCGGCCATCCGCAGGGCGAGCGCCTCGGCGCCGGTCAGCGCCGTCGAAACGGTGGGTGCCACGAGGTGGGCCGCCTTCCCTTGCTGCTGGTCCACCGCAGCATAGGAGTGCCCACCGACATCAGCGGGCCACGACATCCAGGCCAGCGGGCACGACATCCAGGCGAGTCAGCATCCCCCTGATCGCGCTACGCCGGTACCCCCCTGATCGCGCTACGCCGGTACCCCCCTGATCGCGCTACGCCGGTACCCCCCTGATCGCGCTACGCCGGTACCCCCCTGATCGCGCTACGCCAGCTTCGTCGGTGGCGGAGCGCGATCCCCCGTTCAGGTTCGCCGCCGCGGGGCGGCGATGCGAAGTCGCCGGCAGCGGTCTTCTCAGGATGGCGCTTTCCAGCCCGGTCGAGAATCATCCGAAGGGCACCTTGCGGAAGTCTTGAGCAAAGGCGCGAGCTGACCGGCCGCCCGGGTGGTGTCCCGCGCCGCACCGCTCAGCCCTGGCGCGGCTGCGGCACCCGTACCGCCGCCATGCCGGCGGCCGTGGCGGATTCGATCCCGAGGTCGGCGTCCTCGAAAACCAGACAGGCCTCCGGGGGTACGCCGAGCAGTTCGGCGGCGCGCAGGAACGGTTCCGGGTCGGGCTTGGGTCGGGTGTAGTCGCCGGCGCAGACCAGCACGTCGAACCGGTCGAGGATGCCCAGCGCGCCGAGGGAGGCGGTGACCGCCTCGCGGGTACTGCCGGAGACCACCGCGAACGGGATCCGTCCGTGTGCGTCGTCGATGTGGTGCAGCACCCCGGGGATGCCGGCCGCGCTGGGCAGCAGTTGCTGGTAGAGCGCCTCCCGGCGGGCGATGACCGCCTCCAGCGGCATGTTCAGCCGTTGCTGCTCGTTGAGCGCGGCGACGATGTCGGCGGTCGGCCGACCGGCCCAGGCGTAGAACAACTCCTCGGGGAACTCGCAGCCCCACTCGTCGAGGGCCTGCCGCCACGCCGTGTAGTGCTGGGGCATCGAGTCGACGATGGTGCCGTCGCAGTCGAACAGGTACGCCTTGAAGTCGCCGGCTGGCAGGGGGAGCATCACGCGGCCCAGGCTATCCGGCCGTACGACGAGCGCCCGGATCAGAGCCGCTGGTACATCACGAGCAGGTCGACGTAGCCCTCGTCGGGGTGGTGGAAGCCCTCCGGGATCCGCCCGACCACCTCGAACCCGAGCGACCGCCACAACGCCACCGCCCGGGTGTTGCTGGCCACCACGGCGTTGAACTGCATCGCCCGGTAGCCGTCGGCCCGGGCCAGGTCGAGCACGTGCCGCCCGAGCGCCCGACCGATGCCACGCCCGGCCGCCCACGGGGCGACCATGAAGCTGGCGTTGGCGACGTGGGCGCCGGGGCCCAGCTGGTTGGGGGTCAGCTTCGCCGAGCCGAGCACCGTGCCGTCGGGTTCGACCGCGACCACCGTACGACCGGGCGCGGGTACCAGCCACATCCCCCGTGCCTGATCCTCACCGACGTCGCGGGGCCAGGTGTACGTCTGACCGGCCGCGACGATCTCCCGCAGGAAGGGCCAGATCCCCGACCAGTCGTCGGCCGTCGCAATCCTGATCTCCATGGCCGCGAGCATGCCAGCCGGCAGGCTGCCCGAGCCAACCGTTATCGCCGCGTGGGTCAGCGCTTACCGCCGCGATCGCGACCAGGTCAGGCAGTGCCGCGAATGTTCACCGACGCGAAGTTCGGGTAACTGCGAAGCCTGCTCATGATCGAGGAAGGGGGCGTGTGATGGCGGCACAGGTCAAGGTGGCAGTGATCTACTACAGCGCGACCGGCATCACGTATCAGATGGCTCAGGCGGCCAGCGAGGCCGCCGGTGACGCGGGGGCCGAGGTACGGCTGCGCAAGGTGCGGGAGTTGGCACCCGACGAGGCGATCCGCTCGAACGCAGGGTGGTCGGCGCACCACCTGGAGACACAGCACATCGAGGAGGCCCAGCTGGACGACCTGAGCTGGGCCGACGTGGTGATCCTCGGGGCGCCGACCCGGTACGGCATGGTCGCCGCCCAGCTCAAGCAGTTCATCGACACCACCGGCCCGCTGTGGGCCAAGGGTGCGCTGGTCAACAAGGTCTACTCGGCGTTCACCTCCACCGCCACCAAGCACGGCGGGCAGGAGTCGACGCTGCTGTCGTTGTTCAACGTCTTCTACCACTGGGGTGGGATCGTGGTCACCCCCGGTTACACAGATCCCAGCCAGTTCGTCGCCGGCAACCCGTACGGTGCGTCGCACGTCAGCAACAACGGCGAGACCGCACCGGATGACATCGCCCTGACCGCGACGGCACTCACCGCCCGCCGGGCGGTGCAGATCGGCGCGGCGGTCAAGAAGGGCCTGGCCGGTTGAGCGTCGACGGACCGGTGGCCCGGGCGGGGGCTCTCAAACCCGCCCGGGCCACCGGCCGTCAGCAGCGCTACCCCGGATCGGCGCCGCTATGCCTGCACGGTGGGGGAGAGTTCACCGGCCGGTGCCGGCAGCAGGTCCCGCAGCAGGTCGGCCAGCACGGCCAGACCGTCCGGGCTGAGCACCGATTCGGGGTGGAACTGCACCCCGGCGAAGCCCGGGCCGCGCAGCGCGTGCACCGCCCCGTCGGCTTCGTCGCGGGCCAGTTCGACCGGACCGTACGGGCTGCCCTGCCGGTCGGCGGCGGCGCGGGCGGTGAAGGTGGCGTAGAAGCCGAGGCGTCGGGGCGTACCGAACATCGGCACCGTGCGTTGCAGGCCCTGGTAGGGCGCGGCTCGACGGTCGACCCGCAACCCGAGCAGCCCGGCCAGCAGCTGGTGGCCGAGGCAGACCGCGAGCGTCGGTCGGCCGTCGGCCAGCAACACCCGCAGCAGGGCCCGTAACCGCTGCATCTTCGGGGTGTCGCTGTTCGGGTCACCGGGCCCGGGCCCGACCAGGACCAGGTCGTACCCGGACAGCGGGGCGTCGGCGTGCCAGGGCTGCACGGTGACCGTCAGACCCAGCGCCCCCAACTGGTGGGCGAGCATCCCGGTGAAGGTGTCCTCACCGTCGACGATCAGCGCCCGACGGCCGGTCAGGGCGGGCACGGCGAGTGCCCCCGGCGGCCGCTGGTCCAGCCAGAACCGGGACAGCGGCGCGTTGCGGGCCGCCAGCGCCGCGCGTACCTGCGGATCGTCGGCCAGCCGGCCCACCGGGCCGGTGCCGGCGGTCGGCGCCTGCGGTCCCAGGCCCAGGGCGGCCAGCACGCCGGCCGCCTTGGCGTGGGTCTCGGCGACCTCGGCCGCCGGGGTGGAGTGCCGCACCAGCGTGGCACCGACCGGCACCCGCAGGGCACCGTCCGGGGTGATCTCGGCGGTACGGATGAGAATGGGTGCGTCGAGGGTCTGCCGGCCCGTGTCGTCGTGACCGAGCAGGGCCAGCACGCCCGCGTAGTAGCGGCGGCCGGTGCGCTCGTGTCGGGCGATCACCCGACAGGCGTTCTCCATCGGGCTGCCCGTCACCGTCGGGGCGAACATCGTCTCCCGCAGCACGTCGCGGACGTCCTTCGAGCCGCGACCGGCGAGCAGGTACTCGGTGTGCGCCAGATGGGACATCTCCTTGAGGTACGGCCCGACCACCTGACCACCGTGCTCGGCCACCGTGGCCATCATCTTCAGTTCCTCGTCGAGGACCATGTACAGCTCCTCGACCTCCTTGGTGTCGGCGAGGAAACGCAGCAGCGCCGCCCGGTCCGCCGCCACGCCGGTGTGCCGGAAGGTGCCGCTGATCGGGTTCATCATGACCAGCCCGTCGTCGACGCTGACGTGCCGTTCGGGGCTGGCGCCGACCAGCGTGCGGGCACCGGTGTGCACCACGAACGTCCAGTACGCGCCGCGTTCGCGCAGCAGCAGGGAACGCAACGCGGCCAGCGCGGCGGTCAGCGGCGCACCCTGCACCTGCGCGTGCAGGGTGCGGTGGATGACGAAGTTGGCCCCCTCGCCGCGGCCGATCTCGTCGGCGAGCACCCGGGCGACGGTGTCGGCGTACTCGTCGTCGCTGATGTCGAAGGCCGCGCCGGTGGTGCGTACCGGACCGTCGGGCAGCGCGTCGAGGACCTCGGCCAGCGGCAACCGTGCCCGACTGTCGATGCGCAGGCATTCCAGCGGTACGCCGTCGTCGACGCAGGCGAAGCCCCGCTCCGCGACCTGCCGGAACGGCACCAGGGCCAGTGTGGTGGGGCCGGCCGGTCCGGCGGGCAACGGGATGTCGGCGAGTCGGTCGACGGTGCCGACCGGGCCGGTGAACAGGTCGAGATGCTCGGCACCGTCGCGGCGGATCAGGGCGAACGGGCCCGGGTCGGTGCCGTCGGCGAGCGCGGCGAGCAGGTCGGTCAGCGGTGTCATCGGGTCTCCTCGGGCCGGATGCCGCCGTCGGGGGCGGCCCACGGGCCGGAAGAGTTGACCGGCGGCCGCCTCGTCGGGCGGCCGCGTGGGAAAAGCTACGCGCGGGGGTGGGCCGCCGGGTCGGCGGGCCACCAGCAGGACAGTCGCGCGAGCATGCGCTCACCCTACGCGCGGGGCGGGCGCTGCGGAAGCCGTTCGGCGTACCCGGGCACGCGGCAGGGTTGTGCTCGCCGAGCCACCGGGTACGTTGACCGGCGATGAACATTCTCGCGCTGGACCTGGGCACCTCCTCGGTGCGTGGGCTCGTGCTGGGTGACGACATCCAGCCGGTGCCGGGAGCGTTGGCCCGGCGTCGGATCGACCTGACCGTCGACGACGAGGGCACCGGCACCCTCGATGCCCGTGGCTACCTGACCTGCCTGCTCGACTGCCTGGACGAGTTGAACGAGCAGGGCTGGCTGCGCGAGGTGGGGATGGTGGCGATAAGCGCGCAGTGGCACTCCGTACTGCCGCTCGGCGTCGACGGTCAGCCGCTCGGCCCGGTGCTCACCTGGCTGGACACCCGGCCCGAGCCCGCCCCGACGCAGACCGGCCCGGCCGATCCGGACGCCTACCACCAACGCACCGGCACCTGGTGGCACCGCTGCTACTGGTCGGTGCGGCTGCCCTGGCTGCGGGCCCGGTGCGGCAGCCCGGTGGCCCGGTTCGTCGGCCTGGTCGAGTACGCCCTCAGCCAGCTGCTCGACGACGCGCCGATGTCGATGTCCCAGGCGTCCGGCACCGGCCTGCTGGACATCAGCACCCTCGACTGGGACCCGGAGGCCTGCGCGTTGGCCGGTGTCGGCGGCGACGAACTGCCGCAACTGGCACCGTCTCACTGGCGGGGACGGCTGCGTCCGGCGTACGCCCGCCGGTGGCCGGCGTTGGCGCGGGCGTCCTGGTCGCCGCCGATCGGTGACGGTGCCGCCTCCAACGTCGGCTCCGGCTGCATCGACCACACCCGGGCGGCGGTGACCGTGGGCACCTCGTCGGCGGTGCGGCTGCTGCAACGGATGCCCGCGCACGCGCCGCTGGCCCCGCTGCCCCCGCGGCTCTGGCGCTACCGTGTCGACCACGAGCACGTGGTCACCGGGGCGGCGTACTCCTCCGGGGGGAACGTGTTCGCGTGGGCCGATCGGGAGTTGCGGCTCCCCGAGGGCCCGGCGCTGGAGGCGGCGCTGTGGGGGCTGTCGCCCGGTGACCGGCGCCCGGTGAACGTGGCCCTCGGCGGTGACCGGCCACCGGGCAGCCGTCGCGCCGGCTCGGGTGAGCTGGGCGGGTTGAGCTTCAGCACCACCGCGGTGCAGATGCTGGCCGGACTGATGTACGGCGTGTGCGAGCAGGTCGTCGACGACCTGGCCGCGCTGGAGTCCACCGTCGGCGCGCCGGTGGAGGTGGTCCTCGGCGGCGGGGCGATGGCCGCCTCGCCGTGGTGGCGGGCGGCATTCGTCGAGGTGCTGGCACCCCGGCAGGTACGTTTCGGGCGGCATCCGGAGATCGGCGCGACAGGTGCCGCGCTGGTCGCCTGTGACCGCATCGCCGACGCCGTCGAACTGGCCGATATCGGCCAGACGGATGATCAAAGCTCGCCGGGCACGGCATAGGGTGACGCCCGGCGGTGCCCTCCTGAACCAACGTAAGGGCAGGGCGTTGACACTGGTCCGGGACCTGGTTGGATAACGGGCGCTCCCCGGGCCGCGGCGGACGCGTGGGAGGAGGAGCTCGTGGCAGCAGGACCGGACCAGGCCTCGACGGTGTCGAACCATCGTCGGCGACGGTTCGATGTCCGGGTGGTGCCCCACCGCCGCCGTTCGGCGCTGCGGCTGCGGGACTGGCGGATGCGCACCAAGCTCGCCACGGTGCTGGTGATCCCGTCGGTCGCCTTCCTGGTCCTGGCGGGGGTGCAGACCCAGAGCCTGGTCAGCCGGGCCAACACGTTGAGTGACTTCGCTGCGCAGGTGGGCATCGGGCCGGAGATCGCCGACCTGGTGCACTGGTTGCAGCAGGAACGCGACCGCACCGCCGGTGAGCTGTCCGCGTTGCGGGCCGCCTCCTCCGAGGAGGAGAGCGCGCAGGTGGTGGAGGTGCTGAGGCCGTACCGCGACGGCGTCGACCAGGCAGCGCAGGCGTTGCACCGGGCCGCCGAGCCGGTGGGCAAGGGCGACTCCTCCTGGGCGGAGACCTACTCGGTGGCCCACCAGGCGTACCAGCAGATCCTCTACATGCGCAACGTGATGACCACCGTGGTGTTGAGTGACGACACCATCCTCGGCAACTATCACCGGGCGGTCGACGCCCTGTTGACCCTGCTCGCCCGACCGTCGCCGGGCACCGAACGGCCGGAACTGTCCGACGCGGTGCTGCGCTACGTGCAGTTCGCCCGGGCCAAGGATCTCTCCTCGCGAGTACGCGCGGAGCTCTACGCGGCGGCCCGCAACGGTGGGTACCAGGACAACGACCGGGCACAGCTCAACGATCTACGATCGCGGCAGCTGACGGCGTTGGGCGCGTTCCGTGTCGCGGCGAGCAACGCGCAGGTGGCCCGCTACGACCAGATGAGTCAGCTGGATCCCTTCGTCCAGGCCGGCCGGCTGGAGGAACGGGCGCTGACCCAGAACCCGACCGCGCTGACGTTGCTGGCCGACGACGACTGGTGGACGTTCAGTGAGGTCCGCCATGACCTGCTGCGGGATTTCGAAGCGGGGATCCTCGCGGACTCGGCGACCCAGGCGGACCGGGCCAGCGCCGCCCAGCTGCGGGAGACGCTGCTGATGGTCGGCGTGATCATCACGGTGCTGCTGGTGGCCGTGCTGATCTCGGTGCTGATCGGCCGGTCGATGGCCCGGTCGATCCGCCTGCTGCGCTCGCAGGCGTTGCGGATCGCGCAGATCGAGCTGCCCGACGCGTTGGCCCGCTTGCGGTCGGTCTCCGGCGGTGTGCCGCAGATCGAGGTCTCGCCGGCGGTGGTGCGCTCGCTCGACGAGATCGGTGAGCTGGCCGAGGCGTTCGTCGCGGTGCACCGCAGCGCGGTCGGGGTGGCCGTCGAGCAGGCGAACATGCGACGCAACGTCAACGCGATGTTCGTCAACCTCGCCCGGCGCAGCCAGGTGCTGGTGGAGCGGCAGCTGGAGCTGCTCGACGACCTGGAACGCGAGGAGAGCGACCCGGACCAGTTGGAGAACCTGTTCAAGCTGGACCATCTCGCCGCCCGTATGCGACGTAACGACGAGAGCCTGCTGGTGCTGGCCGGTACCGAGTCGACCCGCCGCTGGAACCGGCCGGTCGGGTTGAACGCGGTGCTGCTGGCGGCGAGTGCCGAGATCGAGCAGTACCAGCGGGTGCGGCACGAGGCGGTGGCCGACCTGCATCTCGTGGGGCATGCCGTCGGCGAGGTGGTGCACCTGCTCGCCGAGCTGCTGGAGAATGCCACCGCGTTCTCCCGTCCCGACACGATCGTGCAGGTGATGGCCCGCGCGGAGGGCGCCGGCGCGACGGTCGAGATCGCCGACCAGGGTCTGGGCATGAGCCCGACCGCGCTGGCCGAGGCCAACGCCGTACTGGCCGAGCCGCCGGCGGCGGACGTGGCGACGGTCGAGCGGATGGGTCTGTTCGTGGTCAGCCACCTGGCGGCCCGGCACGGCATCGAGGTGCGGTTGCACGGCGGGACCGGCGGGCTGGTGGCCCGGATCCGGCTGCCCGGTGCGTTACTGGCGGCCCCACCGCCGCCGGGTCTGGACCCGGTGCCGTCGCCGCGCGCGCTGCCGGTGCCCCGCTCACCGGCACCGGTGACCGCCGCGCAGCCGGTGGAGTTGCCGGTGGCCGGGCGGCGACCGACCACCGTGCCCCGACAGGCTCACCCCGTGCCGGTACGCGCGGAGGACGTGCTCGCCCCGGCGGCCGCACCGGCGTCGACCGGCAGCGGCTGGTGGTCCCGGGAGGGGCCGTCGTCGCCGGCGACCGCCGGCAGTCCGGCACCGCCGTCGGTGCCGGTGACCGGGGGCACCAACGACCGGGGACTGCCGATGCGGGTGCCGATGGCCCAGTTGCGCAGCGTCACCCAGCCGGCCCAGCCCGGGCAGCAGCAGGTGGCGCGGCACGACCCGGACCCGGAGGCGGTCGGCGGCATGTTGTCGAAGCTGTACAGCGGTGTGCGACGTGCCGAGGCCGAGGAGACCACCGAGATACCCGTGCCGTCGCCCGGGACATGGAGTGAAGGAGGACCCAAGTGACAACGTTGTCTCAGGAGGCCCGGGACCTCAGCTGGCTGGTCAGCGGGTTCGCGGAACGGGTGCCCGGTGTGGCGCACGCCGTGGTGGTGTCCTCCGACGGACTGCTGGTCGCCATCTCCGATCACCTGCCGCGCGACCACGCGGACAAGCTCGCCGCGGTCACCTCGGGCCTGATGAGCATCACCGCCGGTGCGGCCCAGATGTTCGACGGTGACGTGGTCAAGCAGACCGTGGTCGAGATGGGCCGTGGCTACTTCCTGGTGATGCAGATCCGCGACGGCTCGATCCTGGCCACCCTGGCTGCGGCGGATGCCGACATCGGTGTGGTGGGCTACGAGATGGCCCGGCTGGCGAAGCAGGCGGGGGAGATGCTGACCCCGGCCCTGCGCGCCGAGCTGCAGCAGGCCCTGCCCCGCTGACCCGTTCCCGGAGGTAAGGAAGGGCACCTTGTTAACGCCTCCGGTAGTAGCGGGGCCCCTTCTTAACACTCCGGTCGGCGCGGGCCGAGGGCATCGGGCGTGGCGGGTCGGGAGGCCGAGTCCGCTCAGCGCAGGCCGAGGGCACCGGGCGTGGCGGGTCGGGAAGCGAGCCACCAGGCTGCGGTGGCGGCGACGGCGACCGCGCCGCTGAACACGAACGGCGCGCCCAGGCCGGCGCGGGCGGCCAGCGCGCCGCCGGCCAGCGCGCCGAGTGCCGTGGCGCTGTAGGTGACCAGGCGGGCAGCGGCGACGACCCGACCCAGCAACCCGCCGGGCACCAGCCGCTGCCGTACCGACAGGGCGGCGACGTTGAGCACGGCGAACGCCGCGCTGGTGGCGACCACCACGACCACGGCCACGGTCCGGTCGGCGACGACCGCCAGCAGCACCGGTACGCCCGCGGTGACCGCCATCGACCAGGTGAGCACGGTGCGGTGGCGGAACCGGGCGATCAGCCGGTCGGCGGTGAACGAGCCGAGCAGACCGCCGACCGCCCCGGTGGCCAGCAGCAGTCCGAAGCCGAACGCGCCGAGGTCGAGGGCGTCGCGGGCATAGAGCACGAAGATCGCGAACCAGGCGGTGTCGGCGGCGGCCACGGCGGCGGTGACGAGCACCAGGGTTCGTAGCATCGGCTGGCGCACCAGCCAGCGCAGGCCGGCCAGGACACCGTCGCCGTCGGCGACCGGCGCGTCGTCGTCGCTGCCGCGCCGGTGGGCCAGGGTCAGCGGCAGGGACAACACCAGCATCACCGCCAGGGCGAGCGTGGCGCCGTTGACGGCGAACGGGATGGCGGCACCGACGACGAACAGCAGCGCCCCCACCGGGGGGCCGACGAACTCGTTGCCGACGATCTCACCGGCGACGAGCCGCCCGTTCGCCTTCTCCAACTGGGCGTCCGGGACGAGCCGGGGTACGGCGGTCTGGGCAGCCGTGTCGCGGATGGTCTCGCCGACGCCGAGCAGGAACGCGGCGGCCACCACGAGGGCGATGGTCGCCCAGCCCAGGGCGATCGCGGCGGCGAGCGTGCCGAGCACGACGACCCGGCCGGTGTCGGCGACGGTGAGCAGGCTGCGGGCCCCACGGCGGTCGGCGAGGGCACCGGCGAGCAGGCCGGACACCAGCCAGGGCAGGAACTGGGCGGCGGCCACGGCGGCGACCGCCAGCGGATTGTCGGTGAGCGTCGCGGCCAGCAGCGGGAAGGCCGCCACCCGGATGCCGTCACCGAGGTTGGCCAGCGCGGCCGCGCTCCAGAACGTCCAGAACGGCCGGCCCAGCGATCGTCGATTCCGATCCATCCCGCGAGCCTAGGCGCAGCCCGCGTCCGGCGGGACACCACCCGGGCCGTCGATGGGTCAGCCCGGCAGGCCCCGGTCGCGCGGCGGGATCCGATCGTCGTAGCTCCCGGATCGCCCGGAGTAGCGGCGACCGTCGAGGTACGGCAGGCCGTTTGGCGTACAGCCGTGCAGGCCGAGGGTCTGCTGCTGCATCACCGGCGCCGGTCGGCCACGGCCCGGGCACAGTTCGTGGCCCATGCCGAGACGGTGACCGACCTCGTGATTGACCACGTACTGACGGTAGTGGTCGACGTCGGTGCCGAAGCCGGGTGCGCCCTTGACCCAGCGGGCGACGTTGACGACCACCCGGTCACCGTTGCGGCAGGAGGTGTAGCCGTCGGGGACGTCCTGGCACAGCCGGTCCCGGGTGACCGGGGTGGCCAGATAGATGGTGAAGTCAGGACGACGGTCCGGGCCGACCCGGCGCAGCCGCCACTGCCCACCGGCGCTCCAGCCCTGCGGGTCGGAGAGGATCCGGCTGACCTCGGCGGCGAACTCGGTAAGCGCGATGCCCTCGATGCCCCGCTCGATCGCCACCTGGTAGCGCAGCAGCCGACCCGGCCCGGTCCTCGGTGCCGCCTCGCCACCGGCGACGTCCCAGCGGTTGGCGCCCCGCGCCGGGTAGCTGACCGGCGCAGGGGGCGTGGACGCGAGCGGTGCGGCGGCCACTCTCGGTCGGCCGGTCGGCGACGCGGTCACGACCGGCGCGAACGGCGCGGCGGGCGCGGGCATCGCCGGGGCACAACCGGCCAGCACGACGGCGACCAGCGGGGACGCCCACGACCGGCCGCGACCGGCGGGCATCCGAGGGGCGTACGACATCATGGTTCTCCCTCCACTGCCTGCCCGGGTCGGGGCGGCGGGGAGGAAGACGACCGGCATCGGTGGAAAGTTCATCCGCCGACGGCTCAACCTTTTCGGGGCCTCGCTCGTCAGGACCGGTCGTGGGGCAGGCAAGAGGTGACGATGGCCAGGGGTGACGCCGAGTTCGTGGAGTTCGTCCAGGCGGCCTCCGGCCGGTTGGCTCATGCCGCGTACCTGATGACCGGCGACCACCATCAGGCCGAGGACGCCGCACAGACCGCGCTGGTGCGTACCTATGCGTCGTGGTCGCGGGTACGTCGCGACGACCCCTACGCCTACACCCGACGCGTGATGATCAATTACATAGTGGACAACTGGCGGCGTCCGATCCGGGAGTACCCGGTCGACGAGGTTCCGCACCAGCGACGCGGTGACGTCGCCGACGAGGTCACCGCCCGGCGCTGGCTGCAGCTCGCCCTCGGCGCACTCACCGCCCGTCAACGGGCGATCGTCGTGCTGCGCTACCTGTTCGACCTGCCCGAACAGCAGGTCGCCCGCGAGCTTGACGTTTCCCTGGGCACGGTGAAGAGCACCACCTCCCGGGCCCTGGAGAAGCTGCGGCAGACCCTTGTCGAACTGCCGACCGCGCCGGGAGGCGACCGATGAACGAGACAGATCGCCTCCGCGCGGCCATCCGGGCCACCGAACCGGACGACCGGGGTCGGTTCGACGTGGACACGATCATGCGGCAGGGGCGTCGGCTGCGCCGCAGGCGACGGGTGGTCCGGGGCGGGACGGCCCTGCTCTCGGTCGTCGTGGTGGCCGTCGGTGCGGCGACCGTGCTCCGCCAACCCGATCCGTCCGAGCGCGGGCCGCAGCCCGCAACCACCTCGTCGACGGCCACCATGGTCACCGAGCCGACCGTCGGCGCGGCGACGCCGCCCCCGGCACGGCCGCCGATCGGTACGGTCCTGAGCACCGGCATCCGGTACGGCGGCGACGAGCGGGTCTTCTACTTCGTCGCCGTCGACGTGCCCCGGGCGCCCGAGGTGACGATCGGCCTGGTCGCCGGGCGGCGTTCCGCCACCGGCGCGCTGACCGTTGACTACCTGGTCAACGACGTCGAGGGCAGCGACCGCCGACCCGGCTTCCACGAGCTCGGGTACGAGCCGTCGGCGCAGCTGCTCCCCGACGATCCGGTGCCCACGTTCGGGTACTTCGTCGGACCGGCCACCCGGATCATGGGATCGATCGGCGGGCAGCGGCTGAAGGCGGAGTTGGCCAGGTGGAGCGAGGACGACGACGTGGTGGTCTTCTGGTTCCATCCGCAGGTGCTGCGCCCGGGGCAACGGCTCGACGGCATCCTCGCCTGGGACGCGCAGGGCCGGCGGCTCTGATCCGTCCGCCGGCCCGGCGCGTCACCGGGTCTCACACCGCGTTGTCGGCGATGACCTGGCGGTACCAGTGGGCGCTGCGCTTGAGCACCCGCCGCTGGGTGGGGTAGTCGATGTAGATGAGTCCCCAGCGCTGGTCGTAGCCCTCGGCCCACTCGAAGTTGTCGAGCAGCGACCAGACGTGGAAGCTCTCCAGGGGCACGCCGTCGGTGACGGCGCGGTGGGCGGCGGCCAGGTGGTCGCGCAGGAAGGTGACCCGGCCGGTGTCCTCGACGGTGCCGTCGGCGGCGAGGACGTCGGGGGTGGGCAGCCCGTTCTCGGTGACGGTCAGCGGGATCGGGCCGTAGTCGCGGGTGACCCGGGTCAGGATGTCGTACATCCCGTCCGGGTAGATCTGCTGCCAGCTCGCCTCGGAGGTGGGCCAGCGGCGCACCGTGCCGCCGTTGGCGGTGACGTAGATCGGGGTGTAGTACTGCACCGCGAGCACGTCGACCGGGGAGGAAATGATCTCCAGGTCGCCGTCGCGGATGCCCCGGACCATCCGGCTGGTCGGCCCGAGGTCGGCCAGGACGTCCTCCGGGTAGCTGCCCTTGAGGGCGGAGTCGAGGTAGAGGCGGTTCTCGTACCCGTCGTACAGCCGGGTGGCCTCGGCGGCGGCGGGCGAGTCGTCGGCGGGGTAGCAGGGGTGCAGGTTGAAGGCCGGCCCGATGCGGCCGGTGCCACCCTCGGCGCGCAGCGCCTGCACCGCGAGGCCGTGGGCGAGTTGCAGATGGTGGGCGACGAGGTAGGCGGCGTCCGGGTCCTGCCGGCCGGGGGCGTGGTGGCCGAACAGGTAGCCGTTCTGCACGACGGTCTTGGGCTCGTTGATGGTGAGCCAGACGGGCACCCGGTCGCCGAGCGCCTCGAACACGGTCGCCGCGTAGTCGGCGAAGCGGTACGCCACGTCGCGGGACTCCCAGCCGCCGGCGTCCTGCAGGGTCTGCGGCAGGTCCCAGTGGAACAGGGTGGCCATCGGGGAGATGCCGCGCTCGTGCAGCCCGTCGACGAGGCGACGGTAGAAGTCGATGCCCCGCTGGTTGGCGGCGCCGGTGCCGTCGGGCTGGATGCGCGGCCAGGAGATGGAGAACCGGTAGCTGCGCAGCCCCAGGTCGCGCATCAGATCGAGGTCTTCGGCGTAGCGGTGGTAGTGGTCGGCGGCGACGTCACCGGTGTCGCCGTTGCGGATGCGTCCCGGCGTGTGGCTGAAGGTGTCCCAGACCGACTCGCCCCGGCCGTCCTCCTTGGCGGCGCCTTCGATCTGGTACGCCGAGGTGGCTGCGCCCCAGCCGAAGTTCACCGGGAACTGCAACCGGGCGGCGGAGCTGGCGGCCGGCTCGGTGGGTTCGGCGTCCTCGCCGGGCTGGCAACCGGCAAGGGCGGTGGCGCCGGCTGCGGTGGTGACCGCGCCCAGTGCGGCGCCGGCCGGCGTCACGGCGGTGGCCGACAGCGCCGCGCGGCGCAGCAGGTGGCGCCTGGTGAGCATCGACATGGGTTCTCCTCGTGGGTGGGGTGGCCGCCGCGCCCCTCGGGAGCGCTCCCAATACAGCGTAAAGGGTGGGCGGCCGCCGCTGGCGCATGATCGTCACAGATCACGGACGACCGCGGTGGCGGCGGAGACAAAGGTGGGGGTTCTGGCGGTCAGCCGGTCGGGCGTCGGGTGTGGCGGGACCGGGGTGCGCCGAGTTCCGCGGGCGGACCGGCGGCGTGCTCCCGGAGGTGGTCGGCGGGGCAGCGCACGGTCGGCGGGCGGGGCATACTGCCGTGCGGGGCGCGCGGGTGATGCGCGTCTGACCCGTCGGCCTCTTTTCCCATCGTGAACGGGGGTTTAGTGTGGGGACGGGGGAGGGCAACCCCCGTCCCCACCGTGTTGCGGTACACGCACGTGCGGATTGGCGTCCCAGTCGTGCGTGTCGCGCGGGAGCCGGGCCACGCGAGTGGCTTGAGGATCCACCTCCCCTCACTGTGGTGGGGTGACGGCTGACGGCGGTGTCCGGGCTGGCCCGCCGTCGGCCTGCGGTCTTAGTACCCGTTGCTGTGGGCACAGCGCCGGGTAATCCAATGCTTGGAGCTCCGTCGATGGAAGCGCTCCCATCGACGTTGTTTGCGACTGTAACGCCCGTCACGGCTTTGTGAAAGCCCCAAAATAAGATCGAAACAACCGAGTGCTTCCGGAAGTGTGATCTCTGGTGCTGGGAGCGCTTCCATGGCACACTGTCGATCGACCACGTGGAGCCAGGTATGCGTGAGCGTGGGGCCGCCGAGGGCTTCCGGTGTATCCGGTACGGCGCCCTGATCGCAGTGGGTGTCTGACGACGACCTGCTGCGTTCCGGCCGGTCGGCCGGCCCACCACCATCCACCGGCGTCTCGCGTCCTGTCGTCTGCGAGGCGTCCCGCCGGGGCGGCACCGCACCCGGCCTGGTTCGAGGAGACACCGCGCAGATGAGAAATCTGGCAAGACGTCGCCGCCTGGCGTGGCTCGGCGCCGCGGCACTGGCGATCGGCGGGGTGACCGTACCCGCCGGCGCCGCGCAGGCCGCACCGGCCTGCGACGTGGTCTATGAGACCAATGACTGGAGCAACGGCTTCACCGCCAACATCACCCTCAAGAACCTCGGCGACCCGGTCAACGGCTGGACGTTGCGGTTCGCCTTCCCCGGCAACCAGCGGGTCACCAACGGCTGGTCGGCCCGGTGGAGCCAGAGCGGCAACCAGGTCACCGCCGTCAACGAGGCGTGGAACGGCAGCATGGCCACCGGCGCCAGCACCACCATCGGCTTCAACGGCTCGTACACCGGCAGCAACCCGAAGCCGACCTCGTTCTCCGTCAACGGAGTCACCTGCGGTGGCGTCGCCCAGCAGCCTCCGACGGTGAGCCTGTCGGTCCCCGCCGGCCCGTTCACCGCTCCGGCGACCGTGCCGCTGACCGCCACCGCGAGCGACCCGGACGGCACCATCGCCCGCGTCGAGTTCTACCGCAACGGACTGCTGGTCAACACCGACACCACCGCGCCGTACGCGTACACCCTGGAGAGCCTGCCGGCCGGTGACTACACGGTGCAGGCCCGGGCGTACGACAACAGTGGACTGTCGGCGATCGCCGAGCGGTCGTTCAGCGTCACCGCGTCCACCGCGCCGGCGGTGGTGGCCACCCCGACCGCGCTGACCGTGCCCGAAGGCGGCAGCTCGACGTTCAACGTCAAGCTCAGCCGCGCGCCGTCGGCGAACGTCTCGGTGAGCCTGACCCGCACCGGTGACACCGACATCACCGTCCCGTCGACGCCGCTGACGCTGACCACGAGCAACTGGAACAGTGGCGTCGATGTGACCGTCCAGGCCGCCGAGGACGCCGACACCGTCGGTGGCACCGCGACGATCACCGCCTCGGCCGCCGGCCACACGCCGGCGACGGTCACCGTCACCGAGATCGACAACGACGTGCCGGGCGGCGACGGCGAGTACGTGCAGCGCTTCCTCACCCAGTACAACAAGATCAAAAACTCGGGCTACTTCAGCCCGGAGGGCGTGCCGTACCACTCGATCGAGACGCTGATCGTCGAGGCGCCCGACCACGGCCACCAGACCACCTCCGAGGCGTTCAGCTTCTGGCTGTGGCTGGAGGCGTACTACGGTCGGGTCACCCAGAACTGGGCGCCGTTCAACAACGCCTGGACGGTGATGGAGACCTACATCATCCCGTCCACGGCCGACCAGCCGACCGCCGGTTCCGCCGGTGACGCCACCTACGCCGCCGAGAACGACCTGCCCAGCCAGTACCCGTCGCAGCTGAACGCGAACGTGCCGGTCGGCAAGGACCCGCTGCGCGCGGAACTCCAGCAGACCTACGGCACCGGCAGCATCTACGGCATGCACTGGCTGCTGGACGTGGACAACGTCTACGGCTTCGGCCGCTGCGGCAACGGCACCACCCGTCCCGCGTACATCAACACCTTCCAGCGGGGCACCCAGGAGTCGGTGTGGGAGACCGTGCCGCACCCCTCCTGCGACACCTTCGCCCACGGCGGCCCGAGCGGCTACCTTGACCTGTTCATCAAGGAGTCCGGCACCCCGGCCAAGCAGTGGAAGTACACGAACGCCCCGGACGCCGACGCCCGCGCCGTGCAGGCCGCGTACTGGGCGCTGACCTGGGCCAAGGAGCAGAACAAGCAGGCCGACGTGGCGGCGACCGTGACCAAGGCCGCCAAGATGGGTGACTATCTGCGGTACGCGCTGTTCGACAAGTACTTCAAGCGCATCGGCAACTGCGTCGGGGCCACCCAGTGCCCGGCCGGTAACAACCGCGAGTCCGCCCACTACCTGCTCTCCTGGTACTACGCCTGGGGCGGCGCGTACGAGACCAGCCAGAACTGGTCGTGGCGGATCGGTTCCAGCCACAGCCACTTCGGCTACCAGAACCCGTTCGCGGCCTGGGCGCTGACCAACGTCAACGAGCTCAAGCCGCGCTCGTCGACCGCGGCGGCGGACTGGAACAACAGCCTCACCCGGCAGCTGGAGCTCTACACCTGGCTCCAGTCGGCCGAGGGTGGCATCGCCGGTGGCGCGACCAACAGCTGGGGCGGGCACTACGGCACGCCGCCGGCCGGCACCGCCACCTTCTACGGCATGTTCTACGACGAGGACCCGGTCTACAACGACCCGCCGTCGAACCAGTGGTTCGGCATGCAGGCCTGGTCGATGCAGCGCATCGCCGAGCTGTACCTGGTCAGCGGTGACGCCCGCGCCAAGGCCCTGCTGGACAAGTGGGTGCCGTGGGCCATCGCCAACACCACGCTGGGTGAGGACTGGTCCATCCCGGCGGACCTGAAGTGGACGGGCCAGCCCAACAACTGGAACCCGACCAACCCGCAGCCGAACACCAACCTGCACGTCGAGGTGATCGCCAAGGGTCAGGACGTCGGCATCGCCGCCTCCTACGCCCGTACGCTCATCGCCTACGCGGCGAAGTCGGGCAACGTGGCGGCGAAGAACACCGCCAAGGGCCTGCTGGACGCGCTGCACGGCGAGAGCGACGCGCAGGGTGTGTCGACGGTGGAGAAGCGTGGCGACTACCGGCGCTTCGACGACGTCTACGACGCCTCCACCGGGCAGGGCCTGTACATCCCGCAGGGTTGGACCGGTCGCATGCCCAACGGTGACGTGATCGCCCCGGGCAAGAGCTTCGTCGACATCCGGTCGTTCTACAAGAACGACCCGGCGTGGCCGAAGGTCCAGGCGTACCTCGACGGTGGACCGGAGCCGGAGTTCCGCTACCACCGGTTCTGGGCCCAGGCGGACGTCGCGATGGCGTACGCCGACTACGGGAAGCTGTTCCCGAACGGCTGACGAACAACGTCCTCCGGGTGGGCGGTGACCCACCCGGAGGCTCCGGCCGGGCCTCGGGGGTAGAGGCAGGACCGGCCGGCGGCCTGACGCCCACGGTCAGGCCGGGGTGGGTCGGCCCTCTGGCCGACGCAGCGGAGTAGTCGACCCACCCCACCGCCCCCCGATTCGACAGTGACACCGCGCAGATCGTGAAAAAAAGTGACCGCCTCGGGATAACAACACCGCCGGGGACGGAGTAACGTACATCACCGGAGAGGCCGCTCCCCCCGTGGCGGCCTCTCCCTTTTGCTGTTGCGGCCACAATCCTCCTCGCCGTCGGCCCGACGCCTCGCAACATCTCCGTCCGGCCGCCGTGCCGCCCACCGTTGCCCCTGCTCAGCTGCGCCTGACGCCGGTGCCGACGCGGTCGGCGGGCCACTGGTGGACCTGCGGGCAGCGGCGGCTAAGTTGTCCGGGTGCGCGTGACGCCGAGGGGTGGGACTGCGGTCTGGTTGGTCTTGTTGGCCCTTGTCCAGACGGCGGCCTTCATCGTCGTCTGGCGATTCGCCCTCTACACCGACGTCGGCCAATGGATCGACACGGCGGCGTTGACCGGCAACCGGATCGGCCGTGACCACATTGAGGATCCGGTGGACCGGATCCTCAACGCGATGTCCGTGGTGTCGCTGCTGGCGGCCACCGTGACGATCGGGTTCATCGCGTTGATCCGGGGCCGGGTGGCCCTGGCGGTGGCGGCCACCCTGCTGATCGCCGGGGCCAACGTCACCACCCAGTTGCTGAAGTACGGCCTGGTCCGGCCCGACTACGGCATCGACCCGGAACGGGCGTACGTGGGCAACAGCCTGCCCAGCGGGCACACCACCGTCGCTGCCTCGGTGGCGGTGGCGCTGGTGCTCGTCCTACCGCCCAAGGGTCGAGCCTTCGCCGCCGTGGTCGGTGCCGCCTACGCGGCCCTCGCCGGGGTGGCGACCCTCTCGGCGGGCTGGCACCGCCCCAGCGACGCGGTGGCCGCGTTCCTCGTCGTCGGCGTGTGGGCCGCGCTGGCCGGCCTGCTGCTGCTGATCACCCAACGGGAACAGGCGAAGGTATCCTCGGCCGACGCGCACCGGGGCGTCGCTCTGCTCCTCGGCATCGGTGGACTCCTGGCGATCGCGGGCTGCGCGCTGGCACTGTCCTGGCTGGCGGGGCAACGCGCCACCGCGGCGGCCGAGTTGCCCCGCCACCCCCTGTTCGTCGGGTACGCCGGCAGCGCCGCCGGCATCGCCGGAACGATGGGGGTGGTCATGGCGCTGGCCCTCTCCGCCGTGCACCGCATCGTTCCTCGCCACAAGGGCTGACCACCCGCGCCGACTGCGAACCTGGTCGCGGTGGGGCTGACCGCCTCCACGCAGACCGCGTACCCGGTAACGACGGACTGGCAATGCCTTCTGGCGCGCCCCGGGTGGTTACCGGGCGTCGGTGGAACTCCAGGTGATCGCCCGCCCGTCTTCACCACCGACCGAGTGAGGTACCCGTGTTCCGCGCCGGCTTCCACCTGCACGACAGCCTGACAGCGCGGGTCCTGCCGGACGACGGCCTGACAGTGCGGGTCCTGCCGGACGCCGGCCTTCACCCGCTCCCGGCTACGGGCACCGACCACGTCGACCCGTCTCATCCGTGCCCCCACACCACGGCGTCCGGCCCTTGCCTGCAAGATCATGCTCGATCCTGGATCGAGTGGGTTGAGTATGAGAACGAGACAACTCGATCCGGGATCGAGCGCGATCATGAATCGTGGGTCCAGTGGAAGGTGGAAGAGGTGCGATGGACGGGCGATCGGCGATGTTCGTGACAGGGCCGCCCGAGAGGGGGCCGTCCCGGTCGGGGTTGTCCGAGACGGAGTTGCCCGAGCCGGGGCTGTCCGACGCAGGGCTGTCCGAGGTGGGGTTGCCCGAGCTAGGGCCGTCCGACGCAGGGTTGCCCGATGTGGGGCTGTCCGAGGTGGGGGAGCGCTTGGGGGACGCCGATCTCGTTCGGGCGGCTTTCCGCGAGGAGTGCCTGCGGCTTGGGGAGGTGCTGGCGACCCTCGATCCGAAGGACCTGGCCCGGCCGACCGGCTGCGTGCCGTGGACGGTGGCTGAACTGCTGGCACATGTCCGCACCGGTGCCGGCCGGCTGATCGACATGCTGGCTGCACCGGCGCCGAACGGCGCCCTGGTCGACGCCGCCGGCTACTTCGGTGCCGCCAAGTTCACCACCGAGGTCGATGCCGCCCGCATCGAGTCGGCCCGCGCCGAGTCGGCTCGCATCGAATCGGCTCGCATCGAGGCGGCTCGGGCGGGAGACGGGCGGGTTGAGGGTGGTGGGGAGAGGTTCGGCTCGGACGGTACGCGCCGAGGGGTCGGATTGGGTGAGGACTTCGATCGGGCCTGGCGCGCTGCCCTCGCGGCCGTCGAGGCGAACCCACCGGATCGGGTGGTACGCACCCGACACGGCGATGCGATGACGGTGACGGAGTTCCTGCGTACCCGGGTGGTGGAGGTCGGGGTGCACGGCCTGGACCTGGCGGCGGCGCTGGACCGGCCG
This sequence comes from Micromonospora maris AB-18-032, assembly GCF_000204155.1. Classification (NCBI taxonomy): domain Bacteria; kingdom Bacillati; phylum Actinomycetota; class Actinomycetes; order Micromonosporales; family Micromonosporaceae; genus Micromonospora; species Micromonospora maris. The sequence continues at coordinate 4,594,113 of NC_015434.1, read as the reverse complement.
CCGTGGCTGACCACGGCCGCCAGCCGGGTCATCGCCGATCTGCTCACCGCGGGCCGCTTCCTGCCGGCGGAGCTGGGCTGGGACCGGCTGACCCTAATCGCCAAGGTGACCGGGCGCACTCCGTGCAGTCCTGCCGAGCAGGCAGCCCTCGCCCGGGTCGGCCTGCCGCTGCTCGCCTTCGGCCGCTGATCCCCGCCGAGCGGGCCGGCTGCGTCGAGCGGGCCGGCTGCGTCGAGCGGGCCGGCCCCGTCGAGCGGGCCGGCCCCGTCGAGCGGGGCTCGTTACCGTGCCGACTCAGGCTCGCTGCCCATCGAGGCCGCGAAGTCTCCGCCCGCGCCGACGGCTGGGTCGCGATTCGTTGAGGCCGTACCTCGGGGTGCGGGTACGTGGGGGAGGGCGGCACGCAGCCGGGCCAGCACCACCGGGTCGATGCGGCCGGGGGCCAGCCGTTCCTCCAGGTTCTCCAGGCCGGCCCACTCGACCAGCGCGTCCTGCGGATCGGCCGGGTCCGCCGGGTGGCCGAGGGCGGTGAGCAGGCCGGCCACCTCGGCGGCCACCGCGCCGGTCAGGTCGAGCAGGGTGGCCGGGTCGGGGCGGCTGAACATGAGGGTGTGCACGGCCAGCAGCCGGTCGAGTTCGGTGATCGGGTCGGGGTGGTCGTCGACCCGAAGATCGATCATGAGGTCGCCGGTGCCGCCGTACCCTCCGCCGCGACGGACCACGACGAGCCCGGCGCTCTGCTGGCCACGTCGATCGCCGCCGGCCTGCTGGCCGGCGCGCAGCGCGGCGAGCAACCGCTGCGCGAACGGCAGGTTGGTACGGGCCAGCCAGGTGTCGCGCAGCGCGTCGATCACCTCGGGGCCGGTGAGGATGTTGCCCTGCGCGGCCCAGCCGTCGCCCGCCTGGCCGCCCGCCCAGTCCCGGCAGTGCTCCCCGGTGTACGTGGCACCGGGACCCGTGGCGGCGACCACACCGACCTGGCGGTGGTCACGTTCCGGGTCGGCCGCGACCAGACCGGCGACCACACCCGCCGCCGTCACCCCGGTACGTAGCAGGGCGAGCCCCTGCGGCCGGTAGGCCAGGTTCACGTGCGCCTGGGTGGCGATCGCGCCGACCTGCGCCTCGGCCGCCGGCACCAGCGCGCCGGCGGCCAGGAAGCGACTGGCCACGGCGACACCGTGCAGGTGGCCGTCGGCGGAGCGGGCGACGAGTGAGAAGGTCACGCCGGCAAGGTTAGCGCTGGTCACGGCCGGGTCGCCGATTCGGCGAGGGCTTCCCGGTCGACCGGGAAGCCGACAGGATCTTGCCTGGGAGACCGCGCGGCGGGCACCATCGATCGATGACGACGCGATGGGCGATGACGGTGCCGTTGGACGGGGTCGCGCTGGCCGACCATGCCGCCGTGTACGAGGCTCTTGCCGATGCCGGGTTCACCGACCTGTGGTCCTCCGAGGTCAACGGCGTCGACGCCTTCACCCCACTGACGCTGGCCGCCGTCTGGCAGCCGGGGCTGCGGCTGGGCACCGCGGTCACGCCGGTGTTCACCCGTGGGCCCGGTCTGCTGGCGATGAGCGCCGCCGCGCTCGCCGACGTCGCGCCGGGCCGGTTCGCCCTGGGCATCGGTGCGTCGTCGCCGGTGGTGGTGTCCGACTGGAACGCCGTCGAGTTCACCGAGCCGTTCCGGCGTACCCGTGACGTGCTGCGGTTCCTGCGGGCGGCGTTGCGGGGGGAGACCGTCGACGGGGCGTTCGACACCTTCGCGGTGCGGCGGTTCAGCCTGCAACGTCCGCCGGCCGTACCGCCGCCGTTGCTGCTGGGCGCGTTGCGCCCGGGCATGCTGCGGCTGGCCGCCGCCGAAGCCGACGGGGTCATTCTGAACTGGCTCGCCGCCACCGACGTGCCCCGTGCCGTGGCCGAACTCGGCGAACGCCGTCCGCAGTTCGAGGTGGTCGCCCGGATCTTCGTCTGCCCCACCGAGGACGCCGGGTACGCCCGCACCCTGGGGCGCCGCATGATCACCAGCTATCTGACGGTGCCCGCGTACGCGGAATTCCACAGGTGGCTCGGCCGCCAGGAGGCGCTGTCGGCGATGTGGGAGGCCTGGGCGGCCGGTGACCGGCGGGCCGCGCTCGCCGCTGTGCCGGACGAGGTGGTGGACGCGCTGATCGTGCACGGCTCACCCGAGCAGTGCCGGGCCAAGGTCCGCCGGTACGCCGAGGCCGGGGTGGACGTCCCCGTACTGGCGCTGCTGCCCACCCCCGAACTGGCCGCCGGGGACACGGCCGCCCTGACCACGATGATCGCTCGGCTCGGCCTCGGCTGATCGGATCGTCCCGTGTCGCGCTGAGCCCGGACGGGCCGCAGCGAGGGGTGACCGGCCAGCCGGTCAGCGCCCCCGCCGGGCGACGCCGGTCTCAGCGTCACCGGCGGGCGGCGTCGTCTCAGCGTCGCCAGCGCAGCGGCCCTGGATGCACCGACCAGAGCAGCCGCCGCCACCGGGACCGGGCGGCGCGCAGCGCGCCCGTGTAGCGGGTGGCCGCGTCGGCGGCGGCGTCGACCTGCGCGTCGGTCACCTGACCGGGGGCGAACCCGACCTGGTTGACCAGCCGGGCCAGATCGTCCACCGCCCGGTACGCGGCCACCGACTGATGCCCGGCCGGTCCCGCCCCAGCGACCGGCGACCCGGCGACCTCCGACGGGGCGGCTGGCGACGCGGCGGACAGGGCACGGCGAGCCGCGTCGGCGACCTCGGTGGCGGACAGGTCGGTGGGGACCGGCCGTCCGGCCAGCCGCAGCGCGTCGGTCAGTTCCCGCCAGGCACCGGCGACCCGCAGGTCGGCCGGGCCCCGGTGCAGCCGGTTGCGGGTCAGCGCGCGGCGCAGGCCGGCCAGGGTGGCCAGCGCCGCCACGACCAGCAGCAGGAAACCGGCGGTGGCGCCGGCGGCCAGCATCGGCGTGGACAGCCCGGCCTGATCGTCACCGCCCTCGGCAGATGCCGGGGGCGCGGAGGACGCGGACGGCTCCACGGTCGGCTCCGGCTGCTCCGACGGCGGTGGCTTCTCCGGCTGCGGCCGGAAGTCCTCCTCCACCGGCCGTGGTTCGTCGTCCGGGCGGGGCAGCGGGTCGAACGGCACCCAGCCCACCCCGTCGAAGAGCACCTCCGGCCAGGCGTACGCGTCACCGGCCCGCACCGGTCCGTCGCCCGGCGCGGCGAACCCGACCACCACCCGCGTCGGCAACCCGGCCAACCGGCCCAGCACCGCGAACGAGGCCGCGAACTGTTCGGAGGTGCCCCGCTGCCCGCCACCGTTACGCGGCCCGAACAGGAAGAACGCCAGATTCGGGTACGCGTGGCCACTTGGTGCGTCGGCGACCAGCCGGTAGTGCTCGGCCAGCCACTGCTCGATCGCCGCCGCCCGGGCGTACGGGGCGCCGTTCTCCTCGGCCAGCTGGGCGGCGAGCCGGCGCAACTGGTCGGGTGCGCCGTCCGGCACGTGCAGTACCCGGGCCACCTCGTCCCCGACCGGGGTGTTCGCGGTGGCCAGCAGGTTCGCGTCCGGACGTTCCCGAGCGGAGATCACCGTGTAGCGCAGCCCCGGACTGAGCCCGTCGGGCCGGATCAGGGTGCCGGTGCCCGGGTCGTAGGCCACCCGCGCGCCGGTGACCTCGCGTGGCGTGGCCACCGCCGGCAACAATCGTCCACTCAGCTCGTCGACGGTGATCTCCTGCCGGACCGTCTCCACGGTGGCGTACGTCGCCGGCTGGACGGTCGGCAGGATCCGGCCGGCGTTGCGGTAGGTGGCACCGACCCGCCAGGTCACCCCGTCGTAGTCGCTGAGCACGGCCAGCCGGATCCGGTTGCCACCGCCGGCTTCGGTGCGCACCTGGAACAGTTGCTGGTCGGGGCGCAGCGCCCAGCCGGAGATCCGGATCAGCGGGTTCTCGTCCAGCGTCTCGACCTGCGGCGGCTCGACGTAGCGGCGCGGGTCCACCGGTCGTACCTCCACCAGGGCGGCCACCGCCGGGCCGAGCAGCGTCGCCGCCGCGACCACCACCGCCGTACCGGCGGCCGAGGCCACCGCCAGCCGGGCCCGTACCCGCGAACGCACCGCCGGGGCCAGCGTGTCGAGCGGGTCGTCGCCGCGCCGGGCCGAGGCGGCCAGGCCCAGCCCGGCCAGCACCACCAGCGCCACGGTCGGGCCGATCGCCGGTTCGGCGTTGGGCCCGACGACGTACACCGCGCCGATGTGGAGCAGCACCGGTGGGAGGTAACCCAGCAGCACCCGCCCGGCGCGCAGGGCCACCTCCGCGCCGGCCAGCCCGGCCAGCCAGGCACCCACCAGCGGCACCAGGACCGTGTCCGGGGTCGGTTCCACCGGGATCATCGCGGTCAGCAGCCGGGGAATGCCGTTACCGGCGGCGTCGGCGGCCACCTGGGCGAACCCGCCCGGCAGACCGGCCCGATCGGCGGTCAGCCGCAGGCACCACGCCGTCCAACCGGCCATCACCAGCACCGACACCGGCGCGACCAGCCACGACGGCAGCCGCCGCGCCGCGACGCTGACCAGCACCGACCCGAGGGCCGCGCCGGCCACCAGAGCGGTCAGCAGCGATCCCGCGTACACCCGGTCCAGCGTCACCCCGGCCAGGACGACCATGCCGACCAGCGCCGCCGGCACCGGCACCGCCCGCAGCAGCCTCACCACCGGCGCACCCCGTCCCACTCGGCGGCGAACCCGGCCCCGTCGGCCGCGTCCACCACGAGCAGGCCGCCGGTACCCGGCGGTGTCGGTTCCGCCGCGCCGAAAACTCCGACCACCACCGAGGGGTACGCCCCGCGCAGCGCACCGACGTGCCCCAGGTCGTCGCGCCCACCGGGCCCGGTGAGTACGACCAGGGTGTCGCCGAGGCGGTCGCGGCGCAGCCGTGCCGCCGCAGCCTCCAGCGTCCCCTCGTCCGACAGCGACACCGCCGCCAACCGGTCCAACGGCCCGGTCGGTCCACCGTCGCCGGACCCGTCCGCTGCGGTGCTCGCCCCGGCGAGGTCGTCCGGCGCGGCGACGAAGAGCAGCGTCACGGGCAGGTCCTCGCGTACCGCCGCGGTGACCACCGAGGCCGCCGCCTCACATGCCGACTCGAACGACTCGGCCACTCCGCGTACCCGCTGCGGATGCGCCGCCAGCCGGTTGTCCAGCAGCACCACGATCCGGGGCAGGCTGGTGTCCACGTTCTCCCGCACCATCAGCTCACCGACCCGGGCACTGGTACGCCAGTGCACCCGCCGCAACTCGTCACCGACGACGTACTCCCGCAGAGAGTCGAAGGTGATCGAACCGTGCGGTACGGAGTCGACCCGGCCGTCGAGACTGCGGCCCGCGCCGGTGGGCACCGCGCGCAACGGATGAATCGTCGGGTGCACCCACACCGGCACGCTGTCGCCGTAGCTGCGCGCCACCACGACCAGGCCGAGTGGATCGCGGCGGGTCACCCGCAGCGGACCCACCGGCACCACGCCCCGGCGGGCGGTCGGCACCTCGTAGCGGACGGTGGTGTCGGCCCCCGGGCGCAGCCGCAGCACCGGCACCGGCACCACCTGGTCGCCGCACCGGTCGGCGGCGAGCAGACTCGCCGACCGCAACCGACCCATGTTGCGTACGGTCAACGTCATCGCCGCCGGCTCACCCCGCGCCACCCGGTCCGGATCCGCCTGCCGGCGTACCTGCAACCTGGGCCGCCACGCCGCGCTCAACACCGCGACCGCGACCGCGACGCCGGCCGCCGCACCGAGCACCGTCAATTCCGGGTACCCGAACCGGAAGCCGGTGCCGAGCAGCAGCACCCCGGCGACGAGCAGACCGATACCCCGGGCGGTGATCCCCACGCCGCTCCTCGCGATCAGGGCTGCGCCGGCGCCGGCTGCCCCGACGGCAACGGCACCGGCACCGACGCGACGGCCTGGCGCAACACGTCACCGGCGGTCACGCCACGCACCTGCGCGTCCGGAGTGAGCAGCAGCCGGTGGGCGAAGACCGGCTCGGCGAGCGTCTTGAGATCCTCCGGCATGATCCAACCCCGGCCGTCGATGAGCGCGTACGCGCACGCCGCCCGGGTCAACGCGATCACCCCGCGCGGGCTCACCCCGACCCGCACCTGCGGATGGGTACGGGTCGCCGCGGCCAGCCGCACCGCGTACGTGTACAGCGGCTCGGCGATGTGCACCCGGCGGGCCATCCGGACCATCTCCCCGATCGTGGTGGTGTCGGTGATCGCGGCCAGCGCCTCGGGGGAGCGGACCGTCGCCCCGCGCAGCACCTCCACCTCCACCGACTCGTCGGGGTAGCCGACGGAGAGCTTGACCAGGAACCGGTCCAGCTGCGCCTCCGGCAGCCGGTAGGTGCCGTCCATCTCCACCGGGTTCTGCGTCGCCACCACCAGGAACGGCTGCGGCACCGGATGGCGTACGCCGTCCACGGTGACCGTGCGTTCCTCCATCACCTCCAGCAGCGCCGACTGCGTCTTCGGCGACGCCCGGTTGATCTCGTCGGCGATGACGATGTTGGCGAACACCGGACCCGGATGGAACTCGAAGCCCCGGGTGGCCTGGTTGAAGATGGTCACCCCGGACACGTCCGACGGCAGCAGGTCCGGCGTGAACTGGATGCGCCGCCACTGCCCCTTCACGGTCGCCGCGATCGCTCGCGCGAGGGTCGTCTTACCCACCCCGGGCACGTCTTCGAGCAGCACGTGCCCCTGGGCGAACAGCGCCGTCAACGCCAGCCGGACCACCTGCGGCTTACCGAGCACCACCGCGTTGACGTTCTCCGCCAGCCGGGCGGCCAGGGCGGCGAAGCCCTGCACCTCCTGGTGGTTGAGGGGTTCCTGGCTGTTCACGGTGGTGCTCCTTGCCTGGGGTGGATCAGCAGGTGGGTAGAACGTTGATGTTGTCGCCGTCCTCCAGGTTCAACCAGACCCACGGGATGTAGTTGCGCCCGCTGTACTCGACCCGCACCCACCAGGTGCTGCGCTTGTCGTTGTTGTAGACGTACGCGTACACCTCCTCGCCGCGGACCTTGCACAGCGCCTTCAGCCGGGTGCCGGGTTTGGCCCAGCCGACCTGCCGGTCGTTGTCCTGCCGGGGCACCGAGAAGATCTCGTTGCCGTTGCGGCCGTCGCGGTCCCGGTCGCAGTAGGTGCGCTGCTCCGGCTCGTCGCCGTTGACACAGGTGGCGATGCCGTAGAGCGCATCGGTCTCCTGGGCCCGGGTCGCCGTACCCGAACCGGCGGCGTTGGTGGCCGTCACCGTGAACGTGTAACCGGTGCCCGGCGTCAACCCACCCATGGTGATGCTGGAGCACGGGCCGCTGGTGGCCGGCTGACCCGACCGGGCCAGCGTGCACGTCGCCTGCCCACCGCCGGCATCCACGGTGAACGCCACAGTCGCCGACGTCGCGGTCGCCGACGAACCGGTCACCGTCACCCGGGGCGGCGCCACCGTCCGCGCCGTCGTCGTCGCCTCCGGACCCTCACCGGCCTCGTTGACCGCCCGGACCCGCACCGTCACGTTCTGCCCGTCACCCAGGCCACCCACCGTCGTGCGGGTGTCGGTCACCTCGCTGCGCCGTTCGCCCACCTCCACCACGTACCCGGTGACCGGGCGGCCGTTGGCCTCGGCCGGGGCCCACTGCACCGACACCGTGCCCGGCCGATCCGCCACCGTGCCCGCGGTCAACTCCGCGGGCGCACCGGGCACCGTGAACGGCACCACCGTGTCGCTGACCGGCGACGACTCCGACGCCGCACCCTTGTCGTTGACCGCCACCACCGTGAACGCGTACTGCGTGCCGTACTCCAACTCACCGGCGGCGATCACCAACTCGGTGCCCTCCGACTCGCCGGCCGGGGCGTTCGTCCCCGCCGACGTGGCCGTCACCGCGTACCGGGCGATCTTGTTGCCCTGCCCGTTCGCCTCCGGCCAGGTCACCACCACCGTGCCGTCCGGCCGGGCCTGAGCCGAGACGCTGGCCGGCGCGTCCGGCACCTCCGCCGTCGGGGTCACCGGGTTGCTCTTACGGGCCGGTCCCGCGCCCTTGGCGTTCACCGCGTGCACGGAGAAGGTGTACGTCTCCCCGTTGGTCAACTCCTCGACCTGCACCGACCGCTGGTTCGCCCCCACCTCCAGGCGCTGCCCGGCACCCTCCACCACGTAGCGGACGATCTCCGCGCCGTTGGCCGCCGCCGGCCGCCAACTGACCCGCGCCTGCGCGTCACCTGCCGACGCGGTCACACTGCGCGGCGCGCCCGGCTTGCTCACCTGCGGCTTGCGCGGCGGGGGAGGCGGCGGCGGTGGCGGCTCCTCCGGCGGATCACCACCGAGCACGTCGTTGGCGTACTTGTCGACCTCACGTACCTCGTGCCGATCGTTGACGACCCGGGCGGTCGCCGCGTTCGGTGCGTTGATGAACAGGTGGTTCTCCCGCACCTCCAACTCCAGCGGCCCGCCCCAGCGGCCCCGGATGGTGTCCACCAACTGGCCCGCCGCGTCGAACGCGTACACCACACCCGCCGCGTCGTCGGCACAGTAGATCCGACCCGCCCAGGCCACCGCAGCACCCAGCCGGTCACCCTCACCCGGCACCGTGAACGACCGCACCTCGCCGTCGGCGACCGCGTGCACCTGCCGCTGCCCGGCCACCGTCACCGGCACCACCGGCCCGCTGGTACGCGCCGGCACCGTGCCCGGCCCGGTCAACTGCTCACCCAGCACCGTACGACGTGTCTCGCCCCGTACCACCGTCACCAGCGCCCCGGCCGTACGGTCCAGCACCGCCACCCCGTCATCAAGCGTGGACACCATCAACTCGTGGCTGGGCTCGGCCACGTCATGGGTCTCGACCTGCTGCGGCGACACCGGCGCATCCGGTGCCCCCGACGCCGGCAGCCGGGCGGCGGTGATCGCCGACACCGTGCCTTCGGCCGGCACCGCGATCCACAACCGACCCTCGCCGTCGAACGTGCCACCGGTGATCCCCGGCGGGTACCGCACCGGCTCACCCACCGGCGTCAGCGACCGGGGATCCAACTGCCGCACCACACCCTGCACCGCGTCCACCACGAACGCGGCATCCTCGTGCAGCGCCACACTGACGCCCAACCCGGGCGTGGTCGGCGTGGTCGCGGTGATCTGAAGCGTGGCCAGGTCAAGCGCGCTGATCTGGCCACTGTGCAGGTCACGCAGCACCAACATCCGATCCGTCTGCACCACCTGCATCGGATGCCGCCGCGCCGCGGGCACCTCCACCCGGGTGTCCACCCGGGCGGTCACCCCGTTGACCCGGGCCAGTTCGCTGCGCGCCGCGCTCCACAGCCAGGAACTCGCGTCGTAACTGGCCACCGCGTTGTCCGCCGAGCCGAGACCGAGCACGGTCAGACCCATCGCCGCCAGCAGCGCCAGCACCGTCGCCACGGTGACCAGACCACCCCGCAGCCGGGACCGGGACCGGGTCGTGCGGGTCGGAACGACCTCGTCCATGCTCGCCACAGTTGGCGCCTCCCGTGTCGTCCTGGCAGGTGGCGCCCCCGTACGGCAACCCCTCCCCTGAGCCGGGAGCCATCATATGGTCACGCTATGGACGCCGGGAACCCGCATTGTCCGCCTGTGGACACCCTGCGTGGGCGTGTCGTCGGCGTTTCCTCCCACCACTGTCGGGCCGCGACGGTGGGCCGGTGTCAGTCGGGTTGTCAACCCTCCCGGCTGGTGCATACCTGGCTGGAGGTGGCGAACTGGTCGGTGCCGTAGACGGCGAGAACGGTGAAGCAGTAGTCCACTCGGGAGTTCAGGCCGTTCACGGTGTAACTGGTCTCGCCAGGTCCCACGGTGGCCATCACCCCCAGCGCCTGACCGGCCCGCCCACCGGCCACCATGAACGGCACCAGCCCGTCCGCCGGGTCGACCCAGGTCAGGGTGATCGTGCTCCGGTCGTCGCGCAACGCGAGATCCGCAGGCGGCGCACCGCCCTGCGGCTGCGTCGACGAGTCGGGCACCGTCGGCGGCGCGGCGGACCGCCGGTCGAGGAGCAACAGCCCGACCCCGAGCATCGCCGCGAGAGCGACCACCACCGCGACCACGGCCACCACCACCACGACCCGGCTCCGGCCGGGTGCCGGCGTCATCATGGGATTTTGGTACGGCGGCGTGACCCCCGATCGCGCCGGCATCCCCGCCGGCGGCTGGCCGGGCGGTTGCTGCCCCCACCCGACTGGCGGGTACGCCGGCCCACCGGGCGGTGGGTATGCCTGCGGTGCCGCCGGTTGCGTCGGCAGCGGGTAGGCGTGCGGTGTCGCCGGTGGTGCGGGCGGTGGGAAAGCCTGCGGTGTCGCTGGTGGTGCGGGCGATGGATGAGCCTGCGGCGGCGTCGGTTGCGGAGGCGGTGAGTAGGTCGGCGGAGAGGGCGGGATCTGCTGGGCTGACCGCTGCGGATGCTCGGCACCGAAACCACCGTGTTGCTGCGGCCCGCCCGCGCTGCCGTAACCACCCGAACTGGCGGGTGGGTCGCCAGCCGGCAGGTGGTGCGGCGGCCCACCGGTCGGACGGTACGCCGGTGTCTCTGCGGCAGGGCCGGGAAGGGTGCCGGCGGCTGCGCGCGGGAACGGCACCCTGCCCGGCGGCCCACTTGTCGGTCCGGGCTGGGGCAGCGGCGCGGTCAACTCGTGCGCCGCGGGGCTCACCGGCGCGGCCTGCCCCGCGTCGCCGAACCCCGGCACCTGGTGCGCCTGCGGCCGGGACAGATCATCACCCGGTACGGAGGATGGCGCACTGGTCGGTGCTCCGCCGAGTGGGGGCGCGCTGTGCCGGGGTTCGTTGGCCTGGGGTGCGCTCTGCGGTGGCCCGCTGACGGGGAGCGTGCCGTGTGGCGGTCCGCTGACCAGGGCTGTGCCGTGTGGTGGTCCGCTGATCGGGGCTGTGCCGTGTGGTGGTCCGCTGACCGGGGCACCGTGTGGTGGTCCGCTGACGGGCGGCGCTGTGTCGTCGGGCGGCGTCGTAGCCTGCGCCCGGGAGCCGAGGCGAGCCGCCTCCTCCGCCAACAGCGGCCCGATCTGCTGGACCGGAATCGTCGGATTTGCCCATTGCGGCTGGGGTGGCGCGGCCAGCTGGCCGCCCTCCGGCTCCGCCGGCTCGGTGGCCGGCGCAGGTGCCGTCAGGCCCAGCACCTCCGTCGCGTCGACCATCTCCGGCGAGGTCTCCGTTGGCGACGATGCTCCCGTTGCCGTCGCTCTGGGCGACGTCGCCTCGGGCGGCAGCGCCAGACCTGGCTCACCCGGGCGGGTGGCCTGGTCGTGGAGGGCGGCCCTGGGCGCAGGTACCACCGGAGCAGGCGGCACCGATGCCGCCGGGCCGGGAATCGGCGGTGCCGTCGGTACGGGGCCAGGAGCCGACGGCGCGGACAGCGCTGGGCCAGGGGTCGGCGGCACCGGTGGGGCGATCGGGACGGGAGACGGCAGGTCGGGCGCAGAGGGGACGGCCGGGGTGGCCGGCGCAGCGGGTGCCACCGGGCGTAGTGGCGCGGTGGCGATTGACGCGTCGTGCGGCTGCCAGGCGGTCGACAGGACGGCCAGCGACACCGTCGGCTCGGCAAGTGCTCCATGCGGCGACTGATCGACCGGAGTCGGTTGACCGGCCGGGGGAGCCGCCGGCTGGAGGGCGGGTGCGGCGTCGCCGAGATACTCGCGTGCTGCACGTACCGCGGGATGATCCACACCGAGCACGGCGGGGCCGGCGGTCGCGACGCGCATGTAGTTCCGGCGGGCCTCGTGGCGGTTGCCCAGCTCGTCCGCGACGGATCCCAGTTCGTACGACAAGGCCAGCATGAGCGGGTCCGACAGCGGCCACCGGCGCTCCCCGGCGGCGAACGCCTCCTCCAGCACCCGGCGGGCGGCACTCGGCTCGTCCGCCTCCCGGTGCAGCCGAGCCAGCAGGTGCGCGGTGCTCAGGACATCCGGATGATCCTTGCCGAACGGCGGCCGAGCAGACTCGAACGCGTCACTCAGCAGCTCACGGGCGGCGGCAAGGTTGCCCGCCCCACGCAGTGCGAGGGCACGCTGCTGGGCGACGGCCAGGGGAGAGGCATGGGGCACGTGGCCCATGCTGCCGGGTGCCGCCGCTGCACCGCTACCCGACCCGCGGGCCCGGTACGCACGCGTCCCGGACCCCGGCCCGTCCGGCCTGGGCGGGCGGCGGATGCCGATGTGCATGATCCATCTGCGGCGTGTACAGTAACTCCCCGTGCGGCCCGCTGGGCGGCCTTCGGATGGTGGACCACCGAGGCTGGCAGGGTAGGCTGGACAGAGCAGGTCCGGGTGGCGGAATGGCAGACGCGCTAGCTTGAGGTGCTAGTGCCCGCATAGGGCGTGGGGGTTCAAGTCCCCCCTCGGACACGAACCAAATCCCAACGGTGCGCGGCAAGGTCAACACTTGCCCGCACCGTTTGTGTGAGGTGGCTGGCCTTGTCTGGGGTCTTGGCCGCGGTTGCTGCCTGCTGGTGTTGTTCGGCACGGAGTCGTTCGGCTTGGGTTTCGGCGACCCGGCGGGCCAGTAGTCAACTCCAGCGTGGGTGTGGCACGCGGCCACCGCGCGATCTTCGGCTGTCCTTGTCAACCATTGGTGATCACGCGGTGGCCGTCCTACGTCCGCAGCGCGCCTGACGCCGGGGCCGGAAAACGTTGGAGTGCTACGGAGTGCACTTCTGGCCGGCTGGAAGGTGGTACTTGCTGTCGGCGCCGAAAACCCGCTTCGTCACACAGTCGCTACCGAAGGCGGAGCGGTACGGAGGATTGGTCTGGACGAACTTGCTGCAGTTCTGGTTCCCGATGGTGCAGGTGCGCTCGAAGCGGTTGTAGACGGTCGCAGCGCTGGCCGGCACCGCGGCAGTGGTCAGGCCGATTGCGGTGACAAGCAGCCCAGCCAGCAGTGCGGTGATCCGCTGGGGTCCGGTTACAGATGGACGAAGCATCATGGCCTCCCTTCTTGAGCAGCGTTTCGAGTCTGAACGTGGTCGGCGTGACTGTCGTGGCGGACTAGGAAAGCTCCATGCCGTACGAGTAGCGGGTGTCGCCCCAGTGGCACGCGGAGATGGACTTGTTCCCGCTGCTCGGCGTCTGCCAGTTGCCGTACCGCATGTACCAGTTGTGGGGCCAGATTCCTCCCCGGCACTGCGTCCAGGAGCGGTAGGCTCCGTTACCCTTCGTGCAGATGACGAAGGAGCCGCGCGGCCCGTCCAACCCTGTCAGGCAGGAACTGGCGACCGGGGCGGCCTGCGCGGGTGATACACCCGTGAGCGTCGCCGCGATCCCCGCCGCCGCCAGAGCGGCGACGACGCCGAGTCGCCGTACAGGCGACATCACCGCAGTTGCGGTCCTGATCGGTTCGAATGCGCTTCCCACTTGTCCTCCATCAACCTCGAGGCTCGTCTGGCCTTTGGGACATTGAAGCGGCTGAGGTCGGGGGCCCGGCGTGATCCTGGAAAACGTTGGAAGAACCGCGAGAGCAGCTCGCGTCTGCGACTACTCTCCGTGATGGTGATCGCTGTCCCGATTGGACGCGGCCGGCGACGCCGAGGCTGTCTTCGTGCTCAAGGATCGTCCTACTCGTAGTCCCATACCAATCCGACTATGCGTTCTGGGGCCAGCGCGTCCTGATCGAACGTGTTGCTGTACCTGCCGTCCTCGCCCTGCGGTAGGACATTGCCTTCCGGAAAGGAGTACCCGTCGGGAAAATGGCCTATCGGGAACGGCGCCGCAAACCATCGCACGCGGTGTGGGTGTGCCTTGGGTGAGAACCCAACGGAGAGGCGGACGACACGTGTCGTGACGAACTGGCGTTTGCCGTAGATGCCTCGTGGCTCACGGTTTCGATTCTCGACGGTGGTGATCGCGAACTCGAAGGAGTGCGCCTCGTCGACGGCGAGTGCGTCGGCGAATTCGAGATGGAAGACGTACGAGCCTTCTCCCACTCGGATCACTCGGGGAACTCGAACGGTGCCTCGCGGATCCACGACGACACGACGCAGGCCTGAGTCGGGCGGACACTCAAATGCATACAGGAAGCGGCGCAGCCCGGGTGCGGTGGCGCGGATGGTTCGTCGAAACAGCACTCGGGACGTGTTCCTGAGCTCGTCCACGTCGATATGCTCATCGAGCTCGATGATCTCGAATGGTCCGGCAAGGTTGTAGTCCTCGGGGCTCACCTCGTGGGTGCCTTCGATGTTCGCGATCTCGACCTCGTCGCCATGCGCGACTTCGATCACCGGCTGCCCCGGGCCACGCCGGAGGTTTCGTCGTACGGCCAGGTCGTCTCGCAGTTCCTGAAGCTCTTTTCGCTCCGTCGGAGTGGCCTGCAGAACGGAGAGGAGGTCGTCGAGCGTATCCACGGGCGGCAGCGTGGTGCCGTTCAGGTAGTTGTAGAGGGTCGCCTGGGAGACCTTGATCATCGCCGCTATCGAGCCAACAGCCACCGATCCTTCGCGCCGCCTCAGGCGTTGCAGGAGCAGGCTGAGTTCTCTGGCCAAGCTGGCGCGGGTGTAGGAGTTTGATCTTCCTCCATCGGTAGCCCGCCTTGCCACGCACCCTCCTCGGATTCTTGATCACTTGCGCGCCGTTCTGACTCACCTTATCTCGTAACTAATCAATTGCAGTCGGTCTATCAGAAAGGTGTCGCAGGCCCGTCAAGGCGACCAGGATCGCTTAGGTTCACGGATTCGGGTGACCGGCACTGGAAACCGGCGGATGGTGAGACTGGGGCGATTCGTCTCCAAATGAACGCGTTGGTTATCGAGGGCAAATGAACGAAATGAGATGCCGTCGATAATCGCGGGGGCAGACCGGCCGTTTGACGCATGGCTGCGCAGCGGACAGCGGGGGACCGGGCTGAGGAGACCACCAGTCAGGTAGCTGACATGCCGACCCTGTATCGGGTGGCGACCTCCGTCGTCTTGGTGGTGGCGCGGTTCGCGCGCCTTCGTCGTACGGGAGGTTCTCATGTCACATCAACGTTCTCGCAGCCGGTGGTGGCGGCTCGGCTTCGGTCTGGCCCTTGCCGGCACGACCGGAGCCGCAACCCTCGCGGCGTCCGGCGCGCCGGTCTCCGCCGCCGCGAGCGACGAACTGCCGACCTACCAGGTCCGCGCCACGGGCATCAGTGAAGCCGAGGCCGCCGAGCTGGGTGAGGCGTTCGGCATCAAGCGCCTGTCCCGCTCCGAGGATGGCAGCGTGCGGTTCGCGGACGAGAAGGGCTTCCTCGACATCCCGTCGATCTTGGTCGGCGACACGGGTAAGGACGAGGACGGCAACCCGACGGTCGGCAGCGTCCTGGACAAGGCGGCGTTGGCTCGGCTGCGTCCGATCGACGCCGAGAAGGCGCTGGGCCTGACCCGCGAGGCGCTGGCCCGTGTCGGTCTCTACCCGGATCAGGCCCGGCCCACCGTCGGCCACACCAGCCTGGAGATGGTCGACGCCAAGGGCAAGCCGACGGCGTCGGCGGCGCTGGACACCACCGTGTCGTTCTCGTTCAGCCTGGACGGGCTGCCGTACGAGGGACCGGGCGCGAAGATCCGGGTCGGCTTCGGCCCGGACGGCGAGGTCACCCAGTTGTCGTACAGCACGCGGCTGCTGGAGAAGGGCGAGCCGGTGCGGGTCCTTGACCCCGAGGCCGGTCGGGAGCGGTGCGCCAAGGCCATGCAGGGCGCCGTACGGATCCGGCAGGCCGACTACGCGTACGCGGCACCTGCCCTGGACGCGAAGCTGGATCGCATCGAGCCGAGCTTCCGTTGCTCGGGGGTCAACGCCGACGGTTCGGCGGCGCAGATCATCTTCGTTCCGGCGGCCGTGGACGCCGAGTTGCCCGAGATCGATCCGGTGCCGGTGCCGCCGCGGCGACCGGCGACGGCGTTCGCGGCACCGGGCGTGCAGTCTCTGGGTGTCGTCGACGTGGGCAGCGAGGGCACCGGCCCGTGCTCCGGTCTGCCGTGGACCGGCACCAACCTCGCCTCGTTCAACGGCCAGTTCAGCTCGCGCGGCATTCCGGTCGAGTTCAGCTGGCTGAACGGCAACGCCTGGGAGCGGGACTTCAAGGACCCGAAGTTCGGGGGCACCGACAGCAACTGGACCGACCACGTCGACATGACCTACTGGCAGGGTCACGGAGCGCCCACCGGGTTCAGCTTCTCCGGGTGCAGCAGCAAGGACGACACGTTCCTGGCGAACACCGAGGCCCGCTGGGGTAACGGGGATGTCGAGTGGATGAGCCTGTTCACCTGCCTGGTGCTCGCCAACGACTCCGGCGGGCAGCGGTGGTGGCAGCGCTGGGGTGGCGCCTTCGACGGCCTGCACCAGCTCAACAGCTTCCACACCGTGTCGTACCACAGCGCCAGCCACGGCGGAACGTTCGCCAACTACATGCTGCGTTCGCCGTTCCTCTGGTGGAACAACCCGATGCCGGTGCGGAAGGCGTGGGCGCAGGCTTCCATCGACGACCAGCCCCCGTCGGTGGTGTGGGCGACAATGGGCCCGGTCGGGCCGGGCGGTCTGGTCAACTTCGACGACTACTTCTGGGGCAAGGGCAACGTCGGCCCGGACGTGCCCGCCTCGTCGTTGACCGGCTGGTGGTACATCTCCGGCACCTCCTGAGTCGCTGACCCGCCGGGGGCCCCGGGCGATGCCCGGCCCCCGGCGCGGTCGTTTCAGGCTGCGCCGTAGGCGGTCAGGCCGCACCAGGTGACGAAATCGGCGGGGGAGGCCGGCGGCTCGGCGGCCCGCACGGCCCACAACGCGCCGGCCAGCGACTCGCCGCGGACGACCCGGTCGTGCAGCCGTGGCATCAACGCCAGCGACGCGCCGTCCGGCAGCGGTACGCCGGACGCGATCACTCCGGCGGTACCGCCGGCCATCAACGCGCTGACGAAACCCAGCACCTCGCCACCCTCGTAGTCGCGTTCGACTCCGGAGTCGCAGGCGGCCAGCACCACCCGGTGCGGGGCGACGGCGCGGCTGTGCAACTCGTAGACGGTGAGCGGGCCGTCGCTGAGTTCGAGTGCCGAGAACAGCGGGCTGTCCGAACGCAGGTGGCCGTGGCAGGCCAGGTGCGCGAGGTCGGCCTGCCGGAGGGCAGCGACGACGGCCTCGACGGTGCTCTGCGGTGGCAGCAGCGTCGTCGCCCGGGGGTGACGGGCTTCGAGGGCCTGCACCTCGGCTACCGCACCGTCCAGGTTGGGGCCGGCCACCAGCGCGACCCGCTGTCCCGCTGGCCGGGACTCGGCCGCTCGTCGGCTCCGCGCCCACATGGTGGCCGACGGCGCGCCGCACACCGGACCCGGGTGCAGCGGGGACCAGGGCACCCGCAGCAGCTTCGCGGGCGGCACCACGACCAGCGGTGCCCCCGGTGGCACCCCGAGTGGCGCGATGAGCAACTCGGCGAGGGTGTCCAGGCAGGTCCGGGCGGCCGAGCGGGCCTGGTCGGTGTAGCGGCCGCCGTGCAGCAGCCGCCGCAGCGCGAAGTGCAGCGCGACGGTCTCCTGTTCCACCCTGGACAGCGCGCCGAGCTGGATCCGGCGGGTCCGGTGCGGACCGACGAGGACCGCGACGATCGTGTCGTCCACCGTCGCGAACTCGGCGAGCCACTCGCCGTCGAGCAGATCACGGAGTTGGCCCGCGGTCACGATCTCGGCCGACCGCGTCGTCTTCCCGTCGCGGCCCCACGATCGTCGCCGGATCTGCGCCTCCAACGCGGCCTGACGGGCCAGCAGGGTGCGCGGTAGTGGGCCACGTTCGCGCCGCGCCGCCCGCAGTTCCTGCTCGACCGTACGCAGCGCGATCACGAGGTCGTCGAGGTCGTCGTGAGCCGCGGGTTGCACGGTCAGCAGGGCAGCGGCCCGGGTGCGTTCCAGCCAGTGCAGCACCCGACTCGGGGGAGCGGTGCGCAGCAGGTGACGCAGACCGAGGTCGCCGAGTTCCACGCCGTGCCCGGCGGCCAGCACCCGCAGTTCCACCGAGGGCAGCGCCGCGCGGTGGCGGGCGAGGTCGGCCAGGCCGGCCCCGCAGTGCCGCACCACGGCACCCGCGTCGGGCGCTGCCCGGCGGGTCGCTGCTTTCTGGCGGTACGCCGATGTCGTGCGGGGTCGAGCGGTGGCGTCGGCCAGCAGGGCCAGCGCCAACCGTCCGCGTAGCCGCACCAGCAGCGGTTGCCCGTCCGCCAGGGCACCGGCCGCTGCCAGGTGGCGTCTGCCTCGCCGCTGGTCGTCCGTGGCCAACGCCGCCCGTCCGGCCACCAGATGCGCCTCCACCGCGTTGGCCCGTAGACCGAGTCGATGCAGGGTGGCCGCCGCGTGACCGAGTCGACGTACCGCGATGGTGGTGAAACCGTCCGCGACGGCGTCCGCCTCCACGGCGGTGACGACGGCCCACGCCGCCCAGGCGGTGCGGCGTTGCCGCCGGAAGTCACGCACGGCGCTTGTCGCGTCGGCGCGGGCCGTGTCGATGTCGCCCAGCGCCAGCGCCAGCCGGGCACAACGCAGCCGCGCCTCCGCGGCCATCAGCCGGGCACCGTGCCGTTCGAGGTCGGTGGCGGCCAGCCGGGCTACCGTCGCGGCCTCGTCCAGCAGACGCAGTTCGGCAAGCGCGTCGGTGTAGTCCAGATAGTGTTCGCCGAGCGGCAGCCCGGCCGCGGTGTAGAGCCGGCCGGCCTCGGCGAACCGGCGCAGACTCTCGGTGAACCTGCCGGCATGGAAGCTGGACCAGGCCCGACTGTTCTCGATGACCGCCGACAGCATCGGTCCCAGCTCGCTCGCCAGCGAGGCCGCCCGGTCCAGGTAGGCCAGCGCCGCCTGCGGACGACCGAGCTGGGTCTGCGCGTACGACAGGTTGTTGGCCGCCTTCACCCAGATCACCGGCGGGCAGGCGGACTCGGCGAGCACCACCCGGTACTGACGCGCGGCCGAGCGCACCCGACCGGCGTTGTGGTCCAGGATGGCGAGCTGCATGAGCAGTTCGGGACGCTGCTGCGGGGACACCAGGCCCGCCGCCCGCCGCAGATCCCGGGTTGCCGCGGGATACCGGCCGAGTTCCTGCAGCGCCACCGAGCGGGTGAGGAGCACCTCCCCGAGGCGACGGTGCAGGCCACGGCGGGTGGCCAGCCGGGCCGCGGAATCCAGCAGACGCTTGGCCGTCTCGTTGTCCAGTACCGCGTGGCGGGTCCAGGCCAGCGCCCGCAGACCCACGATCAGCGCCTCGTCGTTTCCCGCCCGGCGGGCGAGGTCGACGATTTCCCTCGCCGTCGCGGTGTATCTCGCGGGGTCGAGGACGACTCTGGAGTACGCGGCATCGGCCTCTGCCACGAGATCCGCGCAAAGCTCAGCGGTCATCGTGGGACCGCTCGTCGCCGTACGTCAATGTCCGCAGTCTATCCGTACCCAGCGTCGGGTTATTGCTGGTGGTACCGCGAGCCGTGACCGAATCTGATTGCCGTCACCGCACCGGGACCACCACGATCCTCAATAGGAGCGTCACTGTGACCATCAAGCCCAGGCATCCTTCGGCATCGGCCCCGGACGAGTTCCCGGAGCACCGCTCCGGGAAGCAGCTGAAGATCGACGCCGCCCACGTCCGCCGGCAACTACAGGTGATGCTCGTCGACGCGAGACGCGGGCGCACCAGCGAGATCATCGACCAGATGCGGGAGCGGCAGGAGCGGGCGCCGCGGCAGTTCGCCCTGCCGTTCGACAGGTATCCGGTGACCGACCTGGCCGGACGACGGACCTACGTCCTCGTCGCGCGGGGTCAGCTGGTGGTCGACTTCGAAGCGAGCCGACCGGAATCCGACCCGCAACGAGTGCTGCGCCGGTTGGGCTACCGGCCGTGGCAGCGCGGCTGGTCGCCGGAGCGGCCCACCAGGGTGTTCGAAGGTCGCAAGACCCCACAGGAGTTGGCCGGTGACGTCGGCCAGTTGACGAAGCTGGGCATCACCGCCGCGCCGCACCTGGTCGTACCGCTCGGACACATCATCAAGGGCGACGACTATCCGTTCGCCACCGCCGCCCTCGGCGACTTCCCGCAGACCGCGGCTGCCGGCAGACCGGGCGCCCCGGCGGTACGGGTGGCGGTCATCGACACCGGCATCACCCCGGAGGACCGGACCGACAGCTGGCTGGACAGCATCGACCGGCGGTCGGACAACACCGAACTGCTCGACGTACTGCCGGTCGTCAACGGCCGCGCGGGGGACGGCCGGCTCGACTGGTCGGCCGGGCACGGCAGCTTCGCCGCCGGCATCGTGCAGCGGGTGGCGCCCCGCTGTGAGGTGCGGGCGTACCGGTTCACCCGCAGCGACGGGCTGGGCACCGACAAGGACGCCGCCGAGGCGATGTTGCGCGCCGTGCACGAGGCCGCCGCCGACGGCGTACGGTTGATCATCAACGCCTCGATCGGTACGCCCGCGGTCGACGGTGTGCCGCCGCTGGCCCTGCAGAGCGCGGTGCGGACGATCGTGGACCGGTTCCCGGAGGTCCTGATCGTGGCGAGCGCCGGGAACAACGGCAGCAAGGATCCGATGTATCCGGCGGCCTTCGACGGTGTGGTCGCGGTCGGTGCGCTGACCGCGGACCTGCAACCGGCCCCGTTCTCCAGCCACGGCGACTGGGTCGACTGCTCCTGCGTCGGCGTCGGCGTGGTCGCCACGTTCGTGACCGGCACACTGCCGCCGGTGCCGGACCCGGCGGTGGCCGACTACACGTTCCCGGCGAACTCCTGGGCGGTCTGGAGCGGCACGTCGTTCTCCGCCCCACAGATCAGCGGTCTGGTCGCCAGGGCCTGCCTGAACGATCCCAAGCTGACTCCCCGGGACGCGTGGGACGCGTTGCTGGCAGGGCGGCACACCCTCCCCGACTACGGGCGGGTACTGCGGGTGCTGCCGGGCACGCCGCTCTGAGGACCACGGCTGCCGGCCGGCGTCACGCCGGCCGGCACCGTCAGTCCAGTCTCACCCAGGCCGTGGCGATCGCGCTGCGTCCGGGGCGATGCCAGGTCAGCCGCATCAGCCCGACAGCGACCGCCGCCACGACGAACCGACCCTGGTCGTCGGCGTCCACCGGGGCGGCGGCGTCACCTCCGGGCTGCCGTACCTCGATCCGGGCCGCCCCCGGCGGATGCAGCTGGCCGAGCAGCCGCCGGTACCGGCCGGAACCGCTGACCTCCACCTCGACCGCCTGCGGGGTGTCGTCCGTGCCCTCGACCTCGAAGGTGAGCAGCCGGGGGAGGGTGCCCTGCTCACCGGCGCGTACCGCGGACCCGACCGGGTCCAACGCCGAGTCGGCCACCAGCGCCGCCAACTCGGTGTCGACCTGGCGCAGACCGAAGCTCTGCTTGGCCAGCTCCACCGCCGTGGCCGGCGGTGGGTCCGCCGCCCGGATCAGCTCGCCGAGGGGGGCCAGCAGCCGATCGTCCGCCCCCGGCGCCGGCGTCTGCGGCCCCGTGTGCTCGTCGTCCACGATTCCTCCCTCAGTGCTCGGGTTGCCGTTTCCTCCTACGAGTCGCGAAGCGCGTCACTGATACCCTCCGCGTCGAGGAGGCGGCGTAGTCGTGCCAGGCACCGCCCCCGGATCGGGCCGAGACTACCCACCGGCATCTCCAGCGCCGAGGCCACCAACTCGTAGGAGACCCGGTCACCGTCCGGATCGATCAGCAGCAGTCGCAGGATCCGTTGGCAGCGGGCGTCGAGCCGGCCGAACTCACGCCACAGCCGGGCGTTGCGGTCCGCGATCAGCACCGGCTGGTCGGCTGACGAGGACGGTCCGCGCAGGCGATCCAGCAGCCGGTCGTCGTCCGTGGGCCGGACCCGCTTGGTGGGCCGCAGCAGACCCAGGCACTCCCGGCGGCAGGTGGTGCCGAGCCAACCGGGCAGGCGAGCCGGATCCTGGATCGTGTCGAGATTCTCCAGCAGTCGCAGCCAGGTGAGTTGGAACGCGTCCGCCGCGTCGGCCGAACTCAGCCCGAACTGCCGGCAGATGGACCAGATCAGCGGGCTGAACCGGTCCACGAGGTCGTTCCAGGCCACCTGATCGCCGGCGGCGGCGAGCTGCAGCTGGTGCGCGATGTCCTGCTGCCCAGCGGCCACCGGTCGGGGCGAATCCGCTTCGGTGTGCCGCTGTCTCATGCGAAGCCTTCCGACGTGCCGGCCGCGCAGCTGTCAGTGGGCGAGCGGGACTCCGGCCGCACACACGTCGAGGTGAGAGCTGAGCAGACCAGCGGATCCTATCGGATGCAATGGATGCGACGAGGACAGGTTGCGGACGGGCCGGGGGCACGCCGGGTGGCGTGCCGCCGCGGCCGCACCGCACCGTCAGACCCGGACGTCGAGAGCGCAGAGCTGGGCCGCGCGTACCAGGTGCAGGATCCGGAACCGGGACTGGCCGCCGGTGTACCAGGGGCGGACCAGACCGCGCAGCACCAGAGCGCGGACCGCACGGCCGCTGTCGGGCAGGCTGCGGCCGGTCAGCGCCATCACCTCGGCCAGGTCGAAGGTCTCACCCTGGCCGCAGAGCGCGTCGAGCAGGTCGCGTTCGGCGGTGGGCAGGGTGCTCAGCCGGCGTTCCAGGGCGTCGCGCAGGCTGGTGCCGCCGTCGGGGCCGGCGAGGTGGTGCAGCAGTCCGGACGGACCGTCGTGCAGGCAGTGGTGCAGGGTCGCGATGTCGTAGAC
The DNA here is from genome assembly GCF_000204155.1 of Micromonospora maris AB-18-032. NCBI lineage: Bacteria > Bacillati > Actinomycetota > Actinomycetes > Micromonosporales > Micromonosporaceae > Micromonospora > Micromonospora maris. Next base: position 4,571,378 of record NC_015434.1, on the reverse strand, counting down.
GACGAGCCAGGAGGCGGCGGCGTGGATGGCCTGCGGTATCCCGTCGAGGCGGCGGCAGATCTCCGCGATCAGGGCGGTCTCCCGGGCATCCGGGTCGACGTCGGGACGGTACCGGCGGGCCCGCTCCATGAAGATCCGGACGGCGGGCGCGTGCGCGTCGAAGGGTTCGCCTTCGTCGGCGACGGCCAGCGGGTTGAGCAGGAAGTGTCGCTCACCGGGCACCCCCAGCGGGAACGCGGCGGTGACCAGGATGCGCAGGCCGGGGCAGTCGCGCAGCAGCTGCACCAGGCGGCCGGGGTGGGCGACCTCCCGCACCCCGTCGAGCACCAGCAGCGGCGGCCGGTCGGCGACGATCTCGACGAGGGCGGCGATGGCGTCCGTGCCGTCCGCGGGGTGCGTACTGTCGCCGAGCAGTTGGTCGGCGGCGGCGCGTACCAGGGTGGAGAGCCGGTCACCGCTGGTCGGGCCGGTCACCGGACACCAGAGCACCGGGGTACGGTCCGCCGCGTGCATCCGGGTCGCCACCTCGATGGCCAGCCGGGTCCGGCCGACCCCGTCTATCCCGACGACGGTCACCAGCCGTTCGGCGCCGGTGGCGAGTTCGTCGACGATGACGGCGGTCTCCGGTTCCCGCCCGAGCTGCACGTCGATGGCGAAGGGGGGCGCCGGCGGGTCGGCCTCGTAGCCGGCCTTCACCGCCCAGCTGGTCCGACCCTCCCCGGCGGCCGACTCCAGGTCGGCGCGGGCCCGTGCCCCGAGCCGCAGGCCGTCGGCGATCAGCCGGACGGTGTCCTGGCGCGGTCGGCGGGCCCGGCCCTGTTCGAGGTCGCGGATCGCCCGGACGCTGACGGTGGACAGGTCCGCCAGTTCGCGCTGGGTCAGCCCGATACGCATGCGATGTTGGCGTACCAGTAATCCGAACAGTGGCACGGTGTCGCCGGTCGGCAGGTCGATGCTCATCTGGTGTCCCACTCCCTATCACGATGTCGTGGCGCGGGGGTAGCGCGCCTGGAAGCGCCGCCCGGCACCGCTCACGACACCGGGACAACCGCCGTCACACACCATGGTCGGGATCTCACTATCGGCCGGCCATCATGCCGCCAATCGGCAGCATTTTCGCAGCTCAGGGTGGATTTCCCAGGGGTTTGTCGAGGGTGGGCGCGCCGCTGGTGCGCCGCGCCGTGATAACCGTGATAGCGGCGAGGTCAGCCGGCGGACGGGTCCGCGGCGGTCAGCTCCTGCGCCAGCCGTTCCGCCTCACGCAACTCGGCCCGCATGCCCCGGGCCCGGAAGGTCTCCGTGGCCTGTTCCAGCAGCCCGCCGGCCTCGGCGAACTCGCCGGTGTGGAACAGCAGCCGGGCCAGGTCGAGGCGTACCAGCGCCGCACCGCCGAGGTCGATGATCTTCTCCCGTACGGTCAGTGCCTGCGTGTACGCCTCGCGGGCCTGCTCGTGGCGGCCACTGGCCTCGTACACCTCACCGAGGTTGCGCAGCAGGTGCCCCTCGCCGATGATGTCGCGGCTGCGGCGGACCATTTCCAGCACCCTGGTCAGCACCTGTTCCGCCTGCGCGTGTTCACCCCGGCGCAGCAGCACCTGCCCCGCACGGCGCAACGCGTGCGCCTCCCCGTGCGAGTACCCGACGGAACGGAAGGCGGCCAGCGCCTCGTCGAGCTGCTCCTGCGCCATGGCGGTGTGACCGCGGCGCATCCACACGTACGCGCTCTGGGTCAGCACCGTCGCCCGGCCGATCACGTCCCCGACCCGATCGAAGTCACGGGCCGCCTGCTCGTAGAGCACGAGCGCGCGGTCGTCCTCACCGATCTGCCGGTCCAGCAGGGCGAGATCCCGGCGGCACAGGGCGAGGCCGTGCAGATCCTCCAGGTCGTCGAAGATCTCCAGCGCCGCGGTCAGCGACTGCCGCGCCTCGTCCGGCTGCTGCCGGCTCAGGTGCATCGTGCCCAGCGACGCGAGGACGGCGGCGATGCCGCGTCGGTTGCCCGCGTCCCGGGTGGCCTCCAGTGCCCGCTGGTGCGTCCGTTCCCACTGGTCGAAGTAGCCGCGCGCCTCGAACAGGGTGACAAGCGTGGTGGCCAGGTTCCAGGAGAGCTCGTGCAGACCCGCGTGGGCGGCCTGCTCGACGGCCAGGCAGAGGTTGGGCTGCTCGCTGTCGAGCCATTCGAGCGGATCGGTCAGCAGGTTCTCCACGTAACCGGCCGGCGGATGCCACCGCATGCCGTCGCCCTGCAGCAGCGTGTAGGCGCCGCCGTAGATGCGGGCGTGCGCCTGCTCGGCGATCGACAGCCAGCCGCCGATCATCCGTTCGGTCGCCGCGCGCTGCACGGCTTCGCCATCGTGCAGGGTGAGCTGTTCGCGGGCGAACAGCCGGATCACCTCGTGGAACCGGTAGCGGAACTCCCCGGTGCGCTCGATCGCCACCGCGTCCAGCATCTGCACGTCGACCAGGGGCTCCAGCAGGTCGGACGGGAACGGCCGGTCGTCGTCGAGCAGGGCACCCGCGATCCAACCCGGCACCGTCGGCCCCTGCGCCAGGCTGAACAGCCGCAGCAGCCGCCGGTCGGGGCGGCGTAGACCGTCGTGGGTCAGCGACAGGCTGGCCCGCATCGTCATCTCGCCGTGCGCGAGCTCATCGAGCCGGTGCCGCTCGTTGGCCAGCCGGTGCACCATCGACGCGAGGTTCCAGTGCGGCCGGGCGGCCAGCCGCGCGGCCACGATCCGCAACGCCAGCGGAAGCCCGCCGACCGTACGGACCAACGCGATGGCCGCCTCCTTCTCCTGGCTCACCCGCTCGACGCTGATCACCCGGCCCAACAGTTGCAGGGCCTGCTCCTGGTCGAGCACGTCCAGCTCGACCCGCTGGGCGCCGGGCAGCGCGGTCAACCTCGACCGGCTGGTGACCAGGACCGCACAGCTGCTGCTGCCCGGCAGCAGCGGCATGATCTGGGCCTCGTTCGCGGCGTCGTCCAGGACCACAAGCATCCGGCGGGAGGCCAGCAGCGTCCGGTACATCTCGGCGCGTTCGTCGGTGCTGTCCGGTATCACCGGGCCGGGAATGCCGAGGGCCCGCAGGAACCGGCCGAGGGCGTCCTTCGCGCTGACCGTGTCGACGCCGACCCCCCGCAGGTCGCAGTAGAGCTGACCGTCGGGGAACCGCTGGGCGCCGAGCCGGTGCGCGACATGGGTGGCCAGTGCGCTCTTGCCGATGCCGGGTTTGCCGGCGATGACCACGAGCCCGAGTGCCCGCTGCCCGTCGCCGCCGACCAGCGCGGCCTCGATCGTACGCAGGATCGGCTCGTTGACGACGAAGTCCGCGGTGTCGGCGGGCAGCTGGTGCGGCTGCTCCTCGCCGTACGGGGACAGCGGCGCGGTGGGAACCTCGGGGACGCGCGGTGCCGCGGTCACCGGGGCCGGCGTCGCCGGCAGGTGCAGGGCGGGATCCCTGGTGAGAATGGCGGTCTCCAGTTGCCGCAGCTCCTCACCCGGCTCCAGCCCCAACTCGTCGTTGAGCAGCTGCCGGCCGGCCCGGTAGATGTCGAGCGCCTCCGCCTGCCGGCCGGAGCGGTGCAGCGCCAGCATCAGCTGTCCGCGCAGCCGCTCGCGCAGCGGATGCTCGTGCAGCAACTGGCTGATCTCACCGACCAGCTCGTGGCCGCGCCCGAGGTTCAGTTCCAGACCGAGGTACGTCTCGATGGCCGCCAGCCGCTCCTCGTCCAGCCGCAGCCCCCGGGTGCGCAGGGCGTCACTGGGTACGCCGCTGAGGCAGGGTCCCCGCCACAGTGCCACGGCGGCGCGCAGCCGCTCGGCCGCCTCGGCGAGCCTGCCTTCCTTGACCAGCACCCGCGAGGCCATCACCTGCCGGTTGAACACCTGCAGGTCCACGCTGTCGTCGTCGGTGCGCAGGAGGTAGCCGGGGGCGCGGGAGATCACCGAGGCGCTGACGCCCGCCTCGGTGAAGCTCTTGCGCAGGCGTGACACGCAGATCTGGATCTGGGTGCGGGCGGTGTCCGGTGCCTCGTCCGGCCAGACGAGGTCGAGCAACCGGTCGGTGTCGACGAGTCGGCCCGCTTCCATGAGCAGGCAGGCGAGGATGACTTCCTGACGCCCCGGTGGGATCCGAACCGTCTTGGTCGGCCCGTCGACCTGTAGCGGACCGAGAACGCGGAAGACGATTCCAGCCTCAGCGACCGGGCTGGCGAGGATCAGGTTGCGCATGGTACTCCCGGGCCGACACTGTTTCTGTCGAAACAGTGCACTCCATTGAGGATGCATTTGTCCAGCAGTCGAAACGAATGCGCGATGCTTCTATTGCTATCTATGGATATTGCCCGTTTCTGTTGTATTTCTGCAGCTCTGCAGGCTGTCGCCCCGCGGGAACGGCGTGAAAATGCAACTCCCGCACGGCGTGCCGCCGCCGTTACCGTAGGCGGAACCACCCGGACCACCCGCCGGCACGGATAGACACGACGGCGAAGAAAGCGCCGTGATAGGCGGGAGTTGTCCGTCTCGTGGAGATTGTGTTCGCCGGCCGCACACACGGGTGGGGGCCAGCTAGCCAGACAAGAGGAGACCGCCGGATGACCTGCCATGGGGGTTCGCTGAAGTACAGTGCCGCCACTGCGGTCGGGGTCGACCACGTGCGCCTGTCGTACCACTATCTCAACATCGGCGACATTGACGGATACGGCTCACTGCTCGACGAGAACGTGCAGGTCCAGCGACCGGACATGGCGCACGGCTGCGGGCGTAACGAGGTGCTGCGTACCCATGCCCTGGTAGCCGGGCCGCCGAGCCACCACCAGATCTACAAGGTGATCGCCGACGGTGACGGTGTCGCCGTCACCGGCCGGTACACCGATCTGCCGGGTCGGACCACGCTGGACTTCGTCGACGTGTTCACCCTGACCGACGAGGGGATGCTGCTGGGCTACCGGCGCTTCTACTACGTCGCACCGGACTGACGGGTCAGCGGCCGGGATCCGGGGCGTCAGCCCACGGATCCCGGCCGCTTCACCATGCGGGGCACCAGGTCACGGTGCACCCGCGTCGGGTCATGCGGTGCGACTCGCGGCGACCAGGACCTGGTCGGCAGGGTCGCGATCGGACCCCTCGAAGGCCACCGGCACCGGCTGGGCCTCGGGCGTCGGCTGCGAATCCGGAGTCGGCTGCGCCTCGGCGGTGGCCGGCTCGGGCTCGGGGGACGGTGCCGCCGTGTCGGTGCCGCCCAGGCTCTCCGGTCCGGGCGGCGGCTGACGCAGTGCCCGCAGCGCCGCCACCGGCGCGGCCAGGGCGACGAAACCGCACACGAACCAGGTGGCGGTCACCCCGATCACGGCGGAGAGCGCGCCGAAGACCACGATCGACACCGGAACGGTGCCGATGCCGGCCAGCGTCAGCATCGACATCGCCGTGCCCATCCGGGCACGCGGAGAGGCCTGCTGGTAGACGGTGACGATCGCCGGGCCGTTCAGGCCGGCCATCAGACCGACCAGCGCGCCGACCGCGGCGAGGGTGAACACCGAGTTCATCGCCGCCATCGCCAGGATGCCCAGACCGATGCCGACGCCCGTGACGACCAGGCGCACCATCAGCGGGATGCGGTGGGCGAGCAGGGCACCGGTCACCCCGGCGGCGATCGCGCCGCAGCTGAACGCGACCACGACCACGGCCACCGAACCGACACCCCAGCCCCGGCCGTCGACGATCAGCGGCAGGGCCACCTCGATCGGCCAGCCGAAGGCCATGTCGAGCAGGAACGCGCAGATGAACAGCCAGCGCAGGCGGCCGTACGTGCGCAGCAGGCGGATGCCGTCGCCGGAGCGTCGGAGCATGTTCTCGCCCGGCGTCCGGTCACCACCGGCCATACCACGGGTGACCACCCACATCGCGGCGAACGAGACACCGCAGGTCGCCGCCACCACCGCCATCGCCTCCCACAGCTCACCGGTGGCGATCAGCCAGGCGCCGATCGGGGTCCCGATGATCGGCGCGAGCCGGGTGACCAGGGACGACAGTGAGTTCGCCCGGGCCAACTGCTCGCCCTGGGCCAACCGGGGCATCAGGGTGCCGGCGGCCGGGCTGCCGATGCCCAGCAGCACCCCCTCGATGGCGGCGACGACCACCAGCGGCCAGAACCACGGCGTGGTGAAGACGACCACCGCGCCGGCGGCGAGTAGCACAGCGCGGGCGGAGGTGGTGCGCAGCAGGACGAACCGGGCCCCCAACGAGTCGGCGATGGGGCCGGAGAAGACCAGCGTCAGGGCGCGGGGGACGGTGCCGGCCAGCATCAGGGTGGTGATCGCGCCGACGCCGCCGAGTTGGACCGCGGTCCAGGCCAGGGCGACGAGCAGGACGTAGTCGGCGGTCAGCGACAGGCCCTGGCTGGCGGTCAGGGTGATGACCTTCCGCCACTGCACCGCCGCCTGGACTCCGTCGGGTGCGGTCTTCGGCAACTCGGTTGATGTCATCGGAGTTCCTCGCTCTGGTAGGGAGTCGCTGGTCGGGGCCCGGGCGGTGGCGTGGTGTCCCGGCTTTGCCGGTCCGGCGGGTAGGGCGGCGGGAGCAGCACGCTTCCGCAGCCGCCGTGCAGCGCGTTCTCGACGGCCCGCCGTGCGGCGAGGCGTTCGGCGGCGGCGTCCACCGGACCGGGAGCGCTGACCCTCAGACTGCCGCCCAGATCCGAGCGCCCCAGGCGGGCCAGTGCCTCCGCGGCACCCCGCAGCGCCGCTTCGTGCCGAGCGGGCGTACAGGTCAGGACGGGTATCGCCGAGGGGGTGAAGCGGACCCGCGGCGCAGCGCTCGGCGGGTACGGTCCACCGGCGGGCCGTCGGGTGCCGCACCGGTCGTCGTGCTCACCGCAACGGCTCCGGCCCGGCCTGGTGGAGTTGGTCGGCCGGCATCGCCGGCCGGTGGGTTCCGGATGGTGTCTCATGCGGCCCTCCTCGAAAGGTCGGGCGGGGACGAGTCCTCGTCTCCCGGTGGTCGGGTGATCTCGGGTCGGTCCGGCGGTTGGCCGGTCGGTCCATCGGTGCGGGCGCCGTACGGGTAGCCCCGCCAGTCCCACTCGAACATCCGTAGCCGCCGGGGCCGGTCACCGACGGTGGCCAGGGTGGCGACGAAACCGGGCGGGGCGGGCAGGTCCCGCAGCGACCAGCGCTGCCCGACGAAGGCGCCGGAGCCCTCGACGATCCCGGGTACCAGGACGCCGAGGCGCAGCCCGTCCAGCAGTCGCCCGCCGCTGGCCTTCACGCACGCCTCCTTGCGGGACAGCAACCGGTGATAGGCGGCGTTGCGCGTCGCGTCGTCGGGCTGGGCGGCGACCTCGGCGGCCTCCTCGGGCGGCATGAACCGGGCCGCGAGGGCACCGGCCCGCACGTCGTCGCGGATCTGCTCCACGTCCACCCCGACCGGCTCGTGCAGGCGAACGGCGAGCAGGGCGTGCCCGCCGGACCGGCTCAGACTCCACTGCCACCGACGCCACTCGCCGTCGAAGTACGGCTTGCCGTTGGGACCGCGCGCCCAGTGCAGCGCGTAGCCCGCGACGTCGAGGTAGCTGCCCAGCACCGACCGCACCGCCCCGTGCGCCGCCACGAAGCGGTGCGCCGCCTGCTCGTCGCGCAGCCGGTGCGCGCGCCGCATCTCGTCGGCGTCGAGCAACGCGATGAACGGGTCGACGATCTCGCGTTCGACGTCCAGGACGATGTGCCACACGTCGGTGCCCGGCGGCGTCCCGACGTCGACCCAGACGGGCTTACCCGGCGCGGACATCGGTCAGCCGTCCCTGGAGATAGCCCTCGGCGAGGGTGAGTCGCTGAATGTTGCCGGTGCCCTCCATGAACTCGAAGGCCCGCGCGTCGCGCAGGAGCTTGTCCAGCATCGGGTGCTCCCAACGGGCCCCCGGTCCGAGCAGCCGCACCGCCGTGGTGGTGATCTCCTCGGCCAGCCGGGTGGCACGCAGCTTCGCCGCGGCCGCGAGTGTGCCGTCGCGTGGATCCGCGTCCACGGCGCGGGCGGCGGCCAGCACCAGGGCGCGGGTGCCGGCGAGGCGTTGCTCCCAGCCGGTGAGCAGGTGGCGCTCGTCGGTCCGGTACCGGCGGCGCTGCGTCACGACCAGGTCGTACGCGGCTTGGGCGACGCCGAGCGCGAGGCAGGACACCACCGGGCGGTACCGGTTGAAGGTGCGGGTGGCCGCCCACATGCCCTGCCGGGTGGCGGAGCGCTGCCGGCCGAGAATGTCGGCCTCGGTGAGCGGTACGTCGACCATCCGCAACTCGCTGAGCTGCAAGCCGCGTAGACCCAGCGTGGACAGCGGTGCGGCGGTGAACCCGGGCAGGTCGGTGTCGACGAGTACCGCCACCACACCCAGTGGACCGGCGTTGCGGCGGGCGAAGACGACGCCGAGGCGGGACCGCACACCGTTGCCGACGTACCGCTTCGTGCCGTGCAGCCGGAAGTCGTCGCCGTGGCGGCGCAGCGTGGTGTGCATGCTGCCCGGGTCGGAGCCGTGCGCCGGCTCGGTCATCGCGAAGAACGTCCAGGTGGGTTCGGTGGCGACCGTCTCCCAGTACCGTTGCTGCTGGTCGTCGTCGGCGAGGTCGGCGATGACCGACGCGGACATCGACGGGCCGGGCAGGGCCAGCACCGCGGCGGCGTCGGCCCGGGCCAACTCCTCCAGGACGACGACCCGTTCGACGCAGGTGTCCAGCAGGACGGGCCGGCCGTCGACCCGCAGCGGGTCCGGGTTGTACTCGGCGGGCAGGCCGGCGAAGCGGCGCCACGGCAGTCCGCAGCCAGGTGCCGAGACCGCGAGATCCGGGTTCCGGTCGAGATCCAGTGCGGTGGGGCGCAGCAGGTCCGCGTGGGCGCGGGCCTGCGCACGCAGGTCGGTGAGAAAGTCGGTGCTCATGGCGCCTCCTCGTGCGGGGGCGGGTAGGTGTCGGCGAGCAGTTCCGACACGCGCAGGTGGCTGCCGGGCCCGTCGGTCAGAAAACCGGCGGCACCGAACAGGTGCAGGCAGCTACGACCGGTCTCGTCGAGCGCGCGGTGTACCTGGTGCAGATCGGCCCGGGTGTCCAGCAGTGCCTGCGCTTCGGCGATGCCGGTGGCCGCGTCGGCGAGGATCCCCCGGACCATCGGCAGGTTCAGCGTGACGACCCCGGCGACGGTCCGGCCGCGCAGGTGCGCGGCGGCCAGGTCGAGCAGCCGGGTGGTCAGGCCGAGGCGGATCCAGGCGATCCCGGCCGTCCAGGCCGCCCCGGTGTCCGGGTCGGGGCCGCCGTCCGGCACCCGCCAGGCGATCAGCTCCCCGTCGCTGGTGACGACCCGGTCCAGTACCGTCTGCCCGTACGGCTGCGGCCGTGGACCGTCCGGTGTGGCGCACCGGTCGCTGGCGGCGTAGACGGCGGCCGGTAGGAACGTGTGGCCGCCCGGTCCGACCGGCACCACCCCGGGGCTGGTGTCCGCGTGGAGCGCGCCCAGTGCCGTGACCGCCCCTGCGGTGTACGCGAGTGTGCGGTACCGCCGCAGGTCGGCGGCGGTGGCCGGCGTGCTGACGGTGATGGTCATCGGACCAGTTCCCTCACCTTCTGGGGACGGTGCCGCAGGGCGGGCGGCGCGACGACGCCGGCCGGTTGCCACGGCGTCTCGGGGCGTTGTGCCGGCAGGGTGACGGTGACGGCGCACCGGTACGGCAGCACCGGATCACGGTCGGCGACCAGGACGTGGCCGCCGTCCGGCGGGCTGTCGAGCAGGTCGGCGAGGGCCAGCCACACCCCGGCGCAGGGGTGCCCCGGTTCGGCCCACCGGACAGGTACCCCGGCCGGCAGGTCGGCCAGGCCGGTGCCGGCGACGAGCAGGTCGACGTCGGTCTCCATCGCCGCAGCCGCCCCGGTACGGGTGACCATCACCGTCGGTACGCCGAGCCCGATGGTGCCCTCTGCTCCGAGTAGCAGTGCCACCACGACGTCCTGCACCGGCCGGACCGCCGCGTCGTCGGGCGGCAACGTCGACTGCTCCATGATCAGGATCAGGGCTCGGGTGGCCGCGCCGGAGCGCAGGTACCGGTGGGCGATCCGCAACGCGGTGAACGGGCCCGCCACCCCCTGCTCCGACACCCCGAGCATGATCGGGTCGCCGGTCAGGACGTGTGACAGGACCGGCCCCGGGAAGCTCTGGTGCCGGCAGTCAGGACTGGCGTCCACCGTGATCGCCAGGTCGACGCCGACGAGTTCCGGGCCGAGTTCCGCGACGACCGTACGGACCATGTCGTGGTAGCTGACCATCGGACCGTCGGTCAGCCAGGACACGTCGGTGAAGTCGCCGTACAGCGCCGACATGCGTTCCAGCAGGTTGCTCCGGTCGTCCGGATCGCACGGGATCTGCGGCGGGGTGAACGTGCGGGTGACGATGCGTTCCAGCGTCGGGCCGGCTCGTCCGTCGGGTTGTCGCAGGGCCGACATGGTCAGCGGCTCTCGGCGAGGAAGGCGGCCAGCGATCCCACCGACTCCAGGTGGGCCTGTTCCAGGCTCTCCGGGTCGACCTGGGTGTCCAGGGCGTCCTCCAGCGTCATCAGCAGGGCGAGGACGCTGGTGGAGTCCAGGTTCAGGTCGTCGAAGAGTCGGGTCTCGACGGTGACGTCGGTGAGTTCCTGGCGCAGCACCTCCTCGAGCGCGGTGACGATGACGCTGACGATCTGCTCGTTGCCGGTCTCGACGGTGGTGGCGTTCATTGCGGGCCTGCCTTTCGGGCGTGAGGTTGGGGAGATGACGCGGTAGGAAAGAGGGCGGTGCAGGTGGTGCGGAGTCGAGCCGGGGTCAGCGGAAGTCGTGCAGGATCTGCGCGGCGAGCATGCTCTCCACGTCGTCGCGGGTGCGGACCAGCCGGGGCTCGCCCTCGTGGATCAGCACCTCGGCCGGGTAGCCGTGGCTGAGGAAGTGCACAGGCGAGGCGGTCGGGCCGTACGCGCCGGAACGCTCCACCCCGATCACGTCGCCGGGGCGGACGTCGGCGGGAAGCTCGACGGCCTTGCCGATCGTGTCGTTGGGGGTGCAGAGCGGCCCGGTGACGTTCCACTTCACCGGCTCGGCGGTGCTGTCCCGGTTGAGCAGCCGCATCGGGAAGTTGCGTTTGACGAACGAGCCGATGCCGACCGCGGCCATGTGGTGGTTCGTGCCGCCGTCGGCGACGGCGAAGCGCTCGCCCATCGATTCCTTCACGTACCGCACCTGCACGGCGTAGGTGCCGCTGTGCCCGACGAGATAGCGGCCGAGCTCCATCACCAGGACGGTCCGCGGGTGGCGGGCGTGGAACGCGGCGAAGACGGGGTTGAGCTGGTCGGTCAGTGCGGCGACGTCGAGGTCCTGCTCGCCGGCGAAGTACGCCACGCCGAGCCCGCCACCGACGTCGACGACCTCCAGGTCCACCGCGAGGTGTTGGCTGAGCCGTTCGGCCAGGTCGAGGATCCGCGCGGTGTTCTCGACGATCATCGCCTCGGAGAGGAACCGGGTGCCCAGGTACGCCTGGAAGCCGCACAGCCGCACCGACGGGTGCCGGCCGGCGAGGTCCGACTCCGCCAGCAGGGCGGCCTCGTCGATGCCGAACTGGCGGGGCTTGCCGCCCATGGTCAAACCGCTGCCCTTGACCGCGAAGCTCGGGTTGACCCGCAGCACCACCCGGGCGGTGGTGCCCAGCTCCGCGGCCAGCTCGTCGATCAGGGCGAGTTCGCCGAGCGACTCGCAGATGAGGGTGACCTCACCCTTCAGGCACGCGGTGAGCTCGGTGCGGCTCTTGCCGGGGCCGAGGAACATGATGTCCTCGGCGGGGACACCGGCGCGCTCCGCGGTGACCAGTTCGGTCAGGGAGGAGACCTCGGCGCTGGCGCCCAGCGAGTGCAGCAGCGCGCAGACGCTGATGTTGGGGTTGGCCTTCAGCGAGTAGAACATCCGCACCGCCGGATGCAACCGCTCGCGCAGTTGCTGGTACCGGTCGGTGATCGTCGCGCCGTCGTAGACGTACAGGGGTGTGCCGAACCGTTCCACAAGTTCGGTGACGGGGACACCGCCCAGCGCGGTCGACTCAGACATGGACGGTCTCCTTCTGGACAGCCGCGACAACGGCGTTGTCGAGGTCGGTCAGCTCCTGTTGGGTACGGGCCAGCAGCAGCCCGTACAGGCGTCCCACGTACGGGCGGGTGTCGCCGGGTTCGGGGGTCGCGGCGTTGACCGTGGCGAAGTTGTTCACCACCAGGCCGGTGCCCCGGTCCCGGTCGAACAGCAGGTCACCGAGGCGGTCGCGGAAACGCGCGAAGGTGACCGGCCCGGTCAGCCGTAGGTCGTACTGGCGGGCCAGAGCGACGCTGTCCGGGCCCATGAAGCGCTCCTGCAGCCCGGTCTGGTACGTCGACATGTTGTTCCGGGCGTTGATCTCCAGCACCGGCAGCAGTCCGCCGTCGGTGGTGGTGATGGCGTCCACCCCCACCACGCCGTGGAAGCCGTCGGCGGCCAGCCGCGCGCCGAGCCGTTCACCGGCGATGACGAGTTGCGCGGCGTGCTCGGTGGAGAGTCGGGCAGGGAAGCGGTGCCCCTTGTGGACTCCGTTCTCGGTCAACGCCTCCTTGACGAAGTCGAACCGGACCGAGCCGTCCCGGGCGACGGTGAAGTGGTAGTTGAGGTCGAGCGCCTTGTCCGCCCACTCCTCGATGACCAGGGCGACGCGCTGGTCGCCGGTGCGGTCCGCCCGTCGGGTGACCATCCGGACGAGCTGGTCCATCCGACGGGTGTCATCGACGACCATGATGCCCTTGCCGGAGACCCCGTACGCGTCCTTGACCCCGACCCGGCGGCCGGCGGCGACGGCGCGCGCCGCCTCACCGGCCGCGGCGACGAACTCGTCCACGGTCTCGCACTCCCAGCCCACGGCCTGGGGAAGCCCGAGGTCGGTCGCCACGCGGCGGCTGTAGATCTTGCTGTTGACCGCCTTGACCACCGACACCGCCGGCAGTGCCGGGGCAAGCCCGGTCAGCTCGCACAACTGCTGCTCCAACGCCGACATGCCGTGCGGCAGCAGGTACGCCCCCTGCCCGGCCAACGACCGCAGCGCGGCCAACAACCGGGGCGAGCGCAACGCGTCCTCGCTGACCGTGGCCGCCGGGTCGTACGCATCGGTGAGCAGGATCCCGGGAAGCTCGATGCCCAGCCCCTCCAGGTAGTCCAGGTAGTCGGGGTCGGGGGCGGACTTCAACACGACGTGATCGCCAGGGCCGGCCAGGAGGACGGCGAACTCGTCCATCCGATTGACGATCGCCGTGGACGCCCGACCGCCGAAGACCGGCAGCCCCACCTCGTCGCGGGCCCACTCGTCCTCGACCTCGAAGTTGCCCAGCAGGACGAACGGAGTGCCGGTGGCTCCGGTGCAGGCACTCTTGACACCCTCGAGGAACGTCGGATCCGGAGGTGACATCGGCTGTTTCCCTTTCTGCCGGCGGGTCGACGGCTCAGTGCCGCAGTACGGCGGCGGTGAACGTCGCGCCGAGCCCGACGGCGGCCATCAGGTACAGATCGCCCGGGCGCAGCCGGTCGGCCGCGCGGGCATGGACGTAGTTGACGAATGGATCGGCACCGAAGCAGTGCCCGGTGACCGCGATGTTGTCCAGGTAGACCCGTTCCAGCGGCACGTCCAGCAGGCGGCAGGTCCACGACCAGGACAACATGTTGACGTTGTGGGGCAGCAGCAGTGCCAGGTCGTCGATGTCGACCCCGGCGTTGCGGCACGCCTGGCGGATCACCTCGGCCAGCACCTCGTTGTGGTCCTTGACGAAGTCCGGGTGCAGGGGCTGCGGTGGGACCGACTCGGCGAACTGGCCCAGGGTGCGGGTGGCGACGCCGAGCAGCCGGTCCCGTTCACCGTTCGCGGTGACCAGGCAGGCGGCGGTGGCCTCGCCCATCACGGTGCTCTCCGGGATGGTCTCCAGGATCGGGGCGAAGGCCTTCTCGCCGGTGAGCACCAGGGCCAGGGCGTCCGGATCGCCGTCTGCGGCGAGTAGCTGTCCGGCGAGATCCACGGCGAGCAGACCCGCGGCGCAGGCGTGCTGGGTCAGGGTGAACGCGACCGCGTTCGGTAGGCCCAGCGTGACGCAGACATCCTCCAGCAGGGTCTCCCCGGCCCGGACCGCCGGCACGATGGTCCGGCCCAGCACCACGTAGCGGACCCGGTGTTCGTTGCCGCGCAGCTCCGTCAGCGAATCGACCGCCGCGACCAGCAGCGGTCGCAGGTCCTGCCCGGGGTCGCGGAGCACCTTCTGCAGCCCGAACAGGCGCCGGTAGGTCCACAAGCGTTTCGGGTCGGCGTCGACGCAGATGTCACCGATGTCCACGCTGCGTGCCGGCAGGTGGCATCCGACGTCCAGCAGCGCGGTCATGCCGCACTGCCGATCGGTGCGGTACGCGCCGGCCACGCGGCCGTCGGGGCGGCTGTCGGCCACCACAGATCCTCTGCCGTCAGGGCGTCGGCGCGATACTTGCCGACCGCGCTGACCAACAGCCGGGCCTCCAGCGCCAGGGCCTCGACCAGGCGGATGAGCCCGTTCTCGGGGTCCTCGTCGACGGCGAGCAGCGCGGCGCGACCCAGCCCGACGGCGGTGGCGCCCAGCGCCAGCGCGCGGACCGCCCGGCCGCCCTCCCAGATCCGGCCGGTGGCCAGCAGACAGCCCTGGGGGTGGCCGATACGGCGCAGGCACTCGCCCAGCGGCAGTCCGACCTGGTCGAGGAACGCCCGAGGCGCCCACCCCGTGCCGCCCTGCGCGCCGTCGACTGTCACCGCGTCACTACCGGCCTGCCAGGCGGTCGTCGCGGCCTGCGCGACGTCACGTCCGGGGTGGAACTTCACCCACACCCGGGCCCGCGGGAAGTTGTTGCGCATGAACCGGACCTGCTGGCGCAGGATCTCCTCGGTGAAGGTGCCGGGGGTGGCGCAGCGCAGCCACCGATCCGGACCGAGGACGTCCCGGACGGCGAACTGACCGGCCAGCCGGGCGGCTTCCTCGGCGTCCACCGCGGTCATCCCACCCAGTCCCGGCTTCGCACCCTGACCGGTCTTGAGTTCGAAGCCCAACCGACCCGAGTCGCGCAGCTCGCGCACCGACGTGTCGCTGTAGACGAGGTTCCACACCTCGGAGTCGGCGTCCTCGGTGCTCTGCTGCACGACCACCCCACCGACGCCGGGCGGGCACTCCTGCGCGTAGGCGCGCAGCCGGGCCAGGATCGGCGACTGCGCGGCCTCGGCCCGCCGGTACCCGCCGACCGGCACCATGTTCTCGCCGATCACCATCGGGATGCCGAGCCGGCCGGCCTGCCGGCTGGCCGCGATCCCCGCGTCACCGGAGGCGACCCGGGTCGAGCCGAACGCCGAGACGTACACCGGCAGCGGTGACCGGAAGCCGCCGATGACGGTGTCCAGGTCCACGTCGTCGTGCAGCGGCTCCCGGCCCAGATCGATCAGCTTCTCCAACCGCCGGGGCATGAACACCGGCGGCACCAGGCGGGCCTGGTCCAGGTCGTCGGAGACGGAGGCGGGGCCGGGCGATTCCTCGTCGCCGGCGCCGTGCAACTGTCGGCCGTACGTGTCGACGGGCGGGAACACCGCGGCCACGCCCTCGCGGGCCCGCTGCCGGATCAGCCCCTCGGGCAGCCCCGGCGCGTAGACCCCGCCCCGCTGCGTTGCACCCTCAGCGCTCACGGCGAGACCACGCCGGGAAGCTTCGGGTACGCGCTGACCTGCCAGAGCGCGTCCAGGCCGGTCAGGAACCGGACCAGGCGCTGCAAGCCCATGCCGAAGCCGGCGCTGGATGGCAGGCCCTCCCGCATCAGCCGCAGGTACCAGTCGTACTTGGCCGGGTTCTCGCCGCTCTCCCGCATCCGGGTCACCAGGGTGGCGTAGTCCGCCTCCCGCTCGCTGCCGCTGACCAGCTCCCCGAAACCGCCGTGGGCGATCAGGTCGAAGTTGCGCAGCACGCCCGGGTCCTGGGGGTTCTCCCGGTCGTAGAAGCCCCGCGATCCCTTGGGGTAGTCGGTGATGAAGAAGGGCCGGTCGGCCTCCCGGGACAGGATCTCCTCACCCGCCCAGTTGATCTCGGCGTCCGGGCTCTGCGGGTGACCCTGGTCGCGCAGCCGCTGGACCGCCTCGGTGTGGGTGCAGCTGTCGAACTTGCCGGTCAACAGTTCGGCGAAGTCGAGCGGGTCACGGCCCAACTGCCGCAGCACGTCCGGCACGGTGTCGAACACGTGCGCGACGACGTGGGTGAGCAGCCCGGCGGCGGTGTCCATCGCGTCCTCGCGGGTACCACCGGCGATCTCCACGTCGATCTGGTGGAACTCCACCAGGTGCCGGCCGGTGTCCACGGTCTCCGGCGGTTCGACCCGGATGTTCGGAGCGATGTAGAACAGCTTCGGGAAACCGCGCAGCGACGCCTGCTTGTAGAGGATCGCGCTCGTCATGATCTTGTACGTGTGGCCGTAGAAGTCGACGTCGAGGGCCTTGGCGCCCCGGGCGCCCGGGTCGGTGACCGGCCCGATCAGCGGGGGCAGCAGCTCGGTGAAGCCCTGACCACGCAGAAACTCCCGCGCGGCGTACAACGCCTCCTGCTGGACCGCCATGGCGGCCCTGGTCTTCTCGGCGATCAGGTGCTCGCCGAGGAGACCGGGATAGGCGGCGGCTTTTCTCACCGCCACCGTTTGCTCTGCCTGGTACATCTCGCCTCCCGGGGTCTTTGCTCGTACCTGGTTACGACGGCCGGCAGCGCCGACAGCAGACGTGTCGAAGTGTGCGAATCACGCACCGGAGATTTGCGCCGGCTCGCGGTCGACCCATTCGGTCGCGCTATTTCCCACACGTCGAATATAGGAGTGCCCGGTGGCGGCAGACGGTAGTTGGACGGGCAGAAAGGTGGGCAGTCGAAGCGGCAGTGACCGGCGTGTGGACACGACTGAGCGGCCCCTGCTCACGAGGTGAGCAGGGGCCGCTGGAGGTGATCTGACCTGGCGTTTCCTTACGCGTACTGGGCCACCAGGCTCCGCGGTCGGATGTCGGTCCAGGAGCTCTCCACGTACGCCAGGCACTCCGCCCGGCCGGCCGGCCCGAAGGCCGTCTGCCAGCCGCCGGGTACGGCGGCGAAGACCGGCCAGAGGCTGTGCTGGGCCTCGGCGTTCACCAGCACCAGGAACGTGCCGTTCTCGTCGTCGAACGGATTCGCCATGTCATTTCCCTTCTCGAAGGTTTCCGGAGTTCTCTTATGCCAATTCGGCAAGTCTTGCGGCGAGCTTCTCGCCGATTTCCGCGAGTGGTTCCCGTTCGGTCATCCGAAGATGAGTGGTGGCCACGTCGTGCCACTCGATGACGCCGCTGAAGTGCTCTTCCCACAGTTTCGGTGCCGGGCCGTCGGCCACGCCGGCCCGGCCGGCGGAGAAGAACAGCAGGTCACCGGCGACCACCCCGGGCCGGTACGCGGCCATGATGTCGGCGTGATTGACTGCGGCCCGGACCAGGGCGTGGACCTCGCCGGGGGTGAAACCGGCGAGCACCGGGTCGCGACGGCGCAGGACCTCGACCACCGCCGCCGGGTCGTACCGGTCGAGGAGCCCGTCCGGCAGCTCACCGGTCTCTCCGTCGTCGTCGCCGAGCAGCATCAGCATGGTCTCGCGCTCGGTGCGCGGCCGGGCCGCCTCCTCGACGGACACCGGGTAGGCGTCCATCATGGCCAGCAGTTCGACCTCTTCGCCGGTCTGTTGCAGCGCAGTGGCCATCGCGTGTGCGACGACCCCGCCGAAGGACCAGCCGAGCAGCCGGTACGGGCCGTGCGGTTGCACCCGACGGATCTCCGCCAGGTACTCCTCGGCCAACTCGGGTACTCCTGCGGCCCGGTAGCCGGGCAGGCTCAGCGCCCGGGTCTGCAGGCCGTAGATCGGCTGCTCCGGGCCGAGGTGCCGGGCGAGTCCGGCGTACGACCAGCTCATGCCGGCGCCGGGGTGGACACAGAACAGCGGGCGGTGTCCACCGGACGGTTGCAGCGGCACCAGGACCTCGGAGGTTTCCCCGCGCCGCGTGCCGTCGAGCAGCCCGGCGGCGGTCGGCCGGTCGAACAGGTCGCGGACCCGGATGTCGAGGCCCAATGTGTCGCGGATCCGGCTGACCAGCTTGGTGGCGAGCAGTGAGTGTCCGCCGAGTTCGAAGAAGTTGTCGTCGACGCTGACCGCTGCGACGTCGAGGGCTTCGGCGAACAGGCCGCACATCAGGTGTTCGTCGGGGGTCCGGGGGGCTCGTCCGCTGCGTTGTCCCTGCTGGGGGGCGGGTAGGGCACGCCGGTCGAGTTTGCCGTTCGCGGTGACGGGGAGTTGGTCGAGTACCACCACCGCGTTCGGCACCATGAAGTCGGGCAACGTGCGGGCGGTGAGCTGACGTACGGTCGCCTCCCAGTCGCGTGGGGCGGCCGCCTGGGTGGGGACGACGTAAGCGACGAGTCGCTTGTCGCCTGGCCGGTCCTCGCGGACGATGACGGCGACCTGCCCGATGCCGGGGTCCTCGCCGATGGTGGCTTCGATCTCGGCCGGTTCGATGCGGAAGCCCCGGATCTTGACCTGACCGTCGGCTCGACCGATGAAGCGGAGTCGTCCCTGGCTGGTCCAGGCGACGAGATCGCCGGTGCGGTACATGCGAGCGCCGTTGGGGTCGTACGGGTCGGCGACAAAGCGCTCGGCGGTCAGCCCCGGCCGTCCGAGGTAGCCGCGGGCGACCTGGTCGCCGGCGAGATAGAGCTCGCCGGTGGCGCCGGGGGGTACGGGGTTGAGGTGTTCGTCCAGGACGTAGGTGCGGTTGTTGTCGAGGGGACGGCCCAGGTGGATGCCGGGGAACTCGCTGCGGTTGGTGTCGAAGCGCTGGTGGTGTGAGGCGAAGGTGACTTCGGTGGGGCCGTAGCTGTGGACGACGACGGTGTTGGGGCAGTGGTCGAGGACTCGCTGCATGGCGGCTGGTGAGGCGGTGTCGCCGCCGGTCCAGACCTCTTCGAGTCGGGCCAGGGTGTCGAGTCCTTCGTCGGCCATGATGTGGAACAGGCCCATGGTGAAGTAGGCGGCGGTGATCTGGTGCCGGGTGATGGTGTCGGCTAGTTCTGCCAGGTCGGCGCCTTCTCCGGAGGCGATGACGAGTTCGCCGCCGAGGAGTAGTGGTACCCACATCTCGTAGGTGGAGGAGTCGAAGCCGTAATTCGAGTGGACGAGCATCCGGCGGTGGTGGGCGGCGTTCCAGCACCGGTCGGCGGCGAGTTCGCGGACGTTGTGGTGGGTGACTCCGACCCCCTTGGGCCGGCCGGTGGAGCCGGAGGTGAACATGACGTACATCAGGGAGCGGTCGTCCAGGGGCAGGTTCGGGTCGTCGTCGCGGCCACCGGTCGGGCCGTCGAAGGGCACGATCACGGTGCCGTGCTCCCGCTCCGCGTCCAGGGCCGGGTTGGTCTCGGCGTGCCGGTCGACCAGCAGCACCGGAGCCGCCGAGTCCGTCATGATCGTGCGTACCCGGGCCGGTGGGAGGGTGGTCCCGACCGGCACGTACGCCGCACCGCACTTGAGGACCGCCAGGCTGGCCGCGATCAGGTCCGCACCCCGGTGCATCAGGACACCGACGGTGGACTGGGGTGTGACGCCGGCCGCGATCAGACGGTGGGCCAGCAGGTTGGCGCGTCGGTTCAGCTCGGCGTAGCTGATCCGCTGCTCGCCGAAGGTGACGGCGATGTGGTCGGGGGTGCGCCGGGCCTGCTCCTGGAAGGCTTCGTGGACGCAGCCTCGGGTGGCGGGGACGGTGGTGTCGTTGTAGGCGATGAGGAGTTGGTGGCGTTCCTCAGCGCTGAGGAGGTCCAGTTCACCGACGCGCTGTTGCGGGTCGGCGACGGCCGAGTGCAGCAGTCGGGTGAGTCGTCCGGCGAGGAGTGCGGCGGTGTGCTCGTCGAACAGGTCGGTGGCGTATTCGAGGGCGCCGTCGAGTCCGGCGGGTGCGCCGGTGGCATCGGTCAGCTCACCGACGGACAGGGTCAGGTCGAACTTGACGGTACCGATGGCCAACGGGATGTCGCTGCCGGCGAAGGGTGAACCCGTGGTGTCGGTCGGAGCGGTGTTGTTGACCATCAGCATGATCTGGAACAGGGGGTGGTGTGCGGTGGTGCGGGTGGGGTTGAGTTCTTCGACGAGGCGTTCGAAGGGGAGGTCCTGGTTGTCGTAGGCGGCGAGGTCGGTGTCGCGGACGCGGGTGAGTAGTTCGGTGAAGGTGGGGTTGTCGGTGAGGTTGGTGCGTAGGACGAGGGTGTTGACGAAGAAGCCGACGAGGTTGTCGAGGGCTTCGTCGGTGCGTCCGGCGACGACGGTGCCGATGGGGATGTCGGTGCCGGAGCCCATTCGGGACAGCAGGGCGGCGAACGCGGCCTGCAACACCATGAACACCGACGTACCGGTGGTGCGGGCCACCCGCAGCAGCGCCGCATGGCCGGCCGCGTCCAGGGTGAACCGGACGGCGTCGCCACGGTGGCTGGCGCGGGCCGGCCTCGGCCGGTCGGCCGGGAGGTCCAGTACCTGCGGCGCGTCGGCGAGGGTGGTGCGCCAGTAGTCGAGTTGCCCGGCGAGCAGGCTGTCGGGGGCGTTCGCGTCGCCGAGGAGATCGCGTTGCCAGCGGGTGTAGTCGGTGTAGCTGACCGGCAGCGGAGTCCAGTCGGGTGCGTGGCCGGCGGTGCGGGCCTGGTAGGCGATGGTGAGGTCGCGCAGCAGGGGCGCCATGGAGGCGCCGTCGCCGGCGATGTGGTGGAGGACGACGACCAGCACCTGGGGAGCGCCGGTGGGTCGGAAGAGCCAGGTCTTCAGCATCGGATCGGTGCTGAGGTCGAAGACGTGTCCGACAGCGGCCTCGACGGCCGCGGGTAGCTGGTCGGGGGTGAGGTCCCGAACGGTCAGTCCTGATCCGGGGTCATCGAGGATGACCTGGTGGGGTTCGCCGTCGATGGTGCGGAAGACCGTACGCAAGGCGTCCTGGCGGTGCAGGACGTCGGTCAGGGCGGCGGCCAGGACGTCCGCGTCAAGATCGTGCTCCAGTTGGAGTGCGACGGGGATGTTGTAGACAGCGCTGGGGCCGTTGAGTTCGTTGATGAACCAGAGCCGGTGCTGGGCGTACGACAGCGGCACCGGACCGGTCGACTCGGTTGCCACCAGCGCGGGCCGTACGGGCGTGCCGGCCAGCTCCCGGATGCGGTGCAGCAGTCCGGCCGGGGTCGGAGCTCCGAACACGTCCCGCACCCCGATCTCGGTGCGGAAGACCACCCGGATCCGGTTCACCAGTTTGGTGGCGAGCAGTGAGTGTCCGCCGAGGTCGAAGAAGCCGTCGTCGACGCCGACTGCGGGGACTACCAGTGCCTCGGCGAACAGGTCGCACATGAGGTGTTCGTTGGGAGTACGGGGGGCACGTCCGGTGCTCCGGCCGTATTGCGGTGCGGGCAGGGCGCGACGGTCGAGTTTGCCGTTGGCGGCCAACGGCAGCCGCTCCAGCACCACGAAGGCGGCCGGCACCAGATGGGCGGGGAGTGTCTCGGCGGCGGCGCGGCGCAGCTCGCCCTCGTCCAGCTCCGACCCCTCCGCAGCGGGCGTCAGGTACGCCACGAGCCGTTTGTCGCCGGGCCGGTCCTCACGGACGATCACGGCCACCCCGCCGACGCCAGGCTGTCGGGCGAGCACCGCCGCGATCTCACCGGGCTCGATGCGGAATCCCCGGATCTTGACCTGGTCGTCGGCCCGTCCGACGATCGCCACCGCGCCGTCGCGGGTCCAGCGGGCCAGGTCGCCGGTGCGGTACATCCGGGCGCCGGCCGGATCGAACGGGTTGGCGACGAAGCGCTCGGCGGTCAGCGCGGTCTGGCGCAGGTACCCGTCGGCCAGCCCGGTACCGGCGACATAGATCTCGCCGGTGACGCCGACCGGGACCGGCCGCAGCTCATCGTCGAGGATGTAGCAGGCGCGGTTGACAAGTGGCGCACCGACCGGGACCGGCGCATGGTCAGGCGGTGCCTGGACCTGGTGGCAGTTGGTGAAGATCATGCTCTCCACCGGCCCGTAAGCGTGGATCAGGCGCTGTCGGGGCAGCAGGCGGCGGGCCCGGGCCAGGTGCTCCACCGAGGGCGCCTCACCACCGGTCATCACCTGCCCGACGGCGGCGAGCGTGTCGGGGTACTCGTCGAGCATGACGTTGAACAGCCCGGCCGACAGCCACATGGTGGTGATCCCGTGGCGGGCGACCAGTTCGGCGATCCGGGCCGGCTCCGGCCGCTGGCCGGGGTGCAGCACGCAGCTGGCGCCGTGCAGCAGCGGGCCCCAGAAGTCGAGCGCGAACGCGTCCCAGGAGACCGGCGCGCTCTGCAACCACACCTGATCCGGTCCGAAGTCGACGAAGTCCTGGCCGGTGAGGGTTCCGACGATGGCCCGGTGGGACGCGAGCGCCCCCTTGGGCGTTCCGGTGGATCCGGAGGTGAACATGATGCAGGCCGGGTCTGCGGGGTCGCCGGCAGGTAGGGCGGGCTGATCCGCAGGTGGCACACCGGGGACGGCGCCCGCCTCGTCGACCAGCACGGTGACTGCGGGACGCGCGGTGCCGAGCCGACCGGCCAGGTCGTTCGCGGTGACCAGCGCGGCCGGTGCGGCGTCGTCGGCCAGGGCGGTCAGCCGGGCGTCCGGAAATTCCGGATCGAGCAGGGCGTACGCGGCACCGGCGCGCAGCGTGGCGAGGACGGCGACGGCCATCGGCAGGCCACGCTCCAGCAGCACACCCACGATGTCCCCGCGCCGTACGCCGACCGTCACGAGATGCCGGGCGAGCCGGTCGGCGGCGATGTCGAGTTCGGCGTACGTCATCCGGGTGTTGCCGTCGATCAGCGCGATCCGGTCCGGGCCGGCGGCGACCTGGTGGGCGAACACCTCGGTGACCCGCAGGTCCGGTGCGGAAACCCCGGTGTCGTTGAAGGCGCTCAGCAGGGTGTGACGCTGGTCGGCGGTGAGCAGGTCGTGCCGCCCGACGGGGGCGTCGGGTTCGGTGGCGAATGCGCCGAGCAGCCGGATGAAGGTGGCGCAGAGGTCGTGGACCGTCTCGGTGTCGAAGAGGTCGGAGGCGTACTCGAGGATGCCGTCCATCCCGTCGGGGCCGCCGGTGGGGTCCTGCCGTTCGGCGACGGAGAGGGTCAGGTCGAACTTGACGGTGCCCACCTCGAACCCGACCTCGGTGCCGGCGAACGGGGATCCGTCGGAATCGGCCCCGACGGCGTTCCGGACCATCAGCATCACCTGGAACAGCGGGTGATGCGCGGTGGTGCGGGCCGGGTTGAGCTCCTCGACGAGACGCTCGAAGGGAATGTCCTGGTGCTCGTATGCGGCCAGGTCGGTCTCCCGAACCCGGGCCAGCAGTTCGGTGAAGGTGGGGGCACCGGAGACATCGGTCCGCAGCACGAGGGTGTTGACGAAGAACCCGACCAGGTCGTCGAGGGCCTCGTCGTCCCGACCCGCCACCACAGTGCCGATGGGGATGTCGGTGCCGGAGCCCATCCGGGACAGCAGCACCGCGAAGGCGGCCTGCATCACCATGAACATCGACGTGCCGGCGGCACGGGCCACCTGACGCAGCGCGGCATGGGTAGCCGGGTCCACAGTGAACGGGACGCCGTCGCCCTGGTGACTGGCCCGCGCCGGGCGGGGCCGGTCGGCGGGCAACTCCAGCACCTGCGGTGCGCCGGCCAGGGTGTGCCGCCAGAAGTCGAGCTGCCGGGCCAGGAGGCTGTCCGGGTCGTCGGCCGCGCCGAGCAGATTCCGCTGCCAGAGGGTGTAGTCGACGTACCGTACCGGCAGGGGCGCCCACTGCGGTTGCTGTCCCACGGTCCGCGCTGCATACGCCGTCGACAGGTCCCGCAGCAGCGGTGCCATCGACATGCCGTCACCGGCGATGTGGTGCAGGACCACCACCAACACCTGGGGCGCACCGGCCGGGCGCAGCAGCCAGACCCGTACGGGGATCTGCGTGGCCAGGTCGAAGACGTGGCCGGCCGCCGCATCCACCGCCGCCGGCACCTCGTCGGGGGTCAGGTCCCGCACGGTCACCTCGGGGCGTACCCCGTCGAGAACGACCTGATGGGGCTCGCCGTCGGTGACCTGGTAGACGGTGCGCAGCACCTCCTGCCGTTCGACGACGTCGGCGAGGGCCGCCGCCAGGACGTCCGGGTCGATTGCCTGGTCCAGTCGGATGGCGACGGGGATGTTGTAGATCGCACTCGGGCCGTCGAGTTCCCCGAGGAACCAGAGACGGCGCTGCGCGTAGGACAACGGCACCGGGCCATCCGGTGCGGACGCCACCAGCGCAGGCCGCACGGGCGTACCGGCCAGCTCACGGATCCGGTCGAGAAGCCCCAGCGGGGTCGGCGTTCCGAAGACGTCCCGGACACCGATCTCCGCTGCGAAGACCGCCCGGATCCGGTTCACCAGTTTGGTGGCCAGCAGGGAGTGTCCGCCGAGAGTGAAGAAGCCGTCGTCGATGCCGACCGTGGAAACTCCGAGGACCTCGGCGAAGAGGTCGCACATGAGCTCCTCGTTCGGGGTGCGGGCGGCACGGCCGACGCGCTGCTGCTGCTGGGGGGCGGGCAGGGCGCGGCGGTCGAGTTTGCCGTTGACGGTGACCGGTAGCTGATCGAGGACCACCACCGCCGAGGGGACCATGTAGTCGGGCAGGGTCCGTGCGGTTCGTTGCCGTACGGCCGCCTCCCAGCCGGCGTCGGTCCGGGCGGCTACCCCGTGAGCGGGCGCGATGTACGCGACGAGCCGCTTGTCGCCGGGCCGGTCCTCGCGGACGATCACGGCGACCTGACCGATGGCCGGGTCCGCGGCGATGGTGGCCTCGATCTCGGCGAGTTCGATGCGGAAGCCGCGGAGTTTGACCTGTCCGTCCGCGCGGCCGACGAAGCGCAGCTCGCCCCGGCCGTTCCAGGCGACGAGGTCACCCGTGCGGTACATCCGGCCGCCGGCCGGGTCGAACGGGTCGGCGACGAAGCGTTCGGCGGTCAGTCCCGGCCGGCCGAGGTAGCCGCGGGCGACCTGCTCGCCGGCCAGGTACAGCTCGCCGGTGCCGCCCAGGGGCACCGGGCGCAGCCGCTCGTCGAGCACGTACGTGCGGTTGTTGTCCAGCGGCCGGCCCAGGTGGACCCCGCCGAACTCGCCCCGGTCGGTGTCGAACCGCTGCTGGTGGGAGGCGAAGGTGACCTCGGTCGGGCCGTAGCTGTGCACCAGCACCGTGTCCGGGCAGTGTTCCAGCACCCGCGCGACGGCGGCGGGGGAGGCCACGTCACCTCCGGTCCAGACCTCCTTCAACCGGGCCAGGGTGTCCAGCCCCTCGTCGGCCATGATGTGGAACAGGCCCATGGTGAAGTAGGCGGCGGTGACGTCGTACCGGGTGATGGTGCGCGCGATCTCCGCCAGGTCGGCGCCTTCCCCGGCCGCGATGACGAGTTCGCCGCCGAGCAACAGCGGCACCCACATCTCGTAGATGGAGGAGTCGAAGCCGTAGTTGGAGTGCACAAGCATCCGCCGATGGTGTGCCGCGTTCCAGCAGCGGTCGTTGACGAGTTCGCGAACGTTGTGGTGGGTGACACCCACGCCCTTGGGTCGACCGGTGGAGCCGGAGGTGAACATGACGTACATCAGGGACTGGTCGTCCAACGGCAGGTTCAGGTCGTCATCGCGACTGCCCGTCTGATCATCAGTGGGGCTGTCGAAAGGGACGATGACGGTGCCGTGTGTGTGCTCTTCGGCCAAGGCGGGGTTGGTGCTGGCGTGGCTGTCGACCAGGAGTACGGGGGCGTTCGCGTCGGTCATGATGGTGCGTACGCGGGCTGGTGGCAGGGTGGTGCCGACCGGTACGTAGGCGGCTCCGCACTTGAGTACGGCGAGGCTGGCGATGACGAGGTCGGCGCCACGGTGCATGAGGACGCCGACGGTGGACTGTGGTGCGACGCCGGCCGCGACGAGTCGGTGGGCCAGCCTGTTGGCGCGTCGGTTCACGTCGGCGTAGGTGAGTTGTTGTTCGCCGAAGGTGACGGCGGTGTGGTCGGGGGTGCGCCGGGCCTGTTCCTGGAAGGCGTCGTGGACGCATCCCCGGGTGGGCGGGACGGTGGTGTCGTTGTAGGCGACGAGGAGCTGATCACGCTCCTCGTCGCTGAGCAGGTCGAACTCGCTGACGCGTCGGCGCGGGTCGGCCACGGCGGCGGTCAGTAGCCGGGCGAACCGGTCGGCCAGCATCGCGGCGGTGTGCTCGTCGAACAGGTCGGTGGCGTACTCGAGGGAGCCGTTCAGTCCGGCGGGGGCGCCGCTGGTGTCCACCTGTTCGCGGATGGAGAGGGTCAGGTCGAACTTGACGGTGCCGATGTCGAAGGGGATCTCCGTACCGGCGAAGGGCGATCCGTCGGGATCGGGCTGGGCGGTGTTGCCGACCATCAGCATGATCTGGAACAGGGGGTGGTGTGCGGTGGTGCGGGTGGGGTTGAGTTCTTCGACGAGGCGTTCGAAGGGGAGGTCCTGGTTGTCGTAGGCGGCGAGGTCGGTGTCGCGGACGCGGGTGAGTAGTTCGGTGAAGGTGGGGTTGTCGGTGAGGTTGGTGCGTAGGACGAGGGTGTTGACGAAGAAGCCGACGAGGTTGTCGAGGGCTTCGTCGGTGCGTCCGGCGACGACGGTGCCGATGGGGATGTCGGTGCCGGAGCCCATTCGGGACAGTAGGGCGGCGAACGCGGCCTGCAACACCATGAAGATGGTCGTGCCACTGCCATTGACGAGTCGCAGCACCGCCCGGTGCAGGTCCGCGTCGAGCCGGAACGGCACCGCACCCCCGCGGTGGCTCGCCCGGGCCGGGCGGGGCCGGTCGGCGGGCAGGTCGATGACCTGAGGGGCCCCGGTCAACGTCTCCCGCCAGAAGGTCAACTGCCGATTCAGCAGGCTGTCGGGGTCGTCGGCGTCGCCGAGGAGGTCGCGTTGCCAGAGGGTGTAGTCGGTGTAGGTGACCGGCAGTGGGGTCCAGTCGGGCGTGCGGCCTACCAGGCGGGCCTGGTAGGCGGTGGTGATGTCACGCAGCAGGGGAGCCATGGAGGAGCCGTCCCCGGCGATGTGGTGCAGGACCACGACCAACACCTGGGCGGCGTCGGCGGGGCGCAGCAGCCAGGTCTTCAGCATCGGGTCGGCACTCAGGTCGAAGACATGTCCGACGGCGGCTTCGACGGCTGCGGGTACCTCATCGGCGGTGAGGTCGAGGACGGTCAGCCCTGAAGCGGGGTTGTCGAGGACGACCTGGTAGGGCTCGCCGTCGACGGTGCGGAAAACGGTACGCAGCGCCTCCTGGCGGTGGATGACGTCGGCCAGGGCGGCGGCCAGAACCTCCGCGTCGAGGTCGTTGTCGAGTTGGATCGCGACGGGGATGTTGTAGATGGCGCTGGGGCCGTTGAGCTCGTTGATGAACCACAGCCGGTGCTGCGCGTACGACAACGGCAACCGCTCCGTCGGCGCCGCGGCCACCAGCGCGAGCCGCTCCCGAGCGGTCAGCTCGCCGAGCCGGTGACCCAGCGCGGCAGGGGAGGGGGCGAGGAAGATGTCGCGGATGCCGACCTCGACGTCGAGTACCGACCGGATCCGGTTGACCAGCCGGATCGCGAGCATGGAGTGTCCACCGAGGGCGAAGAAATCGTCGCCCGGGGCCACCGTGGTCAGGCTCAGCACCTCGGCGAACAGGTCACACAGGACCGGGGTACGGGGAGAGCCGTCGTGCCCGCCGACGAATGCGGGGACCCCGACCGGGCGGGTACGGGCGGCGCGGCGCCGCTCGTCCAGGCCCGCCTGCTCGGCGTCGGTGAGCACGTCGAGGGTGCTGACCGGGGTGCTCGGGTCGGTGGTGGCGGCCCGCAGCAGCCGCAGGTACGTCTCCAGCATCAGGGCCGCGGTGTCGGCGTCGAACAGGTCCACGTCGTACTGGAGCCAGATTTCGACCTCGGCGTCGTCGGCGGTGGCGATGCAGGAGAAGCTGAGGTCGAACTTGGCGGTGTCGAGGCCGGCCGGGGCGATCCGGCCGTCGAGGTCGAGGATCCGCAGCTGGTCCGGGGTGGACGTGTTGACGGTCAGCATCACCTGGAAGAACGGATGGTGCGCCAGCGACCGGACCGGGTTGAGTCGCTCCACCAGCAGGTCGAACGGGACCTCGGCGTGCGCGTACGCGGCGAGATCGTTGTCGCGTACCCGGACGACCAGGTCGGCGAAGCTGGGGTCGTCGGAGAGGTCGGTGCGCAGCACGGCGGTGTTGACGAAGAAGCCGATGAGGTCGTGCAGCGCCTCGTCGCCGCGTCCGGCGACGGGGGTACCGACCGGCACGTCAGGGCCGACGCCGAGCCGGGTGAGGGTGGCCGCGAGCGCGGCGTGGAAGAGCATGAACGCGCTGGCCTGGTGGGTGTTGCCGAGGTTGCGCAGGCGCTGGTGGGTGTCGGCGTCGAGGACCGCGCACAGCGAGGCGCCCCGGTGGCCGAACTCGACCGGGCGGGGCCGGTCCAGTGGCAGATCGAGCACGGCCGGCAGGTCGGCGAGGGTTTCGCGCCACCAGGACAGGTGCCGCGCCATCAGGCTCTCCGGCTGGTCGGCGTCGCCGAGCAGTTCCCGCTGCCAGAGGGCGTAGTCGGCGTACTGGACGGGCAGCGGCTCGAAGTCCGGTTCCGTTCCGGCCAGGCGGGCCCGGTAGGCGATCTCCAGGTCGCGCAGCATCGGGGCCAGTGACCAGCCGTCGGTGGCGATGTGGTGCACCAGCACCACCAGCACCGAGCGCTGCGGCGTGTCGACGAGCAGCAGGGACCGCAGTGGCGGCTGCGTCGCGATGTCGAAGGTGCCGTCGACGAACTCGGCCAACCGGGTGTCGACGTCGTCGCCATGGCAGTCCTGCACGACCAGCAGCCGGGGGTCGGGGTCGTCGAGGATCCGCTGGACGGGTGTGCCGTCGACCGAGGGGTACACGGTGCGCAGCACCTCGTGCCGGGTCACCAGGTCGGTCAGCGCAGCGGCCAGTGCCTGCTGGTCCGGCACCCCGTCCAGTTCGATCACCAGCGGCATGTTGTAGGTCGCGGTCGGGCCCTCCATGGCGTGGAGGAACCACAGCCGGTGTTGGGAGTAGGACAGCGGGATGAGTTCCTCGCCGGGCTCGGGCAGGTACTCGGCCGACCCCGAGCCGGCGTACGGCTCGGCGGCGGTGGGGCCACCCGGCCCGGACGCCGGAGTGGCCCGCAGCGTGCCCCGGTCGATCTTGCCGGTGCTGCTGCGGGGCAGGGCACCCACGAGCCGGACCACGCCGGGCACCGCAGCGGCGGGCAGCCGCTGCGCGAGATAGCCGCGGACCTCGTCCGCGCTGACCGTGCCGGCCACGTACGCCACCAGGCGCTTCATGCCGTTGCCGAGGTCCTGGGCGACGACGGCGCATTCGCGCACCCCGTCGAGGCCGAGCAGGACCGACTCGACGGCCGCCGGATCGATCCGGTGCCCGTTGATCTTGACTTCGTCGTCGAGGCGGCCCAGGTAGTCCAGTTGACCGTCGTCCCGGACCCGGACCCGGTCACCCGTGCGGTAGGCGGGCTGCCCGCCGAGGGTGGTGAACCGGTCAGCGGTCAGTTCCGGGCGACCCAGATAACCGTCAGCGAGCGCGCCGCCGAGCAGCCACAGCTCACCGTCCACGACGGCGGCCCGCACCCCGGGCAGGGGCAGCCCGATCGGAACCTCGTCGGCGTCGTCGTGCCCGGACAGGTCGGCCACCGTCGCGACCACGGTCGCCTCGGTCGGCCCGTACGTGTTGAGCAGCCGTACCCGGTCGCCGACGGCCTGCCGCCAGCGGGCCACCCGCTCGGGTAGCGCCGCCTCACCACCGATGATCACGGTCCGCAGGGTCGGGGGCAGTTCGGCGACCCCGGTGGCGAGCGCGTACGCCAGCTCGTGCCAGTACGCCGTCGGCAGGTCCAGCACGGTGATCCCGTGGCGGACACAACCGGCCAGCAGCGCCGGTACGTCGAGCATGTCGTCGTCGCGCAGCACGAGTGTGCCGCCGGCGGTGAGGGTCAGGAAGATCTCCTCGACGCTGGCGTCGAAGTGCAGGGGGGCGAACTGGAGCATCCGGTCGTCGGCGGTGACACCGTACCGGCAGGTCGCTCCGGCGACGAAGTGTGCCAAGGCGGCCTGTCCGACGAGGACGCCGTTGGGCGTTCCGGTGGAACCGGAGGTGTAGATGACGTAGGCCGTACCGGCTGGCACGCCTGCCCCGCTGAGCACCACCTCGCCCTGCGCGATCACCTGGGCCAGGGCCGGCGGCGTCCCCGCGCAGGCGTCGGCGAGGATCGCCTCGTTGCGGGCGGCCGGCGCGGCCGGGTCCAGCGGCAGGTACGCGGCCCCGGTACGCAGCACGGCCAGGACCGAGACGATCGCCTCCACACTGCGGGCCCGGCAGACGGTCACCAGCCGGCCAGGTCCGGCACCCTCGGCGTGCAACAGTTCGGCGCGCAGCGCGACAGCCGCGTCCAACTCCGCGTAGCTGAGGCGGGTCGCCCCGGCGACCAGGGCCGGGCGGTCCGGGTCGACGGCGACCCGCTGCGCGAACGCCTGCGACACGCCGACGACCGGCCCGGTGAGCGGCCCGCCGTTGAGGACCGTGCTCGCCCGACGGTCGTCGCGGCCCGGCCCGGCCTGGACAACCGGTTCCGCGTAGTCGATCGATGGCATTGCACTTCCTCCTGCGGTTTGCGGACGGGGTGGGCCCCGGACGGTCGCGTGTCTAACTCCAAAGTGGACAGAACTGGTGCCGCGTCCGGCCGTCGACTGCCGGCGGAGAGGGCCCGCCGGAAGGAAAAAGCCCCGGCGGTGCGCTGACATCAGGCTAGTCAGCACACCACCGGGGCAGCGGCAGTCGGCGCGGCAGGATGCTCCCGCCGCCGGGGCAGGTCTACCGCACGCCGGCTCGACGGCGCAGGGTCGGCCGGGCCGGCGTCACGGTGGCCGTCAGCCGTTCCACGAGCGCCGCCACGGTCGGCGCCTGGAACACGTCCCGGATCGTCACCTCGACCGACAACGTCGACCGAATCCGGTTGACCAGTCGCACCGCCAGCAGCGAGTGCCCGCCGATGCGGAAGAAGTTGTCGTCGAGACCGACCGGACGCCCACCGAGCAACTCCGAGAAGATGTCCCGCAGCACCTCCTCGCGCGGATCCCGGGCGGTCTTCCCGGCACCGGTGTCCTCCGGGTCGGGCAGCCCACGGTGATCGAGCCGACCGTCTCCGGTGAGCGGAACCGTCGTCAACACCACGACCCGCGCGGGCACCAGGTGCTCCGGCAGAAGCTGCGCGACATGCCGCCGCACCTGCGCGACATCGACCGACGACGTCGTCGGCACGACGTGCGCCACCAACTGCTCGCCACCATCGGCGTCTGCCCGGACGGACACCACCGCCCAGCGCACCGACGGATGGCTGATCAACGCCGTACTCACCCGCTGCGGGTCGACCGGCACCCCGTTGCAGGTCGGCGCGGCGACCGGCCCGTGCACCCGCAGGCCACCCTCGGCGGACCAACTCGCCGAGGTGCCGGTGGCGAACATTCGGCCACCGCCCGCATCGGCGACGAAGCGGGCGGCGGTGGCACCGGGCCGGTCCGGGTAGCCGTCGGCGAGTCCGGGACCGCACAGGAACAGCTCGCCCCGGACCCCGGCGGGCACCGGCCGCAGCCGATCGTCGAGGACGTGACAGCGCAGCCCGTCCTGCGCCACCGGCACATCCGGACCGACCGGCGGTGTGTCGACCACCCGGCCCAGCGCCCACCATCCGCCCTCGACGCCGCCGTACCCGTGCACCAGGCGCAGCGTGGGATGACGATCACGGGCCAGGGCCAGGTGGGCCGCCGCCGTACGACCGGTGACGAGGATCTGCCGTAGCCGGGTCAGCACCTGTGGGTGTTCCTCGACGAGCAGCGCGAACAGCTCCGCGGTGACCGTGAGGCTGGTGACGCCCTGCTCGGCGACCAGCCGCGCCAGCCGGGCGGCGGACGGCGGGGCCGGTGCCGGCAGCACGCATGTCGCTCCGGTGCTCAACGCGGACCACAGCGGCATCATGAACTCGCCACCGGCCGGTGCGGCCCATCCCAGCCAGACCTGAGCGGCGTCGGTGTCGAGTCCGGCGCGCCGTGCCGCGCCGACCAGTGCCCGATGCGGATATCGCACCGCACGCGGCCCGTCCGCGTCATCGACCACCAGTACGACGGCCCCGTCGCCGGGGTCGCGTGGCCCGGGCGGTGGGGCGGCCGGCCGCTCACGCCAACCATCCACGTCGGTCAGCACCGTACGGCCGACCCGCAGCCCGGCCAGCCGGGTCGCCTGGTCCGACGTGGTCACCACCGCGGCGAGCACGACCGTACGGATGTGGGCGGCCAGCCTGTCATCGCGTGCCGCCGGGTCGAGCGGCAGGTACGTCGCCCCGGCCCGCAGCGCGGCGAGCACGGCCACTGCCAACGTCGGACCCGCCTCCAGGAGCACACCGACGGTGTCCCCCCGACGTACGCCGCGCGCGGCCAGGTGCGCGGCGAGCCGGTCGGCGTCGGCGTCCAGTTCGGCGTACCGGATCCGGTCGGACCCGGACACCACCGCGACGGCCTGCGGGTTGTCGGCGGCGTGCCTCGCGACCAGGTCGGCGAGCCCGACCGACTCGGCCCGGCAGCCGTGTTCGGCCGCGGGGCCGTAGCGTCGGCGCTCGGCGGGGGTGAGGACGTCGAGGTCGTCGATCCGGGTGCCGGGGTCCGCCGTCACCGCACGTAGCAGCTGGACGAAGCGGTCGGCCAGCAGCTGCGCCGTGGCCGGGTCGAACAGGTCGGCGGCGTACTCCAGCGCACCCTTGAGGCCCTTGGGCGTACCCCCGTCGAACTCCTCCCGTACTCCCAGGGTGAGGTCGAACTTCGCGGTGCCGGTGTCGAACGGGACCTCGGTGCCGGCCAGCGCGCTCGGCCCGGCCGCGCCGTTCTGCACGCTGCCGGTGTTCTGCAGGACCAGGGTGACCTGGACCAGCGGGTGGTGTGCGGTGGACCGGTTCGGGTTGAGTTCCTCGACGAGGCGTTCGAAGGGGAGGTCCTGGTTGTCGTAGGCGGCGAGGTCGGTGTCGCGGACCCGGGCGAGCAGCTCGGTGAAGGTGGGGTCGCCGGAGACGTCAGTACGCAGGACGAGGGTGTTGACGAAGAAGCCGACGAGGTTGTCGAGGGCTTCGTCGGTGCGTCCGGCGACGACGGTGCCGATGGGGATGTCGGTGCCGGAGCCGATTCGGGACAGCAGGGCGGCGAACGCGGCCTGCAACACCATGAACACCGTCGTACCGCTGTCGCGCGCCGTACGCAGCACCGCACGGTGCAGATCCGCGTCCATTCCGAACGGCACCACGTCACCGCGGTGGCTGGCCTGGGCCGGGCGGGGCCGGTCTGCGGGCAGGTCGAGGACCTGCGGTGCCCCGGCGAGCGTGGTGCGCCAGAAGCCGAGCTGCCGGGCCAGCGCGCTGTCCGGATTTCCGGCACCGCCGAGCAGATCACGCTGCCAGAGCGTGTAGTCGGCGTACTGCACGGGCAGCGGCTCCCAGCCCGGCGCCGTACCGGCCAGCCGTGCCTCGTAGGCCACGGCGAGATCCCGCAGCAGCGGGCCGGTCGACCAGCCGTCACCGGCGATGTGGTGCACCAGGACCACAAGCAGTTGACCGCCGTCGGACAGGCGCAGCAGCCACACCCGGAACGGGATCTGGGTGCCGAGGTCGAAGACGTGTCCGGTCACCGCGTCGATCACCCCGGGCAGGTCGGCGACCGGCACGTCCAGCACGGTCACCTCGGGCTGGGCCCGATCCAGTACGACCTGGCACGGCTCACCGTCGATGACCGCGTACACGGTCCGCAGCACCTCGTGCCGGTCCGCCACGTCCCGGACCGCCTCGGTCAGCGCCGACGCCTGCACCGGTCGGTGCAGGCGCAGCACCACCGGGATGTTGTACATCCGGCTGGCCCCACCCATCTCGTCGAGGAACCACAGCCGGCGTTGCGCGTACGAGAGCGGCAGCAGGTCCGGCCGGACCGCAGGAGCCAGGGGCGGGCGCGCCCCGGTCCCGGCCAGGGTCCCGATCCGGCGGTCCAGGCCGGCGACCGTGGGGTCCACGAAGAAGTCCCGCAGCCCGACCTCCACGCCCAGCACCGCCCGGACCCGGTTGACCAGTTTGATGGCGAGCAGGGAGTGCCCGCCCCGGCGGAAGAAGCTGTCGTTGCGGCCGATGCGGTCCACGCCCAGCGCGTCGGCGAACAGGCCGCAGAGGATCTCCTCCCGCAGGCTCGCCGGCCCGTCGTCCGGCAGGTCCGGTCGGCGTACCCCTGCGGGGGCGGCCCGGGCGATCCGCTCGGCGAACCCGGCACCCTCGGTGTCGGTGACGACCTGAAGGGCCCCGACCGTGCTGGTCGGGGCGAGGGCCACGGCCCGAAGTAGCCGCAGGTAGACCGCGAGCATCGACTCCACAGTGGCCCGATCGAACAGGTCCACCGGGTACTGGAACTCCACCTGCACACCTGTCGGTGTGCTGTCGGAGTCGCGCAGCTCGGTGCAGTAGACGGTCAGGTCGAACTTGGCCACCTCGAGATCGACCGGGAGGGTCCGGGCGGGCAGGTCACCGAGGCGCAGGTCGGTCGGGGTGTGCGCACCGACGGTCAGCATCACCTGGAAGAACGGGTGCTGTCCCGGTGCCCGGACCGGGTTGAGCTGCTCCACCACCAGGTCGAACGGCACCTCCTCGTGCGCGTACACCGCCAGGTCCGCGTCGCGGACCCGGGCCAGCAGGTCGACGAAGGTCGGGTCGCCGGCGACGTCGGTGCGCAGCACCACCGAGTTGGCGAAGAAGCCGACGAGATCGTGCAGGGCCTCGTCGGAGCGACCGGCGACCGGAGCGCCGATCGGTACGTCGGTGCCCGCCCCGATCCGGGTCAGGGCAGCGGCCAGGGCGGCCTGCATGGTCATGAAGGTGCTGGCCCGCTGGGACCGGGCGAGGTCGACCAGGCGGCGGTGGGTGTCGGCGTCGAGGTGGCCGGTGACGGTGCCGCCGCGCCCGGAGGCGCCCGTCGCGCGGGGTCGGTCGAACGGCAGCGGCAGCGCCGACGGGGAACCGGCCAGGTTCTCCCGCCACCAGGCCAGTGACCTGGACAGTTCGCTGTCCGGGTCGTCCACCTGCCCGAGCAGTTCCCGCTGCCAGAGGGTGTAGTCGGCGTACTGCACCGGCAGCGGTTCCCAGTCCGGCGCGGCACCGGCCAGCCGGGCCCGGTACGCGGTGGACAGGTCCCGCAGCAGCGGGGCGATCGACGCCCCGTCGGTGGCGATGTGGTGCAGCAGCAGCACCAGCACCGACTCGTCGGGGCGGGCGACGAACAGCCGGACCCGCAGCGGGCCCTGCTCGGCCAGGTCGAAGGTGCCGGCGCAGAAGCGCCGCACCTCGGCGTCGACCTCTTGCGGTGCGCACCGCTGGACCGGGACCGCGACGGTGGCCGTGGGCAGGACCCGCTGCACCGGCTCGCCGTCGGCCATCGCGAAGGCGGTACGCAGCACCTCGTGCCGGTCGACCACGTCGGTGAGCGCCGCCGCCAGCACCTCGGGGTCGGGCACCCCGGACAGGGCCAGCACCACCGGCGCGTTGTATGTCGACGACGGGCCTTCCAGCCGGTTCAGGAACCACAACCGGCGTTGCGCGTACGACATCGGGATCACGGGAACTCCTCCTGCTCGGCCACGACCCGACTACCGCCGCGCAGCCGTGGAACTCACGAAAGTCAATGTCCGGTTAGGGGTCGGCGTGCGAGCCGTCCGAGCAGCGCCGGTACGGCTCGCACGCCGGTGGTACGTGCCGGTCAGGCCGAGGCCGACGGCTCCAGCCGGGCTTCGATGGCCCGCGCCAGGTCCCGCAGTCGCGGGTTCTCGTAGACGGCGCGGATGGGCAGACTCAGGCCGAGTTCCGCGCGGACCCGGGAGACCAGCTTGATCGCCAGCAGCGAGTGGCCACCGAGCTTGAAGAAGTTGTCCTCGGCGCTGATCGACGGCTGCCGCAGCACCTGGGACCAGACCCGGGCGATGAGCTCCTCGACCGGGCCGGTCGGGGACACACCGGTCGGCACCTGCGGTGCGGGGGTGAGGGTGGGGGCGGGCAGGGCCGCCCGGTCGAGCTTGCCGCTGTTGGTCCGCGGGAAGCGGTCGACGGCGACGAACGCGCCCGGCACCATGTAGCCGGGCAGGCTGCGCGCCGTCCACTCGCGCAGGGCGGCGGCGTCCACCGGCGCGGACGGCCGGTAGTAGGCGACGAGCAGTTGCCCGTCCTCCTCGTGCACCAGCACGGCCGTCTCGGCCACCGCCGGGTGGGCGCCGACCACCGACTCGATCTCACCCAGTTCCATTCGGTGGCCGCGTACCTTCACCTGGCTGTCGACCCGGCCGAGGAACTCCAGCCGGCCGTCGGGCAGCTGTCGGCAGCGGTCCCCGGTGCGGTACATCCGGGTGCCGTCATCGGAGTCGAGGTCGGCGACGAACCGCTCGGCGGTCAGGCCGGGGCGGCGGCGGTAGCCGCGGCCGACCCGCGACCCGGCCAGGTAGAGCTCCCCGACCTCGCCGGGGGTGACCGGGGCCAGGGCGTCGTCGAGCACCCGCAGCCGCAGGCCGGGCAGGACGGTGCCGATGTGCGGGGCCCGGTCCGAGGTGATCCGGCCGACTGTGGCGTCGACTGTGCACTCGGTGGGCCCGTACGCGTTGACCGCGCGCAGGATCCCGGCGTCGACCAGCTCACCGAGCCGACCCCACAGGGTCGGGCTGATCGGTTCGCCACCGACGATCAGGGTCAGCGGCCGACCCTCGGCACCGCGCGGAGAGGCGGCCAGGTGCTCCAGCAGCAGCTCCAGATGCGACGGAGTGATGTCCAGGTCGGTGAGGGGATGCTGCTCGACGAGTGCGCCGAGCAGCGCCGGGTCGGTGCGGGTCTGCTCGTCGAGCAGCACCACCGTGTCGCCCCGGCACAGCCGGATCCACTGCTGCACGGAGGCGTCGAACGACGGCGAGGCGTTCCAGCCGACCGCGCCGGGGCCGGGGCGTACGACCCCGGTGGACTCCAGTTCGGTCAGCAGCGACGCGAGCGCGCCCCGGCTGATCTCGACGCCCTTGGGTCGGCCGGTGGAGCCGGAGGTGTAGATGACGTACGCGAGGGTGGCCGGGCCGACCGGCACGGGCGCGTACCCGCCGGTCGGCGTGTCGTCCGGGGTGGTCAGCGCCGCCAGGGACACCTGCGGGGTCGACGCGGTGAGGGGCTCGGTGTCCCCGTCGACGATCAGCAGGTCGGCGCGGGCGTCGTCGACGAGATAGCGGCGCCGGTCGACGGGCAGCTGCGGGTCGACCGGCAGGTACGCCGCGCCTGCGGTCATGGTG
Source organism: Micromonospora maris AB-18-032 (assembly GCF_000204155.1). Classification (NCBI taxonomy): domain Bacteria; kingdom Bacillati; phylum Actinomycetota; class Actinomycetes; order Micromonosporales; family Micromonosporaceae; genus Micromonospora; species Micromonospora maris. The sequence continues at coordinate 4,533,801 of NC_015434.1, read as the reverse complement.
CCGAGCAGGGCCGCCACCAGGTCGACGCCGCGGGGCAGGCCGAGCGCGACGACGCTCTCCGGACCGACGCCGCGGGCGGCGAGTCGGCCGGCGACGACGCCGACGCGCTCCCGCAGCTGGCCGAAGGTGAGGCTGGTGTCGCCGTGGACGACGGCCACCCGGTCGGCCGGCACGTCGGCCAGCCGGTCGAGCAGGTCCGCTGCCGCCGCGACGGTGGGCTCGGCCACCGGGGCGTTGATCAGTGCGCTGGTCATCGTCGGCTCACTTCCCGTCCGACACGGTGGTGGACGGGGGAGTCTGCGGGGCGCAGTCGGCCAGGGCGACCGGGTCGCCCATCGCCACCAGGATCTTGCGGGCGCCGGAGAAGGCCTCCCGCCCGTGCGCGTTGAGGATGTTGTCGACCATCAGCAGGTCGCCGACCTGCCAGGTCTCGCGGACGGTCACCTGCTCGTACACCGCGGCGATGCTCTCGACCTCCTCCCGGGTCAGCGCCGAGCCGTCACCGACGTACGTGTCGAAGGGCAGCCCGTCGTCGCCGTAGGTGTCCAGCAGCACGTCGCGCACGTCCGCGTCGAGGGTCCACCGGTTCCAGAAGGCGTAGTGGTTGAACCAGGACTGCTCGCCGGTGACCGGGTGGGTGACGATCGCCGAGCGACGCTGCCGGGTGCGCAGCTCCTCCTCGTCGAGCCACTCGTAGCCGATCACGTTCTCGTCGCAGTAGGACTGCACGTCGGCCGGGTCGTCGCTGGCGAAGCTGGTCTGCCAGGGCAGACCGGCCAGCTCCGAGTAGTTGCGTACCAGCAGCCAGCCGTGCGCGGCGAAGCGCTCCCGCAGGTCGGCGGGCATCAGGCGCAGCGCCTCGCGCATGTCGCCGACGGTCGTCGCGCCGCCCTCCTCGGGCGCGACCACACACCCGAACAGCAGGGTGCCGGGGAAGTCGAGGGTGTAGCTGTTCTCGTTGTGCAGCCGGATCGGCTGGGCGGCGGGCAGGTCGGTGGAGGAGAAGACGCCCTGACCGAAGTCGGTACGCGGGGTGGCCTTCTCCCGGTAGCCGGTCTGCTGCGGCATCAGCACGTCGCGGACCCGGGCGAAGTCGGTGGTGTCCCCGACGGGCAGGCCACGGATCATCAGGCTGCCGCAGTGCAGCAGTTCGGCGCGGATCGCCGCGCGTTGTGCGGTGAGCCACCCGACGGCGTCGTCGAGGTCGTCGAACGACGGGGTGACGAGGATGGTCGGCTTGCCCGGTTCGTGCCGTACGTCGAGGTGGGCTACGGGCGCTTGGGCGGTGAGGGACATCGAGATCCTCCTGAACGAGGTGGAGTGGGTCAGGCGAATTCCGGCCGCACGGCGCAGCCGTCGAGGACACCGGTGACCAGGGTGAGAAAGTCTTCGAGCTGGTCGTTGAAGTAGAAGTGGCCGCCGGGCAACACGTGCGTGGTGACCGGTCCGTCGGTGATCTCGGCCCAGCGGCCGAGGGCGTCGGCCGGCACCACCGGGTCGGTGCTGCCGCCGAAGACGACCACCGGGCAGGCAAGCGGTGCCGCCGGTGGGCTGTGGTAGGCGTCGTCGATGGCGAAGTCGGCCCGGATCGAGGGCAGCACCAGTTCCCGCAGCTCCGGCTCGTCGAGGATGCCGTTCTCCGTACCGCCCCGTTCCTTGATCGCGGCGACCAGCGCTTCGTCGTCGAGGTTCTCCGGATGCACCGGGCTCGGGTTGACCAGGAACGGTGCCCGGCAGGCGGAGACGACCAGGGCGCGGGGCGGGCGGCCGGCCTCGGTCAGGGCGCGGGCCACCTCGTACGCGACGAGGGAACCCATGCTGTGTCCGAGCACGACCAGGTCGTCGGTGTCGGCGGGCAGGCTGGCCAGGACCGGGTCGACCAGGTCGGCCATCGTCTCGGGCAGCGGCTCACTGAACCGGGCACCACGACCGGGGTACTGCCCGACGAGCAGGCGTACCCCCTCGGGCAGCAGGTCCCGCCAGGGTGCGTACGCGTGTGCGTTGCCACCGGAGTGCGGCAGCACCAGCAGCGACGTGTGGTGCGGGGCGTCCCCGGTGCCGCCGGGCAGCACCCAGACGACGTCGTCGGGGGCGGGCGACGGATGCCGGTCCGGCATCGCGCCGGCCGGGTCGAAGTGGGCATGGTCCACGATGCGCTCCATTCCTGGACGGCTTCACGGTCGGTGGTGCAGGGAATGCAGGTGCGGTCAGGTGCTCTGCGGGCTGCTCGGCAACGCCCTGCCCGCTTCGGTGCGCCGGCGCAGCGTGGGTCGGCTGCGGGCCGGTGCGGCCGAGGGCAGTTGCGCGGCCAGGGCGGCGATGGTGGGGGCCTGGAAGATGTCGCGGATGGTGAGTTGGGTGCCGAGGATCGCGCAGACGCGGGCGGCGAGTTTCGCGGCGAGCAGGCTGTGCCCGCCGAGGTCGAAGAAGTCGTCGTCGATGCTGACGGTCGGTACGCCGAGGATCTCCGCGTACACCCCGCAGAGGATCTCCTCGCGGGCGTCGCGGGCCGCCCGACCGGTCCCGGCGGTGAACTCCGGCTCCGGCAGGGCCCGCCGGTCGAGCTTGCCGTTGGCCGTCAGCGGCATCCGGTCCAGCGGGATCACGGCGGCGGGCACCATGTGCTCGGGCAGCCGCTGCCGCAGCCACGGTCGCAGGCCGGCCGGGTCGGTGTCGCCGACGACGTAGGCGATCAGGCGCATCGTCCCGGTCGGGTCGGGTACGGCGATGACGGCGGCCTGCGCCACCTGGTCGTGGCCGCGCAGCACCGACTCGATCTCGCCGGGCTCGACCCGGAAGCCGCGCACCTTCACCTGGCCGTCTAGGCGGCCGGCGAACTCCAGTTGCCCGTCGACAGTCCACCTGGCCAGGTCGCCGGTGCGGTAGAGCCGGTCACCCGGCGCACCGAAGGGGTCGGGGACGAACCGCTGCGCGGTGGTGCCGGGCTGGTTGAGGTAGCCGTGCGCGAGGCCGATCCCGGCCAGGTACACCTCGCCGACCACACCGACCGGTGCCGGCCGCAGTGCGTCGTCGAGCACGTACGTCCGCTTGTTCGCCACCGCCCGACCCACCGGCAGGCTGCTCGTGTCGGTGAAGTCGTCGGGCACCGGGTACACGGTGCTGAACCCCATCGACTCGGCCGGCCCGTACGCGTTACCGACCCGCAGGTCCGGACACCGGGCCAGGATGCGGGCCACGTGCGTCACCGACGACGTCTCGCCGCCGGTGAAGGCGTACCGGACCCCGTCGAAGGCCTGCGGGTACTCGTCGACGAGCAGGTTGAACAGGCCCGAGGAGAGTTGGAGCATGGTGACGCGGTGCTCGCGCACCAGGGTGGCGATCAGGGCCGGTTCGGGGCGCTGCCCCGGTTGCAGCACACACGTTCCGCCGAACAGCAGCGCGCCCCAGAACTCCAGCGAGAACGCGTCCCAGGACACCGGTGAGCACTGTAGGAACACCTGGTCCGGGCCGAAGTCGGCGTAGCTCTGGCCGGCGAGGGTGCCGACCAGGGCGCGATGCGAGGTCAGGATGCCCTTCGGCGCACCGGTGGAGCCGGAGGTGAACATCACGCACGCCACGTCGTCCGGGCCGACGGGGACACCGGGGTCGGTGGCCGGCTGCGCGGCGATCAGCGCGGCGTCGGTGTCCACCCGCACCACAGGCGCGTCGGTGGTGATCCGCTCGGCCAGCGCGGCGCGGCTGACAAGCGCGGCGGCGCCGGTCTCGGTGACGATGCGGTGCAGCCGCTCGTCGGGGAACTCCGGGTCCAGCACCGCGTACGCCGCACCGGTCTTCACCACCGCGACGACCGCGACCGCGAAGTCCGTGCCGCGTTCCAGCAGGACGCCGACGAGGTCGCCGCGACGCACCCCGGCCGCGCTCAGGTGCCGGGCCAACCGGTTCGCCGCGGCATCCAGCTCGCCGTAGGTCAGGGCCATCGTCTCGTGGCGCAGCGCCACCGCGTGCGGGTCGGCCGCCACCTGGGCGGCGAACCGGTGCGCCAGCGACTCGTCGGCCACGTCGACGGCGGTGGTGTTCCAGTCGTGCAGGACCGCCGACCGTTCCACCGGGTCGAGGGCGTCGACCTCGTCGACCGGGCGGGACGGGTCGGCCAGCACCTGCCGCAGGGTGCGCTCCAGGGCGGCGACCAGCCGTTGCACGGTGGCCTCGTCGAAGATGGCCGTGCGGTAGACCAGGCCGCCGCCGATGCCGTCGGCGCCCTCGTCGCGCAGCAGGAACTCCAGGTCGAACTTTGCCGCGCCGGTGACGACGACACTGCCGCGTTCGCAGCGCAGACCGGGCAGGTGCAGCTCGGCGTCGGTGGCGTCGTCGAAGCCCAGGCAGATCTGGAACAGCGGGTGCCGGGCCAGCGAGCGTACCGGGTTGAGATCCTCCAGCAGCAGGTCGAACGGAAGTTCCTGGTGGGCGAAGGCGTCCAGGTCGGCACCGCGTACCCGCACCAGCAGGTCGGCGAAGGAGGGATTGCCGGAGGTGTCGGTGCGCAACACGATCGTGTTGACGAAGAAGCCGACAAGTGGGGCCAGGTCCTCGTCGGAGCGGCCGGCGACCGGGGTGCCGATGGCGATGTCGGTGCCGGCACCGAACCGTCGCAGGGTCAGGGCCAGCGCGGCCTGCAGCACCATGAAGGCGGTGCAGCGCTGTTCCCGCGCCACCTCGCGGACCCGGCGCGCCACCTCGGGGTCGATCCGTACCGCCACGGCGTCGCCGCGGTGGTCGGCCACCGCCGGTCGGGGCCGGTCCAGCGGCAGCCCGGTCTCCTCGGGCAGTCCGGCGAGCGCCTGCCGCCAGTAGCGCAGATCGGCGTGGTGCGTGCTGTCCTGGTCGTCGCGGTCGCCGAGCACGGCCCGTTGCCAGAGCGCGTAGTCGGCGTACTGCACCGGCAGCGGCATCCAGTCGGGAGCCCGGCCGGCCCACCGGGCGGCGTACGCGGTGGCTAGGTCACCCAGGAGTGGGCGCAGCGACTGTCCGTCGGTGGCGATGTGGTGCAGCAGGATCAGCAGCTCGTACTCCTCGTCGCCGAGCGCGAAGAGGGTGACCCGCAGCGGCGCTTCGGCGGCCAGGTCGAAGACGTGCCCGGCGGCGGCGACGAGCTGCCGGTCGAGGTCCTCGGCGGTCGCCTCGCGCCGCGTCACGGTGACCGGCGCCGGTGCCAGGAGCTGTTGGTACGGCCGGCCGTCGACCGCGGCGATGACCGTCCGCAGCACCTGGTGCCGGTCGACCAGGTCGCCGAGCGCCGCGGTGAGGGCGTCGACGTCGAGGGCCCCGCGCAGGCGGAAGGTCATCGGCACGTTGTAGGTGGTGCCCGGTCCCTCGATCGAGTCGATGAGCCAGAGGCGGCGCTGCGCGTACGACAGCGGCAGCTGATCGCCGTGCGTCGCGGCGACGAGAGGGGGTCGGGTCCGGGCCGTGCCGGTGGCGGGCAGGCCGGCGGTCAGGGCGGCGACGGTGGGGGACTGGAAGATGTCGCGGATGCTCAACTCGACGCCGAGCACGGCGCGTGCCCGCGCGGCGAGCCGGGCGGCGAGCAGCGAGTGCCCGCCCAGGTCGAAGAAGCTGTCGTCCACCCCGACCTCGGTGATCCCGAGGACCTCCGCGTAGAGGCCGCACAGGATCTCCTCCCGGGCGTCGCGGGGGGCCCGACGGGTCGTCGCGGTGGCACCGAACTCCGGCTCCGGCAGGGCCCGCCGGTCGACCTTGCCGTTGGCGGTCAACGGAATCCGGTCCAGCAGCACCACGACGCTTGGCACCATGTGCTCCGGCAGCCGCTGACGCAGCCACCCGGTCAGGGCGGTCCCGTCGGTGCCGGTGCTCCTCGGCACCACGTACGCGATCAGGCGCAGGGTGCCGTTGCCGTCCGGCGATGCCAGCACCACGGCCTGCGCGACGTCGGCGTGGCCCAGCAGGGTCGCCTCGATCTCGCCGGGTTCCACCCGGAAGCCGCGCACCTTCACCTGGCCGTCGATCCGGCCGACGAACTCCAACTGGCCGTCGGCCGACCAGCGGGCCAGGTCGCCCGTGCGGTACAGGCGTTCCCCGTCGCCACCGAAGGGGTCCGCCACGAACCGCTGCGCGGTCACTGCGGCCTGGTTCAGGTAGCCGTCGGCCAGCCCCACCCCGGCCAGGTAGATCTCGCCCGCAACACCGACCGGTACCGGTCGCAGGTGACGGTCCAGCACGTACGCTCGCTTGTTCGCCACCGCCCGACCCACCGGGACACCCACGCCGGTGATATCCGCCGGCACGTCGAACGTGGTGGTGAAGCCCATCGACTCCGCCGGCCCGTAGGCGTTGGCCACCCGCAGGTGCGGGTGGCGGGCCGCCACCCGGGCGACGTGCGGACCGGAGGAGGGCTCACCTCCGGTGAACGCCACCCGGACCCCGGCGAAGACCTCGGGATACTCGTCGACCAGGACGTTGAACAGCCCGGAGGACAACTGGAGCATGGACACCCCGTGCTGGGGCACCAGCGCGGCGATCACGGTGGGATCGGGACGCTGCCCGGGATGCAGGACGCAGACGCCGCCGAACAGCAGCGCCCCCCAGAATTCCAACGAGAACGCGTCCCACGACACCGGTGAGCACTGCAGGAACACCTCGCCGGGCCCGAACGACGCGTACCGCTGACCCTGCACCGTCCCCACCAGGGCCCGGTGCGGGGCCAACACCCCCTTCGGTGCCCCGGTCGACCCGGACGTGAACATCACGCACGCCACGTCACCCGGGTCGATCCGCGGCTGAGGGTCGCCGGTGGCGTGACCGGCGATGGCCGCAGCATCGGTGTCCACCCGCACCACCGGGCAGGCCGCGTCGATGCGCGACGTCGACGCCTCGCGGGTCACCAGCGCCGAGGCGGCCGTCTCCCGCAGGACGAAGCTCAGCCGCTCGTCGGGAAAGTCCGGGTCCAGGATCGAGTAGGCGGCACCGGTGCGGGTCACCGCGACCACGGCGACCGCGAAGTCGATGCCCCGCTCCAGCAGCACCCCGACCACGTCGCCCCGGCCGACCCCGATCGAGAGCAGGTGGTTCGCCAGTTGCCCGGACCGCTGCGCCAACTCCCCGTACGACAGGACGACCCCGCCGCAGACCAGGGCCGGCGCCTGCGGACTCGCTGCCGCCTGCGCGGTGAACAGCTCCGCCAACGACCGGTCAGCCACCGGCACGGCGGTGGCGTTCCACTCCCGCAGCACCAGCTCGCGATCCGCCGCGTCCAGTGCCTCGATCTCGGCGACCGTGACGCCGGGGCGACCGGTCATGTTCGCCAGGATCCGGTGGAAGGTGCGCTGGTACGCGTCGAGGTCCAGCGTCTGGGTGTACGCGGTGTCGGTGCTGACGTCGATGCGCAGACCGCCCTCGGGATGGTGGGTGACGGTCAACCCCACGTCCTCGATGGTGCCGCCGGTGGACAGCAGGTGGTACCGGGCGGGCAGACCCGCGAAGTCGTCATGGTCGTCCCCGGCCACAAAGTTGATCACCGGCCCGAACTGGCGTCCCTGATCGGCGGGCCAACCCAGGTCGCGTCGCAGGTCATCGCCGTCGTACCGCTGGTGCCACTGGGCACGCAGGGCCAGCGCAGCGACCCGGGCCGCCAGTTCCTCAGCGGTCTGCGCCGGGTCGACGCGGCAGTAGAGCGGGAGGATGGTCGCCATCATCCCGGGTGTGGCGGCCGATCGGGGGTCCAGCCGTCCCGGTAGCGGCAGCCCGAGCAGGACGTCGTCGTCGCCGGTCCACATCCGCCGGTGCAGCACTGCGGCGGTGATCAGCGCCTGCTGCCAGGTGGTGCCGGCCCGCTGCGCGAACTCTCGGAGCCGGTCGAATCCCGGCCCGTCCAACCGGGTCACCTGCCGGGTGACCCGGTTGGCGGGTTTACCTGCCGGTGCGGGCGGGGCGTACGCCACGTCGGCCATCAGCTTGCGCCAGTAGGCGGCGTCCCGCTGCTGTGCCCGGGATCCGACGTACCGGTCCTGGTCGTCGAGCATCGCGGTGAACGAGCCGAGCGGTGCTCCAGCCCCGTCACGATCGGTCACCAGAGCGGTGTACAGCTCGGCGGCCCGCCGCCGGAGGATCGTCGCGCTGTAGCCGTCCTGGACAAGGTGGTGTGCCCGCAGGTACCAGAGGTGGTGCTCCGGGCCCAGCCGGTAGATCTCGTGCTGGAACAGGCGGTCGTGCTCCAGGTCGAGAGGCCGGTTCAGGTCGTCGTGCATGTGCCGCAGCGCCACGGCCCGGGGGTCGGCTTCGGCGCTGAGGTCCACCAGGCGGGGGGCGAAGTCCGGTGCCGGCCCGAGCTGCTGTGTCGGCGTGCCGTCCACCTCGGTGAAGCGCAGCCGCAACGTCTCGTCCTCACCGACCAGCACGCACACCGCGGCGATCAGCGCGTCCGGGTCGAGTGGCCCCTGGATCTCCAGGTAGCCGCCCATGTTGTGGACCGGATTACCCGGATCGATCCGTTGGGCGTACCAGACGCCCAGCTGCGCCGCGTTCAGCGGTCGCGAGCCGGCGGACGGATCGGACATGGTGAAACCCCCATCTGGACACGGAATGCGGAAACGGAACGGACGACGACCGGCGACCGTCCACCGCGACCGCCCCGATACGTGCGGAGGCGGGCGGGGTCACCGATGCCATTGCGGCCTGCGGTGGACGGTGTCGAGAGACCCGGTCACCGCGTCTTGTGCTCCACGAGATCGAGGATGTCCTGGACGCTCTGCACGGTGGCGAGTTCGTTGTCGCTGAATTCGACGTCGAACACTTTCTCGATCTTGACGAGGATGTCGACGAAGGTCAGCGAGTCGATGCCGAGATCCTGACTGATCCGCAGGTTCGGGCCGATGGCAACCTCGACGTCCGGCACCTGCTCCAGGACGATCTCGCTGACCTTCTCCAGGGTGTTGGGCATGTCTCTTCCTTTCTTCGGGGCCACTTTCGTGAAGTGCCTGTTCACGTGAAGGTGGTACGGCCGCCGTTGGCACGACGGCCCCGCGCGGCTGTGCTCAGCGGACCGTCTGCGTCGGGGCCAGGGTCAACTCCGGCCAGGTGAGGCCGGCCGCCGCCCAGGTGGCCCCGCCGCCGAACGCCGCGAGCAGCACCTTGTCGCCGGCCGTCAACGCGCCGGACTCCACGGCGTCGACCATGGCCAGCGGGATGGAGGCGGCGGAGGTGTTCGCGACCCGGTCCACGTTGATCACCGCTCGCTCAGGTGCGATCCCGATCTCCTCTGCGGTGGCGGTCAGGATGCGCCGGTTGGCCTGGTGGGCGATCAGCCAGTCGACGTCGTCGGGGGTCCAGCCCAACCGCTCCAGCACCGAACGGGAGACGGTGCTCATCCGGTTGATCGCGTGCTTGTAGACGGCCCGGCCGGACATGGTGAAGTAGCTGCTGTCGATGTCGACGGGCACCCCGGCGGCGCGTTGCCGCGAGCCACCGCCCGGCGTCTTCATGATGTCCAGCAGGTCACCGTCGCTGCCGAGCTGCTGGACGGAGACACTGCCCGTCTCGCCGAGGTGGCCGGCCCGCACGACCACGGCGCCACCACCGTCACCGAAGATCGGCCCGGTGATCTCGTCGTCATGGTTGAGGATCGACGAGATCGCGTCGGCGCCGATGACCAGACCCGTGCGGTACGCCCCGGTGGCGAGCATCCCGGTGCTTACCGACAGCGCGTAGACGAACCCGGAGCAGGCGGCGTTGAGGTCGAAGGCGGCGATCCCCTTGAACCCCAGCCGGGAGGCGACCGACGGTGCGGTCGACGGAAACAGGTGGTCCGGCGTGCAGGTCGCCAGAATCAGAAAGTCGATGTCCGGGTTGCCGCAGGAGTCGAGGGCCCGTCGGGCCGCCTCCACGGCGAGGTCTGAGGTGGCGCCCTCCGGATTCAGGACGAACCGTTGCTCGATTCCCGTGCGGTCCCGGATCCAGTCCGTGGTGACACCGAGTCTTGCAGCTATCTCCTCGTTCTTGACCACCTGATCCGGCACGTACGCACCGAGCCCGGCGATGACGGCCGTCCTGGTGGTGCTCTCGTACTCGACATGCGACGACAAGGCCACCCCTCCTCTACTGTCGTCCGGTGAGCCGGCCGGCTCCCGGCGGCCACGCCCTGCTGGGTCGTGTTGCCAGTGAACCCGCGGTCGGTGCCGTCGAGCGGCAGTTGTCCCGGCACCCTCGCAGCAGCTACGTCACCGTCCCCGCCCGACCGCAGTGTCCGCGTCGTCGGCGCCCCCCCCGATGGCCGGCCGCCGTGCCGGCGGTCGGTGAAGGGGGTGATAGCGCCGGGATAGTTCCGGGGATAAGGCCAGGATTCCGACCGTTGTTAGCTTCTTTTCAACGCCACAGGGAAACACCGAAAAAGGAGCCGACAATGGGCCGCACCGTCAAGATCTTCGCTCTCGCCGCCACGACCGCAGCCCTCGTCCTCTTCGGTGCCTCGGTGGCACAGGCCGACACCACGGCCCCGGCCACCGCCACGGTGGTTCCCTCGTCCCCGTCCCCGTCGCCCACCGCCACCACCGCCGGCAACAACCCCTGGGACTGATCCCGGTATCAGCGCCCCTCACCGATCCGTCTACCCCCACACAATCGAGGAGTACAGAAATGACGAGCTCGCTGAGCCTCCGCCCCATTACCGGCTGGTCCGGAAACAAGGACTACTTCACTTTCCGGGAATACGACAAGTTCGACCCGGAAGCGGTAATCGACGTTCTCGACGGTAAAGTCGCCGGTGTCATGTTCCGCGGCATGGTCGCCCCGGAGGTCGCCGCCAACATCTCCCAGCGCTTCTGGGACAGCCCGCACCGCAAGGTCCGCGGCGTCGAGGCGCCCGGCTACTACATCGGCGCGTACACCTGGAACAAGCCCACCGGGCAGTACCTGGACGAGGCCGAGGAAGCCAACCCGATCCTGCGCGACCTGCTGGACGTGCCGAACGACCCGATGAAGGAGTTCTACGCCGGGCTCGGCAGCTCCCTGGCCAAGCGCGGCGCCGTCGTCCGGCCCGCCGAGCACGAGGGCCGCAGCGCGGCGATCGCCCTGTTCCGCTCGTGGCACGGTCGGGGCGCCTTCGCCCTGGAGCCGCACGACGACGACTCGCAGTGCTCCGACCCGCAGATGGCGGACTTCGAGCGCAACCGGGTGTTCGGCAACCCGATCGCCGCACTGAACATCTGCCTGGAGAACGAGGGCGGCGGTGGCCGGCTCGTGTACTGGAACATCCAGCCGGACCTGGAGAGCAAGCGTCGGCTCGGCGTGGAGTACACCGGCTCGCCGTACCCGCACGAGTGCCTGGTCGACGTCGAATCCAAGTGGATCGACGTGCACGCCGGTGACGTGTACGTCTTCAACGGCGCGCACGTGCACGCGGTCGAGCCGAACACCACCGAGCGGCAGACCCGCACCACGCTCGCCGCGATGATGGCGTACGCGGACCCGCAGAACGTCGTCACCTGGAGCTGAGCCGACCCCTGCTCCGTCCGTACGAAATGGCCGTCCGTGAGGTGAGGAAGATGTCAGCTGTCCACGACCCCAGAACCGGTGACGTGGTCGGTCACCTCACCCTCCTCACCTCCGACGGCGTACCCGAGATCGCGAACCGAGCGTCAGTGGCGTTGCCCGGGTGGTCCGCCGTTGCGGTGACCACCCGGTGCACCATCCTCAGGGAACTGGCCCGGCTGATCGCGCAGCGCCCCGCCGACCTGGGGGCGCGGTTCGCCCTGGAGACCGGCAAGACCGTCGCCCAGGCCGAAGCCGAACTGGACCGCGCCGCGGAGACCTTCGCCTGGACCGCCGAGGCGGCCGTCCGGGCGACGGCCGGGCGGACGATCGCAGCCGGCGACGGGCTGCACCGGCAGGTCCTCGTCGACCCGGTCGGCCCCGTCCTCGCCATCGTGGCGAGCAACTTCCCCGCCGTCGTGCTCGCCCGCAAACTGGGGCCGGCGCTCGCGATGGGATGCACCGTCGTGGTCAAGGCCCCGGAGACGACCCCGTCGGTGGTACGGGAGATCGCCGACCTGGCCACCAAGGCAGGGCTGCCTACCGACGTGTTGCAGGTGGTGCACACCGACCCGGTCGGCTCGGCGGCGCTGGTGGCCCGAGCCGAGTTCCGACTGATCACCTTCACCGGCTCGCACCGCACCGGGCAACTGGTCGCCGCCGGTGCGGTCGGTCACCTGGCCGAGTGCGTCCTGGAGTTGGGTGGCCACGCCCCCGCCATCCTGCTCGACGACGCCGACCTGGCCACCGCCGTACCGGCCCTGGTCGCGTCGAAGTTCAGCTCGGCCGGGCAGAGCTGCGCGGCGCCGAGCCGATTCCTCGTCCACGAGCGGATCCACGCGGAGTTCGTCGACCGGTTCAGCGCGGCGGTACCCGGCCTGGACCACGAACCCGGCGGCACCATGGGACCCCTGCACACCGAGGCCCGGCGGGACGAGGTGCACGCGCTGGTCCTCGATGCCGTGGACCGGGGTGCCACCGTGATCACCGGTGGCCGGCGTCCCTGCGGACCGGGCTGGTACTACCCGGCCACCGTCCTGACCGACGTGCCGGCGCAGGCGCGGGTGCTGCACGAGGAACCCTTCGGCCCGATCGCACCGGTCCTGCGCTTCACCGACGAGGACCAGGCGGTGGCGACGGCCAACGCGACACCGTTCGGCCTGGGCGCATTCGTCTTCGGTGGCCAGGCGCGGGCGACCGCCCTGGCAGAACGACTTGACGCGGGCCGGGTGTCGATCAACTGCGCCACCGGCGCCGACCCGATGTCACCGCTGTCCGGTCGCGGACTGAGCGGGTACGGCTACGAAGGCGGACTGGAAGGCCTGGCAGCGTTCGGTCGACTCAAGGTGCTCCAGCGTCCGGTGTGACCCGTCGCCTGCCCGTCGGCTATCCGGCGCGGCGGGCGAGCACCTCGCGGGCGGCCTTGCGGGCGTCCAGCAACGCCATCAGCACCGGCGGGTCGAGCAGGGTCATCGGGCGCAGCCCCAACTCGGCGTGGACCGCGCGGCCGCGTACCCGCAGCGGGCCGTAGACCCCCACCGCCAACCCGTCGGCGCCGGTGTACGCGTGACTCGCCGCCTCGTCGAGGTCGGTGGTGCCGACGAAATGGGCGAGAAGATACCAGTCACCGTCGGGTACGTCGGTGAGCGCGAACCGGCCGGGACGGTCGAGGAGTGTGCAGCGCACCGGCCAGCCGGCGGGCATCCGGTCGGCGAAGAGACCGACGAAGATCAGACCGGGCGGCGATCCCGGAGAGCGGATCTCGCCGTGCACCTGCCCGCGCCCGCCGCGTGCCGCGGTGGTGCCGATGACCGGCGTGAAGCCCTGCTGGCGGCGGAAGGTGGTGGGGGACAGGCCGACGTGCTGTGTGAAGCGGGTGCTGAAGGTGCCGACGCTGTTGTAACCGACCTGCAGGCTGATGTCGGAGACGTAGAGCGAGGTGTCCAGCAGCAGTCGCTTGGCGTGCTGCAGGCGCAGGGCGGACAGGAAACGACCCGGCGAGACGCCCGTGGCGCGGTGAAACATCCGCGCAAAATGGAACTTGCTGAACATCGCGGCCCGGGCCATGTCGTCAATGGTGACGGGGTCGGCGAGATTGTCGTACATGACGGCGATGGCCCGCTCGACGCCCTTTTCCGCGGGGCTCTCCGTGACGTATCGGTAAAGTGACCGGCTCGGGATGTTCACTGCGCGTGAGCTCCTCACTGTAGCGATCACTTAATGATGTGTTTATAGATCATTAGGCCGCCCGATGCTACCGGTCGTCCCTACCCGGGTCAATGTCCACACCGGCGTCACGCTCGGCGTGGTGGGCCGGTTGGTGTCCTGCTCGGTGCGGGCCGTGGCGGTTGCCGCCGCCCATCTTGCCAGGGTCGAGCGCGCGGAGAGCACGAATCAAGGAGACTTCGGGCGTCCTCACCGGCAGGATGCTGATAGCACAGCATCGATTGTCAGGAATGTCGTTGCGTGCCGGGCCGAGTCTTCCCTGACGCGCGATTTACGGCGGGCGTCCGTGCGCCGTTCGGAAAGGGAATTCCTTGCCGTCGCAAATATCGGTCCGGTGTGCCGGCTTTTCGTCGAAGATCGTGCCCGTGCCGGTCGGTGTGCCGTTCCCGATCACCCACATACCGACCCTCCCTGACCGACGAGGAGCGACGATGACCATCGAAACGGGTACCGCTGCACCCGACTTCACCCTGCCCGACCAGCGCAACCAGCCGGTCCGTCTGTCCGACTTCGCCGGTCGACGCGACGTCCTGCTGGTCTTCTTTCCGCTGGCCTTCACCGCCGTCTGCGAGGGCGAACTGTGCGCGGTCCGGGACAACCTGACCGACTTCCTCAACGACCAGGTCCAGGTGTTGACCGTGAGCGTCAGCCCGGCGCCGGTGCACGCCGCCTGGGCAGCGCAGGAACGCTTCGAGTTCCCGATCCTCTCCGACTTCTGGCCGCACGGCGCGGTCTCCACCGCGTACGGCGTCTTCAACGAGCAGATGGGGATCGCCAACCGTGGCACGTTCGTCATCGACCGCGAGGGGATCGTGCGCTTCGCCGAGATGAACGGACCCCGTGACGCCCGCGACCAGGCGGGCTGGCGTCGGGCGTTGGCCGCGGTGAACGACGCCCGGCCGACCGCGCAATCGAAGAGATGAGACCCGGCCGGTGACACCGGACGATGAGTAAGCAGCCTCCCGACCTGCTAAGGAGACTCCCATGCCGACAAGTACCGAGTCCGCCCTGGACGCCTACTACGGCTCATTCACGAGCGAGCGGGAAAAGGCGGCACTGAGCGTGCCGCTGCGTCTCGTCGCGGCCTGGGCGAAGAACGACGCGGACGGTGTCGCCGCGGTCTTCACCCCCGACGGTTCCATGATTCTCCCCGGCGACGTGTACAAGAAGGGCCGCGACGAGATCCGCGCCTTCATGGCCGCCGCCTACGCCGGCCCGTTCAAGGGCACCGGAGTCACCGGCGCCCCGGTGGACGTCCGGCTGATCAACGACGACGTCGCCCTGCTGCGTACGCACGGCGGAATCCTCGCCCCCGGCGAGACCGAGATCGCCCCGGAGCTTGCGGTGCGCTCCACCTGGGTCGTCGTGAAGCGCGACGACCAGTGGTACCTGGCCAGCTACCAGAACAGCCCGCGTGGCGAGGGCGCCACCCTGCGCTGGTGACAGAAGGACCGGAGGAGGACCACCGAATGTCCAACAAGGCCGCATCTCTGGTCGACCAGGCCAAGAAGTGGGCGACCAACTACGGCGACTTCCCCAACGGCGCGGAGGGTGCGGCCTTGACCGCGTCGTTGCGGGTACGGGCGGCGTGGGACGACAACGACGCGGACGCCGTCGCCGACATGTTCGCCGAGAACGGGAGCCTGCTCCTCGGCGACGAGCAGCTCAACGGCCGCGAGCGGATCCGGGCGTACCTGACCGACTGGTTCGCCGGCGCCTACAAGGGCGTACGCATGGTGGACCGGCCGATCGACGTCCGACTGCTCACCGACGAGGTGGCGGTGGCCGTCACCGAGGGTGGCCTGGTTCTGCCCGGTGAGGACGAGCCGCTCCCGCATCACAAGAGCCGGTCGACGTGGGTGTTAGTCCGCTCGGACGGTGACTGGACGGTCATGTCCCTGCAGAGCAGCCCGATCGGCAGCTGATGAACCGACAGGCGGAGAAGAGGACGACAGAATGACCACTGTGGCCACGACGACGTGGGGATCCGCTGCGGCACTGCTCGCTGCGACCGGCACTCGTGAGGACACCGACTACTACCGCGGTTTCACCGCCGAGGACGAGAAGGCGGTGCTCACCGTACCGATGCGCATCCAGGCGGCCTGGGCCGCCAACGACGCCGACGCCTTCGCCGACGTCTTCGCCTCCAACGGCAGTCTGCTGATGGGGGACCGTCAGCTGACCAGCCGGGAGGAGATCCGTTCCTACATGGCCGAGGCGTTCGCCGGCGGCTTCCGGGGCGCCCGCGTCAAGGGGTGGCCGATCGAGGTCCGGTTCCTCACCGCGGACGTCGCTCTGGTGATCACCGAGGGTGGGATCATCCCGCCCGGCCAGGACCAGGTCGCCCCGCAGGACCTCATCCGCGCCACCTGGGTGGTCGTGCGGCGCTCGGACGGCACTCTGGAGCTGATGTCGCACCAGAGCAGCCCGGTACGGAACTAGCTCGACACGGCGGTGACGCCGTCGGGGAGACCCGGCGGCGTCACCGCTTCGTGTGCCCTGACCGTGCCGCGGGGGAGCGGCCGGCTGACCGGTGTCGACCAGGTGTGGGAGCGGCCGACCGTCCAGTGTCGACCGGGATGGGGGCGGCCGACTGGCCGGTGTCGACCGGGAGTGGGAACCGGCGGGTGCCCGGTGTCGAGCGGGGTGGGGTCAGGCGGTGGCGACCAGTCGGCGCAGCGCGGCCTTGTCCGGCTTGCCAACCGGGGTGTGCGGCAGCTCGTCGAGGACGGCCAGCCGCTCCGGCACCTTGAAGGCGGCCACCCCGCGCGCCGCGAACGCCTCGGCGACGTCGGCCAGACCCAGCTCGTGGCCCGGCAGGAGCCGGACGAACAGGAAGGCCCGCTCGCCGACCTCCGGGTCCGCGACCGGCACCACGGCCGCCTCGGCCACCGCCGGCAGCTCCTGGACGAGGGTCTCCACCTCGGCCGCCGAGATCTTCTCACCGCCCCGGTTGATCAGGTCCTTCACCCGGCCGCAGACCACGACCTCACCACCCGGCGTACGGCGCACCAGGTCCCCGGTGCGGTACCAGCCGTCGGGCGTGAACGACTCGGCGTTCTGTGCGGGGACCCCGTAGTAGCCCCGCGGCGTGTACGGACCCCGGGTCCACAGCTCGCCGATCTGCCCGGAGGGCACGGCGACCCCGTCGGCGTCGACGATGAGCAACTCGTCGTACTCGCTGATCGGGGTGCCCTGCGTCCGGTGGGCCACCTCGTCGGGGGCGTCCGGCCGGGTGTAACAGATCAGCCCCTCGGCCATGCCGTACACCTGCTGGAGTCGGCAGCCCAGCGCGGGGCCGATCCGCGCCGCCACCTCGGGCGCCAGCGGGGAGCCGCCGACCTGCACGTGACGCAGGCTCGACAGGTCGTACCCGCAGTCCGCGGCGGCCTCCATCCAGCGCAGGGCGACCGCCGGCACCGCCGAGGTGACCGTGACCCGTTCCCGCTCGATCGCGGCGAAGACCGCCTCCGGGCGTGGCGAGGGCAGCAGCACCACCCGACCACCGACGCTCAGGGTGCCGAGAATGCCCGGGTTGGCCAGCGGGAAGTTGTGCCCGGCCGGAAGCACGGTCAGGTAGACCGTGTCGGGGCCGAACTCGCAGGCCGCGACGACCTGCCGAATGTTGTACTCGTAGTCGTCGTGGGTCCGGCTGATCACCTTCGGCACGCCCGTCGTCCCACCGGACAACAGGAACAGCGCCACCTCGGCCGAGTCGGGGGCGGCCCGGTCCAGCCGGTCCCGGCGGGCCGCGACGTCACCGGGGGGCGTGGCGGGTCCACACAGGTCGATCCGCCCCGGTACGGTGTCCCCGCCGGCCACCAGCACATGCGCCGGATGCGGCCAGGCGGCCACCACCCGGTGGGCCAGGGCCTCGTGGTCGTAGTCGCGCCACCGCGCGGGCACGATCAACGCCCGGGCCTCGACGTGCGCCCCGATGGCGGTCAACTCGTACTCGCGGTGCGGCGGCAACATCATCACCGGCACCACGCCGAGTCGGAAACAGGCGAGCGTGGTGAGCACGAACTCGGCACAGTTGGGCAGTTGGACGAGCACCGCGTCACCCCGACCGAGTCCGAGACCGGCCAGGCGCTCGGCGAGCTGGTCGGTGCGGACCGCGAGTTCGTGATAGCTCAGTCGGCGGTCGCCGTCGACCACCGCGATCCGGTCACCGTGCCGCTCTGCCCACTCCCACAGGTAGGACCCGAGCGGCCGGCCGCGCCAGCAGCCCGCCGCCCGGTACACCTGCGCCACCTCCGTCGGCCACGGCACCACCCCGGACGGGTTCACTGCGCCTCCTCCGCCACCGCGCCGACCAGATCGGCCAACAGTTCGGTCACCGCGTCCACGCTCGGCCGCTCCCAGAAGATGGTGGCCGGCAACGACATGGCGAGCCGGCGTTCCAGGTTCCGTCGGATCCGGACGGTCATCACCGAGTCCAGGCCGAGTTCGGTCAGCGGCTGCCGGTCGTCGATCTCCGCTGCGGACAGGCCGGTGGTCGCGACCACCTCGCCGCGTACCGTGTCGGCCAGGAACTCCCGCAGCGTCCCGCCGGCCAGCTCGCGCCAGGCCTCGCTCTCCGTCGGCGGCGCGGCGGCGGCCGGCGCGGTCAGCTCGCTGAGCAGGGCCGGCCGCTGCGTCCCGGGGGCCGGTGGCAGCGTTCGCAGCACCACGGCGTGCTCCCGGTCCTGCCGGGCGGCCAGCTCCCAGGCGCCGAGGGCCTCGGCGGCGCTGATGTCGCCGGTGCCACGCGCGGCCAGCTCCAGGTCGATCACCTCGCTGGAGGTGGACATGCCGAGCCCTCGCCACGACGTCCAGGCCAGGCTGAGCGTGCCGACGTCACCGGCCGCGCGACGGTGGGCCGCGAGCGCGTCGAGGAAGGCGTTGCCGGCGGCGTAACTCGCCTGACCGGGCAGCCCGAGCAGTCCGCCGCAGGAGGAGAAGAGCACGAACAGGTCCAGTTCGCCGGGCGGGAACCGGTGGTGCAGCGCCAGCGCCCCGTCGACCTTGGGACGCAGCACCGCGCGCAACGAGGGCTCGTCGAGTTCCAGCAGGGTGCGGTTGTCCAGCACCCCGGCGGCGTGCACGACGCCCCGGATCGGCGGCAGCCCGAGCGGTGCCGAAGACGACAGTTCCGCGAGCGCCGTCGGATCGGCGACGTCCACCTGGGCGGTCACCACGGTGACCCCGAGTCGTTCCAGCGCGTCGATGGCGTCGACCACGGCCCGATCCCGCGCATCGGTGAGCGTGTGCCAGGTGTCCCGGGGCGGCGGGGTGTGGCGTCCGGCCAGCACGAGCCGACGTGCGCCACGGTCGGCCAGCCAACGGGCCACCGTCAGGCCGAGGGCACCGAGCCCACCGGTGATCAGGTATGTCGCCTCGGGGCGGCAGACCAGCGGGGGACGGGTCGATGGTTCGGTGAGCGGGCGGAGCCGGGGCACCGTCACCCGGCCGTCCCTGACCGCGACGAGCGGGTCGGCGGGCCGGCCGCCGAGCAGGCCGACGAACGTGCCGAGGTCGGCCGGATCGGTGCCGACGTCGACAAGCGCACCCCACAAGGTGGGATGCTCGCCGGCCACGATGCGGCCCAGCCCCCACAGGGCGGCGTGGCCGAGCGCCGACGGGTCCACACTCTCCCGGACCCCCTCGGTCACGCACCAGAGTCGGGTGCCGTCCGACCGGGCCTCGGCGAGACGCTGCGCGGTCTGCGCGAGCAGCCAGGCCGCCTGGGCGGCCGGCTCGCCGCCGACACCGGGCCCCGGTACGACGATCACCGTGCCGGCAACTGTGGACGGCAGCTCCGCCGGCCCGCTGACCGTGCTCCAGTGCACCCCGGCCACCCGCAGTGCCGCGGCCACCCGGTCCCGCAGGGCGCTCGGCGGGCCGACCAGCAGCACCCGCGCCGGTGGCCGGTGCCCGCCCTGGTGTGTTTCCGCAGGTGTCCAGGCGACCTCGTGCAGCAGGTTGCGGGGATCGGTGACCGCGTCGCTGTCCTGGTCGAGGGTGCCGTACCGCAACCGGTGCAGCCGGCCGAGGACCACCCCGCCGAGTTCGGCGATCTCGACGGTCAACGTGTCGTCGTCGGCACGATGGACCACGACCCGGACCCGCTGCGGGGCGACCGGGCCGAGGCTGACCCGGCCGATGTGCGCCGGCATGCGCAGGATGGGCGGCCCGTCGAAGGCCACCGAGGCGATCGACAGCGCGGCGTCGAGGACCGGTGCCCAGCCTCCCGCCGGATCTCCGGCGTCCACGAGGGCGGTAAGCGTCCGGCCGTCCCGGCGCAGCTGCTCGACCCGCCAGTGGAAACCCATCGCGGCGACACCGAGTTCGGCGAGGCGGTCCACCACGTACGTGGTGGGCAGCCGCCCGCCGGTCGGTACGGACAGCACCGGCTCGGGGTCGACGACGGCCGGCGCTGCCACCACCACCGCCGTCGTGTGGGTGGTCCAGGCGGACTCGTCGCCGTCGGCGATCCGCGAGGACAGTCGGACGATCCCGTCCTGATGCACCACCTGCAGGTACCGGGCGGCCGTCACGCTGACCGGCACCCGCAGGGCCACGTCGGTCAACTCGGGGCGCGCCCCCACCAGCGTCTCGGCGGCGGTCAGGAAGGTGTGCAGCAGCACCGCGGCCGGCAGGATCTCCACCCCCCGGACCGGGTGGTCGCCCGGGTACGGCCGGGAGTCCCGGTCGAGGTAGGTCATCCAGGCGTGCGCCGGTGTCGCCCCTCGCACGGTGATCCGGCCGCCGAGCACCGTGTGGCCCTCGGGGTCGTGCTGCTCGGTCAGGAAGGACCGCACCGACGGCTCGTCGTACCAGAACGGGCGATGCTGCCAGGCGATCGGCGGCAGGGCGGTCGTCGACCCGGTCGGCCACGGTCCCGCCCAGTCCAGCGGTGCGCCGTGCCGCCACAGCCGGCCCACCGCGCCGAGCAGGCTCTCCCGTTCCGGGCGGTGCCGGCGCAGCGTGTGCGCCACCAGGGTGTCCTCGACGCCGAGCAGGTCGAGCGTCTCGGCGATCGAGTGCGTCACGACCGGGTGCGCGGACACCTCCAGGAACAGTCGGTACCCGTCGGCCGCGGCGGCCTCGACGGCCTGCGCCAGACGCACCTGCTCGCGCAGATTGGCCGCCCAGTACGCGCCGTCGCGCGGTGCGGCGGTGCGGCTGTCGGTCGACGCCGTGGAGTAGACCGCGACGGTCGGAACCTCGGCCGGCGGCAGGTCGGCGCAGGCGGCGGCGAGGTCGGCGGTCAGCTCGTCCATCTGCGAGCTGTGGAAGGCCACGTCGGAGTCGACCATCCGGACGTCGAGGCCCTCGTCGGCCCACCGGCGACTGACCGCGCGGACCGCTGCCGCCGAACCGGAGATCACCGTCGCGACCGGCGAGGCGGCGATCGCCACGCAGACGTCGCCGTCGTCGGTGAGCCGCTGTTCGGCCTCCTCGGGTGGCAGGTCCACCATCGCCATCGCGCCCTGCCCGGCCACCCGACGCAGCAGCACCGAGCGTCGGCAGACGAGCCGGGCCCCCTGTTCCCGGGTGAGCAGGCCGGCGGTGACCGCCGCGGCGATCTCACCCACCGAGTGTCCGAGCACCGCGGCCGGGTGCGCGCCGTGTGCGCGCAGCACCGCGGCGAGCGCCACCTGGACCGCGAAGATCAGCGGCTGGATCACGTCGACCGGGTGGGCGGTCTGCGCCCGCAACGCCGCGCCGGGCGAGACGTCCAGCTCCGCCTGGAAGATCGGTTCGAGTTCGTCGAGCACCTCCGCGAACACCGGTTCGGCGTGCAGCAGCTCGCGACCCATCCCGATCCACTGTGAGCCGTGACCGGAGAAGACCCAGACCACGCCCCGACCGGCCGGTGCGGAGGCGCGGCCGATCTCGCCGACGCCGCTCGGGGCGGCCAGCGCGCGCAGCCGCTCGACCAGTTCGGTGCGGTCCGCGGCGACCACGGTGGCCCGGTACGGCAGCTCGTCGCGGCGGCGGGCCAGGGTGTACCCGACGTCGGCGAGGGCGGGCGGGTGCGGGCGGTCGAGCCGGTCGGCCAGGCGGGCGGCGTACTGGCCGACGGCGGCGGCGGACGCGCCGGAGAGGGGGTACAGCGCCGGCTGCGGTGTCGCCGGGTCGGGCACGTCGGTGGCCGATTGCTCGTCGGCGGCTGGCTGCTCGTCGGCGGCCTCCAGGATGACGTGGGCGATTGTGCCGCCGTACCCGTAGCCGCAGACGCCCGCGCGCCGGGGACCCTCGGTCTGCACCCAGGGGGTGAGTTCGGTGACCACCTTCAGGCCGGCGGTGTCCCACGGGATGGCCGGGTTCGGGGTGTGCACGTGCAGGCTCGGCGGGATGACGCCGTGTCGCAGCGTGAGCACTGCCTTGATCAGTCCGGCCACTCCGGCGCCGGCCTCCAGGTGCCCGATGTTCGTCTTGGCCGAGCCGATCAACAGGGGTCGGTCGGCGGGGCGTCCGGCCCCGAGCACCGCCGACATCGCCTGCGCCTCCAGCGGGTCGCCGGCCCGGGTCCCGGTGCCGTGCGCCTCCACGTAGCCGACGGTCGACGGGTCCACCCCCGCGTTCTGGTACGCCCGGCGGAGCAGGTGGGCCTGGGCCTGCGCGCTCGGGGCCATGATCCCGTCGGTGCGGCCGTCCTGGTGCACCGCGCTGCCCCGGAGCACGGCCAGCACCCGGTCACCGTCGCGCCGGGCGTCGGCCAACCGCTTGAGTACGACGACCCCGCCGCCCTCGCCCCGGCCGTACCCGTCGGCGGCGGCGTCGAACGCCTTGCTGCGACCGTCGGGGGCGGTGGCGCCGGCGGCGTCGAGCACCAGCGACAGACCCGGTGCGGCGATCACCAGGACCCCGCCGGCGAGCGCCACCGGGCACTCCCCGTTGCGCAGCGCCTGCGCGGCCAGGTGCACGGCGACAAGCGACGACGAGCAGGCGGTGTCCAGCACCATGCTCGGGCCCCGCAGATCCAGCAGATAGGAGACCCGGTTGGCCACGCCGCAGTAGCCACCGCCGACGCCGGTCCACGCCTCGATCC
Organism: Micromonospora maris AB-18-032; assembly: GCF_000204155.1. Lineage (NCBI taxonomy): Bacteria > Bacillati > Actinomycetota > Actinomycetes > Micromonosporales > Micromonosporaceae > Micromonospora > Micromonospora maris. The sequence goes on along the minus strand of NC_015434.1, from coordinate 4,511,036 downwards.
GGGGCAGGTCCTCCAGCATCCGCCGGCCGTAGTCGTCGGCGCCGACGCCGACGTAGACGCCGGTGTCGGTGCCGGCCAGCTGTCCCGGCGGAATCCCCGCGTGTTCCAACGCCTCCCAGGCCAGCTCCAGCACCATCCGCTGCTGCGGGTCCATCAGCGTGGCCTCCCGTGGGGTGACGCCGAAGAAGTCCGCGTCGAAGCCCGCGATGTCGTCCAGGAACGCGCCCCGGCTGGTCGCTGACCGCACGGCCGTGGCGTGCTCCCGGCCCTGCTGGGCGTACCAGTCCCAGCGGCCCGCGGGCAGGTCGCCGACGGCGTCGCGCCCGTCGCAGAGCATCTCCCAGAAGGCGTCCGGGGAGTCGATCCCGCCGGCGAAGCGGCAGGCCATTCCGACGATGGCGATCGGTTCCAGCGACACCGGGTCACCGCCTACTTGCGGCCGACGACGAGAGCGTGACTGAAGCCGAGGTCGCGGTGCTCCTCGACCTGGCGGAAGCCCGCGTCGCGGACGGCCTGTGCCATGTCCCGCGCCGAGTACGTCATCCCCTCCCCGGAGGCGAGCGTCAGGAAGTACGGCGACACCAGCCCGGCGCTCATCGGCCCGGTGCCGTCGTCGCGGGAGACGAAGCTGTAGACCAGGCAGACTCCGCCCTCCGGCAGCGCCTCCCAGCACCGCCGTAGCAGCTCGGTGTTGCGCTCCAGCGACCAGATTTCGAAGATGTGCAGGTAGCAGATCGCGTCGGCGTCGGTCGGCAGCGGGTCGGTGAGCAGGTCCGCCGGTTGGAAGGCCACCCGCGACGCGACGTCGGGATCGTCCACCCGTTCGGCGGCCAGGGTGGTGACCGTCGGCTGGTCGAAGACGGTGACCCGCAGGTCCGGATACCGCTTGGCGATCGCGACGGCATTCGTGCCGTCGCCGCCGCCGAGGTCGACGACGTGGCGCAGGCCGGAGAAGTCGTAGAGCCCGAGCAACTGCTCCAGCGCCTTGGCCGAGGCGTCACCCATGTTCGCGTAGAACACCTGCTGGAGTTCGGGGTACGCGGTCAGCCGCTGGTACAGCGTGTCGCCGGGTGAGTCGAAGTGACGCAACCCCACGTTGCGGTTCTCCCGTACGGCGTCGGCGAGATCACCCATGGCGGGATTGATGACCCGGGCCTGGATGTCGACAAGCGGGCCGAGGAACCGGTGCGAGTCGCGCAGCAGCTTGCGGCGGACCATCGGCGTGTTGACGTGCCGGCCCTCGTGCACCTCGACCAGCCCGAGGCTGCTCAACCCGAGCAGCAGCACGCGGGCGGCCTGCGGCTGGACGTCGAGCGCGGTGGCCACCTCGTCGACGGTCAGCCCGATCGCCGTTTTCTCCAGGCGCTCGAACAGCTCCAGTTCCAAGGCGGTCCGGAGCAGCTCGAAGGCCGTCGTGCCGTGCACGAGCAGCCGCACGTAGTCGGCCTGGGAAAGCGTGATCGTGTCGCTGGTTGGCATGGCGCTCATCGTGGTGGCGGGGCCGCGACGGGCGCACCTTCAAGAATGCGCGGCTGGCCGACCAGGCTTTCCGCAATATCGAAGGTGCCCACGGTGGAGGGCCAGCCGAGACTGACATGCGATTCATGTCTGCACTGCGACCAGAAGGAGCCCCGATGCGCGTCGCGTTCGTGGTCTGGCCCGCCCCGGCCCACCTCTATCCCGTCGTACCGCTGGCCTGGGCCCTGCGGTCGGCCGGGCACGAGGTGTACGTGGCCTCCCACCCCTCGATCGGCGACGCCGTCACCGGCCAGGGCCTCCCGTTCGCGCCGCTGTGTGCCCCGGACGCGATGCCGCATCCGCTGGGACCGGGCGGGGTCTGGGGGCGGGAGCGGGCGGACGTCGGCCAGATCACCGCGGCCCTGGACCTGCCGGTCCAGGACATCGGCACCTGGATGACCTTCAGCCAGTTCCTGCTTCCCACCATGTGGGACTTCATGCCGTACAAGGCGTCACCGGAGACGCCGATGCCGGCCATGGACGGCCTTGTCGAGTTCTTCCGCGGGTGGCGTCCCGACCTGGTGATCTGGGACCCGTGCATGCCGGGTGCGGCGGTGGCGGCCCGCGCGGTCGGTGCCCGGCAGGCCCGGTACACCGGCCCGGACCACGTCGGCTGGAGCATGGACACCTTCATCCGGCTCGCCGGCGACCTGGGCGCGTCGCGGGTGGACAACCCGCTGGTCGAGACGGTACGGCCGATGGCCGAGCGCTACGGCGTCGACGTCGACCGGGAGCTGCTGCTCGGCGAATGGACCATCAACCCGATGCCCTCGTCGATCAACATGCCGGTCGACACCCGGGTGCTGCCGGTGCAGTGGATCCCGCACGTCACCCAGGAGGCCATTCCGCCGTGGCTGTACCCGGTGCCGGAGCGGCCCCGGATCGCGGTCTCGCTCGGGGTGTCCACCCGCGCGTACATGGCCGCGGACTGGAGCCACGTCGGGTTGCTGCTCGACGCGCTCGGCGAACTCGACGTCGAGGTGGTCGCCACGCTCAACGACGTCCAGCTCGCCCAGGTGACCCGGGTGCCGGAGAACGTACGGCTGATCGACTACTTCCCGCTGGACCAGCTGATGCCCACCTGCTCGCTGCTGATCCACCACGGTGGTCTGGCCAGCATGGTCACCGCGGCGTACTCGCGGGTGCCGCAGCTGGTGGTCGACTTCCTCGACCTGCAGATCGGCGTGACCACCTCGGAGGACGGTGTGGTCACCGGCTCGCGGTACCCGCTGGCCCCGGTCACCGGCGGCTTCGTCACCGCGCACGGCGCCGGCGAGGTGCTCGACCTCAGCAAGCCCGGCGTGGACGTGATCCGTGACCAGGTGGCCCGGGTCGCCACCGAACCGGCGTTCCGCGAGGGCGCCGCCCGACTGCACGAGGAGCTGATGCTCTCGCCGACACCCGGCGGCATCGTACCGATGCTGGAGCAGTTCGCCGCCCGGCGGCGGTGACGCGATGTCGGAGGTGACGGTCGGGGTTCTCGGCCTCGGATACGTGGGCCAGTGCGTCGCGGCCACCCTTGCCGACCGCGGGATGCGCGTACGCGCCGTGGACATCGACGAGCAGGTGGTGGCGGAACTCAACGAGGGATACAGCCGCTTCGCCGAGACCGCGCTGCTCGACCGGGTGGCCCGGTCGGTGCAGTCCGGTCGCCTGACGGCGAGCGTACGGGCCGAGGACCTGACCGACACCGACGTGGTGCTCATCGCGGTGGGCACCCCGGTACGCCCCGACGGGACACTCGACGACACGCAGCTGCGCGGCGCCTGCACCACCCTCGGGCAGCACCTGCGGCCCGGGCAGCTGGTGCTGCTCAAGAGCACCGTGCCACCGGGCACGACACGCCGCCTGGTGCGTCCGCTGCTGGAAGCCGGTGGCCTGACGGCAGGTACGGACTTCGACCTGGCGATGACCCCGGAACGCCTGGCGGAGGGGAACGCGCTGGCCGACCTGGAGAGCATCCCGATGATCGTCGGTGGGCTGACTCCCCGGGCCACCCGCGCCGCCGCGACCTTCTGGCACGACGCTCTCGGTGTGCAGGTCATCGAGCAGGACTCGCCGGAGGCGGCCGAGATCGCCAAGCTGGCCGACAACTGGTGGATCGACCTCAACATCGCCCTCGCCAACGAGCTGGCTCGGTTCTGCGCGCTGTACGAGGTGGACGTGCTCGACGTCATCTCGGCGGCAAACACCCTGGCCAAGGGCGGTGGGACGGTCAACATCCTGCTGCCCAGCATCGGGGTGGGTGGCTCCTGCCTGACCAAGGACCCGTGGATGGTGCACCGGTCGGCCGCGGATCACGGGCTGGAACTGCGTACCCCGGCGGTGGGTCGGCAGGTCAACGCGGAGATGCCCGGCTGGACGGCACGGTTGCTCATCGACGAGCTGGCCGCCGCCGGCCGGCAGGTGGCCGGCGCCCGGATCGCCGTGCTGGGGCTGGCGTTCAAGAACGACACCGGTGACCTGCGGTCCACCCCGGTCCAGCCGCTGGTCGCGGAGCTGCAACGGGCCGGCGCCGAGGTGAGTCTCTACGATCCGCTGATCGACGAGGCCCGGATCAAGGAGACGTTCGGCGTCCGTCCGGCGAGCAGCCTCACCGAGGCGGTGCAGGACGCGGTCTGCGTGGCCGTCCTGGCCTACCACCGTCCGTTCCGGGACATCGACTTCGCGGCCCTGCCGGTCGCCCCGTCCTGTCTGGTCCTCGACGGTCGGGCCTACTTCCCTAAGGAGACCGTCGTGCGGCTGCGTGAACTCGGCTACCGATACCGCGGTGTGGGGCGATGAGCGGCGCCCGCGCGGTCGTCACCGGCGGCTGCGGGTTCCTCGGCAGTCACCTGGTGGAACGGCTGGTCGCCCAGGGTGACGAGGTGACCGTCTTCGACGCGGCGCCCCCGCCGCCGGAGCAACGGATCGCGCGTCAGCACAGCCGGCACGTCACCGGCGACGTCCGCGACCCCGAGGCGCTGGCCGCCGCGATCCGACCGGACGTCGACGTGGTCTACCACCTGGCCGCTGTCGTCGGCGTCGACCAGTACCTGTCCCGCCCGCTCGACGTCATCGACATCAACTTCACCGGCACCCGGCGTGTGCTGGAGCGGGCCGCCGAGGTCGGCGCGCGGGTGGTCGTCGCCAGCACCAGCGAGGTCTTCGGCCGCAATCCGGCGGTCCCCTGGGCCGAGGACGCCGAGCGGGTGCTGGGCCCGACGACCGCCGACCGTTGGACGTACTCGACGAGCAAGGCCCTGGCCGAGCACCTCACCTTCGCCTTCGTCCGCCAGCACGGCCTGGCCGCGACCGTGGTGCGGTACTTCAACGCGTACGGCCCCCGCCAGCGGCCGGCGTACGTGGTCAGCCGGACCGTGCACCGGGTGCTGAACGGACGTTCCCCGGTGCTCTACGACGGCGGTCGGCAGACCCGCTGCTTCACCTACGTCGACGACGCGGTGACCGGCACCCTCGCCGCCGCGGCGAGCGCCGACGCGGTGGGGGAGGCGTTCAACATCGGCAGCATGACGGAGACGACCATGGCCGAGGTGGTCGCGGTCATCCTCCGCCTCACCGCGAGCACCGTGCCGGTGACCGAGGTCGACACGGCGCAGCGGCTCGGCGCGGCGTACGAGGACCTGTCCCGGCGCATCCCGGACAACGCCAAGGCGCGCAAGGTGCTCAACTGGTCGTGCGACACGCCGCTGGAGGACGGCCTGCGTCAGCTGGTGGCCTGGGCCCGGGCGAACCCGGACTGGCTGGCCCTGCCCGACCAGGGCGCCTGATCGGACCGACGAAAAGGGGCCGGGCATCGTCGCCCGGCCCCTTCGTCGTGCGTCCTACTTGACGCCGCTGACCAGGTAGATCCGCGGCAGGATCGAGATGTTCGTGGGCGAGGCGTGCTCCGGCCACCGGCCGTAGTTGGCCGACGGGTTGCCCGGCTCGACCACCTCGACGCCGCTCCAGCCGGCCGACCCGAGGAAGGCGGGCAGGTCGTCCACCCCGAACTGCCAGGGGCTGTTGGCCTCTTCGAGCCGCTTGAGGAACTGCCGGGTGTACGGGAACTTGAAGATGCCGGTGCCGACCAGGTCGGCGGCGACACGGCTGCCCGGGGCGGACAGCTCGGCCGCGTCGCGCAGCACCTGCCGGGCACCCTCCTCGGGCAGGTAGAACAGCACCCCCTCGGCGAACCAGGTGGTCGGGCGGGAGGGGTCGTGACCGGCGGCGGCGAGCGCGCTGACCCAGTCGTCGCTGAGGTTCACCGGGATCGTCCGGCAGTCGACCCGCCGCTTCGCGCCCGACCCGGCGAGCCGGCTCTCCTTGTACGCCAGCACGGCCGGCTGGTCGATCTCGTAGAGGGTGACGCCCTCCGGCCAGTCCATCCGGTACGACCGGGTGTCCAGTCCGGCGCCCAGCCCCACGGCCTGCGAGCCGGGCGGCAGGTTGGCCAGCAGGTCGTCGAACCAGCGGGTGCGGATGGCCAGGTACGGGTTGCCGTCGTCGTTGGCGTGCGGGGTGTGGAAGTGGGTCAGCAGGGACCGCCCCTTGTCGCCGGCGAGCAGCTCCGCGTACGGGTCGTCGTACAGGCGGTCGGGGCGGCGGCTCTCCCGGGCCCGGTAGGCGGCCATCCACAGTGCGGTGTCGCCGACTCCGCCGAGGTCGTACGCCTGCTCAGACATGGTGCTCGTCATCGTGTGCTCTCCTGTCGGGTGATTGGGGATGGGGTCGGCGGCTGACGGGTCGCCGCCAGCACCTCCTGCCGGTCGACCTTGCCCATGCCGGTGCGCGGCATCCGCTCCAGCACGTGCAGGTGGTGCGGCACCTCGTAAGGCATCAGCGCACCGGCCCGGCAGTACGCCAACACCTCGTCGACGCCGGTGTCGGGGTTGAGGACGACGGCCGCCTGGATCTCCTGCTCGCCGTCGTCGCGTTCCATGCCGAAGACGAAGACGTCGCGGACCGCCCGGTGCTGGCCGAGCAACCGCTCGACCCGCTGCGGGCTGACCTTGCGACCGCCCACGTTGATGAAGGCGCCCTTGCGGCCGAGCACGGTGAGGAAACCGTCCGGGTCCAGCCGCACCATGTCACCGGTGTCGTAGTAGCCGTCCGGGGTCAGGTGTGGTGTGTCGCTGCCCGCGTAGCCCTCGAACAGGGCCGGCCCGCGGACCAGCAGCCGACCGGTCGTACCAGGCTCGGCGTGCGCCGGCTCCTGGTCCGTCGGGTCGGTGATCGCCTCGACGCGCAGGCTCACGCCGGGTGCCGCTCGGCCCACGCTGCCCGCCGGCCAGTCCTGCACCGCGTACGGCACGCAGGCGACCAGACCGGCCTCGGTGATGCCGTAGATCTGCCGCACCGGCACCCGCAGCGCGGCCCGGGCCTCGGCGTCGGCGGCGGCGTTCATCGGCCCTCCGGCGGAGAGCGCGATGCGCAGCCGGGGCGGCGCGGGCCGGGTCCGCAGCACCGGTGACAGCAGCCGGTACACCATGGGCATGCCGAGCAGCACCGAGGCGCCCTCGTCGAGACCGGCCAGCACCGACCGGATGCTGAACCGCGACAACGTCATGAGCGTCGCCCCGGCCAGCAACGCGCAGAGCGTCCCGGCCAGCCCGTACGAGTGCGGTAGCGGCACCGTCACCAGGACGATGTCGTCCGCGGTGACCTCGAACAGATCCCGGTACGCCACCGCGCCGGCCAGCACACCGGGCAGTGTCTGCCGGGCCGCCCGCGGCTCACCCGTCGAGCCGGAGGTCAGCTGGTAGATCCGGCTGGACCGGCTCGCGTGGGGACCGGCCGGGCCGGTGTCGGCCCGGTATTCGGTGTAGTGCCACCGGTACGCGAACTGGTCCCCGGCGGCGGTGAGGGCCGCCGGTGGGCCGATCAGCGTGTCCGCGCCGAGCAGGTGGACCGCGGAGCGTGGGTCGGCCAGGTGGGAGGTCTGCTCCTCCAACAGGACGATGTCCACGCCGGCCTCCAGGAGCCCGAGGAGGGTGGCGATCCCTGCCGCGGTGCCGTCGAGCACCAGCACCACAGGGGTCTCGGGCGCCTGCCACCCGGCACGTCGGGCCGCCGCCATGGCGTCCGCGGACAGCTGCGCCCAGGTCGTGTCGACCCAGGACCCGCGGGTGGTGGCGGTCCGCACGGCCACCGCGTCCGGTGCGTCGGCGCGGATGCGGCACAGGTCGCTGAGCATCGTGGGTCAGCTCGCGGAGGCGTACGCCGCTGCGGCGAGAGCCCGCGGCGTGGCCACCTCGAACACCTCCTCCAGCAGGCGCGCTTGAGTCTCCGGCGTGCCCAGCCGGTCGGCCCAGCCGTCCAGGCGGGCCAGACGCTGGAGCATCTCCACCGCGCGCAGCGAGTCGCCGCCGCTCTTGAAGAAGTCCTCGTCGGCGCCGAGTGGCTCGCGGACCAGTACCTCGCCCATCACGCGGCCGATCCGGGCGCTCAGTTCTGCCGGGTCGTTGTTCATGACTCGTCCCTTCGATGCGTGGTTGCCTTGGGGGTGCCACCAATCTGCCCTCCGCCGTGCGGCGAGGGAATCTTCAGACGTGCGCATCCCCACGTAACGCGGCGCGCAGGCCGGCGACCGCGAGGGTTTCGGCGCGGCGGCCCACCGGCACCAGGTCGCCGAGGCCGAACAGGCCGTGGAAGAGGCCTTCGACGAGGTGCGTCTCGACGGGCACACCGTGTTCGGCGAGCCGGACCGCGTACGCCTCACCCTCGTCGCGCAGCGGGTCGTGCTCGGCGAGCAGGACCAGGGCGGGCGGCAGTCCACCGAGGTCGGGGGCGCGCAGCGGCGACGCGTACGGGTGCTCCCCGTCGCTTGGGTGCCGCAGGTACCGGGCCACGTACCAGCGCATGTGCTCGGCGGTGAGCAGGGAGTGGGTGTCGTCCCGGGTGCGGGGTGCCAGGCAGTCGGTCACCGGGTAGACGAGCAGCTGGTACGCGATCCGGGGAAAGTCGAGGTCGCGGGCGCGCAGACAGGTCGCGGCGGCCAGGGCGCCGCCCGCGCTGTCACCGGCCACCGCGAGCCGGTCGGGGTCGCCACCCCACTGCGCCACCCGCCGCTGCACCCAGCAGGTGGCCGTGTAGGCGTCGTCCGGCGCGGCCGGGAACGGATGCTCCGGTGCCAGGCGGTAGTCCACCGACACCACAAGCATTTTCGCCCGGTCGGCCAACTGCCGGCACACCCCGTCGTGCGTGTCGAGACCGCAGAGCACCCAGCCGCCACCGTGCAGGTAGACCACCACCGGCAGCGGCCCCGTCGGCCCGGCCGGGCGATAGATCCGGACCGGGACGCCGTCCGCGGTCAGGTTCGTCACCTGGGCCATCTGGGGCCCACGGGGATAGCGGGCGCGGTCCTGGATCCGGCGTGCCTGATCCGGATCGGTCACCGTGGCGCCCAGGTCGGGATGGGTGGCGCGCATCCGGCGGAGGAACGCGGCCGTGTACGGATCGAGTGTCACCGAACACCTCCGCCGTCCACCGTGGCAGAACCGCAGCCGTGCGGACACTGCGCGGGCTGCGCATTCTCGGAGAACAAGAGCAACGCCGGGGCAGGCACAGTCGTCGGTAACGATCCCGGTGGCACCGCGCCGGGACCGGGTCTCCGACCGGAGGACACGATGCCAGCCGTACCAACCCGTTTCGTCCGCGCCGAGGACTTCGCCGCCGTCGCCCAGGCCGTGCTCCCCACCGACGTGTGGGACTACGTGGCCGGTGGGGCGGGGGACGAGCGCACCGTACGGGCCAACGAAGAGGCATTCCACCGGCTGACGCTGGTGCCCCGGATGCTGATCGACGTCGGCACCCGGACGCTTCACACCACGGCGCTCGGCGTGCCGCTCGCCGGTCCGATCGGTGTCGCGCCGACGTCGTACCACACCATGGCGCACCCCGACGGGGAGCTGGCGGTGGCCCGCGCCGCCGGAGCGGCCGGGCTGTTGAACATCGTGAGCGTCTTCTCCAGCACCACGCTGGAGGACGTGGCCAAGGCGGCCACCGGTCCGCTCTGGTTCCAGCTCTACTGCCTGCGCGACCGCGGCCTCACCCGCAGTCTGATCGAGCGCGCCGAGGCGGCCGGCTACCGGGCGATCGTGCTCGGCGTCGACCTTCCGGTGATCGGCTACCGCGACCGGGACATCCGCAACGCGTTCCGCCTCCCGCCGGGCGTACGACCGGTCAACCTGCCCGTCGGCACGGAGCAGGACCCGACCCTCGCCGACCTCAACGCCGTCCTGGTCGACCCGCGGCTGACCTGGCAGGACGTCGAGTGGATCCGCAGCGTCACCGATCTGCCGCTGGTGGTCAAGGGGATCGTCGCGCCCTCGGACGCCGAGCGTGCGGTGCAGCTCGGGGCGAGCGGAGTGCTGGTCTCCAACCACGGCGGGCGTCAGGTGGACGGCTCGGTCGCCACCATGACCGCGCTGCCCGACGTCCTGGACGTGGTGGGCGGATCGGCCGAGGTCTACCTCGACGGCGGGGTCCGGCGCGGCACCGACGTGCTCAAGGCGGTCGCGACAGGCGCCCGGGTGGTCTTCGCGGGCCGCCCGGTGCTGTGGGGTCTGGCCGTCGACGGCGAATCGGGCGTACGCGCCGTGCTCGACCTTTACCTGCGCGAACTCGATCTGGTCATGGCCACCTGCGGATGCCCGGACGTGGCGAGCATCGGCCCTCATCTACTGCGCAACCCCTGACGTCAACGGAGGTCTGGTGAACCCGTTCCTGGGCAACCCTGCTGAACCCCTTTACCACCGGATGTGGACGGAGCTGAACCGTCGGCAACCGGCCGAGACCGCGACCGAGAGCCCGCTGCTGGCCCTGGGCCGCAGCTCCGATGTGGACCCGCTGCTGCCGGAGCAGGTCGACGACGCCCGTCGGGTCCTGCTGGACCGGGCGGCACTGATCGATGACGGTCGCACCGAGCTGCGCGACGACGTCCTGGCCGGCCAGCGCCGCGTCGTCGAACGGTTCCTGCGCGGCCGGCGGGCCCGCTTCGGCGAGGAGCAGAGCCGGCCGCTGCCCGACATCGACGCCCTGATCCGAGAGGGCCGGGACATCTTCATCGTCATCAAGTTCATGGACGAGGCGCCGCACCTGGCCGCCACCATCGACTCGCTGCTGCACCAGGAGGGCATCGACCTGCACCGGCTGGTGGTGGTGATGGTCGACAACAACTCGTCGGACGGCTCGGACGCCATCGTGGCGAAGGCGATCGAGACCAACCCCGGTCCGGCCCGGCTGGTCAGCCTGCCCCAGCAGATGCCCGGTGCCGGCAACGCGGCCCGGTTGGGAGTGGACACCTGCATCGCCACCGTCTACGAGATGTGCCGGCGGGACCAGCGCTGGGAACGGTTGCAGACCGCCACGATCGCGGTGTCCGACGGGGACACCGTCTACCACCCGGACACCCTGCGGTCGATCGCGGCGATCTTCGACGACAGCCCGACCGTCGACGGCGTCATGCCGTTCCTGACCTACAAGTTCACCGCCGCGCTGCGGCTGTTCCGGCACTACCGGCCGGCGTTCGCCGAGCCGCTCCGGCTGCGCGCCGCCGGCCTGGACCCGTGCGCGGTGCCGGTCGACCTGGCCACCGTACGCGCCCACGCGGAACTGCCCCGGGGTAAGCGGCGGCGCACCGGCGACGCGATGACGGTGACGACGGCGGACGGGACGACGATCACCGTGCCGCTGGCCGGCGTCGACGAGCACGGTCGACGCTTCGGGGCGCTTGTCGACCCGTCCGGCCGGCGGGCCTACCTGTTCGAGGATCGGACGCTGGTGCTGGACCGGGCCCCGGTGAGCGGGTTCGACGCGGCGCTGGTCTTCCTGGAGAACGGCGGGGTGGACCGGGACGAGAAGTGGCGGTGGCACACCCTGATCGGGCACGACCTGTTCCTGTTCTGGGCGTTCGCCGGGATGGGTCTGCCGGAGACCATGGTCTTCCCGGACAGCAGCGACGCGCTCAAGACGTTCCGGGTCTGGAGCTTCGCCATCGGCGGTCAGCACCAGTTGCGCCGCCCGGGCCTGCGGATCGCGACCGGCAGCGACTACCAGTCCGGCCGGGTGCTGCAGGCGGTCGGTTGCTGCCTGCGACTGGGCCCCGCCGAGGTCTTCGCGGAGACGGAGACCGACCGGCTGATCAAGATGGTGCGCAACTTCTTCCACCGGCAGACGGTCTTCTACGGCGAGACCCGCAGCGCCGCGTTGGAACGAGCCACCGGCCTCTACCTGCACATGACCCGGATCCAGGGTGAGATCGAGGAGGAGATGCGGGCCTACCCGGACGTCATGTTCGAGCAGACCGCGTTCCCGGAGCGGGTGCTGTTCCCGCTGCGCTGGATGTTCCAGAACGCGATCCGGTTCTACGCCCACGGCCCGCAGCAGCGCGACATCGTGCGCGAGCGGGTGCTCCGGCGGATCTTCACCCCGGAGACGGTCGAGAGCATCGAGCGTGAGGTGCTCACCGAGGCGACCCTCACCGAGCTGGCCACGGCGGCGTTCAGCGACAAGCAGGTGGTGGCCGAGCAGGCCGCCGAGCGGATCATCGCGGCCCACTACCCGGAGATCATGGCGTTCTACGTGGCGACCCTGCGCGACTTCTGCGAGGCCGAGCAGGTCCGACCGGAGCACTACGAGTGGCTGCTCGACGGGCTGACCGAGTCGCGTAACGCGGTGGTGGAGCAGCCCCAGCCGGTGGACCCGGCCGACGTGTGGAGCGGCGCGGAGTTCGACATCGACGTGGCCCGCGGCCAGGTCGTCCGGATGCACCAGGCAGGTGGGACCGTGCCGGCCGAGGAGGGATCGCTGGCATGAGAGCGGACGTGACGGTGTGCGGCCTGGGTTACGTCGGGCTCGCGCTGGCCCAGCAGATGAGTACCAGCGGCATGGTGGTCATCGGTTACGACGTGGATCCGGTGGTGACGGCCGAGCTTGCCGCCGGCCGCTCGCACATCGACGACGTGCTGGACGACGACCTGACCGCGATGAGCATCGCGGGATTCACGGTCAGCAGCGACCCGGCCGCGCTCGGCGCGTCGGACGCGGTGGTGATCTGTGTCCCGACGCCGCTGGACGCCGAGGGCGCCCCCGACCTCGGGGCGGTACGGTCGGCGGCCGCCGCGGTGGGCGCCCGACTGCGTCCCGGCATGCTTGTGGTGCTGGAGTCGACCTCCTTCCCGGGCACCACCGACGAGGTGGTGCGGCCGATCCTGGAGCAGACCTCCGGCCTCACCGCGGGAGTCGATTTCCACCTGGCGTTCTCCCCGGAGCGGATCGACCCCGGCAACCGGGTCCGCACCATGGCCAAGACTCCGAAGGTGGTGGGTGGCTACACGCCCGGCTGCCGGACCCGGGCGATCGAGCTGTACGGCAGGTTCGTGGAGAAGGTGGTCCGGGCCCGGGGCACCCGCGAGGCCGAGATGGCCAAGCTGCTGGAGAACACGTACCGGCACGTCAACATCGCGCTGGTGAACGAGATGGCGATCTTCTGCCACCGGTTCGGCATCGACATCTGGGACGTGGTCGACTGCGCCGCCACCAAGCCGTTCGGCTTCGAGCCGTTCCGGCCGGGGCCGGGCGTGGGCGGCCACTGCATCCCGGTGGACCCGCACTACCTCGCGTTCAAGGCGCGCTCGGTGGGGCTGGAGAGCACGCTTATCGACGCGGCCGAACGGATCAACGCCGGCATGCCCGCGTACGTCGTCGAACGCTGCGCGGACCTGCTGCGCACGCACGGCGGCGAGTTGGCCGGGGCGCACGTGCTGCTGCTCGGGGTGACGTACAAACCGAACATCCGCGACGTGCGGATGTCGCCGGCGTACGACGTGGTGCGTGACCTGCGGGCGCGCGGCGCGCGGGTGAGTTACCACGATCCGTTCACCCCGCGCTTCACCGTCGACGGCGAGCCGGTGCCGGCGACCGCCGACCTGACGGCGGCGCTGCGTGCGGCGGATCTGAGCCTGCTGCTCCAGGACCACACCGCCCACCAGCCCGAGGTGCTGACGGCCCACGCCCGGCTGCTGTTCGACGCGCGTGGCGTGCTGGCCCACGCCGGGGACCCGCACGTCGAGGTGCTGTAGTGGCTGCCCCGGCCCCTTCTTCCAGGTTGCTCAGTGTCGTGGCTGTCCTTTACCCCGCCACCCGCCTCTGATTACGTGGTTTCGCTCCGGCATGCCCGCAAAGAGAGGACCGGCATGGCCACCTACGTCTTGCTCCACGGTGCGGGCTCAGACTCCTGGTTCTGGCACCGGGTGATCCCGCTGCTGCGCGCCCGCGGGCACGACGTGGTGGCCCCGGACCTGCCCTGCGACGACGACTCGGCCGGGCTCGACCGCTACGTGGACGTGGTCGTGGAGGCGATCGGCGAGCGTCGGGACCTGGTCGTGGTGGCACAGTCGCTGGCCGGCTTCGTCGGGCCGTTGGTGTGCGCCCGGCTGCCGGTCGACCTGCTGGTGCTGCTGAACGCGATGGTGCCGCGACCCGGCGAGTCCGCGGGACAGTGGTGGGCAGCCACCGGCGCCGACGCCGCCCGGCGCGCCCAGGACGTGCACGACGGCCGCGACCCCGACGCGCCGTTCGACCCGATCACCACCTTCCTGCACGACCTGCCACCGGATGTGCTGGAGGAGGCGCTGCGGCACCCACCGCGTGAGCAGTCCGACGGGTTGTTCGCCGATCCCTGGCCGCTGTCCGCCTGGCCGGACGTGCCCACCCGGTACCTGCTCTGCCGCGAGGACCGGTTCTTCCCCGCCGAGTTCCAGCGCCGTCTCGTCCGCGATCGCCTGGGGATCGTCCCCGACGAGATGGACGGCGGGCATCTCGCCGCCCTGAGTCGGCCGGACGAGGTCGTCGAGCGACTCGAAGCGGCCCGGGCCCCGCGCCCCACCGTCTCCCATCCGTAGGAGGACAGCGTGTCCGTCACCACCCGCAACCAGACCGAGCCACCCGGTGCGAGGGCCGAGGTCGGGACCGGCATCGAGGCGGTCGATCTGGTCAAGAGCTACGCCCCGCCGGCCGCCCGGGGTCGCGGCCGTAACGCCCCGCCGCCGGTGCCCGCCCTGCGCGGGGTCAGCTTCGCCGCCCCGCAGGGCACCATCCTGGGCCTGCTGGGTCCCAACGGCGCCGGCAAGACCACCGCGGTCAAGATCCTGACCACCCTCTCCACCCCGGACTCCGGCACCGCCCTGGTGGCCGGCATCGACGTCGCCAAGAACCCGACAGCGGTACGCCGGGTCATCGGCTACGTCCCCCAGAAGCCCAGCTTCGACCCGAACCTGACCGGCCGGGAGAACCTCATCCTCCAGGCGCGCATCTACGGCGCGAACCGCGCCGACGCGGGGCGGGACGCCGACGCGATCCTCGCCCGGTTCGGCCTGTCGGAGGCGGCCGGACGGATCACCCGCAAGTGGTCCGGGGGCATGCAGCGCAAGCTCGACGTGGCGATGGCGTTGATCCACTCGCCCAAGGTGCTCTTCCTCGACGAGCCGACCACCGGCCTCGACCCGGAGGCACGCAGCGAACTGTGGACGGCGATCGCCGACCTGACCCGCGCCGGTGACCTGACCGTTCTGCTCACCACCCACTATCTCGAAGAGGCCGACCGGCTCGCCGACCACCTGGTGATCGTGGATCGGGGCACGGTGGTGGCCAGCGGCTCGCCCGAGCAACTCAAGGACGGGCTGGCCGGCGACACCATCCACGCCGGAGTCGCCTCGCCCGACCTGGTCGAGTCGGCGCGGGCGGCGCTGCTGGGCGTCGACGGCATCGACGAGGTCACCGTGGACGGCACCGACCTGTACGCCCGTGCGGCCAGCGCCAGCCGGGTGCTGGCCGGCGTGGTCGCCGCGTTCGAGGCGGCCGGCGTACCGCTGGCGACCGTGACCGCCGCCCGGCCGTCGCTGGAACAGGTGTATCTGCACCACGCGGGCCGTTCGTACCGGTCCGCGCAGGAGGACCGGCGCGAGGAGGAGTCAGCCTGATGATCACGACGTTGCGCCACTCCAACTACCTGACCGGCCGCTCGATGCGGATCCTCGCTCGGCAGCCGGCATACCTGTTCTTCACGCTCATGCAGCCGATGGTGTGGCTGCTGCTGTTCAGTCAGCTCTTCAGCAGCGTCAGTGACATGCCGGGGTTCGGCGGCGGCTCCTACATCACCTTCCTGACGCCGGGCGTGATCGTGATGACCGCGATCATGTCGGCGAACTGGGCCGGGACGATGTTCATCGACGACATGAAGACCGGCGTGATGGACCGCAGCCTGACCTCGCCGGTGAGCCGGTCCGGCATGATCAACGGGGCGCTGTCGTACTGGGCGGTGGTCACCGTCGTGCAGGCGCTCATCGTGTTCGGGGTGAGCCTGCTGATCGGCGCCCGATTCGACGGCGGCGTGGTCGGCGTGCTGCTGGCCATCGTCTCGGCCACCCTGTTGGCGCTGATCTTCGCGGCGTTCTCCTGCGCGATGGCGCTTGTGGTGCGCTCCCAGGAGACCCTGATCGGCATGTCCATGTTCCTGGTGCTGCCGTTGACCTTCCTCTCCACCGTACTGATGGCGCCGGCCCTGCTGCCGGGGTGGATGCAGACGGTGGCGAAGTTCAACCCGGTGGACTGGGCGGTGACGGCCGCCCGGCAGGCGCTCGGCGCGGACCCGCAGTGGGGTGTCGTCTTCGGCCGCCTCGGTCTGCTGCTGCTCCTGCTCGTCGTGATGGCTCGGCTAGCTACCGGTGCGTTCCGCGCCTACCAGCGCGCGGTCTGATCCGCGCTCGTGCCGGATATCCCGGTCGCCGTGTCGGGCGCGACCGGGATATCCGGCTGCCTCCGGCACGGCGACACTCGGGCGTCTTCCAGGGTGCTCTATGCGTCCCGGCCTCGTGACGCACGCCGCGCGGCTGCCCGAAACTCGGAGCATGACGCTCACCTATCTGGGCAACAGCCCCTACTGCGCAGCGAACTCGCTGTCGATTCTCTTCGGCGACGAGGGTCCCGGTCCGGCGGTGCTGGAGATCGCCGGCGGCTCGCCGTTCGGCCTCGCCATCCACGGCGACGACATCATCTACTTCTCCTCGCCGGCCTGGCGGCCCGAGTTCGGCATCAACAACGCGATGGAGCTGGCCGGCTGGGAGTGCGACCGGATCCACGGTTCGCCGACCGACGCGGTGGCGGTGCTCCGCCAGGCCACCTGGGACAAGCCGGTGCTGGCCGGCCCGGTGGAGATGGGCCTGCTGCCCTATGTGCCGGGCCTGGGTCAGGCCGTCGGCGCCGACCACAACATCGTGGTCATCGGTGTCGAGGGCGACACGGTGCGGGCGCACGACGTGATCGGGTGGCCGTTCGTCACCGTCGGGGTGGACGCGCTGTTGAAAACCTGGGAAGGCAACACCTTCGCGTACGAGGCCGACGCGTACGCGGTGCGGTTCAACTTCCGGCGGGTCCGCGAGGTCGACCGGGAGACGGTGCTGCGGGCGGCCATGCACACCGCGGTCGACCTGCTCTCCGCGCCGGGCATCCCGGAGGCGGCCGAGCGGGCGGCGCAACTGGTCGAGGGGGACCTGAAGTCGATGCAGTACAAGTACCTCGTCGAGTTCCAGGTGCAGGCGGGCGCGCGGCGGCTGGCCGACGCCGCGATGCTCTACCGTCGACTGGGCAGCCACGGCCCGGCCGAGATCCTGGAACGCCAGGCGCTGCTGGTGGGTTCGCTGCAACTCGACCTGATGACCCAGGAGTACGGCCGTGCGGCGGCGACCTTCCGCGCGCTCGGGCCCACCTACGCCGAGCTGCGGCAGGCCTTCGTCGAGGCGATCGATGACCAGCCCGGCCCGGCCACCTGAGTAACACCAGCAAATCGGTCGGGGTCGAGGATCCCGGCGTTTCCGTAGCGTGCCAAGGCGGCACTGATCAAGGAGTCAACATGTCGAACGGCGAGAAGATCATCGAAGCGAACGGGGTCGACCTGTGTGTGCAGACCTTCGGCAAGCCCGATGATCCGGCCATCCTGCTCATCCATGGTGCCTCGGCATCCATGCTCTGGTGGGAGGCGGAGCTCTGCGAGCGGCTCGCCGCCGCCGGTCGGTACGTGATCCGGTTCGACAACCGCGACACGGGGCACTCGACGAACTACCCGCCCGGCCGCCCGGAGTACTCGCTGCCCGACATGGCCACCGACGCCATCGGCATCCTGGACGCGCTCGGCGTCGACCGTGCCCACCTGGTGGGCCGGTCGATGGCCGGAGCGATCGCCCTGGTCGCCGCAGACCGGTACGCCGACCGGGTCGCCTCCCTGACCCTCGTCTCGACCACCACCGGCGACCACGACCTGCCGCCGATGTCGTCCGACTTCATCGAGTACACCAGCTCCGGCGGCCCGAACCCGGAGGACCACGAGGCGGTTGTCGAGTTCATCGTCGGTCTCCAGCAGCGCTACTCCGGCCCGTCGGTCTACTTCGACGAGAACGCCGCCCGCGCCCTCGCCGAGGCCGACGTCGACCGCACCGACAACGTGGCGGCGTGCCTGGTGAACCACTTCGTCATCGACACCGGCAGCCGCATCGACTTCGGCAGCGTCGCCAAGCCGACCCTGGTCGTGCACGGCGAGCTGGACCCGATCTTCCCCGTCGAGCACGGCCAGGCCCTGCAGAAGGCGATCCCCGGGGCGAACCTGCTGGTGCTGGAGAAGGCCGGCCACGAGGTGCCGCCGCAGACCTGGGACGTGTTCGTCGCGGCGCTCGTGGAGCACACCGCCGGCTGACCGGCGTCACCAGCAGCGCGGGCCCCGGGAGTCCTCCCGGGGCCCGTCGCCGTCACCCCGTGCGTAGCAGCGCAATCCGGAAGTGGATCCGGCCGGTCCGACGGCGGGATGCTGAGGCCCGATCCGGCACGCACGGAAGGAGCATCACGTGACACGCCCACTTGGACGGAACTTTCTGCTCTTCAGCGGGCTGCTCCTGCTGGCCGGGAGCATGCTGCAGATGAACGGCGGCCGGCGGCATCCGGCCATCACCGAGGAGATGGGCACGTTCGGCAGCGACGAGTTCATGCTGTCGTTCGCGAAGCTGATGGTGAACGAGAAGGACTGGCAGCTCTACCACGAGCAGATGCTCGCCGGGCCCCTGCTGTGGGCCATCGGGTGCTGGGCGGTCATCCTGCTGGCCCGACAGGTCGGCGACAGCCGCTGGACCCCGATGGGTTTCATCGCGCTGGCAATGGGCGCGGTGCTGTGGGTGCTGACCTACATGTACGACGGCTGGGTGTCACCCGAGACCGCCAAGGCACTGCTCGCCGCCCAGGGCGACGAGACACTGGCGGCGGCGATCACCCAGACCTACGCGTCGGGGCAGTGGTTCACCATCCGGGTCGGCATCTACTCCTGGCTGCTCGTCGCCTTCGGCACGGCCCTGCTCTCGATCGGCGTGATCAACCTCGCCCGAAGCTACTCGCGCGGCATCGGCAAACCGCTGGCCTGGTTCCTCGGCGGGTTCGGCCTCTTCCTCGGCCTCTGGTCGCTGGTCGGCTGGCTCAGCGGAAACTACTACCCCGGACCGATGGTGAGTCTCTGGTGGCTGCCGGCCAACATCGCCACGCAGTTCTGGTTCACCGGCCTGTCCATCCTGGTCCTGCTGCACGCCTTCGGTCTGCACCAGCGCGGTGACGCGACCCCGGTGTCGCCGGCACCGACCGAACAACCGGTCGCGGAGCGCGCGTGACGTCGATCCTCGCCGTCGCCAGCTATCTGCCACCGCGCAGCGTCGCGGTGGCAGATCACCTGGCGGAGCTCGGGATCGAGGTCGACGCAGGGCTGTACCAGCAGTACTACGGCTTCGGTCGGATCCGCCGGGACCCACCGGGCAACCTCGCGGAGCAACTGGTGGCGGCGGGGCGGCGGCTGGACCGCCTCGCCACCGACGCGCCGCGGGTGCGGTACCTGGTCCACGCACCGACCATCGCGCACACCGCCCCCTATCCGCACACCCCGCTGTGGCAGGCACGCGCGGAACTGGGCCTGCACCAGGCGCTGCCCTTCACGCTGAGCCAGCACGCGTGTGCCTCGGCGCTGCTCGCGATCGACACCTGCGGTCGCCTGCTCGCCGCCGACGGCGACCCGGACGCCCTCGCGCTGCTGCTCACCGGGGAGAAGACCTTCACCGGCGTGGCCCAGTTCATCGCGGACTCCGCGGTGCTGGGCGAGGGGGTGGCGGCCGTCCTGATCGGTCCGGGCGGCGACCGCGACCGCGTGCTGTCGTACGCCACCCGCACGCTCGGGGAATTCCACGAGGCGCCCGAGCTGAGCCCTCGGCTCCAGGAGGAGTTCCAGGGGCGCTACACCGAGGTGCTGGCCGAGGTCATCCTCGCCGCCACCCGGCAGGCCGGGCTGACCACCGCCGACATCACCCTCGTCCTGCCGCACAACGTCAACCGGATCTCCTGGTGGCGGGTGCTGACCCGGGCGGGACTGCCGAAGAGCCGGCTCTTCCTGGACAACCAGGCCGAGCTGGGCCACTGCTTCGGCGCCGACCCCTTCCTCGGCTACCAGGCGGCGCTCGCCTCCGGCCGGCTGCGCCCGGGTGACCACTACGTACTGACCGCCGCCGGGTTGGGGGCCACGCTGGCGGCGACGGTCGTCCGGCACTGACCAAGGAAGGCCCCGGATGATCAGGACAGCACCGTGTACGTGACCGGGCCGCCGACGGCGGGACC
The DNA here is from genome assembly GCF_000204155.1 of Micromonospora maris AB-18-032. Classification (NCBI taxonomy): domain Bacteria; kingdom Bacillati; phylum Actinomycetota; class Actinomycetes; order Micromonosporales; family Micromonosporaceae; genus Micromonospora; species Micromonospora maris. Next base: position 4,490,846 of record NC_015434.1, on the reverse strand, counting down.
CGGCGGCCCGGACGAGCGTTTCCCGCTGCCGCTGGCCGGGGTCGTCACCCGCTCGTACCCCCAGGGGCGGCCGTTTCGCGCGCCGGGCGTACGGATCCTCACCGACCTGGGCGTCGCCCACGGGCTCACCGTCGACGTCGCCGACTACCAACGACGCACCCGGAGCACCTATACCGAGATGGTGGCCGACCTGGCCGGCGAGCTCGCCTCCGCCGACCGGCCGATCGGGCTCGTGGTGCTGGCCCACGGCACGCCGGACGCCGAGACCCAGTGGCCGTCCTGCTGGCTCGCGGCGGCCTTGCCGGGGGAGCCGCTGAGCTTCGCGGTGGCCGACCACGGGATCGTCACCCCGTTCCTGGCCCTGCGGGTGGCCGCGGCGTACGTCGGGTCGCACGACCTGTCCCGGGCGGCGGTGGTGGTCCTGGAGCAGACGGCGCTGTTACGCGATCCGGCTGCCGGCGAGGCGCCGGAACCGACCGAGAACCGCGCCACCGCGTTGATCTTCGACCGGGCCGGGGACCTGGGCGAGCTGCGGGTGCAGCTGCGCACCGGGGTCTGCACCGAATCCGCCACCGGGCTGGTCCGGGCGCGACTGGCCAACGGTGACCCCGGCGAGGCGCTGGTGGTCGGCGGCGCGTTGGCGCGGGGCGTACCGGTTTCGGCCGCCGGGGCGGGCAGGGCCGTGGCCGCCCCGGCCGGGCTGCCGTGCACCGGACCGTGGACCGCCTTCGCCGCCGGGGTGGCCGGCTGGCGCCGCGCCGCCGTCGACCGGGTCCGCCTGGTCGATCACGAGCCTCGGCTCGACACGGTGGGCGAGTGTGTCGTTGACCTGGCCCGGCCGCAACAGGTTCGGCACGCATAGACAAGCGCATGTTCGAAGAGGACCGGGATATCCGGCCGTTGCCACCATGTCGGTCAGCCCACTCATGTGAGGAGAAGGGTGTGACGATCACTCCCAACAAGCTCGCCCAGCCCACCATTGCGGGCGGGGCCACCGCGGCCGAACTGGCCGACCTGGACCGCCGCCACCTGATCCGCTCCATGCCCAACGGTGCTGTCACCGAGCGCGTCGTCATCGTCCGCGGCGAAGGCTGCACGGTGTGGGACGCCGACGACAACGAGCTGCTCGACGCCGCGGGCGGCGGGGTCTGGCACTCACCGATCGGCCACGGCCGACGGGACATGGCCGAGATCGCCGCCGCGCAGATGTCCCGGATCGAGTTCTTCACCAGCCTGTACGAGTTCAGCAACGATCAGGCGATCCGGCTCGCCGCCCGGCTGGCCCAGCTGGCACCCGAGGGCATCGAACGGGTCGCCTTCAGCAGCGGCGGCTCGGAGGCGGTGGAGACCGCCATCAAGGCGGCCCGGCTGTACCACCACCGGCGGGGCGAGCCCGACCGCACCTGGATCCTGGCCCGGCACTACGCCTTCCACGGCGCCACCTACGGCAGCGGTACGGCGACCGGTTTCCCGCCCATGCAGTTCGGTGTCGGGCCGAACCTGCCGCACGTGGAGAAGCTGTCGCCGCCCTACCTCTACCGGGCCGACCAGCTCTACCCGGATCAGGACCCGACCGACTTCCTGATCGCCGAGCTGGAGGAGACCATCGCCCGGATCGGCGCCGGCAACATCGCCGCGATGCTCGGCGAGCCGGTGATGGCGGGTGCGGGTGTGCTGGCGCCGCCGGCCGACTACTGGCCACGGGTGCGTGAGGTGCTGAGCCGGCACGGCATCCTGCTCATCGCCGACGAGGTGGTCACCGCCCCCGGCCGGCTGGGTGAGTGGTTCATGTCGGACAAGCTCGGCATGCAGCCCGACATGATCACCATGGCCAAGGGGATCGCCGGCGGTTACGCGCCGCTCGGGGCCACCCTGATGCGCGACGAGATCGCCGACGCGCTGCTGCGCGACGGCGGCTTCTTCCACGGCTACACCTTCCAGGGCCACCCGGTGGCGTGCGCGCTGGGCCTGGCCACGCTGGACATCATCGAGCGGGAGGACCTGCTGGGCAACGCCCGTCGCATCGCCGGCTGGCTGCGTTCCGGGCTGGCACCGGCGGTGGACCTGCCGGTCGTCGGTGACCTGCGGGTGGAGGGCACGCTGGCGGCGCTGGAGCTGATCAGCGAGCCGGTGCACCGTACGCCGATGGGCTGGGACCAGGTCATCGCGGTCGCCTTCGAGGTCCGTCGGGCGCACGGTGTGATCGTCCGGCCGTACGGCTCCAACCTCGTCCTGGCCCCGCCCCTGGTGCTCACGGAGGCGGAGGCCCGCCGGGCGACCGCCGCCACGGTGGAGGTCCTGCGTCGGCTGCACCCCGACGGCACGCTCGCCCCGTGCTGACGCGAGCCCACCCACCGAATCGACCGATGGAGGACGCCGTGACCCTGGCCACCGCACCCACGCATGCGGAACTGGTCCGCCGGACCGCTGAACTCGTTCCCCTGCTGCGTCAGCACGCGCCGTGGGCCGAGGAGCATCGCCGGCTGCACGAGGAGACAATCGAGGCGATGGCCGCCGCCGGGCTGTACCGGATGCGGGTGCCGGCCCGCTACGGCGGCTTCGAGTCGAGCGCCGAGACCCTGGTGGAGGTGGCGGCGGAGCTGGCGCGCGGCGACGGCGCGGCGTCCTGGACCGCCTCGGTCTGGTGGATCCCCACCTGGATGGTGGGTCTGTTCCCCGACGAGGTGCAGGACGAGGTGTTCGCCACCCCGGACGTGCGGATCTGCGGGACGTTGAGCCCGAGCGGGATGGCCGCACCCACCGATGGGGGCCTCACGCTCAACGGCCGGTGGCAGTTCATCAGTGGCGCCTGGCACAGCCACTGGCAGGAGATCATCGCGATGTCGCCGACACCGGACGGCGGCATGCAGCCGCTGATGATGCTGGTGCCGATGTCCGACCTGCAGATCGTCGACGACTGGCACACCTCGGGCATGCGCGGCTCGGGCAGCGTGAGCACCGTGGCCCAGGACGTCTTCGTGCCCCAGCACCGGGTGATGCCGCTGGGCGCGATCCTGCAGGGCCAGTACGCCTCGAAGGCCAACGCGGACTCGCCGATGTTCCGGGCGCCGCTGCTCGGCGTCGCCAACGCCTCCTCGGTCGGCACCGTGATCGGTCTGGCCCGGGGCGCGATCGAGCTGTTCCTCGAACGGCTTCCCGGACGGAAGATCACCTACACCGGGTACGAGAGCCAGGCCGAGGCGCCGATCACCCACCTGCAGATCGCCGAAGCGGTGATGAAGAAGGACGAGGCCGAGTTCCACGGCCACCGCATCGCCACGTTCGTCAACGAGCGGGGGCGCACCGGCGAACCGTGGACGGTGCTGGACCGGGCCCGCTCCCGGGCCGACGTCGGCTCGGTGTGCCGCCTGGGCCGAGAGGTGGTCGACCTGCTCAACCAGGCCAGCGGCGGCTCCTCGATCTACCTCGACGTGCCGATCCAGCGGATGGCTCGGGACATGCACGCCGTCACCATGCACGCGCTGCACTATCCGCCCACCAACATGGAGCTGTACGGCAGAGTCCTGTGTGGACTGTCGCCGAACACGCTCTACATCTAGAGCTGGAGGACACCATGTACGACTATGTGGTGGTCGGTGCGGGCTCGGCCGGCTGCGTCATCGCGAACCGGCTGACCGAGGATCCCGACGTCACGGTCTGCCTCATCGAGGCGGGCGGCGACGATTCGGCCCCCAACATCAAGGTGCCGGCCGCGTTCAGCAAACTCTTCCGCACCGAGTACGACTGGGACTACTCCACCCACGACGAGCCGGCTCTGGCCGGTCGCCGGGTGTACCTGCCGCGCGGACGCGGGCTCGGTGGTTCCAGCTCGATCAACGCGATGGTGTACGTGCGGGGCGACCGCACCGACTACGACGGCTGGGGCCAGCCGGGGTGGTCCTACGACGAGTTGCTGCCGTACTTCCTGCGCTCCGAGGACAACGAGCGCGGCGCGTCGCCGTACCACGGTGTCGGTGGCCCGTTGCGGATCTCCGACGGCCGGTCCCGCAACGTCAGCTGTGGTGCGTTCATCGAAGCCGCCACCGAGGCGGGCTACGCCGCCAACGACGACTTCAACGGCCCGCAGCGGGAGGGCTTCGGCTTCTTCCAGGTCACCCAGCGCGACGGGCGCCGGTGGAGCACCGCCGACGCCTTCCTGCGGCCCGCGCTGGACCGGCCCAACCTGGTGGTCGAGACGAATCTCCAGGTGCACCGGGTGCTGATCTCCGGCGGGCGGGCCACCGGGGTGACCGGGCGACGGCACGGCGCCGAGGTGACCATCGAGGCCGGGCGCGAGGTGATCCTGGCCGCCGGGGCGTACAACTCGCCACATCTGCTGATGCACTCCGGGATCGGGCCGGCCGACCTGCTGCGGGCGTTGGGCATCGAGGTCGTCCTCGACCAGCCGGAGGTCGGGCAGAACCTCCAGGACCACGTGCTGATCCCGCTGAACTACGTGCACTCCCAGCCGGTGAGCCTGCTGGTGTCGGGTGCGCCGGAGAACGTGCAGCTGTTCATGGAACAGGGGCAGGGGCCGCTGTGCTCCAACGGCCCGGAGGCGGGCGGCTTCGTGCGTACCCGTGCCGACCTGCCCGGACCGGATGTGGAGTTCTTCGCCGCGCCGATCATGTTCGTGGACAGCGGCCTCGCGCCGCCCACCGCGCACGCGTTGTCCTGCGGCCCGGTGCTGCTCACCCCGGCGAGTCGGGGAGCGGTGACGGTGGCCTCGGACGACCCGACCGCGAAGCCCCGCATCCAGCACAACTACCTCACCGATCCGGCGGACGTCGAAACCGCGGTCGCGGCGGTCCGGATCGGCATGGAGATCGCCCGGCAGCCGGCGATGCGACCGTACGCCGAGTCGTTGGACCGGGCGCCGGCCTCGGAGTCGGACCGCGACCTGGCCGACTACGCCCGCCGGTACGCGCACTCGATCTTCCACGCCGCGGGCAGCTGCGCCCTGGGCCGGGTCGTCGACCCGCAACTGCGCGTGCTCGGCATCGACGGGCTGCGGGTGGCGGACGCCTCGGTGCTGCCGACGGTCACTCGGGGCAACCCGCACGCGTCGGTGATCATGGTGGGGGAGAAGGCGGCCGACCTGATCCGGGGCGGCGCCACGGTGCCGGTACCGGCGACGGCGGCGGCCGCCGGCTGACCCCGGTCGCCCCACACGTGAGCGGTCACCCCCGAGGGATGACCGCTCACGTCGTGGTGGGTACGCCGCTCAGTCGACGCGGACCCGCGGCACGTACCGGATCCACCGGCCGCCACGGTCGCGGAACGCCTTCTCCTTCGCCATGATCTCCTCGGCGTGGTTCCAGGCGAACAGCAGTGCGTAGTCCGGCCGGGCCGCCTCGAACTCCGCCGGCGGTAGCACCGGAATGTGTGACCCGGGAACCAGCAGGCCCTGCTTGGCCGGGGTCGAGTCACAGGTGAACGGCAGCAGGTCGGGACCGATGCCGCAGTACGTCGTCACGGTCGCGGTCTTGCCCGGCGCGCCGTAGCCCACCACCGTGCGACCCTCGGCGCGCAGCCCGCGCAGCAGGTCCACCAGATCCTCGCGGATCTGCGCGACCGCGCGGGCGAACCGGGCGAGGGTGTCCCGCTCGATCAACCCGCTGCTCTGCTCCCGGGCCAGCATGTCCGCCACGGCGGGCCGGATCGGACGCCGACCGGGCCGCGCCAGGGTGTAGCGGATCTCGCCGCCGTGCAGCGGGACGTCTTCGACGTCGACGAGCTCGAACCCGAAGGTACGCGCCATCGCCCGCACCGAGTGCGCGGTGAAGTAGTAGACGTGCTCGTCGTAGATCTGGTCGAAGGCCATGCCGTGCACGATGGTGCCCAGGTACGGCTCCACCATGACGAAGACGCCGTCCGGCGCCAGCAGGGTGTCCACGCCGCGGAACAGCGCGTCCTGGTAGGCGATGTGGCAGATGGTGTTGGCGCCGTAGATGACGTCGGCCCCGCGCCCGGTGCGAATCTCGGCCGCGGTGACGTCGTCGAAGAAGCTGTTGCGGACGGTGACCCCCTTGGCCTCGGCCAGGGCCGCCACGGAGGCCGCCGGTTCGACACCCAGATGGCGTACGCCGGCCTGGGCGATGTGCTCCAGCAGCACCCCGTCGTTGCAGCCGATCTCCACGATGAACGGGTCCGGCCCGGTCAGTTCGGTCTCCAGCAGGCGTCGGGCCTCGCCGGCGAAGAACTTGCGGTGCAGCGCGGAACCGGAGGCCAGGTAGCGGTACGCGGGGTGGTAGCGCACCTCCTGCGGCACGTCTTCCATGAGCTGCACCATCGTGCACGTGTCGCAGGCGCCGATCGCCAGGCGGAACAGGTATTCCTGCGGCGCCTCCTCGGGACTCAGGAACCGGTTGGCCGACGGCTGCCGGCCCAGGTCGAGGAGTTCTCCCACGGCGCCGCCGCAGATCCGGCATGAAGTCATGCGGGCAGCGTAGGGAGCCCTCCGGCGAGGGGCTTCTTCGACGTTGCGGAACGGCTCGGCTGCGCAAAACCGAAGATGTGACGCCGTGGTCCTCGCGTGAGGATGTCGCTACCACCGACGAGGGGACCTTATGATCAACATCTTTCAGCCGTCGCTGGGCGAGGCCGAACTCGCGGCGGTCGCCGAGGTCTTCGCGACCAACTGGATCGGCAAGGGTGCTCGCGTCGACGGGTTCGAGACGGCCTTCGCCCAGCACATCGGGGTGCCGCGCCCGTTGGTGACCTCCTTCAACTCCTGCACCGCGGCCACTTTCACCGCCGTCGAGCTGGCCGGGATCGGCCCGGGTGACGAGGTGATCATTCCGACGGTGTGCTTCGTCGGCGTGGCCAACGCGGTGGCGGCGGCCGGTGCCCGACCGGTCTTCTGCGACGTGGCCACGCGCACCCTCAACCCGTCGGTCGCCGACCTGGACGCCGTACGCACCGAGCGCACCCGGGCGGTGATCGTGCTGCACTACGGCGGCCACCCCGGCGACATCGTGGCGATCGCGGACTGGTGCCGGGACAACGGGATCCTGCTCATCGAGGACGCGGCGATCGCCATCGCCTCCCGGGTGGACGGACGAGCCTGCGGCACCTTCGGTGACATGGCGGCGTGGAGCTTCGACCACGGCAAGATCGTGGTGACGGTGGACGGTGGAATGCTCTACGTGCGCGACCCCGAGCTGGCCGAGCGCGCCCCCACGCTCGCCTACCTCGGCCTCGAACAGTCCAGCGGCTACGACTCGGCGCTGCGGCAGCGTACCCGGTGGTGGGACTTCGAGGTCTCCTCGTTCTCCGGCCGGTCGGTGACAAACGACGTGCTCGCCGCCATCGGCGCCGTGCAGCTGCGCCGCCTGCCCGAGTTCATCGCCCGGCGACGGGAGATCGCGGCGCACTACGACGAGGCGTTGGCCAACGTCGGGGGAGTGGCCTGCCCACCGCCGCTGCCCGCCGGACACGAGACGTCGTACTACATGTACTGGATCCAGTTCGACGGCGACATCCGCGACGAGATCGCCCGGGACCTCTACGAGGAGGGCATCTACACCTCCTTCCGGTACCCGCCGCTGCACCGGGTCAAGGCGTACGGTTCGGACGCCCGGCTGCCGTGCGCCGAGGAGGCGGCCGAGCGGACCCTGCTGCTGCCGATCCACCAGGCGCTCACCGACGCCGAGGTCGAGCGGGTCGCCGAGACGGTGCGCCGACGCGTCCAGGTCCGGTCGGCCCGCTGATGCGCGTACGCGAACGCACCGGCCTGCTCGACGTTCCCGGCGCCCAGCTGTACCACGAGGTGCGCGGCGAGGGTCCCGGCCTGGTGATCGTGCCCACCGGCAACGGTGACGCCACCCCCATGCGCCCGCTGGCGACCAGCCTCGCCGATCAGGGCTTCACTGTCGTCACCTACGACCGGCGCGGCTTCTCCCGCAGCCCCATCGACCTGCCGTTCGACGTCGATCGGCGGCCCGACGACGACGCCGACGACATCGGCCGGCTGATCGAGCACCTGGATCTGGCCGGGGCGCACGTCTTCGGCGGCAGCTCCGGCGCCATCGTGGCACTGGGCACCCTTCAGCGGGTGCCGGAGCAGGTCGGCACCGTCGTCGCGCACGAGCCACCGCTGGCCACCGCCCTGCCCGACGCCGAGGAGTGGCTCGCCTTCTACACCGACCTGTACGACAGGTACCGCCGCGAGGGCGCCGCCGCAGCCCAACGACACTTCCGCGCCACCATGGGCATGACCGCCTCGACCCGGCCGCCGCCCGAGGTGGAACTGCCCGGACCACAGCTCGCCGAGCTGCTCGACCGGCTGCGCCGAAACCAGGACTTCTGGTTCGAGTACGAGATCCGCACCTATCCGTCGGTCGTCTGCGACCTGAAGGTGCTGCGGGCGAATGCGAGCCGGTTGGTGCTGGCCGGCGGCACCGACTCGCGGTCGACCTGGCCGTACCGTCCGGGCCTGGCGTTGGCGGAGCAGCTCGACGCGTCGATCACCCATTTCCCGGGTGGCCACGTCGGCTACGTGACCCACCCGTTCGCCTTCGCCGACCGGCTCGCGGAGGTCCTGGCGGGAGCACGCTGAGAGATGAGGCAGGCATCGGTCCTTCCTAGGCTTGCCGTGGGCGTGTCCGGCAGGCAAGGAGGACCGTTATGGCCACGGCGTCCCCGGGTTCGACACCGCGCGAGGACCTCCTCCGGCCGGTGGAGGCGGCGACGTGACGGCCCGCCCCGGCCGGCTGCGTGCTGCGCTGCTCACCGTGTTCGTCGCCGCGGCGCTCGCCGCGACCCCCGGTGTCGGGCTGGCCGCCGGTGACCTGACCGCCACCGATCCGCCCGACGGCGCCGCGCTGGACGCGCCGCCGTCGGCGGTGACGCTTACCTTCTCCCGCCGACCGGACGTGGACGAGTCACACGTGTCGGTGCGCAACGACGCAGGTCAGGACCGCACCGCCGGCGCCCTTGCCGGAGACGACGGGAACAGCCTGCGGATGCCGGTGGCGCTGAAGCCGGGCGGCGACTACACCATCGCCTTCCACGTGGTCTTCGCCGACGGCAGCGACCTGACCGGCATCAAGCGGTTCAGCGTCGGCACCGGGGCGCCGCCCGCACCGTTGAGCGCCGAGGTGGCCCAGCGGACCCGCGAGTCGGTGCAGCAGCGGCACTCCGGCCACGGCCCCGACTGGATCAGGTCGAGCATGCTGATGCTGAACGGGCTGGTCCTCGTCGGCGTGGTGGTGCTGCTCGTCGTGCGCCGCCCCAGGAAGACGACGACGGGGGCCCGCTGGGTGTTGCGTGAGCCCGAGGACGAGTCCGACACTCGCGGTTAGGGCCGGTGTCGACGTCCTCGGCCCAGTGCCGGGCAGGCCCAGCGCCAGAGCGAGATCAGGGCCCGAACGCTTGTGCGTTCGGGCCCTGACCGTTGGTGCCTCAGCTCAGCGGTGCCATCAGCGCCGCGGCGCTCTCGGCACTGAGCATCGTGCTCTGCGGCGACGTGCGCAGCCGGGCGATGTTGCCCTTGCCCGCGACCAACGCGTAGTTGCCGTTGGCGGCGATCATCGTGGCCGGCTTCTCCGCCGAGAGCTCGAGATCAGTGATCCCCTTCATATTCCCCTCCTCTCTGTCCTGTCAGCGAGCGTCCGGTAGTGGTATTCACTCCGTACCGCTCGCAGGAAATCCCGCTGATCGACGAAGCCGAGGGGCCGCCAGTGGCTCTCCAGCGACTGCGGCATCGGCCGGCCGATCATGTCGAAGTACCACCGCAGCTGCTGCAGGGTGGTGTCGCCGTCCGCGGTGGGTCCGGACCCGTCCAGGCCGTGCTCGGTCAGGGCCCTGCGCTTGGCGGCGATGTGCTGGCACAGCGGGGCGTACTCGCCGTCGATGCGCAGCACGTCGAGCACGGCGAGCGGCATCATCTCGCTCAGCTGCTCCATGGTCTCCTCGACCTGCTGCTCGATACCGACGAGCGTGCCGAAGTGGTTGACGTCGATACCGTTGGTGTCCAGCCACGCCTGGGTCTCCGCGGTGCCGGTCAACCCGTGCAGCCGGCGGAACCGGGCCGCCGCCGCCGGCAGATCGGCGGGCGGCTCCGGGTGCGCCGCGTCGACGGTGGCCCGCAGCGCGGCCCGTTCCCAGACCGTGCGATAGCGGACCGGGTCCAGGCGCAGCTCGTCCAGGATCTCCAGGGCCGTGACCGAGGCCGGGTCCCCGTCGTCCGTGTTCGCCGCCGCGCCCGCCACCCCACCCAGCTCGCCCGCGGTCTGGCGGGCCTGCTCGAAGAAGGCGGTGTGCTCGAAGGTGAAGTTCGCCGGGGGGACGTCGGCACCGCGTTCCTGCGCCATCAGCCGAAGCATGGCCTCGGCGTCGCGCGCCTTGCGGTCGACGCGATTACCGGGCAGCCATGCCCGCAGGGCGGCCAACTCGTCGGCGGGCAGACCGGCCGCCTCGCCGGCGGCCAGCAACTGCGGATAGCTGCGACCCAGGTAGTACGTCTGTTTGGCCAGCTGCACCAGATCCGTGGCGGTCCGCTCGGCGACGATCCCGGCGTTGGCCGCCGCCGCCAGGGTGGCCCGTACGTTCACCATGGCCTCGTTGACCGGCCGGTACCCGTCGTCGGCGTCGGCGTGCGCGACGGCGACCTCGTCGTCGTCGTTGAGGCTGCCCTCGTGGTACGCCGTGAAGATCTCACCGACGCCCCGCATCCCGAAGGCGGCCAGCTCCGCGGCGCGGAGGGCACCCATGCTGGCGCTGCCGTAGACCGGGATGCCGCGGCTGATGGCCCAGAGGATCTCCTTGTGCCAGACCGCCGGCACGTCGTGGAACCGGCCGTCGATGATGCCGATGGCGCTGGGCCGGCGCGCGACCGACCGCAGTACGTCGCCCTGGCTGACCGGCGGGAGGAAGGTCGCCTCCGGTAGCAGCTCCTGGGCACGCTCGCGCGGCAGCGTGGGGCCCAGGAAGACGTGGATCGTCATGCTCCGGCCTCCCGCAGTCGGCGGGCCCGCGGGCCCGGGTGGTAGGTGTCCGGCGTCGGGGCGTGCTCGGCGCCGGGCAGCATCACCCGGACGACGGAGATGCCGAGCTGCTCACCGCCGAGCGGCACCTGGATGGCTTCGGTGATGCCGGCCTGCCGCAACGCCGCCAGCTCGTGCTCGATGTCCTCCTGGAAGGAGCCGTTGTCCCGGGTCGGCACGTCGGTGAAGTGGCGCGGGGCGTTCCCGGCGGCGCACGTACGCCAGGCCGCCTCGCGGTTGTCCAGGTCGTTCGCCCGTGCGTAGAGGGAGCGGTAGAAGTCGTCGCGGGAGCCGGCGATCACCGTCAGCCGGCTCTGCACCGCCTCGGTCAGCGCCCGCAGCAGTGCGATCTCGCGCCGGGGGTGACAGCCCTGCCCCTGCGCCACGGCGACCCGGCTGATCGACACCCGGGGATCCTCGGCGATGTCGACGGTGAAGCAGGGCAGGCCGATGTCGGTGGTCATGTCCCAGCAGGCGGCGGCGACCCCGGCGGCGGCGAGCGTGTCGAGCACGTACCGGCAGGCCGGATCATCCACGGTGTCCGGATCGACGCGCAACTCGTCCTGCCGCTGTTTGGGAGTGGCCAACCAGAGCGCCTCGGCGTCGCGTTCGATCACCTCGCAGATGGCGTGGCTCGTCGCTTCGAGCAGGTGGTTGCCGGAGGCGAGACCGTTCGACGTCACCGCGAACGGCGACTGACCGGCCTGGGAGGCGCCCGTGTAGTCGTTGTGCACCAGGTCGAAGGGGAGCCAGACGGGCTCTCCGCTCATCAGGTCGGTGCCCTCGATCCAGAGCAGTCGACGGTCCCGGCGCAGCGGCTCCCCGGCGGCGGTGATCAGGAACGAGGTGTCCACGAGCCGGCGGTGCCGGGCCAGTTCGTCCCACGAGCCCAGCAGCAGGGGAGCCTCGATCCGTTCGGCGTGGTACGCCTCGATCGACTCCATCACCGCAGACACCCGGGCGGCGTCCACGCTGAGACCCTTGCCCTGGGCGACGGTGAGGCCGCGGGAGTTCGGGCGGACGGCCATGAAGACCGGAACGCCGATGTGGTCCAGACCGGTGACGTCGGCGACCCGGGTGATGCCCATCTCGGGGAGCCGGGGGAGGACCCGTTGCCACGTCTCGGCCGGCGCGATCGCCCGGTCCGTACCGTCGCGGTACGTCTTGTCCGTACCGGCTTCCACTGCCGTGCTCAGCACAACCACCCCCGAAGACGTCGACGCGTCCGGTCCGAGGCCGGGCCCGCGGTACATCGATGACCATCCTGTTGGGCCAGGTCGGAGGGCCGCACCTTCGAGGTTGCTGTGCTACCGGCCACAGCCGGGCGCACTCTTGACCCGCCACTGTGGCTGACGCACGCTGCCTGCGTGAGATTTCGGGCGGGTCTGTTGCGCGAGCACGACTTCCGCCAACTCTTCGTTGCCGACGCCGTCAGTCAGCTCGGCATCCAGGTGAGCCTGATGGCGTTGCCGCTGGTGGCGGTGCTCGCGCTGCAGGCCGACCAGTTCGAGGTCGGCCTGCTGGCGGCGTGCGAGACGGCGGCTTTCCTGTTCATCGGGTTGCCCGCCGGTGCCTGGGTCGACAGGTGGCGTCGCCGGGGGGTGCTGATCGCCGGTGACCTGGTCCGCGCGCTGGTGCTGATCACCGTGCCGCTGGCCTGGTGGGGTGGCTGGCTCACCATGCCGCAGCTGTACGCGGTCGCGCTGCTGATCGGTGTCGGCACGGTGTTCTTCGACGTGGCCTACCAGAGCTACCTGCCGCACCTGGTCCGCCCCGATCAGGTGATCGAGGGGAACTCCCGGCTGGAGGCCGTCCGCAGCGTCAACTGGGTGGCCGGGCCCGCCGCGGGTGGTCTGCTGGTGCAGTGGCTCACCGCGCCGTACGCGCTGGTGGTCAACTGCGTCACCTACCTGGTCTCGGCGTTGTTCGTCGTGCGGATCCGCCGCCGGGAGCCACTGCCGGTGCCGTCTCCCGGCGCCAGCCTGCGGCGTGAGATCGTCGAGGGCCTGCGGTTCGTGATCGGCCATCGGCTGTTGCGGGCGACCGCCAGTTGCACGAGTCTCGCCAACTTCTTCGGCGCCATGACCACGGTGATGCAGGTGATCCTGCTGGCCCGGGTCCTCGAACTCGCGCCCGGTGCCATCGGGGTCTTCCTCTCCGTCGTCAGCGCCGGCGCGGTGCTCGGTGCCGTCGCGGTACGACCGATCGTCGCGCGTCTCGGTCAAGGGCCGACGATCTGGATGGCGATGGCGTTCAGTGCCCCGTTCGGGCTGCTGCTGCCCCTGGCCGAGCGGGGATGGCTGCTCTGGCTCGCGGCGGCGGGCTCAGCGGTCAGCTGGTTCGGCTGTGTGGTCTACAACATCACCCAGCTCAGCTTCCGGCAGCTGCTGACCCCACCGCGACTGCTCGGCCGAATGAACGCGACGATGCGCTTCCTGGTCTGGGGCAGCATGCCGGTGGGCAGCATCGTCGCCGGTGTGCTCGGTCAGCACCTGGGCGTACGCCCGGTGCTGTGGATCGCCGCCATCGGTCAGATGCTGGTCTTCCTGCCCACCTTCCTGTCCCCACTACGGCACATGCGGGTGTTGCCGACGGCGGCGTCCGACTCCCCGGCAAAGGAGCTGAGCACGGCATGAACCAGCGCACCTGGGGTGACCGGCGGCATCCGGCGATCCTGCTGTTCGCCGCGGACCTGCCTGTCGGCCTGTCCGGTGACGACGTGTGCCGCCGGCTCGCCGCAGCCACCCGGTTCGTGATCCGGCTCGACGACGAGACCGACGGCACGGCCGACGACGACCACAGGCCGACCACCGCCGCGCTGGCGGCGCTGGACCGCTGGGAGGTGCGTCGCGCGCATCTGGTGGGCGGCGCCTCCGCCGCGCGGATGGCTCGTCACCACGCCGACCGGGTCGAGTCGGTGTCCGTGCCGGCCGGCACCCACCCGGGGCAGCTGCCGGTGCCGACGATCCCGCTCGACGGACCGGACCCGGTGCTGGCCCTGATCCGGCTGACCAGCGGTGGCTGGGATCCGCAGGGCGACCGGTTGGCGGCGCGGGCGATCGCCGCCGGGGACACCACCGGCTGGTTCGAGGAGCTGTACGCCGGTGGGGTTCGCGGCGAGGTGGACATGCCGTGGGACCGGACCTTCCCACATCCGTTGCTGGCCGAGTGGGCCGAGCGGGAGGGCGTACGTGGTGCCGGCCGCCGGGCGGTGGTGACCGGGTGCGGCCTCGGCGCCGACGCGGAGTTCCTCACCGGCCTGGGGTTCCGGGCGCTGGGCTTCGACGTGGCCGAGAGCGCGATCAAGGTCGCTCGGGACCGTCATCGCGGTTCGGGAACCGAGTACGCGGTGGGTGACCTGCTCGACCCGCCGGCGGACTGGATCCACGCCTTCGACCTGGTCGTCGACGTCATCACCGTGCAGGCGCTACCCGAGCCGCCCCGGCACACGGCGATCGTCAACGTCGGTCGACTGGTGGCGCCGGGCGGGACGCTGCTGGTCATCGCGTACCGGTCGGACGGGTCCACCTATGTGGTGCCGCCCTGGCCACTGACCCGCGCGGAGATCGACGCGTACGGCACCGACGGGCTGGTGCCGGTGCGGATCGAGGAGTTGACCATCGACGGTGGCGACCTCACGGCCCGGTGGCGGGCAGAGTTCCACCGTCCGCACTGATCGGCTGTCCGTTGAGGCGTTCCTGCACGAGGTGTTCCCGGGCCATTCGACGCAGTGCAGCGGAGGCGACACCGAGCAGCACGGACCGCACCGCCGCGGCGGCGCGGTCGTCGCGCTCGAACTGCTCCGGCACCTGGGCGAGCTCGTGCGCGGCGAGCCGCTCGGCCACTTCCGCGTACGGGGTCAGGAAGTCGGTGCCGCACGCGCAGCCCAGCAGCCGCAGGGCCGCCAGCACCTGCGCGAGCCGGATGGCGGCCGGGGTGTCGGCGGGAAGCTGCCAACCGAGTTGATGAACGAATTCGTCGACCTCGGCCTGCGCGTCTTTCAGGTGCGCCGATTCCGGGGGCTCCGATTCGAGGCCGAACACCGCACGATCGGTGACGGCATAGAGGCCGGACAGGGACATATCGTCGTCCGCGATGGCGGAGAGCACGTCCCGAACCGACGAAAGATCGAGGTGGGCGATCGTGGTGAGGGAACGGATCAACAGCAGTTGTCGCAGGTGCTCCTCGCCGTAAACGGCCTGGTTGCGGCCGGTGGGGGTGCCGGCTGGAAGGAGCTTTTCCCGCAGATAGAACTTAATGGTCGCAACGGGTGCGCCCGATCTCCTGCTGAGATCCGAGATTCGCATGCATCCCCCAGGCGATCGGCAACTTGCCCTCCGCAGTATTCCACAGAGGAGCCTGGGTCAAATCTCCCAAATCCTGTCGGATGGGAATTGTGGGTGCCGCGCCCTCGGGCGGATGAAAAAGCTCGGACCGGTCCGGCTGGCCGCGCCGTTCAGGCGGCGGGCCGGTGGTTCTGGGCCGAGGCGAAGTGTCGCTGGGGGCGCAGCTCGGTCGGCGCGGTCTCCGTCCGCCCGATCTCCTCCCGCCCGGTCTTCTCCCGTCCGGTTTCGTCCCGCCCGGTCATGGACAGGGCCAGCTTGCGGGCGTCGAGCAGGGCCAGCAGCACGGGTGGGTCGAGCGCTCCCGCCGGTTGCAGGGTCAGCTCCGCCTCGGTGTCGGTGTCCGGGCGTACGGTCAGCGGACCGTAGGACGCCACCGACACCTGCTGCTCGGGTTGGGAGGCGTCCCACACCGACTGCTGCGGATCGCCCGTCACCGACTGCGCCAGCAGGTACCAGCTGCCGCTCGGCACCTCCTCGAAGGTGAAGTGGCCCGGCTCGGGCAGCACGGCGCAGCGCACCGGCCGGCCCTCCGGGATGCGGTCGGCGAACATGCCGACGAAGATCAGACCGGGCTCGACGTCGGGCCCGGGAAAAATCTTGCCTCGGACGCGGGCCGCCGACGGTTGGCCGAGTCTGCCGGAGCGGTCGATCGGGATGTGCGTCGCGAACCCGGCGAGCCGCCGGTAGGTGGTCGGTGGCATGCCCACGCTGCGGGTGAAGCGTGAACTGAAGGTGCCCACGCTGTTGTAGCCGACCCGCAGGCTGATGTCCGCGACGTTGAGTGACGTCGACTTGAGCAGGTGCTTGGCCCGCTGAAGCCGCAGAGCCGACAGGAACCGAGCGGGCGAGACCCCGGTGGCCCGCTGGAAGATCCGCGTGAAATGGAACTTGCTGAACATGGCCGCGCGGGCCAGGTCGTCCACGGTGAGCTGCTCACCGAGGTTGTCGTGCATCATTCCGATGGCGCGCTTCACCGCAAGCTCAACTGACTCTTCCATTTGCTCCACCTCGGTCCCGATGGCGAGCGGGATCAGGCACGATCCCATACCTGGTGTCACTGCAATTACTGGCGATTTCTGCGTGGGCGACAATTCGGGAGCGCTTTTTCAAATGGTCGGCGCTTCCAATTGTGGCGGTTTGCCGTTTCCGCCCGGCGCTGTGCCTGGCGTCGAGATTAGCGGAGCCGGTCATCTGGTCGCAATGACTGCGCAACCGCCTGCTCGCTGTGCGCAATCGGGAAGTAATGGCCTTCTGTGGGCGACGTTTTTGCAGCTCAAGCGCGTGAGCGGATAGTGGCACGCACTACTTCGGATAGCGCTGATAGCTATTCGGACAGCTGCCTGGACCACTGTTTCGATGCGGTGCGAACAGCCCGAAAGTGCACCATTCGACCGTCCGTCGCCGGTGGCGAAGTGCGAACAGTGTCGCGACCAGCGGCGATGTCCATTCGTACGAGAGTGGCTTGTCCTGTCGGCGGTCTCCACCGCGAGGTTGCGCAGCTGCGGCGCTTCTTCCGGCTCAACAACGGTTGGTCTGAATTGACCATAAGATAGGAGTTGTACCCCTCGACTACTCTCGCCGTCGTGGACACTGCGGAGATCGATGCACCGGTCGTCGGCGTCACCGTCTATCCGGACCGGGCGCGGGTCACCCGTCGCGGTGTCGCCAGGTTGACCGCCGGCCGACACCGGGTACGCATCGCGCCGCTGCCGCTCGGGCTGCGCCGGGACTCGGTCCGGGTCGGCGGTCGGGGTCCGGCCACTGTGCTCGGTGTGAACGTGACCACCTGGCGGCAGGCCCGCAGCACCGACACGCAGGTGGTCGGGTTGGAGCAGCGGCGCCGCGAGATCGCCGACGAACTGGCCGAGGTGGACGACGCGGACGGGATCGAGGAGCAGCGCGGACAGTTCCTCGCCCGGTTGGCCGAGCGGGCCGGTGGCACGTACGCCCGTGCCCTGGCCGCCGGTGACGCGGCCCCCAGCGACGTGGCCACCTTCACCGACGCGGTGGCCGCGCAGCTCGCCGACTCCCGGGCCCGCCGCCGCGGGCTGGCCCGTCGGCGCACCGAGCTGGCGGAGGAGTTGGCCGCGGTCGGCCGGGATCTCGATGCGGCGCAGGGCAAACGGACACCGGATCGGTTGGCCGTCGAGGTGATCCTGGCGGCGGAGGTCGACGACACCGACGTCGAACTGGAGCTGACCTACCTCGTGGACGGGGCTCGGTGGCAGCCCTCCTACGATCTGCGGCTGGTCGACGACACCATGACCGTGACCTGGTTCGGGGCGGTCAGCCAGAGCACGGGGGAGGACTGGCCGGAGTGTGAACTCCAGCTCTCCACCGCCCGGCCGGCGGCGACGACAGGCGTACCCGAACTGTCGCCGTGGTATCTCGACCGGGTGCGGCCGGTGTCGCCGGTCGCGATGTCGGGCATGCCGCTCGCGATGCCGCCGCCCGGGCCGGCACCGGCCGGCGGCGCTCCGGTCCGCGCCGCAGCGCGGCAGAAGCTGCAGGAGAGCGTCGCCGAGGTGGAGCAGGGGATCAGCGCAGCCACCTACCGGCCGGCCCGGCCGGTGGCGGTGCCGGCCGACGGCAGCGCGCACCGGGCCACCATCGCCGTGCTGGAGCTGCCGGCCCGACTGGACCACGTCACCGTGCCGGTGCGGGCCGCCGACGCCCATCTGCGCGCCACCGTCCGCAACACCTCCGAGCACACGCTGCTGCCCGGGCCGGCCGCGGTGTTCCACGACGCCGACTTCGTCGCGTCCACCAGGCTGCCGACGTGGGCACCGGGTGACGAGACCGAGTTGGCGCTCGGCGTGGACGACCGGCTGCGGGTGGAGCGGAAGCTGCACCGGCGCACCGAGACCAGGGCCGCCCTCGGCTCGACCCGGCGACGGGAGGTGGAATACCTGATCACCGTCGCCAACCACACGCCGCGCCCGGCGACCGTCGAGGTGCGCGACCAGCTCCCGGTCTCGCGCGACGAGGCAGTGGTGGTACGGGAGACGACAGTCGTGCCGCCGCCGATCGAGCGTACCGAGATGGGCGAGCTGACCTGGCGGCTGTCGCTGGCACCCGGCGACAGCGGCGAGATCGCGCTCGGTTTCCGGGTCGAGTTGGCCAAGGGGGTCGAGCTGACCGGCTGGCGCGAGTAGCTGTCAGCGCGACTCCCCACGAGCCTCGCTGACCGCGGCGGCGAGGGCCTGCACTCCGTCGGCGATGGCGCGTTCGGTGAGGGTGGCGTAGCCGAAGATCAGCCCGCCGGGCCCGGTGGGATCCAGCCGGTACCGGGAGATGCCCTGCACGACCAGTCCGTGCCGGGCGGCGGCGGCCACGACGGTGGCCTCGTCGAGGTCGGGCGGGAGCCAGGTGACGACATGTTGACCCGCCGCGACGCCGACCGCTTCCAGTTCGGGCAGTCGGGTACGCAGTGCGGCCACGAGCGCGTCGCGGCGGCGGCGGTAGATCGGGCGCATGCGCCGCAGGTGCCGGTCGAACTCGCCACGGGTGAGGAAGTCGGCGAAGGTCAGTTGGTCGATGACGCCGGAGCCCCGGTCGGCCAGCACCTTGGCCGCTGTGAGGTCGTCGACCAGATGTGCGGGTGCCAGCAGCCAGCCGAGTCGCAGCCCGGGGGCCAGGGTCTTGCTCGCCGTGCCGCAGTACACCACGGTGTCCGGTGCCAGCCCTTGCATGGCGCCGAGCGGTGACCGGTCGTAGCGGTACTCCGCGTCGTAGTCGTCCTCGATGACCACGGCGCGGCGGCGCTGCGCCCAGCCGATCACCCTGGTCCGCGCGGCGGCTGACAGGACCCCGCCGGTGGGCCACTGGTGCGAGGGGGTCAGCACGACGGCGTCCGCGTCGAGGTGTTCCAGTTCCTCGACGCGGATGCCGTCCGGCCCGACCGGGACGCCGACCACCTCCAGACCGGCGGTGATCGCGACGGGACGGGCGTCACCGTCGGAGGACGGGTCCTCGACCACCAGCCGGCGCGCTCCGCGCGCGGCGAGCACCTGGATCAGCAGCGCGACGCCCTGTCCGTAGCCACTGCAGATGACCACGTTCTCCGGGCGGGCCGCGGTGCCGCGAACCCGGTTGAGGTAGTCGGCCAGGGCCGCGTGCAGTTCGGGCACCCCGCGCCCATCGGGGTAGGCGAAACGTTCGCTCGGTGTGGTGGTGAGGACCGTGCGTACCGACCGCAGCCAGGCGGCCCGGGGAAACGACGACACATCGGTACGGCCGTACCCGAAGTCGATCCGGGCTGCCGGCGGGACCCCGGGACGGTGATCCTCCGGCGTCGCAGCCGGATCGACCGCGACCCGGGTGTAGCCGCCCGACCGACTGGTGAGGTAGCCCTCGGCGGCGAGTTGCTGGTAGGCCTCGACCACGACACCGCGGGACACGCCCAGATCGGCGGCGACGGTGCGGGTGGGCGGCAGAGACGTCCCGAGACGCAACCGGCCGGCTCGGATGCTGCGCCGGATGGAGGAGGCGATCTGCCGGTGCAGCGGTTCGGTCGCTGAACGGTCGACATCGATGAGCAGGTCCGCCGCCGTACTCGAATTGGTCCTGGACAGGCCCATGCAATTGGACCTTAACGGGTGTACCGATTCCTGTCAGGGTCGCAGACATGACGACAGCGAAGAGTCCCCGCCTCGACGGTTGCCTGCTCACTGCGGGCGACCCGGGCTACGACGCGGCCCGTACCGTCTGGAATGCCATGATCGACCGCCGGCCGCGGATGATCGTGCGGGCCGCGAGCGTCAGCGACGTGGTGATCGCGGTGCGGCTGGCCCGCGAACTCGATCTGGAGATCGGGGTGCGCTGCGGCGGGCACAACGTGGCCGGTTTCGCCGTCCCCGCGAACGGCCTGATGGTCGACCTGACCCTGCTGAACCGCGTCCGGGTCGATCCGGTCCGGCGACGTGCCCGGGTGCAGGGCGGCGCGCTGCTCGGCGCACTCGACCAGGCGACACAGCCGTACGGACTCGCCACGACCGCCGGCAACGTCTCGCACACCGGCGTCGGTGGCCTGACCCTCGGCGGCGGCATGGGCTGGCTCGCCCGCCAACACGGGCTGGCCTGCGACAACGTCGTCTCCTACACGATCGTCACCGCCGACGGGCAGGTGGTGACCGCGAGCCGGACCGAGCACCCCGACCTCTACTGGGGACTGCGCGGCGGTGGGGGCAACTTCGGCATCGTCACCGAGTTCGAATTCCGACTGCACCACACCGGTACGCAGACCCTGGTCGCCGAGTTCGACTTCCGCGCCGAGGACGCCGTTGCGGTGCTCGAAGGCTGGCGAGACCTCAACGCCGTCGCGCCGCGGCAGGCGACCTTCACCGCCGAGGTCAGCAGCACGACCAGCGGCCCGGTCGCCACCATCGGCTTCGTCTGGGTCGGCGATCCCGCCGCCGGGCATCGGCTGCTGCCGGCGATGCGCGCGCTCGGGCGCCCGATCGCCGAGCGGGTCACCATGCCGTCCTACCTCGCACTCCAGCAGCGCGATGACACCGTCGCCGGACCCGCCTACCGTCGCTATTCCCGCGCACACTACCTGCAGCAGTTCCCGTCCACGGCGATCGAGGCGTTCCTGCTGCGCGGCGCTTCGGACCTGCACGCCGGCACCCTGTTGCCCGGAGTCGGACTCCAGGCGCACGGTGGTGCCATCGCCGACGTCGCCGACACCGATGCCGCGTTCAGCCACCGCAGCACCCTGTTCGAGTTCGGCGCCGACGCACGCTGGACCGACCCGTCGGAAGACGACAACCGGATGGTGGCGGCCCGCGCGGCCGCAGCCACCCTCGACCCGTACGCCGGCGGCGTCTACGTCAACTCACTCGCCGCCGACGAGGGGCGACGCGGGGTACGCCGCGCCTACCCGGCCGCCAAACTCGCCAGGCTCACCACGGTCAAGACCCGCTGGGATCCGCAGAACGTCTTCCACCTCAACCACAACATCCGGCCCGGTCAGGCATGAGCCCGGCATCGAGCAGGCCGATCAGGAAGCGGCAGCGGGACTTCTCAGATGTCACCGAAGCCGTACGAGCCGACCACCGTGGCCTGCTCGAACTGGGGTGGGGCGGCGCAGCGCGAGCGGATGCCCTCCTGGAAGCGCTGGAACGCGGCCGTGTCGGTGAGCGCGGTCGAGCCTTCCTCGGCCACCAGCACGTGCATGAACTCGGTGCCGTCACCCAGCCGGAACGTCGCGTAGTGCAGCCCGGCCGGCCGGGTCTGCGCCAGTTCGGCGAAGACGTCCTCGACCAGCTTGGCGTTCTCGTCGGCGACCTCTGGCCGGGTGGTGTAGCGAATGACCGTGGTCTGGCGCATCGTCGTCCCTTCAGCGGCTGAAAGGCAAACGATCGCCCACCGTCGCCGGATGCGCATCTTCGGTCTTGCTCCCGATGGCAACCTGCGAGGTGCCGATTGACCTAGCCTGGATGTTGGGAGGCGGACACATGCAGGGCAGCCAGAAGGTCCGGCACCGGCAGGCCGATGTCGACGGCGTGACGGTGTTCTACCGCGAGGCCGGGCGTCCCGGCCGGCCGACCGTCCTGCTGCTGCACGGATTTCCCAGCTCATCGCACACGTTCCGCCAGGTCATGCCCATCATCGGCGACGCCGCACATGTCATCGCACCGGATCTGCCCGGCTTCGGCATGTCGTCGTCGCCGACCGTCGGCGACTACGACTACACCTTCGACAATCTGTCGCGTACGGTCGAGCGCCTGCTCGACCAGTTGGGCGTCGAGCGCTTCTTCGTCTACTTGCACGACTTCGGCGCGCCGGTCGGCTACCACCTGGCCACCCGCGCCCCGGCCCGCATCCGCGGCCTCATCGTGCAGAGCGGCAACGCGCACGACGACGGCTTGGGGGAGCAGTGGGACAGCGCCCGGGCGTACTGGGCCGAGCCGACCGACGAGCGGCGCGCCGCACTGCCGGACTGGTTGAACTTCGCGGGCACCCGCGACCAGTATCTCGCCGGGCTGCCCGAACACGTGCGAATCCTGCACGCACCCGAGTCGTGGCACCTCGACTGGGAGCGGATGAGCCGACCCGGCAACATCGACGCGCAGTTCGCGCTCTTCACCGACTACGCCAACCACGTCGCCCGCTTCGCCGAGATCGCCGAATACCACCGCGCGCACCAGCCGCCGGCGCTGGTGCTGTGGGGACGGCACGACCCGTACTTCGACGTCGTGGAGGTCCTCGCCTACCACCGCGCCCTCGATCGCATGGACGCACACCTCTACGACGGCGGGCACCTGCTGCTGGAGACCCACGCGATCGAGTGCGCCGACCTGATGCGCACGTTCGTGCTCGACAACAGCTGAGACCGAGCCGTCGCCGGGCGCGCCGACCTGCACGGGGTGGCGACCGACTGGCGTCGTTGGGGCAAAGCCCTGCGTGTGGTCAACGGCGGACCGTATGGTGCGAAACGTGCGCCCAGCCGCCCACGCTGCGCGAAGGCCGCGGTGCCGGCGGCTGTGCTCCCGCGACGAAAAGGGCGTGAGGATGAGGGCTGTCGTCTATCGCGACGTGCGCAGTGTCGACGTGTGCGAGGTACCCGACCCCGAGGTGCAGGAGGAGACCGACGCGGTCGTACGGATCACCTCCACCGCCTTGTGCGGCACCGATCTGCACATGTACGACGGCCGTACCGGCGCACAGCCCGGCCTTGTGCTCGGCCACGAGCCGCTGGGCGTGGTCGAACGGGTGGGGTCGGCGGTGCAGACCGTGCGCCCGGGGACCCGGGTGGTGATTCCCACCCACCTGTTCTGCGGTGTCTGCGCCATGTGCGCCCGTGGCCTGTCCGCGTTGTGTCTGCGCGCCCGGCCCGACGGACTCGGCGCCGCGTACGGCTATGTGGGCATGGGCCCGTATCCGGGTGCGCAGGCCGAACTGCTGCGGGTGCCGTGGGCCGACGCGAACTGCCTGCCCCTGCCGGGCGAGCCGGGGGACGCGTACGAGGACGACTTCGTGCTGCTCGCCGACGCCTTCGTCACCGGTTGGCACGCCGCCGCCACCCTCGCCGACGTACGCGCCGGGGACACCGTCGCCGTGTTCGGCGCCGGCACGATCGGACTGCTCGCCGCGTACGCCGCCGGCCTGCTCGGCGCCCGCACCGTGTACAGCGTCGACCACGTCGACGCCCGGCTGGGCAAGGCCGAGGAGTTGGGCGCGGTGCCGATGGACTTCCGGCAGGGAGATCCGGTCGAGCAGATCCGGGCCGACCGGGCCCGGCGGGGCCTGCCGTTGGGGGAGGAGAAGCTGCCCGGCGTGGACAAGGTCATCGACGCGGTCGGCTTCCAGGCCCACGACCGGGCCCACCCCGACCGGGAACGCGCCGACCAGGTGCTCGCCGACGCGGCCCGGCTGGTCAATCCGGGCGGCGCGGTCGCCGTCGCCGGTGTCTACCCGGAATCCGACAGCACTCCCCAAGCGGGCGGCAGCGCCGACGGGCACCTCGACGCACCGTGGGGCACCTTCTTCGCCAAGGCCGTCGCGCTGCGGTTCGGGCGTACCCACGATCGCCGCTACACCCGGCTGCTGCGGGACCTGGTGACCGCCGGTCGGGCCCGACCCGGCCGGATCGTCACCCACCATGGCAGCCTGGCCGACGCCCCCGGCTGCTACCAGCGCTTCGACCGGCGGCAGGACGTGATCAAGGCGGTCCTGCACCCGTGACCAGACAGCCGCCCCTGCGGGACCCGCAGGGGCGGCTGATCGGCGTACGGCTACCGGCCGGCGCACAACGCGGCGTCGAAGGCGTCGAGCACCCGGAAGACACCGTCCGGCACCGGACTGGAGTCGGCGGTCACCACGAGGGTCACCGCGCGACCGTCCGCGGTGATCGCGGTCCGGCTGGAGTACCCGTCGATGTCACCCCCGTGCCCCCAGGCCCGACCGCCACAGCTCAGGTCGAACCCGACGGTGCCCAACCCGTAGTGCCACACCAGGTCGGGCAGGGCCTCGCCGCCCGGATAGAACGGGTTGCTGGTCTGCATCTGCGCCAGCGTCGCCGGCTTGATCAGCTTGCCGTCCTGCAACGCCACCAGGAACCGGTTGAGGTCGCTCGGCGTGGAGATCATCTGCCCGGCGGCCCCGCCGATGGAGGGATCGAGCCGGGTGATCTCGGTCCACTTGCCGGTCTCGGGGTGGGGGAGGTAACCGTTCGCGTGCGGCTTGCGGATGCCCTGGTCGCCGACGCCCGGCCAGTAGGTCTTCCGCAACCCGACCCGGTCGATGATCCGGTTGGTGATCACCTCGCTGATCGGCCGTCCGGTCACCTTCTGCACGAGCAGGCCGGCCAGGATGAAGTTGGTGTTGCTGTAGTCCATCGTGGTGCCCGGCACCGGGCTCGTCGGCTCCTTCGCAAAGGCCGAGTCGAGCAGGTCGCGCGCCTCGAAGTATCTGTCGCGCCACTCGAAGACGTGCGGCAGATCGTAGTCCGGCAGGCCACTGGTCTGCTCCAGCACGTGCCGGACGGTGATGGTGCGCCCGTCGAAGCCATTGCCGCGCACCAGACCCGGCAGGTACGTCTCGACCGGCTCGTCCAGGCTGATTACGCCGTCGTCGACGAGTTGCAGGACGGCGACGGCGGTGAACATCTTGGTGTTGCTCGCCATGCGGATGTAGCCGTCGGTGGGCACCTTCGCCCGGGTACGCAGGTCGGCGACGCCGGCCGTGTAGTGGGTGACGCGACCGTTGCGGTCCCGTACCGACGCGAGCGCCCCGGGCGCGACCCCGGCCCGCACCAACTCGTTCAGGCCGGCCTGGACGGTGTCCGTTGCCGGCTTGGCGGCCGCCGGGTCAGCGAGCCGTACGCCGACCGCGGCGAACCCGACAATCGCGACGGCGGTCAGCGCCGCCGTCACCCGTCGACCGGTGCGGATCCCCGTGGATTTCCCGATGGTGTGCACAGAACCTCCCCTTGACTCTGCGGAGCGCATGCGACCTGCAGCGATCCGTGAAAATGTCGAACCGTCCCGACCCGCGTTCACTCCTTCACCCCGATGCCGTCGACCGGTGGGGTGCGCAGGAGCGCGCCGATGGGCAGGACGGTGGTGGCCAGCGCGAGCAGCGCCGTGCCGCCGATGATCGATATCCAGCCGGCGGTCGGGACGTAGGGCACCGGCTCGCCGGTAAGCGTCCGGACCACCGAGACCAACGTGATCGCGGCGATCGCGCCGCCGACCAGCAGCGACGTGCCGAGCAGACCGACCTGTTCGGCGTGCACCATCCGCTTGACCTGACGCCGGGTCACCCCGACCAGGCGCAGCAGGGCCAGTTCGCGACCCCTGGCCAGCGCCGCCATGACCATCGTGTTGGCCGCCGCCAACGCCGCGTAGCCGACCATGACGCCGATGAGCAGCTTGTTCAACCAGGCGCTGATCGCCAGATCCTTCGCCAACTCGCCGTTGATCGCCGCCGTGTCGATCAGGCTGCTGCCCGGGTGACGGTCGACCAGGTCCGTGAGGGCGGCGCCACCGCCCTCGGTGCGGATCAGGACCTGGTCGTCGAGGTTCGTCGCGGTGTGACCGTCGACCGTCTCCCGGTTCAGGGTCACGTCACCGAAACCGAGCCCCCGTTCGTAGAGGGCGACGACCCGCAACGTCACGGGCGTGCCGTCGCCCAGCCACATCGCCACCTGGTCGCCGAGCTCCGCCCCCTGCGAGGACGCCTGCAGGGTCGACAACGCCACGGTCGCGCCCCGCAGGTCGGCAAGCCGTCCCTCGGTGACTGTGAGATCGAGGGTCCGGTCGGCACCGTCGGGGTCGACGGCCTGCGCGCTGACCTCCTGCGGCTCACCCATCACGCGGGTGATCACCGAGGTACGTCGGATCCCGGTCGCGGCGACGACCCCGGGCACCGCGCGGGCGTCCGCCACGGCGCTCTGCGGCAACCCGACCGGTGACAGCAGCGCGTGCTGGGCCAGCATCCCGTCGCGGGTCTGTGCGACAGTCTGTCGTTGCAGGTTGTCCTGAAGGAACCAGACCGAGCCGCCGAAGCCCACCGCCAGCACCAGCGCGGTCAACACCGTCACCATGCCCTGCGCGTTCGCCCGCAGGTTCGCCGCGGCCAGGTATCCGCTGTCGCCCCAGACGGCCCGCAGCACCGGGCCGAGTGCCCGCGCGGCGTACCGGTTGATCCACGGGGCGAGCAGGGCGGCGGCGAGCACGAAGACGTACAGCATGCCGAGCGCCGCGCCGAGGGCGGCCGGGCCCCGAGCGACCGTGGTGACCATGGTGAGCGAGACGCCGGCGCCGAGCGTGACCAGCCCGATCACCAGCCGGGTCCGGCTGTTGCGCGACGGCTCCACGGCCACCTCGCCGAGCGCCTCGGTAGGCCGGATGCGTACCGTGCGACCGGCGGCGATCAATGCCGCCGTCACCGCCACCAGCAGCGTTACGGCGGTCACCGCCACGGCGGACAGCACGCCGCCGCTGATCGGGAAACCGTCCGGGACGAACCCCCGCGCGATCATCTGCCGGTGCACCCGGTCGGTCACGAACAGCCCGGCCGGGATGCCCACCACGACCGCGACGATGCTCACCTGCACGACTTCGGCGAGGAGCATCCCCCGGACCTGGCCCGGCGTCGCCGCGACGGCCCGCAACAGGGCGAGGTCGCGGCGGCGGTGGCGGACCGCCAGCCCGACGGTGCCGGCGACGACGAACACGACGAGCGCCACGACGTAACCGCCGAAGGCCGCGCCGACCTGGACCAGCAGGTCACGCGCCGCGAGGGCCTCGGACTGCGTCAACGTCCCGCGGTCGGCGCCGGTGTACACCCTCGCCCCGGCCTCGGACGACAGCCGGCGCACCTCGGCCACCACGGCGGAGGTGTCCGCGTCGGATGCCAGCACGATCCCGATCGCGTCGGCCCGCCCCGGGTGCGGGTTCAGCGCGGCGGCGTGGCGGTCGGTGAAGAAGAGGGCCGCCGGCCAGTCACCGTCGACGGCGCGTTCCACCACACCACTGACGGTGTACGTGCGGACCGCGCCACCGACGAGGACCGGAATCCGGTCGCCGGGGCGTATCTCGTCCTCGGCCGCCTTGGCGAGCCGCAGGTCGACGGCGACCTCGCCGTCGGCGCTGGGCTGGCGGCCGTCGACGATCCGGTACGGCGTGAGCGCGGCACTGCTCCAACCATGGGCGAGGGTGTGCGACGTCGCCGCGATCGGGACCACCGCCCGGATCGACCGGTCGACGGCGACGATCGTGATTCCGGGTACCCGCCGGAGCTGTTCGGCCAGGTCGACCGGAACGGTCCCCCCTTCGGGCAGCCGCACCCGCGTCGTGATGGTCGTACCGTCGAACTCCTTACCGGTGATCGTGATGTCGTGGTTCGCGACGACGATGTCGGCGGCGGCGTACCGCTGGGGCGCGGGCGTGTAGCGCAGCCCGGACTCGACAAGCAGACCCACCGACATCAGGATCATGACGCCGCAGGCGAGCGCGACGAGGGTGGCGATCGCGGTTCCGATCCGATGCCGCAGCATCCGCAGAGCCAGTCCCAGCATGATTCAGCTCCCCTGCGCGACGAGCTGACGACGCCCGAGCAGCGCCAACTGCTCGGCGATCCGCTCCGCACCCGGCTGCGGCAGGTCCTGCACGATCCGGCCGTCCGCGAGGACCATCACCCGGTCGGCGTACGAGGCGGCCACCGGGTCGTGGGTCACCATGATCACCGTCTGTCGCGTCTCGTCGACCACCGACCGCAGCAGGGCCAGCACCTCGGCGGCGGTCTGCGTGTCCAGCGCACCGGTCGGCTCGTCACAGAAGATCACCTCGGGGCGCATCGCCAGGGCCCGGGCGATCGCCACCCGCTGCTGCTGCCCGCCGGACAGCTCGGCCGGCCGGTGGTGCAGCCGATCGGTGAGCCCGACCCGGTCGATCACCTGCCCGAGCCAGTCGGGGTCGGGACGCGCGCCGGACAGTCGCAACGGCAGGTGGATGTTCTCCTCGACGGTCAACGCCCCGATCAGGTTGAAGGCCTGGAAGACGAAGCCGATCCGGCTGCGCCGCAGCTTGGTCAGCTTCGTCTCCGACAGCCGCGACAACTCCTGGTCACCGATCCACACCTGACCGGAGGTGGGCCGGTCCAGGCCGGCCGCGGTCTGCAGCAGGGTGCTCTTGCCGGAACCCGACGGCCCCATCACCGCGGTGAAGGTGCCGCGGTGAAATTCCACGTCCACCCCGGCGAGCGCGGTGACCGCCTGTGGGCCGGTGCCGTAGACGCGGGTGAGTTGTCCGACGCGGACCGCTGTCTCGGCGGATCCTCCAACGATGGCGGGCATGAATATCGGCCTCTCCGTGTTCTCGGCAAAATCGAGTGCACGGAAAAGCTATGGCGATACCGCTTTACGGACGATCTAGCGTACGGGCCGATCGAGGTACAGCAGGCTGTACTTAATTGCGGCCCTGGGTGTCCTTGAGATAGCGCAGCACCGCGGCCACCCGACGGTCGGCACGGTCGTCCGGAGCGAGGCCGAGCTTGGCGAAGATGCTGCGGATGTGCTTGTGCACGGCCCCTTCGGTGACGAACAACCGCTCCGCGATCGCGGTGTTGCCGAGCCCTTCGGCCATCAGCGCGAGCACGTCGCGTTCCCGTGCACTGAGCAGACTCAGCGTGCTGTCCGGGCGACTGCGGGCGAACAGTTGGCTGACCACCTCGGGGTCGATCGCGGTGCCGCCCGCGGCGACGCGGTGCAGCGCGCTGAGGAACTCCTCGACCCGGCCGACCCGTTCCTTGAGCAGGTAGCCGAGCCGTACCGCGCCCTCGGCCAGCAGGTCGGTGGCGAAGGCCTGCTCGACGTACGCCGAGAGGACCAGCACCGCGAGGCCGGGGTGGCGGCGGCGGGCCTCGACGGCGGCCACGATGCCCTCGTCGGTGTGCGTGGGCGGCATCCGGACGTCGACGATCGCCACGTCCGGCCGGAAGGTGTCCACTGCGGACAGGAATGTGGTCGGCGAGTCGGTGGTGGCGACCACGTCGAGCGATTCGGCCCGCAGCAGCAGCGCCAGCCCCTCACGCAGCAGGGCGTCGTCCTCGGCGATCACGATCCGCACGTCAACTCCACGAGCATCGTCGTCGGCCCACCGGGTGGGCTGGTGAGGGTGAACCGGCCGTCATGGGCCTCGACCCGCCGTCGGATGCCGCCGATTCCCGAGCCGCGGCCCTCGTCGGCACCGCCGTGGCCGTCGTCGGTGACCGACAGGTACAACCGGTCGGCGTCGCGCCGTACGGTGACCGCGGCCGTACGGGCACCGCTGTGCCGGGCGACGTTTGTCAGCGCCTCCGCCACCACGAAGTACGCCGTCGCCTCCACCGACGCGGCGCACCGGCCCGGTACGTCGACCTCCACCGTGCACGGCACACCGCAGCCGGCGGCCAGACCGTGCAGCGCACCGGCGAGCCCACGGTCGTCGAGCACCGGCGGCAGGATGCCCCGTACCACGGTCCGTAGTTCCGCGAGCGCCGACTCGGCCGCGTCCTGCGCCCGCTCCAGCACCTGCGCGGCCTGCGCCGGATCACGCGCCAGCGCCCGTCGGGCGGCACCGAGCAACACGGTGACCGCGACCAGCCGGTTCTGCGCCCCGTCGTGCAGGGAACGCTCGATGCGGCGCAACTCGACCGCGTGCGCGTCCAAGGCCGCCGCACGGGTGGCGGTCAGTTCGGCGATCCGCAGCGAGGCGTCGACGTCGCGCGGCGGTGCCAGCAACCGTCGGCCCGGCAGCGCCTGCAGGCGGGCCATCCGGGGGCCGAGGGCGATGGCCACGGCGAGCCAGCCGACGCCGATCATCGCGACCACCAGCGCGTCGGGCAGCCCGTCGATGCGCCACATGACGACGCCCGGGCCACCCACGTCCGGCGGCAGCAACCAGAAGTAGAGCGGGAACAGCAGGTACTGCACGGCGGACAGCGGCAGCGACAACCCGAGCACGCCCAGCACGAACCCGCCTGTGCCGTGTATCGCCACGAAGGCGCACTCGCGCCGTACCCACGGGTCGCGCAGGGCGTCGCCCAGGCCGGCGGGGACCGGTGGCGGTGCGGGCAGCGGGAACCCCCACCGGGACAGCCGACCCCGTTCCCGCTCGGCGACCGACCGCACCGCCTTCAACGCGGACGGGACGACCGCGAGACCGATGCCGACCACGCTCGCGATCGTCACCACGAACAGCAGCAGGAACGCCGCCAGCGCCAGGATCGCCGTACCGAGGCCGCCGACGAGGTGTTCCAGAGCGTCGACGGTTATCCGTACGCGCTCGCGCAGGTACCGCCGTACCGCGTGGTCGCGATCCGGCTCGGTCCCGGCGCGGGTTTCCCCGGAATCCCCACCCGCGTCTGTTCTCGGCATGCCCACCTCCCCGGCAGAGACGATAGGCGACCGCCCTCGACGCCGGCCCGCGGCGGCGGAAAAGGTACAGCCTGCTGTACCTGGATCGGGTCGCTGACTGGATCGTCGGTGGCCGGCCGGATCCCTAGCGTTGTCGTCATGGTCAACCACGACACGCAGGGAGCAGCAATGATCGACCAGCACCGTCACGCCTCCGCCGAGACCGCCGCCACGCCGGACAACGACCGTAACCTGCTCCGCCCGGTGTTGTGGCTGCTGCTGATCCTCAGCGCCGCCGCCAACATCACCATGTCCGTGATCGGCGCGTACATGATCGGTTCCGGGTTCGGGCTGATCACCGTGGCCTGCACGGTGGCGCTCGTCGTGCACCACTACCGCCACCGCCGCGCCTAGCCGCGAGCCGGCGACGGCGTCGGGGGCAGGCGTCCGGGGCCAGCGGAGCTGGGCAGCCTGGAAGATGCCGTGTCCGGCGCGCCGCCGCGACGATGAAACGACCAGCCCGCCGGCCCTGGAGGAGTCCGATGTCCATCCACGACGTACGAGTCGACGTCATGGAGCCGGTCGAGTTCGCCCGGCTGGTCAAGCGCACCCCGATCGAGGAGCTACGCCAGGTTCTCCACGGTGCACGGCGTACCGAGATTCTCGACCACCTGATCGGCGGGATGCCTGCCGCGTTCCGTCCGGAGGTCGCCGGTCGTACCCGGGCGGTGGTGCACTGGCGCATCGGCGACCGGCCCGACGGCGGAGTCGACAGGTACGAGATGGTCATCGCCGACGGGGTCTGCACCCTGTCGCCGCGCGCCGACGGCACGCCGCAGTTGACCCTGGACCTCGCTGCCGCGGACTTCGTCCGCCTGGTCACCGGCAACGCCCGCGCCGTCATGTTGGTGATGAAGGGCAAGTTGCAGACCCGCGGCGACCTCGCGTTGACCGCCCGGTTCCCGAAGCTGTTCGCCGCCCCCCGGCCCTGAGCGGGCGAGGTCCGACCGCGCCCGGACCTCGCCCTCACCGGGTACCGACGGTCAGCGGTACGGCATCATCGGGAACCAGCCCACGCCGAACATCGCGGGGACTCGCAGATCCCAGTAGACGACGGTGAAGACACCCAGCATGAGCATCAGCCCGCCGGTCACCACGGCGCTGCGCGACGGATCGGACGCCCACTGCAGGAAGCGACCGCGGGTGACGAGCACGATGATGGCGAACAGCACCGCCACGATCAGGATGTTGCCCAGCGACTGTAGGACGAACGCCAGTGCCCCGTTGAGCGGGTTCCCGGTGTCCACGGCCCAGTGGAACAGCTTGTTGAACAGCGGGTACGGCCGGCCGATGAGGAAGCCGCCGATGAGGGCGCCGATGGTGACCACCCGGGCCACCGGGCGACGGGCGAACACGTCGGGAAGGATGCCGAGGGCAGCCAGGCCGAGATAGGCCAACGCCAGCCCGATGAGGCCGAACACCACTGACGACTGGATGAGCCGGACCGGCATCTCGCCGACGACCTCTGTCGACAACTGCGGCAGCCGGTCGCCGAGCATCACCCCGACCGCCCCGTACACCGCGGAGACGGCCACCATGCCGACGGTCATCCAGCCGACCGGGCGCAGCAGCGCGGCGACGGTGTGCCGGGCCATGCCGGTGCGTTCCGTACTGGCCTGGGTCAGCGGGCCGACCGACGCCATCATGGCGATGTTGCAGGCGGTGAAGGTGCCCGCCAACCCGGAGACGAAGGCGAAGAGAAGCCCGGCAGCCGTGCCGGCGATGGGTGTGGTCTTGGCGTCGTGGCCGAGCGCCGCGTTGGCCACGGTGTCGCCGATGACCGAGTCGACGAGTTCGAACGACCACACGACAGCCAGCAGAATGCCCCCGAGGACGGCGATGATGGTTGCCCGTACCGGTGGCCGGGTCTTCGTCGCATTTATCGGTAGTGCCTCGCGGCTGTCAAGGTGGGCCATGTCGACCGTCCTTCCGTCGTGCTCTTTTCGGGGGTGTGCGGCCCGGTCGCTGCCGTGCTCGCGCAGATAGCATCGAAGGTTCGTTCGTGGATGACGTCTCGTATCGTGCGGACTTCGGCATTGATCAGCGGCAACGTCCGCCGTTCGGCGGCACTGTGCCGGTTTTCGGGAGAACTGTCGTCCTCGCAGGATCGTCCGAGTGGCCGATTCGCCGTCGCACCGGCACGCAGCAGGGTTGCGGTATGACCGCCGTCTGTTGAGTGGCCGCGCCGTAGAGGAGTGCCGATGGACGCATTGCGAAGGACCTCACTGGTCGCCGGTGGGCTCTACGTGCTCACCTTCGTCTCGATTCCGACCGTCGCGCTCTACGGGCCGGTGCGCGACTCGGATTTCGTCCTCGGCGCCACGTCCGAGACCTCGGTCCTCGTCGGCAGCGTCCTCGAGGTGATCGTTGCCCTCGCCTGCATCGGCACCGCCGTCGTGCTGTATCCGGTGGTGAAGCGGCAGGGTCAGACCCGGGCGCTGGGCTTCGTCAGCGTCCGGATTCTCGAAGCCGCCTGCATCTTCATCGGCGTCGCGAGTCTGCTGACGATCGTGGCGCTGCGGCGGCAGGGAGTCGGCGCGGAGGCCGTGGTCACCGGCCAGATGCTTGTCGCCTTCTACGACTCGGTCTTCCTGGTCAGCCAGAGTCTCATCCCGGCCGCGAACGCGTTGTTGCTGGGCACGCTGTTGTACCAGGCGCGCCTCGTGCCGCGGGTTCTGCCGGTGCTCGGGCTCGTCGGTGCACCCCTGCTCGTCGTCTCGGACCTGTGCGTGCTGTTCGGTCTCTGGGACCGGCTGTCCCCGGTGACGGCGATCGGGGCCCTGCCCATCGCCGTCTGGGAGTTCTCGCTGGGGGTCTACCTGATCGTCCGGGGCTTTCGACCGTCGGAGATCACGGCGGGATCGGCCGCCGCCGGCACGTCTGTCCGGGACGTCGAGCCCGTGACATAACTCGTACAACGGCGTACGGTTTATCTCGAACATGAATGTTCGAGATGGAGGTGCGCGGCATGACCGTCGACAAGCTCCTGCGACGTTGGCCCGCAGCCCTCGGTGTGCTGGTCGCGGTCGGTACCGTGCTGGGCGTCGAGCATGGCGGCCAGATCGCCCCCGTCGTGGCGGCGTCCGGGTTCGTCTACCTCGCCGCGGTGGCGATCGGGCGGCCCGGCGCGGCATGGGCCGCCTTCGGTGTCACCTTCGTGCTCGTCGGGCTGAGCCTTCGTGCCGGTTTCGATGCCGTGCTCTGGATCTGCGTCGCGGCTGCCGTCCTCGCCGTCCTCGGTGCCCTGCGGGCCGGCGTACGGCCGGTGTGGTCGTTGCCGCTGCAGTCGGCGGCGATGCTCGTGCTCGGAGCGGCGGCGCTGCTCGCGGTACGGGCCGACCACCTCGCCGCCGGCGTCATCGTCAGTGTCGCCCTGTTCGCGCACGCCGCCTGGGACGTGTGGCACCACCGTACCGAGCGGGTCGTCACGCGTTCCTTCGCGGAGTTCTGTGGCGTCCTGGACGTGCTGGTCGGGGTGGGCCTGCTCGTGGTCACCCTGACGAGGTGACGGCGAGCGCCGCCAGTACGGTGTCGGTTACCAGCCGGGTGGCGTCGTCGGCCGGCACGTCGCCCCGATGCACTGCGGCGGAGGCCCCGTGCAACACCGCCTGGACGGTGGTGAGCTGCCACGACAGCGGCATGTCCCGGCGGAACACGCCCTCGTCCCGGCCGCGTTCGACAAGGGCGCGCATCCGGCGAGCCGGCTCCTCGTGCACGCGCCGCATCTCCTCCGGCGTCAGCGCATCGCTCGCCGCGACCACGATCGCCCCGAACCGGTACGTCAGCTGCCAGGTCGCCGCCAGCAGGCGGGCCATCGCCTCCCGGGCGTCACCGTCGAGATCGACCGCGTCGAGGGCCTGGTCGGTGCTGGCGATCACCCGGCGGCTGACCGCCTCGACCAGCGCCGCACGGGACGGGAAGTGGCCGTAGAGCGTCACCCGGCCCACGCCCGCCGCCCGCGCGATCTCGTTGACGCTCACCGCCGGGTCGGTGGCGAGCAGGGCGGTGGCGGCCTCCAGGATCGACTCGACGTTGCGGCGCGCGTCCGCGCGCCGGGCCGTCCCGTCGATCGTCATCCCGCCTCACCCTGTTTCTCGAACAACGGTGTACGCCTTGAGTCTAGGGCGAGCCGATCGGACAGGTGACGCTCTGCACTGCCACCCCGGCGGAGGCAACCGTCACGGCCGCGGGCCCGGCCAGGAGCAACGCGATCGCGGTGGCGGCGACGAGGCGGTGGCGGATCCGGGGCCGGGCCGGCGGGGCCAGCATCCGGCGTACCCGTTCGACCGCACCTGTCGCCGCGCCGAGCGCGTGCCGGGGGGTGCGGTCGGCGAGCCGCACGATGGCGGTGGCGACCGCCTGCCGCCCGTGGTGCTCACTCGCGCGGTCGTCGGCGAGATGCTCCACCAGTCGCCGGATCTCCCGTTCGGCGATCTCGGCCATCGGCAGTCCGGGCAGCGCGCGGTGGAACGCGGCGGCGAGGGCGACGAGGAGGTGGTGCCGGCCGCGCAGGTGCGCGCGCTCGTGCCGCAGTACGGCCGCGAACTCGTCGGCGGTGAGGGCGTCGAACGCGGCGCTGGTGACGATGACCTTCCCCGGACGGCCGGGCAGGCAGTAGACCGCCGCATCCGTGTGGTCGACGATCGTCCAACCATCGGCGTCCTGCCGACTCAGCGGCAGCAGCGCGGCCAGGTGCCGACGACGCCAGCGGCGGGCGGATAGGAACGTGCGGACGAAGCTGACCAGCAGGCGGGCGACCAGGATCGCGGTGGCCAGCAGCGCGGTCACGGCGAGGGCCCCGTGCAACGCACCCATTCCCGCCAACGCCCGGAGGCACGCCGTGACGATGCCGTCCAGGCCGGCGGCCAGCGCAGCCGGCGGTACGGCGACGAACAGCCCGGCGGCGAGGACGGCGACGGTGACGGACAACTCCGCACCGAGCCACAGCCCGACCGTGAGTCGCGGCAGGGAGGTCGTCCACCGCCCGGTCAGGGCAGAAGGTGCGAGCAGCGCCACCGCGGTCGCCCAGGCCAGCAGTACCAGGCTGGTCACGAGCTCGGCCTCCCCCGCTGATCCAGCAGCTCACGCAGCGCCGCCGCCTCCTCGGGCCGCATGGCGTCCACGAACCGGGCCAGCGCGGCGTGCTGGTCGGCGGCCGACGAGAGCGCCTCGGCCATGAGCTGTCCGACGTGCTCCTCCCGGCTGGCCCTCGGTCGGTAGCGGTAGGCCCGGCCGGCGAGATCGCGGTCCGCCCAGCCCTTGCGGTGCAGGTTGTCCAGCACCGTCATCACCGTGGTGTAGGCGAGCCGGCGGTCCGCCATCGCGTCGACCATCTGCCGCACGGTGAGCGGCTCGGTCGCTGCCCACAGCGCGTCCATCACCGCGGCTTCCAGCGGACCCAGTGGACGGTCGTTGCCCGGGTCCTTCCGTCGATCTCGGCTCACCGGTCGACCGTACCGTCGGCGGTGAGCAGCTTCGACCCGGCCGGCGTCGGGCAGGCACGCTCGCCGGCGAGGCGACGCCGCAGCGCCCAGCCGAGCAGGACGATCGAGGCCACGGCGAGTACCGGCTGCGCCGGAGCGAACCAGCTCATCGCCCCGCTGTAGCCCAACGCGAGCAGGACGATCTTGTTGCAGACGGGACAGCCGACGGCGAACAGCGACAGGGTCGCCCCGGTCACGCCGGTCCGCGTACCGGTGCGCCCCGCCGCCGGCCCGGCGGGCCCGACGTAGGTCGCCAGCAGCAGCCCGGACAACACCGCGGTCACCACCAGCACCGGCCACGCCCACCAGGTGACGGCCACCTCGCGACCGAAGAAGGGGGTGTCGATCAGGGCGGTGGGTACGGCGATCACCACCGTGGTCACCACGGCGCCGAGGACCGCCACCCACCATCGCCGCGCCGACCAGGCCGCCCGGTCGGGCCGCACGTTGACCCCGGCCAGGCCGGCCGCGGACGGCAACGCGGCGACCGGCCCGGCGCTGGTGCGCTCCATGTCGGTCGCCGGGTCGCTGCTGGTGCCCTGCCGGCTGGTCGCCGATTCGGCGGCGCTGCGACGGCGGCGGTGTATCAGGACCGCTGCCGCGGCCAGCCCCACGACCAGGAGGACCCACTCGTCCGGTACGTCGCCGAGGGTGCCGGTGATCCACTCCTGCGCGGTGCTCTCGATGTCGGTCAGGCCGAAGCCGCCGGTCAGGCCGGCCGTGCCGTCGAAGGCCAGGAAGAACCCGCCCAGCGCGACGAAGAGCAGGCCGGAGAGGGTCGACGTGGTGTGCAGACGCAGCCGACCCACCGCGAACGACCGGCCCCGCAACCAGCGCCGTTCGGCGATGCGCCACCGGTCCCAGACGAGGGCGAGCAGCAGCAGGGGCACCGTCATGCCCAGCGCGTAGACGGCCAGCAGGGCGCCCCCGATCGCCGGCCGCGCCGAGGTGGCGGCCACCGTGAGGATTCCGCCCAGGATCGGACCGGAACAGAAGCCGGCCAGCCCGTACACCGCGCCCAGCGCGAAGATCGACAGCGGGGAGTTCCCGGTGATCCGGCCCAGCAGCCGTTGCGCCGGCCCGAAGGCGAACCCCTTGCCGGCCAACTGCACGACTCCGAGCGCGATGATCGACCATCCGGCGACCAGGATCAGCGTGTCGCGGTGTTGGAAGAAGACGTTGGCCACCACCGTGGACCCCACGCCGAGCGGCACCAGGACGGCGGCCAGGCCGAGGTAGAAGACGCCGGTGCGGGCCAGCATCCGACGCGGGTGCTGGAAGGCGTACGCGAAGAAGGCCGGCAGCAGCATGGCGCTGCACGGGCTGAGCAGGGCGAGCACCCCGCCCAGCAGGGCGGCCAGGTAACCGGTCTGGCTCACGGCGCGTCCAGCTGCTCGTCGATGGCCTGCTTGAAGGACTCGTACGGCTGGGCGCCGATGATGGGCGTGTCCCCGACGATGAAGGCCGGGGTGCCGGTGAGGCCCATCGAGGCGGCCTCCCGCTGGTCCCGGTCGATCGCCTCCCGGGTGACGGCCGAGGCCCGGTCGGCGTCGAAACGGGCCAGGTCCAGGCCGAGTCGCGAAGCGATGTCGCGCAGGGCGGCGTCGTTGAGCGCTCCGCTGTTGACCCGGCGCTGCTTGGCGTACAGCGCGTCGTGGAACTCCCAGAACCTGCCCTGGGCGGCGGCGGCCCGTGCGGCGCTGGCGGCGGCCCGGGACTCGTCGCCGAGGTAGGGCAGGTCACGCCACTCGATGCGGACGAGCCCCCGGTCGACGTACTCCCGGATCAGCCGGGGTGCGGTCTCCCGCGCGTGCTTGCCGCAGAACGGGCACTGGAAGTCGGCGTACTCGATGACCACGACGGGGGCGTCGGGTTCGCCGAGCGCGACCGGATCGCCGGGTGCGCGCCTCGCCAGCTCGGCGAAGGGGTTCTCCTGCTGACTGCCGGCCGTTCCCGCAGCGGGGGCGGTGGGCTGGTCGGTCGGTCTGGCGATGATCGCGAGAACCGCGACGACCGCGATGACCACCACCGGCCCCAACCAGCCGGCTGCCTTGCGGATCGGTGGCGGGGTCTTCCCGGCATCCCCACGGGACCGCTTCATCGGCGCCTCCTCCAGTCCGATCCACAGCTACTAGCTGCTTTAGTACTAGCGAGCATAGTACTAAAGCGGCTAGTAGTTGTCAGGCCTGGTGGTCGCTGCCGGAGATGTCCGCAGACGGGACTGAAAAGCGCCTCCTGTCGCCGGTGTCATGGCCCGTTGGCGCGTGCCGGAGGCAGAGACGGGTAGTCACCTGATGCGAAAAATCTCCATGCCCACGACATCCCCCTGGCGTACGTGGCACATGGGAAGGGAGAACGGCAATGGCAGTAGGCGTGTACGTCATCGCGACATCCTCACTCGGCGACCGCAGCTACCTGGCCTCGGACGGGCAGCAGGCGGTCGTGGTCGACCCGCAGCGCGACATCGACCGGCTGCTGTACCTGGCCGGCGAGAAGGGGGTGCGGATCACCCACGTGGTGGAGACGCACATCCACAACGACTATGTCTCCGGCGGCCTGGAACTGGCCCGGACGACCGGCGCGCAGTACCTGGTCGCTGCGGCCGACGAGGTCGACTTCGCGCGGACTCCGGTCGCCGACGGCGAGGTGGTGTCGGTATCGGACCAGCTGCGGCTGCGGGTGGTCGCCACCCCGGGCCACACCTTCCACCACCTGTCGTACGTCCTCGACGAGGCCACCGGCGGCGACTGGCGGCCGGTGGGCGTCTTCACCGGCGGATCGCTGCTGTTCGGTACGACCGGACGCACCGACCTGCTCGGCAAGCAGTACGCCCACGACCTGGCCCACCAGCAGTACGCCTCGGCGAAGCGGCTGGCCGACCTGCTGCCCGACGGGGTGCAGGTGTGGCCGACGCACGGCTTCGGCAGCTTCTGTTCGGCCAGTCAGGCCGACGCCCCCGACTCGACGATCGGCCGGGAGAAGCAGGTGAACCCGGTGCTGCGCCTGGCGGCGGACGAGTTCGTCGACCAGACCCTCGCCGGCCTCGACGCCTACCCGGCGTACTACGCCCACATGGGCGTGGCGAACCTCGCCGGACCGGCTCCGGTGGATCTCACTCCGGTGACCAGGGCGGACGCCGCCGAGTTGGGTAGGCGCATCGCCGCCGGTCAGTGGGTCGTGGACCTGCGCAACCGCAAGGCTTACGCCGCCTCCCACCTGGCCGGCACGGTAAGCCTCGGGCTAGACGGCCCGATGTCGACCTGGCTGGGTTGGCTGATCGACTGGGGCAAGCCGGTGACCCTGCTCGCCGAGACCCCGGAGCAGATCGCGCACGCCCAGCGGGAACTGGTACGCATCGGTATCGACCGGCCGGCGGCACAGGCCACCGGCGAGGCCGAGCGGTGGGCGGCGGATCCCGGGCAGCTGCGGGAACTGCCGATGGCCGACTTCCCGGCCCTCGCCGCCGCCCGCGCCGGGCGACTCCCGGCCGGTCTTCCCGCCCCGGACGTGCTCCTCGACGTGCGGATGACAAACGAGTGGCGCGGCGGTCACGTGGACGGCGCTGTGCACGTACCGCTCCCGGATCTGCCCGAGCGGCTCGCCGAGGTGCCCGCCGGTACGGTCTGGGTGCACTGCGGATCCGGCTACCGGGCCACCGCCGCCGCATCGCTGCTGGTCAACGCCGGCCGTGAGGTCGTGGTCATCAACGACAAGTTCGACCGAGCCGAGGCGGCGGGCCTCGCCATGACCGCGCCGACGACGCCGACCGGCGGTCGGTGACCGAAAGAGGCACGCCGGGATCAGATGTCTCGTTCCGGCTGCCCGCCTGCCTGCCGCGTGGTCAATCAACCAGCGGCGTCCCAACCTGAGTCCGGCCTCGTGGAGCGGAACGCGCTCGAACGGGCCGGTGCCGTGGCATCGGCCCGTTCGAGGCCCTGGTTGGTTACCGGTGCCCTCAGCTACCGCTGCAGACGGCGGCGGTTCCGCTACCGTTTCCGGTGCCCTGGAAACCGAAACTGGTGGTCTGACCGGCGCCCACCTGTCCGTTGTAGTGCTCGTTCCTCACGGTGATGATGCCGCTGCTGCCGGTGGACACGCCGTTCCAGACGTTGCTGACCGACACGCCGCTCGGCAGGTTCAGGGTGACTGTCCAGCCGTTGAGGGAGGTGCTTCCCGCGGTGACGTTGACGTTGGCGACGAAGCCGCCGTTCCACTGGTCCTGCACGGTGAAGACCGCCGTGCAGCCGCT
Source organism: Micromonospora maris AB-18-032 (assembly GCF_000204155.1). Lineage (NCBI taxonomy): Bacteria > Bacillati > Actinomycetota > Actinomycetes > Micromonosporales > Micromonosporaceae > Micromonospora > Micromonospora maris. Next base: position 4,450,377 of record NC_015434.1, on the reverse strand, counting down.
TCCGCCGGGCGGCGGGCTGGCGGGTGGTGGCGTGGTCGGCGGTGGGGTGGTGGGCGGTGGGGTGGTGGGCGGCGGGTCGCCGTCGAGCGTCAGGTTCTTCTGCTGGACGGTCCACTGCGTACGGCACAGGCCACAGTTGGGGCCGACGAAGTTGGCCCCGGCGGCGGTGTCGCCCTTGAGCCGCCACTTGAAGTAGAGCGTCGCCACCCGAGCGAACTCTCCGCCGTTGGGCTGGTCGTAGGTGGCGCCGTGCCCGACGTTGAGGTTGCCCATGAAGGCGGGCAGCCCGGCCGGCAGCTTGCCCCAGTCGTCCATCGCGTTGGGGTAGGCGATGTCGCTGGGCCCGCCGATGAAGTAGGCGATCGGCTTGGTCAGCCGCCTGAGCTGGTAGTCATCGGCGTCGTTCAACAGGCCGCTGTTGAAGATGCCGGTCGTGGTGACGCGGGGGTCGTTGGAGACGGCGTACGCCTCCACTCCGCCGCAGGAGAAGCCGGCAACAGCGATCTTGGTGGTGTCGAGCTTGTTGTAGTACTTGCTGCCTTGCCGGGAGTTCTCCGCCACCGCCCAGTCGATGGTCTGGGTCAGCATCTGCGCGTTTGTGGAGCCGCCGCCGTTCGGCGCCCCGTTGGCCACGGCGAGGAAGCCGTGCGAGGCGATCTCACGCAGGAAGTTGTGCTGCGAGAGGCCGTTGCCCGAGCAGGCGCCGTTGCCCCAGGCGAGGATGGGCAGCCGCTCGGCCGGGAGGTTCTGCGGCCGGTAGATGGTGTGGTTGGCCAGGCTGGGGGAGGTCTCGTAGTCGGCCGGGTACGGGCCGGAGCCGCCGACCGCGGCGCTGGCCGGACTCACGCTGATCGCCATGATCACAGAGGTGACCGGGACGACGAGGGCGACGAGCCCCGCGTAGACCTTCGATCTCCTTTTCATGCACCCTCCAGGGGATGTCAATGGTGGCACTCCCTGCGGTGGCGGTGGCCGCTGTCCAGCCGTGCCCTGACCAAGGTCGGCACCGGCCGCGAGTCGATGTGGCTGCCCTGACCGCCCGGCTGCGGTCCCCACAGGCGACTCAAAAGGGGGAGCGGTGTGTGCAGTAACTATTACCAGCGCAACGAAAAGTGTCAATGTGGCGAGCGATTCGGGTCAGCCTGCGACGGCGGGCCGGTCGGTGTCGCCCGGACCGGCTCCGGTCGCGCGGGGTCGCTCGACGCGCGGAAGTGCGTGACCCACGAAACGGCGTCCGGCCAGTACGGCGTGACCACCTCGACGAGGCGGGTCTGGGCGAGCGCACCGAGCGCGGTGTGAACGTCCAGGAAGGTGTCCCGGGCCTGCTGACGCGGCCACGGCTGCGGGAGGAGATGCTGCGGCAGATCGGGGTCGGAGTCCGCGAACTTGCACCAGGAGTCCATGGCGGACGTGCGGGCCACCAGCGCTGCGACCGGGTCCACCCTCCCGTTGCGGGCGGCTTCCCGCAGCTCGGCGTACCGCTCGACGAACCGGGAGTAGTCGGCAGCCAGAGCGGCCAGGTCGTACGCGCTCGCCGGTCCGTGCGGCCCGGACTCCTCGTCGAACCGGACGTGCATGACCGACCACCGGGCATCCTCGACGTGCTGCAACAACTCGTCCAACGCCTGGCGCACGGGCGCAGCGTCGGAGCCCGGCCGGATCCACACGCTGTCGTACAGGCCCACGAAGCGCAGCGCGCTCAACGACCTGCGTACGGCGTGACGCAACGCCTGACCGGAACTCGGAATCGAGAACGACACAAGCACCCAGTCGCCGGTCCACTGCGGGGGACGGGCACCGAAGTTCAGGAAGTGCTGCATTCGCGAGCGATGCTTGGCGATCGCCTGCGGCGTCAGGTGGTAGACCGGCGGCCTCGCGTCCCCACGCCTGGCGATCAAACCGCGCTTGACCAGGCGCGACAGCGCGGCCCGGGCGCTGGATTCGCTGATTCCGAACTCCCGCAGCAGGGCGATGACCGCGGTCGACGGCAGATCGGCGTCCGACGAGTCGAGATACTCGCCGAGCAGGGTCGCCAGCAGGTGTTGCGGGCTGGACCCGGCCTGGGCCCGGGGTAATCGGACGGTGTCGACGGATTCTTCGGCGTACACCTCATCAGGGTGCCGCACCGGGTCGCCCACCGTGCCGTCAGGCGGTCGCTCGACCGCCCTCGGTGCTGTCCGAAGAGGAGTGAAGCCCGCCACTCAAGCTTCAAACTTGAACTTGGCGGCCTATGCTTCAAGCTTGAAGCTATCGAAGTGGGTGAAGCGGACTTCCGCTGAGTGCCGACGGAAAGTGTGGTGACAGGGATGGACAAGCAGCTGCCCCCCAAGGACGACCCGATCTGGACCGCCGCGAGAGGCTTCGTGGCGCGTGACGACGAAGGCGTCCTCAAATTGGTCAACGGCGGGCAGGAGGCGGCCCGCGTGAAGGTCACCGGCGACCAGACCGACGGCCAGCTCAGTCTCCTGGCGTTCGATATCGCACCCGGGTTCGGGAACCGGGCACACGCCCACGGGGCCGAGAGCGAGGCCTTCTACGTGGCATCGGGTGAATTCCGTTTTCTCAACGGCAACCGCACCTTCGAAGCCGGTCCGGGCGACTTCATCTATGTCCCGAAGAACACCCGCCACGGCTTCAAGAACCTGAGCAGCGAGATCGGCAAGCTTCTGGTCTTCTACAGCCCGGCGGGAGCGGAGCAGTTCTTCCTCAAGTACGGTGACGACCCCGACCCGGCCGGAAACCCGCCGCCGGCGTGGACCCCGGAGAAGTTCGCCGAAATCGCGGGCGCCCTCGACGCCCACCACATGATCATGTTGCCGGACGAGGACTGGGGCTAGGCCCCGGGTCGACGTCCGGTCAACCGCCCCGGCGAGGCGCCGGATTCGTGGGGGTGAACCCGGGTGGTGTCCAGGCTGGTCAGCGCCCGCCTCGGCGGGCGCTGGGCCGGGCCCGGGCGGAGAAGGCAGCCACGCCGCCGCGCGCCGGTGCGGATCGCGTCGACGCTACCGCCGCCGTGGCCGGCTTGCCGCCGCGTCGGCCCCGGCCGCCGTTGGCGGGCGGCGCGTCGTGCCGAACATCGGCCGCCGGCATCACCGGCCGGGGGACGAGGGTCCGTTCTCCCGGGGCGAGTTCCCGCAGCAGCGCGTCACCTGGGCGCAGTCGGGTCGTGGTGGCGGTGATGCCGGCCTTGCGGGTCAGTTCCCGCACCTCGGGCACCTGCCCGTCGGTCATCAGCGTGACCACGGTCCCGGCCGCGCCGGCCCGGGCGGTGCGCCCCGAGCGGTGCAGGTACGCCTTGTGCTCCACCGGCGGGTCGGCGTGCACGACGAGCGCCACGTCGTCGACGTGGATGCCCCGGGCGGCGATGTCGGTGGCGACCAGGGTGTGCACCTGGCCGTCGGCGAACGCCTGCAGGTTCCTGGTGCGCGCACCCTGGGCCAGGTTGCCGTGCAGCTCGACGGCGGTCACCCCGGCGGCGACCAGCCGGCGGGCGAGCGTCTTCGCGCCCCGCTTGGTGCGCGTGAACACCACGGTGCGGCCCGGCGCGGCGGTCAGTTCGACAAGCACCTCGAACCGGTCCGAGGGCTCGACGTGCAGCACGTGGTGCGCCATCGCGGTGACCGGCGACAACCCCGAGTCGACGCTGTGCACGGCCGGATCGGTGAGGAACCGGCGTACCAGGACGTCGACGCCGGCGTCCAGGGTCGCGGAGAACAGCAGGCGTTGCCCGCCGCGCGGGGTCTGCTCCAGCAGCCGTCGTACGGTGGGCAGGAAACCGAGGTCGGCCATGTGGTCGGCCTCGTCCAGGACGGTGATCTCGACGGCGTCGAGGTGGGCGGCGCCCGTCCCGACGTGGTCGGCCAGCCGGCCCGGGCAGGCCACCAGCACGTCGACACCGGCGCGGAGCCCGGCGATCTGCGGTCGCGCGGCGACGCCACCGAAGATGGTCATCGTGCGCAGCGACAGGGCCTGCGCCAAGGGCGCCATCACGCTGTCGATCTGGGTCGCCAGTTCACGCGTGGGAACGAGGATCAGCGCGCGGGGGCGTCCCGCCCGCCGTGGCGTCCTGGAGGCGGCCAGGCGAGTCAGCACCGCCAGTACGAAGGCGTAGGTCTTGCCCGAACCGGTGCGTCCCCGGCCGAGCACGTCCCGTCCGGCGAGCGCGTCGGGCAGCGTCGCGGCCTGGATGGGGAACGGCCGGTCCACGCCGCTCGCGGCCAGCACGCGGTTGAGCGCGTCGGGCACGCCGAGTTCGGCGAAGGTGGGCGCAGGGGATGAGGTGATCTGGTGTGGGCGGCGTGCCGCCATGAAGGCTCCGAACGTCGAAGGGACGTCCCGCCCGGCGCTGACCATCCGGCCGCGGCGCGTGGCGTGGGACATCGAACCCGGCCGCCATTGCTGGGCGGGCCGTGCCGTCAGTCTACTCGACGTCGCCGCCGGGCCTCGCTGCCCGCGTACATGCGGTCAGCGTGGCCCGTGTCGACGGCCGATCAGGGGCTTACCACCTGCCACCGGCTCTGTTCGTCCATCCATGCCCGGGCCAGGATCTCCGCCGACTGTCGGCCGGGGCACTGGTGGATCTTCGACCGGCCGGCTTCGCCGCCGGCTCGGGCCTCCACCTCCCACGACTCACCGTCGGTACGGATGTACACGTCGCGACGCCCCCGCACGGTGCGGTTGCCGTTCCACCAGTGGCGTTCGGTTTTCACCCCTCGACCGTATAGCACAACTTCCGAGGATGGAATGTTGGCGATCTTGGTAGGCGGGGGTGCACGCACAGCGACCGCGCAGGCAGGCGCGGTCGGAGCGGACGGGTAGTGATCAAAGGCGCATACCCGGCATACCGGCCCGCCAGCGTGGTCCGGGCCCGGCAGTGGCGATTTCGACAATTAGCGTGAGTTGCAATTGTCGGCTGCGGTTCGTCAATCACGTCGAAGCTGTGACGATGCTGAGTCAAATCGCGATTTGCAAAGTGATTGTGGCGATCGAATGTTGTGCCGGTGTGGGTGGCGCGGTGTTTGTTGGCGCGTCCGAAACCCGTCACTTCTCGTTCATTGCGATCTATGCACGTCGATAAATATGATTTCCGTGTTCCCGATCGGGAGCCCAAAGGACGAGGGAGGTCCTCTTTGAAATCCACCCTGCGCTGGACCGCGATCGCGGGAATGTCGATCGCGTTGGTCCTGGGGGGCGCACCGGCCGTCAGTGCAAGTCCCACCACCACCGAGAGCAACGGCAACACCAGCACCGTCGCCCGGACCCTCGACGGTCGGGCGATCACCAACGACAGGATCGCCAAGGAGGTCGCGGAGTTCTGGACGCCGGAGCGGATGGCCTCGGCCGTCGACCTGACCTTCGCCCGGCCCGGCGGCGTGGTCGAGTCACCGGCTCTCACGCCGAAGCCCACCGGGCCGGCGGGCGCGGTGGCGCCCATGGCGCCGAGGATCGCCGGCACTGACGACGTCCGGACCATGGTCAACGAGTCGCTGGCGGTCGGGAAGGTCTACTTCACCGTGCCCGGCGGTGGCACCGCCTCCTGCTCGGCCAGCACCGTCGCCAGCGGCAAGCGGCGGCTGGTGATGACCGCGGGGCACTGTGTGCACGGGGGTGCCGGCGGCCAGTGGTACAGCAACTGGCAGTTCGTCCCGCGCTACCGCAACGGCGCCCGTCCGTTCGGCACCTTCGTGGCGTCCAGCCTCAACACCCGTACCGCGTGGATCAACAACAGCAGCTACGCCGAGGACATGGGCATCGCCGTCATGAACAACGGCGGCTCCTACGGGCTCAAGGTCGTCGACACCGTCGGCGGTCACGGCCTGCGCTGGAACTACGGCTACAGCGTCTCGGTGACCGCGCTGGGTTACCCGTCCAACCTCGGCGGCGGCGAGAGCCAGTACTACTGCCAGGGCACCACCTGGAACGCCGGCGGTCAGCAGATCCGGATGTGGTGCAACATGACCTACGGTTCCAGCGGCGGACCCTGGCTCCAGGAATACAACGACAGCACCGGGTACGGATTCATCAACAGCGTCGTGAGCCACGGTGACAACCCGGGCAACGGCCAATTCGACGGACCCTACTTCGACGACGACATCAAGAGCCTCTACGACTTCGCCGAAAGCATCTCTCCGGCATAGGGGCACCTGAAATCATCGGCCCCGGCCAATTGGCCGGGGCCGATGATTGTCGATTGCCACGCAGTGCCGTCATCGAATGGCGGTCACAGCCCCGCCGCGGCGTCGTACCGGCGGCGCAGGTCGACCATTTCCGAAGGGCTCAGCGCCTCCTTCTGCGCCGGCTCCGCGTACTTCGGCGGGAACATCTGCCGCAGCCGGTCGATGAAGATGACGTCCTCGGTCGCCTCCACCACCTGGATACCCGGCGGATCGGTCGAGAAGTCCATGATCAGTGGACCGGCCAGTTTGACCGCCCAGTCCCAGGTGCGCTTCTGCTCGGCGACCCCGCAGAGGTGGAAACCGTAGACCGTCTGCACGTCGGCGAGCTTGCTCGCCTCGGACGGCTCGTACCCGTAGACGTGCACCCCGCAGATCACCGCCGGCTTCGTCTGCTCGCCGTTGGCCACCTGCTGGAGGTCGTGCCCCGCGTGGTTGTGCTGCTCCGGGTCGGCCTGTTCGAGGATGGTCCGCATCCGGGTCAGGATCTGCCCCTGCAGATCCGCCGGCTCCGCCTGCGAGCCGGCCGTCCTGACCACGACGGCCGCGCCGGCCGACACCGCCACCAGGATCGCCGCCACCCACACGTAACGGTGTCGATACCACCCCGCGAAACTTGCTCGGGAAACCATGACTGCTTCTCACCTCGTCGCCGGTACTGCTGAGTTGGCAGGACGTACCCAGGGAAAGGTGCCCGGTCGGGCAGTGGCCCGGCGCTACGGCGCGAGCGTCCGCCAAGTGGCGCGCTGCCGGTAACGCGATGCTCCCGCGTGGCCGTTCCCAGCGCGGTTGCCCCCACGCTGCGGCGATGTGAGCCATTCCAGCACGCTTTCACCCGCTCCGGCAACAGTTCGGGCACAGGCCGGTTTGCGCGACGGTGCGCGGTGGCATTGACACGCGCCGTCATGCATTCCATGGTCAATGGATTCATCTCTCAGTCGAAGGGGCCCGCAGGATGGTCAGCAACGAGCACAGGTACGTCATCATCGGCGCCGGCCCCGCCGGTGTTCAGCTGAGCTACTACCTTCAGCAGCACGGCGCCGATTACCTGACGCTCGAAAGTGGTGACTCACCCGGCGGGTTCTTCCGCCGGTTCCCCCGGCACCGTCGGCTCATCTCGCTGAACAAGGTGCACACCGACAGCACCGATCCCGAGATCCGGCTGCGGTGGGACTGGAACTCGCTGCTCAACGACTCCCCGGACCTGCTCTTCCCGAACTTCAGCAAGGAATATCTGCCGGCCGCCGACGACCTGGTGCGTTACCTCGCCGAGTTCCAGCGGCACTACCAGCTCAACATCTCCTTCGGCACGACTGTCGAGCAGATCACCCGCACCGCCGACGGCTTCACCCTGCGCACCGACCAGGGCGAGGTGCGGGCGCGCTGCCTCATCGTCGCCACCGGTTGGGGCAAACCGTTCGTGCCGGCCATCAAGGGCATCGAGCACGCGATCGGCTACGAGGACATGGTCGTCGACCCCGAGGAGTACGAGGGCCAGCGGGTCCTCGTCATCGGCAAGGGCAACTCCGCCTTCGAGACCGCCTCGGCGATCCTCGGTCGGGCGTCGATGGTGCACCTGGCCAGCCGGCACCCGCTGAAGTTGGCCTGGAACACCAAACACCCCGGCGACGTACGCGGCCAGTACGGCGCGATCCTCGACAGCTACCAGTTCAAGACGCTGCACTCGGTGCTCGACTGCACCATCGACGAGATCCGGCCGGTCGACGGGCGCTTCCAGGTGTCGATCACCTACACCCACGCCGACGGTGAGACCGCCGTGCTCGACTACCACAAGGTGGTGCGGTGCACCGGCTTCCAGATGGACACCTCGCTGTTCGACGAGACCTGCCGTCCCGACATGGTGCGCGACGACCGGATGCCCGACCTGCGCCCGGACTGGCAGTCCACGAACGTCGACGGCCTCTACTTCGCCGGCACCATCGCCCAGGCCCGCGACGTCAAGCACGCCTCGTCGCCGTTCATCGACGGATTCCGGTACAACCTGCGCACCTTCACCCGAATGCTGCGGGAACGCTACGAGGACGTGCCGTTGTCGTACGCGACGACCCCGGCCGACCCCGCCTCGCTGACCAAGCTGATGCTCGACCGGGTCAACTGGAGCTCGGCACTGTGGACCCAGTTCGAGTACCTCTGCGACGCGTTCGTCCGCGACGACACCACCGGCGACTTCCGCCACTACGAGGACCTGCCCGAGGACTACGCCGTGGAACGCTTCGCCGACGCCACCCAGTGGTACACGTTGGCGCTGCGCTGGGGCCGTGACGAGTACGGCGACGTCTTCGCCATCGAGCGTCACCCGACCCCCGACCGCGCCCGGGAGAGCGCCTTCATCCACCCGGTGATCCGGCGCTACCGGGGCACCGAACTGCTCGCCGAGCAGCACCTGCTGGAGGACCTGCTGGCGGAGTGGCGTCGACCGGACCGGCACGTCGAGCCGCTTGTCGAGTTCCTCAGCAAGGACTTCACCAACGGATCATGACCTCGTCGAGCGGTTTGCGGGCCAGGTCCGGGACGCGGGCGTCCGGCGCGGGATAGCCGACCGGCATCACCACGTACGGGCGCTCCTCCCGGGGCCGCTCGCACACCTCGTTGAGGAACCGCATCGGGCTGGGCGTGTGGGTCAGCGTGACCAGGCCGGCGTGGTGCAGGGCGGTGATCAGCACGCCGACCGCGATGCCCACGGACTCCTTGACGTAGTACGGCTTCGGGCTGTGCGGCCCCTGATGCACCTCGAACACCACGATCACGGCCGGTGCGGTCTCCAGGAACGGCTTCTGCCAGTCGGTGCCGAGCCCGGAGATCGCACCCAGCCACTCCGTTGAGGCGCGGTGGTCGTAGAAGGCACGTTCCTCGGCCTCCGCCGCCTCGCGCAGCCGGCGCTTGCGGGCCGGGTCGGTCAGCACGACGAACCGCCACGGCTGCACGTTGGCGCCGCTGGGTGCGGTCGACGCCGCCCGGATCGCGGCCTCGATCACCTTCTCGGGCACCGGGTCGGGAGCGAAGTCCCGTACGGATCGGCGTTGCGCCATCCGTTCCGCGAACTCCTCCGCCTCGCGGACCATGTCCGCCGGTTGTCGACGCCGGTGCTGGATCGGAACCCTGGGTAACAGATGCGCGTGGGTCACCTGTGGCCTCCCCTGAAACAGGTGGACCGGCCGCCACCGGGGGCGATGCCCGCCGTGCGACGTTCGGTTCCTCCAGCATCGCGGAGGCGGGTGCCGTTCGTCGTTACGTAAGTGTGCCTTCTTGTTCGGCCAGCACTCCGGGCGCGGTCTGCGCGATGATCTCGTCGACCACATCGGTCAGGCGTCCGCGGGCAGCTGCGGCGGCCCGCTGGCGGGTCGCCCCGTCGCCGTCGGTGCCGAGCCGGGCCAGCCAGTCCTCCACCCGCTGCCGGTCGCCCGCCTCGTCCAGGGCCGGCCGGACCAGGCGTACCAGCCGATCGGCGAGCGCGGCGGCGGGCAGCAGCCGGCCGGTGGCCACGTCGACGCCGTGGCCACCCATCCCGTCGCGGGCCGCCCGCCAGTACGCCAGCCGCAACAGCTCCGGTACCGGCCGGGGCCCTTCGTCACCGGTGTCCACGGCCTGCCCGGCGACCATCACCAGCGCCCGCACCAGGGCGGCCAGCGCCACCGATTCGGCGGCGGTGACCGGCACGTCGGTCACCCGCACCTCCAGCGTCGGGTGGTTCGCCGACAGCCGCAGATCCCAGAAGATCGTCCCGTGGTCGACAAGCGCCCCCGCCTCGATCAGCATGGCGATGTGGTCGTCGTACTGCTGCGCGGAGGTCAGGAACGGCGGGGGACCGGCCACCGGCCACCGACCCCAGGTCACGCTGCGCCAGCTCGCGTAGCCGGTGTCCCGCTCGCACCAGTACGGCGAGTTGGCGGTGAGGGCGAGCAGCACCGGCAGGTGCGGGCGCAGATGGTTGCCGATGAGTACGGCCCGGTCCCGGTCGGGCTCCTCCACGTGCACGTGCACGGCGCAGATCGCGAGTTCGTCGTGCAGCCCGCGGAAGGTGGCGTTGCCGCGATCCTGGCGCGGCCCCTCGGTGATGGGCGGTGGCACGGCGTTGCCGAGCACCGGCGAGGCACTGGCGATCACCCGCAGCCCGGCCGAGCTAGCCGCGCTCTGGACCGCCCGCCGGCCCTCGGCCAGCTGCGCCCCCAGCTCGTCCAGGCTCCGGCACGGGTCGGTGCGGGCCTCCACGTGCAGTTTGGTGATCTCGCCGCCCACCCGCGCGCCGAGAGCCGGGCGGGCGCGGTCGATGACGGTGGCGGCCTCCGGGACCACCTCGCCACGGTCGGGGTCGACGACGAAGAATTCCTCCTCGACGCCGATCCGGGGGACGGTCGATCCTGGACGCTGTTCCGTAGCCATGCCGCCGACGACCTCCCGCTGTCGGCCCGTTGCCGACGGTAGGCAGGTTACGGGATTCAGGCGACGAGTTGCGTGCCGAAACCCTCCATCGAGGACACTGTTTCCACGAGTCCGGCCAGCAGCGCCGTACGCTCCGGCATCCGGTCCAGGCAGACGTACTCGTCGGCGGAGTGTGCACCGCCTCCGACCGCGCCCAGACCGTCGAGCGTCGGTACGCCGAGCGCGGCGGTGAAGTTGCCGTCGGAGGCCCCGGCGGCGTACGCCCCGACAAGCTCCGGCATGCCGAGCGCCAGCGCGGCCGACCGCGCCATCTCCAGCAGCGGTTGGGCCAGCTCGGCGGGCATGGGGTAGCGGTTGATCCCGCCGCACACGGTCAGCGTCGCCTCGGACAGGTGCGGCTGCAACCGGCGGATCGCGTGGTCGACCCGCTCCAACTCGGCCTTGCTCCAGGCCCGCACGTCCACCGCCAGGCTGGCGCTCTCCGGCACGGTGTTCGTGGTCGTCCCGGCGGAGAGCAGGGTGGGAGTGACGGAGGTGCCCGCGCTGTCCGCCGTGCCGAGCGCGCCCAACGCGAGCACCTGATGGGCGACCTCGACCGTGGCGTTGATCCCCCGCTGGGGTTCCACGCCGGCGTGGGCGGCACGGCCCTGGATGGTGAGGCGGTACACCGAACCGCCCTTGCGGGCCACCTTCACATGCCCTTCCGGGGTGGCGGCCTCGCAGACCAGTACCGCGCCGGAGCGCCGCGCCTCCCGTTCGATCAACGGCCGGGAGGTGACCGATCCGCTCTCCTCGTCACAGCTGAGCAGCACCCCGACCGTCGAGGTGTCCTCGACCAGGCGCAGGGCGGCGAACATCTGCACGATGCCGGCCTTCATGTCGCACACACCGGGGCCGGTCGCCACGTTCCCGCGTACGGTGAAGGGTCTGGTTTCGGTCGTGCCGATCGGGAAGACGGTGTCGAAGTGGCCGAGGAGCAGCACCCGCTGGTCGACCGCCGGCCACAGCAGGTGCGGTAGACCGTCGAGCACGACCCGTTGGGCCGGCCGCCCGAGCACTTCTGTTCCCCAGCGGGCGAGCAGGTCGGCACAGGACTCGAGATGGGGCAGCGAGCCCGGTGCCGACTCGTACGCGACGAGGGTGCCCAGCTGGTCGACCATGTCTGCCTGCAGCTTGTCGGCGGCATGGCGCAGACGACGTGCGTGGTCCATCGATCCCTCCGAACTCACGGGTGACGGGCCTGGCCAGGCGTGTCCATCGACCATCGCAGAGGGGGAGGGGTGTAGCCACCCTTGTCCGTGCTGTGTGCTCAGTCAGTGCGAACCGTTGCCCCGTAACCGAACTCGACGACCTGACGCGCGGACGCGGCGTAGGCGTCCCGACCGGCGGGCGCGAAGGTGCCGAGCCCGTCGACGTACCGGTTGAACATGCAGAACGCGGCAGCGATCAGCACGGTGTCGTGGATCTCCGTGTCGGTGGCGCCCTGCGCGCGGGCGTCGGCGACCAGTTCGCTTGTCACGTTGCGGCCGCTGACCTGCACGGCACCGGCGATGCGCAGCAGCGCCCGCAGCTTTGCCGAGATCGGGGCGCTGTCCAGGTCCGCGCGTACCTGGTCGACGAGGTCGTAACCCTCGTCGAGCTGCGCGGCGGCGAACGCCGAGTGCGAGGCGCAGCAGAACTCGCAGTCGTTGCGTCCGGACACGTACGCCGCGATCAGTTCCCGCTCACCGGCCGGGAGGGTGTTCGGGGCCCGCAGCAGCACCTCGGCCAGTTCGTTGAGCGGCTTCGCCGTCTCGGGGCGGTAGCGCATCGGGCCGGTGATGCCGGGGAATTCCTTCTCATCGATTCCGAGATCGATGTGCGCCATGCTCGTCCTGCCTCTCAGCAGTGCGTCGTGGCCCGGGTGGGCGGCGCTCACCGAGGGGCGCTGCCCCTGTCGAGGATCGCTGCCCGTGCGGGGCGGCGTGAGCGACGCCGCGCAGCCACGATCACATCCGATACCCGGCCGCGCTTCTTCATTCGTGCGCTGTCCGGGCCGGCACGAGGCCACCACCGGACCGGCGGTACCGGCCGGGAGCGACGGCGTGATGGCGCTTGAAGGCGTTGCCGAAGGCGAACTCCGAGGTGTAGCCGACCTTGGTGGCGATGACGTTCAACGCCGCATCGGATTCCTGGAGCAGCCGGGCGGCAGTGGTCATCCGCCACCAGGTCAGGTAGGTCAGTGGCGGTTGACCGAGCAGCGCGGTGAAGCGGCGGGCGAACGGTGTCCGGGACAGCCCGGCCTCGGCGGCCAGTGCGGCGACGGTCCACGGACGGGCCGGATCGCGGTGCATGGCGTTCAGCGCGGCGGCGATCGGCCCGTCGTTGAGCGCCGCGGCCCAGCCGGTGTCGGACGCGCGTACCGGCTGCCCGTCGAGCCAGGCGCGCAGGATGTGCAGCAGCAGCGTGTCCAGTAACGCGGGGACGATGGCGTCCGTGCCGAGGCGCGGGTGCGCCAGTTCGTCGCCGAGCAGCTGCACGGTGGCGTGCAGCTGCGGGTGTCGCCCGAGGTGCGCGGGCAGGTGGATCAACTCGGGTAGATCGGGCAGCAGGGGATGGGTGCGCGCGGTGTCGAACTGGTAGCCGCCGCAGAGGATGATCGTGGCCGGGGCGGTGGCTGGCCTGTCGGTGTCGCTGTCGTGGCGGTGCAGTGTCGGCTGGGCGTCCGGGTCGCAGGCGGGCCCGGTCGCCGGCGTCGCCGGGCTGTCGACGAGCACGTGTCCGCGTCCGTGCGGCCGGAACACCACGTCCCCGGTCGACAACGCAACGGGCTCGCTTCCCGCCTGCACGAGCCAGCACCGCCCTTGCAGGATCACCTGGAATCCGGCGGACCCGGGCATCGACGCGAACTGCTGCGTCCAGGGGGCGTGCCAGGCCACCCGCGCGGAACGAGGCTGTCCCGTTCGCATCACCGCGATCACGTCGCTGAGCACGTCCACCCGCCGAGGGTAGCGCCGGGCAGGACGATCGCGTATGAACGAGAGCCTGCGAAGCATGGTTCGTCCCTGGGGCTCGCCCATAGGTTCGAGCGGTGAGAGCCATGAGAATGCACGAGTACGGTGACGCGTCCGTGATCCGCGCCGACGACGTACCCCGTCCCGTCGCCGGTCCAGGCGAGGTCGTGATCAAGGTCGCCGCGACCTCGTTCAACCCGTCCGACGTGGGGTTGCGCCGAGGGCTGCTGCGCGCGGTCTTCACCGCCGACCTGCCGTACACGCTCGGTGGTGAGGTGGCCGGCACGGTCGTCGAGGTCGGCGCGGCCGTGCCCACCCTCGACGTCGGCGACCCGGTCATCGGTCGCATCGACGGCGGCGGTGCCGCCGCCGAGTACGTCACCGCTGCGGCGGAAAACCTCGTCGCGGCGCCCACCACCATCCCGCTCGCCCACGCCGCCGCCGTTCCCATCGCCGGTGTCACCGCCTGGCAGGCCGTGTTCGACCATGCGAAGGTCATCGCCGGCCAACGGATCCTGGTCAACGGCGCGGGCGGTGGCATCGGCGGGTTCACCATCCAACTCGCCAAGCACGCCGGAGCGTACGTGCTGGCCACGGCGAGCCCACGCAGTGCGGACGCCGTTCGCCGGCTCGGTGCCGACGAGATCATCGACTACCTGGCCACGCCGCTCGTCGACGCGCTCGACGAACCCGTCGACACCGTCGTCAACCTGGTTGCCGGCAGCGCCCGGCAGGCCGGCATGCTGCTGCCGCTGGTGCGGCCCGGTGGCCTCGTCGTGTCCGCCACGGTCCCGGTGCGGCCACCGGCCGGATCCTCCGTGACCGCCGTGCACTTTGTCGCCCGCAACGACACCGACCAGCTTGCCGCGCTGGTCGCGCTCATCGATGCCGGCAAGGTCCAGGTCGACATCGCTGCCGTCCGTCCGCTCGCCGAACTGGCCGAGGTGCACCGCGAGGCCGAGTCAGGTCAGACCCGCGGAAAGATCATTCTCGTGCCGTGAGATTCACCAGCAGGCAGCAGGCAGCAGGCAGCAGGCAGCTGAGCGGCGACCCGGAGCGACACGATCAGGGGATCCGTTCGGTTGCCGACGCTGAGCCCTGAGCGGATCGTCCTAGTCTCGACATGTTCATTCCTCGCGTCCGCTTCTCCCCGCCAGGGGCCGGGCGCTGATGGACACCGAGCGGCCTGCTCGGGTCGCGACGGGCGGAGGCTGAGGATGGGCGACAACAGGGCAACCGGGAACATCCACCGACGTCAGTTCGTCAGGCTCTCGGGGGCGGTCGGCGCCACGGGCCTGTGGGGTCTCGCGGGAGGTGGTGCGGCGCTGGCCGACGGGGGACCGGCTCCCGGTCCGCCGGCACCGGACCCCGGCGGACCGGGTGGCTCGGCCTGCCCCACGCCGTCGCAGTTGTGCGGCTATCCGAGCGACACCGGCGGCCGGTACGACCTGTGGGACCGCGTGCAGGTCTGTGAGGGGACGAAGCCCGGCCCGCCGTTCCCGCAGTGCCTGGCCACGACACCCACCTACGTGATCCTCAACGGTGGGTCCGGGTCCAACCACGACTTCCTGCTGGTGCCCAGTTGCCGCATCAGCGGCATCGAGTGCCCGTTCATTGCCACCTCCAGCGCGCCGAACTACTGGCTCGACGCCTGGAACAACGCGCAACCGGGGCAGCCGGGTCATGTGGTCTATCCGCACATCGGACTGGGCGTCAACTCGGCCGATCCGACGATCCGGCAGCAGGACCAGTTGCACATCCACCTGGCCGGCATCCACTCGGGCATCCAGACGCAGCTCAACAACCACGACAGCGCGATCACCAACGACCCGGCGCGGTGGCGTACGCAGATCGTGCCGGTGTGGGGACTGACGAGCACCGGCGCTCCGGCCCCCCGGTCGTACCGGGTGCTGCACGTGGCGAACCTGAACACGAACCTCTTCACGCTGCTGCGCGACAGTGTGGTGCGCCCGACCGGGGCGAGCATGGCGGCGCAGATCCTGGCCGTCACCCCGCGGCTGGTCGGCAACGGTGGGTTCTACGTCCTGAACAGCGAACCCGGCCTACCCGTCCCGCCGGGCCAACCCGGCGGCACCGGCACGGTCGACTTCCTGCTCGCCTACGCGTGATTGCCCGGCTGCCTGGCCCGTCAGCGGGCGGGAACGACCCCCGTCGACCGTCCCCGACCCGCCCTCAGCGGCGCAGGAACGCCTCGATCCGGTCGAGGGCGCCGACCCAGACCTCGTGGGCGAAGAAGTCGCGCATCTCCGCGGCCGGGAATCCGGTCTGGACCACCGTGACGAGGGTGCCGTCCCCGTCGGGTGCGAAGGTGACCTCGACGTGGGTGGTCATCGTGGCGCCGTCTGGGCTGCTGCCCACCGCCTCGGTGACCAGCCGGTGTGGCCGGTCGATCTCCAGGAAGGTCTGCGTCTCGCGGAACAGTTGGTCGCGGCTGGGCCCCCAGACCGCCGTCTGGGTGCCACCGACGCGCAGGTCGGTCTCGATCTCCACGATGCCGGGCTGCTCGTCGAGAATGCTGAACCAGATCTTCTGCTGCTCCGGATCGGTGTACGCGTCGAAGACCTCCTCGGGAGAGGCCGGCAGGTACCGGCTCAGGCGCAGGTGCAGGTCGGGCGTCTCGGTCACTGTTGCGTCCCCTTCCGCAGGGTGAAGTAGGCGTCGAGACCGTCGAGGCGACGTTCCCAGAGCCGTTGGTAGAAGGTGATCCACGCCATCGCGTCGTCCAGTCGCTCGGTGCCCAGTCGGCATTGCCGCGCCCGGCCGACCTTTTCCGTGACCACCAGGCCGGCCTCCTCCAGCACCCGGACGTGCTTCTTCATCCCGGTGAGGGAGATGGCGAACGGCTCGGCCAGATCGCTGATCGTGGCCGGCGCGGCCCCCAGCCGGGCGAGCACCTGCCGGCGGGTCGGGTCGGCCAGCGCCGAGAAGATCCGGTCGAGGCGCGCATCTTGCTGAACCATATGGTTCACCATAGCGACAGTGAACCACATGGTTCAACGTTCGTGGGATTCCGCGATGGTCGGTGACGCGAGAAGTGACAATCGCCCGGCCCCGATCAGCGTCGGGGCCGGGCGATGGCGTCAGCGGTGTCGATCAGCGTTGGACCCGGGCGCCCGCGCCGCGCATCAGCGCCTCGACCTCCTTGCGGTTGGCCATCGAGGTGTCGCCGGGGGTGGTCATGGCCAGGGCGCCGTGCGCCGCGCCGTACTCCACCGCGGTGGCCAGGTCGTGCTGCTCCAGCAGGCCGTAGATCAGCCCGGAGGCGAAGCTGTCCCCGCCACCCACCCGGTCCATGATCTCCAGGCCGGGACGGTGGGTGGCCTCGACGAACCGGCCGCCGCCCCAGGCGATCGCACCCCAGTCGTTGACCGTCGCGCTGCGGACCGTACGCAGCGTGGTGGCCACCACCCGGAAGTTGTCGAACTCCTTGGTGACCTCGTCGATCATCCGCTGGAAGTTGGTCACCTCCAGCTCCGACAGGCTGGCGTCGGTGTCGGGCACCTCGAAGCCGAGGGAAGCGGTGAAGTCCTCCTCGTTGCCGATCATGACGTCGACGTACCGGGCGAGTCGCCGGTTGACCTCCTGTGCGCGGGCCTGCCCGCCGACCGCCTTCCAGAGGCTGGGCCGGTAGTTCAGGTCGTACGAGATGATCGTGCCGTGCCGGCGGGCGGCGACCATGGCCGCCTCGATGGTCTCCGGCGTGGTCTCCGACAGCGCGGCGTAGATGCCGCCGGTGTGCAGCCAGCGCACCCCCAGGTCGCCGAAGAGGTGGTCCCAGTCGACGTCGTCGGCGCGCAGCTGGCTGGCGGCGGTGTGGCCCCGGTCCGAGGTGCCGACCGCGCCGCGTACGCCGAAGCCGCGCTCGGTGAAGTTGAGGCCGTTGCGCACGCTGCGGCCGAGGCCGTCGTACGGCATCCAGCGGATGAACGACGGGTCGACACCGCCCTGCAGGATCAGGTCCTCCAGCAGTCGCCCCACCTCGTTGTCGGCGAACGCGGTGACGATGGCGGTGCGCAGCCCGAAGCAGCGGCGCAGCCCTCGGGCGACGTTGTACTCACCGCCGCCCTCCCAGGCCCGGAAGGCGCGGGCGGTGCGCACCCGTCCCTCACCCGGGTCCAGGCGCAGCATCACCTCGCCGAGCGAGACGAGGTCGTAGCGGCACCGGTCGGCGGGGCGTAGGTCGAGAACGGACATGGCGGATCAGGCCTCCCGGGCGGCGGTCACGGCGGCGGCGGTCAGTGCGGTCACGTCGTCCCAGCGGCCCTCGGCGAGCAGGCTGGGCGCGACCATCCAGGTCCCGCCGACGGCGAGGACCGGCGGCAGGCTGAGGTAGTCGCGCAGGTTGCCGGTGTTCACCCCGCCGGTCGGGATGAAGCGTACGGACCGGAAGGGCGCGGCCAGGGCCTTGATCATCGTGGTGCCGCCGAGCTGCTCGGCGGGAAAGAACTTGACCGTGTCCAGCCCGGCGTCGAGGGCCATCTGGATCTCGGTCGGGGTGGCGGCACCCGGGAAGACGGGCACGCCGACCTGCTGGCAGTGGGCGACCACCCGGGCGCTGAAGCCGGGGCAGACGATGAACCGCGCGCCGGCCGCGACGGCGTCGTCCACCTGGCCGGGGGTGAGCACGGTGCCCGCGCCGACGAGCAGCTGTGGGTCCTCGGCCATGGCCCGGATGGCGTCGGCGGCGGCGTCGGTGCGGAAGGTCACCTCCACACTGCGCAGGCCACCGGCGGCCAGGGCGGCACCGAGCGGGGCGGCGGCACGGGCGTCGTCGAGCACGACGACCGGCAGGATCCGGCCCGCGGCGATGGTCTCCGAGACGTCGGCGGGCTGTTCAGAAGGATGAACGGCAGTCACATATGTGACCCTACTGCTGATCCCGGCAATGTCAATCCCGCTACAGTGAGCGCCATGACAACCGCCGAGGGCTTCCAACCGGTCAAGTCGGCCGGGCGCACGCTGGAGGTACTGGAGACCCTGGCCGCCTCCGGCGGCCGACGCTCCCTCGGCGACCTGGCCCGCGACCTGGGCATCCCGAAGAGCAGCCTGCACGGCATCCTGCGCACGATGATGCAGCGCGGCTGGGTGGAGGCCGACGACACCGGTACCCGCTTCGGGCTGGGCGTACGCGCCCTCCAGGTCGGTGCCGCGTACCTGGACACCGACGACGCGGTCGGGCTGCTCGCCGGGGTGCTCGACGAGTTGTCCCGGCAGTTCGGCGAGACCGTGCACCTCGGCCGACTCGACGGCGCGCACGTGGTCTACACCGCCAAGCGGGAGTCGTCGCACCCGCTGCGGCTCTACAGCGCCATCGGACGACGCCTGCCGGCCCACGCCACCGCCCTGGGCAAGGTGCTGCTCGCCGAACGAGCCACCGAGGAGGTCGAGACGATCCTCGGGCCGTCCCCGGCGGCGCTGACCCGGCACACCATCACCGACCTGGCGGCGCTGCACGCCGACCTGGCGGCCAGCCGGGAACGCGGGTACGCCGTCGACCACGAGGAGAACACCGAGGGCATCGTCTGCTTCGCGGTGGCGGTGCCGCTGCACACCCCCGCGGTGGACGCGATCAGCCTCTCCATCCCGGCGGCCCGCCTGAACGAGCAGGTGCAGCAGCGGGTGGTGACCGCGCTGCACCGCGCGGTAGACCAGGTCCGCGCCGCCCGCGGCCTGCTCACCGCCAGCTGAGCCGAGGGCGGATCAGCATCGACCACCGACCGACGCGGCGCAGTAACGCTGCGTCGTCTGAATCCATCACGCAAGGTTAGGACGCAGCCGCCGCCGAAACGGTTCTCTGCGGGCGTGACCCGCCGCCCGCCGTCTCCGATGCGTCTGGCCTGGTGATTGTCCTCACGATCACCACTGGTCGAGGCAGGGAAACCCCCTCTGACCTCCCTATGCTTGGCGTCGATGATCGTCCGGCCGTCCGGTGCCGGTCTGGGCCTTGAGTCAAGGCGGGGGAGGAAGTGGCGAGCGATGACCGGCTCCACGCGCATCTGGAACGGCATGTCCATCCCCGCACCCGGCAGTTACGAGCTTGACGCCGGGCACAAGCGGATCGGGTTCGTCGCCAAACACATGATGGTCAGCCCGGTGCGTGGCGAGTTCCGCCAGGCGACCGCCCGCATCACCGTCGCCGAGGACCCGCTGGAGTCGACGATCGTGGCGACCATCCAGTCCGCCAGCATCGACACCGCGAACGTCGACCGGGACACCCACCTGCGCAGCGCCGACTTCCTCGACGTGGAGCAGTTCCCGACCCTGGAGTACCGCAGCACCGGCATCACCGCCCTGGACAAGACCGATCCGATCTTCTATTGGGCCAAGCTGAAGAACCACCGGCTCGGTCGCCGGTCGGTGGTGGAGGAGCCCGCGCCGCCGACGCGGCCGGTGACCGCCCGGTTCGTGCTCTCCGGTGAGTTGACAGTCAAGGGCATCACCCGTCCGGTGGACTGCCAGGTCGAGTTCGGCGGTGCCCGACGCGACCCGTACGGGCAGGACATCTTCGGGTTCAGCGCCACGGCGGAACTCAACCGCGAGGACTACGGCCTGGTCTGGAACGTGGCCCTGGACAGCGGCGGCGTACTGGTCGGTCGCACCGTGCGCATCGAGATCGCCGGCGAGGCCATCCGCCAGGGATAGGCCGCTCTTCATCCGGATTTAACGATCGTTTCGTCCGCCGGCGTATTCATTGATCACGATCTTTGCGAGAATCCGACTGTCGCCGGTCACGCCCGTCAGCGGGCCACCCCCACCCGCCGTGGCAGGCGACAGTCAGGAGTCGCCACATGGCTCACGTACGCAAGGCCGCCGTCACCCTGGTGGTCGCCCTCGCCCTGTCCCTGGTGCTGGTCCCCCGGCCGGCCCACGCCACCCCGCCCAACATCCCCTCGTACGCCACGGCGTTGAGCCGGCTCAACTCCCTCACCGTGGCCGCCGAATCCCACCAGTCCAGCTACAACCGGGACCTGTTCCCGCACTGGAGCACGGTCACCGGCACCTGCAACACGCGCGAGCAGGTCCTCAAGCGTGACGGCACCAACGTCACAGTCGACGCGAGCTGCTATCCGACCTCCGGTTCCTGGTACAGCCCGTACGACGGCCTGACCCGGACCAGCCCGACGCAGATCGACATCGACCACGTGGTCCCGCTCGCCGAGGCCTGGCGCTCCGGCGCCTGGTCGTGGACCACCTCCCGGCGGCAGACCTACGCCAACGACCTCGGTGGCCCTGAGCTGTGGGCGGTCACCAGCACGGTGAACCAGGCCAAGGGCGACAAGGACCCGGCCGCCTGGAAGCCGCCGCGCGCCGCGTTCCACTGCACCTACGCCCGCGCCTGGATCCAGGTGAAGTGGTACTACGCGCTCTCCGTCGACAGCGCGGAGAAGTCGGCCCTGGCCTCGATGCTGAGCACCTGCTGACCCGCTGAGCTACCCGGACCTGGCGGTGCTTGCCGGCACCGCCAGGTCCGTCGTCAGGTCAGCGCCGCCAGGCCGCCCAGAGTTCGGCGTACCGGCCACCGGCGGCGACCAGGTCGTCGGGGCGACCGAGTTCGACGATCCGACCGCCGGACATCACCGCCACCCGGTCACAGGCGTGCGCCTGGGTGAGCCGGTGCGCCACCACAATGGCGGTACGACCCCGGATCACCGCCTGGCTGGCCAGTTCGAGCTGCTGGGCACCGGCGCTGCCGGCCTCCGCGCTCGCCTCGTCCAGCACCACGATCGGCGGGTCGAGCAGGACGATCCGGGCCAGCGCCAACTGCTGGGCCTGACCAGGGGTGAGCGGATGCTCACCGTCACCGACGGGGGTGGCCAGCCCGTCCGGCAGCGCGGCGACCCAGCCGTGCGCGCCGACCAGCCGCAACGCGGCGTGCAACTGCTCGTCGGTGGCGTGCGGGGCGGCCAGCCGCAGGTCGTCGGCGAGCGTGCCGGCGAAGACGTGCACCTCCTGGGTCACCACACCGACGGTGCGACGCAACTCGTCCGGGCCCAGGTCGTCGATCAACCGGCCACCCAGCCACACCGCGCCCTCGGTGGCCGGGAACACCCCGCCGAGAATGGCCGCGAAGGTGGTCTTGCCGGCACCGCTGGCACCCACGATCGCCAGCGACTCACCGTCGGCGATCTCGATCGACACGTCGTGCACGACCGTCGGGCCGGCGGCGTACCGGTGCGACACCGACTTGGCGGTGACCCCGGCGGGCCCTCGGGTCGGCGTCTCGGCGGTCCGCTGCGCCGGCACGTCGACCTCGGTGACACCGACCAGCCGGGCCAGCGCCGCGCCGGCCGACTGGATGTCGTTGAACGAGATCAGCAGCATGCCGAGCGGGCCGAAGAGGCGGTGGAACAACAGCGCGGCGGCGGTCACGTCACCGACACTGCTGTCCCCGGCGCGCACCAGCAGGAACCCGGTCAGCAGGACGGCGGTCAGGCCGATCGCCTCGGCGTAGTTCATCATGTTCGCGAACCAGAGGAACCCGCGTACCGCCCGCAGTCGGGCGTCGGCCGCCTCCTGGGAGGCCTGCTCGACCCGCTGGCTCTGCCGCTGTTCCATGCCGTACGCGTGCACCGTCCGGACCCCGCCGAAGGTGGTCAGCAGGCGTTGGGTGCGTACCGCGGCGGCCTGCCGTTCGGCGGCGTAGAGACGCTTGGCCGCCGGCACGAACCGGCGCAGGCTCAGCGCGTACACCGGGAAGACGACCAGGAACGCGACGGCGATGCGCCAGTCCAGGGCGGTGAAGCCGACGAACGTGACCACGACGGTGACGAGTGCGGTGAAGACGCCGGCCGCCAACTGGATCGAGTCGGTGACCTGCTCCACGTCGTCGGTGACCCGGGAGGCGACATCCCCCGAGCCCGCGCTCTCCAGCCGGGCCGAGTCCATCCGCAGCGCGTGGTCGAGGACCTCCTCCCGCAGGTCGGCGCAGGCCCGCATGCCCCACTCGGTGACCAGCCAGCGGGCGGCACCGGTCAGCACCGCGCCGGCGAAACCCACGCCAAGGATCCAGGCCGAGGTCAGCAGCAGCGACCGGGTGGTACCGCCGGCCACCACCAGGTCGACGAGCCGACCGAGCAGCAACGGTACGACGACCGCGGCGGCGCTGGCCGCCAGCGAGGCCGCGATCGAGGCCCAGCCGAACATCGGGTGGCGGCGCAGCGCCCGCCAGAAGGTGGCCAGGGCGGCCCGGCCGGTGGCGACGGGCAGCATCGTCGACGTCAGGCCGCTCATCGCAGCACCACCTCGGCGTACGCGGACCGGGCGAGCAGGTCCCGGTGCCGTCCGACGGCCGCCACCCGACCGGCGTGCACGAAGACGACCCGGTCGCAGCGGTCGAGCAGCGGGGCGCTTGTGGTGACCAGGACGGTGGCCCGCTCACCGTCGGCACGGTAGGCGCGTACCCCGTCGGCGATGGCGTGTTCGGTGACCGCGTCGACCGCCGTGGTCGGATCGCGCAGCACGGTGACCGGCCGGTCGGCGAGCAGCGCCCGGGCCAGGGCGATGCGCTGCCGCTGACCGCCGGAGAGGTCCAGCCCACGGTCGAGCAACTCCCGGTCCAGCCCGGCGTCGCCGTCGGTGAGCACGTCCACGCTGGCGGCGGCCATGCCCCGGCGCAGCGCATCGTCGTCGTGCTCGTCGCCGGTCTGCAGCACCTCGCGCAACGTGCTGCCGAACAGGTCCACCGCGTGCGGTTCGACCAGGACGACCCGGCGCAGCGTGGCGACGTCGAGGTCGGCCACCGGCGTACCGGCCAGCGTCACCTCGCCCCGCTCGGGTGGCCGCGCCCCGGCCAGCAGGTCGGTGATGGCGTCGGCGGTACGGGTCTGCTCGGTGACCACACCGAGCAGCTCCCCGGGACGCACGGTGAGGCTGACGCCGTCCAGTCCGGGGGCGTGCACCTCGTCGAGGACGAGCGGGCCGGGCCGCGCCACCGTGTCACCGGACCCGGCCTGTTCGGGTGCGGCGAGCACCTCGGCCACCCGGGCCGCGCTGGCCCGGGCGGTCGCCAGCCGGAAGACGCAGTCGGCCAGGTTGAGCACCGGGTCGCTGATGAAGGTCGCCAGTCCGACGATGGTGATGAGCTCACCGACGGTGATCCGCCCCTGGAGGGCGAACCAGCCGGCGAGCGCGGCGACCACCGTGACCAGCAGGCCGGTGGTGAACGTCGACACACCGACGAATGTCGCGCCGGCCCGCACCGCGCCGACGTTGGCCCGCAGCGAGGTACGGCTGGCCGCGCGGTAGCGGCGCGCGGCCTCGTCGACGCCACCGAACCCGCGCAGCGGCCGAAGCCCGCGCAGCAGGTCGGAGGCGGTCGCCGCGGCCCGGCCGATGGCCTGCTGCTGTGCGGAGGTGTGCCGTTCCACCACCGGCCCGAGCGCGTGGAGCCCGAGCACCAGCAACGGGACACCCACCACCAGCCCGAGCCCGAGCGACCAGTCGATGCGCAGCAGCACCACGGTCGCCACCGTCAGGCCGAGGAACGCGGAGATCATTCGGCTGCCCAGTTCCAGCAGTTCGGCGGCGGCCTGGGTGTCGGAGGTGGCGATCGACAGCAGCTCGCCGTTCTGCCGGCTGGTCCGGATGCCCCGCCCGGTGAGCACCCGCCGGACCACCTGCATGCGCAGGTCGTGCGACTCCCGCACCACCGCCTTGGACAGGAACCAGAACCCGAACCGCCAGCCCATGGTGAGCGCCAGGAACAGCGCGAAGATCCCCACCACCGACCAGACCATCGCCGTTGTCGACCCCGTCCCCACGGCCTGGTCGATGACCAGACCGATGGCCACCGGGACGAGCGCCTCACAGACCTGGTGCAGCGACCAGAAACCGGCGCACAACGCCGTGTCGCGGCGCTGCCGCCGGAACATCCCACCGATCAGCCGGCCGGTCGGCACCGCCGCAGGGGTCTTCGTCATCCTGGCCTCACTTCTGAAGTTAGGCCAGGCTAACTTGTCGCCCGTCCGGCTGAGCGGCCGGATCGTGCTGACGTGGCCACAGCCGGGGTTGTTCGGACGCTACTGCGCCGTGGTGGCGCAGGGTCCGTCGTGCTGATCGCGGCGTTGGCAGCGGCCGGGTCCGTCGCCCCGGGCGTCACACCACACTCGGGTACGCAGGAACTGCTTGTCCTCTTCACTGAGGGTGGTCTCACCGAAGTCGACGACAGTGACGTGGCCGAGCGAGTCACGTAACGCGACCGCCAGGTCGACAGCCTCGTCCAGGCTGGTCAGCGTGGTCGGGAGGTGGATGATCCAGCGTGGTGCGCCCATCACCGCCCGCCCTGCGGGTGATCTGCCGGGCGGCGGCAGCCGTTGTGCCGGGACTGCCACTGCCGCAACGCCTGCCGGATCCGCTCGGCCTCGGTGTTCGCGGTGACCTTGCATGCCCACACCGCGGAAGTTCGAACCGCACTACCGGCGGATCATTGCCGACATCCGAGCACGCGTCGCGTCGGGAGAGTGGCCACCAGGCCACAAGCTGCCGTCGACGAAGGCGCTCGCCGAGATGTACGGCGTCAACAGTCAGACGACCGTCCGCCAGGCTGTCACCATCCTGATCGAGACCGGCGAACTCTACGGTCACCAGGGGCTTGGCGTCTTCGTGGCGGAGCAGGAAACCTGAGCGCCACACGTTCAGCCGAGGGCTGCCTGAGCGTGGCCACCCATAGCAACGCCCCGACAGGCCAGCGCCCGTCCGGTCACTGACCGGACGGGCGGCGTCGGAGAAGGCTCGGTCAGCAGAGCCCGTTGCAGCCGCCGCCGTTCGGCGGTGGCCCGTCCAGCCACGGCTGCGGCAGACCGGGCACGTGCTCCGGCTGCGCCCCGGTGATGCGCGGCTCGGAGAAGACCGAGTTGTACGCGTTGGCGGTGTCGTCGACGTAGATGATGCCGGTCAGTTTGTTCTCCGGGATGGTGCCGTCGGCGTACGTCGGCGTCCAGTTGCGTACCGGCGTGATGTTCGTGCCGACGATCCGGGTGAACCCGTCGCTGCCGGTGAGGATCGACACGACATCGCTCGTGTAGTCCGGGTTGACGTAGCCGTGGTCGTTCTCCGTGCCGTCACCGCCGTCGTCGCCGTGGTCACCCCCATCGTCGTGGCCACCGCCGGAGTCGTTGTCGTCGGAGTCGTAGTACATGTTGATGCCGTCGTCGCAGCTGCCGCTCGCGTCGCAGGTGGTGATGGTCTGGCTGCCGGTGCTGTGCGTCGAGTCGGTGAAGATGACCGACTCCATATGGATGGTGCCGAGCTCCTTGCCGTCCTCGTCGTAGACGTGGTAGATCGTCTCCAGCCAGCTGTCCAGCTTCCCGTCCTTCGAGTGGGACTTCGACGTGGTCTCGCTGACCAGACGTCCGTGCACGTCCCAGACCCAGGTGTGCTCCTCGATGTAGACGCCACCGTCTTCGCCACGCTCCTCGTACTGGTGCAGGACGGTGTCGCCGCGTGAGCCGTCGGCGTTGAAGTACTCCTGCACCGAACCACCCGGCACCAGGTCCACGACGCTGCGCGATCCGTCGGCGTAGTGCAGTTGGTAGTCGAAGTCGTCGAACCAGCCGCCCTTCTCGGTCTTCACGATGCCGCCGTGCGCGACGGGACTCTGCCCCGTCACACCGGGCTGGTACTCGACGAAGTGCGAGTCGAACGGAGTCAGCAGGCTGCCGCGCAGCGGGTCACCGACGGACTGCGAGATCCTGCCGCGGCCGATCGCGACCCCGTCGCGCTGCACCGACAGCTTCAACTCGTCGAACCGCTTGAGGTCGATGCCCAGCCGGGTGTAGGCGTCCTTGCGGACCGGCAGCGCGAAGACACCGAGGGTCGGCAGGTTGGTGGTCGTCTCCCTGAGCTTCAGGATCTCCTCGGGGAACGCGATGAAGCTGCCGCGACCGTACGAGAAGGACGGCAGCTTGTTGACCGAGGCCACCTCGACGACCACCTGGAGGCTCGGCGTGCTGTGCGGGTCGTGCGGATCGGTGCCGGCGGCCACCTCGTCGGCGTCGCTGACACCGTCGGCGTCGCTGTCGACGACCCGCCAGGACAGGTAGCAGCCGGTCGGGTCGCAGAGCCGGGCGTACGACAGGCGGGGCCGCTCCGACGGCTTGTCGGCGGCGGCGGGGGTGCTGATGGCGACAAGTGCCATGGACATGGCGAACAGGGGAGTGACGATCATCGCCACTCGCATTCGGTTACGGACTGTCATGAGCCGTACGGTCACACCCGCCCGGTGCCGCCCAGACCGTTGAGTCGGTAACCAGTCGAACCACCGTCGGCCCGGGCGAAACCCTAGCTAGGGTGTGCCTGCTACACCCGCCCGACGAAGGACGGACGTGGACATCGATCAGCAATCCCACGGTCTCCAGGAACAGGAGCACCAGGAGGAGGCCGACCAGCTGCTGGCCGCGGCCGACCGTGCTGGTGACCCGGTGACCGCCGCCCGTCTGGTCGCGGAGGCGTTCCTCGCGGTGTCCCGTACCGCCGACCCGGCCGGCCTGCCCCCGATGGTGCGGCGACTGGCGGCCCTGCGCGCCCAGGCCGCGACCCCGCAGGCCGGCCCGCGAGCCCAGCCGGCGACGCCGCAGGCCGGGGCGCGTAGCCGCGAGGTGGTCGCCCGGCAGCGCGAGATCGAGTTCCTCCACCACGCCATCGCCGCCGCGGTCAGCGCCCGCCTCGGCCGCCGACTCGCCCGGCGCGGGCCCGCCACCCCGCCTGGCCCGGCCCACCCCGACGAGGCACTGCGCCTGTTCACCGCCGCCGGGCTGCACCACGACCCGCTGTACGTCGAGTGCGCCATGATCGCGACGCTGAGCGCCCAGCGTCCCGACCGGATCAGACCGCTCTTCGCACAGGTGGTCGAGCCGTGGCTGGTCGACGACCGGATCGACCCGGCTCGCCGGACGCGGTTGACCACCATGCTCGGCATGGGCGAGGCGTGGTCCGGTGACCTGTTGCGCGGCCGGGCCACGCTGCGCCGGGCGCACGGGTACGCCGTCGCCGCCGGCCGCCTCGACCTGGAGGCCGAGATCACCTCCTGGCTGGCCAAGTGCGAGGCGCTCTGCGGCGACCTGGTGCTGGCCCGGCGTCGGCTCGCCGAGGCGCGGGTGCTGGCCGCCCGGTCCGGCTCCGCCTGGGTGGGGTCGCACATCGCCCGAGTGCGCCGCCGCGCTGCACCTGGCCAGCGGCGACGTCGACGCCTGGGTGGGAGTGGTGGGCCGGCTCGTCGGCTCGGCCGTCGGGGCCAACTCGGGTCTGGTCTTCGAGCACCGCTGCGAGTTGGCCACCTACCACGCGCTGCGCGGGGACGCCGCCGCCGCGCAGGCGGTCGTCGCCGCCATCGAGGATCCGCCACTGGACTGGCCCGGCGCGCCGGCGCTGCCGGCCTGGCGGGCGTGGATCGTCGACCCTCGGAACCCGGCGACGATGGCCTGGCTCGAACGCTCCCTCGTCGGGCTCAACCGGCCGGTGGAACGGCTGTCGCGCGCCCGGCTGGCCTGGTTGCTCGGCGGATGGCATGCCCACTGTGGACGGCGTGCCGACGCGATCCGGTTGCTGGAACTGGCCAGCAGCGAGTACGCGGCGACCGGTGCGGCCGGCCTGCTCGCCCGCGTCGCCGTCGACCTCGCCTCGGTGGCCGAACGGGCCGTTGCCACCGGCGCGCCACCGGGCGGCCGGTCCGGCCAGGTACCGGCGTCGGCCACCGGATCGTCGGCACCGGCCGAGGCCGCGCTGACCGCCACCGAGCGCCGGGTCGCCGCCGCCGTCGCCGAGGGACTCAGCAACCAGGAGGTCGCCGCGCGGCTGTCGGTGTCGATCAAGACGGTCGAGTTCCACCTGCGCAACGCCTACCGCAAACTCGGCGTACGCAAGCGCACCGAACTCGTCAGGCACCTGCTGCGCTGACCGGATCGTTCCGCAGCGGTGCGCGATCGTGGCTGGTGCGCCCCGACCGGGGACGGTCAGGATGAACGCATGACCGCAGCACTCGTCGTGATCGACGTACAGGAGTCCTTCCGCCAGCGCGCCAACTGGACGGCCTGCTCGCAACCGGACATCGTCGGTCAGGTCAACCGGCTGGTCGAGGCTGCCCGCAGCCGGGGTGACCTGGTCGTCTGGGTGTTGCACTCCGAGCCGGACAGCGGTGACGTGTTCGACCCGGCGCGCGGCTTCGTCCGACTGATCGACGGGTTGCAGCCCGCCGAGGGCGAGCCGGTGCTGACCAAGTACGTGCACAACGCCTTCACCACGACCCGACTCCAGCAGTTGCTCACCGTCCACGGCGTCCGGGAGGTCACCGTCTGCGGCATCCGTACCGAGCAGTGCTGCGAGACCACCGCCCGGCTCGCCGCCGACCTCGGCTACGAGGTCACCTTCGTCGTCGACGCGACCGCCACCATGCCCGTCGAGCACCCGGACGCCCCCGCAGGCCGGACGATCGCCGAGATCCTCGCCGATCCGCGTACCCTCAACACCGACGAGATCATCGAGCGCACCGCGTACGCGCTGTCGGGCCGGTTCGCCACCATCCGTACCGTCGACGAGGTGACCACCCCGGTCGGCGCCGACCGCTGAGGTGTTCGTGGGCCGGGTCGTCTTCCTGCTGCTTCCGCAGCTGCACCTGCTGGATCTGGCCGGTCCGGCGCAGGTCTTCTCCGCGGCGGCGGACTCCGGGCTCGACTACCGGCAGTCCTTCGTCGCGGAGAGCAGTGAGGTGGTGACCGCACAGGGGCTGCCGGTGCGCGCCGATGTCGACTGGCCCGATCTGGACCCGGCCGACCTGGTCGTCGTCCCCGGCTGGCGGTCACCCGCCTCCCGTGCCGAGCCGGCGCAGCCCGCCACGCTGCGCCGGCTCGTCGCGCACCACGCGGCGGGCGGCACGGTGGTCAGCGTCTGCGGTGGCGCCTACCTGCTGGGTCGCGCCGGGCTGCTGGCCGGTCGCCGGTGCACCACCCACCACGAACTTCAGGACGAGTTGGCCCGCCGGTATCCGGCGGCCACCGTGCTCAACGACCGGCTGTACGTCGTCGACGACCGGGTGGCGACCTCGGCCGGCATCGCCAGCGGCATCGACCTCGCGCTGCACCTGATGGCCGTCCGGCACGGGCCGGCGTTGGCCGCCCGGATCGCCCGGGAGATGGTCGTGTACGCCCGGCGCAACGGACACGAGCGGCAGGACAGCGCGATGCTGCGCTACCGCTCGCACCTCAGCGACGTGGTGCACCGCGTCCAGGACGTGATCGACGAACGGTTCACCGAAGCGTTGCCGCTGGTGGAGTTGGCCGGTGTGGCCCGGGTGAGCGAGCGCACCCTGACCCGGCTGTTCGACGCGTCCACCGGCCTGACCCCGCTGCGGTACCAGCAGTTGCTGCGGGTCGAGCGGGCCGAGCACCTCATCGGTCACGGCGTCGCCGTGGAGGCCGCGGCCCGGGCGGTCGGGTTCACCGACGCCCGGATGCTCCGGCGGTTGCGGGCCCGCGCCCGCTCGACCCACTCCGTAGGTTGACCTATCGCGACATGAGGAACACGACAAGCGCGATCACCGCCAGCGCGGCCAGCACCGCGGCAGCGATCTTGGCCTTGCTGTACGGCCGCTCGCCGATGACCTCACCGGTACGGGCGTTCACCAGCACCTGGTACGACCGCCCGGCGTGCAGGTACGCGGCGATCCACACCGGCAGCAGGAGCAGCTTGTAGGTCACGTCCGAGTAGCTGGTGTCCACCGCGTCGACCTGCTGCTCGTCGCCGCCGATGTCCGAGCGGCAGTCCCGCTCGATCACCGGCGCCATCCGGGCCTTCGCCTCCACCAGGCCGGCCTCCGGCTCGGTGTCGTAGCGCAACGCGTGGTACCCGGCCAGGTAGTCCTGCTCGTACGGGACCGCCTCGTTGAGCGGCCACGGGGTCAACTCGTCGAGCTTGTTCGTCGGCAGGTGCGTGGTGGCGGGCACCAGCACGTCGTCGAAGTCCCGGCGCACCGTGCCGCTGGCCGAGTGCCACCGGGTGTGCCGGACCTGCCGGGTGCGGGTCTCCGTCTTGCCGTCCACCGTCACCGTGTACGTCTCGGTGACGTAGTAGTGCTCGCCGCGCTTGCCGCGGTAGTCGGAGACGGTCCGCGCGTCGAACGTCCAGTGCGGCAGGTAGGTGCCCTTGAGCGTCTCCGCCTCGCTTACCTTCTTCAGGCTGCTCGGGGCGAACCAGCGGCTGCGGCACCAGGTGCTCAGCGCGGTGCGCACCCCGTTGCGGTCCACCGCGAACGGCAGTACCGCCTCCGGGGCGATCAGCTCGTCGGCCGCCTGCTGCGGCACCAGCGGGGTGGCGCAGAACTGGCACCGCTCGGCCAGTGCCGCGCTCTCGGTCGAGGCACCACAGCCCGGACACCGGTAGACGTACGCGCCCACGGCGGCAGCCGGCTTGCGGGCCAGGGTGGCCAGCCCGTCGAAGGAGTGCTCGCGCACCTCCCGGGTGGCGGCGGCGATCTGCTGCTGGTGCCCGCAGTAGGGGCACTGCAGGGCGGTCGTGCCGGGCGCGTGCTCCACCCGGGCGCCGCAACCCCCGCAGCCGTACGACGGGGGCGAGACAGCGGTTTCACTCATCGGTGTACCCTCCCGATCCCGATGATCACAGCGGCGGCAGCGGCGGCGGGACGCTGGCCAGCACGGACGCCAGTTCGGGCACCTGTCCGGCCGGCTGCCACTGCGCCATGCCGGCCCGCCAGACCAGCGTGTCCGGGCCGAACCCGCCGGCACCGGCCCGCGCAGCCAGCGCACCGATGTCGAACGGGCCCTGGCGCTCGCCACCGACACCGACGAAC
The DNA here is from genome assembly GCF_000204155.1 of Micromonospora maris AB-18-032. NCBI lineage: Bacteria > Bacillati > Actinomycetota > Actinomycetes > Micromonosporales > Micromonosporaceae > Micromonospora > Micromonospora maris. Next base: position 4,418,992 of record NC_015434.1, on the reverse strand, counting down.
CACTGCGCCTGGCCCGGCAGCGGCGGCGGCTCTGCGCCACCCGGCGCGGCGGCCGTCGGTGCGGCGTACGGTGCGGCGGCCTGCGGTGCGGCGGCCGGCGGCGCACTGCTCTCGCCGGACATGGCCCGGGCCATCTGCTGACCCAACGCCATGCCCATGCCCATGCCGACGCCGGCGCCCGCCTCGCCACCCGGGTTGTTCGCCGCCGCCTCCAGCGCGGTGGCCGCCTGGTAGCGGGTGAACCGGTCCAGGTCGCCGACCGCACCCATCTCGGTGCGCTTGTCCAGCGCCCGCTCCACCTCCGGCGGCACGGAGACGTTCTCGATGACGAACTTCGGGATCGCGATGCCGACCTCGGCGAGTTCCTCGGTCAGCGCGCCGGCCAGCTGCCGGCCGATCGCGTCCTGGTGGGCGGCCAGGTCCAGCAGCGGCACCCCGGCCCGGGCCAGTGCGCCGCCGAGCCGGCCCACGATGAGCTGGCGCAGGTACTCCTGCACCTCCTCGGTGCGGAACTGCGGGTCGGTGCCGACCAGCTCCTTGAGCAGCCGCTGGGCGTCCACCACCCGGGCCGCGTACGCGCCGAAGGCCCGCACCCGGACCACCCCGAACTCGGGGTCGCGCAGGATCACCGGGTTCTGGGTGCCCCACTTCATCTCGGTGAACTGGCGGGTGTTGACGAAGTACACCTCGGCCTTGAACGGCGAGTTGAAGCCGTACTTCCAGCCCTTGAGGGTGGACAGGATCGGCATGTTGCGGGTTTCGAGGGTGTGGGTGCCCGGCAGGTAGACGTCGGCGACCTGGCCCTCGTTGACGAACACCGCCGTCTGGGACTCCCGGACGACGAGTTTGGCACCCATCTTGATCTCGTTCTGGAAACGGGGGAACCGCCAGACGATCGTGTCCCGGCTGTCGTCCAGCCATTCGATGATGTCTACGAACTCGCCCCGAAGGCGGTCCATGAGCCCCATCGTGCCCCTCCACTTACCGAGATCAACTGTGTGGCGGCGACGATAGCAACCCTGCGCCAGCTGCGGTTCCACCTGCCGTCTCGGTACGGGGGCCCGCTCGATGGAACCGGGGGCCGCTGATCGGGGGCGAAGATCATCAGGTACCCTCGCCGCGCCACGGTCAGGCGAACCGTTCCGGGTCGCCCGCGCCGACCCGGACGATCTCCGGTTCGCCCTCGGAGAAGTCGACCACCGTGGTCGGCTCGGTGCCGCAGTCACCCGCGTCGACCACCGCGTCGACGGCGTGGTCGAGGCGTTCCTTGATCTCCCAACCCTGGGTCAGCGGCTCGTCGTCGCCGGGCAGCAGCAGCGTGCTCGACAGCAGGGGCTCGCCCAGCTCGTCGAGGAGTGCCCGGGTGACGGGGTGGTCGGGGATGCGTACGCCGACGGTGCGCTTACGGGGGTGCAGCAGTCGGCGCGGCACCTCCTTGGTGGCCGGGAGAATGAACGTGTACTGGCCCGGGGTGGCCGCCTTCACCGCGCGGAAGACCGCGTTGTCCAGCTGCACGAACTGGCCGAGCTGGGCGAAGTCCCGGCAGACCAGGGTGAAGTGGTGGCCGCTGTCCAGGTGACGGATCTCCCGGATGCGGTCCATGCCGTCCTTGTTGCCGAGTTGGCTGCCGAGGGCGAAGCAGGAGTCCGTCGGGTAGGCGATCAGCCCGTCGCGGCGCAGGAGGTCGACGACCTGCCCGATGATGCGCGGCTGCGGATTGTCCGGGTGCACGTCGAAATACCTGGCCATGACCGGAAGCTTAGAGCGCACCCGGGCTGTCGCCTTGCCGACAGTGCCGCCCGGCGGTAAGGGGTCGACGCCCATCGTTGTCTGTATGAGCGCGCGTGGCTACCCGGACGTGCTCCGGTACCCCGTCATGCCCACCCCGGTACGCATCACTGTGCTCGTCTTCGGGCTGCTGTCGCTGCTGTTCGCCCTGGCCACGGTCCATCGCCTGCTCACCGAGGGCGGCTCGCTGGGCGCGGCGGTCTTCTTCGCCGCGATGACGGCCGCCTGCCTGCTGGTGACCACCGCCCTGGCCACCCGCCGGACCTGGGCGCCCTTTCCGGCGTACGCCCTGGCGGGTCTGCTGGCCGCGGCCTCGCTGGGCCTGTTCGGCGCCATCACCTGCGTCGGGGTCGCCCTGCTGGCCTGGGTGCTCTGGGCGCTGAACACCCGGGCCTCCCGCGACTGGTTCGGTCGCCGACACCGACTGCGCTGACGTCCGCCGCAGTACGTGTTAAGAGGGGGCCCCTGTACTACGCCAGGCGTTAACAAGGGGCCCTTCCTTACCTGCGGGCTACTCGGCGGCGGTCGTCGGCTCCTCGTCCGCGCTGTCGGCCTCGGCAGCCTTCTCGGCGACCGGCTCCGCAGCGGGGGCGGCCTTCGGGTTGGTCCAGGAGAACTCGATCTCGACCGAGTACTCGTCCTTGCCCTCCTGCTCGATCTCCAGCTCGCAGTTCACCTGGTCGGCCACGGCGAGGGTGCCGGCGGCGCCGTAGAAGATCTGCCCGGTCTCCAGCTGGTTGGCCACCTGCCGCAGCCAGGCCGCCAGATCCGCCCGCGACACGGTGCGCTCGTCCTCGTAGATATCCATGCCGACATGCTGGCATTGCCCGTTGCGACCGTGTCGGCAGGGTGCCGGGAGATGCCGAGCGCCTCAGCGGTGCTGCCGGCGGGCGGCGATCGCCTGGCGGGTGGGGCGGCGGACCACGGCGATCCGGTCGCCTCGGGCGCGGATCGAGGTGCGGCCGCCCCGTCGACGGCGGACGGTCAGGTCGACCGTGTACCCGCCGACGCGTACCCCCTCCAGCACCAGGTCGGGTAGCCAGGCGGGCAGGTGCGGGTCGACGAAGACGGTCCGCAACGGCGCGGCGGGACGCAGCGCCAGCAGGGCCTGGATCAACGCGATGACCGAACTGGCCGACCACGCCTGCGGCGAGCAGGCGCTCGGATAGACGCCGGGGTGGGGATGGGCGTCGTCGCGGGGCAGCCCGCTGAGCACCTCCGGCAGACGGTGCTCGGCGAACAGGGCGGACGCCGCGAACATGCCCTCGGCGAGCCGGTGCAGGTGCTCCCAGCAGCCGTACCGGGCCAGCCCGAGACCGATGGTGCCCGCCTCGACCGGCCAGACGCTGCCCCGGTGATAGCTGAACGGGTTGTACGCCGGATGCGCGGCGGACAGCGTCCGCACCCCCCACCCGCTGAACATGTCCGGCGCGAGCAGTCGGTCCGCGACCAGGGGCGCGATCCGCGGCGGCACGATCCCGGTGGCCAGCAGGTGCCCGTCGTTGGAGTTGACCGACCGTACCGGCCGTTTGTCCGGTCCCAGCGCCATCGCGTAACAGCCCCGATCGGGCAGCCAGAAGACGCGGTGGAAGCGGCGGCGCAGGGCGGCCGCCCGGCGGGCCAGGCGGGCGGCGACGACGGGATGACCGGCCACCGCGTACGTCCCGGCCGCGTGCCGCAGCGCGGCATACCAGTACGCCTGCACCTCGCTGGTGGCGATCGGGTTCGGCACCACCTGGCCGTGCTCGTCGACGATGGCGGTGTCCGAGTCCTTCCACCCCTGGTTCTTCAGGCCGCCCCGGGACCGCCGGTGGTACTCCAGGAAACCGTCACCGTCGCGGTCGCCGTACCGGTCGATCCAGTCCAGGGCGCGGTCGGCGGTCGGCAGCAGCTCCCGTACCGTGTCGAGATCCCCGGTCCAGGCGTAGTACTGGCCGAGGAAGATCAGGAAGTCCGGCGCGGTCGACCAGTCGCCGTGGTAGTGGGTGAACGGATTGACGTTGAGTTCGGACAGCGGTCCCTGGCGCGCCTCGTGCAGCGGCTTGCCGGGCTCCTCGTCGCGCCAGTCGTCGACGCGTCGACCGAAGTGCCGGGCGTTGAGCCGGAGGCTGTCCGCGAGCATCGTCGGCCCGGCGAGCATGGCCTGCCAGGACGCCGTCATCGTGTCCCGGCCGAAGATCTCCTGGTAGATGGGGAGCCCGGCGATCGGCGCGGTGGGGCCGTCCGGTTCGCCGAGCGGCAGCCCGGCCAGGTCCTCGCGGGCGCACCGCCACGCCGCGGTGACGTCGAAGTTGGTGCTGGTCAGCCGGGCCAGTTCGGCGGTGAGTCGGCGGCGTGCCGAGCCGGCGGTGTCGCCGGGCTCGGCGAAGCTCGGCGCGGGCGCGCCGAGTCGCTGACCGTCGAAGATCGGCTCGACGGCCAGGTCGATCAGGTCGACTCCGCCCGGCGACAGCATCACGTCGATGTCGAACCCGCCGTCGACGTACCGGATCGGGCCCGACGCCTGGACCCGGATCGCCACCGCCCGGTCCAACCCGTCACACCGGTAGGTCAGCAGCAACTCCTGCCCGGCGGGATCCCACCGGGCCTCGACCGCGCCGGACTGGATGCGGCGACCGCTCTCGGCCTCGCTGGTGTCGGCGAAGTCGGCGTCGAGACGAATCCGCAGCCGCAGGTCCAGGCGCCGCTCGGCGTAGCTGAACAGGGTCAGCCGGGTACGCAGGCCCGCCGCCACGAACCGCTCGACGGCCAGGTACGCCGCCCGTGACGGCAGCACCTCACCGTCACCGAGTTCGGCGTAGGACAACTGGGCGTGCCCCTGCACGGTGGCCGTGCTGAACGGCACCGGTTCCCGACCGTCGACGGTGATCCGTTCGGTGCTGAGCACCCGGGTGTTGCGGGCGAAGAAGCCCTGCGCGCCGACACCGGTGATGCGCCCGCGCACGTCCGTGACCAGGGTGCTCCAGCCGCTGGCCACGTAGAGCAGGTCCGGGCGTACGCGCAGGTTCCGCACGCGGCTCATCCCGACCCCCTGACCTGCTGTGCGGCGCCCGCGAGCGACGGTGGGGCGCTTGTTACCCCGCTGCGCTCCCGATACACCCGCCTGTGCCGGCCTCGACCCCGCTGGCGCGAGCGGGGGATGCTGTCGACAGACGACGCCGATCCGGGCGAGCGCGCGGCAGCACAGGGGAGTGGTCGTGGCAGGGGTGTCCCATCCGATCTTCGCCCGGCTCTACGAGCGGTTCAGCGCCCAGCTGGACCGGGCCGGGATCGCCGAGTACCGCCGGGCCCTGACGGTCGGCCTGTCCGGCCGGGTGATCGAGGTGGGTGCCGGCAACGGGCGCATGTTCCCGCACTATCCGCCCGAGGTGACCGAGGTTGTCGCCGTCGAGCCGGAACCCCGGCTGCGGGCTGCGGCGGTCACGGCGGCGCGCAGCGCCCCGATCCCGGTCACCGTCGTCGACGGCCTAGCCGAGGCCCTGCCCGGCGCGGACGGCGAGTTCGACGCCGGGGTCCTGGCCCTGGTCCTCTGTACGGTGCCCGACCAGGCCGCCGCCCTCGGCGAACTGCGCCGGGTGCTGCGTCCCGGCGCGCAGCTGCGCTTCCTCGAACATGTCGCCGCGCCACCGCGCACCGGGCTGCGTCGCCTCCAGCGGCTGGTGGACGCGACCGTCTGGCCGCTGCTGCTGGGCGGATGCCACACCGGCCGCGACACCGCCACGGCGATCACCGCCGCCGGCTTCGTCGTCGAGGACCTGCGCCGGTTCCGGTTCCCCGAGACCGGCCCGGTGGGACCCGCCGCCCCGCACATTCGGGGACGGGCCCGAAACCCCGGACCGCGATGAGTCGCCGTCCGCCACGGCCACCCGGACAGCCGTTCGCCTGATTGCGCCCCGTGACTAGGCTGCTCATGCTCGGGCCAGTGCTTCCGGGGGGTAGGGGATGGGCACAGGAATCCTGATGAGCATCGCCGGCGGCGTGTTCTGCCTGCTGGCGGTGCTCGTGCTCGGTTGGGTGCTGGTCGCGTACAACCGGTTGGTCCGTCAGCGCAACCAGGTGCAGGCCTCCTGGGCCCAGATCGACGTCCAGCTCAAACGCCGCTACGACCTGATCCCCAACCTGGTGGAGACCGTCCGGGGCTACGCGGCGCACGAGAACGCCGCCCTGACCGGGGTGATCGCCGCCCGCAGCGGCGCGATCGCCGTGGCCGGTGCCGCTGCGGTGGTCCACCGGGCGGAGGCGGAGAACACCCTCACCCAGGCCCTCGGGCGACTGTTCGCCGTCGCCGAGGCGTACCCGGAGCTGAAGGCCAACCAGAACTTCGCGTCCCTACAGGGCGAACTGGCCCGCACCGAAGACAAGATCGCCTACGCTCGGCAGTTCTACAACAGCGCGGTGCTGACCTTCAACACGACAGTCCAGTCCATTCCCACCAACCTGGTCGCGAACCTCGGCGGGTTCCGGCCGACGGAGTTCTTCCAGGCCGACGGCGCGGAACGCGCCGCCGCCCAGGTCCGGTACTGACGGCGACCGCGCACGAGGGAGGCCGGGTTGTTCGTCGATCTCGCGGTGAGCGCGGTGGCGCTGGCCGGATGGTTCGCGGTGTACGGTGCCATCCGGTTCGCCACCCGACCGGCCAACCCGACACCGGCACCGGCCACCATGGAACTCGGCGACGAACCACCGGCCCTGGTCAACATGCTGGCCAACCGGTGGACGGTCACCGAGGACGCGGCCGAGGCGACCCTGCTCGACCTCGCGGCCCGCGGCTTCGTCGAGCTGCGCCAGCCGGGCGACGACCCGATGCAGACCACCCTGCACCTGCCCGCCTCGCCGCCGGACGAGTCCGGGCTGCGTCCGTACGAGCGCAGGGTGCTCGCCCGGGTGCGGGGTCTGGCCGCCGGTGGGGCGCTGCCGCTGACCGCCCTGACCTTCCGCGACCAGGGCCAGGCCAGGGCGTGGAACAGGCGGTTCCGCGCGGAGGTGGTCGACCACGCGCGGGAGGCCGGGTTGTCCCGGCGACGCTTCGGCCCGAGGGTGACCGCGCTGCTGTCCGCCGCCGCCCTGGTCGCGGCGGTGTTCGTCTGGCTCGCCGTCACCCACTACGGACTGTCGCACCCGGCGGGGGACACCCGGGGACTGGCCGCCGGGTTCTTCACCTTCGCCGTGCTGTCCGCCCTCGCCGCGGCGACGCCGGGCGAGCGGGACACCCCCCGGGGCGCGCAGGTGGCGGCGCGGTGGCTGGGGGTGCGGGACTGGCTGCGGGGGCATGAGCAGTTCGCCGAACTGCCCCCGGCCTCGGTGGCGATCTGGGACCGGTACCTCGGCTACGGCGCGGCCCTGGGCACCACCCACCTGACCAGCGCGCTCCTTGACCTGGGCATGGGCGATCGGAAGCTGGTCTGGTCGTCGTACGGGGGCACCTGGCATCGGGTCCGGGTCCGCTACCCCCACCGGTCCCACCACGGTCGCACCCTGCCGGGACTGCTGCTCCGAGCGGTGATCATCGGCGGGCCGGCGGTCTTTATGCTGAAACTCTTCGGCCCGGTGGCCGATCCCACCCCGACCAGCGACTATCCGGGCGCCCGGGCCTTCTCCATGGTCATTTTCGGCCTGGTCGTGGTGGCGGGGCTGATGCTGACCCGGGCCGTCTACACGGTGGTACGCGCGGTGGTGGACCCGTTCACCGAACGCACCATCACCGGCGAGGTGCTCTGGGTGCAGGTGTGGAAGTCGACCGCCCAGGGGCAGAACCGGCCGTCCCGGCCCTGGCTCTACCACCTGGCGGTGGACGACGGCAGCGGCGATCGGACCACCGCCTGGGGGCTGCCGAGTCAATGGGCCGGGGACTGCCACGACGGGGACACCGTGACCATCCGGGTGCGCCCCTGGTCCCGGCGGGTGGTCGCGTTCGCGGTGGTGGGCCACGGTCGATCGCGGAACCTGGCCGAACCGGTCACCCACCCCAGCGAGGTGTCGGCCGGTCCCGAATCGCCCGCGTACCTGATCACCCCGGAGGAGATCGGCCAGGCGCTGGGCCTGGCGGTGCACGCCCCCGAGGCGGTCGACCTGCCCGGCCCGTTCACCGGGGTGCAGTTCCGGGCGGCCCGCGACGGCCAGCCGGTGCTGACCATCCAGGCGGTCTCCGGTACGGTGGCACAGTGGATCTGGCGGCTCAACAGCCGAGGTCAGGAAGTGCCCGGGGTGGGCGACGGGGCGTACCTGCTCGGCGAGCGGGCCGTGCTGCGTCTCGGTGACCGTACGCTGCTGGTGACCCTGCTCGGTGCCGCCCGGACCAGGACGGCCAGCCTGCCGTGGCTGCTGACCCAGGCCGCCACCCGGGCCTCGGCGGACCGACCCGAGACCACCGGCTGAGCGGGGTCATTCGCCGGTCGCCGGTCCACAGAGGATCGTCCCGCGCGGGGTCCGCCAGTAGAGCACCTCCCGGCCGGAGCGGCGCTTGGTCACCAGACCGGAGTCGAGCAGCACCCGCAGGTGGTCGCCGACCGAACCCAGGGACAGTCCGGTGACCGAGGCCAACTGCGAGGTGCTCAGCGGGGTGGCCAGCCGGACGAGGATGGCCGCCCGGTTCGCCCCGATCAGCCGGTCCAGTCCGTCCGGCACCGGTGGGGCGGTGTCGGCGAGGATGCCGCTGGCGGGATAGACCATGCCGAAGCGGGTCGGCTGGTCCCACAGCACCCAGCCACGCGCGCAGTGGGCCGGCACGAACACCAGCTGTTCGGCCCGGTCCAGCGGCAGCGGCGCCGCCGGGTAGTCGTTGACCCGGAGCCAGCCGTCGCCCAACCACCGCATCTCGGGGTCGAAACCGGCGACGGCGCCCGCCCAGCCCTCGGCGCTCAGCCGCGCGGTGCGGGCCACGATGTCGGCCAGCAGTCGCCGCCTGCGGTCCGGCCACTCCGGTTGCACCGTGTGCGTCCAGACCCAGTCCAGCAGGAACACCACCTGCTCGGTCAGCCCGTCGGCGCACAGCGTGTCGGGCAACGGGCCCGGCCGGCACACCCGTAGGTCGTCGCGGACCTGCGCGTCGCCGCGCCCGGCGACGACCGCCAACTCCTCGGCGAAGCTGGGCGCGGCCGTCGCGGGCGCGAGGGTGAGGAAATCCGCCGTCCACCGTGGTTGGAAGGCCGCCGCCAGCAGCGCCCGCAGCGTCGGACGCCGCGTCAACATCTGCTGGTACGCCCCGAGGTGCGGACGTCGCCAGGCGTGCTGCCAGGGGCGACGGGGGCTGTGCAGGGCCCGCAGCGCGGCGACGGTGTCGGTCATCGGCGACACGGCGAACCGGCTGCGCGCCAGCAGGTCCACCGGCACCCGCCAGATCGACATGTTTCGCCTCCAGCCGTAACTCTACGCCGTACGTCTGCGCGGCCACGAGGATCGATCCGGTGAGGACGTACTCGGAGCTGTTCACCGTTGCCGAATTCCGCAATCTCTTCCTGGCCAACTGCGCCGGTATCGCCGCCCACACCACCTCGGCGCTGGCGCTGGGCTCGCTGACCTACGCCACGACCGGCTCCGCCCTGCTCACCGCGTTGAGCATGTTCGGTGCGCCGCTGGCGGGTGTGCTCGGCAGCCTGACCCTGCTCTCGGCGGCGGACAGCCTGCCGCCACGTCGGGCGTTGAGCCTCGCCGCACTTGTCGCACTCGTGGGCGCTGCGCTCCAGGTGGTTCCCGGTCTGCCGTTGTGGGCACGGTTCGCGGTCATCCTGATCGTCGCGTACGTCGGGTCGATCACCGGCGGTGCCCGGTGGGCGCTGATCAACGATATCCTGCCGGCCGGCGGGTACGTGCTGGGCCGCTCGGCGATGAACGTGAGCGTCGGCGTCATGCAGATCGCCGGGTTCGGGGCCGGCGGGCTGCTGTTGGTGTGGCTGAATCCGTACCAGGTCTTCGGGGTGGCCGTGGTGCTGCGGGCGGTGGCGCTCGCGGTGACCCGGTTCGGGCTGCGGGAGCGGGCAGCCCGCTCGGCGGCGACCGCGTCGACCCGCCGCACCCTGCGGGTCAACCGGCAGTTGTGGCGGGAGCCGGGATGCCGGTCGCTCTACCTCAACCTGTGGCTGCCCAGCGGTCTGGTGGTCGGCTGCGAGGCGTTGTTCCTGCCGTACGCGGGGGAGCGGGCCGGGTTCCTCTTCGCCGCCGGTGCGCTCGGCATGCTCACCGGTGACGTGCTGGTCGGGCGGTTCCTCTCGCCGGCCGCGCGGGACCGCTGGGTGCTGCCGCTGCGACTGCTGCTTCCGGTGCCGTACCTGGTGTTCCTGGTCGGCCCGGGGCTGCCGCTGGCGATGCTTCTCGCCCTGGTCGCCTCGGTGGGGTTCGCGGCCTCGTTGCCGTTGCAGGAGCGGCTGATCGCCCGCGCGCCCGCCGAGGCGCGTGGCCAGGTGCTCGGCCTGCACCACAACGGCATGATGACCGGGCAGGCGGTCTGCGCGGCCCTGGCCGGGCTGCTGGCCGACCTGATGGCGACGCACTGGGCGGTGGCGCTGCTGGCCGGGCTCTCCCTGACCACGACGGCGCTGCTCACCCCGGGTCTGGCCAGCACCCGGCCGGCACCGGTCACGGCCTCGCCCGGGAACAACCGGCCGGCGGTCGTGGGGCGTCGAGGTCCGTGAGTGTCTTGACTTTTGCCATCTATGCAAAAAGATAGATGCGTCTTGGCCAAAGCTGCGCCGTCGTGAGGATGAACTGATGCGTCGTTGCCCTCGGACCACGGTGCGGGTCACCTCGGGCCTGCTCGCCCTGCTGCTCGCCACGGCGGTCACCCTGCTCGCCGACACGACCCCGGCGGCGGCGCACGGCAGCCTGGCGATGTCCACCCCGAAGGCCGACGCAACGGTGAGCGAGCCACTGACCACGGTGCAGCTCTACTTCACCGAGCAGGTGGTGCCGAACGCGTACTTCGCGGTCACCGCGCCGGGCGGTACCCGGGTCGACAACGGCTGGTCGCACGGGCAGCCCCGGCAACTCGACCGGCCGGTGCGCGAGTACTTCCTGGTCGACGGCACCTTCCAGCCGCGTGAGTACACGACCGGTTTCCCGGCGGTGGTGAACCTGGCACACCTGCCGGCCAAGGGTCGGTACACGGTCAGCTACCTGTCGGTGGCCTCCGACGGCGAGGCAGTACGCGGGACGATGAGCTTCCGCTACACCGGTGCGGTGACCCCGGCCCCGGCCGGCTGGCGTCCGCCCACCGACCAGCCGGACCCGTCCCTGGTCGCCGCGGCCGACCAGCACGGACACGACAGCGAGCCGTCACCCGCCTCCGCCGCCCCGCCGGCCTCGGCCCCGCCGGCCGCCGCACCGGCACCGACCTCGGACGGCGGCCCCGGCGCCGGGACCTGGACCGCCGTGACGATCGCGGTCGCCGCTGTCCTGCTCGGGCTGCTCGTCTGGCGTCGCCCGGTGATCGTCGGTCGGCTGCTCGGGCGAGCGGAGCGCACCCCGCAACGCGCTCGCGGCTCCCGCAAGGGACCGAAGAGCGTGCCGTCCCGCTCGGCCGCACCAGCCGGCCGGACCCGGTCGGGCTCGGCGACCAGGGCCCGATCCGGCGCGACCGACCGACGGCGTACGACCGTCGTGGCGGCGGCCCGCTCCCGCGGCGAGGCCGTCACCGCCGGCCCTGCCGCGACTGCATCCTCGACGGCGCTGTCGACACCACCGTCGACGGCGCCGGGTGACGAGCCGCCGCCGGTCGATCGGTCGAGCAACACCCGGCTGGCGCTGCTCGTCGGCGGGTTGGTGGTCGCGCTGCTGGCCGGATTCGGGCTCGGTCGCCTCGGTGGCGGCGAACAGCCGGCGGTGACCGACGCGCGGCCGGGCGGCCTCAGCGTGCCGGCGGCCGGCTCTGCCGTCGACGGGCACCAGCATCCGCCGGGCACCGGAGCACACGCACACACCGGCGACGGCGGCGACCAGGTCGCCGGGGCGTGGGTCAGTGCCGCCGGATACACCCTGCAGCCGGTGCAGCGGTCCCAGCCGCCCGGCGTACGGGTGGACTACCAGTTCCGCATCGTCGACGGCAACCGGCAGCCGGCGACCGACTTCGCGGTCGTGCACGACAAGCCGCTGCACCTGATCGTGGTCGGTCGTGACCTCAGCGGCTACCAGCATCTGCACCCGAGCATGAGCCCGGACGGCGTCTGGACCGTACCGCTGGAGTTGCCCCGGGCCGGTGACTACCGCCTCTACGCCGACTTCTCCGTCACCACCGCCGACGGCCGGCAGCTGCCGCTGGTGCTCGGCGTCGACCACCACGTGCCCGGCGTCTACACCCCGGCGCAGCTGCCCGCACCGGAGCCGAAGGCCACCGCCGGGCCGTACGCGGTGTCGATGGAGGGCACGCCGACCATCGGACTGAGCGCCCCGATCGTGCTGCGGGTCGCCGGGGCCTCCGGGCCGGCGCAGTTGGAGCCCTACCTCGGCGCGTACGGGCACCTGGTCGTGGTGCGCGAGGGTGACCTGGGCTATGTGCACGTTCACCCCGAACCGGAGCTGGTCGACGGGGCGGTCACCTTCTGGCTGACCGTGCCGAGCGCCGGACGGTACCGTGCCTTCTTCGACTTCCAGGTCGGCGGGAAGGTGTATACCGCCGACTACACGCTTGACTTGAGCTGACCGCCTCGACGTCCACTGTGTCGGCCCTCGCGCGCCACCGCGGCGACCACACGGCTCCGCGCCCGCCTCATGGGAGGCGGGCCGTGGGAGCGCTCACATCGGACCTTCCGGGAGATGTTGCTTGAAGATTTCAAGCAAGTATCGAGCAGGGTCTTGACGATCGTTGTTAGCGCTAACACGATTAGGGTCCCCGTCACGCTCGCGTCTGGAGCTCGCTATGCAAGTGTCCGTCGCCGCTGCCTCCGACCCCCGCCCCGCGTCCGGGCCACCTCGCCCCACCACCTCGTTACGCACCGTCGCACGTGCCGCGACCCGCCTCGTGACCGCGCTGCGGCCGCGCCGCCGTGGCCTCGCGTTGGCCGCCGTCGGTGCGCTTGTCGGTGCCGGCGCGGCCGTCCCCGGCACCGCACACGCTGCCGAACCCTGGTCGCCCCGTCCGTCGTACACCTCGACGGACCGGGGTGACGGCACCTACACCGTGCCGCTGCTGCGCTCCGACGTGCCGGACATCAGCGTGGAGCGGGTGCCGGCCGCCGAGAACGACGAGGGCCGGGACATCTACTACATGATCAGCACCACCATGCACCTGAGCCCGGGTGCGCCGATCATGAAGTCCTACGACCTGGTCAACTGGGAGATCGTCAACTACGTCTTCGACCGGGCGAACATCGGCGACTCGTTCTCGCTGCGCAACGGCCAGAACTCGTACGGGCAGGGCCAGTGGGCCTCGTCGCTGCGCTACCACGACGGCATGTTCTACGTCGCCTTCAACACAAACAACCTGGGCGGCGCGTACATCTACCGCACCGACGACATCGAGAACGGCGCGTGGCAGCGTACGGCGCTCGGTCGAGGGCTGCACGACCCGTCGCTCTTCTTCGACCACGACGGCACGCCGTACATCTTCTACGGCAACGGCAACATCAGCGCCGTACGCCTCAACGCCGGGCTGACCGCCATCGTGGCCGAGTACCCGAACGTGTTCACCGCCAACGACTACGCCGGCCAGCCGTTCATCGGCGGCCTCTTCGAGGGCGCACAGTTCTACTACATCGACGGCCACTACTACGCGGTCATCATCACCTGGCCCTCCGGCCAGGGCCGCCAGGTGGTCATGCTCCGCTCACCGGAACTGCTCGGCCGGCACACCGCCCCCGGCGGGGTGAACACCTGGCAGGCGCGCGGCGTGCTCAACTCCAACGGCTTCGCCCAGGGCAGCCTGGTGCCGATCGCCCGCCCCGGCGGTGCCACCGACTGGTACGGCATGTTCTTCCGGGACACCTTCCCGATCGGGCGTATCCCGGCGCTGATCCCCGCCACCTGGTCCGACGGCTGGCCGACGTTCGGCACGGCAGGTGTGGTGCCGGTCGAGGGCGCGTTCGACAAGCCGATCCGGCTCAGCCCTGCGGAGGAACTGTTCGAGCGGCAGAAGAGCATCGTCGTCTCCGACGACTTCGCCAACGACGCGCCGCACAAGGCGTACATGGACGAGCAGTGGACGATCCCGACGCCGCCGGCCGTCGACGAGTCGCTGATCGGCGTCGAACTGCTGGACAACGCCGGCTTCGAGTCCGACGAGGTGTCGCCGTGGGCCGCGCAGTTCGGTGCGACGCTGACGCGGGACACCGCCGACCCGGCGACCGGCTCGGCGGCGCTGAAGGTCAGCAACCGTACGCTCAACGGCTCCGGCCCCCACCAGTACCTCGCCGGCAAGCTGCAGCACGGCGTCACCTACACCGTCTCCGCAAAGATCAAGTACACCTCGGGCCCGAGCAGCATCCGGTTCAACCTGGTCGCCGACTGGGGCACGGGCGTGCAGGTGATGACCTTCGGCACCGTCCCGGCGGGACAGTGGACCACCGTCACCGGCCAGTACACCCTGCCGGCCTCGGCGAACCTGAGCAACGTCAAGTTCGCCGTGGAGACGCCGTGGGCCAACCCGCAGCCGGCCACGTCCAGCGTGGAGTACCTGCTCGACGACGTGTCGATCGTCGGGCAGCGCTCCACCACCGAACACCCGACCGAGGCCGAGATCCGGCCCAACGGGTCGCGGCTGGACATGGCCTGGGAGTGGAACCACGCCCCGGACAACCGGTACTGGTCGCTCACCGACCGCGAGGGCTGGCTGCGGCTGACCACCGGCAAGGTGGTGACCGGCAACTACGTCTACACCAAGCTGTCCAACCGGGCCGAGCTGGCCTGGTTCGAGGAGGCCCGCAACACGCTGTCGCAGCGTACGTTCGGCCCCCGGCAGTCCGCCGAGACCAGGATGGACATCTCCCGGATGCGCGACGGTGACGTCGCCGGGCTGGCTGCCTACAACCGGGGCTTCTCGTACGTGGCGGTCAAGCGGGCCGGCGGGGTGAACACCCTCGGCGTGGTCAACCGGGGCCAACCCTTCGCCGTCGACCTCGACCAGTCGACGCTGGAGAACTTCCTGCCCGGCACGACCGTCGCGCTGGGCGATGCCACCGAGGTGCACGTCAAGGCCGACCTGGACTTCGCCGCGCCGACCGGGCAGCTGTGGACCACCTTCCACTACAGCCTGGACGGGTTGACCTGGACGCAGTTGGGCAACCGGGTCGGTCCGCAGGTGCTCGACGGCAGCCTCGCCCACTTCATGGGTCACCGGGTGGGCCTGTTCAACTACGCGACCCAGCAGACCGGCGGCCAGGTCGACTTCGACCACTTCCTGCTCAGTGACACCCTCACCGCGCAGAACCGGCCGTTGGACACCACCGCGCTCGACGCGGCCATCGCGTACGCCGGCACGCTCGACGAGGCGCAGTACCCGGCCGACGCCTGGGCCGCGATGCGGGCCGCGCTCGCCGCCGCGACCTCGGCACGGGCCGGCGAGTTCGGCACCCAGAACCAGATCGACGCGCCGGAACGGGCCCTGAGCTATCAGCTCGCCCGGCTCGGCGTGCTGCGCGCCGCCACCCCCGAGCTGCCGGTCACCGTCAGCGCGCAGACCCGGTGCGTCGCCGGCAAGGTCTATCTGGCGGTGCAGGCCCGCAACGACCACGACGGGCCGGTCGACGTGGTCGTGGAGACCACGTACGGCGAGCGCAGCTTCCCGGCCGTCGCGCCGGGCGCCAACGCGTACCAGCAGTTCACCACCAGGGCGACCGCCATCCCGGCCGGTACCGCGACCTTCCGGATCACCGGCACGGTCGACGGCCGGGACGTGACCACCGTCCGCACCGCGGATCACGCCGCCACCACCTGCGGCGGCTGACCCCAAGCTGCCCCGGGGCCGGACCCACGCCGGCCCCGGGGCCCCGTCCCACGCTGAAGGAGGACATTTCGTGACATCACATCTGCGAAGGGCGACCCGTCGCCGGGTCACCGCGATCGCGGCTGCCGGTCTGCTGCTGGCCGGCTTCGTGTCGGCGGCGCCGGTCCAGGCCGCCGACACGAACCTCATCGTCAACGGCGGCTTCGAGGAGGGTTTGACCGGCTGGTTCGTCAACAACGGCAACTCCACCGACGCCGCCACGCTCACCCCCACCAGCGACGCCTACTCCGGTGCGACCGCGGTGCACGTCACCAACCGGGCGACCACCGGCTCCGGACCGATGCAGGACCTCTCCGGCAAGGTCCAGGCCGGCCAGACGTACGCGCTCAGCGCCCGGATCAAGTACGACAACCCGCAGTCACCGGGGACGAAGCAGTTCTTCGCCACCATGCACTACGGCGGCGGCACCTACACCAACCTGGTCAGCGTGACCGCGACCCGGGGCCAGTGGGCGCACTTCAACGGCCAGTTCACCATCCCGGCCAGCCAGGGCGTGTCGACCGCCCGGCTGTTCTTCGAGACGCCGTGGACCAGCAACCCGGCAAGTGACCCCAACCTGCACCTGATGGACTTCACGCTCGACGACGTCTCGGTGGTCGGCGCCCCGCCGCCCCCGCCGGCGTCGAAGACCATCGAGGTGGTCGGCAAGCTGCCCGGCGAGCACAACCCGTTGATCGGCCACAAGTTCGGTGCCGACGGGTACGGCTTCGTCCACGACGGCCGGGTGTACATGTACATGACGAACGACACCCAGGGCTACGCCCCGAACCCGACCACCGGGGTCTCGCCGGGCATCAACTACGGCGACATCAACCAGATCACCGTGATCTCCACGACGGACATGGTCAACTGGACCGACCACGGTGAGGTCCAGGTCGCCGGGCCGAACGGCGTCGCGCCGTTCACCAGCAACTCCTGGGCGCCCGGCATGGCCAAGAAGGTCGTCAACGGCCAGGAGAAGTTCTTCCTCTACTACGCCAACAACGGCAGTTCGAGCAACGTGATCACGGGTGCGTCGCCGATCGGCCCGTGGACCAGCGAGCGCACCAGCACCCTGATCGACGGCCGTACCCCGGGCGCCGAGGCGGTCGCCTGGAAGTTCGACCCGGCGCCGTTCGTCGACGAGGACGGCGAGCCGTACCTCTACTTCGGTGGCGGTCCCGCGTCGACGAGCATGCCGGCGGCCGAGCGGTTCAACAACCCGAAGAACCTGCGCGCGATCAAGCTGGGCGACGACATGGTGTCGACCGAGGGCACCGCGGCCGTGGTGGACGCCCCGGTGGCCTTCGAGGCCGCGCAGGTGTTCAAGCGCGACGGCAAGTACTACCTGTCGTACTCGTCGCACTTCGGCGGCAGCGACTTCGGTGGCAACCAGACGCCGCTGCCCGGCTACCCCGGTGGCGGCCAGATCGGCTACATGATCTCCGACGACCCGATGTCGTGGCCCAAGGAGACCTACGCCGGTGTGCTGTTCCCGAACCAGTCGCAGTTCTTCGGCTCCGGCACCGGCGGCAACAACCACCAGTCGGTCTTCGAGTACGAGGGCAAGTACTACTTCACGTACCACGCGCCGACGCTGAACAAGCGGATCAACGGCAACACCACCCAGGGCTACCGCAGCCCGCACATCCAGGAACTGGCCTTCAACGCCGACGGCACCATCCAGCAGGTGGTCGGCACGTACGCGGGCGTCGAGCAGGTCCGTGACTTCGACCCGTACCGGGTGTTCGAGGCGGAGACCTTCGGCTGGAGCAAGGGCATCGCCACCGCCAAGGTCGACGGTGGCTCCGCCGAGTTCGGTGGCTCCGCGCCGAACCTGATCGTCCGCGACATCGACAACGGCGACTGGACGGCGCTGTCGTCGGTGAACTTCGGCGCCGGTGCCGGTACCGTGACCGCCAAGGTGCGCCCGCTGGCGGCCGGCGGCCAGATCCAGGTCCGGCTCGACGAGGTCGGCGGGCCGGTGGTCGCCACCATCGCGGTCGACGGGACGATCGGCGAGTGGACGGAGCTCTCCGCCCAGCTCGACGGTGTCGCCGGCGTGCACGACGTCTACTTCACCTACAGCGGCCCCGCCGGCGCCGACCTCTTCGAGCTCGACACCTGGCAGTTCACCGCCGCTGCCGCCGAGCTGCCGGTGACCGCCACCGCGCAGACCCGGTGCATCGGCGGCACCGTGTATCTGGCGGTGCAGGCCCGCAACGACCACGACGGGCCGGTCGCCATCGAGCTGGAGACCGCGTACGGTAAGCGCTCGCTGTCCGCCGTGGCGGCGGGGGCGAACGCGTTCCAGCAGTTCAACACCCGCACGGCGACGCTCGCGGCCGGAACGGCGACGGTCCGGGTCACCGGCTCGATCGACGGTCGGACCGTGACCACGACCCACACCGTGAACCACCCGGGCGCCACCTGCGGCGCCTGACACTACGGGCAGAAACGGAGCATTCAATGGACACAGGCAAACGCAAGCGGCTGCTGGCGGCCGGTGCCGCTGTCGGTCTGCTGGCCGGCGCGGTGGCGGTGGGTTCGCCTGCCTTCGCTGAGCCGGGTGACGAGGCCGGGGTGGAGGTGACCGTCGAGATCGAGGAGATTCGGGAGCCGGGTGTCCTGGCGATGACGGTGGCCGCTGATTCGGTGTTGTTGTCGGAGGACGGGTCGACGTTGCTGGTTCGCCAGTTCACGGGCACTCTGCCGACGGTGACGGTCACTGACACCCGTACGGCGGACGAGGTGCCGGCCGGTGCGGCGTGGGCGGTGTTGGGTAGTGCGACCGATTTCGTCGGTGACGCGGATCAGGCGTCGATCGGTGCCGGTCATCTGGGTTGGAAGCCGAAGCTGATCGATGGTGGGGACACCGGTCTGGTCAGTGAGGGTGAAGAGGTCGTCACGGTGTTGGACGAGCCGACGCAGCCGGGTAACAACGTGGGTCTGGTGGACCAGGAACTGCTGGTCTCGACCTTCGATTCGGGTGCGGTGACTCCTGGCGAGTACACGGTTGACGCGGATCTGTTCCTGCGGACTCCGGCGGATGTCGAGGCTGGTGCGTACACCTCGACGCTGACCCTGTCCCTGTTCGAGTGAGTCGGTGGGGGCCGCCGCCCGGCGGCCCCCATCCCGGCCGGATCCGGTCGCGGATCGGCGAAACCAACAGGGGCCCGATTACGTCAGATCGGGCATGACAACCTCACGCTACGGGCGACTGGCCGTTCTGCCCCTGCTGTTGCTGGCGTCGGCGGCCTGCGGCCAGCAGGCCGGCGCCGACGGCGCCGGGGACTCCGGCGCTCCCGAGAAGTCCTACTCCGCCGACACCGTGGTGTTCCGGATGGACCACGTCGGCGGGTTCACCACACCCGCCATGCTGGCGACCCGGCTACCCGCCGTCAGCGTCTACGGCGACGGGCGGGTGATCACCCAAGGGCCGGTCACCCTGGCCTATCCCGGCCCGGCCCTGCCCAACCTCCAGGTCGGCACCATCAGCACCGCCGAACTGGAGAACCTGATCAAGGCGGCCCGGGAGGCCGGCGTGGGCGGCGTGAGCGACCTGGGCAGCCCGCCGGTCAGCGACGTGCCCTCCACCCGGTTCACCGTCTTCGACGGCACCCGGACCGAGCAGCTGGAGGTGTACGCGCTCGAGGTGGGCGCGGACCCCGGCGCGGGTGCCGGCCAGGGTGTGACCGCCGATCAGCAGGCCGCCCGGGACAAGCTGCGCGCCTTCGCCGAATCCCTGACTGCGGAAACCGGCCCGCTGGGCAAGGCGACCACGGACACCCAGGCGTACGCGCCGACCGCTGTGGCCGCCGTCGCCGAGGACTACGTGACCAACTCCGAGGTCGGCGACCAGCCCGAGGTGGCCTGGCCGGGTCCGGCGCTGCCCGGCGCCCAGCTGAGCAAGGACCTGGGCCTGAGCTGCGTCACCGCCACCGGCGACCAGGCCAAGCAGGTGCTGGCCGCTGCCGCCACCGCCAACGCGGCCACCCCCTGGAGCTCCGAGGGCAGGCAGTGGACCGTCCACCTGCGGCCGCTGCTGCCCGACGAGACCGACTGCGGCGACCTCGCCAGCAAGCGCTGACGACCGATCGGGCGGTCGGGCGCTGACCCGACCGCCCGAGCAGACCTCGACTAGGCTGCACCGCGATGAACCCGCCCTCGCGCATCCTGGTCTACGGAGTTCACGGATCCGGCAAGTCCACCCTGGCCCACCTGCTCGCCCAGCGTCTCGGCCTGCCCTGGTACCCGGTCGACGACCTGCTCTGGGAACCGCGCTGGGTGGAGGTGCCGGTCGCCGTGCAACGCAGCCGGATCGAGGCGATCTGCCGCCGCGAGCGGTGGATCCTCGACGGCGCCTACCACGGCTGGCGGGACGTACCGCTGGCCCGCGCCGACCTGGTCATCGGCCTGGACTATCCGCGCGGGCTCTCCTTCCGGTGGCTGCTGCGGCGCACCATGAACCGGCTCTCCACCGGCGAGATCATCTGCAACGGCAACCGCGAGTCGCTGAGCAGCGTGCTGTCCTGGGACTCCGTGCTGCGCTGGCACCTCACCGAGTACGGCAAGGAACGCCGACGGATGCGGGCCTGGCATCAGGACTCCTCCGGGCCTCCCGTGCTGCTGTTCGACACCCCGCAGGCCCTGGAACGTTGGCTGGCCGGCCTGCCCCGCTGAGCCGCGCGCCGCTCACAGCCCCTGTTCCCGAGCCATGCTGATCGCCTGTGCCCGGTCGGCGACCTGGAGCTTGGCGAAGATGTTGGAGACGTGGTTGCGGACGGTCTTGGTGCTCAGCCCGAACCGCGCCGCGATCTGCGGATTGGTCAGATGCTGCGCGATAAGCGTGAGGATCTCCCGCTCCCGGGCGGTGAGTTCGGGAAAGGCCGGCTCGTTGCGGGCCAGTCCGGCGAAGTAGCCCATCAGCCGGGTGGCGATGGCCGGACCGAAGATCGCCTCACCGTCGGCCACCACCCGTACCGAGCGGACGATCTCCTGTCGACGGGCGCCCTTGAGCACGTAGCCGCGTGCCCCGGCCCGCAGCGCGGCGAAGACCGAATCGTCGTCGTCGGCCATGGACAGGATCAACACCCGCACATGCGGACTCATCCGGACCAGCCGCTCGGTCGCCGCGATGCCGCCCATGCCGGGCATGGTCAGGTCGAGCAGCACCACGTCGGGCTGGAGACGACCCGACACGGCCAGCGCCTCCTCGCCACTGGCCGCCTCACCGCACACCTCGATGTCGGCACTGGTGGCCAGCAACGCCCGCAGCCCCGCCCGGAACGGTGCGTGATCGTCAACCAGCAGTACCCGGATCTGATCCATCGGTCCCCTTCGTGCCGGTGAGCAGGGTGGCGGTCACCTCGGTACCGCCACCCGGTGTCGAGGTGACGACGCAGGAACCACCGAGTTCCTCGGCCCGTTCCCGCATCGAGTGCATGCCGACGCCGTCGGGTCGGCCCGGCCGGCGGCCGCATCCGTCGTCGCGTACCCGAAGGTGCAACATCCCGTGCTCGACCCACAGGCGCAGTTCGACCGTGTCGGCCCGGGCGTGCCGGCGGGCGTTGTTCAGCGCCTCCACCGCGATCAGGTACGCGGCGACCTCGGCGGCGGCCGACAGCGGAGGCAACGTCGCCGGCACGTCGACGAGCACCCGCGGCCCGTCGGCCGGCCCGGTCGCGACGTGTGACCGCAGCGCCGCCGCCAGATCCATGGTGTCCAGTGCGGGTGGCCGCAGGCCGTTGACCAGCCGTCGCACGTCGGCCACGGCGGTACGGGCGTCGACCACGATCTCCTCCAGCAGCCGCTGCGTCGCCGCACCGGGCCCGAGTTCCTGAGCCGCCTCGGCGCGCATGGTCAGCCCGGCCAGGGTAGGCCCGAGACCGTCGTGCAGATCCCGCCGCAACCGCCGACGTTCCTCCTCGCGGGCCAGCACCAACTGTTCGCGGGAACGTTGCAGGTCGGCGGCGAGGGACTGGGCCCGGTCGAGGGTGCGGACCGCCTGCACGGCGACGCCGATGTGTCGGGCCAGGTCACGCAGCAGCCGCAGCTCCCGAGCACCGAGCGCGCTCTCCCCGGCCCGAGGGCCGAGCAGTAGGTGACCGACCGGCTCACCGGCGGCCAGCGGCAGCCGCACCGGCTCGGCCGGTGGCACCCCCAACCGGTACGACCAGCCATCCACAGTGGCGATCTCCACGTAGGACAGTTGTAGTGCTTCGCGTACGGTTGCGGTGCTGGTGGCGAGGACGGCGGCGGCGTCCTGGGTCTGTTCCAGCCGCTGACCGAGCCGGGCCAGGACCGCGTACGGGTCGTCGCGTTCGCCGTACACCAGCAGGTTGACCCGCCGTTGCAGCCAGTGCCGCAGCGGTGCGACGAGCAGCGCGGCCGCCGCCGCCCCGACGAACGAGACCGGCAGGCTGGCCGAGGCGTCGAAACCGGCCCCGAGCAGGCCGACGACCAGCACGTACGTGCCTCCGACGGCCGTCGACAGGGCGACGAACACGGCGGTACGGCTGATCAGCAGATCGATGTCGAACAGCCGGTGCTGCCGGATGGCGATGCCGATCGCGATCGGGATCAGCGCGCCACTGATCCCGCCGGCCAGATCCCAGAACACGCTGCCGTACGGGAACAGCCCGGGACGCCCGTCGGTCGACCCGGCCACCAGTCGGGCGGCCACCACCGTGACCGCCAGCGCCACCGCGTACCCGAGCCACTTGACCTGCTGGCGGCGCACCCCGCGGGCGCGGCGGGCCTGCCAGGCGAGCGCCGCGCCCGCCGCCAGGAAGATCAGTGCGCTGGTCAGCGTGGCCGCGCCGGCGGTCAGGTCGGCGATCGGTTGCCAGCCCGCGACACCCAGCGGATTGACCGCGCCGACCGGTGCGACCTGTTCGTTGGCCCCGGGCCGCAGCGCGCCGGTGACCATCGCCGCCGCGCCGGTGACCAGTACCGCCCAGATCGCCGGCCGCCACTTCGGCGACGGCGGCCGACCGTCGGGGAAGAACACCGGGATCAGCGCCATCGCCGCGTTGCCGGGCACCCAGAGCCAGTTCTGCGGCCAGGCCAGCGCGGCGGCCAGCGGCAGCGAGCCGGGTGCCACGACGAGCCCGTGCGCCGCGTACTGGCCGCACGCCTCCTGCAAGGCGAAGCAGAACCCGCTGGTCAGGGCCAGCCAGCCGATCGGGTGCTCCGGGCGACGCGCGGCGACCGTCGCGCCGACGACCGCGTTCGTCACCACCAGGAACAGATGAGTGACGTCGTTGACCGTGGCGCGGTTGAGCACCGCCAGTCCGACGGCGGCGGCGGACAGCAGCAGCGTGGCGACGCACACCGGCCAGGCCGCCCGGCGCGCCCAGCCGAGGCGTACGTCGTGGCCCGGGTGCGTCGGCACGTCGGCCCGCTCGCTGGCCGTGCGGTGGCTGGTCATCGCGCCGCCGACATTAGCCGTCCCGTCCGGCCCGGTGGATCGGACGACCGGCCCGGCATCTCGAACGTCATGCCGAGCCGGCCGCCGTGATCCGGGCGGTTGCACGCTCAGCTCCGTCGGGGCGCCGTACGTTGACCGAACGCCAGCGCGAGCCCGGCCACGATCGTCCAGATTCCGGCGGGCACCAGCGCGATGTACTGCACCGGCGTCAGCTGGGTGGCGGCGATCAACACGGCGGTCACCGCGCTGAAGACCGCGAACCATCGGCCCACCGAGCCGTGCCGCAACCCGCCGACCGCGACCGCGCCGGCGGTCAGCCCGATGCCGCCCCAGAGCCAGGTCATGGTGGCGACGATTGTCAACTGCGGGGCGATCACGTCGGGGTCGTACTGCTCGGCCGCGCCGAGGGCGAAGAACAACTCCGTCGAGATGCCGCCGCCGACGACCAGACCGACCAGCACCAGCCCGACACCCGTCGCGGCCAGCGTCGGCACCAGGCTGTCGGCCGGCTCCTGTGCTGCCAGGTACCGCCGGAGCCCGGCGGCGAAGACCGCCAGGCAGACGATGGCGACCACGGTCACCACCTGGTGCGCCCAGACGTAGCCGGTGCGCTCGCTCAGTGCGGCGACGTAACCGGCGTTGTCGGCCTGGAACTCCTCGGCGGGCGCGGTGAGCGTGGCGGTGGCGAAGATGCCGACCAGACCGACCAGGCCGCCGACCGTGCCGAAGATCGCCCAGGCCCGTCTCGGGCGTACGGCCTGCGGTGGCACCTCGGTCGGGTCGGCTGTTGTCGTGGCGGGATGCATGGGTGGTTACCTCCTCGGTCTGCGGACACTCCGGCACCGACCCTGCCGACCACCCGTCCCGGACCACATGGGTCACCCGGTCCTGACCGCCCGGGATCTCACCCGGGACACCCGACGATCCGGCGCGCGGAGTGACCAAGTCGACGCCCGGTTCCGCCCGGAACCGGCCGTCGAGCGCCGTCCTGGCCGAGATTTCTTCTTGACTCATTCCAGAAAAGCGGCAAGACTGCACGGCATGCCGACCTCCGGGGATCTCGAACAGCTGCTGCGTGACGCGGCGCTGCGCGTGACCCGTCCCCGGGTGGCGGTGCTCAACGCGGTGTACGCGCAACCGCACGCCGACACCGAATCGATCATCACCGCGGTGCGTCGGGATCTGCCCAACGTGTCCCACCAGGCCGTCTACGACGTCCTCCGCGCGCTGACCGCGGCGGCCCTGGTACGGCGCATCGAGCCCTCCGGCTCGGTGGCCCGCTACGAGGCGCGGGTCGGTGACAACCATCACCACGCCGTCTGCCGCTCGTGTGGCCTGATCGCCGACGTGGACTGCGCCGTCGGAGCGGCACCCTGCCTCACCGCCTCCGACGACCACCGCTTCGCGATCGACGAGGCCGAGGTCATCTACTGGGGCCTGTGCCCCGACTGTTCGACCGCCCAGAGTTCCTGAACCACCCGTTTCCGCAATCCTGGAAGGATCCCCGTGGCTGAGAAGCACGACGCAGTCGTTGGAGACATGCAATCGGAGGAGAGCGAGGGTCGCTGCCCGGTCACGTCCGCGCGCGCCCCGCACCCCACCCAGGGCGGGGGAAACCGCGAATGGTGGCCCAACCGGCTCAACCTGAAGATCCTCGCGAAGAACCCCCCGGTGGCCAACCCCCTCGGTGCGGACTTCGACTACGCCGAGGCGTTCAAGAGCCTGGACCTGCCCGCCGTCAAGCGCGACATCGCCGAGGTGCTGACCACCTCGCAGGACTGGTGGCCGGCCGACTACGGCCACTACGGCCCGTTCATCATCCGGATGGCGTGGCACAGTGCGGGCACCTACCGCATCAGTGACGGCCGTGGTGGCGCCGGCGCCGGTCAGCAGCGCTTCGCCCCGCTGAACAGCTGGCCGGACAACGCCAACCTGGACAAGGCCCGCCGCCTGCTCTGGCCGGTCAAGAAGAAGTACGGCAAGAACCTCTCCTGGGCCGACCTGATGATCCTCGCCGGCAACGTGGCGCTGGAGTCGATGGGCTTCGAGACCTTCGGCTTCGCCGGTGGCCGCGCCGACGTCTGGGAGCCCGACGAGGACGTCTACTGGGGCCCCGAGTCCACCTGGCTCGGCGACGAGCGCTACACCGGTGACCGCGAGCTGGAGAACCCGCTCGCCGCGGTCCAGATGGGCCTCATCTACGTCAACCCGGAGGGCCCGCACGGAAGTGGTGACCCGCTCGCCGCGGCGCGCGACATCCGGGAGACGTTCCGCCGGATGGCGATGAACGACGAGGAGACCGTCGCGCTGATCGCCGGTGGGCACACCTTCGGCAAGACCCACGGCGCCGCCGACCCGAACAAGTACGTCGGCCCCGAGCCCGAGGGTGCGTCGCTGGAGGAGCAGGGCCTGGGCTGGCGCAACACCTTCGGCACCGGCAACGCCGGCGACACCATCACCAGCGGCCTCGAAGGCGCCTGGACGAACACCCCGATCGCCTGGGACAACAGCTTCTTCGAGATCCTCTTCGGCTACGAGTGGGAGCAGACCCGCAGCCCCGCCGGCGCCATCCAGTGGAAGCCGAAGGACGGCGCCGGCGCCGGTACCGTGCCCGACGCTCACGACCCGACGCGCAGCCACGCCCCGACGATGCTCACCACCGACCTCTCGCTGCGGGTGGACCCGGTCTACGAGCAGATCTCGCGGCGCTTCCTGGCCAACCCGCAGGAGTTCGCGGACGCCTTCGCCCGGGCCTGGTTCAAGCTGACCCACCGCGACATGGGCCCGATCCAGCGCTACCTGGGCCCGGAGGTCCCCAGCGAGACGCTGATCTGGCAGGACCCGCTGCCGCCGGTGACCCACGAACTGGTCGACGCCGAGGACATCGCCGCCCTCAAGCAGCAGATCCTCGACTCCGGGCTCTCCGTGGCCCAGCTGGTCTCCACCGCCTGGGCGTCGGCGTCGACGTTCCGGGGCAGCGACAAGCGGGGTGGCGCCAACGGTGCCCGGATCCGCTTGGAGCCGCAGAACGGCTGGGAGGTCAACAACCCCGACGAGCTGGCTCAGGTGCTGCGCACCCTGGAGGGCATCCAGGCGTCGTTCAACGCCGCCCAGACCGGTGGTAAGCAGGTCTCGCTGGCCGACCTGATCGTGCTCGCCGGCTCGGCCGCCGTCGAGCAGGCCGCCCGCAACGCCGGGGTCGACGTCGAGGTGCCGTTCACCGCCGGGCGTACGGACGCCTCGCAGGAGCAGACCGACGTGGAGTCCTTCGCCGCGATGGAGCCCACCGCCGACGGGTTCCGCAACTACCTCGGCAAGGGCAACCGGCTGCCGGCCGAGTTCCTGCTGATCGACAAGGCCAACCTGCTGACCCTCAGCGCGCCCGAGATGACGGTGCTGGTCGGTGGCCTGCGGGTGCTCGGTGCCAACCACCAGCAGTCGCAGCTGGGTGTGTTCACCGCGACCCCCGGCGTCCTGACCAACGACTTCTTCGTCAACCTGCTCGACCTGGGTACGGCGTGGAAGTCGACCTCCGAGGACGCGAACACCTTCGAGGGCCGGGACCTCGCCACCGGTGAGGTCCGCTGGACCGGCACCCGCGCCGACCTGGTCTTCGGCTCGAACTCCGAGCTGCGTGCGCTGGCCGAGGTGTACGCCAGCGACGACGCCCGGGAGAAGTTCGTGCACGACTTCGTCGCCGCCTGGGTCAAGGTGATGGAGCTGGACCGCTTCGACCTCGCCTGATCCACCCTCGACGCCCAGGTCGGCCCGTCCCCGGGCCGCCCTGGGCGTCACCCTTTCCGGACCGAGACCTACTTCGGTGCGCCGAGAACGATCGGCGTGCCCAGTTCGGGTAGCGGCTCCAACCAGGCCAGGTGACCGTCGGCGACGGCGATCCGCCGGCTCCCGGCGGCGTCGGTGGCGGTCAGCCCGATGCCGGCCCGACCGGAGGGCGCGATGCGGTGATCGTCCTCCAGCGCGAGATGCAGCATCGGCCCGTCCGCGGCGAAGGCGGCCACCGCCGCGGCGAAGGCCGGACGCCGGTCGACGGGCACATGGATCCGGGTCGCGGTGTGCACCACCAGGCGTGGCAGCCCGGCGGGAAGGGACGCCGCGACCTCGGCACCGATGTCCGCGACGTCACCGCGCAGCACCCGCGGCGGATCGTCGGCCACCACCCGCATCGCCTCGGCCAACAACGCCGCCTGATGCGCGTTCTCCGGCCACACGAGCGCGCGTAGCCAGGCCCGGTCCTCGGGGTCGGTGAGATCGGGTGGATCGAGGTCGACCCCCACGACATCGGCGACGACCGGCAGTCGGTCGAGATCGGGCAGCAGCCGGCCGTCCGGCACGTCGACCCGGATGTGCACCCGACTTCCGCCGCGAGGCGACCATCGGCCACCGGACGCATAGTCGCCCACAGTGCTGTCGCCCACGCTGAAGGCGTACCGGTCGGCGCGCAGGTTCAGACCCGCGCTGCATCCCACTTCGACGACGCAGACCGGTGCCGCCGTGGCACTGCGCAGCAGCGCCAACCCCAGCCGGGTCACCAGGGACCGCTGCACGTGGTTGGTCTGCACCAGCCGGGTGGCCAGGATCGCCGCGATCCGGTCGGCATGCGCGAGGCAGAACCGGGTGAACGCTCGCCCGGTGTCCGCGTCGACCGGCCGGGCCCGCGCACCGACGACCGACGGATAGTACGCGGCGAGCGGATCGGTCACGCCGCCCAGCAGCAACTGGTGCACGGCACCGAAGAGCGCGAACGTCGGCTGCTGACCCGGCCGGGTACGCTCCGCCAACTCGACCAACGCCGGCTCGTCCGCCACCACGGCGAGCAGATGCCGGTACAGCGGCGAACTGTCGAACCCCCGCGCCGCCCGAAACACCTCCGCCGTCCCCCCACCCCCCATTCCCCGACTCTATCCGTCCACCACCGCGGATCTTGGTACGAAACCGCCCTCAGAGGGGCGCTTTCGTACCAAGATCTATCTGCGGCGTTGGGGTGCGGGATGGGTGTCGGTGGCTAGAGGTTGCGCTTGTTGAGCAGGCGGTTGGGGGTGCCGGAGAGGCTGCCGCCGACCACGCCGGTGGTGGCGTTGTTGACGATCCAGTTGTGCACGGTGGCCTGGCTGGCGTCGCCGTACGTCGCCTTGTAGAGGGCGGCGACACCGGCGGCGTGCGGGGTGGCCATCGAGGTGCCGTTCAGGCTGGAGGTGGTGGAGGTGGGGTACGTCGAGACGATCGCCGAGCCGGGGGCGTAGATGTCGACGCACGAGCCGGTGGAGGAGTAGCTGGCGCGGGCGTCGGTGTTGGTGGTGGCGGCGACCACCAGCGTGGCGGTGAGGTTGCGGGGCAGCCGGTCGCACGAGTTGCCGCCGGTGTTGCCGGCCGAGGCGGCGAGGAAGACGCCGCTGTTCATCATGTTGGTCAGCGCGGTGGCCAGGGTGGCGCTGTAGGTGTAGTTCCAGGAGGCGTTGGCCACGGCCGGCTTGTTGGCGTTGCGGGTCACCCAGTCGACCGCGCCGACGGCGGCGGACAGGGTGCCGCCACCGCCACAGTTCAGCCACTTCACGCCGTACAGTCGGACGTTCTTGGCCACGCCGTGGTTGGTGCCGCCGATGGTGCCGGCCACGTGCGTGCCGTGGCCGTTGCAGTCGGTGTTGTTGTTGTCGATCGAGTTGTACGCGAACGTGGCCCGCCCGCCGAAGTCCGGGTGGTTGGCCTGGATGCCGCTGTCGATGACGTAGGCGTGCACCCCGCTGCCCGTGGAGTTGTAGGTGTAGCTGCGCGACAGCGGCAGGTTGGTCTGGTCGATCCGGTCCAGTCCCCAGGAGGGCGGGTTGCTCTGGGTGGCGTCGACCACGTCGTACTGGATGACGTCGCGTTCGATGCTCAGCACGTTGGCGTTGTGCGACAGTTCGGCGACCTGCGCGGCGGTGAGCTTGGCCGCGAAGCCGTTGACCGCCCGGCTGAAGTAGGCGGTGGGGGTGGTGCGCAACGCCCGGCCCGGTGCGGTCGCGTCGGTGCCCGGCTTCATGGTGACGACGTACGCCCCGGGGATGACCGCGACGTCGCCGGCCGCCTGCGGGGTGGTGATCGGCACGGCGGTGGCCCGGTAGGGGCCGCCTGCGGCCATCGCTGGCTGCGGCAGGCTGAGCAGGGCGGCGATGACGGTGCTCGCGGTGATGCCGGCGGCGGCCGCGACGCGGCGCAGGCGCAGTGGACGTGCTTGTGACACGAAGCCTCCTCGGGGCGGACCATCCGATGTGGAAGGTCGCTGACGCTGAGAGGAGGTTATATAGACGTACGCCGACATATAAGCCGACGGATGTTACGGATTGATGTCACCTCGCCGCAGGCAGGTGTCACAGCACCTTGCTCGGCACGCCCGGCTCGTCGGCGAGTCCGGACGCCTGCCGGCTGAGAACGTCGACCTGCTCGTGCAGCCGGCGTACGGCGCTCTCGTCGACCGCCCGCACCGCCGTGACCTCATCGAGCAGTCGGGTGTAGTCACTGGCCAGCCGCAGGTACGCCGGCTGTGCCTTCGTCCCCAGACGGCCCCCGAACCGCTGGTCCAGGTCGACGATCTGCTGGGCGAGTGCGGCCGTGGCCGCAGTGAGGGCCGCGCGCCCGCCAGCAGGTAGCGGGGCAGCGACGGACTGATCGTGCGCGCCCCGTCGGGTACGGTGCCGGCCCGCACCAGCAGGTCGTAGTTGAGCGTGACCACCTTCAACGCCTCCAGCGGCCGATCGACGAAGGCGTCGATGCCCCGGCTGATCGTCGTCTCCATCACGACCGCCCGACCGAAGTCCCGGTTGTCCCGCTGGGGAAAGCGGGAACAACCGTAGGTGTCCCACTCCTGCCCGGCCCGGCTGACGACCAGCACGAGGGTGCCCGACGCGGCCCGCTCGGTCTGCTTGCAGGCGGCCCGCAGATCGTCGCCGGGCGCCATCAACAGGACGACCAGCCGACGGTTGCCGATGATCCGTTCGGCGGCGGGCCGATCCAGGTCGACGCCCGGCGCGACGTAGACCGACGACGCGCGGACCGCACGGGCGATCGGACCGTCGAGGACCCCACCGGACCACAACGCCCACCCGGCCAGCACCAGGGTGACCAGCACGGCGCCGCCGAACGTACTACCGAACAGGCCACCGAGCAGGCGGCGGAGCGTGGCGGTCACGACAACCTTCCCTGGAGATAGCTGGCCGGTCGGTAACTGGCGATGCCCACCATCCGGGCGGTCTCGTCCAACTCGACCGTCGCCTCGTCGAGCAACTCCCACACGTGCCGGGCGGGCAGCCCGTCGTCCAGCGCCGCGCGGGCGGCCTGGAGCTTGCCGATGCCTCGGGTGAGAGCGGGATTGCTGCGTGCGTCGGTCAGCAGCGACACCTCGACGGCGAGCGCGGTGAGCCCGGCCAGCCGGGCCGCCCCGGCACCGTGCCGGGCCCGACCCGAAGCACCAAGCGCACCCGAGCGGCGCAGCGAGCGGGCCGACAACACCAGGAACCCGGCCACACAGCCGGTGAAGATCCAGGGCAGCGCCGGCAACGCCACCCGCAGCGGGTCCAGTGGCCGGTACGGCAGCGGCCGGTCGAACAGGCCCGAGTACCGCACGTCGGTGACCTTGCCCAGGTACGCGCCGAGCACGTTGCGTTGCGGGTAGTCGTACCGGCTGAGTCGGCTGCCGAGCTGGGCGTAGAAGCTCACCGCGGCCAGGTCGGCGAACTCGGCCGCCGCCGGACCGTGGTACTCGATCCACCCGCCGTACAGCACCACGATCGGCTGGTCCGGGGCGAGTCGGGTCAACGCCGGACCGTACGCCGGCAGCGGCTCGCCGTACGGCTGCGCGGGCAGGGCCACGTACCACGCCCCGTCCGGGAAGGCGGTCCGCGCGACCTGTTCGGGCACCCCGTCGAGGGTGGCACCCCGGCCGACGTGGTACCCGCCGGTGCGCAGGTCGGCCAGGACGGTTGCCACCTCCCGTTCGGACGGTTCGCGCCACCGCAGGTCGTCGCGCTCCGCCGGGGCCGGCGCCTTGCGCAGTCTGGCGATGAGCGCGGTCAACTGGTTTGTCACGTCGTGGGTGGCGAACTGGGCCCGCCATCCGGCCAGCGTGTCCGGGGTGGCCACCAGTCCACCGCCGCTGACCTGCGTGCCGATCACCCGTACGGTGGCGTTCTTGACCTCCCGTACCCGATCGTTCTCGGCCTCGTCGAGGCCGGGCGGCGCGACCAGGATCCGGATGTCGGCGTCGCCGATCGCCTCGCGTACCCGCTGCTCGTCCCAGTGGGCGACGGCTCCGGGAAGCCGCACCACCGAGTCGGTGGCCACCAGGGTGGTCATCTCCTGCGTCGACGGCACAGTGGCGTCGCTCAACTCACCGGCCGCGCCCTCTTCGAGGCGCACCGACGACGGCGACTGGCCGTAGCTGACCTCGATGCTCTGCCGCTGGGCCAGCACGAACACCACCAGGACGAGCACCGCGACGACGAGCAGCACCCACCGCAGCAGGTGCAGTTGTCGGGACCACCGCAGCTTCACGACTGCGACCGCCACAACCGGTCGGCCTGCCGGGCGTGCTCGGTGGCGGCCTGCGCCGCCGCCGTACCGCCGCGTTCGGCGGCGAGCAGTTCGGCGCGGGCCAGCAGCCGGTCGGCCTCGGGCAGCGGTACGGCCGCCGCGTCCCGGCTGACCGTGGCGCTGTCGATCGCCGCCCGCGCCCTCGACCAGGCGACCCGGGTTGTTCGGGTGCGGGTACGCAGGCGGGGCAGCAGGGTGGTGACGATCCCGGCGGCCAGCAGCAGCACGCCACCGACCAACCAGATCAGCAGGGATGGTGACATGTGCTCCCACCGTCCGAGGGGTTCCGGTACGGGTACCTGTCTAGCCCAACCGCGCCAGCCCGGCCACGCCAGCCCCCCGCCCGACGGAGCGGAACCCGGGGTGGCCCGACGTCGAGGCGTCGTAGAGTGCCCCCATGCCGGACATCGTCGAGTTGCTGGCCTCGCCTGCGCACCGGTTCGTGGGCCGACCCGCCGACGGTCCGGCACCCGCCCCGGCGGGGGAGTTGGTCGAGCAGGTCGCACTGCGGGCCGAACTGGGCATCGTGGGGGACCGGTACTTCGGCAAGCCCGCGCACCGCGAGGCGAGCGTGACCGTGATCGCGGCCGAGTCGCTGCCGCCGGGCACCGGCCTGGCCCAGGTCCGCCGCAACATCCTGACCAGCGGCATCGCCGTGGACGAACTGGTCGGCACGGTGCTGGTGCTGGACACGGGGCAGGGACCGGTGCGGCTGCGGGTGAACCGCCCCGCCCACCCGTGTGCCTGGATGGACGTCACCGTCGGCCCCGGCGCCTGGCGGGGACTGCGCGGCCGGGGCGGCGTACGCTGCACCCCGCTCACCGACGGCGTGCTGCGGGTGGGCCCGGTCGACGTCCAGATCGAACGCGTCTAGCTCGTCCGGGTCCCGTCGGCCGTGCGGCTCTGGCAGCATGGCCGGGTGCTGATCTACAAGATCCTGCTGCCCGGCGAGTGGGCGCAGTTCCAGGCCGCCGGCCGGTTCGACGGGTCACCGTTCGATCGGGACAGCGGTTTCATTCACTGCTCGTCGCGGGCACACCTGCCCGCCACGGCGAACCGGTTCTTCGGCGAGCAACCACAACTGGTGGTCGTGGCGCTCGACGCCGACTGGTTCGGCGACACGCTGCGCTGGGAGGAGGCGTCGGACGGCGGGGTGTTCCCGCACGTCTACGGGGTGTTGCCGGCTGACGCCGTGACCGGCGTCCACCACGTCGCGGGCGCGGCACGCATCGACGAGGACGTCCCTGCCGCATGAGCCGGACGACCACCTGCGTGAACGCCAGGTCGTTCGTCACGCCAGGGACTGTGCGACCTCGACCGCCTCGGCGAGGGTGAATTCGCCTTCGAGGCGGTAGGTGACGCCGTCCTGTTCCCAGATCAACGTGGCCGCCGCCAAGCGGGCGCTCTCTTCGCGCACCACGCCGGAGCGGTCCACGTACGACACCGGGTGCGGAGCGTCGATCCATACCGCCTGCCGCCCGTCGACGAACGTCCACTCCGCTCCCGCTCCACCGGCCTGCTTGAAGAAGACCGGATTGAGCTTCCCGTCGAAGGCGTCCAGCCGCACCGCACCGCTCCGCCAGAGCACTGTCACCACCCGGTGCGCACCGGTGTCGTCGGGGTCGGCGACCAGCACCCGCTCGGGTGGTTCCAGGGTCGCGGGCAGCCGGATCGGGAAGCGCACCGCCTGCTGGGCCTGCGTCAACTCGGCCGGGTGCTGCGCGGGCAGTGGGGACGGGGAAGCGGTCGGCAGCACCGGGTCCGGCGAGGTGCTGATGGTGATCCCGGCGAAGCGCAGCAGCCCGGTGACCGCGTCGGCGAGCGCCGCCCGCCCGGGAGGCAGCACCGCGACCAGCAGCGCCACCAACGCCGCCACCACCGCGTACCGCCAACGCCGCCGCCTCCCGACGGCCCACAGCCGCGGCACGGCGGCCCACAGCCGCGGCGTGCCGATGCGGAAACGCGGCGCGGAGGTCGCGGTGTGTTGGGCGGTCAGGCGGGCGCGGACCTGCGCGGTCACGTCCGGCGGATCGGGGGTGTCCAGCCAGGCGGACAGCTCCCGTAGCTCCCGTTCCAGGTCAGCCACGGCTGAGTTCCTCGACGTCGAGCAGGCCGCGCAGCTTCGCCAGGGCGCGCGAGGTGCGGGACTTCACGGTGCCCCGGGCCCAGCCGAGCATGGCGACCGTCTCGTCCTCGCTGAGGTCGAGGAAGTAGCGGCAGACGATCACCTCACGGTCCCGCTCGGGCAGCTGCCGCAGCGCCCGGACCAGGGTGCTGCGACGTTCCTCGGCGAGGACGGCACCGATCGCCCCGTCCTCGCCGGCCTCCGAGCCCGGTGCCACCTGGGCGGCCCGCAGCACCAGGCCGGTGCGACGCTCGCGGGAGCGGTGCAGGTTGCGGGTCTCGTTCGCGACGATGGCCAGCAGCCAGGACCGGAACGACGAGTCACCGCGATAGTGGGACAACTTTCGGTAGCCCTTCACGAACGCCTCCTGGATGACGTCTTCGGCCTCCGTGCCCGCGCCGAGCAGCACCGCCGTCCGGTACGCGGACGCGGTGTGTCGGGCGACCAGGAGTTCGTACGCCTCCAGGTCGCCGGCCTGCGCTCGGGTGACGAACTCCCTGTCGTCCAGTGCTACCTCCGATGGCATCACCCCTACTGACACCGGCCGACCCGGACAGGTTCCGCCTCTCGTCGAGGGAACCCGAACCCGCTCCGGCGGTGTCATCCGGTCATGACTGCCATGCCGATGATGTCGCGCCGCACCCTGCTGGCCGCCCTTGGTGCCGTAGGCGCCGCCACGCTGACCGGCTGCGAACCGGCCGGCGGCCGAACGGCGGCAACGCTGCCGGAACCGCTGCTTGTGGAACTCGACGGCGGGCTCGCCGTGCTGCGCGACACTGCGCCGCAGGTCCTCCCGCACGCGATCGCCACCGCCGACGCACGGTTCATCCACGCCACCGCCCCGGACGGCGAGAACACCGCGCTCTGGCGCATCGACGTCGCCACCGGCGCGACCTCCGAGCGGGTCCGGCTGCCGGGCCGGTGGGTGCCGCAGACCGTCTCCACCGACGGTACGCAGGTGGCGTTGACCACCGAGGAGGTGAGCGTCACCACGCAACGCCCCGCCGGCCGTACGGAGACGCCGGTGCTGATCGCCGACGCCGGTGGCGTACGGCGGCGGTTGCTGCTGCCGGGCAACGTCGTGCCGGAGGCGTTCACCCCCGACCACACCGGCCTGTACGTGCTGGAGTGGTTGCCACCGCACGCGCCCGACCGGTACCGGGTCCGGGTCGTGGACCTCGACAGTGGAGTGTCCGGCGCGCTGCAGACCCGGCTCAAGGAGGCGATCCCGGCCGGCGCGGAGGAGGAGATGCGCGGCGACGGGCGGCAGGCGGTGCTCGCCCCGAACCGTCAGGTGCTCTACACGCTCTACACCCACCAGCCCGACCATCAGCACACCCGGGACCGGATCAGCGGGCGACCGGGCAGCGACGTGCACGCCTTCGTGCACACCCTGCACCTTGAGCAACGGTGGGCGTACTGCGTGGACCTGCCGGGTCCGTTCGGGCACGGGCCGGCCGAGGGGCACGCCATGGCGATCACCCCGGACGGCACCCGACTGCTGGTGGTCGACGTCAACTCGGGCATCGTCGCGGACATCAGCACCGAGGAGTTGACCGTACGCCGCACGGTCGCGATCTCCAGCGGCGCCGGATCGGCGTACGCGGTGACCGACGGTGACCGGTTGTTCGTCGCCGCCGGAGCCTCCGTCGTCGTCTGCGCCCTCGCCGACCTCGGTGGCGGCGTCGAGTTGACGACGGGGGAGCGGATCACCGGGCTGCTGCTCAGCCGCGACGGCAGCCGGTTCTACGTGGCCGGGCCCACCGCGTTGAGCTGGCACGACTCGACCAGCGGCAGGGAACTGGGTCGGCTCGCGGTGCCCGGCCTGACCGGGGTACGCGGCCTGGCGTAGCGGAAGTGCCCTTCGAGCCGGTGGGCAGGGAAGACGGACCATCGGGACGAATCCGTCCGCCCCGGCTGATCCGCAGCGAGTCGGTCATCGTACGTTAGAAGAACCGAACGACGAGCGCACCGTCGGTAGTCGCTGCCGAAAGGAAGGACAGCCCTATGCCCTCTGCCCTGATCGCCGACAACCTGGGTCGTGCACTGGACGACCTGGTCGACCGGGTGCCGGGAGCCCAGTTCGCGGTGGTGCTCTCGCCGGACGGCATCATGCTGGGCACATCCCGGGGCATCGACGGTGAACTGGCCGAGCAGTTGTCCAGCATGGTCTGTGGGCTTCAGGCGTTGGGCACCGCCGCCGCCCGGGTGTGCGGCGAGGGCGAACTGCACCAGGTGGTCATCCACATGTCGCGAGCCTTCCTGTTCCACGCCACCACCGGCAACGGGGCCATCCTCACCGTCGGCATCGACGCCGAGGCCGAGGTCGGCGACATGGCGTACGAGGTCGCCATGTTCGTCGCCCAGGCCGGCGACCACCTGCCGGTCTACCTGGAGCCGGCCGTCGCCGGCGCCTGACCCGCTACCGGTCACCCGTCGTACGGCGGGACCGGGTCGGCCACCTGCCACAGTTCGGCCGGCAGGTGCGCGATCACGTCGTCGTACTCGTCGGCGGTGGTGGCGGCGCGGATGGTGTCGAGAACCGCCCGGATGCCCGCCTCGGCCAGTTCCGGGTCGACGTCGGCCCGCCCGCCGACGCGCTGCACGAACACGTCCAGCCCGAACCGCTCGGCGTCCTCGTGCGGGGCGAACGTGTACGCCCGCAGCCCTTCGGGAAGCTGGTCGGCGAGGTCCCGGGCCTGCCCGCCGTCGATCCGCTCGGCCAGGGTGGTCAGCGTGGCCCGCGCGATGGCGGTCGCCTGCTCGGCCGACGCCCCGGTACGGCTCGCCACGGAATCGATGAACTCGTTGTCGTCCACCTGGCCGGCCCCCTTCTCGCTGCGGATCCGGCGTGTACCCGCACAGCGGCCCAGCAAACGGCGGCCGAGGGCGGTCACCGGCATGCCGGATCTTCCGGAAGGACCTTGACGCATTCAGGAATATCGTTACGATCTGCGCAATGCGACGGCACCGCGACCAGGTGCGGATGAGCACCCCCGATCCGACCGACGTCCATCCCGCGTGGCTGCCGGACGAGGCGTGGCGCGCCATCGGCGTCCGCCGCATCCTGGTCCGCGGGGAGGGGACCCTCGTCGACACCGTCCAGGCCGAGGTCGAGCGGGCCACCCACCGGTACGGCGGCGCGGTGTGGCGGAACCCCACCGATGTCGACCTGCCATCGGCGGACCTGGTGCTCGCACTGACCGGCGCACCGCCCCCGGACAGCCCACCCGCCCCCGAGCCCGGCCCGCCCGAAACGTCCGGGACGCTCGCCAGCACCGCTGTCGCCACCGCGAAGGCGCAGCTCGACACCGCGACGGCGCAGGTCGGCGAATCGCTCGGTGCCGAGGGGTTCGTGGTGGCGCGGCACGCCGGGGTGACCGTGGTGCTGGCCGACGCGCCGGCCGGGCTGCTGTACGGGCTCTTCGAGCTGGTTCGGCTCGGGGCTGCCGGTTTCGGTCCGACACACCCCGTCCGGGTGCATCGTCCGGCCATGGCCCGGCGGATGCTGGATCACTGGGACAACGTCGACGTGCATCCGGTGATGGGGCAGGTCGAGCGCGGCTACGCCGGCGGCTCGATCTTCTGGCGGGACGGTCGGCCCCGTGGGGACGTCGCCCGGGTCACCGCGTACGCCCGGCTGCTGGCCGCCTGCGGAATCAACGCCGTGTCGGTGAACAACGTCAACGTGCACGCCACCGAGGCACAGCTGCTGACCGAGCGCCTCGACGACGTCGCCGAGCTGGCCGACCTGCTGCGCCCGTACGCCATCCGGGTGCACCTGGCGGTGACCTTCGCCGCCCCGGTGGTGCTCGGCGGCCTGCCCACCGCCGATCCGCTCGACCCGGCGGTGCGTGACTGGTGGGCCGAGACCACCGCCCGGGTGTACGCCCGCATCCCCGACTTCGGCGGCTACCTGGTCAAGGCCGACTCGGAGGGCCAACCGGGCCCGTTCAGCTACGGCCGCGACCACGCCGACGGGGCGAACCTGCTGGCCGAGGCGCTGGCACCGTACG
This sequence comes from Micromonospora maris AB-18-032, assembly GCF_000204155.1. Classification (NCBI taxonomy): domain Bacteria; kingdom Bacillati; phylum Actinomycetota; class Actinomycetes; order Micromonosporales; family Micromonosporaceae; genus Micromonospora; species Micromonospora maris. The sequence continues at coordinate 4,381,142 of NC_015434.1, read as the reverse complement.
GCGGTGTGGTGCACTGGCGGGCCTTCGTCTACAACCACCGGCAGGACTGGCGGGACCGCTCGACCGACCGGGCCCGTGCCGCGTACGACCACTTCGCGCCGCTGGACGGCCGGTTCCGGGACAACGTCATCGTGCAGGTCAAGCACGGGCCGATGGACTTCCAGACCCGCGAACCGGTCTCCCCGGTGATCGCCGCGATGCCCGGCACCCGGCTGGCGGTGGAGTTCCAGGTCACCCAGGAGTACACCGGTCAGCAGCGTCACGTCTGCTACCTGGCGCCCTGGTGGAGCGAGATCCTGCGGTTCGCCCCCTGGGGCGACGACGGGCGTACCGTCGCCGACGTGGCGGCCGACGGCGGTGGCCTGGTCGCCGTCTCCAATGTGGGTGACGACCGGTTCTGGACCGGGCACCCGCTGGCCCAGGCCAACCTGTACGCCTTCGGCCGGCTCTGCTGGAACCCCCGGCTGGGCCCGCAGGCGGTGCTCGACGAGTGGATCGACCTGACCTTCGCCCCGGACACCCGCGTCGATCCGGACCTGCTGCGCCGCACCCTGCACGAGATCATGGACGACTCGTGGCGCACCTACGAGCGCTACACCGCGCCGCTCGGCGTCGGCTTCATGGTCCGACCCGGTCACCACTACGGCCCCGACGTCGACGGGTACGAGTACACCCCGTGGGGCACGTACCACTTCGCCGACCGGGACGGCGTCGGTGTGGACCGTACCCGCGCCACCGGCACCGGCTTCACCGGCCAGTACCCGCCACCCTTCGCCGAGCGGTACGAGTCGGTCGAGACCTGCCCCGACGAGCTGCTGCTCTTCTTCCACCACGTGCCCTACGGCCACCTGCTGCACAGCGGCAGCACCGTCATCCAGCACATCTACGACACCCACTTCGAGGGCGTACGCGAGGTCGAGGCGATGTGCCGGCGCTGGGAATGGCTCGCCCGGCTGGTCGACCCGGCGGTGCACGCCCGGGTCACCGAGCGGCTGGCCGAGCAGTTGCGCTGCGCGCGGGAGTGGCGTGACCAGGTCAACGCCTACTTCCACCGCAAATCCGGCATCCCCGACGCCCACAGCCGGATGCTGCACTGAGCGCCCGCCCGGCCGGCGCAGCCGTTCCCTTGACCGCCTGGCATAGCGTGTTCCTTCGATCGCCCAGCCAGACGAATCCGGGAAAGAGGCTGTTGCATGTCAGTGTGGAAGAGGCCCGCGGTGTTGGCGGTCTCCGTCGTCGCGGCCGCAGTGTTGACCGCTTGCGGCGACACGAAGTCCGACGCGGGCGCCGACGCGCCGGCCAGGTCCAGCGCGCTGGAACTGCTCGCCACCGATCTCAAGGGCTCGTTGCAGAAGACGGTCGAGGCCACCGAGAAGAGCGACTCGGTGACCCTGACCGTGCAGGGCAGTGTGGGCGGCGAGAAGATCTCGATGACGGGCGCGGTGGAGCTGCGCGACCCGATCAAGGCCGAGCTGACCACCACCGGTTCGGAGAACCAGACCGTCACGGTCCGGATCATCGACGGGGTGATCTTCGTCGAGGTCCCGGCGGACCAGCGGGACAGCATGGACGGCAAGAGCTGGATGAAGATGGACCCTGCCGCGGGCGGCGGGCAGCAGGGCCTGGAGTTCAGCAAGCAGTTGGACGACGTCGACCCGACCAAGCAGGTCAAGACGCTGCTCGCCAGTGAGGGCGTCACGGTCGTCGGCGAGGAGACGGTGGACGGCACCCGTACCGTCCACTACACCGTCACCACACAGTTGGCGGACTACCTCGAACAGGTCGATGCCAAGCTGCGTTCGGCCGTCGAAGGGCAGTTGACCGAGCAGGGCGTCAAGGAGATCAAGATCGACCTCTGGGTCGACGAGCAGTACCGGCCGCGGCGGGTGAGCGTGGTGATGGGTGAGATGAGCGACCTGACGATCGACTACACCGACTACGGCAAGCCGGTGACCGTCGAGACGCCGCCGGACGCGGAGACCCTCGACCTGGCCAAGATGATCGCGGACATGCAGAACCCGAACAACAACTGACCTCCCCGGGGGCGGTGGGTGAGACCCGCCGCCCCCGGCCCGTCAGCGGCGGGTGGCGAGGACCACGCCGGCCAGGCAGAGCACGCCGCCCAGCAGAGCGAGCGGTGCCGGCACCTCGCTCAGCAGCATCCAGGACAGTGCGACGGTCACCGGCGGCACCAGGTAGGTGGCCGCGGTGGTGCGCCCGGCAGTCCAGCGCGACAGCACGTAACCCCAGGTGAGGAAGCCGATCGCGGTCGGGAACACGCCCAGGTAGAGCATGCCCAGGGTGGCTGACGTCGGCGCGGCGGCGAGTTCGCCGAGCAGCGCGGGCGCGAACGGCAGCAGGGCGATCGTGCCGGCCAGCGCGCCGAGCCAGGTCATCGTCACCGCGTCCACCCGGGCCAGCAGGCGCTTCTGCAGGAGCACGCCGAAGGCGTACAGCACGGCGGCGAGCACCGCCAGCGCCACGCCGAGCTGATCGACGTGCCCGGTGAAGCCGGTGGCCGCGATCAGGGCCACGCCGACGAAGGCCACCGCCACCCCGACGCCGAGCCGACCGGTCAGCCGCTCACCCAGCACCAGGGTCGCGGCCACCGCGACCAGGATGGGGGCGACCGCCACCAGCAGCGCCGCGGTGCCGGCGTCGACCAGCCGCTCCGCGCCGTTGAGCGCCACGTTGTAACCGCCGAACCAGGCAACGCCCCAGACCGCGACGAGTCCCAGGGTCGCGCCCCGCGGCCGGCGGGTGCGGGCCGGTACGGTGGATCGCCGACGTCGGGCGGTCAGCGCCACGAACCCGCTCAGCGCGACGGACGCCGCCAGCATCCGGCCCAGTGCCATGGCGCCGGGGGAGTAGTCGTGTCCGGCGAATCTGATGCCGACGAAGGCCGACGCCCAGAGCAGCACCGTGGTCCCGGCGGCGGCGATGACCGGCCAGGAGCGACCTGCCCCGGCCGGCGGGGCGGGCGGCGTCGCGCGCTCGACGTGGGCCCCGGTGGGGGCGGTCATCTCCAGACTGGTCATAGGGCCGATTCTGGTCCCGTCGACAGTTCAGTACCAGCGACGATTTCTTCACGACGATTAAGTCCTGCTTTATAGTTGTCCGGTGCTCGACGTTCATCGCCTCCGGATCTTCCGCTCCGTCGTCGCCTCCGGGTCGGTGCAGGCCGCCGCCGCCAACCTGGGCTACACCCCCTCCGCCGTCAGCCAGCACCTCACCGCGCTGCAACGCGAGACCGGCCTCGCCCTGTTCGCCCGAGCCGGTCGCGGCATGCGACCGACCGCCGCCGGGCATGCCCTCGCCGCCGAGGCGGATCGGCTGCTCGCCCGCGTCGGCGAGGCCGAGTCACTGATCGCGGACCTGCGCGCCGGCCGCACCGGCGTGCTCACCATCGCCTACTTCGCCTCCGTCGGTGCCGCGTGGATGCCGTACGTGGTGCGCCGGATCGGCACCGAACTGCCCGGGGTACGGCTCAACCTGGAGTTGCGTGAGGAGATCCCCAGCACCCGGGAGGAACGCGCCGACCTCCAGGTGGTGGTCGCGCCCCGCGGCTTCGAGCCCGGCTCCGGCTTCACCGCCCACCACCTCGTCGACGACCCGTACGTGGCGGTGTTGCCGGCCGGTCACCGCTTCGCCGACCAGCAGGAGGTGGAGTTGGCCGCCCTCGCCGAGGAGCGCTGGGTGGACAACGACTTCGCCCGCGGCTGGTGCCGGGCCAACCTCATCGAGGCCTGCACCGCGGCCGGGTTCACCCCGACCTTCGGTGTGGAGGCGCACGACTACCCGACCGCACTGGCGTTCGTCGAGGCCGGCATCGGTCCCACGGTGCTTCCCGCGCTCGGCGCGGTGCGGCTGCCCGACGGCGTGACCCGGGTCGGGCTGCTCCGTCCGACCCCGGTCCGGTCGATCCACCTGGTGATCCACGACGCCGTCGAGCACACTCCGGCGGTGCGCATCGCGATCGCCGCGCTCCGGCAGGTCGCTGCCGGGCCCGTCCAGTGATCAGTCGCCGTCCGCCCGGGTGAACTCCTGGCGGATGACGCTGGTCATCGGCTCACCGCCGCGGACCAGGGCCAGGGCCAGCACCGAACCCAGCGCGGCGAGCGCGGCCTCCGAGGTGACCAGGGTCAACACCACCGCCGCGACCAGCAGCAACGCGGTGCCCACCGCCACCGCAGGGGTACGCAGCACGAAGTACCCGGCCAGCCGGAGCACGTCGCGCAGCCGGAAGGCGAACAGCGAGGTGATCACCAGCGCGTTGACCCCGACCACGGCCACCCCGGCGGCAACCAGCAGCAGCGGCACCACCCACCAGCGGGGCAGCCCGACCGCCGTCAGGTTGACCAGGTTGATCGCGAGCAGGGCCAGCCACATCAGCATCGGCACCCAGACCAGCAGCGATCCCACCAGGTTCACCCGGTAGCCGCGCCAGAACAGCCGGGCCGGGTGCAGCTCGGTCAGGTCGAGACGCTGATGGTGCAGGGCGTACAGGGCGGCGGACAGGGCCGGGCCGAGCGGCACCGCGCAGACGGCGACCAGCGGCAGGTTGCTCATGTGCCGTTCCAGGGCGAACAACGCGACGAGTCCGGGGGCGGCGCAGACCAGCAGCAACACCTCGACCACCAACAGCGTGTAGACCAGCGCGGCCACCCGCGACAGCGGTCCCGCACCGAACTCGCGTCGGGTCGCCGTACTCACGACGACCCCGCCGTGACGATCCGGCCGCGGGGGTGCGCGGCGAGGGTGATGCGCATCGGTGTCCTCATCGTCCGGTGATGCGGGGCCGGTCCGCTGCCCACCGGAACCGGACCGGCCCCCGACATCAGTTGTGCTCGTCGCGGTAGCGCTCGTACGCCTTGTTGACCGTGTCCAGGTAGGCGTCCATGTTCTTGCTCTTCAGCTCGGTGACGTAGGCGTCCCACTGGGCGAGGTCACGCTGGCCGAGGGCGAACTGCAACGTCGCCTGGTAGACGTGGTCCTTGAGCGGGGTCTCCCAGAGCGACACCTGCTCGCGCTCCTCGTCGGTCAGCGGGTACGGCGGCGGCGGCGACTTCGGCGTACGGGCGTTCATCACCTTCTGGAACTCCTGCTCCTCGGCGGAGAAGAACGCCTGCACCAGTTCCGGCTTGCCGCCGTAGGCGAACACCCCGTTGGCGAAGCCGAAGTCCTTCTGCAGGTGCTTGGGTGCGCCCGGGTTGAGGCCGATCATGTCGACGTCCTCGGCGAGGCCGGCCTTGCCGGCGGCGTCCTTGACGTAGGTGGTGCCCTCCACGCCCCAGCGGGCGAACATCTGCCCCTCGTCGGAGTACCAGAGCCAGTCGACGAACTGCATCATCGCCACGAAGTTCTTGCTGTCACGGGCCTTCGAGGAGATCATCATGCCGTTCTCCAGCCGGCTGGCCGGGTTGATCTCTCCGGCCGGACCGACCGGCAGCGGAATCTTGGTGATCTTCGCCTTCGGGTTGGTCGCCGCCAGGTCCGGCCGGTAGTCGTTCACCAGGGCCTGGGCGTTGCCGCTGATCACGAAGGACTTGCTGTTGGCCAGCTTCTGCCGGGCGAGGTCGTCGGTCTGGGTGAAGCTCTCCGGGTCGAGCAGCTTCTCGGCGACCAGCTTGTTCAGGTACTCCAGGATGTGCCGGTAGTGCTCGGTGGCGGCGGTGTACTCGAACTTCTGCGCGCCGGCGTTCCAGCTGACGTGCTGGAAGTTCCAGCCCGCGCCCTCCAGACCGTGCGACACGGCCAGCAGGTTGAGCAGGTTGCCGGCCGGGTTGGGCTGGCTGTACCGGTCGGAGAACGGGTAGACGTCCGGGTACTTCGCCTTCATCGCCTTGAGCACGGTGTACAGCTCGTCCCAGGTCTTCGGGATCTCCAGGCCCAGCTCGTCGAGGATGTCGGTACGGACCACCAGGGAGTATTCGTGCCACGGCTTCTCGTGCACGCCGGGCAACAGATAGAACTTGCCGTCGGCCTGGCGCAGCGTGTCCAGCTCAGGCTTCAGGTTCCACTTCTCGATCTTGTCCTTGAGGTTCGGCATCAGATCGAGATAGTCACTGACCGGCAGGATCGCCCCCGAGGAGACGTACGCGTGTACGTCCGGCGGGTACGTCTTCGGGATGAGCAGCGGCGCGTCACCGGCCCCGATGAGCAGACTGCGCTTCTGGTTGTAGTCGCTCAACGGCACGGCGACCGGGTCGAGCGTGACGTTTGTGCGCGCCGTCAGCTCCTTCCAGAACAGCCAGTCGTTCTTGAGCGGGTAGTTCGGGTGGTTGTTGTAGAGGACGGAGAAGGAGAGCGGCTCGGTGGCCTTGAACTGCGTACCGGCGGCGTAGTTCTCCATCGCGCCGGCCCGGTTCTCCGACAGGTCCTGCGCGTCGGACGAGTCGTCGCCACAGGCGGTGACGCTGGAAAGGGCGAGCAGCGCGACGGTGGCCACCGCCGCTGTGTGACGCCACGATCTGCGGAACATGGCGGGTCCTTTCGGATCTGGTGGTGGGAGGGTGGGTGGTGTTGCGTGCTCAGCCCTTCACCGCGCCGAGCATGATGCCGCGGACGAAGTACCGCTGGACGAAGGGATAGACCAGCAGGATGGGCAGGGTGGTGAGCACGATCGTCACGGCCTTGAGGGTCGCCTCGGCCTGCACCTCGTTGGCCTCGGAGATGGCGCCGATGTTCTCCGCGCCGGTGGCCCCCGCGATCAGGTTGCGCAGGTAGATGGTGACCGGCCACAGCTCCTGCCGGTCCAGGTAGAGGAAGGCGGCGAACCAGGAGTTCCAGAAGGCCACCGCGTAGAACAGCACCATCGTGGCGACGATGGCCTTCGACAACGGCAGCACGATCCGCCACAGGATGCCGTACGTGTTGAGCCCGTCGACCGCGGCGGCTTCCTCCAGGTCGTTCGGCAGGCTCTCGAAGAACGCCTTCATCACCAGCAGGTTGAACACGTTTATCGCGTTCGGCAGCGCGATGGCCCAGACGCTGTTCTTCAACCCGAGGCTGGTGACCAGCACGTAGTTGGGGATCAGCCCGCCGGTGAAGAACATCGTGAACACCGCGATGCCGACCAGCGCGCTGCGTCCCTTGAGGTCCTTCTTGGACAACACGTACGCGTAGCAGGTGGTCATCACGATCGAGATGAGCGTGGCGGTGACCGTGTAGAACACCGTGTTGCGGTAGTTGGTCCAGAACATCGAGTCGGAGAGCACCAACTGGTACGTGTCCAGGGTGAACCCGCGCGGCACCAGGTTCACCTGGCCGGCGATGATGTACGCCTCGTGGCTCATGGACCGGGCCACGATGTTGACGAACGGGTACAGCGTCACCACCACCACGGCGGTCAGGATGATCGCGTTGACCACCTGGAACGCCCGGTAACCGCGGGTCTGCCGGATGCCGCGCCGTCGTCGCCGAGGCGTGGGCGCGGGTGCGGTGGCCGGCTCGGCTGCCTCGGCGGTCACCACAGGCTCGTCCCCACCGTACGGCGGGCGATCAGGTTCGCCGACAGCACCAGGATCAGCCCGATCACCGCCTCGAACAGCCCGATCGCGGCCGCGTAGCTGAAGTTGCTGGACGTGAAGCCGACCCGGAACAGGTACGTGGATATGACGTCGGCGGTCGGATAGGTCAGCGGGTTGTACAGCAGCAGGATTTTCTCGAACCCGACCGCCATGAACGTGCCGATGTTGAGGATCAGCAGGGTGACCATGGTCGGCCGGATCCCCGGCAGCGTCACGTGCCAGGTCTGCCGCCAGCGGTTGGCCCCGTCGATGCGGGCCGCCTCGTACAGGTCGTCGTCGATGGTGGTGAGCGCGGCCAGGTAGAGGATGGTGCCCCAGCCGACGGTCTGCCAGACCTCGGAGGAGACGTAGATGGTGCGGAACCACTCGGGCCGTTGCAGGAACGGGATCGCCTCACCGCCGCCCGCGTGGACCAGCTGGTTGATCGTGCCGTCCATGGACAGCAGCTGCATGACCATGGCCGCCACGATCACGATGGACAGGAAGTGCGGCAGGTACGACACCGACTGCACGAACCGCTTGAGTCGGCCGGCGCGTACCTCGTTGAGCAGCAGCGCCAGCACGATCGGCAGCGGGAAGCAGAACAGCAACGTCAACGCGCCCAGCGCCAGCGTGTTGGTGAAGACGTTCCAGAACGTCGGATCGTTCAGGAACATCTTGAAGTACCGCAGGCCCACCCAGTACTCGCCGAAGATGTTGCCGCCGGGCTGGAACCGGCGGAAGGCGATGACGTTGCCGAGCATCGGCAGGTACCGGAAGATCAGGAAGAACAGCAGCGGCAGGATCGCCAGGGAGTACAGCTGCCAGTCCCGCCGCAGCGCCCGCCGCCAGGTCCGCCGCGCCGCACGGGGCACGCCCGGAGGCGGTGCGCCCGGAAGCGGTGGCGCTGGTGGATCGTCGACGGACAGCTGGCTTGTCATGCGCCCCTCCGGTCGCGTCCGGGAGGTCGTCCCGACGGCTCCACCTGTTGCTGCGGAGCAACAGCGATCATCGAAATTTTCGGAAATCAGCTCGAAGCTTGTGTCGGGAACCTAAGTGTGTCGATAAATCGATGTCAAGGCCTGGAAATCCGCCTACGCCACTGGCACTGTAGTGCGGGTAAGCGATTGCCTGCCCTCGGTGGCCATCGCCCGAGTCATCGACTGATGTCATCGGCGCTCGGTCCGGGCATGCTAAGTTCTCCGATATTTTCGGGGCCGGGTGGTAGAGGGGCCGATGACTGAGAACCGCTCGGTGGCCGCGCTCGGCACCACGACACTCGCGACCATCGCCCGGGAGGTCGGCGTCTCCTCGGCGACGGTGTCCAAGGTCCTCAACGGCCGCTCGGACGTGGCGGCCGCGACCAGAGCCCGCGTCGAGGCGAGCCTGGAACGGCACCGCTACCGACGCCGCGCTCGGCGTACGACCGGGGACGGCCAGATCGACCTGGTGTTCCACGAGTTCGGCTCGGACTGGGCGCTGGAGATCATTCGTGGGGTCGAGGCGGTCACCGCCCCCGAGGGGGTGAACGTGGTGCTCTCGCAGCTGGGCGGGGCCCATCGACCCCCACAGCCCTGGTTCGACGCGATGCTCGCCCGACGCCCGCTCGGTGTGCTGCTGGTCATGTGCAACCTCACCGATCAGCAGCGCAAACAGCTGCGGCGGCAGGCCATCCCGGTGGTGGTGGTCGACAGCGACAGCGCGAGCGTGGCCTCCGGGCCGACCGTCGGGTCCAACAACTGGAACGGCGGCCTGCTCGCCACCCGACACCTGCTGGACCTCGGCCACCGCCGGATCGCGGTCATCTCCGGCCCGCAGGACGTGCTCTGCGCCCGGGCCCGCACCGCGGGCTACCGCTGCGCGCACGAGGAACTCGGCGTACCTGTCGATCCCAGCCTGGTCCGCTCGGGCAACTTCCATCTCGACGCCGGCTACACCCACGGCGTCGAGCTGCTGAGCCGTCCCGACCGGCCGACCGCGGTCTTCGCCGGCTCCGACCTGCAGGCGATGGGGGTGCTGCGGGCGGCCCGGCAACTCGGTCTGGACGTGCCCGGCGACGTGTCGGTGGTCGGCTACGACAACCTGCCGGTCTCCGCCTGGCTCGGCCCCGCGTTGACCACCGTGCACCAGCCGCTGCACGACATGGCCGGCACGGCGACCCAGATGCTGCTCGACCTCGCCCGCGGCGTCGCGCTGCCCACCAGCCGCATCGACCTGGTCGCCGAGTTGGTGGTGCGCGAGAGCACCGCACCGCCACCGCGATCCTGACGACAGCTGCGAGGACTCATGTCCCTGTTCGACCTGCCCCTGGACCAACTGCGGCAGTACGCGCCCACGGTGGCCGAGCCGGAGGGCTTCGACGACTACTGGCGCAGCACCCTGGGCGCGGCGGAGGCGGTGCCGGTGCTGCTCGACGTCCGTCCCGAACCGACCGATCTGCGCCTGCTCGACACCTGGGACGTGACCTTCGCCGGGTTCGCCGGCGACCCGGTCCGCGCCTGGTACACCCGGCCGGCCGGGGTGGACGAGCCGCTACCGGTGGTGATCGAGTACGTCGGCTACGGGCGCGGTCGGGGCACCCCGCACGAGCGGCTGACCTGGCCCGTCGCCGGGTACGCCCACCTGCTCATGGATGCCCGGGGGCAGTCCGGCCAGTACGGCGTCGGCGACACGGCCGACCCGCACGGCAGCGCGCCCGGTGGCCCGTCGCCGGTGACCCGGGGCATCCTGTCGCCGCAGGGCTACTACTACCGCCGGCTCATCACCGACGCGGTCCGGGCCGTGCAGGCGGCCCGGCTCCTGCCGGCGGTCGATCCGCAGCGGGTGGTCGTGACCGGCAACAGCCAGGGCGGTGGACTGGCGCTCGCGGTCGCCGGGTTGGCGCCGGGGATCGCCGCCGTGCTCGCCACCGCGCCGTTCCTCTGCCACCTGCAACGGGCCATCGAGATCACCGACGTCGGCCCGTACGGCGAGATCGCCGGCTACCTCGCCGTCCATCGCGAGGCCGAGGCGGCGGTACGCCACACGCTCTCCCACGTGGACGTGGCATGCCTGGTGCGCCGGGCCACCGCCCCGCTGCACCTCGGGGTGGGGTTGCGCGACCGGGTGTGCCCGCCGAGCACGGTGTTCGCCGCCTACCACCAGTACGGTGCCGCCAACGGCGGGCCGGTGCCGGAACGCAGCCTGAACGTCTACCCGTTCAACGGGCACGAGCACGGCGAAGCGGTGCACGTACGCCGGCAACTGCGCTGGCTCGCCGACCTGCTGGCTGATCCGGCCGGCGCGCCGCCACCGGATGACGCGGCCCGGCCGGTGGAGACGGCGGTCGCCGGCTGATCGGCGGCCGGCTCACGCGGACCGAAACTTTCGGTCCGCGCGATCGATGCCGGCCGGCTGCCAACTGTGGTCAACCGCCGTCGGAGTCGCGACGCGGTGGTCCGTGTAGTTGCCGAGAAGACCGTCAGGCACGTTGAGCTTACGGACGGGTTTCGATACTGTTTTCGATAGAACAGCTCCGATCTACTCACGATGGCCGGCTGAGTGCACCGGCCTGCGCGGCAAACCGGGCGACTGCGCAGGCGACGGAAAGGTCATCGTGTTGGGCGGTAGTCGGAGCCGGCTTTCCATCAGCACGGCTTCGTCGAAAGGCTCATGCCATGAACAACGCGTTCGCCCGCGCCAGCGGGCGTCCCGCGACCCGACTGCGATCGCGCTCTGCGCTGATCTCGGCCGTGGTCGGTCTCTCCCTCGCCGCCACCACCGTGGTGGTGACGGCCTCCAGTGCCAGCGCGGCGACCACCCTGGGCGCCGCCGCCGCGGAGAGCGGCCGGTACTTCGGGGCCGCCGTCGCGGCGCACAAGCTCAACGACAGCGTCTACACCGGAATCCTCAACCGCGAGTTCAACTCGATCACGGCTGAGAACGAGATGAAGATCAACGCCCTGGAGCCGCAGCAGGGTGTCTTCAGCTACGGCACCGCGGACCGGATCGTCAACCACGCCCTCTCCCGGGGCTGGAAGGTCCGGGGTCACACCCTGGCCTGGCACTCGCAGCAGCCCGCCTGGATGGAGCGGATGGAAGGCCAGGCGCTGCGCTCGGCCATGCTCAACCACGTCACCCAGGTCGCCACCTACTACCGCGGCAAGATCGACTCGTGGGACGTGGTGAACGAGGCGTTCGACGACGGCAACAACGGCGCCCGCCGTAACTCCAACCTCCAGCGCACCGGCGGGGACTGGATCGAGGCCGCGTTCCGCGCCGCCCGCGCCGCCGATCCGGGCGCGAAGCTCTGCTACAACGACTACAACACCGACAACTGGACCTGGGCCAAGACCCAGGCCGTCTACAACATGGTGCGCGACTTCAAGCAGCGCGGCGTACCGATCGACTGCGTCGGCTTCCAGTCGCACTTCAACGCCCAGTCGGCGTACAACAGCAACTACCGCACCACGCTGTCCAGCTTCGCCGCCCTCGGGGTGGACGTGCAGATCACCGAGCTGGACATCGAGGGCTCCGGCAGCCAGCAGGCCGACACGTACCGCCGGGTGGTCCAGGACTGCCTCGCGGTGCCGCGCTGCAACGGCATCACCGTCTGGGGCATCCGGGACAGCGATTCCTGGCGTTCCTACGGCACGCCGCTGCTGTTCGACAACAACGGCAACAAGAAGCAGGCGTACAACGCGACGCTGGAGGCGCTGAACGCCGGTGGCACCACCCCGCCGCCCACGACGCCTCCGCCGACCACCCCGCCGCCGACCACCCCTCCGCCGACCACCCCGCCGCCCACGACGCCCCCGCCGACCACCCCGCCGCCGTCCGGTGCCTGCACCGCGTCGTACACGCTGGACACCTGGAACGGTGGATTCGTCGCCCATGTGCGGGTGACCGCCGGCTCCAGCGGCCTCAACGGCTGGGCGGTTAACATGACGCTCCCGGGTGGCACCTCGGTGACCAACTCGTGGAACACCCAGGCGAGTGGCAACAGTGGTGCCGTGACCTTCCGCAACGTCGGCTACAACGCCAACGTGGCACCGGGCACCACCACCGAGTTCGGGTTCCAGGGCACGGGCTCCGCCCCCTCCGGCACCCCCACCTGCAACGCAGGCTGATCTGAAGGAGGGGCCCCTTCCTAACGCCTCGTGCATAGGAAGGGGCCCCTTTTAACGCCTCAATTACTCCCGGTCAGTGCGAACGCGCGTGGCGGGTGACAGCCGACCGATGGCCCGGGTAAGCGCGTGGCCTCGGGCGTGCACGTCTCCGGCCGCTGGTGGGGCAGGGCTATCCGCGTCCGAGAGACGCCAGGGCCTGACTTGCGTACGCCCAGAGGCGATCGGCGGCGGCCGGGTCAACCGCGTGCGCGGCGACCCCTCCAGTGGCCTCCGGGCCGCCGGCCACGACGTCGGCCTCCTGGTTGTCGTCAAAGTACCGGCCGGTGACGCCCTCGACCAGCGGCGACGCTGCCAGCAGCACGCTGGTGGCCGCGCCCTGGGCGGGTGTCTTGAAGTAGGGCTGTTCGATGCGGTTGCCCGCCTCGTCCATCGCCCCGAACGCGCGCAGCGTCTCGTCGTCCATGTGGCGTTGAAGGTTGGTCGTGATGAAGCCGGGGTTGAGCGCGTTGGCGGTGATCCCATCTGTGGCCCAGCGTCGGGCGATGCCGACGGCGAGCAGTACCTCGGCGGTCTTGGACCGGCCGTACGCGGCCCAGCGGTCGTAGGGCTGCCGCTCGAACTGCGGGTCGTCGAAGTCGAAGGCCTCCCGCAGGTGCGCCCCGGAACTCACCACCACCACCCGCGCCGAGCCGGCGACTCGCAAGTTGTCGTGCAGGCCGCGAGCGAGGGCGAAATGGCCGAGATAGTTCGTACCGAGCTGAAGTTCCCAGCCCTGCGGAGTCAGCTGCCGGGTCGGGATCGCCATGACCCCGGCGTTGGCCACCAGCGCGTGCAACGGCCCCTCCCAGGCCGCGACAAAGGCGTCGACCGAGGCCAGGTCGGCCAGGTCGAGACCGGCAGCCCGTACGGTGCCGGGGCCGGATCCAGCGAACTCAGCCACCAGCTCGTCGGCGGTCGCCGGATTGCGGGTGGCGACGGTGACCTCCGCTCCGGCCCCGGCCAGGGCGCGGACCGTCTCGGTGCCGATGCCGGAGGCGCCGCCGGTGACGATCATCCGACGACCGGTGAGGTCGACGCCGTCGAGGACCTCGGTGGCGGTGGCGCGGGCGGTGAACGGGATGCTGACTCGGGTGTGGGCTGTCATGACCTCCACACTATGAGCGGAGGCCTTGGACTGTCCGTAGTCTAGGATCCATCACTCTTTAGTAAGCGTCCAGGAGCAGTAGGGGAGACCGTGGATCCGTTGGAGGAGGTGCTCGCGCTCGTCCGCGCGACCAGCCACCTGTCCACGGCCGTGGCGGCCGGCGGTCGCTGGGCCATCCGCTTCGACCCGCCGGCCGGCGTCAAGTTCAACGCCGTCCGACACGGCAGCTGCCTGCTACGGGTCGACGGCGTGCCCGAGCCGGTCGGTCTGGCCGAGGGCGACTGCTTCCTCCTGACCAGGCCGCTGGGTTTCACCCTGGCCAGCGACCCGGACACGCCGCCCGAACCGGCCGGGCCCATCTTCATGGCGGCCGTTGACGGCGTGGCCCGGGCCGGCGCGGGCAACGACGTCTTCGTCATCGGTGGCGCCTTCTCCTTCAGCGAGCGGGCCCGTGCCCTGCTGCTGGACCTCCTGCCGCCCGTCATCCACGTGCCCGCCGCGACGCCGGAGGCCGCGACCGTACGCTGGGCGATCGGGGAGATCGAAACCGAGCTGCGGTCGGCGCCGCTGGGCGGCACGCTGGTCGCCGAGCACCTCGCCCTGGTCATGCTGATTCGGACCCTGCGCCTGCACCTCGCCCAGGGCCGCGGTGCCGGCTGGCTGGCCGGCCTGGCCGAGCCGGTGCTCGCCCCCGCGCTGCGGGCGATGCACGCCCACCCCGCCCATCCGTGGACCGTGGCCGAACTGGCCCGGGTCGCTGCGGTCTCCCGGTCCACGCTTGCCGCACGGTTCAAGGAGGTCGTCGGCCAAGGCCCGCTGGAGTACCTCACCCGCTGGCGGATCGAACTCGCCGCCGACCGAATCCGCCGCAGCGACGACACCCTCTCCAGCATCGCCCGCGCAGTCGGATACGGCTCGGAAAGCGCGCTCAGCGTCGCATTCAAACGCATCACCGGCCTATCCCCCCGCACCTACCGCAGCCTCCCCGCCCCGGCGTGACCACCCCCGCGATCTTGCACTTTTGGTCGGGGAATAACGGGCGTATAGCCCATATCGGCGACCAGAAGTGCAAGATCGCGGGGGCGGTGTGAGGAGAGCGGTCAGCAGCGGTTGATTGACGCGTTGTTGAGGGCCACGTTGCTGATCACCAGGTTGGCTGTGCAGGGGCTCTCCAGGATCCGGCTGTTGACAAGCGTGAAGTTGCGTAGGGTGATGTCCCGGTTGCCGGGGAACTCGCTGCGCGCGGCCAGCCGCACCTCACCGCCACCGCTGATGGTGCCGCCACCGGCGGCGATGTCCACCCCGTAGCAGTTCTCGATGAGGATGGCGTTGTTGCCGGTGTTGGCGACGTCGACCCGGTTGACCGCCAGGCCGCCGGACTCCGAGACGCAGAAGATGCCCCGGCCGCCGCCGCGCGCCCGTACGGTGCCCACCCGGATGTTGATCGGGTACCCGGAGTTGATCCGGCCGGCCCGGTTGGCGATCCGGAACGCCGCGTACCCGGTGCCGGTGCCGGCGTTCTCCGCGTCGACAGTGGTCACGGTGGCGTTGATGGTCTCGTTGAGCAGCAGCCCCGACTCGCCGACGTTGCGGGCGGTCACCGTGCCGATGGTCAACCCGTCGACACCGTACGTCTCCACGGCGTGCGCGCGGGCACCGGAGACGTACACGTTGTCGATGCGGATGTTGCGGCTCCACTGGCTGGTGTCGCCCCGGTTGTCGATGCGGATCCCGAGCCCGCTGGACAGCCGCATGTCGATCTGACCGAGGATCACGTTGCTGACGTTGCGCATGAAGATGCCGTACAGCGGGGCGCCTGTGACGTTGAGGTTCTGCACCTCGACCTGGGTGGTGCCGCGCGAGTAGATCGGGGCCTGGTCACCGCTGCCGGAGCCGGTCACGTTGATCGTGCCGCACACGTCGATCGTGGTGTAGCTGGGCAGCGAGATCCGGGAGCCCGCGCTGATCGAGCCGGAGCCGCGTACGACGACCCGCTGCTTGCTGGTCCGGCCCGCGCTGAGGCTGTTGATCGCGGCCTGTACGGCCTCCCGCATGTCGCCGCCGGTGTAGACGGTCGTGCCGCCGTTACGGGCGGTCCAGGTGCCACCGTTGAGCACTGCCTCGGCCTGGAACGTGCCACTGCCGCAGCCACTGCCGCTGCCACCGCCGACGGTGATCATCCGCCACTGCTGGTTGGCGCCGTTGACATCCTGGTACTGCGAGATCATCGCACCGTCGGCGGTGGACCAGCCCCACAAATCGAGAGCCTTGTTGGAGTGCCGGTTGACGAACCGGACATGACCGCCGTCGGAGTCGGCCAGCCGGAAATGCTGCCGGGTGTTGCCGCCGGCCGCCGTGTTCTGCACCAGTTGTACGCCGTCGTTGGCGTTGGGCAGCTCAAGGACCTTGCCGCTGTGCACCGACCGGATCTGGTAGTAGCCGCTGCCGACGTCGACGAAGCGCCACTGCTGCACGGCGGCGTCGTTGCGGGTGAACTGGTTGATCGGGGCCTGGTCGGCGGTGGACCAGTTCCACACGTCCATCGCCTTGCCGCTGTGCCGGTTGACGAAGACGTACGTGGCGTTCGGATCGACGGTGGCGGCCTGCGCGGGGCTCGGCGCGGCGATGGCCGTACCGGCGGCGGCCAGCACCAACGTGCTGGCCGCGACCAGCCATCGGGGCGTACGCCGGGGTGTTGTTGTCCTGGACGGCATGTGAGCTTCCTTTCCGGACGGACGGGTGGTGGTGAGGGGTGCGACGCCCCTGCCAGGGTAAGCGCTTTCCTGGACGTTGCGAGTCGGGTCCCGACCCGCAACGTGTCGAGGTGGCGGTGCTCGCGAACAGCGGTCCCGTGCCGGCGCCCCACGTCGTGCCCCCGTGGGGTGCCGGCCCTACCGGGATCAGCCGGAGAAGTAGCAGGAACCGCCGTTGAGAGTGAAGACGCCAGGCTTGCCGGCGTCGCCGGTGTGGTTGGCCTGGAACCCGATCGTCGTCGAGGTCTTCGGCGCGATGGTGCCGTTGTAGGAGACGTTACGGGCGGTCACCGCCCCGGAGGTCGGCGCGTACGTGGCGTTCCAGCCGTTGGTGATGGTCTGCCCGGCGGGCAGGGTGAACGCCAGGCTCCAGCCGTTGATGGCCGTACTGCCGGTGTTGGTGATGGTCACCGAGGTGGTCAGCCCGGTGTTCCAGGCGTTGACCTCGTAGTGGACCTGGCAGCCCGGGCCCGGCGGCAGCGTCGGCGACGGCGGCGGGGTCGGGGTTGGGGTGGGCGTCGGAGTGGGGGTGGGCGTCGGAGTCGGGGTCGGCGTGGGCGTGCTGGACGGGTTGTTCAGGCCGAAGAAGCGGATCGCCTGCGCCGCGTCGACCGGCAGGTTGTGCGACACGCCCTGCATGCTGATCGCCTCGACCGGCGCGTGGTCGCCGGAGCCGCCGTAGCGGGTGCGGGTGTAGCCGGCCTGCGGGCTGTCGGTGTAGGTCGGGGTCTGGCTCAACCCGTGCACGTTGGTCCACTGCTTGACCTGCTCGCCGAAGTTCGGGTACCGCAGGATGTCGTCGTTGGTGCCGTGCCAGGTCTGCATCCGCGGGCGCGGGCCGTTGTAACCGGGGTACGCGTTGCGCACCAGGTCACCCCACTGCTGAGGGGTACGGCTGATCTGCCCGTTGGCGCACTCGCTGTTCCACTCCGAGCCGTTGGTGGTGGCGAAACAGGCGAACGGCACCCCCGCGAAGGCGGCACCGGCGGCGAAGACGTCGGGGTAGAGCCCGAGCATCACGTTTGTCATCATCGCCCCGGACGACACGCCGGTGGCGAAGATCCGGGCCGGGTCGACCGAGTAGCGCGACCGGACGTGGTCGACCATCGACATGATGCCCACCGGGTCGCTGCCGCCGCCGCGACGCAGCGCCTGCGGCGAGGAGACGTCGAAACACTGGCTGCTGCGGGTCACCGACGGGTAGATGACGATGTAGCCGTACTGGTCGGCCAGGGCGGCGAACCGGGTGCCCGAGTGCAGGGCCGGACCGGTGCCGGTGCAGTAGTGGATCGCGACCAGCAGGCCCGGTCGCGGTGCGACCCGATCCGGCACGTAGAGGTACATGCGCAGGTTGCTGGGGTTGGCGCCGAAGTTGGTCACCTCGGTCAGGGTGGCCGCCGAGGCCGGGCTGGGGATCGACAGCGCGGCAAGCGCCGTCAGGGCGACTGCGGTCAGCGCAGCCCAGCCTAGTTTGATCGCTTTCTTCATGGGCAGGATGTCCTCCGGACGGATGCGTGCAGGGGGATGCTCCGATCGAGGCTGCCCGGTGCCCGATCTCGTCCGGCTCATGAACATTGATGATTATCAGTCTTCAGGGTGTGCGGTGACAAGCCGCGCCGCACCGGTCACTGATCGTCGTCGACCACCTCGGTCTCGTCGTCGTGGGTGAACCGCACCGACAGGTGCTCGTCGGGCTGCGGCGCCTCCGCCAGGGTGTGGTGCGGATCGCCGTCGGGGGAGAAGAGCACCTGATCGGTCTTGCGGGTCTTCTCCTGGTCTTCCTCCGGCTCGGTCACCGGCCCACTCCTCACCTCGGGGTCACGTCCCACCGACGCTATGCGGGCGCCGGTGGGCGCTCCCCCGGCCGCAGCAACCACCACCCGTTCGAGGGGGCCAGGTCAGGGTCGCAACAGGACCGGGCCGGCGTCGATGCGGGTCCGGAACAGGGCGTACGGCTTGCGCCGCAGGTCCCGGCCACGGTTGAAGGGGGGCTGCCGGTGCACCTGGTTGGCGATGACGTACAGGTGCCGGTCCTTGGCCACGCTCAACGTGTCGGGCCACAGCAGGCGCGGATCGTGGACGACCGTCTCGTACTCGCCGTCGGGGCGTCGCCGCAGAATCGCGTTGTGCTCGTAGTTGGTGAGGTAGAGCCGCCCTGCGTCGTCGGATTCAAGGCCGTCGGCGCCGCCACCCTTGTCGCCCTCGTCGCGTACGGTCGCGGCCACCTCGTCCTCGTCGGCGCTCCGGTCGACCAGTGCGTCGGTGGCCACGCTGAACCAGCGGCGCGAGGCGAGCGCGCAGTAGTAGAGCCGGGCACCGTCGGCGGAGATCGCTATGCCATCCGCGCCCACGCCCACCGGCTGCGGCGGACCCTCCGGCGGCCGGACCAGGAACGGCCGACCCTCCACCACCGGGCGGAAGTTCACAAGCGACTCCGCCTTGGTGGACGGATGGTCGTTCAGCCGCCGCCACGAGGTCCCGCTGGCCAGGTCCACCACGATTATCGCGTTCGGTGCCCCGTCCGCCGAATCGGTGATGTACGCGATCCCCGCCGTGCCCCGCCGCAGGTCGAAGCGCACGTCGTTGAGGTACGACGTGGGCAGCGCCACGTCGGGCGGGAAAGTGATCACCTGGGCGACCGTGTTGGTGCCGAGGTCGATGCGTACCAGTTTCGGTCCGCCGGGAACGGTGGGCTGGAACATCGGGCTGCCGGTGTCGAGCACCCAGAGCCGGTCGACCGGGTCGACCACCACGCTCTGCACCGACACGAACGCCGACGCGTCGTCGTTGCCGGCGGGGGAGTTCCACCGCAGGTCGGGATAGGGCACCTCACGGTTGTGGCGCAGCTCCACCACGGTCGCCGGCACCTCGTCGCCCCAGCGGGGAAAATTGACGAAGATCCGCCCGCGGTGCGAGACGGTCACCCCGGTCGGCATCGGCCCCCGGAATCGGTGTACGACCTCCAGCGTGCCGACTGGTTCATCGGTGGGCAGTCCGGTCCGCATCCTTCGACCTCCTGTCGCACGCAGTGATATTTCCGTGCCTCACTGTCATAGTCGCAGATCAACGGTGCTGCGGCAGCCGGCGGTCAGCCATCCGACCCGACGCCCGCCGGAAGCGGATTCGTCACCCAACCGTCATGTGTCTGCGCGGTGCCCGCCACCTGGCCCGTGCAGGGTGGGTGGCCGATCATCACGACGTGGGAAGGAGCCCGGTATGGCTGTCGTCCTGGCTGCCCAACTGGCCACCCTGACCTGTGACAACTGCGGGGACAGCGTCACCGGTACGCGTCCGCTCGCCGACGGCGAGGTCGTCTGGACCCTGCTGTCCGAGCACGGCTGGGGCGGATCCCCGCTGGCCGACGGTCCCCACCGGTGCGCCCACTGCATCCGTTTCGGCCCGACGCCCGGCACCCCGCCCGGCGGCATCCTCGGTATCGAGCACCTCGGCGGCGTCACAGTGGTGACCACCGCCGGTGACGTGGACCTCGACACCG
Source organism: Micromonospora maris AB-18-032 (assembly GCF_000204155.1). Lineage (NCBI taxonomy): Bacteria > Bacillati > Actinomycetota > Actinomycetes > Micromonosporales > Micromonosporaceae > Micromonospora > Micromonospora maris. The sequence continues at coordinate 4,361,133 of NC_015434.1, read as the reverse complement.
GCGACACCCTGCGGATGGCGCTACGACACGCGGCCGACATGGGCGGTCACGTGCTGGTCGACCTGGTACGCACCGACCTGATCGACTCCACCGCCCTCGGCCTGCTCGTCCGCGCCCACCACGACGCCGTCGAACGCGGCGCACGGCTCTGCGTCGCCGTGACGTCGCCGCTGATCCGCCAGGTCCTGCAGGTCACCGGCCTGCACGACGTACTCGCCGTGGCGGACAACCGCACCGCGGCCCTCGCGTACCTGGCCGCCGACCAGAGCACCGCCCCCACCAGCGCCGCCTCCTGACCCCCGGCGAGCCCTGCCCCCTGAGGCGCGTCCGCCCGTCCTGCCGCCCCACGCCTTGCCCCGCACGGGCGAGCCCCCGCTGCGGCGATCTTGCACCTTCGGTCGCCTTTTTGTGGCTTGCCGTCGGATTTGTCGCGACGAGAAGTGCAAGATCGCGTGGGTGCGTGGGTGCGTGGGTGCGTGGGTGCGTGGGTGCGTGGGTGCGTGGGTGGTGTTGTCCGACCCGCTCGCGCTCGCCGGTGCCGGGCGGCGCGAGCGGGTCGAAGTTCAGCGACGGCCGCGTCGATGCCCGGCGAGCCGGAGGGCGTTGCAGACATCCGCAACGCCCTCGACATCCCAGGCCAACTCGCCGGCGGCCCGCCGGGTCTCTGCGCCGGCGACCAGACCGGTGAGAATCACGACGCGGTTCTGCACCATCACCGTGATCTGCTGCCGACGGGTGCTCCAGTCGGCGCTGAGCCGCTGGGCGACAAGTGCGGCGAGGCGGACGTCCTCGTCATGGTCCTGCGGCGCGTCCCACAGTGCCCGGAACGAATGATCGTCGGGCATCGGCCAGGGCCACGGCATCACCACAGCGGTCTCCTTCGTCGTCGAGGTCGGCAACCCGACGCGCCGTCCCGATCGGTGACCACCTTGCGCAAGGACCTTGGAGTCGACCGCACGGTTGGATGACAGTTACGTGACAGATCCCGCCGCCAGTCGGTCCCGGTGCCCGCCTGTTCGGGCCCGTCCCAGGTCAGCGGCGACACGGTAAGAGGCCAAGTAGAACAACGAGGAGACCACGACTCGGCCTGGCCGCGGTCGCAAGTCCTCGAAACCGACCCGAGTGCGCACCCTTCCTCTGCAAGATCACGCTCGATCAGGGATCGAGTGGCATCCGAGCGACAAGGTAACCACTCGATCCTGGATCGAGCGTGACCTTCACAAGAGCACCGAAGCCGAGCGCCGGAGGTGCGGATCCGGAGGTACGCATTTGGTACGCACGCATGCCGCACTCAGCGTGCGCCCTGACCGTTCGGAGCCCAGCCAGCTGCACCGACGGCGGTAGTCGCGGTAGCCGCTGGTGCCGGTGCCGACGTAACGCGACTACCCACCCCGCCCGTCTGGCCCACCAATCCGTCCTGGCAGTTGATCAAGAGACTTCGGTCCCGGGTGCCGGCGCGCCCTGACCAACACGTCTTGATCAACGCTGCCTAGGAGGAGTCCCGGTGCAGGGATGAAGTTGACCAAGGTGTGTGTGCGTCGGCGTGGCGTGACCGAAACCTCTTGATCAACCCCGCGATCCGGCGAAACACGGAGAAGTGGTTAGCGGCGGTGGCGTTGGGTGCGGTAGCGGTGGATGAGGCTGGCGGTGGAGGAGTCGAGGCCGTCCAGGTCGGGCTCTGCGCCGGTGAGCAGCGGGGCTAGCTGGTTGGCCATGACCTTGCCCAGTTCTACGCCCCACTGGTCGAAGGGGTTGATGTCCCAGATCGCGCCCTCGGTGAGGACGATGTGTTCGTAGAGGGCCACCAGTTGGCCGAGGGTGGCGGGGGTGAGGCGGGCGGCCACGATCGAGGTGGTGGGGTGGTTGCCGGGCATCACCCGGTGCGGCACCAGCTCGGGCGGGGTGCCTTCGGCGGCGACCTGCTCGGCGGTACGGCCGAAGGCCAGCGCGGCGGTCTGGGCGAAGAAGTTCGACATGAACAGGTCGTGCATGTCGCCGATGTCGTGGTGGGGTTCGCTGAACGCGATGAAGTCCGCGGGAATCAGCCGGGTGCCCTGGTGGATGAGCTGGTAGAAGGCGTGTTGGCCGTTGGTGCCGGGCTCGCCCCAGAAGATCTCCCCGGTGTCGTACGACACCTGCTGGCCGTCGACGCGTACGGACTTGCCGTTGCTCTCCATGGTCAACTGTTGCAGGTACGCGGGGAACCGGTGCAGGTACTGCGAGTAGGGCAGCACCGCGTGGGTCTGCGCGCCGAGGAAGTTGGTGTACCAGACGTTGAGCAGCCCGAGCAGCACCGGCGCGTTGCCGGCCAGCGGTGCGGTGCGGAAGTGCTCGTCGACGGCGTGGTAGCCGGCGAGCATCTCGTCGAAGCGGGCCGGCCCGATGGAGAGCATCACCGACAGGCCGACCGCCGAGGGCAGTGAGTACCGGCCACCCACCCAGTCCCAGAAGCCGAACATGTTCGCCGGGTCGATGCCGAAGTCGGGGACCCGCTGGGCGTTGGTGCTGACCGCGACGAAGTGCTTGGCCACCGCCTGCTCGTCGCCGCCGAGCCCGGCCAGCAGCCAGCGTCGGGCCTGGTGGGCGTTGGCCAGGGTCTCCTGGGTGGAGAAGGTCTTCGACACCACCACGAACAGGGTGGTCGCCGGGTCCAGGTCGGCGGTGGCCTCGGCGATGTCGGTCGGGTCGATGTTCGACACGAAGCGGCAGGAGATGCCGGCGTCGCGGTACGCCTTCAGGGCCTCGTACGCCATCACCGGCCCCAGGTCGGAGCCGCCGATGCCGATGTTGACCACGGTGCGGATCCGTTCGCCGGTGTGCCCGCGCCACTGCCCGCCGCGTACCTGATCGGCGAACTGCGCCATCCGCTGCCGTACGGCGTGCACGTCGCCGACCACGTCCTGACCGTCGACGGTCAGCGCGGCGTCGGCGGGCAGGCGCAGCGCGGTGTGCAGCACCGCCCGGTCCTCGGTGCCGTTGATGTGCTCACCGGCGAACATCGCGGCGATCCGGTCGGCGAGCCCGACCCGCTCGGCCAGCGCGGTCAGCAGCCGGAGGGTCTCGTCGGTGACCAGGTTCTTGCTGTAGTCGACATAGAGGTCGGCCACCTCGACGGTCAACCGTTCGCCCCGCTCGGGGTCGGCGGCGAACAGGTCCCGCAGGTGCGTCGCGCGGATCTCGTCGGCGTGCTTGCGCAGGGCCTGCCACTCGTCGGTGGTGGTGACGTCCGCAGCCATCGGATCGATCGTCTCCTCGCTGTGTCGGCACACCGCCGGGGTCCGGCCGACGGCTGAGACCAGCCTGCCACACAAAGATCGCCGTGCCAGCCCGACGTCCGCGAGTGGTCACGATCCGCAGGTGAGCGACGACCGGGCGGGTCCGCAGATGTCGAGGTCAGAGGCCGCGGTACGACCTGGGTCGGGGACAGGGCATCGTAAGGACATGACGACGTCGGCCCCGATCGCCTCCCCAGCCGCTCCCGCGATGCCCGCCACCACCCGCATACCGCAGACCCTGCTGGTGCTCGGCGCCAGCGGTGACCTGACCGGTCGGCTGCTCCTGCCCGGCCTGGGTCGGCTGGTGGCCAGCGGTGCGCTGCCCGGGCTCCGGCTGATCGGCAGCGGTATGGACGACTGGGACGACGAGCGGTGGCGTCGCCGGGTCACCGAGTCCTTCGCCACCGTCGGCGCGGACGGCCCCCGGGAGACCGAACTGATCCGCCAGAGCTGGTACGTGCCGGCCGACGTGACCCGCGAGGAGGATCTGCGGCGGTTGCTGGGCGACTGCAGTGGCCCGTTGGTGATCTTCTTCGCGTTGCCGCCGATGGTGGCCGCCCGCTCGGCCGCCGCACTGGCCCGCATCGGCGTACCGCCCGGCACCCGGCTGATGCTGGAGAAGCCGTTCGGTGTCGACCGGATCTCGGCCCGGTCGCTGAACAACCTGCTGGCCACCCTGGTGCCCGAGGAGCAGGTGCACCGCATCGACCACTTCCTCGGCAAATCGACGGTGCTGAACCTGCTCGGCCTGCGGTTCGCCAACCGGATCTTCGAGCCGGTGCTCAACTCCACGCACGTGGCCTGCGTGGACATCGTCTTCGACGAGACCCTCGGACTGGAGGGTCGGGCCGGCTACTACGACGGCGCGGGCGCGCTTGTGGACATGGTGCAGAGCCACCTGCTCCAGGTGCTCGCCCTGCTCACCATGGAACCGCCGCCCAGCCTGGAGGCCCGGGAGTTGCGGGGCCGCCTGGCCCAGGTGTTGCGGGCCACCCGGCTGTGGGGTGACGACCCGGTGGCGTCCAGCCGCCGAGGCCGGTACACCGCGGGCGAGATCGCCGGTCGGCGGCTGCCGAGCTACGTCGACGAGCCGGGCGTCGACCCGGCCCGGGGCACGGAGACGCTTGCCGAGCTGGTGTTGACCGTGGACACCTGGCGCTGGGCAGGGGTGCCCTTCCGGTTGCGGTCGGGAAAGGCCATGGCCGGCGTACGCAAGGAAGCGGTCATCACCTTCAAGCAGCCGGACCGGGTGCCCGACGGGTTGACCGGGTACGAGCGTCCGGACCGGCTGCGGATCGGGTTCGGACCGGACCGGCTCGGCCTGGACCTCAACATCAACGGTCCGGGCAACCCGTTCGACCTGGACCAGGTGGACCTGATGGCGGAGTTCGGCCCCGGTGACCTGCCGGCGTACGGCGAGGTGCTGCGCGGCGCGTTCGACGGGGACCCGACCCTGTCGGTGCGCGGTGACGTGGCCGAGGAGTGCTGGCGCATCGTCGAGCCGGTGCTGGCCGCCTGGAAGGCGGGCGCGGTGCCGCTACGGGACTATCCGGCCGGCTCCACCGGACCGGCCGACTCGTTGCTGGGCCCGGCGACCGGCTGGCGTCCGCCGCGACCGGCGGCGCGAAACTCTCACTGATTGTGACAGCCTGGCACCTCTCAGCTATCTCTCAGTTGGCGATGTTAGCTTGCCGACCCGACGGGATCCATCGTGGATGGCGCTGATCCCGTTGCGGCACAACGGATCTGCGTAAGAGTCTCGCGTCCGCGCCGCGCCTGCCGCTGTCGAGGGAGATGCTCGTGGTGTTCAAGAAGATGCTGGGTGCCTTCGGGATCGGCGCACCCAGCGTCGACACGGTCCTGTCCAATCCGAGCACCCGCCCCGGGCTGATGCTCGGCGGGCAGGTGAACCTGACCGGTGGCAGCCACGACGTGGACATCGACCAGATCGTCGTGGGGCTGGTGACCCGGATCGAGATCGACGGCGAGGAGGGGGACCACGACGCCACCGTCGAGTTCCACCGTACGCCGGTCGCGGGTGGGCTGCGCCTGGCGCAGGGGCAGCAGTTGTCCCTGCCGTTCCAGGTCCAGATGCCGATCCAGACCCCGGTGACCGACGTGTACGGCCAGCGCCTGCCCGGCATGACCATGGGGCTGCGCACGGAGGTGGTCATCCGCGGCGCGGTCGACAAGGGCGACCTCGACCCGGTGCACGTGCACCCACTGCCCGTGCAGGAACGCATCCTCGAGGCCTTCGGTCGGCTCGGCTTCCAGTTCAAGGGCGCCGACCTGGAGCGGGGCCAGATCGCCGGGGTGCACCAGACGCTGCCGTTCTACCAGGAGATCGAGTACTTCGCCGCACCGCAGTACGCCCACGGCGTCACCGAGGTCGAGGTGACCTTCCTGGCCGACGAGCAGGGCATGGACATCGTCCTGGAGTTCGACCGGCGAGGCGGTCTCTTCACCGGCGGCCACGACTCCTACGGCCGTTACCGGGTAGCCCACGCCGACGCCGAGCGACTCGACTGGGCCGCGGTGGTGGACGGCTGGCTCCGCGAGGCCCTGGAGCAGTACCGCGCCACCCAGCCTGGCTACGGCACCCCCGGCTACGGCCAGCCGGGGTACGGATATCCGCCGCATCAGCCCGCCTACGGCCACGACCACGACCATCACGGGCGGAGTGGACCCGGAATGGGCGCGGTGGCCGCCGGTGTGGTCGGCGGTGCGGCGCTCGGCTTCGCCGGAGGCATGGTCGCCGAGGAGGTCTTCGACGCCTTCGGCGACGACGGCGGGGACGATGGCGGAGACGACGGCGGCGACGAGTGATCGGGAGTCACACCGACGCGTGAGCTGGGCCCCACGACTGCGTGAGCTGGCACCAGGGCGCGTGGGCTGGGCTTTCATCGGGTGGTGGGGTGCGGTTAACCCGGGCGTGAGCTGCGGTTTGCCGGGGCTTGGATGATGCGAAACGGCCGGGTCTGACCCTGATCGGCGCGGGGTGAAGCGAACGTGGCATTGGCCACAGCGCGGCTTCTTGCCATAAGTTTGCAACTGCGCAAGTATGGCGCTGTGGCGATCCAAGATCGCACCCGTTGGGCGGCTTTCCGGCCGGCCACCTCGGATCGGACGCCGCACCCATCGTCGCCACCCGCGAGGAGCGGTAACAGTCATGCCCCGAACGACCGGTGTCCGGCTGGCCGCCAGCGCCGCACTGCTACTCGCCATGGTCGCCTGCTCGTCACCGACCACCCCGTCGGGCACTGCGGCCGACGCCCCGCTGATCGTGGCGACCGCCGGAGAGCCGGACACCCTCAACCCCGTACTCAACTACGGGGTCGACGGCGCAGCGCTGATCTTCGACGGTCTGGTCGGCCGGGACGAGCGTAACCACCTCGTCCCGGCCCTGGCCCGGGAGCTGCCCACGGTCTCCGCGGACGGCAGGACCGTCACCGCCCGGCTCCGCGACGGGGTGCTCTTCCACGACGGCGCCCCGCTGACCGCGCGGGACGTCGTCTTCACCTACCAGGCGGTGCTCGACGAGAAGGTCGACTCGACGCTGCGCAGCGACCTGGACATGCTCGCCTCGGTCACCGCGCCGGACGACACCACAGTGGTATTCACCCTCCGGTACGCCTACGCGCCGTTCCTGCAACGGCTGACCCTCGGCATCGTGCCGGCCGCCGCATTCGACGGGCAGGACGTCAACAAGGCCGCCTTCAACCGGCAACCGATCGGCACCGGGCCGTACCGGGTCACCTCGTGGACCCCGGGTGACCGGCTGGTGCTGGCCGCCAACGACCGCTACTGGGGTGGCCGACCCACCAACAGCGGCGTCGTGGTCGCCTTCGTACCCGACGACAACGTCCGCGCCCAGCGCACCCGCGCGGGCGAGTTCGACGCCGTCGAACTGCCACCCAAGCTGGCCAGCGGCTTCGACACTCAGCCCGGCTACCGGGTGCACAAGACGCCCACCGCCGACTACCGGGGCGTCATGCTGCCGATGGGCAACCCGGTCACCGGCGACGTGGCGGTGCGCCGCGCGCTAAACGTCGCCGTCGACCGCGCCGCGATGGTCAACGGCGTCCTCGGCGGGGCCGGCGAGCCGGCGTACGGTCCGGTGCCGCCGTCGTCGGAGTTCGCCGAGCCGTCCGTGGCCGGCGCACCGACCGCCGACCCGGCCGCCGCCACCGCGCTGCTGGACGCCGCCGGCTGGCGGCCCGGCCAGGACGGCATCCGGGTCAAGAACGGCACCCGGGCCGCCTTCAGCCTGATGTACCCGGCCGCCGACAGCCTGCGCAAGGAGCTCGCCCTGGCCGTCACCGCGGACGCGAAGAAGATCGGCATCGCGGTCACGCCCGAGGGTCTCACCTGGGACGCCATCACTCCCCGAATGGGCTCCGACGCCCTGATCATGGGTTACGGCACCCCGTACGACCCGGACTTCGTCTCCTACAAGCTGTTCCACTCCGACTTCGCCGGGCAGGGCTTCTTCAACCCCGGCTCGTACGCCTCGGAGGTGACCGACCGGGCGTTGCGCGACGGGCGGGCCGAGGCCGACCCCGCGCGACGCAAGGCCGCCTACGCCACCTTCCAGCGGCAGCTGGCCACCGACGTGCCGTGGGTGTTCCTCACCTACCTGGAGCACACCTACGTGGTGCGGGACTCGGTGAACGGTGTGGTGCCCCGGGTCGAGCCGCACGAGCACGACGTCGCCAACAGCATCTGGTGGAACATCCACACCTGGACCCGGCGATCGTGACAGCACCGACCCGAGCCCGGCCTCGGCGGCGCACCGGCGCCGGCCGCATGATCCGCAACCGGCTGCTGGTGGCCGTACCGGTGCTCTTCGCCACCAGCGCGGGCATGTTCGCCCTCGGTGCGGCCTCACCGATCGACCCGGCCCAGCAGTACGCCGGTGCGGCGGCCTTCACCACGAGCGAGGAGAACCTCGCCCAGATCCGGGCCAACTGGGGCATCGACGACCCGCTGCCGGTGCAGTACCTGCGCTGGCTGGGCAACCTGCTCCAGGGTGACCTGGGCTGGTCGACCAGCCGACACGAACCGGTGGTCGACGTGCTGGCCGCCCGCGCCGGCTGGACCCTGCTGCTTGTCGGTGCCGCCCTGGTCGTGGTGCTGGTGGCCAGCCTGCTGCTGGGCACCCTGGCCGCGTACCGCCGGGGTGGCTGGTTCGACCGGGCGCTGCGCACGACCGCGTACGCGATCCAGTCGGTGCCGTCGTTCTGGCTCGGCCTGGCCGCGATCGCGCTGTTCGCGCTCAGCCTCGGCTGGCTGCCGGCCGGCGGCCTGACCGACATCACCGCCACCAGCACCGACGTGGCCGACGTCGCCCGGCACCTGATCCTGCCGGTCGGGGTGCTGGCAGTGTCCCAGTTGCCATGGTTCGTGCTGTTCATCCGTGACTCGGTCGCCGACAGCCTGCGCGACGACCACGTGCTTGCCGCCCGCGCCCGTGGCCTGCCGGGGCGTACCGTCCTGTTCGGTCACGCCCTGCGCACCGGACTGCTGCCCTTCCTCACCCTGATCGGCACCCACCTGCCCGAACTCGTCGGCGGAGCGGTGCTGGTGGAGACCGTGTTCTCGCTGCCCGGCCTGGGTGCGGTGACCGTGCAGGCCGCGCTGGGCAGCGACTTCCCGCTGCTGGCGGCGATCACCCTGGCGACCACGGTCGTGGTGCTGGCCGCGAACCTCGCCACCGACCTCGCGTACGCCGCCGCCGACCCACGGGTACGGCTCGAATGACCACCGCCGTCCTCACCCGGGTACGCCGACTGCCTCGACTTCGGCCGGGCCGTCTCGGCGCGACCGTCGCCGGCACGGTGCTCGCCGTCGCCGTGCTCGCCTGCCTGCTCGCCCCGGTGCTCTGGCCGCTGGACCAGAGCGCGATCGACCTGTCGCAGACCCGGCTGGCGCCGTCGCCGGCGCACCCGGCCGGCACCGACGATCTCGGCCGCGACGTGCTGCTGCGCAGCATCTACGGGCTGCGCGTCTCGCTGCTGGTCGGCGTTTTCGCCGCCGTGGTCGCCGCCGTCATCGGCGGTGCCGTCGGTGCGCTCGCCGGCACCCTCGGCGGCTGGGTCGACCGGATCCTGATGCGGCTGGTGGACACCATCGCGGCGATGCCGCACCTGCTGCTGGGCATCTTCATCGTGGCGATGCTGCGACCCAGCCTGGGCGCGGTGGTGCTCTCCGTCGGGCTCACCCACTGGCTGTCCACCGCCCGGATCGTCCGGTCCGAGCTGCTGAGCCTGCGGCACCGGCCGTTCATCGACGCGGCCGTCTCCGGTGGGGCCGGACGGATGCGGGTGCTCACCCGGCACCTGCTGCCGCACGTGCTGCCCCGGCTCGCGCTGGCCACCACCCTGATGATCCCGCACGCGGTGTGGCACGAGACCGCCCTGTCCTTCCTCGGTCTCGGCCTGCCCCCGCACCTGGCCTCCCTCGGCAACATGATCAACGACGGTCGGGGTTCCCTGCTCGCCGGCGCCTGGTGGGCCAGTCTCACCCCGGGCCTGGTGCTGATCGTGGTCACGCTCGCGTTGGCCACCCTCACCGCCCACTGGCGGGACCACCTCGACCCCCGGGTACGCGCGGAGTTGCAACTGTGACCACCACCGACCCGCTGCTGGCCGTCGCCGGACTCACGGTCCGCTTCCGGCTGCCGGACGCCGTCGTCCACGCCGTCACCGACCTGCACCTGGACATCCGACCCGGTGAACTGGTCGCCGTCGTCGGCGAGTCCGGCTGCGGCAAGTCGGTCCTCGCCCACGCCCTGCTCGGCCTGCTGCCCCGCAACGCCACGGTCACCGGCCGCGCCCTGCTGCGCACCGACAGCGCCGGATCGCGCACCGACAGCGCCCGGTTGCGCGGCGGCGACGGGGCAGCGCAGTCAGCGCCGGTCGACCTGCTCGACTGCCCACCACGGCAACTGGCCCGGCAGGTACGCGGACGGGTCGTCGGGCTGGTGCCGCAGAGCCCGGCGACCTCGCTGACGCCGGTGCGTACCGGTCGTCGGCTGCTGGAGGAGACGCTGCGGGCGCACGGACACACCCGCGCCGACGCCCCTGCCGCCGCCGACCGCCTCGCCGTCGACGTCGGCCTGGACCCGGCCGACCTCGACCGCTACCCGCACGAGTTGTCCGGCGGCATGGCCCAGCGGCTGGCCACGGCCCTGGCGCTCGCGCCCGACCCGCCGCTGCTGCTGGCCGACGAGCCGACCACCGGCCTGGACCGCCCACTTGTCGACCACACACTGGACCTGCTGCGCCGACGATGTGACGCCGGCGCCGCCGTCCTGCTGATCACCCACGACCTGGCCGCGGCGCAGCGGGTGGCCGACACCGTGGCGGTCATGTACGCCAGCCGCATCGTCGAGCACGCCCCCACCGAGGCGCTGTTCGAGGCACCCGGGCACCCGTACAGCGCGGCGCTGCTCGACGCGCTGCCGCAGCGGGCGTTCCGGCCTGTGCCGGGGCACCCGCCGATGCTGACCGACCTGCCGGCCGGCTGCGCGTTCGCCGCCCGCTGCGACCGGGCCACCCCGACCTGCCGGGTGCAGCCCGCGTTCACCGGCACCCGCTCCGGTCAGGTCGCCTGCCACCACCCGCTGGAGCGCGCCGAACTCTGCGCCGAGGTGCCGGCGTGACCGGCCGCGCCCTGGCCGCCAGCCAGGTCAGCGCGAGCTACGGATCGCAGCGGGTGCTCGATCGCGTCGACCTGCACATCGCCGCCGGTGAGACGGTGGGGCTCAGCGGTCCCTCCGGCAGCGGCAAGTCCACCCTGGCCCGGCTGCTGGCGCTGCTGCACCGGCCGGACTCCGGTCACGTCAGCCTCGACGGCACCGCGGTGACCGGCACCCGGCATCAGGTGCCGGTCGCGATGCGTACCCGGGTGGCGATCCTGTTCCAGAGTCCGCGTGCCGCCACCGACCCTCGGCTCACGCTGGCGGACATCATCGCCGAGCCGTTGCGCGCCACCGGCACCCCGCCGGAGCAGGCCCGCGAGCGTACGGCCGAACTCGCCGACACCGTCGGGCTCACCACCGACCTGTTGACCCGCCGCCCGCACGCGGTAAGCGACGGCCAACTGCAACGGGCCTGCCTGGCCCGGTCGCTGGTGCACCGGCCAGCGTACCTGCTCTGCGACGAGGCGACCGCCATGCTGGACGCCTCCACCCAGGCCCACGTGGCGGCGGTGATCGGGGAGTACCAGCGCCGGCACTCCGCCGGCGTGCTGGTGATCAGCCACGATGCCGCGCTGCTGGCCCGGTGGGCCGACCGCGTCGTGGACCTGTCCTGACGAATCGGTGCTCGCGCACGTCGGCGGCCCCGGGGAAGATCCCCGGGGCCGCCGTGGCGTGACACTGATCAGCTGGTCGGGAAGTTGTCCGGGGTACGGATGCGCTCCCGCATGAAGACACCGGACGGCGTCAGCACCGAGGTGCCGGTGTAGTTGCTGCCGTTGCAGGTGCCGGGTCGCAGCGCGGCGCTGCCCTCGGCCTTGTCGGAGAAGGTCCAGTTGGCGTAACCGATCTTCAGCCGGTCCAGCAGGTCCAGCCACTGGGTGCTGCTGGCCAGGTCGACACCGCCGTCACCGGTGTAGTCCACGGTGCCGAACTCGGTGACGAACAGCGGCAGTCGGGCCGCCGCCCGCTCCACCTCGGCGCGGTAGTTGTCCCGGTGCGAGGCGGCGTAGAAGTGGAACGCGTACATGACGTTGCTGGCGTTGACCGGGTTGTTGACGATCTCGGTGTGGTTGGCGCCCTCGGAGACACCCAGCGAGGACCAGCCCCGGGTGCCCACGATGACCACCGCGTCCGGGTCGTTGGCCCGGATCACCGGGATGACCTGGTCGGCGTAGTTCTTGATGGTCGACCAACTCACCCCGTTGGGCTCGTTGGCGATTTCGTAGATCACGTTGTTCTTCGACGCGTGCCGGGCGGAGACCGCGGCGAAGAAGGTCTTGGCCCGCTCCAGGTTGAACATCGGGTCACCCGGAGTGAGCAGGTGGAAGTCGATCATCGCGTACATGCCGCGCCGGGTGGCCTCCTCGACCAGGTTGTTCACCCGGTTGGTGAACCCGGCGGGGTCGGTCTCGTAACCCTGCTCCTGCACGTACATAGCGATCCGGAACAGGTCGGCGCGCCAGTCGGTGGCCAGCGCGTCGAGCGAGGCGTTGTTGTAGCAGTTGCCGAACCACTGGATGCCGTGGGTGCTCATGCCGCGCAGCTGGATCGGCCGCCCGTACTGGTTGCACAGGTTGACCCCGCAGACCCGCAGCTGACCGTTGATCTGCACCGGGGTCTGCCCGGTCGGCGGGGGCGTGGTCGGCGGCGGGCTGGTCGGTGGCGGGGTGGTGGGCGGGGGAGTGGTGGTGGAACCGGTACAGGGCACCCCGTTGAGGGTGAACGAGGTCGGCGACGGGTTGTTGCCGGTGAAGCTGCCGTTGAACCCGATGCTGGTGCTGGCCCCGGTGGCCAGGTTGCCGTTCCAACTCTCGCTGCGCGCGGTGACGGCGTTGCCGCTCTGGCTCCAGATCGCCGACCAACCCTGGGTGACCCGCTGCCCGCTGTCCGGGAAGCTGAACCCCAGGGTCCAGTTCCCGATCGCGTCGCCCAGGTTGGTGACGGTGACGTTGGCGGTGAAGCCGTTGGACCAACTGTTCGTCGTGTAGGTCACGGAGCAGCCGGTCGCGGCCATCGCGTTGGCGGCGGGCAACGCCGCGAGCGCGCCGAGGGTCAGCGCGCCGACGGTGCCGGCCGCGACCAGGAGACGTCGTGGACGGGACGGGGGATGCTTCATGGGGGACCGTCGCAATCTGGTCGTGGTGGGTGCGACCCTGCTGGGGGTACGGCTCGGTGTGCGGGTGTGGCTCGGTGGGCGGGTGCGGCTCGATGGTGGTACGGCGGGTCCGGCCACATAGGACGGTGGCCGGGAGCGCTCCCACGAGAGCCTACGTCGGGTCGAAACAATGACGCAATATTTCGATGCATCGAAGTCCGAGCAACGGTCGACGCCCCGGGAAGCGCTCCCCGGGGCGTCGTGTCGGGCGCACCCGCTCAGCTCTGCTCGGCCGCGCGTCGCCGATCGGCCTCGGCGTCCGCGGCACCCACCGGAGTCGGGTCGGTGTCGCGCCGCGCCTCGCTGAGGTCGATGTCCGCGCCCGCCCGGGCGGCATCGGCCGCCGCGTCGTCCGCGCCCACCGCCTCGCCGCCGGCGGTGTCCCCGCCGTCGGCGACCAACTTGCCCGCCGCGGTGACCGCGATCGGGGTGTACCTGGGATCGGTGGTCATCTCGTCCTCCCTCGTGCAGGTGAGGGTCAGGTACCCGCTGGTGGCTCCGGCCACACGGGACGACGCGCCGATCGGTGCGAATGCGCGGCTGGTTGCCCTATGGCAAATGCCACACCTCGTTCCGGCGGTCTGCCCCATTAGTCCGCACCGCCGGATCATGTCGTCGCAGCCTGCACGGGAGTCGACACCAACGGTGGTGAATATGGCCGCCGGCCTGCTCACGTTACGGAATCGGCGCAGCGTGACCGTGCGCGAGTTTGCGCCGGTAACTACCCTGACCCTGATCATGTGCCAGCGAACCTCTCGACTTGACAAGGGCCACACATGAGTGACAGTTACCCGCCGTACGGGGGGCAGCCGGATCCCAACGCCGGGGGCTGGGGCACCCCGCCCGGATCCCCGGTCGGACCGATGCCGCCCGGCTCCCCTGTCGGTCAGCCGATGCCGCACGGCTCCCCGGCCGGTCAGTCCGGCTACCCGTCGCCGTACGGCACGCCGGTCCCACCGCCCCCGCCGCCGTACGGCGCCCCACCGCCGCAGAAGTCGAAGAACGGTCTCTGGCTGGGGCTGGGCATCGGTGCCGCGGTGATGGCCGTGCTCGTCGCCTGCGGCGGAACCATCGGCTACTTCATGCTCTCCGCGGACGACGAGGACAACCCCACGCCGGTGGCCAGCGGCTCGAGCAGCCCGTCGGCCGCCGCTCCGCAGACCTCCGAATCCCCCTCGGCGGCACCGCCGCCCGTGGACGAGGAGCAGCCGGACAACAACAACGCGATCACCGCCCGCAGTTCCAGCGACCTGTCGGCGGTGTGTGACGGCAACCCCGTCCTCAACGCCGCGCCGTACACCAGCGCGAAGAGCGCCAAGGTCTACACCTTCGCCAACTCCCCGGACCGCCCGGAATCCTGGCTGAGCAAGTCGGTCGGCTACAACAAGCCGTACTACGCCAAGGTCGCCGACTGGTCCAAGGTCTCGGTAGTCGGCTGCCTCACCTTCGAAGAGGGCAGCGAGGGCGAGCCGCGCAAGTGTGACTACAAGGACAGCGACGACAAGAAGATCACTGTCGACTATGTCTCCGCGCGCTACACCCTGACCTTCCACAACGCCAAGACCGGCGAGAAGATCGGTGACGGCGGCCGGATCAACGCTCCGGCGATCCGCTGCCCGAGCTTCATCTCCTACAACAAGTCGACGATGAAGGCGTACGCCTCGCCGGACGACGGTGCCATCGAGCTGGCGCTGGACAAGTTCACCTCCTGACCGGTACGCGACCACGGCGGGGACCCGATCGGGTCCCCGCCGTGTCGTTTGCCGCCGGTTGGCAGGCTGTGCGCCATGGGGAACCTCGTCGCGCAGCTGCCCGCCCTGATCGGTGTGCTGGTCGGCACCATCGGCACGATCGTGGCCACGTCGCTCGCCGACCGCGCCCGCTGGCGTCGCCGCCAGGGCGTGCGATGGGACGAGCGGCGACTCGACGCGTACGCCGAATTCGCCCGCGCGCTCAAGGAGGTGCACACCATCGCCAGCCGGCTGATCGGCGGCTACCTCGACCGCGAGCAGGAACTCGCCCTGCTGACCGAGGCCAACTTCCGGCACACCATCGCCTGGGAGAACGTCCTGCTGCTCGGCGACGCCCCGACGGTGACCGCCGCCCGGGCGTGGCGCGACGCGGTCTGGGAGGTCGAACGCCTGGCCCGCGACGGCTCCGCCACCGACGGGCTGCCCGACCTGCTGCACCGTGCCAACGAGGCACGCGACCAGTTCTACGACGCGGCCCGCGGTGGCCTCGGCGTCAGCGGCGGCTCGGTGGCCCAGGCCGCGCTGCTGGTCGACCGGCTCTACCCACGCCACAGCCGCCCACCCGCGCAACGCTGACCCAGCCGGTGCCTCAGTGACGCAGTGTTCAGGCGTGCTGCGCGGGCTGGTCGAGGATGGCGCTGAACCGCTCCTCGGCCAGGTCGAGCTGGTCGAGGATGTGCCGGCGTACCGGCGCGGACAGGGGAGTGTCGGCGCGGGTGACCAGATCGCGGAAGACCGGCACGAGTGGGCGGTACTTGCGCGCCAACGCCTCCACCTTCGGCCCGACCGAGTGGATGACGCCGACACCGTTGTCGGTGAAGTCGGAGACCTTGATGACCCGGGCCCACGGCTCACCGTCGAGACTGTGCACGAGATGCTCGCGGTACTGCTCGTTGCGGTCCCGCTCCGGATCCCACGGCGGATTGGTGACCGCCGCGACCAGCCGCGCCACCCGCGCACCGAACCGGTCGGCGAGCACCGCCAACGCCGCACTGGTCGGATCACCCCCGGTGTACGCCTCACCGGCCAGTTCCGCCGGATGGTCCTCCACCGCGTCGTGCAGCAGACCGGCGACGATCACGTCCGGCTCGCGTACCTGGTAGTGGTGCATCAACCGGATCGCCACCCGCAGCAGATGGTTGACGTACGGCTCCCGGGACCGCCGGTCGTCGCGGTGCAGCCGGGCAGCCAACTCCAACGCCTCACCGAACCGACGCCGGGCGTCGGCATCGAACGCCGCACACTCCAGCCGGAACCTCTCCCGCAGGCCCGGCTCGCCGTGCATCTCGGTGATGGCGTGCATCGGCATGGTGGCCAGATACGGCGGCAACTCCATCCGTCTCTTATATCGGATCTCCACCACCCGACCCGCGCTCGGCGCACGACCGATCTCATCGCTGCCGCGACATGGAGTGCCACCGGGCAGGGTGCGAAGGTTGCGCATGTGCGGCGGGGGTGGGCGGGGTCGCGCCGTGAACAGGGTTCTTCGTGAAATGGTGGCGCGGGGCGGTGGACTGGCCACCCCACCCGAAGTGCTGCGAGTCATTCGGTGGCAGCAGGGCAAGGGGGTAGCGGATAGATCATGTTCGGTGCAGGATGGCCGATGTGAAGACCTTTGTCGGCGTGACGGACGAGAAGTGGTACCGGTTCCTAGCGGCGCGTCCCGGCCTGACAGAGGTTAACTTCTGGCGGCCCTCTGGTGGCAACTTTCGTGCTCTTACGCCGGGTGAGCCCTTTTTCTTCAAGGCGCACTACCCGCTCAATCGGATAGTCGGAGGAGGGTTCTTCAGTGGTTTCACTCAACTGAGGATCTCGGAGGCGTGGGAGTTGTTCGGCGAGGCCAACGGCGTAGCGAGCTTGGACGAGATGCGCCGTAGTGTCGGGCGCTACCGCAAGCAGCCGATCGGGCTCGACGAGGATCCGGTCATCGGCTGCATCTTCGTCCGCGACAGCGTCTTCTTTCCTGATGAATCGACTGTTGGGCCACCGCCGGGTTTCGCATCCAATGTGGTACAGGGCAAGACGTACGACCTCGCCGATCCCTCCGTGGCCGAGTACTTCGGTCTCCTGCTGCACCGCATACTGGGCGTGCCCGTCGAATTGGACCTCAGCGCGCCCTGGCATCGGCCCGGACCGGTGTACGGTGACCCCCGGCTCGCACCGCAACGCCTCGGCCAGCAGTCGTTCAAGGCTGTGGTGCTGGGTGCCTACGGTCGGCGTTGCGCCATTACTGGCAACAAGGTCCAGCCGGTGCTGCAGGCGGCCCATATAAGGCCGCTGCCGCGAGGCGGGGAACACCGGATCGACAACGGCTTGCTGCTCAAGTCGGACGTCCACATCCTCTTCGATCGGGGATACCTGGGCGTGGATCCGAAGTACCGGTTGATGGTCAGTCCTCGGTTGCGCAGTGAATTCGGAAACGGCGACCAATTCTACGCAAAGGCCGGCACGGTCATCGCGCTTCCGCAGCGGCCGATCGATCGGCCCAACGCCGATTTCCTCGAGTGGCATCTGGACACCATCTTCAAGGCCTGACGCGGGACGCCTCGATCGTGATCTGTCTTGGGTAGGCGTAACTGGGCAGATCCTGCCATCGGCTGGCCTGACTCGCCGCGGCTGTCCTCTCGCAGGAGAGCCTGGAGTCGGAGCGAGCCCGGCCGTCCGACGAGGTGATGGGGGCCCGGACGAAACCCGAACCCCCATCCGATCAGATCACCCGTGGCGGCTGATCAGGTCAACCGGCGTACGTCTCGAATTCGGCGATCCGGGGGGTGCCGGAGGAGCTGGTGATGTCGAAGGTGATCTTCCGCAGCGAGGTGGCCGGGAAGGTGATCACGCCGGCCGTGCTGCCGGTGGCCAGGACCGCGCCGGTGTCGTGGTTGAGCAGCCGCCACGACCGGACGTTGCCGACGGCGCCGGAGGCCTCGCGGATGTTGACCCGGGAGACCCGGGTGGCGGTATCCCACTTGATGGAGATCTGGCCGGTCGAGCCGGACGGCGACCAGGCGGTGCTCATGTTGCCATCGCGGACGTCGCCGTAGCTGGTGCCGCTGGCCTTGCTGGAGCCGTCGGAACCGGCCCCGATGCTCAGGTTGGTGCCGCTGGGCTGGCTCGGCGTCGGGGTCGGGCTGGTCGGGCCCGGCGTCGGGGTGGTCGGGCCGGGGGTGGGCGTGGTCGGGTTGCTTGTCGGGTTCGTCGGCGTGCAGCTGCCGTTCGACGTACGGATGCCCTTGTTGGCGCCGGCCGTCTGGCGGACGATGTCCGGCACGCAGTTGGCCGGGTCGAGGCGGTACGAGTACGGGATGCTGACGCTGGTGTTGGAGGTCGGGTTGGGACCGGCCGGGTTGGTGTCGCCGCTACGGCTGGACCAGGTCACGTTGTCGAAGATGTTGCCGCTGACCTGCCAGTAGCCGGCCTGGTCGGTGTAGAAGGTGCCCAGCACGTCCTTGGCGTTCTGGAAGTAGTTGTTCTCCACCTTGGCCTGGGCGCCGGCCCGGGAGTTGATGCCGGACTCGTTGATCCGGGAGAAGTGGCTGTTGAAGATGTGCGCGACACCGCCGCGCAGCAGGGGAGCGCGGGAGTCGATGTTCTCGTACAGGTTGTGGTGGAAGGTGACGAAACCGTTCGACAGGTCGCTCTCGCTGGAGCCGATCAGGCCACCGCGACCGGAGTTGCGCAGGATGCTGTAGGACAGCGTCACGTACTGCGTGTTGTTCTTCATGTCGAACAGCCCGTCGAAGCCCTGCGACTCGCCGCCCGAGGCCTCCAGGGTGACGTGGTCGACCCAGACGTTGCGGACGTTGGCCTCCATGCCGATGGCGTCGCCGCCGTTGGAGGTGGGGGAGCCCGACTTCTTGACGTTTCGGACGGTCACGTTCTGGATGATGATGTTGCTGGCCTCGCGGATGTGGATGCCGATCTGGTCGAAGGTGGCGCCGTTGCCCACACCGAGGATCGTGACGTTGCTGATCTGCTTGAGCTCGATCACGTCGGCGGCGGTGTTGCAGCTCGACCCCGACACCTTCGTGGTGTTGCCGTGGTTGATGGTCCCCTCGACCTGGATGGTGATCGGGGTGCTGCTGCTGGCCCGGTTGCACAGGGCCGCGTGAATCTGGGTGCCGGTGGTGGCGCGTACGGTCTGCCCGCCGGCACCGCCGGTGGTGCCGCCGTTGCGGGTCGCGAAGCCGGTGGCGCTGCCGACGGCCGCCGACGCCTGTGGCGTCATGACGGCCACGCAGACGGCGGCTCCGGTGGCCGTGGTGGCCAGCGCCGCCAGGACTCGTAGCGCGACTGTGCGTCTCATCCTTGCCTCACCTTCCTTGCTGTTGGTGGTGGTGGTGAAAGGAAGGGCCCCTTGTTAACGCCTCCGGTATAGGAGGGGCCCCCTTTTAACAGCGGTGTGCCGCTACAGCGGCAGGCGGTCGGCACCGGCGAGCGGACCGACGACCAGCGGCACCAGCGGTGCCGGCAGCACCGGCCCGTGCCGCAGCGTGGGCGTCCAGCCGGCGTCGGGGCTCAGATCGGGGTCGTGGACGGCGTTGTACGCGGCCACCAGGTCGACCGGACGCGGCAGCCCGCCTGCCGGCGTGACCCAGTTGCCCCGGGTGGTGATGGCGGTGCCGCCCCAGTCGTAGAGCAGGTCTGCGGCGGTGATGCCGGTGCCGAGGGTGAAGTGGTTGTTCTCCGCGTACACCGCGGACTGCACGCCCACGCCGATGGCGTACTCGAAGTCGTCGCCGGCGAGCCGGTAGGCGTTGTTGTAGAGGTCGACCTGCCCGAAGCGCACCCGGGGCAGCCGTTGCAGCGACCCGTCGAACAGGTTGTGGTGCAGGGTGACGTTGAGCCGGCCGACGTCCGGGCCGACGGTGTTGGACGAGCCGATCAGCATCAGCTTGTCCCGCCCGTCGAACCGGTTCCAGGCGGCGGTGACCAGGCTGGCGGTGTGCGTGATGTCCAGCGCGCCGTCGTGCACCTGGTACGGGCGACCGAAGTGGACCGGTTGGGCGCTGTCCGGGTTGTCGCCGTCGGTGAAGGTGTTGTGTTCGATCCAGACGTTCTCGCTGCGGCGCACCGAGACCTGGTCGTACTGGGAGTTCCAGTTGCCGGCCTCGCCGTCGGTGGGGGACCAGGCGGGGAAGCAGTCCCGGGCGTCGTCGAAGGTGATGTTGCGGACGATCACGTTCGAGACCCGGTCGATCATCAGGGTGAGGCCGGTCAGCCGCGCCCCGCGAAGCCCGATGACTGTGGTGTTCGCGCCGACGTTGATCTGCGTGTGCCGGGTCTGGTTGGTCACCGACCGCACCCGGGCTTCCTCGACCGGCCCGCTCGGCGCCACCCGACCCCAGACCGCCGGGTCGTACGCGGCCAGGTACGCCTGTAGTGAGTAACCGGGATCGGCCAGATCCGTGCAGTCCAGCAGCGTGCCGTCGGGGCCCTCGAACCCGTCGATGGTGCCCTTGACGTACACGATCTTTGGGGTGCTGTTTGTGGCGTTCGTGGCGTTGTCGCCACCGAGCGCGGCGACCAGCTCGGCCCGGGTGGTGACCACGTGCACCTGGTCGGCGGTCGCGGTCGAGCCGCCGGTGGTGCCCGGCCCGGCGGACGCCCAGCCGTCACCGGCCGGCAGGGTCTGCCGACCGAGCTGGCGAGCCAGCGGAGACAGGGCCGAAGAGGACAGGGTCGACGAGGACACTGCGGCGACGCCGGCCGGTACGTGGGCGGCGGCGGAAGCGGGTGCGACGGTCAGGGTGAGTGTGATCAGTGCCGCGCCGGCGGCGATTCTGCGCATGGGGTGGGTCCGTTCCTTCGTTGTGTTTCTCGTATGTAACGAAGGCTACGGATGGAGTTTTATGGTGGTCAATATTATTGTTATGCAGTTTTGTTGCATTAAATGTGATCGGCCGGAATTGACCCGACCTGCCCTGGTCGGGAAGTGGCTGGTCAGCGCAGCGCGTCGATCCGTCTCGGATCGTCGATTTGCAGTCCGGTTGCCGTTACCTCCTATTCCGGTGTGGTGACCCGCCACGGCGCGACCGCCCACGCCACGCCCGATTCCGACGGCAGTTCGCCACGCTCGGCGGCGCGACGCAACACCGCGTTGACGCCGCGGATGCGCAGCACCCGCTGGGTGCCCTCGCCGACCGCCTCGACCAGGTCCCCGCCGAGCAGCGTCGGCTCGGGTGCCGCCTGCACCGCGGTCAACACCGCGGTGAAGGCGGCGGTCCGGGCCAGCGGCGCGATCAGCGGCACCCGGCGGTCGGCCCGATGCGCGAGCAGGTTCTCCAGCAGTCCCTGCCGGCCGGGCACCACCTGCGGACCCGCCTCGCCGGGCAACCACAGCCGGTCGGTCGGGTACTCCAGCACCGCCCGGCCACCGGTGCCGGTGACGATCACCTCGCCGGCGATGAAGTCCTCCCCGGCGAGGGTGACCGCGGCGACGATCGGCGGACCGACCACCTGTCGCAGCCGCAGCACCGCCGTGTCGTCGACCTCGATCGGCCGTACCCGGTACCGCTCCACCTCGACGGTGGCCGGCTCCACCGGCTGCCCGGTGACCGCCTCGGCCACGGCCAGGCACTGCATGACCGCGTGCGCGAGCGGGTTGGCCAGCGCGCCGTCGAGCACCGGCCGGCCGTCGAGCAGCCGCCGTCCGGCCCACGGGGCGCGGGCGTAGTACGCGTCCGGCCGTTGCCAGGCCGCGACCGTCGCGATGCCGGTGACCGTACCGAGCCGGCCGGTCGTCGCCGCGTCGGTCAGCGCGGTCAACGCCGCCGAGCCGAGCGCCTGGAACCCGACCTGCGCCACCCGACCGGTGGTCGCCAGGGCACCGGCCAACTCCTCGTGTTCCCCGCTGGTGAGCACCGGCGGCTTCTCCAGCAGCAGGTCGGCACCGGCGGTCACCGCGTCCCGGGCGATCGGCAGATGGGTGTGCGGCGGGGTGCAGATCACCACCACCTCCGGAGCCACCTCGGCCAGCATCGCCCGATGGTCGGTGAAGATCCGGGTACCCGCCGGCACCGGCGCGGCCGGTTCCTCCTCGATCGGCCTCGGGTCGACCAGGGCGACCAGCCGCAGCCGCCCCGCGTCGTGCAGCGGGCCGATCACCCGCCGGTGCCAGCGACCGTGCCCGTTCGCACCGATCAGCGCGACCCGTGGCGCGTTAACAGGGGGCCCTTCCTCTACACCAGGCGTTAACAAGGTGCCCTTCCTTTCCCTCATGCGGCGGTGAGGGTGGGGCGGACGCCGTGGCGGGTGAGGTCGGTGAGCCAGGCGGTCACGTCGGCGCGTACCTGCGCGTCGGCGGCCACCTCGGGCGGGACGACCTCGTCGAGGGCGAGCACCGCGTCGACCGCCCCGGCCGGGGTCTGCGGCGCGTCGGCCAGGGCGGCCCGGATGCGATCCGCGAGCGGGTCGTCCAGCGGCAGCGTACGACCGTCGTCGGCGGTGCCCTGGGCGAACCGGATCCAGGCGGCGAGCACCAGCGCCGCCCAGCGCGCCGACCGGCCCCCGGCGCGCAGGTCGGCGATGGTGTGCAGGATCCGCTGCGGCAGCTTCTGCGAGCCGTCCATCGCCACCTGAAGGGTGCGGTGCCGGATCGCCGGGTTGCCGAACCGGGCCAGCACCTGCTCGCCGTAGTCGACCACGTCGACACCCTGCGGCGGAGTGAAGCTGGCGGCCACGTCCTCGGCGATCAGCCGGCGCAGCACCGTCGCCAGGTGCGGCAGCGCGAGCGCGTCGGCGATCGTCTCGCAGCCGGCCAACGCGCCGAGGTACGCGGCGGCCGAGTGCACCCCGTTGAGCGTACGCAGCTTCAACCGCTCCCACGGCCCGGCGTCGGCGCAGAGCACCGCGCCGGCCCGCTCCCACCCCGGCCGTCCGCCGGGGAAGTCGTCCTCGATGACCCACTGGGTGTACGGCTCGGCCGCCACCGCCGCCAGATCCTCCACCCCGAGCGCCCGCCGGGCCGCCGCGAGGGTCTCCGCCGTGCTGGCCGGCACGATCCGGTCCACCATCGTGCCCGGGAACCCGACCTGCGCGCCGACCCAGTCGACAGCCGGTTGCGGGGCCTGCGCGTACGCCAGGGCATGCTGGACCAGGCCGCGTAGCCGGCGGCCGTTGGCGGGCAGATTGTCGCAGCTGACCAGGGCGATCGGCCCGGCGTCGGCGGCGGCCCGGGCCAGCAGCCCGCGCACCAGCATTCCGGGCACGGTCACCGGCGGCCGGTCGCCGGTCAGGTCGGCCACCAGCGCCGGGTCCGGGCGCAGCGTCCCACCGGCCGGATCGAGCTGGTACGCCTTCTCGGTCACCGTCAGCGTGACCACCCGGATCGCCGGGTCGGCCAGCAGCGCCACCACCGCCTGCGGGTCGGCGGCGGCCAGCCGCACCCCGGCCAGCGCCCCGATCACCCGGGTGTGCCGGTCGGCGGCGGACAGCGTGCTGACGCTGAACAGGTTGTCCTGCGCGGTCAGCACCCGCACCAGGTCGGCGTTGCGCGGCGCCACCCCGACGATGCCCCAGTCACCACCGGCCGACGCCACCGCCTGTTCGGTGTAGACCGCCTGATGGGCCCGGTGGAACGCGCCGAGCCCCAGGTGCAGTACCCCGGCCGGCACGGTGCCGGGTTGGACCAGCGGACGCGCGTCGGCCGGCAGCCGGCGCAGCGCCCCCAGGTCGAGTCGGGACGCGCCCACGGTCACCGCCACGTCGGGCCGTCCGGGAAGCGGAAGGTGGCGATCGAGGACGGGTGCATGGTGGCGCTGTAGCCGGGGGCGGTCGGCAGCAGGTACCGCCCGTCGCGGGTGCGTACCGGGTCGACGAAGTGTTCGTGCAGGTGGTCGACGTACTCGACCATCCGACCGTCCAGGCTGGTACCGACCCGCAGGTAGTCGAAGATCGCCAGGTGCTGGACGTACTCGCAGAGGCCGACGCCGCCCGCGTGCGGGCAGATCGGCACCCCGAACTTGGCGGCCAGCAGGATCTCGGCCAGCACCTCGTTGACCCCGGCGACCCGACAGGCGTCGATCTGCATCACACCGATCGCCTCGGCCTGCAACAACTGCTTGAAGATCACCTTGTTGGCGGCCACCTCGCCGGTGGCCACCCGGCACCGCCCGCCGGTCAACTCGGTCATCGCCCGGGCGATGCGGGCGTGGCCGAGGATGTCGTCGGCGTGCGTCGGCTCCTCGATCCAGTACGGGTCGACCTCGGCCAGCGCGGTCATGTTGGTGATCGCCTCGTCGACGTCCCACACCTGGTTGGCGTCCATCATCAGCAGCGCGTCCGGGCCGATCTCCGACCGGATGATCCGGGCCCGCCGCAGGTCGTCGGCGGGCGGGCCACCCACCTTCATCTTCATCGCCCGCCAGCCGGCCGCGTACGCCTCCCGAGTCAGGGCTCGCACCTTGTCGTCGGGGTAGCCGAGCCAGCCGACCGAGGTGGTGTACGACGGGAAGCCCGCGCGCTCCAGCACGGCCAGCCGATCGGCGAGCCCGTCACGGCCCTTGTCCAGGATGGCGGCGGCCTCGTCCGGGGTCAGCGCGTCGGTGATGTGGCTGAAGTCCACGTTGGCCACCAGTTCGTCGGTGGGCATCTCGGCCAGGTAGCGCCACATCGGCTTGCCGGCGAGCTTGGCGCGCAGGTCCCACACCGCGTTGACGAGCGCCCCGGTGGCCATGTGGATGACCCCCTTCTCCGGGCCCAGCCAGCGCAACTGCACATCGGCGACGAGGGAACGCCAGAAGGCCACCGGCTCGGCGGTGATCTCCTGCACCGTCCGCCCCCGCACATGGTGGGCCAGGGCATCGACCGCCGCGCAGGTGATCTCGTTGCCACGACCGTTGGTGAAGGTGAACCCGGCGCCGGTCGGCCCGTCGTCGGTGCTCAGCTCGACATAGGTGGCCGAGTAGTCACCCCGGTTGATGGCATCCGAGCCGTCGCCGCTGGCGGCGGTGGGAAACCGCACATCATGCACGGTGACATCGGTGATTGTGGTCATTGTTGCCCCTCCCCGAATTTGTAGACCTGCTTCGGCAGCCGGTACGCCAGGTCGACGATGGTTTCGGCGGCCTCGTCCATGGGCAGCCGGTGCTCGGCGACCAGCCGGGCCAGGAAGCCCGCGTCGATGCGGCGGGCCACGTCGTGGCGTACCGGAATGGAGCAGAAGGCGCGGGTGTCGTCGACGAACCCGGCGGTGTTGTAGAAGCCCGCCGTCTCGGTGACGGTCTCCCGGAACCGGCGCAGCACCTCGGGGGAGTCCAGGAACCACCAGGGCGCGCCGAGCAGCAGAGCGGCGTACCCGCCGGCCAGCGGCGCGAGTTCCCGGGTGAAGGTGTCCTCGTCGAGGGTGTAGAGCACCACCCGCAGCCGGGGGTCGTTGCCGTAGGCGTCCAGCAGCGGGGCTAGCGCGTGCACATACTCGGTGACCTGCGGGATGTCGCCGCCGACGTCGCGGCCGTGCCGGGCGTACAGCCAGCGGTTGTGGTTGCGGACCGCGCCCGGGTGCAACTGCATCACCAGGCCGTCGTCGAGCGACATCCGGGCGAACTCCAGCAGCATGTGCGCGGCGAACGCCTCGGCGTCGCCCGGCTCGGCCCGGCCCCGGCGGGCCCGGTCGAACAGCGTCGCCGCGTCCGCGCCGAGGTCGAGGGTACGGGCGGTGCGGTGACCGTGATCGGAGGAGGTGGCCCCGGCGTCGATGAACGCCGCCCGGCGGGCCCGCAGCGCGGCCAGATAACCGGCGTACGTGCCGGTGTCCTCACCGGTGATCTCGCCGAGCCGGTCGACGTTTGCCGACCAGTCCTCGAACTCCAGGTCGACCACGTTGTCCGGGCGGAAGGTGGTGACCACCCGCCCGCCCGGACCGCCCCACCCGTCGGCGGCCAGCTTCGCGTGCCGACCCAGGTCGTCCAGGGGCGACTCGGTGGTGGCCAGCACCTCGATGTTGAACCGTTCGAACAGCGCCCGGGGGCGGAAGTCCGGCTCGGCGAGCTTGGCGGCGAGGGCGTCGTACACCTCGTCGGCGGTGGCCGGGGACAGTCGGGTGTCGACGCCGAAGACCTCGGTGAAGGTCTGTTCCAGCCACAGCCGTGACGGGGTGCCCCGGAACAGGTGCCAGTGTTCGGCGAAGCGACGCCAGATCCGTCGTCCGTCGGTCTCCACCGGGGTGCCGTCGCGGCTGGGCACACCCAGCTCGGACGGGGGTACGCCCTGGCTGAGCAGCATCCGGGTCAGGTAGTGGTCGGGCACGATGAGCAGCTGCGCCGGGTCACCGAACGGCTGGTCCTCGGCCAGCAGCGCCGGGTCGACGTGCCCGTGGGGGGAGATGATGGGCAACCTTGCCACCAGCGCGTACAGCTCCCGGGCCAGTGCGCGTTGGCCCGGGTCGGCGGGGAGGAGCAGGTCTGGTCGGGTCGAGGTGGGCACGGGGTGCGACTCCTGGGGTAGAGGTCAGTCGAGGGTGAGCAGGTCGGCGACGCGTACCGGGGCGCCGGTGTCGAAGGACCGGTTGGCGGCCAACCCGGTGAGCAGGGCCAGTGCGCCGTCGGAGGCGCTGGCCGCCCGGTGCAGCGGGTCGGCCGCGCCGCCGAAGAGGACCTGGGTCATCCGGGCGTCCGCGCCACCGTGCCCGTGGCGGGTGTACCCGTCGACCTCGATGCGTTGCGGTGGGGACCAGAAGGGACGCAGGGTCAGCGTGGCCGAGCCACCCTCGGCGGCGGCCTGGTCGCCGTGCAGCGCGGCACCCTTGAGCGCGCCGGCCGCGGCCGGGCTGACGTAGTCGCTCTCGGTGACCTCCAGTTCGAGGCGGCCCCGACTGCCGTTGACCATCACCCGGTAGCCCTCCCAGGGGGCGTACGCGGTGAGGTGGTAGGTCATTGTCGCGCCGGTGGAGTAGGTGGCCAGCACCGCCATGTCGTCCTCGATGCTCACCCCGGGGGCGAAGACGTTGCGGTCCCGGTGGTAGCCGTCGGATGCCTCGGCGTCGAGGTACAGCTCGCGGAGCCGGGGGTGCTCGGCCAGGCGCAGCGCGAACGGGTCGTCGTCGGCGGCGGGGCTGGCGTGTGCCCGGTCGTAGTCGCGGGCGTAGCCGTGCCGGCGGCCGTTCTCGCCGTAGAAGAACAGCCGTCCGGCCGCGTACACCTGCACGGGTGTGGCGTTCAGCCACCAGTTGACCAGGTCGAAGTGGTGGCTGGCCTTGTGCACCATCAGCCCGCCGGAGCTGGCCTTGTCGCGGTGCCAGCGGCGGAAGTAGTCGGCGCCGTGGCGTACGTCGAGCAGCCACTCGAAGTGCACCGAGCCGATCTCGCCGACCGCGCCCTCGGCGAGCAGCCGGCGCATCTGCTCGTGCAGCGGGTTGTAGCGGTAGTTGAAGGCGACGGTGACCCGCCGGCCGGTGCGGCGTACCGCGTCGAGGATGCGTTGGCAGCGCGGCGCGTCGGTGGTCATCGGCTTCTCGGTGACCACGTCGCAACCGGCCTCGACGGCGGCGACCACGTACTCGTCGTGGGTGACGTCCACCGAGGTGACCAGGACGACCTCGACCCGCTCCTTGGCCAGCATCGCGGTGAAGTCCCCGGCGTGGTACGTGGGCACCCGCGGATGGCCGAGCTCGGTCAGCCAGCGGTTGTGGGCGTCCATCCGGGCCTGGTTGACGTCGGCGAAGGCGACCAGTTCGGCGGTGTCGGCGTGGTCGTGGACCAACGCGCGGACGAACATCTCGGCGCGGGCGCCGGTGCCGACCACGGCGTACCGGGCCCGTCTGCCGGATTGCGGAGACACGAACCGATCCTCCTCGATCTCTCTGCAAACCTTTGCAGCGAAGTAATCATGCTCGATCCCTCGGCGTCAACGGTGCGTCAGCAATCAGCGGCCTTTGTGGTAATTCATGAGTATTGGAGGGCATGGCGAGTGCGGCTGCGAAACCTAGCTGTAACCATCGACCGTTGACACTGGCGCAACCGTTTGCATTAATTGGCGGCACCCGTGACCGCCGACACACGAAGGGGGCCGCAGTGCCTGTCACGATCCGGGACGTCGCGCGGGCCTCCGGGGTGCACATCTCCACCGTCTCCCGCACCTTCTCCGCACCCCACCTGGTCAACCCGGAGACGCGGGTACGGGTGCTCGCCTGCGCCGAGGACCTGGGCTACCGCCCCAACCGGGCCGCCCGTGCCCTGATCACCGGCCGTACGCACAACATCGGGCTGATCATCGCGGACATCGCGAACCCGTTCTTCCCGCCCCTGATCAAGGCGGCGGAGAGCCAGGCCCGGCACCGCGACTACCACGTCTTCGTGGCCGACACCAATGAGGACGCCGCCGCCGAGGAAGAGCTGGTCCACGCCCTGGCCAAGCAGGTCGACGGGGTGCTGCTGTGCAGCCCACGGATGAGCAACAGCCTGATCGAGCAGCTCAGCCGGGAGGTCCCGCTGGTGGTGGTCAACCGCCAGTTGGCCGGGCTGCCGTGCGTGCTGATGGACGTCGGTCAGGGCGCCCGGTCGGCCATCGAACACCTGGCCGGCCTCGGCCACCGGGAGATCGCCCTGCTCGGTGGGCCGCGCGGTTCGTGGACCAGCCGGGAGATCCGCCGTGCGGCCGGCGCGGCGGCCCGGACGGCCGGCGCGGAACTGACCGTGCTCGGCCCCAACCCACCCACCGAGCACGGTGGACTGGCCCAGGCGGAGCAGGTCCGCCGGGCCGGGGCCAGCGCCGTGCTCGCCTACAACGACCTGATGGCGATCGGCCTCCTGGAGGGGCTCGACGCACTGGGGGTGGCGGTGCCGCAGGAGGTGAGTGTCGTCGGGGTCGACGACATCTCACTGAGCCGCCTCACCCGCCCCAAGCTGACGACGGTGGCCACCCCGACCGCGGCCGCCGGCCGGACGGCCGTCGACATGTTGCTGCAACACGACACCGACCTTCCGCGCACCGGGCGGGCCGGCGGTGCCGGGACCACAGTCGGCGTCCGTCGCACCACCGCACAGGTAATGCTCCAGACCGAGTTGGTCATCCGCGACTCCACCGGACCGGGCCCGTATGCCGGCCGGGATCGTCCCGGTGCCACTGCCGAAGGCCCGGGCCCGCATCGCCGTGCGGACCCGGGCGGCCCGAGAGTGGCCGCCGGTGACGTCGTCGCCTCCTAACGCCAAGGAGTGAGCGCACATGCACCCCGCAACGCACCCCACCAGCGCGCCCGACGGGCGCACTTACCGTACCCCCCTGCTGCGTCGCCGACTGCTGCGCGGCCTGCTCGCCGCGGTCGTGGCCCTGCCCCTGGTCGGGGCTGCCGCGGCCTGCGGCGGCGACGACGCCTCCGACGGCAAGACCAAGGTCTCCATCTTCTGGTGGGGCGGTGACGCCCGCAACGAGCTGACCGTGCAGGCGCTGGACCTCTACACCAAGAAGAACCCGGACGTCGTCTTCGAGACCACCTGGCAGGCCAACCAGGGCTACTTCGACAAGCTGGCCACCCTCACCGCCGGCGGCAACCCGCCGGACATCTTCCAGATCGACGACAACTACCTGACCGAGTACGCGGCCCGCAACGCCACCCTGGACCTGAAGAAGTACCAGGACGCAGGCGACCTGGACACCAGCAAGTTCCCGCCCAGCCTGCTCCAGTACGGCGAGGTCGACGGCAAGCTCGCCGGTCTGGCCGCCGGGGAGAACACCCAGGGCCTGGTCTACAACAAGACCCTGCTGGACAAGAACGGGCTGCCCGAGCCGACCACCGGGATGAGCTGGGAGGAGCACATCGCCTGGGCCGAGCAGGTCAGCAAGAAGACCGGAGTGCCCGGCACCCAGGACCCCAGCGCCGACTACAAGGCCTTCTGGGTGTGGCTGCGCCAGCAGGGCAAGGACCTTTACTCCGGCAGCGACCTGGGCTTCACCGCCGAGGACGTGACCAGGTGGTTCGAGCTGTGGAAGGGGGCCCGGGACGCCGGCGCCACCCCGACCCCGGACGTCATCCACGAGGGCAACGCCACCGACATCACCAAGCAGCTCGTGGTCACCGGCAAGTCGGCCACCTCCTGGGTCTGGGTCAACCAGATGCCGGAGCTGAAGAAGAACACCGCCGACGAGCTGGGGGTCATCGCCTACCCCGGTGACCCGAGCGCCCAGTGGGCCCGCGCCTCGATGTACTGGTCGGTCTTCCGAGGCAGCAAGAACGCCGACATCGCGGTCGACGTGATCAACTTCCTGGTCAACGACCCGGAAGCGGTCAAGCTGCTCGGCACCGACCGGGGTCTGCCGTCCAACCTGGACCTGCGTCGGGTGGTCAGCGACGACACCACCGACCCGGCGATGAAGCAGTCCATCGAGGTGGAGACCAAGCTGGCCGAGACCTTCGGCGAGGCCCCGCAGGTGCCGATCAAGGGCCACAGCAAGGTACGCGCCGAGCTGACCAAGGCCGCCGAGAACGCCCAGTACGGCCGGGTCACCCCCGCCGAGGCCGCCGCCCAGTTCGTCGCGGCCTGCAAAGCGGCAATCGCCTCCTGACCGCACCGCGTCACCCGGAGAGGAGCAGTTCGTGGCTCTGACCACGGCGCCCGACCCGACTCGCCGCGGCACCGGATCCGTCCGACCCCCCGCCACCCGGCGCGGGACCGGACGGATCCGGCACGGGGAAGGTCTGGCCGGCTACGTCTTCCTGTCGCCCTGGCTCATCGGTCTGATGGGCATCACGGCGCTACCCATGCTGTTGTCGCTGTACCTCAGCTTCACCAACTACGACATCCTCACCCCGTGGTCCGAGGTGGAATGGGTCGGGCTGGCCAACTACGAACGGATGTTCACCGCCGACCCGTCGTGGTGGCACTCGGTGCGGGTCACGCTGCGCTTCGCGCTGATCGCCGTACCGCTGAAGCTGGCCGCGGCGCTCGGGGTGGCCCTGCTGCTCAACCGTGCCTGGCGCGGGGTCGGGTTGTTCCGTGGTCTGTTCTACCTGCCGTCGCTGCTCGGCGGCAGCGTGGCGCTGGCCATCGTCTGGGTGAACATGTTCAACCGCGATGGCGCGTTCAACTCCTTCCTCGCCCTGTTCGGCATCGAGGGCAAGCCCTGGGTCAACGACCCGGACTGGGCCCTGGAAACCCTGATGGTGCTGGCCATCTGGCAGTTCGGCGCCCCGATGGTGATCTTCCTGGCCGGGCTCAAGCAAGTGCCGACCGAGCTGTACGAGGCCGCCTCGGTGGACGGGGCCGGTAGGTTCCGGCAGTTCGTCAGTGTCACCCTGCCGATGCTCTCCCCGGTGATCTTCTTCAACCTGGTGCTGGAGACCATCAACGGCTTCCAGGGCTTCACCGCCGCGTTCGTGCTCAGCAACGGCACCGGCGGACCGATCGACTCGACCCTGATGTACACCCTGAACCTGTACATCGCCGGGTTCACCGACCTGGAGATGGGCTACGCCTCCGCGATGGCCTGGGTCTTCCTGATCGCCATCGCGCTCATCACCGCCGTCTTCTTCAGCACCGGCCGGTTCTGGGTGCACTACTCCGACGGGGAGGACCGCTGATGGTGGCGAACACCCTGGCCCCGCCCGTGGCGGCCCGCCCGCAGCGCTCACGCAGCCGATCCTGGCTGCGGCTGATCATCCTGCTGGCCATCGTGGCGGTCGTGCTGTACCCGCTGATCTGGATGATCGGCACCTCGGTCAAGTCGCAGCAGGAGATCGTCAGCAACATCGGTCTGCTGCCCGAGCGCTTCACCCCGGGCAACTACACCGACGGGTGGAGCAACTTCGACGTCAGCTTCGGCCGGTTCTTCCTCAACAGCGCGATGGTCAGCCTGCTGACCGTCGTCGGCAACGCGGTGAGCTGCCTGCTGGCCGCGTACGCCTTCGCCCGGTTGAGGTTCCGGCTGCGGCGGCTGTGGTTCGCCATCATGATCGGCACCCTGCTGCTGCCGGCGCACGTGCTGATCGTGCCGCAGTACATCCTGTTCCGCACCCTCGGCCTGGTCGGCGGGGACTGGCCGTACCTGCCGCTGCTGATCCCGCAGTTCCTGGCCACGGAGGCGTTCTTCGTCTTCCTGATGGTGCAGTTCATGCGGGGCATCCCGCGCGAGCTGGACGAGGCCGCCCGGATCGACGGGGCCGGGGCCTTCGGCATCTTCCGGCACGTCATCCTGCCGCTGAGCCGACCCGCCCTGGTCACCACGGCGATCTTCTCGTTCATCTGGACCTGGAACGAGTTCTTCCGGCAACTGGTCTTCCTGTCCGAGCTGAGCGACTACACCGTGCCGGTGGCGTTGACCCTGTTCATCGACTCGACGAGCCAGAGCGCCATCGGCCCGATGTTCGCCATGGCGGTGCTGTCCCTGCTGCCGGTCTTCGTGTTCTTCGTCGCCTTCCAACGGATGCTCGTCGAGGGGATCAACACAAGTGGAATCAAGGGCTGAGCAGCCGCCGCGCCGCGACTGGCGGGACACCGTACGCGACGGGGCCGATCTGGCGCTGCTGGGCATCCTGACGGTGCTCGCCTCGGCCCCGGTGCTGACCGCCGGCGCGGCGATCGGCACCGCCAGCGCCGCGGTGCACGACTGGCTGGCCACCGGCAGCTGGCCCACCGCCCGGCAGATCATCTCCCGGTTCGGTCGGGGACTGCTGCCCGGCGTGCCGGCCACCCTGCTCGGGCTGGCCGCTGTCGGGCTGCTCGCCACAAACCTGACGGCACTGGCCACCGGCCGGGTGCCGGGCGGCGGCGTGGGGTTGGTCGCCACCGTCGTGGTGGCGGCGGCCCTGCTCGGGTACGCCGCCGCGATCGTGGTCGAGGTCGGCCGCACCGGCGGCACCGGGTGGGCCGCGGCGGTTCCCCGGGCCGCCCGCACCTGCCTCGACCACCCCGCGACCTGCGCCGCGCTGGCCGGCACCAGCCTCGTCGCCGTGCTGCTCGGGGTGCTTGTCACCCCGGTCGCGGTGCCGATCCTCGCCGGGTACGCGTTGGCCGCCGTGCACGCCGTCGCCCGCCGCCGCCCGCTCACCCGGGCGGAGCTGTCATGACCGCCGACGATCAGGAGTTGCTTGTCGACGGTACGCCGGTGGCCCGGTACGTGCTCGCCCCCGACCTGGACGCCACCCACGGCCCGCGGCCCTACCTGCACCCGGTGCGTACCCTGGCCGGCACCCGGGTCACCGACGCCCTCCCCGCCGACCACGTCTGGCACCTCGGAGCCTCCCTGGCGGTGCAGGACGTCAACGGCACCAACCTCTGGGGTGGGCGCACCTACGTCCGCGACCTCGGCTACACCTGGCGTGCCGACCACGGCCGGATCGTCCACACCGGATGGAACCACCGCTCGACCGACCGGCTCGACCACCTGCTGCACTGGTGCGACCCGACCGGCGCGGTCCTGCTCACCGAGCGGCGCACTCTGGCCGCGACAGCGGTACCGGAGCACGTCGATGTACCTGGTCCGGACAGCGCATGGAGTCCGGCGTCCGGGCGAGCCGGTGCCTGGCGGCTCGATGTCGACAGCGTGCTCACCGCCCCCGCCGACCGGGACGTCGTGCTGGGCAGCCCGGCCACCAACGGTCGGCCCGGTGGGGCCGGCTACGGCGGGTTCTTCTGGCGGGCGGTGGCCGGCGAACCACCCGAGGTGTTCACCGCCACCCGCGTCGGCGAGGAGACGGTCAACGGATGTGCCGATCCGTGGCTGGCGATGACCGGCCGGTCACCGGAGGGCGGCGCGTACACACTGGTCTTCAGCGGTCTCGGTCCGGGTGACAGGTGGTTCGTCCGGACCACCATGTATCCCGGGGTGTGCGTCGCCTTCGCCTTCGCGCGGACCGCGACCATCCCGGCCGGCACCAGCCGCCGCAACCACTACCGGGTGGTGGTAGCCGACGGCACCCTCACCCTCGACACCGCCGCCGCCCTCGCCCACACGCCCTGAGCGGTGGCAGTCGCGCTGGTCGAGCCGCCGCTGACCTCGACGGCGCGTCGCGGTCAGCCGGCGCCGAGGCAGACGAACGCGGCCGCGGTGGCCGAGGCGGTGTGATCGCCGGTGGCCACGAAGGCCCGCTGGGCGGCGGCGAGGGCCTGCGCCGGTTCGGCACCGGCGTGCATCCGCAGGTGCAGGTCCACCATGAGTTCGGTGGTGGGTTCCGCCGGCACCGGCAGCACGGTGGCGATCAGGCATCGGGTGCCCAGCGCCAGCAGGACCGCCGCGAAACCCATGATCTCGTCGCCGGGGCGTACCCCGGACAGGCCTGATTCGCAGGCGGAGAGCACCACGCAGCCGGGCGGTCGGGCGATGCGTTCCCACTCGTAGGCGAACAGCGGTCCGTCGGCCAACTCCAGGGTGGAGAACTGGGGGTTGTCGGCGCGGAACGTGCCGTGCGCGGCGATGTGCACCATCGGGGCGCCGTCCAGGGCGGCGGTCAGCGCCTCGGCGGTGGCGTTCGACCCGGTGAGCAGGCGGGCGGTGGGCAGCACCTCGGCGAGCCGCTTGACCTCCACCGCACCGGCGGGCAGTCGTGGGCCGCTGGCCAGCGTCGGCGTACCCGCCCAGGTCTGCTGCCGCGCGGCGGCGAGCCAGGCGGTCGCCGACGGCGCGACGGTCACCGCCCGACCGGCGCAGGTGGGCAACCCCGCCCAGCCGACCGCGTGCAGGGCGCCGACCGGCACGATCACCAGCGGCCGATCGGCCAGCCGCCGCCGCAGCGGGTCGAACAGTTGCCGGTCCAACGCCGCCGCGGCGTGCGCCGCGCCGGTCCGGGCGGCCGTCGAGTCGCCGGTGACGATCAGCCGACGCAGCCCGAAGCGGTGCCAGCGGGCCAGCCGGGTCGCCTCGGCCGACGGACCGAGATCGTGCAGGCTGGCCCGTCCGTCGGCGACCACCACCGCCCCGAGCCGGTCGCCGTGCACGAACAGTTCGACGAGCACCCGAGGGCCGAGCCGGTCGGCCAGCTCACCCACCCGGGGCGGGGCCGGCGTGGTCGTCGCGCCGGTCACCAGCCGGGTCAGGTCGCGGATCCGATGCTCCAGCCGGGCCTGCCGGCCGCGCAGTACGCGTACCGGCCGGCCGGTCAGCACCGCGTCCTCCAGCAGGCCACTGACCAGCCTGAGTTCGGCAAGCGCCGTGACGAGTTCGGCGTCGTCGGGTGGCAACGCCGGCCGGTTCCGCAGCGCGGTCGCGCGCCACCGCTCCGCCCAGGCCAGCACCCGCGCCGGTGCGCCGGCCCGGACGGCGATGTCCAGTCCCTCGGCCGCCAACTCCTGCCCGTACGCCCCGCTGTTGGCGCGCAGTTCGGTGGCGCCGAGCGAGGTCCGGTGCCGGTCGAGGACGGCCAACCCGCGACGCAGGGCCCGGGCGGCGGCGGCTTCGTCGCCGCGCAGCCGATGCCACAGCGCCTGGGCGTACCAGCCCTGGGCGCGCCGGGGCGCCGTCCCCCGACCCCGCGTGCGGGCGACCGTGCCGAACAACTGTGCGGCGCGGTCGACGCGACCCAGCGCCGACGCCAGCAGACCGGCGTCGATCCGGGTGAGCTGCGCGGGATCCGGCCAGCCGGTCGCGTCGAGTTGATCGGCCGTCCGCACCATCGCGGCGAACAGGGCGGCGGTGCGGGTCCCGCGACGGAACTCGGCACGCAGCTCGACGTGTCGGGCGAAGGCGGCCCAGATGCGGCGACCCTGCCGGCGAAATCGGGTTCGTGCCGCGGCGGCGGCCTCGGTCGCGGTGTCCAGGTCACCGGCGAGCAGCGCGGCGCGTGCCTGGGCCAGCAGCGCCTCGGCGAGGTCGGAGGCCATGCCCCGCCGCCGCAGTTCGTCGACCGCTGCGGCGGCGACCTCGGTCGCCTCGTCGACCAGGGGCACCGACAGCAGCAACTCGAAGCGGTCCAGCAGCAGCGCCGGTCGAGGTACGGCGAGACGGTGGTACTCCTCGCCGACGGCGGCGAACCGGCGCAGGGCGCCCGCGATGTCACCGCGTCGGCCGGCCGCGATGCCGCCGTTCCAGCGGGCGTCGGCTGCGGCGAGGTCCAGCCCGAGTTCACCGAAGATGCTCGCCGCCCGGGTGAGGTCGTCGACGTCGCCGTTGCCGCCCCGGTGGGCGTTGAGCAGCCCCCGG
The DNA here is from genome assembly GCF_000204155.1 of Micromonospora maris AB-18-032. NCBI lineage: Bacteria > Bacillati > Actinomycetota > Actinomycetes > Micromonosporales > Micromonosporaceae > Micromonospora > Micromonospora maris. The sequence continues at coordinate 4,325,187 of NC_015434.1, read as the reverse complement.
TTGTTGCGGGCCCGCGCCTCCAGCAGCAGATCGCCTGCACGCTGGGCGATGTCGATGGCCAGCCCGTAGTCGCGGACCGCCTCGTCGTACCGGCCCCGGTAGTGCAGCACCACCCCGCGCTGCATGCGGGCCCGCCCGGCGTCGGCGCCGGTGAGCTCCGGCAGCGCGGCGGTCACCGCGCGCAGGGCCGCCGAGGTGCGGCCGGCGGTGGCCAGGACGTAACCGAGGCTCATCCGGGCCAGCGCGCGGGTCCGGGCCGACTCGGCGGCGCGGACCGCCCGGCGCAGGTGGTGCAGCGCGCCGGTCAGGTCGTTGAGTTCCCGCAGCGCCAGGCCGATGGCCCGCTCCGCAGTGGAGCGTGCGTCGTCGTCGACGTGCCTGGTGGTGAGTACCCGCTGGGCGATCGTGATCGCCTCACGTGGGCGGCGCTGGACGGTGTCGAGCGCCAGCGCAGCGATGCCGGCACCGGCAGCGGTGCTGTCGGGCATGAGAGAAGGTTTCACCAGCTATCGCGTACTGTCAATGCCCGGGAATCGTCTCACGGGTGTGGCCGTATTGCGGTCACCCGGACAGGCCATTGACATATGCCGATTGCTTGGAAGAATTGGCGAGGCCTGCGGAATTCGACTTGCCCGCCACCAGTGACTTGCCGTTTCCTGGGCTATCTGGGAGGACTCTTGCTTCCTGACTATCCCCGAACGGGCAATTCCCATCGGCTGTCCCGACGGCGACTGCTGACCGCCTCCGCGCTGGCCGCGGCGGCCACCCCACTGGGCATCGGGTCGAGGGCGGCCGCATCGCGCGCCGACCAGGACCCCGACGACACCGCATACCAACTCGCCTTCGCCCGGGTGCTGGATGCGGACCGCAATGTGCGGCGGCACATCGTCGCCGGACGCGAATTCCTTTACCGTCCTCGGCAACTGCTCGCCGCCGCCGCAGATGCCGGTCGGGTCGCCGCCTGGCTGAGAAGCCGCGGGCATTCGGTCACCATTGGCGATGGATTCGCCGGAGTCACCCTACTGCTGTTCGCCACGGAGACCGACATTCCGGCGATCGTGGGGATGCTGCGCGACCCCCGGCAGTGGTCCGGCCAACCGGTCCCGCGGGTCCAACCGCACCACGTGCTGCTCGGCCTGGGCAACATCATGGGCAACCCGTCCGGGCCGCCCCGGGCGGTCGCCGCGCTGCCGCCACCGGACCCGACCCGGCTCGCCGAGGGCGCGGGGGTGACGGTCGGGGTCTGCGACACCGGCATCTGGCGGTACGCCGGCCAGCAGCATCCGCACTGGCTCGACGGCGCCTACCTGCCCGAGCCCGACGACGAGGACCCGCTCTACACGTACGCCGACGTGCTCGCCCCGCAGGGCGGTCACGGCACCTTCGTCGCCGGGGTGGTGCGTCAGGCCGCGCCCGGTGTACGGGTCGATCCCGAAGCGGCCCTGGACCCGACCGGCATCGGCGACGAGTCGATGGTGGTGGCCGCCCTGAGCCGGCTGTCGCCCGAGGTCAGCGTGATCAACCTGTCCCTGGGCGGCTACACCCTCGACGACCAGCCCTCGCTGCCACTGGCCAACGCCCTGGCCGCGCTGCCGTCGACGACCGCGGTGGTGGCGGCGGCGGGCAACGCCGGCCTCCGCCGGCCACTGTGGCCGGCCGCGCTGGAGCGGGTGGTGGCGGTGGCGGCGCTCAGCCTGGGCCCGGCGGGACTGGTACCGGCCGACTACAGCGGGTACGGGCCGTGGGTCAACGCCTGCGCCCTCGGTCGGCACGACAGCACCTACGTCGCGGGCATCATGCCGTTGCCCGGACGACCGACCCGCGTGTTCCACCGCTACGCCAGCTGGGCCGGCACGTCGTTCGCCACCGCACACGTCAGCGGTCGTCTGGCCGCCCTGATGACCGCCGGCGGGCTGAGCGCCGACGCGGCCCGGCTGACGCTGCTCGCGCAACCCCGCTGGCACCCCGACTACGGAGTGCTGGTGCCGTGAGCACGAGGGAGCTGGTCGTCGCCGCCGCGGACGGGGACGAGTCGGCCTGGGTCGAGCTGGTACGCCGGTACACCCCGCTGGTGTATTCGGTGATCCGTTCGCACGACCTGACCGGTGCCGACGCGGCCGACGTCAACCAGACCGTCTGGCTGCGGCTGGTGGAGCAACTCGGCCGGCTGCGCGACCCGGAGGCGTTGGCCGCCTGGCTGGCCGTCACCACCCGGCGCGAGTGTTACCGGATGTCGCGGCTCGGTCGGCGTACCCGACCCGTGGACCCGTCCGACGATGCGCTGGAGGCGCACCACGGGACCTGGGCGAACGTCGCGGCGCCGGACGAGGACCTGTTGCGCGCGGAGCGTCGGCAGGCGTTGCGGGAGAGCTTCGCCCAGCTTCCGCCGCGCTGTCAGGAACTGCTCGCGCTGCTGACGGCCGATCCGCCGCTGAGCTACCGGCAGATCGCCGACCGGCTGGGCGTACCGGTCGGCAGCATCGGGCCGACCCAGGCCCGTTGTCTGCGCAGGTTGCGCGACTGTCCGGCCCTCGCGCCGTACCTTGTTCCTGATCGGTCCGCATCGTCGAAGGCGGGTGAACGCGATGGAGCCGTGGCCGCCGGTCGATGACGACCGGTTGACTGTGGAGTTGGGCGCGGCGCTGTGGAACGCCGGGGGAGTGCCCGAGGAATATCTGACCGCGGCGCGGGCGGCATTCGCCTGGCGGACGGTGGACGCCGAGCTGACCCTCGCCGAGCTGACCTTCGACTCGGCGTACGAGCCGGTGGGGCAGACCCGGTCGGGTGCATCCGTACGGACCCTGTCCTTCCGGGGCGGCCCGATCGTGTTGGAGATCGAGGTCAGCGCCGCGGGAGTCGTCGGCCAACTCTGCCCGGCCGAGGGCGGCCGGGTCAGCGCCCGGACCGCCGACGGCACCTACGACGAGACCTCCGTCGACGCCGTGGGCCTGTTCTCCCTCGGCGTCCCGCCGCCCGGTCCGGTGCAGTTGCTCGCCGAGGCCGGCGGGTTCACCGTGGCCACCGACTGGGTCTGCCTGCGCTGACGGGGGTTGCGGCCCGGTCGGGCCGCAACCCCCTCGCACTACCGCTTGACAGCGCTGATCAGGTACTGCACGCCGCCGAGGTCGGTCCGCTTGGCCCCGGAGGCGTCCGGGCCGAACTGGGTCACGTTGAACGCGATCTCCCGGTCCGACGCGGTCGTCGCTGTGAACAGCAGCGAGAACTCCACCCGCTCGCCGGGGTTGAGCCGCAGGTTGCCGAGACTGGCCCGGGTGGGCTCGACGATCTCCACCTGGGTGCGGCCCACTGCGCGTACGCCCGTGCCGACCGCGCCGCCGGCCCGCCAGCGCTCGAACAGGTCCGGACCGAGGTCGACGACGACCCGCCCGCCGATGCCCTGCAACGGTTGGGTCGCCTCGAAGACCAGGTCGTTGGCGGACGGCACCCGCAGCGAGTTGCCGATGGCGAAGGGTCGCACGGCCGGATTCGTCTCACCGGCGCTGAGTCGCACCGAGTCGACGTTGCGCCACGCGATGTTGTTGTTGTTCCTGGTGTTGGTGCTGATGTCCGGGCCCTCGGCGACCATCGGGTCGGTGTCGGACACCCAGCGCGCGAGCAGGCAGAAGTGACCCGGCCCGGGCACTCCCGTCCACGGGATGGTGACCGTCGTGACGCCCGCGGGCGCGGCGACGGTGGCCGCGCCGATGTGCGTCCAGTGGGCCGGCCAGGTCGCGCCGCCACCGGGGGTCGTCCGGTAGACGTGCAGCGTTCCGACGCTGGTGCCCGCGCCGTACGGCCCGGGATTGCGCAGCTTGACGAAGATGTAGTTGGTAATTCCGACGATCGGGTTCTGGCTGGTGGCACACTCCACGGGGGTCGGGCAGACCTTGATGTCGGGGCTGGCCCACAGCGGGTTCAGCGGGTGCGGCTGGAGCCCGACATCGCCGTCGACATCCTTGATGTAGACGTCGGTGCGGGCGGTCGGTGCGGCCCGGTCGGCGGCCGCGAGGGGCGCGGCGACGGCTGCGGTGACCGACAGCAGCCCGGCCAGCGCGGCGCCCGCGACGACGCCCAGGACCACCCTGCGGACACGTCTTCCTACACTGCTCATGACAGCGTTTCTCCCATCGACGGGGACTGGCCGACCCGGCGTTTCCGTACCGTGTCGGCGCGGTTACGCCTTTCCGGAGCCGGTGGCGAGCCGGAAAATACCGTCGTGGTGTCGTCGTGCTGTCAGATGGCGCGAAGAGCGGCAAACTCCTTCTGCGGGTGACCGACGGTCAGTCCGGTACGGCGCGGCAGGAGGCGCGGACGACCAGCTCGGTGGGAAGCCGGATGTGGATGTCGCGTTCCACCCCCGCGATCAGATCGACGAGCAGGCGCAACGCCTCGGCGCCCATCCGTTGTATCGGTTGCATGATCGTGGTCAGCGGCGGGTTGACCAGCGCCGACTCCGGCACGTTGTCGAAGCCGATCACGGACAGGTCGTCGGGCACCGACAGGCCCATGTTCCGGGCGACGTCGATCGTGGAGATCGCGGACAGGTCGTTACCGGCGAAGACCGCGGTCGGCCGGTCGGGGAGCGCGAGCAGTTCCGCGGCCGTGCCGGCGGCGCTCTCGATGCGGAACCCGCCGACGCGCACCAGCCGCTCGTCCACGGTCACCCCCGCGTCGGCCATGGCCTGCCGGAAGCCCGCCTCACGCAGCCGCGACGACTCCAGGTCGGCGCGTCCACTGATGTGCCCGATCCGGCGGTGACCGAGCGAGAGCAGGTAGTTGGTCGCCAGCACGGCGCCGGCGAAGTTGTCGGAGTCGACGGTGGGCAGCCCCGAGGGGCCGGTGTGCGGGTCGACGGCGACGACGTGGAAGCCCTGTTTGGTCTCCACCACCGTCGGAGTGACGATGACGGCACCGTCGATGAGCGTTCCGGACAACCGGGCCAGCGAGCGCCGTTCCCAGCCGACGGCCGTACCGGCCACGTCGCCGCTGGAGTAGGCGAGCAACTGGTAGCCGGTGCCGGTGACCCCCGCCGAGGCGCCCTTGAGCAACTCGGTGGAGAAGGGCTCGAACTCGGCCACGAGGATGCCCAGGACGTTGGTGCGGTGACTGCGTAAGCTCTGCGCGCCCAGGCTGGCCTCGTAGCCGAGCTGGTGGATGACCTGCTGAACCCGCTGGACGGTGGCCTGCGCCACGCCGTACCTGCCATTAACCACCTTGGATACGGTTGCCACGGAGACGCCGGCCGCGCGGGCCACGTCCGACATGTTGACACGCTGCGGGAACGCCACGCCGACGATGATAGAGGGCGGACGGGGCTCGATGAGCGGCGTATCGAAAACGTTATCGACACCGATTGACACTCGGTTACACGGCTGTAAAACTCCCCCGCAGGCCGAGCACCGCGACTGACTAGTCGAGGAGATACAGATGGCTATAAAGCGCCGCGTACGAACCGTCCTAGCGCTGTCCATCACCACCGCACTACTTGCCACCGGATGCAGCGGCGGCGAGTCCGAAGAGCCCGCCGAGAGCGAGCTGTACAAGAACCCGGTGACCCTGACCTGGTGGCACAACGCCAGCGAGGACGGTCCCGGTAAGGAGTACTGGCAGAAGGTTGCCAAGGACTTCAACGCGCTCCACCCCACGGTCACCATCGAGATCGAGGGAATCGAGACCAACCAGCTCCAGCGCACCCGGCTGCCCGCCGCGCTGCTGAGCAACGACCCGCCGGACATCTTCCAGGCCTGGGGGGGCGGTGAGATCCGCGAGCAGGTCGAGGCCGGCTACCTCAAGGACATCACCGAGCAGGTGAAGGACGAGGTCGCCAACATCGGCGGCGCCGCCGAGATCTGGGCCGTCGACGGCAAGCAGTACGGACTGCCGTTCCGGATGGGTATCGAGGGCATCTGGTACAACAAGGACATGTTCGCGAAGGCCGGCATCACGGCCCCGCCGACCACGTTCGACGAGCTCAACGAGGCCGTCACCAAGCTCAAGGCGATCAACGTCGTGCCGATCGCGGTCGGCGCCGGTGACAAGTGGCCGGCCGCCCACTGGTGGTACAACTTCGCGCTGCGGGCCTGCTCCGTCGACACCCTGAAGAAGGCCGCCAAGGACCTCGACTTCGAGGACCCGTGCTTCCTCAAGGCCGGCGAGGACCTGAAGGCCTTCATCGACACCAAGCCGTTCCAGAACAACTTCATCGCCACCCCGGGTCAGAACGACCCGACCAGCGCCAACGGCCTGCTCGCCAACGGCAAGGCCGCCATGGAGCTGATGGGCGACTGGAACAAGGGCACCCTGGACAACGTCGCCGAGGACCAGGAGGCGCTGAACAAGTTCATCGGCTGGTTCCCGGTGCCGGCGATCAGCGGCTCGCCCGGTGACCCGAAGGCGGCCCTCGGTGGCGGCGACGGCTTCGCCTGCGCCAAGAACGCCCCGGCGGAGTGCGTCGAGTTCCTCAAGTACCTCGTCAGCCCCGAGGTGCAGAAGGGCTACGCCGAGACCGGCCAGGGCCTGCCTGCCGCCAAGGGTGCCGAGGACGGTGTCAAGGACCCGGCGCTGCGCTCCATCCTGGAGGCCACCACGAGCGCGACCTACGTTCAGCTCTGGCTGGACACCGCCTTCGGCAGCACCGTCGGCAACGCGATGAACGACGGAATCGTCGCCATCTTCGCGGGCAACGGGACGCCGCAGCAGGTCGTCGACGCGATGAAGTCGGCCGCTCGCAAGTGAGCTCCGTGAACCAGACCCTGAACCCCGCCGGCGGCGTGTCCGCGCCGCCGGCGGGGCTCCGGCCCGCCGATCGGAAATCCGGCCGGGCCCGCGAGACGCGACGCAAGTGGTACGAGATCATCGGGCTCACCACCCCGGCGATCATCGTGTACGTGATGTTCGTCCTGGTGCCGATCGGCTTCGCCTTCTACTACAGCCTGTTCCGCTGGCGTGGAGTCGGACCGCCCACCGATTACATCGGCTTCGACAACTACGTCATGGCCTTCCAGGACCCGATCTTCCTGGACGCGTTGCGCAACAACGCGTTCATCGTGTTCGGATCGCTGCTGATCCAGGGCCCCATCGCGCTGGGCGTCGCCCTGCTGCTCAACCGCCACTTCCGCGGCCGTACGGTGTTCCGTCTGCTGGCGTTCGTGCCGTACGTGCTGGCCGAGGTCACCGTCGGCATCATGTGGAAGCTGATCCTGACCGAGAACGGCACGTTCGACGCGCTGCTGCGCTCGATCGGGTTGGGCGGTCTGGTGCAGGCGTGGCTCGCCGACCTCGACTTCGTCATCTGGACGCTGCTGTTCGTCCTCACCTGGAAGTACGTCGGGTTTGCCATCATCCTGCTGCTGGCCGGGCTCTCCAACGTGCCGCAGGAGTTGAGCGAGGCCGCCCAGATCGACGGGGCGAGCTGGTGGCAGATCCAACGCCACGTCACCCTGCCGCTGCTGGGCCCGACCATCCGGATCTGGATGTTCCTGTCCATGATCGGCTCGTTGCAGGTCTTCGACGTGATCTGGGTGACCTCGGTGCCGGCGGTACGGTCGCTCGGCGCGTCCGCCACCATGGCCACCTACATGGTGGACAACGGCTTCTTCGCCCGACTCTGGGGCTACGGCAACGCGATCGCGGTGATCCTGTTCGTCATCTCGTTCGTGGCGGCGGTGTTGTTCCAACGCTTCCTGCTCCGCCGCGACATCGAGGGCGCCATCACCAGAAAGGCAAAGTGACGTGACGACCGCGAACCCCGTTCTGTCGCCCGCCAAGCGCCGCCCGGTGTCCTGGGGCAACCCCCTGACCTACGCCTTGGCGCTCGCCGTCGCGGCGGTGTCGATCACGCCGGTGATCTACGTGGTGATCGGTGGTTTCCGCACCACCCCGCAGATCGTCGCGAACCCGGCGGGCATGCCCGACCCGTGGGTCTTCGACAACTACATCCGGGTGCTGACCCAGGGCAACTTCTGGCGGCAGGCGTTCAACAGCGCCGTGGTCTCCCTGGGCACCACGCTCGGGGTGGTGGCCCTCGGGGTCTCCGCCGCGTTCGTGCTGGCCCGGTACACCTTCCGCGGGCGTGAGGTGCTCTACACCTTCTTCACCCTCGGACTGCTGTTCCCGGCCGGGGCGGCGATCCTGCCGCTCTACCTCATGCTGCGTGACCTCGGCCTGATCAACTCGTACTACGCGGTGATCCTGCCGCAGGTCGCGTTCTCGCTGCCGCTGACGATCGTCATCCTGCGACCGTTCCTGTCGGCCATCCCCCGTGAACTGGAGGACGCGGCGGCGATCGACGGCACCGGCCGGCTCGGTTTCCTCTGGCGCATCATGCTGCCGCTGTCGCGGCCGGCGCTGGTCACCGTCGGCATCCTCGCCTTCGTCACCAGCTGGAACGCCTTCCTCCTGCCATTGCTCGTGCTCGGTGACGCCAGCCTGCACACCCTGCCGCTGGGCGTGCAGCAGTTCTCCAGTCAGTACAGCTCCGACACGGCCGGCATCCTCGCCTTCACGTCGCTGGCGATGCTGCCAGCCCTACTGTTCTTCACCTTCGCCGAAAAGCAGATCGTCGGAGGCCTGCAAGGTGCGGTCAAGGGCTGAGCGGCAGCCGCACAAGCTCCAGAAATGGAAGGCACAGCATGACTGAGGTCCGTCAAGTGGTGGGCGCGTCGGCGCCGGCTCAACCAGGTCCGCGCCACGACCGGCCGGACGGGCGGGACGGGCCAGACGGCGAGTCGCGCGTACGTGAGCTGCTCGGTCGGATGACGATCGAGGAGAAGATCGCGCAGCTCGTCGGGTTCTGGGAGAAGGAGGACGGCGAGGCGGTCGCCCCGCTGCAGGGCGAGTTCGGCGACGTCGGCCGGCTGGAAACCTTCTCCCGGCACGGTCTGGGTCACCTCACCCGACCGTACGGCACCCGTCCGGTCGACCCCGCCGCCCGCGCCTCCTGGCTGTGGAAGTTCCAGTCGGAACTGGTCACCGGCACCCGGCTCGGCATCCCGGCGATCGTGCACGAGGAGTGCCTGACCGGGTTGTCGGCCTGGAAGGCGGCCACCTTCCCCACTCCGCTGGCCTGGGGCGCCGCGTTCGACCCGGATCTCGTCACCGAGATGGGTGCGGCGATCGGGGCGGTGATGCGTACCCTCGGCATCCACCAGGGGCTCGCCCCGGTGCTGGACGTCATTCGGGACCCGCGCTGGGGTCGGGTCGACGAGTGCATCGCCGAGGACCCGTACCTGGTCGGCACCCTCGGCACGTCGTACGTGCGCGGCCTGCAGTCCGAGGGCGTGCACGCGACGCTGAAGCACTTCGTCGGCTACTCCGCCTCCCGGGCCGGGCGCAACTTCGCTCCGGTGCACGCCGGTCCCCGCGAGATCGCCGACGTGCTGCTCCCGCCGTTCGAGATGGCGGTCCTCGACGGCAACGTGCGCTCGGTCATGCACTCGTACGCCGAGATCGACGGCGTGCCGGTCGCCGCCGATCCGACCCTGCTGACCGAGTTGCTGCGCGACCGGTGGGGCTTCGACGGCACCGTGGTGGCCGACTACTACGGCGTGGCGTTCCTGAACCTGCTGCACCACGTCGCGGAAGACCACGCCGAGGCGGCCGTGCAGGCGCTCACCGCCGGTGTCGACATCGAACTGCCGACCGGCGACGCCTACCTGACCCTGATCGAGTCGGTGCGTACCGGCCGGATCGACGAGGCCCTGATCGACCGGTCGGTGCTGCGGGTGCTGCGCCAGAAGCTCGAACTGGGTCTGCTCGACGCCACCTTCGACGACGAGCCGGCGCAACAGATCGACCTCGACTCGCCCGAGCACCGGGCGATCGCCCGTCGGCTGGCCGAGAAGTCGATCGTCCTGGTCGCCAACCAGGGGGTGCTGCCGCTGCCGGCGGGGCGTCGGGTGGCGGTCATCGGCCCGAACGCCGACCGCGAGGCGGCGCTGTTCGGGTGCTACTCCTTCCTCAACCACGTGCTCGCCCAGCATCCCGGTGTGGAGACCGGCATCGAGGTGCCCACCGTGCTCGACGCGCTGCGGGTCGAGTTCGGTGCCGAGCAGATCACCTCGGCGGCGGGCTGTGCCGTGGACAGCGAGGACCGGTCCGGCTTCGCCGAGGCCGTCGCCGTGGCGTCCGACGCGGACGTCGCCGTGCTGGTCGTCGGTGACCACGCCGGCCTGTTCGGGCGCGGCACCGTCGGCGAGGGCTGCGACCGGGACGACCTGGAGTTGCCGGGCGTGCAGCGTCAACTCGTCGAGGCCGTGCTGGACACCGGTACCCCGGTCGTCCTGGTGCTGCTCAGCGGGCGGCCGTACGGGGTGGGTTGGGCACTGGACCGCTGCGCGGCAGTGGTGCAGGCGTTCTTCCCGGGCGAGGAGGGCGCCGGGGCGATCGCGGGCGTGCTCTCCGGGCGGGTCAACCCGTCGGGCCGGCTGCCGATCACCCTGCCCAGCTCGGCGGGGGCGCAGCCGTACTCGTACCTGCACCCCACGCTGGGGGAGGGCAACGAGGTGACGAGCCTGTCGGCGGCACCCGTGGCGCCGTTCGGCCACGGCCTGTCGTACACCACCTTCGCGTACGCCGACCTGACCGTGTCCGACACCGTGCCCACCACCGGCACGCTGCACGCCAGCGTCCGGGTCACCAACACCGGCGCGGTCGCCGGTGAGGACGTGGTCCAGCTCTACGGCCACGACCTGGTGGCCTCGGTGACCCGGCCGGTGGCGCAGCTGCTCGGGTACCGCCGGATCCACCTGGAGCCGGGGGAGTCGGTCACGGTCGAGCTGTCCGTGCCCACCACCCGACTGGCCTTCTCCGACCGCACGCTCACCCGGGTGGTGGAACCCGGCGACGTCGACATCTGGGTCGGCACCAGCGCCCACCGCGCCGCCCAGGCCCGTACCGTCCTGGTCGGTGACCTGGCCCCGGTGACCACCTCCTCGGCCCGCTGGACCACCTCGCAGCTGCGCTGACCACCGCCCGGACCCTGGTGCGTTCCCTCCCAGGCCACGCACCAGGGTCCGGCTGGTCAGCGCCGCTTCTTCGGCCTGGCCCCCACCTTCGGTGGTGCTGACGCGACGGCGTCGGTGGCTGCCGTCGGGGCGGCGACGCCGTTGACGGGCGGCGGCGGGTACTTACGGAGCACCCAGGTCTGCTGCCCGAGGGAGAACAGGTTCGTGGTGACCCAGTAGATGATCACGCCGATCGGGAAGATCAGACCGGAGACGAGCAGCGACAGCGGAATGCCGTAGAGCATCAACCGCTGCATCATCTTCTGCTGCGGATCCTCGGCCCAGCCGGTCCGCAGGATCATCTGCCGGCTGCTCAGGTAGGTGGTCGCGATCATGATCACGATCAGGATGGCGGCGACCACCCGGACCGTGACTCCGTCCGCGCCGAGCAGCGCCAGCTCCTGCGTGCCGGAGCGGAAGTTGGCGGCGATGGGAGCGCCGAACAGGGTCGCCGTCGACGCGCTGTCGAACTGGGTGACCGTCCAGCCGTACAGCGTCTTCATGTGCTCCGGCATCGACGGCTTGAGGTGCCGCAGCACGTGGAACAGACCGAGGAAGACGGGAATCTGCACCAGCATGGGCAGGCAGCCCATCAGCGGATTGGCCTGCCCCGCCCGGTACAGCTCGACAAGCTCCTTCTGCAGCGTTTCCCGGTCGTCCTTGTGCTTCTCCTGGAGCGCCTTGATCTGCGGCTGCAACGCCTGCATCGCCCGCTGCGCCTTGATCTGCTTGACGAAGACCGGAAAGAGTACGGCCCGGACGGTGAGCACCAGGAAGACGATGCCGAGCACCCACGACCAGTTGGTGCCGAGCAGCGGTGCGTCGTCGAAGACCAACTGCCAGGCGCCGTGCCAGAACAACAGGATCGCGGAGATGCCCGCGTAGATCACCGCCATCAGCGGGCTGAACAGCGTACTCACCGGCAGCCCCCGGTGTGCTGTGCGTGGCGGGTGGGCGAATTGGACATGGTGCACCTCTCGAAGAACGACCGACGACTGACAACGGGCAGGAACCAGTCAGGTGCGGTCGCCGTCGAGCGGCAGAAGAGAAGGCTCAGGCGACCGCGAGGGTCGCCGTCGGGGCCCTGGGACGGGCACGGCCGGCCGCGTCCGGATCACGGTGCCGGGGTACGCCGGTGCGGCGGGTGCGTTCGCGCATCAACCGGCGGGTGACCCGCAGCTCGGCCGGGGTGACCACCCGGCGGAGCAGGTTCGCCGCGGCGAGCACCACCGTCAGCAGTACGCCGGTTGCCGCGGCGGTGCCGGTGACCAGGCCGGTGGCACCCGCGTCGGCGAGAATGCCGACGAGGTACCAGAGCATGCCGAGCCCGATCACAGGACAACCATAGCCGCCAGGCGCGACAAGCAGGGTCCCCGAGTGCCGGCCGGGTGTCCCCGAGGGCGGGGTCGTTGGGACACGCGCTAGCGGTGCGGATCGGGTTCGGCGCGCAGGGCCGCGGTGGCGCGGATCGCCTTGACGATCGCCGGAATCGCGCCGATCAGCAGCACCAGGGCCCAGATGATCGCGATCACGGCGAAGACGATCGCACCGAGGTCGTCGAGGATGCTCACCAGGATCACCGGCACCAGGCGGTGCAGGAACTCCAGCACCACCGTGCAGAGCAGGCTGGTCCCGATCAGCAGCACCAGGCCCTTGTTCTGGATGAACTTCGGCTGGGCGAGCAGCAGCAGGCCGGCCCAGGCCAGCTTGAGCAGCAGCACCAGGCCGAGCAGGACGGCCGAGTCCCCGACCGGGAAGAAGCCCCACAACGCCAGATAGGCGAGCGTGCCGAACGGCGGGGCCAGGAAGAGCGAAACCATGATCGACAGCTCGACGAAGGCGATCACCAGGGCCAGGATCGCCACGATGATCAGGACGATCGAGAAGATCAGGGTGGCGACTCCCTGAACCCGCCCGTGGATCCGTTCGGGGAGCACCAGCCCCAGGCAGAACAGCCCGGTGGTCCACAGCGCCGCCGCGTCGACGAGCGCCAGGTAGCCGGTGCCCCGCCCGGACGGCTCGCTGACCCCGCTCACGTCGGACACCTCGACACCCAGGTCGGCGGCGCTGCCGGCCAGCGCCGCCCCGGCGTCCGAGCCGCCCAACAGCAGCCCGGCACCGACCTCGACGCCGACCGCCAGCACCAGGGCCAGCATGGCCAGCAGCAGGAACGGCCTGCGTAACGCGCCCATCAGGTCCCCTCGCTCTCACTGCGTGCTGATCGTGACCAGGCAGCCGGTGGGGCAGCGCAGCGTCACCGTGGCCGGACGGTCCACGGCGATCCGGGCCACCGCCTCCGTGCCGTCCTGCTGCGGGGTGACCGTGTCGGTCACGGTGACGTCGGCGTCACCGGGTGCCGGCGCCTCGACGGTGAACCCTCCCGGGCTGCGCAGGATCAGCGTCCGCAGTCGGCCCGGGTCGGCGACCCGCAGCTCACAGTCACCGACCACCGCCAGTCGCCCCGGCGCCTCGACGCATTCCGCCTCGACCGTCGCCGGATCGACCGCGCCCCGCCCACCACCGCCCCGCCCGAGCCACTCCACGAACGAATGCCGCCCCGCCGGGTCCCCCCGCTCACCCCGACCCCCACCCACCGCCACCACGAACAACACCACAAGCAACACGCCCAGCCCCACCACCAGCACCTTCTGTCTCCCACCCATCCCCACCCCTCCTCTCACAAACGTCTTGATCAACCAAGGCCAGCGGGGTAGGGGTGGGGGTTAGAGGTGGGGTGGGGGGAGTTCGGTGAAGCGGAGGGTGTCGATGCCGGCGAAGTAGCTGTCGGTGCTCTGGGTCTTGCCGATCGCGACCAGGGTGATGTCGTGAGGGCCGGCGCTCAGGTGGACGCGGGCCACGTCGAGCCAGTCGGTGATCTGCACCTTCGGGGTGAAGCCGATGAACGGATCACCGACCTGCCGGCCGTCGATCAGGAAGACGGTGTTGGCGTAGTCGGGTGCGGTGGTCAGCACGGCGGAGAACTGCCAGGTCGCCTCGGCGGGAAGTTCCACGCGTACGGTCACCCGGTCGTTGATCGCCCGGCCGAGGAAGAACAACTGGGCGTCCTGCGACCAGGCCACCTGGCAGCAGTTTCCCTGCGCCAGCACGCTCGCGGCAGAGTTCGACGGTGAGCCGACCTGGGCGGTGGGCACCAGGGTCTCCGCCTCGATGGTCACCACCCGTGGCGGCGATGGTGGTGGATCCTCGCCACGGGTCACCAGGAACACCACCGTGGCCGAGACGAGGAGCACCAGCGCCGCCGCGGCGGCGATCCAGGGCCAGGGCGTACGCTTCGGCGGCGCCACCGCCCGCACCTCATAGGTGACCCGGCCGCTGGAGCGGGAGCTCTCCTCCGGCGCGGTGTTCGCCGAGTAGGCGAACCCGGTCATGTCGTACCGTCGGGGCGGGGTTCCGGGTGGCACGGCCAGGCGGACCAGGAACGACACCGAGCCCTGCGGGGGCACCGTCCGCTGCGGTTCGGTGACGGTGAACCAGGCACGCTGCGAGCCCTCGCCGGGTGCCACGTCGAACACCACAGTGTCCGGTGCCAGTCCCGGGTTGGAGACGGTGAAGGTCAACTCGCCGGCGTTGCGGGCGTCCAGGGTGAACTGTTCGGCGGCGGCGACGACTGTCCATTCGGTGGTCATGACGGTTCCTCCGGAGCGGGATCGACAGGGTCAGCGACGGCGGGATGGACGGCGGCCGGTTCAGTGACAGCCGGACCGGACGGGACGCTGGCCCGGCCGACCGCCCGGTCCGCCGGAGCGGGCTCGACGACTGGGGCGGAGTCGACGATCACCTCGGCGGTGACCGCGGCCGGCTTCTCCGCCTCGACGATGCGGCCGATCAGCGCCACCTGGTCGGCGGCGGCCGCCGGCACCCGGACCACCAGGTGGAACGGCCGGTCGGGCGGTTCGTCGAGGACGAAACCGGTGACGCCGGTGGCCAACTCCAGCACGGTACGCAGCCCGTCCGGGGTGCCCCGCCAGGCCGCCAGGTGGGCGCCGTGCGCCACCAGGTCCCGCAGCCGGCTCAACGGCAGCGGCAGCGGCGCGTCCCGCCGGGGCGCGGCGACCAGATGATCCATCGCCACCCACCGCGCCAGGTACGCCACCATCTCCCCGGGCGCCCGGTACGGCGCGAACAGGGCGTCGACCTCGGCCAGCACCGCCTCGTCGGGGGCGTGCAGCCCTTCCATCACCTCCAGCAGCGCCCACAGCACGCTGCCCGGCACGCAGGCCCGCTGGTACGCCGCGGGCAGCAGCCGCTCAATGCCCGCTCGCCGCATCGTGGCGCACCACCTCAATGTCGTGCTCACCCGAGCAGAGCAGCCAGGTGTCCGGAACGGTCACCACGTCGGCGGTGGCCTGGTTCGCGCTTGCCGACCAGTCGACCGCGTCGGTGCTGCGGAACACGCCCCGTTCGCCCCCGACCAGCACCAGCCGCTGTCCACCGGAGGCCGCGGCCACCGCGTCGACAGGCATGAACCGGGTACGGTCACGCAGCGGCAGCCCGCAGTTGACCGACACCGACGCCCACTGCGGTTGCCCGGCCAGGGTGTCCAGCCGCAGCACCCCGCCG
Organism: Micromonospora maris AB-18-032; assembly: GCF_000204155.1. NCBI lineage: Bacteria > Bacillati > Actinomycetota > Actinomycetes > Micromonosporales > Micromonosporaceae > Micromonospora > Micromonospora maris. The sequence continues at coordinate 4,309,603 of NC_015434.1, read as the reverse complement.
CTCTGGGTGGCCGCCAGCGCGACGGTGGCGTTGAAGGCCAGGTCCCGGCAGGTCCCGCCGATCCAGCCCGCCTGCATGGCCTGCCACTTCACGTCCGACTCGAACAGCCGGGCGCGGAAGCAGCCCTGCCCCGACTTCTTCGGGTCCGGCTCGCCGGCGCCGCTCCACAACAGGGTGGCCGGGCCGTCGTACTGCACGGCGAGCACCCGGTTGTCCACGTTGGCCAGACCCACGTGGGCGAAGCTGCCCGGGCGTCCGGCGTTCGCCGACAGGTACACCCCGAAACCGGCCTGTGCCGCCACCGCCACCCCCTGGGCACCGCGTTCGGAGACGAACGCGCGTACCGCGTAGAAGCCCCGGTCGGCGTCGGCCGGGTCGACCAGGATCTGCAACGGCACCGCGCCGGGCAGCAGGGACACCTCGTACAGGCCGGAGTCGGTGGCGACCAGCAGCGCACCCGCGCCGTCCCGGTCGATCCAGGCCAGGTCGCTGATCCGTGCCTCCAGGTCGGCCAGCAGCGACCAGGTTTCCCCCAGATCGGTGCTCAGGTGCACCCGCGAACCACCACCGGCGCGTACGGTGGCCACCGCCACCGAGCCGGGGCGGGACACGATGCCGGGTCGGACCGGGGCAGGAGCGGGCGCCACCCGCTGCACGGTCTCGGCGTCGAAGCGGCCGACCGGTTCCCAGCCGGCACCGGCGTTGGTGGAGCGGAACAGCACCTCGGCGCTGCCCGCGTACCAGGTGTTCGCCTGGTATTCGTCGGCGGCCAACGTACGCACCTGGTTGTCCGGTGCCTCGTCCACCACGAACCGCACCGACTCGACGTAGCGCACCCCCGGCTCGGCATGTTCCAGCAGCCGGTACACGTTCGATGCCCGCAGCGGCTCGCCGAACGCCCAACCGGTCGGGTTGAGCGCGGTCGGCAGCGGGCTCAGCGTCTGGTGCAGCCGGTCGTGGATGCGTCGGCGCACCGCGTCGACGTCCTCCTCCCGGCGGACCACCACCCGGGCCCGGATCGACACCGCCTTGTACCGGGCCCAACTGGCCCGGCAGGTGGTGCCCAACGAGCGGCGTCGACCGAGATCCGCCTCGACCCGCAGGCGGGTCTCCTCCACCTCGTGCTCGCGCAACACCTCCACCGGCAGCCCGCCACCCGGCCGCGCCTGCGTCGGCACGTACGGCACCAGCACCGTCTCCACCTCACCCGGGCGGGCGAAGCTGTAGACGGCGGCGCGGGTGAACGCCCGGGCCCGGGCCACCCCGCTGGCGGCGGTGGCCAGCACCTCGAAGTCACGGGCGGTCACCGCACGCTGCTGCGCGAAGAAGGCGTACGGGCCGCGCAGCAGCACCGACTCCATGCTCTCCATCTCCCGGCCACCGACCGCCGGCAGCGGGTTGACCACCTTCACCCCGGGCAGCGGGTCGCGCAGGCTGGTCAGCGTGCCCGCCGCCACGTTGCCGGTCGGTCCGCCACCGGCGCGATACCACAGCCGCACCTGCCGTCCGGCCGGTGGCACCGCCGCGACCGGGCCGTCGCCGAAGCGCAGCGACCCCGCGTCGGTGGTCCGCAGGTCCAGCGCCGGGGCGAAGGTGACGCTTCCCGAGCACCTGTCGATCAGGTACGCCTTGTCCTGCGGGCCGAGGCCGGCGAAGCTGTCCACCGGCCGCCAGATCTCGAAGGTGCGGCCCTCGTGTTCCCGGGCCGCCGCGCCCAGCTCCACCGACCCCGCCGGCACCTCGACACCGAGCAGCAGATCCAACACCTCGGCGGTACGCGCCAGCGGCGCCCGGGCCGCGTGCAGCACCTGCCCCGGCGCTCCGGTGCCGACCCCCAGCAGTTCCGCCTCGACCAACTCGCAGTGGTGCATCCGGACGGTCACCTCGCGCTGCCCGGCGGCCAGCGACGCCGGTTCACAGGTGACGAAGACGACCGGCCTCGGGTCCGCGCCCCGGGCGGCGGCCACCCGGGTACCGGCCGGGATCCGCAGCGGCGCGTCGTCCGACCCGGTCCGGGTGAACACCACGTCCGCCCAGGCGGCGCTCGGCGCGTGTCGGCTCACCCCGAGCAGGTTCAGGAAGGCGACGTACGCCTTCTCCGGCAACTGGTTCAGCCGGTAGATCATCACCTCGGTGAGGTGTGCGAACGCCTCCAGCAGGGCGATGCCGGGGTCGTGCGCGGACAGGTCGGTCCAGCCCGGACAGGACTGCTGGATCCGCTCGCGGGCCTCGGTGACCAGGTCGAGGAAGCTGCGGTCGTCCAGGTGCGGCACGGGTAGGGTCATCGCGCCTCCTCAGCGTCGGTGCCGGGCCCGGCCGGTGGCCCGGCGGCCGGTTCGTCGTCGGCGGGCAGCAGGTCGACGGAGAAGACCAGCTGGCCCGGCGTGAGGCTGGCCCGGATCCGGTAGTCCAGCCGGATCACCAGCCGCCACGCGTCGTCCGGGTCCGGACCGGCGTCGACGTCGAGCACGTCGATGCGCGGCTCCCAGCGGGCGATGGCCGCCCGTACGTAGTGGATGGCCAGGCCGGCGGTGGTGTCGTCGTTCGGCGCGAAGACCAGCCGGTGCAGCCGGGAGCCGTAGCCGGGCCGCATCAGCCGCTCACCCGGGGTGGTGGACAGCAGCAGGAACAGCGCCTGGCGTACGGTCTCGTCGCCGTCGGTCATGGCCAGCCCGCCGGCGGCGGTCAGCCCGAGCCCGCCGCTGCGACCCGGGTCGAAGCCGGCACCGACGAACCTGATCGCCCTCATCGGTCGGCCGCCACGAACCGCTGCCGGGGATCGCGTACCCGGTAGGTGAACTGGCCGGGCGGGCTGCCGTTGGTGAATCCCTCGAGGTGCGACAGCACGACCGGTCGACCGTCGACGCGTACCCACCTGCTGTAGCCGACCCGCACCGCTTCGGTCGTCGTGCAGGGTTTCACAGTGGTGCCGTAGTTGGGGCAGGCGACGATCGTGCGGCCCTTCGGGTCGTCGGCCACAAGCGTCGGGACACCGGCGATCGTCACCCACTGCTGCGAGGCCTGGTTGCGGACCCGGCCGTCGTGGTCGCACCTGATCACCGAGTCGCGGTGGATCCAGCGCATCAGCCGCCTCCTTCGTGGTGGGCGCGGGCGAGGGTGCGGGCCTGCTCGGCGGCGGTGTCCGGGTCCTCGACCGTCTCGGCGTGCAGGAAGTCGACGCTGCGGGCCCGCACCACCATGGCCCGGCCCGGGGCGGAGAGCACCAGGTCGGTGGCGGCGTGCAGGGTGGCCAGGTCGGGGGTCAACTCCAGCCAACTGCCGGCGTCGGTGCTCAACCGCAGACTGCGGGCCACGTCGTCGATGACGACCTGCTGCCCGCCGGCGGTCCGCAGCGACCAGCGCCGGGCCCGACCGTCGTCGATCCCTGCGTCGTACGGTTCGACCGCGCCGAACAGCGACCCGAGGACGATGCCGGAGGCGGGTTCACCACCGGGCAGCGCCACCAGCACGCTGTCGTGGGGATCGGGCAGCGCCACCAGTCCCTTGCCCCGGCCTGCCCCCGGGCAGAGCACCCCGAGCCAGCCGGCGTCCGCACCGCCGTAGGCGGGCAGCTCCACCCGGACCCGGCCCAGCCCGTCGGGATCCGCCACGTCGGTGACCGTGCCCAGGGTGACCACCGCCGGCGCAGGTGGCCCGGCCGGCGGGGCCGGCGGTGGGACGGTGGAGAAGCGGGTCAGGTGTCCGTCGGCGTCGAGGGTGTGCACCACCTCGGTGAGGACGTAGGTGCCCGCCACCGCCTCGGCGACCCCGGTCAGGCGTACCCGGCGGCCGGGCCGCAGCGCCGCATCGCCTTCGGCCGTACCCTCGGCGGTGACCAGGGCGGCGGCCCGGACGTCCAGGCGGGCCTGGGCGAGCGCGGCGATCTCGTCGTCGCTGCGGCCCGGCTGGTCCAGCGCGGTGCGGGCACCGTCCGCGCCGACATCGGCCGGGTCCGGTTCGACAGGCGTACGACGTCCGCAGCGGGGTGTGCCGGCGCTCTGCGCGATCGGTTCGGCGCGCTGCGGGTGCCAGCCCAACGCCGTGCTCTCGCCCGCGGCGGTGTCGGCGTTGACCGACAGCCGCAGACCGTGCACGTGGTGGCCGAGTTCGAGGGGGATCGGGTCGCCGTCACCCTGCAAGGTCACCAGCCGCAGCACGTCGTCCTGCACGGTCAGGTGCAACCCGGCCCGGCCGGCCACCGCCAGCAGCAGGTCGAGATCGCTGGCCCGGTGGTGCGCCAGCCGCTCCAACCGTGGCCCGTCGCACTGTGCGTCGACGCGTAGCCCCAGGTCGGCGCAGAGGTCACCGGCCAGTTCGGCGACGGTGACCGACTCGAAGACCCGCAACCGTTGCCGTTTGCGCAGCCGGTGCAGCGGATCGTACGCGCGGACCCGGAGCGTGGCGGCGCCGTCGGCGGCGTACTCGACCTCGACGGCGGTGACCTCACCCCGGAACAGCGTCTCCGGTTGACCGTCGAGCCGCACCTCCAGGCTCACGCCGAGCCGCACCGGGGTGCTCAGGGCCGCCGTACCGGGCCCGGCGGCCAGCACCGCCTCGCACTGGGTGGGACGGTTCAGCCGGGCGGCCACCCGGACCGTACGCAGCTGACCGGTCAGCGCCTCGGCCAGCGCGACGCCGTCGAGCAGCACGATCAGCGCCCGAGGCCCGACGCCGGTCACCGCCCGCCCCCGGCAGAGCTGGTCTCGGGCAGCGGTGGCACGGCCAGGGCGGTACCGGCGGGCACCGCGAGCGGGTCGGTGATCCGGTTGTGTTCGGCAAGCAACCGCCAGCGCAGCGGCGAACCCAGCGCGTCGTGGGCGAGCAGGTCGAAGCGTACGCCGGAGGAGTCGACGGCACCGCTGCCGTCGCCGGCGGCGACCACGGCCGTGCCCGGCGCGACGGCCGGGGTCTGCGCGGCGGCGAGTTCCTCGGCGAAGCCCTCCCGGGCCCGGTCGGCGTCCTCGGTGACCCGGACCAGCTTGAGCCGCAACCAGGACCGGCGCGGTGACCCGGTGGCGGTGAACGCGTCGAACCGTTCCGCGACGGCGACGATCACCCCCGGCACGTTCCAGGTCTTGCCCCACACCAGCCGGACCAGCGGCGGCCGCACCCAGCCGTGCTCCATCGCCGAGTTCTCCGCGAGCAGCCACAACGGCCGGGTCAGTTCCCGGACGTCGGCGGGACGCACCTGACCCTCGGCAAAATCGGTGTCGAACAGCAGATCAAGAACGAGTTCGGTACGCCCACCACCGGTGAAGACCAACGGATCGTCGGCCCGCCCGGCCCCGGTGAGCTGGGTGCCCGCGCTGCCCCGATGACGCACCCCGGCGAGCCGGGTCACCTCGACACTCTCCGGGTTGAGCAGACAGTCGATCCGCTCACCCGTGGCGTCGATGAGGAAGGCCACCCGTTCCATCAGTCACCCGCCTGTTCCCGGTCGAGCCGACGCCGGTGCGCGCCGTCGTCACCCGAGGCGTCGGGCACCGACCAGAGGGGAGCATCGTCAGGCAGCCTCGGCCACGGCCCGTCGACCCGCCACCGCCGGTCCGACCGCCCCGACGGGTCGAGGTCCGGCCACCGCCCCGCACCACCACCGGCCCACTCGCCACCGGTGAACTGCTTGCCGTCGCTTGTCTGGTCGACACCGGCCGGTATTCCACCGCCGGGCCACAACCCGTCCCCGGCCACGGCTCGACCGCCGGGCCGGTACCGGACCGTAGGACTGCCGGTGCGCTCGTATCCGTTGGTCGGCCGGCTGATCAACTCGTGCCCGCCGATGACTCGGCTGCTGGGCGCGGGACCGTCGGTGGGTGGTCCTGGGTATCCGTGCCCGTCGGTAGGTCGCCGTGGGTGTCCGGACACGGGTGCGCGGTCGGCCTCGTATTCAGCCGTGGGGCGGGTGGATCCGTACCCGGTCGGGGGTCCACTGGCTGCCGGGTGCGTGTCGTCGGCGGTGTGACCGGCATCGACCGCCCGGAGCCAGCGATCGTCCCGGGCCGGGCCGCCGCCCCGGGCCGGGCCGCCGCCCCACCTATCAGGTCCACCTTGCCCCGGCACCGGAACAGCGTCTGGCTGCCCGGCGTCACGTAACTGAGCCCGGTTCGACGACAGCCGCCCCGCCGGCCTCACCCGTCGACCCGAGGCGGGCAGCCGTGATGTCGAGCGTGACCCGCCGGCAACCGGCCCGCCGAGCCGCCGAGGTGCGGCCGTGTCCTCATCGTCCTCGTCGGCAGGGCGCGGCCCGTCGGCCGCTGCGCTGCTGGCAGCGCCGTACGCCGAAACCGCCGCACCGTCTCGTGGCGCCGTCGTATCGATGCCGTCCGGCACCACCTGCCCGGCCCCGCCCGGCCCCACGACGGCCTGCGGCGACTCGCCCGGTCTCACGGCAGTCTGCGCCAACTCGTGCGGCGACGCAGCGCCCCGAGGAACCTCACCCACCTCCCTTTGCTCTGCTTCACTCCACGCAACGCCCGGCGTCCGGTATTCGGACAGTGGCCGTTGCGTCGGTTGAAGCAGAGCAAAGGGGTCGGTGGGGGTATGGCCGGGCGCCGCGGGCAGGCCTTCGTCCGCAGTGGTCGGGGCGTGGAGTGAGACGGCAGCGTCGCTGTGGTCCGCGCCGTGGTCCGGCCCGCCGTGGTCAGGCGCTGCGGTGGCCGGCGGCGGGCCGTCGAGCGGGAGGTCGTGCAGCAGGCCGGGGGCGTGTGCCTCGACCACTCGCAGCCAGTGCTCCGGTGGTTGGCCCGGACGTCGGGGGAGAGCGGTGGCGTCGGCTGTTGAGCCGGTGACCGGGGAGGTTGCCGGAGGGTCGGCGACGCGGTCCACGGCCTGTGCCGCGGACCGGAGCAGGTCGGCCAGTCGGCTAAGCGGTCGTCGGCGCGGCACCGCCGGCCTCCAGTTCCAGGCTCTCGTAGCGCAGGGTCAGCGCTGCGATGGCGATCTCCTGGCTGAGAGTGTTGAGGTGCGCGCCGCGCCAGTTCGTCGGCCATGCGTTGATCAGGTTCCAGCGCAGCACCTCCGCGGTGCCGGCGGCGTCGAGCAGCACCACCGAGACGTTGCGGCGGTTCACCGTGCCGCGGGCGACCGCGTGCACCCAGTCCCACAACTCCCGCGACGAGGTGAGGCCGAAGTGCAGGGTGACCGGGCCGTACTCGACCTGGCCGGGGATCATCCGGATCCGGTCGTTGCCCTGCTCCCGGTACGCCACCGCCGGGATGTTCACCTCCAGGCCGCTGACCTCGGTGAAGTGACCGTTGGTGACGCCGTTGACCAGCAGCTTGAAGTTGTACGCGCGGTACGGGTCGACCGGGGCGCCCGGCTGTGGTGTGGCCGTGGTCGGCATGTCAGCCTCCAATCGTCTCGGTCTCGGTGCCGCCGGCCCACTGGCTCAGCTTGAACACCACGAATTCGGCCGGCTTCACCACGGCGATGCCGATGTGGGCGACCACCATGCCGGCGTCGCGGACGTCGGCCGGGTTGGTCTCCTCGTCGCACTTGACGAAGAACGCCTCCTCGGGCGTACGGCCCAGCAGTGCGCCGTCGCGCCACACCCGGGTCAGGAAGGCGCCGATGTCGCGGCGGATCGAGCGCCACAGGGTGAAGTCGTTCGGCTCGAACACCATCCAGCGGGTGCCGTTGGCGATGGCCTGTTCGATGGAGATGGAGAGCCGGCGTACGTTCAGGTAGCGCCACTCGCTGGCCTCGGCCGCGAGGGTACGCGCGCCCCAGACTCGGATGCCCTCGCCGGGGAAGTAGCGGATGACGTTCACACCCTTGGGGTTGAGCACGTCGTGCTCGGCCCGGGTGACCAGGTGGCCCAGGTCGACCGCGCCGCGTACCGGCTCGTTGGCCGGTGCCTTGTGCACGCCGCGCAGGGCGTCGGTGCGGGCCCAGATGCCGGCCACGTGCCCGCTCGGCGGGGTGAGCACCAGGTCACCGGAGAGCGGATCGCGCACCCGCAGCCAGGGGTAGTAGAGGGCACCGTAGTCCGACTGCCGGGGCCGGTACGACACCGGGCCGCCACCACCCGATCCGCCCCCTGACCCACCGGAGCCGGGGGTGTCCGGGTCGGCGGTGTCGGCGGGCTTGGCCGGGCGGGTCGAGCCGGGCGTGGCGACCCGGGTCAGGGTGGAGATGTCGTCGATGTCCGGTGGCGGGTCGCAGATGGCGACCATGGAACGGGTGCGTTCGGCCAGGCTCAGCAGCGCCTCGTGGGAGACCGGATCGTGGAAGCCCGGCGTGGCCACGATGGAGATCTCGTCGACCGCCTCCAGCAGGTCGAGGCCGGCGCGTTTGCGGCCGGTGCCGGTGACCGAGCCGCCCTCCCCGACGTTGACCACCCAGCAGCGGGTGCCGCCGTTGTCCAGGAAACCGAAGACGGCCCGGGCCAACGGGGTGCTCTCGAAGTCGTCGCCGTCGGCGTACAGGCGCAGGAAGTCGGTCCAGTTGTTCACGGCGAGGGCCTCGCCGAGGTGCGCGGTGCGGTCGGGCGCGACACCGACGAAGGCGGCGGTGCTGGTACCGGCCGGTCCGATCGGTCGGGCGGCACCGGGCACCTCCTCGACGTAGATGCCGGGTGAGAAGTAGGTGGGCATCGGTCCTCCCGGAATCGGGTCGGTGGGTCAGTGGGCCGGTGGGGCGCAGACGATGACGATGTCGGGCTCGGTCGGATCGACCTCGGCGGTGAGCACCTGACCCCGGCCGGTGAGCCGGAGTCGTACCGGGCCGGGCTGCTCGGGATCGTGGGGTACGCCGACGATGCGGAACCGGCCGGCCGGATCGGTGCGGGTCGCGTACGCCTGACCGACGACCTCGACCCGCATGGCCGCGAGCGGCTGCTCGGCCGGGCCGACGACCCGACCGTCGAAGGTCAGCATGTCCAGTTGTCGTAGCCGCAGCGGGTGCAGGACCGGCGCGGCCGGCTGCTGCGCGGGGGTGATCTGGACGGGCACGTCGATCAGCAGCGCCGGTCGGGGCGGCGTGCCGAACGCCGTCCACAGTGTCGGGTCACCGGCCTCCAGGGTGAGCGTGCGGGTGCCCGTGGTGGTGGCGGCGACGAGCACCCGGTCCAGCGCCGCGAGGGCGTCCGGTCCGCCCACGGCGAGCAGGTAGCGGACGGTGAACCGGTAGGGCTCGGCTGCGCCGCTGCCCCGGGTCTGCCGGACCGGCCGCAGTTCCAGCGGCCAGAGGGTCAACCCGCCCGGATCGGTGTCCGGCCCGGGCGGGCCGACCGGAACGGCGGCGCCTGCCGCCCCGGCCAGCCACGCCGCCAGGTCGGCGGTGGCGCCCTCGATCGGCCCGGGGCCGCTCATCGCGGTGGTGTCCCCTGGATGCGGTACGCGATGGCCTCGTTCCACACGTGCGGGTAGACGCCGATCTCGAAGTACCGGGTGAACCGGTTGATCGGCGCGCCCGCGTGGTCGTGGTAGAGCAGCCACACCGGCGCGATGGTGAACAGCACGTAGTTGGCCACGACCAGCGGGATGTAGAGCGGCCCGAGCAGGCGGGCCTGGAAGACGTGCACGTCCTCATGCCGTTGGATGCCCGGACCGGAGCCGGCGCAGACGGTGCCGAGCGTGGTGGCGTACCGGGGGGAGACCCCCTCCAGCACGTTGACCCGGCAGCTGTGCTGGGAGGTGGCACGGTCCAGAGAATGACCGAACAGCAGGTGTACGGCGAGGTAGAGCGCGCCGACCAGGGTGTTCAGCAGGCTCCAGGTGTGGTCGACCACGAACAGGAACACCCCTCGGGCATCGGGTCCGTAGACCTGGGCCGAGGTGATCGCCCAGCCGAAGACGCCACCGACCAGCAGGCCGAGGACCGCGCCGACGAGCAGCCCGATCGGGCCGCCGACGAGTTGACCGAGCACCGCGCCGGCGGCGACGTGGACGGCGGCGCTGATGATGCCGAAGACCATGACACTGCTCCGTTCAGGCCCAGGAGCGGACGAAGCGGGGCTCGTTGCCCTGCGCCAGTTGGATCGGCGTCGCCTGCCGGTTGCCGGGCGGCAACTGGTTGATGCCGAGCGCGGCGGAGAAGATGACCAGGCCGTTGAAGAACGCGATGATCCACTTCTCCGGGCCCGCGTCGGTGGCGAAGGCCGCGGTGAGGTACGACAGCGCGAGCGCGATGCCCAGCGCGATCCACTTGCGCGCCTTGTCGGCGCTGGGGCCGATCAGGCCGCCGATGACGTTTGTGGTGAGCAGGGTCGCGGCGCTCGCGCCGGTCAGGCTGCCCAGCGCGGCCCAGGTGAAGAGATCGTTCATGGCCGATCTCCCTTCGATGCGCGATGGTGCGGGGTGGGGAGGAGGATGTCGTCCGCCTTGTTCGGGCGGGCGGCGGCCGGCCAGGTCAGCCGGCACCCGGCGAGCCGGGAATCGTGGTGCGCGGCGCGGCCGCAATGGCGGTGCCGTCAGTGGGTTCGACGGTCGTGGTGGCGTCACCGGCCCCACCGCCGTCGGTGGTCGTGGTCACCTCGCCGGCCCCACTGCCGTCTCCGGCCGTGGTCGAGACGCCGGCCGTGCGGGGTCGGCGCAGCAGCAGGACGACCAGCAGGGCGACGAGCAGCAGGACCACCGCACCGGCGGTGATGAGCAGCCACGGCGGCCCACCGGCGGCGTCGGTGTCCGCGGCGGCGGCAGGCGGTCGGGGTGGCGCCTCGGCCACGGCACGTAGTTCGACCGGCTTGGGTTCGTTGGGGTTGACCCGCCAGGTCACCGTCCGGTCGTTGACCTGGCCGCCGGCGTTGACGTCGAGGACGCGGCCGGGGAAGGTCACGGCGATCTCGAAGGACATCAACAACATGAATCTGGCTTGATTTTCCGGGTTTTGCTCGGCCACTTTTCCGCCGTACTTCTTCGGATCGAGCGGCAGGGTGAAGACGTAGCGGTCGTTCGCCCGGACGATGCGCAGACTCTCGCTGTCGAATTGATCGAGAGGCATATTCTGGTAGTTGATCTGAAAACCGAAGTGGGTGTCGGTCGCGTACGGGGTCTCGGGGCCGGGCGGCAGCGCGGGAATGTTCTGCCGAAGGTCGGCGAAGCCCTGCTCGACAGTCTTGTTGTTCAAGGTCAGGACCTTGCGCTCGGCGGTCAGCAGGAGCTGCCCGCTGACCGTGTCGTCGGCCTTGACGGTGAGCCCGATGTTGAGTTGCATGCAGCCGGAAAGGGCCGCCAGCAGGACGAGGCACACCACACCGTGGAGTGTCTTGATGCGCCCGGACCCACTTCTCATGGGCACAGTGTGTGCGCTTTCCGTCCGACCCATCAGTCAGCGATCAGTCATAAGCAAGTCGCCGATCTTACCGATGGTCAGTCACATTCAGCCGAGGCTGGAAATGGTGCGGATGGATATTCTGAAGGGTTGGCCGCCTGCGCATCTTGATCAGGGCAGCTACGCGCTCTCCCGCAGCACCAGCGACGACGGGAACATGGTCATCGGTGGTGCCGTACGCTCCTCCAGCACCATGGTCGCCGCTGCGGCGGCGATCCGCCGTACCGGGTGGCTCGCCGTGGTCAGCGCGGTCACCGAGGCCAGCGGGATGTCGTCGAACCCGGTCACCGCGACGTCGGCGGGCACCCGTACCCCGTCGGCGCGCAACTGGTCGATCACGCCCAGCGCGGTCGCGTCGCTGATCCCGACGATCGCGTCGGTGTCCGGCCAGCGGTGCAGCACCTCCCGGGCGGCCGACCGGCCGCGCGCCGCGCTGAAGTCCCCGGCCACCTCCCGAACCGGCAGCCCGGCCTCACGCAGCAGCCCTCGGTACGCCTCCACGGAGCGGCGCGAACAGGCCAGCCAGGCCGGGCCGGTCACCATCGCGATCCGTCGACGGCCGGCGGCGTACAGGTGACGGACGATCGCGCTGGTGCCGCCGCCGTTGTCGATGTCCACCGACGGTACGGCTGTCGAGCCGATCCCGATCGAGGCGGTCCGCCCGTAGAGCCGGCGCGGCACCACATCGAGCAGGGCTTCGGTGGTGTTGACCAGCACCAGGCCGGCCACCGCGCGATCGTCGGCCAGCCGGGCGAGCTGTCCCGGCTGGTCCAGTGGCACCCACGCCACCGTCACCCCGAGCCCGTACGGGGCGCAGACCTGCGCGGTGGTGCTGACCACCTGGTCGAGGTAGCTGTCGTCGAGCACCGTCGGCGAGGTGCCCGCGACCGCCACCAGCAGGCGTACGCCGGCGCCCCGCACCAGCGCCCGAGCCGCTGCGTTGGGCACGTAGCCGAGCCGGTCGGCGGCGTCACGCACCCGCTCCCGGGCGATCGGTGACGCGAATCCGCTCTCGGCGAGGACCCGCGAGGCCGTCGACCGGGACACCCCGGCCGCCCGGGCGACATCCTCCAGGGTGGCGTGCCGTCGTACCGTCGTCATGATGTGCTCCCCGTTGCCTGTCCTGCGCGCCTCGTGCGGGCGTCCGAGCGCATCATGCCTCGCGGGAGGGTCCGGCGGTAAGGACCGGGTGGATTGTGCTGGTAGCGCTCCCAGGTGTGGGATCGTGGCGAAGGTCGGCACCAGGAGAGGAACGCGAACAGGTGGATCCCAGCGCCATCCCCACGGCCGCGCCGGTCAGTTCCGGCCCCTCCCGTACCGTGTTGGCCGCCCGCAACGGCGTGGCGGTGGTGTTCGCGCTCAACGGGCTGGCCGTGGCCACCTGGTTCGCCCGGGTGCCGGCGGTCCGCGACGGCCTCGACCTGACCCCCGGGCGCCTCGGGCTGCTCCTGCTGGCCATGTCCATCGGCGCGATCATCGCCATGCCCACCGCCGGCCTGGTCACCCAGCGGCTCGGTACGGCCCGCGCGGTGGTGGTGTCCACGCTGATCCTGGCGGTCGGGCTGACCGTCGCCGGGGTGTCGGCAAGCGTGCTCGATTCACTGGCCGGAGTGGCGCTGGGCCTGTTCGCCATCGGTTACGGCTCGGGCAGTTGCGATGTCGCGATGAACATCGAGGGCGCGGCCGTGGAACGGCGGCTCGGGCGTACGGTGCTGCCCCGCTTCCACGCCGCGTGGAGTCTCGGCGGGGTGGCCGGTGCCGGCATCGGTGCGGGCGCCGCCCGGCTGGGTGTGTCGATCGCCCTGCACCTCACCGTCCTGGCCGCGCTGGTGCTGGCCGGCACCCTCCTCGGCGCGCGGGCGTTCCTGGCCGCCGAGCCCGACGCGCAGCCCAGCACCCCGGCGGACCGACGTCGACGCCTGCTCGCCGCCTGGCGGGAGCCCCGCACCCTGCTCATCGGCCTGCTGGTGCTGGCCGTGGCCTTCGCCGAGGGCAGCGCCAACGACTGGCTCGCGGTGGCCTTCATCGACGGGTACGGCTTCAGCGAGGCGGCCGGCGCGGCGGTCTTCGGCCTCTTCGTCGTCGGCATGACGGTGGGTCGCACCGTCGGCACCGTGGCGTTGGACCGGTGGGGGAGGGGGCCGGTGCTGGGCGTCACCATGGTGCTCGCCATCGTCGGGGCCGGTCTGGCGGTGCTCGCCGGCTCCGGTCCGGTCGCGGTCGTCGGTGTGCTGCTGTGGGGCCTGGGGGCCTCGCTCGGTTTCCCGGTCGGCATGAGCGCCGCCGCCGACGAGGAGGAGCACGCCCACGTACGGGTCAGCGTCGTGGCGGTGATCGGCTACACCGCGTTCCTCGCCGGGCCACCCCTGCTCGGCCTGCTCGGCGACCAGGTGGGCACGCTACGCGCCCTGCTGATCGTCCCCATCCTCCTGATTCCCACCCTCGCCCTCATCCCCGCCGCCCGCCCCCCAGCCCGCTGAGTCGAGATCCTGGTACGAAACCGCCGCTCCAAGCGCTTTCGTACCAGGATCGGTCGGTCACCGGACGGCGACCACGGCGGCGTCGGGGCCGGCGCGCCAGAGGGTGCCGACCTCGGTGAAGCCGGCGGCGGAGAGGGCGGCAAGGTGCCAGGAGGCGGGCGGATTCCACTCCGGGCTGTGGCCGGTCGGGTAGATCGCCTGGCGCTGGCGTACGAGCGGGCCCAACGCCTCGTCCTGCTCGGCCTGCTGCCACCACTGCGACCAGGACAGGGCGGCGCCGGCGGCGTGCCGGGCCGTGCGGCGTTGTCGCGCCCGGGCCAGCAGCCGCCCGGTCAGCCCCGGCAGGCCGTCGTCGGGCATGTGGTCGGCGTTGACCAGCAGGCCGCCGGGGCGCAGCAGGTCACGCACCTCGGCGTAGAGATCGGCCAACCGCTCGGCCGGCAGCCAGTGCAGCGCGGTGGCGGTGAGCACCGCGTCGTAGTGCCGGTGGGGCAGCGCGGTGTGCCAGTCGGGGCGGCCGAGATCGGCGGTGACGATGCGGGCCCGGTCACCGAGCGTGGCGGTGGCGAGGGCGAGCAGGGCGGGGTCGAGATCGACAAGGGTCAGTTCGGCGTCGGGAAAGCGGCGCAGCGCGCGCAGTGAGATGGTGCCGGTGCCCCCGGCCAGGTCGAGCAACCGGGGCGGCGCGGTGTCGCGGATGGCGTCGACCGCGTCGAGCATGGCGGCGAAGCGCTGCTCCCGATCCGGCAGGTACGCCTCCTGCTGTCGGTCCCAGCTCTCCTGCCAGGCGTCGATATCGGAGATGTAAGTGCTCATGGCCGGACACGCTACTTACATCTCACGGACTCTGTCCAGAGTTGTTGCCAAGGATTTGCAATAGAGAGAGAATGGCGGGGCGATGATCCAGGGGCCGTCGGCGGATGCCGACGGCCCCTGCCACCGGCGATAACATGGTCGCCCGAGGGCGGGGCCCGCCCGACCGCACGGCCTCAGGAGTCAGGTGGAACCGCAGCGCACCGCCGCGCACGAGATGTTCGACGCCGACGTGGCCTCGAACCGGCTCGGCATCGAGTTGATCACGGCTGCGGACGGTGCCGCGGTGGCCCGCATGCGGATCACCGCCGAGATGGTCAACGGACATCGCATCGCCCACGGCGGCTTCGTGTTCCTGCTCGCCGACACCGCCTTCGCGCTCGCCTGCAACAGCCACGGGCCGGTGACCGTCGCCGCCGGTGGCGAGATCACCTTCGTCCGTCCGGCGCACGAGGGTGACCTGCTGCTCGCCCGCGCCACCGAACGCACCCGGTACGGGCGCAGCGGGATCTACGACGTCACGGTGACCCGCGAGGACGGGCAGGTGGTGGCCGAGTTCCGGGGCCACAGCCGATCCCTGCGCCCGGGCCCGGCCCGACCCGACCCGTCGGAGCAGTCCAGCGCCGGAGCGGCCGCCGGCCGCCGAGGCTGACCCACCGGCCCGAACCCGCCCCGCCGCACGCCCTTCCTCCGGCCGGCCGGCTTCCGCCGCACCGCCCGCCTGGCCGGTCCCGGTGGCGATACCGGCCCGACCGGCTTCCCCGGCGATGCCCGCCCGACCGGCTTCCCCGGGGATGCCGGTCCGGTTGGCCACCGTGGCGAGGTTGGCCCGGCGGGCGAATGCGGCCTGCAGGGCGCGGGTCAGCCGGGCGGCGGCGACCTGGCCCAGCACCGGATCGGCGAACCGGTGCCCGCCGGTCGGCAGCGCCACGAGCAGACCCGCCCCGGTCAGGTCGGCCAGCGCCCGTTCCGCCTGCTCCGTCGACCAGCCCACCATGCGGGCCAGTTGCGTCGCCGAGCAGCGGGGCGAGGCGGTCGCGGCCATCAGGGCGACCCGCAGCGGATCGTCGAGACGGTCCAGCCGGGCGTCGACGATCCGGCGCACGCTCTCCGGCACCGGGGGAGGGGCTGGCGCGTCGCCGTCGAGCGCGTCCACGTACGCCCTGGCGTATCCGGGGTTGCCGCCGACGAGCGGGATCAGGTGCCGTACCAGCGAGATCGGCCGTCCGGCTCGGCGCAGCAGCCGGTGCAGCAACCGGCCGGTGGTCACCGCGTCGAGTGGACGCAACGGCACCGAGGCCCATCCGGCGACCTCGTCGGTCCCGGTCGCGACCAGCGCCAGCGGCAGGCCGTCGGCCGTGGCCTGGTCGAGCAGCAGGTTCAGTTGGTGACGCAGCGCCGGCGCGGCCCGGTCGAGATCGTCGACGGCCACCACCACCGGTTGCCGCCGGGCCAGGCTCAGCAGCACCTCCCGCCAGCAGGCCGCGGCTCGGACGCCGGTGATGCCGGGCGCACCGGTCACCGCAGCTGTCGTCGCCGCCAGGCACTGCGCCGACACCTGTCCGTGCAGGGCGGCGGACAGGCGGCGGCGTACCGTCGCGGCGTCGTCGGTGTCGCGGACCCCGGCAAGCCCGCGCAGCAGGTCCACCAGCGGAGTCAGCGGACCGTCCGGGTACGGCGGGCAGGCCGTCACGCACCAGCGCACCGCGGCACCCTTCACTGTGGAAGTGCTGCGGATCAGTTCGCGGAGCAACCGGCTGCGGCCCGCCCCGCGCGGCCCGGTCAGCAGTAGCCGCCGTGGACCGGTTCCGCGTACCGCCTCGGTCAGGCGTTCGCGGGCGACGGCCAGCTCGCGACGTCGACCGAGCAGCGGGCTGTCGGCCGGGGGCAGTTCCGGACGCAGCGTGCCGGTGGCCAGCCAGATGTCGATCGGCACGTCCTTGCCGGCCACCGTCACCGCCGGCATCGGCTGCTGGGCGATCAGGCCGGCGACGGCGCGGTGCGTGACCGCGCAGAGCGCCACCCCGCCGTGCGGCGCGTACCCCTGCAACCGGGCGGCCAGCGTGATGACCGCGCCGCTGGCCACGCCGTGCCCGCCGTCGTGCCCCATCCCGAGGTCCACCACCGCCTCGCCGGTGGCGACCCCGACCCGCACCCGCAGCCCGGGGGCCAGGGTGGGGGTACGGCGGTCGAGCGCCCGCTGGATCTCCAGGCCGGCCCGCACCGCCCGGTACGCCTGCCACCCGTCACCGGTGCGCGCGCCGAACAGAGCCATCACGGCGTCGCCGACGTACTTCTCCACCGCCCCGTCCCAGCGGCGCAGTACCCGGGCGACGGTGCCGAAGTAGACACGTTGCAGGGCCCGGACATCCTCCGGGTCGAGTCGGTCGACCAGCCGGGTCGACCCGACGATGTCGACGAAGAGCACGGTGACGGTCCGCCGCTGTTCGGTCACCGACCAGCGCAATCGGCTGGTCGGTCCGTAAGCACGGACGATGGTGGACATTGGCATCGGACGCACCCGCCTCTCCCCGCGTGGGTCGACGTTGCGGGGAGACTGTCACCGCAGGTCTGACCGGCGGATCGGCAGAACGACGTATGTCGGCCGGGCGCAACCGGTTGGTCGCAATGTCGACGCGAGGTGGGGGACAGGGGTGCGGCGGCGGTAGAACGGGAAGGGCGGCTGTGACTAGGCTGCGAGCCATGGCCAGCGACGTGGACAGCACACCGCTCGTCGGTCGGGCCGACCTGGTGGCGACGGCGCGCGCCGCGCTGCTCGACGATGTGGCGCCGGGAAGCACGGCTGCCGTCTTCCTCACCGGTGAGAGCGGGGTGGGCAAGACCCGACTGCTCCGCGAGCTCGGCCAACGGCTGGGCGACGCGGGTGCGCTGGTGCTCACCGGCTCCTGTCTGGACATCGGCGACGCCTCACCCCTGCATCCGCTGCGGCAGGCGTTGCGTCGTCTCGACGTCGACCTGCCTCCGGCCGCCGCCGCCTCGGTCCGCGCGCTGCTGGCGATGTTCGCCGAGGACGCGGCGAGCCCGGACGGCGCGGGCGCGCTGTTGGAGCGCGTCGCCCGGGGGTTGAGCGTGATCGCCGGCGGCCGGCCCGTGGTGCTGGTCCTCGACGACCTGCAATGGGTCGACCGGACGACCCGGCAGCTACTGCTGTATCTGCTGGCCGGCCTCGGCGACCTTCAGTTGTCGGTGCTCGCGGCGGTGCGTTCGGAGTCTCTGCAGGGGGCGCATCCGCTGCGCCGGGTGCTCACCGAGCTGCGTCGACTGCGCTCGGTGCAGGTGCTCGACCTCGCCCCGCTGGACCGGGCCGCCGCCGAGCAGCTCGCCGCCGCGGTGGTGGGCCGGCCGCTGCCTCCCGAGGCGGTCGAGCGGTTGTGTCAGCGCAGCGGCGGCAACCCGTTCGTCGTCGAGGAGCTCGCCCGGGATCTGCGGGACGGCCGTGACGGGCTCTCCGACACCCTGCGCGAGGTCTTCCTGGCCCGGGTGGACGCGTTGCCGCAGCCGGCGCACCGGGTCGTGCACGCGGTGGCCGCCGGGGTGGAGCCGGTCGACCACTGGCTGCTCGCCCAGGTGGTCGGACTACCCGAACAGGACCTGCTGGACGCGATCCGGGCGACCGTGGCCCACCGGCTGGTGGTCAGCTCCCACGACGGATACCGGCTGCGGCACCGACTCGTCGCCGAGGTGCTGGAGGACGAGCTGCTGCCCGCCGAGCGGGCTCTGCTGCACCGCCGTTACGCCGAGGCGTTGACCGCCGCGCCGGGGGAGTTGCACCAGGCCCGGCTGGCCCACCACTGGCGGCTGGCTGGCGAACCGCAGCGGGCGCTGCCGGCGGCGGTGGCCGCCGCGCAGGAGGCGGAGCGGCTGTACGGCTACGCGGAGGCGCACCGGCACTGGTCGGTCGCGGTGGAGCTGGCCGAAGGGCTGCCCGACGCGGAACGGGCGACGCTGCTCAGGCATGCGGCCGAGGCCGCCCACCACTGCGGCGAGTACGCCCGTGCGCTGGCCCTGCTGGAGAAGCTGGCCGCCATCGACGCCGATCAGACGGCCTGTGAGCTGCACATCCGCCGGGCCCGCTACCTGGCGGCGGCCGGCCGCTCGGCGTTGGCCGAGGCGGAGTACCAACGCGCCCTCGACGCCGCGGACTGCAGCCCTCGGCAGCGGGCCACAGCCGCCGCGCACCTGGCCGAGCTGCTGCTGCAACTGGGCCGGTACGCCGACGCCGGCCAGTGGGCCAAGGAGGCGTTGAGCCTGGCCGAACAGGCCGAGGACGCCACCACGGAGGTGGTGCTGGCCAGCATGGCATTGGGCTTCTCCGAGGCGTACCGCCAGGATCCGGACGCCGGGCTGGCCGTGCTGCGTCGCGCGCTGGCGACTGCCGAACGCGCCGGCCGGCCCGAAGACGTCGCGCTGGCCTATCTGCACCTGGCCGAGCTGCTCACCGGGCCGCTGAACCGCATGGAGGAGGGGGTGGTGGTGGCCCGCCGGGGCGCCGAGCGGGTGGCCGAGCTGGGGCTCGGTCGCAGCTACGAGACCCGGTTGCTGGCGATCGCCACGAACGGTCTGTTCCGGGTCGGGCAGTGGGCCGAGGCGGAGAAGGTGGTGGCGGCGGCGCTGCGACATCGCCCCTCCGGCACCGACGCGGTCGAGCTGCTGCTGGCCCGGTGCCGCCTCTCGGTGGGCTACGGCGACATCGAGGCGGCCGACCGGGACCTCGACGCGGTGGCCACCATGCTGGCCGGTGGTGGTGCCCGGCACGTGATTCCGCTGCTCACCCTGCGGGCCGGGCTGGCCATGTGGCAGGGCCGCCACGACGTGGCCCGGCACGCGGTGCAGCGGGGGTTGACCGAGACCCGCTCCGACGACCTGGTCATCGTCGCGGTGCTGGTCTGGCACGGTCTGCGTGCCGAGGCGGAGGCGAAGGCCAGTCGCACTCCCGTCGACGACAACGCGGTGCGCCGGTTGCGGCAGATCGTCGACCGGGTGGCCGAGAAGAGTGTGCGCGCGGCCCAGCCGGTGCGCGACGTGGTCGACGGCTATCTGGCGCTCTGCGCCGCCGAGGTGAGCCGGCTCGACGTGACCGATCCGGACCTGTGGGCGCGGGCCGCCGCGGAGTGGGACCACCGCAACCATCCGTATCCGGCGGCGTACTCGCGGCTGCGTCAGGCGGAGGCGTTGCTGGCGCGTCGGCGGCGTACCGCCACGGCGGGCAAGCTGCTGCGGCAGGCGTACCAGACGACCCAGGGGCTCGGCGCGGTGCCGTTGACCGAGGAGATCCGTACCCTCGCCGGTCGTGCCCGGGTGACGCTGGAGGACGCCGGCCCGCTGGGGGCACGCGAGCCGGACGGTGACGGTGGCGCGGAACTCGCCGCGCTGACCGCCCGCGAGCGTGAGGTCCTGGCCGCGGTGGCCGAGGGGTTGACCAACCGGGAGATCGGCCAGCGGTTGTACATCAGCGAACGGACCATCGGCGTCCACGTGTCGCACATCTTCGACAAGCTTCAGGTACGTACCCGGGTCCAGGCCAGTGCCATCTTCCTACGTAGTCAGGCGTAGGTGTCGGATAGGTAGTTCTACTGATGTCGTGCGGGGGCCCTCCTGAAAGGCTGAGCCCGGCGCCGCAAGGGCACGGCGGCGGCGACGATCAGCGTGGAGGACGACATGAGCGAGCGGGTCTGGGGGCCGATACACGGGGACATCGTCGACCTGCTCGCCGACCACCCGACGGACGTGCCGGCGGTGGTCGACCACCTGACCAAGCTGCAGGACATGCTGGTCCGGCTGCCTCCGCTGCTGGAGAGTTGCCCGCTGGCCGACTTCAACAAGCTGTACCTGACCATCACCACGAGCGTGCTGGACGGCCTGTACGCCGACCGGTTCGTCGACCCGGCCTTCCTGTCCCGACTGGATGTGGAGTTCGCCGCCCGCTACTTCGACGCGCTGCGGCTGTGGACCGACTCCAGCCCGGGCACGCCCAAGGCCTGGTCCTGTCTGTTCGAGCGGATGCGCGGCCCGGACGCCCGGCCGCTGCCCTCGGCGGCGGCCGGAGTCAACGCGCACATCAACTTCGACCTGCCGTTCGCGCTGGTCACCACCTTCGCCCACCTGGAGTCCGAGCCGGTCGACGGAAGTGACCAGCACCGCGACTACCTGGAGATCAACAAGATCTTCGCGGACAAGATCCCCGGTCTGCGCCGGGGCTACCTGGAGCGGTGGCAGCTGCTCATCGACATGCTCAACGGGGAGATCGACGACTGGTACCAGGGCGAACTGATCGGATACACGCGCGACGTCGCCTGGCGCAACGCACAGCGGGTCTGGCGGTGCCGGCACGACCCGCACCTACACGAACGCGAGCGTAAGCGGCTCGACGAAACGGCCGCGGCGCTCGGTCGGTTGCTGCTCTCGCCCCTGGGGGCGTTTCTGCAGTAGCCGGGGACGGGGGGTCCCCGCGCCCGGCCCGTGGGCGGGGCGCGGGGGCGGTCCGGCAGCCGGGGGGCATCGCCAGGATCGGACCAGGGGGGAGCAGGGGGTCGGCCGGCCCGGGGGGTGTCGGCCGGCCTCCTGCGGGTACGCCGCACCCATGACCGCTGTGTCCCGGCGCCGTCCCGCAGCACGGCCCCGACCTCGCCCCTCCGCCCCGGCACGTCCCGCCCGACCGGGAGACCGTGCCGGCCGGGGAGCCCGCGGATGAGCCGGCGACGCTTCGAGTTCCGCTTCGATCCACCGTGGCGACCCGTGCTGGCCCTGCTCGGTGTCCGGCCGTCGACGGCCTGGGTCGACGTCGACGCCGACGAGGTCACGGTGCGCTTCGGGCCCTGGCGGCTGCGGACCACCCGGGACAACGTCACCGGGGTCCAGGAGAGCGGCCCGTACCGCTGGTGGCGGGCGATCGGCCCGCACCTGTCGGCCGCCGACGTCGGTGTCACCTTCGGCAGCAGCACCGCGCGGGGACTCTGTATCCGTTTCGGGCGACCGGTGCCGGCCCTGCTGCCCGGCCGATGGCTGCGCCACCCTGCGATGACGGTGACCGTCGCTGATCCGGACGCCCTGGCCCACGCCCTCGCGGCGGCACCCGACGGCGGTGTCGGCCGGCTTTGACCGTTTCGTCGAGGTGGTGTTCGGCGACCGCCTACGGTCGGGGCAGTGAGTGGGGGGAGGGCGGGCCAGAACATGGGGGACGGGACCAGAGCGCGACGTGGCCGGGGCCGCCGGGGGAAGCTGTCCGGCACACCCGAGCCCGCGCTGCGTGCCGCCCGCGACCCGACCCGGCCGGGCGAGCGGGCCGGTCGACGGGTCGCCGTGCCCGAGCACGTGGCGGTGCGTCCGCCCGGTCCGGCGATGCCGCCGAGCCGGCTGCGTCGGTGGCTGCTCATGCACCAGGTGCAGCCGGTCGGTCCGGAGACCGCCGAGGGGCATTCCCGGTCGCATGCCTGGTGGCGGGTGATGTGTCTGACCGGCGTCGACTACTTCTCCACCCTGTCGTACCTGCCGGGCATCGCGGTGCTGGCCGCCGGGGCGCTCTCCCCGCTGGCGACCCTGCTGATCGTGGTGCTGACCCTGTTCGGCATGCTGCCGATGTACCGCCGGGTGGCCCGGGACAGCCCGCACGGCCAGGGCTCGGTGGCCATGCTGGAACGGCTGCTGCCGTTCTGGCGGGGCAAGATCTTCGTGCTGATCCTGCTCGGCTTCGTGGCCACCTCGTGGATCATCACGATCACCCTCTCCTCGGCCGACGCCACCGTGCACATGTTGCAGAACCCGTACCTGCCGGCGGCGTTCGGCGGGACCACCGTCGCGGTCGTGGTGACCGTGGTGCTGCTGCTGATCCTGGGCGGGGTGTTCCTGCTCGGGTTCCGGGAGGCGGTGGCGGTGGCCGTACCCCTGGTCGCCGTCTTCCTCGCCCTGAACGCGGTGATCGTGGTGGTCTCCCTGGTCGAGATCGCCGGTGACCCCCGGGTGCTTACCGACTGGACCACGGCGTTGACCGCCGGCGGCGGACCGGGGCAGTTGGCGTTGACCGCGGCGCTGGCGTTCCCGCTGCTGGTGCTGGGACTCTCCGGCTTCGAGACCGGGGTGAGCATGATGCCGCTGGTCGCGGGGGAGGGGCCGGACGCGCAGACCCGGTTGGCCGCCCGGATCCGCAACACCCGGCGGCTGCTCACCGCCGCCGCGTTGATCATGTCGGTGTACCTGCTGTCGACCACCTTCGTCACCACGCTGCTCATCCCGCCCGAGGCGTTCGCCCCGGGCGGGGCGGCCAACGGGCGGGCGTTGGCCTACCTCGCCCACGAGCACGTCGGTGAGGCGTTCGGCACGGTCTACGACCTCAGCAGCGTGCTGATCCTGTGGTTCGCCGGCGCCTCGGCGATGGCCGGTCTGATCAACATCGTGCCGCGCTACCTGCCGTCGTACGGCATGGCGCCGGATTGGGCGCGGGCGATCCGGCCGGTGGTCATCGTCTACACGGTGATCTGCATCGGCCTGACCGTCCTCTTCCGCGCCGACGTCGACGCGCAGGCCGGGGCGTACGCCACCGGGATCCTGGCGATGATGGTCTCCGCCGCGGTCGCGGTGGCGATCGCCGCGCTCGGCCGTCGCCAGCGCGCGACCGCCGCCGGCTTCACGGTGCTCACCCTGGTCCTGCTGTACGCGTTGGCCGAGAACGTGCTGACCAAGCCGGACGGCATCGCCATCTCGGGCCTGTTCATCCTCGGCATCATCGCCGTCTCCCTGGTGTCGCGGGTCAGCCGGACCACGGAGCTGCGGGCGGAACGGGTGGAGTTCGACGAGGCGGCGCGGCGGTTCATCGCCGACTCGGTGGCCCACGACGGTCGGCTGCACGTGATCGCGCACAAGCGGCGCAGCGGCGCGGTCAAGGAGTACACCATCAAGGAACGGGCGCAGCGGGGGCAGAACCCGGTGCCGGGCGCGACCGACGTGCTGTTCCTGGAGATCGACGTGGTCGACCCGTCCGGGTTCCGGCACGTGCTGCGGGTCCGTGGGGTCGAGGTGGGCGGCTACCGGGTGCTACGGGCCAGCAGCCCGGCCGCGCCCAACGCCATCGCCGCGGTCCTGCTGGCGCTGCGCGACGCCACCGGCGTACGTCCGCACGCGCACTTCGAGTGGTCCGAGGGCAATCCGATCGCGCATCTGCTGCGGTACCTGATCCTGGGCCGGGGTGACACGCCGCCGGTGGTCCGGGAGATCCTGCGCAAGTCCGAGCCCGATCCCTCCCGCCGTCCCGGTATCCACGTCGGCGGTTGAGCCCTGCGGTCCGGTTCGCGACCAGGACAGCAACATGAAGACGAAGGGCGTACTTATTCACTTATGCCGGATTTCGGCCCTTGTTGGTCGTACGTTGCCTCTGGTGGCTACCGCGAGGTCAGCCGCTCCGCGCCCGATTCGGCGCGGCGTCTGTTTCGCACACACGAGAGGCAGGAACCCTCATGTCCACGTACCTCGGGGGCCGACAACCGGCCCGACGCGGGCGCCGATCGCCCTGGTATCTGGCCGGCGGGCTGGCGGCCGGCAGCCTGGTGGCCGCGGTGGCGGGTCTCGGCGGCGCTGCCGCGTCGGCCATCGACCGGGACACGCCCGCGCCGGCCCAGGGCCGGCCCGCCGCGCTCTCCGCCGACAACGGACCCTGGGACGCCGAATCGGCGGACCGGGACGAGCAGGACCGGGACAAGAAGTGGCAGCGTCCCGACGACGCGCAGCGCGGCGGGCCCGGAAACGGTCGGCCCGACGAACCCGAGGGCCCGCGTAGCGGGGGCAACGGGCGTGCGCCCCAGCACAAGGCCGTACAGGTGCCCTGTGACTCCACACGGCTGATCGCCGCGCTGGTCCGGGTCAACGCCGAGGGCGGCGGCCTGCTGCGGTTGGCGGACAAGTGCACGTACACCCTGACCCACGCCTTCCAGCAGGCCGACGAGTACGACGGTGGGATCCGCGACGCCCGGGAGGCCGCCGACGCCGCCGAGAACCCGGGCGACGCCGAGGCGCCGCCGCGCAACCCGGCGCACGACACCGCCGGCCTGCCGGTGATCTACCACGCGATCACCATCGAGGGCTCCGGCGCGACCATCTCCCGTGGCGTGCACGCGCCGGACTTTCGCTTCTTCACCGTCCGCGACGGCGGCGAACTCACCCTGCGCGACGTGACCCTGCTCAACGGCCGGTCGAAGGCCGAGGGTGGCAGCATCCACATCGTGCACGGCGCGACCGCAGTGGTCGAACGGGTCACCGTCGCCAACAGCACGTCGCTGTCCGCCGACGGTGGCGGTGGCGGCATCTTCAACGACGGCAACCTGCGCATCAGCGACAGCACGCTGGTCGGCAACCGGGCCGCCGGCACCGAGGGCAAGGGCGGGGGCCTGCTCAACGGTGGTGTCATGACCATGTACCGCACCGAGTTCCGGCACAACAGCGCCGTCAGCTACGGCGGCGGGCTGGCCAACTTCCGCGCCGCCGGGGACGTCTACTCGTCCACGTTCGTCCGCAACAACGCCGCGCAGGGTGGCGGCCTGGCCAGCTTCTCGGCCCGTACCAAGGTCTTCGACAGCCTGGTCGCCGGCAACAGCGCCCAGACCGGCGGTGGCCTGGCCAACTCCGACGCGGTGCTGGTGCTCGGTCAGCTGACCGTCCGGGACAACCTCGCCACCGTCGCCGGTGGCGGCATCTCCACCGTGCAGGGCCTGCTACCGATCGACGACAGCGTGATCAGTGGCAACACCACGCGCGGCAACGGCGGTGGCGTCTACGCCGCGAAGTCCAACCTGCTCGTGCGCGGCACCGACGTGAAGGGCAACGAGGCGGTCGGCAAGAAGTCGCAGGGCGCCGGGCTCTTCGTCACCGCCGGCACCAGTTCGGTGTACCGCAGCCTGATCGTCGGCAACCGGTCCACAGTCAAGGCCGGCGGCATCCAGGCCGAGCGGGCCCAGGTCAAGATCGACGACGACAGCATCGTCGTCGACAACAGCCCTACCAACTGCCTGGGCAGCAAGGTTCCCGTCGCGCACTGCTTCCGCTGAGCGAGGAGCCACCCGACGACGCTGCGTCCGGCCTCCGGCCGCCTGGTCTCGACGACCGGGCCGTACGAGAGGCTGGACGCAGCGTCGTCGTACCGGGTCACTGCGAGGGCTCGGGCAGTTCGCAGTCGACCTTCGGGTTGGCGCCGACGTAGTTGAGCGGACCGGCGGCGATGGTCACCAGGATCGTGCCGACCTCGGCGCAGTTGGCTTCCTCGTCGCTGTAGTAACCGCGCTGACCCGCGGCGATCGCGCCGATGACGAGCCAGATCACCACGAGGACTCCGAATATCGACGTGCCACGCATGGCTTCCTCCACGGTCGGGGGTGCTAGCAGGGTGTCCCGGCCATGTACCCCGCCGCGCTCTCCGCCTAACGACACCCCCGACTTCACCGGACACCGGCGTTGCCGCCCCGCAGAGCGAGGCACCCCGATCACCCGCCGCCCGTGCAACTTCGGGGAAGGTGCTGCCATTGCCCGCACCGAGGCGACATCTTCCCCGAAGTTGCACCCACTCAGGCGGTGTCGCCGGGCTGGCGGGAAAGGATCTTTGCCTGCTGTGGCCAGGTCACCAGGCTCGCGGTGGCCCGCAGCCCGGCACCCCGGATGGTGTCCCGCAGGGTGGCCTCGTCCAACTCCGCCAGCTGTTGGTAGGTGCGGATGCCCGCGCCGTGCAGGGCGGCGGCCATCTTCGGCCCGACGCCCTGAATCCGCCGGAAGTCGTCGACGGCGTCGCTGGCGTCGAGGGCCGGGGCGTGGGCGGCCGGGGCATCGTCGGTGGTGGCCGCCGGGGTGGCCCGGGTGCGCGGGCGGGGCGTGGTCGCCTTGCGCCGCACCGGCGGGGTGGCCACGGCGGGACGAGCCGACGCGGTCTCCTCGACCGTCTGCTCCGCCGGACCGTCCGGAACGGACACCGCCGGTGCCGACTCGGGCTCGGCCGTCGTGCCGGCGGCCACCGCGGTGTCCGCTGTGGTGGCCGGCTCGGAGGCGTCAGTCGTGGTGGCCGGCTCGGGGATCTCCGTCGCGCTGTCGGGCTCCGCGACGCTCGTCGTGGCGACCGGCTCGGCAGTATCCGTCGTGGCGACGGGCTCGGGGGTGTCCGTGGTCGCCACCGACTCGGGCGTGTCCGTCGTGGCGACGGGTGCCGTCGTATCGATCGTGGCGACGGGGGTGGGCGCGTCGGTCGTGGCGACCGGCTCGGCGGACACGCTGGGTGTCGGCTCCGACGACGCGGGCTGGCCGCCCGGGCTCGACTGCTCGGTGTCGGCGGGCTGGCGGGACGCCGGCACCGGCGCCTGGCTGGTGGTGGGGTGCGTCGACGCGGGCGGTTCGCCACGGCGGCTGCGCAGCAGCACCCAGCCCCCGGCCAGGCCCACCAACAGCACGACGAGCAGTATCAGCCAATTGCCGACGGAGTCGATCACGGCAAACCTCCCTGAAGTTCATGTCCGGATCGTGGCGAGAAAAACTCGCCGAAGCTTCGCATACCAGCGACGTGGGCAACAGGCAGGTCAGGTAACAGTCCGTGTCGTCACGACGGGGGCTACCAGCGGTGCCCACGGCGGAACGGAGGGTGCCCACCCGGCGACGCCGACGATCCCGGCGCCGTCGCGGGCGCCGGGATCGTCGGTACGGGTGGAGGTCGTCTGCCGGCTCAGTCCTCCTCGCCGCGATAGGTGTAGAAATCATCGACGAACTTGCGCCGCAGTCGGGGCACCCGGCTGGTGACCCGGAAGTAGCCCCGCGCGCCGAGCAGGGCCAGCCGCCCGAACACCGGCTTGTACATCCGGTCGTCGCCGCTGGTGCCGCTGCGCGCCAACGAGTCGGCCACCCGGGCGAAGCCGTACGGCACCATCACCGCCTCGTAGTCGGCCACCGCCTGCACCAGCGACTTCTCACCGGCGGCGGCGAGGATCAGTTGACGGCGCAGCAGGTTCGCGTCCCGCAGCGCGGTGTTGGCGCCCACGCCCCGGCCCGGTGTCATGGTGTGGATCGCATCGCCGAGCAGGGTCACCGTACTGCTGTGCCAGGGCGGCACGGGCTCCGATGTGGACACCCGGATCGGCAGCGCGCTGTCCGGGTCGGCCTGCCGGAGCAGTTGGCGCAGCCGCGGGTGCCAGTTCGCGGTCAGGTCCAGCGCCACCTGGATCAACTCCGACCCCCGGCGACGCATCACGTCCTCGGGGAAACGTCGGGCGGTGCTCCAGACCACCAGGTTGATGTTGTCGCGGGTGCTGTCGTGCCGCAGCCCCGGCCAGTCCGCGAGCAGCGCCGCATCGGCGGGGTCGACGTCCGGCTTGAGTCGACCGTCGGCGTCCCACTTGAACTCCATCACGTGCAGCACGCCCATCATCCCGCCGGTCCCGAAGATCAGCGAGATGCCCCGCTGCACCGCCGGTGGCAGCAGGGCCCGGGTGTCGTCGGTCAGCGGGATCCGGGTGGCGATGTTGATGGTGCCGGCGTCCCGGATCACCGCGTGCGGCAGGTACTGCCGGCGTACCGCGGACTGCGTGCCGTCCGCCGCCACCAGCAGGTCACCGGTGGCGGTGCTGCCGTCGGCGAAGTGGGCGGTGACGGTGCCGTCGTGGTGCTGCTCGTACCGGGTGAAGGTGCGGTCGAAGTGCACCACGTCCTCCAGGCCGGTCAGCAGCACCTGGCGCAGCGTCATCCGCGCCACCGACCGCTCGGTGTCGACCGGATGGGTGTCCGGGCGCAGCGGGAACGATGCCGTGGGCCGCAGCTTCTGGTCCAGCACGTTGAAGTAGCGCGGCGATCGGGCGCAGGTGGCCAGGTAGATGTCGAACAGTTCGGGCGGCAGGCAGTCGCGCAGGGCTCGGCTGCCGGTCGGGCCGATCCCCACGCGGTAGCCGAGGAGCCCGTCCGCCCGGGTGCGATGGCGCTCGTACACCTCGACGCCGATGCCGGCTCGACGAAGCCCGTGCGCCAGGCAGAGTCCGCCCGTGCCGGCGCCGATGATCAGGACGTGCGGTGTCCGGGTGACCACTGTGCCGTCCGGTCAGCTGGCCGCACGCGGTGCCGGAACGTCCGCGCCGTCCCAGCGGTAGAAGCAGTTGGCGATGGCGTCGCGGGGCGAGCGCCAGGTCGGCAGGTAGGGCGAGGTGTGCGCGGAGAGCCGCTCGTTGACCTGGCGGTAGAGCGGGTGGTTGCGGGCCGTCGCCAAAGCGTCGGCACCGACGTCCTCGGTCTCCATCAGGTGTACGCACAGATCGTGCAGGCAGTACAGGGAGCGGTGGCGTACCCCGGTCAGGCCGGGCAGTTCGGTCGCGTCGGACTCGGCGAAGATCTGCGCCACCCGACCCTCCGCGCCCGGGATGATCCTGCTGACGATAACGAGACGGCTGCTCATCGGTCCCCTCTCACCGGTGGTCGCGCCGGCTGCCTCGCCGGACGCACCTGTCACCCTGCCTGCGGACCTGTCACCTGACCGTCAACGTCGACCGTCGATCCGGTGACGTTGTCAGCGTGCTCAACCGCCCTGCTGGGTCGACCGCAGCGCCGGGTACCGACGTGACGTCGAGGCCGCCTGGCTGGCGCGGCGGATCGGTTCCAGGGTGTCGTCGAGCAGCGCGCTCATCGCGGGGGAGGGCTCCAGTCGCAGTTCGCGCAGCAAAAGGTCGCGGTAGACGTAGAAGGCGTGCACCGCCTCGAAGGCGTTGCCCTCGGCGAGGTGGATCCGCACCACGAGCCGGTGCGGCGTCTCACGCAGTGGCTCCGCGGCCATCGCCTCCAGCGCCGCGTCGAGCGCCTCACCGTGCCGCCCGGCGACCAGGTGGTGACCGGCCACCTGTTCCAGCATGTGCAGTCTGAGTTGGCGCAACCGTTCCCGCTCGGTCAGCACCCACTCGTCGTACCAGCCGGGCAGCAGGTCGTGTCGCCCCGCGGCGAGGGCCTGCGCGGCGTCGGCCGGGGTCTGACCGTCGCGGACCCGGCCGGCGGTGTCGACCAGCTTGTCGACGTCGACCTGCACCGCCGGGTCGAGGCGGACCGTGTCGGCGTTGGTCGCCAACGGGCAGTACGGGTCCTGCCGTAGCCGCCACAGCGCGGTCCGCAACGACGACAGGGCCCGCTCCTCGGTGGTCTCCGGCCACAACAGGCCGGCCAGATGGGTGCGGGTCGTCGCGGGCCGCAGCCCGATCAGCGCGATGACTCGTTGCAGGCCACGCGGCACCACCACCGGGGTGTCGTCGTGGGTCAGCCGGAAACCGCCGAGCAGATGAAGTCGGACCTCGGCGTCCCGGAGCTTCCCGGTGGTCGGCGTGGGCGAATCGGCCACGGGCACCCCCTGCGCAAGGCGTTGTCTGCGGGCATGGCCGGGCCCCGGCGTGGCCGCCGTGACGCCACTGTCGACTGCGAACGTCGCGCAACCGTGCGCGAAGCCGGGTCGGACCGTCGTGAAGGTTATCAATCGCAGTTACTCTGGGTCAATGTGCGTGTCGGCTACGTAACTCGTACGTCATCTTTGAAAGCGCCTCTGAACTGGCCAATCGTAGTGATGTTCAGGTTCGGGGTCGTACAGCTGAGCCACAGCTTGCGTCAACGCAGCGTCACCGACACCGGTGTCGGTGGGGGGTGTTCGTGACGCTCGGGTGACGGCCCGGTCCCCATCGTGTCGAGAGTCGACCCGGACACCGGGTGGGGTCGGCAACGGCCCGTGGAGAGGAACCAACATGGACCGAACGCTGATCGTGGCGAAGGTGGTCCCGACCGCCGAGAACGCGGTCGCCGAGATCTTCGCCGAGTCCGACACGACCGAACTGCCACACCTCGTCGGCGTCGCGCACCGGTCGCTGTACCGGCTGCACGACCTGTACGTACACCTGCTGGAGACCGACACGCCCGGCGACGGCGCGGTCGAGGCGGCGCGCGACCATCCGGAGTTCCGGCGGATCAGCGCCCGGCTGCGTCCGTACATCACGCCGTACCTGCCTGACTGGCGCTCGCCTCGGGACGCGATGGCCCGCTGCTTCTACCGCTTCGACGCCGAACCGAGGAGGGAACTATGACCGTCACCGACGGCCGCTCGCTGACCGACGAGATCACCGCCATCCTGGTGACCAACTGCGGGCTCGATCCGGATGCCGCCGCCCGCGAACCGGCCGCCTCCCTGGAGGAACTGGGGATGGACTCCCTCGCGCTGCTCGAACTGACGGCCGTCGTCGCCGACCGGTGGCGGGTACGCATCCCCGAGCAGGCCGCCCGACTGAGCATCCCCGCCGTGGCCGACCTGATCTCCCGCCGCGCCGACCCACCCGGCCACACCGAGAACAGCATCGTCATCGCCGCGCCGCTGGACCTGGTCTGGTCCGTCACCAACGACGTGGCCGGCTGGCCCGACCTGTTCACCGAGTACGCTCGGGCCGAGATCCTCGACACCGACGGCGACACCGTGCGGTTCCGGCTCACCATGCATCCCGACGAGAACGGGGTGGCCTGGAGCTGGGTCAGCGAACGCACCCCCGACCGGGCCACCCGGCAGGTACGGGCCCGCCGGGTCGAGACCGGCCCGTTCGAGTACATGCGGATCCACTGGACCTACACCGAGGAACCGGACGGGGTCCGGATGACCTGGGTGCAGGACTTCGCGATGAAACCGACCGCGCCGGTGGACAACGCCGGGATGACCGAGCGGATCAACACCAACAGCCAGGTGCAGCTCGCCGTCATCAAGGAACGGATCGAACGGCTGGCCGGCGTCCAGCCCGCCGCCGTGGCCACCGGAGGCGACGATGCGTGACCTGGCCCTGGTGGCCGCGCGGGACGTGCCCGCCGACCGCCGTCGCGGTGGCGAACTGCGGGTCCTGCTCGGCCCGCGCACCGTCGGCAGCACCTCCGGATTCATGGGCGTGGCGACCATGGCGCCGGGGGAGCGGATCGCGGAGCACTACCACCCGTACAGCGAGGAGTTCCTCTACGTCGCCCGGGGTGCGATCACCGTCGACCTCGACGACGAGCCGGTCGGGTTGACCGCCGGTGAGGCGTTGTTCGTGGCCCGCAACGTCCGCCACCGGCTGCGCAACACCGGTGACGTACCCGCCGAGGTGGTCTTCCACCTCGGTCCCCTGGCCCCCCGCCCGGAACTCGGCCACGTCGACACCGAGCTGGTCGAACAGCGGGACGGGTCGTGACCGGCCGACGGACCGTGGTGACCGGCATCGGGGTGGTCGCCCCCGGTGGCGTGACCCGGGACCGGTTCTGGAAGACCATCACCGAGGGGCGCACCGCCACCCGCCGGATCAGCTTCTTCGACCCGACGCCGTTCCGCTCGCAGACCGCCGCCGAGTGCGACTTCGACCCCGACGCCGCCGGCATCCCGCTGGAGCGGCGGCGGCGCGCCGACCGGTACGTGCAGTTCGCGCTCGCCTGCGCCGCCGAGGCGATCGCCGACAGCGGCCTGGACCTGACCGACGCCGAGCGCGACGGCGCCGGCGTGGTGCTCGGCACCGCCGTCGGCGGCACCATGGCCCTGGAGCAGGAGTACGTCACGGTCAGCGACAGCGGTCGGCGTTGGCTTGTCGACGCCGGGCTCGGCGGCCCGTACCTCTACCAGGCGCTGGTGCCGAGCAGCCTGGCCGCCGACGTGGCCTGCGCACACGGCCTGCACGGCCCGGCGCAGGTGATCTCCACCGGCTGCACCTCCGGCATCGACGCGATCGGCTACGCCCACCAGCTCATCGCCGACGGCGAGGCGGACATCGTGCTCGCCGGCGCCGCCGACTCACCCATCTCCCCGGTCACCGTCGCCTCCTTCGACGCCATCGGGGCAACCAGCCCGGACAACGACGACCCGGCGCACGCGTCGCGCCCGTTCGACGCCGACCGGCACGGTTTCGTGCTGGCCGAGGGGGCGGCGGTGCTGGTGCTGGAGGAGGCCGGGCACGCCCGCCGCCGCGGCGCGCACATCTACTGCGAGGTCGCCGGCTACGCCAGCCGCAGCAACGGCTACCACATGACCGGCCTGCGCCCCGACGGCGTGGAGATGGGACTGGCCATCACCGACGCGCTGCGCCAGGCCAGACTGGCACCCCAGGACATCTCCTACATCAGCGCGCACGGCTCCGGCACCCGGCAGAACGACAGGCACGAGACCGCCGCGTTCAAACGGGCGCTCGGACCGGCCGCGTACCGGGTGCCGATCAGCTCCATCAAGTCGATGGTCGGGCACTCGCTGGGCGCCATCGGTTCCATCGAGATGGCCGCCTGCGCGCTGGCCATCGAGTACGGGGTGGTGCCGCCCACCGCCAACTGGACGACCCGGGATCCGGAGTGCGACCTGGACTACGTGCCCAACGAGGCACGCGAGGTGCCGGTGGACGTGGCCCTGTCGGTCGGCAGCGGCTTCGGCGGTTTCCAGTCGGCGATGCTGTTCCGTCGCCTGGCCCGGGAGGTGCCGGCATGAACGAGCATCGTCGGGCGGTGGTGACCGGGATCGGCGTGGTCGCGCCCAGCGGCGTCGGCGCCGAGGCGCACTGGCGTACGGTGCTCGCCGGTCAGCGGCGTACCGGCCCGATCACCCTGTTCGACGCCGCCGACTACCCGACCCGACTCGGTGGCGAGGTGCCCGACTTCGACCCGGCCCGGTACACCGACAACCGGGTCCTGGTGCAGACCGACCGCTGGACCCATCTCGGGTTCGCGGCCACCCGACTGGCCCTGCGGGACGCCGGCCTGCCCGAGCGCCCCGCCGACCCGTACGGCTGGGCGGTCACCCTGGCCAGTTCGTCCGGCGGGAACCTGTTCGGTCAGCGGGAGCTGCAGCGGCTCTGGTCGTCGCCGAGCCGCACCGTCGGGGCGTACCAGTCGATCGCCTGGTTCTACGCGGCGAGTGTCGGGCAACTGTCCATCGCGCACCAGGCGAAGGGGCCGTGCGGGGTGCTGGTGGCCGAGTCGGCCGGTGGGCTGGACAGCCTGGCCCACGCCGTACGCACCATCCGGCGGGGCGCCTCCGTGGTGCTGGCCGGGGCCACCGAATGCCCGCTGAGCCCGTACGCGCTGGCCTGCCAGCTGCGCTCCGGCCTGCTCAGCGCGGTGGACGATCCGCAGCGGGCGTACCAGCCGTTCGACGTCTCCGCCAGCGGCTATCTGCCCGCTGAGGGCGGTGCCGTCTTCGTCGTCGAGGAGTACGAGCACGCGCGGGCCAGGGGAGTGCGCGGCTACGGCGAGGTGACCGGCTGGGGTGCCACCCACGACGCGGCGCACACCACCGCCGAGAGCGCCGGTGACCCGCACCAGTACGCCCGGGCGATGCGGCTGGCCCTGGGCCGGGCCGGCGTCGAGCCGCACGAGGTGGATCTGGTGGTGCCCGACGCGCTCGGGGTGGCCCGCTACGACCGGGCCGAGGCCACTGCGCTGCGGGCGGTCTTCGCCGGTACGGCGCCGGCGGTCAGCACCCACAAGGCGCTCACCGGGCGGGCGCACCAGGGCGGTTCGGCGCTGGACGTGGCGACCCTGCTGCTCGCCTTCGCGCACGACACGCTGCCCCCCTCGGCTGGCCCGGAGCAGGTCGCCGAGGGATGCGAACTGGACTTCCTGCGTGAGCGCCGCCGCCCGCGTACCCGGGTGGGTCTGGTCTGCGCGCGCGGCTTCGACGGTTTCAACAGTGCGCTGGTGCTGCGGGGGACGGCACCGGCCGGAAAGGACAAACCATGACGCGAGGACGGGTCGTCTTCCTCGTCCGGGTGCCCACCGAACGCACCGACGACTTCCTGCGGGCGTATGAGGCCGTGCGGCACCTGGTCGCCGACGGGGTGCCGGGACACCTGGTCGACCAGGTGTGCCGCTCGGCCACCGACCCGGAGCAGTGGCTGATCACCAGCGAGTGGGCCAGCCTGGCCGACTTCGAGGCGTGGGAACGCAGCCCGGAACATCGGGATCTGGTCCGGCCGATGCGGGAGTGTTTCACCGACGCCCGGTCGCTGCGCTTCCACGTCCACGCACAGACCCCGGTCCCGGTCTGAGCAGACAAGCACGAGGCGGCCAGGAAGTGGCTGCTTGTCTGTGCCATCTTCAGTGTACGGCTCGCCATGCCCCTTCAGATCGTCCGGATTGATGATTTTTGTCCCCAGGTCGGCTCATAGGCTCACCCGGTGATCATCGTGCGGTGCGGGGGCGAGCATGGCTGACGTCAGGGGACAGGAGATCGCTGCCGAACAGGTGGTGGTGGACCGGGTCTACGAGCTGCTGGAGGGCGCGCGAGAACGGGCCGACGAACTCGCCGGCGAGGGGCATCGGCGGGCGGCCGGCGGCCCGGCCACCGGGCTGGTGGAGCGGGACGCGATGGTGCACCGGGCGGCCGTACGGCTACGGTCGCTCGACGCCGAGGCGGAGGGCATCGTCTTCGGCCGGCTCGACTTCGACGACGGCGAGACCTTCCACATCGGCCGCCTCGGCGTACGCGACGGCCACGAACCCCTGCTTGTCGACTGGCGGGCTCCGGCCGCCGCAGCGTTCTACCGGGCGACGCCGGGCGACCCGCTCGGGGTGATCCGCCGCCGGGTCATCCTCTGCCAGGGTCCGAAGGTGATCGACCTCGACGACGACGTGCTCACCCCCGAGAAGGCCGGTGAGCTGCGGGTGCTCGGCGAAGGAGCGCTGCTGGCCGCGCTGCGACGCTCGCGTGGAGCGCACATGCGCGACATCGTCAGCACCATCCAACGGGAGCAGGACGAGGCGATCCGGGCCCCGGCCCGGGGCGTCACCCTGATCACCGGCGGGCCCGGGACCGGCAAGACGCAGGTCGCGCTGCACCGGGCGGCGTACCTGCTCTACACCAACCGGGGCCGGCTCACCGACGGCCGCATCCTGGTGGTCGGCCCGTCGACCGTCTTCACCCGCTACATCAGCCGGGTCCTGCCCTCCCTCGGCGAGGAGAGCGTGCACCTGCGGGCCCTCGGCGAGCTGGTCGAGGGGGTGACCGCCACCCGCCGCGACCGCGCCGCCGTCGCCCGGATCAAGGGCGACGACCGGATGCGCGACGTGCTGGCCGAGCTGATCTGGCAGCCACCACCGACCGCGCCGCAACGGCTACGACTGGTGTACGCGGGCCAGCCGCTGACGCTCGACGCGCGGCACCTGGCGGCGGCCCGCCGTCGCATCCGCGCCCGCTGCGCGACGGACGGCACCACACCCAACGCCGCCGCACCGACCGTCACCGCCGTCCTGCTGGAGACCCTGTGGCAGGAGGTCGACGGCAAGCACCTGGACCGGGAGCTCTTCGCCGAGGAGATCCGCGACCGTGACGAGTTCCGCCGGTTCCGTCGCGCCTGGTGGCCGCCGCTGACCCCGACCGAGGTGTTGCGTTGGCTCGCCGACCCCGCCCGGGTGGTCGGTCTGGACCCCGAGGAGGCCGAGACACTGGCCGCGACGTACCGGAACCGGCCCGACTGGTCCGTCGACGACGTGCCGCTTCTGGACGAACTGGCCG
The DNA here is from genome assembly GCF_000204155.1 of Micromonospora maris AB-18-032. NCBI lineage: Bacteria > Bacillati > Actinomycetota > Actinomycetes > Micromonosporales > Micromonosporaceae > Micromonospora > Micromonospora maris. Next base: position 4,273,552 of record NC_015434.1, on the reverse strand, counting down.
AGTTGCTGGGCCGTCCGCCCGCCGCACCGCAGGCGCCCGAGCCCGAGTGGCGGCTGCGGGAGCTGACCACCGGCACCCGGACCGTGGCGACCTTCGTGCTCAGCTGCGGCCTGCGCAACGGCTGGGAGCTGTACGCCCCCCACCTGTCGACCCCCTTCGCGCTCGCCGGACCGGGCATCGACAACGACGCGATCGTCGCCGCGCAGCGCTGGGCGGAGGCGGTCATCCTGCGGGAGGGGCACCAGGTCGTCGGCTGGGCCGACGGCTTCGACCCGCACGGCGAGGAGGGTTACGTGCCGGTGCTGGCCGAACCGCTGCCGGTCGAGGAGGTCGAGGAGGACTCGGCCGACGACGAGCCGTACCTGCACGTCATCCTCGACGAGGCGCAGGACCTCTCCCCGATGGAGTGCCGCATGATCGCCCGTCGGGTCGAGTACGCCTCGATGACCGTGGTCGGCGACCTCGGGCAGGCGACCCATCCGCTGGCGGCGCAGTCGTGGCCGCAGTTGCTGGCCCGGATCGGCAAGCGGGAGGTCCGCACCCTGGAACTGCACACCGGCTACCGGGTGCCGGCGCTGATCGCGGAGTACGCGGCCCGCGCCCTCACCCCCGGGATCGCGCCGACCCGGTCGTACCGGCCCGGCGGCACCCTCGCCGTACGCCGGGTCGACGACCTGCACGCCGCGCTGCGCAGCGAACTCCAGCAGGCACCGCCCGACGCGACCGTCGCCGTCATCGCCGCCGACGACCGGACCGAGACGATCACCCCGCTCATCGACGCCCCCGGCGTCGCGGTGGTCCCGGCCAGCCTGGTCAAGGGCCTGGAGTACGACCACGTCATCGTCGTGGAGCCGGCCGAGATCGTGGCCGCCGAACCGCGCGGCATGAACCGGCTCTACGTCGTACTGACCCGAGCCGTCGCGACCCTGGTCGTCCTGCACCACGACACACTGCCTGTTGCCCTGCGCGACGATGACCCCGTTGAGCTGACGTAGCGCGTTCACCCGTTCGCAACCTGTGACGGCCCCCGTGGTCCGGTCCTGGGTGGACAGTCATAATGGATCGCATGGTTGCCTGGGAGTACGCCTTGTTGGTCCGCCGCTACCAGGGGCAGGGCCGGAACTTTCACGTCACGTTCGTCTGGTACGGCCCCGACGGGTCACGCAAGGACGTCACCGCCTACGGTGACACCGCCGTCGCGCATCTCAACCGTGTCGGCCGAGAGGGTTGGGAACTCGTCACCGCCGCCGAGGACGTGAACAACGTGCAGGGCAGCACCGAGGTCCACCGCTACCACCTCAAGCGCCCGCTGAACTGAGGCGCGCCCTGACCCGGCGGCGTCAGGGGTGAGTGGGGCGGCCCCGCCGCCGGGCAGACAGTGCATCCCGCAGCAGAACGGCAGCGCAGAAACGGCCGGCCCGACGCCGCACGGCGTCGGGCCGGCCGGAAAGCCGCGTCGGTCAGCCCAGGTCGACGCTCGGGTAGAGCGGGAAACCGGCGAGCAGTTCGCCGGCCTGGCGGCTGACCTTGTCGGCCAGGGCCGGGTCGAGCACGTACTTGGCCTTGGAGGCGGTGCCGTCCGGGTTCGCGCCGGCGGTGGTCTGGCTCAGCACGGTGTGGATCAGCTCGGCCGTGGTGTCCATCTCCGCCGAGCCCAGCCCACGGGTGGTCAGCGCGGGCGTGCCGATCCGGATGCCAGAGGTGTACCAGGCGCCGTTCACGTCCTGCGGGACGGCGTTGCGGTTGGTGACGATGCCCGACTCCAGCAGCGCCTGCTCGGCCTGCCGGCCGGTCAGCCCGTAGCCGCTGACATCGATGAGCACCAGGTGGTTGTCGGTGCCGCCGGTGACCAGCTTGGCGCCCCGGCGCAGCAGGCCCTCGGCCAGCGCCTGGGCGTTGTCGACGATGCGCTGGGCGTAGTCGGCGAAGTCGGGCCGGCGGGCCTCGGCCAGCGCGACCGCCTTGGCGGCCATCACGTGCGGCAGCGGGCCGCCGAGCACCATCGGGCAGCCCCGGTCCACCTGCTCGGCCAGCTCCGGGCCGCAGAGCACCATGCCGCCGCGCGGGCCGCGCAGCGACTTGTGGGTGGTGGTGGTGACGATGTGCGCGTGCGGCACCGGGTCGAAGTCGCCGGTGAAGACCTTGCCCGCCACCAGGCCGGCGAAGTGGGCCATGTCGACCATGAAGGTCGCCCCGACCGAGTCGGCGATCTCCCGCATGATCCGGAAGTTCACCTTCCGTGGGTACGCCGAGTAGCCGGCGACCAGCACCAGCGGCCGGAACTCGCGGGCGGCCTCGGCGACCTTGTCGTAGTCGACCAGGCCGGTCGCCGGGTCGGTGCCGTAGCTGCGCTGGTCGAACATCTTGCCCGAGATGTTCGGCCGGAAGCCGTGGGTGAGGTGTCCACCGGCGTCCAGTGACATGCCGAGCATCCGCTGGTCACCCAGCTCCCGGCGGAGCGCGAACCAGTCGGCCTCGGTCAGGTCGTTGACGTGCCGGGCCTGCGCCCGCTTGAGCGCCGGCGCCTCCACCCGGTCGGCCAGGATCGCCCAGAACGCCACCAGGTTGGCGTCGATGCCCGAGTGCGGCTGCACGTACGCGTGGGCCGCGCCGAACAGCTCCCGGGCGTGCTCGGCGGCGAGGGCCTCGACGGTGTCGACGTTCTGGCAGCCGGCGTAGAACCGGCGGCCGACGGTGCCCTCGGCGTACTTGTCGCTGAACCAGTTGCCCATCGTCAGCAGGGTGGCCGGTGAGGCGTAGTTCTCGCTGGCGATCAGTTTGAGCGATTCGCGCTGGTCGACAAGCTCCGCGCCGATCGCGTCGGCGACGCGCGGCTCGACGGAGCGGATGACCTCCAGTGCGCTGCGGAAGGCGGTGGACTCGGCGTTGGGCGACATGCGACCTCCAGTGGATGTGCGGAAGGCCCAGGCGCTCGGCGTGCGTCGTTGTGACGGGACCGCTTCCCGATGGTGCTCCATCCCCACGCGCCAGTCACGGCCCTCGCCGATCCTACCGGGTGCGACGTCGGCCGTCGGCGGGGTCCGGCGTCCCCCTCGGCCGCCGGACCGCGCCGACGATCACTTCACCGCGCGGTAGGCGTTGACGAGGCCGGCGCCGTGGAAACCGTTGCGCGTACCGCCCTGGCAGGTGGCCGTGTAGTCGGTCGCGCTCGGCAGCAGCGGAATCGGGTCGTACCCGCCGGCGGGGCAGGGCTGGGGCACGGCGGTGCGCTCCAGCAGCGCCGCCAGCTGCCCGGGGGTCATGCCCGGGCGAGCCGACAGGGCCAGCGCCGCGACGCCGGTGACGTGCGGACCGGACATCGAGGTGCCCTGCTTCCAACCCCAGCCGTCGATGCGGGTCACGGTGTTGAAGGTGGTCGACAGGATGGCGTCGGCGGTCGTCGGGGTCAGGCCCTGGGTGCGGATCCGGCTGTCGCCGCCGGGCGCGGTCACGTCGACGACCCCCTGACCGTATGACGAGTAGTAGCTCTTCTGCCCGGTCGGCCCGACCGCGGCGACGGTCACCACGCCCGGCGCCTGGGCGGGCAGCACCAGGCAGGCGCCGTTGACCTCGCGTACCTCCGGGGTGCCGTTGTTCGGGCTGCCCGAGTCGACGAACCGGTGCGCCAGGTCGTGGTTGGCGTTGCCGGCGGACGCGACGGTGAGCACACCCTTGCTCTGCGAGTAGCGGATGGCCCGCTGCACGGCCTGCCACACCGGGCGCTGGCGTGCGTCGTTGCGGCAGTTCAGCTCCCACGGGTCGAGGTAGTAGCTGTTGTTGGTCAGCTGCATCCCCTGCTCGGCCGCCCACATGAACCCGCAGACCGCGGCCTCCGGATAGATGTAGCCCTCGTTGTCGACGACCTTCACCGCGGCCACCTTGACGCCCGGTGCCACGCCGGTGACGCCGACGCCGTTGCGGGCGGCCGCGATGGTGCCGGCCACGTGGGTGCCGTGGTCGGAGGTGGTGGGGTTCCAGGCCGCTTCGGTGGTGTCCGCGACGCCACCGAGGCAGGAGGCGCTCTTGTCCCGGGCGAGCTGGCCGGCCAGGTCGGGGTGGCTGCTGGAGATGCCGCTGTCCAGCACGCCGACCACCACGTCGGCGCTGCCGGCGGTGACCGTGTGGGCCCGCGGCAGGTCGATCATCGGCATGTTCCACTGCTGGGCGAACAGCGGCTCGGTGCTCGGGTCGCCGCCGACGGCCGCCAACTCGCCCGTGGTCAGCTCGACGGTGTGACCCTCGTCGAGCACGGTGCCCAGGCCGGCGGTCGACGCCACGGACTCGACGCCCGCACCGGCGGTGTCGGCGACGAAGTCACGGTTGGCGGAGCGGACCACCAGCACGCCGATCTGCCGGTAGTCGGCGATCACCGTGCCGTCGGCGGCGGCCACCCGGGCCAGCGCCCGGTCGACCGTGGCGCCCTGCGGTGTGAGCACCAGGAAGGTGGCCTCGCCGCCATGGGCCTCGCCGCCGTCGACGGAGGCGGTGGCCGGGGCGGTGACAACGCTGGTGACGCCGGCGCCGAGTGCCACGGCGACCGCCACCGCGAGTGCCTTGCGGCCGAGCTTCTTCACACAGACTCCCCAGGGTGCGACCCCGCCGTGCGGCACCCTCGTGCGGGCGGCCCGGCGGCGGCGGACGGGTTGCCCGCCCTCACGATCAGAAGCGTCCCGTCGATATGTGGCGTTACACCCCAGGACGTGCGCAGGTGGCAGCTGTCAGAGCAAGACGTCGGCCGTGCGGGGTGTGCCGGCCACCGTCAGGGGTACGCGACCGCAGACCCACCTGCTAGCTGGAGGTGAACCATGGCCACGATGGTGCGGGAGCCGGCCAGTCCGGTGAAGGACGACCACTACGACCTGCTGCACACCCTGCAGATGTCGCTGGAGCACGTCTGGAAGATGGAGAACTACATCGCCGACGCCGAGGCGCGCGGCGACAGCGAACTCGCCACCTGGTTCCGCGAGATCCAGGACGACCACCGCAAGATGGGCGAGCAGGGCAAGAAGCTGCTGAAGGCACGCCTTCAGCAGGAGAAGGTCTGATCCGGGCGGCGATGGCCGGGTGGTGTTGCGCCCCACCCGGCCATCGCCGCGCCTATGGTGATGTCCATGGCGAGTACGGCCGAGGAGATCCAGGTGGGGCGGCGGACGGTTCGCGTCTCCAGCCCGGACAAGCCGTACTTCCCCGAGCGTGGGCTGACCAAGCTGGACGTGGTGCGCTATTTCCTCGCCGTGGGTGACGGCATCCTGCGGGCGTTGCGGGATCGACCGACCATGCTGGAACGGTGGCCACGGGGGGTGTTCGAGGGGGCGACCATCGCCACCCGGCAGGACAACCGGGGCGACGCCTTCTATCAGAAGCGGGTGCCGTCGGGCGCGCCCGGCTGGGTGGGCACCGCGCACATCACCTTTCCCAGCGGTCGTACCGCCGACGAGGTCGCGCCGGGGGAGTTGGCGGTGGTGATCTGGGCGGTCAACCTGGGTACCCTGCGCTTTCACCCCTGGCCGGTGACCCGCGCCGACGTGGAGCGGCCCGACCAGCTGCGCATCGACCTGGACCCGATGCCCGGCGTCGGGTTCGACCAGGTGGTGCCGGTGGCGCACGAGGTGCACCGCTTCCTCGACGAGTTGGGTCTGACTGGCTACCCCAAGACCACCGGCGGCCGGGGCCTGCACGTCTACGTCCCGATCGAGCCCCGGTGGAGCTTCGGTGACTGCCGGCGCGCGGTGCTGGCGTTGGGGTGCGAGCTGCAACGGCGGCGCCCGGACCTGGTCACCACCACCTGGTGGCGCGAGCAGCGGGACCGGCCGGTTTTCATCGACTACAACCAGATGGCCCGCGACCACACGATGGCGTCGGCCTACTCGATCCGCCCGACCCCGCAGGCGCTGGTCTCCGCGCCGCTGGACTGGGCCGAGCTGGACGACGTCCGGCCGGAGGACTTCGACGTGGTGAGCATGCCCGCCCGGTTCGCCGAACGCGGCGACCCGCACGCGGGACTGGACGAGGACCGGTTCTCGCTGGACCCGCTGTTGGCACTGGCCGACCGGGAGGGCCTCGCCGCGCCGCCGGAACGCTGAGCCCCGCTACGACCAGGGGCTGTTGACCCCGTCGTACTCCTCGAAGACCAGCCAGCTGCGGGTCGACAGCACCCCGGAGATGCGCTGGACCCGGTCCAACACCACGTCCCGCAGGGTGGCGTTGTCCGGGGCGCGGACCAGGGCCAGCACGTCGTGCTCGCCGCTGAGCAGCGCCACGTGCTCGACGTAGCGCACCTGCGCCAGCTCCGCCGACACCTCCCGCCAGGTGTTCTGCCGGATGGTCAACGCGATGTACGCCGAGGTGCCCAGGCCGGCCGGTTCCGGGGCGACCCGCGCGGCGAACCCGGTGATCACCCCGTCCCGGACCAGCCGCTCCACCCGGGCGTACGCGTTGGTCCGCGACACGTGCACCCGCTCGGCGAGGGTACGGATGGACATCCGGCCGTCGCGGGTCAACTCGTCGAGCAACCGCCGGTCCACCTCGTCCAGTTGTGCCGAACGTCCCGTGGCGCTCGTCACGGCCGGTCCGTTGACGGTCTCCTGGCCCATCGCAGCCTCCCCTCGGTGCCATTCATCCCGCGTTCACCAGGCATCTTGAGTCAATCATCCAACCAAAGGAGCATAGGGCCACCACACGTCCAGGAGGTTCGCCGTGACCACGACCCCCCAGGCGGCGCGCAGGGCATCCCCGCGAAAGCGCCGGCCGGCCACCCCGGCCGCACCGGACCCGTCCGCCGGCCTGATGCCGCAGGCCGAACCGGTCCGGTTGCTGAACTCCGACGGCACCCCGCTGCCGTCGCGCCCCGACTACCCCGAGCCGCCCGTCGAGGCGCTGCGCGAGATGTACCGGCGGATGGTGATCGGCCGCCGCTTCGACGCGCAGGCCACCGCGCTGACCAAGCAGGGCCGGCTGGCCGTCTACCCGTCCTCCCGGGGCCAGGAGGCCTGCCAGGTCGGCGGCGTCCTCGCGCTGCGCGACGACGACTGGGTGTTCCCCACCTACCGCGAGTCGATGGCGCTGACCGCCCGGGGCATCGACCCGGTCGAGGTGCTCACCCTGCTGCGCGGCGACTGGCACTGCGGGTACGACCCCACCGCGGTGCGCACCGCCCCGCAGTGCACCCCGCTGGCCACCCAGTGCGTGCACGCCGCCGGCCTGGCCTACGGCGAGTCGTACCAGGGTCGCGACACCGTCGCGCTCGTCTACATCGGTGACGGCGCCACCAGCGAGGGCGACTTCCACGAGGGCGTCAACTTCGCCGCCGTGTTCAAGGCGCCGGTCGTCTACTTCGTGCAGAACAACAGGTACGCGATCAGCGTTCCGCTGTCCCGGCAGACCGCCGCGCCGACGCTGGCCTACAAGGGCGTCGGTTACGGCGTACCCAGTGAGCAGGTCGACGGCAACGACCCGGTCGCGGTGCTGGCCGTGCTGAACCGGGCTGTCGCGCACGCCCGGGCCGGCAAGGGGCCGTACCTGGTGGAGGCGCACACCTACCGGATGGAGCCGCACACCAACGCCGACGACCAGACCCGCTACCGCGACGCCGAGGAGGTCGAGGCGTGGCGTGAGCGTGACCCGATCACCCGGCTGGAGAGCTACCTGCGCGCCCGCGAGGTGCTCGACGACGCCGCCGTCGCCGAGATCGCCGAGGAGGCCGAGGCGTACGCGGCGCGGCTGCGCGAGCGGATGAACGTCCAGCCCACCGTCGACCCGCTCAGCCTCTTCGAGCACGTCTACGCCGAGCCCACCCCGCAACTGGTGGAGCAGCGGGAACAGGTACGCGCCGAGCTGGCCGCGACGCAGGAGGAGGACGCCTGATGGCCACCATGACGATGGCGAAGGCCCTCAACGCCGCCCTCGCCGACGCGATGCTCGACGACGAGCGGGTCGTCGTCTTCGGCGAGGACGTCGGCCAGCTCGGTGGGGTCTTCCGGATCACCGACGGGTTGCAGGCACGCTTCGGCGACAAGCGTTGCTTTGACACCCCGCTGGCCGAGGCCGGCATCGTCGGCTTCGCCGTCGGACTGGCCATGTCCGGGCTGCGCCCGGTGGTCGAGATGCAGTTCGACGCGTTCGCGTACCCGGCGTTCGAGCAGATCGCCTCCCATGTGGCGAAGCTGCGCAACCGCACCCGTGGCGCGCTCAGCGTGCCGATGGTGATCCGAGTGCCGTACGCCGGAGGCATCGGTGGGGTGGAGCACCACTGTGACTCCTCCGAGGCGTACTACGCGCACACCCCGGGTCTGAAGGTGGTCACCCCGGCGACGGTCGCCGACGCGTACTCGCTGCTGCGGGAGGCGATCGACGACCCGGATCCGGTGGTCTTCATGGAGCCGAAGAAGCTCTACTTCGCCAGCGGCGAGGCGGACCCCTCGGCGCGTACCGAGCCGTTCGGTCGGGCGGTCGTACGCCGGCCCGGTCGCGACGCCACCCTTGTCGCGTACGGTCCGGCGGTGCCGGTCGCTCTGGAGGCCGCCGAGGCCGCCAAGGAGGAGGGCTGGGACCTGGAGGTCGTCGACGTCCGCACCATCGTGCCGTTCGACGACGCCACGATCGCCGCCTCGGTGCGGCGCACCGGCCGGTGCGTGGTGGTGCAGGAGGCGCAGGGCTTCGCCGGGGTGGGCGCGGAGATCGCCGCCCGGGTGCAGGAGCGCTGCTTCCACGCCCTGCACGCGCCGGTGCTGCGGGTGTCCGGGCTGGACATTCCGTACCCCGCGCCGATGCTGGAGCACACCCACCTGCCCTCGGTCGACCGGGTGCTCGACGCGGTGGCCCGACTGCAGTGGGACGACCAGCCGGACTCCCGGTGGCTGACCGACGGGGTGCCGGCATGAGCGAGCAGGTCTTCCTCCTACCCGACCTCGGTGAAGGGCTCGCCGAGGCGGAGATCGTGCAGTGGCGGGTCGCGGTCGGCGACGTGGTCACCGTGGACCAGACCGTGGTCGAGGTGGAGACCGCCAAGGCCGTCGTGGACGTGCCCTGCCCGTACGCCGGCCGGGTCGTGGCCCTGCACGGCGCGGAGGGTGAGGTGCGGCCGGTCGGCCAGCCGCTGATCACCGTGGTGGCGGACGGCGGGTCCGAACCGGTCGGGCACGCCGTCTACCGGGAGGAGGAGCGGGCCGGCTCCGGCAACGTCCTCATCGGGTACGGCACCGGACACGGCGGGGCACGCCGCCGTCGGCGGGCCCGCCCCGTCGCCCACGCCACCGCCTCGTCGGTCCCGGCGGCGGCTCCGGTCCCGGCGGCTGTGGCCCCAGCCCTGGCTCCGGCTCCGGTGGCGGCGCTCGCGTCGTCGCAGCCGGCCACGGCCCTGGTCATCTCGCCGATCGTGCGTCGGCTGGCCCGCGAGCGCGGGGTGGACCTGGCCACGGTACGCGGCAGCGGGCCCGGTGGGGTGATCCGGCGGGCGGACGTGGAGGCGGCGGCCGACGTCGCGATCTCGCCCGTTGCCGCTGCCTCGCCCGCCGAGCAGTCGGCGGCGCACGTCGGGCTGGCCCCGACCGGCGCGGGGGATCAGGTCATCCCGTTGACCGGCATCCGCAAGGCGATCGCCGACAAGCTCTCCCGCAGCCGCCGGGAGATCCCCGAGGTGACCATCTGGGTGGACGCCGACGCCACCGCCCTGCTGGCGACCCGGGCCGCGATCAACGCCGCGTACCCCGACCGGCCGGTGAGCATCCTGGCCCTGCTCGCCCGCATCTGCCTGTCCGGCCTGCGGCGCTACCCGCAGCTCAACGCCCGGGTCGACACCGAGGGACAACGGATCGTGCAGTCCGCCGGAGTGCATCTGGGCATCGCCGCCCAGACCGACCGAGGTCTGCTGGTTCCGGTGCTGCGTGACGCCGACCGGCTGACCACCATGGAACTGGCCGCCGAGTTGGCCGTCACCACGCAGGCCGCCCGCGCCGGCGAGCTGCCACCGGCGCGGCTGACCGGGGGCACCTTCACGCTGAACAACTACGGCGTGTTCGGTGTCGACGGCTCCACGCCGATCATCAACCACCCGGAAGCGGCGCTGCTCGGGGTGGGCCGCATCGTCGACAAGCCGTGGGTGGTCGACGGTCAGCTCGCGGTCCGCAAGGTCACCCAGCTCAGCCTCACCTTCGACCATCGGGTCTGCGACGGCGGGGTGGCCGGCGGGTTCCTGCGGCATGTCGCCGACTGTGTCGAGCGGCCGGAAGCGCTCATCGCCGCCGTCTGAGTCCGGTACCCCACCACCCGCGCCCGGTGTCCCCTATCAGGGGACGCCGGGCGCGTTCGGCGGTCCGCCGACCGGAGGGCGCCGGTCGGTACGGGCCGGGACATTCGCGGCGGCACCGCCCGTTGCTGCGCTACCGGGTATCCCCGGGGCCGAGGCGGTGCGGAATTCGCGGAAGTGTCGGGGCCACGCTTTTCTTCGCTCTTTCCGAAATTGCAAAACAGTCGGTGTCCGGCAGAGAGAATGTGGCAGAGGACGGAGATAAACGGGGGGACGATCATCATGAGGTTCAGGCGGCGACTGACGCTGTTCGCGGTGACCGTCGCGGCGGCACCGTTGGCGTTGGGGGCATGCACCAGCGACCGCAGGCCCGGCCAGCAGCACGCCGAGACGCGGGCCAAGCCGGAGGTGACCGTCACGCCGGCCGAGGGCAGCCGCGACGTGCCGATCAGCGGCGAGATCGGCACCGACGTCAAGCACGGCCGGGTGACCGCCGTCCGCATCACCGACGACAAGGGCGCCACTGTCGAGGCGGAGCCACGCGAGGACGGCACCGGATGGGTGCCGAGCAAGCCACTGGCGCCGAAGCGGACGTACACCGCGGAGGTGACCGTCACCGGTGACTCGGGGGACACGGTCACCCGTAAGACCACGTTCACCACTCAGCCGAAATCGTCGAAGCCGGCCATCAGCAGCGTGCTGTATTTCGCCGGCAATCGGACGTACGGTACCGCGATGCCGGTTACCGTCGCCTTCGACCCGCCCATTCCGAAAGAGGCGCGGGCGGATGTGCAGCGCCGATTGTTCGTGAAGACGGATCCGCCGCAGCCGGGCACCTGGTCCTGGGTGTCCGACGGCAGCCAGGTCTACTACCGGGCACCCGACTTCTGGCGACCGGGGACGACGATCAGCGTCCGGTCGGCCCTGGAGGGCCTGCCCATCGGCAAGGAACATGTCGGTGACACGGACAAGCGGGCCACCTCGAAGATCGGCCGGCAGGTCCAGTTGGAGATCGACAACGCGACCAAGCGGATGTCGGTCTTCCAGGACGGCAAGCTGCTGCGCAAGCTGCCGGTCAGTCTCGGCAAGCCGAGCACGCCGACCTCCAGCGGCAAGATGGTGATCATGGAGAAGCACGACTTCACCACCTTCGACACCCGGGGCTCGGCCGACCCGTACGTCGTCGACGTGGAGGACGCGCAACGGCTCACCTGGCGCGGTGAGTTCATCCACGGCGCTCCCTGGTCGGAGGGGGACCAGGGCTACACCAACGTGTCGCACGGGTGCACGAACCTGTCGGCGGCCAACGCCGACTGGCTGATGGGCGTCACCCAGGTCGGCGACCTGGTCACCGTCAAGGGCACCGAGGTCCCTCTCGACGAGGGCAACGGCTGGACCGCCTGGAACGTCAGCTGGGAGCAGTTCGCCAAGGGCAGCGCGTTGCCGGTGCCGGCCGGGCTGCAACCCACCCCGACCCAGGCGCCGGATCCGGGCGCGGTGGCCGGTGGCTCACCGGAGCCGGCACCGTCCGCCAGCGGCGGCTGAGGCAGCCGTACGCTCCGGGCCGGCTCGTCACGGGCCGGCCCGGACGCTGCCCGCGTCGGCGTACGGCACGGGCGCGGGGGATCCTCCCTAGGGTGGACCCGGCGGGTCTGCGGGTCATGCCCTGGATCTACCCGGAACCATCTCTGCGCAGGGTGAAAAGTGTCGGTGCCGCTGGATAGGTTCGACTCATGCGAGAGCGCGAGGAACGGTTCCACGTCGAGACCACGGTGTCGGGCGACGTGGTGTGCGTGCGCGTGGTGGGTGTGATCGACATCGCCACTGTCGGGGCGTTCCGGGCGGCGCTCTGGGCGGCACCGGCACGGTCGGAGCTGCGAGTGGATCTTTCCGAGGTCCGGCTGCTCTCCGCGGCCGGGGTGCGCGCGTTGATCGCGGCGCGGCTCTGGGTGCGCGCCCAGGGTGGCCAGTTGGTGCTGGTGGATCCGCCGCCCGTGGTCGACCGGGTGCTGCGCGCCACCGGTCTGCGCCGGGTCATCCCGATCGCCGAGGCGGCCCCTGACCGGATACTCGCCGCCGTCTGCTGACCAACAGAGCGGCGGCGTCGGACACCGGGGGGGCGTCCGACGCCGCGGGCGCTGCCCTCAGCGCACGCCGAGCAGGTCGACCACGAAGACCAGGGTCTCGTTGGGCTTGATGACACCACCGGCGCCACGGCTGCCGTAGCCCAGGTGCGGGGGAATGGTCAGCTTGCGTCGGCCGCCGACCCGCATCCCCACCACGCCCTGGTCCCAGCCGGAGATGACCCGCCCGCCGCCGAGCGGGAACTCGAACGCCTCGCCGCGGTTCCAGGACGCGTCGAACTCCGCGCCGGTGGAGTGCGCCACCCCCACGTAGTGCACCCGTGCCACCTGGCCGGCCTGGGCCTCCGGGCCGTCGCCGACGGTGATGTCCTCGATCACGAGGTCGGCCGGCGGGGCTCCCTCGATCGGACCGATCTCGGGCTTGCTCGCTGCCTGGTTCATGCGAATTCTCCTGTGACGTCGGTTTCAGTCAGCACAATCCTGCCGGATGCTACGGCAAGCGGCGGGCGTCACCTGGTGGTGACGCCCGCCGCGCGGGGGGAGTTGAGTCAGGTCAGCGGAGCCAACCGAACCGCTGGACGATCGGCAGCCGGGCCCAGTTGCGACCCAGACCCCAGGTGTCACCGGCGTTGGTCACCGCGAGCAGGGCCAGCACACCGGCGTAGATCAGGTGGTCGTCCATGAACGGGTTGTTGGCGGGCAGCAGGGCGGCGGTCCACATCAGCACCAGCAGCAGGCCACCGGCCGCGGCGGCGACGCGTACCCCGATGCCGAGCATCAGCGCCGTGCCGATGGCCGCCAGGCCGATCATGAACAGCCAGTCCGCCCAGGCGGCGCCGGCGATGCTGTTGTAGAACCCCTGGAACGGGCCGGTGGCGCCGAAGGTCAGGAAGCCCTTGGTGGGGCTGCCACCGTTGATCCAGGCGCCCTTCGCCTCGGTGGCGAATCCCAGACCGAAGAGCTTGTCCAGGAAGGCCCAGAGGAAGATCCAGCCCAGGGCCAGGCGGAGCCCGCCGAGGAGGTAGCGGGTGGCGCGCTTGCGGGTGGTGCGCTCCTGGACGGTCGGGGCCCCGGGAGTCTTGGCGGTGGCGGTGTTCCGCTCCATCATCGCGGTCATCGTGTCCACGTCCCTTCTCTGCTTCGCACCGCTGTCCCGGTGACATCTCTATTGGACGCCGGTCGGGTAGGTGGTGTGCAGGGCCGACCAGGCCATGACCGGGCGGGACCTTAGACCCGCCCCGCCGGGACCTGGTGCGGGGACGACCCACCCGGGGCAGGGGGTGGGCATGATCGCCACCCTAGACTCGGGCGGTCGGCGGCAGGATGGGGTGGATGCGACGATGACCAGTGGCGATGACTCCTCGACGGCGACGATCCCGGCCGAGGTCGCGCGTGGTGACGTGCTGGTCCGGGCCGGGCAGCGGGTGCATGCCGGTCTGCGTCTGGCCGACCTGGTCCGGCGGCGTCCGACCGGCCTGACCGCACACCAGTGGAACATCGCCGGCCGGGAACGTCTCGACCTGGTGGTGTCCGCTGTGGACGGCGAACACGTCGAGTTCGCCGTCGAGTTCAGGCCGCCGTCGTCCGACCCGGCCGCCCGCCGCGTCGAGCGGGCCATCGCCGCGGTCACCGCCGCCGTCGGGCTGCCCGTGCTGCGGATCGTCTCGACCACCCTGAACGCGGCCGAACACGGGCCGGGGATCGTCACGTACCTGCTCGACGCCCGCCGGTACGCCGAGGGCGCCGCCGGGACCGAGGTGGCCGCCGTGGGCTTCCGTGACATCGTCGGCCGGCTGCCCGACGGCCGCACCGGACCGGTGAACGACCTGGGCGCGCTCGCTCGGGCGGACGCGGTCGAGGCGTACGTGGCCCGGCGGTTGGCCGACCCGATCCTGCGGGGACTGCACGTGCGCTGGACGGCCGGCCCGGCCGAGGGCTGGGCCTGGGTCGAGGTACGCCCCGGGCAGTGCCTTGTGGAACGGGTGTCGCTGCACGCGCACGGCGTCTCCTGCGGCGTCGACCCCGCGCGACTCGCCGAGGATCTGGCCGCGCTCGCGGTCGGCGACCGGCTGCGCAAGCTGGACGCCGACATTCCGATATTGGTCGATCGTGCGGAACTGCTCGGTGACATTCGGCGACTACGGGAACGCCGTGACGAACTCGTCGACGGCTTCGCCTACGACCATCTCTGCCAGGCATGACGCCTGCCGGTCGACGCATCGACTGATCCGGCGTACCTGCGCCGAAAAAAACTCCGCCGACTTTGAACCCCCGTCGTGGCGGGTCCGTACCTCACCGGGAATGGACAGGATCTCCCCGACCCGCACCGACAGGCGCGGGAGACGGTGCGGAAAGGGCATCGTCGTTAGTCGACGTGCCATCGGCGCGTTCGGATGTCCGCCGGGCGTGCCACCACGATTCCGTTCGGTCCGTCGAGTCACGAATCAGGTACCGGATCGAGAAGGAGAGCAATTCGATGCGCAGGTCCCCCCGGTCGCGCCGACCATCCGGTAACACGCGGACGAAGCGACTGCTGGCCATCGGTGCCACGCTCGCCGTATTCGGCGGTGTGGTCGCCGTGACCCAGATCTCATCGGCCGGTGACCGACGGCCGCACAAGCAGACCCGTCCGGTGGCGGCCGAATGCGTCGCGCCGAGCCCTGGCGCCACCGCGCCGGCCGCTCGTGGTGCCACCACCACCCGCACCTTCCAGAACGGCCGTTGGGTGACCAACCACTGGGGTGACGGACAGCAGACCATCGAGGAATGCCAGGAGACCCGCAGCGGCGGTGGCGCGGCCACCGGCTCGCTCGCCGTGGCCTGCCCGGACGTGGTCAGCCGGCTGCCGCAGGTGCCGGACCGGGCGCGCGCCGAGGTGGACCGTAACCTGGCCCTGCTGCAGACCCAGATCACCGAGGCCGACCAGCGACTCGCCGCCGAGGGCAACAAGGGTCAGGGCTTCATCAACAACGCCATCCTGGGCCCGCTGGCCAGCAAGCGACGCGCCACGCTCGACCGGATCACCATCGCCATCGACCGGTTCGGCCCCCGGCCGCGCGGCCTGGCCGACCTCGCCAGGTGCCAGGCGCGGCCGGTCAACAACAACAACGGTGGCAACCCCGACAACGGCAACCCCAACAACGGCGGTGGCAACAACAACGGCGGCAACAACGGTGGGAACAACGGGGGCAACCCGAACGGCCTCGACGTGCTGGCGAACAACTGCAACAACAGCCGGTTGCAGCCGCACGACGGCTTCCAGAACGGCAACCGCTGCATCAGCACCGCCTTCGGTGAGGTCGGCGCGGCAGCCAACAACCCGTCGCTGTTGATCACCGAGTTCCCGCAGCAGATCAACCGCAACCAGGGCTTCGCCATCCGGGTGAGCACCCGCAACCTGGTCCGGGACCGCTTCCTGCCGGCCGGGCAGGGCGGCTACTACCTGGAGAGTTCGCTGCTCAACGGTGAAGGACTGACCCGTGGTCACTTCCACACCGCGTGCCGGATGTTGAACAACACCGACGAGGCGCCCGCGCCGGAACCGGTGCCTGCCTTCTTCGTCGCCACCGAGGACGGCGGCGGCGGTCGTCAGCCGGACAGCGTGGTTATCCAGATTCCGGGCCTGCCGGAGTCGGGTACCGCGCAGTGCGCGGTCTGGGCCGGTGACGGCTCGCACCGTATCCCAATGTCGGAGCGGGCGAACCAGACTCCCGCCTTCGACGCGGTACGGATTCAGGTCAACTGATTCGGTGAACTGACTCGGCAACGACCAGGGCCGCCCGGGAGGACTTCCTCCGGGCGGCCCTGGTCGTGGAAAGAGCGCACGCGGTGAGTTGCCGCGGGCGATCGCTGTTCAGCGGTTCTTGTACGCCTCGACGACCTCGACGGGGATGCGACCCCGCTCGGAAATCTTGTAACCGTTGCTGATCGCCCATTCGCGGATGGCGCGGTTCTGCTCACGGTTCATTCCCGGAGTCGCCGGGCCGGCGACGCGGCGAACGCTGCGGGTGGTGTCGGTGCCACGCCCGAGTCTGCGGCCGGCATTGATAAACGGGTCCAGCGCCTTGCGGAGGACGCCCGCGTTCTCGTCGGAGACATCGATGGTGTACGCCACGCCATCCAGGCTGAACTCGACCGTCCGGTCGGCTTTTCCGCCGTCGAGGTCGTCAGTCAGCACCGTGATTACTTTTCTCGCCATCGTTGATTACTCCCTGTGTGTGGCGGGGTGTGGTCAAAGTTTGACGTATGCCCAGCCAATTGCGCAACAAAAGCACCCCTTGTTGCGCGTCGCGTTTTGCGGTTCATCGAAATCCCGATTTGGCGACCTTGCTTCCAGTAGTGGTGTCAGCGCCCGGTGGTGGTCACATCAGCCCGCTCTAAGTGTCCTGGATCACATCATGGAACAATGAGCGTTCCTCGCGACTTGAGCCTGACACGCTCAACTCAATGGGATAGCAGGTGTTCGATGGCAACTCTTCCGGTACTTCCACTGACCGACGCCGTACTGCTGCCCGGCATGGTCATCCCGGTGACCCTCGACCCGACCACCCAGGCCGCGGTCGACGCGGCCCGTGCCACCGGCGACCACAAGCTGCTCGCCGTGCCCCGCCTGGACGGCGAGTACGGCTCCGTCGGCGCGATCGCCACCATCGAGAAGGTCGGCCGGCTGCCCAGCGGCGAACCGGCCGCCGTGATCCGCGGCATCGCCCGTGCCCGCATCGGCTCCGGGGTGCCCGGTCCCGGCGCGGCGCTCTGGGTCGAGGCGTCCGAGATCGACGAACCCGCCCCGGCCGGTAAGGCCCGGGAACTGGCCCGCGAGTACCGCGCCCTGGTCACCTCCGTGCTCCAGCAACGCGGCGCGTGGCAGGTCATCGACGCGGTGGAGCGGATGACCGACCTCGGCGAGCTGGCCGACTCGGCCGGCTACGCGCCCTGGCTCAGCCTGACGCAGAAGACCGAACTGCTCGCCGCACCGGACGTCACCACGCGGCTGGAACTGCTCGTCGGCTGGGTGAAGGAGCACCTGGCCGAGCAGGAGGTCACCGAGCAGATCAACTCCGAGGTACGCGAAGAGCTGGAGAAGACGCAGCGGGAGTTCCTGCTGCGCCAGCAGCTTGCCGCGATCCGCAAGGAACTCGGCGAGGACGCCCCGGACGGCTCGGCCGACTACCGGGCCCGCGTCGAGACCGCCGACCTGCCCGAGAAGGTACGCGAGGCGGCGCTGCGTGAGGTCGGCAAGTTGGAGCGGGCCAGCGACGCCTCCCCCGAGGCGGGCTGGATCCGTACCTGGCTCGACACGGTGCTGGAGATGCCGTGGAGCACGCGTACCGAGGACAACACCGATCTGACCGCGGCGCGGGCGGTGCTCGACGCCGACCACGCCGGTCTGTCCGATGTGAAAGATCGCATTCTGGAATATCTGGCGGTGCGCAACCGACGGGCCGAGCGTGACCTCGGCGTGATCGGCGGTCGCGGCTCCGGCGCGGTGCTGGCCCTGGCAGGTCCGCCCGGTGTCGGCAAGACCAGCCTCGGCGAATCCGTCGCCCGGGCGCTCGGCCGCCGCTTCGTCCGGGTCTCCCTCGGCGGCATCCGCGACGAGGCGGAGATCCGCGGTCACCGGCGCACCTACGTCGGCGCGCTGCCGGGCCGGATCGTCCGGGCGCTGCGCGAGGCGGGCTCGATGAACCCGGTGGTGCTGCTCGACGAGGTCGACAAGCTCTCCGCGGGGTACGCGGGCGACCCGGCCGCCGCCCTGCTGGAGGTGCTCGACCCGGCGCAGAACCACACCTTCCGGGACCACTACCTGGAGGTCGACCTCGACCTGTCCGACGTGCTGTTCCTGGCCACCGCCAACGTGGTGGAGGCGATTCCCGGCCCGCTGCTGGACCGAATGGAACTGGTCACCCTGGACGGTTACACCGAGGACGAGAAGGTGGCCATCGCCCGGGACCACCTGCTGCCCCGGCAGCGGGAGCGGGCCGGGCTGACCGCCGACGAGGTCGACGTGGACCCCTCGGCGCTGGGCCGCATCGCGGGGGAGTACACCCGGGAGGCCGGCGTACGGCAGCTGGAACGGGCGCTTGCGAAGATCATGCGCAAGGTCGCGGTGGCGCTCACCGACGATGCGGCACCGGTCCGCGTCGACGCCGAGAACCTGGTCCGCTACCTCGGCCGGCCGAAGCACACGCCGGAGTCGGCGGAGCGTACGGCGGTGCCGGGGGTGGCCACCGGCCTGGCGGTCACCGGTGCCGGGGGAGACGTGCTGTTCATCGAGGCGACCAGCATGGAGGGTGATCCCGGACTGACCCTGACCGGTCAGCTCGGTGACGTGATGAAGGAGTCGGCGCACATCGCCCTGTCCTACCTGCGGGCCAACGGTCGCCGGCTGGGCCTGGACCCCAACGCCCTGGCCGGACGGCGGATCCACCTGCACGTGCCGGCCGGCGCGGTGCCCAAGGACGGCCCCAGCGCGGGTATCACCATGGTCACCGCCCTGGCGTCGTTGGCCAGCGGACGCCCGGTACGCCCCGAGTTCGGGATGACCGGCGAGGTGACGCTCTCCGGCCGGGTGCTGCCCATCGGCGGGGTGAAGCAGAAGCTGCTCGCCGCCCACCGGGCCGGCCTGACCGAGGTGATCATCCCGGCCCGCAACGAGCCGGACCTCGACGACCTGCCCACCGAGGTCCGGGAGGCGCTGACCGTGCACACCCTGGCCGACGTCGCCGACGTCCTCGCCCTGGCCCTGCGCCCGGCCGACGCCGACACCCTCATCACCCCCAACCTCACCCCCGCCTGAGGTGTAAGGAAGGGCACCTTGTTAACGCATTCTGCATAGCAGGGTGCCCCTGTTAACAACGGGCAAGCCACGGGCACCTGTGCCGCCACGCAAGGCGGCACAGGTGCCCGTATGTCGTTGCGCGTGGGGTGAGAAGGGTTCCCTTCTATACGCGAGGCGTTAACAAGGTGCCCTTCCTTGCACGCACCCCGACTCGCCTCAGTGGCGGTCGTCGCGGTCGCGGCGGACGGTGGCCTTGCGGCCCTTGATGGTGCTGCCGCGCAACCCGGCGATCACCTCGTCGGCGACGGCGATCGGCACCTCGACCAGGGAGAACCGGTCGGCGATCTCGATCGAGCCGATGTCGCGGCCCCGGATGCCGGTCTCCCCGGTGATCGCGCCGACCAGGTCCTGCGGGCGCACCCCGGCACGGCGGCCCAGACCGATGAAGACCTGGGTGGTGCCGTTGGCGCGGGGCCGGGCCGGGCGGCGGTCGCCGCCGCGGGCGTCGGCACCGGGCCGGGTCTCCCGGGGGGCGCGGACCGCCACCTGCGGGATCTCCTCGGCGGCCTCCTCGGCGCCGGGCAGGGTCGCCTCGTGGGCCAGCTTGACCGCGGCCAGCGCCACCTCCATCAGGTCGAACTCGTCGCTGAGCGTCTCGACGATGACCCGGAACGGATCGAGGTCGTCCTCCAGCAGGCTCTCCCGCAGCGCCGCCTGGGTCAGCTCCAGCCGGCGGGTACGCAGGTCGGCCACCGTCGGGATCTTGTCGATGGTGATCCGCTGACCGGTGACCCGCTCGATGGTCTTGAGCATCCGGTGTTCGCGCGGCTCGGCGAGGGTGATCGCCACCCCTTCCCGCCCGGCCCGGCCGACCCGGCCGATGCGGTGCACGTACGACTCCGGGGCCGACGGCACGTCGTAGTTGACCACGTGGCTGAGCTGCTCGACGTCCAGCCCTCGGGCCGCCACGTCGGTGGCGACCAGCAGGTCGGCGGTGCCACCGCGCAGCCGGCCCATCACCCGGTCGCGCTGTTCCTGGCTCATCCCGCCGTGCAGCGCCTCGGCCCGGTAGCCGCGCCCGTTCATCGTCTCGGTGAGCCGGTCGACCTCTTCCCGGCTGCGGCAGAACACGATCGCCGCGGTCGGCGACTCGACGTCCAGCACCCGGCCCAGCGCCGCCGGCTTGTGCGCCCGCGCCACCAGGTACGCGCTCTGGCGTACCCGGGGGGCCTCGCCGGCGACCGGCTGCTCCCGGGCGATGAGAATGCGGACCGGGTCGGTCAGGTGGGCGCGGGCCATCCCGTCGATGCGCGACGGCATGGTCGCCGAGAACAGCACCGTCTGCCGCTGCTCGGGGGTGTGCTCCAGGATCGCCTCGATGTCCTCGGCGAAACCCATGTCGAGCATCTCGTCGGCCTCGTCCAGCACCACCGTGGCGAGGTTGCCCAGCCGCAGTGTGCCGCGGGCGATGTGGTCCAGGGCCCGGCCCGGCGTGGCGACCACCACGTCGACCCCGTTGTCCAGGGCGCGCAACTGCCGGCCGATCGGCTGTCCGCCGTAGATCGGCAGCACCCGGGCACCCAGATCCTTGCCGTAGCGGTGGAAGGCCTCGGAGACCTGTACGGCCAGCTCCCGCGTGGGCACCAGCACCAGGGCGACCGGGTCGCCGGTGGGTCGCTCGTCGGGCATGCGTTGCAGCAGCGGAAGCGCGAACGCGGCCGTCTTGCCGGTGCCCGTGGCGGCCTGCCCGAGCAGGTCCCGACCGGCCAGCAGCGGACCGATGGCCTCCCGCTGGATCGGCGTGGGCTCCTCGTAGCCGAGCGCGGAGAGCGCGGCGAGCAGTTCGGAACGCAGGCCAAGGTCCGCGAAGGCGGGCGGCTCGGTGGACGGGTCCGGCAGTACGGGCGTGGAACTCATGGGTCAAGTTTTTCATCATGCCCCCGGGCGCATTGCGGCGACCACCGCAACACCGCCAACGACCAGCGGCGATAAGACCGGTGCGAACCCCTTCGGGGAAAATGGGAGGATTGCTCGGACTCATCCCGCAACGTGTGGTTACTGTCGGCAACAGGCGAACCCACACCGGGAGAGAGGACCCGACCATGCGAGTGCCCAGTCGAAGTCCGGGACAGCGGCCTGGTCCTCCTGCCGCACCGGCCCGGCGTCGCCCGCGTGGCCCGGCACGGCCGCCGGCCGCGGTCGGTCCCGACCTGGACGCCTACCGCGACGCCGTGGCGGAACTGCTCGTCGAGGTGGGTGCGCTCGCGTCGGCCAGCAGCACCAAGGCCCGCCAGGTGCTGATCGACCAGCGGCTGCGCGAGCCGACCATCGCCGCGGTGCTCGACGCCACGCCCCAGGGACTGATCGGCGCCCGGGAGACCCTGCTGCTGGAGATGGCCCGATACCAGCCCAACGCGCGCAGCTCGGCCGCGGACCTGACCGCCCTGGTGCGGATCTACCTGCTGTCCCGCATCGACGTGATGTGGTGGCGGGACGCGGGCACCTTCCTCACCGACACCGAGGTCCACCACAGCGTCGACCTGGTCGACCTGGACTGGCTGCGGCGTCGGGACCTGCTGCGTTTCCGCTACACCGAGCAGCCCCGCAGCCTGGTGGGACGGGGCGTACGCGCACTGCGCCGCCGGGTGCTGCCCGACGCCACTCCGCGTACCGCCGGTCTGTTGTTCCGCCGGGCGCGCCGGGAGGTGGTCGCGCTGCTCAACGACATCGGTCGCGAGTTCGCCGCGGTGACCCCGGCGGGCACCCCGCCACTGTGGGTGACCAGCCTGGTGCGCAGTGCCGAGCACCAGTACCGGCTGCGCCGCCTGGGTTACGCCGCGATGGTGCCCAGCGGACACTGCCTCGGCTGGGCGGTCGACCTGGAGATGGAGTGGTTCGGCCGGTTCGGCGTCCGGGACACCCTCGCCGGGCTCCTGTTGAACCGTCAGCGCTCCGGCGAGATCAACGTGGTCGACGAGGGTCAGGCCTGGCACGTCTGTCTGGCACCGACCGCGACCGCGCGACTGCGCCGGGCGTACGAAGCCGAGATGGGGATCTGACGCGATGTGCGGGATCGTACTCAGCCTCGGCCCGGAGACCGATCCGGTGATCTTCCGCAGGATGCTCGCCGTGCTCGCCCCCCGTGGCGAGGTCACCGAGACCCGGTACGAGGCGGGCCTGCTCGCCGGCACCCGGCGGCTGCGGGTGGTGGACCGGGACCGGGCGGTGCAGCCGTGGGTCTCCGCCGACGAACGCTGGCTGCTCTGCTACAACGGCGAGGTCTTCAACCACCACCAGCTGCGCGCGCAGCTGACCGGGCTGGGCCACCGCTTCCGCAGCGCCAGCGACACCGAGGTGGTGCTCGCCGCCTTCGCGCAGTGGGGCGAGCAGATGGTCACCCGGCTGCGCGGCGAGTACGCGTTCGCCATCGTGGAGCGGGCCACCGGCCGGGCCTACCTGGTGCGGGATCCGCTCGGGGTGAAGCCGCTGTACCTGTCGCGTACGCCTGGCTGTCTGCACCTCGCCAGCGAGGTCAAGGCGCTGGTCCGGGCGGGCGCACCGGTGGTCGAGGTGCCGCCCGGCCACCACGGTTGGATCGACGCCGACCACCAGGTTCACCTGCGACCGTACGTGGACCTGCTCTCCCTCGGTGCCGATGCGCCGATGGTGACGGATCCGGACGAGGCCGCCCTGCTCGTCCGTACCACGCTCACCGACAGCATCCAGGTGCGGCTGGACACCGACCTCACGGTGGGTGTGGTGCTCTCCGGCGGGCTGGACAGCTCCCTGGTGCTGCTGCATGCCGCGCAGCGGCACCCGGACTGCGTCGCGGTCACCGTCGGCGTGCCGGACAGCCCCGACGTGGCGTACGCGCGGCGACTGGCCGGGGAACTCGGCGTCCGGCACGAGGTGGTCGAGCTGCGACCCCGAGACATCCGGCTGGCCGACGTGCGGGAGGCGATCCGGATCTCCGAGCTGACCGAGTACGGCGACATCATCAACGCGGTGGTCTCGGTGCCCATCTTCCGACGCCTGGCCGAGTTGGGCGTCAAGGTCGTGCTCACCGGCGACGGCTCGGACGAGCTGTTCGGCGGCTACCCGATGTATCACGAGGTCGGCCCCCAGGCGGCGCGGCGGCTGTTCCTGCACAAGATCCGCAACCTCTGTCGTACGGAGTTGCAGCGCGTCGACCGCACCAGCATGGGCTTCGGGGTGGAGGCCCGGGTGCCCTTCCTCGACCTGGCTCTCGTCGAGTTGGCGATGCGCCTGCCGATCGAGTTGAAGATGCGCGAGGGGCAGGAGAAGTGGATCGTCCGGCGGGCCTTCGCCGACCTGCTGCCCGACTACATCCGGCGGCGGCCGAAGAACCCGATGTCGTACTCCTCCGGATTGCACGAGCGGGCCCGGCTGTACAAGCCGCTGTTCGCTCGGCTGCACCGCACGTTCGGCTACCACCTGTTGGAGCCGGTCCGCCGCGACTTCGACAGCGTCCTGATGAGCTGCGACAACGACCTGGACGCGGCGATCGCCGCCGGCCGGGCGCGGCGGGACTACACCGTGCTGGAACACGCCCGCGACCTGGTCGGGGCGGCCCGGTGGAACGCCGCCCCGATGGTGCGTCGGCTGGTCACTCCGCGCCGCAACCGAGGCGACGGCGCCCCCCTGCCCGGCTGACGCCCCCGTCCGCGCGTCTCAACTCTCCTCGTCGGCGACGGTGGCGGTCCGGATCCGACTGACCAGTTGCTCCAGGGCGGCCACCTCGGCGCGCAGCGCGGTGCGGCCCGCCCGGGTCAGCCGCAACCAGGTGACCGGGCGGCGTCCCTCGTAGCCCTTGGTGGCCTGGAGCAGCCCGGCCTGCTCCAGGATCCGCAGGTGCCGGTTGAGGTTGCCGTCGGTGAGGCCCAGTTCGTCGCGGAGCGTGGCGAACCGGCACTCGGTCGCCTCGCTGAGCACGGTGAGGATGCCGAGGCGTACCCGCTGGTGCACCACGTCGTCGAGGGTCGTCGCCGGGTGCGGCGACGACCCGGCGTCCGGGGCGCCGGAGGATGGCTCGGTCACCTGGGGCGGCGGGCCGTCGCCAGGTTCACGGCGGCGACGACCAGCAGGGGAAGGGCCATCAGGACAAGATAGTGGGCCGGTCGCAGCGACAGTTGGCCACCGGCACCACCACCGCCGATGAGCACGCTGGCCCAGCCGGGCAGGTGCCCGAGCGGGAACGAGATGCACAGCCAGGCGGTGAGCGCGGCGATCCAGATGCCGGCGGCGACCAGGCCACGGCTGTGTTCGGCCCGGCCCAGCACGATGACGGCCGCGGCCAGGGGGAGCAGCGGGGTCAGCAGGCCGGTCCAGTACGGGCCGGAGGCGGAGACCAGGCCGTCCGGAACCGGACCGACCGGCACCGCAGCGAGCACGGCGAGCAGCACCAGGACGCCGAGCCCGGTGACAGTGGCCGACGGCCACCCGACCCGTACGCCGTGACGGCGGGCCCGCCACGCGTACCAGAGCGCGATGACGGCGAACAGCAACGGTGTGCCGAGGAACCAGAACAGGTACGACGCCACCGGGTTGACCTGCTCGTCGGGCAGTCCCGCCCAGAACGGGTGCTTCGCGTCGATCGAGTGGGGCTGGGTCAGCGGGTGGCGGTAGAGGGCGGCGCTGGCCAGCAGCAGTACGGCGCAGCCGAGGGCGGGAAGCCACGCCCCGCCATGGGCCCGCCGGTGCGCCCGCTCGCGGAGTCGACCGAGGGCGGCGAGTGTGGTGGCCGCGTCGTCGGCGTTGCCCTGAACCATGTGTCACTCCCACCTGCTGCCATGAACTTGGTTGCGGAGAGAACTTTGCAAAGCAAAGTCTATGGGTCGGTGACGTCCGGGAACAAGACCTGGGCGGGTTCAGCCGGTGAGCAGCAGGGCGCCGACCGCCGCCAGGGTGCCGAGCACCGCCAGCACGGTGCTGGTCAGCAGGAACCGCGCCAGCGGCACCCGTACCCGCGCGGCCCGGCATCGTTCCAGCCACAGCAGGGTGGCCAGGGAGGCCCAGGGCAGGGCCAGCGGGCCGACGTTGGTGCCGACCAGCAGCGCGAGCAGGCGTTGCCGGTCGCCGGTCGGCAGCACCGCCTCGCCGGCCAGGTACGCGGGCAGGTTGTTCACCAGGTTGGCCAGCAGTGCGCCGGTGCCGCCGGCACGCAGCACCCCCGAGGTGCCCCCCTCGTCACCGGCGAGCCAGGCGACCAGGTCGTTGAGCCCGTGCACGCCGATGGTCTGGATCACCAGGAACAGCCCGGTGACGAAGACCAGCAGCCGCCAGGGCAGCAGAGCCGGGCGCAACGTGCCGGGGGAGCGGATCGCGAAGCCGAGCAGCAGCAGGCCGGTGGCGACGGCCGAGGCGAGCCCGACCGGCGCCCCGAGAAGGATCGCGGCGACGAAGATCAGACAGGCGACGAGGGCCGTGCGGTACAGCACCGCGTCGGTGGGTCGGTGCGTCGGTGGTGGCGGGAACCGGCCGCCCGGCGGTTGGTCCCGCCGCCACCAGAACCACCAGAGCAGGACGGTGGTGACCGCGATCGCCGCCAGTTGGGGCAGCCACATGACGCCCAGGTACGCCAGCGGGTCGAGCCCGATCCGTTCGCTGGCCAGCAGGTTCGTCAGGTTGGACACCGGCAGCAGCAGGCTCGCCGTGTTGGCCAGCCAGACCGTGGTCACCGCCAGCGGTGCCACCGCGGTGCGCAGCGTCACCGCCAGCGCGAGCATCACCGGGGTGAGCAGCACCGCCGTGGTGTCCAGGTTGAGCACGATGGTGGTCAGCGCGGCGAAGCCGACGCAGAGCGCGAACAGCGCGGGCCAGCGCCCTCTGGCGGCGCGGGCCATCCGGGTCGCCAGCACGTCGAAGACGCCGGCGGCGGCGGTCAGTTCGGCGAGCACCACCACCGTGCCGAGGAAGATCAGCAGGGGCAGGATCCGGGCGAGGGTGGCGGCGGCGTCGGCGCGGGGCAGCAGCCCGGTCGCGACACAGGCGGCACCGGCCAGCGCCAGCCCGACGGCGATCACGTCCAGCGGGTGCGGCCGGCGGCCAGGTGGTGTCGGGGCGTCCCCGATGGCGGTCACGGCCGGCCATCCTCGCACGCCCGCGCTGCCTCGCCGGCGGCGGAGCCGGCCGAGGTGACGGCGGCGGCACCGGGGGGACGAGAACGCCGCCGCCGGCCGGCGCCACCTGCGGTCAGGCGCCGGCCGGCGGTCTGGCTGACGGTCAGCCGGCCGGTGGGTAGGGGTCGTCCTGGTAGGTGTACTCCGTCTCGATGCGGCCGTCGGCGGTGTGCACCACGAGCTGACTGGGCTCGCTGCCGTGGGCCGCCTCGCGTCCGGCCTCGACCGCGCGGTGCTTCGTGTCGTACGTGCCGACCGTGGTGCCGCCCTGCTCGACCTTCCAGCCACCACCGTCGGGCACGACGTGATACTCGGTGCGCGTCATCTCGGCATCCCTTCCTGGTACCAGAGGTGCCGACGAGGTACCCGGGACGCGAGGGACAAAACGCGACAGTGAGCCAGGGGGATGCGCCGGGGCGGACGCCGTCCGCCCCGGCGACCTCCTACCAGCTCAGATAACTGGGCTGGGTCTGGACGTTCAGCTCACGGAACTGGACCAGCTTGGCCGTCCAGGTCCGCCAGTCGTCGAGGTCCAGCACGTCCAACCCCTTCTGGATGTCGGACGAGTAGATGTGCCCGTTGTAGTAGTAGGCCGACCAGGAGCCGCCGACGACCAGCTGGCTGTCCGACAGTGGTCCCCGCTCCCAGAAGCCGATCTCGGTGGGTCGGCGGGAGTCGGTGAAGTCCCACACCGAGATGCCGCCCTGATACCACGCCTGGACCATGATGTCCTTGCCGAGCACCGGGATCAGCGAGCCGTTGTGCGCCACGCAGTTCTCGGTGTCGCCGTTGGTCCGCGGGATCTTGTAGTAGCTGCGGAACTCCAGCTTGCGCTTGTCGCCCCGGCCGGTGAGGTCGTAGATCGCGTTGGCGCCGCGCTCCGGGCCGACGGCCTCGTTGCAGGTGGCACCGCCGCCACCGCCCAGTTCGTCGGTGAAGACGACCTTGGTGCCGCGGTTGTTGAAGGTGGCCGAGTGCCAGAAGGCGAAGTTGGTGGTGTCCCGGACCCGGTGCAGCACCCGAGGGGCCTCCCGCTTGCTGATGTCCAGCAGCACCCCGTCGCCCATGCACGCGCCCGCGGCCAGGTCCTTCTGCGGGTAGGCGGTGATGTCGTGGCAGCCGGTGGTCGCCGAGGCGCCGGTACGGCCCTCGTAGCCGCCGTCGGGGAAGAGGTTCGGGGTGGCGACCACGGCGGCGTCGGTCGGCTTCTTGAGCGGCACCTTGACGATGCTGATCGAGTCGTGCGGCGGCTGGCAGTCCGGGAAGGCGTCCTGCGGGCTGTACGAGGAGACGTACAGGTAGACCGACTTGGTGTTCTTGGCCGGCACCAGGGTGTGGGTGTGCGAGCCGCAGGCGGTCTCCACCGACTTGATGTAGCGCGGCTGCTTCTTGTTCCGGACGTCGAAGATCTTGATGCCCTCCCACGACTCCTTCACCGAGGCGGGCTGGGAGACGCTGTTGCACGAGTCGTCGCTGCGGGACGAGTCGGTCGACAGGAAGAGCAGGTCACCGTAGATGGAGATGTCGTTCTGGGCACCCGGACAGAGCACCTGCGAGACGATTTTCGGCTGGCTGGGCCGGGACACGTCGTAGATGACGAAGCCGTCGTAGTTGCCGACGAAGGCGTACCTGCCCTGGAAGGCGATGTCGGTGCCGAGGGCGTTCGTGGTGTTGAACGGCGACTGCTTCGGCAGGTTGGCGATCAGCCTGAGGTTGGGGCTGTGGGCGATCTCGTCGACGCCGAGCGGCGGCGCGGCGGCCGACGTCGAGGTGGCGGCCGCCTGCGTGACCGGCTGGGCGTTGCCGGGTGCGGCGGCGGCGATGCTGGCGAGGAGCAGTCCGGTGGCGGCGGCGCTGGCGACGCGTAACCACCGCGCCCGCGCCGGAGTCGGTATGACCATCGGCGACACCCTTCGAGAAGGAAGGACCTTTCTCGTACCATACGCCCCAGTGGAGGTCATCGATGGATATGCATCACATCGATTGCGGTGGCCCGCCACCGTGGACTGGCCCGCCGGCCGGCCCGAATTCCCTGCGTACGCTAGGTGCCGATGAGAACGACGGTCTTCGGTCATCCGCTGCGCAGCGTCGCCTTCGACATGGTCGTCGCCGCGCCGGTGATGCTTGTCAGTACAGCCGGTGCCCCGGTCCAGCCCGGTGGCTGGTGGGCCGCCGCGATCGGGGCGGCGATGGGCGCCGCCCTGCTGGCGCGTCGGGCCCGACCGGTGGCGGTGACCGCCGTCGTGGCGGTGCTGGCCTTCGTCCAGGTCGCCCTGGGCTGGGCGCCGCTGCCGTACGACCTGGCGGTGCTGATCGCGCTCTACAGCGTGGTCAAGTACGCCGACCGGCTACAGGCCGGGGTGATCGCCGGACTGGTCGCCGTCGGCGGGGCGGTGTTCGCCGCGGTCCGCACCTCCACCCCGGGCATCTGGTACTTCACCGCCATCTTCTACGCCCTGGTCATCGGCGCGGTCTGGTTGTTCGCCCTGAACGTCCGTACCCGCCGGCTGTACGTGCTCAGCCTGGAGGAGCGGGCCGCGACGCTGGAACGGGAACGGGAGGCCGAGGCCCGGGCGGCGGTGGCCGAGGAGCGCACCCGCATCGCCCGGGAACTGCACGACGTGGTGGCCCACAGCATGGCCGTCATGATCGCCCAGGCGGACGGGGCCCGGTACGTGCTCGACAGCAGCCCGGAGACCGCCCGTGAGGCGGTCCGGACCGTGGCAGACACCGGCCGCCGCGCCCTGGACGACATGCGCCGCCTGGTCGGCGTACTCCGGGAGCCGCAACCGCCCGCCGAAGCCCCGCCCGCGCCTGCCGCCGAACCGGCCCACCGGCGTCCGGTCGTGGCCGAACTGCCCGCCCTGCTGCAGCGTTTCCGCGACGCCGGGCTGCGGGTGGGATACACGGTCACCGACCTGCCCAGCCCGCTGCCACCGGCCCTCGAACTGACCCTGTACCGCCTGGTGCAGGAGGCCCTCACCAACACGCTCAAGCACGCCGGGCCGGGCGCACAGGTGCAGGTCGAGCTGGCCCACGTCGGCGGCGGCGTCACGCTGCGGGTCACCGACGACGGGCAGGGCCGCACCCCGGCCGGCCCGCCGCCGTCGGGCGGTCACGGCCTCGTCGGGATGCGCGAACGCGTGTCGGTGTACGACGGCACCCTCACCGCCGGTCCGCGGCTGGCCGGGGGCTGGCAGGTGCTGGCGCGGCTGCCGCTACCGTCGTCGCCGACAGCGGAGGTGATCGCGGCATGACCGTGCGGGTGGTGATCGTGGACGACCAGGCGTTGGTCCGCGCCGGGTTCCGGATGGTGCTCGACTCCCAGCCCGACCTGGAGGTGGTGGGCGAGGCGATCGACGGCGCCGACGCGCTGCGCCTGCTCTCCCGGGTCGAGGCGGACGTGGTGGTGATGGACATCCGGATGCCCACCATGGACGGGGTGGAGGCCACCCGCCGGCTCTGCGCCGACCGTCCCGCCGGCCCACCACGGGTGCTGGTGCTGACCACCTTCGACACCGAGGCCGACGCGTTCGCCGCGCTGCGCGCCGGGGCCAGCGGCTTCCTGCTCAAGAACGTGCCCCCGGAGGAACTGCTCGCCGCGATCCGGGTCGTCGCCCAGGGTGACTCGGTGGTCGCCCCGTCGATCACCCGACGGCTGCTCGACCGGTTCGCCGGTCAACTCGGCACCACCCCCGGCGAGGACCCCCGCCTGGCCCAGCTCACCGAGCGGGAACGGGAGATCCTGCTGCTGGTGGCGCAGGGGCTGGCCAACGCCGAGATCGCCGAACGGGTGCACGTCGCCGAGGCGACGGTGAAGACCCACGTCGGGCGGATCCTGGCCAAACTCCAGCTCCGCGACCGGGTGCAGGCGGTGGTGCTGGCGTACGAGAGCGGGCTGGTCGTGCCCGGTGCGGAGTCCGGGCGTACGACCTGAGGCGTACGGGTGTCCCCGGTCCGGGGCCACCTGGGTCGTACCCGGGTCGAGCGCGCAGGTTGATCTCCACCGGTCGTGATCTCCGTAGCGTCTGAGGACGTCAGAGATCACCGCCTGCTCGGAGAATCCACGTGTCCCTCGCACCGCCCGTCCACGTCACCGCCGGCGTCGCCGTCACCGCCCACGGCCTGCGCAAGCAGTACGGCACCGGGGAGGCCGCCGTCGTCGCCCTCGACGACGTCGACGTCACCTTCGCCGCCGGCCGGTTCACCGCCATCATGGGCCCGTCCGGCTCCGGCAAGTCGACCCTGATGCACTGCCTGGCGGGCCTGGACCGGCCCACCGCCGGCACCGTACGCATCGGCGACGCGGAGTTGGGCCGCCTCGACGACCGGCGGCTGACCCTGCTGCGCCGGGACCGGGTCGGTTTCGTGTTCCAGCGCTTCAACCTGCTGCCCGCGCTCAGCACCGAGGAGAACATCCTGCTGCCGTTGGCGATCGCCGGCCGGCGACCGGAACCCGGCTGGTTCCGCCAGGTGGTCGCCGCCGTCGGGCTGGCCGACCGGCTGCGGCACCGACCGGCCGAGTTGTCCGGTGGCCAGCAGCAGCGGGTCGCGGTGGCCCGCGCGCTGGTCACCAAGCCGTGGGTGGTCTTCGCCGACGAGCCCACCGGCAACCTCGACTCCCGGGCCGGCAACGAGGTGCTGCGGCTGCTGCGCGAGGCGGTGGACACCCTGGGACAGACGGTGGTGATGGTCACCCACGATCCGACCGCCGCCGCCCACGCCGACCGGGTGGTGTTCCTCGCCGACGGCCGGCTGGTCCGCGACCTGGCCGCACCGACCGCCGAGCGGGTCCTCGACGTGCTCGCCCACCTGGATCCCGGCGCGGACCGGGCCGGTGACGCCGTTCCGTCGCACCGGGGGCGGTGACCCGATGCTGCGTCTGACCCTGCGCTCGATGCGCGCCGACCTCGCGCGCATGCTGATGTCCACACTCGCCGTCGTCCTCGGCGTGGCCTTCATCGCCGGTACGTTGATCTTCGTCGACGGCATGCGGGCCGGTGCGTACGACCGGGCGGCCACCTTCGACCGGCACACCGACGTCGGCGTGTACCCCGATCCGGACGCCGACACCGACCCGGATCTGATCGACACCGCGCTTGTCGAGAAGGTGCGCGCGGTCGAGGGCGTCCGGGCTGCGGCGGCGGAACTGGTCGGCACCGGCGGCGTGGTGGGCGCCGACGGTCGTCCGGTGCTCGGCTTCGGGGTGCTCGTCGCCGTCCCCGCCGACCCTGCCCTCCAGTCGTACGACGTGCTGGCCGGGAGGCTGCCCGAACGGGCCGGTGAGGCGGTGCTCGACGAGCGGACCGTCGCCGACGAGGGATTCGCCCTCGGCACCGAGGTCCGCGTCGGCGGCGCCGGCGGTGCGGCCAAGCCCTACACCCTGGTCGGTGTGGTCGACGTGGCCGACACCTCGCGGGACATCGGCGGGCCGTTCATCGGGCTGTTCGGGCCCGAGGCGCTCGCCGCCACCGAGCAGTCCGGTTACCACCGGATCCTCGTCGCGGCCGAGCCGGGCGTCGCCGACGAGGCGCTCGCCGCACGGATCGCCGAGGTCACCGGCGCCGGCACGACGGTGCACACCCGGGCCGAGATCCTCGACGCCGCCGTCGACGACGCGGTACGCGACGTCAACCAGTTCAACATGGTGCTGCTCGTCTTCACCGCGGTGGCGGTGCTGGTGGCGGCGTTCGTCATCGCCAACACGTTCACCATCGTGCTGGCCCAGCGCACCCGACGGACGGCCCTGCTGCGGCTGGTCGGCGCCACCCGGGGACAGGTGTTCCGGGCGACCCTGCTGGAGTCCGCGGTGCTCGGCCTGGTCGCCTCGGCGGTCGGTGTGCTGATCGGCATCGGCATGGCCGCCGCGTTGAGCGCCCTGATGAACAGCCTGGACGTCCCGCTCAACGGCGAGTTGACGGTCACCGCCACCACGGTGCTCGGCAGCCTGGTGGTCGGCACCGCGCTCACCGTCGGCGCCGCCCTCGTACCGGCCTGGCAGGGCACCCGGGTCGCCCCGGTGGCCGCGCTGACCGACGCCGCCCTCCAGGTCACCCGGACCGCCGGCCGACTGCGCCTGATCTTCGGCGGGCTGGTCCTCGCGGCCGGCGTCGCGGCCCTGGCCGCAGCGGGCGGCACCGGGCAGATCGCGCTTGTCGCCCTCGGCGGGATGCTGAGCTTCTTCGGCATCGTGCTGTTCGGTCCGGTGCTGGTGCCGGCGCTGGTCCGGATGTTCGGCGTCGCCGCCCGACGGGCCTTCGGGATCACTGCGGCACTCGCCGTGGCCAACGCGGTCCGCAACCCCCGTCGGGTCGCCGCCACCGCCACCGCCCTGGTGATCGGGATCGGTCTGGTCTCGTCCTTCGTGGTGGGGGCCCACAGCACCAAGGCCGCCATCGAACGCAGCGTGGACGCCCAGATCGGGGTGGACTTCGTGGTCACCGGCATCGGCGGGGACCTGCCCGCCGGGGTGGTCGACGCGCTGGCCGCCCGGCCCGAACTGGGCGTGGTGCACGAGCAGCGGTCCCGGATCGTCGACGAGGGCAGGATCCGCGCGGCCGACCCGGCGCTTGTCGAGCGTCAGCTGGAGAGCGTGGTGGCCGGGCAGGCCGGCAGCTTCGGAGCGGGCCGGGTGCTGGTGCACCGGGAGCTGGCCGACGAGCGTGGCTGGTCGCCCGGTGACCGGGTCGACCTGCACGGGCACTCGTTCGAGGTGGCCGCCGTGGTCGTCGGCCCGGACGTCGGCAACGGCCCGGTGTCGCCCGGTCGCGTCGTCGAGCTGGTCGCCGCCGACTTCACCCGGCTCTTCCCCGACGAGCGTGGCTACCTGGCCGAGATCGAGCCGGCCGAGGGGGTGTCGGCGGCGGCGGCCCGGGAGGCGATCGAATCGGTGCTGGCCGACTATCCGACGGTCAACCTGATGGACCAGGCGGCGTACAAGCGGATGCTCACCAGCACCGTGGACATGCTGCTCGCGTTCGTGGTGGCGTTGCTCGGCCTGGCCGTGGTGATCGCCCTGGTGGGCGTGGCGAACACGCTGAGTCTGTCGGTGCTGGAGCGGACCCGGGAGAACGCGGTCCTGCGGGCCGTCGGCCTGACCCGAGGACGGATGCGCGCGATGCTCGCCGTCGAGGCCGTCCTCACCGCGCTGGTCGGCGCGCTGCTCGGCGTCGCCCTGGGCACCGCGGTCACCGGCTCGGCGATGGCGATGCTGGCCAGCCTCAGCGGCGGCTTCATCCTGGCCGTGCCGTGGGGGCAGCTCGGCGGCATCCTCGCCGTCGCGGTGCTGGCCGCGCTGGCCGCCTCGGTGCTGCCCGCCCGCCGCGCGCTGCGTCGACCGGTGGTGGAGGCGCTCGCGGACCTGTGACGGCGTACGCAACGGCCCCCGCCGAACCCGGCGGGGACCGTTGCGTGGTTTGCCCTAGAGGCGTTCCACGTTCGGGCCGGCGCAGCGGTTGCGGGCGTCGAAGACGTACCGGGCGTGCCGCTCGACCAGGGCGTAGTCGAACACGTCGTGGTCGGTGATCACGACCACGCAGTCGGCCTCGCGGATCTCCCGCTCGCTCAGGTCCACCGTCAGCACCCCGTCGGGCAGGTGGTTCGCTGCGGCGTACGGCTCGACCGCGCGGACCTCCGCGCCGAACTCACGCAACCGCCGCGTCACGTCGACGGCCGGGGAGTCCCGCATGTCACCGGTGTTCGGCTTGTACGCCAGCCCGAGCACCAGCAGCCGGGCGCTGCTGATCGCCTTGCCGGAGCGGTTCAGCCCGGCCATCACCCGCTGCGCGACGTGCTCGGGCATCTCGTGGTTGATGTCGTTGGCCAGCTCGATGAACCGGAACTGCCGCCCGAGCCGGCGCTTGACCTGCCAGGACAGGTAGCAGGGGTCGATCGGCAGGCAGTGCCCGCCGACCCCGGGGCCCGGCTTGAACGGCATGAAACCGAACGGCTTCGTCTCCGCCGCCTCGATCGCCTGCCACACGTCGATGTCCAACTGGTGCGAGAGCATCGTCAGCTCGTTGACCAGGGCGATGTTGACCTGGCGGAAGGTGTTCTCGATCAGCTTGGTCAGCTCGGCCACCTGGGTGGAGTCCACCGGGACGGTGCGCTCCACCAGCCGCCGGTAGAAGCCGTCGACGCGGTCCAGCGCGGCCGGGTCCATCCCGGAGACCACCTTGGGGGTGTTCTCCAGCCGCCAGGTGCGGTTGCCCGGGTCGATGCGCTCCGGGCTGTAGCCGAGATGGAAGTCGCCGGGGCTGCGCAGCCCGCTGGCCGACTCCAGCAGCGGCCGGAGCAGCTCCTCGGTGGTGCCCGGGTAGGTGGTCGACTCCAGGATGACCGTGCAGCCCGGACGCAGGTACGGCGCGATCGCCGTGCCGGCTTCCTCGACGAAGCTCAGGTCGGGAGTGCCGTCGCGCAGCGGCGTGGGCACGGTGATCACGCAGAAGTCGAAGTCCTTGGCGTCGGCGTACTCGCTGCTCGGGCGGTACCGTCCGGTCGCCGTTGCCCGACCGAGCCGGTCGGCCGGGATGTCCGCCACGAACGACTCGCCCGACGCGAGCCGCTTCACCCGATCGGTGTCGACGTCGAGTCCCACGACGTCGAAGCCCGCCTCGACGGCTCGCATGGCAAGCGGTAGGCCGACGTACCCCTGGCCGACGACGACCAGCTTCTCCACACTCATCCGGGCTCCCGAACATCAGGCGGTAATTGCTGGTAGGAGCCTAAGATGAATTATGATGCCGGGTGTCCGTTTTGGGGATTCCGAGGCTGTTGGTGTGATTGAGTCGGGCTCGTGTGGGTGAGCCGTTGTGGTGCGGGTCAGCCGGCCTCGGACTCGTCGTCGGGTGGGTCACCGCCGGGCGGTGTGGTCGTCGGGGCCGGCGGCGTGGTGGGCGCGGTCGTCGGTTCCGTGGCCGGGGTGCTGGTGCCGGGACCGGGAGCGGGACTGCTGCTGCTCGGCGCCGGTTCGGGTGACTCGGGTTCGTTCGACTCGCTGGGCGCTCCGGTGCTGGGCGAGGCCGAGGGCGACGCGGTCGCCTTGCCCGTCGAGCCGGCCGGCCGGTACGGCGGCACCCGTGCCGGCCTGCTCTCCGTCTCGTCCGACGGCTCCTCGGCCTCGACGACCGAGTCGGTGGCCGGGACGCTGCTCGGCACCTGCACCGCCGGGGTGTTGGCCTGCTGGGCCGCGCTGAGCGCCGCGCCGAGCGCGACGAGACCCACCACCACCGCGGTGAGCGCGCCGACCAGCGTGCCGCGCCCGCGGCGCGAGCCGGCCGGTACGGCCTGCGCCACCGTGTTCGCCGTGCGGGTGTCCGGCCCGGGGCCGCGTACCGCCGCCGGCACCATCGCGGTGGGCAGGGAGCTGTCCGAGACCGCGCTGCGGGCCGCCTCCGCCATCGCCGCGCCGCTGCTGAAGCGGTCCGCGGGATCCTTGGCGAGGGCACGTTCGACCAGGGCCCGCACCGCCTCCGGAATGTCGTGCGGCAGCTCCGGCGGCGGGTCGTCGAGGTGCCGTACGGCGACCTGGAGCGGGTTGTCGCCGGTGAACGGCGGGCTGCCGATGAGGCAGCAGTAGGCGACCGCACCGAGCGCGTACAGGTCGGTCGCTCCGGAGACGGGTCGACCCGCGGCCTGCTCGGGGGCCATGTAGAGGGCGGTGCCCGGCACCGCGTTCGTGCTGGTGATGCTGGTCACATTGACCGATCGGGCGACGCCGAAGTCGACGAGAACGACCGTCCCGTCCTCCTGGACCAGCAGGTTGCTCGGCTTGACGTCGCGGTGCACGATGCCGCGCTGGTGTGCGGCGTGCAGTGCCTGTGCCGCCTGGGCCACCACGGACATGGTCTCGGCGACGTCCAGGCGGCCCTCGGCCTCGATCCGCTTCGACAACGGTTGGCCGGTGACGAACTCCATCACCAGGTAGTCGGCCCGCCCGCCGCTGGCCAGGTCGTCCTCGCCGCAGTCGAAGACCTGCACGATGCCGGGGTGACGCAGCGCCGCCATCATCCGGGCCTCGGCGCGGAATCGGGCGATGAAATCGGGGTCGGACACCAGCGAGGGCAGCAGCACCTTGATCGCGACCTGCCGGCCGAGGATCAGGTCGGTGCCTCGCCAGACATCGCCCATGCCGCCGGTGGCGACGCGTTCGTCCAAGCGGTATCGACCGCTGAGTACGACCTCCGAAGACAACACGGCACCACCGTACCCATGATGAGCCTGATCGGCGCGCCGGCGGTCCGGGTGCGGGAGGCCTCCCGGACGACCGCGATGAGCGTACGGCACCCGATGATGACCATCAGTGACGAGCCACTTGCACGGTGCTCTCCGGGTCGGTTCGGCTTCTCCGGCTGGTGGTTGTGGTCGGCGGTGCTGTCGGGAACAATCCGCTTCCGGGCCACAACGGCCCGGAAGCGAGCAGGTTGACGGGGGCGGGGTGCGGGGAACGGTGCCAGCCCGGACAATCGACCCGTGCCCGGTGCGCCTGTGGTTCGGGCGACCCACGGAAGGACCGGTAGAACGGAAGCGGCAAGGCCATGTCCGGTGAACTGAGTCGGGCCGTCGAGGCGGCTCAGGCCGGCGACGAGGAGGCGTTCCGTTTCCTCTACCGCAGCCTCCAGCCCGGGCTGCTGCGCTACCTGACCGCCCTGGTCGGCGCCGACGCCGCCGAGGACGTCGCCTCGGAGACCTGGTTGCAGGTGGCGCGCGACCTGCCGAACTTCAGCGGTGGGGAGTTCCGTGCCTGGGCCGTCACCATCGCCCGGAACCGGGCCATG
The DNA here is from genome assembly GCF_000204155.1 of Micromonospora maris AB-18-032. Classification (NCBI taxonomy): domain Bacteria; kingdom Bacillati; phylum Actinomycetota; class Actinomycetes; order Micromonosporales; family Micromonosporaceae; genus Micromonospora; species Micromonospora maris. The sequence goes on along the minus strand of NC_015434.1, from coordinate 4,236,533 downwards.
GATCACCTGCGGCGGCAACGCCGTCGCCCCGCGTTGCCCGTGCCGGTGCAGGAACTCAGCGAGTTGGCCGGGGACGCCGACACGGCCGAACGGGCCGGGGAGAGCATCGGCACCGAAGCCGCCCTCGCGATGATCGCCAGCCTTCCGCCCCGGGAGGCCGAGGCGGTGCTGCTGCGTGCCGTCGTCGGGCTCGACGCCGAGACCGCCGGGCGGGTCCTCGGCCGGCGGGCCGGGGCGGTGCGTACCGCCGCCCACCGCGGCCTGCGTCGGCTGGCGCTGATGCTGGGTCAGCCGACGCAGGAGTGCGACGAGCCCGCCGCCACACCGGCCACGCCGCCACTGCCGCGTACCGGTTCACAGACGCCGCATGCCGAGCCGGTGGACGGCTGACGTGAGGGGACTACGGATGTACCTGCGGCGGTTGGACGGCACCGGAGTGCCGACCGACCACGACCATCTGCTCGACGCCGCGCGTGAACCACGCCCCACGGCCGCACCGTCCGGCTCGCCGGATCCCCTCGCCGGACTGCTGCGGGCCGCCGCCGCCCCGCCCCGCCCCGGGGAACTCGCCGGTGAGGAGGAGGCCCTCGCCGCCTTCCGGGCCGCCCGGCAGGCCGGCCTGACCCCTCCGGTGTCCCGCCCCACGCGGCGGCGGCGGTTCACCGCCGGCGTCGTGGTCTGGATCGCCGGGGTGGCGGCCACCGCCACCGCCGGTGCCGCCCTGGCGGCGGTACGGCTCGACTGGCCGCACGAGCGGTCGGCACCGCCGTCGACCCCGATCACCCGCCCCGTCGCGCCGTCGCCCAGCGCAGCGGGCGGGCAACCCGATCGGGGTGGCGTCACCCCGTCCCAGGACGGGCCCGGTGCCGCCCCCACCGCCACCGGTGGGGTCACCCCCGGCGTCAGCGTCGAGCCGACCGCGGGCGCGCCGGATCCGACGTCGGCGCCGCCGACATCCGAACCGCCGCAGTCGCGTGAGCCGACGGTGGAACGTACGGTGCAGGCCGGCCCGGGCAACTCCGACAACACCGCCGACCGGCCGGGGCTCTGCAAGGCCTACCTGTCGAAGTCGGAGCGCCAGCGGGAGAAGGCGCTGAGGACCCCGGCGTTCAGCGAGTTGGTGGTCGCGGCCGGCGGCGCCGACAACGTACTGGCGTACTGCCAGGCGGTGCTGGCCGAGACCGACCCGGAGTGGCTGGCCAAGCACGGCCCCGCTGCCGGCTCCGCCGCCAGGTCGATCGACCCGGCGGGCCTGTTCCCTGGCCGCTATGCGGAGGAATTCCCCTTGACGCTCGGTTGAGGCCTGCTAGACAGAAGGTGGCGGTCCACCGGTCCACCGATGTCACCGGTACGGGCTACCGTGACAGGGCTGAGCCGGCATTGCCGAAAGGAGCCGTTGCATGGTGCCGATGGGAGCCATTGCATGGTGATGTCACCGGAGCTGGACCGGGTCCGGGAGTTGCGTGACCGCGCCGCGGCCGCCCGGCACCTCGCCCGGATCTGCTTCAAGACCGGTCCACCGACCTACACCGGCGTCGAGCTCGAATGGACTGTCCACGATGCCGTCGACCCGGCCCGCCCCGTCGACGCCGAGCGGCTGCGCGCGGCGCTCGGGCCCTACAGCCCCACCACGTTAAATCCGACCAGCCCTGCGCTGCGACTGTTGCACGGCGGCGCGGTGACCGTCGAACCGGGTGGCCAGGTGGAGATCTCCACCCCACCGCGCGCCTCCCTGGCGGCCCTGATCGAGGCCACCCAGTCCGACATCGACCAGGTCGCCCGCCTGCTGGGTGCCGCCGGTCTGCGGCTGGGCCGCACCGGAATCGATCCCTACCGTCCGCCCGGAGCGCTGCTCGACACTCCTCGCTACCGCGCCATGCGTCTGGCCTTCGACAGGCGTGGCCCGGCCGGGCGGACGATGATGTACGCCACCGCGGGGCTGCAGGTCTGCCTGGACGCGGGCGAACCGGGGCAGGTGGCGGCCCGCTGGGCGGTGGTGCACATGATCGGGCCACCACTGCTGGCCGCCTTCGCCACCTCCGACAGGCACGCCGGCCGGGACACCGGATGGGCCTCGGCGCGGATGGGCGCGTGGCTGCGCATCGACCCGGCTCGCACCGCAGCGGTCTGGGATCCCGGCCGACCCGACCAGGATCCGGTCGCCGCCTGGACCGCGTACGTGCTCGCCGCGCCGTTGCTCTGCGTCCGCGATCCCGACGGCGACTGGACCGCGCCACCGGGCGTCACCTTCGCCGACTGGCTCGACGGGGCGCTGCCCCGACCACCCACCATCGACGACCTCGACTATCACGCGAGCACACTCTTTCCGCCGGTGCGCCCGCGTGGCTACCTCGAACTGCGCTACCTGGACGCCCAGCCGGGCCGGGACTGGACCCTCCCGCTCGCGGTGCTCGCCGCCCTGCTCGCCGACGCCGCGACGGTCGAGTCGGCCGTCGCGGTGGCGGCGCCGGTGGCCGACAGGTGGCAGAGCGCAGCCCGGCACGGCCTGGGCGACCCGGCCCTGGCCTCGGCCGCCGCCGCCCTGTTCGACCTGGCCCGGGCGGCACTGCCGCGGCTCGACCTGCCGGCGGAACTGCACGACGACATCGACCGAGGGCTGCGCCGACGGCGGGCCGCGGCACGAAGGAGGCAAGGGTGACCCACACCGTGACCGAAGGGGCGGACGCCGAGGCACTACGCAGCCGGATCGCCGCGGAACTGGAACGCACCCGGGCCCGGACCGCCCTGCTGACCGAGGTGGTGGACGACGCCGACCTGATGCGCCAGCACTCGCCGCTGATGTCCCCGCTGGTGTGGGACCTGGCCCACGTGGGCAACCAGGAGGAACTCTGGCTGGTGCGTGACGTCGGTGGCCGGGAGCCGGTGCGGTGCGACATCGACGACCTGTACGACGCCTTCAAGCAGCCCCGCCGGGACCGCCCTTCGCTGCCGCTGCTGCCCCCGACCGAGGCGCGGGCGTACGTGGCCACCGTCCGGGACAAGGTCTTCGACCTGCTCGACCGGGTCGCCTTCGACAGCCGTCCACTTGTCGCCGACGGCTTCGCCTTCGGCATGATCGTGCAGCACGAGCAGCAGCACGACGAGACCATGCTCGCCACCCACCAGTTGCGGTCCGGGCCGGCGGTGCTGCAGGCGCCGCCACCACCCGAGCCGACCGTACGGCCCGCCGGGGAGGTGCTGGTGCCGGCCGGACCGTTCGTCATGGGCACCGACGCCGACCCGTGGGCACTGGACAACGAGCGTCCCGCCCACCGGGTAGAGCTGCCCGCGTACCTCATCGACGCCGCGCCGGTGACCAACGGGGCGTACGCCGAATTCATCGCCGACGGCGGGTACGACGATCCACGCTGGTGGAGCGAGCAGGGCTGGCAGCACCGTCAGGAGGCCGGGCTGAGCGCGCCGCTGCACTGGCGGCGCGACGGCGACGGTTGGGCGTACCGACGTTTCGGCCGGTGGTCCCCGGTCCGCGCCGACGAGCCGGTGGTGCACGTCTGCTACCACGAGGCACAGGCGTACGCCACCTGGGCGGGCAAGCGGCTGCCCACCGAGGCGGAGTGGGAGAAGGCGGCCCGCTGGGATCCGGCCACCGGCCGCTCCCGGCGCTACCCGTGGGGCGACGACGACCCGACCTCGGCGCACGCCAACCTGGGGCAGCGGCACCTGTGGCCGGCACCCGTGGGCGCCTATCCGGCCGGCGCCTCGCCGCTGGGCGTGCACCAGCTCATCGGCGACGTGTGGGAGTGGACCTCGACCACGTTCCGGGGCTACCCGGGCTTCGTCGCCTTCCCGTACCGCGAATATTCGGAGGTCTTCTTCGGCGACGACCACCAGGTGCTGCGGGGTGGCTCCTTCGGCACGGACCGGGCGGCCTGCCGGGGCACGTTCCGCAACTGGGACTACCCCATCCGGCGGCAGATCTTCAGCGGCTTCCGCTGTGCCCGCGACGCCGACGCCGAGCAGGCCCGCCGGTGACGGTGGGCTGATGTGCCGCCACCTGGTCTACCTGGGACCACCGGTGACCCTGCGCGAGGTGCTCTTCGATCCGCCGTACTCGCTGCTGCGTCAGTCCTGGGCCCCCCGCGACATGCGCGGCGGGGGGACGATCAACGCCGACGGGTTCGGTGTCGGCTGGTATCCGGGCGACGGCCCGCCGGTGCGGTACCGGCGGGCGCAGCCGATCTGGAGCGACCCGACCATCGCCGACCTCGCGGCGGTCACCTCGACCACGGCGGTGCTGGCCGCGGTGCGTTCCGCCACGGTCGGCATGGCGGTGATCGACGGGGCCGCCGCCCCGTTCACCGAGGGCCGGTGGCTGTTCAGCCACAACGGCGTGGTGCGCGGCTGGCCGGACTCGATGGTGCCGCTCGCCGCCGAGCTACCCGTACGCGACCTGCTCACGCTCGACGCGACGACCGACTCGGCGCTGCTGTGGGCGTTGGTGCGGCACCGGCTGCGCGCGGGCGTCGCGCCGGAGCAGGCGGTCGCCGAGACGGTCACCCGGGTCGCCGCGGCCGCCCCCGGTTCCCGGCTCAACCTGCTGCTCACCGACGGGCACACGGCGGTTGCCACGACCGTCGGGCACGCGTTGTCCCTGCGGACCACACCCGCATCGGTGCTGCTCGCCTCCGAGCCGCACGACGACGAACCGGGCTGGCGAGAGGTGCCGGACGGCCAGCTCGTCCGGGCCACCGCGACCACGGTGCGCCAGCGGGCGCTCGCCGGGCCCTGCACCACCGGGACGAACCGACAAGCATCACCGAAAGGAAGCAGATGAGCGCCGAACCGTTGGAGATACACCTGGACGACCGGGACGTCGCCGACAGCCTGCGTCGGGACGTCCGTGTGGGGCTGAGCGCCGAGGCGAAGTGGCTGCCCCCGAAGTGGTTCTACGACGCTCGGGGCAGCGAGCTGTTCGACGAGATCACCCAGCTGCCGGAGTACTACCCGACCCGGACCGAGCGGGCCGTGCTGGCCGAGCACGCGGCCGAGATCGCCGAGTTGACCGGCGCGAAGACGCTTATCGAGCTCGGGTCCGGGTCGTCGGAGAAGACCCGGCTGCTCCTGGACGCCTTCACCCGTCGGGGCGGTCTGGGCACCTTCGTCCCGCTGGACGTGTCGGTCAGCGCGCTGCGCGGCTCCACCGCCGCGCTCGCGGCCGACTACGCCGGGCTGCGGGTACGCGGCATCGTCGGTGATTTCACCCGTGACCTGCATCGGCTGCCGGCCGGTGGGCGACGGCTGGTGATCTTTCTCGGTGGCACCATCGGCAACCTGTTGCCGGCCGAGCGGGCCGAGTTCCTGGCCCGGATGCGGGCCGCTCTGGAGGTGGGGGACTGGTTCCTGGTCGGCACCGACCTGGTCAAGGACCCGTCGGTGATCGTGCCCGCGTACGACGACGCGGCGGGGGTGACCGCCGAGTTCAACCGCAACGTGCTGCGGGTGCTCAACCGGGAACTCGGTGCCGACTTCGATCCGGAGGCGTTCGACCACGTCGCGCTCTGGGATCCGGAGCAGGAGTGGATCGAGATGCGACTGCGGGCGCAACGACCCATGCGGGTCCGGGTGCTGGACATGGCTGTCGATTTCGCCGCCGGTGAGCAGTTGCGGACCGAGGTGTCGGCGAAGTTCCGCCCCGAGGGGATCGCCGCCGAACTGGCCGCGGCCGGGTTGCCCGCGTACCGGTTCTGGACCGACCCGGACGGCCTGTTCGGGGTGACCCTGGCCCGTGCCGACTGACTCCGTCCGAGCCGGTGCCGCGACCCGTCCGCCCGGGCTCCCGCCGTCAGCCACCCCACCCGGTCGTCCGACCGTGGCGGGGTCGGCTAGGCTGGGCGCAGCGAAGGGGAGTAGCCCTCAACATCGTGGTCGACATACTGGTGCGTTCCGCATCCGGCCACGAGGCCTCGCGCAGCGAGGCGGGCGAGACCTTCGACCAGGCTGTACAGCCGGGTCGAGGGCATCCCCGTACCTCCTCCCGGCCTGATCCGGAAGGACGTCATGGAGGGGTTCCTCGTCGCGCTGGCCGTCAGTTTCGGCGTGATCTTCGTTGCGGAGCTGGGAGACAAGTCCCAGCTCATGGCGCTGGCTTTCGCCACCAGATATCGCACCATGCCGATTCTGATCGGCATCACCGTGGCCACCGCCGTGGTGCACCTGGCCTCGGTGGCCATCGGGTACGGCCTCGGCTCGGCGCTGCCGACCGGCTGGATCTCGCTGCTGGCGGGTGCGGCCTTCATCGGCTTCGGGTTGTGGACCCTGCGGGGTGACAGCCTCACCGAGGAGGACAAGCGCAAGGCCGCCCGGGGCGGCAAGTCGGCGGTGCTCACCGTCGGTGTCGCGTTCTTCCTCGCCGAACTCGGCGACAAGACGATGCTCGCCACGATCACCCTGGCCACCCAGTACGGCTGGTTCGGCACCTGGGTCGGTTCGACGGTCGGCATGGTGGCCGCCGACGCGCTCGCCATCATCGTCGGCCGGTTGCTCGGCCGGAAACTGCCGGAGCGGACCATCAAGTACGGCGCCGCCGCGCTGTTCGCGATCAGTGGCATCTGGTTGATCATCGACGCGCTCAGCGAACTGCTCTGAACGGCCGCCCCGGCACCGACTACCCGGGTGCCGGCCGGGTAAGGCGCCGAGGTGGACGTCGCGGGGGTGCTCGACCGCGGTCACCAGCTGGTGGTGACCGCGGTCGAGTTCGTCGGCGTGGTGGTGATCGTCGCCGGGGTGGCCTGGGCGGTGCGGCAGTTCCTGGTCGACGGGCTGCGGCACCGCGACACCGCGATGTTCACCCGGATCCGGCTGACCCTGAGCCGGTTCCTCGTGCTGGGCCTGGAGTTCCAACTGGCGGCGGACATCCTGCGGACCGCCCTGTCGCCGACGTTCGGGCAGATCGGTCAGCTCGCCGCCGTCGCGGCGATCCGTACCGGCCTGAACTACGTCCTGCGCAAGGAGATCGAGCAGGGACAACAGCAGGTCGACAGGCGCCGGGAAGCGGCCCGATGATCGGGGCGCGGGAGGCTCAGTCGCCGGGCCGCTGGTAGACGTCCGGCACGCCGTCCTGGTCGAGGTCGACCTGCTCCTTGAGGGCGATCATCCGGTAGACCCGGTTGCGGCGGACCAGGACCACGCTGGCCAGCAGCGCCGCGATCAGCGATCCAGTCAGCACCGCGGCCTTGACGTTGGCGCCCGCCTCGCTCCCGGCACCGAACGCCAGTTCGCCGATGAGCAGCGAGACGGTGAACCCGATGCCCGCCAGCAGCGACACACCGAGCAGGTCCGACCAGGTGATGTCCTCGTCGAGTCGGGCCCGGGTGAACCGGGCCAGCAGGAACGTGGAGCCGAGGATGCCGACCGTCTTGCCGACCACGAGACCGAGCACGATGCCGATCACGATCGGATCGCTGACCACCGCACCCAGGTCGGCGCCGCGCAGCGAAACCCCGGCGGCGAAGAACGCGAACACCGGTACGGCGAAGCCGGCCGAGACCGGTCGCCAGGTGTGTTCCAGGCGCTCCGCGAGGCCCGGCACGGGGCGGCCGTCGCGGCTCCTGCCGGCGAGCACCGGCACGGTGAAGCCGAGCAGTACGCCGGCCACCGTGGCGTGCACGCCGGAGGAGTGCACCAGGGTCCAGGCGATCAGCGCCAACGGGATGAGCGCCCACCACCAGGTGCGCCGCCGCTGCACGAGCAGCGCGAACAACGCGATGGGCGCGACGGCGCCGAGCAGCGGGAGCAGGTTGAAGTCGTCGGTGTAGAAGATCGCGATGATGGTGATCGCGAGCAGATCGTCGACCACGGCCAGGGTGAGCAGGAAGGCACGCAGCCCCTGCGGCAGGTACGCCCCGATAACCGCCAGTACGGCAAGCGCGAAGGCGATGTCTGTCGCGGTGGGGATCGCCCAGCCACGCAGCCCTTCGCCACCGGCGGTGAAGTTGACGGCGAGGTAGATGAGCGCGGGCAGCGCCATGCCGCCGACCGCCGCCACGACCGGCAGCGCGGCCCGGCGTGGGTCGCGTAGCTCGCCGGCGACGAACTCGCGTTTGAGTTCGAGGCCGACCACGAAGAAGAAGACCGCCAGCAGACCGTCGGCGGCCCAGGTGGCGAGGTCGAGGTCCAGGTGCAGCGTCGAGCCGCCCGGCCACGGCACCCATCGCCCCAGCTCGGTGTAGGCGTCCCCCCACGGGGAGTTCGCCCAGATCAGCGCGATCACCGCACCGACCAGCAGGAGGACGCCGCCGACGGTCTCCGTACGCAGGACGTCGGCGAGGAAGCGGGCCTCCGGCCAGGAGGTGCGGGAGAAGAGGCGGCGCACGCCGCGGTGTGGCGGGCGTGGGTTGTGGTCGGTCATGCGCGGATTCCACCTGTCGATCGGGGCGTAACGGTCTCATCGCCGACCAGACTTCCCGGCACACCGGCCACGACCTTATCCCCTGGCGACGGCGGGCGCGAGGGCGGCGAACGGGCGACACCACCCGGCAGCCGCTCGTCGATGTCTCCCTGCGGAAACCGCATCTTTTCCGGCGCGAGGGCGATTCCGACGGACGCTCGGTCCGGTTGGACAGTGGGGGAGCGGGTCACGGCCAGGAAAACGCCTAACTCCGGACACAGGCCACATAAGCCGCTTTAATGGTTTCACGAGATTCGGTCGACCTTGGGGGTTTTCGTGAAGTTCTTTGGCGTTACCGGGCCGATCCGGAGGCGTGCCTGATGGACCTGTTGCGCCAGCTGCGCCTCGTGCGGCAGCACTGGTGGATCGTCCTGGTCACCGTCATGGTGGCGCTCGGGGTGACCGCCTTGATCACGGTCCGGGCGCAGCCCCGCTACGTCGCCTCGGTCACCTTCTTCGTCACCACCCCGAGCCAGGGCGTCACCGACGCCTACCAGGGCGGCCTGTTTCTCCAGCAGCGGGTCAAGTCGTACGCCGAACTGCTGACCAGCGACCGCCTGGCGCAGAGTGCCGCCGCCGATCGGCAGGTCGGGCTGACCGCCGAGGAGATCCAGCGTCGGGTCAGCACCTCCACCGAGAACGGCACCGTGCTGCTGCGGGCCTCGGTGACCGACACCGACCAGGCGCGGGCGCTGCGGGTCACCGAGGCGCTGTCGGCGAACTTCGTGGAACTCGTCCAGAAGGTCGAGGCCAAGCCGGACGGCTCCGCCGGTCCCATCAAGATCGAGGTGGTCAGCGGACCGCGCGTCACGCCCAGCCCGGTCTCCCCGCAGCCGGTCCGTAACACCGTCATCGGGGCCCTGCTCGGCCTGCTCGCCGGTGTCGGCCTGGCGGTGCTGCGCGGGATGGCCGACGTCCGGTTGCGCGACGCCGCCGCGTTGCGGCGGGTCACCGGCAGCCCGTTGCTCGGTGAGATCCCGCTGGACGGCAGCGCCCGGGTGGCCCCGCTGATCGTCGGGGACGCCGCGACCTCGGCCCGCGCCGAGGCGGTCCGCAAGCTGCGGACCAACCTGCGCTTCGTCGACGTGCACGAACCGGCCCGGGTCATCGCCGTCACCAGCGCCCTGCAGGGGGAGGGCAAGACCACCCTGTCGTGCAACCTGGCGATCGCCCTGGCCGAGGCGGGCTGGCGGGTGCTGCTGGTCGACGCCGACCTGCGTCGGCCCAAGGTCGGCCACTATCTGGGCGTCGATTCCGGGGTCGGGCTGACCGACGTGCTGGTCGGCGACGTGCACGTCGGCGACGTGGTGCAGCGGTGGGGCGACAAGTCCCTGCTCGTACTGCCCAGCGGCTCCGCACCGCCCAACCCGAGCGAACTGCTCGGCTCCAAGGCCATGTCGGATCTGCTGCTGGCGCTGCGCGAGTCGGCCGACATCGTGATCATCGACACCGCCCCGCTGCTCGCGGTCACCGACGGTGTGGTGGTCGCCGTGCAGGCCGACGGTGCGCTGCTGGTCAGCCAGCAGGGGCGTACCTCGCGGGCGCAGGTGGCCGCCGCCGCCCGGGCCCTGCACTCGGTCTCCGTCCGGCTGCTGGGCTGCGTGCTCAACATGGCGCGAGTGCCCAAGACCGACGCCTACCAGTACGAGGCCTACCGAGTGGTGACGGACACCGCGTCGACGGCGGCAGCGCGCTCCTCGGCCGGCCGGCACGCCGAGCGTCGAGGCCCTGCCGAGCCGGTCGACCACACCCAGGAACTCACCCGGCTGTCCCGATGAGCACCGCCAGTGGTCGCAGGGACCGTTCGATCTCCTCCGCGCAGCGCCGGAACTGCTCAGGCGTGCCGGTGACGGGGTCGGGCAGGTCGTCGGCGTCGCCCGAGGCGGGTTGCAGCCGCGCCCGAGCCAGCGTGGCGGCGGTCACCGCGGCGGCCAACGGATCATCCTGCTCGGTCAGCGGCGGCTCGACGGCCGCGGCGAGGCGGCCGAACTGGCGCAGGGTGAATGTCCGATGCAGCGCGGCCGGTGCCATCGCGGTACAGACCGAACGCTGGCGCCGGGTCGCCGTCAGCACCAGGACCGCGTCGGTGAGGTGCTCCGGCGCCAGCCGTCGGGTGCGGAAGCTCTCGGGATCCGCACCGGCCTCGGCGACGACGGCCGCCGCGTACGGGTGCATGGCACGTCCCGCCACCGCGTCCGTGCCGGCGCTGGCCACGGTCACCGGCAGCCCGGCGAGCATGCGCCGCGCGGTGTACTCGGCCATCGGTGACCGGCACAGGTTGGCGTGGCAGACGAACAGAACTCCGTTGACCATCGGGAACCCTCTCGACGAGGCGGTCGCACAGGCTGGCGCCGCAACGAAGGACGGCCGCCACCGGCACCCGTCCCAGGAGGGGTTGCCGGCATCGTACGCAGCAGCGGTGCCCCTCGTCGCGGACGCCGCGCCGGATCGGGCGGGGGCGGGGGTGTCCCGGTGCGCATCGGCATCCTGAGCTACCACTTTCCGCCCGAGCCCGCGTTCATCCCGGGCAGCCTGGCCGAGGAACTGGCCGCGCGCGGCCACGAGGTGCGGGTGCTCACCGGGTTTCCGGACTATCCCGGCGGTCACGTCTACCCGGGCTGGCGGCAGCGCTGGCGGCACGAGACCCGCAGCCGCAACCTGACCGTACGCCGGGTGCCCCGCTACAGCACGGGTGACGGGGGTGTCCGACCCCGGATGGCGTCCTGGCTCTCCTTCGCCGCCAGCGCCGGGCTGGTCGGGCGACGCTACCTCGCCGACGTGGACGTCCTCTACGTCCATCAACCGCCGGCGACGGCGTTCGCCTCGGCGACGCTGCTGCGGCTGCTCGGCCGGATACCGGTCGTGCTGCACGTGCCGGACGTGTGGGCGGAGCAGGCGCCGGACGACACCGACGACGGCCGTTGGGCGGCCCGGGTACGCGCCGCCATGACCAGGACCTACCAGGCGGCCAGCGCGATCGCGGTGAGCACGCCGTCGTTGCGTGACGCGGTGGTCGCGGTCGGCGCCGATGAGGCCCGGGTCGAGGTGGTGCTCAACTGGACCGACGAGCGGATCTTCCGGCCCGCGCCGGCCGGCTCGGCCGCACGGGGACTGGTCCGCCGCGACGAGCGGTGCGTGGTGATGCACGCCGGCACCATCGGCGCGCGGCAGGGGCTGGAGACGGCGGTACGGGCGGCGGCAGCGCTGCAGAACACCATCGATCTGGTCCTGGTGGGCTCGGGTGCGCACGAGCGGCGGGTGCGGGGGCTCGCCGCCGAGCTGCGCGCCGACAACATCCGCTTCGTCGACCGGCGTTCGCCGTTGGACATGCCGGAGCTGTACGCGGCCGCCGACTATCAGCTGGTCATGCTGCGGGATCTGCCGGCGCTGCGCAGCACCGTGCCGGACAAGCTCCCGGCGGCCCTGTCCTGCGCGGCACCTGTGGTGGCCTCGGCCGGCGGCGACACCGCCACGCTCGTGGAACGAGCCCGGGCGGGACTGTCCTGCCCGCCGGAGGACTGGGCCAGCCTGGCGGACCGGTTCTGGCTCGCCGCGCAGATACCCCCGCCCGCGCGAGCTGAGATGGGCCGCCGCGGCCGGGAGGCGTATCTGCGGGAGATGTCGCTGCCCGGGGGCGTTGATCGGATCGAGCGACTCCTGCGGGAGGCCGCGGTGGGCGGTTCCCGTGGTGGAGCGGATCTGTCGAAGCCAAAGCTCATTCGGGCTGAATGAGCGATTAACGTCGCAAAACGGTCACTACCTGTTAGAACTATGGTGCCTTCTGTCCAAATCGCTGGGAGTGAGGTAAGTGTGACGGACAGTGAAAGTCCGCGTCGGCGGCGGAGTCGATCCCGCCGACGGCGGCGTGCCCGACTGCGTCGCGTCCTACTCACCTCGCTGGTGGTCACCTCGTTGGTGCTCACGCTCGGCGGTTGGGTGGGGTTCCGGGCCTGGCAGGCCCGGGCCCACCTGGTCAACGCCGCCGGCCTGGCCAGCGAGTTGAGCAGCCACCTGGTCGGCGGGGACACCGCCCGCGCGCAGCGCACGCTCGCCGCGTTGCAGGAGCAGTCGGGCGCGGCCCGCCGGGCCACCGGCGACCCCGGCTGGTGGCTGGGCCGGCAGGTGCCGTACGCCGGTGCCAACCTCTCGGCCGTACGGCAGATCTCCATCGCCATCGACGACCTGGCCCGGCAGGCCTTTCCGGCGCTGCTGGAGGTCGACCTCGGCGGCCTGGTGCCCCGCGAGGGCCGGCTGGACGTCGCCGACCTGCAGGCTGTCGCCACCCAACTGGCCGAGGTCGACGCATCGGTACGGCGCACCCGGTCGGACCTGCTCGCCATTCGCGACGATCGGCTGATCGGCCAGGTCCGCGAAGCGGTGGTCCGGCTGCGGGGCGAGATCGACCGGCTCGCCGACCTGACCTCCGCCGCGGACCGGGCCGGCCGGCTGCTGCCGCCGTTGCTCGGGGCCGACGGCCCACGCCGCTATCTGCTGGTGTCGCAGAACCTGGCCGAGTTGCGCGCGACCGGGGGCATGTTCGGTGCGTACGCCCTGATCGAGGCGAACAAGGGTCGGCTCAGGATGGGCTCTCAGGGCAGTTCGGCGGGCCTCGGGTCCTTCGCCAAACCGCTAAAGGTGCCGACCGAGGTGAGGTCCCTCTGGGGCGAACTGCCCGGCATCTATCCCGCCGACGTCAACCTGAGCCCGCACTTCCCGACCGCTGCCGCGCTGTACCGCGACATGTACCGCCGTAGCGCGCAGGACACGGTCGACGGGGTGCTCGCCGTGGATCCGGTGGCGCTGTCGTACCTGTTGCGGGTGACCGGCCCGGTCCGGGTGCCCGCCGGGGTCGAGTTGACCGCCGACAACGCGGTGAAGACGCTGCTCAGCGACACCTACCAGCGGATGGAACCGGCCGAGCAGGACGCCTTCTTCGCCGCCGCTGCCGGCTCCGTGTTCGACGCCCTGTTTGAGCGGAAGATTCCCCCGAGTGGGTTGCTATCGGCATTTGACCGTTCTGTGGCAGAACGCCGGATATTGTTCTGGAGTGCCCGTCCGGAGGAACAGCGGACGTTCGGCGACAGTCGGATGGCCGGGACGCTTCCGGAACAGGACGCGGTGCCGACGGTCGGCGTCTTCCTCAACGACGGCAGCGGCGCGAAGCTCGGCTACTACCTCCGGCAGAGCGCCGACCTGGCGGTCGGTGAATGCCAGGGCGAGGGCCGCCGCGAACTGAGCCTGCGGGTGACGATGCGCTCCACCGCACCGTCCTCCGGGCTCAGCGACTCGGTCCTCGGTCTGGCCAGATCGGGGGACCCGTACACCGTCCGCACCCTGGTCTCGGTGTACGCGCCGGCCGGCGGGGCGGTGCTCGACATCCGTCTCGACGGGGACGAGACCGTGACGGCCACCGGCACCGAACGGCGTCGGCAGGTGGCCACCGTGAACGTCGAGATCGGCCCGGGCGGGAGCAAGACCCTGGAGGTCTCCCTGCTCACCGGCAAGACGGACAGCGGAGATGCCGAGCTGTGGCTGACCCCGACGGCTACCCCATGGACCACCCAAGTTGTTACCGCACCTAGCTGTTCACAGTAGGAGGGAACGAGAAATGCGGCTATCCCGCATCATCATGGCGCTCACGGTCGGTCTGGCCGTAGTGGCCGTGCCGGCCGTGGCGGGGGCGGCGCAGCCGCAGCCGTCGCCATCGCCCACCGTCACCGATCCGCCTCAACCACCGCCGTACCCGCCGAACCTGGTGACGACGCTGACGGTGAACCGGCCGACCATCTTCCTCGGCGAGACGGTGATCCTCACCGGCCGCAACTTCGGGCCGAACGAGACGGTCGACATCGTGGTCACGGCCCAGCCGCTCGCCGCGCCCGCGGCCGGCACCGCACGTCGCAGCGACGGCAGCACGGTCGCCATGACACCGGTGGCCTTCCAGGCGGCCGCAGTCGACCGCTTCACCGCCCGGACGAACGCCGCCGGCGTCTTCACCCGGCGGTACACGCCGAGGGTGACCGGTCTGCTCACCTTCACCGCCACCGGGCGCGAGTCGGACCGCAGCGCCTCGACCGAGCTGCGGGTGCTGCACAAGAAGAAGCCGCACCTGCCGGTCACCGGCAGCAGCCTGGGCACCCCGATGAAGGTCGGCGGTGGCCTCGTCGCGGCGGGCGGTGTGATGCTGCTCGGCGCGATGCTCTGGCGGCGGCGCAACCGCTTCGGGGCGGGTGGCGCACGCTGATCCCGCACTCCGGGCAGCGCCCGGACGCGCCGTAGCCGGTGCCCGTCGGACCTCTCCGGCGGGCACCGGCCGTCGGCTGTGCGACATTCGACCTCGCCGTTGGCTGATCCGACCAGCCCTCTGCTGCGTGTCTGCTGGTAGGGGACCGTGGAAGGGGACGTGGCATGGGCGAGCAACCGCAGGGCGCGGACTGTCCGACAACCCCGCAGCCGGCGCCGGTGGCCGGACGACCGGCGGATCCGGCCGTGAGCGACGCGGAGTCCGGCGATGCCGGGCGGACCTTCTCGGCCGGGGCGCGGCTGCTGGCCGCCGCCGCGGTGCTGGTGCTGGGGCTCGGCGCGAGCGCGGTGGTGGTGATCCTGTCCGATCCACACCGGCTCGGTCGGGTGTTCACCGGCGAAGGCCCTCAGCCGCAGGTCACCGCCGAATCCTCGGGTGGGCTCGGTGGCGCGGCCCGCGCGGCGGCGCAGACCTCCGAGGAGGTTCGGACGGCGCCGCTGGCCGGCCGGGAGCGCGCCACCTTCGAGTTGGTCGACGGCGTGACCCGATTCGAGCTGCGGATGGCGGACCTGGGCCAGGAGCTGTACCGCATCACCAGCCCGGCCGAATCCGACGCGCGGCCCCGCCCGGAGTTGACCGCCGACCGGCTCCGGCTGCGGTTGCAACAGCTCGCGGACGGGCCGGGGGAGGTGAAGGTGCTGCTCAACGCCCGGGTGACCTGGCAGGTACGGATCACCGGTGGCACCACCGAACGCCGACTCGATCTGACCGGGGGTCGGCTGTCCGGTGTGGAGTTCGCCGGTGGTGCCACCCGTACCGAACTGCGGCTGCCCCGCACCCGAGGCACGGCCGTGGTGCGGGTGACCGGTGGGGTGAACGTCTTCGACGTCACGGTCGTCGGTGGCGCGCCGGTGCGGGTACGGGCCAACGCCGGGGCCGGCGACGTGCAGGTGTACGACGAGCGCCGCGACGGGGTTCCGGCGGGGACGGTGCTCGGCTCGCCGGAGTGGGATCGCTCGGTCGACCGGGTCTTCCTGGACCTGGTCGCCGGGGCACACCTGGTCACCGTGCGCCGGGGGTGACGCCGGTCGGGCCACGTCGAGGACGAGGTGGGTCGGCGTAGAGTCGGCTCGTGGAGCCTACCGAGTCGATGCCGGCGCAGACCCGACCGCCCGGGGTGGCGACCGTCGATCCCGGCAGCGTCCTGCTGCCCGGCCACGACGTACCCCTGGGCCGCTACACCACGGTCCGGCGACTGCTGCCGCAACGCACCCGGCGGATGGTGGGCGCCTGGTGTTTCGTCGACCATTTCGGCCCCGACGACGTGGCACAGCGCCCCGGCATGGAGGTGCCGCCGCACCCGCACACCGGCCTGCAGACCGTGACCTGGCTGCTCGACGGTGAGATCCTGCACCGGGACAGCCTCGGCAGCGTCCAACCGATCCGTCCGGGGCAGCTCAACGTGATGACCTCCGGCCACGGCATCGCCCACTCCGAGCGGTCGCCGGCCGACCATCCGCCGCTGATGCACGGCGTGCAGCTGTGGGTGGCGCTGCCGGACCCGGCCCGCTCCGGCCCGGCCGACTTCGCCCACCACGCGCAGCTGCCCCGCTGGCGCGACCGGGCGCTGGACGTGACGCTGCTGGTCGGGGAGTTGGAGGGTGAACGGTCACCCGCCCGGGTGCACACCCCGCTGGTCGGCGCGCAGCTGGAACTGGCCGGCACCGAGCCGGTCGGCCTGCCGTTGCGGCCCGACTTCGAGTACGCCCTGCTGGCCCTCGACGGCGCGGCGGAGGTCGACGGCGTACGGGTCGCCCCGGGGGCCCTGCTCTGGCTGGGCACGGGACGCACCGAGTTCACCCTGCGCGGCGCGGCGGGCACCCGGCTGATGCTGCTCGGCGGCACCCCCTTCGAGGAGCCGCTGGTGATGTGGTGGAACTTCGTCGGTCGCAACCACGAGGAGATCCACGCCGCCCGCGAGGACTGGATGGCCGGCCGCCGGTTCGGCACGGTCGCCGAGGACCCGGATCCCCCGCTGCCCGCGCCGGCCCTGCCGACGGTCCGCCTCAAGGCCCGGGACCGGGCCGGCGGCTGGCGGGACTGACCGGCCGCCACCGCAGGCGTGAGCGGCCCGGGCGCGGGTAGTAGCCGGCATGGCAACGGCGACGTCCACCATCGAGGACAAGAAGCGTCTGGTACGGCGGCTGGCCGGCAGCGGTCGAGGTTTCGCCGAGCAGTACGGCTTCCGGGTGACAAACAATCCGGCCAGCCTGTTCCAGCTGCTCTGCCTCGCGATCCTGCTGGCTCGCCGCGGCGACTACCGGCGGGCCCTGGACAGCGCACACGCACTGCCGGACGCCGGGTGGGACAGCGCCGCCCGGTTGGCCCGGGCACTGCACGAGGACCTGGTCCGGGTGCTGCGCGAGCGCGGTCAACGCGGTGACGTCGACGCGCTGGCCGACCTGCTGGGTGACCTGGCCCGTACCGTGGTGCAGCGGTATCGGGGCGACCTGCGGCGGCTGCGCTCCGCCGCCGGGTACGACCCGGACCGCGAGCGGGAGTTGCTCACCGCGCTTCCCGGGGTGGACGCCGCGGTCGTCGAACTCTTCCTGCGCGAGGTCCAGGCGCTGTGGGGCGAGGTGGCGCCGGTGGCCGACCGGCGGGCGTTGGCCGCGGCCCGCCGGCTCAAGCTGGGCCGGTCCGCCGAGGATCTCGCCGTGCTGGCCGGCGGTGGCGAGTCGGAACGGCTGGCCTGGCTGGTCGGGGCGTTGGCCCGGATCGACCTGGAGCGCCGGTACGCGGAGCTGCCCGCCTGAGATATTCGTTCGACGACCCCCTGCTGACCGTTCGGCTGATGCGTGTCGTATGATTCTCGCGGTAGCAGCAGTCACCCGGTTCGGGTGATCTGTGGGCCGCCTGGTGGTCCCGACCGGTTCGGACGGGACACCACCAGGGCAGGTGGCTACTCAGGGGCGCCGCCGGTCGCGGTTCGTGGCCGGGGCGCCCTCCTGACGCTCCGGCCGCCGCGCCGCCGGTTTCAGATGCTGCGCAGGTGTTGCGAGACCCGCTGATGACGCTTGTCCCGGCCGGCGGCGGCGCGCTGTGCGTCGTCCACCTCGGGAGCTGCCTCGATGCCCGCCGAGCGGGCCACCTCCGGGCCGTTGGCATAGTCCACCGGTGGCAACGCGCGCAGGGCACGCAGCACGTCCGGCGGAGCTCCCTCCCGCTCGGCCTCCCGCAGCACGTCGTCCTTGCCGGCGGGATAGTCCAAACTGGACAGGTAGTGCAGTACGTCGGCGTAACTCGCCATGGTGTCGGCTCCTCCCGGCTTCGATCCGCCACGACCGGGCGCGGTTACCCGGCCGAGCCGGTGTCACGCGCCGCAAGCGGGAAAACCGGCAGCCGTTTCCGGCGCGTCGCCGCGGGTAACCGCGCGGCGAGGGGGTACGCGATGAACTACGACACGTTCGTCGATCAGGTCGCCCAGCGCACCAGCACGTCCTCGCAGCGGGCGGTGGAGCTGATCGAGGCCACCCTGGCGACGCTCGCCGACCGGTTGACCGGTGGCGAGGTGCTGGATCTGGCCGTTCAACTGCCCGAGCCGCTGCGGCTGCCGCTGCGACCGACACCCGCCACCGAGGCGGCGGAGCGCTTCGGCGCCGGCGAGTTCGTCGCCCGGGTGGCGCTGCGCGCCCAGATCGACGAGTCGGCGGCCCGCGGCGTGATCAGCGCGGTGTTCATCACCATCCGTGAGGCGGTGACCGGCGGCGAGTTCGACGAGCTGGTCGTGCAACTGCCCCGCGACTACCGCGACATCGTCGAGCCCGCGATGGCCCCCGGCGCCACCCTGCGCCGCCGCTGACCGACGGCCGGCACGTCACGGCGGCACGATGCCGGGCAGGGCGGGCTCAGCCGACCGTGCCGGCGGCCCGCAGTTGCGCCACCCGGTCCGCCGGGTAGCCGATCTCGTCGAGCACCTCGTCGGTGTGTTCACCGGGCCACGGTGGTGGTCGACGTACCGCGGTGGGGCTGCCGGAGAACCGGGGGGCCGGTGCCGGTTGGCGTACCCCGTCGTGGACGACGAAGGTCCGCCGGGCGGCCAGCTGCGGGTGCTCCGGTGCTTCCTGCCAGTCGAGCACCGGTGCCAGGCAGGAGTCGGAGGCGGCGAGCAGGGCCGCCCACTCGTCCCGGGGCCGGGTGCGGAACAGCCGCGCCCAGGCAGCCCGCAGGGCCGGCCAGTTCGCCGGGTCGGTGCGGTCGGGCGCCTCGTCGGGCGGCAGCGGGAAACCGGTGCGACGGACCAGTTCGTCGTAGAACTTCGGCTCCAACGCGCCGACGGCGATGTACCGGCCGTCGGCGCACTCGTAGCTGTCGTAGAACGGGGCGCCGCCGTCGAGCAGGTTCACCCCCCGAGGGTCCTGCCACATGCCCAGCCGGCGCAGCGCGTGAATCTGGGTGCTGAGCACCGCGACGCCGTCCACGATCGCCGCGTCGACCACCTGACCGGCCGCGCCGCCGCGTACCGCGTACAGCGCGGCCACGACGCCCAGGGCCAGCATCATGCCGCCGCCGCCGAAGTCGCCGAGCAGGTTGAGCGGGGGCACCGGCGGCTCTGCGGCCCGGCCGATGCCGTGCAGGACGCCGGTCAGGGCCAGGTAGGTGATGTCGTGTCCGGCGTACGGCGCGTACGGGCCGTCCTGCCCCCAGCCGGTCATCCGGCCGTACACCAGTCGCGGGTTGACCGCGTGGCAGTCGGCCGGGCCGAGGCCGAGCCGTTCGGTCACGCCCGGGCGGAAACCCTCGATCAGGGCGTCGGCGTCGCCGATCAGGGCCAGCGCCACCTCCCGGCCGTCGGTCGACCGGAGGTCCACGGCGATCGAGCGACGCCCCCGGTTGAGCAGGTCCGGGTGCGGGGTGCCGAAGCCGCTCGGGTCCACGTCGCCGACCCGGTCCACCCGGATCACATCGGCGCCGAGATCGGCGAGCATCATCGCGGCGAAGGGGCCGGGTCCGATGCCGGCCAGCTCGATCACGCGTACGCCTGTCAACGGGCCGGTCGGCAGCTCAGCGGTCATCTCGGTCACGATAAGGGCTCGCTTCCGCGCCGGTGTGACGCGACCCGCCCGCCCCGCCTGGCGGGCCGGTTCGGGCTGTCCTAACCTTGTCGGGACGAGGGGAGTACTTCCCACGAACCATACCGGTCAGTACGGCGTGCCCAGGGTGCGCCTCGGGTGGTTGCCCACGATTCCGTGGGTGAAGGAGACCTCGAACATGACACGGTGTTCGAGGAGGCCCCAAATGTCCGAAATGTCGTACGTAGCTGCCGGTTTGCAGTCAATCGGCACGCCCTCGCTCTGGGCGATCACCATTGCCGGAGTCATCGCGCTGCTGGTGCTCGACTTCGTGGTGACCCGGCGCCCGCACGAGGTGTCGCTGAAGGAAGCACTCGGCTGGTCCGCCTTCTACATAGCCCTGCCGCTGGCCTTCGGCGCCTGGGTCTGGTCGCAGTACGGCAGGCGGGAGGGCATCGACTACCTCGCCGGCTACCTGGTCGAGAAGTCGCTGTCGGTCGACAACCTCTTCGTCTTCATGCTGCTGCTGGCCGCCTTCGCGGTGCCGAGCGTGCTCGCTCAGCGGGTGCTGCTGTTCGGCATCGCCGGTGCGCTGGTGCTGCGCGGCATCTTCATCGCCCTCGGCGCGGCGGCGCTGCAGACGCTCGACTTCGCCTTCCTGATTTTCGCGCTGATCCTGCTGTTCACCGCGGCCAAACTGCTCCGGGACGCCTTCACCGGCCACGAGCAGAGCGTCGACATCGCCAACATGCGCTCGGTGCGCCTGCTGCGCCGGTTCATGCCGGTGGTCAACGAGTACCACGGCACCAAGATGACCGTCCGGGTCGACGGTCGCCGGGCGTTGACTCCGCTCGCGCTGGTGGTGGTGGCGGTCCTCGCCACCGACGTGGTCTTCGCCGTCGACTCGGTGCCCGCGGTCTACGGCATCACCGAGGACCCGTACCTCGTCTTCGCCACCAACGCCTTCGCCCTGCTCGGCCTGCGGGCGCTGTACTTCGTGCTGCACGCGGCGCTGAGCCGGCTGGTGCATCTCAGCTACGGTCTGGCGATCATCCTGGCCTTCATCGGCGTCAAGCTCGGCCTGCACTGGGCGCACGGCATCTGGGAGAGCGTCCCGATCATCCCCACCGAGATATCCCTGATGGTCATCGTCGCCGTGCTGATCATCGTCACCATCACCAGCCTGCGGGCCACCCGCAACGTCGTACCCGGGTCGAAGGAGGTCGTCACCGAACGACGGTGACCGGACACGCCGGGCCGGCCTGCGAAGCAGGCCCGGCGTACTTTCGGGCGTGGTAGGACTGAGCGGTGGGAATCATCACGCCGGGCTTCTCGGGTCGGCCGCGTTCCGCTGCCCCGGATCTGCCGCCCGGGCAGTACCTGACACCGGACTTCCCCGTGCTCTCCGCCGGTCCCACGCCGAAGGTGCCGCGTGACACCTGGGAGTTCGTCATCACCACCGAGACCGGCACCGAGCACCGGTGGAGCTGGGACGAGATGATGGCGCTGCCTCAACAGACGCCGACCGTCGACATCCACTGCGTCACCCGCTGGTCGAAGCTCGGCACCAGTTGGCAGGGGGTGTCGCTGGACACCCTCTTCGAAGACGTGGACACCGCCGCCGACTACGCCCTGGCGCACTGCTACGGCGGCTACACCACCAACCTGCCGCTTGACGACCTGCTCGACGGGCAGGCCTGGCTGGTGCACACCTTCGACGGGGAGGACCTCCCCGCCGAACACGGCGGTCCGGCCCGGCTGCTGGTGCCGCACCTCTACTTCTGGAAGTCCGCCAAGTGGGTGCGCGGCATCCACCTGGGCCACGAGGACACCCCCGGGTTCTGGGAGACCGCCGGCTATCACGACTACGGTGACCCGTGGCGTGAGCAGCGGTACCAGGGCGATTGAGCGCGCGGATGCGCTGGCAGCCGGCTCGGCTGGTCAGCCGCCGGGTCGAGACGGCGACCGCGCAGACCCTGGTGCTCGAGGTGCCGGACTGGCCCGGCCACCTGCCCGGCCAACACGTCGACATCCGCCTCACCGCCCCCGACGGCTACCAGGCGGCCCGCTCGTACTCCCTGGCCGGTCCCGCCGACGGCGACCGGATCGAGGTGACCGTGCAGCGGGTGCCCGACGGCGAGGTGTCGCCGTTCCTGGTGGACGGCTATCAGGTGGGCGACCCGGTGGAGGTTCGTGGGCCGCTGGGCGGTTGGTTCATCTGGCGACCGCAGCAGACCGAACCGGTGCTGCTGGTCGCCGGCGGGTCGGGCGTGGTGCCGCTGATGGCCATGATCCGGGCCCGCCGGGCGGCGGGCAGTCGCGTCCCGTTCCGGTTGATCTATTCCGTACGCACCCCGGACGACGTGTTCTACGCCGAGGAGTTGCGGCAGCGGGTCCGTGACGATGCCGGCCTCGACGTGGCGTACGTCTACACCCGCGAGGCGCCCGAACAGTGGCCGGACCGGCCGCACCGGATCGGCCTCGCCGACGTCAACACCCACGGCTGGCCGCCGGAGCTGGAACCCCGGGTGTACGTCTGCGGCCCCACCGGGTTCGTGGAGACCGTCGCCGACCTGCTCGTCGGGTTGGGACACCCGGCCCGCCTGGTGCGGACCGAACGCTTCGGCCCGACCGGCTGAGGAAGTACCCGACCGGCTGAGTGCCGCCCGAGCGGCTGAGTGAAGGAGGCCCGGTATGACCACGCTGCCGTACGTCGACGGCAACATGCTCGACGGCCCGTTGGGGGAGGTGTTCGCGGTCGACGTGAGCACGGCCACCGGCCGATGCGCCCACTGCGGCACCACCGGCCCGGTCGCCGCCCTGCGGGTCTACTCGCACGCACCGGGGCTCGTGGTGCGCTGCCCGACCTGCGCCGAGGTGATGATGCGACTGGTCCGCGCGCCGGACCGAGCCTTCCTGGACCTGCGCGGGACCGCCCTGCTCCAGCTGCCGCTGCCGCAGGTGTCCGCCGGAGGGTGACCGGGCCGGCGTGGACGTTTGTCTCAGTCATCCACGGGAACCGGTCCGAGATGACGAAACCTCGTGTGGTGATCGTGGGAGCCGGGTTCGCCGGTTACCACGCGGCGAAGACGCTGAGCCGGCTGGCCCGCGGCCGGGCCGAGATCGTCCTGCTCAACTCGACCGACTATTTCCTGTATCTGCCTCTGCTGCCCGAGGTGGCGGCGGGTGTGGTGGAGCCCGGCCGGATCGCCGTGCCGCTGACCGGCACGCTGGGCGACGTCCGCGTGGTCATCGGCGAGGCCGATCACGTCGATCTGCAGAACCGGTGGGTCGGCTTCACCCAGCCCGAGGGGGACCGTAACCGGCTGGCGTACGACCGGCTGATCCTCTCCGTCGGCAGCGTCAACAAGCTTCTGCCGATCCCCGGGGTGACCGAGTACGCGCACGGCTTCCGTGGCCTGCCCGAGGCGCTGTACCTGCACGACCACGTGATCCGGCAGATCGAGCTGGCCGAGCAGGCGACGGACCCGGCCGAGCAGCAGGCCCGGTCGACCTTCGTCGTGGTCGGTGCCGGCTACACCGGTACGGAGGTGGCCGCGCACGGGCAGCTCTTCACCGATGAACTCGCCAGCCAGCGACCCCGGCTGAAGATCCGCCCGAAGTGGATGCTGCTGGACGTCGCGCCGCGGGTGCTGCCCGAGTTGGACCGGCGGATGTCGCGCACCGCGGACCGGGTGCTGCGCCGACGCGGTGTGGATGTCCGGATGGGCACCTCCGTCGCGGTGGCGACCGCCGACGGCGTCAAGCTCACCGACGGGGAGTACGTGCCCACCTGCTCGCTGGTCTGGTGCGTCGGGGTACGCCCCGACCCGTTCGTGGCGCAGTTGGGTCTGCGTACCGAGAAGGGGCGGTTGGTCGTCGACGAGTACCTCAACGTCCCCGGCTTCCCCGAGGTGTACGCCTGCGGTGACGCCGCCGCGGTGCCGGATCTGACCCGGCCGGGCGAGATCTGCACCATGACCGCGCAGCACGCCCAGCGCCAGGGCCGGCTCGCCGCGCACAACATCGCCGCCTCCTACGGTCAGGGCCGTCGTCGCCCGTACAAGCACCACGACCTGGGCTGGGTGGTCGATCTGGGCGGCAAGCAGGCCGCGGCCAACCCGCTCAACGTGCCGTTGTCCGGCCTGCCGGCGAAGGCGGTCACCCGCGGCTACCACCTGCTGGCCATGCCCGGCAACCGGGCCAGGGTGAGCGCCGACTGGGTGCTGGACGCGGCGCTGCCCCGCTCGGCGGCCCAACTGGGCCTCGTGCCGGCCGATGCGGTGCCGCTGGAGAGCACCTCGCCGGAGGTGCCCGCCTGGGCGCACTGAGCCGGTACGGACCGGTGCGGTGATCAGAACGGACAGGCCACGAGGCCGGTGGACGGGGTGCCCACCGGCCTCGTTCCTGCTGCCCGCCTCACCGGCCCGCTCGATCCGGCCGGACGCCGGCTCAGCCGGCGTTCAGGCCCGCGCCCGCCTCGTCGATGGCGGCGTCGATCGTGTGGGCCAGATCGACATCCAGCGCGGTCACCCCACCGGCATTACCGGTGCGGACGGTGAGCACCGCCGTGGTCGGGTCCGCCCGGCCGATACGCGGTCCCCGACCGGTCTGGACGCGGAGTTGGTCGAGCCGGTCCAGCACCCGGTCGAGATTGTCCGACGGCAGCTCAAGGGTGCGTGTCAGCACCTCGTCGTCGCCCGACCAGTACGGCAGAGCATCGAGCGCGGCGGCCAGTTCCGAGCCGGTCAGCGGCGCGGTGGCGCTACTGGCGCCGACCAGGCCACCGCCGACGGCCATCGGTTCCAGCAGTTCCCGCAACTGGTCCGGCACGTGCAGCGACTCGACCAGGTCCCCGTCGCGCTCGGCGAGCGCCGCGAGGGTGGCCTCGGCCTGGTAACGGGCCTGCTCAGGACTGCGGCCGCTGATCCGCCCCACCTCGGACAGGAAGCCGGGCAGA
Source organism: Micromonospora maris AB-18-032 (assembly GCF_000204155.1). Taxonomy (NCBI): domain Bacteria; kingdom Bacillati; phylum Actinomycetota; class Actinomycetes; order Micromonosporales; family Micromonosporaceae; genus Micromonospora; species Micromonospora maris. The sequence continues at coordinate 4,211,850 of NC_015434.1, read as the reverse complement.
TCCTCGCGCCGTTCGATGCCGTCGACCGGCACGACGTCGTGCAGCGACGCCGGCACCGCCGCCAGCAGACGTTGACGCTCGGCCGTGCCCAGCGCCCAGGCCAGCACGAGCACCGTCGACTCCACACCCACCTTCGCGGTGCGGAAGTCGACGCCGGCTCGCCGGCCGACGTCCGCGACGAGATCCTGGTAGCCCATGGTGGTGACGCCGGGGTTGCCCACGCCCGCCTCGGGCAGCGGTCGGCTGGTCTGCGGGACACCGGCCGACGGCGGAGCGGGACCACCTCGCGTGGTGTTCGGTTTGTGGCGCTGACCGGCCGCCGGTGGGCCGGACCGTCGGGACTGGTCGAGATGGGTGAGTTGCTTCGACGCGCTCAGGCTGGCGCCCGTGTCGGCGGCCTGCCGGCCGCGCTCACGGGCCTGCCGGGCCAGCGCCCGCCGCCGCTGGTTGTCGCCCTCCATCTGCTTGCGCATGCTGACACCTCGCTTCCGCTGGTGTGCTGCTTCGGGCTTCGTCGGTGGCCTTCCCACCGCTACCGGGAACGAAACGATCGGCCCGGATCGCAAGACGGCGCGGGCAGGCACGCTTCATCCCGGCCGGGTGAGGGCCGCTCACCCGACCGGCGTCGATGATCGCAGCGGACCGGAGATCTTCCGAGGCACGGCGGAAGGGCAGGTCATGATGAAGCGGATTGTCGAGATCGTCCCGGCTCGGCCCGGCTGGTACGCCCGCTGGCGACTGGCCCCCGAAAACACCCGCTGCTATCCGGTGAGTCTGTGGGCGCTGCTGGAAGATGCCGACGGCACCGGACGTGAGGTGATCGGCGTCGACTGCGCGGGACAGTGGCCCGGTGACGGCGGAACAGATGCGGAGTTCGTCCGCTATCTGTTCCAGACGCCGGATTCGGGCCTGCCCGACGACGCGGAGCCGATGCCCGAGGCCCGTCGTGCCGGATCGGTCGTGACGGCGCCCTGAGCCATCCTCCGGCCCCCGGCCCCTGGTCCCAGGGTCGGGGGCACCCCCGACGCCGGTGTCAGCCGGCGGCCTGCGCGTCGCCGCCGTCGGCGGGCGAGACCTGGAGCAACTCGGCCAGACCGGTGCGGTCGAGCAGTTGTCGGAGGTTGGGGTTGATGCCGACCAGCCGGATCGGGACCGGACTGCCCCGGTGGGCCACTACGAGCGCACTCAGACCCGAGGAGTCGCAGATCGCCACTCCGGCCAGGTCGATGAGGAGGTGCCGGTAGCCGTCCCGGCGTAGCTTCTCGACGGCGCTGATCAGTTCCGGAGCGCTGTCGAAGTCCAGGTCACCGGTGAGCCGCAGCTCCGCACGTCCGACATCGAACCGGCTGACCTCGATGGCCAACAGCTGGGAGGACATGCCTCCATGCTCCCAGCCCCGCCGCGGAACGCAAGTCGCGGGGGTGCGCGATTCACCGCCACGCGAACGGGCCGGCGTTCCGCCGACCACGCGGATCGTTCAGGCGGTGACCGTGGGTTGTCCGTCCGGCTCGGTGCCGAGCGGCGCGTCGCCGCTCGTCGAGCGGGCGAGCAGGTTGGTGACCCCGGTCATGTCCAAGATGGTCTCCAGGAACCGAGGCACCGCGCGCAGCCGCAGGGTCACGCCGTCGCGCAGCCCTTCACGCCAGGTGTGCACGATGATGCTGAGCCCGGTGCTGTCGATGAACTGGAGGTTGGCGAAGTCGAGCACGAGGGTGGCGGGACCGGCCTGCAGTTCCCGGTCGATCTCCGAACGCAGCGGGCTCGCGGTGGTGTAGGCGAGATCGCCGCCCACCCGAATCACCGGCATGTCGGGATCGGACCGGTCGACGATCACGCTCAGCGGCGTGGTCTCGGGTCTTCGACCGTGGGACAGCAACGATCACGCCTTCCGCGGCTGGCGGGCGGGCAGGGGCGTCCGGATCGTAACAACCTCGTCGTCGCCCTGACTGAGGGGCGGCCGGTAGCGTCGGAACGTCGCTCGACTGGCGGTGCGCCGACACCGGCGTACCCTGGTGACGGAACGCGACCAGGCACACCGCGGCGCGCGGGTGCGGCATCGAGAAGGAGTGGGGCTCACCTGGTGACTGGTGCCGACGTCAGGGACATCGACCCCGGCGACGGACGGTTCACGCCGAGTGCCCCGCAGGCCCCGGCGTGGAGTCCTGCCGCGTCCACCGCCGCCCCGCCCACCATCGATTCGTCGGAGTTCGCCGGCTGGCCGGAGATCGTCGAGCACCTCCGGGAAGGGCTGGTGCTGTGCGGCCCGGACGGCGTGGTGTGGCAGGTGAGCCCGGTCGCGCAGCGGCTGCTTCCGGAGATCGTCGTGGGTGGTTCCTGCGCCGTATTCGACGCACTGGACGGCTCGACCGCCGAGATCGTGCGCAACGGACGTCGGCTGCGGGTCCGGCGGGTGCCGCTCTCCGCCGGCCCGACCTGCTGGTACGTCGAGGACGTCAGCGAAGACAGCGGCCCGGCCGACGAGTTGGCGGCCGAACGCGCCCGCTCGGCGTTCCTGGCCGTGGTGGGGGAGAAACTCGGCAACCCGTTGCACCCCGACCGCGCCGCCGCTGCCGTGGTGCGGCTCGCCGTGCCGACGCTGGCCGAGGCGGCCGTGCTGATCCTGGCACCCCGCTCCGGGCGGGCCCGGTGGTGGCGAGCCCGCCGGGCCGAGGACGATCTGCCCACTCTGGACCGGGGTGTGCTGGCCGCGGCGGAGCTGCCCGCAGCCGTCATCGACAGCCTGCACGGTGTGCAGCCGCACACCGTCGACTGGCTCGCCGAACAGGCCGTCGAAGCGGGCTGGCTGCCCGGCATCGACGCCGCCGACGCCAGTGTCCGACTGGTGGCGTTGCCCGGTCGGGACGCGCCGGTGGGCGTGTTGCTGGTGGCCCGGCCGGCGGCCCACTGGTACACCGACGACGATCTCGACCTGCTGCGGGCCTTCGCCGACCGGGCCGGCGCGGCGTTGACCACCGCCCTGCTCTACCGCAACCAGGCCGAGGTGGCCGACACGTTGCAGGCGAGCCTGCTGCCGGTGGAGCCGGCGGAGGTGCCGGGCGTGCAGTGGGGCACGGCGTACCGGCCGGCGCAGGCCGGTCTGCGCATCGGCGGCGACTTCTACGGCTCCCACCGGTTGCCCGACGGTGGCTCGGTGTTCTTTCTCGGCGACGTCTCGGGCAAGGGGGTGGAGGCCGCCGTCTTCACCGGCCAGCTGCGCCAGTGCCTGCATGCGCTGCACCGCATCGAGGCGCAGCCGGCCCGGTTGCTGCGGCTGCTCAACGACGCGCTGCTGGAGAGCACCCTGGCGCACGGGCAGGGTCGGTTCGCCACGATGGTGCTGGGTGTGGTCCGGCCGCACCGTGACGGCGGCCTGGTGTTGACGCTGGCCGGCGGAGGCCACCTGCCTCCGCTGGTGGTGCGGTCCACCGGTGAGGTGGAACAGCTCCCGCTCAACGGGATGCTCATCGGGGTGGTCCCGGACCCACGGGTCAGCCAGGTTTCCACCCGGCTCGCCCCCGGCGAGACCTGTCTGCTCTACAGCGACGGGGTGACCGAGGCACGCGGCGGTCGCCGGGGCGCGGAGCAACTCGGCACCGAGCGCCTGATGCAGGCGTTGACCGGCTGCCAGCGGATGCCGGCGCCGGCCCTCGCCGAACGGGTCGAGCAGATCACCTGCGACTGGCTGGCCCAGCGCGACCACGACGACATCGCGGTGCTGGCGCTGCGTGCCACCGGCACCCGGCCACACCGGCACCTGCACGCGGTGCCCACTCCGACTCCGGTGGTGCGGGAAGGGGCGACGACCTCGTGACCATGGCGACGACGGGCATCTCTCCCGCAGCGCTCTACCCGCGCTATCTGCACTGCCTCGCCGAAGCCGACGAACCGGCCGCCGTCGAGGTGGCCCGGGAACTGCTCGACGCGGGCGTGCCTGCCGACCGGGTGCTGCTGGATCTGGTCGCACCGGCGCAGGCCGAGGTGGGGGAGCGGTGGGCGCGCAACGAGTGGAGTGTGGCCCAGGAACACGCGGCCACGCACGTCAGCGAGCGGGTGGTGGCGGCCATCGCCGCGTACGCCAATCCCCGAGGCGACCGCGGTCGGATCGTGGTGGCCTGTATGGACGGTGAGTGGCACGCCCTGCCGGCGCGGCTGGTCGCCGAGGTGCTGCGGCTGCGGGGCTGGCAGGTGACCTTCCTGGGGGCCAGCGTGCCTGCCGCGCATCTGGTGTCGTACCTGCACCGGCACGACGCGTACGCGGTCGCGTTGGCCTGCGCGCTGCCGATGCGCCTGCCCCAGGCCCACCGGATGATCGAGGCGTGTCAGCGTTCGGACGTGCCGGTCGTGGTCGGCGGCCGGGGTTTCGGCGCGGACGGCCGCTGGGCGCGTCGCCTCGGAGTGGCCTGGGCGCCGGACGGTCCCACCGCCGCCGACCTGCTCGGCGACGAGCGGGTGCTGCGGGCCGTGGCGCCGGCCGACCTGGCCCACCTCGCCGACGACGAGTACGCCGGCCTGGTCGGTCGACGTGGCGAACTGATCGACAGTGCGCTGGCCGACCTGGCGCAGCGGATGCCGGGCTTCGGCGACTACACCCCGGCCCAGTTCGACTCGACGGTCAGCGATCTCGGGTACATCCTGGACTTCCTCGCCGCCGCGCTCTACGTCGACGACGGCTCGTTGTTCACCGAGTTCGTCGAGTGGCTGGTGACCATTCTGGCCAGTCGAGGAGTGCCGGCCGCCGCGGTGGGTGCGACGTTGCGGCACTACGCGGGCGTGCTGCACGACTTTCCGCGCGCCGGAGCGTACCTGCGAGCCGGTGGCGCGTCGCTGCCGGCGGCAGGGCGTCGGCCCCTTCCGTCGGAGGCGTAAAATGCCGCCCGCCGTGTGGCACGCACTATACTTGCCGCACTGCAAGCATTCGTCCCGTGCGGCGAGAGGGGATTGTCGTGGCGTTCACCGTCACGTACGCCGATCGTGACGGTGGCGGACCGGCCCGCCTCCGTCTCGCCGGCGAGCTCGACATGAGCAGCGCCCCCGAGTTGAACGAGGCGATCGACCGGTTGGCCGCCGCCGGGCAGCGACGGTTGTTGATCGACCTGGCCGAGCTGACGTTCTGTGACTCGACCGGGATCGCCGTCTTCGTACGCGGCGACAACCGCGCTGCCGAGCAGGGCGGTTGGCTGCGGATCACCGGCGCGACCGGTCGGGTGGAACGGGTGCTCAAGGTGACCGGCCTGGCTGATGTGCTCGGGTACGGATCTGCCGACCCGGGACCGGACGACCGTGTCGGAATGGGCTAGATTCCCCGCCAGCATAGGATCGCAGATCCCGTCCTCGCCGACCTGAGGCAGGTAATGATGGCCGCTCGTACCCTTGACCCGGTTCGCATCCTCGTCGTGGACGACGACCCGGGTGACGTGCTCATGATCGAGGAGGCGCTCTCCGCCTCCGACGTCGACAAGGTCATCGACGTGGTCGGCGACGGTCAGGAGGCGATGGAGTTCCTGCGCCGCGAGGGCCGGCACACCGACGCGCACCGCCCGGACGTGATCCTGCTCGACCTCAACATGCCCCGGATGGACGGGCGTCAGGTGCTGGGCGAGGTGAAGGGCGACGCGGATCTGCGCACCATTCCGATCGTCGTACTGACCACGTCGAACGCGGACACGGACATCATCAGCAGCTACACCCTGCAGGCCAACGCGTACGTCACCAAGCCGATCGACCTCGACGACTTCAACGACGTGGTGCACCGCATCGACGAGTTCTTCGGCCGGGTGGTCGTGCTGCCCAAGCAGCGCCCCTGACCCGTCCTAGCTCAGGAGTGCGGCGACGATGGTGTTCGCCCGCTCCTCGTGCTGGGCGTACGCGTACGGGAAGGCGGAGATCTGCACGGCCTGCGCGGCCAGGGTCAGGCTCATCTGCTCCCAGCCGGGCACTTCCAGCAGGGCCTCGTAGAAGGCGCGGGCCGAGTACGCGGGACGCATCAGGTCGCGGACGGTGCCCCAGCCGCTGCTCGGGCGTTGCTGGAACAGCCCGACCGAGTCGTGATCCCAGCCGATGGCCTGGTGGGGGTAGTTCTGCGACTCGGGCAGCACACCGCTGGCGTAGTTGAGCAGGGTGCTCTCCTGCATCGCGGTGGCGACGGCGACGACCAGGCCCTTGCGCGGGATCTTCATGTCGACGCCGACATCCACGATCACCTTGGCGTTGTCCATCTGCGCCTGGGTCAGCCCGGCGACCGGCCTGGGGCGGGGTGGTTTCGTCGGCTTGGCCGTCGTCTTCTTCGGCTTCGGGGTGGCGGACGGCTTGGCGGTGGGAGAGGCGGACGGGCTGGGACTGCTCGACGGTGTGGGGGAGGGGCTGGTGCGTTCCAGGGATCGGGAGGCGGCACCGTCCTCGGCGGCCAGCACGCGGTCGGCCACAGCCTCGGCCACCTGAGGGCGGGGAGCTTCGTCGGTGTCGCGGGTCGACGCCACCGCCACCGCGGTCACGCCGAGGCAGCAGGCCACGCCGGTGGCCAGGGCCACCCGCAGCCCGGTGCCGCCCAGTGCGGCGGCGATGCCGCGACGGGGCGCAATCGCGGCGCGATGCCGGCCGGTCACCCTTTCGGGTGATGAACCATCGGCCGACTGGCTTGCCTGTTGCTGTGGGGGCAGCTTCTGGTCGAAGTCGTCGTCGGGGTGCATCCGCCGAGGTTAGAGAGGTCTCGGCGTCCTGCCATCCGGGTGGCTTGATGGCATGAGTCACATTTTGCGGCTAACGGCCGGGTGATTCCCCTCAGCGGCGCCGATAGCCGACGATCAGCAGCAACCTGCTATTTCCGCCATGACCGGAATGTCGTCGGAAACCGGCAGGAAAAGGTGATCTTGGTCGAGGTCTTGACCGCATTGGTCGGCATCCACCGAACGGTCGACCCCGCCATCGGCCCCCCAGGGCGGCCGCCTCGGCCGCCCTGACGATGACTGCCTAGTGTCGCCCGTTCTCGGCCGGGGTGACGGTGAGCCGGTGGCGGCCGCCGTCGTCGCGGGAGAACGGCCACAGCCGGTCGGCGTGCTCGACCAGTTCGGCGAGCTGCTCACGGCTCAGACCGACCGAGGAGATCGAGGCGTGCACATCGGCCCGGTACCGCCCGTCGTCGTCGCGACCCAGCTTGGCCTCCGCGCGTACCTGCACGGTGTGGGCCTCGTCGGTGATCCCGCCGGCCGCCTCCACCGCGGCATGGTGCAGGCAGGACGCGTACGCGGCGGCGAGCAGCTGCGAGGGGGTCAGCCCCGTGCTGTGTGGTGCCAGCGGTGAGGCGAGGGTGGTGGACAGCGCCTCGTCGTCGGTGTGAATGTGACCGCCCTCGGCGGTCGCGGCGGCAACCTCGTTCAGCCAGGAACTCGGCATCGCGTTCCTCCCGTCACTCACCGCCCGGCTACCCGACGCCGCCCCGGTGAAACCGAAGTCACCCGCCCTGCCGGCTCCACTGGGCCCCGACCACCGCCTCGGTGGCCTCGGCGGCCGCCTGCTCCGTCCACGGGCTCACCGCGCGCTGTCGCGGCAGCAGCGGCTCGTGCATCGGCACGTACACCCGGGCGTCCACCACCTCGGCCAGCAGCAGTGCCGCGACCAGGCTGCTCGGCCGCAGCAGTGGTTCCTCGGCGAGGCAGCGCCGACACATCTCGGCCACCTCGGCGGGCAGCCCGGGCACCTCGGGCAGCGGCTGCGGCGGCTGCCGCCGCTGCGGCCCGAGCAGCTGGGTGACACTGTCGGCGGTGTACGGCAGTCGCCCGGTCAGGCAGTAGTAGAGCAGTACGCCGAGGGCGTACATGTCGGCCGCCGGCGTGCTGGGCGCCCGGCGCAGCTGTTCCGGGGCCAGGTAGGCCGGCGTACCGACGACCATGCCCTCGCCGGCGGTGTCGGCGGTCCCGGCGGGCGTGGCGATGCCGAAGTCGAGCACCTTGACCCCGGTCGGCGTGAGCATGACGTTTGCCGGTTTGACGTCGCGGTGCACGATGCCGTGCCCGTGCGCGGCGGCCAGGGCGGCGCTCACCTCCGCGCACACCCGCACCGCGATGCGCCAGTCCAGCGGGCCGGCGCGCAGGTGGGCGGCGAGCGTCTCGCCCTGCACCAGCTCCATCACCAGGTAGGGCGTCTCCCGGCCGGGAATGGTGGCGCAGGTGCCGAAGTCGTGCACGCTGGCGATGTTGGGATGCGCCAACCGGGCGGCGGACCGCGCCTCGGCCCGGATCCGTTCCACCGACACCGTGCCGTCCGGCTGATCCGGGGACACCAGCTTGACCGCCACCGGCCGGTCCAGCACCGTGTCGTGGGCCCGCCAGACCTCCGACATGCCGCCGACACCGATGCGCTGTTCGAGCCGGTACCGCCCGTCCAGCGTTCTCATCGACCGCCCCTTGCCCTCGCCTCGCGCCCGCCTCACCGGCGGCTTCGGCACCCGTACCCCGCCGCCGATCAGGGCAAACCGGCCTGAGATCGCGGTCGGTGCGTTAGCGTGCGAGCCGGGAGCGCGATACCAGGGAGTCTGGAGGGATACGGGTGATGAGTGAGGTGACCGTACGTTTTGTCGGTGGCCCGGCCCACGACCTGGTTCGGGAGCTACCGGCCGGCCCCGACGGTGCTCCGCCCCGCCTGTGGGTGCTGCGGCGACCGGAGGCGGCGCCCACGCCGGCCGCCGACCACCTCTACGCCCGCCAGCGGCCCGACGGCACGGTCTGGACGATGCGCTACGTGCGCACCGACCCGGTCGGGGTGACCGAATGACCCACCGGTACGCACAGCTGGCTCACAGAGTCCGCACAAGCTGTCTCCAACGCGCCGGACCACGATGAGGTCATGATGACCGAGAGGGAGGCCGGGCCGGGACGGGTCGAGCTGCGCCGGCCCGACGGCGAAGCGGTCCGGGTGCTGGTGGTCGACGACGAGCCGACCCTGACCGACCTGCTGTCGATGGCCCTGCGCTACGAGGGCTGGCAGGTGCGGACGGCCGGTGACGGCATGGGCGCGATCCGCGCCGCCCGCCAGTTCCAGCCCGACGCCGTGGTGCTCGACGTGATGCTTCCCGACCTCGACGGCTTCGAGGTGCTGCGCAAGCTGCGCGAGGACGACGCCACGGTGCCGGTGCTCTTCCTGACCGCCCGGGACGCGGTGGAGGAGCGTGTCGCCGGGCTGACCGTGGGCGGCGACGACTACGTGACCAAGCCGTTCAGCCTGGAGGAGGTGATCGCCCGGCTGCGCGCCCTGCTGCGCCGCTCCGGCTTCGCCGTCACCGCCCGGCAGGACGCGGTGCTGACCGTCGGTGACCTCACCCTGAACGAGGAGAGCCACGAGGTACGCCGGAGCGGTCAGCTGATCACCCTGACCGCCACCGAGTTCGAGCTGCTGCGGTACCTGATGCGCAACCCCCGTCGGGTGTTGAGCAAGGCGCAGATCCTCGACCGGGTGTGGAACTACGACTTCGGTGGCCAGGCCAACGTGGTCGAGCTGTACATCTCGTACCTGCGCAAGAAGATCGACGCCGGTCGGCAGCCGATGATCCACACGCTGCGTGGCGCCGGATACCTGCTCAAACCGGCGGAGTGAGCGTGCTGCGCCGCTGGGTGGCAGGGTGGTCCCTGCGCACCCGCCTGGTGGTCACCCTGGTCGCCCTGCTGGCCGTGGTCAGCCTGGCCATCGGCGGGATCACCACGGCGGCGCTGCGGGAGTTCCTGGTCTCCCGGCTCGACGAGCAACTGCTCCCGATGGCGGGGATGCGCGCCGGGACGCCCTGGGAGCCGGGACCGGGTGCCCCGTCCTGGAACGACGTCCGGGTGCCGCGCGGCTTCCCGCCCGGCACGATCAACGCCCGCGTCGTCGACGGGCAGGTCACCGAGGCGTGGACGCTTGCCGACCGGCAGGAACGCTCGGTACCGGTCGATGAGGTCGCCGCGTTGGCCGCGGTGCCCACCGACGGCCGCGCGCACACTCGCGACCTCGGCGACCGGGGCAGTTACCGGCTCGTCGCCCGGCAGTCCACCGCCGGCGTCGTCCGGGTGCTCGGCGTGCCGCTGTCCGGGGTGCAGGAGACCGTGTGGTGGATGGTGCTGGCTCAGGCCGGGGTCACCGCCGCCGGGCTGCTCGTCGCCGGCACCGCCGCCACGGTGATCGTCCGGGCCACCCTGCGTCCGCTGCGGCGGGTCGCCGCCACCGCCGGTCGGGTCAGCGAACTGCGGCTGGACCGGGGCGAGGTGGCGCTCTCCGAACGGGTGCCGACCGCCGACACCGACCCGCGTACCGAGGTGGGGCAGGTCGGTGCCGCGCTCAACCGGCTGCTCGGGCACGTCGCCGCCGCGCTCGCCGCCCGCCAGGCCAGCGAGACCCGGGTACGCCAGTTCGTCGCCGACGCCAGCCACGAACTGCGTACGCCGTTGGCCGCGATCCGCGGCTACGCCGAGGTGGCCCGACGCGGCCACGATCAGGTACCGGCCGACGTGGCGCACGCCCTGCGCCGGGTCGAGTCGGAGAGCACCCGGATGACCAGCCTCGTCGACGACCTGCTGCTGCTGGCCCGGCTGGATTCCGGCCGCCCGCTGGCGGTCGAGTCGGTCGACCTCACCGCCCTGGTGGTGGACGCGGTCAGCGACGCGCACGTCGCCGGCCCCGACCACCGCTGGCAGCTCGACCTGCCCGACCAGGTCATCCGGGTGCCCGGCGATCCTGCCCGGCTGCACCAGGTGCTGGCGAACCTGCTGACCAACGCGCGGGTACACACCCCGCCCGGCAGCACCGTCACCACCAGCCTGCGGCTGGCCGGCGAGGTCGCCGAACTCGGCGTCACCGACGACGGCCCGGGCGTCCCCGCCGAACTACGGGCCGACGTCTTCGAACGGTTCGCCCGCGGCGACAGTTCCCGCTCCCGCGCCCACGGCAGCACCGGCCTCGGCCTGGCCATCGTCGCTGCCGTGGTGGCGGCCCACCACGGCAGCGTCACCCTCGACAGTCGGCCCGGTCGCACCGTGTTCACCGTCCGGCTGCCCGACCCCACCCTGGACGGCGGATAGCCGCCCACCCCGCCCACCATGGCGCTGCCCTGGCCGGTCACCGAGCTGCCGCTCGGGCGCGGCAGCGGGGCGGACGTCGCCGCAGCGGGGCAGACTGGCGGCGTGTATCGGGAACGTCCGGCCGGGGTCGCCGGGGCGGTGTTGTGGACCAGCAGCGCCCCGGCGCACCCGCGACCCGTCCGGGTGCTTCCCGACGGATGCCTGGATCTGCTCTGGTCCAGCCGGCTCGGGCTGCTGGTCGCCGGGCCGGACCGCACCGCGCACCTGAGTACGAGCGCGCCGGCCGAGCGCTGGGTCGGGTTGCGCCTGCCGCCCGGTGTCGGTCCGGCCGTCTTCGGAGTCCCCGCCGTTGAACTGCGCGACCAGCGGGTGCCCCTCGCCGACCTCTGGGGTGCCCGAGCGGCAGGCGTCCTGGCCGACCAGACGGCCGACGCGGCGGTGGGTCGTGGCGCTGCCGACACCGGGCTGTACGAGGTCGGCACGCTCCTGGCGGCGGTGGCGACCCGCCGACTGCGGGCGGCCGGCGGAGCTGACCCGCTGGGCCTGCGGGTGGCCGCCGCCTTGGCCACCGGCGCCACCGTGGCCGAGACCGCCGCCCGGGCCGGGCTCGACCAGCGCAGCCTGCTGCGACACAGCCGACACCTGTTCGGGTACGGCCCGAAGACCCTCGCCCGGATCCTGCGGATGCGCCGGGCGCTGGCCCTGGCCCGGGCGGGCGTGTCGCTGGCCGAGGTGGCCGCCCGGACCGGCTACGCCGACCAGGCGCACCTGACCCGCGACGTGCGCGCCCTCGCCGGTGTGCCACCCACCGCACTGCTCACCACCTGAGCCCGGCACCGGCCTGAGCCCGGCACCGGCTCACCGGTGGCGAGTTGGTCCGGCGGTGCTCACGACTCGGCAGGCGGCAGCGGGGCGAAGAGGTCAATGGCGTTGCCGTCCGGGTCGTGCACGACGGCGTAGCGCTGCCCCCATACCGCGTCCCAGGGCGGCCGATGACCATGACCACCCGCTGCGGTGAGTTCGGCGTACCACCGGTCCACCTCGGCCGGGTCGGCGCAGCGGAAGGCCAGCGCGGTGCGCGCGCCACCCACCGGTGGGGTCCAGTCCGGGTCGAAGGAACGGATCGTGGCGACGTCGTCCCAGGCCAGCCGCAGACCGTTGGGCAGCCGTACCTCCACGTGCGGTTCGCGTTCCGCGTCCGCCGGGATGTCGATGCCGAGCCGACGGTAGAAGGCGACGGTGCGGGCCAGGTCCGTGCTGACCATGCCGATGAGGTCGAGTTCTGGGGTCATGGCCGCAGGCTACGGCGATTGTCGGCCACCGTCTTGAACGAAACGGACGCCGGATGTGGGCGTTGTGCCCGACAGGACGCCGAAGATCGGCGTACGGTGGCAGAAGTCCGGCTAGATCCTAAATGTGAGCTTTATTGTGGTGAAGTCGGGGTTCGACACGGCGAGGGAAAGGAGCGGTCGGTGAACCACTTGGCCTACCTGGACGCGGGATCCGGCAGCCTGATCGTGCAGGCGGTGGTCGGCGGGGTCGCTGGCGTCGCGGTCGCAGCCAAGCTCTACTGGCGCAGACTGGTCAGCCGGTTCCGCCGCCAGCCCACCGACCAGAGCTGACCTGGCATGGCGATCCCGGACCTGCGCCACCCCGCACCGCCCGGCACCCCCTCCACCCGCCCGGAGCTGCCTGGCACCGACCTGCCCGCCGAGCCTGGGGGCGACCTGCGCGCCGAGCCGGGCTCGTTCCGCGATCCGGCCAACCGGGTCTTCCACGCCGGCCAGGACGTGCTGCGCGCGCTCGACGAGACCGCGGCGGCGCACTGGCGGGCCCTGGCCGGCAGTGACTTCTTCCCGCCGCTGATGGCCGCCGGCAAGGTCTGCGGCACCGAGGAGATGCCGGCGGCCACGGCACCCGAGCGGTGGGCGGCGGTGCTGCGGCACGATCGCATCCCGTTCGTGTCCCACCCGTACGAGTGGTCGTTCACGATGCTGCGCGACGCCGCGCTACTGCACCTGGAGATCCTCCGGGAGGCCCTGCCGGCGGGCTTCACCACCAAGGACGGGTCGGCGTACAACCTGCAGTGGCGGGGCACCGAACCGGTCTTCATCGACGTGGGATCGTTCGCCCCGCTCCGCGAGGGCGAGCCGTGGGCCGGCTACCGGCAGTTCTGCCAGACGCTGCTCTACCCGCTGCTGCTCAACGCCCATCTCGGGGTCGACTTCCGCCCGTGGCTGCGCTCGCAGGTCGACGGCATCGAACCGGACCAGATGGGCCGCCTCTTCCGGGGCGTACGCCGCCTGCTGCCGGGCGTGTTGACCCACGTCCACCTGCACGGCAGCGTGCAACGCCGCAACGCCGCCCGCACCACCACCGACGTACGCGCCCAACTGCGCGACGCCGGCTACAGCCGCGAGCTGGCGCTGGCCACCGTACGCGGGATGGAGAAGCTGGTCCGGCGCCTGGACCATCAGCCGCCGACCAGCCACTGGGTGGACTACCAGCGCACCTGCGGCTACTCCGAGGCCGACCGGTCGACCAAGGAACGCTTCGTCACCGCCGCGCTGACCAGCGCCACCCAGCGGCGACTCGTGCTCGACCTGGGCGCCAACGACGGCCGGTACGCCCGACTGGCCGCCGCGCACGCCGACTACGTCGTCGCGGTGGAACAGGATCCGGCGGTCGTGGACCGGCTCTACCGGGCCCTGCGGGGCGAGGGCGAGCGGCGGGTGCTGCCGCTGGTGATGGACCTGGCCGACCCGTCACCCGGCGGCGGTTGGCGCGGGATCGAACGGGCCTCCTTCGCCGCCCGCACGGGCGCGGACACCGTCCTGGCCCTGGCGCTGGTGCACCACCTGGCGATCGGTCGCAACGTGCCGCTGCCCGAGGTGCTGGCCTGCCTCACCGCCCTGGCCGCCCCGGGCGGCCGGCTGGTGGTGGAGTTCGTCCACCCCGAGGACCCGATGGCCCGCCGCCTGCTGGCCAACAAGCCCGACGGGCTGTTCCCGGACTACCGGCGGGACGCTTTCGAGGCGCTGCTCGCCGCGCGCGGCACCGTCGAGGACCGGCTGGAGCTGCCGTCGGGCAGCCGGACGCTGTACCGGGTGGCCCTGGGTGGCTGACCAGCCCGGCACCGGGCAGCGGACGCGTCGCTGGCGGTGGGGGTGGGGCGGCTGGCGGGCCGAGGCGGGTCGACTGCTGGAGGTCGCGGCGCTGCTCGGCCTCGTGATCACCCAGCCGCTGCTGGACGTGCTCGGGCGCAGTCCGGACTTCTTCCTGTTCCACCGCGCCGACCGCCGGGAGATCCTGCTGCTGGTGGCCCTGGTCGCGGTGCTGCCGACGGTGGCGGTCGGGTTGCTCGGGCTGGCCGGCGGGCTGCTCGGGCCGACCGTGCGGGCGGGTACGCACACCCTGCTGGTGGGTCTGCTGGTCGCCGCGCTGGCCGTGCAGGTCGGTCGGCAGCTCACGCCGCTGCGGGGCGTACCGCTGCTGCTGCTGGCGGGGGTGGCCGGCGCCGTCGGGGCGTACGCCCATCGGCGCTGGCGGGCCGCGGGCCGGGTGCTGCGGGTGGCCGGCGTCGGTCCGCTGATCTTCGTGGGGTTGTTCCTGTTCGCCTCGCCGACCGCGCCGGTGGTGCTGCCCCGCGGTGACGGCGGCGCGGCCGGCACCGCCACCGGCAACCGGCATCCGCCGGTGGTCCTGCTGGTCCTCGACGAGCTGCCGCTGGTCTCCCTGCTCGGCCCGGACGGCGGCATCGACGCACAGCGGTTCCCGCACTTCGCCGAGCTGGCTGCCGCCTCCACCTGGTACCGCAACGCGACAGGGGTGAGCGGCTGGACGCCCTACGCGCTGCCGGCCATGCTGACCGGTCGCTACCCGGCGCAGCCGTACGCCCCGCACTACTCGCACTACCCGGACAACCTGTTCACCGCCTTCGGCGGCCTGTACGACATCCGCGCCGAGGAGAGCATCACCCGGCTCTGCCCACCCAGCCGCTGCGAGCAGCCGGTCATGCCGGAGCAGGGGCTCGGCGTCCTGGTGCGCGAGACCGGCCAGTTGCTGCGCCAGGTGACGTCGCCGCAGGACAGCCGGATCGACCCGGAGAACTCCTATCGGGAACGCACCGCCGAGGAGGCGGGCATCGACGCCGCCGAGCCGGTGCCGGACGACCCGAAGTTCCGCTGGGACAGCCTGAACGTCAACCAGCCGGCCCGCTTCACCAGCTTCCTCAACGGCCTGACCCCCGCACCTCGACCGACGCTGCACTTCCTGCACCTGCTGATGCCGCACTCGCCCTGGGCGTACCTGCCCTCCGGGGCCCGCTACGAGGCGCCGGAGGAGTTCCCCAACGAGGGCGACGGCTGGGTGGACCTCGCCCGCGCCCGTCACCTGGCACAGCTCGGCTACACCGACCGGCTGATCGGCGAGACACTGCGGACGCTGCGCGAGACCGGCCTGTGGGACCAGGCGCTGGTGGTGGTCACCGCCGACCACGGGGTCAGCTTCACCAAGGGCGCGCAGGGCCGGGGGATGGACGCCATCCGGGCCGCCGCCGACGAGGTGGCCTGGGTGCCGACCTTCGTCAAGACGCCGGGACAACGCACCGGCCGGGTCGACGACCGCAACTGGGAGCACGTCGACCTGCTGCCCACCATCGCCGACGAGGCCGCCATCTCGCTGCCGTGGCGGGTCGACGGCCGCTCCGCCCGCCAAGCGCCGCGTACCGAGCCGGGCAAGGTGTTCTACGACCGGCCCGCCGAACCGACCCCGATCAGCGGCGCCGTGCCCGACCCGCTGCCACCGCCGGCCCCGCATCCGCTCGTCGGCACCGCCGTGGCGGACGCTGCGCCCGGCGGCACCGTCCGCATCGGCGGCCAGGACGGCTTCCGGGCCGTCGACCCGGACAGCGGTCAACTGCCGGCACTGATCTGGGGCACCCTGCCCGAACAGGTCCCCGACGGCACGCTGCTGGCGGTAGCCGTCAACGGCACCGTCGCCTCGGTGGTGCCGGTGGTCGCCCCCGACCCGGCAGGACGACGGTTCGCCGCCCTGCTCGCCGACGACCGCTTCTTCCGGGCTGGCGCGAACCGCCTCGACCTGTACCTGGTCGAGCCGGCCGGCGGCCTGCGTCAGCTCACCATCTCCTGAGTCGTCGCACAGTCCCGTTTCGACCGGGAACTTTCACGCTCCGTGCGCTCTACGTGCCTGTGCGTCCTGATCGTCGGGGTTTCCCCGCCGCCTGGTCGGGAATCGGGTGACGCATACCTCACCGCAGAACCACGGCGGGCGGTGTTGTCGCAACCGCAATTACGGTAGAAGCGAAGGCAATTCAACGTAGATCTGCCGGCGAAGCGAGGAAACACATGACGGAAGTCAAGCTCGATCACCCCGGCGGGCAGCTGTCGATGCCGGTACATTCCGCGGTCGAGGGCCCCGCCGGCATCGGTGTCGGCAAGCTCCTGAAGGAAACCGGACTCACGACGTACGACCCCGGTTTCGTCAACACGGCCGCCTGCTCGTCCGCGATCACCTACATCGACGGGGACGCGGGCATCCTGCGTTATCGGGGTTACCCGATCGAGCAGCTGGCCGAGAAGAGCTCCTTCCTGGAGGTCTCCTACCTGCTGATCTACGGTGAGCTGCCGACCAGCGAGCAGCTTACCGAGTTCAGTGAGCGGATCCGTCGGCACTCGCTGCTGCACGAGGAGATGCGCCGGTTCTTCGACGGCTTCCCCCGGGACGCGCACCCGATGGCGGTGCTCTCCTCGGCGGTGAGCGCCATCTCCACGTTCTACCAGGACAGCCTGGACCCGTTCGACGCCCAGCACGTGGAGATGTCCACGGTCCGGCTGATGGCGAAGGTCCCGACCATCGCCTCGTACGCCTACAAGAAGTCCATCGGTCAGCCGCTGCTGTACCCGGACAACTCGCTGGGCTACGTGGAGAACTTCCTGCGGATGACGTTCGGCGTGCCGGCGGAGCCGTACGAGGTGGACCCGGTGATGGCCCGGGTGCTGGACATGCTCTTCGTCCTGCACGCCGACCACGAGCAGAACTGCTCCACGTCGACCGTACGGCTTGTCGGTTCCAGCAACGCCAACCTGTTCGCCTCGGTCTCCGCCGGCGTGAACGCCCTGTTCGGCCCGCTGCACGGCGGCGCCAACCAGGCGGTGCTGGAGATGCTGGAGCGCATCCAGGCCAGCGGTGGCGACGTGCAGTCCTTCGTCCGCAAGGTCAAGGACAAGCAGGACGGCGTCAAGCTGATGGGCTTCGGCCACCGGGTCTACAAGAACTACGACCCGCGTGCCGCGATCGTGAAGAAGGCGGCCCAGGACGTGCTCGGCCGGATGGCCAAGCCCGACCCGCTGCTGGACATCGCCATGGAGCTGGAGGAGATCGCCCTCGCCGACGACTTCTTCGTCTCCCGGCGGCTCTACCCGAACGTGGACTTCTACACCGGCCTGATCTACAAGGCCATGGGCTTCCCGACGAAGATGTTCACCGTGCTGTTCGCCCTGGGCCGGCTGCCCGGCTGGATCGCACAGTGGCGCGAGATGATCAACGACCCGGAGACCAAGATCGGTCGGCCGCGGCAGATCTACACCGGTGCCAGCGAGCGCGACTACCTCCCGCTCGAGAAGCGCTGACCGTAAGGAAGGGCCCCTTCTTAACGCCTGGCGTAGAGGAGGGGCCCCTTCTTAACAAGCGAACAACACGGACGGCCGCCGCCCCGGATTCGGGGCCGGCGGCCGTCGTGGTCCGCGAGGAGGGGGTTGTGCCCCGCGGGCTAGTGGTACGGATGGTCGTCCTCGCCGCCGGCCGTGGTGGGCAGCGAGCCGAGGACGTGGTCGATGACGTGGATCCGGGTGTTGACCGCCCGGTAGTCGGCGCAGACCGTCTCCGCCTGGGTGCCGAACCGGGCGCCCGAGTCCTGACCGGTGATGGTGAGTTCGCCCTCGGCGAGGGTCTTCACCGTGCCGGCGGCGACCATCTCGGACACCGACATCGGCCCCGTCACCAGGTGCTCGCGCAACAGCTCACGGAGTTCGTCGGTGTCGTGCAGCAGCAGTTCGTCGAGGTTGGTCCGGGAGAACTTCTCCGCGAAGGCGTCGTCGGTGGGGGCCAACACGGTCACCCCGGTCAGCTCGCCGCCCAGGCCCGTGGCCCGGACGGCCGCCTCGAAGGTGGTGAGCACGGGAATCCACTGCAGGGCCTCGTGGGCGGGCATACCGGTGAGCGAATCCGGGTTCCCCGGCTCGGTGCCCGCCGGCAGTTCGGCGCAGAGCGGTCCGGTCACGGAGACCGCGACGGGCGTGATCCCGTTGTCGCCCCTCGCGGTCTCGCCGTCCTTTCCGCCATCCGAACACGCGGTGACCGCCAGCAGCGCGGCCAGGGCCATCCCGGCCACGGGGACTGCCTGGCGTCGGGGCCGTCGTGGTGCCGGCCGCACGGCTGCGGGGAAACGATCGGTCACGGTCTTCTCCCAGTCGGATCTAGGGGTACCGGCAGGCCGGGCGCGGATCCGGCCTGCCGGTACGTGGGGGTGAGGGTGCTAGCCGCTCACAGTCGCGAGCACTGGCTGGCCTTCGGACCGCTCACCGTGTTGGCGACCTCGAAGTTGCCCGGCGCGAGGGAGTTGCCGGTGCAGCTCAGCGGGCCGTTGACGGTGTTGCCGGCGATCAGCGGCGCCACGGCGGCGCTGTTGACCACGTTGACCGGGCCGCTCACGTCGTTGCCGACCAGCACCACCGGGCCGCGGGTGCCGGTGGCGCTCACCGGGCCGCGTACGGTGCTGTCGGTCAGCACGAAGCCGGCCGCGCCGGTGGCGCTCACCGGGCCGTTGATCGAGCTGCCGTTGACGATCAGCGTGGCACCCGCCTGGACCGTGATCGGGCCCCGGACGGTGGCGCCGGCGAGGCAGGCCACTCCGGACACCGTCAGCGGACCGTTGTGGGTACCGGTCAGGGTGGGCGCGATCCGCTCACCGGCGACCAGGCCCTCGACAGCCTGCTCGTCGAGCAGCAGCGGAATCAGACCCCGCTCGGGCTGCGACAGCGGAACGACGTAACCGTCGGCGACCTTGATCACCTTCCAGCCGTGAGCGGCGAGCCGCTGGGCCACGGTGGTCTGGCGGCCGGCGGGGCCGTCGGTGCGGGCACCGTTGTACTGCGCCTCGGTGAGCTTGTACGCGCAGGGCGCGTGCCTGAGGATGTTCTCCTCGCGCGGGGCGTCGACCGGCGGCGGAGCCTCACCCGGGTGCGGGGCGGGGTACGCCTTGATCTCCCGAGAACCCTCGAGAACGATCTGTCCGGAGTTCGCGGACTGGAGCTTGATCGCCTCGCCCCGAGCCTTGGTGATCCGGTCGAGGTTCGCCACGTGGTACGCGAGGAACTGGTTGAACGTCCACAGACCCGAGTAGGTCTTGCGCCGACGGTTGTTGGCGGTGTTGCTCTCGTTCGGCCGGGTGGGGCCACCGGAGCTACGCAGCTCCAGCAGAGAGTTGACCACGTTCTTCAGACCGAGGGTGTTCCGCAGGATGGTCTCCTGCCCCAGGCCGACGTTGGCACCGGGGGTACAGCCGTACGGGCAGGCCCACCAGCCGTCCTTGGCCCCCTGGGTGTACATGTGGCCTTCGATCATGTTCTGCGACTCGTCGAAGATGCCCTCCGCCACGTTGGCGTGCCGCGGGGACAGCATCGGCAGGTCACCGGTGTTGGTGTTGCCGTACTCGTGGCCGTCGTAGCCGGTGATGGGCCGGTAGTCACGGACCATCTCCATGAAGGCCTGGGTCTCCGGCTGACGAATCAGCGAGTAGTCCCGGTTCAGGTCCTGACCGGTGGAGTTGCCCCGGCTGTTGGCCGCCCGACCGTCACCGTTGATCGTCGGCACGATCAGCACGGTGGTCTTCGACAGCAGGTCGAGCGTGGCCGGGTCGTTGGTGAAGGCCAGCTGGCGGGCCATGATGAAGCAGGCCTCGCGGTCGCCCGGCTCGTTGCCGTGCACGTTGCAGTTGACGGCCAGCGGGTTCGTCGCGGCCACCGCGTCCGGGGTGGCCGGAGCCGTGGGGTAGCCGATGATGAACATGTTGATCGGCCGGTTGTTGATGGTGCGGCCGATCTCCGTCACGCGCACCCGGTCGCTGAGCTCGTCGATGGCAGCGGTGTACGCGTACTCGTTGACGTCGCTGGTGTACTGCGCGCCGAGGGTCTGCTCCCACTGGGTACGCAGGTTCTGGCCCGGGGTGTTCGGGTCGCCCCAGTGCGGCTTGGTGGTGCCGACGACGGCGGCCGAGTACGGCTGCGCCTCGGTGCCGAACCGCGCCCGGACCCGCCACTGGAAGCGGTCACCGGGAGCGAACCCAGCGTCGGCGAAGGTCGGCTTGTCGTTGTTGATCTGGCGGTTCGGCCGCCAGACACCGACGATCACGCCGTTGCCGGTGGCGGTGCCATCCTCCGCGACGGGCGTCCGCTCGATCTGGTAGTCGGTGGCGCCGTCGACGTGGGTCCAGGCCAGGGTCGCGTAGCCGTCACCCTGGACCACCGTCACGTTCTGAACCTGGTTCGGCTCCGCCTGCATCTGCAGCGCGGTGGCGGCCGGTTTCCCGTATGCCAGCGCCGGCAGCGCCGTCACCGCGAGGACGGCGGCAAGGAGGCTGGAGAAGACACCGGCCTTTGTCCGTCTGTATCTCAAAGGGATCTCCAAACAGGAGGTATGGCTGGGTGTCAGACAGCACACCCGCCGCGGACTGGGCGCGGGGCCGGTAGCTGGGATTCTTGAGGATCATCTGAGGTTCACCTCACATTTCGGCCTGACCGCCGACTCAGTCGACCCGCAATCGATATCCCACTCCGCGCACGGTCTCCACCAGTTGGGGGTTCTCCAACTTGCCGCGCAGCGCCGCGACGTGGACATCGAGGTTGTGCCGGGTGGCCCAGGTGGTCTGCCACACCTCCAGTTGCAAACGGTCCCGGGGCACCACCGTCCCCGCCTGGCGGGCCAACGCCACCAGCAGGTCGAACTCCTTGCGGGACAGGGCGACCTCCCGCTCGTAGATCCAGACCCGGCGGGCGTCGACGTCGATGCGCAACGGCCCGATCTGAAGGGCCGTCGTCGCCCGCACCGCACGGCCGGTCCGCCGCATCACCGCATCGATACGAGCCTGCAACTCGACCATCGAGAACGGCTTCACCACGTAGTCGTCGGCGCCGGCGCGCAACCCCGCCACCCGGTCGTGTTCCTCCGCGCGGGCGGTCACCGCGATGATGGCGACCTCCTCGTTGTGCTGGCGGATCCGCCGACACACCTCCAGACCGTCGCGGTCCGGCAGGTTCATGTCCAGCAGAATGAGGTCGACCGGCTCGGCCTCGGCCGCCTCGGCCGCCGTGAGCGCCTGCACCACCTCGTGCCCCCGTCGTCGCAGCGCCGAGGCGAGCCCCGCCGACACACGCAGATCGTCTTCCACCAGGAGCACCCGCACCTACATCCCTCCTCGACCCGCCCCCGCTGGATGTACGCGAGTCTGTCGGATGTGAACGTGCGTTGACCAGTGCGGATACAAGATCGTAACGCTAGAAACGGCTACCCGAACGGCCCTGGCGGCACCCCGATACTGCGGACGGTCATCTCATGGCTACCGTGCGCGCCTGGTGTAACGACACCTCTCGACCCGATCCACCGCCGTGCAGCCCACGGTGGTCACCCCCCGTGACAGCTCCACCGCCCGGCCGTCCGTCCACTGTCCCCTTTGCTCTGCTTCAACCCACGCAACAGTCACTCACCGTGCGGGACGCTGCGGCTGTTTCGCGCGCCCGCCGGATCCGCCCAGCTCAGGCGCTATTGCGTGGGTTGAAGCAGAGCAAAGGGGCGGCGGGGGAATAGTCGCTGATGACCGCATCGGTCACCCAACGCCACATCTCCGTCCGTGACACCACGGCCCGCGATCCCACACTCTGCGACGCCACCGCCCGACGCCACGGTCCACGCCCCACGGTCGCCGGTCGTCCTGGGTCCGCGACCCCACGGTCCGCGACGCGAGGTGTCGACAACGCGGACCGTGGGACGTTCGGCGAGGCCAGCTGCGAACAGTTGGCGGTGGTGGTCAGCGCAGGCCGGCGGCGGCGAGCAGGTTGCCCTCCGGCACGGTGAGCCGCGGCCGGCCGTGCGCCATCTGCTGGGCCGCCCGTTCGGCCGCCACGGCGGGGGCCTGGGCGATCGCCGAGGCGTACGCGGACGCGGTACGGCTGGCGATGGCCGCCCAGCCGTACTTCTCGTGCACCATCGCGCGGGCACGTCGGGCCAGTGCCCGGGCGTGCTCGGTGTCGGCGAGCAGGGTGTGCACCGCGTCGGTCAACGCCTCCGGGTCGTGTGGACGGAAGGTCACTCCGGTGACACCCGGCTCGACGATCTCGGCGAGCCCGCCGGTCTCGGCGACCGCGAGTGGCGCACCGGCGGCGGCTCCCTCCAGGGCGACCATGCCGAACGGCTCGTAGATGCTGGGCACCGCGAAGCAGTCCGAGGCGGCCATCACCGCCGGCAGGTCCGTGCCGCCGAGGAAGCCGGGCAGGCTGACCGTGTCGGCCAGACCGAGCCGGTGCACGTCGGCCTCCAGTTCGCCACGGTACGGGCCGTCACCGACGATCACCGCACGCAGACCCGGGTGCCGATCCCGCAGCCGGGGCAATCCGGCGAGCAGGTGCTGCACACCCTTCTCGTACACCAGCCGACCAGCGAAGGTGACAAGCGGACCGTCCCCGGCGAACCGGGCCCTGGCCTGCGCCACCGCGCTCGCCGGCACCCGCCAGCGGTGCGGCTCCACCCCGTTGGGCACCACGTCGACGCGACCGGCCGGCACGCCGAACAGGCCGGTCACCTCGTCGCGCATGTACCCGGAGCAGACCACCACCCGGGTCGACTCGGTGCTGATCCACTGCTCGACACCGTGGATGGTCCGGTTCATCTCCTCGGGCAACCAACCCTGGTGCCGGCCCGCCTCGGTGGCGTGGATGGTGCTGACCAGCGGCAGGTCGAGGTGCTCGCGCAGGGTCATCGCGGTGTGCGCGACCAGCCAGTCGTGGGCGTGGATGACGTCGTACCCGCCGGTGGAGACGGCGCGCAGGGCCGCACGGGTGAGCGTGTGGTTGAACGCCATCGTCCAGGCCAGCAGGCTCTCGGTGGCCAGCGGAAAGGTCACCGGGTCCTCGGCGGCGCGGACGACCCGCACCCCGTCGACGTACTCCTCCAGCGGCGCGCCCTCGGCATGACGGGTGACGACAGTGACCTCGTGGCCCGCGGCGACCAGCGCCACCGACAGGGCGTGCACGTGCCGGCCGAGGCCACCCACGAGTACCGGCGGGAACTCCCAGGACAGCATCAGGATGCGGTGGCGGCGCGGCGGGGTGGCCGGGCCGGGCTGCGCCGGAATCTGGGCTCGCGAGGTGAGGGTGGGCCGGTGGGTCCGGTCCGTGGCGGTGGCGGTACGCCCGCCGACCCGCAGGGTCGTCACATCAGTCTCCGTCCGTGCAGGAAGGAACGCGCCGGCGTCGATGACGGCGAAGGAACAAGGTTGGGTTTCGGACACGCGCGGACGCGTCCGGCGGTGCGAGGATCGAGGCATGCGCGACCAGGCGCCAGCGGATCGGGACGATCACCGGCGCATGGACGTCTGCCCGCAACAAGGAAACGTCATCCCGGCCGATTCCGCACCTTGAGGACGGTCACAGTGACTGACGGCACGTACGAATTCACTCGAGGTCAGTCGGGCGGATACCAGGCATTCATCCGATCGGATGGATTGGTGGCGGACCGTGCGGGGCATTACCGCCGCGCGCATCCGCCCGGCCCCCCGGACGGTGCGCTCATGATGCGGGCGCGCTCATGATTCTTGCCGAAGGAGCGACATGCAGGTCTGGCCGGGCGAGCGGTTCCCCCTCGGGGCGACGTACGACGGGATGGGCACCAATTTCGCGATCTTCTCCGAGGTGGCCGAGCGCATCGAGCTCTGCCTCTTCGACGAGTGGGACGTCGGCCATGAGCGCCGGGTCGAGTTGCGCGAGGTCGACGCGTACGTCTGGCACGCCTACATCCCGGGGATCGGACCGGGACAGCGGTACGGCTACCGGGTGCACGGCCCGTACGACCCGGCGAACGGGTTGCGCTGCAACCCGCACAAGCTGCTGATCGACCCGTACGCCAAGGCCATCGACTCCGAGGTGCGGTGGGATCCGGCGGTCTACGACTACACCCTCGGTGACCCGGAGCGGATGAGCGAGACCGACTCGGCGCCGTTCATGCCGAAGTCGGTGGTGGTCAACCCGTACTTCGACTGGGGCAACGACGCGCCGCCGCGCACCCCGTACCACCGCTCGGTCATCTACGAGGCACACGTACGCGGGCTGACCATGCGGCTGCCCGGCATCCCCGAGGAGCTGCGTGGCACGTACGCGGGCATCGCCTCGCCCCCGATGATCGAGCACCTGACCCGGCTCGGCGTCACCGCGATCGAGTTGATGCCGGTGCACCAGTTCGTCAACGACCACCGCCTGGCCGACCTGGGCCTGCGCAACTACTGGGGTTACAACACCATCGGCTTCTTCGCCCCGCACCACGGCTACTCCGCGCTCGGTCACCTGGGCCAGCAGGTGCAGGAGTTCCGGGGCATGGTCAAGGCGCTGCACGCGGCCGGCATCGAGGTCATCCTCGACGTGGTCTACAACCACACCGCCGAGGGCAACCACCTCGGCCCGACGCTGAGCTTCAAGGGCGTCGACAACCCCAGCTACTACCGCCTGTCGGAAGAGAACCGACAGTATTACGTCGACTACACCGGCACCGGCAACAGCCTCAACGTGCGCAACCCGCACTCGCTGCAACTGATCATGGATTCGTTGCGGTACTGGGTCACCGAGATGCACGTCGACGGGTTCCGCTTCGACCTGGCCGCCACCCTGGCCCGCGAGTTCTACGAGGTGGACCGGCTCTCCACCTTCTTCGAGGTGGTCCAGCAGGACCCGGTGGTCAGCCGGGTCAAGCTGATCGCCGAGCCGTGGGACGTCGGCCCCGGCGGCTACCAGGTGGGCAACTTCCCGCCGCAGTGGACCGAGTGGAACGGCAAGTACCGCGACACCGTCCGTGACTTCTGGCGCGGCGAACCGGCCACCCTCGCCGAGTTCGCCTCCCGCATCTGCGGCTCCGCCGACCTGTACCAGGACGACGGGCGTCGCCCCTTCCACAGCATCAACTTCGTCACCTGCCACGACGGGTTCACCCTGGCCGACCTGGTGTCGTACAACGACAAGCACAACGAGGCCAACGGCGAGGACAACCGGGACGGGGAGAGCCACAACCGGTCCTGGAACTGCGGCGTCGAGGGCGACACCGACGACCCCGGGGTGCTGGCCCTGCGCGCCAGGCAGCAGCGCAACTTCATCGCCACCCTGCTGCTCTCCCAGGGCGTACCGATGATCGGCCACGGCGACGAGCTGGGCCGCACCCAGCGCGGCAACAACAACGCCTACTGCCAGGACAGCGAACTGGCCTGGATCGACTGGGACAACGTCGACCACGACCTGCTCGACTTCACCCGCCGGCTGGTCGCCTTCCGCCGCCGACACCAGGTGTTCCAGCGCCGCCGCTTCTTCACCGGCCTGCCGGTCCGCGGCCGCGAGGTCGACGAACCCCTGCCCGACCTGGCCTGGTACACCCCCGACGGACGGGAGATGACCGGCGAGGACTGGGGCAACGACTTCGGCCGTTCGGTGGCGCTGTTCGTCAACGGCGACGGCATCCGGGAACGTGGCCAGTACGGCCAACGCCACCACGACACCTCCTTCTGGCTCTGCTTCAACGCCCACGACGCGCCACTGGACTTCACCCCACCGCCGGCCGAGTTCGGTCAGCGGTGGGAGTTGGTGATCAGCACCGCCGAACCTGACCAGGACAAGGGCACCACCGTCGAGGCCGGCGGCACGGTCTGCGTACCGGACCGGTCCCTGGTGGT
This sequence comes from Micromonospora maris AB-18-032, assembly GCF_000204155.1. Lineage (NCBI taxonomy): Bacteria > Bacillati > Actinomycetota > Actinomycetes > Micromonosporales > Micromonosporaceae > Micromonospora > Micromonospora maris. The sequence goes on along the minus strand of NC_015434.1, from coordinate 4,185,810 downwards.
GCTGGAGAGGGTCGCCTGACATGACCGACACCGCTGGACCGGTCGGCGCCACCTACCGGGTGCAGGTGCGCCCCGACTTCGACTTGGACGCCACCGCCGGGCTCGCCGGCTACCTCGCCGACCTCGGCGTCACCCATCTCTACAGCGCGCCGCTGCTGACCGCCGCACCGGGCAGCACGCACGGCTACGACGTGGTCGACCACCGTCAGGTCAACCCGGAACTCGGCGGCGAGCCCGCTCGGCAGCGGCTGCTGCGGGCGCTGCGGTCGGTCGGGCTCGGGCTGGTCGTGGACATCGTGCCCAACCACGCCGGGGTAGCCGTACCGGCCGCCAACCCGGCCTGGTGGGATGTGCTGCGCCGGGGGCGCGATTCGGCGTACGCGAACTGGTTCGACATCGACTGGGCGCGGGGCCGGCTGCTGTTGCCGGTGCTCGCCGAGAGCCCCGACGCGCTGGACGCCCTCACGATCGTCGACGGGGAACTGCGCTACCACGAGCACCGCTTCCCGATCGCCGACGGCACCGGCGACGGCAGCCCCCGCGAGGTGCACGACCGGCAGCACTACGAGTTGGTCTGCTGGCGGCGCGGCGACGCCGAGCTGACGTACCGCCGGTTCTTCGCCGTATCCAGCCTGGCCGGGCTGCGGGTGGAGGATCCGGCGGTGTTCGCCGCCACCCACGAGCTGATCCTGGCCTGGGCGGCGAACGGCGAGGTCGACGGCATCCGGGTCGACCACCCCGACGGGCTGCGCGACCCGGCCGGCTACCTGGCCCGGCTACGCGACGCCGCCCCCGACACGTGGCTGATCGTGGAAAAGATCCTGGAGTACGGCGAGGAACTGCCGGCCTGGCCGGTCGACGGCACCACCGGCTACGACGCCCTCGCGGCGGTCTGCGGACTCTTCGTCGACGGTGACGCCGAAGCCGACTTCACCGCCCTGGACACCCGGCTGACCGGCCGGGCAACCTCCTGGGCCGACCTGACCCACGACACCAAACTCGGCGCCGCCACCCGACTGCTGGCCGCCGAGCTGACCCGCCTGGCCGCCCTCGCCCCCGAGGTGGACCCCGACGCCGCCCGCGCCGCCCTGGCCGAGTTGGCCGCCGCGTTCCCGGTCTACCGCGGCTACCCGCCCGACGGGGTACGCCACCTGGCCAACGCCCGCGCCGAAGCCGGCCGCCGCCGCACCGACCTGACCGGCGCGCTGGACGCGGTCACCCGGCGGCTGCGCGACCCCGACGACGAACTGGCCCGCCGCTTCCCCCAGTTCACCGGCGCGGTGATGGCCAAGGGGGTGGAGGACACCGCCTACTACCGGTGGAGTCGGTTCGTCGCCCTCAACGAGGTCGGGGGCAGCCCCACCCACTTCGGCACCCTGCCCGGCCGGTTCCACCGCTTCGCCGTCGCCCGGCACGACCGCTGGCCGACAAGCATGACCACCCTGTCGACCCACGACACCAAACGCGGCGAGGACGTCCGGGCCCGCCTCGCCGTCCTCGCCGAACTGCCGCAACGCTGGGCGCAGCTGGTCACCGGCTGGATGGCGGCCGTGCCGCTGCCCGACGCCGCCCTGGCCCACCTGCTGTGGCAGACCGCCGTCGGCGCGTGGCCCGTCGAGCGTGAGCGTCTGCACGCGTACGCCGAGAAAGCCGCCCGGGAGGCCGCGGTCTCGACCGGTTGGACCGACCCCGACCCGGCCTTCGAGCAGGCCATGCACGCCCTCGTCGACGCCATGTACGACGACCCGGCCGTCTCGGCGGAGCTGGCCGCCTTCGCCGCCGAGATCACCCCGGCCGGCTGGTCCAACTCGCTGGGTCAGAAGCTGATCCAGCTCGCCATGCCCGGCGTACCGGACACCTACCAGGGCACCGAGCTGTGGGACAACTCCCTGGTCGACCCGGACAACCGCCGCCCGGTCGACTTCGGCGTACGCCGGGAACTGCTGGCCCGGCTCGACGCCGGCTGGCGGCCGGCGGTGGACGACACCGGCGCGGCCAAGCTGCTGGTGGTGTCGCGCACCCTGCGGGCCCGCCGGGACCGGCCGGAGCTGTTCGGCGACTACCAGCCGATGCTGGTGCACGGCCCGGCCGCCCGCCACGCCGTCGCCTTCGACCGGGGCGGAGCGGTAGCCGTGGCCACCCGGCTGCCACTGCGGCTGGCCGCCGAGGGCGGGTGGCGGGACACCACCCTGTCATTGCCCGTTAATCAGATGTCGTGCCTGTTCACCGGCCGGGTCTACCGTGATGGACGGGTCCGACTCGCGGACCTGTTGGCCACATATCCCGTCGCTCTGCTGGTGCCCACCACCTGACCCGGGAGGCTGCGTCATGTCCGAATTCACGGTCTGGGCGCCCGAGGCGAAACGGGTACGGCTGCGCCTGCCCGATGCCGACCACGAGATGAGAGCCGGCCGGGGCGGCTGGTGGCGCGTCGAGGTCCCCGACGCCGGCGCCGACTACGCCTACCTGCTGGACGACGACAACCAGGCGTTGCCCGACCCCCGTTCCCTCTGGCAGCCGTTCGGGGTGCACGGCGTCAGCCGCGCCTACGACCACTCGGCCTTCGCCTGGACCGACAGCGCCTGGACCGGCCGGCAACTGCCCGGCAGCATCCTCTACGAACTGCACGTCGGCACCTTCACCCCCGAAGGCACCTTCGACGCCGCGATCGACAAGCTCGACCACCTGGTCGACCTCGGCGTCGACATGATCGAGCTGCTGCCGGTAAACGCCTTCAACGGCGAACACAACTGGGGGTACGACGGCGTCTGCTGGTTCGCCCCGCACGAACCGTACGGCGGCCCGGACGGGCTGAAACGGCTTGTCGACGCTGCCCACGCCAAAGGTCTGGGGGTGATCCTCGACGTCGTCTACAACCATTTCGGGCCCTCCGGGGCCTACGCGCCGCGCTTCGCGCCGTACCTCAGCGACCGCACCACCCCCTGGGGGCAGGCCGTCAACCTCGACGGCCCGCACTCCGACGGCGTACGCCGCTTCATCCTCGACAGCGTGCTGATGTGGCTGCGCGACTACCACGTCGACGGCCTGCGCCTGGACGCCGTGCACGCCATGCCCGACACCCGCGCGGTGCATCTGCTGGAGGAGATCGCCGTCGAGGTCGAGAGTCTGTCGGTGCACCTGGGCCGCCCGCTGTCGCTGATCGCCGAATCCGACCTCAACGACCCCCGGCTGATCAGCCCACGCGAGGCCGGTGGCTACGGCCTGCAGGCCCAGTGGAACGACGACGCCCACCACGCCCTGCACACCCTGCTCACCGGCGAACGGCAGGGCTACTACGGCGACTTCGGCACCATGGAATGCCTCGCCGAGGTGCTGACCGGCGCGTTCTTCCACACCGGCACCTGGTCCAGCTTCCGCAACCGCCAACACGGCCGCCCGGTCGACCCGCGTACCCCCGGGCACCGCTTCGTGGCGTACCTGCAAAATCACGACCAGATCGGCAACCGTGCGGTCGGTGATCGCCTCTCGGCGTCGCTGTCGCCCGCCATGCTCCGGGTCGGCGCGGTGCTGCTGATGGCCTCGCCCTTCACCCCGATGATGTTCATGGGGGAGGAATGGGCGGCCAGCACACCCTGGCAGTACTTCACCTCGCATCCCGAACCCGAGTTGGCCACCGCCGTGGTGCTGGGCCGCCGTCAGGAGTTCGCCACCCACGGCTGGACCGCCGAGGCGGTCCCGGACCCGCAGGACCGGCAGACCTTCGTACGCTCCCGGTTGGACTGGGCTGAGCTGGACAAACCCGAACACCGGGCGATGTACGACTTCTACCGGCGGTTGATCGCGTTGCGGAAGTCGCGGCCGGAGCTGTCGGATCCACACCTCTTCGCCGTCGAGGTGCGCCACGGGGACCGGTTCCTGGTGATGCGGCGCGGTGGGTGCCTGGTGGCGGCGAACCTCGCCGACAAGCCGCAACGGGTGACCCTGCCGGGGGTGGCGCGGCGGGTCCTGCTGGCGACGGCCGAGGGAGTCACAGTGACCCGGGACCGCATCGACCTACCAGCAGAAACCGCAGCCATTGTTGAGTTGTAGCATTCGATTCCTCTGACCACCACTGAAGTCCGCCTGGCTGAGGTCTCCAGTGTGCAATGTGGACCACTGGGGCAAGGATCGATGACTTGTAGCTACCTCACCGCCCGATAAAGTGACATAATCGGAGGGTCGGCGGCTGTCATGCAACTAAAAGTAACGGTCGTTGCGGTCCATTGATGCAATTGCGGAACGGAAAACGTCGCGCCCGAGGTCCATTATTCTGTGTTCGAGTAAATCCTTTGTCGGGAAGCGTCCATCCCGCCTTAATGAGAACTCCATTTCGTTGAGCTCATCTGGATCTATAAGTGCAAAAAAGTGGCGTGCAATCCCATCATGACGCTTACACAGTTCCCCAATGGCCACTGTGTCGGAGGTTTTCGAGAGCAAGTTCGTTGTGGCATCACGAAACGCCTCCACTGCTGCCCGCATGCCCTCCATCAATAGCGTCGCCCGAAGGATTCGATCATTAACCACGTGGCCGACATGCAACTCTCGGAGGCTCGGCCATTCATCGAGTTCGCGCATAGCGTCGGTGAATATCCGATCCACTTCAGGGAACCGTGATGAAGATAAGCGACGTCCTGCTAGGGTGGCGAATACCGACGTCATTCCCCGCTCGACGGCTAGTTGTATCGATTCCTGCCCCAATAGTCGTTCAGCTAGTTCATCGAAGCTGCGGCGTAGTTGGGTGTTCTGTCGGACGCTTTGTTCCAACTTGGCTGAAAGGGTTTCCAGTGTAGCAGAACTGATATCCTTTTCTATTCGCGATATTGCGCCTTGCAGTGCGGCTTCCAGATCGTCGCTGAACGTCCGTAAGTTGTGTGTGACGATAGCATCGAACTTTTGTTCCAGGGCTGGCCTGAACTTGTCGCTGAGGTATCCGTTGATTACCAGCAAACTTTTCGTCGAGGAGGTGTTTTGCTTCTCGGTGTTCGACCTTGCGCCCATGGCGAAAAGACTGTTCGCATCGGCCTCTTGAAGGACAGATTGTGTTACGAAAATTGCGCATCCACCATCTCCTGCAGGGATCCAGTAATCGGCCTTGCTCTTGCTCCCTTCTTCGATCAGCGTCCGGCCCGTCTCGAAGCGCCATCCATTTCGATTCAGGACACGGGCAATGTCGCCTCGGAGGTCCTCTTGGCTTACTACCTCAAACTGTTCGCGGGCGGCCTCCCGAACAATTGCGCGGGTGACCGTCTTGCCTGCCGCCTCCGCGTACGCATAGAAGCAAAGCCTAACCAGTCGTCGGGCATTGCCGCCAGACAGATCCGCCAAGTAGCTGGCCACGTCAGTAGTAAATGGATGAAGCTTCCGCTCGCCCGTGCTGTGTTCATTTACATCCTTAATGTACCGTATGGCATCCTCCGCCTTTAGTCTATCTGGCTTCAGTATCAATGAGATTCGTTGACGGGAATCTTCTGGCAGGGCCTCCAAGAAATCGGGTAGCCCGCAGAGAATTAGGAGTGCTCCAGTCTTGCTGAAGATTTCCAGCATGCGCTTGAAGGCTGCGAGCACGCCTTCTGCCTCTTCGGTGGCGGAGCTGTCGCGAAGAATCTTCTCCATCTCATCGATAACAACCACGAACCGTCGCTGCTGACCACCGTATAGCAGCGCAATGACACCCATCGCCTGCAGTGCGTTAGCGTCTGTGTCAAGTGTGCTCACCACCCCGCGCTCAGTCAGGGTCGTGTCGGCGGGATTTCCGCATAGCCATTCCCAGGCCGCAGCTTCGAATTCGGGTCGGAGGAACATCGATAGCGCCACGCCGAACGACCGGTCTTCGGTAATCGTTCGAAGTCGTTCAGTAAGGAGTTCCTGGTACTTGGCCTCCATAAGCCCTACACGGCGCACCAAGGCTAGAGGTTGTACCGTACGTGCCCGCAGGTCTTGGGCCATCGGGCGTGTTAGATCGGAATCTTCTAGGTCTTCCGCTACTATATCGGCATAATAGTTTTGGACTGTCCGTCGGACTTCAGCCCGACTGAGCCGTGGGATGAATCGCTCGCGGTATAGCGCCAAGAAGCTGTCGGCGGGCGCGTCGAGATATAAGCTCTTGACTCCACCTGCAATAGCTAGGTGTCGCAGCATGGTCAAGGCGAGGTGCGTTTTGCCTGTGCCGTACTCGCCGACGATCGCGACAACACTGCCTGCGCTAGGCTTTTCGGTAACCGCGCCATCAAGAAGATAGCGATCTAGTAACAAGGTTGCACGGCGGACAGCATCGGTGGAGATAGTGGGAAAGGAGTCAGCATCGAGCGATGAAAATCGCGCGACAGCCGACGAGGGGAACGGATTGGCGGTACCGGGTTGGCTCATAGAGCACCGTTCCTCAAGTAGTAGGCCGAAAAGTCACTGAATTCGATTGTCGTGCGGGAGTTTTGCTGCGCGTCGGCGAAGACTGCCGCGAGGATCAGATTCAGTTCGCGGATCGTCGTCGTTCCTCGACCTTTGATGCGTTCATCCATGTAGCGCCGTACAGTTTGTTCGTCGATCGTTGGGGCGGTCTCAGTTAGCGTCGCCGCTGCTAGTCGCCTCTCAACGAAGACCCAGCCGTCGTCCACGCTGAGGACCCCCACTTCCAGTTCTACAACTGAGTTAAGACCTGGTGTACCCGGTACACGAAGTGCCCGCCGAAGGTCCTCGCTAGTGCTCTCAGTGTAGAGTTTCATGTAAGGACGGGCCAGGCTCGCGAGTAAAGTAGCCTCATTCAGGAATTCGATTTCAGGGAGGATGACGTGAAGCACCTTCGAGGTACTTTCGAGAAGATCGCCGAGAAACGGCAAGGCGATTCGCGGGTCGCCCTTCCGGTCGGACAAATCCTTCTGTAGCGCGGGTGGCAAGGTGTTTTTGATCCCGAGCCGATCAACTAGTCGTTCGGTCCAGTGCCGTAACCTTGCGTCTGACGCCAGACCAAGACCGGTCTCATCCGTCAAATCGACAATTTGGCTCTCGAGTCCGCAACCCTGCAACTGGGTATGGAGCCAATGTGCACAGCGATGCAACAAGGCAGTCTTGCCGCAGCCCTCACCGCCGGTGGCTATAAGCATCGTCGACCGACTCAATGACGTCTTCGCGCCGCCGACCTTATTGCAGAAGTCTTGAAACGCGTCCTCGGTGTGGTCGACCGGCACGTAGTAGTTGCTGTGCTCAGTATGTTTCCACGGGCACAACGGTCGTCGGTCATCCCAACTCCGCTGTGGCACGACGAAGGGGTTTGCTGGCAAGTTGTTCCTCACCTTAAATTGTCTGCCCGGGCGCTGATTGTCTATTACGCCCAGTTGCGAAGGGAAAATGCCATGGCCACAGGCGCTGAACCAGTGCCGCGACGCGTATAGAATCGGCCTCGACAGTGGTTAACCACTGTGACACCTCTAGTTGCTTGACCTTTTTGCCAACATTGTCATCAGGCCACCGGGCAACAACGTCACTAGCGTTGGTGCTGAAGATTTCTTCGATCAGAGCGGCGCCCAGGGCGGAGTCGCGTATGACTGCCGCCTCGTGGATTTTGCTGGCGAGTTCATCCCTCGCGGTGTAGTAGGCGCGATCATCGGCTTGAGCCATCGGTGCTGACAAGGCCCGTGCGATCGCATTGCCTTCCCTTACGAACGCCGCGGCCGCACCACGCAGCGCCAGCGCGGCCTGCACCTGCCGGTCGCGGCGTGATTTCCACTCGCCCCCGACCATGGTAAGAATTGCTCCGACGAATCCGGAAGTCAGAATCGTCCATAGATTGACGGTTGCGCCAGTCGGCTTGACGGTAGGAGTAGCGGAATCAAGACGGTTGGCCGCAATCAGGGCGTCGCAGGCGCGGTTGAAGTCCTGTGGGTAGTTGTGACGCCAGTCCTCAAATGACATTGAGCCGGCGTCCGGCACAACGAATTCCGGCGTTGGCGCTGGCAACGTCAGCCCTAGAGCTGTCGCAGCTTCACTCAAGGCCTGGCGGTGGGTGAGGAAAGCGCAGTAAACCTTCCGGTCATCGCCGGCAGTAGCTGTTGGCGCTGGGGCGGCGGGTCCAGCAAGTATGGTGAATGATGCCGCAACGCTGGCAACGGTCGTGAACAACGGTCCCCTGGTTGGCTCGGTACGTGTGAGACCTCCTGCTTAGCCAATGTGGACGATCCGAGTCAACTGTCGAACGGAAATTTGTTGGTTCGCGCTGGCAGAACCTCTGGCCTGGAGTTGACGCGGAAATCGACAGGACGCGTCGGGCCGTTCACCGGTGAAGGGGCGGCGGCGTGAGCCAGGCGATAGGTTGACCGGCGAGGGCGGCGTCGGCGAGGCGGTGTGCCGTGGCGGTTTTGAGGGCGGCGCGGGAGCTGTCGATCCACCGCTGGACGGTGTCGATGCCCTGGTGGCGGTACTCGACGGCCTGAACGAGGCATTCGAGTTTGTCGGCGTCGCGGGCCACGATAGCTTCAAGAGTCTCGCCGGCTTCGTACTCGGCGACGGCGGCGTTGATTAGGTCAGCCACGGGGGGCGGGCAGCCAGCGACTTGGTCCGCGGTGACGGTGGTGTTGGGTACAGCGGTAAGGTATCGCTTCGCGATGTGCGGGATATCCGTGATCCGGGTTTCCTGGGTGTCGTGCAGGACGCAGAGCATGGACACCCGGGCTGGGTCGGCCCCCTCCATGGCGGCGAGCATCATCCCAATGAGGGCGGTACGAAACGAGTGCTCGGCGATCGACTCGGGGTGCTTGACTCCGGCGAACCACCAGCCGGTACGGGCTGCGCGCTTGAGGACGCCCGCCTCGAAGATGAAGTTGACGGCACCCGCAGCTTCTTGGTCGTCGCTCATCTACCCGCCCCTGTGCCGGTGATTCCGTCTGCCCTCAGGCTGTAGACGATAGACGTTAGTTCCTGCCGGGACTGCATAGAGATGTCGTCACTGTCGAGCAAGACGGCGGCGCGGGCGACCAGTGCGTGGCCGGTGCCAGGGTCGTCGGCCGAGAGCCCTCGACGGGCGGCGAGCAGAGCCCAGGCGTTGTGGATGTTGAGGTCTATGAACGGATGCCCTGGCCTGAGACGGGCGACCAGGTGGCGGAGCAGGTGTAAGCCCCGCCAGTCGGCCCGGACGGATGGCATGAACGAGTCGTCCCGCTGTCGGTAGGGGATTTCGCCAACCCAGTAGGCCGAGTAGTTCAAAGCTGCGCGCTGGCAGGAGTCGTCGGGGTGAGCGTGGGCTATGAAGTAGCGCAGTGGCTCGGGATCGCCCTGGTTAGCCAGCGAGGTGACCACCGATCGAGCGTTGGGCCACAGCGGTGACCAGGTGTGGAGGCTGGTCATGCGTGCTGTCCGGGTGCTTCCGTGCGTGAGCCAGGAGGCTGATTCCTTCGTAGGGTCTGCTCCGGCGAGGAAGCATGCTTGTCGGTGCAGCAGGAAGTTCGGATTACGTCCGGCGACAGCACGCTCGGCAAGTACATGTAGGTGGGCGAAGAAGGCGCGCCGCTGGTCAACGGACAGAATCGGCCCCGCGGCAACCGGTCCGCGCCGGGTGGGGCTGGCTGGGAGATCCCTGACGAAGCTGGGTGCTCTGTCGACGATCGGCCAGAGAATCAGTTCGCTCAGTCGATGTGTGAGCACCGACCAACCGAGCGGTTGTTCAAGCAGGTCGGCCCGCTCCGCTTGATGATCGAGGATCTTAGTGAGGATGAAGTCTGCTTCGGCGGCGTCGTCAACAGCGGCAAGCAGGCGGGTGTCGGCTCCGAGCCTACCGAGCCTCTGACGAATGGCGAGTGCCTGTCCGAAGGGCACCGCCATGAATGATCGCCGACCGGATTCCCAGCTCTGGACGGTTGTACGGTCCACGCTCAACTCGGCGGAGAGTTGTTCCTGAGTGAGAGGTATCGACTCACGGATGAGCTTCAGCAGATATCCCGTTACGACGCCATGCTGCGTTGATGCCTGCCCGCGTACTGCCATCTGAAATCCCTACGCTGACCGACGGTCGACGTTGCCCGCTGAGAACGTCTCCTGGCACCACATTCGGCCTGCGTACTCGTACTGCGTGTGAGTCCAACGGCCGTCGTCGCGATCGTAGCGTCGCAGTTACCGAACGTACTAGACCTGGCTCCGTGATTCGGACCCGGCGATTCGGTGACGCCTTTGGAGAGGACACAGCGATGAGGGACGGGCACGACGAACCGGCGATGAGTCGGGGTGAGCAGATTCAGGCGGCGGAGCGGGAAGCGGCGAAGCGGCGGCTGTTGGAGCAGGCCGAGGCGGAGCGCGTACCGATGGAGGAGACCACTCGGGCGGTGCCGGATCGGCGGTGGCGGCGTGACCGGCCGCAGTGAGGTGCCGATCGGGCGGCGGGTGGCGCAGTGGCGGATGCGGCGGCGGATGACGCAGCAGTGCCTCGCCGACCGGCTGGGGAAGTCGAAGAGCTGGGTGGACAAGGTGGAGCGGGGTGCCCGTCGACTCGACAGGTTCTCGGTGATCCAGGCTATCGCCGAGGTGCTGCGCATCGACCCGGCGGTGCTGCTCGGCCAGCATCCGCCGCCGGCCGGTGGCGACGTACGCGACGGGTTCGATGGGGTACGCGCGGCGCTCGCGCGGTACGGGGTTTTCGAGGCGTCAGCGCGTCAGGTGCCGGTGGCAGAGCTGCGTCGGCGGGTGGGTCATGCCTGGTTGAGCTTTCAGCATGGGCAGTACGCCCAGGTGGTGCGGGCGCTGCCCGGGCTGCTGGACGCCGTGCAACTGTCGTCGGGGTCGGAGCACGGCGAGTTGCCGGTGCAGGCGTACCGGGTCGCCTCGTCGGTGCTGGTGAAGCTGGGCGAGGCCGACCTCGGGTGGCTGACCGCCGATCGGGCGGTGGCGGCGGCCGGCGAGGACGCGGTGTTGGCGGGTGCGGCGGCCATCTCGATCGGGCAGGCGCTGCGGCTCGCCGGTCGGCAGCGGCTGGCGCTGGCGGCCACCGTTGCCGCCGCGCAGCGGCTGACCGGGGTTGCGGCGCGACCGGCGGGGGATGGGGTGTCGTCGGGTCGGCGGGCGCAGGAGTTGGCGGTGGGTGGGACGCTGCTGCTGCAGGCGGCTCTCGCCGCTGCGAGTTGCGGCGAGCCTGGGCAGGCCGGGGTGCTGCTCGACCAGGCCGCGGACGTGGCGAGCCGGGTCGAGGTCGTTGACGATCCGTACGGTACGAGTTTCGGGCCGGTCGCCGTGGAGTTGGCGCGGGTGGTGGTGGCGGTCGAGCGGGGCGCTGCGGCCGAGGCGGTCGGTCGGCACGAGCTGCTGATCCGGCGGGACGGGTGGCGGCGGTTGCCGGCCGAGTACCGGGGTGCCTACCTGGTGGACGCCGCGCGGGCGTACCTGTTGGCCGGTGACCTGTCCGGGGCGGGGCGGATGCTGGTCGCGGCGGATGGTGTCGCGCCCGCTGAGGTCCGGTTGCGCCCCTCGGCGCGTACCCTCCTCGCCGAGCTTGCCCGTGGCCACCCCGCCCCACCCGGCGTGACCCGCCTGGCCGCCCTCGTCGGCCTGACCCGCTGACCCACCGCTGACCAACGACGCTCGTCGCCCCGATGATGGTTCAGCGGCCGGCGCGTTTCCAGGCGCGGTAGAACTCCTTGTAGAGGAAGCGCTGCACCGGCGTGCCCGTGGTGGTGACCTGCTTGCCGAGCACCCGTGCTCCAATCCACATGCCGGCGACCTTGGGGACACCGGGCACCGATTCGGTCACCGAGGCCACCCCGTTGACCAGTTCCTGCTCTACCGGCGACAGCGCGACCTTGCGCAGGCCGAGGCGTTCGAGTAGCTGTCGTTTCGCGCCGTTGATGTCGCGAGCGAGGCGAAGGTAGTCCTCGTCGGTGACACAGCGGGCCACAGCAGCGCGTAGGTCGGCGGCCTTGTCGCGATATTCGGCGATGCGGGCGACGACAAGGTCGACCCAGGCACGATCGTTCATCTGGCCGATTTCGCCCGCCTGCCAGAGCCGGCCCCCGAGTAGTGGTAGTTCTAGTTCGAGCAGCTGCACTCGGTGGGTGTCGCTGTCATCCGCCGCCGTGACGAGCGACTGATGGATGCCCCGAATGGCCTTGATGACGTCCAACACCACCGTCTCGGTGGCACCCTCGGTGGAGAGGTCAAAGGTCAGCAGGAAGTCGCGTCTGACGGGGTGCGCCTGGTAGGAGAGACGGGTGGCATCCGCGCGCGCCTGATATTTGAGCCCACGCGCCAGGGTTGCCGCGACGTAGACCTCCTCACCGGTGGGCGCCATGGACTGAAGGGGGCCTCGCAGCACGATCGATGCCGCTCGCGCCCAAGCGCCGAAAGGGTCGTCCTCCACCCCGTCGGGTGTGGCGATACGATCCGAGTGGTGGCCGGCCACGCGGACATTGGCCGCCTGGAAAGCGCACCAGCCGTGAATACGCTTCGATAGTGAGTTGCGCTGATCAGGCAGGGCATCGTCGCAGGCGACCGCCTGCTCGATGAACTGGCCGAGGACCTTGTGGCCGCGCCAACTCTGCAACTCGTGCAGCGCCAGGTCCTCGGCGTCGCGCACCCGGCTGCTCTCGTCGACATCCAACTGCAATGGATGCAGCAGCCCAGCGTCGGCCAACGCTCGGAGGAGGTATGGCTTACCACCGAAATCAGCGGCCGAAGGGCGAGCGAGCACCGGGTGGGCCACCCATACCCGTTCCATGAAGATCAGGGACTGGATCAGCTCGACAAATGCCTGACGGGCGAACGGATCGTCAGGCCGGCTGACCCGGTTCTGCGCAACGACGAAGTCCTCGGCACTGATGATCGATGTGACGTCTACGAGGACTTCCGTATTGCGGTGGGGGAGCCCTGCGCCTGCTCTACGAACCACTTGACGGCCTCCGGGCGACCCATCACGGTGCTGGCGAACGTCGGCTCTGGTTGGGCAAGTGTTTCCATGGATACGGGGAGATGCCGAACCCCTTTCGCATCCGTGGACATTAGACCGACGATCTCACCGAGACACAAGCCTGCGAGACCGTCCCAGACCTTCTGTCGAGGACGGTAGAAGAGGTCGAAGCGCGGCGCATCGGCCGCGAAATCGGTGAGATCCACGGCGGTACGCAGCATGTCCAGCGTCTGTGACGTGGTCCGCGTCTTCAGGGTGTAGCCAGCCGCAGCCATAGCGGTTTCGTGTGGTGGGGCTTCGGAACGAGCGCTACGAGTCAGGGATGCGACACGAACCGGTTCGTTGATGTGTCTCGCCGGCCTGCCGTTGACCGTGATCGTGCGCTCAGCGTGGGACGCGACCACCACGATCGGTGTGCGGTCGGTCCCCAACTCGGGTGCGACGATGAGCGTGGCGACCGGTTCCCGTCGTTCTAGCAGGCAGATCACGGAACAGAACTCCGCGCTGCTGGGATTGACGAACTCGGCCGTGCCGTCGATCGGGTCGATCACCCAGATCCGCTCGGGCTCCTCGTCCTCACCGGGCCGCCAGGTACCGCTGCCGGACTCCTCCGCCAGCACCCGAGCAGCTGGATCCAGGGCCCGGATCCGGTTGATAATCAACTCTTCAACCGCGAGATCGGCCTCGGTGAGCAGGGTTCGATCAGCCTTCTCCCGCACGTCCAAGTCGGCCACCCGCGACCGGTACGCCGTGAGTACGCCCAACAGTTCTGTGGCTAGGTCGGTCCACAGCTTGTCAAGATTCATCGGCTCGACTCTCCTCGCGACCAACTCGACGGGGCCACTCGATGGACGGGGTCATCATTTCACCCTGGCACTGATCCGCCGAGTGACAGATGAGGGTCACAGCTCGGGGCGCATTCCCCATCGCGCCGATTGCCTACCGATGCCGGGCTCCCGGAACACGAGCCCCATCGTCGCCTGACCTCGTCACAAGATCGTGCTCGATGTGGGATCGAGTCGCTTGACGCCGCGCTGAGATCACTCGATCCCACATCGAGCGTGACCATGACCGCGTGTGGGCTCGTCCAGGTCGGGTAGGGGTGACGACAAGGACGAGTTCGACAAGCGGAGGTTGATGATGACCGTGACGAAGCCGGACCAGGATGTCATTGATCTGCTCGTCGACCAGCATGAGCAGATCAGGTCGCTGTTCGCGGAGGTCAGGGAGAGCGAGGGGGAGGCCAAGCAGCAGGCCTTCCAGGATCTCGTACGCCTGCTGGCCGTGCACGAGAGCGCCGAGGAGCAGGTGGTGCATCCGGCGGCGCGGGCCGACGCGGGGGACGCGGTGGTCGACGCGCGGCTGCGGGAGGAGAGTGAGGCCAAGCGCGAACTCTCCGAGCTGTACGACATGGGTACCTCGGCGCCGGGGTTCGACGCCCGGTTCGCCGCGTTCGAGCAGGCGGTGCTGGAGCATGCGCGGCACGAGGAGCAGGAGGAGTTTCCGCAGTTGCGGCGCGACACCGATCCGCAGCGGCTGCGTCAGATGGCCGGTGCCGTGCGGGCTGCCGAGGCGATCTCGCCCACCCGGCCGCATCCGGCGGCGGGTGAGTCGCCGGTGAGCAACCTGCTGCTCGGGCCGCCGGTGGCGGTCTTCGACCGGATGCGGGACGCGGTCCGTGACTGGCGCCAGTCCCACGACAGCGAGCATCAGTCGCACGGCAGGTGACCTGAGGGTCGGGCGTGCGGGGGCACGTTCGTGCTCGATCCCGGATCGAGTGGCATCCCTACGGAGGTGAGGCCACTCGATCCGGGATCGAGCGTGATCATGGGGGTGGCCAGGTGGCTAGACCCAGGGAGCCACCGGGTACCAGGGGATGATCTCCCGGCGGGCGAGCAGGCGGACGTCCCAGTAGAGGAACATGAAGGCACCCGCGATGATGAACGCCACCGCGATGGTGGCGGCCAGTCGGGACGGCTTGGCGGCGAACCAGCGCTGGAGTCGGCTGCCGACGAACCAGCTCAGCAGCAGGAACATGATCGCCATGATCACGATGTTGCCGATCGACTGGAGGGTGAACGCGGCCGCACCGTACAGCGGGTTGCCGCTCTCGGCGGCGTCGCGGAACATCTGCCGGAACAGCGGGAACGGCCGTCCGATCAGGAAGCCGGCGATGAGCGCGCCCATGAAGACAAGCGGGGCGTTCGGGTAGCGCTGCGAGATCCGGGCGAACGGGTCCGGCACCACCTTCAACGCGGCAAGTCCCAGGTAGATCATGACCAGGCCGATGATGCCGTAGACGACCATGGACTGGATGCTGCGCGGTGACAGTGAGCCGGGCACGTTCGGCGCGGTGGAGAACTGCGGCATCGCGGTGCCGACCAGGCCGACGATCGCACCGTAGAGGGCGGAGATCGCGATCATGCCGACCGCCATCCAGCCGAGTGGACGCAGCGGTGCCAGGAAGCGGCTCATCCGGCTGTCGGCCGTGCCGGTCAGGGGAGCGAGAGCGCCGAAGGCGGCGATGTTGCAGGCGGTGAAGGTGCCGGCGACCCCGGAGACGAACGCGAAGATCACGCCCGCCACCGCCCCGCTGATCGGCGTTTCCTTCGCGTCGTGGCCCAGCAGGGTGTTGGCGACGTTGTCGCCGATTGTCGAATCGACGAATTCGGCGGACCAGACGACGGTGAGCAGGAACCCGCCCAGCAGGCTGAGCAGGATGATCAACCCGCGTCGGCGGGGGACGTCTCCGGGAGCGAACAGGGAGGTGGCGCGGGAGTCGGACGGTAGCTGGATCTTGTCGGCGGCCTGCGGAGGGCGGGTACGGCGTTCGGCCTGTGTCACGGAAAGACTCCTCAGCATCACAGAGGGTGAGGAATCGATGATGCTGGATTGTTCGAGCGTGCCGTTCTCTTGGATTGCGCTATGTCCTGCCGGGAAGGTCGATGGCGCAGGTCCGCCGAATCGGTGACACCACCCACCCCGGCTTGCATGGGTATGCGCCGTCGTGCATACTCTTCCTTGTGTCCAAGGTTCTGACCTCCCTGCCCATCGGTGAACGTGTCGGCATCGCCTTCTCCGGCGGCCTCGACACCTCGGTCGCGGTCGCGTGGATGCGCGACAAGGGCGCGATTCCCTGCGCCTACACGGCCGACATCGGCCAGTACGACGAGCCCGACATCGCCTCCGTGCCCGGCCGCGCCCTCAACTACGGCGCCGAGCTGGCCCGGCTGGTCGACTGCCGTGCCGCCCTGGTCGAGGAGGGGCTGGCGGCGCTGACCTGCGGCGCCTTCCACATCCGTTCGGGCGGGCGGGCCTACTTCAACACCACTCCGCTGGGCCGGGCGGTCACCGGGACGCTGCTGGTGCGGGCCATGGTCGAGGACGACGTTCAGATCTGGGGTGACGGCTCCACCTTCAAGGGCAACGACATCGAGCGGTTCTACCGCTACGGCCTGCTGGCCAACCCGCAGCTGCGCATCTACAAGCCGTGGCTGGACGCCGACTTCGTCACCGAGCTCGGCGGGCGCAAGGAGATGTCGGAGTGGCTGCTGGAACGCGACCTGCCGTACCGGGACAGCACCGAGAAGGCGTACTCCACCGACGCCAACATCTGGGGCGCCACGCACGAGGCGAAGACCCTGGAACACCTGGACACCGGCATCGAGACGGTCAACCCGATCATGGGCGTCCGGTTCTGGGACCTGTCGGTGGAGATCCCCACCGAGGACGTCACCATCGGCTTCGACCAGGGCCGCCCGGTGACGATCAACGGCAAGGAGTTCGCCAGCGCGGTCGACCTGGTGCTGGAGGCCAACGCCATCGGCGGCCGGCACGGGCTGGGCATGTCCGACCAGATCGAGAACCGGATCATCGAGGCCAAGAGCCGCGGCATCTACGAGGCCCCCGGCATGGCGCTGCTGCACGCCGCGTACGAGCGGCTGGTCAACGCCATCCACAACGAGGACACCCTGGCCAACTACCACAACGAGGGTCGTCGCCTGGGTCGGCTGATGTACGAGGGCCGCTGGCTGGACCCGCAGGCGCTGATGCTGCGCGAGTCGTTGCAGCGGTGGGTCGGCACGGCGATCACCGGTGAGGTGACGCTGCGGCTGCGCCGGGGCGAGGACTACTCGATCCTGGACACCACCGGCCCGTCCTTCAGCTACCACCCAGACAAGCTGTCGATGGAGCGTACCGAGGATTCGGCGTTCGGTCCGCAGGACCGCATCGGTCAGCTCACCATGCGTAACCTGGACATCGCCGACTCGCGGGCCAAGTTGGAGCAGTACGCGAACCTCGGCATGGTCGGCGGCGGATCCCCGCAGCGGATGGTCGGCGCCGCGCAGGCGGCCTCGACCGGGCTGATCGGCGCGATGCCGCAGGGTGGCGCCGAGGCGATCGCCTCCCGGGGCGTGGCCCCGGCGGAGGACGAGGCCCTCGACCGGGCCGCCATGGAGTTCGGCGTCGACTGACCGTCGCCGCCGGGACCGACTCGTCACCGGTCAGCCCTGTCGCGGCTGACCGGTGAAGTCGTCGGTGGACGAGACGGTCAGATGGTGACCACGATCTTGCCCGCCGGGTGCCCGGTGCGCAGATGGCGGATGGCGTCGGCCGCCTCGGCCAGCGGATAGCAGCGGTCGATCGGCGGGGTGAGTGCGCCCGAGGCGATGAGCTCGCGCAGTTCGTCGAGGTCCTCGCTGCGCTCCACGGCACTGACGTTGCGCAGGCGATGGCCGACGAACAGGGACAGCAGCGGTGCGCCGAACATCTGCCGGCCGTACCCGCCGAGCAGCCCACCCCGGGTGTACGTGCCACCGACCAGGGCCAGGGTGCCGCGTGGGGTGAGCGCACGGCGCATCAACGACAGCGGGCGGTCGCCGCCGGTGTCGATGACCACGTCGTACACCGGACCGTCCCGGTCGACCTCCTCGCGGGTGTAGTCGAGCACGTCGTCGGCGCCGAGGGAGCGGACGAGGTCGGCCTTGGCGGGGGCGCAGACGCCGGTGACGGTGGCACCGTACGCCTTGGCGATCTGCACCGCCTGTGATCCGACCCCGCCGGAGGCCCCGATCACCATGACCCGCTGCCCCGGACGCACCTTGCCGCTGTCACGTACGGCGCGCAACGCCGTCAACCCGGAGACCGGGGCCGCGGCGGCCTGGGCGAAGGACAGGTTCGCCGGCTTGTGGGCCAACCGCCGCGCAGAGGTGCTCGCGAACTCGGCGTACGACCCGCGCAGGCAGGTGCCGAACACCTCGTCGCCCGGGCGGAACCGGGTCACCCGGGCGCCGACCTCGGCCACCACGCCGGCCAGGTCCCGGCCGCGTACCGTCACCCGGGGTCGGCGCAGCCCGCTGGCCAGGCGCACCAGGTAGGGCTGACCGACCATGAAGATCCAGACTCCGGGGTCCACCGCCGCCGCGCGTACCTGCACGAGCACCTCGTCGTCGCCGACGCGGGGCCGGTCGACCTCGCCCAGCCGCAGTACGTCGGCCGGGCCGTAGCTGTCCTGAACGATGGCCCTCACGGTGCCACCTCCTCGGTGTCGGGGTACTGGAACACGTCGTCGAGCCGTACGCCGAACACCCGGGCGATCCGGAACGCCATCTCCAGGGAGGGGGAGTAGCGGCCCTGCTCGATGGCGATCACTGTCTGCCGGGTCACTCCGACCCGCTCGGCGAGATCGGCCTGGGTCATCTCGTCGTGGGCGAAGCGCAACGCCCGGATGTTGTTGGTGACGCGTGTCGGTTTCACCACTGCGGAACGCCCCTGCGGTAGACGATCACCTTCGCCAGGGAGCCGATCACGGCCGACAGGACGAAGCAGAGGTAGATGACGTTGGCGATCCAGAACCAGTCCCACTCGGCCATCGCCATGAGCAACGCCGACACCGCGCCGATGACCACGAACGCGTGGCCGACGTGGTCGCCGAGGCGCCCGATCTCCCGGTCGCGGTCATCCTTGACCCGCGAGGCCCGCGGACTGGCCATCCCCATCCCGATCTCGGCCACGATGCTCGCGACCATGGCCCCGCCCACCGTCCAGAGCAGCGCGCCGACATAGGGCACCGCGGTGAGCGACCCGCCGTCGTGCCGGCCCAGCACGACCGCCACATAACCGGCGTACGCGATCACGCTGACCACCAGCATGATCCACGCGCGTTTCTCCTCGTGCGTCACGACGACCTCCCCGAGGTAAAGAATCTTTGACATCCTCAGAGTAAGGCCTTCTTGACATCATGTCTAGAAAGCTTTACATAGCCGATCTTGTGGGCGGGCGAGACGTCGCGGAGGGCTCGGTGGTGCCAGTTCACCGCTGGTTCATCCGGAACGCAAAGCTGATTCATAGCCTCGCCCGCTTGGATGTGCTGGTCCCCGTCGTCACAGAGATCGGCCATGTCGTATGCGTTCGTGGCTCCGCCGGGCTGCGTCCCAGGCCCCAGACCCGCAGTCGTCCTCCCGGCCACAGTCGACCCCGCAGGTCGGGCCGGAGACCGGTGACGACCGGGGCGGGCATGCGCTGCGGGCGCCGAGCAGGTTGCACGCCTTCAACCGGTACGAGATCAAGTATCTGGTGCCGACCGGCGACGTCCCGGCGTTGCGCGAGCACTTCGCCGCCCGGATGGACCGCGACAGTCACGGCGGCGACACCGGGTACGGCGTGTGGAGCGTCTACTACGACACCGCTGAGTTGCGCTTCTACTGGGAGAAGATCGAAGGGCTGAAGTTCCGCCGCAAGCTGCGGGTGCGGCACTACGGCGAGGCGTCCACGGTCACCGACGACAGCATCGTGCACGTCGAGATCAAGCAGCGGGTCAACCGGGTCACCCAGAAACGGCGGGTGGCGTTGCCGTACCACCTGGCCCGTGACCTGTGCGACCGGCGACAGTTGGTCGAGCACACCCCGGAGCAGCGCGCCTTCCTCGACGAGGTGCTGGAACTGCTCTGCGGCCTGGACCTGCGGCCGGTGGCGATGACCGGCTACCAGCGCGAGGCGTTCATCGGCCGGGACGCCGACCTCGGCCTGCGGGTCACCCTCGACCACCGGGTACGCGGCCGGGACCGCGACTTCCACCTCGGCGCGGACGCCGAGAACCGGCTCATCGTGCCGGCGACGTTCTCCGTGCTGGAGATCAAGGCCAACGAGCGGGTGCCGTACTGGCTGACCGACCTGGCCGCCCGGACGAACCTGTCAATCGTCCGCATGTCGAAGTACTGCCAGAGCGTCGAGGCGTTCGGTCGCGCCCCCCGCTCCCTCTTCCACGTCCCCGACGACGCCGACCCGGCTGCCGCCGGCAGCCCGTTGAAAAGTGAGGTCTGAGCCCATGCCGTTCGAGTTCCAGGATCTGTCCGGCACCTTCAGTGTCGGCGACATCGCCCTGGCCCTGTCGCTGTCGTTCCTGCTCAGCGCCATGATCGGTTGGGTCTACCGGTTCACCCACCGCAACGTGTCGTACAGCCAGTCGTACGTGCAGACGCTTGTCATCCTCGGCATGCTCATCTCGCTGATCATGCTTGTCGTCGGCTCCAACATCGCCCGCGCCTTCGCCCTGGTGGGCGCGCTGTCGGTGGTGCGGTTCCGCAACGCCATCAAGGAGACCCGTGACGTCGGGTTCATCTTCCTGGTGATGGGCGTGGGCATGGCCTGTGGCACCCGCTTCTACCTGCTGGCGGTGGTCGCCGCCGTGACGATCAGCCTGATCATCGTGCTGATGTACCGCTTCAACTGGTTCGCCTCGAACGTCCAGCGTCAGGTGGTCAAGGTGCAGGTGCCGCCGACGGGCAGTCACACCACCCACATTCAGGACGTGCTGATCCGCTTCACCAGCGAATTCGAGCTGGTCAGCATGGAGACCATCCGGGGCGGCGCGCTGACCGAGATCATGTACACGGTGCGGTTGAAGAAGGGCACCGAGCCCGCCGACCTGATCAACGCGCTGGCCGAGCGGACCGGCGGCCAGCGGGTGACCGTGCTGACCGGCTACGACCAGACGGATCTGTGATGCGCTGGAAGCACCGGATTCCGGTCCGGATCCGGCACTACTGGAAGTTCCTGGCAGGCTGCCTCGCGTTCGCGCTGGTGCTCGCCGTGACGCTCAGCTCGGTGCCGATCCGCCCGTACGTGACAAGCACCAGCGCCAGCGGCGGTGACCTGGTCACCCAGAACATCGCCGGCACCGTCGACCTCTTCGACGAGACGGTCGCGCACCGCATCGAGCTGGTCTTCCGCGACGCCGACTACGAACGCATGCTGGACGCCTTCTACGCCGAGGGGGAGAAGGAGTACCTGGAGGCCGACCTGGTCATCGACGGCACCGCCATCCCGAGCGTCGGCATCCGACTCAAGGGCAACTCCACCCTGCGCAGCCTGACCCGCAACGGCCAGACTCCGCAACGCGGCGGCGGCCCGGACGGCCCCGAGGGCCCAGGCGGAACGGATGGTCAACGCTGGCCGGGCGGCCAGAACGGACCGCGCGGCCCCGGCTGGCCAGGCGGCCAGGCCGGGCCGGGTCAGTTCGGCCCGCCGGATGGTGTTCAGGGCCCGCCGGGTGGTGCTCAGGTCCCGCCCGGCGGGCAGACCGCGCCCGATGGCCAGGCTGGGCCCGGTGGCCAGGTCGCGCCCGGCGGGCTTTCGCGGACGTCGTTGCGAGCCGAGGAGCCGGAGACCTTGCCCTGGCTGATCCGCTTCGACGAGTACGTCGAGGGCCGCCGGTACCAGGGGCACCGCGAGATCGCGGTGCGCGTCGCCGGGATGGGCGGCGGGACCACCGTGCTCAACGAGGCGGTCACCCTCAACCTGCTCGCCGCCGCCGGCGAGGTGGCCCAGGAGTACGCCTACACCAGCTTCACGGTCAACGACCGGCCGACCACCGCCCGGCTGGTCGTGGAGCATCCCGACGAGCACTTCGCCGAGGACTTCGACACCGCGGGGGTGCTCTACAAGGCGCTGGCCACCAGCGAGTTCGCCGACCAGGGCGACGACCAGACCGCGTACGCCGACGACTTCAAGCAGATCACCATGAAGGGCAGCCAGGACCTGCAACCGGTCATCGACCTGATCAGGTGGGTCGACACGGCCAGCGACTCCGAGTTCGACGAGCAGCTCGCTGACCGGCTCGACGTGACGTCCTTCGCCCGGTACGTGGCCTGGCAGAACCTGCTGCTCAACTTCGACGACATGTCCGGTCCCGGCCGCAACTACTACCTCTGGTACGACCTGGGTGCGAAACGGTTCACGGTGATCGGCTGGGACCACAACCTGGCCTTCAGCGGCAGCGCCGAGCAGGGGCCGCACGAGCAGGGCCGGTTCGGCGGTGGCCGGAGCAACGCGGGCGGTGCCGGCCCTGGCGGTGCTGGCCCTGGCAATGGCGGCCCTGGCGGTGCTGGCCCTGGCGGTGCTGGCCCTGGCAATGGCGGTCCGGGCGGTGCCGGCCCTGGGGGTGGCGGCCACAAGCTCAAGGAACGCTTCCTGGCCAGCGAGAAGTTCACCCAGCTGTACGAGGACACGTACCGCGACCTCTATCAGCGGGTCTACGGCGACGGTGCGGCGTTGGCCGCGGTGGACGCGATCAGCGGGGTGCTGGCCACCGTGGACGGATACGACGCGTCGGCCGCCACCGGCGACGCGCAGCGCCTGCGTACCCTGATCGAGCAGCGCACCGCGAGCCTCGCCACCAACGAGGTGATCACCCGCAGCTGAGTCAGGGTCAGCCGCTTGTCGACCGGGACGACAGCAGCGTGTCGAGGGCGTTGAGCGTCCACGACCAGGATTCCTCGCTGTCGGGAACGCTGTGGCTGAACGCGCCACCCAGGTCCAGGCTGGCGAAGCCGTGGAACACGCTGCCGAGCAGGCGTACCGCATGGGTCTGCTCCGGCTCGCCCAGCCGGTAGCCGCGCAGGACCGCGCGGGCCAGTTGGGAGTGCCGGGGCCCGGCGCTGCCCGCTGCCGTCGCCGGGTCGAGTCGCAGTTGACTGGCGGCGTACCGGCCGGGGTGTTCGCGGGCGTAGTCGCGGTAGACGTTGCCGAGCGCGACCAGGGCGTCCTTGCCGGCCCGGCCGGCCACGGCCTCGGTGGCCCGGTCGGCCAGCTCGTTCAGCGCGAACAGCGCGATGCGCACCTTGAGGTCCTGGGTGCTGCGGATGTGCGCGTACAGGCTGGCCACCTTGACGCCGCAGCGCTGCGCCAGCGCGGAGGCGGTGACCTGGTCGAAGCCGACCTCGTCGGCCAGCTCCGCACCTTCGGCCGCCAGGCGCTGCGGGGTCAGTCCCAGCCGTGCCATGTTCCCTCCAGGGTCCGTGTGTCATGACACTCTTAATGACTTTGCCTAAAGTCTTTAGGAAAAATACCATGGCGTTATGGAAGCACTGACCGAGTCAGAGATCCGTGCCGCTTTCGTCAACTGCAGCAAGGGGGAGGCGAAGCGCCTGTTCGTGCCGCGCGACCTGGCCACTCGGCCCTGGGCCGACCTGGATTATCTGGGCTGGCGTGACCCGAAGGCGGAGGACCGCGCCTATCTGGTCACCGAGCAGGCGGGCCGCCCGACGGCGCTGGTCCTGCGCCGCCCGAGCGCGGCGGCCGGGCGGGGCAGTCGCAACATGTGCTCGATCTGCCTGACCTCCCCGGAGGCCGGGGTCAGCCTGCTCGTCGCTCCCAGGGCCGGTCGAGCCGGCCGGGACGGCGGTTCGGTGGGCACCTACCTGTGCAGCGACCTATCCTGCTCGCTCTACCTGCGCGGCAAGAAGGACGCCGGGGCGGGCGCGCGGCTGCACGAGACGATCAGCCTGGACGAGAAAATTGCCCGTACCACCACCAATTTGGCAGGCTTCATAGCGAAGGTGATGAACTGACCGGTTCGTCGTCACCTGCCGACTGGAAGGATGCGATCTTGTTCAGCACCACCCGCCGTACCCGTGCCGGTGTGCTCGCCGCCGCGGTGACGGCTGCGCTGCTCACCGCCTGCTCGACCGACACCCCGGCCGCGCCCGCGTCACCGGACACCTCGTCGGCCACCCCGCCGGGCACTCCGTCCGCCGCGCCGGTCGCCGTCGACTTCGGCCCACTGGAGCAGGAGTTCGACGCCCGCCTCGGCGTGTACGCCGTCGACACCGGCACCGGCCGCACGATCGAGCACCGGGCCGACGAGCGCTTCGCGTACGCCTCGACGTTCAAGGCCCTGGCCGCCGCCGCGGTGCTGAAGGCGACCACCGCCGAGGAACTGGACCAGGTCGTCCGCTACTCCCGCGACGACCTGGTCACCTACTCGCCGATCACCGAGCAGCACGTGGCGACCGGCATGACGCTGCGCGCGATCGCCGACGCGGCGGTGCGCTACAGCGACAACACCGCCGGCAACCTGCTCTTCGACCGCCTCGGCGGTCCGGCCGGCTTCAAGCAGGCACTGCGCGACATCGGCGACGACGTCACCGAGCCGGCGCGGATCGAGACGGCCCTCAACGCGGCCACTCCGGGCGACGTCCGCGACACCAGCACGCCCCGCGCGCTGGCCACCTCGCTGCGGGCGTACGCGGTCGACGACGCGCTCCCCACCGAGGACCGGGACGTGCTTGTCGACTGGCTCAAGCGCAACACCACCGGGGAGAAGGTGATCCGGGCCGGCACGCCCGACGGCTGGGTGGTCGGCGACAAGACCGGCTCCGGCGGCTACGGCACCCGCAACGACATCGCGGTGATCTGGCCGCCGGACCGGGAGCCCATCGTGCTGGCCGTGCTCTCCAGCCGGGACGCCGAGGACGCCGGCACGGACGACGCCCTTCTCGCCCGTGCCGCCGAACTCACCCTGAACGCCCTGCGCTGAGACGCGGATCAGGGCGCGGCGGGGCCGGTCAGGTCGAAGTGCGCGGTGACCGGCGCGTTGCGCACCCGCAGTGTCCGGGCGTCGTCGATGCCGGCGGCGTTCGGATACCAGCGGCTCGGCGTGTACACGCAGTCGCAGCGCAGCAGCACCCGTTGCCCGGGCAGCAGCCGCAGCAGGTAGTTCTCGGCGGCGTCGGCCACACCCACTACCTCGCCGGTGCGCGCGTGGAAGGCGACGACCTGCGAGTAGAACGGCATCTCGGCGGTGGTGATCGTGCCGCTGACCACCGTGCCAGCGGTGAGGGCCGTATCGGCGGTGACGGTGGCACCGGCGCGTACCCGCACCGTGGTGGCCCGCAGCCGGTCGGCGGTCGCCCCGGACCACTGGCTGGCCAGCCCGTAACCGCTGAAGTACAACGGCCAGCGGTACGGCCCGAGGCCGGTCATCGTGTAGCGGCCGTCGTCGTCGGTGAGCACGCCCTGACTGCCGTACTTGGGGTGCTGGATCTCCGGCAGCAGCAGTACGGCGGCAGCGGACACCGGGGTGCCGTCCGCGACCCGGGTCACTCGGCCGGTCACCGTGCCGGGCGGGTCGAGGCGTACCCGGGGTGTGGTGACGACCCGGCCCGGTCGCACGTGGATGATCGCCGCCCGCTCCCGCTGACCCGTGCCGCCGTGCGGGCCGACCCACTGCGCGCCGTACCGGGCGCTGTCGTAGGGGCGGGCCAGCAGGTGGTAGCGGCCAGGTGCCACGTCAGTGCTGACCACCGGGCCGCCGTCGAGGTCGGAGCAGCCGCCGGACCGGCCCTGCTGCACCTCGCCCAGGCCCACGACGGTGAGCGGGTCACGGTCGGCGGGAACCAGGTTGAGGCAGGCCCGCGCGGCGGCGCCGGTGACGGCGTCCCGGACGACGGTACGCACCTCGCCGGTGCCGGCCGTGCCGGGTTTCCCGGCGGCGACATGTTGACCGCCGAGGCCGGCACTGGCAGGTCGGCTGCCGGGGAGGGCACTGGCAGGTTGGCCGCCGGGGACGGCGCTGGCCGGTTGGGTGGCGGCGGCGGGCAGCGGATGGCCGAGCCCGATGAGGAGCGCGAGGGCGGTGAACGCGACGGCGGGACGTGACAGCGACATCGGCGGATCCTCTCGACCCGGCGGAGGGAAACGCACTCACCGTAATCGTTGTATCCCCACCGTCACGCAGAGTGTCAGGAGTCGGTCAGGGGATCGGCCACTCGTGCACCGGGCGGTTGCTGTGCATCAGCTCCACATAGTGCCGGACGACCTCGCGCAACGCCGTCGGCCGGTCGAGCTGGTCGGTCGACTCCAGCCGGTGCAGGGTGGCGATCTGCCAGGTCGCGCCGTTGCGTCCGGTCAGGCACCGTTGCTCGATGATGCCCAGCAGGCGGTCCCGCTCGTCCGGATCCAGACCCCACCGGTCCAGGCCGTACTGCGCCAGCGGCAACAGCCGCCGCAGCACCAGCTCGGTGACGGGCAGGTAGCCCAGGCCCGGCCAGAAGACGTGCGCGTCGATGCCGTGTCGGGCGCAGGTGTTGAAGTTCTCCTCGGCGGCGCTGAACGACATCTGCGACCACAGTGGCCGGTCGGCCTCGGCCAGTGCCCGGACCAGTCCGAAGTAGAACGCCCCGTTGGCGACCGTGTCCAGCACGGTCGGCCCGGCAGGCAGCACCGGTTCTCCACCCGCAGGTGCGGGCGACCCCGGAACACGTCGTAGACCGGCCGGTTCCACCGGTAGACGGTGCCGTTGTGCAGCCGCAACTCGGCAAGCGTCGGCACGCCACCGCTGGCGAGGGTCTCCGACGGGTCCTCCGCATCGCAGACCGGCAGCAGCGCCGGGAAGTACCGCACGTTCTCCTCGAACAGATCGAACACCGAGGTGATCCACCGTTCACCGAACCACACCCGAGGGCGTACGCCCTGGGTCTTGATCTCCTCGGCGCGGGTGTCGGTGGCCTGCTGGAACAGCGGGATGCGGGTCTCGCGCCACAGCTCCCGGCCGAAGAACAGCGGCGAGTTCGCGCCGAGCGCCACCTGGACCCCGGCGATGGCCTGGGCCGCGTTCCAGTAGTCGGCGAACTGGTTCGGCCCGACCTGGACGTGGAACTGGGTGCTGGTGCAGGCCGCCTCCGGCGTGATGGTGTCGGCGGTGACCGCCAGCCGTTCCACCCCGTTGATGGCGATCCGCAGGTCCTCACCCCGGGCCGCGAAGATCTGCTCGTTGAGCAATGCGTACCGGGGGTTCGCCGACAGGGCGGCCGCGGTCAGATGCTCGGGCAGCACGGTCGGCAGGATGCCGATCATCACCAGGTGCGCGCCGACCGTGCGGGCCCGTTGGTCGGCGGCGTTGAGGGTGGCCCGGAGGTGCTCCTCGAACTCGACCGTGCCGGTGCCGTTCAGCCGGCGGGGCGTCACGTTGATCTCGATGTTGAACTGGCCCAACTCGGTCTGGAAGCTCGGATCGGCGATCGCCTGCAGCACATCGGCGTTGCGCATCGCCGGCATCGAGTTCTCGTCGACCAGGTTCAACTCGATTTCCAGGCCGGTCATCGGTCGTTCGATCTCGAAGCGGGACTCGCGCAGCATCTCGGCGAAGACGTCGAGGCAACGGCGCACCTTGTCCCGGTAGCGAGCCCGATCCTGGCGGCTGAACGTCTGTACGCCGACTTCCTCGCCCATGGTCACCACCTTGTCACCACTGGTACCCCCAACGTCGCATGTCCATGCACTCTGTGAAAAGTCCTGACGTCCGGTTACCCACCATCCGGTACGCGGTGACCCGCGTCGCCTCTGCGCCAGGCAGCCCGAGCCGCACCGCCGCCGGCATTACCATGGCCGTCGTGCGTGACAAGGTGACCCGGTTGTTCGTGGTGGCGGCGATCGCGGAGGCGATCTCCTGGGCCGGCCTGCTCGCCGGCATGGCGGCCAAGTACGGCCCGCCCGGCAACGAACTGGGGGTGCAGATCTTCGGCCCGATCCACGGCGCGCTCTTCGTGATCTACGGGGCGCTGGTGCTCGCGGTGGCCCGGGTACGCCGGTGGAGCCTGCTGGCCGCGGTCGTGGCGCTGGCCTGTGCGGTGCCGCCGTTCGCCACCATCGCCTTCGAGCGCTGGGCCCGTCGGCGCGGCATGCTGGACACCACCGAGCCGGTCCGCGAGCCCGCCCCGGTCGGCTGACCCGGCCGCCTTCGGCGGCAGCGAGGGCTCAGGTGAGCGCGGTGCAGGCGGCCAGCCCGGCGAGCAGCAGCGCACCCAGCACGGCCTGCAACAGCAGTGGCGGCCCGAGATGCGACCACATGGTCGCGGTACGCGGACGCAACAGCTGACCGGTGGTCAGGTTGACGATCCGTTCGATCTTCGGCGGCAGGTCGGGGTCGCCCTGGTCGCGCAGCGTCAACTGGACCAGGTCGGCCGGATGCAGCGCGCTCTGCGGCAGGTGCCCGTGCAGCTCGACCTCGTACAGCCGGCCGTTGTCGTCGCGCAGCCGGATCGGGGTGACCAGGTACTCCGGGCCCTTCTTCAGCTCCTTGAACTTGCGTCGGCCGGTGCCCGAACCGGCGGAGAGCGCGGCGCGCACCAGCTTGGCGAGCAGACCGACCACCCCCGCCGCGGCCAGCACCATCACCAGCACCGGCTGTCCCACCCGTACCTCCCGGGGGTAGCCGTCCATCAGGCGGGCGACCCGGGCGGTGAGGATGCGGCCGGTGGGGTGGAGGCTGCGCCGGGAATACGATGTCACGTCCATTTCCACCACCCTGAGTCCGCATCCGTGCACAGATCGTATCGACCCTTCGGGTTGAACGGCGTGAATGAAATCCGGTCACGCGGTGACAGGCAGGTGACATGCCGGGTGAGGCGGGTAAGCGCGGGGCCGAGCTGGAAAGGGGTCGAGCATGCAGCTGTCCTTCCTGCGCCCGCTCTACGACCGTCCCGGGCCGTGGTGCTCGGTCTATCTGGACGCCTCCCTGGACACGGAGGACGCACACGCGGCGCTCGATCTGCGCTGGCGTGACCTGCAACGCCGACTGGCCGAGCAGGGCGCCGACGAGCCGACCGTCGCCGCGATCGACCGGGTGATCCGGGGTCACGACCCGATGCCCGGCGACTACGGGCTGGCCGTGTTCGGCACCCGGGGCCGGGTGGTGCTCTCCGAGTACCTGTCCGCCCCGCCGCGCCGCGACCTGGCCGCGTACGCGCCACTGCCGCACGTGATGCCGTTGCTGGCCCAGCGCGGCGAGCAGGTGGCCTGGGTACGGGTTGTCGCCGACCGCACGGGTGCCGACGCGATGTCGGTAAGCGCCGGCGGCGTACCGCGTCGGGCCCACGTCGTCGGCCGGGAGAGCCACCAGCTGCGTCGGGTCCAGCCCGGCGGCTGGTCGCAGTCGCGCTACCAGCGGGCGGCGATGGAGGCGTGGCACCACAACGCCGGTGACGTCACCGCGGCGACCGTGGAACTGGCCGAACGGGTCGGTGCCGAAGTGGTCGTGGTGGCCGGCGACGTCCGCGCCACCGGCATGATCGCGGCACAGATGCCCGACCGCTGGCAGGACATGGTGGTGCGTACCGACGCCGGCTCACGGGCCGGGGGTGCCGACCAGACCCTGCTGGACGATCTCACCGTGCAGACCATCGCCGAGGTCGCCGACCAGCGGATCAGCGCGGCGCTGGACCGCTTCGGCATGCAGGAGGACGTCGGGGCCGGACTCGACGCCGTGGTGGCCGCGTTGCAACGCAACCAGGTCGACACCATGCTGATCGTGGACGACCCGTCCGCCGACGGCGAGCTGTGGATCGGCCCCGCCGCCACCGACATCGCCACCGAGCCGGGTCAGCTTCCCGGCGTCGGCGACCTGGAGCGGGTACGCGCCGACGCGGCGCTGGTCCGCGCCCTGGTCGGCACCGACGCCGAGCTGACCGTGCTCGGCCCCGACGAGGCCCCGCAGCTGACCGACGGCGTCGGCGCGGTACTGCGGTACGTCGACCCGTCCACGCCGGGACGGGGCGGTGCCTGACCCGCGTCTGGCACAGACGGCGGTGCCCGATCCGTATCCGGCGGAGACGGCGATACCCGACCCGCATCTGGCGGAGACGGTTGTCGCGCGGCTCGCGGCCTGGCGGGTACCACGGGTGTTCGGCATCGCGGGGGAGCCGGTCGCGGCGCTGGTCGAGGCGTTGCACTCGGCCGGTGGCGAACCCGAATTCGTGCCCGTACGCCACGGTGAGAGCGCGGCGTCCATGGCGATCGGGCATGCCCGGCTCACCGGCGGGGTCGGCGTCTGCCTGAGCCCCGCCGGCCCGGCCGCGTTCGGCCTGCTGGCCGGCCTCGACGCCGCCCGGCGGGCCACGCTGCCCGTCCTGGCGATCATCGACGGGGTCGACGGGGTCAGTGGTGGCGATGGGGCCGGTGGGGTCGACCAGATGCTCGCCGGGCTGTGTCGGCAGGTGTGGCACCTTGATGACCTGCGGCGTGTTCCGGCCCTGGTGGACGCGGCGGTTCGCGGCGCGCTGGCCGGTCACGGCCCCGCCTGCCTGCTGCTCCCCGGCACCTCGGGTCGGCCCTCGGCACTGGCGGAGGTCAGTGCCGAAAGCGTCGCTGTCGATCCGGGCCGACCGCCGGCGGTTCCGCAGGTTGGTGCCGGGATGGTCTTCGTCGAATCGACCCGACCGCTGGCCGCTCCGGATGCCGGGACGGTCTTCGTCGACTCGGTCCCACCGTCGGTCGTTCCGGAGGTCGACGCTGAGCCTGACTTCACCGAATCGGGGCGACCATCCGCCGTTGCGGGGGTCGACATCGGGTTGGTCGTCGACGAGCTTTCCGCCCGTGTACCGCCGGAGGCCGCCGTGACGATGGACGGTGCGCCCGGCCTGAGCCGCCACGCCAGCCGCCTGCCGCCTGGCATCGCCGTACTGGCCTGCGACGCCCACGAGGTCTCCGGGGCCGCGCTGCCGTACGCCGTGGCCGTCAAACTGGTCGACCCGCAGCGGCCGGTGCTCGCACTGCTCACCGACGACGGCATGCGGTCACACGGACTCTCCGAGCTGGTCACCATCGCCCGGGACTGGCCGCACTGGCCCGACCCGAGGCTGGTGGTGCTGGTTCTCAACACCCGGGCCGGCTACCCCGGGCGTCAGGTGGCCGACGACGTGCCGTACGCGGGCTGGGCCCGGCTGCTGGGCCTGCGCGGCGTACGCGTCGACCGCCCGGAGCTGGTCGGCCCAGCCTGGGACGAAGCCCTCGCCGCCGACCGCCCCTGCCTGCTGGACCTGATCGTCACCCCCCACTCCTCTCCCTGACCCCCCCTCCCCTCACACACCCCTCCCCACCCCCGCGCGATCTTGCGCTTGTGGTCGCCTTTTCGCGGCATTCACACCCTTTATCCCGACACCAAGTGCATGATCGCCGCGTAGAGGGGTGTGGGGGAGGGGTGTGGGGAGGGTGTGTCGGGGTTGTCGGGAACGGTCAAGATCAGAGGGTTGATGCCGGTCGGTGGGGTGATGCCCTGTTTAACCGGCAAGTGGGCGGGAAGCCGGGCTGCGTGAGCGAACGGGGCAGGGTGGGGCCGGTGCGTAAGGTGCGTCGGGAAATCACGGCGTCGGGCGCCGGATTGACCGGCGACCGGATCGTCGCGACGGGCAGTACCGCCCGGATCCTCGTCGCGGCCATCGCCCGGGCCCTGCGGGGGGCGGACTGCGCCGACATCAGCCATGTGGGGCCGGCGTCGCGGTTCGTGGGTACGCCCGATCCGGTCCGTCGGGCGGTGGCCATCCGCTCGGCCGGTCGGGTGGCCCTGACCGCCGGACAGGCGGCGGAGCTGGACGCGGGTCAGGTCGCCGAGTGGTTCGTCGGGCAGTATCCGAGCGGCCGCTATCCGGGCGTGTTGCTGGGCTCGCCGCACGGTGCCGCCGCACATCTGGCGGTGGCGCTGGGGGTGCCGTGGCTGCCCGCCGGGTTCGAGATGATCGCGCACTGGCCGAAGGGGTCCGTGGATCGGCCCCTTGCGGCCCTGGACCATGGTGCCGGGCTCGCCGGTCGGATGCTCGCCGGCAACCCCGACCTGCACCTACGGCAGGTGCACTGCCCGGCCAGCCGGGGTGCCCTGGCGGCGGCGACGGTGGCGCTGGCCGGGCGGTGGCACCGGCTACCGCAGGCGTACCGGCGCTTTCTCGCCGACCGGCTGGAACCAGGGGCACCGGTGATGGTGCTGCGTGACACGCGGACCTGGCCGGTGTACGAGGCCGCCGACGGCCACAGCTTCCAGGTGGGCTGCCCGGCCAGTGGACTCGATCCGGTGGACTTCCACCCCGACAGCCACACCCTGCGTCAGGTGCTGCGTTCCGCCGGTGGCGACGGGTCGCACTGGGAACCACCGGAGATCTCCACTCCGCCGGGTGTCGCCGAGCACGGGGTGGAGCCCGGTTTCGACCGTGACGTCGCCCAGTGGACGACCCGCGAGGGACATCCCCTGCGTCAGATTGTCGTCCCCGCGCCGGCCGCGTTGAGCGCGGCCACCGCCGACCTGTACCGCCGCTGGCTGCGGGCCGCCGGCAAGACCGGGAACCGGCTGGTGGTCGAGTGCGGCCGGCTGCTCGACCCCTGGCAGGTGGTACGCGCCGGGCTGGTGCCGTACTGGTGCGAGAACGCGACCCGTCGGTGCGTGGAGCAGGCCGAGTGGTGGTTGGCCGGCAGCGAAGCGTTCAGTTCGGTGGACGTCCTGCCCGAGCCGCCGGGTGTGCGGTCACCGGCGCTCGCCGGGCTGCCGCAATGGCTGGCCGTCGCCGGCTTCGGACGCCGCCGTCGGGCCCTGGACCGTTCGGCGGCCCGGGGGTACCCGGTCACCTCGGTACCCACCCGCCGGGCCACCGAGGTGCTCCGTGCCCAACCGTACGACCTGCCCACTCCGCCGCGGATCGAGGTGACGGACGCCCTCGCCGCGTTGCGGGACAGCGGCGCCCCGCACGGCCTGCTGGTCTGTTGACACCAGGCTGGCGAAACATCCTCGCGAAGCCGCGATCCCGTGATTGAGTACCTACGGAGCGGGAACACCGCCGGCTGCGACAAGCTGATCACCTTGGCGTGGCACGGGGCCGACGCCCGTTTCGATCCCAGTCATGTAACCCACTGAGCCGGCCTGCGCGTGTCCACGCGCGGGGTCCGGTGCCGGCCGAATCCGGGCGGGGTCCTTCCTGAGGGAGGCGCGGATGTTCGGACAGACCACCACAACCACACCACCATCCACCGATCGGGGTCTGGAGGACCTCGACGCGGCGGCGTTGGCGTACGCGGCACGGATCGCGGGAATGCCACCGGAACGCCGCCACGAGGCGCGGGACGACCTGGTGCGTTTCGCCCTGCCGTTCGCCGGCCGCCTGGCGCGCCGCTACCGGGGGCGCGGCGAGCCGCTGGAGGATCTGGAACAGGTGGCCCGGTTGGGTCTGGTCAATGCGGTTGACCGGTACGACCCGGAACGGGGCTCGTTCACCGCGTACGCCGCGATCACCATCGTGGGCGAGATCAAACGGCATTTCCGGGACCGCACCTGGGGTGTGCACGTGCCACGCCGGCTGCGTGACCTGATCCTGGAGGTCGGACAGGCGACCGCGGCGCTGACCAGCGAGCTGTCCCGGGCACCGACGGTCGCCGAGCTGTCGAAGCGGCTGGACACGCCGGAAGAGGAGATCCTCGCCGCGTTGGAGTCCGCCGCCGGCTACAGCCCGGCGTCGCTGAACGCGCCGGTGGGCGGGGAGAGTTCCGCCGAGTTCGGTGACCTGGTGGGGGAGTCGGACATCGCGCTGGAATCGGTCGACGACCGGGTCACGGTCAGCGGGCTGTTGCACCGTCTGCCCTGGCGGGAGCGGCGAATCCTGGCCATGCGGTTCTACGGCAACCAGACCCAGGCCGAGATCGCCGCCCGGTTCGGCATCTCCCAGATGCACGTGTCGCGGTTGCTGTCGCGGGCGTTGACCTGGCTGCGTCAGGCGATGCTCGCCGATGCGCCGCCACCGTGGCAGAACGGGGTCGCCGAGTCCGAGTCGACGACGGCGAACCAGACACGTCCCGCCTCCGCGCGGGCCCGCTGACCACACGGGACGCACGCGTTGACCATGGGGCACACGCGCTGACCACTGGACGCAGCCGGGGCGGCACCGATCGGTGCCGCCCCGGTCGTTCGTAGCCGGATCAGGTCGTACACCCGGATCAGTTCTCCGGGGTGTCGCCTCCGCTGCGCGGATGCCGCCACCGGTCGTCGTCGGTCTCCGAGCGACGCTCGGCGCCCAGCGGGTTGTCCTCCGGTTCGTCGGTGTCGTCGAAGCTGGGCCGGCGCACGTTCTGCGGGTCCGGCACCTCGACCGGTCGGGCCCCGGACTGAGGTGCCGGGTGGTAGGCGGTGGCCTCCGGCGCGCCGTGCGCTCCCTCGGCGCTCGGCGACTCGCGGTGGTGCTTCTCGCGGTGCAGTTCGTCGCGTAAACCCTGCGGGGGTTTCGTGGTCCGCTGCGGCAGGTCCCGACCCAGGTCGGAGACCAGTTCACCGTATTTGGCGTCGAACGCCGGGCGCTCGGAACGGATCCGGGGCATCCGGTCGAAGTTGCGCAGCGGTGGCGGGCAGGTGGTGGCCCATTCCAACGAGTTGCCGAAGCCCCACGGGTCGTCCACCGTGACCAGGGCACCGAATCGCCAGGACTTCCAGGCGTTCCAGATGAAGAACAGGGTGGAGGCGCCGAGCACGAAGGAGAAGATGCTGGAGATCGTGTTCAGCGTGGTGAAGCCGTCGCTGGGCAGATAGTCGGCGTACCGGCGGGGCATGCCCTCGTTGCCCAGCCAGTGCTGCACCAGGAAGGTGCCGTGGAAGCCGATGAACATGGTCCAGAAGTGCAGCTTGCCGAGCCGTTCGTCGAGCAGCCGCCCGGTCATCTTCGGCCACCAGAAATAGAAGCCGCCGAAGAGGGCGAACACCACAGTGCCGAACAGGACGTAGTGGAAGTGCGCCACCACGAAGTAGCTGTCGTGGGTGTGGAAGTCGGCCGGCGGGCTGGCCAGCAGTACGCCGGTGAGTCCACCCAGCAGGAAGGTCACCAGGAAGCCGATGGCGAACAGCATCGGCGTCTCGAAGGTGATCTGTCCTTTCCACATCGTGCCGATCCAGTTGAAGAACTTGACCCCGGTCGGTACGGCGATGAGGTAACTGAGGATGGCGAAGAACGGCAGCAGCACCTGGCCGGTGGTGAACATGTGGTGCGCCCACACCGTCATCGACAACACGGTGATCGCGGCGGTGGCGAGCACCAGACCGGTGTAGCCGAACAGCGGCTTGCGGGAGAAGACCGGGATGATCTCGGTGATGATGCCGAAGAACGGCAACGCGATGATGTAGACCTCGGGATGGCCGAAGAACCAGAAGAGGTGTTGCCACAGCATCGGCCCGGCGGTGGCGGGGCTGTAGACGTGCGCGTCGAGCAGTCGGTCGGCGCTCAACGCCAGCAGCGCGGCGGCCAGCAGCGGGAAGACCAGGATCACCAGCACGCTTGTGAACAGCATGTTCCAGGTGAAGATCGGCATCCGGAACATGGTCATGCCGGGCGCCCGCAGGGTCAGGATCGTGGTGATCAGGTTGACCGCGCCGAGGATGGTGCCCAGACCGGAGACGACCAGGCCGATCACCCACATGTTCGCCCCGACGCCGGGGGAGTGCTGGGCGGTGCTCAGCGGCGTGTACGCGGTCCAGCCGAAGTCGGCGCTGCCCTGCGGGGTGAGGAATCCACCGATGACCATCAGCCCGCCGAACAGGTACAGCCAGTAGGCCAGGGCGTTCAGCCGGGGAAAGGACACGTCCGGCGCGCCGATCTGGATCGGCACGATGTAGTTGCCGAACCCGAACGCCGCCGGGGTGGCGAACAGCAGCAGCATCACTGCGCCGTGCGAGGTGAACAACTGGTTGTACTGCTCGGGGGCGAGGAACTGCATGCCCGGCCGGGCCAGTTCCGCGCGGATCAGCATCGCCTCGATCCCGGCCACCACGAAGAAGCCGAACGAGGTCATCAGGTAGAGCAGGCCGATCTGTTTGTGATCGGTGGTGGCCAGGAACCGGAGCAGCTTGCTGCCAGGCAGCGACTTGTTCAGGGAGCCGGGATAGCCGCCGAACCGGGCCGGCGCGAGGATGGCCGGCCCCCGGTCCTGTCCGGTTTCGGTGGGTACCCGCTTGGGCATCAGTTCTCACCCCGCTGACGACGAAAAGGACGGGCGTAACTACCCGGCCTTCCGACCATGTAACCAGGCGACAGCGGTAATTTCGGTCAATTCGCCGGTAGTGTTGCCCAGACGGCCTTTCCGTCACCAGCCGGCGCGCTGCCCCACCGCGCGGCCAGTTCGCGCACCAGCAGCAGGCCCCGACCGCCCTCGTCGTGCTCACCGGGCCGGCCGGGCTCGGCCGCCGCGGGGCTGCCGTCCACCACGGCCAGGTGCAGCCACGGCCGGCGCAGCGTCACGGTCACCTGCATCGGGGTGCCGGCGTGCCGGACCACGTTGCCGACCAGCTCACTGAGCACCACCGAGGCCGGTTCGACCGCCGCCGGCAGGTCCCACCGCGCGCAGGCGTCGACCACCAGCTCCCGGGCGCGCCGGCAGGCCGCCGCGACCGGTTCGAGCCGGACCCGCATCCGAGCTACGGCCGAGGCGTCGGCCACCCGGGTCGCCTCGTCGCAGTCGTGGCGTACCGGCACCACCCGAGCGGCGGTGGAGGCGGCCAGCGACGTGGCCGGATCCGGATGCGGCGCGCAGATCACCATCGGCACCACCGGCCAGCCCTCGGCCCGGCGCGCCGCCGCGGTGAACACCGCCACGGCCAGTTGGTCGTGCACGGTCAGCCCGGTCAGGTCGACCACGAGCGCGTCGGGCTGGGTGGACAGGCAGCGCTCCAGCACGGCGTACACCTGGCGGGTGGTGGTCAGGTCGAGGCCGCCGGCGACGCGGACGACGGTGACCGGGGTCCCGTCATCCACATCGCAGGTGATCCGGCTCGTCATCTCCGCCCTCTTCCACCGGTGTCGAGAGCTGCCAACTACCCGGCGTCCGGCCGGCCGAAACAGCCGCGCTGCCGGCCGGTCAGGCCGCGGCGACCCGGCGGCGCGGCAGCCGGTGTCGCAGTTCGGCCAGCGGAGGGCGTTCCTCGACGGTCACGTCACTGACCACGATCTCCCGGTCGAGGTTCGGCAGCGCCTCGGAGCCACCCCGGCGGAACTGGGTCAGCAGGGCGCTGGGCAGCACATCGGGGCTGGCCCAGCCCCGGCGCTGCAACCGCGACCAGACGGTGAGCATGATCTGGGCGGACATCCGGCCCAGCGCCGCGGTGTCCTGGTGCCGGTGCTTGCGCTCGCCCAGGTCGACCTGGGCCAGCGCGTCCAGGCCGACGAGTTCGAGCAGATCGATAAGCATGGCGGTCTCGACGCCGTAGCCGGAGACGAACGGCACCTGCGCCAGCACCTCACGGCGACCCGCGTACTCACCGGCGAGCGGCTGGACGAAACCGGCCAGTTCCGGCCAGAACAGGTTGAGCATGGGACGGGCCATCAGCTCCGTCACCCGGCCCCCACCGTCGGCCTCCACCCCGGTCGTGCCGATCAGCGGCCGATGGTAGAAGCCCTTCACGAAGTCGACCGACGGGTCGGTGAGCAGTGGGCCGAGCAGCCCGGTGACGAAGTGCGGGCGGAACTCCCGCAGGTCGGCGTCGACGAAGGCCACCACGTCGCCCTCGGCGGCGGCCAGGCCGGCCCACAGCGCGTCGCCCTTGCCGGTCAGCTGCGGCAGCCCGTGGGTCATCGCATCCTGGCTGACCACCTCCGCGCCCGCGGCCCGGGCCACCTGCGCGGTCCGGTCGGTCGAACGGGAGTCCACCACGATCAACTCGTCCACCAGCGGGACCCGGTCCACCAGGTGCTCGCGGATGGTCGACACGATCGCCCCGACGGTGGCCTCCTCGTTGTGGGCCGGCAACACCACGCTGACCCGGCTGTCCCCCTTTGCCCGCAGCAGCCGTCGGGTCGGCCAGTCGGCGGCGGAGCTGGTCCGATAGGTGGCCCAGGCCTCGACCACCGGCGAGACCACAGATTCGGTGTTCCGCACAGGCACCCCCATCGCGCCGAAGACCGGGAGTGGGATTTCCCGGCACTCGGCTAGCTAACCGGATCGATCCCACCAGCTTGATCACGGCCCTGCGCCGGGCACGTTCCCGGTTGATGAACGTTTGATTGCGGTGCTGCCACCGCGAAGCTTCGGCCCTGTTCATCGAACCATCACGGCGGCCTCGGCAGCCGATCACGGCACCGGTCCGCGGTGCGGCGGGACGGCCCGGCGGACAGCGCGGAACGGAAGGCACGCCGGGGAGGGCGCGAAAGGGGCCGTCGGTCGCGTACCGTTGCCGCTCATGGGTGTGTCGCAACGGTTGAAGACCAGGTTCCGCCGGTTCCTCCAGCGCCCGGGAACCACGGTAGATCTGGCCCCGCTGGAGAAGCTGCTGCCGGCCATCGAGGCCCGCGAGGAGAAGGTTCAGGCCTTCGACGACGCGGAGCTGACCGAGGCGGCAGCCGTGGCATCGACCTACGAGGAGATCTGTGCGCTCGGCCGTGAGGCTGCCCGCCGCGGGCTCGACCAGCGGCCGTACGACGTGCAGCTGCTCGGCGCGATGTCGCTGCTGTCCGGCAAGGTCGCCGAGATGGCCACCGGTGAGGGCAAGACACTGACCGCGGCGATCGCCGCGTACGGGCACGTCCGGCTCGGCAACGGCCCGGTGCACGTGCTGACCGTCAACGACTACCTGGCCCGCCGCGACGCGCAGTGGATGGAGCCGGTGTACACCCTCCTCGGGCTCACCGTCGGCTGGGTCAACGAGGCGTCGACCCCGGCGGAGCGGCGGGCCGCGTACGCCTGCGACGTGACCTACGTGGCGGTCAGCGAGGCCGGTTTCGACTTCCTGCGCGACCAGCTCGTCACCGACGTGGCCGACCGGGTCCAGCCGGCGCTACGCACCGCGATCGTCGACGAGGCGGACTCGATCCTGATCGACGAGGCCCGGGTGCCGATGGTCCTCGCCGGCTCGGTCGCCAGCGAGCAGGACCCGGTGCACGCCGCCGCCGCGCTGGTGCGCGGCCTGCGCAAGGGCAAGCACTACACGGTGGCCGAGGACGGCCGCAGCGTGGCCTTCACCTCCGCCGGCCTGGCCGCCGTCGAGGCCAAGCTCGGCATCGACCTGTACGACGAGGAGAACGTCGAGCAGCTCTCCGCGGTGAACGTGGCGTTGCACGCGCACGCCCTGCTGCACCGCGACGTCGACTACATCGTCCGCGACGGCACCGTCGAGCTGATCGACGAGATGCGCGGCCGGGTGGCCCAGCGCCGCCGCTGGCCCGACGGGCTGCAGGCGGCGGTCGAGGCCAAGGAAGGTCTGGACGCCACCGCCGAAGGTGAGGTGCTGGGCACCATCGCTGTGCAGGCGTACATCGGTCTCTACCCGACCGTGTGCGGGATGACCGCCACCGCCGTGCTGGTCGGCGACCAGCTGCGGGAGTTCTTCGGGCTGGAGGTCGCGGTGATCCCGCCGAACACCCCGTGTGTGCGGGTGGACGAGCCGGACCGCATCTACGCCACCCGGGCGGAGAAGGACGAGGCGCTTGTCGACGAGATCCAGCGCTGCCACGCCGCCGGGCGGCCGGTCCTGGTCGGCACCCTGGACGTCAAGGAATCCGAGCAGCTGGCCGCCGGGCTCAACGCCGTCGGCGTGCCCTGCGTGGTGCTCAACGCCAAGAACGACGACGAGGAGGCGGCGATCATCGCCGAGGCCGGCGCGTACGGCGCGGTGACCGTCTCCACCCAGATGGCCGGCCGGGG
Source organism: Micromonospora maris AB-18-032 (assembly GCF_000204155.1). Classification (NCBI taxonomy): domain Bacteria; kingdom Bacillati; phylum Actinomycetota; class Actinomycetes; order Micromonosporales; family Micromonosporaceae; genus Micromonospora; species Micromonospora maris. Next base: position 4,146,230 of record NC_015434.1, on the reverse strand, counting down.
CGTGGACATCCGGCTCGGCGGCAGCGAGCAGATCGACCGGGAGCGGGTCGCCGAACTCGGCGGCCTCTACGTGATCGGCAGCGGCCGGCACGACAGCCGCCGGGTCGACGACCAGCTGCGCGGGCGGGCCGGCCGACAGGGCGACCCGGGCGGGTCGGTCTTCTTCGTCAGCCTGGAGGACGACCTGGTCGCCCGGCACGCCGGTGACACCGTCCCGCCGTCGCCCCGGATGAACGCCGACGGTCTGGTCACCGACCCGCAGGTCGACTACGCGGTGGAGCACGCCCAGCGGGTCGCCGAGGGCGTCAACCACGAGATCCACCGCAACACCTGGCGCTACAGCGTGGTGATCGAACAGCAGCGCAAGGCGCTCGCCGAACGCCGGGAACGGCTGCTGACCAGCGACGTCGCGGCGCTGATGCTGCTGGACAAGATGCCGGAGAAGGCCGGCGAGATGGACGAGGACCTGCTCGCCCGGGTGGCCCGGTCGATCGCCCTCTACCACCTCGACCGCCTCTGGGCCGACCACCTGGCCGAGCTGTCGGAGGTCCGCGAGGGCGTACACCTGCGCGCCCTGGGCCGACTCGACCCGCTCGACGAGTTCCACCGGGCGGCGGTGCCCGCGTTCACCGACCTGGTCCCGGAGATCGAGGCGCGCACGCTGGCCACCTTCGCCGAGACCGAGTTCGACGAGGACTGGGAGCCGGACGCGGCGGAGCTGGTGCGGCCGAGCGCCACCTGGACGTACCTGGTGCACGACAACCCGTTCGGCTCCGAGCTGGACCGGCTGATCGCCTCGGTCGGCCGGCGGCTCAGCGGGGGCGGCGGGCGCTGACGCGTACCCACTGATCCGGTCGCGGCCCCTCCCAGCGGTACCCGTACCCTGGGAGGGGCCCCGCTTTGCACCGTTTCGACCGTTGTTGCAGCGGGTAGTAGGGCGGGTCGTCACGTCAGGGCTGCCGTCGGAGCTGCCCTCGTGTCCGGTCGTAGCGAGGAGGAGACCGTGAGGACGCTGGCCAGGCGTACGGGGGCTCGGGCTCGGTGAACCTGGAAACGAGTCCACCGCTGGCGGAGACCCTCGGCGTGTTGGAGACGGCGGCCCTGTTGCGCGAACTGACCGCCGGGTTGATCGCCCTGGACGACTTCGACGAGGCACTGTCCGCCCTGGTCCGGATCACCAGGGACGCCATCGCCGGGGTCAACTGGTGCGGGTTCACCGCCCTGCGGGCCGGTGAGCCGGCCGGAGTGGCCGCCTCCGACGCGCCGATGAGCGGGCTGGACGACCTGCGCTACGGCGCGGACACCCCGGCGATGGACGCGATCCGGCTGCGGGAGATGGTCCGCGCGGAGAACCTCGCCACCGAACGTCGCTGGCCGGACTGGACGGCCCGGGCCGGCGAGCTCGGTGTACTCGGGGTGATCTCCGCACCGGTCGACGTCGACGAGCAGGTGATCGGGGCGATCAACCTCTACGCCGGCCGACCCGACGCGCTGACCACCGGCCACCAACTCACCGCCATGCTCCTCGCCGAACACGCCGGCCTGCTGCTCGCCGCCGTACGGGACCGCCAGCGCCGCAGCGCGCAGGCCGACGCCCAGGACGTCGCGTTGCTCGGTGACGGCGTGATCGGCCAGGCCATCGGCGTGATCATGACGCAGCGCGGCTGCCCGCCGGAGGACGCCCTCGAGGTGCTGCGCAGCGCGGCATCGTCGTTGTCGATCCCGCTGCGCCAGGTGGCCGAGCGGCTGGTCAGCACCGTCTCCCGACCACGGGACAACTGAGCACCGCTCTCGTTTCGCCGCGGTGGCACCCGGGTAGCACCCTGGACTGGTGAGCTGATTCCAATCCAGGGGGACCGATGCAGAGCCGACTGCGGGTGCAGGGGCACCCCATTCAACCGATGCTTGTGACGTTCCCGTACGGGCTCTTCGTCTGTGCGACCATCTTCGACTTCGCCCAGGTGGTCGGCGGCCCCGCGCTGTTCGGCGAGGTCGGCTACTGGACGGTGGTGGCCGCCCTGGTGGCGGCGGGGCTGACCACGATGGCCGGGATGGTCGACCTGTGGGACGTGCCGCCGGACCGGACCCGTCGCACCGCGATCAGCTTCAACCTCGTCAACGCCGGGATGGCGGGGCTGTTCCTGCTCTCCTGCCTGGTACGGGCGGACGCGCCGAACCGGGGCGCCACCGCCGTACTGCTGGTCGTCGAGCTGCTCGCGCTGGCCGTCGGCGGTCTCGGTGTGGCGCTGGGCGCGCGCCTGATGCGCCACTACGAGCCCGGACGGGCTGAACCGACCAGCTTCGACGCCCTCCGCGGCACCGGCACCCCGCGCAGCGCTGTCGCGCCGCGTGGTGCGGCCGTCCTGGGTGGCGTAGACGCCCGGACCGTCGAGATCGTCCGCCCCCGTCCGTAGCGGGCTCGGCCCGGGTCCTCAGGGGAAATGGCGTTGCCACGGTCGAGGCAGGTCGGACACGCTGAGCCCGTGTCAGGGGAAGCGAGCTTCGACGAGTTGGTCGCCGACGGTGCCGCCGCGCCGGTCGAGGGCTGGGCCTTCGACCGGCTCGCCGGGCGGGCCACCGAGGAGCGTCCACCCTGGGGGTACGCCCGCCTGATGGCGGCGCGGATGGCGACCGTCGACGCGGCGCTGGACATCGACACCGGCGGGGGAGAGGTGCTCGCCGAGGTGCCGCACCCGCCCCGGCTGCTGGTGGCGACCGAGGCGTGGCCGCCCAACGTGCCGGTGGCCCGGGCCAGGCTCCGCCCGATCGGGGCGACCGTGGTCGCGGTGAGCCCCGACGCCCCGCTGCCGTTGCGCAGCGCCACCTTCGACCTGGTGGTCAGCCGGCATCCGGTGCGCACCGACTGGCCCGAGGTGGCACGGGTACTGCGGCCCGGTGGCACGTTCCTGTCGCAGCAGATCGGGCCGGGCACCGTCCGTGAACTCAGTGAGGCGATCCTCGGGCCGCTGCCGCCACCGGCCCACCGGCACCCGGAGCAGGCGGTCGCCGCCGCCGAAGCGGCCGGGCTGACCGTCGTCGACCTGCGTACGGCCACCCTGCGCACCGTGTTCCACGACGTCGGCGCCGTGGTGTGGTTCCTGCGCAAGGTGGTCTGGACGGTGCCCGGCTTCACGGTTGCGGCGCACCGGCCGGCGCTGGCTCGCCTGCACGAGCGCATCCGCACCGAAGGCCCGTTCGTCGCCCACGCCCAGCGCTTCCTCATCGAGGCCCGCCGTTAGCCCGGCCCCGATCTGCGGGGTTCGATCCACGCGCGGAGTCGCCCGGTACCGATGGGCGGGGTCGATCTGGGCTCGGTGTCAGCCGGCGCTGACGGGCGGGTCGACAGGCCTTGGTGTCAGCCCGGCACCAGGGCCGGTCGCACTGGCGCGGGCGTCGGTCAGGCGGGACGCAGCAGGGTGAGCATCTCCGACAGGTCGAAGAACTGGGCGGTCTCCACCGCGGACGGGTTGCCGTGGTCGGGGTCCGCGCCGGCGGTGAGCAGGGCGCGTACCGCGTCACCGCTGCTGCGGAACACCGCCGCCGCCAAGGCGGTCTGGCCCCGGTCGTTGGTCCTGGTGTGGTCGGCGCCCCGATCGAGCAGCGCGGCCACCGTCGCCGGGTGGGCGTGGTACGCCGCCAGGATCAGGAGCGTGTCGCCCTTCTCGTTGGTCAGGTTGACCGGCAGCCCCGCATCGACGTACCCGGCCAGTTCGGTGGTCGCACCGTCGCGCGCCAGGTCGAACATCCGGTGCGCGAACTCCAGGGTCTCGGCGTCGAGTTCCTCACTCACCGGCTCAGGCTAGTCGGCGTCGCCACGCCGCTCATCCCGACCGGTCCGACAGCCCTGCCCCGGCACTCCTACCTGGGGCGTCGAGTCGATCGCCCTCGCCCCGGTGCTCGGGCCCTGGCCGCCCGTCACGCCACGAGGTGTCGAATGGGCGTCCAGGGTCGCCCGTAGGCGCAAGATCGCGCTCGAGATCGTATTGAGTGGCTGGGTCGCGCCACCGAGCCACTCGATCCGGGATCGAGCGCGATCATGAGGAAGATGTCCCAGCATGTGAGATTACCTACTAACCCTATAGGGTTTACCGCCTAGTCTGGGTGGAGACCACAGCCGTTGAAACTCGTGAGGAAGCCATGCCTGCTCTGCCTGTCTCCGAGCGGTCGGACCTGCTCGCCGTCGCCCGGCGCTGGGCCGGCGACCCCGGGAGTTGGCCGGTGCCGCTGCGCTTCGACCCGGCCAGCCGGTGGTACGCCCGGCTCGCCGCGGACGACGACCACGAGGTGTGGGCGTTGAGTTGGCTGCCCGGTCAGGGCACCGATCTGCACGACCACGGGGGCTCGTCCGGTGCCTTTCTGGTCTGCTCGGGGGTGCTCACCGAGGAGACGGTCAGCGGCGGGCGGCTGCGTCCGCATCTGCTCGACGCCGGCTCCGGCCGCCGCTTCGGCCCCCGGCACGTGCACGTGGTGACCAACCGGCACGCCGAACCGGCGGTCAGCGTGCACGTCTACCGTCCGGCCCTGCGTCGGATGACCCGCTACCACCTCGACGGGGGTCGGCTGAGGGCCGCCGAGGTGGCCGAGGCCGGCGTGGCATGGTGAACCCCCCTGGCACCAGCCGACACACCTGGAAGGAACGATGATGCCGCAGACCGACCCCGCCGCCCACTGTCAGGTACCGCCGCCGGGCTCCCGGGGGATCGACGAGATCCTCTCCGCCGCCCGGGCCCGGTTGGACCGCCTCGACCCGGAGCAGGCACATCTGGCGTACCGGGCGGGGGCGCTGCTGGTCGACATCCGGCCGGCCGCGCAACGGGCCGCGCACGGGACGGTGCCCGGCGCCCTCGCCGTCGAGCGCAACGTGCTCGAGTGGCGCTTCGATCCGCGTTGCCCGGCCCGGTTGCCGCAGGCGGTCGGTTACGACCTGCCCGTGGTGGTGCTCTGTCAGGAGGGCTACACCTCGTCCCTGGCCGCCGCGTCGTTGCAGGATCTCGGCCTGTTCCGGGCCACCGACGTGATCGGTGGCTTCGCCGCCTGGCGGATCGCCGGCCTGCCGGTGCTGGGTCCCACCCCACCGATCCGCCCGTCCACTCCCGCGCCCCCGGCGACCGCCGGTCGGGTGTCCCACTGATCAGCCACGCCCACCCGGCGTGGCGGAGTCCCCCAGGAGGCCGCCGTGTCCGTCGTCGCCATCAGCCCGCGCCAACACCCGTCCGGCCGTACCAGCCGCAGCCGCCTCGTCCGTCGGCGCGCCAACCCGACCCTGACCATCACCGTCGACCTTGCCGCCGCAGCGGCGAGCCCGCGACTGAACCGGTTGCTGGAACTGCTCGGCGAACTGGCCGCCTCGGGCGAGGGGAGGCTGTCGCGCGACGACGCCGATCACCCGCCGATCGCGGCTGACCCGAGCGTCATCCGTATCCTCACCGGACCCCGCAGCGTCCAGCAGGGCGATCGGGTGGTCCCGCTGACCCGGATCGAGTACGACCTGCTGTTGTTCATGGCCGAGCGGCCCCGGCGGGTCTTCACCCGGATCCAGTTGCTCAACCAGGTCTGGGGTTACGACCACGCGGTGGCGCGTACCGTCGACGTGCACGTCCGTCGGTTGCGCGCCAAGCTCGGTGTCGACACGCCGTTGCTGACCACCGTCCACGGCGTCGGCTACCGCCTGGCCGACGAGGCCCGGGTGAGCGTCGAACGCTGATCTCCGGCGCCGGGGGCTGTGCCACGCCGTCCCGCACGAAAGGTGAACTCCGGTGTCGACCCCCCGTATCGGGTCAAGTTGGCGACTCTGCTGTAATCATCTGGCCTCGTACGCAGAGCGAGCATCCGGCTCCGAAGTGTCGGTCAATTGTCACATTCACACAACGCAGCCGCCCCTTGACCCGCACACCGGCGCCGGGAAGCATCGATAGAGCGGCGTCCCGGGGCCGTGGGGAAAACCCGGACCAGCCTAGGAGGACCATGTCGGTCAGCCCCGCTTCGTCGCGCGCCGGATGGCATACGTCCCAACCAGCGGTCCCCGGTCGGCCACCGGGCGGCCAACGCCGTCCGACCAGCACAGCCGCCCCGGTCATCACCGTCACCCTGTCGATTCCGCTGGCCAGTGAGGAGTCTCTGACACCGGCCGCGCGTCAGCTGCTGGAAGCGGCCCGGGAGCTGCTGGAGCACGGCGAGGGCACGATCATCAGCGGTGGCCCGGTGGTGCCCGAGCGGCGCACCGAGGTCGTGCCGGCGGGGCGGACGCCGGCACGGCCGCTCGCGCCGACCATCCCCAGCCTGCACATTCTGGCCTCCTCACGGTCGGTGCTGCGCGACGGCGAGCCACTGCCGCTGACCCGGCTCGAATTCGACCTGCTGCTGCATCTGGTGGTGCATCCGCGCCGGGTGTTCACCCGGCTCCAGCTGCTCAACGCGGTCTGGGGTTACGAACACGCGGGGGTGCGTACGGTCGACGTGCACGTGCGCCGGCTGCGCGGCAAGGTCGGGGTGGACGTACCCCTGGTCACCACGGTCTACGGCGTCGGCTACCGGCTGGCCGACGAGGCCCGGGTCACCCTCGACCAGACCGGCTGAGCGCTCGCGTCGGGCGGTCGGCGGCGGTGACGGTCGGGCGCCGGGCACGATGGTCGGATGCGTGTGCGTCCCATCTCACCGCAGCGACTGGTCACCGAGCTGGCGCAGCGACTCGCCGACACCAGGTCGGCCGGGCGGCTGCGGGTCGCTGTGGACGGTCCCGCCGCCGCCCACCCCGACGAGTTGGCCGCCGCCCTGGTCGACCCGCTGCGGGCGTACGGCCGACCGGCCCGGCACATCCGCTCCGACGACTTCCTGCGCCCGGCGTCCGTACGCCTGGAACGTGGCCGGACCAACCCGGACGCCTACTACGAAGGCTGGGTCGACGAGGCCGGACTGCGTCGGGAGGTGCTCGACCCGGCGGGGCCGGCGGGTGACGGGCGGATCCTGCCCTCGCTCTGGGACGCTCGGACCGACCGGGCCAGCCGGGCGGCGTACGTCGAGGTGCCGCCCGGCGGGGTGGTCCTGATCAGTGGCGCCTTCCTGCTCGGCGGAGGACTGCCCTTCGACGTCACCGTGCATCTGGAGATGTCCGCCGCCGCGCTGAGTCGGCGTACCGCTGCCGAACTGGCCTGGACCCTGCCCGCGTACGCCCGGTACGCCGAGGAGGTCGCACCGGCCACCTTCGCCGATCTGGTGGTCCGGGTGGACGACCCGCGTCACCCGGCGATCGTGGAATCCGCCGACGACCCGGTTTGATCCCCGGGGTGCGGGGGTAATCGCGGGGCTCACAGCGCCCGGGTGATCACCCGCCTGGGCGGTATGACCGGGTGGGGTGGTCCCACCCGTGATGACGATGATGCCCAGGAAGGCAGGCAGCCATGCTCGTCCACGACACGGTCGGCACGGGCCGATCCCAGGCGGAGATCGACCAGATTCGACTCTCCCTTCAGGCCCGCTACGCCGAACTGTCCGAGGAGTACGAGCAGGCCGTGCAGCAGAGCCAGGTGCTCCGGCTGGTCGAGGTCGGCGACACCGCGGGCGACGACCAGGCCGACAGCGGCACCAAGACCGCCGAGCGGGACACCGCGCAGTCGCTGCTGCGCACCATCCTGGACCGGCGGGCGCAGTTCGAGCATGCGCTGACCCGGCTCGACGAGGGCACCTACGGCTTCTGCGAGGGCTGCTCGGCTCCCATTCCGGTGGAACGGCTGGAGATCTTCCCGTCGGCGACCACCTGTGTGGCGTGCAAGCAGACCCGGGAGCGTCGGGCCGCTTGAGCCACAGCTTGCCGGTCGGTCCGGGACGCGGTGCACTTCACCCATGGGCGAGATCAGAGTGGGTACCGCCTCCTGGACCGACCGTACGCTGCTCGACTCGGGGTGGTACCCGCAGACGGCGGACACGCCGGAGAAGCGGCTGGCCTACTACGCCCGGCAGTTCCCGCTTGTCGAGGTCGACGCCACCTACTACTCGCCGCCGGCCGAACGTACCGCCCGGCTCTGGGCCGAACGCACCCCGCCCGGCTTCACCTTCAACATCAAGGCGTTCAGCCTGCTCACCGGCCACCCGACCAAGGTCAGCGCGATCTACAAGGATCTGCGGCCGGCCACCGACAAACGCAACCTCTACCCGGACGACCTGCCGCCGCAGGCGTACGAGGAGGTCTGGACCCGCTTCCTCAGCGCCCTGGACCCGCTGGTCGAGACGGGCAAGCTCGGCGCGCTGCTGTTCCAGTTCCCGCCCTGGTTCACCATTCGCCGGAACAACAAGCAGTACCTGCTGGAGGTGACCCGGCGCTGTGCGCCGCTGCGTCCGGTCTTCGAGTTCCGGCACGCCTCCTGGTTCGACGGGGACAACGCCACCGAGACCCTCGACTTCCTGCGCGAGCACCAGTTGGCGTACGTCGGCGTGGACATGCCGCAGGGGCACCGCTCGTCCGTACCGCCGGTGCTGGCGGCCACCTCGGATCTCGCGGTGGTCCGCTTCCACGGCCACAGCGACAAGTGGACCAGTCGGGACATTCACGAGAAGTTCGGCTACCGCTACTCCAAGCGTGAACTGGCCGACTGGGCGCCCAGACTGCGCGAACTGGCCGACCAGACGCAGCAGACCCACGTCCTGATGAACAACTGTTACCGGGACTACGCCCAGGTCAACGCCCAGCAACTCCAGGCGCTGCTGACCGAGTCCGACTGAACCGTCCGCGCCGGCGCTGTCATCTCGTCCGCACAGGGTGAGGATGGGTCACCTTCGACCGGCGGAAGGTGGTGGTAGCGGAGATCGTCCGCGTGAGACGACCGGAGGTGAATGGCGATGACGGTGGTACCGCATCGACGGCGCGACGCCGTCCTGCGCGTCGTCGGGGACCGCGACCAGGCTCGGCGGGCACCACGCTTCGGGCGGGCCAGCCCGATCCGGCCACGGCCCGGTCCGGTAGGTCCGCCGCGACGTCACGACGATCGACGCTGGGAGACCGACCTACGGGGGTGGACAGATGGCTGAGCAGTTCCAGTCGGCAATTGAGTCCTCGGTGGACAAGACCAACCTGATCCTCAAGGACATCGAGCAGGCGTACGGCTGGCCGAAGGCACAGCGCAACCAGTCGTACGCGGCGCTGCGCACCGTGCTGCACCTGCTGCGCGACCGGATGCCGGTGCAGGAGAGCGTGGAGTTCTCCGCACAACTGCCGATGCTGGTGCGGGGCATCTACTTCGACGGCTGGCAGCCGGAGAACGTACCGATCAAGCTCAACCGGGACGACTTCCTCTACGAGGTCCGGCAGGGCTTCCCCTACGACGCGGAGGGCGGCCCGCAGCGGGTGGTCCAGGTGGTGCTGGAAACCCTGCGTCGGCACATCACCCAGGGCGAATGGGACGACGTGCGGGCCACGATGCCCGACGACCTCGTCCAGATCATGCCCTGACCGTCGCGGGTTCGCGGCGCGCCGTCCGGCTCATCCGGACGGCGCGCCCGGGCGTCCGCAGCTACCCGACCGATCGGTCGGGTAGCTGCGGCCCCGCCAGTCCCGGCACTGCCAGCCCGAGGTGGGGCCGGCCCTACCAGAGGTCGAAGTGGAACACCTCGAACGAGGTGCCGTAGCGCACGCCCAGCCGGGTGCCGACCAGGCGGGCACCGCCCTCCAGGAACTCCTGCGCGTCGAAGCTGCCGTCACCCAGCCCGGTCAGGTACGCCTCGTGCGCCAGCAACGACGCCACGCCCTTGTCGAACGTCTCGGTGGTGTCGACCCCATGCTTCGATCGGGGCGAGGAAGCCGCCCAGACCTGGCGTACGCCGTTCCACGGCTCGACGCCGTCGATCAGTTGCTCCGGGAAGATCCACCGGTTGCCGGCGTCGCGGACCGCGTCCAGGGTGGCCCGCCCGACCGCGATGTGGTCGGCCTGGTTGAGGGTGAGCCCGCCGTCCCAGGTCTCCCGGAAGTTGTTGGTGATCACGATGTCCGGACGGTGTCGACGGACGACCGCGGCCAACTCCCGGCGCAGGGCCACGCCGTACTCCAGAATCCCGTCGGGCAGGCCCAGGAAGTCGACCGTGTCCACGCCGACCAGCGCGGCGGAGTCGCGTTGCTCCTGCTCGCGTACCTGTCGGGCGCGTGCCGGTGGCATCCCGTCGATGCCCGCCTCGCCGCTGGTGACCAGACAGTAGACCACCTGTTTGCCCTGTCCGGTCCAGCGCGCGACGGCGGCTGCGGCACCGAATTCGAGGTCGTCGGGATGAGCCACGATCGCCAGGGCGCGCTGCCAGTCCTCGGTCACCGGCTCCAGCGGTTCCAGTGCTTCGGTCATCGCCACCTCCGTTTTGATCGGCTCGGTCCCATCTTGTCACCGGGTCAGGCCCGCAGCAGCCCAGCGGCCTGGTGGCGGGAGCCCACCGGGGTGGCATCGCCCGGTAGTGCCGAGCGCGGCGAAGCGGGCGTGTCGCGGGGCACCGGCGTCTACGGTGGGTTGCACTGGTTTAGAGAAGATCGCGCGCGGGGTACCACGCGCGGCACGGCACACCCCACCGATGGCGGGGTCGGGTTCATCCGAGGGAGCACGATGCCACTCAACGACGACGACATCCAGAGCACCAGCGGCGGCGGCCTGGAAGGCCCGGCCGACGGCGGCGCGACCCCCGGCCAGCACGACGGCGGCGCCGATGGCAGCGCCGAGGGTCCGGCCGATGGTGGTGCGACGCCGGGTCAGCACGACGGTGGTGCGGACGGCAGCGCCGAGGGTCCGGCCGATGGTGGTGCGACGCCGGGTCAGCACGACGGTGGTGCGGACGGCAGCGCCGAGGGTCCGGCCGATGGTGGTGCGACGCCGGGTCAGCACGACGGTGGCGCCGACGGTGCCGCCCGGTAGCCGAGCACGATGACGCAACTCGATCCGCCGGGCGGCATGGTCCGCCCGGCGGTGGCGTACCCGTCCGCGCTGGCGCGCTGTGTCAGCGTCGAGCCGGAGAAGTTCGCCGCCGCCCACTGGGGACAGACACCGCTGCTGTCCCGCGCCGCCGAGCTGCCCAATCCGGCCGGCTTCACCGACCTGCTCAGCCCGGACGACGCCGACGAACTGCTCAGCCGGCGTGGTCTGCGTACCCCGTTTCTGCGGGTTGCCAAGGACGGCCAGGTGCTGCCGGCGGCGCGCTACACCGGCGGCGGCGGGGCCGGCGCCGAGATCGGCGACCAGGTCCTCGACGAGAAGATCCTTCAGCTGTACGCCGGCGGCGCCACCCTGGTGCTTCAGGGTCTGCACCGCAACTGGCCACCACTTGTCGACTTCACCCGCGAGTTGAGCCTCGCGGTGGGGCAGCCGTTGCAGGTCAACGCCTACCTCACTCCGCCCGGCAGCCAGGGCTTCGCCACCCACTACGACACCCACGACGTGTTCGTGCTCCAGGTCGACGGGCGCAAACACTGGCGGATCCACCCGCCGGTGCTGCCCGACCCGCTGGAACGCCAACCGTGGGGCGGGCGGGCCGACGAGGTCACCGCCACCGCCCTGGGACCGGCCGCCCTGGACGTGGTGCTCGAACCGGGTGACGCGCTCTACCTGCCGCGCGGCTGGCTGCACAGCGCCCAAGCCCAGGAGTCCAGCTCGCTGCACCTCACCGTCGGCATCCGGGCACTGACCCGGTACGCCCTGGTCGAGGAGTTGCTCGCGCTGGCCACCGAGGACCGCCGGCTGCGGGCCACCCTGCCCTTCGGCATCGACCTGGCCGACCCCGAGGCGATCGAGCCGGAACTCACCGAGACCGTCGAGGCGCTGCGCGACTGGTTGTCGCACGCCGACCCGGCTGCGGTGGCGGGCCGGCTGCGGCAGCGGGCCTGGTCGGCGTCGCGTCCCGCCCCGATCCGTCCCCTGGCGCAGGCCGCCGCGCTGGCCACGTTGACCGTCGACAGTCACGTCACCGTCCGGCCGGGCCTGCGCTGGCAGCTCACCGCCACCGGTGACCAGGCCACCCTGCGCCTGTTCGACCGCACCATCACCCTGCCCGCGTACTGCGAACCCGCCGTACGCGCCCTGCTCACCGGCGAGATCACCCGCGTGGGTGACCTCCCCGCCCTGGACACCGACGCCGACCGCCTCACCCTCGCCCGCCGCCTCCTCCAGGAAGCCGCCCTGATCCCTGGCTAGGGTTCGGTGAGGGTGATCCGCCAATCGTTGCTGCGCATCAGGATGCCGCTGCCCGGCGGGTACTCGAAATCGCAGGGGCCGAGGAGGGTGAAGCCGAGCCGGCGGCAGAGTGCGTTGGAGGCGGTGTTCTCGACCGACGGGAACGCGTGCAGGCTGTCGGGCGCGTCGTGGTGGCGGGCGGCCTCGCGCAGCATGCTGATCAGGGCGGTCCCGGCTGCGGAGGCGGCACCTCGGCCCTGCCAGGGCGGTAGGACGTTCCACCCTGTCTCGTAGATCTGCTCGCCCTGCCAGTCACGCTTGTGGTACCCGATACTGCCGACCATCTCGTCGCCCAGCAGCACGACGAACATCTCACCGCGGCCAGTTGCCGGCATGGCAAGGTACCGCCCGTGCCGGGCAAGCATCTGCTCCTCCGACTCAGCCCCGCCGACATGCCGCCGCATGTCCGCGGTATTGATCCGCCGCAACAGCCCGAGCGCAGCCCCCGACCAAGGCACAAGCCGAACCTCCACACCCCACCCTCCCACCCCACCCTCCCTCTCCCACCCACCCCTCCCCTCCCACCCCTCCCCGGCACATCACACGCGATCTTGCAGTTTCGGTCGCCGACTTGCCCCTGTCTGCCCCTATTGCGGCGACACAAAGTGCAAGATCGACGGGCGCTGCGGCGGGGCGGGGCGGGGGCGGGGGGTTAGAGGGTGAGGAGGAGGAGGAGGGTGGTGGTCAGGCCGGCGGCTATGACCAGGAGGACGGGGCGGGGGGTGAGGGTGGCGTGGCGGCGGTCGGCGATCAGGCGGGCCGGAATCAGGCCCAGCACCGGGCCGAGGAGCGTGATCACCAGGGCCAGCACGGGTAGGCCGACGGCGAGTTCACCGTCGGTGCGGTCGCCGAGGGCGCGGGCGCCGGCCCCCAGGGCGTACGCCAGCACGGCGCCGCCCAGCCCGCACAGCAGCATCAGCGGGTTGACATTGCCCGGCAGCTCGCCCCGCTGACGGGTACGGCGCAGCAGGTCGCGTGCCCCCTCCAGCAGCGGCAACGGGTCGCCGGTGGCGTCGGGTGTCGGTGCCGGGGGTGCGCCCGCCCGTCGTCCGCCACCGCCGAGCCGGGCGTTGAGTTCCTGCCACAGCACGGCGACCTCGGCGTCGACCCGCTCCTGCGTCTCCCGCGCCGCGGCCAACTCCCGCTCGGCCCGGTTGACCTCCTCGGCCGACTCGGCCACCGCCCGGTCGGCCGCCGCGCACTGCTGCTCGTACCAGGCGTGCGCCTCGTCCCGCTGTTGCTGCACCCGCGCGCTCAGTTCGGCGAGCCGCCGCAGCTGGGCCGCGTACGTCTGGCTGGTCACCGGTTCGTTCATCGGGACGGTCCATAGGGGATTATGGTCTGCCCGGTGCGGTGGACCGCCCGGTCGAAGAAGAGCCCGCGCCAGGGCCGGGGATACCAGTCCGGCCCCGTGCCGGGGTACAGCGAGCCCAACTCCCCGCCGTGGGTGTCCAGCGCCACCCAGGCCCCGATCTGGTCGACGCGGGCGGTCGGTCCGCCCAGGTCCGCGCGCATCCGGGCCACCCCCCGCCACCACGCCAGCACATGCGTACGCCGTTCGGGGCCGTCGTGCAGGATCCGGCGCAGGTGTGCCGCCCCGGTCGCCCGTCCGGTGCGGGCGGCCAGCGCGCCGGCCGCCGCGTCGACGGCGAACAGCAGCAGGTAGTGCGGTGCGCTGCTGGATCCCGGCGCGCCCAGCCCGTCGGCGGTCTCGGCCAACAGTTCGGCCACGCTCTCCTCGTCGTACCAGGCGGCGTCGTCGGCGAGGTCCTCGTACAGGGCTCGGGTCGCCGGGTCGGCGTCCTGGTCCAGGCAGGCGATGGAGAACCGGGCGGTACCGGGGCGGTGCTGTCGGGCCAGGGACCGGGCGGCGGCGTCCAGCACCGCGCACGCCTCGTCGACCCGGGTGCCGAGCACGGCCAGGTTCCGCCCGGGAGCGCGGGGCAGTCGCAGCGCCGCCGACCGCGCCTGTACGTCGATGATCTCGCCGAGCAACGCGACCGGGTTGCGGGGTGTGCCGACCTCCGGTGCCGTCAACGCCCGGAAGTCCGGCGCGTCGGCCAACCGGGGGATCGCGTCGCCGTCGAACAGCCGCGCCGGTGCCGCCTCGGCCGGCCGCATCCGCCACAGCCGGTGTTGAAGCTCGCTCCAGGTCTCCCAGTCGCTGGCCGACGGGATCCGGGCCACCTCGTTGCCGTCGGGCAGGCCCGACTCGGCGTTGACCACCGCGTGGAACTTCGGCAGCGACTGCGCGGCGTCGTTGGACTCGGCCAGGATCCGCAGCGCCTTGGGCAGCGCGATGCGCAGCGTGAACTGGGCGACCAACGCGGGGCGGCCCCACAACGCCTCGATGCCGCGTACGTCCTGGGAGGCCAGCACCAGGTGGATGCCCTGGGAACGACCGCGCCGGGCCAGGTCCTCCAGCAGGTCGGCGGCCTCCCGGGCCACCGCGTCCCGCCCGGCCAGCAGCATCTGGAACTCGTCCACCACCGCCACGATCCGGGGCCAGTGGCCGGTCGGGTCCACCGCACGCAGCTCGGCCAGCTTGGTGACCTCGTGCTTCTTCGCCGCGTCGGCGCGTCGGCGCAGCTCCTCGGCGAGGAACCGCAGCAGCGCCAGACCGAACTCCCGGTCGGTGTTGACGTTGATGCCGACCAGCCGCATGTGCGGCAACCAGCTCGGGTCCCGCCGGCCCTGCGCGAACCGGGCGAAGGACACCCCCTCCTTGAAGTCGAGCAGGTAGAACTCCAACTCGGCGGGGGAGTAGCGGGCGGCGAGCGCGCCGATCCAGGCGAAGATCAGATTGGTCTTGCCGGTGCCGGACGGGCCGCCGATCAGCGCGTGCGGTGGATAGTCGCCGAGGGTGACCAGCACCGGCCGCCCGTGCGGCCCCTCGCCGATCGGCGCGGTCAGCCCGGTCGCCGAGTCCTCCTGCCACATCTGCTCCGGCGCGGGCAGCAGGTCGGTGAACGGGGTGGGGGCGGGACCGGCGCTGACCACTGTGGCGATCTGACGGCAGGTCTCGGTGACCAGGGTGGCAGGTGGGGGCGGGTCCAGGCGTACCGGCAGGGTGCCGATCCGGGCCTCGGCCCCGGTGACGCGCACCCGGGTGACCGTCGGATCCTCCGGCAGCGGCACCCCCCGCACGATCAGGTGTACGCCGCACGCGGCACCGGCCCGGACCACCCGGTCGAGTTGCCCGCGTTCGTGCCGGGACAGCTCCTCCCCGCCGAGCAGCACCGCCACCCGCCACGGCTCCGGTCGGCGACCGGTGGCGGCGGCCAACTCGCGCAGTGTGGCGTGCTCCCCGGCGAGCACCGTCTCGTTGATCCGGCGGATCTGCTCCACCAGGTCGTCCAGCAGCCGACCCAGTCCACCCGGCCCGACGAAGGTGAGCAGCCCGGCGGTGCCCAGCGGGGCGAATCCGGCCAGTCCGCCGCCCAGATGATCGGGGTCGTAGCCGACCACCCGCACGTCGCCGGGCGCGGCCCGGCCGAGGCTGCGCAGCAGCAGCGCGGACACCACGGCGGCACACCCCTCGGCGTCCCCGTCGAGGGCGACGTGGCCACCGTCGAGCAGCGCCACCAGCGCCGGTACCGGCTCGGCCTCGGGCAGCAGCACCGTACCGATGCGGGTCGCGCCCGGCGGTTCCCCCCGCCCGGCGGGGCTCCGTCGCCACTGCGTCCACGGGGCCGAACCCGCCCCGGGCGCCTCCCGGGTCGCGGCCTCGGCCGCCTGCCGGGCCAGGGCCGCGAGCCGCGACGTGTGCTGGGCGTCGATCTCGGCGAGCCGCCGGTCGCGTTCGGCACCCACCCGCTGCGGTACGCCCAACGCGGCCCGACGTACCCGCACCGCCCGCTCCCGGGCGGTCGCCACGGCGGTCTGTGCGGCGGCCGACCTGTTCCGGGACGCGCCGAGTGCGTCGGCGAGCAGTTCCCGGACCCGGGCGACCAGCTGGTTGCGCCGGTCAGCCATCGATCCCGTTCCCGGACCGGCCGGCCATCCCGTGCTCGGCGATGGGCCGTCTCGGCGGCCCATCCCACGGTGCCTCGCGCCTGGGCGGACGCTGGCCGGCGGGCCTGGTCGCGTCCGGTGTCGACGGGGTGCCGCCCGTGTTGGTTGTCGGCTGGGTGCTGCCTGCATCCGGCAGGTCACGGCCGAGGCGGTCGAGCAGCACGCCGGTGAGCACACCGGCGGTGACTGCCGGGTCGGCGGCATGCGGCTGGTCGTCGTTGCCGCGACGCGGCGGCGGCATTCGGCAGACCCGGGTCAGCAGGGTGTCCAGCACCGGAGGGGGCAGGCCGGGCAGCAGGTCACGGACCCGGCCGTCCAGCTCGCGGTGCAGCCGAGGCAGATCGTCGCCGCGCGGCGGGTGGCCGAGCAACTGCCCGGCGAGGTCGCGCAGCAGCGGCGGCGCCACCGCGGCCAGGCCCATGCCCACGTCCGCGTGGGCCCCGCGCAGCTCCCGGTGCAGCCGGTCGCGGTCGCCGGCGCGTACCCCACGCACCACCCGGCGCAGCAGTTCCTGGGAGTCGGTGACCCGGTCGTCGGGTTGCTCGGCCGGGCCCTCGCGTCCACCTGTCAGCTCCGCCACCCGTACCGCCCACCAGCGGCGCAGCCGCACGTCGCCGGCGGGCTCCGGCGCGGCGTCGGCCACCGGCCCGGCTGCCCGCGGATCGTCGTGCACGCCTCGACGCTCCGGCGCCCCGGCCGGCGGTGCGGCCCCGTCGGGTGCCAGTCCGATCGCCGCCAGGTACGCGGTCAGCTGCTCCTGGGCGACCCGCAGCGCGTAGCCGGCGGTCTCGGCGTGCTCGGTGGCGGCGGACAGCTCCGGCACCCCCATCGGGTTGGCGGACTCCTGGCGTACCCAGCGCAGCCGCTCGGTGGCCAGCCCGAACTTCTCCAACGCCTGCGTCAGCAGTCCCAGGGGCAGTTCCTCGGCGGCGGCCCGGACCTGCGCGCCGACATCCTCGACGATGGACACGCCGGCCCCTACAGCGTCGCGACGTACTGCTGGGCCTGCTCGACCGCGACGAGCGTCGCGGCGAGGCACTCCTCAAGCTCCTGACTGGCCTGGGTCAGCGACGCCTGCGCCGCCTCGACGGTGGTGTGTCCACTGCCCTCCAACGCGCCGGCGAGCGTCTGCTGCGCCTCGGCCAGTTTCTCGCCGGCAGCCTGCACGGCGCTCTGGCCGTCACCGATCTGTTGGAGCGCTATGTCGATGGCTGCCTTGAGCTCGGCGACGCTCGCCACGCGGGAACCTCCTGGGGGCGGGGAGGACTCCATTAGAGCCTATGCCGGTTGGGAAACGAACATCCGCCCTGTCAGTGTTGCTGCCCAGCTGACCGGTTGTCGACCACGGGAGACGTGAGTCCGATTCGTGGGACCCGGGGTCGGAAGATCACCAACAGTGATCGAGACACGGTCGGCAGCCGGTCCGGGCCGAAGCCACCGCGGGCCGGACTGGCGGGGCCGCAGTCGACGCGGGCCGGGTCAGGGGCGGAGCCAGCGTGGGCCGTACACCTCGGCACCGAGCACGGTGACCCGGTCCCGCAACGCGCGGTCGGCGGTGACCACCAGACGACGGCGGTCGCCGGCTCCGGCAACCAACTCGACCACCGCGTCGTCGCCGGAGCCGGCGGCGGAGACCACCCGCACCCCGTCGACCCCGGGTACCTCGCGGGCCGCACCCTCCACGACCAGCACCACTTCGACCGGCGGGGGTAGTTCCGGCGGCACGCCCTGCCCACCCAGCGGCACCAGGGTGTCGCGCAGTCGGGCGGTCGCCCCGGCGCGGTCCCGCCACCAGCCGTCCGGCCGGGATCCGACCACGTTGGCGGCGTCCACGATGAGCAGCGGAGTCGCGTTCATCGGCTCACCATGCCACCCGGCCGGTCGTCCCGCGCGAGCGCCGCGCCGAGCGACCAACCGGTGCCCGCCGTATCGGCGTGATGGCGGCATCCCGCTCCGGCGGACATCGCCATGGGCGACGACCGGCCGTTGTGCGCCGACAGTTTCGGCGTAGTGGCGGTATCCCGCTGCCGTGGATACCGCCACTACGGCGAAACCGAGTCGATCATGCCCGCTGCCCTGCCCGCCGGCAGCGAGTCGATCAAGACTTCTGCCGGCGGCCTCGCTCGTGCCGGTGGTGCGGGCGGGCGGCGTTTGTCCGGCCGAGGGCCGGGTAGCCGGTGCCGACCCGTCTCGCGCCCGACCGCGGAGGACAGACATGATTGGACCCGGCGACTTCGGTTCGGACCCGTGGGACGAGTTCCTGGCCCGGTACTTCGGCCGGGGCGAGGGCGGGCGGCGGCCCGCGCACCGGGTCGACATCACCCGGCTGATGACCGCCGACGCCCGGGAGATGCTGGCCGACGCCGCACGCCGGGCGGCGCAGAAGAAGAGCAACGACCTGGACACCGACCACCTGCTCTGGGCCGCGCTGCAACGCGAACCGCTGCGGGACCTGGTACGCCGCGCCGGCGCGGACCCGGACACCCTGATCAACGCCCTGGGTGGGCGCGGTGACGGTGCCCCACAGGGTGAGGTGCCGCCGAACCTGTCGTTGACCCCGGCAGCCAAGCGGGCTCTGCTGGACGCCCACCAACTGTCCCGGGCGATGGGTGCGAACTACATCGGCCCCGAGCACATCCTGATGGCGCTGCCGCTGAATCCGGAGTCGCCGGCCGGGCGGATGCTCGCCGCGGGCCGGATCCAGCCGGAGTCGTTGCAGGCCGCCAACGCCGAGCGCGGCCCGATGACCAACCCGCGCCCGGATCGCGGCACCCCCACCCTCGACCAGTACGGCCAGGATCTCACCGAGTTGGCCCGTAACGACCAGATCGACCCGGTCATCGGGCGGGCCGCCGAGATCGAGCAGGCGGTGGAGATCCTGTCCCGGCGGACCAAGAACAACCCGGTGCTCATCGGTGAGGCCGGCGTCGGCAAGACCGCGATCGTGGAGGGCCTGGCCGAGCGGATCTGCGACGGTGACGTGCCGCAGACCCTGCTCGGCAAGCGGGTCATCCAACTCGACCTGGCCGGTCTGGTGGCCGGCACCCGCTACCGGGGCGACTTCGAGGAGCGGCTGAAGAAGGTGATCGACGAGATCCGGGCGCACCGGGAGGAGCTGATCATCTTCCTGGACGAGATCCACACCCTGGTCGGTGCGGGCGGCGCCGGCAGCGAGGGCGGCATGGACGCCTCGAACATGCTCAAACCGGCCCTGGCCCGGGGCGAGTTGCGGGTGATCGGCGCGACCACCCTCGACGAGTACCGGCGCAGCATCGAGAAGGACGCCGCGCTGGCCCGCCGCTTCCAGCCGGTGTTCGTACCCGAGCCCAGCGTCGAGGACACCGTGGCCATCCTGCGCGGCCTGCGCGACCGCTACGAGGCGCACCACCAGGTGCGGTTCACCGACGAGGCGCTGGTCGCCGCCGCCGAACTCTCCGACCGCTACATCACCGACCGGTACCTGCCGGACAAGGCGATCGACCTGATCGACCAGGCCGGCGCCCGGGTGCGGCTGCGCACCCGCACCCCCGCGGCCGACGTCCGCGACCTGGAACAGCAACTCGAAGAGGTACGCCGGGACAAGGAGCAGGCGGTCGCCGACGAGCAGTACGAGCGCGCCTCCGCCCTGCGTGACCGGGTCGCCGAGTTGGAGGAGCAGGTCGGCCGCGCCCGCGGCGACGAAGGCACCGGCAGCCAGGTGCCCGAGGTGGGGCCGGACGAGATCGCCGAGGTGGTCTCCCGGGCCACCGGCATCCCCGCCAGCCAGCTCACCGAGGAGGAACGGGACCGGCTGCTGCGCCTGGAGGGCCACCTGCACGAGAAGGTCATCGGGCAGGACGACGCGGTCAACGCGGTCGCCGAGGCGGTACGCAGGTCGCGTACCGGGTTGGCCGACCCGCACCGTCCGATGGGCAGCTTCCTGTTCCTCGGGCCCACCGGCGTGGGCAAGACCGAACTGGCCCGAGCGTTGGCCGAGGCGTTGTTCGGCGAGGCGGACCGGATGGTCCGGGTGGACATGAGCGAGTTCCAGGAACGCCACACGGTCAGCCGGCTCGTCGGCGCCCCACCCGGCTACGTCGGGTACGAGGAGGCCGGCCAGCTCACCGAGGCGGTGCGCCGCCGCCCGTACGCGGTGGTGCTGCTCGACGAGATCGAGAAGGCGCACCCCGACGTGTTCAACATCCTGTTGCAGGTGCTCGACGACGGGCGGCTCACCGACAGCCAGGGTCGGACGGTCAATTTCAAGAACACCGTCCTGATCATGACGAGCAACCTCGGCTCCGAGCTGATCACCGGTAGTCAGCGGGCCGTCGGCTTCGGTGCCGGCGCGCCCGGCAGCGACCAGGAGAGCGACGAGCTGCGGGAACGCCTGATGCGCCGGTTGCAGGAGAACTTCCGTCCGGAGTTCCTCAACCGCATCGACGAAGTGATCATCTTCCGGCGGTTGGAGGCCGCGCAGCTGCGCCAGATCACCGGGCTGCTGCTGGAGGAGACCCGCCGCCGGTTGCACGCCCAGGACATCGAGGTGGACTTCACCACCGCCGGTGTCGACTGGCTCGCCGAGCACGGCTACCAACCGGAGTTCGGCGCCCGACCGTTGCGCCGGATCATCCAGCGCGAGGTGGACAACCAGCTGTCCCGGATGCTGCTGGAACAGCAACTCTCCCCGGGCCAGAAGGTCACCGTCGACGCCCAGGACGGTCAGCTCAGCTTCGACGTGTCGGCCGGGTCACGCGCCCACACGGCCGCCTCGACCACGCATCCGCGCTGACCGGAATGTCCCTGCACGGGGAGGGAACAGATGACCGAACCGGAGGAGATCCGCGACGACGACCGTGCCGACCCGATCGTGGCGCCGCCGACGGCCAACCCCGCCCGGGTGCAGGTGCCGGCGGAGGGGCCGGACGGGCGGATCGACAAAGGGCACCCGGAGACACCCGGGTTGCCGTCGGCAGAGGAGGGCTGATGGTACGCGAACAGCGACTCGACCCCGAGGTGGAAGTGCTCTGGGAAGACTTCCACGCCGAGGTCAACGTGCCGTCCGAACAGCTTCGGCAGTGGCTGCTGACCCGCGGCTCCGGCGAGGAGGCGTTCGGCCCGAACCCGGACCTGGACCTGCCCGAACCGGGCCGGCAGATCCTCGCCGTGCTGCGCAAACGCAAGGTCGACCTGACGCCGGAGGACATCGAGGTGATGCGCGAGGCGGTGGACCGCATCCGGGATCTGACCGCCGCCAGACCCAGCCGGGGCAACGCCGACGACGAGTGGCGGCACTCCCTGCTCGACCTCGGACACGACGTACTCGTCGAGCGGTAGGCCGACCCACGACACCGCCGTCACGGCCCCGGTTCGGGCCGCGACGGCGGTGTCGGCGCTACTCGGTGCCCAGGCTGGGGAAGTCCAGCCCGGCCGCGTCCGCGGCGGCCTGCCGGTCGGCGCGGGCCTGCTCCTCACGGGTGATCAGGTTGGCGTACTCGGTCAGGTCGGCCGGGTCGGGCACCTCCGGCAACCGGCGGAGGAACGCTTCCACGTCCCGCACCGCGGTGGTGTGCCGCGCGGCCGCCTCGCGCAGGACCTCGCGGTCGTCGGCGGCGGGATAGAGGTCGGTCATGGCCGCCCTTTACCCACCATCAGGCCGTTCGCACCCGCGGGTCGACCACCACCGGCACCGTCGACCGCAAACCGAACGACGGGTTGCGCAACAACCAGGCCAGGTACGCCGGATGCGGGGCGAGCGAGTCGGTGTACGAGGTCAGCGCCGTCTCCAGCACCAGGTCGGCCATCCGGGCGGCGGGAGACTCGGGATGCCAGCCCAGCATCAGCCGCCAACGCAGCGGCGTACCGGCCAACCGCCGGGTCACCAACCCGGCCACCGGCCGGAACGTGGCCTGGCACAACGCCACCGCCTCACCGGCGTCCACCAGGTCGATGCAGCCGCGCACATCGGCCTCGTACACCTTGCGGGGGGTGAAGCCGGCGCGGGCGCAGGCAGCGGCGAAGCAGTCGCCGAAGCAGCCGTCGCCCGGCGCCGCCACCCACTGTTCGTGGCGCAGGTCGGCCAGCGCCACATCGTCCTGCTCGGCCTGCGGATGCGTCTCCGGCAGCAGCACCATGACCGGGTCGACGGCGACCTCCCGCCAGCTCAACCCGTAGTCGGCCGACGGGGTGGAGTCGCCGCACACCCCGGTCAACGCGTAGTCCAACCGCCCACCGGCGACCAGTTGGGCCAACTCGTCCACCGACCAGGACGCGTACGTGGTGATCTGGGCCTGTGGCTGCTCGGCGGCGAGCCGGTGCACCAGCCGTCCCAGGATCGGGCTGTTCACCCCGCCGAAGCGGTAGCGGCGCGGCGCGTCCCCCGCGCCGGCCAGCCGGGCCGCCTCGTCCTGCAGGCCCTTCATCGCCGGCAGCAGCACCCGGGCCCGGGCCAGCACCAGCTCGCCGAGCGCGGTGGGCCGGGCCCCTCGGCGGTCCCGTTCGAACAGCGGCCCGCCCAGGGTCCGCTCGATGCGCTGGAGCTGGGCGGTCAGCGCCGGTTGAGCCAGGCCGAGAGTCGAGGCCGCCTTGGTCACGCTCCCGGTCTCCGCGATCGCGCAGACCACCCGCAGGTGGCGCAACTCCAGATTCATAGCGTGACGGTAGGGCCACGGAGCAGTTGGCGGTAGTGCCTGGACGAATCAACGACCATGAACATGTCCTGGCTCACTCAGCGTGGTGGCAGATCCTTCAACTCGCTCAGCTGTGTGTGTCGACCGGTGACCGCGTCGCGGAGCTTGTCGACAAGCGCCACCGCCGGCTCGACGATGCGGTTCCACGGCGGGGTGTGCGGGACGCCGGGGTGCGGGCGGGTGGGCGCGGCCTCCTCGGCGATCTCCAGCCGGTTGCCGAGCCGAACCAGCTCCTCCTCGGTGGCGGCGTCACACAACCGCTGCACCAGCGCGTCGACCGCCGTCACGTGCGTCTCGACCAGTTGGGCGACCATCGCCAGCCGGTCGTCGGTCAGCCCTCGCAGCGCCATCAGCAGGGCGGTGTCACCGGCCAGCACCTCGGCGACCGGTTCGTCGGCGTCGGGCAGTGCCTGGCGGACGGCGGGCAGCAGGTACTGCTCCTCGGCCGACAGGTGCCGGGACAGGGCGGCGACGAGGATCTCCCGCCCGTGCGCGGGATCCGGGCCGGGCTCGACCAGCCGGTGGGTCAACGCCAGCAGCTGCTGGTGCTCCTCGGCGATGGTGGCGGCGATGCTACGCCCGGCGGGCTGGTAGCCGTCGCCGGGAGTGGGGGGTAGCGGCGGCAGGTGGACGGACACGGTCCCTCCTCGGCGGGCGGGTGGAGCGCCGATGATATTGCAACCTCGGCGCGGGGCAGTACCCGCACCCGTCCGCCCCGAAACGCCTCCCGCCGAGGGGGCGGGCTGGACCGGCGCTGCCTGGGCGTGACCTGCGGCTGGTATGAAGAGGCGATGACGAGTGACGCCCACCCCGCCCTTCCCGCGCCGACCGACGAGGTCGTCGACCTCTGCCGGGACCTGCTGCGTATCGACACCACGAACACGGGCGACAACGCCACCAGCACGGGCGAGCGGCTCGCCGCCGAGTACGTCGCGGAGAAGCTGGCGGAGGTCGGCGTCGAATCGGTGCTGCACGAGTCCGCGCCGGGTCGGGCCAACGTGATCGCCCGGATCCCCGGCACCGATCCCAGTCGGGGAGCGCTGCTCGTGCACGGCCACCTGGACGTCGTGCCGGCCGACCCCGACGAGTGGTCGGTGCACCCCTTCTCCGGCGAGCTGCGCGACGGCTACCTGTGGGGTCGGGGCGCCATCGACATGAAGGACTTCGACGCGATGGTCCTGGCGGTGGTACGCCACTGGCAGCGCACCGGCGTGCGCCCGCCCCGCGACATCGTGCTGGCGTACACCGCCGACGAGGAGGCGGGCAGTGACTACGGCGCGCACTTCCTCGCCAGCCGGCACCGCGAGCTGTTCGACGGCTGCACCGAGGCCATCGGCGAGGTCGGCGGCTTCTCGTACACGGTGGACGAGTCACGGCGGCTGTATCTGATCGAGACCGCCGAGAAGGGCATCGACTGGCTGCGCCTGCACGCCAAGGGGCGGCCCGGGCACGGCTCGATGGTGCACGACGACAACGCGGTCACCGCGCTGGCCGAGGCGGTGGCCCGGATCGGGCGGCACCGCTTCCCGGTGGTGGTCACCGACACCGTCCGGGCTTTCCTGGAAGAGGTGTCCGAGCTGCTCGGCATCGAGCTGGACCCGGAGGACCCGGAGACGGCGATCGCCAAGCTCGGCCCGATCGCCAACATCATCGGCGCGACCATCCGCAACACGGCCAACCCCACCCGGCTCGCCGCCGGGTACAAGGAGAACGTCATCCCCGGCAGCGCCAGCGCCACCATCGACTGCCGTAGCCTGCCCGGGCAGTCCGAGCTGCTGGAGCGGCAGCTGCGGGAGCTGATCGGCCCGGACATCGCGATCGAGTACATCCAACGTCAGCCGGCGCTGGAGACCACCTTCGACGGCGACCTGGTCGAGGCCATGTCGGCCGCGCTGCGCGCCGAGGATCCGGGTGCGCACCCGGTGCCGTACATGCTCTCCGGCGGCACCGATGCCAAGGCGTTCTCGCAACTGGGCATCCGCTGCTTCGGCTTCGCGCCGCTGCGACTGCCGGCCGACCTGAACTTCTCGGCGTTGTTCCATGGCATCGACGAGCGGGTTCCGGTGGACGGACTACAGTTCGGCGTGCGGGTTCTCGACCGGTTCCTGCGTACCTGCTGATGTCACGCCCGGTTGGGGCAGGACATCACGGAAACAGCCTGAAAGGGACGCCTCCTATGACCGACCAGCACGGTGAGCTGGATGCCGCTCTCGAGCGCGTGATCGAAGCGGCCCGTCACCACCTGGCCGCCGTCCGCGCCGCGCAGGGCCGGATCGACGATGACGACGTCTGGCGGGCGTACGTCGCGCTGAACAACGCGTCCTTCGCCTACGACGAGCAACTCATGGACGCCTTCGGTGAGGTCACCCCGTGGGATGTCGAGTCGATCGACCCGGACGAGGTCGACCAGCGCTTCGCCGGGGCCGACGGGGTCGAGCCCACCGACCCGCACCCCCAGGTGATCTCGGTACGGCAGCGGCGTGACTACCGGGTGCCGAGCGTCTCCGCGCTGATCCGCGTCGCCGAGGCGGCCCGGCGCGAGGGCATCCCGGCCGAGGAGGAGGTGCCGCCGGTGGAGGGCGTCGGCGAGGCGGTGCTGGAGCTGTTGCAGAGCGGCGACGGCTCGCTGTCCGCGCTGGACGTGCCCGAGCTGGAGCCGCTCGACGGCGTCGTCATGGTCAGCGAGGTCGGCACCCCGGTCGACCTGGAGTCGTTCGACGACGACGACCCGGTCGGCCCGTTTCAGCCGGCCGCTGACGACCGGCTCGTCGGGCGTCTCGACGAGCACCCGTTCCTCGACGACGAGGCCGAGCACGCGCACTGACACCGATACCGCCGAGCCGGCGTCGTCCGCGAGGACGGCGCCGGCTCGGCGTCGGTGCGGTGTCGCTCGTCTCAGGGCGTTCGCGACTGTCGCTTCAACAGCGCAAGGACGAACATCACCACGATCAGCGCCCAGGCGATCACGTAGGTGACGATCGGGCGTTGCTCGCTGGCCGCGCCGACGTAACCGCCGATCGCGTAGCTCGCCAGACACAGCAGGCCGAGCCCGGCGATCCGTCGGGCACCGCTGGTGTCACCGCGCTCGAAGATCCAGTCGGCGAGACCCCGGGTGGTCCGCAGCACCGTACCGGTCTGGAACGACGTGGCGGTCTGCACCCCGAAGGTACGGGTGACCAGCCCACCGAGGATGCCGACGGGGAAGGCGCACAGGGCGGTCAGGATCGTGCGTTCGGTCAACGAGTCCCGACCCGAGTCGAGCGACCGGTCGACCAGACCCCAGAGGACCAGCAGGGCCAGCAGGGCCAGCAGTTCCCACCCGGGTGGCCGCAGCGGACCGATCGAGGGGAACTTCCGCAACCCGGCACCGAGCAGACCACCCAGGCCGAATGCGACGAGCGACGCCACCGCGGACGGCCACGCCGGAAGGTGCCCGGCCAGACCCATGCCGACGAAGGCCACATTGCCGGTCTGGATCCCGACGAACACCTTGTACCGCAGAAACGCGAAGGCGTCGACCACGCCAGCCAGGCCGGTGCCCAACATCAGGGCGAACAACGGAAACCGAAAGTCGAGTTGCGTGGTGTTCCATCGTTGCGGTGACGGCCGGCCTGATGGTCCGGTTCTGTTCTGGCGACTGGACATTGCGCACACTACCCGACCGGTAATCGCGTAAACGGCGTCGATTCGCCCACGCCCCGCAATGGTCTGCGCGCCAGGTCGCAATCGGCCGAATGGCGCGATCGCGTTATTCCGTATCGGTCGCCTCCGCGTCAGGATCGCAGTTGTGGGCGCTGGTTGGCGTGCCTTGACTCCCGGACGTCTGTCGTTTTCGGCGTTTTCTCCACGACGAAGGAGGTCCGCGATGGATGTGGTTTCCATGGCCGGACTGCGTGTCAAGTTCTATTCGTTCGCCGCTCTGGCCGCTGTCGGAGTCGTCATCGACGCGCCGATCTGGAGCATCGCGGCAGCCGCCTTCCTCTGTGCCGCGATCCCACTCGCGGTCGCGCTCCAGGGCACTGGGCGGGTCCGCGCGCTCTTCGTCCCATCCCGGGTCGCCAAGATGGCTGCCCCTCAACGAGAGGTTGTTCGCGATGCGCAAGTCCGATGAGTTCGGGATGCACTCGAACGGCAACGGGTCACTTGTCGGAACCCTTCCGCGTAACCCGGCAATCGACGACACCCATCCCGACCTGGTCACCCCGCCGTCGACCGACGACGGTCTGCTGCCCAACATGGTGTTCCCGTTCTCGCTGGCCCACACCCGGCGGGAAAGCGGCGGCTGGACCCGGGAGGTCACCGACCGACTCCTGCCGATCGCGCACGACCTGGCGATCATCGACATGAAGCTCGACCCGGGGGCGTACCGGGAACTGCACTGGCACATCCAGTCCGAGTGGTCGATCATCCTCAAGGGCAGCGGCCGCATCGGCGCGGTGGACCAGGAGGGACGCAACTTCCTCGAAGACGTCAAGGAAGGCGACCTCTGGTACTTCCCGGCGGGCATCCCGCACTACATCCAGGCCTTCGAGGAGGGCATGGAGTTCCTCCTGGTCTTCGACGACGGGTGCTACTCCGAGGACGCCACCTTCCAGCTGACCGACTTCCTCGCGCACGTGCCCAGGTCGGTGATCGCGAAGAACTTCGGCTGGACCGAGGAACAGATGCGCAACCTGCCGGAACGCGAGAAGTACATGTTCCACGGGCAGGTGCCTCCGCCGCTGGCCGAGCAGCGGGTCTTCAGCCCCACCGGCGACGTGCCGCGGACCTTCAAGCACGCGTTCCTCGCCCAGACGCCGGAGCGGTTCGAGGGCGGCAGCGTACGCATCGCCGACTCGACCAACTTCGCCGCCGCGACCACCACGACGGTGGCGATGGTGGAGTTGGAGCCGGGCGCGATGCGGGAACTGCACTGGCACCCCAACGGCGCCGAGATGCAGTACGTCATCTCCGGCCAGGGCCGGATGGGGGTCTTCAGCGGCGGCTCCACGGCCCGGACGTTCAACCTGCAACGCGGTGACGTCGGCTACGTGCCGATCTCGCTGGGCCACTACATCGAGAACCTCGGCGACGAGCCGTTCGTCTACCTGGAACTGTTCCGCACCGCGAAGTTCGAGGACATGTCACTGGCACAGTGGCTGGCCAACGTGCCGCCGCAGGTCGTGGCCGACACCCTCAACATGCAGCGGCAGGTCATCGAGGTGCTGCCGAAGGTGAAGAACGCCGTGCAGCGGCACTGAGGACGAGCCGCGTACGCGGACACCACGACCAGCACGCCCGGTCGTGGTGTCCGCGCGTCCGCGTCCGTCGGGGGTCAGGAGGGCGGGCGGGCGTCCCAGAGGCGGGCCAGCTGTACCCGACTCCGGATGCCGAGCTTGGTGTAGATCGCCCGTAGGTGGGTGTCCACGGTGTGGAACGAGATGAAGAGTTCGGCGGCGGCCTGCTGTTTCGTCGCGCCACCGGCGAGCAGTTCGGCGACCCGCGCCTCGGCGGGGGTCAGTGCGGCAGGCCCGTCGGGTCGGACCGCGTTGCGGGTGCGCGTACCGGCGCCGAGCTGCTGGCGGTGCTGCCGTGCCCGGTCGTGGTCGCCGGTGGCGCCGAGCCGCGCGTAGAGGGCGGCGCACTCGTCGAGGACGTCGATCGCCTCCTCCCGCGGTACGCGTGCCGACCGGCCCAACTCGAACAGCGCATCGGCCAGCGCCGGACGTGCCGCCGTGGTACGCAGCCGGGCCACCGCCGTGGCCAGCGCCGCGGGATCACCGGTGATGATCCCGTCGGCATGATGGGCGATGCCCTGCCAGAGCCGGTTGTTCACCGTGCCGGCGACCCGTTTCAGGTGGCTGGAGAGGATCTGGGCGTGCTGCCGGTCGCCGAGCAGCAGGGCGGTGCGGACCAGTCGCGGGCCGTGGTGCGGCACCAGCAGCAGGGGAGCCGCCGACCGGTTCGACATCTCCAGGATCGCCCTGAGCAGGGGAGCGTGCCGTTCGGGTTCGGGGTCTGCGGCCGCGGCGGCGCCCAGGTGGAACCACTGGAGGCCGTCCGGCCAGGCCAATGCCGGCTTCTCCGGCGTCAGCAGGGCCCGGGCCATCGAGACTTCGCCGCGACGCAGCAGGTCCTCCACGACGGTGGCGAGCAGGGTGGCGCGGGCTTCGTCGGTCAGCGCGTCGGCCTGCGGCCCGTCGAGGGCCAGCCGGGCTCGTGCCCCGGCCTCGGCGAACTCGCCCACCGCCAGGCGAGCAACGCAGTCCAGCGCGGTGACCAGCGGTCGAGCCACGCCACCGAGCGTGTCGATCTCGTCGGTGACGGCATCGAGGGCGCTTCGTGCGTCGGTGTACCGGCCGAGGGAGAGCTGGTTGGCGATCCGGTCGACCCGCAGGAAGACCAGTTGGCTGCGGGCTGCTGGCGCGTCGGCGTCGACGTCCTGCAGGATCCGGCTGGCGCTGGGCAGGTCGGCGGCGGCCGTGGCCCGGGCCGCCCGCGCCAGGGCCAGCCGGATCTCGCCGTCGGCGGTGGGAACGGCACGATGTGCCTGCTGCGCCTCGGCCAGCAGATCACCGCTGTCGTCGTAGCCGAACCGGGCGGCCACCGACGCCCGCATGGCGAGCGTCCAGCTGCGCTGCGCGCCGTCCAGGTGTTGGTCCAGCGCCCGTTCCAGGTAGGTCATCGACAGCGAGGGACGCCGGGTGGCGTAGTAGGCGCCGAGCCGGCCCAGCAGCAGGGCGCGCTGGCATGGGCCGTACCGGTCGACGGCCAGTTCGGTGCGCAGCAGGTGCATGGCCTCGGCGAGCCGCCCGGCGAGGAAGAGGTTGTCGGCGGTGGCGACGAGCCAGTCCAGGAGTCGATCGGCCGTGCCGGGTGGCCCGCCCGCGAGCAGCAGGTCCGCCGAGAGGGTCGGACCCACCGCCGGATCGGTCGCCAGTCGGGCGGCCAGTGCGCGGGCGCGCTGCGCCGTCGTCGGCATGGCCCGCAGCAGGTGGCGGGCGGCCTGGGCCGGGCGGCCGGCGTCGGCCAGCGCCTCGGCGGCGCTCTCCCGCAGTCCCCGCTGGGTCGACACCGGAGTCTCGGCCAGCACCGCGTCGCGCAGTCGCGGCGAGGCCAGTCGCAGGCCGGCCGGGCTGTCGACGAGCGTTCCCCGACAGAGCAGGTCTTCCAGCGTGGCGTCCAGCGTCGGCCAGGTCGGTACGCCCGCGTGGGCCAGCAGCCGGTCGAGGAACCAGAGTTCGCAGGGCGCGTCGGCGATGGCGACCACCCGCAGGACGTACCGCTCGATATCGCTTGTCGCCGGTGACCCGCCGGTGGACATCTTGGGACGTTGCACGGATGCCTCGGGCATCGCAATCACCTTTGGTCAGTGCCTCCCCGAATTCGACTCTCGGACCGCCACTGACAGTCGGGAGCCGTTATGGCGAGGCTAACCACACGAGGGTCGGATTCGGACCGGAAACCGAGATGCACGCGAGGAAAATTCGGCCGGTCCGCCGTTTTCGGTACCCCGGCTATTCGGTGGTATCCACCCATTCGGTAACCGTGGTTCGGTAAGTTGCGAAGTCATCGGCACCCGTCGCAACGACGCCGAACCCCACGGGACCGCCCGAACGGACAGCCAGGTGTGGAGAACCGATGTCACGTGCCGAACCGCCTGCTGAGGCGAATCGGTCCGGGCCGGACCTGGAGGACACGTACCGCGAGTTCCGCCATCCGATGGTGGTGCTGGGCGTGACCACGGTGGTCGCCGGTTTCCTGGACGCCTTCGCTTTCCTGCGTTACGGGGCCTTCGTGGGTAACCAGTCCAGCAACGTCCTGTTCCTGGGCGTCGGACCGGCCGGTGGGCATCCGGCCTGGCCGACGGCGGCCGCGTCGATGCTGGCGTTCATCGTCGGAACGGGCCTGACCAGCCGGCTACGCGCGGTGGACAGTCGATGGTCGCCGGTGTCCCGTGGGCTTGCCGTCGCCGTGGCCGCCGTCGCGCTGTGGACGGCGCTCAACGTGGTGTTCGAGTACGGCCGGGACAGTCCGCAGCTCCGGGCGCTGCTGGCGGCTGTCGGCGGGTTCGCGATGGGTGCCCTGGCCACGCTGTTCGTCCGCACCGCCGGGGTGGCCACCACCATCACCTACCAGTCGGGCACGGTGGCGAAGACCGGCGAACGGATCGTGGGCTGGCTGCTCGGCCCACCGACGGGTCGGACCAGGGCCAGGAAGGGCTTCCTGCTCGGTGTGTGGACGCTCGCCGGTTACGCGGTGGGTGGTGCGTTCGGGACTGTGGCACAGCACCGACCGCTGTGGGTGCCGGCCTGGGCGACCGTCGCCCTGCTGGCCGTGGCACCCCTGGTGCGGCACCGGTCGTGACCCACCCGTGGGCCGCGCCCACTCTCAGTACGACAGTCCCGGCTGTGGCTGGTTGACCCGGCGGCGGCGCAGTACCACCTGTCGGGTGCCGTCCCGGTACAGCCGTACCCGGGCCAACTCCCAGCCGGAGAATTCCGCCTGAATCGCCAACTGCGCCGCGGCGGTCAACCGGTCGACGTTCGGCGGCAGCCGCAGCGGCGCGTACTCGTAGTCCATGAGCCCTATGCTGCCCAGCCCGACCCCCATACCGCCACCCTGGGGCTGACCTCGCCTCGGACGTGCGGGTCAGCCGTCGCGCTCGGGGTAGCCGACCTCCACCGCCGAGACGTCGTCCAGCGCCGTGGTGATCTCCTCGGGCAGGGTCATCCGCTCCACCTGCAGCGCACCGAGCAGCTGCCCGCAGGTGCGGGCGCCGAGGATCGGCGCGGTCACCCCGGGCCGGTCCCGGATCCAGGCCAGCGCCACCTCCAACGGCGACACCCCCAGGCCCCCCGCCGCGGTCGCCACCGCCTCCACGATGCTGGAGCAGCGCGGCTCCAGATAGGTGGCGACGAACCGCTCGAAATGGGGCGAGACCGCCCGGGAGTCGGCCGGCCGACCGTGCCGGTACTTACCGGTCAGCACCCCTCGACCCAGCGGCGACCACGGCAGCACACCCAGCCCGAGCGCGTCGCAGGCCGGCAGCACCTCCCGCTCCACCCCCCGCTCCAGCAGCGAGTACTCCACCTGAGCGGCCACCACCGGCGCCCGCCCCGGCCAGGCCGCCTGCCAGGCCGCCGCCCGGGCCGTCTGCCAACCGGAGAAGTTCGACACGCCGACGTAGCGGACCCGACCGCTGGCCACCGCGTGGTCCAGCGCGGCCAGGGTCTCCTCCAGCGGGGTCTGCGGGTCGTAGCCGTGCACCTGGAACAGGTCGACGTAGTCGGTGCCCAGCCGCCGCAGCGAGGCGTCCAGCGTACGCAGCAGATGCCCCCGGGAACCGTCCCGGCGCCGGCTGCCGCCGGGCCGCAGGCCGGCCTTGGTGGCGATGAGCAACTCCTCGCGCGGCACCAGACCGCCCAGCAGCGAGCCGATCACCGACTCGGCGTCACCGTCGCCGTACACGTCTGCGGTGTCGACGAGGTTTCCACCCGCGTCGAGGTAACTCTTCAGTTGGGCGGCCGCGTCGTCGGCGTCGGTGTCCCGACCCCAGGTCATGGTGCCGAGCGCGAGCCGGGAAACCGCCAGCCCGCTTCGGCCGAGCGGTCGCTGCTGCATGGTTGAACCTTATTTCGAACCGGGCCAGACCGATATCCTCGCTCCTGCCGAGTCTGCTCGCGATTCGGGGTGAGCCGGTGATCGTCCCTACCGCCACCATTGCGTAACCTGATGCGACTGCGGATAGGGGAGGACTCTGTGCGACTCGGGCTAAGCCTCGGATACCAGACAGCGTGGAGCACGCCGGCTGATCATCTGGCCCTGGCTCAGGAGGCGGACCGGCTCGGTTACTCCGTGGTGTGGGCGGCGGAGGCGTACGGCTCCGACTCGCCGAGCATGCTCGCCTGGATGGCCGGGCAGACCGAGCGGATCGACATCGGCAGCGCCGTGATGCAGATTCCCGCCCGGACACCGGCGATGACCGCGATGACCGCCGCCACCATCGACACCCTCTCCGGCGGCCGGTTCCGGCTCGGCCTGGGCGTCTCCGGGCCGCAGGTCTCCGAGGGCTGGCACGGCGTACGCTTCGGCAAGCCCCTGGCCCGCACCCGGGAGTACGTCGACATCGTCAAGCTGGCGGTGGCCCGCAAGGAAGTCAGCTACGACGGCCAGTTCTACACCCTGCCGCTGCCCGACGGGCCCGGCAAGGCGCTGCGGCTGGGTTTCCACCCGCCGCGCGAGCACATCCCGATCTACCTGGCCGCGGTCGGGCCGAAGAACCTGGAACTGGCCGGCGAGATCGCCGACGGCTGGCTGGCCATCTTCTATGCCCCCGAGTACGCCCAGGAGCAACTCGCCTCGGTGACCGCCGGTCGGGCCCGCGCCGGTAAGGAACTCGCCGGCTTCGACGTGGTGCCCTCCGTGCCGGTCGTGGTCGGCGACGACGTCGCCTCCTGCGCCGAACTGGTCCGCTGGTACGCCGCCCTGTACGTCGGCGGCATGGGCAGCCGGGAGCAGAACTTCTACAACCAGCTCGCCACCCGGATGGGCTACGGCGACGCCGCCCGCGAGGTCCAGGACCTCTACCTGGCCAAGCGGCAGCGCGACGCCGCCGCCGCGGTGCCGCTGGAGTTCATCGACCGGACGTCGCTGCTCGGGCCGAAGGAGCGCATCGCCGAGCGGATGCGCGAGTACGCCGAGGCCGGCGTGACCACCCTGTCGGTGACGCTCTTCGTGGCCGATCGGGACAGCGGGGTGCAGACGCTGCGTACCGTCGCCGAAGCCCTGGAGCTCTCGGGAGTCGGGGAGTGACCTGGATCGAAGCCATCGTCCTGGGCATCGTCCAGGGCCTGACCGAGTTCCTGCCGGTCAGCTCCTCGGGGCACCTGCGGATCACCTCGGCGATCTTCTTCGACCAGGACGCGGGCGCCTCCTTCACCGCGGTGACCCAGCTGGGCACCGAGGCGGCCGTCCTGCTCTACTTCGCCAAGGACATCTGGCGCATCGGCCGGACCTGGACGGTCGGGATCTGGGACTCGTCGGTCCGTTCCAGCCTCGACTACCGGATGGGCTGGTACGTGATCGTCGGCTCCATCCCGATCGGTCTGTTCGGCTTCCTGTTCAAGGATCAGATCCGGGAGACCGCCCGCAACCTGTGGGTGGTCGCCACCACCCTGATCGTGTTCGCCTTCATCCTGGCCTTCGCCGAGTACTGGGGCCGGCAGACCCGGACCCTGAAGGACTTCCGGATGCGCGACGGCGTGGTCATGGGTTTCGCCCAGGCGCTGGCGCTCATCCCCGGTGTGTCCCGCTCCGGCGCGACGCTGACCTTCGGCCTGTTCCTCAACCTGACCCGGGAGACGGCCGCCAGGTACTCGTTCCTGCTGGCCATCCCGGCAGTGGTGATGTCCGGGATCTTCAGCCTCGGTGACGTCTTCGAGCCCGCCGCCCCGGGTACCTCGGTGCCCAGCGTCGCGCAGATGGTCGTCGCCACGCTCATCGCGTTCGCGGTCGGCTACGCGGCCATCGCCTGGCTGTTGCGCTACGTCGCCCACCACACGTTGTACGTCTTCGTGCTCTACCGGGTGGCGGTCGGCACCCTCGTCCTCGCCCTCCTGATGACCGGGACGATCAGCGCTACCTGACCGGTTCGCGGGTGGTTTGGTGGGAGTGAAGACGCTGATGGCCGGCACCCGGGTGCGGGTGCCGGCCATCGGTCTTGTTCCCCCTGTACGAGGAAGGTCTTCGGGTCAGCTGTTCCAGTGTTCGGCGACGAGGTCGGCGGCCTGCTGTTCCCACTGGGCGTAGTGGAAGGGGTAGGCGGAGACCTGGACGGTCTGGGCGGCTTCGGTCAGGGGCATGTTCTGCCAGCCGTCGACCTGCTGGAGGCCCTTGAGGAAGGCGGTGGTGGAGTATTCGGGGTCGGTGATCTGTTCGACGGTGCCCCAGCCGCTGGACGGGCGCTGCTGGAACAGGCCTTGGGAGTCGTGGTCGTTGCGGTCGCCGAGGTGGCCGAGGTTTTCCAGCTTCGACTCCTGCAGGGCGGTGGCGATGGAGACGACGGCGGCGCGTTCGTCCATGCCGGTCTTCTTGGTGGCGGCGATGATGGCCTTGGTGTTGGCGACCTGTTCGTCGTTGAGGTCGATGTGCGACTGGTTGCCCTGGACGCCGTGGGGGATGAGCTTGGCGGTGTCGGGCTTGGTGGCCTGCGCGACGGTGGCGGTGCTGGTGTTCGTGGTGGTGTCGGTGTGGTTGAGCGGGCCGGCGGCGAGGCCACCGGCGACGGTGAGACCGGCGATGGCGAGGACGCTCTTACGCAGCATGGTGTTCATGATCAAAGCTCCATTCGGGGGTCGGGCGTCACCGACGAGGGATCGGCAAGGTGACACCAGCGCCGTCATGGCGCACAGAGCATGAGAGGAAAGACTTGGGGGATGTCCGGCGGCGGACCTGAGGTCTTTCGCGGCACCGGACCAGGTATAACGACCTACCGGGGCGGGTCATTCCCGCCGGCCGTGCCGCCTGGATGGGGGATCGTGGCTTGCCCGGCCCTGCTCGGTCGGCCACCGATCACAACGCCGGGCACCCCCTCGACATTCCGTCGAGGGGACGCGGGTGAATCCGGCATAACGCCCAACGGTTCGCTTGGGTCCTGACACGGACCGCAGCCAGGCAGACAGACCCCACAACGGCATGGAAGGCGCGAGACGGGTGTCGGCGCCGCGAACGGTGTGCGGACCATCGGGGGGCGTCGGCGGCCTAGGGTGGGTACGTGGCCACACTTCTGCTCCTGCGGCACGGACGTACCACCGCGAACGCCGACGGCGGACTGGCCGGTCGACAACCGGTCGACCTCGACGAGACCGGTCAGGCCCAGGCCACGGCGGTGGGTGAGCGCCTACGTGCGCTGCCCCTGGCCGCGGTGGTGAGCAGCCCGCTGGTCCGCTGCCGGCGCACCCTCGAACTGGCGCTGCCGCAGGCGTCGCCGGTGCCCGACGACGGGCTCATCGAGTGCGGATACGGCACCTGGGAAGGACAACCGCTGAAGAAGCTGGCCAAGGAGCCGCTCTGGCCCGTGGTGCAGCAGCATCCCAGCGCCGCAGTCTTCCCCGAGGGGGAGTCGATGGCACAGATGGCGGCCCGCGCCGTCGCCACGGTACGCGCCTGGGACGCCCGGGTGACCGCCGAGCACGGCCCCGAGGCGGTCTGGCTGGCCTGCAGCCACGGCGATGTGATCAAGGCGATCGTGGCGGACGCGCTCGGCGTACACCTTGATCTTTTTCAGCGGATCGTGGTGGACCCGGCGTCGGTGACCGCGATCCGCTACACCCCGCTGCGCCCGTTCCTGCTGCGCCTCAACGATGTCGGCGGTGACCTGGCCGGGCTGGTCCCGCCGCAGCGTAAGCGGCGTCGGCGGGCCAGCCGGCCCACCGACTCGGACGCCGCGGTGGGCGGTGGGGCCGGAGGGACCCGGTGAGCCGCCCGCCCCGGGCCGACGACAGGCCCCCGAACCGCACGAGCGCAAGGGCGGCGCGGCGGGCCGGGGAGCGTACCGGAAATCGGGTCGGTGGGGTGCGCGGTGCCCGGGGCCGCCGGATAGGGTCGTGGGTATGACGCACCAGGTGCACGCCTTCGAGCCGCCGGAGCGGTTCGTCGCCGGGACCGTCGGGCCGCCGGGGGAGCGCACGTTCTTCCTCCAGGCGCGCGGCGGTGGCCGACTGGTCAGCGTCGCGTTGGAGAAGGTCCAGGTCTCCCTGCTCGCCGAGAAGCTGGAGGAGCTGCTCACCGAGGCCCAGCGACGGTTCGGGGTGGAGTTGCCCGAGGCGCCGGCCTCGGTCGGCGACAACGAGCCGCTGGAGACGCCGGTCGACGAGGAGTTCCGGGTCGGCACGCTGGGCCTGGCCTTCGACGCGGACACCGCGACCGTGGTGATCGAGGCGATCGCGGTCGGCGAAGTCGAGGCCGAGATGGAGTTGGGCGAGTCCGAGGAGGACGAGGCCGACGACGTCGAGCCGGACGAGGACCTCGACCGACTCCGGGTGCGGTTGACCCCCGAGGCGACCCGCGAGTTCATCGAACGGGCCCGGCGCGTGGTCAACGCCGGCCGTCCACCCTGCCCACTCTGCGGCCAGCCGCTCGACCCGGCGGGTCACCTCTGCCCCCGAAACAACGGCTATCACCGGTGACGGCGTCCGGCGTGACCCCCCGACAGGACGGTGTCGCCGCGATGCGCCTGCTGCGCGACGGTGAACTGACCGTGGAGGGTCGGCTGGTCGACGCGTCGAACACCACCCTGCGCGGCATTCTCACCCTCGACGGCACGACTGCCCGCTGCGTGTACAAGCCGGTGCGCGGTGAGCGTCCGTTGTGGGACTTCCCGGACGGGACCCTGGCGGGGCGGGAGGTCGCCGCCTACCTGGTGTCCGCGGCCACCGGCTGGGACCTGGTACCGCCGACCGTGCTGCGGGACGGGCCGTTCGGGCCGGGCTCGTGTCAGCTGTGGATCGACGAGCCCGACGACGCCGAGCCGCTTGTCGGGTTCGTCCCGGCCGACGCCGTACCACCGCGCTGGTTCCCGATCGCCGCCGCCCGCGACGACGACGGCACACCGTACGCCCTGGCCCACGCCGACGACCCCCGGCTGGCCCGGCTCGCGGTGCTCGACGCGGTGATCAACAATGCGGACCGTAAGGGCGGCCACGTCCTGCTCGGCCCCGACGACCGGATCTACGGGGTCGACCACGGCGTCAGCTTCCACGTGGAGGAGAAGCTGCGTACGGTGCTCTGGGGCTGGGCCGGGCGGCCGTTGCCCACCGACGCCCTTGAGGTGCTCGACCGGCTCGCCGGTCAGGTTCGTGGCCCGCTCGGCACCGAACTCGCCGAGCATCTCACGCTCAGTGAGATAACCGAGTTGGCGGCGCGCATCGACCGGCTGTGCCGCCGCGGCCGTTTTCCCCAGCCGTCCCGGGACTGGCCGGCAGTGCCCTGGCCGCCCCTGTGAGCTGAGGCGTTGATCACCCCTGGCTGGCCATGGCCACGCCCCCGGGCTGGTTAGGCTGACGGTCATGGAGTCTTGGGTGGGGCACGAGGTGCCGCGTTTGCCGGGCAGGAGCAAGGCGCTGAGGTTGTACGACTCGGCACGGCAGGCTGTGCACCCGACCGATCCGCCCGGCACGGCGACCATGTACGTCTGCGGCATCACCCCGTACGACGCCACCCACCTCGGCCACGCCGCCACGATGATCACGTTCGACCTGGTGCAGCGGATGTGGCGCGACGCCGGCCACGAGGTGCGGTACGTGCAGAACGTCACCGACATCGACGACCCCCTGCTGGAACGCGCCGAGCGGGACGGCGAGGACTGGAAGGTCCTGGCCATGCGGGAGACCGCGCTGTTCCGGGAGGACATGGAGGCGCTGCGGATCATCCCGCCGGCGCACTACATCGGTGCCGTCGAGTCGATTCCGGAGATCGCCGAGAAGGTGCTGGTGCTGCTCAAGGACGACGCCGCGTACCGGCTGGACGACGGCACCGGCGACGTCTACTTCGACATCTCCGCCGCGCCCCGCTTCGGCTACGAGTCCAACCTGTCCCGCGCCGAGATGCTGGAACTCTTCCCCGAGCGCGGCGGCGACCCGGACCGGGCCGGCAAACGTGACCCGCTCGACCCGCTGCTGTGGCGGGGCGCCCGCGAGGGCGAACCCTCCTGGCCCGGCGGCGAACTGGGCCCGGGCCGGCCCGGCTGGCACATCGAGTGCACCGTCATCGCCCTGGCGCTGCTCGGCAACACCATCGACGTGCAGGGCGGCGGCAACGACCTGATCTTCCCGCACCACGAGTGTTCCGCCGCGCACGCCGAGCGGCTGACCGGCGCGGCACCCTTCGCCGGGCACTACGTGCACGCCGGGATGATCGGCCTGGACGGCGAGAAGATGTCCAAGTCGCTGGGCAACCTGGTCTTCGTCTCCCGGCTGCGCGCCGACAAGGTGGACCCGATGGCGGTACGCCTGGCGTTGCTCTCCGGCCACTACCGCGCCGACCGGTCGTGGACCGACGACCTGCTGGCCACCGCGCACCAGCGCCTGGACCGCTGGCGACGGGCCGCCGCCGCCCCTGCCGGCCCGTCCGGGGAGGCCTTCCTGGCAGCCGTACGCGACCGCCTCAGCGACGACCTCGACTCGCCCGGCGCCCTGCGCCTCGCCGACGAGTGGGCCGACCAGACCCTGACCCCCTCGCCGGACACCCCCACCGACCCCACCGCCCCCGCCCTCTTCTCCCGAACCCTCGACGCCCTCCTCGGCATCCGCCTCTAACAGTTCCCTTCCCTCCCCCCGTGCGCGCCCTCGCCCCGTGCGCGCCCTCGCCCCGTGCGCGCCCTCGCCCCGTCGATCTTGCAGTTTTGGTCGAGGATACGAGGCTTTCGGGGCTTATGTGGCGACAGGAAGTGCAAGATCGACGGGGGAAGGGCGGGCGGGGGTTAGCCGAGGATGAGGCCTGGGTCGGGGTGGGGGTCTGGGGTGGGGGCGGGGATCTTGTATTCCTCGGTGAGGGTGGTGACCGGGCCGGGCCAGGTGGCCTGGGCGACCTCGATGGGCTTGCGGTGGGCGTCGTACGCCACGTGCAGCAGGTGCAGCACGGGAGTGTCGGGACGGATCTGGAGGGTTTCCGCCTCCTCCCGACTGGGCTGGCGGGCGGTGATCGTGTCGGTGGCCGTGGCGTACCGTCGGCCGGTGGCCTCCTCGGCCTCCTGGTAGAGCGGGCGGCCGAAGGCCTCGGCGCGTTCCAGGGTGGTGCCGGCGGTGTCGGCGGGCAGGAACCAGGAGGCGCCCACCTCGACCGGTGAGTCCTCGGTACGGACCAGATGTCGGCGGCAGAGCAACTCGGTGCCGTCCGGTACGCCGAACGCGTCCGCCACCTCGGGTGGGGCGGGGGAGCGGCCGACGGAGACGAGTTGCTGCCGGTAGCGGGCGGCCAGATCGGTGTGGTAGCCGCGGAAGCCGCCGTAGCGCCCCCGGGACAGCCGGTTGAGCCGTCGCCGGGTGCCGCGGACGTACGTACCGGAGCCGGGTTTGGTGATCAGGACGCCCTCGACGCGCAGTTGGTCGACGGCGCGCTGCACGGTCTGCTTCGCCACGCCGAACATCTCGGCGATGGCCGGGATCGAGGGCAGGCGCTCGCCCGGACCCCAGTCGCCGCGCCGGATCTGCGACTTGAGCTGCGCGGCGATCTGTCGGTGCGGGAACTCCGCCGCCCCCGGGTTGATCTGCATCCCGACCCCCTATCAGCTAGGTTCCTAGGATGCCCTACGCGTGGTGATCCGCGCCACCCCGACACTCCAGTGCATCAGGCGCTGGGGGAGAGGTGATCAGAAACAGGCCCCAGGCGATACCGCCTGGGGCCTGCGAAATTTACGAGGGTGACTACCAGGAGCCGGCGGTGGGGCCGGCGGAGCCGCCTCGACGGCGGAGGTACTTCTCGAACTCCTGGGCGATCTCGTCCCCGGTCAACGGGGTGATGCCCGCGTCGCCGACCCGCTCCTCCAGCTCACGGACGTACTCGCCGAGTTCGGCGTCCTGCTCGGCGGCGCTGCGTACCCGCTGCTCCCACTCGGCGGCCTCCTCGGCCAGGTCGGCCATCGGCACCGGCAGGTCGACGACCTCCTCGACCCGGTGCAGCAGGGCCAGGGTCGCCTTCGGGCAGGGCGGGTTGTTGGCGTAGTGCGGCACGTGTACCCAGAACGAGACCGCGTCGACCTCGGCGCGGGTGCAGGCGTCGTGCAGGACACCGACGATGCCGGTCGGCCCGTCGTACCGGGTCGGGGTGAGCTGGTAACGCTTGGCGGCGTCGGCATCGGAGGCGCTGCCGCTGATCGGCAGCGGTCGGGTGTACGGCACATCGGCCAGCAGCGCGCCGAGCAGCACCACCCGCTCGACCTCGAGGCTGTGGCAGATCTCCAGCACCTGTTCGCAGAAGGTGCGCCACCGCATGCTCGGCTCGATGCCCCGGATCAGCACCACGTCCCGCTCGGTGCCGGACGGGCTGGCCACGGTGAACCGGGTGGTGGGCCATTCCACCCGCCGGGTGGCGCCGTCGGACATCGCGATGGTGGGCCGGCTGACCTGAAAGTCGTAGAAGTCCTCCGGGTCGAGCTCGGTGATCGGTCTGGCCTGCCACACCTGTTCCAGGTGTTCGACTGCGGCGGTCGAGGCGTCGGCGGCGTCGTTCCACCCCTCGAAGGCGGCTATGGCCACCGGAGACCGCAGCACCGGCAGCCCGTCGAATTCGGTCACGCCGTCACCTCACCCCGTGCCTCACCGGCGCGACCCAGGCTCGCCCCGGTCGTGCGCCCGTCGTGCATGGTGGTGTCGCTGTAGTCCCTCACATTGGTAGCCTACGTGCCTTGTCCGGACAGGGCCCGCCGGCCGCGCCGGATCGCCACCGACACGCCTCCGGATCGGTACGACACCCCGCCGGACGCCGGGCCGCTCGCTCCGTCCGATCTCCGGGTTGCCGGCCGGCGCAGCACAGTGGGGCAGCTGTCATCGATGGCACGATGTGGGATGGCACGCTGCGATGGCTCAGTTCGCGCCGGAGCGGACTAACCTGACAATGTGCGGACTTCGTTGCTCGATGCGTTGGCAGACCGGATCCTCATCACCGACGGGGCGATGGGGACGATGCTCCAGGCCGCCGACCTGAGCCTGGACGACTTCGATGGCCTTGAGGGCTGCAACGAGATCCTCAACGTCACCCGACCGGACGTGGTGCGCGGAGTCCACGAGGCGTACCTCGCGGCGGGCGCCGACTGCATCGAGACGAACACCTTCGGTGCCAACCTGCCCAACCTCGCCGAGTACGACATCGCCGACCGGATCTGGGAGCTGTCCGAGGCCGGCGCGCGGCTGGCCCGGGAGGCCGCCGACGCGTACGAGACGCCGGAGCGCCCCCGCTGGGTGCTGGGTTCCATCGGACCGGGTACGAAGCTGCCCACCCTGGGGCACGCCTCCTACGCCAGCCTGCGCGACGCGTACCAGCAGAATGCCGGTGGTCTGATCGCCGGTGGGGCGGACGCCCTGATCATCGAGACCTGCCAGGACCTGCTCCAGGTGAAGGCCGCGGTGATCGGGTCGAAGCGGGCGATGGCCGAGGCGGGCCGGCAGGTGCCGATCATCTGTCACGTGGCTGTCGAAACCACCGGAACGATGCTGCTGGGCAGCGAGATCGGGGCGGCGCTCACCGCGATCGAGCCGCTCGGGGTCGACCTGATCGGCCTCAACTGCTCGACCGGCCCGGCCGAGATGGGTGAGCACCTGCGCTACCTGTCCCAGCACTCCACCGTGCCAGTGTCGGTGATGCCCAACGCCGGGCTGCCGGTGCTCACCTCCGACGGCGCGTACTTCCCACTCGGGCCCGAGGACATGGCCGAGGCGCTGGAACGCTTCGTCGTCGACTACGGCGTGGCGCTGGTCGGTGGTTGTTGCGGCACCACCCCCGAACACATCCGGGTGCTCGCCGAACGGCTGCGCGACGTCGCGCCGGTGGCCCGTGAGCCGCGTATCGACGCGGGTGTCTCCTCGATCTACCACCACGTGCCGTTCGCGCAGGACGCGAGTGTGCTGATGGTGGGGGAGCGGACCAACGCCAACGGCTCGAAGGCGTTCCGGGAGGCGATGCTCGCCGCTGACTGGCAGGCGTGCGTGGAGATCGCCCGCAGCCAGGCCCGCGACGGCTCGCACCTGCTGGATCTCTGCGTCGACTACGTCGGTCGCGACGGCACCGTCGACATGCGGGAGTTGGCCGGCCGGTTCGCCACCGCCTCCACCCTGCCGATCATGCTCGACTCGACCGAGCCGGCGGTGATCGAGGCCGGGCTGGAGATGCTCGGCGGCCGGTGCGTGGTCAACTCGGTCAACTTCGAGGACGGCGACGGCCCCGATTCCCGGTACGCGCGGGTGATGCCGGTGGTCGCCGAGCACGGCGCCGCCGTGGTCGCCCTGCTCATCGACGAGGAGGGCCAGGCGCGTACGGCGGAGTGGAAGGTCCGGGTCGCCGAGCGTCTGATCAATGACCTGACCGAGCGGTGGGGGCTGCGCCGCGCGGACATCCTCATCGACGCGCTGACCTTCCCGATCGCCACCGGGCAGGAAGAGACCCGACGCGACGGCATCGAGACCATCGAGGCGATCCGGGAGATCGCCCGCCGCTGGCCCGGGGTCAACTTCACCCTGGGCATCTCGAACGTCTCCTTCGGCCTCAACCCGGCCGCCCGGCAGGTGCTCAACTCGGTCTTCCTGCACGAGTGCGTACAGGCCGGGCTCACCTCGGCGATCGTGCACGCCAGCAAGATCCTGCCGATGGCGAAGATCCCCGAGCAGCAGCGGGAGATCGCCCTCGACCTGATCTACGACCGGCGTCGGGAGGGCTACGACCCGGTGCAGCGGTTCATCGAGGTCTTCGAGGGCGTCGACGCGGCGTCCGCGCGGGCCACCCGGGCCGAGGAACTGGCCGCCCTGCCGCTCAACGAGCGGCTCAAGCGGCGGATCATCGACGGTGAACGCAACGGCCTGGAGGCCGACCTGGACGCCGCGATGGCCGCCGGCACCGCGCCGCTGGCCATCATCAACGACATCCTGCTCGACGGCATGAAGGTCGTCGGTGAGCTGTTCGGCTCCGGGCAGATGCAGTTGCCGTTCGTGCTCCAGTCCGCCGAGGTGATGAAGACCGCGGTGGCGTACCTCGAACCGCACATGGAGAAGGCCGACGACGGTGGCAAGGGCCGCATCGTGCTTGCCACCGTCAAGGGCGACGTGCACGACATCGGCAAGAACCTGGTCGACATCATCCTGTCCAACAACGGCTACGAGGTGGTGAACATCGGCATCAAGCAGCCGATCTCCGCCATCCTCGACGCCGCCGAGCAGCACCGCGCCGACGCCATCGGCATGTCCGGCCTGCTGGTCAAGAGCACGGTCATCATGAAGGAGAACCTGGCCGAGATGGCGTCGCGCGGGGTCGCGGAGCGCTGGCCGGTCCTGCTCGGTGGCGCGGCGCTGACCCGGGCGTACGTCGAGGACGACCTGCGGTCGATGTTCCCCGGCCAGGTGCACTACGCCCGTGACGCCTTCGAGGGACTGTCCCTGATGGACCGGGTGATGACCGCCAAGCGTGGCGGCGCGCCGGTGATCGATCCCGAGCGGGAGGCGGCCCTGGCCGCCCGCCGGGC
Source organism: Micromonospora maris AB-18-032 (assembly GCF_000204155.1). Classification (NCBI taxonomy): domain Bacteria; kingdom Bacillati; phylum Actinomycetota; class Actinomycetes; order Micromonosporales; family Micromonosporaceae; genus Micromonospora; species Micromonospora maris. The sequence continues at coordinate 4,102,152 of NC_015434.1, read as the reverse complement.
CCGCCGTGAACGCCAGCGCGCCGTGGTCGCCGAGTCGCTGCCGGAGTTGACGGACACCTCGGTCCGCTCCGACGTGGCCGCCGACGTGCCGGTGCCGACCGCCCCGTTCTACGGCACCCGGGTGGTCAAGGGGGTGCCGCTGGCCGACTATGCGGCGCTGCTGGACGAACGGGCCACCTTCATGGGCCAGTGGGGGCTGCGCGGTGCGCGCGGTGGCAAGGGCCCGTCGTACGTGGAACTGGTGGAGACCGAGGGTCGGCCCCGGCTGCGCTACTGGCTGGACCGCCTGATCGCCGACCAGGTGCTGGAGGCGGCCGTGGTGTACGGCTACTTCCCGGCGTACTCCGAGGGCAACGACTTGGTGGTGCTGGACGAGAACGGGCATGCCGAGCGGGCCCGGTTCACCTTCCCCCGGCAGCGGCAGGAGCGGCGGCTCTGCCTGGCCGACTTCTTCCGCCCCCGCGGCGAAGAACTGGACGTGGTCGCGCTGCAACTGGTCACCGTGGGTCAGCCGGTCAGCGAGTACGCGGCCAAGCTGTTCGCCCGCAACGAGTACCGCGACTACCTGGAGGTGCACGGCCTGTCCGTGCAGCTCACCGAGGCTCTCGCCGAGTACTGGCACAAGCGGGTACGCGCCGAGCTGACCCTGCCCGACGGTCGTACCGTCGCCGACGACGATCCGACCGACCTGGCTGGCCTGCTGCGCACCGACTACCGGGGCTGCCGGTACGCGTTCGGCTACCCGGCCTGCCCCGACCTGGAGGACCGGGCAAAGATCGTGGAACTGCTCGGCGCGGAGCGGATCGGCGTGCAACTGTCCGAGGAGTTCCAGCTCATGCCCGAGCAGGCCACCGACGCCATCGTCGTCCACCACCCCGAGGCCAGCTACTTCAACGCCAAGTGATGACCGCAGGTGCCGTGACCTGCACTTCCGGCACCTGCGGTAGGCGTTGAACCATGATCATGCCGTCCCCAGGCCGTCACTGGGTTCCGGACCGTCATCGTCGGCCTGGTCCTCACCGAACGCCTTGTCGATGGCGCGGCGGGTGCGGTCCTCACTGCTGGGCAGCAGATGGGTGTAGGTCCGCAGGGTGAATCCGGGGTCGGCGTGGCCCAGGTACGTCGACAGGGCCTTGATGCTCTCCCCGGCATCCAGGAGGACCGAGGCGTAGGTGTGCCGCAGGACGTGCATCCCGTTGCGCCGGTCGTCCGGGATGCCGGTGGCCCGGATCGCGTGCTTCCAGACGCCAGGGTTGAACTTCGAGCGGCTGAGCGGCAGGTCGTCCGCGTCGGTCAGGTAGAGCGTGACCGACACCGGGTCACCAGTCGGAGTTGCCCAGGGCAAGGCGACCTCTACCGGCGGGTACTGCTCGGCATGTTCGGCAAGGCGGCGCGACACCGAGGCGGGGAGAGGAACTTCCCGAGTCTTGCCGCCCTTGGGCGGGGCGAAGATCAGCGCCCCGCGTACGAGCTTCACCTGTCGGACCACTTGGAGAACGGGCCGTGTCGGGTCGAGGTCGGTGGGGCTCACGCCGAAGATCTCTCCCTGCCGCAGGCCGCAGCCCGCGCCCAAGTCGACACTGACCCGGTAGCGGTCCGGCATCTTCGCGCGAAACGCGGTGAGTTGGTCGACGGACCACGGCCGTCCCAGCAACTGTTTGACAGTGGGTTTAGTAGGCGTGTCCATGGCCGGGGCCAGTGGGCGAAGATGTCAACGCATGCAAGAGCCGTTGGTACTCGGCTGGTTCGCCGATCGCGGCCCTGTGCTGTGGGTGGTCGACGTAGTGGCGGATCGTGTCGGCGATGAACCAGGGGTGGATGTTGTCGATGCGCAGCCGCCGCCGGCCGTGCGGCAGTATGCCACGGCGGCGTACCAGGTCCGGTTGTGCGTAGGTCAGGGCCATGGTGGATGCCCTGACTGCGGGCTGGGAAGGGCGGCCGGGTGCCAGGGCCTCCCACGGCACCATCAAGGAGCCGGTGAAGTCGCGTTGACAGATACCGTCCGGTCGCAGCTCGACCGAAACACCACGCCAGCCGCCGGCAACGTGTACACCGACGCCGACCAGGAGCAGCAACGGCAACACCATGGACGGGTGGCCCCCGTAAATTTCGTCAAGGTCGCGAGCCCCCAGCGGCAGTGAGGCCAAGAACATGTACGCCACGGCTATATAGACCTGGAACGCGCTCGGTTCAGTGGCGAACGCCCGAACCTCGGGCTTGACCAGAAAGACCGCCTGCCGTGGCCGAAGCAGGGCGAGTATGGCCAGCGACAACGCCAGCATCCCGGCGAGGATGGTCGCGATGCCCAGGATCGAGCCCAACTGATCGGACAGCCGACGGCCCACGGCCAGGACCACAGCCAAAACAAGCGCAATGGTGAGGATCGGCCGCCGGTATCGGACCGTCACGGCGGAGAACGCGGCCAACATGCCAGGAGCGTAGTCGACCTTATCCACAGCTTTGGCCCCTCGATTCCCGGATCTCCCCAAGCATCTGGTGGGACGCCCCGTCAAGCATGTCCCGTGACGGGGCAGGAAGGGAGGCTTCGAGCGGGAGGCTTCGGGAGGCCACTTCGGGAGGCTTCGGGAGGCTTCGAGCGTGTGAGAACTTCTGTACGAGATCAAGGCGGCCCGCTTCGCAGGCCGCCCGCGCCGCCGAACCAGGGCCGGGCCTGCCGGCCCGCCGCGTTGCCTCTGGCCTTCGGCCGCCGGCACGCGGTTACCAGCCCGCCGCCGGCGCGACATACGACGAAGCCCCGGGCCGCCATGGGTGGTGGCAGATCCGGGGCTTCGTGTTGTTCAGTTCAAGGGCAGTGCCTCCGGCGGGGTCCTCAGGCACTCCAGGATGGCTGAAGGCAGCTGGGGTGTGGTGAGTGAAATCGGAGTCAGGACTGTTTAGCCGTCCGGCTCTTCCTCGGCGCCTTGGCGTTGAACCGTTTCGGCGTTTTCAGCTGCTGCCGTCGCTGCTGCCACTGCCGGATCGTCGGTGGACCACCATGCGGGCGGCCAGCCCGGCGTCGGCGGTGAGAGCAACTAGGGGCGGCAAGCTTTGGCAACTGCCGACAACTACCGCCCTGGCCAGGGCTTCGAAGGATCTGATTGATGATGTTCTTTCGACATGCTGGGTGTAAGGGGTTCAGACCCCCTCGAAGTCGGCGGTTTGCCTCACCAAGATCATGCCGTCGCCAGGCCGTGCGAGGTGAACCAGCGGCGACCAATGCTGACCGATGATGACTGCCCGCGTCCGAGGTGGCGCGGCGTGGCGTCCGCCTTTGATCGCCGATGCCTGCCAGCGAGATCAGTACAACGCCAAGTAGGGCGCAAGGGCGTCACGGCGCCCTGTCGAGCTGAGTGCCCAACCGCACCAGGCGGTGTGGTGGGGCGTGGTTGCTGCTGGGCTCCGGGACGTCCGCGCGTCGATCTGCCCCTTCACGCCGTTCGGGGGGTCTGGCACACTCACGCGCCGTGACGATCTTTCCTGCTCGTGTGGCGCTGACCGCGGTGGCCGGCGTTGTGCTACCGGTTCTGTTGCTGGCGGGCTGCGCCAGCGACGGAGCGCCGGATGCGACGGCGTCGTCCGACGCGATTCGTGCCGTGCCGGAGGACTTATGCGACCGCGTCGATTACGCGCTCGCCACGTCAGCCTTCGACGGCGGGCCGATGCCGATACCGCCGGCGGACGACGATCGTGGCCCCAACTTCCGGTGCCACAAGGGCTTCTTCGAGGGGGATGAGTTCCGCGGCGGGTTCGTGTTCCTGAAGGTGCAGAGCTTTGGTGGGGCGGGCGAGGCTCGTACCGGGTTCGAGCGTTCCGTCACCGTGACTTCGGCAGAGCCGTTCGAGGGCGGTTCGGAGATCGTCGCCGATGCAGTCCGCTATCAGCAGCTCCGGGACGATGTCAGGATCGAGATCCTGGACGCCAACGTGATCATGGAGGTCCGGCTGGCAGTGGTGAGTGCGGTGAGCGACGAGCAGGCGGCGGCGATGCGGCCGACAGCGGTCCGGCTGGCGGTGCACGCGCTGGATCTGATCCGTGCCGGCTGATCACCGCCGGGTTGTCTCGCCGAGGCCCGGCTGGCCTAGTCGCGGTGCAATGATCGACTCCGTTTCGGCGAAACGGTGGTATCGGGCGGGGGCGGTAGGCGCCGTTTCGGCGTAACGGTGGCACCGATTGTGCCGGTGGCCGGGCTGGCGCATGGCGCGCCCGCGCGGACGGGGGACTGTGAGGAGGCTTCGCCGTTGATGATCATCATGGCTGGCAGGATGTAGATCATGCTCGCGTTGCGCCGCACCCTGACCACGTGGACTGTGTCCGTACCGATCGCTGCCCTTGTGGTGCTCGCGCTGACCTGGAACCAGAAGCTCGACGGCATCATGGTCGTGATCGTGGGCCTGTTCCTGGCCGGCGCGGTGCTGGCGGCGGTGCATCACGCCGAGGTGGTCGCGCACAAGGTCGGTGAGCCGTACGGGTCACTGGTGCTCGCGGTGGCGGTCACGGTGATCGAGGTGGCCCTGATCGTCACGCTGATGATCAGTGGTGGGGAGAAGACGCAGTCGCTGGCGCGGGACACGGTCTTCGCCGCCGTGATGATCACCTGCAACGGCATCCTCGGCTTGTCGTTGCTGATCGGTGCGCTGCGCCGCCGGTTGGCCGTGTTCAATCCGGAGGGTACGGGTGGCGCGTTGGCGACCGTGGCGACTCTCGCCACGCTCAGTCTGGTGGTGCCGACGTTCACCATAGGCCGCGCCGGTCCGCAGTTCAGCCCGGCCCAGTTGACCTTTGCGGCGGTGGTGTCGCTGGCCCTGTACGCCCTGTTCGTGATGGTGCAGACCGGCCGGCACCGGGACTATTTCCTGCCGGTGGGCAGTGAAGGGGAGACGCTGCCGGAGGAGGTGCACGCCGATCCGCCGTCGACCCGGCAGGCGCTGATCAGCCTCGGGCTGCTGCTTGTCGCGCTGGTGGCGGTGGTCGGTGACGCGAAGTCGGTGTCCCCGGCGATCGAGGCGGGTGTCGCGGCGGTGAACCTGCCGCCGGCGTTCGTCGGGGTGATAATCGCGCTGCTGGTGCTGCTGCCGGAGACCCTGGCGGCGGCCCGCGCCGCCCGCCGTGACCGGGTGCAGATCAGCCTCAACCTGTCGCTCGGTTCGGCGATGGCCAGCATCGGTCTGACCATCCCGGCCATCGCGATCGCCTCGATCTGGCTGGAAGGGCCGCTGCTGCTCGGCCTCGGCGGCACCCAGGTCACCCTGCTCGCGTTGACGGTGATAACCGGCGTGCTGACCGTGGTGCCGGGGCGGGCCACCCTGTTGCAGGGCGGGGTGCACCTGGTGCTGTTCGCCGCCTTCGTCTTCCTCGCCGCCAGCCCGTGACATCCCGCCGGCACCCGCCACACCGGCCCGCCGGCACCACGCCACGTCGGCACACCACGCCGGCACCACAGCGGCCCGTTAACACACGCCAGACCGGTCCCACAGTGAACCGGTGCGGGCGATACGGCGTACCAGACGGCGACGGGCATGCCGGTCGTACCGTGGGGGTATGGAAGCTGGCATCGCCGAGGCGGGAGGATGCGGTGGCGGCAGACGGGCGGGAGCGGCGTCGGGGCAGGTTCGCCGGTCTGGTGGTGGCGCTGGTCGCGGCGACCGCGTGCATGGTCGACCCGGTGGGTCAGCCGGGTGAGCCGACCGAACAGCGGGAACCGGCGTCGCCGAGCGAAGAGGTGACCCGGGCCGACGGCACCGACACGGTCGAGGAGTTCCAGGAGGACGTGGAGGTCGCCCGGCGTACCGCCGAACGCTACTGGGCGGCGCAGTTCGAGGCGTCCGGGAGTTCGTTCCGGCCGATCCGGCAGGTGATCGCCTACCAGCGTGACGGTGAGGTGTCCTGCGGTGGGCAGGAGGTGCCCCGCAACAACGCCGTCTACTGCACGGTCAGCGACTTCATCGCGTACGACATCAACTGGTCGTTCGGGGCGTTCCGGCAGGTGGGGGACGCGTTCGTGTACTACCTGATCGGCCACGAGTACGCCCACGGGATCCAGACCCGCCTCGGGGTCCAGTACGACTTCACCATCCAGCAGGAGTTGCAGGCCGACTGCATGGCCGGGGCGTACCTGGGTGGTTCGGTGGAAGCCGGTTGGCTCACCCTCGACGACGGTGATCTGGACGAGTTCCACGAGGGTCTGCTCGCCGTCGGCGACGACCCGGGTCAGCCCTGGTTCGCCGAGGGCTCGCACGGCACCCCGGAGCAGCGCGCCGAGGCGTTCTTCCGGGGCTACGAGCGGTCGCTGTCGGCCTGCGGGCTCGGTTGAGAAAGGTCACCGACCCGGGCATACGGCGGTGACGGGCTGACAGGATTCACCGGGTACCCGACGCGAGGAGGATCCGGTGACGAGTCACCCCGCGGCCGTGCTGTTCGACATGGACGGCACCCTGGTCGACAGTGAGCGACTGTGGGACGTCGCGTTGGCCGAGCTCGCCGAGGCGTACGGCGGCAGCCTTTCCGCCGAGGCGCGGCGGGCGATCGTCGGCACCGGGATGGCCGACTCGATGCGGATTCTGCACGACGATCTGGGTCAGCCGCACCGGGATCCGGCGGCCAGCGCGGAGTGGATCAACAGACGGATTCTCGAACTGTTCCGTACCGGGCTGCAGTGGCGTCCGGGCGCACTGGCGTTGCTGGCGGCGGTGCGGGCGGCACAGGTCCCGACGGCCCTGGTCACCTCCAGCGGCCGGGCGTTGGTCGAGATCGCTCTGGACACCTTGGGTCGGGACAGCTTCGACGTGGTGGTCTGCGGTGACGAGGTCGAGGCGACCAAGCCGCACCCGGAGCCGTACCTGACGGCTGCCCGGCTGCTCGGCGTACCGATCGACAGGTGTGTGGCGATCGAGGATTCGGCCACCGGGGTGGCCAGCGCGGTCGCCGCCGGAGCGGCGGTGCTGGCCGTGCCGGCGGAGGTGCCGGTCGCGCCGCGCGACGGCGTACACCAGGTGGAGAGCCTGCTCGCGGCGGACCTGGAGTTGTTGGCGGCGCTGCTCGCCCGCTCCGCCGCCTGACGTCTGCACCGACGCTGCCGACGCTTGTGTTAAAAAGGGCCCCCTGTACCGCGCTAGGCGTTAACAGGGGGCCCTTCCTTACAGGTCAGTCGTGGGCGATGGCGCCCAGGACGTTGATGCGGGCGGCGCGGATCGCGGGCAGGACCGCCGCGATCACGCCGATCAGCGCGGCCAGGCCGAGGAAGACCCCCATCTGACCCCACGGCAGCACCAGGTCGGTGATGCCCTCGTCGCGCAGGGCCTCCACCACGGCGGCGCCCAGGCCGGTGCCGACGACCACGCCGAGCAGCGCGCCGAACACCGAGATCACCACCGCCTCCACCGTGATCATGCCCATGGTCTGCGACCGCTTCAGGCCGATGGCGCGCAGCAGGCCCAGCTCGCGGGTCCGCTCCAGCACCGACAGGGCCAGGGTGTTGATGATGCCGAGTACGGCGATCACGATGGCCAGCGCCAGCAGGATGCGGATCATCGTGAGCAGGCTGTCGAGCTGACCGGCCTGCTGCTCGATGTACGCGTCGAGGCTGACCACCGACACCTCGGGGCTGTTGGCCAGCAGCGCCTCGACGCGCGGCTGCACCTGGTCGACCGCCGTGCCGGGCTCCAGCTGGACGAAACCCTGAATGGGCTGCGGGATGGTGAAGTCGGCGGCCGACTGGGTCGGCACCACCATCTGCACCCCGGTGAACAGCGGCGAGTCGTCGAAGATGCCGGTGACGGTGAAGGTCTGCGCCTCACCGCGGGCGAACTGGATCGGCACGGTCGAGCCGACCGACAGACCCCGGTCCTTCGCGGTGTCCGTGCTGACCAGCAGCTCACCGGGGCCCAGCCGGTCGATGTTCCCGGCGGAGGCGGTCAGGCTGTAGACCTGGCGCAGGGCGGCCGGTTCGGTCACCGCTCCGGTGTAGGTGCGCTTGCCGTCGACCAGGGACATGTCGCCGTAGAGGCCGTCGACCAGCCGTACCCCGGGGATCGTCTTCGCCTCGTCCAGCACCGCCGGATCGAAGGTCGGCGGGCGGGGCCCGGACTGCGCACCGGCGATCACCAGTTCCGCCTTGACGGTGTCCTGGGCCAGACCGCTGATGCTGCTCTTGGCCGAGTCCAGGATGACGGTGATGCCGGTGACCAGGGCGATGCCGACCATCAGCGCGGCGGCGGTGATCGCGGTACGGCGCGGGTTGCGGCCGGAGTTGAGCCGGCCCAGCTTGCCCGGCACCCAGCCGGAGAAGATCGCGCCGAGGGCCGCCACCACCGGCTTGCTGATCAGCGGCGTCAGCAGGGCCACCCCGATGAAGGCGAACAGCACGCCACCGAGGATGGTGGCAAGCGTGTTGCTGTCGGCGTAGCCGCCCAGGCCGAGGAAGAGCAGGGTGGCGCCGATCGCGGTGACCACCGCCCCGGCGATGGTGATCTTCGTCAGGGGGCGGTCCGGCGTGGCGACGTCCTGCATCGCCGCGATCGGGGGGATCCGCGCGGCCCGTAGCGCCGGCAGCAGCGCCGCCAGCACGGTGATCACCAGGCCGACACCGAACGCACCGATCACCGCCGACGCGGGCACCGCGATCCCGGCCAGGGTCATCCCACCGGCGAGGTTGCTGAACAGGTACGCCAGCAGCGCGCCGATGCCGATGCCGGCGGCCAGGCCGAACACCGCGGCGATCAGGCCGATGGCGATCGCCTCCATCACCACCGAGCCGATGATCTGCTTGCCGCTGGCACCCACGGCCCGCAGCAACGCCAGTTCCCGGGTGCGCTGCGCCACGATGATCGAGAACGTGTTGAGGATCAGGAAGGTGCCGACCAGCAGCGCTACCGCGGCGAAGCCGAGCAGGATCCGGTTGAAGAAGGACAGGCCCTCCTTCAACCCGGCGGCGGCGTCGGCGGAGAGCTGCTCGCCGGTCTTCACGTCGTAGGCGTCGCCGACCGCGGCGGCCACCGCGTCACGCAACTGCTCGTCCGAGACGCCGGTGGCGGCGGTGGCCACGATGTTGGTGTAGACGTCCGGCTCGCCGAGCATCAGTTCCTGCGCCGCCGGCGTGGTGAACATGATCTCGTTGGCGCCGCCCATGGAGTCCCGGTCGCCGCTGTAGCCGAAGATGCCGACGATGGTGAAGTCCTTGCGCGGCTGGAGGGTGAGCACGCCCACCCGGTCGCCGACGGCCACGTCGGCCGTGGTCGCCAGACCCTTGTTGATCACGATCTCGTCGTCGGTCTGCGGTTCGCGGCCCTCGCGCAGCTGCACCAGGTCGCTCTCGCCGACCCAGTTGCCGCCGAGCTGCGGCGGACCGAACGAGGCGACCACCTTGCCGTTGCTGCCGATCAGTCGGGCACCGTCGGCGGCCACCACACCGGTCGCCTCGGCCACCCCGTCGACCGACTGCACCGTCTGCAGAGCGGCAGCCGGCACCGGCCCGGCGAGCTGCGGGCCCTCGAACTCGTTGCCCTGCACCTTCGGCTTGGCGGCGACGCTGACGTCGACCTCTTCGTAGGCGTCGGCGAAGATCTGGTCGAAGGTGCGACCGAGGGTGTCGGTGAGCACGAACGCACCGGAGACGAACATCACGCCCAGCACCACGGCCAGGCCGGACAACATCAGCCGGACCTTGCGGGCCAGCAGGCTCTTCAGTGTCGCCCGAAACATCAGGGAGCCACCTCGGTCAGGGTGTCCAGCTTCTTCATCGTGTCCAGCACCGTGTCGGCGGTCGGCTCGATCAACTCGGAGACGATCTGCCCGTCGGCCAGGAAGACCACCCGGTCGGCGTACGCGGCGGCGGTCGGGTCGTGGGTGACCATCACGATGGTCTGACCGTGCTCGCGTACCGAGTTGCGCAGGAAGTTCAGCACCTCGGCGCCGGCCCGCGAGTCCAGGTTGCCGGTCGGTTCGTCGGCGAAGATGACCTCGGGGCGGGCCACCAGGGCCCGCGCGCACGCCACCCGCTGCTGCTGGCCGCCGGAGAGCTGCGCCGGCCGGTGGTCGAGCCGGTCGCGCAGCCCGACCGTGTCGATGACGATGTCGTACCAGGCCTGGTCGGGCTTGCGGCCGGCGATGGAGAGCGGCAGCAGGATGTTTTCCTTGGCGGTCAGCGTCGGCAGCAGGTTGAACTGCTGAAAGATGAAGCCGATCTTGTCGCGCCGCAGCTTCGTCAGACCGGCGTCACCGAGACCGGTGACCGTGGTGTCGCCGACGTGCACGGTGCCTCGGGTGACCGTGTCCAACCCGGCCAGGCAGTGCATGAGCGTCGACTTGCCGGAGCCCGAGGGGCCCATGATCGCAGTGAACCGTCCGCGCTCGAACTCGGCGCTCACCCCCTGCAGCGCGATGACCTGAGCCTCGCCGCTGCCGTACACCTTCCACACGTCGCTCGCCCGGGCTGCGGCCTCTGCCGACCGGCCTGTCGTAGCGGTCACGTTATAACCTCTCCGTCGCTGTTCAGATCGTGCCGCCCTCCCGTGGATCTCGGCACGAGTTCCATCATCTGCGCCGTGTGCCGGCGATCCCTACGACTCCTGGGGGAGTGGGTGCGGATTTCCGGCTGCGGGTAGTCCCCCACCCGGGGTCAGGGTTATCCCGGATCAGCGCTGTGAGCAGCGACGAAGCTCGTCACCACACGATAGTCCGCGACTCTGGCCCCCGCGAGAGACAACCGTTCTCGGTGCAGACCGTCACGGTAGGTGACGGATGCAACGGTCACGTTACGCCCCCGGCCGGACCAGACCCGACTCGTACGCCAAGACCACCGCCTGCACCCGGTCGCGCAGCCCGAGCTTGGTCAACACGTTCCCGACGTGGGTTTTGATGGTGGTCTCGCTGACCGACAGGGCGCGGGCGATCTCGGCGTTGGACAACCCGCGGGCCACCTGCCCCAGCACCTCCCGTTCCCGGTCGGTGAGCGTGCTCAGCGCCTTCGGCGGTGACGCTGCGGGATCGGGCAGCACGTCGGCGAAGCGGTCCAGCAGCCGCCGCAGGATGCGGGGGGCCACCACCGCGTCGCCGGCGGCCACGGTACGGATCGCGGTGATCAGATCCTCGGCGGGCACGTCCTTGGACAGGAATCCACTCGCCCCGGCCCGCAGCCCACCCACCACGTACTCGTCGAGTTCGAAGGTGGTCAGGATGAGCACCCGGACCGGCAGCCGGGCGTCGACGATCGCCCGGGTGGCGCTCACCCCGTCCATCCGCGGCATCCGGATGTCCATCAGCACCACGTCGGGCAGCAGCCGGCGGGACAACTCCACCGCCTCCGCGCCGTCGCCGGCCTCCGCCACGATGTCCAGGTCCGGCTCGGCGCCGAGCACCATCCGGAAGCCGGTACGCAGCAACGGCTGGTCGTCGGCGAGCAGGATGCGCACCGGACGGGTCGTCGACGGCGTCGGATCGGTCATCTCATCCTCCGGGGTCAGGGTGCCGCAAAGCGGGTCTCGGGCAGTGGTTCGACCGGAATGCGCGCGTACACCCGGTAGCCGCCGCCGGCGCGGGCCCCGGTCCGCAGGACACCACCGTAGAGGGCGACCCGCTCACGCATCCCCACCAGGCCGTGCCCGACCCGCTGCCGGTCCGGTGACGGCCCTCGACCGGTGTCGGTGATCTCCACCTCGACGGCGTCACCGGGGTAGCTGACGTGCACCTGCGCGGTGGCCCGGCCAGCGTGCTTGAGGGCGTTGGTCAGTGCTTCCTGCACGATCCGGTACACGGTCAACGCCACGCCCTGCTCCACCGGCCCCGGCGTGCCGGTCACCGCGAAGGTTACCGGCAACCCGGCCTCGCGGACCTGTTCGACGAGCATCTCGATGCCGGCGAGACCGGGCTGGGGGGCCAGGTCGGCGGCCGGCTCGGCCTCGGTGCGCAGCACGTCCAGCAGCCGCCGCAGCTCCCGCAGGGTGGCCCGGCTGGTCTCCTCGATGGTGGCGACCGCCTCGTCGGCGGCCTTGGGATCGCGGGGCAGCACCCGCCGGACCCCGGTGGCCAGCACCCCCATCACGCTGACGTGGTGGGCCACCACGTCGTGCAGTTCCCGGGCGATGCGTCGCCGCTCGTCGGCGACCGCCTGCTCGGCGAGGGCGCGCTGGTTGGCCTCGGCGACCCGGGCCCGTTCCCGCAGCGCCGCCGTGGTGGACCGGCGGGCGTGCACCGTACGGCCCACGGAGAACGACACGATCCCGACCAGCAGGTTGTTCGCCACCACGTACGCCGCGCCGACCTGCGGCAGACCCTCGGTGGGCAGCAGGGGCGCCAGCACCGCCACCGGCACCCACAGTGCCACCGCGGTCGCCAGCGCCGGGCGTATCGGCTGGCAGGCGGCCACGGTGTAGGTGAGCACGACCAGGGTGAGGCCCTGGGTGGCCGGCACCACCTCGATCACGACCGGCAGGGCCAGCGACGCCAGCGCGGCCAGCACGGCGGGCCACGGCGCGATCCGCCGCAACAGCACGGGGCTGGCACAGAGCAGGCTCCAGCCCAGCGCCTCCGGCAGCGACCGGGGCCAGAACTCCCGGGGGGACAGCAGGGTGAACAGCGCCTCACCCAGCACCAGCCCGACGGTCAACAACGCGTCGCCGGCCAGCGGGCGTGCCCGTAGCCACTGCCTCAGCTGCCTACCCATGCCACGACGCTAGCCGCCCATGCCGGTGAGAGATCATCTCGGATGGTGAGCTGCCTGTCCTTCCTGAGGAGGAGAGCTACTCGTCCGCGCCCGGGGTGGCGGGGCGGGTGCGGGCGTCGCGCAGCGGATCCGCGCCGGGCAGGTGCTCGGGGAAGGGCGGCGGGGTGCCGCCGTAGCTCGGGCAGAGCGCCTGGTGGCTGCACCAGTCGCAGAGCCGGCTCGGCCGGGGCCGGAAGTCCTGGGCGGCGGTGGCCTGCTCGATCGCCCGCCACAGCGCCACCACCGTGCGTTCGAAGCGCACCAACTCCTCGGCGTCCGGGCTGTAGTCGCACACCTCGGCGTCGCGTAGATAGAGCAGCCGCAGCACCCGGGGCACCACGCCCCGGGTGCGCCAGAGCACCAGCGCGTAGAACTTGAGCTGGAACAACGCCCGCGCCTCGAACGCCTCGCGGGGCGCACCACCGGTCTTGTAGTCCACCACCCGCAGCGCGCCGTCGGGGGCGACGTCGAGCCGGTCGAGGTAGCCGCGGATGAGCAACTCCTCGTCGATCACGGCGGAGATCAGGCTCTCCCGTTCGGCCGGCTCCAGTCGACGCGGATCCTCCACCGAGAAGTAGCCCTCCAGCAGGGTCGCCGCCGAGCGCAGGAACTCGACCGCGTCGACCGTGCCGTCGTCGGTGAACAGTCCGGCCAGTTCCGGCTGCTCGGTGACCAGCCGGTCCCACTGCGGTGCGACGAGGTCACCGGCCGCCTGCGGGGTGCGCCCGGCCGCCGGCAGGTCGAACAACCGCTCCAGCACCGCGTGCACAAGCGTGCCGCGCGCCTGCTCGACGGTGGGCCGCTCGGGCAGCCGGTCGATGCTGCGGAACCGGTAGAGCAGCGGGCAGGTCTTGAAATCCGCGGCGCGTGAGGGTGACAGCGAGGCCCGCACCGTTGGCGGCAACGGGGTCGAAGTCGGAGCCTGCTGGGTGATCACCGGATCCGCGGTCATGCCGTGGAAGACTAGGGCACCGGTACGACAGGGCAGCCGCCGCCGCACCGAAGGTGATCTCCCGCCGCGTAGCATCGGCTCGGTGGAGCAGAGCAGGCAGTCACGGCCGGGCCGGCGTCCCGGCCTGCAGGTCGGTCGGATCTTCGGGGTGCCGCTGTACCTGAACGCCTCGATCCTGCTGCTGGCCGTGTTGATCATCGTGCTCTACGGCGAACTTGCCGGCCAGCGACTGGCGCTCTCGCCGACCCTCGGCTACCTGGTCGGCGCCGGCTTCGTGGTCTCGCTGCTCGGCTCGGTGCTGGCCCACGAGCTCGGCCACGCGCTCACCGCACGACACTTCGGCATCGGTGTGCGGGGGATCACCCTCGAACTGCTCGGCGGGTACACCGAGATGGACCGGGACGCGCCGTCGCCCCGGGTGGACCTGCTGGTGTCGCTGGCCGGGCCGGCGGTCTCCGCGCTGCTCGGCGTGGCCGCCGTCGCCGCGACCGTGGCGCTGCCCGACCGCACCGTGGCCCACCAGCTCGCCTTCCAACTGGCGGTGAGCAACGTCATCGTCGCCGTGTTCAACAGCCTGCCCGGGCTGCCGTTGGACGGCGGGCGGGCGTTGCGGGCGGTCATCTGGGCGGTCACCCGGGACCGGCACCGGGCCACCGAGGTGGCCGGCTGGGTCGGCCGGGTCCTCGCCGTGGCCACCGTGGCGCTTGTCGGTCTGCTCTACGCCGCCGACCTGCTGAGCCTGCTGGCGCTGCCGCTGACCGCCCTGGTCGCGCTCACTATCTGGCACGGCGCCGGACAGTCGATCCGGTTGGCCCGGATCGGCCGGCGACTGCCCCTGATCGACCTGGCCCGGCTGGCCCGGCCGGTGTTCGCCGTACCCACCGCCACCCCGCTGGCCGAGGCCCAGCGCCGGGCCGACGAGTCGGCCCCGGACCGGCCGGTGGCGCTGCTGGTGACCGACGCCGCGGACCGACCGGTGGCGGTGGTCGATCCGGCCGCGGCGGCGGCCGTGCCGCCGCACCGCCGGCCCTGGCTCGCCGTGGACGCGGTCGCCCGCGCGGTCGCCGACCTGCCGCGCATGTCGGTGGCCACGGACGGGGAACGGGTGCTGGAGACGGTGCAGGCCCACCCGGGCGCGCAGTACCTCGTGACGGCAGGCGAAGATGTCGTCGGCATTCTGCACATCGCGGATCTGGCGCACCTGCTCGAACCTCACCGGAAGATGAACACGTGACCGTGACCCACTCCCACCCGGCGACCCCGGGCGACGCCGTGCCCGCCGAGACCCCGGAGCTGCCCCCGGTGCACCGTGGGCCGTTCCGGCCCGGTGACCGGGTGCAGCTGACCGACCCCAAGGGCCGGATGCACACGGTCACCCTGGAGCCGGGCAAGCAGTTCCACACCCACCGGGGCATCCTGGCGCACGACGAGCTGATCGGGCTGCCCGACGGCAGCGTGGTCACCACCTCCGGCGGGGGTACGGCCTTCCTGGCGCTGCGTCCGCTGCTGTCGGACTACGTGCTGTCCATGCCCCGTGGCGCCCAGGTGATCTACCCCAAGGACTCGGCGCAGATCGTCGCCATGGGCGACATCTTCCCCGGCGCCAAGGTGCTCGAGGCCGGCGCCGGCTCCGGCGCGCTGAGCTGCTCGCTGCTGCGCGCGGTCGGCACCAGCGGCGAACTGCACTCCTACGAGCTGCGCGACGACTTCGCCCAGATCGCCCGGCGCAACGTGGAGGCGTTCTTCAACGGGCCGCACCCCGCGTGGCACCTGCACGTCGGTGACGTCGGCGAGTGCACCGAGACGGGTTTCGACCGCATCATCCTGGACATGCTGGCCCCGTGGGAGAACCTCGACATGGTCGAACGGGCGTTGCTGCCCGGCGGGGTCTTCATCGGCTACGTCGCGACCACTCCGCAGCTGTCCGAGCTGGTCGAGGCGCTGCGGGAACGGGGCGGCTGGACCGAGCCGCGGGCCTGGGAGTCGCTGGTGCGCGACTGGCACGCCGAAGGGCTCGCGGTGCGACCCGACCACCGGATGATCGCGCACACCGCGTTCCTCGTCTCCGCGCGTAAGCTCGCCCCCGGAGTGACCGCGCCGCCGCGCCGGCGCAAGCCCAGCAAGGGCACCGAGGCGTACGTGCAGCGCCGGCAGGCGCTACGCGAGGCGGAGGCGGCCCGACAGGCGAGTACGGCGTCGCAGACGCAACCGGACACGACGCAGGAGACGGGCAGGCCGTGACGGCGGAATGGGGCGGCTGGCAGTGAACGGGCTGAACCTGGATGCGGGTTGGCGGTGGCCGGGGGTGGCCGCATGAGTCGGCCCGGGTTCGGCGGCGGCGACCTGCCGGCGGTCTTCCCCGACTGGTCGCCCTACACCGACCTCGAATCGGCGGCGCGGGCGTACCTGCGTGACCCGGACGTCGCGCTGGAGGCGCTCGGCGGTGTGCTGCGGGGGGCCTCGGTGCTCGGCTTCACCCTGGAACGCTTCGTCAACGAGGTAAACGGGGTGTGGCAGGAGGTCGTCGTCTGCGACGGCAGTCGGCTGGTGCTCTGGCACGGCGAGGACGTGCCGCCGGGGGAGGGCCCGCCCGGGTCGATGACCTCGTCGCTGCGGGTGGTGCCGGTCTCCTCGGTCACCGAGGTCGGCTGCCGCCGCCGGCTGTTCCGGCACGACAACGGTGAGATCCGGGTCGACAGCATCGACGTGTACCTGCTGCTGACCTCGCTCGACGAGACCCCGCCCAGCGAGGAGACGGCCGGCGGGCCACGCCACGACGCGCTGCGCTTCGGCAAGACCCTCGACGACGGCGGCGCCGGGCAGATCGCCCGGCTGGAGGAGTTCGCCCGCCTGGTCGCCTCGGTGGTCGGCCGCCCGCTGCTGTGAGTGGTCGGTCGCCCGCTGCGGTACGGCGGGCAGCGGGCTCAGTCCTCGGCGTCGGGGCCGGCCACCTCCACGCCGTCGCTGGCGCGGACGACGTGGATGCACTCGCCCGGGCACTCCCGCGCCGAGTCGATCACCTCGAGGCGCAGGTGCTCCGGTACGCCGACGCGGGCACCCGGGGCCTGCTGGAGCTCACCGTCGGGGCCCTTGACGTACGCCAGGCCGTCGACGTCGAACTCGAATACCTCGGGCGCGTACTGCACGCACAGCCCGTCGCCCGTGCACAGATCCTGGTCCACCCAGACCTGCACCTCGTCGGTCGCGACCTCGGCCACCGGTGCACCCCCCATGTTCTCGCGTCCCACCCCCCGACGGTACCCGAATGCCCGTACCCGCCCGCCAACCCACCCTTGGCGATCAAGCTTCGGTGACGGGCGCGTTGCGGAGGACCGAATCGGGCTCATAGCGGCTAGTGTTAGGTCAGAACGTTCAAGCCCCCCGGGGAGGTGGGACGTGGCACGCAGCGACGACGCGGACTCGCGCGCCGCACGGTGGGAGAAGGAGGCCCACGATCTCTCCACGCAGGTCGCGTTCCTTCAAGAGGAACTCGCTCTGGTGCGGCGCAAGTTGACCGAAAGCCCCCGACACGTGCGGCAGCTCGAAGAGCGACTGTCCGCCACCCAGGCGCAGTTGGCGCGGCTGACCGAGAACAACGAGCGGCTCGTGAGCACCCTCAAGGAGGCTCGCGCGCAGATCGTGACGCTCAAGGAGGAGATCGACCGGCTGGCCCAGCCACCCAGTGGCTACGGCGTCTTCCTGGCCAGACACGACGACGGCACGGTGGATGTCTTCACCGGCGGGCGCAAGCTGCGCGTGGCCGTCTCGCCCTCGCTCGACGTGGGTGAACTCCAGCGCGGCCAGGAGGTCCTGCTCAACGACGCGCTCAACATCGTGGACGCGTTCGGCTACGAGCGGGTCGGCGAGGTGGTCATGCTCAAGGAGATCCTGGCGGGCCCCGAAGGCGCGCCGGGTGACCGGGCACTGGTGGTCTCGCACTCCGACGAGGAACGGATCGTGCACCTCGCCGAGACATTGATCGGCAGCGCGATCCGGGCCGGCGACTCGCTCATGATCGAACCGCGTTCGGCGTACGCGTACGAGCGGATTCCCAAGAGCGAGGTCGAGGAGCTGGTGCTGGAGGAGGTGCCCGACGTCGACTACAGCGACATCGGTGGCCTGCACTCCCAGATCGAGCAGATCCGTGACGCGGTGGAACTGCCGTTCCTGCACGCGGACCTGTTCCGTGAGCACCAGTTGCGTCCGCCGAAGGGCATCCTGCTCTACGGCCCGCCCGGCTGCGGCAAGACGCTGATCGCCAAGGCGGTGGCCAACTCGCTGGCGAAGAAGATCGCCGAGCGGCGGGGCGAGGAGAAGCACACCAGTTTCTTCCTCAACATCAAGGGCCCGGAGCTGCTCAACAAGTACGTCGGCGAGACCGAGCGGCACATCCGGCTGATCTTCCAGCGGGCCCGGGAGAAGGCCGGCGAGGGCACGCCGGTCATCGTCTTCTTCGACGAGATGGACTCGGTCTTCCGGACCCGTGGCTCCGGTGTCTCCTCCGACGTGGAGAACACCATCGTGCCGCAGCTGCTCAGCGAGATCGACGGCGTGGAGGGTCTGGAGAACGTCATCGTCATCGGCGCCTCCAACCGGGAAGACATGATCGACCCGGCGATCCTGCGTCCGGGGCGACTCGACGTCAAGATCAAGATTGAGCGTCCGGACGCCGAGGCGGCCAAGGACATCTTCTCCAAGTACATCCTCTCCGGTCTGCCGCTGCACGCCGACGACCTGGCCGAACACGGCGGAGACGCCCAGGCCACCGTCGCCGCGATGATCGACGCGGTGGTCCTGCGGATGTACTCCGAGACGGAGGAGAACCGCTTCCTGGAAGTCACCTACGCCAACGGTGACAAGGAAGTCCTGTACTTCAAGGACTTCAACTCCGGCGCGATGATCCAGAACATCGTCGACCGGGGCAAGAAGATGGCCATCAAGGAGTTCCTCACCTCCGGCCGCAAGGGGCTGCGTCTGCAGCACCTGCTCGACGCCTGCGTCGACGAGTTCCGCGAGAACGAGGACCTGCCCAACACCACCAACCCCGACGACTGGGCCCGCATCTCCGGCAAGAAGGGCGAGCGGATCGTCTACATCCGTACGCTCGTCTCCGGAGGCAAGGGCACCGAGGCCGGTCGCTCCATCGAGACCGCCAGCAACACCGGCCAGTACCTCTGACCGCTACCCGCAGGGCCCGTGACGGTGTCGTCACGGGCCCTGCGTCTGCGTGCGGCACCGCGCCACGTCCCGCACAAGTCGGGCGGCAGGGCTAGACTCCGGACAACCCTCCTCGTATGCAAGGATTTCGCGTGCCCGCCGAGCAGCACACCGTGGCCCCGCTGATCGTCCCGAGTCTGACCGCCAGCCCTGGCAAGCCGTACCGTCGATGGAACCTCGCCGTGCTGGCCGCGCTGCCGGCGGCCTGGCTGCTGCCGCTCGCCGCGGTCGCCCTCGACGCCCGCTGGGTCTTGCCCCCGCTGGTGCTGCTCGCCACCGCCAGCCTGCTGCGCGGCGGCCGTACCCTGCTCGACCGGCTGTTGCTGGCCACCATCCTGCTGGTCTGCCTCACCACCGCGGCCGGTCTGCTCTTCGCGGTCTGGCCCTGGGGGATGAACCCGGTGGCGGTCAGCGGCACCGCCCTCACCGCCCTCGTGCTGACCGCCCTGATCACCGGGCGGCGTCCCACCCTGCCGCGCCCGGCCTGGCCCGACCTGCTGCCCGTCATCGGCACCACCGGCCTGCTCTGGTATCTCGCCCAACCCCTGCTGCGCGCCGGCGACCTGGGCGGCCGGCTGAGCATCCTCCACCGAGGTGAGGACTACCTGCGGCACCTGAGCCTGGTCGACGTCATCGGTCGGCACGGCGGCTACCTCTTCGTCGACCCCGCCGCCGTCCGCGACGACCTGTTCTCCGCACTCGTGCACTACCCGCAGGGCTGGCACCTGCTCGTCGCCCTGCTCGACAGCCACCGCACCCCGCCCGGCGGTGGGCCGGCCGGCGCAGCCGCCGTGGAGCCGTTCCTCTGGTGGAACTTTGCCACCTTCGGGCTGCTGGTCCTCGTCCTGCTCTGGGCCGCACAGCGGCTCCCCGGCCCGCTGCACCCGCTGAGCCGCCTCGTGCTGACCGTCGTGGTCGGCGCACTCGTGCTCGGCAGCCAGATGCCCCGGATGCTGGTCTCCGGATACCCCACCGAGACGCTCGGACTGACCCTCACCATCGTGCTCGCCGTGCTCGTCGCCCGGCCGGTCGGCGCACCCCGGGAACACTTCCTGCTGCTCGGTGCCCTGCTCGTCGGCATCGGCTACAGCTACTACCTGTTCCTGCCCGCCGCCGCACTCCTCGCCCTCGGGTCGCTGCTGGCGCGGCGTCGCGAAGTACGCCGACTGCGCGGCACCACGCTCGTCGTCGGCCTGGCCACCGCCGTGCTCGCCCCGGTGCCGATCCTGCTCGGCGTGTTCCGTGCCAACCAGACCGAGTCGCTGGCCGCCACCGTCGGGCCGGACCTGACCGAGACCTGGCTCGCCCTCGGCGGCCTCGGCGTGTTCGTGGTGCCCGCCCTGCTGGTGCACGCGGTACGACGCGGGCGGGCCGATCCGGCCTGGCGACGCTGGCTGTTCGCGCTGCTGGTCAGCGTGGTGCTCACGCTGGCCATCGGTCAGGCCAGCATCAGCGTCGGTGGTCAGGCCGGCTACTACTTCAACAAGGCCGGTCACCTCACCACCGTGCTGCTCATCATCGGCACCGCCGCGGTGGTGCGACTGCTGCCGGTGCCGCCCCGGGGCCGTCCGCTGCGCACGGCCGTGGCCGGTCTCACCGCCGTCACGGTCGCCGCCGCCACCGTCTGGTTCGCCGGGGTCACCGGCGGGCAGCGCAGCCTGCTCGTCGTCACCCCGCAGAGCTGGGCGCAGCGCTGGGTCCACCAGGACCTCGACCGACCCGGCCGGGCCACCGCCGTGTGCGAGCAGGTCCTCCAGCGCTACCCGGCCGCCGACGGTGTCACCACGCTCATCCTCGACCGCCGGCCGTACCAGTCCTACCTGGCGAACATCTGCGTCTCCACGCTGCAGGGCACCACCGCCCAGACCGAGGCCGGCATCTACGAGATGGTCTTCGTCGAACCGGGCCGGACCTGGCAGATGCTGCACCGCGTACCCGGTGAGATCCGGCTGGTGGCGGTCACCGACGGGGCCCGGGTACGGACCAACCGGATCCTGCGCGCCGTGCCTGAACTGGCCGCAAGGGTGAGTATGGAGACGATGATCATTGATGATCCGCCGAGCTGATCCCCGCGACTTGCGACGCACCGACCACCACGGCAGGCCCCCGTGCGCTCACATGCCGACTACGCTCGGATGTGACGGGGATCGGTCGGGCAAGCGAAGCGGGTAGGTCGATGAGCGTAAGACGGATCATGGGCACCGAAGTCGAGTACGGCATCTCCGTGCCCGGTCAGGCCGGGGCCAACCCGATGGTCACCTCGTCCCAGGTGGTGAACGCCTACGGCGCCCGCCCGGAACTGAACCGGGGCGGTCGGGCGCGCTGGGACTACGAGGAGGAATCGCCACTGCGCGACGCCCGGGGCTTCACCTACTCCGGTGCGGTGTACGACCCGGCCGAGGCGCTCGCCGACGAGGATCTCGGGCTGGCCAACGTCATTCTCACCAACGGGGCTCGGCTCTACGTGGACCACGCCCACCCCGAATACTCCACTCCGGAGGTCACCAACCCGCGTGACGTGGTCCGCTGGGACAAGGCGGGGGAGCGGGTGATGGCGGAGGCCGCGCGTCGGGCCGCCACCATTCCCGGCACCGCACCGATCCACCTCTACAAGAACAACACCGACAACAAGGGCGCCAGCTACGGCGCGCACGAGAACTACCTGATGCGCCGGCAGACGCCGTTCGCCGACATCGTGGCGTACCTGACCCCGTTCTTCGTGACCCGTCAGATCGTCTGCGGCGCCGGCCGGGTCGGCATCGGGCAGGACGGCGGCCAGAACGGCTTCCAGATCTCCCAGCGAGCCGACTTCTTCGAGGTCGAGGTGGGGCTGGAGACCACCCTGAAGCGGCCGATCATCAACACCCGGGACGAGCCGCACGCCGACGCCGACAAGTACCGCCGGCTGCACGTCATCATCGGCGACGCCAACCTCTCGGAGATCTCCACGTACCTCAAGGTCGGCACCACCGCGCTGATCCTGACGATGATCGAGGAGAAGGCGCTCGGCGCGGACCTCGGCATCGCCGACCCGGTCGGTGAGCTGCGTGCCGTCAGCCACGACCCGTCGCTGACCCACCGGATGCGGTTGCGCGACGGCCGCCGGCTCACCGCGCTGGACGTGCAGTGGGCCTACCTGGAGCGGGTACGCGCCTTCGTCGAGGACCGCTACGGCAGCGACGTCGACGAACAGACCGCCGACGTGCTGGACCGCTGGGAGTCCGTGCTGGACCGTCTCGGCCGCGACGTGATGCTCTGCGCCGACGAACTCGACTGGGTGGCCAAGCTGCGATTGTTGGAGGGCTACCGGGAGCGGGAGAAGCTCGCCTGGGGTTCGCACAAGCTGCAACTGGTCGACCTTCAGTACTCCGACGTGCGCCCGGAGAAGGGGCTCTACCACCGGCTGGTCTCCCGGGGCGCGATGAAGACGCTGCTCAGCGACGAGGAGAGTCGCTCGGCGATGACCGAGCCGCCGGAGGACACCCGCGCCTACTTCCGGGGCCGCTGCCTGGCGCAGTACGCCTCCGAGGTGGTCGCCGCCAGCTGGGACTCGGTCATCTTCGACGTCGGCCGGGAGTCGCTGGTGCGGGTGCCGATGATGGAGCCGGAGCGCGGCACCAGGGCGCATGTCGGGGCGCTGTTCGACAGGTGCGCCAGCGCCAAGGACCTGCTGGAGAGCCTGACCGGCGGCTGAGTGGCCGGTGGTTGTCGCCGTGTGCGGTTTCCGTACCGGCGCGCGTGAGGGATTCGTCGCTCCCGCGAGGTAAGTTCATCGCAGGGAGATCGTGGAGGAGGCAACAGTGGCCACTCGTGACAGCGGCGGTCAGTCGCAGTCGGGCAAGTCCCGCCAGGGCGAAGAGGTCGAGGACGTCACCGTCGAGGCGAACCCGGAGGTCGCCGAGCGGCACGCCGAGATCACCGAGGACGTCGACGACCTGCTCGACGAGATCGACTCCGTCCTTGAGGAGAACGCCGA
Organism: Micromonospora maris AB-18-032; assembly: GCF_000204155.1. Classification (NCBI taxonomy): domain Bacteria; kingdom Bacillati; phylum Actinomycetota; class Actinomycetes; order Micromonosporales; family Micromonosporaceae; genus Micromonospora; species Micromonospora maris. The sequence continues at coordinate 4,079,313 of NC_015434.1, read as the reverse complement.
AGAGTTCGTGAGAGGATACGTGCAAAAAGGAGGCCAGTGATCATACCGGCTTAAATTGGACATGGCGGGAATGCGGTACGACGGAAGCGGTCAGCTTCGCTGCCGTGACTGCGGTCAGTGGAAGGCACCTGAGGAATTCTGCTCGAACAGCAAGCGTCCCAATGGTCGAGGTAGCTACTGCAAGCCATGTTTCAACATCCGGTCGAAGGCCAGTTACGCCAAACGGGTGAAGCTTCAGCATGGCCGGGAAGTGAAGCCAGCCCGAGAGGTGCCTGACGGGCACCGATTCTGCGCGGACTGTGGCAGCGTCAAACCGCTTGCCGCGTTTCCCCGCAACCGCGCCGACAGTTCGGGCTACGCCACCTACTGCAAGCCCTGCCACAACACCCGAACGCATGAGACGAAGCAGCGGCTCTACGGTGGGACCCGCGAGTACCACCTGCGGCGTCGCTACGGCATCGGGCAGGCGGAGTTCGACGAGCTGTTGGCCGAGCAGGGTGGGGTTTGCGGGGTGTGCGGTGACCCCGATCCGGAACATGTGGACCACGATCATGCCACCGGGTGGGTGCGCGGGATACTCTGCTTCAACTGCAACGGTGGTCTTGGCCAGTTCCGTGACAGTCCCATGAGGCTGGCCAGGGCCATCACGTATCTGAGAGGAACCACGTGGCAGCGGGTTTTGATCCATCCGGGCGTCTACCAGATGTGTTCACCAACGCGGGGACGTCCTCCTTCACGTCGTTTCTGAGCAAGGTGGCCCCCGAGATGCTGCCCGGCCGCCGGCCGCTGCCCCCGGGCATGGCCGCCGACCTCGCCCCACACGCCACCACGATCGTGGCCATCTCCGCGGCCGGTGGCGTCGTGATGGCCGGCGACCGGCGGGCCACCATGGGCAACCTGATCGCCCAGCGGGACATCGAGAAGGTGCACCCGGCCGACGCGTACTCGCTGGTGGGTATCGCCGGCACCGCCGGCATCGGCATCGAGCTGATGCGACTGTTCCAGGTGGAGTTGGAGCACTACGAGAAGATCGAGGGCGCCATGCTCTCGCTCGACGGCAAGGCCAATCGTCTCGCCTCGATGATCCGGGGCAACCTCGGCGCCGCGATGCAGGGGCTGGCGGTGATCCCGCTGTTCGCCGGGTTCGACCTGGCCGCCAAGGACCCGGCCCGGGCCGGTCGGATCTTCAGCTTCGACGTCACCGGCGGCCCGTACGAGGAGACCGGCTACGACGCGATCGGCTCGGGTTCGCTGTTCGCCCGGTCGGCGTTGAAGAAGCGGTTCCGGGCCGGCCTGTCGATCGACGACGCGGTGCGGTTGGCGGTGGAGGCGCTCTACGACGCCGCCGACGACGACACCGCCACCGGTGGCCCGGACCTGACCCGGCGGATCTACCCGGTGGTGATGACCGCGACGGCGGAGGGGACGCACCGGCTGACCGACGCGGAGACGTCGGCGATCGCCGAGAGCGTCGTCGCCGGCCGGATGGAAAACCCGGGCGGCTGAGCCGGTCCCGCAATCCCACCTGATCGCAGTTGCCCAGCACAGCGCCTGAAGGAGAGCCGCCGCCGTGGCCATGCAGTTCTACGCCTCGCCCGAACAGATCATGCGCGACCGTTCCGAGCTGGCCCGCAAGGGCATCGCCCGGGGACGCAGCGCGGTGGTCCTGAGCTACGCCGGCGGGGTCCTCTTCGTTGCGGAGAATCTCTCCAGCACCCTGCACAAGGTCAGTGAGATCTACGACCGCATCGGGTTCGCCGCGGTCGGCAAGTACAACGAGTTCGAGAACCTGCGCCGCGCCGGGGTGCGGATGGCCGACCTGAACGGCCTCAGCTACGACCGGCGCGACGTCACCGGCCTGGCCCTGGCCAACGCGTACGCGCAGACCCTCGGCGCCATCTTCACCGAACAGTCCAAGCCGTTCGAGGTGGAGATCTGCGTGGCCGAGGTGGGGGCCACGCCGGAGGAGGACTCGCTGTACCGGCTCACCTACGACGGCTCGGTCAACGACGAGCCCGGCCGGATGGCGATGGGTGGCCAGTCCGAGGCGATCGCCGGGGTGCTGAAGTCGCACCACCAGCCGGACATGTCGCTCGGCGACGCGGTGAAGGTGGCGGTTCAGGCGCTGAGCAGCGTCGGTGGTGAGGGCGGTGCCGCCCGGACGATAGCCGCCAACCAGCTGGAGGTGGCGGTCCTGGACCGCAGCCGGGTGGGGCGTACCTTCCGGCGAATCACCGGCGCGGCGCTGACCGCGCTGCTCGACGGCAGCGCGGCGGGTGAGGCCGCCGACGAGGACCGGGCGAAGACCCCGACGACGCCGACCGAGGAGGCCCACAAGCCGACCACCTCGGCGGGCTCGGCCGACCTGGAGGACAAGCCCGGCAACCCGTCCGAGGCCTGACCCCACCCCGGTCCGGCCGATCCGACTCGGCCCGACCACGCTCTGCGCGGCGCTCGGCAGCTTTCCGCTGCCGAGCGCCGCACCCTTTGTCGGTCCACCTGCCCGGCCCAACACCCACCGAGACCGGGCCGTACGCCCGACCCGACCCTCCACGAACTCGACTCGGCCCTCCGCGCGCTGATGCACGGACTGCGCCGTCTCGAGGGGTGAGCGGGCCGGGGTGGGTCAGGGGCGGGCGAGCAGGGGGCGGACCAGGGTCCACCAGGCGGCGGCGATCGCGTTGAACACGCCCATTCCGGGTGGGGCGTCCACGTTCGACGGTGCCACCCGGGCGGTGATCAGGTGGGCGAGGGTGCCGTCGCCGACTGTGCGTTCGGACTGGAGTTGGCGGCGGCGGGTGCGTACCCAGGTGCGGTGCTGCCACAGCCAGGCCCAGCCGCGTACCTTCTGTCGGCCCCAGCCGCCGGCGAGGGCGGCGGCGAGCATGGCGGCCTCGGTGAGCAGCAGCATCGGTGCCAGCAGCGCCAGGGTCCGTCCCTGGTACGCGGTGAGCAGGGTGACCAGCCGGTTGCGTTCTACCAGGTAGAGCTTGAGGGCGTTGCGGGAGAACTCGTAGTGGTGGCGGACCACCGCGTCGGGCACGTACTCCAGCCGTAGGCCACGGTGCCACAGCCGGAGGCTGAGTTCGGTGTCCTCGTGGTAGGCGAAGTACTCGGTGGCGAAGCCGCCCAACTCCTCCCAGCGTTCCCGGCTGATCACGAAGCAGCAGCCGCTGAGCGACGGTACGGCGGTGCGGCGAGCGTGGGCGGCGGCCGGCTCGCCGTTGCCGCCGGCCCAGGACAGGCCGGTGAAGTGCAGCGGGTTGCCGGAGGTGTTGATCAGCTCGGGGTTGTCGGCGAGGCGGATGGAGGCCATCGCGGCACCCACGCCGGGCTCGGCGGCCACCGCGGTGACCTTGGCGAGCGCGTCGGGGGCGACCACCGCGTCGGAGTTGACGAAGGCCAGCCAGTCGCCGCCGGCCTCGGCGGCGCCGAGGTTGCAGCCGCCGGAGAAGCCGGTGTTCTGCTCCGGGCGGATCACCCGTACGCCGGGCAGGCCCTTGACCACGTCGATGCCGTCGCTGGTGCACCCGTTGTCGACCACGATCAGCTCCACGTCGACTCCGGTGCTGGCCAGCACCGCCTGTGCGGCGTCGACCAGCCAGGGTTCGGGGCCGTAGGCGAGCATCACCGCGGTCACTCGGGCCGGGCTCATCGGACACCTCCGGGGGCGGTCGCGGGCAGCGTCACCGCGACGGGTGGGTTCGGATCGGACTGACGACGGCGGCGCAGCAGGGCGAGCATGACGGCGGCGACCACCACCGAGCCCACGGTGTAGCCGAGTTCGACCCGCAGGGCGACCGACAGCGGGGCCAGGGTCGCGGCGGCCAGCGCGGCGACGCCGAGGGTCCAGGCCACCGCCTGGGCGCGGTGCCGGTCGCGGGCCAGCAGCGCCTGGCCGAGCACCATCGCCCACAGGTACGCCTGGGTGGCCACGGCGAGCCAGGCGAAGTCGCCGTGGCCGAGGATCGCCGGCGCGTCGAAGAGGGCGGTTACGAGCCAGGGCCCGAGCAGCACGGTCAGCACTCCGCCGCCGACGCCCAGGGCGGTGACGACCGCCAGGGCGCGCCGCAGCAGACCGCCGAAGGCCGCCTTGTCGTCGGTGGCGGCGGCGGTGGACAGGCCGGGTAGCAGCGCGGCCTGCATCGAGCCGAAGACGAACAGCGGGATGCGGACCAGCACCAGCGCCGACAGCAGCGCGCCGGCGGTGGCGACGTCGTCCGGGGCCAGCAGCCGTACGTTGATCACACCGACGTTGACCACGACCTGCGACAACAGGCTGGAGACGGTGAGCAGGGCCAGTCCGCGCAGCAGCGGCGGCCAGGGCATCGGCGTCCCGCCCCCGACGGCGCGGGCCACCGGCGGGGCGGTGAGGGCGACCGCCAGCAGCGGCGCGGCGACCAGCACGAGGGCGTACGCCACGGGAGAGTCGACTCCGGCCGCGGCGAGGGCGGTGACCCCGCCGATGCGCAGCCCACCGTCGAGCCCGAGCTGGCTGCCGTACCAGGTGAACTGGCCCAGCCCGGCGAGCACCCCACGGGTGGTGTGCGCCAGCGCCAGCGCGACAAGCGCGCCGACCAGCGTGGCCACCATGGCGCGGTCGCCGTCGAAGAGGCGCTCGGCGAGGGTGTCCGTGGCGGCGGTGACGGCCAGGACGAGCAGGGTGAGCACGGCGGCGGCGACGGTCGCGCCCCGCGCCAGCACCGGGCCCGGTGGCAGGTCACGGGTACGCCGGGCGGCGACCAGCCGGGCGACCTCCTGCTCGACCGGCAGGAACACGCCGATGCCGACGGTGAAGACGATCGACCAGAGCACCGACAGCGACGAGTAGTCGCCGGGGGTGAGGGTGTGCCCGGCCACGGCCAGATGCACGTACGAGGCCACCCCCACCAGGGCCAGCCCGGCCCCGACGGGGACGGTGCCGGGTGGGACGAGGCGGAGCAGTCGGCGGATCACCGGCGGATGAGCGCCAGGGTGAGGACCGCCAGCGCCCGCCCGAGGTAGATCATCGCCTTGGCGGGGGAGTGGCTGGGGGTGCCGGCCATCCGTCGTCGCATCGCCACCGGGACCTGCTGGATGCGGTAGCCGCGGCGGGCGGCGTGCACAAGCGTCTCGACCGTGTCGCCGAGGTACTCCGCCGGGTACCAGCGGGCGAACATCTCGATCATGCGGCGGTTGGCGGCGCGGAACCCGGAGGTGGTGTCGGTCAGCGTGGTGCCGGCCAGGCCGGACAGCACCATCGACAGCATGCCCATCGCCCAGCGGCGCGGTCCGCGTACGGCGTAGTCGCCCTCCCCGGCGAACCGGGCCCCGATGACCAGGTCGTAGTCGTCGAGCAGGTCCACCAGCTTCGGCACGTACCGGGGGTCGTGCTGTCCGTCGGCGTCGATCTGCACCGCGACGTCGTAGTCGTGGTCGTGGGCGTAGCGGTAGCCCAGCCGCATCGCCCCGCCGACCCCGAGGTTGTACGGCAGCCGGGCGACGCGGGCACCGGCGGCGGCGGCGACGGCGGCGGTACGGTCGGCCGATCCGTCGTCGACGACCAGCACGTCCACGCCGGGCAGTTCGCCTCGGATCTCGCGGACCACGTCGGCGATCGAACCGGCCTCGTTCAGCGCCGGGATGATGACGAGCAGTCGTTTGCCGTTAACCATCGCGGCTCACCAGTTCCTGCCGGTCGGCCCGTTCCGCCCGGTCGGCCTCGACCTCGGCGCGGAGCAGGGCGAACTCCTCGGCCAATGTCCGGGTCTCCTCCTCCAGGGCGCTGACCTCCCAGCTGAGGTGGATGCAGACCAGCAGCAGGAAGACGATGCCGAGGAAGAGCACCAGAGAGACGCCGGAGGCCACGCCGACCAGGTCGGCCACGCCGTCGAGCAGCCGGGGGAACAGCGACAGCGGGATCACCACGAACAGCAGCCCGAGCCAGAGCATGCCGTACTTCTCCCGCAGCTGCCGCCGGCGCAACAGCTCGACGATCGTGGCCAGCAGGACGAGTCCGGTCAGGCCGGTGACCAGGGTGAGCTTCATGCGACCTTCCACGGGGAGGGTGGAGCGGCGGGGGTGAACGCTTCGGTCAGCGTGGTGTGCCAGTCCGGCAGGGGGGACAGGCCGGCCTCGGTCCATCGGCCGTGCCGCAGCACACTGTACGCCGGTCGCGCGGCCGGACGCGGAAACCGACTGCTGGTGGTGGGTCGGATCCGGTCGGGGTCGAGCCCGTGCAGGGCGAACACCGCCCGGGCCAGGCCGTACCAGGTGGTCTCGCCGGTGCAGGTGCCGTGCCAGATGCCGGGCCGCGCCCGGCCGTCCCGGGCCGCCTCGGCGAGCCTGACCAACTGCTCCGCCAGCGCGTACGACCAGGTGGGTTGGCCGCGCTGGTCGTCGACGACGTCGAGGAAGTCGCGCTGTTGCGCCAGGCCGAGCATGGTGGTGACGAAGTTGCGGCCGTGGGTGCCGTACAGCCAGGCGGTACGCACCACGTGGCCACGGTCGGGCAGCAACCGGCGCACGGCCTGTTCCCCGACCAGCTTGCTGCGACCGTACGCGTTGACCGGGGCGGTCGGCGCGTCCTCCGGGTAGGGGGTGTCGGCGTCACCGGCGAAGACGTAGTCGGTGGAGACGTGCAGCAGGTATGCGCCGTGGGTGGCGCACGCGGTGGCGAGATGGGCCACGGCGGCGCCGTTGACCGCGGTCGCCGCCGCCTCGTCCTGCTCGGCGCCGTCGACGTCGGTCCACGCGGCGGCGTTGAGCACCACGTCGTGGCCGGCCACCGCGTCGGCGACGGCGGCCGCGTCGGTGACGTCGAGTTGGGTGCGGGTGACGGCCGTCACCGTGTGGTCGGGGTGGCCGGCGAGCACCTCGACGGCGTCCCGCCCGAGCATCCCGCCGGCACCGGTCACCAGGAATCTCATCCGGCCGACGCCTTCCGCAGCGGCTCCCACCAGGAGCGGTTGTCGCGGTACCAGTCGACGGTGTCGGCGAGCCCGTCGTCGAGACCGACGGTGGGCGCGTACCCGAGCTCCTTGTTGATCTTGTTGATGTCCAGCGAGTAGCGGCGATCGTGGCCCTTGCGGTCGGCGACCAGGGTGACCCGGTCCCAGTCCGCGCCGCACGCCTGCAGCAGCCGGCCGGTCAGCTCCTTGTTGGTCAACTCCGTGCCACCGCCGATGTGATAGACCTCGCCGGCCCGCCCGCCCTGCTGGACCATCGCCACGCCCCGACAGTGGTCGTGCACGTGCAGCCAGTCCCGCACGTTGCCGCCGTCGCCGTACAGCGGCACGGTCCGGCCGTCGAGCAGATTTGTCACGAACAGCGGAATGACCTTCTCGGGGTACTGGTAGGGGCCGTAGTTGTTGGAGCAGCGGGTCACCACCACGTCCAGGCCGTGGGTGCGGTGGTAGGCCAGGGCGAGCAGGTCGGAGCCGGCCTTCGAGGCCGAGTACGGCGAGTTCGGCGCCAACGGCCAGTCCTCGGTCCACGAGCCCTCGGCGATCGAGCCGTACACCTCGTCGGTGGAGACGTGCACGAATCGACGCACCCCGTGCCGCAGCGCGGCGTCGAGCAGTGTCTGCGTACCCAGCACGTTGGTGCAGACGAACGGCCCGGCGCCGGAGATCGAACGGTCGACGTGCGACTCGGCGGCGAAATGCACGATGACGTCTTGCCCCGCGACGACCTCGTCGACAACCTCGGCGTGACGGATGTCACCGTGTACGAACCGAAGCCGGGGATCGTCCGCCACCGGTGCCAGGTTGGCCCGGTTGCCCGAGTAGGTGAGCGCGTCGAGCACCGTCACCTGGGACGGCTGGATCGGGGGCACCCCCTCGGCGCTGCCCCCGGGCGCGCCCAGCAGCATGCGCACGTACTCCGAACCGATGAAGCCGGCGCCGCCGGTGACCAGGATCCTCACGGGTCCGGAAGTCTACGCGAAACACCCGCATTCGCCTCCGCTCGCGCCCGCGTGCCGGTTGCGGCACCTGTCGGTACGCTCCCCAGGTGCGTGGAATATTGCTGGCCGGTGGCACCGGATCGCGGCTGTGGCCGATCACCCGGGCGGTGTCGAAGCAGCTGATGCCGGTCTTCGACAAGCCGATGATCTACTACCCGCTCTCCACCCTGGTGATGTCCGGGGTGCGCGAGATCCTGGTGATCACCACGCCGGATGAGCAGGCCCAGTTCCAGCGACTGCTCGGCGACGGCAGCCAGTTCGGGCTGCGGCTGGAGTACGTCGCCCAGCCCCGACCGGAGGGCATCGCCCAGGCGTTCGTGCTCGGCGCGGACTTCATCGGCGACGAGGGGGTGGCGCTGATCCTCGGCGACAACATCTTCCACGGCGTCGGTCTCGGTCGACAGCTCGCCGCCGCCGGTGACCCGGTCGGCGGACGGATCTTCGCCTACCCGGTGGCGAACCCGCAGGCGTACGGGGTGGTGCACTTCGCCCCGGACGGCCGGGTGCTGTCGATCGAGGAGAAGCCGGACCAGCCCCGGTCCCGGTACGCGGTGCCCGGCCTGTACTTCTACGACAACCGGGTGGTGGAGATCGCGCGTGGCCTCACTCCCAGCAGCCGGGGCGAGCTGGAGATCACCGCGGTCAACGAGGCGTACCGCCGCTGGGGTGAGCTGTCGGTGACCGTCCTGGACCGGGGCACCGCGTGGCTGGACACCGGCACCTTCACCTCGCTGATGCAGGCCGCCGAGTTCGTCCGGGTGATCGAGGAACGGCAGGGCATGAAGATCGGCTGTATCGAGGAGGTCGTCTGGCGGGCCGGGCTCATCGACGACGACCAGTTGCGGGCCCTGGCCGAGCCGCTGACCAAGAGCGGGTACGGCGACTACCTGCTCGACCTGCTCGCCGGTGAGCGTCACGAGCTGATCAGCCCGGGAGAGGTGCGATGAAGCTGCGACAGTTGGGCATCGAGGGCGCCTGGGAGATCACGCCACAGCAGCACGGCGACTCCCGGGGGCTGTTCCTGGAGTGGTACCGCTTCGACCGGCTCGCCGAGGAGGTCGGTCATCCGCTGCGGCTGGCCCAGGGCAACCTGTCGGTCTCCGCCCGCCACGTGGTGCGCGGCATCCACTTCGCCGACGTGCCACCCGGCCAGGCGAAGTACGTGACGTGTGTGCGCGGCGCGGTCCTGGACGTGGTGGTGGACCTGCGGGTCGGCTCGCCCACCTTCGGCGAGTGGGAGAGCGTGCGCCTCGACGACGTGGACCGGCGGGCGGTCTACCTCGCCGAAGGGCTCGGCCACGGCTTCTGCGCGCTGACCGACGACGCCACCCTGAGCTACCTCTGCTCGACCACCTACAACCCGACGGCCGAGCATGCGGTGCATCCGCTGGACGAGGAGCTGGGCATCGAGTGGCCGACCGGCACACCGCTGCTGTCCGCCCGCGACGCCGCCGCGCCGAACCTGGCGCAGGTGCGCGCGGCAGGTCTGCTGCCGGAGTACGAGACGTGCCGACGGTACGCCGCCGAGCTGGACGCCGAGGCGCCCGACGGGTGCTGACGTCGCGAACGCGGCAAGCGTACGTGTCACGACAGTGACGAATCGGGGCTCCGTACGGCTAATGTCTCATCATGGAACGGCGAATCTTCGGTCTGGAGACCGAGTACGGCGTCACCTGCACCTACCGCGGACAGCGCAGGCTGTCCCCCGACGAGGTTGCCCGGTACCTCTTCCGCCGGGTCGTGTCCTGGGGCCGGTCGAGCAACGTCTTCCTGCGTAACGGCGCTCGGCTCTACCTGGACGTCGGCTCGCACCCGGAGTACGCCACCCCGGAATGCGACTCGGTGATCGACCTGGTGGCCCACGACCGGGCCGGTGAGCGCATCCTGGAAGGGCTGCTCATCGACGCGGAGAAGCGGCTGCACGACGAGGGCATCGCTGGCGAGATCTACCTGTTCAAGAACAACACCGACTCGGCCGGCAACTCGTACGGCTGCCACGAGAACTACCTGGTCTCCCGGCACGGGGAGTTCGGCCGGCTGGCCGACGTGTTGATCCCGTTCCTGGTCACCCGGCAGTTGATCTGTGGCGCGGGCAAGGTGCTGCAGACTCCACGGGGCGCGGTGTACTGCCTGTCGCAGCGCGCCGAGCACATCTGGGAGGGGGTCTCCTCGGCCACCACCCGCAGCCGTCCGATCATCAACACCCGCGACGAGCCGCACGCCGACGCCGAGCGGTACCGCCGGCTGCACGTCATCGTCGGCGACTCCAACATGAACGAGGTCACCACGCTGCTGAAGGTCGGCAGCGCCGACATCGTGCTGCGGATGATCGAGGCCGGGGTGGTGATGCGCGACCTCACCCTGGAGAACCCGATCCGGGCCATCCGGGAGGTGTCGCACGACATCACCGGCCGGCGGAAGGTGCGGCTGGCCTCGGGCAAGGAGATCAGCGCCCTGGAGATCCAGCAGGAGTACCTGGCCAAGGCGACCGAGTTCGTCGAGCGCCGGGGCGGCGACCAGACCGCCAAGCGGGTGGTCGAGCTGTGGGGCCGGGTGCTGCGGGCGGTGGAGACCGGCGACCTGGAACCGGTCTCCCGGGAGATCGACTGGGTGACCAAGCTGCGGCTGATCGAGCGCTACCAGCGCAAGCACGACCTGCCGCTGTCGCATGCCCGGGTGGCGCAGATGGATCTCGCCTACCACGACCTGCGTCGGGGTCGGGGCCTCTACGCCCTGATGGAGCGGCGCGGCGACGTGGACCGGGTGGCCACCGACCCGGAGATCTTCGAGGCGAAGGAGACGCCGCCCCAAACCACTCGGGCCCGGCTGCGCGGGGAGTTCATCCGGCACGCCCAGGAGAAGCGGCGGGACTTCACCGTCGACTGGGTGCACCTGAAGCTCAACGACCAGGCGCAACGCACCGTGCTCTGCAAGGACCCGTTCCGGGCGTACGACGAGCGGGTCGAGCGGCTGATCGCCAGCATGTGACCGGCTGCACCGGGCCCGTCCGCTCCGGACGGGCCCGGGTAGGCTGGCCGGACCATGTTTCCTTCCGAACCTCCCACCCCCGGCGCCCAGCGGCAGGGCTGGCTCGAACGCCGTCGCGACAAGGTCCGCGCCGAGATCGAGCGCAATCGCCGAGGCGAGTACACCGTCCCGACCTGGGTGCTGGCGGCCGCGCTGGCACTGATCGTCGGCGCCTGGCTCGCCTTGATCATCCTCGCCTGAGGTGTAAGGAAGGGCACCTTATTAACGCCTGCGGTAGAGCAGGGGCCCCCTTTTAACACGTACGCCCGGTCAGCTCAGGCCGTGCCGCTGCCGAGCAGGCGGGCGGCGTGCCGACCGGCCGCGGCGGCGGCCAGGAAGTAGGCGTGATCGGCGTCGAGCCCGCGGCCCATCGTCGACAGCGGCACCGGACTGCGCCGTAGCGCGGCGTCCAGCCCGGCGGTGTCCACCCGCAGCACGGTGTGCCGGTCGACGAGCGGCGTCAGCGCGGCGTCGACCTCGGCGGCCAGCGCCGGGTCCAGACCGTCGGGGACCACCAGCTCCGCGCGGGCCAGCGCCACCCGGCCGTACGCGGTCAGGCTGTGATGCGACACGCCACGGTGCCTCGGCCGAGGGTCGGCGTCGGAGATGCGCAGTGAGCCGACCGGCCGGCCGCCCAGCGTGGCGACCGCGTTGACCGCCTCGCCCACCGCCACGCCGGAGAAGCCCCACCGGGTACCGGTGCCCAGGTTGCCCGGGCCCTGCGCCACCACCGCCACGTCGGCGTGCAGCACGTGCCGGGCGGCGAGCAGACCGCTGTGCAGCGTCGACGCTTCCAGGTCACCGCCGAACGCCTGCCCGACGCTGATCGTGCCGACCAACTCGTCGCGCAGGGCGGACAGCGTCCGGGAGAACCAGGCGGGCAGCGCCCCACCGTCGGTGAGCAGGTACGCCACCCGGGCCTGCGGGGCGTCGGCGCGGATGCCGGCGAGGATGGCCGGCAGCGCCGAGTGCAGGTCGGCGGTCACCACCGGCAGGCCGCCCAGATCCTCGGCGGTGGCCAGCACTTCGTGATGCGGTGACGCCTCCTCGTCGACGCCGAGCAGGATCGGCTGCAGCGGGGTGTACCGGGCCTTCACCAGATGGCCGGCGTCGCGACTGTCGAGTGCCTGCGGCGGATCCGGCGGCAGCCGGTCCGGCACCGCCACGACCAGGGCGTACCCGCCGGTGCCCAACCCCATCAGCAGCGCCCCGGCGTTGAGCAGCACCCGGTCGCCCACCTCCGGCACGCCCACCAGCTCCGGGTACGCCAACGCCCGCATCGACGTCCCGTCGACGAGCGTGACATCCAACTCCACGGCCCCCGCCCACCGCCGCCGTACCCCCGCCACCGTCCCCACCCGCCACCGCACCATGCCCCGCACGCTAACCCACCCCACCCCACCCCTCTGCCCCACCACCCCCACCCCCACGCCCCGCCACGCCCCACGCCCCGCCACCCCCACGCCCCACCACCCCCACGCCCCGCCACCCCCACGCCCGTCCACCGCCCCGTCGATCTTGCACTTATGGTCGGGGCATAACGTGTCAAAAGGGGTGAATCGGCGACCAAAAGTGCAAGATCGGCGGGGTTGGATGAGGGAGGGGGTTGAGGTGTCGGCGGGGGTGCATGGGTGGGGCGGGTTGGCTGCTAGCGTCTACGGGGTGTCGCGCAGCCGCACCGAACGCCTGGTCAACCTGGTGATCTGTCTGCTGTCTACGCGGCGGTTCCTGACCGCCGCGCAGATCGCCGCGACCGTGCCCGGTTACGAGCACGATCCGGACGATGCCCGTGAGCACGAGGCGTTCCAGCGCAAGTTCGAGCGGGACAAGGCCGAGCTGCGGGAGTTGGGCGTGCCGCTGGAGACCGGCACGGCGAGCGCCTTCGACACGGAGCCGGGATATCGGATCGCCCGCAGGGAGTACGCCCTTCCGGAGATTCCGCTCAAACCCGACGAGGCCGCCGCGGTGGGCATCGCCGCCCGGCTGTGGCAGCACGCGGGGTTGGCGGCCGCCGCGTCGTCCGGCCTGGCGAAGCTTCGCGCGGCCGGCGTCGACGTGGACCCCCATGCCACCCTCGGGCTCGAACCGATGGTCAACGTCGATCCGGCGTTCGCGCCGCTGACCGCCGCCGCCCGGGACCGGCGCGAGGTCCGCTTCGACTACCGGGTACCGGACCGGGACGCACCCGATCACCGTCGACTCCAGCCGTGGGGCGTGGTCTGCTGGCGGGGACGCTGGTACGTGGTCGGCCACGACCTGGATCGTGACGCCACCCGCTGTTTCCGGCTGTCCCGGGTGGTCGGCCAGGTGCGCGCCACGGGTACGCCGGGCGCCTATCAGCCGCCCGTCGGTGTCGACCTGATCAGCCACGTGGCCCGCTGGTCCGGCCCGACCGAACACGCCGGACGGGCCACCGTGCTGGTCGCCCCCGGGCGGGCCGCCGGGCTACGTCGGGTGGCTGTCGAGGCGACTCTCGGGCCGGAGGCGGACCGCCTGGTCCTGCCGTACACCGACGTGGACCTGATCGCCGGTCACCTGGTCGGCTACGGACCCGAGGTGCGGGTGCTGGACCCACCGGAGGTGCGCGACGCGGTCATTCAGCGCCTCAAGGAGATCGCCGCCCACCACGACCTCCCGCCCGCCGTCCCGGTACGCGCGAGGAGTGAGCTTGCGAGCCCGGCAGTCGCGAACGGAAGGTTGAGCCGGTGAGCGCGAGGAGTGAGCTTGCGAGCCCCGCAGTCGCGAACGGAAGGTTGAGCCGGTGAGCGCGAAGGCTGGCACGCGGACCTCGGCCGACCGGTTGGCGCGGCTGCTCAACCTGGTGCCGTACCTGCTCGCCCGGCCCGGCATCGAGATCGCCGAGGCGGCCGGCGATCTCGGGGTGACCGAGCGGCAGCTGCGGGAGGACCTGGAGCTGCTCTGGGTGTGCGGTCTGCCGGGCTACGGTCCGGGCGACCTCATCGACATGGCCTTCGACGGCGACCGGGTGACCATCACCTACGACGCGGGTATCGACCGGCCACTGCGGCTCACTCCGGACGAGGCGCTCGCCCTGGTCGTCGCGCTGCGGATGCTGGCCGAGACGCCCGGGGTGGCCAACCGGGAGGCCGTCGAGCGGGCCCTCGCGAAGATCGAGGATGCCGGCGGTGACCTGGTGGCGGCGCCGGTCGAGGTGCGGTTGCCCGGTGACGCCCGCCGGGTCGAGCAGTTGCGGGCCGCGGTGGAGGGTGGGCGCGCGTTGCGCATCACCTACTACACGCGGGCGCGCGACGAGACCACCGAGCGGGTGATCGACCCGCTGCGGATGCTGATGGCCGGTGGTCGGGCGTACGTCGAGGCGTGGTGTCGGCGGGCCGAGGCGGTACGACTGTTCCGGGCCGACCGCATCGACGCGGTCACCGAGTTGAACGAGCCGGCCGTGGTGCCGCCGCAGGCCCGCCCCCAGGATCTCAGCGAGGGCGTGTTCCGCCCCTCGCCGGATCTGCCGTTGATCACGTTGCGGATCGGTCGGGGCGAGCGGTGGATCACCGAGTACTACCCGTGCGAGCGGGTGGAGTCCGACGGCGAGCGGTGGGTGGTCTCGTTGCGGGTCACCGACCTCGGCTGGGCCCGGCGGTTCGTGCTGGGCCTGGGTTCGGAGGTCACCGTGCTGGCTCCGGCGGAGCTGGCCGAGCAGGTCCGGGACACGGCGGTGGCGGCCCTGGAGGCGTACGCGACGCCGGTGCTGCCCGGCGCGGACCCGGCGGCGACGGTGCCGTGGCAGTAGGCTGACGCCGTGCTGAAGTGGATCGTGCTCGCGCTGGTGCTGGTGCCGTTGGTCGTCCTCGCGCTGGCGGTCCGTCCGCTGCTCGCCCGGTTGCCGCAGCTGCGTCGGGCCGCGGTGCGCCTGCAACGGCGGGCCGACGAGGCGACGGCGTTGCGGGTGGCCGCGGAGAGCCTCCAGCAGCGGGCCGAAGGATTGCAGGGGCGGCTGGAGACGACCCAGCGTCGCCTCGCCGTGATCAGGGCCCGCCGAGGCGACTGAGCTGGGGTGCTGTGGATGTGGGCCGCCACGCCGATCGTTCGCGCAGCGGGACCGGCTTTCGGTCCGAAGATCGGAGTCAACTAGTTGACGAGACACTTGCGGGTGGCTGAGACTTCACCCGCCGGAACGGATCCACCACCGCCCCGGTGGGTGGCAACAGCCCGTGTCGCACGTACGATGGGCTGCGGAACCACCCCCGTTGACACAAGCGACTGGAGCTTCACATGGGTGCCCTCAGGCCCTGGCACATCGCCGTACTCGTGGTCGTGATGATCCTGCTCTTCGGCGCGAAGCGGCTCCCGGACGCGGCGCGTTCCCTGGGCCGCTCGCTGCGCATCATCAAGGCCGAGACCAAGAGCCTGGCCGACGACGACGACCGCGACCTGGCCGGTAAGGCCGACGCTCAGGCCGGCTACCAGCCGCTCCCGCCGCAGCCCCCGCAGCAGCAGCCGTACCAGGGCACGGTGCAGCAGCCGGTCGTCGACCCGGTGCAGCGCGTCCGCGACAACTGAGCGACGGGCCCGACCACCGTGGCCTTCGCCCTGCGTAAGCGTGGCCCGAGCCAGTTCGAACGGGCCGCCGACGGCTCGATGACGCTCGTCGAGCACTTCCGCGAGCTGCGTACCCGACTGTTCCGGGCGTCGCTGGCGATCGTGGTCGGGCTGATCGTCGGTTACCTGCTCGCTCAGCCGGCCTTCGACCTGCTGGCCCAGCCGTACTGCCGGCTGCCCGGCATGACTGTCGACGGCGAGTGTCAACAGTTCCTGATGCTCGCGCCCGCCGACGGCTTCATCCTCAAACTCAAGCTGGCGCTCTGGATCGGGCTCATCGTCGGTGCCCCGGTCTGGTTGTTCCAGCTGTGGGCGTTCATCGCGCCCGGCCTGCACCGGCACGAGCGCAAGTGGGCGTACGTCTTCGTCACGATCGCGGCGCCGCTGTTCGCCGCCGGCGCGGTGCTCGCCTACTTCGTGGTCGACAAGGGCCTGGCCTTCCTGATGGAGGCCGGCGTCACCGGCACCGATCAGCAGCTCGAGGTGACCCGCTACATCAGCTTCGTCACCACCATGATCCTGCTGTTCGGGGTGGCCTTCGAGTTCCCGCTCACCCTGCTGATGCTCAACTTCACCGGGGTGGTCAGCGCCAAGCGGCTGCTGAGCTGGTGGCGGGTGGTGGTGTTCATCTGCTTCGCGTTCGCGGCGGTGGCCACGCCCGACCCGGGTCCGTTCGGGATGACGCTGCTGGCGCTCTGCCTCAGCCTGCTCTACTTCATCGCGGTCGGGGTGGCGTTCCTCAACGACCGGCGCAAGGGTCGCGGCAAGGAGGTCTACGCCGGCATCGGCGACGACGAGGCCTCCCCGCTGGAGGTCGACCGCGAGCAGGTGGCGGCGGGACAGCCGGTGGAGGCGGTCAGCCCGATCGAGGCACCGGAGCCGGTCGCCGCACCGAAGCCGATCGAGCGGCGCTACGACGACGTGACCTGACGGTCGTCGAGGTGGCCCGTCCGCGCGAGTGATGCCGCGGGCGGGTCGCCGTGTCGTTGGCGGCCCTCCGCCGCGGCGGGCTCCTAGCGCATGGCGTGTTGGCTGTCAGCGATGGAGTCGGTAATCCGTCATCGGGCCTACTCGGCGCAACGGGCGGGTAATAACGCCTTAACGATGTGTTGTCGCACTTCGACGAGGAAGGTCGTTGCCACGTGCGCCGTACGTTGCGTTATCGCTCGCCGACTTGACCTGCTCGTGCACGGGTGACGCGACCGGCTCGACCGCGTGCGTCCCGGCCGTGTGGTGGTGGGCCCTGGCATGGCGGAGGGTCAGCGTGGCTGCCCGCGCGTCCGTCGGTGCCGCCCGCCTCGTCACGGCGCCCGTGCCCTGCGAAGAATCCGGCCTACCGCTGTGCCGCCCATGGGAGTCCCATCAGCGGGACCCCGATGGCGGCGGGTGTGTTTCCCGATCGGAGCCAGGCATTGATTCGCGTCGTCGTCGCCGAGGAGATGAGTCTGCTGCGCAGCGCGCTCTGCGTCGCGCTGTCGAGCGAGGATGAGATCGAGGTGGTGGCCCAGGTCGCCCGGGCGTTGGAGCTGTCCGACGTCCTGCGACGGCACCGCCCCGACGTCGTACTGGTCGACTTGGCCTCGGAGGTCGCGCCGTCGGTCGAGGTGGTCGCCGAGATCGCGGGTGCGGCACCCGACGCCGCGGTGCTGGCGATGGGCCGCCGGTGGAGTCCGGCGGTGGTCGGGGAGCTGTTGGCGGCCGGCGCGCACGGGCTGATCGGCATGGATGCGCCGGTGGAGGCGCTGGTCGGGGCGGTACGGGAGGTGGCGACGGGCGGACGGGTGATAGACGCGGAGGTCGCGGTGACCGCGCTGCTGCCCCCGGGCAGCCCGCTGACCCGTCGGGAGGCGGAGGTGCTACGGGCCGCCGCCGAAGGGCTGCCGCTCAAGGAGATCGCCCGCCGGCTGTTCCTGGCGCACGGCACGGTGCGTAACCACCTGTCCGCGGTGATGCGCAAGACGGGCACCCGCAACCGGATGGAGGCGGTATGGCAGGCCCGCCGCCACGGCTGGATCTAGGCCCGAGACGCCGTCGCCCCGTACCGGCCGGTACGTGTTTGAATGCTGACGGTTCGTGATCCGCCTGGCGATTTCCGGGAAGGTCCACCGTGATCCGTACCCTGCTTGCCCTCGACGGTGCTCTGGTCCGTGGCGCGCTCTCCCTCGTGCTCACCGCCGAGGCGGACATCAGTGTGGTGGCGGAGGTGGACCGGGGGGACGGCCTGGCTCGGCTGATCAGGGCCCGGCGTCCCGATGTGGCGGTCATCGACCTCGACCTGGTCGGCACGGCCAACGTCGCGGGATGGTGTCCGTTGCTGGTGCTCGTCGACCAACGCCGGGCACGCCGCCTGCACCGGGTGCTGGTGCCGGGGCGTCCCCTCGGCATCCTCGGCAGGGATGTCGCCCCGCACCGGGTGCTGGACGGGCTCCGGCGGCTCGCACGCGGGGAGTCGGTGATCGATGTCGACCTGGTGATGGCGGCGTTGACCCGGGGGAGTCCGCTCACCTCCCGGGAGACCCAGATCCTCGATCTGACCGCAGCGGGCGCTCCGGTCGCGGAGGTCGCCCGGGCGCTCGGCCTCGCGCCGGGCACGGTACGCAATCATCTCGGTCGGATCACCCGCAAGGTCGGTGCCCGCACCAGGGTGGAAGCGGTCCGGGTGGCCCACGAGGCGGGCTGGATCTGACCTCAGGTGACGCTTTACGGCTGGGATGCGAGCGACTACGACGTCGGCCGGGGTCTGACGACCGGCCGGATCCGCGATGCCCGCGCGGCGGGAATCTCCTTCATGACGTACAAGGGCACGGAGCAGTCCGCCGCCGGCACCTTCCACAGCCAGTACTACGGCGTCATGCTGACCGCCGCAAAGGACGCCGGCATTCCCTTCCTCGGCATGTACGTCGTGGTGCACTCCCAGGTCACCGCCGAGGAGCAGGCCACCACGGCCATCGACTACGCCGACGACCACACACCTGGTGGCGCGCGGCCGGTTCTTCTGGCAGATCGACCTGGAACGCTGGCCGACGGACGACGTGCCGTCGACGGTCGGTGTCGCGGTCGCCCGGGAGTTGAGCGCACGCACCGACCGTCGGGTCGTCATGTACGCCTCACGGGGTCAGTACGGCTCGAACGAGTTGGGCAGCTATCCACGGTGGAACGCCAACTACCCCTATCAGGTGGCGGAGGACTTCAAGGCCGCGTATGAGCATGGTGCTGTTCCGGCTTCCCAGCTGACGCCGACCGCCGGGCCGCCAGCCTGCCGCGCCGCTGGGCCAGCAGCTTGCCGGGCTGCCTGGTTGCCGGAGCGACGGGCGGTCGGCGGTCATGTCCGGGTGAGCGGCCGGTGGGCCGGGATCGTCAGTTCCTGCCAGTGGCCGACCAGTTCCCGGTAGGTGGGCGAGCGGCGCAACAGTTCCTCGTGGCTTCCGGCCAGTGGCCGGTCGTCGTCGAACACCAGCACCCGACGGGCGCGGATCGCCGAACTGATCCGGTGTGCGATAACCACCAGGCTGCCGGGGCGGCGGGCGAACGCCTCTTCCACCGTGGCCTCCAGCGTCGGGTCGAGGTGGCACGTCGCCTCGTCGAGGATGACCAACGGTGCCGGGGCGAGGTAGGCCCGGACCGCGGCGATGAGCTGCCGTTCCCCGGCCGAGAGACGGCCGGGCTCGACCTCGGCCGCCAGGCCGCCGAGGCGCTCGACCAGCGGCCCGGCCCCGAGCGCGTCCACAGCGGCCGCCACGGTCGCCTGGTCGGCGTCCGGGCGCAGGTACCGCAGGTTGTCGGCGAGGGTGCCGGAGCGGACGTACGCCTCCTGCGGCACCAGCACCCGCAGCCGGGCCAGTGTCTCCGGCGCGACGGCGGCGACCGGCGTGTCGGCCAGGTGCACGCTGCCGGAATCCGGCGGCACCAGCCCGGCGATCAGCGCGGCCAGGGTGGATTTGCCGGCGCCGCTCGGCCCGACCACGGCCAGGTGCTCACCGCCGGCCACGGTCAGGGTGAAGTCGGCGAGGACCGGCCGGGCGTGCGGACCGTACCGGAAGGTCAGCCCGCGGACCCGCACCGCCGGCACCACACCGCCGTCCGCCGTCGCACCACCCGCCGTGCCGCCACCCGCCGTGCCGCCACCCGCCGTGCCGCCACCCGCCGTGGCGGCGGTTCGACCGGCGGCGGCGCTCGGGTCGGTCGGCGGGCAGCCGCGCAGGATCCGGTCGAGGGTGACGGCGTAGCGCAGGCCGCCGCCCCCTACGCCCTGCACCAGGGCGTGCAGGGCGGGTTGCAGCCCGGTGGTGACGTAGACCAGCGCGCCCAGTACCGCACCCGTGCTGAGGCCGCGCCCCACCAGCCACGGCGCGGCCAGCAGCAGGACCACCACCGGCAGCCAGCCGCCCAGCCCGAGACTGAGGGAGCGCAGCGCCGCCATCCGGGCCAGTGTCCGTTCGGCGTCGGCCTGTGCCACGACCCGCCGGTCGACCGCGGCCACGACCCGCTCCTGCCCACCGCAGGCGGTCACGTCACGATGCCCGGTCAGCGCGGCGGCCGCCGATCGGCCGAGTTCCTCACCGGCCGCCACCTGGGCGCGCTGGTGGGCGACCATCGACGGCAGGGCCGCCGCGAACACGGTCAGCCCGAGCACCAGCGGCGCGGCCACCGCCGCGGCCAGCGGTGGCGACAGGGCGAGCAGGCCGAGCAGCGCCGCGCCGGCGCTGAACAGGAAACCGCGGACCACCAGCAGCAGCCCACCGAAGGTGTCCCGCACCACCTCCACCTGCTGGGTCAGTCGGGCCACGGCGGCGCTGTCCGGGCGACCACCGGCCCGGGTGGCCTCGCGCAGCGCACCGTCGACCACCCGGGCGGCCAACTCGTCGCGGTACGGCTCCACCACGGCACCGAGACTGCGGTACACCCGCCCGGTGGCGACCGCCCCGACCAGTACGGCGACGGCCAGCCCGGCCAGCCACGCCAGGCCGGTACCGAACTCACCGGCCAGGAAACCCCGGTCGACCGCGCGGGCCACGATCAGGCCGCTGAGCAGCGCTGGCAGTGACTCGGCCACCGACCAGGCGGCCAGTCGCCCCAGCGGGCGGCGGCGGGCCCGCAGGGCATCCCAGGTGGTGCGGCGTACGCCGGTCATCGGAGGTCACCGCCGGGGGTGAAGACCGCGCGGTAGTCCGGGTCGGCCCACAGCCGGCGATGCGGCCCCACGGCCCGTACCCGACCGCCGTCGAGCCAGGCGACCAGGTCGGCTGTGGCCGCCGTCGCCGCACGGTGGGTCACCACCAGCCGGGTACGACCGCCGACCCCCTCGGTCACCGCTCGGCTGATCCGGTGCTCGGTGGCGGTGTCCAGGCTGGACGTGGCGTCGTCGAGGATCAGCAGCCGCTGCGCCGGGAACGCGCGGGCCAACCCGAGGCGCTGTGCCTCACCGCCGGACAGCGGCGCGTCGGTCAGCCGGGTGCGGAACCCGTCGGGCAGGCGGGCCACCACGTCGGCCACCTGGGCGGCCCGTGCCACGGCCAGCACCTCGGCGGTCGCCGGGGCGGCACCGGCGGGCGGGCCGGCCGACTCGTCGGGCAGGGCGAGACCGATCGCGTCATGCACCGTCTCGCCGACCAGGACCGGACGGTCGAACGCCTGCCCGATACCCCGGCGCAGCGCTTGCGGGCTCAACCGGTGCAGCGGCACCCCGTCCAGCAACACCTCACCGGCGTCCGGGTCGTGCAGTCGGCCCGCCACGGCGGCCAGGGTCGACTTGCCGACGCCGGAACGCCCGACGACGGCGAGCGTGGCACCGGCCGGCACCAGCAGGTCGATGTCCCGCAGCACCGGCCGCCCGTCCGCGCCGTGTACGCCGACCCCGCGCATTCGCAGTTCGCCCTGGCCGGACGGCAGTGGCTCGTCGCCGTACCGGCGGGTCGGGTGGGCCAGGGGTTCGGCGATCCGGTTGGCCGCCGCCCTCGCGCGTACCAGCCGGTTGAGCGTGGCCAGCACCGCGCCCAGTCCGGCGCCGAGGGCCGCGTACTGCATCGCGGCGACCAGTTGCCCGGGGGTGAGCCAGCCGGCGGTGAGCGCGTACCCGCCGACGGCCACGACGGCCGCCTGCAACAGCGGACCCACGGCTGCGGTACGGGCGCTCGCCCGCGCCAGTAGCCGCCAGCCGAGCAGCCCGTACCCGCGCAGTTCCGGTAGTGCGCTCAGCACCCGGTCGCGTTCCTGGTCGACGGTGGCCGCGGCGGCGATGGTGCGGGCCCCACCGAGCGCCTCCAGCAGCCGCCCGGCGATGGCGCCCAGCACGCGCTGGTATCCGGTCACGGCGGCGGAGGCGTCGGTGACGAAGGCCCGCATGAGCACCGCGAGCACCGCCAGCCCGCCGAGGAGGGTGAGCCCCAGCAGCGGCTCGATCAGGGTGAGCGCCACGACGCTGCCCACCGGGGGCAGCAGCGCGACGACCCCGAACACCACGGCAGTCCCGGCCTGCCCGGCGTCGGTGGCCTGACCGACGAGCCGGCCGACCAGGTCACCCACCGGGTAGCGGCGCACGGTGCGGACGTCGCAGGCGAACAGATGGCGCAGCAGCCGCCGGCGCAGCAGGGCGGTGGCCCGGGCCGCGCCGTAGCCGGCGGCGACGTCACCGAGGATGTCGGTGGTCAGGAGGATCGCGACGAGCGCGCAGGCGACGGCCGGCCACCAGGAGGCCGTACCGCCCACGGCGGCGTCGACGGCGAAGCCGAGGGACGCCGGCAGGGCCAGTTCGGCGGCGGCGCCGATGAGCGCCACCATGGTGAGCAGGACGGTCCAACCGCCGCCGTCACGGACCACCCGGCGCAGCAGCCGGTCGGGGCCGGTCGGTGTCGGCATCGGACCTCCCGCGAGACAGACGTGCGGCCCTGGGCGGGTACATCGCCCCGCCCAGGGCCTCGCGTGGCGACCCGTCAGTTGCAGGTCGTGACGGACAGCGAGCTGTCGCCGCAGAGCAGCAGGCTCGCCCGGCTGCCACCGCCGGTGCGGTCGGCGGGGGCCATCTCCAGGCCCTGGAGGTCGAGAAGCGCCATGTCGTGTCACCTCCTCCCGTGCTTGTCGGGTTGGTCGGTTCCCCTCGCATCGGCGAGGGTGTCGGTGGCGCCCGTCAGGGGCGCGAGGAACGGCAGCGTCACCGCCGTGTCGGGTCGGGCGGCGGCCAGTGCCAGCAGGACGCCGGCGGTGCCGGTGCCGAGGTCCATGGACAGCCGCAACAGCTGCTCACCGGGGAAGGCGATCCCGTCGGCGTACGGCAGGGCGTGCCAGGCGAGGCGTTCCACCTGTGCCGCCAGCTCCGTGGCCAGCTGCGGATCGTCCGGGTACGCCGCGAGGTAGGCGACGATGCCCGCCCGTCCGGCGAAGAGGCCGGACTGCGCGTAGAACGGGGATCGGGCGGCCCGACGGACACCGGCGCTCGCCTCGGCGAGCCGCTCGTCGGCGCGGTGCCGCAGGTACTGGTCGAGCACCAGTCCGATGCCGACACTGCCCTGCCCCAGGTACGGCATGGTGCGCCAGCCCTCGTTGACCTCCAGCGCGCCGTCCGGGCGTACCACACAACGGTGCAGGTCCTGCCGCAGCGCGGTGGCGGCGTGCTCCAGCAACTGGGGATCGCCGGTCAGCTCGTACAGCCGTATCAGCATCAGGGCCGGTCCGGTACGGCCGCGCAGCAGTCCCGCGTACGGGTGCCGGCCGCCGCTGACGTCGGACTCCGGGGCGTCGGCGAGTTGCGCGATCACCCGGTCGGCGGCCCGCCAGGCGGCGTCGCGGAGGGTGGTCTCGCCGGTGCGTCCGGCCAGCTCGGCGAGGTTGAGCGCGATCCCGGACAGGCCACCGGCCAGACTGTGGTCCAGCCCGTCCCACGGTTGCCGTAGGCAGATGTCGAGCACGTCGAGGGCGTCCTGCCGGCGATCCAACAGCTCCAGGGCGTACGCGACGCCGTGCAGGCCGTCGTAGAAACCGCAGCGGGTGCCGGAGGCGGGCGAGGTGGCCTGGCGTACCAGCCACCGTTCGTGTTCCGGCTGGCGTCCGGCGCCGCTGACGTGCAGCGCGTACAGGACTCCGGCGGCGCCGTGGGCGAGGTTGAGCCCGCCGCTGCGGAACTGCTCGATGTCGCCGGGGAAGAGTCGGTCGTCGCGCTCCGGTGTCGCGCTGGCCAGGATCGCCCGGGCCAGTCGGTCGCGGTGCGACGGCCCGACGTCGACGGTGAGGTCGGCTCGGTGTTCCGCCGCTGCCGGGCTCTCGCCGGTGATCTCCTCGACAGCGGCGTCCAGGAGTGCTCCGGGCACCGGGAACCGGGCGGCGATCACGTCCGCGAGGTGTGCGGTCTTGGCCGGTGCCAGCCGGAACAGTTGGGTCAGCGGCAGGAACAGGGCCAGGCGCAGGCAGGCCAGGGCGTAGTGGTCGACAGCGGGACCGCTGCGGTCGCGGGGTGCGGCGAAGCCCTGGTTGCGCAGGCCGGGCCGGCGATGCCCGTCGATCGGGGCGGCGACTTCGAAGTCGACCAGGGCGATCCGGTCGTCCGGGCGGACCATCACGTTGAACAGGTGCAGGTCGCCGTAGACGAGGCCGCGTTCGTGGATGGCCCGGACGACCTCCTCGACCTGCCGGTGGATGTCCAACGCCCAGCGCGTGTAGGCGGCGCGGTCGGTGTCGGTGGCATCGGCGTCGATGAGCGGGTACCTGTCGACGAGCACCTTGTTCAGCGCCCGGCCCTCGATGAACTCCAGGGCCAGGAACCGGTGCTCGCCGAGGGTGAACTCGTCGTGCACCCGGGGCACCTGCGGGAGGTCGGCGAGTCGACGCAGCGCCGCTGCCTCGCGGCTGAGGCGGGCCACCGCGTCGGTGCCGTCGGCGTCCAGACCGGCGTACGGTCGTGCCTC
This sequence comes from Micromonospora maris AB-18-032, assembly GCF_000204155.1. Classification (NCBI taxonomy): domain Bacteria; kingdom Bacillati; phylum Actinomycetota; class Actinomycetes; order Micromonosporales; family Micromonosporaceae; genus Micromonospora; species Micromonospora maris. The sequence goes on along the minus strand of NC_015434.1, from coordinate 4,054,872 downwards.
CTTGAGCACCACCTGCGTGTCGGTGCGCAGGTCCCGGCCGATGTAGAGGCCACCGCCGTTGGAGAAGTGGATGACCTTCTCGATCCGGTACGGCACCTCGTCGGTGCTTGTGGCGTTGCGGGCGGCCAGGTGCGGCGCGAGGAAGTCGGGCAGCGTCACCCAGGACGGTACGTGGAAGACCGGGTCGCGGCGGTCGGGCACCAGGGCGCCGTTGTCGTCCTCGATCGCCGGGACGACCTGGCCGTCAGCGGAGTGGCAGTAGCGGGCGGCGAAGCCGCCGTAGCGTACGTACACCGGGCCTGAGCCGTAGCGCAGATCGCTCAGGATGTACGGACCGGACTCGCCGGCGAGCAGCTCGTCGAGTTCCTTGCAGACCAGTTCCAGTTCGGCGTCGTCGTGCGGGTAGACGGTGACGAACTTGCCGCTGGCCGCCCGGGAGGCGTACTTGGAGTTGCGCAGCAGCAGGGTGCGAGGGCCGCGGAGGAACTTGAACGACAGGCCACGCGGGACGCAGTAGTCCCAGATCGCGTCCAGCACCCGTTCGGCGTTGTCCAGGGTCGCCGACACGTGGATCTTCCAGCCCTGCTGCGGCAACGAGCCGCCGTCCGGGGCGTAGATCAGCCAGTCGTCGAGCGGCTCGGTGCGCCAACCGTCGGGCAGGGGCCGCCGGGCCGCCGCGAAGGTGGGCTCTGCGGTGGCGTTGCCCAGCGAGTCGTAGAAGTGCCGGTCGGCGGCGCAGTAGCTGTCGTAGCGATCGTCCACCGTGACCACTCCCTCCGCTGATCGGCTGAGCCCTCGGTCTTGCTGGCTGATATGAGTTTGTCTATTCGGCCTATGGCGCTTCCAGTGTGATCAGTCATGACGTGAGGTGTGTGCCACACTCTTGGCCGTGACAAATGTCAGGCAGGTCCCGGGCGGCGGCGGTTGGCGCGACCGCCCGCGGTGCGGGCCGACGCGACCGAGCGCCCGGGTCGTGCGCGCCGGCGGCGAAGAGGCCGCCGACCTGCGTCTGACGGCGAGGGCCCAGCCGCAGCCGGTACGGGTACGGCGTACGCCGTGACACCTGACGATCCCCCCGCAGCCGCCGATCAGCCAGCCGCTGTGACACCTGGCGATCACCGCCCAGCCGCAGGTCGGCCGGTCGCCGTACTGGCCAACCCCACCGCTGGTCGAGGACGGCACCGGCGACTGCTACCCGAGGTGCTGGACCGCCTGTCGGCGGGTGGACGCCCGGTGCGAGTGCTGGACGCGTACACCCGTGGCCAGGCCGAGGCGGTCTGCCACGAGGCGGTGGCCGACGGGGCGGCGGCGCTGGTCGCGGTGGGTGGCGACGGCACCGTGCACGTGGCCCTGCAGGCGGTGGCCGGCACCCGGGTGCCGTTCGGCGCGGTCCCGGCCGGCACCGGCAACGACTTCGCCGTCGAGACCGGCTTCCCGGCCGATCCCCTGACGGCCGTGGACACCATCGCGGCTGCGCTGCGGGACGGCCGTTCCCGCCCCGTCGACCTCGCCCGGATCACCACGGCGACCGGCGAACACCGTTGGTTCGGCGCCGTGCTCGCGGCCGGCTTCGACGCGATCGTCAACGAACGGGCCAACCGGATGCGCTGGCCGCGCGGCCCGCGCCGGTACGACCTGGCGATCCTGGTGGAGTTGGCCCGGTTGCGCCCGCGCCGCTACACGCTGCGCCTCGACGGGGAAACCCACGAGTTGGACGCCGCGCTGGTGGCCGTCGGCAACTGTGCGTCCTACGGCGGCGGCATGCGAATCTGCCCGGACGCCGACCCGACCGACGGACTGCTCGACATCGTCGTGGGCGGGCGGTTCAACCGGCGCATGCTGATCCGCGAGAAGCCGAACATCTACCACGGCACCCACATCCACCATCCGCTGGTACGCAGCTACCGAGCGCGCACCGTCGAGCTCGCCGCACCCGACATCACCACCTACGCCGACGGCGAGCGCTGCCTCCCCCTCCCGATCACCATCACCGCCACCCCCGCCGCCCTCCACCTCCTCCTCCCCTAACCACCCACCCCACCCCCGCCGCAGCCCACCCACCCTCCCCACCCGCGCGCCCCTCCCAGCCCTGCCCCGCGATCTTGCACTTTCGGTCGGGGAATAACGGGCGTATGCCCTATATCGGCGACCGAAAGTGCAAGATCGCGGGGGCGGTCCAAGGTCGCGGGGGCGGTCCAAGGTCGCGGGGGCGGTCCAAGGTCGCGGGGGCGGTGCAAGGTCGTGGGAGCGGTGGGAGCGGTGGGGGTGGTGGGGGTGGGGGGTTACAGGGTGGTGAGGGAGAGGATGGAGCCTAGGCCGTTGGGGCGGCCTACGTCGGCGGCCGGGAGTACCAGCGCGGCGCAGCCGGCTGCCACGGCTCCCGCGTCGGCGGGGGTGTCGCCGACCATGAGGGCGTGCTCCGGGTCGACGCCGAGCATGCCGCAGGCGCGCCAGAAGATCGCCGGGTCCGGCTTGCAGCGACCCACCTCGTACGAGAGGACGAAGGCGTCGACCAGGTCGGCGAGGCCCCAGGCGGCGAAGTGGGGGCGGATGTCGAAGCCGATGTTGCTGACCACGGCCACCCGTACGCCGGCCGCCCGCAGGGCCGCCAGGGTGGGAGCGGTGTCCGGGTACGGTACCCAGCCTTCGGGCGTCAGTACCCGCTCGTAGAGGGCGTCGGCGAAGCCGTCGATGCCCGCGTCGACCGTGGCGGCCAGCCCGGTGTACGCGCCCCGGTGGGCGTGCTCGTAGAGATCCCGGTCGGCCCACAGCTCGGCCAGTTGCGGTGGCACCCGGGCGGGCAGTGGCCCGCCGGCCCGACCTGCGGTGAGCAGCCGGTCGGCCAGCGAGGTGGCCCGGACCCGGTCAAGATCCACGCCACACGTGGCAGCGGCGGCCAGGACCCACTCGCGCGGCTCCTCCACCTGGGCGAGCGTGCCGTGGAAGTCGAGCAGCACCGCCTCCACCGGACGGCGGGACGGGGTCGGCTGGACGTCGCGTACGGAGTCGGTCGGTTCGGCATGATCCGGCACGTGCTGCACCCTACCGACCCCCTCCGACCCGGCTGCCGGTCGGCCTTGCCGGGTACCTGTCAGGCGTACGGACTAATCTTGAGAACATGTCGAGCCCCGCCGAGCGGTACGCCGCGGCGCGCCGCCGGGCCGCCCAGGCCTCACAGTTCCCGGCGCTGGAAGAATTCACCTCTGACATCGGGTTCGATCTTGACGATTTCCAGCGTGAGGCGTGTCAGGCGCTGGAGCGGGGCAGTGGCGTGCTGGTGTGCGCGCCCACCGGCGCCGGCAAGACCGTGGTCGGCGAGTTCGCCGTACACCTGGCGTTGCGCGGCACGCCCGGGCAGCCGGTGCCGACCGACGGCGCGCGACGCAAGTGTTTCTACACCACGCCGATCAAGGCGCTGTCCAACCAGAAGTACCACGATCTGGTCGACCGCTACGGTGCCGCGCAGGTCGGACTGCTCACCGGCGACAACGCCATCAACGGCGACGCCCCGGTGGTGGTGATGACCACCGAGGTGCTGCGCAACATGCTCTACGCCGGCTCGGCCACCCTCGAGGGCCTGGCGTACGTGGTGATGGACGAGGTCCACTACCTCGCCGACCGGTTCCGGGGCGGGGTGTGGGAGGAGGTCATCATCCACCTGCCCGCCTCGGTCACCCTGGTGTCGCTGTCGGCGACCGTGTCCAACGCGGAGGAGTTCGCCGACTGGCTGATCACCGTGCGGGGCGAGACCACGGTGGTGGTCAGTGAACACCGGCCGGTGCCGCTGTGGCAGCACATGCTGGTCGGCAAGCGGATGTTCGACCTGTTCCACGACGCGGCGGCGGCCCGTAAGCACGATGTGCACCCGGAGTTGCTGCGCTACACCCGGGAGACGGTCCGCCGTCTCGACCTGGGCGAAGGGCGCGCCGCCGGCTGGGGTGGGCGTCGCGGGCCGCGCTGGCGTGGGCCGTCGCGGCCGGACATCGTCGAGCGGCTGGACCGCGAAGGGCTGCTGCCGGCGATCCTGTTCATCTTCAGCCGGGCCGGTTGCGCCGCGGCCGTGCAGCAGTGCCTGGCCGCCGGGCTGCGACTCACCTCGCCCGAGGAACGGGCCGAGATCCGTCGGGTGGTGGAGTCCCGGGTGACCGCCATCCCCGGCGAGGACCTGTCGGTGCTGGGCTACTGGGAATGGCTCGACGGCCTGGAGCGTGGGCTGGCCAGCCACCACGCCGGGATGCTGCCGGTGTTCAAGGAGGTCGTCGAGGAGCTGTTCGTCCGAGGGCTGGTCAAGGCGGTCTTCGCCACCGAGACCCTGGCCCTGGGCATCAACATGCCGGCCCGCTGCGTGGTGCTGGAGCGCCTGGTCAAGTACAACGGCGAGGCGCACGTCGACCTGACGCCGGGGGAGTACACCCAGCTCACCGGGCGGGCCGGGCGGCGGGGCATCGACGTGGAAGGGCACGCCGTCGTGGTGTGGTCCCCGGAAACCGACCCCCGGCACGTGGCGGGTCTGGCGTCGACCCGCACGTACCCGCTGCGGTCCAGCTTCCGGCCCTCGTACAACATGGCGGTCAACCTCGTCGGCAGCGTCGGCGCCGACCCGGCCCGCGCGTTGCTGGAGTCCTCGTTCGCCCAGTTCCAGGCGGACCGGTCGGTGGTCGGCCTGGCCCGGCAGGTGCAGCGCAACACCGAAACCATCGAGGCGTACGGCGTGGAGGCGGAGTGCCACCACGGTGACTTCGACGAGTACTTCGCGCTGCGGGTGTCCATCGCCGACCGGGAGCGGGCGCTCGCCCGGCAGGGCCAGAGCCAGCGCCGGGCGGCGGCGGTGGCCGCGTTGGAGCGGCTGCGTGTCGGTGACGTGATCCGGGTGCCGTCGGGTCGGCGCGCCGGCCTGGCCGTGGTGCTCGACCCGGCCGCCGGTGGGTTCAGCGAGCCGCGTCCGCTGGTGCTGACCCAGGATCGCTGGGCCGGGCGGATCAGCCCCGGCGATTTCACCACGCCGGCCGAGGTGCTGGCCCGCATCCGGGTGCCCAAGCACTTCAACCCCCGCAACCCGGCGGCCCGTCGTGACCTGGCGGCGCAGGTCAGCGGCACCGGCCTGGACCGGCACAGCCGTCGAGGCGCCCGGGGCCGGCAGTCGGGCGAGGACCACCAGCTCACCCAGTTGCGGGCCGAGTTGCGGCGACACCCCTGTCACGCCTGCCCGGAGCGGGAGGAGCACGCCCGTTGGGCGGAGCGTCGCCGCCGGCTGGAGCGTGACACCGAGGAGTTGCGTGAGCGGGTGGCCGGTCGGACGGGATCGCTGGCGCGTACCTTCGACCGGATCGTCGCCCTGCTCACCACCCGGGGCTATCTCACCGCCGAGGGCGAGGTGACCGACGCCGGGCGGATGCTGGGTCGGATCTGGACCGAGGCCGACCTGCTGGTGGCGGAGTGCCTACGTCGGGGGGTCTGGGACGGGCTGTCGCCGGCCGAACTGGCCGCCGCGGTCTCGGTGGTGGTCTTCGAGGCCCGGCGTGACGTCGACGAACGGGCGTCCCTGCCGCGCGGTCCGGTCGCCGAGGCGGTCGACGCGACGTTGAAGCTGTGGAGCGAGATCGAGGCCGACGAGGCCGCCCGTGGTCTGACCGTCACCCGCGAGCCGGATCTGGGTTTCGCCTGGCCGATCTACCGGTGGGCCCGGGGTGAGGCGCTGGCCAAGGTGCTGGCCAGTGGACACGAACTCGACGGCGAGATGCCGGCCGGTGACTTCGTCCGCTGGGCTCGTCAGGTGGTGGACCTGCTCGGTCAGGTCGCCGACTCCGGTGGTGCCTCGGCGGAGCTTCGGGCCACCGCCCGGCAGGCGATCGGTGTCGTCAACCGGGGTGTGCTCGCCTACCACGCGCCGGCCTGATCCGCTTCGTCACTCACCGTAATGTCGAGTCGGGCTGGCGGTGAGGTCACCGAACGGCAACGGTTCGCATCCGACAACTGTTCCTATTGTGCCTGGTGAACGCTTCCCTGATCATTCTACCGGCGCGTAAGCCGCGTGCCGGTGGAAGCTCTGGGGGGAGCCGTCGTGGCGGAAATCAATCACTTTGAGTACGGATGGATCACACCCGCCCTCAGCTACGCGCTGTCGGTTCTGGGGTCCGTTCTCGGGCTGATCTGTGCGGGCCGGATCCGTACCGCGTCGAGTGCCGGCCAGCGGGCCTGGTGGGGAATTCTCGCGGCCTGGGCCATCGGCGGCACCGCCATCTGGACGATGCACTTCATGGCGATGCTCGGCTTCGCCGTGAGCGGCTCCCGGATCAGGTACGACGTGCCGGTCACCGTTGTCAGCGCGTTGCTCGCGGTGGTGGCGGTGGGTATCGGGCTGGCCATCGTCGGCACCGGTCGGCTGTCGGCGGTACGGGTGCTCGCCGGTGGGCTGTTCACCGGTGCCGGGGTGGCGGCGATGCACTACACCGGCATGGCCGCGATGCGGCTCAACGGCGAACTCGGGTACGACCCCACCCGGGTCGCGCTCTCCGTGCTGATCGCCGTGGTCGCCGCCACCGCCGCGCTGTGGCTCGCGATGACGGTACGTCGCGGCGTGGCGATCTTCGCGTCGGCGCTGGTGATGGGCGTGGCGGTCAACGGTATGCACTTCACCGGGATGAGCGCCCTGTCGGTGCACCTGCACGAGCGGCGGGGGGAGGTCGCCGGCGCGGAGGCGGGCAGCCTGCTGATCCCGATCGTACTGCTCGTGATCTTCGGCGTGGTGGGGTTGGTCTACGCGCTGCTCGCGGCGCCCACCGACGAGGACCGGGCCGCCGCGGCCTACCTGGCCGCCCGCCGGGCCCCGGCAGCCGACCCGGTCGGCGTCGACTCGCCGGACCCGGTCGGGTTGCGTGCCCGCTCGACCCTGGCCCGCCCCGGTGCCCAGTTCCCGTCCCGCCGGGACCACCCGCCGCGCTGACCCGCGCGCACCGATCTGCGCGGTCCCTCATGGACGGTGGCGGAAAGTGTCGTACCCGGTACCCATCATGTATTCATGGCTGTCCCCGCCCTCACCCCGCGCAACACCCCACCGCGCTCGCTGCCGCTGCGCGAGGCGCGCACCCGACTGAGTCAGCTCGTCGCGATGGCGGAGCTGACCGACACCGTCACCGTGGTCACCCGCGACGGTGACTCCCGGCCGGTCGCCGCGATCGTGCCGGCCGACGCTGCCCGCAGCGCCGCGCAGGCTCGTGCCGACGCCGGCCGGCTCGCCGAGGTCACCGCGGGTTGGTCCCGTCGCCTCGAAGCGCAGCGTGAGCAGGCCGGTCGCCGACACGCCGCCGAGCTGTGCGCGATGCGGGCGGCGCTGGCCGAGGTGTGGGCCGCGTTGGAGCGCCGGGCCGCGCCGGGCGACGCCGAGCTGGCCCGGCTGCGCGCCGGACACGCCGACCTGCTCGACGGCTGATCGTCCTGCGTCGCCTCGACACGCATCTCGCTTGGGTAACTGTGGGTCACCCGGTGGTGCTGGTCGGCCACAATAGACCCTCACGATGGGCGTAGCCGGGGGTGACGATGAGCGGATCCGAAGCATCGAGCGGCGCGCCCGCGAGCTCCGGTCCCACGCCCCGGATGCGGTGGCTGCGCCTCGCCGCGCTGCTCGTGCTGCTGGTGGTGGCCGCGGTCACGGTGGTGCGGGTGGTCAGTGTGACCGGCCCGCCCAGTCGTGACCAGTTGCGGGAACGAGCCGGGCTCACCGGCAAGCAGGAGCTGCTGATCGGGGTCAAGGACGATCAGCCGGGCGTGTCGCAGCTGCTGGAGAACGGCGCGTTCGTGGGCTTCGACATCGAGATCGCCTACATGATCGCCGAGGATCTCGGTTTCGACGCGCCACGGGTGCGGTTTCTGCCCATCGAGAGCGAGGACCGGGCCCGTCGGCAGGCCCGCACTCCGGACGGCCGCTTCGTCACCGTCGATCTGGTCATCGCCTCGTACAGCATCACCGAGGATCGCCGACGCCAGGGTGTGGTCTTCTCCGCGCCCTACCTGCAGACCGAGCAGTCGGTGGTCACCCGCGCCGACAGCAAGCTGGCACCGACCACGTTCGCCGATCTCGCCGGCCGCAAGGTCTGCACGTTGGCGACCTCGACGGCCGAGCAGAACCTGGCCGCGGCCGGTGCGCAGGCCCACGGCCGCAACCGGATCAGCCAGTGCATCCAGGAGCTGTACGACGGCACGATCGACGCGGTCACCACCGACGCGGCGGTGCTGGCCGGATTCGTGGCTCCGCCCCTCGCCGAGCAGGCACCGCCGGTCAAGAAGCTGACGAACCCCAAGCCGTTGCGTCACTTCGACATCGGTGCCGACGGTGATGAACTGTGGGGGGTCAACACCGGCCCCGATCCGGCCATGCGTGACCTGGTCAATCTCTCTCTGGAAGAGGCGCGCAACGGCCGTAACGGCAAGCGGTGGCGGACGGCCTTCGACCGCTACTTCGGCTACTCCCAGAAGTACAACGATCAGCAGCAGGTTGCGGTTGACCAGCAGCCACCGCCCGGCCCGGCGGACAAGGTGGAGGTGCGGCAGTGGCCATGGGAGAGGTCCGCCTGGCGGCACCCGAACCAACCACGGCCGGGCCTGTCGGCCGCCGCCGTCCGGGTGCGCGCCAGACGCAGCAGTGGCTGCTGACCCTGCTGCCGGCATTCCCGGTACTGCTGCTGGTGCTGCGGTTGTGGCGGCTCAGTCGACAGGACATGTCGACAATGCTGCTGCTGGTGCAGTACGTCAGTCCGCTCGGGCTGCTCAGCGCACTGCTCATCGCGCTGGTCTGGGCGGTACCGCTGGTGGTGCTGGTGCCGGTCGTGCTCGGTCGACTGTTGCAGGTCAGCGCCCCGCAGCGGTTCGACCCGGAGCGCTCGCTGCTGGCGTACGCCGCCGCGCGTACGCCGGGTTGGGTGCTGGTCGTGGCGGCGGCGCTCGCCGCCCTCACCTGGCAGCTGCGGTTCCTGCCCGGGCTGGTGATGATGCTGGTCTGGCTGGTCGCCCTGCACACCCGCAGCCGCTACCCGGATCGACCGCGACTGCTGCTGGCCACCGGCCTGATCCTGCCGGTCGTCGTGGCGGCGGCCAGCTACGCCTGGCTCGCACCGGCCATCCGGTCGGCCGTCGGACACGGCGAGCTGGCCACGGCCCTGCTGCTGGCGCTCCCGCCCGCCGGTGCGCTGGTGTTGACCGGCCCGGTGCCGGCGCGGATGGCCCCGGCGGTGACCCGGACGGTCATCTACGCCGTCGGCGGGCTGCTGCCGTTGCTGACGGGAGCGGTGTTCCTGCGCGTCCCGTTGCTGCCTGCGGTGGCCGTCGAGGTCGGTGAGCCGCAGACCCAGGAGGTGGTGCTGGGCGAGGCGGTGACGGTGACCGACCGGATGACAATCGTGCTGAGCCGCTCCGGCGAGGTCCGCTTCCTGCCCAACGACGAGGTGCGGGCGCAGGTGCTCTGCCCGGACGCCGACCGGGTGCCGAGCAGCCGGGTCACCGTCGCCCGATGGCCGGTGGAGGACACCGCGCTGGAATGGCTCATGCCGCGTCGACCGGTGGGCCCGCCCGATCCGCGCTGCGGCGGTCTGGTGCCGTTGCCGGCGCCCTCGCCGTCAGCTGGGCCGTGACCGCCCCTTGAGACGACGGCCCAACTCGCGGGCGATCTCCCGGTCCGCGTCGCGGGCGGCGAGCGCCTGACGCTTGTCGTACGATTTGCGGCCCTTGGCCACGGCGAGTTCGACCTTGGCCCAGCCGTCGGAGAAGTACATCGACAGTGGCACCAGGGTGAACCCGCCCTCCCGGATCTGCGCCAGGATCCGGTCGATCTCCACTCGGCGCAGCAGCAGCTTGCGGGTCCGGCGGGGAGCGTGGTTGGTCCAACTGCCGTAGCCGTACTCGGCGATGTGCAGGCCGTACAGCATGATCTCCCCGTCGCGTTCCTGGGCGAAGGCGTCGACAAGCGAGACGCGGCCGGCCCGCAGCGACTTGACCTCCGTGCCGGCCAGCACGATCCCGGCCTCGTACGTCTTGAGGATGGTGTAGTCGTGCCGGGCCTTGCGGTTCGATGCGACAAAGGTCCGCTCGCCACTGCGGGAGGTGCTCACCCGGCGAAGGATATCCGCCGTCGGTGGAACCGACGTCGCCGAGCGCCCTGCTCAGGGCAGTCGGTTGCGCAGCCGGTCGGCCAGATCCGTCACCGCGGCCCGGAACCGGGGATCGGCCTCGCCTGGCCAGTGCCCGATGATCTGTGGTGGCACGCTGTCGCCGGGCGGGGGAACCACGTCGACCGGGTCACGGAGGCGTCGATCGACGGTGCCCGGTGGCCCGGGCAGCACCGGATCCCGGCCCGGGCGGTGCGGTGAGAAGACCCAACCGCCGATCGGGTCGGTGTCGCGCCACAGGTTCAGCCACCGCCAGTTCACCCGCCTGCCCACATCGAGCAGCACCTGCTCGTTGACGTACGCGGGGAACAGTCGCCCGTACAGCCGGCGCAGTGGGGACCCGTACGTGAGCAGGGCCAGGTGGCCGCAGACCTCACGGGGCAGTTGCAGCACCGTGGCGGCGAGCAGCACCGCGCCGTGGCTGTGCCCGGTCAGCAGGACGCCGTGACCCTGCTCGGTGAGGTAGGTGATCCGTCGGCTCAGCTCCGGCACCGCCCGTTCGGCGTAGCAGGGCGGAGCGAACGGGTGTGCCGCCCGGGGCCAGAAGGTGCCCAGGTCCCACAGCACCCCGACGTACCGGCGGAACTCTGCCGTGCGGTAGGCGAAGATGCCGCCGATGAGCAGGGCGAGCACCACGGCCGCGATGAGGAAGCTGCCCACCTGGATGCCGAAGTTGGTCGCCGCCTCCGGTATCCCGGTCAGTTGCTCGACGACGTGGCCGGGGGCGAGTTGCAACATTCCGAGCAGGATGGTGGGTAACCCCGCGCCGACCACACCGGCGTAGATCACCGCGAGGGTCTCCAGACGTTCGGTGAACCGTGCTCGGGCGATGGTGTGTTCGACCTGCTGTAGCCGGTGCCGGGCTGCGGCGGGGGCATGGGGGAAGTCGCGGGCCACGGTGGCCCGGGCGCTGTTGATCCGTACGGACCGACTCGCCAGGTTCAGCACCACCGCGCCCACCAGGACGGTCACCGCCGCCAGCAGGAACACGAAGATCGCCCATTTGAAGCCGAGCGGCGCGGAGACGGTGCGTTCGTCGTCGGCCCGGGCACGGCGGTTGAGCAGATCCGCGACCCGGAAGACGAGGTCTGCGGTGAGGGCGAGCGCCAGACCGGTCGCGGTGGCGGCGATGACCGGTGCGCCGAGCCCCTGCAACGGTCCCGATCCGAGCCCGTCACAGCCGAATCCACGCCGCGACTCCTCCGGGTCGATGCCCCCGCCGCGCGCCCGGCCCGCCACGCTCACCTTGTCGCGTAGTTGACCACGGGTGGCGAGGGCCGCCACGCCGAGGGTGAACAGCAGGGCCGTCTGCGCGAGGATGACCAGGCCGACCATCACGCTGTATCCGGGCAACCCCACCGCCGATCGCCAGGGTGTCGGGTCGACCGCCACCACGACCAGGACCATTACGGTGAGCACGCAGGCAGCGGTGCGCAGAAAGGAACAGAACCGGTCAGCCCGTCCGCTGTCCGGGGCGTCGATCCACCGCTGGACGCAGAGCATCGTGACGCAGGCACCGAGTATCGCGGTCGCCACGACGGTGAGAGCGACACTCGGCGCCGACGTGCCGGCGAAGCAACGGGCGATGAGCAGGCCGATGCTCAGGGTGGCGAAGCCGGCGGCGACGTGCAGCGAACGCAGGCGACCCACCAGCGGCGCGCCGTCCCACTGACCCACCGCGCTGAGTGCGTGGGGCTTCGACTCGTTGGTCGCCCGGTGGAAGGCGTCGAAGTTGTGCCCCGGTCGTGTGCCGAGCCGCCAGACGAGCCCGAGGGCGGCGGCCGGTGCCAGGGCGAGCACCGACAGGCGTAGGCCGGTGGGTCGTCCGCTGAGCCAGGACAACCACGGCCGGTTCGCCGTGCAGAACGGGTTCGACATGCACCGGACGGCGATCAGGTCCAGTGCCACCCCCATCGTGGCGAGCACGTACAGCATGGTGAGGGTGAGGGCGAGCAGCCGGCAGGTCGCCTTGATCCCCGCGCCCGAGGTGCCCTGGGTCGCCGGTCGCATCCAGATGGCGACGTTGCAGAGCATGAACGGCAACAGGAACATCAGCGACAAGGTCCGGACCGTCGTCCCGGAAGGCAGATCGCTCCACCGGTACGCCTCCAGGGTCACCCCGGCCGGGCCCTTGGCATCCGGATAGTCCGGATGCGGCCGGTAGAAGCCCCCGCTGCCGTCCCCGGCGACCTGGTAGCTGTGCGGACGGTTCAGGATCTGCTCGGCCCCGGCGCCGGACACACCATGGACCCGCAGTTCCACGACATCGACGTGGGCCTGCGGTCCGCTTGTCATTCGTCCCCCGGGGTCGTCTCCGCCGGCCGGGCGTGGCGGAACCCGACCGAACCGCTGCGGGTGCGGCGTCGCCGTCTACCCGCGCCGTCGCCGGTCACGCCTGCGGCATGGGTGGACCTTGTGCCGGGCGGGATTGCCGGTGATGCGGCGGGCTCCGACGAACGGGTACGGACAAGGGCTTGAAAACCTAGTTTCCCGGTAGGAATATAGGCCTACTTCATCGGTGCTTCCGCCGTCGGCGGGCGGTCCGCCCCGTCGATCTGTCGAAAGAGACGATCATGACCAAGCTGGAACCCCAACCGTCACCCACCGCACCCGAAAGCCGGTTCTCCATCAACGAGGACTGGGCCGCCACCATCCTGGGTCTCGCTCTGCTCTGCCTGGTCCTGGCCGGTGCGATCCCCGCTGGGCTGGTGCCCTGATGGCCACCGAGGCAACCCGAGGTGCCGCGCAGACCGCGCCGCAGGCCGGGCTCCTCGCCCCGCCGCCGCGAGACCGCAGGTTCTGGGCCTGGACGGCCGCCGGCCTGCTGGTGGTCGTGCTCCTCGCCGCGCTCACCCGCTATCTCGAACAGCAGGTGCCCGAGTGGGCGGCCGGCACGGCGCTGGAGGATGTCGCGGCGGCGATCGAATATCCCGTCTACGCCATCGTGCTCGGTCTGCTCGGCAATCTGGTGGTCACGCTGACCGGGTTACACGACCGCATCGCCGCCGCATTCCGTACCGAGTTCTTCATCAAGACCGGCCTGGTGCTGCTCGGTGCCTCGATCAATCTGGCGGTGATCGCCAGTGCCGCCGGGCCCGCCATCGCCCAGGCGCTCCTGTTGATCTCCGGCGTGTTCCTGTTCACCTGGTGGCTGGCCGGGCGGCTCGGCCTGGACGACAAGCTGCGCGCCCTGCTCGCCTCCGCGGTGTCGATCTGCGGAGTCAGCGCCGCCATCGCCGCCGCCGGGGCGGTCCGCGCCCGTCGTGAACAACTCGCCTATACGGCGAGCCTGGTGATCGTCTTTGCCCTTCCGTCGATCTTCCTGCTGCCCTGGTTGGCCGACGTGCTCGGGCTGTCACCGGCGGTGGCCGGTGCCTGGATCGGCGGCAACATCGACACCACCGCGGCGGTCACCGCGGCCGGGGCGCTGGCCGGCGAGGACGCGCTCCAGATCGCCAGCATCGTCAAGGTCACCCAGAACGCGTTGATGGGCGTGGTGGCGGTGGCGCTTACCGCGTACTTCGCCCTGCACGTCGAACGGCGGCCCGGGTCGGCCCGGCCAGGGCTGGGTGAACTGTGGCGCCGCTTTCCGAAGTTCGTCCTCGGCTTCGTCGCGGCGTCGGTGATCGCCACCTGGTACCTGAAGGCGGTCGGCGCCGACGGCAAGGCCACCATCGCGATCGTCAACGACCTGCGGACCTGGTTCTTCATCCTGGCGTTCGTCAGCATCGGCCTGGAGGTCCGGGTGGCGGCGCTGCGGCAGGCCGGCTGGCGTCCCATCGCGGTGTTCGGTGCTGCCACCGTGTTCAACCTGGTTCTCGCGCTCGGCCTGGCCTCGCTGTTGTTCGCCGGGTTCACCCTCAGCTGAGAGGCGGCACCGGCGCGCGGCCGGGGGACCGGACGACGGTTCCCGGCCGCGCGCCGGTCCTCACAGGGCGGGTACGCCGAGGCGGTCGAGCAGCCGGCGGCGCAGCGCGCCGAAGGCCGGATCGTCGGGGGAGCGGGTGGGCCCGAGGTCAACCGGCAGTTCCTCGGCGATGACACCGGCTTCCAGGACGAGCAGGCGGTCGGCGAGCAGCAGTGCCTCCTCCACGTCGTGCGTGACCAACAGCGCGGCGAAGCCGTGTTCGGCCCGCAGCCGGCGCAGCAGGCCCTGCATCCGCAGCCGGGTGAGCGCGTCGAGCGCGCCGAACGGCTCGTCGAGCAGCAGCAGGTCCGGCTCGCGGACCAGCGCCCGCGCGACCGCCACCCGCTGCGCCTGCCCGCCGGAGAGTTCGGCGGGCCAGGCCCGGTGCCGCTCGGCGAGGCCGACCTCGGCCAGCGCCCGGGCGACCCGCTCGGCCACGTCCGGACCGCTCAGACCGAGCGCGACGTTGTCCGCCACCCGTTTCCATGGCAGCAGACGGTGTTCCTGGAACACCACCGCCGCCTGGCCGCGCAACGTGATCTCGCCGGTGGCCTCGTCGTCGAGGCCGGCGAGCACCCGCAGCAGGGTGCTCTTGCCGGAGCCGCTGCCGCCGAGCAGGGCGACCACTTCCCCCGGTGCGATGCGCAGATCCACGCCGGTCAGCACCGTGGTGGCACCGAACCGGCGGCGTACGCCGGTCGCGGTGAGCAGTGGCCCGGTCAGCTGGCTCGAAGTCCGCGACGCCATGTCAGCGTCCTCCTCTCCACGATCCGGATCGCGACGTCGGACAGCAGGCCGAGCAGGGCGTACACGAGCAGGCCGAGGACCACCACGTCGGTCTGACTGAATTCACGGGCCTCCATCATCAGGAAGCCGATGCCGGTCTGGGCGTTGACCTGCTCGCCGACCACGAGGCTGAGCCAGGCCGCGCCGATGGCCAGCCGCAGGCCGAGGAAGAGCGCGGGCAGCGCGCCCGGCAGCACCACGTGTCGCAGCCGGGCGAGCGCTCCCAGCCCGCAGGTGCGGGCCGCCTCGACCAGCCGTTCGTCGATGTCCCGGATGCCGGCGTAGGTGTTGAAGTAGAGCGGAAAGAACGCGCCCAGGGCGACCAGACTGATCTTCAGCGACTCGCCGATGCCGACCCAGATGATCAGCAGCGGCACCAACCCGAGGTGGGGCAGCATCCGGGCCATCTGCACCGGCGGGTCGACCAGGTCGTCGCCGATGCGCAGCAGTCCGGCGAGCGCGCCGAGCAGGACGGCGAGTCCGCCGCCGATGAGCAACCCGACGCCGGCCCGGGTGAGCGAGTCGAGCAGGTGGGTCAGCAGGGTGCCGTCGCGGGTCAGTCGCCAACCGGTGGCCAGCACCGCGCTGGGTGCGGGCAGCTTCTCCGCGGCCAGCACCCCGGACCGGGCCGCCAGTTCCCACCCGAGGACCAGCAGCAGCGGGGTGGTCGACCGACGCCAGGCCAGGCCGCGTCCGGGCCGTGCGGGCCCGCCCGGTGCGGCGGGCGGGGCGGTGACAGGTGCGGGCCGTACGGCGGTCGCCCGGGTCACTCGAACACCTCGCTGAATCGCCCGTCGATCCGGGCCCGGATGTCCACGGTGCCGGGGATCAGGTCGAGGGTGGTGAACCCGTCGGCAATGGCCTGCAACTCGTCGCCGACGGCCGGGGTGACCGGTGCCAGCGCGCGGGCGCTGCGGGCCAGCGCCCGGCTGGTGACGTCCTCGGGGATCTTCAGTTCCGGGGCGAGCACCGCGGCG
Source organism: Micromonospora maris AB-18-032 (assembly GCF_000204155.1). Taxonomy (NCBI): domain Bacteria; kingdom Bacillati; phylum Actinomycetota; class Actinomycetes; order Micromonosporales; family Micromonosporaceae; genus Micromonospora; species Micromonospora maris. The sequence goes on along the minus strand of NC_015434.1, from coordinate 4,039,045 downwards.
CGTTCGGTGGGGTTGGCGATACCCCAGTCGGTGACCGTGCGGTAGGTGCGCAGGAACGCCTCGATCTGCGGGGACTTGTTCGTCAACGCGTCCGGGTGGGCCAGCACGTACTCGCGGTTGCTGGCCAGGCCGGTGGCGTCGGCGACGATCCGTACCCCGGGTCGTTCGGCGAGGGCGAAGTAGGGGTCCCAGATGATCCAGGCGTCGACCTGCCCGTTGTCGAAGGCGGGCCGGGCCTCGGCGGGCTTGAGGTACTTGACGTTGATGTCCGACAACGTCAGGTTGTTGGCCTCCAGCAGGCGGACCAGCAGCCAGTGCACGTTGGAGCCCTTGTTGAGCGCCACCGTACGGCCCTTGAGGTCGGCGAAGGTGCGCAGGCCGGAGTCCTCCTTGACGAGTACGGCCTCGCCCTGCGGGACCGGTTCCGAGGTCCCGATGATCTGGAACGGGATCCGGCCGGCGGCGGCGAAGATCGGCGGTGCCTCTCCGGTCTGGCCGATGTCGATGGAGCCGGCCTTGAGCGCCTCGGTCAGCGCCGGTCCGCTCTCGAACAGCGACCACTCGGCGTCCGGCGCTTCACCTCGGGCCTTGACCAGGCTCAGCCCGCCGAAACGCTGGTAGCCGATGCGCAGTCGGGGCGTGTCGTCGCTGCCGGCCGGATCGTCGGCGCAGCCGGTCAGCGCCCCGACGGCGACCAGGGTGAGCACCGTCAGGGCGGCGGTGACGACGCGGGAACGGCGCGGGGCAGGGGTACGCATGAGCACTCCTCGACGGCGAAAAGGGGTCCCGTGGACATCGATGAGGTCCAGCGGCGACAGCAGCCTACTAACTCGATAGGTTTTATGGGTAGTCTGTTCGCGTGGTCGTTCCCGAGCGCGTCGAGGACGGCCGGTCGGAGCAGCCAACCCGCGCCCGGAGGATCGAGCCATGTTGACCTTCCACTGGTTCCTGCCCACGTACGGCGACAGCCGGGACATCGTGGGCGGCGGTCACGGCGTGCCGGTGGGCAGAGCCGGCGGCTCCCGTCCGCCGACCGTCGCCTATCTGGGCCAGATCGCCCGTACGGCCGAGCAGTTGGGCTTCGTCGGCGCCCTCACGCCCACCGGCGCCTGGTGCGAGGACGCCTGGCTGAGCACCGCCATGCTGACCGAGGTCACCGAGCGGCTGAAGTTCCTGGTGGCCTTCCGCCCGGGCCTGCTCTCACCGACCCTGGCGGCGCAGATGGGCGCCACCTTCCAGCGCCTCTCCGGTGGGCGGCTGCTGGTCAACGTGGTCACCGGTGGCGAGGCCCACGAGCAGCGCGCCTACGGCGACTTCCTGGACAAGGACGCCCGGTACGCCCGTACCGACGAGTTCCTGACGGTGGTGCGGGCGCTGTGGGGCGGTGCGACGGTCGACCACGACGGACCGTACGTCCGGGTCGAACGGGCGCGACTGGCCCGGCTGCCCGACCCGGTGCCGCCGGTCTACTTCGGAGGATCGTCGGCCGCTGCCGGTCCGGTCGCCGCCCGGCACAGCGACGTCTACCTCACCTGGGGTGAGCCGCCCGCGCAGGTGGCCGCGAAGCTCGACTGGATCCGAGGGCTGGCCGCCGAAGCCGGACGCGACGTCCGGTTCGGCATCCGGCTGCACGTCATCGCCCGCGACACCAGCGAGGACGCGTGGGCGCAGGCCCGCCGGCTGCTCGACGGCATCGCCGACGCCGACATCCGGGCCGCCCAGGAAGGGCTGCGTCGCAGCGAGTCGGAGGGGCAGCGCCGGATGCTCGACCTGCACGGCGGGTCCCGCGACGGCCTGGAGGTCTCGCCGAACCTCTGGGCCGGCGTCGGGCTGGTCCGCGGCGGCGCGGGCACCGCCCTGGTGGGCAGCCACACCGAGGTGGCCGACCGGATCGCCGAGTACCACGCCCTCGGCATCGACGAGTTCGTCCTGTCCGGACAGCCGCATCTGGAGGAGGCGTACTGGTTCGGCGAGGGAGTGCTGCCGGTGCTGGGTGAGCGTGGCCTGTGGCGGCACCCGGCCCGACCGGCGGTGAGCGTGCCCGAACCCACCGGCATCCCGTTCGCCACCCCACCGGTGCCGGCGGGGCGCGGCTAGGGAGTCGTCACGCGGAACCGGGCGGGTCAGCCGGCGTGGCGGGCGAAGAAGTCGGCAAGCACCTCGGTGTGCGTGGAGAAGGCCAACTCGGTCGGCCGGGTCAGCACCAACCATTCGGTGGCCTCCGCCGTGGGCGCCGAGGCGGGCAGCTCCTCGATCGGGCGCGCCGGCAGTTCACCGAAGACGAGCAGGGTGCCGCCCGCCGGCGCGTTCTGCACCGCGACGAGGTCGACCTGGTCCGGGTCGGCGACCAGCCCGGTCTCCTCCCGCAGTTCGCGCACCAGCGCCTGCGCCCACCGCTCGCCGTACTCGATGAAGCCGCCGGGTAGGGCGAGCAGCCCACGGGCGGGCTCGATGGCACGCCGCACGGCCACCACACCGATACCGTCCGGGGTGAGCACCGGCAGCAGTGCCACCGCGACGGGCAGCGGATTGCGCCACACCGTCTGACCGCAGTTCGCGCAGAGCCGGGGCCAACCGGCCTCCGCGGGATATGCCGTGCCGCAGTACGAGCAGTGCGAGTGGGCTACTCCGGTCATGTCGATGCACGTTACGCCCCGCCCGCCCGTGGTCGCCGGCCCGGGTCGGGGTCGACCGTCCAGTGTGGTCAGGTGGTGATGCGGGCGTTGCCGATCGCGTCCATCCGCCCCCACCGTCCGGGGATGTCGAGCAACTCGATCCGGCCGAAACGCTGCGGGATGGCGGGGTGGACCACCAGGTGTTCGCCGTACGGTTCGAGGCCGAGCAGGGTGCGCAGCAGCAGGAAGGTCGAGCCGGTCGCGGAGGCCTGCGGGCTGTTCGCCGCCGGATACGGCACGGGATAGCGGGTCAGAGCCCGTTCGTAGCCGGCGAACGACTCCGGCATCCGCCCGCCGAAGTGCTGGGCGGCGTCGATGACGCCCTCGGCGATGATCCCGGCCTCGGCGACGAAGCCGTACCGGCGCAGCCCGGCGGCGATCAACGCGTTGTCGAACGGCCACACCGTGCCCAGGTGATAGCCGAGCGGGTTGTACCTGGCCTGTCCGGTGCCCAGCGTCCGCACTCCCCAGCCGGAGAACATCTGGGGCCCGAGCAGGTGTCGGGCCACCGCCGGGGCCCGGGACTCGTCGACGATGCCACTCCACAGCAGGTGGCCCATGTTCGAGGCGAGGGCGTCGACGTGGTCGCCGTCCGGGCCGAGCGCCAGCGCGAAGTACTCGCCCTGCTCGATCCAGAAGTCCCGGTTGAACCGCTGCTTGAGCTCCTCGGCCTGCCGTTCCAGGCGGTCGGCGTACGCCGGGTCACCCCAGAACTCACGGGCCAGCCGGGCCCCGCGACGTCGGGCGTCGTACGCGTAACCCTGCAGTTCGCAGGTGGCGCGGGGCAGTCCCGGCAGCCGGCCGTCGCGGTAGCAGATCGCCTCCGGCGAGTCCTTCCAGCAGTGGTTCATGGCACCGCTGTTCTCGTTGCGCCGCCGGTACCAGAGGTAGCCGTCGCCGCGGATGTCGCCGTACTCGTCGATCCAGTGCAGGGCCGCGCGGGCGGCCTCCTCCAGGTCGCGGACCAGTTGGCCGTCGCCGGTCCACCGCTCGTACTCGTCGAGCAGTACGACGAACAGCGGCGTGACGTCCGCGCCGCCGAAGTACGGGGACTGGGGTCGCTCCTCGAAGGCCGCCAACTCCCCGTACCGGAACTCGTTGAGGATCTTCCCGGGTTCCTCGTCCCGGAAGTCGTCGAGCACCGTGCCCTGGTCCAGGGCGAGCAGCCGGAGCGTGGTGGCGGCCGTGCGGGGGACGAAGGGCAGGGTCTGGTAGCAGGTGAGGATGGCGTCGCGGCCCACGATGGTGGCCGACCAGGGCAGGCCGGCGGTGAGCATCGTCTCGTGCGGCATCGCGAGCGGGGCGAATCGCAGGCCGGCCAGGTCGGTCAGGCCGCGTCGATAGGTCGTGGTCAGCGGTTGCCAGTCACAGTGCAGTCGGGGCGCGTCGGCCAGCCACCGGCTCAGGTCGTGGCGCAACTGGGTGCCGACCTGGCCGTGCGTGTGCCCCAACTGTTCGCGTACGTCGGCACCGTCCGGGCGGAGGACCAGGCTCCGGACGGTCAGGGTCGTGCTCCACCGCCCCTGTCGGTCGACCTGTATCCGGTAGGTCATCCCCTGGTTGTCGACAGCTGCCGGTTCGGTGGTCGAGACCTCGGTGGCGCGGTGGAACCGTTCCCGCCGGTAGCCGAGCCGCAACCGGTCCTCGGACACCTCCCGATATCCGCGCAACCGCGTCGCCCGCGGCCAGACCACGTTGTAGATCGGCGCGAAGTCGCTGTCGATGTCGATGCGTAACACGTACTCGGCCGGCTCGCAGGTGTGGTTGAGCACGGTGAGGCGTTCGGTGAAGCTGCTGTCGGAGATCCACCGGTCCCGGATGATCGAGACCTTCGCGTCGACGTAGTGCGTCGGGTTGCCGGGGACCAGGAACAAGCGGATCTCGTAGTAGCTCGGCTCGTGGATCGCCAGCGGGTGCAACTGCTCGCCGTCGAGGGTCAGCCGCCAGGTGGACAGGAAGCGGGTGTCGAAGACGAAGAACCCGCTCGGGCTGGGCGGGTCGAAGGTCATGTCCCCGTTGTCCTCGCTGAGCGCGAAGATGTTGCCGTCGAGGATGCGTACCATCCGCTTCATGCGGGTTCCCGATCGTCCGCCGACGGCAGCATCGCCGCGACCCGCGGATGGCGGGCCCCCTTCGGCGGGGCGAAGAGGCGCTCCAACATGATCACGAAACGGAACTCGCCGTCCGCGGTGAAGTCGTTGCGCAGCCAGGCGGACAAGGGCTTGATCTCCCCGTGCGCCATCCGGAGGAACAACGTCTCGTCGGCGCCGATCACCGTGTCGGCTTCCACCGCGCCGCCCTGGGACACGGTGATCCGGCCCTGGTCGATGGTGACCAGCCAGTGATCCACTCCGCGGGGGTGGGCGAGATCGAAGCGCACGCTGCCGGAGACCTTCCGGAGCATCCGACCACCGCTGTGGGTGAGGTCGTCGAAAAACGCCCGAACCGACTCCGACATCGCACCAACTCCAAGGGTCCCGTCCGGCGACGATCGGCAGCGAAGGACCGAATCCGCGCGAACGGTCGGTCGGGTGGAGCGCAGACCCCGCCGCTGTTTGTCACTTTAGCGGCTTTGATCCTGGTACGAGCCCTCCTCGGCCGGGCCGTCGGCTCCGGCGGCCAGGTCCTCGATATTGCCGTTGGTTTGCCCTGCGAATGCGTCTATGGTGGTTCGATGTACCCCGTCGCGCTGATGAACCGCGTCGCCGTCGTCACGGCGACGCCGGTGCTGGCTGCGGCGGTTCGCACGGTCTGGGTTTCCGGGCAGGTTGGTCACGGCCAGCCGAGCCCCGCAGGCCGGAGCCCTCCGGGAATCGTCCAACCCACCGGACGACCAAGGGCGAAGCCAAAGGCTTCGGCCCTTTTCTATTTTCCAGGAGAGGGATCCGACATGAGCACCGACACGTTCGACCAGAAGTGGCTGACCGACCTCAGGACGACGTTGACGCACGAGTTCGAAGCGCAGACCGCGCGGCTGACCGAGTTGACCGCTGACACCGGCGACCCGGCCGAGGCACACACCAACGCCGCGTTGATCGCCGCCACCCGCCAGAGCCTGGCCCAGATCACCGACGCGCTGCGACGGATGAGCAGCGGAAGCTACGGCGACTGCGAGAAGTGTGGCACGGCCATCCCGCGTGAGCGCTTGGAGATCCTGCCGCAGGCCCGCTTCTGCGTGCCCTGCCAGCAGAAGCAGAACGGCTGACCCGGCACGGGCTGCCGGACCGGATCACCGGTGCGGCAGCCCGCCGTCGCCAGTTGCGGTGCCCTCCGCCCGGGTGGGGTCGGTCGGGCCCGAGATCAGTGGGGCGGTGACCGTGGCGGTCATGCCATCGCTGCGGTGGGTGAGGGTCAACGCTCCGGTCAGCTGATGAGCCAACCAGAGCCCGCGACCGCCCGGGGTGTCGGTGGCCGGCCGTTGCACGGTCAGGCCGAGCCCGCCGGGCCCGTGGTCGCTCACCTCGCAGACCAGGCGGTCGGGGTACCGGAGCAGTTCGAGACGGCCCCGGCCGCCCCCGTGCAGCACGGCGTTGGTGACCAGTTCGTGGACGGCCAGGACGAGATCCTCGGCCGCGTCGCCGCGCAGACCGGCGGCGGCGATCCGCGCGGCGAGCAGGTGTCGCAGCGCGGTCACCGTCTGCCCGGTGAACGACAGCGAGAGTAATGAGTCGACCTCGTCACCGCCGGATGAGGCGCCGTCCGGGCCGCTGGCATCCGGTCGGTCGAGGTTGCTCATGCTGGCAGATTACGTCGTCCGGCGACATCCGCACCCGTTGCCCGACGGCAAGCTCCTGCGAGCGGACGGTTCGGCGACGCTTCGCGGCCCGATGCGCCGGTCGGGTGCGGCGGGCGTCGCGGTGGCCGCCGTGCCCTGGTCGTGCTTTGCTCTGCTTCAATCCGTTGCCACGCTCCGCCACCACAGTCGGATGCGGCGTGGCCGGACCGCGCCCGTAGTGGCCAGGGGCGCGACGAGCATGACAAGGAGATCCGGACATGGCTGACTTCGTCGGCGCCGTCGACCAGGGCACCACCAGCACCCGCTTCATGATCTTCGACCATGGCGGCAACGAGGTGGGTCGCCACCAGCTGGAACACCAGCAGATCCTGCCGCGGGCCGGCTGGGTGGAGCACAACCCGCTGGAGATCTGGGAACGGACCCAGACGGTGGTGCGTACCGCGTTGAACACGCACAGCCTGGCCGCCTCCGACCTGGTCGCGCTCGGCGTGACGAACCAGCGGGAGACCACGGTGGTGTGGAACCGGCGCACCGGCCGGCCGTACTACAACGCCATCGTCTGGCAGGACACCCGTACCGACCGGATCGCCGCGGCCCTGGACCGCGACGGTCGCGGTGAGATCATCCGGCGCAAGGCCGGGCTGCCACCGGCGACCTACTTCTCCGGCGGGAAGATCCAGTGGATCCTGGAGAACGTCGACGGGGTGCGGGCCGCCGCCGAACGCGGCGAGGCGATCTTCGGCAACACCGACACCTGGCTGCTGTGGCATCTCACCGGCGGCACCGACGGCGGTGTGCACCTCACCGACCCCACGAACGCCAGCCGCACCATGTTGATGAACCTGGAGACCCTCGACTGGGACGACGAGCTGCTGTCGTTCTTCGACATCCCCCGCGCGATGCTGCCCCGGATCGTCGCGTCGTCGGACCCACACGCCTACGGCACCACCGCGTCGGGCGGTCCGTTCGCCGGCACGGTCCGGATCACCGGCGACCTGGGTGATCAGCAGGCCGCCACCGTCGGGCAGGTCTGCTTCGCGCCGGGCGAGGCCAAGAACACCTACGGTACGGGCAACTTCATGCTGCTCAACACCGGTACGGAGATCGTCCGCTCGGAGTCGGGACTGCTCACCACCGTCTGCTACCAGTTCGCCGGCGAACAGCCGGTGTACGCGCTGGAGGGCAGCATCGCCGTCACCGGTTCCGCCGTGCAGTGGCTGCGCGATCAGTTGAAGATCATCAGGACCGCCGCGCAGAGCGAGGACCTCGCCCGGCAGGTCGACGACAACGGCGGGGTCTACTTCGTACCGGCCTTCTCCGGCCTGTTCGCCCCGCACTGGCGCGCCGACGCCCGAGGGGCCATCGTCGGGCTGTCCCGCTACAACACCGACGCCCACCTCGCCCGGGCCGCGCTGGAGGCGATCTGCTACCAGAGCCGGGACGTGGCCGAGGCCATGGCGCAGGACTCCGGGGTGGCCGTGGAGTGTCTCAAGGTCGACGGTGGGGTCACCGTGAACGAGTTGTGCATGCAGTTGCAGGCGGACATCCTCGGTGTGCCGGTCAGCCGGCCGGTGGTCGCCGAGACGACGGCGCTGGGCGCCGCGTACGCCGCCGGGCTGGCCGTCGGCTTCTGGAAGGACACCGACGAGTTGCGGGACAACTGGAACGAGAGCCGCCGGTGGCACCCGTCCTGGTCGGCGCAGCAACGCGCGGCCGGGTACGCGGGCTGGCAGAAGGCGGTCGGGCGCACGCTCGACTGGGTGGACGTGGAGTGACCTCACCTCCCGGTGCCGGTCGCCGGCGGGGCGCGCCCACTGACGGGCCGTTGCCGGGCATATCCGGCCGATGTGGCTTAACATCCCCGATGTCGGGCACGGGGGCCAGGCGTGGAGAGGGGCAGCCATGCGGGTCACGCGCGCGATCGTGGCGATCGTCGTCGTACTGTCGGCCGGGGTGTTGGCGGGATCGGCGAACGCGGCCGCGTCGTCACCGTTCACCGTGGTCAACGGATCCATCCAGCCGGCCACCGGGACACCGGAGCCGGCGTCGGGCACCCATGCCACCCTGTGGCGCAACACCAGCTACGCGCTGACCACAGTGCAGGGCGCAGGGACGCTGGTGGTGGGCGCGATCGGCGACCACTGCGAGGGGTGGCCCACGATCCGGGTGAGCGTGGGCGGCACCCCGGTCGGCGAGGTGGACGTGGTCAGCGCCACCGACTACGGCGCCTACCAGGTCGGCGCGCCGCTGCCCGCGGGGCAGCACACCGTCCGGATCGACCTGGTCAACGACCGCTACACCGGCGCGTGCGACCGTAACGTCCACCTGGCGTACGTCCGGACCGAGGCGACGCCGCCGACCGACACCAGGTTCAGCTTCGCGGTCGTCCCCGACACCCAGGAGGAGGTGCTGGACGCTGCGGACAACCGGTTTCGGCAGCGGATCGACTGGCTGGTGGCGCAGCGCAACGCGCTGGATCTGCGCTTCGTCACGCACTCCGGGGATGTGATCAACTACGACACCTCGGACCACGTCCAGTACGTGCGGGCGAGCAACGCGCTGCGCCCGCTGGAGCAGGCCGGGGTGCCGTACACGTTGGCCATCGGCAACCACGACGGGCAGGTCTTCGGCCCGGACGGCAAGCCACGCAGCCCGGCCGGGCCGCTGCTGCGCGACACCGCCGTGTTCAACAGGTACTTCACCGCCGCGCGTTTCGGGTCGGTGCAGGGCCAGTTCGAGGCGGGCAAGGTCGACAACGCGTACGCCACCTACACGGCCGGGGGAGTGCACTGGCTGGTGCTGACCCTGGAGTTGTGGCCCCGGCGGGCGGCGGTCACCTGGGCGCAGCAGGTGGTCGCCGCGCACCCGCGCCACAACGTCGTCCTGGTCACCCACCACTACCTGGAAAGCGACGCGAGCATCGGGCAGAGCGCCGGATTCGGTGCCAGCAGCCCGCAGTACGTCTTCGACAACCTGGTGCGGCGCTATCCCAACATCCGGTTCGTCTTCTCCGGGCACACCGGCACGGCGGCGTCGCGGGTGGACACCGGTGTGAACGGCAACCGGATCTACTCGTTCCTCCAGACCTTCCACTCCAAGCGGACCAATCCGGTCCGGCTGGTCGAGATCGACACGGCGGCGGACTCGCTGCGCACCTGGATCTACGCGCCGCACACCACCGAGAACTTCCCGGCGCACGAGCGCCGGTACACCGGTCTCGGTCTGGTGCGCTGATCCCGCGACCCGCGTCGCAAAACTATCTCGATACTGTCTCGTTATTGTCCGACGAATTGAGATGCCGGTAGAGGGTCGCCCGGGACACGCCGCAGGCGGCGGCGATCTCGTCGATGGAATGCGTACCTGCCGCATGCATCCGGCGGGCCGCCAGCAGCTGCTCCGGGCCCATCGAGCGGGGTCGGCCGGGCCGCCGCCGGCCCACCGCCCGGACCGCCGGCTCGTCGTCGTCGCCCCGGGAATCGGCGGCGGCGGGTTCGTCGGCGAGCAGACGGCGTACGTTGTCGAGCATGTCCGCGCGCAGCACCGGCGCGGGCACCTCCATGAGGAACACCACCGGGTCGCTGCACATCGCGATCGCCTGCACCGCGCGGACCCGGTCCCGTCGGCTCGGGTCGGGGCCGGCGAGGATCTGGTTGGCCCGCATCGCGATGCGCAGCAGCCGCTGGTAGGTGCTGCCCTGATCGACAAGCGCGAGGTCGTGCAGGAGCAGACCGAGACGGCCGCGGTGTTCCAGCATGGTGTCCACCCAGCCCTCCAGCAGCGTCCACCTCGCCGGCCCGGGCGGCAGCGACTCGGCGGCGTCGACAAGCCTCTCCAGGTCGCCGACCATCGGTTCGGCCAGGGCGGTGAGCAGGTGCCCCTTGCTGGGAAAGTGGTAGAGGATCGCGGCCTTGGTCAGCCCGAGCCGTTCGGCGATGCGGCGCAACGAGGTGCGCTGGTAGCCGTGCACGGTGAACAGGTCGAACGCGGCGCGCAGGATCCTCTCGCGGGTGCCGTCGGTCTCCGCCAAGGTCATGCCGTCGAGGGTAGCCGCTCCTGACCGGCGGTCGGACAGACTCGCATCGAGCCCTTACCATCGGTCAGTGCAGTGAGTCGTGTTCGGTGCGGCGGGAGGCCCCCATGTCCGTGATAGCCATCGACAACCTGGTCAAGACCTTCGGCAGCGTACGCGCCCTCGACGGGCTGGATCTGCGGGTGGAACCGGGGGAGGTGCACGGCTTCCTCGGCCCCAACGGCTCCGGCAAGTCCACCACCATCCGGATCCTGCTCGGCCTGCTGCGTCGCGACTCCGGGCAGGTACGGGTCCTCGACGGCGACCCGTGGCGCGACGCGGTGGCGCTGCACCGGCGGCTGGCGTACGTGCCCGGCGACGTCAACCTCTGGCCCAACCTTTCCGGCGGCGAGGCGATCGACCTGTTCGGCGCCCTGCGCGGCGGCCTCGACGAACGCCGCCGCGACGAGCTGCTGCACCGCTTCGAACTGGACCCCACGAAGAAGTGCCGTACCTACTCCAAGGGCAACCGGCAGAAGGTCGCCATCGTCGCCGCCTTCGCCTCCGACGTCGAGCTGTACGTCCTGGACGAACCGACCTCCGGCCTCGACCCGCTGATGGAGGCGGTGTTCCAGGAGGAGGTCCGCGAACTCACCGCCGGCGGTGCCAGCGTGCTGCTCTCCAGTCACGTGCTGGCCGAGGTCGAGGCGCTCTGCGACCGGGTCAGCATCATCCGGGAGGGGCGGATCGTGGAGTCCGGCAGCCTCACCGAGCTGCGGCACCTGGCCCGCACCACGGTCACCGTCGAGACCGTACGCCCGCTGACCGGGGTGGCCGAGCTGCCGGGGGTGCACGAGGTTCGCGCCGTCGACGGGCGGGTCCGGTTGGAGGTCGAGCCGGCGCACCTCGACACGCTGCTGGCTCACCTGCTCCGCTTCCAGGTCCGGGCCCTGACCAGCGCGCCGCCCACCCTGGAGGAGCTGTTCCTGCGCCACTACGGCGACACCGTCACCGACGGCGGTGCCCGATGAGCACCCTCACCGGCACCGGTCGGCTGGCCCGGCTCGCCGTGCGCCGCGACCGGGTCCGGCTGGGCATCTGGGTGCTCGGCACCCCCCTGATCGGGTACGCCATCGCCGAGAGCGTCGCCGGGCTCTACCCCGATGCGCAGACCCGCCTCGGCTACGCCGAGACCGCGATCACCAGCGTGGTCGCCCGGGCCTTCAACGGTCCGATCGCCGGCACGGACATCGGTGCCGTGGTGGTCACCGAGTCGTACCTGACCCTGGCTCTGCTCGCCGCCCTGCTCAGCACCTTCGCGGTGACCCGGCACACCCGGCAGAACGAGGAGACCGGGCGGGCGGAACTGCTCGGTGCCGCGCCGGTCGGGCGGTACGCCCTGCTCACCGCCGCCCTGGTCGTGGTGGTGGGTGCCAACGTGCTGGCCGCCGGGCTGCTCGCCCTGGCTCTGGTCGGCACCGGCCTGCCGGTCGCCGGGTCGGTGGCCGCCGCGGCGGCGGTCGGCGGGGTGGGTGTCGCCTTCACCGGCGTCGCCGCCGTCACCGCCCAGCTCACCGTCACCTCGCGCGGCGCGAACGCCCTCGCCGCCGCCACGGTCGGTGTCGCGTTCCTGCTGCGTGCCGCCGGTGACGTGCTCGGTGAGCGGGCCGCCGCCGCGACCCGCCTGGACAGCGCGTGGCCGGTGTGGCTGTCCCCGCTGGGCTGGGGCACCCAGGTCCGGGCCTTCGGTCCGGAACGCTTGTGGGCGCTGGCCCTGCCGGTGGCCCTGCTGGTCGCCTGCGTCGCCGTGGCCTACCTGCTGGCCGAGCGTCGGGACGTCGGCGCGGGCCTGCTCGCCGCCCGTCGTGGGCCGGCCCGGGCCGCGTCCGGGCTGCTCAGCCCCGCCGGGTTGACCTGGCGGCTGCACCGGGGGGCGTTGGCCGGTTGGGCGGTCGCGGTGACGATTCTCGGTCTCGCGATGGGCGCGGCCGGGCACGAGGTCGACGCCATGATCGCGGAGAACCCGCAGGCGGCCGAGGTGATCGCCCAGCTCGGCGGCGGTGCCGAACTGGTCGACGCGTACCTGGCCGCGATGCTCGGGATCTTCGCACTGACCATCGGCGCGTACGTGGTGCAGGCGCTGCTGCGGACCCGCACCGACGAGTCCGACGGCATCCTGGAGGCGCTGCTCGCCACGGCGGTCAGCCGTACCCGATGGCTCGGCACGCAGGTCCTCGGCGCGGCCCTCGGCGCGTCGGTGCTGGTGCTGCTGGCCGGGATCACCACCGGCCTCGGGTACGGCGTGGCCGACGGTGATCCGGTCGGCTGGACGGTCGACCTGGCCGGGGCGGCGCTGCTGCGGCTACCGGCGCTGCTGGTGGTCGCCGGGGTGGTCACCGCGCTGTTCGGCACGCTGCCGCGCTTGTCGGTCGGGCTGAGCTGGGCGTCGCTGATCGTCTTCCTGCTGCTCGGCCAGCTCGGTACGGTGCTCGACCTGCCGCAGGCCGCCCTCAACCTGTCCCCGTACACGCACGTGCCGTCCGTACCCGCCGCCGACGCGACCGTACCGCCGCTGCTCGCCCTCACCGCCGTGGCGGTGGTGCTGCTGGCCGTCGGACTGGCCGCCTTCCGCCACCGCGACACCCCACGGTGACCAGGTCTTCTCGTGTGCGCTCCCGCCGACGCCCACCGCGCGTCGGCGGGTCGGTGCGGCGAGGCTCACTAGACTCGATGAGGTGGGACGAGGACGCTCAGGCCACGGCACGGGCGGTCCGGGCATGCGCGACCTGCTCACCCCGATCGAGACGGCCGTCCACCAGGGACACCAGGACGAGGCCCTGCGTCGGCTGGCGGCCGTCCCGGCGGACCTGCCGCTACCCGCGGGGTTGGCCTGGCGGCTCGGTGTGCTGCTGCACCAGCAGGGCCGGTTCGACGCGGCCGACGCCTGCTATCGCCGCGTCGACCTCGACCTCGACGACCAGGACCCGTCGACGCTCGCCGACCGCGCCCAGGTCCTCGCCGGCTGGGCCGCGACCCGCTGGGCTCAGGGCGACCAGGCGCGTACCCGGCAGTTGGCCACCGATGCGGTCGCCGTCGCCGAACGCAGCGCCGACGACGCGGCGGTGGCGGCGGCCTACCTGGCACAGGCGCTGGCCGCGTTCGGCGACGGCGACCGCGCGGGAAACGAGCACGCGTACGCCCAGGCCCTGGCGGCAGCCGAACGCGCCGGCGACTTCGGGCAGCAACTGCGGATCCGGTGCAATGTCGGGTCGCGGCTGGTCGAGGAGGGACACTACCGACCGGCCATCGAGGAACTCGACGAGGCGGTCCGGCTCGGCGAACTGCTCGGCCAGCAGATGCTGCTCGCGTTGGCGCTGCACAACCGCGCGGAAGCGTGGCTCGGCCTGGGTGACCTGCATCGCGCCCGCAGCGACGCGGACAAGGCGCTGGCCCGGTGGCAGCGGGCCGGCTCCCCGCTGGCTGCCTTCGGGCTGACGCTCACCGCCCGAGTGCACCGGGTCCGGGGGGCGAACCACCAGGCGGTGGCCGCCTACCGGGCGGCGCTGGCCATGGGAGAACCGGACGGCAACGCGCAGGTGCTGGTGGAGGCGTGCGCCGGGCTCGCCCGGCTCAGCTACGCCGACGACCCGCAGGCGGCGGCCCGCCACACCGAGCGGGCCCTGTCGCTGCCCAGTTCCGCCGGCCCCACCGTCGCCGAACTGGCCGCCGGCTGGGTCGCCCTCTGCTCCGGAGACCCGCACACCGCCCTGCGGTACGGCGAACAGGTCCGCGCCGAGACCGGTCGCCGGCGGGACACGGCGGGCCTGGCCGAGGCCATGGAACTCGTCACCCTCGCCGCCCACCGCGCCAACCCCGAGGCGACCTCGCCCCGGACGGTACGCCGGCTGCTCGCCGACCTGGTCGAGGCGGCGACGATCTGGGCCGAGCTCGGCAACGAGTTCGCGCTCGCCACCAACGCCCTGCTCCAGGCCCGGCTCACCGGTGACCTGGTCGCGGAGCGGATCGCGTACGAGCGGCTGCGCCGCATCGGCGTACAGGAAGGTGGCTGGCATGTCGCCGGACCGTTGGCGGCGATCGGGCCGGCACCGGTGCCCGAGGTGGAGGTGCAGATCCTGGGCCAGTTCGCGGTGCGGCTGGCCGGCGTGGCGGTGTCGGTCGGCAGCTGGCAGTCCCGCAAGGCGCGCGATCTGCTGCACATGGTGGCCGCGCAGCTCGGCAGACCGGTGGCCCGCGACGCGCTGGCCGCCGCGCTGTGGCCGCAGGCCCGCGCCGAGGTGGCGCTGCGCCGCCTGTCGGTGCTGATCTCGACCGTACGGGGTGTGCTCGACCCGGGTCGGCGACATCCGGCGGACCGTTACCTGATCACCGACTCGGCCACCGTGCAGCTGAGGACGGCACATGTGGTGGTGGACGCGTGGCGTTTCCACGACGCGGCCCGGGCGGCAGTCGTCGCCGACACCGCGAGCCCGCCACCGACCGGCACCGCCGCCGACGACCGGTTGCTGAGCCAACTGGAGACGGTGGTGGCCATGTACGCCGGTGATCTCCGCACCGACGACGAGGTCGTCGGTGCGGCGGTCCAGCGGCCCCGGGCGCTGCTGTCCGCACTGCACCGCGAGGTGACCCGCCGGCTGGCGAGGCGGTATCTGCACCTGGACCGGCCCGACGCGGCGATCGGCTGGTACCTGCGGCTGGTCGGCGAGGACGGTTACGACGAGCCGGCCCACCTCGGCCTGATCGCCGCGCTGTCGGCCGCCGGACGGCACGGTGAGGCCAACCGGCGCCATCAGGAGTACGTCGTGCGGATGGCCGAGATCGGTGTCGAGCCGGCCGCGGCCGCGCTACCGGATCGGGCTCGCCTGAACAATTCCTGAACCGCCCCCGAAGACCGCCGATCAGACTGCTCGGTGTCCGGACACGACCGTGGTGGACCCGACGTGGCGGGTGCCGCGACCGTGGCGATGCCGGAGGCAGACGGGGGTGGTCGGCGTGTTCAGGTCGAAGGAGAAGACGATGGGACGGGTTCGAGGGCTGCTTGTCGTGCTCGCGGCCGGGCTCATGCTGACCGGCTGTGCCGGCGGAACGGACGACGGCACCGCCTCGGGTGGGGCAGCCGCGACCAGCGAGGCCGACGGCGGGCAGGCGCCGGACCAGGGCAGCGGCGGAAAGGACACCGGGTCGGGTGACGGGGACCGCTGGTGCGACGCGGTGCAGGCGTTCAGCACCTCGATGGACCCGCTGTTCACCGAGAGCGCGGGCAAGGCCGAGCTGGATCAGGCCCGTACCCGGCTGAAGGAGTTGAAGGCGGCGGCACCAGCCGAGATCAAGTCCGACGTGACGACGCTCGGCGAGTTCTACGCCGCGGTCATCGACGCCTCCGGCAAGAGCATGCCCGAGGACCCGGCGGCGTGGGCCCGCGTCGGCCAGACCACCGAGGGGCTCAAGACGGCGATGCCGCCGGTGTCGGACTACACCATGAAGCGTTGCCCTGAGTTCGACGGGCAGCTGCCGACGGGGCAGTGACGACGGCCCCCGGGCTGCTCAGAGCACCTTGGGATCAGAGCACCTGGGATCAGAGCACTTGGGATCAGAGCACCTGGGAGAGGAAGCGGCGCAGGCGCGGGTGCTGCGCCGCTTCGAAGATCGCGGCCGGCGGTCCGGCCTCCAGCACCACCCCGGCGTCCATGAACGCGACCGTGTCGGCGACCTCCCGGGCGAAACCCATCTCGTGGGTCACCACGACCATGGTCATGCCCTGCGCCGACAGGTCCGCCATCAACGCCAGGACACCCTTGACCAGCTCCGGATCCAGCGCCGAGGTGGCCTCGTCGAAGAGCATCACCTGCGGCTGCATGGCCAGTGCGCGGGCGATGGCGACACGTTGCTGCTGGCCACCGGACAGGTGTGCCGGGCGGGCGTCGGCCTTGGCGGCCAGCCCCACCCGGTCCAGGTGTTCGCGGGCCACCGCTGCCGCCTCGTCCTCGCCGAGCTTGCGGATGCGCCGCAGCGCGAGGGTGATGTTGCGGAGCACGCTCATGTGCGGGAAGAGGTTGAACTGCTGGAAGACCATGCCGACCCGCTGCCGCAGGGCGTCCGGGTCGTCGCGCAGCACACTGCGTCCGTCCAGCAGCACGTCGCCGCGGTCCGGTTCGAGCAGCCGGTTGACGGTCCGCAGCAGGGTGGACTTGCCCGACCCGGAGGGGCCGATCACGCAGGCGGTCGCCCCCCGGGCCACGTCCAGGTCCACCCCGCGCAGCACCTGGTGACGCCCGAAGGCCAGGTGCACGTCGCGCAGGCTCAGGCTGACCGAGTCGCTCATCGTTGGTTCCCTCCGGCGGCGCCGGGCAGCGCCAGGTCTAGGTCGTCGGGGTCGTCGTCGGCCGGGCCGGTGGCCGGTCGGCCGTGCCGCAGTCGCCTGTCGATCCAGTTGACGACGTGGGTCAGCGGGACCGTCAGCGCCAGGTAGAAGAGCCCGGCCAGCAGCAGCGCCGACTGGTTGCCGGTGTTGGCGGCGTAGTCCTGCCCGATCCGGAACAGTTCCCGCTGGCTGGCCAGCAGGCCGAGGAAGTAGACCAGGCTGGAGTCCTTGATCAGGGCGATCAGCTGGTTCACCCAGGCCGGCAGGATCCGCCGGATGCCCTGCGGAATGATCACCCGGCGCATCGCCTCGCCCCAGGAGAAGCCGAGCGCGCGGGCCGCCTCCAGCTGGGTGGCCTCCACCGACTGGATGCCGGAGCGGAAGATCTCCCCGATGTACGCCGACGCGATCAGCGACAGCGCCAGGATGCCCAGCGGGTACGGGTTGGGCCCCCACACCTGCATGCCGAGCGGGGCCAGGCCGACCCCGATCAGCAGGATCGTCGCCGCGGCCGGCAGGCCCCGGAAGACGTCGGTGTAGACCCGTGCCGGCCACCGCAGCCAGCGGGTTCGCGAGATGCCCGCGACGGCCAGCACGATGCCCAGCGCCGAGCCGAGCAGGGCGGCGGTGACCGCCAGGATCAGCGTGTTCGGCAACCCGACAGTGATCATTTCGGGTAGCGCCTCGCGCATCGACTCCCAGTCGAAGAACGTCTCCCACAGGGTGCGCAACGGATCCACGGGTCAACCTCCGCCCTGCTAGCTGGTCGTACCGGTCAGGAAGCGGCCGAGGGGGCCGCCGACGGGACGGTCACGGTGCCGCTGCCGGGAGCGAAGTCGGCCGGGATCGCCCGACCCGGGTAGTACTGCTCGTTGAGCCGGGTCCAGGTGCCGTCGGCGATGACCTCGTCGAGGGCCTTGTTCAGCGCCTCGCGCAGCGCGTCGTTGCCCTTGGCGAAGGCGTACGCCGTCGGGGCCGGGCTGAGTTCCTTCGCCGCCACGGTGATCTTGCCGCCGCTGTCGGCGGCGGTCTTCTCACCGATCTCGGCCGGGGAGATCCAGGCGTCCGCGGTGCCCGCCTTGAGCTGGTTGAGCGCGCTGTTGTAGTCGGGCACCCGTACCGGGTCGAGGCCCTTGGTGGTGGCGTAGTCGTCCTGGACGGTGCCCTGCACGACCACCACCCGCTTGCCGGCCAGCTCGTCGAAGCTGCTCAGGGTCGAGCCGGCGGGCACGTTGAGACCGAGGTAGCCGAAGTCGTAGCCGTTGCCGAAGTCGACTGTCTTCTTCCGCGCCTCGGTGATGGTGATCGAGGAACTGCCGATGTCGAACTTGCGGTTGTTGACCTGGGCGAGCAGGCCGGAGAAGTCGGTGCCGACGAACTCGACCTTCAGCCCGAGCTTGTCGGCGGCGGCGACCAGCAGATCGTTGTCGAAGCCGGTGAACTTGCCGTCCTTGAGGTACACGTTCGGCGGCGCGTCGGTGAGCGTGCCGGCCCGCAGCACCCCCGGCTGGAGCAGGTTGTACGGGTTGTCGGCCTCGCCGGCCGAGTCCGAACCGCAGGCGGTAAGCGTGACGGCGGTGAGGACTGCGGCGACGCCGACAGCGGCGGCCCGGGTCAGGGCAGGAACGATTCGCACAGGTGTCTCCTGGATGAACGACGGCGGGCACGGACGTGCCGCACCGACGGTCCGTCGTGCGACGGACCGCTGGGATGAACCGATGGCAGAGGGGGAGTTGATCAGGTCACCCGAGGCCCGCAGGCTCGGCGACCGGCAGCGACGCGGTCAGCTACACGCGGCGCTGCAGACCCGCATCATGTCGACGTGGCGACGTTGGGTCAGATCGAGGCAGGCCGCCACGGGAGCGGATCGACTGCGGTACGACATGGGTCTCCCTCAAGGTCGTGATGACCTGGAAACCAGGCCACGCTTGCACCGGTGGTTGCACCGGTGCCTGGTCCTCACCCGGGGCACCCCTGCGCGGACGAGGGTTGCCGGCCAGCAAGCCGGGGCTTCACGCTGGCACTCATGACCTGCGGCCGAGGCTAGCAGCAGGGGACGGGTCGGCGTCCACTCGATATGACGGCCCTCACGCTCTGGTCATCTCCGGTGGTGCGGCAGGTAGGCGCACCGTGACGTGGAGCCCGCCGGTGGGGCGGCGGCTGACGTACGGGCCAGGGCCGGTCGACACGAGCAGCCTGGGCCGCGATGTGGGCCGCCCATTGCCACCATCCGCGTGATCCCTTACGGTCGGCTCAGCGGTGGGCGGTGCGGTCCGCATCCGAGAAGACACCGTCGGTGCCTCGCCAGGTGGGCCGGGAGGGTGGAACTCCCGAGGCCCGCACACGTGGCGGGACCCGACGGGCGAGCCCCGAACCGTGGGACGGCGCGTCGAGGCGTCGCAGCCGGCGGTCGACGGGCGCGGACACCCACCGGGAGCCACCCTTGTATCTCACTCCCCATGAGCAGGATCGTCTGCTCGTCCACGTGGCGGCCGACGTCGCCCGGCGCCGCCGCGAACGCGGCCTGCGCCTGAACTATCCCGAAGCCGTCGCGGTGATCACCGCCTTCCTGCTCGAAGGTGCCCGCGACGGGCGCTCCGTGGTCGACCTGATGTCCGCCGGCCGTACCGTGCTGACCCGCGAGGACGTCCAGGACGGCATCCCCGAGCTGCTGGGGGAGGTGCAGGTGGAGGCGACGTTCCCGGACGGCACCAAGTTGGTGACGGTGCACCACCCGATCCCGTGATCCCGGGGGAGATCCTGCTGGCCGCCGACCCGGTGGAGATCAACGCCGGGCGGCCGGTGACCACGCTGCTGGTGGTCAACACCGGCGACCGGCCGGTGCAGGTCGGCTCGCACTACCACTTCGCCGAGGCCAACCCCGCGCTGGACTTCGACCGGGACATCGCCTGGGGGCAGCGGCTGGCCGTACCGGCGGGCACCTCGGTGCGTTTCGAACCGGGGGTGAGCCGCAGTGTCGACCTGGTGCCGTTGGCCGGTGCCCGGATCGTGCCCGGCCTGCGCGGCGAGTGCGGCGGGGCACTGGACGCCGAGCCGGGAGGAGCGGCATGAGCATCGTCGAGCGGAACCGCTACGCCGCGCTGTACGGGCCGACCACGGGTGACCGGATCCGGTTGGCCGACACGAACCTGCTCATCCAGGTCGAACACGACCACTGCGTCGGCGGCGACGAGGCGGTCTTCGGTGGCGGCAAGGTGATCCGCGAGTCGATGGGTCAGTCCCGGGCCACCCGGGCCGAGGGCGCGCTGGACACCGTCATCACCGGTGCTGTGGTGCTCGACCACTGGGGTGTGGTCAAGGCCGATGTGGGGCTGCGCGACGGACGGATCGTGGCGCTGGGCCGGGCCGGCAACCCGGACACCATGGACGGGGTGCACCCCGACCTGGTGATCGGCCCGGCCACCGAGGTCATCGCCGGCAACGGCCGCATCCTCACCGCCGGGGCGGTCGACACCCACGTGCACTTCATCTGCCCGCAGATCGTCACCGAGGCCCTCGCCGGCGGGGTCACCACCCTGGTCGGCGGTGGCACCGGGCCGGCCGAGGGCACCCGCGCCACCACCGTCACCCCGAACGCCTGGCACCTGGCCCGGATGCACGAGGCCCTCGACACGTTCCCGGTCAACGTGCTGCTGCTCGGCAAGGGCAACACGGTCTCCACCGAGGCGCTGTGGGAGCAGCTGCGGGCCGGGGCTGGCGGGTTCAAGCTGCACGAGGACTGGGGCACCACCCCGGCCGCCATCGACGCCTGCCTGCGGGTCGCGGACGCCTCGGGCGTGCAGGTGTCCATCCACACCGACACCCTCAACGAGGCCGGGTTCGTCGCGGACACGCTGCGGGCGATCGGCGGGCGGGCCATCCACTCGTACCACACCGAGGGGGCCGGGGGTGGGCACGCGCCGGACATCATCACCGTCGCCGGGGAACCGAACGTGCTGCCGTCGTCGACCAACCCGACCCGCCCGTACACCCGCAACACCCTCGCCGAGCACCTCGACATGCTGATGGTCTGTCACCACCTGAACCCGGCCGTACCGGAGGACCTGGCCTTCGCCGAGAGCCGGATCCGGCCGTCCACCATGGCCGCCGAGGACCTGCTGCACGACCTCGGGGCGATCTCCATCATCGGCTCGGACTCGCAGGCCATGGGCCGGGTCGGGGAGGTCGTGCTGCGCACCTGGCAGAGCGCGCACGTGATGAAGGCCCGGGTGGGGGCGCTGCCGGGTGACGGCGCCGCCGACAACCACCGGGCCCGGCGGTACGTGGCGAAGTACACCATCTGCGCGGCGATGGCCAACGGCCTCGACCACGAGATCGGGTCGGTGGAGCCGGGAAAGCTCGCCGACCTGGTGCTCTGGGAGCCGGCCTTCTTCGGCGTACGACCGCACCTGGTCATCAAGGGCGGCATGATCGCGTACGCCCAGATGGGCGATGCGAACGCCTCGATCCCGACTCCGCAGCCGATGCTGCCGCGGCCGATGTTCGGCGCCCACGGCGGTGCGGCGGCGGTGACCAGCCTGGCGTTCGTGGCCCCGGCGGCGCTGGAGGCCGGGCTGCGTCTCGACGTACGCCGCCGGGTGGTGCCGGTGGCCGACGTGCGTTCGCGTGGCAAGGCGGACCTGCCGGAGAACAACGCCCTGCCGCGCATCGAGGTCGACCCGGACACCTTCACCGTCCGCATCGACGGCGAGGTGGTCGAGCCGGATCCGGTGACCGAACTGCCCATGGCCCAGCGGTACTTCCTGTTCTGATGGCCGCAACGACGATTGCGCTGCTGGTCGCCGACGGGCGGTTCCCGGCCGGGGCGCACGCCCACTCGTCCGGTCTGGAGGCGGCCGTCGCGGCCGGACGGGTGACCGACCTGGCCACGCTTGACGAGTACCTGCGCGGCCGGCTGACCACCGCCGGCCTGGTCGCGGCGGCATTCGCGGCAGCCGCCCGCCAGGCGGCCGGCCTGCCGCCGAGATCGGATGGTGTCCACGATCGACGGTTGACGCTCGCCCAGCTCGACGCGGAACTGGATGCCCGTACGGCCTCGCCGGCGCAGCGGGCGGTGTCCCGTCGGCAGGGCCGTGCGCTGCTGCGGGCCGGTCGGGAGATCTGGCCCGCCGCGACCTTCGACGACCTGCCCGCCACACCGGGCGGCCCGCACCAACCGCTCGCGCTCGGTCTGGTCGGGGCCGCCGCCGGCCTCGATGCGGCACAGGTCGCCACGGTCGCCGTGCACGCCACGGTGACCGGGTCGGCAAGCGCCGCCGTACGCCTGCTCGGGCTCGATCCGTACCAGGTGCAGGCCCTGCTGGTGCGGCTCGCCGACGCCTGCGACGCGACCGCGACCCGCGCGGCGCGGGCCGCCGAACTACCACCGCGGCGGCTGCCCGCCGCCGCCGCGCCACTGGCCGACATCCACGCCGAAGCTCATGCCACCTGGGAGGTGCGTCTCTTTGCGTCCTGACATCACGCACGACGAGTCTGTTCCCCACACCCACCCCGAACCGGGGGTCGACCCGCACGCCCCGCTGCCCACCGCCGTCCGGGCGCTGCGGGTCGGCATCGGTGGCCCGGTCGGCTCGGGCAAGACCGCCCTGGTCGCCGCGCTGTGCCGGGCGTTCGCCGACGAACTGCGTCTCGGTGTGGTGACCAACGACATCTACACCACCGAGGACGCCGACTTCCTCAAGCGGGCCGGGGTGCTCGACCCGGCCCGGATCCGGGCGGTGGAGACCGGCTGCTGCCCGCACACCGCCATCCGTGACGACATCGGCGCGAACCTCGACGCGGTCGACGAACTGGCCGAGGCGCTGGGCCCGCTGGACCTGGTGCTTGTCGAGAGCGGCGGCGACAACCTGACCGCGACCTTCAGCCGCGGGCTGGTCGACCGGCAGATCTTCGTGGTCGACGTGGCCGGCGGGGACAAGGTGCCACGCAAGGGTGGTCCGGGGGTGACCGCCGCCGACCTGTTGGTGATCAACAAGACGGATCTGGCGCCGATGGTCGGCGCGGACCTGTCCGTGATGGACCGCGACGCCCGGGCCCGGCGCGGCAGCCTGCCCACGGTGTTCCAGTCCATCACCGAGGATCCCCTCGCCACCCAGGTCGCCGCGTGGATCCGGCACGAACTGGCCCACCACCGCGCCACCGGCCTCGAATCCGGGCCCAGCGCCGGCACCCGGGCGGCGGTTCCCGCCGGGCAGGCCTGATGCGGGCCACCGCCTGGCTGGTGGCCCGTGCCGACCGGCACGGCCGCACCACCCTGGCCGAGCTGCGCGGCGAGAGCCCTCTGCTGCTGCGCCAGGTCCCCGGCCCGGGCGGTGGCGTCACGGTGTACGTCGTCGGCGGTGCGGCCGGTCCGCTCGCCGGCGACGACCTGCGGCTCGACGTCGAGGTCGGCCCGGGTGCGGTGGTACGCGTCCAGACGGTCGCCGCCTCCATCGCGCTGCCGGGCCGCCCCGGCGCGGTCTCCCGGATGCTGCTGCGGGCGACCGTCGCGGCGGAGGCCGTCCTGCACTGGCTGCCGGAGCAACTGGTCGCCGCGGCCGGCTGCGCGCACATCGCCGACGCCCAGGTGGAGGTCGCCGAAGGCGGCACCCTGCACTGGCGGGACGAGTTGATCTGCGGCCGGCACCGCGAGCAGCCGGGTCACGCCGAGATCAACACCTGGGTGGACCTGGCAGGTCGGCCGCTGTTGCGCCAGTCGTTGACGGTCGGCCCCCAGGCACCCGGCTGGGCCGGCCCGGCGGTCCTCGGTGGCGCACCGGCAACCGGCTCGCTGCTGGTTCTCGACCCCACCCGACCCCCCGAGTCGCCGGTGGTACGCGGCACCCTGGCCCGGCTGCCGCTGGCCGGCGGACCGGCGACCCTGTGGACCGCCACCGCGCCCGACGCACACACTTTGCGGTCGTATCTTGAGCCGGACAATCCTGCGAATAGCCTCACTGCTACGGCCGGGCGGGATTCGGCCGGGGGAGGGGAGCGCGAGGTTGTCCGGACTGGGTGAGGTCGTCGCCGAGCGACGCATCGTGGTCATCGACCCCGAAGGTGTCACTTCGGAGCTGGTGGTCCGCCTCGGGAAGCCGGATCCGGATCCGTTGTCGCACCACGGCGACTGGGGCTGCCCGTTCCAGGTCGAAGGGCTGGGTGAGGATTCGGTGCAGACCGCATACGGAGTGGACTCCCTCCAAGCGCTGCTGCTGGCCGCGTACCGGGTCCGGCTGCTGCTGGCCGAACATGCCGAGCAGACCTCGGCCCGGCTGGACTGGCTGGGACAGCCGGACTTCGGCCTGCGTGTCGACCCAGGCCCGGCCGGGCCGCCCGCCAGCCCGGGTTGACCGGCCGGTCCCCGGTAATCCGGTTGGCCCCGATGCCGCCGGTGGCTAGCGTGCCGGTGCATGGACCTGCCGCGACAATTCGTCATCCGCGAGGGTGACCTGCGCATCCTCAACCCCTTCGACGCGGAGAAGCTGGCCACCCTGGGGCGGGCGCTGAAACTCGCCCCGGGCACCTCGATCCTCGACCTGTGCAGCGGAAAGGGTGAGCTGCTCTGCACCTGGGCCCGCGACCACGGGGTGGTCGGCACCGGCGTGGACATCAGCACCGCCTTCACCGCCGCCGCCCGGCAGCGAGCCACCGAACTGGGGGTGGCGGAACAGGTCCGCTTCGTGCACGGAGACGCCGCCGCGTACGAGGGCGAGGCACTGGTCGACGTGGCGGCCTGTGTCGGTGCCACCTGGATCGGCGACGGTGTTCCCGGCACCCTGGAGATCCTGGCCCGGCGGCTACGGCCCGGCGGGATGGCGCTGGTCGGTGAGCCGTACTGGCGGATCGAGCCACCGGACCAGGCGACCGTCGAGGGCTGCGACATCACCAACCGGGACGACTTCCAGGACCTGCCCGGCCTGGTCGGGCTCTTCGGTGAGCAGGGCTGGGACCTGGTCGAGATGGTGCTGGCCGACCAGGACAGCTGGGACCGCTACGCGGCGGCCCACTGGCTCAACCTGCGCCGCTGGCTGGACGACAACCCGGACGACCCGCTCGCCGGCGAACTGCGGCAGGAGTTGACCGAGGATCCGTTGCGCCACGTGCGCTATCGCCGCGACCATCTGGGCTGGGGCGTCTTCGCCCTGATCCGCCGCTGATCCGCCGTGACTGCGGCGATCGCTGCCACGGCGGCATCAGGTGCCGGCACCGACCGCCAGCCCGGCTTCGTCGTCGGTGGCAAGCCACCGACGCCTTCGTCTGACGGTCACCTCACCCAGGCGGCTGGCCGGGGACCGAGGGAGACGAACGGTGCCGTCGCGTGCGCAGCCAGCTCCTGATCCCGTACACGCATGCAACGGTCAGAAGGAGGAGGGCCGGCCAGATCAGGTGCACCCAGATGCCGCCGAGCAGGAACGCGGCACCGAGCAGGGCCTGACCGCCACTCTCCATCAGCACCAGCCGGCTGTCCCTGCCGCTGTGATCACGGGCCTCTGAACCACCGCGAAGCAGCAAGGTGGCGCCGCGCCACAGGCCGAGCCCTCCGGACATCAGGAGTAGCCAGCCTCCCAGCAACGTCAGCCAGCTTGGCATCCGTGGCTCCCTCGTCGTTCCTGCCGCCCCGACAGCGGGCAACGAATCGCCCCCCCCACCCCCACCCCCACCCACCCCCGCCCTCGCCCGCCCCACCCCCGCCCCCGCGATCTTGCACTTTTGGTCCCGACGAAAGCCTCATAAGGCCGCATATCGGCGACCGTAAGTGCAAGATCGCGGGGGCGGGGCGCGGGTGGGGGTGAGGGCGGGGCGCGGGCGAGGGCGGGGGCGGGGTGGGGATCGCCTGGCGGGGCGGGTGGGGTGGGTGGGTTAGGCGGGGGCGGGGGTGGGGTGGGGGTGGGGGGTCAGGCGGGTGATGAGGGCGGTCAGGTGGGTGGCGAGGGTGATGTCGTCCACTGTGCTGAGTGCGGCCAGGTTGGTCTGGATCAGCATGGAGAGGCGTTCGTGCTCGCGGCGGCCTCGGGCGGTCAGGTAGGCCCGGATACGGCGGCGGTCGATCGGGTCGACCCGACGGAAGACCAGGTTGCGGTCGACGAGTTGGTCGACCAGCTTGGTCAGGGTGCCCGGCGGCAGGGACGCCTCGGCGGCCACTTCGCTCATCGGATGGCCCAGGCCGTCGGCCAGCAGGCAGAGCACCCGCCAGGCCTCAATGCTGAGCGCCTCGTCGGCCAGCAGCCCGCCGACCCGGCGGGAGAGCAGCCGTTCGGCGCGGGTGAGCAGGGGCAGCAGGTCGGCTGCGGAGCCGGGATGGTCTGACATGGCACTCCCGCCTTGGGGTTGCCGCGTCATCGTACCGAGACGTCCCGCTTGTTGGGGAGCTCTGGTCACCAGGATCGGCGGCGGTCACCATGTGTTCATGTCCGGGCCGGCGGCGGGGATCGGGAGTCCGCGGGCGGCGCAGAGCGTCGCCGCCGGGACGTCCTGGCTCACCGTCGACCGAGGCGTGGTCAGTATCGCGTTGGTGTACCCGATGCGCGGGCCGGCCGGCATGTTCGGCCCGAGCTGCGAGCTCTGCGCCCAACTCGCCGTCGAGGAGGTCAACGGCCGTGGCGGGGTGCTCGGTCGGGAGCTGCGACTGGTGCCGGTGGACGGTGGGGCGCCGCCGGCCGAGGTGGCCGCCGAGGTCGAGGCGCTGGTGTCGGTCGGTGCGGTGCAGGGCGTCACCGGTTGGCACATCTCCTCGGTCCGTCAGGCGGTGGCACCGCGCATCGCGCACCGGGTGCCGTACGTCTACACCGCCCTGTACGAGGGCGGTGAGCGTACCGAAGGGGTCTTCCTGACCAGCGAGACCCCGGATGCCCAGCTGTTGCCGGCGATGCGGGTGCTCGCCACCGACGTGGGGGTGCGGCGCTGGTTCGTGGTCGGCAACGACTACGTCTGGCCCCGGCGGACCACGCAGGCCGCCTACCGGTACGCGCAGCGCACTGGCGGCCGGGTGGTCGGGCATCATTTCCTGCCGCTGGAGACCCACGACTACGCCGAGGTGTTGCGGCGCATCGAGCGCAGCGACGCCGACGCGGTGCTGATGCTGCTGGTCGGTGCGGACGCGGTGCGCTTCAACCGGGCGTTCGCCCGTTCCGGGCTGGATCAGCGCTGTCTGCGGCTGAGCACGCTGATGGACGAGAACATGCTGCTGGCCAGCGGGGTGGCCGGCACCCGAGGGCTGTTCAGCACGGCCGGTTTCTTCGCCGGCCTGGTCACTCCGGAGAACCTGGACTTCCACGGCGCGTTCGCCCGCCGCTTCGGGTTGGAGGCGCCGCCGCTGGGCAGCCTCGGCGAGTCCTGTTACGAGGGGGTCATGCTGCTGGCCGCGCTCATCGCCAAGGCCGGCACGTTGGACGTACGGGCGGTGGAGGCGTCCGCGGACGTGGTGTCGTACGACGGACCGCGTGGCGAGTTGCGGCTGCGGCGGCGGCACGTGCGGCAGCGCATCTACCTGGCCGAGGCCGACGGTCTGGATTTCACAGTCGTCGCCGAACTCTGACCCGCGGCAGCGTGATCGGGCCGAATCGATCACGGCGTGACCCGACCGTGCCTTGACACGCCCGGGAAGCGGCCACATAAGATACTTCCTGCGTGAAGTATCCGGTGTCGAGCCGGAAGTCGCCAACCGCTCGACGGCAGTCTGATAATTTCCGTCCACTGCGGCCGATAATCGTATGCCGGTCGCCTGTACGCCCTTTTAGGGCGGCAGGTGCCGGCATTTTCCGTGTCCGCGACACCGGCCGTTACGCGGCAGCGGAAACAGTCTATTGAGGATCGGGAAACATCCGCGCAATGAAGCGGATCGAAGCTTTCCCTGCCCGATATCCGAGTCGGTGCCCGGTCGGCGTCCACCCGCCCGTCGGGCGCCGCGATGTTCCACCGGACCGCACCGCAATCGCAGCTCGACACCTTCGCTCGGGACCGGCGTTCGTTTCCGGGCTACTGACTCGACGCTTCACGTGCGACGCAGGGAGATTTGATGACACTGTTCCGGGGACGACGCATCCTGGCGGGTGCCATGACCCTGGTCGCCGCGGCCGCGCTGGCCGCGTGCGGCAGCAAGACCACCGACGAGAAGACCTCCGCCGGCGTCACCGCCGACACCTCCGGCGACACCGTCAAGGTGGGCCTGCTCAACTCCCTGTCCGGCACGATGGCCATCAGTGAGGTGACCGTCCGCGACTCGATCATGCTGGCGATCGAGGAGATCAACGCGGCCGGCGGGGTACTCGGCAAGAAGATCCAACCCGTGGGTGAGGACGGTGCCTCCGACTGGCCGACCTTCGCCGAAAAGGCCGAGAAACTGATCCGCGAGGACCGGGTGGCCGCCGTCTTCGGCTGCTGGACCTCGGCCAGCCGAAAGGCCGTCAAGCCGGTGTTCGAGAAGCACAAGGCGCTGCTGTTCTACCCGGTGCAGTACGAAGGGCTGGAGCAGTCGCCGTACATCTTCTACACCGGGGCGACGACCAACCAGCAGATCGTTCCCGGCCTGGACTACCTCAAGGCACAGGGCGCCAAGTCGCTCTACCTGGTCGGTTCCGACTACGTCTTCCCGCGTACCGCGAACAAAATCATCAAGGCGTACGCCGAGGCCAATGGAATGACTGTGCTGGGGGAGGACTACGCCCCGCTCGGCTCCACCGAGTTCGGCACGATCACCAACAAGGTGAAGTCCTCCGGTGCGGACGCGGTCTTCAACACCCTCAACGGTGACAGCAATGTCGCCTTCTTCAAGGAGTACAAGTCCGCCGGGCTGACCGCCACCAGCATGCCGGTGGTGTCGGTGTCGATCGCCGAGGAGGAGGTCAAGAGCATCGGCACCCAGTACCTGGAGGGGCAGCTGACCGCCTGGAACTACTACCAGACCACCCCGGGTGCGGCGAACGAGAAGTTCGTCGCCGCGTACAAGGCCAAGTACGGGGCGGACAAGCCGACGAGCGACCCGATGGAGGCCGCCTACGTCTCGGTCTACCTCTGGAAGGCGATGGTGGAGAAGGCCGGCACCTTCGAGGTGGAGCAGGTCCGCAAGGCCTCCGACGGCATCACCTTCGAGGCGCCCGAGGGCCTGGTCACCGTGGACGGCGCGACCCAGCACATCGCCAAGACCGCCCGCGTCGGCAAGGTCGGCCCGGACGGCCTGATCACCGAGGTGTGGAACTCGGGCAAGCCGATCACCCCGGACCCGTACCTCAAGAGCTACCCGTGGGCCGGTGGCCTGAGCTAGCCGGCACTCCGGTTCGGGCGGGACTCACGGTTCCGCCCGAACCGCCCCACCAGCAGTACGGAGTACCCACCGTGACAGTTCTCATCGGCCAACTCTTCACCGGCGTCAGCATCGGAGCGGTGCTGCTGCTCATCGCGCTCGGCCTGGCCCTCACGTTCGGCCAGATGGGCGTGATCAACATGGCGCACGGCGAGTTCATCATGGCCGGCGCGTACACCACCTTTGTTCTGCAACAGGTCATCACGGCGGCCGGCTGGTCACTGCTGATCGCCCTGCCGGTGGCCTTCGTGGTGGCCGGCGCGATGGGTGTGCTGCTGGAGTTCCTGCTGATCCGCCGCCTCTACGCCCGCCCCCTGGACACCCTGCTGGTCACCTGGGGGGTGTCGCTGATCCTGCAACAGTTGGCCCGCGACATCTTCGGCAGCCCCAACGTGCAGACCCGGGCCCCCGAACTGCTCACCGGCAACATTGCGCTGCCCGGCGGGATCACCGTCGCCAACAACCGGCTGTTCATCCTGGCACTGGCCGGCGGCGCCGTCGTCGCGCTGACCGTCGCGTTGCGCATCACTCCGCTGGGCCGCCGGATCCGGGCCGTGGTGCAGAACCGTGACCTGGCCGCCGTCTCCGGCATCGCCACCGCCCGGGTCGACCGGATGACCTTCTTCATCGGCTCCGGCCTGGCCGGCATCGCCGGTGTCGCCCTCACCCTGCTCGGCCCGATCGGCCCCACCATGGGCACCAACCTGATCATCGATGCCTTCCTGGTGGTGGTGGTCGGCGGGATCGGTCAGCTCAAGGGCACCGTGATCGTCGCCTTCGCCCTGGGCGTGCTCCAGGCCACCGGCGAGTACCTGACCACCCTCAGCGTCGCCAAGGTGATGGTCTTCGTCGCCATCGTCGCGTTCCTCCAGTGGCGGCCCCAGGGCATGTTCACCCTGCGAACCCGGAGCCTGGCATGACCACCGTCGCCCGTGATTCCCGTACCGTCGTCGACCCCGCGCCGCCACCGGCCAAGCCGGCGGCCGGGCCGTCGCGGCACCGCTTCCGCGCCGTTGCCGGCTTCGCCTTCGGCGCCGCGCTGTTGTTCGCCGTGGCGCCGCTGGTGCTGTCGGACTTCCGGCTCTCCCTGCTGGCCAAGTACCTCTGCGTGGCGATGGTCGCGGTCGGTATCGGCCTGGCCTGGGGTCGCGGCGGCATGCTCGCCCTCGGCCAGGGCGTCTTCTTCGGCCTCGGCGGCTACGCGATGGCCATGCACCTCAAGCTCGCCGACGCGGGACCGGGCAACATGCCCGACTTCATGCTGCTGTACGGGCAACTCGACGAGTTGCCACTGTGGTGGCGACCCTTCGCCAGCCCCTGGTTCGCCCTGCCCGCCACGGTGCTGCTGCCGATGGCGGTGGCGTTCGTGCTCGGCTCGCTGGTGTTCCGCCGTCGGGTCCGCGGTGCGTACTTCGCCATCCTGAGTCAGGCCCTCGCCGCCGCCATGGTGATCCTGCTGATCGGCCAGCAGGGCACCACCGGCGGCACCAACGGCCTCACCGACATCCAGGGCTTCTTCGGCTACGACCTGGACGACCCGGTCAACCAGCGGATGGTCTACTTCATCATCGCCGGCACCCTGCTGGCGCTGCTGGTCCTGGCCCGGCACCTGATGCAGTGCCGCTACGGCGAACTGCTGGTGGCCGTACGCGACGGCGAGGAGAGGGTCCGTTTCCTCGGGTACGACCCGGCAGCAGTGAAACTCGTCGCGTACGTGGTGGCCGCCGGCATGGCCGGGCTGGCCGGTGCGCTGTTCGTGCCCGCGGTCGGCATCATCTCCCCGGCCCTGATCGGGATCGTCCCGTCCATCGAGTTCGTCATCGGGGTGGCCGTCGGTGGACGGGCCACCCTGCTCGGGCCGGTGCTCGGCGCGGTGGCGGTGGCCTGGGCGCGTACCGCCCTGTCGGAACGGTTTCCGGGCGGCTGGACGTACCTGCAGGGGCTGTTGTTCGTGGTGGTGGTGGCGTTCCTGCCCGGCGGCCTGGCCTCGCTGATCGGCCTGGCCCGCCGCGGCGACGGTGAGCGGTGGTTCGGCCGGCTGCGGCGGACCCGCCGCACGGAAGGGCAGGCGTCGTGACGGAACAACTACCCGGACTCTACGTACGGGATCTGCGGGTCAGCTTCGACGGCTTCACCGCGGTCGACGGGGTGAGCCTCGACGTGGCGCCGGGGGACATCCGGTTCCTGATCGGCCCCAACGGTGCCGGTAAGACCACCCTGGTCGACGCGGTGACCGGGCTGGTCAAGGCCACCGGCTCGGTACGCTTCGACGACCGGGAACTGCTCGGCCGCCCGGTGCACCGGATCAGTCGCCTCGGGGTGGGGCGTACCTTCCAGACCTCCACGGTCTTCGAGGAACTCACCGTCCTGCAGAACCTCGACATCGCGGCCGGCGCCCGGCGCGGCTGGGCGACCCTGCTGCGTCGCCGGCACGGCATCCCCGACGAGGTGGCCGAGGCTCTGGAGGTGATCGGCCTGGCGGGCCGGGCCGACCAGCTCGCCGGCACCCTCGCCCACGGTCAGAAGCAGTGGCTGGAGATCGGCATGCTGCTCGTGCAGGACGCCCGGCTGCTGCTGCTCGACGAGCCGGTGGCCGGGATGAGCCACGAGGAACGCGACGCCACCGGTGAGCTGTTGGAGCAGGTCAGCCGGGACCGGACGGTGGTGGTCATCGAGCACGACATGGACTTCCTGCGCCGGTTCGCGCGGACGGTCACCGTGCTGCACGCCGGCCGGGTGCTCAGCGAGGGCAGCGTCGCCCAGGTGCAGGCCGACCCCCGCGTGCAGGAGGTCTACCTCGGTCACCCGGTCGACGCCGGTCCGACCCCTCTGGAGGCATGATGTTCAGTCTGCGTGGCGTGCACGCCGGCTACGGTCGCAGCCGGGTGCTGCACGGCGTCGACGTCCAGGTGCCCGGCGACGGGGTCGCCACGGTGCTCGGGCACAACGGCGCCGGCAAGTCCACCCTGCTGCGGGTCGCCGCCGGGCTGCTGCGGCCCACCGCCGGTCAGGTCGAGTGGGACGGCGAGGACATCACCCGGCTCGCCCCGCACCAGCGGGTCGCCCGGGGCATCGCGTACGTGCCGCAGGGGCAGCAGTGTTTCCCGCACCTGACGGCGGCGGAGAACCTGCGCCTGGTCGCCGACGGTCGCCGCGACGGTGCGGCGGCCACCGCCGAGGTGCTGGACCTGTTCCCGGCACTGCAACCGCTGCTGCGTCGGCGGGCCGGGCTGCTCTCCGGCGGGCAACGCCAGCAACTGGCCATCGCCCGGGCGCTGATCACCCGACCCCGGTTGCTGATGCTCGACGAGCCGACCGAGGGCATCCAACCGTCGGTGGTGGCCGAGATCCAGGACCGGATCGTGGCGTTGATCGCGCAGACCGGGTTCAGCGTGTTGCTGGTCGAGCAGCATCTCGGGTTCGCGTTGCGGGTCGCCGACCGCTACCACGTGCTGGAGTCCGGCCGGGTCACCTCCGCGGGCGAGGGTGGCGGCGACGCGGAGCTCACCGTCCGGGAGGCGCTCGCCGTGTAGCGGCGGCGGTTGATCGACTCCGTGTCGGTGGTGTCACCGCCGAAACGGCGTGCCTCCACTTCCGCTGCTGGCGACGACCGCATAAGGTGTCGATGGAAGCGCTCCCACGGCCTCGGGCAGGGCCGTTGTGTCGACGTTCCTCATCACCCACCACAGAGGAAGTCGCATGTCCGCACGGAGAAAAATCCAGGCCGTCGCCACCGCGGCTGCGGTGCTGCTCGGCCTGGCTGCCGCCGCGCCCGCCGCAACGGCGGCACCCACGGCTGACGCCGTGACGAGCGCCGCCGTCCCGGCCAACGACTGGCTGCGTACCGACGGCAACAAGATCGTCGACGAGGCCGGCAACCAGGTCTGGCTGACCGGCGCCAACTGGTTCGGCTTCAACGCCACCGAACGGGTCTTCCACGGTCTGTGGTCGGCCAACATCGAGAACATCACCCGCCAGATGGCCCAGCGCGGCATCAACATCGTCCGGG
Source organism: Micromonospora maris AB-18-032 (assembly GCF_000204155.1). Lineage (NCBI taxonomy): Bacteria > Bacillati > Actinomycetota > Actinomycetes > Micromonosporales > Micromonosporaceae > Micromonospora > Micromonospora maris. The sequence continues at coordinate 4,005,939 of NC_015434.1, read as the reverse complement.
TGCCCATCTCCACTCAGCTGCTGCTGGAGTGGAAGGCCGGCCAGGCGATCCGGCCGAACGTCAACACGTACGTCAACCCGGAGCTGGAGGGCATGAACAACCTCCAGGTCTTCGACTACTGGCTCCAACTGTGCGAGAAGTACGGCCTCAAGGTCATGCTCGACGTGCACAGCGCCGAGGCCGACAACTCCGGGCACACCTACCCCGTGTGGTGGAAGGGCACCGTCACCTCGGAGCTGTTCTACCAGGGCTGGGAATGGGTCACCACCCGCTACCGCACCAACGACACCATCGTCGCGATGGACATCAAGAACGAGCCGCACGGCACCCCCAACGACCCGCAGCGGGCCAAGTGGGACTCCAGCACCGACCAGGACAACTTCAAGTACGCCTGCGAGACGGCGGGCAAGCGGATCCTGGCCATCAACCCGAACCTGCTGATCCTCTGCGAAGGCATCGAGGTCTACCCGCGTCCCGGCGCCACCTGGAACTCGCCCAACACCAACCCGGACCGCAGCCCCAACTACTTCTACAACTGGTGGGGCGGCAACCTGCGCGGCGTCGCCGAGCACCCGGTCGACCTGGGCGCGCACCAGGACCAGCTGGTCTACTCGCCGCACGACTACGGGCCGCTGGTGTTCGAGCAGCCCTGGTTCGCCGGTGACTTCGACAAGGAGTCGCTGACCAACGACGTGTGGCGACCGAACTGGTTCTACATCCACGAACAGAACATCGCCCCGCTGCTGATCGGTGAATGGGGCGGACGACTGGGCCAGGACGCCCGGCAGGACCGCTGGATGGCCGCGCTGCGCGACCTGATGATCGACAACGGCATCCACCACACCTTCTGGTGCCTCAACCCCAACTCCGGTGACACCGGTGGTCTGCTGCTCGACGACTGGACCAGCTGGGACGAGACGAAGTACAACCAGATGCTCAAGCCGGCGCTGTGGCAGCACAACGGCAAGTTCGTCGGCCTGGACCACCAGGTACGCCTCGGTGGCGCCGGCGCCACCACCGGCATCAGCCTCGCCGAGCGCTACGCCGACGGCACCGACCCGGTGGACACCACCGCGCCGACCGCCCCGGGCCAGCCCACGGCCACCGAGGTGACCGCCACCGCCGCCACGCTGAACTGGGCCGCCGCCACCGACAACGTGGGTGTCACCGCGTACGAGGTGCTGCGGACCACCAGCGGCTCCGGTGGGGCCAGCGTGGTCACGGTCTCCGGCACCAGCTACCGGGCCACCAACCTGACCGCCTCGACCAGCTACACCTTCACGGTGCGGGCACGCGATGCGGCAGGCAACATCTCGGCGGCCTCACCGCCGTTGACCCTGACCACACCGGCCGACAACGGCGGTGGTGGCGATCAGGGCTGCGCCGCGACGTACCGGGTGGTCAACTCCTGGCAGGGCGGCTACCAGGCGGAGGTGACCGTACGCAATTCCGGCACCGCGGCGATCGGCGGCTGGACGGTCAACTGGACCGCCCCGGCCGGCACCACCATCTCGTCACTGTGGAACGGCAGGTTGACCACGTCCGGTACCTCGGTGACGGTGCGAAACGAGCCGTACAACGGGCAACTGGCCGCCTCGGCCAGCACCACCTTCGGGCTGACCGGCAACGGATCGGGCGTGCCGACCGGGCTGAGCTGCGTCGCGTCCTGACGCGACCGGCGCGCACCCCTGCCCCATCCGCCCGGCGGGTGGGGCAGGGGCCGTCCGGATCACGTGATCCGGACGGCCCCGCGCGGCCCGGGCCTGGGATGGGCCGCGTCTAGGCCAGCCGGATGGCGTCACCGTCGACTGTGACGTTCGCGGCCGGCAGCGGGGCACGTGCCGGTCCACTGCGTACCGAGCCGTCGGCGATGTCGAAGACGCTGTTGTGGCAGGCGCAGGTGATGGCGCCGTTGTCGACCGAGGTGACCGTGCAGCCCTGGTGGGTGCAGGTGGCCGAGAACGCCTTGATGGTGCCCTCGGTGGGCTGGGTGACCACCACCCCGGCCGAGGCGAAGATCGCTCCACCGCCGACCGGAATGTCGGCGAGCGTGGCCAGCGCCGGTGGGCCCGGCTCGTCGTCCGGCGCACCGGATCCGCCGGGAGCGGGACTGCCCCCGCCGGGGGCGGCGCTACCCCCGGCCGGGGCGGTGTTGCCGCCCGGTGCGGCGGGTGGCGGGGCGGCCGCCGGCTGGCCGTACGTCGCGCAGCCGGTCAGCGCGGCCACTCCCGCCGCGCCGGTGCCGGCCAACAGGGCCCGTCGCGACCGGCAACAGCCGGCCTGCTCGTGGTTCATCGTGGCTGCTCCGCCCTCTCGAAGATCAGAACTGGATGCCGAAGGTGGTGAAGTACCACACCGACGAGGTCAGGAAGATGCCGATCAGGGCGACGAAGACCACCCCACCGAGCACCGGCAGCACCCAGCCGGCGAGACCGCGTTTGGGCAGGGTGAGCATCTTGGTGGCGAACGCGCCGAAGAAGAAGCAACCCAGCACGGAGTGCAGCAGCGTACGGGTGTCGTAGCCGTCGAAGCCGAGCGCGTACAGACAGTGCACCGCGACCGGTACGGTCAGCAGGAAGGCGATCCGCCCCGACCAGCGGTGCGCGGCACCGGCCCAGGACGGGGAGAACCCGCCGAGCCGGCCCCACATGGACAGCGCGGACAGCAGCTGGATGACGGCGAAGAACGCCGCCCCGGTGCCCAGCCACACCTTCACCGTCAGCGGTGACGAGAAGCCGGCCACGTTGACCGCGATGCCGGTCGGGGTGTGGTTGCGGCCGTAGACGCCCAGCGCCACCGCCACGCCCGCCCCGACCAGCAGCGGCACCATCATCGACGGCCGCCGTCGCGGCGCCGGTGCCGCGCCGAACTCGCGGATCACCTCGACGTCGGGCTCCGGCGGGCGGCGGGGCACCGTACGCACGTTGCCCTGCCGGTGCTGGGACATCACCGCGCTCCGGGGATGACCGGCTCGGCGACGATGGTGACTCCGTTGACCACTGTGCTGTTGAAGGCCGGGTCCAGCGGCGGCGCGGGGATCGGCTTGCCGTTCCAGGTGACGATGCCGATCTGCGTACCGTCGGGCAGCATGATCCAGCCGCCGTCGATGCCGGCCTTGCGGACCTCGTCGGTCGCGCGGTAGATCGCCGGGTCGGTGCCCGCGCCGGACTTGGTCTCCGCCTCGTCGACCGTCTCGCTGTCCGGCCGGGCGGTGAACTTCCAGCGCCGTACGCCGACGATCATCTCGCCGCTGGCGCTGTCACCCCGGATGATGCCGGTCAGCTTGGCGTCCTTGCCGGTCAGTTCGATCTTTCCGTCGCGGACCGTGCCGGACAGCCACACCTCCATGCTCCGGCCGTCGCAGACGTACGCCTCGGCCTTGCCGCCGGAGACCGTGATGGCGATGGTGGCGCCGTTCTCCAGCTGGCCGATCCAGTTCTGCTCGACCGAGGAGACGTCGACGCCGTCCGGCGACTCCTCCGGCTCGTCGGGCGGGGAGACTCCCGGCTGGCGGCTGTCCTCCGGATCGGGTTGCTCGTCGTCCACCGGAGCCTCGTCGTCGACGTCCGCCTCGTCCTGCGGCGGCGCGGCGACTGCCGGTGGGGCGTTCTCGCCGGTGGGCTGGGTGCGCGGCGGTGATGCCTGCGCACTCATCGTGAACAGCACGGCAGCCGTCACCGCCCCCGACAGGAGGGTGAGCAACGGGGTCAGGCGCTTCATGGGCCACTCCCTTCGCCATCAGGTACGGCATCGGAAGTGGATCGGTTCAACACCGGCTGGAAAACCTCTTCGCCGTGCGGCGGTACCCCGGGCCGGGCCGCCCCACCCGACCGGTGGCCAGGGCTCAGACGGTGAGCCGGGTGGCCGGGCGGCGGCCGGCGGTGGCGTTTCGGGGCGCCCTGGTCCGCACCCGGCCGGCCTCGGCCGGCGTCACGTCGACCCGTACCGGGTCGCCGGTGGCGGTGGTCTGGGCACGCAGCTGGGTGAGGGCCTCGTCGAGGCTGGCGAAGATCGGGAAGACGCCGTCGAGCTTCATCGTGTGCAGCACGGTACGGATGAAGCGCGACGGGGCGGCCAGGCAGAGCCGCTCGCCGCGCTCGCGGACCTCCCGGTGCGCGCGGACCAGCAGGCCCAGCCCGACCGAGTCGATGACCTGGACCCGTGCCAGGTCCACCACGACAGTCCCGGCCAGGCTGGCGGCCGCGCGCAACGCGGCACGCAGCGCCTCGCCGGACTCCGCGCCGATGACGGCGTCGCTGCTGAGCACCGTGACCTCGTGACCCTGCCCGTCGGCGCCGGCCGCGGGCTCGCCGGCACCGAGCCGGTCGGGGCCGCCGTTCGTGGTGGCGCCCGGCGGCAGGGTGCTGCACCGTGGGCAGCGGTGCGGACCGGTGGCGAACGGGGAGCCGCTCCAGCCGTGATCGGAAACCAGCGTCCAGACGACCTCGGCATCGGGCAGCACGCAGGCCATGCCGGTGGTGGTCTCGCCGCACGTGTCGCAGATCAGGGTCATCAGGTTGTCGTCCGGTACGACGGTCATCCTGTTTCCTCTCCGGTGCTGGCGGTGCGGGGGCGGAACGGGACGGGACTCGGGGCGGACGGCCGCTGAGCCGTCGCCGGGTCGGCTCAGCGGGAGTCTGAGTGTTCCTTGCTGGCGGTGGCGAGCACGATCACCACGCCGATCGTGGCCAGACCGGCTTGCACGATCAGCGCCAGCAGATTGAGCTCACGTGCGCCGACGAGCCAGGCGCTGATGGCGCCGAGCAGCGCGGCGGCGGCGCCGATGGTCATGGTGAGCCACAGCGGGACACCGGGACGGCCGGGAACGACGAGCCGGCCGAGCGCCCCGACGGTGAGACCGACGGCGACGGCTGCGGCGATCCCGGGAATGGTCATGCTGCTCCTCGTCCTGGCGGTGGCGGTGTTCGCCGGGTCAGCTGCGTACGGTGACGGCCGCCCGGCCGTACACCGTCGGATGACCGGCGGCACTCACGGCCGCGTCACTGGATACAGCCCCAGGGGCGGTGGTCACGGCCGACGGTGCCGCGCCGTCGACGTGCACCGGCAGGATCTGGTCCAGCCGGGCGGTCTGCAGAATGCGGGCGATGCGCGGATTGGGATTGCGTACCGACAGCACTCCGCCGATGCGCAGCATCCGGCGGTGCACGTCGAGCAGCAGCCCGATGCCCGCCGCGTCGATGTGCCGACAGTCGGAAAGATCGACCACGACCTGGCCGGGGTGCAGGGTGAGCAGTCGGTCGAACACCGTGCCGGTCTCCGGCAGGCAGGCCAGGTCGAACTCGGTGATGGCCACCTCCACCAGCGGCACGGTGCACTCGGGGCGTCGTGGCGTGGTCACGTCGCTGCCCCCTCTCCGGCGGTCCCCAGGTGGCTCTCACCCTGCCCAGCGGGGTTGGCAGGCACTGCGCGGACGTATGACAGTTGCGTGACAAAACACCCTGGAGGCGGTGGTGGTTGGCCGGTCGGCGGGCGCTTGGGGATGATTCCCGGTATGACAGCGGTACTGGTGATCGAGGACGACGACCGCATCCGACTGGCGCTGTTGCTCGCTCTGGAGGACGAGGGTTACGAGGCGCACGGTGCGGCCACCGCCGAGGAGGGCCTGCGGGCGCAGCGCCGTAGCCCGGCCGACTACGTCCTGGTCGACCTGATGCTGCCCGGAATCGACGGCTTCGAGTGCATCCGTCAGCTGCGGCGCGACGACGATGTGCCGATCGTGGTGGTCAGCGCCCGCGACGACACCCACGACATCGTCGCCGCGCTGGAGGCCGGCGCCGACGACTACGTGGTCAAACCGGTGGCGATAAAGGAGCTGACGGCTCGGCTGCGGGCCCTGCGGCGGCGGGCCCGCACGGTGACCCCGGTGGAGGAGCCGGTGCCCGTGCTCGTCTTCGGCGAGCTGGAGGTCAGCCCCGAGGCCGGGGAGGTACGCCGGGCGGGTGCGCCGGTGGCGGTCACCCGTACCGAGTTCCGGCTGCTCTGCGAGTTGGCCGAGCACGCCGGGCGGGTGCTGTCCCGCCAGCAGCTGCTCAGCCGGGTCTGGGGATACGACAGCGGCGACGAGCGGCTGGTCGACGTGCACGTGGGCCGGCTGCGGCAGAAGATCGAAGCCGACCCGGCCAACCCGAAACACCTGGTCACCCTGCGCGGGCTCGGCTACAAGTTGCAACGATGAGACGGCTCGGACTTCGTGCCCGGGTCACCGCGGCCTTCGCCGTCGGTGCCCTGCTGCTGTCGGCCTCGATGGCCCTGGTGTCCTACGAGCTGACCCGCCGTACGTTGCTCGACGAGCGGGAACGCACCGTGCTGCGGGCCGCCTACTACGACGCGGCCGTGGTGCGCGCCGGACTCGACACCGAGAACCCGGACGCGGGGGAGGCCCTGCGTACGCTGGACACCGGGACCGGCCGGCGGGCGGTGCTGCATCTCAACGGCGACTGGTACGGCCGGGCCGCCGACAACGGCCTGACCGCCGCGATCCCGGCGCGACTGCGGGAACTGGTCAGCGCGGGGGAGCCGGCGGTGCAACGCATCCGCGTCGACGACCAGCCGGTCCTGCTGGTCGGCGTGCCGCTGTCGGAGTCGGCGTCGTTCTACGAGATCGCCTCGCTGCGGGAGCTGGAGCAGACCTTCCAGGTCCTGGCGCTGGCCCTGACCGCCGTCGCGATCATGGTGGCCGGCTCGGGTGCCGCGCTGGGCTGGTACGCCACCCGGCACGGGCTGCGCCCGCTCACCGCCGTCGCGGACGCCGCCGAGCGGATCGCCGCCGGTGACTTCACCACCCGGCTGGCACCCGACACCGATCCGGACCTGACCCGGCTGTCGACCTCCTTCAACCGGATGGTCGACGAGTTGGCCCAGCGCATCGACCGGGACCGGCGCTTCGCCGCCGACGTCAGCCACGAGCTGCGGTCACCGCTGCAGACGCTCGCCGCGGCGGCCAGCGTGCTGTCCCGGCGTCGGGACAACCAGGACGAGCGGACCGCCACCGCGGCCCGGCTGGTGGCCGACGAGATCGACCGTTTCCAGCAGCTGGTCAACGACCTGCTGGATCTGGCCCGCAGCGACCAGTCGGTGCACCGGCAACCGGTGGACGTGGCCGAGCTGGCCCGACAGGTCTGCCGGGACCGGGACCTGCCGGAGACGATGGTGCGGCTGACCGAGGACACCCCCGCGACCTGGCGGGTGGACCGGCGTCGGGTGGCGCAGGTGCTGACCAACCTGCTCGACAACGCCGAACGCTACGGCGCGGGGCCGGTCGCGGTGCTGCTGTCGCGTACCGGCGACACCGGGGTCATCGAGGTGGACGACGACGGACCGGGGGTGCCGGTGGAGGACCGTGAGGCGATCTTCGACCGTTTCGTCCGTGGCCGGGCGGCCCACTACCGGGGCGGCGGTGACGGCACCGGCCTCGGGCTCGCCCTGGTCGCCCAGCACGCGGCCGCCCACGGTGGCAGCGCCTCGGTCAGCGACCGCCCGGAGGGCGGCGCCCGGTTCCGGATCACCCTGCCCGGGAGCGTGTCATGATCGGCGCCCGACGCGTCCCGGTCGTCGTGGCGGCTGTCGTACTCGCCCTGGTCGCGGCGTGCGGGGTGCCGGGCGAGGACCGACCCCGTGCGGTCACCCCACCGCCCGGCCCGTTCCCGCCGACCGCGACCGCCGCGCCGACCACCGCCGAGACCGGCGCGGTGACCGAGGTGCTCTACTTCTCCCGCGAGGACCGGTTGGTGCCGGTGATCCGTCGGATAGACGAGGTGCCCACCGTCGACGTGCAGATGCGGGACCTGCTGGCCGGGCCGACCCACACCGAACGCGACGACGGGCTGACCAACGCCCTGACCGGCGCGCTCAGCAACGCCGAGGTGGAACTCGTCGACGGGCAGGCCCGGGTCACGGTCACGCCGACGGTCGCCGACACCGGTCGTACCGACGAGATGCTCGCCTACGGGCAGATCGTCTGTACGCTCACCGCCCGCGCCGACGTCGACGCGGTGATCTTCCTACGCGACGGCGCGCCGTTGAGCGTCCCCCGGGGAGACCACTCGCTGTCGTCGGACCCGCTCACCGCCGCCGACTACGCGGTCCTGATCACTCTTCGGTGACCGGTCCATGACGGACGTCACGCGGAAGCGTGACGGTTGCGACACAAACCGTCGGTGACGGGGCTCCGGCGTTTGCCCTTCGGGTCGGCCGGGGCACCACATCCGGCGAGGTAATCGTTCGGAAGGACAGGCTCTCGTGGAAATCACCGGCTTCTTCACCGCCATCATCATCGGTCTGATCATCGGTGCGCTCGGCCGCCTCGTCGTGCCGGGACGTCAGCGCATCCCGATCCTGTTGACCCTGGCGATCGGCGTCGTCGCCGCGCTCCTCGGCACACTCGTCGCCGGCGTGCTCGGCGTGGACGACACCCGTGGCATCGACTGGATCGAGCTGTTCATCCAGATCGCCTTCGCTGCGGTCGGTGTCTCGCTGCTCGCCAGGACGTACGGCCGCCGTCGCTGACCCGTTCGTCTGCCGGCCCGTCCCCGCTGTCGCAGGGGCGGGCCGGTGTCGTGCCCGCGGAGGCGGACCGGCCCCGCACGCGGACAGCGACGGCTCGTATTCTTTCCGCGAGTCGTCGTGGCTGACGAGCGAAGAAGGGGAAAGGTGTGAACGACCGGACTGAGACGTTGGAGTTCCAGGCCGAGGCCCGTCAGCTGCTCCAGCTGATGGTCCACTCGATCTACTCGAACAAGGACGTGTTTCTTCGCGAGCTGATCTCGAACGCCTCCGACGCGTTGGACAAACTGCGGCTGGCGGCGCTGCGCGACAAGGATCTCGCCGTCGACACCGATGACCTGCACATCACCATCGAGGTCGACCGGGACGCCCGCACCCTCACCGTGCGGGACAACGGCATCGGGATGACCCGTGACGAGGTCGTCTCCGTCATCGGCACGATCGCCAAGTCCGGCACCGCCGAGCTGCTGCGCCAACTGCGCGAGGCCCAGGACGCGGGCGCCTCCCAGGAGCTGATCGGGCAGTTCGGGGTCGGCTTCTACGCGGCGTTCATGGTCGCCGACTCCGTCGAGTTGACCACCCGGCGGGCCGGCGAGAGCGGTGGCACCCGGTGGGAGTCCAGCGGCGAGGGCACGTACACCATCGCCGCGCTCGACGACGCGCCGCAGGGTACGGCGGTGACGCTGCACCTCAAGCCGGCCGACGCCGAGGACAACCTGCACGACTACACCGCCGAGTGGACGATCCGCGAGATCGTCAAGCGGTACTCCGACTTCATCGCCCACCCGATCCGGATGGACGTCGAGCGTCCCGGCACCGACGGCGCCGAGGCCACCACCGAGACGGTGACGCTCAACTCGATGAAGGCGTTGTGGGCGCGTCCCCGGGGCGAGGTCGAGCCGGCCGAGTACCACGAGTTCTACAAGCACATCGGCCACGACTGGGCCGACCCGCTGGAAACCATCCACATGCGCGGTGAGGGCACCTTCGAGTACGAAGCCCTGCTGTTCATCCCGTCGCACGCGCCGATCGACCTGTTCTCCCCGCAGGGCCGTCGCGGCGTGCAGTTGTACGTCAAGCGCGTCTTCATCATGGACGACTGCGACGCGCTGATGCCCAACTACCTGCGCTTCGTCAAGGGTGTGGTGGACGCCCACGACCTGTCGCTGAACATCTCCCGGGAGATCCTTCAGCAGGACCGGCAGATCCGGGCCGTACGCCGTCGGCTGGTCAAGAAGGTGCTGGCCACCGTCAAGGACCTCAAGACCGAGCACCCCGAGCGGTACCGCACCTTCTGGACCGAGTTCGGCGCCGCCGTCAAGGAAGGCCTGATCGACGACACCGACAACCGGGACACCCTGCTGGAGGTCCTGTCGGCGGCCTCCACCCACGACCCGGCGGAGCTGACCGACCTGGCCGGCTATGTCAGCCGGATGAAGGACGGACAGAGCGACATCTACTACGCCACCGGCGAGAACCGGGCCACCATCGAGAACTCCCCGCACATGGAGGCGTTCCGGGCCAAGGGCTACGAGGTGCTGCTGCTCACCGATCCGGTCGACGAGGTCTGGGTGGAGCGGGTCGGCAGCTACGACGGCAGGACGCTGCGCTCGATCGCCAAGGGCGAGGTGGACCTGGACACCGAGGAGGAGCGCACCGAGGCCGAGGCGGAGCGGGAACGCCAGCGCACCGAGTACGCCGACCTGCTCACCTGGATGGGCGGCGTGCTCGCCGACTCGGTCCGGGAGGTACGCCTGTCGTCGCGGTTGACCACCTCGCCGGCCTGCGTGGTCGGTGACGCCCACGACCTGACTCCGACGCTGGAGAAGATGTACCGGGCGATGGGTCAGGAGCTGCCGAAGGTCAAGCGGATCCTGGAGATCAACCCGGGGCATCCGCTGGTGACCGGGCTGCGCAAGGCGTACGAGCAGGACGGTGCCAACGACTCCCTGGCGGAGACCGCCGAGCTGCTGTACGGCACGGCGCTGCTCGCCGAGGGCGGTGACCTGGCCGACCCGTCGCGGTTCGCCCGGATCCTCGCCGACCGCCTCGCCCGCACCCTGTAGCCGCCGGGTTTTCTGCGGACTGAGCGTCCGGTTCGGGGTCGGGTGGCCACGGTGTGGCGGTACACCTACCCGACCCCGAACCGGATGGCCTGCGGGCGGCGATGGACCGCCGGCCTCGACTCGGTTCGGCCCGTGGCGGCACTTCCACTGTGAACTACGCGTAAGTCGTCCGTCCACTATGGACCTTTTACCTGCTTCACCCTGCGATTTCCAGCCGACCGGTGAATAGGTCGTCACCGGTTAGCGTCCACACAGGACTGAGAAACGAACCGGTACGCCCCGACGGGCGCGACTTTGCCGTCCGCTTGCCCGTTGTCGGCGACATTGGCACACACGTACGGTTACGACGCCAGCCGCCCGGGTGACCAGTCAGACGAAGTCAGGGCAGTCGCAGCAGGGCTGGCGGAACCGAAATCCATGCCATGTAGTAACGAAAGTTGGGCAATATGAGGCGTTTTGTGGCGGTATTGGCGGTCTTCGCGATTGCCGCAACGGGATGTGCGCAGGACGAGACGTCCAGCTCGCCGGCGTCCACGCCGACCGCATCGACGAGTTCGGCATCCCCCGCCGCGGCATCCCCCACCGCTGCCTCATCCGCGGCGGCGGCGATCGACACGTCCATCAACGAGAAGCCGGTGGACGGCTCCGATCCCGCTGCCGTGAAGACGGTCGACGTCAAGGCGCAGCCGGCGGCGCAGCTCCCCGCCGCCGCATCGGGGTACTACAAGCTCAAGACGGTGTTCCGCGGCGAGGACGAGTGCCTGGAAGGCAACCGGATCGACGGCAACTCGACCCTCGCCGGCGCCGCGTTCCAGGACACCTGTCAGGACGTGGACGGGCAGGCGTGGAGCTTCACCAAGCGCCCGGACGGCTACTACACGCTGCGGACGAAGTTCCTCGGCGAGGAGAAGTGCCTGGAAGGTAACCAGGTCGCCGGCAAGGTTCTCGGCGGGGCCGCCTTCCTCGACACCTGTCAAGAGGTCACCGGCCAGCAGTGGAAGCTGGTCAAGGCCGGTGACAACCTCTTCCGGCTCCAGACGAAGTTCCGGGAGAAGGAAGGCGAATGCCTGGAAGGCAACCGGCTCGCGCCGGAGTCCGTCCTGAAGGGCGCGGCGTTCATGGACAAGTGCCAGAACGTCACCGGCCAACTCTGGTACGTCACCGCGATCCCGGCCTGACGCCATTGCCTTGACCGGCGGAGCCCGGACCGCGGTCCGGGCTCCGCCGCGCTGTGATGCCGGCCGGCGCCGCACGGTCCGGGCCGCGCAGGCGGGGCCGTTCAGGTGGGCGTGATCCGTCGGGCCTCGGCCGAGACCTCCGCAGGGTACGGCGGGTCGGCGTCGAGGATGCGGTGGGCGATGCCGGTCCGCAGCGCGGCCAGCGTGATGCCGCCCGTGCCGTCCGCGACGACGTGGTCGGGGTCGACCTCGGCGAGGGCGGCCACCACGATCGCGTAGATCTCCCGTACGGCATCCTGGGGTGGGGTCTGCAGCGCCATCGTCAGCTCGCCGGAGGTGATCCGGCTGCGCAGACGGGTGTCCCAGAGGTGGACGAAGTGTGCGATGTCGGCGACGAGGGCGAGGTCACCGAGTTGTCGAGCCTCGGCGGTGACGACGGCCAGCCAGCGCCAGGGCCGATCGATGCCAAGGTCGCCGGTCTGGTGGATCAGGCGGACGTTGCGCATCAGTTGATCGAGATCGGCGACGCCCCCACCGGCCTGGACCACCGCCGTACCGGCCGTGCACATCCGGTCGTCGTCGCCGAGGCCGGCGAGGAAGGCGCGGACCACCTGCCGCGCGGCCGCCAGGTCGCCCGGTGCCAGGGTGGGTGGTGGTGGCGGATACGGCAGGTCCGGCGGTGGTTGCTGCGGCAACTGCCTGCGCCGTCTGAAGATGCCCATGTGACCACTCCGTCTCGTCTCCGGTCTGCCGCCCACTCGTGGTGGGAACAGGAAGTCTGACGGCGGGTGCCGGTCTGGACACCCACCGTTCTGTCGATAGTCAGTGGATCATCGGATGCTCCCTAGTCGATCTCCGGGTGCTACCGTCCCAGATGGACGAAGCCGTGCCACCGCACCATCGGAGAGCCCAGGTGACCGACGCATCCCCGCTCAGCGCAGCCATCCGGAGCGACATACCCCACTCCGCTCGACTGTGGAACTACCTGCTCGGCGGCAAGGACAACTTCGCCGCCGACCGGGAGGCCGCCCAGCAGGTGCTGGCCTACATGCCGGAGCTGGTGCAGTCGGCCCGGTTCAACCGTGAGTTCCTCGGCCGGGCGGTGCGACACCTCGTCGCGGAGGCAGGCGTACGGCAGTTCCTCGACATCGGCACCGGCCTGCCCACCGCGAACAACACCCACGAGGTGGCCCAGTCGGTCGCCCCGGAGACGCGGGTCGTCTACGTCGACAACGACCCGATGGTGCTGGTGCACGCGCGTGCCCTGCTCACCAGCGACCCGCAGGGCGCGACCGACTACATCGACGCCGACGTGCGCCAGCCCGACCACATCCTCACCGAGGCCCGGCGCACCCTGGACTTCACCCGGCCGGTGGCGGTCATGCTGCTCGGCATCCTGAACTTCGTGGTCGACGACGCCGAGGCCACCCGGATCGTGCGACGCCTGGTCGAGGCGTTGCCCGTCGGCGGGTACCTGGTCATCTCCCACCCCACCCGGGAGGTCAACCCCGAGGCGGTGGATCGGGCGATGGACTCGTGGCGGGCCGGCGGCGGTGCGGCGATGGCCGTGCGTACCCCGGCGGAGATCGCCGCTTTCGTCGACGGTCTGGAGATCCTCGAACCCGGCCTGGTCACCTGCTCCCAGTGGCGGCCGGACGGTAACGACACCACGCCCGTCTCCGAGTACGCCGTGGTCGCCCGCAAGACCAACTGAATTCCGCCGTACGACTCAGGCCCCGGTCGGCGCCGGCTGCGGTGACCGCGTGCCGGCCCGACCGGACCGGGGCCGACCCGGCCGGGAGCGGCGGCCGATGGCCACGGCGGCAGTGAGGCAGACGGCGGCGGCGAGGACGAGCGGCGGGCGGGCACCCAGCAGTACGGCGGCGGCACCGAGCGGCGTGGCCAGCGCGATCGGCCCGAACATGATCGTGTTGGCGGTCGCGGAGGCGCGGCCCAGCAGGTCGTCGGGGCTGTGTGTCTGGACCGCGGTGACGGCGGCGACGAGCGTCCAGGGCAGGCCGACACCGGCCACCACCGAGGCGGCGAGCACCGCAGGCCACCACGGTACGCAGCGGCCCAGGCAGCTCGCCGCGAACAGGGCCGTGCCGACGACGGCCACGGTGGTCGGGCTGAACCGGGTGATCAGCCGACCGACGACCAGCCCGCCGGCGACCGAACCGGCGCCCTGCGCGCTGAGCAGCACGCCGAGGAAGGTCGCCGGTAGGCCCAGTTCGACGGTGACGATCTCGTACCCGGCGGCGGTGGTGAGGGCCTGCATGCCGATCGCGGTCGCGGCGAGGCCCACCGTACGCCGGATCGACGCCGAGCCGGTCAGGACAGCGAGACCGGCGCGAGCGGCACCACGTCGCCTCGCGGTTGTCGCCTCGGTCGCGCTCAGGCGTAACGCCGCGTACCCGACCGCCACCAGCAGGGGCAGGACGGCGGCGAGCAGCGCGACGAGGTGTCCACCCCGCCAGGCGTACAGGCCGGCCCCGGCCAGCGGGGCGACGAGTTTGACCCCCTCCTGGGCGCTGGACCGCCAACCGTTGACGTGCCCGAGTTCGGCGGGGGAGAGGGCGGCCGGCAGGATGGCGCTTTCGCCGGCGTCGATGACGACGTACGCGATGCCGTACACCGCGCAGACGGTGAACAGCAGCCACAACTGCGCGGGACCGTGCACCGCCAACAAGGTGGGCAGCACGGCGGCCAGGGTCAGGTTCGTCGCGATCAGCAGCCCTCGGCGGGGCAGCCGGTCGACCAGGGCGCCCAGCCACGGTCCGGCGAGCGTGGGGGCGTACACGCAGAGCCCGGCGAGCGCGGCGAGCCCGCTGGACCCGGTCAGGTCGAGAATCCAGATGCCGGCGACCAGCGCCATCGCGCTGCCGCCGAAACCGGACAACACGGAGATGGTCACGAACAGGGCCGCGTTGCGCCGCACCACGCCTCCAGGGTTGAGTCAACCTGACTCACAGCCTCGATTCTGAGTCGAGTGGAGGCAAGACTGCTGCCACCCTGTCAATGCAACATTGACAGGGTGGCACGCAGTTCGGCGGTGATGAGGCAGACCGGTCCGGGCAGTTCATGCCCGGCGGCGGTGAGATCGGCGGCGACGTGCCGGGCCAGATCATGGAGCGCACCGGGTTCGGCGTCCAGGGCGAGCAGGACGGTGTGCCGGGTCAGGTTGGCGCCGGGAAACCTGCCGTCCCACCGGCGGTCCGCCTCGATCCAGCGGTGCAGCCCGGCGAGCGCGGTGCGTAACCCGGTGACGTCGCCCGGCCAGCGCCGGTCGGCGGCCGCGCGGCGAGCCCGGCGGCCGGCGGCGAGCCGCTGACGCCGTTGCTCGGCGGCCTGGCGGCTGCTCAGGCCGAGCGCCCCGGCTACCTGGTGCCAGGTCGCTCCGGCCTGCCGGGCCTGGTCGATGAGATCCAGTTCCGCCTCGTCCAGGCGGTCGCGGGCCGCCGGCATCCCGGCGAGACGGTCCAGCGGGTCAGGCACCCGTCAACGCTACATTGACAACGCCGGACCCTTCGCGCCCCGGGAGCGGCGCTGTCGGCGGTGGGGCGCCGCCCCCGTGAGCGGCGCATCCGGGGTTAAGAAAGGTCAGGCGGCGGCGGAGTCGCCGCGTGACTGCTCGCCCTGCCAGCCCGGCAGCGTGAACGGCGCGGGGTAGGTGGTCCGCTCGGCAGTCCGGGTCTGCTGCGTCGAGCCGCCCTGTGCCAGGCTGAGCGCCCGCTGTGCCTGCTCCCAGGGCCCGCAGGGCCAGTCCTGTCCGGCGCAGAGCAGGTGGGCGCAGCCGCCGTCCTCCGCCGGAGCGTGCGCCTCGGCGACGTCCAGGGCGAGCCGCCACAGCAGTGGATCGGTCACCTCTTCCGGGCGGTCATAGGTGTGGCTGGGCCGATTGCCGGCATTGTCGGACACGGGTGGTCCCCCCTTGCACTCAAGCTTCCTTGCTCTTGCCTCTCCAGTCTGCACGCAGGTCAAACACTTGACCCTGGACGGTTGGCCGAGGTGGGGGTGATCACCCGCCCATACTTCGGGACGATTGACAGATGACCTTCGGAGCGTGAAAGTTGTGCGCAACCTGATCACTCCTAACGGTCCGGTGTGTGACGTTGCGTAGTCGGTGATGCGGGCAGCGTCTACATCGGATGCCTCGCCGCGCTGCCCGCACGAGTAGAGCGCGGCCGAGGCGCATGCCTAACCCCCACCGCACACCGAGAAGGGGCTACGAGCCTCATGTCCGAATTCCGTACCAGTGCCCGGTGGCGACGCCGGGTACCCATGGCGGCCGCGCTGGCGGCCGGCACCGCGGTGCTGCTGCTGGTCAACCCGGCAGCCGCCGTTGTGTCACAGACCGCCACCACCGGAGTCAGCGAAGTGCCTGAGGACCTCGGCCGGCTGGCCGACGAGCAGGCCAACGTGGTCGAGGTGCTGCTGGCCGACAAGGACGAGTTGGATGCGCTGGTGGCCACCGGCGTCGACCTCGACCACCACGTCCACCAGAGCGAGGACGGCATCGTCGTCCACGCGGTGGTGACCGGTAACGAGGTGGCCGCTCTGACCGCCGCCGGATTCACCTTCGGCGAGGTGCTGCACACCCCGTCCGACTCCGCGGCGCGAATCGCCGAGCGCGAGGCGACCATCGCCGCGCACCTGGCCGAGAACGAGGAGTTCATGGAGGGCGCCGGGTTTGCCGCTCGCGCCGCCGCCTCCGACGTCAAGATCATCCGTGCTGACTACTACACCAACGGCACCAGCCAGGTGCTGTCGGTGGAGGCGAAGTGGGCGCAGGGGCAGAACGCCAACAACGCCCTCACCGTCCAGCGGGACAGCGGGCCGGGCACCGAGATGGGCTCCGGCGGTACGCAGAACATCACCCGCTTCGTCGACGCCGGGGTCTACATGTACCACCGGGGCGCGTCGAACGTGACGAGCAAGCCGGAGTACGTGCAGATCACCAGCCCCACCGGTGACATCGCGGTGGCCAAGGTCAAGGAGTGGCTGCCGATCTCCGGTGACGCTCCCGAGGGCCCGGGCTACCAGAAGGACTTCGTCAACAGCTACCTGACCCCCACGGAGCTGTACGACCGGATCCACACCCTGGCCGCGCAGTACCCGGCCATCTCCGAGATCGTCGAGCTGCCGCACAAGACCAACGGCTACCGGCGCAAGGCACAGGCCGTGCTCGGCAGCGCCAACGCCAACCGGGTCGGCGTCGACTCGCTGGCCTGGGGCCACGAGGGTGGCAACGACATCTCGGTCGAACTGGTCAACCCCGGTGCCGCCGACTCGGCGCTGACGGTGACCGTCACCGGCAACGACGTGCGGGTCAGCCTGGCCACCGACGCCTCCGGCGCGGTCACCAGCACCGCCGCGCAGGTCGCCGCCGCGCTCAACGCGGAGGCGGGCACGCTGCTCAAGGCGTACACCTATCGGGGTAACGAGGGCGCCGGTGTGGTCGCGCCGGCCGCGCCGACCAAGCTGTCGGACGGCCTCTCCGCGCCGGAGTCGGTCTCCCGCGAGCCGCACTCCGTCTACGCCATCCGGATCGGCAAGCACCGCGACGGCTCCAAGCTCGGCGTCCTGGCCTACGCCCAGGAACACGCCCGTGAGTGGGTGCCGCCGCTGGTGACCATCGAGACCGCCGAGCGGCTGCTGCGCAACTACGAGAACGACGCCAACACCCGCGATCTGATCGACAACCTGGACATCTGGATCGCGCCGTCGATCAACCCGGACGGCGGGCACTACTCGTTCTACGACTTCAACTCGCAGCGTAAGAACATGACCAACCACTGCACGCCGGAGACGAACGGGGACTTCCTCGGCCGTACCTCCTGGGGTGTGGACAACAACCGCAACTACACCGAGTACAGCCTCTTCGACGGCTACTCGGGCGCCTCGGCCAGCTGCACCAGCGGCACGTACGCCGGGCCGAGCGAGCTGTCGGAGCCGGAGAACAAGAACGTCGACTGGCTGGCCTCTCGGGGCAACATCAAGTTCTCGATGAACCTGCACTCCTCGGGCAACTACTTCATGTGGTCGCCCGGCGCCTACGCGACCCCGGGCCGGATCTCGGCGCCGCGGCCGACGCTGGCCGAGGAGTCGCTGTTCTGGGGTGCCTCGTCGCGGATCCTCACCGCCATCAAGCGGCACCGCAACCTGGCCGTCACCCCGGCGCGGACCGGCCCGATCGCCGACGTGCTCTACTCGGCGGCCGGCAACTCCGGTGACATGCTCTGGTACAAGTACGGCATCTACGCCTGGAACTTCGAGGTCGGCACGTCCTTCCAGCCGGCGTGGGCATCGGCCAAGGAAGAGACCATGGAGTTCTCCAACGGTCTGGTCGAGATGCTGCGGGTCGCCCGCGACTACGACACCGACACGGCGGCACCGACCAGCACGATCACCGTCGAGCCGAGCGCCACGCCCGGCATGGTCGACGTCACCTTCGACACCAGCGAGCCGGCGGCGGTCTTCTACACCGTCGACGGCAGCCGGCCCACTCTGGAGTCGACCCTCTACGGCTCGGCCGGCGTCCGGGAGGGCGGGGAGACCCTGACCCTGCCGAACGGCACCACCGTGAACTGGTTCTCGGTGGACTCGAAGGGCAACGTCGAGAACGGCTACGTGCCCGACGGCACCGGCACCAACCACAACACGACGAAGGCCTGGGACCCGGAGGCACTGCGGGTCACGGTGACCACCCAGGTGCGGTGTGTGGCCGGCAAGGCGTACGTCGCGGTGCAGGCGCACAACCAGAACGACGCGGCGGTCAGCATCTCCCTGGAGAGCACCTACGGCACCAAGGCCGCCGTCAACGTCGCGCCGGGCGCGAGCACCTTCCAGCAGTTCAACACCCGGGCCGGCACGGTCTCGGCCGGCTCCGCCTCGGCTCACGCCACCGGCACGCTCGGCGGCGAGACGGTGACCACCACCGTCACCGGGGAGTACGCGGCCGTCAACTGCGCCGACCCGCGGCCCGCCCAGTAACTGACAAGCGACGACGGAGAAATTGATGAACACATGGAGTCGTAAGCGGCTGCTGGCCGCCGGTGCGTCCGGTGCCCTGCTGGCCGGGGTGGTGGCGGTGGGTTCGCCTGCCTTCGCTGAGCCGGGTGACGAGGCCGGGGTGGAGGTGACCGTCGAGATCGAGGAGATTCGGGAGCCGGGTGTCCTGGCGATGACGGTGGCCGCCGATTCGGTGTTGTTGTCGGAGGACGGGTCGACGTTGCTGGTCCGCCAGTTCACGGGCACTCTGCCGACGGTGACGGTCACCGACACCCGTACGGCCGACGAGGTGCCGGCGGGTGCCGCGTGGGCGGTGCTGGGTAGCGCGACCGATTTCGTCGGTGACGCGGATCAGGCGCCGATCGGTGCCGGTCACCTGGGTTGGAAGCCGAAGCTGATCGATGGTGGGGACACCGGTCTGGTCAGTGAGGGTGAAGAGGTCGTCACGGTGTTGGACGAGCCGACGCAGCCGGGTAACAACGTGGGTCTGGTGGACCAGGAACTGCTGGTCTCGACCTTCGATTCGGGTGCGGTGACTCCTGGCGAGTACACGGTTGATGCGGATCTGTTCCTGCGGACTCCGGCGGATGTCGAGGCTGGTGCGTACACCTCGACGCTGACCCTGTCCCTGTTCGAGTAAGAAACCGACGGTGCGGGCCACCCCGACGGGTGGCCCGCACCCCGGTGCTGCGACACCGCCGGTGCCGTACGGCCGACATCGAGACAGCTTCGCCCGGGTCCCGACGCGGCCCGCAGCAGCGCCCGCCATGATGAGACGGTGAAAATCCTGTCCATCCAGTCCTCGGTCGCCTACGGCTACGTCGGCAACTCCGCCGCCGTGTTTCCGCTGCAACGACTCGGGCACGAGGTCTGGCCGGTACTGACCGTGCACTTCTCCAACCACACCGGGTACGGCGCGTGGCGCGGGCCGCTGCTGGCCCCGGCCGACGTCGCCGAGGTGATCGCCGGCATCGCCGACCGGGGCGTCCTCGGCGACGCCGACGCGATCCTCTCCGGCTACCAGGGCGACCCGGCGATGGGCGCGGTGATCCTCGACGCGGTGAGCCTGGTCAAGACCGCCAACCCGGACGCCGTCTACTGCTGCGACCCGGTCATGGGTGACGTGGGCCGGGGCATGTTCGTCCGGCCGGGCATCCCGGAGTACCTGCGCGACGTGGTGGTGCCCCGAGCCGACATCGTCACCCCGAACCAGTTCGAGTTGGAGTTCCTCGCCGGCCGTCGGACCGACTCGGTGGTGGATCTGCTGGCCGCCGTCGACATCGTCCGGGCGAGCGGGCCACGGCACGTCCTGGTCACCAGCGTGCTGCACGGTGCCGTACCGGCGGGATCGCTGGACGTGGTGGCGGTCTCCGACGAGGGCGCCTGGGCGGTGACCACCCCGCTGCTGCCGATCAACCCGAACGGCGGCGGCGACGTCACCGCCGCGCTCTACCTCGCGCACCTTCGGATCAGCGGCTCGCCGGCCATCGCGCTGGAACGGACCACCGCCTCGATCTTCGCCGTGCTGGAGGCGACCCTGGCCGCCGGCACCCGCGAACTCCAGCTGATCGCCGCCCAGGAGGCGATCGCCCACCCGCCGAACCGGTTCCCGGCCCGCCGCCTGCGCTAGACCGGCCGCGCCGCACAGGTCGCACCGGCGCTGCTCACGCCGGAGGCCACCTCCAGGGATGGGAGGTGGCCTCCGAACGATCAAGCGGGCGGACCGCCACCGCCCGACCCAGCCGGGTGGTGGTCACCCCGGCGGAACAGGTCCGGTCGGTGGCGGCCGATCAACACCTAGCGGCAGGAGTTCAGCACGCCCACCACGCCGACACCCGGGTTCTTCAGCGGCAGCTTGGTCGACGAGGCCGGGCAACGCGGCACGGTCACGTCGTAGATGCCGCGGCCGAAGGTGGCGGCGGTCAGCTGCCGGCTCGGCTCGTGGTAACGCAGGTACATCACCGGAGCCTGCGGCAGGTTCTTGCCGAGGGCGGCCCACTCCCCGCCGTTCCAGGCGGAGAGGAAGACACCGACGTCGGTGCCGACCACCAGCAGACCGTCGGCGGTCGGGACGATCGAGTTGACCGGCGCATCGGGCAGGCCCTGCCCGATGTTGATCCAGGTCTGCCCACCGTCGCGGGTCATCAGCACGTGTGCCCGGTTGCTACCCGAACGGAAGGCGGAGAAGGTCGCGTACGCGATGTTGGCGTCCTTCGGGTTGACCGCGATCCGGGTGACCCAGGTGCCCGGCAGCTTGGCCTGGTCGACCTCGTTCCAGGTGGCGCCGAGGTCACGGGTCCACCAGACCTTGCCCTCGTCGGTGCCCACGTACAGGGTGTTGCTGTCACTGGGCGCGACGGCGACCGTGGTGATCGTGCCCCACGGGTAGCCGGACGGGTCGTTCGGGCCACCGTTGGTCAGGTCGGGGCTGATCGGGGTCCAGGTACGACCGTTGTCCGTCGACCGGTTCACGATGTTGCCGGCGTAGTACATGACGTTCGGGTCGTTCGGGTCGAACAGCAGCGGGGTGAGCCAGTTGCGCCGCTGCGAGGTGGTCTGGCCGGTACCGATGTTCTGCCGCGGCGTGCCGCCGGCGTTCTCCGAGCGGTAGCAGGCACCGTACTGGCTGCACCCGAAGACGATGTTCGGGTTCTCCGGGTGGATGATGGTCTGCAGACCGTCACCACAGCCGATGGCGTTCCACGGGCCGAGGCGGCCGTTGTAGCCGCGGTTGCAGCCGTTGTCCTGGGCGCCGGCGACCTTGAGGGTCGGGTCGGTCTCCGCCACATCGACCGTGTAGAACTGCGTGTACCGCTCGTCGGTGGCCTTCACCCAGGCGCGGGCACCGTTCTCCTCGGAACGGTAGAGGCCACCGTCGTTGCCGAGGTAGACCCGGCCCGGCACCTTCGAGTCCCAGCGCATGACGTGCTGGTCGGCGTGCACGCCGCCCACGGACGAGAAGCTCTGCGCGCCGTTGGTGGAGCGCATCAGGTTCACACCCATCAGGAACAGGTGGTCGGCGTTGGCCGGGTCGACCCAGATCTTGCCGAACCACCAGCTGAACGTCGACTGCGACGCCTGGTTGGTGCTGATCGGCATCTGCGTCCAGGTGTCGCCGCCGTTGTCCGAGCGGTAGAAGGCCCGGAACGGGCCGATGGCGGTGCCCACGTACGCGTAGAGGCGCTGCGGGTTGTTGGGCGCCACGGCCAGGCCCCAGCGGCCCTGGTCGGCGTCGGTGGGCAGCCCGTTGGTCATCCGCTGCCAGGTCTCGCCGCCGTCGTCGGAGCGCCAGAGGCTGGAACCGGGGCCACCGTAGGTGCGCTGGTGCGGCTCCCGCAGGTGGTCCCACATCGCGGCGTACACCCGGTCGGGGTTGCTCGGGTCGATGATGACCTCGGTGGCGCCGGTTCTGGGGTTCGGCGGGGCGAGCACCTGCCGCCAGCTGTCACCGCCGTTCTCGCTGAGGTAGACGCCGCGCTCGCCGCCGGGGACGAAGAGGTTGCCGCTGGCCGCCGCGAAGATTCGGTCCTCGTTGGTCGGGTCGATGGCGAGCCGGCCGATGGCGTGGCTGTCGGTCAGACCGACCCGCTTCCAGGACTCACCGCGGTCGGTGGAGCGGTAGATGCCGTCACCGCCGAAGGTGATCGAACCGCCGCCGGGCTGCGCCTCACCGCTGCCGGCGAACAGGACGCCGTCGCTGGTCATGGCCAGCGCACCGATGGGCTGGGCCCAGTCGTCCGGCCAGGCCGGGGTGAAGACGTTGCCGGCGTCGCTGGACTTCCACACGCCACCGGAGGCGGCGGCGATGAACAGCTGGTCCGGCACCTGCGGGTCGATGGCGATGTCGACGACCCGGCCACCGATGTTCAGCGGCCCGAAGAAGTCCCACTTCTGGTCGCCGAGCTTGCGGTAGCTGTTCTTGGTGCGGACGGCGAGCTGGTTGGCCTGGCTCCGGGCGTTTGCGTACTTGGTGACCGACAGGCTGGTGCTGCCGTCACTCAACCGCTGGGCGGTCATCCACTCGTCCGGCACCTCCATCGGGCCGGTGGGCAGGTTGGTGGCCAGCGACGGCGCAGCGGGGGGTGGGCTGGACGACGCGGCCAACGCGACCGTGGCGAGCAGCCCGACCACAGCTGTCGCCGCCAGTCCGCGATAGCGTCTCGCAGACGTAAGTCTCATGGGGGTTTCTCCTGATCCGGACGCGAACGGTCCTTCCTGCGCACGCTAGATCGCTGGTCGATGCACGTCACCGAGCATCTGTCGGGAGAACACCCCGTCCGGTTAGGACAGATGTAGGGACGTCATCCGCCGCTGCGGAACTCGGGCAGACCGGCGTCCTCGGAGTCCGGCCCCACCACGACGGTCAGGCTGGAGCCGTCGGCACACAGAGCCGAGGCACGCAGGTACATCCGCCGGGCCTCGGTCCGGGCCAACACCTCGGTCTCGAAGATCTCGTCCTCCACGCGCAGCACGTCGATGTCCGTGCGCTGCTCGTAGTGCGCGCGAACGTCCAGTGGAGACATCCGCAGAGTCGCCTCCACGGTGGTCAGCACGCCCTGCTGCACCACGGCGGTGACCCGCGAACCCTCGGGCAGGGCCAGACCCGGCACGTCGGCGTCGACCTCCGGGTCGTCGTCGATCGGCACCCGGTCGCAGCTGGGCAGATTCGCCAACAGGTCACGCCCGCCGCCGGACGGTGCCGCCGAGCCGTCACCACAGGCGGCCAGCAGCGGGAGGACGACGACGGTGGCGGCCAGTACCCGCAATCTCATCGCAGCAGGATGCCAGCTCATCGCAGCACCCGCCAGCGTCGTACGGCCAGCAGCAGCACGATGATGATCACGGCAGTGATCAGCATCAACAGGATGGTGACGAGTGAGCCGTACGCGAAGCCGGAGAACTCGAAGACCTGGTCGAAGATGTACACCGGCAGGTACAGGGTGGCGTTTGCGGGTCGACCGTCGGTGAGCACGTACGCCGGCACGAAGTTGACCTGGAGGGTGAGGATGATGTCCCGTACCGCCAGCAGCACCAGCACCGGGGCGAGCAACGGCAGGGTGAGCCGCCGCAGCTGACCGAACGGGCCGCAGCCCTCCAACGCCGCCGCCTCGTACAGCCGGCCGTTGAGCAGCCGGCGGGCGGCGAGCACCACCACGAAGCCCTCACCGATGGGGAAGGCCAGCATCAACACCACCCCGATGCGGGCGGTGGTCGGGTCGGCGAGCCAGTTGTAGCCCTGGTGACCGAACAGCCCGAGAAGCTGGTTCAGCGGCCCGTACAACGGGTTGAGCACCCACAGGAACAGCACCGCCAGGGCCACGTCGGGGATGACGGTGGGCAGGTAGACGGCGGTGCGGAACCAGCGTCCGCCCGGACGGGGAGCGGCGAGCAGCAGACCGAGCCCCACCGCGGCGACGAACCGTACCGGCACGGCGAGCGCCACGTGGAACAGGGAGGCTTCCAGGCTGTCGAGCAGGAACCGGTCGTCGAGCATCCGGCGGATGTTGTCCAGCCCGATGAACTGCGGGTCCCGGGTCAGGCCCGTGTGGTCGGTGAACGCGTATCCGAGGTTGAGCAGCGCCGGCACCGCGACCAGCAGCGCCACCGCGATGGCGTACGGGGCGAGGAACGCCCAACCGGTCAGGGGCCGCCGGGGACGGCTCATCGTCGCCGGCCGGTGGTCGCGTCGAACCGGTGCAGCCGATCGGCGCGCAGCCGCACCTCGTCTCCGAGGGCGACGCCGGGGCGCGGGCCGGTGCGCACGATCAGCCGGGTGCCGTCCGGGCAGCGGGTCGACAGGTTCGCCTCGCTGCCCAGCGACTCCACCGCCTCGACGGTGGCGGTGACCGGCCCGGCGTCGTCGAGGGCCAGGTCCTCCGGCCGTACGCCGATGGTCAGGGTGGCGTCGCCGCCGAGGACCCCGCCGCCGGGCACCAGGTTCATCGGCGGGCTGCCGAGGAACCCGGCGACGAACGTGTCGGCCGGCTCGTCGTACACCTGCTGGGGTGGGCCGACCTGGCGGATCTGCCCGTCGGCCAGCACCACCACCCGGTCGCCGAGGGTCATCGCCTCGTGCTGGTCGTGGGTGACGTGGATGGTGGTCGTGCGCAGTTCCCGGTGCAGGGCCAGCAGGTCGGTGCGGGTGGCGAAGCGCAGCGGACCGTCCAGGCTGGCCAGCGGCTCGTCGAGCAGGTAGACGCTCGGGTCGCGCAACAACGCCCGGGCCAGCGCCACCCGTTGACGCTGGCCGCCGGACATCTGGTCGGGGTAGCGGTCCAGCAGGCCGTCGATGCCGAGCCGCTGCGCGGCGGCCCGGGCCCGCTGCTCCGCCTCGGCCCGGCGCACCTTGCGCACCCGCAGGCCGAAGGTGAGGTTGCCCAGCACAGTCAGGTGTGGAAAGAGCGCGTAATCCTGGAAGACCATCGCCACCGCGCGCCGGGGTGGCGGGACCGTCGCGACGTCGACGTCGTCGACCAGGATCCGGCCGCTGTCGGGCCGGTCCAGCCCGGCGATCAGCCGCAGGATCGTCGACTTGCCGGACCCGGAAGGGCCGACCAGCGTGATCAACTCACCGGCCGCCACCTCCAGGTCCACGCCGTCGACGGCGGGCCTGCCGCCGTACGAGCGGGTCAGTGCCTCCAGCCGGATGACGCCTCTCACTTGCCCACCGAGAACAGCGGACGGACCCGGTCCTCCAACTGGCGCAGCCCGTCCTCCCGGTCGATGCGGCCGTAGAAGACCTCGGCCAGCAGGCTGTTGCCCTCCTTCTCCACCCGCGACCAGCTGCCGGTGCGCGGGGTGGCCCGCAGGTACGGTTCCGCGTCGAGGAACACCTGCGAGGACCGGGGCGCCTTGGTCGGGTCGAGGAAGGCGGGGGAGTTCGCCACCTCCAGCCGCGACGGCACCGTACGACCCGACTCGGCGAGGGTGCGCTGCCCGGCGTCGCCCATCGCGTACTCGATGAAGCGCCACGCCGGGCCGTGGTCGGCCAGGCCGGCGCTCATGCAGTACGCGTCGCTGTGCAGGATCGACGCCGGCCTCCCGCCCGGTGCCACCGGCAGCGGCGCGACGTCCCAGGTGAAGTCGGTGATGGTGCGCAGGGTGGGCACGGCGACCCGGCTGTTGAGGTACATGCCGAGGGTGCCGCGCAGGAACCGGGCCTCACTGGACTCGCTCTGCTCCTCGGCGTCCGGCGGCACCACCCCGTGGCGCGACTGGAGGTCGAGGAACCAGTCGACGGCCGCCCGGGAGGACGGGTTGTCGGTGAGGGTCAACCGGTTCGGCTTGTCCGGATCGTCGACCAGCTCACCACCGTTGGACCAGACGAACGGGGCGAGCCGGGGCAGCGACGGGTCGACACCGACGCCGTACCGGCCGTCGCGGGTCAACGCCTTCGCCGCGGCGAGGAAGTCGTCCCAGGTCCAACCCGCGGTCGGGGCGGGAATGCCGGCGGCGGTGAACAGGTCGACGTTGTAGTAGACGACGAGCGAGGACAGGTTCTGCGGCAGGCAGGTCAACTCCCGACCGTCGAACCGGAAGGCGTCCAGGGCCCGCGGGCTGAAGTCGCTCTCCCGGATCTCCTCGCTGGAGTCCAGGTACGACTGCACCGGCTCGATCACCCCCTGCGCGGCGAACTGGCCGTAGCGGCGGTAGTTGAGCAGGAACACGTCCGGCGGCTGGCCCCCGGCGAACGAGGTGGTCAACCGCGCCATCAGTTCGTCCTGGGTGGCCACGGGGGAGAGGGTGACCGGGATGTCGGGGTGGGCGGTGGTGAAGCCGGCGACCAGGTCCCGATAGCCGGCGATCTCCTCGGCGTCACCGAACAGCACCACGGTGATGCCGTCGTCGTCCGTCGCCTTGTCACCGGACGAGCATCCGGTGCCGACCAGCAGCACCGTCAGCAGGGTGGCGCAGGCGCGCCGCCAGAGGGAGGTCATCGGCTTCCTTTCGAGCGAAGCGCCGCCAGTGGATCGTCGGCCAGCAGGACCCGCTGGGCGAGCAGAAACACCAGTACGCACGGCGCGGTGGCGATCACGCTGCCGGCCATCAGCAGCGGCCAGTCCGTCGGGTTGAGCAGCAGCAGGAACCGCAGCCCCAACGGCCAGGTGTAGCGGTCGCCGCTGGTCAGATAGAGCAGCGGGTCGATGAAGTTGGACCAGTGGAAGGTGAAGGCGAGCACCGCCACGGCCAGCGTCGCCGGTTTGACCTGCGGCATCGCCAGCCGTCGCCAGATGGTCAGCCACCCGGCGCCCTCCAGCCGGGCGGCCTGCAACTGGCTGTCCGGGATGCCGCCGAAGCTCCAGGCGTACAGCAGGATCAGGAACGGGCTGACGGCCAGCGCCGCCGGCGCCAGCAGCGGGAGGTACGTGTCGACCGCGCCGAAGAGCCGGAACACCTCGAACCGGGTGGCCCACACGGCGGTGACCGGCACCAGCAGCACGACCAGCAGCGCGAGCAGTGCCCGGCGGCGCGCGGTCCCGGACAGCAGCCGCAGCCCGAATCCGGTCAGCGCGGCCACCAGCACGGTCAGCGGTACGGCCAGCGCCACCACCAGCGCCGAGTTGGCCAGGTACCGGGCCAGCGGCACCAGTTCCGGCAACCGGGTGTACGCGGCGGTGGTGGGATCGGCCGGCCACAGTTCCAGGGTGCGTGGCGGTGGGGAACCGGCCGGTCGCAGCGAGCCGACCAGCATGAACCACAGTGGTGCGACGAAGATCGCCGCGAAGATGGCGGGCACGACGAACCGCCCGAGCCATCGCCCGATCACCGCGCCACCCCCTGCTTTCCGGACCCCTCGGCCGAACCTAGGGATCGGCCCGCCATCGGTCATCGGGCACCTGTCGAAGATCTCGGAGCGGGGTTGCTACGTGTGTCGCAGATGGTCTACTCCTCGGGCCGATGCTGCCCGGTCAGGCGGGCCAGCTTGAGCCCCAGATGCAGGCAGAGCCGCTCGTCGCCGTCCTTGAGGTCGGTGTCGGCGAGTTCCTCGATCCGTTGCAGTCGGTAGTAGAGGGTGGTGCGGTGCAGCCGCAGCCGGGCGGCCGTGGCGTGCGCGTTGCCGGCTTGGTCCAGGTACCGCTCGAGTGTGGTCAGCAGGACCTGACTGCCCGGGGTGGCCAGCAGCCGGGCCAGGCCGGGATGCACGTCGGCCACCGTGAGCTGCTGGTCGCCGAGTCGGGCCAGCGCCCGGTAGCTGCCCAGGCCGGACCAGAAGACGACCCGGCCCAGCGCCGGCAGTTGCGCACCGACCCGTGCCGCGTGCAGAGCCTCGACGTACGACTCGGCGGCGTCAGCCAGCCGCGCCCGCGTCTGACCGACACCGACCACGGTACGTTCCACCGAGCCGAGTGCGCGGGTGACGTGTTGCAGGTCCTCGTCGAGTTGGCGGGCGGCGATCTCGGGCGCGGGCCGTCCGGCGACCGGCTCGGCCGGTAGCAGCAGTATGCCGTGGTCGTGGCGGATCAGATGCAGGGCCTCCCTGATGCCGGCCCGTCGGCGGGCGGCCACCAGCGCCTGTTCCAGCGCGATCCGGGCCAACTCGTCCGGCTGCCGCTGCGCGGGTGCGACAAGCCGTGCCACAAGCGCCGTCCGGGGCCCGTCGGCGGCGATCATCCCCGCCTCCAGCAGGGCACGGGCCGCCTGGTCACGGGTCTCCGGGCTGTCGGCGAGCAGCGTACGGGCCGCCTCGGTCTCCCGTTGCGCGGCCAGTTCGCCGAGCAGGTTCTCCCGGTACAGCGCCAGGGAGAGTTCCTTGAGCAGCCCCGTGGCGGTCAGGTCGACGTCGGTCATGGTGCCGTCGGGATCGATGAACCAGACGTAGCCGAGCAGCAGTTCGTGGTGCCGTACCGGCACGCACAACCGGGGCAGCATGCCGAGGTCCGGCCGGGCAGGAGTGCGTACCGGCCCGCGTGCGTCGGCCAGGCCGAGGTCACGTACCCAGGCGACGACCTCCGGGCTGCTCTGCCGGCGCAGGATCGATGCCCGGCGGACCTCGTCGGTCAGCCCGTTCTGCTCGCTGTACACGACGACCCGTTGCCGACGGTCCTCGATCAGTGCGGGACGTCCGGCGTGGGCGGCGACGGCGTCGACGATGCGTTGCAGTTCGCCCCGCACCAGCCCCCCTCTCATGTTGTGGATCCCTGGCGGGCGGCAGAACCGCCCCGCGCGCCGCCGCCATGATCGGAATCCTGTCTACACCCGGGATAGGCGTACGACCAGGCTGGTTCGTTACAGTCATGCGGATCATTCTCGCGTTGCCTGTCACATAAGCTGGCCCGTGATGAGCCGACCACCGAGCCGTGCTCCCGGCGACCTGCGGGTTCACCTGCGACGGGCACGCGATCACATGGACCGCCACTACACCGAGGCGTTGGACCTCGCCGCCGTCGCGGCCGTCGCCGGCATCAGCAAATATCACTTCCATCGACTGTTCACCATCACGTACGGGCTCTCGCCGGCCGCGTACCTGTCGCAACGGCGCATCGAGCGGGCCCAGGACCTGTTGCGGGCCACCAACCTCACCGTGACCGAGGTCTGTTACGCGGTCGGCTTCGCCAGCCTCGGCTCGTTCAGCAGCCGGTTCCGCGAACTCGTCGGCGAGTCACCAAGCGAGTTTCAGCGCCGTTGGGCGCAGGCCGGCACCCCGCACATCCCGGGCTGTTTCGTGTTCATGTGGGGGCTCGCCGAGCGACGCGACGACGCCGCAAGCTAGGAGAAGCCGCCCCGGCGCCGACCGGGCCTAGCCTGGCTCCCATGATTACGAACGTCTCGCTGACCAGCGTTTTCGTCAAGGACATCGACGCCGCCAAGGCGTTCTACATCGACGTGCTCGGCTTCGTCGAGCGCACCGACATCACCATCGGCGACGGCTCCTACCGCTGGTGCACCGTCGGCCACCCCGGCCAACCGGAGTTGGAGGTGCACCTGCAACTTCCCGGGCCACCGCTGTCGCCGGAGGTGGCCGAGTTGTTCGCCCGGGCGCGCGACGAGGGGAGTCTGTTCGCCCTCGGGCTGGCCGTCGACGACTGCCGCAAGACCTACGACGACCTGCGGGCCAAGGGCGTGGAGTTCCTCCAGGAGCCGGCGGACCGCCCGTACGGGGTGGAGGCCGTGGCCCGCGACAACTCCGGCAACTGGCTGGTCCTGGTCGAGCACAAGGAGTTCAGCCCGGCCGACTTCGACTGACCGGCGCCCGTCGCCTGCCGCCTTGCTGCCTCGCCCGGCGATCCGTGCCGTCGGGCGGGGTGGGTCGCCACCGGTCAGGACGGCACGCGCGCGGATGCCGAGCGCGGTCGACCTCAATACGCTGTCCGACATGCGGGTGTTCGACATGATCGTCGACGAGCGGCACCGGGCCGCCGACCTCCTGGACGGGCTGACGGCCGAACAACTGAGCCAGCCGAGTCTCTGTGCTGGCTGGACGGTCCACGACGTCGCCGCCCACCTCACCACCTACCTGCGCTTCGGCCAACTGAAGATCTACGCCGCGATCGTCACCACCGGCGCCGATTTCGACAGGTTCAACCTCCGGTTGACCCGTCGTGCCGCCCGCCTACCGGTCGAGGAGATCGTGGCGACGCTGCGGCGGCACGCCGCCTCCCGTACCACCATCCCGCGCTCCGGCTACGACCCGGTCCTGACCGACGTGCTGCTGCACGACCTGGACATGCGGGTTCCCCTGAACATTGCCCGCGACATCCCGGAGGAACGGCTCCGGGTGGCGTTCCGTCACCTGACCGACCGGCCGTCACCCGGGTACACGATGGGCGACCGGCTGCACGGTCTGCGACTGGAGGCGACCGACACCGGATGGACGCACGGCAGCGGACCGGTGGTACGCGGTCGCGCCGAAGCCCTGTTGCTCGGCATCGGTGGCCGGCCGTGGGCCTTCGACCACCTGGAGGGCGACGGGCTGGCGCTGCTGCGCACGCGGGTGCGGGACCGGACCCGGCCGGGGACGATCCGTCGCCTGATGGCACCACTGCGGGTGCTCGCCAGCCCGCCACCACGAGACCGACGATCCCGCGACGCCGGGGTGCCCGGAGCGCGGTGAGCAGCGCCGTCGGCTGACCTCAGCGGACGGTGAAAGTCAGACGGTGTTGCGGTAGCCGACGCTGATGACCCGGCGGGCCGTCTCGTCGTAGAACTTCGGATCACTCGGGGCGAAGGTGCCGAGACCGTCGACGTACCGGTTGACCATGCAGAAGGCCGCCGCGATCAGGACGGTGTCGTGGATCTCTTCGTCGGTGGCACCCTCGGTGCGGGCCGCATCGACCAGTTCGGTGGTCACGTCGCGTCCGCTGCGCTGCACCGCCCCGGCGATGTGCAGCAGGGCGCGCAGCTTGGCGGAGATCGGTGCCGTGGCCGGGTCGGCGCGTACCTGGTCGACCAGGGACATGCCCTCGTCGAGCAGCGCGGCGGCGAACGCCGAATGGGCCGAGCAGCAGTAGGTGCACTCGTTGAGGCCCGAGACGTACGCGGCGATCAACTCGCGGTCGGCCGTCGGCAGGCTGAGTGGCCCACGCAGCAGGGTCTCCGCCAGTTCCAGCATCGGCTTGCCGGTGACCGGGCGGTACTTCAACGGCCCCCGTACCCCGGGAAATTCGGTCTCGTCCACGCCCAGGTCGATGTGTGCCATGACGTCACGCCCTCATTCGGTCGGCGAGTTGACAGCGATGACCGGTACGGCTCAGCGGTCCAGCACCGGTAGGTAGCCGTGGGTGGCGATCCGTTCGGACGCCTGCGCGTACCACCCTGGGTCGGCTGCCGGTAGGGTGCCGAGGCCGTCGACGTACCTGTTGAACATGCAGAAGGCCGCCGCGATCAGGACCGTGTCGTGGATCTCGAGGTCGGTGGCACCTTCCGTGCGCGCGGCCTGGACCAGGTCGGCGGTGACGTCGCGTCCGCTGACCTGAACGGCGGCGGCGATACGCAGCAGGGCACGCAGCTTCGCGGAGATCGGAGCGCGGTCCGGGTCGGCGTGAACCTGGTCGACAAGGGGCATGCCCTCGTCGAGTTGTGCCGCCGCGTAAGCCGAGTGCGCCGAGCAGCAGTAGGTGCACTCGTTGCGGCCGGAGACGTACGCGGCGATCAGTTCCCGTTCCCCTGCGGTGAGGGAGTGTGGTCCGCGCAGCAGCACCTCGACCAGGTCGAGCAACGGTCGGCCGGTCTCCGGTCGGAAGCGCAGCGGCCCACGGATGCCGGGGAACTCGGACTCCTGCACCCCCAGATCGATGTGTGCGATCTTGTCACTCTCCTCGATGTCGAAGGTGATCCATAGAATCTAGTGAATTGCCTTCGGCCCCTCAAGGGGCTGACTGTCCGCTGTCGGAAGTTCTCCACCGTGGACTTCGCGGTGCTGGCGGCGGTCCACCAGTCGCAGCGACCAGCCCGTCATGGCGGTGGTGACGAGGGCCATCACGACAAGCGCGAGGTACAGTTGCCCGGTCACGATGCCGGCGGCGTGTCCGGCTTGCAGCAGCGCGATCTCGGTGAGGCCGCGGGCGTTGAGCAGCACCCCGATCCGCTGCGCGGTGTGTGGCGTCTCGCCGGCCAGGCGGGCGCCGACGTAGCTGCCGACGGTCTTGCCGATCACGGCGAGGGCGGTCGCCACGGTGATCGCCAACCACGGGACGGCCGTGGCCCCGGTGGACCAGACGGTGAGGCCGGTGGCGACGAAGAACGCCGGCAGCAGCGCGGTGCCGAGACGGTTGATCCGGGTGACAGCGGCCGCCGTCCAGGGTTGCTTTGCCGGCAGGCACAGCCCGACGAGGAAGGCGCCGGAGATCGCGGTCAGTCCGCCGGACTCGGTGGCGTGTGCGGCGACCAGGGCGACCATGGCGATCACCGCGGCGACGGGGTATGGGTGTCGGGCGAGCGCCGGCGGCACGGTACGGGTGGCGAGCAGACGGCGGAGCAGGAGCGAGGCACCGAGCCCGCCGACGAGCACCAGGATGGCGGTCAGCGCCGCATGGGTGCCGGTGCCGGCGAGACCGACTGCGGTGCCGAGCAGTAGCCAGGCGATCGCGTCGACGACCACCGCGGAGGACAGGGACAGTCTGGCGGCGCGGGTGCCGGTCAGGCGGTGGTCGGCGATGATGCGGGCGAGGACGGGCACCGCCGAGACGGTGAGCGCGATGGTGATGAAGATGAGGAACGCCGGTCGGGGAGCGCTGCCGCGCAGGTCCGGGTCGTTCTGCCAGAGCAGCCACCCGGCCAGTGCGGCGCCGGCCGCCAGCGACGGGAACAGCGTCCCGGCCGTCACCCAGGCGATCACCCGACCACGTAGGGACACTGTGGAGGCGGTGAGTTCGGTGGCGGTGGCGACGAGGAAGAGGACGAGGCCGACGTGACCGCAGAGGTGCAGGACGGTCAGGACGTCGGCGGGAAGTAGGGCCTGGCGGGCGTCCTCGCCGCCGAGCGTCAGGATGAGCGGGCCTGCGAGCAGTCCCAGCGTGATCTCCCCGACCACCCCCGGTTGGCCGACGAACCGGGCGAGCCGGCGGAAGAGGTGAGCGGCGGTGAGGACGATGGTGAGCGCAGCGACGCTGTGCAGCCCGCTGACCGTGTAGCTGACCGCGCCGTTCACAACTGTGACAACTGGTGGGCGGTCGGACCGGACGAGTGGGTGCCGCTCCGGCGTGCTGGCCGGGGCTCGTGCGGGCCGTTGGAACGCGGCCCGCACGGCACCGGATGGGTGGGTTTACCAGGGCCAGTCGATGAGGTGAGGGGTAAGCACCGGACAACCTCCCAACCGTGTGTTGGCGATCCACTACCTGATGCATCGTTACTGATCGCCGTAACTCTTGTAAATATGCGCCGGGTGGGATTCTCGGTAAACCTCGTCCGGTGGGCGGCGCGCGTCCTCGTTGGAGGGTCGAGGGGGATTCGTTGACGCTGCATGCAGTTGACATTACTGTGGTCACGGCTTGAAGACTACAGTCATGCAACAGGCGGGGTGGTTATGGATAGCTTCGGCGATCGGGTCCGTTCACTTCCGGCTGACGAGCGGGACAAGGTGCTCAGGAGGCTCACCGGCAGCCTCGCCGAACCGGAGCAGGACCTGATCAGGCGACGTCCTGACGGCACCCATCCGCTGCCGCTGTCCTACCTGCAGGAGCACCTCTGGTTCCTGGACCGGCTGAACCCGGGAACCAGCACCTACAACCTCGGTGCCACCTTCCGACTGCGCGGACGCTTGGAGATCGGCGCACTCTGCGCCAGCCTGCGCGACCTCGTCGCCCGTCACGAGGCACTGCGTACCACTGTTGTCGACCAGGACGGTCGGCCCGTCCAGGTGGTCCACGACGCCGGGGCCGCCGTGACAGTCGTCGACCTGTCCGGTACCCCGGACGACGAACGCGACAGCACGGTCGCCCGCTGGGCCCGCGAGGCCGTCGACAGGCCTTTCGACCTCGACCGGGAGACCCTGTTCCGGGCCACGATCGCCGTTCTCGGCCCGCAGGACTACCTGCTCGCCCTCACCATGCACCACATCTGCGTCGACGGCTGGTCGTCGCAGACTCTGCTCGCCGAGTTGACCGAGCTGTACCGGGCCGCGGTGACCGGCACCGAACCGGCGCTGGGCGTACCGCAGGTGCACTACCCCGACTTCGCGGTCTGGCAGCGCAGCCGAGGCGACGAACTGCTGACCGGGCAGCTGGACTACTGGCAGCGGACGCTGCGGGACCTGCCGACGTTGGCGATGCCCACCGACTTCCCCCGGCCGGTCGTACCCTCCGACCGCAGCGAGAGCGTGACGACGGTCCTTCGCGGCGCGGTGGTACCGGCCCTGCGCGAGCTGTCCCGTCGGCGCGGCGCGACGCTGTTCATGACCCTCGTCGCGGCCTTCGACGCGGTCCTGTCCCGCTACACCGGTCAGGACGACATCGTCATCGGCACCACCACCACCGGCCGACACCGTCCGCAGCTGCCGGAGATGATCGGCCACTTCGTGAACATGGTCGTGCTCCGCACCGATCTCGGCGGCAACCCCACCTTCGACGAACTGCTCGACCGGGTACAGCAGACGGTGCTGGGTGCCTGGCGCAACCAGGACGTACCGTTCGAGAAGGTCGTCGCCGCGGTGCGTCCGGACCGGGAAGCCGGGCGCAACCCGCTGTTCCAGGTGGGGTTGCAACTGCTGCCCGGTGCCGCTGCCGGTGCCGCGCTGGACCTGCCCGAGGTGCGCGCCGCACTTGTCGACGCCGGACTGGACCGGCATCCGTTCGACCTGTCCCTGACCGTTCGGGAGGACGACGAGGCGCTGCACATCACCGCCGACTTCCGCACCGACCTGTTCGCCGTACCCCGCATCGAACGACTCGTGGGGCATCTGTGCACCGTGCTGGAGGCGGTGGCGGCGAACAGCGGCACCGTACTGGGCGAGCTGCCGATGCTCACCCCGATCGAGCGTGAGCGGGTCCTGGAGGCCTGGCAGGGTGCCCGCCGGCCGTACCTGCGGGAACCGGTGCACCTGCAGATCGCCGCCCAGGCCGCGCGGACGCCGCGCACCGTCGCGCTGCGCCACGGCGACGAGCAACTGACCTACCGTGGGTTGATCGAGCGTGCCGACCGCCTCGCCGGGTACCTGCGGGGTCGCGGAGTCGGACACGAGGACATCGTCGGGGTCGCCCTGGAACGTGGCATCGACACAGTCGTCGCCTTCCTCGCCACGATGAACGCGGGCGCCGCGTTCCTCCCACTGGATCTCGCCCACCCCCGCAACCGGCTCGCCTACCAGCTCGACGACGCGGGCGCCAAGGTGGTGATCAGCCACTCCCGGGTACGGGATCGCCTCCCCGACAGCACCGGCTGGGAGCCGGTCTGGTTGGACCTCGACGCCGCCGCGATCGACGCCGCGCCGGCATCCGCCGATCCCTCGCCCGTCACCGAGTCCTCGCTGGTCTACGTCCTCTACACCTCCGGTTCGACCGGACGGCCCAAGGGCGTGCTCATCGAACACCGGGCACTGTCCAACTTCGTCTCCTGGATGACCGGGGTGTTCGAACTCGGACCCGGCGATCAGATGTTGCAGTACGCCGCGGTCAACTTCGACCTCGCCGAGGGGGAGATCTTCTCCGCGCTCACCTCCGGAGCGACCCTGGTGCTCGCGCCGGAGCAGCTGCGCAGCGACCCCGGTTCGCTGTCCGGGGTGATCGAGGCCGAGGGCATCACCTATCTGGGCGCTCCGCCGGCGGTGCTGAGCCTCATCCCGTCGGCGGATTACCCACTGCTGCGCAAGATCCTCGTCGGTGGTGAGGCGTTGCCCGGGGACCTGGTGAACCGGTGGCGGGCCCCGGGCCGTCGCTTCGTCAACGGGTACGGCCCCACCGAGGTCACCATCGGGTGCAGCTACTACGTCTGCGAGCACCGGGAATGGCGGGGACAGCCGCCGATCGGTCGGGCCATGCCGAACCGCTTCGTCTACGTGCTCGACCGTTTCGACAAGCCCAGCCCGGTCGGGGTGCCCGGCGAGATCACCGTCGGCGGTGTGGGGCTGGCTCGCGGCTACCTCAACGCCCCGGAGCTGACCGCCGCCCGGTTCGTACCGAACCCGTTCCGTCCCGGTGAGCTGATGTACCGCACCGGAGACCTCGGCATGTGGAGCGAGACCGGCCAGTTGCAGTTCCTCGGGCGCATCGACACCCAGGTCAAGTTGCGCGGCGTACGGATCGAGCTGACCGAGATCGAGGCCTGTCTGGCCAGCCATCCGGAGGTACGCCAGGCCGCCGTCCTGCTCCGTACGGACCTGCCCGGCGGTCCCCGGCTCGTCGCGTACCTGGTTCCCGGGTCCCGGGTGCCGGGGGAGGCCGAACTGCGCGCACACCTGACCCGGGAACTGCCCGCCGGCGTCGTACCCGGCAGCTACGTCGTACTTGACGAACTGCCCCTGACCACGGTGGGGAAGATCGACCAGGCGGCACTACCCGCGCCGCAGCTCACCGAGGGACGCGTGCCGCGTACCGAGACGGAGCGGGTGCTCTGCGAACTCTTCGCCGAGGTGCTCGGGGTAAACACGGTCACCATCGACGACAGCTTCTTCGACCTGGGCGGGTACTCGCTGCTCGTGGTGCGGCTGGTGAACCGGGTACGCGAGCGGCTCGGTGCCGAACTGGAGATCCGGACCATCTTCGACACGCCGACCGTGGCAGGGATGGCGCACACGTTGGACGGCGGCAGCGGCGCGGACGACCGGGATCTCGCGGCACCGACCGAACAGCCGCAGGTCGAGGCGCCGGTCGAGCAGCCGCAGGTCGCGGCACCGGCCGGGCAGCCGCAGGTCGCGGACGCCGGTGCGGTCCCGGCTGGCGAGCCGGGACGCCCGGAGCGGGTGCCGCTCTCCTACGCCCAACGGCGGCTGTGGTTCCTGGCCCAGATGGAAGGCCCCAGCGCCACCTACAACGTGCCGATGGCGTTGCGGCTGACCGGGCCGCTGGACCCGGACGCCCTGCAGGTGGCGCTCGACGACGTGGTGGGCCGGCACGAGGTGCTGCGTACCGTCTACCCGCAGTTCGACGGCGAACCGACGCAGCACGTCGTGGCCGACGCCCACGTACCGCTGATCCGCCCGGACGTCACGCCGGGACAGCTGCCGCACCTTCTCGCCGACGCTGCCGCAACCGTCTTCGACCTCGCCGTCGACCTGCCGGTCCGGGCGTGGCTGCTGCCCACCGGGCCGCAGGAGCACGTGCTCATGATCGTCCTGCACCACATCGCCAGCGACGGGCTCTCCCTGCTGCCGCTGCTGACCGATCTGGGCACCGCCTATGCGGCTCGCCGCGACGGGTCGGCGCCGACCTGGCCACCCCTGCCGATGCAGTACGCCGACTACACCCTGCGCCAGCGGGCGCAACTCGGCGAGGTCACCGACCCCGACAGCCCGCTGGGCCGGCAGCTCGCCTACTGGAAGCGTACGCTGGCGCAGCTGCCGGCGGCGTTGCAACTGCCCGCCGACCGGCCCCGGCCCCCGGTCGCCAGCTACCGGGGTGACCTGCTCACCTTCCCGATCGACGCCGAGCTGCACGCCCGCCTGCTCGACCTGACCCGACGCCACCGCGTCAGCATGTTCATGCTCTTGCAGGCCGCGTTCGCCGCCCTGCTGACCCGCCTCGGCGCGGGCACCGACATTCCCGTGGGCGCACCCACCGCCGGGCGGGCCGAGGCCGACCTCGACGCCCTTGTCGGCTTCTTCGTCAACACCCTGGTGTTGCGCACCGACACCGCCGGCAACCCCACCTTCGCCGAACTGCTGACCCGGGTACGCGACACCGACCTCGCCGCCTTCGCCCACCAGGATCTGCCCTTCGAGCTGCTCGCCGAGGCGCTCAACCCGCCGCGTGCCGCCGGGCACCACCCCCTGTTCCAGGTGGTGCTCCAGGTCAACAGCGGTGGGGCGGGTGGCCTGCCGCCGCTGGGCGACGTCACCGTGACCGCGGAGCTGGTCGACCTGCACGTGGCCAAGTTCGACCTGGTGCTCGGCGCGGAGGAGAGCTACACCGAGGCGCGACCCGCCGGCATCCTCGGCTCGTTCGAGTACGCCACCGATCTGTTCGACCGGGACACCGTGGCGCGGCTGGGGGCGCGGCTGGTCCATCTTCTCGACGCGGTCAGCCGCGATCCGGCGCAGCCGCTGGACGCCATCGACCTGTTCCTGCCGGGTGAACGCGAGCGGGTGCTCGACGAGTTCAACCGCACCGACCGACCCGTACCCGACACGGTGCTGCCCGATCTGTTCGAGGCGCAGGTGCGGCGCAGCCCTGAGGCCACCGCCGTCATCGCCGACACGGGTGCCGTCAGCTACGCGACGCTCGACGAGGCGGCGAACCGGCTGGCGCATCATCTTCTCGCCCACGGGGTCACGCCCGGGGGGATCGTCGCGGTGGCGATCCCCCGACGGGTCGAGCTGATCGTCGCCCTCTACGCCGTGCACAAGGCCGGTGCGGCGTACCTGCCGTTGGAGACCGACCACCCGGCCGAGCGACTGCGGTACGCGGTACGGCACAGTCGACCGACCCTCGTGCTGACCACCGGCGACACCGAACTCCCCGACCTCGGCGTACCGGTCGTGGTCCTGGACGATCCCCGGACCCGCACCGAGCTGGCCACCCGGCCCGCCACCCCGCCGGCGCGCGACCTGCACCCCCGACACCCCGCGTACGTGATCTACACCTCCGGGTCGACCGGGCGGCCGAAGGCGGTCGTGGTGTCACACCACGCGATCGTCAACCGGCTCGCCTGGATGCTGCACCACTATCCGCTCGACGCCACCGACCGGGTGTTGCAGAAGACCCCGGCCGGGTTCGACGTGTCCGTGCCGGAGTTCTTCGGGCCGCACCAGGTGGGTGCCACGCTCGTGCTCGCCGCACCGGGGGAGCAGGCCGACCCTGGTCGCCTCGCCGCGCGCATCCGCGACGACGCGGTCACCGTCGTGCACTTCGTACCGTCGATGCTGCGGACGTTCCTGGCCGAGCCCGCCGCGGCGACCTGCACCGGCCTGCGGCGGGTCTTCGTCAGCGGGGAGGAGCTTCCGACTGCGGTCCAGCGGCGCTTCCAGCAGCTGTTCGACGCGGAACTGCACAACCTGTACGGGCCCACGGAGGCGGCCGTCGAGGTCAGTGCCTGGCAGTGCCGTGCCGACGAGCCGGGACCGGTGCCGATCGGACGACCGGTCTGGAACACCCGCCTCTACGTCCTCGACGACCAGCTGAACCCGCTGCCCATCGGTGTCACCGGCGAGCTGTATCTGGCCGGTCGCCAGCTTGCCGACGGCTACCAGCACCAGCCGGGCCTTACCGCCCAGCGGTTCCTGCCCGACCCGTACGGTCCGCCGGGTGCCCGGATGTACCGCAGCGGTGACCTCGCCCGGTGGCGGGCCGACGGCGCGCTGGAGTTCCTGGGG
Organism: Micromonospora maris AB-18-032; assembly: GCF_000204155.1. Classification (NCBI taxonomy): domain Bacteria; kingdom Bacillati; phylum Actinomycetota; class Actinomycetes; order Micromonosporales; family Micromonosporaceae; genus Micromonospora; species Micromonospora maris. Next base: position 3,966,262 of record NC_015434.1, on the reverse strand, counting down.
CGGGTCGACGACCAGATGAAGATCCGTGGCCTGCGCATCGAGCCGCAGGAGGTGGAGGAGGCCCTCACCCGGCACACCGGCGTGGCGTCCGCCGCGGTCGCTGCCCATCCCGCCCCGGACGGCGGCGCCCAACTCGTCGGTCACCTGGTGCCGGACCCGACGGCGGAACCGTTGCTGCACCGCCTGGCGGCGCTGCGCGCGACCGAGTCACTGCCGTGGCAGACCCTCCCGGACGGCACCGCGGTGGTGGCCCCGGACCGGGCCACCACCCAGTTCCTGTACCGGGAGCTGTTCGAGGACGGCCCGGTGTCACCGGCACGTCTGGAGCTGCCCGCCGACGCGTGCGTGTTCGACGTCGGCGCACACGTCGGCATGTTCAGCCTCGCCCTGCACCGCGCCCACCCGGATGTGGTGACGTACGCCTTCGAGCCGGTGCCCGCCCTGCACCGGATGCTGGCGGCCAACACCGCCCTGTACGGACTGACGGCGCAGACCTTCGCCCACGGCCTCGGCGACACCGAGGGCGAGGTCGACTTCACCTACTACCCGCACCTGTCGATCATGTCGGGCCGGTACGCCGACACCGCAGCCGACGCCCGCGTCGTCCAGGGGTACGAAGGGGTGTCGGCGGACAGCCCGCACTGGGCTGAGCTGCGCGACGAGCGACTGCGACCGGAACGTGTGACAGTCGCGCTGCGCACCCTGTCCGCCGTCATCGACGAGACCGCCGTGTCGCGCATCGATCTGCTCAAGGTCGACGTCGAACGCAGCGAACTCGACGTGCTGCGCGGCATCCGCGACGAGCACTGGCCGCTGATCCGGCAGGTGCTCGTGGAGACCGACAACGCCCGCTCCGACGAGGTCGGCGACCTGCTGGCCCGGCACGGTTTCGCGGTCACCCGGCACACGCCGGAACTGCTCGCGGGCACCGGGTTGGTCAGCCTGCACGCCGTCCGTCCCGACCACCCGTCGCGGTCCGCGCCCCCGGCGCAGGTCGGGTGTCCCCGTACGGAGGCGGAGTTCGTCGCCGAGGTGCGCGACGAGGCCCGCCACGTGCTACCGGCGCATCTGGTGCCGCAACGCCTCGTCCTGCTCGACCGGCTTCCGCTGTCGGCGAGCGGCAAACTCGACAGGTCCCGGCTGCCCGCACCCGGCCGGGACGGAGGTCGGGGACGAGCACCGCGTACCCGTGACGAGGAGATCGCCTGCGGGATCGTCGCCGAACTGCTGCACCGGGACCAGGTCACCATCGACGACAACTTCTTCGACCTGGGTGGGCACTCCCTGCTGACGGTCCAACTGGTCAACCGGATCGCCGCGGCCACCGGACGGCAGCTCGGCGTCCGGTCGGTGTTCGTCACCCCGACCGTCGCCGGGCTGCTCTCCGACGCCTCCGAGCACGGCGGCCTCGACGTCCTGCTGCCGCTGCGAACCACAGGTGACCGTGCGCCGCTGTTCTGCGTACACCCGTTCACCGGGCTCAGCTGGGGCTATGCGGGACTCGCCCGGCACCTGGAGTCCGACCGACCGTTGTACGGCCTCCAGTCGCCGCTGCTGACCGATCCGGACTCGGCCGAAGCTGACGTCGCGGCCCTCGCGGAGCGGTACCTCGAACGGATCCGCGCGGTCGCGCCCCAGGGGCCGTACCACCTGCTCGGGTGGTCCTTCGGAGGCCTGGTGGCCCACGAGATCGCGGTCCGGCTGCGGGAGCGGGGCGAGCAGGTCGGAGTGCTGGCACTGCTGGACGCCTACCCGGTGCCGCAGCAGGGCCCGGCGGCCCAGCCGCCCACGCCGGCCGAGGTGCTCGGTGTGCTCACCGGTGACCCCGAGCTGCGCCGTACCGATCACGGCCTGTCCGTACTGCCCGACGACGAGGAACTCGCCCGGCTGGTACGGGAGGCGAACCCGGCGCTGGCCCAGTTGCGGACCGCGGAGATCGCCGGGATCGCCCGCGCCGCCGCCGGGCACGTCGAGGCGATGCGCCACCACCTGCCCCGCCGGTACGACGGCGACCTGCTCTTCGTCACCGCCACCGAGGACCGGCCCGAGCAGGCGCCCACCGCGGACGTGTGGGAGCCGTACGTGGGCGGTCAGGTGACCCGGGTCGACGTGGCGGCGAACCACTGGTCGATGACCGAACCCGCGCCGCTCGCGCGCATCGGGGCGGCGCTGCGGCAGCGACTGGACGAGGCGTAGCGCACCACGACGTCGGGCACCTCCACCCCTCGGGGGCGGAGGTGCCCGACGATCGTGCGTGAGGTGCGCAGGTGAGCGGTCAGCCCGCCGGGGGGACCACCACTGTGGCCTCGGCGGTGACCGCGACGACCGGCGGTTGCAGCGGCTGCGCCGCGGTGACCCCCCGCTCGGGGGTGGCCCGGCAGAGCACCGAACAGGTCAGGGCGACGGTACGGGACCGGGTACGCACCCGGGTCACCGTGGCCGTGAACTCGACGACGTCACCGGCCCGGATCGGGGCGTGGAACTCGACGGCCCGGTAGCCGGCGAGCAGCCCTTCGTCGCCGTCGGTCCGGATGGCGAGTTCGGTGACCGCGTCGCCGAACCCGGCCAGGGCGTACGCGCCGTTGACGAGGTCGCCCGCGTAGCGGACGTCGGCGCGGGAGACATAGCGCCGGTGGGCCACGCTCATGCCGAGCCGCGGGTCGGTGTCGGGGCTGCTCACTGTGCGGCTCCCGGGCCGGTTCCGCCCTGCAACTGGTCCACCACCAGGCGGGTCAGCACGTCGCTCGTGGGTTGCTGGAAGAAGGCGGCGGCGTCCACCTCGACCTCGAAGACCCGGTTGGCGCGGTTCACCAGCCGGATCAGGGCGAGGCTGTCGGCACCTGACTCGAACAGGTTCGCGGTGGGCTGCACGTCGAGTCCGGGCAGGACGGCGGCGAGGACCTCGTCGCGCAGGATGGCCGCCACCGGCTCGTGCAACCCGGTCGGCTCGGGCAACCCGGTCATGCCGGCTCCTCGGCCAGGCCGAGTTCGGTGACGAGCTGCGCCTGCTGGGCCACCGTCGGATGCTCCAGCAACTCGATCAGCGGCACCGTGCCGCCGAAGGCCTCCGAGAGGCGGGCCGACAGTTGCTGCAACATCAGCGAGTGCCCACCGAGGTCGAAGAAGTTGTCGTCGACCTGCGTGGGCGCCCGACCCAGCAGGTCGCGCCACGCGTCGACGACGACCTGCTCGACGGGTCCGGACGGGGCCCGGCCGCCGGTGCGCCCGTCGGCGGTGGGTGCGGGCAGCGCCGCCCGGTCGACGTACCCGTCGGCGGTGTACGGCAGTGCGGGCAGCACGGTCAGCCCGGGTACGGCGAAGCCCGGTAGTCGCTGCGCCAACCGTTGCCGTACCTGCGACGCGTCGGTCGTACCGTCCAGCACCAGGTACGCGTGCAGGGTGCCGTCCGCGGTGGTGAGCGTCGTGGCGTCGCGTACGCCGGGACACTCGACCAGCAGGTCGGTGATCTCGCCCGGGTGCAGGGGCACCCCGCGCAGGACGGTCCGCTCGTCGGCCGGGCCGACGAGTTCGACGCGGCCGTCGGCGCGGATCCGGGCGTACCAGCGGGTGGGCTCGCCAGCCTCCGCAGCGTCGGTGGTTCCCAGGTGCAGGGTGCCGAAGGCGCCCTGCGGCAGCGGGCGGCCCGACGGGTGGGCCGTCCACGCCCGCAGCGGGGCGAGCGGTCGGCCGGCGTCGACGCGGTGCGGGCCGACCGACAGCCGACCCACCGTGGCCAGGCCGCCGGCGGTGCGCAGGCAGCCGTACCAGACCACGTCGGCGCGCTCGGCGAGCCGCGCGGCGGCGGCGCGGTGCAGGTCACCGACGGCCAGCAGGGCGCAGCCCTGCGGGGCCCGCCAGCCCGCGGGAAGTCGCGCCAACAGGGGCACGGTGGCGCTGAGCAGACCGGGCCGCAGCCGGTCCACGAGCGCGGTCAGGTCGCTGCCGTCGTCGGGGACGCGGATCAGCTCGGCGCCGGTGGCCTCGGCCAGCGCGGCGTCCACGTCGGCCAGGGCGCTGCCGGGGGGTACGGTGCTGAGCAGCCGACCGATCGGCCCGAGGGCGGCGGCGGCCGCCGGGACCGTCGAGAGCGGGGAGTCGATCGGGGTACGCCGAGCGCCGTCACCGGCTGCGGTGGTCGGGGCGGTGGGGGCCTCGTGGACCACCGGCAGCGCGGTGACCGGGGTGTCGACGGCGTCGACCACGGCGGCGACGAGCGCCCAGAACTGCCCGGCGAGGGTGACGATCGTCGACTCGTCGAAGATGTCGTCGTTGTACGGCCACTGTGCGCCGAGCTGCGCCCCGTGCAGGACGTTCACGCCGAGGTCGTACTCGGTGCCCTCGGACCGCAGCGGGAACGGCTCGCCACGCAGGCCGGTGGGGGCCAGCGGCAACCCGGTGCCGTCGTCGGCCAGGTAGGAGTAGGAGACCTGGTACAGCGGCGGGACACCGGCCTCGCGGACCGGGTTGACGTCACGCACCACCCGCTCGTACGGCAGCTCCTGCCGGGCGTACGCGGCGAGGGCGTGGGCGTGCTCGCGCGCGATGACCTGCCGGGCGGTGTCGGTGTCGCGTACCTGGGAGCGCAGCGGCAGCACGTTGACGAAGTAGCCGATGAGGTGCTCGGTCTCCGGGTGGGCCCGCTCGCTCTTGGGGACGCCGATGACGATGTCCTCCTGGCTGCTGTACTGCCACAGCAGGAGGCGGTAGCAGGCGAGCAGGAGCACCGACGGGGTGGTGCGCCACGCCCGCGCGGCCTCGTGGACCCGCTCACCCAGCCCGTCGGGGGCGGTGTCGTAGTAGAACCGTCCGGCGCCCTCGTGCCGGGCGGGGCGGGGCCGGTCGGTGGGGATGGCCAGCTTGTGCGGCGCGTCGCGCAGGTGCTGCTGCCAGTAGTCGAGCAGCCGGTCCAGTCGTTGGCCGTCGAGGCGGTCGCGTTGCCAGACGGCGAAGTCGGCGTACTGGATCGGCAGGGTGGGCAGGGGCGGCGCGGTGCCGTACGCGGCGGCTTCGTACCGGTTCCACAGGTCGCGCAGCAGGATCGCCCGGGACGGCATGTCGGCGACGGCGACGTGTTGGTTGACGACCAGGACGTGGTCGTCGTCGGCGAGCCGGTAGAGGCGGATCCGCAGTGGCGGCTGCGTCGCGAGGTCGAAGCCGGCGAGCGCGTCGGCGCTGGCCCGCTCGGCACAGGTGGCGGGGTCGGTGCCGGTGAGGTCGACGAGCGCGAAGTCCACAGTGCCCACGGGCAGGATCTGTTGGGCGGGCCTGCCGTCGATCGTGGTGACGATGGTGCGCAGCGAGTCGTGTCGGGCGGCGAGGTCGGCGCAGGCGCTGCGCAGCGCGGCCAGGTCGAGCGGCCCGTGCAGGCGGCTGGCGGTGGGGAAGGCGAAGATGTCGCGCCGCTGGTAGAGCTGTTCGAGATACCAGAGCCGCTCCTGTGCGTACGACAGCGGTGCCGGCGCGTCCGGGTCGGGCCGGGGGGCCAGCGGCGCGGTCGACCGGGGCGGCTCGGCGCGGGCGCGCAGCACCCGTTCCAGCGCCCTGCGCCGGTCGGGCGGCAGGTGGTCGAGTCGCCGCCGGAGGGCTTCCGTATCGGACTCCATGGTCATGCGTCGCCTCCGAACTTGAGCCTTGACTCACGATATAACTGTAGTCAATAGTCTAGTTGTTGCTTGGTTGATCAGGGGGTGCGGGTGGACACCGAAAACCGGACCGGCGACACCGGAGACGACCAGGTCCTGCGCCGACTGCGCGACGAGTGCTACGCCGTCGTGCTGCCGGGCGTACCGGTGACCGCCGACGACGACCTGTTCGAGGTCGGTGGCGACAGCGTCATGCTGATCCGGCTGGTCGCCATGGCCCAGCTCGCCTTCGGCGTCGAGATCGACGCCCTGCGCTACTTCCAGCGCCCCACGCTCGCCACGCTCGCCGCCGAGGTGCGGCAGGGCCTGGCCCCGCAGGCCGTCGACGATCGGCTGCTCGACGACGTGCTGGCGCGGGTGGAGTCGATGACCGACGACGAGGTGCAGCGCCTGCTCGACGGCGCGGGATCGTGACGAGGGAGGCACCCATGCGGCTGTCCGGCAAGGTCTGCCTGATCAGCGGCGGTACCGCAGGCATCGGCCTGACCACCGCCGAGCTGTTCGCCCGGCACGACGCGCAGGCCGTCGTGGTGACCGGCCGCGACCCCGAGCGGGGCGCCGAGGCGGTCGAACGGCTCGGTGGGAACGCCTGGTACCTGCCTCAGGACGTGGTCGACGAAGACCGCTGGGACGCGGTCGTCGACGCGGTCGTCGCCCGGTACGGACGCCTCGACATCCTGGTCAACAACGCCGGCTGGATCGGCGACGAGCAGGCCCAGGACATCGAGGAGGTGGAACTGGAGCAGTGGCGGCGCATCCTCGCGGTCAACCTGGACAGCGTCATGCTCGGCTGCCGCGCCGCGGTACGCGTGATGGGGGCCAACGGCGGCGGCAGCATCGTCAACGTCTCCAGCACCGCCGGGCTGATGTCCACCCCGCTGTTCACCGCGTACGGCGCGGCGAAGGCCGCCATCACCCAGCTCACCAAGTCCGTGGCGGTGCACTGCGCCTGGCGCCGGTACGGCATCCGGTGCAACTCGGTGCACCCTGGACTCATCGAGACCGACCTGGGTGACCGGGTGCTCGCCCTGTTCGATCCGGACGTGGACCGGGCCCGCACCGCGTACCTGGCCCGGGTGCCGATGGGTGAACTCGGCACCCCCGACGACGCGGCGGCGGCGATCCTCTATCTCGCCAGTGACGAGTCCCGGCACGTGACCGGGACCCAACTGGTGGTCAGCGGTGGCCTCGGGGTCTGAGGCTACGGCGTGATCTGACTCTTCAGCAGCCGCTGCACCAGGTCGGTGTCACCGCTGACCAGGTGTGTCCCGTCCGGGAACGGCAACCGCTGCCAGAGCAGCAACAGCACCTGCTCGGCCGGTCCGCGTACCACCGCCACCGGCTCGTCCACCGCAGCAGCCCTCGGGCCGCTGACCGCCGGAACCCGGTTGCCCGACGGGGTCAGCACCCACCGGTGCCCGGTGTCGGACAGCTCCACGTTCACCGGGCCGGTGAGCGTGGTGACCGGCTTGCCGTCCCAACGGTGTCCGACCGCCAGCATCACCCGCAGCACCTCGTCCACGCCGTCGGCGGCCAGCAGTTGCGGCACCGGTCGCAGTTCGCCCAGGGCCAGGTCGGCGTCGCGTCCGTGGATCAGGGTCTCGTGGAACTGCCGCCGGAACCAGAAACCGGCGGCCCGGGGCACGGTGCTGAAATTCCAGCAGGGCGCGTCCGGGTCGGTCCGGGCCAGCTCGTCGAGCAGCAGATCCGCTCCGGCGCGGTACCAGTCCGCCAGGTCGGCGTCGTCGTCCGGCTTCGGCACCTGCCGGGCCCGCTTGCCGGTACGGATGTTCTCCACCGCCCACCGGTGGATGCCGCCGAGATGGGCCACCAGATCCCGCAGTTGCCAGTAGCGGCTCACCTGCGCCGGCATCGGCACCGACAGGTCGGCCTTGCGGGCGATCGCCTCGAACGCGGCCATCTCCGCCGCAAGTGGATCGAGGTAGTCCCGTGCCGCCAGGGGCAGCGCAGTCGGTTCCATCGTCAGATCACCCTCCCGCGGTCAGACGGTCACCCGCCAGCCGCAGCGTATCGAGACGTTTGCAGAATGCGAAGCGGACGAGTCCTCGGCCCCGCTGCGGGTCGGCGTAGAACCGGGAGGCCGGGATCGCCGCCACCCCCCGGCTGTGGATCAGCTCCGTGCAGTACTCGACGTCGTCGTCGGCGCACCTGCCGAGCAGGAAGAAGGTCCCCTCGTTGTCGGCCAGGGTCAGCGGGGTGCGTTGCAGGTAGTCCCGCAGCACCGCCCGCCGCTGGGCGTACTGGGCGCGCAACAGCTCGTAGTAGCCGCTGGCCGGGGCCTCGTTCACCATCACGGCGGTGGCCAGTTGCAGGGGAGTGGCCGGCGCGAACGTCACGAACTGCTTGACCGCGCGCAGCGCCGCCGTCAGTGCCGGTGGGGCCACCGCCCAACCGACCCGCCATCCGGTCGCCGAGAAGGTCTTCGACACCGACGAGATCGTCACGGTACGGTCCCGGCACGCCGCGACCTCGGCGACCGGAAGGTGCGCCACCCCGTCGAAGGTCAGGTGCTCGTACGTCTCGTCCGCGACCAGGTACGCGTCGTACTTCTCGGCGAGTTCGCCGATGAGCGTCAGCTCCGGCTCGCGGAGCACCCGACCGGCCGGGTTCCACGGCGTGTTGAGGAAGACCAGTCGGGTGCGCGGATTGAACGCCTCGACCAGCCGCTCGGGGTCCAGCCGGAACTCGGGGAAGTCACAGGGGACGTAGCGCACCGTCGCCCCGGCCGCGGTCACGGTGGGTGGGTACTGCTCGTAGCAGGGTTCCAGGACGATCGCCTCGTCGCCCGGTTCGAGCAGCCCGAGCGCGGCGCACCAGATCGCCTCGCTGGCACCGGCGGTCACCGTGACCTCGGTCTCCGGGTCGACCTGACGTCGATAGCGGCGCAGCAGGTCGGCGGCGACCGCCTGACGCAGTGCGGGCACCCCGATGCTCATGCTGTACTGGTGCCCGCCCCTGCGTACCGCCTCGTCGGCGGCGGCCAACAGGGCGGCCGGTGGACCGAAGTCCGGTGCCCCCTGGGCCAGGTTCACCGCCTGCTGCCGGGCCGCCTGCTGGCTCATCGCGGTGAAGATCGAGGTCCCGTACGGGCGCAGGGAACTGCGGAGCAGGGTCATGCCGGCACCTCCGACTCGATCCGCACCCGGTCGGCGCCGGTGGCGAAGATCCGCCCGCCGTTGAGGATGCCGTGCGGGTCGAGGGCCTGCTTGAGCAGGCGCATCGTCGCGATCTCCGCCGGGCGTCGGGAGTAGGCCAGGTACGGCTCCTTCTCGAAGCCGATACCGTGCTCGGCGGAGATCGACCCGTGGTAGCGCTCCACGTTGCGGTAGACGATGTGCTCGACCTCCGCCTTGCGTCGACGGGTGGTCTCGCCGGTGATCACCGCGATGTGCACGTTGCCGTCGCCCAGGTGCCCGAACACCTGCAACGACACCTGCGGCCACAGCTCGCGCAACTCACGGTCGACAGTGGCGAGGTAGGCCTCCAGGCACGTCGCGGGCAGGCTCACGTCGAAGCCGAACAACGGCCCCTCGCCCCCGAGGATGAGCGACGGGATTCGTTCCCGTACCGCCCACAGGGCCGCCACCTCGGCGGGCTCCAGCCCGACGGCGGACTCGGTGATCAGGTCGTCGCAGCCGTTGAGCGCCGAGACGAACCGCTCGGTGTCGCCGACCGGGTCCGAGCCCTGGATCTCCACCAGCGCGTAGACCGGGTACCGGCCGACGAGCGGCGTCCGCACCGTGTCGCGCAGCGGCAGGATCAACTGGTACGCCTCGTCCCAGATCGCCTCGAATGCGCTCACCGAGCCCGGCAACGCCGCGCGGAGCCGGCCCAGCAACGCCAGTGCCGCGTCCACACCGGGCAGCCCGCAGAAGGCCACATAACGGGTACGGGGCAGGGGCTGAAGGCGCAGCACCGCCCGGGTGATCACCCCGAGTGTTCCCTCGGAGCCGATGAACAGATGCTTGAGGTCGTACCCGGCGTTGTTCTTGACCAGCTTGTGCAGCCCGGGCAGCGTGGTCCCGTCGGCGAGCACCGCCTCGACGCCGAGCACCAGGTCACGTGTCATGCCGTAGCGCAGCACCCGGTTACCGCCCGCGTTGGTGGCCAGGCAGCCGCCGATCGTGCACGACCCGCGTGAGGCCAGGTCCAGCGGGAACATCAGCCCGTGTCGTTCGGCGGCCTCCTGCACCTGTTGCAGCGTCGCACCCGCCTGGACCGTCATCGTCGCGCCGACCACGTCGATCTCCTCGATCGCGGTCATCCGTTCCAGCGAGAGCACCACCTCGTGGGCGTCCGGGACGCCACCGCCCACCAGCCCGGTCATCCCGCCCTGCACCACCACCGGCTGACGCCGCCGATGGCACTCCGCCAGCACGGCCGCGACCTCACCGGTGTCCGCCGGGCGGACCACCACCGTCGGCGTACCGACCCGGTCGCTGCCCCACAGATCCTGTGCGTACCGGGCGCCGATCGCGTCACCGAGCAGCACGTGGTCGGCACCGACGAGACCGGTCAGTCGCTGCACGAGGTTCATCGGACCCTCCCGGGGGCGGTGAGGCGCTGGTAGGCGGAGATGTGCGTGAGGCTGGTGCGTACGTGCACCACGACCGGGCCGGGGTGGGCGAGCGCCTTCGACAGCACCGGCTCCACCTCGGCGTCGGTGCCGATGGTGAGACCCAACGCCCCGTACGCGTGGGCGAGCAGGGCGAAGTCGGGATTGGTCAGGTCGGTGCCGACGACCCGCCCCGGACAGCGGCGCTCCTGGTGTTGGCGGATCGTGCCGTAGCTGCCGTTGTCGGCGACGACGATGACCACTCGGGCGTGGCGCTGGACCGCGGTGGCCAGTTCGCTGCCGGTCATCAGGAAACCCCCGTCGCCGACGAAGACGACCGTGGGCTGCTCCGGGTGACGCAGTGCGGCCGCCACACCCGCCGGTACGCCGAAACCCATCGCGCTCGACCCGATGCCCAGCAGCCGGCCTTCCTCGACCACCCGGTGGTACCGGTGCACCCAGGAGGTGAAGTTGCCCGCGTCGATGGTGACCACGCCACGCCCCGAGGTCAGGTCGCTCAGCACCGCGACGACCCGACCGAACACCACCCCGTCGCCGGCGGTGACAGGAGCCCACCGTGCCTGTTCGGCCTCGTGGTCGGCGAGTTGCCGGACCCAGTCGTCGTCGACGATGGCACGCGGCGGTGCGGCGGCGAGCTGCTCCAGGAAGGCGATCGGGGAGCAGGCGTACGCCAGCCGGGGCCGGTAGGCACCACCGGGCACCGTCGCGTCGGGGTACACGTGCACCAGGGCGGTGCCCGGGTCGGGCAGCGTGTACCGCTGGGTGCTGACGGCGTCGAGCCGGGTGCCGACGGCCAGCACCAGGTCGGCGCGCCCGACCAGGTCGCGCTGGTGTGCCGGGGTCGCCAGGTGCAGGTGCCCGGCGTACAACGGGTCGGTGTTGTCGAACAGGTCCTGCCGCTTGTTCGTCACCAGCACCGGCAGGCGGTGTCGGTGGGCGGCCTCTTTCAGCGCGCGTCGGCCCTGCGGGGCGTCCACCTGGGAACCGGCGACCAGGACCGGCCGTCGGCTCCCGGACAACAGGGCCAGGGCCCGGTCGATCGCGTCGGCCGGCGCAGGGGCGACCTCGGTCGCCACCGGTGCCCCGGAGACGATCGTCGGCACCGGTGCGGTGAGCACGTCCTCCGGTACGACGAGCACCGCCGGTCCGGGCACCCCACCGCGTGCGGCGGCGAGAGCGCGGGCGGTGAACTCGGCGACGTGATGGGGATGTCCGACGGTGAACACCCCGCGCGACATGCCGGCGAAGGTGCCCTGGTGGTCGAGTTCCTGAAAGGAGCGTCGCCCGCGCTCGACGGTGGGCACGTCGCCGACGATCAGCAGCAGCCCGGTGGCGTCGAGGTCCGCCGAGTGCACCGCGATCGCGGCGTTCGTCGCACCCGGGCCACGGTTGACGAGCACCACCCCCGGTGTGCCGGTGAGTTTGGCGTCCGCCAGCGCCATGAAGGCGGCCCCACCCTCGTGGCGGCAGGTGACCAGGTCGATGCCGGCGTCGGCGAGCCCGTCCAGCACCGGCAGGAAACTCTCGCCCGGTACGCAGAAGACGCGGTCCACGCCGTGCGCGCGCAGCGTGGCGACGAGCCGGGCGGCGGCCGTCGTACCTGCGTGATCTGTCACCGGACGACCTGCGCGTCGTGGTCGGGGCGGGTCAGCGTGCCGGTACGGGCCTCGGGCGGGTAGACGATCGTCGCCTCGTCGAAGGTCTGTCCGACCTGCTGGTACTGCATCAGGACGATAGGTGGCGGGCTGTGATGCCAGTGCTGGTCGTCCCGCTGGAACCGCACCGGGCCCCGCCAGGTGTCGAACTCGTGGGTCTCCAGCGCCTCGATCAGCGCCTCGCGGCTCAGTTCGCTCGCGGCGTCGGCGGCCTGGCCGAGGATCGTGACGTCGGTGAAGGCGTTCAGCGCGTTGTCCGGTGGGAACGAACCGAAGCGTTCGGCGTAGCGCTCGGTGAACCAGCGACCGATCTCCGTCAGGCCCGGCCAGGACGGCCGGTACAGCAGCGCGGGCCAGATGACGTGGTTGCCGACCTCGCCGGCGAGACGCCAGTAGTCCTGCGAGCGCATCGGGAAGGGGAAGAGGACCACGAGCATCGGTCCGGGCAGCAGTCCGACTTCCGCGGCCTGTTGGATGATCATGTAGTTGGTGCGGACCACGCCGCCGTTGATGAGGACGTCCGGTGCGAAGTCCTTGACCGCCCGGAGCTGGTCGCGGACGTCGTCGGTGGTGTCCTGCGGGAAGTCGAAGCGGAGCACCTCGACGCCGCGGGCGGTCAACTCGTCGGCGATGGTGTCGGCGTTCATCAGACCGAAGACGGTGTCCGCCGCGAGGATCCCCGCCTTGCGGACCCCCTGTTCGACGAGCAGGTCGGCGATCATCGGGGCCCGGTCGGCGATGGTGAAGTAGGTGCGGAAGAGGGTGCGGCGACGTTGCTGGGTGAGCGTGCTGTGCCCGTTCTCCACGAACAGCGGCACGCCGAACAGTTCGGCGGCCGCCGACACCCCGGGTGCGGTCCGCAGATGCCACTGCCCGATGACCGCGTGCACCTGGTCCACCAGGGCGAGCTTCGCCAGCCCGCCGACGGCGCTGCGCTGCATGATCTCGCCCTCCTCCTGGGGCTGGTCGTTCTGCAGCACCAGCCGCACCGGCAGCCCGCCGCGTACGCCGCCGCGTTCGTTGAGGTACTCCGCGCCGAGGCAGGCCGCCCGCACGATGAGTTCACCGGCGGTGGCGTCACCGGGACCGGTGACCGGCGTCAACAAGCCGATGGTGAGCGCCTCGCCCGCCCCGACCGTGGCGTCGTTGGTGGCCGCGATCAGCGCGGCGGCGCGAGATTGGGGTGTGGTCACGGGGGTCCTCCCTGATGCGGCGGTGCTGCTGCTGGTCGCGGTGCGGAGTCACGGACGGTGGAACGCGGCGAACTCCCGGGCCAGGCGGGCCGGATCGAGTCCGTAGTCTTCGGCCCGGTACCGGTAGGCACCGGTGCTGTACTGCGGGTGGTTCGCGAGGTAGCGGCGCATGGCCGCCTCGGCCGGTGCCGCCAGCCCGATGCCGAGCTGGTCGCAGATGTCGCGCAGGACGGCGATCGGATCGCGGAGCAGGGCGGGGTAGTCCGCCTCGATCAGTTGCACCGTCGGGGGCAGGGTGCCGCGGTCGCGCGCGTAGCGGCGCAGTCCGGTGCCGACCGCCGTCGACCACTGCCGACCTATCTCGTGCCGGTCGATGGTCGCGGTGCGGGCGCCGCGTACCGTCTCGCAGAGCAGACAGGTGGAGGCCACGGTGACGGCGGGATCGCGGTGCAGCACCACGATCCGCGCGTCGGGGTAGACCTGGACCAGGTCGCGCAGATGCCACAGGTGGAACGGGCACTTGAGGACCACCTGACGGCCGGGGCGACGCCACAGGATCGCCTGGAGTTGGCGTCGGTGGTCCCGGTACGCCTGCACCATGCCGGTCTCGTCGAGCCAACGGTCGTACGACGGCACCCGGTAGCGCATTCCGTAGACCATGCTGGCGAAGGCGTTGCCGGTCAGCCGGTGGCACTCGTCGGGGCGGTTCGCGTCGAGGAAGTGCATCGACCGCAACAGCGGGGCGACCCGGTAGTACTCGTCGACGTACCCCTGGGCCCGGTCGGCGAGCGTCCGCGCGTCCGCGCCGGGTTCGCTGACCGGCAGCATCAGCTCCCACAACGCGGGCGCCCGCAGCGCGGGGTGTTCGGTGAGCAGGTTCTGCACGAGGGTGGTGCCGCTTCTCAGCAGCCCGGTCACGAAGATCGGCCGGCGCACCGGGACGGCGCCGACCTGCGGTACCTGCGCGTGCAGCCGGTCCACCGCGGTCCGCGTCCGGAGGGCCGCGACCAGACCGGCGTGTACGGCGGCCGCACCCTGCGGGTGCAGTCGGGCCTCCCTGCGGAGGGCGTCGGCGAGCCGGTGCAGGCCCTGCTGGTAGTGGGCGTCCGGGTCGACCGGGTGGTCCGCCTCGGCGAGCATGGCGGTGGTGTCGAGGGTGACCTGGGTGGTCATGCGATCTCCGTCCGGGCCAGGTAGGGGCAGCCGGCAGCACCCTGGTCGGCCGGTGCCACCGCGGCCGACCAGGCCGCGAACTCGGCGAGGAAGACCTTCGCCACAGCGTGTTCCTCCTCGGGGAAGCGGTACGCCCCGTGCGGCGTGACGAACAACCGGGGCACGCTCCACAGCGGGCTGTTCGGTGGCAGCGGCTCCTCGTCGTGCACGTCCAGTACCGCGCCGCGCAACCGCCCGGCCCGCAGCCTGTCGACCAGGGCGGCGGTGTCCACGGTGTCGGCGCGGCCGACGTTGACCACGACCGCGTCGTCCGGCAGTGCCTCGATCACCTGCCGGTCGACCAGACCGCGGGTGCCCGGGTTGCTCGGCAGGGTGTTGACGAGGTGGTCCGTGTCCGCGGCGGCGGCCCGCAGGACGTGCGGCGGCAGGACCGTGCCGGCCAGTGGTGACGGTCGGGCGGTGCGGGTGATCGCGGTGACCCGTACCCCGAACGCGGCGGCCAGTTCGGCCACCGCCGAACCGATGCGGCCCAGGCCGAGCAGCAGCAGTCGGGAGCCGGCGACCAGCCGCGCGTCGGGTAGCTGCCAGCGCTGCTCGTGCTGCTGGTCACGGAGTCGGGGCAGGTCCTTGGCCAACGCCAGGACCGCCGTCCAGGCGAACTCGGCGACGGCCCGGACGGGGACGGTGGCGGAGGTGGTGACCCGCAGTCCGGGCGGCGCACCGGCGGCGGCGAGATGATCCGTGCCGGTTCCGGTCAGGTGCAGCCAGGACAGCCGGGTGCACCGACTCAGCAGGCCGTCCGGCAGCCGGTTGGCGACCAGTACGTCGATCGTCTCCGGCTGCGGCGGGTCGGTCCGCAGGTCGGACGCGACGTCGACGCGTACCCCTGGGTGGGCTGCCTGGAGTGCCCGGGTGATGGCCGGGCCCATGCTCGGGTGGTACACACAGACGCGCGGGTTCATACGCTCAGCGGTTCCGCGGCGGTGGCGCGTGCGTGGACGCGCTGGGCGGCGAGGGAGTCGGCGACGACGCTCAGCGGGCGGTCGGTGCCGTGGGCCTGGGTGATGACTTCTGCCGTGTTGCCCCGGATGATCGTGGCGACGGTCTCGAACAGGGCGGCGACCAGGCTGTCCGGGTCGGTGTACGTGCCGACCGAGTTGGTCAGCAGCATTCCTGTCACCGCCGCCGCCCCGACGTTGACCACCGGGCCGGGCAGGGTGTGCGCGCCGCGCTGGATGAGCAGCTTCTCGGCGGCGGGGGTGCAGGTCAGGTTGCCGGCCTCGACGAGCAGGTGCGGGATGACCCGGTCCACGTTCGTCTCGTTGACGGCGCCGCTGCCGGCGGCGAGGACCAGGACGTCGGCGGGGACGTCGAGCCAGGCGTCCGGCGTGTCGGTCAACTCGAGTCCGGTGGGCAGGCGGCGTCGGTCGATGGTGCCGGTGCTGTCGGTGGCGTCCAGCAGCGCGCTGACCGGGAGTCCGCCGGTGGCGCTGATGGTGCCGAGCCGGTCGGCGACGGCGACGATCGGATAGCCGCGGGCGGCGAGCCCGGAGGCGACCGCCCGGCCGACGACACCGAAGCCCTGGATGACGATGGAACGCACCGCCTCCGGTCCGAGGAGTTGGTCGGCGGCGGTGTCGACCGCCTCGCAGACCCCGAGCCCGGTCACCTCGCGGCAGCGCTGCCACAGTTCCCCCCAACTGCACGGCAGCCAGGGGAGTTGACGCCGGGGATCGAAGCCGGCGGCGGAAAAGAACAGATCCCGGTCGTCGTGCGTGATGCCCTGGTCCGAGCCGAGGTACAGGCCGCCGCGCAGCAGCGGGGTGATCTGCCGGCCGAACGTCGTCAGGACCTTGTCGCGGTGCGGCCCCGGTGGCAGACCGCAGCGGATGCCGGCCTTCGCGCCGCCGATCGGCACCCCGGCCAGAGCCAGTTTTCTCGTCATCGCCGAGGCGAGGCCGGCGACCTCGTCGACGGTGACGTCGGTGGTCATCCGGGTTCCGCCCATCGCCCGGCCGGCGACGAGTGAGTCGACGACGACGAACGCCTCGACGTCGTTCTTCTCGTCGCGGATAAGGATCCTCATCTGACTGGTCATGCGACTCCGATCAGGGAAAAGCCGCCGGTCACACCGACGTCGGCTGCCGTGGCGGTCCGCGTCCCGCGCGCCGTTGACGAGGCGATACTAAACAACTAACGTGACAAGAGTAAAGCAGACATAACAACAGTCAACAGTGGTGGGAGTCGAAGTGTTCCGTGACATCCCGTACCTGGACCTGGTCACCGACGATCCGCAGAGCGTCATCGGCTACCTGTCCGACCAACTCGCCTTCGCTCCGGCGGCCCGCGCCGTCGACGCCGATCGGCAGGCGTTGGCGTTGCGAAACGGCCCGGTGACCATCGTCGTGTCGTCCCCGGTAGGCGCCCACGGGCCGTACGCGAAGCACCTCGACCGGCACGGCGCGGGCATCATCGACGTCCCGATGACGAGCACCGACCTCGACGCGGACGTCCGCCGGCTCGTACGGTCCGCGACGCCGATGCTGCCCGCGCCGGCCGGCGCCGCCCGCGCCGCGGGGTTCGGACCCGTCGTGCACACCCTGCTCCCCGTCGGAGCCGATCCTCTGCCGCCCGGCCTGTCCTGGACCTACCTGCCCGAACAGCCCGTCTCCCGGGGCGCGCTCGACATCCAGGCCCTCGACCACATCGCCGTCTGCCTGCCCGGGGGGACCCTGCAACAGACCGCCGACCACTACGCCGACGCCTTCGGCCTGCCCCGCTACTCCAGCGAGTACATCGAGGTCGGGGCACAGGCGATGGACTCGGTGGTGGTCCGCAGCCCGTCCGGCGCCATCACCTTCACCCTCATCGAGCCCGACCTGTCGCACGCGCCCGGACAGATCGACGAGTTCCTCGACCGGCACGCCGGAGCGGGCGTGCAGCACCTGGCCTTCCTCGTCGACGACATCGTCACCGCCGTCCGGCAGGGGCGCGACGCCGGGGTCAGCTTCCTCACCCCACCGGGCGTCTACTACGAGACGTTGCTGGAACGGGTCACCTCGCTGCGCGACCGCATCGCGGACCTGCGCGACACCGGGGTGCTCGCCGACTGCGACGAGTGGGGCTACCTGCTCCAGATCTTCACCCGCTCGCCGTACCCGCGTCGGACCCTCTTCTACGAGCTGATCCAGCGCAACGACGCCCGTGGCTTCGGCAGCGCCAACATCCGCGCCCTCTACGAGGCGGTGGAACGCGAGCGCCAACGCGAGAGCACGCGGACCCGATGACGGCGTACCTCACCCTCGACGACCTCGCCGCCACCGCCCGCAGCAAGCTACCCGTCGAGGTCTGGGACTTCGTCGAGGGCGGCGCCGGCCGGGAACGGACCCTCGCGGCCAACCGGGACGCGTTCGCGCGGATCAGGCTCCGGCCCCGGGTGCTGACCGGGGTGACCGAGGTCGACCCGAGGGTCAACGTCCTCGGTGGCGTCTGGGCCGTCCCGGTCGGCATCGCGCCGCTGGCGTACCACACCCTGGTCCATCCGGACGGCGAACTGGCCACCGCGCGGGCCGCCGGTGCCTGTGGCGTACCGCTCGTC
Source organism: Micromonospora maris AB-18-032 (assembly GCF_000204155.1). Taxonomy (NCBI): domain Bacteria; kingdom Bacillati; phylum Actinomycetota; class Actinomycetes; order Micromonosporales; family Micromonosporaceae; genus Micromonospora; species Micromonospora maris. Next base: position 3,948,404 of record NC_015434.1, on the reverse strand, counting down.
GTCAGCACCATGGCCGGTCGCGCGTTCGACGAGATCCGCGCAGAGACCACCGCGCCGCTGTGGTTGCAGCTGTACCCACTGCGTGATCCCGCCGCGACGGCACATCTGGTGCGTACGGCCGAGCGGGCGGGGTTCGACGCGCTGGTGCTCACCGTCGACGCTCCCCGTCTCGGTCGCCGCCTGCGTGACCTGCGCAACGGCTTCCGGCTGCCGGATGGCGTCGTACCGGTCAACCTGCCCGCGTCCTGGCGCACCGGGGCCGCCCGTCCCGCCGGGCACGCGGAGAGCCACTTCGCGACCGGGCTCACCTGGGACGCCGTCGCCCGGTTGTGCGCCTCGACCACGCTCCCCGTGATCGTCAAGGGGGTGCTGACCGCCGAGGACGCCCGACTGGCCGTCGCGGCGGGCGTCGCCGGTGTCGTCGTCTCCAACCACGGTGGACGGCAGCTCGACGGCGCGCCCGCGTCCCTCGACGCCCTGCCCGAGGTGGCCCGCGCCGTCGACGGCGCCGCCGTGGTCCTGCTCGACGGCGGCGTACGCACCGGCGCCGACGTCCTCGGCGCGCTGGCTCTCGGCGCCACGGCCGTGCTCGTCGGACGGCCGGTGCTGCACGGGCTGGCCGTCGACGGGGAACAGGGGGTCGGCGAGGTCCTCCGCATCCTGACCGAGGAGTTCGTCGAGAGCATGTTCCTGACCGGTCTGGCCACCGTCGCCGCCATCGGTCCGGCGACGGTCACCGCCCCCGTCACCGCCCCGGCCACCGGTCCACCCGAGCGGACCGGCGGCGCGCTGCCGACCGGCCTGCATCTCACCGACCTGCATGCGAGCCTGCGTCATCCGGTGCTGCGCACCATGACCTTCCTCAACGAGATCGTCGCCCGCTATCCCGACGCGGTGTCGTTCGCACCCGGTCGTCCCTTCGAGGACGGGTACGACCTGGCGGAGCTGTCCGGGCACCTGGGCGCCTACCTCGAACACCGACAGGCCGGCGGGCAGACCGGGAACGCCCTGACCCGTGAGCTGTTCCAGTACGGCCCGACCGCCGGCACGATCCGCGACATCGTCGCCCGGACGGTCGCCCAGGACGAGGGAATCCACGTCGCCCCCGAGGCGTACGTGATCACGGTCGGGGCGCAGGAAGGGCTGTTGATCACCGTCCGGGCATTCTGTGCCGGCCCCGACGACGTGCTGCTGGTTCCCGATCCCTGCTACACCGGCGTCACCGGCGTGGCGAGTCTGCTCGGCGTGCGTGTCGAGGCGGTCCCGGAGACCACCGACGGTCCCGACCTGGCGTATCTGGACCGCCTGCTGGCCCGGCTGCACGCCGAGAAGCGACGGGCCCGACTGCTGTACCTGGTCCCGGACGCCGCCAATCCCTCCGGCACCACGATGAGCCGCCACGCCCGCGAGCAGCTGCTGCGGGTGCTGCGGCCGTACGGCACGGTGGTGCTCGAAGACACCCCGTACCGTCTGCTCGGCCCCGCCGACCGTCCACCCACGCTCAAGGCGCTCGATCGACACGGGCAGGTCGTCCACGTGGGATCGTTCGCCAAGTCGGCGTTTCCCGGTGCCCGCGTGGGCTATGTCATCGCCGACCAGACCGTGTACCGGCCCGACGGCACCGGCCTGCTGGCCGACGAACTCAGCAAGATCAAGAGCATGGTCACGGTGAACACCTCACCGGTCAGCCAGGCACTCATCGGTGGACTGCTGCTGCGCGCCGGTCACCGGCTCGGCGAGGCCACCGCACCGGCCGCCCGCCGATACTCGGCGATGATGCGCCTGCTCCGCGCCGAGCTGGACCGCCGATTCCCGCAGCCGGTACGCGACCGGCTCGGGATCAGCTGGAACGACCCGGACAGCGGCTTCTTCCTGAGCCTGACCGTGCCGTTCGTCGCCGGCGACGAGCAACTCGACGACTGCGCCCGCAGGTACGGGGTGCTGTGGACGCCGATGAGCTACTTCCACGTGCACCCCGACGCCGGGCAGCACGCCGTACGTCTGTCCGTCAGCTACCTCACCGAGCAGGAGATCGTCGACGGCGTCGGACGGCTGGCCCGCTTCATCACGGAGACCGTGTCATGACGGCGGCCGGTACGACCCTCGCCGTACCCCAGATGGTGCGTCGGTGGACGCAGCGTGCTCCGCACGCCCCGGCCGTACGTCAGGGGTCCCACACCCGCGACTACCAGGCCGTCGCCGGTCTGGCCCGGGCCGTGGCCGACCGGCTCACCGCCGCCGGAATCCGGGCCGAGGACCGGGTCGCGGTCCTGGCCGACCGCAGCGCGGACCTGCCCGCGGTGCTGCTGGGCATCGCCGCGGCCGGTGCGGTCTGCGTACCGATGGACGCCACCCACCCGGCGGACCGGCTCCGCTACGTCGCCACCGACGCCCAGGCCCGCCTCCTGCTCACCGACGGGACGCAACAGGTGCCGCCCACCCTGGCCGGGCTGCCGGTGCTGCGCCTGGACACGCTCGCCCCGGTGTCCGGGGAGGTCGACTTCGACGGCCATCCGCAGCAGCTCGCCTGCCTGCTCTACACCTCCGGCTCCACCGGGCGCCCCAAGGGAGTCGGCGTCACCCACGGCGCGCTGGCCAACTGCCTCACCGCGACCGCCGAGGCGCTGACCTACGTTTCTGGCGAACGCCTCCTCGCAGTCACCCCGCTCACCTTCGACATCGCCATGCTGGAACTGCTGATGCCGCTCACCACGGGCGGACAGGTCGAGATCGCCGGCCGTGAGCAGGCGCGCAGCGGCCCCGACCTGGCGCAGCTGCTGGCCACCACCACGCCGCGCTACCTGCACGCCACCCCCTTGACCTGGCAGATGCTGTTCACCGCTGGCTGGACCGGGGACGGCGGGCTGGTTGCCCTGATCGGCGGCGACCGGGTGCCACCGGCCCTCGGCGGTCGACTGGCGGAGCGCGTCGAGCGGGTGCACCACCTGTACGGCCCCACCGAGGCGACCATGTACGCGGTCAGCGACATCGTGCCGCCCGGGCCACAACCCGGCGTGCTGCCGATCGGTACCGCGATTCCCGGCACCCGGGCGGTGGTCCTGGACCGCGCGCTGCGACCGGTGCCTCCCGGTACCGTCGGCGAACTCTGCCTCGGTGGTGTCTGCCTGGCCCGTGGCTATCTCGGCCGGCCCGCGCTGACCGCCGAGCGCTTCGTACCCGACCCCGATCATCCCGGCGAGCGGCTCTACCGCACCGGCGACCGGGCGCTGGTGCTGCCCGACGGGCGGCTCGAACTGCGGGGCCGCGACGACGACCAGGTGAAGATCCGTGGCCACCGGATAGAGCTCGGCGAGATCGAGAACGTGATGAGCGAGCACCCCGACGTCGCGGTGGCCGCCGCCGTGGCCGTACCGGTCGGCGCGGACCAGCGTCTCGTCGGGTACGTGCAGCTGCGCCCGGCCGCGTCGGCGTCGGCGCTCGACACGCTTCGCGCGTACCTGCGCGACAAGCTGCCCGGACACATGCGACCCACCGCGATCGGTGCGCTGCGCACCATGCCCACCACGACGACCGGGAAGGTGGATCGCGCCGCGCTCGCGCGGATCCGTCTGCCCTGATGAGGGAGGACCCGTGACGGTAGACGCCGCACGCGCGAACGGATGGTTGCTACGCCCGGTCTCCGGTGATCCGGTCGCTCGCCTGTTCTGCCTGCCGTACCTCGGTGCCGGCGCGTCGATGTATCACCGCTGGCCGCGCCGCATCGGCGAGGTCGAGGTCTGCCTGCTGCAACCACCGGGTCGGGAGAACCGGCTGCTGGAACCGGCCCACCAGGCGTACGAGCCGTTCGCGGAGGATCTCCTGGCCGCCGTCGAGCCGCTGTTGGATCGGCCGTACGCCCTCTTCGCGCACTGCAACAGCGTCTTCGCCGCGTACGTGGTGGCGCTGCGGCTGGCCGCGGCCGGCCACCGGCCACGGCGCTTCTTCGCCTCCTCGATGGTCGCCCCCGACCAGGTCCCGTTCGGCAGCCTGCTCGACGTGCCCGCCGACCGCCTGCCCGAGGTCGTCGCCGACCTGATGCGGGCGCGCGGCACCGAGCCCTCACCGGAGATCGTCGAGCTGGCGATGGAGGCGGTCGAGTCGGATCTGCGCGCCTACCGTGACTTCGGTGGTGCTGCCCCCGCACCGATGCCCTGCCCGGTCACCGTGCTCTCGTGGCGCGACGACCGGACGGTCCCGCCGAGCCTGACCACCGGCTGGACCCGGTTCGGTCAGGATCGGGCGGTCAGTCTCGACGGTGACCACTGGGCGTTCCTGGACCCCTCGCCGGCCCTCCTGCGGATCATCGCCGAGGATCTGGCCGGCTGAGGGGTCCACCGCACCGGGTACTACAGCCGGGCGACCGCTGCGGCGAAGTCGGCAAGCACCGGCTTCTCGAACAGCAGTCGCATCGGCAACCGGTTGAGCTGGTACGCCTGCCGCACCGAGCCGATCATCTGGGCCGCCACCAGCGAGTGTCCACCCAGCTCGAAGAAGCTGTCGGTACGCCGTACCTGGGCGACTCCCAGCGCGTCCCGCCACAGGCCGGCGATGCGCTGCTCGTCCGGGGTCTGCCACTGCTCGACCGGCCCGGCGGGCGCCTCGCCCGACGACTCCGGCAGGGCGGCACGGTCGATCTTGCCGCTGCTGTTCAGCGGCATCGCGTCCAGCACCACGTAGGCGGCCGGGAGCATGTACTCGGGCAGCGCCCGGCTCAACGCCGCGCGCAGCGCTCCGCGTAGCGCCACCGGGTCGGTGCGCGCCTCGTCGACGGTCAGGTACGCGACCAGCCGGTCGTGATCACCGTCGCGGCGCATCACCACCGCCGCGTCGCGCACCATGGGCTGAGCCATCAGATGATGCTCGATCTCGCCCAGTTCGACCCGGAAACCGCGCAGCTTCACCTGATGATCCACCCGCCCGAGGTGGTACAGCCGGCCGTCGTTGCCGAATCGGCCGAGGTCACCGGTGCGGTACATGCGCGAGCCGGCCGGGCCGTGCGGGTCGGGCAGGAAGGCTGCCGCGGTCAGCGCGGGCTGGCGGCGGTATCCGCGGGCCAGGCCCACTCCGGCCACGAAGATCTCGCCGGGCGCGCCGACCGGTACCGGCCGCAACCGATGATCGAGCAGGTGGACCGCGAGGTTCGGCAGGGCGGTGCCGATCGCAGGCGCGTCGGTGACCGGGGCGGCGACGTCGGTGAACGTGGCACAGACCGTCGTCTCCGTCGGGCCGTACGCGTTGACGAACCGGCGGCCCGGCGCCCAGGCGGCGGCGAGGTCGGTGTCGCACTGTTCCCCGGCGGAGACGACCAGGCGCGGGTCGCCGAGGTCGTCCGGGGTGAGCGCCCGGAGCAGGGTCGGGGGGTACGTGCCGACCGTCAGACCCAGCTCCCGGATCTCGGCCGCGATCTCGGCCGGGGCCGCCTCGGCGGTGGTGAGGACGCCGAGGGTCGCCCCACCGGCGAAGGCCATCGTCATCTCCCAGACGGAGGCGTCGAAGGCCGCCGAGGAGAACAACGACACCCGGTCCTGCGGACCGACCGCGAACTCCTCCCGCAGGGTCACCGCCAGGTTGGCCAGCCCGGCCTGGGTGACCTCGACACCCTTGGGTCGCCCGGTCGACCCGGAGGTGTAGATGAGGTAGGCCAGTTCCGCCGGATCCGGCAGGTCGGTGACCGGGGTGTCGGGCTGGGCGGCGATCGCGGCCTCGTCCCGGTCGAGCAGCAGCAGCGGGCCGGTGTGCGCCGCGACCGCGACGGCCTCGCTCGCGGTGCTGACGACGAGTGTCGCGTCGGCGGCGTCGAGGATGTCCCGGAGCCGTTCGGCCGGGTGGCGGGGATCGAGCGGCAGGTACACCGCCCCGCTCTTGAGCACGGCGAGGAAGCTCAGTGGCAGGTCGATGCCGCGTCCGACGCAGACGCCGACCACGCTGCCCGGCCCCGCGCCCGCCTGCCGCAGGTGATGTGCCAGCTTCGTGGCCCGGACGTCGAGGTCCCGGTAGCTGATCGAGGTGTTCCGGGTCCGGACCGCGGTGGCGTCCGGGTGGGTCGCGGCGACCTCGGCGAACAGCTGCGCCGGTACGGCCGTGACCGGCGTCGCGCCCGGTCGGGGCAGACGGTCCAGCAGCTCCTGGTCGGCCGGGCTGAGCATCGGCAGGTCGGACAGGCGCGTGCTGTCCTGCGCCGCGGCGCCCGCCAGCAGCAGGGTGAGCTGGTGCAGCAGCCGCTGCGCGGTGGTGGCGGTGAACCAGGGCGACCGGTAGTGCAGCGCGGCACGGCTGCCGTCGTCGGCCCACCACAGCTGCAACTGTGCGCCGTCGACCATCGCGGGCGGCGTGTCGGAGACCGAGACCACCAGCTGGGGCGGCCCGGCGATCGCCGACAGCGTCGACGCGTCGAGGTTGCGGTGGGCCAGCGCGTCGAGCAGTACCTCCCGGGTACGGCGCAGCACGTCGGTGAACGTGGGCTCGCCGGAGCAGTCGAGACGTACCGTCACGGGCAGGACGTGCTCCGGGTGCCGGGCCCTCGCCAGGGGCGTGGTGACCAGGATGTCGTCCTGCCCGGTCAGCCGCGACGCCCAGGCGGCCATGGCGGCGGTCACCACCATCAGAGTGCTCGCCCGCTCGCGTCGGGCCAGCACGGCGACCGCCCGGCCGACGGTCGGTGGCAGGGTCAGCTCGCAGGAGGCGGGGGAGGCGGGCGGTGCGGACACCGGCGGGCGGTCGTACGGCAGGCCGAGCCGGGGCGGCGCGCCCCGCAGGTGCCGCCGCCAGTACTCGACGTGTCGCGGGTCGTCGCTCAGCTCGGCCGGCGTGCCGGGCCTGCTCGTCGGTCCTGCGGAGGTCAGCGCCTCAGTCACGATCGTCCTCCAGGTGAATGCGTACGGGAAGCTGGTCCAGACCCCACATCAGGTTCGACCTGAGCCGGCGGACCGGTCCGGTCAGCTCGAAACGCGCCACCTGACTGGCCAGCGCGTCGAGGGCGACGCGCAGTTCGAGCCGGGCCAGGGCGGCGCCGATGCAGAAGTGCTGCCCCATGCCGAAGGTGACGTGCCGGTTGGGCCACCGGGTGATGTCGAAGCGGGACGCGTGGGGGAACGCCGCCTCGTCGCGGTTGACCGCCGGGTTCCAGATGGTCACCTGTTCACCGGCCTCGACGAGTTGCGGGCCGACCACCACGTCGGTGAGTGCGGTACGCATGACGTGCAGGCTCGGCGCGGTCCAGCGCAGGATCTCCTCGACGGCGGTCGCCATGACCGCTTCCGTGTCGTGTCGCATCCGCTGCCACTGCGTGGGGTTGTCGATGAACGCCAGTACCCCGCCGGCCGTGGCGTGCCGGGTGGTCTCGTTACCGCCGGTCAGGATCCCGTTGATGTTGACCTGGATGTCCTCGTCGGACATCCGGTAGCCGGCCGACTGTCCGGTCACCATGGCGCTGACCAGATCATCGCCGGGTCGACGTCGGCGTTCGGCGATCAGGTCCGAGGAGTACAGGAAGATGTCGGCGTGCGCCTGCTCCTGGAGCTCCGCGCTGATCGGGTCGCCGCCGTCCTCGGTGACCGAGCCGAACGCGGTACGGGTCAGCTCGATCATCAGGTCCCAGTCGTTGCGGGGTACGCCCAGCAGTTGACAGGTGACGTAGAGCGGCAGCCGTCCGGCGATGCGGTCGACGAAGTCGAACGAGTCGAGATCGCGTACCTCGTGGAGGAGCTGCCGGACGATGGCCCGCATGCTCTCCTCGAGCCGTCGTACGGATCGTGGGGTGAAGGCCGGGTTGAGCACGTCCCGCATCCGTCGGTGCCGGGTGCCGTCGGTGACGATGAGCATCTTGCCGGCGGAGGCCCGTCCGGCGGCGCCTTCCCCTCCGATGCGCATGCCGCGCTCGGAGGTGAAGGACTGCCGGTCCTCGTAGACGGCGGTGGCGAGCCGATGGGTGGTGATCGCCCAGAACTCGGAGCCGTCCGGTCGCCGGTTGCGGTACATCGGGGCGTGCTCGCGCAGGTGGTCCCAGACCTGGTACGGGTTGCCGCTGACGTACAGCTCGGGGTCGCCGAGGTCCACGTCGGTCAGTTGGTTCACCGCGCACCTCCGGTGGGGCGTACCGCGAACAGTTCGAAGATGTCGGTGCCGGTCAGCAGCGGATCCTGGGCCACACCCACCCGGTATCCGCGTTCGGTGAGTTCCTGCCGCAGCTCGTGCAGCCGTCCGCCGATGTCGTGCAGCTGCACGACGACCTGCCGGATCGTGGGCCAGTGCCGCTCGGCGATCCCGCGCAGCACCTCGACCTCCGCCTTCTCCACGTTGATCTTCAGCAGGTCGATCGGCTCGCCGTCCAACTCGTCGGCGACCTCGGAGAAGGTGCGCAGCTCGCAGGTGAGCGTCTCGCTGTCGTGCCGGTCGGCCACCATCTCCTCGATGTCGTCGGTGTCGAACCCGCTGTTGGCCAGGAAGGCCCGGGTGAGCTGTTCGTCGTACCCGCGATCGGCGTGGAAGCTGGTCATCGCGGTGATCTGCGGATAGTTGGTCAGCACCGCCCTGCCGGGCCGGTCGGACAACGCGAACGGGTAGGCGGCGCCCCGGATGCGATGTTCGGCGAAGTTGGCGGCGAGTGCCTGGTAGCACCGGGGTGCGGGTTCGAAGGCGAAGACGCGGCTTGCGGCCTCCCAGTGGAAGAAGAGTGAGGCCACACCGACGTTCGCCCCCACGTCGAAGACGGTCCCACCTGGCGTCAGGGTGACGCCGTGTTGCAGGTAGGCGCGTCCGGTCACGATGTTGCGGTACATCAGGCTCGTCTCGCCAGCATTGAGTTGCATGACGTCGTAGCCGTTGGGCAGGCGCATCCGTTCCACGCGCCGTACCTCCGTTTCGGTCGACCCTTCGTAGCCAGCCATTTCAGTCACTTAATATTGACTGTAGTTGTGCAGAGATTACAGTAGTTGTCGGACGCTGACTACGGATCGGTGCTGGGGGAGGGGCGAGTACGTGACAGAGTCACTACCGGAATTGGTCGACCACCATCGATGGGAGCTGTCCGAGGCCGCGGCTACGGCCGTGACGAGGGCGGCCCGCAGCGCGCAGGTGCCAACCCGACAGGTGGTCGCGGCGGCCTGGGCCAAGGTCAGGTCGGTCCTGACCGGTGACCCCGAGCTGCCGCCCGGACCCTGGCGCGGCCTGCTCGGCACCGACACCGGCGAGGCCACGCCCACCGGCGAACCGCCCACCGCCGTCTGCCTGGAACACCCCGCCGACCTGCTGCGCGGCGTCGACGCGTCGCGAACCGGCGAGTACCTGGACGGGGTGCTGCGGGCCATCGCCGCGGACCTGGACGCGCCGCACGAGAAGCACTCGTTGCTCACCGGCAAGGACGTCTGGCGGCAACTGCACGTGTTCCACGGCGAGCTGCGCGAGCTGCCCGACCGCCGGGCCCACGAGCTGATCGGCGAGCAGGCCCGGCGTACCCCCCATGCGGTCGCCGCCGTCCGCGGCGAACTGCGCTGGACGTACGCCGAACTGGACCAGCGCGCCAACGCGGTGGCGAACCGGCTCCTTGCGGCCGGCGCCCGCCCCGGCGACGTGGTCGCCGTGCTCAGCGACCGGACCCTGCCCTGGGTGGCCGCGATCCTCGGCATCCTCAAGGCCGGCCTGGTCTACCTCCCGGTCGACCCGGCCTACCCGCACTCCCGGATCGCCGGCATCCTGCGGCGCAGCGGCACGAAGCTGCTGCTGGCCGAGGTGCCGACCGAACCGATCGCCGACGTGCCGGTGCTGCCGCTGGAGGCCGCCGGACCGACAATCGACCCACAGGTGTCCGTACCGGCCGACGCCCCCGCGTACATCTACTTCACCTCCGGCTCCACCGGTGAGCCCAAGGGCGCGGTCTGCGCCCACGCCGGCATGCTCAACCACCTGAGCGCCAAGATCGACGACCTTGGCCTCACCGAGCAGGACGCCGTCTGCCAGAACGCACCGCAGTGCTTCGACATCTCCCTGTGGCAGGTGCTGGCGCCACTGCTCGTCGGTGGGCGGACCGTGCTCGTGCCGCCGCAGGTGATCCTCGACGTCGAGGCGTTCGTGTCCACTCTCGACCGGGAGCGGATCACCGTCCTTCAGGTCGTCCCCTCGTACCTCGAAGTCCTGCTCGGTCACCTCGACCTGAGTCCGCATCAGCGTCCGACGCCACGGATCGTCTGCGTCACCGGCGAGGCGATCTCCCGCAGTCTCGTCGCCCGCTGGTTCGGGTGCTTCCCCGACGTTCCGCTCGTCAACGCCTACGGTGCGACAGAGGTCTCGGACGACACCACCCACGAGATCATGCGTGCGCTGCCCGCCACCGAACTGGTGCCGGTCGGCCGCCCCGTGCAGAACGTCTCGGTGTACATCCTGGACAGTCAACTCGCCCTGGTGCCGTTCGGCGCACCCGGACAGATCGCCTTCGCGGGCATCTGCGTCGGCCCCGGCTACATCAACGACCCGGACAAAACCGCGGCAGCCTTCGTGCCCGACCCGTTCCGACCCGACCAGCGGATGTACCTCACCGGCGACTACGGTCGATGGCTGCCCAACGGGCATCTGGAGTTCCTCGGCCGGCGCGACGAACAAGTCAAGATCAGCGGGATGCGGGTCGAGGTCGGCGAGGTCGAGAACACCCTGCTGCGGGTGCCCGGGGTGCGCTCGGCCTGCCTGGTGGTGGTGCCGATCGGGACGAGCAAACGGCTGGCCGCCTTCTTCACCGCCGACGAACCGGTGCCGGACCTCAAACGGCGGTTGGCGGACCTGCTGCCGGCCCACATGGTCCCCTCCACGGTGCACCAGCTCGACGCGTTGCCGCTGACCGAGAACGGCAAGGTCGACAAGGCCGCACTCGTCGCCGCGGCGCTGCGGGCCGGCGCTCAGGCAACCGTGTCCCAGGAGCGTGAACAGGCGACCAACCCGCTGGAGCGCCGGCTCGCGGCCGCCTGGGCCGAGGTTCTCAACCGTCCGCTCGATGACATCTACCGCACCGACAACTTCTTCGCCCTCGGCGGTGACTCGCTCTCGGCGGTCCGGCTGGTCGTGAAGCTCAAGCACCTCATCACCCTCACCACCCTGACCAGCAACCCGGTGCTGGCCGACCTGGCCGAGGCCGCGAGTCGTACCGGTCAGGCACAGCTGCTCCAGGCCCTGGCCACGCCGCAGGAACCGGTGGCGACTGTGGTGACCGTGCCCGACGCGGCCGGCACCGCCCTCAACTTCCAACCGCTCGCCGCCGGCCTCGCGGCGACGAACTGCGCTCTGCTCGCCACCGAACTGCCCGGGCACGACCTCGCCCGCCCCGAGGAGCCACTCGCGGACGTGGCACAGGTCGCCACCCGGCTGGCGGACGAGATCGCCGCGCGGGTCGACACCCCACTGATCCTCTGGGGCCAGGGCAGCGGCGCGGCCGTCGCGGTGCAATGCGCCCGCCTGCTGCACGACCGGGGTCGACCCGCAGCCCAACTGGTCCTCGCCGCGGCCACCGCCGACCCGCATCAGCTCGCCGCGGATCTCGCCGAGGTGCAGGCGATGGGGGAGGGGGAGATCCGCCGTCACATGGCCGCCCAGGCGACCTACACCGAACTCGACGAACTCAAGAGCGAGCGGGAGGCGCTCATCGAGCGGGCGTACCGCCACGACACCCTCGGCGCCGCGCGTTTCCTCCAGCACGCGCGCGACGGGTGGCCGGCACTCACGGTGCCGACCTGGGTCGTCGTCGGCGACGACGACATGCGACTGGCCACCGAACCCCGTCCCGAGCTGGCCTGGCGGCACTTCGCCCCGACCGCCGAGCAGGTCGTCCTGCCCGGTGCGGGACGGCACTTCCTGCGCACCCACGCCGACGAGGTGGTCACCCTCCTCCGGTCGATCGTGACCACCCGGACCGGCGCGTGAACGGGCAGCCCGTCGTGGAGCCGACCGCGATGCCGCTCACCGGGCGGCTCGGCCGTGCCCCGTCCGCCGTCCTGCACGAGCACGTCCTGGCACCTCAGTTCCAGTTCGAGGCCGACCACCTGCTCGGGTGGTACCGGGTCGTCGAGCGGGTGCTGCTGGCCGAGTACGCCCGGATGGGGCTGGTCACCGAGCCCGAGGCGGCCGCCATCGCCGCACTTCTCGACACGGCCACCGCCGACCGGATCACCGCCGACCCGGCCGCCAACCTCTCCGACATCTGTCTGGCGCTGGAGCGGCACGTGCTGGCCGGGTTGGCGACGGTGCCGTCGGCCTGGCACGTGGACCGCAGCCGCAACGACATCCAGGCCACCGCCCAACTCCTGTACGCCCGCAGCGAGCTGCTCGACATCGCCGAGGCGCTGGTGGAGGTCACCCGGGTCGCCCGGCGCCGGGCCGCTGCCGTGACGCACCTGCCGATGCCCGGGTACACCCACCTGCAGGCCGCCCAGGTCAGCACGCCGGGCTTCTTCCTCAGCGCCCTCGTCGAGCATTGTCTGCGGACGCTACGGCGACTCCTGGCCACCTACGACGAGATCAACCTGAGCCCGCTCGGCGCGGGTGCGCTCACCGGTCAGGAACTGCCCTGGGACCGGGACCGGATGGCCCTGCTGCTCGGCTGCGCCGGTCCGTATCCGCACGCACTGACCGCCGTCGCGTCCCGGGCCTGGGCGTTGGAGATCGCCGGCGAGCTGTCCCATTTCGGGGTGGGGACGAGCCGGTTCGTCACGGACCTGATGGCCTGGGCGAGCAGCGCGTACGGCTTCGTCGAGCTGCCCGACGAACTCGCCGGCATCTCCGCGGCCATGCCGCAGAAGAAGAACTATCCGGTGCTGGAACGGATCCGGGGTCGTACCGCCCACCTGACCTCCCTCGCCCTCGACCTGGCCACCGCGCAACGGGCCACCCCGTACAGCAACATGGTCGAGGTCTCCAAGGAGGGCGGGGCGCACCTGCACGACCTGTTCCGATCGGCGCGCGGGGTGCTCGCCCTGCTGCGGACGGTGCTGGAGAACCTGGACTGGCGTCCCGAGGCGATGCGGGCCGCCTGTGACCGGGAGTTCCTCGGCGGCTTCACCCTCGCCAACCGGCTCACCCTCGACGAGAAGGTCCCGTGGCGGACCGCGCAGGTGATCGTCGGGCGGTACGTCCGCGCCAAGCTGGCCGCCGGTGACCCCCTGGACCGACCGGACGCGTCGTTGCTGGCGGGTCTGGCCGAAGCGGCGGGGTACCGGTTGACCGACCCGGCGGCGCGGCTGCGTGGGCTCGACAGCGGGGGTCAGTTGGCCGTCAAGTGCTCGGCGGGGTCCGCCCGTCCCGACCACGTCCGTGACCTGCTGGACCGCCAGGGTGTCGCGCTCGACGCGCTGGCCGGGCAGTTGGGGCGTCGTCGGGCCACCGTCGAGGCCGCGCTCCGGGAGGTCCACGGCCTCTTCGCGGTCGGCTCGCCCACCGGGGCACGAGGACCGGCGTGAGCACCGGACAGGCGCACCGGTCCCGGACCGCCACCGGTGTCAGCTCCGCCTTCGGCACCTTCGGCGAGCTGCTCCAAGGGGTGCTGCCGGATCAGGTCGACTTCCTGGTCACCATGCCGATCGCCCGATGGGCCACCGCGACCTTCGAGCTGGCCGCCTCGGGCGGGGTCAGCGTCACCCCCGCCCACAAGACCAAGGCCCGACGACTCGCCGAGTCGATCCTCGCCGTCCATGCGCCCGGCGCCGGGGGACGACTGACGCTCGACGGCACCATCCCCGAAGGCAAGGGCCTGGCCAGTTCCTCCGCCGACCTGGTGGCGACCGCCCGCGCGGTCGCCAACGCCCTCGGGGTCCACCTGCCGGACACCGACATCGAGGACTTCCTGCGGGAGATCGAACCCACCGACGGCGTCATGTACCCGGAGGTGGTGGCCTTCGACCACCGGGCGGTACGGCTGCGCGCCCGGCTCGGCGTACTGCCGCCGCTGACCGTGGTCGGCATCGACGAGGGCGGCACGGTGGACACCGTCGCCTTCAACCGCATCCCGAAGCCGTTCCCCGCCGCCACCCGCGCCGAGTACGCCCGTCTGCTGGACACCATCACCACCGCCATCGCCGTGGGTGACCTGGCGACCGTCGGGCGGGTGGCCACCCGCAGCGCGGAACTCAACCAGCAGCTGCGGCCCAAGCGGTCCCTGACCGCGATGCTCGCGATCTGTGCCGAGGCGGGCGGGGTCGGTGTCGTGGTGGCACACAGCGGTACGGCCATCGGCGTACTCCTGCCCCACCAGGCGCTCGGGTACGAGCGCCGCCTCGATCTGACCCTGCGCCGCTGTGCCGAACTCAGCGACCAGGTCCTGCTCTACCACGCCCTGTGCGTGGACTACCGATAGGAGCTGCGGTGCGTTTCGACTCCATGGTGGACGCCATCGGGCACACACCCCTGGTCCGGCTGCGGACCTCCGGGGACGTGCAGCTGTTCGCCAAGCTCGAACTACAGAACCCGTACGGGATGAAGGACCGGGTCGCCCGTGAGGTGGTGCTCGCGGCGCGGGAGTCCGGCGAGCTGGCCCCGGGGGCGCCGATCGTGGAGAGTTCCTCCGGGACGTTGGCGCTCGGGCTGGCGCTGGTCGGAACCGTGCTGGGTCACCCGGTGCACATCGTCACCGACCCCCGCATCGACCCGATCACCCTGGCCAAGCTCCGCTCGCTCGGCTGTGTCGTGCACGTGGTGCCCGCGATGGCGCGCCACGGCTGGCAGAGCGCCCGCCTGGAGCGCCTCGCCGACCTGCGCCGGGAACTGCCCGGCGCGTACTGGCCGCAGCAGTACGGCAATCCGCTGAACCCGCGTGCGTACCAGGCGCTGGCCCGGGAGATCGTCGCCGACCTGGGACCGGTCGACGTGCTCGTCGGCTCGGTGGGCAGCGGTGGATCGCTGTGTGGTGCCGCCCGCGCGTTGCGCGCGTACCGGCCGCAGTTGCGGGTCGTCGCGGTCGACTGCGTCGGCAGCGTCCTGTTCGGTCAGCCCGATCTGCCCCGCCGTCGGCAGAGCGGGCTGGGCAACAGCCTGCATCCGGAGAACCTCGACCACACGGTCATCGACGAGGTGCACTGGCTCAACGACCGGGAGGCCTTCGCCGCCACCCGCGACCTCGCCCGGGAACAGGGCATCTTCGCCGGCAACTCGGCCGGATCGGTGTACCAGGTGATGAAGGGGCTGACCGGGCTGCTCGCCCCGGGCACCCGGGTGGTCGGCATCCTGCCCGACCGGGGCGACCGCTACGCCGAGAACCTCTACGACGACGGGTACTGGGTCGAGCAGAAGCTCGACGACCTTCCGCTGGCCCGCGAGCCGGTGCAGGTGCCGTACGGCAGCCGCGTCACCTCGTGGTCGTACGCGCCGGTGCCGCCCCGGGAGTTGGTCTTCGTCGAGTCCAACACCACCGGCACCGGCATGCTCGCCCTGCACCAGGCGGTACGACTGGGGCTGCGCCCGGTCCTGCTGACCCATCGTCCGGGACGGTATCGCGGGCTGCCCGAGACCCCGGCGGAGGTCGTCGAGTGCGACACCAACGATGTCGACGCCCTGCGCGCGCTGCTGTCCCGGCGGCGATCCCTGGCCGGGGTCACCACCACGAGCGAGTTCTACCTGGAGACCGCGGCCACCCTGGCGGGCGGCCTCGGCCTGCCCGGTAGCAGCGCGGACGCGGTGGCGGTGTGTCGGGACAAGGCCCGTACCCGGGACCTGTTGAGCCGGGCGGGGTTGCCGCAGCCGCGGTACTCGGTGGTCCGTGCGCCGCACGAGGTCGCGGCTGCGGTGGCGCGGGCCGGGCTGCCCTGCGTGGTCAAGCCGACGAGCGACTCCGCCTCGACCGGGGTGCGGCTGTGTCGCACCGAGGCGGAGGCGCAGGCCCAGGTGGCGACGCTGCTCGCGGTCACCGTGAACGTCCGTGGCCAGGCCACTTATGCGGCAGTGCTGGTCGAGCAGTACCTCGCCGGTGCGGAGGTGAGTGTGGAGACCTTCGCCGCCGACGGGCGCGTGGAGATCGTCGGCATCACCGACAAGACGATCGGTCCCGAGCCGTACTTCGTGGAGACCGGCCACATCTTCCCGGCGCCGCACCGACCGGAGAGCGAGGCGATCCGACAGACCGCCCGCTCGGCGCTCGCCGCGGTCGGGCTCGCGCACGGCGCGGCGCACGTCGAGATGCGGCTGACCGAGGCCGGACCGGTCGTCGTCGAGATCAACGCTCGGCTGGCCGGCGGCATGATCCCCGAACTGATCCGCCTCGCCACCGGGCTGAACCTGGTGGAGCGGCAGCTGAGGGCGGCGAGCGGACTGCCGCTGGAGCCGCTGGCACCGGCGACCCGGTACGCCGGGATCCGCTTCCTGACCACCGCGACCACCGGGGTGTTGCATGCCGTCGACGGCGCCGAGGAGGCCGCCGCGCTGCCGGGCGTGCACGACGTGACGGTCACCGCACGTGTCGGTGCCGCCGTCGGCCCGGCCACCGACGCCTACGGGCGACTCGGCTGGGTGATCGCCGACGGCGACAGCCCTGAGCAGGTACGGGCCCGCCTCGACCAGGCCCTGGGCCGGATGGCACTGGACGTGACTCCCGCGTCGGACGGTACCGCCGCGGCTGACGAGAAAGTGACGGTACCCGCATGATCGAGATGCGCAGTGACACCTTCACCCTGCCGACGGAGCAGATGCTCGCCGCGATGACGAGCGCCCCGCTCGGTGACGACGTCTACGGCGAGGACCCGACCGTCCGTGCGCTGGAGGAGACGAGCGCGCAGCTGACCGGTAAGGAGGCGGCCTGCTTCCTGCCGAGCGGCACGATGGCCAACCTGTGCGCGATCATGGCCCAGGTGCCACGCGGCGCGAAGGTCATCGTCGGCGACGAGTCCGACATCTACCTGTACGAGGCCGCCGGGGCGAGCGTCTGTGCCGGGGCGGCCTACGAGCCGGTCCGCACCGACGAGGAGGGGCGTCTTCCGCTCGACGGGCTTGCCGCGGCCTTTCCCGCCGACCCGGACGACCCGCAGTTCGCGCTGCCCGCGTTGATCTGCCTGGAGAACACCCACAACAGGGCCGGCGGCGTCGTGCTCGACGAGGCGTACCTGCGCGCGGTGCGGGACTTCGCCGACGAGCGGGGAGTTCCCGTCCACCTCGACGGGGCGCGCCTGTTCAACGCCGCACTGGCGGCCGGCACCACCGTCGAGGCCGTCGCGCGGCACGCCGACACCGTGCAGTTCTGTCTGTCGAAGGGGCTCAGCGCTCCGGTCGGTTCGATGCTCACCGGCCCCGCCGAGGTCATCGGCCGGGCCCGCCGGGTGCGCAAGTTGCTGGGCGGTGGGATGCGGCAGGCGGGTGTGCTGGCGGCGGCGGGGTTGATCGCCGTGACCCGGATGCCGCAGCGACTCGCCGAGGACCACGCGAACGCGCTGCGCTTTGCCGAAGGGCTGGCGCAGGTGCCCGGGGTGACGGTCGATCCGAAA
Source organism: Micromonospora maris AB-18-032 (assembly GCF_000204155.1). Taxonomy (NCBI): domain Bacteria; kingdom Bacillati; phylum Actinomycetota; class Actinomycetes; order Micromonosporales; family Micromonosporaceae; genus Micromonospora; species Micromonospora maris. Next base: position 3,930,966 of record NC_015434.1, on the reverse strand, counting down.
CGGGTGCAGACCAACATCGTCCTGTTCCGGCTCGCCGACATGCCGTGGGAGCGGTTCGTCGCCGAGACGGCCGACCTCGGACTGCGGGTGGCGGAGTTCGGGCACGGTCGGATCCGTGCCGTGACCCATCGTGGTGTCAGCCGTGCCGACGTCGACCGGGCCGTGGAGATCGTCGGGCGGGTGGTGGCGCGGTGACCGCGGTCGCGAGCGGCGGTCGGGTCGTCGAGCCGTGGCCGGTCCGCGCCGACGCCGACGACTGGCTGTACGACAACCGCGTCGAGCTTCGTCAGCGGCTCACCGAGACCGGTGTGGTGCACCTGCGTGGGCTCGGGCTGGATGCCCCCGAGCGGTTCGCGTCGGCCGTCGAGGCACTGGTGCGGCCCTGCCCGCGCCGGGAACCGTTCGCACCACGGCCGCACCTGGGCGGGCCGGTGTACGGGCCGCCTGCCTGGCCGTCGTACCGGGACATGTGCCCGCACAACGAGCAGAGCCACGCGCTGGTGTTTCCCGGCACGCTGCTGCTGGCACACCCGCCGGGGGCGGCGACGAGCGGGCGGACCCTGCTCGCCGACGGGGTCGAAGCGCTGTCCCGGCTGCCGTCGAGAGTGCGGGACGCGTTCGTCACGCGGGGGTGGATGCTGGTCCGCAACTTCCGGCCGTACGTGGGCATGGGTTGGCGACAGGCGTTCGGGGTGGAGACCGTCGCCGAGGTCGAGGCGTACTGCGCCGGACAGTCGATCGGGTACGAGTGGCTGCCCGACGGCACGCTGCGTACCCGGCAGGCTCGGGCGTCGACGTTCGTGCATCCCGTGACGGGTGCGACGGCGTGGTTCAACCAGATCGCCTTCCTCAGCGAATGGAGTCTCCAGCCCGAGGAACGCGAGGTGCTGGTGGGGGCGTACGGCCGTACGGGGCTGCCGTTCAACACCTTCTTCGGTGACGGGGAACCGGTGCCGGCCGAGGACCTGGCGGCGGTGCAGGAGGCGATCGACGCCTCGACGTTCGACCTGTCGTGGACCCCGGGGGACCTGGTGCTCGTCGACAACGTGCGGATGGGGCACGGGCGTAGCGCCCACGACGGTACGTGGCCGCTGTGGGAGGCGCAGGGCGACCCGATTCCGGCTGTTGACTTTGCATGACTCCTGTCATGACTTGAGACGTTAACTCTGGTAAGTTTCGTTGTCATCGGCAGTCAAGACGAGTTGAGGTGCTGATGGACAAGTGGGTGAGCATCGCCACGCCGAACCCAGCCGCTCCCACGCGGTTGTTCTGCTTCCCGTACGCCGGCGGCGGTGCCTCGGCGTACCGGGAGTGGCATCGCTGGCTGCCGCAGGTCGAGGTGGCCGCCGTGCAGTTGCCCGGACGGGAGAACCGGCTCGGGGAACGACCCGTCGCCGCCATGGACCGCCTGCTCGATCTGCTGGTCGAGGCCCTCGACCCGCTGCTGCGGCAACGCCCCTTCGCCTTCTTCGGCCACAGCATGGGAGCCCGGATCGCGTACGCGCTGACCCGCCGTCTCGAACAGGACGGCGCGCCCCTGCCCAGCTGGCTGTTCGCCTCCGGCAGCCCCGCACCGTGGCTGCGGATCCCCGAAGCGGCCTGGGCCGAACCCGACGACCGGCTGCTGGCCTGGCTGGCCGACCTCGGCGGTACGCCCCCGGAGGTGCTCGACAGCCCGGACCTGATGCAGCTGGCGCTGCCCGTCATCCGCGCCGACCTGACCCTCGGCGCCACCTGGCAGTACCCGTACACCACCCCGTCGTCGGTGCCGGTACACGCCTTCGCCGCCACCGACGACGACTACGCCACCCCGGAGCGGGCTCGGGCCTGGGAGCGCGAGACCACCGGCCCGTGCCGGGTGAGCGTCTTCCCGGGCGGGCACTTCTTCCTGCACGAACACACCGCACAGATACTCCGGTTGATCGACGAAGACCTGCTCAGCGTGGCGCGGTGACGGCCATGACCTCCACCGGACTCGCCGCCACCGCGCCCGCCACCGACCACCCGCAGCAGTGGCCGGTCTACGACGGCCAGGCCGTCGCACGAGCCACCGACCTGATCCGCGCCGGCCGCACCTTCGACTACCGGCACGGTCCCGAGATCGCCGAGATCGAGCAGTTGTTCTCCGACCACCTGGACGGTCGACACGTCCTCGCGGTCAACTCCGGCACCAGCGCGCTGCTCGCCGCGTACTACGTCCTCGGGCTCGGCCCCGGTGACGAGGTGCTGGTGCCGTCCCTGACCTTCCTCGCCACCGCCTCGCCGCTGTTCGTGCTCGGCGCCACCCCGGTGCTCTGCGACAGCGGATCGGCCAACGGCAACGTCACCGTCGCCAGCCTGGCCGAGCGGATCACCAGTCGGACCCGGGCCATCGCGGTCACCCATCTGTTCGGCCATCCCTGCCCGATGGCGGAGATCGCACAACTCGCCCGCGAACGGTCACTGGCACTGATCGAGGACTGCTCGCACGCCCACGGATCGACCATCGACGGCGTCCCGGTGGGCACCTTCGGCGACCTCGCCGTCTTCAGCATCGGCGGACTCAAACTCGTCAGCGGTGGGATGGGCGGCGTCCTCGCCTGCCGTGACACCCGCCACTACGACCTGGCCTGCCTGCTGAGCAGCTTCCGGCAACGCAGCAACCTCACCGTCCACGATCCGGCGCTGCGTCGCCTCGCCGACGTCGGCTTGGGCGGCAACCTGCGGATCAGCCCCGTCGCGGCCGTCCTGGCCAGCAGCCACATGCGACGGCTCGACGCGCTGGTACGCGCCAAACACCACAACGCCACCGCACTCGTCACCGCACTCAGCACCCACCCGGGCATCGAAGGACTGGGCGTCGCGGCCGGACACACCATGGGCGGCTGGTACGACATCGTGCTGCGCGTCGACCCGCTGCGCGCCGGCTTCGACCGCGACGACCTGGTCGCCGCGCTGAAGCGGCACGGCGTACGGGCCGGTGTGCCGCAGACCGCCCCGCTGCACCGTACGTCGGTCTTCACCGGCGCCCGGCCACCGACCTGGCACGCGTACTCACCGGCCACGCTGCGTCGATGCTTCACGTACGCCCCGGAGGACCTTCCGGTGAGCGCTCGTCTGCACGACGAGTGGATCAGCCTGCCGGCGACCTACTTCAACGAGCCGCAGGAGGACCTGCTCGGCGCATACCGGCGAGCTGCCGAGCGGGCGCTGTCCGACCTGGCGGCGACCCGATGAGCCAGGTCTCGGTCTACCTCGTCGGCGTGCAGAGCCTCGCCAGCTGGTTCACCCACTTCGTCCAGTGGCGACCGGGCGATCGGCACCTGCATCTGGGCGAGGGGCCGGTCGACACCGAGGCGCTCCAGCGCAGCTTCCAGGGCCTCGACGTCGCGACCGCCGTCTTCCTCACCAGCCACGACACGCTGCTGCGGGACCGGGAACTCGCCGCCGGGCTGCGCCTCGCCGGCCACCGGGTCATCGTCCAGTCCGCGAACGCGGCGAGCCTCGGCCTCGACAAGGTGGCGATGAAGCGCTTCTTCGACCGGCACGGCATCCCCACCGCGCCGTGGCGGTACCAGGACGAGGGCACCCTCGACGGCGCCGGCGACGACCTGCTGGTGGTGAAGGGCCGCAACAGCACCCAGAGCATCGGGATCCGGATGGCCACCGAGGTGACGTCGTCCCCGCAGTACTTCACCGAGCGGTACGCCGACGGGGTGGAGTACTCGGTCGTGGCGCACCGTACCGCCGGGCGCACCATCACCCTCCCGCCGGTGTGGAAGGGACCCACCTCGCCGATGCTGGTCCCACCGTGGCGCCGGCTGCGGCTGTGCCCCGCCCCCGGCCTGACCCCGGCGCTCGACACCTGGCTGCGCGACACCACCGAAACCATCGCCCGGGCCGCCGACATCGACGGCTACCTGGAGGTGGAGTTCCTGGTCCGGGCCGACGGCACCGGACTGGTCCTGGAGATCAACCCGCGGATCTGCGGCACACTGCGCATCGCCGCGCTGGCCGCCGAGGTTCCCGTCTTCTCACTGCACCACCTGACGTCGTCGGCGGCGCTGCCGGCCCTCCGGTACGCCGCCGAGGTCCCGTACACCGGGGCGTCGTTCAACGATCCGGCACAGCAGGTGTACGCCACCTCGCGGCTCACCGTCGCCGCGCCGGACCCGACGACCGTCATCACCGCGCTTCGCCGGCACGCCGGTGACCGCGCACTGCTCTACGACCCCTGGACCACCGGCAACGCGCCGACCCTGCTCGGAGCCCGAGAGGAAACCCCGTTATGAGCACCGAAACCGTCCGCGATGGAGCACCGTCGGATGACGGAGCTCCACCACCCTCGCTGAACCGGCACCGCGACTTCAACAAGCTCTGGCTCGGGCAGGGGATCTCCGCCTTCGGCACCGAGATCACCACCCTGGCGTTGCCGCTCACCGCGATCCTCATCCTGGATGCGAGCGCCACCCAGATCGGCGTCATGTCGGCGTTGCGGGAGCTGGCCTTCCTGGGCCCTCTGCTGTTCTTCGGCGTGCTCGTCGACCGGATGCGCCGACGTCCGTTGATGATCGGTACCGACCTGGCCCGTGCCTTCGTGATCGGTCTCGTGCCGGTGCTGGCCTTCCTCGACTCGCTGACCATGATGGTGATGTACCTCGTCGCCTTCACGGTCGGTTGTCTCTCGGTCATCTTCGACCTGGCCTACCGCTCCTACCTGCCCAGCATCGTCTCCCGCGAGCAGTTGATGGCCGGCAACAGTCGGCTGCAGGCCACCGACTCGCTGTCCCAGATCGCCGGTCCCGGCCTGGCCGGTCTGCTCGTGCAGGCATTGCGAGCACCGTTCGCGCTGGTCATCGACGCGATCTCGTTCGTCGCCTCGGCGATCGCCATCGCGATGGTGAAGACCCCGGAGCCCCCGGTCGAGCGGTCCGCCGAGGACATCGGTCGCGGCTGGCGGGGAGTCTTCAGCGACATCGGCAACGGCATGCGGATCACCGTCCGGCACCCGGTGGTCCGGGCGCTGGCCGGCAACAGCGCCACCTTCAACTTCTTCTCGATGCTGATGCTCACCCTCTTCGTGCTGTACGCGACCCGCGAGTTCGGCATCACCCCGGCCGCGCTCGGCTTCATCTTCGCCGCCTTCGGCGTCGGCGGTCTGATCGGCGCGGTGACCATGGGACGGCTGCTGAAGGTGTTGGGCTACGGACGGCTGCTGATCGTCGCCTACCTGCTGGCGGTCGTGCCGATCGTGGCCATACCGTTCGTCGACGGTTCGCCGACCACTGCCGCGATCCTCTTCGGCGTCATCCATTTCGTGGTCGGCTACGGCATCGTCTCGTCGAACATCGCCGAGATGACCATGCGTCAGATGGTGATTCCGCAGCACATCCTGGGTCGCGTCAACGCCAGCTTCCGGTTCCTCATCGGTGGCCTGGTGCCGATCTCCGCTTTGGTGGCGGGCCTGCTCGGGGACTCCATCGGGTTGCGGGCGACGCTGTTCATCACCGCCGTGGGCATCCCGCTGTCGCTGCTGTGGCTGATCTTCTCGCCGATTCCGAAGTTGCGCACCGTGCAGGACGTGGAGGCGACGGCATGAGTGGTCCGACGTTGGACGGTGGCTGCGACCGCGGGTACGCGATGAGCCCCTGCCTGTGGGGACGTGAGCCGGAACCGGTCGTCGAGAGCCTGGCCCGGCGCACCTCGCTGGAGGGCCTCCGGGTGCTGGACGCGGGCTGCGGCGAGGGGCGCAACGCCGCGTTCCTGGCCCGACAGGGTGCGCTCGTCGACGCGACCGACGTGTCCGAGCTGGCGTTGCGCAACGCTCGGGGGGCCTGGCCAAACGAACCGGGGATCACCTGGTCGGTGCGGGACGTGCTCACCCAACCGTTGCCGCCCGCCGGCTACGACGTGGTGGTCTTCGACAGTGTGGCGCACTGGCTCGCCGACGAGGCGTCCGTCGCCGCCGCGGTCACCGCCCTGCAACAGGCCACCCGGGTCGGCGGCTGGCACGTCCTGTGCGCCTTCAACGACCGCGCCCAGGAACTGGACAACCACGTCAACCCGCCCCGCTGCATCCTGCCGCACGGCACTCTCGTCGGCTACTACCTCAAGCCGGACTGGGAACTTGTCGAGGTACACGACGACGACGTCATCTCCTCCCACGCCGACCAGCCCATCCCGCACCGGCACTCGGCCACCCGGCTCCTGGCGCGGCGGTGGGGGACAGGGTGACCGGCATCGAGATCCCGCGTGGCCGACTGGCGCCGTTGTCGTTCCCGCAGGAGCAACTGTGGCTCATGGAGAGCCTCGCTCCGGGCACCTACAACGAGGTCTGGGTGCTGCGGATCGAGGGCGACCTGCGGGTGCCGCTGCTGCAACGAAGCCTCGACCTGATCCTGAGCCGGCACGAGGTGCTGCGCTCCACCTTCGACGCCGTCGACGGTACGCCGGTCTGCCGCATCCGGCCCGAACTCACCATCGACCTGGGGCAGCCGACGGATCTGGCGTACGTACCGGTGGCGCTGCGCGATCAGATGGTCGCCGATCTCGCCGCGCTGGTCGCGGACCCTCCGTACGACCTGCGTAACGGTCCGCTGGTCCGCGCCGCGCTGCTGCGGCTCGACGACGCCGAGCACATCCTCGTCCTCGCCACCCACCACATCGTGGCCGACGGCTGGTCGCTGCGCGTGGTGCTGCACGAGCTGCTCGCCGCCTACGAGGCGTTCGCTGCCGGGCGGGCACCTGAGCTGCCACCGCTGCCGTGCCAGTACCGGCACTTCGCCGAGGAACAGCGTCGGCTGCTCGACGGTCGGGAACTCGCCGAGGAACAGCGGTACTGGCGTACGCAACTCGACGGCGCCGTTCCCGTGCTCCCACTGCGTACCGGCGGTCTGCGTCCACCGGTCAAGTCCCCGCACGGGCGACGCATCCAGGTGACCTTCCCGGCGAGCCTGGCCCGGTCGCTCCACCGGCACGCCACCGGCTGCCGCAGCACCCCCGCCGCCGTACTGCTCGCCGCCTTCACCGCGGTCGTGCACCGTTACACCGGTCGGCGGGACCTGCTCATCGGCACTGCCAGTGCGGCCCGTCCGGACGAGCAGTGGGAGCCACTCGTGGGCTTCTTCGCCACGACGGTGCCGCTGCGTCTGCGACCCCGCCCCGACCAGTCGTTCCATGAGCTCGTACGGCATGTGATGGAGGTCAGCCTCGACGCGCTCGACCACGACCGGCTGCCCTTCTCCCACCTTGTCGACCTGGTCCGACCCGACCGGGACCCGAGCTACCATCCGCTGATCCAGGTGGTCTTCTCGCATGCCGACGTCCGCGACGCGGAGCTGACCGGCGAGACCCTGCGCCTGCGGTACGAGCACGTTCCCCGTTCCCGGTCCCGCTTCGATCTGATCGTGGAGGCCCAGACCAGCCCGACCAGCATCGGTTTCTGGCTGGAGTTCGACGAGCAACTGCTTCCCGAGCCGTTCGTGCGGGCTCTCTTCGACCACCTGCGGACCCTGCTGGCCGCGGCGATCGAGGCGCCCGGGATGGCGCTGACCGATCTGCCGATGCTCTCCGCCGCGGAGCGGGCCGTGGCCATCGCCGAGGTCCCACCGGTGGGTGTCCCGGTCCCCGCGGCGGAGCAGGTGGTGCAGGGCCTGGACACGCTCGCACCGCAGGGCGTGGTCGGCCGGATCGTCGCGGTCGACCCGCAGCACGTCCGACTGGTCGGCGACCGTCTCCTACCGGTGCACGGGCAGACCCTCACCGACACCGGCGACCTCGGATACGTCGACAGGCGGGGTGAGATCGTGCGCCTCGGCCCCCGGGACCAGCATCCGGTGATCAACGGGTTGACCGTGCCGTTGGACGAGGTGGCCGCCACGCTCTCGGTGCATCCCGGCGTCCGTGCCGCCGAGGTCGGCTACGACGGCACTCCGCCGGTGCTGCGTGCCCGGGTGACGTGCGCCGGCGACCCGGTCCCGACCGCTCGGCAGCTGGCCGAGTTCCTCGCCACCCGGCTGCCCCGGTACGCGATTCCCGACGTGATCGACGTGGACCGCCCGGCGGCCGAGAGCACCGGCGACAGCGCGATCCTCGACCCGGTACGCCAGAGCTGGCGGCAGGTGATGGGCCGCGACGACCTCGACGACGACGATGACTTCTTCGCCCTCGGCGGGCACTCCATCCTGGCGGCGGAACTGGCGTCGCGGCTGCGTACCGAGCTCGGCCGACAGGTGCCGATCCGGTGGATCTTCGAGGCCCCGACGGTGCGCTCCCTGGCCCGCCGGATCGAACGGGAGGACACCGCCGGCCCTGCGCGGGCGCACGTCGCCGCCCCGACCGGCACCCCGACCCTCGGATCGGGCAGCCGGGCAGCGCCCGGGCCGGGGGCCGAGCCGGCCGGTGCCGCGCCGCTGACGGCGGCGCAGACCCAGATCTGGGTGCTGGACCGACTCGCTCCCGGTCGGGCCACCTATCACAGCCCGCTGCGGGTCGACATCGACGGCACACTCGACGTGGCCGCGCTACGGCAGGCGTTCGCGCAGGTGGTCGAGCGGCACGAGATGCTGCGCAGCGTGATCCGGTTCGTCGTCGACCGGCCGGTGCAGGTGCCGCAGCCGCAGGGTCCGCAGCTGTCGGTCACCGACCTGAGCGCGCTGCCACCGCAGGCGCAGGCGGCCGAGATCGACCGGCTCGCGCAGGCGCAGGCGCTGCGACCGTTCGACCTCGCCCGGGAGCCGGGCATCCGGGCAACCCTGGTCGTGGGTGCCGACGCACGGCACGTGCTGCTGCTCACCGTGCATCACATCGCCATGGACGGGGTGGGCTTCCAGGTGTTCTGTCGGGACCTGAGCGCCTGCTACAACGCCCTCGTCGGCGGAGAGAACCCGCCGGCGACGGCAGGCGGGCTGACCTGGCAGCAGTACGCCTGCTGGGAGGACGAGTGGCTGGGCGGCCCCGAGCCGGCCAGGCTGTGGGCGTACTGGGAGCAGGCCCTGGCGGGGTTGCCCGTGCTGGCGGTGCCGACGCCGCTGCCCCGGCCGCCCCTGCCCACCTTCGACGGTGACCAGCTCACGATCCTGCTCGACCAGGAGCAGACCGCAGAGGTGCTGCGGTTGGCCACCACCCGGCGGGTCAGCCCGTTCATCCTGGTCACCGCCGCGCAGGCGGCCTTGCTGCACCACCTTTCCGGCAGCGACGACGTGCCGATCGGCACGGTGGGGGAGAACCGCCGCCTGCCGGGCGCCCAGGAACTGCTCGGCTGCACCATCGCGACGCTGGTGCTGCGGGTGGACTGCGCCGGTGATCCGTCCTTCGCGCAGCTGCTGACCCGGGTACGGGACACGGTGCTGGGCGCGTACGACCATCAGGGCCTGCCGTTTCCTCAGCTGGTGCGGGCCGCCGCGATGCCGCGGCACCTGGACCGGCTGCCCCTGTTCCAGGTGGCGGTGGAGTGGCAGGAGCCCGACCGTAGTGGGTGGAACCTGGCGGGCTGCACGGTCGACTGGCACTTCACCCGGCTCGACACGGCCCGCAACGACCTGTACTTCACCGCCGCCCTCCGGGCCGACCGGTTGGAACTCAGTGTCGAGTTCAACACCAACCTGTGGGACGCGCCGACCGCGCGCGGACTGCTGACCCGCTGGCGCGACCTCCTGGTGGCGGCGACGCGTCGACCCGACCAGCGGTTGTCCGAGCTGGCCGGGTCGTGAGCAGGCAGCCGGGATGTCGGTGCCCTCGATACGGCGGGGCATCGACATCCCGACCTGTCTAGCGGTGTCGCGCGATCTCCTCGTGCCACCACCGGATCCCGGCGCGCAGCGCCGTCGGCGCGGGACCGTGCCGCAGCACCCCGGTCGTCACCGTGAGCATCGCCCGGTCGGTCGCGTCCCGGACCGGGGCGAGGACCTCCTCGGTACGGCGGTCGGCCCGACCCAGCCCGGGGATCTCCAGGACACTGTGCGGCAGGCGGTCGACCAGCTGCGCCGACTCGGGTGGCCGGGCACCCACCACCGCCGCCGCTGGTCCGGGCTGGTCGGTGCCGCAATGCTCGGTGTGCCATCCGGTGAGCGCGTCCGCGATCGCCTCGGCCGTGCTGGTGCCGCCGGCGGTACGGCTGCCCTGGACCTCTCCGGCGCCGTGGTTCGACGTACGGACCAACGTGAAGACCGCGGTGCCGCTGTCCTGCGCGATCCGCAACAAGGGGTGCAGTGTCGCCGTACCCATGAATGCGCAGGTGGTGACCGCGTCCCCGCCGAGTTGGCTGTCCGGCCCGAGGTAGAGATCCGCGTAGGCGGCCATCGTGTCGTCGGCGTCGCCGACCTTGGCGTCGAGGAGCACCAGCGCGTCCCGCTCGTGCGCGCCGTCGACGAAACGGCGCAACGCCGCCAGCCCGGCGGTGCCGTGACGCAGATAGAACGGAACCTGGACCTTGTAGCCGGCCACCCCGTCGCCGGCCGCCTCCAGGATGATGTCGCCGTAGCGGTCCAGCGACTCGCTGGTGTCGTCCAACTCCCACCGACGCAGCCAGGACGCCGACGGGGCGACCCCGAGGCAGAGGCTGCCCCGTTGGGCGCTCAGCCTCGACCATGTCCCGGCAAAGCTGGTCCCTTCTCGGGTCAGCGGCATCAGGATCCCTTCCGCACCGTCCGGGCAGGCAGCAGCCGGACGAGCTGATCGAGTGTGGTGATGGTGGGTACGTCGGCCTGCCCGTCACCGGTACGGTCCAGCCATACCCCGGTCAGCCCGGCCGCGATGGCGGCGCGGGCGTCGGAGTCGAGTCGGTCTCCCACGTAGACCGTCTCGGCGGGTGCGAGTCCGAGCCGGTCGCAGACGGCGTGGAAGATCCGCGGGTCCGGTTTGGCCACCCCGTCGACGTCGTCACAGCAGACCAGCGCCTCCAGCCGGTCCCGGATGCCCAGTGCGGTCAGCTTGCGGTGCTGGTACGCCCGGTCGCTGTTGCTCATCGCGGCGAGGCGTACCTGCGCGTGCCGCAGGGTGTCGAGCGCGGGCAGCACGTCGGGGAAGAGCGTGAACGCCTCGTCGCAGTGTTCCAGGTACCGGGCCACCCAGGCGTCGGTCTCGCTCTCCTCGGGGCCCAGCGGGAACCCGGCCGTCGCACAGAACTCCCGTGCCCGGCGTCGACGTTGTTCGGTGAAGGTGCACTCACCGCGCAGATACGCGGTGAAGTGGATCTGCTCCAGGTGCCGCCAGAGGGCGAGGTACTGCTCGGCATCGGTGGGTCTCACCGCCCTCGTCGTGGCCAGGTGGGCCAGCAGACCGCGGCCGGTCGCCCCGGAGAAGTCGACAAGGGTGTCGTCGATGTCGAAGACGACGGCGCGGATCACCGCGTCGACGACCGGGCCGCGAACTCGCGCAGGCTGCGCGGTCGCATGTCGGTCCAGACCTGTTCGATGTAGGCGAGGCACTCCTCGCGGCTGCCCCGCTTGCCGGCCTCGCGCCAGCCGTTGGGCAGGTTACGTCCGGTCAACCAGAGAGAGAACTGCTCCTCGTCGTTGGAGACCACCACGTATTCGGCGTCGTCGTCCGCCACGCTCATAAGTCCTCCTCGGTCGTGCGCTTCCGGAAGCATAACTGGAGACAACTACAGTCTCAAATCTACCGACAAGGCGCTGACTCTAGTTATGCTTGGCGATCCGAGGGTTGTCGTGACGTGCGCGAGGAGGCAGCTGTGACGGCATCTGCGCCGCAGTCCAGATTGACGATATCCGCAATGGACCGGGTATCGACAGAGCTCACCGCGCCGACGACAGCGCGAGACGCCGTCGCGCCGCACTGGTCGACCTACGCCGCCGCCCTGCTCGTGCTGCTGCGTCACTGCGGCCCACACGCACCACGCCGGGTCGCCCTGCGTGTCGAAGGGGCATCGGCGACGGTGTCCGTACCGTCCGATCCGACGACGATGGCGCAACTCGTCGACACCATCGCCGGTACCCCCCTGAGCAGCGGCGAGGTCTCGGCGCCGGCGGCGTTCCACTGGCGCCATCCGCACCCCGACACCGACGCCCAACTCGTCCTCACCGGCGACGAGACGGGGATCTCCTGGCGACTCGCCCAGGGCTGGTCCGCCCCGATGCTCGCCACCGAACTGGACCGCAACCTCGCCGCCCTGCTGGCCCAGGTGGCCGACGCCCCGCACCGGCCGATCGGGACGCTCGCCGTACCGGACCGGACGGCCCAGGACTGGTTGGCGCGCCACGGACGGCCCGCCGACACCGCGCTCGTCGGCGGACTCGTACCCGACCTGGTGGCCCACCAGGCGCAGCAGCACCCCAGGCGTCTCGCCTTCGGATCCGGTCCCGCGAGCCTCACCTACGGCGAGCTCGACTCCCGGGCCAATCAGTTGGCCCGGGTGCTGCGGGAACTCGGCGCCCAACGGGACGGTTGCGTGGGGCTGATGATGGATCGTGGCAGCGAGATGCTCGTCTCCTTCCTCGCCATCCTCAGAAGTGGTGCGGCGGCGATCCTGCTTGACCCGGCCCATCCGGCGCAGCGGATCGCCGAGGTGCTCGACGTGGCCCGCCCACGCGCGGTGCTCACCCTGGCGCGCCTCGGTGCCGTCCTGCCGCCCGGCGCGGGCACCGTGGTGGCCGTCGACACCGAGTGGCCGCGCATCCACCGGCTCCCCACCGACGATCCGGGCATCGCCGTACATCCCGAGGACGTCGCCTACGTGGTGCACACGTCCGGCTCGACAGGTACGCCCAAACGGGTCGCGGTCCTGCACCGGTCGGTGGCCCACTCGGTCGCCACCCATCAGGAGGGTCACCGCATCACCGCGCAGGACCGGGCCGCCTGGCTGGCACCACCCGGTTCCTCGGTGTCGGTCGGCGAACTGTGGCCCTACCTCTGCGCCGGGGCCAGTGTGCACACCGCACCACCGGAGATCGTCGGCGCCGCGCCCCTGCTGCGCGACTGGCTGGTGGCCGAGAAGATCACCAAGGCGTACGTCAGCATGCCCCTCGCCGAGCAGCTCTACCAACTGCCCTGGCCCGCGCAGACGGCCCTGCAACTGTTGACCGTCGGCAGCGACAAGGTGCGGCGGTGGGCGGCACCGGATCTGCCCTTCGAGGTCGCCGTCGCCTGTGGCTCGTCCGAGGCCAACGGCATCAGCAGTTGTCTGGTGCCGTGGGAGGACCGCCTCACCAGTGCGACCGCCACCAGCAGCGACCGGGCCGCGCCACCGCCGATCGGCAGGCCGTGGCCGGGCGTACGGGTCGAACTCCTCGACACCGCGATGCGCCGCCTGTTGCCCGGCGCGGTCGGCGAGATGTACCTCGGCGGGCCCGAACTCGCCCGGGGATACCTCGGCGACCCGGCGCAGACCGCGGACCGGTTCCGACCGGACCCGTACGGGCCACCCGGTGCCCGCCTCTACCGCACCGGCGACCTCGCCTGCTTCGACGAACGGGGACGGTTGCACCACCGGGGTCGCGTCGACCGGGAAGTCAAGATCCGGGGCTTTCGGGTCGACCCCGCGGAGGTGGAGCGGGCGCTGCTCGCCCAGCCCGGTGTGCAGGACGCGGTCGTGGTGGCCCTCGCCGACGAGGACGGCGAGAGCCAGCTCTGCGCCTATCTGGTGGCCCCGGAGGCCGACCCGCACCGGGTCCGGGCCGCGCTCGTCGACCTGCTGCCCGGGCATGCCGTGCCGGCCTCGTTCACCCTGTTGGACCGGCTGCCGGTGACCGCCAACGGCAAGGTGGACCGCAACGCGCTGCCCGCACCCGACTGGACCACCCTCCGCAAGCCCTACCGGGCACCCCGCGACGAGGTGGAGCGTGACCTGGCGCAGCTCTGGGCGGATCTGCTGCCGGTGGCGCAGATCGGCCTGGACGATCACTTCTTCCACCTGGGCGGCGACTCGATGTCGGCCAACCGGCTCGCCGCACGCCTGAGTCGCCGGCTGCGGGTACGGATCACCGTGCGCGCGGTGCTGGAGCACCCCACCCTGGTCGAGCTCGCGGAGTTCGTCAGGTCCCAGGTGCGTATCGCCACGCGGAGCTGACCCGTGCTCGTCGAGCTCGCCCCGCACAGCAGCGACGCCGAGCTGGCCTCGTTGGCCACCCGGATCGCACGACACGAGGACGTCACCGCCTGGCCGCTGCGCCTGGCCGGCAGGTGCTTTCTCGTCGTCGCGGGAGACGAACGGTTGGTGCACCGGGTGTCCTCCGCCGCGATCCGCGCCTGGCACAGCACCGCCGAGCGGGGCTACTGGCTGGTGGATCGGGCGAACGCGGTGCTGCCGCGACGGGTGCCGCTCGGGAGCGGCCACGTCGGCGGCGGTGACCTGTGGTGCGGGGCCGGACCGTGCGCGCTGGAGTCGGTGTCGGACACGGTGCGGACCGCCACGATGGTGCGCCGCGCCGGGGCCGACGCGGTGCGGGCCAGCCTGTTCAAGGTCAGGAGTGGTCCCTACCATTTCCCCGGCAAGGGACGCGGTGGCCTGTCGGCGTTGGCCGAGGTCCGCGCGGGGGGCGGGCTGCCGGTCATCACCGAGGTGGCCGACCCGCGGGACGTCGGAGCGGTCGCGCAGGTCGCCGACTGCCTACAGGTCGATCCGCGCAACATGACCAACCGGGCGCTGCTGGCCGAGCTCGGCGGCAGTGGTCGGCCGGTGCTGCTGATGCGGGGCGTACGCGCCACCGTCGCGGAGTGGCTCAAGGCCGCGGAGTACGTCGTCAGCCACGGCAACCCGCACGTCATCATGTGCGCCCGGGGCGTCGTGTCGTTCGACCGGTCGCTGGCGTACCAACTGGACTACGGCGCTGTCGCGGCGGTACGGCGACACACCGACCTGCCCGTCATCTTCGACCCGAGCCACAGCACCGGCAGCGCCGCGGCGGTCGCACCGGCCGCGTTGGCGGCCGCCGTCTTCGGCGTGGACGGGCTGCTCATCGAGACGCATCCCGCGCCGGAGCGGATGTACCGGCCCGGCGACGCGGCACAGATGTATCCGGTGGATCGACTCGCCGCGCTGCTGGCCGCCTGCCGGCAGGTCCGGGACCTCGCCGCGGGCCTCGACGCCTTCGCGTGAGGCCCGCGGCCTGAGCATGCTGCCCGCAGCCGGCGGTGCCGATCAGGGCTGCCCGTCGAGCAGCTGCTCCCGTTCGTCCGGCGACAACTGTGCCGCCCGCTCCAGCAGCAGGCGCTCGACGTACTCGGCCTGGGCGGCCACCGTCTGATACTCGAACAGCTCGGCGACCCCGACGTGGGCGCGGAACGTGTCACTCAACCGGAACGAGAGCTGCGCGACGGTGAGCGAGTGCCCGCCCAGGTCGAACAGGGCGTCGTGGGCGCCGGGGGAGACGCCGAGCAGCGACTGCCAGGCGGCGGCGATGGTCTCCTGGAGATAGCCCTGCGGCTCGACCCGGTCCGCGGTGCCGGCCCACGCGAGGACCTCGACGGTGGACCGGTCGTCCTGGCTCGGGTCCGGCGGCACGTCGCCGAGTCCCGGGATGTCGCGTACCCGGCGGTCGGGGTCGCTGGTGACCGCGTCGACGAGCGCCCAGAACTGGTGCGCCCACTCGGTGATCCGGGTCGCGTCGATGATCGCGTCGTCGAAGTCCCACCGGGCGGTCAGTTCCACGTCGCGGACCACCTTCACCATCAGGTCGTACTGTGCCCGGCCGCCGGTCAGCACGATCTCCTCGCAGCTCGCTCCGAGGTAACTGCCGCTCATGCCGGGCTGTCCCTCGACGGAGAAGACGGTCTGCACCAGTGGGGTGGAGCCCATCTCCCGTGGCGGGCGCAGCTGCGTGACCAGCTGTTCGAACGGCAGGTCCTGGTGCGCGTACGCGGACATCGCCGAGGCGTGTTCGGTGGCGATGAGGTCACGCAGCGACGCGTCGGCGTCAGCCGTGCCGCGCAGCACCACCATGTTCAGGAAGTAGCCGACCATGTTCTCGGTCTCCGCCAGTGGCCGGGCGCTGACCGGCGTACCGACCAACGTGTCGCGCTGCGCGGTGAGGCGCCACAGGAGCAGCCGGAACGCGGTCAGCAGCACGACGAAGGGTGTCGTGGCGTGCTGGCGGGCCGCGGTAGCCACCCGGTCGGCCAGCCCGGTGGGGGCGGTGAAGTCCAGGTAGGCGCCGCCGCGTCGGGCCGAGCGGGGATTGTCCAGCGGCAGGAGCAGCCGACCGGACGTCTGGGCCAGCCGATCCGTCCAGTACCGGGTCAGCGCGGTCAGCCGCTCACCGGCCAGGAAGCCGCGCTGCCACTGGGCGAAGTCGCCGTACTGGACCCGCAGCGGTGCGAGCGCGGCGGGCCGGCCTTCGCGTCGGGCCTGGTAGAGCGTCTCCAGATCGACCAGGAGTACGCCCTGGGAGACCCCGTCGGTCACCATGTGGTGGGAGGCGAGCACCAGGACGTGGTCGTCGGGTGCGAGGCGGTACAGCCGCAGCCGCGCCAGCGAACCCTGTTCCAGATCGAACGGCACCGCGAGGTCGCTTGTGGCGGCCGCGGTCGCTGCGGCGATTCCCTGCCCGGTCAGGTCGGTGACGCTCACGTCCACCGGGGCGGATCCGGATACGAGCATCGGGATCTCGCCCTGACGGATCAGTCGGCTGCGGAGCGGCTCGTGCCGTGCGACGAGGTCTTCGAACGCGGTGTGCAGCGCGGCGAGATCGAGGGGGCCGTGGAGCCGGAACGCGACGTGGTCGACGAGACTTCCCGGTTCCCCGGTCATCAGGTCGGTCAGCCAGACCTGTTCCTGTCCGCTGGACAGACGTACCGGCGCGCTCGGATCGACGCGCGGCCGCAACGTGCCGGCCTCGGTGTCGCGTCCCAGCAGCCGAAGCGCCGCCTCCCGCCGGTTCGCCGGCAGGCTCGCCAGCCGTTCTAGCAGATCAGTCGTCTCGTCGGCCATCGCGTCTCCTATGGTTGGTCGTCGGCCAGCACCGTGTCGCGTTCCCGGGTCAGTTCGTCGATCTGTCGCCACACCTGGGCGGCGAGTTGGTACGAGCCGCCCTTCTCGCACAGTTCGACCGCGGAGCGCAGCATCGCTATCGCCTTGTCGAGCTCGCGGGTCTGGTGCAGCGCGTTGGCGTGGCTGAGGTAGCTGTAGATCAGATCCAGCCCGGCCAGCGGGGTGTCCGGGCCGGTCAGCGGCTCGTACAGGCGCAGCGCCTCCTGGGGGTTGCCGGTGCTGAGCTCGTAGCGGGCCCGCAGTGCGGAGACGATGGCCTGCTCCTGGGCGAGGCCGAGCATCCGCGACGTGGTCTCCGCGTCCCGGATCCACTGCCGTGCGCTGTCCAGGTCGTCGCCGATGTCGAGCAGCACCGACGCCGCCGACCGGCAGAACCGCAGCCAGTCGATGAGCGACATGCTGGGAAAGGCCAGCGCGTCCCGGGCCAGCCCGAAGTGCTCCCGCGCCTCCTCGGGGCGGCCCAACTGCGCGTACGCCATGCTTGCCACCCAGTGGGCCCGCCCGACGAAGCCCGGCCAGTCCAGCTTGCCCGCGACCTCCAGCATCTCGGTGATCAGCGGTTCCACCTGGTCCAGCTCACCGGCCTCGCAGAGCACCGAGATCAGCACGCCCAGCAGCCGTACGTGCACGCTCGTGCCGCCGATCCCGGGCTGACGCAGGTGGGTCAGTGCGCCGTACGCCGTACGCCGGGCCTCGCGCAGTTGCCCGAGGTCGCGGAGCACGGACGCGAGGTGGGTCTTGACGACCAACAGCAGTTCCGGGGCGGACTGGACGAGGGGAACCTCGGCCAGCTCCTCCAGCAGCCGGAGCCGGGCCTGGTGCTCGCTGAGCATCCGCAGGGTGTCCTGGAGTTCCAGGCTGACGTCGACCACGCGCTCGGGCAGTCCGTCGGACCTCGCGCTGGCCAGCGCGTTCTCCAGGAACCGGCGGGCCTGGGCGTGGTCACCGACCTCGCTCGCGCTGCGCGCCAGGACCTGTTCGAAGACGATCGGGCGACGGCTGGCTTCGCTCGGCAGCAGGGGAGCCACGTCGACGTCGAGCAGTTCCTCCAGGCTGCAGTCGAGCATGCGGCCCAGGTACACCACCACGTCCAGGGTCGGGACCCGGCTGCCCGCTTCCAGCAGGGAGATGTAGCTCGGGGTGACGAAGTCACCGGCGAGTTCGCGCTGCGACATGCGCAGCGCCGTGCGCCGCGCCTTCAATCGCTGACCGAACTCCGGCTGGGTCACGGCGATCTCGCCCTGCGGAAGCCAACCCAGTTGCCCTTTCGCCATCTTCCCACGACTCCTGTTATTGTCTCTGATATGACTCTAGTTGAATAGCGCCGCAGAGCCTACCCCATCAACACGGTCGTGTTTAAGCACCCGGGGTACGAAAAGTCCGTGTCTCTGGCCGAGAGCGCACGTTGGAAGTCGGATCAAGCCACTGCCGGAATGGCCAGCACATGCCCCTCTGCCTGCTCGTTCACGCCCGGCAGCGGCACTGACTGAAGTTAGCCACCCGGGTTTGCGAGAGCTAGGCGTGTCCGCCGACGGTGACGGGGCCAATTCGCACCGAGACTTTCGCCCCGAAGAACGCGGCCAGCCGATCCGCCTCTTCATCGAGGGCGCGGCGCTGCGCGGCGGACAACTCGTCAAGCGGTTCCACCGTCACGTCGATCCGGCGTCCGGATTTGCGTTGATGCCATACGCCGGCGACCCGCCCGTCGACGAGAAGCACGGGGAACGTGCCCGCCTGACCGTTGGCGAGGGCGCGCTGGGCCGCTCGACCGGCGAACAGCCGGTCCCGGGGATGGCACCCGATGACGTACGCGTCGAAGTAGGGCAGCAGACGTAGCCCGGACGGCGGCTCCTGGTCGAACACGCGGTCGTCCGCGATCACCCAGGCCCGCTCACCTTCCAGATCGACCGGCTCCAACCGGTCCGCCGCCATCTCGAACATGTCGGTTGCGAATGGACGCGGAATCGACAACCACTGCGCCACGTGTGCGGGCGTCGCGGGTCCGTACGCCCAGAGATAGTGCACGAGCAGGTCGGTCAGCGCGACGTCACTCGCGGCCGGCGTGAAGCCCGGCAGCAGCCGCGCCGGACTCGTATAGGTCACCTTCCGGCCGCGTAACGGACCGAAACACATCACACCTCGGTTGGTCACCTGATGTTCGATCTGCCGCCACCGCGGCCATCGATCACCGAACGCCTCCATCACCCGGTCGGCCGACCAGTCCCCGACCCGTGCGGCGATGGCCACGGTCAGCTCGTCAACCGTCAGATCGGCGTCCCGCAGCGCATCGTCGATCGCCTCGATCACTGCTTCGACCTGGAGCTTCGTCATCCGTACCGCAGCGGGCTGGTGGTCCTGACCGGTGGGGAGCGCGCCCAGCGCACCCGCCCACATCGGCAGGTCGTCGGCGGCGAGCAGATGCACCGTGCCACGTGGCCCACGGGTCTTCACCAGACGGTGATCCCGCCAGAGCGCATCCTGCACCGACTGCCGGGACACCTCGTCGAGCCGCGCGCCGAGCGACCACTCGGCGGCCGACATCACCTGCGCGTGTACGCCGCACTGCGCCCTCGCGACCCGGGCGACAGCCGCCTCACCGCCGTTGCGGGGCCCGGTCAGACCGGCGCGCTCCAGACGTCGCGCGTTGGCCTGATCCCATGTGCACCGAGCCGCGACCGTCATGCAGGAGAGTGTGCCGCAGCCGGCCCTGATGTGCAGCCGCGCCGGCGCCCTGAACCGGACCGTCGGTCATCCCGTTACCGACGGTCCGGTCCAGGACGCCGGGGTCACCCGCCGACGTGCGGCACCGGGTCGCCGGGCAGGTGGACCGCCGGCGATGGCACCGGGGCGGGCGGGGACGGCAGATGCCGCAGCGGCCCGGAGGAGGCCGGGCTCGCCTGCGCGTACCGGCCGTCGGGGGTGCCGTTCGGGCCGCAGTCGGGGCAGTCGCGGCGCCGGGGGAGAGGCCGGACGGTGGCGGTCGGCACCCCGTCGGGACAGGAGATCTCCAGGCAGGTGTCCGCAGTGGTGGGATCCACGCCGCGGATCAGGGTGTCGGCGACCTTTCCGGCCGTCAGTGCCGCGATCACGTCGACGATCGTCGCGGTCGGGCCGGCCGGGTCCGGGCGGGTCAGCGGCAGCTGGCACCCGCAGGAGCCGGGCCGCAGCAGCGGCCCCACCCACCCGCCGCTCGCGTCGACCCGCGCGCCGAGCCACCACTGACCCGCCCGCAGGGTCGTGGCCAGGGCGGTGGGTGGGCCGTCGGCGAGCACCTCCACCACCACGACCGAGTTCCGTCCGTCGACGGTGACCGGCGGCAGCCCGACCAGCAGGTCAGGGTCGTACGGCCACATGGCGACCCCGCTGCGGTCCAGCTCGGCGGTGATCGTCGCGGCCAGCCACCCGCGCCCTGCCACCAGTGCCCGGCCGTGGCGCAGGTTGGCCAGCATCTGGGCAGTGTCGGTCGGGTGATCGAGTCGGCCGGCGGTACGGGACAGGAAGTCGGCCGCCGGTGTCGGCGGATCGGTTCCCGACCAGACTGCGTCGTCCGCGGTGACGGCGTGCGCGAGCCCGTGTCGTACGAGCAGGGCTATCCGGTCGGTGACCTCCGACATCGGTACGCCCAGCAACCGCGCGATCTGCGATACACAGTGATTGCCGTCGAGCAGTTCGCAGAGCTGCGGCAGGACATCCGTCGCGCCGGGTCCGGCCACGACGGCACGTGCCGGCCCGCCCTCCAGGACGTACGAGTCGCCGAAGGCGAAGCGGACCAGCCCGGTGCTGAGGCGGTACACCGGCCCGGTCACGCCACAACCCCCGTTCTGTCGGGCTGGCCCGCTCGGTCTCCGGACCCGTCGGGTAGCTGCTGCGCCACCGCCGCGCGCTTCCCCCGGGGACAACCGTCCACCGGCACGAATGCGTCGGTGCGTACGGTGCCGTCGAGCAGGTCGTAGCGGAGAATGCGCTGGCTGGCCGGACCCTGCTGCCTGATCAGCATCGTGGCGAGGGACGCCGCGACGCTGACGTGATGCTCCAGGTAGCCGAGCGGGCCCGACCACCTGTCCTGGTCGTACAGGTCCCACAGCGCCCTGGTGACGTGCGGCTGCTCATCAGTGGCGAGCACCTGCCCCAGCAGACAGTCGTAGCAGCCGGGCAGTTGCCCGCCGAGAACGGGGCCCACACGAATCTGCGGATGTGTCAGGATGACTGGCAGCCACCACGGCACCGCCTCGTTGGCGTCGATGCTCCGGGCGATGGCGCGGGCCTCCCGCCAGGACGCCAGGACGATCGGTCGCAGGGGAGAGGTCGCCGCCGGGACGCTCTCCGTCACCTGCGTTCCGGCGATTCTGGACACCAGGCGGCCGGCCACCGCGCGACCGAAGTCGCCGACAGCAACGACGGTGATCGGGGGCTGCTGCATGGCGGACCTCCAGGACAGCCACAGCTGAAAAGATGATCGCTTCGGTGGCCGATGGTACGGTGGCCGGCGTACAACCTGCGCACAATCGAGGTACATCTGGTCAGCCTCAGGCTGAGGTGAACGATGCCGATCCACTTCGACCTGCTCGGCCCGTTGTCGCTGGTCCGGGACGGCCGGCCGGTCGATCTCGGCTCGGTGAAGCAACGGCTGGTGCTGGCCTGTCTGCTGTTCCGGCCCAATGAGGCGGTCTCCAAGGAGCGACTGGTCACCGCCCTCTGGGACGACCAGCCACCGGCGTCCGCCAACGCCAACATCCGCACCTACGTCCGCGGGCTGCGGCAAGCCCTCCACGACGAGGCCGACGACCAGCCGCGGATCGTGACCACCCACGGTGGATACCTGCTGCGGGTCGAGCCGGACGAACGCGACCTCGATCGCTTCGACGCCGCGACCGCGCGGGGACGGGAAGCCCTGACCAGCGGTGACGCCGAGCGGGCCGAGGCCGAGCTGGTCGCAGCACTGGGCCTGTGGCGCGGCCGGGCGCTGGCCGAGCTGCCGCTTCCCCCGCAGCTGTCCCGCTGGGTCGAGCAGTTGATGGAACGGCGGCTGCTGGCCGAGGAGGACCACGCCGAGGCGAAGCTCGCCCTCGGTGCGCCGGCCGAGGTGATCCCCCGGCTGCGCGCCCTGCTCGACCGGCACCCGTTACGGCAGCGTGCCTGGGTGCACCTCATGTCGGCGCTCTACGCCAGCGGCGACGTGGCCGGCGCGTTGGCGGCCTTCCGGCAGGTCCGACGGGTGCTGGCCGAGGAGACCGGGATGGATCCCGGGCCCGAGCTGACCCGCCTGCACGACGACATTCTGCACCACCGGCGGCACCCGGACGGTTCGTCGGCGACAGTCGAACGGGTGGCTGTGAGCTCGGTCCGGGTGCGCCCGGAGCAGCTACCGCTCGTCCCACCCGGGTTCGTCGGTCGGGAGCTGCACCTGAGTCGCCTCGACGCGGCGGTCGGCGACCGGGCCAGTGGGCCGACCACTGTGGTCATCTCCGCTGTCTGCGGCATGGCCGGCATCGGCAAGACCGCGCTGGCGCTGCACTGGGCGCACCGGGTGGCCGACCGCTTTCCCGACGGACAACTCCACGTCAATCTCCGCGGGTACGACGACGGGGAGCGGGTCGCGCCCGCCGACGCGCTGCTCGGCTTCCTCGAGGCGCTCGGCGTACCACTGGCCCGCATACCGAGCAGTCTGGATGCTCGGATCGGTCTGTACCGTAGCCTGCTCGCCTCCCGCGAGATGCTCATCGTGCTCGACAACGCCCGCGACGCCGAGCAGGTACGGCCCCTGCTGCCCGGCGCGGGCCGGTGCGTCGTCGTGGTGACCAGTCGGGACCAGCTGCACAGCCTGGTCGCCGCGGAGGGCGCCCGCCTGCTGGCCCTCGACCTGCTGACCGCCACGGAGTCGAGGAACCTGCTGCGTAGCCGGATCGGTGGCGACCGGCTCGACGACGAACCGGACGCGGTGGCCGACATGATCGAGGCATCCGGGCGCCTGCCGCTCGCCCTGTCGATCGTGGCGGCGCGGGTGGCGACCCGGCCCACCTTTCCGCTGGAGGCGATCGCCGCGGAACTGCGCCCACCCGAGGCACGGTTGGAAGTTCTGGCGGACGGCGACGTACGTCGGGTGTTCTCCTGGTCGTACCGGGCCCTGAGCCCTGTCGCGGCCCGCCTGTTCCGCCTGATCGGGCTGCATCCGGGACCGGAACTGACAAGTGCCGCCGCCGCCGCGCTGCTGGGCTGTTCCGCCGCCGCGGTCGGCCCGGTGCTCAAGGAACTGACCCGACTGCACCTGTTGACCGAGCACCGGCCGGACCGGTACGCCTGCCACGACCTGCTGCGCTCGTACGCCGCCGAGTTGACGCAGGGCGCTGAGCAGGGCGCCGAGCGGCACGACGCCCGGCACCGGCTGTACGACCACTACCTGCACAGCGCCTATCCGGCGGCCCGGCTGGTCCAGCCGCAGTGGACACCCATCACCCCCGTGCCGGCACTGGGTGACGTCATCCACGTGCCGATGGCAGACCAGGATGCCGCCCTGGCCTGGTTCTCGACGGAACGCCGGGTGCTCCTGCGGGTGATCCGGCAGGCCGCCACCACCGGGTTCGAGGCGTACGCCTGGCAGCTCGCCTGGGCGTTGACCACCTTTCTCGCGCCCCGTGGGCTCTGGCACGACCAGTTCGCCGCCCAGCAGGTCGCGCTCCAGGCGGCGGAGTGCCTTGGCGACCTCAATGCGCAGGCCACGGCCAGCCGACTGCTGGGCCGGGCCGCCGCGCGACTCGGCCAGCACGACACCGCCGGTGACCGCCTGGAATGGGCGATCAAGCTGTACGAGCAGCTCGACGACGAGGATGGTCTGGCGCAGACCCTGCACAACTACACCGAGCACTGTTTCGTGCTCGGCCGCGTGGACGAGGCGCTGACCCACGGCCACGAGGCCCTGCGCCTGTACCGGCGGACCGGCAACCGGGCCGGCGAAGGGCGGGCCCTCAACGCGGTCGGGTACATGCACGCCGTTCGCGGCGACTACCGGCAGGCGATCGTCGACTGTACGGCGGCGCTGACCCAGCAGCGCCTGATCGACGACCACAACGGCCAGGCGGCGACGCTGGACAGCCTCGGGTTCGCCTACCACGCACTCGGCGATCATGCCCGCGCGGTGTCCTGCTACGAGCGGTCCGTCGAACTCTTCCGCGCCTCCGCCGACCGGTATCACCAGGCGGAGACGCTCGTTCGTCTCGGCGAGACCCACGCCGCGATGGGCAACGCCGAGGCAGCCGCGCAAGCCTGGCGGCTGGCCTCTGCCATCTACGACGACCTGGGTGATCCCACTGTCGATGACGCGCGCCGCCGACTCGCGGGGCTCGGCCAGGCCGTTGGCGGCCCACCGTGCTGACCTAGCGTCGACCCGGTGGGTGCTGGTCCTTGCTGATCTTCGTGGGTCGGGCCGGGGGTGTCGTGGGGGAGGTGTCGATCGCCTGCAGCAGTGCGGTGGCCGACCCGGTGAGCCGCCGACCGCGCGGCCACACCGCGCGCAGGTCCCGCCGGAGCGGCAGGTCGTCCACCGGCACGGTGACCAGGTGACCGGTGGCGAGTTCCGTCTCGACGGCGTGCCTGCTGAGCACCGCGGGCGCGGTGCCGGTCATCGCCGCGCCCTTGACGGCGGCGTTCGAGCCGAGGGACAGGTGCGGCGGCGCGGGGTCGAGGTCGCGCAGGGCCAGTTCCAGGGTCTCCCGGGTACCTGATCCCTGCTCTCGCACCACGAGCCGGGTGGCCGCCAGTTCCGCCGGACGCAGCGGGCGACGACGACGGGCCCAGTCATGCTGTGGCGCCACGACGACGACCAGGTGATCGTGCCCGACGATCATGTGATCGAGTCCGTCGGGCACGTTCGGCCCTTCGATGAACCCGATGTCGACGCTGTCGTCGGTCACCAGCATCCGCGCGACTTCCGTGGAGTTGACGACGGTCAGGCCGACCTGCACATCGGGTTCGCGCTGCGCAAGGCGGTGCAACCACCGGGGGAGCAGGGCCTCGGCGACGGTCATGCTCGCCGCCACGCGCAGGCGCGCCGCCCGCGCGTGGCGCATGGCGGTGAGGCTGTTGTCGAACTCGTCGGCGACGGTGAGCAGCCGCAGCGCCCACGTCACCACAACCTGCCCGTCGTCGGTCAGCACCGAACCGCGCGGGGTCCGGGTCAGCAGCGGAAGTCGTACCTGCCGTTCCAGCGCGGCGAGGCGCTTGCTGGCCGACGGCTGGGACATCCCCATCGTGCGCGCGGCCCGGCCGACACTGCCCAGCTCCGCCACCCCGACCAGCAGGCGCAGCGACACCAGGTCGGGAAGCACACTCATAACCCCAGGCTATGACCTGTACCCCGGTGGACGGCTACTGGAGGGGGCCAGATCACGTGAAGCTGTCCCTATGACGATCAAGGAGGCGACCAGTGTCGTTCCCGCCGCCGGTCGGGGCGGCCCCCGCCTGCTGCCGGGACTGCTCGTCGCCGCCGGTGCCGCCGCCGTCGGATATCTGGTGAATCTCCGGTTCGGCGCCGCCAGCCCGCTGGTGGTGGCGATCGTGCTGGGCATAATGCTGACCGCCTGCGGCGGCAACCGCCCGTGGTTGCAGTCGGGCCTGCGGTTCGCCGCCACCACCCTGCTGCGGATCGGCATCGTGCTGCTCGGCCTGCAACTGGTGCTGGCCGATGTCGTCGGGTTGGGTGTCGGGCCGATACTCGTCGTGACGCTGGGGGTGGCCGCCAGCTTCGTCGCCACCCGCCGGGTGGGCCGACGCCTCGGCCTCACCGCCGACCGCTCGTTGCTCGTCGCCACCGGAGTGGCCATCTGCGGCGCGTCGGCCGTGGCCGCGATGAACCAGGTCGGTGACGGCGAGGAGGAGGACGTCGTCACCGCGGTCGCGGTCGTCACCGTGCTCGGTACGGTGTCCATGATCGCCCTGCCCGCCCTCGGTGTGCTGTTCGGCCTGGACGAGGTGCTGCTGGGCATGTGGGTGGGGGCGAGCGTGCACGAGGTGGGCCAGGTCGTCGCGGTCGGCGGCGCGGTCGGTGCCACGGCCCTGTCGGCGGCCGTTGTCGTCAAGCTGTTCCGGGTGCTGCTGCTCGCCCCACTCGTCGCCCTGGTGGCCCTGGACCGCCGGACCTCCGGTCACGTGCGCAAGCCTCCGATGCTGCCGTGGTTCGTCGTCGGCTTCGTCGCGGCGGCGATGCTACGCGCGACCGGCGGGCTGCCGACAGGTGTCCTCGACATCGGGTCGGTGGCAGGCACACTTCTGCTGGCGGCTGCCATGTTCGCCCTCGGTGCCGCGGTCGACCTGCGGTCGGTCGCCCACGGCGGCCGCACCGCGTTGGCTGCCGGGACGGTCGGCACCGTCGTCCTGTCCACCGTCACGCTGGCCGGCCTGGCCCTGACCACCTGAGACCGGATGGGCGATTTCTACGCATGGTTCGTCTTCAATCCGGCTGCGCGGTTGCGCCTTCGGGTGTTCACCGAAACGGAGGGTGACGATCAATGAAGGTCAGCCGTCTTCCGGCGCCAACGCTGCCGAGTGGGGCCAACTGATCTGTGTTCTCGATGGCGAGTAGTTCCCTGTCACGCGGTGGGCGGGCGGGCAGCGGTGCCGCGTTGCCGTCGTCGGCCGGAGGCGGTGCGCAGCCCGGCGACCACCAGCAGGGGTGCGAGCGCTTCCGCTCCGGCCGCGACCCGTTCGGCCAGGCCGATCCGCTCACCGCCGGTAGCCAACTCGGCCACGAACCAGGCCACCGGCAGCGCCAACCCGACCGTCAGTGCCGCCCAGGGTGCGTGCCGTCGGGCGCGTCCTCTCGTGGTCGTGGTGCGCGGCGCGGCGAGGGCGGGCCAGAGCGCCAGTGCGCCGAAGGCCACGGTGGCGGCGAGTGTGTGTGGCACCGAGTCCCCACCGCCGGCCGGCAGCGGGAACGCGGCCACCGCCAGGGTTCCCACCCCGCCGAGGGCGAGCAGCGCCCGTCCGGCAGGTGCGAGGGGACGTAGCCCGGCGGCGGTCACGCAGTGACACAGTCCGAGTCCGGCCAGGCCGAGCGTCATGATCCACCGGTCGGTCGCGTCGACTGCGGCGAGCGCGCTGATCGTCTCGGTGACCGGGTCGAATCCGCCGGGCTGGCGGGCCGCAGCGAGGGTCCAGCCACCGATCAGGAGGATGGGCGCTGCCACGGCGGAGGCCAGCGCCCATCGGGGTACGACTCGCATTCCCGCACCGTACGTGTTGACCGGCCGAGCTGTCGATGATCAACGGGGCAGGCGGGCTGCCCGATCAGACCGGGCGCGCGTTCGATCTGGTGACGAGTACGGCGGCGGTATGGTCCCGTGTGCGCCGAGCAACGGCATCGGCGGGGAGTATCCGCCGACGCGTGTCGCGGATGGGCCTACGTCGACGGGGAGCTTGAGCATGCCGATGCTGCGGCGTGGCGAATGTGGTGCCCCGCGACGAGGTCGGGGTTGGCGTCGAACTGTCGTGGCGATCGCCGTTGCCTCTGTCGTCATGCTCAGCGGCTGCGGGACCGACGCCGAGATCGCCCCAGAGCGGCTGGCGACGGCGCAGGATGGCCACATCGTGAGTGTCGCCTGGCTACCGAGCGGCCAGCTCTACGTTCTCCGCTATGTCGACTCTGCCAGTCTCACGAGACTTGCCATGATCACAAGTAGCGGTCGAGGCGAAACGGTGGTCGTTTCGTCCACGGGGTTCTGCGGTGCTCCCGAAATCGTCACCATCTCCATCTTGCCGGACGGCAGGCTGGGCGCTGTCGTCGACTGCGAAGCCACTACGACTCATGTCAGTTCACGAATTGCCGCCGCCCTTGACGACGGGAAGTTGGTCAAGCTGGCGACGTTGGGTGCTCAGTGGCTGGTGTCGTGGGATGACGACCTGTCGAACGGGTGGGTGGAGTACGCCGCCGGTGACTGTCGGAGTATCGCCCGGTACGTGAGGGGTCACGTCGTTCCCTTTCCGAAGTACGGACCGGCTCAACTCGTACCCTTCGGCCTGGATCAGGATTTCTTCGACCCATCCGGTTGTTCGACACCGGGGCGAGCGGGATTTCTCGCCGTGGCACGGTCCGGTGAGGTCTTCTTTCTTGTCTCCGACGAGGCCGAGAGCCTTTTCGACGAGCGCGCACGATGGCGTGCGATGACCTTCGATCCCGCGTCAGGTCTCATCCGGCAGACAGGGCCGGAACTCACTGACCCCTCCGACGTGGCGGTGTCGCCGGACGGAGCTGCCCTGTTGGTGTCCGGTCGTCACGACAACAGGTCAGGTGTCTGGCGAATCGATACCACCAGCGGAGAGTTCTCGCGCGTGTTGCCCGGGCGATTCGGCGCGATAGGCGTAAGCGCCGACAGTCGACGGGCCGCCATCGCCCGTCGGACGGAGACGGGAGACGACCTGGTGCCGCTGGACCTTGTCCAGACGACACCCGGACCTTAGCCGATCATGAGCTGATCAGTTGCCCGGCTCGTGCCAACCCCACCGTCAGCGCCGCCGGACCGACCGTTTGATCATCGAACCGCAGCGTCAGTCGGAGCCGTGCGGCTGCCGGCGCGCCGCAGCCGCGTAGGCCTCGTCCTTCAGCCGCGCGGCAGCCTCTCCGAGTGGCACGTCGTGCCCCTTGGCGCATCTGACGTGGGCGGAGAGTGGGGCCTCGCAGCCACGGTGAACGAGTTCGACGCCGGTGCGGTGGTCGTCGCCGAGCAGTTCACCCCACTGCACGAGGGCAACGATGATCGGGAAGAGTGCGCGCCCGCGATCGGTGAGCAGGTACTCGTCGCGGGTGCGCTTGCCGGGCTCCTGGTAGGGGCGCCTGTCGACGATGCCGTCGGCGTACAGCTGCTTGAGTCGTCCGGCGACGACGGCCTCGCTCAAACCCGTACGTCGAGCCAACTCGTCGAACCTGGTGCCCCCGTAGAAGAGTTCACGGACTATCAGCATCGCCGAGCGCGTGCCGATCAGACCGAGTGAGCGTTCGATGCGGCACCAACCCGTCGCCGTCCAGTCGTCGCGCGCGGCGAACGCGCCCAGACGCTCGAGGGCGTCGGTGGGCTCGACAGGTCCCTCGTCGTGATTCATGACACCCATCCTACGCTGACTTTGATCCCCCAAAGCCAGGCAGGCTAGATTGCTGGCTATGGCAGACACTAGTCAGCCGGATCGCGAAGGCGGCAGCCACGCCGTCACCCACCACGGAGGGATCTGACATGCCCAGCCTCAACGGAGCCGTCGTGCTCGTCACCGGAGCCAACGGTGGCCTCGGCACCCACTTCGTTCACCAGGCCCTCGACCGGGGAGCGGTCAAGGTGTACGCCGCCGCCCGCAACCCACGGGACTGGAACGACGACCGCATCGTCCCCCTCGTCCTGGACGTGACGTCGCCGGAGTCCATCGCGGCCGCAGCCGACATCGCCGACGACGTGACCATTCTGATCAACAACGCCGGGGCGTTGAACGGCGCCAGCGTGCTCGGCGACCTGGCGGCGGCACGGGAGCTGTTCGAGACCAACTTCTGGGGCGCCCTCGCGGTGACCAACGCGTTCACTCCGGCGCTGAAGACGTCGCGGGGCACGGTGCTCAACGTGCTGTCCGTCCTGAGTTGGCTCGGCATCGGCGATGCCTACAGCGCCACCAAGGCGGCACTCTGGCAGGCGACGAACACGCAGCGCATCACGCTCGCCCCCGAGGGCGTGCACGTCGCTTCGTTGCACCTCGGCTACGCCGACACCCCGATGACCAAGGACGTCGAGGCCCCCAAGCTCGACCCGGCCGACGTCGTCCGCTCGGCGTACGACGGGATCGAAGCCGGCAGCTACGAGATCCTCGCCGATGAGCTCAGCGGCCGGGTGAAGGCCGGACTCGCGGGGCCGGTCGAAGGGCTCTACCCGCAGCTCGCCGCAGCCCGCCCCTGACCCGGGCGCGCCCGGCTACCGGGCTGTCAGGACTTTCCGCAGGTCGTGGACGTCGTCGAAGGCCCGATTGCTGGGTCCCGCGGCGTCCTGCCACAGAAAATGCCACTCCGAGTCGGCGGCCATGATCCGGTCGAGGGCCCGCGCCGCGAGCGGGACCAGGTCGTCGGGCAGATCGAGCCGACCACCGTCGAGCAGGAAATCCGGTGCGTACGAGGAGGTGATCGCCGGCCCGCCGGGCCGCTGCGCGGCGACGATCGCGGCTGCGGCGATCGCCTCGCAGGCGACATCGGCGTCGAGGTAGCCGGCCTCGCCGGCGGCCCGGCTCAGCGCCTCACGGACCAGCATCGGGCGCTTGCCCACGTCGGCGTCGTTGAGATCACCACACCAGTCGGCGGCGGTGTCGTTGTCGAACGGCCCGCTGTCCCACGTCCCCATGCCATCTCCCAGAATCGGTTGACCGGCATTCTCACATCGACCACCGACAAGATTCCCCGAACAGGGCGGCGGCCGTCGTGCAGCGCGGAGATGCAGCCGGCCGGATGCCGTGCGTCAGCCGGAGGCGGTGGGCTGGCGGGGCAGCGGTGACGTGGCCGGGGTGGTGCGGTAGCCGGCGGCCTGGAGGGTGAACAGGTCGGCGTACCGGCCGCCTGCGGCCATGAGCTGGTCGTGGGTGCCGGTTTCGACGAGCCGGCCGTGGTGCAGAACGTAGATGCGGTCGGCGTGCCGGACGTTGGCGAGCCGGTGGGTGATCAGGATGGTGATGCCACGTCCCTGCCGGTCGCGAATGGCCTGGAACAGGGCGTCCTCGGCGCGGGGATCGAGGGCGGACGAGGGTTCGTCCATGATGAGCAGGTCGGCGTCGCGCAGGAACCCACGGGCGGCGGTGATGCGTTGCCACTGCCCGCCGGAGAGGTCCTGGCCACCGGCGAAGGTACGGTCGAGCAGCGTTTCGTAGCCGTACGGCAGATCGGTGATCATGTCGTGGGCGACGGCGCGGGCGGCGGCGGTCTCGATGCGGGCCCGTTCCGGGACGGTGGTGATGTCGCCGATGGCGATGTTCGTGGCGGCCGTGAACGGCCAGTTGTGGTACTCCTGCGTGACGACGGCGATCCGGGCGCGCAGCGCGTCGTTGTCCCAGTCGGCCGCCGGGCGGCCGTTGAAGCGGATGGTGCCGCCCGTCGGGGTGCGCAGGAGGGCGATCATCGTGGCGAGGGTCGACTTGCCGGAGCCGTTCTCGCCGACGAAGGCCACCGTCTGCCCGGCCTGGATGCGCAGGCTCACCCCGTCGACGGCGGCGGTCTCGCGGTCGGGATAGCGCAGCCGGACGTCGTCCACCACGATCTCCCGCAGCTGGTCAGGTGCGTCCGCCGCGGGGGCGGCGGGCGGGGGCAGATAGTCGGCGGCGCGGGTCATGAAGCCCGTGTAGTCGCGAAAGTGCTGCCCCTCGGTGTAGATCCGGTCGGTCTGGAAGGTGACCACGGCCAGCGACCGCTGCGCGGACTGGACGGCGATCACGCAGGTCGCGGCGGCCGCGAGGGGGATCTGCCCGTCGATGAGCAGCAGACCGAGCAGGACGTACACCACCGCGGTCGCGATGCCGCCGATCATCGCCCCGACGGTGGTGGTCGTGGTCACCCGGCGGGCCAGAGCGAGTTGGATGTCGGTCTCGACGCCCATGACCCGGTCGTACTGGTCGAGCAGGAAACCACGCAGGCCGTAGGAGCGTAGTTCGGGGGCGGAGTCACGTTCGGCCATCAGGCGGTGCAGCAGCCACATCCGTCGTCGCCGCACCGACCCGGCGGCGTAGGTCCGGTAGCGCAGATGTCCGGCCCGCAGCGACGCCCACCCGTTCGGCACGGTGGCCACCAGCAGGGCGAGCAGCAGCAGCGGGTGGATCACCACGACGGCGATCGCGACGGCGAGCACCCCGGCCAGGCCGGCGAGCAGATTCATCGACGCCTGCACCAGGTCGGTGGTGGAGGTCGAGCCGCGGGTGGCCCGTTCCATGTCGTCGGCGAACGCGTCGGCGTCGAACGCCTCCAGCCGTACCGCGGTGGTCATCTCGAACAGCCGTCGCTCGACCTCCCGGTCGACCTTCGGGGTGAGGCCGTTCTGCGCGTACCCCATTGCGGCTGTCATGCTCGCTCGCAGCGCGGTCACCGCCGCCAGCGCGATCAGGGCGGGTAGCGCCGCGATCACCTTGTCGGCGGTCGGCCCGCCGGCGAACAGTTCCACGAGCACCCGCTGTGCCGCGAGCAGCCCGAACGCCGACATCACCCCGGCGCCGACGGTGGTCACCGCCACGACCGAGGTACGCAGCCGGTCGGCCCGCCAGCTGACGACGATGGCGGCCCAGACCAGGCGGGGCAACTCGGAGAAGACCGCGAACAGGCTGGCCTCGGCCCGCGCCCGTACCCCGGTCTCCCACCACAGCTCCCGCAGCTCCGGCAGTACGGAATCCTGCCGTGACGACGTACGGGTGCCGTGCTCTGTTGTGGACATGGAAGTACCTCCCGGAAACGAGCAGGATCGGCGGCGGTGGCGGCGCGGACTGGCGTTGGCGGAGGTGCCCCGACGGTTACGTCGGCGGACGTTGTGGACTGCACTCATCAGCTCGCGCGTGCCACGCCGAGATCCGGGACGACGTCAGATCGCAGCGTGTAGCAGTCCACTCCCGCAGAGTAGTGGCGTGTTGTGTCGGGAGGATGCCACCCAGCGCAGTTCCGACACACGCTTGCCCGGGTGGCCCCGATCGGGTGGCGTGGTCAGCGGAGGTCGACCTCGACCTGGTGCGCCGCGAGGATGTCCAGCAGATCGTCCAGAGTGGTCGCCGGTGCCAGCCGACGTCCGTCACAGCCGGCGACGAGGTGCGCGCGGGCGACTGCCGAGTCGTGCCACACCAGGCGGAACGGTGTCCGTGCGCCGAAGCCTCCGCGCAGACAGTCGTGGAGCGCGTCGAGGTTCCAGCCGAAGTACCCGCCGGGCCCGTTGATCGCCTCGCCGATCGCGCAGTAGAACCCTTCGATGTCGGTGACGTACCGCCCGTCGAGGTCATAGGTGGTGCCGGGTGGCCGGTCGGCGGCATCGATCCGGTGGGCGAGTGCCACTCCGGCCCAGTGGTGACGCAACTCGCGGTGGTGGTGGAGGAGCGGACCGGGCCAACGTGTACGTGGTCGGTTCGAGTTGGGGCGACGGCGTGTACGCGACCTACATCGGCCGCACCGCCGAAGGGGACATCGCCAGCTTCGTCACCGATTTCCGCGTCGTGCCGCTCGATTAGCCAGCCGGCGGCTCATTTCTGCGGCAGGTCGAGGCGTCGACGCCAGTTCGAGGTGCCGAAGGTCCGACGCTCATGCTGACCGTGCCGCGTCCGCCCGCACGCCCGTTGCCGGGCGGCGGGCGGACACCGTGGGCGCTCAGAGGTCGTAGCCGCCGGAGACCTCGATGTTCTGCGCGGTGATCCATCCACCCGTGTCGTCGAGCAGGGCGGCGATGACCTTGCCGATGTCGTCGGGTTCCCCGAGGCGGCCGAGCGCGGTCTTGGCGGCGAGCATCGGGATCACCTCCGGGTACGCCTCGAAGCCCACGACGCCCGAGGCGTCGGCAAGCCGGGTCCGGGTCGGCCCCGGTGAGACGGCGTTGACCCGGATGCCACGAGCGGCGAACTCCTTGGCCATGTAGCGGGTCAGCACGTTCAGGCCACCCTTCATGGTGGCGTACGCGGAGTAGCCGGCGTCGACGAGGCCGGTGGGCAACGCCGAGTTGCTGCTGACGTTGACGATGGCGCCACCGTCGGCGAGCAGCGGCAGCAGCGCCTGGGTGAGGAAGTAGGGGCCCTTGAGCAGCACCCGCATGAACCGGTCGAACAGTTCCTCGGTGGTGTCCTCGAACATCGCCATTCCACCGAAGCCGGCGTTGTTGACCAGGTGGTCGAAGGTGTCCCGCTGCCAGGTGTCGCGCAGCGCGGTGACGACGTCGTCGCGGAAGGCCGGGAAGGTGTCGCTGCGGCCGATGTCGAGCCGGAGCGCGACGGCGGTGCCGCCCCTCCTTCTCCACGGCCGTCACCGTGTCCTGCGCGCCGGCCGGGTTGCCGCTGTAGGTCAGGATGACGCCCGTGCCGCGCTTGGCGAGTTGGATTGCCGTGCTCTGGCCGATGCCGGAACTGGCACCGATGACGATTGCGACCCGCATGCTGTCCACCTGTTCATTCGTGGAGCTGCTGTCAGCTCCCGGCGATTCAGATGAGTCCATCTGATCAGCCTGAACAGGTGATCTGTTAGAAGGATGTTCCCGACCTCTTGCCTGATCCTCTCATGCGGTGGAGGCGGCGTCCGTGCTTGAATTGTCCGGTGTCGCTTGACGAATTGAGGGGATTGCTGGCCCGTCACGCCCGCCCTGACGGCAGCACCGCCATCGACGGGGTGCTGATCGGCCGGGCCGATCAGGCGCACCTGCCCTCGGCGTCGATGTCCGGCACGGTGCTGGCGCTCATCGCCCAGGGCGCGAAGACCCTCGCCCTCGGCGACCGGGTGTACGAGTACCGCGCCGGCCAGTACCTGATCGCCTCGGTCGACCTGCCGGTCACCGGCCACTACACCGAGGCCAGCCGCGAGCGCCCGGCCCTCGGGTTCGGCCTCGTCCTGGAGCCGGCGGCGATCGCCGAACTGCTGCTCGACACGCCACCGGGAAGCCTGCCCCGGACCCACGGCGCACCGTCCGCGCTCGCCGTCAGCGACGCCCCGGTCGAGCTGGTCGACGCCGCGGTACGGATGCTGCGGTTGCTGGAGACGCCCCGCGACATCCCGGTGCTCGCCCCCATGATCAAGCGGGAGATCCTGTGGCGTCTCGTCACGGGGGAGCAGGGCGAGACGGTCCGCCAGGTCGGCCTGGCCGACAGCAACATCGCGCACGTCAGCCGCGCGGTGCGCTGGATCCGCGACAACTACCGGGAAGCGTTCCGGGTGGAGGAGGTCGCCCAACTGTCGGGCATGAGCCTGTCCGCGTTCTACCGCAACTTCCAGGCCGTCACCGCGATGAGCCCCATCCAGTTCCAGAAGCAGATCCGTCTCCAGCAGGCCCGGCTGCTGCTGGCCACCCACCCCGACGACGTCACAGGTGTCGGGCACGCGGTGGGGTACGACAGCCCGTCACAGTTCAGCCGCGAGTACCGCCGCCACTTCGGCGCCCCACCCAGCCAGGACGCCACCCGTCTCCGCCGTACCGCGCTCACCCCCGTGCCCGCCATGCCGTAGCGGTCGATCCGGTCGGCACTGCCGGCCCCGGGGAAGCGTCACCGTCGACTGAGTAGGGATGCTCAGCCCGGACACCGTTCGCGGTCTCAGGTGTCGGCCCGTCGGCATCGCGAGGATCATGGCATGGCCGATCTGCCGCACCGACACCTCGCTCTGCATACCACTTCTTCACCGCTGCCTGCCCTGGCCGCGCGTGGCCGGCAGGCCGTGCTGGCCCCCCTCGGGCGCGCGGTCGCCGCGTTGAGCCGGCTCGTCGGCCGCCACCCCGCCGGATGGCGGTGGATGGCGCGGCGACACCACCCGGCCCTGGACGCGCTGGCCGCGGCGCACGCGCGGGCCGTCTGCGTACGGGCCGCCCGGCAGGTGCCCGCCTACCGGGCCTTCCTGCGCGCCCGTCCGGGCGGTGTGCGTCGTCGGCTGACGGATTTCCCGGAGACCGACAAGCTCGGCTACGTGGTGGCCCACGACGCCGCCGCCCGCTGCTGGCACGGGCGGTTTCCCACCCGAGGGGTGGTGGTCGACGAGTCGGCCGGCTCGTCGGGGCGGCCGTTCAACTGGCCGCGAGGGGACCGGGAACTGCGGGCGGTGCACCGGGACATCGTCGGCTACACCGGGCTGGTCTTTCCGATGCGTCGACCGTTCGTGATCAACGCGTACTCGATGGGGGCCTGGGCGACCGGGACGACGACAGGTGCCGCGATGGCCCGGATCGCCGTGGTGAAGAACACCGGGCCGGACCTCGGGAAGATCGTCGACACGCTGCGCGAGTTCGGCCCCGACTTCGACTACCTGGTGACCGCGTACCCGCCGTTTCTCAAGCATCTGCGCGACCGGCTCGACGCCGAGGAGTTCCCCTGGTCGCGGTACCGCATCTACGCCAGTTGCGGCGGTGAGGGGATGACCGAGGCGCTGCGCGACTACCTGGAGCAGCGGTTCGCGCTGGTCCGCTCGGCGTACGGGGCGTCGGACCTGACCATCGGCATCGGCGCGGAGACCCGGTTCACGGTGTGGCTGCGGCGGCGGCTGCAGAACGACCGGGCGCTGCGGGCCGAGTTGCTCGGCGCCGACGAGCAGCGGCTGCCGATGGTGTTCCAGTACAACCCGTTCGCCACCTACCTGGAGACCAATGAGCACCGGGAGTTGATCTGCACGGTCACCGGTGACGTGCTCCAGCCCCGGCTGCGCTACAACATCGGCGACGAGGCGCTGCTCGTGCCGTACCGGCGGATCGTCGAGCTGGCGCACGCCGACCCGGTACGCCGGGCCGAGTTCCGCACCGCCGTCTCCGCGGAACGGATGACCCTGCCGGTGTTGCTGCTGTTCGGCCGGCGCGACTCCACGGTGTCCTACCTGGGGGCCAACCTCTACCCCCAGGACGTCGAGTACGGCCTCTACACCGGCAACCCGTACGCCGCCGAGATCAGCCGCTTCTGCCTGGCGCTGGTCGAGGACGCGGCGCTGGAGACCCGGCCGGTGATCCACATCGAACTGCGCCGCCCGCTGCCCGCGTCGCAACGCGAGGCCCTCGCCGCCGCCTGCCGCAGCGGGGTACGTCGGCACCTCACCTCGGTCTCCCGGGACTTCGCCCAGTCGCTGTTGGAGGACCCGACCGCCGGTGACCTGCGGGTGGAACTGCACGATCCCGGCAGCGGCCCGTTCGTCGGCGATCAGAAGATCAAGAACGTCTATCTGGTGAGGTGACCATGCGTACAAGTGACTTCTCCCGCGCTCCCGCGCAGGCCCGCGCCGGGGCCATGTTCATCGGCGCGACCCGTTACAGCAACCCGTTGGTCCTGCTGCGGCTGGCACCGGCCTGGTTCCGGGTGGTCCGCGACATGCGACGGATGTCCGGCTACTGCTGGCACACCGTCTACTGGCAGTTCCCGCTGACCCTCGGCACGATCGCCTTCTTCACCGACCGCGACGCGATGCTGCGCTTCGCCCGGACCCGCGAGCACCGCCGGTTGATGGTCTGGTTGACCGACGGCACCCGCAACGCGACCGCCGGCTTCATCCGGCTCTACACCGCCGCCCCCGACGGATACTCCAACGGCACGTGGCGCGCCGAAGGCCCGGAGATGGGACACATCGCCACCTTCACCCCCATCGGCGCGGAGCGCACCGGGCCGGAGGTCGTGCGGTGAGAACCCGGTTCGAACGGGTCACCGGCCGCCGGGACCTGCGGGACTTCTGCACCCTCACCGACCGGCTGTACGCCGGCGAACCGTGTCACGTGCCCACCCCACGGCAGCAGATCCGGCGGTGGTGGCGCGACGGCGTGCCGATGTACCTGCTGCGCGACGCCACCGGCACGGTGATCGGACGCACCACCCTGCACACCGACGCGGCCTTCGACGCCAAACTCGGCCGCCGCTGCCAACTCTTCGGGCTCACTGAGTTCACCGAGCCGGCCGCCGGTCCGCTGTTCGACGCGATCACCGCCCACGCCGCCGCCGACCGGGAGCTGCTCTTCGGCCCGGTGGCGCTGCTACCCAACCAGGCCGGTGGGGTGATCACCTCCGGGTACGCCGACCGGGGTTTCGTCGACAGCGCCTGGAACCCGCCGCACTACCCGATCGCCTACGAGGCGTACGGGTTCCACCGCCGCTTCGAAGCCGACACCTGGATCTGCCCGGTGCCCACACCGCCGCAGCCGAAGCCGTCGACATACATAAAATCCGATGGCGTACGCCTCGAGGTGCACCGAGGTGACCTGCGCCGGCTCGACGAGCAGCTCGACCTGCTGCGCGGGATGCTCAACGACTCCTTCGCCCAGCTCGGCTACTACACCCCGATCTCCGCCGAGCAGCTGCGGCGGCAGACCGACGGGCTGGCGTACCTGCTGGACGAGTCGCTGCTGCTCTACCTGACCCGCGACGGCGCGGCGGTGGCGTTCGTGCTCTGCGTACCGGACATCAGCGAGTTCCTGGCCGGGGTGCGCGGCAACCTGCACCCGGTCAACCAGCTGCGGTTGCTGGCCAGCCGCCGCCGCTACCGGCGGGAGGCGGTGCTGATCATCAAGGGTGTCGTGCCGCGGTACCAGGGACACGGTTACCAGCGGCTGCTCTCCGCCCACCTGCACCACAACCTGTACGCCGCCGGCTACACCACCCTGCGCAGCACCTACGTCGAGCGGGACAACCCGGCCTCGGCCGCCCAGTACCGACGCCTCGGCGGTCGCCCGCTGCACGGGTACACCTTCTACGCGAAGGAGCGGTAGGTGGACCTCGCCGCGTTCCGTGCGCTCGCACCGCTGTGCTGGCGGGCCCCGAGCG
This sequence comes from Micromonospora maris AB-18-032, assembly GCF_000204155.1. Taxonomy (NCBI): domain Bacteria; kingdom Bacillati; phylum Actinomycetota; class Actinomycetes; order Micromonosporales; family Micromonosporaceae; genus Micromonospora; species Micromonospora maris. The sequence continues at coordinate 3,892,598 of NC_015434.1, read as the reverse complement.
CCCACAACACCCAACCGTGGCGGCTGCGGTACGAGCCCGCAGCGATCCGCGTCGGATGGGACGCTGTCCACACGCTGCCGGCGGCCGACCCCACCGGCCGCGACCTGCGGCTGTCCCTCGGCGCGTTCGTCGAGACCTGCCTGATCGTCGCGGCCGACGCCGACCTGCACCTGGAGTACGTCGCCGACCACGACGACCGGTGGGTGGGTCGGCTGCGGCCCACCACACACCGCTACTCGACCCCCTTCCGCGCCATCGACGTGTGGGAACGCCGTACCGACCGGGGTCACTTCGCCGCCGGTCCGGGACCGGACGTGCTCGCGGCGGTGGACCGGGTCGCCCGACGAGCCGGCGGCAGCGTACGGGTCGTGCCGCACGCCGGCCGGCTCGGTGCCCTCCTGCGCACCGCCGACCGGCACCTGTACGCGGACCCGGCGATCACCGCCGAACTGCGCCGCTGGCTACGGCTCGACCCGGCGCACCCGAACTACCACACCGACGGGCTCACCGACCGCTGCCTCGCCCTGTCCCGGCCCGCCGCGGTGGGCCTACGCGCGACGCTGGCCGCGTACCCGGTGCTGCGCCCACTCGGCCTGCCCCGGCTGCTCGCCGCCGCCGACAACCCGCTCGCCCGAGGCGGCACCGTGCTGGCCCTGGTCGCCCCCGACAGCCTCGACCAGGCCGGGCAGGTCGAGTTCGGACGGGTGCTGATGCGGTGCTGGTTGACGCTGCACACGGCCGGGCTGGCAGCCCACCCGCTCAGCCAACTGATCGACGTCGCCGCCACCCGTACCGCCCTCGCCGCGCTGCTGGACGTGGCACCCGAGCGGCTGTTGCACGTCGTACGGGTGGGCCTGCCCACCCGGGCCGCGCCTCGCTCGGCCCGCCGGGTCGGCGGCGGCCCTCCCACCACCTCCTGATCACGACAGCCCGGTCCCCACTTCACGGCCTCGATCAGCGGGCGGTTTCCTGTCCGGTCAGGATGTCGCGGGCCTGCATGAGTGCGAAGCCGAGCAGGTTCAGCCCGCGCCAGCGTGCCGGGTCGGTGGCGTGCGGATGGTCGGCGGCCAGGCCGATGCCCCAGATCCGGTCGAGCGGGCTGGCCTCCACGAGGACCCGCTCACCGGTGCCGATCAGGTACGTGCGCAGCGCAGGATGCTCGTCGAACTTCGCGACGGTGCCGGTCAGCACGATGTCGTAGCGGTGCTGCTCCCACACGTGCTGGTCGAAACCGGTGACCTGCCGGCCCAGCATCTTCGCCGCGTGCGGGTGCGCCGCCGCCAGGACCCGGGCGGCGGTGGCGTGGTCGTCGAAGAGGGTGGCCTTGCGCCACATCATGTAGTGCTCGGCGGTGGCGAAACGCAGCCCGTCGATGGTGAACGGCGCCGACCACCACTGGCTCAGGCAGCCCGCCCCGACGCTGCCGTCGCGCTGTGGCTGGTGGCCCCAGAAGAACAGGAACTTCACCCGGGCACCCGAGCGCATCGCCGCGGTCAGGTCGGCGACGCTGTGTACTGACGTGACCATGTGAGCGAGTCTCCGGCAGCAGGCGTTGCGCCGCACCGCCATTATCGCGGCGCGCCCGCCCCGAGCTGTCCCTGCGTCGGGCTCGACGAGTCGATGAGTCCTTGCAGGGCGGTGCGGGTGCTCAGTAGAGCGGCGATGCGTTCGTCGTACGCCTGCAGGTGTTCGACGAGGGTGGGCACCGCGCAGGGTTCGAGTCGGCCGGGTTCGTGGATGCACCCCAACAGTTCGGCGATCACACGAGTCGGCAGGCCGGCGTCGAGCAGGAGGCGGATGGAGCGGACCTGCTCCACCGCCGAGACGTCGAAGAGCCGCTGCCCGGTCGTGGACCGCTCGGCGGGCAGCAGGCCCTGGTTGTCGTAGTAGCGCAGCATCCGCGGGCTGACCCCGGTGCGCAGGGCCAACTCACCGATGCGCAGCAACTGCCTTCGCTGGCCGTTTGCCTGTGACACTGATGTCAGCTCCTACCGTCCTGGCATGGCTGTCTCGCTCACTCATCTCAACGGTAAGCCCGCCACCGCCGCCGACCTCGCGCCGTTGGCGTTCGCCGGCTACGCCCACTTCACCGCGATGCAGGTCCGCGACCGGGCCGTCCGGGGCCTGGATCTGCACCTGGAGCGGCTGCGTCGGGCCAGCGAGGTGCTGTTCGGCCAGCACCTGTCCACCAGCCGGGTCCGCGAGTACCTGCGCCTGGCCGTCGACGAGGGCGGGCCGGACGCGTCGGTGGCCTGCTTCGTCACCTCCCGGCCGGGGGAGTTCATGGTCGACGACACCGACCCGGCCCTGGACGTGCTGATCAAGCTCACCGACCCGGCCCAGCCGCCGACCGGGCCGATGGCCCTGGACGTCGTGAGCCACCAGCGGCACCTGGCGGGCATCAAGCACGTCGGCGAGGTCGCCAAGACCTGGTACCTCCGGCAGGCCCGAGCCCGCGGCGTCGACGACGCCGTCTTCGAGGACGGTACGGGCCGGCTCAGCGAAGCGACCATCTGGGATCTGGCCTTCTGGGACGGCGAGACGGTGATCTGGCCGCAGGCCGACCTTCTGCCCGGAGTCACCATGCAGATCCTCACCCGTCAGCTTGCCCACCTCGGCGTCGCTCAGCAGACCCGCGACATCCGCCGGGCCGACCTGACCGAGAACCTGGCATGCGTCCTCATGAACTCGTGGACCCCCGCCATTGCCGTCTCCCACCTGGGCGACCGGCAACTCGCCGACGGCACCACCTTCGCGCACCTCCTGCACGAGGCGTACCGGAACGAACCCCCGACCCGGCCCTGACACCTCAGCGCCTGCGGCAAGGTCACGCTCGATCGTGGATCGAGTGGTCATCTCGCGGCTCCGATGCCACTCGATCCCTGATCGAGCGCGATCTCGCGTGTGGAAGGGACGCTGCGCTCTCCACGTGGCGAGGCACGTGCACCTGGGCGTACGCGATGATCGATGTTCGAGCCGGGTATCGTGCGGGGAGGGCGACTGGCGGCACGGGGATGGGTCGGACCATCGGGGAGCCTGTCACGGGAGTCGACCGCCTGGGCTGCCGTTCGGAGGAACCATGCCCAAGACCGCTCGACTTCTCCCCGGCGTACCGGTGGCCGAGGCCGTGTTCGCCGACATCACCCGGCGGGTCGCCGCTCTACGCGAACGAGGCGTCACGCCCAGCCTCGCCACGATCCTGGTCGGTGACGACGATGCAAGCGCCGGATACATCCGGATCAAGCAGCGGCAGGCCCGCCAGCTGGGCTTCGACTCACCCCACCGGCACCTGCCCGCGTACACCACCCAGCACGACCTGCTCGACGTGATCGCCGGTCTCAATGCCGACCCCGACGTGCACGGGGTCCTGCTCCAATACCCGATCCCCGACCACCTGGACTACGACGCCGCCCTCCTGGCATTGCACCCGGACAAGGACGTCGACGGTTTGCACCCGCTGAACATGGGCCGGCTGGCCCTCGGCCTACCCGGTCCGCTGCCGTGCACCCCCGCCGGAATCGAGGCGTTGCTGACACACCATCAGATCTCCGTCGCCGGCCGCGAGGTGGTGATCCTCGGCCGCGGCGCGACGATCGGACGACCACTGGCGATCCTGCTGGCCCAGAAACGCCCCACCGCCAACGCCGCGGTCACCGTCGTCCACACCGGCGTCCCGGACTGGTCGCGCCACACCCGGCGCGCCGACATCCTCGTTGCCGCGGCCGGCGTCCCCGACATCATCCAACCCGAGCACGTCCGCCCGGGCGCGGTGGTGATCGGCGCCGGAGTCCGGTACGCCGGCCGCCGCCTCCTGCCCGACGTCGACGAGGCCTGCGCCACGGTCGCCTCCGCGATCACTCCGCGCGTCGGCGGAGTCGGCCCCACCACCGTCGCCATGCTGTTCCGCAACGCCGTCACCGCTGCCGAACACGCCACCACCTGACGTACACCACCGGACGTTGCGGATGGGGCTGACTCGCGACAGCTCCAGCCACGTTGTCGAGCTTGTCGAGTAGGGAACTGCCCCCGTCACGGATTGCGGCGAGCCGTTCCGCCGTAGAGGTGCACGCGGTGGTCGACATCGCGGTCCGGCTGTCGGTGTACGAAGTGTCCAGGAGTCACCTGGCCGTAGCTGACGTGCACCAGCCAATCCTCGTAGTACCAGCTCGGGCTGCAGGCGCAGCCGGTGAACCGGAAGTTCGCCCGGTAACGGCCGACCTGACCTGTGGTCAGCGTGAACAGGCGAGTGGAGGCGTACGGTCGCGGATAGGCTGCCGCACCGGGCAGCCGGTCGACGGTGAGGGTCTGTCCGGTGCGGCCCAGCCAGAGGCCGATGTCGCGGGCCTGCTTCACGCCGCCGTGCAGCACCTTTTCCTGGCGTTCGTAGTCGACCGCCTGGTCAGCCAGGACCTCGTGGACGACCACATAGCCGTCCGGCAGCGACCGGGGCAAGGCCACGGCCCGGTCGAGGCCACGGCGTGCGTTCGCGGCTGTCGCGCCGCGTGCATCAGCCGTCCACCGCACGCGAACCCGCTGAACAACGATCACACCTGAGCTTCGCTCAGCCCGCGCCCCACCCGCCAGCCGGTATCTTCGAACACCGTCGCGGGGCGTACGTCGATCGCCATGACGCCTACCCTGCCATCGTCCACCGACACCGCACGGCGATCCCGGCAGGACCATCGGCTGGGATACCCGGGCCGAAGCGATGGCATCGGCCCGCACGCAGAGCAGGAGCGCCGGCCGCTCGGCAAAGCCGGCGCCGGGTACGAGTCGACAGGCTGTTCGCTGCAGTCGCTAGTCTCGCCGCGTGCGTGATGATCAATGCGACGTGTGGACGCTGCACCGGCGGGACGATGGCGGCCTGCTTGCTGAACTCGTGGTGACCGGTGGTGACTTCCCGTGGCTCAACGCTCATGTCCGTCCGACGGAAGGCTTCCCGGAGGTCCGGCCGCTCTTCGCCGAGGAACTGCGGTTGCTCGACCACATCGACCAGAACGGTGAGTCCTGGGAGCGCGCGTACGACGCGGTCCGCAATGCCGTGACGCTGCGGTACCCGCAGGGCCGGGAGGTGCCCGAGTTCCTGCTGCACATCGAGGGCGATGAGGCCTGGTGGCGGTGGAGCGACGAACCGTTCGACAAGGAGGACAGCTAGTCCCCTGAGCGCAGACGAGCGGGCACGTCGGCTCTCTTGACCAGTGATTCACTGCTTTACTATGGTCCTAGTAAAGCAGTAAGGAGTCATCGTGTTCGTCTTCCGGCTCGACACCCGCTCCGGGGTGCCGCCGTACCTGCAACTCGTCCAGCAGGTCCGCCAGGCGGTGCTGCTGGGTTTTCTCCAACCCGGTGACCGCCTCCCGCTCATTCGCGAGGTGGTCGAGGACCTGGCGATCAATCCGAACACCGTCGCCAAGGCGTACCGCCAGATGGAGCAGGAGAACCTGGTCACCGGTCGGCCCGGCCAGGGCACGTTCGTCAACGCACAGCAGTCGGCCGCGATGTCGGCATCGACGTACACCTCGCTGCGCCGCGGCCTGGCGACCTGGCTGCGCCGCGCCTACGCGGCCGGCCTCGACGAACAGGCGGTCAACGCGCTCTTCACCTCCGTCCACCAGCAGACGAGGAACGAGGACGTGGCGTGACAGGGACCGAGTTCGCGCTGCGCACGGACGGTGTGGGCAAGCGGTATCGGAAGGGTTGGGCGCTGCGTGACTGCACCCTGGCCCTGCCGGCGGGCGGCGTGATCGCCCTGGTCGGGCCGAACGGCGCGGGCAAGACCACGCTGCTGCGCCTGGTCGTCGGGTTGCTGGCCCCGAGCACCGGCACGGTGGAGGTCCTCGGCCACGACGTCACCGCCAGCACCCCGCAAACCTTGTCCCGTGTCGGGTTCCTGGCCCAGGACCACCCGCTGTACAAGCGCTTCACCGTCGCCGAGATGCTCCGCTTCGGCCGGGCCTGCAACCTGCGGTTCGACCAGGGGCTGGCCGAGCGCCGGCTGGCGAAGCTGGGCATCCCGCTCGACCGCCGGGCCGGCACGCTCTCCGGCGGGCAGCAGGCCCAGGTCGCGCTGGCTCTGGCGCTGGCGAAGCGGCCGGACCTGCTCGTCCTCGATGAGCCGGTGGCCAGCCTCGATCCGCTGGCTCGGCACGAGTTTCTCCAGGTCCTCATGGGTGCGGTGGCCGAAGGCGGGGTGACCGTCCTGTTCTCCTCGCACGTCGTGCACGAGCTGGAGCGTGTCTGCGACCACCTGGTCGTGCTCAACCAGGGTCGGGTCACGCTCACCGGTGACATCGACACCCTCCTCGCCGAGCACCGGCTGCTCGTCGGCCCGCGTACGGCCACCGACCTCGACCGGGCCGGCACCGTCGTGCAGGCCGTCCACAGCGACCGGCAGACGACCCTGCTGGTACGCGACGGTGGGCTTCCGGCCGCGCCCGGCTGGCAGGCCCAGCCGGTCGCGCTGGAGGAGCTGGTGCTGGCGTATCTGCGCCGGTCGTCCGAGCCGAGCGGCACGGTCTGGTCGGAGGTGGCGGTATGAGGTGGTTGATCTGGCGTCAGCACCGCACCGAGGTCTGCGTCCTGGGTCTGCTCGTCGGCCTGTTCGGCGTCGCCCTGCTCGTGCTCGGGACACAGGCCCACGACCTGTTCCCCGGTGGTCCCGCCCGCTGTGCGGGCGAGGCGGGTGTCGACGAGGCCTGCACGGCCGCGTTCCGCCGGCTCGACGAGGAGTACGGGTACCTGGAGAACCTCCTGGCGGCCTTCTACCTGGTCCCCGTCGTCATCGGTGCGTTCCTCGGTGCGCCGCTGCTCGCGCGCGAACTGGAGGACGGCACCTGGCAGCTCGCCTGGACGCAGGCCGTGCCGCGGATGCGCTGGCTGGCGGCCAAGCTCGTGGCACTGGCCGGCGTCACCGTCGCGCTCACCGGGATGTTCACCGTGGTGCTCACCTGGTTCCGTCAGCCGTTCGACGCGTGGGAAGGGCGGTTCCAGTACGACGCCTTCGACCTGGAGGGACTCGTTCCGATGGCGTACGCGCTGTTCGCGTTCGGCGTCGCCACCGCCGCAGGGGCGATCCTGCGACGCAGCCTGCCCGCGTTCGGCGTCGCGTTCGGGGCGTTCGTCGCCGCCCGGATGTCGGTGGCGCTGCTGGCCCGCCCCGCGTACGCCACGCCGCTCACCACAATGGCCCCGGTTCCCGTCGGTGGCGCGAAGGACCAGGCGGGGCACAGCGTCGCCGACTGGACGATCGAACGTGGCTACGCGGACGCCACCGGGCGCAGGCTGAGCTCGACCGAGTACTACGAGCTGGAGGAGGCCGCCAACCAGGCCGGCACCAACCTCAACCAGTTCCTGCACGCCCGAGGCGTCCAGCAGTTCGGGGTCCACCACCCGGCCGACCGGTTCTGGACGTTCCAGCTCATCGAGGCGGCCCTGTTCATCGCCGTCGCGGCGATCCTGATCGGCGTGGTGGTGTGGCGGGTACGACGTCGTCTGATCTAGGCCTGTGCTGACGCTGGCGGGTCAACGGCGCATTCGTTGCTGGACCCAGGTGAGCATCGTGCTGTGGTAGTCGGAGCTGATCGATTCGAGCGCTTCGGCCCCGCCTGCGGTCGGCAGGTGGGTGCAGCCGGCGAGCCGGTGCACGGTCAGGTCGTCGGTGGCGGCGGCGCGCCGCCACACGGCGATGCTGTCGTCGGCGGGAGTCCACTCGTCGGCCTCACCGTAGAACAGCAACGTCGGGCAGCGCACCTGCGCGATGACCGGCTCCGGGTCGTGGTCCATGTCCGCCCAGGTGCCGGGATGGTCGTCCAGATCGCGTGGGATGTGGGCGAGGGAGAACCACGGCCGGTCGGCGTACCCGTCGATGACCGCCTGCGCGGTCGTACGGTCGATGTGCCCGCGCACGACGTTCTCCAGGGTTTCTCGCAGGCGGGTCAGGTCGGCGAGTTCAGCGCTTGCGTAGCCGTTCAGGAGCAACTGCTGCGCGGTCCCGTACCGCATCTGGGCAGCCGGGCTCACCCCGCTACCGGCGACCAGCACGAGGAACGAGATCAGCTCGGGCCGACGGGCCGCGACCGCGGACGCGGGCCAGGCGCCCTGGCTCCACGCCCACAACCCCACGGGGACGTCGCCGACGTGACGACGCACCTGGGCGACGGCCGCCAGGGCGTCGTCGGCCTGGACGGCGTACGGCACGTCGCCCCGTTCACGCGGACGGCGGTCGAAGCGCAGCACCGCCACGCCGGCCGCCGGGAACACCCGCGCCAGGTGCTCGTAGAGGAAGTACGAGCGTCGCGGCTCGCCGGAGCCGTGCAGGACGACGATCGCGCCGCGCGCCGGCCCGTCCACCGGCACGTCCAGCGTGGCCGGCAGGGACACGTCGCCGGCATCGACAACCAGCTCCATGGGGTGAGTCAATCAGGAACCGGCGGCACCGCTGACAGCCGGGGTATCAGGCGTACGGAGGGCACATGACGAAGGTCATGATCATTGGTGATGTCGGCGGATGTGCCGACCAGCTGTCTCAGGCGGTGGCGTCCGCGCAGGCCGACCCGGATGCCGTGATGATCCAGGTCGGCGACCTGATCGACCGTGGACCGGACAGTCCCGGCGTGCTGACCTTCGTTCGGCAACGCCTAAAGGATCCGCGGCGGTGGATCCAGCTCGTCGGCAACCACGAATCGCAGTACCTGGGCGCGGAGATGTTCTGGCCGCAGCGGCTGCCCGACGAGGACGCCGCACTGCTGAAGAGCTGGTGGCTGCGGGATCGCCTGCGGGTGGCCGCCGCAGTGCGCACCGTCGACGGAGAAGAACTCCTGGTCACGCACGCCGGTCTGACCGTCGACGCGTGGCGGAGGCTGGGTGAGCCGGTGACCGCTGCCACCACAGTGGTCATGGTGCCAGATGGCGCTCGGCATGCGCCGCGCCGCCGTGCGATCCGGTTTCGCAGGCGGATTCCCGAAAGCCGACCGGTTGTGGTGGCCCCGGGCCGTCAAGGCCCGGGGCCACGGTTGCCGATTCGCGTCGGGTCACGATCCCCCCTGATGCGCTGCGGCCGTACCGGCTCTCAACCCCTCGCGCCGGTGCCAGAGTGCTGTGGTGCGGACTCTGGGCGGGCTTGCGCATCCCCCGTTTCGTCCCCTCCGCGATCGGCGTTCACCGCCCCGACTGTGCGGTATGTGACGTCGACATACCTGATGTCGGGTTCACCTGTTGCTTCACTTTGGTTGTCCGCTACGGTGTCACTGCCACAACAGTGGTCGGGTGCGGCCAAGTCAAACACGTGAGCAGCGCCTATCGCAACTATTGTGGATAATGCGCACGCACTTGACCACAATGGTGGTGTGCGGGGTTTGACCAGGAGGGGGCCATGGCCGACTGTGCCAACGGGTCGTTCGCCGCCCGGCTACGGCACCTGTTCGACACCCGTCGCAAGCCCGGCACAGGCAAGCCGTACACACCGGACGAGGTGGCGAAGGGGACAGGGCTGTCGACCAGTTATGTCAACTACCTCCTCAATGGGGAGAGAGACAATCCCACGCGGTCGGCTATTCAGCAGTTGGCGAACTTCTTCCGAGTACAGCCGAACTATTTCTTCGAGTCGGTCGCACCGGACGTTGTCAGCGCGAACGTCGAGGTGGAAGCCGATCCTGACCTTGAGACCATCACGGTGCTCGCCCGACGGATGCCTGCCGGGCCGTCTCGGGCGAGCCTGCGTGCGATAGTCGAACAGGTCGCCGCACTGGAGGCGCAGAGCAAGGCATCGGGCCGGCGAAACCAGCCAGAATAGGCCGCCGGCCTAGCGCAGCAGACCGAACGTCGGCACTGCGACGAGCAGACCGACGATGGTGCCGGCGAGGACCTGACCGGTGGTGTGCTCGCCCAACCGGACCCGTGACCAGCCGACGAGCGCCACTACGGGCACCGACACGAGGAGCGTCGGACCGAACTCGATCACAAGTACTGCGGCGGAGCCCGCGGCTACCGCCGCGTGAATGCTGAGCTTCCAGAAAAGGTTGACGACGGTGACTGCCACGCCGATGGCGAGCATCACGACAACCATGGCGAGGAGTCGTCGGGGAGCGTCGAAGCTGACCATCAGGGCGATGCCGGCGATGACCGACAACAATCCGTAGACCAGCGGGGTTCGCCGCTGCTCGCGGACCCGAATGTGATGGTCCGTCAGCCGACCACGACGTACGCCCCACCAGATCAAGCTGTTCGGGATGACGGCGCAGAAAAGTGCTCCGGTCAGTGCCCATGGCAGGCCTTCGCGGATCGACGGAGCGCTGGCGGTTCCGACCACAATAGGCATGACGGCGGCCAGGAGGGCAGGCGCGAACACTTCGGTCGCGATGCGAGCCACACGGTGGGCCGGTCGTCGAGCCTGACTGCTGATGGCTACGGTCACATCTGCATTCTGCTCCCAGCGGTGGAACCTCCACGACCCATCGCTCGACGGAACTCCCCGGAACCGGCTCCGTCTAGCTAAGCTGCCAGCTTGCGTCTGCCACTGTTGTGGTTGTGCGCTCGGCTGAACAGTCGAGCGCCCTACCAGGACATCCTGAACAGTCGGCAAGACGGTGTTCCGGTGCGGGCTCTCTACGCGGGGGGAGTGGCAGTAGGCGATGTGGCACCAACAACGTCGGACACATCGCCTCCTGCGCCAGCTTGAGTTCGACCTGCCGATGCCGCTGACGGTACAGGCACTGGTGGCGGCCCTGGAGGCGGTACGGCATCGTCGCATTCAGTTCGTCGCCATGAGCGTTGAGCAGACGGGACCGTGTGGACTGTGGGTGGCCACGGGCGAAACCGACTACGTCCTCTACGGCCGCGACTCGCCGCCGATTCTCCGGCTTCAGACGATCCTGCACGAGCTGATGCACATCGCACTGCGGCATGCCGGCCATGCAGCTCTCTCGTGGGGGACGGGCCAGGTCGCCGGCTTGGATGACACGCCGACGGAAGTCGTGCTCGCGCGTTCGACGTCGGCCTTCGGCGAGCAGCAGGAACACGACGCGGAGCTGTTGGCAACCTACCTGGGTGCCCGGCTCGACGGCGGGGATCAGGTAGGCGCCTTCGAGGACCTCGCGGATGCAACGGCAGCGGTGATGTACCGCATTGCTGCCGTCCTGGCGGAGTAGACGGGGAGAAGGCTCGTGGTGGTAGCAGCCGGACATGTAGTGGCGGCCGTGGTCGCCGCGGTTGCTCTGATCGTGAAGCTCTGGGCGTTGCATCGAGATCCAGGTAACCGGACGATCCTGGCGAAGGCGGGTATCTGTCTGGGATGCGGGATCGCGGTGACGGCCGGCTGGGCTCCCGTCCACAGCCTGATCGACAGGGTCTCGGGTGTGGCGAACCTGGCGAAGCCGATCGAGCACGGGTCAGCGCTGATAGCGGCCACCGCGATTCAGTTCCTGTTCCTCCATCTGGGTGACCCGGAGAAGGCGCGCAGGTTGATGCCACGGCGGCTGGTGTTCCTGGGCGCCGTGCTGGCTGTCATGATCGCGATGTTCCACGCCGCAGACTTCCCTGAGTCGGAGCCGCTGCACTTCGCCGAACGCTACGGGGACATGCCGCAGGTCTCGATCTACATGCTCGCGTTCCTGCTCTACCTCGGGGTGACCGTTGTGGACATCCTGCGGATGTCGCTCGGATACGCGCGCTACGCCGGTACCCGGTTGAAGATCATTATGGGGCTGCTCAGCGCTGGTGCGGCGTTCGGCGCGGCGTTCGTTGCGCACAAGGCGCTGTTCCTCGGACTGAAGTTGGCCGACCTCGCACCTCCGTGGCCAGAGCCGGTGGTGACTCAGACGCTTGTCACGTTCTCGGTGGTGTTGATCTGTTCGAGCTTCGTTCTGGCGACGTTGTGGAAGGCGGTGGACGGCGTTCGAGCCTGGCCTCGTCGAAGCGCAATGTACCGGGACCTGCATGCGCTGTGGTATCTGCTGTACCAGGCGGTTCCGGACATCGTGCTGGTGACGCCGCGGCGGCCCAAGCGTGATCCATGGTGGGTGTTCGGCGTGGAGCAGCGGCTGTACCGGCGATGTGTGGAGATCGGTGATGGCATCCAGGCCCTGGGGCCGCAGGACGCCCAGGTCAGGACCGTCGCTTCAGGTCGGGCGGCTGAACTCGGCTGGGACCAGGCCCGGGCGGCAGCGGCTGGTGAGGCGGCGGCGATTCTGGTTGCCGTACGGCGCCTTGAACAAGGTCGTGTCGTGCGGCGTGAGGTTGAACCTGACCTTGAGCCGCAGCCGGCGAAGGTTGCACGTGTCGACGTCGAGGCCGACGCCCGTAGGCTGGCGTTGATATCGATCTCGTTGTCTGAGCCATTGGTACGTGAAACCGTCGCCCGCTTTGCCAGTGAGCCCGCCTCCGGAGAGAGGGCGAGGCCCTGACGTTGCCGGAACGGGTGAGTTCCCCCGGGGCTTCGACCAGCGGTCGGGTGGAGGTTTCCCATTGCTGGCGGTACCGGCTGCCGTCCCGAGCCCGAGCTGACGCCCTGGGTTATCATTGCCGCCCAGGCGCTGCCCGTTCCCCCGTGCGGGCAGCGCCTGCTACTGGTTCTGCTTGCCGCGGCACTCTTCTCCGTCATAGCCGCTGCCGTCACCGGCTCATGAGTGTTCCATCCGCTCCTGCGGGGTTGTTTCCCGAGCTTTGTCGGGTGTGCTGAGCGGGTCCTTCGGGCGTCCAGTGGGGGTGGCGGCTGGTCGGGTGGTGTCAATGGGCACCTCCAGCACTGTGACGTGGTCGCCGTCGGCGTCGCTGAGGTGGTCTTCGACGGTGGGGCCTGCGATGGCCAGGTGATGACGGTGTAGCCAGGCGAAGAGGTGCTGCCCGGCGTCGATGATGCCGGTGGCGGGCGGGATGACGGCGCGTACCACCGTGCGGGCCGGCAGCGTGAGCCGCTCACCGGTGCCTCCGGTGTCGACAGCGGCGTTGAAGCCGCCGTGGGGGAGTGCCCGTAGCCAGGTCAACAGCGTGCTGGTGGGGTACGCGGCGCAGACGGCCGCGAGCTCGCCGGGGTGGGTGACTTCGAGGTGACGGACGCGCAGATGACGGGTGCCGACGGTGGCCTGTTGGGGTAGGAGCGGCGCGGGTGTGTCGAGGTAGTCCTCGGCGCGGTCCGCTGTCTGGTCCAGGGCCGTGATGCGTCGGCGGATGTCTGCCACTGTTTCGCGTACTGCTTGCCGCACCTGTACCTCGGGTGCGTCGATCAGGTCGGCTATGTCGCGCAGGGACAGGCCGAGGCGTTGAAGTCCGCGGATTCGTTCCAGTCGGGACAGTGCCGCGACGCCGTACCAGCGGTAGCCGGACGTGCGGTCGATGGCCGTCGGCACCAGGAGCCCGATCTTGTCGTAATGGCGCAGGGCTCGTTCGGTTGCGCCGGTCATCCGGGCGAGTTCCCCGATTCGCCACATGCTTGACCTTCTCCCTGGGGCAGAGTTCTAGCGTCGCCCACCATGACACTGGCTGACAATGACCCGGGTGCCCGGCTTGCCGGCATGCTCCTGCTGATCTCGTTGGTGGCGATCCTGACCGCAGCGGCGATTGTGGTGCCATCGGGGCTGACCCTGAATCCGGCCGATCCGGCCACCACACTGACTGCCGTACACGATCACGTCGGGCTGCATCTGACCGAACTCGCGTTCGACGTACTCGGCTGGCTGGCGTTGACCGCGGCGGGACTGGTGCTGGCCGGCAAGCCCGACGTGATGGTCAGGCCGCACCTTGCCGTACTCGCGGGTGGGTTGCTGGCTGCCGCGGGGCTGGCGGGCCTGCTCCACGACGCCGGCAACCTCGCGGTGACCCAGCTCGCCGCGACGCCGGCGGACACCGTCGCCGATGTGGCCGGCGCGGTGTTGCTCACCGCGAAGTGGACGGTCAACCTCGCCGGGCTGCTCTGGGCGGCCGCCGCAGCGGTGACCGCGATCGGCGTCGATCTACCGGACCGGCTCCGCCGCGCCGGAGGGCTCGCCGCGCTGGCCGGCCTCGCCGCCGTCGCCGTTCCGTGGACCACCGGGACCAACGGCATGTCACCAACCCTGGAACAACTCGGCTACGCCCTCCAGCTACCCGTCATGATCTGGTACGGGTTGCTGGGCTGGCGGCTCGTACGGCGCCGGTGACCAGCCATCCTCGTCCTGCGTCCGGGTGAACCCGTCGGTGCGCGGGACGAGGATGGCTCGGCAGTTGTGGTATCTCAGCTTCCGGTGCAGGTGGCGGTGGTTCCGTTGCCGTTACCGGCGCCCTGGAATCCGAAACTGGTGGTCTGGCCCGCGGTCAGTCCTCCGTTGTACTGCTCGTTCATGACGGTGACGGTGCCGCTCGTACCGCTGCGGACGCCGTTCCAGACGTTGACCACCGACGCACCGCTCGGCAGGGTGAGGGTGACTCGCCAGCCGTTGAGGGCGGTGGTTCCCGCGGTGACGGTCACGGTGGCGACGAATCCGCCGTTCCACTGGTCCTGGACTGTGTAGACCGCGGTGCAGGACGCACCCGGCGGTGGGGTGGTGGGCGGCGGTGTCGTGGGCGGTGGGGTGGTCGGCGGCGGGGTGGTCGGCGGTGGCGTGGTGGGCGGTGGGGTGGTGGGCGGCGGCGTGGTCGGGGGAGGTGTGGTGGGCGGCGGGGTGGTGGCCGGCGGACCGCCGTCGAGCGTCAGCTTCCAACCGTCAAGCATCCCTGCGTACGAGGCCACATTCTCGACCCGTAGCTTCCAGGTGCCGGGTGTCGGCTTGCTCGACAGATCGAGGATGAAGGCTTCGCGGGAGTTTGCCCGATACGACCCGACGAGGCTCTCCTTGAGCAGGAAGGCCTGTCCGTCCGGTGCGACGAGGGACAGTCGCAGGTCTCGGTTGTACTGGTGAGCGATGTTGGTTTCGACGTAGCTGGTGGTGGACGGTGCCCGGCCGCAGTCGGCCACGTTGATCGGCGATTCGATCGTGCCGTTCTCCGGGATCCGTACGTCGGCGGTGGCGATACCGCCGCAGGCCGGCGGCGGGAGGTCGACGCCCGCCAGGTTGAGCGTCCACGAGTCGAGGAACCCGGTGCCCTGGTACATGTTGTCACTGACGTAGAGCTGCCAGGTGCCGTTCGCTGTCTCCGACGACAGGTCGTAGGTGAGCGTGTAGTCGACGCGCTTGGCGCCTGCGCCGGTGTGATCCAACAGGTAGTACCAGGTGCCGGCGGGCGAGATCAGCCGTACGTCGAGTTCGCTGATGTTGGCATGGCCGATGTGCAGCTCGATCGTGCTGTTGCGGGCGGCGCGACCGGCGCAATCGGTGATGGTGATGGGGGCGTACAGGTTCTGGCCCTCGCTGATCACCCGGTCGGTGCCGTCCGAGGCGACGCAGCCGGGCGGGTTGTCGATGCCCAGCTGGTACGCCACCGGCCGGATCGCGTCGGTTCCGGTGCCGATCACCGAGATGGTGTAGCTGCCGGCCAGCATCGTCGCCGCGGTGCTGATCGTGAGTGTGGTGCTTGCGTTCGAGGAGATGCTGGCCGGCTGGAAGGTAGCCGTCACCCCCTCGGGCAGGCCGCTGACCGCGAGGGAGACCGGCTGGGCGACACCCCGGGTGACGGTGCCGGTGATCGTGGTCGAGACGGTGCCACCGGGCGTGACGGTGCCGCTGGCCGGGGTGGCGGTCAGGGTGAAGTCGTTGGCCGGCACGGTGGAGTTGACGTGGAGCAGTCGGTTCGGTGAGCCGATGCCCGGGTCGGTCACCACGCCGGGGGTGGCGTTGTCCAGGAGTGCCTGGGTCACCTGCGCCGGGGTGTAGGTGGGGTTGTTGGCCAGGACGAGCGCAGCGGCCCCGGCGACGTGCGGGGCGGCCATCGACGTTCCGGAGGCGGTCCGGGTGGAGGTGTTGCCGTCGATGTAGGCCGAGGTGATGTCGACGCCCGGCGCGAACAGATCCACACACGTACCGATGTTGGAGAAGGCTGCGCGTGCATCGTTGGGACCGGTGGCGGCCACCGTGATCGCCTCGGGGACGGAGGCCGGGGTGGTCGTGCACGCGTCGGCGCCGTCCTCGTTGCCCGCCGACACCACGTAGGTGACGCCGTCGGCGATCGAGCGTTGTACGGCGTCGACCATGGGTTGGTACGCCGGGCCGCCGAGGCTCATGTTCGCCACCGCCAGCTCTCCGGGATCGTGGTCGCCGGTCACCCAGTCGACCCCGGCGATCACCTGCGCGGTGGTGCCCCGGCCGTTGCAGTTGAACACGCGTACGCCCACCAGTTGCACGTCCTTGGCCACCCCGTAGGTGGTGCCGCCGAGCGTGCCGGCCACGTGGGTGCCGTGGCCGTGGCAGTCGTTGGCGTCGGCGTCCCCCTCCATGAAGTCCCAGCCGGACACGGCCCGCCCGCCGAAGTCCGTGTGCGCCACGTTGATGCCGGAGTCGATGACGTACGCCCGCACGGCCGGTGTGACCCGGGGGTAGGTGAACGAGTTGTCCAGCGGCAACGCGCGCTGGTCGATGCGGTCCAGACCCCAGGACGGGGTGGGGCTCTGCACGTCCGACACGGAGACCGTGTGGTTCTGCGTCACCGAGGCCACCGCCGGGTTGGCGGCGAGCCGGCGGGCACCGCGTTCGGTGAGCCGGGCCTCGAAGCCCCGCAGGGCGTGCCGGTAGACCTGGCCGACGTTGCCGCCCTGCCGTTCGGCGAGGGTACGGGCGGTCGTGTCCACGGACTTGGTCCCGACGGCGGCATCCCGCAACACGACGATGTAGGAGCCGGTCACGGCGCTCGGGCCGCCCGCGGCGAGGATCTGCCCCTCGGCCGGGGTTGTCACCGCGGGCGCGGCGGCCGCGGTGAGGGCCAGCACGATCGCTGCGGCCACGATGCCTGAGCGGAGCAGGGAGCGCCTGCGTTGTCCAGCCGGTGTCATGTCTACCTTCCCTGGCGAGGGCCACGCGCCCAGAACCGACCGCGTGGGGATCGCCCGGCGCTCGTCGGCGAACGACCACCGGAGACGTTGGTCGGTGGGCCCCGGTGTGAGAGGGGGGTGCCCCTTCGGCCGACTGTGGCTCAGCACGGTCGCGAAGTGACCTGCGTCGATATCACAATCCTTCATGATTGTTTTGCTGTCAACGAAAGATTCTGTGGGTGAGACCAACGACGAAGCGGTCAGCGGCTACGAGCGCGAACCTGATCGACAGGCCCCACCGGGGGCGGGCCGGCGGCCGTCCTGGCGAAGCGGCGGGCCAGATGGTCGAAGGCATCGGTGAGCTCGGCGGGGCCGACGACCTCGATCTCGGTGTCGAAGCGGGCGAAGGCGGCGGCGAGGCTGGGCCAGGACCAGGAGCCGAGCGTGAGCCGGCAGCGGCCCGGGCCGACCTCCTCGACGATCCCCTCTCGGGTGTAGCGGGCCACCGTGGCGGCGGGCAGGTCGAGGATCGCGGTGCCCTGGCAGGGCCAACCGGTGACGCCGTCGGCTGCGCCGCGGAACCTGCCGGTGACGAAGGTGCCCACATCACCGCCGGGTAGCTGCCTGGGCGTGAAGCGGGGCCCGTTGGGGGTGCGCAGGCTGATCCCGTCGACGCGAAAGGTGCGCCAGTCCGACCGGTCGAGGTCCCACGCGACGAGGTACCACCGCCCGTCCCAGGTGACGACGTGGTGTGGCTCGACGCGGCGCGGCGGCTGCTCGGCGGTTTCGGGGCCGTAGTCGAAGCGGAGGATCTCGCGCGCGTGCACGGCGGAGCTGATCGCCAGGAGCACGCCGGTGCCGATCGGGGCGGCTGGTCGGGTGACAGGCCGGTCGACGGCGGTGATCTGGAGAGCCTTGACGCGGTGCCGGAGCCGGGACGGCATGACCTGCCGGACGGTGGTCAACGCCCGGGCTGCCGCTTCCCCGGTGCGGTCGCCCAGCGTGGTGGCGGCGATCTGCAACGCGACGGTGAGGGCGACGGCCTGCTCGTCGTCGAAGAGCAGCGGCGGGAGTTCGCTGCCTGCGCTGAGCCGGTAGCCGCCATCGGGGCCCTTGACGGCGGCGATGGGGTAGCCGAGCTCGCGTAGCCGGTCGACGTCGCGGCGCACCGTCCGCAGGCTGATGTCGAGCCGCTCGGCCAGCAGCGCGCCCGGCCAGTCGCGGCGCGTCTGCAGCAGCGACAACAGCGCCAGCAGTCGCGCGGAGGTCTTCGGCATGGGTGCGAACCCTAACCGCAGTAGGTGACACAACCTGTCACCACAGTCGTCGAATCTTGGGGACGACGCCGGTCGGACGCTCCGATCGGGATACTCACCAGGAGTCTCATGAGCATCACCACGACCGCCCACCTCAACTTCCGGGGCAACGCTCGGGAGGCGTTGGAGTTCTACCACTCGGTGTTCGGCGGCGACATCGCGATCATCACGTACGGCGATTTCGGGATGCCGAAGGAACTGCCCGACGCCGGCAAGGTCGTCTGGGGCCAGGTCGCGGCCGCCGACGGCTTCCGCGTCATGGCGTACGACGTGCCCGGCCAGACTGTCGCCGGCGGCGCGCCGCAGCCCTCGACCCGGCGTGAGAACGGCATGACGCTGACGGGCGAGCCGTTCTTCCTGTCCGTCCGCGGCGAGACCGTCGAGGAGGTCGGCGCGCTGTGGGAGAGACTGGCGGATGGCGCCACTGTGATCGAGGCGTACGGCCCGGCGCAGTGGGCGCCGGCATTCGGGATGTTGACCGACCGCTTCGGCATTACCTGGATCCTCGACGTAGCCGCTCCGTACGCCCACGCCTGATCATCGTCGAGCAGATGCTGCTACCGCTATCGCCGCACGTCAGGGGCGGTAGCGGTAGCCCATGCCGGGTTCGGTGATGAGGTGCCGTGGCCGGGCGGGGTCGGTTTCCAGCTTGCGGCGAAGCTGGGCCATGTACTGGCGCAGGTAGCCGGTCTCGTTCTGGTACTCCGGTCCCCACACGTCCTGCAGCAGTTGACGTTGGGTGATCAGCTTGCCGGGGTGGCGCAGCAGTCGTTCGAGGACACCCCACTGGGTGGGGGTGAGTCGGACCTCGGTGCCGTCGTCGCGGGTGACGATCCGTTCGGCGAGGTCGACCGTGTGCCGCCCCACGCGTGCCTGGCTGCCCGCCCGGCCGTCGGCGGTGTCGGCGGTGGTGTGGCGGCGGGTGACGGCGCGGATGCGGGCGAGCAGTTCGTCGACGCCGAACGGCTTGGTCACGTAGTCGTCGGCACCGGCGTCGAGGGCGGTGACCTTGTCGTCGCTGCCGGCCCGGCCGGAGAGCACGATGATCGGTACGCCGGTCCAACCGCGCAGCCCTCGGATGACCTCGACGCCGTCGAGGTCGGGCAGGCCGAGGTCGAGGACGACCAGGTCGGGCGGATGGCGGGCGGCGGCCTTGAGGGCGTCGGTGCCGGTGGCGGCGACCTGCACGTCGTAGCCACGGGCGCGCAGGTTGATGCCGAGGGCGCGCAGGATCTGCGGTTCGTCGTCGACGACGAGAATCCGGTTCATGCCGGCGGTTCCTCCATGGCGGTCACCGATGCGGCGGCGGGCAGCCGCAGCACCATGGTCAGTCCACCACCCGGGGTGGTCTCGGGGGTGATGCTGCCGCCCATGGCTTCGGCAAGCCCGCGGGACAGGGCGAGGCCGAGGCCGACTCCTGCGGTGTTGTCCCGGTCGCCGAGGCGCTGGAACGGTTGGAAGACGTGTTCCCACTGGTCGGCGGGAATGCCGGGCCCGTGATCGATGATCCGCAGCTCGACCAGGCCGGCGTGGGCGCTGGCGGTGACCAGTGGCGGCCGGTGCGGTGGACTGTGTCGCAGGGCGTTGGCGACGATGTTGACCAGGACCCGTTCCAGCAGGCCGGGATCGGCGGTCGCGGCCGGCAGGTCGGCGGGGATGTCGGTGCGGACACCGGCGGCGGGTGGCCCGAGTTCGTCCAACGCCCGGGGTACGACGTCCTCCACACCGATGGCGACGGCGTGTACGCCGAGGGCCCCGGCCTGTAGGCGGCTCATGTCGAGCAGGTTGGCGACGAGGCGGCCGAGCCGATCGAGGGATTCGTCTGCGGTGGCGAGCAACTCGTCTCGGTCGGCGGCGTCGAACTCGACGTCGTGACTGCGCAGGCTGGACACGGCCGCCTTGGCCGAGGCGAGCGGCGTACGCAGGTCGTGGCTGACCGCGGCGAGCAGCGCGGTGCGCATCCGGTCCGCCGCTGCCAGCGGCCGGGCGGCGGCGGCCTGCGCGGCCAGGCGTTGTTGACGCAGCGCGACGGCGGCCTGGGCGGCGAAGGCCTCGACGACGCGCCGATCGGAGGCCGCCAGCCGGCGGCCGCAGAGCACGACGGTGAGTCGGTCGTCCACCGGCACGGCGGTCTCGCCCGCACCGGGGCTGGTCGCCGGCGCGTCGCCGACGCTGGCGACCAACCGCCAGGCCGCCTCCTCGCGAGCCCGGTCGGGTCGGCCGTCGGCCGCGTCCACCAACTCCAGCACGCTGACCGCACGTAGCGCGAACGTCTCGCGGAGCCGGTCCAGCAGGGCGGTCAGCGGGCGCTGGCCGCGCAGCACGCTCCCGGCCACGGTGGCCAGGGTCTGCGCCTCGGCGGAGGCCCGGGCCGCGTCCCGGGTGCGGCGGGCGGCCATGTCGACGACCCCGCTGACGGCGACGGCGACGCCGACGAAGACCGCCAACGCGAGCAGGTTGTCGGCCCCGGCGATGGTCAACGTGGCGAAGGGTGGCGTGAAGAACCAGTTCAGCAGCAGGGAACCACCGAGCGCGGCGAGCAGCGCCGGCCACAGTCCGCCGACGAGCGCGACACCGACGACGGCGGCGAGGAAGAGCAGGATGTCGCTGGTGAGGGTGAGATCCGGCAGCGCTTTGAGCGACGCGGTCAGCACCGGCATGCCGAGCACGGCGAGTGTGAAGCCGAGCAGCCGGCGGCGTCGGGACAACGCCGGGACCCCGGCGGTACGCCGGCCCCGTCCGGCCTCGGGGTGGGTGACCAGGTGGACGTCGATGGGCCCGGACAGTGCGGTGGTGGTGACCCCGACCCCACGGGAGAGCACCTGGGCGAAGCGGCCCCGCCGGCTGGCGCCGAGGACGAGTTGGGTGGCGTTGACGCCGCGGGCGAAATCGAGCAGCGCGGCCGGGATGTCACTGCCGAGGACCTGGTGGTAGGTGCCGCCGAGGCTCTCGACCAGCACCCGTTGCCGGGCCAGGTGGGCGGGGTCGGCTCCGGCGAGGCCGTCGTTGCGGGCCACGTGTACGGCGAGCAGATCGGTGCCCTTGCTGCGGGCGGCGATGCGCGCGGCCCGGCGGATCAACGTGGCGCCCTCCGGGCCGCCGGTGAGCGCGACGACGACCCGTTCGCGGGCTTCCCAGGTGGCCGAGATGCCCTGCTGGGCGCGGTACGCGTCGAGTTGCTCGTCGACGGTGCCGGCGAGCCAGAGCAGGGCCAGCTCCCGTAGCGCGGTGAGGTTGCCGACCCGGAAGTAGTTCCCGAGCGCCGCGTCGATCTTGTCCGGCGGGTAGATGTTGCCGTGCGCCATCCGCCGCCGCAGCGCCTCGGGGGTCATGTCGACCAGTTCGACCTGCGCGGCGGCCCGCACGATCTGGTCGGGCACGGTCTCGCGTTGGGTGGTGCCGGTGATCTGGGCGACGACGTCGTTGAGCGACTCCAGGTGCTGGATGTTGACCGTGGACAGCACGCTGATCCCGGCGTCGAGCAGTTCCTGGATGTCCTGCCACCGCTTCGCGTGGCGCGACCCGGGCACGTTGGTGTGGGCCAATTCGTCGACGACGGCGACCGCGGGGTGACGGGCGAGGACCGCGTCGAGATCCATCTCCTGGAAGGTGCCGCCCCGGTAGGTGGCGGTGCGGCGAGCGATCACCTCCAGGTCACCGATCATGGCGGCGGTGTGCGGGCGGCCGTGGGTCTCGACCAGGGCGATCACCACGTCGATGCCACGTTCGGCGCGTCGCTGGGCCTCTTCGAGCATGGCGTACGTCTTCCCGACGCCGGGTGCGGCACCGAGGTAGATGCGCAGTTCCCCTCGCGGCACAGCAGTGGTCCTCTCCACGCGGTCGGCGGCCGGGGTGCGGGTGCCGGGCCGGGACACTGCGGTCCCGGCTCGCTGGCGTCAGCGTGGCGGGAACGTCTCGTCGAGGGCGAGGTTGAGTTCCAGCACGTTCACCCCGGGCGCGCCCATGAAGCCGAGCGTACGGCCGGTGGTGTGCTCGTCGACGAGACGTTCGACCGCGGCCGGGTCCGCGCCGCGCTCGCGGGCCACCCGCGGGACCTGGAGTCGCGCGTATGCCGGACTGATGTGCGGGTCGAGGCCGCTGCCGCTGGCGGTGACCGCGTCGGCCGGTACGGCGGGCACGGCGGGTGCGTCACCTCGGACGGGGACGATGGTCGCCCCCGCCGCCCGGTAGTCCTGCCCCGGCTGGGCCAACTCCACCGGCACGCCCGCGTAGCCGGGGAGGAACGGGGTGGCCGGCGCGGTCTGGTTGACGCTGACCACCCGGAGGACCGGGCCGGTCAGCCCGTCGGCACGGAAGACGGCCAGCACCGCCCCCACTCCGTCGGTGGTGCAGTACGGCCGGCGACCGTCGACGCCGTCGAGTTCGCCGACTGCCCTGCTGCGGGCGCAGACCTGGGTGAGCAGACTCTGCCTGCTCTCGTCGGGGTCGGTGGCGATGACGTCGACGACGTCCTCCGGGCCGAGGTTTGTGGCGCCGGTGGAGGTGGGGTCGTAGCCGTCGCCGGCCGCCGACGGACGGGACTGGAAGTAGCGCGGTACGGCCTTGCCGTCCGCGTCGGTGAAGGACTGCCCGATCAGGGCGCTGCCGGCGGCGTGGCCGTCGACCTCGATGATCGAGCCGTCGGCGCGGTCGGTGAGGCCGGGGAGGCGGCCGACGGCGACCATGGTGAGGGGGTAGGCGATTCCGGCGAGCGCGGTGAAGACCAGCAGTGCGCGCAGGGCGGCGAGATGGTGGGCGAGCCAGGTGGGTAGGCGCATCAGGAGATCCCCGGGACGAACTGGACGAGCAGGTCGATGAGCTTGATGCCGAGGAACGGCACGATGATGCCGCCGAGGCCGTAGATCAGCAGGTTGCGGCGCAGCAGACTCGACGCGGCGGCGGGCCGGTACCGCACGCCGCGCAGCGCGAGCGGGATCAGCGCGACAATGACGATCGCGTTGAAGATGACCGCCGACAGGATCGCCGACTCCGGACCCGACAGGCGCATGATGTTGAGTACGTCCAGACTCGGGTAGAGCCCGGCGAACATCGCCGGGATGATCGCGAAGTACTTCGCGATGTCGTTGGCGATGGAGATGGTGGTCAACGCCCCTCTGGTGATCAACAGTTGTTTGCCGATCTCCACGATCTCGATCAGCTTGGTCGGGTCGGAATCGAGGTCGATCATGTTGCCGGCCTCCTTCGCGGCGGAGGTGCCGGTGTTCATGGCGACGCCCACGTCGGCCTGGGCGAGCGCGGGGGCGTCGTTGGTGCCGTCGCCGGTCATCGCGACCAGTCGGCCGCCCGCCTGTTCCGTGCGGATCAGGGCGAGCTTGTCCTCCGGCGTGGCCTCGGCGAGGAAGTCGTCCACCCCGGCCTCGTCGGCGATCGCCTGCGCGGTACGCGGATTGTCGCCGGTGATCATGACGGTGCGGATGCCCATCCGGCGCATCTCGTCGAAGCGCTCCCGCATGCCGGCCTTGACCACGTCCTTGAGGTGGATGATGCCCAGGGCGCGGGCCGGCTGATCGTCGACGTGCTCGGCCACCACGAGGGGCGTGCCGCCCATGCCGCTGATCTCGTCCACCACCTGGCCGACCTGTTCGGTGGGGTGGCCGCCGTGCTGGCGTACCCATTGCATCACCGCGGCGGCGGCGCCCTTGCGGATGCGTCGGGCCGGCCCACCGTCGCCGGGTGTCAGGTCCACACCGCTCATCCGCGTCTGCGCGGTGAACGGCACGAACGTGGCGTGCGGCATGAGGCCCGGTTCGCGCTGCCGCAGCCCGAATGCGTTCTTCGCGAGCACCACGACCGACCGGCCCTCCGGGGTCTCGTCGGCGAGGCTGGACAACTGGGCCGCGTCGGCCACCTGGCCGGCGGTGACGCCCTCGACCGGCAGGAACTCGGCGGCCTGCCGGTTGCCGAGCGTGATTGTGCCGGTCTTGTCCAACAGCAGTGTGTTGACGTCGCCGGCGGCCTCCACGGCCCGCCCGCTCATGGCGAGCACGTTGCGCTGCACGAGGCGGTCCATGCCGGCGATGCCGATCGCCGACAGCAGCGCGCCGATGGTGGTCGGGATGAGGCAGACCAGCAGCGCGACCAGCACGATGCCGGTCACGCCATCGTCGGTGATCGCCGGGCTGTCCGCGGCGGCGGCCTGGAATTCCTTGGAGAAGATGGCGAGGGGCTGGAGGGTGACGACCGCCAGCAGGAAGATGATCGTGAGCGCGGCGAGCAGGATGTTCAGCGCGATCTCGTTCGGGGTCTTCTGCCGGTTGGCGCCCTCCACCAGGGCGATCATGCGATCGATGAAGCTTTCGCCCGGCTTCTGGGTGATCCTGACGATGATCCGGTCGGAGAGCACCTTCGTGCCGCCGGTGACGGCGCTGCGGTCGCCGCCGGACTCCCGGATCACCGGCGCGGACTCACCGGTGATCGCGGACTCGTCGACGCTGGCGATGCCGTCGACCACGTCCCCGTCACCGGGGATGGTCTCGCCGGCCTCGACCACCACGATGTCACCCTGCCTCAGGTGCGGGGCCGGGACGCTCTCGGTGCGGTAGGAGCCGGGGGCGGTGCCCGCGGTCCAGTCGAGCAGGCGGGTGGCGACGGTGTCGGCCCGCGCCGTACGCAGCGCGGCGGCCTGCGCCCTGCCCCGGCCCTCGGCGACGGCCTCGGCGAGGTTGGCGAAGACGACGGTCAGCCACAGCCACGCCGTGATCGCCCAGGCGAACACCGACGGTTGCGCCACCGCGAGGACGGTGGTGAAGGCCGCGCCGATCTCGACGATCAGCATGACCGGGTTGCGCCACAGCGAACGAGGGTCGAGTTTGCCCAGCGCGTCGGGCAGCGAACGGAGGAGTTGCCTCGGGTCGAGCAGGCCGCCGCCCCGGTTGCCGTGGGTGGCCGGTGAGCCGGGGGTGCAGGCGTGGGGCGTGGCGACGGTCATGTCCTTCTCTCTCATGCTGATCACAGCCCCTCGGCCAGGGGGCCGAGCGCCAGCGCGGGCAGGAACGTCAGCGCGACCAGGACCACCGTGACGCCGACGACCATCCCGACGAACAACGGGCGATGGGTGGGGAGGGTGCCGGGGGAGGCGGGGGTGGGTTGCTGCCGCGCGAGGGCACCGGCCAACGCCAGCACCAGGATGATCGGCGCGAATCGACCGACCAGCATGCACAGCCCGAGTGCCGTGTTCCACCACGGCGTGTTCACCGTCAGACCGGCGAACGCCGAACCGTTGTTGTTGCTCGCCGAGGTGAACGCGTAGAGCACCTCGGACAGCCCGTGCGGGCCGGCGTTCAGCGCGGTGAGGTGGTTGCCGGTGGCGAACGCCGCCGCGGTGCCGATCAACACCAGCGCCGGGGGGATCAGGAAGTACAGCGAGGCCAGTTTGATCTCACGTGGTCCGATCTTCTTACCCACGTACTCCGGCGTTCGGCCGACCATCAGCCCGGCGACGAAGACCGTGATCACGGCGAGGATGAGCAGCCCGTACAGGCCCGCGCCGACACCGCCGGGCGCGACCTCGCCGAGCATCATGTTGACCAGCAGCACCCCACCCCCGAGCGCGGTGTACGAGTCGTGGAACGAGTTCACCGAACCGGTGGAGGTCAGCGTGGTCGCGGCGGCGAAGGTCGCCGAGTTCGACACGTCGAACCGCACCTCCTTGCCCTCCAGGGCCGCCCCGATCGCCTGCGGCACCGTGCCGTGACCGGACACCTCGAACGCGGTGGTCAGCGCGACGCTGGCCAGCGCCAGGGTCGCCATCACCGCGACGATCGCGTAGCCCTGCCGAACCTGACCGACCATCCGGCCGAACACCCGCGGCAGACTGAACGGGATCACCAACAGCAGGAAGATCTCCCACCAGTTCGTCCAGGCGGTCGGGTTCTCGAACGGGTGGGCGCTGTTGACGTTGTAGAAGCCACCACCGTTGGTGCCGAGATTCTTGATCGCCTCCTGGCTGGCCACCGGCCCACCCGTGATGCGCTGGCCGCCCCCGGTCAACGTGGTGATCTCCGTACCGGCGGAGAGGTTCTGCACCGCGCCACCGATCATCAGGACCAGCGCCGCGAGCACGGAGAGCGGCAGCAGCACCCGCAGCGTGATCCGGGTCAGGTCGACCCAGAAGTTGCCCAACTGCCCGGCGCGGCTGCGGGCGAAGCCGCGTACCAGTGCGACCGCGACCGCGATGCCCACCGCGGCGGAGACGAAGTTCTGCACCGCCAGTCCGGCCATCTGCACCAGATGGCCCATCGTCGACTCGCCCGAATACCACTGCCAGTTCGTGTTCGTCACGAACGACACCGCCGTGTTCCAGGCCCCGTGCGCGACCACCGGGTCGAAGCCGAGCGACAGCCACAGGTGGTTCTGCAGCCGCAGGAAGGCGTAGAGGAACAGCACCGAAACGGCGGAGAACGCCAGGACGGCGCGGGCGTACACACCCCAGGACTGTTCGGCGGCCGGGTTCACCCCGATCAGCCGGTAGATCCCGCGCTCGACCCGGGAATGCCGCTCGGCGCACACCACGCGGTACAGATAGTCGCCCAACGGCCGGTGTACGACGGCCAGGGCCACCACCAACGAAAGAACGAACAACACACCGGTGCTCGTGCCGGTCATCAGAACCGTTCCGGAAACAGCAGGGCGATCACCAGGAAAACCGCCAGGCCGACCGCCAGCACCACACCGGCGACGTTTACGACGCTCACAGCTTCTCCACACCCCTCACCATCAGGGCGAGCAGCGCGAACAGCGCCACCGTCAACACGACGAACACCACGTCAGACACGACCGACTCCTCAATCCCGACCTCGGGGTGTCGCGGCCCGCTTCTGTCGGCCGCGCCGGGCAATCACAGCGCCGACCAGTCGGGAATGACAGGTGCTATAACGCGATCATCACGACGAATGCGCAATTCTTCACGCCTTTTTCACGCGAAGTGGCCTGCTGCATCCGGCGAGGCGAACCGACGCAGCCGGTCGACGACGACAACTGGCGAGCGGTGGCGGACGTCGTACCTCGCGACGACCAACGGGACTTCGTCGCCCCGTCGGCCGCGCGATATCTGCTGCTCAGTCTGCGTGAAGGGATGTGGCACTCGCTGGCGGTCTGCGCCGACGACGAGGTCGTCGGTCACGTCATGTGGGGTTGGGACGACGACGACCAGAGCTACTGGATCGGTGGGATGGTCATCGACGCGTCGCGGCAGGGTGCCGGGCTGGGCCGGGCCACCGTACTGACCCTGGTGCGCTGGCTGATGGAGCGGCCCGACTGTCAGGGCGTGCGGCTGTCCGTACACACGTCGAACGACCTGGCCCGGGGTCTCTACGGCTCGATCGGCTTCCAGGAGTTGAAGCCGGACGAGGACGGCGAGATCGTCGCGGAGCTCACCCGCCAGCGGTTCGCTGACCGGGTGGCCTGACCCGGCACCTCAAGACCGCCCTCGAACAGGGATCACGTGGTGATGGTGCCGCGCCGATGCCACTCGATCATGTATCGAGCGTGATCTTTGGGGGGGGGCCATCTTCGGGATCGTGGCGGAGCGTGGCCAGGCCTACGATGGGCTGGCTCCCTGGCCCTGAGGTGCATCGTCCTTCCGCTCGATCTTGGAGATGTCGTGAAGCTGTTGCTGACGTCCGGCGGTGTGACGAACCCGAGCATCCATACCGCGCTCCGGGAGCTTCTCGGTAAGCCGGTCTCCGAGTCCCGCGCCCTCTGCATCCCGACGGCACAGTGGGGCCACCCGATGTGCGGGCCGGCGTCGGTGCGGGGTCTGGTGGCCGCCGACCCCGGGTCCGACTGGCGGTACCTGTCCGGCCTGGGTTGGGGTTCGCTCGGTGTCCTGGAGTTGACCGCGCTGCCCAGCATCGGCGCTCAGCGGTGGGTGCCCTGGGTTCGGGAGACCGATGTGCTGCTGGTCGACGGTGGCGATGCGACGTACCTGTGTCACTGGATGCGAGAGTCCGGGCTGGCCGATCTGCTGCCCTCGCTGCCCGACCTCGTCTGGGTGGGGGTGAGTGCGGGAAGCATGGTGATGACGCCGCGGATCGGGGCGTACTTCGTCGAGTGGGCGTCGGCGCCGGACGACCGAACTCTGGGCGTCGTCGACTTCTCGATCTTCCCGCACCTGAACCTCTTTCCCACGAACACGCCGGCCGATGCGCAGCGGTGGGCGGCTGACATCGGCGGCCCGGCCTACGCCATCGACGAACAGACGGCCATCAAGGTCGTCGACGGCGCCGTCGACGTGGTGTCCGAGGGGCAGTGGACGAGGTTCGGCTGAATCGCCACCCATGGCCTCGATGCTCAGGCTCGTTGCGAGGCCCGGCCGGCGCCAAGCGAGGCGCCGGTACCGCTCGCGGCCTCACTCCTGCTGGCCCGCCGCCCGGCGTACGGCGCGTTCGTGGCGGTCGACCGCTCGGGCGTGCGCGACGGCGAGGAGCTGGTCGACCTCGGGCAGCAGGTGCGGGCCGGGCATGACGATGCTGGCGAAGCCGTGCAGGGCGTAGCCCGGGTGCGGCACGACGGTGTCCAGCCGGGCGAAGTCGAACTCGTGCCGGTGTTCCTCGAAGTCCTTGGGTGGGAAGCCGAACCGGCGCTCGAACTCGGCGCGGCCGAGGTCGAGGTTGAGGCGGAAGACGCCGGGACGGTCGAGTTGGGACGCTTCGTCGAAGCCGGGCACGTCGTGTTCGACGATGGTGGCGAACGGTTGGCGACGGTCCGCGCCGACGTGGAAGAACCGGTCGCCCCAGGCGACCTCGGGTGATCCGTTCTCCTGGCTCGCCACGACCTGCTCGACGCCGGGCAGCGCGAGGATCCGCTCGGCGAGCGTGGCCGCGCCGACGCCGGTCGGGATGTGCAGCACCGCGTCGGCGTGGGCGACGGTGGCGTCATCGAGGGGGAAGTAGCGGTAGTCGTGCGTTCTGCGCTCGGCCGGTTCGATGTCGGACGCCCGGACGTACCGGGGAAGCCCGGTGTCCTGCTGGAGTCTGCCTTCGTAGGTCGACAGGGCGGGCGCTTCGATGCCGAGTGCGGGGCTCGCGCCGAGGCTTCCGACGATCACCGCGTACCGGTCGCCCAGCAGCGAGGAAACGATCGCGCCGGCACCGGCCCACGACAGGTCCGTTCCGGCCATCGTCATCGTGCTCAACTGGCGCTGAAGGTGCGTGTTGTGCGCGAAGACCACTGTGGGTCCGCGGTGTGCCTCCACCGACCGGATCGCGAGCAGGTTCTCGGCCATCAGCGCGTCCCGGACTCCGGCCAGGCGGGCGAAGCGTGCCTCCTGGGTCAGTGGTGCGGCGGCTGCGGCGTGGTAGCGCAGCACCGCGACGGCGGACATGGCGTGGACGAACGCCGCCTGCCAGCCCTCAGGTCGACGGGGTGCCTGCAGGTACAACTCGGTCAGCAGGTCGTCGGCGATCACCCGCAGGCGCTGGGCGTCGGCCGAACCCCCGATCGACCTGCCCGGCTCCCAGATCGCTGCCGGGTCGCTCCAGCGCGCCTCGTCGCCGACCAGGTCGTCGATCTCCGCCGATCGGTCCAGGTCGAGGAACTCACACACCCGGACCAGGTGACGCCGTGGACTGGGGGCACCCTCCAGTTCCAACGGGGCGTCGAAGCCGTGGAACGTCAGGCGTTCGGCAGCCGGCCGCCCGGCGTTCCATTCGCGCATCCGCAGCAGCAGGTCACGGTTGGCCGGGGCGGCACCGAACCCGTGACTGAACCCCTCGGCGAGCGCACGGTCGAGCGGGACGGCGGCGGAGCCCTGCACGAAGTCGTCGGCGATCAGCCCGGCAGCCCGGTCGCTCTCCAACGCGATCGACCGGTAGCCGTGCTCGGCCAGCGAGAGGAAGACCTCGTTGCGGATCTGGAGGAAGGCGGATTCGCCGTGCGTCGGCTCACCGAGCGCGAGCAGGGACGGCGGTACGGCAAACAGGTCGAGAAGCGACGTCATTGCATCAACCGTATCGTTGAACCACCGATTGAGGCTTTCAACCGATGGAGCACGGTGACCGTCCCGAAACCCTCCAACCCGGGTGTACGCCGACCGGTCGACCTCGCCCGCCGTCACGGGCTGTCCGCGCAGGCGGTACGCAACTACGAACGAGATGGCGTCCTGCCGCCGGCCGAGCGCAGCCCGACCGGCTACCGCCGGTTCACCGAGGTGCACGCCACCGCGCTGAGCGCCTACCTCGCGCTGATCCCCGGCCACGGCTACGCGGCCAGCGGCGACATCATGCGGGCCGTCAACCGTGGCGACATCGACGCGGCACTGCGCACCATCGACCACAGCCATGAGCTGCTGCAACGCGACCGGGACACCCTCGACGCGGTCGAGGCGGCCGTCGCCGTGCTCACCGGCTCGCCGCCGCAACCGCAGCGCCGCACCGCCGTACCGATCAGTGTGCTGGCCCACCGGCTCGGCGTACGACCGGCGACCCTGCGCAAGTGGGAGCGGGCCGGCATTCTGCAGCCGGTGCGCGACGTGGCCACCGGCTACCGCGTCTACTCAGCAGACGATGTCCGCGACGCCGAACTCGCGCACCTGCTGCGTCGCGGCGGCTACCGGCTCGACCACATCGCCGACGTGCTGCGTCGGGTACGCGAAGCCGGTGGTGCCGAACCGCTCGCCGCGTCGCTGCGCCAGTGGCGGGACCAACTCACCGCGCGCGGCCGTGCCCTGCTCACCGGGGCCGCCCGGCTCGCGGACCACATCGAAACCCTGGACCCTCCCGCACGGGGAGCGTTCAGGATCGGGTGAACGCGCGAGTTCACCAGGCAATCTGACGCCGACCAGCCAGCGTCCGATGCCGTCAACGGGGGAGTGGAATGAGCATGAAGACGTGGTTTGTCACCGGAGGCACCCCAGGCGGGTTCGGCATCGCGTACGCAGAGGCCGCCCTCGACAACGGCGATCAGGTGGCGGTGACGACGAGGCGGCCCGACGAGCTGCACTCGTGGGCCCGGCGATACGGCGACCGCGTCCTGATCCTGCCCATGGACGTCACCGATACCGAGGCCGTCGAGCAGGCCGTGCGTGCTGCCGAAGAACGTTTCGGTGGCATCGATGTGCTTGTCAACAATGCCGGACGCGGCTGGTTCGGGTCGATCGAGGGCATGGCGGACGCCGACGTCCGACGCATGTTCGAGTTGAACTTCTTTGCCGTGCTCTCGGTCATCCGGGCGGCCCTGCCCGGAATGCGCGCCCGAGGCAGTGGGTGGATCATCACCATGTCCTCGGTGGCCGGGCTGCGCGGTATCGAGGGATTCGGGTACTACAGCGCCGCCAAGTTCGCGCTCGAAGCCATCACCGAGGTGCTGCGCGGGGAGGTCGCGCCGCTGGGCATCCAGGTGCTGGCGGTGGAACCGGGTGCCTTCCGTACCCGCGCCTATGCCGGCTTCGCCGACGAAGCCGTCGCGGAGACCATCCCGGCGTACCTGCCGATGTTGGAGCAGGTACGCGCCGCCATGATCGATCAGGACGGTAAGCAGCCCGGTGACCCGCAACGCGGAGTGCAGGCGGTGATCGCCGCGATGGCCCAGGCCACGCCCCCGCACCGACTCGTGCTCGGCAGCGACGGATTCGACACGGCCGTCGCCACGCTCGAACGCAATCTCGACGACATCCGCGCCTGCGAAGCGCTGTCCCGGGGAGCCGACTTCCCGGCCGCCTGACCGGCCGTCGGGGTACGGCGACTGCTGCCCGGTCGGCGACCGCGCGGGAGACCGTCGAAACGCCGAATGTCGACCCTCTCCCCGGGGGAGGCGCGAGGATGACACCGTGACGTTGCGCAAGGGCTTGACCATCGGCGAGTTCGCCACCGTGACGCGGCTGAGCGTACGGACCCTGCGGCGCTATCACGAGTCCGGGCTGCTGGTGCCGGCGACTGTGGATCCGCACACGAACTATCGGTACTACCTGCCCGACCAGATCGCGACGGCGCAGGTCATCCATCGGCTCCGTGAGCTCGACGTGCCGCTTGCCGAAGTCAGGTCGATCATCACGACCGGCGATCCGCACCAGCGCGCCGAGCTCATCGCGGGTCACCTGCGCCGGCTCGAGGCCGAGCTCGACCGTACGCGCGCGGCGGTGGTGTCCCTGCGCCAGCTGCTGCAACCGGACGCCGCGACACTCGACGTCGAGCTGCGTTCCGTGCCTGCGCGGACCGTGGTCGCCATCAGCGCGACGGTCCGGATCGAGGATTCGCTCGCCTGGTTCGACACGGCCATGGACGAGCTGGATGCCGCCTTCCCGCCGGCCGAACGCGCCGGGCCGTCCGGTGGCCGGTACGCCAACGAACTGTTCACCGACGGCGTCGGCGTCATGACCGTCTTCCGACCGGTCCGCAGCCCGCACGACGGCGGCCGGATGGAGGTTGTCGAGTTCCCGGCGACCGACCTGGCCGTGGCCGTGCACGCGGGCCCGCACGACGACATCGACGTCACCTACGGCCGGCTGGGGGACTGGGTCGTCTCACATGCCCTGGGTATCGACGGGCCCGTCCACGAGACGTACCTGGCGGGTCCCCGCGACACCGGGGACGCCCGGCGGTGGCGTACCGAGATCGGGTGGCCGGTGTTCCGACTCACTTCCGGCTGACGCCAGCCGCAGCGGCGCACTTGACCTTCTCGCCGGGGGAGACCCCACCGTTGGGAGTATGACCATGACACCAGACCGAGAAACCGCCCTCACCTGGGCCGAGTTGCCGACCGTGATCACCGCGTACCTTCGCGCCCACGAAGCCCGGAACACCGAGACCGCCGTGCGCGCGTTCGCCGCAGACGCGGTGGTGACGGACGAGGGCCACACCTACCGGGGCCGCGACGAGATCAGGAGCTGGCTGAGCAACGCCGGCAGCCAGTACACATACACCACGGAATTCGTCGGCGCTCACCGGATCGGTGCAGCACAGTTCGATGTGTTGCAGCATCTGGAGGGGAACTTCCCGGGCGGCTCGGCGGACCTGCACTACCTGTTCACCCTGGAGGGTGACTCGATCACCCGCCTCACGATCGCACCGTAGGCGACGCCGTCCCGACAGGAGAGCGACGGGTGTGCGGCGGGCGGGTCGGGCAGCAGTGCCCGGATCGACATCGGGTCTTGGCGTAGCCCGCGGCGGACGTTATGCTCCGCCGCGATGAAACCTTCTCTCAGATTGGGGGCCCGGTTCGCACAAGGTGAGTGCTGATGCGCTCCCCGACCGCGAACGCGGATTCCCGTCTCTCCCTCTGGCGGCGCGTACGTGAGTACGCCGTACCGCCGTCCATGATCGAAGCCGCGACTGCGCGTCGTCACGTCGGTGACTGGGCCGGGGCGTGCGCCGCCGCCCGCGTCGATGTCGACCTGGACCTGCGCGCCGTTGCCCGTATTCACGGCCGGGAACTGGCCACCCGGCTGCGGACCGATCTCCGTCACCTCGCGCCGGACCTGCTGCGCTGGCACATGCCGAGGATCGCCCCTGACGGACTGCTGCGCCCGGGCGTGACCATCTCGCTGACCCGGTACGGCCCGGCGGAACACGACGGTGCCGAGGCGGTGCACCTGGTCGCCCGGACTCCACCGGCCTGGGCGGATGCGGGCCAGCGGATCAGCCTGGCGTTGTGGGCCGCCGGATTCCCCGACAGGACCGACAGCTCGCATCCGCATCCGCGCCCGGACCGTCGCTTCCGTCTGGACCTGCATCGTCACCTGTGGGATGCGCGGAGAACCGACGAGTTGCGCGCCCGTTCGGGCCTGCTGCCGTCGGCCTCCCACAACACGGTGCGCCCCGACCCGCCGTGGGACGCGTTGCGGGAACGTGGTTACGCGGTGGACCGGTGGGCGGCCGAGGCGACGTTGCTGCTCCGACAGGAGGGCCGCACCAACGGCTCGGTGGTGGTGCGGCTCGGCCCTCGGCGTCGTCTGGTCGTGGACGTCGCTGCGGCGAGCACGGACGTACACCCGCCTGCGGCGCGCCTCGGCAGGGCCGCACGGGCCGGTGGTGTCCCCGGCGTGCCGGTGCTGCCCGACGCGGCGACCTGGACGCCACCTGATGTGGAACTGCTGCGTCATGGGTTGATCGAGGTCGACCGGCTGCACCCGCTGGTGGCCGCCGCGCTCGCGCCCGGTCACCGACCGAGGGTCACGCCGACGTCTCCGGGCCCGGAAGCAGCGCCCCGTCTCGTGGCCTGCCGGGGCGTCTGGCACCGCATCGGCCTGGTGGACGGTGTGCTCACACCCCTTGACCACGACCCGGCGGAGATCCGCCGGGAGGAGTTGCTGGCCGCGCTGACCGGCACCCCGCTGGCCTGCCTGCAGGCAATCGACGAGGCGCACCGCAGCCCGCAGTGTCTCCCCGACATCCGTGCCCGACTGGACCACGGCGACACGGCCGGCGCGCTGGCCGCCGTCGAGGCCCTCCTCGGACCCGATGCGCTGCTGCGCCACGGGGAGCTGCGGAAGGAACTGGAGAACGCCGCGTCGCGGCGGATCACGTACGGGCTGTTCCGCGCCGGATTGATCGGGTCGGGACCTGCCACCTGCTCCCGGGACTGGCAGCCCAAGCGGGCCCGCCGCTCGCACCCACGTCACGCGATCGCCCGCTGACCGGCGGGACCGCTTTTCCTCCTCACTCGGCCCAGGGCCGAGCCATGACGACCTGACAAGGTGATCACACATGTCTTCCACCCGTACCTCGATCGACCCCACCCCGATGCCGCAACTCGACGTCGCCGCCGACCTGCTCACGCTGCTGGCCGACACCAGCACCGAGATCCGCTGCGACCCGCAGCTGGAGGCGCTGACCCTGGCTGTGGCCGCCGACCTGCCGGTGCTGCTGTGGGGCGAGCCGGGAATCGGCAAGACCGCCGCGCTGACCCAGCTCGCCGCATCCCTGGACCTGCCGCTCACGACGGTGATCGCCAGTGTCCACGAGCCGTCCGACTTCGCGGGGCTGCCCGTCGTCGGCGATGACCCGGCGCACCAGGGCGTGCCGATGGCACCACCGGACTGGGCGGTGCGCCTGGTTCGCGCCGGCCGAGGACTGTTGTTCCTGGACGAACTGTCGACCGCCCCGCCGGCGGTGCAGGCAGCCCTGCTCCGTCTGGTGCTGGAACGCCGGATCGGCAGCTTGCGCCTGCCGGCCGGAGTCCGCATCGTGGCGGCGGCCAATCCGCGATCCTCGGCCGCCGACGGCTGGGAGCTGAGCCCGCCGCTGGCGAACCGCTTCGTCCATCTGCAGTGGACCCACGACCACGAGACCGTCGTACGCGGGCTGGGCGGGACCTGGCCCCGGGCCGTGCTGCCCCGGCTCGATCCGCAGCGGCTGCCGGAGGCCGTCACCTTCGCACGCCGTGCCGTGTGCGGGCTGCTGTCGGCACGCCCGGCGCTCGTGCACCGGCTGCCCACCGGTGAGGCCGGTCGGGGCGGCCCGTGGCCGTCACCGCGCAGCTGGGAGATGACGCTGCGCCTGATCGCCTTCGCGACCGCAGCCGGCTCCTCTCGGGAGGTGCTGTCGTTGCTGGTCCGAGGTGCCGTCGGTGACGGTCCCGGACTGGAGCTGCTGGCCAGCCTGGATCGGATGAACCTTCCCGACCCCGAGGTGCTGCTCGCCGACCCGGACGCCGCCGTGCTGCCCGAGCGGGGCGACCTGCGTCAGGCCGTGCTCGACGCCGTGGTGGAGGCGGTACGCCGACGTCCGGAGCGGGCCCGCTGGGACGCGGCCTGGGACGTGCTGGTCCGCGCGCTGCAGACAGGTGCCCCGGATCTGGTGGTGGTGCCCGCGTCCACGCTCGCCCGGCTGCGTCAGGAAGGCTGGGACGTGCCCGCGTCGATCGAGCAACTCGCCGGGGCGGTCTCGGTGTCCCGGCGGGCCGACCGGACGGCGGCCCGGGTCGCGGCGGTCGCGGGGACCGGCCGATGAGCACCGGCCAGGCCGGGACACTGGACCGGGACAAGCTCTTCACCGCCCGGCTGCACGCCGCCCGGGTCCGGCCGTACCTGGCGACGGCATTGTTCGCCCTGCACGTGGTCGAGTCCCGGTGGGTGCCGACGATGGCGGTGGATCCGCACTGGCGGTGCTACGTCTCGCCGAGGTTCGTGGACCGGACACCCGTGGAGGAACTCGCCGGAGTGTGGGTGCACGAGGTCTCGCATCTGCTGCGTGACCACCACGGGCGCAGCGATCGGGTGGCACGGGAACAGGGGCTGACCGGGCCGGGGGAGCGGCTGAGGATGAACATCGCCGCGGACTGCGAGATCAACGACGACATCTTCGGCGACGGGCTCGCCCGCCCGGAAGGCGCCGTCGAGCCCGGTGACCTGCTGCTGCCCGCGGGCCAGTTGATGGAGGCCTATCTGCGGCAGTTCCGGCTCGGGCCGCGCCTCCAGCATCTGGCCTGGCTGGACTGCGGCAGCGGCGCCGACGGACTGCACCGGCAGTGGGACCTCGGGCCGGACGGCGCGCACGCCCTGAGCCCGCAGGAACGGGACGCGGTGCGGTTCCGGGTGGCCGAGGGCATCACCGGTCGACCCGGAAACGTCCCCCAGGGCTGGCGACGGTGGGCGGAACGGGCGTTCCACCCACCGCAGCCGTGGCGGGAACTCCTGGGAGCCGCGGTCCGCTCGGCGGTATCCGCGCCCGGTGTGGGGGAGGACTACACCTACGGGCGGCCGTCGCGGCGCTCCGCCGGCACACCCGGCGTGGTCCTGCCGGCGCTGCGACGCCGGCCACCACGGGTATGCGTCGTCATCGACACCTCCGGCTCGGTCAGCGACGCCGAACTCGGCAGCGCTCTGCTCGAGGTCGCCGCGATCTCCCGGGCCGTGGGTGGCCGCCGCGACCTGGTCAGCGTGCTGCCCTGTGACGCGGCACCCCAGGTCGTACGCGCAACGTGTCAAGCCGAGGACATCCCCCTGATCGGTGGTGGCGGGACCGACCTGCGCGCCGGTTTCGCCAGGGCACTGCGCGACAGGCCGGGCCCGGATGTCATCGTCGTACTGACCGACGGGCAGACACCCTGGCCGACGTCACGCCCGCCGTGTCGGACCGTGGTGGGGCTGTTTCCGCGGGCCAGGCGGTGGGACGAGGACGACCCCGACCACGTGCCGGACTCACCGCCGCAGTGGGCGCGCGTGGTCACCATCGGATCCGCTCCCGCCGCAAGGTGAGCCAGAGCGGCAACGCCATCGCATCGACGCACGTCAGCGGTATCACGTGGGTGCCGACGGGGTGGGTGGCGCAAATCACGGTGAGTTGATTGATCCGAAACTCATCGCAACCAAGGGGCTGGTGCATTGCCGTTCGTCGTTGGATGATGACCGCCGGTACACGACGTTGATCTCGGCGCCAGCGCCCAGACGGAGGGCTATTCCGTGAAGCACGACCATTCGCCTGTCCTGCCAGGTCAGGGCGCTACGGACTATGCGCGCTACATGCGTATCGACGCGCTGCTCGGTTTGCAGCGGTCGCCGGACGAGGTCATACATCGCGACGAACTGCTTTTCCAGGTGGTGCATCAGTCGACCGAGTTGTGGCTCAAACTGGCGGCGGCGGAGTTGGCGGAGGCGACCGCACAGGTGGCTGCGGGGCGGCTGGCGGCGGCGGAGGCGTTCCTGGTCCGGGCGACGCTCGCCGTCCGCTTGATCACCGACCAGTTGGAGATGTTGCGATACCTGTCACCAGTGGATTTCCAGGCGATGCAACCAGCGCTGGGCAACGGCTCCGGTGCAGAATCACCTGGTTGGCGCGACGTCCAGGGGGCCAGCCGAAAGCTCGGTCGGGCGTTCGACGAGCAGCTCGCCACCCGCGGCATCACGGCCACGGCACTGTGCCCGACCGATCCGGCGGAACCGCTGCACCGGCTCGCCGAGGCGATGGTGGAGTGGGACGAACGGGTGTCGGTGTGGCGGGTCCGCCACTACCAGGTGGCACTGCGAATTGGCGGCCATCGGCCCGCCGGCAGCCCCGGCAGCGCGGCGAACATGCTGGCGAAACTCGCCGGACACCGATTCTTTCCCGAGTTGTGGCAGGCGCGGACGAGCCTCACCACCAACGAATAACCCTGCTCAACTCAGCATCTGCGGTCGACGGCAGCGTATTCGTATTTTCACGTTTTGAGGGGTGGCATGTGCGTGCGTTGACTTCCTGGTTGTCCGGCCCGAGTGAACCGCACAGTTTTCCCTACTCGCCGGTGCTTGCCGAATTTCACCGGCTCGGTAAACACTTTGTCGAAAAGGATTGCCTCGCCCTGCTCGACAGCGCCCGGCAAGCAGTGGCCGGCCGGGCCACCACCACCGGCGACGCCGCGACCCGGCAGCTGACCGACTTCCTGGACATCGCACTCGACAAGTGGGACGGCCGCTACGACTATCGCAGCTACCTGGCTCTGCGGCTGCTTCGACTACCGGATTCCGCCGACCATCCGCCCACAGTGGAGGCCGGTGACGGGCGGCGGGCCCGGGACCGGCTCCTCGTCCGCCTGGTCGCCGACACGCTGGCTTTCGAGTTGGCCGCCGCCGCGCACACCACCGGGCTGCTTCCCCAGGAGAGGCCCGGGCCGGTGCTGGTGGCCAAACGGTGCCGGCTAGGGGTGCGAGCCGTCGCCCCTGCGCTGGCTCGTCTCGGGGTGGTCGAGGCGGTCGGCGCGGGCACCCCGGCCGCTGCCACGGCCCGCCTGCTCGCCGTCGCCCGTGAGCTGGTCTCCCCGGGAGACCCGTCAATGCGGCTGAGCATGCTGCCGGTGCATGTGACGCACGACGAGTACCTGTTCATCCGGGTGCTCCAGGCGTACGAGTGCATCTTCGCCGGCGTCGCCGAGGAACTTCGCGCGGCAGTGACGGCCCTGGCGGGAAACACGCCGGCCACCGCCGCCGACCGGCTCGGCTACGCGGGTGACCTGCTGCGCACCGCAGGGCCCCTCTTCTCCCTGCTGGCCACCATGCAACCGGAATCGTTCCGCACCTTCCGGCAGTACACCGAGGGCGCCAGCGCGATCCAGTCCCGCTCCTACAAGCTGGTCGAGTCGCTGTGTCGTACGCCCGAGGTGGGCCGGCTGGACTCGGTCGCCTACCAGTCGGTGCCGGAGGTGCAGGCCCGGGTCCGCGACGGCCAGCCGACGGTGGACCAGACGTACCGGCGGGCGGTTGCCGACGGCCGGCTCACCGGGGCGGACGCCGTCCTGGTGGCACGGCGGATGGCCACGTTCGCCGGTGCCCTGACGCAGTGGCGTCGTACCCATCTGCGGGTCGCGGTGCGGATGCTCGGTGCCCGGTCCGGCACGGGCTACACCGAGGGCACGCCCTACCTGGCGGCGGTCAGCACCGCACCGGTCTTCGCCGCCGTGACCACCGACGCCGCCACGCCCGAGCAGAACGAGAGGCGGTGCGCGTGAGCCAGCCCGAGCAGAGCCCCCGGTGTCTCGACGCCGCCGCACACGCCGCCCTGCGCGCGGAGTTCCCCCTGCTCGCGAGCTGCGTCTACCTGAACAGCAACTCCACCGGCGTCGTGCCGAGAGGCGTGGAGACGGTACTGCACGACTACTGGGAGACCCTACGCACCTGGCGCGACGACGTCTGGCAGGACTGGCACATCGGCCTCGACCGGTACGCCGACTCGGTGGCCACCCTGCTGGGCGCGCCGCCGGGCAGCGTGCTCACCGACGCGAACCTGAGCACCTTCCTGGCCCGGGTGGCGTCCTGTTTCGACTACCGCCCGCCCCGCAACCGGGTGGTGATCACGGATCTCGACTACCCGACGGTGCCGTTCATCTTCCGGGCGTACGGCCGATACGGCGCGCAGCTCGACGTGGTCGGCACCGGCGGCCCCCACCTCGACCAGGACGCGCTGGAAGCCCGGATCGACGAGCGGACGCTGCTGGTGTGCGTGCCGCACGCCAGCTTCACCTCCGGCGCCACCGTCGACCTGTCCCGGCTGGTGACCCGAGCCCACCAGGTCGGTGCGCTGGTGGTGGTGGACGCCTTCCAGACCGTCGGGGTGGTGCCGTTGGACGTCACCGCGCTCGGCGTCGACGTCGTCCTGGGCGGATCCCACAAGTGGCTGTGCGGCGCCGGCACCGCGTTCCTCTACGTCCGGCCGGACCTGGTGCCGCTGCTGACTCCGGCGGCCACCGGCTGGCAGGCCGGCGACCGCGCGTTGACGTTCCGACCGTCGCCCGGCTGGGCGCCCGGCATCCGTCGCTTCGCCGGCGGCACACCGTACCCACTGACCTCCCTGATCTCCCAGGTCGGCCTGGACCTGCTGCTCGACGTGGGAGCCGACGCCATCCGGCGGCACTCGCTGGCGCTCACCGGGCGGCTGCTGGACCGGGCCGACGCCGCCGGCATCACGGTGGTCAGCCCCACCGACAGCGCGCGGCGAGGCGGCGTGGTGTGCCTGGACGTCCCCGACGGTGAGGCCGTCAAGCAGCGGCTGGCCGCCCGGGACGTGATCTGCAGCTGGCGCGGCTACCTGCGGGTCGGCCCGCATGTCTACAACACCCTCGACGAGATCGACCTGTTCATGGATGCGCTGGAAGAGGAGCTGCACCGGTGACCGTCACCCTCTCGCCCCGGGCGTTGATGAGCCTGCTCGTCAACGGCCCCAAGGCCACGGACGTGCTGCACACGGCACTCGACCTGGGACTGCTCGACGCGCTGGAGGCCGGACCGGTCCGCCTCGACGCGTTGGCCACCCGGTTCGGGGTGCTTCCGCTACGGCTGTACAAATTCCTCGACTGCATCGAGAGCCTCGGCCTGCTGACCCGCGACGAGCCCGACGACGACATCGGCGCGACCAGCTACCGCGCCGTACCGGGACTGCGGGACGCGGTCAACGCGGTGGTCGGTCCCGACGCCACCGAGCGGGACAGAGACCGCTACCCGTGGCGGCAGTTGCACGGCCGACTGGCCGAGAGCCTGCGCGGTGAGGTCAGCATCGACGACGGGTTCGCCTGGCCACCGAAGACAGCCGAACAGACCGCCGAGTTTGAGCGCAGCATGGCCCTCGGGCTGGGACCGGCGATCGAGACGGTACGCCGGCACTCGGATCGACTCTGGTCGGACCGCCACCGGCTGCTGGACGTCGGCGGCGGTGACGGAACCCTCGCCGCACACATCCTCGACACCGCGCCGGACCTGCGGGCCGACGTGTACAACCTGCCGGCGGTGGCACCACTGGTGGCCGCCACCCGCGACGCCCGTGGCCACGCCGACCGGCTCGGCTTCGTCGGCGGCGACTTTTTCGTCGAACCCCTACCGCGCGGTTACGATGCGCTGTCCTTCGTCCGGGTCCTGCACGACTGGCCGAACGCGGTGGCCCGCGAACTGGTCCAGCAGGCGTACGCGGCATTGGACCCGGGCGGGCTGATCCTGATCTGCGAGGAGTTCCGCACCCCGGACCGGCTGGCCATGCAGTTCTTCTGGAGCTACTTCCTGATCGGCGTCGACAGCAGCGTCAGTCGACTCCGCGAGGCGGACTTCTACACCAAGCTGCTCACCGAGGTCGGCTTCCAGGACGTGGCAGTGCTGCCGGGCACCTGGGAACTCGTCATCGCGTACAAGCCGTCCGGGCGGGAGTGAGCGCCGTGTCCGGCGCGTCGACAAGGCGAGTCACATCCTGACCGAGGGAGCCCTTCCAGTCCTCGGCGCCACCTGGTAGGCCACGACCCGCGACGCTGGCAACGCTGTCGGTCGATCCCTGTGGCCACCGATGCGAAGGCATCGGTGGTTCTCGTGGGGACGACCAAACGCGAACGGGGTCCCGCACGACAGTGGGTTGTGATGATGACATTGCCCAAGCACGGAGCATGGGCGGTACTGACCGCCCTGACTGCGGGCCCCCTGCCCTGGCAGTCGACCACCCTGATGGCGGGCATGCTGGCCGTCTGCACCGCGATGAGCATGCTCGCCGAGTGGCAGGCGCGAGGCAGCCTGGTCACCCCGACCCGCGCCGCTCTCACAGTCCGGCTCGAGTGCTGGAACGCGACGGGCGTGCAGACTGTCCGGCTGATCTGGAATGCCGCGGCAGATCGG
Source organism: Micromonospora maris AB-18-032 (assembly GCF_000204155.1). Taxonomy (NCBI): domain Bacteria; kingdom Bacillati; phylum Actinomycetota; class Actinomycetes; order Micromonosporales; family Micromonosporaceae; genus Micromonospora; species Micromonospora maris. The sequence goes on along the minus strand of NC_015434.1, from coordinate 3,850,399 downwards.
CACCGACAGCAACCAGGGACGTGATGTGGGGTCCGTCGAGTCCCGGCCAAAGCTCACCAGAGCCCAGGTCGAGCAGATCGAACAGCTCTACCTGCATGAGGCCGAGGACCTGTACCGGTATGCCCACTCGCGTTCGTGGATCCGGGCCGGCGATGCACATGATCTGGTCCAGACCACGTTCCACGAAGCCATCCGCGCCTGGGAGAAGGTCGAGCCGCTCGGTGTCGACGAGCGCAGACGATGGCTACGTCAGGTGCTCAGGAACAAAGCAGTCGATGTTTGGAGAAAGCAGAACCGGGTCGATCTGGCCGTCGATGTCTCCGAGTTGCCCCCTACGTCCGACGACGAGACAGCCGAGCACGTGGCGCTGACGATCGCCCTGGCCAACTGCTGGAGGGCGATCGAACAGATGCCACCGCGTCGGCGGATGGTCGCGTTCCTGGTCTGGGGTCAGGCATGGGATGTCAAGCGCGCCGCCGAGCACCTCGGGCTGGCGGCGAGCACCGTTCGCGTCCATCTGCGAGAGGCACGTCTGCAGCTGAGAGCCAGCGTCGGCCACCTGGTGCCGTTCATCGAAGACGAGAAAGACTGGGAGTCTGCGTAATGACCGACAACGAGGAGCGAATGCCGCTCACGTTCGCAGAGGTCTACCGACGCGCCCGTGCCGCCGGGGGAGAGGCGATCCCACCGTATGACCTCAGGCGCGGCCTGGACGAACTGAGGGCCTGGATCGACCGGGAAGTCGACGTCGTGGAGGAGACGGGAGAACACCGCGCCTCTGCTGGGGTGCGACGCTCACAGATGGAACTGCGGGGACGCCATGACCTGCTAAAAGAGTTGCTGACCCTGGCACGCCGACCCGCAGCGGGCGGTCCGGCCGTGCTCGTCGGGGCAGGCGGTTCGGGAAAGTCCACGTTGGCTGCTGCCCTGACGGAACGGGCGCGAAGCTGGGACCGCCAGCTGTGGTGGGTCTCCGCCGCCGATCCGGCTGGCTTCTTCGAGGGTTTGACCAGGGTGATGAGCGACCTCGGCGGCTCCACCACAGACCTGGAATCGATCGCCAACGGGGCGTCTGACGGCCCCGACCGGCTCTGGCGTCTGCTGGAACGCTCACCCAGAAGATGGCTGCTCGTCATCGACAACGCCGACGATCCCTGGATCCTTGCCGCGGCGGACTCGCCGGCGGGTATCCAGGACGGCCAAGGCTGGGTGCGGGCGTCGCAGCGAGGCCTGGTCGTGGTGACAAGCCGGGAAACCGACGCACGCATGTGGGTGGGTGCCCGACTCTTCGCGGTCGGTCAGCTGAGTGAGGTCGACGCCGCGCAGGTCCTCCGCGATCTCGCGCCGCAGGCCGGGGACGAGACCGAGGCCCTGGCCCTGGCGCGACGTATCGGTGGTCTGCCGCTCGCCCTTCACCTGGCCGGGACCTACCTGGGCTCCGGGATCGCGCAGTCGCACACCTTCGCCGCCTACGAACGGGCCCTCGGCAGCCGGGAGGGAACCATGGTGGACCGTACTGCGGAGATCTCGCTGGACGGGCTGGCTCAACAGGGCATCCCCCAGGCCCGGACGCTACTGCGGCTGGCCAGCTGCTACGCACCCGAGTCGATTCCGACCCGCATGCTGTCCATGAGTGGCCTGCAAGAGGCGCTCGACGGGTTGACAGGTGTGGGTCTGATCCAGAGCGGCGCCGCCGCGATCACCCTGCATCCCGTCGTCACCGCCACCCACCGCGCCCGCCTCGCGGGACCAGAGGTCTGGCAGACCGCAGTCGCGCATCTGGTCGACGCACTGCGGGAGCTCAGCCACAGCCAGCCGGAATGCTGGCCGGAGTATCGGCGGCTCAGCCAACACCTGCTGGCCCTGCTCGATGCCGTCGCCGAACACGGAGACCACGAGCACCTCGCCCTGCTGGCCGACGCCACCGCCGATGTCGCCAGGGCCTTCAACCACAGCGGCGCGTTCGGGGCCGCCGGCATGCTGTGCCGGATCGCTCTCGACCGCTGTGCAGCACTGGGTGAGGAACACCCGGCGGTGCTGGGCGTCCGGCACCAGTTCGCCTGGACCGTCGCCAACAGGGGCGATCTGTCCCAAGCGGAGAGCATCTACCAGGAGGTGCTCAGCATCCGAGGGCGGGTCCTCGGCGACTACCACCCCGACACCCTCCGCAGCCGCCACGAATCCGGGTGGATCGCCAGTCTGCTCGGCAGATGGGGCGAGGCTGAACAACGCTATCGGGACACCCTTCACGACTGCCTGCTCCACCTCGGGCCGGACTCGCGGGACACCCTGACCACGCGCCACGAGCTGGCGTACGCGATCGCCCGGCAGGGCCGCCTCGACGAAGCCCAACCGATCTTCGAGGACGTCCTGCGCGACCGGCGACGTGTCCTTTCCGATCTCGCTCCACAAACCCTCCAGACCCAGCACGCGCTCGCGTGGATCACCGCCAGCCAGGGCAGATGGGCAGCGGCCGAGGCCCTCTACCGCCAGCTTCTCGACCTGCGTCAGGTGCTCGAGGCCGACCACCCCCACGTCCTGCTCACCCTGCACGAACTCGCCTGGACGATCGCACGTCAGGGCCGCCGAAGCGAGGCGGAGACCATCTACCGACAAGTCCTGGAGCGACGCGACCGCACCCTGGGCACCGATCACCCCGAAACCGAGACCACCCGATGGGCGCTGAACGAGCTCCTGCACGGGCGGATTGTCGACGCCGTACACCCGGCCTGACCGTTCGGAGACCCACATGATCTTCGAGGAACACCTCGCCACCGCCCTGGCAGGCCTGCACCTGACCGAGCGCCCCGTCATGCTGCACACCTCACTGCGGTCCTTCCGGACAGTGATCGACGGCGGTGCCGACGCCATACTCGACGCACTGCTCAACCGTGGTTGCACCGTGATGGTGCCCGCCTTCACGGAACCCCAGTTCGCAGTGGCTGCCCCCACCGACATGCGTCCGGCACGCAACGGCGTCGACTACGCCGCCCCGCCGGTCGAGGACACCCTGCTGGAACCCAGCCCCTACCGTGTCGACTGCGGACTGATCAACCCTGCGCTCGGCCTGCTTCCGGCTGTGCTCGTCGGGCGCCCCGACGCCGTACGCGGCCGGCATCCACTCAACTCCTTCGCCGCGGTCGGCCCGGAGGCCGCCCACATCATCGACGCCCAGAGCCCCGATGATGTGTACGGGCCGATTCGCGAGCTTGCCGACCGCGACGGCGTGATCCTGCTCATCGGTGTGGGCCTCAACCGCATGACCGCCCTGCACCTGGCCGAACAGTGGTCCGGCCGCCGCATGTTTCGCAGGTGGGCAAAAGACATCGACGGTGCCGTCCGCATGGTCGAGGTCGGCTCCTGCTCCGCAGGGTTCCCGAAGCTGGAGCCGGTCCTCGGTTCGCTTGACCAGAACATCATGGTCGGCGCCTCGCGCTGGCGCGCCTTCCCCGCCCGGCAGACCCTCGCCGCCGCGACGGCCGCCATCGCCGCCCAGCAGGACATCACCCGTTGTCCTGACACCGAATGCATGCTCTGTCGAGACGCCGTCGCCGGAGGCCCGACGACTTGCCACACACGTCGGCCCGCCTTCCGAACGTGAACAAGTCCGCATGGTCGACCTGGCATCTACGTACCAAGCCAGCAGGCCCACCGTCGCACCGGAACCGAGCCGACCATGCCTGTGGCGCCATTCGCGTCCTGGACTCGACGATTGCGGCTGACGTCGGCTCGCGGGCGCGATCACTGGCCGGCCGCCGGGTTCGATCTTGCTGAAGTATTCCTTTGTCCCGCCTGCCGCCGGGGTCACTGCGTCGTTGATCTCGCACTGTTCTGTAGACCCGGGTGGACGCCGGCCGGGTGTCCGGTGTGCTCGGCGAGTCGTTGCAGGACGGCGATGAGATGTCCGCGTTCGTTGGCATCGAGCGGAGTGAGGATCTCATCCTCGTGCTGGTCGGCGATCCTGCGGGCGCGGGGTAGCAGGGCGCGTGCGGCGTCAGTCAGGTGAATGGCGTGGGCGCGGCGGTCGGTGGGGTGTCGCCGACGTTCGACAAGGCCGCGATGCTGAAGGTCGTCGAGGAGTCCGACCATGACCTTGCGGTGGATGCCCAGCACGTCGGCGAGCTGTTGCTGGGTGCTCCCTTCGCCGCGCTCAAGGTGCATGAGCAGCCCGAAGTGATTCGGCCCGATGCCCAGCGGCGCCAGTCGCGTCGCGAAGGTCTGCGCGGTGTGGAACCCGAGCTGGGAGAGCAGGAAGTTGGCCCGGCCGGCCAGCGGCCGGTCCGTGCCGGGTGCGAGATCATCGGACACCCCATTATTGTACGCCTTCCGTACTGTCGTTTACGGTAACAGTTACCATTGCTCCGCAGTTGGGGATCGGATGAGGCTCACCGCACTGTCCCCTCTACGCCGAAGGATGCCGGATGTCCTACCCGCTGCCCCAGTTCGTCGAGCCGGAACCACACGGATTCATCTATCTGGGCTTCCAGGTCGAGCCCCCGCGACAGGCACCCGTCTACACCCACACCCCGCGCCGGCAACGGGCGGCGGCGCGGCTCGTCCAGGCCGTCCCCGCACTCCTGCGCCGCCCGGACGTGGCGTCCGTACGCATCTTCCGTGCGGTGTTCATCCCGCCACTGCCCGGCGCGCCCCGCTACGACCTGGCGACGCTCATCCGGACGAAGCACGTGGACGACCTGAAAGCGGTGCGCACCTGCGGCGAGGTCGCGGCCCTCGACGGCGAGCAGATCCTGGCCGGCGTCAACGTGGCCCGGATAGGTGACACCGAGGCCCGCACCGACGGTGTCTTCCTGCTCAACCACTTCACCGCCGCGCCCGGCACCGACGCCGAAGCCGTCTGGCGCTCAGTCACCGGCTGGTACACCACCAAGACCGCAGTGGACAACTCCACTGCCCTGCGGCCCACCGAGCCTTCGCCGTTCGCCTTGGTGAACTATGCGCGGCTGCCGGCCGGGCCGATCCGTTTCCTGGTCGGGCAACTCACGCGTCCGAGCTTCCACCGCTTCGTGCGGGCCCGCCTCGACGCCCACGGGATGCGGGCGCTACCCGCCTTCCACCGGCTCGTGCACACGTCGGCGTGACGTCGAACGGAGGTCGACCCTCATGCGTTTTTCTCGTCCTGCCGGGGTGGCCAGGACCTCGACAGCGTCAGGTTGCGGCGAGTGCGGGTGGGGTGATTCTGCGTAGGAATGTCCGCGAGGGGTTTGCGTGACTGTCCGATGCGGAATAGCCTCGGCTCACTCTTCTGGATACCGGGTATTCAGATGAAACCGGGCGATGGAGTCGGGCGTGTGTAGTACTGGCAGGGCTGGCCCAGCGTGACCGACCTGCGCCGCGAACAGCAAGTCACCCACTCGAAGGAGTCCGTCGATGGTAACCAGACGAAATGCCCTTGCGGCCGGCGCGTTCGCCGCTGCCGCGCTTCCGCTGACCGCAGTGATGACGCGTGGTTCGGCCTCGGCCGAGTCGACGCCGACCGGCGGGCAGACCGCCCCGCGTACGTTGTCGCGACGGGCAGGCCGGGTGCGCGCGGGCGCCCGGGTGAGCGGCACCTCGTTCCCGGTCAGCCACCTCGGAGTGCGCTGGGCGAGTGACAATCCTCTGCGGATCCGCTTCCGGACGACTTCCGGCTGGGCGTCCTGGCAGATGGTGAACGGCTGCGACGGCGGTCATGACGATGCCGAGGTAGGCGGCCACGCCGCTCTGATCTCCGCCCCGCTGGCGACCAGCTACGAACTCGACGCGGGTAGCGCCGACGCGGTGCAGATCATCGAGCTGAACACCGTGGACGGGCCGCGGGACCTGCGACTCGCGGGTGCGCGCCGAGGAATGCCGATCGGTGACCGGGTCGTGCCGGTGCGATACCTCAGTCGGGCAGCCTGGGGGGCCGACGAGTCGTTGCGGTTCAACCCGGACGGTACTCCGAAATTCGGTGCCGACCAGTTCTTCCCCGTGCAGACCGTGACGGTGCACCACACCGCAGGCCAGAACGACGATCCGGACCCGGCCGGGTTCGTCCGAGGGCTGTACCAGTTCGACCTCGACCGCTACGGGGACCTCGGCTATCACCTGATGATCGACGAGGCGGGCACCGTCTACGAGGGCCGCGCGTCCGGCAGTGACTCGCAGCCGATGTTCGGACCGGCCGGTGCCGACGGCCGTCCGCTGATGATCAGCGCCGCCCATGTCGGCGGCATGAACAGCGGCAACCTCGGCATCGCGCTACTCGGCGACTTCACCAGTCGGCAGCCGACCGCAGCGGCCCGGTCGGCGCTGACCAAGGTCCTGGCCGGCATCTGTGCCGTACAGCGGCTCGACCCACGGGCCGCCACCACCTTCGTCAACCCGGTCAGCGGTGCCCAACTGGCGGTCGACACCATCTCCGGTCACCGGGACTGGATGGCCACCGAATGCCCCGGCAACGCCTTCTACCCCAAGCTGCCCGCGCTGCGGAAAAAGGTGGCAAGCCTCCTGCGCTGACCCTTCTCACAGACTCCGAGACGGGGTCGGTGGCCGGCAACCGCGGCAACGATGAGGCGGCGCTGATGAGCAACTCGCATCCGCCGCCTCACTGCGCTCCCCGGTAATCGCGTTCTGCTGCCTGTGGCCGTGCCATAGACTCCGCCGGTGCCTGAGGTGTCGGGGGACTTCGAAATCCACATCACGGTTCACGCTGGCAAGGCCGAAGAACTGCGGACGTTCGCCGGCGAGCGTGGCGTGAAGTTCGTCCACATCGTGCTCGACCGTGGCGCGTACGCCTCTCAACCGATGCTCACCCTGAGCGGGCGAGGCACCCTGACCGAGCAGCGGGACACGGTGCAGCGTTGGGAACGCGAACTGCGCGGGGTGGGGATATACCCATGCCGCTCGAAGATCGAGGCGGCCCCATGGTGCGTCGGCGTACCGCAGTCGGACGAGCAGGTGGTAGCCGAGCCGGGTGGCCGGTACTTCGAGCATCACGTCAAACTGCTGTTACCCACCACGGCGGTTGCGGATCTGGTGGCTCTCACCGATCTGGTCGCGCCGCACGGGGCGCGGCTGTCTCGCAACGCCCGCCGGGAGTTCGCGGACGGCGCGCAGGAACGCTTCGTCAACCAGCGCTGTCACGGTGTCGGGCTCGCCACGGCCCGGCATCGGCTGGACAAGCTCGTCGAAACCCTTCGAGCCGCAGGCCACGAGCCGACCACAGTGGAGCAGGAGTACGTCGTCTTCGACAGCGCCCTGCACCACGACCATGGCTGGCTGGACTCGCCGGAGCCGGCCGCGAGCGGTTACCAGCGGAAGCGCGAGAACAGGATGAGGTCCGCGCCGGCCGACTCCCCGGACTACCCGCCGACCTACCGGCCACTACCCGCCGGCCCGACCGTACGCCAGCGGGCGGCCTTCGACCCCGCCCTCAAGCAGTACCCGAACGCCTACCGCGCCGGCGAACCCGACTTCCTGGTGCCGGCCACCGGCCAGCGGTGGACCGACGCCCGACGTACCGCCATGAATCACATCCTGGCGGCCGCCGCCGCAACCACCTGGCATCAACATCTGGTCCTGCGCGGCAGCGTCACCATGGCGGCCTGGGTCGGCGACGCCGCCCGCGAGCCGGGCGACCTCGACTTCGTCGTCACGCCGCACACCATCACCAGCGACAGCACCGACGCCCGCACGCTGCTCGATGACATCAAGACCGCCGTCCGCACCGCGACCGGCGGCGGTCTGCAACCGGACCGCATCACCGAATCCGCCATCTGGACGTACGAACGCGCTGACGGACGCCGCCTGCTCGTGCCGTTTCGCACCCCGGAGGCGCCGGACGGTCACGTACAGATCGACATCGTCTTCGGTGAGCGACTGCCCCTCCCGCCAGAGGTGGTGATCCTGCCCGGCGTCGATGAGCCGTTGCTGGCCGCGCCCGCCTCGCTGGCGCTGGCGTGGAAGCTGCTGTGGCTGGCCACCGACATGTATCCGCAGGGCAAGGACCTCTACGACGCGGTCCTGCTCGCCGAACACACAAGCGTCGACCAGGCGCTCGTCCGCGAACTCATGCGACCGGAACTCGGCGTCGAAGCCGACACCTTCACCGCCGAGACCGTGCTGTCCTGGCAGGTCGACTGGTCCAACTTCACCGACGAGTACCCCGGTATCTCGGGCACCGCCGAGCAGTGGACCAAGCGGCTGGCACTGGCCCTCGACCAGGCCTGGAACTGACCGAACCGGAACAGGTCGGCGGCAGGGACCGCCCGGCTCAGCGTGGTCCCAGCCCGGTGCGCCCGTCGATCAGCTCGCGCACGACATCGAGGTGACCGGCGTGCCGAGCGGTCTCCTCGATGACGTGTAGCACGATCCGTCGCAGATCGGTGGTCTGCGACGCCAGCGGCTCGTCCGGATGTCGGCCGGCGGGTGTCGCCGTCAACGGGGCCGCCGCGATGATCGCGTCGGAGATCTCGCACTGGTCGCGATAGAAACCGAAGACCTGGGACGGCGATCGAGTCGTGACGAGCGGGGTGTGCTCGTCGGGCCAGGGCAACGGCTCCGCCGCGCCACGGAAGACCTCCTGGAACCGGTGGCGCTCGGCATGCCCGAGATGCCCACCAGGCCGAGCGGCGACCTTCCGGCGGGCAGGACGGGCACCGCGCGTCTGGTCGTGGAGGCGCAGGGCCACTGGTCCGCAACGCCGGGCTCACAGTTGGACGACGTGGCCCACCCGTGGCGGCGTGCGGCCCGCGAGGACGTCGAGCCAGGCGTGTCGCAGTGCCTCGGGACCATTGCCGACCTGCACGGCGAGCCACTTGTTCAGCACGGGGACGAATCGCTGCCACGCAGCGGTGAACCGTTCGTCGAGGCCGTCGCGGCCCCAGTCGCGGCTGCGCTTGCGCATCTGCACCGGCGCGAAGAAGACCTGCCCGGCGGCGTCGGCGTTGGGAGTCTGCTGGGTGAGCCCGACGGCGATGTCCCGGACGAGTCGGTCGCCGAGATGGTCGCGCAGGGCGCGTCGGGTGGCGGGTGCTCCGGCCAGGTCGAGGTAGACGGTCGGGACCGGGTCGAGGGCGCTGATGTCGTCGTAGGTGAGGACCGTGTCGTAGCAGCCGAGTGACCGGGTGAACGCCAGATTGCCGGGGGAGGTGAGCCCGATCAGGCGCGGTCCGCGGCCGTGCAGTTCACAGGCGGCAGCGTACGCCGTCTTGCTCGACGCCGACGACAGCACGAGCGACTGCGCACCGTAGTGGTCGTTGTCGATGATCTGGTCGGCGAGCATGAACGAGGTGAAGAACAACGGCCGGAACAGGATCAGCAGGTCCTCCTGCTCCGCCCGGTGGGCGGGGTCCCCGCTGGTCGACCGGTACGCGTTGTACGGCGAGGGCAGATCGGCCCGGTGCCCGCTGGCGTCCCGGAACCCGGACGCGTCCACCCGATCGGGGCGTACCACCAGATGCCCCGCGGGCGGCAGGTAGCCGTAGACCCGCTGACCCGCCTCGACGCCGGCCACGGTGGACGCGATCACCTCGGCGAAGCCCCACAGCGGCGGAAGCCCCCACTGCCGGTCGAGCCCGCGGGGCTCAGGCGGAAAGAACTCCCAGTAACGCATCGCCTCGCCGAGCACCGCGTACGTCACGTTGTTGGCGGTCAGACCGACCCGGTCCACGCGCAGCAGCGCCTCCCCGTCGGCGACAGCGGGCATCGGGCTGTCGACGAGTGTGGTGCGAGCGCGGTCGTCACGGGCCACGGCGAAGGTCCACGAGTCAGCCATGCTGTGACGTTAGGCAGACGCGGACCCGGAGACAAGTGCACTAAGAGTGCAAAATCCCACTCGTGGCGGGCAGGGGAGACGCGTCACCACGAGGACCTGTCGGGATATCGGCGAGGAGGCGGTCTCTTAATGACCACCGACCAGGTCGCCGCTGCCCTGTTCCCGTCCCTGGACTTCGCCCAACGCCGGCTCCTGCCGTCGACGGCTCACGGTAGCCCTGCGACGAGCTGACCGGTGTCCCCAGCGAGAGGACCGAGCCACCGCCCTGCCCGACGCGGTGGCTCGGTGGACGACGCCACGGTCCTGATCCCGTCCCGGTCACCCGGGACAGTCGTCCCTGGTGCCTGGGTCTGTGACCCGCACAGACTCACCAGCCGGAGCCGACAGGAGGAACCGGTGGAGAGCGCACGTCACGAACCCGTCGCAGGCACGCTGCTGGAGGACGAGGACCCGGAAAGTCATGTCGGGGAGGCGGTCGACTTCGACCTCTTCGACCACGAGGACCAGGCGGAGCCGGAGCCCGCTGCGGAGGACCCGGCAGGGTTGCGGGCGGCGTACCACCTCGCGCCGACGCTCAGGGTACTGCGCGACGAGGTGGACCGGCGCTGGCCGAAGCGGGACCGGACCTCGGACGGCTGGATCGGTGACGCCGCGCACCGGGGCACCCGGTCCGACCACAACCCCGACGCGGACAACGGGTCGGTCAACGCCCTGGACATCGACCGGGACGGCATCGACCCGATGCTGGTGGTCCGCCGGTGCATCGTCCATCCCTCGACCCAGTACGTCATCTTCGACCGGACCATTTGGAGTCGGACCCGCAACTTCGCCGCCGCCCGGTACACCGGCAGCAACCCCCACGACCGGCATCTGCACGTCAGTGTCAGCCACGACCGGGCGTTAGAGGCCAGTACCCGGAGCTGGGGGATCGCCGACGCGGTCGTCCCGAAACTCGGCGACCGGGTGCTGCGCCGCGGCAGTACCGGCAGCGACGTGCGGGAACTACAGACCCTCGCGGGCCGGCTCGGCGGCGACCTCGCCGTCGACGGTGACTTCGGGCCCCGGACCGAGACCTGGGTCCGCGACTTCCAGAAGGCGCAGCGGCTCACCGTCGACGGTGTGGTCGGTGCCCAGACCCTCGCCGCACTGCGGGCGGCGACCGCACCCGCCCCGCCCTCGGCCGGTCGCCGGCCCGGTTCGCGGACCGTACGTCGGGGCAGCACCGGCGAGGACGTGGCCTTCGTGCAGCGATTCGTCGGCGAGCGGCGGTGTGGGCCGGCGACCGGCTCGTTCGACGCGAAGACCGAATCGGGCGTGCGGTGGTATCAGGGGATGCGTGGGATCACCGTGGACGGTGTGGTCGGCCCGCTGACGTGGCGACAGATGGGTGTCCGGGTGACCTACTGACCCTCGCCCCGGCCGGGCCGACGGTGACCGGGGGCTGCAGGGCGGCGGTGGGACCGAATGGGCGCGGTGGTGTCGCAACGGTGGATCGTCGGTGCCGGGAGGTCGGACGGGTGAGGCATGATGCGTGCGGCGTGACCGACCCGGCCGGATCCGGACCGGACCCGGCCGGCGGCCCGGCTGTGGAGGACGCGATGGCGATGGCCGATCCCGATCGGGGCCGTCCGGTCGTGGCGTGGCTGGTGCTCGCCCTCACCGGCGGGCTCACCCTTGGCGCGGCGGTAGCCGGGACGGTCGCCGCACCCCCTTGGCGGTCGGACCTGCTCTGGTGGCTGGTCGACCTGACCGTCGGCACCGGTTTCGGGCTGGTCGCCTGGCTGACCCTGCTGCGCCGGTCGCACCCGGCGGCCGGGCTCGCCGCGCTGGTCGGGGTGGGTGCCGCGGCTTCGGCGGCGGCCGCCGGGTGGGCGGCCTCGGCCCACCGCTGGCCGTACCTCTGGGCACCGGAGATACCCCCTGCCGGGGCCGGGTTCGTACCGGCCTGGTCGGCCCTGATCGTGGTGCTGCCGTGGCTGCTCCCGGTGCGGCCGGTGGGCCGGTCGGTCCGGATCGTCGTGGGAGCCGCCGTCGCGGCGCAGGTGTTCCTGTCGACCGTGCGGTACGGGTGGGTACCGGATGAGCTCGTCGGGTCGGTCCGCGACACGCTGGCATTGGCGCTCGGACCCGGGCTGCCGGCCGTTCTCGCGGTGCTCGGCTTCGCCGCCGCCGCCGGGGTGCTGGCCCGCCGCCGTGCCCTTCTCCCGTGGCAGCGGCACGGCCTGGGGTGGCTCGCCGTCGGCACCCTGCTGCACGCGCTGGCCCTGCTGGGGTCCACCCTCGACCCGGTCCTGCCGCGCGGGGTTCCGGTCGCGCCGCTGCTGATGCTCGCCGCGCAGGCGTTCCTCCCGGCGTCGGTGCTGGTGCTGGTGCTGCGCCAGCGGCTGTGGGGGCTTGCGCACACCGTCCGGCAGACCCTGGTGTGGGCGCTGACCACCGGCCTGCTGATCGGCGGGTACGCCCTCGGGGTGGTGACGCTCGGCAGCCTGCTGCCGGCCACCTCGGTGCTGCCCGAGGTGCTGACGACCGCAGCGTTGGCGGCGGTGTTCCACCCGGTTCGCCAGTGGGTGCAGCGCCGGGTGGACCGGCTGGTGCACGGTGGCGGCGGGCAACCGTTGATCCGCCAGGTCGCCGACCGGCTGCGTGATGTCGACGGGGGGATGCAGATGCTCGACGCGGTGGCCGACGGGATCGCGGACTCGTTGGGGCTGGCAACCGTGACGATCACGGTGACCGGGAACCCTGGCGGGTGGCTTCCCGCGCAGTGGCTGAGCGGTGCGTGTCCGTCCCCACCGTCCACCGGACCCGGACCGGCCGTGCCGGCCACCGGGCCGACCCCGTCCACCTCGGCCACCGGGCCGGGCCGGGCCCACGGGTCGACGACGTCGGGCACGGTGCCGCCGCTGACGATCCGCCTGGTCGCCGGCGACCGGTTGGTGGGGGTGCTGCGGGCGTGGCCACGTACCGGGGAGCGGGTGGCCGGCCGGGCGGCCTCGGTCCTGGCCGACCTGGCTCCGGTGCTGGCGGCGCTCGCCGAACTGGCGGTCGCCCAGCAGGCCCTGCAGCGGTCGCGGCTGCAACTGGCCAGGGGTCGCGACGAGGAGCGCCGCAAGCTGCGTCGGGACCTGCACGACGACCTGGGGCCGGTGCTGAGCGGGGTGTCGCTGGGGCTCGCCGCTGGACGCAACATGCTGCGTCCGCACCGGCACCTGCCGGCGGTCGCGGCGGCCGACGATCTGCTGGAACGGCTGGTCGCCGAGGTCGACCGGCAGACGGTGGCGGTGCGTGACAACGCCAGGGACCTGTTGCCCCCGTTGCTCGACGACGGCGCGTTGCGGCCGGCGCTGGAGCGGTTACGGCAGCGCTACGCCGACGCGGGGCTGCTCCTGCGGGTCCGCTCACCGGAGGTGAACCTCCCCGAGCCGGTGGCGACGGCGGTGTACGGCATCGTGGCCGAGGCGGTCCGCAACGTACACCGGCACGCCGATGTGGACTCCTGCACGGTCGAGGTGACGAACGGGCCGGAGGGGTTGGAGGTGTCTGTGGTGGACGAGGGCAGGGGCATTGCGCCCGGGGCGGCGGTGGGGGTCGGCACCCGCTCCATGCAGGAGCGGGCGGAGGGGATCAGCGCGGACCTGAGCATCGGTCCCCTGCACGCCCGGCCGGTCCGCCCGGGTACCCGTGTGCGGCTGCTGCTGCCCGGGAGCCTCCGGTGAGCCGGGAGCAGCCGGAGCGACCGATCCGGGTCGCCGTCGTGGACGACCATCCGGTGTTCCGGCTCGGCATGACCGCGCTGCTCGGCACCCTGATCGGCATCGAGTGCGTCGGTGAGGCGGTCGACGTGGACTCGGCGCTGGACCTTGTCGCCGGTCATCTCCCGGACGTCGTCCTGATGGACCTGCATTTGGGGGATCGCTCCGGGGTGGAGGCCACCCGGTTGATCCGGGCCCGGCATCCCGAGGTCGCCGTGCTGGTGGTCACGATGTTCGACGACGACGACTCGCTGTTCGGGGCGCTGCGGGCCGGCGCGTCGGGGTACCTGCTCAAGGGGGCGGCCCCGCAGCAGGTGGAGCGGGGTGTCCGGGCGGTGGCCAACGGCGAGTTGCTGCTCGGTCCGGAGATCGGCGCCCGGGCGGTCGGCTTCTTCGTCCGGGGCGCCGCCCCGGTGCCTTTCCCGCAGCTCACCGACCGGGAACGGGAGATCCTCGACCACGTGGCGCAGGGGCTGGACAACGCGACCATCGCGCACCGGCTCGCGCTCAGCCCGAAGACCGTGCGCAACCACCTGTCCAACATCCTGGTCAAGATCGGTGTCGGCGACCGGGCCCAGGCCATCGTGCGGGCCCGGGAACAGGGCCTCGGCCGGCGCTGAGACGGACGGCTCCGGCGTGGCGTGGGCGGCCCGCCCGGCCGCTCTGCGGATCACGGACGGCACCGCCCCGACCGCCCGTCCGGATGCCGGACGGACGGCCAGGCCCGGGTCAGTGCCCGGTCGACCCGCCCGCAGTGGCCCCGGGGGTGGACTCGTCGGTGTCCGGAGGCCAGAGGAGCGCGAGCTGGAAGGAGCCGGCGACCGGCGAGAGACCGGCGTAGCCCGCCGCCACGGCCACGCTGGCACCGAACCCGGGCGGGTCCGCCGGAGCGAGATCGACGAGAGCGGCCGTGAGGGCGGCCTGGGCCCAGTCCGCCTCGGGGCCGGTGCGCGGGTCCAGCAGGCGCGGCCCGGGGCCGTACACCGTATGGAAGACCGCCCGGAGCCCGTCTGCGGCCCCGTGCTCGCCCAGCACCTGCTCCGGTAGCACGGTGTGCCACCGCAGCAGCGCCGCCACGGCCTGCTCGCTGGTGAAGACCTCGCCGAGGGTGGCGTCCCGGGACGAGTCCGTCCCGTGGCGCACCACCGGGCCGGTCGGTGTGCTGCTGCCCGGGTGGCGCCAGCTCCGCTGCCGCAGCCGGTTGATCCGTCGGACGGCGAACCGCCACATCGCCCGACGCAGCCCGTCGGTGGTGCGCAGCGTCATCACCAGGCGGTGCACCGCGTGCCACCCCTGCAGGTGGTCGAAGCCCTCGCCGTCGGTGGGCCCCAGCGGCAGCAGGTCGTGCGGGTGCACCCGGCCCTCGGCGTCCCGCAGTCCGTACAGGGCGAGTCGGCCCGCCTCGCGGGCGTGGTGGCCGGCCGCACCGTCCGACCAGACATCGCGCGCCCACCACGGCTGCGCCGGCCAGATTCCGTACCGGCCGAGGTCGCGCCGGTAGCCCGTGGGGTCGATGAACTGGTAGTAGGCGAGCAGGGCGGCCAGGTCGCCGAAGCCGTCGACGCCGAGCGACCAGCGCAGCGGTCCCAGCCGTAACCGGTCGGCGCCGCTGGCGTCGACTGCGTCGAAGTGCGTCCCCCCGCCGGCCTCGGCCACCGCCCGGATCACCCGGTACGTGCTCAGATCGGCCCGCGGCAGCGGCGGTGTGTCGTTGTACTCCGGCGGGATCAGTGACTGCGGGGTGAGCGCCGCCTCCGGCCAGAGCGCGGCGCCGGCCACCACGGGACCGCCGGGTGTGCCGGTGCCCGGATCTGGTGCGGCGTACCGCCCGAGCGCAACCCGGCCGGGCCCGCCCGGCAGCCGCCGGGCCGCCGGGATCGGATGACGTTCCAGGTGGTCGGTGGCGTACACGCCGAGGGTCGGGTCGGTTTCGTCGGCCGGGTGCCAGAGGCTCGCTGTGACGACCTCGCCGGGCACGTCTGCCTGCATCCGGTACGCGTCGACGGTGGCGGCGTTGCGGGTCTGGAGGCCCTTCGCGTCGGGGGTGAGCCAGGTCTTCAGCAGGGTGGCGGTGTCCGGGTTCAGGCACCCGTTGATCCGACCGTGGTAGCGGCGCACCGCCGGTAGCACGGCGGGGTCCACCGGGTTGCCGGCCTCGTCGAGCCGGAGCTTGTGGACCCGCGCGAACCGGGCCGAGATCTGGAACTCGCGCAGCGCCGACGCGGTGCGCGGACCGAAGCTCCCGACCGGGTCCGGCGAGGTCGGGAAGCCGAGTTGGGTGAGGTGCTGCTGGAGGAGGCGCACGTGGGTCCCGGGTTCGCCGTGGGCGATGCCGCCGTACCGGCCGTCTGCGTCGCTGTCGCCGAGCCGCAGCGGATGCGCGCCGTAGGTGTCGAGCGCCCGGGGGGCCACCGGCCACGAGCCGATGGTCCAGCCGTCGGCGGCGAGCCCGTCGCGCAGGAACTGTGCGAACCGGATGGCGATCACGTCCATCATCGCCTTACCCCATGGGCTGGCGAGGCCGTCGTCGAAGAACTCCCTGCCGGCCAACTGCAGCGCCTCGGCAGCACTGCGCACGTGCGCGGCGATCGTGATCTCGGCATACTCGGTCAGGGTGACGGTGCCGGTGGTCACGTCGTAGGTGTGCGGGATCGCCGGGCGGGCCCGCCGGACGAAGAGGTGGAAGCGGTTGTCGGAGTGCAGCACCCGCCGGTCGGGTGCGGTGCCGGTGGCGGCCGGGCTGGGGCCGTAGTAGCCGCGCAGTAGGTCGGTCAGTGGGGTGGAAAGGCTCGGGTCGAGCGCCTCGAATTCGGGCATGAGCAGGATGCCGTCCATGTCGCCGAGCATGTCGTCGGTGGCGCAGTTGCCGGCGGCGGCGTCCAGCCAGCCGAGCGGTACCGCCAGGGAGGCCGGGTCCGTCGGTTCGGTCCACTCCCGCCCCGCCCTCCTGGCCTCATCCTTCGCCTTCTTCCGAGCCCGGTTGTACCCCCGCCACCAGGAGGCGAGGTCGCCGGTCCAGCTCATCGCGCCGTACGGATCGGTCCGGACGGAGAGGGCTACTGCGGCTGTCGCCAGCCCGTTGAGGGCCGCGTCGGCGCAGACCCAGACGTGGGACAACTCCACCGCGGGGCGGGGTCGGGTGCCGAGTTCGCCGTGCCAGGTACTCACCGAGCCGGCGCCGACCAGACCGTCGAGGGTCTCCTGCGACGCGTGCTCCCAGGACAGTGGTGCGTGCAGTCGCGACGAGTGGGAGTTGAGGATGGTGTCGAAGGCCGGGAAGCTGCCGTGCCGACCGTAGTGCAGCATGCGGATGCGCTGCGCCGTCTCGCCGCTGTCGCGGATCCTCGACTCGACCTCGGCCACCCAGTCCAGGTACTGCTCCAGGTCGGGGCTGAAGGCCTTGTACTCGCCGCCGAGGGTGACCGGGCCACCCGGCCAGCGGCGGCCCTGCTCCGGTAGCGTCCGCACCGCCGTGGCGAGGACGGCGGCGACCGGGTCGGCGGTTTCGGTGCTCATGGTGCTCCCTCGGCCGGTAGCGGCCCTGGTGGTGATGGACGTCGGGGAAGGGGCCGGCGGCTCACGGCGCGCCCGGCCCGGCGGGGCGTTCGTCCGGGCGCACCAGCCACAGCCGGGCGGCGATCTTGTTCTCCCACTGGGCTGCGGAGAGATGCGGCGGCGGCGGGGTCACCGGGTTGGTGCTGCTGCGGGTCCACAGGGCCCGGGAGTCGGCGCGCCCCAGTGGGGCCAGGTCGGCCAGCGGCGGGTCGGGGGCCAGCCCCAGCAGGGCCCGCTCCTGCTGGTGCAGCCCGATCAGAGTCCCTCGGAGTTCGAAGTAGGCGGGAGAGACGATGCACCCCGCCGACCCGGTGCTGGCCGCCACGTCGTCCCCGGTGTTGGTGTGCCCGTCGTGGAACCGGATGTAGACCTTGCCGTCGAGGTCGTCGGCCACGTGCAGCAGCGGCGGGAACGGCTGCCAGGTCTGGGGGGCACCGGGCAACGGCCGGGGGTTGCTGATGTCGTCCAGGTAGTAGCGGCCGTGGGCGACGTGGTCGTCCTCCCCGGCGGTGACCACCTTCAACGAGTAGTTCTTGAAGGCGTCACCGGACCGGAAGGACCGGCACTCGTAGTGGGTGTTGCCCCGGATCGCCGACCGGTTGCCGCCCTGGTACCGCCACGCCGAGAAGCTGGTGAACGCGTACGCCGCGTGCTGTCGGCCGCCGTGCACGACGACGGCCACCCCACCGTAGTGGTCGGTGCCCCGGCGGTCGGGCCGGAACCCGGTCGGGATCGGGTCGAACCGTCCGCCGACGCCGGCCGGGATCTGCCAGGACGAGGACTCGCCGTCGAGGGCCGGCTCGCCGTCGAGGGTCAGGGTCCGGGTCGCCAGGTCACACCCGACGATCCGGTACGTCCCCGAGGGGCGGGCCACGTCGGCGGGCAGGTGGATGGTGTCGAGGTTGAGCACGAGGAGGGTGAGCCCGGCGTCGCCGTCGAGGACCACCTGGTTCGCCGCCGCACCGGGCCGGGCACCGGTGCCGACCAGGTGCGGTCGTTCGCCGACCGGGTCCACCACCACGATCTGCGGGCGGCGGCGCAGCAGCCAGGACTGGTCCGGGCCGACCAGCTGCGGGCTGCCGTGGACGGTGACGGTCCGGGTGGCCGCCTCGACGGCCGCGACCCGGAACCACCGCTGGGCGGCCGGCGCGGTGCCGGCCAGGAAGAGCAGGTCCCGGTGGGAGGTGGCGGGGGTCTGGCCGTCCGTCCGCCACACCTCGGTCAGATCGGCGTCGCCGTCGAGGCGCAGCCGGAACTGGTTCGGCGGATGCGGCGGCAGGGGGGTCGCGGCGACCCCGCTCGGGTCGAGCAGGTCCACCCGGTGGTACCCCGGGTCCTCCGGTGGGCGGGGCACGTTGCGCCCCACCTGATCCCCGGCGGTGCGGGGCAGCCAGGGGTCGTTCAGGTTCAGGTAGAACTCGGTGACCGCCGCCAGGTGGAACAGGTTCCCGTCGGCCACGTCCAGCACGTACGGGGGCTCACCCCCCTCGTCGACGGCGAACCCGGCCCGCACCATCAGCCGCCGCCGCCACAGGTCCTTCTGCGCGTCGCCGACCTGCCGCCACTGCGCCGGGGTCAGCGGGGTCCCGTCCCGGGCCGCCGTCAGGGTGGCCCACGGGTACAGCTCCCTGGTGGTCCGGGACAGCACGGTGGCGGCGGGTAGCCCGGCCAGCGCGGGCCGGACGATCCGCGTCGCGTCGGGCATCCCGTGGTGGCCGGGTCGCCGCCACAGGTCGATGGTGCCCGCGGTCTCGTCGTCCAGCCGGCCGTGCGGCAGGCCCAGGTGCCGCCGGTGCGCCGGACGTCGAGAGTCTCCGGCGACCCCGGCGCGGGTCGCCGTGACCTCCCGGTGGGAGGCCACGAGTTGCAGCTCGCGCAGGGCACTTTCGGTGGACGCGTCGAACCGCCCGGTCTCGGCGACGGTGAACCCGAGTTCGGTGAGGTCCCGTTGGAGCAGGGCCACCGGGGTCTGCGGTGGGCCGGCGGCCCGCACCTGCCCGCCGAAGCGGCGTTCGGCGTCGCTGTCGCCGTGGCGCAGGTGCCAGCCGCCGTACCGGCCCAGGGCGGCCGGCGCGGCCGGCCAGTCACCGGCGCTCCAGCCGTCGCCCGCGGCGCCGGCCAGCAGCGCCCCGGCGAACCGGTCGACGAGTTCGGTGAGCATGGCCATCCCCCAGGTCCCGTGCAGCGCCTCAAGGGCGTCCGGCACCGTCCAGGCGTGCCGGTGCCGCCCCAGGTGCTGC
Organism: Micromonospora maris AB-18-032; assembly: GCF_000204155.1. NCBI lineage: Bacteria > Bacillati > Actinomycetota > Actinomycetes > Micromonosporales > Micromonosporaceae > Micromonospora > Micromonospora maris. Next base: position 3,831,095 of record NC_015434.1, on the reverse strand, counting down.
CGGATCACCAGGAACATCGCCGCGCTCGTCACCGGAGGGCGCAGGGCGGCGGCGAGCCGGGCCGGGTCGGACTCGCGGGGGATCGGTGGGGTGGCCGCGTCGTACAGCAGGCGGAACCGGTTGTGTGCGTGCCGTTCGGTCGGGTCCGTGGTGGCCGGACCGGTCGGGTCGTAGTAGCGGGCCAGCATCGTGCTGACCGGGGTGGCCGGATCCCAGGCCGCGGCGAGGTTCAGCCCGTCGACCACCGCGAGCAGCCGCTCGATACCGGCCCGTTCGGCGATCGCCTCGGCCAGCCACTGCCGGGGGCGGGCCAGGTCGGCCGGGTCCTCGACCCATATGTCACCGGCCTCGCGGACCGCCTGCTCGGCGGCGCGGCGGCGCAGCTCGTAGCCGAGCCACGCCTCGGCCAGCAGCCCCGGCCAGCCGAGCAGTGCGGCCCCGTCGTACAGCGCACCCTGCGGGGTCGGCTCGCCGAGGCGCTGGTCCAGCAGGCACCAGATCGGGTACGCGTCGACGAGCCGGGGCGTACCGGTCGGTCCGACCCCGATCTGGAGCCGTCGGGTGCGGTACAGCCCGTTCAGGGCCGCCCGGGGGGCGTCGGCGACTGTCAGCGGGGTGCGCGCCCACGGGTGCGGGTGGGCGATCAGCTCGTCCGGCTGCCAGGTCTCCGGTGGTTCGCCGCCGCAGATGAGCAGCCGGATCCGGCGGACCACCTCCTGGGGCTGCCAGGGCGGCTGGTGCGGGCCCGCCTCGACGGCCGCCAGCCATGACCGGTAGCTGCGCCAGCCGGCCAGGTGGGCGCGTTGCTCGCCGGTCAGAGCGGTGGGGCCGAAGGGCCAGCGTTCGTCGGGGCGCGCGCGCAGTGCCTCGACCGCCTCGATGACGGGGGCGGTCACGACTGCTCCGCCGGAGGTCGGTTCGGTGGGAGGCCGGGCCCTGCGGGTCGCGGTGCGGCCGGCGGACCGCCCGGCTCGGGTGCGCCGGGCAGACCCGACGCGGTGACCGGGCCGGGCCAGAGCACGTCGTGGTACCGGCCGCTGGCACCGCCGCCGCGGCCGACCCGGGTGCGCCGGCCCAGCCACAGGTGTTGGCGGCCGTCGGTCCAGCGGGCGTACTGCCAGGCGCGGGTGAGGTGGGTGCCGGCCCGGGTCACCTCCTCCCGGTGCAGCCGGTGCTGGCGGAGTTCGGCCAGCAACCGGCCCCAGGGCAGCGGGGCGGGCGTGCCGTCCAGCGGCGGGACCGCCCCGAGGTCGAGCATCTGGGCGGCCTGCGGCGACGGGTCCAGCGGGAACCAGTGGCCCGGGGTGTCGGTCCGTAGCCGGTAACGCAGCGGCAGGTCCGGGTCGGCGGAGGGGGTGACGGTGCCGCCGGCGACGTGGCCGGCGGCGTGGCGTTCCGCCCGGTCCACCGGTCGTCCGTCGGGACCGCAGGCGGTCGCTTCCACCGCCCACACCTGGTTGGCGCTCTCGTCGCGCAGCAGCCAGACCTCCTCGACGGGGGCCGAGTCGTGGCTGTCGTCCAGAGTGGGCAGCAGGGTGAAGGTGCTGTCCCGCAGCGAGAGGGGCCCGGTGCCGCCACTGAGTGGGTCGTACGCGCTGTGCTCGTAGATGGCGAACTCGGCGCCCCGCACCGCCGACCGGGTGGGCGGTACCAGCATCCGCTGCCCGAAGGTGTCGTGCACGACGAGCGAGGAGACCCGGCACACCGAGCCGACCTCCATCGCCACCGGGAACAGGAAGAAGTCGTTGCTGTAGACGGTGGCGTACTCGACGAGCAGCATGGTGGCGATGCTGTCCCCGGCGGCCCGGACGCTGCCGAAGTCGACCGCCGCGTTTTCGAACTCCCACCACCGGGCGGCGGGCATGCCCCGGAAGGTGACCGGGGTCGGGATGCCCGAGGCGAGGAACGGGCGGCCCGTCCCACCGGGGTCGCTGGCGACGGCCCCCAGCGACCCGCCGGGCACGTGGTCGAAGGCGTACCAGTCCAGGCTGCCGGAGGCGTACTCGTCGGTGGTGAGGACGAACTCCGGTTCGCCGCCGACGGCGGGGGCGGCCAGCGACACCTGGTACTCCAGCCGCTGCGGCGACCAGGTGGGCAGTTCCGGCAGGGCCCGCCCGGTCACCCCGTCGTACCAGGCGAGGAAGCGCAACGCCGCGGCCCGGACGGGCCGCGCGGCCGCGCTGGTCAGGGGCGGCTGCGCGGGCAGCGTCGGACGCCCCCCGTCGGGCGGGCGCAGCCCCGAGTCGAGGGCGGCGAAGAGCGCCACCCCGTCCGGCACCCGGGCCGCCAGCAGCCGGTCCCCGGCCGGCAGGCCCTCGGTGGGGACGGGATGCGTGGCCAGCAGCCCGGCGACGTAGCCGGCCTGGCTCTCGGCGGGCAGCATGGTGCCCTCCCATTCCTCGGCCAGCAGGGTCAGGAAGTACCCACCGGCCCGCAAGGCCAGGTCCCGGGTGCCCTCGGTGCCGACCACCGCCGGTTCCGACTCGACCAGGGCCTCCAGGGGCACGGTACCGACGTCGTACCGCAGCCCCGTGGCACCCGGGCCGGTGGGGGGTGGCCCGGGACGTAGCCGGGTCAGGCCGGTGACCGTGCCGCGCAACCGGGCCCAGACCGGGGTACCGGCGTCCGTAGCGGCGAACTCACCGAGCTGCCACTGCCGGGTCAGCAGCCACAGGGGATCGGCGATGCCCGCCTGGAGGCCCTCCTCCCCGGTCCGTTCCCGGACCGTCGGCTCCAGCCGGGCCCAACCGTTCTGCATGCTCATGACTTCTCCCCGCTCACACGTCGGCGTTGGTCCAGGACATGACCTCGTACGTGAAAGCCCCGACGAGCTCGTGGTACGCCTCGGTCGACGGCTCGTCGTGCTCCCACGCCCCCTGCACGGCCAGGGTCGCGGGCACCGGCGTCCAGTGCTTGGTCTTGATGATCGGTTTGCCGCGGTCGTTGTATTCGACCGGCGGTTTCGGGCGACCGGGCACCCGCAGGGTCACCGCCGCCCTGCCCGGCACGGCGGCCGGTACCACCCCGGTCACGGGCAGGTCGAGTCCGAGCACCCGGAAGGTGATCGGTGGATCCCTGTGCGGGATCGGCACTGTCGGCAGCAGGTGGCCGTCGACCTCGAGCACCACGGTGGCGTCGTACTGGTCCTGGCGCACGACGGCGGGGGTGACGGCGGTGATGGTGACCCGGGGGGTGACGCGGACCAGCCAGGTGGCGATGCCACCCCGGGTGACCAGCCGCAGTTCGTACGTGTCGACCGCGGGGTAGTCGGTGCCGGTGCGGGCCGCGCTCAGTTCCAGTTCGGTCTGGTCCGGCGACTGGGCGAGCACCCGGAGCCGCAGCCCGGGCTTGTCGACGCTCCACGTGCTGGTCTCCTGCGGGATGTGCAGGTTCTCGCCGGTGACGATGACCTGCACGGTGCGCCCCTGCCGGATTCCGGCGAGCGCTGTCTGCGTTCCCTTCAGGACGACGGAGCCGATCCGGGGCTGCCCGGCGACCTTCGGCACCCCGAAGGTCGCCGGCACCGATGCCAGCCGGCTCACCTCCACCGCGCCGGGGGCGGTCGTCGGCCACAGCGGCAGGTACGCCAGCGAGCTGAGCAGGTGCTCGGGGATGAGGTCGGTGCGGTCCACGGATCGGAGCTTGACCAGGTCGATGGTCTCGTTGACGGTCGCGGCCAGGTCGTCGAGGGTCCAGCTGCTGCCGGCCGGCCGGGGCGAGACGGCCAGCAGCACGGCCTGCGGTGCCTGCGCCCCGGGCGCGTCGTAGTGGTACGCGACCGCCGTCGTCTCCCGGCGGGCCGGCACCACCTCGCCCCACTCGTCGAGCAGCAGCCCGGCCAGCGAGCCGGTGGCGGCCGGGCCGGCGCCGACCGCGACGAGCGAGGTCACCCCGGTCGGCACGGTGTCGGCCGGGTCCAGCGGCGGCAGACCGACCCAGCGCCGGGCCGGTTCCCCGGCGGCCGGCGCGGGCACCTGACCGACCCTCAGGTCCAGACCCCACCCGGTCGCCAGCGCCTGACCGAACCGGCAGACGGTCTCGACCGCCGCGACGGCCGGCCGGATCCGGGCCGTCCGGGCGAACCAGGCCAGCGGCTCCTGACCGGCCGGCGCGCCACTGACCGAGGTGCCGGCGAACGCGCGGGCGAGCTGGCCCGGGTCGGCCGGGGTGAACCGGGGTACCACCAGGAAACCCGGCCCGAAGACGGCCCGGAGCAGGTCGACCCAGTCCGGTGCCCGGCTGGCCCGCGCCGCGATCTCGTCCGCCGCCATGCTGCGGCGCCGCACCTCGGCGTAGCCGGCGAGGACCTGGGTGGTGAGGGTGGCCACGGCGGCGGCGGTCACCTCGGCCGCGGGCCCACCGTCAGCTGCGGTGGCGTCGAGGATGTGCCGGGCCACCGGCACCACGTTCGGCACCCCGAAGGCGGTGGCGGTGAGCAGGTGCGCCGCCGCCGTGCTCAGGTCGGCGACGCCCTCAGGGTGCCCGTGGTCCTCGATGTCCCCGACGGCGTCGCGCAGCGCCGCCCGCAGGGTGGTCAGGCCCAGGTGGGCCACCGTCGCCCGCTGCCGCAACTCCTCCAGGAGCACCCCGTCCGGCTCGTCCTCGTCGCCCGCCGTGCCACCGGCGACCAGGTCGGTGCGGGTCAGCGGACGGGCGGTGGAGAGCACCGCCGCGATCGAGCGCACCACTTCCAGCAGGTCGGTGAGGTAGACCTGGCCGGCGCTGAGCGGACCGGCCGGGTCCGGCAGGAGCCGCACGGTGGCGTCCGGTCCGACGTCGGTCGGGCGGCGCGCCGGGTCCAGGTGATGCCAGGCGAGCCGGCTCTCGATCCCGGCCGGGTCGTCGGCGTACCCGAGCAGGTCCAGTGGGTACGGCAGCGCGTCGTCGAGGGTGACCCGGCGGTTCGGAGCCAGGGCCGCGCCGGTCGCCGGGTCGACGAAGGTGAGGTCGGCGACCACCCGCTCGGCGGGGCCCAGCACCGCCGCCACCCAGGCGGCGAGGGCGGGCTCGGCGGTCTCCCGGGGGCCGGTCTGCCACCCGCCCGGCCCGGTGTCGGGCGGGGGCGCGTCCAGCATCAGCAGGAGCCGATGGGTGATCCCGGCGCCGGTGCGGGGGGTACGGACCACCTCCAGCTCCGGTGGGGCGACCCCGTCGACCTTGCCGATCGCCAGCGCCGCGCTGGCCCGCTGGTAGTTGCCCTGCAACGTGTGGTGCAGCCCTTCGGCGACGGAGAGGTCACCGACCGCGTCGAGGGCTTCCCGGGCCACCTCGATCGCCGGTCGGACGGCGGCCAGCGGGGGCAGCCCGCCGACCCCCCAGCGCAGCTGCCCGGCGGTGTGTGCGGTGAGCAGCGCGACTCCGTCGACCACCTCCTGCTCACCGGTCTGACCGGCCAGCGCGGCGACCGCCCGACGCAGCGCGGGGATGCCCGCCGCCTGCCCGGTGTCGTGCAGGGCCCGTTCGATGCGGTACCCGATCAGCGCCGCCAGGGTCTGCCCCTGGCGCAGCCCATCGACGACGGCGGTGCCGAGCCGGACCCGGCGGGAGGAGAGGTCGAGGGCGAAGGGGCTGGTCCCGGTGGCGCCGGCCTCCTCGGCGTGGTTGAGGTGACCGGCCCGCAGCACGGCGGCGGTCGCCGCCTGGGCCACGCTCGGCGCGTGCAGGTAGCCGGCGTCGCTGGCGCGGCGCAGCAGGCCGGGCGCCTCACCCGGCGGAATCTGGTCGGCCGGTACGGCGAGGTCCTGGCTGCCAGGGGTCAGGTTCTCGACGAAGCCGTATCCGCCGAGGGCGAGCCCGGCGTGCGGGTCGGCGCGCAGCCGGGCGAGCCGCCGGGTGGCCACCGAGGTGGCCCAGGCGTCGAACCGGAACCCGGCCAGGTCCAGCGACTCCCGGGTGGCCAGATCGACCACCCGGGCGGGCCGGGTGGCCAGGTCGTCGAGGGCGGCCAGCAGTTCCTCGTACCGGTTCAGCGGCGGCGGTTCGGCGGCGGGGTCGCCGAAGTGGCCCCGGGTCGGGTAACCCCGCACGTCCGGGGCCGGACCGGTGGCGACCAGCCGGGCCGCGTGCCGCAGCAGCAGGTACAGCACCGAGTCGGCCGGCTTGCCCGGCCAGCCACCGGCCTCGACGTCGGCGGGCAGGGTGGCCAGCATCCGGGCCCGCAGGGCGGCGAGCCACGGCACGGTCGGCGCCGTCAGGTCGGCCGCGACCGTCGGCAGGTGCCCGTCGTGGAGGGTCGCGCCGGTGAACGCCTTCACGGCGTCGAACGCCGTGAACGGCGGCACCCCCAACGCCGCGCTGATCCGCTGGTGCATGAGCTGGGCCCCGACGACCCGCCCGGCCAGTTGGGACCGGTCGAGCCCCTCCGGTCCCCCCTCGAAGCCGAGGGCCCGGTCGAACCACTCGTGCGCGCCGAAGACACCCCGCATGGCGTAGCCGTCGGAGACCGGGCGGCGCTTGAGGATCTCCAGCACCGGTTTCGTCTCCGGTCGGCTGGTGGTGAGGGCGGTCAGCCAGGTCGGGCGCAGGCGGCGGACGAGGTCGGCCACCCGGGCGCCGGTCGGGTCGGTCGGGTCGGCCTGGTAGCGGTCCAGGGAGACGACCGGGAGCACGCCGTACGGCTGGTTGCCGATCCGCAGTGTGGCCAGGGGGCCCCGGGCCCGGACCCAGTCCACGAAGTGCCGCCGGTACGGCTCCAGCCGGGTGGGACCGACGGTGGTCAGGAACCGTTCCAGCAGGTACCCCCAGGTGGCGGGCCAGAGGGCGGCGTTCATCGCCTGGGCGTCGCGCGACTCCCGTCCCTCGGCCCCCTCGACCCGGCCGAACACCTTGCGGGGTACGCCGAGCGCGGCGGCCAGCCGGGCCCCGTCGGAGCCGTCGTCGGCGGCATCGGGGAGGAGTTCCCGGCGGCTGGTGGTGGCGGCGAGGCCCGCCTCGTCGAGGCCGGAGGGGCCGCGTTCGGTGTTGTTCGTCGGGGTGCCCTGGGCGACCAGGGCGAGTCCGTCGGTGTAGCGGTGCGAGGTGAGCAGCGCGGCGAGGTCGGCGGCGCCACGCACCCCGGCGGTGCCGTCGGGGTCACCCGGGCGGGCCTCGACCCGGACCCCGAGGACGACGAGCCGGTCCAGAACCAGTTGGGTGGGGCTGAGCGGGACCCGCAGCAGCATGCCGTTCGCCTCGCCCTCGGCGGGGTCGATCATCCAGGTCATGCCCGGCGGCGCGTCGAGGGGGTCCGGCCGGTGCCCGGAGGCATCCGGTGCCGGCGGCGGCGCAGGCGTGACGGCCTCGCCCGGCGGCGGGCTGACCGCGAGGTCACGGGGGATCGGCGCGGTCTCACGCTGGAACACCAGCTGGCCGGCGCGGTACCCGAGCACCACGAAGCGGTCCGGCAGGGCGCGGGCGCGCACCGGCTGCGACCACATGGCCGGACGGTCGCCCAAAGGCTCCCCGTCGGTGGGTCGCCGGGCGAGCCAGGCGGCGCGGGTCTCGCCGAACTGTTCGACGAGCCGGGCCCACGCGGAGACCACGTCGGGCGCGTCCGGGTCGGGATCGCGCCCACCGGCGGCGAGGAACTCCTTGCGGGCCTGCGTCTCGACCGGGGTCAGCCCCGGCTCGTGGGAGTCGAAGTGGATCTGGTCGGGGTAGACCCGGACCAGCAGGTCGGCGCCGGGCTGGCCGCCGGACCGGGGTAGGTACCGGGTCTCGATCCGGTACGGCAGCAGGGCGATCGGCGTGCCGGTGGGCACGGTGGTGATGTCGGGCATGGTGTCTCGTTCTCCGGCCTCAGTCGGCGGTGAGCAGGTCGGCGGCGTGGATCAGCACCCGCAGTGGCAGCCGCAGGGTGCGGCGGGCGACCTCGGCGGCGGTCACCCCGGCGCCGGCGAGGGGGTCGCCGGTGGGGGGCGGGCCGAACCGGGTCTCGGTGGGTTGTTCGGCGAAGACGAAGAACCAGCCCGGGGGGTCGGTCAGCCCGGTCGCCTGCTCCTCGGTCAGGTCGAAGCCGAAGTAGCGCAGGTCCGCGCCGAGGGTGCCGCCGAAGATCGGGTACGCCACGTTGCCGGTGCCGGCCTCGTCCGCCGGGGCGGTCCGTGAGGCGGCGCGGACCGCGTAGACGGCCGTACGCGGGTGACGGCGCAGCAGTTCACCACGGACCGCCAGGACCAGACGGGCGGCGTCGCCGGTGACCACCTGGTCGAGCCGTCGGTCGGCCGGCCACTTGTCGATCGGCGGCACGTCGGCGGTGCCGTCGCCGCCCTGGCCGCGCTGGTCCCAGAAATGCCGGAACAGGGTGGCCCGTTCGGCCAGGGGAAAATCTCGCCACCGCAGCTCGCTGGCGAGTTCGGTGGTCAGCCCGGCGAGGAAGGCGGCGACGAAGCGGGGGTTGGTCTCCAACGCGACCACGCTTTCCGGCGGGATCCGGTCCGCGCCGGGCAGCAGGAACTGCGGTGCGAGCCGGGCCAGTTCGCCGACCATCGGGGTCGGGAAGGTCGGTGCCACCCGGATCCGGTCCGGCTGGTCGGCGCCGGTGGCCCCGTTGAGCCGGCTGTCCACCCGCTGCTTGACGGTCCGGGCCGGTTCGAGGGCGCGGGTCAGGGCTGCCACGTCGGCCGGCGCGACGGTGACCGGGGCCGGTGCGGCGACCCGTCGGGCGATGGGGCCGCGCCGCCGGCTGACCCGCCGGTACGCGGTCGTGGTCACCACCGCTGCCCCGGCGGTGCGTCCCAGCGGCGCCGCCAGTTGGGTCAGGGTCAGCCCGTCGGCTGGCAGGCCGGTGAGCCGGCGGGCGTGCAGACTGCCGTTGACGGTGTTCGCCACGTCGCTGGTGGCCAGCAGCCGGTTGACCGGCCCGACGTCGCCGGCCTGCTGCCAGGCTGCCGCGACCAGGTCCTCCTGACGCTCCCGGACGACCGCGGCGGCCAGCCCCGCGACGCCCCGGTACCGGGGGTCGAGGTTCAGCTCGGCCAGCCAGCCGGTGTCGCCGACCGATACCGTCCGCCGGTCGAGGTGCTCGCCGCCGTACAGGGGAGCGGCGCTGCCCGACCCGGTGCCGACGAGCGGGGCGAGGGCCTGCCGTACCCAGTCCGGTGGGGCGGTGTGGCCGCTGCCGAGGCGTACCAGCGCGCCGTCGAACGGGGGCAGCGGCGCCGCCCCGGTCGGGGCGGTGAGCCCGCTGCCGGCCAGGTCGAAGGGGCGCCGGCCGACACCCTCGGGAGCCGATCGGAACCGCAGCGCCCGGACCAGGTCGGCGAAGCTGTGACCGGTGCCGGTGCTGAACTCCCAGTGGTGGTAGACCGGCAGGGTCACCTCCTGGTCGGTGGCGTGCCAGGCCGGTCCGGTCCCCTCGGGCAGCGGCAGGTTCAGCCCGGCCGCCCGGCCGATGGCGAAGGTCGGCACGAGGCAGGCGTGGTAGCGGGCGTCGGGTCGTAGCGGGGTGGGGCAGATCAGCCGGGAGACGGTCCGCTCCGGCGCCTGGCGCAGCACCTGGGCGGCGGACTCGCCGGTGGCGAGGGCGCCGACCAGTTGCACGTGTGCCCAGGCCCAGGAGTGGGTGAGGTCGGGTAGTTCCCGCCGGGCGTCGGCGGGCGCGCGGATCTCCAGCACGGTGGTGTTGCGCACCCCGTCCGTGCGCAGCCGGACTCCGGGCTGTTGGCGGACCGCCACCAGGCAGAGCCACGGCGGGAGCCGGTCGCCGGTCGGGGGCAGCGGGGTGAACAGCCAGGGCAGGGTCGGCGAGTCGAGGTCCAGGGTGGGGTAGTGGTCCGGCTCGAAGCCGAGGGTGTCGGGCGGCGGGTCGGTGCGGAGGATCTGGTGCGGGGCGAGCCCCGTGACGTCGCCGGGGCCGAGGGTGGCGACGGCGATGTCGCCGAGGGACTCCTCGTTCAGGGTCGCGGTGACGGTGACGTGGCCGCGGCGCGGGTCCTCACGGGGGCCCGGCGCGCGGAGCCGGTTGGCCAGGCCCTCCCTGGCCCAGGGCAGGAAATGGTAGGTCGAGGACACGGTCACTCCCGGGGGACGTCGTCGTTTTCGATGAGCTTGCGGACCCCGCCGGCCCCCTGGGCGGCGAGCGCCTCCCGGGCCTGGGCGAACCGGGCCGGTGGTCGGGCCGGGGTGAGCACCGCCAGCGCGCCGTCGGTGGGCGGGGTGGCGGTGACCACCGCGTACAGCGGCTCGGCCAGGCTGATGTCGCCGGCGGGTCCGGCGAACGCTCGGACGCCCTGCGCGCCGGCTCCGTTGACGGCCGCCGCGCCGGCCCCGGCCTGCACCTTCATCCGGTCGTCCGGGATCGGCCGGGTCACGGTCTGCCCGGTGCTGCCGCTGTCGGGAGTACGGGTCACCACCTCGTCCTCGGTCCGGGCGGCGACCAGGCGCCAGGCCGGCTCCGGGGGCAGGGTCAGCGCCGAGTCGTCGACGCGGAAGCCGGACGGCCACCGCTCGAACGAGGGCGCGGACAGCTTCTCCATGTCGTCCAGGTCGAGGTACTCCGCCGGGGGGAACAGGTCGTCGACCGGCGTCGACCGGGCCGGGACACCGTCGAGGGTGACGGCGCCGAGAGTGAACCGCCGTACGTCTCCGGCGAGGGCCGCCGTGCCGTACCGGTCGACGGTCACCTCCAGCGGGGCCACCTTCTGCCGGACCGTCAGCGACCCGAGCGGGTGCACCAGGACCTCGGTGCCGGCAATGGCCGACTCGGCGAGGGTGACAAGCGGCCCGGTCCCGGTGGGGGGCTCGGCCGTCCAGTTCGCCGGATCGGCCAGGGCCGCGCGGATCCGCTCCGCGAGGTTCACCCGCAGCGGCGGGGGATTGACGGCGCGTCTGCCGACGGTGACGTCGAAGCGGATGGAGTGCCGGCCGAGGAAGGTGAAACTGGCCCGTCCCACCGCCCGCCAGGGGCGGGGCCCGGTGAGGCTGCCGGCGAGTTCCACCGCGAGGACCGGGTCACCGTTCCAGGTGAGCGCGACCATCGCGTAGATGTCGATGGCGAAGGAGAGCGGTTCGAGCACGATCAGCGCGTCGAAGCTGAGCACCGCGGCGATGGCGAAGGTCCCGACGAGCGGGACCGAGATCCCGGCGTACAGGTCGAGGCGGGCCCCGAACTGGACGGTGTTCGAGGTGATCGCCAGGTACGACGCCAGCCGCAGCCGGGGGTTGCCGTCGCCCAGCGACAGGGTCAGCCGGGACAGCACCGGCACGGTGTCCGGCTGCGGATAACGCGGGTGGAACCCGCCGATCGAGACCAGGAAGGACGGTCGGTCTCCCCAGTTGGCGCGGACGGCCATCCGCCCGGTGAGGGTGAACCCGGCCAGCCGGGAGTCGCGCAGCACCCCGTCGATCGCCACCGTCCGCTGGCCGAAGTCGAGCGTACCCACCAGATCCACCTGGATCAGCGCCACCGGTTCGGTGCGCCCGGGCGGCAGCGCGATCCGTAGTTGACCGGCGAGCACGACCCGCACCGGCGTCGGGAACTGCACGAAGAGGCCCAGCCGGGCAGTGAGCAGGCCCTGCGCGCCCCAGGTGAGTTCGACCGTCGGCCCGACCACGTGCTGGCCGACGGTGGTGGGGAAGAACCGGTCGAGGTCCCGGATCAGGCGGGGGGCGTTGCCGATCGGGTCGGCGGGAAAGAGCAGGCCGTCCAGCCCGCCGTCGGCGAGCCCGTCACGCATCGCCTGTGCCCGGACCGCCCGGTTGACCCCGATCAGACCGCCGACCCCGGTGAGCGCGAAACCGAACCCGAGCTGGACCGGGGGAAACCGCACCGAGATGAGGACGAGCAGGGAGAAGCCGGGGGAGCCGTCCGGCATCCGGGTGTCGAGCAGACCGACCGCGGACAGCGCCTGGTCGAGGAAGTTGAGCTGGACGACGCCGCCGTAGCGGCCGTCGTCCTGGGCGAGCAGGAACCCGCCGCCGGTGACGATTCCGGCGTCGACCGCGATCCCGATCCCGGACGGCCGCAGGAACGCCAGGTCCACGTCGATCGGGCCGAGGCTGCCGGCACCGTCGGCGGGGGTCAGCGCAGCCCGCACCCCGAGACCGGTGGCCGAGGCGGTGACCGGCCCGAGCCGTACCGTGAGGTCGGTGGTCAACCGCACCTCGGCCCCGGCGGTGGAGACGGGGCCGGTGGTGCCGCCGCCGGGCAGCCCGGTGCTGCCGGCCCGCACCCCGGCGGTGACGTGCTCCACGTGCAGCGGGCCGAAGCTGGCACCGACCGGCAGGGCCAGCTCCAGCCCACCACCGGCGGTGAGGGTCAGGCCGTGCTCCGGTGACCAGCGCAGCCCGGCGTCCAGGTCGATCCGGATCGGGTAGGGCGGCAGGACCGCGGCGAGGAACCCGTCGTCGCCTGGTGCGATCAGCAGGCGGGCGCCGTCCAGGCTGAGGACGAGGTCACCGGTGGGTCCGGTGGCGGTGAGCCGGCCCTGCGCGGTGAACCGAAGCTGGTCGACCTCCAGTCGGGTCGCGTCCGGGGCACCGAGGCGCAGGGCCGGCTCGCCGGGGGTGGGGCTGGCGTACCGCAGCTCGACCGAGCCGGTCAGCTCGGCCCCGGCGGGCGGGGTGGACCCGTCGGCGGGCCGGAACCGCACGCCGTCCCGGGTGACCACGACCGGGGTGACCAGGCCGGTGAGTCGACTCTGCAGGGTCCACTGGCCGTACTCGACCGTGGCGTCGAGGGTTCCCTGGGGTGCGAGCACGAGGGCCAGCGGCGGGTCGAGCGGGTCCTGCGCGGTGTCCCGGGCCAGTCCCGCGGCCAGGTGCAGGGTGGCCTGTCCCAGCGGGTCACCGACCGGGTCGGTGCCCGTCTCGTCGGGTGCGCCGACCGGCGCCGACCAGGACAGGTGCAGCAGACGCCGGGCGGCGTCGCGCTGCGCCGGGCTGAGCCCGGACTCGGCCGCGTCGACGCCCGGGGTGCCGTACGAGGCAGGCACGCCGACGCCGGTCAGCCACCGAACCAGCGGTTCGCCGAGGGCGTCGGCGATCTCGGCGGGCAGCGTGGGTGGGCCCTCGGGTCCGAACAACCGGTCCCGGAGCACACCCACCGGGTCGACCAGCAGCCGGCCCACCGGGTCGACCGTGAAGTAGGGCCGTTCCCGCCGGTCCCGGGCCTGCCTTCCGCCGATCGTGACGGGCGCCGTGGCGGTGACCAGCCGGCGCACACCGAGCACGTCGAGCGCGACCCGCAGGTTCGGGGCGTAGAGCGCCAGGTGCGCGTCGAGCAGATAACCGAACAGGTCGGTGAGGAAGAGCCGGTACGGGTCGGCGTCCTGGTGTGGGGGAGCGGGTCGGCCCGGCGCACCCGGGGCGGGTGGGGGCCGCCAGCCGTCGAACAGGTCCACGACGGCCGTGACGGCGGTCCGGATCTCGGTGAGACACCACGCCGCATCACCGAGGTCGTCGAGGCCCGCGTCGATCCGGGCGGCGACCCGGGCCACGGTGTCCCGGCAGCGGACCAGGGCGTCGACGAACGCGGGAAGGTCGAAGCCGGCGAGGGTGGAGAGGTCCCAGCCCATGCCGCGCAACAGCCGGTCGCGGGCCTGGGTGTCGCCGGCCGCGTCGGTGAGGGGGCGCAGCAGTGCGACCGCGTGTTGGACGAGGATCGCCTGTACCGGTCGGGTCATGGGTGGCACCGACCGGCGCGGTGCGACGGGACGTCCGAGGTGGACCCGGTGGCTGCGGTGGGACCCCGGCCCGGTGGGCGGGTGCTGTCGGGCATGACGACGGCACACCTCTGCGGCATGGTGGAACTCCTGTCGGTGGCTGGCCGGACGGTGCTGGGCGAGTCTGTTCGTGCAGCGGACCCAGACACCAGGGACCGTTGTCCCGTCCACTCGGGACACGACCGGGCCATCCGAAGGGGTGCGGGATCCGACCTGTCGGACGACAACCACCCGGGAGCTTCGGCGCATCGTTAGATCCGGCGGCCGTCGACCCGGGTGACGTATGGTTCGAACGCGGTCCGCACGGAACCTCCACGCACGCTCACACCACGGTGATGTCGTGGTCGCGTCCCGGACGGTCGTGCCGTGCTCCTGCGACGACGAGGCCCTGCGCATCACGACGAGTGGTACGCGAGCAACCGATCGAGGCTGAGAGACCGTCGATCGGACGGGCTCGGCCTTGCGATATCGTCAGGGTGCCCACCCCGGCGTCGAGCAGTCCGCGTCCGTCGGCTGTCGATGGACCGCAGGGCGCCCCACCAATCCAGGGAGAACCCGATGCCGGAGCCTGAGCCCGTCCAGGACGACCACGCGGCGGATACCGAATCCTCCACCACGGCCGAGACCGACCAGCCTGCCGTTCCCGCAAATCGGGCTGCCAGGCGCGCGAAAGGCAAGGTCGCCTCGCCTCAACCATTTGGAAAGGGCCAGCACATCAGCGGTCGGGGCTCGGTCCAGAGCCCGCGCCAGTGGGGTAACCGCCGAAGCGGCTGATCCGTTGGTGGAGCCCGTTATCAGCACCCATCAACGATCAACACAAGCCGCAGGGTAACAACAGCCCTGATCATGTAGTCGAGGTTCAGCTCGCCCCTCGGACACGTACTGTCATTCCACAGTAATCAGCGTCAGGCTTAGTGCTTGGGTTGGTAAATCCTTCGGGGGTTATGCGGCCAAGGCCAATGCGGCAGGTTGGTGATCGCAGCCGGGAGGTTGTTGAGGGTTGAGTTCTTCTGTTCGTGCCGCTCGATCCGGGCCATCAGGTCTCGGGTTGGGAGCACACGGACCGGCTCGGGGAGGGCTGCTCACCTGACGTACTCGGCGGCTTCCCTGCGGGCCGGCCCGGCGAGCGAGTAGGCGATCAGTCCGCCGACGGCGAGTGCCGTGGCTGTCAACGCGGCGGGTCTGTTGCCGGGCAGTTGACCCTGCCAGGTCGCCGCTGCTGCCCAGGTGCCTTCCTGGGAGTACATGACCGAGATGGTGGTCCAGCCCAGCGGCAGGAACCAGGACCGGTCGGCGCCGACCACCGCCGTGCACAGGGCGGTCAGCCCCATCAGACCGGCGGCGTCGCGGAGCACCAGGGCGGCCGGGCCGAACCGGGCTCCGGTGTGCAGGGTAGCGATCTGGACTATCACGATCACCCCCAGGCCGGCGAGCAGGTGCAGGGCGCGCCGCCAGGGCCAGCGCAGCGAGGCGGTCCGGTCCAGGTTCTCGTCCGGCCCGGCGAGGGTGGCCGACAGCACCGCGGCCATCAGCAGGATGGTCATGGCGACCACGTACGTGGGGATGTCCGGCTTCGCGGCGAAGGCCAGCCACAGCGTCCAGATCACCGCTGCGCCGCCGAGGGCCACGGCCAGGGCCAGGGGTACGCGCCGGGAGCGCAGATACAGGATCGCGAAGGTCACCGGGCACCCCCGGACAGCAGCCCGCTGACGTCCGTGCAGGCCCGAAGGGCGTCGCGGACCGCCGTGATCCGGGCCAGCGCCTCGGCGTCGGGTAGCTCACGCAGGCCCTGCCACAGGGTGACGGCTTCGGCGTTGATCTCAGGCTCCTCGAAGATCATTCCGGGAACCAGTCCGACGTCCGACCGCGGCTTGCGCCCCATCAGCCAGTAGGCCGCCGCACGCTCGACCGCCTCATCACCCTGACGACAGTTTCCGTCGTACTCGACCCCCAGCCGCCTGAGAATCCCGGGAACCACGGCGGCCGGATGCGCGAGCCCGCCCCGTCCGTCGATCCCGATCTCGATCGTGACGACGCCATCCTGGGTCGACCGGACGTCGCCGAGAACGTGCGAGAAGGTGTCCTCATGTACGGCCGTCGGCGCGTCCGGCAGTTTCGCCAGCATCGTCAGACCTTCCCGGGCCAGCGGGGTCAGGGTGTCGAGCACGTTGGCGTGGACCCGGCTGACGCACACGGTCGGGGTGTCGTCAGTACACACCAGTTGCCGCGCGACCGGGTCGACCGGCCAGTTGAGCACGTCCTGGTCCCTCGGGACGACCGCGATCGCCGCGGTGATCCCGAGCACCGCCGGCAGCAACGCCGCCGTACGGCCACGCCAACCGCCCGCCCCGAACAGCAGCAGGCCGGTGAGGGCGAGCGCGGTCATCGAGATCGCAAGCGTGCCACTGACCCGGTTGTCGATCGTCTGGTACGCATGGAACGGGCTCGAACCGTGCGCCGGGGAGACCGCCGCAGCCAGCCAGTCCGGAAACCGGACGACGCTGAAGAAGATGAGCAGGACGCCGGCCACCCCCAACGCCGGGGCGGTCGCCAGGGCGGGCAGCATGCGCCCGATCCCCAGGCCGAGCCACGCCGCGGCGACCAGGGACAGCGCACCGACAGCGGTGACGACGATGAAGTTCAGCAGCGGCCGGTGCTGGGCGGTGGTGATGATCCAGGCGATGCCCGCTGCGGTCACCAGCAGGTACGCGAGCCCGAGTGCGACGGCCATCGCGCCGAGAATCGGCAGCATCCGTTGGGCGCGGGGCCGGGCGGTGCTGGCGAACAGCTCGCCGACTCTCGCCCGGTGCTCCCGGCGGCCCTGCCAGGCGCCGGCGGCCAGCGCCAGTGGCCACAACAGGAGCAGGTACTCCCGCATGGTCATGGCCAGCGCCATCCAACCACTCGACCACCGGCCGGTCGCCGCATAAAGTGCGCCGGCCCCGATCATCACCGTGATCAGTGCGGCACCGGGCGCGGCAGAACGACGCAGTTCCAGACCGAGGATGTTCATCGGGCGGCCTCCATCCGCTGCCGGCGCAGGAGAGCGGAGTAGCCGCGCTCGGCCGGGCTGTCGCCGGCGTCACCTTTAGCGCCCTGTGCTGCGAGCGCATCGGGAGTGCCCTGCCACACCAGCCGGCCCTCGTTGACCACCACGACGTCGGTGCAGGCCGCCACCACGTCCTCGACCAGGTGGGTGGAGACCAGGACACAGCTGTCGGTGCCGAGGTCACGCAGCAGTTCCCGGAAGTCGAGGCGCTGTTCCGGGTCGAGACCGACGGTCGGCTCGTCGAGCAGCAGGAGCTGCGGATCATTCACGATGGCCTGGGCGATACCGGCGCGGCGCAGCATGCCGCCGGAGAGGGTCTTCATCCGGGCGTCAGCCTTCGCGGTCAGCCCGACCCGGTCGACGGCTCGCTGCACCGCCGCCGGGATGTCGGCCTTGTGCATCTCCTTCAGCCAGGCCATGTACCCGACGAACTCGCGTACGGTGAAGCGCGGGTAGAAGCCGAAATGCTGCGGCAGGTAACCCAGGGCGCGGCGCACCGATCGCAGGTCGGAGCGACCACCGACCGAGCGCCCGAGCAGCGTCAGCTGCCCACCGGCCGGAGCCAGGACAGTTGCCAGGGCGCGGATCAGCGTGGTCTTTCCGGCACCGTTCGGGCCGAGCAGCCCGTGCACTCCGGTGGACAGGGCCAGGTCGAGGCCGTTGACGGCCAGGTGCCGCCCGGCCCGGACCCGCAACGCCTCCGCATGGATCGCCCAGGGATGGACGGTGGCGGCTGTTTCGGCCGCACTCACGGCACGCATCATCATCAACTCTTTCGGTGGTCGTCGGTGGCAAATGAGCAGAAGCGTTCTTCGTTAGCCGTGTTGGGAGAGACGCCGGAATCCGTCGGCCCGGAAGAAGGCCGCGACGGTCAGCACAACCGCGGCCGCCGCCCAGATGCCGGCGCTCTCCATTGCCAGCACTGCCGGAATCCGGGCGATGGCGAGGCTCGGTGCGATCACGACGATCGTCCAGGCCGCGACCAGGCCGAGCGCGGCCCGGCGTACGCCGATCAGGGTGCCCAGCAGCAGCGTGGCGGCGGTGAAGGCCAGGCACGGCGCCAGCATCAGGGCCAACGACACCCCGGTGCGGGCACCGGCCACCGCGAGCGCCGGAATGACGAAGGCCAACACCCCTGCCGTTCGCCGCAGCAGCGTGGTCAGACCGGCGGCGGGCGTGGCGGCGATCAGTTCCCAGGCCGGATCGGCCCGACGGTGCCAGGCGACCGCGACGCCGGGTAACGGAGCCAGTGGTGCGATCAGCAGCACCAGCGAGGGCATCCCGACCCACAGCTCGCCGAGCAGCACGGCGCAGGCCAGCACCGCGGCGGTCATCGCCAGCCACGGCAGCAGCGTGCCCACGAACCAGCGCTGCCGCAACACCGACCAGGACCGGATGCGGCCGGCGGGGACCGGCGACAGCGCAAGCTCACGGTCCAGGTTCATCGCGACCCGGTCGATCAGGGAGCGGGCATCGGCGGTGGTGCTGGCGGCCAGCCTGGCACGGCAGTCGGCGCAGTCCTCAAGGTGCACCTCGACCGCCCAGACCTCGGCCTCGTCGAGGCCGGGATCCCCGGCGGCGTACCCGTCGATCTGGGTCAGGCTGGGGTGGGTGTTCATGACAGCGCCTCCCGTAGGGCGATCCGGGCTCGGCGTACGCGAGACTTGACGGTGTTCTCCGGCACGCCCAGCAGCACCGACGCCTCCCGCGCGGAGAGCCCGTCGAGAACCGTGGCGCGCAGGGCGGCCCGGACCTCGGGCGGCAGCACGAGCAGGGCCTGCTCCAACTCCTGCCCCACCCGGGCGGCCATCACCTCATCCTCGGCGGCCGGGGCCGTACTCGGCGTGAGCTGCACCTGCGGCACCCGCGCCTTCCGCGCGCGGCGACGGAACGCGTCGACCAGACGGTGGGCGGCGATGGTCCACAGCCACCCCACCGCGCTTCCCCTGGGCTGGGCACCGGCGAAGCTGCCCGCCGCTCGCCAGACCGCGAGGTAGGTGTCCTGAAGCACCTCGGCGACCAGGTCCGGGTCCGCGCACCGGCGGCGCAACCGCACCTCCAGCCACGGTGCCGTACGCCGGTACAGCTCGTCGAACGCCTGCCGATCTCCGCGGGCGACACGGCGTACGAGTTCCCCCTCGTCGGCGGCATCCATGCTTGCTCTCACAACCGGTATGACGACGGGCTTACCCGAATCGGGTCCCGATTCGGTGCGACAGTCGTCACACTCGCCATCCGCCTGGCCCTGGGCGACGGGAAACCGGCTACAACTCCCGGTCGATCAACGCCCGACCGGCCGGGCTGGCGTAGGCCAGGAACACCGCGAGCGTCGTCGCGGCGGTCAGCCAGGGGCGGCACGCCGAATCGCACCGACCAGAGGGCACGGCAGCTTAATATGTGCTTGTTTGGTCAATGTTCGTTGCCCGGGTGGCATTGGCCTGGGTTGAGACGGTCTGCCAGTTCGCGTACGGCCGCTTCATAGGTGCGGTCGGTGTGGTAGGGCCAGTGCCGCGCGATCGGTGGTGGGACGGTGTCGTCTGGGGCGGCGACGACCGCGTGTGGATCGCGTAGCCTCCGGTCGACCGTGCCGGCTGGCCCCGGCAGTGGCGGCTCGCCGGGCCGGTGCGCCGAGAAGATGGGTCCGCCGATCGGGTCGGTGTCGCGCCACAGGTTCACCCACCGCCAGCCGATCCGGCTTCCCAACTCGTACAAGGTCGGGTCACCGAGGAAGGCAGGGCAGAGCCGGGCGTAGAGCCGGTGCAGAGGGCTGCCGTGGGTCAACAGCGCCACGCGGGACCGCACGTCGGCTGGTAGCTGAAGCAGCGTGGCGGCGGCGAGGACCGAGCCGTGGCTGTGCCCGGACAGGATCACCGCACCCCGGGTGGTCAGCGCGGTGATCCGCTTCGCGAGTTCTGGTACCGCCCGCTCGGCGTAGCAGGGCGGCGCGAAGGGATGCACGGTACGCGGCCAGAACGTCCCCAGGTCCCAGATCACCGCCACCGTGCGCCGGGTGCCTTCGGACCGGTAGGACAGCAGCCCGAGGACCAGGATGCCGAGCCCGATCAGGCCGATGACGTACATTCCGACATCGGTTGCGAGCGCCAGCGCAGTAGCAGCAGCGCTGCCGGTGTGGGCGAACCTGGCGCTCAGGTCGGACGGGCCCAGACCGGCGACGTCGAGGGCGGTCGTCGTGACGCCGAGCAGCGACAGCACGAGGAAGACGATGACAGCTGGGTTGAGCTGTTCGGGTATCGCGGCTCGGGCGACGGCCGTCCGGACGTCGTCGCGGCGGGGCAGCGCCTCCGGCGGCACATCGGGGAAATCCCGCCGGACGATGGCCTCGGCCATCCGCGCGCGTCGGCGCCGGGTCGCCAGCAGCTGCCAGAAAATCGTGGCCGCGACGACCAGGACCGCGACCAGCCCGGCCAGTGCCGCCCAACGGTAGGAGACGGGTGGCTCCAGCAGAGGCGCACCGGGCTTGCTGGGTCGGACCGGATTCGGGATGTCACCCCGGTCGAGGAAGTCGGCGACCCGGTAGACCAGGGCGGCGGAGAAGCCGTACGCGGCGGCGACCGCTGCGGCGGCGAGGACCGGGGAGGCCAGTCCGCTGAGCCAGGGCGAGGCGATGTGGTGAGCGCGTCGCCGCTGCGCGAGCGTGGCGGCGGTGAGTACGGCCAGCAAGGCAGCCTGTACCGCGACCAGGGCGGCGACAGCACCTTCGTACCCCGGCAGTTGGCCCTGCGGCAGCTGTGAGGACTGAGGTACGGCGGTGTAGGCGATCGCCAGCACCGTGAGGGTGGTGGCCGCGATCTGCAGTGTGCGGATGCCGCGCAGGTCGGCCGGCCCTCGTTGCGACCCGTCCTCGCTGCGGCGAGCCGGTCGGACGAGTAGGACGGCGCAGGCGGCCAGCAGGCCCCAGGCTGCGATGAACAGGACGTACGCGATGGGGTGGGAGTAGCGTTGGATCTTCGCCCCTAACAGCATGACGTCGAGGGTGCCGAGGCCGACCGCGACGTGGATGACCCGTAGTCGCCGTACGACGAGGGCGTCGTCCCAGAAGCCGGGCCGGTCGATCCGCTCCTCGCCATGATCCTGCCCGCGTGCGGCAGGGAACGCCTCGAACACCCGGGCCGAACGTTTCCCGAGCCACCAGAGCAATCGCAGGGCGGCGACCGGCAGTAACGCCAGCAGCGCCAGACGCGGCCCCAGCGGCAACTCTGCCAGCCACGCCAGGTAGCCACGGCCCCGCAGGCAGGATTCGTAGGGAGTGCACTGCCACCCCACGATGTCGACGGTCGCCCCGACGACCGACAGGACGAAAGCGGCGGTCAGGGTGGCGGCGATCAACCGGCAGACCGGCCCGATGATCCCACCATCGCCGCCAGTCGGCGGTCGTGCCCACACAGCGAGATTGATCAACATAAAAGGGAGGAGAAACAGCAGTGACAGGGTGCGCACCGCGCTGCCCGCAGTCAGCGCACCCCAGCGATACGCCTCCACCCGCAGGCACTCCGGGCGGTCGCTGATCCCGAACCTCGGGCGGGGCCGATAGAAGCCGGCGTGGTCGTCGCCTGCCACCCGGGTCACCACAGGATGATCCAGCAGCGCCTCGGCGGAGGTGCCGGAGACCCCATGCACCCGCAGCTCGACCACCTCGTGCGCCAACGCCCCCATACCCCCCCGGAGCTGCCGATCTCGGTTAACGGTAGTGATCTGAGCTGCCGTGTAAGGGCGAATAGGGCAGAACCGCCGGCCGGCACACTCACTCCGAACGGCGGCTTCAAGCCCCGCTCCTCGACTCACAACCTCGAAGGACGACGAACCCGGGTCGGATCGGACCGTGGTGGGCGGGCTTGTCGCACTGCCGTCGTCACCCTCAAGGGCGGCAACGTCCTAACCGGGCTCCGCTGCCGCCCAAGGGCTCATCCCGTCAGCGGGAGTAGTACTCCACCACGAGCTGCTCGTCGCAGACCACCGGCACCTCGCGGCGGGCCGGCTCACGCAGCAGCGTGGCGCGCAGCCCGCTGAGGTCCACGGACAGGTACGGCCGGGGCTGCTCCTCGGCGTGGGCGCCGGCGGCGGCGAGTTGAAACGGTGGCAGGGCTTGGCTGCGCTGGCGCACCGCGACTACCTGGCCCGGCCGCAGCCGGTAGGACGGGCGGTCGACCTTGCGCCCGTCGACGGTGAAGTGGCCGTGCCCGACAAGTTGGCGTGCCTGGTAGATGCTGCGGGCCATTCCGGCCCGCAGCACCACCGCATCGAGGCGCTGTTCCAGGAGCGTGACCAGTGACTCGCCGGTCTTCCCTGTGCGGCGGGCGGCCTCGTCGAACGTCCGGCGCAGCTGGGCCTCGCTGACGTTGTACTGGTGGCGCAACCGCTGCTTCTCCAGCAGCCGCACCTGGTAGTCGGAGGTCTTGCGCCGGCTGCGCCCGTGCACGCCCGGCGGGTAGGGACGCCGCTCGACGTACCGCACGCACTTGCGGGTCAGTGGGATGCCGAGGGCGCGGGAGAGTCGGGCCTTGGGGCGTGGGTGGTTCACGTCGACGTCTCCGATCGGATGGTCTAGCCTGTTACTTAGGTAAGCCTAACCTATCTTGAGGAGGTCGGGGTTATGCGGCCCAGCCCGGCGGAGATCGTGCGCACCCTTGTCGCGGGCCAGCTGCCCGCCCTCGTCCACCTGGCCCGGCACGCCGGCCCGCACCAGGTCCGACACGCCACCGACCCCGACGGGCGAGTGCTGCTGCTGGTGCCGGTCGTCAGCGACCTCGCCATGGCGCTGGTGCCGCCGGCCGGGGACACCGACGTCGCCACCGTGCTCGACGTCCTCGACCTGCCGCCGGCCGCCGGCGCGCCCTCGCTCGGCCGGGCCTGGATCTCTGGTTGGGCCCAGCGGCTCGACGGGGAGGAGGCGCGCCGCGCCGCCATCGACTTCGCGACCACCCAGCCGACCACCGACCTGCTCGACGTCGGCGTCCGGTTCCACCTGCATCGGTTCGAGGTGGCCGAGGCACGCTGGGAACGTGGCGGCGAGGTCCGCCGAATCGACCCCGAGGCGTACGCGGAGGCTGAGCCCGACCCACTGCATCCGGTCGAGGCGGAGTTGCTGGCCGATCTCACCGACCACCACACCGAGCAGGTAGCCGGATACCTACGACGGCGCCTGACACTGACCGGGGGCGAGTCACCCCGGGTGGTCCGGATCGACCGGTACGGACTGCTGGTGGCGTACGGCAAACCCGGCGCGACCAGGCGTACACGGCTCGCCTTCGACCGGCCCGTGGCCGATGTGGCCGAGCTGTCCCGGCTGCTGCACCCCATGATCTGCCCCCGGGCCGCAGCTTGATTTCCGCCACCACGACTGCGCGTAGCTCGCGCCACACGTACCGCATGCCATGGCCGCTCGGACGATGAATCGCCACCAGGAGGACGACGGCGCGACGAAGTCGCCTTTGGCTCCCCCAGCCGCGGTTGATCCCAACCCCGCCTGCTCCGGGCGGCACCATCCCCCACCCCCTTCACTGCGGCGACCACAGTGGCACGGCATCCGGTAAGCAACCGCCGCCGACGGCACCCAGATCCACACCCACCCTCGTCGCCGACGTCACCAGCATCGAGGCGTCTCGGTCGACGATGGAGGTTCTCGACGACCTCTCCGATCGGCTACGGCCGGGTGCCGGCCCTGGGGTGTGGGACATCCACTCGCCCCGGGTGCCGTCTGGGGTGGCGCGACCGGGTCAGGCGTTGGGTGTCACTCGCGGGTGAGTCCCGGTGGCAGCGCGTCTTCGTTGGGTCGGACCCGGCGGGCGTTGGCCAGGGGGTCGCGGTGGAGGGCGTTGATCAGCGGTTCCGGGCCGCCGACGCAGGTCCAGGTGTCGTCCCAGAGTGCGGAGACCAGCCATGATCGATCGGCGGGGAAGAACAGGTCGGGTAGCGATCCGCGGCCGTGGCGCATGTGACCGGTCCGCCAGGTGAGGGCCTGCTCGGGTCCGGCCTCGACCAGCACGTAAGACCAGTTCCAGTAGAGCGACACCCTGGGGGCGCGGGGAAAGACGATGTCGTGGGCGCCGGTGTCGAGGTAAGCCAGCCACCAGGGCTGGTCGGGGGTCTGCGTGATGAGGCCCTCGACCAAGGCGTGTTCATAGGCGGCGACGGTGACGTCGTCGGCCTGGTGGGTGGTGGCGTAGGCGTCGAAAATCGGCGGGATGGCGGTGGTGATCGAGATGCCGGCAGTGGTGTGACCGGCGATCCACTCCACGTCGGCGGCGGTGCCGATCCGCCAGTTCCGTCCGTCCTTGCTGACCTGCACACCGCTATTCAAGTCGCTGCGGTGACGGTTGGCGCGAAATAGGGTGTCCTCGGCGTGGCCGGCGGCGCAGCCGGCCGCCTCCGGGACAGCCGCGGATCCGGGTCATGGCCACGGTGAGGTCGTCGGCGGTCGCGGCCAGCAACGTGATTGCCTCGCGGACGTAGCGCCAGGCGGTGGCGACACCGACACCGATACCGAAGCCGGAGGCGAGGCGGGTGAAGGTGTCGCCGTTGGGCAGGTGGGATTGAGGCAGGGTAAGACAGCAACGAGGCTCCCGGTGGGGGCATCCTTCTTGGCCGCTGTCCTACCGGGAGCCTCAACCCGACCCAACAGCGGGGCGCCCGAGCCCACCCTCTCCCAACGCAAACCCAGTTGGGAAACGCTCAATGACGTCCTGATCGTGATTAGTGAACTGGTGCGCAGATCTTGCCAGGCACCCGAAGCGTTGTTAGGTTAGCCTAACCAAACTTGTGCGGAGGTCGGATGTCGTCGCGTGCTGCGATCACGACGATCGACGGTGTCGGTAGCACCGTCGACATCACCAACCAGGTCAAGGTCGAGACCCTCGCCGAGGTCTACCGCCGAGTGCACGCCCACGACCTACACCTGGTCGACCATCGTGCGCCGACGGTGGAGGAGCGCCTCCAGTGGACCGTTGACGCTCCCGGTTTCGAGGCCGCTCTCGGGTACGTCGACGGTTACCTCGTCGGGGCGGTTGCGGGTTGCCCATTACCACCGGAGACCCTGTGGTGGCGCGACCTGACCGCAGCCGACGACCCTGACCT
Organism: Micromonospora maris AB-18-032; assembly: GCF_000204155.1. Lineage (NCBI taxonomy): Bacteria > Bacillati > Actinomycetota > Actinomycetes > Micromonosporales > Micromonosporaceae > Micromonospora > Micromonospora maris. Next base: position 3,806,315 of record NC_015434.1, on the reverse strand, counting down.
CGCAGTGGAGTGGCCCGGCCGTACCTTCGCCGTGTGCGAGGCGTTCGTGCTGCCCGAATTCCGCCGGCACCGCCTCGGTATCCGGATGACCACGGAGTTGCTGACGCGGCGAGGTGAGGAACGAGTCTGCCTCGCGGTCGCCGAGACCAACACCCGGGTATGGCACGCGCTGCAACGGACCGGATTCCGCCACGTCGGTGACCTCGTCCCGTTCCCCGGCTGGCGTCCGCACCGGATGCTGGTGCGGGCGCTACCGCTGACCCGCACGCCATGAGTCTGCCCCTGGAGCCTCGGCCCGCGCGAATGGTCGCCCGATCCCGACCGGTACGGGTGTCGCCGGTCGCCACCATCGTCATTCGACCGCATCGACAGGGGAGAACCACGTGAAGCGGAACTGGGAAGCGCTCGTACTGAAGGCGTTCGGGGGCCGAAGCTTCCAGCTCACCGTCCTGGACAACGAGCCGGTCGGTGACCACTACCAACGACTGCTCATCGACGGAGGTGACCTGCTGCAGACCTGCGGCGTGCACCCCACGATGTGGATCCGCCTGTGGTTCAACAACGAGGGCCGCTCGCACCAGCGGGCGTACACACTGGTCGATCCGGACGCGGACAGCGGACACTTCTATCTCGTATTCGCCCTGCACGACGGCTGCGCGGCCCGCTGGGCGATGTCGGCCCGGCCGGGAGACACCATCGAGGCGACCGTGCAGGGTAGCTCGTTCACCCTCCCCGATCCGGCGCCCGCCCGCCTCTACCTGGTCGGCGACGCGGCATCACTGCCGGCGATCAACAGCCTGCTCGACGCCGCCGGACCCGCGTCGGCCACGGCCTGGCTCGAGTACGCCCACGAAGGCGAGCAGGTCCTGTCGCTGCATACCCGCCCGCACGACGAGGCGGTCTGGGTGCCGCGACGCGACAACGGCAGCCACCTGGTGGACACCGTCACCGCGGCCCTCAGTGCCGCCGACGACGAAGCCCTGTACTGGGTGACCTGCGAGGCGGCCAGCACCCGCAGCATCGTCAAGCACCTGAGACGACGGCTCGGCGTCGACAAGGAGAAGGTGGAGGCGCTCGCCTACTGGCGTGCCCGCTGACAACACCGTGACCATCCCGAGCGGTACGCGGCAGTCCGGATCCTCGACCGCCGTCACAGGGCGAAGCCCAGGTCGGTCCTCGTCGGTTGCCGTCCCACCTCGCACGCGCGTCCGGTAGCCGGTGCCTCGTCCTTCTGCAGCTGGCCCGGGCGGTCCGCCCGGAACATCTCCGCCAGCGAGGCCCTCAGTATCCGGGCAGCTTCTGCGTGGCGGGTGGCACCGCCACCTCGGGTGCAGTGGTCGAGTGGCTACGCGAGCTGGTCGGCGGCACCAGCTACGAGCAGCTAGCCGCCGAGGCCGCCGTCGTCCCCGCCGGCGCCGACGCCCTGGTGGTACTGCCGTACTTCGCCGGTGAACGGACCCCGTTGTTCGACGAAAAGGCACGCGGTCTCGTCGCCGGACTGACCCTCGACCACGGCCGTGGGCACCTCTATCGAGCGGTGCTGGAAGGGACCGCGTACGCGATACGCCACCACCTCGACGAGATGAGCGGTGCGTTGACACCACCGCAGCGGGTCATCGCGGTCGGCGGCGGAGCCCGCCCACTGTGGACCCGGATCGTCTCCGATGTCACCGGCCAAACACAGCTGATCCCCGAGCAGACGATCGGAGCCAGCTACGGTGACGCATACCTTGCCGGCCTCGCCGTCGGGCTGGTTGATCGTGCTGACGACTGGACACGGTGGGCCGCAAGGGTCGAACCAGACCCATCCACTGCCGCCGCCTACCATCGCGGCTATACAGCCTACCGCTCCCTGTATCCGGCGACTCGGACGATCATCCACGACATGGTCAACGGCTGGCGATCATCGTCTGGCCACACGACATCCACGACAGCCCCGACCGCGAACGGAAGTCCCTGACGTATGTCTCGCAACTCGGTGAAGGTGTTGCCGGACAACGGTGCTGGCGTCACCTCGCGAGGGATGATGTTGTGGAGATGGGCGCTGCCCCGGCGCTTGCGGGGCCGGGCAGCCCGACCCATCGTCGATAGCATGCCGCCGTGATTCGTGAGATGCGCTTCGTCGTGTCGGTGCCGGATGAGGTTTCGGCCTACGCCGTCGCCGAGAAGCTGGCCGAGCGCGGCCACCTGCTGGTCGCGGTACGGGAGGTGCCGACCGACCCGCTGGAGGATCGCTTCGCCGGCTGGTGGCGAGCCCACTCGCTGGCTGTGGACCCGCCCTACGAGGGTCTGCTGGAGGTCTCACCGGCCGAGAAGAAGGCTGTTGCGGCCATTGCCCGGAAGTACGGCGGGCAGGTCAACTCGGCGTGCGGCCAGTTTCCGGACAAGGCGATCGAGCGCTTCTCCCGGGAGGGCCTCGCGTACGAGCTCGACCGGGCCGAGGCCGACCGGATCCGCGCGGAGCTCGTCGGCGGGCAGACGGCCGCCGCGCCGTCTCTGCCCGCGCCTCCTGGACTCAGGTGCGGTGGTTTCCGTCGTCCTGCCGCCGATCTTCGTGCGGCCGTCGAGGTGGTGCCCTTCGAGGGCCGGACCTTCGACGGTGTGGGCGACCTGATCGCGGCGATCGCGAACGACGCGTTCCCGCAGGGCTCGGTGGTGCCCGCCACCCCGGGCGCTGTGCCGCTGCTGGCCGCGCTGGCGGGTGCCGACGGGGTGAGCGACTTCTACCGGGCGATGACGCTCATGGTGCTGTTCCAGATGAGCACCGCGGGTCGGCGGCGGTTGGCCTACCAGGCGGACGCCCCGGAAGACGGCGGCGCCGAGACGCCTGCGGAGACAGCGACCCGGGCCGCGGTCGCGGCGGTGCTGCCCGGTCTCGCCGTGGGCCGCAGCGAACTGGTCGAGTTCCTCCTCGCCGGGCTGTCCGCGGCCACGCGGGAGGCGGGGGCCGGAATGCCGGCCGGCCTGGAGCGGATCGCCGGGCGGTACGCGGGCACCGCCCGCAGTCCGGTGGTGGACCTGATCCGGGCCGTGGCCGACGGGGCCGAAGAGCCCATCCGGACCGCCACCGCAGCGGTGGTGGCGGCCCTGCCCGAGGTGGTCGACGGCGTGCAGAGCACGAAGGCCACGGTCGAGGGGCGGGCACTCGACACGCTCGATACCGTGCTGCAGTGGGAGCTGGACAACGCGCGGCTGCCCAAGCTGGGTACGGTCTTCGGCCCCCGCTGATGACTGCCGGCCCACCGCCGTTGGGACCGCTGGACAACGCTGGCGACCGCGAGGCCGCCCGCTCAGCCGCCTACGACACGTCCCACGTCGCCGTGGACGACGCGGTCGCGGTCACCCCCGTTACCCTCTTGATCGTCCCAGCCGGGGACTCCTCGGTCGTCCGGCCCGGCATGACGGCAGGAAACCGGGCGTAGACGGCTGGTCCGGGTGAGCGTCGACGGCAGCGGGGCACGGCGCCTACGTGTACGGCGACAACCCGTGCGCCCTGACCGTGACCACGGCCTTTCTGGTGACCCGGCACGCCCGACCGGGCGTGCCGCGCAAGGCGTTGAAGCTCCGCCGAGCCGGCCCACATCACCTCCGTCATCGCCGCCCTGCACGCGGGCAGACGCTAGATCGACCCGGACGTGTCCGCACGCGCCGTCACCGAGGACAACCCGCTCACCGACCGCGAAGCCGACGTGCTGCAAGTCACCGGCGAGGGCTACTCGCTCACCGACATCGCCGCGCGGCTGCACCTCGCACCGGGCACCGTACGCAACTATCTCTCCAACGCCATGCGCAAGACCCGACCCGGACCCGACACGAAGCGGCGCGCTACGCCCGCGAACACGACTGGCTGTGAACATGGCGATCAGGGGCCGCGGCCACCATCATGGACATTCGCGCCGAGGCTCGCCCGGAAGACAACTCGCTCGGAAGACAACAGGAGGAACCGTGATGGTCGTAGTGACGGACGTTCCCGAGGCCAAGCGGTACGAGGCCCGGCTTGATGGAGAGTCCGAGGTCGCGGGCATCGCGGAGTACATCCGTACCGCGGAACTCGTCGCGTTCGTCCACACCGAGGTGTCGCCGAAGTACGAGGGCAGGGGAGTCGGGGCGGCCCTGGCCCGCGCGGCCCTGAACGAGGCGCGTGCCGCGAACCTGCGGGTTCTGGCCACCTGTCCGTTCATCGCGGGGTGGATCGACCGCCACCCCGAGTACCAGGACCTGCTGTACCAGGCCCGCAGCAGAGTCAGCGACTGAACAGATCTCGGGTGCGGACGCGGCGGTGAACTCCGTAGAGTGTCGCGGCATCAGCGTGTAGCTCAGTGAGCAGAGCACCGGGCTTGCCTCCCGGAGGGCGCGGGGGCGGGGCCCGCCACGCTGGCGTGAGCGACAACGACATCCGCGTCGGCGTGGGCTTTCCCCTGGGCCAGCTCGCACGTGCCCTGACCACCGCCGGGACGCACGAGGATCCGGCCACCCGGCAGCGGGCGGAACGGCGGGTACGCCGCTGGCAGCAGGTCGTGGACGGGATGGCCGCAGGGACGCTGGACATCGGTTCGCGTACCCCGGTGCGGGACCTGCCGGTGTGGGTGACGCCGGAGGTCATCCACGGCGGCTTCGCGACCGGGACGCCGGCCGCCGGCGGCGCGCTGCGCCCGGACGAGACCGACCGGGCCCGGCGCCTCGGCCTGCCGGCCGAGCGTCGGGTCCTGTTCTGGTCCTGGCTGACCGACGCAGGCCTGGTGGAACTGGGGGAGCTGCTCGACAGCGGCCGCTACCGGGTGGAGTACGCGGAGGAGGCGGCGCTGCCGGTGGTGGCGTGGTTGCTGCGCGCCGGCGAGCGCGACGCCGCCGTGAACCTGCTGGAGGAGATCGCACCGTACGCCGACCGGCTGCGGTTCACCCCGGGCCCGAACGATCAGCCTGCCGTCGACCCGGACGTCGTCTACCGGCAGACGGCCGGCGAGGTGCGCCGGCTGCTGGAGCAGCGGCAACCGAACGCGCAGATCGAGACGATGCGCGAGGCGCTGACGGTGTGGAACCCGTTCGCCGACGAGTTGCTGACGCGGTGGTGCGAGACCGTCGTCGACGGCCGGGTCGACGCGGTGACGCCGGACGACTGGCTGCCGCGCGCCGCCCAGCTGCTGGCCCGCTACCGGCACCTCGCCGCCGCGCATCCGCGCTGCGGCAGGCATCGCCACCGCAAGGGCAGCATCGGTGTGCTGCGCACCGCGCTGGAACGACGGGTGGCCGGAGCCCAGCTGACGCCGCGCGAGCGTGGCCTGGTCCAGAGCGTGGTGGAGGCGATGCTGCGCAAGCGCGGCCGTCCGGGCAGCCCCGAGCACACGGCGTTGCGTGAGCAGCAGGCCCGCGAGGCGGCGCTGCCCCGCCATCACCAGCTCGCGCAGCTGGTGGCCGCCCGGCTGGCCGCTCTGCCGCAGGACGTCGGGATTCACGACGTCGACCACGTGCTGCGCCCGGTCGACGCCGACGAATCCCACCTGGCGGGTGTGGTGGCGGGCTGGCCGGCACCGGCGCCGGTCGCGCGGGTGGTGGCCCGCGCGACCGCCGCAACCCTGGAGCAGTTGATCGCCCGTGGCGTGATCGCCTCGGCGGAGGAGTTGGCCCGGCTCACCCCGCGGTTGGCGGCGGCGACCGCGGCTTCGGCGTACCCCGATCCGGCCCTGCGCATTCTGATGGACGCCACCTACCGGGCCTTCCGCGCTCGCCGTTCGCTGTTGCTGCTGAACCTGGAGCATCAGGTACGCCTGGCCGAACTGCCGTGGGTGCGGGCGGTGGTGTCGGCCCGGATCGACACCAGCGACACCCGTGATCAGGCCCGTCGCACCCTGGCCCGACTGGGGTCGGCGGCGGTGACCGGATTCCCGGCCACGGTGCTGCCCAACCCGCTTGTCAAGGAGCTGTCGACGCTGTCGACGCAGGCGAGCCTGCCGCTGCCGTGGGTCGAGGAACTCGCCGCCGACATCTTCATGGGCACGTTCTCGGCCAAGTTCCTCCAGGCCGCCACGCTCGCCGGCCGGCGGCTCGCGGGCAGCCTGTACGCGCGGTACTACGACATCGACTACCCGGCGATCGCCGCGATCGACGACACTCGTCGGCGGCTGATCCGGCGTGCCCGGACCTCGAACACCTTCGACGAACTCTGCCGCGACCGGGCCGGTGCCTCCCGCAGGCGGTCGTGGTTTCAGGTGGCGGCCAACGGGACGATCATCGAACAGGCGCAGATCCTGACCACACACAACCTGGCCACGATCGTCGAACTCGGCATCGACCTGCCCGCGATCGACCTCGCGAAGCAGTGCCTGGACACCGTGCTGCGGCTGACCGCACGCCTTCACCACAACCCTCGGCCGCTGGGCACCGTCAAGAACACCGCGTACGCGTGGCGGCAGATGGTGTTCTTCCTGTCGCTGTCGACGGGTGAGGAGCAGACGGCCTTCCTGTCCCACGCCGCGCAGCGACTGGCCGCCCAGCCCGACCACGTACGGACCCGGCTCGCGCCGGCCGTGATCGGGCTCGGGCACATCGTCGGCGGCGGGACGTTCGATCAGGACGGTCGGGCCGGTACGGGCCGACGACTGCTCGGCTGGACCACACGAGCGCACTGGATGCTGGACCCGTCTCTCGAGGTCGGGTAACCGCAGCCACCGCGTGATGGTGTCCGTGGTTATTGGCCTGATCCGTCGCATTTGCCTACCGCCACCGGCTACGCCGCCAAGTTTCACCAGGTCAGCCCCTTGACCATCACCAGACCCGCGCCTATGTTCAGTGATGTCTACAGACCAACGAAGACATCACTGGACAAGCGAGGAGTGGGCGGTGGCCACGGCTCAGGAACTCACCCCTGCCGCGATCAGGGCGCTCACCCGAGAGGTCTCCGCGGCCGAGGCCGAGGCCCTGCACGAGCAGATCTCGCAGCTGATGCGGCAGCGCATCGAGTCGGGCGAGTGGCCGGAGCATCTGAAGTTGCCGGCGGAGCCGGAGCTGGCGGGCGCGCTGAACGTCTCGCGGGGCACCGTCCGTCGGGCGATCCGGACCCTGATCGAAGCCGGCCTGCTCAAGCAGACCCGCGGCAAGGGCACCTTCGTACGCGGACAGATGCTGGAGCAGGAGTTCGCCCAGGAGCTGATCTCCACGGCGCAGAGCCTGGACCGGGAGGGCGTGGAGTACCAGACCCAGGTGCTGTCCGCCCGGGTCATCCAGGCGCCGAGCCACATCGCCGCCCACCTCGGCCTGCCCGCTGACGACCTCAGCGTGCTGGCCATCCGGCGGACCCGATCGGTCGCCGGTGAGGTGGTCTACCTGCTGGACAACTACCTACCCACCGTCCTGTGCCCGGATCTGTCCCCGCAGGTCCTACAGGACCGGTCGCTGTTCGGCGTGCTCGAACACGACTACGGCGTGACCGTCGAATCCGTCCGGCGGACCTTCTCCGCCATCCTCCCCGACGACGACGTCAGTGCCGCGATGTCGCTGCGCCCCGGCGTGCCCCTCCTCTACCTCGAACAGATCTCGTACCAGGCCAACGGGAACTCCGTCGAATACTCCGACGTGTGGGTACGCGGAGACCGCGTACGAATCTCCTCCTGGATCAAGCGGTAGGCCCCCGCCTGCCACCTTCCCCTCCCGCTCCACACCCCCCCACCCCCACGCGTACCGACGGTGGCCGACCACCGCCGTCGATACGTGCTGCCAACAGGAGACATCATGCGACACGAGGCTTCATTCAGGCTGTCCCGCCGTGGCTTGTTGACCAGCGCCCTCGGCGTCGGCGGCGCGCTGGCCCTCGGTGCCTGCGCCTCCCGCGAGGGCGACACAGGCACCCCGAGCGCCACCACAGGCACCCCGACACTCGGCGCGTCCGGCATGCAATGGGACCGCTTCAAGGGCGAGACCCTCAACCTCCTGCTCTGCGAGCACTGGTGGACCTCCGCGGTCAGCAAGCGATTCCCGGAATTCGAGGCACTGACCGGGATGAAGATCAAGGCCAACACCTTGTCCGAGGACAGCTACTACCAGCAGGCCCTGGTGGCACTCTCCTCCGGCGCCACCACGTACGACGCGCTGATGGTCGGCAACCTGCAGGCCGGGCAGTACATGAACGCCGGATGGCTGGAACCGCTGGACAGCTACTTCGGCGGCAGTGGCCTGGTCAACGCCGACTGGTTCGACACCAACGACTTCTTCGCGCCGGCCCGCAAGGCCAGCAGCCTCAACGGCGAGCTGATGGCGCTGCCGCTGTCCGCGGAGGCCGGTGTGGTCATCTACCGCAAGGACCTCGCGGCCCAGGCCGGCGTCACCGCATTCCCCACCCAGGAGAGCCTGGTCGACGCCAGCGCCAAACTCTCCGCCGCCATGGAACGCCCCTTCGCCGGCCGGGGCCGCCGCGGACTCGACATCGTGTGGACCTGGACGAACTTCTTCCTCACCCAGGGCGGCGAGTTCTACAACGGCAACACCCCGACGGTGGACAGCCCCGAGGCGGTCGCCGCCACCGAGCTGTACGTGCAGCAGTTGCTCACCAAGTACGGCCCCAAGGGCGCGTCCAACATGAGCTGGCTGGAGGCCACCGGCAGCGTCAACGAGGGCCGGGCGGCCCTCTACACCGACGCCAGCGGCCTGCTGTCGGTCGTACTCGACAAGAACAGCAGCAAGCACACCGACCAGATCGCCGTGTCCCGGTGGCCCGACAGCGCCACCGCCAAGGCCGCCCCGAACTACTGGTACTGGATGGCCGGCATCCCCAAGGCGTCCCGCAAGAAGGAGCAGGCCGCCCTCTTCTACGCGTGGGCGATGAGCAAGGAGACCGCCACCTCGGTCAGCGCCGAGTCGGGCAGCCCGTCGGCCCGCGAGTCGGTGTGGTCGAACGACGACTTCCTCTCCTTCTACCCCGGCGACATGTCGACCGAGATCGTCGCCAACCTCCAGGCCGTACAGCCGGACCGGGTCCCGTACGCCCGGCCCACCTTCCCGAGCGAGGCCGACGCCCTCTCCCTCGAACTGATCAAGGTGCTGGTGGACGGCAAGGACCCGAAGCGTGCCATGGCCGACGCGGCTGCCGCGATGGCCCGAGCGGGCCGATGAGTCCCCGTTTCGCCGGCCCGACCGGCCGGCGTCGTCCACGCCGAACGAGGTTGTGATGTCCGCAGACCGAACAGCTGTGCTGTCGCGGCAGGCCGCCGGCTCCCCGCCGGCGGCACCGCCGGGCACCACCGGGCGTACGCCCCGACCGGACGACAGGCGCAGCAGAAGACTGTTCCTCATCGGCATGCTCGCCCCGATGACCGTGCTGCTGCTGGCGTTCACGGTCTACCCGTTCGTGTCGGTGCTGGTCAACTCGCTGCGGCACAACAACCTCACCCGTCCCGACGAGCAGGGCTTCGCCGGGCTGACCAACTTCGCCAACACCATTGGGGAACCGGGCCTGCTCCGGGCGCTGCTGCTCACCGTCGGCATGGTCCTGGTCGCCGTGGTCGCCGAGTTCGCCCTGGGCACGCTCGCCGCCGCACTGCTGTGGCGACCGCTGCGCGGCAGCCGCCTCTACCTGGCCCTGCTCGTGTTGCCGTTCGGCGCCACCCCGGTCGCGGCGTACCTGTCCTGGCGGCTGATGCTCAACCCGGACGGCGGACAGATCAACGCCGCCCTGGCCGCCGTCGGACTCCCCACACCGGGCTGGACGTCGGAACCCATGCTGGCCGTGGTCGCCCTCGTGGTGGTCGACATCTGGCAGTGGGCGCCGTTCATCACCCTGGTCATGCTCGCCGGCCTGAAATCCCTGCCGGACGAGACGTTCGAAGCGGCCGCACTCGACGGCGCGAGCGCCCTGCAACGGCTGGTCCGTATCGCGCTGCCGATGCTCAAGCCACTTGTGGCCTTCGTGGTCACGATCCGCGCGATCGACGCGGTCCGCACCTTCGACTCCATCTGGATCATCACCGGGGGAGGACCGGGCGCGGCGACGGAAACCCTCGTCGTACGCATCTACCGGACCGCCTTCAACGACCTGCACATCGGTGAGGCGTCCGCGCTCGGCCTGTTGCTGCTCGTCGTCCTGTTCATCGTCGGGAAACGGTTCGCCGCACCCGCGCTGCAACGGTTGGAGCACTAGTGCACGAGACTCGAAAAGGGCGGGTGCTGCGGACCGCGGCGATCTGGGCCCTCATCTGCTGGTCGATCCTGCCGTTCGCCTTCATGCTCCGCGTCGGCTTCGCCGCGCCCAGCGACATCCGCGGCGGTGCGCCGGACTGGCTCGCCCCGCTGTACGTGTTCAACTTCGTCGACCTGTTCGGCGATGCCGAGTTCATGGGGGCGATCGGGCGGTCGATTCTCGTCGCGGTGGTGTCCTCCGCGATCGCCATCGCCGCCGCCACACCCGCCGCGTACGCCTGCGCCCGGATGCAGTTCAAGGGGCGGTCGGACTTCGAGTTCTGGGTGCTGTCCACCCGGATGCTCCCGGCGGTCGTCGTGGTCATCCCGTACTTCGTCCTGTTCCGCCAGATCGGCGGCATCGACACGGTGTGGGCGCTGACCGTGATGCACACGGTGGTCAACCTCGCGGTGACCTTCTTCCTGCTGCGCAGCTTCTTCGCGGACCTGCCGGCCGCGGTCTTCGAGGCCGCCGACCTCGACGGCTGCTCGGAGACGAAGAAGTTCATGAGCGTGGCGTGGCCGATGGTCCGCAACGGTGTGGCCGCTGCGGCCGTGCTGAACTTCATCTTCTCCTGGAACGAGTTCGTCTTCGCCCTCACGCTGGCCAGCGGTGAAGCGAAGACCGTCTCGGTGGCGATGCTGGGGTTCATGCAGTTCCAGTCGGTGGCGGTCGGCCCGATGATGGCCGCCGGAACCCTGGCCGTGCTTCCCGTCGCCGTCGTGCTCTTCCTCGCGCAGAAGCAACTGGTCACCGGCATGAGCTTCGGGGCGGTGAAGGGATGACCGACGTCGTGTGCGTCGTGGACGCCGGCACCACCGGCATCCGCTGCGCCCTGGTCGACGATCAGGGCGAGGTGCACGCGCAGCGTAGCCACGAACTGGTCATCGACCATCCCCACCCGGGTCACGCCGAGCAGTCACTGTCGGCGATGTGGGAGGTGACCGTACGACTGCTCCGGGACATCCAGGTCCTCGCCGCACAGGCCGGGCATCGCATCGTCGCGCTCACCCTGGCCACCCAGCGGGCCTCCGTCGCCGGACTCGACAAGGACCTGCGACCGGTCACCCCACTGGTGCTCTGGATGGACCAGCGCGGTGACAGCGAACTGGCGGCCATGGGCCGGTCGGTGGACGCACACACCTACAGCCGAATCTCCGGCATGCCGTTGAGCACCATGCCGGCCCTGGCCACCCTGGTCTGGCTGCGCCACCACACCCCGCAGGCGTACGCCGACTGCGCGTACTTCGTCGGGGTCCAGGAGTGGCTGCTGCACAGGTTGGCCGGCGGCCCGCCGCAGGTCGACCGCAGCTGCGCCTCCTGGTTCGGACTGCTCGACCTGCACGCCGGGCGCTGGAGCACCGACCTGCTCGACGCGTTCGACATCGGCGAGGACCGGCTGCCCACGCTGCGCGCCTGCACCGACGTCGCCGGTCGACTTCTCGACGAGGTGGCCGACGCCACGGGTCTGCCCGGCGGGCTGCCCGTGCACGTCGGCGGCGGCGACCAGCAGTGCTCGGCGGCCGGAGGCGGTGGTGTGCGTGCCGGTGCCGCCACCGTCAACCTGGGCACCTCGGCGACGATGGTCTTCCCGGCCGCCGTCGGCGACGCCCCCGACGTCGCGGGATTCGTCCGCGCCGCGCACGTCGTCGAAGGCCACGTGTCGGTCGAGGGGACCATCCCCGCCTGCGGATCGGTGCTCCGCTGGCTGCGAGCACTGCTGCGCTACGGCGACGCCGACGCCGCGTACGAGCGGATGTCCGCCGACGCCGACGCGGTCGAACCCGGCGCCCGGGGTCTGCTGTTCGCACCGACCATGGCGGGCATCGGAACCCCGCACTGGACGGCCGCGAACGGCCGGATGAGCGGCCTCGACTTCGCCCACGGACCCGGTTCTCTCGTCCGTGCCGCCATGGAAGGCATCGCCCTGCAGGTCCGTGACGTGCTGCAGCACCTGCCACCGACACTGGCCGGGCCGACGCTGACCGCGATCGGCGGCGGCGCGCGGTCCGCGGTGTTCTGCCAGATCCTGGCCGACGTCACCGGCACCGCCGTCGAGGTGCCGGCGGGTGACCCGCAGGCGGCGCCGCTGCGCGGCGCGGCCATGTCGGCCTGGGTGGGACTCGACCGCTACGACGACCTCGCCCACGCCGCCGGCCCGCTGCTCGGCGCTGCCCGACGCCACCGGCCCGACCCCACCACCGCCCCTGTTTACGACGCGCTGTACAGCCGGTACCTCGACCTGTCGAGCCTGGCCGCGGCGTGACGCGCACGAGCAAGGAGAACACGAGAATGGAAGCCCACCCTGCCGACGAAGAGTCGATGCGGGCGTTGATGCTGACCGGTGACCGCCACTCGGAGGTGCGCCAGGTGCCGCGCCCGGTGCCGGCCCACGACGAGGTGCTGGTCCGGGTGACCGTGTCCGCGGTGTGCGGCAGCGACCTGCCGCACTACCGTAAGTCGGCGCAGGATCTCGGCCATCGGCTGCACACGGTCCCCGGCCACGAGGCGGTGGGAGTGATCGCCCAGGCCGCCGCCAGCGGCGACGGACCGGCCGAAGGCACCCGGGTCATCGTCTACCAGCACTCGGGCTGCGGCGACTGCACCTTCTGCCTCAGCGGTGAGCCGATGTTCTGCGCCGACCGGCGCACCCTGGGCAACCACCGCAGCGGAGCGGACGGCGAATACCTCACCGCGCCCGCCACCGGAGTCCTGCCCGTACCCGCCGACGTCAGCGACGCCATGGCGGCCCTGATCGCCTGCAACTTCGGCACCGCGTACTCGGCGTTCCGCAAGTCCGGGGTCGCGGTGGGTGACCGGGTGGCGGTGTTCGGCCTCGGGCCGGTGGGTTGCTGCGTGGTGGCCCTCGCGGCGGCCGCCGGAGCAGAGGTCTTCGCCGTCGATCCGATCGAGGGGCGGCGGGACCTGGCCAAGACCCTCGGCGCCGGTACGGTCATCGACCCGATCGCGCAGGACCCGGTCGCCGCCGTCGCGGCCGTGACCGAGGGGCGCGGACCCGAGGTCATCTTCGAATGCTCCGCCAACCCGGCCGCACAGACCCAGGTGATGAAGCTGGCCCGGCCGCACGGCACCGTCGTCCTGCTCGGCGCCAACAACAGCATGGAGATCGACCCGGGGGTCGACGTGATTCGCAAGGAACTGCGGGTCATCGGCAGTTGGGTCTTCACGCAGCCGGAGTTCCCGGCGGTCCTGCGGGCGGCCCGCAGCCTCCCCGCGCTGCAGCACCTGATCACCGACCCCTTCCCCGCGCACCGGGCTCCCGAAGCGTTGGCCGCCGCTGACGCCGGGCACATCGGCAAGGTGCTGATCGACTGGTCCTGACCCGATCAGGCGCACCTCCCGCTCCGGCAATTCCCTTTCCATCACCCTCCCGGTTCGACCCCCATCCGTGCGGTTGCCGGCGAACTCACGCCGACCGCAGGGTGCCGCACGCCCGCAGAAGGAGATTCCGCAATGACTTCCGCCACCACGGCCCTGCCGGCCGACCTGACTCCGGCCGCCCTCGCGCCGTACATCCAGCACACACTCATCGAGGTCGGCACCACCCGGGACCGCATGATCAAGCACGCCGAGGAAGCCGTGAAGTACGGCTTCAACGCCGCGATGGTGCCCGGTTCCTGGGTGTCGGTCGTCGCCGACGTGCTGCGCGGCAGCGGCGTCCAGGTCGCCTCCGCGCTCGACTTCCCGACCGTCGGGGTCACCACCAGCGCCGGCAAGGCGTACGAGGCGGAGAGCCTGGTGCGCGCCGGTGCCCAGCAGATCGACATCGGAGTCCAGATCGGCTGGCTGAAGAGCGGCATGTACGACGAGTTCCGCGAGGACATCGCCGGCGTGGTCCGCGCGTCCGGCGTCCCGATCAAGGTGATGCTCGAACTGCCGCTGCTCACCGAGGCGGAGCGCGAGACCGCCGTCGAACTGTCCATCGAGGCCGGTGCCGCGTACCTGAAGAACGCGAGCAGCGGTGCGATCGAGGTCGCCAACCCGGCCAGCATCGGCTACCTGGTGGACCGTGCCGGCGGCCGGACCAGGGTCAAGGCGTCGGGCAGCATCAAGTCCTACCCCCAGGCCGTCGGACTCCTGCGTGCCGGTGCCGAACTGCTCGGCACCAGCGCCGGCATCGCGATCGTGACCGACTCGGCCAACGAGGAGACGGTCAGCTACTGACCGGGTGGACCGCACCCCGGGGGTGTCGGTTGCCGGGCGTCGTCGGGTCCACCGACGTCGTCAGCAACGGCGACCGGCGTCCCGGGGTTGCGTCCTGGTGCTCTCTGTCCAGGGCATTGGCAACAGAGGATCTGCACGGGCTTCACCCTCCCGGCACAAGGCATAGGATCTGGCGTCGGGGCTGTGGTGATCGAGCCGACGCAACGCCCCAGAAAGCCGGGGAAACACCGTGCCTCGATCGCCTCGTTTCGGTCTGCTCCGCGAGCCCGACTTCCGCCGCTTCTTCGGTGCGACAGTGGCCGGTCAACTCTCCGACCGGTTCGTGTTTCTCGCGCTGCCGCTGGTGGCGATCGTCTGGCTCGATGCGGATGAGTTCGAGGTCGGCGTCCTGACCGCGATGACGACGGCAGGATCACTGCTGATAGGGCTGCCGGCAGGGGCCTGGATCGACCGCTGGCGCAAGCGCCCGGTCATGGTCAACACGGATCTGGTGCGAGCGGCGCTGTTGCTGCTCGTGCCGCTGGCCTGGTGGACGGACACGCTGACGATCTGGCTGCTGTTCGCGGTCGCGCTTGCCCACGGCCTCCTGACCGTGCTGTTCGAAGTCGGCTACACCAGTTACCTGCCGGCGCTGGTTGGCCGCGAGCACCTCGTCGAGGGCAACGCGAAGGTCGCCGCAGCCCGTTCTGCGGTGAGTATCAGCGGCCCTGGCCTGGCCGGGCCGCTGGTCGCCTGGCTGGGCGCGCCGTTGACGTTGGTCGCGAGTTCCGCCGGAATGCTGCTGTCCGCGCTGGGAGTGCTGCGCATCCGTACGCCGGAGCCGCAGCCACCGGCTGCCGCCGGCCGGCACCTGGCGCGTGAGGTCGCCGAAGGGCTGCGATTCGTGCTCGGCCATCCGCTGCTGCGACCGACGCTGTTCACAGACGGCATCTTCAGCCTCTTCCTCGTCACCTACCAGACGATGCTGCTGGTGTTTCTGTCTCGGCACCTGGGCCTGGGGTCCTTCGGTATCGGGCTGGTGCTGTCCGCGATGGCCTGCGGCGGGTTCGCCGGCGCGCTGCTGGCCCGCCGCGTGGTCGCCCGGATCGGTCCCGGCCCGGCCGTCTGGCTGGCTCCGCTGTGTACGGCGCCGGCCGCCGGCCTGATGCCGGCGGCGCGGCCCGGCTGGCTGCTCTGGCTCGCTGTGGCCGGTCTGGCCCTGCTCTCCCTGGGCGGCGTGATCCGACTGATCGCGCAGGTGGGCCTGCAACAGCACGTCACGCCGGACCGGCTGCTCGGCCGGATGAGCGCCACCGTTCGCTTCGTCCAGTGGGGCAGCATGCCGATCGCGGGCCTGCTCGGCGGCCTGCTCGGTAGTCTGCTCGGCGCGCCGGCAGTGCTCTGGATCGGCGCGGCCGGGATGACCGCCGCGTTTCTGCCCGCACTGCTGTCGCCGCTGCGGGCAACGCGCGAGTTGCCGGTGATGGACGAAGGGCTCACCCCAGCATCACCGACGGCAGGTTCTGGTCACCGCAGCTGAGCCGGCATCGGCTGAACCGATTCCGGTCGGGGTCCGTGTGGATGCGCCCTAGTGGCCGTTGTTGCCCTCATGGCTGCAGGCGTCGGGTTGGCGGCGTGTAGTACCACCCCCGAGGCGCCCGCGCCGGCGAGGGCGGACGGTTCGAGGTCGCCCGCCCGCGGTGACCACGACGGTACGCCGAGGACCCGCGCCGCCCGGTGGGGGACCGGCTCACCCGGGCCCCCGATGCGGTGCAGCCCATCCCGGGTGAGCCGGTCGTCAGTGCTCGGCGTGCGGGTCGAAGCCCTCCGGCGCGCGGTCCAGGAACGTGGTGACCGAGCTGATCCGCCCGTCCGCGTCGAACACCAGCACGTCGGTGCCGGCGGCGAACGACCGACCGCCGTCGAGTTCGATCTCCCACATCAGCCGGGCCCGGTCATGGTGGATCTGCGGCGCCGCGCGCCGCTGGAACACGGCGACACCGACATGCTGGGTGAACTGCCCGCGAAAGTCGATCAACGCCTGCACTCCGGTGAGCACGCCGACAAGCGCGTGGCAGCTGACCTCCTCGGTGAAGGTGTCCGCCGCCAGCCGGCGCTGCTCCTCAGGCTGCCCGGTGTTCCAGAACCGGACGTACCGCTCGACGGTGTCCTCGTACGCTTCGGACGTCATGGGGTCGTTCCTCTCCCGGTCGACAGGTCGGGTACGGCGAGCGCCGCGTAACCACCGTGCGCCGACGGCCCGCAGCATGTCGATTACCTGCGAGGTCATTGCCGCCCGGCGGTGACCTGCGTCAGGCTGTGGTCCATGACCAGGGGTGAGCCGGTGGGGGTGCTGATCCGGCGCTGGCGTGAGCGGCGCGGCCGCTCACAACTCGACCTGTCGTCGTCGACCGAGGTGTCCACGCGCCACCTGAGCTTCGTCGAGACCGGCCGGGCCACCCCAAGCCGGGCGATGATCGAGCGGCTCTGCGACGAACTCGACGTGCCGCTGCGCGAACGCAACACCCTGTACCTGGCCGCCGGCTTCGCGCCGGTGCACCCGGAGAGCGCGTACGTCGACCTCGGCGCGGCCCGGGCCGCCGTGGCGGCGGTGCTCGCCGGCCACGAACCGAACCCGGCGCTCGCCGTCAACGTCCGCTGGGAACTGCTGGCCGCCAACAACGCCATGACCGTGTTCCTGGCCGGTGTCCCGGAATTCCTGCGTACGCCGCCGGTCAACGTGCTGCGCGCCACCCTGCACCCGGACGGGCTGTCCGGGCGGATCCGGAACCTGGCCCAGTGGCGTGCGCACGTGCTGCGGCGCGTACGCCGCCAACTCGACCGCACCGCCGCGGAAGGCCTGGCCGACCTGCTGACCGAACTGGAAAGCTACCCGGCACCGACGGCCGCGCACGCCGACACCGGTCCGGGGGAGGACCTGGTGATCCCGCTGCGGCTGTCCACTGAGTACGGAGAGCTGGCCTTGTGCTATGCGACAACGGTGTTCGGCGCACCACGCGACGTCACACTCGACGAGATCTCCATCGAGACGTTCTTCCCGGCCGACGCCGCCACGGCGCAGCTGCTACGCGCCATGGCCTCCGCCACCCCGTAGCCTGCCGACGCTCACCCGACGCCTGCCTCAGGCAGACCGTCGCGGAGGCGGTCCAACTCGGCGAGGTACATCGCCTGCATGCGGTCGTAGTGTCGGACCAGCAGCATGACCTCCTCGACGCTGTAGCCCTCGATGAGTTGCTTCGCCCGCTTGGCGAACCCCTCGTACGGTCGCTCCAACTCGGCGGTCCGCTCCGGCCGCAGGGTCACGATCACCCGCCGCCGGTCCGCCGGATCGCGCTCGGCCGTGACGTAGCCCGCCTGCTGGAGTCGGCGGAGCATGCTGGTCACCGCACCGGTGGTGAGGTTGGTCCGCTCGGCGATCTGCCCGGCGGTGGCCGACTCGACGTCCGCCAGGTAGTCCAGGCACTCCAGGTCGCTCACGGTGAGACCCAGTTGTTCCGCGATGGCGTACCGGAACACCATGGACAGCCGTGACATCTCCCGCCCGGCGCGCATGAGGTCGGCGATCGCGGACGCACGGGTGGGCTCGTGGGACATGCCCGCAATCATGCCTCCGGTACGGTGACCCGGTGCAGCCGAGGTAACACGCGGGTCAGCACCCAGTGCGGTGCGGTCGCGCCCCCGGTGAGGCGGCGCATCAGAGCGGCGGCGGTGTCGACGGCGCGGAAGGCGTACGGCACCATCTCGTCCTGGTAGCGGGCGATCGCCCGCTCCACCGGGGCGCCGCTCGCGCGGGCCTCGACAAGCCTGCGGCCGAGCAGGGCGGCGTCGCGCAGCGCGGTGTTGCCGCCGTGCGCGCCGAACGGCGGCATGACGTGTACGGCGTCGCCCATCATCGTCGCCCGGGGCAGCGCCCACCGGTGCGGGCGTTGGCCGGTGGCGAAGAGGTTGAGCACCATGGCGTCCAGTTCGGCATTGTCGACAAGTCGCCGCACGAGCGGGTGGAAAACCATACTCATGTGGCTGGCCAGGTCCTGCAGTGCCAGCAGGTTCCGGCGGATGGTGGTGGGCACCTCCTCCTGCCGCAGCAGCAGCCCCCACATGACGTAGTCGTCGCCGGTGGGTGCGTAGCTGCCCGGGGCCAGGCGCGCGAATGCCTCGCGCGGGTTCTCGCCGAACCGCATCGAGGTGAAGAAGAAGGCGCGGCCCGGCCGGTCGTCGATGGCCAGGACCCCGCTGGTACGCAGCGGTTCCGGGATGATGCTCTCGCCGTTTCGTCGCAGCGGCGTCCGGCCGTAGATGCCGGCCATCGGGGTGTTCGCCGGTGCCGCGTCCGGCATGATCTGGGCGCGCAGCGCGGAGCCGACGCCGTCCGCGCCCACGATGACGCTCGCCGGCACGGACCCGCCGTCGGAGAAGACGAGCCGCAGTCGTGCCGGGTCGCTGCTGTCCACCCCGGCGGCGGCCTTGCCGTAGTGGATGCGCCCGTCCAGCCCGGACTGCAGGATCGACCGCAGGGTCAGCCGGTCGACCTGGCGGGTCGCGTGGGTCTTGTCCTTGAAGGTGATGGTGAAGGCGTCGCGTAGCCGCCGGTCGGTGAAGCGCAGCTGCCCGCCGGGTTCGTCGCCGGTGGCCAGCGCCAGGTGGTACAGCGGGCGGGGCAGGCTCGTACGCAGTGCCTCCAGCCCGTACTGGTCGAGAATGATCCGGTAGCCCTGCTGCCTGACGAAGGGGCCCGGGTCCCGCTCGTAGACGTGCACGTCGATGCCGGCGCGCATCAGGTACTGGGCGAGGCAGAGGCCGGAGAGGCCGGCACCGGCGATCGCCACCGAGAAGTCAGTCGATGTATCCATGCAGTTATCTTAATGACTAAGATGATTTGGCCAAGGGCTGTCGGTACACCACAAGGCCCGTTCCTTCTTCGGGTCAGCTCGGTCAGGCCGAGGTGATCACTGCTACCGGCGAGCCGAAGGTGGCGGAGCCGGGGCCGTGCCCGAGGCAGATCAGGGCCCGGTTGCCGAGCGGAGCGGCCAGGCGCACGACCACCTCGCGTTCCTCTGCATAGGCCAGCCGGACGCCGTCCGGCCCGTCAAGGGGGACTTCCACCGGCTTGACGAGTACCGCGGTTTCCGTCTCGAACACCTCGGCGCAGGGATAGTCGGCATATTGCCGGGGTGTACCCGTGAACCGGTAGGTCAGAGTGCGGTGGTCGTCCCCGAGCACGGATTCCGGGTGACCGGTAGCGGTCAGGCCCGGCGGGCACCACGTCATCCGACGTTGGAAGTCTGGATCCAGGGCGATGAACGGCCATCTCCGCTTGGCGGGATACATCATCCACGCCGGAAGCTCCCGCAGGCCGCGGTCGGTGGCGAAGGGTCCGTCCGCCCGAACGAGGCGGGCCAATGGTTTCGGTTCCCCGGTCTGTACGTTACGGCAGTAGTCGATGGCGGCCGGAAGGATCTCCGGCGGCAACTCGGATTCCGCAACGCCAGGGCCATCGAACAACGTTCGCCACCTGGCGTCCGCCTTGAGTCGGTCGAGTGCGATGACGCTCATCGTCGTCAGCACGATCGGGCGTGGCTGACGGTGAACCGGAAAAGCGTCCCATCTCGCCAACGCCTGCCGGACCTGCTCATCGATCGACATGCTCGCCAGGCTAGCGACCCGACGCCCGTTGAGGTGCTCCGGCTGTTCTCCGCAGAGGCATCCGGTACTACGGTGCTTCGCCTCTCGGCAGCTGCGGCAGGATGGTCCGGCTGCGTCCGGGGCGGGGGTACGCCTCGGCGGCGGCCGCGAGCCGCGCCGCGTGTTCGCGTTGCTTCTGCCAGTGCCCGTAGAGTGCGCCGCGTTGGGAGAGGCGGTCGACCTGCCGGATGGTCTCGGGGTCCACATCGCCGGGCGGGGCGTCGCGCCACGGGGTGCCGGGCAGCGGCATGAAGGTGTGGGCGTGGATGCGGGCGCCGACCTCGGCGAGTTCACCGGCCAGGCGGAGGGAGTCGGCGACGTCCTGCTCGCTCTCGCCGGGCATGCCGAAGATCATGTCGACGTTGATCCGGAAGCCTTCTTCGATGCCGAGGCGGGCGGCCCGTTTGACCTCCTCCACGCCGTGGCCGCGTTTCGCGGCGTCGAGAACCCGGTCCGAGCCGGACTGGGCGCCGACGATGATGTTGTTGTTCGCGCAGTACTTCTTGACCAGCCGCAGCGCCGCCCGGCTGACATGCTCGGGTCGGATCTCGCTGGGGAAGGAGCCGAAGAAGACCCGCCCGTTCGGCCCGATGCCCTCCTTGCAACTGGCCAGCAGTTCCTCGACCGCGTCGAGGTTCGGTTCCTCGGCCTGGCTGCCGTAGCTCAACGCGGTCGGCGTGATGAACCGGACGTCGCGCAGCCCACGAGCCCGCATCCGGTCGACGTGCCACCGCACGTTCGCCACGCTGCGGTGCCGGAACTTCGCCGAGAACATGAACGGGGTCTGGCAGAAGCGGCACGAGAAGACACAGCCTCGGGTGACCTCCAGGGCGTTGAAACGGTCCCACCGCAGCGAGAAGCCCCGGAAGTCGTCGAGCGGTCGCCGCTGCGGTCGGCCCGTACGCACCACGGCGCCGGTGTCGTCGCGGTACACCAGCCCGGTGATCCCGGCCGGGTCACCGACGGCGTCGACGAGGTGCAGCAGCGTCGTCTCGCCCTCGCCGACCGCCGCGATGTCCCACCCGGCGTCGAGGGTCTGCACCGGCTCGGCGGTCGCGTGCACGCCGCCGGCGATGTGGGTCACGTTCGGGGCGTCGGCCAGGGCCCGGATCTCGGCCAGCTCCTGGGCCAGGGCGTGCGCGTCGGGGGAGTAGAACGACCACAACACCAGCACCCGGGTCGCGGTGGTGGCGGCGTCGCGGATGTGCGCGGCGGTCGTCTCCGGGGTGTCGCCGAAACGCACCTCGTACCGGGTGGAGGTCTGGTGGGTCTCCAGCGCGCCGAGCAGGACGTGCAGCCCGTACGTCACCGCCTTGCGGTAGCGCAGCACCAGCACCAGCTCGGCAGCTTCCATGGCCGCGATTGTGTCAGGGGGACCGGCCGTGATGTCGACGGGCACCGGGCCGACCGTGCGGCCAGGTGCCCGTCGGCGTCCGGTCAGTACCGCAGCTTGCGCAGGTAGCGGTAGCCGACCTCGGCGGTCTGCTGGGGCGTCACGTCGGGGGTGTCGTTCTCGACGATGTACTCCTGCACGGCGTGGCCCCGGAAGATCCGCGCGAAGTCGATCATCCCGGTGCCCAGGTCGGCCATGTCTCCGTCGGCGGCGTGCCGGTCCTTCACGTGGTACTGCAGGACCTGCTGCGGCGCGCGACGGATCACGTCAAGCGTGAAGCCCTCCGGATCGGCCGCGCCGGCACCGGACTCGATGCCACCGGTGACCGCCCAGTAGATGTCGATCTCCAGGTGGACGAGCTTGGGGTCGAGCTCCGCGGTCAGGATGTCCCAGGGCGTACGCCCACCGCCGAGGTCGATGGTGAACTCGTGCGCGTGGTTGTGATACCCGTACCGCAGACCTGCCCTGCGTGCCGCGGCGGCCTCGACGTTCATCTGCTCCGCCCAGCGCTTCCACTCGTCGGCGCTCTCGGAGTAGAGGTACGGCACGACCATGTACTTCTGGCCCAGGGTGACCGCGTCCTGGATCTTCTGCCGCAGTGCGGCGGCGTCGGCGCTGATCCCGTCGTGGCTGGAGCTGGCCTTGATCCCGATGCTGTCGAGGAGCCGGCGCAGCTGCCCGGCGCTACGACCGAAGTAGCCGAGTGCCAACTCCACCTTCGGATAGCCGATGCGGGCGAGGTGTTTGAGGGTGGCGTCGTAGCCCGGCGAGCCGTTCAGCGCGTCGCGTACCGTCCACAGCTGGATGCTGATCAGACCCGGCGGCACGTGGTGTCGCCCGGCGTGACCGGGCCCATGACCGTGGCCCGGTCCGTGACCGTGGCCGTGACCCGGACCGTGACCGTGGCCGGGACCGGCGGTCGCGGCGGTCGCACCGATCCCGGACGCGACCAGCCCCACACCGGCGGCGGCTGCCAACGAACCGCGCAACAGGCCCCGCCGGTCGATGACGGACCGCCGCAGCGCGGCCTCGCCGTCGTACCCGTAACACATGTGGCACTCCTCTCGTGGTGCGTGGACCCGGACCGAGGTCCCCGGCCGACCGGTGTCGACCAGGGACCTCGGTCGGGGACTTACTGGGTGGGGACCAGGACGACCTCGGTCGTGCCGGTCAGCGGCGGCAGGCCGTCACCACCCGGATCGGTGTACGACGCGACGAACACCGCGGACAGGTTGTCGGTCGCCGGATCGTGCCCGGAGGGCACCGTGGTGGTGATCGTGCCGGTGCAGCCGTTGGCCGTGGTGATCGGGTGGCCGTGGTCGTCGTGACCCAGGATGTACGTCACGCTGACCCGGGCGCAGTCCACCGGCTGGTCGTCGGTGACCCGCACCTCGAACTGCACCACGTCACCGAAGGTGAACGGCTGCCCGACGACCGGGCTGACCAGTTCCACCACCGGCGTGGCGTTGCCGACCACCACCCGCACGGAGGCCGACGCCGACCGTCCCTTCTGGTCGGTGACCTTCAGCGTCGCCTCGTAGCTGCCGTTGCGGCGGTACGTGAACGTCGGGTTCGCCTCACGGGAGTCGACCTTGTCGTCGTCGTCGAGGTACCACTCGTACCGGAGTCGGTCACCGTCCGGGTCGGCGGTGCCGGCGCTGGAGAACTCCACAGTCAGCGGCGCGAGCCCGGCCGTCTGGGTGGCCGACACCTGCGGCACCGGGCTGTGGTTGCCGTCCCAGCCGATGTGGTCGACGCGGGCCAACTGGGCGTCCGGGTTTTCGCTGAAGTAGCCGTCACCGTATTCGAGCACGTAGAGCGCGCCGTCCGGACCGAACTCCAGATCCATCGGGTTGTCGAAGACCACCGACGGCAGCACCGACTCGATGCCGCGCAGCTCACCGCGCCGATCCAGCTCGAAGGCCTTCACGTAGTCGCGGGTCCACTCGTAGAACAGCGGCTTGCCGTCGTAGTACGCAGGCCAGCCGGACGGGTTGCGGCCGCGGGTGGTGGAGCGGTCGAACCGGTACGCCGGACCGGCCATCGGCCCGATGCCGCCGGTACCCAGCTCCGGGAACTGCGGGGACAGGCCGAAGCCGTACCAGACCTGCGGCTGCTGCACCGGCGGCAGGTTACGCAGACCGGTGTTGTGCGGCGAGTCGTTCACCGGTGCGGCGCAGTTGAACGGCGCCCCCGGCTGGTCGGTGGCGAAGTCGTAGTCGAGGTACGGCTGGTCCGGCGTGATGCAGTACGGCCAGCCGTGGTTGCCGGGCTCGCGGGCGGCGAGCCACTTGCCCTGCCCCGCCGGTCCGCGATCCGGGTTGGGTTGGCGGGCGTCCGGCGAGTAGTCACCGACGAACAGCGTGTCGGACGTGCGGTCCAGTTCGATGCGGAACGGGTTGCGCAGCCCCATCAGGTAGATCTCGGGCCGGGTGTTCGGCGTCCCCTTCTTGAACAGGTTGCCCTTCGGGACGGTGTAGCCGCCCTTGGCGCCCACCTTGATCCGCAGGATCTTGCCACGCAGGTCGTTGGTGTTGGCCGAACTACGCTGCGCGTCGTACGCCGGATGGCGGCCGGGACGCTCGTCGATCGGCGCGTACCCGCCGGACTCGAACGGGTTGGTGTCGTCACCGGTGGACAGGTACAGGTTGCCCTTGCTGTCGAAGACGATGTCCCCGCCCACGTGGCAACAGATGCCCCGGTCGACCGGCACGTCGATGATCTGCTGTTCGGACTTCAGATCCAGCTTGTCCTTGACGAGGCGGAACCGGGACAGCCGGATCACCCCGCGGAAGGGCGCGAAGTCCTCCTCGGTGCCCCAGGCCGGCGCATCGCCCTCATTGACATCCGGAGTGGACGGATCGTCGACCGGGGTGTCCATCGGGGGCGAGTAGTACAGGTAGACCCAGTTGTTGCCGCCCTTGCCGAAGCCCGGGTCGATCGCGACGTTCTGCAGACCCTCCTCGTCGTGCTGGTACACGTCGAGGGTCGCGGCGATCGTGTTACGGCCGGTGGCGGGGTTGTGCAACCAGACCTGACCGGCGCGGGTCACGTGCAGCACCCGACGGTCGGGGAGCACGGCGAGGTCCATCGGCTCGCCCGGTCGGTCGTTGAGGGTGACTTTCTGGAAGGCCGAGTCCGGGGGAGCGCTGGTGGGCGCCGGTGCGGCCATCGTCGGGGTCGGCGTCGCGGTGAGCGCGATGGCGGTCAGACCGGCCACAGCGAGCGCGAGTCGTCTCTTCAACTGCCTCTCCTTCGGTGAGGGATTGGTCGGGCAGGTCGTAGACGTGAGGGCTGGTTCCTCCTCGTGGGATGGGGGCAGCACGGAATCGCCCGTCAGCACCGCTTGCGCGGCAGTCTGGGCGTGTTCTGATGGACAGGGACGCAGATGTGGTCAATGGCGAGGTCACGTCCGTGGAGCGGCGCCTGTATCGATTTACCTCGACGTAACATCTCGCCTGAAGCTAACAAAGTGATGCAGATGTGTCTATGGCTTTCGCCGATCTTCGTGGAACTTTCCGTCAGGGCAGCGAAAGAGTTGTCCATGCAGGACGAATCCCAGCTCGACGGGAGCTCCTCCGGTCCGGTTCCAGCAACATCCGCCGGCACCCCGCGTCCGTACGGGTCAGCGCTGCGCGGCGCGTAGGTGCCGGATCAGGACATCCACCGGAATGCCCAGCACGCCGGCCAGCAGGACCATCGGCTCCGGATGACCCCGCGCGTTCAACTCCTCGTAGATCGCCAGCAGGCCGCGTAGCCGAGCCTCGGCCTCCTCGGGTCGGTGCGGCAACTCGGCCAGCCGTTGCTGGACGAACCGGCGCGCCATGGTCTGGTTCGCGTCGACGGCGGGGACTTTCTCGTCGCGCGGCTGCGGATTCCGTTCGCTCGACACGGCGATGTCCTTCCTGTCAGGGCGGGCAGAGGGCGGTCAATGTGCGACGGTGGCGTGCCAGTCCCGCAGGAAGGCGTCGACCAGGTCGTGGGCGCGCCGACGTACGTCGAAGGACTCGCCGATTCGCCGACGGGCCATGTGGGACAAAGCGTCGGCGGCCTCGTTGAGCGGATGGCCGCTGTGCCCCTTGACATGCTCGAACGACAGCTCCGGCCGTTGCTGCACGAGCTGGGCGAGCCGGACGAGGGTGGGCTGATCGGACCACTGGCGGGGCCGCAGGCTGTAG
Source organism: Micromonospora maris AB-18-032 (assembly GCF_000204155.1). Taxonomy (NCBI): domain Bacteria; kingdom Bacillati; phylum Actinomycetota; class Actinomycetes; order Micromonosporales; family Micromonosporaceae; genus Micromonospora; species Micromonospora maris. The sequence goes on along the minus strand of NC_015434.1, from coordinate 3,780,712 downwards.
CCCGCCGGCATGGCGGTCGTCTCGCCGGCCTGCCACTGGTGCAGATAGCGCAACGCGGCGAGGCTGTCCAGCAGCACGACCATCCCCACCGGCGGCACGTCGTGGGCGCCCAGCAGGAAGTCGACCGCGCGTAGTTCGTTGATCAGGACCCGGGAGCACCCGGTGGTGTCCATCCGCACGCTGCACCGGCCACGCAGGCCGTAGTGGCCGTCGCTGACCACGTACCCGATGCCGCCGGCCCGGTCCTTCCAACTGGCGTCGGTCGCGGCGACCATGGCCCCGGACGCGCTCGCCCACCGCGCCACCCGGCCGCGCCCCCGGCGCCGGTCCGGCTTGGTGCGGCAGGCCGCACCGTGCTCAACGGCCTGCTGCTGTGCGGTGTCGAGCAGGTGGCGGGCGGAGGAGAACTCGTCGTATCGCGCGGCGGTCAGGCACAGCCGCAACCCGTCACCGATCAGCTCGCACTTGGCACAGTGGGTCGGCCGGACGTAGGTCTGCAACGCGAGGGCGGACTCGCGCAGGTCGGCAGGAAGCAGCTGCACGGCGCGTAGAAACTCGTCAGGACGCACGACGTTCTCCCTCCGCTCGGAAGTGGAATGTGGTGGGGCGGGTCCTGGCGCAACCCGCCCCGGTCGATGCGCGCGGGTCAGTTCAGGGCGACGGTGACTCCGCCGGAGAACGGCGAGTCGTGCAGCTCAAGCTTGGTGAGCTTGACGCCCTTGGGGATGTCGAAGACGACGACGCCGGTGACCTGGTTGCCGGGGTTGATGTCGTTGAGGAAGGTCTCGGCGTTCTCGTTGGCGTAGATGGCGGCAGCTCCGTCGGCGGAGTACTCGGTGCCGTCGGCCGCGTACGCCTTCTGGCTGCTGCCGTCGAACATCTGCGACTTCTTGCCGATGTTCTTGACCTTCAGCGTGACCAGGCAGAACTGGCCTTGTGCCTTGGCGCCGAGCAGGTCGCTGCCGACCTTGCGGACGCCGCACTTGGTCGACTTGACGGTGAATTCGAACTTGCCGTCGCGGGCCGGGTCGCCGACCTTCGCCACCTTCTCGGCCTTCTCGGCCTTCTTGTCCTCGCTCTTGGCGGCGACGTCGCCGCCACTCGCGTCGCCGGCTTCGTCGGTGGCTCCGGCACCGCAGCCCAGGCCGATGAGAGCGGTGGCGAGCAAAGCGATCAGCGTGGTCTTACGCATAGTTGTCCTCCAGTCATCATTGTGCGGCGTCAATGAGAACACTGCCCGTGAACACTGTCAACAGACATGTTGCTTGACAGGTGTGGCACACTCCGAACGTGCAGGTGAAACCGACAATTACGGCGGCCGAAATCGCCCGGCTCGCCGGGGTCGGACGGGCCGCCGTCAGCAACTGGCGCAAGCGGCACGCCGACTTCCCCGCCCCGGTCGGCGGAACGGCGGCCAGTCCCGAGTTCGACCTCATCCAGGTCGAACAATGGCTGTGCGTCCAGGGCAAGCTTGCCGAGCAGGCCACCGCCGACCGGCTCTGGCGGCGGATCGCACCCACAAGCGAATCCCCCGCCGCGGCGCTGGCCGCCGTCGGCACCCTGCTCCTGGCCCGACAGCGCGGCCAACGCCCCCGCCGCCCCGTCGACCCACATCTGAAACCGCTGCTGCCCGACCTCGAAGCCCTCGCCGACGAACTCGGCCCCCAGGGCGCCTTCGACGAACTGTGGCAACGCTTCTCCGCACCCGGTCCCGGGCGGTCCTTCGCCACCCCCGACGATCTCGCCGACCTGATGGTCGGGCTGGCCGGCGTCGATGGCTGCACCGTCCTCGACCCGGCCGCCGGCTCCGGAGCCGTGCTGCGCGCCGCCGTCCGCGCCGGCTGCACCACCGCCTACGGGCAGGAACTCGACGAGGGCCTGGCCCGACTCGCCGAACTCTGGCTCGCGTTGCGCGAGGTGCCCGGCGACATGAACGTCGGCGACTCGCTACGCGCCGACGCGTACGCCGGGCACACCTACGACACCGTGGTCTGCCACCCACCCTTCGGCGCCACCAACTGGGGCGACGAGGAACTCAGCCACGACCCACGCTGGATCGTCGGCACCACCCCGCGTACCGAACCGGAACTGGCCTGGGTCCAACACGCCCTGGCCCACCTGCGGGCCGGCGGGCACGCCGTCCTGCTGATGCCCCCCACGGTCGCCAGCCGCCGCGCCGGCCGACGCATCCGCGCCGAGCTGTTGCGCCGCGGCGCCCTGCGCGCCGTGATCGCCCTGCCGCCCGGGGCAGCCGCGCCGCACGGCGTACCGCTGCACCTGTGGGTGCTGCGGCGGCCCGCGCCCGACACGCCACCACCGGCGCGGACACTGCTCGTCGACGCTGCCGGCGTCGACCTGACCACGAACGGGCCACGGATCCTGGCCGCCTGGCAGGCCTTCGACACCGACCCCGAGGCCGAGGAGCCCGGCTTCGCCCGCGCGGTACCGGTGATCGAACTGCTCGACGAGGAGGTCGACCTCACCCCCGCGCGTCGCCAACCCGCCGTCGCGGGCGAGGCCACCGGAGAACAGGTGGTCCGCACCAGAGAACGTCTCGCCGCCCTCGTCGGCGACCTGCCGGCGCTGATGCCGCAGGTCACGCCCGCGCAGAAGGGGCCGGACGGCGAATTCCTGACGGTGGGGGAGCTGATCCGCTCCGGTGCCCTACAGCTGATCGGCCCCATCCGCGCCACCCCTGCCTCCGAAGCCTCATCCGGGGCTGCTCCGGCCGACGGCGGCTCGTCCGGCACCGCCTCAACCGCAGCGGGTGAGGCGGCGGACGGTCCACGTGTGTTGACCGTGCATGACGTCCTCGACGGGAAGCCGCCGTCCGGCCACGACGACGGCCGGCTCGGCCAGCAGATCTGCCTCGCCGTCGGCGACGTGGTGGTGCCGATGGTCGCCCGACAGCTCACCGCCCGGGTGATGGCCGCCGAGGGTGCGCTGCTCGGACGCAACCTCTACCTGCTGAGACCCAACCCGGCGGCACTGGATTCGTGGTTCCTGGCGGGGCAGCTACGCACCTCGACCAACGAGAAGCAGGCGTCGAGCCTGTCCGGAACGCTGCGCTTCGACATCCGCCGCGCCCAGGTCCGGCGGATGTCGCTGGAGGACCAACGGGTGCAGGGGGCGGCGTTTCGCCGGCTGGACGCCTTCGAGTCGGCCATCCGGCAGGCTGCGACGCTTGGTGCGGAACTGGTCCAGCTGACGGCCGACGGCCTGGCCAGCGGGTCACTACAAGAAGGTCTTTGACCGCGCGGGGTCCTGGCCATCGACGACCGGCCGGGCCCCGTCCAGCAGCTCACTCCGCGACGCAAGCAGAATCCGCGCGACGCAAGCACGATCGGCTGTCGATTGTGGTCCGTCAGGGCGACGTTCCGCGCCAGAGGGCCGGTGGCTTCCCATTGACGGGCGTTGTACGGTCATGCCTCCATGCAGCCCGAAGCGCACCAACGCGTCGGGTATGGGCCATTGTGGAGGGGGAGAACCAATGGCACTCGGCAACGTCGGCGGGTACACGCTGGTGGAGCCGCTCGGGTGCGGCGGTATGGGGGACGTCTACTTCGCGATCTCCCCGATCGCACAGCGGGTCGCCCTCAAGGTGATCAAGAAGCATCTCATCGCGGCGCCGACGATCCGGGAACGCTTCGCGTCCGAGGTGGAGAGCCTCAAGCTGGTCTTCGGCTCGCGGGTAGCTCGGCTGGAGGACGCCGACGCCACCGGCGACCCGGCCTGGCTGGCGGTCGAGTACGTACCCGGCGCCACCCTGCGCGAGTACGTCGACGCCCGAGGCCCGCTGCCGCTGCCGCTGGCGGCCATGGCCGGAGCGATGCTGGCCGAGGGGTTGGCCAAGGTGCACCAGGCCGGTCTGCTGCACCGGGACCTGAAACCGCAGAACATCATCCTCGGCCCGGACGGCCCGAAGCTCATCGACTTCGGCCTGGCCGTGCTCATCGACCGCAGCGACTACCTGACCGCACCCGGCGCAATGGTCGGCACCCCGGCCTACATGTCGCCCGAGCAGGTCCGGGGCGAGCGCAAGCTGACCCCCGCGGTGGACATCTACGGCCTGGCGGCGGTGCTGGTCTTCGCGCTGACCGGTCACGCTCTCTACCCACCGACCAACTCGTGGAACCTGCTGCTGCGGATCACCGAACCGAGCGACCTGCCCGACCTGTCCGGTGTGCCGGCGGAGTTGGTGCCACTGCTCGGCGCGATGCTCGCCTTCGACCCGTCCGCCCGGCCCGCGCTCGCCGACGTCCAGGCCCGCCTGCTGGCCGTGGCCACCGCGACCAGTGGCAGGACGGTCCATGACCTGCGGCAGGAGGTCGCCGCGCGCACCTACGACAGTGCGACCGAACTGCTGGTCCCGCCCGACCTGCAAGACCCGAAGCAGGATCCCGAGGACCCGCCCGTGGTGGCGAGCGAGCGGGCGGACGACCGCGCTGTCGAGGAGAGAAGCACCGTCGCGGTGCCGGAGCCGGCCCCCACGAAGGTCGATCCCGAGCGCGTCGGGAGCGGCCCGCCGGTCGACGTGACCTGGCTGGTCGAGAAGCTGCGCCGCCAGTACGCCCGCCGAACCACCCTGTAGGAAGGCCGCACCACCGATGACCACCGCCCAGGAGGCGACCTTCGCCCCCGGTTCCCGCATCATCGTCCGCGACGAGGAGTGGCTGGTACGCAGCGTCAAGACCGGCACCGCCGACGGCACCATGATCAAGGCTGTCGGTGTCTCCGAGTTCGTCCAGGACGTCGAGGCGACCTTCTTCACCGCCCTCGACGCCATCGCGCCGATGCGGCCCGAGGAGACCCAACTGGTCCGGGACACCTCCTCCCGGTTCCGGCAGAGCCGACTGTTCCTGGAGGCGGTGCTGCGGCGTACGCCCCTGCCCCGCACCGAACGCGGCCTGGCCCTGGCCGACCGGTTCCTGCTCGACCCGCTGACCTACCAGCAGCGTCCGGTCGAACTGGCCCTGTCCGGCCTGCGACCGCGGATCCTGCTGGCCGACGTGGTCGGCCTGGGCAAGACCCTGGAGATCGGACTGATCCTGGCCGAGCTGATCCGCCGGGGGCGCGGCGACCGCATCCTGGTCGTCTCACCGCAGCAGGTGCTCGAACAGTTCCAGCGGGAACTGTGGACCCGGTTCGCCATCCCGCTGGTACGCCTGGACTCCACCGGCATCCAGCGCATCCAGCAGGAAATCCCGGCCGGGCGTAACCCGTTCACGCACTTCAAGCGGGCCATCATCTCCGTCGACACGCTCAAGGACGCCGGGCAGTTCGGCCACCACCTCGACGCCACCACCTGGGACGCCGTGGTCATCGACGAGTCACACAACCTGATCAACAAGGGCACCAAGCGCAACGAGCTGGCCCGCCGGCTGGCCGCGAAGACCGACGCCCTGCTGCTGGCCAGCGCCACCCCGCACAACGGCGACAAGGAGTCCTTCGCCCAGCTCATCTCACTGCTCGACCCGGCGGCCATCGCCAACCCGAAGGACTACCAGGCCAGCGACATCGCCCACCTCTACCTGCGCCGCACGAAGATCAGCCCGGAGGTACGCGACCAGATCGGCGACCGCTGGGCCGACCGCGGCCCGTCCCAGCCCCTCCACTGCCAGGCCACCCCCATCGAGGAGCAGATCTTCGACGAGCTGACCGACGTGTGGCTGGCCGGCAAGTGGAGCGACGAGGCGGTCACCGGCCAGCACCGGCTGTTCCCGTACACCCTGTTGAAGTCGTTCCTTTCCTCGCACCGGGCGCTGCACGAGACGGTGACCAACCGGAGCAAGAAGGCCACCGGCACCGAACGCGCGGCGCTGTACCGGCTCGCGGAGCTGACCTCGGCGATGACCGACAGCGACTCCAGCAAACTACGCCGCCTGGTCGAGGAGCTGAAGGAGATCGGGGTCGGCAAGGGCAGCGACACCCGGGCGGTGGTCTTCTCCGAGCGGGTACCGACCATCAAATGGCTCGCCGACACCGTCCCCGGCCTGCTCGGTCTCAAGCCCGACGCGGTGAGAGTGCTGCACGGCGGCGTGGCCGACTCCGACGAGCAGCAGATCCTCCAGGAGTTCGAGCTGGCCGGCAGCGGCGTGCGGCTGCTGTTCACCGGCGATGTCGCCTCCGAGGGCGTCAACCTGCACCAGCAGTGCCACCACCTGATCCACTACGACATCCCGTGGAGCCTGATCCGGATCGAGCAGCGCAACGGCCGCATCGACCGGTACGGGCAACGCCACCAGCCGCAGTTCCGGGCGCTGCTGCTCACCTCCGCCCGCGAGGACGCCAAGGACGACCGTACGGTCTCCGAGGTGCTGCTGCGGCGTGAGGAGACCGCCCACCGCACCCTCGGCAGCGTGGAGGCCGCGACCGGCCACTACGACGCGAAAGCCGAGGAGGACCGCCTGGTACGCGACCTGCTCCACGGCAAGACCGTCGACGAGTCGTACGCGCAGGCCCACACCGAGATCGACGTGCTTGCCGACCTGTTCGGCGACGTCGGCAGCGCCCCGGTCGTCGAAGAGGTGCCGCAGGCCCGGGTGCCGAAGCTGTTCGACTCCACCCGCGACTTTGTCGACGCCGCCCTGCACGAGATCTACGACGACCGACCCGAGGACCGCATCGACCTGCGCCGCGAGGACGAACTGCTGACCTTCCGCGCCCCCGACGACCTGGTGTACCGGCTCACCGACCTGCCGCGCTCCTACCTGCGTACCCACCGCGAGGGCGAGGACCTGCGGCTGAAGGTCACCTTCGACCGCAGGCTCGCCCAACGCAAGCTCGACCAGGCGCGGCAGAGCAAGACGCCGATGTGGCCGGAGATCGCCTTCCTCAGCGACGTCCACCCGATGGTCGACTGGCTTGTCGACAAGGTGCTGATCCGGCTGGGCCGCCAGCAGGCCCCGGTGCTCACCGCCGACGTGAGCACCCCGACCTTCCTCATCCAGGGCGTCTACGCCAACCGGCTCGGCCAACCCACCGTGGTGCAGTGGATGGCCGTGGCCGGTCTGCCGACCGAGCCGACCATCGCGCCGATGGACGAGGTGCTGCGGTCGGCCGGGGTCGGCCCCGACATGGTCAACCGGGCCGAGACCATCGACACCGGCGCGCTGACCGCGCTGCTGCCACGGGCCGTGGCCGCCGCCCGCGACCAGCTGGAAGACAAACGCGCCGAGTTCGACGCGGCCAACGCCGAGCCGCTGCGCCGCCACCGGGAACGGCTGGTCACCTTCCAACAGGCCAGCCTGGTCGACGAGCTGCCGGGCGCGCACCGCGAGCGCCGCCGCCAGCGCGTCGACGCCACCGTCGCCGAGCAGCACGACCTGCTCGACCGCCTGGAAACCGACGGCGAACCGCTGCTGCGGGTGCTCGCCGTCCTCGTCCCCTCGCCGGAATCCGCCCCTGAGCACGGAGTGCCAGCATGAGTTTCGAGTCGCTGACCAACCGTGGCGAGTACCTCTCCGCGCACTACCTCGCCGAGATCCTGCCCACCACCCTCAAAGCTGGCCTGGTCAAGCAGTGGACCGAGCGGGAGAAGGCCAACCAGCAGACCCCGCGCAGCGGCCTGCGGGGTCTGCGCCGCCCCTACTTCGACGCCAAGACCGAGTTGGCCGACGACGAGTTCTTCGACCCGGAGCGGCTCCGCAAACTGCACCAGGAACTGCTGAAGGCGCTCGGCTTCGAGCCCGCCCCGCAGACCATCACCGTCGAACGCGCCGGCCACCAGCATGAGATCACGGTCGCGCACGCCGAGCTGGGCACCGCGCACGGCATCGTCGCGCTGGACTGCGGCTGGGCCGTGGACACCGAGGCCGCCCAGGACCCGGACGCCGCCGGCCGACTGCTCGCCCCGGTGACCCTGCCCGGCAACGAGACTGTCACCACCGGCGCGAAGCTCGCCTCCTGGCTGTTCGCCGCCGAGCAGCCACCCCGCTACGTGCTGATCCTCAGCGGCGGCGTGGTCACCCTCGCTGACCGGGCCGCCTGGGGTGAGGGCCGCTACCTGGCTGTCAGCCTGGACACCGCGTACGCCCGCAACGACGACCGGGAGTACGACGTCGTCGCCGCCCTCTTCGGCGCCGACTCGCTGCGCCCGCCCGCCGAGGGCGGCACCGAACCCCTCGCCGACCTGGTCGCCGGCTCCCGCCAACACGCCGTCGGGGTTTCCAGCGAACTCCGCGAGGGCCTGAAGGTCTCCGTCGAACTCATCGCCAACGAGGTGCTGGACCGCATCCGCGCCGCCGGCTACCAGCCGGGGCAGGTGATGGTGCTCGACGAGCTGGCCAAGGAACTCGGCCGCGAGGCGCTGCGCTACCTCTACCGCATCCTGTTCCTGCTCTACGCCGAGGCCCGACCCGAGCTGGGCGTGCTGCCGGTCAACGACCCCCAGTACGTCGAGGGCTACAGCCTGGCCCGCATCGGCGACCTGGTCGCGCGTCGCCTGCCCCCGTCCGCCGAGGACGGCACCCACCTGTACGAGTCGCTGGACCTGCTGTTCCGCATGGTCAACGACGGCCACCGCCCGCGCGGCGGCACCGAGATCGAGGCAACGGCCAGCGAGGGCGAGGGCCTGCGCTTCGAGCCCATGAAGTCTGACCTGTTCCTGCCGGAGAAGACCAAGCTCATCGGCCGACTCATCCCGGTCCCCGGCAGCGACGAGGACGACCCCGACGGCCCGACCATCGACACCCGCCTGCGCAACAAGGTCCTCTACGAGGTGCTGCGCCGACTGATGCTCACCAAGGGCGGCAAGCGGCGACGCGGCGGCTTCATCTCGTACGCCCAGCTCGGCATCAACCAGCTCGGCGCGGTCTACGAGGGCCTGATGTCGTACACCGGTTTCGTCGCCACCGAGCAGCTCTACGAGGTCGCCAAGAACGGCGACCCGAAGGACGGCTCGTGGATGATCCCCGCCTCCAAGGCCGACGAGTACGACGACAACGTCTTCGTCTACCGCGAGAACGCCTACACCGGCATCCGCAGCCGCGTCGTCTACGAGGCCGGTCAGTTCGTCTACCGGCTCGCCGGCCGGGACCGGCAGACCAGCGCCTCCTACTACACCCCGCAGTCACTCACCGAGGTCACCGTCCAACTCGCCCTGAAGTACCGCCTCGACCAGGACGACACGATCACGCTCGCCCGCGAACTGCTGGACTGGACGATCTGCGAACCGGCGCTCGGCTCCGGCGCGTTCCTCAACGAGGCCATCAACCAGGTCGCCGCCGAATACCTGCGCCGTCGCCAAAAGGAACTCGACACCACCCTCGACCCGGAGGACTACCACCTCGAACTCCAGCGGGTAAAGGCGTACATCGCCCTGCACAACTCCTACGGCGTCGACCTCAACCGCACCGCCGTCGAGTTGGCCGAGGTCTCCCTCTGGCTCAACGTCATGCACGCCGGCCTGCAAGCCCCCTGGTTCGGCCTGCACCTGCAACGCGGCAACTCGCTCATCGGCTGCGGACGCAAGACCTACGAGGCGAAGCAACTCGCCGACAAGTCCTGGCTCACCACCGCCCCGGCCGAGAAACCCTTCCGCGACGGCCCGATCGACCCGGACACCATCCACCACTTCCTGCTCCCCGCCGACGGCTGGGGCGCGGTAGCGGGGGAGAAGGAAGCCCGCGAACTGGCCCCGGCCGAAACCGCAAAGCTGAAAGCTTGGCGTACGGCGATGAAGCGCACGCCATCCGCCAAGGGCAAAAACTCCCAGGTCAAACGCCTGCAAGCGCTCGGTCGCCGGGTTGAGTTCCTGTGGGGGCTGGTGCAGCAGCGGCTCGCCATCTCCGAGCGCGAGATCCGCCGCGACATCAAGGTCTGGGGCGCCGACGACCTGCCCGAGGTGCGCGAAGCGGTAGCCCGCGAAGACATCCTCGCCGACCTGACCGCCCCCGGCACCCCGTACTGGCGACTCAAGACCCTGATGGACGTCTGGTGCGCCCTCTGGTTCTGGCCGCTGGACAAGGTCGGCCTCCTCGACGGCTCCGACCCCGCCTACCCGACCACCCCCGTCCAGGTCGAGCACGTCAAAGACATCCCCGCGTACGAGGACCCAGCCGTCTACGAGGCCGCGGACCTCTTCGGCAACGTGCAGCCGCAGCAGATGAAGCTACCAACGAAGGCGACCGGCACCCGCCGCACGACCGTCGCCGAACAACTCCGCAAGCAGGTGCCCCTGACCAACCTGGACGACTGGCTGACCTTCGCGGAGGCCCTGATCGGCCGCACCGAGGTGGACGAGAACACCGAGCGCTTCTTCGCCCGAGACTTCACCAACCTCGACGAGATGAGCGAGTTCGAGCAGAAGCTCGAAGGCGTGATCGGCGTCGACTCCCCGTGGACGTTGGCTGACCGCTTCCCCTGGCTCCTAACCGCCGAACACATCGCCGACCAACAGGGCTTCTTCCACTGGGAACTAACGTTCGCGCAGGGGTTTGCTAAGGGCGGCTTCGATCTCCAAGTCGGCAACCCGCCATGGGTTCGGCCTGACTGGGAGCGAGACTTAGTGTTCGCAGAAATCGACCCGTGGTTTGGGATCGGCAGTGCTGCCGAAGGAGTGCGTGCGACCCGCGTCAAGGCCGTTCTTCTTCATGAGCCCCAGGCTAGGTATGTGGTGAATGAGTATGTATCGAATGTGGGTATTGCTACCTTCCTGAGCTCTGCTGCGACGTTTCCCTTGCTGAATGGCACCCGTCCCGACTTGTATCGTCCCTTTATGTGCCTAGTGTGGCTCAATTCAACAGCTTCCGGGATTGCGGGTCTAATTCATCCGGACACGCATTTTGGAGGTGTGCGGGAGGGTGTGCTTCGGTCTGAGTCTTACGTGCGGCTGCGATTGCATGCGCATTTCCAAAATCGGCGCCTAATTTTTAGTGAAGTTGATAATAATAAGCAGTTTGGTATCCATGTTTATGGTAAAAGGTCGGCTGTTGATTTCGATCATCTGAGCTGGATATTCGATCCGGCCACGTTGTTGTGGTCGCTCAGCCATGATGGGACTGGCCCGATTCCGGCCATCAAGCATGACGGTGCATGGGATGTGCGCCCGCACAAGGAAAGAATAATCAGGGTAACCGGGGAGGTCTTGGTCAAGTGGCATAGGCTTGCTGGGGACAGCGATTTGCCGCTGACACAGACGAAGCTCTTGTATCCGGTATCGAGTCGGGAGCAGGAGGTCATTGCTGCACTGATCGAGGCCAAGCCCCGACTGCATGAAGTTGAGCCGAGAATTGCAGTGGGACTTCTTGAAACGGATGCCAAAAGGCTTGGAATAATAGTCGAGGAGCTTTGCTCGCCAACTTCGTGGCAAGATGTTGTTTTGAAAGGCCCGCAGTTTTCGGTTGCAACGCCATTTGCAAAGTCTCCACCTATTCCAAAGCGCGGAGGCAAGCCGGTCGATCTAGTTGCCCTGTCTAGCGACGAAATTCCCCGATCAGAATATAGACTCGCTGAAGGTCGCCACCTATATGAAGATAGGGCGGCTGAGCGTTGGATCGACTACAGAGAGCTTGATCGTCTGCGGGCTCAGCCTGCATCGGTGCAAGAGGTGCGAGAATCCCTGGCACGACAGCGGGGCGAGGTTCCGGCGGCTGTGCCGGAAGAAGCAATCGAGGAAGCTCTTAAAGATCTTTCCAAGCGGAGGTCTTTTGACTTTTTCAGGGTTGTTTGGCGGGAGATGGTGCCAGCTTCGACCGAACGAAGTCTGTTCCCAGCGCTTGTTCCGCCCGGCCCAAAGCACATTCACGCCGTGAGGAGTATGGCCCTAAAGACTAACCTGGAAACTGTTATGGTTGCTGGCTTCTGGGCTTCGCTGCCGCTGGACTATACCGTGCGAGTCGCCGGAAGAGGTCACCTTGACGTCGCTGACGCCCGTGGAATGCCGGTGCCAGCTACGAATCATCCGCTGACCCATGCATTGGTTCTTCGGACAATGCGCCTCAACTGTCTAACATCGGCCTATGCTCCAATTTGGAGAGAGCTGTTCTCTCGCGAATGGGTGGATGAGGATTGGGCTTTGGATTGGCCTTCAGTTGCACCTTTGGGTCGCGTTTCGACAGAGTGGGATTCCTGTTCCCCTCTTCGTGCCGAACGGGAGCGGCGAGCTGCACTTGTAGAGTTGGATGCGCTCGTGGCTGTCTACCTTGGGATGGATGTCGAGGGGTTGATTACTATTTACCAATCGCGTTTTCCGCAGCTAGCGGCGTATGAAAGTGCTATGTACTTCGATTCTGGTGGTAAGAAGATCGCCTCTGCTTTCGATGCCTATGGAGCTGGGCAAACTAAGGATCATTACACGGCTTTGCTGAAATACTTGGACGATCAGCAGCGAAACCCGGTGCCGGAGGGGTATATGGCGCCGTTCTATAAGGCGGATCGGGAGAACGAGTATCGGCAGGCGCACGCCGTTTTCAGTAGGCGACTTCAGGATGCGATCGATGCGGGTTGGCGGTCGTCGTAGTCAGTACTTCCCATCCCTTCTTCGAAGAGGAGAATAAGGATGACACCAAACAGTCACCGGCGGCACCAGGCTGGTCGACACCTCGTGGTGGCCGAAGCCCTGCTGCAGGGCTACCCGGCGAGCATTGTGGGTTCTTGGACGCATGTGAAGATCAACCGCCGCTTGGCGGCGGTTCAGCTCGCTGCTCAGCGTAGCTGGAGGATTGCCGACGTCAACAGAACTGTGACTGCATCGATTGGTCTTTATGTCTTGGTGGATGTAACTTATGGGCGGCGGGATTTCTATGTCATACCGGGCGACGAGCTGCGCAGGGACCTGGCTGAGCGGTATCCGGAATTCATGTCGATAGTCGGCGGCGAGCGGCCGCACAACCCCACCAGTCGTCAGGCGGCGATCTACCCTGGACAAGTGGAGGCGTGGCGGAACCGTTGGGCGTTGTTCGGCGAGGCGGCTCAGCCTGCGGAAGGAGACGCAGACGCTTGAGCGGGAACGGGAACGGCCTCCGGCATCTCTGCCGTTTACGCTTCCGTCTGACGACGTTTAGTGCCTGGTCTTCGTGGCCTGGAGGAAGCTAGCCCACATGGTGGGGGCGAAGATCAGGGCAGGCCCGCCCGGATCCTTGCTGTCACGGACTGCGACGAGGCCAGGCAAGTTGCCAGCAACCTCCACGCAGTCGCCGCCGTTACTGCCGCTGCGGGTGCTTTTGCGCCACTTGGCGCCCGTCAGATCAGCCACGGTGGACCTCCCCGGTGATCTTGTTGATGAGTTGTCTTGATTGTGCCTCATCAAGGGTCAAGTCATCGAGGCTCGCCCACACCTGCTCGTAGGCCGCGTACTCCTCGGGCCGGTCCAGGTAGAGCGCCCCTGTCCACGACTCGCAGTAGACCACCGACGGCTCCGGCGTGGTCCGCTTGCCGGGTGGGAAGTCGAGGATGACGAAGGTTCCGGCTTCCGCGCCTCGATGGATGCCAGCGGTCAAGGGAAGCACCCGCACGGCGACGTTGGGCAGTTCCCCGACCTCCAGCAGGTGACGAAGCTGGTCAGCCATTGTCGCTGCATCGCCGACCGTGCGGAGCAGCGCTGCCTCAGCCAGGATCACTTCCAGCTTTGGCGCACGGGGAAGTCTGCGATGAAGGAGTGCTTGCCGTTGCAGACGTACCTCAACCAGGCGCTCACGTTCTTCTTCCGTCACCTTGTGTCGGTGCTGGTAGACCGCCAGGGCGTAGGCGCGTGATTGAAGAATTCCGGGGATCAGTGTCTCATCGTAGCGGCGGATCGATGACGCGGCGGATTCGAGGCCGACGTACAGCTCGAACCAGTCGGGGATGGCGTCGCCGTAGGAGTGCCACCAGCCCTTGGCCTTGGTTTCCTGGGCCAGGGCGGTGAGGGCGGCGGTCAGCTCGGGGGTGGCGGCGTACAGCTCGCACATGGCCTTGACGTCGACGGCGCGGGTGGGGCCGAGGCCGGTCTCGATGCGCCACATCTTCTGGCGGCTGCACTGCATGGCCTCGGCCGCGCCGTCGAGGGTCATGCGCGCTTCGGTGCGCAGGTCGCGCAGTGCTCGCCCGAGCTGTCGCCTGGGGACTGTCGATCCCATGTCGTCGGCCATCGGCCACCCCTCTCGTGTTGCGTTTTGTTACATCCGGACGCTATCGGTGAAACGTGGAACTGTTGCCTGGGAACCGATTCTTCCCAGCGTCGACTGCGGGGTAAGGCATTACCTTCCTGACCCTACAAGACATCCCTGACATCGGTCATCACGCGCAATTCCCATGCGCTGCAACTCGTGTGCCGGAGCGCCGGCTGCTGGGCGGTGAGCTGGTGCGGGTCGGTCGGCTGTCCTGCAACATCGCGCGATCCAACGGTGCAACACATGGGGATTGCGAAAAAGAAAGTCAGCGAAACCCCGCGCAATTATGCTGTCGGGCATTGCATTTTCGCCGCGTACTGTCATTTGATTGCCGCAGCGCGGCGGCCGGGTCTTCCCCCGAGCCGGCCGCCGCGTTTTTCCGGCAACGAGAGGTGCGGGACATGGGCAGGCGATGGAAGTGGTTCCTGCGGCCCGGAAAGGTCGCGCTGGATTTGACCGGGCAGGCGGTTCCGGACGGTGACGTGCCGGGGCGGTTCCGACGGCTGGTCGTCGAGGATGTCGTACCAGAGCTGCGAGTGACCTCGCGCTGCGACGACGCGGTCGTCTACGAACGGCCCGAGGAACGGCCGGTGTCCACCGACCACAGTCAGCGCGCGGACGACCACCACCCGGGAGTGTTGCGGCGCCTGCTGCGGGCGTACCGGCGATGAACGCCTTCGACCTCTCGCCCGCCCAGATCCGTAACCGGCTGATCCTGCGCGCCCGGCAGGCGGCGCTGGCCGCCACCGGACGACAGTTTCCATGGTCGCGCGGCCGGGGCCAGGCGACGCGGACCCGGCCGCCGGTCGTGCCCCGCGTGACCGTCACCGCCGGGCAGGTGGTCCAACTGGGCGAAACCGATTACCGGTACGCCACCGGCGCGCTGCGCCTGCGGATCCTCCGGGTACGGCTCGATATCAGCCAGTGGTACGACGGCGAGTGGGTGTGGCTCGAAGGTGTCGAGATCGGGCCGGACGGCAAACCCGGCGCGTTCCGCCCGGTCCTGGCCCGCGTCGCGGCGCTGCGGCCGGCTACCTGAAACTCTCGGCAGTGGCTGGCCTAGCGCGAATGCATCAACGGTCGCAGCCGATGCCGTCGCCATCCCGGTCGAGGTCGTAGATGTCATCGCCGATCACCCGCACGGGTCCCTCGACGTAGGCCGGGCCATTGCCGCTGCCACCGGCACAGTCGACATCGCTGGCGATGGGTACGCAGGCACCGGCATAGTTCGGGTCACATCGCGGAGCCTCCTTGGTGCCGATCCGGACGACCCGGGTGACCGGCTGCTTCGTGATCTCCGACTTGATCAGTTCCTTCGCGGTCTCTTCCCCGTCGATCACGGTCACCTCGTACGTCAAAGTCTTGACGCCCGGCACGCCAGGGGTACGCACCTTCTTGGTGCCCTTGGCCAGGGACGAGTCGTTGACCGTCCTGGTCTTGTACGGGACCTTCTTCGTCACGGTGATGGTGCGTTTTATCGCCACCGGCGTCGGGGACTGCGTCGGGGTCGCCTGCTGCGACGGCGTGGGCGCTGCCGCCGTGGTCGGTGATGAAGGGTCGTCAGTCCGGGCGGACGGGACCGCCTCGGCGGCGAGATCCTGCTGTTTCGGAGACTCACCCGGCTGCGCGATGAGCGCCGAAATCGTAACCCCTCCGCAGCACAGGAGCACGAGGGCGACGGCACCGATCAGGACGAACATCAGCGGGTTCGTCCGCTTCGGTGGCTGCGCGACCCAACCGCCGGCCGCTGCCGGGAAGACCCCGGTCGGGTACGGCGCCCTACTGCCATGGCCGGGCGGCGGGACGTGCGGGGGAGGGGCCGGCGGCGAGGGCCGCCACTGCCTCGGGTCCTGCGGAGGCTGGTTGGTCACCCTGCGAGTCTGCTGAGCAGAGCCCGATTCCTCACCGGCCGGTCGGGCACGATATGTGTCGATCAACTGACGGGTTCACCGTATGATCGTCAGCCATTATCCGCCGCTCCACACCGGACAATGAACGACCGTCCGCCCGTGCTCTCCGATGAACGTCGCAGACGTAACCAGAAAGAGGGACAGGCATCGGTCCGAGGGGTGGCCAGTGTGGCAGCTCAGGTGCGGACGGCGATCAGACGCTGAGCCTTGTCCGCTTCGCTCGTAAAGTCGTCAGCCTCGGTAGGCCTGGATGAGGCGAAGGAAGTTGCGCAGCTTCGCCATCTCGGAGGCCCTGACAGGATCCGGGTTGAAGTGCATGACGTTGTTCCGAATCCTGCGAATTTCGTCGAGCCGTTCGATGAACAGGCCACGGCTCAGCGGCCAACCCAACTGCTCCCAGCAGTTGGCGTTGTTCAACACCGCCTGATACTGGGCCATTGTCATCGTCTCCAGCGACTTGAAGCTGAGATGCGCTCCGCCGCAGGCCTGCCTGACCGTTTCCTCGTCGAAGGTGTTCACGATCAGGTGACGTAGTTCCTGGTCGATCTCCCCGATGAGGAAGAACGGCGTGGCCGTCTCGTCGTACTTGCGGACCACGTCGGCGGCCGTGACGATGCCACTGATCTTTCGCTGGTCGTCGCGCACGAAGATGAAACCATGCTGCTGAAGAGTGCTGAGTACATCCAGCAGTCGGGTGTCGTAGTCGAACACCCGGTCACGCGCTCGCCGGTCGATGGCATCACCGAAACTCGCCCCCGGATCGCGGTGCTTTGCGGCCGCGATCGACTCCCATGAGACGGAGCCGTAGAGAGTGTGGGAATTCGCCAGCACGGCGACCTGGGAGTAGTCGTTGAGTTCCATGGCGGTGATGGCCTCTTCGAAGGTCGCCGTCGGAGCCACCGACACCAGAGACATCCGGTGTGGAAACAGATTGTCCAGCGTCAGACCGATGTCGACGCTCTCCTCGCCCAATTCGCCGATGTTCGGGCTAGACGTTTCAGCGGTGTCGTCCGCGTCGCTTTCGCTCGCCTCATGGTCCTGCAGCAGCACAACCTGGATGACTCGATCAAGGTTGACAGCTCGGAAGTCGGGACTGGTGGTCAGGCCGTGGTTGGCGAGATCGGCCTCTACCTGCGCGGTCGCCATCCGGTCGCGGTCCTCAAGCCCCCACAGCCCAATGAACTCTCGAACGGTCAAGGAGCGTGGTTGCCCTGACTCGGCCTCAGCACGCGCTGCTTCCAGTGTCTCGAAGCGGCGTCGGACCGCCCACGTCTCCTCCTCGGATGTCTCCTGGTCCGTGTCGACCTCTCTGGCGACAGCCTGAAGCAATTCCAACCGGAGACGATGCAAGGAGGAACCCGTTCGCCTCACTTGCCAGGCCGACCATCCGGCGACCGCCCTTCGTCTCGCCGCGGTGGCGCCCGCCCGCGATGGCGTAGTGAACTCACGACCGTCGGGAAGCCGCAGGCGGCCTCGTTCGGTGACGACGGCCTCGTGTGGGGGTTCGCCGATGCGCTGTTGGAAGAAGAGTTCGTCTCCGGGCCTGAGTAGCCCGGCGTCGATCAGGTCGGTGAGCCGCACGCGTCGGCCGTTGAGTAGGTGCTTACGGCGAGGGCGGGAAGGTCCGTTCGACATGCTGTGTTGTTCCATCCTGCGGGGGTGATTTCGACAGGCCAGGCGCTATGGCTGTGGCCAGGATGTCGGGGGTGGGCCAAAAGCGCGACGGGCGGCTTTTACCGCCAGAGTGGCCATCGCGGCGTTGGCGCCACCACCGATCACAGCTCCGATACCGAACGGTGCGACTCGACCGAGAACGACGATCCCCTGCTTTGCGCCGTACTTCGTGATGAAGTGTCTCCCCAGGATCTTGTTGATCTGACGCAACGTCTCGGCGGGCACCTTGGCGACAACCTGACGACCCCAGTGTTGCCCCGTACGCTCGGCGACCTTGGTGATCGTTGCAGAGCCGGACCCGCCCAGCATGATCCCCATCACGATCGTCCGGCGGCGTTCGATTTCATCGATGGGAACTCCGTGGACCTCGGCGATCGAGAGCGCGAAGAGAGCGCTCAACTCAAGGGAAGAGAGAGCCTCGCCCGCCGACAGCGCCAGTGCGACTGCGGTGCCGACGCCGGGCGCGGCCGCAGTACCGCCGACCGCAGCACCCGTCCCGGCCAGGGCGCTGACGTACATCCGCTCCAAATTGCGGATCACCTCTGAGGGGGTCGCCTCGGGGTTTCGCTGGCGGGCCCGGGCGATGTTCTTACGCACCAGAGGACCCTGGAGTTCGATCGCTTTGTTCAGGAGGTCGAGGACTCGCTGACCAGGTGCTGATGCTGCCGGAACCGGTCCGTCGAGGGCATCGGTTGCCATGCCTGGAACTCCTTGGTTGAGGCGCTTGCAGGGGAGTGGTTCGAACGGCGGCCATCTCGGTCTGGACGGCCTGCCTCGCGAGTGCCGCGCTACGTCTGTCCGCTCCGGTTAGGAAGAATTCACACCGCTGCTGCTGTAGTGCGAAGTGTCGCCGTCGCGGCGGATCACCACCCGCATTCCTCCGCGCTGTTGACGTTCGCCAAGGCAACCCGTCCGTTGAAAGAGTTCGGGTCGCCGGAGCGTATGTCAGACCCTGGCCATCGAGGTGTCGCGTATCCGACCGAAATTCCAATGTGGCTGATCAAGCGGTCAACCACAGTGGATATTGACGTAGCATCCCCGGGTGATCCCGTCATGAGGCCGACCATCGCCGCCGATACCCTGCGCCGGACCCTCACGCAATATCTGACCACCACCTTCGGGTTGACAGAGGAAGGCGTACGTCACGGTCTGGAGGGTTTTCTCTCCCACCCTGAGCAGGGCATCTTCCGTGGGCCGTACCTGCGCATCCGCACCCCCTTCCGCTCGGCGGAGGGCGACTGGCGGGCGAGCCTGGACTGGGCGCCGGGAGCCTTCACCCCCTACCGACACCAGGCGAAGGCCTTCGCCCGCCTGTCGACCAGGGGCAAGGCCGCCGAGCCGACGCTGATCACCACCGGCACCGGCTCCGGCAAGACCGAGTCGTTTCTGATTCCGATCCTGGACCACTGTCGGCGACGTAGGCAGCAGGGACAGGGCGGCATCAAGGCGATCCTGCTCTACCCGATGAACGCCCTGGCCACCGACCAGACTCACCGCATCAACGAGATGCTCACCGACCCGGCCCTGGCCGGGGTGACCGCCGGCCTCTACATCGGTGACGTTGCGGAGATCGAATACCTGCACGTGTTCACCAAACGGTCGGAGATGCGCCGCACCCCGCCGGACATCCTGATCACCAATTACAAGATGCTGGACCTGCTGCTCCAGCGCGCCGACGACCTGCCGCTGTGGGAGGGGGCCGAGCCGGCGTACGTGGTGCTCGACGAGTTCCACACCTACGACGGCGCGCAGGGCACCGACGTGGCGATGCTGCTGCGCCGGCTGTCCGCCGCGCTCGGCCTGGCCGAGCCGGGCCGCCCGCTGGGGCCGATCTGCCCGGTGGCCACCTCCGCCACCCTCGGCGAGGGTGGCGGCCGGGACGGCCGGACCGCGATCCGGGAGGTCGCCGAGCAGGTCTTCGGCATCGCGTTCGACGCGGACTCGCTGGTGGGGGAGGAACGCTACGAGCCCGGCGAGTTCATGGCCGGTCAGGATTTCAACCTGCCGCTACCCAGCCCTGAGCAGCTCGCCGCCGTGGACGGCCGGGACCCGGCGAGGATGATGGCTGAGATCGCCGAACTCGTGCTCGGCGAGGACTGCCTGGACAACCCGAAACAACTCGGCAAGCTGCTGCTCAGACATCCGCTGACCAAGGCGGTGCTCGACTCGCTCGGCCCGGCGCCGCGCACCTTCGACGAGATCATCGACGTGTTGCCGCGTAAGAACGCCACCGGCTGGGGCAGCGCGATGAAGAGCCGGCCCGAGATCACCGCGAAGGCCCTGGCCCGATTCGTCGGGCTGCTGTCCATGGCCCGCAACCCGCACGACAACCGCCGCCCGCTGCTCAACATCGAAACCCACCTGTGGGTACGCGCTGTCTCCCGGCTCCTGCGCGGCACCTCCCACCAGGCCACCTTCGGCTGGTACGGCGAGGCCCCGCGCGAGCTGGACCCCTACGCCACCGAGCGGGACGCGGTCATCGCCGACAATCGTCACCTGCGGCTACCGGCCGTCTACTGCCGGCACTGTGGCCGCTCCGGCTGGACGGCGTTGTCGCCGGAGAAGGATCCGCAGGAGCTGGAGACCGACCCGGACAAGATCTACCGGGCCAGCGTCGGCCGCGACAAACGCCGGGTACGCGCACTGATCGCCGCCACCGACGACGAGATCCGCCAGCGCGCCGCCGGTCTGCTGGTGCTCGAACACGGCCGGCGGGTGCGCCCCTACGACGAGCAGCGCGACCGGGCGTTGGGCGACGACGAGATCGCCGTGCTCGGTGACCTGACCGCCGTCGACGCGGCCGAGAAGGACCGCTGCCCGTCCTGCCAGTTGGACCACGGCATCCGGTTCCTCGGCGCCGGCCTGGCCACCCTCGCCTCGGTGGCCATCACCCAACTCTTCACCGGCGGAGAGCTGACCGAGGCGGAACGCAAGACGTTGCTGTTCAACGATTCCGTCCAGGACGCGGCACACCGGGCCGGTTTCGTGGCCAACCGGTCGTACACGTTCTCCCTGCGCTCCCTGCTGGCCGACCAGCTCACCCCCGGCGAGGCTGTCGGACTCGACGATCTGGTCACGAAGATGGTCGCGGCGGCGGCCCGGCCGGAGATCCTCTCCACCGTCGTGCCGCCGGACCTGCACGGCCAACCGGGCGTGGACGGCCTGCTCGCCGGGGACGAGACCGGCAGCCGACAGACCTGGTCGCTGATCGGTGAACGGCTGGTCTTCGCCACCGTGATGGAGGCCGGGTTGCGCTCCCGGCAGGGCCGCACCCTGGAGTTGACCCGGGCCGTCGCCGTCGAGGTGGCGCTCGACGACCCGGCCGCAGCGGTGGCGCTCTGCCGCGACGTGCAGCTGACCGGCGCCGGCCAGCTCGGCGTTGCCGCACCCGACGACGCGAGCTACCTCGCCTTCCTGCGCGGGCTGCTGGAACGGCTGCGTACCCGGGGCGCGGTCTACCACGAGTGGCTGGTGCCGTACCTGCGGCGCGGCGGCACCCGGTGGCAGGTGTGGGGCGGCCGTCCCGCCGGCATGCCCGCCTTCCCCCGGGGCGTCTCCGCGCCCGCCTTCCTGCTGGCCACGTCGAAGTCCCGATCCGAGTTCGACGCGATCACCGCACGCGGCAACTGGTACCAGGACTGGACCGCCCGCTGTCTCGGCCTGGATCTGGGCGAGGCCGCCGGCTACCTGAGCCGACTGCTGCCGGCCCTGGCCGCCGCCGGGATCGTCGCCGCCGGGGACACCGAGGACGGCAACACCGTGTACGGGTTGCTCCCCGGCCATCTGCGCGTCACCCGACTCGACGACACCGCCGCCGTGGCGGCCGGGGTGGGTTGCGACACCTGCCACTGGCAGCAGACCGAACACCCCGACCGGGTCGCCGACTGGGTCGGCCAGCCGTGCCGGCAGTACCGCTGCCGTGGTCGGCTCCGACCCGCACCCGACGACACCACGCCGGACGACTACTACCGGCGGCTCTACCTGGAAAGCCCCGTGTTCCGGGTGGTGACCGGCGAGCACACCGGCATGCTCACCCGCGCCCAGCGGGAAACCGTCGAGCAGCAGTTCCGCGACGGCGAGCGCTACACCGACCCGAACGTGCTCTCCTGCACACCGACGTTGGAGATGGGCATCGACATCGGGGCGCTCTCGGCGGTGGTGCTGGCGTCGCTGCCGCACGGGCCCGCCAACTACGTGCAGCGGGCCGGTCGCGCCGGTCGCCGCAGCGGCAACGCCCTCGTGCTCACCCTGGTAGGGCGCACCGAACGGGACCGCTACTACCTGACCCAGCCGCGCGACATGATCGCCGGACAGATCGTGCCACCCGGCTGCTTCCTGTCCGCCGTGGAGATCCTGCGCCGGCAGTACCTCGCCCATCTGATCGACCTGGCCGCCCGCGGTCGGCTGTCCGGTGTGCTGCCCATGCCCCGCCGGGCGCACGTCCTCTTCGGCCCGAGCGGCTGGCTGGCCCACCTCGCCGAGATCGGCCGCCGTGAAGGCCAACACCTGGTCGAGAACTTCCTGGCCCTCTTCGGCGACAGGATTCTGCGGGCTGCGGCCGACGAACTGCGGGAGTTCGCCGTCGACGGCATCGCCCACCGGGTCAAGGAGGCCGATGAACGGTGGGAGCTGCGCCTGGCCGACCTGCGGCGCCGACTCCAGGAGATCGCCGCCGCCCGTGCGAAGCTGGTGACCAGCGACCCCGACCACGCCCGTGAGCTGCGGATGCTCAAGGCGGAAGAGGCGGCCGTACGACGTCGGCTGCGGGAGATCAGCGCCGCCGCCGCGCACGGCACCCTGGTGGAGTTCGGCCTGCTGCCCAACTACGCCCTCATCGACACCCGCACCGACCTGGAGGCCACCCTCACCTGGGAGGAGCAGGTCGACGGTGACCGCCAGTTCCACACCGAGTTGCGCGAGTACGCCCGTCCCGCCCGTGCGGCACTGGTGGAGATCGCCCCCGGTAACAGCTACTACGTGCGCGGCTACCAGCATGAAATCTCCGGCTTGGAGGTCGGCCCGGCCGACCGGCCCGCGTACGAGCAGTGGCGGATCTGCGGGCAGTGCGGATACGTCCGCACTCACCTGGCGCAGGAGGACACCAGCGTCTGTCCACGCTGCGCCGACCGGGGCATCGCCGACCACGGCCGACTGTTCCAGGTGCTCCAACCGACCCGGGTCTACAGCCGGGACAAGCGCGACGACGCCCGTATCCGCGACGACAGCGACGACCGGAAGCGACGCTTCTACGCCACCACCGCCGCGGTCGACATCGACCCGGCCAAGGTCGACTCCTCCTGGCGGCACACCCACGAGACCTTCGGGGTCGACTACACCCGACACGCCATGATCCGGCACTTCAACCTGGGCGCCCAACGCTTCGACCGGGCCGCCGAGACCTTCGCCGGTGAGGAGGTGCGGATCAACAAATTCCACACCTGCACCTCCTGCGGCGGCACCACTGTCGACGGGGCCCCGGTGGCCAGCCAGCAGCTCGCCGCGCAGGCCTCCGGGGCGACCGTCATCCAGGGTGCCGAACACCACCGGCCCTGGTGTCCGTACCGCCGGTCGCCGGCCGCGCCGGACACCCACGTCGACCTGATCCTTGCCCACGAGCTGGAGACCGAGGCGCTGCGCATCCTGATCCCGGCGGCGACCGCGCTGGTGGCCGAGCGGGTCGTGTCCTTCGCCGCGGCGATCCGGCTCGGCATCGCCGCCCAGTACGGCGGCGACCCCGCCCACCTCCAGGCGGTCGTGGCCACCATGCCCGACGGGCAGAGCGACGGCACCCGCAACTTCGTCGTCGTCTTCGACACCCAGCCACGGGGCACCGGCTACCTGCACCGGCTCGCCGAGCCGCAGGAGTTCCGCCGGGTGCTGGAACTGGCCCGACAGCGCATCACCACCTGCGAGTGCCGCCTCCAGGCCAAGCCCGTCTGCCACCGCTGCCTGCTGCGCTACGCACGCAACGAACAGTTCACCCTGATGAGCCGGGACGAGGCGCTGGGCATGCTGGACAAGCTGCTGGAGCGCTGGAACGTGGAGGAGGGCACCCGCACCGACGAGATCTCGCTCATCGGCCAGGTGGAGAGCGAACTGGAGATGCGTTTCCTCACCAAACTGCTGGCGCTCGGCGCCACGCCGCACTCCGGATTACGAGTCGAGAAGCGTACGGATCACGACGGCGCCCGCATCGCCGACCTCCGCTTCGTCACCGACGGCGGGCAGAACGTCACCCACTGGCAGATGAAACTCCAGAACACCGTCCAAGGCACCCGGCCCGACGTCCACTTCAAGCGCCTGGACGCCCCGTCGCCCGAGGTCGCCGTCTACCTCGACGGCTTCAAGTACCACGCCTCCAGCCAGTACAACCGGCTCGCCGACGACGCGGAGAAGCGAGCCCGGCTGCGTGCCCACGGCTACCTGGTCTTCGCCGCCACCTGGGACGACGTGGCGACCTGGGGCAACGCGGAGAGCCCGGGGCGCTGGCTGCCGTACGGCGGCATCAGCCGACAGACCGCCCGGGAGCGGTACCGCAAGTTCCTGCCGGGCGCCGACCCGGAGGAAATGGAAACGACGATCTGGACCAACCCGATCGAGCAACTGCTGCGTTTCCTCGCCGAGCCGGACCTGCGCCGCTGGCAACGGCGGGCCGAAGCCGCCCTCGCCGGTCTGCTTCCCCAGGCCCGGGAGAACAGCCGATGCGACTCCAGCGGGGTGGCCGACCGGCTGCTGGCGGCGCTGCGCGGCGAGCCGCTTCCGCCGCCCGCCGCCCAAGGGAAGATCATGGTCCTGCGGGCCCGGGACTCCGCCGACTGCGCCCTGACCCTGCTGGTCGACGGCCGCAGCCAACCCCTGCCGACCTGGTCGGCGCTCACCGTGCTCGACGACCTGCCTGCGGCGATCGTCGCCGACGGGCACAAACAACGCTGGTCGAGCTGGTTGACCTGGGCGAACGTCATCCAGTTCCTCGCCGAGGGCGGTGGCGACGCCGGACAGCTCGTGGTCTCCGACCTCGACAGCTTCGAGCCCGCGTCGATGGCCGTCGCCGAAGGCACGGGACTGTCTCTGACCCGACGCGCCCTGCCGCTGGACGAGGAGACCTCGACCTGGCTCGGTGCGGTCAACCCGCTGACCCCGACCCAGCCGGTGCAGGACGGATCACCGTGGCGCGACGTCCTGCGCTACGTGGACCCCGACGAGGGCACTCTGGAGGGCCTGGTCCAGCAGTTGGCCGCTTGGAACCTGCCTCTGCCGGTGGTCGGCTACGAACTCGGGGACCAGGGGTGGCAGGCGGAGTTGGCCTGGCCCGAGCGGCGGGTCGCCGTCGTGCTCAGCGGATCGCCGGGCGATCCGGAGGTCGAGGACCGGGACCGGGCGTACACCGAGGCAGGCTGGCGGGTGCGGACCGCAGGGCAGTGGTCGGCGGAGGAGTTGGCGGCGCAGCTTGCCGCGACCAGTGGGGGAGAGGGCCGATGAATACCGGAGCGATGCTGCGGATGCTCGATCGGGCCGACAAGGAGGTCATGAAGCTGAGCCGCGCCGACAAGGGGGCGGTCTACGAGTTCACCCACAAGTTCCGCAACAACCCGGACAATCCCGGCCTCCAACTCAAGTCCCTGCACGGCAACTCGCGGCTGATGTCCGCACGGATCAACCGGGACTACCGGGCACTGCTACTGCACATCGCCGAACGGGACTTTCTCCTCGTCGCGGTCAAGCACCGCAGCGAGGTGTACGACGACCTGAGCCGGTACGCGTACCGCATCAACCGGGTCACCGGCGGCATCGAGGTCATCGACCTGACACCCGTCGGCGACAGCATCGTCGGCCGGGTCGTCTCCGCGGATTCGTCCGTGGCCGTCCCCTCGGTGACTGATCCCGCGGTGGCCGACCCGTCGGTGGCCGACCCACAGCCGACGCCGAAGCCGATCTTCGACCGCTACTCCGACACTGAGCTGGTGGAACTGGGGGTCGCCGAGCCGCTGCTGCCGCAGATCCGCGACCTGACCACCGAGGCGGAACTGCTGGAACTGCTCGACCGGGCCCCGCAGCTCACCACCGACGTGCTCTTCGCCCTCTTCGACGGCAAGACCTACGACGAGGTACGCGCCCAGGTCACCGACCCGGTCCGGGCCGAGGAACCGATCGACCCCGAGGACTTCGAGGCCGCGGTGGCCCGGCCGGCGACCCAGGTCACCTCCGACGACGAGGCTTTGCAGGCGATGCTCGTCGAGTCCTTCGGACGGTGGCAGATCTTCCTGCACCCCACCCAGCGCAAGCTGGTGGAGCGGCAGTACAACGGTCCCGCCCGGGTCGGTGGGGGACCGGGCACCGGAAAGACCATCGTGGCTCTGCACCGCGTGGCGTACCTCGCCCGGCAGCTACCGCCCGGTGTGGACAAACCCATCCTGCTCACCACCTTCAACCGCAACCTGGCGGCCGATCTGCGTACCCGGCTGATGGCCCTCGGCGGTGAGGAACTCGTCGCCCGAGTCGACATCGTCAACATCGACCGGCTGGCCAGCCGGGTCGTCGCCGAGGCCCGCGCCGGTGGTGGCCGACGGACGGTCAGCGACAACGAGGTGCCGCAGCTGTGGGCCGACTTCCTGATCGAGACCGGCGAAACCGGCTGGGAGCCCGAATTCCTGGCCGCGGAATGGACCCAGGTGATCCTCGGCCAGGTACTCAACTCCCGAATCGACTACTTCAAGGCCCGCCGCCCGAACCGTGGCCGCAGTCTCAACCGGATGGAACGCGACCAGATTTGGCGGCTCACCGAGCGGTTCACCACCTGGCTGGAAGGGCAGGGGATCTGGACGTGGCGACAGGTCGCCGAACGGGCCGCTCGACTGGAGATGGACCGTGCCGCCGCCAGCTCGACCGAGTCCTCCGGCAGTCTCCACCGGCCCCGGTACCGGCATGTCGTGGTCGACGAGGCCCAGGACCTCAGCGCAGCCCACTGGAAGATGCTGCGGGCGATGGTGGCCTCCGGCCCGGACGACATGTTCCTCACCGGCGACACCCACCAGCGGATCTACGACAACCATGTGACCCTCGGCAGCCTCGGCATCAACATCCGGGGTCGCTCCTCCCGGCTGACCCTGAGCTACCGCACCACCAGGCAGATCCTCGCCGACGCCCTACAGATCATGACCGGTGAGGTGTACGACGACCTCGACGGCGGCGAGGAGGACCTGGCCGGATACCGTTCGCTGCTGCGCGGTGAGCGACCCTCCTTCCGGGGCGCGGCGACCTGGGCGCAGGAACGCGATCTCATCGCCGAACAGGTGCACGCCTGGGGTGACCCGACCGACGGGTCGGTGGCTGTCTGCGTGCCGACCAGGGAGTTCGCGGCCGACGTGATCGCGCGACTGGAGGCCGACGGCCTGCCGGCCGTGGAGATTGGCCCCGATGGCCCCAAACAGCCCGACGGTGTCCACGTCGGCACCATGCACCGGTTCAAGGGCCTCGAATACCAGCGGATGATCATCGCCGGGGTCAGCGACGGACTGATACCCCGACAGGCGATCAGCCGTTATCGGGATACCGACCCCAAGCGCTACCAGCGCGAACGCCAGAGGGACCGGTCCCTGCTCTTCGTCGCCGCGACCCGCCCCCGCGACGAACTGGTGGTGCTCTGGCACGGCACGCCCAGCCCTTTCCTCACCAGCCGCCTCGTGCAGCGCCAGCTACCGTGAGAGCCGACCTGGGGCGGGGCTCGACACCCTGCCCGGGTCGGGTGGCGCCGTAGGGCCGGCGGGCAGCAGGGGAGGCCAGGGGTGCAGGCACGGGACCGCATCGGCGACCGGTACGAGTTGACGTATCCGATCGGACGCGGCGGGATGGGGCAGGTCTGGGCGGGCTACGACGAACGGCTCGACCGGCCGGTGGCCATCAAATTCCTCCGCCAGTCGGAGGTGCCGGAGGACGAGCGTGCGGTCGCGGCCAAACGATTCCGGCGGGAGGCCCGCGCCACCGCCCGGCTCGACCACCCCGGGGTCCCGGCCGTGTACGACCTCGGCGAGCACGGTGAAGACCTCTACCTGGTCATGCAACTCGTCCGTGGAATCGTCCTCGCAGACCACATCGCCGAGCAGGAGCGGCTACCCGTGCACGAGGCGGCGTCGATCGCCGCGCAGATCTGTTCCGTGCTCGACGCCGCCCACCGCGCGTCCCTCGTGCACCGGGACCTGAAGCCTCAGAACCTCGTGCTCACCCCCACCGGGGCGGTGAAGGTCCTGGACTTCGGGGTTGCCGCACTGCTCGGGCCGGCCGAGGCGTCCCGCCTCACCACCACCGGCCGTACCCTCGGCACCCCC
This sequence comes from Micromonospora maris AB-18-032, assembly GCF_000204155.1. Taxonomy (NCBI): domain Bacteria; kingdom Bacillati; phylum Actinomycetota; class Actinomycetes; order Micromonosporales; family Micromonosporaceae; genus Micromonospora; species Micromonospora maris. The sequence continues at coordinate 3,752,716 of NC_015434.1, read as the reverse complement.
GCCTACATCGCTCCCGAGCAGGCCGCCGGCAGCCGGGTAGGACCGGTGGCCGACCTCTACGCCCTGGGCTGCATCCTCTACGAGATGCTCGCCGGTCGGCCGCCCTACCAGGCGACCAACGCGCCGGAGATGCTGCGTCTGCACATGGGCGCCCCGATCCCGATCGTCACCGAGCACCGGTCGGACGTGCCGGATGACCTGGCGCACCTGCTGTTCTGTCTGCTCGCCAAGGACCCGGCGGAGCGGCCACCATCGGCCGCCGAGGTCGAGAAGCTGCTGGCACCCTTCCTCGGGGGCCGGCCCGCACACCCGTCAGCACCCCCGCCGCGCACATCCGACCCGGTCGGGTCGACGCCGACGGCTGACGCGGCGTTCGTGCCGCCCTCGCGGCAGGACTTCACTGTGGTGCGTGCGCGGGCGCAACAACTCGCCGAGCACGAACGGTTCGTCCAGGCAGCCGAGTTGTTGGAGGGATTCCTTCGCACCTGCGATGTGCACCCCGGTGCATGGCAGGTCGTCGCCCTGCGGATGGACATCGCCAATCTGCACATGCTCGCCGGTGACCTCCGGCGCGCAGGTCAGCAGTTCGAGGCCCTGGCCGACGATCTCGAACAGGCAGCGACCGATCTCGACCTCGCCGAGAATTGTCGGCGCCGCGCCGCGACCTGCCGGCAGGAACTGGCCGGGCCCGCCAGTTCGATCACATCTGGCATTGACACGATGGCGTGAAAGCTCTGATGGGCTTGTCCGCGCTGCCGTCGTGACCCCGACGGACCTTCGCCTGCCAGCCACCTCGCCGACACCGAGAGAGACCAGGTTCATTCGGCCCAGAGACCGGGTCGGAGCAACCCGGACGGCAGCGTACGGACGGTCTCCGGCGGCCTGCCGGGCCTCAACAAGCGCCGCCGGTGAAGCAGACGGCTGACGCCCCCGTCACCACGCGGTTCCGGTGCCCGACGGACAAGCGGCTGCAACATATCGCAGAACTTCGATGTATTTTCGGTGTTGACCTGGTGTTCCGGCGTGGGGCTGCATTACCGTCGAGATATGGTCTCGCGTCGATCGGTATTGCGGACCGTGCCCCTCGCGGCCGCCGCACTCACCGCCACCCCAGGTCAACTCCGCCGTCTCGACGAATCGTCCACATCGACCGATCCGATACGCGTACCCCCCGATCCTGCCACGCTGGCCGCCGCCGCGACCGCCGTGCGCGGCTTCTCGGCCGACCTCTACCGCGAACTGGCCTCGACCCGTCCCGGCGACAACGTGGTCTGTGCGCCGTACTCGGTCGGGCTCGCCCTGGCGATGACCCGGGCGGGCGCCGGTTCGGCCACGGCGGCCGAGATGGACGCCGTGCTGCACGCGCCGCATCCCCGACCCGGCGCGCTCGACAGCGGCCTCAACACCATCGAACAGACCCTCGCCACCCGCTACCAGGACGGCGACGGGACAGCCCGGCCCCTGCTGAGGACGGCCAACGCTCTGTGGACCCGGCTCGGCCTGGGCCTGCGACCCGGCTTCCAGGACACGCTGGCCGGCTACTACGGTGCCGCGCCGCACCCGGTCGACTTCGCCGGCGCGCCGGAAGCGGCCCGTCAGGAGATCAACACCTGGGTCTCCGACCGGACCAACGCGAAGATCCCCGAGCTGTTGCCGATCGGTGCGGTGAGCCCCGGCACCAAGCTGATTCTCACAAACACGACCTACCTCAAGGCCGCCTGGAGATACCAGTTCCTTCCGGCGTTGACCGCGACCGAGTCGTTCACCCGGGACGACGGCAGCGTGGTCGGCGTACCGATGATGCGGGGGCCGTTCGCCGGGATGGGCTACCAGGTCGGCGACGGGTGGCGGGCGGTCGACGTGCCGTTCGCGGGGGACCGGCTGGGTATGGCCATCGTCATGCCGACCGGGGACGATCTCGCCGCGATCGAGGCGAACCTCGACGGGGCGTGGCTGAGCGCGTTGCTGACCGGGTTCGGCGGCGCCACCGTCCAGCTGCGGCTGCCCCGGTGGACGTTCCGCCTGCCGGCGCAGCTGGCTGTCGCGCTGAGCAACCTCGGCATGCCCACGGCGTTCACGCCGCAGGCCGATCTCAGTGGCATGAGCACCGATTCGGCCCTGTACATCGACGACGTGCTGCACGAGACGTTCATCGCGGTGGACGAGAAGGGCACCGAGGCGGCAGCCGCGTCGGCTGTCATCATCCCGCCGCCGTCGATCCCGCAGGGGCCGCAGTTCTTCGTGAACCGGCCGTTCCTGTACGTGATCCACGACTGGTACACCGGCGTGCCGCTGTTCCTCGGCCGAGTCCACGACCCACTGGTCAGCACCCCGTAGGAATCGGACACCCCGCCACGACGACACCGAAGCGACCCCAAGCACGTGCCGCTCCTGGCGTACGGGATCAGGCGGTGACCGGCACGGCGGCGGCCGTGGTCGCCGCGTCGGCGTGGTATGCCGTCCACGGAGGTTCACGCAGGGCGGGGCAGTGTTCGGAGGTCGGATGGTGCGCGATGTCGATCATGCGGTCGAGGGTGTCGCGTGCGGCGGTAAGGCCGGCGATGGCGGCGCTGATGCGTTCGCGCTCGGCGGCCATCAACTCGACGGCCTCGGGGGAGCCGTGCCCGGTGTCGATGTGGGGCATCAGCGCAAGGATGGTCCGGCTGGGTAGGCCGGCGGTGAAGAGCAGCTGGATCAGCCGAACACGTTCGACGGCTGATGCGGGGTAGATGCGCTGGCCGGTGGGGGAGCGCTCGGAGGTGAGCAGACCCTGCTCTTCGTAGTACCGCAGCGCGCGGGCGCTGACGCCGGCCTGTCGCGCGATGTCACCGATCCGCATGCGTGTCCTCCTCCGGGTTGCTGTCCGACCTGCCCTTGACGTCAACGTCAGCTTTTACGGTAGTCGACGCCGGGCCTACCTGACCGAATGGCGGATGACCCTCGCCGCCGACATGCTGGCTGACACCACCGCGACCGTCGCTGCCGTGGCGCGCCGCATCGGCTACGCGGACGCCTTCGGCTTCAGCGCAGCATTCAAACGCGTCAACGGGGTCAGCCCGAGCCAGCACCGCAAACTCGCCCGAGCCCGGTGACCGGCTGAAACCGCCTCCGGTTCGGTACGGTCGCCCGGTGAGCGACGACGACTTCGCCTCCCGGATCGAGCAGCACCGGCGTGAGCTGCGCGTCCACTGCTACCGGATGGTCGGCTCCTTCGACGAGGCGGAGGACCTCGTGCAGGAGGTCTTCCTGAAGGCGTGGCGGGCGCGGGACGGGTTCGAAGGTCGGTCATCGCTGCGCAGCTGGCTCTACCGCATCGCCACAAACGTCTGCCTCGACGCCCTCGACGGGCGCAAGCGGCGGTTGCTGCCCGATCAGGCCAACCCGGACTATGCGCCGGGGCAGCCCGTGGCGACCCTGGTCACCGGCCCGTGGCTGCAACCGTTTCCCGACGCGCTGCGCGAACCGTACGCCCTGCGGGAAGCACGCCCGCTGCGGGAGCCACGTACGGTGCGGGAGCCGGTCGCGCCGCGCCAGGACGAGCCGGAGGCGGCCGTCGTGGCGCGGGAGACCCTGGAACTGGCGTTCCTGGCGGCGATGCAGCACCTGCCGCCCCGGCAGCGCGCGGCGGTGATCCTCTGCGACGTGCTGGGCTGGCCGGCGCGGCAGACCGCCCAGGTGCTCGACGGCAGCGTCGCCTCGGTAAACAGCGCGTTGCAACGGGCCCGCGTGACGTTGCGGGAGCACCTCCCGCCGGGCCGGTCGGACTGGGCTCCGGCCGCGCCACCGACCGAACCGCAGCGGCAGGTGCTGCGGCGATACCTGGACGCGGTCGAGCGCGGCGATCTCGACGAGGTGGCCGAACTGCTGGCCAAGGATGTGCGGGCGACCATGCCGCCGTTGCCGGAGTGGTTCGCAGATCGTGAGTCCGTCCTCGCGGCGCTGGCCGCGACCTGGGACCCGACCTCCGCCGAGTACATCGGCGCGTTGCGGATGATTCCGACGAGCGCCAACGGACAGCTCGCCGCGGCGAGCTACCGCCGACCGCCGGGCCAGCAGGTCTTCGAGCCGTTCGGGATCGGAGTGTTGCAGGTACGCGACGGGCTGATCACCGAGATCGTCGCGTTCCACGAGCCGGCGCTCTTCCCGGCGTTCGGCCTCCCGCCGACGCTGGACCGATGAGTTTTCGTCGCGGCTGCCGTCTCTTCTTCGGTACGACCGATCGCACCAGGAGGACAGCATGAGCGACTTCGCACCACAGACCGCCGGCGGCAAGGTTCTGTGGCATTTCACCATGTCACTGGACGGATTCGTGGCGGGACCGGATCACGACATGACGTGGATGCAGACCGGCATCTCCGAGCGGCCCGGCTTCATCCAGCAGTACGTCGAGACGACAGGCGCCATCCTCGGCGGCCGCCGTGGCTGGGACATGTTCCCCGACGCCGGCAATGTCTACGGCGGCGACTGGACCGGCCCGGTCTTCGTGCTGACCCACCATCCCGAGGACGCGAAACCCGCTGACCGGGTGACGTTCCTCAACTGCGATGTGGCGGAGGCGGTGCGGATCGCGTTGGCGGCCGCCGACGGCAGGAACGTGGAGGTGCTGTCGCCGGACATCGGCCGCCAACTCCTCGAACGTGGCCTGATCGACGAGATCGACCTGCACATCGCGCCGGTGTTGCTGGGTGACGGCATCCGGCTCTACGAGCACCTCGGCGGCCGTCCGATCTACCTGCACCGCGTCGGTGCCGACGACCCGACTGCCGAGGTGGACGTCCGCTACCGGCCGGCGGCAGCCTAGCGCCCCGGGGTCCGGACCAGCCCGCACGCTGGTCCGGACCTCGACCAGCCCCGCTGTCTCAGATGATGAAGTGGGTCCAGTAGGCGAGCCAGATGACGAACAGAGCGCCCTGCAACACCGCGAGCACGGCGGTCAGCCAGACGTCGAGCTGGGGTCGTCGTGCCCAGCCGGCCAGCACCAGGGCCACCGGGAACACCGCGAGCAGATAGCGCAGCAGGCTCTTGTAGACGGGGGTGCCCATCGACAGCGGCACCAGCACCATCATCACCCCGTACACCAGGTAGGGCAGGCCCAGGCGGCGGGCGCCGGCGACGAGGACGGCGAGGAACAGGACGGCGATCCAGACCCGTACGGCGTCCGGTGCCGCTCCGGTCAGGCCGTGCCAGAGGACGCCGAGCGGGTTCTGCACCCGGATGTTCCAACCCTGCTCCTGCGCGTGCTTGTAGGCGAACCAGTCGCCGCTCTGCCACCAGCAGAACGCCATGAAGCTGAGCCAGCCTGCGGGCAACAGCAGCAGCGGCCACCCGGCTCGGAGATATCCCCACAGGGCCCGCGGACGCAGCCGATAGCCGCCCTGGCGCAGCAACACCAGGACCAGCGGTAGCGCCACGAAGAACCCGGCCGACCGGCTCAACGCGAGGAAGAAGCCGATGACGCCGACCAGCAGCCAGCGTCGTTTCTCCGCGTAGTAGAAGGTGGCCAGCGTCAGGCAGAGGAAGAGGGACTCGGTCAGCGCCGCGTGGAACAGGAAGGCGGTGGGCAGCAGCACCAGGTACCGCACGAACCGCCGCGCCGCCCGGCCACCGTCACCCGACCCGCCGGCAGCGCCCGACCCGCCGATGCGGCTGGTGGCAGCGTCCGGCCCGTCGGCACGGTCGGTGGCAGGGCCCCGATCGTCGGTCAGCAGGCGCTCGCCGAGGCGGACGCCGTAGTAGAGCACACCGACGAAGGCCACGTTGGCGATGACCAGCAGGGCCAGCGCGGTGTCGCCGCCCAGCAGCGGTGCCAGCGGCCGGGCGAGGAACGGATACAGCAGCGGGAAGGCGAAATCCGTCCACGGTTCGTCGAGCGGCAGCCGGGCCAGGTGGTGGTAGAGGAACGAGTCCCAGGCGAACCAGAGCGACAGCCACCCGTGGGGCGAGACTTCCCGCTGCTGCTGGCGCATCTGCGCCTCGTCGGGCGGGGGCGCCCACTCGGTGCCGTCGAAGGCGGCGAGCGTGAGCACTCCGACCAGCGTGAAGACGATCTTCGTGCCGAGGAAGACCGCGAGCACGTACGGCCAGGGTGCCGGCACCCGCGCGAGCGCCCGGCCCACCCGGCCCGTCCCGACCATGCGTCCCCCGACCGTCGCGCACGAATCGGGTCGGCGTACCCGCTCCGGCGGCGACCACACCCGCAGCAGGCAGGTGACATCGCCGCGAAGGCGGGTAACCGGCCGGGTCGGTCGGGGGACGTGAGGTGGCGAGGGTCATGGGCGACGAGCACGGCACTGTGGTGATCGGTGCGGGTCCGGCGGGACTGACTGCGGCGTACGAACTGCTCCGCCACGGCGCGCCGGTGCGGGTCTTCGAGGCCGACGGGGTGGTCGGTGGCATCAGCCGGACGGTGGAACGCGACGGCTGGCGTTTCGACATCGGCGGGCACCGCTTCTTCACGAAGGTGTCCCGGGTCGAGGACTTCTGGCACGAGATCCTGCCGGACGAGGACTTCCTGCTCCGCCCCCGGATGAGCCGGATCTACTACCGGGGGGCGCTCTACGACTACCCGCTCAACGCCGGCAACGCGCTGCGCAACCTCGGCCTGTGGGAAGCGGCCAGGTGCATGGCGTCGTACGCCCGTGCCCGGTTGCGGCCACCGAGGGACCAGTCGCACTTCGAGGGGTGGGTGTCGGCCCGCTTCGGTTGGCGGCTGTATTCGATCTTCTTCAAGACGTACACCGAGAAGGTCTGGGGCATGCCTGCCGACCAGCTGCAGGCGGACTGGGCGGCGCAGCGGATCAAGAACCTGTCGCTGGCCAAGGCGGTCCGCAACGCGGTGCTGCCGAAACGCAACCGCACCGACGTGACAAGCCTGATCGAGGAGTTCCAGTACCCGAAGCTGGGGCCGGGCATGATGTGGGAACGCTGCGCCGAGCAGGTACGGCGACACGGCGGCACGGTGCAGACCGGCACCTGGGTCACCGCCGTGCACCGCGACCCTCAGCAGCGGCGGGCGACCTCGGTCACCGTCGACGGCGTGGACGGCCGACGCACCGAGCCGGCCGACCACGTCATCTCCTCGATGCCCATCTCGGAACTGGTGGCGGCGCTGCGTCCGGCCCCGCCGCCGCAGGTCCTCGCCGCCGCCGAGGATCTGCGCTACCGGGACTTCCTCACCGTGGCGCTCGTCGTACCGGCGGAGTTCTCCTTCCCCGACAACTGGATCTACGTGCACGACCCGGACGTGAAGGCGGGCCGCATCCAGAACTTCGGCTCCTGGTCGCCGTACCTGGTCAAGGACGGTCGGACCTGCCTCGGGCTGGAGTACTTCGTGTCGGTGGGCGACGAGACCTGGCGTACGCCCGACGCCGACCTGATCGTCGCCGCGATCCGGGAGTTGGAGACGCTGGGACTGGTCCGGCCCGGGGTGGTCGAGGCCGGCTACGTGGTGCGGATGCCGAAGGCGTACCCGGTCTACGACGAGCGCTACCAGCGCAACGTCGACGTGATCCGGCAGTGGCTGGCCCGCGAGGTGCCGAACGTGCACCCCGTCGGGCGCAACGGCATGCACCGCTACAACAACCAGGACCACTCGATGCTGACGGCGATGCTGACCGTCGAGAACATCGTGCGCGACGCCGGCCACGACGTCTGGTCGGTGAACGTGGAGCAGGACTACCACGAGGAGACCTCGCGCGGCGACGGGCGGCACGGCACCGGCCGTGACGCGCCACTGATGCCGGCCCCGCCGCTGCCCGCCGCGACCACCCTCGCCGTCGAGATCCCCGCGGACGTCCACCGCAACACGGGTGTGCCGCGCTGATCCGAGGGGCCTCAGGACACGCGCTCGGATTGCGCCGCTGAGCCGGAGGGCTTCTCGTCGTACCGTCGGTGCTCTGTCCTGGCGACGGGTCGGAGGCGTCGTTCGCCGACAGCCAGCATCGCGGCGGCGACGCCGAGCAGGGCGCCGATCAGCACCGTGCTGCGTACGCCGTGGTTCGGCAGGGCGAGACCGCCGATCAGGGCTCCGGCGGTGATGCCGACGTTGACCGCGGCGGAGACGGTGGCGGCGGCCAGGTCGGACCGCCCGGGGGCCACCTGGAGCACCAGGCCGCCGAGGGCGGCGGTGAACGCGGCGAAAGCGAGCCCGGCCACCGCGATCAGGGCGACGGCCACCCCCGGTCGGTGGCCGAAGGCGTAGAGGCCGAGCAGTGCCCCCGACTGCAACGCGACGGTCGCGGCCAGCACCGACCACGGGCCACGGTCCACCACTGCGGCGACGGCGAGGATGCCGAGGACGCTGGCGATTCCGCGTACCAGCAGGATGGCCCCGACGGATGTGGCGGAGAAGCCGGCCACCTCGGTGACGAAGAGGGCGACATAGGTGTAGGCGGCGATGGCGCCGGCGGTCGCGAGGACGGCCACGGCGACCAACAACCAGAAGCGCCGGGCGTCGGGCGTCGCACCGCGAGCGGCATGCCCCTGGTCGGGCCGCGTCGAGGGCAGCAGCGAGGCCACCGTGGCGAGCACGGCCGCACCGAGCGCGGCGACCGCCAGGAACGAGGCCCGCCAGCCGGCCCGCTCACCCAGCCAGGTTCCCGCGGGTACGCCGAGCGCCAGCGCGACGGTGCCGCCGGCGAAGACGACCGCGACCACCCGCCCGCGCAGTCGAGGTGGGAACAGTTCGGCCGCTGCCGGCACCACGACCGCCCAGAACAACGCGTGCGTGGCGGCGGTCGCCATCCTGGCCGCCAGGAGCAGTGTGAGATCGTCCGCCACCACCGTGATGGCGGTGCTGAGGACGAAGCCGGCCAGCAGGGTCGACAGCAACCGTCGGCGGGGGACCGTGCGGACCAACGCCGTCAACGGGACCGAGGCGATCATCACCACCGCGCCGTACGCGGTGACGAGCAGGCCGACCTGCGGCGGTGTGACGGCCAGGTCGGCGGCCATGGGCAGTAACAGTCCGATGGGCAGCGCCTCGGCGGTGGTGTAGAGGAACGTCCCCCCGGACAGGCCGATCAACGCTCCCACTGCCCGACTGCGCCTCATCCGACCCCTCCCCGCTGTTACTCCCTAAACCTGTTACGGAGGAAACTAAGTGTCGCTCGTCGATGGGTCAACTGGTAAAGTGGATTTCGATGGAAACGCCCGAGGACGTCACGCGGATGCGCCTGGTGGGCGGCAACCTCGCCCTGGACTTCGTCAACACCCGCTCCGGTCCACCCGCCGGAGCGCCGGACGACGACACCCTCACCAGCTATTCCGACCTGGTCGCCTGGGGCGTGTACGCGGGCGCGCTCACCCCGGCGCAGGCCGCAGCGCTACGCCGAGGCTCTCGTGACGATCCGGGTGGTGCCGAGGCCGCCTTCGGGCAGGCGCTGCGCATCCGCGACGACCTCGACGAGGCGTTCCGGGCGCTGGCCACCGGCCGGGACCCGAGCGCATCCGTGCTGGCCCGGCTGCGAGACGACGAAGCAGAAGCGCTGCGCCACGCACGACTCGAACGCGACCTCACCTACGGGTGGACCTGGCACGCCGACGGCACCCTCGCCCGGCCACTGCGACCGGTCGTACACGCGGCCGTCGGCCTGCTCACCACGGGCCAACTGGACCGGATCAAGGGCTGCGGCGGATGCCGGTTCCTCTTCTACGACGAGAGCAAGAACCGCAGCCGCCGCTGGTGCAGCATGGACGACTGCGGCACCGCCGAGAAGATCCGCCGCTACGTCACCGCCCGCCGCAGTCGCGCCGCCCGGTGAGATCGCCGTCCGGTCGGGCGGTGATGCCCGTGTTACCGGGCTGACCCGCCGGTGAAACCCGCCGCTGAGATCGTCACGCATCGATCTTCAGCGAGGAGGCGGCGATGACCAGTCCCACGACGCGGCGTCAGTTCCTGCAGGCCGTCGGAGTCTCCGGCGGAGCGGGCGTCCTCTACAGCACGATGGTTGCCCTCGGCCTGGCACCGGCCGCCCAGGCGGCACCCGCGTTTCGGGCGCCGAACCGATCGGACTTCACCCTGACCGGCCGGTCCGCCAAATCCGTCCTGATCCTCGGCGCCGGCGTGGCCGGCCTGGCCACCGCGTACGAACTTGCCAAGGCCGGCTACCGGGTGCAGATCCTGGAGGCGCGCAACCGACCCGGCGGTCGCAACTGGACGGTACGGGGCGGCACCGTCGAAACCGACCTGGACGGGCAGACCCAACGGGCCCGGTTCAGCGGCGGACAGTACCTCAACGCCGGGCCGGCGCGGATCGCACAGCACATGGTGACCCTCGACTACTGCCGTGAGCTGGGCGTGCCGGTCGAGGTCTTCGGCAACCAGAACGCCGACAGCTACTACTTCAACGACAACGTCGGTGCGCTGTCCGGGCAGCCGATCCGGCACCGTGAGGCCAAGGCCGACGTCTACGGGTACGTCTCCGAACTGCTCGCCAAGGCCACCGACCAGGGTGCCCTGGACACCCACCTCACCGGCGAGGACAAGGAACGGCTGCTGGAGTTCCTGCGCTCCTTCGGCGCCATCGGCCCCCGGGTGGCCGGCGACCCGGCGGCCAGCTGGCGGTACACCGGCACCAACCGGCGCGGCTACGAGGTGGAACCGGGCGCCGGCTTCCAGGCGGGCACCCCGAAGCTCACCCCCTACCCGTTGTCCGACGTGCTGGCCAGCGGCGTCGGCCGGTACTTCTCCTTCGAGTTCGGCTACGACCAGGCGATGCTGATGTTCCAGCCCGTCGGCGGAATGGACCGCATCGCGTACGCCCTGGAAGAGGCCGTCGGGCGACGCCACATCACCTACGACGCGGAGGTCCGCTCCATCTCGAACACCGGTGCCGGGGTGTCCGTGGTCTACACCGGACCGGGTGGGCGGACGCGCACCGCCACCGCCGACTTCTGCGTCTGCACCATCCCGCCGCAGGTGCTGGCGAAGATCCCGTCGAACCTCACCGAGCCGGTCAGGACCGCCCTGGCGTACGCGGTGCCGAACGCCACCGGCAAGATCGGTCTGCAGTACCGCCGACGGTGGTGGGAGCAGGACGAGAAGATCTACTCCGGCATCACCAACACCAACCTGGATCTCTCCGCGATCTGGTACCCGTCGTACGGCTACCACGGCGCGAAGGGCGTTGTCGTCGGGTACTACAACAACGGCGCGAACGCCCGGGCGTACGCCGCACTGTCACCTGCCGACCGGGAGGCCCGCGCCGTCGCCCAGGGGGTACGCATCCACGGCGAGAAGTACCGCACCGAGCTGGAGACCTCCTTCTCGGTGGCCTGGGAACGCACCCGCTACTCCGAGGGCGGCTGGGTGTCGTGGCCCTCGCGCACCACCGGCGGACACTACGGTCGCCTGCTGGAGCCCGACGGCCGGGTGTACTTCGCCGGTGACCACCTCAGCCACTACATCGCCTGGCAGGCCGGTGCCTTCGAGTCGGCCCGCAAGGTCGTCACCGACCTGCACACCCGGGTCATGTCGAGTTGACAGGCGCGGACCGACCGACCCGGCGGAGGCTCAGCCGGGCCGGTGGTTGGTGGTCCGGCCGACCCGCTGGATGAGGGCCTCGACCCAGCGTTCGAAGCGGCCGTTGCCGCCGCCGAGCAGCCCGCTGAGCTCGTCGGCGGTGACCGCGCCCCGGGTGGCCAGCGAGTCGACCAGGGTGCGCAGCCGGCGGTTGTCGTCGTCGGCCGGCCCCTCGCTGAAACCGCCGGTGCCCAGGTGGCGCTGCACGTCCTGGAGGATGTCCATCATCTGCGGCAGCGTTTCGACGATCTGCGACAGGCCGGCCTCGCGTGGGCTGGTCGAGCCGCGCAACTCCTGAAGGGCGAGGGCGATCGATATCGGGGTGACGATGTCGTCGCCCTCGCCGAAGGCGTCGATGGCCCGACCGAGCTGCTTCTTGGCCTGGTGCACGCTGTCCAGGTCGGTGTGGTCGACGCTGATCACCCGCATGCCGTGCACGTCGAAGGGCAGCTGCTGGTCCTTCGCCAGCAACTGCACGAACGGCTTGCGCAGCGCGTGCCGGACGGCCAACTCGTAGAAGACGTTGGGATTCTGGTCGGTGAGGTCAGCGATGACCAGGTCGTTCAGGATGATCCGGTCCAGCACCTGCGAGGTGATCATGCCGGAGCGTTCGATCTCGTCGCCACGTACCGCGACGTAGCCGCGCTCCTCGACCACCGGGCGGATGACGTGATTGAGGATCTGGTCGCTGCGTTTGCGAGTGTCCGAGCCCTCCGGGCCGATCGGTGCGATCACGAAGCACTCACGGCTCGCCGGCCTGTCGTTACCCTCCCCCATGGACACAGCGTAGTGGAGTTCAGCGATACGCGTTGTCAGCCGGTCGGTGCACGACGTCGGCCCCACCGCTCGCGATGCTCGGCGAGCAGCCGGTGGGCCCGCTGCGCGGCCGGCGGGCTGACCGGCTCCGCCGCCCAGTCGGCCAGCACGGCGGCCATCCCGTCGACCAGGTGCCGGCCCACCGGGGTCAGTCGCCGCTGCGCGGCCAGCACCCGTACGGTGTCGTCGGCGGCCCGGCTCCACCGGGCGAACTCGACCTCGGCGCGGTACCGGGCCGCACCGTCGACCGTCACCCGCGCCTGCCGACGCCAGAACCCCGCCACCCCCAGATGGGCGTACACCCCGTGCAGCAGGCCCTCCAACGGCCGGGGGTCGGTGCGCCACGGCGTGTAGAACAGCTCGGGTGGGCCCGGTTCCAGCAGGGCGAACATGTCGTTGAGCGCGGCCAGTTTGGCGTGCTGGATCTCGTGGGCCAGCACGACGGCGGCGGACGGGGCGTCCGGTGGCAGCGACATGGCCACCGCCCCGAAGGCGTGGTGGAAGGTGCCGCTGCGGCTGCCGGCGCCGGGCGAGGGGACCGGCACCAGCGCGCGTAACGCGCCGGACAACTCCTCGGCGACCGGGCGATGGTGCTCGACCAGCAGACGCCACGCCTCGTCCAGGCGCGACCGCCACGCGTCGGTCAGTCCGCCGCTGATGCGGTGACCGGTGCCGATTCCCGGCACATGCTGCCAACTGCGAGTGTCCAGCAGCAGGGACAACCGCAGCCCGTGGTGGGCCAGATCCAGCCGGGGCACCGGCCGCCAGCGCCTGTCGGTCGAGCCGGCACCGATCTCGACCCGCTCGCCCGCGCCGTACGCCCAGGCGTGTCCACGGCTGGCCCGGACCCGGGCGTGGGTGGCGGCGTCCGGCAACGTCGCCGTGCCCAGGCCGGGCAGATCCAACCGGCCGGCCGCGCCGACCGCGAGCGGCACGTCGAGGTCGGCCTCCAGTCCCGCGCGTACGGCGGCGGTGGCCGCCACCGCCGCCAGCAGCCCGGGGTACGCCTGCGCCGTGCCGTCCCCGTCGAGCAGCGCCGCGGTGCCGAACGCCCAGGCGGCGACCGGTGGATGCCCGAGCGCCGTGGCCCGCTGCTCGGGCCGCAGCCCGGCCAGCAGCCGATAGGCCGCCTCGATCGCGGCCCGGTCGGGATGCCCCCGCTCGCGCAGCAGCGCGATGATCGCGCGGACCAGCAGCATCGACTTGCTGTGCTGGGCGGCCCGTAACCAGGCCACCCCGTCCGCGCCGCCGCGCCCGGCGGCCAACTCGTCGAGGACCACCCGGGGCAGCCGATGCTCGCCGGGGATCACCGGGCCGCCCCGGACAGCACCGCGAGATCCCGTCGTATCGTGCGCCCGATGTGGCCGATCAGGGCGTACAGGTCGGGGCAGTAGACCGACGGATTGTCGAAGCCGGTGTCGGCTCGCCAACGGTGGGTACGCAACCCGCCGCCGCACACCCGGCGCCTGTCGCAGGCCTGGCAGGTGGCACAGAGGGACGCCGACCCGGCCTGCTGCGCGCGGACCGCCGGCAGGTCGAGCGCGTCGTCGAACCGGTCCCGCAGCACGTGCAGCCCGGTGCGGGCGGCGCCGCTGTGCGCGGCGGCGAGCGTGTCGTCCATCTCGATGGCCCCGTCGGTCTGCACCACCGCGACCGCGGCGGGGCTGGTGCCCACCCCGGCGAGTCGGGAGTGGCCGCCGAGCAGCACCTGGATGATCTCGTCGAAGAGACGGATCCGCACCGGTGGTCCGGCGGCGTGGTACCACTGCTCGAAGACCGTGATCAGCCAGTCCGCGTACGGGGTAGGGCGCGGTTTCGGCACCCGCCCGGGTGGGGGAGTGCTCCAGGTGCCGTGCGGCAGCAGGAAGTCCATCGTCGGCGGCCGGTGCGCCAGCAGGCTGCGGTACGTGGTCACCGGATCGTTGCGCAGGTCGACGGTGCACAGCAGACCGTTGAACAGGTGCGGATAGCCGGTGGTGAGCCGGCGGATCGCCGCGTCGACCCGGTCGTGGCTGCCGCGCCCGTCGGGCCCGCGCCGATGCCGGTCGTGGGCGGCCCGGTCACCGTCGAGACTGAGGCTGATTCGCACGTCGAGCCGGTCGAACAGCCGCAGGTACGCCTCGTCCAGCCGGATGCCGTTGGTCTGCACCGTGAGCCGGGTCGGCACCGGCGCGACGCCCTGTCGGATGGCCGACACGGCGCTCTCGATCCGCGCCGGCCCGGCCAGCAGCGGTTCGCCACCGTGCAGGATCACCGAGACGGTGTCGAGTCGGTGGGCGCGGGCATGTTCGCCGATGCGGCGTGCGGTCGCGTCGAGCACCCGGGGCGACATGATCCGGGGCAGGTCCCGCCACCGCTGGTCGGCCATCGTGTAGACGTAGCAGTGGTCGCAGGCCAGGTCGCAGCGACTGTGCAACTTGAGCACGAACTGGCGGAAGGCTACCGGCGGGGCGCGGCGGACGGCCGAATCACCGGCTGTCCGGTGCCCGTCGTCTGATTCGGGCATCAGGGGCTCCAAAACAGGCGGCGGCCGGAGGGCCGCCGTCGATGCCACCAGCATACATTGATGAGCGGCGCTGACCGGGTTGCCAGCGGATCGACAGACAGTGAAGGATGTCGTCCGAGACGGTCCGCCGCCGGCCTCGGGTGGCGCAGCGGTCACCCCTGGTCTCGACGCCGTACCGTTATCATGGGCGTACGCAGCGGATCTGGCCAACGATCTATGTCCGGCTTCGAGGCGACACGATCATTGTGCGATACGCAGACAGGCGGTGATCGGGTTGGACACCGGGGAGGACGTGTTGCGCTCCGATCTGATCGATCTCACCGAAGTGGACCTGGCCGCGCTGGAGGGCATGCCCTCTCAGGTGCTGCTGGCCGCGCTGCATCGCCTGCAACGCCGCAGCGCCGCCGCCGGCGACCAGTACGCAGGCTGGAACAGTGCGATCGATGACGACGACTGAGCAACAGGGCGGCCCGACCGCCGCCGTGGGCGCGGGGGAGCCGGTCGCCCACTGCACCATCGTGTCCTTCGTGTCGCCCACCAGCGGCAACTCCGGGCGCAGCAGCGCGGTGGCCAACATCGCCTGGATCCTGGCCTCGAACGGCAAGCGGGTCCTCGCGGTCGACTGGTGCACCAAGACCCCCCGGGTCTACGACTACCTGCGTTCCTTCAGGATCGACGCCCTCGGCAGCGCCGGGGTGCTCGGCGCGGAGCTGGCCGCGTTGACCAGCCCGCACCCGGACGCGCCGGCCCACCGCACCTCGGCGCTGAGCGGGCCGACCGCACCGGAGCAGGGGGTCCTCTACCGGTACGCCATTCCCGGCACGAGCTTCGGTTTCGCCCTGGTCGGGGTGAGCCTGGAGGTCGACGGCCTGCCCAAGGTCGACCCGGTACGGGCCCGGCTGCTGCTGCGGCAGGCCGGCTACGACTACGTCCTGATCGACACCCCGGTGGATCTCACCATGCCGGGGGTCAGCTACGCCGCCATGCTCAGCGACGTCGCGGTGGTCTCGATTCCGCCCCGCCGTCCCGCCCTGCAGCAGGCCGCCGACCTCGCCGACCAGTTGCAACGGCAGGCCACCGGCGGCATCCGCATCCTCGCCGCGCCCACCCTGCGCGACGTCAGTCAACCGTGGTACGGCGAGGCCCGCGACTCGGCCCGCAAGGCGTTCGCGAAGCTGCTCGACGAGTCGGCCAACGCACCGAACTCCTCCGTCGAGATCGTGGAGGTGCCCGAGCCGACCTACGACACCTACGACGACGTGCTGGCCGTGCTGGCCGACAGCCCCGGCGAGCAGAGCAGCCTGCTGTCGGCGTACGAACAGATGGCCTCCTGGATCAGCGGTGGCGCGGTGACCCGGGTGGCCGAGGTGCCCGACCGGATCCGCCGCCGCTACCGCCGGGGTGTGTTGCTGGAACGGGCGGAGAGCGCGGACGAGATCCACGTACTGTACGAGCCGCCCGAGCGGCCGTACGCCGACTGGATCGCCGGGCAGCTGCAGCGGGCCGACGTCCATGTTCACCCGCACGCCCTGCGTGGTGGCGCCGCGCCGACGTTCGAGGCGGACGCCACCGTGCTGGCCCTGCTCTCCCCAGGGGTGGTCAAAGCGCTCGGTGCCGGCCTGACGGCCGCACCCGGCACCGACATCGAGGTGTTCGGGGTACTGACCGAGGGTCAGCCACCGAACCAACTGGATCCCAGCCGGATCATCGACCTGCGCGAGGTCGACGCCGCCCGCGCCCAGCCTCTGCTGCTGAGCCAGTTGGGTCTCATCGCACCCACCCAACCCCCCGGCGACCTGCGCTCGGCCCCGCGCTACCCGGCCGAGACGGAACGTCGTCTGCGCTCGAATCTGCCGACCCGCAACGGGTCCTTCGTCGGCCGCAGCGATTACCTGGAACGACTGCGCGACCAGCTGACCGACGGTGGTGGGCCGGTGACCCTCAGCGGCGGGGCCGGCGTCGGCAAGAGCGAGATCGCCCGGGAGTTCGCCCACCGCTTCGCCTACGACTACGACGTGGTCTGGTGGATACCGGCGCAGGACCGGGAGACGGTGCAGACGGCCCTGGGCGAGCTGGCTCAGGAGATCAACGTGGTGGACAGCGTCGGTGCGGCGGAGGCGGCCGTGGCCGCCCTGTCGGAGCCGAGGAGCACCATCGCCCGCTGGCTGTTGATCTACGACAACGCCGACGACGCCGAGGTGCTGGCCGGCCTGCTGCCCCGCCCCGGTACCGGGCACATTCTGTTCACCTCCCGCGACGACGGCTCCTCGAACCTGCCTTCCCCGCTGGAAGTGGCGGCGTTCAGCGGCGACGAGAGCGTCACCATGCTGCGCCGCATGCTCGGCATCAGCTCTGCCGACGCCCGGTCCATCGCCGCTGCGGTCGACCACCTGCCGTTGGCCCTGCGGCTGGCCACCGCCTGGATCCGGGAGCGCACCCGGATACTGGAACGCGAGGGCGTGCCCAACCTGGTGGCGGTCAGCCGATCCGTTGAGGAACTGCTGTCCAGCCTGCGCCAACCGGGCGTGGAGGAGCCGACCGAACGCATCCCCGGATCGCGTACCTCCACGGTCGCCCGGGTGCTGGACAACACCCTGGCCACCCTGCGGGACACCGAGTTCGGGGCGTTGGCCATCCGGGTGGCCGAGATCGCTGCGTTCCTCTCCCCGGAAGGCATCGGCCTACCACTGCTGCGCTCGACGCCGATGCTGGTACAACTCGCCGCGGCAGCCGAGACCGATCCGGAAGAGTTGCTGCTCGCCGCCGGAGAGATCGACCTGGTGCTGGCCGTGGGCGCGCGCTTCGCCCTGTTCGACATCGACTGGGGACGGGGTGCGGCGCTGCGGATGCACCGGGCCATCCAGTTCCTGATCCGCGAGTCGATACCCGAGCCGCAGCGGCGCGAACGACACCGTCAGGTCCTGCACGGCCTGGCCGGTTACGCGCCGTCCGACCCGGAGGCCGACGACCGCCGCTACCTGCCGATCTTCGAGGAACTGCAGCGTCATCTCGTGCCATCCGGGGCATTGACCGCCGACGACGCCCGGGTACGGCACTGGGTGGTCAAACAGGTCCGTTACCTGTTCTACTTCGGCGACAGCGACGCCTGGCAGTCCGCGGTGCGCCTGGCGCAGCAGGCCTGTGACCGGTGGGCGGCCGGCGGCGACTTCGACCAGCTCACCATGCGCCTGTTCGTGCAGACCGCGAACCTGCACCGGGTGCTGGGCCGGCCGCAGGAGGCGCTGCGCCTCGACGAGCAGGTGCTCAGCGAGCAGCGCCGCCGCTGCGGGCTGCGGCACTTCCGGACCCTCATCGCGGGCCGGGGCAGGGGCGGTGACCTGCGTGGCCTCGGCCGATTCGAGGACGCCCTGGTGGAAGACCAGGCCACCCTCGCCGGCTACCACGAAGTGCTCGGCGGCGACCATCCGAACACCCGGATGGCGATCAACAACCTCGCCATCTCCTTCCAGCTGACCGGCGACGCTCGGGAAGCACTGCGCCTGGCGCACCAACTGTTCGACAGGTGGATGAGCCTGTTCGGCCCGGACGAGCCGGCGACCTGGCGGGCGGCATGCCTGGTCGGCACCCTGGAGCGGGAGGTCGGCGAGTACGAGCTGTCGCTGACCACCCTGCGGGGCACCCTGGAACGGGTGCACGAGCTGCGGTCGGCCTCCCAACTTGACGAACTGCAGGTCAACCGCAGCCTCGCGGTCACCGAGCGCCGTCTGGGGCTGACCCTCGCCGCGAAGAAGCGCAGCATCGAGACCTTCCGTGGCTACCGGGACCGCTTCGGGGAAGATCATCCGCTGACTCGGTCCAGCCTGCTCAGCATGGCCGTCGACTACTACCGGGCCGGAGACGCCGGCGCCGCCGTCGAACATGCCATGCGCTGCCTGCGGGGCTACGAGCGGACGCTGGAGACCGGCCACCCGTTCACCGCGGTCTGCTCGGTCAACCTCGGCATCTGCCACCGGGGCACCGGCGAGTACGACCACGCCATCCGTGACGGGGAGCGGGGCATGCGCACCCTGCGGGCCCGGCTCGGCGACGCCCACCCGTGGACGCTGACCGCGGCGACGGCCCAGGCCGGTCACCTGGCCGCCCGCGGTGACCTGGCCGACGCCGTACGTCTGCAGCAGGAGACGCACCTGACCAGTCTGCGTTTCCTCGGTCGGCGGCACCCCTGCACCGGCGACGCCGCCGCCAACCTCGCTGCGATCGTCGCCCGGCGCGACGGCACGGACGACGGCGGTGTGGCGGCGTTGACCGACACGGACATCGACGTGCCGAGAAGCTGAGGAGTGACCAGGTGAGCGACCCGCAGCTGATCGATGCGGTGGTGGAGGACTCCGCCGAGCAGGACGTGCCGGGGTTCCGGAAGAAGCGGAACCTGTGCCGGCAGTTGCTTCTCGACGACCCGGCGGTCTACCACATCGCGCACTACACCGGCGGCGTGCTCGACTTCTCGCTGGACCTGCTGGCCCACGACTCGGCACCGGCCGGTCGACCCGACACCGACCCGACCCAGCGCCGTGAGGCGTACCGCCGGGTGGGCGCCCAGTTGGCCTACCGGGCCGCCGAACTCAGCCGCCGGGTTTGGCACCTACAGCATGGTGGGCTGGTGCGGTTGGCCGCGCAGACCCGGGTCGACTACGTCTTCTGCAACACCACGGTCGGCGGGGAACACGTGGTGGGTTTCGCGCGCACCGCCGCGGCCACCGACTCCGTCGTCGACCCGGCGGCGGCCAGTCAGACCGACCAGGGGGCTGCGAAACTCGCCACCGACCTGCGCGGTCTGGTCCGACAGCCGTCACAGAATCCCGGCGGCTGGCAGACCGAGACGTACGACCCGTCGTCCTCGGACGGCGACATCACGCCCTACCTGGCCGAGGTCGGCGACAGCGAGGCGATCCTCACCCGGGCCCTGCGCCCCGCGGGCCTGCACTATCTCAGTCATCACCGGCTGGGGGAGCAGGTCTCGGCGGTCGACATCCTCGTGCACCCGGATCTCGAACAGTTCTTCAACCGGGGCGCCACCGTGGTCGACCGGCGTACCGGCTACCAGCGGCTGTCGCGGGACCTGTCCCTGCTGGCGCTGCAGGTCAGCCGGGACCTCCGCCGGGCAATCACGGGCGAGGTGGAGCGGTTGGTGCTCGACCTGGAGATCGGCGCCGTCTACTACTACCTGCTCGCGCCGGACGAATACCTCTTCGGGGTGTGTCTCGACCAGGACTGGGTCAGCCACGCCGACCAGGCCATGTGGAAGGTGGGCGGGCAACTCTCCCGCGCCCGCCCCTGACATCTCACGCGCTGTCCGAGGCCCCCCGCAGACCCGGGGTGGAACAGCTCGTCAGCTGTCGATCACCTGTCGGCGAACCTGGCCGCTGAGCCCGTCGAACATCGACCGCGCCTCCGACCAGCTCAGCGACCGGTCGACCGGTTCGGCCTGGGCGCCGCCGTCGGGCGGGGCCAGATCGTCGAGCAGATCCAGTTGGAACAGTGGCAGGTATTCGGCAATCCCGTCGTAGGTTTCGCAGAGCCGGTCCAGCCGTTGCAGGTCGGCCGGATGGGGGGCGTGACGGTGATTGACGTACCACTGCTCGACGCCTTCGCGGAACGCCTCGATCAGCCGGCGCAGCACCAGGGCGGTGCCCAGCGCCCGCTGCACGTCCCGCGAACGCAGGCCCGAGCGCAGCAGCGGTGCCGCCTCGCCGGTTCGGCGGGCGGGCTCCGGTCGGGACGGGGTGAACGCGTCACGCAGGTGGCGTTCGAAGCCGGTGAGCTGGTCCAGCGCCTGCACCGCCTCGACGAAGACCCGGGCCACCCGGCCCGGCAGGGCAGTGGCGAGCCCGGTCTCGGTCTGGTGCGTCGACGACACGGTGTCGCGTCGGGTCGACGTCCGCGCGTCCGGGCGCAGGTCGCCCCGGATCTCGTCCAGCTGGTACGACAGCCGTTCCAGCGAACGCTGGGCGTTGGTCTGTTGCCGCTGGATCCGCTCGACCCGCTGCCGTACCGAGGTCAACGCGTCCGCGCCGAGAGTCTGCTCCAGCCGACGCATCGACGCCTTGACGCTGCCGGACAGGTCCTCGGCGAAGGTCTGCGGATCGTGGACGATCGGCTCCACACTGAACGTCTCGGTGAGGTCGGCGGCGAACTCCGCCGGCAGATGCCCGACGACGACCAGGATCACCTCGCTGTCCGGCACGGCCGCCCGGATCGCCACGACCCGACGGTTGAGCTCGTCGACCTCCTCGGCCTTGAGCACCGACTCGGTCAGCAGCACGCAGCAGCCGGCGCCCTGCTCGTCCAGCGGCACCCAGAAGTCGACCGGTAGGTCCCGCAGCGAACCGATCAGGTGGTCCCGTTGGTACGACCAGCCTTCCTGGGTCAGCACCCGCCGTACGTCGGCGGCGACATCCTGCCGGCTGGCCAGATCGAACTGGACCCGTACCGCCTCCCGGACCATGCGGTGGGTGACCTGCGTGCCGTCCTGCATCGCCCGCTGGTAGAGGTGGTAGCACAGCCGGATCAGTCGACGCGGCACCCCGTCGGTCAGGTTGGTCAGGTATTCGGTGGTCTCCACCGTGAAGGGTGTCAGTCTGGCCTGGCCGAAGGCCCGCAGCTGGCTCTGCCGGATGAAGTCGCGGACGTCCTGCGCGGTGAGCGCGGACATCCGCACGATCGGCCCGATCCGCTGGCGCACCTGCGGGGTCAGCAGGTGCAGCAACTCGGGCAGCCCGGCGATCACCAGCAGCGCGCCCGCCGAGGCGAAGACGCCGATCAGGCGGGAGAACCGGGCCGAGGTCTCGTCGCCCGGCCGTCCGGCGGTGGACAGGATCTTGTCCAGTTCGTCCAGCACCAGGACGAAACGGTCGTGTCGGCGCGCGAGCAGCAGCGCCAGCACCCCCATCGTCTCCACCGCGCCGGACTCCACGTCCGCCCGTGCCGTGACGCCGGCATTGACCAGTGCCGGCCCCGGTGGATAACCCATCAGCCAGTCCCAGGCTGCCGCCTCGGTGGCCGGATCGACGAGCATCGCCAGCACCGTGCCGACGGCGGGATCGGCGCTGACCTCGGCCAGTTCGACCCGCAGCCGCTCGGCGAGCACCTGGGTACGCTCACCGGCTGGTGTCGGCGCCTCGGTCGACTCCGCTCGGTAGTCGTCGACCAGGGCGCGTACCGCCTCACGGGACAGTCGACCCAGGAACCGTCGGCTCAGCGACAGGAATGTGTCGGCGGGCGCGTCGAGGTACACGGCCTGCACCGTCCCGGTGGTGCCGCGCCGGGCGTGGGCCAGCAGCTCGGCCGCGAGGTGTGTCTTGCCGGTGCCGTAGTCACCCACCACCGCCACCGTCCCACCGTTGCCGGTGGTCAGGTAGTTGTCCAGGTGTGCGAGGGCGTCACGGATGGCCACCGTGACCACGGTGGTGGCCAGCGCGCCGCCCTCGGTCACTCGGGCCACTGCCGTCGGGGAGAACGGATTGACCGGGTCGACCGCCGGCGGATCCTCGATTGCGTCCATTGCCCTGATCCTCCGGTAGCTCTGCTCTGGGCACCAGGCAGTCCCACGCCGGAGGTCGGATTTCCCCGTACACCGCCACCGGAACGTCTTCAAATCGTAGCCCTCGGTAGCCATCCAGGCGGACCCTCAAACGAGCTCAGAAGGGGCTCACCTGCAAAAAAGAGCCGATCGGCGGGTCTGCCGAACGCTCTGGCGATCGACTGCGTCAAATACCATTGGCCCATGGGCTCAGTCCGCTGGTCGGGATGCCGACCGTGGCCGCCCCACCTCACCGGTTCCGGCACGTACGGCCCTCCTGAGGAGGGCACCCTCCGATGACGTACCCGTCCTCCGGTTTCGGCCGGCCCTCCGCCTGGTGGCTGCGGGTCGTGTTCGGAATCATCGGCGTGGTCGCCCTGGTCCTCGGCGGGATCGGGTTCGACCGGCTGCGCACGGAACGCCCGGACGCCATCCACGATTCCTACGACGTGCTCTACTACACGCTGCAACTGTTCGTCCTCAGCGCCGAGCCCTTCGAAAACCCCGGCCCCTACCCGTGGCAGTTGCAGGTCGCCCGCTTCGTCGCCCCGCTGTTCACCCTGCTCGCCGTCGCCGAGGCGGCCCGACTGCTGCTGGCCGCCGAGATCCGCCGGCTGCGGGCCCGCCGGGCCAGCGGCCACGCCCTGGTCTGCGGCGACTCCCAGTTCGCCCACATGCTCGCCGACCGGCTCTACGCCGACGGTGAGCGGGTGGTCGTGGTGCGCTCCGAAGCGTTCGGGCCGCTGGAATACCGCCGACGCCGCTACCTCGGGGTGATCGGCGACCCCACAAGCGTCGAGGTGCTGCGCGGCGCCGGTCTGCCCCGGGCCCACACCATCTACGCCTGCACCCACGACGACGACCTCAACCACGCGATCGCCAACGCCGCCAGCCGGCTGATCCAGGACCGGCGCAACCCGCCCCGGGTCTACGTCCAGGTCCACGATCCGGAGATGTGCCTGTCGTTGCAGGCCCGGCGGCTCGGTGCCGCCGGCTCCAGCCGGCTGCGACTGGACTACTTCCACGTCGACGACATCGCCGCCCGCGCGCTGCACCGCCACCATCCGCTGCGTCCGACCCGGGACCGCACCGCCACGGTCCTCATCGCCGGCAACGGCAGCTTCCGTCGCGCCCTGCTGGTGGAGACGGCCCGGCACTGGCGGGCCCAGCGCACCCGCTCGAACCTGGCCGCCGCGCCGCTGCGGGTGGACCTGGTGGCCCCGGACGCCCGCGCCGAGTTCGCGCTCGTGGCCGCCCGCTACCCGTTCCTACGCACCGTCTGCCAGGTGTCGACGTACGACCGGCAGGTCGAGGAGCTGACCGGGCTGGCCCAGTTCACCGCCGGTGGCTACGACCGCATCTACATCTGCCTGCCGGACGAGGACAGCGGCCTGCAGTTCGCACTCGACACTCCCGCGCTCTGGCAGGGCACCCGCAGCACCGTCTTCGTGCCGGTCTACCGGCAGGCCGCGCTGGCCGCCGCCTTCCACGGCGACTCCCGTCACGACCTGCTCGACGAGGTGCACGGCAAACTGTGCCTCTACCCGGTGCTGACCCACGCCTGCGAGGCCGAACTCATCGCCGAGGACCTCACCGAACGGCTGGCCCAGCAGATCCACGAACGCTACCTGCACGCCCGGCAGCAAGCCGGCGTACGCCTCGGCGACGCCCCCGCGATGGTGCACTGGTCCCGGCTGCCCGAGTCGCTGCGCCGCGCCAACCGCAGCCACGTCCAGGACATCGCCGCCAAGCTGCTCAACCTCGGCTGCGTCGTCGCGCCCCGGCACGGACACACCGGCGACGCCTCGGCCGCCGGGCAGGCCATCGCCGAACGCGTCGAGCAGTTGGCGCGTCTCGAACACGAACGGTGGTGCCAGGAACGGCGCACGGAAGGCTGGACGTACGGTGAGCCCCGTGACGATCTGCGCCAACGGCATCCCGAACTTCGACCGTGGGACGAGTTGAGCCCCGCCGTGCAGGAACAGAACCGCGAGGAGATCCGGGCCCTGCCGGATGTGCTGTCCGACAGTGGATTCGAGCTGATCCGGCTGACCACCCCGGTGCCCGCCCCACGACCGGGAGCAGCCGATGGTCGGTGAGCACGGCCCGCTGCGCGTCGGCGTCGCGGGCCACATCCACCTGACTCCCGGCAGCGTCCGGCCGATCGCCGACGCGCTACGGGCCGAACTGCACCGGCTCAGCGACCGCCCGGTGCACGGCGTCACCTGCCTGGCCGACGGCACCGACCAGATCTTCGCGCGGGTGGTCCTGGCCACCGGCGGCACGTACGAGGTGATCCTGCCCGCCGCCGACTACCGGGACACGATCACCGCCGCCCGCCGGGCCGAGTTCGACGAGTTGCTGGCGCGGGCCAGCACGGTCATCCACACCGGGCACCAGCACTCCGGCACCGCCGCCTACCTGGCCGCCAACCAGGAGTTGTTGAGTCGGGTGCAGTGTCTGGTCGCGGTCTGGGACGGCTCACCGGGCTGCCACGCGGCCGCCACGGACCGGACGGTCGACGCGGCCCGGCAGCGCGGCATCCCCACCACCGTCCTGTGGCCCGCGCAGGCCCGCCGCGCCTGACGGCCGGCACGCCGCTGCTCACACGCCGTGGGCGAGCAGCGCCAGGCGTACCCGGTTCGGGCTGCCGGTCTTGGTCATCAGGCTGGTGATGTGCGTCTTGACGGTGGTGACGCCGATGTGGAGCCGCTCGGCGATCTCCGCGTTGGACAGCCCTTCGGCGACCAACCTCAGCACCTCCTGTTCGCGGGCGGAGAGCCCACCGACCGGCTCCGGCGACCCGGTGCGGGCGTGCACCGCCCGGTGCACCAGCCGCCGCAGCACCTCCTGGCTGAACGGACTGTCCCCGGCCGCGGCCCGACGGATGCCGTCGAGCAGGTCGGTGGGGGGTGCGTCCTTGAGCAGGAAGCCGCAGGCGCCGGCGGTCAACGCCGGATAGAGGTGGTCGTCGTCGCCGAACGTGGTCAACACCAGCACCCGGGTGGCGGGCCGGTCGGCGAGGATGCGGCTGGTCGCGGTGATCCCGTCCACCCCCGGCATCCGCAGATCCATCACCACCACGTCGGGGCGCAGCCGGGTGGCCAGGGAGATCGCCTCGCGGCCGTTGTCGGCCTCGCCGACCACCTCGATGTCCGGTGCGGACTCGCAGAGCATCCGCAGGCCGGCGCGGATGAGATGCTGATCGTCGACGAGCAGGACCCGGATCATGACACCCCTTCCGTCACGGCGGGCAGGACGGTCTGCACCCGCCAGCCCGTACCCTCGACCGGTCCGGCCGCCAACCGGCCGCCGAGCACCTCGACCCGCTCCCGCATCCCCGGGATGCCGTGGCCGCCGCCGGCCGGCACCGGTGCCGGCACCGGGCCACGCCCGTCGTCCACCACCTCCCAGTGGACGGCCCCGTCACGCATCCGTACGGTCAGCCGGGCCACGGCCGACGGGCCGGCGTGCCGGGCCACGTTGGTCAGCGCCTCCTGGGTCAGGCGCAGCACCGCCAGGCCCCGCACCGCGTCGATCGCGCCGATCGCCGGGTCGATGTCGGCCTCCACGGTGATCCCCGCCTGGCGGGCCCGGTCCACCGCCGCGCCCAGGGCCGCCGGCAGCGCCGACGGCTCGATCGCGGTCAGCGCCGCGTCGCCGCGTACCGCATCGGGGTCGCGCAGCACCGCGACCAGCCGGCGCAGGTCCGCCAGGGCCGCGGTGCCGGTGGCGTGCACGTCACCGAAGACCGCGTCCACCCGCGGATCCAGGTCGGTGATGACGTGCCGGGCCACGCCGACCCGCAGCACCATCGACGCCACGTGATGCGCGACCACGTCGTGCAGTTCGCGGGCGATGGCGCTGCGTTCGTCAGCGCGGGCGGCCCGGGCCTCCGACTCCCGGCGGCGCTGCTCCTCCGCCGCCCGCTGCTGCGCCTGCGTGGTCAACTCGCGGGTCGTGCGCACCACCAGGCCGAGCAGCAGCGGAACGCCGACCTCCAGCAGCAGCCCGACCACACCGGCGAGGAACCGGGGCAGTGGTTCGCCGATCGAGTCGGTCAGCGCGACCGCCGCCAACCCGGCGGCGGTCAGCCAGATCGTTCGGGTCGCCTCGGCCCGCATGGTCAGTTCGAGCAGCGCCCAACTGGCCCCGACCTGGTTGATCGTGATGTCGTCGAGCAGGGGGATCGCCACGGCCAGCAGCGCGGTCTGCACCACCAGGTTGACCAGGGGCCGGCGGTGCAACACCAGGCCGAGGGAGAACGCGATCACCGCGAGGACCCACTGGGTGACCCCCGGTCGGTCGCCACCCAGCGGACCGAAGATCAGGTAGCCGAGGCCCGCGAGATCGAGCAGGACCATCCGCGCGAAGCTGTCCCGCGCGTCGAACAGCCGTCCCACCCACCCCACGCGGGTCACCCTAGCCCTCCGCGCCGGCCGGGCGTGGCGTCCACCTGCCCCGGATGATCAGGTACGCGGCCAGGCCGAGCGGCCCGAGCAGGATCGTCAACAGCAGCACCGGCGCCATCACCAGCGACGGCACCCGACGCTCCCGACTGTCCAGCCACGCCCACCGACCGACGAACAGATCGAACACGATCATGTGCGCCCAGCCCGCCGCCGCGCCGTCCGCCTCACCTAGCAGCTCGCGTACCCCATCCAGGGACGGCGATGCCACCGCCGGCAGCACTTCGCCGAGCGCGGGCAGCACCAGCACCGCGTAGATCACCAGGCCGGGAAGCACGATCCACGGCGAGGCGATGACCCGGGCGGTCACCGACCACTTCGGTGCCAGGATCATCAACGCCCAGAACGGCGCGGCCACCGCGAACGTCAGCGTGAACAGCACCTCGGTCATGTCTGCGCCCCTTCCTCCCAGACGCCTTCCCGGCGCCCGCCGCACCTGATGCTGCGCCCGCTCACGCCGCCAACGCCACTTCGGGTTTGCGACCACGGGCCATCAGCAGGCCGGCGGCAGCCACGGTTGCGACGAGGAGTGCCGCCGCGACGCCCAGGGTCAGCGCGTCCGGCCGCAGCAGCGGCTGCCCTCGCAACGCCTGCCAGGTCAACAGCAGCGTCAACCCGCCGTACGCGCCACCCGCCACGACCAGCAGCCGCGCCCGGGTACGCCCGTCGAGACGGCCACCGCCGAACCGGCCGAGCAGCACCGCCACGATCGGCAGCACCTGCATCGCGTGCAACCCCACGAAATGGCCGATCCGCAGGTCCCCGCCGGTGCTGCTCCAACCGACCAGGGGCAGGCCGGGACCGCCGTCGACCACCCCCACGCTGTGCGCCCCGGCGATCCCCTCGGCGGCCGACCCGTCACCGGCCATCACCATCGGGATCGCCACCAGCATGCCGAGCAGCGCCAACCCCAACCCCAACCCGATCGCGTACCGGCCGGCCCGGTCGGCGATCGGTTGCCGCAGCACCGCCACCGCGAGGACGAGGTGTGCCACGGCCAGCATCATGATCGCCACACCCATCAGCATCCACAGCATCGCGTTCAACGGGCTGCTCACGTTGTAGTGGCTGGTCGTACCGCGCAGCACCTGTCCGACGATGATGGCCATCTCCACCACTCCCAGCGCCACGATGAGGGTGGCCGTCCACTCCGCGACCCGGCTGCGTCGGCGCAGCAGGGAGAGCAGCCAGGCCAGGGTCACCCCGTACAACACGAAGGACACCGCGAACTTCAACGGCTTGAGCCAGATCGGCACACCGGTCAACACCCGCCCGTCGACGACGACGCCAACGGCGGAGACGACGGCGAGACCCGCCATCGCCCAGACGAAAACCATAAGCGGACGATGCCAGGACGTCCCCTGGCGCGAATAGGTAGCAGTCATGTCTCCGATGCTGTTCGGCGTGCTGCCGCAGCGCGCCCGACCACAGGCCCCAACCGCGACCACAGGTCTGGCCGCCACCTCCTACCCAGGTAGGAGAGGCGGTCAGCGCCACGGGATCTGCTCGGGCAGGTGAATCCGGTCGGCGGGCACCCCGGCGGCGAGCAGCCGCAGCAGGGAACCGGCGAGCATCGCGGGTGGCCCACAGACGTACACCCGCTGGTCGGGGCGGAGCTGATCCAGCGCGACCGTGAGGGCGTCACCCTGCTCGCCGGGCTCGGCGCGTGGATCGTGGGAGAGGGCGGGCACGATCCGCAGCCAGGGGTGGGCCTGGGCCAGCTTGTCCAGGGCGATCGCGTCGTACAGGTCGACGAAGGTCCGGGCCCCGACGACCAGGGTGATCGCCGGTTGAGCTGCGGCCTCGGCGATCTGCTCGACCAGGGCGCGCAGCGGTGCCAGCCCGGTGCCACCGGCCACCAGCAGCAGGGGAGTCGGGGAGTCGGGCAGGGCCAGGCCGGTGGGGGTCGGTGGACCGAGCCGCAGCAGGTCGCCGGGGCGTACCTGATGGGCCAGCCGGTGTGAGACGTCGCCGCCGGGCACGGCACGGACATGCAGCTCCATGGTGCCGTCGGCGCGCGGGGCATTGGCCGGGCAGTACCAGCGCCACCGCCCCGGATGCTGCGGCACGTTCACCGGCATCGCGTCACCGGGCCGGAACGGCAGGCGCCGCCAGGGGCGTACGGTCAGGATGGTGATGGTGTCCCCGGCCCGGTCCCGGCCGAGGACCTCGACCGGCCAGGACGCCGGCCCGTCACCCACCCGGGCCGCAGCGCGCTCGACCAACCGCCAGGCCCGCCGCCAGGTCGCGGCCTCCGGTGGCATCGACGGTACGGCGACAGTCAGCGCCGCACCGACCAGGGCCGCATGATCGGGGCGCAGCCGGTGCTCCCGGTACACCCGGCCCAGAACCGTCAGCAGGGCCAACCGTCCCGGCCGGTCGTCACCGCCCCCCACCAGCCGCAACAGCCCGGCGAGGATCAGCGGCGCATCCCCCTCCGGCAGCAGCCCCGGGCAGCCCTCCTGCACGGTGTCCCAGAACCGGGCGGCAGCGCGACCGAAGACCGCCTCGGCGATGCCGCCGACCTCCGCAGCAGGGTGGTCGCGCATGGGAGCCTCCGGTGCGATGGTCGACTGAGACGGCACCGAGGCGGGCGGGAGCGGTGACAGATCGTACGGGGGAAGGCCGATCCACCACCGGAGCCGGCACCCGTCCCGGGCCGTGTCTCCACCCTGGACCCGGCCGCTCCACCCCGATATGCCGGAATGATGGTCAGCGGAATTCGCGCACCGTATGCAGCCGGTGGCCGAATGTGGCCGGGTCGATATGCGTGGCGTGCATACCGGCATCGCCGGAAACGGCTTGAATGGACGGGCTCGACCCAGTCGCCCACGAGCGGCGAGGTTGCCGGTGACACCTGCCAACTGCCCCCGCTGCGGGGGACGCCTGGCTCGCGACAACCACAGCGGACGCTGTGCCCCCTGCCAGGCCGCCGAACGCGACCGGCTCACCGCACCCCCGGCCGTGCCGCCACCGTTCTGGGACCACCAGCCGGTACGCGCCGCACTGGCCCGACGCCACCTCGGGCACCTCATCCGGGCCTACCGGCACCACCCCTACCACGGTCGGCTCCCGCTCACCCAGTCCGTGGTGGCCGGCTGGCTCGGCATCACCCAGGCCCAACTCAGCCGGATCGAGAACGGTCCCCCACCGATCCACCTGGACCGCCTCACCCACTGGGCCACCCTGCTGCGCATCCCCGAGCGACTGCTCTGGTTCCGGCTGCCCCGCCTTCCGCTCGCCGAGATGTCCACCGACACGTCTGAGCGGGGCGCTCACGCCGACTCGCCGACTAGTCTGGAGACGGCTCCTGTCGAAGGAGGTGGCACCACGAACCGCCGCCGATTCAACGCCTTGGCAGCGCTCGCTGGCCTTGGTGGAAGCAACCTCATCGACGCCCTGCTCGCCGCCGATGATCGGGCCGAAAACCTCGGCATGGAACACGTACGCATCGCCGGGTCGCTGGTGGAGCGTTTTCGGCAGGCTGACGCCGCTGTCGGTGCGGACGAGTTGTGCGATGCGGCGATGACCGTTCACACCCGCCTGTCAGCCTGGGCCAGCAAAGCGCGCGTCAGCCGTCACCTGGAAGCGACCCTCCAGACGGCACTGGCCGACCTCGCAAACCAGGCAGCCTGGCTGGCGATCGACGCCGAACGCCGACCCCAAGCGCGTCCCTACCTCAACGATGCCATCACCCGGGCCCGGATCTCCGACAACCCGCGTGAGGAGGTACGGGCGCTCGCCTGCCTCTCCCTGCTCACCCGGGAGGACCAACCCACCGAATCCGTGCACTGCGCCGAAGCCGCACTCCGCGCCTCCCAAGGCTGGTCGACCCCTCGCCTCAGGACACTCCTGCGACTGCGGATGGCCCACGCATACGCCAACCTTGGAGACGCCAGCGGCTTCAACCGCGAAATGGCCAGCGGCTTCCGCGAGTTCGACCGTGGCCCCCAGGAGGATGACCCGCCCTTTCTGCAATTCGTCACCTCCCACGAACTGACCGGCATACAGGGACTGGCCTTCCTCGCCCTCGACCGCCCCGCTCGCGCCGTCAAGTCCCTCGCGGTCAGCAGCACCACCCGCACCGAACACCAGCGCAACCGGGTGCTGTCCACCGTGCGGCTCGCCGAAGCCGAATATCGACTCGGCGATGTCAACCAGGCCGCCCGGACGGCGTTGCGGGTGCTGCCCGAGGTGAAACAACTGAACTCAGGACGGACCACCCGCAACCTCGCTCAGGTCGGAGCCCACCTGAGCCGAGAGAAGACCACTGCGGTGCGCGATTT
Source organism: Micromonospora maris AB-18-032 (assembly GCF_000204155.1). Taxonomy (NCBI): domain Bacteria; kingdom Bacillati; phylum Actinomycetota; class Actinomycetes; order Micromonosporales; family Micromonosporaceae; genus Micromonospora; species Micromonospora maris. The sequence continues at coordinate 3,721,578 of NC_015434.1, read as the reverse complement.
CATCGATGCCTACCGGGCGGAGTTCGGGCCATGAAAGACAACCTGATCCTCGACCGGCATCGGGCCGACGAGGTCAATGACATCCTCGATGATCTGGTTGAGGTCTATCTCGACGCCCACTCCGGGGATGGAGAGTTCTACAACGAGTCCCGATACCGCCAACAGTTGGCCGGGCACATGAAGGTCGCCGGATGGGAGTTGGTCACCGCCAGGATCGATGGTCGCCTGGCCGGTTACGCCTACGGTTTTCCGCTACCGGCCGGAACCCGATGGTGGAGCGGCATCGAGGAACCGTATCCGGCGGGCTTCACCGAGGAGGACGGACGGCGCACCTTCGCCCTCAGCGAGCTGCTGGTGCGCCCCGCCTGGCAGCGTCAGGGGATCGCGCGGGCGCTGCATGACGAACTGGTCGACGCGCGCCCCGAGTCCCGAATGACCCTGCTCGCCCGGCACGACAACGCCCCCGCCTAGTACTCCAGCCGCACCTGATGAAGTTGGTGTCTTCGCTGGTAGTGGGCTGTTCTGGCGCGGTATTGGTGTCGGCGGCGCCATCGTGACCATCGATGGATGTGGTCGAAGGGTCGGGTGGTGGTGATCACGTGTGCCAGGAGACGGCGGACCTCGCCGAGGGTGAGAGGGATGAGGCCGTCATCGGATTCGGTGCCCCCTTTTTGGCGTGGGTGGCGGTGACGGCGAGGTAGGCGTGGGCGCACAGAACGAGGGTTATGTGGCGGTACCAGGCGTCGTAGCGGCGAACTTGGTAGTGGTCCAGGCCGACCTCGGTCTTGGCGGTCTGGAAGCACTCCTCGACCGCCCACCGGGTGCCGGCGATGCGGATCAGGTCTTCGTCGGGGGTGTCGGCGGGGCCGAAGCACAGGTAGTAGGCCAGGTCGGTGGGGTCGGTGATGCTGCGGCGGATCAGCAGCCAGTGGCCGTGTCCGTCGGTGGTGCCGGGCAGGGATGCCACGGCCCAGTCGTAGAGTCGTGGCCCTTTGGCGCCGTTGCCGCAACTGCGCCGCTTCCAGGCCAGGGCCGGCGCGTTGGCCGCGAGGACGTCGGGTCGGGAGTTGCCGACTTTGGTGGGGACCCGCTGGTTGCAGGGCACGGCGAGGACGTAGCCGATGCGCTGCTGCTGCAGCCACGTCCGGAACTTGGAGTCCTGCCCATATGCCTCGTCCGCGGTGACCCACCTTGCCGGCAGGCCGGCGGTGATGGCGCGTTCGACCATCCGCAGGCCCAGCGCGGGTTTCGTGGCGAACTCGATGTTCGCAGCGATGCCGGCTTCGGCGCGACGGGCGGCGTCGTCGCACCAACTGCGGGGCAGATACAACTCGCGGTCAATCAGCGTGCGCCCGTGCGGGCTGGCGTAGGCCAGGAACACCCCGAGCTGGCAGTTCTCCGTCCGCCCGGCCGTGCCCGAGTACTGACGCTGCACCCCCGCCGACTTGATCCCCTTCTTCAGAAAGCCGGTCTCATCGACGATCAGCACCCCATCGTCGTCACCGAGATGCTCGCTCACGTAGGCGAACAGGTCATCGCGGACCGCGTCCGGGTCCCACGCAGACCTGTTGAGCAGCCGCTGCATCCGATCCGGCGTCGCGTCGCCGGCGGCCTCGGCCAAGGTCCAGCCGTTCTTGGTCGCCAAGGGCGACAACAACCCGACCAGGTAAGTCAGCGCCTGCCGACGCGGCTCCGCCCGCCCGAAACGGTGTGCGAACCGCGCCAGCAGATCATCCAACCCCGCCCGCCAGCCCACAATTTCATCGATCAACACAAACGCGAGAGCCTGCCTGCCTCACAAGTGACCACAACAGACAGACAGTGCGATCCCCTGACCCACCACACGAATAGCATCGACGTGCGCAGCTACACGGCCCGGTGCAACCAGGCGTCGATCAAGCCGACGAGCTGCCAAGACTCAAGGCCAGACAAGTGCGGCTGGAGTACTAGTACTCCAACGTCACTTGGGTTCGGCGTTGGGCGTGGCGCGGGTATGAAGACGGCCACCGCGTTGATCATCGATGGTTTGTGAGGACAATCGAAGATCGTGCGGTGGCCGTGTGCCACAGCGTAGACCCTGCCGGATGGCGGGTGATCCTGGACGAGGCGGTAACGCGTGTCGCTGACCGGTTCGTGCGGGCTGAGCCCCGTCGAACTGCCGGGCAGTTCGTGGAAGGACTGCTGTCGGGCGTGGAACGCAAGACGTGCTGGTCCCTGGCGGAGCGGGCGGGTCACGACGATCCGCAGGCGATGCAGCGGCTGCTGCGCACGGCGGTGTGGGACGCCGACTCCGTCCGCGACGACGTTCGGGCTTGGCTGATCGAACAGCTCGGGCACCCCGACGCGGTGCTGGCCTGCGACGAGACCGGCTTCCTGAAGAAGGGCCTGTCCTCGGTCGGGGTGCAGCGGCAGTACACCGGCACCGCCGGTCGGATCGAGAACAGCCAGGTCGGGGTGTTCCTGGCCTACATCGCCCCGCACGGGCGGGCGATGATCGACCGTCGGCTCTACCTACCCGAGACGACCTGGTGTCAGCAGCCCGACCGCCTCACCGCCGCCGGCGTCCCCGACCAGGTCGGGTTCGCCACGAAGCCTGCGCTGGCCCGGCAGATGATCGCCGCCGCCCTGGACGCCGGAGTCCCGTTCGGGTGGGTTACCGGCGACGAGGTCTACGGCGCCGACCCCGGACTGCGCGCTGACCTCGAACACCGCGGGATCGGCTACGTCCTGGCCGTCGGCTGCGACCGACGCGTGGACGTCAACGACGGCCGCACCCTCATCCGCGTCGACGACCTCGCCGCCCGGATCCCCAGCCGCGAGTGGCAGCAGCACAGCTGCGGACCCGGGGCGAAAGGACCACGCGAGTACCTGTGGGCCTGGATCACCACCGCCACCAGCCCCGGTGAGCATCGATGTCTGCTGATCCGCCGCAACCGCAGTACCGGTGAGCTGGCCTTCTATCTGTGCTGGTCACCCCGCCCGGCGCCGCTACACACCCTCGTCACCGTCGCTGGTTCCCGCTGGAGCATTGAGGAGCTGTTCCAGACCGGCAAAGGCCAAGTCGGCCTGGACCACTACCAGGTCCGAGGCTGGACCGGCTGGCACCGCCACATCACCTTGGCCATGCTCGCCCTCGCCGTCCTGACCATTCTCGCCGCGCGGCAGCCCGACACCGACCCAGAGATCATTCCGCTGACCGTCGCCGAGATCCGCCACCTCTTCAACGCCTTCGTCCTCGCCGTGACGCTCCCACCAGAGCACATCCTGCACTGGTCGGTCTGGCGACGAACATCCCAAGCCCGAGCCCGCCGATCCCACTACCAGCGCAGACAGGCGAAGTGACGTTGGAGTACTAGGCGGCCTACCGGTCCTGGGGCTGGCAACGGGTCACCCGCCTACGCCCCGCCTGGGAAAACGCCCCCCTCTTCGACGTCCTAGTGCGGGAGCACCGACAGCCGGCTACTCCTACGTCGTTTCACCTTGCTCGGGAAGGTTGGCCAGTAGCTCATTGATTGCCTGAACGAGTTCAGTTATGCCGATTTTACGAGCGGCGGCCAGGCTAAGTTCCAGCACAGGACGAGCCTTATCGCTCAGGCCCGCGCCGACTAGCAGTTGGCCGAGGGTGTGACCCACCACTGCCATGCCGTCGGGACGTTGCAGGCGGATGAGAAGATTGAACGATGTGACCAGTCGCGGAAAGGCCGACTCATAGTCGTAGCGCATTAGGTCGATCTGGGCCAGTCCCCACGTTGCATTTGCGACTGCGTCGAGATCCCCGTGACTCTCGTGTACCTCCAAGCGCTTGCACTGTAGCTCAGCGGCACCATCGTAGTCGCCGCGTTGGTGGAGGATGTCGGCGATTCTTCCCCAGGTGATAGCGGTTTCTCGGGTGTCGCCGAGGCGTTCGTAGACGGGTAGCTGTCTCTCGCGGCGGATGCGGAGTGCTTCGTCGTAGTCGCCGCGATCGAAGTGGATGTCGGCGATTTGGCCCCAGGTGATGGCGGTGGATCGGGTGTCGCCGAGGCGTTCGTAGACGGGTAGCTGTCTCTCGCGGCGGATGCGGAGTGCTTCGTCGTAGTCGCCGCGTTGGTAGTGGATGTCGGCGATTCTTCCCCAGGTGGTGGCGGTGGATCGGGTGTCGCCGAGGCGTTCGTAGACGGGTAGTGCGATGTCGTGGTGGATGCGGAGTGTTTCGTCGTAGTCGCCGCGTTGGTAGTGGATGTCGGCGATTTTGCTCCAGGTGGCGGCGGTGAATCGGCTATCGCCGAGGCGTTCGTAGACGGGTAGTGCGATGTCGTGGTGGATGCGGAGTGTTTCGTCGTAGTCGCCGCGTTGGTAGTGGATGTCGGCGATTCTTCCCCAGGTGGTGGCGGTGGATCGGGTGTCGCCGAGGCGTTCGTAGACGGGTAGTGCGATGTCGTGGTGGATGCGGAGTGTTTCGTCGTAGTCGCCGCGTTGGTAGTGGATGTCGGCGATTTTGCTCCAGGTGGTGGCGGTGGATCGGGTGTCGCCGAGGCGTTCGTAGACGGGTAGTTCGATGTTGTGGCGGATGCGGAGTGCTTCGTCGTAGTCGCCGCGTCGGTGATGGATGTCGGCGATGCTGCCCATTGCGGCCGCAGCCTCTTGCTCCGATCCAGCCACCAGGAACAGGTGATGCGCCTGTCGCAACAGTCTCTCTGCCTGCTCCGGCTCGCCTCGGACGCTTACGAAGTCCGCCAGTTCTGCCATGATCCGCGCCTGGTCGAGCGGGTCGGGGTCCTGCTCGTCCGCGTTCTGCACGTGTTGTAGGGCGCGGTCGAACAGGGCTTCCGCCGCGTCACCGTCACCGCTGGTCTGGGCGGCGTCGGCAACCTGTCGCAGCAGGAAGCTCGGCACCGGCGTGTGGTGCCGGTCGAGCAGGGTGATCGCTTCCTGCCCGAGCCGATAGGCGTTCACCGCGAGGCCGGAGCGTAGGGCCCAGACGGCCAGCGCAGCGCAGACGGCGACGACCACCGGGTTGTCCGCAGCTATAGCCAGCCGAGTCAGTTGCAGGTCTACCGCCGGGCCCCTCCGGGACTGACGCTCGGTGCCGCCCCAGGCGTTGAACAGCGGCTCGACTGCCAGTGCGGCCAGCGTGGTCTGCTCCTGAGGCGTCAGCGGAGCGAGCCGTCCGGCGACCAGCGGGTTGACGGCCACGGCCGGACGTTGCGGATCGTAGACATCCGGGAAGGCGTCCAGGAGCCCGAGTGCACGTAGCCGGTCCACTGATCCACCGGCATGGTTGGCCAGCACCTCGATCGCCGATGCGGGCACCGGCAGGTCGAACAGGGTTACCGCCCGCAGCAGGGCGACGTGCGCTGGCCCGGTCAGGACTAGCAGGTCGTCCAGGTCGAGGTTCTCCAGGAAGGCGCGAAGGTCGGCGTCCGAGGGCAGGTCACCCTGTTTCAGGTACGCCTCCAGCCCGGCCACGGCCGTTTCAGCCCGTTCCAGGGACACCTGCTCGCTGTAGACCAACCGCCGCCCGATGAGATCCTGTAGGCCCGGGTTGCCGCCGCTCGCGTCGAGTGCCCGCTGCGCCAACTTCGCCCGCTCGGCCTGCCGCTCGGTGGGGATGAGCCCCTGCTGGCGCTGAAGCAGCTTGTAGCGCGCCACGCTGGACAGCGGACGCAACTGCACCGTCTCCAGTCGCGACTCCAACCCGCCGAGGGTGAACAGGTAACGGCTGGTCAACAGCAGTCGGCTGTCGGTCTCCAACGGGTCGAACGCGCGCAGCACGGCCGCCAGCACCGGCGCGGACCCGGTCTTTACCCGGTGCAGGCCCGTGGGGTCAGGGTCGAGAATCTGCTCCAGATCGTCGATGACCAGCAGCAGTGGACGCTGCCCGTCGCCTTCCTGGGCGCACGGGCCGGTCAGTAGATCGATCAGGACATCTTCAAGGGCTTCGGGTCGATCGCGCACCTCCGGCCGACGGCATTCGATCAGGTCCCGAGCGGTCGGGTAGGCGCGTACCGCCTTGGCGATCTCATCCAGGATCGCCATCGCGCTGTAGTCACCGAAGACGACCGCGACCGCCCGCTCCGGGAAACGGTCCACGATCCGGGCGGCCAGGCTGGATTTGCCCAACCGCCCCTGGCCGTGCAGCAGTACTCCGGCCCGCTCGCCGGAGCGCAGCGCCCGCAGCGCCTGCTGCAACTCGGGCCGTCGGCCCACGAACATGTCCGCCGAGGCGACCGGCACCTGTTCCTTGCCCGCGAGGAAGGTCGTGATTCCGCGTACGGCCCCGACAAGTGACCGCCGTCGGGTGCCTGCCACCAGGGGCCCGCCACCGGTCGGCCCCAGCCACAGCCGTGCCAGGTGCCAGTCCGCGCGTACCGTCATGTCTGTCGACTCGAACAAGGCCCGGCGTGCCTCGCCGACCGCCTCCGCTAGATCGGCCCGCTTTGCCAGCTGGCCGTAGAGCTTCTCGGCGAAGATGATGGCGGCCCGGTCGTTGACCGAACCATCCCACCCCAGCACCGCCGGCACACCTGCGGTGACCAGCGCGGTCGCCAACGAGTGCGCCACCAGGGGCGTGCCACCCTCGGAGCGTCCCTGACCGGTGCGTCTGCCGCTGCCGGGCGGCAGGTGGCCGGTCGCGTCGGCCGCGGTGGCGGTCAGGCAGGCCGAGACGAACATCAGCCGGGGCATCGTGGTCAGCAACCTGACCAGGTCGGCGGCGGTGGTCGGGCGTGCGTCGCCCACCTCGTTTTCGAGGATCAGCGCCGGCACGCCACGGCGGCCCGGCTGCGCCGACCAGTTGTTCACCCCGTGGCAGGACAGGTGCAACACCGGGAATCCGCCCAGGTCGGCCAGCCGATGCGCCAACTGCTCCGGGTCGCCGGTGTCCTCGACCATCAGGTCCAGCCGGGTGTCCCCGACCGTACGCAGGATGGCCGCCTCCTCGGCCTCGAAGTCGAGTTCATGCTGCCCGCGCGGGGCCGCCGCCATGAACGCCAACCCCAACCGGAAACCGTCGAGCAGCGGCGTGGGCCCCGGCGACCCGAGTCGGCGGACCACCGAGAACTGGGTCCATTCCTGCATCAGGAACCCGCCGCTTGGCCGGGCCAGCAGTTCGTACGGCGCCCGCAGCACCGCCCAACCCCGCTCCGAGGGGGTACGCGGCCCCTGGACCTCGAAGATCAGCGGTGCCGGTGCCTGCTTCAACAGGCCGGTCAGTTGGCGGTGCTCACCGTCCAACCAGTCGAACAACTCACGACCCAGGGCGATGAACACCTCATCGTCGTTGTTCGCCTGCACCGCGCGCACGTAACGCGCCGCCAACGTGTCCAGCAGGGTCGCATCCTCGGCGCTCAAGGTCCGTCGAGGCCCGACCCGCTCCCCGTCGACCAGCACCTCGAAGCCGGTGTCGTCAAGAACCAGACCGGTGGCCATGCGAGCCTCCCCCTACCGCTTTTCCTACCCTGCCGACTGCCGTGAATCCGAGACACGACAAGCCGTCGATGGCCACTTCTGAACTCGGCGAGCGAGTCGCCGTATCGCCGAAACGGCGGGGTAGACGGCGGCGGGAAGCCGCCATTCCGGCGTAACGGAGTCGATCACCGCCCTGGCCGATGGCAGTGCGGGTCAGGAGGAGCCGACAGGGTTCAGGCGGCGAGGCACGCACTGGTTGTCCAGGTCGGTTCCGGTGAGTTGGGGGAACTGGTTGGCGCACCAGCGGGCGACGGCCTCCTTCGAGCTGCCCGGTGGGAGCGCGAGGGTGATCCAGAGGGGCTCACCCTCGTACAGTTGCTGCCGCCCGTAGTCGGTGCTCAGCAACAGGACCACCTGGGTCTCGCCGTCGAACCTGTTCCGCAGGTCAAGATGCTCGGCCAGGATGTCCTCCGCGTAGAAGGTGTGTGAGCCGTTGGCCGCGATCTGGTTGCGGTCGACGATGCCCACCGTCTTGGAGGCCATCTGGGCGACGTACTGACCCGCCAGGGAGACCGTCGGCAGGTCCTGCTGGCGGAACTGGTGCAGCTGGGCCAGGGCCAGGTCCTCCGGATCGTCGAAGGTCGGCTCAGCGGACTCGCTGGTCGGTACGACCGGCGGGTCCGGGGTCGGCAGCCCCGCCTCCTCGGGGGGAAGGTAGTGCGGCCCCCCGGCCGGGAAATCGGGATAGGAGGTGCCGGTCGAGGTGTCGTCGTCGGTCGATCCGACCGCGACGACGAGCGCCACGACCATCACCAGCAGGGTGACACCGGCCGCCACGACCGCCTTGCCCATCGAGATTCCGCTCGGCTGCGGGACCACCTGGTCGGAACTGACCCACTCGCCCCGCAACGACGGCTGAGGGGTCGGCCCTGTCGCATCCGACGCAGCCGGGCCGCCGACCGGACGGCCCGACTGCGGCCGGCCGGCGGGTGACTCCTGCGGCCTGCCGGTGGAGGACTCCGGTGGCAGCTCATCGGCCAGGTCCCCGACCAGGGCACGAACATTCCAGATGATCCCGCCGTCGGGCTGCTGATCATTACTCATCTGATACTCCTGGTCAGGTGTCTCCCGGGACGATCACCCGGCGGCGGCCACCGGCAGCCGGCGTACCGGCGGCACCGGCGGCACCGGCGGGAATCGCCCGCTCCCGGCCCCAGGCCCGCAGCTCGGCGATCTCCTCGGGATGGGTACGGCTCATCGGGTTGGTGTTGACGAAGGTGTCCACGACGAACTCGGGCCGCAGGCTGGTGGTGCCCTCGGTGTGGACCGTGTATCCCAGCTCGCGCAGCGCCGCCTCGATGTCGGAGCCGGCGAAGCCGTCGGAGGCGGCCACGAGCCGACCGACAAGTTCGTCGTCCGGTTCGGTGCGGAGGTAGCGGCCGTGGTAGAGCCGGATGATCTCCGCCCGTTCGGTCTCGTCCGGCAGGTCGACGAAGAAGAGTTCGTCGAAGCGACCCTTACGCAGCAGTTCCGGCGGCAGGGAACGGACGTCGTTGGAGGTGGCCACGACGAACACCCGGGACCGTGACTCCTGCAACCAGTACAGGAACTGGCCGACCATGCGCCGGCTCACCCCGGTCGAGTCGTACTGCCCGGAAAGACCCTTCTCGATCTCATCGATCCAGAGCACACAGGGCGCGGTCCGGTCGGCCATCTCCAGGGCCTCCCGCAACCGGGCCTCGGACTGCCCGACGTACATGCCGAGAATGGCGGCGAAGTCGAGCCGGTACAGCGGTAGTCGCCACTGGGCGGCCACCGCCTTGGCGGAGAGGGACTTTCCGCAGCCGGGTACCCCGACCAGCAGGACCCCCCGCGGTGGGCGCAGCGAGGTCTCCCGCAAGTCGGAGAGCATCACCTTGTGGCGGCGGTCCAGCCAGGTACGGAGCTGGTGTAGACCGCCGATCATGCGGTCGGCCGGTCCCAGCGGGACACGTTCCAGGCCGGCCAGATCGGAGAAGTGCTTGTCCTTGACCTCGGTGAGCCGATCGAGATCCTCTCGGTGCAGGCGTCCGGCCGTGGCGATGGTGGCGAGGATGTTCACCGCGGTGCCCTCGGGGACCCCGACCAGGAACTGGGCGGCGCGTCGGGCGTCGGTCGCGGTCCAGTCGATGGTGATCGCGCCCTGCTGCTCCTTGAGGAAGCCGACCACGATGTCGTACATCTCGTCGACGTTGGGCGGCTCCAGGGTGATGCTCATGCCCAGCCGTTGCAGCCCACTCCACAACGGGGTGTCGGTGATCAGCACGATGCTGCCGGAGTGGTCGTCGGCCAGGCGGGCCAACTCCGCCATGTGACGGGTGACCGAGGAGTCGGCGTCGAGCATGTCCGGGTCCACGAACGCGGTCGTGGCCTGGGCCCGCCGGGTGAACTGACTGGCGGCGAAGTCCATCGCGGCCACCAGCGACCGGTCGTCCTGTAGGGAGTTGTTGGTCCGCAGATCCCGCAGGCCGGTAGCCCGGGTGTAGATGGAGAAGGGCAGGTTGACCCGACGGGTGCTGGAGGCCACCTCGCGCAGCAGCCGCACGGCGCGTACCTGCTCGGGGGTCCGGATGCCGATGAGGGGAACCCGTGCGGCGATGTAGCTGTCGAGGTCCCGGCGGGCCTCGTCGTAGTGGGACAACGGGCGCTCCTCAGGTTGGTCGTACGGGAGGATCGACGATGATCCGGCGGCCCGGCCGGGCCGGGGCGGCGGCCCAGCCGGTCCCGGCGGGCGAGCGGTCCTGCACGGTCAGTGGGTTGTCGCGCAGGGTGCGCAGTCTGGCCTGTACGAGCCGGTCGTCGAGCCCGGCCCGGCGGGCGTCGTCGATGCCGTCCTCCAGGGCCCGCTGGACCAGGCGGATCTGTTCGTCGACCTGATCGCGTAACGCCCGCGCCAGCTTCCCGGGCAGGGCGGGATGGGCCGCGACGGCCCGGATGGCGGCCAGTCCGCGCCTGGCCTGGGTCAGGGCACGGGCCATCTCGAACTCGTCACGGGTCGCGGCCATGGCGTCGATCAGCGCATCGGCCCAGGTCTGCAAGCGGTACGCCAGGGCATCGGTCAGTCGGGTGACCAGCCGCAGCCAGACCTCCGCCGGGTAGTCCTGCTCGACCAGGGTCGGCAGACCCTGCGGATCGTTGGCGGAGCCGGCCCGCCACTGCTCAAGGAAGGCGGCCCACCGCTGGTAGCCGCCGTCACCGACCAGCACCGGTCAGCCCTGCCGAGGGCGGCGGATCACCATCTCACCCGGTGGCATCGGCTCCCAGTCGGGCAACCCCTCGGCGATGCGGCGTACCCGATCGGTGTGGCGTTGACGCGGCGGTGTGGGCTGCCGGGCCCACGGCACCACCTCAGCTTCGGTGGGCCCGTCCGGGGTCGGCTGGTCGGCGCTGTCGGTCGACGGCATGTCAGTTCTCCTCCAGGGGGTCGACCGCGCGACGCTCGTGCGGGCTGCGTGGTGCGCCCGCCGTGGCGAGGTTGGCGATCAGCTCTTTCACCTGCGTCTCCTTGCCGTCGGCTGCGCTGAACCGGCTGGTCCAGTCGGTCAGCTCGGCTCCGGCCGCCCGCAGCACGAGCACGGAGTCCTTCTTGGCCGTCGCCACCCGAGCCCGAGCCTTGTCCTGACCGGCGCGGGCCTTGTCGGCCGCCCCCTTGAGGTAGACCAACCAGGCGACCCCGCCGAAGACGGCGATCACGATGCCCAACCCCACGTTGCTGGCGGCGGAGACGAAGAGTAGGACGAGAATGAGCACCACGGCCGGCACGATGAGCCGTTGACCCCACCGGAAGGCCAGGCTGTTGAGGTACGGCTGCGCGTACCGGTCCCAGTGCTGGTTCAGCGACCGTTCCAGGGCGTTCATCGGCTGGTCGAAAGAGCCCGTCCAGGCGGGTGGTCGAAATCCGGCGAGTCCGGCGTTGCCACCCAGGTCAAATCGCATCTGGACCTTGGCGGGCATCGCCAGGCGGTAGTCGCGGGTGAAGGCGGTGTGCGCCTCGTCCATCCAGACGTGACAGAACGCCACGGCCAGCCGCTGGGTCTGCGTAGACACCCCGATGCCCTCGGGTTCGAGCGCCGACTGGGTCTGGATGGTCAGATAGTCGCGGGTGTCGTCCAGGGTGGTGGTCTCGGAGAAGGCGGCCTCGGCTGCTGCCAAATCACCACCGGCCTGGACGATCGACTCGTTGGCGGCGAGTTCCCGACGCAGTGGCAGTTCCTCGTGGTCGTACTCGTCGACCAGCCGGTCGAGGATGTCGTCGATGGCGTCCTCGATGCGGCTGTTCGGCGGCGCCTCCGCGTCCATCAGGGCGGTGTACCGGTCGATGATCGACTGATGGGCCTCGGCACCGGCCAGGACACGTTGCAGTTGTGGCCACTGGGGCGATGTGGTCGCCAGGCGGGGGAACTCTGCGGCGAGTTCCTCCTCCCGGACGTGGGTCTCCATCTCCCGGCGCCAGCGGTTGACCTGGGCGACCATCGACTCCTTGTCGTCGAGCAGCAGGTGACGCCAGGTGTCCAGTCGGTCCCGGACCACCTCCATGCCGGCCGGTCCGAAGGCGCCCTGGGCGATGGCCTCCAGGATCACCGCGAACTCGCGGTTGAGGGCCTTGGGGTCCTGCGCGTCGAGGTAGTGCCGTAGCCACCGGGCGGCGCTGGCCAGCCGCCCCTGCCGACGCAGGACGAGCATCATGAACAGGGAGGTGCGATGCGGGGAGCGGCGGTACGCCTCCTCGACCGCCCGGACGCACAGATCCGGATCGTCGCCGGCCCAGGAGGCGAGGGCGACCAGCACGGGGGCCAACCAGTAGCGGGGGGTCTGCACCATCAACTGGTCGCCCACCGCCCGGACGGACTCCTCGCTGACCAACCCGAGGTCGAACGACTGGAGCATGCCGACCGCGGTTCTGCGGACCACCTTGTGATGGCCGAACTGATGCTCAAGGTCGCCCTTGAGGGTGTTGATCGCGATCTCGGCGCGTTGCAGGTTGGCGGTCCGCTCCGCCTGCTCGACGAAGCGGAGGAAGTCCGCGCGCAGCGCCAGGAGTTCCTCCCGGGCGGCCGTCTGCTGTTGCCCGAGTTGGACGACATGGGTACCCACCAGGTCCAGGGTGCGGTCGAGGTCGACAAGCATCCGCTTCGCGTCACGGACTTCGCTACGTATCGCGTTCAGTTCGGACATGATTCTCCGGCTCACGTGTCAAAGGGGATGAGCGAGCTTTCCCGGTAACGGGATGAAATGTGGATCGGACCGCGATTGCTGGTCCCATGGACGGTACTGGCAGGCATCCTGTCTGCTACTTCGACTGAAGGGATTGAATGAGTGTCCGAACGGATGTCGGAAACAGTGTCCGGGTGGGGCTGATCATTCAGCTCCGACAGACGTTCGGCTGATCGTTGCGGTCGGGAGGTTGGGTGCGGTCGCCCCGCAGGGCAGTTGTGGCAGATGTCGATCGACAGCCTCCGGGCCGGCGCCGACCCGTCGGGCTTGAGGCTGGCCCCACCTCGGCCGGTTGCCGCCGTCCAAAGTGGGGCCAGGGGATCCTGGCGGGCTGCCGTCGTTCCTTCTGCTGCGTCAGGGTCGAGCCTGACACCCCCGGGCCCGGCGGATCCCGCCTTTCTACGGGATTCCCGTGACCGGACCGGGTCATCGTTGGGAGATGCCTCAGCCGGGGAGGAGTTATCTCACGACCAAGCCGGATTCTGTCGACTGGGCGACACTTCCGCTCCTGTTCTGGAGGTTTCGGTGATGATCGGAGCCCGCGCGATGAACTCATCGGTCGTGTGTATCTCGACGCCAATCCCATGGCATACCGCGGGCGTGACATGTAGATGTCGAAATGGGTGACCCGGTGCAATCCGTACGGCCCTGACAGTGGACTGATGCTGGCTGCCGACCATTCGACGAACGGTGAACTGGAGGGTCGATGACCGCAAACCCCTCAAGGCATCCGGCGGAGGAACGGCTGCAATCCTCCGATGTGCTGGCTCGACTGCCGCTTCGACCGGAGCAGGTGCGGGGGGTCGACGAACCGGATCCGTCCTTCGGCGCGGGCACGGTGAGCTGTGGTCGTCCCCTGATCTTCCCGGTGCCGGTCGAGGATCTGCCGGTCGAACTGCGCCGCCGTGCGCAGGCGTCCGGGCGGCACTACTACGGGCTGTTGGTCGCCTTCGACCTGAACGAGCCGCCGGACGCCCGGCGCTACACCTCGGTCCGCTTCGAGGTCGCCCTCGACGACGCGGAGGCCGTGGCGGTACGGCTCGACCGGGACGGCGGCACCCTCGGCCTGAGCTACGCCGCCAGCTCTCCGCATCCGTTGACCCCGGCCGCCGACCGCGCGATCCTCGCCGCCACCACCCGGCAGGGCTGGCTGCTCCGCCTGGCCCCCCGCTCCGGCCGTCCCCGAGCCTGGTCGTTCGGCCTGCACCGGCACCGGTTCGGCTGGACGTACGAGGACCCGTCCGGGGCGATGTTCCTGCCGCTGACCTACGGGATGCACGCCATGATCGAGGTGCCCCCGTCGACCCGGCTCCTGTCCGGGCGCATCGGATTGCGGGTGGAGACCCTCGGCACCTGGCGGCATCGGCCGGTACACCGGTCCGCCACCCTCGCGGACTCGGTCGCCTTCCGTGAGGCCCTGCCGGAGAACCCCGTACCGAGTGGCGCGGCCGTGCGACTGTGCCTGGCCGCCGATGTGACAGGTTACAGCCGCCGACCGAATCATCTTGCCGAACGGACTCAGTCGTGGCTGGTGCGGTCCCTGGCCGAGGCCCGCGCCGGCGCCGGCCTGGACGAGGCCACGGTCGTGGTGCAGGCCCAGGGCGACGGGCAGTTCGCTGTCCTGCCGGTGGGCATCGATGAGTCGCGGGTGATCCCGGACCTGATCTGCGGTCTGGCCGAAGCCCTGCGTCGGACCAACGACGGCCTGAGCGCCGAGGAGCGGGTACGACTGCGGGTTGCGCTGCACCGTGGCTTGATGAAACCGGCCGACAGCGGCTGGGTCGGCACTGCGGCGATCGCGGTACATCGGATTCTCGACAGCCCACCGCTACGCGCCGCCATCCGGGACACCCCGACCGCCGACTACGTCCTGGGCGTGCCCGACCTGCTCTACCAGGACGTCATCCGGCACTCCGTGGTTCCCCCGCTGCCCCACCAGTTCACCGAGATCACCATTGACCTGCCCGACAAGGGCTTCGTCGAGCACGGCTGGCTGCATGTGCCCGTGGGGAGCCGATGATGACCAGGAGGATCTTCGCGCTGCTGGTCGGGATCGACCGCTACCGGGCCGCAGGCCAGCTTCAGGGATGCCACAACGACGTGCTCGCGGTGCGGGACTATCTACAGGTACGTGCCGGGGTGAGCGACCCGCGAGCCATCCGGCTGCTGGCGAACGAAGACGCCACCCGCAGTGCCGTCATCGCGGGCCTACGTGAGCACCTGGGCCAGGCCGGGCCGGGCGACACCGCCTTGTTCTGGTTCAGCGGGCACGGCTCCTGGGCCGCGGTGCCAAAGGAACTGTCCCACCTGGAGCCGTCCGGTCAGATGCAGACTCTGGTCTGCCATGACAGCCGACACGACGAGGTGCCGGACCTCTACGACAAGGAGCTGCTGCTCCTGTGCGACGAGATAGCCGGCACCGGTGCTCACCTGGCGGTCGTGCTGGACAGTTGCCACTCGCAGAGCGCCACCCGCGACCTGGTCCGCTACGCGCCCGCCTCGACCACCCCGCCGAGACTCGAAGCGCTGCTGCCGCAGTTGCGCCGCGTGCTGACCCGGCCACCTGCCCAGCATGTCGCACTGGCGGCCTGCCGGACGGACGAGACGGCAGGGGAGACCTGGGCGGACGGGCGGGCGTACGGCCTGTTCAGCTGGTCCTTGCTGAGCGCCATGCGTCGGCTGGCGCCCTCGGCGACATACCGCGACCTGCTGGTGGCGGCGCGATGCGAGGTGGAGCGCCAGTCCCGGCAGCAGGTCCCGCAGCTGGAGCCGGTCACCCCCGGAATCGCTGATCAGCCCTTCCTGGGCGGACGGGTCACCCTGCCCGCCATCGGTATCCGGATGCGTCGAATCCGGGGCGAATGGGAGATCGACGCTGGCTCCTGCCATGGGTTGTCCCTGCCCTCGGCCGCCCAGGACGTCCGGGTTGCCGTGCCCGGGCCGCTGCTGCGCGAGGCGCGGATCGTGCGGGTCCATCCTGGACGCAGTGTGGTGGAGCCGCTGGGCTGGGAACCCGACGAGGACACCCAGTACCCGGTCGTGTTGAGCCGGGTCCCGATGCCGAGGGTCACGGTGGCGGTCGACGGCGTACACCGCTCCGCAGCCGACCCGGTGCTCACCGCGCTGGCCTCGGCCGCGCCGGGCGGCGGGCCCTCTGCGCACGTACGACCGGTCGAGGGGGACGACGAGCGCAGCGCCGACCTGCTGCTGGACGTACACCTGCCGGACCGGGTGCGCATCCGCGACGCGGACGGCTTCCCGCTCTGCGCCGAGCTGGCCGTCGACGACGGCGGCCGGCGGGCCGTCCTGGCCCTCGAACATCTGGCTCGGGTGCACCAGATCAAGGCCCTGGTGAACCCGATCTCCGGGCTGGCGGGTGCGGTCGGCATGGAACTGGTCGAGGCCCGTCCGGGTGAGTCGACGGCACCCGCGTACCGCCCGCCCCTGCTGCCGGCAGGAGACGGCACCCTGCATCTTCGCTATCGGTGGGAACAGGGGACCTGGCGACCCCCGACGGTCTTCGTCCAGCTGCGTAACAACAGCGGTCGGAAACTCTTCTTCGTCCTGCTGAACATCACCGAACGGCACCGCGTCCACGCCACGCTCTTCGCCGGGGATCATGTCGCACCCGGGCACGTCGGGGCGGCGCTGTACGGGCGAGCGGTCGAGTTCACGATCCCGGCCGGCGATCCGGTGCAACCGGGTGCGCGCACCCGGGACTGGCTGCTGCTGCTCGCCGCCGAGGAACAGTTCAGCTCCGCTCCGTTCGAGCTGCCCGCGATCGAGGACATCTCGGCTGACAGGAGACGCTCTCCACTGGCCGTCGCCGGTCTCCTGGGCCGCCTGGGGCTGGCCGCCGTGCACCGCGATGCCGGTGCCGCCGGTACGGGTGCCAGCGACTGGATCACCCTGGCGGTGCCGGTGGTCACCGAGGTGCCCGCCGGTCGCGGTGCCCACCTGGCCGGTGAGCGTCGGTGAACGGCCACGAGGAGATCGAAGAGGTACCTCTCGACGACTGGATTGCACACCTGACCGTGCTCGTAGCCTCCCCGCCCGACGGTGAGGACCTCGCCGAACTGGCCGGGCTGCTCGGGCAGGCGTACGGCGAACGCTACGTACGCGACCAGGACGAGACGTCGCTCCTGGCCGCCATCGTCGAATTCGACCGGGCGCTGACCTACGCCCCCCACCACGAGCAGGCACCGTTCTGGCACTGGGGAAAGGGCATGTCCCACCTCGAACGGACCTGGCTCGACGACGAGAGCACCGACGACGAGAGCACCGATCACGAAAGCGCGGTCGGACACCTGATCGAGGCGTACCGGGGGTGGCCGTCGGAGGACACGGAACGCGATGACGTGGCGAACACCCTGCTGGAGGCGATCTGGAACCGGTATCTCTGGCGGTACGCGCAGAGCGAGACGCCGGAGGCGACGGTCGAGTACGGCGCCGAAGCCATGCATGCCCTCGAGGTGGTGCTGACCAGCCCTACCGGTGAGGAGTCCACCGCGTACGCCCGGATGCTGCTGGGTGTGCTCCTGCTGAACCGGTACGACAATGGCAGCAAGGACGTACCGGATCTGGATCAGGCGATAGCGCTGCTCGCCGAGTCGCTGGCCCGGCTCTCCCCGGACACCACCGCCCACTATTTTCTCGCCTGCACGGAGCTGGTCGCGGCCTACCTGGAGGCGGCCGGCCTGCGCGAGGACCGGACGAGCGTCGAGTCGGCGATCCAGGCCGCCGACCGGGCCGTGGAGGCATGCCCGCCCGGTGACGCCATGCGGCGTCACCTGCTCCGCCACCAGGCCGAGGCGTACGCCGCCTTGTGGCGCCTGGACGCAGATCCGGCGAACCTGACCCGGGCGATCGACCGCTGGCGTGCGGCGCGTGCGGAGGATGACGACCCTCTCTGCCAGGTGGCCCTCGCCGAGCTGCTGTACGCCGCCGGTGACCTCGACAGCCTCACCGAGGCGGTCGCCCTGTGGGAACAGGCGCTGCCCTCGGTGCCCCGACCGCGGTGGGTGTGGGTACACCTCGGCGCGACGCACCTGGCGCGCTGGGAGCTAGCCGAGGTGCCGGGCAGCCTGGACGCCGCTGCCCGCTGTCTGGATCATGCCCTCACCGAGGGGGAGACACCGGATGAACTGCTGTCGGTGCACGTCATGCGGGTGATCGTCGTCAGGGCGTTGCTGGGACACGAGTCTGCCCGGGACCCCGATCGCGCTCCACCGGGCCTGCACCGGGTGCGGGAGATTCTCGACGAGGGGGGACGCGCACTGGATGACGCGCCGGATAGCAGCCCACACGACCGGGCTCTACTGGCCGCCGTACTGCTGCGCTGCGAGCTCTCCTATGTCCTGCAGGCGCTGGTCGAGCCGGACTCGCCGAGGATGCATCATCTGTTGGCCGTGGGGCGAATGGGCGGTGCGGACCAGCCTGCGGACATCACCTTGGTGCTGGACTTGGTCGAAGGAATTCTGCGGCAGTTCGACCAGGTCAGCCGCAGCGACAGCACCCCGGATGATGGCCTGCCGACCTTCCTGCGAATCGTTGCCGACGAGCGGATGACCGAGGCGGACAGAACCCTCCTCCGGTCGGTGTTGCCGAACTTTCTGCAGGCCCGAGCCGCTCGCTACTTCGATGACCGCCCGCACCGCGCCGCGCAGGCCATGGCGGCGGCCCTCGCGCGCGGTCACTCCCAGACCGCGGCCGTCATTGAGGCCCAGATGCTGGCGGCCGTGTCAGAGGCGCTCGGTCGGGGTCGCCTGGGGGATGTGGAGGGGATGCGGACGGCGACCCGGCGAGCCGTTGCGCTGCGGCGTCGGCTCGGCCCGTCGCGGCTGAACGCGGCCATGCTGGATCCACTGGTCCGCCTCTGTGAGGACCTGGTGGACAACATCGACGGCCGAGGGATCCGGCCGCAACCGCCGGTTCCGCTGCCACCGGGTCCTCCCACCCACTCCGCAACCCTCTCGGTGCTGGTCGGCGGGGTCCAGGTCATGGCCGCCCTCCGGCGCGCCGACCTGCCGCTGCTGCGCCAGTGGGCGGACTATCTGACCGACCTTGCCGGCCGTTTCCCGCAGCACCATGTCCTGCGGATAGGGAGTTTGGCGACAGCCGCGAAGGCCCAGTTCCCCCTGGCGGTCCTTGGACAGCGGCAGGCCGCCGCCTCCGCCGTCGCCATTCTGGAGCAGGCGACAGCGGAGGCGGGGACCAACATGGCGATCTGGGCCGAACTGGTTCACGACCTCGCATACGCTCTGCGCCTGGCCGGTGACCCTGACCGGGCGCGGGCCCGGCGGCTCGGGCTCGACGGCCTGCACGGCCGTGCCCGGCGGGTGCTCCTGCAGGCAGGCACGGATTACGCCATGGGTACCGCCCGGGAAGCCGCCGCGACCGCGACCACCGTCGCCAGATGGTGCCTCCAGGACCAGGCCGACGACGATCTTGTCACCGCCCTCGACGCGGGGCGTGGCCTGGTCCTGCACGCGGCGACCGCCTCCCGCAACGTGGCCGAACTACTTGAGGAGGCTGGGCAGGCCGAGTTGGCCACGGAGTGGCGACAGACCGGGGGACTGGGCCGTGACCAGCTCACCGGCGCTGCCCTCGCTTCGGTGCTCGCGGCCGGGGAGATTCCCGACGACCTGCGGTTGCGTGTGCTGGATGCCCTCGACCTGACCACCCACGGCCCGCTGGCACAGGTGCGCCCCGGCGAGATCAGCAGCGCACTCACCGCATTGGAGGCCGACGCGCTCGTCTATCTGGTGCCGGCCGCGCCCCCGGTGCCGGGCCTCGCGGTGGTGGTCCCCAGCGTCGGCGAGGTCGAGATCCTCGAACTATGCGATCTGGTGGCCGGCGACAACGCGCCGGTGCGCAGGCTGCTGCGAGCCGCCTTCGGTGCCGACCTCGCCGGGGCGGGGAGGCGGGCACCCCGAGATGCCGGCCCGGTCGGCGGGCCCCGTCCGCCGTCTGCGGGAACCGCCATCGACGACCTGTGCCGGTGGGCCTGGCGAGCAGCCATGAGCCACCTGGTGGCGCACCTGCGACCGCCGGATTCGGCGGGCCCGGCTCGGGTGGTCCTCGTCCCGATGGGCGTACTGGGGTTGGTGCCCTGGCACGCCGCCTACCGCGAGACTACGTCCGGTCGCCGCTACGCCGTGCACGACCTGGTCGTCTCCTACAGTCCCTCCGCCCGGCTGCTCTGCACCGCCGCGGCACGCCCGGTACAGCCGATCCGCTCGGCTCTGGTGGTCGGGGATCCGCTCGGTGACCTGCCGTTCGCGGGCATCGAGGCCCAGGCGATCCACCGACGGTTCCACCCCGAGGGCCGCTATCTCGGCGGACCGGCCGACGATTCCGGGCACCTGGCACGCCCGGAAGCCGTCCTGGAGTGGGTACGCACGGTCGGGGCGGGATCATCCCTGCTGCACCTCGCCTGTCACGGGCGCGTCGACCCGACCCGACCTGCCGACTCACACCTGGTGCTGGCCGATGGTCTGCTGCCGGCCCGTGACCTGTTGGAGGTGTCCCGGCTGGCGGCGCTCGACCTGGGTCAGGTGTTCCTCGCCGCCTGCACGACGAACCTCGCCGGTGGGCTGCCCGACGAGGCGTTCAGCCTGGCCACCGCGTTCCTCGCGGCCGGCGCCCAGACCGTCTTCGGCTCCTTGTGGTCGGTGCCCGACGTGGGTACCTCCCTGCTGATGTACCAGGTCCACCACTTCCTGTATGAGCAGGGATGTGCACCGGCCGAGGCGTTGCACCGGGCCCAGTTGTGGATGCTGGACCCGGACCGTGAACCGCCCGAAGGTATGCCGGCGGAACTGGCCACCCACTGTTCCCGCGTCGACAACGCCGCGCCGCTGGCCTGGGCCGCCTTCACCCACCTCGGGCGGTGACCCGGGCGTCAGCGCCCACGACCCGGTCCCGGCTTGTTCGCTGCCGACCACTCGGCCAGGTGGCGGCGTCGCCAACGGTGGCTCGCTCGCGGATCCGCCGGGGTGCCCCCTGACGTCCTGGTTCGGATGGATAACCTGGACGTCGATGTCCGATGTCGCGCAGTCGCGCTATCCGCCTCGACGGGCGGCGGGCCGAGGGCCCGGTTGGTACCGGGGCGACCTGCACGTGCACTCGCTGCTGTCGCAGGGTGCCGACCTGACTCCCGCTCACCTTGCCGCCGCAGCCCGTACGCTCGGCCTCGACTTCATCGCCACCACCGAGCACAACACGGCCGCCGGGCACGGCGAGTGGGGGCCGTACGCCGGCGACGACCTGCTGGTGATCCTGGGCCAGGAGGTCACCACCCGGACCGGCCACTGGCTCGCCCTGGGCCTTGCCCCCGAGCAGGCGGTCGAGTGGCGTTACGGCGTCCGGGACGACGTGGTCGGACAACACCTGGATCAGGTACGCCGCAGTGGTGGACTCTGTGTGGCGGCGCACCCGCACGCGCCGTATCCATCGGGCACGCTGATGTACCCGTACGACTGGTTCGACGCGGTGGAGGTGTGGAACGGGCGCTGGGCCTCGGACCTGCCATGGAACGCCGACAACGAGGCGGCCCTGGCCGAGTGGGGACGCAGCCTGGCCCATGATGTCCATCGAGGACGGTGGCAACCGGCGATAGGTAACAGTGACGCGCATCTCGCCGGTCAGCTCGGTACGCCGCACACCGTGGTCCATGCCGAGGAGTTGAGCTGCGATGCGGTGCTGGCCGGCGTCCGCGCGGGTCGAAGCTGGATCGCCGAGTCGCCCGCCGTCACCCTCGACGTCACCGCCACCGCCGCCGACCGGACAGGGGGAGTGGGCGAGCACCTGGCCACCGACGGCGAGCCCATCGTGGTACGGGTGCAGGTCTGCGGTGTGCCGTCCGGCACGATCACCCTGCACACCGAGCATGGCGTCGTGCACCGCCATTCGCTGCCCGACGACGGCGCGGGCGTCACACAGTGGCGGACGACCGCGGACGAAACGTCCTTCGTCCGCGTCGAGGTACGCCACCCCGGCCGGCAGATGGGCGCCCTCAGCAACCCCATCATCCTGAGCTGAGGAAGTCGCGTCGCCGTATCGCCGAAACGGCGGGGTACGCCTCAGCGGGAAACCGCCACTACGGCGAAACGGAGTCGATCATCGCCGCCCGGACTTATCCGCTCAGCCTAGGGGTGAGGCTGCCGACGAGGGTGCGCCGCAGTGATCGGCCGGGCGTGATCACGTGTGCGGCTGGGCCAAGCGCTCGAAGTAGCGGTACCAAAGCTCTCGACTATCGGCGTCTGGTGTCGTGCCGGGCGGGAACCAGGTGAGGCCGAGTACGGGATCCCAGGCCGCGATCAGGGTGTCGAGGCCGGCGATGAGCGCCGCCGGCCACAACACCGACGCGGCCAGTTCGGTGAACGCCAGCCGGGCCTCCGCCAACTGGATGTCGCGGTCCCGGCCGGTGTACCCGAAGTCCCACAGGATCTGATAGCCGTCCAACAGTGACTGTTCCGCCTGGCTCGCCTGTGCGTCTGCCAGGTAGTTGTCCGCGACCTCGCCGCCAACCTCCTTGCCGCCGGCGACACCCCACCGGGCCGGACGGCTCACGTAGACGCCACCCTTGCGGCCGGCGAACTTTCGCATGCTCAGCGCGGCGGCAAGCTGTTCGGCGACCTCCTCCGGCGAGGAGTCCGCGTTGATGAAGATCTGCTCCTGGACCGACATGGCGTCACCGTGACCCGTCGGGCAGAGTGATGATCCGATCCTCGCCGAGGATGATCTGGACGCGATCCGGTAGTGGAGTGCCGTGCTGCCGGTGATGTCCAACCGCTCGGGCGTACCCTCTGCGCGCCTCATCTTCGGTGAGACCCACCGCGCGACCATCTATCACCACGTCGCCGCCACCTTCTTGTTCCAGCTGTTTGCCGGCTGTCAGGATGTTACGTCGGACGGCTTCACTGCTGGCCTGATTGAGGCTCTTGAGCTCGGTCACCACACCCGGGTCATCAGGACTGGCACGGGTCATCGCATCAGGGTTCTTCTGGAACTCGATGTCGTCGATGCGCTCCCGCGGATGCACCATGATGCCCTCGGCACCGAGCCGGTCGGCGACGTGCCGCTCCTTGTCGTCGAACAGGCCGTGAGGATCCTGTGTGCCTGGACGGAATTCGTCTCCGAGGGCCCCCCGGTGCTTGCCTGGGTCGAAATCGGGAGGCCTCGGCTCGCTGCCGGGCTGGCGTTGTCCGCGCGGGTTCTCCTCCGGCGATCGTCGGCCTCCGGATGGTGCGTCGCGGAGTCGGGCGAGGGCTTTTTTGAGCTGGTCGATGAGGGTGCCGAGGCGGCGGATGGTGGGGATGAGGTGGCGGAGGCTGTTGAGCAGCCCGCGCAGCAGCCGGGCGATGCGGGCAGCCCATGCGGCGACCAGCGTGGTGACCTGTTCGACGACCAGGGGAGTGGCCAGGCCCGCGGTGGCGATGAGTTCGGTGGCGTACACGATGAGGCGGGAGACGCAGGTGGCGATGGTGTCGCGGACCAGCAGTCGGACGGCGGCGACCAGGCCGGCGGCGCCTTCGGTGATGGCGGCCATCGTGTCGGCGCCCTGAGCGAGGCCGGTGAGGGCCTGGTGTTGTTCGGTGGACCAGGCACGGTAGGCACGGGCGGCCTCGCCCTGCCAGGCCGCGATGTCGGTGGTGACGTCGCGGGCCAGCGTGGCGGCCTCGTCGCGCAGCGCGGATGCCACGTTGCGCCAGGTCTGGGCGTGTGCGGTGATCTGCGCCGGGTCACCGGCGAGCCAATCGAGGGCTTCGCTGAGAGGTTTGACGTGTTCGATGAGCCAGGCGATGCCGTACTGGAGCAGGGCGCCGACCGGGTCGGAGACGAACGCGAGGGCGTCCAGGCCGGCGCTGACCACGCCGAGGGTGCCGTCGATCCAACTGCCGGTGGTGACACCCTGGTGGATCAGTTCGATGTCTTCGAGGATCCAGACCCCCGCCCAGGCGCTCGGCCCGGTGTGCACCGGGGCGGCGACGAGCGGGTTGCCGGTCACCGGACGTTCCGTACCCGATCCAGGGCGCGAGTGTCGGTGGCCCGGTAGTTCTCGGCGCTGGTGCGTAACCGGCCGGCGGTGTCGCGGACCGAGGTGGCGGCGGTGTCGAGGCCGTCGACCAGGATTCGTTGCAGGCCGTTGAGCAGCGTGGGCATGATCGCGCAGAGTTGACCGTACGCGTCGGCGCTGAGCCGGACGTGCTGGCCGGCCTGTCGGGCGGTGTGGAGGGTGTCGGCGTGCCGGTCGAGGCGTGCGGCGTGGGTCACCAGGTCGTCGGGGTCGACCTGGATGTGCTCACCGGTCGGCATCCGGTGCGTCCTGCCCGGTCATGCGGCGGTAGGAGTCCAGCAGCGCCGGCCCGGCCGGGTCGTCGTCGCCGAGGGTCTCGGTGGTCGCCGTGGTGATGCGGCGCAGCAGGTCGGCCTGGGCGGCTCGGGTGGTGGCCAGCACCTGCCGCGCGGTGTGTGCCGCGGACTGTTGGCGGATCCGTTCGTCCAGACGCAGGTCGACCAGGTGGCCTGCCGAGTCGACGGTGACCTCGACGCTGCGGTCGATGTTGTGGGCGGTGCCGGTGAGGGTGCTGACGCGTGCCGACAGGGCCTGGGCCCGCTGCGCCCGGTCGGCGAGCGACGCCTCCCACTCGTCGAGCCGGCGTTGTGTCGCGTCCAGCGCGGCCTCGTCCGCCCACATGCGAGCCTCCCGGGACATCGCCGGTCGCCAGAGGCGAGGTCGCCGTCACGTTATCAACCGGTCGCGCTGCGTGCTGCCCCGCGCACGCACGCCGCCGGGTCCACCCGCGCCGCCACCACCGCCCGAGCCGCCGCATCCGTTGCGCTTCGACCACCGCCACCACCGCACGAGCCGCCGCGACCGCGCGCTCCGACCACTGCCACCGCCGCGCGAGCCGCCGGATCCGCGTGCGTCGACCCCGCCATCGCCGCCCGAACCGCCCGGTCCGGGCGCTTCGACCATCGCCGCCGGGCGCGCTGTCCGGTCGCTTGCCGACGGGCCTGGTCGGGGTGGGCCAGAGGTCCTGTCCAGGCGGGTCGGGCAGCACTGACCGGCCCGTCCGGGTCCGGCATAGCGTGGATTCGCAAGCCTTACAGAGGAGGTCGTGATGCGGGCCTGGCAGGTGGAAGACGTGATGACCAGGGACGTCGCCACGGTGGTGGAGCAGACGCCGTACCGGCAGATCGTCGATCTGCTTGCCGAGCGGCGGGTCAGTGCCGTGCCGGTGGTGGATGACTTCGGGCACGTGCTGGGCGTGGTGTCCGAGGCGGACCTGCTGCACAAGGTGGAGTGGATGGGTGAGCCGCACGAGCGGCGGGTCTTCGAGGGTGCCCGGCAGCGCAGGTCGCGCCGCAAGGGTGAGGCGGACAACGCCCGGGAGCTGATGACGACCCCGGCGGTGACCACGTCCCCGCACACCTCCCTGGTCGCCGCGGCCAAGCTGATGGACCGTGAGCAGGTCAAACGCCTGCCGGTGGTGGACGACATGGGCCGGGTCGTCGGCATCGTGACCCGTTCCGACCTGTTGCGGGTGCACCTGCGCCCGGATGCGGACATCCGCCACGACGTGGTGCAGGAGGTGCTGCGCCGGGTGCTGGCGGTACGCGAGGGTGCCGTCCGGGTCGAGGTCCGCGACGGTGTGGTGACCATGACCGGCCGGCTGGACCGGCGCTCCGCGGTCGACATCGCGGGACGGCTCGCCGCCCGGGTGAGCGGCGTCGTCGAGGTGGTCAACGAGTTGGCCTTCGACTTCGACGACACCGACCTGCCCCGTTTCGCATCGTTCCCCGTGCAGCCGACCCGCCTGTAGCGCCGGTGGCGCACGCGGCCGGGCCCGGCCGGGAGACCCCCGTGGTGTCCCGACCGGGCCCGATCCGGTCTAGGCCGACGCGGAGTGCCCGACCTGGTCGGCGAGGAACTGCCCCCAGCTGCGGGTGCCTCTCGTCGCGCCGGGCAGGCTCAGGTTCGCCCCCTCCCGGTAGGCGTGCCCCGCGCTGCCGGGCATCCGTACCGGCATCAGCAGCCGGCGTCGACCGGTGGCCCGCAGGTAGCTGCGAATCAGCTCGCCCAGCGCGTACACCTGCGGGCCGGCCAGGTCGGGCACCAGGCCGGCCGGCGCGGCCTGGGCCAGCGCGGCGAGCCGGGCCGCGACCTCGCGGCCGTCCACCGGTTCCAGCCGCATCCCGCCGGGCGCCGGGATCACCGGCAGGGCCGACATCTTTCGGACCAGAGTCAGGGTCAGCTCGTGGAACTGGGCGGCGCGCAGCGTCGTCCACGGCACGCCGGAGTCGGCGACAGCCTGCTCGGCGGCGAGTTTCATCCGCAGCCAGGCCAGCGGCACCCGGTCGGCGCCGATCACCGAGACGAACACCAGATGGCGTACGCCGGCCTGCTGCGCGGCCCGCGCCAGGGTGCGCGCCAGCTGGTCGTCGCCCTTCTGGCCGCCGGCCAGGTGCAGCACGATCTGCACGTCGCGGACCGCGGAGTCGACGCCCTCCCCGGTGGCCAGGTCGCCGGTGACGTGGGTGACGCCGGGGGAGGGCTGCCCGCCGTGACGGCTGAGGACCCGAACCCGGTGGCCGGCCTCGTGCAGCAGTGGGACGACCAGCCGGCCGAGGGTGCCGGTGCCGCCGGTGACGAGGATCGGTGGGTGCACGACGTTCTCCCTGCGCCAGGACCGGGCATTACGCGCGGTCGATTACCGTTCGTGGCTTCACCGGCTCGACCCCGCCCTACCGATCGATGTGACCGCCGGGTGAGCTGGATCACCCGGCGGTCACATTGGGGCGCGAGGTGGGGTCGAAGCGTTAGGAAGGGCCCCTTCCTAACGCCTGCGGTATAGGAAGGGCCCCTTGTTAACGACCAGTCGGTCCAGCAGAAAGGAACGACATGGACGGGCGTACCTGGCTGGCCGAGCGGTTCGAGGAGCATCGGCCGCACCTGCGCGCGGTGGCCTACCGGATGCTCGGCTCGCTCGGCGAGGCCGACGACGCGGTGCAGGAGACCTGGCTGCGGCTGTCCCGTACCGACGTCGACGGGGTGGACAACCTCGCCGCCTGGCTGACCACGGTGGTCGCCCGGGTCAGTCTGAACACGCTGCGCGGCCGCCGGCGCCGCCGCGAGGAGCCACTGGACGTGCGGGTACCCGACCCGGTGGTCGCACCGGCAGGCCCGGACGATCCCGAGTACGCCGCCGTGCTTGCCGACTCGGTGGGGCTGGCGTTGCTGGTGGTCCTGGACACCCTCACTCCGGCGGAACGGCTCGCCTTCGTGCTGCACGACATGTTCGCCGTACCGTTCGACGAGATCGCGCCGATGATCGACCGGTCACCGACGGCGGCCCGGCAACTGGCCAGTCGGGCCCGCCGTCGGGTACGCGGCCAGGCCCCCCGACCGGACGCCGATCTGGCCCGGCAGCGGCAGGTGGTCGACGCCTTCCTCGCCGCCGCCCGCGACGGTGACCTCGACGCGCTGGTGGGCGTCCTGCATCCGGACGTGGTGCTGCGTGCCGACGGTGGCGTGGCCCGTACCCGGCACACCACCGTGCTCACTGGGGCCCGGGACGTCGCCGCTCAGGCCGTCACCTTCGGCCGGTTCTCCCCGTTCGCCCGGCCCGCTGTGATCAACGGCAGCGCCGGTGTGGTGGTGACCGCAGCCGGTCGGCCGTTGTCGGTGATGGCCTTCACCGTCTCGGCCGGCTTGATCGCCGAGGTCGACGTGATCGCCGACCCGGACCGCCTGGCCCGACTGGATCTCGCCGCCTTCACCGACTGACGACTGCACCGGACGGCGAGGTGACCGGTGTCGCGCCCCGCCTCGCGCCGTCGAGATCGTCCGGTCGGGAGCGGTCGGGCGGGGCGAGTCGATGCGGTGGGTGTGGCACCCGGTCAGAGGCCGAAGCCGGCCAGTCGGAAGGCTGCGAAGCCGATCAGAGCCAGGGGGAGTGCGGTGGCCAGCGCGAGCAGTCGTGCCCGGGTGCCGCGGGCGACGACGACCACGACCAGGACGCCCAGCGTGGTCTTGATCAGGACGTCCCAGAGCGGGTCGATGCCGTAGTTCGGGTGGTTGATCCGGCTGGCGTCGATCAGGGCCTCGGCGAAGAGGACCGCGCCGGGCAGGGCGATGCCGACCGGTTGTCGCCATCCTCGCTCGTGCGCCCAGACACCGCCGATGCCGAAGACCACTCCGGCGAGGACGCCGAAGCTCATCCAGAGCAGCGAGGTGGGTGCCCACAGTATCGACCACTCGTCGCCCTGGATGAGCGCCGCTGCGGCGTAGTAGCCGGGGACCGCGACGACGAGCGCGACGGCGGCGCCGATGGCCGCGCGTACCCAGCCGGTCCGGACCCAGAAGCCGAAGGCGAACGCGGCGACCGCCCAGACCGCACTGGAGTTGCCCAGGTCGGCGAAGGGGAAGGGGACGAACTTGATCCAGATGAAGTCGAGGATGCCGAGCAGCAGTCCGCCGAGTACGGCGGTGAGCGCGATGCTGCGGCGGTCGGGGTGGTGTCGCATGAGATCGGAGCATACTCGGTATGCATCGATGGTCCCGAGGGTGCCCCTGCCGCTGCGTGGCTGACGGGCGTCAGCGCAGCGCGGCGTACGCCAGGGGGATGCTCACGCCGTCCCAGGCGCCGCTCAGCGTCGCGACCGTGCCGTTCGGCGTACCGCCGGCGGCCGCGTCGGGACGGCGGAGGAGGGTCAACTCCACCGTGTCGGTGACGATCACGGTCAGGGTGCCGTCCACCACCCGGCGTACCGCGCCGACGGCCGGCACGTCGATGCCGCCCGGGTCGCTGCTGATCTCCATGCTCGGCGCGCGCACCTCACGGTGGCCGTCGACCTCGAAGTACTCCTCGGCCTGCCCGGTGTCGGCGAGCACGGCCTCGGCCAGCGCGGCCGCGTACACCGGATCGGCGCAGGCGTCGTAGACCCAGCGGGTGCCCAGCGCCGAGTGCTCCATGGTGCCGATCAGCCAGGCGTCGGCGGACGGTAGCGGCGCACCACGGTAGGTCAGCGGCACCTGGTGCACCGGGCCGGCCCCGGCGCGGACCAGCAGGGTCTCGATGCCGACCTCACCGGCCGGGTCGTCGAACCGGTACGCGGCCACCCGCACCACCTCGGCGGCGGCGTCCCCCTGGTACCAGCCACGGCTGGGCAGCCAGGCGGTCAACAGTTCGAGCTTGGTGGGGCGGATCTCCGCCCGGTGCAGTAGCGCCATGCGCGGCATCGTATGCCCGCTCGGTGTCCGGCGCGGTCCCGGCGGACGTGTGCGCGGCGCGGGAGCGGGTATCGCAGCCCTCTCACCGGACGGGCGGCCACCGACGCGTACCGAAGGAGCGTGACAGTGACGGATCTCGGTGCGAAGGTCTCCTACCTCGCCCTCGGCGCCGGTGTCCCGGTCTACGCCCCCGGCGGCGCGTTCGTCGGGGTCGTCGAGCATGTCGTCGCCGACGAGGCGCAGGACATCTTCCATGGTGTGATCATCGAACCGTCCCGGGAGCACCATGCCCACCGCTTCGCCTACCGGGAGCAGATCGGTGAACTCCACGAGCGGGGTGTGGTGCTGTCGGTGCCGGCCGGGCAGTTGCACGAGCCGAGCACGGACATGCCGGCCGAGCAGGTGGAGGAGTCCGACGACCCGGTGCGGCTGGGCCTGCGTCGGGCCTGGGAGTGGCTGATCCGACCGCGGTGACCCGTTTCAGGCCAGGTGCGGGTCGTGCAGTGTCTGCTCCCAGATCGACGACATCTCCTCGAACGCGTGCTCCATGATCTGCACCATGGCGCGGCGGGCGCTGTCGCCGTCGTGTCGTTGGATCCCCTGGGCGACCTCGGCGTGCAGTTGCAGGGCCTGCTCGTGCGGGTAGTGCGGCATCAGGTGGTAGTGATGCCGGCCGATGAGCACCTCGGCGACCAGGTCCTGGAGCTTGACGAACATCTCGTTGCCGGAGGCGCGCAGCACCCGCTGATGGAACTCGATGTCCAGGCGGAGGAAGCGTTCCTCGTCGCCGGCCTTGCCGGCGGCCCACATCTTCGCGGCGAGCCCCACCAGCTCGCTCGCGTCGTCGTGGTCGACGCGCTGGGCGGCCAGCCACGCGGCGTGCGGCTCGATGGCGGTACGCAGCTCGGTGATCGAGCGGATCTGGGCGATGCGTCCGGCCGAGGCCAGCCGCCAGCGGATCACCTGGGGATCGAAGACGTTCCAGTGATCGGCTGAGCGGATCATGACGCCGACCCGGCGGCGGGTCTCGATGAACCCCATCGACGCGAGCACCCGCAGAACCTCTCGGATCACCGAGCGGGACACCGCGTAGCGGTCGACCAGTTCATCGATGTTGAGCACGGCGCCGGCGGCCAGCTCACCGCCGCAGATGGCGGTGCCGAGGTGGTCGAGGACGCGTCCGTGCAGCCCAGCCTCGGCAGGGGCGGCCTGTGCGGGTGCAACCCCCGGTGAGGGCACAATCACGTCACGGATCATATCAGTCCGAGGTACCCCTTGTATAAGTCTGCTTTTTCGGCCTAGCATCCGGACGTTAAGCGGATGTAAAAACCCGTTGTCGTGCCCGTCCCCCCGGGGTCGCGACCAACACAGAAGGAGAGACGGACGTGGGACGTCGGTCAAAAATCGGGATATCTCTGGCGATGGTGTCCGCCTTGACGTTGTCCGCCTGTGGCGGCGGCGACGACAGCGGTTCCTCCGACACCGTGCGGGTCACCCTGGTCAACCATGTCTGGACCGAGAACATCCGGAAGGCGTTGCCGGAGTTCGAGCGGGAGACCGGCATCAAGGTCGAGGTCACCCAGCTCGGTGAGGACCAGCTGTCGGACCAGTACAACGTCAAGCTGAACGCCGGCTCCAGCGACATCGACGTGATGATGTACCGCCCGCTGCAGGAAGGCCGGCTGTTCGCCAAGAACAAGTACCTCGCCGACCTCACCGACAAGGCCAAGGGCAGCAGCGACTTCGACCTCGCCGACATCCAGGCGGCGCCGCTGAGCACCACCACCTACGAGGACAAGGTGGTCGGCGTGCCGATCATCACCGAGCAGCAGGTGCTCTACTACCGCAAGGACCTGCTGGAGAAGTCCGGCTTCAGCGCCCCGCCGGCGACCCTGGACGAGCTCAAGGCCCAGGCCGCGAAGATCCAGGCGGACAACCCGGGCGTGGCCGGCTTCGTCTCGCGTACCGGCAAGGCCGCCGCGGTCACCCAGTTCTCCAGCTTCCTGTTCAGCTTCGGCGGCGACTTCGTCGACGAGGCCGGCAAGTCCGCGGTCAGCACCGACGCCGCCAAGCAGGCGTACGCGTACTACGGCGGTCTGCTGCGGGAGCACGGCCCGGCCAACATCAGCACCGACATGAGCTGGTCGGAGGCGATGGCGATCTTCACCCAGGGCCAGGCCGCCTTCTACACCGAGGCGAACTCGCTCTACAAGAACGCCACCGACCCGGCCAAGTCGAAGGTCTCCGACACCGTCGGGTTCGCGCCGTTCCCGGCCGGCCCGGCCGGCTCGAAGCCGTACAACGTCCCCTCCTGGGCGCTGGCCGTCAACGAGGCCTCGAAGAACCAGGACAACTCCTGGAAGTTCATCGAGTGGGCGGCCGGTAAGGCGCAGACCCTGGAGCAGCAGAAGTCCGGTGTGCCGGGTGCCCGTACCTCCGTGTGGGAGAACCCCGAGGGCATCGCCAC
Source organism: Micromonospora maris AB-18-032 (assembly GCF_000204155.1). Taxonomy (NCBI): domain Bacteria; kingdom Bacillati; phylum Actinomycetota; class Actinomycetes; order Micromonosporales; family Micromonosporaceae; genus Micromonospora; species Micromonospora maris. Next base: position 3,690,229 of record NC_015434.1, on the reverse strand, counting down.
CTACCCGAAGGACATGGCCGACGCGATCACCGTGAGCCTGGCCAACGGTGTCGGTCACGACCGGCCGGTGGTCGAGCGGGTCGCGCAGGCCCGCGAGATCGTCGGTCAGCCGATCGTCGACGCCATCACCGGTAAGGACGCTGCCGCCTCCGCCGAGGCCGCCAACCAGGCCTTCCAGAAGTTCCTGGACGACGAGGCCCGCTAAGTCCGGGCACGGGGGTGGTGGGGCGGACAGCCCCGCCACCCCCGTCCGGCCTCCCCATCACGGAGATCTGATGCCAGCTGTAACCGCACCCAGCCGGACGCCACGCGGCGCCGGAGTCATGCCTGACACGCCCGGCTGGGCGCGTTGGGCCAACGACCATCGCAAGTGGCTCTTCGCGGCCCCGGCCATGGCCTTCGTCGCCGCGCTGATCATCTTCCCGCTGGCCTGGACCATCTACCTCAGCTTCACCGACTCCTCGGGGTCGGTCCGGGCCGAGTCGGAGTTCATCGGCCTGCGCAACTACCTGGACGTGCTCACCGACACCGACCGGTTCTGGCCCGCCGTGGGCCGGACCGCCGCGTTCACCGGTGCCGCGCTGTTCTTCGAGGTAGTGCTCGGCATGGCGATCGCCCTGCTGCTGTGGCGTCCGTTCAAGGGCGAGAAGTGGGTCCGGGTCGCGATCCTGCTGCCGCTGGTCGCCACCCCGGTGGCCGTCGGCATGATGTGGCGGCTCATCTTCGACCCCAACATCGGTATGGCCAACCAGATCCTCAGCTGGGTCGGCATCGGCCCGCAGCCGTGGCTGGCCGGGCAGAACACCGCGCTGCCCACCACGATCTTCATCGACATCTGGCAGTGGACCCCGATGGTGGTGCTGATCCTGCTGGCCGGCCTGACCTCGCTTTCCGACGAGCCGCAGGAAGCGGCGATGATCGACGGCGCGAGCACCTGGCAGCGCTTCCGGCACGTCACCCTGCCGCTGCTGATGCCCACCGTGATCGTCGCGGTGCTGCTACGCGGCATCGACGCGCTGAAGACCTTCGACATCCTCTACGCGACCAAGGGGCGCGGCGGCGGCTCCTTCAACGAGGTGGAGACGCTCAACGTGTACGCCTACGGCCTGAGCTTCGACTACAACGAGTACGGCCTCTCCTCGACGGTGCTGATCCTGTTCTTCCTGATCATCATCGGCGTGATGTGGCTCCTCACCTCCCGCAAGAAGAAGGAGGCCGCCCGATGAAGACGAGTCTCGGATTCCGGATCTTCCGCACGGTGGCCCTGGTCGTCGTCGTGCTGTCGCTGGTGGCGCCGCTGGTCTGGATGGTCGCCGCCTCCTTCAAGACAAACGTCGACATCTACGACACCAGCAAGGCCCTGATCTTCTCGCCCACGCTTGACAACTACGGCACCGTCCTGCAGCAGGCCAACTACATCCAGTTCATCGGCAACAGCCTCTGGGTGGCCTTCGCCGCGACCGTGCTGTCGCTGCTGCTCGGCGTGCCGGCCGCGTACTCGATGAGCCGGTTCAACATGCGCAAGTCGGCGCTTGTGGTGCTGATGGCCCGGGTCATCCCCGGTGTCTCGCTGCTGGTGCCCTGGTACTACGTCTTCTCGAACCTGCGCATGGTCGGCGGGTTCAGCGTGCTGATCCTGAGCCACATGTTCGTGTCCCTGCCGTTGATCGTCTACATCATGATGGGCTTCTTCGACGGTCTGCCGGACGAGTTGGAGGAGGCGGCGCAGGTCGACGGTCTGACCCCGATCGGGGCGTTCCGGCGGGTCACCCTGCCGCTGTCGGTGCCGGGCATCGCGACCGCCGGCATCCTGTCCTTCATCTTCTCCTGGAACAACTTCATGTTCGCCCTGGTGCTCTCCGGCGCGGACACGAAGACCCTGCCCGTGGCGATCTTCGACTTCGTCGGCTACGCGAGCATCGACTGGGGCGGCCTGATGGCGGCGACCACGGTGGTCACCCTGCCCATCATGATCATCGCGCTGTTCGTGCAGAAGTACATCGTCTCCGGACTCACCGCAGGCGCGACGAAGGGCTGAGCACCATGACCACCATCTCCCGCGTCGAGACGTTCCTCGTCGCACCACGCTGGCTGTTCGTCCGGGTGGAGACCACCGACGGCATCGTCGGCTGGGGCGAGGCGACCTGCGAGGGCCGCTCGGAGACCGTACGCACCGCCGTCGAGCAGCTCAGCGAACTGCTGATCGGCCAGGACGCGCTGCGCATCGAGGACCACTGGCAGGTGATGACCAAGGGCTCCTTCTACCGGGGCGGCCCGATCCTGGCCAGCGCCGTCGCCGGCCTGGACCAGGCGCTGTGGGACATCGCCGGCAAGCGGTACGGCGCCCCCGTGCACCAGCTGCTCGGCGGACCCGTCCGGGACCGGATCCGGGTCTACGGCTGGGTCGGCGGTGACGAGCCCAGCGAGGTGCGCGACCAGATCGCCGCGCGGGTGGAGGCGGGACTGACCGCCGTGAAGATGAACGCCTCCGGGCGGATGAGCCCGCTGGCCACCGTCGCCGAACTCGACGAGGTGGTCCAGCGGGTCGCCGCCGCCCGCGAGGTGCTCGGCGAGCACCGGGACGTGGCCGTGGACTTCCACGGCCGGTTCACCCTGGCCAACGCCCGCCGGGTCGCGCCGCTGCTGGAGCCGTACCGGCCGTTCTTCCTGGAGGAGCCGGTGGTGCCGGAGAACTCCCACCTGATCGGGGAGTTCGTCCGCTCCACCACCACCCCGGTCTCCACCGGGGAACGGCTCTACAACCGGCAGGAGTTCCTGCCGGTGCTCCAGGCCGGCATCGCGGTGGCCCAGCCGGACCTGTCGCACGCCGGCGGCATCACCGAGGTACGCAAGATCGCCGCGCTGGCCGAGACGTTCGACGTGCAGCTGGCCCCGCACTGCCCGCTCGGGCCGATCGCCCTGGCCGCCTGCCTGCAGGTCGGTTTCGCCACGCCGAACTACCTGATCCAGGAGCAGAGCATCGGCATCCACTACAACCTCGGTGCCGAGGTGCTCGACTACTGTGTCGACCAGCAGCCGCTGACCTTCGTCGACGGGTACGTCCAGCGCCTCACCGCTCCCGGGCTGGGCATCGAGATCGACGAGCAGGCGGTACGCGCGGCGGACAAGCGGGGTCACGCCTGGCGTAGCCCGATGTTCCGACACGTCGACGGTTCGTACGCGGAGTGGTGACCATGACCGACCTGCTCACCGCCGAACTCACCGCGCAGCGGCTGCTGGCGATCATCCGGGGCACCGACACCGCCGCCGCGATCGCCACCGGCACCGCCCTGCTGGCCGAGGGAGTGTCGATCATCGAGGTGGCGCTGACCACCCCGGGCGCGCTCGACGCCATCGCGGCGATCCGGGCGGACGCGCCCGCCGGCACCCTGGTCGGTGCCGGCACGGTGCTCACCCCGGCGGCCGTGGCCGACGTGGCGGCGGCCGGTGCCCAGTTCGTGGTGACGCCGGCCGTGGTCGACTCGATCCCCGAGGCGGTCCGCCGAGGCCTGCCGGTCGCCGCCGGCGCGCTCACCCCGACCGAGGCGTACACCGCCGTCCGGTGGGGCGCCAGCGTGGTCAAGCTCTTCCCGGCGTCGGTAGGCGGCACGGCCTACCTGAAGGCGGTGCGCGACCCGTTCCCGGACATCCCGTTCGTCGCCGTCGGCGGGGTGGGTCTGGCCGAGCTGCCCGGCTACCTGGCGGTCGGCGCGATCGCGGTCGGCGTCGGCGGCCCGCTGGTGGGCGACGCCGCCTCCGGCGGCGACCTCGACGCGCTGCGGGGGCGGGCCCGCGCCTACCGGGCGGCGGTCCGCGAAGCGGGGCCACAGTGACCGCGCCCGTGGACGTGCTCACCCTCGGCGAGGCGTTGGTGTCGCTGCGCTCGTCCGGCCCGCTGGCCCTCGGCGGTCCACTGACCATGCACCTGGCCGGCGCGGAGACGAACGTGGCGATCGGGCTGGCCCGACTCGGCCACCGGGCCGCCTGGGTGGGCCGGGTCAGCGACGACGAACTCGGTGAGTTCGTGCTGCGCCAACTGCGGGCCGAGGGCGTGGGCACCGACGGCGTACGCCGCGACCCCGACCGGCCCGCCGGCCTGATGTTCCTGGAACGGCGCACCGCCGACCTGAGCCGGGTGCAGTACCAGCGCACCGGCTCGGCCGGCTCGGCGCTGACCTGCGACGACGTCGCCGGACCGCTCGCCGCGGGTGCCCGGGTACTGCACCTGAGCGGCATCACCCCGGCGGTGTCCGACAGCGCCCGGGAGGCGACGATGTTCGCGGCCCGGCAGGCGGCCGCCGCCGGCATCACCGTGTCGCTGGACGTCAACTACCGGGCCCGGCTCTGGTCCCGGGACGCCGCCCGCGCCGTGCTCACCCCACTGGCCGGGTACGCGTCGATCGTCATCGCCTCCGTCGACGAACTGGACCTGGTCGCCGGGCCCGGCACCGACGAGCCCGGCGTCGTCGCCGAACTGCTGGGCCGGGGCGTGCAGACCGTGCTGGTCAAGCTCGGCGCCGACGGGGCACGCGCGTACACCCGCGACGGAGCGCAGCACCTCGCCGCGGTGCCGGTCACCGCGGTGGACACCGTCGGCGCCGGCGACGCGTTCACCGCCGGCTACCTCTCCGGCCACCTCGACGGACTGGACCTACGCGACCGGCTGCGGCGCGCGGTGGCGCTCGGCGCCTTCGCGGTCACCGCGCACGGCGACTGGGAGGGTCTGCCCCGCCGTGACGAGCTTTCCCTGCTGACCGGCAACGCCGCCGGCACCACCCTCCGCTGACACTGCGAGAAAGGCACCCCCTCGTGAAGATCGTCGCTGCCGACGTCATCGTTTCCAGCCCTGACCGCAACTTCGTCACACTGAAGATCACCACAGCGGACGGCATCACCGGCCTGGGCGACGGCACCCTCAACGGCCGGGAACTCTCCGTCGCCTCGTACCTGCGCGACCACGTGGTGCCGCTGCTCATCGGGCGCGACGCGCACCGCATCGAGGACGCCTGGCAGTTCCTGTACCGCTCGGCGTACTGGCGGCGCGGCCCGGTCACCATGGCCGCCATCGCCGCAGTGGACGTCGCGCTGTGGGACATCAAGGCCAAGGCCGCCGGCATGCCGCTCTACCAGCTGCTGGGCGGTGCGTCGCGCAACGGCATCATGGCGTACGGCCACGCCTCCGGCCGCGACGTGCCGGAGCTGTTCGACTCCATCCGCGCGCACCTGGAGCAGGGCTACCGCTCGATCCGGGTGCAGACCTCGGTGCCCGGCATCAACGCCGTGTACGGGGTGGCCGCCCAGCCCAGCACCGGCGGCAAGCGCTACGACTACGAGCCGGCCCAGCGCACCCCGCTGCCCGCCGAGGAGGACTGGGACACCCGCGCCTACCTGCGGCACCTGCCCGGTGTCTTCGAGGCGGTCCGGAACGAGTTCGGCCCGGAGCTGCCGCTGCTGCACGACGGCCACCACCGGATGACCCCGATCCAGGCCGCCAAGCTCGGCAAGGCCCTGGAGCCGTACGACCTGTTCTGGCTGGAGGACTGCACCCCGGCGGAGAACCAGGAGGCGCTGCGGCTGGTCCGGCAGCACACCACCACACCGCTGGCCATCGGCGAGGTGTTCAACACGGTGTGGGACTACCAGACCCTGATCCGCGAACAGCTGATCGACTACGTGCGCTCGGCGGTCACCCACACCGGCGGCATCACCGCCATGCGCAAGCTGCTCGACTTCGCCGCCCAGTACCAGATCAAGTCCGGCATCCACGGCCCGACCGACATCTCCCCGGTGGGCATGGCCGCGGCGCTGCACCTGGACCTGGCCATCCACAACTTCGGCATCCAGGAGTACATGCGCCACGGTCCGCTGACCAACGAGGTGTTCCGCCAGTCGTTCACCTTCACCGACGGTTACCTGCACCCGGGGGAGCAGCCCGGTATCGGGGTCGAGTTGGACGAGGAGGCCGCCGCCCGATTCCCGTACCAGCCCGCGTACCTGCCGTTCAACCGGCTCAAGGACGGCACGGTCCATGACTGGTGAGCCGTCGACCCGGCACATCGTGGTGATGGGGGTCTCCGGCGCGGGCAAGACCACGGTGGCCCGGGGGATCGCCGCCCGGACCGGACTGGCCTTCGCCGAGGCCGACGAGTTCCACTCCGAGGCCAACGTGGCGCGGATGCGGGCCGGGATACCGCTGGACGACGACGACCGCTGGCCGTGGTTGCAGGCCCTGGCCGACTGGATGACCGCCCGGCACCGGGAGGGCGTCTCCACCGTGCTGACCTGTTCGGCGCTCAAGCGCTCCTACCGGGACCTGCTGCGGCAGGGACCGCCGGGGGTGTTCTTCGTGCACCTCGACGGCCCGACCGAGGTCATCCGGGAGCGGATGTCGGTGCGTACCCACGAGTACATGCCGCCCAGCCTGCTCAACTCGCAGACCGCGACACTCGAACCGCTCTGGCCGGACGAGCCGGGCATCGTCATCGACCTGCGGTCGACCAGCGAGGCGCTGGTCGACGAGGCGGTACGGCGGCTCGGCCTGCCGGCACGCGACGAGTCGCCAGAGGCGCTGGCCGGAATTGAGGTGCCGGTCGACACCGAGCTGGTTGCCGCGACCGAGGCGGTGGCGGTGGTCGAGGAACGACCGGACCTGTCCGGACGCGCGTGACGACAACGGTGGCGACCCCGGGCGGGGTCGCCACCGTTGTCACCGCTGCGGGTGGCGGCGGACGAAGTCCTGGTAGGTCTCGTTGGCCAGTTCGGCTTGACGCAGTTCGGCTTGGCGCAGCTCCGCGGCCGACCGGGCGCGGGCCAGCCGCAGCTCGTGCCGGCGATCCCGGAACCGGGACCAGCCGCGCACGCCGGCCCAGGCGATCCAGCCGCTGGTGGCGACCAGGCCGGTCAACGCGAAAGCGAGCAGGAACTCCATCTGTTCCTCCGTCTCCGGCGGGTCAGCTGACGTCCCGACGCGCCGCCAGCCAGCTGCCGAGCCCGAACATCAGCAGGGTGTAACCCAGCAGGACCGTGGCCGGCAGCACCGCACTTGACGATTCCAGCACGCCGGGCGTGCCCCCGTCGAACTGGGACCGGGCGCCCAGCGCGCCGGCGAGCGCGCCCGAACTCGGCGCCAGCAGGAGTTTCTGCAGCACCTCCAGCGGGCTCAATACCAGGGCGAGCCCGCTTATCGCGTTCTCCAGGACCAGGGTCCACACCAGACCGATCGCGATCGCCGTGGCGGTGCTGCGGAAGACGATCGCGAGGAACCAGCCGACGCTGGCGTGCGCGGTGCAGATCAGCCAGGCGGCGGCCACCGCACCGGCCAGGTCCGCGACCGGCGGCCAGTCCGCGCCACGTCCCTCCACCACCGCGAGCACCCCGGTGACCACCGCCAACGCGCCGAAGGTGAGCACGGCGACCAGCAACGTCAGCCCACAGAGGACGACGGCGTGACCGGCCAGCACCTGCCCGCGCCGGGGGCGCTGCGTGAAGATCAGGTTGAGGGTGCCCCAGCGGTACTCGTTGCCGACGACCAGGGCACCGAGGATGACCACGATGGCGCCGCCGAAGAGGGGAAACAGCCCGATGCCGGTGGTGACCAGTTGGCCGGGCAGGACGGCGGCCAGCAGCGTCTCGGCGGCGTCGGCCTGCTCCGGGTCGCCGGCCAGGGTCAGGTGCACCAGGTACGGGATGCCGATGCCGAACGCCAGGGCGAGCAGCGTCCAGGTCGCCGTTACCGTCCACACCGCCGGGCGTCGCCGGTCGGCGAACCAGGCGGCACGTACCGAGGCGATCATCGCTGGGCTCCCGTCGTCGCTTCCGGCTGGTCGGATCGTCGGTGCGCGGACGCGGTCGGCGTGGTCAGCTCCAGGAACGCCTCCTCCAGCGAGTGACGCAGCGGACGCAGTTCGCGTACGTCGACCCCGGCGGTGACGAGTCGTCGGTTGAGCGCTCCGGCCAGGGCCGGGTCGGTGCTGACCCGCAGCGTCCCGTCGACCTGTTCCACCGCCCGGACCCGGTCGTCGGCGCCCAGGCAGGCGATCGCCTCGTCGGCCGGGTCGGCGTCGATCAGCAGTACGCCGGTGCCCAGGGCGTCGCGCAGCTCGTCCGGCGTACCCTCGGCGATCAACCGGCCCCGGTCGATGACCGCGATCCGGTCGCAGACCTGCTCCACCTCGCCGAGCACGTGACTGGAGAGCAGGACCGTCCGTCCACCCTGGCCGAGTGAGCGCAGCAGTTCCCGCATCTCCGCCACACCGGCGGGGTCGAGGCCGTTGGTGGGTTCGTCGAGGATCAGCAGGGCGGGCTCCTTGAGCAGCGCGGCGGCGACCCCCAGCCGCTGTTTCATGCCCAGGGAGTAGGTGCGGAACGGCGAGCTGGCCCGGGCGGTCAGGCCGACCTCGTCGAGCACCCGGTCGGCGGCGGCGTCCGGTACGCCCGCGTACCGGGCGGCCAGCCGCAAGTTGTCCCGGCCGGACAGGTGCGGGTAGAAGGTGGGCGACTCGATCAGGGCGCCGATGCGGGCCAGTTGCCGTCCGGGGGGCTGCCCCAGGACCTGGATCCGGCCGGCGCTCGGGCGCACGAGCCCCACCAGCATCCGCATCGTGGTGGTCTTGCCGGCGCCGTTGGGCCCCAGGAAGCCGAGCACCTCACCCTCACGAACCCGCAGGCTGAGCCCGTCGACCGCGGTGACCCCACCGGGATAGCGCTTGCTGACCTCGTGCAGTTCGGCGGCGAAACTCGCACCCATCAACGGCACACCGTAACCGGAAAATCGGGCAATGGGGACCGGTCACGTTGATTTCCACGAATGTTCATGTCTGGTGCCTCGTTTCCTGTGCCGCCACGCAGGGTTGCTTGCACATCGCCAATTAATTCCTTCGGTGAGTTCGGCGGGGGTGCCCGGTGGGCAGGCGTCGTATGGCCGCGTGGCGGTGATCCAGGTTGGACGCCGTTCGACGCTGTGACCTGCGTTGGAGCCTCGGACGCACCACAGGGTAGCGGAGGCGATCGACGCACGGAAGAACCTCCGGCCCCTTGAACGGACGTTTTGTCGCAGCTGCGGCTCACGACCGGGGCATTCACCGACTACATTGCTTTTTTTGAAAGAGTTTGTTGACGGGGCGAGTAGATCATGGGCAGCATGTAGTCGCTTTCGAGATGGCCGATGTCGATGCATGGGAGCGGTGGATGAGCGAGTCGCCGGACGCCGGGAAGACGCTGGCAATGCGGCCGAAGTTGCGGCACGACGTGGTCTTCCTCGACGCTCCGGCCGGGGCGTACCTGCGCGGCCCGGACACCGCCTTCCTGATCAAGGGCAGGACGGCCTTCCGCTGGTTGACCTCGCTGAGCCCGTACCTCACCGGTGAACACACCCTCGCGCAGCTCACCGCGACCCTCGACGACGGGCAGCGCGGGACCGTGCTCACCCTGGTCCGGGCGCTGATCGCCCGCGGCTTCGCCAAGGACGCGGGGGAGCGCACCGAGCTGCCGCAACCGTTGGCCCGTCGATTCGCCGCGCAGGTCGAGTTCGTCGATCACTTCGCCGACGACCCCACCGGCCGGTTCCTGCGCTTCCACCAGGCCCGGGTGGCGCTGGGCGGCAGCGGGGCACCACTACTGGCGGCAGCCCGCGGTCTGCTGCGCAACGGATGCGTCACTCTGGACCTGTACCCCGAGGACGACCCGGGCTGGTACGTCGAAGCCCTCCGCGCCGACCTCGACGAGCTGAGCGCCGACCAGATCGCGGCCGAGGTTAACGTGCACGCAGCGGCGCTGACGGTTGCCGGCGCCGACGCGGTCGTCTACTGCACCGGCCCGGAGGGCCTGTCCCGCCTCGCCGACCTCGCCCGCACCTGCCACCGCGACGGTCCACTGCTGGTGCCGGTGCACTGGGACGAGCAACGCACCGTGATCGGGCCGACCGTGGCCACCGGCCAGACCCCGTGCTGGCTCTGCGCCCAGCTGCGACTCACCGCCGCGGCCGATCCGGCGACGTCGGCGCGGTTCTGGCGCCAACTCGCCGTCTCGGTCGGCGCACCGGCGGTGCTGCCCGAGGTGACCGGCCGGATGGTCGGCAACGCCGCCGCGTTCGAACTGTTCCGGGTGCTCACCGGCGCCCTCCCGGCGGACACTGCCACCGGGGTGCTGCTGCTGGACACGACCACGCTGGAGTCCACCCGGGAGCGAGTGCTGCCGCACCCGGCGTGCCCGGTCTGCCGGCACGTCGAGGTGCCCACTCCCCCGGCGCCCGCCGACAGCGACGACGAGACGACGTACCAGCGGGCCGAGGTGCTGGTGGCGCCGAACGCCGGCGTCTTCACCCGGTTCGTCGACGACCCACTGGAACAGGCGCCGCTGAAGACGGCCCGGCTGCGGCTGCCCGGCCGCAGTGGGCCCCGCGAGGTGACCGCCTTCGACGTGCACACCGTGATGGGCGCCCGGCTGGCCGCCTACCGCACGGCGATCCGCGACCACGCCGGCCGGTACGCCGACCCGTCCGGCACGCTCATTACGAGCGCCGCCGAACTGCGGGAACGTGGCGCTGATCCGGTGTCCTGGACGGAACTGGACACGGCGGCCGGCGCACCGCCGGACGATCCGCGGCGGCGGTGGCTGCCCGCCCGGGTGCTCGGCGGGGCCGACGAGGTCTGGGTTCCGGCCGCGCTGGCACTGCCGACCGGCGGCCACGACACCGAGGGCTGGGCCGAGCCGACGGTGGCCGGGGCCGCCGTCGGGGCCACCCTCGACGAGGTGATCGACCGTGGGCTGGCCGACGCGCTGGCCTACCACGCGCTGATCAGCGCGATGCGCGGTCGTTCGGGCCCACGCCTGGTCGGTGACGAGGAGTTGATCGGCGACGACGACACCGCGTTCGTGGTCAAGGCGGCGCACCGGCTCGGCTGCCGGCTGACGGTCGTCGCGCTGCCGGCCGCCGCGCCGGCCCACGCGGTGCTCGCCGTCACCGAACTGCCCGGCACCGACCGCCGCTACTGGGCGCTGGCCGGTGGCTTCGACCCGGTCACCACCCGGCTGGCCGCCGTGCGGGACGCGGTCGGCCACGTCCAGGTGCGGCACTTCGAGCGGACCGACGCCGACCTCGGCGACCCGGTGCTGCGGGACTTCGAGCCGGCGACGCTCCTCGCCGACCTCGCCCCGGTCGGCTCCACCACCGACCCTGCCGACATCCCAGCCGAGACCGACCGGGCCGCCGTGCTGGCCGCGCTGGCCCAGCGGTCGATCAGCGCGCTGCTGGTGGAGACCACCACCCGCGACATCCATGCCGGCGGGGCGTTCCGCAGCGGCGTGGTCCTGCTGCGCCACCACGGCCGTACGGCCGACTGAAACCACCACGACACGTGGTCCCGACGAGGCACACATCGTGAAAGGAGGTGGAAACATGCCGATCACCCTGAACGACGAGCTGCGCGAACTGGAGACCGAGACCTTCGAGATCGAGGAGGTCGCCGACGGCGAGGAGATGCTCGCGGCGACCAGCTCCAGCTGCTCCTGCTCCAGCTGTTGCAGTTGCAGCACGTCCAGCTGCTGCAGCACCAGCACCAGCACTTCCAGCTGCGGCTGACCGGGTGAACGGGTTCAACCCGACGCCGATGACCCTACGTCCTGGTGGGATCGCAACACGACGCCCAACCGCCGCCGGTGCGAGCCGGCGAGCAGCCCTGCGTGCCTCCGCTGGAACCATCGTGGTGGTGCGGCCCCTACCAGGACCACTGGCGCCGATCGCGGCTCAAGGAGACGTCCGTGCCGACACAACCCCCGACATCCGGTTCGCTCGCCGACTCGGTCCGTAGCGAACTGCGCGACCTGCAGACCGAGACGTTCGAGGTCGAGGACATCGCGGATCTGTCCGCCGACCTGATGGACATCTGCAGCAGCAGCACCAGCACGTCGAGCTGCTCCAGTTGCAGTACGTCCAGTTGTTGCAGCTGTACCTCGTCGAGTTGCAGCAGCACCAGCTAGGTCACCTGCCGCCGGACGTTCCGCACGCCCGGCGGTCGACGTGACCCGCACACCCCGAGGGGAGGTGTACCCAGATGCCGGAGCTCACTGAGGAACTACGCGCGCTCGAGACGGAGACGTTCGAGATCGAGGACGTCGACGCGATCGACGCCATGGTCATGGACTGGTCCAGCTCCAGCTGTTCCTGCTCGAGCTGTTGCAGTTGCAGCACGTCCAGCTGCTGCAGCAGCAGCACCAGCACCGGATGCGGCGGCGGATAACCGCCGCCGCCACCGTCCCCGCCGGCGGTCCACGTCGGCGGGGCACCCGGTACCCCGCCCCCGCCGCACGACCGCAGACAGGTGAACGCATGATCGTCGACGTCCGGACGACCTCCACCGGATGGGACAGCAGCCTCAAGCAGCTCGGTGAGGTGCTCCACGAACGCCGCCAGGACCGGCCGCCCGCGCCGGGCCCGACGCCGCTGGACGGCCTGACCGTCCGCATCGCCGCGCTGGGGCTGATCGACGCCAACCGCGACAGCGCCGAGACGGTGTCCGGCGGCGACGTCCTGCCGGTCTGGTTGTCCAGCGCCACCGCGCTGGTCGGCCCACGCTGGTCGCCGCCGACCCAGGGGGAGCACGTCGGACCCTGCCCGCTCTGCGTGCAGCGTCGCTGGCAGGCCATCCGGGTACGCGAGGAGCGTCACGCCCTGGAGCACGGCGCCCGAGTCGGCACGGTCGGCGCGCTGCCGCACCTGACCCCGTTCGCCGTCGACGCCCTGTGGCAACTCCTCCTCACCGCCGCCGACTCGCCGCCCGACCGGCCGGGAGTGGGCCGCCTCTGGCAGCTGCGCATGGACACCCTGGAGACGACGACCGTGGCGGTGCTGGTCGACTCCGAGTGCCCGACCTGCGCCCGTCCCGTACCGGACACCGCCGAAGCGGCGGTCATGCCGCTGACCAGCCGCCCCAAGCCGGATCCGGAGTCGTACCGGCTGCGGTCGGCCGGGGAACTGGACCTGCCGGTGACGGCGCTGGCCAACCCGCTCGTCGGTGCGCTGGGCGGCAACGCGCTGCGTGCCTACAATGCCACCGCCACCGCGCCGGTGACCGGCTACTTCCGGGTACGCAGCCGCTACGACCTGCACGAGATGTGGTGGAGCGGGCACGCCAACAGCTACGGCAGCAGCGAGACGTACGCGCTGCTGGAAGGGCTGGAACGGTACGCCGGCCAGTTCCCCCGGGCCAGGACGACCACGGTCTTCGACAGCTACACCAACCTCGCCCCGCACGCCCTCGACCCGGCCGGCCTCGGCTACCACCCGGCGTTCTACCACGGCCACGGGCTCTACTACGCCCCGTACTCGCCGACCGAGCCCATGCACTGGGTCTGGGGCTACTCGTTGCGGGACCGGGCACCCCGGCTGGTCCCCGAGCAACTGGTCTACTACCTGGACCGGCGTACCGACCAGCGCAAGTTCGTCCAGGAGTGCTCCAACGGCTGCGCCAGTGGCAGTTGCCTGGAGGAGGCGCTGCTGCACGGCATGCTCGAACTGGTCGAGCGGGACGCCTTCCTGCTCGCCTGGTACGGCTCCGCGCGGCTGGCCGAGATCGACCCGGCCACCTGCCGCGACGAGCGGGTGCACTTCATGATCGACCGGGTGAACCTGCTCGGGTACGACCTGCGCCTGTTCGACACCCGCGCCGACCTGCCCGTCCCGGTGGTCACCGCGGTCGCCGTCAAGCGGGGCGACGGGCTCGGGCAGCTCTGCTTCGCCGCCGGGGCCAGCCTCGACCCCGACGACGCGGTCCGTGCGGCGGTCTGCGAAACCGCGTCGTACGTGCCCGGGTTCGACGAGCGGGTGGCCGCCAGCGAGGCGGAACTGCGGGAGATGACCCGCGACTACACCAAGGTCACCGAACTCAGCCACCACGCCCTGCTGTACGGCCTGCCGGAGATGACCGACCACGCCCGGTTCCTCTTCGACAACCCGCCGCTGCGGTCGATGACCGACCTGTACGGCGACTGGTTGGCGACCCGACCCACCCACGACGACCTGTGGGCCGACACGGAGTACCTCGGCGGCCTGATCGCCGGGCTGGGCGGTGACGTCGTCGCGGTCGACCAGACCTGCCCGGAGCAGGAGATCGCCGGGGTGCACACGGTGGCGGTGGTCGCCCCTGCCCTGGTGCCGATCGACTTCGGCTGGCAGCGGCAGCGGGTGCTCTACAGCGACCGGCTGGAGCGGCACCTGGCCCGAGGCACGCACGGACCGGACCGGCTCGGTGCCACCGGTCGCAACCTGAACCCGCACCCCTTCCCGTAGGAGCACCGGCATGCAGCTTCCGGCCCGCGACATCGTGCGGGAGTACACCGAGGCGGTCTTCCGCCGGGCCCGGGTTCCGATGGAACCCCTCAACTTCGAGGTGGACTGGGGCGACCAGCCCTCCCGCCACACCGCGTACCCGGCTGCCCGCACGGTGCCGCTGCCGACGCGACTGCCCGAACTGGCCACCCTGCGTGACCTGTTCACCGGGGCGTCGCCGTCGGCACCGACGGGCTGGTCGATGACCCGGCTGGCGGCTCTGCTCCGGCTGTCGTACGGGGTGCTCGACCGGCGGATGACCGTCAACTGGAATCAGGACGTCGCCAAACGTGCGCACTTCGAGCACGCGGTCTGGGGGCGGGGCACCGCCTCCGGCGGCGGCATGTACCCGGTGGAGGTGCACCTGGTGGCCGGGGCGTCCGCGCCGCTGCTGCCCGGTGTCTACCACTACGACACCGGCCGCCATGTGCTCCAGCGGCTGCTGGTCGGGGACGTCAGCAGCAACGTTCGAGCTGGGCTGGCCGGACCCGAGGACACCGACAGCTTCCTGGTGGCGAGCATCCGGTTCTGGAAGAACTCCTTCAAGTACAACAGCTTCTGCTACCACGTGGTCACCCAGGATCTCGGTGCGCTGCTCGGCTCCTGGGAGCTGCTGGCGTCGGCGCTGGGTGTGCCGCTGCGTCGGCTGCTCTGCTTCGACCCGGAGCCGATGGACCGGCTGCTCGGGTTCGACAGTGACGAGCAGAGCGTCTTCGCGGTCGTGCCGTTGAGCTGGCACACCGACACCGGGGCCGGTGACCCCGCCGTGCCCACCCGGGCCGGGGACGGCGAGGTCACGCCGGCAACCGTCCAGGTCGGCCACGCCGCGCACGAACGCTCCCAGCGGGTGCGGCGGTTCCCGGCCGTGACCGCGGTGCACCGGGCGGCGGCCACCGCGCCGGCGGTCGACCCCGCCGCGGTGCTGGACGCCGCACCCCGGCCACTGCCCGGCGATCCGGTCGCACTACCCGAACCCCGCCTCGACCTGCTCGACCGGCCCCTGTCGGCGGTGCTGACCGGCCGGTCCAGCAGCTTCGGCCGGTTCCGACGGCCGCCCGAGCTGACCGTCGCCGAACTCGGCACCACCCTCGCGTTCGCCGCCGCCGGCCGCCCTCACCCGGCCGACGCCGGCCTACCCGCCGACGCTGCGGCGCTGACCCGGCTCTGGGTCTTCGCCAACCACCTCGACGGGCTGCCCGCCGGCGGCTACGCCTACTGCGCCCGGCGACACGCGCTGCTGCCCGCCGCGTCCGAACCCGACATCGGGATGTCGGCGTTCCTGCAACAGCAGTACTTCCTCACCAACTACACCATGGGACAGGTCGGCGCGGTGCTGGCCGTCTCCGGACGGCTCGACGCCGTGCTCGACGCGTACGGTCCCCGGGGTTACCGGATCCTCAACGCCGAGATCGGCGCGGTGGCCCAGCGGGTGTACTGCGCCACGACCGCCCAACGGGTCGGCTGCGGGGCGGTGCTGGGCTTCGACAACGTCTCCATGGACACCGCGCTCGGGCTGGACGGCAGCGACGAACGGACGGTGCTGTTCCTGCTCCTCGGCCGCAACTCGGACGCCGTCGCCGACCTGGAGTACCGGCTGTGACACCCCCGACCCACACCGACACGCCGACGAAGGAGATGCCCGTGACGGTGTCGTTGCCCGCCCCGCCGGCCACCGAGATGTCCTGGCTGATGCCCGAGGTGTTCATGCTGCGCACCGGTGGGCTGCCCCTGGAGGTCGCCGACCGGCTCGCCTTCGACCGCAGCGCCGCCTGGGCGAACCAGGTCGTCGACCTGGAGACGCGGCTACGCGACACGGGCCGGGACCTGGCCGACACGTTGCAGGCGGTGGTGGCCCGCCACCTGCACGACGACGGGCTGCGGCAACGACTCATCCGGTTACGCCGCGACGTGTACAACCTGCGCCGGCCGCGCCCGGCCGACCCGGACGCCTGGGCCGACGTCCTCGACGCCGACACCCACCGCGCGTTGACCGACTGGCTGCAGACCTTCGACGCGTACCGGCGCGGGCTCGCCGACGGCCCGGCGGTGCTGGCCGAGGAGTTGACCGAACGCCGCGCGGTGCTGCGGGATCTGGCCGACGACCCCGACCTGCGCGGCGGAATCCTGCTCGCCTCCCCGTCGCTGGACCAGTACCTACCCGGCTACCTCGCCACGCCGGGCCGGCCCGGCAAACGGACCCGCCGGGTGGAGCGGTCGCTGCTGGAGTACGCACTGCGCACCGCCTGCAAGACCAGCCCGTTCAGCCGACTGACCACCGTGAACGTCGGAACCTTCAGCCACGGCGGCGGCCGGCTGCTCGACGTACGCCCGGCCACCGGCGCGGGCAAGACGGCGGTGGCCCGGCTCAACCTCGCCGCGCTGGGCCGGCTTTCGGCCATCGTGCTGGCCGACGAGACGCTGCGCGCGGACCTGCCGGTCACCGTCACCACCGGCTGGCGCATCGAACGGGGCCGGCTGCGCTACCTGCGCCGACGGCGGACCAGTTCGGAGGACGGCGACGCGGCGATCACCCTGGAGTCCATCCACGAGTCGCTGTTCGTGCTGCCCACCGGGCAGGTGCTGCACGACATCCTGGCCGCGCTCGACGGCGGTCGGGTCCGGCGGCTGTCCGAACTGGCCGCCGAACTGGCCGTCGACGGCCGTCCCGCCGACGAGGTCGGGCAGTACCTGCACCACCTGCTGCGCGTCGGTCTGCTGGTGGTGCCGAACCTGCAACTGGACATTCACGCCGACGATCCGGTGGAGGGCTACCGGCGGGCGCTGCGCGACATCGACCGCCCGTGGGCCGACCGGCTCGCCGACCGGGTGGCCAGCGTCAACCGCCTCGCCACCGACTACCCGGACGCCGACGTCGACGGCCGGCGGGCCGCGCTGGCCCAGATCCGCCAGGAGTTGCTCGCCGCCCACACCGACCTCGGCCGCGCCGACATCCCGGCCCCCCGGACCCTGGTGTACGAGGACGCCACCCTGCGTACCGACGCACCGGTCACCGCCGACCGCGACCGGTGGGACCGCACGGTGCTGCCCGGCCTGCGGGCACTGGCGCGGATCATGCCGGTGTTCGACGTCAACCTGCCCCGTCGGGTGGTCACCAAGGGCTTCTTCCTGGCCCGTTACGGGGTCGGGGGCCGGTGCGACGACCTGCTCAGCTTCGCCCACGAGTTCCAGCAGGACTTCTTCGAGCACTACACCGGGCGGTCGATGCGCCGCCGGGCCTTCGACGCCGACAACACCTACGTCCGGCAGGAGAACTGGTTCCGGCAGGACGAGATCACCGCCCTGGACGACGCGCGCATCGAGGTGGCCCGGCGGGTCAACGAGGCGTACGCCGCCCTGCCGGCCGACGCCGAGGAGATGATGCTGGACGAGACGTTCATGGCCGAGGTGGCCGCGATGGTGCCCGACACGCTCGGCACCCTCGACCCGCGTTCCTTCTTCCTCCAACTCGCCGACCAGGGCGACCGGCAGCGGGTGGTGGTCAACCGGGTCTACTCCGGCATGACGCTGCTCTTCTCCCGCTTCGCCCACCTGTTCGCCGCCGAGGATCTGGCCGGGGCGCTGCGCGCCGAGTTGGCCCGGCTCCAACCACCCGGCGCGGTGCTGGCCGAACTGCGCGGCGGGTACGACGCCACCAACCTCAACCTGCACCCGGCGGTCACCCCCTACGAGCTGGTCTGCCCCGGGGAGATCAGCTTCCGGCCGACCGCCGAGCAGATCCACATGGACGACCTCAGTGTCGAGCACGACCCGGTGGCCGACCGGCTGCTGCTGCGCTCGCGCCGGCTCGACGCCGAGGTCATCCCGGTCTACCTGGGTTTCCTGCTGCCGATGGCGCTGCCCGAGGTGCAACAGGTGCTGCTCAACTTCGCCCACCTCGGGATGGCCCAGCCGGATCTGTGGGCCGGCACCACGGTGCCGCTGCCCGAGGGGGGCATGGTCGGTTATCCCCGCATCGTGCACGGCGACCTGGTGTTGCAACGGCGGATGTGGAAGCTGCACCCCGGTCACCTGCCGCCCGCGCGTACCCCGCAGGTCGACGACGCCGAATGGTTCCTCGCCTGGCAGCGGTGGCGGCGGGAGAACGGCCTGCCGCGTCGGGTCTTCGCCACCCCGGAGGGCACCCGGCTGGTTCCCGCCGCCGACGACGGCGAAGCACCCGCCGGTGGTGGCGCGGCCGGTGGTGGCGCGGCCGGTGGTCGCCCGGAGCACAAGCCGCTCTACGTCGACTTCGACAGTTACCTGTGCCTGCAACTGTTGGAGGCGACGGGCCGCTCGGCGGGCAGCCGGCTGGTGCTCGTCGAGATGCTGCCCGACCGCGACGAGCAGGTGGTACGCGGGGCGTCCGGGTCGTACGTGACCGAACTGACCGTGGAACTCAACGGTGTCCGAGGGGGAGTGGACCGTGACTGACTATCCGTCGCCGGTGGACCACGGCTGGCTCAGCGTCCACGTGTTCTACGCCAGCAACGCCAACCCGATGCTGGTGGAGGGCGTGCGGCCGCTGGTGGACGAGTTGCGTGAGGAAGGGCTGATCAGCCGGTACTTCTTCATCAAGTACTGGATGGAGGGCCCGCACGTCCGGCTGCGGGTGCTGCCCGCCCCGGGCGTCGACCCGCAGGTGGTGCGCTCACGGGTGGACGAGGCGATCGCCGCCTTCCTGCGTCGCCGCCCCGCGCTGTACGAGGTGGACAGCGAAGGGCTGGGT
Organism: Micromonospora maris AB-18-032; assembly: GCF_000204155.1. NCBI lineage: Bacteria > Bacillati > Actinomycetota > Actinomycetes > Micromonosporales > Micromonosporaceae > Micromonospora > Micromonospora maris. Next base: position 3,671,180 of record NC_015434.1, on the reverse strand, counting down.
GACCTGTACAAGCAGATGTTCCTGGCCGAGTACGGCCAGCAGCGCTGGGACGCCGAGTACGGTGCGACCGGCAGGATGCCGATGCGGGCCAACAACAGCTATCACCACATCCCGTACGAGCGTGAGTACGGCCGCTACGGCGGCCCGGCCGGCATCGAGCTGGCCGAGTGGCACTTCGAGCACTCCAGCGACGTGGTGCTGGACCTGCTGGCCACCACCAACGTGCACGTACGGCCGGTGCTGCTGGGCCTGTCGGCGCAGCTGGGCATGATGCTGTGCGCGGTGTTCCTCGACGACGACCGCCGCATCGCCGAGTTCCTCGACGAGTACCGCCGATTCTGGGAGGTCTCCTACTCCGAGCCGAGCGACGACTACCACGCCAGCTTCGACACCAGCTATCGGCGGATGGACGCCGCGCTGCGCGACCGGCTGGCCGCCATCCGGACGGCGGCACGGGGCCCCGCGTCCGCTCAGGCCACCGGGGTCGAGGGTCGCTGGGCGGCGCACTGCCGTGAACTGCGGGACCGGGTGGTCGCGGCGGCCGGGCAGGGCAAGCTGGTCTTCCAGCGCGGCGATGCCGAGCCTCGGGTGGTCGAGGATCTCGACGCGGTCGTACCGATCGTGCTCAGCTCGTACCTGCACATGACCAACAACCGGCTCGGCGTGAGCATCCTCGACGAGATCTACCTGTCGTACCTGATGCGGGCCGCGCTGCTCGACGAGCCGGCGCCGGCCGGGCCCCGATGACCACCGTCGAGGCCGGCCAGGCCGCCACCTGGGCCCGGCCCCGGCTGCGCCCCGGTATCGTGCTCGGCCCCGGGACGTGGCGGGACGGCAAACTCGTGCACCATGTCAAGGACCCGGAGACCGGCTGGTTCTACCGGGTGGGGCCACGCGAGCACTTCCTGATGTCCCGGATGGACGGCACCCGGAGCCTGGACGACCTGGCCGACGAGTACGCCACCGCCTACCAGCGCCGACTCGGGCCGGAGAACTGGCAGCAACTGTTCGCCATGCTGCACAAGCGGCAACTGCTCGACGGTGCGACGGACCCGGACGCCCTCGCCGCGCTCACCGCCTCGGCCGCGGCGGGCGCGGCGAAGACCCGGCGTGGCCCGCTGTCGGCCCGGCTGCCGCTGTTCGACCCGCAGCGGCTGTTCGACCGGGTGCTGCCCTGGCTGGCCCCGGTGTTCAGCTGGTGGTTCGTGGTGCCGGCGCTGGCGCTCGCGCTGGCCGTCGCGGGCTATGTGGTGTGGCACCTGCCGGAGTTGGCCGGCGGGGTCGGCGGTGGCCGGCCGCTGCCGGCGATCCTGGTCGCGGTGGTGGTCACCTGGTTGATCGTGTTCCTGCACGAGTGCGCGCACGGACTGACCTGCCGGCACTTCGGCGGTCGGGTCACCGAGATCGGGGTGATGTGGCGGTTCCCGCTGCTGGCCCCCTACTGCAAGGTCGACGACGTGGTGCTGTTCACCCCGCGTCGGCGGGTGGCCACGGCGTTCGCCGGTGTCTTCGTGAGCATGCTGGCGCTGGTGCCGTTCGCCGCGTTACGCCTCTGGGGTCCGCCCGGGGTGCTGTACGACCTGGCCGGCACGATGCTGCTGTTCGGCACCGCCACCGCCGCGATCAACCTGGTGCCGTTCCTGCGCCTCGACGGCTATTACATGCTCAGCCACGCGTTGAACCTCGCCGACCTGCGCGTCGACTCGTACCGCTTCTACGGCCGCCTGCTGCGCCAGGGCCCCCGGGCGGTCGCCGGCTACCGGATCCGCGACCGGGTGGCCTTCACCCTGTACGGCCTGACCTCCGTCCTGCTGGCCGGCACCGTACTGACCTTCCTGATCCGCTACTGGTACACCACCCTCGCCAACTGGCTCACGCCCACCTGGGCGGTAGTCATCCTCACCACCGAAGCCGTCCTCCTGGCCACCCTCATCACCCACCTGACCCGCCGCCGCCCCACCCCCACCCCCTGACCCACCCCCACCCCACCCCAAGCTCCGCCGATCTTGCGCTTTCCGTCTGTGCATACCCCTCGAAACGCCGCGAATCAGGGACCAAAAGTGCAAGATCGGCGGGGCGAGGACAGGGGGCGTGGGGGTGGGTTTTTGGGTTTGTGGGGTGGGGTGGGGGTGGGCGGGGGGAGCATGGGGGCGGCGTTACGGAGGACGTGATGGCGGGCGTGCGGGAGACAGCGGTTGAGTCGATCGTCAGCGGCGAGGACGGCAGCCTGGCCGAACAGGTGTGGCGCAACGCGGCCGAGGATCCGGATGCGGTGCAGTTCATCCGCCCGGACCCGGACCCCCGTTCCTGGCCGGTACGACGCTCCGGCCACGGCGGCGCGCTGCCGGTGACCTGTCGGCAGTTCCGCGACGACGTACTGGCGCTGGCCCGTGGCCTCATCGCCGCCGGAATCGTCGGCGGTGATCGGATCGGCCTGCTCAGCCGTACCCGCTACGAGTGGACACTCGTCGACTACGCGCTCTGGTCGATCGGGGCGGTCACCGTACCGATCTACGACACCTCCAGCCCCGACCAGATCCGCTGGATTCTCGCCGACTCCGGTGCGGTCGGCTGCGTGGTGGAGACGGCCGATCACGCCGCCACGGTCGACGGGCTGCGGCCGGAGCTACCGGTGCTGCGGCAGACCTGGCGCATCGACACCGGCGACCTCATCACGCTGGCCGCCCGTGGGCGTGCGGTCGACTCCGCGGCGGTCGACGCCCGTCGCCACGCGGTGACCGGCGACCACCTCGCCACCATCGTCTACACCAGCGGCACCACCGGCCCGCCGAAGGGCTGCATGCTGGCCCATCGCAACATCTCCGCCGACATCGGCAACGCCACCGCCGTCCTGCCGCAACTGCTGCACCCGGGGGCGTCGACGGTGCTGTTCCTGCCGCTGGCACACGCCTTCGCCCGGCTGATCCAGGTCGGCATGGTGCGCAGCCGGGCCACGATGGTGCACAGCGCCGACATGTCCGCGGTGCTCGACCAGCTGCGCCGGTTCCGGCCCACCTTCATCCTCGCCGTACCGCGGCTGTTCGAGAAGATGCACGACCAGGCGCGGCGTACCGCCGAGGACTCCCACCGGGGGGCGCTGTTCAGCCTCGGTGAGTGGACGGCCCTGCGCTACAGCCGAGCTCTCGACCGGCCGGGTGGCCCGCGCCTGCCGTTGCGCCTGGCGCGCCTGCTGTTCGACGTGGTCGCGTACCGCAGGATGCGGGCCGCGCTCGGCGGACGGTGCCGGATGGCCATCGTGGGCGGCGCACCGACGGGGGAGTGGCTCGTGCATTTCTTCCGGGGCGTGGGCATCACCGTGTTGGAGGGGTACGGCCTGACCGAGACGTCCCCGGCGGTGGCGGCGAACCTGCCGTCGGCGATGCGGATCGGTACGGTCGGCCGCCCCCTGCCCGGGGTACGCATCCGAATCTCCGACCAGGGCGAGGTCCTCGTGCGCGGTGAGCTGGTGTTCCCCGGCTACTGGAACAACCCGGAGGCCAGCCAGGAAGCGGTGACCGAGGACGGGTGGCTGCGCACCGGTGATCTGGGTCGGCTCGACGACGACGGCTATCTGCGGATCACCGGCCGGACCAAGGAGATCATGGTCACCGCGGCGGGCAAGAACATCGCCCCGGCACCGATCGAGGAATGCATCCGGGCGCACCCTCTGATCAGCCAGGTGATGCTGGTGGCCGATGGTCGGCCGTACGTGGCCGCGCTGGTGACCCTGGATCCGCAGGCGTGGCAGCGGTGGCGCGACGAGCACGGGCACCCCGGCGCGGCGCTGGCCACGCTCCGCGACGACCCACGTCTGCGCGCCGATGTCCAACACGCGGTCGATCGGGCCAACCGGACGGTGTCGCGCGCCGAGCAGGTGAAGACCTTCCGGATCCTGCCCCGCGATCTCACCGAGATCGACGGCGAACTCACCCCCACCCTCAAGATCAAACGGGACGCGGTGCAGGACCATTTCGCCGACGAGGTCACCGCCCTGTTCCGTTCCCACTGACCCACCGTGCGGCGCGCCCACCGGCCTTGCGCGCCTGCCGGGTTCCCTCCATCCGGACCTGCCCGAGGACGACACGCCGGACGCTGTGTGGTCGGGCCATCGCGGCAGGTTAAGGTGCGTTCGCATCTGTTGGCTGGCGGCATGGAGAAGTCGGTGACGGATCGACGGCGGGGGCGGCTCGGGCACAGTCTGCTGCGGCTCGGACTCCTGGCCGTCGTCGTCGGCTGCGCCTGGGGTGTCCACGAAGTCGCGGCGGTCGGCATCGCCCACGCCGCCGAGTTGTCGGCGGTGGGTTTCGCCCACGTTGCCGGGTCATCGGCGGTCGGCGTCACCCAGGTTACCGAGGCGTCGGTGGTGACCAGGTCGGACACTGCGGCCCACCAGTCGACGCCGCCCTCCATGCCGGATGTGACCGCCGACGCGCCTGACGTCGCCACGGTCGTCACGCAGTTGACCGCCGGTCTCGACGGCGACCTGTCCGTCTACCAGGTGGCCGCGTACTGGCTGGCGGGCGGGAAGATCGTCGCCCATTCGTCGCAGCAGGGGGCCGGGTACGTGCCACTGGCACCGCTGTCCCCGGCACCCGCGTCGAGCGGGCTCGACTCCCGGCCGACCTCGCACAGCAGCGCCGCCGACCTGGGACCGGCCGCGTGGGCACCGCCGCCGGCGCGCAGCCAACTGACCCGTCGGGTCCGGGCCACCCGACGGCCGTCCCGATCCCCTCGTCCGAGAAGCCGACCGGCCTGACCGGGGCAGCCGCCGCGTACCCCTGCGCCGCCGTGCCCGTGCCGGTCGGCCGACGCGGCGTCTGACGCCTGCGGAACCGCAACCCCGCCTCCCCGGAGGTCCGGCCACGCCGGTACGCGCGGCCCGGCCGACCCACTGTGTCACTCGGACTTTCGTCTCCCCAGGAGTTCCCATGCACCAATCCCCCCCGGTCAAACGCGCCCGTTGGCGCGACATCGACTGGATCGTCGACCTCGTGACCGCTACCGTCGCCCCCACCACACTCGGTGCCTGGCTGGTGCCCGACGAGCGACGGCGTCCCGCCGTGCTTGCCGCCGCGGCACGCATCTGGGTCGAACACGCCCTGCTGTTCGGCGACGCCTTCCTGCTCACCGACGGCGCGGCGGCCACCGTCTGGTTCCACCGTTATCGTCCGATCCCACCGCCGTCGCGCTACGGCGAGCGCATCAAGGACGCCTGCGGCGAGCACGTGGACCGCTTCCGCCGGCTGGACCGGGCCCTCGGCGCGTGTCATCCGCAGGAGCCGCACAACCACCTGGCGATCCTCGCGGCGCCGCCGGACACGCAACGGGCGAGCCAGGCCGCGGCCGTGCTCGCCGGCAGTCACCGGTTGATGGACACCTTCGGTCTGCCGATCTACGCCGACCTGTACAGCGACGCCGATCGGTGGCTCTACCAACGCCTCGGCTATCGCAAGCACCACGAGGTGGTGCGGCCGGACGGGGCCCGCGTCGACCTGCTGTGGCGACCCGCCTCACCGACGCGGATCCACCCCACGCCGTTCGCCGGTCCCTGCCCCGACCAGCAGCTACCCGAACATGCCATGACGCCGGGTTAGTGCCTGCCACGCGAACCGGCCCGGTGTGATCGGTCCTGCGCCAGTCGAAGGGAGGCGTGTCCGCCTCAATCCGGCAGCAGGGGCATCTCCGGGCCGGCATCGTGACCGAGCAGCACCGCGCGGGTCAGGGCGGTGGAACCGAAACGTTCGCGGACCGCGTCGACGGCCGCGTCCAACTCGGCCGTCGGGTCGCTGTCCCACGGCAGGGTGAGCTGGACGTGCCCGTCGCCCAGGTTGCCGACCGCGACACCGATCAGCGTGACGCCGCGGCGTTCGATCTCGGGCTGAGCCGCCCGCAGCAGACCGCGAGCGGCGCCGAGCACGACAGGCGTGTCGGCGGTCGCCTTGGCCAGGGTGTGGGAGCGGGTGGCCCGGGCGTAGTCGGCGAAACGCAGCCGCAGGGTGATGGTGCGTCCGGTGCGGGCGGCCGACCGTAGCCGCCGGGTGACCCGGTCGACCAGGCCGGCGAGGATCGCCTCCAGCTCGGCCGGGCGCCGCCCCGAGCGGCCCAACGCGTGTTGCGCACCCATCGAGCCGCGACGCCGACCGACCTGCACCGGCCGGGGGTCGCGGTTGTGGGCCAGCGCGTGCAGGTGCCGTCCGGCACCTGCGCCGAGCAAGGACACCAGCGTCGCCTCACCGAGACGGGCCACGTCACCGACGGTACGGATCCGGTGCCGGCGGAGCTTGTCGGCGGTCACCGGCCCGACTCCCCACAGCCGCTCGACAGGCAACGGATGCAGGAAGGCCAACTCCCCGGCCGGCGCGACGACCAGCAGGCCGTCCGGCTTGGCCACCCCACTGGCGACCTTGGCCAGGAACTTCGTCCGGGCCACGCCCACCGTGATCGGCAGGCCGACCTGCTCGCGTACCGCCCGGCGCAGCCCGGCCGCGATCGCCTCGGGCGGACCGACCAGGCGGCGCAGACCGCCGACGTCGAGGAACGCCTCGTCGATGGAGAGCCCTTCGACCAGGGGAGTGGTCTGCCGGAAGACCTCGAACACCGCCCGGCTGGCCGCGCTGTAGGCGGCCATCCTGGGTGGTACGACGACCGCGTCCGGGCACAGCCGGCGCGCCTGCGCACCGCCCATTCCGCTGCGTACGCCCCGGGCCTTGGCCTGGTAGCTGGCCGCCAACACCACCCCACCGCCCACGATCACCGCCCGGCCGCGTAGCCGTGGATCGTCGCGCTGCTCGACCGAGGCGTAGAACGCGTCCAGGTCGGCATGCAGGATGGTGGCCTCGCCCGACACCCCGCCATCATCGCACACACGTACTAAAAGCGGGTTTGACCTGCCGTGAATCACCCCGACGAGACACCTCAACGCCGCACGGGTGCCGGGTCAGGTCTGCGCGGTCGGGGACGGGGTGGCGCTGCCGCCCTGCGGCGATTCCTGCGACATCAGTTCCGCGATGGCGGCGCGGTCGGCCGCGGACGGCAGTCCCCAATCCGGGCGGTACCCGTACACCTCGCGCAGTGGGGTGGAGGTGGTCCGGCCGCCGAGGATCTCCACGGCGTCGGTGTCGATCAGGCCGGGATGTTCGACACCGCACGCCTCGGCGACCTTCAGCAGGTCCCGCCGCAGCGTCTTGACGTAGTGCGCGGCGCGGACCGCCTTCGATGCCGGGTCCAGACCCCGGGTCAGCCAGGCGTTCTGGGTGGCCACCCCGGTCGGGCAGCTGTCGGCGTGGCACTTCTGGGCCTGGATGCAGCCGATCGCCAGCATCGCCTCCCGACCGACGGCCACCATGTCGCAACCGAGCGCGAAGGCGACAGTCGCGTTGTCGGGCAGGCCCAGCTTGCCGGAGCCGACGAAAACCACCTGCTCGTGCAGGTCACGCTCGGCGAACGTGGTGTAGACCCGGGTGAAGCCCTGCTGGAACGGCAGCGACACGGAGTCGGTGAAGATCAGTGGCGCGGCGCCGGTGCCGCCCTCGCCGCCGTCGACGGTGACGAAGTCGACGCCCCGGCCGGTGTCGCGCATCAGGTCGGTCAGTTCGGTCCAGAAGTCGAGGTCACCGACGGCGGACTTGATGCCGACCGGCAGGCCGGTCTCGGCCGCCAGCAACTCCACCCAGTCGAGCAGGCTGTCGCAGTCGGAGAACTCGGCGTGCCGGGACGGACTCACACAGTCCCGCCCGACCGGGATGCCCCGGGTCGCGGCGATCTCCGCCGACACCTTTGCCGCCGGCAGCAGCCCGCCCAGGCTGGGCTTGGCACCCTGACTGAGCTTGATCTCCAGGGCCCGTACCGGCGCGCCGGCCACCACGTCCTTGAGCCGGGCCAGGTCGAACCGGCCCCGGTCGTCACGACAACCGAAGTACGCCGTGCCGAGCTGGAAGATCAGCTCACCGCCGTGCCGGTGGTACGGCGACAGCCCACCCTCGCCGGTGTTGTGCAGGCACCCGGCGATCGCCGCGCCCCGGTTCAACGCCTCGACCGCCGGCCCGGACAGCGAGCCGAAGCTCATCCCGGACAGATTCACCACCGACTCCGGTCGGAACGCGCGGGCGCGTCCCCGGGCCGCGCCGAGCACCTTGGCGCACGGCAGCCGCACCTCGTGCCCGACCGTCGGCGTGGACGCCGGCACCGCCCGACCGAACGTACGGTGCTTGATCACCGGGTAGCCGGGGGTGAACTCGATGTCGTTGTCGGTGCCGAAGCCGAAGTAGTTGTTCTGCTGCTTGGCCGAGGCGTACACCCAGCGGCGCTGGTCGCGGGTGAACGGGCGTTCCTCGTTGTTGCCGGCCACGATGTACTGCCGCAGTTCCGGCCCGATCGCCTCGAGCAGGTAGCGGGCCCGGCCCAGCAGGGGGAAGTTGCGTCGTAACGCGTGTTCGCGTTGCAGCAGGTCGCGGGTGGCGACGGCGGCGAGCGCGGCGACGGCTGCGGGTACGGCGTGGCGGGCCCATCTCATCTGGCCACTCTTTCCGCCACCGTGCCAGGTCAAACGTCTCGCCGGCCGGTCAACGGCGACGACGCATTGACCGAGGGTGCTACCTGTGGCGGTGTGTCCGCGACCGACCATCACGCACCGGGCTCGGTGCCCGGCGGCGCCGCCCGCCGTCCACCGTCCCCGTCGCACGAAACACCAACCGGCCGGCGGCGGACGGCACCTGAGGGACGGATGGCCCCGACGAACGTGGTGACGATAATGATCACCGTATCCAGGAACACCGTCCAGCTGTGCGGAGCACGGGGAGCGGCGACATGATCGGATGGCAGGTTTCCGGTTACACCTCGGTCCGCCGGCTCGGTGCCGGTGCGTCCGGCAGTGTCGACCTCGCCGTCCACGACGCCACCGGCACCCCAGTGGCGATCAAGTACCTGACCGGCCGGCTCCACGACGACCTGTTTCGGGCTGCCTTCCGGACCGAGGCCCAGCTGCTGTCCGACATCGACGACCCGTACGTCTGTCGCCTCTACGAGTATGTCGAGGCGCCCGATGGGGCGGCGATCGTGATGGAACTGGTGAACGGGGTGTCGCTGCGCCAGATGCTGCGTGCCCAGGGGCCGACCACACCGGAGTCTGCGCTCTGCGTACTCAAGGGCTCGCTGGCCGGGCTGGCCGCCGCCCACGCCCGTGGGGTGGTGCACCGCGACTACAAGCCGGAGAACGTGCTCATCTCCGCCGAGGGCGCGAGCAAACTCGCCGACTTCGGGATCGCCATGCCGGTCGGCGCCGACTCCGGCGGCAGCGTCACCGGCACACCCCGTTACATGGCCCCCGAACAGTGGACCGGCGCCCCCGCCAGCCCGGCGTGCGACATCTACGCCGCGACCGCCACCTTCTTCGAGTGCCTCACCGGCCACCCCCCGTACGACGGACGGGACCTGGCCACCCTGCGACAGCAGCACGTTCGCGGGTCGATCCCGACCGACCCGGCCCCGCGCCCGATGCACGGGCTGCTGCGGCACGGCATGGCCAAGCGTCCCGCTGACCGGCCGCAGCCCGCGCAGGTCTTCCTCGCCGAGCTCGAACGGGCGGCCGTCGGGGCGTACGGAGCGGACTGGGAGGAACGCGGCCTGCGGGAACTGGGCCGGCGGGCCGCGCTGCTGGCCGCCCTCTTCCCGTTCCCGGACGGCAGCGGCGGCACCGTCAGCGTGGCCAGCACCGCGCTCGGCGCGTCCGGCGCACCGCCGGGCGGGGACGGCACCGGCGAGCGGCCGGCACCGCGCCGCACCGGCCGGGCCCGGGCAGCGCTGGTCGGTGGCGGGTTGGTGACGGCGCTGCTGGTCGGCGGCGTCGGGCTCGGCTACGCGGCGCAGGACGAGCCGCCGGTACCGACCGGTGCGGCGGCCGAGGCGAGGACGGACCTGACCGTCGACCCGGCCGCGACAGTCGGCGCCGTGCTCACACCTGCTCCGACCCTCACGTCCACGCCCGACGTGTCTGGCACCCCCACCCTCACACCTGCGGCCCCGACGACCGGCGGCACCACCGCCGCAGCCGGACCCAGCACCTCGCCGACGCCCAGCGACAGCCCCGCACCGTCCACCGTGGCCCCGACTCCGTCGACCAGCACCAGCCCCGCGCCACCATCGGACGCCGCGCCCACGATCGGCCGGGTCTCGGTGAGCCCCACCGAACTGGATCCGGTCGGCTGTCCCTTCGGACCCACCACGAGCACCGTCACCGCCATCGTCGATGACGACCACTCGGCCTCGGTCGACCTGCGGGTCCACTTCCGCTACACGATCGGGCAGCAGTCGCACGAGCGGAGCCTGAGCCTGCTGAAAAGCGGCCAGTTCCGGGGCGTGCTGGGCGATCTGCCCCAGCCCAGGTCCACCACCCGGATCCCGGTGACGGTCGTCGCGACGGACGCCGCCGGCAACACCGCCACCAGTCAGACGGTGTACGTCACCCTCTATCCCTTCTGCACGCCGGGCTGACCGGGCGTACCCACCTACCAGGCCGACGACGACGTGGGAGACCCAGCCGTGACCCAGCCCGACGACGTGACCCAGGCGCTACCGACCCAGCAGATGCCGCCGGCCCCGCCCGCGCACCCCCGCACCCCGTCGGTATCGACGGAGGAACCGACGGTGTCGCTGCATGGCGGTGAACCGACGGTGTCGTTGGGTGGTGGTGAACCGACGGTGTCGCTGGACCAGACCGTGCGCCGGATGGCCCCGAACCTCGGTGCCACCGACGGAGACCTCACCGTGTCCCTCGCCCCGGCCGGCATGACAACGTACGCCCCGACCGCCACCGGCGCGTACGCCGTGACCCATCCGGGTCAGGCCACGGCGGCCCAGGTCGCATTCGACACGGTACGCACGACCGGCGCGCAGCCTGGGGGCGGCGCGTTCGCGGCTCCGATCACCGATCCCGGCGGTGAGCTGCGGTTCGGGCCTGGTGTGCCGGCCGGTCCGCCGCCGGCACCCGCATGGCCGACCCCGGTGCCTGCGCCGCGTCCCCGGTCCGCCTGGCGCCGGCTGGTGTCGGTGCTGTCCACCCTGCTCACCCTCGCCCTGATCGCCGCCGTCGGGCTCTGGATCTGGCAGCGGCTCGACCCGCTGGAGATCGGTGAGGTGAGCATCGTCGTGCCCCGGCCGGCCGGCGCGCGGTGCGACGTCACGGTGGACGTGGTCGCCACGGTGCACACGAACGGCCGTGCGGGCACCATCGAGTACCAGTGGCTGCGCTCCGGGAGCGCACCGGGTGCACTGCTGCGCGAGCGGGTCGGCCCGGGGCAGCGGACGGTCGAGTTGACCCTACGGTGGTCGTTCAGCGGAGTTGGCAGCACCACCGAGACGGCCACTGTGAACATCGTTTCGCCGTCATCCGCGCAGGCGGTCACCGAGGTCGCGTACGCCTGTCCGGGCTGAGCCGGACGCTACCGACGTTTCTCGCGCTGGTCACCCGGGTAGGTCGGGCCGGACGTATCACCCGCCCCCTGTGGAGGACCATCCGATGCGAGACAACTTCGGTGACGCGGTGGGGGAGACCCTCCGCTCGATACTGCTCTTCCTACCCCGAGCCGTCGCCTTCGTGGCGATCCTGGTGGCCGGTTGGCTGATCGCCAAGGCCGTACTGAAGCTCGCGGACCGGCTGCTCGAACGCGTCGGCTTCGACCGCGCCGTCGAGCGTGGCGGCATCCGCCGGGCGCTGGCCAACTCCCGGTACGACGCCAGCGACATCGTCGCCCGGCTGGCCTACTACGGTGTCCTGCTGCTCACCCTCTACCTCGCCTTCGGCATCTGGGGCCCGAACCCGATCTCCGACCTGATCGCCGGAGTGATCGCCTGGCTGCCGCGGGCCTTCGTCGCGATCGTCATCGTGGTCGTCGCCGCGGCGATCGCCAGCGCGGTGAAGGACATCATCTCGGGGGCGCTCGGTGGCCTGTCGTACGGCCGGCTGCTGGCCACCATCGCCTCGGTGTTCATCCTCGGTCTGGGCATCATCGCCGCCCTCAACCAGATCGGGATCGCCACCGCCGTGACCACTCCGGTGCTGATCGCCGTGCTCGCCACCGTCGGCGGCATCCTGGTCGTCGGGGTCGGCGGCGGGCTGGTGCGGCCCATGCAGAGCCGCTGGGAGTCCTGGCTGTCCCGCGCAGAGCAGGAGACGCGGACCATCACCGAGCATGCCCGCGCCTACTCCGCCACCCGCCGCGACGCCCAGCAGCGCCCGGCCGAACCCGTCGCCCCTGCCGCCGGCATCGTCACCGAGTCGACGAGCTTTGCCGGGCCGACCACCCCCACCGGGCCGACCACTCCCGCCGTCGACGTACCGGCCGAGCCGACCTTCACCGCTCCGACCGCGAGCACCTCCGCCGGGTCCTTCGGTGACCGTCTCGGCTACGACGACCCCGAGGCCACCCAGATCGTCACCGCCCCCGGCAGCAACGACGACACGACTGCGCTGCCCCGCCGAGACGACCCGGAGGCCACCCAGATCGTCGACACCGCCGGCATCGACAGCGACCCGACGACGACGCTGCCCCGCCAGGACGACGACCCGGAAACCACCCAGGTCACCACATCGGCGCCCGAGGTGCCGACCCAACGCACCGCCGACGACAGCGAGTCGACAATCGTCCTACCCCGGCGCGACGACGAGCCACGCCGCTGAGGCGGATGCGGAACGGGGCTGTTCGCGGCCCCGTTCCGCATCGCCGGTGGGGCAGCGACAAATCGCCCCACCGGCTACCATCGCCGCCATGCACTGGCGACATTGATGCCTGAACCGAGGCCGTGGGCCGCCTGCGGACGCTGCAACACCGGCGTCCGTCATCCCGTCCCACCCGGAAGGCCTCATGATCCTCACCATCGCCGGGGGTCGCCGTCTGGCGACCACCCTCTACGCGTACGCGTTCCTCACCGACCTGGTCCTGCTCTATCCGGTGTACGCCCTGCTGTTCGCCGACAGCGGCCTGTCGGTCGGGCAGATCTCCTCGCTGTTCGTGATCTGGTCGGTGGCCGGCATCGCGCTGGACGTGCCCTCCGGCGCGTGGGCCGACGCCACCTCCCGGCGTCTGCTGCTCTGCCTCGCGCCGCTGTGCACCGCCGCCGGGTTCGCGCTGTGGACGTTCGTGCCGTCCTATCCGGCGTTCGCGCTCGGGTTCGTGCTCTGGGGTGCCGGTGGTGCGCTCGCCTCCGGGGCGCTCGAAGCGCTGGTCTTCGACGAACTCGATCACCTCGGTCTCGCCCAGCGCTACGCCCGCACCATCGGCCGGGCCCGCACCGCCGGCACCGTCGGCGTACTCGCGTCGATCGTGCTGGCCGGGCCGGTGCTCGGGTACGGCGGCTATCCCGCCGTCGGCCTGGCCAGCGTCGCGGCCTGCCTGCTCGCCGCCGCCGTGGCCACCCGCTTCCCCGAGCACCGGGCCACGGCCACAGACACCCTCATCGTCGCTGCCCCGGCTGCCCCGGCTGCCCCGGTCGCGCCGACGCAGCACCGCGATCCGGCCGATCCGGCCGACGAGCCCGGCTGGTGGCAGGGACTGCGCGGCGGCCTGGCCGAGGCCCGCCGGGATCGGCGGGTACGCGCCGGGGTGCTGCTGGTCGCGGTGGTGACGGCGACCTGGGGTGCGCTGGAGGAGTACACCCCGCTGCTGGCCCGCGACACCGGCGTCGCCCTGACCACGGTGCCGCTGCTGCTTCTGCTCCTCGCGGTCGGACAGGTGCTCGGCGGCCTGCTCGCCCCGGCCGGCGAGCGGCTACGCGTGCGCGGGTACGCCCTGCTGCTGGCCGGGTCGGCGGCAGCCCTGGCCAGCGGGGCACTGCTGCGGCACCCGGCCGGCTTCGTGCTGCTGGCAGGGGCGTTCTGCGGATTCCAGCTCGCCTCGGTGCTGGCCGACGCGCGATTGCAGGCGCGGATCAGCGGCACCCGACGGGCCACCATCACCTCGTTGGCCGGCATGGCCACCGAGCTGATCACCATCGCCGTGTACATCGGGTTCGGTGTGGTCGCCACCGCAAGCGGCAACGGTGTGGCCTTCGCGCTCGCCGCCCTGCCGTACGCGCTGATCGCCCTGCTGATGCTTCGCGGTGGCCGGCCCACGTCCCGTCGATCACGACCGGAGGCGTTGGCATCGAGCGTGGTCTGAGAGTGCGGCTGTCGAGGCGTCGACGTCGAGCGTGGTGTGACGGTGTGGGTGGTCAGGGCCGGTCGACGTCCAGGTAGACCCAGCGGCCGTCCTCACGGACGAAGCGGCTGCGTTCGGTCATCGAGCCGGCACCGGTACCGTCGCGGTAGTGGGCGCGGAACTGGACGGTGCCGGTGCTGTCGAACAACCCGCCCTGCTCGGTGGCGACGACCTCGAGGCCGGTCCACCGCTGGCCGGGATCGAGGCGCAGCCGCGCCGGCCGGGTGCTGCTGTGCCAGCTGTGCAGCAGATAGTCCGGGTCGCCGACGGCGAAGGCGGCGTACCGAGAACGCATCAGCGCCTCGGCCGTCGGCGCCTGCGCCTCACCGGAATGCAACCGCCCACAACAGTCCCCGTACGGCAGACCCGTCCCGCACGGGCACACTCCCACCGTCACGGCCCGTCGCGGCTGTCTGCTGTCTCGTCTGGCCATGCACGCCATCCTCGCCGCGCCCGCCCCAGCAGGCCACGCCGGGGGTAGGTCGTCGGGCAACGCCGGCTCGTGCGCAGGCCGGATCATGCCGATTGCGCGCACCGCAGTCTCGTACGCGCGGGTCCCGAGGGCCCTCGGTCAGCGCGACCTGGTACGCGCGCCGCGCCGACTGCCGAACGACTCCATCGTCGTGGCCTTCTTCGCCGGGGTCGTGCTCGCCGTACGGGACCGGGACGCCGCCGCCTGGGAGGCCGTGCTCTTGCGCGTCGCCGCCTTTTTCGTGGTCGTCTTCTGCGCCGGTGCCGTCGCGCCGGTGGCCTTACCGGCCGGTGCCTTCTTCGCTGTCGCGCGCGTGGCTGTCGAGGTCTTCTTGGCCGTCGCCCGGGTGGCTGTCGAGGTCTTCTTGGCGACCGCCGTTGCCTTCTTGACCGCCGTTGCCGTCTTCGCGGCGTTGCCGGTCTTCGGGGTGGTGGTCTTCTTCGCCGCCGTCGCCTTGGCGGTGGGCCGACGGGTCGGCGTGGCCGTGGCGGAGACCGCCTTCTTGCGGGCGGTGCGCGGGGTCGTCGGCGTCGGCTTCCCGCCCGGGGACTTCGCGGCCGTGGCTCCGGTGGCCCGCTTCGTCGCCGTCGCCACCTTCTTCGCCGCCACCTTGGCCGGCGGTGGAACCTTACGCGCTGTGGTGTGCTTCCTGGCTCGTCCTGCGTCCGCCATTCGTCGCTCCTCGGGATCTGCCGTGGACGCACGGTCTTCCCGACACCGGGCCGGTCAAACGCGCCGTAGCGCCTCACGCCGTGCGGGTCGCGAACACGATCACGTTGTCGACATACTCGCCGCTGTCCTGGTCGAACCGGCCGCCGCAGGTGATCAGGCGCAGCCCGGCGACGGCGCCCGGGCCGTACACCAGGTCGGTGGGAAAACCGTCCTTCGGGTACGCCACGACACCGTCGACGGCGAAGCGGACCACGGTGGCGTCGGCCCGGGCGATGTGGACGGTGTCGCCGGGACGCAACCGTCCCAGGTCGAAGAAGACAGCCGGCCCGACCGGAGAATCGACATGGCCCACCAGCACCGCGTTGCCGATCTCACCGGGGCTGACACCGGGGGAGTACCAACCGGCCACGCCGGGTCGGTCCAGCGGGGGCACCTCCAACGCCCCGGCCGGGTCGGCAGCGACCGCAATCAGTGGCGCGCGTACGCCGATGCGGGATATCCGGACCTCGACGGGGTCGGCGCGCGGCAACGGCGACAGACTCGGCGCCGTCACCGCCCGGGGCGGCACACCGGCGACGTCGGGCTGCGGCGGCCGGGGCGGCAACCGCGCCACACCGGCTCCGACCAGCGCCAGCCCCGCCACTGCGGACAACGTCACCAGGAGGCGACCGAGCCGATGTCCCCGCATTGTCTCGTACCTCCTGTGATCGGCCTGCCCTGGCGGTACTGCTCATCGCCGCCGGCGGGCCGGTGCTCGGCCATGCGTCGCCGGTGCAGGCAGACGCGGACGGGTGCCCGTGCCGGGCTTGCGGCGCGGGCACCCGTCGTCGGAGTCTGATCGCTCAGAGCGTCGCGGCCTCGGTTGCGTGGCGACGGCGTCGGGCCAGGATGACCGCGCCGCCGAGCGAGGTGACGAGCAGAGTCGCCCCAGCGGCCATGGTCCCGCCGCCGGTGTCGGCCCGACCGCCGGCCTGCGCGCCGCCGATCGGGGTGACCGTGAAGGTCGCGCTACCGTCGGCCGTACCGTCGCCGCAGGTGGCAGCCACGGTGTACGTCCCCAGGGTGAAACCGGCGGTGAACAGTTCGGCGCTCAATCCGCCGCCGGCCGCTGCGGTGGTGGACCGGACATTCTGGTCACGGTCCGGTCCGGTGACGTGGAAGATCGCATCGCCGGAGTTCGGGTTGCAGTTGGTCGCAGTGAGCACGACGGTCCCCCCGACCGGGGTGGTCGACGGCGACACGGTGGTGTCGGCCAGTGCGGTGCCCGGCAGCAGCAGCGCCCCGAGAGCGATACCCCCCGCCACTGGTACGAGAACATTGGTTGCCTTCATACGCGCTTCCCTCACTTTTCGTCCGCTGACTACGTAGGACGCTGCTCGGGTGGCCAACTCCGCGACTAGCACCGGTGTGCCCAACACTAGGGGGCCTTGCCCCCCGATCCGATGAAAATGAGAAATCCCCGTTAACGTCCCATGTCCTCCGCTCGCCGCCCCGGACACACCCCCTCGCCTGCCCCGCATGCGCCTGCCCCGCCGATTCCTGCCCCCGGACCCGCCGGCCCTCTGACAGTGAATCCACCCCTGCCTCATTTCGGCCCCGCGCCCGTTCGTCCCCAGGTCCGCTCGCGCCGCCCGCCCCGCCCTGTCCCCGAGGGCCTCGCGCCCGTTCGGCGCGGCCTAAGGCACCCCGCTGGCCTGCGCCTGCATCGCCGAATGTCCGTTGTGTCCGCCTACATCCGCGATCCGCTCACGTTCGTCGCGGTGATCGAATCCGTTACGCCGGGATGGCGGTTTCCCGCCGCCCCGGATCCCGCCGTTTCGGCGTAACGGCGATGGTCCCGCCAGGCCATGCCGCGCGATGACTGTGTGGACTTCTGCGTCTGCCGCATGATGAGTCGAATGTCCGGCCTTGGCGATCCTGGCTATGACGGCTTGCCCGGCCGTGCGCTGCCGGCCCCAAGCCCCTGCCCTGGAAGACCAGTCCGTGCGGCGTTTGAGGGTGGGCCCGTGGTGTGGAGTCAAATGAGCGGTTCACGGCAGGTCCGGTTTGGGGCTGTGGGGGCGTTGCTGCGTGGCATGTCCGGTCCGGCGTGAGGGCATCCGGGGAATGGTGGTGGCCGGCGGGTCGTTGTGCATGTCTGACCGGCTGATGGAGGCCCCCCCGGAGCAGGCCAGATGGCTTCGTGGTTGGCCCGGCCCCCGGGAATGATGGTGGGTGGTCGGTCGTTGTACATGGTCCCGGCGCCGCGAAGGTGTCCCCCCGGGGCCCCGCGATGGGTCCCGGTCCCGCGTGTGAGCCGGTGAACCTCCCCCCCCCCCTTTTTGAGCGCCTGACGGCGTTTGCATGCACCCGTCCCCCGTGGTGTGTGTCTACCCCCGAATGGAGCTTGGTGATGAACTCGATCTTCCGTAAGAGCGTGCTGGGTGTTGCTGGTCTGGCTTTCGCCGGTGGTGTGTTCGCCGGTCCGGTGGCCGCCCACGCGGATGCCGCTCCGGTGAGGACCACCCCCGTCGTGGTGCAGGCTGAGAAGCCGGATGCGGGCAAGTTGATCCCGCATGGTGTGCAGGGTGCGCAGTCGCGTATCGATCTGAACGATGAGCAGGTGGCGAACACGAAGGCGATCATCGCCGCCACGAAGAAGGCCGGCATGGATGAGCGTGCCGCGGTCGTGTCGATCGCTACCGCGTTGCAGGAGTCGAAGTTGGAGAACCTGGGCCACCTGGGTGACCGGAACGACCATGACTCGCAGGGCTTGTTTCAGCAGCGTCCGTCCAGTGGTTGGGGCACGGTGGAGCAGATCACCGACCCCGAGTACTCGACCACCGCCTTCCTGAAGGGCCTCAAGCAGGTTGACGGTTGGCAGGACATGCCGTTGACCAAGGCCGCGCAGACGGTGCAGGTGTCGGCGTACCCGGATCACTACGCCCAGTGGGAGCAGCAGGCCGCTGACCTGGTCGCCAAGTACTGGAACAGCTGACCCCAAAGACATTCCTCCACAGGGGGAGCAAGAAACCATGTGGCCGGCACCCGAACCTGGGTGCCGGCCAAACGGCGTCTACCCACCCACCCCGACAACACCCACGGGGTCCGACGGGATGGACCGAAGGTCGACCGGGTCGGGTTGGGGCGACCGTGCCCGGCGTAGGGATCAAGCCTGACCGCCCGAAGCCGGGCACGGTCGCCCCAACCCTCCACCGCAACCACCCCACAACAAGGCACGATCACCCCAGAGCCCAAAGGGGCCCCCTGCTGCACGGCCCGCTGGATGTGGCAGCGTGGCCGGATGGGTTCCGTGCCGTTGGAGGTCGACCTCGCCCTGCTCGGTGGGGGTGGGGCGGCGTCGCTGGTGCTCGCCGCCCTGGCCCGGCATGGCGTGCGCGATCTGCGTATTGCTGTGGTCGATCCGGTGCACCGGCGCGGTCAGGACCGGACCTGGGCGTTCTGGGACCGGCCCGGAAACGACCTGGACGAGTTGCTCAGCGCGAGTTGGTCGCGGGTCGAGGTGGTCACCGCCGAGAGGCAGCGCGTTCTCGACGTCGCTCCGCTGCGGTACGCGATGCTGCGGTCGTCACCGATCTACGACCGGGCGGCCGAGGCGGAGCGACTGCTGGGCGTGACCCGCGTGGTCGCCAGTGCCGACACGGTGACCGATCATGGGGACGGGGTGCTGGTGGGCGGCACCGATGGGCCGGCGCTGCGGGCCGGCTGGGTGCTGGACTCCCGACCCCGACCACCCGAGCGGCCCGGGCGGACGAACTGGTTGCAGCATTTCCGCGGGTGGTGGCTGGCGGCGGACCGTCCGTTGTTCGACCCGACCCGTGCCGTGTTGATGGACTTCCGTACGCCGCAGCCGACCCGTGGGGTGTCCTTCGGGTACGTGCTGCCGGTCAGCAGCCGGTACGCGTTGGTCGAGTACACCGAGTTCTCACCGCATCTGCTCACCGGGGCGGCGTACGACCGTGCCCTCGGCGGCTACTGCGACCTGCTCGGTCTGGACCCGGCCCGGTTCACCGTGGGCGAGGTGGAGAACGGGGTCATCCCGATGACCGACGGGCCGTTCGTCGCCCGCCCGTCACCCCGGGTGGTACGCCTCGGCACCGCCGGCGGAGCGACCCGCCCGTCCACCGGCTTCACCTTCGCGGCCATGTACCGGCAGGCCGACCAGGTGGCCCGGGCACTGGCCGCCGGCGGGCCACCGGTGCCGGGTCCGGCGTACCCCCCTCGGCATCGCTGGATGGACGCGGTCGCGCTGCGGGCCCTGGACCGTGACCTGGTCGACGGCCCCGCGTTCTTCGCCCGGTTGTTCGACCGTAATCCGGCGTCGCGGGTGCTGCGTTTCCTCGACGGGGCCACCACCGTGGCGGAGGATCTGGCGGTGATGAACTCGACCCGGCTGGTACCGATGGCTGCGGCGGCCGTGGGCGATGCCGCCGGTCGGCTTCGCGACCGGGTCGTACCGTCGCGTCGGCCGGCCTGGCGGGTGCCCCCGCCGGTCGTCGGTTCGGATCCCTGAGTCCGCTGATCGAGGGCGGGTCCGTGCGCCGCTACCGCGTGGCCGGTCGTCGGTCGGTGCAGGTGGCTTCGGTAGGTTTGGTGGCATGGTGGACGAGGCGGCCGGTCGGGTCGTGCAGATCTGGACCGACGGCGCGTGCAGCGGAAACCCTGGCCCGGGTGGCTGGGGCGCGGTGTTGCGCTACGGCGCCCACGAGCGGGAGATCTGCGGTGGGGAGGCCACCCCGACGACCAACAACCGGATGGAGCTGACCGCCGCCATCAAGGCTCTGGAGAGCCTGACCCGGCCGGTCACTGTCGAGTTGCACACCGACAGCACCTACGTGCGCAACGGCATCACCAGTTGGTTGGCGTCCTGGAAACGTAACGGCTGGTTGACCGCGGCCCGGCAGCCGGTGAAGAACGCCGACCTGTGGCAGCAGTTGGAGGCGGCCTGCGCCCGGCACCGGGTGACCTGGCTGTGGGTCAAGGGCCACAACGGACATCCGGAGAACGAGCGGGCCGACGCCCTGGCCAACCAGGGCATGACCGAGGCGCGATCCGCCACCGTGTGAACGGGCCACCCTCGTCGCCAGGCGACCGAGAACCGGTAGCCACCGACGCGGTGTCGGCGGGCGGTCAGCGTCGTCGGGTGCGGCGGGGGGTCAGCGGCAGGGCCGACCAGTGGGCGGGCCGACCGAGCCGGACCGGTAGGCGGGTCTGCCGGTCACCACGGGCCGCGTCGACCTGAGCCTGGTGCAGGAACAGAGCATCGGACAGATCCGCGCCCCGCAGGTCTGCCCCGCGCAGATCGGCACCGGTCAGGTCGGCGCGGGTCAGGTCGGCGCCGCGCAGGTCCGCCCCGATGAGCGTCGCGCCGCGCAGGTTCGCCTGACGCAGGTCGACCCGGCGCAGGTCCCGGCCGACGAGCACGGCACCCCGGTGGTCGGCGCCGGCGGCGCCGCCGCGGGTGCGGGCCAGTTCGGCGGTACGCGACAACAGCAGGTTGAGCTTCGCCCGGTGCCCGTCGACGTCGAGGGCGAGCAGATCCTGCGGGCTGCCGGCGGCCACCGCATCGGTCTCGGCCAGCGCGGCGGACAGCTGCGCGGCCAGGTCGGCCGGTGGCCGCAACCGCAGTGCCTCGGTCAGGTACCAGAGCAGTTCGTGCAGCGAACGCATCACCGCGAAGACGTCGAACATCTGATTGGCGTGCTCCGGCGCGTTACGCCAGTCCCGGCCACCGAAGGTCTGCTGCGCCACCCGCTGACCGGCACCGAAGCAGTCGAAGACGGTACACCCGGCGAAGCCGCGCTCGCGTAGCTCGGGGTGGATGCCGCAGCCGAAGTCGGTACGCAGGTTGCGGCACGGCTGGCCGGCGGGCTTGTCGTGCGCGAAGTCGGCGGACGCGGCGAACGCGGGGGCGACGCAGCAGAGGCCGAAGCAGCGGGCGCAGTCGGCGCGCAGCCCACCCTCCACCGCCCCGACGCCGGGAACCGCCCGCCCTGCGCCGGCCCGCCCCGCTGCGGCCCGCTCTGCGCCGGTGCGGCCGGTCGTGCCTGCGGTCGGGTCCGCCGTGGCCGCTCCGGTCATCTCCGACACGTTGGCCGCCCCTTCTCGCTGATCCGCTGTCGGTACTCATTGTTCCCGCCGGGCCGGCCCGGCCGCCCACGGGTCGAGGCGCGGGCATCGGCGTCGATCAGGGGACCTGTCGCTGGTCGGTACGGGCCCAGCGGAGGAGCGCGGTGAAGGACAGCGCGGCGGTCACCGCCCCACCGGCGAGTCGTACCCAGTGCCCGGCGACGAACTCGTCGGCGACCTGGCGCAGGTACTCCGGTGAGTGCGTGCCGGCCGGATCGACGAACATGATCTCGTTGCGGGGCCAGAAGAAGACCACTGAGAACAGGAACTCGCAGGCGACGAAGACCACTGTCGCGGCGGCGATCCACCATCGCAGACCGCGCTGACGCCAGCTGAGCACCGTCGCGGCGACGCTGAGCAGCACCACCGAGGCGCCCAGCGGGGGGAAGTAGTCGCTGGGGCCGCTGACGGCGAGGAACTCGCGGGCCCGCTCCAGCGAGGCCGGCGGGTCGTGGAAGATGTTCGGGTAGAGCATGACCGTCTCGGCTGCCACTCCACCGAACGACATCATGGCCGCCCAGGTCAGGCCGACGAGGGCGAGCCAGATGAGTTTGCCGCGCATCGCATCCTCCCATCGGTGCCCGGACGGGCACGCTCGATCTGGTGCGCGGCCAACGGTAGGTGCGCCGACGGTGCTCGCCTGCCGTCCACGGACCCGGATCCGGGTCGCCTTTCGGCGTACGACGGTGCCGGGCCGGCACGTCGCTGGGCGTACCCCGCCCTGATGCGCGGGTAGGTGTAGGCACCACGAGCGTGGGTAGCCGCCGCGGGTGGAGCTGGTCGAGGAGTCGCCGTACCGTTTCCGGATCGACCGGCGTGATCCGATGCGGGTCCCGGGGGTGATCTTCGCGTCCCGCGCGTTGCTGCCCGATCCGGTGGCCGACCGGTCGCTGGAGCAGGTGGCAAACGTCGCCACCCTGCCCGGCATCGTCGGCGCCTCGTACGCCATGCCCGACCTTCACTGGGGCTACGGCTTCCCGATCGGCGGGGTGGCCGCCACCGACGTCGCGGTCGGCGGGGTGGTCTCGCCCGGCGGGGTCGGCTTCGACATCTCCTGCGGGGTCCGGCTGCTCGCCGCCGACCTGGACCGCGACGAGCTGCGGCCTCGGCTGGAGGCGGTGATGGACGCGCTGAGCGCGGCCACCCCACGCGGTATGGGCAGCGGCGCGGTGTGGCAGCTCACCGGCCGCGACGAGCTGGACGCGGTGCTGCGCGGCGGCTCCCGGTACGCGGTGCAGCGCGGCTTCGGGATCGAGCGGGACCTGCTGCGCTGCGAGGACTACGGCGCGGTGCACGACGCGGACCCGGCACAGGTCAGCGACCGGGCGATCGAGCGCGGCGCCCACCAGGTCGGCAGCCTCGGCTCCGGTAACCACTTCCTGGAGGTCCAGGCCGTCGACCAGGTGTACGACGTACCGGTGGCCGAGGCGTTCGGGCTGCGCCCCGACCAGGTCTGCGTGATGATCCACTGCGGTTCGCGCGGGCTCGGCCACCAGATCTGCACCGATCACGTACGCGCCATGGAACAGGTGATGGGCAGCCACGGCATCCAGGTGCCGGACCGGCAGCTGGCCTGTGCTCCGGTCGCCTCGGCGGCCGGTCGGGCGTATCTGGGTGCGATGGCCGCCGCAGCGAACTACGCGCGAGCCAACCGGCAGCTGCTCGCCCACGCGACCAGCCGGATCTTCGAGCGGGAGACGGGCCGGCGGCTCGACCTGGTCTACGACGTCTCGCACAACCTCGCCAAGATCGAGGAGCATGCGGTCGACGGGGCGGTGCGGCGGTTGTGCGTCCACCGCAAGGGCGCCACCCGGGCCCTGCCGCCCGGCCACCCCGACCTGCCCGAGGAGTTGCGGGATGTCGGCCAGCCGGTGCTCATTCCCGGCTCGATGGGCACCGGCTCGTACGTGCTGACCGGGGTGGCGAACTCGCCCGCCTTCGCCTCCACCTGCCACGGCGCGGGGCGGGTGCGCAGCCGCAAACAGGCGGTCGCGGCGGGCACGGGCGGGGATCCCCGCGCCGAACTGGAGGCCCGGGACATCGTGGTACGCGGGGCGTCGCGGCGCGGCCTGGCCGAGGAGATGCCGGCGGCGTACAAGGACGTCTCGGCTGTCGTCGAGGCGGCCGAGGGCGCCGGGCTGTGCCGCAAGGTGGCCCGGCTGGTGCCGTTGGGCGTGGTCAAGGGCTGAGTCGCCGCAGCCGTTCACACGTCCAGGGTCACCGCACCGGACCAGCCCGCGTCGTTGCCGCCGAAGCGCAGCTCGTGCAGGGAGACCGCCTTCGGTACCGCGCCGGTCAGCTCCACCTCGCCGGTCGCGGTGACGCCCCAGCGCACCCGCAGGCCACCCGCGTCGTCGGTGATCTCGGTGACCAGCGGCAGTTCGTCCGCCGTCTCCATCCGGTAGATCACCTCGTCGAGGACGGCGACCAGCAGGTCCTCGTCGGCGGCCGGTGGCGGGCGGAACTCCCGTTCGGCGTGGAGTCGGGCACCGGCGAGGTCGGCGAACGACTCGACCATCGCGGTGACCGCCTCGGCCAGGCAGCCGGCCCGGTCCGGCGCCCACGCCTCGATGCGGACGTCGGCGGTGTGCGGCACCAACCGATGCCCGCGTGCTGGCCCCATGCCCCGAATGATGCCGCCCGCCGGACCGGCGCGGTGACCGCTCTCACCGACGGGTCGGGCCGCCGCAGGCGATCACCGTTCGGCGGCGACCAGCTCCCGGGTGGCCGGCGCGACCTCGGCGGCGAATCGCCGCAGGTCGTCGGGGTCGTCGCTGGCCAGGATGAAGGCGCTGACGCCCTCGGTCAGGGCGAGGTCGGCCAACTCCTCGGCCCACTGCTCGGCCGGGCCCTGCAGCGGGCCGCTGCCGGTCGCGGTGAACCGTCCGCTGATGTTGAGCAGCCGGCGTACGTCGGTGGGGGAGCGGCCGGCGGCGGTGGCGGCCTCGTCGATGACGGCGTTGCCCTTGGCCAGGTCACCGGGCTGCAGGTAGGGCAGCGACGGCAGCCAGCCGTCGGCCAGGCGTCCGGTCAGCGCCTGCATCCGTGGCTTGTACGCCCCGATCCAGACCGGTACGTCGTGGGCGGGGGCCGGACCGCGTTTGGCCCCGATCACCCGGTGGAACTCGCCGTCGACCCGCACGCCGCCCCGTGCGCCGGCGTCCCAGACCTGGCGGATGATCTCGATCGCCTCCTCCAACGCCCGTACCGCCTGCCCGGGGGAGAGGCGTCGCCCGCCCATGGACTCGATGGCGTCCCAGAACCCTCCAGCGCCCAGACCGAGCTCCGTGCGGCCACCGCTGAGCAGGTCCAGGCTGGCGATGCTGCGTGCGAGCACCGCGGGTGGACGCAGCGGCAGGTTCGTCACGTTCGCGGCCAGGCGTACCCGGCTGGTCCGGGCGGCGACGAAGCTCATCAGCGTCCAGGTGTCCAGGTACGCGGGCTGGTAGGGATGATCCTGGAAGGTGACCAGGTCGAGCCCGACCTGCTCGGAGAGCATGGCGAGCCGGACCGGCTGCGTCGCGTCGGCGCTGCCGGGGGTCAGGAACGAGCCGAAGATCAGGTCGTGTCCGTAGTCGCTCATCGCGGTCGTCCTTCCTGAGAGCGGAGAACGCCAATGCTATGCCGGATAGAACATGTGTGCTCAATAAAATCTGTGATCTGGGCTAACCTTGGGGCATGAGCGGTCCCCACGGCGACGACATCCACACCGACCCGATCACCGACGACTTCGGGTGGATGCTCGGCGTCCTCTTCCGGGCCCACCTCCGCGGCGCCGAGCACACCGTCGGTGACCTGCCCGGCGGGCCCCGCGGTTACCAGGTGCTCGTCGCCGCCGACCGGGAGCCGGCGCGTAACCAGGGCGCGATCGCCGAGGAGTTGGGCATCGACCGCACCGTGCTGACGTACCTGATCGACGACCTGGAGCGCGACGGGCTGCTGTCGCGTCGCCCCGACCCGGCCGACCGGCGCAGCCGGCTGGTCGTCGTCACCGACGCCGGTCGGGCGGCGGCCCGGCAGCGGCGGGAGGCGTTGCGGGACGTCGAGACACGCCTGATGGCGGCGTTGACCGACGAGGAGGCCGCCACCCTGCGGGCCCTGCTGCGCCGGGCGGCGTGCGCGGCGCAGGCGGCCGACCCGTTGACCGACCTGTGTGCGGTGGCCGAGGTGGTGGCGGACCCGCCACCGTCACGCCGCCGCCCGGCGACCCGCGCCACGCGCAGCGGGACCCCCCGCCGCACCGCCGAGCCGTAGCCTGCATCGGGTGCGGACAACCAAGTACACCCACTCCTGCGTCCGGCTCGAACTCGACGGCGCGGTGCTGGTCATCGACCCCGGCACGTGGAGTGAGCCGCGGGCCCTGGCCGGCGCCGACGCCGTACTGGTCAGCCACGAACACACCGATCACGTCGACGTGCTGCGGTTGGCCGGGCTGGGCGTGCCGGTCTTCGTACCGGAGGGCGCCGTGCTGCCGGACCTGGCCCGGCTGCCGGTGACCCGGGTGCGACCGGGGCAACGCTTCACCGCCGCCGGGTTCGAGGTGACCGCCGTCGGTGGACGGCACGCCACCATCCACGGCGACCAACCCGACTGCGTCAACCTCGGCTATCTCGTCGACGACGCCGTCTACCACCCGGGCGACTCGCTGCACCTGCCGGGTCGGCCGGTGCGGACCCTGCTGGTCCCGGCGCAGGCGTCCTGGCTCAAACTCACCGAGGCGATCGACTTCGCCACCGCGGTCGGCGCGACCGAGGTGTTCCCCATCCACGACGCCCAGCTCAACGACCGGGGCCTGGCCAGCGTCAATGGCTGGTTCACCGAGACCGTCCCCGGCTACCGGTACCTCGCCCCGGGCGAGACCACCTGAGGGCACCCCCGGTCGCGTACGGGATCGGCGCAGCCCTGCCGGCCACCGGGCGGGCCGGATACCCTCTGGCGAGGGGTCACGGCAGGAGCGTGCGATGAGCGACAAGACGGTGTCCACGATGCCGGCCGTGTTCTTCGGCCATGGCAGTCCGATGAACGCCCTGGAGGTCAACCGGTACACCGCCGCGTGGCGGGCCTTCGGCCGGTCGGTGCCCCGGCCCCGGGCGATCCTGGTGGTCTCCGCCCACTGGTACATCGGTGCCACCGCGGTCACCGCGATGCCCCGCCCGAAGACGATCCACGACTTCTACGGCTTCCCGCAGGAGCTGTTCGACGTCCGCTATCCCGCGCCAGGCCTGCCCGAGCTGGCCGAAGAGGTAAGTGACGTGGTGCACCCGACCTGGGTGGGCGCCGACATCGACTCCTGGGGCATCGACCACGGCACCTGGTCGGTGCTGGTGCACGCCTTCCCCGAGGCGGACATCCCGGTCGTGCAACTGAGCATCAACGCCTTCAAGGGCCTCGACTACCACCTTGAGCTGGGCGCGAAGCTCGCCCCGCTGCGCGAGCGCGGAGTGCTTGTGGTGGCCAGCGGCAATGTGGTGCACAACCTCGGTGGCGTCGACCGTCGACTGGTCGACCAGGGCTTCGACTGGGCGCAGCGCTTCGACGAGGCGGCCAAGGCGACCATGCTGGACGACCCCACCGAGGCCGGTCGCCTCGACGCCCACCGCGACTTCGGCCTCGCTGTGCCGACACCGGACCATTTCATCCCGCTGCTCTACCTGGCCGGCCTGGCCGGGGCGGCCGGGCAGGGCACCGAGGTGCTGGTGGACGGGTACGCCTACGGGTCGCTGTCGATGACCGCGTACACCCTGGGTCTGCCCGGCCGGGCCACCGAACCGCTCGCCGGCGCGCCGACGCTGCCCGACGCGGTGCCGCCGGACTCCGCGAACATCTGAACCGCAGCCCTGGTCACCGACGCCCGCCAGGCCGTGGCGGTCCCGCCCACAGGTATGGTCCCGAGGCAGCACCTCGCGTACCAGGAGGATCAAAATGGCCCCGGACCACGTCGACGTGCTCATCGTGGGCGCCGGGCTGTCCGGCATCGGCGCGGCCTGCCAGTTGCGCCGGCACTGCCCGGACAAGACGTTCGCCGTGCTGGAGGCCCGCGACTGCATCGGCGGCACCTGGGACCTGTTCCGCTATCCGGGCGTACGCTCCGACTCCGACATGTCCACCTTCGGCTACTCCTTCGCCCCGTGGCAGGCCCCGAAGGTGATCGCCGAGGGCGCGACGATCCTCGACTACCTGCGTCGTACCGCCGACGAGCACGACGTCACCCGGCACGTCCGGTTGCGGCACCGGGTGCTGCGGGCCGACTGGGACAGCAGGCAGGCCCGCTGGACGGTACTGGTCCGTCGCGACGACACCGCCGAGACACTCACCCTCACCTGCTCCTTCCTGTACGCCTGCACCGGCTACTACCGTTACGACGCCGGGTACGCCCCGCAGTTCACCGGGCAGGAGCAGTTCACCGGCCGGATCGTGCATCCGCAGCACTGGCCCGCCGACCTCGACCTGCGTGACCGCCGGGTGGTGGTGATCGGCAGTGGCGCCACCGCCATCACCCTGGTCCCGGCGTTGGCCCGGCAGGCCGCCGAGGTGACCATGCTGCAACGCTCACCCACCTACGTGCTGGCGCACTCCAGTGACGATGCGCTCGCCGACACGCTGCGCCGCCGGTTGCCGGAGCGGCTCGCGTACCCGCTGATTCGCTGGAAGAGCATCCTGCTGGTCACCGCCATCTACCAGCTCAGCCGGTGGGCGCCCGGGCTGGTGCGGCGGGCGCTGCGCCGGCGAACGGCCCGCGCGCTGCCGGCCGGCTACGACGTGGACCGCCATTTCAACCCCCGCTACGACCCCTGGGATCAGCGGTTGTGCGTGGATCCCGACGGGGACCTGTTCGCCGCGGTGTCCGCCGGTCGGGCCACCGTGGTCACCGACACCATCGACCGTTTCACCACCGACGGCATTGCGCTGAACTCCGGTGTCCACCTGCCGGCCGACGTGGTGGTCACCGCCACCGGGCTCGACCTGCTCCTGCTCGGCGGGATGACACTGCGGGTGGACGGCGTCGACGTCGACGTGGCGCAGACCGTCGCGTACAAGGGGACGTTGCTCTCCGGGGTGCCGAACTTCGCGTTGGCCTTCGGCTACACCAACGCATCCTGGACGCTGCGGACCGACCTGGTCGCCGAGTACGTGTGCCGGCTGCTGCGGCACCTGGACCGCACCGGCACGCAGGTGGTCACCCCGCTGGCCCCACCCGACGATCGCCGGGCGCCGCTGGTCGGGCTCACCTCCGGGTACGTGCGCCGGGGTGTCGATCGGCTGCCCCGGCAGGGTCATCGGGCACCGTGGCGGGTGCGCCAGAACTACCTGCGCGATCTGCTGCTGCTGCGGTTCGGGCGGGTCACCGACCCTGGGGTCCGATTCAGCCGGGCCGACTCGGCACTACGGAGGTCTGTCGATGCGTAGGTTCGACTTCACCGGCGGCACCGCCGTCGTCACCGGCGCGGCCGGTGGCATCGGCGCGGCCCTGGCCCACGGGCTGGCCCGGCGCGGCAGCGACCTGGTCCTGCTCGACCGGGACGCCGACGGCCTCGACGCGGTGGCCGCCGCGCTGCGCGCCACCGGTCGGACGGTGCACACGTACCAGGTCGATCTGGCCGACGCGCAGGCCACCGCCGCTGTCGCCGAGCAGATCCGCACCCGACACCCGAGGATCCGACTGCTTGTCAACAACGCCGGGGTGGCCCTCGGCGGGCGCTTCGACGAGGTGACCTTCGACGAGTTCAGCTGGGTCGTCGAGGTGAACTTCCGGGCGGTGGCACAGTTGACCCACGCGTTGTTGCCGGCGCTCAAGGCCGAACCCGGCGCGCACCTGGTCGCCGTCAGCAGCCTGTTCGGGCTGATCGCCCCGGCGGGCCAGGTCGCCTACTCGGCCAGCAAGTTCGCGGTACGCGGCTTCACCGAGGCGCTGCGACACGAACTCGCCGCCGACGGCATCGGCGTCACCTGCGTGCACCCGGGTGGGGTGCGGACCCGCATCGCCCGCGACGCGCGGGTGGGCAGCGGGGTGGACCGGGTCCAGTTCGAGGACGGCCGGCGGCGATTCGAACGACTGCTCACCATCGACCCGGCGACCGCCGCCGAGGCCATCCTGCGAGGCGTCGCCCGCCGCCGCGGTCGCGTCCTGATCGGCTGGTCGGCCCGCCTTCCCGACCTGCTGGTCCGGGTCGCGCCGGCCGCTCACCGTCACCTGCTGGCCGCCATCGGCCGCGCCGAGACCCGCCCCCGTACCCCCGCGCAAGGGTGAGCACCCCCGCGCGGTTCCGGCACCTCACCGTCGACGGGCGGCGGGTCCATCACCGCGTCGACGGCGCCGGGCCGCCGGTGCTGCTGCTGCACGGCATCGGGCGTACGCTGCGGGACTTCACCGAACAGCATGACCTGCTGGCCGACCGGTACCGGGTGCACAGCGTCGACCTGCCCGGCCACGGCGGATCGTTGCCGATGACCGAGCCGTACACCCTGCCGGCGCTGGCCCGGTTCGTCGGCGCCTACCTGGACGCGGCCGGGGTCGACGAGCCGGTGCATCTGGTGGGCAACTCGCTCGGCGGCGCCGTCGCCATGGGGTACGCGGTCACCCGGCCGACCCGGGTCGCCTCCCTCACCCTGGTAGCCAGCGCGGGTTTCGGCCGCGAGGTGACCCTGGCGTTGCGGCTGATCACCCTGCCCGGCCTGGGTCGGCTGCTGCTGCGGCCCAGCCGTCACACGGCCGGTCGCGCCGAGCGGGCGCTGTTCCACGACCCGACGCTGGCCAGCCCCGAGCGGATCGGGCACACCCTGGCGGTGGCCCGCCGCCCGTACGCCGCACGGGTGGTGCTGGAGACCGCGCGTGGTCTCGGCACCGTGCGCGGCATCCGGCAGCCCTGGCGCGACGAGCTGCTCGGCCGGTTGGCCGGACTCGGCCTGCCGACCCTGGTGGTCTGGGGCGACGACGACCGGATCCTGCCGCCGGCGCACCTGGCCGCCGCGCGTACGCTGCTGCCCCACGCCCGTACCCAGGTGTTCGCCGGCTGTGGACACCTGCCGCAGGTCGAGCGTGCCGAGGAGTTCAGCGAACTGGTGCGCGACTTCTGGGCCACGGCACCCGGGTCGCGATAGCAGCAGGACGACCGCCACGGCCACCGCGCAGCCGGCGACCGTCGGGACCCTGCCGGAGCTGCCGAAAGTCCTGAGGCGCATGATAGATACATGACGCATCCCTCGTCGGTCGGTCGTACCGCCGCGCCCTCGGCCGCCGAACGCGCCTACCGCCACCTGAAGCAGGCCATCCTGGAACAGGTCCATCCCGGTGGGTCGTTGGTCAGCGAGGGTGAGATCGCCGAGGCGACCGGGGTGTCACGAACTCCGGTGCGGGAGGCGTTGCTGCGACTGGAGACCGAAGGGCTGGTCCGGCTCTATCCCAAGCGAGGGGCGCTGATCCTGCCGGTCTCGGCCCGCGAGATCACCGACGTCATCGAGGCCCGCCGGCTGGTCGAGGTGCACGCCGCCGAGCAGGTCTGGCCGCGGCGCGCCGAGATCCGCGCCGACCTGGCCGCCCGGCTGGCCGAGATGCGCGCCGCCCACACCGCCGGTGACCTGACCGCCCTGATGGCCGCCGACCGGGCGTTCCACGCCACCGTCGTGGACGCCGCCGGCAACGAGATCCTCGCCGAGTTGTACCAGCGGCTGCGTGACCGGCAACTGCGAATGGGTGAGACGACCTTCCGGCTCTCGCCCCGCTGGGCCGACATGGCGCTGACCGACCACGCCGCCCAGTTGGCCGCCCTCGACGCCGACGACCCCGGACCGTGGCTGGCCACCGTGGCCACCCACATCGACAACGCCGCCCGCGCGCTGCGGGGCCTGCGGTGAGCCTGGCCGACCCGGCACCCGTACCGCGCCGGCAGGCGCTGCTGGTCTGGGGCGTGGCCCTGAGCGCGTACGCCGCGTCGGTGTTCCACCGCAGTTCGCTCGGTGTCACCGGGGTGGAGGCGTCCCACCGCTTCGAGATCAGCGCCGCGACGCTTGCCACCTTCACCGTCGCCCAACTCGCCGTGTACGCGCTGATGCAGGTGCCCGTCGGCATGCTGCTCGACAGGTACGGCTCCCGCCGCCTGCTGATCACCGGCGGCGCCCTGATGGTGGCCGGTCAACTCTGCTTCGCCCTCGCCACCGACGTACGCCTGGCCGTGGCGGCTCGCGTCCTGGTCGGTCTCGGCGACGCGATGACCTTCATCAGCGTGCTGCGGATCGTCGCGTACTGGTTCCCGGGCCGCCGCAACCCGATGCTCGTGCAGTTGACCGGCACGCTCGGGCAACTCGGCGCGGTGTTCGGCGCCGTCCCGCTCGTGCTGCTGCTGGAACACACCGGCTGGACCACCGCCTTCCTGACCGCCGCCGCAGTGTCCACGGTGATCCTGCTGGTGGCCGTCGCCGCGATCCGGGACAGCCCGCGCCGGGTGACAGTGGCCGCCGCGCCGCCGCCGCGCGGGCTGCTCGCCGCCGCCTGGGCCGCCCCGGGCACCCGCCTCGGGCTGTGGACCCACTTCGTCGCCCAGTTCTCCGGCAGCGTGTTCGCGCTGCTGTGGGGCTTCCCGTTCCTGGTGCAGGGGCAGGGGCTCACCCCCACCGCGGCCGCCACCCTGCTCACTGTACTGACGATGGGCATGCTGGTGACCGGGCCGACGGTGGCGCACCTGTGCGCCCGGTTCCCGCGACGGCGTTCGGTGGTGGTCTTCAGCATCGTCGCGGCGACCGCGGCGACCTGGACGGTGGTGCTGGCCTGGCCCGGCCGTGCGCCCGGCTGGCTGCTCGTCGCCCTGGTGCTGGTGCTGGCCTTCAACGGCCCCGGTTCGCTTATCGGCTTCGACTTCGTCCGCACCTTCAACCCGGTCAACCGCATCGGCAGCGCCACCGGGATCGTCAACGTCGGTGGCTTCGTCGCGGCGATCGCCCTGGTGCTCGCCATCGGCGTGGTGCTCGACGTGGCCACCCCGGCCGGGCAGACCGTGCCCGGTCTCGACGCATACCGCTGGGCTTTCGCCGTGCAGTACGTACTGTGGGCGGTGGGTGTGGTGCAGGTGCTGCGGTGGCGCAACGCCGCCCGACGCCAGCACGACGGGCCGGACCTGCCGGTCGGCCGCCCGGACACTGTGCCGATCGGTGGTCGCGGCGGTAGGTTCGCCTCCGGGAATGATCGTCGGCGCCGTCGGTTCACCGGCGAAGCCGCAGCACGGCGGCGCGGCGCGCCGGCGCGGATGAGGAGGAAAGCGTGAGCCAGCAGGTCAGGGGAGTCATCTCGCGCAGCAAGGGCGCTCCGGTCGAGGTGACCGACATCGTGGTGCCGGACCCCGGGCCCGGTGAGGCGGTGGTACGGGTGCAGTCCTGCGGGGTCTGCCACACCGACCTGCACTACCGCGAGGGCGGCATCAACGACGACTACCCGTTCCTGCTCGGGCACGAGGCCGCCGGCATCGTCGAGCAGGTCGGTGCGGGGGTCGACGCGATCGCCCCGGGCGACTTCGTGGTGCTCAACTGGCGGGCCGTCTGCGGTGTGTGCCGGGCCTGCCGACGCGGCCGCCCGTGGTACTGCTTCGCCACCCACAACGCCGCCCAGAAGATGACCCTGACCGACGGCACCGAACTCACCCCGGCCCTGGGCATCGGCGCGTTCGCCGAGAAGACGCTCGTGCACGCCGGCCAGTGCACCAAGGTGGACCCGGCCGCCCGGCCCGCCGCCGTGGGGCTGCTCGGCTGCGGTGTGATGGCGGGGCTCGGCGCGGCGATGAACACCGGCGGGGTGACCCGCGGTGACTCGGTGGCGGTGATCGGCTGCGGCGGTGTCGGCGACGCGGCGATCGCCGGTGCGGTGCTGGCCGGCGCGACCACGATCGTCGCGGTGGACACCGACTCCCGCAAGCTCGACTGGGCCCGCAAGTTCGGCGCCACCCACACCGTGAACGCCTCCGAGGCCGACCCGGTGGCCGAGATCCAGGCCGCCACCGGCGGGTTCGGCGCCGACGTGGTGATCGACGCGGTCGGTCGACCGGAGACCTGGAAGCAGGCCTTCTACGCCCGTGACCTGGCCGGCACCGTCGTGCTGGTCGGCGTACCCACCCCCGAGATGCGCGTCGAACTGCCGCTGCTGGACGTCTTCGGCCGGGGCGGGGCACTCAAGTCGAGCTGGTACGGCGACTGTCTGCCCAGCCGCGACTTCCCGATGCTCACCGAGCTCTACCTGCAGGGCCGCCTCGACCTGGACGCCTTCGTCACCGAGGAGATCAGCCTCGACGGGGTCGAGGAGGCGTTCGCCCGGATGCACCACGGCGACGTGCTGCGCTCGGTGGTGGTCTTCTGATGACCGCCCGCATCGACCACGCCGTCACCTCCGGCACCTTCTCCCTCGACGGGCAGACCTTCGACGTCGACAACAACGTCTGGGTGGTCGGCGACGACACCGAGTGCGTGGTCATCGACGCCCCGCACGACGTGGACGCCATCTGCAAGGTGGTGGCCGGCCGCCGGGTCACCGCGATCGTCGCCACCCACGCCCACGACGACCACGTCCGGGTCGCCCCGCAGCTGTCCCGCGCCACCGGCGCGCCGGTGCTGCTGCACCCCGCCGACCGGGTGCTGTGGGACATGGTGCACCCCGACGAACCGCCGGGCGGCGAGCTGCACGACGGCCAGCGGATCCAGGTCGGCGGCAGCACGCTGACCGTGCTGCACACCCCCGGGCACAGCCCCGGCGCGTGCTGCCTGCACGACGCCGCCCAGGAGGTCGTCTTCACCGGCGACACCCTGTTCGCCGGCGGTCCCGGTGCCACCGGCCGCTCCTACAGCGACTTCGGCACCATCATCGACTCGATCCGCGACCGGCTGCTCACCCTGCCGCCGCAGACCGTGGTGCGTCCCGGTCACGGTGACAGCAGCACCATCGGCGCCGAAGCGCCGCAACTGCCGCAGTGGCTGGCCCGGGGACACTGACCTGCGTCGCCGACAAATGTGATGCGTCGGCGGTCAGAGTCGGGCGACCCTGTCGCCGTGTCATCCGTACCCGATTGTGAACGCGCACCGGCGGCGGTTCCACCCGCCGTCGGTGTCGCCCCACGCCAGCCCGGCCCGCCACCGACGTTGACCCCGGCCCAGCGTCACGCGCTGCGGCACGTGCGGACCGTGGCGCTGCGCGACCGTCCGGACGCGCGGGCCATCATCGGTCGACTGCTCACCGACGTACGCGCCGACCCGGCGCACCTCGTCGAGGCGATCGGCCACGACGGCCGGATCACCCTCAACTTCCACCCCGACCGGCTGCTCGCCGACGGCCGGTCGGTCGCGCAGGCCCTCGCCGCGCAAGGTGTCTACCGCAGCCAGTTCGAGACCGGGATCTCCAACGGCGGGCTGACCGCGTACCCGGGGGGCGATCGGGACCGGTGGGAGCAGCAGATGTTCGGCGGGGCGTACCAGCGACCGGGCGTGCGCCCGGCGGAGCGGCCGAAGTACGGCGGCCTGAACCTGCTCGACCACCCGGACGGCGCCGCTGTCCGGTTCGGCTCCTGCCACCTGCGGTTGCGGCCCGAGGTGCGGCACCGCACCACGTTCTGCTTCGGCGACAGCCACCTCGGTCCCCGCGACGTCGGCACCGCCGAGGTGTTCGAGCCGGTGTTGGCCGCGCTGCTCGCGGCGACGGTGGACACCGGCGTCTGCCTGGGCCGTCCCGGCATGAACCTGGTCGACCTCACCGCGTACCTGCTGCGCCGCCGCGAGGACCTCGCGGCAGCCGCCGCCGGCCGGGCCCTGGACGACTACGTCGAGGCCCAGGTGCACGGCGAACTGCACCTGGGCCGGGACGTGCAGGAGCTGGTCGCCGATCCCTCGTTCCGGGGCACCGCCGTCGGCGCGGACCTCGCCACGGCCGCCCGACGGTACGGGTTCCGGCTGCGCTGGCACGCCGGCTTCGTCCTGCCGGTGGACCAGGTCGACGCCGACTTCCGGGGGCCGGCGATGGTGCCGCTGGCGGCCCGGGTGCACGCCGAGTTCGCCCGACCCGGCGAACCGCTCACCGCCGCCCTGATCGGTCGGGCCGCCGCCTCGGTCGTCACCGACCCGGCCCGCTGGGCCGACCGGGGCCCGGTCACCGACACGCGGCAACACCTCAAGCAGCTCTGGCACGTGCTGGTGCGCTTCGGCGTGCCTGCCGACTGACCGGTTCGTCACTGATCCACACCGGCGTCCGGTTCGTGCCGGGTCAGAGTGTCTGCCCGACCCGGGGCGTGAGCAGGGTCTCACCCTCCGCGTCCGGGCTATTTCTGGAAATGCCCGACACGTCGGCCGGGTTGTGTCCCCCGAGACGCTGGCATCCAAACCCCTGCCGGCGATCGTCCCCCGAGAGCGGCTCAACCCCGAGCGGCTCGTAACGATCGAAAGGGCAACCATCGTGAAGTTCGACTTCACTCGATGGCTCCCGGCCATCGCGACGAACCCGAATCGCAAGACCACGCTGAGCGTGGTGGGCGTCACCGCCCTCGCCGGGCTGGCCTTCGGCCCGACGGCCGTCGCCGCACCGCTCACCACCGGCCCGCACGAGGGTGCCGTGGCCGCGATCGACAAGGCCACCGGTCGGGAGACCACCGGCACGACTGTCGAGTCGGCGCTGACCACCGGTGGCCGTACCGACAAGCCGTCCGCCGGCAAGCCGAGCCGTGGGGAGTTGATCCCGCACGGCGTCCAGGGCGCGCAGTCGCGTGTGCCGCTGGACGGCGCCCAGCGGGAGAACGCCAAGACCATCATCGAGGTGGCCAAGAAGACCGGCGTCGGCGAGCGGGGCGCGGTGATCGGCATCGCCACCGCGTTGCAGGAGTCGAAGCTGTACAACCTCGGCCACCTGGGGGCGTACAACGACCACGACTCGCAGGGGCTGTTCCAGCAGCGTCCGTCCAGCGGCTGGGGCACCGAAGCGCAGATCACCGATCCCGAGTACTCCTCGAACGCCTTCTTCCAGGCGTTGAAGAACGTCAACGGGTGGCGTGACATGCCGTTGACCGCCGCGGCGCAGACGGTGCAGGTGTCGGCCTACCCGTTCCACTACGCGCAGTGGGAGGAGCAGGCGGCGGACATCGTCTCCCAGCTCTGGTGAGTTCCGAAGCGGCCGGCCCCACGGGGCCGGCCGCTTCGCGTCACCCACACCGTAGCCTCAGGCGTGCCGGCGGTGGCGGAAGATGTCGACGAGGGCGACCAGCAGGGCCAACGCGATGATCCCGGCCGACACCAGCAGCGACTGCTCGAACGCCTTCGACCAGTCGTTGTCGCTGCCCACGGCCGAGAAGAAGACCGCGCCCACGGCGGCGATGCCGGCCGCCGAGCCGATGCGTTGACCGGTCTGCAGCATCCCCGCGCCGCTGCCCGCCTGCGGCACCGGCACCTCGGAGAGGGTCAACGTCTGGTTCGGGGCGATCACCAGACCGCTGCCGATCCCGGCGAGCAGCAGGGGAGCGGCGGTCACCCACGGCACCGGCGCGTGCGGCGCCACCTCGATGGCCAACGCGACCAGACCGAGCCCGACCACCACGGCGAGCAGCCCGGCGGCGACCAGCGGCCGACCGAACCGGTTGACGATCCGACCACCGATCGCCGACGCGACGGCCGAGCCGAGCGCGAACGGGGTGATGGCCAGACCGGCGACGAGGGCGCTGTAGCCGAGCCCGGTCTGGAGATAGAGGGTGAAGATGAAGAAGATCGCGGTGAAGCCGCCGAAGTAGCTCAGGGCGATCAGCGCGCCGAGGGCGTACGACTGGACCCGGAACAGGCCCACGTCGAACAGCGGGGGACCCCGCCGGGCGTACCGCCGCTCCCAGAACGTGAAGCCGACAAGCGTGATCAGGCCGGCGGGCAGCAGCAGCCACTTGGCCGGGCCGTGCCACTGCTCCCGTTGCACCATCGGCAGCAGCAGCAGCGTCACACCCACGCCGAGCAGCAGGACACCCACCGGGTCCGCGCGGCGGCGGACGGTCTGACCCACCGGCCGATGCGGGATCAGCCGCCAGCCGAGGACCATCGCGACGATCCCCACCGGGACGTTGACGAAGAAGACCCACCGCCAGCCGTGTTCCGGGCCGCCCGCGGCGATCAGCACGCCGCCGAGCAGCGGACCGATCGCGGTGGAGATGCCGATGGTGGCACCGAGCAGGCCGAAAGGTCGAGCCCGTTCCGGACCCTGGAAAAGCTGCTGGATCATCCCGGTCACCTGCGGATTCACCAGCCCGGCGGCGGCGCCCTGGAGGAGCCGGGCGAGGACCAGCCAGGTGGCGGACTGGGCCAGGCCGGCCACTGCGCTGGTCGCCGTGAACAGCGCGATGCCGAAGACGAAGGCGTTGCGGCGGCCGTGCACGTCACCGAAGCGACCGGCGGGCACCAGCACCAACCCGAAGGCCAACGCGTACCCGGACAGCACCCACTGAAGGTCGGCCGGGCTGGCGTCCAACCCCCGGTCCAGCGACGGGATGGCCACGTTGACGATGCTGATGTCCAGCAGCGTCATGAACGCCGCGACCAACCCGACGCCGAGGGCCTGCCACCGTCGTCGCCCGTCGTAGGACTCGGGTGCCGCTCGGGCGGCGTCCGTCACGCCAGTTGCTGCGCGCAGAACCGGGGACCGAAGTCCAGCCCGGCCATCGGGGAGTCCTCCCGGTGCAGCAGGTTCTTCTCGGTGAGCAGGTGCAGTGGCGTCTGCAACTGCTCCTCGGTCAGTCCGCACTCCTGGGCGATCGAGTCCGGGTACGGGACCTGTCCGCGTGCCTCCAGCGCCGCCACCGCGTCGTACACCCGCACCTCGACGTCCGACAGCTGCACCTGCTGCATGGTGCCCTCCTCACGCTCCACCCGCCCACCCAGGCGGTCTGCGCCGCGCGGTTACCCCCTGCGAGGCCGAAAATGCACCGGCGACGGCGCGTGGATCGGCGTCCCCGCGTGGTGGCCCACCCTGCTCTACGCTGCTGCGGTGACCGTCTGGGAACTCGCAGTGATCGGCGGTGGGCCGGCCGGCCTGTCGGCCGCTTTCGCCGCCGCCCGGCGCGGCGTCCGCACGCTGGTCCTCGAACGCGCCGCGCACCCGCGTTACAAGACCTGCGGCGGCGGGTTGACCGGCATCTCGTTCGCGGCCGTCGCCACCCGCATCGACGTGCCCGTGCACGACGCGGTCGATGAGGTCACCTTCACTTTGGACGGGCGTCGTTCGTTCACCCGACGGCACCGGCCCGGTGCGCTGGTGCGGATGGTGCGTCGCGACGAGTTCGACGACCGGCTGCGCGCCGCCGCAGTGGCCGCCGGGGCCGAGGTCCGCGAGCGGGTCACGGTCCGTGCCGTGGATCAGACCCCCGACGGCGTACGCCTGCGGCTGGCCGACGATGCCACGGTCCTGGCGCGGACTGTCGTCGGTGCGGACGGCTCGTCAGGGGTCAGCGCCCGCCACGTCGGGGTGCGTTACCGGCAGGTGGATCTGGGGTTGGAACTGGAATTGCCGGTGTCACCGCAGCAGCAGGCCCGGTGGCGGCGTCGGATGCTGCTCGACTGGGGCCCGCTGCCCGGCTCGTACGCCTGGGTGTTTCCCAAAGCCGACCGGCTCAGCGTCGGGGTGATCGCCGGTCGGGGCGACGGGGAGCGCACCCGGGAGTATCTGCGCCGTTTTGTCGACCGACTGGGCCTGGCCGGGGTGTCACCGGTGCACGACACCGGGCACCTGACCCGCTGCCGCGCCGAGGACTCACCGTTGCGCCGGGGCCGGGTCCTGGTCGCCGGGGATGCCGCCGGCCTGTTGGAACCGTGGAGCCGGGAGGGGATCAGCTTCGCGTTGCGTTCCGGGGAACTGGCGGGTGAGGCGGTCGCCGCCGCCGATCTGACCGGCTACGAAAGCGCGGTGCAGCAGCGGCTCATGCCGGCCATCCGGGCCGGGCACCGGCTGCGGGAGGTCTTCGCCCAGCGACCGGAGTTCTTCCACCTGGCGTTGGGCACGCCGCCCGGCTGGCGGGCGTTCACCCGGTTCTGCCTGGGCCGGTCCGACTTCGGTCAACTGGTCGAGGCGCTGCCCGTCCGCACCGCCCTGGCGCTGGCCGCCCGGCTGCCGCACCAGCGTTGACACTGATCGCCCGTCGACACCCATCGCCGTTCCTGTCACCCAGGATCCTAGGATGCCTCAGCGGTGATGATCCACGGCACGGTCGGCCGTTTCCGCGCCGCCGGTGGGGGTAGGGCCATCCGGGACCGGATCCCAACGACCCGCACGAGGAGACCCCCGTGAGCCAGGACCAGCACACCCAGCAGGACCCCACCGAGCAGTACGGCCAGCAGTCGGGACAGCCGGCCCAGCAGCAGACGCCACCGGGGCGTACGGGGGAGATGAACCCAAAGCCCGACCACGGCGAGGAGACGTACTCCGGCAGCGGCAAACTCGACGGCAAGAAGGCGGTGATCACCGGAGGTGACTCCGGCATCGGTCGGGCGGTGGCGATCGCCTTCGCCCGTGAGGGCGCCGACGTGCTCATCTCCTACCTGAGCGAGGAGGAGGACGCCGACGCGCAGGACACCGTACGGCTCATCGAGGCCGCCGGCCGCAAGGGCGTCGCGGTGCGCGGCGACATCACCGACGAGAGCACCTGCCAAGGGCTGATCGACCGGGCCCTGTCCGACCTGGGCGGCATCGACATCCTGGTGAACAACGCCGCCTACCAGATGGCGCAGGACAAGGGCATCGCCGGGATCAGCACCGAACAGTTCGACCGGGTGCTCAAGACCAACCTGTACGCGATGTTCTGGCTGTGCAAGGCGGCCCTGCCGCACCTGGAGGAGGGTTCGGCGATCATCAACACCTCGTCGATCCAGGCGTTCGACCCGTCGCCGCAGCTGCTCGACTACGCCACCACCAAGGCGGGGATCGCGAACTTCACCAAGTCCCTCGCCGCAGACCTGGTCGACAAGGGCATCCGGGTGAACGCGGTCGCCCCCGGCCCGATCTGGACCCCTCTGATCCCGGCGACCATGCCGGAGAAGAAGGTCGAACAGTTCGGTACGGACACCCCGGTCGGCCGCCCCGGCCAGCCCGCCGAACTGGCGCCCGCGTACGTCTTCTTCGCCTCGCAGGAGTCGAGCTTCATCACC
Source organism: Micromonospora maris AB-18-032 (assembly GCF_000204155.1). Taxonomy (NCBI): domain Bacteria; kingdom Bacillati; phylum Actinomycetota; class Actinomycetes; order Micromonosporales; family Micromonosporaceae; genus Micromonospora; species Micromonospora maris. The sequence continues at coordinate 3,630,590 of NC_015434.1, read as the reverse complement.
GGCGAAGTGCTCGGCGTCACCGGCGGCCGCTTCACCAAATGACCTGCAAGGAGGGGCCCCTTGTTAACGCCTGCGGTAGAGGAGGGGCCCCTTGTTAACGCCTGCGATTGAAGGGTTTGTTGGCGGGGGCACGCCGTTCGTTGCCGGCGGGGTGCAGCGTTCCTGGTCAGCCTGTGGTCAGCGGGGCCAGGTTGCCAGTTGCCGACGGACTCGGGTGATGTCGGCAGTGTCGAGGCCGTAGCGGGCGAAGCGTCGGTCGGGGATCCGGTCGAGGTAGCGGCCGGCGGCGCGGACATCCTCGTCGTCCAAGGCGGGATCGAGCTGCCGGGCCAGCTCCAGCAGTTCGGCCACCGACCGGTCGGCCAGGGCGGCGGCCACGTCGATGTAGTCGCGTACCTCGCGCCGGTTGACCAGGGCGGCGGTCTTGTTGGCGATCAGGTCGCGGACGTCCATCACCGGCCCGAAGTCCATCACCACCGGGCTGCGGTGCCGGTCGAGGCGGGCCAGACTGAGCCGGATCCGCCGGCCGTCCCGGGCGACCACGAAGTCCCGCATGTCCGCGTGGAAGCCGTCGAAGAGGTCGCCGAGGTCGCTGTCCGGGTCTGCGTCGGTCACCTCGAACCCGGCCGCCCGCAGGGCGTCGCGTACGTCGGCGGCTGCCGCGGCGGCGGCCCCCTCCACGTCGGCGAAGAGATCGACGTCCTCGGTAGGGCGGGTCACCAGCCCGTGCGCGGCCCACGCGACACCACCGCCGAGCACGAACCGGTACGGCCCGGCCACGGTCAACGCGACCCGGGCCACCTCGCGGTAGAAGTCGTGCGGATGCGGCGTGATCACGCCGACCGCAGACCCCGGTGCCGGCTCTCCCAGGCGGTGCGTACGCCCCGGGGCAGGTTCAGCAGGCGCCACACCCGCGGCAGGGTCCGCCCGTTGACCAACCGACGCAGATCGTCGACGCTGGTGGTTTCCCGCAGCACGTTCTCGTACATCCAGAGCAGCTGGTCGGGGTCGGCCAGGTCGAACGCGCGGTCGCTGCACCACATCAGTCGTACCGGCAGCTCCACCACCCCACGGGTGGGCCCACGCAGCTCGCTCAACGTCCGGGCCACCACGGCGGGCCGCCCCGGCCGGGCGAGGTGCGCCACGCCGGTCGTCACTCCGTAGACGGCCTGCATCCTGCCAGGGTAACCCCACACCCCCCAGAACCGGACTCTCCCCAACCCACCCCCACCAAATCCCACCCACCCCACGAGCACCGTGAACAAGCCCGTTACGCCGAAACGGCGCTTTCCCGCCGCCCAGAATCCCGCCGTTTCGGCGTAACGGTGAGGGCCGTGTAATGACGGTCCGCGCAGGGATGCCGTTGGGGCGTGCCCCGGCGCGCGATGATCGACACCGTTTCGGCGAAATGGCGGAATCCCACCGAGCTGGATCCCGCCGTGTCGGCGTAACGGTGCGTCGCCGTCGCCGCCTGCCTCCGCCCTTGCGGTCGCCGGAAGTGCGGGCGGTGCGTGGTATGTCCGGGCTGGCGCGAGAGCGTCCGGGGAGTGATAGCGGCCGGCGGACGGTTGGGCTTACCTGACCGGCTGACGAAGGCTGCGGTGCCGAGCGGATGGCTCCGTGAGTGGCCGACCTCCGGGAGGTGGATGGTCAGCCCTCGGGAATGGTGGTGGCCGGCGGGTCGTTGTGCATGTCTGACCGGCTGATGGAGGCTTCCGGAGCAGGCCAGATGGCTCCGTGGTTGGCCCGGCCCCCGGGAATGATGGTGGGTGGTCGGTCGTTGTACATGGTCCCGGCGCCGCGAAGGTGTCCCCCCCCCCCCCCCGGGGCCCCGCGATGGGTCCCCGCCCCGCGTGTGAGCCGGTGAACCTTCCCCCCTTTTTGAGCGCCTGACGGCGTTTGCATGCACCCGTCCCCCGTGGTGTGTGTCTACCCCCGAATGGAGCTTGGTCATGAACTCGATCTTCCGTAAGAGCATGCTCGGTGTTGCTGGTCTGGCTTTCGCCGGTGGCGTGTTCGCCGGCCCGGTGGCCGTCCACGCCGACACCACCGAGGTGAAGACCACCCCCGTCGCCGCCGTGGTGCAGGCTGACAAGCCGGATGCGGGCAAGTTGATCCCGCATGGTGTGCAGGGTGCGCAGTCGCGTATCGATCTGAACGATGAGCAGGTCGCGAACACGAAGGCGATCATCGCCGCCACGAAGAAGGCCGGCATGGACGAGCGTGCCGCGGTCGTCTCCATCGCCACCGCGTTGCAGGAGTCGAAGTTGGAGAACCTCGGCCACCTGGGTGACCGTAACGACCACGACTCCCAGGGCTTGTTCCAGCAGCGTCCGTCCAGCGGCTGGGGCACGGTGGAGCAGATCACCGACCCCGAGTACTCCACGACCGCCTTCCTGAAGGGCCTCAAGCAGGTTGACGGTTGGCAGGACATGCCGTTGACCAGGGCCGCGCAGACGGTGCAGGTGTCGGCGTACCCGGATCACTACGCCCAGTGGGAGCAGCAGGCCGCTGACCTGGTCGCCAAGTACTGGAACAGCTGACCCCAAAGACATTCCTCCACAGAGGGAGCAAGAAACCATGTGGCCGGCACCCGAACCTGGGTGCCGGCCACATGGCGTCTACCCACCTACCCCGACAACACCCACGGGGCCGCCGAAAGCGGATGCCGACGGGATGGACGAAGGTCGACCGGGTCGGGTTGGGGCGACCGTGCCCGACGTACGGATCAAGCCTGACCGCCCGAAGCCGGGCACGGCCGCCCCAACCCCCCACCGCAACCACCCAAGAACCCGGAAAACCAGTGGGAGTGAGCCGACAGCAAGTGGGAACAAGAACGGGCGTGGGTCGGTTGTACCGAGCGTCGGTGTGATCCAGTGTCCCCGGGCCTCACCTAATTTGCCGTCGCGGAATACCGTCCGGCTGGAGCCGCGTCGCGCCACTCGCCGAGAGGCGACCTGCACACCGACACCCACGCGCCGCCCCCGGCCCCGTCAACGGGCCGGGGGCGGTGTGCTGTTTCCCGAGTTCTGTCGGCCCGGCTGTCCGACTGCGCCCGGCTGCCCTAAGGTCAGAGGCGAAGGATCAAGGGCGGAGGTTGACGAGCGTGGGGCTGCGGGACGTGTTGCTGGGCTGGCCGGTGTACCGGCAGCTCACGGGCACCGATCCGCTGGGCCGGGGCGCGGCGGCGCAGTCCGCTCGTTCGGCCGGGCTCACTGCGCGCACCGAGGACGCCGACCGGGTGGCCCGGTCCGTCTGCCCGTACTGTGCGGTCGGTTGTGGGCAGCGGGTCTTCGTCTCCGACAACCGGGTGACCCAGATCGAGGGCGACCCGGACAGCCCCATCTCCCGGGGCAGGCTCTGCCCGAAGGGGTCGGCGAGCAAGAGTCTGGTTACCAGTCCGCTGCGGCAGACGACGGTGCGGTACCGGCGGCCGTACGCCACCGAGTGGGAGGACCTGGACCTCGACACGGCGCTGGACATGATCGCCGACCGGATTCTCGCCGCGCGTGCCGAGACCTGGGAGGACGTCGACGCCGAGGGTCGTCCGCTGAACCGTACGTTGGGCATCTCCAGCCTCGGCGGGGCGACGCTGGACAACGAGGAGAACTACCTCATCAAGAAGTTGTTCACCGCGATGGGGGCACTTCAGATCGAGAACCAGGCGCGGATTTGACACTCCGCCACCGTCCCCGGTCTGGGGGCCAGCTTCGGTCGCGGCGGCGCGACGGTTTTCCAACAGGACGTGGCGAACGCTGACGTCATCGTCATCCAGGGGTCGAACATGGCCGAGGCCCACCCGGTGGGCTTCCAGTGGGTGATGGAGGCGCGTAAGCGTGGGGCGAAGGTGTTCCATGTCGATCCCCGGTTCACCCGGACCAGCGCGTCGGCTGACACGTACCTGCCGATCCGGGCGGGCTCGGACATCGCGTTGCTCGGTGGGGTGGTCAACTACATCCTGAGCAACGAGTTGGACTTCCGGGAGTACGTGCTGGCGTACACCAACGCGGCGACGATCGTCAGCGAGGATTATGTCGACGCCGAGGACGCCGACGGGCTGTTCTCCGGGTTCGATCCGGCGACCGGCAGCTACGTGCAGGACAGCTGGCAGTACGCCGGGCACGAGCGGGATTCCGGCAGCGGTCACACGGCGATGGAGCGGGAGACGGCCGCCGGGTTGCGGCACGAGTCGCATGGTGCGCCGATCGCCGGGCAGGTCGAGCGGGACGAGACGCTGCAGCATCCGCGCTGCGTGTACCAGATCCTCAAGCGGCACTTCGCCCGCTACACGCCGGAGATGGTGGAGCGGGTGTGTGGTCTGCCGCGGGAGAAGTTCCTGGAGCTGGCCCGTGCATGGACGCAGAATTCGGGTCGGGAGCGGACCGGTTGCCTGATCTACTCGGTGGGGTGGACGCAGCACAGCGTCGGGGTGCAGTACATCCGTACCGGCGCGATCATCCAGTTGTTGCTGGGTAACGTGGGTCGCCCCGGTGGTGGGGTGTTGGCGCTGCGTGGGCATGCCAGCATCCAGGGGTCCACCGACATTCCGACGCTGTTCAACCTGCTGCCGGGCTATCTGCCGATGCCGCATCACGCCCAGCATCCGACCTTCGACGACTGGGTGGACGCGATCCGGCACCCGGGGCAGAAGGGTTTCTGGGGCAACGCGCGGGCGTACGCGGCGAGTCTGCTCAAGGCGTACTGGGGGGACGCGGCGACCCCGGACAACGACTTCTGCTACGGCTACCTGCCTCGGATGACCGGTGACCACGGGACCTATCAGCAGGTCCTCGACATGATCGACGGGAAGATCAAGGGCTATTTCCTGCTCGGTCAGAACCCGGCGGTCGGTTCGGCGCACGGTCGGGCGCAGCGGCTCGGCATGGCGAACCTGGACTGGCTGGTGGTCCGGGACCTGTTCATGATCGAAAGCGCGACGTTCTGGCAGCGTGGCCCCGAGGTGGCCACCGGGGAGATCGTGCCGCAGGAGTGTCGTACCGAGGTGTTCTTCCTGCCGGCGGCCTCGCATGTGGAGAAGGAGGGCACCTTCACCCAGACGCAGCGGTTGGTGCAGTGGCGGGAGAAGGCCGTCGACCCGCCGGGTGACGCCCGTTCGGAGTTGTGGTTCTTCTACCACCTGGGCCGCAGGCTGCGGGAGAAGTTGGCCGGGTCGTCGTTGCCGCGCGACCGGGCGCTGCTGGACCTGGCCTGGGACTATCCCACGCACGGTCCGCACGACGAGCCGGACGCCGAGGCGGTGCTGCGGGAGATCAACGGGTACGAGGTGGCGACCGGCCGTCCGCTCGCCGGTTTCGCCGAGGCCCGTGACGACGGTACGACCGCGGTGGGCTGTTGGATCTACGCCGGGGTGTACGCCGACGGGGTGAACCAGGCGGCGCGTCGGCGGCCCGGTCGCGAGCAGGACTGGGTGGCGGCCGAGTGGGGTTGGGCGTGGCCGGCGAACCGGCGCATGCTCTACAACCGGGCGTCGGCCGATCCGCAGGGCCGGCCGTGGAGCGAACGTAAGCGGTATGTGTGGTGGGACGAGTCGGCGGGCCGGTGGACCGGTTACGACGTGCCGGATTTCGAGGTGACGAAGGCGCCGACGTACCGGCCGCCGGAGGGCGCCACGGGTCCGGCCGCGTTGGCCGGCGACGACCCGTTCGTCATGCAGTCCGACGGCAAGGGCTGGTTGTTCGCGCCCAGTGGCGTGGTCGACGGCCCGCTGCCCACGCACTACGAGCCGGCCGAGTCGCCGGTGCGCAACTCGTTCTACGGTCAGCAGGGCAACCCGACCCGCAAGACGTACCGGCATCCGGTGAACTCGATCAATCCGAGTCCGCCGCAGGAACACAGTCAGGTGTTCCCGTACGTGTTCACGGTCAGCCGGTTGACCGAGCATCACACCGCCGGCGGGATGAGCCGTACGGTGGCGCCGTTGGCGGAGTTGCAGCCGGAGATGTTCGTCGAGGTGTCCCCGGCGTTGGCGGCGGTGGCCGGGCTGACTCATCTCGGCTGGGCGCATCTGATCAGCGCCCGCGCGGTGATCGAGGCGAAGGTGCTGGTCACCGACCGGCTGGTGCCGTTGCGGGTGGACGGTCGGGTGATTCACCAGCTGTGGTTGCCGTACCACTTCGGGTTCGAGGGGTTGGTCACCGGCGACTCGGCCAACGACCTGTTCGGCATCACCCTGGATCCGAACGTGCTGATCCAGGAGAGCAAGATCGGCACCTGTGACGTGCGGCCGGGTCGCCGCCCCACCGGGCCGGCGTTGCGGGACCTGGTGGACGATTACCGCACCCGGGCCGGCATCGTGGCGGGTGCGGTGCCGCCGGCGGTCACCCCCGGTGTACCGGTCGACAAACCTGGCGAGGCAACGGGCGAGCGGGAGACCGGCGCTGACGAAAGAGGGGACCGGTGATGGTCGACACGGATGACCGGTCGACGCCACGGGACCCGGCGACGGGTGCCGGTTGGGTCGACGCGCCGCCACGGATGGGGTTCTTCACCGACACCAGCGTCTGCATCGGCTGCAAGGCGTGCGAGGTGGCCTGCAAGGAGTGGAACGGCGTACCCACCTCCGGGCTGGACCTGCTCGGCATGTCGTACGACAACACCGGGGCGTTGACCGCGAACTCGTGGCGGCACGTCGCGTTCATCGAGCAACCCCGGCCGGCCGCCGCACCGGAGCAGACCGACACCACCACCCAGTTCCTGGGGATGCCGCAGTCCGGGCCGCCGGGGCGTACCGGCACGGCCGAGGGGCGCAGCGATTTCCGCTGGCTGATGATGTCGGACGTGTGCAAGCACTGCACCCGGGCCGGTTGCCTGGACGTCTGCCCGACCGGGGCGCTGTTCCGCACCGAGTTCGGCACCGTGGTGGTGCAGGAGGACATCTGCAACGGCTGCGGCTACTGCGTGTCGGCCTGCCCGTACGGGGTCATCGACCGGCGGGTCGACGACGGCCGGGTGTGGAAGTGCACCCTGTGCTACGACCGGATCGGCGCGGGCCTGACCCCGGCCTGCGCGCAGGCCTGCCCCACCGAGTCGATCCAGTACGGCCCCCTCGACGAGTTGCGGGAGCGGGCCGCCGCCCGGGTCGCCACCCTGCACGAGCGGGGGGTGCCCGAGGCCCGGCTCTACGGCCACGACCCCAGCGACGGCGTCGGTGGTGACGGCGCGTTCTTCCTCCTGCTCGACGAGCCGGAGGTGTACGGTCTGCCGCCCGACCCGCAGGTGCCCACCCACGACCTGCCGAAGATGTGGAAACGTGCGGGGGTGGCGGCGCTGGCCATGGCGGCGGGCGCGGTCGTCGCGTTCCTCGGAGGAAAACGGTGAACAGTCAGCAACCGCCGGTGGGGGAGCGGTTCCGCCGGTCCCGCCAGCGGCGGGACGCCGGGTTGACGGTGCCGCCGGCGGAGTTCAGCTCCTACTACGGGCGGCCCATCCTCAAGCCGCCGGTGTGGACCTGGGAGATCGCCGCCTACCTGTTCACCGGCGGGGTGGCTGCCGGTTCGTCGCTGCTGGCCGCCGGTGGGCAGTTGACCGGCCGGCCGGCGATGCGGCGTGCCGGGCGGGTCGCCGCGTTGGCTGCCGTCACCGCCAGCGCCGGGCTGCTGGTGAAGGATCTGGGTCGGCCGGAGCGGTTCCACCACATGCTGCGGGTGGCCAAGCCGACCTCCCCGATGTCGGTGGGCACCTGGATCCTCGCCGCCTACGGGCCGGCCGCCGGGCTGGCTGCCGTCGCCGAGGCGGCGCCCCTGCTGCCGCGTCGGGGTCCGCTGGGGCTGGCCCGCCGGGTGTTGCCGCCGGTCGGGCGGGTGGCCGGGCTGGCGGCGGCGGCGACCGCACCGGCCCTGGGCACGTACACGGGGGTGTTGCTGGCCGACACGGCCGTGCCGTCGTGGCATGAGGCGTACCCCTATCTGCCTGTGGTGTTCGCGGGCAGCGCGTTGGCCAGCGGCGCCGGGGTGGGTCTGATCGCCGTGCCACCGGCGCAGGCGGGGCCGGCCCGGCGGATGGCGGTGGCGGGTGCCGCGCTGGAGTTGTACGGCGCGCATCAGGTGGAGAGCCGGCTCGGGTTGCTCAGCGAGCCGTACCGGACCGGTCGCGCCGGTCAGCTGTTGCGGGCCGGGCGGGCGTTGACCGCCGTCGGGGTGGCCGGTGCGGTGCTGGGTGGTCGCAGCCGGGTGGTGGCGGCGTTGTCCGGTGCGGCGTTGCTGGCCGCGTCGGTGGCCACCCGGTTCGGGGTGTTCCGCGCCGGTGTCGCCTCCGCCCGCGACCCCCGGTACACGGTGCTGCCGCAGCGGGAGCGGCTCGCGCGGCGGCGCGCCGCCGACATCCCGTAGCGTCAGCGTTCGGCCACCTCCCGGCCTGATCACCAGCTGGCTGTGATCAAATGCTGGGTGGAGGCGTTCAGGTGGCTGGTGCCCCTCCCGGTCTTCAAAACCGGTGTGGTCCGGGACCCGGGCCAGGCGGGTTCGATTCCCGTCCGTCTCCGCCAACGCTGCCGAGGAGATGACCCGATGGGCGACGGTTGCGCCGACCCGCGGCGTCGGGTGCCGCGCACCGACGCGCTGCTGGCCGAGCCCCGGTTGGCCGCGGCCGTCGTCGGCCTGGGCCGGGACCGGGTGAAGGCCGCCGTGCGGCAGGCCCAGGACCGGGCCCGCCGCGGCGAGATCGACCCCGATCAGGTACGCGACGCCGCCCTCGCCGCGTTGCCGCCGGCGGCGCCACGTGCCGTGCTCAACGCCACCGGGGTGGTGCTGCACACCAACCTGGGTCGGGCCGCGTTGTCGGACGCGGCGGTGACCGCGATGGTCGCTGCCGCCGGGCACACCGACGTCGAACTGGACCTTCAGACCGGGCGGCGGGCCCGCCGTGGCCGTGACGCGTTGGACGCCCTCGCCGCCGCCGTGCCGCAGGCCGAGGCGGTGCACGTGGTGAACAACGGTGCCGCCGCCCTGGTCCTGGCGGCCACCGTGTTGGCCGCCGGCGCCGAGATCGTGGTCAGCCGAGGTGAACTGGTGGAGATCGGTGACGGGTTCCGGCTACCCGACCTGATCGTCAGCACCGGCGCGCGGCTGCGGGAGGTCGGCACCACCAACCGGAGCACCCTTGCCGACTACGCCGACGCGATCGGCCCGGACACCGGGTTCGTGCTGAAGGTGCACCCGTCGAACTTCCAGGTCAGCGGCTTCACCTCGGCGGTGCCGGTGCGACGGTTGGCCGACCTCGGGGTGCCGGTGGTCGTCGACATCGGCTCCGGGCTGCTTGCTCCCGATGCGTTGCTGCCCGACGAGCCGGACGCGGCGAGCACCCTGACCGCCGGGGCGGCGCTGGTCACCGCCAGCGGCGACAAGCTGCTCGGTGGGCCGCAGGCCGGGCTGCTGCTCGGCCGCGCCGAACTGGTGGATCGGCTGCGTCGCCATCCGCTGGCCCGGGCGTTGCGGGTGGACAAACTGACCCTGGCCGCGCTGGCGGCGACCCTCGGTGATCCGGCCACACCCACCCGGACCGCGCTGCACACCGACCCGGCGAGTCTGCGGGAGCGCACCGAGCGGCTGCGCGAGGCCATTGCGGCCGACGGGCACAAGGTCGAGGTGGTGCCGTCGGTGGCGGTCGTCGGTGGCGGCGGCGCTCCGGGGGTGGAGTTGGACTCGTGGGCGTTGAGCCTGCCGGAGCACTACGCCCGTCCGCTGCGCACCGGTGAACCGCCGGTGCTGGGTCGGGTCACGCACGGGCGGCTGCTGCTGGATCTGCGGTGCGTGCCGCCGCACGCCGACGACACCGTACGGGCCGCCGTGCTGGCTGTGCCGGGAGAGCACTGATCATGCTGGTGGTGGCCACCGCCGGGCACGTCGACCACGGCAAGTCCACCCTGGTGCGGGCGCTGACCGGGATGGAACCGGACCGGTGGGCGGAGGAACGCCGCCGGGGCATGACCATCGACCTCGGGTTCGCCTGGACGACACTGCCCTCCGGCGCCACTGTCGCGTTCGTCGACGTGCCGGGACACGAACGGTTCGTACCGAACATGCTCGCCGGTGTCGGTCCGGTGCCCGCCGCCATGGTGGTGGTCGCCGCCGACGAGGGGTGGATGCCGCAGTCCGCGGAGCACCTGGCCGCGTTGGACGCGCTCGGGGTCGCGTACGGGCTGCTGGTGGTGACCCGCGCGGACCTGGCCGATCCGGGCCCGGTCCTGGAGCACGCCGGTGCGCACCTGGCGGCGACCTCGCTGCGCGACGTGGAGGCGGTGGCGGTCAGCGCGGTCACCGGCGCCGGGCTGCCGCAGCTGCGGGCCGCGCTGGACCGGCTGGCCGCCCGGCTGCCCACCGCATCGACCGACGGCCCGGTACGGCTCTGGGTCGACCGCAGCTTCACCATGCGCGGCAGCGGCACCGTGGTCACCGGCACCCTGGGCGCCGGTGAACTGCGGGTCGGCACCGAACTGGTGGTGGCCGGCAGCGGCGAGCCGGTGCGGGTACGGGGTCTGCACCGGCTCGGTCAGCCGTGCGAGCAGGTGGGGCCGGTCGCCCGGGTGGCGGTCAACCTGCGCGGGGTGGCCCGGGACCGGATCGCCCGGGGCGACGCTCTGCTCACCCCCGACGGGTTCGCCAGCACCGACCTGGTCGACGTGCGGCTGGCCGGTGACCCGGCGGCCGACCTGCCCGCGACGCTGACCCTGCACGTCGGGTCGGCGGCGGTGCCGGTGCGGGTACGCCCGCTGGGAGTCGACACCCTCCGGCTGCGGCTGGCCCGGCCGTTGCCGTTGCTCATCGGTGACCGGGCGTTGCTGCGTGACCCCGGCCGCCATCACGTCGCCGGTGGGGTCACCGTGCTGGACGTCGCGCCGCCGCCGCTGCGTCGCCGTGGTGCCGCGGCGGCCCGGGCGGCCGTGTTGGCGGGCATGGACGGCCGTCCCGACCTGGCCGGCGAGCTCCGCCGCCGGGGCCTGGTGCGCGCCGCCGACCTGCGTCGGGCGGGGGTGCCGGTGACCGGAGCACCGGTGTGTGGGGGCTGGTTGGCCGATCCGGAGCACTGGCGGCAGTTGGGTCGCCGGCTCGCCGACGCGGTCGCCGACCATGCCCGCCGGCATCCGCTGGAGCCCGGGGCGCCGGTGGAGGTGCTGCGTCAGCGTCTGGACCTGCCGGACCGGGCGCTGGTGGAGGCGCTGGTGCGGGCGCCGCTGCGGTTGGCGGCGGGCCGGGTCGGCACCGCCGACGCCGACACGCTGCCCGAGCCGGTGGCCCGCGCGTTGGCGCTGCTGCGCGAGGAGTTGACGACCCGGCCGTTCCGCGCCCCGGAAGCCGACCGGCTCGCCGCCGTCGGGCTGGGCACCCGTGAGATCGGTGCCGCGGTACGCGCCGGTGTGCTGCTGCGGCTGACCGGCAACGTGCTGCTGCCCTCGGGTGCGCCGCAGCAGGCCGTACGGGTGCTGGCCACCCTGCCGCAACCGTTCACGCTCAGCGCGGCCCGGCAGGCCCTGGACACCACCCGTCGGGTGGCGGTGCCGCTGCTGGAGCTGCTGGACCGGCAGGGCGCCACCCGCCGGCTGCCCGACGACACCCGGATGGTGGTGGGTCGCTGAGTTGGTGGCATCCGTCGGTCGGCGGGCCGGTGCAGCGCCTACCGTGACGGCATGGACCCGAGCGCGGTCTGGCGGGACCGGCAGCACCGGTGGCGGATCGAGGCGTACCGGGCACCGGATCTGCGGTTCGCCATCTTCGCCACCAACGGCACCACCGAGTCGGCGCCGCTGTGGCTGTTCGGCATGTCGGCGTTGGCCCGCTGGCTGATGAGTCACAAGATATCCCTCGATGACCTGGAGACCGACTGAGTTCGTCGCCCGGTCGAGGGATCTGCCGACAAGTGCCGAAAACAGCCCGGTCTGTGCCTTTACCGTGCGAGGCGTGAAGGACCGAGGTATCCGCAAGCTGTTCGCGGTGCTGGCCGGCCTGGCGGTGATCTACTTCGGGACGACCGGCCGCTCCCCGGAGGAGGGAAGTGGGCTCTCCGGCGGGTTGGTGGTGCTGGCGTTGCTCGCGTCGCTGCTGGTGTGGCACCTGACCAAACCCGGCGGCGACGCCGCCAAGTGACGGTGCGCTCAGCCGGCGGCGACGCTGCGGGTGATCTGCCCCGCCGACTCCTCGCCGAGCGCCACCCGCACCAGCGCCGAGGCCAACCGGCCGAACTCGCCCTCGTCGACCAGACCGGCCAGCCGGTCGGTGGCGGCCGGCAGACCGAGCCGCTTGGCCCCGGCGACCGCGCGCCGGTCGGCGTACGGTCGCAGTTCCGGCCAGACCGTCTGCACCTCGCGCAGGAAGATGTCCGCGCCGGTGGGGCCGATGCCGGGGAACTCGACAAGCAGGCGGCGCAGCTGATCCTGGTCGCCGTCGGCCTGCCGGCGCAGCCGCCGCAGGTCACCGTGCCAGCGGTCCAGGCAGAGCCGGGCGCCGGTGCCGAGCATCGTCGCGGTCCGCTCGTCGTAGCGGCGGTAGTGGCCCCGCCCGAGCGCATCGACCCGCTGCTGCCAGCTCGCCGCCTCCATCGCCGCCGCGGTGCGGTATCCGGCGGCGAACAGTTCCCGGGCGGCGGCCACCGCCACCTGTGCCCTGATCCGGGTACTGAGCAGCGTCACCAGCACCAGCAGCTGGTACAGCGGTGCGGGCCGGTCGGCGAGGGAGATCCCCGCCTCCTCGGCGTACGTGTGGCGGGTCAGCAGGGCCCGCGCGACAGCCCGTTGGTCACCCATCGTCGGGACATACCCGCTGTACGCCTGAGCAGTCCCGGGCCGCAGGCCCGGCTACGGAATGCGGTCGACGGCGATGGGTAAGCCGGTCGTGGACGTGGTCGACTGTCGCGTCCCGCCACACCTGGCGAAGGGAGACGACCATGACGAACCCGCAGCAGCAGGAGTTGCGCCGCAACGCCCTGGGCGCCACCAGTCAGGACAGCAAGGGACCGGGTCCGACCGGTCATCCGCGTAACCGTGGCACCTCGCGGGCCGACGCCGGACGCCCGGTGCCTCGGGGACAGGTGTCGCCGTACGGGCCGACCGGGCAGCCGGTCGCGCAGGACGAGAGCGACCGGGACTAACCTCCGGTCACCGTTGACGGCCGCAGCCGGTTCCAGGTGGCTGCGGCCGTCAGCCCGTACGCGAGGTGCGGCAGCAGGTCGGCGAGCCAGTCGCTGCGCCGCCAGGTACGCGGGTCGGTGACACCGAGCAGGGTCAGCGTCCCGTCGGACAGTGTCATCGCCCCGCCGCCGAGCAGCGCCGCGGCCCGCAGCACGGGTTGCCGCCGGCCCCGGGTCAACGCCGCGAAGCCGACGGCGGCGGCCACGCCGAGCCCGTACCCCATCAACGCGCCGAGCCCGGAGAGCCGGTTCTCGGCCCGTTGTGGTGACCCGAGGTCCAGATGGGCCACGTCGGCCACCCGACCGGCGCTCTCCTGCGGGCTCTGGCTGGCCGGTCGGGCCCGTACCGTCATGTCCAGGTAGGTGGCGACGTTGAGGGCGGTGGTGCCCACCGCCCCCGCGATCAGCCCGTCGGTGAGCGCGCTGCGCCTCACTTCGGATCACCCGGTTCACGGTTGCCCTTCGGGCCGTAGGTGCGCTCGCCCCGGGCGATGCCCCGCTGACCCCGTTCGTCCTGCAGGATCCGGTTGGCGGCCTCGTCGGCCCGTTCGTCCGTGACGCCCCGACCGGAGTTGTCGAGGGCGTTGCGCAGGCGGGCGCGTTGCTTGTCGTAGGCGTTACTACCAGGCCTCGGTCCAGGCATCGCTGTCTCCTCTGGTGCTCGCCGGTCACGTACGCGCCCCGTCTACCCGCCTGGAGGGGGGCCAACCCCGTCCCCCCGGACCACCGCGACCGGGCAGTGGCTGTGGTGCAGCATCGACCGGCTCACCGACCCCAGCAGCAAACCGGTCAGCTCGCCACGCCCCTGACCGCCCACCACCAGCAGCTGCGCCGTACGGGAGGCCTCGGTGAGCACCTTCGGGGCGCGTCCCCGCACCGATTCACGGCGAATCGTCACCTCCGGGTAGCGGTCGGTCAGCCCGGTGATGGACTCCGCGAGTGCCCGCTCCTCCTCGGCCTGCAGCTGCGACTCGTCGTACACCAGGGGTTGCATGTCGCCCGGGCCGGTCGAGGCGGGATGCCGGTAGGCGTGGGTCGCCACCACCGTGGCGCCGCGGAACGCCGCGGTCTGCACCGCGAACTCCACGGCCCGCCGCGACACGTCGGAGCCGTCGACCCCGACCACGATCGGTCCCTGCGGGTCGGCGGTACCGCGGGCCACCAGGACCGGGCAGCGGGCGTGCGCGGCGACGGTCACCGCGACCGAGCCGACCACCAGGGCGGTGAAGCCACCCAGCCCACGGTCGCCGAGGACCACCAGCGCGGCGTCGTCGGAGGCCTGCAGCAGGACGGCTGTCGGCGCACCGTCGACGATCTCACCGGTCACCCGTAGGCCCGGTGCGGTGGTCTGCGCCTCGTCGACGGCGGCGGTGACGAGTTGGTGGGCCTGACCGCGCAGCCCTCCGTCGGCCGGGCCCTCGGTGCCCGGGGTGAAGGGGGAGTGCAGCGACGGCCAGATGAAGGCGTGCACCACCCGCAACGGTCGATGCCTGCGCGCCGCCTCCGCCGCGGCGAGCCGTACCGCGGCGAGTGCCGCCTCGGAGCCGTCCACGCCGACCACCACCGCCGAGTCCACCGCCACCCCCGTCTGCCGGTTTGCGTCAGTATCGCGGGCCGCCGCAGGTCAGCGGGGCTATACCGGCCAGGGGGCCGATGTCGGTACGCTGACCCCGACCGCCGGGGGAGGGAGCGTCGTCGATGGTGGAGCCCGACCAGCCGAGTACGGCACGGATGATCGACTTCTGGCTCGGTGGGACGCACCACTACCCGGTCGACGTGGCGGCGGCGCATGCCTTCGAGCAGGCGTACGGGCCGTGCGCGCCGGTTTTCCGGGCGCTGCGGGCCTTCCTCGGCCGGGCCGTCCGCGCGATCGCCGCGACCGGTGTGGACAGCTTCCTGGTCTTCGGCGCCGGGGTGCCGACGATGGGCAACGTGCACGAGGTGGCCCCGGAGGCGACAGTCCTCTACACGGACGTGGACCCGGTCACCATCCGCCTCGGGCAACGCCTGCTGGCCGGCAGCGACCGGGCCGGTTACGGCTACGGTGACGCCACCGACATCGGCACGATCGATCCGGCGTTGCTGCACCGTTTCGTGCCGGGCTGGGGTCGACGGCCGGTGGGTGTGGTGTTCCTCGGTCTGGCCGCCTTCCTCGACGACGAGACCCTCGCCCGCACGCTCGACGAGTTGTACCGGGCGTCTGCTGTGGGCAGTCACCTGGCCATCGACTTCGACACCGAGGAGTTGGCCGGCCACCCCGAGGCGCTGGCCATGATGGGGCCGGCGTTCCGGATGCGCACGCCGGCGGCATTCGCGCCGCTGCTGGGGCGGTGGACGCCCACATCGGAGGGGATCGTCGCGGTGCCGCACTGGCGGCCGGACGGTGCGCCGGAGCAGGTGCCGGACGCCTTCCACGGCGCGGTGGCGGTGCGGTCGGCCGGGTGACCGGGGGTCGCCCTACCTCCGTATGATGCTTGCCCCAGGGCAAGTAATTTTCGGAGGATGGTCATGGCGGATGCGCTCACGGGGATTTCCCGCGCCCTGCGCGAGGCGCCGCCCGACCGGGTGGTCGAGGCCGCCGACCAGGCCATTCGTTCCGTACTCGGTGCCGTGGGCACCGCCGTGTTCGTCGCCGACTACCGGATCAACGGTCTGTGGCCGGTGCTCGACTCCCGCCAGCCGCAGGTCGCCGGTCAGGCGGTGCAGAGCATGGTGCAGCGGTGCTTCAGCAGTCAGCAGTGGGTGCGGGGCGGTGAACCACAGGGCCGCTGCCGGCTCTACCTGCCGCTGACGGTGTGGGGGGAGCGGCTGGGTGTGCTGATGGTCGAGTTGCCGCAGGCGCCGTCGGAGGAGGTCGTCGCCGCGGCAACGGACATCGCCGGCGAGGTGGCCATGGCGTTGCGCGCCGCCGACCGGGAGACCGACAGGTATCGGCGGGCCCGCCGCCGGGAGCGGCTGAGCATGGCGGCCGAGTTGCAGTGGGAGCTGCTGCCCGGGCGCGGCATCAGCCACGAGGCCTTCCAGCTGGCGGGCCAGCTGGAACCGGCGTACACGGTCAGCGGTGACCATTTCGACTGGTCGTTGAATGACGACCGGCTGACCGTCACCGTGCTCAACGGCGACACCATCGGGCTCGCCGCGGCGTTGCTGACCGCGGTGACGGTCAACGCGATGCGCAACGCCCGCCGCTCCGGCGGCGGACTTGTGGAACAGGCCGAACTGGCCTCCGACACGGTCTACTACCAGCATCGGGGGCACCGGCACGTGGCCACCGTGCTGCTCGAACTGGACTGTACGACCGGGCGGGTGCGGGCGGTCGACGCGGGCTCGCCGCATCTGATGCGGTTGCGGGGTGGCGCGGTCACCCGCCTGGTGCTGGAGCAGCAGCTGCCGTTGGGCATGTTCGCCGAGACCCGTTACAACCTGCAGGAGTTCGACCTGGATCCGGGGGACCGGTTGTTCGTCGTCTCCGACGGTGTGTGGGGTGCGGACCCGAGCGGCCGGGAGGCGTACGGCCAGCGGGCGATGGCCCGGTCCATGCGGGCCACGCGGTTGCAGCCGCCGAGCGAGGCGGTGGGGACGGTGATGCGCGAGTTGCAGGCCTTCCACGCCGACGCCGACCTGCGCGACGACGCGGTGGTGGTGTGCCTGGACTGGCACGGCGGGGGCGAGCGCGCGGACCGTTGACGAGTAGGCACCTGCCCACCCCGACAGCATTCATCCTAGGACGCTTTACGCGTGGTGACCACCGTCACCTCGACACCAGGCATCACACCCGGCGCCGCTACAAGGCGGGGCCTGCACCAGGGCCCGATATAGTGGCAGCGCATTCCGCCGGTTCGCGATCTTCGACAGCGGACGGCAGGGCCAGGGACGATTCCGGATCGGGATCACAGGGGGAGTCGGCGTCAGCCGACGGGACAGCACGCACGACCGCCGGCGGACCAGAGGCCCGCGGTGGACCGGCGTGCCGCGAAGGAGGTTCGGTGTCGCGTCGGCCCGCTCGAACGGAGCCACCCCAGGCCGCCGACGCCGGTGGAGAGCACCGGGTGCTGACCGTGCCGAACGTGATCAGCTTCGTACGGCTGGCCGGTGTCCCGTTGTTCCTCTACCTGTTCCTGGTCGCGCGCGCGGACGTGGCCGCGGTCGTGGTGCTGGCCGTCGGCGGCACCAGCGACTGGGTCGACGGTTGGATCGCCCGCCGCCTGCGCCAGGTCAGCCGCCTCGGTGAGCTGCTCGACCCGCTCGCCGACCGGCTGTACATCCTCGCCGTCCTGATCGCCTTCACCGCCCGGGACGTGGTGCCCTGGCAGTTCACCGCGGCCCTGCTGGCCCGGGAGGCGCTGCTGCTGGTGTCGTTGGCGGTGCTGCGCCGGCACGGCTACGGTCCGCCGCCGGTGCACTATGTCGGTAAGACCGCCACGTTCCTGCTGCTCGCGGCCTTCCCGCTGCTGCTGCTGGCCGCGACGGTGTCGGCCACCACGGCGGTCGCGCACCCGATGGGCTGGGCCCTGGCCTGGTGGGGTCTGGTGCTCTACTGGGTGGCCGGCGCGTTCTACGTGATCCAGGCCCGCCAGTTGGTGCGGGCGGTACGGGGACGGGGAGAGGCATGAGCGAGCGGGTGGGTGACGACGACGAGCGTCGCGGCGTACGGACCTTCACCCCGGACTTTCTGACCGAGTTGTTCCGTAACCCGTTGGATCCGGGTTACGAAGACGCGGCGCAGGCGCGGGCGCGTCGCGGGGGATCGCCTCGACCCGGCTGGACGGTGAGTCCGGTCAGCCTGGTGTTGATCGTGCTGCTGGGTTTTCTCTGCGCGGTGGCGTACCGGCAGACCACGGCCGAGGAGTCGGGGCGGGCGCAGGCCCGTTCGGGTCTGGTGGCGCAGATCAAGCAGCGGCAGGCCGACACGGACGCGATGTCGGAGCGGGCCGACCAGCTGCGCGATGAGGTGAACCGGCAGCGGGAGGCGCAGCTGAGCGGTTCGCAGGCGTCGCGGCTGCGTAATCTTGCGGCGAGTACCGGTCTCGGTCGGGTGCGTGGCGACGGTGTGGTGGTCCGGTTGGAGGACGGCCCGAGTGGTCAGGATGGCCTCGGTGGGGCCAACGTCGGCCCGTCGCAGGTGCTCTACAGCGACCTTCAGGGGGTGGCCAATGACCTGTGGGGTGCGGGGGCGGAGGCGATCGCGATCAACGGGCAGCGGTTGACGGCGACCTCGACGATCCGGAACGCGGGTCAGGCGATCCTGGTGGACTTCCGGCCGGTGACCGGGCCGTACGAGGTGTCGGCGATCGGTCCGAGGTCGATGCGTGAGCGGTACGAGGCCAGCCGGAGCGCATTGACGATGCGCAAGGTGGCGCAGGACACCGGGTTGTCGTTCGGTGTGCGGCAGGTCGATGACCTCACGTTGCCGGCGGCGCCGGAGCCGCGGCTACGCTACGCGGAGCCTGCGGTGAGTCCGAGTGTGTCGCCGTCGGGTGGCGGGTCCCCCAGTCCCTCCGGAGGTGGTCGATGATCGCGGTGCTGGCTCTGCTGGCCGGTGTGGTGCTCGGTCTGTGGTTGGATCCCACGGTGCCGGCGGCGTTGCAGCCGTACCTGCCGATCGCGGTGGTGGCGGCGCTGGACGCGGTGTTCGGTGGGGTTCGGGCGAAGTTGGACCGCATCTTCGACGACAAGCAGTTCGTGGTGTCGTTCATCTCGAACGTGTTGGTGGCGGCGTTGATCGTGTATCTGGGTGATCAGTTGGGTGTGGGTGGGCAGTTGTCCACCGGTGTGGTGGTCGTGTTGGGTGTGCGCATCTTCGGAAACGTGGCGGCGATCCGCCGGCACCTGTTCCGGGCGTAGGTTTGTGGCGTGACTGACGAGCACACCGAGACGGGTACGGGGTGGCCGCAGCCGGCGGGTCCGGTGCGGCCGGATGGTCCGGCGGGTGAGCCGGATCCGCGGCCGGAGGCGCCGGATCCGGACGAGCTGAGTCCGTTGTCGCCGCAGGGGCGCCCGCCGGAGGACGATGCGCCGGCCAACGGCGGGGACGAGTCGGCGGCGGGGTCGTTCGCGGCGGCGGTGGCGGCGGGTTGGCGGCGGTTCGGTTCCGCGACGGTGATGATCAGCGTGTTGCTGGTGTTGCTGGGGTTCACGCTGGCGGTGCAGTTGAAGACCACGTCGACGGATTCGTCGTTGGCGGCGGCGCGCCAGGAGGACCTGGTGCGGATTCTGTACGACCTGGAGGCGCGGGACGTTCGGCTGCGGCAGGACATCTCGGCGTTGGAGGAGAGTCAGCGGCAGTTGCGTTCGGGTGAGCAGGGGCGTCAGGCGGCGTTGCAGGAGGCGACCCGGCGGGCGGACGAGTTGGGGATTCTGGCGGGTACGTTGCCGGCGCGGGGTCCGGGTCTGGCGGTGCGGTTCCAGGCGGGTGCGAAGCCGATCTCGGCGATCCGGGTGTTGGATGCGGTGCAGGAGTTGCGGGGTGCGGGCGCGGAGGCGATGCAGATTTCCGGTGGTGACCGGGCGTCGGTGCGGATCGTGGCGTCGACGTACTTCCTGGACGGGGAGAACGGCTCGTTGATCGTGGATGGGCGTCCGTTGTCGGGTCCGTTCACGATCACGGTGATCGGTGATCCGGCGACGATGCGTACGGGGCTGAACATTCCCGGTGGGGTGGTGGCGTCGGTTGCGCAGGACGGCGGTAACGTGATCGTTGAGGATCGTGAGGTTGCCGAGGTTTCGGCGCTGCACGTGCCCAGAACACTGGAACACGCCCGTCCGGTCGGTTAGGCCTGGTGGGCCGGCATCGGTGAGGTCCGGTGTCGCGATGGATGAGGACGCTGGTGATTCCTGAGGATCTGCGTTACACCGCTGAGCATGAGTGGGTGGCGGCCGCTGACGGCGGGGCCGTGCGGGTCGGTATCACTCATTTCGCGCAGGATGCTCTCGGCGACATCGTGTACGTGCAGTTGCCGGAGGCCGGTGCGGTGGTGGCGGCCGGTGAGCCGTTGGGTGAGATCGAGTCGACCAAGAGCGTGTCGGAGTTGTACGCCCCGGTGGGGGGTACGGTGTCGGCGCGTAATGAGGTGTTGGCCGACACGCCCGAGGTGATCAACACGGATCCGTACGGGTCGGGTTGGTTGGTGGAGATCGCTGTGGCGGATCCGGCGGCGGTCGACGGGCTGCTCACCGCGGACGCGTATCGCGAGTTGACGGAGAGCTGAGCGTTTTGCTGTGTCGGCGCGTTGGTGTCTGTGCCGCGCGTCCGGTTGCCCTGTTTTTCGGCGCTGGCTAGGCTCGCCCAGTCGACCGAGAACCCATTTGTTGAGCGTCGCGGACAGCCTTTCGGGGCACGGAGAGCCAGCCGCCGGGGGGATGTGCGCCCGGCGGCCAGACCCGCCGTCACCCGACGCCGACCGAAACAGATCCGTGAGGTGGTCCCATGACTCGCCCAGGCGACGAGTTCCCCCCGCTCGACGTCACGTCGACGCTCAATCTCGGTTCGCTCGAAGAAGCGTTGGAGGGGCCGGACACCGATGTGGTGCCGAGCCGGATGTCCGGTTCGTTGCCGCCGGGGATGGCGCTGCTGGTGGTTCGTCGGGGTCCGAACGCGGGTGCGCGGTTCCTGCTGGATCACGATGTGACGACCAGTGGGCGGCACCCGGACAGTGACATTTTTCTCGACGATGTGACGGTGTCGCGTCGGCATGCGGAGTTCCACCGTGATGGTGGGACGTTCACGGTGCGGGACGTGGGCAGTTTGAACGGCACGTACGTGAACCGGGAGCGGGTCGAGGCGGCGACGTTGACCAACGGTGACGAGGTGCAGATCGGCAAGTTCCGGGTGGTGTTCATCGCCGGTCCGCGCCCTGAGGGCGAGGCCGGCCGGGGGTGAACGAGCCTGCGGCCTCGACGCCGTCCGGGGCGGGTCGCGCCCAGCCGTTGATGAGTATCGGCGAGGTGCTGGCCCAGCTGCGGGTGGATTTTCCCGACGTGACCATTTCTAAGTTGCGGTTCCTGGAGGCCGAGGGCCTGGTGGAGCCGCAGCGGACGGCGGCGGGTTACCGGAAGTACGGCTGGGACGATGTTGCGCGGTTGCGGTTCGTGTTGACCGCGCAGCGGGATCAGTATCTGCCGTTGCGGGTGATCCGTGAGCAGTTGGCGGGGTGGGAAGCCACGGGTGAGGTGCCGGAGCGGTCCCGGCCGGCGTTGGTGGCGGTGGGTCCCGATGGTGAGGTGCCGGGGCGGGGTGCTGCTCCGGAGTCGGCTCAGGTGCGGTTGGGCCGCTCGGAGTTGGTGTCGCGCAGCGGGATCGACGAGTCGACGTTGGGGGAGTTGGAGCGGCTGGGGCTGGTGGTGTCGGATCCGCCGGGTTGGTACGACGGCGATGCGTTGATCATCGCGAAGGCGGTGGCGGGGCTTTCGGCGTACGGGTTCCAGCCGCGGCATCTGCGGGGTTATCGGACGGCGGCGGACCGGGAGGTCGGTTTGTTCGCGCAGTTGGTGGCGCCGTTGGTGCGGCAGAGTGATCCGGCGGCGCGGGCTCGGGCGGCGGAGACGGCGCGGGAGCTGGTGGGGTTGTCGCAGCAGTTGCATGCGGCGCTGGTGCGGGTGGGGTTGCGTTCGACGTTGGGGCGCTGAGGCGGCTGTGTGTGGCCGGATCTGCCCGTCGTGCGTGGCGTAGGCTTGCGGGGGTAACCCCTCTTCTGGCGCGGTTGTTGGTGCGGGAAGCGCATGGGACGGCCGTGTCGCGGTCCGTGTACCGTGCAGAGAAGGGCGCGGTGCGGCGTAGGTGACAACGACACGGAGGCGGCGGTGCGCGAGCTGAGCGTGGTCGGGGTTCGGGTGGAGTTGCCCAGTAACCAGCCGATCGTCCTGCTCAGGGAGGTCGAGGGGGACCGCTATCTGCCGATCTGGATCGGCGCGGTGGAGGCGACGGCGATCGCTTACGAGCAGCAGGGTGTCAAGCCGGCCCGGCCGTTGACTCACGATCTTCTGCGGGATGTGTTGGCGGCGTTGAAGGCGCCGTTGCGGGCGGTGGAGATCACTGAGTTGAAGGAGAACGTGTTCTTCGCTGATCTGTTGATCGGTGACGGGGTGCGGGTCTCGGCGCGGCCCAGTGATTCGATCGCTCTGGCGTTGCGGGTCGGTGCGCCGATTCGTTGTGCCGAGCAGGTCCTCAGTGAGGCGGGGATCGTGATCCCTGATGAGCAGGAGGACGAGGTGGAGAAGTTCCGGGAGTTCCTGGAGCAGGTGCGTCCGGAGGATTTCGCCGGCTGAGCTGGTGGGCCCGGGTCGCTGCTTGTCCTCACTTCGCCGGTTACTGTCGGTGATGGTGATGCTCGTCGCTGTCGATGCGCGGCGTGTCGCGATGGTTTCTCCGTGGTAACGCGGGCCGGTCGCTATAGGGTTGCCCGTGTCGAGGGGTGCGCGTCTCAGAGACGACGTGTCACCGCACTGACGGGGAGGTTGTCCGGATGCACGAGCCGCGAGATTCCGATCCGGTCACCGGGCTGGACGAGTCGGGTGGGACACCCGGGTCGGCGACTGACGGTGACGGTGCGGTGGGGTACCGGGGTGTGACGGCGTGCCACGCGGTGGGCATCAGTTACCGGCAGTTGGACTACTGGGCGCGTACGGCGTTGGTGGTGCCGAGTGTGCGGGATGCGTCGGGTTCGGGGACGCAGCGGTTGTATTCGTTCCGCGACCTGGTGGTGTTGAAGGTCGTGAAGCGGTTGTTGGACGCCGGGGTGTCGTTGCAGAACATCCGTAAGGCGATCGAGGCGTTGCGGTCGCGTGGTGTGGCGGATCTGGCGGGCATCACGTTGATTTCCGACGGGACGACGGTGTACGAGTGTCGGTCTCCGGAGGAGGTGGTCGACCTGTTGCAGGGCGGCCAGGGGGTGTTCGGCATCGCGATCGGTGGTGCGTTCAAGGAGATTCAGGGGTCGTTGTCGCATCTGCCGGCGGAGCCGGCGGGGGTGGTGGCGGAGCCGGACGAGCCGCAGGAGCCGGCGGTGGGTGACGAGTTGGCGGCGCGTCGGGCGCGGCGTCGGGCCGGCTGACTGCGCGGTCGGTCGGCTGGGTCGCGACTGGCATGCTGTGGTGTCACCCGTGGGTGTGCCGGGTGGGGATTGTTTCCATTCTTTGAATTCTTCGCGATCACTTTGAGTGGTCCTCTGGTCGCCGGTGTCGGTCCGGTGTGGTGGGTCGCGGGTCGTCGGATTGGTTGTCGGCGCTGGCCAGTGCTGGTGGTCGGGGTGTGAACTTGTTCGAGGATGACCGCTTTGCGTGTTCGTCCGATGACCGACGGTTTTCGTTCATCACGGTCTGTGACTGGGTGCTGTCGGCCAGCTGACAGGTCGACCCTGACGTGGGCGGCGCGGCACGCTATCGTCCGTCACGGTCTGCATGGCGTCGCTGCCGTAGCGTCGCGGCACTGTCGATGTCCGCGGATCGTCGTCGGCGCGCGTCGACGCGCCCACCCCTGCTGAACGGGAAGGAACGACCTGTGACGGTTACCGAGGAGCCCACGCCGGTTTCGCATTTCGAGCGCATCGGTGGGGCCGGTTCGGTCAAGGCCGCTGTCGAGCTGTTCTACGACCGGGTGCTGGCTGACCCGGAGTTGGCCGGCTACTTCACCGCGGTGGACATGGCCGGGCAGCGTCGGCACATGGCGCAGATGTTGACCGTGGTGCTGGGCGGCCCGAACGAGTACCGGGGTCGTGATCTGGCCACCGCGCATCAGCCGTTGCAGGTTCCGGTGGCGCATTACCAGCAGGTGGGCGGGCACCTGACGGCGGTGTTGACGCAGCTGAACGTGCCGGGTGACGTGATCACCGATGTGCAGGCGGTGTTGGCGCAGGTGCAGGACCAGGTGGTGGCCGGCGGGCGTCAGGCGGACGCCTGAGCGTGGACGTCTCCCGACTCAAGCGCAGCTGGTCGGCGGTCGCCGCGCACGGTGACCAGGTGCCGCTGTACTTCTATTCGACGCTGTTCCTGACCCATCCGCAGACCCGGCAGCTGTTTCCGACGAACATGGCGGGTCAGCGGGATCGGCTGGTCGCCGCGCTCGGTCACATCGTGTCGCAGGTGGATCAGGTCGACCGGTTGGCCGGTTACCTGCAGGAGCTGGGTGCCGACCACCGTAAGTTCGCGGTGCGGGCGGAGCACTATCCGGCGGTCGGTCAGGCGTTGCTGGCGACGTTGCGGCATTTCCTCGCCGAGGCGTGGACCGACGAGCTGGCGCAGGACTGGTCGGCGGCGTACGGGCTGGTGGCGAAGGTGATGACGGAGGCCGCGCAGGCCGCCGAGGCGGTGCAGCCACCGTGGTGGGTGGCGGAGGTGGTCGGTCATGAGCGGCGGGGTTTCGATGTGGCGGTGCTGACGGTACGACCGCAGTACCTGTTGCCGTTCACGCCGGGCCAGTCGATCGGGTTGTCGCATCCGGCGTTGCGGTCGTGGCGGTACTACTCGCCGGCGAACGCTCCCCGCGCGGACGGCACGCTGGAGTTGCATGTGCGGGCCGTGCCGGGTGGTGCGGTGTCGTCGCGGCTGGTGTACGGGTGCGCGGTGGGTGACCAGGTGCACCTGGCGGCGCCGGTGGGGGACGGGTTGACGTTGTCCTCGGCCGGGTCGGCGAATCTGCTGCTGTTGGCCGCCGGTACCGGCTGGGCGCCGTTGAAGGCGTTGGTGGAGCAGGTGGCGGCCGAGGAGTCGCCGCGCCGCGTCGACCTGTACGTCGGGTTCCGTTCGCACGGCGAGTGTTACGACGCCGAGGGGCTCGACAAGCTGGCGGCGTCGTATCCGTGGTTGACGGTGACGCAGGTGGCCGGGTTGGACCTGCAGCGGCCGGGTGAGTTCGTGTATCCGGTGGACCGGGCGTTGGCCGACGGTGACTGGCGGTCCCGGCACGTGTACGTGTGTGGTTCCGATGACGTGGTGGCGCGGACGGTGGCGGCGTTGACCCGCGCGGGTTATCACCCCGGGCAGCTGCACCACGAGGATCCGGGTCAGCGGTGGTACGGCCCGGCGTGGCGGTCGGCGACGTCGACCGTCCCTGACGATCGCGGAGGTGCCCGGTGAGTGAGTCTGGCAGTCGGGTCGGGGTGGCGGTGCCCCTCGGCCGGTACGACGGCACCGATGTCGTCGGTGGGGTGCCGGTGCGGATGACCGCGGACCGGGTCCGGCGGTGGGAGTTCGGTTCGTCGTCGTTCGCGCGGCGCGGCTACGACCAGGCCGACGTGGACCGGTTCCGGATGCAGGTGGCCGACGAGTTGGATCTGTTGGCCACCCAGGTGGCGAACCTGCGCGCCGAGAACGAGCGGTTGGGTGACCATGTGGAGTTGCACCGGCACGGGGTGATTCCGAGCGCGGAGCCGACGGCGTCGTTGCCGGCGACCAAGGAGGTGAATCTGCTGTCGGCGGCGCAGCGGGAGGCCGAGCAGATCATCGCGCAGGCGCACGACTATGCGCGGCGGGTCGCCGAGTACGCCCGCACCCAGTACGAGAGTTACGTGCGGGCGGCGGTGGAGCAGGCCCGTCAGGAGGCGGAGCGTGCGGTGCAGGATTACCGGGCGTCGGCCGGGGCGTCGTTCGACGACGGGGTGGCGGCGCGGGAGGCGCTGCGGATCTACGGCGAGATGATGATCTCGCACATGCGGGCGGCGGCGCGGCATCTCGACGACGGCAGTGCCCAGTTGGCGCGCACGATGGAGCGCATCGGTGCGCCGGCGGTGCCGGCGGGTGCGGCGCCACGTCACCACCAGCCCTGACGGGCGCGGCCCCCGGGCTCGTCGGCGGGAGGCCAGCTGGCGGGTGCGGTGGCTGGTCGTGGGCGTGGCGGCTGGGGCAGCATGGGTCGGGTGGAGGATGTGATCGCGCCGGTGGCGGGGCTGGTGGCCGGTGGTGAGGTGGTGGTGCTCAGCGGCGCCGGGCTGTCCACCGAGTCGGGCATTCCGGACTATCGGGGGCCGAGTGGGGTGGCCCGCCGGCACACCCCGATGACGTATCAGATGTTCGTGGGTGACGCGCAGGCCCGCCGCCGCTACTGGGCCCGTAGTCACCTGGGGTGGCGGTTGATGGCGCAGGCGGCGCCGAACGACGGTCACCGGGCGGTGGCCCGGCTGCAGCACGGCGGCCTGGTGAGCGGGGTGATCACCCAGAACGTCGACGGGCTGCACACCGCCGCGGGCAGCCGTGACGTGGTGGAGTTGCACGGGCGGCTCGACCAGGTGATCTGCCTGGGCTGTGGGCAGCGGACGTCGCGGCAGGAGCTGGACGGGCGGCTGCGCCGGCTGAACCCGGATTTCACCGCCCGGGCCGCCGCGATCAACCCGGACGGTGACGTGGAACTCGACGACACCGAGGTGGCCGGGTTCCGTACCGTCGACTGCCGCAGCTGTGGCGGGATGCTCAAGCCCGACGTGGTGTTCTTCGGTGAGACGGTGCCCGCCGGGCGGGTGCGGGACTGCTTCGCGATGGTGGCCGCCGCCCGGTTGCTGCTGGTGCTCGGGTCGTCGTTGACGGTGTTGTCGGGGCGCCGGTTCGTCACCGCGGCGGCCCGGCACGGGGTGCCGGTGGTGATCGTCAACCAGGGGGCGACGCGGGGCGACGCCCATGCCCTGCTGCGGGTCGACGCCCCGTTGGGGCAGGTGTTGCCGGCCCTGGCGCAGCGGCTGCTGACCGCCGGGGCGCAGCCGACGGCGGTCGACGCGGTGGCGCCGGCCGGCGGCTGCTGAGCGGGCACCGACGGCACCTGCGACGCGGGTCGGCCGGGGGTTCGGTGTGCGCCGGCCGGGGCGCTGGTAGCGTTGATCGTGCCGGTAGCACCCACGTGGGAGAGACCGTCCTGGCGTAGCCGGGTCGGCGCCGAAGGGGCAAATCCTCCCCGGAACCTCTCAGGCAAAAGGACCGCGTGGCGTCAGGCACTGTGGAGCGCCCGTGGGTGTGACAGAGGGGGAGGGCCGACCTGTCGACCCCCACCTTCGCGGGAGCGCCACCCATGACCGCAGAGCTGTTCGCCGACCGTCACATCGGTCCCGGCCCGGACGACGAGCGCCGGATGTTGGAAACCGTCGGGTACGCCTCGATCGACGAGTTGATGGACGCGGCGATCCCGGAGGTGATCCGCTGGCACGGCCGGTTGGATCTGCCGGAGCCGGCCAGCGAGCACGACGCCCTGGCCGAGTTGCGGGCCCTGGCCGCCGAGAACACTGTCGCCGTGTCGATGATCGGGTTGGGCTATCACGGTACGCACACCCCGGCGGTGATCCGCCGCAACGTGCTGGAGAACCCGGCCTGGTACACCGCGTACACGCCGTACCAGCCGGAGATCAGTCAGGGCCGGTTGGAGGCGCTGCTGAACTTCCAGACCATGGTGTCGGATCTGACCGGCCTGGCGACCGCCAACGCGTCGATGCTGGATGAGGGCACGGCGGCGGCGGAGGCGATGACCCTGGCCCGGCGGGCGTCGAAGAGCAGCAGCCCGGTGTACGTGGTCGACGCCGACACCCTGCCGCAGACCCTCGCGGTGATCACCGGCCGGGCGCAGCCGCTCGGCATCGAGGTACGGGTCGTCGACGTCGACCGTGACGAGTTGCCGGCGGAGTTCTTCGGCCTGCACCTGCAGTATCCGGGCGCCTCCGGAACCGTCCGTGATCATGCCCGGCTGGTGGAGGCCGCGCATGCCGTCGGGGCGTTGGTGACCGTCGCGGCGGACCTGCTGGCGTTGACGCTGCTGCGCCCGCCGGGGGAGATCGGTGTCGACATCGCCGCGGGCACCACCCAACGCTTCGGGGTGCCGATGGGCTTCGGTGGCCCGCACGCCGGATATCTGGCGGTCCGGCGGGGTCTGGAGCGGATGCTGCCGGGCCGGCTGGTCGGGGTGTCGCGGGACACGGCCGGGCAGGCGGCGTACCGGTTGGCGTTGCAGACCCGGGAGCAGCACATCCGGCGGGAGAAGGCGACAAGCAACATCTGCACCGCGCAGGTGCTGCTGGCGGTGATGGCCAGCATGTACGCCGTCTACCACGGCCCGGACGGGCTGCGGCGCATCGCGAGGCGTACCCATGCGTCGGCGGCCCGGTTGGCGGCCGGCCTGCGGGCCGGTGGCGTCGACGTGGCCGACGTGCCGTTCTTCGACACGGTCACCGCGACCGTGCCGGGGCGGGCCGTCGAGGTGGTGGCCGCGGCGGCGGCCCGCAACGTCAACCTGCGGCTGGTCGACGCCGACCGGGTGGGGATCTCCTGCGACGAGACCACCACGGGCGCGCACCTGGCGGCGGTGTGGGCGGCGTTCGGCGTCGACGGCGTCGACGGTGACACCGATGTGGCTCTGCCGGGCGCGTTGGCCCGCACGTCGGACTTCCTGACCCACCCGGTGTTCCGCAGCCACCATTCGGAGACGGCGATGCTGCGGTACCTGCGTCGGCTCGCCGACCTGGACTACGCCCTGGACCGGGGCATGATCCCGTTGGGTTCGTGCACCATGAAACTCAACGCGACCACCGAGATGGAACCGATCAGCTGGGCGCAGTTCGCGCACCTGCACCCGTTCGCGCCGGCCGAGCAGACCACCGGCTACCGCACGATGATCAGCCAGCTGGAGGGGTGGCTGGCGGAGGTCACCGGCTACGACGCGGTCAGCGTGCAGCCCAACGCCGGCTCGCAGGGGGAGTTGGCGGGTCTGCTGGCGATCCGCGCCTACCACCGCTCCCGGGGTGAGGGGCACCGCACCGTGTGTCTGATCCCGTCGTCGGCGCACGGCACCAACGCCGCCAGCGCGGTGATGGCCGGCATGCGGGTGGTGGTGGTCGGCTGTGACGCCGACGGCAACGTCGACCTGGTCGACCTGGACGCGAAGATCGAGGCGCACGCCGACACCCTGGCGGCGATCATGGTGACGTATCCGTCGACGCACGGGGTGTACGAGACGGGCATCGCGCAGTTGTGCGCGAAGGTCCACGACGCCGGCGGTCAGGTGTACGTCGACGGGGCGAACCTCAACGCGCTTGTCGGCTTCGCCAAGCCGGGCCGCTTCGGGGCGGACGTGTCGCACCTGAACCTGCACAAGACGTTCTGCATTCCGCACGGCGGTGGTGGGCCGGGGGTCGGTCCGGTGGCGGTACGCGCGCATCTGGCGCCGTTCCTGCCCGGTGACCCGGTCGGCGAGCCGGTGGATGGTCGGCCGGCGATCTCGGCGGCCCGGTACGGGTCGGCGGGCATCCTGCCGATCCCGTGGGTGTACCTGCGGATGATGGGCGCGCACGGGCTGGCCCGGGCGACCGGGGTGGCGGTGCTGGCGGCCAACTACGTGGCGGCGCGGCTGCGCGGGCACTTCCCGGTGCTGTACGCCGGCAACAAGGGGCTGGTGGCCCACGAGTGCATCCTGGATCTGCGGCCGTTGACGAAGGCGACCGGGGTCAGTGTCGACGACGTGGCCAAGCGGCTCATCGACTACGGGTTCCACGCGCCGACCATGTCGTTCCCGGTGGCCGGGACGTTGATGGTGGAGCCGACGGAGAGTGAGGATCTGGCCGAGCTGGACCGGTTCTGCGACGCGATGATCGCCATCCGGGCGGAGATCGACGCGGTGGCGGCGGGGCAGTGGCCGGCCGATGACAATCCGCTGGTCAACGCGCCGCACACCGCGGCGATGGTGTCCGGCGACCAGTGGCCGCACGCGTATCCGCGGTCGGTGGGCGGCTATCCGGCCGGGGTGGACCGGGTGGCGAAGTACTGGCCGCCGGTGCGGCGGGTCGACGGCGGCTACGGCGATCGGAATCTGGTGTGTTCGTGCCCGGCACCGCAGGCGTACGAGGACTGAGCGGCAGGGTGTGCGCCGGGGCGTCGCAGTGCCGCCCCGGTGGTACGCCGACCTGCGGTGACCAGTGCCGCGGCGGGGGGCTAGCCTGAGGCGGCGCGGGAAAGGTCGGGACGGATCGTGGTCGGGTCAGGCGGCGAGGGCGTGGCGGGCGGGTCCGCGGTGGGGTGCGATGCTGCTGCCGTCGGGCAGCAGTTCGCCGGTGTCCTCGAAAACGATGACGCCGTTGCAGAGCAGGCTCCAGCCCTGTTCAGGAAAACAGGCGATGGCCTTGGCGGCTTCCCGGTCGGTGGCGTCGGCGGAGGGGCAGGTGGGTTGGTGCTGGCACATCGGGTTCTCCGGACTGTGGGGGCACTGTGTCATGGTTCACATGACCAGTGACGCACAGTACCAAGCGGAAGCGCGCGGCATCGAGCAGATGTCCGCGCGGCGCGTGGGAAATCCACTGAACGGATGAGCATCCATCGCCCAGACGTCATGGAAGCGCTCCCACGAATGGTGGTCGCGCCACCCGCCGCCCCCACCGCCTGCCGCGGCCGCCTCGTCGAACGCGCCCGCTGGCAGTGGCGACCCACCGACGGCGGTGACCCCGCCACCGCAATCCAGGACTTCCTCACCGCCCACGACCTGCACCTGCACGACCTCACCCGCCCCGCACCCCGCCACGACCACGACCACGAGCAGCTCTGCGGCGCCGCCCTCTACGTCTCCGCCGCCGCCGGCGCCCTGATGGTCGGCGGCGACCCCGGCCCACCCAGCCCCGCCGACCTGCCCGACGTCGCCGTCGTCGTCTACGGCCACACCGACACCCCACCACCCCCACCACCGGCCACCAGCTGGTCGCGGGGACCCTGGACCGAAAGCTGGAGCCCCCCGCAACACGCCGCCGCCGTCGAAGCCGTCCGCCACGCCATCAGCCGCGGCCAGGTCTACCAGGTCAACCTCGTCGGCCACGCCGCCGCCCCGTACACCGGCAACCCGCTGCCCGCCCTGGCCCGCCTCGGTCGACTCCCCGGCGCCCGCTACGGCGGCGTCCTGTCCGGCCCCGACTGGGCCATCGGCTGCGCCAGCCCGGAAACCCTCATCGAAGTCCGCGACGGCACCCTCACCACCCGCCCCATCAAAGGCACCCGCCCCGCCACCGCCACCGGCCGCGCCGACCTGCTCGCCTCCCGCAAGGAACGCGCCGAACACATCATGATCGTCGACCTGGAACGCAACGACCTGGCCCGCATCGCCGCCACCGGCAGCGTCCGCGTCGACGACCTGTTCGCCGTACGCCGATGGTGTGACCTGTGGCAGGCCGAATCCACCATCCGCGCCCAGGCCGCCGACGGCCTCGGCCTGGCCGACCTGCTACGCGCCGTATGCCCCGGCGGCTCCGTCACCGGCGCCCCGAAACTCGCCGCCCTGCACCACATCGCCGCCCTGGAACCCGTCGGCCGCGGCGCCAGCATGGGCGGCCTCGGCTGGGTCGCCCCCGGCCACATCGACCTCGGCCTGACCATCCGCACCGCCGCCGTCGACCACCACACCGTGCACGTGTGGGCCGGCGGCGGCATCACCTGGGACAGCGACCCCGACGCCGAAGTCGCCGAAGCAGCAGCCAAAACCCGCCCCGTACGCGCCGCCCTGCGATGATCCGCAACCAGACACACCTGGCACACCGACCACCGACTAGCCTTTCCGACATGACCATGCGGGACATCCGAATCATCGGCGACCCGGTGCTACGCACCCCCAGCGAACCGATCACCAGCTTCGACGCCGAACTACGCTCCCTGGTCACCGACCTGATGGACACCCTGCTCGGCAAACCCGGCCGCGCCGGCGTCGCCGCCCCGCAGATCGGCGTCAACGCCCAGGTCTTCGTCTACGACGCCGACGGCCACCGCGGCCACATGATCAACCCCACCCTCGACCTGTCCGACGAACTCCAGGACGACGACGAAGGCTGCCTGTCCATCCCCGGCCTCTACTTCCCGACCCCCCGCGCCCTGCACGCCACCGCCCACGGCTTCGACCAACACGGCGAACCCCTCACCATCGCCGGCAGCGGCTTCCTCGCCCGCGCCCTGCAACACGAAACCGACCACCTGCACGGCCGCCTCTACGTCGACACCCTGCGCGGCGACATCCGCCGCCGCGCACTACGAGAAATCCGCGCCGGACGCTTCGACTCACCCCGCCGCTGACACCACCCACTGCTCCCGGGTGATCTCGTACTCCACCTCACCCTGCTCCGCACCCGGCAACGGATCCGACCACGACTGGTGGAACGTGCGCACATAGCGCATCCCCACCGCCGCCATCGTCGCCCGCGACGCCACATTCACCGCCATCGTCTCGGCGAAGATCCGCCGCAACCCCAGATCCACGAAACCGTGCCGGATCAACTCCCGGGCCCCCTCACTGGCCAACCCCCGCCGCCACCACCGGCGCACCAACCGGTAACCCAACTCCGCCTGCCCGGCCACCGGCCCCTGATCGGCACGCTGCGGCGGCTCCAACAGCCACCAGCCGACGAACTCACCCTCCACCAGACCCGCCCAGAACCCCAACCCCGGCGCCTGCCCGGCCACCGCCAACCGCCGCCGATGCAGCCCCCGCACCTCCTCGGCCGACCGCACCGGCCCCAGAAACCGCATCACCTGCGCATCCGCGTCCAACGCGATCTCACCGGCCAGATGCTCATCCGCCAACGGCACCAACACCAACCGGGCGGTACGCAACGTCGCCTGAGTCATCCGCGCATTCTGCCCACCAGCCACCCACCGAAGCGACCCGAAAACCCGCCTCAGCAGCCGACCGCGGCCAGATCGAACTCCCCGTACTGCGCCGACCGGCGAAAACCCAACCGCTCGTACAACCGCACCGCCACACCGTTGTCGGCCTTCACGTTCAACGTCACCTGCTCCACCTCGGCCCGCAGCAACCCACACAACCGGGCCACCACCGCCGAGGCCAACCCCCGACCACGCCACGCCGGATGAGTGGTCACATTGCCCAACGCCGCCACCCCGAACGCGGGGGAGTACACATGCACCCCCGCCACCGCCACCAACACACCACCGGCCCACACACCCACATACCGGCCCGTGTCCACCATCCGGGCATCGAACCAGTTACCCGGATACGCCACCGCGTACAACTCCCGCAACGCCGGCACATGCTCACGACCCAGCACCTCCCCGGCCGCCGCCACCGCCGCCAACCGGTCCGGCCGCGTCAACGCCATCTTCAGATGCGCCCCCGCCGACACCACCCGAAACGCCCCCGCCAACCCCACCTCCACACCGGGGGACAGGTGCGCCCACAACCGCGCCGGCAACACCGGCGCCAACTCACCCACCAACGCCGCCAACTCCTCGACCCCCTCCGGCCGCGTCAACGCCAGCAACGTCGGCGGCCGCATCCCGTGATACAGCAACGCCACCGACCCACCCCGCCGATACCACGACGTGTACGGCCAGAAGAAATCGTCCAGATCACCCAACTCGTAGGCGTGCAGTTGAGGATCCCGACCCAACAGCCCCGCCAACACCGACCGATCATGTTCCGCGCGCACCGGCATCAGCCGATGATCACACGACAGCCGCGGCCCACCCTCAACCGGCCAGCCACTGGTCGTAACCCAGCTTCGCCACCAACGCCAACACCACCACCAGCAACACCACCCGCACGAACCCGGCACCCCGCCGCAACGCCATCCGCGCCCCGGCCATCGCCCCCACGATGTTGCACACCGCCATCGCCGCACCGAGCAACCACCACACGTTCCCCGTCACCGCGAACACCGCCAACGCCCCCGCGTTCGTACCCGCGTTCACCACCTTCGCCATCGCCGAACCATGCAGGAAATCCGCACCCACCAACGCGGTGAACGCCAACACCAGAAACGTGCCCGTACCCGGCCCGATCAACCCGTCATAGGCGGCGATCCCCACCCCCGCCACCAGCACCGCCACCACGACCCGAGCCCGCGTCCGCCGATGCGGCGCCGCCGCCACCCCCAACCGCGGCCGCAACACCACGAACAACGCCACCACCAGCAACACCACAAGCACCACCGGCCGGTACGCCGACGGCGGCACCGCACCCGCCAACGCCGCACCCACCCCGGCACACACCACCGCCAACGCCGCCGCCGGCCCCGCCACCGCCCAATCGATCTTCGTACGACGGGCGAACGTCAACGCCGCCGTCGACGTACCCGCGATCGCCGCCAACTTGTTCGTCCCCAACGCCATGGCCGGCGGCATACCCGGCACCGCCACCAGCAGCGCCGGCAACAACAACAAACCCCCACCACCGACCACCGCATCAACCCACCCGGCCATCGCGGCAGCCGTCAACAGGATCGCGACGGTCGAAGGATCAAGCTCCACGCGCCGCATTCTGCCCACCACGACCCCGCTGACGTGGGCATCTGTGGGCAGCCTCACCGGCCCCGCAACCGCCGCACCCAGATCCCCACCCCACCCACGGCCAGGAAAAGCAGCATCGAACAGAACAGACCCCGCATCATCTGCAAAACCCTGCCACCACCGTCGCTAAGGTGACAGCGTGCGCCTGGCCACGTTCAACCTGCTGCACGGACGATCACTGACCGACGGACTGGTCGACCCCCACCGCCTCGCCGCCGCCGTCACCGCCCTCGACGCCGACGTACTCGCCCTGCAGGAAGTCGACCGCGACCAGTCCCGCAGCGGCAACCTGGACCTCACCGCCATCGCCGCCCAAGCCCTCCACGCCGACGAACACCGCTTCGCCGCCGCCGTCGTCGGCACCCCCGGCGAAGCCTTCCGACCCCTCACCCACGACGACGACGGACACGGCGAACCCTGCTACGGCGTCGGCCTGATCTCCCGCCACCCCGTCACCACCTGGCAGGTCACCCGCCTGAAACCCGCACCCGTACGCTCACCGGTCTACGCGCCCGGCGCAGGCGGCGGCGGACTCATCCTGCTCCGCGACGAACCCCGCGTCGTCCTCGCCGCCGTCCTGGACACCCCCCACGGCCACCTCACCGTCGCCGCCACCCACCTGTCCTTCGTCCCCGGCTGGAACGTCCTCCAACTCCGCCAGGTCATCCGCGCCCTGCGCACCCTGCCGGCACCACGGATCCTGCTGGGCGACCTCAACCTGCCCGCCTGGGCCACCCGCCTCACCACCGGCTGGCACCTGCTCGGCCGCCGACCCACCTACCCGGCCGCAGCGCCCCGCGTGCAACTCGACCACGCCATCGCCGACCGGCGCGGGTTCACTCAGCTGCCCCCGGTCACCGCGGTACGCACCCCACTGTCGACCATCTCCGACCACCGGCCCCTGCTGGTCGATCTCGGCTGACCCACCTGACCACCACCTCTGCGGGCCTTGCCCGATCCACCGAGAAAATCTGGTCCCAAGTAGCTAGATATTGTCGGTGGGCGCGGGTAAGGTTTGCCTCGTAGACAACGAAGATCGGTAAAGAACGCCGACGAAACAGACCGAGCATCAAGCAGGGCCCGGAACTTCTCGCGGCTCGCTCGGCGACAGCGGTGGAACCACACCACCGCACGCAGCACGGTAGTGCAGGTCAAGACCTTGACGTAACTCCAGGTCAAGGCAACCGCAGGCAGGGCCGATGCAGGTTCAGGGCTCCGCCTGATGCAGGAAAGCTCCGCCGTACGTGTCCGGGCCGGGTAGTTGCGTGGGCTCCGACACCGGCGGGCCGCACCACAGGTAATCGGAAGCAGAGGAAAGGGAGGGCTGGACGCCGTTGGATCGCCCGCCGCCAGAATGCAGTCGCATTTCTGCGGCGGACACCGTAGTCCCATCGAATGTGAGGTGGTCTCCGGTCACGCTTATGCGATCCTCGCACCGCCTGTCGCTGACAGTCGCCCGGTGCGGAAACGAGAACCCGACGAACCCGTCGGTAGATGGTGTATTCAACCCGTAACCCTGGGCCCCGGCGACTCCTTCGCCGGGGCCCTCGTCATGGAGAGGTATGCATGGCCCAACCCGACGACGTGCTCGACGACGACAACTACCCCGCCTACACCATGGGCCGCGCCGCGGAGATCGTGGGCGCCTCGCAGGACTTCCTGCGCCGCCTCGACGAGGCAAAGCTGATCATCCCGTTCCGCTCCGCCGGCGGACACCGCCGCTACTCCCGCTACCAACTGCGCCTGGCCGCACGAGCCCGGGAGATGGTCGACCACGGCACGGCCCTCGAAGCCGCCTGCCGGATCATCATCCTCGAAGACCAACTAGAAGAAGCCCTCCAACAGAACCGGAACCACCAGCGCCGGCAATCCGGCGCCGCCTGACCCACGCCTCACGGTCCTTCTCTGCCAATGAGGAGGACCGTTTGTCGTACCCCCCGGGAGACCGCCACCATCCTGCCGGCGGCCCTGACCGCTCAACCGGCCTGAGACCGCACCAACCCGACCAGGGCCCGGTTCGTGCGGTTCGCCCGTACCGCCTCCCGCTGCTGGACCGCGGTCACCTCGATGTAGGTCTGCGACGACGCCAACGAGGCATGACCCAGCAACCGCATGATCTCCGCCGCCCCGGCACCGTCCTCCGCCAGACGGGTCGCGAAGGTGTGCCGCAACGCATGCAACCGCGCCCCACGCGGCACCCGATCACCGATCCCGGCCCGCCGGTAACAGGACTCCACCAGATACTGCAACCCACCCCGGCGCAGCGGCTCACCCCGCCGATCCACCAGCAACGGCGAATCCGGTCGCACCGTACGCGTACCGAAGCGACGCACCCGACTGTCCAGGTAGGCCGACAACACCTCGTCCAGGCCCGGCTCCACCGGCAACACCCGAGGCCGTCCACCCTTGCCGGCCACCTCCACCCGACGCTCACCGGGCCGCCCCGACAGCGAACCGACCCGCAGCGCCAACAACTCCGACAACCGCAACCCCGCACACAGCGCCAACGCCAGCACCGCCACGTCCCGCTCCGGCCACGGATCGCGCTGCCGGCCCTCACCCCGCGCCGCCGAGGCCAGCAACTGCTCCGGAGTGTCCTCACCGCGCAGCGGCTTGGGCTGGGGGAGCGGCATGCGCGGGCGACCCACCGCCGGCATCGGATTGCCCGGCACCACCTGCTCGGCCACCAGGAACGTGAAGAAGCTGTTCCAGGTGGACCAGGCGCGACCGACCGACGCGGCGGCCCGGTCGGCGGCGAAGCGGGCGAACGCCGTGCGCAGCAAGCCGGGGGAGAGCGCACCGATCCTGAGGTCGGCGAGGGGGAGGGGAGGGGTGGTCAACTCCGCGGCAAGTGTGGCCACCCCGATCAGATCCCGGCGGTACGCCGCCTGGGTGTGCGGAGATGGCTTACGGGTGGCCCGCGCGGTCAGAAACCCCTCGATCAACTCGATGACCAGAACACCCGATTTGTCATGCATAAGGGATATTATGCATGTTTTTCGGGTTGCCGGCCAGCCCAGGGGAGCGCGCTTGACGATCATGCGTGACCGGAGGTTCCTGGCGGGTTCGTGCTGTTCCGGCCGCACATCGAGGACGCCGCCCACCCAGGCGGGCCTGGGTGGGCGGGGAAGAGCTGACAGCGTTCCTTGGCGCGGGGTGGTGGCGCCGCATCGCCGTCGGGGCTTACCGCCGGATGATCGACCGGATCAACCTGCGGATCGGCCGGGCGGGCCACTGGGATTTCGGTCGGTACGGCGCGGCACCGGGTTCATGGCGGCGCCCTGCGGCCTGCATGGAGCTGCTCGCGCGCCTGTGGTGGCCGCCCGTAGCCAGATGGTCGCCCGCCGGGATGAAGCTGTTGGTGCCCCGGGCGAGGCGAGGTCGGTCAAAGGCGTCGCGAGCGGGGTGTAGCCCGGTCGGGCCGGCAACGACGCCGCTCGCCCGCGGAGGAGCCCTCTTCTCGCTTTACTTTACATAATGTCAATTATCGAATCTCGGTCTGGCGCTCCGGTGGGTGCTCCCGCTGCGCAGGATCCGCGAAGAAGGGCCTCACTGTCACCTCGACGCCTGCTGTTCCGGTGAGCCACGTTCCACAGGCGCGGGCACGGCAGTCGAACACGCCCGCCGGTGCCAAGCGTCGTGACGGCCGTGCCCGCCGGCGTACGCGGGTCGACCCCTGGTGGGTCCGGCCCCTTCCCCGGACCCACCAGGGGTTGTTCAGGTGCTAACCGGTGACTCGGGTGTTCCGGGAGGTGCCGGGTAGGCCGCCGGCGTTGGCGTCGAAGCCCGGGACGGGTGTGCTGATGAAAGGGGTCCCGTCGGCGGTGCTGGCGGTGACGGTCGCGGGCATGTTCGGCGGGATGGTGGTGCTGCCGAAGCCGGATGGGTCCAGGACGACCGGGGTCCGGGTGCCGTCCCGGGCGGTGATGGCCGCGGTGACTGCTTGCGGCGGTGCCACCAGCATGACGCGGTCCGTCCGGGTGTCCCCACCCTCGGCGCGCATCCGCCATGCGATGGGGCGTCGCTCAGCGCCGTCTGCGGGCAGCAGCAGCCGTAGGTCGGTGCGCCAGCTGGTGATGTCGCCGTGGACGGCGTAGGCGATGACTCCGCCGTCCGTGGGTTGAATGGTGAACAGTGTGGCGGGTTTGTCGTTGACGGTGCCGCACCAGCGCACGCGGATCGTGACGTCCTGGGCCGACAGTCGGCTGTCTCGCAACGCGTGATCGATGAACCGTGCGAGGACGTCTCGGTCTATGACGGATCCTCGGGTGTCGCGGACGGCGGCAGTGAGCATCTCGTCGGTCGGCTCCTGCCGGTCGGTGTCCGACCCGCTCCACAAGCCGTACACGGGGCCTTCGTAGATGAGAGTGTCGCCGTTGGTGACCCGGGCGGTGAGTGCGGGCCCGCCGACCATATCGGTGGGTGGCAGCGAGGTGACACCGATGCCCGTACCGACAGATGAGGAGAGCTGGTGGCTTTCGACGACGCCCGTTGAGGAATAGCCGGAGAACCCGTTGATCGTCACAGTGGAACCCGCGGGGCCGATGACCACTGCGGCGCCCCCGTTCGTCGGGTCGCTTTCCATCCAGATCGCCACCGGGGTGTCGGCGGGTTCGTTGCCGCCCTTTCGCATCTGTTCCGGTTCGGCTCCGGGTGGGCCGCTGAACCAGACAAGCGTTGCGTCGGTGAGCAGGCCCAGGCGCAGCGGGACGAGGAGCAGCGCGATTCGGCGACCGGGTATGTCGTCGGCGTACACGATCCGGATGTCGTCGCGGTCGGTGACCCGCCACCACCCTCCCGGTTCTTGTAGGTCGGCAACCTGCCTGAGCAGGCCGTCCGTCCAGTTGTGGTCGGCGGCGAGGTCGCCCCGTGCGGGTCCGTCCGTGAGCGGTGACGGCGACGAGGCGACGGCGATGCCGGGCACCCAACCGGGCAGGGGAATCAGGTTGGTCTGAATGGCGACGGCGGCGGTCAGGAAAGCGGCGATCGCACCGGTACGGACCCGACGTGCGCGGCGGTGACCTGCCTCCCGCCGGGTGAATCGGGGCCAGGGATCCGCCGTCACTGCCAGGGTGTCAGCCTCGGTGCGGAGGGCTTCCCGGAGTTCCGTTTCCATGTTCCTGGTCATGCTGGATCCTCCTGGAGGCTGGT
The DNA here is from genome assembly GCF_000204155.1 of Micromonospora maris AB-18-032. Taxonomy (NCBI): domain Bacteria; kingdom Bacillati; phylum Actinomycetota; class Actinomycetes; order Micromonosporales; family Micromonosporaceae; genus Micromonospora; species Micromonospora maris. The sequence goes on along the minus strand of NC_015434.1, from coordinate 3,591,068 downwards.
CTCGGTGATCGTGGGCGGTGGCTCCAGGTCGGCTCGTAGCCGGGCCAGTCCTCGTGACGCCTGGCTCTTGACCGTTCCCGGTGAGCAGTCGAGCAGTCGGGCGATGTCAGCCTCGCTGAGATCCTCGAAGTACCGCAGGACGAGCACGGCGCGCATTCGTGGCGGGAGGCGGCGCAGCGCCCCCAGCAACTGATGCCGGTTTTCCGCGTGCTGGTAGGCGTCGGGGGTGGCGATGGTGTCGGCGTCGAGTAGCGGTACCTCGACTGTTCGGCGGCGCCGTCGCCACGACACCGCGGTGTTGATCATTGCCCGGCGGACGTATGCCCCGGGCGCGTCCTTGCGCAGGATCCGACCCCATTGCCGGTGGGTCTTCTCCAGCGCCGACTGCACCAGGTCTTCGGCGACGCCCCGGTCACCGGTGAGCAGGTATGCCGTTCGGGTCAACGGCCCCCACTGCTGCGACACGAACTCGCGGAATTGTTCCTCGTCGTCATCCGGCATGACGTGTCCATGTCGTCCACCGTTTTCCTGTTCGCATGGAAGGTAGACGCTTCTTGCCGGAGGCAGGTTGAGCGGTGGCGGCGAATTGCTGAGCCGAGTTATGGGTGGTGGCCGTTGACTGCCGCGAGCAGTTCGCTGAACATGACCGCGTACGTGTCGCTGAGGTGTGCGGCCAGCGAGTGCGGCAGGATGTCGGTGGTCCACAGCAGTGTTGCCGTGCCGTTGTCGTCGGTGAGCACCCGCATTTCGGCCTGGTGGTGCTCTGCGCCGGGGAAACCGGGTATCGCGTAGACGGCCCGTCTCCGTTGCGGATCGACGGTCACGTTTCGTTCCCAGAGTTCGGTGCCGTCGATCAGGGTGACCACCCGGTGGTCGTCCTGCTGGCGTTCGCCGACGCAGGCGGAGAAGATGTGGACCTCGGCGCGGGTGTAGCGGTCGAGGAAGTCCCATGCCACGTCTGCCGGCACCGTCAGCGTCGCTTCGTGGTGAATGGTGCCCATGCGCGTCCCACCTGTTCTGTCGGTTACGCCGTCACTCTGGCAGTTGTGGTGCGGGACAGGCGACGATGTCGATGGGTGCAGCTGTTCCACCACTCCCCTCGCCTGTCGGCTTTGAGCGGTGTGAGCTGGTCGGTGTTTTCGTCGGGTGCGGTGGGAGCGGTGGACGGGTGCAAGATCGTGGGACCCGTAGACTCGGGTCATGTCCGAGACCCCGCCGACTCCGCGGTTTCGTCAGCGTGCGGCGAAGATGGGCGAGCTGGTGGCCCGGCAGATTCTGGAGGACATCGTCGAGCAGGGGCTCTCCCCCGGTGCGGCGTTGCCGACCGAGGCGCAGATGTTGCAGGCGTACGGGGTCAGTCGTGGCACGTTGCGGGAGGCGCTGCGGATTCTGGAGCACAACGGTCTGTTGCGGGTGCGGCCGGGTCGTGGTGGTGGTCCGATCGTCGGGGCGGTGGATCCGCACACGTTCGGTCGGACGATGGCGTTGTTCATGCAGATGGGCCGGACCCGCTTCGGTGAGCTGGTCGAGGCGCGGGTGATCATGGAGCCGTTGATGGCGCGGCTGGCCGCGGAGCGTCGTGATGCGGCGCGGTTGCGGGAGTTGGCCGAGTCGATGCGGGAGCACAGCACGTTGGAGGAGCGTGACGAGGCCAGTTATCTGGCGGTCATGCAGCGGTTCCACGGTGTGGTGGCGGGGTTGTCGGGCAACGGGGTGCTGGATCTGTTCGGTCGGGCGTTGAAGGAGATCTACACCGAGCGGGTGGTGGCGGCGGAGCGTCGTCCGGAGCGGTGGGAGGATGTGCGGCGCGAGCATCAGGCGGTGGCCGCGGCGATCGCCGACGGGGACGGGGCGGAGGCGGAGCGGCTGATGCGGGCGCACATGCTGGCCCTGGCCGACCACCTCGAGCGTGACTATGCGGGGTTGCACGACGAGGTGGTCGGCTGGTGGTGAGGTCGGGTCAGGACAGGGCGCTGGAGAGTACGGGTCGTCCCGGTGTCTGGTCGTGGTCGACGCGCCAGGTGGTGTCCTGGTCGCGCCAGTCGGTGCCGATGGTGGAGACGTCGGGCATGACCTCGCGGGCGAACAGGGTGAGGTGGTCGCGTACCTCGTTGCTTGTCATGTCGCCGGCGTGGTTCATCAGGATGAGGTGTCCGGCGCCGGTCTCTTTGTAGAGTCGGTGGATTTGTGCGGTGACCTGGTCGGGGGTGCCGACGAGGAGGATGCCGGCGTCGATGAGGTCTTCGTAGCTCATGCGGCGGACGGCGCCGAGGCGGCCGCGGAGGGCGGCGACTGCGGCGGCGGGTGGGAAGTAGCCGGGTGGGCTGGCGGCGCCGAGGCGCAGTTTGCCGGGCTTGAGGTAGTACATGAGTTTGCGGCCGATCTCGCGGGCCTTGGCTTCGGTGGGGGCGACGTGGCACAGGGCCATGTAGGCGAAGCGGTCGGGGCCGGGTTCGGGTTGGCCGTCGGCGACGGCGGTGCGGCGGTAGAGCCGGAACGAGGTTGCGGTGTCCTCGTAGGTGCCGAGCAGGTTGCACAGGGTGTAGCCGTGTCGGGCGGTCCATTCGACCAGGCGGGTGGAGGTGCCGCTGATCCAGATCGGCGGGTGTGGTTGCTGGTAGGGGCGGGGCCAGACGCTGACGTACCGGTAGTGGTAGTGGCGGCCTTCCCAGGAGAAGACGTCGCCGTGGGTCCACGCCTTCTTGATGAGGTCGTGGGCTTCGATGAACATGTCCAGGTTGTGGACGGGGTTCTGGTTGGAGGGGAAGGTTTCGCCTTGGACGCCGCGCACGAAGCCGCAGTCGATGCGTCCGCCGCTGACCGAGTCGAGGTAGGCGATTTCCTCGGCGACGCGGATGGGGCTTTCCCGGTGCGGTAGTGGGGTGCCCAGGACCAGGACGCGGCCGCGTCGGGTGCGGTGCAGTACGGAGGCGGCGCTGAGGGTGGCGGACACCTGCAGGGTGGAGGCGGACTGGTGGTGTTCGTTGACCATGAGGTCGAAGCCGAGTTCGTCGGCGAGTTCGTACTCGTCGAGGTAGCGCTGGTAGAGCTGGTGGCCGATTTTGGGGTCGTAGTACTGGTTGGGCATGAAGTACTTGAGTCCCCGGTTCGCCTCTTCCGCCTCGGGTGGCACGTTGGGGTAGGGCATTTCGGTGAAGTGGTAGAGCCTCACGGGGTCTCTCCGTTCAGGAAGGACCGGACGATCCGGTGGAACTCGTCGGGACGTTCCAGGTACGGGTAGTGGCCGGCGTCGGGGATTTCGACGTAGTGGGCTGCGGGCAGCAGGTCGGCCAGGGCGGCGCTGTGTCGGGGTGGTACGAGTCGGTTGTGGCTGCCTGCGAGGACCAGGGTGGGCATGGTGGCCAGGTGCAGCCAGCGGCGGAGGCGTGGGTCGTGCAGGAAGGGTTTCCAGGCGTAGCGGGACAGGGCGGCCCGGTCGGTGAAGGCCCGTTCGTATTCGCTGTCGGTCAGGCCGGTGGGGAATCCGGGCATCCGTAGGTCGTGGCAGGCGGTGGGGTCGGCCCAGCCGAGTTCGACGATTTCGGTGGGGTCGAGCAGCAGGATGTCGGCGAAGTCGGGTTCGGTGGGTCCGCCGAGTTTGACGCCGTACGGGGAGACGAGCAGCAGTGAGGTGAAGCGGTGGGGTGCGCGTACCGCCATCTCCAGGGCGATCCAGCCGCCGAATCCGGCGCCGGCCAGGTGTACGGGGTCGGGTGGCAGGTTGGCGAGGGTGTCGGTGAGGTGGTGTTGGGCGAGGTCGGCGACGCTGTCCCAGTCTTCGGTGGTGGTGTCGATCGGGGTGCCGAAGCCGGGGTGGCGGGGTACGACGACGGTGTGGTGGTCGGCGAGTCGGCTGAGGGCGCCGACGGGTCCGGGGAGCACGTCGGCGTCGTGCAGGAACAGCAGGGTGCTCATGGTGTGCTCCCCTGGTCGAAGAAGGTCAGCAGCAGGTCGGCGACGGCGTCGGGTTGGTCGAGGTTGGGTGCGTGGCGGGCGTCCATGCGGTGGACGTGGATGTGTGGTGCCAGGTTGTCGAAGTGGTGGCCCCAGTCGGGTTCGAGTAGGTCGTCGCGGGTGGCTTCGACGACGAGTACGGGCACGGGGCTGTCGCGCAGTGGGGTGGGCCAGTCGTCGCGGACGTCTGGTTTGGTCAGGGTGGGGTGGCGTAGGCGGGGGGCCAGGCAGGCGGTGACGTGGCCCGGTTTGCGGGTGTTGGCGTAGCGCAGGGCGATGGTGTCGTCGAAGCCGGGGTAGTCGTCGGTCATGAGGGCGACCAGGCGGCGCATGTCGTCTTCGGTGCCGTCGAAGCGGCCGAGTTCGGTGACGCCTTTGCTGGTGCGCCAGGGGCCGCCGGTGCCGCAGATGCTGACCGCGGACAGGGCGGGTAGTTCGGGGGTGGGGGTGGCGAGGGCGCGCAGCAGCAGGGAGCCGCCGAAGGACTGGCCGGCGAAGTGTGCGGCGTCGATGTCGAGGGCGGCGCAGAAGGCGGCGAGGTGGGCGGTGCGGAAGGCGTACGGTGGGCGGTCGAGGTAGACGACCTTGTCGGTGTCGCCGTAGCCGAGCAGGTCGGGTGCGAGGACCCGGTAGTGCTGGGCGAGCAGGGGCATGACGGTCGACCAGCTGCCGATGGCGTCGCCGCCGAAGGCGCCGTCGTGGATGAGCACGACGGTGCCTCTCGGTTGTCCGGGTGGGGTGCTTTCCCAGTAGCGGGTGGTGAATCCGCCGGCGTTGACGGTGTACGGGCGTGGTGGGGCCATCGTTGCGCTCTCCGGGTGCGGTCAGTGGGGGGTGGGTTGGAAGCTGCCGTAGCGGCCGCCGAGGTAGAGCAGGGGCGGGGCGTCGGTCTGTGCGCGGGTGTGCAGGACCTCGCCGCACAGGATGAAGTGGTCTCCGCCCGGATGGACGGTGGTGGTGCGGCATTCGAGGACGGCGGTGGTGCCGGTGGCGAGGGTGGGCACGGTGGTGTGTCCGGCGATCACGGCGGCGGCGAGTTCGTCGAGGTGGCGGCCGCGGGCGGCGAAGGCCTGGGCCCAGGTGGCGCGGTCGGCGGCGAGGTAGTTGATGCTGAATCGGCCGGCTTGTTGAGCCAGTGCGGCGAGGCCGGTTTTCTGGTCGATGCCGACCATGGCCATGGGGGGTTCGCCGGACAGTGAGGTGGCGGAGGTGCAGGTGAGGCCGGTGACGCCGGCGGGGCCGCCGGGCACGAGGATGATCGCCACCGGTGCGGGTACCTGCCGGAAGGCGGCCCGGAAGCGGGCGGTTTCGACGAGGCGGTCTGGGCCGGTGTGGGTCATCGGGGTGCTCCGGTCTGGTTGAGCCAGAGGTGGTGCACGTCGGCTCGGTGGGTGAGGTGGTCGGTGGCTGCGTGGCCGCCGATGACGGCTGCGGAGGCGACCCAGTCGGCGGTGGCGCCGGTGGCGGCGTGCACGGTGGCCTGGGTGATGTCGGAGGTGGCGGGACGTCCGGTGCGGGGGTCGATCAGGTGGTGGGCGTCGGTGCCCCAGCGGCGTTTGGCGGTGCCGCTGGTGGCGACGCCGCCGTCGCGCACGTGCAGGGTTTCGCCGTGGGGTAGTTCGACGGGCCAGCCGTCGCCGTCGGGGCCGGGTCCGCGGCAGGCCACGTCTCCCCCGATGCTGGCGGCGCTGTTGGGGCCGAGCCAGGTGACGATGTCGTCGGCCCAGGCGCCTTTGGCGAGGGCGCCGATGTCGACGCTGTGGCCGGGGGCCAGGCGGGCGGTGTGGCCGCGGAGTTCCAGGATGTCGGCCAGGGGTGCCACGGGGGTGGGTGCGACCGGTGTCGGGGTGGGTCGGGGGGTGCCGGTGGCCCAGGATCGGCGGTAGCCGGCGGCGAGGAGTTGGGGCAGTACGGCGATGTTGACCAGGCCGGTGCTGGCGGTGGCGACGGTGAGGGCGTGCCGCAGCATGGCGTGCAGTGGGTCGGAGACGGGGTGCCAGTGCCCGGCGGCGGCGTTGAGTGTGCTCAGTTCGCTGTCGGGGCGGAAGCGGGAGAAGCGGCGGTCCAGGGCGTGGAGTCGTCGTTGGACCTCGGTGAACGGGGTGACCGGTGGTCCGTAGCTGGCCAGGGTCACCTGGCAGGTGAACATCTGGCTGGTGTGCTGGTGCACGGTGGGTCGCTGTCGGGCGGGTGCGAGGTTCATGCCGTCTCCCTTCACCACCAGGTTTAACATGCTAAACATGATGATGTTTTAGCGGCAAGGGTCTGACCGTACCCGCTTCACCCGCCCGACAAGCCGACTGGCCTGGGCCTTCAGCCGCCCGTGACGGCCCGGCCCAGCACCTCCCGGGCGCTACGGGCGACCGCCGCGTCGATCATCCGACCGTCGGCGGAGACCGCCACAGCGGAGCCGTCGCGTTCCGCGGCGGTCAACCGGTCGACGATGTCCCGGGCCGCGGCGACCTCCTCTGCCGTCGGCGAGAACACCCGGTTGACCACGGGCACCTGGGCGGGATGGATCGCGGTGCGACTGCGGTAACCCTGCCGCAGCAGCAACCGGCTGGTGGCCTCCAGCCGCTCCGGGTCCCGCAGGGCCGTCTCCGTCGGGCCCACCGGCGGGGCGATCCGGGCCACCGCGCAGGCCAGCACGACCCGGGAGCGCAGCGGCCACAGTTCCATCTTGTCCGGGCCGGGTTGCAGGCACAGTTCGGCCGCCAGGTCGGCCTCGCCGAGGCCGAGGCGTACCACCCGGGGGGCGGCGGCCACGGCCTCGGCGCGCAGGACACCTTCTGCCGTCTCCAGCAGGGCGAACACCGCCAGGTGACCGGCCGGCAGGTGGTGCTGCCGTTCGGCGTCGCCGAGCAGCCGGTGCACCTCGGTCACCGACTCGACGTCGGCCTTCGGCACGACCACACCGGTCAGGTGCGGCCCGGCCACCGCGGCGATGTCGGCGGCCGGGGTGTCGGCGTTGAGGCGTACCCACCACTGGGGGCCGGCGGCCGGGTCGGTGAGGAACGCGCCGAGCGTGCTGCGGGCGGCGGCCTTGCTGGTCGGCGCGACCGCGTCTTCGAGGTCGAGGATGCAGGCGTCGGCGCCCCGGGCCGCGGCCCGCGCCAGCTTGTCCGGCTGGTCCGCCGGCACGTACAGGTAGCTGCGGGCCGCGGCCGGGGTGGGTCCGAGGGCGGTCACGGCCGGGTCGGCCGGGCCAGGTGGCGGCCGCGGGGCTGGCCGACCACGGTGCCGGCGCGCAGGATCTGCTCACCGCGCAGGAAGGTGTCGGTGACCTTGGCGGTCAACTCCATGCCCTCGAACGGGGTGTACTCCTGGGTCGACAGCGACTCTTCGGCCCGCACCGTCCAGGTGTGGTTCGGGTCGACGAGGCAGAAGTCCGCGTCCAGCCCCTCGGCGATGGCGCCCTTGGTGGCCAACCCGAAACGCCGCGCGGGCGCCCACGAGGTCAGCTCGGCGACCCGACCGTAGGACAGGCCCCGCTTGACGCCTTCGCTGATCAGGCCGGGCAGCAGGTACTCGGCGCCACCGAAGCCGGACTTGGCGACAAAGATGTCGTCCTTCGGCTCACCGAACTTGACCTCGGCGCGGCAGCAGGCGTGGTCGCTGACCACCCAGTCGATCGTGCCGTCGAGCATGTGACCCCACAGGGCCTCCACGTCCTCGCGGGGACGAAGCGGCGGGTTGACCTTGCCGCCGAGGCCGTACGCGGTGTCGATGTCGGCCAGCAGGTGACCGATGGTCACCTCGCGGCGGAAGTCGACGTGCGGGAACGCCTGCGCCATCCGCAGCGCCGCGTCGACCGCCTTGGCGGAGGTCAGGTGCAGCAGGTTGATGGTGGGCAGGCCGGTCTCGTGGGCCAGGTAGGCGGCGATGGTGACCGCCAGACCCTCGGAGTGCGGCGGCCGGGAGGCGCTGTAGGCGGCGAGCCCCTTGAGGCTGCCGTCCTCCTCGACCAGCCGGGTGTACGCCCGCATGATCTCCGCGGTCTCGCAGTGCAGGGACAGCGAGATCTCGTCGGCCAGCTCCGGGAACTGTTCCCGGGCGGCCTGCACGCCACGCATGACGAACTCGAAGTGGGCGTAGTCGTACCGGGCGTCCGGCGGGATCATCAGGAAGGAACTCTGGTCGGCCGAGCGGCCGTGCAGCCCGTGGCCACCGTAGAACATGAAGATCTTGAACGAGGTGACGCCGTGGTCGCGGATCAGCTCGGGGATCTCGTCGATGTGCTCGGTGGTCATCGGGGCCACGTGGAAGGCGAAGTCGACGTAGGACTTCTGGTCGGTGGCGCGGTGCACCTCGGGGAAGAACTCGCGGTACGGTCCGCCGCGGTTGAGGTAGTACTGCCCGGTACGGATGTAGTTGAGCGCGGAGGTGACACCGCCCTGCGCGCAGGCGCGGCTCTCGGTGGCGGCGTCCTCGGCCAGCGGGTGGTAGATGCCCCAGTGCTGGTGGGCATCGACGACGCCGGGGAAGGCGAGCTTGCCGCCGGCGTCCACGACGGACTTCGCGCCGGTGACGTCGAGGTGCGGCGCGAGAGCGGCGATCCGGCCGTCGCGGACACCGATGTCCAGCGCCGCCGGCTCGGCCTGGTCGTGCCGCACCACTCGGACGTTTGTCACTACGAGATCGAAGGGTTCCACGATGTGCTCCTGAGGTTGGCGGGCCGCGAGGCCGGTGTCAGTCGACGTCGGTGCGGAGGTGGGTCAGGGGGCGCAGCAGGTCGTTGACGTCGCTGACGTCGGCGAGGCCGAGCACGGTGGACACCACCTGGTCGGCGGTCTCCGGGGCGATGCGCCCGGCGACGTTGTCCCGGAACTTCATCGCCAGTTCGGCGTCGGACAGCGGTCGTTGCGGGCCGCCACGGTTGGCCAGGACCTCCTCGCGCCAGGTACGGCCGTCGTCGGTGCGTACGGTCACGATGGCCGGGAACTGGTACGGGAAGATCTTGTTGCACTCGTCGTCGGGGACCACGTCGACGTGGGCCATCAGCGCCCGGCGCTGCGGGTCACGGGCCAGCTCGTCGGTGAAATCACCCAGCCCGAGGCCCAGTCCCCCACCACCGAGCAGCCCGGCGACGATCGCGTACGGCCCGCTGAACTGCGCCTGGTAGCCGGTGTCGGGGGCCCGCTTGGTGGCGATCGGTTCCCCGATGGTGCGGATCACCGCGGCGGGTACCCGCAGTTCGATGTGAGTGATCCGGTCCACCGGCACACCCTGGGCGCGCAGCGCCAGACCGGCGTCGATGGCCGCGTGGGTGAAGTGGTTGGCCGGGTACGGCTTGAAGAAGATGTCCGGCACCGCCCACCGTTCACCGAGCCCGTCGGTGATCTGCTCGTAGTCGGCTTCGCCGCGCAGGAAGGCGGTGTAGAAACCGAACCGGCCCTCCAGCACGGTCGGTGGCCCGGTGAAGCCGCGGCGGACCAGGTCGGCGGCGGTGACGGCGTTGTGCGCGGCCCAGCCGCAGTGCAGCCGCTTGACCGTGCCGCCGGTGCGGTTGGCCTCGATCAGCCCGGCGGCCATCGAGGCGGTCACCCCGAGCACGTCGGTGAGCTGGTTCTCGTCGAGTCCGAGCAGCATGCCGGCGGCGACGGCGCCGCCCATCGCCCCGCAGATGGAGGTGGCGTGCTGGCCGTGTTCGAAGAACACCGAGTTGTTGAGGACCGGGTCGAAACCGGCCATGCCGAGTCGTACGGTCGTCTCGATGCCGACCGCGACGGCGTTGGTCAGGGCGGTGCCGTCTGCGCCGGCGGCCTGCGCGGCGGCCAGCGCCGCGGGCACCACCGCGGCGCTGGGGTGCAGCACCGAGGGCAGGTGGGTGTCGTCGTAGTCCAACGAGTGGGCGAGCACGCCGTTGCCGAACGCGGCCTGCGCGGCGGGCACCGCATCGGGGAGGCCGACGACGTGTGCCTGGCCGCGTCCACCCTGGTCGGCGACGTAGTCCAGGGCGGCGCGGCTGGTGGGCAGCCGGTGCGCGGCCACGCACAGCCCGAGGATGTCCAGGACGCGTTGGCGCACGCTGGCGGCGAGCCGGTCGGGCAGGGCGGTGGCGCCCGTGCCGGCGGCGAAGGCGGCGAGGTGCTGGGCGAGGGTCTGCTCAGCCATTGGCGATCACCGCCAGCGGGCGCACCGGCGAGCCGGTGGCGCCGAAGATGGCCAGCGGCGAGAGCACGAACAGGAACTCGTGGACGGCGTCGGCGGCCAGTTCCTCCAGCGCCATCGTCTCGATGATGTAGACCCCGCGTTCGACGAGCAGCACGCGGTGCGCGGGGAGGACGCTGTGTCCGGCGCCCGGTCGTAGGCATTCGAAGGCGATGGTGTCGGCGCCGACGGCGTGTGCGCCGGCGTCGGCGAGCCAGGTGGCGCCGGCCGCACCGACACCCGGCACGCCGCTGGCGTGCCCGACGTAGCGGGTGCGGTCCTCGTGGTCGAACAGGCGTCCCCAGCCGCTGCGGATCAGCACCACGTCACCGGGGCGGATCGGGGTGCCCTGCCGTTGCGCCGCGGCCGACAGGTCCTGCGGGGTGATCTCGTAGCCGGGCGGGCAGCCGTCGGGCTGGCCCAGGGCGGCCGGGACGTCGAGCAGCACACCCCGGCGGACCATCGGGGCGATGGTGTGCGCGCCGAGTTCGGCGAAGCGTCCACCGCGGCCGGCGACGGCGGCGTCGGAGCCGTCGACCAGCCGGCCGTCCTGGGAGACGTGGGCGAAGGCGTCGATGTGGGTGCCGACGTGGGTGCCCATCGTGATGATGTCGTTGGCGGCGGACCCGCCGTCGGCGCGCACGTTGTCGCCGTGCCGGCGGGGCAGGGCGTGCCAGAACGGCGGGTGGTTCGGCGACTGCGGCATACCGATGGTCAGACGGCGGCCCAGGTCGTAGGTCCGCACTCCGGCGCCGACGGCGGCCAGGAGCGCCTGCGTCCCGGTCACCGGGCTGGTTGCGGCGGTGGTGCTCGTTGTGGTCACGACAATCCTTACCTTGTGTGGTGGCGGCCGTCAGGCCACGATCTCCCGGGCGCGCAGCTCGGCGACGGTCTCGGGGGTGCAGCCGAGTTCGTTGACGAGGAGGTCGTCGGTGTCGGCCCCGAGGGGTCGACCGGTGAAGCGGATCCGGCCCGGGTTCTCCGACATGCGCCACATCACGTTGTGCATCAGGACCTCGCCGAGGTCGGCGTCGGGCACCTTGACCACCATCTCGGCGGCCTGGACGTGTTCGTCGGTGACGATGTCGCGGGCGGTGTAGACGGGTGCGACGGCCGCGCCGGCCTCTTCGAAGGCGCGCATGACCTCGTCGCGGGTGCGTTCGGCGATCCATCCGCCCACGTAGTCGTCGAGCAGGTCGGCGTGCGCGGCGCGCTCGCGTCCGGAGGCGAACCACGGTTCGTCGATGACCTCGGGGTGTCCGACGAGACGCAGCACCCGTTCGGCGATGGTCTGGGCGCTTGTGGACACCGCGACCCAGTCGCCGTCCTTGGTGCGGTAGGTGTTGCGGGGGGCGTTGTTGGTGGACCGGTTGCCGTGCCGGTGGCCGATGACACCGAGCTGGTCGTAGACGGTGGGGCCGGGGCCGACCGCCGTCATGATCGGTTCGAGGAGGCTGAGGTCGACGACCTGGCCCTTGCCGCCGTTGCGGGTGCGGGCCCACAGCGCCACCATGGTGGCCGAGGAGGCGGCGATGCCGCAGATGCTGTCGGCCAGGCCGAACGCCGGCAGGGTGGGTGGGCCGTCGGCCTCGCCGGTCAGGTGGGCGAAGCCGCTCATCGCCTCGGCGAGGGTGCCGAAACCGGGCCGGTGCGCGTAGGGGCCCTTCTGGCCGAAGCCGGAGATGCGCACGACGACCAGGCCGGGGTTGAGCTCCTGGAGCTGTTGTGGGCTGATCCCCCACCGTTCCAGGGTGCCTGGGCGGAAGTTCTCGACCAGCACGTCGGCGGTGGCGGCGAGGCGACGCAGCAGGTCGGCGCCTTCCGGAGTGGACAGCTTCAGGCCGATCGTCCGCTTGTTGCGGGAGATCTCCTTCCACCACAGCGGAATGCCGTCCTTGGCGTGGCCGTGGCCGCGCATGCTGTCCCCGGCGACGGGGTGTTCGACCTTGATGACGTCGGCACCGAAGTCGCCGAGGATCTGGCAGCACAGCGGGCCGGCCAGGATCGTCGAGGCGTCGATGACGCGGAGTCCGGTCAGCGGTCCGTCGTGCATTGGGCCTCCCCTATCCATTTCGTTCGCTTCAAGCGAACGGCGTTTCGCTCAGCAGAATAGTCCGGGATCAGGTGCGGGGTCAACGCAGACAACCCCTCACCTCGGCTGATGCCGGGTCAGCCGAGGCCGCAGCACCACCGCCGCCGCGATCGCCGCCGCCGCCGCGACGAACGCCCCGGTACGGGCCGAGAAGGTGTCCCCCAGCCAGCCGTGCAGCATCGCCGCCCCCGGCCGGATGCCGAGGAAGCACATCGACCACAGGGCCATCACCCGGCCACGTACCTCGTCGGCCAGGCCGTGCTGCATGGTGGCGTTGACATCGCTGACGGCCAGCAGGTAGCCGGCTCCGCCGAGGGCGATGCCGACCGTGGCCATCACCGGGCCGGGACTGACCGCCAGCAGCACCATCCCGGCGCCCAGGGCGAACACCCCCACCGCCCCGGTGCGGCCACTGCCCATCGTGCGGCGCAGCCGCCCCACCCAGCCGGCGATCAACGCCGAACCGATGCCGAAGAAGGTGATGAAGACACCGACCAGCAGTTCACCGCCGCCGAACCCCTCGGCGAACAGGGGCGACAAGGTGTTGATCGGCTCCATCGCCAACCCGATCAGCGCCACCGCCACCAGGCAACGCAGCAGTTCGGGACGGCCACGCACATAGGTCAGACCGCCGAGGACCCCCAACCGGCCCCGCGGGCGGGTACCCGCGGCGGGCCGGGGCAGCCGTACGCGACTCAACGCCGCGGCGAACACCAGGAAGCTGGCGGCGTTGACGGCGAACGCCGTACCGGCCCCGGCCAGCGCATAGGTGGCCGCACCGGCGACCGGGCCGATGGCCCGGGACAGGTTGAAGGTCAACGAGTGCAGGGCGATCGCCTGGGGGACGTCGGCACGGCCGACGATGTTGGGCACCAGCGCCTGCGCGGCCGGACCGGTGACCGCCTGACCCACCCCGGACAGTCCGACGAAGGTGAGCAGCAGCCACGGATTCAACGCGTCCAGGAACGCCAGCACCGCGAGCACGGCGGCGGCGGTGCCGCCCAACGTCTGCCCCACGATGATCAGCAGCCGCCGGTCGACCCGGTCGGCCACCGCCCCGATCACCGGGGCGAGGACCAACTGCATGGCGAACTGCAGGGCGGTGACCAGACCCACCATGAACGCCGAACGGGTCAGCGCGAAGATGGTCAGGATCGCCGCGACGTTCTGGAACCACGTACCGGTGTTGGACGCCAGCGACCCGAAGAAGTACGGGCCGAAGCGGCGGTCCCGCAGCAACGCGAGACCGCCACGTCCCTCTTCATCGGCTGGCCTGTCGGCCGGCGGATCGGCCGGGCGATCAGCCTGCCGCACCCGCGCCTCCCATGCCGTACCCCTGGGGGATGCCACCGGCCAGGGAGGTCCACACCGACTTGGGGCGCAGGTAGAGCCGGGCCGCCTCGGTGCCGTTCTCCCGGCCGTAGCCGGACAGCCCGACACCACCGAACGGCACCAGGTCCGACAGCACCCGGTACGTGTTGATCCACACCGTGCCGGCGCGTACCTGCCCGGCGAAGCGGTGCGCCCGGGCGATGTCGGCGGTCCAGACACCGGCGGCGAGACCGAACTGGGTGTCGTCGGCCAGCCGCAGCGCCTCGGCGTCGTCGCGGAACGACGACACCGCCAGCACCGGCCCGAAGACCTCCTCGCGCAACACGCGAGCGCCCTCGTCAAGCCGGTCGAACACCGTCGGCGGCACGTAGAAGCCGTCCCGCAGCCGCTCGTCGTCGGGCAGCGCGGCCTGCGCGACCAGCCGGCCGGCGTTGCGGGTCTCGGCGATGAACGCCACCGTCTTGTCCCGCTGCGCCGCGGTGATCTGCGGGCCGAGGTCGGTCCGCTCGTCGAACGGGTCACCCACCTGCAACGTGCGTACCCGCGCGGCCACCCGGTCGAGGACCTCGTCGTAGATGGACTCGTGCAGCACCAGCCGCGAACCGGCGATGCACATCTGACCGCAGGAGGCGAAGACCCCCAGCACCACGGCGTCGACCGCCCGGTCCAGGTCGGCGTCGGGGAAGACGACCTGCGGCGACTTGCCGCCCAACTCCAACGCGATCGGGGTCAGGTTGGCCGCCGCCGCGCGGGCGATGGCCTTGCCGGTGTCGTGGTGCCCGGTGAACACGATCAGGTCGACGCCCGGATGCGACACCAGTGCCGCGCCGGTCTCCCGGCCGCCCGGCAGCACCTGCACCAGCCCTTGCGGAATGCCCGCCTCGGCCAGCAGCTCGCCCAACCGCAGGGCGGTCAACGGTGTCTCCTCGGCCGGCTTGAGCAGGCAGGCGTTGCCGAAGGCGAGCGCCGGGGCGATCTTCTTGGCGGCGAAGAAGAACGGCACGTTCCACGGGATGACCCCGGCGACCACGCCGTGCGGCTCCGGCACCGTGTACGTGTGGTACTCGGGCCCGACCGGGATGGTCTCCCCGCGTACCTGCTCCGCCCAGCCCGCGTAGTAGCGGAAGCTGCCGGCCGCCCGGCGTACCTCACGGCGGGTGTCGCTGAGGATCTTGCCGGTGTTGCGGGTCTCGGTCTCGGCCAGGTCCTCGACCCGGGCCTCGATGAGGTCGGCGATCGCGTGCAGGACCCGCGCCCGCTCACTGCCGGTACGCCGCGCCCAGGCCGGCTGGGCGGCGCGGGCCGCCCGGACGGCGGCGTCCACGTCGGCCGGCGCGGTGGGTGCGACGCGGGCCAGGACCTGCGCGTCGATGGGCGAGACGACATCAACCATCGGTGTTCCCTTCATCGGCCGGGGTGCGCGCCCGGCGTCCCGGGTCCATCGACCCGGTGAGGTGTTCGGGCACCCAGACGTCCAGCACGGCCGGCACCCGGTCCCGCTCGACGGAGGTGCGGGCCCGGTCCAGGGCGGCGGCCAGGTCGGCCGCGGCGACCACCCGTTCGCCGTAGCAGCCCTGGGATCGGGCGTGGGCAGCGAAGTCCGGCGACGGGGTGAGGTGGCCGCCGAGCACCGTGGGTTCGGTGACCGCCAGGCCGCCCGGGTAGTGCGCGGCCAGCGTGGTCGTGCCGGTGCGGTAGCCGCCGTTGTTGACCACCACGGTGACCACCGGGGCGTCGCACTGCTGCTGCAACCACAGACACGAGTCGGGCGAACCGAACAGGTACGAGCCGTCCCCGGTCACCGCCACCGCGTGCGCGCCGCCGGCGGCGATGCTGGCGCCGGTGGCCGCCGCCACCGACCAGCCGAGGCTGGACCCGCCCTTCTCGAACAGGGTGCCCGGCTTCGTCCGGCTGACCGTGGTGGTGTCGAACACCTCCCAGGTCAGCAGGTCGTCGGGGCGCAGGTGCCGGTCCAGCGCCGCGGCGATCAGCGCCGGAGTGGGTACGCCGCTCGCCGGCGCCCCGCCGTCGGTGCTGCGCCGCGCCCGGCCGGCGGCCGGCGGGTGTTGCCGGCGTCGCCGGATGCTGTCGGCGTCACCCGGCCCGGCCGAGCCCACCTCGGCGAGCACCGCGGCCAGGAAGGCCGCCGGATCGGCGGTGGTACGGGCGTCGGCGCGCAGTTCGTACAGCGGCACCCGGCTCTCGATCGGGTCGGGTCCCACCCAGCCGATCCAGGCGTCGTCGCGCGGCCGTTCCACGGCCGGCATCCACGGCACCGGGTGGTCCAGCACGACGATGACGTCGAACTGGTCCAGCGCATCGGTGGTGTGCCACGGGTTGTCGTCCGGCAGGTTCATCCGGTAGCGGGAGGCGCGCACCTGCACACCGAGGGTGTCGGCCAGTTCGGCCAGCAACGCGACGGCCTGCGGGTTCACGCCGACCCGGTCGGTGACGACGACCGGCCGTCGGGCGGTGGTCAACCGGCGGGCCACCTCGCTGACCACGTCGGGGTCGCCGGGGCCGAGCCGTGGAATGCCGAGCATCTGCGCGCTGGGAGTCGGGCCGTCGGCCGGCACCGGGTACCGGCCCACTTCCTCGGGCATCGCCAGGTAGACGGGGCCGGGTCGGGGGGCGAGCGCGACCTGCAGGCCGCGCGCCACGACCAGGCCGGCGTCGTCGAGGGCGGACAGCTTGTAGTCCCACTTGACGTACTGCCGCACGATCGAGCCCTGGTCCCAGCGCTGCTGCTTCCAGAACACCGGTGAGGTGCGTGCCTCGGCGCGGGTGGGCGGATAACCCGACATGATCATGATGGGGTGGTCGCCCCACATGGCGTTGTGGATGGCGCCGCCGTGGTGCAGCAGACCGAGGTCGGCGTGGGCCGCGGTCATGGCGGGCCGTCCGGTGACCATGGTTTCGCCCATCGCGGCGGTGAGCGCCACGTGCTCGTGCGGGCAGGTGATGAGTTCCGGGGTCGGCCGGCCGTGGTGGCGGGCCTGCGCGTGGGCTTCCTGGAACGACGTCAGCTCGGAACCGCTGTTGAACCACAGCCGCTGCACGCCGCTGGCCGCCGCCGCTGCCAGCACCGCCGCCGCGGCGCTGGCAGCGGCCGGGCCGCTGGTCACAGGTTCCTCGCGCGATCGAGGTAGTCCTTGTAGATCAGCTTCTCGATCGGGGCCGCGGACTTGACCAGGCCGGCCTTGATCAGGCTCTCCTGGCCGGACAGCCAGGTCTGCTCGTTCATCTGCAGGACCTTGTCCGGGCCGGCGGCCAGCCAGCTCTCCACCAGCAGCGGCAGCTCGGCGCGGGCCTGGGCCGGGTTGGCCTCCGGGTTGTACTTGCGCAGGTCTTCGATGACCTGGTCCCAGTTCTCTTCCTTGCTGGCGTACTCGATGGCCTTGAGCACACCGGCGAGGAACTTCACCGGCATCTCGCTGTCCGACTCGATCATCTGGAGGCTGGTGTTGTACGAGTCCGACGGCATCGGGGCGAACTCGTCGGTGCTGAAGAAGACGACCTCGCCGATGTCCTTCTGGATGGTGGCGCGGTCGGTGTTGACGCAGATCCAGGCGTCGACCTCGCCCTTGCGGGCCAGCTCGTACGCGGCGGTGCCGACACCGGTGACCGGACGCTTCACCGTCTTGGGGTCGACGCCGGCGTTGATCAGCATGACGTCGAGCAGGTTCTCGGTGGCGCCACCGGTGGAGACGATGCCGCAGGTGCGCCCGGCCAGCTGGGCCGGGTTGCGGATCGCCTTGTCGGGCATGGAGACGACCTCGAACTGCGACTTCTGCCGCAGGCTGGCGATGCTGACCAGCGGGGCCTGCTCGTTGGCCACCGCGATGACCGCGTTGATGCCGTTGGCTCGGGTCAGGTCGGCCGAGCCACCGAGCACCGCCTGGATGGCGGTGGCGGTGCCCTGGCCACCCTTGATCTCCATGTCCAGGCCGTACTCGGCGAAGTAGCCGCGCTCCTTGGCGACCATGGTCTCCACGTAGCTCAGCGTCAGGCTGGAGGCGGCCATGTACGTGCCGGAGATGCTGCCGTCGGCGTTGACCTTGTTGTCGTCGCTGCCGCAGCCGCTGAGCAGCAGGGTCATGCCGCCGGCGCTGGGCAGCAGCAGCCCTGCGGTGGCGCCGAGCCGGAGGAACGAGCGCCGCGAGACCGGCGCGCCGATGGAACGGTCATTTTTCACGAGAAGCTCCCGGTGCCGAGGAAGTTGCTGGATGGGGGGGTGAAGGGGGATGAAGGCAAGGAGAGGTCCGCCCGCGCCGCGTCGCGGCGCCGACCGTGGATCTGCGTGGGGGTGAGAGAGGGTACGGCCCGTCAGGGCGTGCGTCGCGGCTGCACCGACTCGTGCCAGGGAATCAGCAGGCGCCGGGCGCCGGTGACGATGCTGTAGAGGGTGAAGCCGAACAGTGCCATGATCAGGATCGCGCCGAACAGTTTGTCGACCTGGAGGCCGTTCTGCAGGTTGACCGCGTACCGGCCGAGGCCCTTGTCGCCGCCGAGGTACTCGCCGACGATCGCGCCGATGGTGGCCTGCACGACCGCCAGTTCCATGCCGGCCAGGATGAAGGGCATCGTGTACGGCAGGTCGGCGCGCCAGAACCGCTCCCAGCGCGACGCCTTCAACGTCGTCATCAGGTCGTGCATGGAGCCGGGCACCGAGCGGATGCCGAACGAGGTGTTGATCAGCAGCGGGAAGAAGGCCAGCAGAGCCGCCATGACCACCTTGGACGACGGGCCGAAGCCGAGCCAGAGGATGAACAGCGGCACCAGCGCGACCTTCGGCACCACCTGGGTGGCGACGATGAACGGCCGGGCGATCCGGTCGAACAGCGGTGACTTGCCGATCAGCAGGCCGAGTCCGACGCCCAGCACGATCGCCAGCGCCAGGCCCATCATGACCTCGTAGAAGGTCGTCCAGATGTGGGTCTGCCACACGAACGGGTCGGTGATCTGCTCGATGAACGAGGTGAACACCGCCTCCGGTGGCGGCAGCACGAACCGGGACAGGTCCGTGATCTCGACGTAGAGCTTCCAGGCCAGCAGGAACAACGCGATCAGCAGTGGGCTGGTGTAGAAGGACAGCCAGCGGTTGTTGCGCAGTCGCTGCGACCAGGTCGGTGGCGGGGGCCGCAGGAGCTGTCCGGAGGGCGATGTCGGCGCCGAGGGGCGCTGGTCTGTAGTGGTCACGTGCGACACCTCGAGTACGGGTCAGGCCGAGACGGCGGGGCGGGCTTCGGTGTCCTGCACCTCGCCGATCTGACGGCGCAGTTCGGCGGTGAGGTGGCGGAACTCGGCGGACTCGGTCATGTCGATGGTCCGCGGCCGGGGCAGCGTCACCTCGGTGATGGAGTGGATGTGGCCGGGCTTGGTCCCCAGCATCACGATCCGGTCGGCCAGGAACACCGCCTCGGAGACGGAGTGGGTCACGAAGACGACCGTCTTGCGGTTCTCCAGCCAGATGCGCTGCAACTCCACGTTCATCATGTCGCGGGTCTGCGCGTCCAGGGCGCCGAAGGGTTCGTCCATCAGCAACACCTGCGGGTCGTGCGCGAGCGCGCGGGCGATGGAGACGCGCTGCCGCATACCGCCGGAGAGCTGGTGCGGGAGCTTGTTCTCCGCCTCGGGCAGCCCGACGAGGGTCAGCATCTCGCGGACCTTCTCGGTGCGCTCCCGCCGACCCATGCCGGCCATTTCCAGCGGCAGGGCGACGTTGGCGCCGGTCGTGCGCCACGGCATCAGGGTCGCCTCCTGGAAGACGAAGCCCAGTGGCCGGTCGGCGCGCTCCGGTCGGTCGCCGTGGTCGAGGCGGACCCGCCCCACGGTGGGGCTCTCCAACTGACCGATGATCCGCAGCAGGGTGGTCTTGCCGCAACCGGACGGGCCGAGCAGCACGACGAATTCGCCGTCGGCGATGTCGAGCGAGACGTCGCTCAGCGCGAGCATCGACTGCCCGCCGGCGCCGGCGAAAACCTTGCTGACACCCTCCACTTTGATCGCACTCATGGCCACCCCTGTCGCCCGCCGGGCTCGCGATAATCGCGAGATTGTTCGCTTGTGCAGTACGCCGTTCTGTTGGTGCGAACGTAAGCTATGTTCGGCGGCAAGGTCAATGGTCCGCGGGGCCGGACTCGGCGCCACTGGTTCCATACCAATCCCCCGAACCGGGAGTTAACGCCATGAAACATTCGGCGCAACGCACTGCGGTGCTGGTCATCGACATGCAGAACGACTTCTGCTCCCCCGCCGGCGCGATGGCGGCCCTCGGCGCCGACGTGCAGGTCAACACCGCTGTGGCCGGTCGACTGCCGAGCTTCCTGGACCGCGCACGCCACGCCGGCTGCCTGGTCGTCTGGGTACGGCAGGCCGCCCACGAACAGCTCGTCTCACCGGCCCGACGGGCCCGCGCCGAGGCGATGGGACGCAGCCCGCTCAGCGTCTGCGCCGCAGGCTCCTGGGGCGCGGAACTCGCCGAAGGGCTGCGGCCCGAGCCGGGCGACTGCCACCTGGAGAAGACCCGCTACAGCGCCTTCGTCGGCACACCCCTGCACAACCTGCTGCGCGCGCACGGACGCGACCACGTGGTGGTGGTCGGGACGGCCGCCAACGTCTGCGTGGACTCCACCATCCGCGACGCGTACATGGCCGACCTGGCCACCACGATGCCGACCGACCTGGTCGGCTGGACCCGCGCGGACCTCGCCGAGGCGGCGATCCGCAACCTCGGGTTCTACTTCTGCGAGACGACGACCTCGGCCGAGCTGCTCTCGGACTGGTCCGTGGTGGACCGGGCCGCCTGACGCCGCGCCACACGCCTGCGGTCCCCCTGCTCCGGCTCGGCCGGGGCAGGGGTGGCGGCCGGCTGGTAGCCAAGCTCCGCGCTGACCTGACGGGCCGCATCGGCCACCAGGTCGCCGTACTCGGCAAGCAGGCGCGGCGAGAAGCGGTTCTGGGGCCCGCACAGCGACAGCGAACCGTAGACCTCGCCCGAGGCGAGGCGGATCGCCGCCGCCACGCTCGCGGCGCCGGCCTGCCGCTCACCCTGGCTGACCGCGTAGCCCTGCTCACGAACCTGCCGCAGGTCGGCCCAGAGTTGCTCGACCGAGGTGATGGTGGCCGCCGTGAGCGGCACCAGCTCATGGCCGGCGAGATACTCGGCCACCTCGGCGTCGGGCAGCGCCGCCAGGATCGCCTTGGACGACGACCCGGCGAGCAGCGAATGTCGGGAACCGAGCGTGACCGACATTCGGATCTCGTGCGGTGAGAGCACCTGGTCGGTGTAGACCCGTACCCAGCCCTGCCGCATCGACAGGGTCGCGGTCTCCCCGGTGGCCTCCGTCAACCGACGCATATGGCGATTGGTGACGGCCTGGACGTCGATGGCGCGCAGCGCGGCCAGACCGACCGCCAGGGCACCGGACCCCAACCGGTATCGCCGGGTGCCTTCGTCGAAGGTGACGAACTGGTTGGCCGTCAGCTCCTTGAGGATGCGGTGGGCCACCGCCTTGGGCAGATCCAGCTCACGCGCGACAGTGGACACTCCGACCATGTCCGGACTGCGTTCGGCGAGCAGGTCGATCACGGCCAACGCGCGACCGAGGCCGCTGGTCGTGTAGCGGTGACCGTCCGCTGGTTCAATCACCGGCACCGCTGATCCCCCATTCGGCCCTGATCGTGCTGACACCTGCCGCGCGCCGGCGGCGGCCCGTACGGGCCGCCGCGAGCGCCCGGAGTCTAGTGCTGGATGCCGAGCATACTGACACGACGTAGATACTCTTTGGCATCCTCGGGGTTTTCCGCGAGCGTCCGCAGGCGGATCAACCGCTCGCGGCGGCCGGCCAGCTCGACCCCGTCGGCCGACGTGCGGTTCTCCGTCGTGGTCGGCTGGACGAACTGCTCGGCGATCGACCGGCGGCGCTGCGCGTACGCCGCGGTGGCCGCGTCCTGGTCGGGTTCGGCCAGGGCGGCGGCGACCGCCACCGCGTCGTGGATCCCGGAGTTCAGTCCCATTCCGCCGGTGGTGCTGCTCAGGTGGGCGGCGTCGCCGGCCAACAGCACCCGACCGATCCGGAAGGAGGCCGCCAGCCGCTGGTGGCTGCGGTACATCTGGTGCTGGCTCAGCGGCAGCTCACCGGCGTCCGGCCGATCACCCAGCAGCAGTGCGACGGCGGCCAGGAAGTCCGGGTGGGTGCCCGACGGCGGCTCGTCGTCGACCCCGGTCCCGGTCGACAGCGCCGCCCGCCAGATGTCCGGGGTCCGGATCAGCGAGAAGCGGCCGCGGGGGCCGGACCAGTAGCCGACCGCGCCGAGGTCGGGCACCGCGTCCTCGAAACGGAACGGGGTGGCCACGACCAGGCTCATCGTCGGGTACGTGAAGCCGGGGAACGGCACCTCCAGCAGCTTGCGGGCGGTGCTGTGCGCGCCGTCGGCGGCAACCACCCAGCTGCAGGTCACCGCGGTGCGGGTGCCGTCCACGGCGACGTCGAGGGTGACCTGGGTGTCGTCCTGACGCAGCCCGACCACGTCGTGTCCGAACCGGATGTCCACGTTCGGGTCCTGCGCGACCGCCTGGCGCAGCAGCCGGACCAGCTTGTACTGCTCGAACTGCAGACGGAAGGGGTAACGGGTCTCGCCTTCCAGCAGTTCGTAGGGGAAGCGGGCCGTCTCGGTCAGCTCGAGGTCGCGGTAGTCCAGCCGGTGCACCCGGACCGCTTCGGCGAGCATCGGTGCGGCCAGATCCAGCTCGTCGAGCAGTTCGGTGGTCGGCGGGTGGACGGTCGAACCCCGCCACTCCGACTGCACCTCGTCCTGACCGCGTTCCAGGACGATCACCGGGATGTCGCGTCGGGCCAGGGCCAGAGCCGTCACCATGCCGACGGGTCCGCCGCCGAGGACGACGACCGGTGCTTGTACGGGGTGGCTGGGTGACGCCACGTTCACTCCTTCCCGCCGGCGATGTCGCCGACGACTCCGGTCATCGAGGTGTGCGCCACGACCGCGGCCAACTGCCGCAGCGCCGCGCTCGGCGACTCGCCCGCCAGGTCGGTCGCGCCGGCGGTCTCCAGCAACTGCCAAGCGCCGGCCAGGTTCGACGAGAGCACCGGCACGGGTGCGGTCGGCAGGACCTCGTCGAGCACGTCCAGGCTGGGCGCGCCGGTGCCGGTCAACAGCACCGCATGCCCGGGCGGGAACCCGCCGGCCTGCAGCACCTGCCGGACGGTGTCGCGCACGGTGGTCGAGGTCAGGTCGTAGATGGCGCCCGTGCCCGGCACCCGCACCGGCGCGCCGACCGTACGGCCGGTGGTGCGCCAGAACGCCGCCGCCTGCTCGGTGAGCCAGTCCGGGTACGGCGAGACCAGGGTCAGCGAGCGTACGCCGAGACGGTCGAGCAACTGCCGTACCGCGCTCGCGGCACCGAACACCGGCGAGCCGAGTCGCTGCGTCGCCGCGTCGTCGGTGCGGTGCGCGTCGGTGTGCCCCGGCCGGTAGTAGCAGCCGGTGCAGGCGACGTAGGTGGCCGCCAGGTCCAGGCCCTGCAGGGTGGCGGCGGTCTCGGGCAGCAGTTCGGCGTACCGGTCCAGCCGCTGTGCCAGCGGGCCGTCCACGACCGGCAGGCGCGCCACGTGGTAGCGCACGCGCAGCGGCAGCAGCCGGCGCAGCTCAGGCTCCACCGTCGGGTTGGCCGGTGGGACGATGATGCCCAGTGCTTTCTCCATCACCCACACCTACCAAATCGTTCGACTGAGCCGTACGCCGTTCTACGTACTGGAACGATAGGGGCTGGGGTGGGACCGGGTCAACCCATTCGTGACCGCTCCCGGACCGGGCGATGACACGGCGCGACCAGGCAGGACGTGCTGAACCGGTCCGCCTCAGAGGCCGCCACCGACGCGCAGGACGGCGCCGGTGGTGTAGGAGGCGTCCGGGCTCAACAGCCAGGCGACGGCGGCGGCGACCTCGTCGGGTTCGCCGGGGCGGCCCAGCGGAATGCGGGCGGCGGCGCGGTCGGGCCGGTCCGGTTGACCGGACAGGGCGTGGATGTCGGTGCGGATGATGCCGGGGGCGACGGCGTTGACCCGGATGCCCCGGGGGGCGAGTTCCTTGGCCAGGCCGATGGTCAGGGCGTCGGTGGCGGCCTTGACGGCGGCGTAGTGCACGTACTCCCCGGGGCTGCCGAGGGTGGCGGCCACGGAGGAGATGTTGACGATGGCCGCGCCGTCGGTCATCCGGTGCGCGGCCTGCTGGGCGCAGAGCACGTAGCCGACGAGGTTGACGTCGACGACCTCCCGCAGGTCGTCGACGCGCAGGTCGGTGAAGGGGCCGATCGGGCTGGTGATGCCGGCGTTGTTGACCAGCCCGGTGACGGGGCCGAGTGCGGCGGCGGCGTCGAACAGGGCACTGACCTGGTCGGGGTCGCGGGTGTCGGCGGGGACGACGACGACGCGTACGCCGGTGGCGCGCAGCTCGGTGGCGACGGCCTCGGCCGTGGCGTGGTCGCGGCGGTAGCCGAGGGCGAGATGGTGGCCGGCGGCGGCGAGGCGGCGGGCGGTGGCGGCGCCGATGCCACGGCTGCCGCCGGTGATGACGGTGACCGGTGCTGTCATTGACCTTCTCCCCTGTCCCGACCGGTGGCGGCGACGTTACCGTGACGGTCGATGCGGTGGGCAGCGTGATGTGGCGCAGCACACGACCGGGTGCACACCGATGTCGTGGTCGGTGGGCGGGCGGGGGACGCGCGCGACCCGGGCGTGGGGGCTGATCTTCGGGTTGTCGGCGGCGGCTGGTATCAAGGCAGGCGATTGAACACGTGTACGAGGGAGAGGTCGTGTGATGGGTGCCGCTGACCAGGGTTTGTCCGATGACGAGGTTCGTGGCATCCGGGAGGCGCTGGCCGCCGGCCGTAAGCCGAAGGTGATGTTCACGGCGGCGGCGGGTCAGATCGCCGGGCAGTTGGGTCAGGTCGTCGAGCTGACCGATCCGTCGGTGTCCGACGAGTTCGTGGTGGTGCGCTTCGGGCGCGACGAGTTGCCCTTCTCCCCCGCAGATGTGGCGATGGCGCCGCGCGGCGCCGGTCGCCGACCGGCGGAGTCGAAGGTGGAGGCTGCGCCGGCCGAGCCGGTGGCGGCGGAGCCGGAGTTCGTGTTGGACCAGGTGCCGCAGCCACGTCGGGAGGAACCGAAGGTGCGGGAGGAGTCGAAGGTGGAGGCAGCGGAGGCGAAGCCGGCCCGGCGGGCGGTGAAGGCGGCGAAGCCGAAGGGCCCGGCAGGGCTGACGGTGACCTTGGCGTACGCCGAGGGCGAGTGGACGGTCGCCGCTCAGCAGGGCGCGAAGGCGCTGGCGAAGCCGTACGTGGTGAAGCCGGCGGAGGCGCTGCGGATGGTGGCGTTGGTGGACGTGCCGGGGGTGCACGAGGCGGTGGAGCAGATCCTGGCGGCGGAACGCGCCGAGGCCGAGCGGCAGGCGGAGAAGCTGCGGGCCGAGTTGGCCGAGATCGAGGCCCGGCTGGCGGAGTTGCGCGAGGCCAGCTGAGCGGAGTCGGTGACGTGGGGTCCGGGGCCGATGCCCCGGGCCCCACGCTCGCTTGTCAGAAGTAGTCGAGGGCCTGGGCGGGTGCGCCGGCGGCGAGCAGGTCCAGGGCGCCCGGGTCGGGTGTGCGGTGCTGCAGGAGGCCGGCTTCGGCGAGGGTGCGGGCGGTGGCGGTGGCCGTGTAGAGGCGGGCGAACCCCCGCACGGTCAGGTGCAGGTCGGTGTCGGTGCTGCTGCGGCGCAGCCGGGCCTGGCCGTCGGCGACGGTGAGCTGCCAGGTGCCGGTGTTCCAGTCGGCGAGCTCGTCGGTGAGGGCGAAGGTGACCTGCCCGCGGACGTGAGCGGGCCAGCCGCGGGCTTCGACGGCGCGGACGACGTCGACGGGACGGTGCATCCAGGTGTCGCGTTCGTGTTCGCGGGCGCGTTCGACAGGCAGGTGCGCGCTGAGGGCGTCACCCGTCAGCGGGGTCAGCCGCACCGTGGGGGCGACGCTGTGCCAGCTGGCCAGCACGCCGATGAGCGCGCGGGCGGCGTCGGCGCTGGTGGCGAGGGCGTCCTCGACGGTCAGGACGGAGTCGGGGCCGTAGCCACGGCCGCGGTTCCAGCCGGCGTAGCCGACCAGGGTGTCGTCGTGTTCGACGAGGGTGAGCCCGTCGTAGGGCAGTTCGTCGCCGGGGGCGAACCGGGGGTGGGTGCGGGTGAGCAGGCCGTTGCGGTGTGCGGCGACGCGTTGGTACAGGTCGACGGTGGCCGGCAGGTCGGCGGGGGTGCCGGCGCGTACGGCGAGGTGCGGTGCCGGCCGGTGTCGGGGCAGCGCGGTGGTGGGCAGGTCGAGGGTGCGCAGGTGTCCCGCGACGTCCCAGCCGAGGGCACGGTAGGGGGCGCTGGTGGTGGCGAAGAGGGTGCTGACGGCGGCGCCGCGTTCGTGGGCGCCCCGCAGCAGGGCGCGCAGCAGCGCCCGGGCGATGCCGGTGCCGCGGGCCTCGGGGGCGATGGCGACCCCGGCGACGTCGGCGGCGGGTACGGCCCGGCCGGTCCACCACTGCTCGTCGTGCAGGTCGACGGCCTTGCCGACAAGGGTGCCGGCCGGGTCGAAAGCGCCGTAGCTGGTGCGGCCGGCGGGTGCAGCGGCGGGCTGCGGGGGCGGCTGCGGGTCGCCGCCGAAGGCGAGTCGGCCGAGCTGCCAGGCGGCGGGCAGGTCGTCTGCGGTGAGTTCGCGGATGGTCAGCTGCACGGCCTGACGATAGTGATGTCCGCTCAGCCGGTGCGGGTGCTGGGTTGGTGGCGGACCGGGAAGTTGACCGAGTTGGCGATGAAGCAGAGGTGGTGGGCGTCGTCGTGCAGGGCGGTGGCGGCGTCGACGGTGTCCGGGTCGGCGACGGTGACCTCCGGGTGCAGGACGACGTCGGTGAAGCGTCCGCTGCCGGTGTTGTCGGTGGTCATGGTGCCGCTGGCGTGGTCGACGTAGTCGGTGACCACGATGCCGTTGTCGGCGCACAGGTGCAGGTAGGCCAGCATGTGGCACTGGGACAGGGCGGCGAGCAGGAGTTTTTCGGGGTTCCAGCGGGTCGGGTCGCCGCGGAAGGTGGGGTCGGAGCTGCCGGGGATGACCGGGTGACCGTCGGCGGTGACGTCGTGGTCGCGGCGGTAGTCGCGGTAGCCGCTGGTGCCGGTGCCGAGGTTGCCGGTCCAGGTGACGGTGGTGGCGTAGGTGTGGGTGTGCAGGCGGGGCATGGTCGCCATGGTGCCGGATCGGGCCGGAGGCCGTGGCCCCCGGCCCGATGGCCGATCAGTTCAGTGCTGCGGGATGTGGGCGACGCCGATGCGCTTGCGGAACACCCAGTACGTCCAGCCCTGGTAGGCCAGCACGATCGGGGTGAAGATCACCGCCACCCAGGTCATGATCTTCAGCGTGTAGGGGGTGGAGGCGGCGTTGACGGCGGTCAGCGTGCCGGCCGGGTCCAGCGTCGAGGGCAGCACGTTGGGGAACAGCGCCGCGAACAGCGTGGCCACGGCCAGGGCGATGGCCACCGCGGTGCCGGTGAAGGCCCAGCCTTCCCGGCGTACCTTGGCGGCGGCGAGACCACCGAGCAGGGCCAGTGCCGCGCCGACGGCGAAGACCACGGCGGCGGTGCTGGAGCGGATGGTCAGGGTCCAGCTGAGGAAGGCCACGGCGAGCACGGCGGTGCCGACCCCGAGGCGTACGGCCAGGGCGGCGGCGCGGTCCCGGATGTCGCCGACGGTCTTGAGGGCGATGAACACCGCGCCGTGCGTGAGGAACAGGGCCGCGGTGGTGGCGCCACCGAGCAGGGCGTACGGGTTGAGCAGGTTGAACAGGCCGCCGGCGTACTCGTGGTCGGCGGTCAGGGGTACGCCGCGCAGGATGTTGGCGAACGCGACGCCCCACAGGATGGCCGGGATGAGCGAGCCGAAGAAGATGGCGGCGTCCCAGCGTCGTTTCCAGGAGGCCTCCGGGCGCTTGTGGCGGTATTCGAAGGCGACCCCACGCACGATCAGGGCCAGCAGGATGAGCAGCAGCGGCAGGTAGAAGCCGGAGAAGAGGGTGGCGTACCACTCGGGGAAGGCGGCGAACATGGCGCCGCCGGCGGTGATCAGCCAGACCTCGTTGCCGTCCCAGACCGGCCCGATCGTGTTGATCATGACGCGGCGTTCCCGGTCGTCACGGCCGAGCACCGGTAGCAGCATGCCGACGCCGAAGTCGAAGCCCTCGAGGATGAAGTAGCCGGTGAACAGTACGGCGACGAGGAGAAACCAGATGGTGGTCAGTTCCACGATGGGGCTCCGGGTCAGTAGGCGAAGGCGAGCGGGCGCTCGCTGTCGTCGGTGTCGTCGGGTTCGGGGTCGGGGGTGACGTCGGGGACCCCGGCCTTGGCGTAACGCAGCAGGAGTTTGACCTCGACGACGGCGAGGACGGCGTAGATGAGGGTGAAGGCGGTGAAGCTGGTGAGGACCTCGGTGAGGGAGACGCTGCGCGACACGCCGTCACGGGTGAGCATCTCGCCGAAGACGATCCAGGGCTGACGGCCCATCTCGGTGAAGATCCAGCCGAAGGAGTTGGCCAGCAGGGGCAGGATCGGCATGGCCAGGCCGGCGCGCAGCAGCCACTTGCTGTTGGGGGTGGTGCGGCCCTTGCGGTGGGTCCAGAGGACCAGCAGGGCGATGGCGGCGGCGGCCAGCCCGAAGCCGATCATGAAGCGGAAGCTCCAGTAGGTGACCGGGATGATCGGGGTGTAGCTGCCGGGGCCGTACTGGGCGGTGTAGAGGGCCTGGAGGTCGTTGATGCCCTGCACGGTGCCGTTGGGGTCGCCGGTGCCGAGGTACGACAGCAGGTAGGGGATCTTGATGGCGAACAGTTCGCGGCTGCCGTCGAGGCTGCCGACGGTCAGTACGGAGAACGAGGCCGGGCTCTCGGTCTGGTAGAGCCCTTCGGCGGCGGCCATCTTCATCGGCTGCACCTGAGTCATGATCTTGCCCTGGATGTCGCCGGTGATGGACACGGCGACGGCCGAGACGAGGGTGACCCAGGAGCCGAACTTCGCGGCGAAGCGGTACGCCGGGGTGTCGGCGCTGTCGCGGTTGCGGATCAGGTGCCACAGGGCGACGGCGACCAGCAGGCTTCCGGCGACCAGGAAGGAACCCGCGATGGTGTGCGGGAAGGTGATCAGGGCCACCTTGTTGGTCAGGACGGCGACGAAGTCGGTCAGTTCGGCGCGGCCGGTCTCGGGGTTGAAGCGGTAGCCGACCGGGTTCTGCATGAACGAGTTGGCCGCGAGGATGAAGTAGGCCGACAGGTTGGTGCCGATCGCGGCGGCCCAGATGCTGGCCAGGTGCAGGCGCTTGGGCAGCCGGTCCCAGCCGAAGATCCACAGGCCGATGAAGGTGGATTCGAGGAAGAAGGCGACAAGGGCCTCGATGGCCAGCGGGGCGCCGAAGATGTCACCGACGAAGCGGGAGTAGTCGCTCCAGTTCATGCCGAACTGGAATTCCTGCACGATGCCGGTGACCACACCCATCGCAAAGTTGATCAGGAACAGCTTGCCGAAGAACTTGGTGAGCTTGAGGTACTTCTCGTTACCGGTGCGGTGCCAGAGGGTCTGAAGGATGGCGACCAGGACGGACAGCCCGATGGTCAGTGGAACGAAAAGAAAATGGTAGACGGTGGTGACACCGAACTGCCAGCGGGCGACGTCCAACGCGTCCACCTGCGACCCCCCAGGCTGCTGCTCATACTACAAGACGTAGTAGATACTACCGCTCGTCGTACAGAGAAGTGCAGAGTCGAGGGGCCCGAACGGGCCCGGGACCAATGACCCTGCTCACCTCTGCCGGAGGGCCCGCCGCGATCAGCCCGATCGCGGCGATGACGGCACTGTGCATGGCCGCGCGTCGCCGAGCCGCCCGCTCAGCCGGGCGACGACCTGCGCAGGGCTCACGCCCCCAGGCATCGGTAGGTGGCTCGGGCATGCGACCATGCCCGCTGATGGACCTCGCGCACTCCCCCTGGCAAGCTCCGCTGATCTGGCGCGCCGCGCAGGCGCTCGCCCGTGGCGTGGTCGCGCTGCTGGCTCGGCTGGAGGTCACCGGCGACCTGCCCGCGTCGCTGCGCGACAGGCCGCTGATCCTGGCCGCCAACCACATCAGCCCGTTCGACCCGATCGTCCTCACCGCCGCCTGCCGGCAGCGCCGGATCGCGCCCCGGATCATGGCCACCGGCGGGCTGTTCCGGGTACCGGTGATCGGTGCCGCCATGCGTGCCGCCGGGCACATCCGCGTCGACCGGGGCACCAGCGCAGTGCACCGGGCGCTGGACGACGCCGCCGCGGCGGTCACCGCGGGTGCGGTGATCCTGGTCTACCCGGAGGGGCGCATCAGCCTGGACCCGGGCCTGTGGCCCGAACGCGGCAAGACCGGCACCGCCCGGCTCGCCCTGGCCTGCGGCGCCCCGGTCATCCCGGTCGCCCAGTGGGGCTCCCACGAGGTCCTGCCCTACCAGGCGCCCAAGGGACTGCTCGGTGGCGTGACCCGCGCCCTGCTGCGTCGCCCGACGATCCGGGTGCACTTCGGTGAACCGGTGCCGCTGGCCGACCTGACGGCGAGCCGACCCGGTGTGGCCCGGCTGGCCACCGACCGGATCATCGACGCCCTCACCGACACCCTCGCCCCGCTGCGCCCGGACGAACCCGACCGGCCCCGGCACGTCGACCCGGGACGGCCGGTCGACACCAGCCGCTCCCACCGGCGACGCACCGCCGCCGACTGATCCGATCCGACCGGCTCGGGTCGATCAGGGTCGGGCCCGGCCGGGTCGGATCAGGCGGTCAGGGTCGTCACGGCAGGGCTTCGCCGCGGGCGGTGAGCCACAGCTCGTACCACTGCTCGTGGGTGAGGTCGGGTTCACGGCGTACCGCGTCGGCGCAGGCGCGGATGCGCTCGGGCCGGGAGGTGCCGATCACCGGCACGATCCGGGCGGGGTGCCGCTGCAGCCACCACAGCAGGATGGTCTCCGGCGTGGTGTCGTGCTGCTCGGCCAGGGCCGCCACGTGCGCGGTGGTGGCGTGCTCGGCCGGGGTCTGGGCGGCACCGGTGAACCGGCCCCGGGCCAGCGGACCCCAGGCCTGCACCCCGACCCGGTCGAGCAGGCCGCGCTCGACGGTGCCGAGGGGGAAACCGAGTGTGGCGGCGGGCGGGGTGTTGACCAGGACGCCGGCCTCCAACCAGTCGCGGTCGGCCAGGCTCATCTGCAACTGGTTGACGATCAGCGGCAGGTCCAGGTGCGCCTGGAGGTAGGCGATCTGTGCGGCGGCCATGTTCGACACGCCGAAGTACCGCACCAGGCCCTCCCGGTGCAGCGCGGTCAACGTCTCGGCGACGTCCTCCGGGTCGGCCAGCGGGTCCGGCCGGTGCAGCAGCAACACGTCGATCACGTCGGTACGCAGCCGGGTCAGGCTCTGCTCGACGCTGTGCCGGATGTGGGTGCCGCGCAGGTCGTAGTAGCCGGGTCGGTCACCGTCGGGCAGGTGGATGCCGCACTTGGTCTGCAGCAGGATGCGCTCGCGCAGACCGGGCGTACGGGCCAGCACCTCACCGAAGACGGCCTCGGACTTGCCGTGGCGGTAGATGTCGGCGTGGTCGAAGGCGGTGACGCCCACCTCCAGGGCGGCGACGATGGCGGCCTCGGCGGCGTCGATCTCCGCGGGCCCGTAGGGTTGCCGGTCCCAGCCCCCGCCCAACCCCATGCACCCGTAGATCAACCGGTGGGTGCGGATGTCGGTCACGGTGCGGGACTCCTTCTCGATCATGGAGTGTGGATAGCACAACCGGTCCGCCGGTGCCCGGTGCGGGTGGCGGCCACGTCCCCGCCACCCGCAGGTCACCGGGGCCGGGCATACTGCGCTGCGTGCCACCCCGTTCGCGCTACCTCGACGGCTCGACCCCGCTGGCGTTCGCGCACCGTGGCGGTGCCGCCGACGGCGACGAGAACACCACGGCGGCGTTCGCCCGTGCGATCGACCTCGGCTACCGGTACGTGGAGACCGACGTGCACGCCACCGCCGACGGCGTGGCCGTGGTGTTCCACGACGACACCCTGCAACGGGTCACCGGCACACCCGGCCGGGTGGCCGACCTGCGCTGGGCCGACCTGGCGGCGGTGCGCGTCGGTGGGGCCGCGGCGGTGCCCCGCCTCGACGAGGTGCTCGACGCCTGGCCGCAGGTGCGGTTCAACATCGACGTCAAGTCCGACCGGGCGGTGGTGCCGACGGTGGCCACGGTGACCCGGGCCGGCGCCGGTGACCGGGTGCTGCTCGCCTCGTTCAGCGACAGCCGGTTGAGCAGGCTGCGGGCGTTGACCGGCGAGCAGGTGGCGACAAGCCTCGGGGTCCGGGGGGTGGCGCGGCTGCGCTGGGCCTCGCTGACCGGGCGGCGACTGCGCCTGCCGCCGTCGGTGGTGGCCGCGCAGGTGCCGGTGCGCTACGGCCGGCTGCCGCTGGTCGACCGCCGGTTTCTGCGTACGGCGCATCGGTTGGGGTTGCAGGTGCACGTCTGGACGATCGACGAACCTGCCGAGATGCACGAGTTACTTGATCTTGGTGTTGATGGCATCATGACCGACCACGTCGGCGTGCTGCGCGACGTCTACCGCAGCCGCGGCCACTGGGCCGCCTGAACAAACAGGGCAAGGGACCCCACATGGCCGAGACGGTGACCCCCACCGCGCAGGACGACGCTCCTCCCCCCGCCAGCACCCGCCGCGAGCGCACCGGCTGGTACTTCTACGACTGGGCCAACTCGGCGTTCCAGACCACCGTCATCACGGTGTTCCTCGGGCCGTTCCTGACCAGCGTGGCCAAGGTCGCCGCCGGATGTGAACTGGGTGCCGACTGCAACGGCTACGTGTACCCGTTGGGCATCAAGGTGGCGGCCGGCTCCTACTACCCGTACCTGATCTCACTGTCGGTGTTGCTTACCGTCTTCGTGCTGCCGGTGATCGGGGCGATCGCCGACCGGTCGCTGCACAAGAAGCGGCTGCTGGCCGCCACCGCGTTCACCGGTGCCTTCGCCACCATCGGCATGATCTTCGTGACCGGGGACCGGTACCTGCTCGGCGGCCTGCTGTTCATGGTCGCCAACATCAGCTTCGGTGCGGCGATCGTGGTGTACAACTCGTTCCTGCCGCAGCTGGGCGGCCCGGACGAACGCGACGGCATCTCCAGCCGGGGCTGGGCGCTGGGCTACCTCGGCGGTGGTCTGCTGCTGGCGTTGAACCTGGTCGCGGTGCAGTCGTTCGACAACGGCACCGCCGAGCGGACCCTGGACCTGGCCCGCTGGTCGATCGTCTCGGCGGGCCTGTGGTGGGCGGTGTTCACCCTGGTGCCGCTGCGCTGGCTGCGGGAACACCCCACCGCCGCGGCGCTGGCCGCCGGTGGCCGGGGCAACGTGCTCACCGACGGGTTCCGGCAGCTCGGCCGCACCCTGCGGGAGGTCAAGGCGTACCCGCTGACGTTGTTCTTCCTGCTCGCGTTCCTGGTCTACAACGACGGCATCCAGACCGTCATCACCCTGGCCAGCCAGTACGGCACCGAGGAGCTGCGGCTGGACCAGAGCACCCTGATCGTGACGATCCTGCTGGTGCAGTTCCTGGCCTTCGGTGGCGCGTTGGGCCTGGGCGCGCTGGCCGGGCGGATCGGCGCCTGGAAGACGGTGCTGCTGAGCCTGGTGCTGTGGACCGCGGTGATCGTCGGGGCGTTCCGGTTGCCGGCCGAGGCACCGCTGCCGTTCATGATCCTCGGCGCGGCCATCGGCCTGGTGCTCGGCGGCAGCCAGGCGCTGAGCCGCTCCCTGTTCAGTCAGCTGATCCCGGCCGGCAAGGAAGGCGAGTACTACGGCTTCTACGAGATCAGCGACAAGGGCACCAGTTGGCTCGGCCCGCTGGCGTTCGGCCTGGTGTTCCAGCTGACCAACTCCTACCGGGTCGGTCTGGTCTCCCTGCTGATCTTCTTCGTGGTCGGTTTCGTGTTGCTGCTGGCGGTGCCGATGCGTCGGGCGATCGTCGCGGCCGGCAACACCCCGCCACGGGTGCTCTGAGGCACATCGCGCGCCCCGCCGTGATCGGCCCGTCGCCGGCGATCCGCTAGGCTGCCCGTCCGTGACGAGCCCCGCAGACGCCGTACCGACCTGTTTGTCCCGACCCGCGCTGGACGGGTCGAGTGACACCCCGGCCGGGTGTGTCGCCGCCCGTGGCGTCGACGGGCGGCCCGCGCACGCTGCCGCGCTGCGGTTCTACTGGGGGCCGATGGACTGCGGCAAGTCGACGATGGCCCTGCAGATGAACTACAACCACGCCCGGCAGGGCCGGCGCGGGCTGGTCACCACCCGCATCGACCGTTCGCTGGGCCCGCAGGTCACCACCCGCATCGGGCTGGCCCACGAGGCGATCGAGATCACCGACGAGGTGGACCTGCGGGCACTGGTCCGCGACGCCTGGGCCGACGGGGTACGGGTGGACTACCTGATCTGCGACGAGGCCAGCTTCTACTCGGTGCAGCACGTGGAGCAGATGGCCGAGCTGGTCGACAGCTACGACGTCGACGTGTACGCCTTCGGCCTGGCCACCGACTTCCGGTCCTGCCTGTTCCCCGCCGCCCAGCGACTGTTCGAACTGGCCGACACGGTGGCCCGCATCCAGGTCGAGGTGCTCTGCTGGTGCGGGCGTGAAGGGCTGCTCAACGCCCGGGTCGCCGGCGGGCGGGTGGTCCGCGAGGGCGAGCAGGTCGTCATCGGTGACACTGTCGACACCGCCGACGTGCGTTACCAGGTGCTCTGCCGGCGTCATCACCGCAGCGGCGACCTGGGTCCCCGCGTCACCGTCGACGCCTGACGGCCGTCCCCCGCCACCGGTCTGTACGACCGGCGGATAACAAAACGATCACTGCTGCGAACCTTTCCCCGGGTCCCGCCCCTTCTGGTGCATGACGAGACGTGAGCAGGGGCCGTCGGCGCCCCGCGAACCGGTGGGGGTACAGGTCGAATGAGGTTCGCGTTGCGGCGTGCCCGAGGCACGAAAGGGCTGCTGCTGGCCGCCGCCGGGGCGGCGCTGGTGGCTACCGTCGCCCTCACCGGACTGGCCGCGTACAACCGGGACGTGGTCGACTCGGGCACCCGTAACGTGCTCGCCGCGGCCACCCCGCAGGAACGCTCGGTGCTGATCCGGTCGTCGGCCGGGCGTACCGCCGACGCCCTGCAAGAACGCGACACCGCCCTACGCGAGCAGGTACGCGTCGACGTGGACGGGTTGGCCGCCCGGGTCACCTCCGCCGGGTACGCGGCCGGCCGGCAGTTGCGCGGCGACGCCGGTGACGCCACCGCCGACCGTACCGGCAGCATCTACGCCTCGGTGATGTTCCTCGACGACCTGCCGGAGCACGCCCGGCTCACCGCGGGCGCCTGGCCGCAGGCCGGCTCCGCGCGACCGGAGACCGCCCTGGCGGCCGCGGCCGCGGCGACGCTGCGGGTGGGGGTCGGTGACCGCATCCCGATCACCGACGGACTCACCGAACGGGTCACCGAGGTGACAGTGGTGGGGGTGTTCACGCCGGTGGACCCCGACGCCGCGTACTGGCGGCTCGCGCCGGAGACGGCGACCGGTTCGCTGCCGCAGGCGGCCACCTACGGCCCGATGATCGTGCACCGCGACGACTTCGTCACCCATTTCCTGGCCAACGCCTCCGCCGGCTGGCTTGTCGAACCCGACCTGTCCACGATCAGGACCACCGGCGAGTTGGACCGGTTGGCGCAGGTGGCCACCCGGATCGTCACCACCACCACGGCGCAGGCCGGCCTCGGTGACTCCGCGGTGGCCATCAGCGACCTCGCCAGCCTGGTGCCCCGGCTGCAGCAGGCCACCCTCGTCGGCCGTTCCGCGTTGGTCACTCCGATGCTGCTGGTGGTGGTCCTCGGTGGGTACGCGCTGCTGCTCGTCGCGGTCCTGCTCACCGAGCACCGCCGGGGTGAGACGGCGCTGCTGCGCGCCCGGGGCGCCAGCCGATGGCAACTGGCCGGGCTGACCGCCCGCGAGGCCACCCTGGTCGTCCTGCCCGCCGCCGTCCTGGCCCCGCTGCTCGTCACCGAACTGCTCGGCCTGGCCGGGCACCTCCCCGGGCTCGCCGCGGTGTCGCTGCGCCCGGACGTGTCACTGGACGCGATGATCTGGCTGGTCGCGGGGGCCGCGGCCGCCGGTTGCGCGCTGGCGATGATCGGGCCGAGCCTGCGCCGGGGCGGCAGTTACGTCGCCGACCTGGCCAGCCGTTCCCGGCCGAGCCGCCGCGGCATGGTGCAACGGGCCGGACTCGACGTGCTGCTTGTCGGTCTGGCCCTGCTGGCGTGGTACCAGCTGAGCCGGTACTCCTCACCGCTGTCGCGCAGCCGGGGCGGCGAGTTGGGCATCGACCCGCTGCTGGCCGCCGCACCCACGCTCGGGGTGCTGGCCGGGGCGGTGCTCGCCCTGCGGCTGCTGCCCCCACTGGTCCGACTCGCGGAACGCTGGGTGGACCGCAGGCCGTGGACCGCCACCATGCTCGGCACCTGGCAGGCCGGTCGGCGACCGCACGCCGGTCCGGTGCTGCTGCTCGCCCTCGCCGTCGCGGTCGGCACCCTCGCCTGGTCACTGGCCAGTACGTCCCGACAGTCCCTCGACGACCAGGCCGCCCACCAGGTCGGCGCCGACCTGCGGCTGACCGAGACCGACGGATCGGCACCCGACGACCGGGCCGACCGGCTCGCCGAGCTGCCGGGCACGACGGCGGTCCTGGCCGGCTGGCGGGACCGCCTGCGGGTCGGGCCGGACCTGCAACCGCTCACCGTGCTGGCCTGGGACGCCGAGTCCGCCGGTGAGGTGGTGCGGATCCGTCCCGACCTGGCCGACGGCTCGGCCGACACGCTGTTCGACGGACTCACCGCCGGGCGTGTGACGGCGCCGGCGACCCCGCTGCCGGCGGGCACCCGACAACTGACCGGACAACTTCGGACCAGGATCGACCATCCGTTCGGCGCCGTCGCTCCGGTACGCCACCATGCGGTGCTCTCCGGACCGGGCAACGGATACCGGCGGGTGCTGCTCGGCGTCACCGGCAACGGCGACCGGCTGCCCTTCTCCGTCGAACTGCCGGCCGCAGACACGCCCTGGCGGCTGGTCGGCTTCACCGTCGAGACCGCCGGCAGCGACCGGATCACCATCGACTGGCAGCTGTCCGACCTGCGGGCCAGCCGGGACGCCTCTCGTGGGGAACCGGTCGACCTGGCGGCCGACGGCCCGTGGCGGATGGTCAACCCGTCCGGTCCGGTGGCCGCACCGAGGGCCACCGGGAACACCCTGAAGGTCAGCTACGTGGGAGGCCAGGGAGCGGATATCTACGCCCGAGGCAAGACGTTGCGGCTGGGCATCTCCCGACCCGCGGCCGGCGGTCTGGTGCCGGCGGTGGCCACGCCGCAGGCCCTCTCCGCACTGCGGCGCGACATCGGCACGCAGACCCAGTTGTTCCTCGGCGGCGCCGACGTCGACCTGACCATGGTCGACACCATGGTCGCGGCACCCGGCGACACCGACGACGCCGCGCTGCTGGTCGACCTGCCGTCGCTGGCCACCCGGCTCTTCCACGACTACGGCATCGTCCGCCCACCGGAGGAGTGGTGGCTGGCCACCCGGCCCGGTCAGGCGGAACAGGCGGCGAACGCGGCCGCCGCGCTCGACGGCCTGACCGTGCTGAACCGGGAACGGGTCGCCGACGAGTTGGCCCGTGACCCGTTCGGGGTGGGTGCCCGCGGTGCGCTGTTCGCCGCCGCCCTCGCCGCGGTGCTGCTGGCCGCCGTCGGGGTGGCGGTGGACGTCAGCGCCACCGCCCGTCGACGAGCCACCGAGTTGGCCGTGCTGCACACCCTCGGCGCCGGACACCGCCTGGTCGCCCGGTCGCTGCTGGCCGAGCAGTCGTTCCTGGCCGGGATGGGTGTGCTGGTCGGCCTGGCGGTGGGGGTCGGGGTCGCCGCGACGATGGCACCCCTGGTCATCCTCACCCCGTCCGCCGAGCGACCTCATCCACCGCCGTTGCTGAGCGTCGACTGGCCACCGGTGGTCGCCACCGGCGCGGGCCTGCTGCTGTTGGCGCTGACCTTCAGCGCCGCGGTCTCGGCGACCATGCGCCGCCGCCTGACCGCCACCCAACTGCGCATCGGGGAAGACCGATGAGCATCAGCCCCGCAGTCGCGAACGAAAGGCACGACACCGTGAGCGCGAGCAGTGAGCTTGCGAGCCCCGCAGTCGCGAACGAAAGGCACGACACCGTGAGCGCGAGGAGTGAGCTTGCGAGCCCCGCAGTCGCGAACGAAAGGCACGACAAGTGGTGAGGCGGATCGGGGCGTACGGCGCCCAGGTGGGGCTGTTGGCGGTGCTGGGGTTGGTGGCGGCGGTGCTGCTGACCGCGATGCCCCGGCTGGCCAACGGGTACGCCGACCGTAGTCTGCACGCCGATGTGGCCCGGCTGCCGCACCTGGTCCGTGACGTGTCACTCGCCGTCGAACAGCGCCTCGACCAGCAGCGGCCCGACGAGGCGAAGCCGGCTGCGGCGGGTGAGGCCAACCTGGAGCGGTTCGCCGCGGCGTTGCCGCAGCCGCTGCCCTCGCTTGTGGATCGCCGGTGGTACGCCGCCGTGCTGGACGAGCAGAACCTGTCCGCCACCGGTGACGATCCGCCGATGGACGGCGGGGCGGCCAAGAAGATCGGTCTGCGTGCGCAGACCGGTCTGCAGGATTCGGCGGTACTCACCGCCGGTCGCTGGCCGGACACCGAGGCAGGCGGGTCGGCCGAGGTGGCGGTGTCCACGGCGGTGGCCGAGGTCCTGTCGCTGCGTCCGGGCAGCCGGCTGCGCTTCACCGGCGCAAGCCCGGCGAATCAGGCGTCGGCGCAGGTCGTCGGCGTGTTCAACGCGCGCGATGCCGGCGATCCGATCTGGGACGACCTGACGTTGGGCCTGAACCCGATCGTGCCGGTCGTCGACGGCGAGCCCTACCTCGCCATGGCGGTCACCGACTGGGCCGGAATCGACACCGTGGTCGCCGGCAGCGGTGTGCCGGTCAGCTACCAGTGGCGGTACCGCCTCGACGAGCGGCGACTGGACACCGCCACGCTGGAGACGGTGGTCACCGCCCTCGGCGACACCCGGCGCACCGAATGGCTGCCCCGCTCGACGGTGCACACGTCGCTGGACGTCGCGCTGGTCCGGTTCGTCGACCAGTTGCACGCGGTGCAGGCGCTGCTCGCCATCGCGCAGACCGGCCTGGTCGCCAGCCTGCTCGGGCTGATCCTGCTGGCCGCCCGCCTGACGGTGCAACGCCGCCGCGACGAGTTGGCGTTGCTGCGGGCCCGAGGCGCCTCGCTGGCCGCGATCGGGCGACGAACGCTCGCCGAGGCGCTGCCGGTGCAACCGGTCGCGGTGCTGCTCGGGTGGCTGATCGCCACCCGGGTGCCGGGCCGATCGGAGGGAACGCCCTGGGGGGTGCTGCTGCTGGCGGTGCTCACCACCGCCGTGGTGCCGGTGCTGGCCATGCTGTCGCAGCGGCGGGCCGCGCTGACCGCCGGGCGGGTCGACCTGGTCCGGCAGCGCCCGTCCGTACGCCGGTTGGTGCTGGAGGCCGGTGTGTTGGTGCTCGCCGGTCTGGGTGTGGTGCTGCTGCGTCGCCGTGGCCTCGACCCGGCCGGCGGTGTCGACGCGTACCTCAGCTCGGTGCCGGTGCTGGTCGCGGTCGCTGCCGCGCTGGTGGCGATCCGGCTGCTGCCATGGCCGCTGCGACTGGTCGGCCGGCTGACCGGCCGGGCCCGGGGCGCGTTGTTGTTCCTCGGTGTGGCGCGGGCCGGTCGGGGCGCGCCGGTGGCGTTGGGACCGTTGGCGGTGTTGATCGTCGCGGTCAGCACCGGCGTGTTCGGTGGGGTCGTCACGACCACCGTGGCCGCCGCCCGGGATCGGGCCGCGACGCTGACGGTGCCGGCCGACGCCTGGCTGACCGGGTGGGCCTTCTCCCCGGACGCGGCGGACGAGCTGAACCGGGTGCCCGGGGTGCAGGCGGTGGCCCGCGTGTCGGTGGAGTCCAGCCGGCGGCTGCTGTCCGAGGCCGGGCCGCAGGCGAGGGCGCTCGGGCAGGCGCGGGTGCTGGTGGTGGATGCCCCGGCGTTCGCCGAGGTGGTGGCCCGCAGCGGGGTCGACGTGCAGGTGCCCGCCGCGTTGCGGTCCGCGGCCCGCGGTGACGGGCCGGTGCCCGCGGTGGTGTCGCCGACGTTGGCGGCGGAACTCGGCGACACCGCGGTGGCCGACGTGCAGAGCCGGTGGTACGAGTTCCGCGTCGCCGCGGTCGCCGACAGCTTCCCCGGTGTGGGGTTGGGGGTCGACCGGTTCGTGGTGCTGCCGTGGCAGGCGCTGCCGGAGTACGAGTTCACCCCGATCATTCCCAACCGGTATCTGATCGCCGGCGACGGTGTCGACGAGGCGAAGTTGCTGGAGGTGGCCGACGCCACGCAGCGTCGCCGGCAGTCCGAGGTGCTCGGCAGGGAGGTGACCCGGACGCAGCTGCCGGCGACGTTGGAGACCCGGCAGGCGTACCGGGACGGGCTGGAGCGTACCGGGGCCAACGAGGTGTTGACCTTGGCTTTCACCGCGGGTGCGGCCGGCGGCGCGGCACTCGCCGTCCTCGCTGTCGGGTTCGCGGTGGTCGCCGACGCGGCCGGCCGGGGCCGGATGCTGTCGCGGCTGCGCACGATGGGCCTGTCCGCCGCGCACGGCCGCCGGCTGCTGGTGCACGAGCTGGTGCCGCTGGTGGTGGTCGCGGCGGTGACCGGTGCGGCGGTGGGGATCGCCCTGCCCCGGCTGCTCGGCCCGACCCTCGGGTTGGCCCAGTTCGCGCCCGGTGTGCCGATGCGCGATCACCTGGACCCGTTGGTCGTGGGCGGGGTGCTGGCGCTGGTGTTGCTCGGGCTGCTGGCCGGCCTGTTGGTGGAGAACCTGGTGAACCGACGGATGCGTCTCGGTGAGGCGCTGCGTCTCGGAGAGGGGAACGCATGACCGTGGTCAAGGACGCGCCGGACCTCGCGACGCTGCAACGGCGCGCGGCGGAACGGGCCGCCGCCCGGGCCGGTGGCGCGGACCGGTTGCGTGGGCACATCGTCTGCGACGGGCTGGTGCGCATCTTCACCACCGAGGGGGTGGAGGTCGTCGCCCTGCAGGGCCTGGACCTGGTGGTCGACCGGGGTGAGCTGGTGGCCATCGTGGGGGCCTCCGGTTCCGGCAAGTCGACGGTGCTCAACATCCTGTCCGGGTTGGACACCCCGACCGCGGGGATCGCCCGGGTTGCCGGCTACGACCTGTTGACGATGTCGGCGCGGAAGCGGTTGCGGTACCGGCGGCACACGGTCGGGTTCGTGTGGCAGCAGACCGGGCGTAACCTGCTGCCCTATCTGACCGCCCGGGAGAACGTCGAGTTGCCGATGCGACTGGCCGGCCGGGGTGGCCGGGCCGGTCGGCGGCGGGCGATGGAGCTGCTGGAGATGGTCGGGGTCGGCTACTGCGCGGATCGCCGGCCGGGGCAGATGAGCGGCGGCGAGCAGCAGCGGTGCGCGGTCGCGGTGGCGGTGGCCAACGACCCGGAGGTGCTCTTCGCCGACGAGCCGACAGGTGAGCTGGACGAGGCCACCGCCGCGGAGGTGTTCGGCGCGTTGCGGGCCATCAACGCCGAGCTGGGGGTCACCGTCGTGGTGGTCACCCACGATCCGCAGGTGGCCTCGCAGGTGCGGCGCACCATCGCGATCCGCGACGGCCGGACCGCCTCCGAGGTGCACCGCACCGCCCGCGTCGGCGCCGACGGCGTCGAGGAACTGGTCACCGAGGAGTACGCGGTGCTGGACCGGGCCGGTCGGATGCAGTTGCCCGCCGGTTTCGTCGACGCGTTGGCGTTGCGGGACCGGGTGAAGCTGACCCTGGAGCCGGATCACGTGCAGGTCCGCTCCGGCGAGGAGAGGAAGACGGTGTGAGCGAGGATCTGGTCCGGGTGCAGGGCCTGTGCCGCGACTACGGCAGCGGCGACCGGGTGGTGCACGCGCTGCGGGACGTGTCGCTGCGCGCCGGACGCGGTGAGCTGGTGGCGGTACGGGGCCGCTCGGGTGCGGGCAAGACCACCCTGTTGAACCTGATCGGTGGTCTGGACCGGCCCACCGCGGGCCGGGTGTGGGTGGCCGGTCACGAGGTGACCGCGGCCGGCGAACGGGACCTGCTGCGGCTGCGGCGCGATGACATCGGGTTCGTGTTCCAGTCGTTCGGGTTGATCCCGATCCTGTCGGCGGCGGAGAACGTCGGCGTGCCGATGCGGTTGGCGAAGGTGCCGGCGGCGCAGCGCGAGGAACGGGTGTCGGTGCTGCTGGAGCTGGTCGGGTTGGGTGGCCACGCGGCGCAGCGGCCGTACGAGATGTCCGGTGGGCAGCAGCAGCGGGTGGCGATCGCCCGGGCGCTGGCCAACGACCCGGCGTTGCTGATCGCCGACGAGCCGACCGGTCAGCTGGATTCGGAGACCGGGCGGGCCGTGATGGACCTGTTGCGGGCGTTGGTGCACGCCCGTGGGATGACCGCGCTGGTGGCCACGCACGATCCGACGTTGATGGAGTTGGCCGACCGGGTGCTGGTGCTGCGCGACGGCCGGCTGGTCGAGTCGTCCGAGCCGGTCGGGGTGTGACGGTCAGTACGGGTCGCCGCAGACCCGCCAGCCGTCCTCTTCACGCACCACCGACAGGTCCCGCTCTTCGGTGCTGCCGCTGTCGCGGGTCAGCCGTACGGTGACGGTGCCGTACGGCCGGCCGGCGCGGGTGGCCACCGACACGTCGACGATCTCGTAGTCGCGCACCACCGGCGGGGTGCGGACCCAGCTGGCGAAGCCCAGTTCGCTCCACCGGCTGCGCGCGTCACTGCACAGCCGCCCGTACGCGCCGTCGGTGTCGCCCGCGGTGACCTGCCGCAGGAACCCTTCGGCGGTCTCCCGGACCGGGCCGGCGGCCTGCGTGACGACCTGGACGTTCCAGGCGCCCAGGCCGGCGACGCCGACGCAGCACAGGGCCACCCCGATCCCGGCGAAGGTGAGCCCAGCCCGCATCGGGTGGCGTCGCCGGGCCGGTCTGCTCCACGACTGCGCAGCGCCCACACCCTCAGACGGTAGAGAATTCGCCGCCACGGCGGGCGGAAAGCCGCCGCCGTCGGTGGGGTGGGCGCTGCGCGCCGGTCAGCCGCGACGGCGGGCGCGGGCGGCCCAGATGACGTACGCGGGATCCCGGTCGAGGTTGTGCCGGTCCCGGTCGTAGCGACGGGTGGTGCGCGGGTCGGCGTGACCCATGGCGTCCTGCACGTCCTCCAGCGGTACGCCCTCCGCGCGGGCGGTGGTGGCGAAGGCGTGCCGCAGCGAGTGCGGCGACAGGTGCGCCCAGGCCGGTATCTGGGCGCTGCGGGCCAGGCGGCGGACCAGCCGGAACACCGAGTGCCGGTCCAGGCGGGCACCGCTGGCGGTGACCAGCAGCGGGCCGGTCAGCTCGTTGACCTGCACGCCCTCGGCGGCGGCCCGCTGCGCCAGGTACGTGTCGACGGCGTGGGCGGTGGAGGGGGTCAGCGCCCGACGGCGGGCCTTGCCGCCCTTGCCGACGAAGCGGACGCTGCGGTGTCCCCGTTCCGCGCCGAGGTCGGTGATGTCCAGGGCGACCAGTTCCCCGACCCGCAGGCCGAGGTCGGCCAGCAGGGCGATGGCGGCCCGGTTGCGGGCGGCGGTCGGCCCGGTGTCGGCGTCGGCGGCGGTGAGCAGCGCGTCGACCTCGTCGGGGGTGAGCCCGATGGTGGCGGAGTGGTCGCGGTCGACGCGGGGCCGGTCGGCGTCGGCGACCGGGTTGGTGTCGACGGCGCGCAGCTTGACCAGGAAGTCGTACCAGCTGGACAGGGCCGACAGTCGGCGGGCCACGGTCGCCGGGGTGAGTGGACGCCCGGTGCGCGCCACCAGTGTGGACTCCAGTGTTCGCGCGTACTCGTTGACGTGCAGGAAGTTCACCCGCAGCGGGTCCAGGTGGCGGTCGGTGCACCAGGCGAGCCAGTTGGCGACGTCGCGACGGTAGGCGTCGCGGGTGTGCTCACTGAGTCGCCGGTTGCGCAGCCACGCCTCGGTGACGGCGATCGGGCCGCCGGGCAGAGCGGGATGATCCGGTGGGCGGAACAGTACCGGAGTGTTGGACACGGCCATGTGAAAAAGGTTCCCAGCCGGGAGGCCGGTTCACGATCAGGCGCGCCGGAACATGATCAGCAACCCTGGGCGGCTGGTCCGGTCGATGTGGAGTGAGGACGACGGCGGGACGGCACCCGTCCCGCCGTCGTCGCGGTCGCGGTTTCAGGCGTTGATCTGCTTGCGGCCGTTGCCGGTGGCGCTGATGGCCACCTTGCGGGGCTTGGCCCGCTCGGCCACCGGGATGCGCAGCGTCAGTACGCCGTTGTCGTAGCCGGCTTCGAGCTTGTCGGTGTCGAGGGTGTCGCCGAGGAAGAGTTGCCGGTGGAACACCCCCATCGGGCGCTCGGCGGCGACGAGTTCGACGCTGTCGCCGGTGGGGCGGCGACGCTCGGCACGGACGGTCAGCACGTTGCGTTGCACGGTGCAGTCGATGCTGTCCGGGTCGACGCCCGGCAGGTCGAATGCCGCGTAGAAGTAGTCACCGTCGCGGTAGGCGTCCATGTGCATGACGGCGGGACGGCTGGTGGTGCCGAAGAACTGCTCGGCGATCCGGTCGATCTCCCGGAACGGGTCGGTGCGCATCAGCATGTCGTGCCTCCTCGGTTCCTTGGGCCGAAGGTTTCAGAGTTGAGTCCGTACGACTCAACTTCACCTACGTGTTTAACGCGCTCGCCGCTCGTCGTCAAGTCGAGTTTTCAGTGGTCGTTCTCGGGTAGCTGGCTGACCAGGACGACCGGCACCGTCAGGTGCATCGCCCCCAGGGCGATCTTGGCGCCGGCGGTGGCGTCGACCTGGAGCAGAGGCG
The DNA here is from genome assembly GCF_000204155.1 of Micromonospora maris AB-18-032. Classification (NCBI taxonomy): domain Bacteria; kingdom Bacillati; phylum Actinomycetota; class Actinomycetes; order Micromonosporales; family Micromonosporaceae; genus Micromonospora; species Micromonospora maris. The sequence goes on along the minus strand of NC_015434.1, from coordinate 3,546,399 downwards.
CGAACGACAGCAGCGTGGCCGCCACCACGAGACTGAACCAGATGGTGGTGGCGGATCGTCCGGTGAATCGCTCCAGCAGGGCCAGTGCCGCCCAGCCCAGCAGGGCTGCTGCGAGGGAGACGACGACGACCGGAACGAGGTTGACGACCATCACGGCCTGACCAGGGCTGCGTACCGCGTAGTCGGCGCCGCCGAACGCCCCGACCAACCAGATCGCGACACAGGCGGCAACGGCCGCCAGGATGCCGAGGGATCGGCGGCGCAGGGACGCGGTGGTGCTGACGGATGGCGCGGTGGTGCTGCTCATGGGCCACTCCTTGGTTGGGTACCTGCACAGTGACCGTATCAGATGATCTCGCGCGGGACGATCTGTTTCGAGATCAAGCAGGCGTACGAAGCGCCGGTCAGGTCGCCGGTTTGTGGCGGGTGCGTTCCTGGTGGCGGCGGGCCTTCAAGCGGTTGCCGCAGGTCTTCATCGAGCACCAGCGGGCGGTGTTGGCGCGGCTGCGGTCCAGGTGGAACAGGCGGCACTCGTCATTGCCGCAGGGGCGCAGTCGACCGGGGCGGCGTGTCTGCACGTCGTACCAGGTGAGCACCAACTCCACCGCGAGCATCCGTTCGGGCGGCCCGTACAACCGCCAGCGCAGGGTCGACCCGTCGACCTCGGGCACCTGCTGGACGCCGGTGAGGATCCGCCGCAGGTCCGCCTCCGGCACCGGGCCGCGGGTGGCGACCTGAAGCACGTCCCTGGCCGTACGCAGCCACTCGATCGCCGGCGCGTCGTCGGCACCGCCGTGCTCGCGCGCCCACTGCCGCAGTGCGTCCTCGTCGGCCCACCGGTCCTGCGGTCGGCCGTCCACCACCGGAGTGCTGTTCAGTGCCTCCAGCAGCGCCTCTTCGTCGATCATCCACCCACCCGGTCGGCTAACCCTCTTGATTGCCTTGACAGGTTACCCCGACATCCGGTCCACTGGGCACAGGTAACCATCAAAGGCATTCGAGAGGGTTAGCCATGGTCGAGGTTCGTCACCGGTACGCCACCGTGCGAGGGCACCGCATCTTCTACCGCGAGGCAGGGCCCCACGGCGCGCCGACGCTGCTGCTCCTGCACGGCTTCCCCACCAGCTCACGGATGTTCCGCCAGCTGATCCCGCGCCTCGCCGACCGGTTCCACGTCATCGCCCCCGACCACCTCGGCTTCGGCCACTCCGACACCCCGCCCGCCGACACGTTCACCTACACCTTCGACGCGCTCGCCGACCTCACCGAGGCGCTGCTGACCGACCTCGGCATCACCCGCTACGCCATCTACGTGCAGGACTACGGCGCGCCCGTCGGATGGCGGCTCGCGCTGCGCACCCCGGCGGCCGTCACCGCCGTGATCAGCCAGAACGGCAACGCGTACGACGACGGCTTCGTCCCGCAGTTCTGGGCACCCGTGTGGGCGTACGCCAAGAACCCGGGACCGGACACGGAGCCCGCGGTCCGCGAGGCGCTCAGCCTCGACGCGATCCGCTGGCAGTACCTGCACGGCGTGGACCGGCCCGAACTGGTCGACCCCGACACCTGGACGTCCGACCATCGCGACATCAGCCGCCCTGGCAACGACCTGGCCCAGCTCGCCCTCTTCCGCGACTACGCCACCAACCCGCCCCTGTACCCGCGGCTGCACGCGTACTTCCGGCAGAGCCAGGTGCCGCTGCTGGCCGTGTGGGGCGCCGAGGACCTCATCTTCGGCCCGGACGGCGCACGCGCATTCACCCGGGATCTACCGGCGGCCGAGATACGCCTGGTGCCCGGAGGCGGTCACTTCCTGCTCGAAAGTCACCTCGACACCGCAGCCGCTCACATCCGGGACTTCCTGACCCGGACGGTGCTGACCTGAGACTCGCCGCTAACAGACCGAGCCGGCCGGCCCGCAGGCGTTGACCCGGGACAGCCGCCCGCCCACCAGCCGCTGCACCGCGCTGAGGAACACCTCACGCTCGCTGTCCGGCAACGCGGCGAGCACGTCCTGTTCCAGCCCGGCGGCGATCTCCTGAGCCTGGTCGAGCACCTGCTCGCCCTGCGTGGTCACCTCCACCAGCCGGGCCCGTCGGTCGGTCGGCGACGGGACCCGGCGGGCCAGGCCGGCGGCCTCAAGGTGATCCAGGGTCACCACCATTGTCGTCTTGTCCACCCCGCACAGTTCACCGAGCTGCCGCTGGGTGAGGCCGCCGGCCCGGGCCCGGGCCAGCACGCAGTGGTCCCGAGGAGTGATGCCGAGCTCGGCCAGGCCCACGGCGTGCTCCGCGCGCAGGGCGTGGCTGGCCCAACTGAGCAGAAACATCAAGTCCGACGGGCGCCCCGGCGACGGGATGGTCATGCCCTGAGGTTAACAACATATTCCGAACCGGGATCGTTGCCTCGATCACGGACCGGGTACCCGTCGACGGCCGATCTGACCGACAATGGGTGCCGTGACGCGGTCGACGGCACCCGAGACCGACCTCGGCCAGCCCCGACGGCCGGGCCCACCCGCTCCGGGCCCCCGGTCCGGTGGCCCGTGGCTGGTCGCCGCGGCGGTCACGATCCTGCTGCTGATCATGGCGCCCCGTTACGGCTACCACCGCGACGAGCTGTATTTCCTGCTCGCCGGGCGCCACCTCGACTGGGGGTACGTGGACCAGGGGCCGCTGGTGCCCGCCCTGGCCCGGCTGGTCGACACGATCGCGCCGGACAGCCTGCTCGCCCTGCGTACGCCGTCTGCGCTGCTGGCCGGTGCGGCGGTGCTGATGGTCGCCGCGATCGCCCGGCAGTTCGGTGCCGGGCGCGGCGCGCAGACGCTCGCCGCGGCCCTCGGCGGCGCGTCGGGCATCACGCTGGCCAGCGGTCACCTGCTCAGCACCACCACCGTCGACCTGGTGATCTGGCTCGCCGCCGCGCTGTGCACGGTCCGGCTGCTGCGTACCGCCGACAGCCGGTGGGCGCTGGCCGTCGGCGCGGTCGTCGGCATCGGCATGCTCAACAAGCTGCTGCCCGCGCTGCTGGCCGTCGGTCTGCTCGCGGGCCTGGCGATCGCCGGACCACGCCGGCTGCTGCGCGACCGCACCGTGCTCCTCGCCGCCGGGATCTTCGCGCTGCTCGCCGCGCCGACCCTGCTCTGGCAGGCGACCCACGGATTTCCCCAGCTCGGGGTCGCCGCCACCATCTCCGGCGGGGACAGCTCCTACAGCGGTCGGCTCGACGCGGCCATCCTCCAGTTCCTGATCATCAGCCCGTTCGTCGTACCGATCTGGTCGATCGGGCTGTTCGTGCTGGTGCGCCGTCCGGCATGGCGCAGGTACCGGTCGCTGGGCTGGGCGTGGCTGGTCGTCGTCGGTGTCGTGCTGCTCGCCGGCGGCAAGGGCTACTACCCCGCCCCGCTGCTGCTGGTGCTGACCGCCGCCGGTGCGGTCGTGGCCGCCCAGTGGGCGCAGCACGGCCGGGCCCGCGTGCGCCGGGTGTTGCTGGCGGCCGTCGTGGTGCTCACCGCCGCCAGTAACACGGTGCTGCTGCTACCGGCGTTGCCGGTCGACCGGCTGCCCGGCTTCGTGGTCGCCGTCAACTACGACACCGGCGAGACCATCGGCTGGCCGGCGTTCACCGACTCCCTCGCCGCCGTGCACCGCCGGCTACCGGCCGACGAGCAGGCCCGGGCGGTGATCCTCACCGGCAACTACGGCGAGGCCGGCGCGGTGGCCCGGTACGGCCCGCAACGCGGCCTGCCCGCCGCCTACTCCGGGCACAACAGCATGGCCGACTTCGGCCGGCCACCGGAGGACGCCGACGTGGTGATCGCCGTCGGCTGGCAACAACCACAGCAACTGCGTACGTGGTTCACCGAGGTGACCCTGGCCGGCCGGGTGGACCAGCGGGTGGCGGTGGACAACGACGAGAACGGCGGGCCGATCTGGCTGTGCCGGGGCCTGCGCCGCCCGTGGGCCGACATCTGGGCCACCGAGGTACGCCACAGCGGGTGACCGTGGCATCAACGAAGCGCCATGGCCGATGGTGTGCACGGGTTAAGGTGCGGCGATGAGCTTCCAGTCTGCCGCGGTCGAGGCGCTCAAGGCCGATCCGGCCACCGCTGCACTGCACCGCTCCCTCGAGGTCTACTACGGCGACCCGGAGCGCGACGCGGCGATGGACGCCTTCTACGCCCGCTTCGTACGCCCCGGCGACCTGGTGTTCGACATCGGCTCGCACGTGGGCGACCACATCGGCAGCTTCCGCCGCCTCGGCGCCCGGGTGATCGCCGTGGAACCGCAACCGCTGTGCCTGCGCGCGTTGCGCGCCATCTACGCCGACGACGACCAGGTCACCCTGGTGGCGGCGGCGTGCGGGGCGCAACCGGGTCGGATCGGCTTCCTGGTCAACTCCGCCAACCCGACCGTCTCCACCGCCTCCGGTGACTTCGTCGCCGCCGCGGCCGGCGCCGGCGGCTGGGAGGACCAGGTCTGGGACGGCCAGATCGAGGTACCCGTCACCACCGTCGACGCGTTGATCGCCGAGCACGGCACCCCGACCTTCACCAAAATCGACGTGGAAGGATTCGAGGACGCGGTGCTCGCCGGTCTGAGTCGACCGCTGCCGGCGCTGTCGTTCGAGTTCACCACGATCGGACGGTCGGTGGCGCTGCGCTGCCTGGACCGGCTGGCCGCCCTCGGCTTCGGCGGCTTCGACGTGGCCCTCGGCGACACCAAGGCGCTGACCCTCGGCCGTTGGGTCGACGCCGCCGAGATGGCCACCCATCTGCTCGCGCTGCCGCACGAGACCAACTCCGGCGACGTCTACTGCGTCCCGTCAACCAACCGGTAGAGGTGTGCTGGTGCCGTGCGTCGCGTGCTACGACGGCACCCTGTCGGCGGCGGGCCATAGCATGAACCGATGCTGTCCCAGATCACCGGGCTGTCGCGGCACTTCACCGAGGAGACTCTGCGGGCATACCTGCTGAGCCGCTCCACGCGTGCCGACAACGGATGTCTCGTCGTGCGTGGCTATGGCCCTCAGCGCGGCGTGTATCAGAAGCTGGCCGGTCGGGCCTGGGCGCACATCGCCGCGTACGTGGTTTTCGTCGGCGGCTACGACCCCACCTTCGAGGTCCACCACGACTGCGGTACCCCGGACTGCATCGAGCCCCGCCATCTGCGTCAGCTCAGCCACGCGGACAACTGCCGGGAACGTGCCCAACGTCCGCGGTGCCGCAACGGCCATGAGCGGGAAACCGATCCCGTGACGGGCCGGCTGCGGCGGCTCTGCCGGGCCTGCAACCGACAGGCACAGCAGCGGTGGCGCGAGCGTCAAGCCGCGACGGTCGCCGACGCCCGCGCCACGTACGGACGCCAGCCGTCCTGATTGCCGGCCGCTGATCCTCGGTCGACGCCACGACTACACCAGCCCAACTACTTACGCACAATAACAGTCATTATGATGCACGCACGATATGCCCACTTTGTGACGGTGAATTACCGGATTGCTGAGTAAAGTAATCCGGTAATTCGAAGTGGGGTGGTTCCGCCGTCGGAGATCGGCTCGCCCGTGGTTCCAGCGGGGTGCTGTGTCAGAAGCAATCAACGGCGCTGTCCGGCTGAAGCCGCACGCCGCGATGAGTTGCCGGCAGGGATTGCCGCGAGCCAGGCGCAGCTCGCGTCGCATCGCCCGTTCGGCCGTCCGTGGCTGACGATCGGACATTTCCATGTGCGTGTGCCCCGAGGCGACGGCTACGAAGGACGAATGACAAACGAGGTGACCATCCCCCTGCTGCCCTGCCCGTCGATCGACGACATCGTCGCCTTCTACTCGGTGCTCGGGTTCCACACCACGTACAAGCAGCGCAAACCCAACCCTGCCGTGGGGTTGCAACGGGAAGACCTGAACCTGCAGTTCTTCGAGATCCCGGGGTTCGATCCGGCGCAGTCCTACGGCTCGTGCATCGTGCTGACCTCGGACACGGGGCAGCTGTACCGGGCATTCGCGGCGGGCATGCGCGCCGCGTACGGCAAGGTGCTGGTCTCCGGGACGCCACGGATGACCCGACCCCGGGCGCGGAAGAACGCCGACGGGCTGAGCGGCTTCAGCGTCATCGATCCCGGCGGCAACTGGATCCGCGTCTTCCAGAACACCCCGGCCTCCCCCGCCCCGGCGTCGACCGGGCGGCTGGGCAAGGCGATGGCGAACGCCGTCGTGCAGGCCGACTCCCGAGGGGACGCCCGACAGGCGGCCCGGATTCTCGACAGCGCACTGGCCCGTCCCGAGCCGGATGACGACCCGGTCGCGGTGGTGGAGGTGCTCGTCTACCGCGCCGAGGTGGCGATGGCCCTGGACGATCCGGCCACGGCGGCCGAGATGCTGGCCCGCGTCGATCGTGTCGCGTTGAGCGCGGACGACGCCACACGGGCTGCTGCCGCGTACGAGGCCGCTGCGGACCTTGAGGCAGCGCTGTCCTAGGTAGCACGCGCGGGCCGAAACTGCGCGGCCGTCAGCGTTCGGCGGACGCCGGCGAGTTGAGGCCGATCCGGTGCACCTGGTCCGTCAGGGCCGCCAGGAAGGTGGTGAGCGCGGGAGCGGCCGGGGTGTCCCGGGTGGCGGCGACCAGGCGGCGTTTGAGGGCGGTCTCGGCGATGTCGCGGATCGCGAGGGCGGGATCATCGCCGGGCAGGGTGAGGGCGGGCATCAGGGACACGGCGGCACCGGCGCGGACGAGTTCGAGTTGCACGTCGGCGTCGCTGGCCCGGTGTCGCAGGTCGGGTTCGTAGCCGCCGAGGGCGCGGCAGGTGCCGACGACCATGGCGTGGTGGCCGGTGCCCTCGGCGGAGGCGGCCCAGACCTCCGAGCGCAGGTCGGCGACCGCGACGGGCCCGCCGGTACGGGCGAGTGGATGCGCGGCGGGCAGCACGATCTTCAGCGGTTCTTCGAGCAGGAGCGTGAAGCGTAGTCCGGCCGGCCGGGGGCGCGGGTGGCCGTCGTACTCGTCGCCGATGACCACGTCGACCGCACCCAGCCGCAGGCTGGGCAGGGCCTGTTCGAGTTCCAGCTCGAAGATCTCCACCTGGATCTGCGGGTGGTCAGCCCGCAGGCGTACCAGGGCGGGCACGAGCAGGCGTCGGGCCGCCGACTGCAGGCCGCCGGCGCGTACGGTGCCGCGGATGTCGCCGCTGAGGGCGGCCAGGTCGGCCGCTGCCGTCTCGGCCGCCGACAGCAGCACCCGGGCGTGCTGCGCCAGCAGACGTCCGGCGTCGGTGAGTCGCACACCTCGTCCGGCCTTGGTGAGCAGCGGGGCGCCGACCTCCCGTTCCAGCAGCGTGAGCTGCTGGGAGACCGTGGACGGGCTGTAGCCCAGCGCGGCGGCGACGGCGGCGAGGGTGCCGCGTTCCTCGAACTCCCGCAGGAACCGCAGCCGCCGCAGGTCCATGTCGATCATTCGGAAATGCTAAAGAGTCAGCTGCGGGAATCGTCGCTGGACCCGAGGGGTCAGCGTCCAAGATCATTGCACGCATGGGTGCAGCACTGTGTCTTCTCTCCGCGGCCTGCTTCGGCGCGATGGCGATCTTCGGAAAGCTCGCGTACGACGCCGGGGTGTCACCCGGGGCGTTGCTGCTGGTGCGCTTCAGCCTGGCCGCCGTCCTGCTGGGGATGGTCCTGCTGGTGCGACCGGGGCTGCGCCACGCCGGTGCGCGCACGGTCGGCGCGGCCGGGCGGGCGCCGATGAGGCGGGGGCGGGTGCTGGCCGTCGCCGTCGGCCTGGGCGCCGTCGGGTACGCCACGCAGGCGAGTCTGTTCTTCTCCGCGTTGCAACGGATGGACGCCTCGCTGCTGGCCCTGATCCTCTACACCTACCCGGTCATGGTGACCGTGGTGGCGGTGGCGCTCGGTCGGGACCGGCTCAGCCCCGCGCGCGGGGCGGCGCTCGTGGCCGCCTCGGCGGGCACCCTGCTGGTGCTGCTCGGTGCCGGCGGGGTGAGCTTCCACCCGGTCGGGGCGTTGCTGGCGTTCGCCTCCGCGGTCACCTACACCGTCTACATCCTGGTCGCCGACACGGTGGTGCACCGGTTGGCCCCGGCGGTCCTGTCGGTGCTGGTGCTGACCGGTGCCGCCGGCACGCTCGGCGTTCGTGCCCTGCTCACCGGCGGCGTCGACCTCGGCTTCGGGCCGTCGGGATGGTTCTGGCTGGCCTGCATCGCCGTGGTCTCCACCGTGGTGGCGATGCTCACGTTCTTCGCCGGGCTCAAACGCACCGGCCCGTCGACGGCGGCGATCCTGTCCACCTTCGAGCCGGTGGTCACCGCCGCACTGGCCACCCTCGTTCTCGGCGAGTCCCTGACCCCGGTGCAGCTCCTCGGCGGCGTGCTGGTGCTCTCCTCCGTCGCCGTCCTGCAACTGCGCCGGACCCGCCGTCAGGGCCCGGCACCCGAGCGTGATCGGCCCGTTGTGACAGCGGGAGTCGGGTCGTAGGCGGTCAGCCGGCGCGGCGGCGGCGGAACCAGGTACGCCGGGGCGGCGTCGGTGCCTCGGCGACAGCGGCCGGCGACGCGGTGCGGGTGGCTCGGCGATCGGCCTGCCAGCGCCGCACCACCGCGTCGGCGTTCACCGGTCGCACCACCACCTTCGGGCCGGATGGATTACGCAGCCACGCGATGATCTCTTCGTTCAAAGCGGCGACGCAGGCCCGTACGGACTGCTCGGTGGGCAGGTCACGAACCTCGTCGGGCAGCTGTTCGATGCGGCGGCGCAGCAGCAGCGGGGTGGGTAGCAGCAGGTCGGTGGGCACCTGCTCGCGTTCCATGAAGCTCTTGATCCACCAGGACTCGTCGTAGGGCAGGCCACGGCCGGGAATCGGCTTGCCCGCACCGGGCAGGTTGTCGAACTCGCCCCGTTCCTGGGCCGAGCGGATCTGCGCTTCGACCGACGCCTGCCAGCTGTCCATTCCGCGACTCCCCCCACCTCACGGTAACGCGACCACGGGTACCCGATGCACAGCGTCATCGTGTCCGTCGGCATTCCGCGAGTCGTCCGTCGCGCCGAACGACAGCGGCGCTAGGCTCCCCGACGAAGACGGGGGTGTACGACGATGGTGAGTACTGCCGGAATTGTCGGAATCGCGCTTGTCGCTCTGGGGCTGGTGCTGACGCCGGGGCCGAACATGGTCTACCTGGTGTCGCGGTCGGTGACCCAGGGGCGGCGCGCCGGGTTGATCTCGCTGCTCGGGGTGGCGGCCGGTTTCGCGGTCTACCTGGCCGCCGCGGTGGCCGGCATCGCCACGGTGTTCGTGCTGGTGCCGGCGCTGTACACGGCGGTGAAGGTGGCCGGTGCGGGATACCTGCTGTGGCTGGCGTGGCAGGCGGTGCGTCCGGGTGGGCATTCGCCGTTCACCCCGACGCCGCTGCCGGCCGATCCGAACCGCCGACTGTTCACCATGGGCCTGGTCACCAACCTGCTCAACCCCAAGATCGCAATCCTGTACGTGTCGTTGCTGCCCCAGTTCATCGACCCGAGCCGGGGTGCGGTGGCGGTGCAGAGCCTGCTGCTCGGGTCGACCCAGATCGCGGTGGCGTTGACGGTGAACGGGCTGATCGTGCTCACCGCCGGCAGCATCGCCGGGTTCCTCGGTCGACGGCCGCTGTGGCTGCGCGCGCAGCGGCTGGTGATGGGTACGGTGCTGGCGGCACTGGCCGTACGCATCGCCGCCGACCGTTCGCACGCCGCGGTGGCCGCGCCCTGACCTTCAGTGTTCGCGCAGCACGGCGACGCCGCCGGGCGGCAACTGCACCGCCTCGTCGACCGCGGTCGCGGTGAGCAGGTCGGTGCCGCGGGCCGGAACCCGTTGCGGGGTGTCGGTGTGGTTGAACAGGAACAGCCAACTGCCATGCGCAGCACGGCGGCGGACCGCCTCGACGCCGGCCGGTGCGTCCGGGCACACCGGGGTGAGGCCGGCCGACCGGGCCGCCTCGTCGAGCAGGCGGCGATAGGTGGCGTCGTCGGGTCGGGTGGAGACGTACCAGGCGGTCCCGGAGCCGGCCCGGTGCCGGGTGATCGCCGGCTGGCCGTCGAGGACCCCACCGGCGTACGCGGTGATCACCTGCGCGCCGGTGGGCCGTAGCGTCTCGGCCCAGATCCGCCCGGTCCCGCCGTCGCTCAGCCGCACCTGGTCGTCGGCGGCGAGCGGATGGAACTCCTCGACCCGCACGCCGAGCAGGTCGCGTAGCGCGCCCGGGTAGCCGCCGAGTCGCACCCGGGCGTGTTCGTCGGCGACCCCGCTGAGGTACGTGGCCAGCAGGTGTCCCCCGCCGGTGACGTACTCGCCGACCCACTGGGCGGTGTCGTCGTCGGTCAGGTAGAGGGCGGGCAGGACGAGCAGCCGGTACCCGGTGAGCGGGTCACCGGGCAGCACGATGTCGCAGCCGTAGCCGGCGTGCCAGAGGGCGCGATGGGCGGCGGCGGTCTCCTGCTGGTGATCGAGCCGGTCCGAGGGCATACCCGGGTGGCGCAGCGCCCACCCGCTCGCCGCGTCCACCGCCAACGCCACACCGGCCTCGACCTGCCCGTCGACCTCGGCGAGTCGGTGCAGGGCGGTGCCGAGGTCGGTCGCCTCGCGGAAGACCCGGCTGTCCGGGCCGGCGTGTGGCACCAGCGCCGAGTGGAATCGTTCGGCGCCGCCGGTGGGGGCCCGCCACTGGAAGAACATCGCCCCCTGCGAGCCGCGGGCGACGTGGGCGAGGCTGTGTCGGATCATGCGGCCGGGTTCCTTGGTGTGCGCCCGACCGGTGGTGTGGATCTGCTGGGGGGCGCTTTCCATCAGCAGCCAGGTCGACGTCGGGTCGCCGTGGTGGCGGCTGCCGTGCCGGGCCCAGCCTCGGGCCAGGTCACCGACCAGGGCGGTCTGTTCCTCGGCGCCGATGTCGACCGCCGACGGGTAGTGGTCGACGGCGACCACGTCCACCTCGCCGGCCCAGCGGGCGTGGTCGACCGGCACCCAGTCGCCGAGCACGTAGTTGGTGGTGACCGGGATGCTCGGGTTGGCGGCGCGCAGCAGGTCGCGTTGTTCGCGGTACGCGGCCAGCAGGGTGTCCGACCAGAAGCGACGGAAGTCGAGCAGCTGGCCGGGGTTGGCCAGGTACTGGGTGGCGCGGGGGGTGCTGATCTGCGTCCAGTCGCTGTAGTGCTGGCTCCAGAAGCTGGTGACCCAGGCGTCGTTGAGGGCGGCGAGGTCGCCGTGCCGGTCGGCCAGCCAGCGGCGGAACGCGCGGGCGGTGTGTTCGCAGTGGCAGATGGTGCCGTACTCGTTGTGCACGCGCCACAGCGCCAGGGCCGGGTGGTGGGCGTACCGGTCGGCGAGGGCGCCGGCGATGCCCCGCGCGGCCGTACGGTAGGCGGGCGCGGCGGCGCAGTAGGTGTCCCGGCTGCCGTGGTGCAGGCGTACGCCGTCGGCGGTGACCGGCAGGGCGCCCGGGTGGGCCGCGGAGAACCACGGCGGCGGGGAGGCCGTCGGGGTGGCCAGGGCGACGCGGATGCCGCCGGCGTGCAGCAGGTCGAGCACCTCGTCGAGCCAGTCGAAGGTGTACCGGCCGGGGGCCGGTTCCAGGCGGGACCAGGCGAACACGCCGACGGTGACCAGGTTGACCCCGGCCCGGCGCATCAACGCGACGTCCTCGGCCCACACCGACGCCGGCCACTGTTCCGGGTTGTAGTCCCCGCCGAAGCAGAGTCGGCCGTCGTTGAACATGCCACCCACCCGCCCATTTAGTTTGAGATCCGTCTAAACTAGGGATGGACTCTGCCCATGTCAAACCCCGACCGATACTTTCGGCGGCCGGTCATGCGTTGACAGTTCGTTGGAAAGTTAAAGAAACTGTCGGCACTGCCCGAGGTGGGTCGGGCCCACGGTCGGAGCCGTCCGGAACCGGCGCAGCGGAAGGGAGTTTGCCGCCTCCGACGCCCCGACTAGCATTAGTTGGGTTTCCAATCCAATAGACCGATCGACGGTGATCCGTCCCCAGGACAGGCAAGTGCCAGCGCGGCCGGCGGCGTGCCCGGCCCGCCACGGCCGTACGCGATGATGGACGCACGCCGTGACACCGGCGCAGGGAGCGGGCAGATCGTGATCAGCATCCACAGCGAGCCGCAGCCGACCGACCTCGGTGACGTGCGGGTCGCCAACCGGGCGGTCGTACTGCGACACGTCCGTCTGCACGCCCCGTGTTCCCGGGCCGACATCGCCGCGCACACGGGCCTGAACAAGGCCACCGTCTCCAGCCTGGTGGCCGAGCTGATCGATCAACGGCTGATCCGCGAGACCGGGCTGACCGAGAACCGGGTCGGCCGCCCGGCGACGATGCTCGTGCTCGACGGCGAGCCGTACGCCGCCCTGGGCCTGCAGATCGGCGCCGACGAACTCGTCGCGGTCGCCATCGACCTGGCCGGCAATCGCCTGCTGACCTGGCGGCGGGCCTTCGCCGCCGGCACGGCCTCCCCCACCGAGACGCTCCGGGCGCTGGCCGCGCTGGCCCGTCGGGCGATCGGCCGGGTCGGCGCGCAGGGCCGCACGGTGCTGGGTCTCACCGTCGGCGTGCCCGGGCTGGTCGACTCGGCCGGCACGGTGCCGGTGGCCACCGCCCTCGGCTGGCGGGAGGTGCCCGTCGCCGCCGAACTGCGCGCCGCGCTGCGGGAACCGGCCTTCACCGTCGGCGTCGACACCGTCGCCAACCTCGCCGCCATCGCCGAGCAGCGGCACGGCGCGCACGCCGGCACCGCCGACCTGGTGCACCTGACCGGCGGCATCGCCGTCGGCGCGGGCATCATCGCCGACGGCCGGCTGCTGCGCGGCGGGCGTGGCTTCGCCGGCGAGATCGGCCACCTGTGCCTCGACCCGACCGGCCCGCAGTGCTTCTGCGGCGGCCGGGGCTGCCTGAGCGCCCTGGTCGGCCTGCCCGCGGTGGTCCGCCGGCTGCTGCCCGACGTCGAGGCCGACGGCCCGGTCACCGACTACCTGCCGGAGTTGCAGCGGATCGTGGCGCTGGCCCGGCAGGACGACCCGGCCGTGCTCAGCGGGCTGGCCGAGACCGGCCGGCACCTCGGGCAGGGGGTGGCGGTCCTGGTCGACCTGCTCAACCCGGAGGCGGTGGTGGTGGGCGACCACCTCGCCACCCTGGCTCCCTGGCTGCTGCCCGCGGCCCGGTCCGGGCTTGCCACCCGCGCCCACGCACCCGGCGCCGGCGGCTGCCGGCTGGACGCCTCCATCCTGGACACCGCGGCGGCCCTGGGTGGCGCCACCGCCGCCCTGGCCGCCGTCGAGGCAGGACGCCTGCCCGGGCGCTGATTCCGGCGACACCGACCGACCCGGGTGATCGACGGATCACCGCGTCCGACCCTGCGCCGAGTCTTGACCGGACCCGTGCCGGGTGCCAACCTCGAAGCGAGCCGCTCCGCTCGGGCACCCGGGGCGGCTTGCTTTCCACGGTTTGTCGAAGCGCTTCACCAGCGTCCGGGCCGACGACCGTCATCCCACCCTGACCTGCGATGCCGCTCGGCCATCGGTCGTCGAAGCGCTTCGACTCTCGGCGTGCCGGGCACTGGAAGGCGAACCACCATGACCGACCGCAGTACGCCCCCGCACCAGACACGCGTCGACGACCTGGTCGCCGCGCTGACCCTGCCGGAGAAGATCGGCCTGCTGCACCAGTGGCAGGCGCCGGTGCCCCGGCTCGGCCTGCCCGGCTTCCGCACCGGTACGGAGGCGCTGCACGGTGTCGCCTGGCTCGGCCCGGCCACCGTCTTTCCCCAGGTGATCGGCCTGGCCAGCAGCTGGAACCCGGAACTGGTGCGGGCCGTCGGCGTCGCCGTCGGCGAGGAGGTACGCGCCAAGCACCACGCCGACCCGCAGCGCGTCGGCCTCAACGTGTGGGCGCCGGTGGTCAACCCGCTGCGGGATCCCCGCTGGGGACGCAACGAGGAAGGCTGGTCCGAGGATCCGTGGCTGACCGGCACGCTGGCCACCGCGTACGCCCACGGGCTGCGCGGTGACCATCCGCAGCGGCTGCGGACCGCCCCCACGGTCAAACACTTCCTCGCCTACAACAACGAGACCGACCGGGCCACCACCTCCAGCGACCTGCCGCCCCGGGTGCTGCACGAATACGAACTGCCCGCCTTCCGGGCCCCCATCGCCGCCGGCGCGGCGGTCGCCGCGATGGCCTCCTACAACCTGGTCGACGGGGTGCCGGCGCACCTGAGCCCGCTGATCGAGGCCGAGTTACGTCGTTGGGCGCCGGGCGAGGTGCTTGTCGTCGGCGACGCGGGCGCGGTGAGCAACCTCGCCGGGGTGCAACGGCACCTGCCCGACCACGTCAGCGGATTCGCCGCCGCCCTGCGGGCCGGCGTCGACAGCTTCACCGAGGACGACACCGACAGCGCCCCCACCCGGCAACGCCTGACCGAGGCGCTGCGTCGAGGACTGATCAGCGTGGCCGACGTCGACCGGGCGGTACGCCGCATCCTCACCCTCCGCTGCCGCCTGGGTGATCTGGACCCACCGGAGACCGACCCGTACGTCACCGGCACCGACGTGATCGACTGCCCGGCGCATCGGCGGCTGGCCCGGGAAGCCGCCCGCCAGTCGGTGGTGCTGCTGCGCAACGACGGCCTGCTGCCCCTGGCCGCGCCGCCGCGCATCGCCGTGCTCGGCCCGCTGGCCGACACCGTGTACGAGGACTGGTACAGCGGCACCCTGCCGTACGCGGTGACCCTGCACGACGCGCTGACCGCGCGGCTGCCGCAGGTCAGCACCCATGCCGGCGCCGACCGGATCGCGCTGCGGGTGGCCGGACGCTACGTCGGCTGCCCGGACGACGCCGACGGTGGCCCGCTGACCGTCGACGTCGAACCGGCCTGGTTCGACGTGTTCGACTGGGGACGGGACACGGTGGCGTTGCGGGCCGTCGGCAACGGTCGACACGTCGGCGTCGACGACGACGGCGTGTTGGTCAACGACCGACCGGGGCCGGGCGGCTGGGTGGTGCGGGAGACCTTCCAGTTCGATCCGCTGCCCGCCGGCACGGTGCTGCTGCGGCACCTGGCCACCGACCGGTACGTCACCGTCGACGCCGACGGGCGGCTGCGGGTCGACGGCGACGGACCGCAGGCCGCCACCGCGTTCGTGATCGAACTCGGTGTCGACGGGGCCGCCGAGGCCGCCGCGCTGGCCACCGACGCCGACGTGGCGGTGGTGGCGCTGGGCAACCATCCGATGGTCAACGGACGGGAGACCGAGGATCGGGTCGACCTGGCCCTGCCGGCCCGCCAGGAGGCGCTGCTGCGGGCCGTGTACGCCGCCAACCCACGCACCGTGCTGGTGGTGACCAGCAGCTACCCGTACGCGATCGGCTGGGCCGAGCAGCACCTGCCGGCGGTGCTGTGGTCCGCGCACGGTGGACAGGAACACGGCAACGCCCTGGCCGACGTGCTGCTCGGCGACGCCGAACCGGCCGGCCGGCTCACCCAGACCTGGTACGCCGACACCGCCGAACTGCCCGACCTGCTCGACTACGACGTGATCGGCGCCGACTTCACCTACCTGTACCACCGGGGTGAGCCGCTGTTCCCGTTCGGACACGGCCTGTCCTACACCGACTTCGACTACACCAACCTGCGCCTGAGCGCGACGGCGGTGCCGGCCGGTGCGGAGGTCGAGGTGAGCGTGGACGTCACCAACACCGGCGAGCGGGTCGGCGAGGAGGTGGTGCAGCTCTACACCCGGCAGCGTCGCTCCCGGGTCAAGCAGCCGTTGCGTCAGCTGCGGGACTTCGCCCGGGTGACGGTGGCGCCCGGCGAGTGCCGCACGGTCACCCTGCGGCTGCGCACCGCGGAGCTGAGCTGGTGGGACGCCGACCAGGGCCGCCTGGTGGTGGAGGACGCCACCCACAGTGTGCTGGTGGGCCGCTCCGCGACCGACGTCCGGCTCACCGGCACCGTGGCCGTACGCGGTGAGACGCTGCCGTGTGCGTCGCGGCTGTCCAGCACGAGCGGGGCGCGGTGAGCGGGCGCGGACGGGTGGCGTCCGGGCAGCCGACCATCGCCGACGTGGCCCGCCACGCGGGTGTGGCGGTGAGCACCGTGTCGTACGTGCTCAGCGGCAAACGGGCCATCTCCGAGGTGACCCGCAGCCGGGTGCTGTCCAGCATCCGGGTGCTCGGCTACCACCCGAACGCCGGGGCGAGGGCGTTGGCCAGCCGCCGGTCCAACGTGATCGCGTTGGTGCTGCCGCTGCGCTCGGGCATCCAGGTGCCGGTGGTGATGCAGTTCGCCACCGCCGTGGTGACCTCGGCCCGCCGCCACGACCACGACGTGCTGCTGCTCACCTCCGACGAGGGCCCGGAAGGGCTGCGCCGCATCGCCGCCGGTGCCCTGGTCGACGGGGTGCTGGTGATGGACGTGGAGTTGCACGACGTACGGGTGCCGTTGCTGCGGCAGCTGGGCCGACCCAGCGTCCTGATCGGGCTGCCCGCCGACACCAGCGAGCTGACCTGTGTGGACCTGGACTTCCACCGGGCCGGGCAGTTGTGCGTGGAGCATCTGGCGGGCCTCGGTCACCGACGGATCGCCCTGCTCGGCGCTCCGGGGGCCGTCTACGACCGGGGCACCGGGTTCGCCCACCGTACCCGCGCCGGGGTGATCGAGGCGGCGGCCCGCCACGGTGTCGACGCGGTGACCATGCCCTGCGAGGAGAACGCCGCCGACGTCCACCACCGGGTGGCCGGGCTGTTCGCCCGCCACCCGGACATCTCCGCGTTGATCGTGCAGAACGAGGCGGCGGTCGCACCGATGCAGGCGGCCCTGGCCGCGTCGGGTCGCCGGGTGCCCGACGACGTGTCGGTGGTGGCGGTCTGCCCCGACCAGTTCGCCGACCATGCCAGTCCCCGGTTGACCTGTGTGCCGGTGCCCGCCGAGGAGATCGGCCGGCAGGCGGTGTCGCTGGTGATGGGCAAACTCCGCGACGAGCCGGTGCCGGAGGTCACACTGCTGCCGCCACGGTTGACTGTGCGCGACAGCACCGCCCGCCCCGGCCACTAGACTGCCCGTTCGATGGACGCCGAGCCCGCCACCGACACCCGCCCCTGCGCCCACTGCGGTGCCGACGTGCCGCAACGGGCCGGCGCGGGCCGACCCTTCCGCTACTGCCGGGACAACGACGGCGCCTGCCAGCGCGCCTCCCGCAACAGCCGGATGCGTCACCGCAACGCCCCCGGCCTGCCCGGTCAGGTGGCCCGCACCTGGGAGGCGGTGGACCGACTCGACCAGATCGTGCAGACGTTGACCGAGGCCCTGCACGCCGAACTGTCCCCGGCCGGGGTGGAACGGCAGCTGGCGCAGATACGGGCGGAGACGGCCGGTGCGGTCGCCGCGGCGCAGACCGAACGCGACGAGGCGGTGCGGGCGGCCGAGGACGCCGCGGCCCGGGCCGAGCGGGACCGCCGGCAGGCGCAGGCCGCCACCGCCGAACGCGATGCGGCCCGCGTCGACGCCGACCGGGCCGCGCAGCAGGCGGCGGCCGCCGATGCGCGGGCCGAGCAGGCGCAGACCGACCGGGACGAGGCCCGTCGGGCCGCGGTCGCCGCCGAGGCGCTGCGCGCGCAGGCGCAGACCGACCTGGACGACGTCCGCGCACAGGTGGCGGCCACCCGCACCGACCTGGACGCCGAGCGACGTCGCACCGCCACGCTGGTCGCCGAACGTGACACCGCCCGCGCCGAGGCGCACCGCGCCGACCGGGTCGCCGCGGAGGCCACGGCACGCATCGAGGCGCTGCACGCCGAGGTGGAGCAGGTCCGCAGGCAGGAACAGCAGGTGCGGGCCGAACTGGCCCAGGCCCGTACCGACGCCGAGCAGGCGACCACGCGGCTGGCCGCCGTTCGCGTCGACCTCGACCAGGCGCAGCAGGCCCGGGCGCAGGCCGAGGCGGACCGGCAGCGGGCCCAGGCCACGGCCCGGCAGGTCGGGGGCGACCTGGCCGCGGCGATCGCCGACACCGATTCGCTGCGCGTCGATCTGGCCGCCGCCGTCGCCCTCGCCGACACCCTGCGCGCCGACCTGGCCGCCGCCGTCGCCCTCGCCGACACCCTGCGCGCCGACCTGGCCGCCGTACGGGAGGCGGCAGCGGCCGCCGACAGCCGCATCGGCGAGCTGACGCAGCGGCTGCGGGTGGCCGAGAGCGACCGCGACGATGCCCGGGAGCGGGTCGCCCAGCTCGCCGGTCAGGTCGCCGAGCTGGCCACCGCGCTGACCCGGCGCGCCCCCACCGGCTAGCCACGCAGCCCCTCGCGCGCCCGGTCGGGGAGGGTTTCGGGGTGAAGGTGGCGAGGCGCTACGCCGGTGCGGTGGGGCGGCGGGCTAGGATTTGCGCTGACGGCGGCGATGGGCCGCACGACCCGGCCGGGGCGGACCCCGCCGGGCACATGCCGTGGCCGGTTACCCTTGACCGTGCACCCGCGGGTAGCGGGCCGTCGAGGCGTGGCTGTGGGGAATGGCCCGGCGACGGCGGACCGTTACACCGACAGGACCAGCACCACCGAAGAGGGGAAGTCGATCATGGGCGAGCGCATGCTGCGCGGTAGCCGACTGGGCGCGGTCAGCTACGAATCCGATCGCAACACGGAGCTCGCGCCGCGGCAGACCCGCGAGTACCTGTGCGCCAAGGGCCACCAGTTCGAGGTTCCGTTCGCCGTCGACGCCGAGGTGCCCACCACCTGGGAATGCAAGTTCGACGGCAGCGTGGCCCGGCTGGTCGACGGCACCGAGCCGGAGCAGAAGAAGGCCAAGCCGCCGCGTACCCACTGGGACATGCTTTTGGAGCGGCGTTCGATCGCCGAACTGGAGGACATCCTCGCCGAGCGGCTTCAGGAGGTACGCACCCGCCGCGGTCGCGCCTGACCCGTCCGACAAGCGACGCCCCCGGGAGATCCACTCCCGGGGGCGTCGTTCGTTGTCTCGTCAGCGTGGCTCGACGATCTCACCTTCGATGGCCTGACCGTTGTCGACCACGGGCGCGACCGGCGGGGGCGGTGCGGCGGGACCGGTGGGCTCCGGTCGGCCCGCCTCGCCCGGTTGCGGCGCACCCCGGTACACCCGCACCCGACGCGGCCCGAACAGGTCACCGGCGGTCATCGACGACACCCGACGCTCGGCGGCCCGCTGCATCCCGCCGCGCGCCACCTTCCGCACCGGCGGCACCAGCAACACCACCCCCACCAGGCCACTGACCAGGCCCGGGGTCGCCAGCAGCAACGCGCCGAGCAACCCCACCAGCCCGTCGGTCACCTGCCGTCCCGGCGGCCGACCGGACTGCGCGGCCTCCCGGAAGCCCCGCCAGGCGCGGATGCCTTCCCGCCGCAGCAGCACCATGCCGAGCAGCGACGCCGCGAACACCAGCAGGGTCGCCGCGCCGAAGCCGATCGCCCGGCCCACCAGCACGAACACGGCCAGCTCCGCGACCACGGACACCAGCAGGGCCAACGGTACGAACCGCAGTGACCGGCGCATATCACCCCATCCGCCGCATGGCGTGTCAACGTACGCGGCTGGCCGGTGCGGCGCAGCCGTCTGCGTACCTCCAGCATGACACGACCCGGCTCACGGCCACCGCGCCTGCCCCGCCGTGGCCGCCCGCCACCCCCGACGCACCGCCGTGCGCCTGTCGTCCACCGCCCACCCGGTGATCCGCCACAACGCCTCCACCACGATCAGCGGACTCATCTTGCTGGCGCCGCGTTCCCGCTCCGCGAACGTGATCGGCACCTCCGCGATGCGGGCCCCGGCCCGATGCGCCAACCGGCACAACTCCACCTGGAACGAGTAGCCCTGCGAGGACACCGACTCCAGGTCCAACAGGTCCAGCAGGCTCGACCGGTAGACCCGGTAACCGCCTGTCGCATCGGCCACCGGCATCCCCAACGCCAGCCGCGCGTACAGGTTGCCGCCCCGCGACAACAGCAACCGCCGCAGCGGCCAGTTGACCACCCGCGCGCCCCGCGTCCACCGCGACCCGATCACCACGTCGGCGTCGACGGCCGCGGCCAGCAGGGCGGGCAGATCCCGCGGATCGTGCGACCCGTCGGCGTCCATCTCCACCACCGCGTCGAAGCCCCGCTGCCGCGCCCACGCGAACCCGGCCAGGTACGCCGCGCCGAGCCCCTGCTTGCCTTCGCGGTGCAGCACGTGCACCTGAGCGTCGGCGCGGGCCAGGTCCTCGACGATGGCCCCGGTGCCGTCAGGACTGTTGTCGTCGGCGACGAGCACCTCCACCTGCGGGGCGGCCCGCCGGACCCGACCCACGATCGCCGAGACGTTGTCGGCCTCGTTGAAGGTGGGAATCACCACCAGCACCCGGCCCACCCCAGGCACCTCGGTCATCGCCGGACGAATGGTCTCCTGCATCACCGCTGCCTCCCTCGTGCCGGCCCGCGGGTCTAGCCGGGGCGCCGCCGCAGCACCGCCGCGCCGGCCAGCGCAGCCACGGCCAGCCCGGCCAGCAGCACCTCCGGCAGCATCCCGATCCGGGTGGCCAGGGTGCGCCCCTCGGTCAGCGTCAGCTGCCGTACCACGACCGCGCGGGTGTTGAAGCCGGTCGCATCGCTTACCCGCCCGTCCGGGGCGACGAACCCGGACACCCCGACCGTGGAGGCCATCAACGCCGGACGACCGTGCTCGACGGCCCGCAACCGCACCATGGCCAACTGCTGACGGGCCTCGGCCACGTCGAAGGTGGCGTTGTTGGTCTGCACCACCAGCAACTGCGCCCCACCGGTCACCGTGTCCCGCACCAGCCCGTCGTAGGCGACCTCGAAACAGATCACGTCGCCGAGCACCACCGCCGGGGTACGCACCACACCCGCCTCGGTGCCGGCCACGAAGTCGGCGCGGACCCGGTCGACCTGCTTGCTGACCATCCGGGCGATGTCGCGCATCGGCACATATTCGGCGAACGGCACCGGATGCCGCTTGATGTACAGCTGCTCCAGGTCCGGGCCGGTACCCGGACGCCACAGCAGCCCCGCGTTGCGCACCTGCCCCTGCTCCGGCCCGCTCAACACCGCCCCGACCAGGATCGGCACGCCGACAGCGTCAGCAGCGGCCGAGATCCGGGCACCGGCGGCCGGGTTGCGCAGCGGGTCGATGTCGCTGGAGTTCTCCGGCCACACCACCAGGTCGGGCTGCTCCCGCGCACCGGCGGCCACCTGGGCGGCCAGTTCGATCGTGGCGTCGACGTGGTTGTCGAGCACCGCCTGCCGTTGGGCGTTGAAGTCCAACCCCAGGCGCGGCACGTTGCCCTGCACGATGGCGACGGTGACACTGCCACCGCGTGCGGACCCGCCCAGCGGCACCAGCAACGCGGTGCTGAACAGCACCAGCACGGCCGCCCCGGCCCCGGCGGCCGGCACCCACCAGCGGGGTGCCGCGGTGGGCTGCCGACGGGCCCGGGCCAACCACCAGAGCCCGGCGACGAGCAGCCCACCGGTCACCGCCACCGCGAACGTCACCAGCGGGGCACCGCCGAGGGCGGCCAGGCGCAGCAGCGGCGAACCGTCCTGACCGAACGCCAGCCGCCCCCACGGAAACCCACCGAACGGGGTGCGGTCACGCAGCGCCTCCTGACCCACCCACAGCACACCGGTCACCACCGGCCACACCGGCGGGAACCGGTCGACCAGCGGCGACACCCACGCCGTCGCCACACCCAACAACGCCAGATATGCGGCCTGCAACAGCGACAACAACACCCACGGCAGGTAGCCGGTGTGCAGGTTCGTCCACGCCAGCAACGGCGCGAACAGCGCCACACCGGTCACGAACCCCAGACCGGCACCGGCGCTCAGCCGCCGCCGATGCGTCGCCGCGGCCAGCAGCGCCACCCCCACCGGGGCCAACGGCCACCATCCGTACGGCGGGAAGGCCAGCAGCAACGCCAACCCGGCGGCCACCGCCATCGCCAGCGCCACCGGCAGACGCACCGGCGACAGGCGCGATGGCGGGGTGGCTGCGGCGACAGGGTCCACGGTCGTCACGGGCGAGTCGGGCACGGTCACCCGCCGAAGGCTACCGGGACCATCGGGGCGGTGACGCCGCCGGTCGGCCGACTCACATCCGGCGGGCCACCAGCACCGCGTCGTGCACGACGATGTCGCGGCCCTGCGGGTCCACCGCGCCACGCGAGCGGGTCTGCGCCACCAGCACCTCGAACTGCTGCGGGTCCAGGTCGGCGGCGACCTGCTCGGCGGTGAACATCATCTCCGGGTAGTGCATGCGGTGCGCCGTGGACCGCAGATCCTGCGGGTGATGCCCGACGATCAGCAGCCGCCCACCGGGCGCCACCGCGGCGGCCAGCCGCGCATACAGCTCCCGCCGCGGCTGCGGCGGCAGATGCATGAACTGCGCCGACACCAGGTCGTACGCCCCCTCGTCCAGCTCGCCGCGCAGCAGGTCGGTGTGCACCCACTCGATGCGCTGCGCGACCTGCTCACCCACCTCGCGGGCGTGCTGCGCGGCCCGCTGCAGGGCGGTCTTGGAGATGTCCACCCCGGTGACCCGCCAACCCCGTTCGGCCAGCCACACCGTGTCGGCCCCCTCACCGCAGCCCACATCCAGCGCCCGCCCCGGCGTCAACTCCGCCGCCTCGGCCACCAGCTGCGGGTTGGGTCGGCCACTCCACACCGCCGGCCGTTCCTGGTACCGCTGCTCCCAGCCGGCCTCGGTGAACGCCTCCTCTCGCACGCGGCGGTGCCGCGCCACCGCCTGCCGGGTGTCCTCCTCCATCAGGTCCGCGTTGATCGCCGCCGCGGCGGTGATCCCGGCCCCGGCCGCGCGGATCACCTTCGCCGACAGGTCGGCGACGTTGCCGGCCACCCACACCCCCGGCACCGAGGTGGCCCCCGACGGCCCGGCCGGCACCTGCTCACCGAGCACATGCCCGAACATCTCCACCGGCTCCGCCGCCAACCCCAACGACCCCAGCAACTCCGACCGGGCGGTCATCTTCGGACCCGCCACCAGCACGTCGCACTCCACGTGCTCCCCCGAGGCCAGCCGCACCCCGGTGACCTGGTCGGCGTCGACCGTCAGCTCGGCCACCGGGCCCGGCACCACGGCCACCCCCAGCGCGGCCAGCCGCTCGGCCTCCTCCGCGTCAGGCGCCGGCTCGTGGTGCAGCAGAAGCAGCACGTCGGCGCTCCACTGCCGCCACAGCCGCGCCTGGTGTGCCGCCAGCGGCCCGGTGGCCAGCACCGCGATACGTCTGTCGGCCGCCTCCCACCCGTGGCAGTACGGGCAGTGCAGCACGTCACGTCCCCACCGCTTCGCCAGCCCCGGCAGCGGCGGCAACTCGTCGACCAGACCGGTGGTGACCAGCAGCCGTCGTGCCCGCACCGTACGCCCGCCGTCGACGGTCACCGTGAACTCGTCGCCGTCGCGGTCGACACCGGTGACCCGCCCGGTCACCAGCTGCCCGCCGTAACCGGCCACCTCGTCGCGGCTGATCGCCGCCAACTGCGCCGGCGGCATGCCCTCCCGACCCGGGTAGTTGTGCACCCCGGCGGCCGGGGCGTTACGCGGCTCACCGGCGTCGACCACCAGCACCGAACGGCGTGCCCGGGCCAGCGTCAACGCCCCCGCCAGACCGGCGGCCCCGCCACCGACCACCACCACGTCGTACCTGTCGTCCATGTCCGCTCCCTCGTTGGTTCCGTGCGTCACCATCCACCCGCACCACCGGAGATGACAAGTATTGTTGCCGTTGTGGCAAACAACGAGGCGGTGCTGGCGGCGGTGGGTCCCCGCCTGCGGGCCCTGCGCAAGAACCGCGGCACCACCCTGAGCGAACTCGCCGACACCACCGGCATCTCGGTGAGCACCCTGTCCCGGCTCGAATCCGGACAACGCCGCCCCACCCTGGAACTGCTGCTGCCCCTGGCCCGCGCCCACCAGGTGCCGCTGGACGAACTTGTCGGCGCACCCGCCGTCGGCGACCCCCGGGTACACCCCCGCCCGATCGTCCGCCACGGCACCACGTTCCTGCCGCTGACCCGCCGCCCCGGCGGCCTGCAAGCCTTCAAACAGATCCTGCCCCCGCACAGCCCCACCGAGACGCAACTACAGTCCCACGAAGGCTACGAATGGCTGTACGTGCTCTCCGGCCGGCTGCGACTGCAACTCGGCGAGCACGACCTGATCCTCGAACCGGGCGAGGTGGCCGAGTTCGACACCCGCACCCCGCACCACATCAGCAACCCCGGCCCCGAAACCGCCGAGGTGCTCAACCTGTTCGGCCCGCAGGGCGAACGCCTGCACGTGCGGGCCCGACCCGCGACCGGCTGACCGACCACCACACCAAGTCGGGGCGCGGCGTGCGCCGCGCCCCGATGCTCCCAGGCCCCTTCCCGGCCGGTGGGGCGAGAGTGCGGCACGCCGACCTTCGGACCGACACGACGGTGACTGGCTGTCCCCGTCGGGCCGTTGTCTACTGGCCGTGCACCTCACCCTGCCCGTACACCGGTAACCGCGGCCGGTTCGCGCCGCCCCGCCGACCCCCGCCCGCTGGACCTGGCCGCCGCAACAACATGTCGCTCGGCCAGCGGACGAAGGGACGAAGCGAACAACAGCCACTTCCCGTGGTAGGACTCAAAGACGGTACGTGGGCCACCCCCGCCCTTGTCAACCCACCACCGCCGAGTCGTCACCACACATCGGCGTGTCGCACACCACCCGCACGGTGCAGCCGGTCAACCGAGCAGCGACCGCAGCAACCCCCGCGCCGCCACCGGATACTCCCCCACCAGCAGACCCGCCGCCGCCAACACGTAGTCCACATCGACCACCGGCCGCGCCGCCCGCGGCACCGCCCACCCACCGGCATGATCGGTCAACACCGCGTCCAGCACACCGCCCGCCTCGTTGTCCCGGGCGTGGCGCAACACCCCACCCGACCCGACCAGCAGCCGCACATCCCGCAGATCCCGCCCCGACCGCTCCCCCGTACCGACCCCACGGGCATGCCGACGCACCGCCACCGTCGCCGCCAACTCCGCGATCCGCGCATCCACCGCCCGCCCCGCCGCATCGGCCGGCAGAAACCCCGCATCAGCGGCCCGCCGCGCCGCCGCCGACTCCAACTCGTCCGCCTCGACCGGCCCCACCAGCCGTTCCTCGATTGCGGCCCGCACCACCCCCGGCGCACTCCACCGCATCCCCAGATCACCCTCGACCGTGCGGGCCCGCCACAACGACCCCGCCACCTCCCGACCCGGCCCACTGGCCCGCTCGTCCGGCGTCAACACCGAATACACATCCGTGGTCGCGCCACCCACATCCACCACCACCAGATCACCACCGGCCACCTCGGCCAACGCCTCCACCCCGGTCAACACCGCATCCGGAGTCGCCGCCCGCACCAGGCCGGCAAACCTGCGCCCCCGCGACAACCGCTTACCACCGATGACATGCCGCAGGAACACCTGCCGGATCGCCTCCCGCGCCGACGTCGGCGCCAACACCCCAATCCGCGGCAACACGTTGTCGGCCACCGTCACCGGCACCCCCGCCGCCGCCAACAACCCCTGCACCTCGTCCCGGACATCCCCGTTGCCCGCCACCACCACCGGCACCCGCAACCGGGCCCGCGCCAGCCGGGTCGCGTTGTGCAGCAACGTCTCGGCATCCCCACCGTCAGTGCCACCGACCAGCAGCACCACATCCGCGCGAGCCGCCCGCAACGCCGTCAACTCACCACGACCGAGCCGCCCGGCGGCCACATGCACCACGTTCGCGCCCGCCGACAACCCGACCCGCCGACCCGCCTGCGCCGTCACCAGCGGCTCGTAACCCACCACCGCCAGCCGCAACCCACCCCCCGCCGACGAACACACAAACCACGGCACATCCCGCGCCCCCAGGCCCGTCAACGCCGACCCGACCGCCGCCTCCAGACCGTGCAGCACATCCGTGTCCACCGACGTACGCGCCGACGCCGACGCCACCAACCCACCGCCGTCGAGATCCACCACCAGCACCTTGGTGAACGTCGAACCGACGTCGGCGCAGACCGCGACCCTCACGCCGCCGACGGAACGACCACCGTGCCGGTCGCCGTCACCACCACCACCGGCTCCGCCAACACCGCCGCCGCCGACCCACCCCGATCAGGCCGCCCCCGACACACCACCCGCGCCTCGAAATCGAGGGTCCGGCTACGGGTACCGACCCGCGTCACCGTCGCCACCACCTCCAGCACGTCCCCCGCCCGGATCGGCGCCCGGAACTGCACATCCGAATAGGACGCGAACAACCCCTCATCCCCGTCGGTGCGGATACACACCTCCGTGGCCACATCACCGAACAACCCCAACGCGTACGCCCCGTCGACCAGATCACCGGCATAGTGGGCATGCGAATACGGCACGTACCGCCGGTGCGTCACCGACAACCCGACCCGCGAATCAGACATCACTTCACCCTCTTGTTCGTGTCCGTGAGCAACGCATCGACCAGATAGCTGGCCACCTCACCCGGCGTCGTCCCCCGACCGAAGATCCGATCCACCCCCAGCTCGGCCGCCATCGACTCGTCGAACCGCGGCCCACCGACGATCAGCAACGGCCGCCGCCCCGCCGGCATCGCCTCCCGGAACGCCGCCGACATCTCCCGCGTGTTGTGCAGATGCGCATCCCGCTGCGTCACCACCTGCGACACCAGCACCGCGTCCGCGCGTTCCCGCCGCGCCGCCTCGACCAGCTCCGGCACACTCACCTGCGCACCCAGGTTCGTCACCTTCAACTCCCGGTAGTACTCCAGGCCCTTCTCACCCGCGATGCCCTTCACATTCAGGATCGCGTCGATGCCCACCGTGTGCGCATCCGTGCCGATACACGCCCCCACCACCGACAGCTTGCGACGCAACCGCCGCTTCACCACCGCGTTGACCTCCTTGGCGCTCAGCAGCGGAAAATCGCGCTCCACCACCTGCACCTTCGCCAGGTCCACCAGATGGTTCACCCGCCCGTACACCACGAAGAAGGTGAACCCGTCACCGATCGGCTTGGCGTGCACCAGCATCGCCGGATCCATGCCCATCTTGTTGGCCAACTGCACCGCCGCGCCCTCAGCCCGCTTGTCGTGCGGCACCGGCAACGTGAACGACACCTGCACCATGCCGTCACCCGTGGTGTCCCCGTACGGCCGCACCACCGTCTTCTCACTCATGCCGGGCAGGCCCGCACGGCCCTCGCTGCGCTCGGTGCGTTCACTCATGCCGTGCCGGCCAGGCATGCGCTCACGGCCCTCGCTGCGCTCGGTGCGTTCACTCATGCCGTGCCGGCCAGGCATGCGCTCACGGCCCTCGCTGCGCTCGGTGCGTTCACTCATGCCGGCTGCTCCAGGATCTCCGTGGCCGGGTTGTAGTAGTCCGCCTCGTGCCGGGCCACCCCGTCCAGACCCTTCCCCCGATCCGCCGGCCGCTTCATGATCCCGAACGTGCCCTCCGCGATCGCCGTCAACAACGACTGATCCCCGATCCGCTCCAACAGCTCCACCGCCTCACCCAACACCCGATGCGCCCGCTGCTGGATGAACCCACCCGGCGCCGGCACGAAATCCTCATGCAACCCGCCCGCCGCACCCAGCACGTACCGCACGTTCTGCAACGCGATGTCCCGATCCGACAACCACGGCGTCACCACCGCCTCGGTCATCATCCCCACCAGCAGAATGCCCTGCCCCGTCATCGTGCCCACCAGATTGAAGAACCCGTCGAGCAGATTCCCCCGGAACACGTCACCGGTCATGTGCTTCGTCGGCGGCATCCACTTCAACGGCGCATCCGGAAACAACTCCCGCGCCAACAACGCGTGCGCCAACTCCAACCGCAACGACTCCGGCACATCAGGATTGATCTCGAACGCGTGCCCCAACCCCAACTGCCAGTCCGCCAACCCCGCCTCATGCGCGAAATACTCGTTCAACAACTGCGACACCGTCACCGTGTGCGCCTCATCGACCGCATCCGCAGTGGTCAGATAATTATCCTCACCGGTGTTGATGATGATCCCCGCCCGCGCATGCACCTGCCGCGAAAAACGCTGATCCACAAACGTCCGAATCGGATTGATGTCCCGGAACAAAATCCCGTACATCGAATCGTTGAGCATCATGTCCAACCGCTCAAGACCCGCCAACGTCGCCATCTCCGGCATACACAACCCCGACGCGTAATTCGTCAACCGCACATAGCGGCCCAACTCCTTCGACGACGAATCCAACGCCGCCCGCATCAACCGGAAATTCTCCTGCGTCGCGTACGTGCCCGCGAACCCCTCCCGCGTCGCCCCCTCCGGCACATAGTCCAACAACGACTGCCC
The DNA here is from genome assembly GCF_000204155.1 of Micromonospora maris AB-18-032. Lineage (NCBI taxonomy): Bacteria > Bacillati > Actinomycetota > Actinomycetes > Micromonosporales > Micromonosporaceae > Micromonospora > Micromonospora maris. Next base: position 3,517,990 of record NC_015434.1, on the reverse strand, counting down.
CGTCGACCGGATCACCGCGATCACATCCGCCCCGGCCCGCGCCGCCGCCTGCGCCTGCGGAATGTCCTCGTAGATGTCCCCCGTCGCCACGATCAGATAGATCCACGGCCGCCGCGCCGGATCCCCGAACCGCCGCACCAGACGCTCCCGCTCCACCCGCCGCCGATCGATCAGCCGAACCCCCGCACCCACCGCCCGCCGCGCCACCCGCCGCGCCGCCGTCGCCGCCTTCCCCGACGGCACCTCGAACCGCACCGACCCCGCCGCCGCCTTCTGCGCCAACAACGTCACATCGGTGATCTGCTCCCGCGCCAGCGCATCGAACACCGGCACCGCCACCCCATGCCCCAACCCCACATCCGCCACCACGGCATCCACCAGCCGATTCACCCACGGAATACCATCCGGATCCGCACCGGTGACCCCCGCCAACCGCAACACGGCCCGCTCCACCGACACCGTGGTGTGGCTACGCGCCAACTCCACCACCGGACGCCCCGCCCGACGCGCCAACTCCCGCGCCCGCGCCACCAGCACCGGATCCAGATCAAGCTTGCCCGTCACGAAAGCCCTTCCCCCTCATAGATCACATCACCACGCAACACCGTCGCCCGACACACCGGCAACGGCGTCGGATCCTGCTCCCCCCGCAACTCCGGATCCTCGGCCTGCAACACCGGCAGACCCCGCTGCACCCCCGCCGGCGTCGACCACACCGCGAACGTCGCCGGCGCCCCCAACGCCAACACCCCCTCGCTGTCCATGTGCACCGCCCGCCAGCCACCCCGGGTATGCGCCGCGAACGCCGCCCGCACCGTCATCCGCTGCACCGGACTGTGATGCGCCACCGCCGCCCGCACCGAACCCCACGGATCCAACGGCGTCACCGGCGAATCCGAACCGAACGCCAACGTCACCCCCACCCCGTGCATCGCCCCCATCGGATTCGACGCCAACGACCGCGCCAACCCCAACCGCGCCTCGTACATCCGACCCGCACCACCCCACAACCGGTCGAACGCCGGCTGCATCGACGCCACCACCCCGTACTCCACGAAAGCGGCGATCAACCGCCGATCCATCACCTCCGCGTGCTCCACCCGATGCCGCGCCGCACGCACCCGATCCGTACCCAACCGCTGCGCCGCCGCCGCGAACCCCGCCACCACCGTCGAGATCGCCGCATCACCGATCGCATGGAAACCGCCCTGCATCCCATGCGCCGCACAGTCCAACAGGTGATCACGCACCTGCTCCGCACTCAGATACCCGTGACCACACCCGTCACCGTCGACGTACGCCTGCGACAGAAACGCCGTACGCGACCCCAACGCCCCGTCGGCGAACAGATCCCCACCAGCACCCACCGCACCCAGTTCCCGCGCCCGGGCCGCACCACCCAACTCACCCCAGTACCCGTACACCTCCGGCACCCCCGCACCGGAGATCGACAACAAGCCGGTGAAATCCTCCTCGTCGGAGATCTCCGGCCCACCACACTCGTGCACCGCCGCGATCCCCAACGACGCCGCATGCGCCAACGCCACCCGCTGCGCCGCCATCCGCTGCGCCCGCGTCACCGACGCCCGCGCCGCCGCCCGCACCACGTGATGCGCGTCCAGCCGCAACCAACCCGACCCGTCGTACCCGGACACCGCCGCCGCCTGCGGACACGCCGCCAGCAACGCCGAGGACACCAACGCCGAATGAATCGACGCCTGCGACAGATACACCCGCCGCCCACCGGCCGCCCGCCCCAACTCCACCGCCGAAGGCGGCTGCGGCACCGACCACGTCGACTCGTCCCACCCGTGACCCAACACCACCGCGTCCGCCGGCAACCCCGCCGCGAACGCCGACACCGCGTCCAACAACTCACCGGCCGAGCGCACCCCGGACAGGTCCAGCCCCGACAACGCCAGCCCGGTGTCGCTGACATGCACATGCGCGTCCACGAACGCCGGCGTCACCAACGCCCCGGCCAGGTCCACCACCCGGTCGGCGGCCGGTGCGTCCGCATCCGCACCCAACCAGGCAATCCGCCCATCCCGGACCAACAGTGCCGTCGCGGACGGTTCCGCCGGACAATGCAGCACTCCACCGCGGTACAACGTCGAGGGGTTGTTCGTCATGGCCTCAGTCTGCCGCCAGCCGAGCCTCGAACAGCCCCCGCACCCCCGGATCGCCCCGCAGCAACCCCAACGCCAACTCCGCGTGCCCCGGCACGTACCCGTTGCCGACCAGCATCGTCACGTCCGCGGCCAGGCCCTCGGCCCCCAACGCCGCCGCCGAGAAACTCGTCGCCATCGAGAAAAAGATCACTGTGCCGCCGTCGGCCGTCGCCAACACCGCACCGTGCTCACAGCCCGGCACGTCCACGCAGACCACCGTCACATCCGCCGGCATCCCCAACGCCGACGTCACCGCCGTCGACAACGCCACCGGATCCCGGGCATCGGCCATCGCCACCGCATCACACAACCCGGCCGCCGTCAGCGCGTCCCGCTCCGCCGCCACCGGCACCACCCCGACCGTACGACCCGCCCCCGCCTGCCGCGCGGCCGCCAGCGACAGCGAGCCACTCTTACCCGCGCCACCGATCACCGCCACCGTCACCGGTGGCCCGCCCACCGCCCGCTCGGCCACGTACCGCGACACCACCCGCGCGGTAAGCGCCGGCGCCCCGCACACGTCAAGCACCGCCAGCGACAACTGCGGATCCAGATCCTCCGGCAGCACCGCCGCGACCGACCGGGCGAACAGAATCGCCCACCCGTCACACGGCACCTGCTCGCTACGGCCGTCCCAGCGCGCCAGGCCGTCGGTCACCACCAGCGGCGTCAACGTCAGCGACACCAACGTGGCGACCCGCTCACCCGACTTCAGCCCCAGCGGCGAACGCCGACCGGCCTCCTCGACCGTGCCGATCAACATGCCACCCGACCCGGTCACCGGGTTCTGCATCTTCCCCCGCGTCGAAATGATCTCCAGAACCTCGGCGCGGACCGCATCGCCGTCACCGCCGTGCTTGTCGAACAGCTGACGGAAACTCGCCGCGTCCAGGTTCAGCCGCTCCACCCGGATACGTACCTCGTTCGCCGCGATCTCCGGGCGCGCGTCCAGCCGCCAGGCCGCCTGCGGCAGCACCCCCGCCGGTTCCACGACGCGGTGCAGACCCACCGGTGACGTCACGCCGACCTCCCTGTCCGACCGCCTGAACCTCCGGCCGAGGCTCGCGAGGCGGGAAAACTTACGGCAGACTAATTTCTTGACCGGATATTTTCCAGTACCCTTCAGATTCTTCGATCAACCACCAGGAGGGGCCGTGACCCAGACCCACCCGCCGGTGCAGAGCACCCCGGCTGCCCAGCCGGCCCCCGCGAACACCACCGGCCAGCCCTACGAATACCGCCGCACCCCACTCGTCGAACCCGACTGGACCCGCTTCCCCGGCTGGCGCCACGTCACCCGCGACCAGTGGGAAAACGCCCAGTGGCAGCGCGTCAACTGCGTCAAGAACGTCAAACAACTGCGCACCGTGCTCGGCGACACCGTCGACGAGAGCTTCTACGCCGACCTGGAAGCCGACCAGCGCGCCATGGCCACCATGTCCATGCTGGTGCCGCCACAGATGATCAACACGATGGTGCCGTTCGCGCCGCCGAGCACCGAAGCGCTGCTCGCCGACCCGATCCGGCGCTACATGATCCCGGTCGCCTCCGACCGCCGCACCGACTGGCCCTCACACCCCTACGCCAGCCGCGACTCCCTGCACGAACACGACATGTGGGTCGCCGAGGGCCTCACCCACCGCTACCCCACCAAAGTCCTCGCCGAACTGCTCGCCACCTGCCCCCAGTACTGCGGCCACTGCACCCGCATGGACCTGGTCGGCAACTCCACCCCCGCCGTCGACAAGCTCAAACTCAGCCTCAAGCCGGTCGACCGCTACGACGCGCACATCACCTACCTCAAGGCCCACCCCGGCGTACGCGACGTGGTGGTCTCCGGTGGCGACGTGGCCAACGTGCCCTGGCGCAACCTCGAGTCCTACCTGATGCGCCTGCTGGAGATCGAAACCATCCGGGACATCCGACTCGCCACCAAGGCCCTCATGGGCCTGCCCCAGCACTGGCTGCAACCCGACGTCGTCGAGGGCCTGGAGCGGGTGGCCCGCACCGCCGCCCGCCGCGGCGTCAACCTCGCCATCCACACCCACGTCAACCACGCCCAGTCGCTCACCCCACTTGTCGCCAAGGCCGCCCAGACCGCCCTGGACGTCGGCGTACGCGACGTCCGCAACCAGGGTGTGCTCATGCGCGGCGTCAACGCCACCAGCAAGGACCTGCTCGACCTGTGCTTCGGCCTGCAGGGCGAGGCCGGCATCCTGCCGTACTACTTCTACATGTGCGACATGATCCCCAACGCGGAGCACTGGCGGGTGCCGGTCTGGCACGCCCAGCAGCTCCAGCACGACATCATGGGCTACCTGCCCGGCTACGCCACCCCTCGGATCGTCTGTGACGTGCCGTTCGTCGGCAAGCGCTGGGTGCACATGGTCACCGAGTACGACCGCGAGCGCGGCATCTCGTACTGGACCAAGAACTACCGCACCTCCATCGAGTCGGCCGACCTGGCGGCGTTGAGCAAGCGGTACGCCTACTACGACCCGATCGACACCCTGCCCGAGGCCGGCCAGCAGTGGTGGCAGACCCACCGCGACGACTGACGCACTGACGGCACGTACCGCGAAGGGGCCCCCGGGATTGTCCGGGGGCCCCTTCGCGTCGCTCGTCACCTGTCGAAGGCGTTCTTCGCCTTGTTCTTCATGTCCTCGCCCGCCCGTCGCGCGCGGGCCTCGGCCTGCTCGCCGGCGCCCTCGGCGCGCATGCGCTCGTTGTCGGCCATGTCGCCGATGCGCTCCTTGGCGGTGCCGCTCATCTCCTCGACCTTGTTCTTCGCCTTGTCGATGAAGCTCATCTCGCCTCCTCTGCTCGGCCGGGACGGCCAAGCCCCGTGTTGTTGGTGTCCCCGGGTGTCGCGGGTGAAAACCCGAGGTGGGCGGCACATCGCGTAAGGCGTCCTAGGATGCTAGGTGGTCGGCGGGAGACGGGGACTGGTTGACTGGGCCAATGGGACAGATCACGCTCATCCGACACGGCGCCACCACCTGGAGCACCGCACGACGGCACACCTCGTACACCGACCTGGGGCTGACGCCCGACGGCGAGCGGCAGGCCCGATCGCTGCGTCCCGCCCTCGCCGCCGAACGGTTCGTCGCGGTGCTCAGCAGTCCCCGACTGCGGGCGGTACGCACCGCCGACCTGGCCGGCCTGACCATCACCGACACCGACGAGGACCTGGCGGAGTGGAACTACGGCGAGTACGAGGGACAGACCACCGCCGAGATCCACGAAGACCAGCCGGGTTGGAGCGTCTGGACCGACGGGTGCCCGGGCGGGGAATCCCCCAGCGAGGTCGGCGAACGCGTCGACCGGCTGCTCAGCAGGCTCCATCCCCTGCTCGACAAGGGTCACGTCGCTCTCGTCGGGCACGCCCACTCGCTGCGCGTGCTGGGTGCCCGGTGGGTCGGCCTGCCACCGTCGGCCGGTGGACTGCTGCGACTGGACACCGCCACCCTCAGCCTGCTCGGCACCGAACACGGACGCCGGGTCATCCTGCGCTGGAACCACCCGCCCGCACCGCCTGTCGACGCGGTGGACGCCACGACGGCCCGACACTGACCCACGAAACGGCGACTGGCTCCGCCCCGGCGGGTGCCGGAAGGCGGAGCCAGTCGCCGCGACAGGTCAGAGGTAACGATTCGCCTCGTCGATGAAGTGCTGCGCGTACCCCTCCGACGGAATGTCCCCGAGGTAGTACTTCTTCAGGTCGTGCCGGGTGGCCGCCAGCGGGTCACTGCCGAGCAGATCGTCCAGCACCGGGTCCAGGTTTGTCACCCGGCCGCTGTGCGCGTCGATCACGTACGCCGCCCGGGCCAGCGGGAAGGCGTCGGTGAACCGCTCGGCCGGCGTGGAGACCGCGACCATCGCGAACGGCTTCTCCGAGTACAGGTAGTCGGCGACCACACTGGACACGTCCGACACCATCGCGTCCGAGGCGTTGAAACAGTCCACCACCGACATCTTCGTCTCGGCCTCGGCACCGAACACGTGCTTGCGGCCGCTCGTGCGACGGTCCTCGGCGAGCAGCGCCTTGATCCGCTCCGACTCCTGCGTCAACGCCGCCGAGCGCATCGTGTACGGGTGCGGCCGGAACACGATGCTGCAACCCCGCGACACCAACGCCTTGACGATGTCGTAGCCCACCAGCAGCGACGAGTAGTTCGAGTCGGCGTAGAAGCCGGCCCAGGTCGGGGCGTACAGCACCCGCGGCGCGGTCAACGAGGCGATCGGCGCGGCGGCGATCGCGACGTTCTCCACCTGCGGACGCCCGACGATGCTGAACATCTCCGCCGGCATGCTCACACCGTTGGCCGCGAACCGGTCCACTGCGGCCTGACCGGCGACGAAGTTCTTGTCGTACATCCGGAAGACCGGGTTGTGGCTCGGCACCTTGTCGCTGTCACCGTGGTTGAGCTGGATGTGCGTCAGGTTCGTGTACCGCACGAGGTGGTTGTTCTTCGTCGCCGTGTTGACGTAGAACGCCGCCCGCAGCGACGGGACGATCACGTCGTCGATCTGGGTCAACCCCGAGCGCAGCACCACCGGCGCCGTGGTCATCCGCAGCACCTCGTTGAAGTTGGCCTCGGAGCGCACCAGCACGAAGAACTTCTTGCCCAGCCGCTCCAGGTAGGGCAGCCACATCCCGACCTGGTAGGCGGTGCCGGCCGGCGCCTCCCAGTGCAGCAGGAAGACCGGCTCGTACGCGGCCAGCGCCGCGTTCAACCGCGTCTCGCTGGCGTGCCGGGCCCGTACCCGGGTCACCGCCTGCCAGCCGGTGAACGCGATCAGGGCGAGCGCGGCGACCGACACCACCAGCGAGATCACCTCGAGGGTGCCGGCGAACGCGCAGACCAGCGCCACCACCACGGCAGCGCCGTTGACAAGCACCGCCCGACTGGTGTTGGGCCGCAGGTTGGGCCGCAGACCGCTGCCGCGCAGATTGGCCGACACCGGATAGACCGAGCGGGAGGTGGCCGTCACCGCCGGCTCGGCGAGAATCGCCAACGCCGCCACGCCGACCCCCAGGGCCAGCACCAGATCCGCGCCGGAGTGCACCACGCCGAGCAGGTAGGCGCAGGCCAGCAGGAGCAGGCGGATCACGAGTGTCGAACCGGAGGGGGTCGGGCCGCCGCTCAGCGCGTTGCGCCACAGGTAACCGAGCAGGCCGAGCGCGACCAGGGCCGGGGGCAGCGCCCACCACGGCGAGTCCGCCACCGCCGCCAGCAGCAGCGCGGCCAGCGCCGCCACCTCGGCGGCCAGGGCGGGCATTCGGCCCGCCAGCCACCCCCGCAACCCGGACTTGGCGTTCACCGGCGGGCGCCCGTCGACGTGCCGTTCATCCGCAGCACCCGGCTGACCCGGCCGCGCCAGCTCGCCAGGAAGGTCTGCTGGACCTTCAGTTCCTTCTCCAACTGGGTTACCCGCTCCTCGAGTGACTTGGATCCGCGGGGCTCGCGGAATGGGGGTTCGAAGTCGTAGGCAGGTCGGGCCAGGTCACCGTCGTGGCCCTGCCGCAGCCAGCGCAGCCGCGACATGACCTGGCGACGCCCGACGGCGTCCGAGGCCATCAGCGTGTGCACCGGCCCGGGGAAGTTGGCGGAGGCGATCGCCTTGTCGTAGGCGGGGTTCTCCTTGCCGGGCTGGAACACGTGCTCGAGGTCGTTGTGCTCCAGGAAGCGCAGGTAGGTCTCGAAGGTCGGCACCTGGCGCGGCAGGAAGGCGTCGAAGTCGGCCTCCTCGTAGAGCCGCTGCGCGTCGACGTCCGGCGGCAGGTCGGCGTAGAGGCGGTACGGGATGCCGTGGTACTCGGCCAGCTCGACGGTGCGCGAGTCGTGGGCCAGCACCACCGCCGGCGTACCGGCCAGCACCGCCGCGACGTTGCCGTGGATGCGGGTGCCGAAGGCGAAGTGCTGCTCGGCCATGAACTCGACCCAGGTCGAGGCGTCCACGAAGAAGCGCATCCGGTCGTTCTCGTACAGCGGATGCTCGGTGTGGATCGGCATCCGCTTGTTGCCGACCTTGGCCGGGTTCTCACCCCAGAGCATCAGGGCGAGGCGGTGGTGCTGCTGCGGCACGATGACGCTGTTCGGGTAGCGGTCGGTGTTCGCCTCGACCAGCCGGTCCACCCCCTTGACCTTCGGGGTGTACGAGATGGCCAGCGGGCTGTCGTAGCGCAGGTGCCCGACCTTGCGCACCAGCGGGCCGAGCGGCCCGTTGCCGAACATCGACGGGCAGCCGATGACCCGCACGTGCTCGTCGCCGAAGCCGAGGTACTTCAGCATCCGCGCGGTGTACTCACCGCGTACGCCGATGGAGGCGGAGCGGTCCAGTACGGCCCGGGTGAACCGGGTGACGATCCGCTTGTACTCGTCGGGCAGCGAGTCGAACTCGGTGCCGTACGGCAGCTGGGCGCCGATGCCGACCACGGTGACGGGGATGGTCAGCTTCTCGATGACCTTCGCGAGTCGTTCCAGGTGCGGCAGGAAGGTGTCCCGGTACGAATTGGCCATCGGCAGCACGAACCGGTCGAACTCCTCGTTCGTCCGCGCGATGTACCGGCCCAGGTGAACCGGACGTTCGTGCACGTACGAGTTGGCGACCAGCTCGGCGTCGGGCACGCTCAGCGCCCGGAAGACCGCGCTGTAGAAGAGCATGTTGCCGGAGTTCGACCCGAACACCCCGAGTCGGGAGGTGGCCAGACTCTGCTCGTGGGACAGCACTGTCGCCGGATGTTTGCCGGCACGTACGAGGATGCGTGTCATGAGCGGGCACCGGACCCTGTGTGGCTGAACCGCGACCGTGCCGGTCGGAACATCTCATCCTCCCCTTGACGACACCCCGAGCGACCCGGTGCCGCGGCACCACCAGGGAACAGCGCGCGTACTGGCTCGCGCCGCTCACGATCGGGTCTCACTTCCGCAGAATCAGGGATGGATCCTAGCTCCGTATCCCGGAAGTTCACCGCACCGGGGTCGGATGTTCTTGATCATCTCGTCGCATTCCACGCATTCCCCTCAGCCCTCACCAGACGCCATCCCGAAACGCCTGGTCAGGGCGGGCCGCTCGGCTAACCGCCGGACGGCTCGGCGGCGACACCACGCGGCCGAGGCTGCTCCGCCGGCAGCGCGAGCTTCGGCGGACGGTGCTCGTACGGGGTGGAGAGCACCACTGTCGTGCGGGTGGTGACGTTCGCCGAGGTCCGGATCTCCTGGAGCACCCGCTCCAGGTCCGCCGGCCCGGCCACCCGCACCAGCAGCAGGTAGAAGTCCTCACCCGCGACCGAGTAGCACGAGTCGATCTCCGGCAGATGAGCCAGGCGTTCCGGCGCGTCGTCGGGCTGCGAAGGGTCGAAGGGCCGGATCGCCACGAACGCGGTAAGTGGCAGGTCGAGCGCCTCGAAGGAGACCTTCGCGCCGTAGCCCTTGATGACACCGCGCTGCTCCAGCCGACGTACCCGCTGGTGCACCGCGGAGACCGACAGGCCGACCCGCTCGGCGAGGTCCGTGTACGACAGCCGACCGTCGACGGTCAGTGCCGCGACGATGGCCCGATCGATCTCCTCCACGGCGTGCAACCTACCCGCTGAGCGCCCGATGTGCGACGTTCAGCCCTTCGCCAACGCCCGGGAAATCACCATCCGCTGGATCTGGTTGGTGCCCTCGACGATCTGCAACACCTTCGCCTCCCGGAAGTAACGCTCCACCGGATGATCGGCCACGTAGCCGGCGCCGCCGAGCACCTGCACCGCGTCGGTGGTCACCCGCATCGCCACGTCGGTGGCGAACAGCTTCGCCTTGGCTGCCTCGATCGAGTACGGCCGGCCGGCGTCGCGCAGCCGCGCCGCGGCCAACGTCAACGCCCGGGCGGCGGAGATCTGGGTGGCCATGTCGGCCAGGGTGAACCCGAGCCCCTGGAACTCGATGATGGCGCGGCCGAACTGCTGACGCTCGCGGGCGTAGGTCACCGCGTAGTCCAACGCCGCCTGGGCCAGCCCCACCGCGCAGGCGGCGATGCCGAGTCGGCCGGAGTCCAGCGCGGCCATGGCGATGGTGAAGCCCTTGCCCTCCCCGCCGATCAGCCGGTCGGCGGGCACCCGGGCGTCGTCGAAGACCAGCTGCGCCACCGGTGAGGAACGCAGCCCCATGGTGCGCTCGGCGGTCTGCGGCGCGATCCCCGGCGTCGCCCGGTCGGCGAGCAGGCAGGAGATGCCCTTCGGGCCGGGCCCGCCGGTGCGGCAGAAGATGTTGTAGAAGTCGGCCGTGTGGGCGTGGGTGATCCAGGCCTTGGTGCCGGTGACGACGTACTCGTCGCCGTCGCGGGCCGCCTTCGTGGTCAGCGCCGCGGCGTCCGAGCCACCCTGGGGCTCGGAGAGGCAGTACGCGCCCAGCAACTCGCCACCGATCATGTCCGGCAGCAGGCTGCGCTGCTCGTCGGTGCCGAACGCGGCCACCGGGTAGCAGGACAGGGTGTGCACGCTCACCGCCTCGGCGACGGTGAGCCAGCGCCCGGCCAGGATCTCCAGCACCTGCAGGTAGACCTCGTAGGGCTGGGCCGCGCCGCCGTACTCCTCGGGGTACGGCAGCCCCAGCAGCCCGGCGCGGCCCAGGGTGCGCAGCACCTCCCGGGGGAACTCCCCACGCTGCTCGTGCTCGACGACCCTGGGTGCGAGCTCCCGGTCGGCGAGTTCGGTGGTCAGCTCCAGCAGGTCGTGGGCCTCGTCGGTGGGCAGGATCCGCTCGACGGTCATAGCTCGATCAGCTCCGTGGTGGTGGTGTTGAGCCGACGTACGCCGTCGGTCGTGCAGACGACGATGTCCTCGATGCGGGCGCCGTGCCGCCCGGCGAGGTAGATGCCCGGTTCCACGGAGAAGGCCATCCCGGCGACCAGCGGGCGGTCGTTGCCGGCCACCACGTACGGCTCCTCGTGGCCGTCCAGACCGATGCCGTGCCCGGTACGGTGCAGGAAGGCCGCGCCGTATCCGGCGGCGGCGATCGGCTCGCGGGCCGCGGCGTCGACCGCCTCGGCGGTCACCCCCGGACGGACCGCGGCCACGGCGGCGTGTTGCGCGTCGCGCAGCACCGCGTAGTAGTCGACGAACTCGGCCGGCGCCGGGCCACCGGCCACATAGGTGCGGGTGCAGTCGGAGCGGTAGCCCGAGGGCATGGTGCCGCCGATGTCCACCACCACCGGCTCACCCACCCCGATCGGCCGGTCGGAGGTGCCGTGGTGCGGGCTGGCCCCGTTCGGGCCGGCGGCGACTATCACGAAGTCGATGGTGACGTGCCCGGCGGCGCGGATCGCCGCGGCGATGTCGGCGGCCACCTCCACCTCGGTACGCCCCGGCCGCAGCCACTCGCCCATCCGCTCGTGCACCGCGTCGATCGCCGCACCTGCCTCGGCGAGCGCCGCGATCTCGGCGGGCGACTTGACGATCCGCAGCTCCCGCAGCACCTCGGAGGCCAGCCGCTGCCGGGCGCCGGGCAACACCGCACGCAGCGCGAGGACCTGCTCGGCCCACATCCGGTCGGCCAGTCCCACCGCGTCGAGAGCCCCGTCGAGGGCCGCGGTCACCAGCGGGTACGGGTCGCTGCCGTCGGTGTGGTCGACGATGCGCACGCCGGTGGCCGGCGCCGGGGACGCCTCGGCCGCAGGCCGTTCCAGGGTCGGCACGATCAGGGTCGGCTCACCCTCGGCGGGCAGCACCAGCAGGGTCAGCCGCTCACCGGCGTGCGCGTCGTAGCCGGTGAGGTAGCGCAGGTCGGAGCCGGGGCTGAGCAGCAGGGCGTCCAGGCCGGCGGCGGCGATGGCGCGTTGCGCGGCCACCAGTCGCTGCGGCGGGTAGAGTTCGTCGATTCCCACCCGCACAGCTTAACGGTCGTTTGGGGGCGGGTTGTGGACGGTCGCGGCCGAGCGTAGCCCGCCGACCGGTCAGGAATCGAGAAGCACTCCGCGGCGCAGCACAGCAAGCTGACCTTCAGGACATCCCGCCCGACACGTCCCGTCGGGCCGGGCAGCTCATCTCTGCTGGAGGTCGCCGTGCGCTGGAACAATACCGTCCGACAGACCCACCGATGGACCTCGATCATCTTCGTGGTGACGGTCATCGTCGCCTTCGTCGCCGCCGCCCAGGCGGAACCCGCCGAATGGCTCTTCTACCTGCCGCTGCCCCCGCTGGCCCTGCTCCTGTTCACCGGGTTGTACCTGTTCGTGCTGCCGTACGCCGTCCGGCGGCGACGCACCGCGAGCTGAGTGCGGCGGCGCCGCACCGCGAGCCGCCTCGGCACGGCTCAGTGCATCAGCCAGAGGCAGAACGGGTGGCCGTCCGGGTCCAGGCAGACCCGGACGTCATCCTGCGGCTGGAACTCGGCCAGGGTCGCGCCGCAGGCCAACGCATGCGCCAGGGCCGCGTCCAGATCCTCGACGCCGATCTCCAGGTGCATCGACATCTGCTGCCGTCCCGGCTGCGCCGGCCAGGTCGGGCGGACGTACGCCCGTTCCCGCTGGAACGACAGTCCGACACCACCGTCGACGTTGTGCAGGATGACGTCGTCGGCCTCCTCGACCTTGATCTCCCAGCCGAGCAGCCGCACGTAGAAGCGGGCCAGCGCGGCCGGGTCGGGCGTGTCCAGGTTGACCGTGGTCAACCTCAGCCGGGTGGGTACGGACATCTGTTGTCCTCCTGGTCGTGCCGGGCACCCCGAACGTCGGTGGGGTGTGCCAGGCTGTCGGACGTGGCACAGCAGACCCCGATCATGCTCGTCGACGCGCCCAGTCTCTACTTCCGCGCCTACTTCGGCATCCCCGAGTCCGCCGCGAAGACCGCCGACGGCCAGCCGGTCAACGCCGTACGCGGCTTCCTCGACATGCTCGCCCAACTGGTGCGCACCCGCCGCCCGGGCCGGATGGTGTGCGCGATGGACCACGACTGGCGACCGGACTGGCGAGTGGCGCTGCTGCCGTCGTACAAGGCGCACCGGGTGGCGCCGGAGGGCGGCGAGATCGTGCCGGACACCCTCTCCCCGCAGGTGCCGATGCTCCTCGACGTGCTGGAGGCGCTGGGCATCACCGTGGTCGGCGCGGCCGGCTACGAGGCCGACGACGTGCTCGGCACCCTCTCGGTCACCCAGCCCGGCCCGGTGGAGGTGGTCTCCGGCGACCGCGACCTGTTCCAGTTGATCGACGACGCCCGCGCGGTGCGGCTGCTCTACATCGGCCGGGGCGTGGCCAAACTGGACGACTGCGACGACGCCGCGGTGCGCGCCCGCTACGGTGTGCCGGCCGACCGGTACGCCGAGTTCGCCGCGCTGCGCGGCGACCCCAGCGACGGGCTGCCCGGAGTGGCAGGTGTCGGCGAGAAGACCGCCGCCCGGCTGATCGACAGGTACGGCGACATCGCCGGCATCCTCGCCGCCCTGGACGACCCGGCCTCCGGATTCGCGCCCGGCCTGCGCGCCAAGCTCGCCGCCGCACGGGACTACCTCGCGGTGGCGCCGAAGGTGGTCCGGGTCGCCCTGGACGTGCCGCTGCCGCCGCTGCCCACCGAGTTGCCGACCGCGCCCGCCGACCCGGATCGGCTGCTCGACCTGGCCCAGCGGTGGAACCTGGCCGGCTCCACCCGCCGCCTGGTCGACGCCCTCGCCACAGGCGCCGACTCCTAGACGACCTCGCGCAGGTAGCCGTCGATCGAGGCGGCGAGCACCTGCTCGCCGGGGCGGGCCCAGACGTCGGCGTGGAAGACTTCCACCTCGATCGGGCCGGTGTAGCCGGCCCGATCGACCGCCTCGCGCAGCCGGCGCAGTTCGATGCAGCCGTCGCCGGGCAGCGCCCGGCCGAGCAGCACCCCCTCGGGCAGCGGGGTGATCCAGTCGCAGACCTGGAACGAGGCGATCCGCTCCCCCGCCCGGACGATCTGCGCGTACACGGTGTCGTCCCACCAGACGTGGTAGGCGTCCACCACCACGCCGACCACGTCGGGGTCGAACCGTTCCGCGATGTCGAGGGCCTGGCCGAGGGTGGCGATGACACACCGGTCGGCGGTGAACATCGGGTGCAGCGGCTCGATCGCGAGCCGCACCCCGGCGGCCTCGGCGTGCGGGGCGAGGTCGGCGATCGCGTCGGCCACCCGGGCCCGGGCCCCGTCGATGTCCCTGCTGCCCTCCGGTAGCCCGCCGCAGACCAGCACCAGCACGGGTGCGCCGAGCGTGGCGGCCTCCTCGATGGCGCGCAGGTTCTCCTCGCGCCAGTCGTCGGCGGTGAAGAAGCCGCCCCGGCACAGGGTGGTCACCGCCAGCCCGGCGTCGCGGACCAGCGTGGCGGTGCGGGCCAGGCCGTACTCGGCGACCGGTTCCCGCCACAGGCCGATGCCCGGCACGCCGGCGGCCACGCAGCCGGCCACCACGTCGGGCAGCGGCCAGTGTTTCGTGGTGGCCTGGTTGAGCGAGAAGCGGCGCAGCGCCGCCCGGTCGGAGGTCACTGGGCCACCCCCGCGACCGTGAAGTACGCCCGGGCGCGGGCGGCGGCCAGGTCGGCGTCGGGCAGCAGCCCGGCGTCCTCGGCGAGGGTGAGCAGGGTGGCCAGGTGTGCCGGGGACCGGCCGGACTGCAGGCCGCCGACCATGGTGAAGTGGTCCTGGTGGCCGGCCAGCCAGGCGAGGAAGACGATGCCGGTCTTGTAGTACCAGGTGGGTGCGGCGAACAGGTGCCGGGCCAGCGGCACGGTCGGGGCGAAGATCTCGTCGTACCCGGTCAGGTCGCCGCGGTCGAGAGCGGCAAGCGCGGCGGCGGCGGCCGGGGCGATGGCGGCGAAGACGCCCAGCAGCGCGTCGGAGTGACCGCTGTCGTCGCCCCGGATCAGCTCCGGATAGTTGAAGTCGTCGCCGGTGTAGAGGCGTACCCCGGCCGGCAGCCGCCGCCGCAACGCCACCTCGCGGCCGGCGTCGAGCAGCGACATCTTGATGCCGTCCACCCGCGACACATGGGCCTTGATCAGCTCGACGACGGTGTCGGCGGCCAGGTCCAGGTCGGTCGAGCCCCAGTAGCCGGTCAGCGCCGGGTCGAACATCGGGCCGAGCCAGTGCAGCAGCACCGGGCCGTCGGCAGCGGTCAGCAGGTCGTCGTACACCCGCAGGTAGTCCTCGGCGTGGCGGGCGACGGCGGCCAGGTGGCGGCTGCACATCAGCACCGGCACCGCGCCGGCGGCCTGCACGTCGGCGAGTTGCTCGCGGTAGGCGGCGGTGACCTCGGCCAGGGTGGCCGGGCCGGGCGGAAGCTGGTCGGTGGCGACCCCGGCGACGATCCGGCCGCCGACCGCGCGGGCCTGCGCCGCGCTGCGCCGGATCAGCTCCCGGGTGCTCGGATAGTCCAGGCCCATGCCGCGCTGCGCGGTGTCCATCGCCTCGGCCACCCCGAGGCCGTACGACCAGAGGTGCTCGCGGAAGGCGAGGGTGCGGTCCCAGTCGAGCACGGCCGAGGTGCCCGGGGTGTTGTCGGCGCCCGGATCGGCCACCACGTGCGCGGCGGCGTACGCGATGCGGCTGCGCGGCGGGCCGTCGGGGCGCGGATGCCCGGTGCCGCCGGCCAGCCGCAGTCGCCGCCCGCCGGGCAGGGTGACGGTCGTGCCGCTCACAGCGACAGCTCCGGCACCTCGACGCGACGACCCTCGCGGGCCGACAGCAGACCCGACTCGGCCAGCTGCACGCCGCGCGCCCCGGCCAGGAAGTCCCACCGGAACGGCTCACCGGCCACCACGTGCCGCAGGAACGCCTCCCACTGCACCTTGAAGCCGTTGTCGAAGTCCTCGTTGTCCGGCACCTCGGACCACTGTGACCGGAAGTCCTCGGTGGCCGGCAGGTCGGGATTCCACACCGGTTTCGGGGTGAGGGCCCGGTGCTGCACCCGACACCGCCGCAGTCCCGCCACCGCGCTGCCCTCGGTGCCGTCGACCTGGAACTCGACGAGTTCGTCGCGGAACACCCGCACCGCCCAGGACGAGTTGAGCTGGGCGATCACCCCGCCGTCGAGCTCGAAGACGGCGTACGCGGCGTCGTCGGCGGTGGCCTGGTAGGGCCGGCCCGCCTCGTCGACCCGGCGCGGAACGTGGGTGGCGATGGTGGCGGAGACCGCACGCACCTCGCCGAACAGCTCCGCCAGCACGTAGTGCCAGTGCGGGAACATGTCCACCACGATGCCGCCGCCGTCCTCGGCCCGATAGTTCCAGGAGGGACGCTGGGCGGGCTGCCAGTCACCCTCGAAGACCCAGTAGCCGAACTCGCCGCGCACCGACAGCACCTGACCGAAGAAGCCGCCGTCGAGCAGGCGCTTGAGTTTGCGTAGGCCGGGCAGGAACAGCTTGTCCTGCACCACACCGGTGCGTACGCCGGCGGCGCGGGCCGCGCGGGCCAGGTCGAGGGCCGCGGCAGTGTCCTCGGCGAGGGGCTTCTCGGTGTAGATGTGCTTGCCGGCCTCGATCGCCGCCCGGATGGCCTTCTCCCGCTGCTGGGTGACCTGGGCGTCGAAGTAGATCTCGACGTCGTCGCGGGCCAGCGCCGCCGCCAGGTCGGTCGTCCAGTCGTCCAGGCCGTGCCGTTGCGCGATCTCGCGCAGCTTGGTCTCGCTGCGTCCGACCAGGACCAGGTGCGGCCAGACGGTGGTGCCGTCGGCCAGTGGCAGGCCACCGGCGTCCCGGATGGCCAGCAGGGAACGCACCAGATGCTGGCGGTAGCCCATCCGGCCGGTGACGCCGTTGACGATGATGCCGATCGACCTGCGGGTCATTGAGGGATCCTTCCGCAACGAGGCCAGGTAAGCGCTTTCCTGCGCAGCCTAGAGCGCGCAGGAACGCCGGGGCAAGGGCTTTCCCGCCGGCAACGATCCGGCCGGCGAAATGCTGTCGCGCTACGCCGCCGTGGCGCAGACCATGGGCCACATGGACCCACAGGCCCGCGAGATCGTCGACTACTACACCCTCCGGTACCGCGAGGATCTGCGGCTCAGTGCAGGGCGGCCACAGGCTCGGCTGGAACGACAGCGGACCCTGGAGATCCTGCGGGAGTCGCTGCCCCCGGCACCGGCTCGGATCCTGGACGTGGGTGGTGCAACGGGCGAGTACGCCCGGGCCCTCGTCGCCCTGGGCCACCGGGTCCGGCTGCTCGACCTGGTGCCCGCCCACGTCGCGCAGGCCCGCGCGGGGCACCCCGGCCTCGACGCGGAGGTCGCCGACGCCCGCGCGCTGCCCGAGGACGACGACAGCTACGACGCGACGCTGCTGCTCGGTCCGCTCTACCACCTGCCGGAGCACGCGGACCGGTGCACCGCCCTGGCCGAGGCGGTCCGCGTCACCCGTCCCGGCGGCACGGTCTTCGCCGCCGCGATCTCCCGGTTCGCCCTGCCGCTCGACTTCGCGGCCACCGGACGGCTCGACGATCGGACGATCGAACGGGCCCGGACGCTGCTCACCGATGGTCGCAACGACCCGGTTCTCGGCTTCACCCACGCCTACTTCCATCGTCTCGAGGAACTGGTCGACGAATGCCTCACGGCGGGCCTGGTAAACGTCACTGTCGAGGGTGTCGAAGGGCCGGCGTGGCTCGCCGCCGAAGCGGGGGCGCACGGACCGACGGCGGAGCAACTGTTCACCGCCGCGCTGGCGCTGGCCAGGACGTACCACGACGAACCGGCACTTGTCGCGACCAGCGCCCATCTGCTCGCCCGGGCGACGGTGCCCGGCGACCCG
This sequence comes from Micromonospora maris AB-18-032, assembly GCF_000204155.1. NCBI lineage: Bacteria > Bacillati > Actinomycetota > Actinomycetes > Micromonosporales > Micromonosporaceae > Micromonospora > Micromonospora maris. The sequence goes on along the minus strand of NC_015434.1, from coordinate 3,500,075 downwards.
TCACGAACCCGTCCGAACCAGCCGGACCTACCGGTGTGACCTGCACGAACCATGCGGCGGCAAAAGTCCCGCACTGCGGTACGGTGGCGCTGGCCGTCAACGACGCGGCCGACGCGACACGGGAGGGGACGCGGGTGGCGACGCTGTCCGATGTGGCGCGGCGGGCGGGCGTCTCCCCCGCCACGGCTTCTCGAGTGATCAACGGCAGCAGCAAGCCGGTCACCGACGAGTTGCGGGAACGGGTCCTGCAAGCCGTCGCCGAGTTGCAGTACGTGCCCAACGCCCACGCCCAACTGCTGGCCCGTTCCCATCGAGGCGCGGTCGGCGTGATCGTGCACGACGTCTCCGACCCGTACTTCTCCGAGATCACCCGGGGGCTGCAACGGGTCGCCACCGACCAGGGGCGGCTGCTGATGATCTGCAACAGCTACCGGGACCCGGACCGGGAGCTGGAGTACGTCGAACTGCTGCGCGGGCAGCAGGTGGCCGCGATCATCCTGGCCGGCTCCGGCTACCACGATGCCGACTTCACCACGCTGCTCAACGGCAAGCTGGCCGCGTACGAGGCCACCGGCGGGCGGGTCGCGGTGATCGGCCGCCACGAGCACTCCGGTGACGCGGTGATGCCGGACAACCGCGACGGCGCGCGGCTGCTCGGGCAGGAGATCTGCCGGCTCGGCCACCGACGCATCGGGGTGGTGGCCGGGCCCCGGGTGCTGACCACCACCACCGATCGGCTGACCGGGCTGCGCGAGGCGCTCGCCGAACACGGTCGGCAGCTACCGGATCAGCTCGTCCGGTACGCCGATTTCGACCGGGACAGCGGCGCCGAGGCGACCGCCGCCCTGTTGGACGCCGAGCCCGGGCTGACCGCGATCGCGGCGCTCAACGACTCGATGGCCATCGGCGCGTTGTCGTTGCTGCGCTCCCGCGCGGTGGCGGTGCCCGATCAGGTGAGCGTCTTCGGCTTCGACGACATGCCGATGGCCCGCGACGTCACCCCGGCGCTGACCACGATCCGGTTGCCGCTCGTCGAGATGGGTGCCCGGGCGATGGCGCTGGCCCTGGACGGTGGTTCCGCCGGGCCCCGGGTCGAGTCGCTCGCCGCCGAACTGGTCCGCCGCGACAGTTCCGGACCACCGCCGCACTGAGGCGCATCACGGGAGATTTGCGCGAATGGGATAGATATAGTCACATGCGTAAACTCCTGATCTCAGCCGCTCTCGTGGTGGCGCTGGTGACCGGGGCCACCGGGCCGGCGGCGGCCGAGCCACCCCACAACCCCGCTCCCCGATCCGCCGTCGAAGGCTGGTCGGTGGCCGACGGCGAGCTGACCTGGCGTTCCGACACACCGGTGCCGATGGGCGACGCCGCCGTCGAATTCTGGTCGGGCCAGCGGCGGCTCGGCGCGGCTCGTCCGCACCCGGACGGTCGGACCTTCAGCCTTCCGCTGACCGCGCCGGTCGAACCCGACGAACTCGCGGTGCGGGTCGGCGGCAGGCGCATCGACGCGGACGCCCCGCGCGAGAGCGCCCGCCGGTCGGAACCGGTCGCCGCCGCGGCGGCCCCGCAGCCCGCCGGCCCCGTCGACCCCGGCAGGCCCGGACCGTACCGGCAGATCACCGGGGAGTACGACCTTCCCGGGGTCACCCTGCCGGAGTTCCCGGAGAAGGTCGAGATGCGGGCGGTGGTGGTCGCGCCGCAGGGCACCACCGGCGCCCGGCCACTGGCGCTGTTCCTGCACGGTCGCCACGCCGTCTGCTACCGGGGCGACGAGCAGGTGCCCCAGCAGTGGCCGTGCCCGGCCGGCACCGATCCGATCCCGAGCCACCGTGGCTACCTGCAGGCGCAGCGGCTGCTCGCCTCGCAGGGCTACGTGACCGTGTCCATCTCGGCCAACGGCATCAACGGTCAGGACTGGGCCGCCGCCGACGGCGGTGCCCAGGCCCGCTCCTCGCTCGTACGGCTGCACCTGGCGAAGTGGGCCGACTGGGCCCGCACGGGTCGTGCCGCAGCGCCGAGCATCGTGCGGGCCGCGCCCCGGGCCGACCTGTCCCAGGTGTTCCTGATGGGTCACTCCCGTGGTGGCGAGGGGGTCAGCCGGGCGGCGATGGACTCACTCACCCCACCGCCGAGGGCCCAGGACGGCTACCCCGGCACAGTTCGCTGGACCGTACGCGGCATGCTGCTGATCGGTCCCACGCTCTTCGGGCACAACCCGGTGCCGGACGTCCCGTCGGTGACCATCCTGCCCGGCTGCGACGGTGACGTCTTCGACCTGCAGGGCCAGATGTTCGTCGACGCCACGCGCGGACTCAGCCCGAGTCGCGCACTGCGCAGCGCGCTGTACGTGATCGGGGCCAACCACAACTACTTCAACACCGAATGGACGCCCGGACAGTCGGTGGCACCGTCCCAGGACGACTTCTACACCAGAGACGACGAGCCGGACCTGGTCTGTTCACCGGGCATGCCGAGCCGGCTCACCGCCAACCAGCAGCAGACCGTCGGCGCCACCTACATCGCCGCCGCCGCGCGGCTCTTCGTCGAAGGTGACGACCGGATCCGGCCGCTGCTCGACGGCACCGGCCGACGGGCACCCTCGGCCGACCCGGCGCGGGTGCTCGCCCACGCCCTCGGCGGCAACCGCACGCCGGTGCTCACCCCGGACGCGTCGACACAGCTGTCGGGTGGTGCCCGGATCTGCGACCAGGTCACCGACGACGCCGAGCGGTCCTGCCTCGACCCGATGGATCGCAACGCTTTCCTCGCACACTTCACGCCCTTCCTCTGGACCATCCCCGAGCCCAACCGGTACGCGGCCGAGCTGGCCTGGTCCCGTGCCGGCACACCGATCCGGCTGGCTCCGGCCCGGCCGGTTTCCGTCGCCGGCGCCCGTGACCTGGCGCTGCGGATCATCGTCGCGCCGAACACGACCGACACCCGGTTCGACGTGACAGTCGTCGGCACCGACGGGCGGCGCAGCCGGCTGGGCGAGGTACGCATCGACGGTCTGCCCGGCACCGGCAACACGACCTCGCACTGGGCGCAGGAGGTGCGGGTGCCGTTGAAGGGGGCACCCGCTCGACTGGCCGCCATCGAGGTCACGCCACGCACCGCGTTCGGGCAGGCATGGCTGCTCGACGCGTGGGGCTGGAAGCCGGGCACCCCCGACCCGCGTGCCCCCCGCCTGCTGCGGCTCGACATCGGCACCTTGGAGGTGGCCGAGGGTGACTCCGGCACGAAGACGTACGAGATCCCGGCGACCATCACGGGACGCGGCAGCGCGACAGTACAGCTGAACCTGACCGATGACATGTTCGTCAGCCGCTCCTGGCTGGCCACCGTCCGGCCCGGTCAGCGCAGCATCCGGGTGCCGGCCGAGGTGGTCGGTGACACGCTGTGGAACTACACCGAGCGGTACCTGCTGACCGCCAAGGCGCAGCAGGGCATGGTGGTCGGCAGCTACCTCGGCGGTCTCGACGTGCTCAACGACGATCCGGCGCCGACCATCACTGTCGAACCCGTCCAGCGCGTCACCGAAGGCGAGACGTTGACCTGGCGTTTCACCTCGTCCGCGCCGACGGAACAGGGCATCTTCGCCATCGCCTGGCCGCAGCCGCCGACCGACGGTCCCGAGCTGTCCACCATGGACGTCGATCCGGACTGGTTCACCGAGCACGCGTACTCGCCGGTGGAGCCCGAACGGCCGCTGTCCCAGACCTGGCTGGTGCCGTACCTGGACCTGGCCCCGGACGCGGTCGTCGCTGAGATCACCGTCCCGACGATCACCGACTCGGTGGTCGAGCCGGACGAGTGGATCGAGCTGCGCTTCGACCAGGAGCCGGACGGGCCGCAGCTGCCGCCGGTGCTGACCGGTGTGGTGACCGACGGCTGAGCGGGGACGCCGCGGTGGCACCGGTACGGATACCCTGTGCCGGTGCCACCGCTGAGCCCCACCCAGCAGGTCCTCTCCCCCGACGACGTGGCCGACTACATCGCCGCCTCGTTCGGCGCGGACCGGCAGGTCGCCGACTGCGGGCCGCTGACCGGCGGCGGGTTCGCCACCGTCTGGTGGGTGCGCCTCGACGACGGCGCAGACGTCGTCCTCAAGGTCGGGCCACCGTCGCACGTGCCGCTGCTGCGCTACGAGACCGGGATGCTCGCCGCCGAGGCCCGTTACTTCCGGCTGGTCGCCGCCCGGGCCCCGCAGGTGCCGGTGCCGCCGGTGCTGCACCACGGTCGCGACGCCCGTCTCGGCGAGTGGCTGGTCACTGGTCGGCTGCCCGGCCGGGCGCTGCCCGACCTGGACGGTGCCGACGCGGGCGCACGCTACGACTTCGGGGCGACGGTGGCCACCCTGCACCGGATCACCGGTGACCGGTTCGGCTACGACGCCGGCCGTGCCGGCGGCATTACCTGGTCGGTGGCGTTCGCGGCGATCGTCGACGATCTGCTCGCCGACGCGGTCGACTGGAACGTCACACTTCCCGCGCCGCCGCAGCGGTTCCGGGAGGTGGTGGCCCGGCACGCCGGCCTGCTCGACCAGGTGCGCCGACCCGCCCTGCTGCACTTCGACGGCTGGGACGGCAACGTGCTGGCCGCGCCCGACGCGCACGGGGCGTACCGGATGTGCGGGCTTGTCGACGGCGAACGGTTCCTCTACGGCGACCCGATGCTGGACCTGGTCTCGCCCCTGCTGTTCCGGCGCGCCGAGGACGAGCCGGAGCATCCGTTCCTGCACGGCTACGCCGACGCCGTCGGCACGCCGCTGGTCTTCGACGACCGGGTACGCCGCCGGTTGGCGTTGTACCGGATGCACCTGCACCTGCTGATGACCGTGGAGATGCCCAGCCGGGGCATCACCGTCGACAACGACCCCGGCCGACACACCCTGCTCGCCGAGCTACTCGACCGCGACCTAGCGGACCTGAGCGCCGAGTAACCGGCCGCCGAGTGCCCGGCCGCTGTGCGCGGCGCGTGATCACGGACGCTGCCCGAGCTTCGGCACCACGGCACGTTGCAGCACGGCAGTGGTGGCCAGCACGGTGCCGGCCGGTCCATCGGCAGTGTCCGCCACGAGGTAGCTACGCGAGCCGAGGTACTCGAAGGTCCGCTCATCGAAGATCCACTCGTCGCGGCGGTCCCGTTCGGTGTACGCGACGGCGGTCCCCCGCCGGCCCGCCGCGTCGGTCACCTGACGGATCACCTCGACTCCGGGAATCCGGGCTGCGGCCCGGTATAGAGCGGCGCTTGTCTGTGGCGGCACCAGCGATTCCCGCAGGATGTCGCCGATCGCGGTGAACGCCGCGCCGTCGCGGCTGCTGCCGTGGCCCCGCTCGGCACGTTCCCGGTAGAGCTTGGCCAGCAGTTCATCCGGGTCGTCGGGCAGATCGACGACCGCCGCGTTCGGCGTCATGTCCGTCAGCGTCACCCGCTCGGGGATCACGCCGATGACCGGCAGTTCGAAGAACGGCTGTCGGAGCAGACCATCGCCCGGCTCGTACCGGGGGATCCAGATCTCCCGCTCGCGTACCGGTCGCAGCCGGGCCGGACCGCCACCCAGTTCGGCGTAGGCGCCCAGGCTCCTGATGTAGACGTACCTCCCGTCGCCCGGTTCCGGCTTCTCGACGACGGCAGCGGCCATCGCGTTCAGCAATGTCGTCGCGGCCGCCGGTTCCGCCTGTTGCACAGTTACGACAAGCGGCGCGCTCTGCGGCACCCCGGGCAGCGCGATCGTCCCGGCCGCGATCACCGCGGCCAGTACGCCCACCGCGCCCGCGAGCACCGGCGTCCGCTTCGGCCGCCGGGCCGGCCGGGTGATCTCGTTCATCAGGTGCCGGCGCAGGGCCTGCCGGTGCGCGGTGGCCATCGCCGGCACGTGCGGAACAGTCGGCTCGCTCATCGGTACTCTCCCTGCTCGACGGGGGTGCCTCGCGGACGGTCCAGTTCCTGCTGGGCCAGCGCCCGCAGCCGGGTTCGGGCCCGGGACAGCCGCGAACGCACGGTCCCGACGGGAACCCCCAGGGCTTCGGCTGCTGCCGCGTAGTCCAGCTGCGACCAGACGCACAGCAGGAACACCTCCCGGTCCGCCCGACGCAGGGCCCGCAGGGCCGCCACGGCGGCGGCGAGCTGGTCGGCGTCGTGCATCCGGCCGACCACGTCGTCGGCGAAGTCCGGCACCGTGTCGCGTACCGGCAGCCGCCGTAGCGCCGCCCGGTGCCGGCGCGCCGCCCGCCGCCGGTTACGCAGCACGTTTGTGGCGATGCCGAGCAGCCAGGGCCGCAGGCTCTCCCCGTCCGGTCGAAGCGACTCCCGGATCCGCCACGCCTCGAGGAAGGTCAGCGACACCACGTCCTCGGCGAGCACCGGGTCGCCCTCGCTCCACACCGCATGGCGGTGGACCGCGTCGGCATGCTCGTCGAAGAGTTCACCAAAGGCGTCGGTGTCGCCGGCTCGGATCCGACGCCGCAACTGTGCTGTCACACCTGTACCTGTCCGTGGCCGCCGACGAGTTCCATGTCTGCCGACATGTTCCATCGGCGGATATGTTCCATCGGCGGACATGGTCCATCCGCGGACATGTTTCATCGGCGGGCACGGACAGGTGAGCGTCGGTGGCGGGTCAGGAGGGTGCGTGCCGGGCCAGGGGGTTGGTGAGGGCGCCGACGAGCTGCAGGGCGGCCGACGGGTCGGCCAGGTCGACCATCTGCTGGTTGTCGCGCAGTTGCAGCCGGTTGAGGCAGGACAGGGCGAACTCGGGGGCGAACAGGTCGTAGCGGGCCAGCCGGTCGGCCAGGTGTGGTACCCGGGCGGCGTAGTCGGTGGCGCAGTCGGCGACCGTACGCCAGAAGGTCTCCTCGTCGGCGATGCCCTGGTCGGCGAGGGTGGCGCCGAGGAAGCGGAAGAAGCAGTCGAAGACGTCGGTGAAGATGGACAGCAGTTTCATCTCCTCCGGCACCTCGGCGCGGATCCGTTCGACCGCCGGGGGCAGGGCCGCCTCGGTGTTCATCACCACGATCTCCTCGGCGATGTCCTTGAAGATCACCCGTTGTACGGCGTGGTCGCGCAGCACCAGGATGACGTTCTCGCCGTGCGGCATGAACGCCAGGTCGTAGGCGTAGAAGGCGTGCAGCAGCGGGGTGAGGTAGGCGTGCAGGTAGCGGCGTAGCCATTGCGCCGGTGCCAGCCCGGAGGCGGTGATCAGTTCGGCGGCGAAGGACCGGCCGTCGGCGTCGACGTGCAGCAGCGAGGCCATGGTGGCCAGCCGTTCGCCGGGGGCCAGGGTGGGCACCGGGCTCTCCCGCCACAGCGCGGCAAGCATCTTGCGGTACGGCGAGTAGCGGTCGGTGGCGGCTTCGTACTGCCGGTTGCGGTAGCCGACGGCGGCCCGCTCCCGGATGATCGTCAGGCCGGTGGCCTGGAACACCTCGTCGGCGGTGATCAGATCGGCCAGCCAGTCGTTGATGGCCGGGGTGGCTTCCATGTACGCCGCCGACAACCCTCGCATGAAGCCCATGTTCAGCACCGACAGCGACGTCTTGACGTAGTGCCGGTGCGGCGCGCTGACGTTGAAGAAGGTGCGGATGGACTGCTGGGCGAGGTAGTCGTCGTCGCTCTCGCCGAGGTGCACCAGGCGGCGGCGGGCCACCTCACCGGCGAAGGTCACCGACAGCTTGTTCCACCACTGCCAGGGGTGCACCGGGATGAGCAGGTAGTCGGCCAGGTCCAGGTCGAGGGCGGCCATGGTCTCGGCGAACCGGGCCAGCGTCGCCTCGCCCAGTTCGGTGCGGAGCAGGGTGTCGTAGTCGAGGTCGGCGGCGCTGGTGAACGTGGCGTGGTCGCGGTGGGCGGCCAGCCAGATCAGGCGTACGGGCCGGGCGGCCTCGGGGGCGTAGCTGTGGTATTCGTCGACGCCGAAGCCGAGGCGGCCGTTGTTGGCCACGAAGCAGGGATGTCCCTCGGTCATCGACGTCTCGATGGTCTGGAAGTCGGCCTCGATCAGTTTCGCCGCCGAGGGCAGGGCCCGGTCCAGCTTGTAGGCGCTGCCGGCCAGGGTGGAGCTGATCTCCTCCAGGTAGACCGGCAGGATCCGGTCGGTGAGGCCGAGCGAGGTGCGCAGATCCAGGCAGAGGTCGACGGCGTCGAGGGGCTGCGGCTGGCCGTCGCGCTGCCGGGTGATGCTCTCCGGGTCGATGTCCCAGTGCTCCAGGGTGCGCAGCCGGGCGGTGAACCGGTAGCGGACGGTGCCGCAGTCGCTTGTCACCGTGTACCAGCGGCGGCCTCCGGCGGCGAGGCCGTCCGGCTCGGGGGTGATCAGCCGCTCGTGGGCGAACTCGGCCAGCGCCTTGCGCACCAGCAGCCGGTTGGCCCGCTCCCAGGTCTGCGGGCGCAGGTGGGCGACCGGGTCGGTGGTGGTCACAGCGTTGCTCCTTGGTCACGGGTCGCGGCGAGGAACCGCTCGCGGGTGCAGATGCTCAGCAGGGCCTGCTTCTCCGGCTTGGTGATCGGGCCGATCACCTCGAAACCGACTGCCGCGTTCAGGGCGTGCACGGCGGTGTTGCGGACGTCCGGCTCGACCACCACCCGGACGGTGTCGGGGTCGGCGAACAGCCACGACATCACGGTGGTGATCACGGCGCGGGTGAAGCCGTGCACCGGGGTCTCGGCGGGCGCGCAGAGGAAGTGCATGCCCACGTCACCGGGCTGGGCGTCGTAGAGCCCGACCAACTCGACCTGGGCCGGGTCGTACCGTTCGGCGAGGAAGGCCGGCTCGCCGCGCCACAGCCCGAGGAAGGCGTCGTGGTGCGGATGCGCGGCGATGCGCTGGTATTCCTGCACCACTGCGGCCAGGTCGGCGTCCTGCATCAGCCAGAACGCCGCCTTGGGGTGGGTCACCCAGCCGTGCAGCAGCGGCGCGTCGGCGGCCACGTCGAGCGTACGCAGGGCGAACTCCCCCAGCACCGGATCGGTCCGGATGTGCACGGTGGCGCTCATGCGGGCACCCCGAACTCCTGGAAGGTGATCGACTTCTCGATCGGGTACACCTCCCGGCCGACCAGCTCCCGGATGATCCACGAGTTGCGGTACGGACCCATGCCGAGATCCGGTGAGGTGATGCTGTGCGTGTGGGTGCCGCCGTTCTGGAGGAAGATCCCCCGCCCGGTGTGGTCGACGCTGTAGTTGCGGGCCACGTCGAGGCGGCCGTGGGCGTCGAAGCGCAGCCGGTCGCGGATCGGGTCGCAGAAGGCGGGCACCTGGTAGCGGTAGCCGGTGGCCAACACCAGCCCCTCGGTGTCCAGGGTGTGCTCACGTCCCTGCTCGACGTGGCGCAGCCGCAGGGTGTGCCGGCCGGTGGACCGGTCGTGGTCGACCCCGGTCAACTCGGTGTTGGTCAGCAGTCGGGTGTTCACCGGGCCGGGCACGCTCGTGGCGTAGAGCAGGTCGAAGATGTCGTTGACCAGGTCGGCGGAGATGCCCTTGAACAGCCCCTTCTGCTCGGCCTCCAGGTCGTAGCGGGTCTGCTCGGGCAGGGCGTGGAAGTAGTCCACGTAGTCCGGTGAGGTCATCTCCAGGGTCAGCTTGGTGTATTCCAGCGGGAAGAACCGGGGTGAGCGGGTCACCCAGTTCAGCTGGTAGCCGTACGTGCCGATGTCGGAGAGCAGGTCGTGGTAGATCTCGGCGGCGCTCTGCCCGCTGCCGACGATGGTGATGCTGCGTTTGGCGCGCAGCGCGTCACGGTGTTCCAGGTAGCGGGAGTTGTGCACCGCGTCGGAGTCCAGCCCGGCGCAGGCCTCCGGCAGGTACGGCGGGGTGCCGGTGCCGAGCACCAGGTGCCGGGCCCGGTGGGTGACGGTGTCGCCGCCGACCGTGGCGGTCACCACGTACTGCTCGCTCGTCGGGTCGTACTCGACGGTGCTGACCTGGTGACCGAAGCGCAGGTTGGGCAGCTTCGCCGCGGCCCACCGGCAGTACGCGTCGTACTCGGCGCGCAGCGGGAAGAAGCTCTCCCGGATGTAGAAGGGGTAGAGGCGGCCGATCTCCTTGAGGTAGGCGAGGAAGGAGAACGGCGAGGTGGGGTCGGCCAGGGTGACCAGGTCGGCCAGGAACGGGGTCTGCAACCGGGACGACTCCAGCAGCATGCCGGGGTGCCAGGAGACGTCGTCGCGGGCCTCCAGGAACAGCGCGTCGATCTCGGCGATCGGCGCGGTCAGGCAGGCCAGACCCAGGTTGTACGGCCCCAGGCCGATCCCGATGACGTCGTAGCTTCTCATTCGGCCCTCCATGCTCGGTTTCTGCGTCGACCTGCTCAGCCCACTGGACAAGGAAGCTCCAAAGTGGACGTGTTGGGCGCGTACCGGCCGGCGTGTTCGGCGATCAGGTCGAGCACGTACGCCACGTCGTCGGGGCTGGTCGCCGGGTTGAGGACTGTGAACTTGAGGTACTGCCGGCCGTCGACCTTGGTGCCGGCGACCACGGCCAGGCCGGAGGCGGCCAGCGCGGACCGGGCGTGCAGGTTCGCCGCGTCGGCCAGGTCCGCCGGGGTGCCGGCGGGCCGCCAGCGGAACACCACTGTGCTCAACGCCGACGCGGTCAGCACCTCGAACCGGGGGTCGGCGGCGGCCAGCTGCCACGCCTGGGCGGCCCGGTCACAGACCTCGTCGAACAGTTCGCCGATGGCGTCGGGGCCCATCACCCGCAGGGTCAGCCAGAGCTTGAGGGCGTCGAAGCGGCGGGTGGTCTGCAAGGACTTGTCGACCTGGTTGGGGATGCGTTCGGCGACCATCCGGGCCGGGTTGAGGTAGTCGGCGTGCCAGGTGGCGTGCCGCAGCGTACGCCGGTCGCGGACCAGCACAGCGCTGGAGCTGACCGGCTGGAAGAACGACTTGTGGTAGTCGACGGTCACCGAGTCGGCCCGTTCGATGCCGTCGAGCAGGTGCCGGCGGGTCGGCGAGACCAGCAACCCGCAGCCGTACGCGGCGTCGACGTGCAGCCAGGCGCCGGAGGTGGCGCACACCTCGGCGATCTCGTCGAGCGGGTCGATGGTGCCGAAGTCGGTGGTGCCGGCGGTGGCGACCACCGCGAGCACGGTCAGGCCGGCCCGCCGGCAGCGGCTGATCTCGTGGCGGACGGCACCGGCACGCATCCGCCGGTCCGGGCCGGTCTGCACCACCACGACCGCGTCCGGGGCCAGGCCGAGCAGCTTGGCGGCCTTCTGCACGCTGAAGTGGCCCGCGGCAGAGGTGATGATCCGCAGGCGGGGCAGCAGGATCCGCCGGTCGGTCGGGCTCGCACCCGCCAGGGCCTCCTCCCGGGCCAGCAGCAGCGCGTGCAGGTTGGACTGGGTGCCGCCGCTGGTGAACACCCCGTCGGCGGCCGGGCCGAGACCGATCCGGGCGGCGGTCCAGTCGATCAGGCGTCGCTCGATCAGGGTGGCGCCGGCGCTCTGGTCCCAGGTGTCCATCGAGGAGTTCACGGCGCTGAGCACGGCCTCGCCGAGCAGGGCCGGGATGACCACCGGGCAGTTGAGGTGGGCCAGGTAGCGCGGGTGGTGGAACCAGACAGCGTCGCGCAGGTACACCTCGTCGAGTTCGTCGAGGGCGGCGGTGGTGTCGCGCAGCGGCCGGTCCAGGTCGATCGCGTCCACCAGCGGCGCCAGCTGCTCCGGGCGTACGCCGGTGAACGGTCCGGTCGCCTCGGTGACGCGCCGGGCCACCCGGTCGGCACCGGCTGTCACCGCGGCCCGGTAGTCGTCGACTGTGCCGTCGTGGAACAGGTGGGCTCGGGCGGCGCTCGGCGGTGTCACGGTGTGCACCGGCAGGGTCATGGACGTGTCCTCCACGCTCGGCGGTTCGGTTTCCGGGCAGCCGGAACCCGCCGCCCGCGCAGCGCGCGGCGGGTTGGCGTCGATGAGGGTGGTGGGCGGACGACCGGCGGTCTCAGGTCACGCCGGTCGTCCGTGGCGGGTCAGGTCAGCTTCTTCGCGCCCTGGATCGCCTTGGCGAGGTCTTCGAGCAGCGGGGCGGCCCCGGCGTACGAGAAGCGGGGCACCGCGTCCCATCCGGTCACCTGGCCGGCCTGCACGGCGGGCAACTGCGTCCAGGTGGGCTTGGCGGCCAGGTCGGCCGGTTGCAGGGCGGTGCTGCGGTTGTCGAGCAGGATCAGGTCGGCCGGGAACTTGCCGGCGTTCTCCCAGCTGAGCGCCTCGAAGTAGTCACCGGACTCCAGCTTGGTGGGCACCACGATGTCGACGCCGAGTTCGGCGAAGTACATCAGGTCGGTGCTGACCTTCGGGTTGGAGACGTAGAACAGGTCCGGGCTGCCGGAGGCGGCCAGCACCTTGATGCCGGGGTTGGCCTTGACCGCCTGGCGTACCGCCTCGGCGGCGGCCTCGAAGCGCGCCTTGGCGTCGGTGACCTTCGGTGCCGACAGGTCGGCGCCGAGGGACTGGGCGAGTGCGGCGTACCGTTCGATCGGCTTGGTCATCGGGACGCGGGCGGTGGTGATGGTGACCACCGGCGCGAGCGGAAGGATCTTGTCCTTGCTCTCGTCCGGCACGTACCAGTAGGCGCCCGGGTCGTACATGTGGGTGACGAGCAGTTCCGGGCGCAGCGCCGCGTACTTCTCGACGCTGAACTCGCCCCAGACGTTGCCGAGGATCTCCACGCTCTCCACGTCCAGGTCGCCGGCCTGTGGTTCCTTGCTGCCGTCGGCCTTCTTCGTCTCGCCGAAGACACCGACCACCTCGCGCCCGAGTCCGAAATCGACCAGGGCGGCTGCCGAGCCGGTGAAGGCCACCACCCGGGCGGGCCGCGCCGGAGCGGTGACCGCCTCCGGGCGGTCGTCGGTGAACGACCACGACCCGGAACCGTTGCTGGTGCTGGCTTTGTCGGCCTCGTCCCGCCCGCAGCCGACGAGCACAGCGGCGAGGGCGGCGGCGCCACCGGCGGCGAGCAGGCCGCGACGGGAGAGGCGGCGGGCGGAAACGGGATCAGGCATGGTGTCGTCTTCCGATCAGGGTGTGCGGATGGCCATGGACAGCCGCGGTTAGGCTAACCTAACCTAACTGCCTGTCAAGTCCCGCACGGCGTTTCGCACCGCACTGGAGTTCACACTGTCCGTCACCGAGTCGCCTCCCGCCGCGACACCACTGCGGGACCAACCACCGCCGCGGGCAGGTCATGCCGCGTCACGCGCCGCCGGCCTCGCCGTCGCCGCACTGGCTCTGGTCGTCGTGGTGGTGCTCAGCATCGCCGTCGGCGCCAAACCGATCCCGCTGACCCAGGTGTGGGCGGCCCTCACCGATCCGGGTGCCGTCGACTACGCCGTCGTGCACGACATGCGCCTGCCCCGAACCCTGCTCGGGCTGCTCGCCGGCCTGGCGCTCGGCACGGCCGGTGCGGCGATGCAGGCGCTGACCCGCAACCCGCTGGCCGACCCCGGTCTGCTCGGCATCAACGCCGGCGCCGCCGCCGCGATCGCCACCGCCTCGTTGCTGTTCGGTGTGGGCGGCGGCACCGGTCAGGTCTGGTTCGCGCTCGGCGGCGCCGCCGCGGTCACCGTGGGCGTGTACGCCGTCGGTGGTGGCCGGACCGCCACCCCGGCCCGGCTGGCGTTGGCCGGCGCGGCGCTCAACGCGGCCCTGTACTCGTACGTCAGCGCGGTGATGCTGCTCGACTCGGCCGGGCTGCAACGGCTGCGGTTCTGGACCGTCGGCTCGCTGGCCAGCGCCGACGACGCCACCGTACGGCGGGTCCTGCCGTTCATCGCGGTCGGTCTGGTGGCCGCCCTGGCCGCCGCCCGACCGCTCAACGCGTTGGCCCTCGGCGACGACACCGCCCGCGCCCTGGGCGCCCGACCGGCGTGGATCCGGGCCGCGGTGATCGCCGCCATCACGCTGCTCTGCGGCGCCGCCACCGCCGCCTGCGGGCCGATCGTCTTCGTCGGGCTGCTGGTGCCGCACCTGGTGCGTACGCTCACCGGACCTGACCTGCGGTGGCTGCTGCCGTACTGTGCGCTGCTGGCGCCGGTGCTGCTGCTCGGCGCCGACGTGCTCGGTCGGGTCCTCGGCCGTCCCGGCGAGTTGCAGGTGGGGCTGGTCACCGCCGTGCTCGGCGGTCCGCTCTTCCTCTGGCTGGTGACCCGGACGAGGACGGCCCGCCCATGATCGTGATTCGGGTTCCGGGCCGCCTGTCGGTGCGGCTGCACCCCCGCGCCCTGGCCGTCGGGACGACCGGCCTGCTGCTCACGCTCGCCGTCGGTGTGCTGGCCGTCGGCCACGGCGACTATCCGATGTCCCCGGCCGACGTGCTGCGCACGCTCACCGGTGGCGGCAGCCCCGCCGAGGATTTCATCGTCACCCAGTTGCGCCTGCCCCGGCTGGTCACCGCGTTGGCCGTGGGCGCCGCGCTCGGGCTGGCCGGTGCGGTGTTCCAGGCCCTGGTCCGCAACCCGCTGGGCAGCCCCGACGTGCTCGGCTTCACCCAGGGCGCGGCGACCGGCGCGCTGATCGTGGTGGTCGTCGGCGGCAGCAGCGCCGCGCTGGCCGGGGCCGCCGCGATCGGCGGTGTGCTCACCGGCCTGCTGATCTACCTGGTCGCCTGGCGGCGTGGCGTACACGGCTACCGGCTGGTGCTTGTCGGCATCGGCGTGTCGGCCATCCTCACCGGCGTCAACGGCTACCTGCTGACCCGCGCCCCGCTGATGGAGGCGGCCCGGGCGATGCTCTGGCTCACCGGCAGCCTCGACGGTCGCGGCTGGTCCGACGCCGCGCCGCTGCTGGCCGCCCTCGCGGTCACCGTACCGGTGCTGCTGGCCTGCGGCCCGGCGCTGCGGATGACCGAGTTGGGCGACGACGCGGCCACCGGGCTCGGCGTACCCGTGCCCCGGCTGCGGATGCTGCTGCTGGCCACGGCGGTCATCCTGGTCTCCCTGTCGGCGGCCGCCGCCGGCCCGGTGTCGTTCGTCGCGCTCACCGCCCCGCACCTGGCCCGTAGGCTGACCCGGGCACCCGGCACCAATCTGCTGCCCGCCGCGATCATCGGCGCGCTGATCATCGTGGTCGCCGACCAGGTGGCGCTGCGGGCCTTCCCCAGCCAACTGCCGGTCGGCGTGGTAACCGGGGTGCTCGGCGGCGGCTACCTGGTCTGGCTGCTGGCCACGCAGCGTCGGGCGGGCCGGCTGTGATCCGCGACAACGAGAACGGAGCGACAAGCATGCCGACCTCCCGGCTGGGTGGCAGCGGACTGCGGCTGGCCTACGAACGGCGGGTGGTCGCCGACGACCTGACCGTCGCCGTGCCGGACCGGTCCTTCACGGTCATCATCGGCCCGAACGCCTGCGGCAAGTCCACCCTGCTGCGGGCGTTGTCCCGGCTGCTGAAACCGGCCGTCGGGGCGGTGCTGCTCGACGGTGAGGACATCCAGCGACGGCCGGCCCGGGCGGTGGCCCGTACCCTCGGGCTGCTGCCGCAGTCGCCGATCGCGCCGGACGGCATCGGGGTGGCCGACCTGGTGGCCCGGGGCCGCTACCCGCACCAGGGGCTGCTGCGCCAGTGGTCCCGCGACGACGAACGGATCGTGGCCGAGGCGATGGCCGCGACAGGTGTCGCCGACCTGGCCGACCGGCTGGTCGACGAGCTTTCCGGCGGCCAACGGCAACGGGTCTGGTTGGCCATGGCGCTGGCCCAGCAGACCCCGCTGCTGCTGCTCGACGAGCCGACCACCTACCTGGACATCGCCCACCAGATCGAGGTGCTCGACCTGTGCGCCCGGCTGCACGAGGAACAGGGCCGTACCCTTGTCGCGGTGTTGCACGACCTCAACCACGCCGCCCGCTACGCCACCCACCTGATCGCGATGCGCGACGGACGGGTGGTGGCCGCCGGTGAGCCCGGCCAGATCGTCACCGCCGAACTGGTCGAGGAGGTCTTCGGGCTGCCCTGCCGGGTCATCGACGACCCGGAGACCGGCACCCCGCTTGTCATCCCGGCCGCCCGCATCCGCACCGGAGGCCGGGCATGAGCAAGCGGTACCGCGACGGGTACGGGATTCCGCATCTGCGCGCCGACGACCATGAGGCGCTGGCGTTCGCCCAGGGCCGGGTCACCGCGCGGGACCGGGCCTGGCAGATCGAGGTGGAACGGCACCGCTCCCAGGGCAGCAGCGCCGCCTTCCTCGGGCCGGAGGCGCTGAGCTGGGACAGCTTCGCCCGCCGGGTACGGCTGGACGACACCGCCCGCCGCTGTCATGCCGCCCTCGACCCGGCGACCGCCGCGTGGGTGGGTCGCTACGTCGACGGGGTCAACGCCGGGCTGGCCGCCGGTGCGGCACGCGCGCCCGAGTTCGCCGCCACCGGGCTGAGCCCCGGACGCTGGGAGCCGTGGACGCCGCTGGCGATCTGGCTCGGCCACCATGTGCTCTTCGCCGGCTTCCCGGGCAAGCTCTGGCGCGAACACGTGATCCGCCGGCTCGGTCCGGGCGCGGCCCGACTGTTCGCCGTCGACGGGCACGTCACCTCCGGCAGCAACGGCTGGCTGCTGGCTGGCGAGCGCACCGCCACCGGCACGGCGCTGATCGCCGGTGACCCGCACCGCTTCATCGAGGCCCCCGGCATCTACCAGCAGATCCGGCTGGCCTGCCCGGAGTACGACGTGCTCGGCTTCGCCGTGCCCGGCGTACCGGGCATCGCCCACTTCGGGCACGCCGGCACGGTCGCCTGGGCCATCACCAACGCTTCCGCCGACTACCAGGACGTGTACGCCGAACGGCTGCGCCGCGACGGTGACGGCGTGCAGGCGTACGGGCCGCAGGGGTGGCAGCCGGTGCACCGGCACGTCGAGACCATCGAGGTGGCCGGTGCTGATCCGGTCGAGGTCGAGGTGATCGAGACCGAGCGGGGGCCGGTGATCTCCGGCGGTTCCGACGAGCCGCCCGAGGTGACGGTCAGCCTGCGGTATCCGCCCCGGGTCACCGGCGACCTCGGCTTCGCCGTACTGCCCGCGCTGCTGCGCGCCCGTACCGTCGGCGATCTGGACACCGCCCTCGACGACTGGGTGGAGCCGGTCAACGTGGTGCTGGCCGCGGACACCGCCGGTGGGCTGCTGCACCGGGTCGCCGGCCGGGTCCCCCGCCGACACCCGGACAACGGGCTGCGGGTGGTGCCCGCCTGGGAGCCCGCGTACGCCTGGCAGGGCTGGCATTCGATGCCGAAGCGCCCGGTCGACCAGGTTGCGGTGATGGCCAACGAACGCAGCATCTCCGCCGGCCTCGGCGTGGAGTACGCCCCGCCGTACCGGGCCGACCGGATCCGTGAGCTGCTCGGCGAGCGCACCGACTGGCGGGCCGAGCAGATGGCCTCCGTGCACACCGACACCTACCTGGCGGCGGCCGGACCGCTGCTGGACCTGCTCGCCGACGTCGACGGTCTCAGCGCACCGGCGCAGGCGCTGCGGGATCGGTTGCTGCGCTGGGACCGCCGGATGGTTGCCGACAGCGTCGACGCGGCCCGCTTCGCCGACCTGCGGGCGGCGGTGGTCCACGCGCTCGCCGCCCACCCGGCGCTGGCCGAGCTGACCGCACCACCGGCCCACCCGGAGGTGTTCACACCCTGGCTGGCCCTGCTGCCCCGGATCGGGTACGCGCTGCCCTCGCTGCTGCGCGCCGACCTGCCCGGCCTCGACCCGGCGGAACTGGTGCGGACGGCGGCCGAACAGGTCGCGGCGGCCGACGACACCCGACGCTGGGGTGAGCGGCACCGGCTCGCGGCGTGGCGGGCGCTGC
Organism: Micromonospora maris AB-18-032; assembly: GCF_000204155.1. NCBI lineage: Bacteria > Bacillati > Actinomycetota > Actinomycetes > Micromonosporales > Micromonosporaceae > Micromonospora > Micromonospora maris. Next base: position 3,482,295 of record NC_015434.1, on the reverse strand, counting down.
CCGACCCGGCCGCCGCACCGGGACCGGAACTGGCCGGGGACCACGACTGCGTGCTGGCCACCTCCAGCATTCCCGGCGTCACCGACCTGTGCGGACGCGGCCCGTCCGCCCGCTACGTGTGGGACCTGGGCCGGCGGGAGAACAGCCGGTGGGTGGTGCCGCTGGGCGCCACCGGCGCCGGGCCGCACCACGACGACCAACTGCCCCTGTGGGTACGCGGCGACCTGATCGAGGTGACAGGCGACTGGGACCGGCTGACCGAGGAGCACGATGACTGACCACTACCAGCGGCAGGTCCCCGGCTTCGGGACGGTCACCTTCCGGCCGGTCGACCCGGACGCCGACGCCGAGGTCATCCACGGCTGGACCAGCCAGGAACGGGCCCGGTTCTGGGGGATGCGCGACGCCGACCGCGACCGGGTCGCCGAGATCTACCGGTACGTCGACTCGCTGCCCACCCACCACGCCTGGCTGACCCTGCGCGACGGGCAGCCGGTGGCGCTGTTCCAGACCTACCAGCCCGAACACGACCCGGTCGGCGAGTGCTACCCGGTACGCCCCGGCGACCACGGCGGTCACCTGCTGATCGGCACCCCGGTACGCCCCGAGCCGGGCTTCACCGGCACCCTGCTGGCCGAGTTCATCGCGTTCGTCTTCACCGACCCCACCCGGCTGCGGTTGGTGATGGAGCCGGACGCCCGCAACGACAAGGCGATCGCCCGACTGAAGCGGGCCGGCTTCGTCGAAGGGCCACTGATCGACCTGCCGCACAAACGGGCCCGGCTGATGTTCCTCGACCGCGCCCCGGACCCCGCCGACGGCCCTCCCGCTGCCGTTTCAGCCCACGGGCGGTGAACCGGCCCGCCGATTGCGTCGGACCCAGGTGATTGGATCGGCGAAACTCGAATGGGGGCACGGTGGGACGCAACGCGATCATCTTCCACGGGACCGGCGGCAGCCCGGACAACTGCTGGTACCCCTGGCTGGCCGGGCGACTCGCCACCCGGGGATACGCCGTCGAGGTGCCACACCACCCGGGCATCAACATCGAGCCGATCACCACGTTCCTGCCGAAGGCGCTGGGCAGCCACACCTTCGACGCGGACACCGTCCTGGTGGGTCATTCCGGCGGGGCGGCCCTGCTGCTCGCGCTCCTGGAACACCTGGACGTGACAGTCGCCCAGGCGATCCTGGTCGCCGGCTACTGCACCCCACCCAACACCGAGGAGGAGCCGGTCCTGCAACCGAGCTACGACTGGGCCGCGATCCGGGAGCACGTGCGGGACATCTACTTCGTCAACTCCCGCACCGACCCGTACGGCTGTGACGACCGGCAGGGACGCGCCATGTTCGAACGGCTCGGCGGCACCCAGATCGTGCGCGACGACGGGCACTTCGGCGACTACGACCAGCCGTACGAGCGGTTCGACCTGCTCGACCGACTCATCCCCTGAGGAGCCGCGCCAGGTCGGCCGTACATGTCGCCCGCCGCATGGCCACCACCGCCCGCGCCGGTGCCTTCGGTTGAGCGGCCGAGCGGCTGCGGGATGCTCAGGGCCGCCGGGCGTCGAGCCGCGCGATCCGGCGGGCCCCGGCCGTGAGTCGATAGCTGGCGTCGAGCAGCTCGCCGACCTCGTCCCAGCTGGTGTCGTCGGTCAGGTCCACCCCGACCCAGCCGGAGGCGCCCAGGTAGGCCGGCACGAAGCACCGCTCCTCCGTCAGCAGCGCCGCACGCTCCTCGGGGTCGACAAGCACCATCACCGACTGGTCGTGCTGGTGATAGACGCCGTCGACCTTCACCGAACCGCCGTAGTAGGCGAAGACCTTTGTGGTGAAGAAGGCGGGACGCCCGTGGGAGACCTTCTCGGCCGCGTCGGGAAAGGCCAGGGCGAGCGTCCGCACCCGGCCCAGGACCGGGTCCGCCTCGTCGAACATGATGGGATGCGGCATATCAGAAGGTAACCACATCCTGGCTGCCCCGCGATGCCCTGCATCACCGGCCCGCGAGTGCGTGTCACCCTCGACCCCTCGCACGTCTTCGCCGCCGTTTGCCGCACCCGACCGTCGGACGGCCGACTCCCGCCCATCGACTCACGAGCTACCGCGCACGAAAGGTTGCATGGTCCAGTAGGGAGCGACGGCGGTCGGTATCGAGCCGACGGCGAGGACCCATTCGTCGCCGAGCGTGCCGACGACGAGGTCACCGATGTCGAACCGCAGCACCAGACCAGCGCAGCTCAGGTCGCCGTCCGGGCCGATGATCACGGCGCCGTCGACAAGTCCGGCCCCGACGAACCCGGACAGGATGCCCGGACGCAGCGCCGGGCCGACCCTCGTCTCCCCGTGCTCGCCCATGTCGTAGGAGCGGTACGGCTCCTCCTTCGCCCGCATCAACTGGTCACCGCTGCCGTGCAGACCGACGGCAGGGCGGATTCGAAGCACAGCCACGCGTGCAGCAGGCTCGTGGCGTCGGGCTCGCATCGTCTGCCGTACCAGTGCCGGGCTTCCGTCACCGTTTCGAGCCGTCGACCCGCCATGTCGTCCAGCCAGGATGCGACCATCCGAGGGTCGCTGAACCCCGCGTACGGTGTCGGGTGTTCGATGCCCAGGGCCTGCCACACGGCGCGGGCGGTGGCCTCGTGGACGTCTCCCGTAGCTGTGTCGACCTCGGTGGTGAGCACGTCGGTCACCATGACCTTCGCCGCTGCCGGAAGGCCGCGCAGCGCCCACCGAACGCCCAGGTCGGCTTCCCGTCGGTGTGCTGCGGTGACGGCGGCGGTCACCTCCACCTCGGGCACACTCGATGGCTCGACCTCGACGGTGACCGCAGCGAATCGCGAGGTGCGGCTCGTCTGCCGCCGCAGCCGGTAGGTGGTCGTCATCCCGATGACTCCAGCCGCAGCGGATCCACCACCGCTGCGATGATGGAATTGTCGCCTCCGGGTACGGATGCCACCGCCCGCGCTGGTCATAGCCCTCCGCCAGCGCGTCGTGGTCGACCACAGCGACGGTCAGGCCGGCTTCTCGGGCGGCCTGCGCCTCGTCGGCAGATGCACGCCCCTTCTACGGTGAGCACATGTGGTGGTATCTCCTGCTCGCCGGCCTCGGGATCGCCATGGGCATCACGGTCCTGATCTACAGGCGTGGCCGTAGCCGGCCGCAGACCGTCGAGGAGAAGGCGGCAGCAGCCCGATCCGCCATGCGTGCCATCCGCCGTGGTTCGCCGCGCCCTGGTCGCGGCGTTGTCGGGCGGGGCCGAGGGGTGCCCGACCGGCACTCCGCCGCCATCGCGGAGAACGCCGCCTATGGCGACGCGGCACAGTTCGGCTCAGGCGGTGGCGGAGGGGGAGCGGACTGACAAGCGACGGGAGCTGCTGATCATGAATGAAGGCTCACCCGGCGCACCGGCCGAACGAACGTGGCGGTGGTGGCCTGCGCTGCGGCTCGCTCTGGTTCTCCTCTGGCTGCTCGCGGCGATGACGACCTGGTGGACGGCTCCCCGGCAGCAGGGCTACGAGCAGGCGAGGGCGGACGCCGCTGCCGGCCGAATCACGGCATACCAGTGGGGCGACCGATGGGACGCCAGCAGCCCTCCACGATGGTTCGACACTCCCGCCTTGCACAGCTCCGGCACCCTCGGTCCCCTGTTCGCGTGGAGAACCCCCGACGGCCGGAGGCACTGGACCGACACCGACAGGTTCGACCAGGTGACCATCACCGACACCGTCGACAATGGCAGCTACTCCGGACCTGGCGCCATCGGTGTCGCGCAGGACCTGCGAGCCTCCGGCCTCGAACACCGGGCCGGCGCACTTCACCTACCGACACCCGTCGTCATCTGGGCGGGTCTCGTCCTCGCTGCCATCTCTGTCGGCGTCGTCGTCGCCGGACCGGCTCCGGTCCGGGGCACTCGGTGGTTCTGGTTCTGGCTGATCTCCATCACACCGTACGGCCTCGGGCTGCTGTACTGGTGGGCCCGGGAGCACCCGTGGTCGACTTCGGCGACTCCGGCCGGGCACGTAAACCGGCGGGACCGCGGCATCCTTGGTCTCGGTCTGGGCATCCTCGCGTCGATCCTGATCAGCCTTGTCCTGCTGGCCCTCCACACAGCCCTCGGCGACCGGTGGGCACCACAGCCCGGCACCTAGCCCCGCGCGTTGGCGTCCCATTCGGTGCCGAGTAGCCCGAGAACGACCTGGTCAGCGAAGTCCCCATGCGCCCATGCCGCGCGACGCAGGGTGCCTTCGCGCACGAACCCGGCCTGGGTGGCTGCTCGGATCATCGCGACGTTGTCGGCCAGCGTCTCGACCTGCAACCTGTCAGCTCGACAGGCCGCGGACCGTCAGCACGAGGGGACCCGGACGCTCAGGCCAGTTCGCAGCGTTCCGACAGGGCGTAGCGGGTCAGCACCACGTCGCCGATCTGGCGGGCCTCGACCACCTGGGCGCGCCGGGCGGAATGCCACGGGAACCGGCCGTCACCGACGAAGCGGGGTGCCCGACGGTCGCCCACGAAGAAGGGGGCCACCACCAGGTGCAGTTCGTCGGCGAGCCCGGCGGTGAGGAACTGGCCGTGGACCAGGGCACCACCTTCCACAAGCAAACGGCGTACGCCCCGGTCGGCCAGGTCGGTCAGGGCCCGTGCCAGGTCGATCGGGTCACCGGCGTCGACCACCGTGGCCCGCTCCCCCACCCGGTGCCGGGTCTTCTCGCACGCGGCGCTGGCACAGTAGACGATCCGTTCGGTGTCACCGACGGTGAAGAACCGGGCGGTCGGGTCCAGGTCCCCGCAGCCGGTCACGGTCACCCGGATCGGGGACTCCGGCAGGCCACGGGCGATCCGGTCGGCGCGGCGGCGGTCGCAGCGCACCAGCAGGCGGGGGTCGTCGCGACGGACGGTGCCGGCACCCACCAGGATGGCGTCGCAGCTCGCGCGTACCTCGTCGACCCGGTCCAGGTCGGCGTCGTTGGACAGCATCAGTCGTTCGTCGGTGGCGTCGTCGATGTAGCCGTCGATCGAGGTGGCGCAGCTGAGCAGCACGTACGGCCGGCGGGCCGTGGCCTGGCCGGTCACCGGACGGCGGGGAGGTCGGCGGCACGGGCGGCGCGGCTGGCCTTCGCCGCTAGGTAGTCGGCGTTGGCCGGGGAGAGGAACACGCCGGTGGGCACCTGCTCGGTCACGGTGACGCCGAGCCGGCTCAACTGGTCGGTCTTCTCCGGGTTGTTCGTCAGCACCGCGATCGGCCCGACGCCCAGCGCGGTGAGCATCTGCGCGGCGACCGTGTAGTCCCGCTCGTCCTCGTCGTGGCCGAGGGCGACGTTGGCCTCGAAGGTGTCCAGCCCGGCGTCCTGCAGGGCGTACGCGTCGAGCTTGGCGTACAGGCCGATGCCGCGACCCTCCTGCCGCAGGTAGAGCAGGTACCCGCCGACCTCGGCGATGCGCTGCACCGCCTCGCGCAACTGGGGACCGCAGTCGCAACGCTGGCTGCCGAACACGTCGCCGGTCAGGCACTCGCTGTGTGGACGGACCAGCGGCACCGCCCCGGCGGCGGTGTGGTCACCGAGGGCGAAGGCGAGGTGCTCGCGACCGTCGACCAGCCCGTCGAAGGTGTGCAGCCGGGCGGTGGTCTGGTATCCGTCGGAGAAGCGCAGCGGCACGGTGACCTGCGTCCGGATGGTGGCGGCAGGCAGTGATTCGGACATGGCTCTCCTCGTCAGACGGTGGCGGGTACACGGACACGACGGGCCAGCAGCACGGCGGCTCCGGGCAGGCTCGCGACGAGCACCAGGGCGCCGTACACCGTTGCGGTGGCCACCCCCTCGGCGGCGGTCAGGCCGGCGGCGGCGAACGCCCACGCGGCCACCCCCTCGCGGGGGCCGAACCCGGCGACGTTGGCCGGCACCCCCATCGCGAGCAGGGCCAGCAGGGTCAACGGCAGCAGCAGGGTCAGCGGGGCGGTGGAACCGGCAGTTCGGGCGGCCACCAGGAACGTGGCGAGGTGCCCGGCGACCGCGAGCGCGGAGGCGACCAGCACCCCGGCCCAGGTGCGCTTGCCCAGCAACCCGGCACGTACGTCGGCCACGGCGGTGACCATCGCGCGGGTGAACCGGGAGGCACCCGAGTGCGGCAGCAGGCGGGCGGCCAGCACCACGGCGACAAGCGCGGTCACCACGACCGCGGTGGCCACCGGCAGGTACGGTCGCACCGGCGACGGGAAGGCGAACAGCAGCACCACGGCGACGGCGACCAGGACGACCTGGCCGGCGACACGCTCCCAGACCACGGCCCGGATGCCCCGACCGACGTCACCGACGTCACGGCCGTGCCGTACCGCCCGGTGCACGTCGCCGAGGATCCCGCCGGGCAGGGTGGCGTTGAGGAAGACGGCCCGGTAGCAGTGGGCCACGGCTTCGCGCAGCGGCATCCCCACGCCGAGCCCGCCGGCGACCAGGCTCCACCGCCAGGCGACACAGACGGTGGTGAGCGCGCCCAAGGCCAGCGCGGCAGCCAGCGCGGGGGCGTCGATCAGGCGCAGCCCGGCCAGGAACGGCCCGGTGCCCAGCCAGCACAGCAGCCCCACCAGCACGGCGAGCCCGAGTGCCAGGCGCAGCCAGCCCCAGAAGGACCGGCCGGTCGGGGCCGCCGTGGACCCGACGTCACCAGCTTCGTCCGCCACGCAAGCCTCCCGGCATGGTGATCTTTCCCTGACTGTACGCACGTAACTCGCGGGCCGCCGGTTCAACGGGGTACGGCCAGCAGGTCGGTGTGATCGACCAGTACCCCGAGTCGGCCCGCGTTAGCCTCGTTGCGTCGACGCTTGGCGTACTCGTGGGTGAGATCGACCAGTTCCGGGCGTTGCTCGCAGGCCGCGTCGAGCCAGCCGGTGAACCACTGAGCGGTCAGGGCGGCCTGCTCCGGCCCGAGCCGCCACGGGCTGGGCCGGGTCCGCACGGTCATCCCGTGCCGGGTGAACGCCGCCGCGCAGGCGTCGACGGCGCCGGGGCCGAGCAGGTGTCGGCCCCCCACGGTGCGACGCTGGTGGGCGTTGAACGCGTCGGCGATCTCGACGTCGAGCGGGTCGGCCGGGGTCAGCCGCACGGTGCCGGTGACCGAGATCAGGAACAGCGCCGGGCAGCCGGCCCCCGCGCAGGCCGCGACCAACCGCTCGATCTCGGCGGCGGTCAGCATGTCGAGCAGCGCCGAGGCGGTGACCAGCGCCGCGCCGGCCAGGTCGGTGGCGGTGAGCCGGGTCAGGTCACCGCGGCGGGTCTGCACCGTCACCGGCGCGCCGCCGGCGGCGACGGTGGGCATGCCGGCGCGGGCCCGGGCCAGCAGGTCCGGGTCCTGGTCGTAGAGGACCCAGTGCTGCGGGCCGGGCAGCAGCGGGGCCAGCCAGCGGCCCAGCGAACCGGTGCCGGCCCCCAGGTCATGCACCACGTACGGCGTGTCGCCGGTCAGCGTGGCGCGCACCGTGTCGACCAGGTCCGTGGCGCGGGCGGCCACGTCGGCCGGCTCCCGCAGCGCGAGCCACTGCGCGAAGTCCGGCGGCAGCTCGATGGGCGCATCCTGAACTGCCTGCTGTTCGGTCATGACGCCATCGCCTCTTCCAGGGCCGTGGTGATCCGGGTGGTGGTGCTCGTCCAGTCGTCGAGGGTGGTCCGTCGCCGGGCGGCGATGCGGCGCAGCCGCGCCCGTAGGGACGCGTCGTCCAGCCAGCGGCGCAGCGCGTCGGCCAGCGCCGCCGGCTGTTCGGGCGGCACCAGCACGCCGGGGCGTTCCCCGGCGACGTGGCCGAGGGCGTCGGGCAGGCCACCGACCGCCGTGGCGAGCACCGGGATGCCGCGCGCCAACGCCTCGGTGACCACCATCCCGTACGTCTCCCCGCGTGACGGGTGCACCAGCAGGTCGGCGCCGGCGTACGCGGCGGCCAGCAGGTCACCGGAGAGCGGACCGGCCAGCCGGATCCGGTCGTCGAGCCGGTGGGTGGTGATCTGCGTGCGGAGCCGGTCGACGAAGTCCGGTTCGCGGTGCAGCGGGCCGACGCAGGTCAGCGTCCAGTCCCGGTCGGTCACCGCCGCCAGCGCCTCGACCAGCAGGTCGTGGCCCTTGTGAGCGGCGACCGCGGCGACGCAGAGCAGCGCCGCACCGGCCGGTGATCCGGTGACCCGCGGCGCCGGGTCCACCCCGGGGGCGGCGACGTGCACCAGCGACGGCGGCAACGCGTACCGGTGCAGCAGCCGGTCGCGGGTCCAGGTGCTGGTGGCGACGATGACGGTGGCGCTGGCCAGGGCCCGCGCCTCGGTGTCGTCGTCGCGCGGCAGGTGCACCAGCGGGACCAGCCGCAGCCGCCGGGCCTGCGCGGCCAGGGCGTCCGGCACCACCGAGGCGACCAGCCCGTCGACCAGGACGAGCGCCCCGTCCGGCAGGGCGGTGAGCAGTTCGGCGAGCCGGGCGTGCTCCGCCGGGGACGGGGTCGGCCACGCTCCCGGTACGGGATGTTCGCGCACCGACCAGCCGGCGGCGGCGAGCCCGGCGCAGATCCGCCGGTCGTAGCCGTTGCCGCCGCTGGGTGTGGCCGGATCGTCGATGTCGCCGGGCAGGATCACGTGCACGCCCGGCACGTCAGGCGCCGGTGCCGCTCGCCCCCGGCAGTGACCGTTCGTAGCTGGCCCAGGCGACGTGTGACTCGTGCAGGGTGACGGTGATGCCGGTCAGCCCGTGAGCGCCGGCGCCCAGGTCGCCGGCGTGCACCCGGTCGGCGAGCCGGTCGGCGATGGTCCGGGCCAGCACCTCGGTAGTGGTGTTGGTGCCGGCGAAGGCGGGCTCGTCGTCCAGGTTGCGGTAGTTCAGTTCGCCGAGCACGGCCTTGAGCTGGTCGGTGGCCAGCCCGATGTCGACCACGATGCCGTCGGCGTCGAGATCCGGGCGGCGGAACGTGGCGTCGACCACGAACGTCGCGCCGTGCAGCCGCTGCGCGGGGCCGAAGACGTCGCCCCGGAAACTGTGAGCGATCATGATGTGGTCACGGACGGTCACACTGAACACGGAGTCACTCCCCGTCGTAGGTGATGAGGTGGCACAGCGCGGGCAGGCTGCCGGCGCTGAGTCGGGCAAGAACGTCGGGCAGTTCCGCGAACGCCGACCGCCCGGTGATCAACGTGTCGAAGACCGGGTCGGCCAGCAGGTGGAGGGCGAGCGCCATCCGGTCGGCGTACCCTCGGCTGCTGCGCCGCGCGGGGGCGACCATGCCGACCTGGCTGCTGCGGATGGTCAGCCGCCCGGAGTGGAAGGCCGCGCCGAGGGAGAGCTGCACCTGGCGGTCGCCGTACCAGCTCAGTTCGAGCACGGTGCCTTCAGGGGCGAGCAGGTCCAGGCCGCGTTGCAGGCCGGCGGCGCTGGCGCTGGCGTGCACCACCAGGTCACGACCGCCGGTGGCCGCCTCGGGGGTGGCGAAGTCGACGCCGAGCGCGGCGGCCACCTCGGCCCGGGTCGGGTCGGTGTCGACGAGTTCCACCGCCACGCCGGGGAAGCGGGCCAGCAGCGCCGCGACGGCGCAGCCGACCATGCCGGCGCCCACCACGCTGACCCGGTCGCCGAGCAGCGGTGGCGCGTCCCACAGCGCGTTGACCGCGGTCTCCACCGTGCCGGCCAGCACCGCGCGGGACGCCGGCACCTGCTCCGGTACGACGGTCACCGCGTCGACCGGCACCACGTACGCGCTCTGGTGCGGGTACAGGCAGAACACCGTACGTCCACGCAGGTGGGCCGGGCCCTGTTCGACCTCGCCGACGTTGAGGTAGCCGTACTTGACCGGGGCCGGGAAGTCGCCCTCCTGGAACGGGGCGCGCATCGTGGCGTACTGGCTGTCCGGCACCTTGCCGGCGAACACCAGGGTCTCGGTGCCTCGGCTGACCCCGGAAAACAGGGTGCGTACCTGCAGTTCGTCGGCGCCCGGTTCGGGTAGCGTCACCGGTCGGATCTCTCCCGCACCGGGTGCGCGCAGCCAGAAGGCGCGGGCGGGTCGCGTCACCGGTTCTTCTCCTCACCTGCGTCCGGACCGAACCGATCCGTCATGTTTTCCGTACTTCCTGACAGGGGTCGTCGATCATAAACACGGAGGCACGGTGTCCACAGTTCGAACCGGTCCGCAAATCGGGATGCTCGTCCAGGTCGTTCTGCTGGGCGGGCTCGCCGCGACGGTCGGCCTCGGCGTCGCCGGCTGGCTGGCGGGCCTGACGTACGGTGCCGTGACCTGCCTGGCACTCATCCGGGCGCTGCGGCGCGCCGGCACGCCCCGACTGGGCCCGGCCGACTGGGTCACCATGGGCCGGGGGCTGCTGGTGGGGGCGGTGACGGCGCTGATCGCCGACGCGCTGATCGCCGGCCGGCCCGCGCCGACGGTGGTGCTGGTGGTGCTGACCGTGGTCGCGTTGGCGTTGGACGCGGTGGACGGCAAGGTGGCCCGGCGGACCGGAACGGTCAGCGGGCTCGGTGCCCGTTTCGACATGGAGGTCGACTCGATCCTGGTGCTGATGCTGAGCCTTTACGTGGCGCCGTCGGTCGGGGTCTGGGTGCTCGCCATCGGCCTGATGCGGTACGCCTTCCTCGCCGCGAGCTGGGTGCTGCCCTGGATGGACGCGCAACTCCCGCCCCGGTACTGGCGGAAGGTGGTCGCCGCGGTCCAGGGGATCGTGCTCGCCGTCGCCGCCTCCCAGCTGCTGCCCGCGCCGGTGACCCTGCTGGTGCTGCTCGCGGCGCTCGGGCTGCTGGTCGAGTCGTTCGGCCGGGACGTGGCCTGGCTGTGGCGGCGCCGTCTGCCGCGTACCGTCTCCGGGATCGTCGTCGCGACGGTGCCGCTGCGCGGTCGTCCGCTCGACCGGGTCGAGGAACGCGACCTGCCCCCCGCGCCTGTCCTGTCGCTGCGCTGACCCGGGAGAAACCAGTTGTCGACCTCCGATGCGGCGCGCGCCACGAACACCGCCGAGCGCCTTCCCACGACCGACTCCCCGGACACCGAGGCGCTGACCGAGGCCTCCGACGCCCCTGCCCGGTCCGGCCGCCGACGGATGCTGGCCCGGGTGGTCACCGTACTGGCCGTCGTGCTGGTCCTGGCCGCCTTCACCCTGCCCAACCAGCCGTGGCGGATGCAGGCCGGCGCGTTCCTGCGGATCCCGCTGGAGGCGCTGCTGCTCGCCGCCGCGCTGCTCGCGTTGCCCGGCCGCCCCCGCCGGGTGGTCGCCGCCGTCGCCGGAGTGCTGCTCGGCCTGGTGGTGCTGGTGAAGATCGGCGACCTCGGGTTCTACTCCTCGTTGGGGCGGCCGTTCGACCTGGTGCTGGACTGGTCCCTGCTGGACGAGGCGTTCACCTTCGTGGCCGAGTCGATCGGCCGGCCCGGTGCCATCGCCATCGCCGTCGGCGTCGTGCTTGTGCTGCTGGCCGTGCCGGTGCTGACCGCGCTGTCCACGGTACGGCTGTCCCGGGTGCTGGCGCGGCACCGTACCGCCAGCACCCGGGTCGTCGCGTCGCTGGTGCTGGTCTGGGCGCTGCTGGCCGCGTTCCAGGCCCGGATCGTGACCGGTGTGCTGGTCGCCGACAGCAACGCCAGCACCATCGTCTACGAGCACGTCTCGGAGGTCCGCGAACGGATCAACGACCGGGCGGCGTTCCGTACCGAGGTGAGTGCGGACCCGTTCCGGGACGTGCCGGCGGACCAGTTGCTGACCGGGCTGCGCGGCAAGGACGTGCTTATCGCCTTCGTGGAGAGTTACGGCCGCGACGCGGTCTCCGACCCGGAGTTCGCCTCCGTGCAGCGGCTGCTCGACGACGGCGCCGGACGGTTGCAGGCAACCGGTTTCTCCTCGCGCAGCGGCTTCCTCACCTCGCCGACCATCGGCGGCGGCAGTTGGCTGGCCCACGCCACCCTGCTGTCCGGGCTGTGGATCGACAACAACCAGCGGCACAAGAGCCTGCTGGCCAGCGACCGGTTCACCCTCGGCGACGCCTTCCGCAGCGCCGGTTGGCGTACCGTCGGGGTGATGCCGGCGGTCAACCAGGCCTGGCCGGAGGGGAAGTTCTACGGCTACGAGCAGTTCTACAGTGGCCCTGACCTCGGCTACCGGGGTCCCCGGTTCGCCTTCTCCCCGATGCCCGACCAGTACGCCATCAACGAGTTCCACTCCCGGGAGCGGGTCGGGCCGCGGGACCGGCCGGTGATGGCCGAGTTGGCGCTGGTCTCCAGCCACTCCCCCTGGACCAAGGTGCCCTCGCTCGTCGACTGGGACGACATCGACGACGGCGAGGTGTTCCGCAAGGGCATCATCGGTACGCCGACGGCACAGGCCCGCACCGGTTACCGGCACGCGGTCAGTTACACCCTGCGTACCCTCATCTCCTACCTGGAGACCCACGGCGACGACGACACGGTGCTGGTGGTCCTCGGTGACCACCAGCCCGCGCCGGTGGTCACCGGGGACAATGCCAGCCCGGACGTGCCGATCCACCTGATCGCGAAGGATCCCGCCGTGCTGGAGCGGATCGCCGACTGGGGCTGGCAGGACGGCCTCACCCCGGACGCCACCGCCCCGGTCTGGTCGATGGATTCCTTCCGCGACCGTTTCCTCACCACCTTCGGCTCCGCCCCGGCCCGGCCGCAGGCTCAGTCCCGCTGAGACCGGGCCGGGTCAGAGCGTGGGGCCGGTGGTGTTGACTACCGCCGGCTCCACTGCTGGTTGGCCTGGCCGTTGCAGGTCCAGAGGACGAGCCGGGTGCCGTTGGCGGTGCCCCCGCCGTTGGCGTCCAGGCAGAGGCCGGACTGCACGCCGCTGATGGTGCCGTTGGCGTTGAGGTTCCACTGCTGGTTCGTCCCGCCGTGGCAGTCGTAGATGGTGACCCGGGTGCCCGGGGAGGTGCCGTACCCCTCGGCGTCGAGGCACTTGTTGCCGTAGACGGTCAACGCCCGGCCGGAGGTGTAGCTCCACTGCTGGTTGGTGCCGCCGTGACAGTCCCACAGCTGCAACTGGGTGCTGTTGGCGGTGCTGTAGCCCGGCACGTCGACGCACCGGCCGGACTGGTTGCCGACGATCGCGCCGGCGGTGGGAACCGGGGTGGGGGTGGGAGTGCCGCCGTTGCCGGGGGTGCCGATGCTGCCGGGCACCGACTGCAGGGCGTTGTACCAGACCGCGGCCATCTTGTCGTAGCCGTTGGCGGTCGGGTGGACGCCGTCGATCAGGTCGCCGGTGGTCAGGGCGGCGTGCATGTTGACCAGGTGCACCCGCTTGCCCGCGTTCACCTTGCTCTGCACGATGCCGGGAATCGCGGCGTTGAAGGTGCGTACCGCCGCCGCCTGGTTGGTGTTCGACAGTGTGATGATCTGCGCGACGAACACCTCCGCGTTGGGGGCGGTGTTGGTGATGCGGTCGATCAGGGTGGAGAGCCGGTTCGGTGCGCTGCTGACGTTGTAGTTCTGCAGGATGTCGTTGGTGCCGATGTGCAGCAGCACGGTCTGCGGTCGCTGGGTGTTCAGCCAGTTGACGATGTTGGCGTCGATCTGGTCGATGCGCCAGCCGGGGTGCCCCTGATGGTCCCGGTCACCGAGGCTGGTCGGCCCGTTGAACTGCGATCCGACGAAGTCCACCGTGTATCGGCCGTTGACCAGGCGCTGCCACAGGCCGATCCGGTAGCCGCCCGGGATCTGGGTGCCCTCGGTGATCGAGTCACCGAGCGGCATCACCCGTACCCCACCGTTGGACTCCGCACTGGCGGTGCCCGCCGCTGTCACCGCCGCACTCACCGCGAGACCGACCGCGGCCACCACCGCAAGCCATCGCACCCTCATCCTCATCCCCACTCCTGCCACTAGTCCCCAGCGCACACCAGAACTGTGAGCGCTAACACTCACAACAGTCGATATTCCCACCCCCACCGACCCCCGTCAACATCCACTCCCCTCCCCCACCCCGCCCCGCCGCCCCCACCCCGCCCCGCCGCCCCCACCCCGTCGATCTTGCACTTTGTGTCGCGGCATAAGCCACAAAAGCCTCATCACGGCGACCGAAAGTGCAAGATCGGCGGGCAGGGGGTGCCTGCGGGCTGGGGTGGGGGCGGGGAGGGTGGGTGGGGGGCTAGGGGGTGGGTTTTTGGGCTACGAGGATGTCGCGGACGATGGCCTGGTCGACGCGGTGGGACAGGGTGCGCCAGGGACCGTCGTCCAGGACGGTGAGGCCGGCGGCGGTCAGGTGTTCGGCGGCAGCCTCCCGGCGGGCCACGTTGGTGTTCCAGGAGATGCCGAGAGCGCCGCCGGGGCGCAGCAGCCGCGCCCAGCCCGGCACGGCCGCAGCGAGCAGGGCCAGGGGATCGCGGGCCAGCCCGTCGGCGGTACGACTGCCGTGCTGCACACCGTACGGCGCGTCGGCGACCACCAGGTCGACGCTCTCCGGGCGGAAGAATTCGCCGATCCGGGTGGTGTCGGCGTTGACCACGTCCACGGTCTGCACGTCGCCGGCCTTGTGCGCCTCCTTCGAGGCGGCCACCTCCAGCCGCAGCCGACGGCCGACCACCTTGCGTTCCCGGCGTACCGGCCCGGATTCCAGCACCCGGTGCTTGACCCGCTTGCGCTTGAGCCAGGTACTGAGGAACGTCTGGTACGCCTCGAAGTCCTTGCTGTCGCGGTCCAGGCCGGCGGCGTCGAAGCCGTACATCATGGCCTGGTTGACCGTGGTCCCCCGGCCGCACAGCGGATCGATCACCCGGAACCGCCGGGTGAGCAGCTCGTCGGCCCAGGTCGAGGCGAGCAGCGTGACGTTGAGCAGCAGCTTGGTGAACTGTTCGTTGGTCTTGCCCGGGTACTTCTGGATGGTGACCAGGTCGTCGTCGTAGCGGTCCAGCCGGGTCAGCGGCACCGGACGCAGCAGATCATCGACGAACTCGAAGATCGCGTACGCGCTGGACAGGTTGCTCAGCAACGCCACGTCCCGCTCGCCCAGCCCGCCCTCGACACCGAACGTGACGTACGGGACGCCACCCACGGTGGTCGTCTCCACCGCCCCGAGTCGCCCGCCGAGCACCGCCCCGCCGAAGATCTCCAGCTCCGCCCGCGTCAACTCGACAGCCGCCCCCGAGTACACCCGGTTACTCGACGGCAGAATCAGCACCCCATACCGTTTCACGACCAGCCACTATTCCACGGCGGCACCCGCCGGCCCCCGCCGCCCTGCGCAGCGGCGTGGTGCCCGCGAGCCCTGTCCGGGCTCGCGGGCACCAGGTGATCGAGCGGTGTCAGGGTCAGGCGGGCAGACCGCCGACCTGGGTGTTGATCCAGGAGCGGATCGAGGGGAGGTCACCGTAGATGGACGGGGCGGTGGCGCAGGTGGAGCTGTTGTTGCCGGCGCGGCTGGTCGCACCGATCACGTTCCACACGCCGTTGATCTTCCGCACCTGCGGGCCGCCCGAGTCGCCGTAGCAGGCGCCGGCGTTGCCGTTGGTGTTGTTGGTGCAGATCTCGTACGGGCCGTTGATGCCCAGGCACCGGCTGTCGGCCACGATCGAGGTGTCCAGCTCGTTCGCGACGGTCGGCGCGGAGCCGCAGCCGCGGGGCGCGCAGGTCTGGCCCCAGCCGATGATCCGGGTGGCGGTGCCGACCGCGCCCGAGGTGGTCGGGATCGGGGCCGGCGCGTAGCTGACCGAGCTGGAGAGCTGGAACAGCTTGACGTCGATGCTCGGGTGGTTGACCGCCCGGCTCACGCCGACGACGGTGCCGCCGCTGGTGCGGTTGATGCTGCCCACCCGCACCGAGGAGGGGGTCGAGCAGTGCTTGGCGGTGACCACCCAGTTGGCCTTGATCAGGGTGCCGGTGCATCCGGAGGTGTAGACCAGCCAGGGGTAGTTCTCGGTGGCCGGGCGCCCGTTGACCACGAGCGTGCCGATCCCTCCGGCCTCGTCCCCGGTCCAGGTGTACGTCTCGGCGACCTCGGCGGTGCTGCGGCTGCCGGCGAAGAGCTGGTTGACCCGGCTGGCCTCGGCGGCGCTGGGGTTGGCGTTGGTGCAGGAGACCGGCGCGCTGCTGCCGGACATCAGGTCGGAGCAGAGCCCGGTGCGCCGGTCGGGCAGCCCGAGGATGTGACCGAACTCGTGGGTGGCGATCCGGGTGCGGTGGTAGCCCTGGTTGACTGCCTGCCAGCCCATCCAGATCCGGCCGGAGCCGAGCCCGGTGACCTGTGCCCGGGGCCAGCCGGTGTCGACCAGGATGGTGACGTTGGCGGGGGTGCCGGGCACCAGCCGGACGTTGCTGACCTTGCTGTTCCAGATCTGGGCGGCCTGGTCGAAGTTGGTCCGGAACTCGCCGGCCCGGCTCGCGTCGTAGTAGACGGTTCGGGCGGCGGAGGCGCTGGCGGCGGTGGCCACCTGCAGCCCCGTCGCGGCCAGCACCGCTGCCAGCGCGACGGTGGCCGCGCGCAGCAGTCTCTGTCGGATCATCTCGTACTCCCCTGCGGAAACCCGCGGCGCATCGACGCACCGCGATCGATGTCCGTGGATATTAGTAGACATCAGTCAATAGGTGTCATCGCGGAAGTGTCATACCGCCCGCACGGCGTTGCCCGGCTGTTACGTCCCGGTGAAGGCGCGGTGGCGAAGCGTGTCGACGGTGGACTCCACGAGCATCACCGGCCCGCACGGGCGGGCCGGCAGCGGAGAGGAGATCCACGATGCGAATCAGCAGAACTCTCGCCGCCCTGACGGTGGCGTGCGCCGTCCTCCTGACCACCGCCGGTACGACGGCCACCGCCGGTACGACGGCCACTGCGGGCACAAGAGCCGCAGCGACCGCGACCGGCGAGCCGTACTGCGGAATCACCTGGGGCAGCGGGGACAAGGTGGCCGGCGCGCTGAGCGACGCCCCGTTGACCGAGGTACGCACCGGCCGGCACGACTGCTACGACCGGGTGGTGTTCGAGTTCGACGGGACGGTCACCGGCTACTCGGTCGGCTACGGCGAGACGTACACCGAGGGGGAAGGGCTGGCCCTGTCGCCGTACACCGCGGGTGGCGCGCTGCTGCGGGTGTCGTTGCGGGCGCCCGCGTACGACGACGAGCACCTCGCCACCGTGCCGTACCGGGTCGGTGACCACGTGGCCAACGTGCTGCGCTACCAGACGCTGCGCGACGTGGTTTTCGGCGGCAGCTTCGAGGGTTACAGCACCTTCGCCGTCGGCGTACGGGCCCGGCTGCCGTTCCGGGTCCTCGTGCTGGCCGGGCCGGGCACCCACAGCCGGATCGTCCTCGACGTGGCGCACCAGTGGCAGCAGTGATCGGCAGGGGCGGTAGTGACCGGTAGTGGCGACGGGTGTCCGGCGTTCGGGCACCCGCCGCCGACCGTCACGGCGAGCGACGACCGGGGTGCGCGGGACTACCCTGGGTACGTCATGGACGGCCGCGTGCTGGTGGTCGAGGACGACGCCTCCATCAGGGAGGTCACCGCCCTCGGGCTGCGCCGCGCCGGGTTCCGGGTGGACACCGCCGCCGACGGTCGACAGGGTCTGGCCGCCTGGCGCGCCGGGTCGGTCGATCTGATCGTGTTGGACGTGCTGCTGCCGGGCTTGGACGGTCTGCAGGTGTGCCGGGAGATCAGGCGCAGCAACGCGGTGCCGATCCTCATGCTCACCGCCCGCACCGACACCATCGACGTGGTGGTCGGGCTGGAGTGCGGCGCCGACGACTACCTGCGTAAACCCTTCGACCTGCCCGAACTGGTGGCCCGGGTACGGTCGCTGCTGCGCCGCGCCGTCGCAGCACCCGAGCCGGGCCCGCTGCGGATCGGTCGCCTGGAGATCGACCCTGGCGCTTTCGTGGCCCGCCGGGACGGTCACGAGCTGCCGCTGACCGCCACCGAGTTCCGGCTGCTGCTGGAGCTGGCCCGCCGCCCGGGGCAGGTCTTCACCCGCGAGCTGCTGCTGGAACGGGTCTGGGAGCAGGGCTACCTCGGCGACAGCCGGCTGGTCGACGTGGCGGTGCAGCGGCTGCGGGCCAAGGTCGAGGACGATCCGGCCAGTCCACGCCTGATCCGCACCGTACGTGGTGCCGGCTACAAGCTGACCGCGAGCTGAGCGGGCGGCGGCGATGGCCACGGACCCGGTACGTCCCGGCCGGCTACGTCGCCGCCTGACCGTCGCGTTCGTGCTGGTCGCCGGGGTCTCCGCCGGGGTGCTCGCCGGCGGGTCGTACCTGCTGCTGCGGCAGGCCAGCTACGACGCCTCGCTGCACGCCGCCGCCGCGGACGCCCGGTACCGGCTGGTGCTGGCCGGACAGTTCCTGCCGTTGACCGAGCAGCGTCGCACGGAGCTGCTCACCAGCTTCGAGGGCAGCGGCCGACACGTGGTGCTGGTCACCGGTGACGTGTGGCCTTCGCATCCGCAGCACGCGCCGGCACTGGGCGAGCCGCTCCGGGCCACCGTCGCGGCCGGACAACTCGGCTACCAGCGCAGCGACGGGCCGCCCCGGCTGCTCGTGGTGGGTGGGCGGATTCCCGGCTCCACCGCCGAGCTGTACGTGATCACCGGCGAGGACGACGTCGCCGCCGGCCTCGATCGGCTGCGCAACGCCCTGGCGGCCGGCTGGGTCCTGGTGACGGTGCTCGCCGCCGCGATCGGACACACCCTCGCCCAGCGCACCCTGGAACCGGTCGGGCGGGCGAGCCGGGCGGCCCGGGCGATCACCGAAGGGCTGCTGGCGACCCGGCTGCCGGTGCGGGGCCGGGACGAGTTCAGCGACTGGGCCGCCTCGTTCAACGAGATGGCGGAGGCGTTGCAGGCGAAGATCGTCGCGCTGCGTCGGGCGCAGGATCTCCAGCGCCGGTTCACCGCCGATGTCGCGCACGAGCTGCGTACCCCCGTCACCGCTCTGGTGGCCGCGGCCTCGCTGCTGCGCGAGCACCTCGACCAGCTGCCCGGCGACGCCCGACGCGCCGGTGAGCTGCTGGTCGAGGACGTGGTCCGGCTGCGACGGCTGGTCGAGGACCTGATGGAGATCTCCCGGCTGGACGCCGGGCAGGAGGCCGTCGTGGTCGCCGACGTGGACGCACCGGCCCTGTTGCGCGCGATCGTGGCGACCCGAGGCTGGCAGGGTCGGGTCGAGGTCGACGACGAGCCGGTGCGGTTACGCACCGATCCGCGCCGGCTGGAACGGGTGCTGGGCAACCTGATCGCCAACGCGGTGCAGCACGGCGACGGCGAGATCCGTGCCCGGGTCGCGCGGGCCGGTAACCGGGTGGTCTTCGACGTCGACGACCAGGGGCCGGGAATCCCGGCCGCACACCTGCCGCGCCTGTTCGACCGCTTCCACAAGGTCGACCCGGCCCGCTCCGGCGGTGGCAGCGGGCTCGGCCTGGCCATCGCCCAGGAAAACGCCCAACTGCTCGGCGGCCGGCTCACCGTGCACAGTGCCGTGGGCAGCGGCACCCGGTTCCGCCTCGACCTGCCCGACCGTCTCGACCTGCCCGACCGCCTGGACGCCGATCGGTGCGACGCAGGCTCGTCGGATTGCACCGGCGGTGCCGGGTGAGCCGGCACCCGGTCGGCACAACGGCGCGGCGGCGGTCGGCCGGGATTGCCGTCGTGGTGCTGGTCCTGGCGGTGGGATGCGCGCCGTCGCGGTCCGGATCGCTCGGCCCGGCACCCAGCGTCGCCGCGCCCACCACCGGCGTACCCACCACCACCGGCGCCGTGCCCGGCGGGCCCGCCACCGTCGCGTCGTCGGCCGCCACCGCCGCGCCGGCGGCGGGCAGCTCCGCTCCCCCGCCGCCGAGCACCGGGCCCGTGGCCAGCAGCCGGCCTGCGAACCTCACCCTGGAGCTGTGGTACGTCCGCGACGGTCGTCTCGTCCCGACCCGTCGCACCCGCCCCGCCACCGTCGCCACCTCGCGGCTGGCACTGACCGAACTGGTCGCCGGACCGAACCCGGCGGAGGCCAGCACCGGTCTGGTCACCCTGCTGCCCGCCGCCGAGGTGAGCCGGATCGAGGCCGGGGTGGCCACGGTACGCCTGCCCGAAGCCCTCGATCCGGGCACCGCACGGCTGCGCGAGGCGCAGGTGGTCTACACGCTCACCCAGTTCCCCACCGTCCGGCAGGTCGCCTTCGGCACCGCCGCACCGGCCGGGCGCGTCGACTACGCCGACCTGCTGCCCGCGATCGTGGTCACCCACCCGGTCATCGGAGACCGGGTGAGCAGCCCGGTCACCGTCAGCGGCAGCGCCGACGTGTTCGAGGCGACCGTCAGCGTCCGGGTACGCGACGCCGCCGGCCGGCAGCTGGCCACCGCGTTCACCACCGCCACCTGCGGCACCGGCTGCCGGGGCGGCTACCGGGTCACCGTCGGCTACCGGCTGGACCGTGAGCAGCCCGGCACCATCGAGGCGTACGAGGTGTCGGCCGTCGACGGCAGCCCGACCAAGCTGGTCTCCGTACCGGTGACGTTGGCCGCCACCCGGTAGCGCCGAGCGGCCCTGCACGGCCCTCTGCCCGGCGGCGGTGGTCAGCGGCGCTTGCGGCGGCCTCTGGCCCGGGAACGCTGGCTTACCCGCGGCTTGGACAGCACCAGCGTGCCGGCCTCGGCGGTCACCCGGCCGGTGGCCGGCGGACCGATGAGCTCCTGCTCCGGCAGCCGTCGTTCGAGGTCGGTGATGATGGCCTGCACCCGGGCCAACTGCTCGCGGACCGACGGCTCGTCCTCGGCGTGCCCGCCGGGCGGACGATCGCTGCGCTGGGCGGCGACCTGCTCGTCCTGATGCGCCTCCTGCAACGCGGTCAGCACCAGACCCACAAGCAGATTGGTGAGCAGGTAGCAGGCGGCCACCATGTAGGAGACGTAGTACAGCACCGCCCAGCCGGTGACCTCCCGGCCGGCCTGGAGCGTGTCGGTGATGCCGTCCAGCGACAGCAGCAGGAACAGGGTGAGCATGGCCTGCCCCACGCTGCCGTACTCCTGCGGGTAGGCGACACCGAACAGCATCCAGCCCAGCATCGCGTACCCGTACAGCAGCAGCGCGGTGACCAGCAGGAAGCTGGCCAGTCCGGGCAGGCTGCGCCGGATGCCGACCAGGATCACCCGCAGGCTCGGGAAGAGCCGGAACGCGCGGACGATGCGGGCCAGCCGCAGCAACCGCAGCAGGGTCACGTTCTCCCGGACGCCGGGCAGCAGCGGAGCGACCACGATCACCAGGTCGAAGACGTTCCACCGGTCCCGCAAGAACCCGCCGGGGGCCAGCGCGTGGGCACCGAAGCGCACCAGCAGTTCCAGCACGAACAGGGTGAGGCAGGCGTACTCGACCGTCCGCAGCGCGGTGCCCACGATGGCCACCACCCCGCCGTACGTCTCCAGGCCCAACGCCATCGCGTTGACGATGACCACGGCGAAGCTGGCCAGATTGAACCAGGAGGCGCCGACGACGGCCTGGCACCGGGCGGCAAGCCGGCGCAACGGACTACGGACAGTGCGTGCCATCTTACTCCTCGACCGGCTCACGACCGGACGGCAGCCTATGACACCCGTGGCCCGCCTCCGCACCCGGATCGGCCACAAAGGACAGTCCCCTGGTCACCCCGCTGAAGCCTCGGGCCTGTCCCCCACCGGCTCGATCGCCCGGCCGGTCAGCGGCTCAGCTGGCCCGCAGTTCGGCGGGATCGGTGGTGGAGCGGTGCATCAGCACGCTCGCCCCGATCACCAGGAGCACGGCCAGCAGCGCGATCGACATCACCGCGACGATGTCGGCCCAGGGCACCGCGGCCTGAAGGGTGTGGGTGACCTCGCGATACTCCAGGTGACGCTCGGCGTCCGGCCCGGCGCACTCGGCCGGCGTGCCGACGCAGACCGTCCGGCCCCAACCCGCGGTGGCGGTCGTGGTGAAGGCCCGCATTCCGGCCAGTCCGACCAGGCCCGCGATGGCGATGCCGGGTACCGCCGGCAGCAGCACCCGCCAACACAGGGCACGGGCCAACACCGCCCTCGGGGTGCCGCCGGCCACCAGTGCGGCGATGGCCCGGCGACGGGCCACCCCGGCCTCGACCAGGGCGATCAGCAGGGTGAGCGCGGCCACCCCGATGAGACTGACAAGCACCGCGTCGACGAGGGTACGGACCTCCGACCGAAAGGCCGCGGTGCCCCCGAGATCCAGGGGCGGGGTGTCGTAGCCCAGCGCCGGGTCCAGCATCGCGGCCGTCCGCACCGCCACCTCGGTGTCCAGCCAGGAGTGCAGCATCATCGCGGCGGCACCGAAGGCGGTGACGACCAGGATGACGGTGAAGCTGCGGCTGCCGGCATGCGGGTCGGCGAGGATCTGCCGGGCCGCGATCAATGCGCTGGGTCGCCGGGTCACCCGCAGCAGCAGCCGGGCGCTGCGGTAGCCGATCCAGGCCACCGTGAACATCAGACCGAGCAGCATCACGACAGTGCAGCCGAGCAGCGCGATGACGAACAGGTCGTCACGGTTGGCACCGAACCCGCCCTGCCGGACGTACTCGCTGCGCATCACCGCACTTATCGACACCAGGCCGCCCAGGCCGAGCCCCAGCAGCAGGGTCGGCCAGGCCCGTACCGGCTGTTGCCGGCTCTGCCGCAGCACCCCGAACGGGGTGATGGCCACCCGACGCAGCAGGACGACGGTGAGCAGCGTGGTCAGCAACGGCACCGCGACCGCGATGGCCACGATCGCCGTGACCGACGGCAGCACGTCCGTCGGCAGTGGCCGTACCCCGGCGGGGTCCGGGCGGTCGAGCAGCACCCGCCCGACGAGGTAGCCGACCACGCCGACCACCGAGCCGATCATCGCCGCCAGCCCGGTCTCCACAGCGGCGACCCAGGTGATCTGCCTCGGCGTCGCGCCGGCCATCCGCAGGGCCGCCAGTCGGCGGTTGCGGGCAGGTGCCCCGAGTCGAGCGCACTGGGCGACCAGGAACAGGATCGGGATGCTGCACAGCAGCATCGCCACCGCGACGTTGAGCAGGAGGCCCGGTTGGGTGAGCATCCGGTTGTGGTAGCGCCCGGCAGCCGACTCGATGCTGAGCACAGTGGCGCAGCAGAGCAGCACCAGCACCGCGATCGCCGCTCCGGCGGCGGTAACCGGCACCCGGGCCCGGTCGCTGCGGGTGCCGACGAAGGCCAGACGGAACAGGCTGCCCGGTCTCACCGCACCTCCCCGCGGAGCACGACCCGCCGGTCACCGTCACCCCGACCACCGCCGCCGTCGTCCGGGCCATAGCTGTCGCTGCGTCCGTCGCTGTCCACGCGGCCGTCGCGCATGGTGATCTCCCGATCCGCGTACGCGGCCACCTGCGCGTTGTGGGTCACCACCAGTACCGTCGTGCCGTGCTCCCGGGCCAGCCGGACCAGCTCCACCATCACCTGCTCACCGGCGAGGCTGTCCAGCGCCCCGGTCGGTTCGTCGGCGAAGAGCACCTGCGGTTCGGTGACCAGAGCGCGGGCCAACGCCACCCGCTGCTGCTGACCGCCGGACATCTCGCCGGGCCGCTTACCGGCCAGGTCGCCGACGCCCAGCCGGTCGAGCAACGCCTGGGCCCGTACCGCGGCGTCCCGGTAGCTGTGGCCGCCGAGTTGCAGCGGCAGGGTCACGTTCTCGATCCCGGTCAGTTCCGGCACGACCTGACCGAACTGGAAGAGCACCCCGAAGACGGTACGACGCAACCGGGATCGCTCCGCTTCGCCGGCGGTGCCGATGTCCCGCCCCTGGAACCGCACGCTGCCCCGCTGCGGAGCCAGGATGCCGGACAGGCAGTGCAGCAACGTCGACTTGCCACAGCCACTCGGGCCGGTGACCGCCACGATCTCGCCCTTGTCGATGCTCACCGACACGTCGCGCAGGGCCGCGGTCGGCCCGTACCACTTCTCGATGTGCTCGGCGTGCAGGATCGGTGCGCTCATGACCGTACCTCCGCGCGAAGCTGACCGATCCGGTCCACCGTGGTCGCCATCCAGCGCAGGTCGGCATCGAGGTGATTGAGCAGGTAGTCGGCGGCGGCCAGTTCCGTCACCGAGGCGCCGCCGCCGGTCTTGACGGCGGTCAACTCCCGCATCCGGGCCAGGTGGGCGGCACGCTGCGCGGCCAGGTACGACCGGGCGGTCGCCTCGTCCGGCGTGGCGAGCAACGCGACGATGACCTTGACGAACAGCTCGCCCGACACATGCACCGCAGGCGGTACGGCCCGACTCAGCCACCCGTCGAGCGCGGTCCTGCCCTCCGGCGTGAGCCGGTAGGCCACCCGGTCCGGCCCGCCGACGCGCTGGTGGGCCGCCTCCACGATGTACCCGTCGCGCAGCATCCGAGCCAACGTCGTGTACAGCTGGCCGAAAGCCAACGGCCGGACCCCGAGCAGCCTGCGGTCATGCTCACGCTTGAGCTCATAACCATGGCTGACCCCCTGAGCGGCAAGGACACCAAGCAGCACATGTGCGGTCGACATGACCCCACTATTCCCTGTGAGAATAGTGCCGGTCAACCCCGCTCCAGCCGTCAGCCGTCAGCCGTCAGCTGACGGCTGACGGCTGACGGCGCTGGTTGCCGGAGTCAGCCGCGCCCTGCGAGGTCGCGCGGCTCGGTGGCGAGGAAAACGCGGATGGCCTCGGAGATGGCGGGCCAGTCCACACCGAGCTCGAGGAAGTGACTGTCGGACCTGCTCTCGACCAGTACGGCCCGACGGATCGCAGACGCCAGGTGCTCGGCGTCGTCGAAGGAGACGGCGCCGTCGTGCCGGCTGGCGATCACCAGTGTCGGCTGCCCGATCTCGGCGGTGACGTCGACGTAGGGTCGCAGGTCCTGGCGGAAGCCCGTACCGGAGCGCATCGCGGAGAACAGGGCGATCAACGTGGCGCGATGCTCGGGCCGTACGTCCGCCAGCAACTGCCGGGGCGGCACGGTGGACAGCCCGCCGAGCAGCATCCGCAGGCCGGCATCCGGTGCACGACGCAGCAGCCAGCGCAGCCCACTCCAGGTCAGCCGCTCGGCAACCGGCGAGAAGATCAGGTTCGCCAGCAACCGATCACGACGCCCCGGCCAGCGCGGGCCCTGGGGACACTGGAGGATCAGCCGCTCGACCAGGTCAGGGTGGCGGGCGGCGACGGTCATCGCAGTCGGGCCGCCGGCGGAGATGCCGAGCACGGCCGCGACCTTGTCGATCCCGAGGTGCCGGCAGAGCTCAGCGGTGACGTCGGCGAACCCCGCTCTGGTCGTACCGGTCGACAGCGGGGTCCGCCCGTAGCCGGGACGCGATGGCGCCAGCACGGTGATGTCCGCGTCGGCGAACACGGTCTCGTCCCACACCAGCCCGGCCCGCAAGTGTCCACCGTGCAGAACCACCACGACGGTGTCGCCCCGCCGCTCCAACCGGTACTCCACCGCCCCCGACCCAAGGCGTGCCACCGTGGTCGAACGCTGCACCGAACCTCCCACCACCCCACCCTAAGCCGCCCTCACCCCACCCACCGCCCCCTCGCCGCCCTCTCCGCGCCCCCTCGCCGCCCTCTCCGCGCCCCCTCGCCGCCCTCTCCGCGCCGACCTTGCACTCATGGTCGCCGATACGTAACTTCTGCGGCTTATGTCGCGACGGAAAGTGCAAGATCGACGGGGTGAGGGGGGTGGGGTGGTGGGGGGATGACAAGTGTCATGGGTGGGAGGTGCGCGGTGCCCTACCGCTGGTGAGGGGGTGCGGGAAAACTGATCCGCAACGCAGCCGAGCCGACAGTGGCACGGAGAGCAACCGGGTGAGGACGGGCTGGCCGTTCGCGGAACAGCCGACATGAAACAGCTGTGGGTAGTCCAGATACCCACAGCTGGCTTCATCCTAGCCGGATTTGCTCGCCCGTGCATGAACCACGATGCGCCACTTCAGGAGAGACGACATGCGCGACTTCGGAGCAGACAGCATCAGCGTGATCCGTGCGCGGGCCGCCGCGCTCGCGGCCTCCTGGCTCGACGGTGAGGCCGGGGCCCCGCAGGACCTGCTACGGGTGGAGAACCTGGCCACCGGGCCGACCGAGCCGGTTCCGTGCTTCTGCCTCGGCACGTTCTGCTGGGTCGGCACGCCGTTGCCGGAGTAACACCGATGTCCGGGCTGCCCTCGGCAGGGCACGCGCTGCTGCTCGATCCGTCCACCCGCGACGACCCGACCCTCTACCGGCGGCTGCACGCCGAGGCGCCTGTTCTGCGTACCGCCGGGTTGTGGCTGGTGTCGGGCTACCAGCAGGTGTCGAGGCTGGCCGGTGACCCACGACTGGTGATCGACCCGCGGGCCGGCGACCCGCCGTTGCCCCTGACCCAGTCGGAACGACTGGAGTCGATCTTCGGTGGGATGCTCAGCTTCCGTGACGGTGCGGCCCACCGACGGCTGCGGCAGCTCGTGTCCGGGGCGTTCAGTGCCCGCCGCACCAACGCCCTCGACCGGACCGTACGCGACCTCGTCGCCGGCCTGATCGCGCAGGCCGGCGACGCCGAGTTCGACGTGGTGCCGGCGATCGCCGAGCGGCTGCCCGTGCTCACCACCTGCCGGCTGCTCGACCTGCCGACCGAGCACTGGTCCCGGGTCGACGCGTGGGCCCGGACCCTGACCGGCCAACTGTTCCGTTTCGGCCAGTCCGCCGACCAGCTGGCCGAGGTGCACCGCCAGGTCGACGAGATGACCCGGTTCATCGACGATCTCGCCGCGGAACGCCGCGACCGCAGCGGTGATCTCGTCGCCGAACTGCTCGACGCCGCCCAGGGCGCCGATGCCCGGCTCAGCCACGACGAGTTCGTCTCGTTCGTGGTGCTGCTGTTCATCAACGGCCTGGAGACGGCCACCGCGGCCATCTCGATCTGTGTGGCGCAGCTGCTGCACCGCCCGGAGCTGGCCGCACGGCTGCGCCGGGAACCCGACCACGCCCTGGAGGTGGTCGACGAGTGCCTGCGCCTGCAGAGCCCGGTCTGGCTGGCCGCCCGGCGGTCGCTCGCACCGATCGAGGTGGACGGTCAGGTGATCGAGACCAACGATCCGGTGTTCCTGCTCTGGGCGGTGGCCAACCGGGACCCGGCCATCTTCGCGTACCCCGACGAGTTCCGGCCCGGTCGCGCCGGTCGACACCTCGCGTTCGGGCGCGGGCCGCACCACTGCCTCGGCGCGGCGATGGCCCGGGTCCAGGCCGCCGAGGTGCTGCGACAACTGGCGGCGTACGAGCACCTGCGGGCGGGAGCGGGTCCGGCCCGGCGGCGGCACACCGCCGCCCTGAACACGTACGACTCGCTGCCGGTGACGGTCACGCCGGCCGGCGAGCCCCTGTCGAGGCGAGCGGAGGCGAGGCTCCATGCCACGAGCCGGTGAACTGGACGACGTCGTACGCCTGACCACTCGACGTAGCTGGGCCCTGCTGACGGCCGTGCTGCTGGCGCTCGGCGCCGGCACGACGTGGGCCGTGGTCGCCCGGATCGAGTCGACGGTGTCGCTGGACGGCATCCTGCTGGCCGGTGCGGGTCCGACCCTGGTGACCGCACCGGCCTCGGCGACGGTCGCCTCGGTCAGCGCGGTCGTCGGCCGGCCCGTCGCGGCCGGAGAGGTGCTGCTGACGCTGCAGGGTGAGGACGACGACGATGCGGTGACGGTGACCAGCCCGGTGGCCGGGATCCTCACCACCCTGACCGCCCGCCCCGGCACCCAGGTCAAGGGCGGTGCCACCCTCGGCGTCGTCGACCGCGCCGATCAGCGGCTGTCCGCGCTGCTGCTGCTCGACGCCGGACAGCCGGCCGCCGTCCCGGCCGGGGCGCAGGTCCGCGGCGCCGGCCTGACCGGCACCGTCACCCGCGTCGAGGCGTACCCGCTGAGCACGGCCGAGCTCGCCGGCCGGTACGGCATCGGGCGGCTGCCCGGCCACGACGACGACCGGCTGGTCCGGCCGGTGCTTGTCGACCTCGGGGTGTCGGCCTGGCCGGGCGCCACCCTGACCCCGATCCGGCTGGACCTCATCGTCGGTGCCGAACGGCCCGTCGACGTACTGCTCGGAGGTGGTCGCTGATGGTCGTGCTCGCCGACAGCCAGGCCACCACGCCGCCGGCCGAGGAACCGCAGCCGCAGCCACGCCGGCAGCGGGCCGTACGCACCGTCGAGACGCCGCAGATGGAGGACGCCGACTGTGGTGCGGCCTGCCTGAGCATCATCCTCACCCACCACGGCCGGCGGGTGCCGCTGGCCGAACTGCGGGACCGCTGCGGGGTCGGTCGGGACGGAATGACCGCCTCCGGGTTCGCGCGGGCCGCCGCCGGCTACGGCCTCAAGGTCACCGGCCGGTGGATCGAGACCTCCGACCTGGACATGGCCTCCCGGGTGCCGGTGCCGGCGGTGGTGTTCCTCGACGGCCGGCACTACGCGGTGCTGGAGGGCGTCCGGCGCGGTCGGGCCTGGATCAACGACCCGGCCGTCGGCCGGCTGCCGTTGACGCCGGCCGAGTTCGCCACCCGGGCCAACGGCCCGGTGCTGGTCGCCACGCCGACGCCGGAGTTCGAGCCGGGTGGTGAGCGTTGGCCGTTCGCCCGCGCGGTGGCACAGCGCATCCGGCCGTACGCGCCGATGATCCTCGCCGGGGCGCTGCTCGGCGGCGTCGCCGCGGTGCCCACCCTGCTGGCCTCGTTGACCATGCGGGCCGTACTCAACCGGGTGCTGATCCTCGGCGACCTGGCCTGGCGGCCGGCGTTGCTGGCGATCCTGGTCGGCGGTGCGCTGCTGGCCGCGCTGGCCGGGTGGGCCCAGCAGCGGATCTTCGCCACCGCGCTGGCGGCGATGGCCACCCGCTTCTCCAGCCGCTACCTGACCGCGCTGCTGCGGCTGCCCGGCGAGTTCTTCCACCGTCGGCACCTCAGCGGCCTGGTCAACCGCACCCAGATGAACGACGGCCTCGCCATCGCGCTGTCCGAGCGGGTGGTGCTGCCCGCCGCCGCCGCGGTGACCGTGGCCGGGTACGGCCTGTTCATCGGCTATCTGGCACCCCGGCTGCTGGTGGTCATGTCGTTGGCGATGGCGGCACAGATCGTGCTGCTGAACGTGGTCCGGCGGCGGGCGGGCCCGCATCAGCAGCGGCTGCTGTTCGAGCAGTTGCGACGGGACAGCACCGCGCACAGCGGACTCAAGATGATCGAGTCGGTCAAGGCCGACGGCGCCGAGCGGTGGCTCTTCGCCTCCTGGGCCCGGTCCGCCGGCCGGACCCTGGACGCCGCCAACGCGCTGGCCTCGGCGACGCTGGGAGTGATGGCGCTCAGCGCGGCGGTCGGCCCGGCCGCGTTGGCCGGGCTGGCGTTGGTCGGCGCGCACGACGTCGCCGCCGGTCGCATCGACCTCGGTACGCTGCTCACCGCCCAACTGGTGGGCGGTGCGATGCTCGCCCCGCTCGGGCTGCTGGTCGGGCTGGGCTCGGAGATCCAGGTGACCCGGGTGCACGTCTCGGTGATCGACGACGCCCTGGCCGCCACCCCGCATCCGGCCCGGGCCACCGTGCTGGCGCCGGACGCGCCGCCGGAACCGGCGCAGCCGGCCCGGCTGTCCGGCCGCATCGAGTTCGATCGGGTCAGCTTCGGCTACGACCGGCACCGCCCGCCGCTGGTCCGGGACATCTCGTTCACCGTCGAGCCGGGCCAGTGGGTGGCCCTGGTCGGTGTCAGCGGCAGCGGCAAGTCGACCCTGGCCCGGCTGGCCGTCGGCGCGGCCGAGCCGTGGAGCGGGGCGGTGCTGCTCGACGGCCGGCCCCGCGAGACGTACTCCCGCCGGACGCTGGCCGCGTCGATCGGCTACGTGGAGCAGCAGCTGCGACTCTTCGAGGGCAACCTGCGCGACAACCTGACGCTGTGGGATCCGACCCTGCCCGAGGAGCGGCTGCGCGCCGCCCTGGTCGACGCCCGCATCGACCGCCTGGTCGAGCAGCGCGGTGGCCTGGACCACGGCGCGGTCAACGAACACGCCCGCAATCTCTCCGGCGGTGAACAGCAGCGCCTGGAACTGGCCCGGGCGCTGGCGGCCGACCCGCCGCTGCTGGTGCTCGACGAGGCGACCAGCGCGCTCGACGCGACCACCGAGTTCGCGGTCCTGGAAGCACTTCGCCGACGGGGGGTCACCTGCATGTTCATCGCCCACCGGATCTCGACCGTGCGGGACGCCGACCTGATCCTGGTGCTCGACCGGGGTGAGATCGTGCAACGCGGCACCCATGCGGAACTGATCGACACCGACGGCGTCTACCGCCGGCTGGCCACCGACGGACGGTCGGCATGACCACCGTCGATCCGACCATGGACACGCTGACCGCCGAGCGGACCGACACCGCCGTGAGCCGGGCGGCTGCCGATCTCGCCGCGGTCGACGAGGCCTGGCGGCGGCTCGCCGCGGCCGCCGCCGAACGGCCCGAGCGACCGGACGACGACGCCGCGCGGACCCTCGCCGCCCACTACGACCTGCCGTCGCCCACCCCCGGCACCGGGCTGGTCACGGCGCTGCGCGCCGCCGGTCTGCACTGGACCGAGGTACGACTCGACGGACACTGGTACCGGCGTGGCGCAGCACCGTTGATCGTCTTCCCGGTTTCCGGTCCGGCCGTGGCGCTCCTGCCGACCCGCGGTGGCTACCGCACCGCCCACGGGCGTCGGGTCACCGCGGCCGACGCCGGTGCGTACGACCGGACCGCCTGGCAGGTCTACCCTCCGCTGTCGGCCGGGCCGCCGGTGACCACCCGTCACCTGCTCCGGTTCGCCGCGCGGGGCGCCGGGCCCGACCTGCGTTTCCTGCTCACGGCCGGGCTGCTCGCCGCGCTGATCGGCGGTGTCCTGCCGTTCCTGTCGGCGTGGATCATCACCGGGGTGGCCGGTGGCAGTGTCGGCGGACAGCTGCTGTGGAGCCTGGCCGCGCTGATCGCCAGCTTCGTGGTGGCGAACGCGCTGCTGCTCTCGGCCCGCAACGCCGCCCTGGTCCGGCTGCAGGGGCGGCTGCAGCTCCGCCTGGAGCCGGCAGTCTGGAGCCACCTGCTCAGCCGGGACCTGCGCGCACTCGAGGAGATGGGCACCAGCGACCTGGTGCAGCGCGCGAACTCGGTCACCGAGATGCGCAAGGCGCTGTCCGACAGCGTCGCCGCGGGCGTGCTCGGCAGCGCCTTCGGGCTGGTCAGCCTGGCCGCACTGATCTTCGTCGACCCGGTGGTCGGCGGCTGCGTGCTCGTCGCGACCCTGCTGCTGATGGCCGCGGCGAGCTACGCGGCCATCCGCCAGCAGCGCCACGAGCTGGCCAACCGGGAGGCGTTCGCCGCCGTCGCCGGCTTCCTGCACACCGCCCTGCTGGCGATCGAGAAGATCCAGGTCGCGGCCCGGGAGGAGCGGATCTTCGCCGGCTGGGCACAGCGATACGCCCGGCAGCGGTCCACCGACGCGGCGACGCTGCGCTGGCAGGCGCGGGTGGCGGCCTGCTCGGCGGCGCTGCAGCCGACCCTGCTGGCCACGCTCGGCATCGTGGTCGCCCTGCGCCAGGACGTCGCGCTCGGCACCTTCGTCGCGGCCAGCATCGCGGTCGGGCAGTTCGCCGCCTCGGTCGGCATGCTCCAGGGCGGCGTCATCTCGGCGTTCTCCCTGGTCGCCGCGTACCGCCGGCTGGTGCCGGTGCTGACCGCTGCGCCGGATGTCACGCCGGGCGCGGCGGATCCGGGTCGGCTACGGGGGCGGGTGCAGCTGCACGAGGTCACCTTCACCTACCCCGGCACCGGTCGGCCCGTCCTCGACCGGGTCAGCATCACCGCCGAGCCGGGTGAGTTCATCGCCGTCGTCGGCCCGTCCGGGGCCGGCAAGTCCACCCTGATCCGGCTCCTGCTCGGCCTCGTCCCGCCCAGCTCCGGCGCGGTCCGCTACGACGGGCGCGACCTGTCCGAGCTGGACGTACGGACGGTCCGGGCGCAGCTGGGCGTGGTGCTCCAGCAGGCCCGGGCGGTACGCGGCTCGATCCGGGACAACGTCGCCGCCGGCACCGAGGACCTCACCGACGAAGCCGTCTGGCAGGCCCTGCGGCTGGCCGGTCTGGCCGACGAGGTCCGGGACATGCCGATGGGGTTGCACACCATGGTCAGCGAGGACAACAAGGCCTTCTCCGGCGGTCAGATCCAGCGGCTGATGGTGGCCCGCGCCCTGGCCAAGCAGCCTCCGGTGCTGGTGCTCGACGAGGCCACCAGCGCGCTGGACAACATCACCCAACGCAAGGTGACCGACCGCATCGCCGACCTCGACGTCACCCGGATCGTCGTCGCCCACCGGCTCAGCACCATCCGTGCCGCAGACCGCATCTACGTGCTGGACAACGGCCGGATCGTGGCCGAGGGCACCTTCGACCATCTGGTCGCCACCGCACCGCTGTTCGCTCGACTCGTCGCCAGGCAGGAGGTCACCTGATGACCACAACCAGCGCATCCCTCGGTCTGGGTGCGATGTCCGCTCCCGACACCCTGCTCGGTCTCGGCGGTGCCGACGAACGGCTGCTCAACGTCATCGCGTTGGCCGCACCGTTCGACGAGCGGGAGGCCGGCGTCTACTTCGCTCCGGTCCGCACCGGCGGGCGTCGTAAGCTGGCCGAACGGTCGCAGCGGTGGCTGCGCTCCGCGGTCGCCGACGACGACGTGTCCCTGCGGGCTCTGCTGCTGCACCGCCAGCAGACCAACCGGGATCTCGGCGCCGGCCTGGTCGACGTGGTCGTCCGCGACCCGGGAAAGCTGCCCGACTGGGCGTACGCCCTGGTGGACTTCCTGCTCGCCCAGCCGCCCACCGCCGCACAGGACCCGGCCGCCGAACTCGTCGGCGGGGTGTTCGTCTCCTTCCAGCGGGCGGCGATCCGGCTGACCGGGCTGCGGCAGAACAATCTGCGTGGCGTCGCCCTGACACCGGAGGCCGCCGACGACGTCACCGGTCAGCTCGTGCAACGCCTGATCAAGGTGTGTCACGCCGCGCTCGGCTTCGAACTCCAGATCGCCGACGGTGCGGCGACCCCGGTCAACTGGTACGGACGCGCCGGCATCGACGTCAGCCGGCTCGGCTGGCTCGGCCGGCTGGAGAGCCTGCCGGGTCTGGCGTATTTGATCGGGGTGACCTGCCTCAACTACAAGCGGGCCGTCGGTGAGATCTTCGACCGGCTGCACCAGGACCTGCCGATGCTGCGCCGGGAACTGTGGGCCTGGGCGGACCCGGGCGCCCTCGCCTCGTACTCCGGTGACTCCGGTGACCTGCACGACAGCGGCCGTACGGTCAGCCTGTTGTCGTTCGCCGGCGGCCAGCGGGTCGTCTACAAGCCCAAGGACCTCAGCAGCGTCGCCGGTTTCATGGACGTGCTGACCTTCCTCAACACCCACGGGCTGCCGCTGGACCTGACGACCCGGCGGGTGCTGCTGCGCGACGGCTACGGCTGGGAGGAGTACGTCGTGGCGCGGCCCTGCGTCAGCGGCGAGGACCCGGCCCGCTTCTACCGGCGGCTCGGCATGCTCACCCGGCTGGCCCAGCTCCTGGAGTGCCGCGACCTGTGGGCGGACAACCTCATCGCCATCGGCGAACGGCCGATGTTCATCGACCTGGAGAACGTGCTTCAGGGCCGGATGCGTAAGCCGGTGCTGCTCGGCCCGCGCGCCGAGGCGCTCTGGCACGAGATCGAGGAGAGCGTGGCGAAGACCGCCGTCGTGTCGTACCCGAGGATCGGGGTGCCGGGCCGGCGGGCACACGACATCGGCTGCTGCGCGCCGATGCAGGAACAGTTGGCGGTCGACTCCGACGGTTTCCCGGACGGGTGGGAGCCACCGCCGTACCGGCCGATGGTCGACGGCCGGTACGTCGACCCGGCGGCGCACGCCGACGACGTGTTGACCGGCTACCGCGAGATGGACGCCTGCCTGGTCGCCAACGCCCCGGCGTTGGCCGCCGAACGTGGCCCCCTGCACCTGCTGTCCCAGGCCCGGGTCCGCTACATCTGGCGCAGCACCTGGGACTACCTGACGATGCTCCAGGTCGCGTCCGGGCCGCTGGCGTTGACCGACGGGGTGGCCCGGGAGATCGTGCTGGCCCGGCTGTTCCGGGGCGCCCGCGAGGTGCTGCACACCGACCCGCGCCGCACCGACAGCCTGGAGATGATCGAGCGGGAGATCGAGGCGCTGCGCCGGCTGGACATCCCGCTGTTCCAGTCCGAGCCGATGACCTCGACGGTCCGTACCCCCGAGGGCTCCCGGGTGGAGAACCACTTCTCCGGCACCGCCTGGCAGCGGCTGCGGGACCGCCTCGACGAACTCGTCGAACGGGCCGAGTGCGGCGCCCCGATGCCGGAGGAGGCGCTGGCCGCCTGCCTGGACTTCGCCTCCGGCGGCCGGCCGATCTGGGCCCCGCCGCCCGGTGACCCCGACGGTCGCCGCGACCCGGCGCTGCTGGGCATCTCCGTCTACCACCCGAAGGCGTTCCGGGCCGAGGTCGACCACAGTCAGCTCCTGGCGGGCGCCTGCGCGGCGGCCGACGACATCATCGCCGCCGCCGTACCGGTCGGCGACGGGCAGCACGGCTGGGTCGGCGCGGTCCACTACCCGGCGTTCGGGCTCGACCAGCTCGAACCGCTGCACGGCGACCTGCTCACCGGCACCGCCGGGATCGCGGTCTTTCTCGCCGAGCTCTACCAGACCACCGGCAAGCCGACCTACTGGGCGTTCGCGCAGGACGCGCTGGCCGCCACCACCGAGTTCACCACGGTCGCCGGGCAGGCCAGCCTCTACCGGCGGATGGCCGGTGGTCGGCAGCCCGTCGGCGGGTTCGTCGGCATCGGCGCGACCATCTACGCCCTGGCCCGCTGCGGGCAGGTGATCGGCGACCCGCAGCTGCTGGCCCAGGCGCAGAGCCTGGTGCCGACCGCCCGTGACCTGCTGGCCGCCGGCACGAGCGTCGCCGACCCGGTGACCGGCCGGGCCGGGCTGCTGCTGGCCCTGCTCAAGCTCACCGAGGCGCAGCCCTGCACGGCGGCCGACGAACTCGCCGCCAGCCTGTACGAGCAGCTTCTCGCCGAACTGCCGGGCGGCGTGCCGGCGCCCTACCCGGCCGGGGTCGCGCTGCTCGACGCGTTGCCGTCCGGGGCGCCGGGGGTGGCGATGGCGTTGGCCCGCTACGCCGAGCGGAACGGCCTGAGCATCGACGACGAGCAGCTGGCGCCGGCCGTCGGGTCCACTTCGGGCGCGCTGCTGGCGGCGACGGTGGCCGCGGCGGCACTCGGCCGGGCCCGGCCCGCGCAGGCGCAAACACCGACGCCGGCCGGGTCACCGTCCAGCGTCGACCTGCTCGACCGGATCGAGCTGGGCCTGGCGGCCTGGCGGGGCGACGCCGACGAACAGCAGCACACGGCCGCGCACGCCGCCGCCCGTACGCTGCTGAGCCGCCGCGCCAGCCAGGGCCGCTGGTTCCCGGACCGGCGTCGCGCCGACCGGACCCAGTTGTCCGCCGTGGACGGTCTCGCGGCCGCCGGGCTGGCCTGCCTGGCCCTGGCCGAAGAGGACGTTACCTCGCTTCGAACGATGAGCTGACGGGAGAGATGCCATGACGATCCGTCCACGGGTACGCCGCAACCTGCGCGTGGAGAACCTGCCCGGTGAGGCCGTGTACGTGTTCTCCGAGCGTGGCCACCAGGTCATCGAGGGCGAGCTGACCGAGCGGGTCCTGCCGCTGCTGGACGGCAAGCACGACGTCGACGACGTGCTCGACGCCCTGGCCGACGAACCGCCGGAGCGGGTGCTCTACCTCATCGAGCGGTTGATCCGAATGGGGGTCGTGCTGCGGGTCGACCCCGAGTTGCCGCAACGCGAATCGGCCTTCTGGGACATGGCCGGTACCAGCGCCGAGGTGGTGGCCGACCGGCTCGCCGCGGCCACGGTCGGCCTGTCGGTCGTCGGCGAGGTCGACACGGAGCCGCTGCTGGCCGCGCTCGGGGCCGCCGGCCTGCGGGTCACGCCGGTGGGTGCCGGCCCGGCGAGCCCGGTCGACCTGTCGGTGGTGGCCACCGACAACTACCTCAATCCGGAGCTGGCCGAGCTGAACGACGCGGCGCTGCGCAGCGGCCGCCCGTGGCTGCTGACCAAGCCGGTCGGTTCGGTGCTGTGGATCGGCCCGACGTTCAAGCCGGCGAGCCGGGAGCACGGCTGCTGGGCGTGCGTGGCGTTCCGGCTGGCCGGACACCGGCAGGTCGACGAGTACCTGCGCGACAAGCTCGAACACGTCGGCCCGCTGCGGGTGCCGCTGGCCGACCTGCCGACCACCCGGGACATCGGTGCGCGGCTGACCGCGTTGGAGGCGGTCAAGCACGTCGCCGGCCTCGGCACCGAGCAGGAGAACGGCATCCTCACCCTCGACACGATCTACTTCGACACCCAGCGGCATCCGCTGCACCGCCGCCCGCAGTGCCCGTCCTGCGGGGAACCGGAACTGGTCGCCCGGCGGTTCGCCGCACCGGTACGCCTGCAGTCGCGGGCGAAGACCTACACCGGCGACGGCGGCCACCGGGCCCAGCGGCCCGACGAGGTGCTCGCCCGGTATTCGCCGCAGGTCAGCTCGGTCACCGGGGTGGTGCGGGAACTGCGTCCCTTCGCCACCGGCCGGGACTTCGTCAAGGGGTACTACGCCGGGCACAACTTCGCCCGCCGGGTGCACAACCTGCGGCATCTGCGCAGCGGGTTGCGCAGCATGGCGGCCGGCAAGGGCACCACCGACACCCAGGCCCGGGCCAGCGCGATCTGCGAGGCGATCGAACGCTACAGCGGTCTGTTCGTCGGCGACGAACCCCGGATCACCGCCACCCTGGCGGAGTTGGGCGACCGGGCGCTGGCCCCGAACGACCTGCAGCTCTACAGCCCCCGGCAGCACGAGAACCGGGTGGCGTGGAACGCGGCGCAACGGTCGAGCTTCCAGATCGTCTGCGACCCGCTGCCGGCCGACCGGCCGATCGAGTGGAGCCCGGTCTGGTCGCTGACCCACGAGCGGCACTTCCACGTGCCGACCGCGCACCTGTACTTCCAGTACCCGAGCCGGCCCGGTGAGCTGTTCGCGTCGGCCTGCTCCAACGGCAACGCCGCCGGGTCGAGCATCGAGGACGCCGTGCTGCAGGGCTTCCTGGAACTTGTCGAACGCGACAGCGTCGCGCTGTGGTGGTACAACCGGCTCAACATGCCCCGGTTCGACCTGGACAGCTTCGGTGAGCCGTGGTTCGACGAGTTCCGCGAGGTCTACGCCGGGCTCAACCGCGAGCTGTGGGTGCTGGATCTGACCGCCGACCTCGGCATTCCGGTGGCCGCCGCGATCAGTCGCCGCACCGACAAGCCGGCCGAGGACATCCTGATGGCCTTCGGCGCCCACCTGGACGCGAAGACCGCGGTGCAGCGGGCGCTCAGCGAGATGAACCAGTTCCTGCCTGCGGTCATCGACGTGCAGCCCGACGGCAGCGGCTACGCCTATCCGGACCCGGTCCAGCAGGGCTGGTGGCGACACGCCACGCTGGCCTCGGAGGGCTACCTGGCCCCGTCGGCGCGGGTGTCGACCGCGACCACGCACCGCAACCTGGCCTCCGACGACCTGAAGACCGACGTGGACACCGTACGCGGGCTCGTCGAGCGGGCCGGCATGCAGATGCTGGTGCTCGACCAGACCCGGCCCGACCTGGAACTGCCGGTGGTCAAGGTGATCGTGCCCGGGATGCGGCACTTCTGGGCCCGGTTCGGTGCCGGGCGGCTCTACGACGTACCGGTGCGACTCGGCTGGCTCGACCGGGCCACGCCGGAGGACGCCCTCAACCCCATTCCGATGTTCCTGTGACCCCGTCCATGGTTGTTGAAAGGGGCGCGATGACCCTGACCCAGTCGACCCGGCCGTACGAGCGACTTCTGCGGCTGGACCCGTCGAGCCGGCTGACCTCCGGCGGCGGGCAGCTCGCCCTGTGGTCCCGGTTCGGCCGGGTCGCCGTGGGCGAACGCGACCGGCCGATGGTCGCGGTGCTGCAGGCCCTCGCCACGACCGAGGTGACACCGACCGACCTGGAACGGCTGGCGCTGGCCACCGCGGGGGCCACCGCGACCGACGACGAGATCGCCGTGCTGGCTCGGCTGCACTGGCTGCTCGACCGGATCGGCAACGCGCTGGAGCAGCAGATCGGTCCGGCCGGTGAGCCGGGCTGGCTGCGGGTGACCGCGTTGACCGGCGACCTGCGGTTCACCCACCGCCCGTACACCGGAAATGCTCCGGTGGCGCTGTCCCGGCTGGCGCTGCTGCGCCGCCGGGACGGTCGGATGGTGGTCGAGTCGGGGCTCGCGCCGTTTCGGGTCGGTGTGCTGCACGAGCAGGCGCTCGCCCTGGTCGGCGCGCTCGCCGAGCCGCGCACCGTGGCGGACCTGGCCGCCCGGCTGGGGTTGGACGAGACCGCGATCCGGCACCTGGTCGGTTTCCTCGCCGCCGCGCAGCTCACCGACGCGGTCGACCCGGCCGCCGACCAGTGGGATCCGCACGAGCTGTACTTCCACTCCCGCAGCCGCTGCGGGCGCACCGACGAGTCGTTCGGGGCCACCTTCCCGTTCGTCGACGTACGGCCACCGCTGCCGCCGGTCAAACCGGCCCCGGCCGGCCCGGTGGTGGTACTGCCCCGACCGGACTTCGACGCGTTGCGGGCCACCGATCCGCCGCTGGTGCTGGTGCAGGAGGCCCGTCGGTCGGTGCGGGGGTTCGGTGTCGAGCCGATGACGCTTGCGCAACTCGGCGAGTTCCTCTACCGGGTCGGTCGGGTGCGCTCGGTGTACGGGCCCGACCACGACAACCGGATGCCGTACGAGGGCGTCGACCGGCCGTACCCGACCGGGGGCGCCTCCGGCGACCTGGAAATCTACGTCACCGCGCACCGGGTGGCCGGTCTACCGCGGGCCGCCTACCACTACGACGCCTGGGAACACCGGCTGGTCCAGGTCTGCGACGATCCGACGCTGATCCAAGGGCTGCTCGCCGGTGCCGCGCAGGCCACCGGCGGCACTCCCACACCTGACGCGCTGATCACCTTCACCTCCCGCTTCGGCCGGCTGACCTGGAAGTACGACGCGATGGGGTACGCGGCCACCCTCAAGCACGTCGGGGTGGCCTACCAGACCGCGTACCTGGTCGCGACCGCGATGGGGCTGGCTCCCTGCGGTCTCGGCAGCGGCGACGCCCACCTGTCGGCGCGGGTCTTCGGGCTGGACTGGCAGGTCGAGTCGTCGGTCGGCGAATTCATGCTCGGCAGCCTGCCGCGCTGGGCCGACGGCACCGATCCGCACCAGGGCCGGACCAACTGGCGCGGCGCCAACGACCCGGACTGGGCGAGACGGGCCGGTCGGTTGCTCAGCGCCGCCCGCCACGACCGCGTCGCACCGGAGGAACCGTCATGATCGAGGTGGAGGACCTGACGGTCGCGTACGGCTCGGTGCGCGCCGTCCGAGGGGTGAGCTTCCAGGTGGCGCCCGGCGAGGTGGTGGCCCTGCTGGGCCGCAACGGTGCCGGGAAGACCAGCACCATGCAGGTGCTGGCCGGGCACCGGGCGGCGACCTCGGGGCGGGTACGGGTGGCCGGCGGCGACCCGTACCGGGACCGGGCGACGGTGCGCCGCCACGTCGGCATCATGTTGCAGGAGGCCGGTTTCCTCGGTGAGTTGACCGTGGC
This sequence comes from Micromonospora maris AB-18-032, assembly GCF_000204155.1. Lineage (NCBI taxonomy): Bacteria > Bacillati > Actinomycetota > Actinomycetes > Micromonosporales > Micromonosporaceae > Micromonospora > Micromonospora maris. Next base: position 3,442,579 of record NC_015434.1, on the reverse strand, counting down.
GGAGACGGTGCAGGCATGGCGCCGGTTCGGCCGGGATCCGCTGCCCCGCGACGAGGTGCTCGATCTGGTGGACCTGCGCGCCCAGGCCCGGATCCGGGTCGGCCGGTTGTCCGGCGGGCAGCGACGCCGCCTGGACCTGGCGTTGGCGATCCTGCACCGGCCCCGGGTGCTGTTCCTCGACGAGCCGACCACCGGGCTGGATCCGGAGGCCCGGCAGAACACCTGGCAGGTCATCGAGGGGTTGGCGCAGGCAGACACGACCGTGCTGCTGACCACGCACTACCTGCAGGAGGCAGAGCGGCTGGCCGGTCGGGTGCTGATGATGGAGGCCGGGCGGCTGACGGTCTCCGGCGACCTGCCGACCGTGCTGTCCGCCGGGACGGGCACTGTCAGTTTCGCGGCGGACCGGCTGCCGGAGGATCTGCCCACCGACTGGCCGGCCGAGTACGCCGCCGGTCGCGTGGTGATCCGTACCCGCAGGCTCGACGAGACGGCCGCGGAGGTGTTCGCCTGGGCGGCGACCCGCGGTCGGGTGCTGCCGCAGGTGGCCGTCCGACCGGCCAGCCTGGAGGACGTCTACCTGGGGCTGACCGAGGATCGGCAACGCGGTCCGGTGGATGCCGTGCCGGAGAAGGTGGGGCACCGATGAGCGCGGTGACGGTGGTCGGCGGGTCGGTGGCGGTGTGGCGGCTGGAGCAGCGGCTGTTCTGGCGCAACCGGGCCCTGGTGGTGCCGACGTTCCTGGTGCCGGTGGCGATGTGCGTCAGCATCCCGTTCACCGTGCCGGCGGGCCTGGACTGGGACGGGGTGCCCTACCGGGGTCACTTCCTGACCGCCATGATCGCCATGATCACGGTGTACTCCACGTTCACCACCCTGGTGGTGACGTTGACCAGCCGACGGGACGCGTTGATCCTCAAACGGTTACGCGGCACCGAGTTGCCGAACCGGTCGATCCTGGCCGGCAACGTGCTCACCGCGTACGTCCTCAGTGGGTTGCAGTTGGTGTTGCTGCTGACCATCGGGCTGCTCGCCCTGGGCGTGCCGGCGCCGGAGAATCCGCTCCTGCTGATGGTGGCCCTGGCATACGGGACCGCGGTCTTCGCCGTGTTGGCGGCCGCCTACACGGCGCTCATCCCCAATGCGGAGAGCGCTCAGATTCTCTGCATTCCCGTGCTGTTCGCCTGTTTCGCCTGCTCGGGAATTTTCGTGCCATTGTCGGTCTTCCCGGACTGGCTGCGGACGATCGCGGAACTGCTGCCGGTCACCGCGTTGGCCGACGCGGTCCGGGCGGCGTTCTACGGCGGCGGCGCGCTGCCCCGGGACGCGGCGGTGCTCGGTGTCTGGTGGGCGGTGGGTGTGATCACCACACGGCGGTTCTTCCGCTGGGAAGGAAAGCGGTAGGGCGGTCGAATAACGGCATCTGTTCGGCTGGTTGTTGCCCCCCATCGATGAATGTGAGGATTTCCGGGCAAGTGCTTGGGGGTAACTAGAGATGGTCGACGTGGGCAGTGCGCCCCATGCGGCGAGTGCGACGACGGGCGTCGCCGTACGGACCGCCCAGACGCTGGTCTTCCTCCTCTCCATCGCCTACCTGAGCATTCCCGCTTCCCGCGTGATCACCACACAGCCGGTGCCGAACGCCGGGCTGGCCCTGCTCGCGCTGACCGGGGTGGCACTGTTGCAGTTCCGGCACACCTGGCACGGGCTGCGCGGCGAGCCGCCGGTCACCTGGTCGTGGACCCTGCTGTTGCAGGCGATCCTGTCGTACGCGCCGGCCCCGCTGGCCGGCGACGCGTGGCTGGGCGTGCCGTCCTTCCTGGCCGCCTCGCTGCTGATCACCCTGCGTTCGCCGCTGTCCTATGTCGCCTACCTCGCGGTGGTGCTGGCGGAGATCCCGTTCGCCCTGCTCGTGCACGAAGAACCAAGCGACATCGCGTACGCCACGCTCGGCGTCGCGCTGACCGGCGCGGTGGTCTTCGGTTTCGTGAAGATGGCAACCCTGGTGTGGGAGGTGCACCGGCTGCGGGCCACGCTCGCCCACCGGGCCGTCGACGTCGAACGGCTGCGCTTCGCCCGCGATCTGCACGACGTGCTCGGGCACCAGCTCTGCGCGATCGCGCTCAAGGGCGAGTTGGCCGCCGCCGTCCTGCACAGCCGCCCGGAGTCCGCGGAGCGGGAGATCAACGAGGTGGTCGGGCTGGCCCGGGAGGCGCACCGCGACATCCGGGAGGTGGTGGCCGGGTATCGCAGCGTCTCGCTCGCCGGCGAGATGACCGGGGTGACCTCGGTGCTCACCTCGGCCGGCATTGAGTGCGAGGTGGACACGGTGCCACTGGACACCCTGCCGTCCGACGCCGCCACCCCGTTGGCGTTCGCCCTGCGGGAGGGCGCCACCAACGTGCTGCGGCACAGCATCGCCCGGCACTGCTCGATCACCCTACGACCGCAGGACGACGGCCTCGTACTGCGGATCGTCAACGACGGCGTACCTCCCGGACCACCGCATCCGGCGGGCAACGGTCTGGAAGGTCTGCGGGAGCGGCTGCTCGAACTGAACGGGCGGCTGCACGCCGGCCCGGTCGGTGGCGGATCTTTCGAACTTGTGGTCTTCGTGCCGAGCCTGGCCACGAAGGCAGCGATGGTGGAGGCAACCCGATGATCAGGATTTTGCTGGCCGAGGACATGCACATGGTTCGCGGTGCGCTCGTCGCGCTGCTGTCCCTGGAGCCGGACCTCGAGGTGGTGGCGGAGGTGGCCGAGGGCACCGCGATCCTGCCCAACGCGTTGACACACCGGCCCGACGTGGCCGTGCTCGACATCGGACTGCCCGGCATCGACGGCCTGGCGGCGGCCGGCGCGCTGAGCCAACAGTTGCCGACCTGCCGGACCATCATGCTGACCAGCCACGCCGACTCGGCGAACATCGCCCGGGCGATGCTGATCGGGGTCTCCGGCTTCCTGCCCAAGGACGCCCCACCGACCCGGTTGGCCGACGCCATCCGGCGGGTGCACCGGGGCGAACGGGTGATCGACTCCGAGATCGTCGTGGCGGCGTTCCACCATGGCCCCAACCCGTTGACCGAACGCGAGCGCGACGTCCTCACCCACGTCGCCAAGGGCTCCGACGTCTCCGACGTGGCCGCGAAGCTCTATCTGGCACCGGGGACCGTCCGCAACTACCTGTCGGCCATCATGTCGAAGATCGGGGCCCGCAACCGGGTGGACGCGATCCGCATTGCCCGCGACCGAGGCTGGATCAGCGCCTGACCAGGACCGACGCCACCCTCGCACCACGCGAGGGTGGCGTCGTCGTGTCCACCGTCCGGCGGTCGCACATGACACTCGTCATGCACAGATCGTGTCGATGATGACTGTTTGAGATCGCTCGCCTGACGCCACCATGTGTGTGGCCGATCCGCCGGAGAGCAGCAGACCGGTGACTCTCCGGAGGCGGCCCGGTGCCGCAATCCTGCGTCCACCGGAGCAGCGGACAGTCCAGATGTCCGCTCCTCGCACATCGCCAAGCGCCGGCCCCGCCGGCGCGGTACGAGGAGGATCGTCATGGCCGAAGGGATCTACGTCCTGTCGGACGAGGACCGCCGGAAGTTTGCCAAGATCGTGTCGAGCGCCTGGTCCGACACCGAGTTCGCTGACCGCTACCAGAACACCCCGTACGAGGTGCTGGCCGAGCACGGCATCGACTACCCCGCCGCGGTGGCCCCGCCGCTGCTGCCGCCGAAGCCGAGCGGCGACCTGAGCATGGAGGCGCTGGAGGCCGTCGCGGCCGGCGCCGCCGAGGGCACGCTGGGCAGCGCGAGCTCGATCAGCACCATCGGTGGTACCGCCTTCACCGCCAGCACCGCCGGCACGTTCGGCATCGAAGAGCCGATCGTCAACTGACCTACCCGGTGCCGGCGTCCCGCGCCGCCTGTCCCGCTGTCCCCCGTCAGCGCCAGGCAGCGCGGGGCGCCCCGGCCCGGTCGCGTGGAGGGAGAAACCGATGGCCTCTGTACCGGCGGAACACCGTACCCGCTTTGCTCGGTTGGTCGCCGACGCGTGGTCCGATCCCACCCTCGCCAATCGATACCAGCTCGATCCCGCCGCTGTGCTTGCCGAGTACGGCATCGTGCTCGGCGCCGGCGACGAGATTCCCGATCTTCCGCCCGCGCCGGGCGAGATCGCCGTCGAGGACCTGAGCACCACGGCCGGCGCGGCGATGGCCACGATCGGCACCGTCAGCTGCCCGGGCGCCTGTGTCGGGATGAGTGCCTGAGATGACCTCCGGCACCGTTCAGTCCATCACTCCGGCGGCGGGCGCGGGATCGCCCGCCGCCGGGCAGGTCCGCCGGGCCCGGGCGGTCGTGGTCACCCGTACCGTCGCGTACGTCTTCACGGTCGTCATGCTCGCCTTCGGTCTGCTGCCCATCGTCACCGCGGTCACCGAGGGCCGCTCCTGGTGGGTGGTGACCGTCGGCGCCGGCGGCTTCGCGGTCGTCGCCACCGCCTTCATCCGGCTCGTCACCCACGCCATGCGCCATCCGTGGAGCAACCGCAGGCGTGACGACGCCCTGCTGGTCACCGGCATCGTGCTGCTGCTGCCCGTGCTCGTCGACCGGAACTGGCAGGTGATCGGCTTCCTGGCGCTCGCCGCCGTGGCGGTCACCTTCCGTCCCCGTTACGGCCTGCTTCTGGCCGTCGGGGTGCTCGTCCTGATCACGGTGGAACGGATCATGCTCGACACCCCGGGCGTCGTCTTCCTGACCGTGCAGGACGTGCTCACCGGCGCCGCGCTGGCCGGCATCATCGTGCTCGTCGCGTTCATCGAGGAACTGTTCGCCGCCCGGGCCGAGGTCGCCCGCCTCGCCGTCGACGCGGAACGGGTCCGGTTCGCCCGCGACCTGCACGACACCCTGGGCCACAACCTCTCCGCCATCGCGCTCAAGAGCGAACTCGCCCTGCGGCTGCTCGATCGCGACTCGGCCCGCGCCCGGTCGGAACTCAACGACGTGTACGGCATCGCCCGCGACTCGCTGCGCGATGTCCGCACGGTCGTCAAGGGCTACCGCCGCGACTCGCTGCAACGGGAACTGGAGGGCGTGCAGTCCGTCCTGGTCGCCGCCGGCGTGCGGTGCGAGGTCGCGACACCGGTCGAGGCCCTGCCCGCGCCGGTCGAGGAGGTGCTCGCCTGGGCCGTCCGGGAGGCGGCGACCAACCTTCTGCGCCACAGCAGCGCCAGCCGCTGCCGCATCAGCATGCACCGCTCCGACGACCAGGTACGCCTCGACGTCGCCAACGACGGCGCAGCCTCCCCCGCGCCCACCGACGACATCGGTGGCAGTGGGCTCACCGGTCTGGCCGAACGACTGGCCCCGCTGGGCGGAACCCTCACCGCCGGGCACCGTGCCGGCGGCGAATTCGTCCTCACCGTGCTCGTACCGTGCTGACAACCGAGGAGAAGCCATGATCAGGGTGTTGGTGGCTGAGGATCAGAACCTCATCCGGGGTGCTTTGGTGGCCCTGATGTCGTTGGAGAGCGACATCACCGTGGTCGCGGAGACCGAGCGCGGTGACACCATCCTGGCCGAGATCGAACAGCACCGGCCGGACGTCGCGGTGGTCGACATCGACCTGCCCGGCATGGACGGCATCGTCGCCGCCCAGCGGCTCAAGGACGCCGGTTCGCCGGTCCGCATCCTGGTGCTGACCAGCGTCGGCACGCCTGGCAACTTCGACCGGGCCATGCAGGCCGGGGTGGCCGGTTTCCTGGTCAAGGACGCGCCGAGCGATCGGCTGTGCCGCGCCATCCGGGACGTGTACGCCGGACGCCGGGTCATCGACATCGAACTCGCCGACAGCAGTTCCGCCTCGGCCGGCCCGGCCGAACGTCCCCGACCCGGCCCGCTGACCCAGCGCGAACGCGGCATCCTGGCCGCGCTGCACGACGGCATGCCGGTAGCGGCGCTGCGGTCGGTCTTCGGGTTGTCGAGCGCGACCCTTCAGGCGCACGTGGTGGCCGCCGTGTCGAAGACCGGGGCGCCGGACCCGCACGAGGCGGCCCGGGTGGCGTACCACAAGGGCTGGCTGTAGCCCGCGTACCTCACCGGTACGGAGTGAGCACACCGGACAGATACTGCTGTCGTCGCTCCGGCTCGAATTTCTCGATCGCGTACCGCAGCATCACCCGAGGCATGTCCCGGTGCCACCGGGACAGGAACTCCTCGGCCGCCGCCCGGTCCCGGTTGCCCACCTCACGCAGCATCCAGCCGACGGCCTTGTGGACGAGGTCGTGCGGATCGCCCAGCAACCGCTCGGCGAGCCGCAGGGTCCACCCGAAGTCGCCGGCCCTGATGAAGGCGAAGGTCGCCATGATCGCCATCCGCCGCTCCCACACCAGCTCGGAACCGGCCCACCGATCGAGGACCGCGCGGTCCTTGTCGATCAGCCAGGGCCCGACGAGGTACGGCGCGCACGAGTCCACCAGGTCCCAGTTGTTGATCCGCTCCGTGTTGGCCAGCACCAGCCGGTAGATCGCCTCGCGTTGCACCTCGTCGCCCTTGGCGAACTTCCGCACCAGCACGAAGATCGCGGTCAGCCGCTCCTCGTGCACATCGCCACCCAACAACGTCGCCACATCGTCCAGAGACAACTGACGCCAGTACCGCCCGGCCACCCGCCGCTGCTCCGGCACAGTGACACCGATGGCCCGATCCCCCTCGCCATACCCACCCGGCACCATCCGCAGGTACCGACTCACCCCCGCCGCCCGCTCAGCATCCGCCACCTGCGCAAGCGCCGCCCGAACCTCCCCCACCCCCACCCCCACCCCCTGCCCCCTCCCTCTCTCCCCCGCCTTCCCGTCCCGTCGATCTTGCACTTCTGGTCGACGATACGTGGGCTTATGCGGCTTATGCACCGACAGAAAGTGCAAGATCGACGGGGTGGGGGGCGTGGCGTGGCAGTGCAGGTCGTTTGGCTCGGCGTGCCGGACGGCTGCACTGCCACGTGTTCATCGTCGCCCAGCGCACGTGCGGGTGCCGGGTGACCATGGCGTGTGGTTGGTCAGCCCTTGACGCAGACCACCTGCTTGAGGTGGGCCACCACCTCGACCAGGTCCTCCTGCTGGGCCATCACCTCGGTGATGTCCTTGTACGCGCCGGGGATCTCGTCGACCACCCCGGCGTCCTTGCGGCACTCCACCCCGGAGGTCTGCGCGGCCAGGTCGTCGGTGGTGTACGTCCGCTTGGCCTGGGCGCGCGACATCCGCCGCCCCGCCCCGTGCGACGCCGAGCAGTACGCCGCCTCGTTGCCCCTGCCCCGCACGATGTACGACCCGGTGCCCATCGATCCGGGGATGATGCCCAGGTCACCGGCACCGGCCCGGATCGCGCCCTTGCGGGTGACCAGCACGTCCACCCCGTCGTAGCGCTCCTCGGCCACGTAGTTGTGGTGGCAGCTGATCGGCTCGTCGTAGCTGACCTGCTCGAACCGGTCCCGTACCAGGTTCATCAGCACGGCGAGCATGACCGCCCGGTTGCGCCGCGCGTACTCCTGCGCCCACCACAGGTCCCGCCGGTAGGCGTCCATCTCCGGCGTGCCGGACAGGAACACCGCCAGGTCCCGGTCGGGCAGGTCGGCGTTGTGCGGCAGCCGCCGGGCCACCGCCATGTGCCGCTCGGCCAGCTCCTTGCCGATGTTGCGCGACCCGGAGTGCAGCATCAGCCAGACCCGGCCGTCGTCGGTGCCGCCGGACTCCAGGCAGACCTCGATGAAGTGGTTGCCGCCGCCGAGGGTGCCCAACTGCCGGCGGGCCCGCGTCTCCAGCTGCGCCACCCGACGGTCCAGGTCGGCGAAGCGCTGCCAGAAGTCAATCCAGCCGCGCTGCTCCAGACCCCGAACCCGACGCGGGTCGACCGGATCGTCACGCTGGGCGAAGCCGACCGGAATGGCGTCCTCGATGGCCCGACGCAGCCCGGCGAGGTCATCGGGCAGATCGTCGGCGGTCAGCGAGGTGCGTACCGCCGACATGCCGCAACCGATGTCCACACCGACGGCGGCCGGCGACACGGCCTGCCGCATCGCGATCACCGACCCGACCGTCGCCCCCTTACCGAAGTGCACGTCCGGCATCACGGCAACCCCCTGCACCCACGGCAACACCCCGATGTTGCGCAGCTGCCGCGCCGCCTGCTCCTCGATCCCATAAGGATCCGTCCACACCCGCACCGGCGCCCGCGTCCCCGCCAACACCTCGTACCCCACGACGCCTCCCCCTCAATTCACCGCCGATCTTGCACCTCTGGTCGCCGATACGTCACTTCTGCGGCTTATGCCCGGGCAGAAAGTGCAAGATCGGCGCGCCGTGGTGAGCGTGGGTGAGGTGCGCGGCGGGCTGGGAGAGAGGGTATGAGGGGGTGGGGAGGGCGGCAATGGATATTGGGGCGTCAGGGGGTTGGGGTTGGGGGGGTGGTGGTGGAGAGGCGGTCGAGGTGGGGGGCCAGCTCGTCGGTGAGGAGCAGGTCGGTGCGGATGTCGTCGTGCGGGTAGGCGGCGCGGCCGACCATGTGGGCGGCTACCGGGGCGGTGGCCAGTTGGAAGACCCCGATCAGCACCAGGGTGGTGATGTCCACGCCGGTGCGCAGCCGCAGGCCACAGCCGAGCAGCACCAGCAGCAACCCGAGGACCTGCGGCTTGGCCGCGGCGTGCATGCGGGCGAGCAGGTCGGGGAAGCGCACCAGGGCCATGCCGGCGGCGAGGCTCAGCAGGGCACCGCTGATCAGGCAGACGGCGGCGACGATGTCGAGTACGGCGTCCAGGCTCATTTGTCGTTTCTCCGGGCGGCGAAGCGGGCGACGCTGACCGAGCCGACGAACCCGAGGACCGCGAGCACCACCAGCACCGGAAGCGCGGTGGCGTCCTTGCTGTAGGCGGCCTCGGTGGCGATGGCCGCGACGATGATGGCCAGCAGCACGTCGGTGGCCACCGCACGGTCCAGGATCGACGGACCACGGATGATCCGGGTGAGGGTGAGTGCGCCGGCCACGGCGAGCAGCGCGGTGACGGTCACGGCGACGATGGTCATGCCGCTGCCCCTTCCAGGTCTAGCGGTGGCGGTGGACGTTCACGGACGCGACGTTGTTCGTCCGGCGAGCCGATGGCGGCGACGATGCGCTCCTCCAACTTCAGCACCCCGCGCCGGAACTTCTCCACCTCGTCCAGGCTGTCGACGTTGATGACGTGGATGAACAGGGTGCCGGTGGTGCGGTCGGCCTCCAGGATCAGGCTGCCCGGCACCAGCGACAGCGCCTCCGCCGCGAGGGTGAGGTTGAGGTCGGTGTTCACCCGCAGGCGCACCGCGATGATGGCGCTGTGCGGCACGTGCCCGGGACGCAGCGCCATCCAGGCGATCTGCACGGAGGCGACGACGAGGTCGCTCAGGAAGCGCAGCAGGAACCGGGCCGTACCCAGCGGGTGGATCCGCCCCGCGAAGGTCACCGGCGGCAACGGGAAGACCGCCAGCAGGACGGCGGCCACCACCAGCCCACTGATCAGGTTGGCCCACGACAGCGTGCCCCAGAGCAACATCCAGACGACCACCAGGAAGATCACCGCAGTGATCCGGTTACGACGCCGGGCAGCCGGGGTCAGTGGTGCGCTGTTCGGCGGCTCGGTCGGCTCCGCCGGGGTCATCGGGTCAGGCCTCACGGCGCACCTCCCGGGAAGACGGCGTCGACGTACGGCGTGCGTTGCAGCAGGTCGTTGGCGGCATCGCTGCTCAGGTCGAACAACGGGCCGGCCACCAGCGTCAGCACCAGGCCGAAGACCACCAGGGCCACCGTCGGCGCGATCATCAGACCGGGGAGCACGGCGCCGGTCTGCGCGGTGGCGAGGGACTGCTGCGGTTGCACCGCCCCCTCGGTGCGGGCCGCCTGCTCGGCGTCGTCGGCCGCCGGCATCTCCGGGTGCGGCGCCCGCCAGAAGGCCAGGTTCCACACCCGGGCCACCGCGTACAGGGTGAGCAGGCTGGTGACCAGGCCGCCGGCGACCAGGATCCAGGCCAGCGCACCACCGTCGTCTATGCCGGCCTGGACCAGGCCGAGCTTGCCGAGGAAGCCGGAGAACGGTGGGATGCCGGCGAGATTCAACGCCGGGACGAAGAACAGCACGGCGAGGATCGGCGACAGCCGGGCCAGGCCGCCGAGGCGGTCCATGGCGGTGGTGCCACCTCTTCGTTCGACAAGTCCGGCGGCGAGGAACAGGGTGGTCTGGATGGTGATGTGGTGCACCACGTAGAAGATCGCCGCGGACAGTCCGAGGGACGAGGTGAGCCCGACACCGAAGAGCATGTAACCGATGTGGCTGATCAGTGTGAAGGACAACAATCGCTTGATGTCGGACTGGGCGACCGCGCCGAGGATGCCGACCACCATGGTCAGCACCGCCGTCACCAGCATCAGGGTCGCGACCCGGCCGCCGGGGAACAGCAGCGTCTCGGTACGGATGATCGCGTACACACCGACTTTGGTCAGCAGGCCGGCGAAGACCGCGGTGACCGGGGCGGGTGCGGTGGGATAGCTGTCCGGCAACCAGGCCGACAGCGGGAACACCGCTGCCTTGATGCCGAAGGCGAGCAGCAGCATGCCCTGCAACAGCAGCCGGATGTCGTCGGGGAGGGCGTCGAGCCGGTCGGCGAGCTGGGCCAGGTTGAGCGTGCCGGTCGAGGCGTACACCAGACCGATGGCGACCAGGAAGATCACCGACGAAAGCAGGCTGACCACGACGTAGGTGGTGCCCGCCCGGATCCGGGTCTCGGTGCTGCCCAGGGTGAGCAGCACGTAGCTGGCCACCAGCAGGATCTCGAAGCCGACGTAGAGGTTGAACAGGTCGCCGGAGAGGAAGGCGTTGCACACGCCGGCGGTCAACACCAGGTAGGTGGGGTGGTAGACCGACAGCGGAGTCTCCTCGTCGCCGTCGGCCATACCCTGCCCGATGGAGTACACCAGCACGCACAGGGTCACTGCGGCGGAGACCACAAGCATCAACGCGGCGAGCTGGTCGGCCACCAGTACGATGCCCAGCGGGGCGACCCAGCCGCCGACCTCCACCACCAGCGGCCCGTGCAGGCTGGACTGGATCAGCAGCATCGCGGCCACCGCGACGGTGGCGGCGAGGACGGTGAGGCTCACCCATCGCTGGGCGCGGGGACGCCCGAGCAGCAGCAGGGTCAGGGCCGCGCCGAGCAGTGGCATCACCACCGGCAGCGGTACGAGGAACGTCATCCGGCCCGCCCTCCCTTCGCCGTGGTGGACAGCTGCCGCTCGTCCGTTGTCGGTGATTCCTCGTCGTCGTCGCCGTCGACGTCGTCGTCGGGTACCTCGTCGCGGTCCGCGAGGTCCATGATCCGGCGGTCCTCGACGTCGTCCTGCACCTCGTCGTGCCCGTTGAGGTGCCAACTGCGGTACGCCAGGGCGAGCAGGAAGGCGGTCATGCCCAGGGTGATCACGATGGCGGTGAGGATCATCGCCTGCGGCAGTGGATCGCTCATCTCCTCATGCGGGGCGCTGCCGACGATCGGCGGGGCACCGGCCCGCCCACCGGTGAGCAGCAGCAGGTTCGCGCCGTTGCCGAGCAGGATGACGCCCATCAGCACCCGGGTGAGGCTGCGTTCCAGCAGCAGCGTCACGCCGGCGGCGACGAGCACGCCGACCACGATGACGTAGGTGAGGTTGGGGCTCACACCAGCTCCTTTTCCCGTACCTCGTCGCCCTCGGTCTCGTGTTGGCGGTCCATCTCCGCGCCGAGGCTGCGCAGGATGTCCAGCACCAGGCCGACGACGATCAGGTAGACACCGACGTCGAAGAAGGCCGACGTGACGAAGTGGATGTGACCCAGCACCGGTAGGTGGAAGTCGAGCAGGGCGCTCTGCAGGAACTCCCCGCCGAGCAACATGGCGGCCACGCCGGTGCCGACGGCCACGAACAGCCCGGCACCGAGCACCACGCCGGCGTCGACGGGTGCGGCGCCGTTGAGCTCGGTACGACCACCGGCCAGGTACCGCACGGCCAGGGCCAGACCGGCGACCAGACCGGCGGCGAAGCCACCACCGGGGGCGTTGTGGCCACTGAACAGCAGGTAGATGGAGAACAGCACGATGGCGTGGAACAGCAGCCGGGTGATCACCTGGAGGATGACCGACTGCGACCGGGCGGTGGCGCCGGTGGTCAACCAGCGGGGCCGGTTGTACTCGGTCGGCCCGTCGCCGGGGATGTCGCCGCGGCGGCCGAGGTCGCGGGCATGGCGGAAGATCAGGCTGGCCACACCGGTCGCGGCCACCACCAGCACCGCGATCTCACCCATGGTGTCCCAGGCCCGGATGTCGACAAGGGTCACGTTGACCACGTTCTTGCCGCCGCCGTAGGAGACCGCCTCGTCGGGGAAGTCGACGGAGATCGGAACGGCCTGGCGGGCACCGGCCGCCACGTAGGCCATGCCAGCGGTGACGGCGCCGACGGCCACCCCGATCGCGACCCGGCCACGCCGGCTGGAACGGATCGGGCGTTCGGAGAACTTCGCCGGCAGCCGACGCAGCACCAGCACGAACATCACGATCGTGACGGTCTCCACCAGGAACTGGGTCAACGCCAGATCGGGTGCGCCGTGCAGGATGAACATCAGCGCGATGCCGTAGCCGGCCACGCCGACCAGGATCATCGCGGTGAGCCGACGCAGGGCGCGGGCGGCCATCACGGCGGCGATCACCACCATGGCGGCGGCGACTCCCTGCAACGGGGTGTCCCACAGATGGAAGCGCTGTGGCCAGGGGCTGCCGGCCAGCAGCGCACCACCCGGCAACACGACCATCACCACCAGGATGACGCCGAGGTAGAACGGCAGCGAACCACGCTGGGTCCGACCGGTCAGCTCGACCGCGAGCCGGTCGATGGCGTTGATGCACTTCTTGTACGCCACGGCACCGTCGAACGGCAGCCGCATGGTGGCCCGGACCCGCTCGCGGCGCATCAGGTCGAACAGGCCGGCACCACCCGCCACGGCCAGCACGGACAGGCCGAGCGCCGGGGTGAGGCCGTGCCACAACGCCAGGTGGTAGCCGGGTTCGGCGGAGCGGTACAGGTCGGCGTACGGGGCCAGCAGGCGGTCCACCGCCGGGGCGAGGACGCCGACGGCGACACCGGCGACGGCCAGTACGGCGGCCGGGGTGAGGATCGCCCAGGACACCGGCCGGACCGTGGTGGGCTCGACGCCGGGCTTGTCGGCGAAGGCGCCCCACAGGTAGCGCAGGGTGTACGCCACGGTCAGCGCTGAGCCGAAGATCACACCGGCGAGCACCGCCAGTTCTGCGGAACCACCGTGCAGCAGCGCCTCGACCGCAGCCTCTTTGGCGACGAACCCGGCCATCGGCGGCAGACCGGCCATCGAGGCCGCGGCGAGCCCCGCCACCACGGCCAGGGCGGGGGCGCGACGCCCGACGCCGCTGAGTTCCCGCAGGTCACGGGTGCCGGTGGCGTGGTCGATGATGCCGACGGTGAGGAACAGGGTGGCTTTGAACAGGGCGTGGGCCAGCACCATCGCCACGCCGGCCAGGGCGGCGTCCCGGGTGCCGGCACCGAGGATCACCATGAGCAGGCCGAGCTGGCTGACCGTGCCGTACGCCAGCAGCAGCTTGAGGTCGACCTGACGCAACGCCGACCAGCCGCCGAGGAACATGGTGATCAGGCCACCGACGAGCAGCACCGGCCGCCACGGGGTGACCTCCGCGACGGCGGGGCCCATCAGGGCGACCAGGAAGACGCCCGCTTTGACCATGGCCGCCGCGTGCAGGTACGCGCTGACCGGTGTCGGCGCGGCCATGGCGCCCGGCAACCAGAAGCTGAACGGGAAGATCGCCGACTTGCTCAACGCGCCCAGCAAGATCAGCACCAGGGCGACCGCCAGGTAGCCGCCGCCGGGCAGGTTCTCGGCGACGACGGACCAGCGGTAGCTGCCGGCGTGCTGGCCGAGCATGACGAACCCGGCGAGCATCGCCAGGCCGCCCAGCGTGGTCACCAGCAAGGCCTGCATGGCGGCGCGGCGACTGGCCCGCTTCGCCGGGTCGTAGCCGATCAGCAGGTAGGAGAAGACGGTGGTCAGCTCCCAGAACACGTACAGCAGCAGCAGGTCGTCGGAGACCACCAGGCCGAGCATCGCACCGGCGAAGGCCACGAACACCGCGACGAAGCGGCCCAGGCCGGGGTCGTCGGAGCGGAAGTAGCGGGCGCTGTAGGCCAGCACCAGGGCACCCACGCCACCGACCAGCACCACCATCAACCAGGACAGCGTGCCCATCCGCAACGCGATTTCCAGATCGAGTTGCGGCACCCAGGTCAGCGTCTCGACCACGGGCTCGCCGGAGCGGACCTCACCGGTGTGTGTCAGCGCCCACGCCAGCGTCGCTCCAGGGACCAACGCGACCACGTAGAGGGCGTGCCGTCCCCAGAGTCGCACCAGCGCCGGGGCGATCACGGCTGTCAGCGCATGGACCGCCACCAGAACCAGCACACACCCTCCTCGGGAGATCATCAGTCGGTGCAACGACCTTATCCGGTAAGGACCGCCATCTGCATCTGCCGTGAATTGGATCAAAGGTGTGTCCGGCGACAGAGCACTCAGAACGACGGCGGAGTTCACCGCCGTTTCACCGTTGGCAGTACGGCGCAAACCCGCTGACGGTCAGCGGGCCCCTTCGATCACGAACATCCCTTCAGTCCTTGGACACCCGGCGTCCCCTTCCGTCGTCGCGGTCGATCCGCAACTCGCGTTCCAACTCGACGATGAGGGTGCGCAGATCGTCGAGGCGTTGACTGATCGCGATGCGGTCCACCTCGTCGGGAACCCCGTCGCCGTCGGAGTCGTAGCCCGGAGCGAGCCCTTCGGTCATCTCCAACCGGCGGGCCTCCTCCATGGAGTTGACGAAGACGGCGATCAGGATGTTCAACAGCAGGTTGACCGTGATCACCACGAAGCTGGCGTAGTAGAGCACCGTCCACGGCGACACCTCCATCCCCTGCTCGATGAGGTCGGGCAGGGTCTCCAGGGACAGCAGCACGAACAGGGTCAACAGGGACCGTCCGATGTCCCCGTACTCCTCGGGGTAGACCTTGCCGAAGATCAGCCAACCGGCCATGCCGTAGACGTAGAGGGTCACCACGGCCAGGGCGAAGAAGCCGCCGATACCGGGCAGACTGCGCCACAGCGCCGCGACTATCGTGCGCAGGCCGGGCGAGAACCGCACCAGACGCACCATGCGCAGCACCCGTACGACGCGCAACAGCGCCGAGTCGCCGTGCAGCACCGGCACGAATATCGCCGCGATCACCAGGAAGTCGAAGACGTTCCAGCCCTGCCGGAAGAAGTCCTGCGGTCGGCGGCCGTAGGCCAGCAGCCGGATGGCGATCTCGATGACAAATATCACCCGGAAGACCCACTCGACGGCATGCAGCGCGGTGCCCGCCGCACCCAGGTCGGGGTAGGTCTCCAGGCCGAGCACCGCGCCGTTGGCCAGGATCACCGCGACGATGGCTAGCTCGAACGGACGGGAGTGGGAAATCCGGGCGCACGCGTCGGCCAGCCTGGTCCGCGACGGATCGACCGGCCCGCTTCGCTGGGCCGGCACCTGCGCATCCCTCACCGGGCCGCTGACCTCGGCACGCGCGCTGGGGCCGGCTGCGCCAGCCACCGTGCGTCACTCAGGTATCGACGTACGGCAGTCATGGCCGACAGCCTACGGGTCGGCGTCGGCCGACATCACCCGCCCAGCCGTCGGATCATGTTCATCACGGTTTCCACCTGGGCGCCGCCCTTGATGGGATAGTTCGTCGCCCCGAGGTAGCCCCACCAGTCCCAGCACCCGTTCGGGTTGGCGGCGGCGGTGACGGCCTGCGGGTAGAGCACGATCATCGCGTTGGTGTCGGCGTACTGGTTGAGGTTGGCCCGGTCCACGAAGGCGGTACCGACCCGGCTGTGGCCCTGGAGGCAGCCGTGCAGGGCGACGAGCAGGCGGCAGGTGGTGCCGGCCGCGCAGGACGCCGGGACGTAGGCGAACCCGTTGGCGTCCATGCTCGCGGCACCGGCCCGCCCGCCGGGGGCGAAGGTGTGCTGGCTGAACCGCACCAGCGTGCCGCCGAGCGGCCCGGTGTTCGGCGGCTGCACCGAGCCGAACAGCTTGCGCAGGAAGGCGTTCTGCGGGTCGGTGCCGCAGTCGTTGAGGTACGGCGCCGCCGTGCCCGAGCAGCCGACCGTCCCGTACGGAGTGACCCAGCCGTGCCCGGCGGGCGAGGTGTTGTCGTACTGCACGCTGGCGCCGAAGTGCTGCTGGTAGCGGACCAGGTCGTCGGCGACCGACCGCTTGACCGTGGTGTCGGACCGACCGTGGAAGACGTAGACCGGTTCGCCGGACAACCCGCTGACCGGGTCGATCCAGCCGTAGCCGGCCCAGGTCCGGGTGTAGGTCTGCAGGGCGCTCAGGTACGTCGGGTAGAGGTTGTCGCCGCAGCCGTAGAGCGCCTGGGCGACGTTGTTCTGAGCGCAGTAGTACGGGCCGGCCGCGAACAGCGCCGCTCCCCTGATCCGCTGCGAGTAGGCCACCTGCAGTTGTGTCGCCAGATAGGCCCCGGAGGAGACGCCGGCGACGTACACGCCGGAGACGCGGTACGTCGACAGGCTCGCGGAGACGGGGGTCCTGGTGTGCACAGTGGGCGCGGCGGACGCGGGTGCCGTGGGGGCGATCAGCAGTACCGCGAGGGCTCCGGCAAGCAGTCGCAGGGCGGGTTTCAGCATGACGCTCTCCCTGGTACGAGGTGAGCGCCGGCGGTGATGTCGGCGTACGACGACGCTAGCGTGATCCAGGTCACCGGCGACATGAGCGCGGCACACACCCGACGGGTCCGCGTTGTGGTGTCGGTCGATGCCTCGGCTCCGGAATCGTTAGATTGGACCGCTATGGCGCTGATCCGTTGTGACTTCTTCGCCGAGACGCTCGGCCTCAGCACGTCGATGACCGTGATCCTGCCGCAGCG
The DNA here is from genome assembly GCF_000204155.1 of Micromonospora maris AB-18-032. Classification (NCBI taxonomy): domain Bacteria; kingdom Bacillati; phylum Actinomycetota; class Actinomycetes; order Micromonosporales; family Micromonosporaceae; genus Micromonospora; species Micromonospora maris. The sequence goes on along the minus strand of NC_015434.1, from coordinate 3,425,507 downwards.
GACCGAGTCGCAGATCGGGCTGACCGGCGCGGACGTCCCCGGCGACCCGCCGGTGCTGTACCTGTTGCACGGGCTCAGCGACGACGACACCATCTGGCTGCGCCGTACCGCCATCGAACGGTACGTCGCACCGCTCGGTCTGGCGGTGGTGATGCCGCAGGTCGGGCGGAGCTTCTACGCCGACGAGGAACACGGCAACCGGTACTGGACGTTCCTGCGTGAGGAACTGCCGCAGCTGTGCCACGGTTTCTTCCGCCTCTCCGCCCGCCGGGAGGACACCTTCGTGGCCGGGCTGTCGATGGGTGGCTACGGCGCGGTGAAATGGGCGCTTCGCGAACCGGACCGGTTCGCCGCCGTGGCGAGCCTCTCCGGCGCGCTCGACCTCGCCTTCCGCGCCGAGCACCCGACCCGCCCGATCGATCCGCGGGTGTGGCACACCGCCTTCGGTGACCGCCCGGTGCGCGGCACCGACGACGATCTGCTCACCCTGCTGGACTCGGCCGCTGCCGCACCCCCGCTCTACGTCGCCTGCGGCACCGAGGATTTCCTGTACGAGGACAACGTGCGGTTCGTCGAGCGGGCCCGGTCGGTAGGACTGCCGCTGACCGTGGACTTCTCCCCCGGCGAGCACGACTGGGCGTACTGGGATGCGAAGATCGCCGACGTGCTCGCCTGGCTGCCCCTGGCCGACCGGGGCGGTCAGCCGACCGAGGAACGGGCGACCGGCCGGTCGAAGTAGGTGTCCGGCCAGGGTTCGTCGCGGTAGCGGAAGTGCCACCATTCCCGGTCGTAGCCGACGAATCCGCCGTCGGTCATCAACCGGTGCAGCAGCCGCCGGTTCTCCCGGGCGGTCGGGCTGACCCGGGCGGAGTCGGTGTGCGCGAGCGGGTCGAAGCAGTCGAAGCCGGTGCCCATGTCGACGCTGTTGTCACCGAAGCGCTGCGGCTGGGCGGCGGTGCAGGCGACCAGGGGTTGGCCGGGCAGGTATCCGGCCTGCTGGCGGGCGGGCAGGTCGACCAGGGTGAGGTCGACGGTGCTGCCTCGGCTGTGCGCGGTGGGTGCGCCGAGGTAGCCCTGGTCGAACAGGTCCGACTTGGCCACCCGGGGATAGAACTCGGCCTTCATCTGCTCCTCGTCGGGGCGGCGGGCCCAGGCCACGAACTCGTCGGCGGCCGACTGCGGGCGGTAGCAGTCGTACACCTTGAGGGTGTGGCCGGTGGCCAGGGCGGCGTCCTGCACCCGGCGCAGCGCCTCGGCGGCCTGGGTGGTGAGCAGGCAGAGCGGTTCGGGGTAGCCGGTGACGGGCCGGCCGACGAAGTTGTGCGGGCCGGCGTACCGGATGTCGGTCAGGATGCGTGGGTCCACGTCGGAGAGCACGACGAAGTCCGGCAGCGACGGTGGCGGGGCCGTGGACGGTGGCGGGTTGGGCTGGGGTCGGCCGCACCCGGCCACCGTGACCAGGCCCACCGTCAGCCCCACCAGCCCCTTCGACCAGCCCGCCATCTTCTGGTCAGCCGCGCGAGGTCGGGGCGCGGCCCGCGGCACGCAGCCGGCGACGGTGGCCGATCAGCGCGCCCACTCCGACGGTCAGGCCGACCGCGAGGAGCGCGTACGAGGCCGACCGGAGCGGATCGGCCAACGGGTGCCGGTCGGTCGCCTCACCGCCGGAGGCCCCACCGGGTAGCGCCTGGGCTGGCATCGTGCTCGGCGGCGCGGAGGCGGTGGTGGCGCCGGGGCGTACCAGCACACCGACCGAGGCGTCGCGGGGCAGGGCGAAGCCCCAGTCGAGCAGCGCCGCGCCCTGTTGCCAGCCGCGCTGGTCGATCACGTCGGCACCGAGCAGGGTGACCACGAGCCGCCGCCCGTTGCGCTCGGCGGCCCCGACGTAGGTGTGCCGGGCCAGGTCGGTGTAGCCGGTCTTGCCGCCCAGTGCCCCCGGGTAGCGGTAGAGCAGCTGGTTGTCGTTGTCGATGGTGAAGCCCTTGGCGCGCTGCTTCGGCTGGGCGGGGATGTCCGCCTCCCGAGTCGCCACGTACCGCCGGAAGTGCTCGTCGTCGAAGCAGGCCCGGGCGATCAGGGCCAGGTCGTACGCGCTGGTGAACTGCCCCGGACCGTCCAACCCGGACGGCGTGGCCGCGTGGGTCTGGTACGCCCCGAGCTGCCGGGCCTGCTCGTTCATCGCGCGCAGCCCACCGGCCATCCCGTCCGCACCGCCACCGAGGCGGGCCAGCGCGTTCGCCACCTCGTTGCCGGAGCGCAGCAGCAGTCCCAACCAGAGCGTCTCGATCCGGTACCGGCCGCCGGCCACCAGCCCCACCGCCGAACTGCCCGGCTCGATGTCGAGGTCACCAGCGGTGATGGTGACGACCTCGGCGGGGTCCAGCCGGGGCAGCATGGTCGCGGCCAGCAGCAACTTCTGCACGCTGGCCGGGGTGGCGTACTCGTGCGGCCCACAACCGCCCAGCACCTCCCCGGTGTCCAGATCGGCCACCACCCACGAGGTCGCGGTCACCTTCGGCGGCGTCGGCACCTGCGGTGGCACGACCAGCCCCGGGGTGGCCAGGGCGTCCCCGCCGACGACGCGGTGCTCCGCCACCGGCGGCGGCGGGGTCGGGCGGGGTGACCGGAGCACCTTCGGCGCCTTCGCCTTCGGGCAGGGCGTCGCGACAGGAGCAGCACCCTGGGTGTTCACCGACGCACCCGCAGTCACCGGAACGATGCCCGTCGCGAGTACGGCGACAACGGTGGCCAGCGCCCGGAAATCCATGAACACGCACCCTAACGGCAAGATCCCGACCGTCGCATCCCTGCCCGCGCGCCCCCGAGTCCGCCGGTGCACGGCGAACAGGTTGAACCGTTCATTCGCGCCCCCCGTATCCACGAGCGAACCAGACCCCACGCTCGGACCTGCGGCGGGAGCGCTCCCGCACCGGATCCGGCCACACCCGGAAGGCGTGGCAGGCAGGCGCATCCACCGCCGCGGCCGGCCGCCCTCCGGGCACCCATCGCGCAGCAGCCGGCCGTGTCCGACCCCGTCGACCCGTCCGGCCGGTCAATCATGAGGAGAGATGCATGGTCAGGCGTACGCTAGGACAGCGCAAGCACGCGGCCTGGAAGCTCGGCGGCGTCGGCGTGGTCGCGGTCGCGCTGCTCGGAGCCGGCCTCACGCTGGCCTCGGCCGACGACGGCGCCAGCACCGCGGCGCAGACGGCGAACTGCCCGACGGTACGGGACAAGCTCGGCAACGTGCCCGCCGCCGCCCTCGCCGGTGTCGAGCAGGAACTGGCCAACCTCGACAAGCAGATCGAGGAGGCCAACGCCCGCCTCGCCCAGCAGGCCGCCAACCCCCAGGGCGGCGCGAACTTCATCAACAACGCCATTCTCGGCCCGCTGGCCAGCAAGCGCGTCGCCGCCCTCGACCGCATCGGCATCAACATCAACCGGGTCGGGGGACAACGCCCCGACCTGGCCAGCTTCGCCACCTGCGGCCTCAACCCGCCGGGCACCCGCAGCGCCCTCAACGGCAACGCCGGCAACGCGGGCGGCAACGCCAACGCCGGCGGCAACAACAATGCGGGCGGTGGCAACAATGCAGGTGGTGGCAACAACGCCGGTGGTGGTGTTGCGCAGAGGGTGAGTTGCCCGAGTGTCGCCGACCGGCTGCCGGCCGTACCGGCGCGGGCCGCCGCCGAGGTGCAACGCGAGCTGGCCAACCTGGACAAGCAGATCGCCGAGGCCGACGCCCGGCTGGCGCAGCTGGCGATCCGACCCGAGGGCGGCCCCAACTTCGTCCGCAACGCGGTGATCGGCCCGCTGGAGGACCGGCGCGTCGCCGCCATCAACCGGATCGCCACCGCGATCGGCCGGGTCGACGGCAACCGTCCGGGCAACCTGGTCAACCTGGCCCGCCCCTGCTCGGCGCGCTGACCCCGCAGCAGGGACCGGCCCGGGCCGGATGGACGGTTCTCCGCCCGTCCGTCCCGGGCCGTTTCGACGCCCCCGGGTGCCGTCAGGGCAGCCGGCGTAGCCAGCGGCGCTGCCAGGGGGTTTCCACGGCGCCGGGGCGGTAGGCGGCCCGGACCCAGTCCACGGCCTGCTCGGCGGGAAGCCCGTCGAGGATCGCCAACGCCGCCAGGGCGGTGCCGGTACGCCCGGTGCCGCCCCGGCAGGCCACCTCCACCCGCTGTCCTGCGTACCCGCGGCGCAGCGCCTCCCGCAACGCGTCCAGGGCGTCGGCCCGGTCCGTCGGCACCCAGAAGTCGGGCCACCGCACCCGCCGATGCTCCCAGGCCGGTGTCGGTCCGGGCGCGAGCAGCAGCCCGAAGTCGGCCGGCGAGGCGGGATCGGCGACCCGCCGTCCGCGTACCCGCACGCCGCCCGGTAACTCGACCACCCCGACGTCGTCCTCCCAATCACCCATGACCGCATCCTGCACCACCGACCCACCGCCGACCATCAACCGGGCGGCAGGCCGTGGCAGCAGAGCTGTTCGGCGGTCGGCGTGTCGGGCAGTTCGACTGCCACGATCCGGGACGGGTGGGATCAGTGCGGGCGGTGGTGCTGGTCGGGGTGGTGCCCCTCGGCCCAGGCGCTGCGGTAGATGGTGCCGCGGCCGTGCGGGTCGGGGATGCCGGCCGGTTCGGCGTCGGTCAGCCCGGCCCCGGTGTCGTTGGACCGCAGGCCGCCGGCGCGCCGGGACCGACGCAGCCGGGTCACCACGAACCAGACGAGCCCGAGTACGCAGGCGACGATGACCAGGTTCTGCAGGATGCCGGCGTACGACTCGACCAGGTGCCAGTTGTCCCCGAGCAGGTATCCGGCCAGCACGAATGTGGTGTTCCAGATCAGGCTGCCCAGCGTGGTGTAGACCGCGAAGGTGAGCAACGGCATCCGCTCCACGCCGGCCGGGATGGAGATCATGCTCCGGAAGATCGGGATCATCCGGCCGAAGAAGACAGCCTTCACCCCGTGCCGGAGGAACCATTCCTCGGTCCGGTCGATGTCGCTGAGCTTCACCAACGGCAGCTTGGCGGCGATCGCGCGGACCCGTTCCCGTCCCAGGGTGGCGCCGATCCAGTAGAGCGCCAGGGCACCCAGCAGCGAACCGAGGGTGGTCCAGAAGATCGCGCCGATGACGCTCATCCGGCCCTGGGCCGCGACGAACCCGGCCAGCGGCAGGATCACCTCGCTGGGAATCGGTGGGAACAGGTTCTCCAACGCGACGGCGAGGCCCGCGCCCGGTCCACCGAGCCGCTCCACCAGGTCGGTGACGAGGCCGACCAGCCCGTCCTCGGGTGGCGCGGACTGACTGAGCAGGTCGGCAGCGGAGACGGTACGCGGAAAGTGAATCACCCTTACCACCCTACGAACTACACTCCGATAGCGCTGCGTCGGTATCGACTCCTGGCGACCGGAACTCCTAGGCTGGGTCACAGTGGAGACTGCATTCGACCGGGTCCCGTTGCGGATCGCGGTGGCCCAGCCGATGTGCCGCGCGTACGACGTCGGCGCGAACGTGGCAGCGCACGCGGCGCTGGTCGCTGCGGCGGCGGCCCGGGTGGTGGTCTTCCCGGAGCTGTCCCTGACCGGCTACGAGTTGGACGCCGCACCTGTCGACCCGGCTGATTCTCGGCTGGCCCCGCTGGTCGACGCCTGCGCGGCGGCGGGATCGCTGGCCCTGGTCGGCGCGCCGGTGGCCGGCGACCACATCGCCACCCTGGCGGTCGACGGCACCGGTGTGCGGGTGGCTTACCGCAAGATGTGGCTCGGCGGAAACGAGCCGCGCCGCTTCACGCCCGGCCCGGAGCCGGTCGTGCTCGCCGTGAACGGTTGGCGGCTCGGGTTGGCGATCTGCAAGGACACCGGGGTGGCGGAACACGCGGCCCGCACCTGCGCCCTGGGCGTCGACGTCTACCTCGCCTCGGTGGTGGAGTCCGCGGCCGACGTGGCGGTGCCCGACGAGCGGGCCCTGCGGATCGCGACCACGCACCGCGTGCACGTCGCGGTGGCCAGCTTCGCCGGCCCGACCGGTGGCGGTTTCCACGAGACGGCGGGCCGCTCGGCGATCTGGGCACCGGACGGCTCGGTGCTGGCCCGCGCCGGCAGCGACCCCGGCGAGTACGCACCGGCCACGCTGACCTGAGGTCAGTCCTCCTTCGGCAGGGCGGCCTCGACCCGGTCGAGCAGCTCGTCCATCCGCTCGGCGAAATCGGCGGGAACCCGCCCCTGCTCGGTTTCCTTCTCGATGCGCTCGCGCAGGTCCTCGATCCGCTTCTGCCGATCCTTGGCGCGGCCCGCGGCGAGCTTGGCGAGGTCCTTGCGCAGCCGGTCGGCCACCTTGCCGTCGAGGCCGTCGGTCAGCTGCGCCTCGGTGAGCAGCGCGATGAACTCGGTGGCGAACTCCCGCAGGTTCACCGGGGCGGACGGCGTCGGCGAAGGGCTGGGTCGCTTCGCCGTCGGTGTGGCCGATGTGGGCGGGACGGCCGGAGTGCTGGCGGGCGCGGCGGTGGACTGCCCGTCGTCGCCACCGGGGGCCAGCAGCACACCGAACCCCACGAGCAGCACCAGGACGGCGGCGACCAGTACACCGACCGGGGGGCGCCGGCGTCCGGGTCGGCCCGGGGCAGGGCGGGACGCCGCCGGGGGCAGCAACCCGGGCGGTCCCTCGGGACCGTACGGGCGGTGGGGCGAGCGGACGGTCCGGTGCACGTCGCCGGCCACGGCGGCGGACCAGTCGCCGGTGCGGTCGACAAGGGTCGGCGGATGCCCCGGGGCCGCTGCGGTGACGGTGGTGACCGGCTCGGCAGGCCCGGTCGGGGGCGTGACGATCGGCAGCACGGCGGTGGACGGACCGGCCGGGCCGGTGGCGGCACGGAACCGGGCGGCGAGCTGACCGGCGGTGGGACGCCGCACCGGGTCCGGGTCCAGGCAGGCCAGCACCAGAGCGGCGATGTCGGTGGGCAGCCCACTCACCCGCGGCGGCGGCACCGGCCGGCGGTCGGCGTGCACCACCAGAGCATCCTCCCAGCTGCCCACGGGCAGCGGCACGTCGCCGGTGAGGGCGCGGTAGAGCAGCACGCCGAGCGCGTACACGTCGCTTGCCGGATTCGGCGCGGCGGCCTGCAACCGCTCGGGAGCGGTGTACGCGGGCGTACCCATCATGGGTTCGACGGCGGCCTGTCCGGCGCCGGCGGCCAGCGGCCCGGCGAGCGCGGCGATGCCGAAGTCCAGCACCTTGGCGCCGGTCTCGGTGAGCATGACGTTGCCGGGCTTGATGTCGCGGTGCACCACGCCGATCCGGTGGGCGGCGGCCAGCGCGGCGGCGACCTGGGCGGCCATCCGCAGCGCCGACGGCCAGGGCAGCGGTCCGTCCGCGAGCCGGTCGGCGAGGTTGCGCCCGTCCACCAGTTCCATCACCAGGTACGGCACGATCGCCCCGTCGAGGCCGGCCTCGCCGTAGTCGTACACCTGGGTGACGTTCGGATGGGTGAGCCGGGCCGCGGCACGGGCCTCGCGGCGGATGGCGGCCCGCAGATCGGGGTCGGCGGCGAAGCCGGCGGCGAGCACCTTCACCGCGACGGACCGCCCGAGCACCTCGTCGTCGGCACGCCACACCTCGGACATGCCGCCGAGGCCGATGCGCTCACGCACCACGTAGCGGTCGTGCAGGCGCAGGTGCGGGGTGAACGGCGACATCAGCGCCCAGTCTGCCTGGTCGATCGGCCCGCGCACCACCCGATGGTGCAGGTGATGCGCGACGTGCCCCGGTGCGTGGCGATGGTGCTGCCCGCCGTTACCGGGTGCAGTGCGGCGTGACGGTCCGCGGGGCGGGCTGGATCTGGTCGGCCAGTCGCCGCAGGGTCACGGCGGCGAGATGGCGGGCACCGCTCAGCCGCGGGGTACGCGGCGGCTCCGGACGGACGGGAGCGTCCGGCCGAGCGGAATTGACGTGTCGGGTGACCGCGTCGATGGCGAAGACGAAGCCGGTCGGCTGTTCCATGGTCAACTCCTCGGGGCAGGTCCGGCACTGGTCCGGACGACGAGCGTGGTGGGCAGCAGGATCTGGTGTGCGTCGGTGTCCACGGGCGGGTCGAGCAACAGTTCCGCCGCGCGACGCCCCTTCTCCACACCGGGTTGGCGGACGGTGGTCAGGCCGACGGGCGCCGCCTCGGCGATGTCGTCGAAGCCGGTGACCGCGAGGTGTCGGCCGGCCTCGCGCAACGTGTCGAGCGCGCCGAGGGCGAGCACGTCGGCGCAGGCCAGCACGGCGGTGATCGGCTCAGGGAGGGCGTCCGGCGCGCCCACGGCGGCGGCACCGGCGGGACGGCTGTTGTCGGCCGCCGACAGGATCGTCAGCTGCGACCAGTCGACCCCGACCGCCGCGAAGGCGTCGGCGAACCCGGCGAGCCGTTCCCGGGTGGTGGGGTGCGGCACGTCGGCCAGGTCGCCGACCCGCACCGGCCCGGGTGCGGCGTCGGGCAGCACACTGTCGGCGAGCAGGGCGACCCGCCGGTGGCCGAGCCCGGTCAGGTGCTCGGCCACCGAGCGGGCGGCGGCCCGCTCGTCGATGCCCACCCACCGGTCCTCGGCGCGCGGGCGGGCCGAGGTGGTGACGAAGGGCAGTCCACGGCCACGGATCGCGTCGACGATCTCGCCCTCCTCGTCGCCGCCGCAGTAGACGCAGAACCCGTCGACGGCGGCGTTCTCCACGGCCTTGCGGGCACCGGCCGCGTCGGCGGGCAGCGGCACCAGTAGCAGGCTGCTGCCGTGCCGCTCGGCCGCCTGCGCCACGCCGGTGAGGAACTGCGTGGCGAAGGGGTCGGTGAAGGCGTAGGACAGGCGGGAGGTGAACAGCACCCCGATGGCGCCGACGTAGCCACGTCGCAGGGACCGGGCGGTCGGGTCCGGGCCGGGATAACCCATCTCCCGTGCCGCGTCGAGGATGCGTCGGCGCAGCTCGGTGGAGAGCTGGTCCGGGCGACTGTAGGCGTTGGAGACGGTGCTGCGGGAGACACCGACCGCCTCGGCCACCGCACGCAGGGTGGGTTTCACCGGCCCCTCCCCTCTCTGGATCGATTCAGACTGGATCGATCCAGAGATTAGCCGCACCGACCGAGGAGTGTCAATCGAATGACCGAAAGTGACGGTGGACGGTCAGTGGCGGATCAGGCGGCGTCGAACTCCGCGATCATGCGCTTCAGGATCTCCGGCGTACGCTCCGGCGGTTCGGCCTCGACGCAGAGGCGCTCCATGGCCACCGCGTAGAAGTCGAGGTCTTCCCGCTTGTCCAGGTAGAGCGCGCTGGTCAACTGTTCGATGTAGACGATGTCGGGCAGATCCTGGTCACCGAAGCGCAGGATCGTGAAGGCACCGCCGGCGGCGGCATGCCCACCGGCGGCGAACGGAATGACCTGCAACCGCACGTTCGGCGTACGGGTGGCCTCGAGCAACGCCTGCAACTGCCCACGCATCACCGTCGGCCCGCCGATCGGCCGACGCAGCGCCGCCTCGTCGACCACCGCCCACAGGCGGGGCGGACGCGGTCGGCGCAACAACTCCTGACGATGCATCCGCAGGTCCACCCGGCGCTCGATCTCGTCCGGGCTGGCCCGACCATGACCGAGCAGCACCACGGCTCGGGCGTACTCGCGGGTCTGCAACAACCCCGGCACGAACTGGACCTCGTAGCTGCGGATCAGCGCCGCCGCGGCCTCCAGGCCGAGGTACGACTGGAACCACGACGGCAGGACGTCGCCGTACCGGTGCCACCACCCTGGATTGTTGGCGTCGCGGGCCAGCTTGAGCAGGGCGGCGCGCTCCTGCTCGGCGGTGACGCCGTAGAGGGTGAGCAGGTCGGCGACGTCGCGCTCCTTGAAGCCGACGCGACCGAGCTCCATCCGGCTGATCTTCGACTCGGACGAGCGGATCTCCCACCCGGCGCTCTCCCGGGTCACCCCGCGCGACTCCCGCAGCCGCCGCAGCTGTGCGCCCAGCAGCATCCGTAGCACGGTCGGGCCTGCCGCCGGGCCCTCCTCGGCGGAAACCATGGTCACCTGCCGTCCTCCGCATGCCATCGTCGGTCGCGCCGGTGGACCGGCCCGACCGACGTGTAAGCATGCCATGAACCTTCAGTGAGGTGAACATCCCCCGCGTGGGGCAAATCCCGCCGATGGGATGAGCGAGTCAGTCGATCAAGTGGTCGAAGTCGCCGTCGCGGGCGCCGAGCACGAACGCCGCGATCTCGTCCACGGTGTAGATCAGCGCCGGCCCCTCGGGGTGTCGGGAGTTGCGCATCGCGATGCCCGCTCCGCCGGGCAACTCCGCCAGCTCGACGCAGTTTCCACTGGGATTGCTGCGGCGGCTCTTCAGCCAGGCGAGGGGAGGCAACTGGTTGGCGGGTACACCGTTGGGCGGCTGCTGCATGGGGGCGTCTGTTCTCTCCGATAGGCGCCGGCGCCGTGGGAGGAGCGGTAGCGGCACGAGGGTGTGGGTTTCTCGTTCACTTGCACGTGCATCTGCTATTGCATCTGCAATGGACAGCGAGCATGATAGCGCATGAGTATGGTGCCCATCCGCTCACAATCAGTTACGCAAACCTGGTTGTTACCAGGGGAAACGAGGCATCTGGCGGCACTCGTCAGCCAGGGGATGGGCGCGCGTTGCGGCGAGGGGAGGACGGGGTGCCGGATCCGCTGACCGTCGCGTCCGGCGTCTGTGCGGTGGGAGCCCTGCTCTCCTCCTGGCAGCTGAGCCGCCGAGCCGTACGCGCCGAGGCCGAGATCGACCGCCTCCAGGCCGAGCTCACCGCCGAGCGACACGCCGCCAGTCATGACCCGTTGACCGGTCTGCCCAACCGGCGCGCCTTCTACCGGCTCGCCGCGGCGCTGCTCACCGACAACGCCGGCCGACCGCTCGTCGCCGTGGTGCTCGACCTGGACAACTTCAAGCAGATCAACGACCGGTACGGCCACTCCGCCGGTGACAAGGTCCTGATCAGTGTCGCCGAGCGGCTGGCCACCTTCGCCGGCGACAACCTGGTGGCCCGGCTCGGCGGTGACGAGTTCGCGGGGCTGCTGGCCAGCCCGACGGTCGACCACCGCTGGCTCGACCACGCCACCGGCCGGCTCTACGAGATGCTCGCCGCACCGATCCCGCTGGGCGCGGCCACCGTGCGGGTCACCGCCTCGGTCGGTCTGGCTCCGGTGCACGGCACCCAGCTCACCGAGGCGCTCGACCGCGCCGACGCGGCGATGTACGAGGCCAAGGCGATCGGCGCAGCCCGCGCCCACCGGGCTTTGCACGACGCCCCGCATCTCGCCGAGTGCTGACCGCGCCGATCCGACGCCACCCCGGGTCCGCCGCCACGGCGATGCGCCGGGCTCAGCCCGGCAAGGCGGGCCCAGCTCCAGCCGTGATCCGGCAAGGCGGGCTCATGCCAGCCGCAGATCGGCGTGTCAGGCTTAGTGCCAGCCGCAGACCGGTGTGTCAGGCTCAGTGCCAGCCGTGACCCGACATGACGCGCTTCAGTGCCAGCCGTAGCCGGCGCGAAGGGCTGCGCTGACCCGGTCGAAGCGGGGCCGGTCCAGCACCGCGCCTTCGCGCCGGATGCCGTCCTCCCGCATGGTGAGCACCCGGTCGAGCCGCACCCAGCTGGGTCGCTTGTCCCGGTCCCACTCCCCCGGCCCGAGGGCCAGCCAGTGCCGTTCGCCGTCGCGATCCCGGCTGGAGAGCATCAGCCCGAACAGCGTCCGGCTGTGTCGACCCACCACCAGCACCGGCCGGTCCTTACCCTGGCGGGGATCGTCCTCGTAGGACACCCAGGTCCAGACGATCTCCCCCGGGTCGGCCTGGCCGTCGGGCTCCGGAGCGTACGACAGTTGCCGGCGTTGCAGCGCACTGACCTGGCGGGGCCGCGCGACCTTGGCCGGGGTCGGCCCGGGACGCCGCGGGGCCGGAATCACCGCGCTGACGCGGGCCGCCATACTCCTCAACAGACCTGCCACGGCGGCAGCCTATCGGCTGGCGCCGACCGCCCCTACGCCAGGGAGGCGTCTGTTCGACAGCCGGACGGCCAGGACGGGTCAGCTCGACAGCCGAAGCGCAGGAGCGGCGCAGAACCGCAGCTGACCGGCGGCCGGAGCCGCTCAGGGCCAGGTCTCGTCGGGCCCGCTGATCGGGTCGATGCTGCCGTCGGCGGCCGTGGGCAGCCCGGCCACCAGGGCGCGGAACTCGTTGACGGTCACCGCCTCGCGCAGCGTCGCGAAGACCGCCGCCGCGCCGAGGCCTGCGGTCTGCTCGTCGACTCCGGCCCGCTCGCCGACCTGGCGCAGGAAGTCCCCCGGCCCGGTCGTGAACGGGTCACCGGCGGTGTCGCTCAGCTCGTCCGGCAGGTATCCGGTGGGATCGGTGGTCGGTTCACCGGTCATCCGTTCCGCCAGGGTCCGCAGTACCGCACGCGCCACACCGGCGGACAGGTCCGGTGAGAGCCCGGACCGACGCGACACCGCGTCGACGAATAGGGGAAACCGCACGGCACCCTCCCGTCGTCAAGCCCGCGCTGGTTACCCCCGCCCCGGCCGGATAAACGGTGGCCGGGCCGTCGTTCACCTCGACCCGGAGCCCTCGTCGGTCAACCGGGGCAGTCGGGCCTCGCGCCAGTCGGCGGCACGATCACGGTCCACGCTGTAGCACAGCTCCCGGGGAGCCTCCGGCCGACCGGGTGACCTGTCGAACGGAAGCCCCCGCCCCGCGTAGTCGTGGTGTGCCTTCAACAGCCGGGTCAGCCCCGCCATCGCACCGATGATCTTCTGCCGGGGTCGGCCGGTGCGCTGGCTCAACTCCTCGACGGTGAACCCTCGTCCCGGCTCGGCCGACAGCGCGTCGAGCAGCGCCGCGACCGTACGGTGGGTGGCGCTGGTGCCCCGGCTGAGCCGCCGCAGTTCGTCGACCGTCCAGCCCTGGGTCGGCGCGTCGGGCCGGGGTGTGGACCGGTGTCGCGGCAGCGGGGCGCTCCGCTGCCGGGCGTCGAGGTCGGCCAGCAGGCGGGCGACGTGCGGCAGGTGCGCCACCGGTACCGCCACCAGGACCATGCCCGGCGGGGCGGCCGACGTCGGCGGGGCGGGCAGTTCCCGGTTCGCCTCGGTCACGACGTCGACGGCGTGGTCGCGGTGGGCACGAAGCGGTAACCGAGGCCGCGTACGGTCACGATCATCGGCGCCTGGTCACCGTCGAGGGCGAGCCGCCGACGGAGCCGCTTGATGTGCACGGTCAGGGTGTTGGAGGTGTCGTCGGAGATCCCGCCCCACCCGGCGGCGAGCAACTGCTCACGGGTGACCGTCCGCTCGGCGTTGCTCATGAAGAAGTACAGCAGCCGGAACTCCTTCATCGGTAGGGCCACCACCCGACCGTGGTGGCTCACCTCGAACGTCGCCGGATCCACCCGCAGCCCGCCGATCTCGATCGGCGGGTCGAGGGCACCGGAGGTCTCCGGACGGATCGCCCGCAGGATCGGCAGCACCTCCGCCGCCCGGTAGGGGCGGCGGACCCCGGCGGTCGCGCCCGCCTTCAACGCCGCGGCGGCCACCCCACCGTCGTCGTCGCCGACGCCGACCACCGTCGGGATGCCGGCCCGGCGGGCGAGCAGCCGCACCACCTCGGTGCTGCTCATGGTCGTCAGTCCCGAGGCGACGACGGCGGCGTCCGGTTGCAGGGCACCGGCGTCCAGCAGCGCCTCGGCGGCGTGCGGATAGTGGTGTGCGCGTACCCGATGATCGGCCAACTCGGCGACCAGCGCGCCACCGACGCTCTCGTCGTCGTCGATCACGAGCAGCACGAAACGCCCGTTCGAGCCCACCGTCATCGTCGCTTTCGTCACTCAGCCGAAGCGACCGGTGATGTAGTCCTCCGTACGCTTGTCGGCGGGGTTGGTGAACAGCTTGCCGGTCTGGCTGAACTCGACCAGCCGACCGTGGCGCACCTGCTTGTCGTCCACCTCGGCGGTGAAGAAGGCGGTGTAGTGGCTGACCCGGGCGGCCTGCTGCATGTTGTGCGTGACGATGACGATCGTGTAGTCGCTGGTCAGCTCGAACATCAGGTCCTCGATCTTCGCCGTGGCGATCGGGTCGAGCGCCGAGCAGGGCTCGTCCATGAGGATGACCTCGGGCTTGACGGCGATCGTCCGGGCGATGCACAGCCGCTGCTGCTGGCCGCCGGAGAGCGCCAGGGCGCTCTTGCGGAGCTTGTCCTTGACCTCGTCCCACAGGGCGGCCTTGGTGAGCGCCTCCTCGACGTGGTCGTCGAGGCGGCCCTTGATGCCGTTGATCCGCAGGCCGTACGCGACGTTGTCGAAGATGGACTTCGGGAACGGGTTCGGCTTCTGGAACACCATGCCGATGCGCCGGCGAACCTGGATCGGGTCGACGTCGCGGGCGTACAGGTCCTGGCCGTGGAAGGACACCTCGCCGCTGACCCGGGCGCCGGGGATCGGGTCGTTCATCCGGTTGAGCGCCCGCAGCACTGTGGACTTGCCGCAACCCGACGGCCCGATCATCGCGGTGACCTGGTTCTGCTGGATCGGCATGGTGGTGCCGCGCACCGCCTCGTAGCTGCCGTAGTAGACGCTGACGTCACGCAGCTGCATCACCGGCGCGTCGGTGGGTTCGACACCGGAGGCGGTGCTGCCGGGGGCGTGCACCGCGACGGAGGGGCGGGTGGTGAGGTTGTTGCTGGCCATGTCAGCGCTCCTTGATGGCGAACCGGCTGGAGATGAAGCGGGCGATGACCGTGAAACTGAGCACGATCACGATGAGCGTCAGTGCCGCACCCCAGGCCCGGTCCTGGGCCGCCGGGAAAGAGGTGCTGGCGTTGCGGAAGATCTGTGCCGGCAGGGCGGTGTTGGAACCGTCGAAGAGGTTCCAGTTCGGCGTGAAGACGATGCCGGTGACGATGATGATCGGCGCGGTCTCGCCGGCCGCGCGGGCCACGGCCAGCAGTGAGCCGCTGGTGATGCCGGAGATCGCCGCCGGCAGCACCACGGTCAGGGTGGTCTTCCACTTGCGCGCGCCCAGCGCCATGCTCGCCTGGCGCAACTCCTCCGGCACCAGCCGGAGCATCTCCTCGCTGCTGCGGATGACCACCGGCAGCATCAGGCAGGCCAGCGCCAGCGCACCGGCGAAGCCGGTCTGCTGACCGACGAGCAGCACCCAACTGATGTAGACGAACAGACCCATCACGATCGACGGCACGCCGGTCATCACGTCGGCCATCAGCCGGATCACCCGGGCCAGCGGCTTCTGCTTGCCGTACTCGTTGAGGTAGATCGCGCCGAAGACGCCCAGCGGGATGGCCATCAGCGCGGCGGCGCCGGTGATGACAAGCGTGCCGATGATCGCCGGCGCCATGCCGCCGCCCTCGCGGCGGTACGAGTTCGGGATGTCCTCGGTCAGGAAGGACAGGCTCATCACCCCGGCGCCCTTGCCGATGACCGTGTAGGTCACCAGGGCCAGCGGGATGACGGCGAGCAGCACGGCCCCCCAGATGGCGGCCGTGGCGAGGTGGTTGGTGAACCGGCGACGGCCCGACAGGGCGGCCCGGGTCAGGTCGGGTCGGCCGGCGGCCGGGCGGGTGGCGGGTGGTGCGGTGACGCTCACGCGACGCTTCCCTTCATCCGGGCCTCGGCCCGACGGACGACCGTCTGGGCGAGCACGTTGATCAGCACCGTCATCGCGAAGAGCACGACGCCGAGGCCGATCAGGGCCGCGGTGAAGGTGCCGGTGGACTCGCCGAACTGCTGCACGATCACGGCGGCCATCGAGTTGCCGGGAGCGAACAGGTTGGCGGTGATGTTGGTGGCGCCGCCGATCACCAGGGCCACCGCGATCGTCTCGCCCATCGCCCGGCCGAGGCCGAGCATCACCGCGCCGACGACGCCACCGAAGCTGTGCGGGAACACCGCGCCCCGGATCATCTCCCAGCGGGTGGCGCCGAGCGCGAGGGCGGCGTCCTTGTCCGCGCGCGGCACGGTGCTGAACACCTCGCGGGTGATCGAGGTGATGATCGGCGTGACCATGATCGCCAGGATGAGACCGGCGGTCATGAAGTTCCGGCCGCTGCTGACCGGGCCGAAGATGCTGCCCAGCACCGGAATGCCGCCGAAGACGTCGTGCAGCCACTGGTAGACCGGCACCATGGCGGGCGCGACGACCAGGATGCCCCAGAGACCGAACACCACCGACGGTACGGCGGCCAGCAGGTCGATCACGGTCACCGCCGGCCCGCGCAGCCGGCGCGGCGCCAACTCGGTGAGGAACAAGGCGATGCCGACCGAGACCGGCACCGCGAACAGCAGGGCGATCAGTGAGGAGATCGCCGTACCGAACGCGAACGACAGCGCGCCGAAGATCGCGTCACCGGCGGCCGGGTTCGGGTCCCAGGTCCGTTCGGTGAGGAACCGCAGGCCCATCGCGTCGAACGCCGGCCAGGCCTCGCGGACGGTGGTGATCAGGATCAGCCCGAGAATCGCCAGCACCAGCAGGCCGGTGCCGAGCGTCCACCAGGAGAAGACGCGGTCGCCGAGGGCGCTGCTGCCGCGTTGGGACAGCGTCGACCGGGCGGTGGGGGTCTTGTTCGTCAAGGTCATCTTCACTCCAGCTCAGGTACCCGGCTAGGGACGGGATCGCTTCGATCCCGTCCCTAACTGGCGATCTTGATCCTGATCAGCCCTGGATCTTGTCGACCTGGGCCAGCGCCTTCTCCTTGAGGGAGGCGGGCAGCGGCGCGAAGTCGATCTCCTTGGCCAGGTCCTGGCCGTCGTTGAGCAGGTACTTGAGGAAGCCCTTGACCAACTCGGCCTTGGCGGCGTCGCCGTACGAGGTCTTCACGATGATGAAGGTCGGAGCGGTGATCGGGTACGAGGTGGCACCGGCGGCGTTGAGCGGGTTGTAGCTCAGGTCCGCGGCGATCTCGGCGCCCTCCAGGCCGGCGGTGGTGCCCTCGAGCGTCGGCTCGACGAACTGGCCGTCCTTGTTCTTGATGGCGGCGAACTTCAGGCCGGTGGCCTTGGCGTCGCTGAGGTCCACGTAGCCGACCGCGCCGTTGGTCTGCTGCACGATCTGGGCGACACCGGTGTTCTTCTCGCCACCCTGGGTGCTGGCCGGCCAGTTCACGGTGTCACCGCTACCGAGCTTCCAGGTGCCCGCCGCAGCGGCGTCGAGGTACTTGGTGAAGTTGCTGGTGGTGCCCGAGCCGTCCGAGCGGTGCGCGACCACGATCGGGGTGCTGGGCAGCGTCACGCCGGGGTTGTCCGCCTTGATCGCGGCGTCGTCCCAGGTCTTGATGTCGGTCTGGAAGATCTTGGCGAGCGTCTCCGGGCTGAGCTGGAGCTTGTCCACGCCCTGCAGGTTGTAGGAGACCGTGATCGGCGCCGCCACCGTCGGAACGTAGAGGAACGAGCCGGCAGCCACACCGTCGGTGTCCTTGACCAGGCTGTCGGTGCCGGCGAAGTCGACCAGACCCTCACCGAACTGCTTCTTGCCGGTGCCCGAACCGGTCGCGTTGTAGGTGACCGTCACCTTGCCGGCCTCACCCTTGAAGGCCTCGATGACCTCTTGGTAGTACGCGTCGGGGAAGCTCGCGCCGGACGCCTTCAACTCACCGGACAGGTTCGCGTAGGCGCTGTCGCCGCCGCTGTTGCTGCCGGGCTCCGTGCTGTTGTCGTTGCTTGCGCAGCCGGTAAGCGCGAGCGCGGCAAGCGCGACGCCGGCGAGGACGCGCCGCGAAAGCACGTTGCGGTTCACCAGGTAAGCCTCTCTATCGGGGTGCATCAGCCCGTCCGGGCCGTACGCGAATCAAGCTGTCAGGCCCAGGTAGCCGGACTCCCGGCACCAGGTGAACGAAAAATGAACTTGGCGGCACCGGTGATGGCCGACCGGGAACGGGATGTGACGTTCTGGCGCACCGACGCGTCGAATGCCCGGTATGGGCACCCGATCTCAGAGCCGGACGGTCCCGGTCACCAGGTAGACGACCTGCCGGGCGACGTTCACCGCCTGGTCGGCGTAGCGCTCGTAGTAGCGACCGACAAGCGCCAGGTCGATCGCCGACTCCACGCCGTACGACCAGCCGGAGACCAGCATCGACAGCAGGCGTTCCTGCGCGGCGTCGACCTCGTCGTCGTCGAGGCCCAGCTGCATCGCGTCCAGCGGGTCCCGGGTGGCCAGCACCATCGTCGCCTTGTCGGCGATGCGGGCCGCCGCGTCGGCCATCTCGGTCAGCACCGGCACCGCCGGCTCCGGCACCACACCCACCGGGTGACGCATCAGGACCACCTTGGCGATGTGTACGGCGAGGTCACCCATCCGGTCCAGGGCGCCGGCGATCCGCAGCGCGCACACCACCAGACGTAGATCGGAGGCCACGGGCTGGTGCCGGACCAGCACCTCGGGGATCATCGCCTCGGCCTCGGCGCGGCGGCGGGCCAGGATCGCGTCGTCGGCGATCACCGTCTCGGCCGCGTGCCGGTCGACGTCGAGCAGGGCGACGCTGGCGCCCCGGATCGCCGTACCGGCCTCGCGGCTCATCGTCGCCAGGATTCCGGTGAGCCGGTCAAGTTGCTCGTCGTAGCTGTCGCGGCCCATCGCCCCTCCGTCCTACCGGGGCCACGGCCCGTCCTGCCGCGGTACCCGTCCAACGTCAGGCTGACCACTGTGGCACGGCGCTGCCGCGCTCGCCGGGGCCCTGGCCAGCAACCTACCTGCCGGACCCGCTCCGCGCCCGCTCCGCAATCCTGCGGCAGGGCTTCGTTAAGAGGGGGCCCCTGCTATACACCAGGCGTTAACAAGGTGCCCTTCCTTACATCTCGGCGAGGAGGTCGAGCAGGAGGGCCGCGGTCCAGCTGAAGGCCGGGGAGCCGAGGCCCGCGCCGGTGTCCGGATGGAAGTACTCGTGGCATCCCGCCGTGGCCGCCAGCTCGATCATCGATGCGCCCAGGCCGGCTGCCAGCCGAGGGTGCCCGTGCGCCAGCAGCCCGTACCGGACCAGCCAGTTGATGTTCATCCAGCTGGGGCCGCGCCAGTAGCGCAGCGGCTCGAAGTCGACGGCGGTGCGGTCGTGGCTGGGCAGCGGGCGGGTCATCCGGTCGGCGAGCCCGAACCGGGGTGAGCCGGCCTCGACGAGAATCGCCTCGACCTGCGCGGTGGGCAGGTCGGGCAGGATCAGCGGGGTCAGCCCGAGCACCGTCCGGGCCCGGGTGAGCCGGCCGGTCCGCAGGTCGCGGGCGTGGAAGGTGCCGGTCGTCGGGTCGTACAGCCGGTCCACCAGCGCCGTGGTGATCGCCGCCGCGCGCTGTCGGTGCGGGCCGGGGTCCGCGCCGATCTCCCGCGCGATGTGCGCCAGCGCCGACTCGGCCGCGCCCATCGCCGCGTTGAACAGCGGACACTCCACCAGGAACGGGTGCCGGTCGGCCAGCTGTTCGTCCCGGTAGCCGGCCGCCCGGTAGGCGGTGACGATCGCGACGTAGCGCGCGTAGTCCAGGTCCGTGGGGCGGTGCGCGGCGGCGGCGTGCACGATGTCGCGCCGACGGTACGCCCGCAGCACCGCCTCCTCGGTCGGCACGGCGGCCAGCGGCTCGTCCCAGGCCGGGCTGTTGTCCAGCCCCGACTCCCACGGATGCACGATGCTGGCCAGCCCGGCACCGCCGACGTCCCGGTGTTCGCTCAGGTAGTGCTGCTGGGCCACCAGGCGCGGATAGAGCCGGCCCAGCGCGGCACGGGCCGGCTCGGACGGGGCCCGGCGGTAGGCGTGCCATGCGGCCAGGGCGTGCACCGGCGGCTGGACCAGCCCGGAGGTGGCCGTACGCGGTGTGCCGGCCACCGAGGTGGTGGCCCAGAAGGCCGGTCCCGGGAAGTAGGCGTCGTCGGCGACCACCGGGTTGAAGACGATGTGCGGCACCCGCCCGTCGCGCCACTGGGCGTCGAACAGGCTGGTCAGCTCCGCCCAGGCACGCTCGGGGCGCAGGTGCGCCCAGCCGATGGCGCTGAACGCCGAATCCCAGCTCCACTGGTGCGGGTAGAGGGTGCGGGAGGGCACCGTGTGGTCGTGCTCCCAGTTGCCGTCGAGGGTGGCCCGGGCCACCGCGACGAGGGCGGCCCGCTCCCCTGCTGCGGTGTCGGCAGGCGGGGTGTCCCCCGGCCCGATCGCCGGCACAACCTGTTCCACCATGTGTCACTTCCCGGTAGCGCTGGGTTCCAGCATAGGCTCCGGCCGATCCGAGGTTCACTGACCCGGCCGTCGACTCCCGGGGACAGCAATCACGGGATAGTCTAGGAACCGGCGCATATCGGTCGAAGATATTCGATGAATCAGACCCGATCCCTGCGTACGGGGGCGGCCGCAGGTCCAGTGGCATGACGAGGCGAAGGAGCCCCGGATGAAGCAGTCGCGGCAGGGTCCCACGGGCACCCAGGGCGCGGACTACACCGAACGGTTGCAGCAGCTCAGCGGTGCCCGCTGGAAGCGGCTCCTGGACGTGCAGGCACCCTACCGGTGGAACCTGCGCCGGCTGCGCCTGGGCCGGACCCTCGACGTCGGCTCGGGGCTCGGCCGCAACCTGATCAACCTCGGCGAGGGTGCGGTCGGGGTGGACCACAACCCGACGTCGGTGGCGCACAGCCGCGCGCTCGGCCTTCAGGCGTACACCACGGAGGAGTTCTTCGCCTCCGAGCACGCCCGGCCGGGTGCCTTCGACTCGCTGCTCGCCGCGCACCTGCTGGAGCACATGCCGGCCGAGCAGGCCCGCGAGGTGGTCGCCTCGTACCTGCCGTTCGTCCGCCCCGGCGGCCGGGCGGTCTTCATCACCCCGCAGGAGCGCGGCTACCACAGCGACTCGTCGCACGTCCGGTTCGTCGGCTTCGCCGAGGCGGCCGAGGACTGCGGCGCTCTCGGCCTGAGCGTGCAGCGGCAGTACTCCTTCCCGTTCCCCCGCGCCGCCGGTCGGGTGTTCACCTACAACGAGTTCGTGACGGTGGCCCGACTGCCCTGAGCACCGCTGGTTACGGTGGTCCGATGAGCGAGCGCAGCGCCGCCCCGGGCAGCCCGACCCGCTGGGCCACCGACACCGGACCGGAACACTCGCAGTGGTACGTCGACCGGTTCCGGCAACTGGCTGCCGAGGGTGCCGACCTGGCCGGTGAGGCACGGCTGGTCGACGCGCTGGTGCCGCCCCGCTCGCGGATCCTCGACGCCGGCTGCGGCACCGGCCGGGTCGGCGCCGAACTGGCCGCTCGCGGCCACACGGTGGTCGGCGTGGACGCCGACCCGGTGCTGGTCGAGGCCGCCCGCACCGACCATCCGGGGCCGCGCTGGCTGGTCGCCGACCTGACGACGTTGGATCTCGCCACGGCCGGGGAGCCGGAGCCGTTCGACGCGGCGGTGCTGGCCGGCAACGTGATGACCTTCGTGGCCGCCGGCACCGAGGTGGCGGTGCTGCGTCAGGTGGCCGCGCACGTACGCCCCGACGGGGTGATCGCGATCGGCTTCGGCACCGACCGGGGCTATCCGCTTGCCGACTTCGACGCCCATGTGGCCGCCGCCGGGCTGCGGCGCGACCACCGCTTCGCCACCTGGGACCTGCGTCCGTGGCACGACGACGCGGACTTCGCCGTCACCGTGCTGCGCCGCCCCGCCTGACCACGTCACGCCTCTCGGGCCGCGCCGCCCTCCAGACCGGCTGCGCCTTCCATACCGGCTGCGCCCTTCGGACCGGCTGCGGCCCGGCCGTGGGAGGTGCGGCCCGGCGGTAGCGGGCGGATCGGGGTGATCGTCGGGAGGTAGGCGATCGCGTCGAAGCTCTCGGTCAGCGACGGCAGTTCGTAGTAGTGCTCCTCGTCGCGGTCCGCCTCGTAGAGGCCGGAGATCAGGCGGGTCCGCCAGGGCCGGTCGAGCCGGTACGCGAGGTCGGCGGGAGGTTGGCCGTGCATGTCGACGACCAGGTCGCGGGCGGTGCGGGCGAGGTCGACGAACGGTACGCCGGGGTGGGTGCCGAGCCGCCGTTGGACGTGCTCGCCGTTGTCGTGGGCGGTCCGGACGATGTCGCAGGGCGGGCACGCGGCGATCGAGCACCTGCGCGGGGTGCTCGCCGAACTCGGCGTGGTGGCGACCCGGCCGCGGGCTCGGTGCCGCAGTGGTGCCGAGGGCCGTGGTCGGGTCGGCAGGGCGTCAGCCGGTCAGTCCGCCGAGTTCAGTCGGGCCAGGTGCGTCTCGTCGAGGGTGAGGGCGACCCCGTCCAGGGCGGCGTCGAGCTGGTGGAGCTTGCTGCCACCGAGAATGGGCCGGATGCCCTGGCTGACCAGCCAGGCGAGCACCACCTGGCCGCGCGTCGCGCCGGTGTCGCGGGCCACCGCGTCCAGCGCCGCCAGCCGGCGGGTGTTGCCCGGATGGTCGTAGACCTGCGGGATTGACTTGGCCGAATTGTCGTACGCCCCGCTCAGCAGCGGCGTGTAGGCCCAGAGGTCCATCCGGTGCGCGCGGGCGAAGTCGAGTTGCTCGTCGCTGAGCACCCCGTGCGGGTGGATCACGCCGTCCGGTCGGGTGCCGGGGCGTACCCGCAGATAGGTGGCGTTCAACTGGAACGCGTCGATCGGCATGGTGCCCCGGGCGGTCGCGTACGCGCGGGCCCGTTCGATCCGCCAGGCCGGGTGGTTGGAGGCACCGACCCGGCGTACGGTGCCGGCGGTGACCTGCTCGGCGATCGCGTCCACGCTCTCCTCGATGGGCGTGGCCCGATCCTCCTGGTGCAGCCAGAGCAGGTCGACGTACTCGACTCCCAGCCGGTCCAGGCTGCCGGCGAAGGCGTCGCTGATCGCCCGACGGCTCAGCCCCGCCCGGTGCGCGGGCCAGGAGCCCTTCCACAGCGGCTCCGCACCGACCTTGGTGGCGATGCGCACCCGCGCGCGGACGCCGGGGCGGGCGGCGAGCCAGCGGCCGAGGATCCGCTCGCTGTCCCCGCCCCGCCCGTCCGGGCTGTGCCAGAACGCGTAGCAGTCGGCGGTGTCGATCCATTCGCCACCGCGTTCCACGAACCGGTCGAGCAACTCGAACGAGGTCTTCTCGTCGACGAGAGTGCCGAAGGTCATCGCGCCGAGCACGAGAGCGGAGACGGCCGGGCGTCGAGCCTCATCGAAGTGATCCGAAGTCATGCGACCACGATTCAACCTGGAGCGCGCTCCAGGTCAAGCGGTACGGTCCGGAGGGTGAGGACGTACACACCCGCTGAGGCGGCGCGGCGCAGCGGTTTCTCCATCGACACCCTGCGCTACTACGAGCGGGAGGGCATCCTCGCACCGGTGGCGCGTACGCCCGGTGGGCGTCGGGTCTACCGCGACAGCGATCTGGCCACTCTGGATTTCCTGCGCTGCCTGCGCGACGCGGGCATGCCGATCGAACGGCTGCGCCGCTACGGCGAACTTTGCCGCGACCCCGACACCGTCGCCGAACGCGTCGAGCTGCTGCGCGAACACGCCGCCGCCGTCCAACAGCAGATGGACCAGCTTCGCAGCTGGCAGGCCCGGGTCGAGGAAAAACTCGCCTGGTACG
This sequence comes from Micromonospora maris AB-18-032, assembly GCF_000204155.1. NCBI lineage: Bacteria > Bacillati > Actinomycetota > Actinomycetes > Micromonosporales > Micromonosporaceae > Micromonospora > Micromonospora maris. Next base: position 3,401,921 of record NC_015434.1, on the reverse strand, counting down.
AGAAGCAACTCGAACAGAGCTGAACACCGCCGCCGTCGTCGGTGGAAGATCGTGCCGCTTGTGTGAATTAGGCCATTTTATGCTTGTTTGTACGCTTGGCTTGGTAGTTGGCTGGTCGGCATGGCACGCATCGCATACAACGCAGCCGACGCGGCGGCGTTCAAGGCCAACCGACACGTCACCGAGGACAGCCTCGCCGCCTGGCAGGCGGCCGTGATCCGGCACCTCGACCCGCAACCGGGGATGCGGGTGCTCGACCTGGGCTCCGGTACCGGGAGTTGGGCGCGGGCCTTCACCACCTGGCTGCCCGACGCCGAGATCGTCGCCGTCGAACCATCAGCGGCCATGCGGGACCACAGCGTCTTCGCGCCGGTCCTGGCCGGCGACGCCGCGCACATCCCACTGCCCGACGGCAGCGTCGACGCGGTATGGCTCTCCACCGTCATCCACCACATTCCCGACCTGCCCGCCGCCGCACACGAACTGCGGCGAGTGCTGCGCCCCGGCGCCTCGGTGCTCATCCGGTCGGGGTTCGCCGGCCGACCCGAGAGGATCAGCCTGTTCCGCTACTTCCCGGAAGCCATCGCGGTGCTCGACACCTTTCCGAGCATCGCCGACGTCGAAGCCGCCTTCGGCGCGGCGGACTTCACCCTGGTCGCCGTCGAGCAGATCCCCGAACTCACCGCCACGTCGCTCGGCGAGGTGGTCGCCAGCCTGCGTCGGGAGGCGCACACCCTGCTGCAACTGATCGACGACGACGCGTACGCCGCAGGGCTGCGGCGACTGCACCAGGCCGCCCAGGTGGACAGTGGACCGGTGATCGACGCGCTCGACCTGCTCGTCCTGCGCTGACCGCGTTTCGGGCCACCATGCAATCGTCGACTCCACTACGGTCATCGGTGGACAGCAGCAGGTCGTCGCCGGAAGGACCGTGATGCCGGGTCGGTTCGTGTACTGGATGAACGTCTCCGTGGATCTGCGGATCGAGTACGCCCCGGGCGAGGCGGGCGGCGGCAAGTGGATGCGCATCACCGAGCCACTGCACCGCGTCTTCAACGAGCGGGCCCGGGCCATGTCGCTCGCGGTCGAGGGCCGCACGATCTACGAGACGATGGAGTCGTTCTGGCCGGCCGCCCGCCACGACGACTCGCTGCCCGACTTCCTGCGCGAGTACGGCGAGATCTGGACGTCGATGCCCAAGGTGCTGGTGTCGCGCACCCGCACGCACGCCGACCACAACACCCGGATCATCGGCGGCGACGACGCGATCGAGCAACTGGCGAAGCTACGCGCCGAGACCGACGGTGTCATCGGCGTCGGCGGCGCCACCGTGGCCACCCAACTGCTGCGGGCCCGACTGCTCGACGAGGTGCTGCTGTTCACCCATCCGGTCGTGCTCGGCAGCGGCCGGCCCCTGTTCGACGCGCACGACGAGCCACTGGAACTGGACCTGCTCGAACAGGCATCCTTCGACGAGGGTGTGACGATGCACCGGTACGCCGTGCGGGGCACCCGCCCCGCGTCGTGAGCGCCACCCTGGCGGACATCGTGATCCGTCCTGCCCGCGACAGCGACGCCGACGCGGTCGCCGAGGTGTTCCTGGCGTCCCGAGCAGCCGCCATGCCCTACCTTCCCCGCCTGTACGACGACGAGCAGACCAGAGCATGGATCACCCAGGTGATGCTGCCGACCAGCACCACCTGGGTCGCCGAGTCCACCACGACCGGCGAGATCCTCGGCTTCGCCGCCCTCGACGGCAGCCTGCTGGCACACCTCTACCTGCGCCCCGACGCCCGCCGGCAGGGCATCGGCACCGCGCTACTCACCCACGCACAGCAGGCCAGCCCGACCGGGCTAAGTCTCCGCGTCTTCGCCCGCAACACCGCGGCGCGGGCGTTCTACGAGCATCACGGTTTCCGCCCGATCGACAGCAACGACGGCAGCCGCAACGAGGAGAACGAGCCCGACATCACGTACCACTGGCCCGGCCCACGCTGACTGACGACCGGTCAGCCCACCTCGGGCAGGTCGGCGGCGGCACCACGGAGGGCGGCGATGCTGGCGAGCACTGCGGGGTGGTCGGCGGCGCCCTGCCGGTAGGCGATCCGGGTGCGGCGGCGGATGGGCAGGGGGACCAGGCGGGTGCCGGCGGGTGGTCCCTCCACGGCCAACTGGGGCACCAGGCCGACGCCCTGACCGGCGGCGACCAGGGCGAGCACGGCGGTGAAGTCGTCGGCGTGGTGGCGGACGTTCGGGCGGAATCCCGCGAGGTCACAGGCGTGCAGGGTGACCGCGTGGCAGAGCGTTCCCGGGCTGCCGATGATCCAGTCGGCGTCGCGTACCACGCGCATCGGGTCGACGGGCACCGGGTGGGTGGCGGGCAGCGCGAGGAAGACCGTCTCGTCGAGCAGCGGCGTCGAGTCCAGCGCCGGGTCGGTCTGCACGGGCACGATGTCGTAGTCGTGCACGAGGGCGACGTCGAGGCGACGCTCGCGCAGCGCGGCCGGCACCGCGACCGGATCCAACTCGGTGACCAGCAGATCCAGCCCTGGATGCTCGCGGGCCAACTCGACCAGGGCGGGTAGCAGCAGGGGACGCACCGCGCTGGGGTACGCCCCGATGCGTACCGTGCCGAGCAGTCCACCGCGAGCGGCGGCGAGGGTGGCCTCGGCGGCTTCCAGCCCGGCGAGGATCACCTCGGTGTGTCGTACCAGTGCCGTCGCGGTTGCGGTGAGGCGTACCCCTCGACCGACGCGTTCCAGGAGCACGACGCCGGTCTCCCGTTGCAGCGCGGCCAACTGCTGGGAGACGGCGGACGGTGAGTAGGTGTGCGCCTCGGCGACGGCGGCGATGGTGCCGAGGCGGGCCAGGTCGCGCAGCAGCCGCAGCCGACGGACGTCAAGCATCAGCTCAGCTTACGGATTCGTGGAGGAATCGGAACTGGTGCTTCACGCTGTGCGGTCGCAGGCTGGTGGCATGACACCCACCGGACTGTACGTACCGCTGATCACGCCCTTCGACGCGCGCGACGAGGTCGACCAGGAGGCGCTGACCCGTCTCGCCAACCGGGTGCTCGCCGACGGCGCCGACGGTCTGGTGGCCCTCGGCACCACCGGCGAACCGCACGCGCTGAGCGCCACCGAGCAACGCGCGGTGCTCGACACCCTCGGCGCGGCCTGTCGGCGACACCGCGCCGGGTTCATGGTCGGCGCGCACACCGCCGAGGACCTGCGCGCCCTCGCCGGGCGCCCCGGCGTCACCGCGGCGCTCTGTCTGGTGCCGCCGTTCCTGCGCCCCGGCGAGGAGGCGGTGCTCGCGCACTTCGCCCGGCTGGCGGAGGTCTCCCCCGTGCCGCTGGTCGCCTACCACGTGCCGTACCGCACCGGGCAGGCGCTGTCCGCCGGGGCGCTGCGTCGCCTCGCCGACCTGCCTCAGGTGGTGGGCGTCAAGCACGCGGTCGGCGGCATCGACGCCGACACCATCGCCCTGCTCGCCGACCCGGCACCGGACTTCGCGGTGCTCGGCGGCGAGGACGCGTACCTCTCGCCGCTGCTCGCGCTCGGCGCACACGGCGGCATCGTCGCCTCCGCGCACCTGGCCACCGCCGACTACGCCGCCCTGGTCGCGGCCTGGCGCGACGGGGACACCACCCGCGCCCGGCCGCTCGGGCACCGGCTCGCCACCCTCTCGGCTGCGCTGTTCGCCGAACCCAACCCGTCGGTGATCAAGGCGGTGTTGCACGCCCAGGGACGCATCCCGACCCCGACCCCGCGCCCACCACTGCTGCCCGCCACCGCCCAGGCCACGGCAGCGGCGCTGGCGTGCGCGGAGCAGGTGGCCGGGCCACCGGCCCTGGTCCGCCGACCGCCGCTCTCGGTGCCGACGAGGGGCATCAGACCGGGTCAAGGCGGCGCTTGAGCAGGCAGAACTCGTTTCCTTCCGGATCGGCGAGGACGTGCCAGGATGCCTCCACAGGCTGACCTATGTCGACGAGTTCGGCCCCGAGGCCCAAGAGGCGTTCGAGCTCGGCGTCCTGATCGCGGTCGGTGGCGTTGACGTCGATGTGCAGCCGGGCATGCCCGATCGTCGGCTCGTCGGTGCGGATGAGGAAGATCGTCGGCTGCGGACCGCCGAACCCTTCGCGCGGCCCTATCTCGATGCAGCCCTCCCCCTCGCGATCAAGCACTACGAAGTCCAAGACCTCGCACCAGAACCGCGCCAGCACCTCGGGCTCGCGGCACTTGAGCACAAGCTCACTGATACGGCATGCCATCGACGGACACCTACTCTCGGCGGGGGATCGGCCGCACACGCATCTCATGGGCGGCTGGAACTCTAGGAGGTGACGGCCCGTCGGGCCGTCTGCGGGTCCAGGCTCGCTCCGGCCGGGACGAGGCTGACCAGGCCCGCCGGCAGCCGGACGGGTCGGGTCTGCCCGTAGCCGAGCATGGCGGCAACCTCGGCGTCGGCGAGCACGTAGCGCCGGCCCAGGTCGGTGACCACGCAGAGCGCGCCGCCGACGGCGCCCGGGGTCGCCGTCGCCTCGACCAGGGCGCCGCTGCCGGGCTCGACCAGCACGTGGTCGGCCACCGTCCGGCCGGCCGCCGCCGCGACGGTGGGCGTGGCGGCGGACAGGTCGGGCAGGGTCGCGTCCAGACGCAGGTCGACGCCGGTCGGGTCGTCGCCGACGAGGGCGCAGAGCACCGGTGAGCCGGGGGCGGCCAGTCGGGGCGGCGTGCTCGGTGGCGCGTCGGGGCCCTCGGGCGCGAGATCGGGCAGCTTCGGCAGGGCGGCGAACCGCCCGAGGCTGATCTGCTCCGGTTCGCGCTGGCCGGTCCGGGCGAGTTGCAGGCCGGCCTGCAACTCGGTGACGCCGGCGAGGCCGTCGCGCAGCACCACCGCGTACTGCCGGCCGCCGCCGGAGTTGCTGACCAGCAGGACGTCGCCGACCCGGGCGTCGACCACCCGCTCGGAGGGCTCGCCCAGGTCGGGCAGTCGCAGTGGGGCAAGGTCGAGTCCGGCGGGCACGGTGTTGAGCACGGCCGCGGCGACCGGGACGGCCCGGGCGCGGGTTGTGGCCAGCGCGGCCAGCACCCGGTCGGCGTCGCGGATCAGGTGTCGACGCTGCTGCCGTACCAGGTGCAGCCGCCCGCCCGGATCCCGCAGGATCAACGCCTCGTCGCGCAACGGCCGACCGCCGGGGTCGCCGGTGCCGATCAGCAGCACCGACCGGGGATCGCGCCGGCCCGCCTGCGGGCCGGTCGAGCAGACCGTCCAGGGCGCGGCGGAGAGCCGGTTGGCCGCCGGCAACGAGTCGGGTGCGTCGGCGATGCCCAGGGGCAGACCACGGGGTACGCCGTCGATGGAGCGCCGCGACACGAGCACGGTCTTCGGCTGTTCGGTGCCGATGACCAGCAGCGCCGAGGTGTAGTTGGGCACCGGGTGCAACCGGTTGTCCCGGTAGACGAACCGGGCCCCCGACTCCTTCTCCACGATCACGGCACCGGTGTCGCGCCACTTCACCGCACCACCGGTGAACAGGCCGTAGAGGGCGAAGCCGCCCAGCCCGATGACCGCCACCAGAACGCTGGCCAGGCCCGCCCCGGCGAGCCGGCGAAACGGGGACTGCGCGGGGTCGGTCTCGCGCATCACCAGCGCGGCGACCACCCGCTGGAGGGTGAACTGGTAGGAGTGCAGCTGATCCTGCCGCGACGGCATCGCTTCCCTTCCGGCGAGCTGATCGGCGCACAGAATATGCGGTGCGTCGATGTCTCGCCGACCGTCCGCCACGACGACCACGCCGCACCGGCGAACGCCAACCGGCATGAACCGGGCGTTACCGGGTAGCTGACCGAGCGGGCCGTCCGGATCGACCAGGCGGCGGGTTCGGGAGGTGGGAGATGCGCGCGCTGCTCTGGGTCGTCGGAGTCGTCGGAGGAATTATCGTCCTGCTCGGCCTGCTCCTCGAAGCGGTCCGCTGGCTGGTGATCATCGGGCTGATCGCGCTCGCCGGGGTGATCATCCTGGCCTTCGTCCGGGGACGTCAGTCGGCCCACAACTATCCGAACCGCCACTGAGCTCAGGTCGCCCCGATCGGGCATCCCGCGTCAGCCGGAACCTGGCCCTGCGGTGGCTACGGCGCCCAGGCGGTGCAGACCGCCCGCGCACCGCGCCACCGCGGGCCGTATGCGGATCAGGTGCCGGCGGGAACGAGGGCCGGGGTCGGGTTTTCCTCGATGACGGCGGTCCGGCGACGGTTCGGCAGGGAGAGCCGGAAGATCTTCTTCCAGGCCGAGAAGACCTGCCGGGGCAGCGAGCCGGTGACGTACTTGAGTCCGTACTTGTCGAACAGGGCCCGCACCTCGGGGGCGATCTCCTGGTAGCGGTTGCTCGGCAGGTCGGGGAAGAGGTGGTGCTCGATCTGGTACGACAGGTTGCCGGTCATGATGTGCATCAGCCGGCTGCCGCTGATGTTGGCCGAGCCGAGCATCTGCCGCAGGTACCACTCGCCGCGGGTCTCGCCCTCGATCGAGGTCTTCTCGAAGGTCTCCACGCCCTCCGGGAAGTGCCCGCACATGATCACCGCGTGGCTCCACAGGTTGCGGATCAGGTTGGCGGTGAAGTTGGCGGCCATGGTGTGGAAGAACGACGGACCGGACAGCACCGGGAACAGCACGTAGTCCTTGAGGACCTGGCGGCGCAGCTTGCGGCCGGTGGCCTTCAGGTTGGCGCGGAACTGCGGGTCGTTCTTGAGGCTGCCGTCCTTGAGCTTCTCGCGCAACTCCAGGTCGTACGCGGCGATGCCGTACTCGAAGAAGCAGGCGTTGACGAAGTTGTAGAACGGCTGACCCAGGTGGGCCGGGTGCCAGGGCTGGTCCTCGTCGACGCGCATGATGCCGTAGCCGAGGTCGTTGTCCTTGCCGACGACGTTCGTGTAGCGGTGGTGCAGTTCGTTGTGCGACTGCTTCCACTGCTCGGCGGGGCTGACGTGGTCCCACTCCCAGGTCGTCGAGTGGATCTTCGGGTCGCGCATCCAGTCCCACTGGCCGTGCAGGATGTTGTGCCCGATCTCCATGTTCTCCAGGATCTTCGCCAGCGACAGCCCGGCGGTGCCGACGATCCAGGCCGGCGGGAACAGCGAGAACAGCAGCACGACCCGGCTGCCGACCTCCAGCTTGCGCTGGGTCGAGATGACCTTGCGGATGTAGGCGGCGTCCCGCTCACCCCGGTCGGCGATCACCCGTTCCCGGATGGCGTCGAGTTCCTTGCCAAGGGTTTCGATGTCCTCGGCGCTGAGGTGCGCGATCGGGTTGACGGCTTTCTTCTGGATGACGGTCACGTCGACGTTCTCCGATCAAATTTCGAGTTCACAGGCGCCGGCCGCGGCCGACACGCAGGTCTGCACGCGTACGCCGTCGCCCGGCAGGGCGGTGGTGAGCTGCCCGTTACGCAGGTCACGGACCGCGCCTTGGCGCATCGGCAGCACACAGCCGAAACAGATACCCATCCGGCAGCCCGAGGGCATCAACACTCCGGCGTTTTCTCCGGCGTCGAGAAGAGGGGTGCCGCCGTCGGCCTCGATGGTGACCGACGAGCGGGTGAAGGTGACCGTGCCGCCGTCACCGGCGGTGATGATGGTCGGCCGGAACCGTTCGGTGTGCAGCCGGTCGGTGACGCCCCGCGCGGCCCAGTGCTGCTCGACAGCGTCCAGCAGACCGATCGGGCCGCACGCCCAGGTCTCGCGTTCGCAGTGGTCAGGCACCAGGGCGTCGAGCTCGGCCACGTCCAGCAGGCCGTCGACGGCGGTGTGCCGCTCCACCAGCCGGATGACACCGCGCGCGGCCAGGTCACGCAGTTCCGCGCCGAACACCACGTCGGCCGAGGTCGGCGCGGAATGGATCAGCACCACGTCGCTGCCGGCCAGGGCGCCGCTGCGCAGCATTCCGGCGACCGGGGTGATGCCGCTGCCGGCGGTGAGGAACAGCACCCGCGACGGCGCCGACTGGGGCAGGACGAAGTCACCGATCGCCTGGTCGAGCTGCACGATGGTGCCGGGGCGTACCCGGCGCACCAGGTAGTTGCTGACCACCCCGTCGGGGATCGCCTTGACCGTCACCGTGATCGGGTCGGTCCGTCCACCCGGCGCGGACGTCACCGAGTAGGCCCGCCACAGGCGTACGCCGTCGACGTCGACACCGAGTCGGATGTACTGTCCGGGCACGTGGCCACGCCAGCTGCGGCCGGGCTGGATCACCACGGTCGCCGCGTCCGGGGTCTCCGGGCGTACGGCGACGATGCGGCCGCGCAGGTCGGCGCCGGCCCGCAGCGGCGCGACCATGTCGAGGTAGTCCGCGGGCAGTACCGGCGTGGTCACCGTCTCGGCGAGCCGCCAGAGGCGGCGCCGGAGGGACCCTTTCGCGCCCGGTGGCGGAACGGTGGCGGTCATATAACGATGGTCGCGGCCCGCTGGCATAAAATCTTGGCCAGCGAAGGTAAAGTGATCCATCCCTTTTGTGCGGGGAGAACAACGTGGCGGACATTTCCGGCACCACTCATCGGGCATCCCGCCTCGAACTGGAGCAGCGGGTGGCCCGCGAGCTACGTGACCGGCTACCGCTGGTCGCCGCGCAGACGGTCAGCGCTATCACGGCCGAGGTGCCCAGCTACTCCGGCACCCTGACCGGGCAGATGCGGGACAAGATCGAAAACGCGGTGCAGATCGCGTTGGGCACGTTCCTGCAACTGCTGGAACGCCCGCAGACCAGCGCGGCCAGCACTCCGCTGGTGCCGGCGCTGGAGGCGGCGTACGCGCTGGGCAGTGGTGAGGCCCGCTCCGGTCGCAGTGTGGACGCGCTGCTGGCCGCCTACCGGATCGGCGCCCGGGTCTCCTGGCGGGAGATGGCCGCGGCCAGCGTGGCGCTCGGTCTGCCCGCGGCCACCGTGGCGGAGTTCGCCGAGCTGATGTTCGCCTACATCGACGAGCTGTCCGCCGCCAGCGTGGCCGGGCATGCCGACGAGCTGGCCAGCGCCGGCCGGGCCCAGCGACGCAACCTGGAACGGCTCACCCAGCAGCTGCTCGCCGGTGAGCCGGAGGAGGTGCTGCTGCGCAGCGCCGAGCGGGCCGGCTGGCAGGTCCCGGAGACGCTCACCGTCGCCCTGCTGCCGCAGGCCAAGCTGCGCGGCGCGCTCGCGCTGCTCGACGAGCACACCTTGGAGAGCAGCGAGGAGCTACCCGCCGGTGAGCCCGGCGAGGAGACCGCCGTGCTGCTGGTGCCGGACATGCACGGCGACCGGCGTCGCCAGCTCGCCCGGGTGCTGCACGGCCGCCGCGCGGTGCTCGGCCCGGCCCGCCCGTGGGCGCACGTCAGCTCGTCCTACCGGCGGGTGGTCCGGGTGGTCGGACTGGGCATCGCCCAACCGCCCGACGGTGAGCCGCTGGACACCGACCGGCATCTGGCCGAGCTGCTGCTCAGCGCCGACATGGAGGCCCTGACCGACCTGCGCGCCCGGGTCCTGCAACCGCTCGCCGACCTGCCCTCGGCCACCGCGGAACGGCTCGCCGAGACGCTGCGTTCCTGGCTGCTGCACCAGGGCCGACGCGACGACATCGCCGCCGACCTGTTCGTGCACCCGCAGACGGTGCGCTACCGGATGGGACAACTGCGCCAGCTCTACGGCGAACGGCTCACCGACCCGCGCAGCGTGCTCGACCTCACGGTCGCGTTGGCGCTGCCGACCGGAATCGCCACCGCGAGCTGACGGGCGGGACCTCACTCCAGGGTCCGGGGTCCGAGCAGGCGGATCTCCTCGACGTCCAGCCGCGCCTCCAGCTCACGTTGAACGGCGTCGTCGATCTGCCGGCGGTCCCGCAGCCGGGTGATCTCACGCCGCTTGTGGTCCAGCGCCGCCAGGCGCAGCTGGTGTTCGGCCTCCTGGGCAGCCGCCGTCTCGTCCTGCGGGTCGGACTGGAGTCCGTCGAGGTGGCTCTCGTACTCGTCCTGGATCCGGCGCATGGTGTCCGGGTCGGCACCGACCCGGTCGGCAAGATCCGGCAGGGCGTGCAGGGTCTGCCGGATGGCGTGGCGTTGCGCCTGCCGCTTCTCGTCGGTGCGGTCCGGGTCCCCGGTCAGCCTGGCCCATTTCATCACCAGCGGCAGGGTGGTGCCCTGCACGAGCATGGTCAACAGGATGACGGCGGCGACACAGAAGATGATCAGGTCGCGCTCCGGGACCGGCTGGCCGTCGATGCTCATCGGGACCGCGAGCGCCGCCGCCAGGGAGACCGCACCGCGGAACCCGGCCCAGCCGGCCACCGTACGGACCCGCCAGTTGACCCGCCGGTCGAGGTGAACCTTGCGCCAGTCCACCAGGCGCAGGATGAGGGCCATCGCGTGCACCCAGAGCATGCGTACCGCCACCAGCACCACGGCCACCACCACCGCGATGAGGAGCGCGCGGGTCAACGCCAGGCTGGTGACGTCGCTGACCGCCCGGGGGATCTGGAGCCCGACCAGCACGAAGAGGCCGCCGTTGATGAGGAAGGTGGTCAGGTCCCAGAACGACAGGGCCAGCACCCGGGAGCGGGCCCGGATCACCCGAGGGCTGGCGTAGGCGAGGATCAGCCCGGCGACCACCACCGCGAGCACTCCGCTCTCGTGGACGGCCTCGGCGAGGAAGAATGCGGCGAACGGGGTGAGGACGCTGACCGCGCCCTCCCGCAGCGGATCGTCCAGGTGCTTGCGGATTCCGATCACCACGATGCCGACCAGCAGCCCGGCCGCGATGCCGCCGAGGAAGGACAGGCCGATCCGCTCGACCAGTTCGAAGGCGTTCGGTGCGGCCCCGCCGCCGAGCAGGCCGAGTGCCACGGCGAACAGCACCAGAGCCGTACCGTCGTTGATCAGGCTCTCGGTGTGCAGGGTGGTGAGCAGCCGGCGGGGCATCTGCTTGGCCAGCCCGGCGACCGCCGCCGCGTCGGTCGGGGCGAGCACCGCGCCGAGCACCCAGGCCACCGCCGGGTCGATGCCGAAGCGCTGCACGACCAGGGACACCGCCACCATCGTGAGGCCGACCAGCACCACCGCCAGCATGGCGATCACCGTGATGTTCGCCCGGACTTCACGCAGGCTGGTGGTCAGGCTCTCCCGGTAGAGGATGGCCGGCAGGAACAGCAGCAGCACCACTTCTGGCGCGAGCATCACGTGGGAGAACGGTGGCAGCAGTCCCAGCAGCGCACCGAAACAGATCAGCAGCACCGGCGGGGCGACCCGGTACCGTCCACCGACGGTCGTGCCGATCAGCACGGTGATCCCGAGAACGATGATCAGCAGCAGTTCCTGCACGTCGCCCCCTGTTCGTCGCCCACCACATGGTGGTACGCCGAACGGCCTCTCCGGGTCGATTCGCCAGCTAACCGCGCAGGCCGAGGGCGCTGCCGGTCACCGGCGGGAGCCGGCGGCCAGGTCCTCCTCGATCCGGCGGGCGGTGGCCAGCAGCGGTGGCAGCAGTTCCCGGCGGATAGCGTCGAAGGTGCCACGGCTGGCGTGGGCGGAGACGTTGACCGCGGCGACCACCGCGCCGTCGTCGCCGTGGATCGGGGCGGCCAGCGACCGCAGCCCCTCCTCCAACTCCTGGTCGACGATGGCGTACCCCTGGCCGACGATCCGGTTCAGGGTGGTGCGCAGCTTCGCCGGGTCGGTGATGGTCCGCCGGGTCAACGGTCGCAGCTGCGCCGTGGCGAGGTAGTCGTCCAGCCAGTCGGCCGGCTGGGCGGCCAGCAGCACCCGCCCCATCGAGGTGGCGTACGCGGGGAACCGGGTGCCGACGCTGATCCCGACCGTCATGATCCGTTTGGTGGGCACCCGGGCCACGTAGACCACCTCGTCGCCGTCGAGGACGGACACCGAGCAGGACTCGTGCACCTGCGCGACAAGCGCCTCCATGTGCGGCTGGGCGACCTCCGGCAGGCTCAGGCTGGACAGGTAGGCGTAGCCGAGGTCGAGGATGCGCGGTCGCAGGGCGAACAGTCGCCCGTCGGTGTGCACGTAGCCCAACTCGACGAGGGTGAGCAGGAACCGGCGGGCGGCGGCCCGGGTCAGTCCGGTGGCGCGGGCCACCTCACTGAGGGTCAGTTGCGGGTGTTCGGCGTCGAACGCGCGGATCACGGCCAGGCCCCGTTCCAGGGACTGGACGAACTCCCCCGATCGCGCCGCGTCGGTCACCGGTCCTCCTGCCGCAGGGTTTCCTGAGCCACCTTGAACGCCCGGTTCGCGGCCGGTACGCCAGCGTAGACGGCGACCTGGAGCAGCACCTCGCGGACCTCCTGCGGGGTCAGTCCGTTCCGCAGTGCGGCGCGGACGTGCATCGCCAGTTCCTCGTCGTGGTGCAGGGTGGCCAGCACGGCGAGGGTGATGCAGCTGCGGGTGCGCCGGTCCAGGCCGTCGCGGGTCCAGATCTCGCCCCAGGCGTACCGGGTGATCAGGTCCTGGAAGTCGGCGGTGAACTCGTCGGTGTTGGCCACCGCCCGGTCGACGTGCGCGTCGCCGAGCACCTGCCGGCGTACGGCCATGCCGGCGTCGTGTCGCTGCTTGTCGTTCACGGGTTCGTCCCGCCCTCCGGCTCGAAGTGGGCGCGCAGCAGCCGGGCCACGGCGGCGGGCTGTTCGACGTTTGCCAGGTGCGCGGCGTCGTCGACGACGGCCAGCCGCGCGGCCGGGATCCGTTCGGCGATGTCGGCGGCGTGCTCGGGTGGGGTGGCCGGATCGTCGGCGGCGCCGATCACCAGGGTCGGTGCGCGCACGGCCGCCAGGTCGGCGCGCAGGTCCATGGCGGCGATCGCCTCGCAGCAGGCGGCGTAGCCAGCCGGCGGGGTGGCGGTCAGCATGTCCCGGTAGCCGGCGACCGTGTCGGGTCGGGCGGCGGCGAAGCCCGGGGTGAACCAGCGGGACACCACGGTGTCGGCGATGGTGCCCAGCTGTCCGGCGCGGACACCGGCCGCCCGGGCCCGCCACACCTGCGCCGGGCCCAGGCAGGCCGAGGTGCAGAGCAGGGCGAGCCGGTCGATCCGCTCGGGGGCGTGCGCAGCCAGCCACATGCCGACCATGCCGCCGAGAGAGAGCCCGGCGTAGTGCGCGGACCCGACCCCCAGGTGGTCGAGCAGCCCCAGCACCTCCCGGCCGAGCAGGTCGATGGTGTACGGCCCGGGCGGTACCGGTGAGCGGCCGTGACCGAGGTGGTCGTAGCGGACCACCCGGAACCGGTCCGCGAGGGCGGCCACCTGCGGTTGCCACATGGCGCCGGTGGTGCCCAGGGAACTGCCCAGCAGCAGCACCGGCGCATCCGGCGGCCCGTCGACGGTGGCGTGCAGTGTCATCCGGTCCCCCGCTCGTAGGAATCCAGGGCGCGGTCGACAAGCGTGGCCGCGCTGCCGAGCCAGCCGGCCGGGTCCAGCGCCGCGTCGACGTCGGCCACCGACAGGTGGGCCCGCACGTCCGGGTCGGCGAGCAGGGCGTCCCGGAAGGAGGCGGCGGTGGCGGCCCGGGCGACCAGGTCGTGTGCGGCGGCCCGGCCGAGCGCCGGTGCCAGCCGGGCGGCGACGGCCTCGGCGAGCAGCAGGCCGCCGGTGGCGTCGAGGTTGGCGCGCATCCGCTGCGGGTGTACGCGCAGGTTGCCCAGCATCCGGGCGGTACGGGCGGCTGCCCCGCCGGCGAGGTGCAGCAGGTCGAGCAGGGGTTCCCATTCGGCGTGCCAGCCGCCGGTGGCCCGTTCGTGTTCCTGCCCGGCGGCGGCGAACAGGGTGCCGACGAGGCCGGGGCCGCGGCGGGCGGCGGCGGTGACCAGCACCGAGTCGACCGGGTTGCGTTTGTGCGGCATGGCCGACGAGCCGCCGCGCCCCGGACCGCCCTCGGCGACCTCGCCCACCTCGGTCTGGGCGAGCAGGCCGACGTCGAGGGCGACCTTGCCGGTGGCGGCGAGCAGCCCGCCGAGCGCGGCGGCCAGGTCGAGCACGGGTTGGCGGCGGGTGTGCCAGGGCAGCGGGCCGGCCGCCAGGCCCAGGTGGGCGGCGAACCGGTCCGCCACGACCAGACCGCTCGGCCCGTACCCGGCGAGGGTACCCACCGCCCCGCCGAGTTGTGCGGGCAGCGCGGTGCGCGCCTGTGCCAGCCGGGTCCGGGCGTCGTGCAGGCCGAGCAGCCAGCCGGCCGCCTTGAGCCCGAAGGTGGTGGGGGCGGCCTGCTGACCGAGGGTGCGGGCCACCATGACGGTGTCGCGGTGGGCGCGGGCGAGCCCGACGGCGGCGTCGGTGGCGGCGTCGAGGTGACGCAGCAGCGGCACGGCGGCCCGGGCGACCACCAGGGCCAGGGCGCTGTCGAGGATGTCCTGGCTGGTCGCGCCGTGGTGCACCCAGGCGCGGGCCGGTGGCGCGACGGCGGCGGTCAGGTCGCGGACCAGCGGGACGACGGGGTTGCCGGCGGCGTCGGCGGCCGTGCCGAGCGCCGCCGGGTCGTACCGGTCGGCGTGGCAGTGCCGGGCGATCTCGTCGGCGACCGGCCCGGGCAGCAGGCCGGCGTCGGCGCCGGCGCGGGCGAGCGCCGCCTCGGCGTCCAGCAGCGCCTGCAACAGGTGACTGTCGTCGAGTTCGGCGTCGACGTCGACCGCGCCGGACAGGCCGCGCAGCAGCACCTCAGACGGCGAAGAAGACGGTTTCATGCTCTCCCTGCAGGCGGATGTCGAACCGGTAGCCGTCGGCGGCCGGACGGGCCACGAGCGTGTCGCGGCGGCCGGGGTCGACGGTACGCAACACCGGGTCGGCGGCGTTGGCCGGCTCGTCCGGGAAGTAGATCCGGGTGACCAGGCGGTGCAGCAGTCCCCGGCCGAACACCGACAGGTTCAGGTGCGGCGCCTCGGTCTCACCGTCGGGGGTGGGCAGCGGTCCGGGCCGGACGGTGTGCAGCGCGTACCAGCCCTCGGCGTCGGTGTCGGCGCGGCCGAAGCCCCGGAAGCCGGGCACGGTGGCCGCGCGGGCGCCGCGCGGGTCGTCGGGGTGGTCGAAGTGCCCGTCCGGGTCGGCCTGCCAGCTCTCCACCATCGCGTCGCCGACCGGTGCGCCGGTGCCGTCGACGATCCGGCCCCGGATCCAGAACGCGCCAGGGGTGCCCTCGGGCACCACGTACGGGCCGTCCGGCCAGCTCAGACCGATGTGCAGGTACGGCCCGACGGTCTGGGCGGGCGTGACGTCCAGGCGCTCACTCATCGTCGTCCTCGTCCTCGAAGGGGGTGGCCTCCCGGCCCCGCAGCACGATGTCGAACCGGTAGGCCAGCGCCCACTCCGGCCGGGTGGCGGCATGGTCGTAGCGGGCCACCATCCGCTCGCGGGCCTGCGGGTCGCGGACCGAGTTGAAGATCGGGTCCTGGGAGAACAGCGGGTCGCCGGGGAAGTACATCTGGGTCACCAGGCGCTGGGTGAAGGCCCGGCCGAACAGTGAGAAGTGGATGTGCGCGGGCCGCCAGGCGTTGTCGTGGTTGCGCCACGGATAGGCACCCGGTTGCACGGTGACGAACTCGTAGCGCCCCGCCTCGTCGGTGAGGGTACGCCCGACGCCTGTGAAATTGGGGTCCAGCGGGGCGGGCCAGTTGTCGATGGCGTGCCGGTACCGGCCGGCGGCGTTGGCCTGCCAGATCTCGACGAGGGTGTGCGGCACGGCCCGGCCGTCGCCGTCGAGGACCCGACCGTGCACGATGATCCGCTGCCCCTGGGGCTCGCCGTCGTGCTGCCGGGTCAGGTCGTGGTCGAGTTCGCCGAGGCGTCCCTCGCCGAGCAGCGGGCCGGTGATCTCGGTGAGTCGCTGCGGCAGGTAGGTCAGCGGCTGCTGCGGCGCGCGGATGACTGTGGACTTGTAGCCGGGGCTGAGCAGCGGCGGGTGGGCCTCGACGTCGTCGCGCCGGTAGCCGGGCAGCAGCAGCTTCCGGGTGGTCTCGCTCATCAGGTCCCCTTCGGGCTTGCCGGACGACGCTTCATCACACCCCGGCCTTCTTGGTGGCTTCCAGGGCGCGCAGCACGGTGAGTTCATCGGTGCTGGGTGGCTCGCCGGTGCTCACCTCGTCGGCGACGGCCAGCGGCCAACCGGTGGCGGCACGGACCTGGTCGACAGTGACGCCGGGATGCAGCCGGGTGAGGGTGAGTTCGCAGGTCACCGGGTCGGCGGTGAGCACACCCAGGTCGGTGATGACGGTCTTCGGGCCGCCGCCGCGCAGTCCGAGCCGGGCCCGGTCGCCCGGACCGGCGCCGTAGCCGACCGAGGTGACGAAGTCGACCCGGTCGATGAACGTACGCAGGCTCTGCCGGACGATGACGACCACCTCGCCGCAGGAGGCGGCGATCTCCGGAGCACCACCGGCGCCGGGCAGGCGAACCTTCGGGTCGGTGTAGTCGCCGCCGATGACCGTGGTGTTGATGTTGCCGTACCTGTCGAGTTGGGCGGCGCCGAGGAACCCGACGTCGATGCGGCCGGGTTGCAGCCAGTAGTTGAAGACCTCGGGTACGGAGACCACCGCGTCGGCGGTGTCGGCGAGGACACCGTCGCCGATGGACAGCGGCAGCCGGTCGGGTTTGGCGCCCAGGCAGCCCGACTCGTAGATGAGCACGAGATTCGGGGCGTGGGTGGCCCGGGCCAGGTTGGCGGCGGTGCTGGGCAGCCCGATGCCGACGAAGCAGGCGGTGCCGTCGCGCAACTGTCGGGCGGCGGCCACGGTCATCATCTCGTCGGCACTGTAGTCGGCGCTCACGCCGGCACCTCCACGTCGAGCACGTGCCGGGCGATCCACTCCTCGAAGGTGGCGCGCTCCCGGCTGATCGCGTCCCAGGCTCGGTAGAAGTCGTTGTCCCGCACCGAGTAACCCTGGGTGTACGACGGGTGCGCGCCACCGGGCACGTGTGCTACGGCGGTGACCGCCCAGCCCGGCAGGATCACCTGCCCGGGTACCGGATCCAGGTGCTCGACGATCTCCTCGACGGTGACCAGCGACCGTCGGGCGGCCAGCACCGCCTCCTTCTGCACCCCGGTGATGCCCCACATCTGCACGTTGCCGGCGCGGTCGGCGCGTTGGGCGTGCACCACCGTCACGTCGGGTCGCAGGGCGGCGACGGCGGTCAACATCTCCCCGGTGAAGGGGCATTCGATCGGGCGGATGTTTGCGGTGTGCCGGGGCAGGTCGGTGCCGGTGTAGCCGCGCAGCACGGCGAACGGCAGGCCGCTGGCGCCGGCGACGTACCGGTTGGCCATCCCGGCGTGGCTGTGTTCCTCCAGTTCCAGCGGCACCGGCCAGGAGTTCTGCACTGCGTCGCGGAACCGGTGCAGGGAGCCGACGCCCGGGTTGCCGCCCCAGGAAAAGACCAGCCGACGGGCACAGCCGGCACCGATGAGCTGGTCGTAAATGACGTCGGGCGTCATCCGGACCAGGGTCAGATCGCGCCGTCGCTGTCGGATGATCTCGTGGCCGGCGGCGAACGGGATGAGGTGGGTGAAGCCTTCCAACGCCACCGTGTCCCCGTCGCGGACCAGCTCCGCGACGCCGTCGGCCAGCGAGACGAGCTTCGCCATCAGCTTCCGCCCTCCCGGGTCCAGGACCGCCACCGGTGTTCGGTATGCGGACTCGCGTACACATCTCGAACGTAGTGGCCCGGGCCGAGCTCCGTCAACGCGTCGGATTCCGGTGCGCGGAATGTCCACAGCATGCGTTGACTGGCCCGACGGCCCGTGCCATGTTCTGAACGAGAACGATCGTTCGTTTTCCGAACAGCCTGCGGAGCGCTCCTTCGGACCACACCCCACCCCGCAAGGAGGATCACCATGTCCCTGCTCGACACCGGCGCCTGGCACGGCACGCTCTACAGCGACGGCTGGGTGGAGGCGGCCGGCGGCACCGCCGCGGTCCGCTCCCCCGCCACCGGCGAGGAGATCGGGCGGGTCGGCGTGGCCGACGCCACCGACGTCGCCCGCGCCGCCGCACGGGCCGCCGAGGCGCAGCGCGCCTGGGCCGCCACCAGCTACCAGGAACGGGCCGCGGTGCTGCGCCGGGCCGGTGCGCTGTGGGAGCAGCACGCCGCCGAGGTCGGCGACTGGATCGTCCGCGAGGCGGGGTCGATCCCGCCGAAGGCCGGCGTCGAGACCAGCACCGCCGCACAGGAGTGCTACGAGGCGGCGGCCCTGGCCTCGCATCCGCTGGGCGAGATCATCCCGAGCGCGCAGCCACGGCTGAGCCTGGCCCGGCGGCTGCCCGTCGGCGTGGTCGGGGTGATCGCGCCGTTCAACTTCCCGCTGATCCTGGCCATCCGCTCGGTCGCGCCGGCACTGGCGCTGGGCAACGCGGTGGTGCTCAAACCCGACCTGCGTACGGCGGTGTCGGGCGGGTTGACGCTGGCCGCCGTCTTCGCCGAGGCCGGGCTGCCCGACGGGCTGCTGCACGTGCTGCCCGGCGGGGCGGACACCGGTGCGGCGCTGGTCGCCGATCCACACGTACGGGTGATCAGCTTCACCGGGTCGACCGCCGCGGGCCGCAAGGTCGGCGAGGCCGCCGCCCGGCACCTCAAGCGGGCCCACCTGGAACTCGGCGGCAACTCCGCCCTGGTGGTGCTCGACGACGCCGATCTGGACCTCGCCGTCTCTGCCGGCGCCTGGGGTTCCTTCCTGCACCAGGGGCAGATCTGCATGACCACCGGCCGGCACCTGGTGCACGCCAGCCTCGTCGAGCGTTACGTCGAGGCCCTCGCCGAGAAGGCCGACCACCTGCCGGTTGGTGACCCGACCAAGGAACAGGTGGCGCTCGGGCCGATCATCGACGAGGCCCAACGCGACAAGATTCACTCGCTGGTCACCGCGAGCGTCGACGCGGGCGCGCGGCTGGCCGCCGGTGGCCGTTACGACGGGCTGTTCTACCGCCCGACCGTGCTCGCCGACGTCACCCCGGCCACCCCGGCGTACGCGCAGGAGGTCTTCGGGCCGGTCGCGCCGGTGCTCAGCTTCACCGACCTGGACGAGGCCGCCGCCCTGGCCGCCGACACCGAGTACGGGTTGTCGCTCGGCATCCTCAGCCGGGACGTGCCGAAGGCGCTGGCCCTGGCCGACCGGATCCCCAGCGGCATCGTGCACATCAACGACCAGACGGTCAGCGACGAGGCGGTGGCCCCGTTCGGCGGCGTCCGCGCCTCCGGCACCGGCTCCCGTTTCGGCGGCGCGGCGGCCAATGTGGAGGCGTTCACCGAGACGCAGTGGTTGACCGTGCAGGGTGACATCACCCGTTACCCGTTCTGAGCCGGAGGCAGCGATGGCGGGTGGCAGCCGCTCCCCCGGTGCGTCGGTGACCTCGCGGGTGCTGGCCGTGCTCGGCGCGTTCGACGCGGCCCATCCGGCGTTGACGCTCAGCGACATCGCCCGGCGCAGCGGCCTGCCGTTGGCCACCGCGCACCGGCTGGTCGCCGAACTGGTGACCGGCCGGGCGTTGGCGCGCGGCGTCGACGGCACCTACCGCATCGGGGTACGGCTGTGGGAGATCGGGCTGCTCTCGCCGCTGCACGGCCAACTGCGCGAGGTGGCGCTGCCCTACCTGCAGGAGCTGTACACCACGGTCCGGGAGAACGTGCACCTGGCGGTCCGCGACGGCGACGAGGCGCTCTACGTGGAGAAGGTCACCGGGCACCGCGCGGTGCCGACCATCTCCCGCGCCGGGGGCCGCCTGCCGCTGCACGCCACCGGGGTCGGCAAGGCGCTGCTGGCGTACGCCCCGCCGGAGGTGATCGCCGCGCACCTGCGGGGGCCGTTGCGCCGCTGCACCCCGTACACGATCGTCGAGCCGGGTCGACTGGCACGCGAGCTGGCGGCGATCCGCGAACGCGGCTGGGCGCGGACCCACGAGGAGATGACCCTGGGTTCCTGCTCGGTCGCGGTCGTGGTGCCGGGGCCCGACGGCGCGGCGCTGGCCGCGATCGGCGTCGTCGGGCACAGCCTGGGGGCCGCACCGCAGCGGCTGGTCCCGGCGCTGCGCGCGGCGGCCGACCAGGTGGCGGCCCGGCTCGCCGACGAGCCGCACGCGACGCAGCGCGCCACCGCCTGACCGGCGCAGGTTGGCCTTCCACTGGGTGGAAACCGACAGCGGCGGCCCGGGACGGTAGCGGGCAGGCTGAGGGCGGTGGGAGACGGCGACCACGTCGCCGACGAGCAAGGAGGCACGGATGCGTACCCAGGTCGGCATCGTCGGAGCGGGACCGGCCGGTCTCATGCTGTCGCACCTGCTGCATCGGCAGGGCATCTCGTCGGTGGTGCTGGAGAGCCGCAGCCGCGACTACGTGGAGCACCGGGTGCGCGCCGGCGTGCTCGAACAGGGCTCGGTCGACCTGCTGCGCGCCACCGGCCTGGGCGACCGGCTGGACCGGGAGGGCCTGCGGCACGAGGGCATCGAGCTGCGCTTCGACGGCGAGTCACACCGGGTGGCGATGACCGAACTGACCGGCCGGGCGATCACCGTGTACGGGCAGCAGGAGGTGGTCAAGGACCTGATCGCCGCGCGGCTGGCCGCCGGTGGCACGATCCTGTTCTCCGCCGAGGCGACCCGGCTGTCCGGCCTGGAGTCGCCGTCGCCGGTGGTCCACTACCGGTACGAGGGGCGCGACGAGGAACTGCACTGCGACTTCGTGGTCGGCTGCGACGGCTTCCACGGGGTGAGCCGCTCGGCCGTCCCCGACGGGGTGCTGCACACCTACGAACGCACCTACCCGTTCGCCTGGCTGGGCGTCCTGGCCGCCGCCGCACCAGCGGTCGACGAACTCATCTACGCCCACCACGAACGGGGTTTCGCCCTCTACAGCATGCGCTCGCCGGAGATATCCCGGCTCTACCTGCAGGTCCCGGCGGACGAGGACATCGCCGACTGGCCCGACGAGCGGATCTGGGCCGAGCTGCGGACCCGGTTGGAGACCGTGCCGGGCTGGAGCCTCAACGAAGGGCCGATCCTGGAGAAGGCGATCACCCCGCTGCGCAGCTTCGTGGTCGAGCCGATGCAGTGGCAGCGGCTGTACCTGGCCGGCGACGCCGTGCACATCGTGCCGCCCACCGGCGCGAAGGGCATGAACCTGGCCCTGGCCGACGTGGCGCTGCTCGGTGACGCCTTCGCCGCCTGGTACGCCGACGGTCGCACCGACCTGCTCGACGACTACTCGCGTACCGCCCTGCGTCGGGTCTGGCGGGCGCAGCAGTTCTCCTGGTGGATGACCTCGATGCTGCACCGCCTCAACGCCGACGACCCGTACGAGGCGAAGCTCCAGTCGGCGGCGCTGCGCTACCTGACCACCTCCCCCGCGTACGCCACAAGCCTCGCCGAGAACTACGTCGGCCTGCCGACCGTCTGAAGGAAGGGCACCTTATTAACGCCTCGGGTAGAGGAAGGTGCCCTTCTTAACAGCACCCGCAGATGGCGGGAACCGGAGTCGTCTGCTGTCCGACTAGGTACCCGTAGCGACGGGCGTCCGGGCGAGACGCAGCATCACTGACCCGAAGGGCACGGGCCAGGCTACAGAAGGCTCCTACTCCGATCGGAAAAGTGCATGTCTCTGACCGACGTCTCCGGCCCGCCGGATTCCGCTCCCGAGCCGTCTACTGTCGAGCCACCGTCGGGTCGGCCGCAACGGCGGTCGTCCCCGCTGGCGGCGCTGCTGGTGCGGCTGCACTTCTACGCCGGCGTCCTGGTCGCCCCGTTCCTGGTGGTCGCCGCGTTGACCGGCCTGGCGTACACCGTCACGCCGCAACTGGACCGGGCGCTGCATGGTGACCAGCTGATCGTGACCACCAGCGGCGAGCAGCCACGACCACTGGCCGAGCAGATCACCGCCGCGCGGGCGGCCCACCCGGACGGCAGCCTCGTGGCCGTGTCACCCGGCACCGCAGACCGTACGACAGCTGTGGTGTTCGCCTTGCCGGAGTTGGGCGACAAGCAGCACACCGTCTACGTCGACCCGTACACCGGCACGGTGGCCGGGCAGTTGACCACCTGGTTCGGCTCCACCCCGGTCACCACCTGGCTGGACGACCTGCACCGCAACCTGCACCTCGGTGCCGTCGGCCGGCACTACTCGGAGATCGCCGCGAGTTGGCTGTGGGTGCTGGCGCTCGGCGGCATCATCCTGTGGTGGCGTCGCCGCGCCACCGGGCGGGGACGGGTACGGCACCTGCTGGTGCCGGACCTGTCGACCGGGCGCGGAGTACGCCGGACCCGGGGCTGGCACGCCACTCTCGGCGTCTGGCTCGCCGTGGGCCTGCTTGTCCTCTCGGCTACCGGGCTGACCTGGTCCCGGTTCGCCGGCGGCAACTTCTCCGCCGGCCTGACCGCGCTCGACGCCGCCCGCCCGACCCTGTCCACGAGTCTCACCGCCGCTCCCGTTGACGGTGGCGGGGAACACCACCACGGCGGCGCACCGTCGCCGACGGCCGAACCGGCGACCTTCGACCGGGTGCTCGCGGTGGCCCGGGACGCCGGGCTGGACGGGCCGGTCGAGATCAGCCCGGGTGAGGCCGGCGAGGCCTGGGTGGTCGCCCAGACCGACAACACCTGGCCGGTCGGCTGGGACCGGGTGGCAGTGGACCCCGACGCCGGTACGGTGACCGCGCGCAGCGACTACGCCGACTGGCCACTGCTGGCCAAGCTCAGCGCGCTCGGCATCCAGGCGCACATGGGTGTGCTGTTCGGCCTGGTCAACCAGATCCTGCTGGCCGCCCTCGCGATCGGTCTGCTCTGCGTCATCGTCTGGGGCTACCGCATGTGGTGGCAACGCCGCCCCACCCGGGTCGACCGGCGGGCCCTTGTCGGCGCCCCGCCTGCCCGGGGTGCCCTGCGCGGACTGCCCTGGTGGGCGCTGCTGCCGGGCGTGCCGCTGGTCGCCGCGCTGGGCTGGGCGCTGCCGTGGTTCGGTGTGACGTTGCTCGGCTTCCTGGCCGTCGACGTGGCCCTGGGCCTGGCGGCCCGACGACGCACGGGCCTGACGTCCGTCGGGTGAGGCACTGCGTTTCGGCGCGATGGCGGTGACCGGGTGCGCCCGAAGCCGCCATCACGCCGAAACGGAGTCGATCACCGCGGGTCAGTCGACGACCGGGCTGCGCCGTTCCAGCAGCGTGACGTCGCGCCAGCGGCCGTGGTGGCGGGCCACCCGCTCGCGGACGCCGACCACCCGGAATCCCGCCCGACTGTGCAACGTCAGGCTGGCGGTGTTCTCCGGGAATACCGCGGACTGGATGGTCCAGATGCCCGCCGCCTCGGTCGAGGCGATCAGGCCGTCGAGCAGCAGGCGGGCCACTCCCCGGCCCTGTGCCGCCGGGTCGACGTAGACGGAGTGTTCCACCACACCGGCGTACACCGGCCGGGTCGAGGTGGGCGACACGGCGACCCAACCGAGCACCGTCCCCGCCTCGTCGACCGCCACCAGGCGATGCGCCGGCAACCGCCCGGCGTCGAAGGCCGCCCACGTCGGGGCGACGGTCTCGAAGCTGGCCTGTCCACCGTCCAGCCCGGCCTGATAGATCGTCAGCACCCGGTCGGCGTCGGCGGCCGTCATCGGCCGCAACACCACCTCGGCCATCGGCCCCCGCTCTCGTTCGCTCCGTACCTGCTCAGGGGCGGTCTCCGGGGTCCGGAACGCGCCCCGCCCCACCGTACTCCGGCACCTCACGGCCTTGATCATCGGCACCCGGCCGGGAGCCCTCCGGCCTCATGCCAGCCGGCCCGCCGCCGAGAACCCCTCGGGCGGCGGGCCGACATCATGCAGGGCAGGTCGGGTCAGCGTTCGGTGAGGTAACTCTCCACCGCGTGCGCTGCCTTGGCGGTGCCGCCGTCGGCCCGTACCTCGGCCTGGGCCTCGGTCAGGCGGCCGCGCAGCGCCGTGTCGTCGGCGACCGCGTCGACGGCCGCGCGCAGCGTCTCGGCGGTGACCTCCTCGGCGGGC
This sequence comes from Micromonospora maris AB-18-032, assembly GCF_000204155.1. Lineage (NCBI taxonomy): Bacteria > Bacillati > Actinomycetota > Actinomycetes > Micromonosporales > Micromonosporaceae > Micromonospora > Micromonospora maris. The sequence goes on along the minus strand of NC_015434.1, from coordinate 3,377,939 downwards.
AGCAGCCGGCCGAGGCCGGCGTCGGCCAACTGTTGCGCATTGGCGAACTGGTCGACCGCCTGCGGGATCGCGACCGTGGGCACCCCGAACCAGAGCGCCTCGGTGCAGCCGCCCATGCCGGCGTGGGTGACGAAGGCCGAGGCGTGGGCCAGCACCACCAGCTGCGGCACCCGGCGATGCACCTCGACGTTGCCGGGCAGCGGTCCCAGGTCCGCCGGGTCGACCTTGTCGCCGATGGCGATGACCACGTGCCACGGCGAGTCGGCGAACCCTTCCAGGCAGGCCCGGTACACCGGCAGCTGGTCGTTGTAGGCCGTACCGAAGGAAACCAGCAGGACCGGCCGCCCGTCGGTGGGCGGCGTCCACCCCGGCTCGGTGAGCCGGGCCGGGTCCAGGCACGGGCCGACGAAGCGAACCGTCTCCGGCACCCGGTCGGCGTTCGGTTGCATCACCCGTGGGATCAGCGACAGCACCCGCTGGGGAAAGGTGACGAAGGTGCGCGAGTCCTGGTGGATGCCGTGGTCGGCCAGCCAGGCGTCGAAGGTGGCGTAGTAGTCCCGCCCGGACGCCGAGGAGGTCAGCGCGGTGAAGAACTCGGCCATGTCCTGCTCGTAGCCGGTCCAGGCGACCATCGTCGGTGACAGTTGCACCGCCGGCACACCGTACCGCTCACCCAGCAACGGGCCCGGCAGGCCGCCGATGTCGTAGAGCACGAGGTCCGGCCGGTCCGCGTCGTAGCGTGCGGTCACCTGCGGCAGCACCGCGATGCCCTCGTCGAGGAAGACCCGCATCGCCGTGGCCGGGTCCTCCGGCCACGGCGTGTCGCCCTGCGGCAGGATCGTCGGGTGGGCGATGGGCTCGGCGCCGGTCGGCGCGACCAGGCCGGTGAGCGGTTCGCCGACCACGTAGGTCACCCGGTGTCCCCGGTCGACCAGTTCGCGGATCAGCGCCAACGAGGGGTAGATGTGGCTCGGCGCGGTGCAGCCGACCATGGCGATATGAGCTGGTTTACGCATTCGAGATAGGTCCCGTCGAGTCGGAGAGACGTGTGTCATCCGAGGGTCGAGGCGACGCGGACCGGGCCACTCACCGGGGTGAGGGCGTCATCGGGCCGACGAGGCACCGGTCAACGACCGGTGCGACGCGCGCCGCCTCAGGCGGAACGCAGGCGCATGAAAGCGATGATCATGTGTACGACCCTAGTGCGGCAGATCAGACCCGTCAAACCGGAAACACCGGTACGTCTTGTCGGCCGCGGACATCAGCCGGTACTGTCGCGACAATAGCCACCGATCAACCCGCCGCCACCCCGACCGGCCGGCACCTGCTCTGGTTTCGGCGGCCCGCCGTGGACTGGCAGTCCCAGGCCCTGCCGATCGGCAACGGCCGCCTCGGTGCCATGCTCTTCGGCCAGCCCGACCACGAACGCATCCAGTTCAACGAACAGAGCCTGTGGGGCGGGGTCGACGACTACGACAACGCCCTGGCCGGGCAGCCCGACGACGTGTTCGACCCGAGCATGACCGGGTTCGGCTGCTACCTGGCCTTCGGCGACCTGCACCTGCGCTTCCACGCCCACCAGCAGCCGGACGTCGACTACCGCCGGGCGCTGGACCTGGAATCCGGCATCCACACCACCCGCTTCGGTGCGCCCGGTCGACGTGTGCGGCGGGAGGCGTTCGCCAGTCGTAGCGCCGACCTGCTCGTCCTGCACTACGCGGCCGAGCGGGCCGACGCGCTCGACTGCGACATCACCCTGACCAGCGCGCAGGACGCGACCGCGACCGCCGACGCCGGGACCATCGCCTTCCGCGGCACGCTGGGAAACGGGCTGCGGTACGCCGCAGCCGTCCGGGTGGCGGCCACCGACGGGCAGGTCAGAGCCGACGGCCATCGGTTGCAGGTACGGTCGGCGACCCGGCTGACGCTGCTGCTGGACGCGCGTACCGACTACCGGCTCGACGCCGCCGCGCGGTGGCGGGGCGCGGACCCGGAGCCGGCGGTGCGCGCGGCGCTCGACGCGACGGCCGGGCAGCCCTACGCCTCGCTACGAGCGGCACATCGGGCGCGCAGCAGGGCGGTGGCCGACCGGGTACGGGTGAGCTGGGGTGCCAGCGCCGACGAGGTCGTGGCGTTGCCGACGGACGAGCGGCTGGCCCGCTACCGCGCGGGCGGCGTCGACCCCGAACTGGAACAGACCATGTTCGTGCTCGGCCGGTACCTGCTGCACAGCTCCTCGCGGCCCGGTGGCCTGCCCGCCAACCTGCAAGGGCTGTGGAACGACAGCAACCAGCCGCCCTGGGCGGCGGACTACCACACCAACATCAACGTCCAGATGAACTACTGGTGCGCCGAGACCACCGACCTGGACGACAGCCACCGGGCGCTTGTCGAGTTCGTCCGGCAGGTGGCGGTGCCGAGCCGGGTCGCCACCCGCCACGCCTTCGGCGCGCACACCCGAGGGTGGACGGCCCGCACCAGCCAGAGCATCTTCGGCGGCAACGCGTGGCAGTGGAACACCGTCGCCAGCGCCTGGTACGCCCAGCACCTCTACGAACACTGGGCCTTCGGTCAGGACGTCGGCTACCTGCGGGACACCGCCTACCCGATGATCAAGGAGATCTGCGAGTTCTGGACCGACCGGCTGGTCGACGACGGCACCGGCCGCCTCGTCGCGCCGCAGGGCTGGTCACCGGAGCACGGCCCACGTGAGGACGGCGTGCCGTACGACCACCAGATCATCCGGGACCTGTTCCAGAACTACCTCGATTGTGCCGCCGCCCTCGACGTCGACCACGATTACCAGGCCACCGTCACCGACCTGCGATCGCGGCTCGCACCGGACCGGATCGGCAGGTGGGGTCAGCTCCAGGAGTGGCGAGCCGACCGCGACGACCCGGACGACCGGCACCGCCACACCTCGCACCTGTTCGCCGTCTACCCGGGCCGCCAGATCACCCCGGCCGGGTCACCGGCACTCGCGGCCGCCGCCCTGGTGTCGTTGACGGCCCGCTGCGGTCGGCACGACGGCGGCCCGGTCAGTGACACCACTGTCACCGGCGACAGCCGCCGGTCGTGGACCTGGCCCTGGCGGGCGGCGATCTTCGCCCGGCTGGGCCAGGCACCGCAGGCGTGGACCATGCTCCACGGGCTGCTGCGGCACAACACCCTGGACAACCTGCTGTGCACCCACCCGCCTATGCAAACCGACGGCAACTTCGGCATCACCGCGGCGATCGCCGAGATGCTGCTGCAGAGCCACGACGGCACCATCCACCTGCTGCCGGCCCTGCCACCACACTGGACCGACGGCAGCTTCGCGGGGCTGCGGGCCCGAGGCGGCTACCGGGTCGACTGTGTCTGGCGGGCCGGCCGGGTCACCGACTTCACGATCACCGCCGACCGCGCACCCCACTGCGACCCGGTCGTGGTCCGTTGCGACGGCCGGGACGTGCTTGTCGAGCCGGCACGCTGAGCACCTCAGGACGTCAGCAGGCCCTCGGCCGCCAGGTCGTCCCAGAGCGCGTCGGGCACCGGCTCGGCGAGCAGTTCGGCGTTACGCATCACCTGCTCGACGCTCTTGACCCCGACGACCACGGTCGCCACCGCCGGGTGCCGGGCCACGAAGGCCATCGCCGCCTGCGGCAGGGTCACCCCGTGTCGCCGGCACGTGGCGGCGATGCGGACCGCCCGGTCGTACACCGGCTGCGGGACCGGACGGTAGTCGTACATCCGGCCTGGTTCCTCGGTGGCCAGCACACCGCTGTTGAAGACCCCGGCGGCGAGCACCGACACCCCACGTTCCTGGCAGGCGGGCAGCAGGCGTTCCTGCGCCGACTGGTCGAGCAGCGTGTACCGGCCGGCGAGCATCACGGTGTCGATGTCGGTCTCCACCACGAACCGGTGCAGCATCTGCCACTGGTTCATGCCGACGCCGATGGCACCCACCACGCCCTGCGCCCGTAGGTCGTGCAGCGCCGGATACGCCTGCTCGACCGCCTGCTGCCAGTGGTCGTCGGGGTCGTGCAGCAGCACCACGTCGATGCGGTCGAGTCCCAGCCGGTCGAGGCTGGACTCCAGCGACCTGCGGACCCCGTCGGCGCTGAAGTCCCACTCGCGGACGTGGTCGGCCGGCACGTCGAAGCCGCCTTCCTCGTCGCGCAGGTGCGCGGTCTGCGGCGAGGGCACCAGCAGCCTTCCGACCTTGGTGGACACGGTGTACTCGGCGCGGGGCCGGTCGGCCAGTGCGGCCCCGAGCCGGCGTTCGGACAGGCCGAGGCCGTAGTGCGGGGCGGTGTCGAAGTAGCGGATGCCCGCCTCCCACGCCGCGTCGAGGGCGGTGTGCGCCGTCTGCTCGTCGACGGTCCGGTACAGGTTGCCGATCCCGGCCGCGCCGAAGCCGAGCGGACTGACGGTCACCGTCGAGTTGCCGAGCCGTCTCATTGCTGCCTCGATTCTGCGGTGGGGGTGGTGGTTGTCGGTGGGCGCAGGCGCAGCCCGTGCATCCCGCCGTCGACGGCGAGCACGGTTCCGGTGGTGGCGGCGGCCAGTGGGCTGGCCAGGTAGGCGACCGCCGCCGCGACCTCGGCGGGGGTGACCAGCCGTCCGATGGGCTGGCGGGCGCGCAGGGCCGCGTACTCGGCGGTGGGGTCGTCGGCGGCGTCGACCAGGCGGCGTACCCACGGGGTGTCGACGGTGCCGGGGTTGACGCAGTTGACCCGGATGCCCTCACCGACGTGGTCGGCGGCCATGGCGAGGGTCAACGCCTGCACCGCGCCCTTCGTGGCGCTGTAGAGGGCCCGGCCGGGCAGGCCGGCGGTCGCCGCGATCGAGCAGGTGTTGACGACGGCGGCGGACGCGGAGACCCGCAGGTACGGCAGGGCGGCCCGGGTGACCCGGACGATGCCGACGACGTTGACGTCGTACACCCGGTGCCACTCGTCGTCCGACTGGGCCTCGATGGTGCCCTGCGCGCCGGCACCGGCGTTGTTGACCAGGATGTCCAGCCCGCCGAGCCGGTCCACGGCAGCACGCACCGCCGCGTTCACCGAGTCGGCGTCCCCGACGTCGCACGCGATGGCGTGCAGCGGCGCGGGCACCTGCGACGGGTCGAGGTCGAGGCAGGCCACGGCGGCACCGCGCGCGGCCAGCAGCTCGGCCACCGCCAGGCCGATGCCCGATCCCCCGCCGGTCACCACGGCCGCCAGCCCGGCGAACTCCCCGCTCACGCGGTGCCGACCGGCTGGCGTTGCCGACCGAGCCCGTCGATCTCCAACTCGATCACGTCGCCACCGCGCAGGTACGGCTTCGGCTCGGGCATCCCGAGCGCCACCCCGGCCGGGGTGCCGGTGTTGATTAGGTCGCCCGGCTCCAACACCATGAACTGGCTGACGTAGTGGACGATCTCCGCCACCCCGAAGATCATGTTTTTGGTGTTGCCGTCCTGGCGCAAGATGCCGTTGACGCTGCACCGCAGGCCCAACTGCTGCGGGTCGGGCACCTCGTCGGCGGTGACCAGCCACGGGCCGAGCGGGTTGAACGTTTCGCAGGACTTGCCCTTGTCCCACTGGCCGCCGCGTTCCAGCTGGAACTCGCGTTCCGAGACGTCGTTGGCGATCGTGTACCCGGCGACGCAGTCCCACGCCTCGGCCGGGCTCGCCAGATAGCGGGCGGTACGGCCGATGACGACGGCGAGCTCGACCTCCCAGTCGGTCTTCCGGCTGCCCCGGGGGATGAGCACCTGGTCGTTCGGCCCGACCACGGTGTTCGGCGCCTTCATGAACAGGACCGGCTCGGCGGGCGGCTTCGCGCCGGTCTCGGCGGCATGATCGGAATAGTTCAACCCGACGCAGACGATCTTGCCCGGTCGGGCGATCGGGGCGCCGATGCGGGCCGTGGGATCGGCCTCGGGAAGCGTGCCGCCGTCCACCGCCGCCCGGACCTCGGCCATGCCGTCCCCGCCGAGGAACGCCGCGTCGATCTCGGACACCAGGCCGGACAGGTCGACCAGTCGGCCGGCCCGGTCCAGTGCGGCGGGCCGCTCCTGCCCGACCGCTCCCACTCGCAGTAGCTTCACCGTGCACCCTCCGGCCAGACATCGGATCTATCGCCCTGGTTCTATCCGGATCATCGAGCACCGGCAAGCCCCGACCGGAAACTCAGGCGGCAGCGCGTTCGGCGGCCTCGATGGCGGCGTCGGTGACCCAGAACATGCCGACCAGCAGGATCAGGGCCAGCACGCCCATGATGACGAAGACCGCTTGGAGGCCGAACACCTCGGCGAGCCCGCCACCGACCAACGCCCCCAGCGGCATGCTCCCCCAGGCCAGCAGCCGGTAGCCGCTGTTGACCCGCCCGAGCAGGCGGTCCGGGGTGATCTGCTGGCGCAGCGAGACCGTGATGACGCTCCAGGAGGTGAGCAGGATCCCACCGACGAAGAAGACTCCGCCGAGGACGAACGGGTTGGTACTCACCGCCGGTACGCCCACGACGACCGCGATCGCGACCATCGCGACGCCGAGCGCGCGGGCGCGGCCGAGCAGCCGCTCGATCCTCGCGGCGACGAGCGACCCGAGCACGATGCCCGCCGCGAGGGTGGTCAGCAGGAGGCCGTAGCCCGGCTCGCTGAGCCCGATGGCCGAGTTCGGCCCGACCGCGTACAGCACCAGCACCGCGAAGGTGGCCGTGGTGGTGAGGTTGCTGACCCCGACCATCAGTGCCAGGGTCCGCAGCAGTCGGTGTCGCCAGAGGAACCGTACGCCTTCGGCGATGTCGGCGCGCAGCGTGCTCGTGCCCTGCCGCGCAACCCGGAACCGGCCGCCGACCAGCAGCAGGGCCACCACGGCGGCCGCCCAGAGCCCGGCCGGCCCGAGCATCGCGTACGCGACTCCGCCGGCGACGAGGAAACCGGCCAGCGGCGGGCCGACGAACTGGTTGGCGGCCAGTTCGACGGCGTACAGCCGTCCGTTGGCGCGGGGCAGCGCCGCGCGCGGGACGAGTTGCGGCAGGATCGACTGGGCCGAGGTGTCGTACAGGGTCTCGGCGGTGCCCGCGCCGAAGGCCACCAGGTAGAGCAGCCAGATCGAGCCGGCGTCGAGGGCCACGGCCAGGGCCAGCGTGCCGAGCAGGGCCGCCCGGAGGCTGTTGGCGGCCAGCATCACCTGTCGCCGGTCGAGCCGGTCGACGAGCGCGCCGGCCGGCAACGCGAACAGCAGCCAGGGCAGGCTGAACGCGGCGGCCACCCCGGCGACGAGCACCGGCGAGGTCGTGTAGCCGACGGCGGTCAGCGGCAGGGCGATCTTGACGATCCCGTCGGCGAGGTTGGACACCGCCGACGCCGACCACAACCGCCAGTACCGGCCACCCAGACCGCCCGAGCCCGTGCCCGTCTGCTCTGAGCCGGCCGGTCGCGCGGTCGCTACTGGCTCATCCACCCCCGTCACCGGCAGATCATCGCAGACCTCGCGCCCCTGCTCGACCCCGCCGGTACACGGCGGTCGACCGGCCGGAAACCGACCGTGGAGAACTGCGATCATGGATGACCGGAATTATCGATATTCACAAGCATCTTGCTCCGACCCATGGTGCACGCCCATACTTTGGCTACACGCGAGCAGCGGATTGGCACGAATTGCACCGTTGGCACGGCGAGGTGGACGGACACCAGGTTCCGTAGGGCAGCACCTCGCGCATCGCGACGCCGGTCCTCGTCCTCGGTCCACGCCTTTCTGCCGTGGCCCGGTCCGGCGCGCTGTCGTAGTCCATGGAGGTGGACGTGAAACGAACCGTAGCGGCGCTGGGATCCCTGGCTGCCGCGTCCCTTCTCGCCGTGACGGGCGTGCTCTTCGCCCCGTCACCGGCCTCCGCCGCGTCCCTGGTCGAGGTGACCAACTTCGGCACCAACCCGGGCAACATGCGGATGCACATCTACGTGCCGGACGTCCGGCCCGCCAATCCCGCCGTCGTGGTCGCCATGCACGGCTGCGGCGGCAACGGCCCCGGGTTCTACTCCGGCAGTGAGTTCGGCCGCCTCGCCGACCAGTACGGCTTCGTGGTCATCTACCCCACCGCCACCCAGCAGGCCGGCTTCGGCAACTGCTTCGACGTGTGGTCCGCCGCCTCGAAGGTGCGCAACGGTGGCAGTGACCCCGTGTCGATCATGTCGATGGTCAGCTACGCCCAGCGCCAGTACGGCGGCGACCCGCAGCGGGTGTACGCCACCGGCAGCTCGTCGGGCGGCATGATGACCCAGGCCCTGATGGCGCTCTACCCGGACGTCTACAAGGCCGGCGCGGCGTTCATGGGCGTGCCGTTCAACTGCTTCGCCAACGCCGCGGACTTCCCGCCCACCAACAGCCAGTGCGTCAACGGTCGGATGGACCGGACCCCGCAGCAGTGGGGTGACGCGGTCCGGCAGGCGTACCCCGGCTACACCGGTGCTCGCCCGCGGGTGCAGCTGTGGCACGGCACCAACGACAACCTGATTCCCTTCCAGCTCCTGCAGGAGTCGGTGGAGCAGTGGACCAACGTGGCCGGGCTGAGCCAGAACCCGACCCGCACGGACACCCCACAGGCGAGCTGGAACCGGCGTCAGTTCGCCGACTCCACCGGCACGGTGCGGGTGGAGGCGTACGCCATCCAGGGTGCCGGGCACAGCCTGCCGTCGACCGGCATGGCCCGGGCCGCCATCGACTTCTTCGGTCTGACCAGCACCACTCCGCCGCCCACCACCCCGCCGCCGACGACTCCGCCGCCCACCACTCCCCCGCCGACCACGCCGCCGCCCACCACTCCGCCGCCGACGACCCCGCCGCCGGGTGCCACCTCCTGCCGGGTGCAGTGGACGGCCGACACCTGGAACAACGGCCTGGTCGCCAACCTCACCGTCACCAACACCAGCCCGGTTGCGGTCAACGGCTGGACGGTGCAGTGGACCTGGGCCAACAGCCAGCAGGTGACGAACGCGTGGAACGCCACGATCACCCAGAGCGGCAACCAGGTGACCGCCCGCAACGTCGGCTACAACGCCACCATCGGGGCCAACCAGAGCATCACCTTCGGTTTCCAGGCCACCCACACCGGCACCAACACGCCGCCTGACCGCTTCACCCTGAACGGGGCAGCCTGCAGCTGACCCCTCGACCAGATCGGTGCCCCGGCCGTCGACGGCCGGGGCACCGGCACGCCCGGTCCGCGCGGGCACGCCTCCCCGACGACCTGACTCAGGCGGGCGTACCGCTCAGGATGTCGTGGCGTCGACCGGCGGCAGGTCGATCGGGACGCCGGTCAGGCGTTCGCTCTGCGCCCACAGCTGCTGTGCCACCTCGACGTCGACGGCGCGGGCGCTGCGGGTCGCGGGCACCGGCGGGCCGACGTTCTCCGCCCGGTGCGCCGGGCCCCAGTAGCTGCCGCCCTCGGCGTCCGGGTCGGTGGCGGCGCGCAGGATCGGCAGCGCCCCCTCGGAAAGCGGCATCGCCAGGTACCGGCCGATGCCGTTGACGATCGTGACCAGACGGTCGCGACCCTGACTCGGCCCGGTGTACGTCCACCCAGGATGGGCGGCGGTGACCCGCAACGACGTTCCGGCCCCGGTCAGCCGCCGATGCAGCTCCAGGGTGAACAGCAGCATCGCCAGCTTGCTCTGACCGTAGGCGGCGAACCGGGCGTAGCGCCGCCGTTGCCAGTTCAGGTCGTCGAGGTCGATCCGCCCGGTACGGTGCGCGTTGCTTGCCACGTTGACGATCCGGGCCTGCTCGGTGGCGAGCAGCAGCGGCAGCAGCCGGCCGGTGAGCGCGAAATGGCCGAGGTAGTTGGTGCCGAACTGCAGCTCGAAGCCCTGCCGGGTACGCCGCAACGGCGGATACAGCACCCCGGCGTTGTTGACCAGCAGGTCGAGTCGATCGTGCTCGGCCCGGTAGGCGGTGGCGAACGCGGTCACCGAATCGAGGTCGGCCAGGTCCAGCGGACGGCAGTGCACCTCGCTGCGCGGGTGCCGGGCGCGGATCACCTCGGCCGCGGCCTCACCCCGGCCGCGATCCCGGCAGGCGAGCACCACTCGCGCACCCTTGCCGGCCAGCGCTCGTGCCGTCTCCACGCCGAGCCCGCTGTTGGCCCCGGTGACGATAGCCGTGCGCCCCCGCTGGTCCGGAATGTCGTCGTACGTCCAGTGGGGCATCTGTCGCTCCTCGATCCGCTCGGGACCTGGCCGACACGACCAGGTTGGGCTCGTTCACGGCGACCCGGTGCGGTCCGCCGGCGGGATGACGCCGCCGGCGGACCGCACGGGGTCAGCCGATGGTGCAGAGGGTGCCGTTGAGCCGGAACGCCGTCGGTACGACGTTCGGCCCGCTGTACTCGCCGACGAGGCCGACAGTGGTCGAGGCCCCGGCGGAGAGTCGACGGTTGTCGTCGTTGCTTGTCACCCGCACGGTGCTGCCGACCTGTTCCCAGGTGGCGCTCCACCCGCTGCCGACCCGCTGCCAGGAGGTGGGCCAGGTCCAGGTCAGGGTCCACCCGTCGATGGTGTGCTCGCTGTTGTTGACGATGTCGACGTTTGCCACGTAGCCGTTGCCCCAGTCCGTGGTGCTGGTGAAGCGGACGGCGCATCCGCTGGTCGCGGGGCTGCCGGTGGTGAAGGTCAGCGGCGGGGACGCCCAGGAGACCCGTCCTGTGGTGTCGCGGGCCAGCACGTTGACCGTGTACCTGCGGCCCGGCACGAGGTTGCCGACGGTCAGGCTGGTCCCGGAGGTCTCGCCGAGCTGCTCACTGACCGCACCGTTCTGCCGGTGCACCTCGTACTTGGCGATCGGGGCGGCCCCGGCGGTGGCGGCCGGCCAGGTGATCGTCACGTCCCGGTCGGTGACGCCGGTCGCGCTGGGTTGGCCGGGCGCGCCGGGTGCGCCGGTGACCGCAGCCGCCGGCCGCACCACCAGGGTGGTCAGCGAGTACGGCGGCAGCGTACGGCTGGTCGCCTCGCCGCTGCGGGCGGTGGTGACCTCGGTGGCGCCGTTGGTGTGGGTGTGGACCGTCGGTGCTCCGCTGGCCGGGGCGAACCCGGCGTAGTCGATGGTGACCGGGTGGGCGTTCTCCGGGTCCTTGTTGATCAGCAGCACCGCCACCTCCCCGTTGGCCCGCCGCACCGCATGCGCACTGACCAGTGGCTGGTCGGTCTCGGCGCGGATGAACTGGTCACCGGTGCGGGCGAACCGACTCATCATGGACAACCCGTGATAGGCGGCGAACGGGGTGTTCACCGGCGGTTCGCAGACCGAGCCGTCCGCGGTGCAGGTGCCGCTGGAGAGCAACCCGAAGTCGCCGTAGTCGGTCTGCCCCGCCACGGTGCTCACCCGGCCGATGCCGTTGTGCACGTTCCACCAGTGCACGGTGAAGACCCCGTTGGCCAGCAGACCGCTGTAGGCGTCGGCCAGGAACAGCGCGGCCGGTTGGCTGGTCATGCCCTCGGAGGTGACGTTGACCTCGGTGAGGCTGATCCCGATGCGGTCGGCCTGGGACCCGGCGTACCGGGTGATCTGCTGGCGCAGCAGGTACACCGCGTCGGTGATGTGGCTGGTCCGGGGCAGCGACTCGGCGGGGCTGCCGCCCGGGTACCAGTGCACGTCCACGAAGTCGATCGACGGCCCGGCGATGGACAGCACGGTCTGGTTCCACGGGCCCGGGTCGTTGCCGGCGGTCAGGCCGTCCGGCCAGTTGGCCGGCATGGTCAGCACCGCGCCGACCTTGATGGTGGGGTCGGCGGCCTTCATCGCCTCGGCGTAGTCGACCACCAGGTTCGCGTAGTAGGTGGCGCTCTTGTCGGGGTGGTGGTCGGCCTCCCAGGCGGACCCGTAGTGACCGTTGCCGTAGTTCTCGTTGCCGACCGTCCAGTACCGCGCGCCGTAGCCCTTTGTCACGTTGGCGTACCGCACCCAGTCGGCCGCCTCCTGCGGCGTGCCGGTGCCGTAGTTGGCGATGATCATCGGTTCGGCGCCGACCCGCCGCACCGCACCCATAAAGGTGTCGAAGTCGGTGCCGGGAGCGACGTAGCCGCCGGGCGCGGTGTGGTCGCGCCAGTGGTAGATGTCGGCGTACGAGCCACCGGGGTAGCGCATCATCTGCACCCCGGCGTCGCGCAGCAGGTCCGACGTCTCGGGGGTGGCCAGATACTGGTCCCAGATGGCGTGGTTGACGCCGAGCGCGGTGTCGGGCACCCGGGCCAGCCCGGCCCGCGCGTTCACGCTCACCGTCACCGGTGCCGTCGCCGCGTCGGCGCTCGGGGCGTCGACCCCGGTCACCACGCCTGTGGCGAGCAGCAGGCCCGCCACGAGCAGCGCACCTCCACGCCGGGGCAGTCGCCACGATCGGGCCGAGGATCGAACACCGTGCCTGTTCGGAAATCTCATGGTTGTCCTTTTTCGATCACGAGCGAGATCCGCCCGGCCGACAGCCCACGACCGGCGGCGGAGAAGAGAGAACGACCAGCTCACCTGCCGTCACCCGCCGCAGGCCCGGACGGGCCCCGGCTGCCCATCGGGCGACGGTCACTCGCGCGACAACACATCGACAGATCAGAATTGCACAGCGTACGGCGATCACTCAACGTCTCGGGCCCAGAAGGCCGATGCGAGGCGGACGAGAAAAGCGCCCGTCCCGGCTCGGGGAACGGGCGCTTCGCGCATCCGGGTCAGGGCCGCTCGCCGGTCAGGCCCGCTCGGTCACCTGGGCGACGAACGCCTTCCAGGCCGCCGGACCGAAGGCCAGCATCCCGCCGTCACGGTCCTTGGAGTCCCGGACGAGAACGACCCCGGAGAGATTGTCCGCGACCTCGACGCACGCGCCGCCGTTGCCGCTGCTCCGACTGCTCTTACGCCACCGCGCGCCGGTCAGGCCCATGACGCTGCCACATCCCTCATCAACTCGACGGACTGCCGATGAGACAACGCCTCGCCACGGACGTTCTCCCACGCCGCCAGTATGGCCGCCACGTCGTCAGGGTCGCTAACCACTTGCCCCTGTAGTTGCGTGTCCAGGTAGACAGCGGTGCGATGGTCCCTGCTGGTGGCGATGACGAACGGACCGTCCAGCCCGGCGTAGGCCCCGGCCGCCTGCGGCACGACATGCACGCGAACGTGCGGAAGCTCGCACCAGGCGATCAGTGCCTGCATCTGGTCGCGCATCACGTCCCGACCACCCACCGGGCGGCGCAGGGCGAATTCGTCCACGACCGCAGTGAGCCATGGCGGGTTCTCCCATTTGAGAATGACCTGCCGAGCGAGCCTCGCCGCCACCAACTGATCCACCTCGTCGGAGGTGCGCCGCCCGCTCGCGCTGAGGACCGCCCGCGCGTATGCCTCGGTCTGCAACAGTCCCGGCAGGACGGTCGACTCGAACCACCGCAGTTCCGTCGCCTCACGCTCCATCTCCTGCCACGGGCGAAACCACACCAGGTCACGGATCCGGCGTCGTGAAGTGTCCGGCCAAATGTCCGACGCGCTCCTACCGAGGACAGCAGCAGCAGTGGCGCGATGTCCGGGGTGCGGGATGCGGCCCTGCCGGAGCCACCGGTCGGTCGTCTTGGGATCCACGCCTATCTGCGCTGCCAACGATTCCGTGGTGTGGCCTGCTTCTTGGAGTGCCGTCCGCAGTGCGTCGTTCATCAGACCCCCATCGGACATCGGAGATTTCTGCCCACCATATATCTACGCGGTGTTGCCGTCCCATCACCGTTGGCAAGGTGGCGGTAGGCGGTGTTCACGGGCTGGACCAGTAGCCCCCGTGGGCGCTGCACAGGGGCCGACCTGTCCGTACACCTTCGAGGGTCGGCCCCCTTCCACGACGCGCACCGACGGAAGGGCCGCCCATGCCCGTGCAGAGACCAGCGCACGCCGCCACATCCCACGGAACCGCCCCGAGACGGGCCGCGAGCCCGACGCCCACGCGACCGGACGGCACACCACGGGTCGCTCCCGGCGCGTACCTGCTGACCCGGGCGGCGTCGCCGCAGTTCAGTCAGCCGATCGTGGTCCGGGTGATCCGCGAGTTGGTCGAGCGGCAGCCGTACGACGGTTGGGCCTGGGTGGATTGTTACGTGCTCGACCGCCACGGCGACGCGACGGAAAAACGGCAGTTGTTCGTCCGCCCGGACGGGATGCGGCCGGTGCAGATCCGACCGGTTCCGTACGCCGAGCGGCACCGCGCCAAGGTCGGCCGGTGAGCGCGCCGCACGCCCGGGATCATGTCGCCTCGCGTCCGACGTGGCGCTGCCGGGCGTGCGGGGTCGTGTGGCCGTGCAGTGCGGCGAAGGTACGTCTGCTCGCCGAGTACCGGGGCAACACCCCCGGGCTGATGGTCTACCTGGTGACGCTGCGCGAGGAGGCCACCGCCCAACTGGCCGAACTGAACCCGAGCACGCCCCTGCCGGACCTGCACCGACGGTTCACCGACTGGGTTCGCGTCCGGTCGACGTAGCGAGCGGGTGCGCCGGAAAGGCTGTGGCAGTAGAGCTGCTCTGCGTCGGCGTGTCGTACCGCTCAGCTGCCACAGTCCTGCGTTCCTGGGGCAGTACAGCTAGGGCAGCTTCGGGGTGGCGCGGGCGAGGAGGGTGGGGAAGTCGACGCCGGGGGGCAGGGTGCCGTAGGCGTGGCCGTGGTCTGCGGCGAGTCGGGAGGCGCAGAAGGCGTCGGCGACCGCCGGGTGGCCGTGGCGCACCAGCAGCGCGCCCTGCAACACCAGGGCCAACTGCTCGACCAGCCGGCGGGCGCGTACCTCCCGGTCGGCGGGGTCGGCGAGGGCCGCCTGCACCTGGCGTACCGCCGCGTCGAGGCGCGGGTCGGCACCGGCGGCGGCGTCCAGCTCGGCGCGGAAGGCCGCCAGCACCTCGGGCTGGCCGGCGAGCGCGCGCAGCACGTCCAGCGCGGCCACGTTGCCGGAACCTTCCCAGATCGAGTTCAGCGGTGACTCGCGGAACAGCCTCGGCATGCCGGATTCCTCGACGTAGCCGTTGCCGCCCAGGCATTCCAGGGCCTCGGCGGCATGGCCGGGCCACCGCTTGCAGACCCAGTACTTGCCGATGGCCAGCGCGATCCGTTTGAACGCCGCCTCGGTCGCGTCGCCCCGGGCGGCCCGGTCGGTGGCTCCGGCCAGCCGCATCATCAGGATCGTGGCGGCCTCGGACTCGATGGCCAGGTCGGCCAGCACGTTACGCATCAGCGGCTGGTCGATCAGGGCACGACCGAAGGCACGCCGATGCGTGGCGTGGTGCACGGCGGTGATCACACCCTGGCGCATGCCGGCCGCCGCACCGATCACACAGTCCAGCCGGGTCAGGTTGACCATGTCGATGATGGTGCGTACGCCCCGGCCCTCGTCACCGATCCGCCAGGCCGCCGCCTGCTCGTATTCGACCTCGGCGGAGGCGTTGGAACGGTTGCCGAGCTTGTCCTTCAGGCGCATCAGTCGCATCGGGTTGCGGGTGCCGTCGGGCAGCACCCGGGGCACCAGGAAGCAGGTGAGGCCGCCGGGCGCCTGCGCGAGGGTGAGGAACAGGTCGCACATCGGCGCGGAGGTGAACCACTTGTGCCCGACCAGCCGGTAGCTGCCGTCGGGTTGCGGGCGCGCGGTGGTGGCGTTGGCGCGGACGTCCGAGCCGCCCTGCTTCTCGGTCATCGACATGCCGGCGAGCAGTCCCCGCTTGGTCAGCGGCGGGCGCAGCCCGAAGTCGTACGCCCGGGTGGTCAGCAGTGGTTCGTGGTCGGCGGCCAGGTCCGGCGCGTGCCGCAACGCGGGCACCGCCGCGTAGGTCATCGAGATCGGGCAGCCGTGCCCGGCGTCCGGACGCCAGGTGTAGAACTTCGCGGCGCGGGCGACGTGCGCGCCGACCCGCTCGTCGGCCCAGGGCGCGGCGTGCAGACCGTGCTCGACGGCGGTACGCATCAGCTCGTGCCAGGACGGGTGGAACTCCACCTCGTCGATGCGGTGACCGTAGCGGTCGTGGGTACGCAGCACCGGCGGATATTCGTTGGCCAGCCGACCGTGCTCGATGGCGGGCTGGCTGCCGGCGAGCCGACCGAGGTCACGGACCTCCCCGACGGCCCAGCCGGCACCCTCACGGGCGAGGCCTTCCAGCAGCGCCGGGTCGTCGGCGGTGTCGTGGTCGATCAACGGGGGGACCTGGTTGGACACCTCGTGTGTGGTCACGGCGACACCCCCGGCGCGTGGTGCAGTTGCTTGGCGAACCAGTGATCAGGGTACGGGCTCGTGTTGTATCGCGGGATCTCCTCGTATCCGGCGCTGCGGTAGAGCCGGATCGCCTCGGTGAGGGCGCGGTTGCTGTCCAGGCGTACGCAGTCCGCACCGGCTGCCGCGGCGTGCCGTTCCAACTCGGTGAGCAGCCGTCGGCCGACACCGAGCCCGCGCACCGTGCCGGAGACCCAGAGGCGCTTGATCTCGGCGGGCCCGTCGGGGTCGAAGCGGACCGACCCGCAGCCCACCGCCTCGGAGGCGAGGGTGGCGACCAGGAACACCCCGGCGGGCGGGACGAACTGCTGGTCGTCGTCGGTGTCGAGGGTGAACCCGGACTCGAACCGCTCGGCCAACTCCGCCGCGTACGCCCGCAGGCAGGCACGGGCACGCGGATCGGCGGGCGGGCAGACCTCGACGGTGACCATCGAGGCCATCAGCAGCCGTTGCACCTCGTTCATCGCGGTGGTCAACCTGTCACGTTGGCCGACGGTCAACGGGGCGAGCATCGACCAGGCCAGTTCGTCGGATCGGCGATCGAGCAGTGCCCACTCGGCACGGCCGGCTTCGGTGAGCCGGGCCATGCGTACCCGTCCGTCGCCCTCGGCCGGTGTCACCACGACCAGTCCCGCGCCCTCCAGGGTGCGCAGCAGCCGGCTGAGGTATCCGGCATCGAGGTCCAGCCGGTTGCGCAGCGCCGCCACCTCCGCCCCGGCGGGGCCGATCTCCCAGAGCAGCCGGGACTGGGCCAGCGGCCGATCGCGGGCCAGGAACTTGTCGTCCAGCGCGCCGACACGCTGGGTCACCGTGCGGTTGAAGCCCCGCACCACGTCCACCAGTTCACGCTCCATGTTGTCTGACTTTAGTCAGCTATTCTCTCCGACGGTAGGGCGGATCCGCATCGGACACCCGGAGCACCCCAACCGGGCAGCCGAAAGTCCAACGCCGGTCAACGCCGGTCGGCGCGGCGCAGGGAGGGCGAGGTCAGTGCCGTCACCGCCGCCACGGCCAGCACACCGGCGCAGCCGTACAGCAGCGCCGCCACCGGCACGACCTCGGCGAGCGAACCGAGCACGTTGAGGGTGAGCAGCAGCGGCAGGCTCTGCACGAGCACCAGCACCGACTGCACCCGAGACACGTGTGTGTCCGGGGCGACGGCCAGGATCAACGGGCCGACATGGGTGGCGAAGCCACCCGATCCGACACCGATCACCATCCCGGCGGCGACCGAGACCGACAACGAACCGGCCGCCGCCCCCAGGGTGACCACGCCGACGGCGGCCACCAGCAGCGCGGCAGCGCTGGCCCGACCGGGGTCGGGCAGGGCGCCACGCACCAACACGAGGATCGCGACGGTCGCGGTGCCGAGCGCCAACGCCGCGACGACCGCACTGGTGGCCGGCGACGACCAGGTGCGCTCCCGCCCGAGCAACGGTACGAGCAGGCTGGACACCGGCAGCAGGAAGCCTGCGGCCACCCCGACCAGCAGCATTGCGGGCCGCAGTACGGCATGCGAGGCGGCGATCCGCAGGCCGTCGACCGCAGCCCGCCACAGTGGTTGCGACGGCGGCTGCCCGTCCGGCAGTTCCGGCGATCCGCTCGGCCGTCCGCCCATGGCCGCACGGAGCACCACCAGGACCGCCAGCATCAGGGCGAAACTTGAGGCGTTGGCCAGCGCCACTGCGGCGAGCCCGAGGGCGGCCAGCAGCAGGCTGCCCGCCGCCGGCCCGACGAACATGGCGAGTTGACCGGCAAGGTGTCGGGCCGACATCGCCCGCGCCAACCCGGCCGGTGGCACCAACCGCCGGGGCATCGAGCCCGTGCTGGGCAGGTAGAAGGCGTCCACGACCCCGATGGCCAGGGCTGCCAGCAGCAGTGGCAGCCACGGATCCGCCGCCGACCACACGGCGGCGGCCAATGCCACGGTGACGACGACCATCGCCGCGTCCGAGACCACCATGACGGTCCAGGCGCCCAGCCGGTCGGCCACCGCACCGCCGACCAGCAGGAGCAGGGCCCGGGGCAGGTTGACGGCGGTGAGCACCAGCGCGGCGAAGCCGCCACCTGCTCCGGCCGCCACCCAGGCCATCGCGAACGCCATGGCCTGAACGCCGATCAGGGACAGCGTCGTCCCGCCCAGCCACGCCCAGTACGCGCCCGGCACCGCTGTCGCACTGCCGCTCGATGGCGCCCTACCGGTAGATGTCGCCGCCACGGTTCCTCCCGATCACCGCATCGCGCCGACCGTTGCCGGTCGGTGTCTCGCGTCCGGCACTGTCCGGCCTCGACCCGGTCGAGAGTCAAGTCGGCACGGGACCGGCCCCGGCGGGCGACCGTCAGTCGGCCGGCTCGGTGCGCGGCAGCATTTCGGGCGACCAGGTGAAGCGGTAGCGCGGATCGGACACGGCCTGGGCGAAGGCCGCCGAGACAGCCGGGGAGCTGACGATCCGCCAGTCCCGTTCCTTGTTCACCTCGAACCAGATGAGCCCGATGATGCCCTCGTGCTCGGGTAGCGACCGGAACGTCTCAGTGATCCATTCCGCCTTGCGGCCGGCGATGTCGGAGGCCGCGGTCTCGGTGATGACCAGCGGTTTGGCGCTGAAGGCACGGATCTCCCCGATGGTCTCCTTGAAGATCGCGTCGAAGGACCGGTATTTCGAGAAGGCGCCCATGCCGTAGTAGCCCGAGATGCCGATCCAGTCGACGTAGTCGTCCCCCGGGTAGAGCGCGGAAAGCTTCGGCGTCGAGCCGTCCCATCTGGCGTTCGGGCTCCACACCCAGATCACGTTTGTCGTTCCGGCAGCCATGAACAGATCGTGCAGGTGGCGCCAGGCCTTGACGTAGTCGCCCGGCTGATTGCCGTTGGCGGTCTCGCACCACGGGTACCAGTTGCCGTTCATCTCATGGGCGAACCGGATGGCCACCGGGTAGTCGAGCGCCTTGATCCCCTCAGCCCAGGAGCGCAGGTAGTCATCGAAGTCGCCGCGCGTGATGTGGGACAACCGGTAGTCGGGCTGACGGGAGCGGAGCCGGTCGATCGTGCCGCGGGCGGCTCCCTTCTTACGGGCCTGCTCGTCCAACCGGTAGTCCCATGGTTCCCAGGCCAGCATCGGCAGCATGCCCCGACTGCTTACCGCGTCGAACAGCGTCCGGTCGAAGGTGTCGGTCGCCCAGCCGGAACCGAAGAGCATGACCTGCGGATGGTGCTTCGCCGTCGCGGTGAAGGCGTCCACGGGTGTGAAGTCGTGCGGTCCCTCCTTGGTCGCGATGCCGATGAACACCTTTTCCGCTGGCGGGAAGACCTCGGGCGGGGATGGCGAAGGGCTCGGTTCGCGTACCGCCGCCTGGTCCGCCGGGGCGGATTCCCGCCTCCCGGACCCGGTGCCCGGTGCGATGGCGAAGGCGTACGCCAGCAGCAGCGCGCCGACCAGCGACATGGCGACCCGCGGCAGAGTCAGCCGTGCCATGGCACCTCCCGGGAAGCGACCACCGGTGCTGTCGCCCGGACCCGCCGGTGGCGGACGGCATGACGCCCGGTCGGACTGGCGCGGCGCGAGCGCCAGGCCAACAGAGCCGACCCGCACGCGATCAGCGGTGGGCCGAGGCCAGTCAGGAGGGTCAGCAGAGGCCATACCCGCAGCGGTGTGCGGCCGTGTTCCAGCACGAAGCTCACGGCGAGCAGGCCGGCGGCGAAGGCCGCCCAGCACAGGTGCAGCCGGAACGTGTTGAGCGATTCGGTGGTGCGTAGCCTGCCCTTGGCGGTCACCACGAACCCGAGCTTGCGGCGCAGCAGCGCGCCGACGGCAGCCGCCACGTAGATCGGGCCGGCGAACAGCGCCAGCGCCATGCCGACCAGGCCGATCTCCTCCCGCTCGTGCGGCGCGATGTTGAATCGACGCAGCCAGAGCCAGAGCACGAACCAGGTGCAGATGGTGGCGCCCCACAGCACCGACCACACGGCGATGTCGACCCGGGCCGCGCTCACCCCGGTGAGCAGGTACGCGGCTGTGGCGAAATTGCCCAGCAACAGACTGACCGCGACGCTCGGGTAGTAGAACTGGAGCAGCCGGTAGTGCCAGCGCCGTCGGGACCGTAGTTCGCGCGGCGCCCGCAACTCGGGGCGGACCAGTATCTCGCAGATCCCCGCCGCCCACCGCTTCTGCTGGTTGAAGTAGTCCGCCCACGATGTCGGGCCTTCCCCGATGGCCACCACGTCGGGGGTGTAGACGCCCTTCCACTGGTTGCCGGTCTGCGGGTTCACCGCAGCGTGGATCCGGATGCTGGTCAGGTGGTCCTCGATGATCGAATCCTGGTAGCCGCCGATGCTGCGCCAGGCGGACGGCCGGTACAGGTGGCCGGTGCCGGTGAGCAGTGGGGCGTCCAGTCCGTTGCCACCACGGGCGATCAGTCCGTTGTAGAGATACTGCTGGACCGACGCGCCGTGGGCGACCATGTTCTGGTGCATGTTGCCGTAGACCTGTGGCGTCACCACGAAGGCGACGTCCGGGTCGCGGAAGTAGCCGAGCGTACGCTCCAGGAAGTTGGCCAGCGGCACGTGGTCCGGATCGACGTTGGCGACCACGTCGTAGTGGTGCTCGTGCTCGGCCCGCCAGGCGTTGTGGTTGCCGGACTTCGTCCTGGTGCGGAACTCGCCGTCGGGTTGGTTGTACTCCGGTCTTCCCTTGCGGCTGAAGTGGCGTACGCCGAGCCGCGCGGCCATCTCCTTCACCGCCGGATCGTCGCCCTCGTCGAGGATCCAGACGTCGACCTGACCGCAGTAGACGATCTGCCGCATGCGCCGCAGGGTCCGCTCGGCGACGTCGATCGGCTCCTTGCTCGGCACGATCGTGGTGAGCAGCGCCACCCGCAGGCCGACCGGAGGATCGACCGGGATCGGATCCTTGGCGTGGTAAGCGAACACCCAGACGACCATGTTCTGCGCGAGGCGGATCAGTTCGACGCCGACGATCACGCAGAAGCCGAGCCGGGCCACGGCGGTCTGCCAGTCGCCGAGCCCCGTCACGCCCGAGCCGGGTACGTGCTGGGGAAGCAGCAGCCAGCCGACGAGCAGCAGTCCGGCCGCACTGTTGACGAGGACCAGCAGGGTCAGTACGAGCCGCGCCGCGGGCGACAGGACGGATCGGAACTCGACCGCCGCCTGCGGATGTCGTGGCGCGACGAGAGTTCCGGCACTCGCCCCGCAACTCGCGTACGCGATGCGAGCACTGATGTTGAGTTGACGACGGTCAGGGCGTCGGGCGGGTGACGGCCGGACCGCGGTGCTCTCTACGGGCCCGCCTCCGGGCGGCCTCTCCGCCACGTCCCGAGACAGGCGTGTGTCGGTCACGACGCCCACGTTGCCCCCCAAGGGTCGGAGTTCCCTGGCCTTCATGAACACGGCCATGCTGATCGTAAGGACAGATACCGGCAAACTTCTCAGATAGCTCTGTTCGACCCCAAAGGGCTACATATCTGCTCTTTCATCTACCAGCAGGGCAGGATTGAGTCCCGTGTCGCGGAACGGTGCCCGGCTATCGCCGCCAGCACACCCGCCGACCGGCGGACGCGCATCGCGCGAGCGCGGCCGCGCCGAGCGTCGCCCAGGCCGGAAGCGTGAAGAGGACGAACTCCGGCCGCCAGAGCGGCGTCGCCTGCGCAGCGAGCAGCAGAGCCAGCGGCGGCACGGCTGCCCAGGCGGTGAACACGGCGGCGGGGTGACGCAGCGGAAGGCTGAACAGCACCAGCACCAGCAGCGCCGCACCCAGCGCGGTGACGCCGAACAGTTCTCCCGGCGTCGCAGCCAATTCGGTCAGACTCGGGCTCGACGTCTGCGCGAGCCGTACTCCCTGCCGCGTGGCGTGCCAGAGCAGGCCGACCGCGGGTAGCGCGCTCACCACCGCAGCGGCCAGCCATCGCAGCGCCACCTCGCGCCGGAAGGCGAGCACGGTCCAGCCGTGTCCGACGAGGAGCAGGAGCGCGGTCACCTGACACAGACCCATCAGGCCCGCCACGGCGGCGTAGAGCACGAAGCGCCAGAGTCTCGGCCGACCCACGGCCGCCTGGAGCAGCCATGTGGCGAGGACCGCGGCGAGCAGGGTGAGCGCGTACGGCTGGGCCTCCTGCGCGTACCGCGCGGACGTCGGCAGCAGGGCGAAGATGACGCCGGCCAAAACACCGGTGCCCGGTGCGAACATCCGGGCGGCCAGCGCTCCGACGAGCGCTGCCGCTGTGACCATGGCGAGGACGGAGAGTCCCCGCAGCGCCAGCTCCGAGGTGCCGAAGTACTCCGCCCAGGCCCGTACCAGCAGGTGGTAGAGCACGCTGTCGCCCGAGCGGAGCATCGACCAGGTGTCCCGCCAGGACGATGTGGCCCCGGCCCGGGTCGCGAGTTCCGCCATCCGCGGCCCGGGTGTGTCGGCCCGTACGGCGCCGAGTGCGCCCATCAGCAGTGCTGGCACCAGCCAAGCGGCCAGCCGCATTCGGCGGCTACCGTTCACCGGCTCGCCCGGTGCCTCGCCGCGGCCCTCCCCCCATGGGTCCTCGGCGGCCTCCGGCAACCCGAGTCGGGGCAGGACGATGGTGTCGGCGTCCTTCATCTGTCCCTCACGCATCTCCGTGGGTTCCGTAGCTCCAGGAGCGTATTGAGCGGATCTCACCACCGAGGCCGTTATGCCTACAAAGCCGCCGAATCGGTACGTCATAGCTGCAAAGCGACAAACAACCATGGCCATCTGAGCGGGCCGCCGTAGGATGCCCGCGCCGCTCGACGTTGACCGACAGGCGTGTTGCGGGACGATTTCGACCCTGCGTTCCGGCGGAAACCCGAGGCTTGCGCACCTGTCACCGGAACCATTATGTTAGCGATAACATCGATGCCGGCGCATAAAGGTTCGGAGCTCGATCCGTGGAGACGGGCGAGGGCACCCCGCCGCCACGGCCGCACAACACCCGGCCGGACAGTCGTGGGTCGCCTGCGGCGCCGCCGTCTCCGACGCCCCGCCGAGCCCCACCACCTACCGCAGCGGCACCTCCTGCCCGCCGGCCGTTCCCTGGGCTTCGTCCCCCGGGGCTCACGGCCCGTCCAGCACTTGGCGTACCGGAGTCACACCCCCGTCCACCACCAGAAAGGTCCACCCCCATGGCGTTGCGCCGACGAGCATTCACCCCGGGCGCGATAGCCAGCGCCGGACTCACCGTGACCGGCCTGGCGGTCAGTCCACGGGTCGCCTCGGCGGCCACGCACACCGCGTACCTCAAGACCCACTTCACCGAGTCGCCGAACCAGTCGGCGGCCAACTACGGCCTGCACCTCGCGGTCAGCCGGGACGGTCTGAACTGGTCGCCGAAAGAACCCCGCCAACGGGAACATCCACGCCGCTCGATCAAGCACCGACGCGCCGAACAGCTTCACCACCTATTCCGGGTCACCTCGTAACGGTCCACCCGGCCGCTACCACCACTGCTCACCCGCAACCAGGGAGGCCGCGATGCCCTACCCGTCCCTCAACCGTCGACACATACTTCAGGCCGCCGGCGCGGCTGCCCTCGCCACCGCCGTCGGTCCCGTCCTGCGTGGCGGCACCGCCAGCGCGGCGATCCCGCCGGTGCGACCCGATCTCGGTGTCGCCGCGTACGCCTTCGACATGGGTCAGGTGCGACTGACCGCCAGCCGCTGGCTGGACAACCAGAACCGCACCCTGAACTACCTGCGCTTCGTCGACGTCAACCGGCTGCTCTACAACTTCCGCGCCAACCACCGGCTGTCCACCGCCGGGGCCGCGGCGCTCGGCGGTTGGGAGGCACCCACCTTCCCGTTCCGCACCCACTCCCAGGGGCACTTCCTGACCGCCTGGTCGCACATGTGGGCCGTGCTCGGCGACACCACCTGCCGGGACAAGGCCAACTACATGGTGGCCGAGCTGGCGAAGTGTCAGGCCAACAACGCCGCCGCCGGCTTCAACCCCGGCTACCTCTGCGGCTACCCCGAGTCGGACTTCACCGCCGTGGAGGCCCGTACCCTCAACAACGGCAACGTGCCGTACTACACCATCCACAAGACCCTCGTCGGCCTGCTCGACGTGTGGCGGCACATCGGCAACAACCAGGCCCGAGACGTGCTGCTGGCGTTGGCCGGGTGGGTCGACTGGCGTACCGGCCGGCTCAGCTCCGCACAGATGCAGGCCATGCTCGGCACCGAGTTCGGCGGCATGAACGCGGTGCTGACCGACCTGTACCAGCAGACCGGTGACGCCCGCTGGCTGACCGTCGCCCAGCGCTTCGACCACGCGGCCGTGTTCAACCCCCTCGCGGCGAATCAGGACCAGCTCAACGGGCTGCACGCCAACACCCAGATCCCCAAGTGGATCGGCGCGGCCCGCGAGTTCAAAGCCACCGGCACCACCCGGTACCGCGACATCGCCAGCAACGCCTGGAACCTGACCGTCAACACCCGCACGTACGCCATCGGCGGCAACAGCCAGGCCGAACACTTCCGGGCCCCGAACGCCATCTCCGGGTACCTGCGCAACGACACCTGCGAGCACTGCAACACGTACAACATGCTCAAGCTGACCCGCGAGCTGTGGCTGCTCGACCCGAACCGGGTCGCGTACTTCGACTTCTACGAGCGCGCCCTGCTCAACCATCTGATCGGCGCACAGAACCCGGCCGACAACCACGGCCACATCACCTACTTCACCCCGCTGCAACCGGGCGGACGGCGCGGCGTGGGACCGGCCTGGGGTGGCGGCACCTGGAGTACGGACTACAACTCCTTCTGGTGCTGTCAGGGCACCGGCCTGGAGAACAACACCACCCTGATGGACTCGATCTACTTCCACAACGGCAGCACGCTGACGGTGAACCTGTTCATGCCATCGGTGCTGAACTGGTCGCAGCGCGGCATCACCGTCACCCAGTCGACCAGCTACCCGGCCAGCGACACCAGCACGCTCACCGTCACCGGCACCGTGGGCGGCTCGTGGACGATGCGCATCCGCATCCCCGCCTGGACACAGGACGCCACCGTCAGCGTCAACGGCACCGTGCAGAACATCGCCACCACGCCCGGCACGTACGCCTCTCTCACCCGCACCTGGACCTCCGGCGACACGGTGACCGTACGGCTGCCGATGCGGGTCGTCGTGGAGCCGACGAACGACAACCCGAGCGTGGTCGCGCTCACCTACGGCCCGGCGGTGCTCTCCGGCAACTACGGCAACACCGCCCTGTCGGCGCTGCCCGCACTGGCCACCGCCTCGGTCACCCGCACCAGCAGCACGGCGCTCACCTTCACCGCCACCGCCAACAACACGCAGGTCAACCTGCTCCCGTTCTACGACGCGCACGGGCACAACTACACCGTCTACTGGAGCAGCGGCGGCTCCTCCGGCCCGGCGCAGGCCACGTTCCGGCTGGTCAACGCCGCCAGCGGGCTGGTGCTCGGGATCGAGAACATGTCCACCGCCGACGGCGCACCGGCGTTGCAGTGGGCCGACAACGGCACCGCCGACCACGACTGGCAGCTGATCGTCGACGGCAGCGTGGTGCGGTTCCGCAACGCCAACAGCGGCAAGGTGCTCGGCGTGCAGAACATGTCCACCGCCGACAACGCGCAGGTCCTGCAATGGTCGGACACCGGCACCGCCGACCACCGCTGGACGATCGTGGACGCCGGCGACGGCTCACACAAGATCCGCAACGGCAACAGCGGCAAGCTGCTGGCCGTCCTGAGCGGCTCGACCGCGCAGGGCGCGCGGGTGGTCCAGGACCCGGACAACGGTACGCCGGACAACCAGTGGCGATTCGTCCCCAACGGTGCCCGCCGGATCCAGAACCTGGCCACCGGCCTGGTCCTCGGTGTGCAGAACATGTCCACCGCCGACGGCGGCCTGGTGATCCAGTGGGGTGACACCGGCACCGCCGACCACCTCTGGACCGCGATCGTGGACAGCGGCGGCTACCTGCGGCTGCGCAACTCCAACAGCGGCAAGGTGCTCGGCGTGGAGAACGGCAGCAGCGCCGCCGGCGCCCGGGTGGTCCAGTGGACCGACAACGGCTCGGCCGCCCACCGGTGGCGGCTGCGGTACGGCGGAGGCGGCTACTTCCGGATCCAGTCGGCCAACGGCGGACGGGTGCTCGGCGTACTCGGCGCCTCGTCGAGCCAGGGCACCCAGATCGTCATCTGGGACGACAACGGCGCCAACGACCACCGCTGGCGCTTCATCTGACCACCACCGCTGATCGGCTGATCGCTGACGGCCGACGCTGATCGCATAGCCCGCGTGCGGCCCGGGCCTCCGCTCGGGCCGCACACGCGTCTTCGGCAACCGGTCCCTCAGCAGGCACGACCCCGCAGTCGTCAATCCATCGACACTCTTGATGGTGTTATCGATAACATGCTAACTTCTGCCCAGGAGTAAGGGCACACTCCTTTTCGAGGTCACCGTCTGCCAGGGCGCTGCGGGACGCAACCACTCCCGCCACCCGCCGACCGAGACCTGTCCGGGCCGACACCACCCCAGCCAACCCCACACTCCCCCACCCGCCCCACCCCGTTGATCAAGACGTTTCGGTCTGATTCCACGCGCTCCCCGACCAGAACCTCTTGATCACCGTTGCGGGCGGCGAGGCGGACCGACCCGACCAGACCGGCCGGGGTCGGGTTGAGCCGGGGGCGCGGCGGGGTGGGTGATCAAGAGGTTTTGGTCGGGTGTCGAGCTGATTCTGACCGAAACCTCTTGATCACCACTTTGAGCGGGGGCAGGGGTCGGGTTAGCGGTGGGGTGGGGGGCCTACGGATTGGCGGGATACGAGGGAGGGGGCGATGGTTTCGCGGAGGGCACCGCCGCTGTCGGTCTCGATCTGCGCCAGCAGCATCTCCAGGCTGGCCCGCGCCACCGCGACGAAGTCCGGTCGGACGGTGGTCAGCGGTGGGATGAAGTAGGCCGCTTCCGGCACGTCGTCGAAGCCGACCACGCTTATGTCGTCCGGCACCCGTCGGCCGTGCTCGTGCAGGGCGCGCAGCACCCCGAGCGCGAGATGGTCGTTGGCGGTGAAGACCGCTGTCACGTCGGGCATCCGGGCGAGCATCTGCCCGCACCGGTAGCCGGCCGCCGCCGACCAGTCCGCCGGCACCAGCGGCGGGATCTCGACGCCCGCCGAGAGCAGGGCGCTCCGCCAGCCCTCGATGCGGCCCGCGCTGTCGAACCAGTCGGACGGCCCGGAGACGTGCCAGACCGTACGGTGCCCGGCGTCGAGCAGATGCTGGGTCGCGGCTCGGGCACCGGCTGCCTGGTCGACAGTCACCAGCGGCATCGGTCGGCGCGGATCACCGTCGACGGTGACCAACGGTACGTCGTTGGGCAGCCGCTCCAGCGCCTCACCGGCCGACTCCACCGGTGCGATCACCACGATGCCGGCGACCCGGTGGGCCAGGTGCCGTTCGACGACCGCCGAGATGGACCGGTGATCGAGGTCGCGGACGCTGCCCACACTGACCGCGAAGCCGGACTCCGCGGCGGTCTGTTCCAAGGCGGCCAGCAGTGACGCCGGCCCGTAGAGGGTGGTGTTCTGCGCGACCACGCCGATCACCTGAGAGCGACCGGTGACCAGCGCACGCGCCGCCCGGTTCGGCCGGTAGCCCAGCTCGGCTATTGCCGCCTGGACCCGCAGCCGGGTCTGTTCCCGCACGTTCGGGTGGCCGTTGAGCACTCGCGAAACCGTCTGGTGGGAGACGCCAGCGAGGCGAGCCACGTCCGTCATCGCAGGATCGCGTACGGCCATCTCACACTCCCGCATGCCCGTGGGTCGCCGCGACCCGTCGACACTGACCGGAGCGGCTCAGATTCACGATCCCTCTCGCGACGCCCACGCCGGCCCGTGCCAGCCGGGGTGGCTTTTCGCTAGATCACGCACAGTCTACGACAGCGACGACGTCATACGCCGACAGGCCAGTCACGGATTGACGGATGTCCGTCTTTCCGACCGCACCGATCGGCTAAAGGGTGATTCGAAGTCGCTGCTCCGCGCTTTTCGCCACGCGGCGATCACGGGGCCGCGATTCCGCGAAATTGCGGATCGGCGCGTGGTGCGGGTGGCGCCCATGCCTGGGCGCCACCCGCCGGTCACCGGTGGCTGGTGACCTCGTTCCCGGTGGTCGGCGTTGCCGGAGGAGAACGCCGGACCCACTTCGAGAGCCGCCTGACGATCGAGGTCAGGGCGTCGCCAGCTCGAAGCGTCGCACGGTCACCGCGCCGCCCAGTGCCTGGGTGGCGTGGTTGAAGATGGCGAACCGGTACCCCATGAAGAATGTCCAGTTGTTGTTGAGGGTCAGGGCATTGCCCAACGAGACGAAGTTGACCCCGTCGGTGCTGTACGAGAAGCGGGCCTGCCGGCCGGAGCCGGGCCTGATGTCGGCGTTGGCCCGCAGCCAGATCCGCCCGCCGGACACCGCCGCGCTGGCGATCTCGCTGCCGGTGCTGGTGGTGTCCCAGTTGCTGTTCATGTTCAGCCCGTTGGTCATGACCACCCGGGTCTGCCCGTTGTCACGCCGTACCCCGATCCAGGCCGAGACGTCGCGCAGCATGGCCAGACCGGTCCGGTCGCCGTCGCGCATCGTCGAGTAGTCCAGCTCGACGGTCGCCGTGGAGGTCGGCCCCTGGATGCGGTGGGTGACCGTGTTCCGGGCCTGGTAGAGGTCGTTGGTGACCGAGGCGGTCTGCAGACGCAGGCCGTTGTTCACCGACCAGCGGCTGTTGTCCGGGTTGTGGTTCCACTCCCACTGCGGGCCGAGGGTGGTGCCGGCGAAGGTGTCCACGCCGGTGAGCGGCTTGACCGGACGCAGCGGCAGCGGGTTGGGGTAGTTCACGCCCCAGGCGCCGTTGACCGTCTGCACCTGCGGCCAGCCGTCGGCGGTCCAGGTGATCGGGGCCAGGGTCGGCACCCGCCCGCCCGGGTACGCGTCGGTGAAGGCCATGTAGTACCAGGCGCCGTTCGGGGTCTGCACCAGGCCGCCCTGGTGGGGTACGCCACCGCCGGAGATCGGACCCTGCATGTTGAGCAGCACCTGCCGCTGCTCGTACGGGCCGAAGGGTCCGTTCGTGGACTTCAGCACGTACTGGCCGTTGGCGGGGCGGGTCAGCCAGATGTAGTAGGCGCCGTTGCGCTTGTAGAACCGTGCCCCTTCCAGGGTGCCGATGCTCGACGGAGTCTGGTAGACCTGCTGGGCCCGTACCTGGCTGCGCCCGTCGGCGGAGAGCTGCGCGACGCTGATCGTGCCGTTGCCGTACGCGACGTACATCGTGTCGTTGTCGTCGATGAGCATGCCGGCGTCGTAGTAGCAGGGCAGGGTGGCGTGCCGGGTCCAGGTGCCGTCGACGGCCTTGGCGGTGTAGATGTGGGTCTGGGCGAAGTTGATGCACCCGGCCCAGTAGTACGTCTGGTTGCTCGGCCGGTAGCTCAGGGTCGACGCCCAGATGCCCTCCACGTACGCCTGTTGCCCGGGGGGCAGGTCGTACTTGGTGCCGAAGTCCAGTCGGGGCACGGAGTGCCCGGCGAACTCCCAGTTCACCAGGTCCCAGGAGCGCAGGATCGGCGCGCCGGGCGAGTAGTGCATCGTCGAGGCCGTCATGTAGTAGACGTCGCCGACCCGGATCACCTCGACGTCGGCGAAGTCCTGCCAGACCACCGGGTTGGTGAAGTTGCCACCGGTGGGCGGCGGGGTCGTCGGCCCGGGGGTGGGCCCGTCGCCGACCCGGACCAGCTGCCACTGCTGGTTGGCACCGTTCCAGTCGTCGTACTGGACGATGTTGCCGCCGTCGGCGGTCGAGGCGTTCTGCACCTCCATCACCCGGTTCGAGTTCCGGTTGATCAGCCGTACGTAGCCACCGGCCGAGTCGGCCAACCGGAACTGCTGGTTGGTCCCGTTGTGGTCGGACCACTGCACGATCGAGGCACCGTTGGCGGTGGAGAAGTTGTAGACGTCGAGCACCTTGCCCGACAGCCGCGACTTGAGCCGGTAGTAGCCACCGCCGGAGTCGACGAACTGCCACTGCTGCTGGTTCCCGTCGTTACGCGACCACTGGGTGATCCGCGCGCCGTCGTTGGTCGCCAGGTTGTACACGTCGAGCGCCTTGCCGCTGTTGCGGTTGACCAGCACGTACCACGCGTTGGTGTCGACCGTCGCGGCCGAGGCCGGCGTTGCGGCCACCGCCACCAGCGTGCCGCCGACCATCACCGCCGCCGCCACCGCGGCCCACATCCGCGACCACCACCCACGCCTACGCGGCGCGGGTCCTGAGACCTCGCCAATGGCAACCATGATCCTCCTTCAGCAATGACGAGCCATCTGAGCGGGACGGTCTCCACTGCGGCGAGCGTCGTGGTGATCTCAGACCAGTCATGTGATCGCTAACATGCCATCCCGTGCCCAAAGGACGACAAGAGATCATTTACTGGGAGAGACGCGAAGCGGCCCGGACAGCCACAGATATCGTCCGTCTTCACTATCGACTGTGAGCGATAACACGACGTTAGTCAAGACGTAACATCCGCCGCGCGATCGGGCGGCGGAGGCGAAGGCGAGGACCCGCCACCGGCAGGGTGGTGCCCCGGCCGGTGGGTGGCGGGTCGGCCGGGGCGAGGCAGCCGCGAAAGCGCGCGCTGCCGTCTCGGCGTGACGGGGGCGCGCCCGTCACGCCGAGAGGGTCGTGCTCAGAAGCCCCGGGCGAGCCGGTAGTACGCCTGGTTCCAGCGCAGTTCGTTGGCGAAGCGGCGCGGCTCGGTGTCCGCGTCGATGACGACCAGTTCGGTACGGGCCATCTCGGCCAGATCGTGCAGCTCCTCCACCCCGACGCCCTGGGACAGCACGGTGTGGTGCGGCGCGCCCGCGGTGATCCACGCCTCGGCAGAGCCGGCCAGGCTCGGGCGGGGCTGCCAGACGGCCCGGGCCACCGGGAGCTTGGGCAGCGGCTGCGGCGGCGCCACCACGTCGACCTCGTTGGCGACCAGCCGGAACCGCTCCCCCATGTCGGCCAGGCCGAGCACCACCGCCGGGCCGGGTGCGGCGTCGAAGACCAGCCGGACCGGGTCCTCCCGGCCACCGATGCTCAGCGGGTGGATCTCGACGTTCGGCACGCCTGAGGCGATCGTCGGGCACACCTCCAGCATGTGCGCGCCGAGGATCAGCTCCTGGCCCGGCGTGAGGTCGTAGGTGTAGTCCTCCATGAAGGAGGTGCCGCCCTCGGCCCCGACCGCCATCGCCTTGACGGTGTGCACCAGCACCGAGGTCTTCCAGTCGCCCTCGCCGCCGAAGCCGTACCCGTCGGCCATCAGCCGCTGCACCGCGATGCCGGGCAGTTGCCGCAGTCCGCCGAGGTCCTCGAAGTTCGTGGTGAAGGCGCGGAAGCCACCGGCGTCCAGGAAGGTACGCAGACCGAGCTCGATGCGGGCGGCGTAGCGCAGCGAGTCGTGCCGGTCACCGCCGGGACGCAGCTCGGCGGCGACCCGGAACGTGTCGTCGTACTCCTTGACCAGGTCGTCGATCTGCGCCTCGGCGACCTCGTCGACGGCCGTGACCAGGTCGTTGACGCCGTAGGTGTTGACCGAGACGCCGAAGCGCAGCTCCGCCTCCACCTTGTCGCCCTCGGTCACCGCGACGTCGCGCATGTTGTCGCCGAAGCGGGCCAGGCGCAGCGAGCGCATCGCCGACCAGCCGATCGCGGCCCGGGTCCAGGCGCCGACGCGGGAGACCACCCGCGGGTCGGTGACGTGCCCGGCGACCGTCTTGCGGGCCACCCCCAGGCGGGTCTGGATGAACCCGAACTCCCGGTCGCCGTGGGCGGCCTGGTTGAGGTTCATGAAGTCCATGTCGATCTCGTGCCATGGCAGCTGAACGTTTGCCTGCGTGTGCAGGTGCAGCAGCGGCGTACGCAGCGCGTCCAAGCCGGTGATCCACATCTTCGCCGGCGAGAAGGTGTGCATCCAGGCGATGACCCCGACCGCCCCGTGCACGCTGGCGTCCTGACAGACCTTCAGGATGTCGGCGCTTGTGGTCAGGACCGGCTTCCAGACCACCCGGGCGGGGATGTGCGGCGAGTCGTCGAGCAGGGCGGCGATCTGACGGGACTGCTCGGCCACCTGCCGGAGGGTGTCCTCGCCGTACATCGCCTGGCTTCCGGTGAGGAACCAGACCTCGGGTTCAGGTTGTGCTGCCATGGGAGTTGCCTTCCGCGAGAGGGGCGGTCACTTGTAGCGGATGCCGATGAGGCGCTGGAACAGGATGAACGCGAAGAGCAGGCCTCCGATCACGATCTTGGTCCACCAGGAGTTGAGGCTGCCGTCGAAGGTGATCAGAGTCTGGATCACGCCGAGCACCAGCACACCGAGCACCGTGCCGAACACGTAGCCCGATCCACCGGTCAGGACGGTGCCACCGATCACCACCGCCGCGATCACGTCGAGTTCCATGCCCACCGCGATCAGCGGCGCGCCGGACAGGGTGTAGAACGACAGCAGGATCCCGCCGATCGCCGAGCAGAGCCCGCTGATCGTGTAGACCGCGATCCGGGTACGGCCCACCGGCAGGCCCATCAACAGCGCCGACTGCGGGTTGCCGCCGATCGCGTACACGTTGCGCCCCAAGCGGGTGTACGCCAGCACGTACGCGGCGATCAGCACGACCGCGAAGGCGATCAGGACGCTGACCGAGACGAAGTTGCCGCGGGGATCACCGATCCGGTACTGCGCCATCGTGGTCCAGAAGCCGTCGGTGATCCGGATCGACGAGTCACTGATGAACGTGCACATGCCCCGGGCGAAGAACATCCCGGCGAGTGTCACGATGAACGGCTGGATGTCGAAGAAGTGGATCGCACAGCCCATCAGGAAGCCGAGGGTCGGCCCGATGAGCAGCGCGATGATCAGCACCGGCAACGCCGGCAGACCGGATTCGAGCAACCAGGCCGAGACCATCGCCGTCATCGCGACCACCGAGCCGACCGACAGGTCGATGCCGCCGGTGAGGATCACGAAGGTCATCCCGACCGCGACCACGAGCAGGAAGCCGTTGTCGATGAAGACGTTGAAGATGACCTGGATGTTGGAGAAGGCGCGGTACTGGGACACGCCGATGCCGTACATGACCAGCAGCAGGGCGAGGGTGACAAGCACCGGCACGTGACGCCGGGGCAGTCGGGCCCACCGCGGGCCGGTGGTCAGCGAGGTCGTGGTCACGCCGTCACCTCTTCCTTCTGCGGCTGCGGGGTCGAGGTCGGCGAGGCCGGTCCACCGCGCCTGCGCCGACCGAGCTTGGCCCGGAACTCCGGTGCCTGGATGAGGCAGACCGCGATGACGACCACCGCCTTGAACAGCAGGGCCGTCTGGGGGGAGATGTTCATGGCGTACACCGTCGTGGTGAGGGTCTGGATGATCAGCGCGCCGAGGATGGTGCCGCTGAGATAGAACCGGCCACCGGCCAGCGACGTGCCGCCGATGACGACCGCGAGGATCGCGTCCAGCTCGACCCAGAGGCCGGCGTTGTTGCCGTCGGCGCTGGAGACGTTGGCGGTCATCATGAAGCCGGCGACGGCCGCACATGCCGCGCTGACCACGTAGACGAGGAAGACCATCCGGGCCGACCGGATGCCGGCCAGCCGGCTGGCCTCGCGGTTGCCACCCACCGACTCGATGATCATGCCGAGGGCGGTACGGCGGGTCAGCGCCGCGACGAGCAGGGCCGCGCCCAGCGCGATGAAGATCGCCAGCGGCAGGGTCAGCAGGTGCCCCAGCCCGATCGCCCGGTACGGCCCCGAGTTGATGGTGATGATCTGTCCCTCGGTGACCAGCTGGGCCAGGCCCCGGCCCGCCACCATGAGGATCAGCGTGGCGATGATCGGCTGGATGCCGATCACGGAGACGAGCACACCGTTCCACGCGCCGAGCACGAGTGCGGCGCCGAGCGCCATGGCCAACGCGGTGAAGACGGTGACCAGGCTGTTCTGGTCCGGTGCCTGACTGATGTGCAGACAGGCGATGGCGCCGCTGATGGCGCAGATCGAACCGACCGACAAATCGATACCGCCGGTGGAGATGACCAGGGTCATGCCCAGCCCGACCAGGATCAGCGGGGCGCTCAACCGGAGGATGTCGATCGGGGTGCCGTAGAGATGCCCGTTGTTCACCTCGACGGCCAGGAAGCCGGGACGGTAGATCGTGTTCACCGCCAGCATCACCACGAGGACCGCCACCGGCCAGAACAGCCGGTGGCTCGCCATCGACCTGAGACGCTCGTTCACTGGCTCGCCTCCTTCCTCGTCGATCCGCTGGCGATGGTCTGCATCACGCGCTCGGCGTCCACAGTGTCGTCGTTGTCGAGCTGCGCCACCATCTCCCGGTCGCGCATCACCGCAACCTTGTGGCTGAGCCGCAGCACCTCCTCCAGCTCGGCGGAGATGAACAGCACGGCCATGCCGCCGTCGGACAGCTGCACGACGAGCTTCTGGATCTCGGCCTTGGCGCCGATGTCGATGCCGCGGGTCGGCTCGTCCAGGATGAGCAGGCGAGGCTCGGTGATCAGCCAGCGGGCCAGCAGCACCTTCTGCTGGTTGCCGCCGGACAGGTTACGCACCGGCACGTCCGGGTTGGCGGGTCGGATGCTCAGCGCCTTGATGTACTGCTCGACCAGCTCGTCCTGGCGTCGGCGTGGGATCGGGCGGAGCCAGCCCCGGGCCGCCTGCATCGCCAGGATCATGTTCTCCCGGACGGACAGGTCGGGGATGATCCCCTCCGCGCGGCGGTTCTCCGAACAGAACCCGATGCCGTACTCGATGGCCTGGACCGGGTTGCGCAGGCTTGTCGGTTTGCCGTTCACCGCGACCTCGCCCCGATCGGCGCGGTCCGCGCCGAAGAACAACCGCGCCGCCTCGGTACGCCCCGAGCCGAGCAGGCCGGCCAGGCCGACCACCTCGCCGGCGTGGATGGTCAGGCTGAACGGGGCGATCGCGCCCTTGCGACCCAGCTCGGAGACCGCCACGAACGGGGTGCCGCCCTCCAGGGCCGCGAGCTCCCGCCGGGGCTGCTCCTCCAGCCGTTCCAGGACGTCGAGTTCCTTGCCGATCATCTTCTCGACCAGGGCGAGCTGCGGCAGCTCCGCGATCGGGTACTCACCGACCAGGGTGCCGTTGCGCAGCACGGTGATCCGGTCGGCGATGCCGTAGACCTGGTCGAGGAAGTGGGTCACGAAGAGGATCGCGATTCCCTCGTCGCGCAACTGGCGCATGACGCGGAACAGCTGCGCCACCTCACCGGCGTCCAGACTGGAGGTCGGCTCGTCGAGGATCAGTACCCGCGCCTGCACGTCGATCGCGCGGGCGATGGCGACCATCTGCTGCACCGCCAGGGAGTAGCTGGCCACCGGCGCGGTGACGTCGATGTCGAGGTCGAGACGGGTCAGCAGCTTGCGGGCGCGACGGCGTACCTCACCCCAGCGGACGGCACCGAAGAGTCGGGGCTCCCGGCCGATGAAGATGTTCTCCGCCACGGAGAGGTTGGGGCAGAGGTTGACCTCCTGGTAGACCGTGCTCACGCCGGCGGCGGACGCCTGCATCGGGCCGGAGAAGGCCACCTGCTCGTCGCCCAGCGTGATGGTGCCCTCGTCGATGCCGTAGACCCCGGTCAACACCTTGATCAGGGTCGACTTGCCGGCGCCGTTCTCGCCCATGAGGGCGTGCACCTCGCCGGGAAAGAGCCGGAAGTCGACGTTGTGGAGTGCGCGCACTCCAGGAAAGGACTTACTGATCCCGGTCATCGTCAGGACCGGACGGCTATCCGTCATCCCATCAGGCCTTCTTCTGGGTTCGATTCTGTTCGGGGGAATACGGCCGTCCCGTGACGTCCGCCCGACCGACCCGGGGGTCGATCGGGCGGACGTGGGCACCGGAGGTGTCGGGCCGCCCGGTCCGTCGGGGAAGTGGGCGACGCGGCGGGGCCGCCACGATCAGTGTGGCGACCCCGGGCATCGATCAGTACTTACGGTTGGGCAGAGCCTCCTTGGCCTGCTCCTGGGTGAAGGTGGTCTCCTCGGTCTCGATCCGCGGCGGCACCTCTTCACCGGCGTGCACCTTCTTGGCCAGCTCCATCAGCTGTGGGCCGAGCAGCGGGCTGCACTCCGCGATGAAGTTGAACTTGCCGTCGGCCAGGGCCTGCATGCCATCCTTCACCGCGTCGATGGTGATGATGATGATGTCCTTGCCGGGCTCCTTGCCCGCCGCGGTGATGGCTTCGAGAGCACCCAGACCCATGTCGTCGTTGTGCGCGAAGAGCACGTCGATCTTCGGGTGGGCCTTGAGGAACTGCTCCATGACCTGCTTGCCACCGGCACGGGTGAAGTCACCCGACTGGGAGGCGATGACCTTCAACTTGGGGTCGGCGGCGATCGCCTCGCCGAAGCCCTTCTTGCGGTCGTTGGCCGGGGCCGAGCCGGTGGTGCCCTGCAGCTCGACGATGTTCACGTCGCCGGTCGCGCTCTTCATCTGCTCGACCAGCCACTCGCCCGACAGCCGGCCTTCCTTGACGAAGTCCGAGCCGAGGAACGTCTTGTACAGCGACTTGTCGGCCGAGTCCACGGCGCGGTCGGTCAGGATGACCGGGATGCCGGCGTCCTTGGCCTCCTTGAGCACGGTGTCCCAGCCCGACTCCACGACCGGCGAGAAGGCGATCACGTCGACCTTCTGCTGGATGTAGTTGCGGATGGCCTTGATCTGGTTCTCCTGCTTCTGCTGGGCGTCGTCGAACTTCAGCTCGATGCCCGCCTCGGCAGCCGCCTCCTTGATGGAGTTGGTGTTGGCCGTCCGCCAGCCGCTCTCCGCACCGACCTGGGAGAAGCCCATGACGATCTTGCCGTCGCCGCTTCCTCCTTCGTCGGTTCCGGTGTCACTGTTGCCGCAGGCTGCCATGCCGCCGGCCAGAAGCACGGCGGCGAGCGCCGCGACGGCGCGCCGAGGCGCGAGGGACATTCGCATGTTTCTCATCGGATCTCCTCGGGTGGGGGTGCGGGTTCCACGCCGTCGGCCGAGACCGGCGGCATGGCGTACTGGTGGTGTGGATCCTGTGCACGGTGGTACGAATTCGGTCGCGGCCCGGTCGGGTCGCGGCCGGGGTCAGGTGGTCGTCGCCGGCGCGGGACGTTGGCCGTAGACGTTCTGGTAGCGGTCGTAGAGGGCGTCGATGTCCGCCTGCGCCATCGGCACCGGCTGTCCGAGCGCCCGTGCCAGGTGCGCGGTCCGGGCGACGTCCTCGCACATCACCGCGGCCTTGACCGCGGCCCGAGCGGTACGCCCGATGGTGAAGACCCCGTGGTTGCGCATCAGTACGGCCGGCGAGCGGTGCCCGGTCAGCGTGCTGACGATCCCCTTGCCGATGTCGTCCCCGCCGATCAGCGCGAACGGACCCACCGGGATCTCCCCGCCGAACTCGTCGGCCTGGGCGGTCAGCCAGCAGGGGATCGACTCGCCGCGAGCCGCCCAGGCGGTCGCGTACGTGCTGTGGGTGTGCACCACGCCGCCGACCTCGGGCATGGCCCGGTAGACGTAGGCGTGCGCGGCGGTGTCACTCGACGGCGACAGGTCACCCTCGACCGGTACGCCGTCGAGGTCGCAGAGCACCATGTTGTCGGCGGACAGGTCGTCGTAGTCGACACCGCTCGGCTTGATGATCATCAGGTCCCGGCCGGGTACCCGCGCGGAGACGTTCCCGGCCGTCCAGGCCACCAGCCCGTAGCGGGTCAGTTCGCCGTGCAGCCGAGCGACGGTCTCGCGCAACTCACGCTCGATCATGCCACCTCCTCCGACGCGGTCTCG
This sequence comes from Micromonospora maris AB-18-032, assembly GCF_000204155.1. NCBI lineage: Bacteria > Bacillati > Actinomycetota > Actinomycetes > Micromonosporales > Micromonosporaceae > Micromonospora > Micromonospora maris. The sequence goes on along the minus strand of NC_015434.1, from coordinate 3,339,852 downwards.
TTGGTCGACGCGGCCGATCCTGCGGCCGCATTACGGATCGCCCGCAGGCGCAGCATCACGTCGTTGGTGCCGCGACCGAAGTGGTCGTGCAACGTCCGGTACTCGGCGTAGAGCGCGTCGTAGGCGCGTACCCGGTCCGGATCGGGGCGGTAGACCGCCTCGCTGATCCGGCCCATCGCCTGCGACGCCTCGTGGATCGAGGAGTACTCACCGGCGGCCACCGCGGCGTGGATGGCCGAGCCGAGCGCCGGGCCCTGCGCCGAGCCGATGATGCTCAACGGCCGGTTGGTGACGTCGGCGTAGATCTGCATCAGCAGCGTGTTCGAGGTGAGCCCGCCGGCGATCACCAGGTCGTTGACGGGCACCCCCGCCTCGACGAACGCCTCGATGATCATGCGGGTGCCGTACGCGGTCGCCTCCAGCAGCGCCCGGTACACGTCCTCCGGGCGGGTGGCCAGGGTCAGGCCGACGATCATTCCACTGAGGTCGTGGTTGACCAGCAACGACCGGTTGCCGTTCCACCAGTCCAGCGCGACCAGGCCGTGGGCCCCGACCGGCTGGGCGGCGGCGAGCTCGGTGAGCCGCTCGTGCGAGGCGACCTCCGCCGGGGCGGCGTGCTTGACGAACCAGCCGAAGATGTCGCCGACCCCGCTCTGACCGGCCTCGTAGCCCCAGGCTCCGGCGCTGATGCCACCCTCGACGACGCCGCACATCCCGGCCACCTCGGCCGGCTGGGCGCCGTTGACCACGTGGCAGGTGGAGGTGCCCATGATCGCGACCAGTCGGCCCGGCGCGAGGGCCTGCGCGGAGGCGGCGGTGACGTGCGCGTCGACGTTGCCGACGGCCACCGCGATGCCCTGCGGCAGGCCGGTCCAGGCGGCGGCCGCCGCGGTCAGCTCGCCGGCCTTGTCGGCCAGCGGCATCAGCGGACCGTCGAGCTTGGTCACGAAGTCGCCGAAGTCGGGGTTGAGGGCGGTCAGGTAGTCCGTCGACGGGTACTTGCCGTCCTGCATGATGCCCTTGTAGCCGGCCGTGCAGACGTTGCGGGTCTCGATGCCGCACAGCTGCCAGACGATCCAGTCGGCGGCCTCGATGAACCGGTCGGCCCGGCGGTAGACCTCCGGGTCCTCCTCCAGCAGTTGCAGCCCCTTGGCGAACTGCCACTCGGCGGAGATCTTGCCGCCGTAGCGGCCGATCCACGGCTCGCCGCGTTCGTGGGCCAGGGCGTTGATCCGGTCGGCGTGCGGCTGGGCCGCGTGGTGCTTCCAGAGCTTCACCCAGGCGTGCGGGCGCTGCCGCAGCTCCGGCACCTCGCACAGTGGAGTGCCGTCGGCGAGCGTCGGCAGGATCGTGCAGGCGGTGAAGTCGATGCCGATGCCGACGACGTCGCGCGGGTCCACTCCGGCCGCGGCGACGGCCGCCGGCACGGCATGACGCAGCACGTCGCGGTAGTCCTGCGGGTCCTGCAACGCCCAGTCCGGTGGCAGGGACGGGCCGCCGTCGGGCAGTGCGGACTCGATGACGGCGTTGCGGTACTCGTGCACCGCCGTACCCAGTTCGGCACCGTCGCGTACGCGGACCACCAGGGCCCGCCCGGACAGGGTCCCGTAGTCGACTCCGACGACATACCGGTCGCCGACTTCGCCCACACCGCTCATGCTCACCTCCGGCCGATGACGGCCCTCAGTGTTAACGCTCACATCCGGCGTCGTCAAGACACCGGCCGGCAACAGCTCCGTAACGGAGTACGACGACCCGTCCGACCACCCGCAACGAACGGCGCGACACCGCTTACCCGACCCGTGCTGCACCAGATGCCGGGATGCGCCAGCGGTCGTCGATGTCGGGCTCGGTCGGTGCGGGCGTCGCCCGGTCGTCGGCTGCCCGCGACCGCTCCGGCGGCTCCGCCCGCAACGGCCACGCCAACACCCGGACCGCCGGCCACCGCGACGACGACAACCCCGGAAGCGAGCCTGCCGAGCGATCGACCGACGCCATCCACAAAGGCTTCCGGGCCACCGGCGAAAGCGGGCTCGACTCGGCACATGAGCGTTAACATCCGTCGATTCGGCCGGGGCTACCCGACTCGCGTCCTCGACATCCGCGACACAGCGACGCCGCACCGGAGACGATCACTTACTGAATCGTTTCCACATGCGAAATCAGCAGCGCGAGGACGGGGTAACCGCTTCTGATCAGGTCGAGAAGTCCGCTTGGCATCCATCGACGACGATTTACAGAACTAGATGTCAGCGATAACATCCCTGACATCGGAGCGCCCGTGTCCGGGAGAACCGCCACCGTCACACCGCCCACGTCGTAGCGCCACCACCGTGACGGCCGACGCGATCCTCGGGCGGCCCGTGGGCGACGGCGTCCCCGCCACGGTCGGCGGCACTTCGTTCATCTGACCGCGAGCAGACGACGCTGCCCGCGCCCGCTCGACGAACCAGCTGGGCTGCCCGACAACTCACCGGTCGGTCATCGATGACTACCACTCACCACCCCTGTCCCGAGGAGGATCGAATGCGTGCACGACCACGATGGTTGGCCGTCCTGAGCGTCCTGGTGCTGACGCTCACCACGGTCGTCGTCGACGGACTCCACTCACCGAAACCCGCACAGGCGCTGAACAACGGCGTGGCTCGCACCCCACCGATGGGGTGGAACACCTGGAACACCTTCGGCTGCAACATCAACGAGACGCTGATCCGGCAGATGGCCGATGCGATCGTCAACACCGGCATGCGCGACCTCGGCTACAAGTACGTCGTCGTCGACGACTGCTGGTTCGACCCGAACCGCGACGCGCAGGGCAACCTTCAGGCCCATGCCGGCCGCTTCCCCAGCGGCATGAAGGCCCTCGGCGACTACCTGCACTCCCGGGGTCTGCTCTTCGGCCTCTACCAGGTGCCCCGGGAGAAGACCTGCGCCCAGTACTTCGGCGCCTGGCCCGGTTCCACCGGTAGCCTCGGGCACGAATACCAGGACGCCCGGCAGTTCGCCGCCTGGGGCGTGGACTTCCTCAAGTACGACTGGTGCTCACCGTGGGGCACCATCAACGACCAGATCGCCGGGTTCTCGCTGATGCGCGACGCCCTCGCGGCCACCGGTCGGCCCATCGTCTACAGCATCAACCCGAACAGCATCCACGAGAAGACCGGCCCCCAGCGCAACTGGGGCGACATCGCCAACATGTGGCGGACCACCGAGGACATCACCAACGCGTGGAACACCGGTCAGACCAACGGCTACCCGATGGGCATCCAGAACATCGTCAACGTCAACGTGCCCATCGCCTCGTACGCCTCACCGGGCTCGTTCAACGACCCGGACATGCTCGTGGTCGGCAACGGCGGCATGACCGACACCGAGATGCGCAGCCACTTCGCCCTCTGGGCGATCATGGCGGCACCGCTGATCGCCGGCAACGACATCCGTAACGCCAGCGCCGCCACGCTGGACATCCTGCGCAACCAGAACCTCGTCGCCATCAACCAGGATTCCCTGGCGCTGCAGGCAGTGCAGGTCGCCAACGACGGCATCCGCCGGGTGCTGGCCAAGCGGCTGGCCAACGGCGACGTCGCGGTCGCCCTGTTCAACCAGGGCAACTCCACCACCACCGTCTCCACCACGGCGGCGGCGATCGGCAAGTCCGGCAACTCGTTCACCCTGCGCGACGCCTGGACCAACACCACCTCGACGAGCACCGGAACGATCTCGGCAAGCGTCCCGGCGCACGGCACCGTGGTCTACCGGGTCAGCGGTGGCGGCACCACCACTCCCCCGCCCCCGCCGACCACCTTCCGGCTGCGCAGCGAATCGTCCGGCCGCTGCCTGGACGTCAACAACAGCGGTACCGCCAACGGCACCGCGACGCTGATCTGGGACTGCCACACCGCCAGCAACCAGAGCTTCACCCAGAACGGTCAGGCCCTGCAGGTGCTCGGCAAGTGTCTGGACATCTCCCCGACCGCCACCCCCGGCACTCCCGTACAGATCTGGGACTGCAACGGCGGCACGAACCAACAGTGGACGTTCAACAGCAACGGCACCATCAGCAACGTCCGCTCCCCCAACCTCTGCCTGGACGTCAACAACAACGGCACCGCCAACGGCACCCCCGTGATCGTCTGGACCTGCCACACCGCCCCCAACCAACGCTGGACCCGCACCTAACACCCCACCCACCCCACCCCCACCCCCACGCCCTTGCGCCCTTGCGCCCGCCCCGCCCGCTCGCCCCGCCCGCCCGCCCTGCCCGCTCGACCCGCCCGCTCGACCTGCCCGTCGATCTTGCACTTTCCGCCTCGACAAAAGCTGCCAATCCAGGCATATAGGCGACCAGAAGTGCAAGATCGACGGGGCGGGGGGCGGGGTGGGGGGTGCGGGGCGGGGTGGGGTGGGGCAGGGGGGTGTCGGGGTCAGGTGGGGGTGGTCAGGGGGTTGGTGAGGAGGGGGGTGAAGGCCAGTTCGGCGGCGCCGGTGAGGGTGGCGTCGTCGCCGAGGGCGGCGATGCGCAGCTTGACGTGTTCGCGGGCGACCGGCAGGACGTTGCGGGCGATGCGGGCACGGACCTGGTCGGCCGCGCCCGGGTACAGGTCGCACAGCATCCCGCCGAACACCACCATGCCGGGGTTGAACAGATTGATCAGGTTCGCCACCCCGATGCCGAGCCAGTCGCCGACGTGCCGCAGCGCCTCGCGGGCGGCGGGATCTCCCCGGTCGGCGTCGTCGGTCACCGCGCGGATCGCGTCGCGGCCGAACAGTTCGGCCGGCCGACCGGCGGCGTCGAGCAGGGCCCGCTCGCCGACCTCGGCCTCCAGGCAGCCGTACGAGCCGCACCCGCAGGCCCGCCCGTCGTACGGGTTGACCACCATGTGCCCGACCTCGCAGCCGTAGCCGCCGTCGCCGCCCAGCAACCGACCACCGACGATGATCCCGCCGCCGACCCCGACGTCCCCGTGCAGGTAGATGAGGTTCTGCAGGCCGACACCCGCGCCACGCAGGTGTTCGGCCTGCGCGCCCAGGTGTGCCTCGTTGCCCACCAGCACCGGCAGACCGAGCCCGAGCCGGCGACCCAGTTCGGCGCCGAAAGCCTGGTCGACCCAGCCCAGGTCGGGACCGAAGCGCACCATCCCGTCGCCGGGGCGGATCATCCCGCAGTACGACGCGCCCACGCCGACGCAGGTGGCCGACGGTGGCGCGGCGCGATGCAACTGGCGACCGAACCGGGCCAGCACCTCCACCACCTGCGGCAGGTCAGGCCCGGCGCGGGGGCGTACCGCCTCGCGACGGTCCAGGATGACGCCGCCCAGCCCGACCCGGGCGGCGACCAGCCGGTCCACCGCCACGTCGAAGGCGAGGACGTAGATCCGGTCGGACGCGGGCCGCACCAGCAGGGACGGTCGACCGGCACGACCGGTGTCCGACGGGGACTCCTCCTCGACCAGGCCCACCCGGGCCAGCTCGGTGGTCAGCGCGCGGATGGTGCTGCGGTTGAGCCCCATCCGCGCGGCCAGGTCGGCACGGCAGAGCGGACCGTCCAGATGCACATGGCGCAGCAGTGTGCTGGCGTTGCGCCGACGGATCTCCTCCTGGACCAACCCGATCCTCCGGCATCAGCGTCGATGCGGACACCCCGACGCGAGGCAGTGTGGTCAACAGCCGCCGTGACGTCAAGGCGAGGGCCGGGCGACCCATCCACGCCGCACCGTCAACGGGTCGCCCCGGCGCGGCGCTTGTTGTAGACGTCGAACGCGACGGCGACGAGCAGCACCAGCCCCTTCACCACCGACTGCATCGACTGGTCGACGCCCATCAACTGCATGCCGTTGCTCATCACCGCCATGATCAGGCCACCCACCATGGCACCGACCACGGTGCCGACGCCACCGGTGACGGCCGCGCCGCCGATGAACGCCGCGGCGATCGCGTCCAGCTCGAACATGTTGCCGGCCGCCGGCTGCGCGCCGTTGGAACGGGAGGAGAAGATGACGCCCGCCACCGCGGACAGGAAGCCCATGTTGACGAAGATCCAGAAGTTGACCGTACGGACCTTCACACCCGACAGCATCGCCGCCGGCAGGTTGCCGCCGATCGCGTAGACCTGCCGACCGAACACGGTACGCCGGGTGAGCAGCCCGTAGACCAGCACCAGCACGGCCAGGATGATCAGCACGATGGGCAGGCCCCGGGCGTTTGCCAACTGCCAGGCGAACCACATGACCACGGCGCCGACCAGGACCATCCGCGCGACGAACAACGCGAACGACTCCACCGGCTGCTGGTAGCGGATCCGCGCCACCCGGGTACGGAAGCAACTGACCACGTATCCGGCCACCGCGATGCCGCCGATGAGCAGGGTGAAGGCGTCGTAGCCGTCCCCGCCGATCAGCCCGTTGAGGAAGCCGGCCGCGATCCGGTTGTACTCCGCCGGGAACGGCGACAGCGAGATGTTGTCGAGCACCCGCAGTGTCAGACCACGGAACAGCAGCATGCCGGCGAGGGTCACGATGAAGGCGGGGATGCCGACGTACGCGACCCAGAAGCCGTGCCACGCGCCGACGGCGAGCCCGACGGCCACCGCCGCGAGCACCCCCAGCCACCAGGGTTGCCCCTGCCGGATGACGACCACGGCGGAGACCGCGCCGGTCAGCGCCACCACCGAGCCGACCGACAGGTCGATGTGCCCGCCGATGATCACGATGACCATGCCGATGGCGAGCACCAGGATGTAGGAGTACTGGAGGACGATGTTGGTGATGTTGCCGGGGCTCAGCGAGAGACCGTCGGTGAGGAAGGCGAAGAGCGCGACGATGACGACGAGCGCCACGAAGATGCCGCTCTGCCGCAGGTTGTTCATGATCAGCGTACGGGGGTCGCTGCTGCCGACGTGCAGTGCGTCGGCGGGCGTACTCTCGGTCGACCCGCCCTTGTGCACCGAGGAGGGCTTGGTGCTGGTCATCTGACGGATTCCTTGTCCTTCGCCATGAGTTCCATGAGCTTCTCCTGGGTCGCCTCGGCCGCCGGCAGCACGCCGGTGATCCGGCCCGCCGACAGGGTGTAGATGCGGTCGCACATGCCCAGCAGTTCCGGCAGTTCGGACGAGATCATGATGACCGCCTTACCGTCGGCCACCAGTTGGTTGATGATCGTGTAGATCTCGAACTTCGCCCCGACGTCGATGCCCCGGGTCGGCTCGTCCAGGATCAACACGTCCGGGTCGGTGAACAGCCACTTCGACAGGACGACCTTCTGCTGGTTGCCGCCGGAGAGCTTGCCCACCACGGACAGCACGCTCGGCGCCTTGATGTTCATGTCGCGCCGGCTGGACTCGGCGACCCGGGTCTCCTCGTTGTCGTGCACCCATCCGGCGCGGGCCAGCCTGCGCAGCCCGGCCGAGGACACGTTGTGCCGGATGTCGTCGATGAGGTTGAGGCCGAAGCGCTTACGGTCCTCGGTCGCGTACGCGATGCCGTTGCCGATCGCCTCGGACACCGACCGTGCCCTGATCTCCTTGCCGTGCATGTACAGCCGACCGGAGATGTCCCGCCCGTACGAGCGTCCGAAGACGCTCATCGCCAGCTCGGTACGGCCCGCCCCCATCAACCCGGCGATGCCGACCACCTCCCCGGCCCGTACGTCGAGGCTCGCACCGTCGACGACCAGCCGGTCCTGGGTGGGATGCCGGACGGTCCAGTCCTCGATGCGCAGCACCTCCGCTCCCGGGGAGGAGACCCGGTCGGGGTAGAAGCTGTCCAGGTCGCGGCCGACCATGCCGCGGATGATCCGCTCCTGGTTCACCTCGCCCGAGCCCATCTCCAGTCGTTCCACCGTGCGGCCGTCGCGCAGCACGGTGGTCGAGTCGGCGATGGCGGTTATCTCGTTGAGCTTGTGCGAGATCATGATGCAGGTGATGCCCTGGTCGCGCAGCCGGCGCATCAGGTTCAGCAGGTGCGCGGAGTCGACGTCGTTGAGCGCGGCCGTCGGCTCGTCCAGGATCAGCAGTTTGACCTCTTTGGACAGCGCCTTGGCGATCTCGACCAGTTGCTGTTTGCCGACGCCGAGTTGCACCACGGGGGTGACCGGGTTCTCGTGCAGGCCGACCGAGGCGAGCAGCTTCGCCGCCTCGGCGTTTGTGCGGTTCCAGTCGATCAGGCCGCTGCGGCCACGGCGTTCGTTGCCGAGGAAGATGTTCTCGGCGATGGAGAGGTACGGCACCAGGGCGAGTTCCTGGTGGATGATGACGATGCCGTGGGCCTCGCTGTCGCGGATGCCGCGGAAGTCCACAGGTTTGCCGTCGAGCAGGATCTCGCCGGAGTAGCTGCCCGACGGGTAGACCCCCGACAGCACCTTCATCAGGGTGGACTTGCCGGCGCCGTTCTCCCCGCAGATGGCGTGGATCTCGCCACGCCGTACGGCGAGGGTGACGTCCTGGAGCGCCGCCACCCCCGGGAAGGTCTTGGTGATGCGACGCATCTCGAGGATGTGGTCGTCCATGATCACCGTCCTGCGGTCTCGATCGTGGTGCGGGGCTAAGTGGTGCGGTCGAAGATGGGTCCGGGCTCGGCGGCGGGCACCCGCCGCCGAGCCCGGGGAGTGCCGTCAGCCCTTGGCCTGGCCGGCGGCGACCTCCTCGGCGGTGAAGTATCCGGAGTCGATCAGGACCGGCTTGATGTCGTCCTTGAACACGGTCTGCACCGGCAGCAGGTACGACGGGACGACCTTGACCCCGTTGTTGTAGGTCTCGGTGTCGTTGGCCTGCGGCGTCTTGTCCTGGAGGAACGACTCACCGGCGACCACGGCCTGCTCGGCCAGCAGCCGGGTGTCCTTGAAGATCGTGGAACTCTGCACGCCGTCGTTGATCAGCTTGACCGAGGCGATCTCGGCGTCCTGTCCGGTCACCACCGGCATGTCGCCGCTGTAGCCGGCGTTCTGCAAGGCGGTGATGATGCCGCGCGACAGGCCGTCGTACGGCGAGAGCACCCCGGCGACCTTGCTGCCGTCGTTGTAGCTCGACGTCAGCAGGTCCTCCATCCGCTTCTGCGCGCCCTCCTGCTGCCAGCGCAGGATCGCCACCTGATCGATCTTGGTCTGACCGGACTTCACCTTCAGCGTGCCGGCGTCGATGAACGGCTTGAGGGTTTCCATGGCGCCGTTGAAGAAGAAGTGGGCGTTGTTGTCGTCGAGCGAGCCGGCGAACAGTTCGATGTTGAACGGCCCGGTCGCCTCGCCCTTCCCGCCGTCCTTGGTCTGCAGGCCCAGACCGACGAGAAGCGCGGTGGCCTGCGCCACGCCGACCTTGAAGTTGTCGAAGCTGACGTAGAAGTCGACGTTCGGGCTGTCCCGGATGAGCCGGTCGTAGGCGATGACCGGGATCTTGGCGTCGGCCGCCGCCTGCAACTGCCCGCTGAGCGCCGTGCCGTCGATCGCCGCGATGATCAGCACGTCGGCACCACGGGTGATCATCTGGTCGACCTGCTGCGACTGGGTGGGGATGTCGTCGCCGGCGTACTGAAGGTCCACCTTGTAGCCCTTGGCCTCCAGCTTCTCCTTGACGGAGTTGCCGTCGGCGATCCACCGCTCGGAGGTCTGGGTGGGCATCGAGACGCCGATGGTCAGATCGCCGGGCTTGTCGCTGTCATTGCCGCCACCGCCGGCGCCGTCACCACTGCAGGCCGCCATGCTCAGCGCCAGGACGACGCTACCGAGAGCGGCCAGGATTTTTCTGCTCACTGGCTTCCCCAATCTGAACTCGCGCCGTCAGCCGGCTGCGTGGGTCGCACTTGGAGGCCAAGTGTTAGCGCTCACATGTACCAGGTCAACACCTGCCCGGAAATCCAGCGGTCACGGTCTCGTAACGTTCCCAGGGCTCCTCCGATCGACCAATTAGCCGCAGGTCAGAGCGGGTCGCGCCGACGAACGCAGCGGCATCTCATCGATGCCCGAGGATGCCTTTGTCGCGTCGAACGCGACTCGGTGGCGGTCGCCGCGCACCACCCGGACGCCACCCGCGCGCCGTCGCGCACCGGGGGCGACGTCGATGACCACGAAGGGTGACAACGGAGACCACAAGAGACAGTCGGAGGCGGCGCATCATCGTCACCGAGCAGGCGACCCCGAGGCCTCCGTCACGACGGCGGGGCCGTCCGAGCGGGTTCCGATGACCCGCCCGTCCTTGACAGCGCACCGACTCTCGGAAGATGCTCTGCTAAATCAGTTTAGCGACTGCATCCCCCGGACCCCTGAGCAGTTGTCAGCACGCGCGGGCCAGTCGCACCCCACCAGGGAGGATCGATGAGACTGCGCAGGGCGCTGATCGCCGTCGCCGCGGCGCTGGCGATCGGCATGTCCGGTACGGCCTACGCCGCAGCCGGCGACCGGGGCGGTGCCGGCGGCATCGCCAGCATCACCCCCATCACCACCGTCTACACCTACGGTCAGAAGGTCTCGGCCGTGGCCGTCGAGTACCCGGCCACGGTCAACCCGCGCACCCTGGACACCTCGACCTTCGCGGTGTCCGACACGACGTACAACTTCCGCTTCAACCCGATCGAAGACCTGCCCAAGCTGGCGGAGCGGACGATCACCCACACCTACACCAACGACGCGCCGACCATCCGCGCCGACCGGCGGTCGGTGCCGGGGCGGTACGTCATCGTGGAGTTGGACCCGGACGAGAACCTCGGCTGGACCGTCGTGCTCTCCAAGTGCCCGACCTTCCTGTGCCACGTCAAGGTCAACGAGGACCTGCCGACCCGGGTGGTCCAGCGCAAGGACGTCCACGCCCAGCCGGGCAACGGCAAGGGCAAGGGTCCGGTGCTGGTCAAGGCGGCGCCGACCACCGCGCACCCGGTCACCGAGCAGGCCGTCAACCTGCTCGTCGACGACTTCCGGTACGGCTCGTACCTCAGCGGCGGCATGGTCCTGCCCTACCACTACCACCTGCCGAAGAACTACCAGCCCGGCAGGACGTACCCGCTGATGGTGGTCCTGCCCGGCCACGGCATGGGCTGGGACGGCGACAACCTGGGCGTGCAGATCGCCGCCGACATCCCGGCGACGGCCTGGTTGCAGTCGAGCTGGACCGGCAGCACCGAGGACGTCATCGTGCTGGCGCCGCAGAACCAGCGGGTCGGTCTGCCCGCCGAGGGGGACCTGCTGATCCGGCTGGTCGAGCAGTTCGTCAAGGACCACCCGGTGGACAGCGGCCGGGTCTACGCCACCACCGTGTCGTACGGCTCGCGTCTGCTGTGGGAGGCGTTCGCCAAGCGGCCCGACCTGTTCACCGCCGGCCTGGTCACCGGTGGCTTCCAGATCAGCGCCGCCCAGGCGATCGCGATCGCCGCCGGTGAGGTGCCGCTCTGGATCACCCACGGGGTCAACGACCACCTGCTCAACATCTCGCTGGCCCGTAACACGCACGCCGCATTGCGGGCGGCGTACCAGGCGCAGGGCACCTCGCCCGAGCGGACCGCCGAGCTGCTGCGCTACACCGAGTACGGCAACGAGGCGTTCTCGCTGCCGGACTACCACGCCGCCTACGGCCCGACGTACGAGGACAGCAGCATCCTGCGGTGGCTGCTGGCCCAGCGGTGACGCACCGGTGATGATCGTCGCCTGACGCGGCGCGCCGACCGCGGCACCCCCGTGGTGCGCGGCCGGCGCGCCGCTTTCGATGGTCCGTGCCCGCCCGGCGGTGCGGGCACGGACGTGTAGGGGCCGACCCGGGCGTTCCTCAGCCGCCGATCGCGACGGCGAAGATGTGCATGGTCGGCACGTTGGCGGCCGGTCGCGCGCTGATGTTGGGCAGCTCGACCCGGCTCACCGGCTTGTTCTGCAACCCCACCCCGACGTAGTAGACGCAGGCGGAGACGTTGTGCCGCTGGTTGCCGGGCCGGTTCTGGTACGCCGTCACGATGGCGGCGGTGGCACCGGCGTGCGGTCCGCCGTACCAGTCGGGGGTGCTCAACGTGAAGCTCTGCCGGGTGCCGTCGGCGTAGACCACCGTGGCGGTGCCGGACACCGCACCGTAGGTGCCGGTGGCGAGGAACCCGAGCGTGCGACCCGTACCGGTCACGCTTATCGACTGCCCTGAGGCGATGGCGTTGTCCGCGCCGCCGGGGGCCACGTTCGGCCAGCGGAAGTTCACACCGTTGCGGCTCACCGTGCTGCCCGGGGTGACGCCGGCCTGGGCCAGGGCCTGCGCGGAGAGGCTGGCGCCGTTGCCGTCGAAGTTGGCCGCCCCGGTGTTGGTGTCGTTTGTGGTGCTGGCGTTGCTGAAGCTCTGCTCCAGCGTCGGTGCGGCCGCCGCCGAGCCGGTGGCCCGATAGGTGCGTCCACCCTGCACGGTGACCTCGATCAGGTCGGTCTCGACGCGGGTGGTGCGGGCCGGCGTGCCGTCGGTGGTGTCGACTACGGTGAAGGTGCCGGTGAACATCCGCCCGCGCAGGCGTACGGTGCCCGGCCGGTCCGGCCGGACGAGGATCTCGGTGGCCTGGCCGTTGCTCCAGGTGATGCCGACGGTGTGCCCACCGCGCCCGCGCAGGCCGCTGACCGAGCCGCTGGGCCAGGCGGCCGGCAGGGCGGGCAGCAGGTGCAGTTCACCGGCGTGGCTGTGCAGCAGCATCTCGGCGATGCCGGCGGTGGCGCCGAAGTTCCCGTCGATCTGGAACGGTGGGTGCAGGTCGAACATGTTGGGGGCGAGCCGGGCGGTGGTGGCCAGGTAGCGGATGAGGTCGTGGGCGCGGTTGCCTTCCTCGAGGCGGGCCCAGAAGTTGATTTTCCAGGCCAGCGACCAGCCGGTGCCGTCGTCGCCACGGATCTCCAGGGTCCGGCGGGCGGCCTCGAACAGTTGCGGGGTGCCGCGCCGGGTGATCTGGTTGCTGGGGGCGAGGCCGTAGAGGTGCGAGACGTGCCGGTGGTTGCGTTCGGTCTCCACCCAGTCGTAGAGCCACTCCATGATGTTGCCGCGCGAGCCGATCCGGGTCGGGGCGAGCCGGTCGCGGGTGGCCCGGACCTGGGCCCGGAAGGTGGCATCGGTGTTGAGGATCTCGCTGGCCCGGGCACAGCCGTCGAAGAGGTCGCGCAGGATCTGGTTGTCCATGGTCGGGCCGGCGCAGACGCTGGCGTCGGCATGGTGGCCGATCTCGGGTGAGTTCGACGGGTTGGTGACCAGGTAGCCGAGGCTGGGCTCGGTGACCAGGGTGTCGAGGAAGAACTGCGCGGCGCCCTTCATGGCGGGGTAGTTGGCGCGCAGGAAGTCCAGGTCGCCGGTGAACAGGTAGTGGTCCCAGATCATGGTGGCCAGCCACGCGCCGCCGGTCTGCCACATCCCCCAGAACGCGCCGTCGACCACCGACGATCCGCGCCAGGCGTCGGTGTTGTGGTGGGTGACCCATCCCCCGGCCCCGTACTGCACCTGGGCGGTACGTGCGCCACTGACGGTCAGGTCCTGGATCATCGAGAACACCGGTTGGTAGCACTCGGACAGGTTCGTGGTGTCCGCCGGCCAGTAGTTCATTGGCAGGTTCGCGTTGATCGTGTACTTCGAGTCCCAGGCCGGGGTCAGCGAGTCGTTCCAGATGCCCTGGAGGTTCGCCGGTTGGGTGCCCGGCCGCGACGAGGAGATCAGCAGGTACCGGCCGTACTGGAAGAGCAGGGTCGAGAACTGCGGATCGTTCACCGAGTTGTGCTGGGCGATCCGGACGTCCGTCGGCTGGTCCGCGGCCGACGTACGCCCCAGGTCGAGACTGACCCGACCGAACAGCGCCTGGTAGTCGGCCACGTGCCGGGCGCGCAGCTGGTCGTAGCTGCTGGCCCGGGCCGCAGTGAGGTGCCGTCGCGCGATGCCCTGGTAGTCGCCGCCGACGTTGCGGAAGTTGACATAGCTGGAGCCGATCGAGACGAGCAGGGTCACGCTTGTGGCGCCGGTGACCCGCAGCGTCCCACCGGAGCTGCTCACGGTGCCGCCGCTGACGGTGGCGTGCGCCAGCGCGAGGAACCGGACTGCTCCGGTCACGCCTTCCTGGTTGCCGGAGACGCCGTCGAGAGCGATCGTGGCCCCGTCCGGACTGGACACGGTGGTCCGCTGCGGGCTGTCGAACGTCGCGGTGAAGGTGATCGAGGCGGACCGGTCGGCGGTCAACCGCATCGCGATGACCTGGTCCGGCGCGCTGGCGAAGACCTCCCGCTGGAAGCGCACCCCGTTCATCACGTAGCTGACGGAGGTGGTCGCGGTGGTGAGGTCCAGCTGGCGGTTGTACTGCGAGGTGCCGCTGGCGCTGGCGAAAGCCAGCCGGAGATTGCCGACGGTCTGGTATGCCAGTTGCCCGACCGGGTTGCCGAGCATGGTCTGGTTGATCAGGTTCTGGGCCTGGGTCCACTGGTTGGCGAAGACCAGCCGCCGGATCTCCGCGAGCGAGCCCTGGCCTCTGGGGTTGCTGGAGTCGTGCGGCCCACCGGCCCAGACGGTGTCCTCGTTGAGCTGGAGCCGTTCCGTGTCGCTGTTGCCGAACACCATGGCGCCCAGTCGGCCGTTGCCGATCGGCAACGCCCGCAGCCAGTCGGTGCCGGCGGAGCGGTCGTACCAGAGCGCGAGGTCGCCGGCCGCCAGCACCTGTGGGGGTGCCACCGAGTCGGCGCGGGCGACTGCCGTCCACGGCAGCGGCAGCAGGGCGCCCCCGGCGCCGGCCGCGCCGATCTTGAGGGCCTGCCGTCGGGTCAGGTCTGACATCGATCCTCCAAGGCGGTGACCGATCCCGGCCACCCGAAGCGCGGAAACACTGATTGAGGAATCAGCCCGTTGAAGCCAGCCGCGGCCGCGATGCGTCAGGTCGCCGGTAGCCTGCGAACCAGGCAGACATCTGATGTGTTTCGGAAATGTTACTACCGGCTCGCGCGATAGGCAATGGTCGATGCTTGCGGCGAACCTGCCCGACTGACTGGAGAAAACCGCTGCTGGAGGCGACCAGCGAGAGCTGATCGCCCACCTCAGGCGACACCCGGACACGCCGAGGAAGACGGCCAGCGGAGCAGTCACCGGTCGCTTACATCAGATGTTTTCGGGTACGCTTTTCTGCGTCGGGCTGCGTGGTGGCGGCTATCCGGAGCCGCGACGAGGGTGGGGAATCCGGTCCATGTTGGCCAGCCGGACGAGTGCGGCGGTGCGCAGCACGGCGGGCTCGTCGAGGGCGAGCCGGCGCGCATGCTCGACGATCAGGTCCGGTATCCGGTAGCGGACCCCGCACTCGACGACCAGCCGGCGCTCCACCAGGTCGGCCAGGGTGCGTCGGGCGTGCACGAGGGTCAGGTTGCCCAGCGCCGCCGCCGCGCACACGTCGAAATCCGGGCCCGGGTGCAGACCCAGACAGCGGAACAACCGCCTCCGGCTGGCAGGCAGGGCGTGGTAGGCCAGGTCGAAGGCAGCCGTCGCGGCCCGCTGCTCCGCAGCCGCGTCGAGCGGCTGACGGCGTACGCGGTCAAGCGCGACGAACGCGGCGGCGGTGGTACCGCTCGGCAGCCGCCCCGCGTACCGCACCTGGCCTGGTAGCCGCATGAAACCCCCTCCCACCAGCCGAACTCGGCAGTGACCTCCGACTTCGACGGTGGCCGCCACCGGCGACCAAGGTGTCCTGCTCATGTCGAGAGATAAAATGTTATCGATAACACTGCAGGAGTCAATGGCACGACAGTTCAGCGGGCGAGCCAGCCGCCATCGACCGGGATGATCGCCCCGTGCAGATAGGCCGCGGCGTCGGAGGCCAGGAAGACGGTGATCCCCGCGAGGTCCTCGGGCCGCCCCCAGCGTCCGGCCGGGATCCGCTCCAGGATGGCCTGGTTGCGTTCCGGCTGCTCGCGCAACGCCTGGGTGTTGTCCGTGCTGATGTAGCCCGGCGCGATGGCGTTGACGTTGACACCGTGCCGCGCCCACTCGTTTGCCAACGCACGGGTCAGCCCGGCGATCCCCGATTTCGCCGCGGCGTAGCCGGGCACGGTGATGCCCCCTTGGAAGCTCAACATCGACGCGGTGAAGATGATCTTCCCGCTGCCCCGGGCCACCATGTCCCGACCGACCTCGCGGGCGAGCAGGAACGGCGCGGACAGGTCGACCTCCAGCACGTGGTCCCAGTCGGCGTCGGAGTGCTCGGCTGCCGGCGCGCGGCGGATGGTGCCGGCGTTGTTGACCAGGATGTCCACCGGTCGGTCCCGCTGGCCGAGCCACCGCGCGAGCGCCCGGACGGCCTCGCGGTCGGACAGGTCCGCCCGGTACGGCACGAACGAACGCCCCTGCGCGCCGACCCGGGCCGCGACCTCGCTACCGGTCTCCCCCAGTGCGGCGCTCACCCCGATCACGTCGGCGCCGGCCGCCGCGAGCGCTTCGGCCATCGCCAGGCCGATGCCGCGGCGGCAGCCGGTCACCACGGCCAGCCGGCCACCGAGGTCGAACATCGTCACGCGTCTCCTCCACAGTCGATGAGCACCTTGACGTCGCCACCGGTGGCCAGTGCCTCGAACGCCTGCGCCACCTCGGTCAACGGCACGATGCGGGAGATCAGTCGGTCGACCGGCACCTGACCACCGTGCACCAGACGGACCGCCTCGACGTAGTCCGCGCGCTCGTAGACGCGTACGCCGATCACCTCCAGCTCGCGCCAGAAGATCCGGTGCAGGTCCACCTCGCGGGGGGCGGGGTGGATCGCCACCACGACCAACCGCCCGCGTACGGCGAGCAGGTCCGTCGCCGTACGGACACCGGCGGCTGATCCCGACACCTCGTACACCACCTCGGCACCGGCGCCCCCGGTCACCTCGTGGACGTAGCCGGCGACGTCGACCGTCGCGGGATCCACCGCGGACAGGCCGAGGTCGGCGGCGAGTTGACGCCGCCGCGGGTCGAGTTCGAGCACGGTCACCTGGGCACCGGTCGTCCGCGCGACGGTGCCGATGAGCAGCCCGACCGGGCCGGCGCCGATGACCACCGCGTGTTCACCGGCGGCCAGGCGGGACCGCCGTACGTCGTGCACGGCCACCGCAGTCGGCTCCACCAGCGCGGCGTGGGCCAGGGACAGCCCTTCGGGCAGCGGCACCAGGATCCGCGCCGGCACCGTCCAGGACTGCTGCATCGCGCCGGGCGAGTCGATGCCGACGAAGTTGAGCCGGTGACAGATGTGGGTGTGCCCGGCACGGCAGGCGGGACAGTCGCCGCACCAGTCCAGCGGCATCACCGTCACCGGGTCCCCCACCCTGTGGCCCTCGACACCCGCGCCCAACTCCGCGATACGGCCCGACATCTCGTGTCCGATCACCGCCGGTCGCTGGACCCGCTGGTCCATCGCGCCGTGGGCGATGTGCAGGTCGGTGCCGCAGATCCCGGTGTAGGCGACCTCGATGCGGACCTGCCCGGGACCGGGCGGCACCGGGTCGGCCTCCTTGACGACGAAGGTCTGGTCGCCGACGTAGTACGCGCTGCGGTTCACGCCGCCTCCTCGGTCAGGTGCTTGTCGACGGACGTGACCGGACGCCGGTCCCGCTGCCCGGGTGGCACGGCGGACCGCGACGGCGACAAACGTCCGATGTCTCTATAGTGGTGGAAGCTGGTACCGGTCACCGCCGGTGGATCCGAGCCGAGGGTGCGAGGCGGGCCGGGCCGAAGGGGGCGTGGATGGCACTGACCGACGACGCGATCGCGAAGATCCGGAGCATGATCCAGAGCGGTGAGTTGCCGCCTGGGGCGCGGCTGCCACCGGAACCACAACTGGCCGCCCAGATGGGGCTCTCCCGCAGCGGCGTCCGGGAGGCGGTGAAGGTGCTGGAGTCGGCCCGGGTGCTCGACGTACGACGCGGTGACGGCACCTATGTCACAAGTCTCGCTCCTCGACTGCTGCTGGAGGGGCTGGGCCTGGCGGTCGAGCTGCTGCGCGACGACACCCTGCTGGAGGTCATGGAGGTGCGCCGGATGCTGGAGCCGGTGGCGACCGGCCTGGCGGCGCTGCGGATGACCGACGCCCAACTCGACGAACTGGCCCAGATCCTGGAGGACATGCGGGCGGCGGCCGACGACGCCGAGAAGCTGATCCAGTTCGACACCGCCTTCCACCACACCGTCATCGCCACCACCGGCAACGAGACCCTCACCTCGCTGCTGGACGGGCTCTCCAGCCGTACGTTGCGGGCTCGGGTGTGGCGTGGCCTGATCGAGGGCAACGCGGCACACAAGACGATCGACGAACACCACGCCATCTATCTCGCCCTGCGTTCGCGTGACCAGCTGCTCGCCCAGGCCAGCGCGCTGATCCACGTGAACACCTCCGAGGCGTGGTTGCGCACGGTGCTCGCGGCCAACGCGGCGAAGGCCCAGCGACGGGCTCATCCGGGTGCTCCGGCGGGGCGGATCGACGGCACGGACAGGTCGTAGGTGCGTATCGCGGTGCCGGCGAAGATCTCGTTGCGCTGCCGGTCGGTAAGCGTCGGCAGGGCCGCCTCCAGGGCCCGCCGCACGCCCGGATAGTCCGACCTGAGCAGGCACACCGGCCAGTCCGAACCAAACATCAGACGATCGGCGCCGAACTGTTTCACCGCCTCCTCGACGAACGGCCGCAGGTCGTCCGGCGACCAGTGCGGCGCCGCCTCGGTCACCAGGCCGGACAGCTTGGCGGTCACGTTCGGGTGCGCCGCCAGGTCGGTCAACGGCGTACGCCACCGGCGCAGTCCCGCCGCACCCTCGTCGATGCGGGGCTTGCCGAGGTGGTCCAGAACGAACCGGAGTTCGGGCAGCGCCTGGGCCGCCCGGGTCGCGGCGGGCAGCTGATCGGCCCGGATCACCAGGTCGAACACCAGGCCGGCGGCGGCGATCTCGGCCAGTCCCCGGCGTACCTCGGGCCGATCGAGGTAGTCGGGGTCGGTCTCCCCCTGCACCTGCGAGCGGAGCCCGACCAGCAACTCGCCACCGCGCAGCCGCCGGTATCCGGCGATGGTCTCGGCGACGTCACCGGCGGCCACGTCGAGCCAGGCCACCACCCCCAGGATCGGCGCGGTGTCGGCGGCGTAGCCGAGGAACTCGGCCGCCTCGTCGGGATGGCAGCGACCACCCTCGACGAGCACCGTGCCGTCCACCCCGGTCGCGCTCAGCTCGGCGGTCAAGTCCTGCGGCGTGAACGGCCGGCGGATGACCGTCAGCTCGGGCTCGTCGAGCCAGGTGTAGCCGCGTTCCGGCCGCCACAGGTGGTGATGCGCGTCGATGATCATGCCGGCGCTCCCGCCATGGTCGGCGCGGCCCACTCCGGGCCGTCGGGGTAGCGGTAGTCGGCCAGCGCGGCGGGCACGAGTTGGGCGCTCATGCCCGGCGCGGTGGGGGCCAGGTAGCGACCGTCGCTGATGCGTACCGGATCGACGAAGTGTTCGTGCAGGTGGTCGACGTACTCGATGGCCCGGTCGTCGGTGCTGCCGCTGAGCGCGACGAAGTCGAACATGGCGAGGTGCTGTACCAGTTCGCACAGGCCCACCCCACCGGCGTGCGGGCAGACCGGCACCCCGAACTTGGCGGCGAGCAGCAGGATCGCCAGGTTCTCGTTGACGCCGGCGACCCGGCACGCGTCGATCTGCACCACGTCGACCGCCTCGGCCTGGAGCAACTGCTTGAACATCACCGCGTTGTGCACGTGCTCGCCGGTGGCCACCTTCACCGGTGCCAGGGCGGCGCGTACGGCGGCGTGGCCCAGCACGTCGTCGGGCGAGGTCGGCTCCTCGATCCAGTACGGGTCGAACACGGCCAGCTCACGCATCCACTCGATCGCCTCGGGTACGCCCCAGACCTGGTTGGCGTCCACCGCGATGCGCACGTGCGGCCCGACCGACTGCCGGGCGATGCCCATCCGGCGAATGTCGTCGGCCAGGTTGCCGCCGACCTTGAGCTTGATCAGGCGGTACCCCGCCTCGACGGCCTCCCGGCACAGCCGGGCCAGCTTCTTGTCGTCGTAGCCCAGCCAGCCGGGTGTGGTGGTGTAGGCCGGGTAGCCCTCGGCCCGCAGGACCCGCTCGCGCTCGGCGCGGCCGTCGGCGGCGGCCCGCAGCAGCGCCACCGCCTCCTGCTCGGTGAGGGCGTCGCGCAGGTAGCGGAAGTCCACCTGGGCCACGAGTTGTTCCGGGGTGAGGTCGGCCAGCAGCTTCCACAACGGCTGGCCGGCCCGCCGGGCGGCCAGGTCCCACACCGCGTTGACCAGGCCGCCGGCGGCCATGTGCACCACGCCCTTCTCCGGGCCCAGCCAGCGGATCTGGCTGTCGCCGACGAGTCGCCGGGCCAGCGCGCCGGGGTCGGCGACGAGCTCGTCGACCGACTGACCGATCACCATGGCGGCCAACGACTGCACCGCCGCCACCTGGATCTCGGTGCCGCGTCCCACCGTGAAGACCAGACCGTGTCCTTCGGCCCCGGCGGTGGTACGCAGCAGCACGTACGCGGCGGAGTAGTCCGGGAACGGGTTCATCGCGTCCGACCCGTCCCGGTGCCGGGAGGTGGGGAATCGTACGTCGATGGTCTCTACGGACGAGATGAGTTCAGTCACCGGGGCTCCTGTGGGATCGGACATCTGACCTGCCTGTGCCGGGTGCTCGCCGGTCGGGGCGCCGCAGCGGTGCACCTCATGTCTGTGCCTTGCCTCCGGTGATGCGGGAGACCACCAGGGCCACCAGGATGACCGTGCCGTTGAGGAAGTTGGTCCACTGTGCGGGCACACCGGCCAGGGTCAACACGTTGATGATCATGAACAGGAGCAGCACTCCGGTGAAGGCGCCGAACACGGTGCCCTTGCCGCCGTTGAGGCTGACCCCACCGATGACGGCGGCGGCGAACACCTGGAAGATGGCACCGCTGCCCTGCGCCGCGGGCACCGAGGCGAGCCGACCGCTGATCAGCAGCCCGGCCAGGGCGGCGAGCATGCTGGCGACGATCAGCGCGATCCACAGCACCCGGTCGGTACGGATGCCGGCGGCGCGGGCCGCGTCGACGTTGCCGCCGATGGCGTAGAGCGCCCGACCGGCCCGGGTGTAGCCCAGCACCACGATGCCGACCGCGAACAGCAGCAACGACACCCAGATCGACACCGGTACGGCGAACCAGCTCGCCGAGCCCAGGTAGGTCATCGACTCGGGCAGGGCGAAGAAGGTCTTGCCACCGGAGATACCGGTCAGCAGTCCGCGCAGCACGATGAGCATGCCCAGCGTGACGATGAACCCGTTGAGGCCGAACCGGACGATGAGCAGGCCGTTGAAGGCGCCGACGAGGGCGCCGACGGCCAGCACGACCGGGACCGCCCAGGCCGACGGCAGTACGTCGAGCCCGAGGCCACGGGTCAGGGCCGGGTCGACGACCAGCCAGGCGGCGATGCCGGGGGCGAGCCCGAAGGTGGATTCCAGGGACAGGTCCATCTTCCCGGTGATCAGCACGATTGTCTGGGCGAGCACCACGATCGCGATCTCCGACATGCTCTGCAGCACGTTGATGATGTTGTCGGAGCTGAGGAAGACCGGGTTGACGACGAACCCGACGATCGCGACCGCGATGATCGCCGGCACCAGGGCCAGGTCCCGCAGTCGGGCGATGGCCAGCGTCCGTGACGGCGGCCGGGTCGGTGGTGGTGGCGCGGCAGCCGGTGACGCGGCGGTGGACAGCGTCTCAGACATGGTGGAGGTCCACCCCTTCCATGGCGGCTACCAGATCGTTGTCGCTCCAGCCGTGAGCCATCTCGCGGACGACCCGCCCCTGGAACATCACCAGCACGCGGTCGCAGATCCGCAGGTCGTCCACCTCGTCGGAGACGACGAGCACGGTCGTGCCGCGGCGTCGTACCTGCTCGACGACGCCGAGCAGAGTCTGCTTGGACCGCACGTCGACACCGGCGGTCGGCGTGATGAGCACCAGCAGCTTCGGGTCGCTGGCCAGCGCCCGACCCATCACCACCTTCTGCTGGTTGCCGCCGGACAGCTCCGCGACGGGCACCTGCGGGCCGGCCGCCTTGATCGCAAGGTCGGCGATGCTCTGCCGGGCGAGGGCGTCGCGGCGCGCCGGGGAGATGAGGCCCCGCCGGCCGACCCGGTGCGGCACGGTCATCGTGACGTTCTCCGCGATGGACAGCAGCGGCACCAGTCCCTCCCGGTGCCGGTCCTGCGGGACCAGACCCACGCCGGCAGCCAACGCGTCGGGCACGCTGCCGGGACGCAACCGCCGGCCGTCGAGGGTGACCGTCCCGCCCGCCGGACGGGCCAGTCCGACGATCGCCTCGGCCACCTCGACCTTGCCGCTGCCGCCGCCACCGGCGATGCCGACGACCTCGCCGACCCTCGCCTCCAGCGACAGGTGCGCGCCGGAGGCGGTGACCAGGTCCCGTACCGACAGCAGCACCGGCACCTCGCGCGACGGTGGCCGAGGTGCCGCCTCGGGCATGCTCACGTCCTCGCCCGTCATGGCCGCCACCAGCGCCGGCCGGCTCAGCTGCGCCACCGGGGCGGTCACGATGTGCCGGGCGTCGCGGAACACCGTCACCTGGTCGCAGATCTCGTAGATCTCCTGGAGATGGTGGCTGATGAACAGGAACGTCACGCCCTGGGCGCGCAGGTCGCGGATGCGGGCGAACAACCGCCCGATGCCCGCGCCGTCCAGTTGGGCGGTCGGCTCGTCGAGGATGATGAACCGGGCCCCGAAGGACAGTGCCCGGGCGATCTCCACGAACTGCCGCTGCTCGACGGTGAGCGTCGCGGCGGGCTGGCGTACGTCGACGTCGACCGACCATTCGGCGAGCAGTTCCTGGGCCTGCCGGCGCAGGGTGTTCCAGCGGATCAGCCGGCCCGGCCCACGGGCGTGCCGGTTGAGGAACAGGTTCTCCGCCACCGTCAGGGCCGGGATGATCGTGGACTTCTGATAGACGCAGGCGACCTGCCGCCGCCACGCGTCGCGGTCGCCGAGCGGCGGTGCCGGCGCGCCGGCGAAGAGCACCCGGCCCTCGTCGGCTGCCTGCAGGCCGGTGAGGATGCCGACAAGCGTGGACTTGCCGGCGCCGTTGCGCCCGACCAGGGCGTGCGTCTCCCCGCGCCGGACCACGATGCCGGCCTCGGACAGGGCCAGTGTCGATCCGAAGCGTTTGGTGACGTTCACCGCCTCGACGACGGGCTGGTCGTCACCGACCGGCCCGGCGCTCGGGGCTTGCCGGGTGGCGCTCATCCGTTGTTGCCCCACAGCGCGGCGTCGTCGAACTTCGTGGTGGGCTCGCCGCCGATCGGCGCGCCGTCCAGGGTCACCAGCGGCGCGGGCAACTGGTCCTCCAGCAGCCCGTCACGCACCTGAATGATGGTGCTGCCGTGCTCGGTCGGGCCGGGCTGGAACGTCTTGCCCTCGATCGCCGCCTTGACGTACTCCAGCCCGTACTTGGCGTAGAGGTCGGCGGGCTGGCTGACGGTGGCGTCGATGAGGCCCGCGCCGATGTTCTTCAGCTCCTCGGGGATGCCGTCGTTGGAGACCACGAAGACGTGCCTGGGGTCGGTCGGGGGCACCTGAAGACCGCGTTGCTTGAGGATCTGCAGCGTGCCGGAGAGGGCGAACGACGACTGCATGTAGATGCCCTTGATGTCCGGGTCGGAGGCGAACCGGGTCTGGAGCTTCGACGCCGCCACGTCCGCCTTCCAGTCGGTGGCCTCGCCGAAGACGGTGATGCCGGGGAAGTCCCGTTGCATGCACTCGTTGAACGCCTCGGTGCGGTCCCGGCCGTTGATCGAGTCGAGGCCGCCCTGGAGCATCACCACCTTGCCCTTGCCGCCGAGCTTGGTGCCGAGGAACTGGCAGGCCTTCGTCCCGTACGCGCGGTTGTCGGCGCGGACCACCATGAACACGTTGCCGGTGTCCGGCCGGGTGTCGATGGTGACCACCGGGATCTTCTTGTCGTCGAGCTGGGCCAGCGTGGGCGCGATGGCCGCGGTGTCCTGCGGTGCCATCACCACGCCCTTGACCCCCTGGCTCATGAAGGTCTGGGTGTTCGAGATCAGGTTCGCGATGTCGTTCTGCGAGTTGGTGGTCTTCAGGTCGACTCCCAGCTCGGACGCGAACTGCGGCACGTAGGTGATGTACGAGTTCCAGAAGTCGGTGTCGGAGCGCGGGTAGTCCACCCCGACGAGCAGTTCGGAGCCGGACCCGCCGGTCGCGTCGTTGCCGCAGCCGGCGGCGAAGGTGGCCGACGCGGCGAGCATCGTGGCCACCCCCATACCGAGCAGAGCCCTACGGTTCATTGCCGTTCCTCCATATCGGGAAGTCATCGACACGGTCGCGCCCGGGGGACGGCGGCGACGCGGGTCGGACGGGGATGGCGAAGGATCAGACATCAAAGGCGACCTAGACATCGGACGTTATACGTTTCCGCCGCGTAACGTCAACGCCTCGATCCCGAGGCGGACGCGGCACTCGGCGCACGGGTCCGCGAAGAAGACACGCCGATAGGTCTGATGATTGACTGTGGCGACGACTCAGTGGGGCAAGCGGCTCATTCGCCAATGTCGGCGGTCACAACCGGTCGCCGATCGATCACTGTTTCGCGTCGAAGGGGCGCTGCGGGAACGCTAACATCGACGCCCGGTGATTGTCAGCCCTCGTCCCGAATCGTCCCCGGGACGGCGCACCGAAGACCGGCGTCACTGGCAGGCTGGGGGCATGAGTCGCCACATCCAAGTCACCTTCGACGCCCATGACCCGACGGCACTGTCGTCGTTCTGGCGGGACGTGCTGGGCTACGTACATCCCGGTCCGCCCGGGGTCGACCTGCCCGACGGCGCTGACCCGCTGGCCGCGTGGGACGACTTCCTCGCCCGACTCGGGGTGCCGCCGGAGCAGCGCAACACGCGATCGGCCATCGAGGACCCGGACGGGCACGGTCCCCGGCTGTTCTTCCAGCAGGTGCCGGAGGACAAGGTCACCAAGAACCGGGTCCATCTCGACGTGCGGGTCGCGCCCGGTTTGCAGGGCGACGAGCGGATGGCCGCGCTGGAGGCCGAGTGTGATCGGCTGGTGGCGCTGGGCGCGAGCCGGCTACGTCGGGTCGAACCCGCGCCGCCGTTCGAGAGCGGCTTCATCGTGATGGCCGATCCGGAGGGCAACGAGTTCTGCCTGGACTGAGCCGGCCCGAGGGGGTGGCGCCGACGCCACGGCCGGGGGGTACGGCCGTGGCGTCGGGTGTCCTACTCCCCCAGGCAGTCGCGCACCGCGGCGCTGAGCAGGTTGGCTCGTTCGTCGTCGAAGCCGCCCATCTGGTTGACCACGTAAGCGAAGCCGACCTGGTGGGCGTCGTCACCGAAGGCCAGGTGCCCGCCGGCACCGTCGTGGCCGAAGCTGCGTGGCCCGAGCATCGGCCGGGGCAGCGAGTGCACGAGGAACCCGGTGCCCCACTGGTGTCCGGCGTCGGGGTGGCCGTACACCTGCTGGCCGGCGGCGCGGACGGCGATCGCGTCGTCGACGGACGCGGCGGTGAGCAGCCGGGGCCCGTCGACCTCCGATACGCAGGCGGCGTAGAGCCGGGCGAGGCTCTCGGCCGTGCTGACCGCGCCCGCGCCGGGGACCTGCGCCGCCTGGATGGCCGGGTCGTTGAAGCTGACCTCGTTGTTCTCGTCGGCCGGGAACGGGAAGGCGCCGCCCATGGTGATGGCGCGCTCGGAGACCGGGTCGATCTCCGGGCCGGGGTCCCCGATCGGCCCCAGCATCCAGGCGACCGCGTCGCGTTCGGCGGCCGGCAGCCCGATCCAGGTACGCAGGCCGAGCGGCTCGGCGAGGGCCCGGGCGAACCAGACGCCGGGCAGCTCGCCGGTGATCCGGCGGATCACCTCACCGATCAGCCAGCCGAAGGTGATCGGGTGGTAGCTGTGCGCGGTGCCCGGCTTCCACAGTGGCGCCTGCGCCTCGATCGCCTGGATCACCGGATCCCAGGCGAGCACTTCCTCCCGGGTGAAGGGCTTGTCCAGCGCCGACAGGCCGGACTGGTGGGTGAGCAGCCAGCGGACGGGGATCTCCGCCTTGCCGTTCTGGCCGAACTCGGGCCAGTAGCGGGTGACCGGGGCGTCCAGGTCCAGCCGGCCCTGCTGGACCAGCAGGTACGCGCAGATCGTCATGATCCCCTTGGTGCAGGAGAAGACCACGGCCGGGGTACGGGCGGTCCACGGTCGTCCCGAGCGGGGGTCGGCCGACCCGCCGTGCAGGTCGACGACCTTGCGTCCGCGCCGGTAGACGGCGACCGCGGCGCCCACCTCCTGCCGGTGGGTGAAGTTGTCTCGGAACACGTCGGCGACCCGGCCGAAGCCGTCGGCGACGTCGCCGTGGATCTGGGTGTCGGTCAACCCGCTATCCCTTCACTGAGCCCTGAAGCAGGGCCTTGATGAACTGCCGCTGGAAGATCAGGAACACGATGAGTGTGGGGGTGAGGATCAACAACGACCCGGCGCACAGCAGCACCAGGTCCGTCCCCCACTGTCCCTGGAAAGCGCCGAGCGCACCAGCCATGGTCCGCTTGGTGGCATCGTCGACCATCACGATGGCGAGCAGGAACTGGTTCCAGGTCCAGAGGAACAGCAGGATCGTCAGCGAGGCGATCGCCGGGCGGGCCAGCGGCACGTGGATCCGCCAGAACAACTGCCAGGTGTTGCTGCCGTCGACCCGCGCCGCCTCGGACAGTTCGGCTGGCACGTTCGTGAAGTGCGCCCGCATCCAGAACACCGCGAACGGCATGTAGAGGCCGATCAGCGGCAGGATGATCGCCCAACGGGTGTTGAGCAGGCCCAGGTCCCGCATCTGGTAGTACAGCGGGGTGACCACCGCCTCGAAGGGCAGGGTGAGCCCGAGCAGCAGCAGCCCGAAGGCGATGTGGCCGCCGGGTACCCGCAGGTGACCGAGACCGAAGCCGGCCATGGTCGCGATGAGCACGCCGATCGGCACCACCCCGGCCACGATCAGCATGCTCGACTTGAGCAGGGCGCCCATGTTCGCGGCGGTGAAGGCGTCGGCGAAGTTGCTCCACTGTGGGTCCGACGGCCAGGCCAGACCGGTGGGTACGGTGCCGCGCGGTTGCAGCGCCGCCGACAGCATGCTCAGAAACGGCAGCAGGGTGACCACGACCAGGGCGATCAGGAAGATCCGCCCGCTCACCCGCTCGCTGCGACTGGTCAGGTTCATGGCTTCTCCCCTCGGGTCAGCCGCTGGATCGGCAGCACGCAGACCAGCACCAGCAGCATCAGCACCACGCCCAGGGCGGAGGCGAGCCCGACCTGCCGCTGGGAGAAGGCGAGCCGGTAGATCTCCAGGCCCGGCACGGTGGTCTGGATGCCCGGACCGCCGCTGGTGGAGATGTAGACGATGTCGAAGCTCGCCAGCGCCGCGATGACGGTCACCGTGAGGCAGACGCCGATCTCCTGGCGCAGGCTGGGCAGGGTCACCGCGAAGAACTCGCGGATCGGGCCCGCGCCGTCCATCCGGGCCGCCTCGTAGAGCGACGGGTCGATCTTGCTCATGCCGGTGACCAGCAGGATGGTGCAGAGGCCGAGCATGATCCAGGTCCCGATCACCCCGACCGCCGGCAGCGCGGTGCTGAACTCGCCGAGCCAGGGACGGGTGACGCGGTCCAGGCCGACGGCCCGCAGCAGCTGGTTGACCAGGCCGTTGCTGGACAGCACCCAGCTCCAGGCGATGCCGGCCGCGACCAGCGGGATCACCTGCGGCAGGAACAGCACGGTACGGACCAGGGTGCCGCCCGGCCCGGTGGTGATCCGCCGTACCAGGCTGGCCACCAGCAGACCGAGCGCGACCGGGATGAAGCTGAAGAAGATGATCAGGACGAACGCGTTCGTGATGATCTTCAGCAGGTCCCGGTCGGTGAAGACGGTCAGGTAGTTGTCGAACCCGACCCACTGGGCCGGCCCGATGCCGTTCCAGCGGTACAGCGAGTACTGCACGGTCAGCGCGAGCGGGCGCAGCACGAAGAAGCCGTACATGAGCAGAGCGGGCAGGACCCAGAGCCACCCGATCCACCGGGTCGGGCGACCCCTACGGTTTCGGCGCGCGGGTCGCGCAGGGTCCGCCCCGCCGGGCCGGGTCGCGGTGCCCGGCCCGGCGGGGACGCTGCCGAGGGCAGACGTCATCGGATTCCTTCCGTGGCTTCCCCGGCCCACGGGCCGGGGAAGAGGTCAGCGGGACAGTTCCTTCTCGTACTCGGCCTGCACCGCCTTGACGTAGCCCTGCGGGTTCTGCTGGCCGGCGATCAGCTTCTGCATCTCCGGGGTGATCGCCGAGGCGAAGATGCCGCCGGTGGCGTTGGCGGTGAAGTCGACGGCGCCGTTGTCCGCGCCGAGCTGCTGCGAGGCCTTGAGGGTCTCGGCCAGCACGGTGCCCTCGCCCACGGCCGGCAGCGCCGACGTGCTCGGGCCGCCCGGGTGCGAACCGCCGACGTTGACCGAGATCTCCCGGGCCTTGTCGTTGGTGTGCGCCCAGTTCAGGAAGTACGCGGCGGCGTCGGCGTTCTTGGCCTTGGCCCCGACGCCGAAGGTGTTCGGCGCGGACATCGCGACGCGCTTGGCGTCGGGGGTCTCACCCGGGAAGAGGAAGAAACCGACGTTGCCGGCCATGTTCTTGTCCAGGTTCGCCGACTCCCAGTCGCCGTTGAACATGAACACGCCGTTGCCCTTCATGAACTCGCCCATCATCGCGGTGTAGTCGATGGCGTTGGCGTCCTTCGGGAAGTACCCGGCCTGGGCCCACTTCTGGATGCTCTCGGTGGCCTTGAGGGCGGCCGGGGTGTCGAAGGTGGCGCCCGGCTTCTGGAAGATCCAGTCGGCGATCTGCTGCGGGTCGCCGAACTGGTTCTGCAGCGCCTGGTGCGGGAAGTTGATGCCTGCGGTGTTCTTGTTGAACTGCATGATCGGCTGGAGGTTCGCGGCCTTGGCCTTGGCCAGCAGGTCCTCGAACTCGGCGATGGTGGCCGGCGGCTGGGTCATGCCGATCTGCTCGGCCTGCTTCTTGTTGTAGAACACGCCGGTGACGCTGTAGCCCAGCCCCATGCCGTAGAGGGAGCCGCTGCCACGCTGGGCGCCACCGTCGGTGAGCCGCAGCTGCACCAGCTGGGAGGCGGGGAACTTGTCCCACCCGTGGGCGTCGAAGTACGGGTCCAGGTTCTTCAGCAGGCCGTCCTTGACCAGGTCGACCATGGTGGGCAGCCGGATGATGTCGGGCGCGTTGTCCGAGGCCAGGACGCGCGGCGCGTTCTCCACGATGACGGTGAACTGGTCTTCGCGGACGTTGAACGTGACGTTCGGGTGCTGCTTGGTGAACTCGTCGGCGAGCGCCTTGGCCAGCGGGAAGCCGGTCTCGGCGTACATCTCCAGGGTGATCGGGTCGGTGCCGAGCTCGGTGCTGACCGCGGCGTCGGCATCGCCCGACGGGGTCTGCTCCGTGCCCGGAGCGCTGCAGGCGGTGATGGTCAGGCCGGCGGTTAGCAGCGGCACGAGTAGTGCCAGCCGGCGTCGAGTGAACCTGGTGGAGAACTCCGGCACCTCAATGCTCCTTGACTCGTCCGCGTGCCTCGCCGTCCGGCGGTCCGGGCGCCCCGTGGATCGGCCTTCGGCCGGGTGGGACGTCGCGCCGGGACTCCGGCTCGCGGTATCCAATGACAAAATGGCGGAATACGTCCTCCGCCAGCGGCTCAACCACGTCGCTAAACTGATTTAGCAGAGCATGCGCGTGATGCCGGGCACTGTCAAGGAGCAGTTGGCAACGGTCCGGAAACAACCGGTTCACCTGGCGGGCCCGACGCCGGCCGGTCCGCCCGCCGGTGATCGGTCCTTTGCCGCAACGCATCATGATGGGACGGCGGCGCGCGACGGACCGCCGCGATCGGAGGACTGATGGGCCGCGACCGAGCAACCCTGGCCGATGTCGCCAAGCGGGCAGGGCTGTCCAAGACCGCCGCCTCGATGGTGCTCAACGGGCGGGAGGGCACCCGACTGTCCGCCGAGGCGCACCAGCGGGTCTTCGCCGCGGCCGAGGAACTCGGTTACCGACCCAACGTGGCCGCGCGCAGTCTGCGTACCCGCAAGACCGCGACCATCGCGTTCGTCTCCGACATCGTGGCCACCACCCGCTTCGCCGGTGGCCTGATCCGCGGCGCGCTGGACGCCGCCCGCGAGCGCGACCACGTCCTGCTCATCACCGAGACCCAGGGCGACGCGACGTTCGAGCGGTACGCCATCGAGGCGATCCTGGACCGTCAGGTCGACGGCGTCATCTACGCCGCCATGGCCACCCGCCGCCTGTCCGTGCCGCCGGCGATCCTCAGCGGGCCGGTGGTGCTGCTCAACGCGACAAGCGCCGAGGAGCTGCCCTGCGTGCTACCCGACGACGAGGGGGCAGGCGTCGCGATCGCCGAGACCCTGCTCGGGTACGGCCACCGGGACCGGATCGCCCTGATCGGGCGCAACCGGCAGAAGGAGCGTGACCCGGAGATCTCGCTGGCCGCCGAGGCGCGACTGCGCGGCATCCGGGCCACCCTCGCCGCCGCCGGGGTCTCGTTGCTTGTCGAGAGCTTCTGTCCCGAGTGGCTTCCGGAGCACGGCTACACCGCGACCCGGGCGCTGCTGGCCCGCCCGGACCGGCCGACCGCGATCATCTGCATGAACGACCGCCTCGCCTTCGGCGCGTACCAAGCGCTCGGCGAGGCGGGGTTGACCATCCCCGACGACATCTCGGTGATCTCCTTCGACGACGATCCCACCGCCTCGTGGTTGCGCCCGCGGCTGTCGACGGCCGCCCTGCCGCACGAGCAGATGGGGCGGCGGGCGGTGGAGTTGCTGCTCGACGGCGAGGCCCCGGCGCAGTCGCTCGTGCCGATGCCGTTGCGACGGCGCCGGTCGGTCGCCGCACCGGCCGGCGCACCTGCCGTCGAGCACGACTGACGGCAGGGCGGCGCTAGCCGCTAAACCGATTTAGTGGTACGTTCCCCGCCATGCTACGTCTGCCCGACCACTGGGTGTGGGACAGCTGGTACGCCCAGGACGACGACGGTTCGTGGCACGCGTTCTTCCTGCGTGCCTCCCGCGCCCTGCTCGACCCGCACCGCCGCCACCGGCGCGCCTCGATCGGCCACGCCGTGTCGACGGACCTCCGCTCCTGGCAACTGGTCCCCGACGCGCTGGTGCCCGCCGACTCCCCCGCCTGGGACGATCTGGCGACCTGGACCGGTTGCACGGTCCGTGGCCCGGACGGACGGTGGTACCTGTTCTACACCGGTGTCGGCCGGGCGGAGGACGGTCTCGTCCAGCGCGTCGGCGTCGCCGTCTCCGACGACCTGACCACCTGGCACCGGCACGGCGACGGCCCGCTCGTGGAGGCCGACCCGACCTGGTACGAGCTGCTCGACCCCCAGATGTGGTACGAGCAGGCCTGGCGTGACCCGTGGGTGTTCCCGGACCCGGCCGGCGACGGCTGGCACATGCTCATCACCGCCCGGGCCAACCAGGGGCCCGCCGCCGAACGCGGCGTCATCGGCCACGCCACCTCCCCGGACCTGCTGACCTGGACCGTCCAGCCGCCGCTGTCCGCGCCGGCCGGCTTCGGTCACCTCGAGGTGCCGCAGGTCGCCGTCGTGGACGGCCAGCCGCTGCTGCTGTTCTGCACCAACGCCGTCGCCGACGGCCCCGAGCACCAACTCTGGGTGGTGCCCGCGCCCACCGTCCAAGGCCCCTGGGACGTGGCCGCCGCGCAGCCGATCGCGCTGCCGAACCTGTACGCGCCTCGGCTGGTGCCCGACGGCGACGGGTGGTCCCTGATCGGGTTCGTCGACCACGTCGACGGTGAATTCGTCGGTGCGATCAGCGACCCGGTGCCGGTCCACTACCAGCCGGGCATCGGCCTGGTCCCCCGCCTGCCGGCCGCCACGACCAGCGGAGGCTGAGGTGACCTGCGACCCGCAGCCGGTGGTCACCGTGCTCGGTGAGGCGGTCGTCGACCTGGTGCAGGGCCCGGACGGCCGGTTCACCGCCCACCCGGGCGGCAGCCCGCTCAACGTCGCCGTCGGCCTCGCCCGGCTCGGCGTACCGGCCACGTTGCTCGCCCGCTTCTCCACCAGCCGGTTCGGTCGCATCCTGCGCGCACACGCCGACGCCAACGGTGTCGACCTGCGGCACGCCGTCGACACCGACGATCCGGCGACCCTGGCGATCGCCTCGCTCGACGACGACGGGGTCGCCACGTACGACTTCTACGTCGACGGCACCGCCGACTGGCAGTGGCGCGACGACGAGTTGTCCCCGGCACTGACCAGCCGGGGCATCCTGCACACCGGTTCGCTTGCGGTGTTCCGCTCCCCCGGCGCCGACCGGGTGGCCGACGCGCTGCGTACCGCGCGGGCCGAACGCGCACTGATCAGCATCGACCCGAACATCCGTCCCGGCCTGCTCGGCACCCCCGCGCAGGCCCGCGCCCGCGTCGAAGAGTTGATACGGCTGGCTCACCTGGTCAAGGCCAGTGAGGAGGACATCGCCTGGCTCTATCCGGGCCGGCCCGTCGAGGACGTCCTGCGGCACTGGCGGGACCTCGGCGCCGCCCTCACGGTGGTGACCCTGGGAGCCGGCGGGGCGCTCGCCCTCTCCGGCACCCGCACGTTCCGGCAACCGGCACCGGCCGTCGAGGTGGTGGACACCATCGGCGCCGGTGACGCGTTCACCGCCGGGCTGCTGGCCGCGCTGTCGCGCGCGGCATCCGGCTGGCCGAACGAGGAGATCGCCGCCGCACTGCGGTACGCCGTCGAGGTCGCCGCCGTCACCTGCACCCGGGCGGGCGCCGACCCGCCGTACCGACACGAGCTGTCGAACCCTGATCAGCCGGGCACCTCGGCCTGAGCACGCCGGGTGAGGTGCCCGCCCGCAGCACCGGTCCACTCACCCAGCAGTAGAACGTCAGGCGCCATCGCCGTCAGCACCGCCCGCCGTACCGGGGGCAGGTCGACGCGCGTCTGGTTGCCCCAGCCAGAGGTATCCCGACCAGGCGAGCCAGAGCATCATCTGCAGCAGTCAGACGCCCCTCCCCCACCGCGACCTGCGGCTTTCCCGATGTCAGGCAGCGGTTCTCCGCACGAGGGCGCAGGTGTCACTTCACCCGGGCACGTGGGCTGCCGGTAGGCCGGTGTAGCGGCCCCGGTGGTAGAGCAGCGGTGAGCCGACTCCGGCGCTGTGAAGCAGTTCCGGTTCGGCCAGCACGATGGCGTGGCTGCCGACCCTGACCCGATCGATCACCCGGCACAGCAGCCAGGCCAACGCGTCGGCCAGGACGGGCACGCCCTCCGGGCCGGGCTGCCAACGGGTCGGTGCCGCGAACCGGTCGATCCCGCTGGTGGCGAAGGTCCGCGCGAGTTGGTGCTGGTCGTGGGCGAGCAGATGCACCCCGACATGCCGTGCCGCCGCCATGGTGGGCCAGCTCGACGAGCCGGTGTCGACGCAGAACGACACGACCGGCGGTCGGAGCGAGACGGCGGAGAAGGAGGTGGCGGTGAAGCCGGCCAGCGGGGGTCCGGGCGCGGTGACCACAGTGACCGTGCTCGCCTGGTGACGCAGGAGGTTGCGGAGCTCCGCCACGTCAGCATCGACGGGCTTGAGATCGTCGGTGGGCGGCGCCATGGGGTACTCCCTACGCTCCGGGAACGGCCTCGGGTCAATAACCTACTGATCCGGTTGGTTATGTCGATATTCTGAGCCGGTCAACCAGACCATGACAAGTAGCGTCCAGATCCCGGACACTTCTCCCCGTTTCGGCCGCATCAGCACGACGCTGTGAGTGCGTTTCTTGTTGCTCCAGCGACAAGAAACGCACTCACAGCGTTCAGCAGACGCCGACCCCGCGCGCAGGGTGCGCGTCCCGGGTCACGAGGTGGTCGTGGCGAGGCTGGGTTCGGCGGTGCGCTGCTCCGGGGTGCTCACCGTGGTGCTGGGGCTGCCCGGGGCGAGCTGGACCCGCACCTCGGAGTCGACCGCGATGCCCAGGGCGAGGAACTCGTTGCGGGTGAGCGTCACCGTCACCGGCTGGCCGCCGGTCGTGGCCACGTCGACCCGGATCTCGAAACCGATCCGGGTCACCCTGGTCACCCGGGCGGCCACGCCGGCGGTGCCGCCGGCCGACAGGTGCAGGTCGTGCGGGCGCACCAACTGGTCGCCGAGCTGGGTGACCGGGCCGAGGAAGCGCATGACGAACTCGTTGGCCGGGCGGTCGTACAGG
Source organism: Micromonospora maris AB-18-032 (assembly GCF_000204155.1). Lineage (NCBI taxonomy): Bacteria > Bacillati > Actinomycetota > Actinomycetes > Micromonosporales > Micromonosporaceae > Micromonospora > Micromonospora maris. Next base: position 3,305,576 of record NC_015434.1, on the reverse strand, counting down.
TCGTCGGGCGAGCCGATCTGCTCCACCCGCCCCTCGTTGATCACCACGATCTCGTCGGCCACCTCCAGGGCCTCCTCCTGGTCGTGAGTGACGAAGACGGTGGTGACGTGCACCTCGTCGTGCAGCCGACGCAGCCAGTCCCGCAATTCCTTACGGACCTTCGCGTCCAGGGCACCGAACGGCTCATCGAGCAGCAGCACGGTCGGCTCGACGGCCAGTGCCCGGGCCAACGCCATCCGCTGACGCTGCCCGCCGGAGAGCTGCGCGGGCAGCCGCTCGGCGAACTGTTCCAGGTGGACCAGGGCGAGCAGTTCATCGACCCGGCGACGGATCTCGTCCTTGGGCCGCTTGCGGATCTCTAGACCGAAGGCCACGTTGCGGCGTACGGTCAGATGCTTGAACGCGGCGTAGTGCTGGAACACGAAGCCGACGTTGCGTTTCTGCGGCGGCAGACCGGTGGCGTCCACGCCCTCGATCTCCACCTTCCCGGTGTCGGCGCGCTCCAGGCCCGCGATGATCCGCAGCAGGGTGGACTTACCGCCACCGGAGGGGCCGAGCAGGGCGGTGAGTCGGCCGGACGGGATGCTCACCGACACGTCGTCCAGGGCGACGAAGTCGCCGAAACGCTTGCCGACGTTGACAATCTCGATGCTCAACGGTCTTCCTTCGGCCTGAGGACGGACACGACGATGATGCAGGCGACAGCGACGAGGGCCAGCAGGAACGCGGTCGCGTACGAGCCGCCCTTGTCGAAGTTCAGGTACTTCTCCTCGACGACGAGGGTGGCCGTACGGGTCTCGCCGAGCACGTTGCCGGAGACGACCTTCACCGCGCCGAACTCACCCAGGGAACGGGCGAGGCTGAGCACGACGCCGTAGATCACGCCCCACTTGATCGCCGGCAGGGTGATTCGACGGAACGTCTGCACGGCGTTCGCGCCGAGGCTGCGGGCAGCCTGCTCCTGCTCGTCGCCGATCTCCTGAAGGACCGGTACGACCTCCCGGATGACCAGCGGCAACGCCACGAACACGGTGGCCAGCACCATGCCCGGCGTGGCGAAGATGATCTGAAGACCGGCGGATTCGAGCGTCGGGCCGAACCAGCCCTCCCGACCGCCGTAGACCAGCACCAGGGCGAGGCCGACGACGATGGGCGAGACCGACAGCGGCATGTCGAGCAGGGCGTTCAGCGTCCGCTTGCCGGGGAAGTCGTACCGGACCAGCAGGATCGAGATGCCGACCCCGAACACCGTGTTGATCACGACGGCGGTCACCGCGATGACCACGGTCAGCCGCAGCGCGTGGGTGACGTCGGGATCGGTGAGGATGTCGCCCAGGCTGGTGAAGCCGTCGGCGAGAGCGTTGCGGCCGACCAGGTACAACGGCCAGGCCACCAGGAGGAACAGGTACGCGGTGACCACCGCGCGCAGCACGTACCGGCCGGGTCGGCGGCCGACCTGGTTGCGGGTGGTGATCGAGTGTTCAGCCACGGCGTATCACCCTCCGCTGGATGACGTCGAGCACGACGATGACGGCCAACGAGACGGCCAGCAGCACCACCGCGACCGCCGCCGCGCTGTCGATGTTGTCGTTCTCGATGCTGCTGAGGATGCGTACGGAGGCCACCTCGGTCCGCATCGGCAGGTTGCCGGTGAGCAGGACCAGCGAGCCGTACTCGCCGACCGCGCGGGCGAACGACAACGCCGCGCCCGCGGCGATGGCCGGGGTGAGGCTCGGCAGGACGATACGCCGGAAGGTGGTGTACCGGCTGGCACCCAGCGAGGCGGCGGCCTCCTCCACCTCCGGGTCGAGTTCGGCCAGCACCGGCTGCACGGTCCGCACGATGAACGGCAGGGTGACGAAGAGGAAGGCGAGGAAGACCGCGATCCGGGTGTTGGCGATGTTGACCCCGAGCGGGCTGCCCGGCCCGTACAGCGACAGCAGCACCAGACCGGCGACGATCGTCGGCAGCGCGAACGGTACGTCGATGAGGATTTCCAACGCCCGCTTGCCGAAGAACCTGTCGCGGACCAGCAGCCAGGCGATCAGGGTGCCCATCACGATGTTGACCAGGGTGACCAGCAGCGCGGTGCCCACGGTCAGCCGAATGGTGGCGGCGGTCTGCTCGTTGGTCACCGACCGCCAGAAGCCGGCCCAGCCGCCTTCGGCGGCGGTCACCGCGACGGCGGCCAGTGGGATCAGCACGAGCAGGCTGAACCAGACCATGGCCACGCCGAGGCCCAGCCCGGACACCCGGGTCAGCGGCAGGCCGCTCCGGACCGACCGGCGGGGGGCCGCCGGTCGGTCCGGAGCAAGAGTTGCCGAGGTCACTTCGCCTTCCCGGAGGCCGCGATGACCTTGGTGATGATGCCCTCGTTCTCATCGAAGAACTTCTTGGACAGCGCCGACCAGCTCTCGAAGTCCGTGTCGACGGTGAGCAGCTTCTGCGGCGCCGGGAACGGGTTGGCCGGGTCGAGCGCGCCCTCGATACCGCTGGTGTCGACGCCGTCGATGATCGGACGGAAGCCGGTCAGGGCGAACTGCCGCTGCCCCTGCGGGCCGAGCACGAAGTCCAGCCACTCCTTCGCCTTCGGGTCCGCGTCCTTGAGCACGGCGCCCGGGTTCTGGATCAGGATGGTGGTGGGAGGCAGGATCCAGTCCAGATCCTCGCCGTTCTGCCGGGCCAGGATCGTCTCGTTCTCGTAGGCCAGCAGCACGTCACCGGTGCCACCGAGGAAGGTGGTGGTGGCGTCCCGGCCGCTGCCCGGCAGCGACACCACGTTGGCGAACAGCTTGGTGAGGAACTCCTGCGCCTGGGCGTCGGTGCCACCGTTGGCGGCGATGTGTCCCCAGGCGGCGAGGGCGTTCCAGCGGGCGGCGCCCGAGGAGGCCGGGTTGGGCGTGACGATGCCGATGCCGGGCTTGATCAGGTCGTCCCAGCCCTGGATGTTCTTGGGGTTGCCCTTGCGTACGGCCAGGACCACGACCGACGAGGACACGATGCCCTTGTTCGGGCCGTCGTCCCAGCTCTCGTCGACCAGACCGGCGTCGACCAGGCGGGTCACGTCGCTGCTGACGGAGAAGTGCACGTAGTCGGCCTTGAGGCCGGAGACCACCGCGCGACTCTGGTCGCCGGAGGCGCCGTAGGAGGACTTGAACCGTACGCCCTTGCCCGCCTCGGTCTTGTTCCATTCCGCGGCGATGGCCTTGTTGGCCGCCTCGGGCACCGCGAATCCGACGATGTTCAACGTGCTGGAGTCACTCGCCGAGGTGCCGCCGCCGCAGCCCGACAGGGCCAGGCCGGTGACCATGGCTGCAGCGATGGCCGTTCTGATCCGGAGCCTCATCGCAGGTGTCCTCCTCCAGTGCGCGCCCGCACTCTATAAATCCGACCGACTAGATAGGGAATATGCCCGTTTTGGGTCATCAGCAGGAAAAGCGGTGTTGGATCGCGGTCACGGACCGAGCCTCGGTGCCCAGCCGACAACGGCGCGACGACGACCCCGACGCGCCCGGCTCACGCCGGCGCGGCAGCATCGATCGCCTGCCCGACCGCGCACCGAATATCCCACCAACTCGACAGGATTTCAAGCCTTAATCCGGGCCGGACCGGGTGCAGACCCGACCGGCGTGCGCATCCGCGGGGCGGTCGACCGGCACGAGCAGGTCGGCGAGGCTGGACCGGTCGACCACCCGCTCGATCGCGCGGTGCACCGACTGCCACACCTCGCCCAGCCCGACGGCCACCCCGTGATACGTCGCCACCTCGGCAGGCGCACCCCGAACGGTGGTCAGCGGCCCGCCGGTGGCCCGCAACACGTCACCGACGGTGATCTCCTCCGGTGCCCTGGTCAGCGCGTATCCGCCGTCGGAACCGCGGGCGCTGTGCAGCAGACCGGCACGGCGCAGATCCAGCAGGATGCCCTGCAGGAAGGAGTACGGGATGTCCTGGCTGGCCGCGAGCGCCGCCGCCTTCACCAGGGCCGGGTGCTGCTGAGCCATCGCCAACATGGCCCGTACGGCGTAGTCCGATCGCGCTGACACGTACACGCCTAGGCCCCAGGTGCCCTACATACTCCATCGAACATATAGGGATACTGGACAACGTCGTACGGCGCGTCAAGAGCCACGGTGCCGGCGGAGGGGTCAGGAGACGCGCATCGCCCGTACGGCCTCTCCCGCGTACAGGCAGGCGGCCCGGTGCCCGGCGGCGACCTCGACCAGCGCCGGATCGGTCTCGGCACAGTCGGGTCGCGCCTGCGGGCAGCGGGTCCGGAACCGGCAGCCGCTGGGCGGGTCGACCGGGCTGGGGATGTCCCCACTGAGGATGACCCGCCGACGTTCCCGTTCGACCCGCGGATCCGCCACCGGAATCGCCGACAGCAGCGCGGCCGTGTACGGATGCGCCGGCTCCCGCCAGATCTGCGCCGGTGTGCCGCTCTCCACGATGCGACCCAGATACATCACCGCCATCCGGTCGCTCATGTGCTCGACGGCGGCCAGATCGTGGGCGATGAACAGGTAGGTCAGTCCCAGGTCCCGTTGCAGCCCGCGCAGCAGATTCATGATCTGCGCCTGCACGCTGAGATCGAGCGAGGCGATCGGCTCGTCGAGGACGATCAGGTCCGGCTCGCCGGCCAGCGCGCGGGCGATACCCACCCGCTGCCGCTGGCCGCCGGAGAGTTCATGCGGGTGCCGGTCGGCCAGGTCCCGACGCAGACCCACCGCGTCGAGCAGTTCCTCGACGCGGCGACGACGAGCGGCGGAGGAGTCGACGAGCCGGTGCACGATCAACGGTTCGGCGATGCTGGACCCGACGGTACGGCGTGGATCGAGCGACGCCTGCGGATCCTGGAACACCATGGCGACCCGACGCCGCAGCGCCCGCAGCTGGCGACGCGACCAGCCGGTCACGTCCTGCCCGGCCACCCGGACGCTGCCCGTGGTGGGATCGACCAGGCGCAGCAGCGCCAGACCGGTGGTCGACTTGCCGCTGCCCGACTCCCCCACCAGCCCCAGCGTCTCGCCCCGGCGGACCTGCAACGACACCCCGTCGACCGCCCGGACCACGCCGGCCGAGGTCGGGAACCAGACCCGCAGGTCGTCGAGCTCGGCGACCGCCTCAGTCGCACCGCGCTGCGTCGGCACCTGCACCTCACCGCGCTTCATCGGCCCTCCCCGTCGGGTTGCTGCGGGTAGAAGGTGCGGACGTGGTGTGCGCCGGCAACCGGGACCAGCGGCGGCAGCTCGTGCTCGCATCGGGCGTCGCCGCGCACCGGGCAGCGGGGCCAGAAGGCACAGCCGGCGGGTAGCTCGTGCGGGCTGGGTGGCGCGCCGGCGATGGTGACCAGGTCGCCACCGCCGGCCCCCGGCTCGGGTCGGGCGGCGAGCAGAGCCGAGGTGTACGGGTGCCCCGGCCGGTCGAACACCGCGTCGACCGGCCCCTGCTCGACGATCCGCCCGGCGTACATCACCGCCACGGTGTCCGCGATGCCGGCGACCACGCCCAGGTCGTGGGTGATCCAGACGACCGCGGTGCCGAGGCGCTGTTGCAGGTCGGCGACCAGCTCGACGATCTGGGCCTGGGTGGTGACGTCCAGCGCGGTGGTCGGCTCGTCGGCGATCAGCAGATCCGGTTCGCAGGCCAACGCCATGGCGATGACCACCCGCTGGCGCATGCCACCGGAGAACTGGTGCGGGTAGGCGTCCACCCGCTGCGCGGCCGACGGGATGCCGACCAGGTCGAGCAGTTCGATGGCGCGGGTGCGGGCGGCCCGCCGGGTCAGCCCGAGATGTTCCTCGCCGGCCTCGGCGACCTGCCGACCGACTGTGAGCACCGGGTTGAGCGAGGTCATCGGATCCTGGAAGACGAATCCGACGTGCCGACCCCGCATCCGCCGCCGCCGATCCGCCGGCAACGCGGTGAAGTCCTCACCGAGCAGCCGTACGCCGCCCGTCACCCGGGCGGCGCGCGGTGCCAGGCCGGTGGCGGCGAGCACGCTCATGCTCTTGCCGCTGCCCGACTCGCCGACCAGGGCGAGGGTCTGCCCCGCCTGGACCGACCAGTCGACCCCGGCCACCGCGCGGGCCGGACCGCGCCGGGTGCCGATGGTGACGGTGAGCCCCGACACGGCCAGTACGGCATCGCTCATCCGGTGCTCCTCCTGGCCTCGTTGACGGTCAACTGACGGGGGTCGAGCACGTCGCGCAGCGCGTCACCGACCAGGTTGAACGCCAGCACGGTGCAGAAGATGGCGGCACCCGGAAAGACGCCCAGCCACCAGGCGTCGGTGACGAAACCCCGACCGTCGTAGAGCATCCGACCCCAGGCGGGGGCGGGTGGCTGCACCCCGAGACCGAGGAAGGACAGCGCCGCCTCGGACAGGATCGCGAAAGCCAGCGACAGCGACGTCTGCACGATCAGCGGCGCGGCGATGTTCGGCAGCACGTGCCGGCGCATGATCCGCAGGTCGGACGCGCCGATGGAGACCGCGGCCCGGACGAAGACCTGCTCCCGCACCGAGAGCACACCGGCCCGGGTGACCCGGGCGAAGATCGGCGTGTAGACCACCCCGATGGCGATCATCGCGGTGAGCAGGCCCGGTCCGAGCACCGCCACGATGGCCACCGCGAGCAGCAGCACCGGGAACGCGAACAGCACGTCCATGCAGCGCATCAGCAGGTTGTCCAGCCAGCCCCGGTAGTAGCCGGCGAACAGGCCGAGGGTGACCCCGGCGACCAGGGCGATGCCGACGCTGACCGCGCCGACCTGAAGGGACACCCGGGCGGCGACCATGACCCGGCTGAGCACGTCGCGGCCGAGTTCGTCGGTGCCGAACGGATGCGCCCAACTGGGCGCCTGGAGCATCCGGTCGACGTCCACGTCGTTGATGCCGGCCGGTGCCAGCCACGGCCCGGCCACCCCGACCACGACCAGCAGCACCAGGACCGCGGTGCCGGTCAGGGCCAGCGGGTCGTGGCGCAACGCCGACACGGCACGCCGCAACTGCCCCTCGCTCGGGTTGACCGTCGGCGCGCTCATTTGACCGTGATCCTCGGGTCGAGGCGGGCGTAGAGGATGTCCACCAACAGGTTGACCAGCAGGAACAGCGCCGCGACCAGCAGCACCGCCCCCTGGAGTACGGGATAGTCGCGGGCCTGTACCGCGTCGAAGGTGAGCCGGCCGATGCCCGGCCAGGCGAACAGCACCTCGATCACGATCACTCCGCCGAGCAGGCTCGCCAACTGCACCGCCACCACGGTGACCACCGGGATCAGGGCGTTGCGCAGCACATGCCGCAACACCACCACCCGGGTCCGCAGACCCTTGGCCTCGGCGGTACGGACGTAGTCCTCCGACAGCACCTCAAGCATCGACGAGCGGATGAACCGGGTCAGGATCGACGCGGTCACCAGGCCCACGGTCGCCGCGGGCAGGGCGATGTGCGACGCCCACCGGGCCGGGTCCTCGGTCAACGCCACGTAGCCCGACGGCGGCAGCCAGCCGAGCACCCCGGCGAAGAGCAGGATGCCCATGATGCCCATCCAGAAATCCGGCACGGAGACACCGAACTGGCTGAACACCCGCGCCGCGTGGTCGACGACCGATCCGCTGCGCATGGCCGACACGATGCCCAGCGGCAGGGCGATCACCAACGCGAACAGCACAGCGGTCACGGCCAGCGACAGCGTCGCGGGCAACCGCTCCAGCACGATGGCGGTGACCGGCCGGCCGCTGCGGAAGCTGACCCCCAGGTCGCCGGTCAGCGCCCGCCGCAGATAGTCGAAGTACTGCACCACCAGGGGTTGGTCCAGCCCGGCCCGAGCCCGCAGCGCCTCGTAGGTCTGCGGGTCGAACCGGGTGCCCAGCGCCACCCGGACCGGGTCACCCGGCACCAGTTGCAGCAGCAGGAACACCACGAGGGTGACGCCGAGCAGCACCACGCAGGACTGGAGCAGTCGGCGGATGACGAAGCGGGCCACCTGCGGTCCCCTGCCCGCTCACCTGGTCAACGCCACGTCGCGGAACCGGATCGCCCGGTCGGTGCGTACCTGATAGCCGGTGACCTGTTTCGACCAGCCCTGCGCCACGTCGGGGTTGTAGAGGTAGATGTAGCTGGCGTCGTCGACGATCTGCTTGGCCACCTGCTCGTACTGCTGTTTGCGGGCGCCCTGGTCGGTCTGCGTGCGGGCCCGGTCCAGCAGTTGGTCGACGGCGGGGTTGTTGTACTTGTGGAAGTTGAACGTGCCGCCGCTGTGGTGCTGGGCGTAGTAGAACTCGTCCGGGTCGATGTTGCCCAGCCAGCCGAGCATGAACGAGTCGAAGTTGCCGTTGCCCTGCTCGTCGAGCCACTGCGCGAAGTCCAGCGTACGGATCTTGACGTTGACGCCGATCCCTGCCAGCTGAGAGGCGATGACCTGGGCGGCGGTGACCGTCTCCGGGTACTCGCTGGTCACCATCAGGTCCATGGTCAGGTCATTGACCCCGGCCTGGTCGAGCAGTTGCCGGGCCTGATTCGGGTCGTGCGAGTACGGCGCGTACTCGTAGTAGAAGGCGCTGTTCTGCGGAATCGCCGTCTGGTTGACCGTGGCCAGCCCGAACTTGGCGGCCTTGGTGATCGCCTCCCGGTCCAGCGCGAACGCGATCGCCCGGCGCACGTTGACGTCGTCGTACGGCTTACGCGCCTGGTTGAGGGCCAGGTACCAGTAGTCCGTCGACGGCACCGACTCGACGGTCGGCTCGTCGCCGTCGAGCAGCGCGGGCACCTGCTGCGGGGGCAGGTTGTCCGTCCACTGCACCTCGTTTCCGCGTAGGTTCTGCAACGCCACCGTGGGGTCGCTGACGAAGGTGAACCGCACCCCGTCGAGCTTGGGCCGCTCGCCCCAGTAGTTGTCGTTGCGGACCAACTGGATGTTGTCGCCGGAGGTGTAGCCGCCGATGGCGAAGGGTCCACTGCCGATCGGCTTGGTGGTGATCTCGCCGGACTCCACGTTGGCCTTCTGCACGATCGCCACCCCCTTGAAGCCGCCCAGGTTGGCCAGCAGATTCGGGGTGGGCGCGGACAGGGTGATGACCACGGTGGTCGGGTTCGACGCGGCCACCGACTTGACGGTGCCGAACTTGTACGCCGTGTTCAGCTTCTCGTCGATGATCCGGTTGTACGAGTAGACGACGTCCTCGGCGGTCAACGGCGTACCGTCGGAGAACTTGACCCCCTCGCGGAGGGTGAACGTCCAGGTCAGCTGGTCGTCGCTGGTGGTCCACCCGGTGGCCAGCGACGGCTGCATCTCCAGGTTCGCGTCCGGCTCCACCAGGGTGTCGAAGACGTTCTCCAGCACCTGGAAGCTGTAGTAGGCCGAAGTCTTGTGCGGGTCGAGCTGATCCGGTTCACCACCGATGGCGGCGTTCAGGACACCCCCCGCGCCGGCCTCGTTCCCGCCGTCGACATCGACGCCCTCCCCCGCGCTACAACCCACCGACACGGTGAGCAGCAGGGCGAGCGTCGCGCCGGCCAACCCGAATCTGGTGCTGGACATGGTCCTCCCCCAGGGATCCTGCGGCCACTGCCTGACCCCACGCTAGCCGCTAACCGGGCATCTGGCAGGGCATGATCGGCGTCAATTACCGGCAGCGGCGCAGTTCTTGCTGGTCAGCCGCACGGTGTACTCGGCATCGTCGTGCGTGATACCGGACGGTTGACCGTCGAACCAGGTCTCCACCTTCTGCCAGCCCGCACGCTGCTCGTAGTGCAGATGCGGGGCCCCGGAGTTGCCGGTGCTGCCGATCCGCCCGATCTGCTGACCCTGGGCGACCCGCTGCCCGACCTGCACCATCGGCGGTTCGAGCAGGTGCAGATACTGGGTCTCCCACCGTCCGCCGTGGTCGATCTTCACCCAGTAGCCGCCACCGCGGCCCCGAGGCCCATCCGGATTCTCCGGCGTACGCCCACCGAGCGACCCGTTGATGCCCGCCACGGTCACCGTGCCCTCGTACGAGGCGAGCACCGGCTGCCCCCACGGGTCACCGGAGAGGGGGAAGAAATCCACGTCGTTGTCACCGTGACCGGGATAGGTGCCCACCTGCCAGGTCTCCCCGCAGCCCACCGGCATCTGGAACAACGGTCGCGGCCCCGGCGGCAACACCTGCGGCACCACCACGTACGCGACCGCGCCGAGCACCCCCAGCAGACCGACGACCAGCAGCAGCCACGGCAGACGTCTGCGGCGGCGACGGTGTGAGCGGGGGTGGCCGGTCGTCACGCCCCGAAGCATCTCAGACGCCCACAACGCCGCTGCTCGGACGGTCAGCGGGCGCGGCCGGTCGCCGGTCCCGCCTTGCTTACCGATCGGCGCACCACCCGGGCACCCGGGTCGCCCGGTCGGCCGGGTCCCACCGCGTCCCCGCGTACGTCGGCGACGAAGGTGGCGAGCAACTCCCGGCTGTGTTGCAACGACGCGATCTTCTCGGTCAACTGGTCCAGTTCGCTCTCAAGGGTTTCGGCCAGCCGAGCCCGGTCGGCCGGTTCGTCGGGGATCGCCGCACGCCCGTCCAGCAGGAAGCGCAGCGCCTGCCCGACCACGCCCGAGGGCAGCGAGGCCGACAGCATGCACCTGATCCGGGCCACCCGGTCGACATCCGCGTCGGCGTAGACCCGGTAGCCCGAGGCGGTCCGCTCGGGCTTGAGCAGCCCCTGCTCCTCGTAGTAGCGCAGCATCCGCTCCGAGGCGCCGGTACGGGCGCTCAACTCACCGATCCGCATGGCTTGACTCTAACGTCGATGTCAGGCTTTAGCGTCCGTCTGTGATCATCTATGTACTCCTCGTCTGCTCGTTCGCCGTGGCCACCGCCGAGTTCGTGCTGGTCGGCCTCCTCCCCCAGGTCGCCGTCGACCTGGGGGTCTCGGTGCCCGCCGCCGGGCAACTGATCACCGCGTACATGATCGTGGTGACCGTGGGCGGCCCCGTCACGGCCCTGCTGACCCGCCGGCTACCCCGCCGGGAACTACTCGCCGCCACCATGGCGCTGGCGACCGTGTCGGCGGCGGCCAGCGCGATGTCCACGTCGTACGCCATGCTGTTGTCGGCCCGGCTGGGGTCGGCGCTGGCGCAGGCGCTGTTCATGGCCGTGGCCTCCCAGATCGCCATGGCGGCCGTGCCGCCCGAGCGGCAGACCGCCGCGGTGGCCCGGGTGTTCGGCGGTTTCGCCCTGGCCACCGTGCTCGGTCTGCCGCTGGGCAGCCTGATCGGTGCGGCGTACGGCTGGCCGGTCACCTTCGTGGTCGTCGCCGGCCTGGCCGCCGTCGGGCTGCTCGGCGTCGTCGTCTTCTGCCCCCGGATCGTCGCCGTGCCACCGGCCGGGATCCGCGACAGCGTCGGCGCGCTGACCCGTCCGGCCATCCTCGCCGGCCTCGGCGTCACCCTGCTCACGCTTACCGGCTTCGTGGCAGCCTTCACCTACGTCGCCCCGATGCTGCGTACCGTCACCGGATTGAGCCCCGGCTGGGTCAGCGTCGGCCTGGTCGGCTACGGCCTGGGCACCATCGTCGGCAACCTGCTCGCCGGCCGGGTACGCCCCGACGCCATCACCCGCCGCCTGCCGTACGCCATCGGCGCCCTGGCGCTGATCCTGCTCGCCCAGCCGCTCCTGCTACCCACGACGGCACCGGCGTTGGCCGGGCTGGCTCTGCTGGGTGCTGCGGCGTTCCTGGTCGTACCGCTGGTCCAGACCTGGCTGATGGGCCAGGTCGACGCGGGTGCCACCGGCCTGATCGCGGCGGTGAACATCTCCGTCGCCGGCGCGGCGGGTGCCCTCGGCGCCGCGCTCGGCGGGACGGTGCTCGCGATCGGGTTCGGCCCCGCCTGGATCGGCCCGGTCGCCGCCGTCTCCGTACTCGGTGCGACCATCATCGCCACCGGCATCGCCCGGTCGTCATCGCCGAGCAAACGGTCACCGGGAGCACTGCTACGGCGGTGAAGTGGGTGAGAACGGCTCCGACGGTGCCCGCCGATGTTGCTGGAAGCCGACCGGATCGCGCCCGCCGAGGTACGCCACCGGCCCGCCGCCCGGCAGGTGCTCGCCGACACCCTCAGTCACCCCGACGCCCCGGCCACGATTCTCGCGCTCGCCGCCACCCTGGGGGTGACCCGAGGATGACCGCCCCCTTCCTGACCCTGGCCCAGGTCCTCAACCGGCTCACCCTGACCGCCCGCTGGACCCTGCGTGACCACCAGCCCGGCCCGGACGGCCGCTGCCCCCTCTGCCGCGTCCCGGATTGTGCCGTGGCCGCCGCCGCCCGCGACGTGCTCACCACGATCAAGCAGACCCGCTGGGTCCCGCCCAACCCTCCCTCCACCCCAGACGCCCTCTCCCCCACGCCCCCTTCCCGTCGATCATGGAGTTTCGGTCGGGACAAATAGTTGATATGCCACATTCCGGCGACCAAAACTCCATGATCGACGGGGCGATCGGGCGGGGCGATCGGGCGGGGCGATCGGGCGGGGCGATCGGGCGGGGCGATCGGGCGGGGCGATCGGGCGGGGCGAGTGGGTGGGGAAGGGGGTTACTTGGGGGCGGGGCCGTTGTCGACCAGGCGGAAGCGGGCGGTTACCGGGGCGTCGCCGGCCTCTTCGAGGATCAGGCCTCGGGTCGGGGAGTTCTGCAGGTACGCCGAGTTGCTGCTGATCAGGTACGTGCCTCCGGCGGCGGGGTCGAGAGAGAAACGCTGTCGGGGTTCGTCCTGGTCGCAGGGGACGCCTTCGACGCGCAGCGGCTGGCTGCCTGCCGAGCGGACCTCCCAGCAGGTGTCGGTCAGGTCGGTGTCGGGGTCGGCGGCGGTGCGGATCTGGTAGGTGCCGGGGCCCTGCGGCGTGATCACGAACAGCCGGCGGCCCTCGACGCCGTCGACCTCGGCCAGCCGGCCGTCGTCGAGCATCGACACCGCCGACTCGAACGCGTCGGTGCGCACGATGGCGACCTGGCGGGTGCCGGACAGCAGCCGATCGGTGCTCGGCGGCACGGCCGGCGAACTGGTGGACGAATCAGGTGAATCAGGCGACCCCGTGGACGAGTCGGGCGAGCCCGTGGGCGAGGTCGACGGGCGCGACGGATCGACGCTGGGGCTGGTGGACGGGCCGATGACGGTGGACGGACCGGCCGGGTCGATCGGCATCGACTGCGTGGAGCCGCCGAGGCGGGCCAGTGCGACGCCCGCGCCGAGCGCGACGACCGCGGTGGCGGCGAGCGCCACCGAGGCGGTCCGGCGGCGTCGGCGGCGGATTTCGCCGCGTCGCCGGATGTCGGTGGCGGCGGGGATCCGGCTGTCCTGCCCGCCGTCGCGCGCCAGTGCCCGTAGGGCGTCGTCGAGCTGGTTGTCGAAGCTCACGTGCTGCGCCCTCCGTCCATGTGGGGACTGCTCTCCTCGGTCAGATGGGCGGCCAGCGCCCGGCGGCCCCGGGCCAGCCGGGTCTTGACGGTGTTCTCGTTGCTGCCCACCTCGGTCGCGATCTCGGTGACGCTGAGGCCGACCAGATGGTGCAGCACCACCACCCGACGCTGCTCGGTGGGGATGCGCCGCAGCGCCGTCACCACCGCGACGTGGTCGACCGAGGTGGCCTCCACCTGCTGCCCGGTGGCGTCCCGCCGGTGGGCGCGCAGCCGGTTGACGGTCTTGCGCCAGGCGCTCACCGCCACCCGGTAGGCCACCCGGCGCACCCAGGCTTCCGGGCTGTCGCACTCGCGCACCGTCGCCCACCGGTCCCAGGCCCGGGCGTACGCCTCGGCCACCGCGTCCTCGGCCTCGGCCCGGTTGCCGATCATCGCGTACAGCTGTCCCAGCACCCGCTGCACGGACGCGGAGTAGAAGGCGTCGAACTCCGCAGCGTCACGCATCGATCAAAGTCTCCCACCCGACCCGGTTGAATCCGTCAACTGTCTGGTCACACTGGTGACCCGGCCGGGGGTGGACGGCCGGGTCACCGGGCCGGTCACGTGCGCGGGGCCGGGCCGGTGTCGTTGAACCGGAAGCTGCTGAACGGTGCGGCGTCACCCAACTCCTCCAGGATCAGCCCGGATCGTACCGAGTCTCGCAGGTACGCCCAGCGGTTGCTGATCACGTACTCACGGGGTCCACCACCCTCGGCGGCGGTGATGACGAACCGCTGTGCCGGGTCGTTCGCCCGGCAGGTGGCACCCCGCACGTACAGCGGTTGGGTGTTCTGCGGGTTGTGTGCCTGCCAGCAGATCGGCTTGCCGGTGCCGCCGCCGTAGTACGCCTTCATCAGGAACTCGCCCGAGCCGAGGGGGGTCGGCACGAACACCTGTCGACCCCGGTCGTCGTCGACCTCGGCCAGCCGGCCACCGTCGAGCAGGGACAGACCGCCCTCGAACGCGCCCACCCGTACGATCGTGACCCGGCGTTTGCCGGAGAGCACGGCGTCGATGCTCGGGGTCGGCTGCGGTGTCGGCCGCCCCTTGCCGGCACCGGGCGGCCGCAAGCCAGCCACCGGCGCCGCCGCAGCCGGCGCATCGACGGCCACCGCGCTCGGCGTCGGTGTGTCGTTTTCGGACGCCGACGCTACCCCGTACACGGTCGCGGCGACGCTTGTCAGCGCCACCAGGCTCGCTCCAGCGAGCCATCTACCCACCACCACGGTTCCTCCCGGCTGCCTCGCCTGTCGAGGCCATCTGCCCTGCCGGCGGCTGGTCCTCGGTCGTTCAGCCTGATGACGCGTAGCGCCGGCAGCGGGTTTCACCGATCCGCCGCATTTCTCGGCGGGCATTGCGGACACCCCTGCCGGCTGCTGACAGGACGGCCTCCGCCCCCACCCTTTCCCTGCCGTGACCGACGCAATACGGTGTGTGGCAGCGAGACACGCCAATATCGGGGGCCAGCATGGCGGAGTTCGACTACATCGTGGTGGGTGCGGGGTCGGCCGGCTGTGTGCTGGCGAACCGGCTGACCGAGGACCCGGGCACGCGGGTCCTGCTCATCGAGGCCGGCGGCTGGGACCGCAGCCCCTGGGTCCGCATTCCCAAGGGTTTCAGCCGGCTGATGGACGACCGACGCACCGCCTGGCACTACCCGGCGCAGGTCCGAGCGGGCCAGCAGGAGGTCTGGCAGCGCGGCCGGCTGGTCGGCGGGTCCAGCTCGATAAACGGCATGGTGTACGGCCGCGGCGACCGGCTCGACTACGACGAGTTGGAACGTCTCGGCAACCCCGGCTGGGGTTGGGACACCATGCTGCCGATCTTCAAGCGCCTGGAGGACAATCCGCTCGGCGCCTCGCAGGTGCGCGGCGTCGGCGGGCCGCTGCGCCTGTCCACCGCCACCGGCACCGACGAGATCAGCGAGAACGCCATCGCGGCCGGGGTGGAACTGGGCTGGCAGCGGGTGGACGACCTCAACGCCACCGACGACGAACGCATCGGCTACCTGATGGCGACCATCCGCGACGGTCGCCGCAGCAACGCCGCAGACGCCTTCCTGCATCCGGTCCGCAACCGACCCAACCTCACCGTCGTGGTCGACACCGTCGTGGTACGCATCCTGATCGAGAACGGTCAGGCGGTCGGGGTATGCACCCGCCAGGGCGGCCGGAGTGTCGAGCATCGGGCCGCCGCCGAGGTGGTCCTCGCCGCCGGGGCGATCGCCACCCCGCAGTTGTTGCAGGTCTCCGGCATCGGGCCGGCCGAGACCCTGCGCCGGGCCGGTGTCCCGGTGCTGGCGGACCGGCCGCGCGTCGGGGTCGGCATGCGCGAGCACCGCACCACGCCCATGCAGTTCCGGCTGGCGGGCCGGGCCGGCTACAACGCCCGCCTGAGCAGCCCACTCGGGCAGGCCCGCGAGATGCTGCGCTACCTGACCACTCGACGGGGGCTGCTCGCCCTACCGGTGTACGACGTCGGGGCGTACTTCCGCTCCGCGCCGGACGTCGGGCACCCCGACGCGCAGTTGCTGCTCGCGCCCTTCTCGGCAGCACCCCGACGCCCCGGACGGGCGATCGAGTTGGAGTCGGAGTCGGGGTTGATGGCCCAGGTCACGGTGACCCGGCCGGAGAGCGAAGGCAGCCTGGCAATCACCTCGGCGGACCCTGGCACCGCACCGGCAATCGTGGCGAACTACTTCACCGCCCCGCATGACCGTCGGGTCGCCGTCGGCGCGTTCCGGCGGGTGCGGGAGTTGTTCGGCACGGCACCGATCGCCAAGCGGATCGTCGCCGAGACGCTGCCCGGCCCGGCGGTACAGGACGACGAGGAGATCATCGAGGCGGGGCTCGCCCTCGGCTACTGCGGTTACCACGCGGTGGGCACCTGCGCGATGGGGCCGGGCGACGACTTCGTGGTGGACTCCCGGCTGCGGGTACGCGGTGTGGCAGGCCTACGCGTCGTGGACGCGTCGGTTCTGCCGATCCTCGTCTCGGGCTACCTCAACGCCCCGGTGATGGCGCTGGCCTGGCGCGCCGCCGACCTGATCCGCGCCGACCGCTGACCGCCCCCGCATCCGCTCATCTGATCCTGCTGATCACGTGACCACCTGGCGTGGCTGTCACCGGCGTTGACCGCGACACCATCCGTCGTTGACCGCGACACCATCCGTAGAGCATCCTAGGCAGATAGGTTGAAGAGGAACAGCTCGGCGCGCCTGAAGGCCCATGGCAGGTCAGTGGCGGAGAGTTACCAGGTGGTGCCTCGTGCTGCCGGCCCGGCCGCTCGGGCGGCATTCTCCGGCAGGGCTGTGACCTGCGTTACCAACGTCCGCAGCGGGAATCAGCTCGCCGGTCACGGGTTGCAGCCAGTTGTGACGATCACGCCGCTGACTGCCCTGACCGCCCGTTTCGTGGAGACGACCCGATGACCTCAGTCGACACGGCCACGGCACCGGCGCAGCCGGTGATGCCCGGCGACCTGATGACCCCTCGGCAGCGCCTGCGGCTGATCCTCGTCCTCGGCTCGCTGATCGCGGTGGGGCCGCTGACCATCGACATGTACCTGCCGGCGCTGCCCGCGATCGTCGACGACTTCGCGACAAGTTCGGCGGCGGTCCAGTTGACCCTCACCGGCACGCTTATCGGTCTCGCGTTGGGTCAGCTGCTGATCGGTCCCCTCTCCGACGCCGTCGGCCGCAGGGCACCGCTGATCGCCGGCACCGCACTGCACATCGTCGCCTCGGTGTGCTGCGCGCTCGCCCCGAACGTCACCGTGCTGGGGGCGCTGCGGGTCGTGCAGGGTCTCGGCGCGGCGGCCGCCGCCGTGATCGCCATGGCCGTGGTGCGTGACCTGTTCACCGGCATCGCATTCGCCCGGACGCTGTCCCGGCTGCTGCTGGTGATGGGTGCCGCGCCGGTGCTCGCCCCCACGCTCGGCAGCGAACTGCTGCGGTGGACGCAGTGGCGTGGCGTCTTCGCCGCGCTGGCCGTCTTCGGCGTACTGCTGATGCTCGTCGCCGTGTTGGGGCTGCCGGAGACGTTGCCGCCCGCGCAGCGGCAACGCGGCGGGCCGCTGCACATCGTGCGGCTCTACGGTGGACTGCTCCGCGACCGCGCCTTCGTCGGGTTGATCATGGTTGCCGGCCTGGCCATGGCGGCGCTGTTCGCCTACGTCGCCGGGTCCTCGTTCGTCATGCAGGAGCAGTACGGGCTGGACGAGCAGCAGTTCGGGCTCGCCTTCGGTGCCGGTGCCATCGGGCTGATCGCCGCCACCCAGGGCAACGTACGACTGCTGCGCCGCTACACCCCGCAGCGGATCCTGCTGGTCGCCCTGCTCGCGGGCACCGCTGCCGCTCTGGTGCTCGTCGCGCTCGCCCTGACCGGTTTCGGCGGGCTGCCGGCGCTGCTGGCCGCGCTGTGGTTGGTGCTGGCCGCGACCGGCCTCGCGCTGCCGAACGCGCCGGCGTTGGCGCTCAGCCGGCACGGCGAGGCGGCCGGCACCGCCTCCGCTCTGCTCGGCGCGGTGCAGTTCGGCGTCGGCGCGGTGGCCGCGCCGCTGGTCGGCGTGCTCGGCAACGGCGCGGTGGCGATGGCCGCGGTGATCGCCGGCGGCCTGGCCTCGGCACTGATCGCCCTGCTCGTCGTGGCCCGGCCCGACCAGCTCGCCGCGGTGGACGCGGAGCCGGTGGCCGTAGCGCTGCACTGACCATCAAGGCCGGGAAATGCGAAAAGCAGGAAGCGGATCGCTTCCTGCCACTCTTAACTTATAGCGCACAGGGGGTCTTGCGGCAAGACCCCGGTGATGGCGCAGACTCTGCGCCCGAGGCCACAAGCTGCGGAAATGGCAGCGCCTGCGGTGCAAGTGAAACCGCAGGAACTGGTGGCCGAATCCTTCACCGAATGGGCGGCGCATGTTTGACGTGATCGTTGTGGGCGGCGGACCGACCGGCCTGATGCTGGCCGCCGAGTTACGGCTGCACGGGGTGCAGGTCGTCGTACTGGAGAAGGATTCGGAGCCGACCAAGTTCGTCCGGTCGCTCGGCCTGCACGTACGCAGCATCGAGGTGTTGGACCAGCGCGGGCTGCTGGACACCTTCCTCGCGCACGGCCAGCGGTACCCGGTCGGCGGCTTCTTCGCCGGGATCGAGAAGCCGGCGCCGGAGCTGGACAGCGCGCACGCGTACGTGCTCGGCATTCCGCAGACCACCACCGACCGGCTGCTCGCCGAGCATGCGGTCGCGGTCGGCGCGGACCTGCGGCGCGGCTGCGAACTGGTCGGGTTGAGCCAGGACGAGGACGGCGTCACCGCCGAACTGGCCGACGGCACCCAGCTGCGCGCACGCTACCTGGTCGGCTGTGACGGCGGGCGCAGCACCGTACGCAATCTGCTCGGGGTTGGTTTTCCCGGCGAACCGAGCCGGGTCGACACCCTGCTGGGTGAGATGGAGGCGGATGCCCCGCTGGACACGATCGTCGCCATGGTCACCGAGATCCGCAAGACCCAGAAACGGTTCGGTCTCGGGCCCCTCGGCAACGGGGTCTACCGGGTCATCGTGCCCGCCGAGAAAGTGGCAGTCGACCGGACCGTCGCGCCGACGCTCGACGAGTTCAAACAGCAACTGCGGGCGTACGCGGGCACCGACTTCGGTGTGCACTCACCGCGCTGGCTGTCTCGCTTCGGCGACGCCACCCGGCTGGCCGAGCGTTACCGGGTGGACCGGGTGCTGTTGGCCGGCGACGCTGCGCACATCCACCCGCCGACCGGCGGGCAGGGCCTCAACCTCGGCATCCAGGACGCGGTAAACCTCGGCTGGAAGCTGGCCGCCGAGGTCAACGGGTGGGCCCCGGAAGGGCTGCTGGACAGCTACCACACCGAACGGCATCCGGTCGCCGCGGACGTGCTGGACAACACCCGGGCGCAGATGGAGTTGCTCTCCACCGAGCCGGGCCCGCAGTCGCTGCGCCGACTGCTGTCGGAGCTGATGGACTTCGAGGAGGTCAACCGGTACCTGACCGAGAAGATCACCGCGATCGGCGTCCGGTACGACTTCGGCGCAGGGCACGACCTGCTGGGCCGGCGGATGCGGGACGTGCCGCTGGGCCGGGGACGCCTCTACGAGCTGACCCGGACCGGTCGTGGGCTGCTGCTCGACCAGACCGGCCGGCTCTCGGTCGCCGGCTGGGCCGACCGGGTCGACCACGTCGTGGACACCAGTGGCGAGCTGGACGTAACCGCGGTCCTGCTGCGGCCCGACGGCCACATCGCCTGGGCCGGTGCCGATCAGCAGGAGTTGCGGGGCCAGCTACCGCGCTGGTTCGGCGACCCGACCGATTGACGTGATGTGCGAGCATCGCGCGCATGTCTGAGCTGACGGTGCGATCGATGACCGAGGCCGAGTTCGACCGGTGGCGGGCCGGCATTGTGCGGGCCTTCGCGGACGCGCAGGTGGCGGCCGGCAACTGGCCCGCCGAGGAGGCCCAGGAACTGGCCCAGCAGGGCAACGACGCCCTGCTGCCGGCGGGTTTCGGCACCCCCGGGATGCTGTTCCTCACCGGTGAACTCCGCGACGGGACACCGATCGGGGTGTTGTGGATCGGCCTCACCCATCCGCGTGGCGTCCCGGACTGCGCGTTCCTCTACGACATCGAGATCGGCGCGGACCACCGTGGGGCGGGCTACGGGCGGGCGCTGCTCGCCGCCGGTGAGGACGCGGTTCGCCGGCACGGCGTCGGTGCCATCGAACTCAACGTCTTCGGTGACAATGCCCGCGCCGTCGGGCTGTACGGCAGTTCGGGATACCGGGTGGTCACACAGCAGATGCGGAAGACCCTGGTGGCGCAGCAGTGAGGTGAACGGGTGCTACTGGTTTGACAACGGCAGCAGTGGGCAGGACCAGCCTCATGCTGGTTGACCTGATGGGACGCATGGACGACACGCTGACGCTCGCGATCCAGGGCTACGGATGGCTGCCCAACCGCCTGCGCCACAGCCCGCAGGACGTGGTGCGGACCCGTCTGCTCGGTCAGACCACGGTGGCGCTGCGCGGGCCCGACGCCGCCCGGTTCTTCTACGACGAGCAGCACATCCGCCGGCACGGCGCCATTCCCGAGCCGCTGCGCGGCACACTGTTCGGCAAGGGCGCCGTACACACCCTCGACGGCGAGCCGCACCGGGTGCGCAAGGCGATGTTCACCGCGCTACTGATGAACGGCGGCTACGACGGCCTGGTGGAGCGGGCCGAGACGGCGTGGGACGCGGCCACGCGATCCTGGGCGGGGCGGCAGGTGGTGTTGTTCGACGAGACGGCCCCCGTGTTGGCCCGCGCGGTCTGCGAGTGGACTGGCATCCCGGTGCAGCCGCAGGACCTTCCGGCACTCGCGGCCGACCTGGTCGCGATGGTCGACGGCTTCGCCACTGCCGGGCCCCGGCACTGGCGGGCCCGCCGGGCGCGGGGACGTCGGGAGCGCTGGCTGGCCGACATCGTCACCCAGGTCCGGCGGGGTGAGCTTGACGTGCCGCCGGGCGCGGCGCTGGCCGCGGTGGCCGCGCACCGGGACAGCGACGGTGAGCTGCTCGACCCGCAGATCGCCGCGGTGGAACTGCTCAACATCATCCGACCGACGGTCGCGGTGACCTGGTTCGTGACCTTCGCCGGGCACGCCCTGCACCGCTGGCCCGAGCACCGGGGCCGGCTCCGACAGGGCGACGCGGTCTTCGCCGAGGCGTTCGCCCACGAGGTGCGCCGCTTCTACCCGTTCGCGCCCTTCATCGGCGGTCGGGCCAGGACCGACCTGACCTGGCGGGGCACCGACATCCCGGCCGGCGCGATCGTCCTGCTCGACCTGTACGGCCAGAACCACGACGCGCGACTCTGGCCGGACCCGTACCGGTTCGACCCGGACCGCTTCGTCGGTCGGGAGATCGGTGCCTTCGACCTCGTACCGCAGGGCGGCGGCGACCCGCGGACCGGCCACCGCTGCCCCGGTGAGCAGATCACCGTCGCGCTGCTGAAGGCCCTGGCCGTACGGCTCGCCCGCCTCGACCACCAGGTGCCCGCCCAGGACCTGGACATTCCGCTGCACCGCATCCCGACCCGGCCGGTCAGCGGCCTGGTGATGGCCGTGCCCGCCCGCAGCGCCGCGCCGCTGAGCACCCACTGACCAGTTCCTTCCGGCACCGCGTCTGAGGATGGACAGCTGGATCCGCGACGGCAAGCAGACGTGAGGCCGCCCCCGCCGGATTCGGCGGGGGCGGCCTCACATGCGTGTCGGCAGCGGGGTCAGGACACCGAGGCGGGGAACCTTTCCCAGACCCGGTGGTGGGTCATCAGTTGCCGGACAGCGTCGAAGACGTCGTCGCCGGAGTCGCCGGTGACCACACCCGGACTGGCGGTGACACCGGCCTGCTCCAGGACGGTGACGCCGGCACCCCAGGCGCCGATCGCCTTGGCGTGCCGCCAGACCTCCTCGACCAGGAGCAGCACCCGGGGGTCGACGGTGGCGGAGTCGGCCGCGCCGGCCTTGGCGTCCCGGGCGGGCAGCGCGTCGGGGGCCGGTGGCGGTGCGGCGGCGAGCAGGAGCGCGTCGAACTCGACCGAACGGCCGGTGGCGAAGGTGCGCTGCACCGGCAGATCGCCGATCATGCCGCCGTGCCCGACGATCAGCAGCGGCACCATGTCCGCGGCGAAGACGGCGCGACGCACCTGGTGAATGGTGTCGAGGTCGCTGTCGTCGGTCACCACGATGCCGATCGTCCGGCCGTCGACCGGCCACTGCCGGCCCACCTGCGAGAGCGCGGGGCTGGGCTCGACGTCGGCCAGCGGTACGGTCGGCTTCGGCGCGGGCAGTCCCAGGCCGGTGGCGACCTGGGCGCAGAGCACCGGGTCGATGTTGGCCAGGCATTGCAGTTGCCGTTCCTTGATCGCCTGGTGGTAGCACTTGCCCAGCTCGAAGGTGTAGGCCCGGATGATGTGTTCCTGCTCGACCGGGGACATGCTCAACCAGAAGAGTCGGGCCTGGCTGAAGTGATCGTCGAAGGACGCCGGGCTCTGCCGGACCTTGGGAGCCTGGGCCACCTGGACGGGTACGTCGATGAACGGGTGGTCGTCGTCGCCGGCCGGGAACGGGTTGCCGCCGTCGAGGGAGTTCGGCCGGTACGGTGCCACCCCGGCGTGAATGGCGTGCTGGTGGAAGCCGTCACGCAGCATGTCGTTGACCGCGGCGTGCGGCCGGTTGATCGGGATCTGCGAGAAGTTCGGCCCGGCCAGCCGGGTCAGCTGCGTGTCGACGTACGAGAAGAGGCGGCCCTGCAACAGCGGATCGTTCGTGACGTCGATGCCCGGTGGCAGGTGGCCGACGTGGAAGGCGACCTGTTCGGTCTCGGCGAAGAAGTTCGTGGGCGTGCGGTTGAGCACCAGCTTGCCGATGGGCTGCACCGGCGCGAGCTCCTCCGGCACGATCTTGGTCGGGTCGAGCAGGTCGATGCCGGCGAACGTCTCCTCCGGGGTGTCGGGGAAGACCTGGATGCCGAGTTCCCACTCGGGGAACGCGCCGGCCTCGATGGCGTCGTAGAGGTCACGGCGGTGGAAGTCCGGGTCGATGCCGTTGAGCAGCTGCGCCTCCTCCCAGACCAGGGAGTGCACACCCAGCTTCGGCTTCCAGTGGAACTTCACCAAGGCCGTCTCCCCCGCCGCGTTGACCATGCGGAAGGTGTGGACGCCGAAGCCCTCCATGGTCCGGTACGAGCGCGGGATGCCCCGGTCGGACATGTTCCACATGGTGTGGTGCTGTGCCTCGGTGTGCAGGGAGACGAAGTCCCAGAAGGTGTCGTGGGCGCTCTGCGCCTGCGGGATCTCCCGGTCCGGGTGCGGTTTGGCGGCGTGGATGATGTCGGGGAACTTGATGGCGTCCTGGATGAAGAAGACCGGCATGTTGTTGGCGACCAGGTCGAAGGTGCCCTCGTCGGTGTAGAACTTGGTGGCGAAGCCACGGGTGTCGCGTACCGTGTCGGCCGAACCGCGCGAGCCGAGCACGGTGGAGAAGCGGACGAAGACCTCGGTCTCGCGGCCCTTGCGCAGGAAGCCGGCCCGGGTGACGTTCTCGGCGGTGCCGTACGCGGTGAACAGCCCGTGCGCGCCGGCGCCCCGGGCGTGCACGACCCGCTCCGGGATGCGCTCGTGGTCGAAGTGGGTGATCTTCTCCCGCAGGTGATGGTCCTGGAGCAGGACGGGCCCGCGGGGCCCCGCCTTCAGCGAGTGGTCGGTGTCGCGCAGCCGCGCCCCCTGCGCGGTGGTGAGGAAGGCACCCTGCTGGCCCTTTGCCGTCGGCGGCGTGCCGGTCTTCGCGCCGGTGGGCGTACGGGTCTGCGGGGCGCCCTGCTCGGGCTTGGGTGGCAGCGGGTCGTGCGGGGTGGTCGGCTCCGCCAGGGACGGCGGGGCGCTGCCCGGCGCACCGGGCACCTGCGGGGTCAGCGCCTCGGTGACCTTCTCCGCCGCGGATTCCACGACGTCCTTGACCGCCTTGGCGGGGTTACGCGATTCCATCTCTGCAGGTACCTCCCTGGAGCACAACGACCGGACTCCAGGGGCGGTACCCTGGCCAGGGAGAACAAAACGGGCCGAAGGCACTCGACGCCGCCGAATCGATCACACCTGCCGGATCGGGCATCTGACGGCGGAGGAGATCAGCGCGGTGACAGACTCAGCTGATCGAAATAGGTCTTCATGGCCGGGTAGTAGTCGTCGAACGACGGCATCGTCGTGTCGTTGTGGACGGCGAGCAGCCGATCCAGGTAGTACTCCCAGCCGGGCCCGATCTCGCCGATGCCCTCGACCGTGTCCAGGTGCTGGACGAAGCGCAGTTCCGTCCGCTCCCCGTGCGGGGTGAGCTGCACCTCCCACCGCCAGGCACCGGCTTCGTCCTGGCTGGAGAGGGCGAGTCGGCGGGGCGGCTCGCAGGCGTCGATCCGTAGCTCGGACCACGGCTGCCCCTCCTCGAAGGCCATCTGCACCCGGATGCTGCGCCCGGGCGCGGCGTGGCCGTCCCAGCGGCCGTACCAGCGGGCCGTGCGATCAGGTTCGGTCAGGCTGGCCCAGACGTCCTCGACGGGGGCGCGAAATTCGCGGGTGATGACCAGGTCGGTCCCGCGGTCGGCGCCGAAGAGGCGTCCGGTCGGTGTGGGTGTCACGCTGTCCGCTCCTCGCGGGAGTTGGGCGAGCGGCCGGTGCGGCGCTCGCGGCGGGTACGGTGAACTTCGGTCTCCAGCGCGTCGAACCGGCGCTCCCAGCGCTCGGGCTGCGCGAACTGCGACAGCCATCGATTCAGCTCGTCGAAGCGTGTCGCGTCCAACTCGTAGCGACGCTCGCGGCCGACCAGGGTGTCGCGCACCAGGCCGCTCTCGCGCAGGACGCGCAGGTGGCGACTGACCGCGGGTCGGCTGATCTCGAAGTGCTCGGCGATCCGGCCGGCGGTGAGCCGGCGTTCCCGCAGCAGTTCGAGGATCCGCCGGCGCACCGGATCGGCGATGGCGGCGGCTACCTTGTCCACCACAAAAGCGTAACTGATGGGTTACGGGTTTTCCAGCGGAACACCGGGCCGCTCAGATGGTGATGACCACCTTCGCCCGGGCGTGTTCGCCTTCTAGGTAGCCGATGGCCTGGGGCACCTCGTGCAGCGGGTAGGTCCGGTCGATGACCGGGGCGAGCCGGCCTGCCTCGACGTACGCGCGGAGGGTGTCGAGGTGGGCACGGCTGGGTGTCGCGGTGAGGATGGCGATGCGCTGCCCGACGACCGGAGCCAGCAGCCGCCCCCGGGTCAGCAACCAGACCGGCCCGAGCAGGCTGCCCCGACGGTGGACACCGCCGCCGGAGAGCACAAGCGTCCCGGTCGGGGTCACCGCGCGCCGCAGCGCGGTCAGTGAGCGGTTGCCGACCAGGTCGAACACCAGGTCGTGGCGGCGGCCGTCGCGGGTGAAGTCGTCGCGGGTGTAGTCGACCACGTGGTCGGCGCCGAGGGAACGGACCAGGTCGACGTTGCGGGTGCTGCACACCGCCGTCACGGTCGCACTGAGGGCCTTGGCCAGTTGCACGGCCAGGGTGCCGACGCCGCCGGAGGCGCCGTTGACGAGGACCCGCTGACCCGGCTCGACCCGTCCGACGTCGGACAGTCCCATGAGGGCGGTCACCCCGGCCAGCGGCAGGGCAGCAGCCTGCTGCGGGGTCAGGTTCGTCGGCGCGGGCGCGACCAGGGCCTCCGGTACGCAGACGTACTCGGCGAACGCGCCGTTGGCGTCGCCGAGGTCACCGAAGACGGCGTCGCCGGGGCGCACCTGGTGGACGTCGGGACCGACGGCGCTGACCCGGCCGGCGAAGTCGCGACCACGGATGCGGGCCCGAGGCTTCGCGGGGCCGAAGGCCAGTCGGGACATCCAGGGGTCGCCGCGCACGATGTGCCAGTCGTACGCGTTGAGCGCGGCGGCCTCGACGCGCACGAGCACCTCGCCGGCGGCGGGCACCGGCACGTCGACGTCGGCGAGTCGCAGTGTCTCGGGCGGGCCGTACCGGTCCTGGACGATCGCTCTCATCGCGCTTCCTCCTCTACAGCGGGTGTACGGCGTACACCACTGCGACCTACGGTAGGTGTACGCCGTACACCTGTCAAGGCGGTTATGGTTTTCCCGGCACCCGGAAGACGAGGATCACGATGGCTGAGCAGGCAGGAACGGCCCGGCGGACGCCGCTGAGCAGGGAGCGGATCCTGCGTACCGCGATCGCGCTCGCCGACGCCGCCGGGATCGGGTCGCTCAGCATGCGCAACCTCGCCCAGGAACTGGGTGTGGTGCCCATGGCGCTCTACAAGCACGTGGCCAACAAGGACGAACTACTCGACGCGATGATCGACATGGTGGTCGGCGAGATCGACACGCCGATGCCCGACACCGAGTGGAAGCAGGCCATCCGGGGACGGATCCTGTCGGCCCGCTCGGCGTTGCAACGCCATCCCTGGGCGGCGCTCGCGATCGAGTCCCGGAACATGGCGACCCCGGCGATCCTGGGCTACCTCGACTCGGTGGTCGCCACCCTGCGATCCGGCGGGCTCTCCGCCGACCTCGCCCACCACGTCATGCACGCGATGGGTAGCCGGGTGCTCGGCTTCAGCCAGGAACTGTTCGACACCACCCGCGACGCCGGCCGGTCCGGCCCGAGCACCGCGCCGCAGCCGGCCGCCATGCCACCGGAGGTCGCGGCCCGGTTCCCGCACCTCGCGGAGATCGCCACGGCGGCGTCCCACGACGACGCGTCGGTGGTGGGATCCGGCTGCGACGACCAGTTCGAGTTCGAGTTCGCGCTGGACCTGCTGCTCGACGGCATCGAACGGTTGCAGCAGCAGGGATGGACGTCAGCACATCGCTGAGGACGGTCGGTGCCGGCCGCGGCGCTCAGTCCGGCTGTGGTGGTCAGTCCCGGCTGTGGTGGTCAGTCCGGCTCGGGTAGCCGCCCCTCGGCGCGCAGTCGGGCGAAGTGCGCCTCGGGTGGCGGCTCGGGGTCCGGATCGGAGGGACGTGGCCGCTCGGGCCCGTCGGCGGCGAAGCGCAGCAGCGTCTCCACGCGGATGACCCGGAGCCGACGGCCGCGCACACTCACCTCGTCGGCGCGGCTGGCTTCCAGGTCGTCGGCGGCGCGGCGGTACTCGGCGGCCGCCGCCTCGCCGGGGTTGGCGATGCGCGGGGTCAGCCACCGGAAGTCGAAGAGGATCAGCTCGCGGGCCTGCTGCGGGGTGGCCACCGCCCGGCTCGACGGCTGCCAGACGCCGGCCACCTGCTCGGCCACGGCGTAGCGGGTGGGCAGCAGCACGCCGTTGGGATGTGAGCGTACGGCGGCGACACTGTCGGCGTACGCGGCCGGCGACACCTCCGCCTTCGGGTAGCGGGCGGGCAGCAGCTCGACCTTCAACACCGCTGCGCCGACGCCGGTGGGTGCGGCCGGATCGGCGATCAGGTCGGCCCCGCCCAGGAAGCTGTCACAGGTGTCGGCCTGGCGTGGATCCAGGTCGGTGGGGCGTGGCGGCTCCGGCCCGGCCGGACCGAACCGGGCGAAGGTGTCGGCCCGGATCACCCGGTGCCGGCGCCCGCCGACGGTCACCTCGTCGACCTTCTGCCAGTCCAACACCTCACCCACCGCCGCCAACTCGGCGACCAGGTCGGCGTCGGTGGCGGTGACGAGTCGTTCGCGCAGCCGGTGGGCCAGGGCGTCGCGGGCGGCCTGCGGAGTGTCCTCGACGAGACCGTGGATCCGCCACCGCCCGCCACCGAGATCGATCGCGTGACCGAACAGCGGAGCGCCGATGCGCAGGATCGGGTACGCCTCGGCGCGTTGCACGGCGTCGTGGTCGGTCACCACGGCGACCGGATCGTCCAGGCGCCGGAACCGGATCACCACCCCCGGAAACTGCTCTGCGTCATCCACACATGGCATTCTGTGACCGCCCGGATCGACACGCCAGACCGCCACGCGCGACACGGCGACCGATCTCCCCGACGGGTTGGCGGAACAGGCCCCACTGCTCCTGATCGATCAGCTTCGCAGGGCGTCGACCAGGGTGTCGACGAGCGCGGCGGCGTAGCGGCCGTCCGGGTCGAGGTCCGGGTCGTAGATCGTCACCTCAAGGCCGACACAGGCTGGGTTCGCGAGCAGCGGACGGAGCAGTTCCACCAGATGCGGATGGTCCAAGCCGCCGGGGTCGGGCGCGTCGGCGGCCGGCATCACCGCAGGGTCGAGCACATCGGCGTCGAGGTGTACGAAGTAGCCGTCGCAGCCGGCAAGTCCCTGTGCCACACGATCGCCGACCAGGACAGGGCCCTCGGCGATGATCTCGGGCGCGGTATGCACCGTGATGCCCAGACCACGCACCTCGTGGAGATGGTCGTCGTAGTCGCGGACGCCCAGGACAACCAGATCGTCCTCACGGCAGTACGGCGCAAGCCCGTCGATGTCGGCAATGTCCGGCTGACCCCGGCCGGTGACGATGGCGGTACCCTCGCCTGCGGACGCCCCCACATACGTGCTGTTGCCGGTATGACGGAAGTCAATCGAACCGTCAAGGTAGGCGATGCCGTAGCGGCCACGTCGGCGTAGCGCGAGCGCGGCCCCGAAAAGGATCGAACAGTCACCGCCCAACAGCATCAGGAAGCCCGCGTTGTCGAGGACCACGTTCACCCGCTCCGCGAGTCGGCGCGTGTACGTCGCGAGGGCGTCGGCGTTGAGTACACCGTCCCCCGGCCGCCAGCCACGGATGTCGTAGCGCGGCGGGACGACCACGCCACCGTCGTGCGCCCCGAGCCGGTCGAGCAGACGCTGATCGCGAAGCGCACCGGCCAGCTTGTAACACCCGGGGACGAGACCAGGGGCCGGGGCACGCAACCCGAGATTGGACGGGGCGTCAAGAACCGTGATCGATCGCATCGATCCAGCGTAGAGCGACATCCGGGCACCCACGGTACGCGAACATCTGCCGCGAATCGCTCGCTGGGGCCGCCAGCCCGCCATCATCGCGGATTACGCCATCCTGCCGACGCACCCTTGAGCGGCCGGACCACCGCCAGCGCGGTCAGCACGAACCCGAGCATTCCGGCCAGTCCCCATGGCTGGTGGTCGGTGCTCGCCGTCACCCGGCTCGTCGCCCCGGCGGTGACGATGTCGCCATGGATCTGGTAGGTGCCGACGGCGAAGGCCGGCAGGGTGACCGGTACGCGAACCTCCCGTTCCTCCCCAGCGGCGAATTCGTCCGGTTCGGGTGGGGTGACGAAGCCGGTCGGGTCCGGGCCTCGACCGACGCTGAACGACCAGGCCACGTTCACCGGTGCGGGCTGCTCGTTGCGCAGTCGCAGCACGAGCGTCCGGCGGGCGGGCGCGCCGAAATGGGCGGTCCACCCGTCGGCGCGCTCCAGATGCGCCGCGAGGACGGTCGGGGGCCGGGTGGCCGCCTGCCGGACGGTGTCATCGACCGGTGCGGGTGCCCCGGTGACGACCAGCGGCGCGGTGGCCGACAGCGAGTTGTCCAGTGTGGTCACCCGCACCTGGCAGGGACAACCGCCGGGTGGTGCCACGACGGTCAGCGGCGTCCCACCGGCGCCGCCAGCGGGCAGGTGGATCTGCGCCGAACTGTCCACCGCGCAGCGTGTCGGCGTGCCCGCGCCACACAGCTCGATGCGGACCGTGCCGCCGGGCCAGCCGGTGAGCCGGACCAGCACCTGCTCCCCCGGCTTCGCCTCGGCCCGGTCCACGCCGACCTGAGGGCCGGGATCCGGGGCACCGGCCAGGGCGAGCGCGGCGACCAGGGCGAGAGCAGAAATCGAGAGCCTCACGTCTCGACCGTCGGCGGTCGACGCCGCGCCGAGCGCAGCCGGATGACCAGCAGCCAGCCGAGACCGGTGAGCAGGACGGCGGCCCAGACCCACGGTACGGCCCAGGTGCCGGCGGTACGGCGCACCGTGGGCAGGATCTGGTCGGGGGTGGCCGGGTCGACCACCACGGCGGCGGTCAGCCGACCGGCGGGTACCACACCGTTGATCTGTTCGGTGATGGTGATCGCCGCGCCGGGCAGCAGTTCGGGCACGTCGACGGGTTCGGTGCGGGCCAGCCGAATGCCGAACGGGGCGGTCAGGCGTACCTGGGCGGTGCCGGTCAGCCGGGTGTTGCCGGTGTTGCGCAACCGGTAGCTGACCACGACCGGGCCGGTGCCGAACGGGTTGAGCGGGTTGTCGTAGCCGATCCGCATCGCCTCGACCTGGAGGCCGGGACGGACCGGACCGGCCACCCGCAGGTACATCCGGGCCGCGACCCGGCGGTCCAGGTTGACCTGTCCCCCGTCGCCGGCGGACTGCACCTGGGCAACCGAGGCGACCACACCGCCGGCATGGTCGCCCGGCGTGGCGTTGGCCGGCACGGTGAGCTGGAACGGCACGATCACCTGTTCCCCGGCGGGCACCCGGTAGGTCCGTTCGGCGAAGGTGGTCCAGGCGCCCACGTCGGTGGCGGGGCGGCTGGCCGGTTGCAGGGCGAACCCGCCGTCGGTGGTGGTGAACGCGTCCGCGCCGTACACCGCGAAGGTCATCGCGCGCTCGCTCAGGTTGGTGATGGCGACCCGGTCGTCGATGCGTTGGCCGGGCTCGGCGTCGTGGACGAAGTAGCTGCGCCCGGTGGGTCCGGACGGGCCAGAGGGCTGCACCGCCCAGGTGAAGCCGGTGGCGCTCGGGGTCGGGGTAGGGGCCGGCGCGGCGGTGAGAGCGGCCGCCGGGCCTACGGTCAGGACGGTGGCGAGCACGGTGAGGACCGCGGTCGCGGCGACCAGGTGCGGGAAAGGGCACCTCGTCATCGATCTGCGCACAACAAGATGCCCTTTCACGCG
The DNA here is from genome assembly GCF_000204155.1 of Micromonospora maris AB-18-032. Classification (NCBI taxonomy): domain Bacteria; kingdom Bacillati; phylum Actinomycetota; class Actinomycetes; order Micromonosporales; family Micromonosporaceae; genus Micromonospora; species Micromonospora maris. Next base: position 3,274,749 of record NC_015434.1, on the reverse strand, counting down.
TCAGGACAGGGTCAGGGTGAGGGTGGCGGTGTAGCCGCCCGGCACGGCGGCGGGCGGGACCCCGAGGCGCAGGTCGGCACCACACTGGAAGCTGCCGGCGCTGGTCCCGGCCGGGGCGGCGCACAGCGTACGGGCGCTGCCCAGGCCGTCACCCGGGGTGGCCGGGGCGCCGGGGTTGACCACGCCGGCCGCACCCACCAGGGTGTCGGCGAGCACGGACGCGTGCGGCGTCCAGCCGAGGTTCTCGGCGGCGATGGTGCCGCCGAGCGCGCTGGTGAACTCCTCCACCTGACCGACGACGTTCCAGCCGGCATTGGTGCCGCGCAGGTCGCTGACCGTCACCGCGTTGAGGGAGCTGTCGGCGAAGGCACCCGGGTGCACGGCGGGCAGCGCGACGCTGTTGCCCGAAGCGGTGAGCGTCAGCGGGCCGGACTGGAGCACCTCGGCGGTGATCTCCTGCTCGGCACCGCTCGGGCCACCCGTACCGCCGAAGGTGATCGGGGTGAAGGTGTCCTGGCTGCGGTCGCTGGAGGCGTGCGCCGCGAACGTCATCACGTAGCACTGGATCGCGGTGCAGTCGACGGTGTTGCCGTTGCCGTCGGTGTAGGTCGGCACCAGGTCCAGGGTGGTGGAGAAGCTGCCGTCGGCGGGCAGCCGCACCTGGGCGGCGGATGACGAGGCGTTCTTGTGCACCCACTTGACCGGCTTGTAGGGACGCGAGTTCGTCCAGTAATTCTCGCCCTTGGGACCGAAGGCCAGGTAGAACCCGACACCACCGTTGGCCTCCGGGTCGAACCCGGTGCCGGTGACGGTGACGGTGGCTCCCTCGGGGTCGAGGGCGGCGGACGGGCTCACCGTGACCGACGGGGCGGCGGGAGCACCGCCGCCGCCGGCGGCAGTGGTGAGGGTGAACGACGCCGGATCGAGCACCGTGCCGGCGGTAAAGAAGCCGGAGAACGCGCTGGCTCCGGTCTCAGTGAGCGTGGTGGTGAGGTTGCTCCAGGAGACCGTGCCGCCGGAGACCGACGGGCTGGCCGTGGCGAGGGTGGCGATGGCCGCCTGCTCGATGCGTACCGGCTCGAAGCCGCCGCCGCTGGTCTGCAGGTCGACGTCGGCGAGCAGGGAACCACCGGTGCCGTCGAGGACCACCGTCGGGTTGGCCAGGGTGATGGTGAAGAAGTGCGCGGGGTACGAGAACACCACCGTGCCGCCGTAGTTCACCGTGGTCGCTCCGGTGGCGCTGTCGTACGTGCCGCCGGTGGCCGGGAACTTGAAGGTGCCGTCGGCGTTGCGGGTCGCCCCGTCGGTGACCGCGATCGGCGGGTTGCCGTTGCCGGTCGACACGTACGCGCGGAACGAACTCTTGAAACCCCAGTCGAGGCTTCCCCCGGTGACGTCGGCGGGCGCCGCCGTCGCGGGGACCACCACGGCCAGTGAGGCGGCGGCGCCGAGCACGGCAGCCGTCACCCACCGGTACGACCGGCGGCGCACGCCGCCTGGTCTGGGTACGGACATGTGTCTTCCTCTCAGAAGGGGGTTGGCGGCCTTAGGTTAGGCTCTCCTAACTTCTTCGAAAATCCGCCGAACACCCTCTTGCGCCACAGGCAAGATCGACTTAGGTTAGCCTAACCATACATGGAGGTTAGTCATGCCTGCCCGCCTAGCCGCTGCCCTGGTCAGCGCGATGCTGCTGGCCCTCGGCGCCCTCGCCACCCCCGCGTACGCCAACACGGTCGGCAAGGGACCCAACGGTCAACGACTCTCCGTCAGCAAGACGACCGGGATCCCGCTCGGCGGCACCACCGTCACCGTCACCGGTTCCGGCTACGACACCACCAAGGGGATCTACATCGCGTACTGCGTCGACAACGGGGCGGGCGTGGCACCCTCACCGTGCGGCGGTGGCGTCGACACCACCGGTTCCACCGGCGCCTCGCACTGGATCTCCTCCAACCCGCCCTCGTACGCCGAAGGGCTGACCGTCCCGTACGGCGCGGGCGGATCGTTCACCGTGCAGGTGAAGATCACCTCGAAGATCGGTGACGTGGACTGCACCACCAGTCGTTGCGTGGTGGCCAGCCGCAACGACCACACCCGCGCCTCGGACCGGTCCCAGGACGTCAAGGTGCCGGTAACCTTCGTCACCCCGGCCGCCCCGAGCGCACCCGCTGCCGCCCCGGCCGCACCCGCTCCCGCCACGCCCACGAACACCTCCGCCGCGACCACACCGGCCGCCACCGGCTCGGCACCCGCAGCCATCGTCGGCTCGGCTGCCGCTGCCGGGGCCACCGACGCCGCCGGTGGCGAGGCCGCGCCGGCACCCGGCGCCGAACAGCCCCTGCTCACCACGCAGGTCAGCGACAGCACCGGCGCGGGACGCTGGTTCACCCCGGTCCTGGCGGGACTTGCCGTGCTGCTGGTCGTCGTGGTGGCGCTGCGGATGCGGGGCCGACGCCGGGAACAGCGATGAGAAGGTGCCTGACGCTGCTGATGCTGCCCGCGCTGCTCGGCCTCACCGCCTGTGCGCCCGCTGCCTCGACGGCGGCCCCGACGACGGGCTGCGGACCGACCACGGCCGTGGTCACCGACGTGGACATCGAGCCGATCGGCGCCGATCCCGGCAGCACCCTGCCGGCCACGGTCACCTCGGCCGACGGCTCCAGCGTGACGGTCACCGACGCCAGCCGCATCCTGCCGGTCAACCTCTACGGTTCGATCGCCGAAATCGTGTTCAGCCTCGGGCTCGGTGACCGGGTGATCGGCCGGGACACCTCCACCACCTTTCCCGCCGCCGGCGACCTGCCCGTGGTCACCCCGGCCGGACACGACCTGTCCACCGAGGCCGTCCTGCGCCTGGACCCCAGCGTCGTACTCGCCGACGACAGCATCGGCCCGCCCGAGGTGCTCGCCCAGCTGCGGCGGGCCGGCATCCCCGTGGTCCTCGTTGACGACGAACAGAGCCTCGCCGCCATCAGCCGCAACATCCGGACCATCGCCGCCGCGCTCGGCGTACCGGAAGCCGGGGAACAGCTGGTGGCCCGGGTGGAGGGCGACATCGCCGCCGCCCGCCGAGCCGCCCCACCCGACACGGCACCACTGCGCATCGCGTTCCTGTACGTCCGCGGCACCGCGGGGGTCTACCTGATCGGCGGCAGGGGCGCCGGGTCCGACGAGATGGTCCGCGCCATCGGCGCCACCGACGCCGGCACCGAGATCGGGCTGTCCAACTTCCGGCCGCTGACCAGTGAAGGGCTGATCAACGCGGCGCCCGACGTGATCCTGGTGATGACCGAGGGACTGGCGTCGGTCAAGGGCGTCGACGGGCTGCTTTCCCTGCCCGGCGTGGCCCAGACCCCGGCCGGTCAGCACCGCCGCATCGTGGACATGGACGACGGGCTGCTGCTCACCTTCGGTGCGCGTACCGGTCGGGCCATCCGGGCGTTGGCCGACGCGGTCTACGGATCATGCGCGTGAGACGGGCCGCCCTCGTCGCCGGCCTCGCGGTGACCCTGCTGCTGCTCTGCCTCGTCGCCGCCGGCACCGGGCAGGTCCGGGTCCCCCCGGCGGAGGTGCTCGGCTCGATCCTGCACCGCATCGGCCTCGACATCGGACCGACGCCGAGCGTCACCCACGGCGAGAGCGCGCTGTGGGTGGTGCGCTTCCCCCGGGTCGTCCTCGCCGTGATCGTCGGAGCCGCGCTCGGCTGTGCCGGTGCGCTGATGCAGGGCGTCTTCGGCAATCCCCTGGCCGAGCCCGGCGTCATCGGCGTCTCCTCCGGCGCGGCGGTCGGCGCGGCCACGGTCATCGTCACCGGGGCGGCCACGTTCGGCGGCTGGACGGTGGCGGCCGGTGCGTTCCTGGGCGGTCTCGCCGCCACCGGCCTGGTCTACTCGATGTCGCGCGTCGGCGGGCGGACCGAGGTGGTCACCCTGGTGCTGACCGGCATCGCGGTCAACGCGGTGGCCGGCGCGCTGATCGGCCTGCTGATGTTCTTCGGCGATGCGGACGCGGTGCGGGCCATCGCGTTCTGGCAACTCGGCAGCCTGGCGCAGGCGAACTGGGCGGCGGTGGCGGTCACCGCCCCGTGCGCAGCGGTCGGCATCGCGATCGCCGTCGCCGCCGCCCGCCGCCTCGACCTGCTCGCCCTCGGCGACCGGTCGGCCCGGCACCTCGGTGTCCACGTCGAACGACTGCGGCTGGGAATGGTCGCGGTGACCGCCCTGCTCGGCGCCGCCGCCGTGGCCTTCACCGGCGTGATCTCCTTCGTCGGCCTGGTCGTGCCGCACCTGGTCCGGATGGTCGCCGGCCCGGGTCACCGGCTGTTGCTGCCGGCCAGTGCCCTGGGCGGGGCCATCGTGGTGGTGGCCGGGGATCTGGCTGCCCGCACCCTGGTCGACTACCAGGAACTGCCGCTGGGCGTGTTGACCGCCGTGGTGGGCGGACCGTGCTTCTTCTGGTTGCTGCGTCGGACCCGGGCCCGAGCGGGAGGTTGGGGATGAAGTGGACCGATGTCGACCCGGACCGGGTGGGCCTGCGGGTCGAGCGCCTGGGCATCCGGCGTGACGCTCGGCCGATCCTGTCCGACGTGTCCCTCTCGGTTCGTACCGGCGAACTGCTGGCGCTGGTCGGTCCCAACGGTGCCGGCAAGAGCACCCTGCTCGCCGCGATCTGCGGTGACCTGGCTCCCGCCGCCGGCACCATCGAGTTCGCCGGCCGGCCGCTGACCCGTTGGGCGCCGGTCGAGCTGGCCCGACTGCGCGCCATGCTGCCGCAGCGCGCCACCATGTCGTTCCCGTTCACCGTGGCCGAGGTCGTGGCGATGGGACGTGCCCCGTGGGCCGGCACCCGGCTCGCCGCCAAGGACGACGACGCGGTGGCCGAGGCGTTGCGGCTGACCGGGATGCAGGCGTTCGCCGGCCGGGTGTTCTCGGCGCTGTCCGGTGGTGAACAGGCCCGCGTGGCACTGGCCCGGGTGCTCGCCCAGCGCACCCCGATGCTGCTGCTGGACGAGCCCACCGCCGCGCTGGACCTGCATCACCAGGAGTTGGTGCTCCGGCTGGCCCGCGACCGGGCCCAGCAGGGTGGCAGCGTCGTGATCGTGCTGCACGACCTGGGCCTGGCGGCGGCGTACGCGGACCGGATCGCGTTGCTGGCCGGTGGCCGGCTGGTCGCCGACGGGCCGCCGGACGCGGTGCTCACCGCCGACCGGCTCAGTGAGGTCTATCAGCACGAGGTCGAGGTGCTGCCCCACCCGCACACCGGTGTCCCGCTGGTGCTGCCAGTACGCCCCTGACCAGCCGGGCTGGTCAGGGGCGTCAGGTCAGGTTCCCGCCGAGGCCGGTCGGGTTCAGCTGGCTTCCGGGCGGGGGGTGCGGCCCAGCGCGGCGCACGCCTCGCGGTACATCCGGGCGGCCTCGGCACGGATCTGTCGGCGTTCGGCGATACGGCTGGAGAACGGGACGCGCACCGGCACCTCGACGCCGTCCACGACGGCCAGGAACTCCATCGCGTCGGCGTCCATGCCGGACATGGCGGCCGCGGTGGCCGTCGGCTGGCTGCCCAGCCCCTGGCAGATCACCCGGCAGTCGTCGGCGTGGTCGGTGTTCATGTGTCGCATCACCGCCGCGACGACTTCCGGCGGGAACGGGTTCGCGGCGCTCACGCCGCACTCTCCTGCGTCACGGCCCGCCCCAGGTCGTCGAGCATGGCGGTGTTCAGCCGGTAGGCGTACGACACCTCGTCGAGGAAACGTTGCCGCTCGACGGCGTCCCAGGGCGCCGCGTCGAGCAGCTCCCGGTACTGCTGCTTGAAGGCACGCGCGTCCAGGCCGGGGAAGAGGAAGAACTGCACCCCGTCGGTGTCGAAGCCGAAGGTGCGGTGCAGCGCCCGGGCCATCACCTGACCACCGGAGAGGTCACCCAGGTATCGGGTGTAGTGGTGGGCGACGAAACCGGCCGGCCAGGAGAAGGCCACCTCGCGCAGACGCGCCCGGTACTCGTCGGTGGCGGCGCTCGGGACGATCGGACCGGTCCAGTCCGGACCGTGCAGGAAGGAGAGATCATCGACGATGCGCGGCAGTCGACGCAGCTCGTCGACGACGAACGGGCCGGCCACCGGATCGTCGCGCATCGTGTCGGCGGCCTCTTCCAAGGTCTGGTAGACCACGTGCAGCTGTTCGAGCAGCGCGGCGTACCCGGCCCGGTCCAGATGTCCCGACAACAACGCGTCGAAGTACGTCACACTCTGCGCGGCCCGATGGTCCGCCCTGGTCAGCTCTCGCACCTCTGCGGCGAACCCCATAAGCACCTCCAAGTTAGGTAAGCCTAACCTATCATGATCAAGCTTTCCTGTGGAGATGGCCGAAAGTGCCAGCCCGCGCACCCCACCAGGGGATACCCGCCGAACCGAACCGGCCACCGGCGTGGCGACGCGCAGGAGCGTTGACACCGCACAGACGTCATGGTGTGCTCGGACTGCGCGCGCAAACGACAATCGTTTCCATTAAGCGAGGAGAAGCATGTCTCTCACCGTGTCACCTGACCTCCTGCGAGCCGCCGAGTCGGGGCCCGTCACCGACGAGGAGTTCATCGCCTGCGTCCGCGAATCGCTGCCGTACGCCTGGCAGACCGTCAGCCGGGTGGCCGCGGAGCTGGCCACCTCGGACGTCGAGTTCTCCGACAACGTGATCGCGCCACCCGGTGACGCAGAACGGGGCCAACTGCTGCGCGCCATGGCCAGCGACGCGATCCGCGCCGGCCTGGAGCGGCACTTCGGGGTGAAGCTGGCCTTCCAGAACTGCCATCGGGTCGCGGCGTTCCGCACCGCGGCCGTCGACTCCGACACCTACCGTCGCTTCGTCTCCGCTCGTGGCCAACTGCTCAACCAGTCTCCGGAGCTGCGCAACTGCTGAGACGCGGGTCCCGGACCCCGGCGGGCGGGCGTGCGCCCCACGGGCGCCAGCCCCCGTCCCGCCCGCCGGGGCACCCGGTCGGTGACCGCCCTACCCCTGCGGCGCCACGATCTGGATGAGGTTGCCGCAGGTGTCGTCGAAGACAGCGGTCGTCACAGTCCCCGCGTCCAGCGGCGGCTGGGTGAAGGTCACTCCCTGCGCGGTCAGCCGCTCGTACTCGACGGACACGTCCGCGACGGTGAACATGGTGACCGGGATCCCGTCGGCGACGAGGGCCTTCTTGTAGGCGAGGGCGGCCGGGTGCTGATCCGGTTCGAGGACCAGCTCCACGCCCTCCGGATCCTCCGGGGAGACCACGGTCAACCAACTGTATTCACCCAGCGGCACCTCGGTCTTCTTGATGAAGCCGAGCACCCCGGTGTAGAAGGCCAGGGCCTTGGCCTGGTCGTCGACGAGAACACTCATGTGTCCGATTCGCATGGTCCCACCCGCCATCTCTGATAGATCTGCTGGAGTGGAGACGTGTCCAGGTCGATGAAGGTGTACCGGCCCTGACGCCGCAACACCACCAGCCCCGCCTCGGCCAGCACCGCGAGGTGCTGGGAGATGGCCTGGCGTGTCGAGGTGAACCCCTTGCCCGTCAAGCGGACGCACAACTCGAACAGCGTCTGGCCACTGCGATCCTGCAACTCGTCGAGGATGGCACGCCGGGTGGGATCCGCCAGCGCCTTGTACACGTCGCCCACCGCCGAACAATAGGCAAGCAACCACTTGCATGTCAAACATCGACAACGTTCCGAGTAGGTAAACCCTTGCCCCGGGCGGCCGGCAGGCCTGGCGCGAGTGGACGCCGCTTGCGACGCTTGCGGCCATGTACGACTACGACGTGTTGGTGCTGGGTTCCGGACCCAGTGGTCAGAAGGCCGCGATCGCCGCCGCCAAGCTCGGCCGACGGGTCGGTCTGGTGGAACGGCGCGACATGATCGGCGGGGTGTGCATCAACACCGGCACCGTGCCGTCCAAGACGCTGCGCGAGGCCGTGCTCTACCTGACCGGCCTGAGCCAGCGGGACCTCTACGGCAGCAGCTACCGGGTCAAGGAAGACATCACGGTCAGCGACCTGGCCGCCCGCACCCAGCACGTGATCAACCGGCAGACCGACGTGATCCGCAACCAGTTGGCCCGCAACCGGGTCACGATGATCACCGGTACCGGGCGGTTCGCCGACGCCCACTCGGTCTGGGTCGACGGCGGATCCGGTCACGAGTCGAAGGTGACGTTCGACAAGGCGATCATCGCCGCCGGCACCCGTCCGGCCCGCCCGGACAGCGTCGACTTCGACGACCGCACCATCGTCGACTCCGACGGCGTCATCAACCTGCAGGCCGTGCCGCGCAGCATGGTGGTGGTCGGCGCCGGGGTGATCGGCATGGAGTACGCCTCCATGTTCGCCGCCCTCGGCACCAAGGTGACGGTGGTCGAACGCCGGGAGAAGATGCTCGACTTCTGCGACGAAGAAGTCGTCGAGTCCCTGAAGTACCACCTGCGCGACCTGTCGGTCACCTTCCGCTTCGGCGAGGAGGTCGCCGCGGTGGAGAAGCACCAGACCGCCGCACTGTGCATCCTCAAGAGCGGCAAGAAGATCGCCGCGGACACCGTCATGTACTCCGCCGGGCGGCAGGGTCAGACCGACGGGCTGGCCCTGGAGGCGGCCGGCCTGACCGCCGACCGGCGGGGCCGCATCGAGGTCGACGCGCACTTCCGCACCGCCGTGGAGCACATCTACGCCGTCGGCGACGTGATCGGCTTCCCGGCGCTGGCGTCGACCTCGATGGAGCAGGGCCGGCTGGCCGCGCAGCACGCCTGCGGCGAGCCGGTACGCGCGATGCACGAGTTGCAGCCGATCGGGATCTACACCATCCCGGAGATCAGCTTCGTCGGTAAGACCGAGGACGAGTTGACCGACAGCGCCACCCCGTTCGAGGTGGGCATCGCCCGCTACCGCGAGCTGGCCCGGGGGCAGATCGTCGGCGACTCGTACGGGATGTTGAAGTTGCTCGTCTCGCCAGACGACGGACGCCTGCTCGGCGTGCACGTCTTCGGCACCGGCGCGACCGAGATCGTGCACATCGGGCAGGCGGTGATGGGCTGCGGCGGCACGGTCGACTACCTGGTCGACACGGTGTTCAACTACCCGACCCTGGCCGAGGCGTACAAGGTGGCGGCGCTGGACGCCGCCAACAAGATCCGCAACATCACCCGCATCGACGGCTGACCCGCGACCCGGGTCGGACCTCCGCGCGCCCACCGTGCGTCACGACAGCTCCGCCGGCCGAATGCCCCTGTCCGCGCTTTGCTCTGCTTCAACCCACGCACAGGTCTGTTGATCTGCGGTTCCTGCTGTCGGTGCCGCAACGGCGGATGGCGCTGGTCGACGACGACGGCAGGCCGGGGTGGGGCGAGAGGCCCCACCCCGATTGCCGTCAGCTGGCCGCCGCGAGTGACCGGCGGCGCGGCCCCAGGTGCCGGGCGTACGCGCCGGTGGTGAAGAAGGCCGGCAGGTCCTCGCCCAACGCGGTCTCCTCGACGATGCGCGCCGCCTGCGCGGCGCGTTCCCGCTCGGCGTCGCCGCGCCCCTCGGACAGCGCCGACAGCTCCTCGGCGAGCAGCGCTCGCACCCGGTCTGAGGTGACGCTGCCGCCCTCGGCCAACGGCGTACCGTGGTGCAGCCACTGCCACACCTGGCAGCGGGCGATCTCGGCGGTCGCGGCGTCCTCCATCAGGTTCCACAGCGCCACCGCGCCCGCTCCCCCGAGCCAGGCGTCGATGTAGTGCAACGCCACCGCGATGTTGGACCGCAGGCCCGACTCGGTGACCTGGCCCGGGGTCTTGTCCACCGAGAGCAGGTCGGCGGCGGTCACGGACACCTCGTCCCGCTGCCGGTCGAGCTGGTGCGGGCGCTCGCCGAGCACCGCGTCGAACACCTCCCGGCAGGTCGGCACCAGGCCGGGGTGGGCCACCCAGGAGCCGTCGAACCCGTCGCCGGCCTCCCGCTGCTTGTCCGCCCGCACCTTGGCCAGGGCGTTCTCGTTGACCTCCGGATCCCGGCTGGGCACGAAGGCGGCCATCCCGCCGATCGCGTGCGCGCCACGTCGGTGACAGGTCCGCACCAGCAACTCGGTGTACGCCCGCATGAACGGCACCGTCATGGTGACCGCGGCCCGGTCCGGCAGGACGAAGTCCGGCCACTGCCCGAAGTTCTTGATGATGCTGAAGATGTAGTCCCACCGGCCGGCGTTCAACCCGGCCGAGTGTTCGCGCAGCTCGTAGAGGATCTCCTCCATCTCGAAGGCCGCCGTGATCGTCTCGATCAGCGTGGTCGCCCGGATGGTGCCCTGCGGCAGCTTCAGGTAGTGCTGGGCGAAGACGAAGATGTCGTTCCACAGCCGGGCCTCGCGGTGGTCCTCCAGCTTCGGCAGGTAGAAGTACGGTCCGGCGCCGGCGGCGAGTTGCCGACGGGCGCAGTGGAACAGGTAGAGCCCGAAGTCGACAAGGCTGGCCGAAATCGGCCGCCCGTCCACCACGATGCCCTTCTCCACCAGGTGCCAGCCGCGCGGCCGGACCACGATGGTGGCCAGTTCCTCGCCGAGGGCGTACCGCTTGCCGCGCGGGTCGGTGAAGTCGATCCGCCGGTCCAGGGCGTCCATCAGGTTGAGTTGTCCACCGATGACGTTGTCCCAGGTGGGGGCGGTGGCGTCCTCGAAGTCGGCGAGCCACACCTTGGCGCCGGAGTTCAGCGCGTTGATGGTCATCTTGCGTTCCGGTGGGCCGGTGATCTCGACGCGCCGGTCTTCCAGCCCTGGTGCCGGTGGGGCCACCCGCCAGGTCGGGTCGGCCCGCACGCCGATGGTCTCCGGCAGGAAGTCGGGCAGCTGGCCGGTGGCGAACCGGTCGCGGCGCGCCCGGCGGGTGTCCAGCAGGGCGACCCGCCGGGCGGCGAACTCGCTGTCCAGGGTGACCAGGAACTCCAGCGCCTCGGGCGTGAGCACCTCGTCGAAGCGTTCGGCCATCGGGCCGATGACCTCGTACCTCATGCGAACTGCTCCTCTTCGGTGGAGCCGCGCAGCGCGGTGGTCTCGGCGGCCGGGTTGAGGACGGTGCTGATCAGGTCGAAGTAGCCGGTGCCGACCTCGCGCTGGTGCTTGACGGCGGTGTAGCCGGCCGGCTCGGCGGCGAACTCCCGCTCCTGCAGCGACACGTAGGCGGCCATCCCGTCGGTGGCGTAGCCCCGGGCCAGGTCGAACATCGAGTAGTTCAGGGCGTGGAAGCCGGCCAGGGTGATGAACTGGAACTTGTAGCCCATGTGGCCGAGCTCCCGCTGGAACTTGGCGATGGTCGCGTCGTCGAGGTGCTTGCGCCAGTTGAACGACGGCGAGCAGTTGTAGGCCAGCAGCTGGTCCGGGTACTCCGCCTTGATGGCCTCGGCGAAGCGGCGGGCCACCTCCAGGTCCGGGGTGCTGGTCTCCATCCAGAGCAGGTCGGCGTGCGGGGCGTACGCCAGGCCCCGGGCGATGCACGGCTCGATGCCGTTGCGCACCCGGTAGAAGCCCTCGGCGGTGCGCTCGCCGGTGACGAAGGGCTGGTCACGCTCGTCCACGTCGGTGGTGAGCAGGGTGGCCGCCTGGGCGTCGGTGCGGGCGATGACCACGCTCGGCACCCCCGCCACGTCGGCGGCCAGCCGGGCCGCCTCCAGGGTGCGGACGTGCTGCCCGGTGGGGATGAGCACCTTGCCGCCGAGGTGGCCGCACTTCTTCTCGCTGGCGAGCTGGTCCTCCCAGTGCACCCCGGCCGCGCCGGCCGCGATCATGGCGTTCATCAGCTCGTACGCGTTGAGCACCCCACCGAAACCGGCCTCGGCGTCGGCGACGATCGGGGCCAGCCAGTCGATGCCGGAGGCGTCCCCCTCGGCGGTGGTGATCTGGGCGGCGCGCAGCAGCGCGTTGTTGATCCGGCGGACCACCGCGGGCACCGAGTTGGCCGGGTAGAGGCTCTGGTCGGGGTAGGTGTGGCCGGCCAGGTTGGCGTCGGCGGCCACCTGCCAGCCGGACAGGTAGATCGCCTTGAGGCCGGCCCGGACCATCTGCACGGCCTGGTTGCCGGTGAGGGCGCCGAGCGCGTGGATGTAGTCCTCGCTGTTCAGCAGCCGCCACAGCCGGTTCGCGCCGTGCCGGGCCAGGGTGTGCTCCTCCTGGATCGCGCCGCGCAACCGCACCACGTCCTCGGCGCGGTAGCTCCGACGCACACCCCGCCAGCGGGGGTTGGTGTCCCATTCGTGCTGCAACTGCTCGACCGGAGTAGGCATCGTCTCGTGTCCCTTCACCATTCGTGGCACACCGTGGCCGGTGAGCTCCCTGCCCGGCCGCCGGTGGTGCAGACCACGGTCACACGCCTGGTCGGCGGGGGTCGAGGGACGGAAGATGCCAATTCTTGTAAATCCTCGGAAGCGTCTTGCAAAGTTGTTAATCGGCTTATTGGCAGCGGTGCTAATGTGACCCGACAAAACCTGCTGGCGTGGGAGGTGAGGACAATCAGTAAGACCTTCGCCGGGGCGCGGCTACGCCGGTTGCGCGAGGAACGCGCGCTCAGCCAGACCGAGCTGGCCCGACACCTGGGCATCTCCCCCAGCTACCTCAACCAGATCGAGCACGACACCCGGCCGCTGACCGTGCCGGTGCTGCTGCGGATCACCGAACTCTTCGGTGTCGACCCCACCGTGTTCGCCGCCCACGACACCCCACGCCTGGTCACCGGGCTGCGGGAGGCCCTGCCCAATCGGGCCAGCCCCGCCGAGCTGACCGAGCTGGCCACCCGGCTGCCCGAGCTCGCCGCCGCCGTCATCGACCTGCACCGGCGCTACCAGCAGGCCGAGGAGCAGCTCGCCGAGCTGGTCGGCGACCGGGAACGACTCGGCCGCAGCCCGCACGACCAGGTCACCGAGTTCTTCTACCGGCGGCAGAACTACGTACCGGAAATGGACGAGGAGGCCGAGCGGCTGGCCGCCGCGATGGGGTTGCGGCGCGGCGAGGTCCGCGGCCGGCTGCGCGACCGCCTGGCCCAACGGCACGGCGTACGCATCCTGCGCGAGGACGACGGCGCGCTCGGCGGTGAGCTGCACCGCTACCGGCCGCAGACCCGCACCCTGCACCTGTCCACCTCGCTGCGCGGCGGGCAGGAGGCGATGCGGATGGCCGCGCAGATCGCGCTGCTGGAATTCGCCGACGTCATCGACGAGATCGTCGAGTCGGAGAACTTCGACGACCCGCAGACCCAGATCCTGACCCGGGTCGGGCTGGCCAACTACTTCGCGGCCGCGCTGATCCTGCCGTACGACCAGTTCCTGACCGCCGCCGAGCAGCGCCGGTACGACATCGAACTGCTCACCCAGCACTACGCGATCGGCTGGGAGACGGTCTGCCACCGGCTCAGCACCCTGCAACGGCCCCGGGCGCGCGGGGTGCCGTTCTCCTTCGTCCGGGTCGACCGGGCCGGGAACATGTCGAAACGCCAGTCCGCCACCGGCTTCCCGTTCTCCCGCACCGGCGGCACCTGTCCGCTGTGGAACGTCTACGAGGCGTTCGGCGCGCCGGGCCGGGTGGTCACCCAGGTCGCCGCGATGCCGGACGGTCAGCGCTACCTGTGGATCGCCCGCACCATCACCCGCCACCACGGCGGCTACGGCCAACCCGGCAAGGTGTACGCGATCGGGCTGGGCTGCGAGACCCGCCACGCCGGCCGGCTGGTCTACTCCACCGGCGTCGACCTGCACGCCGCCGAGGCCGCCACCCCCATCGGCCCCGGCTGCAAGACCTGCGACCGGATGACCTGCCCCCAACGCGCCGCCCCACCCATCAGCCGTCCCCTGGACCTGGACGAGAACCGCAGCACCTTCATCCCCTACCCCCTCCGCGACTGACCCCCACCCCGCATCCCTGCCTGTCGGAGTTGCCGGCAGATGCTGATCTCCACAGTGCCGCCAGCCTCATGCTCGAAGCGGAAGTGTGAGGGGCGTCAGGGGGTCAGGAAGGTGGTCAGGGTGTTGAGGTAGGCCGTCGGGGCGGTTTCGTGTATCAGGTGGCCGGTGGGAATGGTGACGAGGCGGGCGTCGGCGAGGCGGTTGGCGAGTTCGGCGATGTGCTGCTGAGGCACCGGGCTCGACGGGCCGCCGCCGATCAGCAGGGTGGGTACGGTGATCCGGGCGATGACCTCGGCCCAGTCCCGACCCGGATCGTCGATCTCGGGGCGGACCTGCTCCACCACCCGCCAGTCGAACGGCAACTCCCCCGCCGGCCGCTGCGGTGGCGCAGGTGGGCGCGGATGCGGGAAGCCGATGTCCTCCAACACCAGGCGACGGATGTGTTGCGGTCTGGCTGCGGCCGCTCGGCAGGCGACGAGGCCACCGAGGGAGTGGCCGATCAGGTCGACCGGGCCGCTGTCGAGGTGGCCGAGGACGCCCAGGACGTCATCGGCGAACAACTCCAGCCGGTACGCACCGGGCCAGTCACTGCCTCCGTGACCGCGCAGGTCAACGCCGTACACCGTCCGATCGGCGGCCAACTCCGCCGCGATCACATCCCAGTCCTCGGCAGTTCGGCCGGTGGCGGGCAGCAGCACCACGGGGGTACGGGCCGGATCGGCAGCCGGCCACACCCGCAGCGAGAGCCGGAGGCCGCCGAGCATGATGTCGATCAGGTCAGGCACCAGCTGAGCATTGCCTCCTGTGCCGCCAGCGGCCAAGCGATTCCGCTACCGGCAGACCCGCCAAACCGCCATCGCGGTACGCGGATGCTGTCCGGCCTACAGGAAGCGCTCCGGGTCGAAGCTTTCGAGGTCGATGATGCGCACCCGAGGAAGCACGTTGGTGAAGCAGTCCGCGTCCTCCTCGATGTCGAATACCTGTAGGCCAGGCAGCTCGGCGAAGCCGGCGTTGAGGAACTCCTTGAACCCGACGACCGCGACCTGACGATCGCCTTCCAGCAGCTCGCCGAGCTGCGGCAGGAAGTCGCCGTCGTGGCTGGCGAGCATCACATTGCCCGAACGTCGGGCGATGGCCTCCAGTGTCCGCTGGATGCCGATGTCCACCACCTTCTGGTCCGATGAACCAGCCAGCGGGATGGGCCGGTAATCCATGCTCAGCAGGGCCCGGACGAAGGGCATCGGCAGTGCGCCACCCGAGGCGTTGAGGAAGAACAGTCCCTTCACCGGCTGCCGCCACGTGTCGCGCGCGAACTCCCGCAGACGCTCCCACCGGGGTCGCTCCGCGGGGGCCGGCCGGCGCTCCAGAACACTGTTGCCGAGAGTGGCGTCGATGTTCTCCCCATCCACGATGAGGTACGTGACGGATTCCGATGTGCCGGGCATAGACGTACCTCTCGAGTGGAGCAGCGAGCGCGGACCGGTCCAGCCCGAGCGTTTGACGTGCCAGAAGCCATACTCATGGTCAAGGGTATTGGCTACCTGGCCGCAGCACCCCAGCAGGTGCCTGGCGGCTGGTCCACCAGCACCTGTCCTACCCGTACGATCCGGCAACCGGCGCGGCCCGGACCGACCTGTCCCCCTGAGCGGGACCGGCCGATCCGGGCACGTCGACGCCGGGGCTATCCCTGGGTGATGACGACGTCGTCGACGGCGGCTTCGACCAGGCTGGCGGTGCCGGCGTCGGCGGCTTCGATCAGGATCCGGATGCTCTGGCCGGCGTAGCTGCTCAGGCTCCAACTGCCTGACGTCCAGGCGGCGTTGCGGTTGGTGGCGCTGGCCGACTGGGTGAACAGGGCGGTGGTGCCGCCGTTGTGGACCACGGAGACCCGGAAGAAGTCCGCGCTTGTGGCGTTGCTGCCGTGGGCGAGGTACCAGGACAGCTTCAGGGTGAGCGGGCCGGTGGTGGGCAGCGTGATGGCGGGTGAGCGGACGCTCGTCGTACCGCCGTCGATGTCGTGGTCGCCGGCGGAGGTGCCAGCGAGCCTGCCGGTGACCAGGTCGTTCGTGCCGGAGAGGGCGGTGAGTTGCTTGGCGCCGCTGGAGTTGGTGGCCTGCGGCACGCCGCGCTCCCAACTGCCGCTGGTGGCGGTGTCGGTGCCGGCGGGGTTGGTGGTCCAGCCGGTGGCGGTCTCGAAGGTGTCCGACCAGACCGTCGTCGCCGGGGTGCCGGCGGCCAGGGTCCAGAGGGCGTACGCGGCGGCGTCACCGGCCCGGTTGAGCACGGTGTCGGAGATGTTGCTCGGGTACGTGTCGCACGCCCGGTGGTAGCAGGGGTCGAAGGCGCTCTGGGTGCCGCCCCACTTGGTCACCTGCGCGGCGGTCTTCACCCGGGACGCACCCGCCGCCACGCCGGAGGTCTGCACGCCGATCGCGTTGAAGGGGGCGTCGTCGGAACGGCCGGCGCCTTCGGTGTTCTCCTCGGTCGGCACGCCGATGGAGTCGTAGTACGCCTTCAACGTCTGGCCGGGCACGGAGGTGATCCGGTTGATGAAGTAGCCGCCGTTGACCGAGCCGACCATGTCGAAGTTGAAGTACGCCTTGATCTTCGCCCGTTCCGTGCTGGACAGGGTGTTGGCGTAGAACCGCGACCCGTTGAGGCCCTGCTCCTCGTCGGTCCAGAAGGCGAACCGGACGCGGCTGGTCAGGCTCGGGTTGGTGGCCGCGAGAGTCAGGGCGATCTCCAGCAGGGTCGCCGACCCGGAGGCGTTGTCGTTGATGCCGGGACCGGCGGACACCCCGTCCAGGTGTGCGCCGAACATGTAGATGCTGTTCGGGTCCCCACCGCCCGGCCAGTCGGCGATCACGTTCGGGCCGGCGCCGCTGGTGCAGCCGGAGGTGCAGTTCTGCCGGGTCACGGTGAATCCGGCGGCGACCAGTTTGTTGTACACGTAGGTCACCGAGGCGGTGTAGCCGGCGCTGGTGGCGCGTCGGTTGCCGCCATTGCTTGTCGCGATCGTCTGGAACTGCTGCAGATGCGCCTTTGTGTTGGTCAGCGAGATGTCAGGTACCGCCATCGCGGACACCACCGAAGCGGTCGCCGCGGCGGTGGTCGCGGGGGCGGTGGCCGGGACGGCGACCACGGCGACGGCGGTCAGGACCAGGGCCGTGCAGGCACGCAATACCGAAGGTACTCGCAACGTTTTCTCCTGCCGGATAGGGAACGCCGGAGACACCGGCAGCCGCAGATTAGGACGGTGCGGAGAATGGCGTAAACACATCGCGCTATACCGCTTTGTCCATAGCGTGACGAGTTGGCCCCGGCCGAGTGCGCGCACCTGCTCGGGGTGGTCAGCCCGCAGGTCTGAGCGCAGCGCTCAGTCCCACCAGAACGCCCAGGTCGGCGCATCGACGAGACGCTCGGCGTAGGCGGCGACAGTGTACGGACGCTGCCCCTGCAGGATGTTGTCCGGGCAGAAGGCGAAATGTTCGGCGGCGATGGGCAGCGCCTCGTCGAGGGTGCTCGGCGGCGCAGCGACACTGAGGTACAGCTCGGCGAAGCCGGCGCCGATCACCCGTACCCCGAAGCGGTCCTCCCAGCTACGCAGCACCGCGCACAACTCGGCGACACCGATGTGGTTGATCGCGCCGTGCCAACCGACAGCGGCAAGCACGTCGCTGCTGCGCTGCGCGGGCACCAGGCCGAGATGCGCCTCGGACAGGGCCTGCGACAGCTGCTCGGCCCAGTGGTCGGCGTGCTCGCGCACCGCGACCCGGGGCGGCAGCGCCGGTGCCAGGCCTGGCCAGGCCCGACCGTACGGGGCGACGAACGAATCCTCCTCGGCCGGGGGCGGCGAGTCGTCGCCGTCGCCGGTCTGGTCGGCCCACCGGCCGGCGAGCACCCGCTCGGCGTCGTGCTGGTCGGGCGTGGAGGTCGCCTGCCAGAGCTCACCGCCCTGCCAGGGGCGGGACATGTCACCGCCGAGGCCGTCCAGCAGCAACGGCCACAGCCCGGAGCTTTCATGTGCCGCGTGCAGGCGCGACCACAAGCCCGCCGGTGCCGGCTCCTCGCTCATCCACAACACGGGTCGTTCGTCGGCACCCTCGCTGCCGCGTACCGTCCGGCCGGGCGGCAGTGGCACGGCGAGCGTTCGCGGAGCACCGTCCGGAAACAGTTCCAGCAGGTCGGTGGGCATATCGTTCAACTGCGACGTCACGAGGCGTGAGAGTAACGGCCGGGACCGACTTTTCCGCGCACCGCGCGGCAGCACCTCGACCTTTCCGCGTGCTCCACGCGGCAGCAGCTCGACGAAACCGGTTGCCCGAGCGGGTGGGCTGCGCCAGGGTGGGCGCATGACGTACTGACGGATCGCACCCCGCCGCGCCGAGACGCTTCCGCGCGCCCCCTCGTGCCCTCACCCACCGTCCGTGCCTGCGCTTTCTCCTCGGGAGAGAACTCCTTGTCTGAGCTGCACCTGCGGCAGTCGATGCTGCCTGCGTCCGGTCCTGCCACGATAAGCGTCTTCGCGTCGCCCACCAGTTGGATCGAGTCCGACGCCCATACCCAGTGCCGTCAGGTCGCCGCCCTCGACGGCATGATCCACGTCGCCGCCATGCCTGACCTGCATCCGGGCAAGGGCGCCCCGATCGGGGCCGCGATGACGTCCCGCGTGCTGTATCCGTTCCTCGTCGGATCCGACATCGGCTGCGGCATCGCGGTGTTCCCGATCCGGCTCAAGCGACCCGTACCGGAGAAGCTGGCCGCGCGGTTCCCCGACCTGGATCGGCCGTTGCATCCCGAACACGACGCCGATGATCCGGCGTGGACGGTGGTGAGCGGCGAGATACCCGCCGGCCACGTCGAGGGTCTCGGCACGGTGGGCCGGGGCAACCACTTCGTCGAGCTGGCGCGGATCGGCGCGGTGCTCGACCCGACCCACGCGGGTCGTCTCGGGCTGGCCGCCGGTGACCTGGTGCTCGTCGTGCACACCGGCTCCCGAGGACTGGGCGAGCAGATCCTGCGCGAGCACACCGAACGACACGGCGCCGGCCCGGCCCCGGATCCGCAGGCGTACCTGGCCCGGCACGACGAGGCCGTGCGGTGGGGTGCGCTGAACCGTCGGCTGTTGGCCGCCCGGGTCGCGTACGCGCTGGGCGCCGCGCCGACCGAGCCCGTCGTGGACCAGTGTCACAACCTGGTCGAGGTACGTGACGGCAGCTACCTGCACCGCAAGGGCGCGGCACCGGGTGACGGCCGGGACGTGCTGATCGCCGGTACCCGGGGCACCCCGTCCTATCTGGTGGCCGCGCACGCCGGCCCGGAGGCGAACTACTCGGTGGCGCACGGCGCCGGGCGGAAGATGTCCCGGGCCGACGCGCTGTGCCGGGGGCGGGCCAAGCACACGGTCGAGGAGCTTCGGCGTACGCCGGTGGGCTCGCTCGTGGTGTGCGGCGACCGCCAGTTGCTCTTCGAGGAGGCGCCGGGGGCGTACAAACGCATCGAGCAGGTGATCGACGACCTGGTCGAACACCGGTTGGCCACCCCGATCGCGACCACGGTTCCGCTTGTCACGTACAAGACGGCCGACCTCGCTGTCGGGTCGCGGCGCGACGAGCGACGTCGGCGGGGCCGGCGATGACGGTACGCCTGCTGCTGTCGGCCGGACGCGGCCCGCAGGAATGCGCCTGGGCGCTGGCCCACCTGCTGCGACGCCTCGAAGCCGAGGCCGCACGGCAGCGACTGCGGGTGCACCGGGTCGACACGGTCGCCGGTGACCGGCCCGGCACCTACCGCTCCGTGCTGGTGGAGGTCGGCGGCGCTGGTGTCGAGGCGTTCGCCGCCTCCTGGACGGGCACGCTGTGCTGGCAGGCACCCAGCCCGTACCGGGCCGGGGTCGGTCGGAAGAACTGGTACGTCACCGCCCAGCCCTGCCCGGCGGACCCGGACGCCACCTGTTTCGAGGAGTCCGACGTAGAGGTGGTCGCCTGCCGCACCGGCGGGCCGGGCGGTCAGCACCGCAACAAGGTCAGCACCGCGGTACGGGCGACACACCGCCCGACGGGGTTGGTGGTCGTGGTCGACACCGAACGGCAGTTCAGCCTCAACCGCCGGATCGCGCTGCGGTTGCTGCGGCAGCGACTCGCGAACCGCGACGAGACGGCGGTACGCGACGCCACCACCGCGCGGTGGCAGCTGCACGACCGGCTGGTACGCGGTGACCCGGTCCGGGGCGAACGCCCGTAGTCACCCGGCGCCGCCCCAGGCGGCGTCGACCAGGGTGGGCAGCACCCGGGCCGCCGGGCCGCGCAGGTTGATGTCGGACACCTGGTCCAGCGGCGTCGGTTCCGGATTGACCTGGATCACCGTGGCGCCGCAGCGGGCCGCGACGTGCGGGATCTCCGCGGCCGGATAGACCAGGCCGGAGGTGCCGACGGTCAGCAGTACGTCGCAGGAGGCGGCGGCCTCGGCGGCGGCTTCCAGGGCCGGCTGCGGCAACGCCTCCCCGAACCACACCACGCCCGGCCGGATCGGCGCGGAACAGCGGTCGCAGCGCGGCGGCGGCAGCCGGCGTCCCTCGGCCGGTTCGGCCGGGTCGCCTGTCGACGCCGGGTGGGCGCAGGCGGAGCAGCGGGGCGCGAACAGGCTGCCGTGCAGGTGCAGCGGGGCGGTGGAGCCGGCCCGCTCGTGCAGGTCGTCCACGTTCTGGGTGATCAGCACGCTGTGCGGGGCGCGGGCCTCGATCGCCGCGACGGCCAGGTGCCCCGGGTGCGGTCGGGCCCGCGCGACGACGGCGCGCCGCCACTCGTACCAGCCCCAGACGAGGTCCGGGTCGGCGTCGAACGCCTCCGGGGTGGCCAACTGCTGGGCGTCGTAACGCTGCCACAGGCCGGTGAGCGCGTCGCGGAAGGTCGGCACACCGCTCTCGGCGGACATGCCCGCGCCGGTGAAGACCACCGTCCGCCGGGCCTGGCCGAGCAGTTTCGCGGCCTGGGTCGGTCCCGATTCGGTCATCCGTCGAGCCTATCGGCGCTCGGGTCGCTCGCCGGGCTCGCCTACAGTGTCGGATCACCCTGTCGCCATGCGACGACACGACGATCGGGAGGGCCGTTGCGCCGGATGGGTGCGTTCGAGTTGCACCACTGGTTGCTGCTCTCGTTCGTCACGGTCATCTTCGGGGGCGTGATCTGGATGGCCGTCCTCGCGGTCGACTCGTTCCGGGCGACGTACGGCGGGGTGGCCGGTGCGGTGACCGTCGAGGACTGCGTGTACGCCGACACCGACGACGGACCCCAGTGGACCTGTTCCGGGCCGTTCGTCTCCGCCGACGGCGCTGTCCGCATCGACGCGGTGAAGCTCATGCCCCGCTACGGCGCCCCCTGGGACGACGGCGTGACGGTGACGGGCCGGATCAGCAGCCCTTCGGCGGGCACTCTGCACACCGACGGCCAGACCTGGAAGTGGGCGACCGGGTTCACCGTCCTGCTCCTCGGGATCGGCGTCTACCTCCTGCGGTCCGCCCTGCGAATCGAGCGCCAGGTGGCGCCGCCGCCGGTCGATCCCGAACTCGCGGCGATCTCCGAACGGGCCCGCGCGTTCCTCACCGAGTGGGACCATGTTCTCGCGCCGTCGACCCCGGCGGCCGCAGCGCCGCCACCGGTGTTGGCAGTCGACGCGCCGAAGCGGGCGAACCTTGCCGTCGGGAAGGTCCTGATCGGCTGGCTGTTGCTGGTGCTGACCATCGCCGGCACGGTGTGGCACCTGATGGAGTGGGAGCGCCGGCAGGTGGCGTCGTTGACCGGGCAGGCCCTGGGCACGGTCACCGGGGCCCGGCTCGGCGCGGAGGATCGGATCGAGGTCGCCTACCCCGACACCACCGGCGCCGAGTGGCGGGTGCGGTGGAAGCCGGTGGACCCGGACAGCTACCGGGAGGGCGGCCAGGTGCCGGTGCGGTACGACCCGGCTCAGCCGTACGAGGTGATGCCGGCGTATCCCGAATTCTTCGAGATCGAACCACGGGGGCGAACGGTGCTCGTGCAGCTGATCCTGCTGCCGGGGTACGTGTTGGCCTGGGCGTGGACGTGGCGGCTCGGGCGCTGGCTGCTCGGCGCGTGTCGTCGTGGTCGACCGGCCGAGGCTTGGATCATGGTGGCGCAACTGCACTGGGGCGTCGAGCCGACATCGTTCTGGCTCGAACTACGCGACGCCGACCGGATCTGGTACCAGCGGATCGTCTGGGATCGCCGGCTGGTGCGCCGGCTGGCCGGTGACCCGGCCGGCGGTGCGCAGCTGCCGCTGAGCGTCGAGCTGCGCCGCTGCCCGGGGTTGCGGCGCATGTACCTGGTCGACGTAGCCGGGGTGGGGCGGCTCTGGCCGGCGAGCACCGCCCGTGCCCGACCGCCCCGCAACTACGAGCTGACCCCGGTCGAGCTGCACTTGTTCGGCCTCGCCGAGTCGACAGGCAGACACCTGGCGATTCTGCTGGCGTTGACCGTCCTGGCCGGAGGCGGTTGGCTGCTGGCCGGTCCGGCCACCGCCGCCTACCTGCTGGCGTTGATCGGCAGCTACCAGCTGTGGGGTGGTGGCGCACCCTGGCGCGGCTTCTACACCCTGCGCCACTGACGTCGTCCGGTGGCCGGCGAGTTCACTCGGCCAGGATCTGCTCGCGCAGGATGTCGGCGTGCCCGCAATGCTGGGCCAACTCCCGCAGCACGTGCAGGTAGACCCAGCGCAGCGGCAGCGGGCCACGCCGGTTGCCGTACACCAGGTCGTCCAGGTCGAGCGGGGCCGTCGCTCGGCGGGACCGCGTGCAGGTCTCCCGGTGTTCTCGTTGGATGTCGGCGATGGTGTCGGAGTCGTCCAGGATGAAGGACTCGTCCGGTGTGGCGGGGATGCCGATCTCGTCCCGCGACCGGCAGTTGACGGCCTCGTCGAACCAGACCTTCTCCACGAAGGTCGCATGCTTTACCAGGCCCAACAGGGTCGTGCGAGAGGACACCAGCGACCGGCGGGCCTGCTCCTCGGTCAGCCCCTCCAGGCAGGCGTTCAGCGCGGCGCGGTGCTCATCGAGGAAGAACTCGAACTGAGCCCGCAGCGGCTCGTCCCGGATATCGTCCATGGACGTCGGTAACGGAGATGCCATGCACGAAGCATCCCAAAAACCGCCCCACCCAACAACAAGCCACCCCACCCTCACCCACCCCCCCACCCCCCACCCCCACGCGCGATCTTGCAGTTTTGGTCGCCGAGAGTCAGGGCAAAAGCCGCGAATCGGCGACCGAAACTGCAAGATCGGCGCCCGCGGGAGCGGGGGTGGGGGTGGGGGTGGGGTGGGTCAGCTGCGTAGTAGTGGCAGTACCCGCTGGCCGAGCAGGTCGATGCCGGTGCGGGGGGTCAGGCCGTGCGGGGTGCCGAATTCGACGCGGCTCGCCCCGGCGTCGAAGACCGCGGCGGCCTGCGCGGCGACCTGTTCGGGGGTGCCGGAGAAGGCGAACAGGTCGAGCAGGTCGTCGCCGATCAGAGCACCGGCCGCGTCGTCCTCCCGGCGGGCCACGTGCTCCTTGATCCGGGCCAGCAGGCCCGGATCGACCTCGACCGTCGGGTCGAGAGCGGCGACCACCGCGAGGTACATCGCCACCTCGGTACGGGCCACCCGTCGGGCCAACTCCCCGTCGGTGTCCACGACCGTCACCGCGCCCAGCACCACGCCGGTGTGGTCACCCCCCGCCTCGTCGAGCCAGGCGCGCATCGTCTTGGCCATCGCCGGGTTCGCCGAGCCACCGACCTTGACCTCGGCGGCGTACCCGGCGGCGGACCGGGCAGTCTGCTGCCCCCAGGTGCCGACCAGCACCGGCACGTCCGGCCGGGCCGGCGCGTAGCGCAGGCTGGTGCCCGGCGCCACGGTGAACTCCCGGCCCTCGAAGCCACTGTCGTCGCCGCCGAGCAGCCGACGGACGATCTGCACCGTCTCGGCGATGCGCCGCAGCGGCCGGGCCTGCGCCACACCGATCTCCTGGAGCCAGGTGCCCCGGGCCAGACCCAGGTACGCCCGACCGTGCGAGGCCAGGTCGAGGGCGGCGACCTGCCCGGCGACCTCCACCGGATGCAGGGTGAACGGGTTGAGGCAGGCCGCGCCGAGCCGGATCCGGCGGGTGTGCCGGGCGGCCACCAGCAGCGGGAAGATCGGCGGCTGGTACATCAGGTCACCGAAGACCGACAGCACGTCGAAGCCGTACCGTTCAGTCAACTCGGCCAGCTCGGCGTACTCGTCGGCGGACTTGTCCGATTGCAGGCCGATGCCGACCAGGCGGTCGTCGGTCACGTCAGCTCCTCGGTGGGGATCTGCCGCAGGGCAGTGCGTTCGATCCGCATGATGACCCGCTCCTCGGGGTCCGGGCAGGCCACGTGGCTGTCCCGGGCCATCCAGTCCCCCTCGGCCAGGGCCCGCTGCTTGGCCGGCAGCAACGGCAGGCAGGCGGCCAGCGCGTACATGCAGAAGTGCTGGCCGGCGGGGATGCTCAGCCGGCAGGACTCGGTCAGGTCGATCTGGTCGCCCACCTTCATGCCGCACACCGAGCGGCCCTCGATCCGCTCGACCACGACCCGCAGGTCGTACACCTCGGTGGTGGGTTCGTCGGTGGTGGTGGGTTCGTCGGTGCTCATCGGACTGCCTCCGCGTGGTGGTGCACGATGCGCCAGCCGGTGTCGTCGCGGCGCAGGACGTCGGTGACCCGGAAGCAGGTGTCCGGGCGGTCGTCGGCGAAGCGGGCCCGCAGCACGTAGCGGACCAGGCCGGTGTCGCCCCAGCTCTCGGCGCGTACCTGCTCCGGGGCCACGCTCACCGGCGCCGGGCCGGTCGCGGCGGCGGCCCGGGTGTCGCGCAGCGCGTCCAGCGCGGCCAGGCCGGTCAGCAGGTCGTCCGCGTCGGACTCCCAGATGGTCAGGTCGGGGTGCAGGTGGGCGTCGAACGCCGGGCGGTCGCCCAACGACCGGTACATGTCGCTGATGGTGGTGCTGAGTTCGTCGATGCTCATCGGGTCACTTCCGGGTACTCAGATCGCGGGTGGCAGGGCCTCGGCGAGGCGGGCGCGTAGCGGGTCCAGGCCCATCGGCCCGAGCACCAACGCGGTGTGATGGAACCGTTTGCGGTCGAAGGCGGCGCCGGCGCGTCGTTCGGCGTCGCGGCGGGTCTGCTGCCACAGCCGGGCGCCGACCTTGAACGCCAGCGCCTGGGCCGGCCAGCCGAGGTAGCGGTCGACCTCGAAACGGGCGGTCGCGGCGTCCAGCCCGGCGACCCGGGTGAGCAGGTCCACGGCCACGGCCGGGGTCCAGCGGTCGGCGTCGGTGAAGCCGGTGCCGGCCGGGATCGGCAGGTCGAGGTGCAGGCCGAGGTCGATGACGACGCGGGCCGCCCGCCACATCTGCCCGTCGAGCATGCCGAGGCGTTCACCGGGGCCGGCGAAGAGGCCGAGTTCGTCGGCGAGACGTTCGGCGTAGTGTGCCCAGCCTTCGGCGTACCCGTGCACCTGGCACAGGTGGCGTTGCCAGGGGTGCAGCTCGGCGGTGGTCAGGGTGACAGCGTGTTGCAGGTGGTGACCGGGCAGCCCTTCGTGGCAGAGCGTCCCGACGTGCCGCCACACCGGCACGCTCGACTCCCCCGGCGGCACCGACCACCAGATCCCGCCCGGGCGGGTCAGGTTCGCGTCCGGCGGGGTGTAGTACATGACGCCGGAGGCGGCGGGGCTGATCCGGCACTCGACGTGGCGGGTGACCGCCGGGATGTCGAAGTGGACGCCGTCGAGCTGGTCGGTGAGCAGGGCGGTGCGCTTGCGCAGCCACTGTTCCAGGGCGGGACCGACCGACACCCGCCCGGCCGGGTCGGCGTCCAGCGCGACCCGGGCGCTCGCCGGGTCCGGGTGGCCGCAGTCGGCCGCCGCGGCGTGCAGTTCGGCGTCGGTACGGGCCAGCTCCGCCCAGCCGTACGCGTACAGCTCGTCGAGGTCGACGGTGGCGCCGAGGAAGGCGCGGGAGGTGACCTCGTACAGTTCGCGCCCGACACCGTCCACCTCGGAGGCGCCGGGAGCCAGTTCGGTGCGCAGGAACGTGGCGAACGCGTCGGTGGCGGCGGTGGCGCGCCGGGCCCCTTCGGTCAGCCGGTCGGCGAGCGGGCCACCGGGAGAGCCGGCGACGAGCCGGCCGTAGAAGTCGTCGGCGGTCCAGCTCTGGCACTGCGCGGCGACGACGAGCACCTGCCGCCGGGCGACCAGGTGGCCGCGCTGCGCGGAGCGGCGCAGCGTCGCGGCGTACTGGTCGAGGGTGTCGGGCAGCCGGTGCAGGTGCTCGGCGACGGCGGCCCAGTCGTCGGCGGTCTGCCGGGGCAGGTTGTCGAAGACCTGCCGGGCCAGGTGAACCGGGGTGGCCAGCGGGGCGAGCAGCCGGGTGGTGAACCCGGCGTCGTAGAGCGCGACCTCGCTGGTCAGCCGCTCGGCCAGGGCACCGGCGAGGGCACGCTGCGCCGGGCCGTCGGCGGTGGCGGAGGCAGCCGCCGACGCGGTCTGCCGGGCCAGTGCCGCGCGGGCGTCGAACGCCTCCGGGGAGAGGTCCGCCAGCTGCGAGTCGGGGGTACGCCCGGCCGCCTCGGCGGCCTGCGGGTCGAGATCGGCGAGTGCGGCGAGGTAGTCGTCGGCGACCCTGATCACGGTCATCGTCGGGCCCGGGTGCGGCCGTGGTCGTCGCGGTAGACGACGCCGCCCTTCATCACCACGTGCAGGGTGCGCAGGGCGGAGACCGAACGGGTCGGGTCGTCGCGCAGCACCAGCAGGTCGGCGTGCTTGCCGGCGGTGATGCTGCCCAGCTTGTCGTCGGCGTTCAGCCACTCGGCGGGGCGGATGGTGGCGGCCTTCAGCGCGTCGGCGACGGGCATCCCGGCGTCCACCATGAACTCCAGCTCCCGCACGGTGGCGGTGGTCTCGTCGTAACCGGCGTGCGGCGGCATGTCGCTGCCCAACGCGATCGGCACGCCGTTGCGGATGGCGTGTTGCAGGCTCTCCCAGTGTCGGGGGCCGGCGCCGAGGGCGCGTTCCATCAGCCAGCCGGGCACCCCGGAGTCGCGGAAGAACTGTTCGCAGCGGCTGACCACGATGGTCGGGACGTACCAGACGCCCCGTTCGGCCATCAGCCGGGTGACCTCGTCGGTCAGCTCGTAGCCGTGCTCGACGCAGTCCAGGCCCAGCTCCACGGCCCGGCGTACGGTGTCGGCCGGGCCGGCGTGCGCGGTGACCTTGCGTCCCCAGTCGTGGGCGACCCGGATGACGGCGGCCATCTCGTCGTCGAGCAGCTGCGGGGTGTCGATCGCCTCGTACTGCCCGGCGATGCCACCGGAGATGCACACCTTGATCAGGTCGGCACCGGCCCGGATCTGGGCGCGGGTGAGCTGCCGGAACCCGTCGGCGCCGTCGGCTTCCAGGGCGTCGGCCTCCCAGCCGTGGCCCCCGGTGCAGCACAGCGCGTGCCCAGCGGTGAAGATCCGGGGTCCGTCCACCGCACCGGCCTCGATGCCCTTGCGCAGTGCGAAGTCGGCGTAGCGGCCCTCGCCGACCAGCCGGGCGGTGGTGACCCCGGCGTGCAGGGTGCGCCGCGCCGAGTCGGCCATCAGCAGCACCAGTTCGGCCAGGTTGGACCGGTGCACCTCGTCGGCGAGGTGGCCGGGCAGACCGAGGGACAGGTGCACGTGCATGTTCGTCAGTCCGGGCATCACCACGTCGCCGCCCAGGTCGACCACCGGGACGTCGCCGGCCTCGGCGAGCACGTCGTCGACCGGCCCGACGGCGCGGATCATCCCGTCGACGCCGATCCAGATGCCCTGGTCGGCCTGGAGGTGGTCGGCGACGCCGTCGTAGAGGGCGAGGTTGACCAGGACCTGTTCGGTGGCGCGATGCATGTCGGCGTCCTCAGGGGGCGGCCACGGCGGCGGGGGCCGTGGCGGGGTCGTTGAGCCAGCAGGCGGCGCTGCGTCCGCCGAGGTCGAGGGTGGGTGGCTGGTCACCGCAGGGGGCGAAGGCGTGGGCGCAGCGGGGCCGGAACCGGCAGCCGGTGGGGGCGTTGGCCGGGTCGGGCACCTCCCCGGCGAGGGTGGCGGGCAGTCGTGGGGTGGGCCCGATCTGCGGTACCGCGTCGATGAGCGCCCGGGTGTAGGGGTGGCGCGGGTCGCGCCACAGGTCGCGGGTGGGTGCGGTCTCCACGATCCGGCCCAGGTACATCACGGCGGTGACGTCGGCGATCTCGTGGACCAGGGCGAGGTCGTGGGAGATGAAGAGCATGCCCATGTCGAGTTCCCGGACCAGCCCGACGAGCAGGTTGACCACCTGGGCCTGCGAGGAGGCGTCCAGGGCGGTGACCGGCTCGTCCGCGATGATCATGCGGGGTTGCGGGGCGAGGGCGCGGGCGATGGCCAGCCGCTGCCGTTGGCCGCCGGAGAACTGGTGCGGGTAGCGGTCGGCGGCCTCGGCGGGCATGCCGACCCGGTCGAGCAGCTCGATCACCCGGTCGGTACGGGCCGCGCCGGTCACCGTCGCCGGTACGCCGTCGAGCAGTTGGGCGCCGATGGTGCGCCGGGGGTTGAGCGAGGCGTACGGGTTCTGGAAGACCATCTGCAGACCGATCTCGGTCTCCGGTCGACGCCGCCAGCCCAGCGGGGTGATCGGGCGGCCGGCGAAGCTGACCTCACCGGCGCTCGGCGGGGTCAGTCCGACGGCGACCCGGGCCAGCGAGGACTTGCCGCAGCCGGACTCGCCGACCAGGCCGACGATCTGGCCGGGTGCCACGTCCAGGCTGACCCCGGCGACCGCGCGGACTCGACCGTTGCCCCGGGAGCGGTACTCGACCTGCACGTCGCTGATCCGCAGCAGACTGCTCATCGGGCTGCCACCTCCAGGTGCGGGCGGACCACGCAGGCCACCGACCGGTGCTCACCGGCCGGGGTCAGCGGCGGCGGGCTGGTGCCGCAGGCCGGTTCGGCGTACCCGCAGCGGGGTTGGAACGGGCAGCCCGGCGGCGCCTGGCCGGGCGCCGGTGGGCTGCCGGGGATCGGCCGCAGCGTGCCGACGGCCTGGGTGCCGTGCGGGCGGGCACCGAGCAGCGCGGCGGTGTACGGGTGGGTGGGTGCGGTGAGCAGTTCCCCGGTCGGTCCGGTCTCCACCACCCGACCGGCGTAGAACACGTAGCCCCGGGTGGTCAACGCGCTGAGCACCCCGAGGTCGTGGGTGATGAACGCGACGGCCAGACCGGTCTCGGCGCGCAACCGGTCCAGCAGAGCGAGGATGCCGGCCTGCACGGTGACGTCGAGGGCGGTGGTGGGTTCGTCGGCGATCAGCAGCCGGGGTCGGGCGGCCAGGGCGATGGCGATGGCCGCGCGTTGGCGCATGCCGCCGGAGAACTGGTGCGGGTAGGAGCGCAGGGCCCGTTCCGGGTCGGGGATGCGCACCTGGTCGAGCAGTTCCACCGCCCGCCGGTTCGCGGCCCGGCGGTCCATGCGCAGGTGCACCCGCATGTGTTCGGTGAGTTGGCGGCCGATGGTGAGCATCGGGTGCAGGGCGGCGGTGGGGTCCTGGAAGACCATGGCGATGCCGGCGCCCCGGACCCGCTGCCAGCCGCGCTGGTCCAGGCCGAGCAGGTCGGTGCCGGCGAACCGGGCCGACCCGCGGACCGTGGCGCCGGGGGGCAGCAGGCCGAGGAGGGTCTGCGCGGTGAGGCTCTTGCCGCAGCCACTCTCCCCTGCGATGCCGACCAGTTCACCCTCGTCGACGGTCAACGACACGTCGTGCAGGATCGGCAGCGGGCCGCGCGGGCCGGGCAGGGTGACGGCGAGGGAGTCGACGTCGAGCAGCGGTGCCATCTCTAACGTCCCTTCGCGTAGCGGGGGTCGAGCCGGTCGCGCAGCGCGTCGCCGAGCACGTTGAACGCCATCACGACGGTGAGGATGGCCAGGCCGGGGAAGACGCTGACCCACCACATCGACAGGTCCTGGGAGCCGAGGGCAACCATCGAGCCCCATTCGGCGGCCGGTGGGCGGGGGCCCAGGCCGAGGAAGGAGAGCGCGGCCAGCAGCAGCACCGCGTTGCCGAGTTCCAGGGTGGCCAGCACGATCGCCGGGCCGATGCTGTTGGGCAGCACGTCGCGGCGCAGCGCCTGGACCGGTCCGACGCCGAGCAGCCGGGCGGCGTTGAGGTAGTCGTCGCCGCGCATGCTGAGCACGGCGCTGCGGATGACCCGGGCGTAGACCGGCCAGGAGACGATGACCAGGGCGAGGACGGCGTTGCGGGTGTTCGGGCCGAACGCGGCGGTGACCGCCATCGCGAGGATGATCTGCGGGAAGGCGAACACCAGGTCGGTCAGGCGCATCAACGCCTCGTCGGCGAGCCGGCCGAGGTAGCCGGCGAGCAGCCCGAGCAGTCCGCCGATCAGCAGGGCCAGCGAGACGATGGCCAGGGCCAGGGGGATGGACAGCCGGGCGCCGTGGATGACCCGGCTGAGGATGTCCCGGCCGAGGGAGTCGGTGCCGAACCAGTGCGCCGCCGACGGTGACGCGTACGCGTCGGGGCTCTGGGCGAGCGGGTCGTAGGGGGCGATCAGGGGGGCGAAGATGGCCACCAGCAGCCAGCCGCCGAGGATGACCAGGGCCGCCAGGGTGACCGGCTGCCGCCAGACCGGACGGGTGCCGCCGCCGCGCAGCCGGCCGAGCCAGCGGCGTCGGCTCAGCGCCCGGTCCACCTTCGGATCCGGTGCCACCGGATCGGGTGCGATCGTGGTCATGACAGGCGGATCCTCGGGTCGATGAGCCCGTACAGCAGGTCGACGGTCAGGTTGACCAGCGTGTAGACAAGCGCCACGAAGAGGCTGACGCCGAGGATCGACGGCAGGTCCAGCGCGGTGGCGCTGCGGTAGGCGTACTGCCCGAGGCCGGGCCAGCCGAAGATGCTCTCCACCAGCACCGTGCCGGACAGCAGGGAGGCGAAGGCCAGGCCGGAGACGGTGACCACCGGGACCAGGCCGGCGCGCAGCAGGTGCCGGCGCAGCACCACCCGGGCCGGCAGACCCTTGGCGTACGCGGCGCGGATGTAGTCCTGCTGGAGCACTTCGAGCATGGCGGAGCGGACGAAGCGGACCAGCAGCGCCACGGTCAGGGAGGTCAGCACCAGCACCGGCAGGACCAGGTGCTGGGCGGCGTCCCAGGCGACGTCCCACTGCCCGGCCAGTGCCGCGTCGACGGTGTACATGCCGGTGACGGTGGGCGGTGGGCTGAAGGCGGTGGAGAGCCGGCCGCCGCTGGGGGCCAGGCCGAGTTTGTAGAAGAAGACGTAGAGCACGACGAGCGACAGCCAGAACGGCGGGGTGGACAGGCCCAGCAGGGCGCCGACGCGGACCAGCTGGTCGGTGAACCGGCCGTTGCGGACCGCGGCGAGCATGCCGATGCCGGTGCCGATCAGCAGCGCCAGCAGCATGGTGGGGATGGCCAGTTCCATGGTCGCCGGTACGTACCGGACCAGGTCGTCCACGACCGAGCGGCCGGTCTGCTGGGAGATGCCCAGGTCACCGGTGAGCAGGTTGCCCAGGTACTGGAAGTACTGCGCCCAGAGCGGCTGGTCCAGGCCCCACTTCTCCCGGAACGCGGCCACCGTGGCCGGATCGTTGAGCGCCTGGTCCGACAGGTTCGCCGTGACCGGGTCGCCGGGAACCACGTTGACCAGCGCGAACGTCACCACGGTGACGCCCAGCAGCAGACCGGCGGTGATCGTCAGCCGCTTGGCCAGGAAGACCAGCAACGGATGCGCGCGGCGCGGCCGGGGCCGGGACGCGGTCGTGGTGACCGCGCCCGGCTTCCCGTCGTGAACTGTCGTCATCTGTGCTGCCGGCTACTTCCGGCCGACCGCGGCGACGTCGACCTGCCAACCGGCGGCGGTGTAGTCCGCGCCGGTCAGGTCGGCGGTCGCCACCACCGTGGAGGAGTTGCTGGCCAGCACGATGTACGGCGAGGACTGGTTCATCAGTCGCTGCCACTCCTGCATCGCGGTGGCCCGAGCGGCCAGGTCGAGGGTCTCGGTGACCTTCTTGCCGGCGGCCACGACCGCCGCGTCGGCCCGGTCCACGGTCCAGCCGGAGCGCAGCGCGGTCGGCTGTCCGGGGGCCATGTTGTTGATCAGCGAGTCGGCGACCGGGTAGTTCAGGCTCTGCGGGGTGAAGCCCATCGGCATCTTCCCGCCGCGCATTTCGTCCAGGAAGGTGGTCAGCGGCTGCGGGTTCAGCTCCAGGGTGATGCCGGCCTCGGCGACGTCGCCCTGCACCTTGGTTGCCACGGTGCCGAGGTCCACGCCCTTGTAGGTGATGGCCGGGTAGCTGAACTTGACCTTGGGGTTGGTCAGGCCCGCCTCGGCGAGCAGCGCCTTGGCCTTGGCCACGTCGCGGGTCGACGCCTCGCCCTCGGGCAGCGCGCCGGGGAAGGCCGGGGCGACCAGACCGGCGCCCGGTGCGGCGCCCTGCCCGTAGAGGGCGGCGATGCCCTGGTAGTCGATGGCGGCCCGCAGCGCCTGGTTGAACTTCGCGTCGGCGGTCACCGCGGAGACGGCCGGGTCGGCGTTGAGGAACAGGAAGTAGACGGTGTCCTGCACGCCGGAGGTCTGCAGGGTGCCCGGCAGTCCTTCGAGCAGCTTGCCGGAGATGTCCAGCGAGATCTCGTTGGCCTCGGCGCGCTGCATGGTCAGCTTCTGGGTCTGCACGTCCATGTTGCGCAGCACGACCCGGTCGAACTTCGGCTTGTCACCCCAGTAGTCGGGGTTGGCCTCCAGCACCACCTGGGACTCCGGCTCGTACGACTTGAGCACGTACGGGCCGCTGCCGATGGAGTTGGTGTCGAGGTACTGCTGGGCGGTGTCGCCCTGGGCGGCGTCCTCGCCGTCCTTGGCGCCGTTCTCCTGGGCGACCTTGGCGTTGATCACAGCGGTGGAGGGCATGGAGAGCACCACCGGGACGTTGGGGTTGGCCGTCGCCGAGGTGACCACGACGGTGCTGTCGTCGGTCTTGCTGACGCTCAACTCGCTGACGGTGACCGCCGGGCTGGCCTTGATGTTCTTCAGCCGGTTGAGCGAGAACACCACGTCGTCGGCGGTGAGCGGGCTGCCGTCGGAGAACTTCACACCCTGCCGCAGCTTGAAGGTGAAGGTCTTGGCGTCCGCGGAGACCTCGTACGACTCGGCCAGCGCGGGGACCGGCTTGCTCACGTCCGAGCCCTCGAAGGTGAGCAGGGTGTCGTAGAGGGCGTGCACCGCGGTCAGGCCGGTCGCCTCGTAGACGCGGCCGGGGTCGAGGGTCTTGAGCACGAACGAGGTGTTGACGGTGAGCGTGGTGGCGCCGCTGCCACCGCTCGCGTTTCCGCCGCCACCGCCGGCCGTGCAGGCGGCGGTGGAGATGATGGCCAGCGCCGTCAGAGCGGATGCTCCGACGCGAAGCCGGCGGGGGGACACCGACATGCTGTTCCTACCTTCGTATGGCGCGGTCCGCTTCCGCGTGGGCCGCAGGTTGTCGACGACCTGGGACGTGAACGCCGGTGTCTCCGGTCGCGATGTCTCGGGTTTTCAGGGGCGGCATTTCAGGGTTGGATGGAGCCGGACTTGCGTTCGTCCGGTTCGTGCCTGGACGCGACGTGTCTACCAGTACCAAACAACGCTACAACTTGTTTGACCACCCTAAACAGGGCCGTGTAGCTTGGTCAAACAATTTCAGCCACACTGTTATCGGATCGAGGTTTAGATGCTCGGTGATCGACTCCGCGATCTTCGGCAGCAGCACTCCATGACGCTGCGCCAACTCGCCACGGCCGCCGACGTGTCCCCCGCGCTGCTCAGCCAGATCGAGAACGGCGCGACCGATCCGAGCCTGTCCACGCTGCGCAAACTGGCCCAGGTCTTCGACACCTCGATCGCCGAGCTGTTCTCCGAGCCCGAGGCGCCCGCGGTGCACCTCAGCCGCGCCGGCAACCGCAGCCGACTGACCGCTCCCCCCGGCCAGATCACCTACGAACGACTCACCCCCGGTCGCGGCGACCTGGAGGTGCTCCAGGCCCACCTCGCGCCCGGCGACGCCAGTTCGGCCGAACCGTGGGCCCATCCGTCGACCGAATGCGCCATCGTCATCACCGGCGAGGTCGTCGCCGAGATCGGCGGCGAAAAGCACGTCCTGGCCGCCGGCGAGGCGGTCACCTTCGACTCCCGGCTGGCCCACCTCTACCGCAACGCCAGCGACGAACCGGCCCACCTGATCATCGCGGTCACCCCACCCACCCCCTGAACACCAGGGGTACGCACGAGCTACCGCGCCGCCTAGCATCGGTGCACATGACCGATTCCGCCACCTTCGGCAACCCCGTCGTGCCCGGCTTCCACCCCGATCCCAGCGTGTGCCGGGTGGGCGAGGACTACTACCTGGTCTGTTCCAGCTTCGAGTACTTCCCCGGCGTACCGATCTTCCACAGCCGGGACCTGGTGAACTGGCGGCAGATCGGCAACGTGCTCGACCGCCCGAGCCAACTCGAACTACCGCCGGACACGCACGCCTCCGCCGGCATCTACGCCCCGACCATCCGACACCACGACGGCCGCTTCTACCTGGTCACCACAAACGTCACCACCGGCCGCCACCTGCTGGTCACCGCCACCGACCCGGCCGGCCCGTGGTCGGAGCCGGTCCACCTCGACGTGCCGCACATCGACCCGTCGCTGACCTGGGACGACAACGGGGACTGCTGGTTGACCGTGTCGGGGGTCGAGTCGTACCGGATCGATCCGGAGACCGGCACGGTGTTGGAAGGGCCGGTGCCGATGTGGTCGGGCACCGGCGGGCAGTACCCGGAGGCCCCGCACCTGTACCGGATCGGCGACTGGTGGTATCTGCTGGTCTCCGAGGGCGGTACGCACACCGGGCACGCCGTCTCGATCGCCCGGTCGCGCAGCATCCGGGGCCCGTTCGAGCCCGGCCCGGTCAACCCGTTCCTGACCCACCGCAGCACCGACCGGCTGGTGCAGGCCACCGGCCACGCCGACCTGGTGCAGGCCACCGACGGCAGCTGGTGGATGGTGCTGCTGGGCATCCGGGCCAAGGGCCAGTGGCCGCCGTACCACGTCCTCGGCCGGGAGACGTTCCTGGTGCCGGTGCGCTGGGTGGACGGCTGGCCGGTGGTGGATCCGGTCGAGGAGACGATGACCGCGCCGGCCGGCAGCCCGCCCGCCCTGGCCGCGGTACGCGACCCGAGTGCATACCGGGACGACTTCGACGCCGACGCGCTCGCGCCGGAGTGGATCTCGCTGCGGGAACGGCCGAAGGACAGCTGGTCGTTGACCGAGCGGCCCGGCTGGCTCACCCTGCACGCGGCCGGCACGACCCTGGACCGCTCCGGCGCCACCCTGGTCGCCCGCCGGCAGCAGCACCACGACTGCCGGGCCGGCGTGCACGTCGACCCCGGCACGGGTCGGGCCGGGCTGACGTTGCGCATCGACGAGGCACACCACTACGACATTGAGGTCGCCGACGGGCTGGTGCAGGTGATCGGCCGCGTCGGGCCGTTCCGGCAGGTCTTCGGTGAGCTGTCGGTGCCGGCCGGCCCGGTCACCCTGACGATCGCCACCCGCACCGACGACCTGCTGCCGCCGACGGTGACCGCCGCCGACCAGGTGACGGCCCCCGGCGCCCCCTTCGGCGTACGCCCCGCCGCGTGCGACACGGTCAGCTTCGAGGTGTTGACCGACGGCGGGCCGGTGGTGCTCGCCGAACTCGACGGACGGTACCTGTCCACCGAGGTCGCCGCCGGTTTCACCGGCCGGGTGTTCGGCCTCTACGTCACCGAGGGCAGCGCGGCCTTCGACTGGTTCGACTACCGCCCGAGCGCCCGCTCCTGACCGGCCACCTGCTCGCGGGCGTCCGCCTCCGGTGTGCCGGACGGACGCCCGCGGCGCAGATGCGGTGTCGCGTCAGCTGTCGGTGGGGTGGGTGGCGGTCGACTGCGCCGGCCAGAAGGGCCATTCCTCGAAGGACGCGCATCGCCCGTCCGCAGCGAACCGCATGATCCACAGATCGCGGTACTCCTGGTCGACGGGGGCCCCGTAGCGGACCTCCAACCGCGCCACCGCGGTGTCGCCCTCGACCGCGACCACCTCGCTGGTCATCTGGAACACCTCGTCCGTACCGTCCCGCTCGGCTTCCCACATCCGGGCTATCGCGGGTAGACCGATGACCGGTTCCCGGTACGGCCCCTGCCGGTAGCTCGCCTGCTCGGTGAAGATCGTGGCGAGCGCTTGTGTCCCCGGCGTCCGCCAGGCCTGCTCGTAGGCCGAGATCCAGCCGGTCACCTGCTCCCTGTCCATGGCTGCCAGCCTGCCATGTGCCCTGGACGGGTGCGCGTTTCGGCGTAATGGCGGTGTCAGGTGGGGTGGATGGCCGCCGTATCGCCGAAACGGCGACGAGCACGCGATGAGCCGCCGGCCGTGCGGGAGGACCCGCACGGCCGACGGCCGGTGGTGGTGTGGATCAGCCGGCGGTGCAGGACACGATCTGCGGTCGGGCCCCGGAGTTGCCGTTCATCATGGTGGTGAAGCCGAACGTGTTGCCGCTGCCGTTGGAGCGCATCGTCATCACGTTGCCGCTGCCGTCCCAGGTGGGGTTGCCGCTCCAGGTGGCGGAGATGCGCTGCGGCGGGGTGATGTTGACGACCACCGACCAGGTGTTGGCGCCGCTGACGGTCACCGAGGTGTTGTAGCGGTCGCCCCAGACCTGACCGGGCGAGATCGTCGCGGTGCAGCCGCCGGGGTTGGTGGGCGGCGGGGTGGTGCCGGGCGGCGGGGTGGTCGGGTCGCCGCCGCCGGGCGCGGCGCTGTTCAGCGCGTTGAGCACGGCGTTGTAGGCGGCCTTCTTGTTGCCGCCACCGTCGAACAGCAGCGGGCTCTCGTTGGAGCGCCACGAGTCGGAGTCACGGATGCCCCAGACGGTGATGCCCTTGCAGCGCGGGACGGCGAGGCAGTCGTTGACCGTGTTGCGGTAGGCGTCGCTCGGCGCGTTGCGGATGTCCAGCTCGGTGATGTGCACGTCGACGCCGAGGGCGGCGAAGCTGGACAGCGTGGTGCGGTAGTTGCTCGGGTAGTTCGAGCCGCCGGTGAAGTGCGACTGCAGGCCGACGCAGTCGATCGGGACGCCGCGCTGCTTGAAGTCCTGGACCATCCGGTAGACGGCCTGGGTCTTGGCGTCGTTCCAGTTGTCGATGTTGTAGTCGTTGTAACACAGCTGCGCGTTCGGGTCGGCGGTGCGCGCGGCGCGGAAGGCCGCCTCGATCCAGTCGCTGCCGGTGCGCTCCAGGTTGGAGTTACGGCGGGCGCCGCTCGATCCGTCCTCGAACGCCTCGTTCACCACGTCCCACCAGGCGATCTGGCCACGGTAGTGGGTGGCGACCTGGGTCACGTGGTTGAGCATGGCGTTGCGCAGCTGCTGGCCGGACATGTTCCGCATCCAGTCCGGCTGCTGCGAGTGCCAGGCCAGGGTGTGGCCCCGGACCTGCATGTTGCGGCTGCGGGCGTGCTGGACGAGCCGGTCGCCGTTGCCCCAGTTGAACTGCCCCTGCTGCGGCTGGAGCGCGTCGATCTTCATTTCGTTCTCGGCGGTGACCTGGTTGAACTCGCGGTTCAGGATGTTCGTGTACGCCGAGTCGTTGAGCCGGTTCACCGCGACCGCGGTGCCGAAGTAGCGTCCGCTCTGCGCTGCCGCGGCGCCGAGGGTGGTCTCGGCGGCGCTGGCGTTGCCGGGCAGCACCACAGCGCCGGCCGCTGCCATCAGACCCGCGGCAGTCAGCGCCAGGGCCGCCCGCAGCCGTCTCGGCCGTCCGGGTGCTCGGGAGGAATCCTTGCTCATCTGATGCTCCTTCCGGGTCCGGTGGCCCGGTTGCGGGCAGCATGAATCCGGACTCGCGGGATAGGGACGATGCCCGCGATTCCCTGACAAAGGGATCGCATCGGCCTTACTGGCCGAAAGTATTTCAGCGTGGTTTCACGCCCGTCAATGACTTCCGGAAGTTTTTCGGAAGTTTCGACGCCGCCGACACTGCACGGAAACGCTTGATCATGAGGTTGACGACGCGCGAAGAACCAGGTGTTGCCCGCTCAACGCCATGATCAGCGGGCGCGGCGTCGAGGCGCGGACAAGGGTCACCCGGTCGCGCCGACCGGTAGGGCCGCCGGCTGCGCGGCCGAAGGTCCGGAAGGTGCCGGCGATCGCTTCCGGCTTGCGGGGCGTCAGCGGCACCGACATCGCGACCGACCGCCCGAGCACGACGACCCGTACACATGATCACCGAAGCTCTCTTCCAGGGCGCTCCGAAGGTGATTGACCCTGGTCAATGACGATCAGTCCGGCCCGATCGCCGGCGAGGGCGAGCCGTCGCATTGGCGACCATGTGATCAGCATTGACCGATTTCAATGTGTAGGTTTACTATTCCGAAATCGTTCCCGCAAGTTCACCGGAAGTTCCGGCCGTGTTCGGCCGCTCGTCGCTCGCGTGTGGCACGCCGCGCGGACGGTGCCGGGCCGGCGTGGCAGCGACCCAGGAGGACGGAGAAGATGCCGCAGCTCGTCCTGTTCGCGATCGACATCTGCGCGGTGGTGTTGCTCGTCTTCGGGCTCTACTTTCCACGCCACCGTCGCCGCGATCTCGTCGTCGCCTATCTGGGTGTCAACGTCGGCGTTCTCGCCGTCGCCAGCGCGCTGAGCGCGAGCAATGTCGGTGCCGGGCTCGGCCTGGGGTTGGCGCTGTTCGGCGTACTGTCGATCATCCGGCTGCGGTCGACGGAGCTCGACCAGCACGAGGTCGCTTACTACTTCTCCGCACTGGCCCTAGGCATCCTCGGGGCGCTGAGCACCACCTCGGTCTGGCTCAGTGGCGGGCTGATGGCGCTCATCCTGGTGGTGATGTTCCTCGGCGACCATCCGCGGCTGCTGCGCCACTACCGGCACCAGATCATCGTGCTCGACTCCGCCGTCACCGACCAGGTCACCCTCGTCGCCCACCTGGAGCAACTGCTCGGCGCCCGGGTGCACACCGCCACCGTGCAACGACTCGACCTGGTCAACGAGACCACCCTGGTCGACGTGCGGTACTCGGTGCGGGGTCGGGGTGGCGCACCGGTCGCGGCGGGCAGGCCGGCCCAGGCGGGAGCGGGTCGATGACCCCGATCACCGCGCCGTGGACCGAACTCGCGCCGGTCGGGCTGACCGAACTCGTCGACCGGGCCGCCCTGCAGACCCGCGTCGACCGCAAGTACGTCGTGCCCCTCGACGAGCTGCCGGACCTGCTGGCACAGCTGTCCCCGTACGCCCGGGTGCTGGACATCGACGGTGTGCGCGCCTTCCGGTACGAGTCGGTGTACTTCGACACCCCACGGCTGGCCAGCTACCACTGCGCGGCGTACCGACGACGCCGGCGGTTCAAGGTCCGCACCCGCAGCTACCTGGACTCCGCGCAGTGCTGGCTCGAAGTCAAGATCAGTGGAGCGCGGGGCAGCCTCACCAAGCACCGGCTGCCCTACCGGCCACAGGATCGGGCCACCGTCCACCCCGGTCGCGCCTTCGTGCAGGAGGCGCTGGAGCGCGAGGCGGTCTGCCCGACGGTCGACTCCGCGCTGGATCCGGTGCTCGTCACCACGTACCAGCGGGCGACCCTGCTGCTGACCGCCACCGCCAGCCGGGTCACCGTCGACACCGACCTGACCTGGCGGTGCGGCGACCGGACGCTGCGCCTGCCCGACCTCGCCGTGGTCGAGACCAAGACCAGCCGGGCCGCCTCGGTGGCCGACCGACTGCTGTGGCAGCGGGGCACCCGGCCGGTACGCATCTCCAAGTACGCCACCGGGTTGGCCGCCCTACGCCCGGAACTGCCGGACTCGCCGTGGCGGCGGACGCTGCGCCGGCACTTCCGCGACAGCACACCCTCGACGGGCACCACACCGTCCACCATCGCTCGATCCGTCCAGGAGGCATCGTGCGTCTGACCGTCCGCAGTACCCGCCTCGTCACCCCGGCACGTGCCGTCGGCGTCGTCACCGCCGCCGTGCTGGTCGCCGGACTGCTCCTACCGGCATCGCCGCCGGCCGGGGCCGAACCCGCCACCGCACCGATCGGCAGCAGCCCGGCCGTCGACACCGGCGTCAGCGCCGCCGCCGACGATCTGCAGGGCGACATCACCTTCTCCGTACCCAGCGGCACCTTCGCCGGCGAGGTCACGGTGTCGCTGGGCACCACCGTCAGCGGCGCGCAGATCCGCTACACCACCGACGGTCGGCTGCCCACCGCCGCGTCGACGGTGTACTCCGGCACGCCGCTGCGGTTGACCCGGACCACCCAACTGCGCGCCCAGGCCTTCGTCGGGCAGATCGCCACCGGCGCGCCCGGCACCGCCATGTACGTCGCCCGCAACACCACCACCGCCCACGACCTGCCGGTGATCCTGATCGACTCGTACGGAGCCGGGCGTCCCCAGCGGGACTACTTCGACGCCGCCACCATGATCTTCGAGCCCGGTGGGGGCAGCACCTCGTTGGCCGCCGCGCCCACCGTGGCGACCCGCGCCGGGTTCCGGCTGCGCGGGCAGTCGTCGTCGAGCTTCGACAAGACGCCGTACCGGATCGAGTTCTGGGACAACGACGACGATGACGCCGATTATCCGGTGCTGGGCATGCCCGCCGACTCGGACTGGGTGCTGCGCGGCCCGTTCACCGACAAGGCGCTGATCCGGGAGGCGTTCGTCTACGACCTGGGTCGGGAGATGGGCCTGCCCGCCCCCCGGTACGCCTTCGCGGAGTTCTACCTCAACACCGACGCCGGGCCGGTCGGCGCCGACGACTACATGGGCGTCTACATGATCGTCGAGACGATCAAGAACTCGAAGAACCGGCTCGACCTCAAGCAGTTGCGCGCCGACGACCGGACGCTGCCGAGGATCACCGGCGGCTACATCTTCAAGTTCGAGTGGATGGCCGCCGAGGAGCCGACCCTGCCGTGCACCGGTCCCGCCGCCACCTGCTGGAACTACCTGGAGGTCGCCGACCCGTCCCCGCTGCAACCGGAGCAGCGTGACTGGCTGCGCAACCACATCCAGGAGTTCCACAACGTGCTGCGGGCACCGAACTTCGCCGACCCGACGACCGGGTATCGGGCGTACATCGACGTGGACTCCTTCATCGACCAGCTCATCGTCAACGAGCTGAGCCGGGAGATGGACTCCTACGTCCGCAGCGCGTACTTCTAC
This sequence comes from Micromonospora maris AB-18-032, assembly GCF_000204155.1. Classification (NCBI taxonomy): domain Bacteria; kingdom Bacillati; phylum Actinomycetota; class Actinomycetes; order Micromonosporales; family Micromonosporaceae; genus Micromonospora; species Micromonospora maris. Next base: position 3,233,541 of record NC_015434.1, on the reverse strand, counting down.
AAGGACCGGGACACCAAGATCTTCGCCGGGCCGCTGTGGGACTACGACCTCAGCTTCGGCGTGGGTGGCTACTTCGCCAACGACCAGACCTCCGGCTGGCAGCACCAGCAGGGCCGGCAGCCGCTGGCGAACGACTGGTTCACGCAACTGCTGCGCGATCCGGCCTTCGTCAATCAGGTCCGGCTGCGCTGGCAGACGCTGCGGCGCGGCCCGCTGTCCGACGCGGCGTTGCAGTCCCGCCTCAACGCGCTCAGCGCGCCGCTGACCAACGCGGCGCAACGCAACTTCCAACGCTGGCCCAACCTGAGTACGCGGATGATCGGCCCGTTCATCACCCCGACCGCACCCACCTGGCAGGGACAGGTGCAGTACCTGCGGGACTGGATGCTGCGCCGCGCCGCCTGGCTGGACTCGACCGCCGGGTGGGGTGGCCCCACCACCACTCCCCCGCCGACCACCCCACCGCCGGGACCCACCACCCCGCCGCCGGGGCCGACCACCCCGCCGCCGGGCGGTGACGCCTGTACGGCGACGTACGCGGTGACCAACCAGTGGACCGGCGGCTTCCAGGCCGAGGTACGGGTCACCGCCGGCTCCGCCGCGATCGGCAACTGGACGGTGACCTGGACCTTCGCCAACGGGCAGACGATCAGCCAGGCGTGGAACGCGACAGTCACCAGCCAGGGATCGGCGGTCACCGCCCGCAACGTCAGCTACAACGGCACCCTGGCCGCAGGCGCCAGCACCACGTTCGGCTTCCTCGGCACGTTCGCCGGCACGAACACCGCGCCGAGCCTGCGCTGCACGACAAGCTGACCGACCGGTACGTTCCCGGCACCGGGGCAGCGCCGCGCTCCGGTGCCGGGACCACCCGTGAACAAGCCGTGTCCCGGTGCCGGGACCAGCAGTGAACCGTGCCAGGTTCTAGGGAGTCGTCGACAGGAGGTCGGCGAGCAGTGTCTCGATGCGGGTCCTGATCTCGTCGCGGATCGGGCGTACGGCTTCGACGCCCTTGCCGGCCGGGTCGTCGAGCTGCCAGTCCTCGTAGCGCTTGCCGGGGAAGGCGGGGCAGACGTCGCCGCAGCCCATCGTGATGACGACGTCGGAGGCTTCGACGGTGTCGTACGCCAGGAGCCGGGGTGTCTGGTCGGTGATGTCGATGCCGACCTCGCGCATGGCCTCGACGGCGGCGGGGTTGATGGTCTCGGCGGGGGCGGACCCGGCGGAGCGGACCTCGACGGTGTCGCCGGCGAGGTGACGCAGCCAGCCGGCGGCCATCTGGGAGCGGCCGGCGTTGTGCACACAGACGAACAGGACGCTGGGCTTGTCGTCGGACACGGAGCTGTTCCTTCTCGCTCGGTGGGGTCGGTTCGGGGTGCCGAGGCCCTGGCACGGCCAGGTCATCGCCGGCGAGTCCTGCCGGATCGGACAACAGCCGGTGCAGGGCCTCGCCGCGCGGTGGTGGTGATCTCGGCCGGGAACAGGCGTCGGCGCAGGGCGAGGCTGACGTGGACCAGGGCGACCAGCACCGGAACCTCGATGAGCGGGCCGACGACACCGGCGAGGGCCTGACCGCTGGTGACGCCGAACGTGCCGACGGCCACCGCGATGGCCAGCTCGAAGTTGTTCCCGGCGGCGGTGAACGCGAGGGTGGTGGTGCGCGCGTAGCTCAGGCCGATGGCCCGGCCGAGAGCGTACGCGCCGGCCCACATGACCGCGAAGTAGACCAGCAGCGGCACCGCGATCAACACGACGTCCCAGGGCTGCGAGGTGATGGCGTCGCCCTGCAGCGCGAACAGGATGACGATGGTGAAGAGCAGCCCGTAGAGGGCGACCGGTCCGATCCTCGGCAGGAAGCGGCTTTCGTACCAGGTGCGGCCCTTCGCGCGTTCGCCGAGACGGCGGGTGAGGTAGCCGGCGAGCAGCGGGATGCCGAGGAAGATCAGCACGTTGACCGCGATGTCCCCGCCGGAGACCTGTAACTGCGCGCCGCTGAGGTTGAGCCAACTCGGCAGCACGGACAGGTAGAACCAACCGAGCAGGCCGAACGCGACGACCTGGAACACCGAGTTGAGGGCGACGAGGACAGCGGCGGCTTCGCGGTCGCCGCAGGCCAGATCGTTCCAGATGATGACCATCGCGATGCAGCGGGCGAGACCGACGATGATCAGGCCGGTGCGGTACTCGGCGTGCTCGGCGAGGAAGATCCAGGCGAGGGCGAACATGAGAGCCGGGCCGAGGACCCAGTTGAGCAGCAGTGAGGAGAGCAGCAGCCGGCGGTCGCCGGTGACCGAGTCGAGCCGGTCGTAGCGGACCCTGGCCAGCACCGGATACATCATGATGAGCAGACCGAGGGCGATCGGCAGGGAGATCCCGCCGATCGTGACCGCGTCCAGGGCGGTGTTCAGGCCGGGGACGAGTCGGCCCAGCAGCAGGCCGGCGGCCATGGCCAGACCGATCCACAGCGGGAGGAAGCGGTCGAGGCGCGACAGCCGCGCGACGACTGCCGGCGGTGTTGCGCCGGCCGGGGTGGCGGTCACGTCAGCAGGCCCGGAAGTTCTCGGCGTGGATTCGGGCCTGCGCGGCGAGGTCGGCCAGGTGCAGCGCCGCGCCCTGCAGGACGTCCGGGACGAGTCGGTAATAGGTGAAGCGCCCGCGCGGCTCGGCGGTCACCACACCGGCCTCACGCAGCAGCTTGAGGTGTCCGGACACGTTGGGCTGCTTCGCTGCGGTGTCCGCGACCAGGTGCGACGTGGTCGCCGGGCCGTCGGCGAGGATCTGCACGATCCGCGCCCGCAACGGATCCGCCAGCAGCCGCACCACATCAGGATTGGCTGATATCAGCGGCTGCTGATCCGTTTCGGGTCGCACCTGCACCGGTGCGACCCGGCTCGGCGTGTCGGCGCTGCCGGTCAGCAGGTTGCCGAGCAGGTCAAGGGCCTCCCGGCGGACCCAGTAGTAGACCCAGGTGCCCCGGCGTTCACTGTCGACCAGGCCGGACTCGCGCAACACCCGCAGATGATGCGAGATGGTCGCGCCGGTGACCTCGAAGGCCTCGGTCAGCTCGCAGACGCACACCTCGGTGGTGGAGGCGATCAGCGACAGCAACCGCAGTCTGACCGGGTCGCCGAGGGCCTTGAACAACGGCGCGAGTTCGCCGGCGACCGGTGGCGTGAGCGGCTGCACGGCCAGGGGAGGACAACAGCCCGGCGCGGCGTCCAGCACGGGAAGGACCGACATGCGTCTAGCTTGACAGTTGTCTAGCCACGATGCAAGGTAGGGGCACCGGTTCGACAGGTTTCGAGCAACTGATCGATTACCGCTGATGCATTGCGTCCGAGGAACGGTCGCGTCCGCCGGCCGGATCACCCGGCCGCCGGACGCGACGCCCGGAGATGCGCGTCCGCCCACGTCAACAAGCAGAGGAAGTCGTGAGCATGAGCGAGGAGCAGGCCACCGCAGCATGCTGCGGTACCGATACGGCTGCCGGACGGGCCGACACCGGCGGCGGCCCGGACGACAACGTCGCGGCGGACGGGGGCTGCTGCGCTCCGGGCGACACATCAGTCGCACCTGATGTGAGCGCGACAACTCCGATGGCCGGGCGGGTCAACGGGCCGTACCCGGTCGTGGTGATCGGCGCCGGGCCGGTGGGGTTGGCCGCGGCGGCCCACCTGCACGAGCGACGGCTGCCCTTCACCGTGTTGGAAGCCGGGCCCTCGGCCGGAGCGGCCGTGGCCGAGTGGGGCCATGTGCAGCTGTTCTCGCCGTGGCGGTACAACGTCGACCACGCCGCCCGGCGGCTGCTGGAAGCCGCCGGCTGGGTCGGCCCCGACCCGGATCTGCTGCCCACCGGCGCGGAGCTGGTCGAGGCGTACCTGCGGCCGCTGGCGACGCTGCCGCAGATCGTCCCGCACGTCCGCTACGACGCCCCGGTCGCGGCGATCGGCCGGGCCGGCGTCGACCGGGTCCGGACCGCCGGCCGCGAGCAGGCGCCGTTCGTCGTACGCCTGGAAACCGGCGAGGACGTCCTCGCCGCCGCGGTCGTCGACGCCTCCGGCACCTGGCGGACCCCGAACGTGCTCGGCGCCAACGGACTCCCCGCGCACGGCGAGACCGACCCGCAGACCAGGACGTTCGTCGACCCGGCGCTGCCCGACGTGCTCGGCGTCGACCGTGACCGGTACGCCGGCCGGCACATCGTCGTCGTCGGCGCGGGGCACTCCGCCGCGAACACCCTGCTCGCGCTCGCCGAACTGGCGGCACAGGAGCCCGGCACGACCGTCACCTGGGCCACCCGGGGCGGTTCCATCGGCCGGGCGATCGGCGGCGGGGACGCCGACGCGCTTCCCGGCCGGGGTGCGCTGGGCACCGGAGTCAAACTGCTCGTCGACTCCGGTCGGGTCCGGTTGGTCCCCGGCTTCGCGGTGCACGCCGTCGCCGCCGTCGACGGGCGCATCCAGTTGACCGCCGCCGACGGGCGTACGGTGACCGCCGACCGGATCATCGCCGCCACCGGCTTCCGACCCGACCACCGCATCGCCGCCGAACTGCGCCTCGACCTCGATCCCGTGCTGGGCTGCACCCGGGCCCTCGCCCCACTGATCGACCCGAACGACCACTCCTGTGGCACCGTCCGTCCGCACGGTGTCGACGAACTCACCCAACCCGAACCCGGCTACTTCGCCGTCGGCATGAAGTCCTACGGTCGCGCCCCGACCTTCCTGATGGCCACCGGATACGAGCAGGTCCGCTCCATCGCCGCAGCGCTGACCGGGGACTGGGTCGCCGCCCGTGACGTGCAGCTCGACCTGCCCGAGACCGGCGTCTGCTCCGCCACCCCGAGCGTGGACCTGCCGCGCGCAGAGCTTGGTCTGGTCACCGCCTCCGCCGGGGGCAACTGCTGCGGAGGGTGACCAACCGCCCCACCGCCGCCGCCCACCACCCGAGTGTGGGCCGACGGTGGATCAGCCGCCGTGGCCCTCGGCCGCGCCGTCGGGCGTCAAGGCGCCGTCCGCGCCGCCGGTGTCCAGGTGTACGTGTCGGTGGCCCTGCCCGGCGTCGATGTTGATCTGGTCGAGCTGGGTGGCGGCCACCGACCAGGTGGTCACGGCGACGGCCGCCTGCCGCGCGGCCAGCGCCAGCCGTTCGTCGGCCGCGTCCGCGGCAGCGGCCAGGGCGAGCGTGTCGACAGCGATGGCGGCCTGTTCCACCGCGCTGCGCAGCCCGCCACGGGCGACGTTGGTGGCGGTCGTACCCGACGGCGGGTCGGCGAACCGCTCGGTCAGTTGCCGCATGGTCTGCTGCCACTGGCCGACCTGCGCCGGCTCGGGCGGACGGCCGGCTTCCGACGCCTGCCGGATGGCCGTGAGGATGGGCGACAGCTCGTCTCCGGTCCGGTGGGCCAGGTCGGTGAGCTCGATGATCTGCTGCGCGTCGCGCTCGGCGTCGGCCTTCTGCAGCCGCGCGATGCTCGCCTCGGTCTCGCTCGGCCGTCCCACGGAGTAGCCGATCAGCCCGCCGAGCAGGCCGGTGGCCAGCGCCGCCGCGGCGATGCCGGCGACCAGGCGGGTCCGGGCTGACGCCTTGCGGGCGGGCGGATCGAGCAGGTAGGAGGGCCTTCCGGTCTTGGGGGACATCACACTCCTCGCATCGACGACCATCTGGCTGGGAGATTAGCGCACCTGACGCAAGCCGACGGGGTCATCGACCTCCGGTGGGAGATCGCCGTTACGCCGGTATGGCGGTATCCCGCCCCAGCTGACCCCGCCATACCGGCGATACGGCGGCGCCAAGCCCCCGTCGACCGGTCAGGCCTGGTCGGGGGTGGGTGCCGGACCGGTGGCGGTCAGCAGGGCCACCAGGTCGTCAAGGGTGTCCAGGGGCGGTCCGCCGTTCAGGTCAATCTCGACGCCGTACTCCAGCTCGATCGCGTCGACCAGGCGCAGCAGGGCGAGCGAGTCGACGCCGAGGGCGATCAGGGAGTCGCCGGCCAGTACGTCGGCCGCCGCCACCTCGCCCGCCGTGGCCTCGTCCACCAGTGCCGCGACCCGCTCGCGCAGTGCAGTGTCATCCATGTCTCAGGACTCCTTCCTCACCTGTCGGACGATGTCGGCGATCTCGGCAATGGTCGGGGTGTCGAAGAAGGCGTCCAGCGGTACGTCGACGCCGAGCCGTTGCTGGATGCGACCGCTGATCCGGGTGATGGTCAGCGAGTGTCCACCCAGGTCGAACAGGTCCTCGTGCACGCCGATGTCGGGGATCCGCAGCACCTCCTGCCAGATCAGCCGCAGCTGCGCCACCAACGGATCGTCGTCGACCGGCCCGGCGGCGCCGACCGGCCCGGCGGCAACGGCGGTCGGCCGGGCGGTCGGTGCGGGTAGCGCGGCCCGGTCCACCTTGCCGTTCGCGTTCAGCGGTAGCCGGTCGAGGATGACGTAGTCGCTGGGCAGGGCCGCCTGCGGCAGGCTCGACGCGAGATGGTGACGCAGGTCGGCCGACTCCGGCACCCCACCCGGTCGGGGCACCAGGTACGCGACCAGGCGCGGCTCGTCGGTGTCCTGCCGGAGCACGGTGACCGCCTCGGCCACCCCGGGATGGTCGAGCAGCCGAGCGTCGATCTCCCCCAGTTCGATCCGATGGCCCCGGATCTTGACCTGGTGATCGGTGCGGCCGAGGAACTCGATGTGCCCGTCCGGCCGCCACCGGCACCGGTCCCCGGTGCGGTACATCCGCTCCCCGACCGGACTGTACGGGTCGGGCACGAACCGTTGCGCGGTCAGGTCGTCGCGCCCCAGGTAGCCGAGGGCCACCCCGGCACCGGCCAGGTGCAGCTCACCGGGCAGGCCGACAGGCGTGGGCAGACCGGCGGTGTCCAGGATGTACGCCCGCACGTTCGGCAGTGCAGTGCCGATGGTGACGTCGACGGGGTCGGCGGGAATGTCGGCCATCGTGGCGTACACGGTGGCTTCGGTCGGGCCGTACCCGTTGATCAGCCGGGTGGTGCGGGCCCGCAGCTCCCGGGCGAGGGTGACCGGCAGCGCTTCGCCGCCGGCGACCGCGACCAGCGGTGGCGTGGGGTCGCCCGGAGCGCCGAGGCCGGCTTCCAGCAGTACCCGCCAGCCGGACGGGGTGGCCTGGGCGTGGGTGACACCGGCGGAGCGGACCAGCGCCAGCACGGCCGGGCCGTCCAGGGCACTGACCGTCGAGGCGACCACCACCTGCCCGCCGGTGACCAGGGGCAGGAAGACCTCCACCGTGGAGATGTCGAACGACAGCGACGTCAGGTGCAGCCAACGGTGCGTCGGCCCGCTGCCCAGTAGGTCCCGGACCCCGAACAGCATGTTCGCCAGGGACCCGTGCCGGATCGCCACACCCTTGGGACGGCCGGTGGATCCGGAGGTGTAGAGCACGTAGGCCAGGTCATCGACGCCGGGTCGCTCGTCGGGTTCGGTCGGCAGCGGGCCGTCGAGCAGGGCGACGTCGGTCAGGGCCAGGGTGGGCCGGTCCGAGGCGGTTCCGGTGGCGGTCACCACCAGGGTCGGGGCGGCGTCGGTCAGCACCGCCTCCTGTCGGGCCGCCGGGTGCGCCGGGTCGATCGGCAGGTAGGCGGCACCGCAGCGCAGCACCGCCAGCATGGTCGCCACCGCCTGCCAGGACCGTTCCAGTGGCATCGCCACAAGCGATGCGGGGCCGACGCCGCGCTGCCGCAACGCCCCGGCGAGCCGCCGGCTGGCCTCGTCGAGTCGGCGGTAGCTCAACGTCAGGTCACCGTCGACCAGGGCCGGGGCGTCCGGGTCCGCCGCGACCCGGGCGGCGAACAGGTCCGGCACGGTCGCCGCCGGACAGCTACGGGTGGTGTCGGTGCCGGCGCGGGTGACCTGGTCGAGTTCGTCGGCGGGCAGCAGCGGCAGCCGCGCCACGGGCCGGTCCGGGTCGGCGATCACGGCGGCGAGCAGGGTGTGCAGGTGTCCGCCGATGCGGCGTACCGCGTCGGTGTCGATGGCGGTGGGGCTGTGGTGAAGGCTCACCGTGATGCCGGTGGGTGCGTCGACGATCTGCACGTGCAGCGCGTTGCGGGCGGCGCCGCTGAACAGGGTCCACTCCACCTGGCTGGGCACGCCGGGGAAGACCGGCTCGGCGGCGCGTCGTCGGTAGCCGACGCTGACCGGGGTGAGCGCCGGTGCCGGCCGCAGGCCGGGCACGGCATGGGCCAGCGGCACGGCCCGGTGCCGGTACACCTCCCGCAGCCGGGCCCGCAACGCCTGGGCGTGGTCGCGGAAGGTCGCCGTGGCGGTGTCGGCAGCGACCGGCAGTTCGTTGACGAAGAGCCCGACCAGGTCGGCCTGTTCGGGGGTACGGGTAGACAGCGCCACCCCCACCGGGACGCCCAGGTTGCCGTAGCGGGCGAGCAGGGCGTGCAGCGCCGCGAAGAGCACCTCGAAGCGGGTCACGGCCAGCGTTCGGGCCAGCCGGTCGACCCCGTCGACCAGCTCGGCGGGCAGGTCCGCGGCGACGGCGACACCCGGTTCGGCGGCGGTGGGCAGCCGACGCAGACCGGGCAGGACCAGGTCACCGGGGCCGGACCAGTGCCCAGCCCAGTAGTCGCGGGCGGCGGGCAGGTCCGCGGCGATCCGCTGCTGTTCGGCCGCGGCGAGGCCGCTGTAGTCGTCGGCGCGGGCTGGCAGGTCGGTGGGCTCCTGCGCCCGGGCGGCGGCGTACGCGGCGGCCAGGTCCCGGGCGAGGACGTCCTTGGAGGTGCCGTCGAAGGCCACATGGTGTGCGGTGACCAGCAGCAGGTACTCACCCCCGACGCCGGTGAGCAGGGTGAACCGGGCCAGCGGTCCGGCCTGCAGGTCGAACGGGCGGGCGATCTCCTCGGCGATCCGGGCGTCGGTCAGGTCACCGAAGCCGACCGACGGGCGGGTGTCGGCCGGGGCCAGCCGCGGGGTGCCGTCGTCGTCGCCGGTGATCCGGGCGGACAGGATCGGGTGCCGCTCGATCACGCTCGTGCAGGCCGCGACGAGGGACTGGGTGTCGAGTTCGGCGCCGAACCGTACGCCCAGTGCCATGTGATAGGCCGTGCCGGCGGTCCCGGCCTGCTCGGTGAACCAGACCGCGTGCTGTGCGTACGTCGCCTCGGCGGTGCCCACATCTGCTCCCCTGGTCGTGCTGGCGGTGGTCATGTCTGGAACAGGTCGGTGAGCTGCCGTTTGAGCACCTTGCCGCCCTCGTTGTGCGGCAGCCGGTCGAGCACCAGCAGGCGGGCGGGCAGCTGGTAGTCGGCCAGCCGGTCGGCGAGGAAGCCGCGTACCACGGGCAGGGTGAGGTCGTCCGGGCCGGCCGGGGGGCGGAGCACGACGGCGGCGGCGACCGCCGAGCCGAGCACCGGGTGCGGTATCCCGACCACGGCGGCCTCGGCGACGAGGGGGTGTTCGTGCAGTGCCGCTTCCACCTCCAGGGTGGAGACCTTGAACGCGCCGGTCTTGATCACGTCCTGGTGCCGGTCGGTGAGGTACAGGTAGCCGTCGGCGTCGAGGCGGCCGACGTCGCCCATCCGCACCCACCCGTCGCGGAAGGTGGCCCGGTTGGCGGCCTCGTCGCGGTAGTAGGCGCGGGTGAAGGGGGCGCGCAGCCACACGTCGCCGGTGGTGCCGGCGGGCAGCGGGTTGCCGTCGGCGTCGGCGACCATCAGCTGTCCGCCGACCGGTCGGCCGACCGCGTCCCGCCGCGCCGGGTCGTAGATCATCGTGGTCTGCGCCGGGGCGGCCTCGGTGGAGGTGTAGTAGTTGACGATTGTCGCCGCCGGGAAGGCCTCGGCCAGCCGGGCGGCGACCGCTGGTGCCAGCGGCGCGGCGGTGGACCCGATCAGCTGTACGCCGCTGGTGTCCCGCCCGCGCAGCGCGCCGGAGTCGAGCAGTTCGACGGCGATCGACGGGACCACGAAGACGGTGCCGGTGCCGGGGGCCTCGATCAGCCGGGCGAAGCGCAGTGGGGTGAAGCGGGGCAGGGTCAGCGCGCCGGCCTTGGCGGTGAGCGCGTTGAGCAGCATGGTCTGCCCGGCGTTGGTGCCGATGGCGAAGGCGTGCAGGAAGCGTCGGGAGTGGGCCAGGGCCAGCCGGCGGGGATGCTGCGGTGCCCCGACGGTCAGGTTGGCGTGGCTGGCCGCCACCCCCTTGGGCCGCCCGGTGGTGCCGGATGTGTAGAGGATCTGGGCGAGGTCACCGGGGCGGGCCGTCGGGGCGTCGACGTGCTCGCGGGCCGTCTCGGTGAGCAGGTCGGCGCAGGTCCAGACCGGCAGTCCGGCCGGCACGGGCGGGGCGGGGGTGTCGTCGCCGTGCAGTACGGCGGTGGCCGCGCAGTGGGTCAGCGCGTATTCGAGTTGTCCGGCGGCGAGCCGGTCGGACAGGGGCACGGCCACCCCGCCGGCCCGCAGCACCCCGCAGTACGCGACGGCGAAGCGGGTCCAGTCGCGGGCACCGAAGAGCAGGCCGACCCGGTCACCCTGGCGCAGTCCCCGGGCCCGCAGGGCGGCGGCGAGTCGGCTCGACTCGGCGGCCCAGTCGGCGAAGGTCAGGGTGGCCACGCCGTGCACCTCGACGGCCACCTGTTCCGGGTGCAGACTGGCGCGCCAGTCCAGCAGGTCCGGCACCGTACGGGGTGCGGGTGTCGTCGGCGGCATCTCAGGCCGCCTTCCGGTCGGCCGGTACGGGGGTGACGGCGGCGGCCCGGGCCCGGCGGTCCTCGATGCCGACCAGGTCGTCCGGCGGCGCGTCGGGCACCTGGTCGTCGAAGCGGGCGAGCACCGGCGTGATCAGCGAGATCAGTGCCGTGATCGCGATGCAGAGCCCGAACAGCACGTAGAGCAGGCCGTGGCCGCGTCCCGGGCCGACCCCGAGGACCACGCCGACGGTGCCGGCCAGCACGCCGTCGGCGAGCAGCATCGGCTCGGTGATCCGGGCGGCGGCCGGAGCGATCAGACCCCAGCCCAGCGGCAGGGTGGACTGGGCGACCATCTGGTTGAGTGCGAAGACCCGGCCGTGCACGCGCGGCGGCACCTTGGTCTGGATGATCGTGGCGTAGACGCCGTTGACGATGGCCAGGGACGCGTACATGCCGAAGGCGCCGGCGGCGATCAGCGCCAGGTTGGGACGCAGCCCGGTCAGCATGGCGGCCGCCGCGATGCCGAGGGTGCCCAGCAGCACCGCGCGCATCCGGCGGTGCCGGGGACCGCCCCAGACGAGCATCACCAGGCCGCCGGTGGCCGCGCCGATCCCGCCGGTGAGGGCGACCTGTGCGACCTCGTCGAGGCTGGCGAAGCCGAGCACCAGCGGGGAGAGCAGGAACAGCACCGGGAAGAGGAAGAGGTTCAGGGCGGCGAAGAAGGTCAGCATGGCCCGGAACTCCCGGCGGCGTAGCGCGTACCGCAGGCCCGCGAGGATCTCCGCGCCGATGCTCTCGCGGCGTTGCAGGGCCAGGGTGCGGGGGAACTTCACCACCGCCAGCACCGTGATGGCGAAGAGGTAGCAGGCCACGTCGACCAGGAGGATGCCGCGCAGTCCGACGGCCTGGAGCAGGGCCACGGCGGCCAGCGGCACCACGAACTGGGTGAGGCCGACGGCGGTCTGGGCGAGGCCGTTGGCGTGGCCGAGGAACCGTTTGGGCACCAGTTGCGGCACCGCCGAGACGAAGGCGAGGCGTTGGAAGGCCAGCGCCACCGACAGCCAGGCGGTGAACGGGTAGAAGTGCCAGACCTCGACCCGGTCGAGGAGCACCAGGACGGCAAGTGCGGCGTTGCCGCCGCCGGCGGCGACGCAGGCGGTCAGCAGGACGGCCCGCCGGCTGAACCGGTCGACCAGCGCGCCGGCCAGCGGCGCGATGAGCAGGCCGGGCAGCAGCGCCAGTACGGCGAAGAGCGCGAACCGGGCGAGTGAGCCGGTCTGCGTGTAGATCCACAGTGGTACGGCGAAGGTGGTCAGCGCGGTGCCCAGGCCGGAGGTGATCTGTCCGGCGGCGACCAGGCCGAAGCGTCGCATGCTCGGTGCCGGCGCGGTGTCCGTCCGGCTCCGGCCGGTCGGTGGCGGTTCGGCGCCACGGTCGGAGACGGCGGCCAACTGCCACGCCGGCTCGGGGTCGACCCCGGTGGAGGTCTCGACGGCCGCCGGGGCGGGGGTGTCGATGCGCCGGTGCACGTCGGTGACGATCTCGGCCAGTTCGACGGCCCGGTACTTGAGGAAGTAGTGGCCGCCTTCGTCGATCACGGCCAGGGCGGTGCGGTCGCTGAGGAAGTGCCACTCGCGGTAGCGCTCCTCGTGGAACTCGGTGCCCCGGTCCCGCTCCCCCACCACCGAGATGATCGGCGCACGCAGTGGTGTCACCCGCCGGCGCATCAGCTCGGTGAAGTACTCCTCGGACACCTCGGCGTCGTGGCGCATCGCCCGGATCAGGAACCGCACCTCGTCGGGCGCGAGTTGACCGATGTTGGTGCCCTGCGCCTGGAGCCAGGTGCGGTAGATCCGGTCGCTGCGCAGCCGTTCGGCCAGCCGCAGGCGCAGCAGCGGGCCGAGCAGGCCGCCGGCGGGCCTACCGAAGGGGAAGACCGCGCCGAGATACACCGCCGTCAACTCGCGGCCGGCGGCCTCCAGCCGTCGGGCCACCTCCACCACGAGAGCCCCACCGGGACCGCAGTGTCCGTAGAGGATCAGCGGGCCGCTGACCCGGTCCAGGATCTCCGCGACGACGTCGGCGGCGACCTGGTCGATGGGCGCGGGGTCGTCGGCCACCCCGATGTCATGTCCGGGTACGGCCACCGACAGCAGCCGGTGTCCGGGGGGCAGCGCGTCGGCCAGCGGCTGGTACACCACGGCGCTGCCGCCGCCGTACGGGACGCAGACCAGGGTGGCGATGCGCTGTCCGGTGGGCACCGGCGGGGTCAGCTCGTACAGCAGCCCGCTGTCGCCGGTCGCGTCGCCGCCGACCAGTTGCGCCAGTTCGCGTACGGTGCGGTGGCGGAACAGGTCCATCACGCTGACCGTCGGTGCGGCGGTGCCGAGCACCTCGGGTAGTTCCCGTCGCAGCCGGGCCACCACCTGGGTGGCCAGCAGCGAGTGCCCGCCCAGGTCGAAGAAGTCGTCGCCGGCGCCGACCTGCGCGATTCCGAGCACCGCCTGCCAGATCCCGGCGATCAGGGTCTCCACCGGCCCGTCCGGCGCGACCCGTTCGGCATCGGTGGTCGGCTCGTCGGTCGGTGCGGGCAGGGCGCGCCGGTCCACCTTGCCGTGGTCCTGCAACGGCAGCCGGTCCAGCAGCACCCATCGGCTGGGCAGCATGTGTTCGGGCAGCCGTTCGGCGAGCCGGCGGCGTAACTGGGCCGGCTGGGGCGGATCCGTCTCGGTGGCCGGTTCCAGGTAGGCGACCAGCCGGTCGTCGCGCAGCAGCACCGCCGCCTGCCGGATCTCGGGGCAGTCCCGCAGCGCGGCCTCGATCTCCCCCAGCTCGACCCGGTAGCCGCGGATCTTCACCTGGTGGTCGCGTCGGCCGAGGAACATCAGCTGCCCGTCGTTGCGCCAGCGGGCCAGGTCGCCGGTGCGGTAGAGGCGGGCGCCGGGTGGGCCGTACGGGTCGGGCAGGAAGCGCTGCGCGGTCAGCTCGGGCCTGTTCAGGTAGCCACGGGCCAGCCGGTCGCCGCCGAGGTACAGCTCGCCGGGCACCCCGACCGGCACCGGGCGCATCCGCTCGTCGAGCAGGTAGACCCGGGCGTGTGGCAGGGGCCGCCCGATCGGCACCGCACCGGTACCGGCCTCGGTGGCGGGTACCTCGTAGGTGGTCACGCCGACGGTGGCCTCGGTGGGGCCGTAGTGGTTGAAGATCCGGGCCGGGCCGGTGGCCAGGGGTGCGATCCGCTCCAGGTCGGAGGTCTCGCCGCCGAGGATCAGCGCGCGGGCCGGCAGCAGGTCACCCGGTTCGGCGTCGGCGGTGAGCGCGGTCAGGTGCGACGGGGTGATCTTCAGGTAGTCGATGTGCCGGGCCCGCAGCCGCTCGGCGAGTTCGGCGCCGGTGCACCGGCGGGGCAGCAGGTGCACCGCACCGCCGGTGGCCAGCGCGAGATAGAAGACGGTGACACTGAAGTCGAAGGACATCGACTGCAGCAACCCGTACCGGGCGGCCGGGACGATGGCGAACCGGTCGGCGACCCCGTCGAGGTAGCGCAGCACCTGCCGGTGGGCCACCGCCACCCCCTTCGGGGTGCCGGTGGAGCCGGAGGTGTAGATGACGTAGGCCAGATTGTCACCGGTCGCGGTGGCCTCGGGTGCGGTGTCCGGGCCGACGGCGACCTCGGCGGCTACCTCGTCCAGACAGGCTGTGGGCAGCTCGGCCGGCAGCAGGTCCCGCAGGTCGGCGCTTGTCAACACGAGGCTGGGGCGGGCGTCGGCGAGCATCAGACCCAGCCGGGCGGCGGGCTGCTCCGGATCCAGCGGCAGGTAGGCCCCACCGGCGCGGAGCACCCCGAGCAGCGTGACCGCCAACTCCACCGACTGTTCGAGCAACACCCCGACCAGGGTGTCGGGGCCGACACCCTTCCCGCGCAGCCAGGTGGCGAGCTGGTTGGCCCGCCGGTCGAGCCGGCGGTAGGTGAGGGTCTGCGACTGTTCACCGACCACCGCCGGGGCGTCGGGGGTGGCGGCGACGTGCCGGTCGATCAGGTCGGCCAGGGTCGTCGCGCCGCCGGTGACCCCGGTGGTGCCGTCGGTGTCGGGTCGACCCAGCGCCAGGGTGCGGTCCCGCTCGGTCGGGTCGAGCAGGTCGAGGTCGATCACCGGGCGATCCGGTGCGGCGACCGCGCCGCGCAGCAGCGTCTCGAAGCTGGCCGCCAGTCGCCGTACGGTGGCGGCGTCGAACAGATCGGTGTTGTAGACGACCATGCCGCGCAGCCCGTCGGCGCTCTCCCCGACGTACAGCGACAGGTCGAAACGGGCGGTCGAGGCGTCGGTGCCCACCCCTTCGGCGCGCAGCCCGGCCGGCCAACCGGTGCCGCCCTGGTCGTAGTTCTGCAGGGTGAACAGCACCTGGAAGACGGGGGTACGACTGACGTCACGCGCCACGTTGAGATCGGCGACCAGCCGCTCGAACGGGATCTCCTGGTGGGCCAGCGCCCGTACGACGGTGCCGCGGGTGCGCTTGAGCAGGGCCGCGAAGCTCGGCTCGGCGGGGCCGTCCGGGCCGGTGGCGATCGGCGACAGGTCGGCGCGCAGGGCGAGGGTGTTGACGAACAGGCCGACGAGTCGTTCCAGCTCCGGCACGACCCGGCCGGCGACCGGCGAGCCGATGGCGAAGTCCCGCTGGCCGCTGTAGCGGAACAACACGGCCTGCAGGCCGGCGAGCAGCGTCATGTACAGCGTGCTGCGGTGGGTACGGCCCAGGCGGCGCAGCCCGTCGGTCAGGTCGGCGTCGAAGGCGAAGCGGTGGGTTCCGCCGGCGTACGACAGCACGGCCGGTCGGGGCCGGTCGGTGGGCAGGTCCAGCGGCGGTACGTCGGCCAACGCCGTATGCCAGTAGGCGAAGCCGTCACCGCTGGCCGGGCCGTCCAGTCGGGCCCGCTGCCAGGCGGCGTAGTCGAGGTAACCGGTCGACGGGGCCGCCGGGGCGGTGCCGCCGTCGCGCAGCGCGCCGTAGGTGGCGGCGACCTCGCCGAGCAGGATGTCCAGTGACCAGCCGTCGCTGACGATGTGGTGCATCGCCAGATGCAGCAGCTGCTGTTCGTCGTCGATGCGCACCACCAGGGCCCGCAGCAGCGGCGCGGCGGCCAGGTCGAACGGGGTGTCGACGGCTGCGGTGACCAGTTCCCGGGCGGCCTGCTCGGATTCGGCGGTGGTGACCGTGACCGGTACCCGGACCTCGGGCAGCACCTGCACGACCGGTTCGCCGTCGGCGTTCTCGGTGAACCGCATCCGCAGGCTGTCGTGCCGGGCGGCGGTGGCGTCGAGGGCGGTCCGGAGCAGATCGATCTCCAGCGCTCCGTGCAGCCGCACCGTCGCGTAGATGACGTAGGCGGCGGTGCCGGGGGTCAGCTGTTCGGTGAACCAGATCCGTTCCTGGGCGAACGACAGACGCGGCCGGTCGGTGGATCGGCGTAATTCCGGCGAGTCGGTACGACTCCAGGCCGGCGCGTCAACGTCTGTCACGCAGCGCCTCACTCCGATGACGGATGGGAGTCAGTAGTGTGCACGGCGTATCCAACAGCGCGGATCGGCTGATCGGTCCACTGTGTAAGACTCGATCGATCGATCCGGCACCCGTACGGCCCGGTCTACGGTCGGGAATGCCATTCACGGACGTCGTCATTCCGGTCGAGTGGGCCTCGGAGCCCCTGGCACCCGCCGAGTTCACCGGTTCCGGCGCCACCACGGCGCCGCTGACCTGGGCTCAGCAGGTGCTCTGGCGCTCGATCAGCCGGTTCGGCTCCAACCACCGCTTCCTCAACCTGCGGCGTACCGTCGGCGTCTCGGCGCGGGCCGCCACCGACGTGCCCACCGCGCTGCGGGCGGTGGGTGCGCTGGTCGGCCGGCACGCCGCGCTGCGCACCCGGTTGCCGCTTGTCGACGGCGAGCCACGGCAGGAGGCGGCGGCGGACGGGGTGCTGCCGGTGCTGCTCTGTCCCGGGGTGGGCGACGGTGCCGAGGCGGCCCGGGCGGCCGCCGACCGGCTCGCCGACGTCGCGTTCGACCACGCCGCGGAGTGGCCGCTGCGGGTGGCGCTGGTGACGGTGGACGACCGGGTACGCCAGGTCGTGCTGGTGTTCAGTCACACCACTGTGGACGCGCACGCCGCCGAGGTGGTGATGCGTGACCTGCGGCTGCTGTTGCTGCGCGGGCGGCTGCCCACCCCACCCGGCCCGCAGTCGACCGACGTGGCCCGACTCCAGCACGGCCCGGACCGCCGACGCTCCGACCGGGCGGCAGCGTACTGGCTGCGGGAATACCGGCGGCTGCCGCCGGAGCCGTGGGAGCAGACCGGCCCGGGCCTCGACCCGCCGGCGCGGCGCGGCGTGCTGGTCTCCTCCGCCATCGACACGGCCGCCCGGATGGTCGCCGCCCGGCACCGGGTCAGCGCCTCCGCGGTGCTGCTGGCGGCCTATCACGCGGTCGCCGCCCGACACAGCGGCCGTACGCTTGTCGGCCTGTATCCCATGGCGCACAACCGGTTCCGCACCGAGTACGCAAACGCCGTGGCGAACCTGGGTCAGGTCGGCTTCTGCGTGGTGGACCTGACCGGCCGTCCCGACTTCACCGAAGTGCTCTCCCGTGTCTGGATCGCCTCGCTCAACGGCCTGCGGCACGCGTACTACCACTCGGCCTCGCTGCGTGGGACCTTCGAGGAGCAGGGCATCGACTTCGACTCGTTGTTCGGGCCGCACTACTACTTCAACGACGTACGGATGTCGGTCGGTGGTGGCCCGACGCCACCGGTGGCGACGCCCGCCGACCTTCGGGCCGCCATGGCCGCCAGCACCTTCTCCTGGACGGAAGGGCTGGAGCAGACGGCCTGGCACATGTTGGCCCACGTCGTGGACGAACCCGGCGGGGTGGGCATCACGCTGACCGCCGACACCCGGCACATCGCGATGGACGCCGTGCAGACGCACCTGCGCGAGATGGAGGAACTGGTGGTGGCCGCCGCCCACACCGACGTGCCCTGGCCCTGGTCACCGCCCGTCACCGGCGCGCCTTCCGCCACCGACGCGCCAGCCGAGGCGGGTGTCGTGACGGTCGTCGCCGACGGCGAGGAGATCGTCTCCGCGCCGTTCGCCGGTGGGCGCGCCGCCAACGCGCCACTGACCTGGGGACAGCGGGCGATGTGGCGCAGCCTGGACGAGTTCGACTCCCCTGCCGGGTACCGGGCGCTGCGCCTGCCCCGTCAGCTGCCCGTCCCCGCCCGCGCGGAGCTGACCGTCGCGCGGGCGGTCACCGCGATCGGCGCGCTGGTCAGTCGGCACGAGTCGCTGCGCACCCGGTTCCGCCGCCGCGACGACGAACTGCACCAGGAAGCGGCTGCGGCGGGCGAGCTGCCCGTGCTCGTGCACCCCGTGGAGCAGCCTGAGGCCGATCCCTACGGCCGCAAAGCCGCGGCCGGGTTGACCGCCCGACTGGGTACGCCCCGGTTCGACCATGTCGCCGAGTGGCCGCTGCGGGCCGCGCTGGTCACCGTCGACGGCCGGGTACGGCAGGTGGTGGTGGTCTTCAGCCACGCCACAGTCGATTTCCACGCCAGCGACCTGGTGCTGCGCGACCTGCGGGCGTTGCTGGCCGGAGCAAGGCTCACCGCACCTGGTCTCCAGTCGCTGGCGCTGGCCGGCCGGGAGCGCGATGTCGAGCAGCGGCGCTCGCAGCGGGCGGTGGCGTACTGGGTACGGCAGTTCGCCGGTCTCCCGCCGAGCCTGTCCGAGGCGGTCGGGCCGGCACCGGAGCCCCGATACCGACGTGGTTCGCTGGTGTCCCCGGCGGTCCACCACGCGGTGCGGCTGATCGCGGCCCGGAACCGGACCAGCACCGCCAACGCGATACTGGCGGCCACCGCCGCCAGACTGACCGGCGACAGCGGGCAGCGCGCGTGCGGGATCGTCGTGATGGCCAACAACCGCTACCAGCCCGGCCATGCTCAGGCGATCGGCACGCTCAACCAGATCGGTCTGTGCCGGCTCGATCTGTCCGGCAGGCCCGGCTTCACCGAACTGCTGTCCCGGACCGGGCGGGCGGCCTTGGACGCCTACCGGCACGCCTACTACGACCCGGCGGTGTGGGAGCGCACCTTCACCGACCTGGGACACGATCACCCGACCTTCCTGGCGCCCTACTGCTACCTCAACGACGCCCGGCTGCTGCGCGAGGTCGACCCACCGCCGACGGGTCCGGACGAGGCCACCCTGCGGGCGCTGGTGCCGGAGGGCCATTTCCGCTGGCTGGCCGAGCTGGAGCAGTTCCCGTGGCGGTGCCGGCTCCAGGTACTCGACGCGGACGACGCGGTCGAGTTGGTCGTCACGGCCGACACCCGGTACTTCCCGGCGCAGCGGGTCGAGCCGTTCCTGCGCGGCATCGAGTCGCTGTTGGTCGAGGCGGCCCACCGGGACATGCCCTGGCCCTGGTCGGTGCCGGCCGGATGACACGCAGGTGCACCGATAACCGCTCGACCGGCGCGACGCCGGATGTGATGATCCGGCGATGTCTTCCTCGCGTCGTGACCTGCTGCGCTGGCAGTTCGACCTGACCTGGTCGCTGTTCGACTACCACCTGCAGCGGTTGACGCCGGCGCAGTTCCGCTGGGAGCCGGTCGCACACTGCTGGACGGTGCGCCGGGACGCGGCGGGCCGGTGGGTGCCGGACTGGGCCGACACCGAGCCCGATCCGGTGCCGGTGCCCACCGTCGCCTGGCTCACCTGGCACATCGGCTGGTGGTGGAGCGTCGCCCTCGACCACCTGCAGGGCCGGCCACCCCGCGAACGCACCGAGATCCACTGGCCCGGCGACGGTACGCCCACCATCGAATGGCTGGACGAGCTACGGACGCAGTGGCACGACGTGCTGAACCGGCTCACCGACGCCGACCTCGACCAGGTCGCGCCGTTCCCGTGGCCGTACGACCCGGAGCACACCGTGGCCCATCTGCTGGCCTGGGTCAACGCCGAGTTGATGAAGAACGCCGCCGAGATCGGTCAACTCCGGCTCCTGCATCAGGCGGACTCGGCCTGATCGTTCATCCGGCGGGTCAACTCGGCCGCCCGGTACGCCGCGACCTGACGTGCCTGGCCGGTCACGAAGCGCCGCAGCAGCGCCGGGGCGGTGGCCGTGACCCGCTCCTGCACCCGCGTCCCGGTCTCCTCGGCAGTCAGGTCCACCACCGCGCGTAGTCGCACCCGTGCGGGACTGACCACGTCGCTGACCAGTTGGGCACCCGGCCGGGTGGTGACCATTCGTACCCGGATCCGGTTGTCCCAGCGCAGCAGGCGCAGGAACCGGAACCGCTCCACCGCGACGTAGTCGGTCACCGTGCGTCCCTCGGCGTCCCGGCTGGTCCGCACGTCGTCGACCGCCACGATCAACGGTGACAGTCCGATGTAGCTGTGCGGATCACTCAGATGAGTGAACACATGGTCCACAGAGGAGGAAACCAGGAAGGTCGTCACGAAAGCGATCTCGGGAGCAGGGCCGTCGAGCACGCTCTCATCCTGCCATCGACGACCGTGAACCGACATCTGTATAAGCGAATCATCGAAATGTTTGGTCAACCGTCGGATGACCGGTCGTGAGCTGCGCCGTAGCGTCAACGCGATTCACCTCGCACGGACTTGGTCACACAACGTGACCGCCGGGCGAGTGTCGCGGACAGCCGCGACGGACCGCCTCGGCGGTGGTGGATCGGAGCCCGCGCTGTCCTTTCAACCCCCAAAAGGAGCAAAGGTGCCCCTACAGCCCCGACGATCTCGTGGCAGACGCGCCGCAGGGGTGGTGCTCACCACCACCCTCGTCGCGTCACTGACCACACTCGCCGCCAACCCCGCCTCGGCCGCGCCCGAGGAGGCCCCGGCCCGGTCGAACCCGCTCTTCCTGACCGGCCCGAACGCCGGTGCCGCCGAGGACATCGCCATTCGCTACCTGCGCGGCAACGCCGCCGCGCACGGGGTGAACGCCGCGGATCTCAGCGACCTGAGCATCCTGTCCAGCTACACCAGCCGGCACAACGGCGTCACCCACGTCAACCTGGCGCAGCGCCACCAGAACCTGGAGGTGTTCGGCGCGGTCGCCACGGTGAACATCGCCAAGGACGGCAGCGTCATCCTGGTCGGCGAAACCCTGGTCACGGACCTGGCCAAGGGCACCTCCGGCACGGCGGACCTCAACGCCGTCGACGCGGTCGAGGCCGCCGCCGACGCTCTGGACCTGGCCGCGCCGAAGAGCCCCAAGGTTCTCAGCCGGGCCGGTGGCGCGGCGCAGAAGACCGTGGTGTCGGAGAGCGGCATCTCCGACGAGCCGATCCCGGCGAAGCTGGGTTGGCAGCCGACCGAGGACGGGCTGCGCCTGGCCTGGCAGCTGGTCATCGACGACTCCTCGGACTCCCACCTGTGGAACGCCACCATCGACGCGGAGACCGGTGAGCTGCTCGACGTCGACGACTGGACGACCCAGCACGAGGCCCACGAGGTCGCCGACAACCTGGACGCCCTGGCGCCCGGGCGGGCCACGACCCTGAACACCGCTGCGTTCCACACCCACGAGCCGGTGCAGGACGGCTCCAGCTACAACGTGTACGCCGGACCGGCCGAGAGCCCGAACGACGGCCCCCGCACCGTGGTGACCAACCCGGCCGACCGGGTCGCCTCGCCGTACGGCTGGCACGACACCGACGGGGCGCCGGGCGCGGAGTTCACCACCACCCAGGGCAACAACGTCCACGCGTACCAGGACACCGACAGCAACAACGCCCCCGACTTCGGCAGCAGCCCGGACGGCGGGCCGAGCCTGACCTTCGACAACCCGGTCGACCTGAACGAGCACGCGCAGAGCTACCGGGACGCGGCGACGGCGAACCTGTTCTACTGGAACAACATCATCCACGACGTCACCTACCGTTACGGGTTCGATGAGGCGTCGGGCAACTTCCAGATGAACAACTACGGCCGTGGCGGCGTGGGCGGCGACTACGTCCGGGCCGAGGCCGCCGACGGTAACGGCACGAACAACGCCAACTTCTCCACCCCGGCCGCCGACGGTGGCGCGCCGCGCATGCAGATGTTCCTGTGGCCGGGCAACCAGTTCGGGGCCCAGAACCAGGTCGTCGTGGACGGCGTGGGCTCCTTCGACGCGACCTGGTCGCGGTTCAGCCCGGCGCCCTCGGTCGCCGGTCTGCCGGGGCACCGCTTCGTCTACGCCGGTACCGGCTGCAACACGGCGGCCTACCCGGCGACGCTGCCGGGCGGCAACTGGATCGCGGTCGTCGACGGCGGCACCGCGGCCTGCACGTACCTGCTGCGTACCCAGGTGGCCCAGTCGCTCGGCGCCAAGGCCGTGGTGGTGGCGCACAACGCCACCAGCGCCGCGCCGGTGCTGACCGGTGCCATGACCACCGCGCCGGTCGCCATCCCGGCGGTCGCCGTGAGCCAGGCCGACGGCAACGCCATCAAGGCCGCCATCGCCGCCGGTGACGTCACCGGCTCGGTCCGCAAGCACCCCAGCCACCCGGGCATCCGCGACGGTGACTTCGACGCCGGCATCATCATCCACGAGTACGGTCACGGCATCTCCAACCGCCTGACCGGTGGCCCGGGCGTCAACTGCCTCAGCGGCAACGAGCAGATGGGTGAGGGCTGGAGCGACTACTTCGCCGTCACCATGCTGCTCGACCCGGCGCTCGACACCGCCGACGGGGTGCGTGGCATGGGTCCGTACGCCCTCTTCCAGGAAGACCGCAGCGGTGCCGGCATCCGGCCGCGTCCGTACTCGCGGAACATGGACATCCAGCCGTTCACCTACGACAGCATCAAGACCGGTGGCTGGCTCAACGGCACCTCCCTGGCCGCGCCGCACGGCATCGGTCACGGCTGGGCCGCCGTGCTGTGGGACATGACCTGGGACCTGATCGACCGGCACGGGTTCAACCCGAACGTCTACGACGCGTGGAACACCGGCGGTAACAACCTGTCGCTGCAGCTGGTCATGGACGGACTCAAGATGCAGGGCTGCGGCCCCGGCCTGGTCGCCGGCCGCAACGGCATCATCGCCGCGGACGCCGCCCTCACCGGCGGCGAGAACGCCTGCACCCTGTGGGCCTCGTTCGCCCGCCGGGGCCTCGGCTACAGCGCCGTGCAGGGCACCACCAACCGCGACGACAACACCGAGGCGTTCGACACCCACCCGTCCTGCCGCGGTGACTTCCTCAACCGTACGGGAATGAACACCCTGGACGCCGGCGACGCTGCGCCGATGCAGTTCCAGCTCGCCAGCAACCGGGGCCTGGACATCCTGGCCAGCAACTCCCCGTACTCGCGACTGGTGGACTGCGACACGCTGCAGACCGTCAACCCGAGCGGGCCCATCACCCCGCGGCCGACCCCCGTCAAGGCGGTCAACCCCGGCAACTCGAAGATGTCGGTCAACGCCAAGGGTCGGTACAACTACGTGTGGAAGACCGACCCCGCCTGGGCCGGCACCTGCCGAGAGTTCGTACTCACCCTCGACAACGGATTCCAGTACCGCACCTACTTCAAGTTCATCGGCTGAAGCCCTAGCAGCTGATCCGAAGTAGAGCCGGAGGGAGCGTCCCGCACGACGGAACGCTCCCTCCGGTGCGTACAGCCCCTGACACCGTGGCTGACCACGGCCGCGGTGGATCGCGGTGACAAGCCGCCGTACCCCGTACAGCGAAGGAGCCTTTGGTGTCCTCATCCCCCCGGAGATCTCGTGGTCGACGCAACGCCGCGTTGGTGTTGTCCACCACCCTCGTCGTGTCCCTGACATCGGTTTCCGCGCCCGCCTCGGCGGCCCCCGAGGAGGACGCGGGTACCTCGAACCCGATCTTCCTCACCGGCCCGAACGAGGGCGCCCCCGAGGCCGTCGCCGTCAACTACCTGCGGGCCAACCCGGTCCAGCACGGGGTCAACGCCGCCGACCTCAGCGACCTCGCGGTGGCCTCGATGTACACCAGCCGGCACAACGGGGTCACCCATGTGAACCTGGCCCAGCGGCACCAGAACCTGGAGGTGTTCGGCGCCACCGCCACGGTGAACCTGGCACGGGACGGCAGCGTCGTCTTCGTCGGTGACAGCCTGGTCGCCGACCTGGCCGAGAAGGCCTCCGGCGCGGCCTCGCTGGACGCGGTCGAGGCGGTCGAGGCCGCAGCCGAGGCCCTCGACCTGGCCGATCCGAAGAGCCCACGGGTGATGAGCCGGGCCGGTGGCGCCGCCCAGCGCACCGTGATCTCCGGCAGCGGCATCTCCGAGCAGCCGATCCCGGCGAAGCTGGGCTGGCAGCCGACCGACGACGGGCTGCGGCTGGCCTGGCAACTGGTCATCGACGACTCGTCGGACCCGCACCTGTGGAACGTGGCCGTCGACGCGCAGACCGGGGAACTGCTCGACAGCGACGACTGGACCTCCCACGACCATCCCAAGGACCTGGCCGCCACCCTGGGCCGGCCGGAGCAGCACGCGGCCACCACCGCCGCAGACATCGAGATCCCGACCGTCCTGCCGCGTAACCAGGTCGTCGACGGGTCCAGCTACCGGGTCTTCGAGTTCCCGAAGAACGACGCCAACGAGGGACCGCGCAACCTGGTGACCAACCCGGCCGAGGGGACCGCCTCGCCGTACGGCTGGCACGACACCGACGGGGTGCCGGGTCCCGAGTACACCATCACCCGCGGCAACAACGCCCACGCCTACACCGACCGGGACGCCAACAACCAGGTCGACCCGGGCAGTTCCCCCGACGGCGGACCGGGTCTGACCTTCGACTTCCCCGCCGACCTCGACGAGCACCCGCAGACCTACCGCGACGCCGCCGTGGTCAACCAGTTCTACTGGTGCAACATCGTCCACGACCTCACCTACGGCTACGGCTTCGACGAGCCGTCCGGCAACTTCCAGGTCAACAACTACGGTCGCGGCGGCGTCGGCGGCGACGACGTGATGTGCGAGGCGCACGACGGCTCCGGCCAGAACAACGCCAACTTCTCCACCCCGGCCATGGACGGCGGCCGGCCCCGGATGCAGATGTTCCTCTGGCCGGGCAACCAGTTCGGCCTGCCCAACGCGGTGACTGTCGGTTCGGGTGCCGGCGCCGCCACCTACCAGGCGGAGTACGCCCGGTTCACCCCCGCGCCCACCCGGGCCGGCTTCGCCGGTGACCTGGCGCTCGTCAACGACGGGGTGGGCGCCACCGGCGAC
Organism: Micromonospora maris AB-18-032; assembly: GCF_000204155.1. Taxonomy (NCBI): domain Bacteria; kingdom Bacillati; phylum Actinomycetota; class Actinomycetes; order Micromonosporales; family Micromonosporaceae; genus Micromonospora; species Micromonospora maris. The sequence continues at coordinate 3,208,610 of NC_015434.1, read as the reverse complement.
GGCTGCACCGCGTACAGCATGCCGGCCGGCGCGATCGCCGTGCTCGACCGCAGCAGCAGCTGCAACTACTACACCCAGGTCAGCAACGCCGAGCAGGCCGGCGCGGCCGCCGTGGTGGTCGTCAACAACGTGGCCGGCGCCCCGGTGGTGATGAACGGGTCGATGAACCCGGCGGTCGGCATCCCCGCGGTGATGGTGAGCCAGGCCGACGGCAACGCCATCAAGGCCGCCCTGCCGTCCGCCGGACGGGTGCACCGCAACCTGGACCGCCCGGCCATGCGGGACGCCTCGTTCCGCGCGGAGACGATCTTCCACGAGTACGGTCACGGGGTCTCGCTGCGGCTCACCGGTGGCCCGACGGTCAACTGTCTGACCGGTAACGAGCAGATGGGCGAGGGCTGGAGCGACTTCCTCGCGATCGTCTCGCTGATCAACCCCTCCATCGACAACCCCGAGGGCCCGCGTGGCTACGGCCAGTACGCGCTGTTCCAGGACAGCCGTACCGGTGACGGTTTCCGGCCGCGTCCGTACTCGCGGAACATGGACATCCAGCCGTTCACCTACGACAGCATCAAGACCGGTGGCTGGCTGGACGGCACGTCACTGGCTGCCCCGCACGGCATCGGTCACGGCTGGGCCGCCGTGCTGTGGGACATGACCTGGGACCTGATCGACCGGCACGGGTTCAACCCGAACGTCTACGACGCGTGGAACACCGGCGGCAACAACCTCGCCCTGCAACTGGTGATGGACGGGTTGAAGATGCAGGGCTGTGGCCCCGGCTTCGTCACCGGTCGCAACGCCATCATCGCCGCGGACGCCGCCCTCACCGGCGGCGAGAACGCCTGCAGCCTCTGGGCGTCCTTCGCCCGCCGAGGGCTGGGCTACAGCGCGGTGCAGGGCACCACCGGTCGCGACGACAACAGCGAGGCGTTCGACACCCACCCGTCCTGCCGCGGTGACTTCCTCAACCGTACGGGGATGAACACTCTCGACGCCGGTGACGCTGCGCCGATGCAGTTCCAGCTCGCCAGCAACCGGGGCCTGGACATCCTGGCCAGCAACTCCCCGTACTCGCGACTGGTGGACTGCGACACCCTGCAGACCGTCAACCCGAGCGGGCCCATCACCCCGCGGCCGACCCCCGTCAAGGCGGTCAACCCCGGCAACTCGAAGATGTCCGCCAACGCGAACGGTCGGTACAACTACGTGTGGAAGACCGACCCCGCCTGGGCCGGCACCTGCCGAGAGTTCGTCCTCACCCTCGACAACGGATTCCAGTACCGCACCTACTTCAAGTTCGTCGGGTAACCCCTGACGCAGAGCCGGGGAGCGTTCCGCGCCACGGAACGCTCCCCGGTCCGTGAGCAGGGCAGATCAGGCGTAGAAGCCGGTCCGCAACTCGATGCCGTGCTCCAGCCACGCCTTGAGGCAGCAGAGCATGTTCGTCCAGCCCTCACAGTTGCCGTACGAGGCGCGCTGCCCCTGCGGGGTGGGTCGCCAGCCCTCCTCGGCGATGGTGACCAGGGTGCGGTCCTCCCCCAGCGGCTCGAACTCCATGGTGACGGTCGTCTGGTAGGCCCCGGTCGACTCCTCCCCGTCGTCGGCCGCCCAGCGCAGCACGATCCGTCGGTCCTGCTGCACCTCGACGACCTCGACCGGGAAGGCCCCGGGGAAGTCGGCGAAGTCCCAGCTGACGGTGGCGCCGGCGGTCAGGCGTCCCTTGGCTCCCCCGGTGGTGAAGTAGTGGGAGAGCTGCTCCGGGTCGACGACGGCCTCGAACACCTCATGCACCGGACGGCTGATCCGGCCGGCGATCTTGAACCGCAGGTCCATGCTGATCTCCTCACGCTGACATGTTGTATTTTTATAACATGTCAGACGGTCGCGCCGAGCCCGACAACCCGGACCAGGATCTGGACGAGGTGTTCAAGGCGCTCGCCTCACCGACCCGTCGGCGCCTCCTGGACCTGCTCAAGGACCAGGCCCGCACCACCGGCGACCTGTGCGAACGGCTGGCCCCCCTGGACCGGACCACGGTGCTGCAACACCTGCGGGTGCTGGAGGCCGCCGGGCTGGTCATCGCCCAACGCAAGGGGCGCGAGCGGTGGAACCACCTCGACCCGCTGCCGATCAAACGCATCCACGACCGGTGGATCGGCGCGTACGCCAGCGCGGCGGTGAACAAGCTCGCCGCGCTCAAGTCCACCCTGGAGCACTCGACCCCGGGGTAACCGTCAGCTCATGACCCTTGACACTCCGATGTGTCTGCACGAAGATCAATGTTGTGCGAAGCGCCTACCTGACGAAGCGAGGTCACATCGACCTCCTGCGCGTCGCCAGCGCTGCCTGTCGACCCTGCCGCTGACGCCGGGTCATCCCCCCTTCCTGCCCGCACGGACGACTCCCTGCCGTAGGTCTCCGGCCCTACCGGCACGCCCGTGTACGGCATTCGCTTCATCCGACAGGAGAGCTGTCCATCGTGCACACCATGTCCGTACGCCTGGCCACCGCCGGGCTCACCCTCGCCCTGCTGGGTACGGCGGCCTGGGTCGCGCCGGCGAACGCCTCGGCGTTGCCGGCCGTGCCCCCATCGTCGCCCGGCATCCACCAGATCACCGGTTACCCCCGGCAGAACGTACTTCCGGTCTGGCCGGCCAACCCCGCCGACGCCTCCATCCCGATCGGCGTCATCCCCTACCACGACATCGCGCCGAAGCTGAACGCGTTGCAGGCCACCAGCAACCGGGTCTCCGCCCGGGTGGCCGGCACCTCCAGCGGCGGCCACGACCTGTACGCGGTCGTCGTCACCGCCCCGGAGACGCGGCAGCAGGCCCGCCAGCAGGAGGAGTGGAAGCGCCTCATCGAGGAGGACCCGGTCCGGGCCCGCACCGACCGCAAGCTGCTGGCCGGGTACAAGACGCCGTTGTTCGTCAACGCCAACATCCACGGCAACGAGTGGGAGGGCACCGACGCGGCGCTGCGGGTCATCGAGGAGTTCGCCACCAGCCGTGATCCCGAGGTGATCCGGCTGCTGGAACGCAACCGGCTGATCTTCAACGTGACGGCCAACCCGGACGGCCGGATCGCCGGCACCCGGGCCAACGGCAACGGCTACGACCTCAACCGGGATCTGACAATCGTCTCGCAGCCGGAGACGAACCTGATCCGCGAGCTGATCATCGACACCAAGCCGATCATCACCCTGGATCTGCACGGCTACGTCAACCCGACGCTGCTGCACCCGAGCACCCCGCCGCACAACGTCAACAACGAGTACGACCTGTTCATCAAGCACGCCCTGCCGAACGCCCTCGGCATCGAGGAGGACCTGCGGGCGCTCGGCTACGCCGAGACGCAGCGGGCCCGCATCCCGTTCCGCGACGACGCGCCGGGGGTCTGGGACGACTTCCCGCCGATCTACGTGCCGTCGTTCGCGTTGTTGCAGAGCAGCATCCCGTACACCATCGAGGCGCCGCTCAACCCACGCGGGACCAACCTGACCCCGCAGGAGCGCGTGCGGCGCTCGGGCATCAACACCGACGTGCACGAGGTGGCGATCGCCTCGTCGCTGCGCTACATCCAGGAACACCGCAACCAGCTCATCTTCGACCAGGCGGAGGTCTACCGGCGCGGCTGGGCCGGTGAGCCGCTGCGGGACATCCCCGACGGCTACGTGCCGGGCTGGGGTCCGGAGGACAACTACAACACGGTGTTCCCCCGGGCGTACGTGATCCCAACCGGTGCCGGGCAGCGGTCCGAGCCGGCCGCCGCGCGCCTGGTAGACCTGCTCATCGGCAGCGGTGGCCGGGTGTGGCAGGCCAAGCAGTCGTTCCGGGCCAACGGCACGAGCTACCCGGCCGGCTCGTACGTCATCGACCTGCACCAGCCCAAGCGGGGCCTGGTCAACTCGCTGCTGGAGCCGGGCATCGACCTGACCGACCGGGTGAACGACCTCTACGCCGGCCCGGCGGCCTGGAGTCAGGGCCTGACCTGGGGCGCCACCGTCGACACGCTGTGGGACGCCAAGCTGCCGAAGGTGCAGCTGAAGCAGGTGTACGACGGGGTGGCCACCGGCACCCTGCCGCCCGCCAACACCGACGTACGGCTCGACATCCAGGACGCCGCCGACCTGCTGGTGGTCAACTCGCTGATCCGCAACGGCCTGCGGGTGCACCGGCTCGCCGACGGGTCGGTGGTGGTGCAGACCACCCCGAGCAGCCGCAAGCTGCTCCAGGATGCGGTCAAGACGCACGGCGTCACCTTCGAGCGGGCTCCGGCGCGTTGGACGGGCACCCCGCTGGGCGAGATCGTCGTCGGTTACCTGGGCGGTGTCGAGGCACGGGACACCCTGGCCGCCCTCGGCTTCGCGACCCGGGCGGTCACCGCCGCGACGCTTGCCGACACGCTTACCGACGACGTCGACGTGCTGCTGGTGGCGAGCAGCCTCAACGTGGCGAACCTGACCGCGACCAACCGGGCCGCGCTGGACGCCTTCCTGGCCCGTGGCGGCGGCGTGGTCGGCCTCGGCACCGCCGGGGCGAGCTTCGGCAACGCGACGTCGCTGTTGAGCGTCACCGCCACCGCCGGGCCGTCGCTGGCCAGCGGGGTGGCGAACGTGGTGAACCGGGGTGGTCCGGTCACCGCCGACGCCAGCGCGTACAGCTTCATCAGCCAGCCGGTCTGGTTCACCAACCTCGGTGCCGGGGTGAGCGTGGAGCAGTCGTACGCGGCGGACCCGCTGCTAGCCGGCTGGTGGGCGAGAACCGGGGCGAACGGGCAGGCCGCTGCCGCGAACCAGGCAAGCATCGTGCGCACGGTGAGTGCCGGCGGCAACGGGGTGGTGCTCTTCGGCACCAACCCGACGTTCCGGCTGCACCCGAAGGGGCTGCACCCGCAGTTGGGTCGGGCCCTGCTGTGGGCCGCGCAACCGTGAGTTGACAGTGCGGGCCCCGGCGATCTCGCCGGGGCCCGCGTCGCCGCCCCGCCCCCGTAAAGGGGCCGAATGGCCTGGTCGCCGGGGGTGGGCAGCGGACATCATGGGGTCATGACGGGCCGTAGACCGGATGCCAGGTGTCCGCTCCGCCCCGGGCAGCCGTGCACGCTGTGTCAGCTGGATGTGACCGGGCCGCAGGACTGCCCGCTGGTCTACCTGGTGATGACCGACGAGGAGTTACGCGCCGGCACGCACCGGGCGTCCACCAGCCGCAGCGCGTTGGCACCGGCGACCAGCCGGCGCTCCGCTTCGTCGAGCCCGGCCTGAGTCAGGGCCGTCTCGACCCGCTCGCGGCTGGTCTCGCGCGCACCGATCGGCCAGTCCCCGCCGACGAGCACATGATCGGCACCGAGCAGGTCGGTGGCGAACCTGATCGCCGCCGGGACGAAACCCATCGTGTCCAGGTAGACGTGGGCCCGCTGCGACGCCGGGGCCGCCGCCGTGATGTGCTGCCCCTCGTCCGTCGCGGCGGCCAGGGACAGGCCGGCCACCCCGAGCATCGGGAACACCACGTGCAGCCCGGGCAGCTCGGCCAGTACCCCGTCGACCAGCAGCGACAGCAGCGCGGCGGCGTTGATGGTGCCGCGGGCCAGTGAGGTGCCGAACCGGCCGAGACCGGCGAAGGCTAGGGTCATCGCCGCCGGGCTGATCGGGTGGGCGAAGACCGGGACGCCGAGTTCCGCCGCGACGGTGAGGGTGGGCCGGGCTGCCGCCGCGCCGAGCAGTTGCCCGTCCGTGGCGCAGTCGACCACCAGGCCGGACAGTCCCAGCTCCCGCACGGCGCGGACGGCCTCGGCGGCGGCGGCGTCACCGGCGAAGGCGTCGACGGTGGCCAGGCCCCGCAGCCGCTGCGGCGCGGTCGCCACCGCCTCGGCGAGATGGTCGTTGAGCCGACGCAGGTCGTCCGGGTGGGTGCGTTCGCCGTGCGGGGTGACCAGGGCCGGTGGCGCGCTGAGCACCCGCAGGTCGACGCCGCGCCGGCCGGCCTCGGCGAGCAGGCCGTCCAGGTCGGCGATGCGGCGGGCCAGCCCGTGCCAGCGCCGCACCAGTTCGGGCGCGGCCTGGTGCGGGGGCAGGGCCGGGTAGGCCGGACAGGCGTAGTGGGTGTGGAAGTCGGCGACGAACATCGACGGCATCACAGGTCGATGAAGGTGTACGTGAAGCCGCGCTCGGCCCGGTGCACGTACCCGGCGGCCGGGAACGGGAAGTGCGTCGGCACCAGCAGATCGCCGGAGCCGGCGACCCGCTCCAGCAGCCGACGCCGCTGGTCGGCCGAGTCGCCCGGCACGACGCAGTACCGGATGCTCCACTCCGGGCGTTCCAGCTGCACCCCGTGGTGCAGCATGTCACCGGCGAACAACGCCCGCCGACCGGCCGACTCGACCACCAGGTAGACGTTGCCGGGGGTGTGCCCGAACGCGGGCACCAGGTGGATCTCGGGGCTGATCACGTGGTCGGCGGGGATCAGATCGAGCACCCCGGCGTCACGCAACGGCAGGATGCTGTCGGCGAGGTAGTCACCCGTACGCGCCATGGCCGCCGCTCCCTCGGGGCCGGTCCACCAGTCGTACTCCTCGCGGACGACCAGATAGCGGGCGTTAGGGAAGGTCGGCACCCAGCCACCGGCGCCGTCGGAGCTGGTGGCGAAGCCGACGTGGTCGACGTGCAGGTGAGTGAAGACCACCGTGTCGATGTCGTCGACGCTGACGCCGGCCCGCGCGAACTGTTCCAGGAAGGGCCGGTCGGCGCGGTCGAACACGCCGCCGTTGCGCGGCTTGCCGTTGCCGCCACCGGCGTCGACCAGGATCAACCGGTCACGGGTCTTCAGCAGGTGGGCCTCCTGGTTGAGCACGATCCGGCCGTCGCGAGTCCAGGGCTCGGCCGTGTAGAACGCGCCGTCGGTCCAGGACTCGGTCGCCAGCTGGGGGAAGAAGTCCGTCGGGAGGGGGAAGTAGTCGACCTCGCGGATCGGGAACACCTCGACGTCGCCGACGGAAAACGACCAGAGCGGGCCGTCGCCGCCGCCGGTGTCCTGCCAGCGGGGCGTGGTGTCGGGCTGCGGGTTGGTCATGGAGCCACCTCTTCCAGGTGCGGTGTGCGGCGTACCTGCGCGTAGACCTGGGCGCGCAGCTCGCCGAAACGGGCCGATGAGCGGGTGCCGAGCTGGTCGCGCTCGGCCGGCAGGTCGATCGGGAACCCGGCGATGACCCCGGCCGGTGAGGCGCCGAGGACGACCACCCGTTGGCCCAGGTAGACCGCCTCGTCGATGTCGTGGGTGACGAACAGGACGGTCATCGCGTACCGGCGCCAGAGGCGGGCGAGCAGATCCTCCAGGTCGCCGCGGGTCTGGGCGTCGACAGCGGAGAACGGCTCGTCCATCAACAACAGCCGGGGCCGGTACGCGACGGCCCGGGCGATGGCGACCCGCTGCTGCATGCCACCGGAGAGCTGCCACGGGTACGCGTCGGCGGCCTGGCCCAGGCCGACCGCGTCGAGCGCCTCGGCGACCAGTTCTCGGCGTTCGGCACGACCGACACCCCGGCTGCGCAGCGGCAGCTCGACGTTCTGCCGGACGGTCTTCCAGGCGAACAGGCTGCGCCCGTACTCCTGGAACACCACGCCCAGGTCGGCGGGGGGTTCGGTGACCCGTCGCCCGGCCAGGAAGACGTCTCCGGTGGTGGCGGGCAGCAGCCCGGCGATGATCTTCAACAGGGTGGTCTTGCCGCAGCCGGAGGGGCCGACGACGGCGACGAACTCGCCGTTGTCGACGGTCAGGTCGACCTGGGCCAGGGCATCCACCGTGCGCTCCCGCGCCCGGTAGGACTTGCCCAGGTCGACGATGCGCAGCAGGGCGTCGTCGGTGCTCACCACGACTCCTCTCGTCCGGTGGCGCCGCGATGCCACCGCAGGGCACGCCGCTCGATGAGTTCGAAGACTTTTGCCAGGCCGAAGCCGAGCAGGCCGAGCAGGAGCACGCCGCTCCACATCTCGGGAATCGCGAAGGTGCGCTGGAAGCGGATCACCGTGAAGCCCAGCCCGTCGGTGCTCATCAGCATCTCGCTGACCACCATCACGATGAGCGAGATGCCGAGGGCCTGCCGCGCCCCGGCGAAGACCTGCGGGGTGGCGGCGCGCAGAATCAGCCCGTGCCGGGTCCAGGCCCGCAGCCGGTAGGCGGCGGCGGTGTCGAGTTGGACCTCGTCGACGGCGCGTACCCCGTCGGCGGTGTTGAGCAGAATGGGCCAGACCGCGCCCGACGCGATGACGATCAGCTTGGTGGCGTCGCCGATGCCGACGGCGACGAGCAGCACCGGGATCAGCACCGGGGCGGGCAGCACCCGGAAGTAGGCGAGGATCGGGCTGGTCAGGTCGCGTACCACCGACCAACGGCCGACCAGGTAGCCGACGCCGACGCCGACCAGCAGCGCCGCGGCGTACCCCGCGGCGAGCCGCCGCAGACTGGGCAGCACGTCACGGAAGAAGACCTCGGAGAACCACACCTGACCGAACGCCTCGACGATGCGGCTCAGCGGCGGCAGGAAGATGGTGGTGCTGTCCGCGCTGAGCACCCACCAGGCGGTGAACAGCAGCACCGGCAGGCCCAGGGCGAGAGCGACGGTGCGGGCGCCCCGGTTCAGGCCGGCGACGAGCGTTGCCTTCATCGGGCCGCCACCTCACGCCGGGTCGCCACATGCCAGTGCAACAGTCGTCGCTCGGCCAGCCGGGCGGCCATGTCGAGGGCGATGCCCACCCCGCCGGTCAGCAGCACCAGCGCGTACATGCCGGTGAACTCGCCGGATTCCTGGCTGGACCAGATCAGCTCGCCGAGACCGGCGGCGCCCATCACCAGCCCGCCGGTGATGGCGAGGGCGAGGGCCACCGAGACGATCAGCCGCAACGCCGTGCCGAGGTACGGCAGCACACTCGGCCAGGTGACGTGGATGATGCGACCCAACCGGCCGAGCCGGATGGTGCGGGCGGTGTCCACGGCCACCTGGTCGACGTCACGCAGACCGTAGAGCACCTGGAACAGCACGATCCAGAAGCAGGAGACGGCGACCAGCAGGACGGTGATCTGCCCGACGTCGAGCACCAGCACCAGCACCGGGATCAGCACGATCGACGGCACCGGGCGCAGGAAGTCCAGGGTGGACGAGGCGGCCCGCAGCAGCCACGGCACCGAGCCGACGGCGAAGCCGACCACGACTCCGGCCACCAGCGCGATCAGCAGGCCGACCGCCGAAACCAGCAGGGTGCGGCCGGTCGCGGTCCAGAACCGCGCCTCGGTGAGCAGTTCGGCGGCGCGCGGCACGATGGCCGTCAGCGGCGGTACGTGCAGCGGTGAGAAGAACGCCCGGGTCACCGCCTCGTAGCCGATCGCGGCGAGCAGCAGCCCGAGGATGCCGAGCACCCGGCGGCCGGTGGTGCCGGCCGGCCGCCGGGTGTGGGCGGGCGTACGACTGCCGGTGGTCACGGCAGGATCAGCTCGTCGAGGTCGGGTGTGGTGTTGATCAGGCCGTCGCGTCGGGCGTACCCGGCCAGCTTCTCGGCGGCCTGCCGGCTCACCTCGTCCCGCCAGCCGGTGATGGTGATCTTGGCAGCCACCTCCGGGGTGATCTGGGTGAAGGTGGGGATCTTCGCGCGGACCTCGTCCTCGTGCTCGCGGGCGTAGGCGTACGCCTCCCGGATCGCGGTGCGAAACGCGGTGACCACCTCGGGCTTGCGCGTGACCAGGGCGCCGGAGGTGTACCAGGCGGAGACGGTGAGGTCTTCGGCCAGGTCGGTGAAGCCCCAGCCGATCGGCACTGCGCCCTGCGCCTTGGCCGCGGACAGGAACGGCTCGACCACCCAGGCGCCGGCCACCCGGCCCTCGCTGATGGCGGCGGGCACCTGCGGGAAGGGGATCTCGACAAGCTTCAGCGATTCCGAGTCGCCGCCGTCGGCCCGCACTGCCTCCCGGGCGGCGGCTGCGGCGATGTTGGTCAGGATGTTGACCGCGACGGTCTTGCCTTCGAGCTGTTTCGGGCTGGTGATGCCGGAGTCGGCGGCCACCACCAGCGCGCCGTAGTCGGCGCCGGCTTTGCCGGTCGAGGCGGACGCCGGCACCACGGCCTTGACGTCCAGACCCTGGGTGCGGGCCACGATGAGGGTGGTGAGGTCGCCGGTGGCGAAGTCGACCTTGCCGGCGAGCACCGACGGTACGGAGGTCAGGTCGGAGGTCTCGGTGTCCACCTCGACCTTCAGGCCGTGTCTGGCGAAGATGCCCTTGTCCTCGGCGAGGTAGATCGGGGCGAGGTGGCCCAACGGTGACGAGGCGAGGGTGATGGTGGTCAGGCCGTCGTCCGTACCGGCGGCGTCGGTGGCCTGGTCCGAACCGCAGCCGGTCACGGCGGTGCCGAGCAGCGCGGCGGCGAGCAGGCCGGCGGCGCCACGGCGGAACGTGGTGGGAAGGCTGGGGTGACCGGTGATCCGGGTCGTGCGGAACATGGTTGATCTCGATTCTCAGGTCGTGGAGGGGTTGGTCGACGCCGGTCAGAAGCGCAGGCGCAGGTCGAGGTCCTTGACGTGGTCCGGGAAGGGCGTCACGCCGCCGAGGGCGAGCGCGCCGAGGCTGGATTCGGCCGCTTCCTCGATCGCCACCACCAGGCTCGCGGCGTGCTTCGCGTCGTCTCCGGCGACGAGCAGGCCGTGGTTGCCGAGCAGCACCCCGTACGTCTGCGGGTGGGCCTGGTAGGTCTCGGCGATGGTGCGGACCGCTTCGGCGGTGCCGCGGGGCGCCCAGGGCGCGACCGGGACGTCGACCGCCTGCCCGTGCACCAGCAGCGCCTCGTAGCGGGCGGGGAGGCTGACCGAGGCGAGGGCGTAGCTGGTCGCGTGCGGCGAGTGGGTGTGGATGACCGCGTTGACGCCCGGGCGGGTGCGGTAGACGCCGACGTGCATCTTCAGGATGGCGGCCACCGACGGGCTGGGCGCGCCGTAGCGCACCTCGCCGTCGAGGTCGACCACGACGACCTCGTCGTTGACCGTACGCAGCGCCGGTAGGCCGACCCGCAGGTCGTTCGCCGGCCAGGGGCGCAGCAGTTCGCCGGCGTTGACGGCGAGCAGGTTGTCGTGTCCGGGCAGGCGGACGCTGATGTTGCCGTGTCCGCTGGCGGACATCGCCGAGGCGGCGAAGATCCGGTTGATTCCGGTGGTCAGGTCGGTGCGCGCGGCGGCCAGTTCGTCGGCGCCGAACGGGGCGTGACGCAGTGTCGAGGGTGTGGGGGTGTGCAGAGTCATGGCGTAGCAGCCTTGTCGTCGATGGGTGTGCCGGATCCGCGCGCCGTGCGGCGCGCAGGCGGTGATCAGGGTTGTGGCGAGCACAGGCAGGGCGCAGCGAGATCCGATGCGGGTGTACGGAAAGCGCGGGGCTGCCGGCGGCCGACGTGGGGTGGGCCCTGCTGAGGAGTTGGTGCCGTGCCGATTCCGGCGTCGGCGACCCGCGACCGGGTCAGCGGCCGGGACAGAGCGCGCTGCCGGTGCGGCCGTAGTCGACCGCGCGACGGGCGGTCAGCAGCAGAGGCATAGCCCTAGTATGCCCGTAGGATTTATGGGCGATCAAGGCGGGTGGGCCTGTGACCTGCGCCCCAGCGCCGTCGGCCGCGACTCGCGCTGCGTCAGGCGGTGGAGTCGGTCACGCCACTGCCGTACGGTGAGACGATGATCGACCCGGTGAACACGATCCGTCAGGTGTGCCTGGGGCTGCCCGAGGTCAGCGAGCGTCTGAGCCACGGCACACCGACCTGGTTCGTCCGCGACAAGAAGTGTTTCGCGCAGCTGTGGCCGGACGGCCACCACCGCAACGACTTTCCGCACCTGTGGTGTGCCGCGCCGCCCGGCTCGGCCGTCGAGTTGATCGCCGCGGACCCGGACGTCTACTTCCGGCCGCCCTATGTGGGGCACCGCGGCTGGGTGGGCGTACGCCTCGACACCGGCGTGCAGGCCGACGAGGTGGCCGAGGTCATCGAGGACAGCTACCGGATCGTGGCACCGAAGACGCTGGTGGCCCGCCTCGACGCCGCCGTCACACCGGGCTGAGCACGGTGGTGGGCCCGACGCCACGGCCGGGCCCACCACGGTCAGGTCACTGCAACGACACGTCGTCGAGATAGAAGCTGTCGGTGCCCGAGGCCGTCTCGACGTAGAAGCGGGCGTTGGACAGGGTGCCGCTCCACGACACGGTCGCCGTACCGGTGAGCTGGGTCCAGCCGTTGGCGTTCACCGTCGCCGCCGGGGTGAGCTGGACGTAGCTCGTGGTGCCGTTGGCGGTCACCGCCAGGGTCGGCCGCACCGAGGGGGTGCCGCTCTGCGAGCGTACCCACAGGGTCGTGGTGTACGTCCGGCCGTTGGTCAGCGCCGAGGTCACGTCCTGGCTGGGGCCGTTCCACGATCCGGTACGCCCGGAGTGCAGCAGCGACCGCGAGCCGCTGCGGACGACGGTGGTGGCCGACGACAGGGTGCCGCTGCCGAACACCGACCAGCCGGTCGTGCCGTTCTCCATGGTGCCGTTGGTCAGCAGGTTCGCGCCGCTGCCCGAGCCGGCGGTGAACCGCCAGTTGTTCAGGTTGAACAGGTAGCCGCTGCCGCCGGTGAAGCGCAGGTAGAGATCGCGGGTGCCGGTGGCGCCGCTGACGGTGCACGAGGTGTTGGCCCAGTTCTGCCAACCGCCGGTGCCGGCCACGGCACAGCTGCCGACCAGTGGGCCGGTGGCGCTGTCCAGCCGCAGCTCGATGGTGCCGCCGCTGGTGGCCGAGGCGACCCGGGCGGTGAACGACGACGCGCCGGCGCCGAAGGCGACGCCGCGGACCCGGATCCAGTCGCCGTTCTCGATGAACCCGACGTTCACGCCGCCCTCGCTTGACGCTTCGGTCTCGATGCCGTTGCCCCAGTTGATGGTCTCGGCCTCCTGGGTGACGTACGGGTTGAGGGTGCCGATCTGGGGCGCGCCGGCGGTGGTCATGTTCATCACCGGGATCGACCCGTCGGCGTTGTAGGAGAAGCGTTCCACCGCCACCGAACGGGTGTAGCCGCTGCCGCCGGGCAGGGCACCGTTGTGGTAGAAGAAGTACGAGTTGCCGGCGTAGTCGATGATCCCCGGGTGGTTGGTGAAGCTGGCGCCCTGCCGGGGCATGACCGTCCCCCGGTAGGTCCACGGTCCGGTGGGTCCGGGTGCGGTGGAGTAGCCGATGAACTCGCTGCAACACTCGGCCGCGAAGACGTTGTAGTAGACGCCGTTGCGCTTGTAGACCCAGGGGCCTTCCTCGTACAGCGTCGGACGGCTGGAGTTGCCGGTGCGGGTGCCGAAGCCGGCGGTGGTCAGCGGGATCTGCGTCGGGCTGCCGGAGAACGAGATCATGTCCTGGTTGAGCCGGACGTACCACAGGTTCGGGTTGCCCCAGTAGAGGTAGGCCTGACCGTTGTCGTCGATGAAGGCGTGCGGGTCGATCTCACCGTTGCCGACCAGCGGGCGGCCGAGCGCGTCCCGGAACGGGCCGGTCGGTGAACTCGACACCCCGACCCCGATGACCATCTGCCCGTTGGACCGCTGCCGCACCGGCACGTACCAGTAGAACTGGCCGTTGCGGGCGACCACGTGCCCGGCCCAGGCGTTCGCGTCCGCCCAGGCGAACGTGCTCAGGCTCATCGGCACCCCGTGGTCGGTCCAGTTCGACATGTCCGTCGTCGAGAAGACCCGCCACTCCTTCATGGTGAAGTACGTCGAGGCGTCCTCGTCGCGGCCGGTGTAGACGTAGAGCCGGCCGTCGTGCACCAACGGCGCCGGGTCGGCGGTGTAGACGTGCTGGACGAAGGGGTTGTCCGCCTTCGCCGGTGCGGCGAGGAACGTCACGAGCATCAGCGGGACGGCCAACCAGGCGAGCCACCGTCTGACCGGCCGGCCGCGCAGGGGTGCGAATTCCATTGTGGACTCCTGAGGGTGGTGGAAGGGGTCCGACGCCCGACCGGTCCGGGACGGGACCGCCGCGCGGGGCGGGTGGGGCGGGACCACGACGTCGACAGCCGGTCGAGCCATCCGAAAACGGCGATTGTTAGCGCCAACATCGAGTCATCGGCCCTCTTGGCTCCCGCACGCGACGCTAACATGTGAGCGATCACATAACAAGAAGTCCATCGATGCCTGCCGCCCCGGCGGCGCAGGGCTGGTCGGTGGCGGGTGCGGGCGCCCGACCGGCGGCCGGATACGGTGGCAGGCATGGCGACGGTACGGGTGACGGTGTGGTCGCACTGACCTGGCACGGGCACAGCACCGTGTGGCTCGAGGATTCCGGCACCCGGCTGCTCACCGATCCGCTGCTGCGTGACCGGCTGGCCCACCTGCGCCGTCGACGTGGCCCGCTCCCCCGGCTGCCCGGTGCACCGGACGCCGTACTCGTGTCGCACCTGCACGCCGACCACCTGGACTTCCCGTCGCTGCGCCGGCTGCCCACCCGGACCCCGCTGGTGGTGCCGGCGGGCGCCGCCCGGCTGGTCCGCCGGGTCCTCGGCCCGGCCGCCGGCACCTGCACGGAACTGTCGCCGGGCGAGCAGATCACCATCGGCCGGGTCACGGTCCGCGCCGTACCCGCGCATCACCATCCCGGCCGTGGCCCCTGGTCCCGGCAGCAGGCGCCCGCCATCGGCTACCTGATCGACGGTCAGGCCCGTACCTGGTTCGCCGGCGACACCGGCCTCTTCGACGAGATGGCCGACCTCGGGCCGGTCGACCTGGCGCTGATCCCGGTCGGCGGATGGGGTCCCACCCTCGGGCCCGGTCACCTCGACCCGCCGGCGGCGGCCGAGGCGGTACGCCGCGCCGGCGCAGCCTGCGCGGTGCCCATCCACTACGGCACCTTCTGGCCGATCGGCTGCGACCGGATCCGCCCCGACCGGTTCCTGCACCCCGGCGACGACTTCGCCCGGCACGCCACAGCCGTCGCCCCGGCCACCCGGACAGTGGTGCTGCACCCGGGTCAGTCCGTCACCGTGCGTCAGTCGTGACCGCCACGCTCGGCGCGCTGGCCTGGCTCGCCGTGGTGGTGCTGTTCGGCGCCGTCGTCCCGGTGGTGCCGACCGGCGCGGCGGTCAGCGGCGCCGCCGCCCTCGCCGCACACCAGGATCCGGTGACCGTGCTGCTCGTCGTACTCGCCGGGGCGATCGGGGCGTACGTGGGTGATCTGGCGGTCTACCTGGCGATGTGCTGGGGCGGAGAGCGCTTCGCGCGGCGGCTGCGTTGGCTGCGCGGCCCGAACCGGCTCGACCGGGTGTCGGCGCGGGTACGCGAGGGCGGGGTGACGATGTTCCTGGTGTCCCGGCTGATACCCGGCGGCCGGTTGCCGGTGCTCCTGGCGGCGGCGGTGTCCGGGCTGCCCTGGCGGCGTTTCGCCGTGGCCAACCTGCCGGCCAGTCTGCTGTGGTCGGCCCTGTACGCCGCGATCGGCGTGCTCGGCCGGGCCATCTTCCCCGAACCGTGGCAGAGCGTGGTCGCCGCGATCCTGATCGTGCTCCTGATCAGCCAGGCACTGGGCTGGTGGGGACGCCGACGCCCGCTGTCGGTTCCGCCACCAGCGTCACCGGCTCCGCCGGCCTGACCGGCCCGGTCGGGCTGGTCGGGCTGGTCAGGCTGGTCGGGTTAGCCGGGCTGGCCGGGTTGTCGGGTTGACGCAGGCCGAGCCGGTGCAGCCAGCCGAGCAGTTGGCGATGCACCGCGTCCGGTCCGACCAGTTCGCCCTGCTGCGGCCAGTCGGCGGGATGGATGAGCACGGCCTCGTTCTGCCACCCGCCGAGCCCGCCGTGGCTGCCCACCAGTTCTTCGAACGCCGGCACCTCCTCGAGGCCGGGTTCCACCGCGCTGATCACCACCAGGTCGCCGACGTGCGCCATCTGCTGGTGTCGCAGCAGGTCGTGCCGAGCCCGCGGCCCGTAGGGCGTCAGCGGATCGTCGCCGTCGACCTGGCCGTCGGACAGCCGATGGACTCCCCGCGCGCCGATGGCCAGCGGGCCGGCGGCGGAGTCGACCACCACCAGGCCGATGCCGGGATGGGCGGTCAGGCCGTCGATCAGCCCCGGGGCCACGGCGTCCACGCGGTCGCGGGTCAGTCGTCCCGGATGGTGGGCCAGGTAGATCATCGCCAGGTTGCCGGAGGCCACCACCACGGTCTCCGGCTCGTTGTGGTCGACGGCCGGCGCCGGGTCGGCCGCCGCCGGCGTTCCGGTCGCCGAGCGGGCCGCCACCCGGGTCGCCGTGGCGGTCATCCCGCTGCGGCCGGTGACCTCGGTGAGCAGCCGGTCGACCCGCTCCCACGTCTCGGGGCGGCCACCCGGCTCGTCGTCGACCGGCGCCGGCAGGATCTCCTGCGTGGCGGTCAGCCGCCGTACCAGCTGGGTCAGCGACTCGCCGTAGCGCTGGCGGAACGTGGCACCCTGGCTCTGCCCGTGGTCGCTGAGCA
This sequence comes from Micromonospora maris AB-18-032, assembly GCF_000204155.1. Taxonomy (NCBI): domain Bacteria; kingdom Bacillati; phylum Actinomycetota; class Actinomycetes; order Micromonosporales; family Micromonosporaceae; genus Micromonospora; species Micromonospora maris. The sequence goes on along the minus strand of NC_015434.1, from coordinate 3,192,131 downwards.
CCACGACGTGGTAGCGCCGGGCCCCTTCGGCGGTCAGCCGGTGCAGGATGCCGAGGGTGTGGTCGAGCGTCTCCAGGGCCGCCATCGCCTCCGGGCGGGCCGGCCCGGCGTGGTGGGCCACCTCGTCGTAGTCGACGAAATCGCAGAAGATCACTGGTGCGCCCCGGGCCATCTGCTCGGCGATGAGCGCGACGTTGAGGTCGCTGAGCAGGCTGGCCAACGGCCGCACCGCCAGGTAGGAGCCACCCCGGTCGGCCCTGGGCTGCACTCCGCGCACCCGCCGCCGTCGGGCCCCGTGCAGTTCCCGTAACACCTGACCGGCTCCGAGCACCACCGCGCGGGCGAAGCCGTACGGGCTGGTCATGAAGGCCGCGTAGCCCGGGGTGGAGCGTCCGGGCAGCCCGGCACGGCTGATGGTGAACAGGCTGGTGGGAGCGTCACCGGAGAAGGCGGTGCTGATGCTGACGCCGCCGTCGCGCAGCAGACCCCGGCCGGTGGAGACCCGCCGCTCGACCTCGGCCGCGTCCCGGGGACGGCTGGTGACCACGAGCCGACCCGGTTCACCGTCGGCTGTCGCCTTCTCGTACCAGCGGTAGGCCGGCACGTGGTCGACCTCGCCGTACAGCAGGCCTGCCTGCGCGGCCGGGGTGGTGGCGGGCAGCCCGGTGTGCCAGCGGGTCATCCGGTGACTGCCCGACCGCAGCCAGCGACCGATGGTCGGCAGGTTGCCCGCACGCACCGCCCACTGCACCACCGGCGCGGCCACCCCGTCGAGCTGAATGATCAACAAGCCGGCAGCCGGTTCGGCATCCTCGGTGGACGTGGCAGCGGCCCGACGCCACGGTCGCCAACGCGGGCGGCCGTCGAGGCTGCGGCGGACCCGACTCATCAGCCGCAGCATTTCACTGACGAACGAGTCGTCGGTGCCGGCGTCGGCCAACCAGTTGACCATCGCGGCGAGCGCCACGGCCAGCCAGGCGGCGGCGAACGCCACCGGAAACCCGGCCACGTGCGCCTCCGGCGCCAGCCGCAACGCCACGTACATCACCAACGCCTGGACACCCACCCCGATGGCCAGGGCACCGAGCCCGCCGAGCGCGGTGGCCAGCGCCAACAGCAGCGGGCGCAACACCGCACCGACCGCGGTGACCAGGCCGACCAGCCACAACAACCCGACCAGGCCGGTGGTGGTCACCCCGGGCAGCAGCCAGAAGGTGGCGCTGAGCACCACGAACGAGGTCACCATGCTGCGCAGCAGCGCCCGCATCCGGGCGAGGGTCGGACGATGGTAGTCGCGCAACATCCGCAGGCCGAGCCGGACGGTCTCGGGTTGAGCCTGTCCGGCAGCCACCTGCGGTTCCATCCCGCCACCATGCCACAGCCGAACCAACAAGATCCAAAAGGCCGGTCGGTGGACGGTGTCGACGCTCAGCCGGACCGGCGGGCCGGCCAGAACCGCACCACGAGGACACCGGCCAGCAACGCCGCACCGACGAGGTGGATGAGGCGTACGCCGGTGGCGGCGGGAGACGACGCGCCGGGCAGCATCGGCACCGTAACCAGGCCCACGGCGGCAACGACAATGACGGCGCCCCAGAACGCCTTCGGGCGGGTGGCCCGCTCGGGTATGTCCGTTCCCCTGGCGTCGGGTCGCCCGAGAAGGGCCAGGCACCAGATCGCGACGACGGCACCGAGCGCGGTGCTGGTCAGATCCGACACCGTCCACCAGGCGACGTCGGTGACGCTCGACCAACGGACACCGAACACCACGGCCAGCCAGTCGTCCGTGTGGGTGAGCCAGTCCCAGGCAAGGTGGCTGGCCGCACCGACCAACGCCGAGGTGACGGTGACCCACAAGCGATGGCCGCCGCCCGCCGGCGGCCCGTCGACCCACCACCCGAACCGGCGGTTCTGCGGCAGGTGGGCCGCGACAGTGCCGATCGAGGACCGGAAGATCCGGGCGTACGCCAATGCCACGGGTAGGCACCACCAGACCAACGCGGGCCAGGTGTGCGTGTCCGGGAAGCCGGGCCCATCCGCGCGGTACATCAGGTGGGCCACGTCCGGTGCCACGGCACCGGCCGACAACGCCACCCCGTCGAACCATCGTGGCCGCCACAGCTTCAGCGGCAGGACCGCCGCCAGATGCGAGGGCAAGGTCAACGGCACCGCGGAAGTCTAGTGGTCGGCGCCCGTCAGCCGAACCGGTCGTCAACCTCGGCCGCGACCGACTCCGGGGCGCGCATCCGCCAGGCATCGGTGACGAGTTCGGCGAGGCGCTCGGCGTCCACCCGCGTCAGTCGCAGCATGACCAGGGGCAACCCGTCGTAGCCGGGGGTGGTGAAGAAGGTCTCCGGCTCACCTAGCAGCAGCGCCTGCTTCTCGGCCTCGTCACCGACGTACAGCACGGCGATGTCGGTGCGGATGGTGCGGGGCTTGCCCGGGCGACGCTCAGGATAGGACCAGACGAAGCCCTTGTCCGCCACCCGGAAGTCGAAGCCGTCGCTGTCGATCTCCACCACCTGGGGCAACGCCAGCGCCAGGCGCCGCACGTCGTCGGCGTCAGCCATCGTGGCTCCCACCGGACACAGCCTGCTGCATGCCGCCAAGGCTAGTGCGCGGGTCCGACATCACGACGTCCGCGTACCGACCTGCGCCGACGGGTACGACGATAGGCTGTCGTCGTGTCCACGCCGGCTCTCGACGCACTCGCCGCGGCCGGCCTGCGCCACCAGGTCGTCGAACACGGCCCGGTCCGCAGCCTCGACGAGGCCGCCGCCGCACTCGGCGTGGCGGTGCCCGATGTGGTGAAGACCCTGGTGGTACGCCGCAGCGACGACGACTACCTGTTCGTGCTCGTTCCGGGTGACCGGGTCATCTCGTGGCCCCGGCTACGGGCGCTGCTCGGGGTGAACCGGCTGTCCCTGCCGGACGCCGACACGGCCAAGGCGGTGACGGGCTACGAGCGGGGTGCCATCACCCCGTTCGGCGCGACCAACCGATGGCCGGTCGTGGCCGACGAACGGATCCGGGGCCGCACGATCACCCTCGGTACCGGACGACACGGTACGGCCGTGCTCGTCGAGGCCGACGCCGCTCTGGCAGCACTCGCGGCCACCCTCGCCGACATCACCGACCCCGCCGACTGACAGCGAGCCTGCTTCCAGCGGACGGTCATCGACTCCGTTTCGCTGAAACGGCGGTATCCCGCCACTGCGCACCCCGCCGTTTCGGCGAAACGGCGCGCCGCGGCAGCGGCCCGGTGTCTCACCGGCTGGACAGCGCCTTTTCCAACTGCTCCTTCGACATCGAGGAGCGGCCCTTGATGCCACGCTTGCGCGCCTCGTTGTAGAGCTGCTCCTTGGTACGCCCCTGCGCTCCGCTGTGCGACCGCTTGCCGCCGCGATGTCCGGACGAGACGTCGTCGAGCGACGATCGGCTCGCGGTACGCGACTCGCCGGCCCGGGCCCGTTCCTTGTTCACCGTCCGGGCGGCGATCTCCTTGGCGCGGCCCTCCCCCACGCCACGCTTCTTGGCGCTGGCCTTGATGTGTTCGTACTGCCGTTCCCGCTTGGGACTCGATCCTGCTGGCATCGCTTTCCCTCCGCACGACCTGGGACGGGGACTCCTTCCGGTGCAGACATGCCCAGGTCCACCCAGGCCAAACACATCGACGGTCGACGTGCCGATGCTCCCCTCGACCGGTGCCGATGCTCGCCTCGACCGGATGGGCGCAAGGACGGACTTCCCTCCGCCCTGCCACCGGCGACACGGCGGGGACGCGGCGACAGTCGACGGATACCGCGGTCGCGGGCCGGCCGTGAGCACTGATTCGTAGGGAAACACCGGATTCGGCGTAGGGCCGGACGACATAGCGTCGGAGGATGCTCAGAACTCCGTTCGCGGGCCGGATCGACGCGGTCGCCGTGCGTCGCTGGGTGAGCGGCGCGCTGGCCCTGACCTGCGCCGTCGTGCTGACCGCCGGATGCAGCAGGGTCAAGCTGCCAGGTGGCGGCGGGGACGCCGACGACCGATACGGGTACGCCCCGAAGCCGGACGACTCAGTGGTCTACCAGCCGGACGTGGTGCTCGTCGAAGGCGGCGGCAAGGCCATCCGCTCGGTCAGTGACGACGGGTTCACCTATGTCGTCGACGGTGACGCCCCCGGGGCGGACGAACTCCAGCCCGGCAAGATCATGTTCGCCACCAGTCAGGCGGTCGGCCGGGTGGTACGGGTGGAGAACTCCGGCGGCGACCGGGCGGTCACCCTGGCTCCGGTGCAGCTGACCGATGTGGTCCGCGACGCGGACATCACCTTCGACCAGCCGCTCGACCTGACCGCGCAGCAGTTCAGCCCCTTGCCCGACCTGCTCGGCGAGGTGGTCGAGGAGGACGCACCGGCCACCCCCGTGCTGCCCGACGCGGCGGACGCCACCGGCCTGACCGGCAACGCCATCGGCCTGGGCGGCGGCATGGGCGGCGGTGCGCTCGGCCTGAGCGGGCGCACGGGCGGCGGCACGCTCGACCTGCGCGGGGGCACCGGCGGCGCGCTCGGGCTGGGCGCGAACGAGAGCGAGTTGTCCGACCTGCGGATCGCCGTACCGCCGATTGTGCTCGGGCCCGCTCGCGCACCTGGCGGCGGGGGCGCGACCCACAGCATGGAACGCAAGATCGGCGGGTGGGGCGTGACCGCCTACCTGGGTCGTACCAAAGTGGGCCTGACCGCGCAGCACAGCACGGCGGCCTCCGGCCTCAAGGTCGACTTCGACATCCAGTTGCTCCTCGACAACCTCCGGCTGTCGGGCAACGTGAAGGTGACAAACGGGGTGATCCCCCACCCTCGGTTCCGCATCGACGGGGTGCACGGTCTCGCCATCACCGTCGCGGCCGGCGCGCAGGGTGGGCTGAGTGACAACAAGAAGGCGCGCATCGAGCTACCGATCGAGTTGTCGCAGCCGATCATCATCGGCGGCTTCCCGGCGACACTCAAGCAGACGTTCAAGTTCCTCGTCCAGACGGCGTTCACCGCGAAGAACGGCAACATCTCGGGCACCGGCCGGTGGGGTCTGACCGGACCGATCGGTTACGAAGGGGGTTCGGTGCTCACCCCGACCTTCTCCGTGCAGGAGAGCATCATGCAGTCGCTGCGGGGGGTGTCGGTCGGTGTCGAGGCGATCGTGGTGGCCGCGGAGTTCCGCTTCGGTCTGATGCTCGGTCTGCCGGTGGCCGGTGCCGGGCCGTTCGTCGGCGTGGTGGCCTCGCTGGGGTTGACCAACGGTTCGGCGGCCGGTCGGGTGGGTCTGCCGTTGGCCGGGCCGGCGGTGAAGTGTCGGGGTACCACGCTCGTGGTGACCGCGCGGGCGGGTGAGGGCCTCAACGTTTCCGCGCCGTTGGCCAAGGCGATCGAGGTCGTGCTGGGGGTGCCGATCCCGAAGGAGGCGACCTTCGTCAGCAAGGACATCATCAACCGTACCGTCGTCGAGCCGGACGTACCCCTGTGTCGTGAGTGAGGTGCCGGGCCGCGCGACGTGCCGGGGCCGGACCGGGCTCCGGCCCGGCGGGAATCCGCCGGGCCGGAGCTGTGGTGCTGTGGTGACGGGGGTACGGATCAGCTGGTCCGCACGGATCCGTTCACCTTGGTGTCACGGATGGTGGCGCCGGGGGCGTTCACCGAACCGTTGACGCTGCTCTCCACGATCGACACCACCGAGGCGCCGGTGGCCTGGATCGAACCGTTGAGCTTCGAGTCGAAGACGATCAGACCGGCGCCCGGGTTCACCTTGATCGCGCCGTTCTGCGTCACCCCGTCGAAGCAGGTGATGCCGGACTTGATGGTGAGGCTACCGTTCTGCCGTCCACGCAGGACGGTGGTGCAGGACGGGTAGCTGGGCTGGGTCTGGACGTTCAGCTCCTCGAAGGCGATCGCCCGCGCGTTGTTCGTACGCGGGTCGTCCAGCTTGAGGACGTCCAGGCCCTTCTGAATGTCGTTCGAGTAGATGTAGCCGTTGTTCCAGTACGCCGACCAGGATCCACCGAGGATGTTCCGGGTGTCCGACAGCGGACCCCGCTCCCAGTAGGCGATCTCGAACGGGTTGGCGGAGTCGGTGAAGTCGATCACCGAGATGCCGCCCTGGTACCACGCCTGGACCATGATGTCGCGGCCCATGGCCGGGATCAGCGAGCCGTTGTGGGCGACGCAGTTCTCCCGGGTGCTGTTCTCCCGCGGGATCTTGAAGTAGCTCTTGAAGACCAGCTGGCGGTTGGCCCCGGAGCCGACGATGTCGTAGATCGCGTTCGCGCCCTGGTTGGTCCGGTAGTTGGACGTGCAGATCGCGCCGCTGCCGCCGCCGAGCTCGTCGGTGAAGAGCACCTTGGTGCCGGCGTTGTTGAAGGTGGCCGAGTGCCAGAACGCGAAGTTGGTGTCGCGGACCTTGCTGAGGACGACGGGGTTCTCCCGGTCGGAGATGTCCATCAGGATGCCGTCACCCATGCAGGCGCCGGCCGCGAGGTCCAGCTCCGGGTAGACGGTGATGTCGTGGCAACCGCTGGTGTTGGTGTTGCCGCCGTCCGGGAAGAGCACCGGGGTGGCGACCACGGAGGCGCTGGTCGGGTTCGCCACCGGGACCTTGATGATCGAGATCTTGTCGTGCGGCGGCCGGCAGTACGCCGCACTGGCCGACGGGCTGTACGACTGGACGTAGACGTAGACGTCCTTGCCGTCCTTGCTCGGCGCCAGCGTCAGGGTGTGCGACCCGCAGTCGGTACGGACCGACTTGATGTACTGCGGGTTGGCCTTGTCGCTGACGTCGAAGATCCGGACACCCTCCCAGTGGGCCGCGTTGGCCACCGAGCCGGAGCCGCTGCTGCACGAGTCGTCGCTACGGGGCGAGTCGACCGCGAAGAACAGCAGGTTGCCGAAGACCGACGGGTCGCCCTGCCCACCCGGGCAGACGACCTGGCTGACCACCTGCGGTGAGGCGGGGGTGCTCACGTCGTAGACGGTGAACCCGTTGTAGTTGCCGGCGAACACGTGGTCGCCCTGGAACGCCAGGTCACTGTTGTACGAGGACTCGGCGGCGAAGCCGCCGAACTTCGGCACATTGGCGATCTGGGTGAGGTTGGCGCTGCTGACGATCTCGTCAACGCCCGGGATCACGTTCGCGGCGGCGCTCGCCGGCGCCGCCGCGACCGTGCTGAGGAGGAGGGCGCCGGTGGCGGCGAGGCCGAGGATGGCCCTCCGCTTCCCTCGCGCGGTTGGTTGTGACATGTAGTTACACCCTTCGTCGTGGGTGAATTGGGGGTAGCGGGACGATAACCTGCGGGACCGCGAATTTTTGTGATTTGGGTCACAGTTGACCGGACGCCATGATCACGATTAGGCAACACCGGGAGCACGAACAACCGCAGGAACGACTAATGACGTCTTTTCCACGTCCCCAACCCCTGCTGTCATATCCGCAGGCCGCGTTACGATCCCGGCCAACCTCGGGTCCACGGCGGGAGGCAAGTCGTGCAAGGCGTACGGATAGGCAAGGTTCTCCGCCAGTCACGGGCGGTCGTGCTGGTCGAACTGGCGGTGCTGGCGGTACTCGCCGTCGGGGCCGCGGTGCTGTTCCTGCAGCCGGAGGACACATCGGAGCCGGCGGCGACCGCCAGCCCGACGCAGGCCATCGAGTTGCCCGGCCTGCCGGACTCCACCGCGCCGGTGTTGTTGCCCGGCCGCCCCGGCGAAACGGCCCGGACTGCCCCGGCGAACGAGGTGTCGGCCCTGCCGCGCCAGCCGCACAACAACGCGGACATCCGCTTCGTCACCATGATGATCCCGCACCACGAGCAGGCGCTGGTGATGGCCCGACTGGTCCCCGACCGAGGCGAGAACGAGCAGCTCAAACGCATCGCGGAGCGCATGCTGGCGGCCCAGGAGCCCGAGATCAAGTTCATGGAGAACTGGCTGGCCGAACGCGGTCTGGACCGCAACTCCGGCGGCGACCACCGGCACACGATGTCCGGTATGCAGTCGGCGGAGGCGCTGAACCGTCTCACCGCCGCTCGCGGCGCCGACTTCGACCGGATGTTCGTCGTCATGATGACCGAACACCACGAGGGTGCGATCAAGATGGCCAACGAGGCGCTCGTGCTCGGCAGCGAACCCCTCATCAACGAGATGGCCAGCAGCGTGGTGGTGGAGCAGAACGTCGAGATCAACCGGATGCGCGAGGCGCTGGCCAGCGGAGACTGACCTACGGGTACGGGCGGAGTCGACCACGCCACTGCCGTTCGTCGGGCCAGCGGCGCTTGTCGGACGAAGGCGTGGAATGTCGGAGGTGGCCGATAGCGTGCGGGCTGAAACCGACGAAAGGGGCCCGTCATGACCGAGCCGCCGTAGACCTGGGCTAGCTTCATCCAGCACGGTGCAACGGCGATGCCGAGCGTCACCGACCCGGCCACCTTCGAACAGCGAGCGCAGACGTTCCAGATGTTGCCCGGCGAGACACTGGCCGGCATCCTCGCGGCCTACGACACGGTCGCCAAGCACACCGACGACCTGATCCGCACCCTGCCGGATCTGGACGCCAGCCAACCCCTGCCCGACGCACCGTGGTTCGAGTCCGGTGTCCGCTGGTCGGCGCGCCGGGTGCTGCTGCACCTCGTCGCCGAGACGTCCCAGCACGCCGGTCACGCGACATCATCCGCGAGTCCATCGACGGCACCAAGAGCATGGGCTGACAGCCGGAGCACCGGCGTGGCGGCAGGTCGCAGTCCTGTCAGGACGGCCAGGCGACAGGCCGAAGGATCGTCAGCTGGCATACTCGGCCGGGCCAGGTCGGGCCGAAGATGGTGGTGGAGTGCAGTTCCGGGTGCTGGGGCCGCCGGAGGTGGTCCGGGACGGGCAGGTGGTGCCACTCGGTGGGCCCAAGCAGCGGGCACTGCTGGTGCTGTTCCTGCTTCGGCCGAACCGGTTCGTCGCCGCCGACTGGCTGGTCGACGCTCTGTGGGACGGCCGACCGCCGCCCAGTGCGGACATCACCCTGCGCACGTACGTGGCGGGGCTGCGCCGGGCCGTGGAGCCGCACCGCTCCCCCCGCGAGGCGGCCCGCATCCTGCGGAGCCGATCGAAGGGCTACGAGCTTCGCGTCGATCCTGACAGCATCGACGCGACCCGGTTCCGGCAACTGGTGGACCGGGCGGCGGAGCGCCTGAGCGCCGGTGAGCCGGCGGCCGCCGAACGCGACTACCACGACGCGTTACGGCTCTGGCGGGGTGAGCCGATGACCGGAGCGGCCGAGTTGGCCGCGGTACGTCCCGAGGCGGCGCGGTTGGCCGAGCTGCGACTCATCGCCGAGGAGGGACGGTTCACCGCGGCCGTCGCCGCCGGCCGGCACGCGACTGTCCTCGCCGAGCTGCGTCAGTTCGTGGCGGCCCACCCGGTACGCGAGACCGCCCGCGCCCAGTTGATGCTGGCGCTGTACCGGGCCGGCCGGCAGACCGAGGCGCTGGCCACGTACGACGAGGGCCGCCGGATCCTGGTCGACGAATATGGGATCGATCCCGGCGCGCACCTACGGGAGCTGCACACGCTGATCCTGGAGCAGGCGGTCTCGCCGGGCGCGAGCGCCTCACCCGTGCCGGCGCAGGTGGGAACCGGTTCGCGTCTTGTGCCGGTGGGGTCGGGTGACCCGGCGGGAGCGCTGGTGGGTCGGGGTGCCGAGCTGGCCCGGCTGGTGGCGGCGTTGGCCGGGGCGACCCGCGAGCACGGCCGCAGCGCCATCGTGGTCGGTGAACCGGGGATCGGCAAGACCAGCCTGGCCGCGACGGTCGGCGCCGTCGCCCGGGCCGACGGCGTCGCGGTGGTGTGGGGACACTGTCCCGACCTCGGGCAGGCGCCGCCGTTCTGGCTGTGGCGGCAGGTGGTGCGCGGCCTCGTGGCCATGCCACAGGTCGGGGCCAGCGGAACGGTGCGCGGGCTCGACGGGTTCGCCGCTGGGCCGGCCCACGACGCGACCGGCGAGGTCAGCCCCGATCCGGCGGCCCGGTTCCAGGCGTACGAGGCGGTGGCGGAGCTGGTCCGCGCGGCGGCCGAACCGGCGGGGCTGCTCATCGTCCTGGACGATCTGCACGCCGCCGACCCGGACTCGTTGCTGCTGCTGCGTTTCCTCACCACCGCGCTGCCCGGCACCCGCGCCCTGGTGCTGGCCACCCTGCGGCCGTACGAACACGATGCGGCGCTGGTGGCCACGGTGGCGGAGCTGGCCCGCGGCCCCGGCTTCGGTCGACTGCGGCTGACCGGGCTGACCAGCGATGCGGTGGCCGACCTGGTGCGGCGACGCACCGGTGCGCCACCGGCCGGGCCGGCGCTGGCACGGTTGGTCACCCGTACCGGCGGCAACCCGTTCTTCATCACCGAACTGCTGCGTGCCCGCGCCGATCCGGCCGGCACGGACCTGCCGCCGAGCATCCGGGACACCGTCCGGTTGCGCCTCGGTGGGCTGCCCGCAGCGACTCGCGACTGTCTGGCTCTGCTCGCGGCGGCCGGCGACGATCTGGACGCCACCACGATGGCCGAGGTCCTCGAACTGCCGGCCGACGCCGTCGCCGAGGCGTTGAGCGCGGCCTACACCGCCGAGTTGGTCACCGAGGCCGAGCCGGGCGGGGTGCGGTTTCGTCACCCGCTGTTCGCCGAGGTCGCCTACGCCGAGTTGCCGCCGCCGCGGCGGGCCACTCTGCACGCCCGGCTGGCCGGTGTCTACGAACGGTCCGGGGTGGTCGGCCCGGCCGAGTTGGCGCGCCACTACGGGCAGGCCGCGGGACTCGGTCACGAGGCGGAACACCTGCGGTGGTCGCTGGCGGCGGCCGACGACGCCACCCGACGGTTCGCCTACGAGGACGCGCTCGGCCACCTGAACCGGGCGGCACACCGGTTGGCCCGGGCCGTCGGCTCCGCCACGGCGGCCCGCACCGAACTCGACGTGCAACTGCACCGGGCCGCGTTGCTCCAGATGACGGTTGGTGTCGGCGCCGACGCCGTCGACCAGGTCTGCGCCCGGGCGCGCGAGCTGCTCGCCCTGGTCGGGCCGGACACCGACGTACGGCCGGCGTTGTGGGCGCTGGGCGAACTGGCCGCCAACCAGGCCGACTACGCCGGCTGCACCGACCTGGCCGAGCGACTCTGCCAAGCCGGCACCGGCACCGGCACCGATGAGTTGACCGTGGCGGCCGGTGAGTACCTGCTCGGGGTGATCGGCTACTTCACCGGCCGGCTCGACAAGGCCGACCAACGGCTCACCGCCGCGATCGACCGGCTCGGGGCGGTGGACTCGCGGCTGCTGGGCCGGCAGGTGGGTCGCCTGCCGGTGCTGGCCGCCCACAACTTCCGCGCCCTGGTCAGGTCACTGCGCGGTGACCCGGTGGCGGCCCGGCGCGACATCCGGGACGCCGAACTGCTCGCGGAGCGGCTGGACGACCCGTACGGTCGAGCCAACGCCGCCCTGTTCGCGGCCTGGACGGGCCTTCAGGAACGGGACGTGCCGATGGTGCGGGCCGCCGCCGCCCGATGCCAGGAGATCGGCGCGGCCAACGGCATGCCGCACTTCGTGGCCACCGGTGGGTTCTTCCGGGAGTGGGCCGATGCCCGAGGTGGTGCCCCGGAGCGGCTGGCGGCGATGCGCGTCGCGGTGGAGGGCATCTACCGTCCGGGGCTGCGCGCCACCCGCACCGTCACCTTCACCGCGATGGCCGAGGCGTACCTGGCCGCGGGTGACCGGGACACCGCGGCGGCGTTGGCGCAGGACGGCTTGGCCGTGGTGGACCGGCTCGGTGAGACGGTGTTCGCCGCCGAACTGCACCGCATCCGCGGCATCGCCCGCGACGACCCGGCCGCGCTGGCGGCCGGTGCCCGCCTCGCCGAGGAGCAGGGGGCCGAACTGCTGCTGGCCCGGTTCCCACCGCAGCTCGGCGGCCAGTCGGGCTGACCTCAACAACATCTCCACGCCACTTCCACACCCGGCTGCTGTGCTGACCACCGTCAGATCCGACCCGGGCACACCGGGCAATGGTGTGGGAGGAACAGTCATGAAGCCCGCTCAGCCAGCACCGCAGCCGGCAGCCGCAGACGTCGACGTCGTGGTGGTCGGATGCGGTCCGGTCGGCGCGTTGACCGCGAACCTGCTCGGCCTGCGCGGGGTGAGCACACTTGTGGTGGAGCGCAGCACGACGCCGCACGGGCAGCCCCGGGCGTTCTCCTGCGACGACGAGGCGTTGCGGATCTACCAGCAGGTGGGCCTGCTCGACCAGATCGGTGCCGACCTGCACCAGCCGGCCCGGGCCGACTACGTCAACGCCGCCGGGAGGACCTTCGCCACAATCGACTTCTCGCAGGTCGACTTCGGGTTCGGGCACGCGCCGCTGAACTTCTTCGACCAGCCGCGCCTGGAGCACGTCCTGCGGGGCGGGCTCGACAGGTACGACCACGTCGAGCTGCGGCTGGGCACCGAACTGGTAAGCCTCTACCAGGACGACGACCGGGTGCACCTGGTGCTGCGCGAGGTGGCCACCGGGCAGTCGTACCCGGTGCGGGCCCGGTACGTGCTGGGCTGCGACGGCGCCCGCAGCACCACCCGCGCGGCCGTACGCATCCCGCTGGCCGGGGCGAGTTACGCCGAACCGTGGCTGGCCGTCTCCGGTGACGTGCCGGCGGAGGCGATCCGGGCGCCGCACACCACGTTCGTCTGCGACTGGCGACGGCCGGCGTTCGTCTCCCCCGGTGCCCGGGGCAGCTACCGGGCCGAGTTCATGCTCCAGCCGGACGAGACCGAGGCCGACATGACCCGCCCGGAGCGGATCGCCGAACTGGTCGAGCCGTACGTCGATCCGGCCCGGTTCACCGTCACCCGGGCGGTGATCTACACCTTCCACCACCTGATCGCGCAGCGGTGGCGGGAGGGGCGGGTGTTCCTGCTGGGCGACGCCGCCCACCAGATGCCCCCGTTCCTCGGGCAGGGCCTGTGCAGCGGGCTGCGCGACGCGACGAACCTGACCTGGAAGCTCGCCCTGGTGCTCGGGCGCGACGCCGACCCCGCGCTGTTGGACACGTACGAGGTCGAACGGCGTGGGCACACCGCGGCGATGGCGGACACCAGCGTCCGGCTCGGACGGGTGTTCCTGGCCCGCAGTCGCCCCGCCGCCTGGCTGCGGGACACCGCGCTGCGGGCGGTGCAGACCGTGCCCCGGGTTCGCCGGTTCGTGCGACGTTTCGAGTTCAAACCCCTGCCCGCGTACGACCGGGGCCTGTTCGCCGGTGGGCGGCGCCATGGTGCGGTGGGCACGATGTTCCCGCAGCCCCGGGTCACCGTGGCCGGGTCGACCGACCCGGTCCTGCTGGACGAGGTGCTCGGTGCCGGATTCGCCCTGCTGGGCACGGCGGTGCCGGCCGGCGGGTCCGGCTGGCCGGGGGTGCCGGTGCGCACCGTCGTGGTGCATCCGGCGGGCACGGGACCGGCCGCGACCTGTGCCGAGCCCGATGACGGGCAGGTGCATGTCGTCGACGTCGACGGCGTTATCGTCGCGTGGCTGCGTCGGCACCGGTGTGACGCGGTGGTGCTGCGGCCGGACCGGTTCGTCTACGCCCTCGGGTCCGCAGCGGACGACGCGATGCTGCCGTCGCTGGCGGCGGCGCTCGGTACGCCCGGGACCGTCGCTGCGACGCGGTCGACCTGATCGGTCAGCACGCGCGGCGTCCGAAGTCGACCGAACGGCCGGACATCATTGTCCCTTTCCGACTTTCCGCCGGTCAGCGAGTAAGCGGGGTGCCGTCCGCGGGGTGACCAGGTCTAGCATGTGGATCACCAACCGTGACCCCCTGGTTGACATCGGCCAACAGCCGAGTGAAGGGAAACCACACGTGCGTCGAACCCCCCATCTAGCCCTGGTGGGCGTGGGTGTGACCGGTGCGCTGGTGCTCAGCGCCAGCCCGGTCGCCGCGAAACCCGCGCCCGCCTCCACCACCCCCGGCATCGTGGTCAGCGACGGCATGACCCAGCCGGTCTTCTCGCTCGCCGACGCGATCGAGGAGCGGGTGTACGTCGAGACTCCGGTGGACACCGACGGCGACGGCCGTCGTGACCGGGTCGCGATCGACATCTCCCGTCCTCGGGAGACCGCCACCGAAGGCTTCAAGGTGCCGGTCATCTTCGAGCACAGCCCGTACCGCAAGGGCACCTGGGGCAGCGTGCCCTACCACAGCGTGCTTGTCGACGAGCTGCCGCAGAACGGTGTGACCCACCCGTCCGTGTCGCTGTCCGCCGACGTCGAGACGCAGGGCGCGGTGACCAAGCCCAACCTGCCCGGCCAGCTGGACGACTACTACGTGCCGCGCGGGTACGCGGTAGTGCTCGGCCAGAGCGTCGGCACCGGCGACTCGGACGGCTGCCCGACCAGCGGCGACCAGGCCGAGACGCTTGGCACCAAGGCGGTCATCGACTGGCTCAACGGCCGGGCCAAGGGGTACGACGCCAACGGCGCACCGGTCAAGGCCGACTGGAGCACCGGCGCGGTCGGCATGACCGGCGCCTCCTACAACGGCACCCTGCCCAACCAGGTCGCCACCACCGGGGTCAAGGGCCTCAAGACGATCGTGCCGGTCGCCGCGATCAGCAGCTGGTACGACTACTACCGGGCCAACGGTCTGGTCGTCGCGCCCGGCGGCTACCAGGGCGAGGACGCCGACATCCTGGCCAAGTACACCGCCGGTCGGGCCCGCGCCGAGGGCCACTGCGCCGACGAGATGGCCAAGCTGACCGAGGAGCAGGACCGGGTCACCGGCGACTACTCGAAGTTCTGGGCCGACCGCGACTACCTCGACGCCAAGAAGGTCAAGGCCAGCGTCTTCGTGGTGCACGGTCTCAACGACTGGAACGTGCGTACCGAGCAGTTCGCCGGCTGGTGGGACGAGCTGGCCAAGCACAAGGTGCCGCGCAAGCTCTGGCTGCACCAGGGTGGGCACAGTTCGCCGGGCAACACCGCCGCGGTGACCCTGCCCGACGGTCAGACCTGGACGTACAAGCAGACCGAGAACCGCTGGTTCGACTTCTGGCTGTGGAACGTGCCCAACGGCATCATGGACGAGCCGACCGCCGTGGTGCAGCGCGAGGACCGGGTCAACACCACGTACGCCAACTGGCCGGACCCGGCCACCCGTGACGTGAAGCTGGCGCTCGGCGCAACCGACGCGACCAGCCCGGGCACGCTGATCGCCGGCAAGCGCCCCAAGGACGCCACCGTCGAGCAGAGCTTCGTCGACAACGGCCGCACCCTGTCGCCGAACGCGCTCGTCGCCACGCCGGACGCGGCCAACCCGAACCGGCTGGCCTACCTCACCCCGGAGCTGACCCAGGACGTCCGGATCTCCGGGCGCGCGGAGATGCGCCTGCGGATGGCGATCGAGAACAAGTCGGCCGCGAACCTGACCGCGTACCTGGTCAACTACGGCCCGGCCGGCTCGACCGCCGCGCCGACCGTGGTGACCCGCGGCTGGCTCGACCCGCAGAACCGCAAGGACGCGGCGCGCACCGAGCCGCTGAAGCAGGGCAAGCTGTACGACCTGAAGTGGACCCTGGAGCCGAAGGACTACGTCTTCCCGGCGGGTAACCGCATCGGCGTGGTGGTCTTCTCCACCGACCAGGCGTACACCCTGCTGCCCCTGGGTGGCACCGAGTTGCGGGTGGCGCCCAAGCACAGCGAGTTGCGCCTGCCGGTGGTCGGCGGCCAGAAGGCCCTCGCCTTCTGAGTCGACGCCCGACCCGGATGATCCACGGGCCCGCCGCCGGTACGCCGGTGGCGGGCCCGCTCGCTGTCCCGACCCGGCACCAGCCACCCTCAGGTCCTTATTGCAAATAACTTGCAACAAGGTAGGGTGCCGGCATGAACGCTGAGCCACGTACCCCGCAGGACTCCGGCCGACGCCCGGTGACCACCACGGGTCGGACCGTGCGACGGTCCCTGGTGCTGCACTCCGAACTGCATCGCCGTCCCCAGGAGATGCTGCGCGCGATGCTGGCGCAGGTGGACGCCGACACCCCACCCCACGGGCCGGACGGGCCGGTGGCCGCCCTGGAGCGGCGGATCGCCGCGCTGCTCGGCAAGGAGGAGGCGCTGTTCTTCCCGTCCGGGACGATGGCGCAACAGGTCGCGCTGCGCATCCACGCCGACCGCCGGGGACGCCGGGCGTTCGCCGCGCACCCGCAGAGCCACCTGGAGGTCTGGGAACATCGGGGGTACGCCGTCGTCCACGGGCTGCACTGCCACCCGGCCGGCGACCGGCACCGGCTGATGGACCACGACGACCTGGTCGCCGTCGGCGAGCCGCTCGCGGCGGTGGTCTGGGAGCTTCCGCAGCGTGACATCGGCGGCCAACTGCCGCAGTGGGACGACCTGGTCGCCCAGACGACGGCGGTACGCGGACGCGGTGCGGCGACCCATCTGGACGGTGCCCGGCTCTGGGAGGCTCAGACGTACTACGCACGGCCGTTCGCCGAGATCGCCGCGTTGTTCGACACCGCGTACGTCTCGCTCTACAAGGGTCTCCAGGGCACCGGTGGTGCGGTGCTCGCCGGGCCGGCCGACGTCCTGGCCGAAGCCCGGACCTGGCGGCGGCGGCTCGGTGGCGACGTCTACGACGCCTGGCCGCTCGCGCTGGCCGCCCTGCACGGCCTGGACACCCGCCTGCCGCGCCTGCCGGTCTACCGCGACCACGCGCTGGTGATCGCCGCAGCCATCACGGCCGACGGGGTGGCCCGGGTGGTGCCGGATCCGCCGCAGACGCCGCTGTTCCACATCCACCTGCCCGTCGGGCCGGCCGCCGCCGAGCGGGCCGCCGCGGCCCTGCTCGCCGAGACCGGCGTCGAGCTGTTCCGCCGGACCTGGTCGGCGCCGGACCCGCACCGGTGCGCGTTCGAGGTGACAGTCGGGGAGAACGCCATGGCGTTCACTCCCGAGGAGGTCGTCGACCTCCTGCATCGACTGCTGCGGTACGCCGCCTGACCCGATCAGGTCCGGAGAGTACGCAGGATGCGGGTCAGCTCGGCCCGGTCGGCGTCGTCGAGGTGCCCGAAGAAGCGGTCCGCGGCGGCCCGGCGGGCCGCGCGGATCTCGGTGCCGACCCGGTGGCCCTCCTCGGTGAGCGCGACCAGGGTGGCCCGCCGGTCGGCCGGGTCGGGCCGGCGCGCGACGAACCCGCGTTCCTGAAGGTCGTCGATGACTTCGGTGGCCGATCGGGGCGCGATGCGCAGGTGCTCGGCGAGCGTGCCGGGGCGGGCCTCGCCGAGGCGCGCCAACACGCCGAGCGCCCGGGACTGGCTGGGGGTGACCGCCCAGGGTTCGAGGGCCTCGCGGGTCTGCCGGCGCAGCCGCGCCGCCACCGCCCTGAAGGTCTCCGCCAGGCTCTCGTCGTCGTTGACACCGCCGGTGGTGGGCTCGGTCACCGGAATACCGTAGCACGGGATACGGTTGCACCCTCATAGAGAGGTAACCTCAGCATCTGATCCCGACGAGAGGCGGTTCCCTTGGAACCCTCCCCCAGCGGCCGCGACCGCGGCCACCGCACCCTCAGCGCCGAGGAGAAGGCGCAGGCCCGCCAGGTGTCACTGCGCCGCATCGGTCGACTCTTCACCCCGCACCGGCCCGCGCTGGCCGTCGTCACCGCGATCATCGTGGCCTCCTCGATCATCGCAATGGCCACCCCGTTCCTGCTGCGTACGGTGATCGACCGCGCCCTGCCCGAAGGCGACACGACCCTGCTGGTCTGGCTGGTCCTCGGCATGGTCGCGGTGGCCGCCGTCACCGCCGTGCTCGGCGTGGTGCAGACCTGGATCTCCACCCGGGTCGGTCAACAGGTCATGCACCGGCTGCGCACGGACGTCTTCGGCCACCTCCAGCGACAGTCGCTTGGCTTCTTCACCCGCACCCGCACCGGGGAGGTGCAGTCCCGGATCACCAACGACATCGGTGGGATGCAGTCGGTGGTCACCTCCACCGCCACCGCCGTGGCGTCCAACCTCACCACAGTGGTCGCGACCGCGGTCGCCATGGTGGCGCTGTCCTGGCAGCTCTCCCTGGTCTCGCTTGTCGTGCTGCCGCCGGCGATCTGGCTGACCCGCCGGGTCGCCCGGATGCGCCGAGAGATCACCGCCCGCCGCCAGCGCGAACTCGCCGACCTCAACGTCACCGTCGAGGAAGGGCTGTCGATCAGCGGGGTGCAGCTGGCCAAGACCCTCGGCACCGGGCCCGCCCTGATCGACCGGTTCACCGCCTCCTCGGCACGGCTGGTGGACCTGGAGCTGCGCAGCGAACTGGCCGGCCGGTGGCGGATGGCCACGATGAGCATCATCTTCGCCGCCGTACCCGCCGTCATCTACCTCGCCGCCGGTCTGCCCGGCACCGCCGGCACGCTGAGCATCGGCACCCTGGTCGCCTTCACCGCCCTGCAGAGCGGCCTGTTCCGGCCGCTGACCGGGCTGCTCAACGTGGGCGTCTCGCTGGCCGCGTCGCTGGCGCTGTTCGCCCGGATCTTCGAGTACCTCGACCTGCCGGTCGACGTCGACGACCCCGCCGAACCGGTTCGCCTCGACCCCGCCCGGGTACGCGGGCACGTGCGCTTCGAGGACGTCACCTTCACCTACCCGGGCAACGACACCGCCGCCCTCGCCGGGATCAACCTCGACGTACCCGCCGGCGCCCACCTCGCGGTGGTCGGTGAGACCGGCTCCGGCAAGAGCACCCTCGCCGCGCTGATCAGCCGGCTGTACGACCCGACCGCCGGCCGGGTCACCATCGACGGCGTGGACCTGCGCGACCTGCGCCTGGCCGACCTGGCCGCGATCGTCGGCGTGGTCAGTCAGGAGACGTACCTGCTGCACAGCACCGTCCGGGAGAACCTGCGCTACGCCCGGCCGGACGCCACCGACGCCGAGATCGAGCAGGCCGCCCGCGCGGCCCAGATCCACGACCTGATCACCGGCCTTCCCGACGGGTACGACACCATGGTCGGCTCGCGCGGCCACCGGTTCTCCGGCGGCGAGAAACAGCGCCTGGCCATCGCGCGGACGCTGCTGCGTGACCCGCGGATCCTGGTCCTCGACGAGGCCACCAGCGCCCTGGACACCGAGACCGAACGGGCCGTGCAACGGGCCTTCGACGTGCTCGCCGAGGGGCGTACCACGATCACCATCGCCCACCGCCTCTCCACCGTCCGCGACGCCGACCAGATCGTGGTGCTCGACCACGGCCGGATCGTCGAGGCCGGCGACCACCGCAGCCTGAGCAACCGCAACGGCCGCTACGCCAGTCTGGCCTCCTGAAGGCCGGACTGGGATGATCGACGGGATGGCGGGATCACTCTTCGCGACCAGCGACCTGCATGTCGGGTATGCGGAAAATCGACAGATCGTCGACCGGATCGAGCCGGAGTCCGCCGACGACTGGCTGGTCGTCGCCGGTGACGTCGGTGAGCGCTTCGACGACATCGAACGCACGTTGCGCCTGCTGCGTGGCCGGTTCGCCCGGGTGATCTGGGCACCCGGCAACCATGAGCTGTGGACGCACGCGTCGGATCCGGTGCGGCTGCGCGGCGAGCACCGCTACCGGGACCTGGTCCGAATGTGCCGGGACATCGACGTGCTCACCCCGGAGGACGACTACGCCGTCTGGCGAGGGCCGGGCGGGCCGGTGACGATCGCCCCGCTGTTCCTGCTCTACGACTACACGTTCCGGCCGCCGGGCGCGGACACCAAGGAGGAGGCGCTGCGCCAGGCGTACGACAAGGGTGTGGTCTGCGTCGACGAGATGGTGCTGCACCCGGACCCCTATCCGGACCGGGAGGCCTGGTGCCATGCCCGGGTGGCGCTGTCCGAACGTCGCCTGGCGGCGGCGGATCCGGCGATGCCGACGCTGCTGGTCAACCACTGGCCGCTGGTGCGCCAGCCCACCGAGGTGCTGTGGTACCCGGAGTTCGCGCAGTGGTGCGGGACGGTCCTCACCGCCGACTGGCACGTACGGTTCCGGGCCGCCGCGGTGGTCTACGGTCACCTGCACATCCCCCGGACGACCTACTACGACGGCGTACGGTTCGAGGAGGTCTCGCTCGGCTACCCCCGGGAGTGGATCCGCCGGGGCCCGACCCCGGACCCGCT
The DNA here is from genome assembly GCF_000204155.1 of Micromonospora maris AB-18-032. Lineage (NCBI taxonomy): Bacteria > Bacillati > Actinomycetota > Actinomycetes > Micromonosporales > Micromonosporaceae > Micromonospora > Micromonospora maris. The sequence goes on along the minus strand of NC_015434.1, from coordinate 3,171,951 downwards.
ACGTCGGATCTTCGGGACCCCCTCGTGATCGGCGTACCACTGCCGGCGCCCGCGGGTCAGTAGCCGATCGTGCGGTGCAGCCGCAGGAACGTCTCGGTGAAGCCGAGCCTCGGCCAGGTGCGTGAGGACAGCAGGTTTGTCACCCGCCAGTCGGTGACGACGCAGTCGAAGCCACTGTCGACGGCCCAGTCGACGACGGCCGTGCCGAGCGCCCGCCCGGCACCGGCCCCACGGGCGGGCGGGAAGACCGCGGCGTAGCCGAGGAAACCGGCGTTGTCCGGGCGGGCCGGGCCGAGGTGGCTGCTCGACTTCTCCAGCGCACACCCGATCGCGGAGCCGATCACCGTGCCGTCGCGGACGGCGACGAAGGTGGCGTACTCCGGGTTGTCGATGTCGTCGGCCCAGTCGTCGAGGCTCTCCTCGACGGTGCCGATCCGGCCGGCCGAGAAGGTCGGGGACAGGCCCTGGTGCGCCGGTAGTTCCAGGTCGAGCCGGGCGAGGTCCGGGATGTCCGCGCGGGTGGCCCGGCGTACCGTCAGGTCTTGCGCCAGGGGCTTCGTGGCCAGCTTCGTCGCCGGCCGGACGGCGTGCGCGTGCTGCTGGCCGAAGCCCAGCCGGAACCAGGCACGGACCAGTTCCTGGTCGTCAGCCGGCACCACGACGTAGTGCGCGGTGCGGCCCTCGTCGACCCAGCGGGTCGCGGCCGCCGCGTACAGGTCGCGCATCGTCTCGGCGTCGGTGGCCGCCTGGCCGGCCGCTTCCACCCAGATGTTCGGCCCCCACAGCGGCGAGGTCTTCGGCGCACCGAGCAGGAACCCGACCGGTACGCCGGCCCGGATCGCGACCGCGCCGGAGGCGTCCGGTGCCTTGAACGCGGCGGTCACCTCGGCGACGGCGGTCTCGGGTGCCTCGAAGCGGGGCGAGAGCAACGGCTGCGCGAGACGCTGCCGGCGGTGCCGCTGTGCCAGCAGCGCGCCGCAGGCCGTCAGGTCGCCGGCCTCGATCGGCCGGATCTCCACCGGGGACATGGGCGGCACACTAACGCGAGCCCGCACGCCTGGCACCCGATTTTCGGGCCCGGCACTCCCCCGATGCCACCACCCTACCTAACGGTAGGTAGGGTGGTGGCATGACAACCGATCCGATCGTGCAGGCCGTCGAGCTCACCAAGGTCTACGAAACCCGCCGGGCGCTCGACGACCTCGCGCTTCGTGTGCAACCGGGTAGCCGGTTCGTCGTGCTCGGGCACAACGGCGCGGGCAAGTCGACGCTGCTGGAGATCATCGCGACGCTGCGGGTGCCGACCTCCGGCTCGGTACGCGTCGGCGGCTTCGACACGGTGCGCCAGCCGCGAGAGGCGGGGCGCCTGATCGGCCTCGCACCGCAGTCGAACGCCCTGGACCCGCTGGCCACCCCGACGGAGGTGCTCGACTTCCAGGCGGTGGCCCTGGGCCTGGGGCGTCGTCAGCGCACCCGCCGCACCCGTGATCTGCTCGACCTGTTCGGCCTGGGCGAGCACCGCGCGTCCCGGGTGGCCACCCTGTCCGGGGGCACCTGCCGCAAGCTGGACCTGGCCGTGGCACTGGTCGCCGAGCCGACGTTGGTGATCCTGGACGAGCCGACCACCGGCCTCGACCCGCTCGCCCGCATCGACTTCTGGGCCGAACTGACCCGGCTCAACTCCGACGGCACGACCCTGCTCATCTCGACTCAGGACCTGCACGAGGCCGACGTCCTCGCCACCGACATCGCGGTGCTGCGCGAGGGCAGGGTCGTCGCCCAGGGCACCCCGGCCGCACTCAAGCAACGCGTGGGTACGCGCACGCTGACCCTCGACCTGTCCACCGACGCCGCCTCGGCCGCCCTCGTCTCCTCCTCCCGTGTCGGATTCCTCCCCGACGACCACGGCAACCGGGTACGCCTCGGCATCTCCGACGACCCGGCGGCGCTGCGGGACGCGCTGACCGAGATCAGTGGCGTGGCCGGCGAGATCACCGGACTTCACCTCTCCGAACCCTCGCTCGACGACGTGTTCGTCGCCCTGGCCGCCCGCTGACCTCCCGCCGCTACCCGAAAGGCGTTCTTCCGATGACCCTCCCGTTGGCTGTCGCCGCACCTCGACGTACCCCGACTCCCGTCGTCCTGGCGGCCGTGCGGCGGTCCACCCGAGCCGTGCTCCGCTCACCCGCGCTGCTTGTCGCACCCGTCGCGCAGAGCCTGTTCTTCCTGCTCGTCTATGCCGGACAGCTCAGCACCGTCGGCAGTTCCTACCTGCCCGGGACCGGCTTCATCGCGTTCCTGCTCCCGCTGATCCTGCTCACCGGGGTCGCCACCGGCGCGGGTGCCGCCGGCACGCTCGTGCTGCGCGACATCACCAGTGGTTACCTCGACCGCCTCCGGCTCGCCCACGGCAGCACCACCCCGTTCCTCGTCGGCCCGGTCGGGGCCGCGCTGGTCGCGGTCGTCGTGCAGATGGTGATCACGGTCGTCGGGGCGACGGTGATCGGCTACCGGCCGCAGAGCTGGCCCGGGGTGTTCACGATGCTGCTGTTGCTGGTGGCGCTGGGGCTCGGTGTCGCGCTGCTGAGCACCGCGCTGGCGATCCGGTCGGCCTCGGCGTCCACCACCGGGCTGGTTCCGCTCGCCGTGTTCGGGCTGTCCTTCTTCACCGGTGTCTTCGCGCCGGTGGACGAACTCGCGACCTGGATGCGGTTGATCGCCACGGTCAACCCGCTGACCTATATCGTCGAAACCGCCCGTCAACTCGGCAGTGGCGACACGCTCACCGCTGCCCCGGTCGGCGTCACGGCAGTCGCCTTCCTCGCTGTTGCCGGGATCGTCGCCTGTGCCCTGGCCCTGCGCAACGCGAGGAAGAAGCGATGAGTCCGCACACCGACACCCGCGCCCAGATCATGGACGCCTTCGCCGAGCAACTCGCCGCGACCGGCTACCAGGGCATCTCGTTGGCGCAGGTGGGGCGGACCGTCGGCATCCAGAAGCCGTCCATCTACCACCATTTTCCGGGCGGCAAGGAGGACCTCTACATCGCGGTCGCCGAGCGTTACATCCGCGACGTCGGTGGGCGGCTCGCCGCCGCGCTCGTCGACCATCGTGACGTCGAGGAGCGACTGGGCACGCTCGCCGCAGTGGTGGCCGGGCAGAAGGGTGAGTCGATCACCTTCGAGCAACGCATCTACGACGCGCTGCACCTGGTCTCCGACGAAACCCGTGACCACGTACGGGCCTGCTACGTGAATCTGGTGCTGGACCCGGTCACCGCGTTCTTCACCTCGGCGCGCGACCAGGGGGTCGTCGCCGGCGAGCCGGCGTTCCTGATGAACGCGTTCCTGCATCTGGCCCGCGCCGCGGATCTCACCGACGACACCGACCCGACCAGGATCGTCGCCCTCTTCCTCGACGGCGCACGCCCCCGATGACCCGCCCGCCGCAGGGAGCGTGCCCGGCCTGGGGTTCGCCGGGCACGCCTCGGCTCAGCGGAAGGCGGAGTGGCCGGTGAGCACCTGACCGATGATCAGCTGGTGAACCTCGGAGGTGCCCTCGTAGGTCAGCACGGACTCCAGGTTCGCGGCGTGCCGGATGACCGGGTAGTCGAGGGTGATGCCGGCCGCGCCGAGGATGGTGCGGCATTCCCGGGCGATGGCGATGGCCTCCCGGACGCTGTTGAGCTTGCCGAGGCTGACCTGCCGGTGGTCCAGGGTGCCGGCGTCCTTCGCCGCGCCGAGATGCATCGCCAGCAGCATCCCCTTGCCCAGTTCCAGGCTCATGTCGGCGAGCTTGAGCTGGGTGGCCTGGTACGCGGCGAGCGGCCGGTCGAAGATCTGCCGGCTGCGGGCGTACTCGACAGTGGTCTGAAGGCAGTCGTGGGCCGCGCCGAGCGCCCCGAAGACGATGCCGAAGCGGGCCTCGTTGAGGCAGGACAGCGGCCCGGACAGGCCCGCCGCCGCCGGCAGCATGGCGTCGGCGGGCAGCCGCACGTCGTCGAGGACGAGTTCGGAGGTGACCGAGGCACGCAGCGACTGCTTGCGGGTGATCTCGGCGGTGGTGAAGCCGGGTGTGCCGGCGGGCACCAGGAACCCCCGTACGCCCTCGTCGGTGCGGGCCCAGACCACCGCGACGTCCGCGATCGACCCGTTGGTGATCCACATCTTGGTGCCGGTCAGCACCCAGTCGCTGCCGTCGCGGCGGGCCCGGGTACGCATGCCGGACGGGTCCGAGCCGAAGTCCGCCTCGGTCAGCCCGAAGCAGCCGATCGCCGCACCGGCGGCCATCGGGGGCAGCCACTGCTGCTTCTGCTCCTCCGAGCCGAACCGCCAGATCGCGTACATGGCCAACGAGCCCTGCACGGAGACCAGGGAGCGCAGGCCCGAGTCGCCGGCCTCCAACTCGAAGCAGGCCAGCCCGTACGCGGTGGCGGAGGTGCCGGCGCAGCCGTACCCCTGCAGGTGCATCCCGAGTACGCCGAGTTCACCCAGCTCGACGGCCAACTCCCGGGCCGGCAGCTGACCGTCGTCGTACCAGGTCGCGATCTGCGGCCGGATCCGCCGGTCGACGAACTCGCGCACGGCAGCCTGCAACTGCCGGGTGTCGTCGTCGATCAGCGAGTCGATCCCGAAGTAGTCGAGGGTGGACGCGGGAACGGTCAAGGTCACGGTCGGCTTCCTTTTCGGCGTGGTCAGAGTCAGTCGAGGATGCCCTCGTGCAGGGCGCGCAGCACCGCGTTCGTCCGGTCCCGGGCGCCGAGCTTGGTCAGGATCATGGAGACATGGTTCTTGACCGTACCCTCGGCCAGGAAGAGCGCACCGGCGATCTCCCGGTTGCTGTAACCGTGCGCGACCAGCCGCAGCACCTCCCGCTCACGCTCGGTGAGGCTCTGCACGGTGGGCGCGTCCGGGCCGGCCGGTGAGGGGCCCGAACGGATCGCCCGCAGCATCCGGTCGGTGATCGACGGGGCGATGAGCGTGCCACCGTCGGCGAGCGTGTGGATCGCCCGGGTCAGCTGCTCCAGCGTCACGTCCTTGAGCAGGTAGCCGCGCGCCCCCGCGCGGAGGGCACCGAGCACCAGCGCGTCGTCGTCGAACGTGGTCAACACCAGCACCGGGATGTCGATGTCGGCGGCCTTGAGCTGTTCGATGGTCCAGATGCCGTCGAAGCGGGGCATCCGCAGGTCCAGCAGGATCACGTCGGGCATGGTCTGTGCGATCACCGACAGCGCGGCCCGGCCGTCGGCGGCCTCACCGACGACGTCGACCTGGGCGACCTCCAGCAGCCCACGGATGCCCTGCCGGACGAGGGTCTGGTCGTCCACGACCACCACTCGGATCATGGCGTGGGCACCCGTGCGGTCACCCGGAAGCCCGCCGAGCCGTCGATGACCACCTCGCCGCCGAGCGCCTCGAAGCGTTCCCGCAACCCTCGCAGCCCGTTGCCGAACGTCGGCCTACGCGCGCCGCGTCCGTCGTCGTGCGCGTCGAGCACCGCGGCACCGCCGTCACCGGTGACCGAGATCCGCAGCCGCTGCGCCTCGGCGTGCCGGATGGTGTTGGTGATGATCTCCTGTGCCGCGCGGACGAACGCCGCCGCGCGCTCCTCGTCCACCTGTACGTCGGCCGACACGTCGATCGACACGTCGAGGCCGGGCAGGTCACGCGCCATCCGCCGGAGCGCCTGACCGAGATCGACGGTCTCCGTACGCAACTGTCCGACCGTGGCCCGGACGTCGCCGAGCAGGTCCCGGGCGACACGGTCGGCCCGCTCCACGTGCTCCCGCGCCGCAGCACCGTCGCGGTGCCGGGCGGTCTCCAGCTCCAGGGTCAACACGGTCAACTGGTGGCCGATCAGGTCGTGCAGTTCCCGGGAGATCCGCAGACGTTCCTCGGTCCGCGCCGATTCCTCCAGGCGCAGACCGGCGGCCTTCAACTCGACGTGTGCGGCGGCCAGCTCACGACGCATCCGCTGTTCGCGCAGCAGGGTCATCGAGCTGAGCAGCGAGGCCAGCTGGATGAGCAGGTAGAAGCCGACGATCAGGGTCAGCTCCGCCGGCGTACGCGTGGTCGGCACCGCGACGAGGATGATCACCGCCGTGTTGAGGCCGACCACGGTCAGCCCGACGGACAGCGGAACCACGTAGACGCTCACCGCGGCGGTGAGGACCAGCAGCACGGGCAGCAACCCCAGGTGTCGCGCGGTGAGCACCAACGTCCAGGCGGCGACGACGGCCACCCCGTACGCCACGTACCGCGACCGGCCCTGCTCGGGCGCGGCCGTCGCGGTGAGCAGCGCCGCCAGCAGCAGGACGAACAGGGCGAGCCACCAGCCCCGTCCGATCATCAGCTCGGCCGCGCCGAACAGGCCGGGGGCGGCAACGGCCACCGCCACCACGAGCATCGCCAGACCGGACCACTCCTCGGTGCCGACACGTCGCATGTCCCCACCCTAGGTGGGGTTCGTCCTGGTCACCGGTGCCGGAAGTCATGGTCGCCGGTGATGACTTCCGGCACCGGACATCGTCCCGGCGACGCTCGTAGCGTCGGAGCATGACCAGTTCCGAGACGGCCGTCCTCGCCGAGAACCTCGCCAAGAGCTACCGCCACGTCCAGGCGGTGGCGCAGGTGAGCCTGCGGGTCGCGCCCGGCGAGACCATGGGCATCCTCGGCACCAACGGTGCCGGCAAAACGACGACCATCGAGATGATCGCCGGCCTGCGGGTGCCCGACCGAGGGCAGGTACGCGTCCTCGGCCTCGACCCCCGTCGCGACCGCGCCCGACTGCGGCAGGTGCTCGGCGTCCAGCTTCAGGACGCCTACCTGCACCACGCGCTGCGCGTCAGCGAACTGGTCGAGCTGTACCGCAGCTTCTATCCCGATCCGCGTCCCGCCGACGAACTGCTGGAACTGGTCGACCTGACCCGGCAGCGCCGGACCATCTTCGAGAAGCTCTCCGGTGGGCAGAAGCAGCGGCTCTCCATCGCCCTCGCGCTCGTCGGGCGGCCACGGGTCGCGATCCTCGACGAGCTCACCACCGGCCTGGACCCGGCGGCCCGGCGACGCATGTGGAGCGCCATCGAGCAACTCAAGTCCGAGGCGGTCACCGTCCTGCTGGTCAGCCACGCGATGGAGGAGGTCGAACGGCTCTGCGACCGGGTCGCCGTCCTCGACGCCGGCCGGGTCGTCGCGGTGGACACGCCCGCCGGGCTGCGTGCCCGGGCCGGCACCGACACCCTCGACGACGCGTTCGTCACGTTGACCGGCAAGGACCTCGAGGAGGCGACATGACCACCGCGATCATGCCCCATCGGCCCGGGGCACGCGCTCTGCTCGTCCTGGTCGGCTGCGAGGCCAGGATGGTCGTACGGGACACCGCAGGGCTTGTCGTCCCGCTGGGCCTGCCGCTGCTGATCCTGCTGACCAGCGCCGGTTCCGCCGGTAACCAGGTCGTGGCCGACGGGCGTACGGCGTTGGAGGTGTACGTCCTTCCGCTGGTGGTCACCATGGTCGTGGCGATGATCGGCATCATCAACATGCCGAGCTTCCTGGCCTACTACCGGCGCTCGGGCATCCTGCGGCGGCTGGCGGTCACCCCGCTCTCGCCGGCCCTGGTGCTGGCCGCCCAGGCGATCGTGAGCGTCGCGCAGACGCTCGTCGGCATCACGGTGGCCGCCGGGGTGGCGGTGCTGCTGTTCGACGCCCGCCCGCCGGCCGACGTCGCGGTGGCGCTCGGCGTGCTGGCGCTCACCATGGCGGCGATGTACGCCATCGGCATGCTTGTCGCGGCGGTCGCACCGACACCGAACTCGGCCGTGGCCCTCGGCCTTGTCGCGTTCTTCCTCCTCGGTGCCCTCGGCGGCATGTTCGGTGGCCGGCAGGCGTTGCCCGATCCGCTCGCCGACCTCGGCGGCTGGCTGCCCTTCGGCGCCGCCGTGGACGCCATCTCGTCCGCCTGGACCGGCGCGGCCGTCGACGCCACTGCCCTGCTCGGTCTCGGCGCGACAGTCCTCCTCGGCACCCTGGTAGCCGCCCTCCTGTTCCGCTGGGAATAACCCCGACGAACTCGACCCTGACATCGCCCCCGACCACGACGGCGTGGGCTCGCGACCGTCCAGAAGGGGGTGGATTCACGCTCGATCCGGGATCGAGTGGCTAGCCATCGCGCGAAGGCCACTCGATCCCGGACAGAGCACGATCATGGACAGGGCGGGCGAGCGGGCGGGGCATGCCGGGCGGGGACGGGGCGGGGGCGGGGCGGTGGAGAATCGGGCGGTGACTGGCCCCCTCATCCGAGACCGTACGCAGGCCGACCTACCCGCCTGCGTGCAGCTGCTGACCGAGGTGCACCGCGCCGACCGCTACCCGCTCAACTGGCCGGCCGACCCGTACCGCTGGTTGTGCCCGGCGCGGCTGCGCCAAGCGTGGGTCGCCGTGAGCGAGAGCGGCGACCTGGTCGGGCACCTCGCCGTTCAACAGACACCAGACCACGGGGCCGAGGTGGTCCGGTTGTTCGTCGCACCCGTCCACCGTCGCCGCCGCGTCGGCACCGCCCTGCTGCGGCGGATCGCGCAGTGGGCCGACGATCAGCAGATCGATCTGACGTTGCAGGTGGTCGACCGGGCCGGCTCGTCGGCCGTGGCGCTGTACGAAGAGCAGGGGTGGCGCCACAGCGGCACGAGCACTGCGGACTGGACCGCTGCGGACGGCCGGCCAGTGACCGTACGCCACTATGTCCTCTCCCCCGGCCGGCTCCCTCGTTGACCTGCCCCGCCTGGTCGGGGCCTAGAAGATCCAGCGGATCACGGTGACGAGCCCGATCACGGCGAGCCCCACGGCGCTCACGCCGAACGCGGTCGCCACCAGGCAGGGGAACGTGACGCTCCAGAAACCGGGAGGTGCGGGTTCCGGTCCGTTCTCGGTCCAGGTCACGCGGCCCAGGCCCTCTGCACCGGCCTGCTCGATCAACCGCGTCAGCCGCGCCCCGGCCACGGGCCCGAGGTGGTCGACCGTGTCGGCGTTGACGCGCAGCAACCGCAGACGTCGCCAGGCGCTCGGGTGGGCTCGTTCGAACGCCGCGACCTCCGGCGTGGTGGCGTCCTCGCTGAGAAAGCCCCACCGCCCGGCTTCGACCATGTTGCCCACCTGCCGGTACAGCGCCGCACGCCGGGCCCGCAGTTCCAGATCGTCGGGGTGGGCGGCGGTGAGGCTCGCCAGGCGCTGCATGGCAGGGTGGTAGTGCCCGCGCCGCAGATCCTCGGTGACCTTCGCCAGCACCTGCGCTTTCCCCATGCCCGTCATGGTGCAAGATCGGGCGGTCGCTTCGAAAGCCGATTTGGGAAGGCGAGATCGACCCATGGAGATCCGGGAGATCGCACCCGGCGGGGACGAGTCCCTGGCGCGGGCGCTGCTGGCGGTGCAGCATGCGGCGTACGCGGTGGAGGCGGCGATCATCGGCGACGACCGGATCCCGCCGCTGCACGAGACGCTCGACGAGGTGCGTGCCGCGCCGCTGAGGTGGCTCGGCGCCTTCCAGGAGCACCGGCTGATCGGGGCGATCGGCTGGTCGCAGGACGACTCGGTGGTGGACATCGACCGGCTCGTCGTCGACCCGGCGGCGCATCGGCGAGGTGCCGGCAGGGCGTTGGTGGGCGCAGTTCTCGCCTCGGCCGGTCACCGTCGAGTCGTCGTGGCGACGGGACGGGACAACCGGCCCGCCAGGGGGTTGTACGAGGGTCTCGGGTTCGTGCGGACCGGCGAGGTGGAGGTCATCCCCGGTCTCTGGATCACGCGGTACGCCCACCCTCCGACGGCGGTGCAGTCGGCGAAGGACGCCGTTGGCGCATCCGACCGGGCCGATCGCACCGGGCCGCTGCCAGCGGTGTCGGGCTGGGACGAGGCCCTCGCACCACGGCAGCGGGCCCTGCTGCGGCGGTGGCTTCCGGGCGCGACCCTCGTGCGGGACCACAGCTGGGGTCTGGTGGCGACGCGCGTGATCGAGGTGTCCTGCGCGGGGTCACGGTTCATCGTCAAGGCCGGTGGTGCCGACGACCGCCACATCGAGCGGGAACTGCACGCCCACCGCACCTGGTTGCGGCCCTGGACCGACCGGGGTCGCGCGCCGATGCTGGTGCACGGCAGCGCGGAGGACCAGCTCCTCGTCACCCGCTACCTGCCCGGGGAGCTCGTGCTCGGCACCGGGCACGCCGATCAGTCCGACACGTACCGGCAGGCGGGCGAGTTGCTGGCGCTGCTGCACGCCCAGAGCGCCGTCGTCGACGACGACTACGAGCGACGGGAGAACGAACGGTCACTGGCCTGGCTCGACCGGCCGCACCGGATCGCCGCGGGCACCGTCGCGCGGCTGCGCGCCGAGATCGCCGACTGGCCGACCCCGCCGGCGACCCTCGTGCCCACCCACGGGGACTGGCAGCCCCGCAACTGGCTCGTGCACGACGGCGTCGTGAGCATCATCGACTTCGGCCGGGCGGCGCTGCGTCCCGCGCTCACCGACTTCGCCCGGCTGGCGGTGCAGGACTTCCGTCGCGATCCGCGCCTGGAAGCGGCCTTCCTCGACGGGTACGGCGCTGATCCGCGCGAGGCGGACGCGTGGTACCGCACCCTGGTCCGCGCGGCGATCGGCACCGCGGCGTGGGCCCACCAGGTGGGTGACGAGTCGTTCGAGGCCCAGGGTCATCGGATGCTCGCCGAGGTGTTGGCGGCGACGTAGGCGCGTGTCGGTCGCCGCCGGGCGTGCGCTAGAGGGGGAATCGGCCGCGCCGCCACTGCCAGTGGTGGCCGGCGGCCAAATGGTCGATGATCGCGCGTTGCAGCACGGTACGGCGGGGCAGTGCGTCCAGTGGCGTGCTCAGGGTACGGAACACGAACCGCAGGACTTCGACGTCGGCGTCCAGCCCGTCGGGCTGCTCGTAGGGCTCCAGCTCGAACCGGCGCTGGAACCGGATGATGTTGGAGTCCTCGGGCAGGTACTCCGCCAGCTGCGGATCGAGCAGCCACGAGCCGCAGGCGAACGCGGTGTAGTGCTCGTCGGGGAAGTGGCGTGGGAAGAACGCCCGCGCCTGGTCCAGCGACGCGTCGATCGCCTCGGGGCTCAACGGCCCGGAGTCCGGGATGTGCAGGTCGATGGTGGTGCCGGCGCGGTGATGCTGCAACCGGCCCAGCTCGTACAGGCTGCCGCGAATGTGCAGCGTCAGCCAGCTCTGCATGACCGGCCAGCCCTCGCCGCGCATCCGCCGGTCGATCGCCAGGTTCCGGCCCAGGTCGGCGAGGGTCGTCCAGGACACCGCGTCGGCGATGCCGTGGTCGCGGTGGTACGCCATGGCGACGTCGACCAGGGCCAGGTACGCGTACACGTAGAGGTGCCGCCAGGCGGGACCTCGGTCACGGGGCAACTCCGGACCGGGCACCAGCCAGCCGTGGCCCCCGAGATCGGCGCGGACCAGCGCGATCGAGCGGTCGAGCAGCCACCGCAGCTCCGGCGTCCACTGTGGTGAGCCTGGGTCGGGCCAGCCCGCGATGATCTCGGCGGCGTCGTCGGGCGGGACTGCGAGCCGGGCGAGGATCGCCGGTGCGTCGGATGCGGCCGGCAGCGGCGCCGACGGGCGGTCACCGGCGAGCCGGTGCACCCGCTCGACCTCCTCGACGGGCACTGCGAGTCGGGCGGCGGTGTCGACAGGGTCCACCGGCCGACCCTACCGACCGGCGGTCCGGAGCAGAAGGCGACAGATGCCCGGCGGTCCGCCGGGCATCTGCCATCTCAACCGAGCCGGCTGGCCAGCACCACCATCAGCTCGAATCGGGCGCTCGGGTCGTCCAACTGGTCGCCGTACAGCTCACGCAGGCGCTTGAGCCGGTAGCTGACCGTCTGCGGGTGCACGAACAACTCGGCGGAGACCTCGGCCCGTGAACCCCAGTGCCGCAGCCAGCTGTGCAGGGTGGACAGCAGGTTCTCCCGCTGCGCGGGACGCAGGTCGGCCAGCGGGGCGAGCCGGCGGGCGGTGAGCACCGCCAGGGCGCCGGTCTCGCCGCGCAGCGCCAGCGCGACCAGGTGATCGTCGACGAAGATCGGGCCCGGGTCGGGCCCGAGCAGCCCGGCGGCCAACTCGGCGAGCCGGACCGCCGCCGGCACCTGGGGCCAGGCCAGTCCCGGTCCCACCACCGCCCACCGCCCGGCCAGCGCCTCGGTCAGCGCGGCCCGGGTGGCGCGCGGGCCGGCCCGCAGCAGCAGCACCGCGTCCCGGCCACGCTCGACCACCAGACCGTCCGGGCCGTACCGGAACCGCACGTCGCGGGCCTGGTCGAGCGGCAGCAGCACCGGCACCACGGCGTCGAGGTCGGGCCAGCCGATCCGGGCCGCCGCCGCGCCGACCGCGCTGGGCATGCCGTCGCCGCGCAGCAGCAGTTCGGCGAGTTGCCGGCGTCGGTCGCCCTCGCCGGCCTGTTCGCGCAGTTGCAGGGCGTACCCGTCGGTGCTCGCCGCGGCCAGTTCGTCGACGTACGCGGTGACCGCGTCGGAGAGGTCGATCAGTTCCTCGGTACCGACCGGACGCAGCCGGGCCAGCGACTGCGACGCGGTACGCAGCAGTTGCCGCCCCGCCATCCGCAGCGCGGCGAGCAGCGCCTCCGGTCCGCGTTCCTCCCGGGCCTCGGCGGCCCCGAGGGCGACGAAGACCTCCCGGAAGGGGCCCGGCAGCGCCGGTTCGTCGGTGCCGACCAGGTCGAGGAAACGGTCGAGCGCGACCTGGACGGCGTGCCGCACGTCCCGGGCGAACTTGTCGTCGGCGATCCCGGCGAAGGCCGGCGTGGCCTCGGTGACCGCGACCGCCACGGCGTCGACCGTCACCGGCAGGTGTGGGCGCATGGCGGTGGCCAGGTCGGCGGAGAGGCGTCGCCAGGCAGGCGCGGGCCCGGGCACGGTCACCCGGCGATTTTGTCACGGCAGGATAAAAACGCCGGGGATTGTCGCTGCCGGCGGGACGGTGTCTCGACACCCGGTCCGGGTGACCATGGACGCCACCGCCGACCGAGGAGAGTGCCGTGCAGCATCGCCGGTCCCGCCAGCACGTGGTCGACATGTGCCGCACCATGCTCGCCCGTGGCTACCTCAAGGCCACCGAGGGCAACGTGTCGGTGCGGGTGCCCGGTCACCGGCTGTACGCGGTCACCCCGAGCAACTACGACTACGACCGGATGCGGGTCGAGGACATCTGCATCGTCGACTTCGACGGCAGGCACGTGCCCGACGACTCCGGCGTCGACCTCAAGCCCTCCATCGAGTGCGGGATGCACGCCAACATCTACCGGGAACGCGCGGACGTCAACGCGATCGTGCACACCCACCAGCCGTACGCCTCGGCGCTGGCGTTCCTGCGCAAGCCGATCCCGGCGCTCACCGACGAGCAGGTGCGGTTCCTCGGCCGCGAGGTGGCCATCATCGACTACGCCCCGTCGGGCACCTCGTTCCTGGCCCGCAACGTGCAGAAGAAGGTGGCCAGCGGGGACAACGCGTTCATCATCGCCAACCACGGGGTGGTCGCGGTGGGCACCGACCCGGACCGGGCGGTGTTCAACATGGCGCTGCTGGAGAAGGTCTCCATCGCGTACCTGCTGGCGTTGACAAGCGAGGCGGGGAAGGTGCACACCATCCCGACGGCGATCCGGGAGATCGCCTTCGGCAAGTTGCGGGCCGACGAGAAGCGCATCGCCGCGCAGATCACCGAGGCGGTCGAGCCGCTGCGGGTGCCGGCCGACGAGTCCCTGCCCAGCGCGGACGCGGTCGCCGCGGAAACCATGGCCGCCGTCGGGTCGGACGAGGTGCCGGGGGCCGGGTCCACCCCGCTCGGGTACGCGATCAGCGCGTACCCGGACGTCGACGACGTGATGCGTCGGCTCAAGGCGCTGACCGCCCAGCCGATCCGCGGGCTGCGTCACGACGCACTGCTCGACGTGCTGAACTACTTCGACACCAAGTGCCGGGCCAGCAAGGAGATCACCGACCGGGCCAAGCGGCGCATCCCCGGCGGGGTGCAGCACAACCTGGCCTTCAACTACCCGTTCCCCCTCGCCATCGAGAAGGCCGAGGGGGCGTACCTGGTCGACCGGGACGGCAACACCTACATCGACTTCCTCCAGGCCGGTGGGCCGACCATCCTGGGCAGCAACTACGGCCCGGTCAACGAACGGGTCGCCGAGGTGGTCCGCGACTGCGGCCCGGTGACCGGCCTGTTCCACGAGTACGAACTCAAACTCGCCGAGATCATCCACCGGTACATGCCGCACATCCAGATGTACCGCTCCCTGGGCTCCGGCACCGAGGCGGTGATGGCGGCGGTACGCGGCGCACGGGCCTTCACCGGCAAGAAGGTGGTGATCAAGGTTGGTGGGGCGTACCACGGCTGGTCCGACACGATGGTCTACGGCCTGCGCGTGCCCGGCACGTACCGGATGAACGCCAAGGGCATCCCGTTCGGCGCCACCGCCCGCACCCGGGAGGCGTTCCCGCACGACCTCGGACAGCTCAAACGCAAGCTGATCGAGAACCGGCTGCGCGGCGGCACGGCGGCGGTGGTGGTCGAGCCGGTCGGCCCGGAATCCGGCACCCGGCCCGCGCCGCGGGACTTCAACGCCAAGGTCCGCGAGTTGTGCGACGAGTTCGGCGCGCTGCTGATCTTCGACGAGGTGGTCACCGGGTTCCGGCTCGGCCTCGGCGGGGCGGCCGGCTACTTCGGCGTCACCCCGGATCTGACCGTGCTCGGCAAGGCGGTCTCCGGTGGTTACCCGATGGCCGGCGGGGTCGGCGGGCGGGCCGACGTGATGGCGGTCTTCGGTTCCGGGTTGGACGGCAGGAGCGGGGCGCACATCCAGGTCGGCGGGACCCTGTCGGCCAACCCGCTGTCCTGCGCGGCCGGCTACTTCGCCATCGAGGAGATGGCCCGGACCGGAGCGCCGGTGATCGCCGGGCGGGCCGGTGACCGGCTGACCCGAGGGTTGCAACGGCTGATCGACTCGTACGGGCTGCCGTACGTCGCGTACAACCAGGGTTCGATCGTGCACCTGGAGTGCAGCGGCGTGATGCTGCTGGACATGCGCAACCCGGTCAAGCTGCTCAAGGAGAACAAGGCCCGCAAGCGGCTGATGGAGCAGATGGGTGCGGCGTACACCGCGCACGGCATCATCACCCTGGCCGGTTCCCGGATGTACACCTCGATGGCCGACACCGACGCCGTCATCGACGACGCGCTGGCCCGCTTCGATCAGGTCTTCGCCCTCGTCGAGGGGGTCTGAGCCGGTGGCCGCCACCGCACCCCAGGTTCTCGCGATCGACCTGGGCACCTCGGCGTTGAAGGCCGCCCTGGTCGCCGCCGACGGCACCGTCACCGGCTGGGCCGAGCGGTCCCTGCCGCTGCGGGTGCTGCCCGGCGGCGGCGCCGAACAGGACCCGGCGCACTGGTGGGCGGCGCTCGGCGCGGTCGCCGCGGACCTGGGCCGCGCCCATCCCGACCAGATGCGGGCGGTGGCCACGGTCTGCGCCTCCACCCAGGGCGAGGGCACCATCGCCGTGGACGCCGCCGGGGAGCCGCTGACGCCGTGCATCTCGTGGCTGGACATGCGGGGCGCGCCCCACCTGCGTCGACAGTTCCGCGGCTTTCCCGCGTACCAGGGCATGTCGGTGCGTCGCATCGCGCGGTGGCTGCGGCTCACCGGCGGCATGCCCTCGCCGACCGGCAAGGACCCGGCCGCCCACATGCTGTTCGTCCGCGACGAACTGCCACAGGTGTACGCCCGCACCGCCGCCTTCCTCAACGTGCTCGACTGGATCAACCTGCGGCTCACCGGACGGACGGTCGCCACCGTCGACTCGATCCTCACCTCCTGGGTCACCGACAACCGCCGGCCCGGCGACATCCGCTACTCCCCCGCGCTGGTCGCCGACTGCGGCATCGACGCCGACAAGTTGCCGCCGATCGTCGCCTGCACCGAGGTGCTCGGCCCGCTGACCCCGGCCGCCGCCGCGCACCTGGGGCTGCCCGAGTCGGTCCAGGTGGTCGCCGGGGCGATCGACACCACCGCGGCGGCGATCGGGGCCGGCACCACCGGCGACCGCCAGGCGCACCTCTATCTGGGCACCTCGTCGTGGATCGCCGCGCACGTGCCGGGCAAGAAGACCGATGTGGTGGCGGGCATCGCCTCAGTGCCCTGCGCGATCGGCGACCGCTACCTGATGACCGCGCTGCAGGCCACCGCCGGGGCCAACCTCACCTGGCTGCGCGACAAGGTCGTCGAGTACGACGATCCGCTGCTCGGCGCCGGGCACGTCAGCCGCGACGAGGGCTCCATCTTCGACGCCTTCGACATGATCATTCCGACGGTGCCGCCGGGCGCGAACGGCGTGCTCTACACCCCCTGGCTGTACGGCGAACGTGCCCCGGTCGACGACGCGCACCTGCGGGCCGGGTTCCTCAACATCTCGCTGGACACCAGCCGCTCCGACCTGCTGCGGGCGGTCTTCGAGGGGGTGGCTCTCAACACCCGCTGGCTGGCCGCGGCGGTCGACCGGTTCCTCGGCGCGCCGGTCACCTCGCTGGCCATCACCGGTGGTGGGGCGCTGTCGGACTCGTGGTGCCAGATCTTCGCCGACGTGCTGGGCGTGCAGATCCGCCGCGACGCCCAGCCGCTGGCGGTCAACGCCCGCGGCGCCGGCTGGATCGGTGCGGTCGGCGCCGGCCGGCTCGACTTCGCCGACATTCCCGACCTGATGCGTACCGACCGGGTCTTCGCCCCGACGCCGGAGCACCGGGCCACCTACGACGAGGTCTTCGCCGTCTACCGGGATCTGCATCAGCGGTTGGCCCCGGTGTATCGCCGGCTGAACCGTCCCCGCTGACGCAGACCGGGCCGAGAGGCCCTCTCATCGATTGGGACCGACAGCCGGGACGCCGATTCCGGAAGTTCCGGGATCCATCGATGATGGCGTTTGTCTGCCGCGGATGCGAGGCTAGGACGCCGACGCAGGCCATCGACAGGAGGGTACGTGGAGACGACACGCCGGAAGTCCCTCGGCACCTCTCCCACCGACGACCAGCAACCGGGCCCTGAACAGGAGGAATCGACACCGGATCCCGGTGCCGGTGAAGCAGGTCCGACCGGTGCCCTGGCGACGGCGTCGCGGCTGCTGCGTCACGAATGGACCTTGGCGTCGCTGGCCGGTCTGCTGTTGGCCGTCGTCCTCACCTGGCCGACCCTGAAGCATCCGTGGACGACCATCCCCGGCGACATCGGGGATCCCACATTGCAGGCATGGCAGGTCGCCTGGGCCGGGCACGCCCTGATCACCGACCCGCTCGCGCTCTGGCACTCCAATGCGTTGTTCCCGGAGGCGTACACCTACGCCTACACCGACACCCTGCTCGGGTACGCGCCCGTCGGGATGCTCGGCGGCAGCATGGAAGCGGCCGTGTTCCGCTACAACCTGCTCTACGTCTTCGCCCACGCACTCGCCTTCGTCGGGGCGTACGCCCTGGTGCGTCAGCTGGGTGGCATCCGGACGGCGGCGGCGGTCGCCGGCATCGCCTGGGCCTTCGCGCCGTGGCGGCTGGCCCACAGCGGCCACCTGAACATCCTCTCCACCGGCGGCATCGCGTTGTGCCTGGCCATGCTGGCTCGTGGTCACGGCTGGTCGCTGCGGGAGGGGCACCGGCCGGCGCTGCACCGCCCCGGCTGGATCGTGGCCGGCTGGCTCGTCGCCACCTGGCAGGTGCTCCTCGGCCTCGCGATCGGCCTACCGCTGATCTACATCCTGGCCGGCGCCGGGCTGGTGGTGGTGGCGGCGATCGGGTGGCGCCGGTGGCGCAGCGGCCGGTGGATCCTGGGTCGCCGGGTGGTGCTGGCCAACCTGTTCGGTGGCGTCGTCTTCGGTGCGGTGTGCATCTGGCTGGGGACCACGTTCCTGCGGGTGGTGGAGCTGTATCCGCAGGCGCGCCGGGATCTGTCCTGGACGGAGATGTTCTCTCCGCCCCTGGGCGGATACTTCATCGCCCCGGCGGACTCCTGGCTGTGGGGTGACTACTTCGAGCCCGCTCGGGCGCAGTTGACCTGGCCGCCGGAGATGGCCCTGCTGCCCGGCGTCACGTTGATCATGCTGGGGGTGGCCGGGCTGAGCTACTCGGTGTTCCGCCTCCGGCATCGGCTGTTGCTCGGGCTCGGTGTGCTGGTCAGCGGTGCGCTCGGGCTGGGCAGCAACCTCCTCGGTGACGGCGACCCGGGATACATGACGTTGTCGCGTCTGCTGCCCGGCTGGGACGCGCTGCGAACCCCCGGGCGGCTCATGGTGTGGACGAGCCTGCTGCTCGCCATTCTCGCCGCCGGCGCGATCACGGAGTTCGGTCGGCAACTGCCCACCATGCGATGGCCGCGGGTGGTCGGGCGGATCGTGCTCGTGCTGCCACTGCTGCTGGTCCTGGTCGAAGGTGTCAACCGCACCCCGCACCCGGTCGCGCCACCGGCGCCGACGGCGATCCGGTCAGCCCCCGAACCGTTGCTGGTCCTGCCCGCTGAAGGCATCTCCGAATTCCACGTCATGCTCTGGTCCACCGACGGGTTCCCTCGGGTCGCCAACGGTTTCGCCAACTTCGTGCCGCCCCACCAGCAGCAGATCCGCTCGGTGAGCATGACCTTCCCCGACGCCAACAGCATCGCCTATCTGCGGCAGGTCGGCATCCGGTCGGTGGTCGTGCTGCCGGACCAGCTCTTCGGCACGCCCTGGGACGGCGTCACCACCCGGCCGCTGGACGGCCTCGGCATCACCCGGGAGGAGGTCGACGGCGCGTTCGTCTACCACCTCGGCTGAGACGGACGCGACGCGGCGACCGGGCCGGCGGACTGCGGCCTACTCCCCCCGGGTCGCGCCCATCGGCTCGCGGACCAGGGCGCCGTCGATGTAGCAGTAGCGCCAGTGCTCGCCGGGCTCCAACGACCGGATCAGCGGATGGCCGGTCTGCCGGTAGTGCTCCTCGGCGTGGCTGTTCACCGAGTCGCTGCAACAGCCCACCGCGCCGCAGGTCAGGCACATCCGCAACTGCACCCAGTCGTCGCCGCTCTCCACGCACTGCGGACACGCCTCGGCGTCGGATTCGGTGATGTTGATCCGGTCCAGGTGGGTGCAGGCGGTGCTCATGGTCTCCTCCCGCACGTACCGCCAGTTGCCGTGCAGGAACCGGTCGGGAATGATCCGCGCCAGGTAGCGCGAGTTCGCCGCGAGCAGCGGGCTGGTCACCGCCAGCACCAGCACGTACAGGGCGATGAACGGGCCGAGGCGGGCGTCCAGGCCGGCGGCGAGCGCGAGGGTGGCCAGGATCAGGGAGAACTCACCGCGGCCCAGCACGGTCAGGCCCACGTTGGCCGCGCCACGCTGGTTGAGCCCGAACAACCGGCCGGCGATCAGACCGGCGAGCACGTTTGTCACCACGGTCAACAGGACGGCCAGCAGCACCGGCAGGGCCACCGAGCCGATCGCGCTGACGTTGATGCTGAGCCCGAACGCCACGAAGAAGACCGCCGCGAAGACGTCGCGCAGTGGCAGGACCAGGCGTTCCACCCGTTCCCGGATGGGGGTACGGGACACCACCAGGCCGATCATCAGGGCGCCGATCGCGTCGGAGACACCGATCTCGGCCGAGATGCCGGCCACCAGCACCACCAGCCCGACCATCAGGATGGCCAGCAGCTCGTCCTCGTTACTGTCGATGATCCTGCCGACCAGCCGGGCGCCGTACCGGGCGACGGCGAAGAGCACCACCAGGTACCCGAAGCTGAGCCCGATGCGCAGCGCCAGCTCCCCCGCCGACCCCGCGCCGGACAGCAGCGGCGACAGCAACGCCAGGTACAGCGCGAGGAACAGGTCCTCGATCACGATGATGCCGAGGATGACCGGGGTTTCCGCGTTCGCCAGCCGACGTAGCTCGATGAGCAGCTTGGTGGCGATGGCCGAGGAGGAGATGCCCAACGCTCCGGCTATCACGAACGCCTCGTAGCCGCCCCAGCCGAGCGCGAACCCGAAGAGCAGCCCGGCGCCGATGTTGAGGGCGATGTACGCGCCGGCCGCCACGAACAGCCGCTTGCCGCTGCCGATCACCTGCTCGACCGGGAACTCGACGCCGAGATGGAACAGCAGCAGGACCAGACCCAGCGAGGCGAGCAGGCCCAGGTCCTCGGGATGGGGCACCAGCACCGGACCCGGGGTACCCGGGCCGAGCAGGATGCCGGCGAGCATGAAGAACGGCACCGTGGGCAGGTTGATCCGGCGACCGAAGCGGGCCAGCAGGCCCGCGATCAGCACAAGGGCACCGAAGCCCACGAGGTCGGCGTGCACGGTGAGGACTCCCCGGGTGGACTCGACGGGCAGGGCGGGGCGACGCGGGCCGCCGAGGTCACCCCCGGGCCGCGGCAGGACCGACTAGTCGGAGAAGTAGGTGCCGGTCAGCAGCGCGCCCACCTTGCGGGCCTGCTCCTCCGACATCTCGATCACCGCCACCGGATCGTCCGCGCCGGCGGCGAAGACGTACAGGTCCCGGGCACCGTCACGGCGTACGACGATCGAGATCCGTTGGGTGTTGCTGCCCAGGTCGACGTCGTAGCGTTTACCGATGCCCGGCAGTTCCTGCACGTAGATGCCTTTACCCATGACCTCTCCCGCCGCCGCTGCGCGATCTCCTGCGCAATCGTACGAGCCCGACCGGCCGCCACGACTCAGGCGGGGTGGTCGAAAGTCACGACATCAACCGGAACGTGGCGTCGTTACGGCCCTGCGTATCGGTGATCGGATCGAGGCGCAGCTGGTAGTCGTAGTGCCGGATGTACCGGTCGGGGTAGTTGTAGGACTGGAACGACGACCAACCGCCGTTGCCCAGCCCGGCGACCTGCCGGAAGGTGGCGTCGGCGGCGAATACCGAACTGCCGTCGTTCGCCGCCAGCACGAAATCGAAGCCGTAGTGCCGCAGGTAGTAGCCGGGATAGTTGACCGACTCGAACGACACGTACCCGGAGTTGTTGGCCAAGCCCGGCACCACCCGGAACTGGGCGTCCTGGGCGGGGTTGACGTTGGCGTCGATGCGTACGTCGTAGTTGGCGTGCCGTACGTAGCGGTCCTGGTGGGTGTACGCCTGGATCCGGTGCACCGGGGCGTTGCTGGGCCAGCGGGCGAGCACCCGGCTCTGCTCGGCGGCGGTCAGGTTGAGAATCGAGCCGTGCCGCTTGCGGCTGGCCCCCATGTGATAGTCGGACCTGGTCCGGAAGTTGGTGACGCTGCCCAGGTTCGTCGAGGTGATCGGCAGGTATCCGCGGCCGGTGGCGTACTGGTCGAGGTACAACGCCCACTCGTTGCGGCCGTTGAACTGCATCCACATCGGCCCCTCGACCACGTTGCCGCCGCCGGTGCCGTTGGAGATGCCCAGGTGGGACAGGTTGCCCAGGCTGGTCCAGGTGCCGAGGATCGAGTTGCTGGCCTCGATCGCGATGTGCCCGTCGGCGGAGGCCCGGTAGTAGCGGTAGCCGCCGACGCTGTTGGGCACCTCGATGATCTGAGTGTCGATGATGCCCTGGCCGCCGGTCGGACGCTCGATGTACAGCTGCGGGGCGGTGAAGCTGCGGAAGTCGGTCGTGCGCACGTACCAGATCCGGTGCTTGGTGACACCGTTGCGCGGGGAGTTCGTCGCCCAGTAGATGACGTAGTCGCCGGTCGCCTGGTTGTAGATGGCCTCCGGTGCCCAGGCGTTGCCCGCGCCGGGGATCGCGCCGGCCACGTTGATCAACCAGGGGGTGGACCAGTTCACCAGGTCACGCGACTCCCACACCACAAGCGAGGTGCTGCCCCGGTTGGCGGCGTCGTTCCAGGAGGTGCCGCTGGCGATGCGCAGGTCGGTGGCGACGATCCAGTACCGGTCACCGGCGGGCGAGCGGACCAGCGCGGGGTCGCGGACGCCACGCGTACCGAGGGTGGAGAGCAGCACCGGCCCGCCGTTGTTCAGGTCGCGCCAGGTCAGCCCGTCGGAGCTGTGGGCCAGGTAGATCTGCTCGCCGTTGGCGGACTCCCCGGTGAAGTGCGCCATCAGGTACCCGGTGAACGGGTCCAGCGCCGCAGCCTCGGCGCGCGGTCCCGCTGCGGCGGCTCCGGCGTGGGGTGCCTGCGCGGCGGGCAGCAACAGCAGGCAGGCGGCGGCGAGCAGCGCGCTCATCCGACCCAGAACTCTCGACATCCGTTGCTCTCCTTGCCGGCGGGCTCCAGGGACGGCAGTGCATGGCCGAGCACGCTTGTGAGCGTTAACAACAGCTAGCGGCAACGCGCCGGATTCACTGTTATCGGCTTGTTTCGCAAGTGTTTACGGCCCTCATCGCACTGTCAAGACATCGACGTGCATCGGTTGCCGCGCGGTCCCGTGCTCAACTCCGGACTGCGCCGGCACGGCGACGAGGCCCCCGCCGTGGAGCAGGCGTTGGCACTCGCCGCTTTGATCGAACTGTCGACCGCCCTGGGCAAGGTGGACCTGGTGCCCACCTGGGGCGACCGACTCCGCGCACTGCCGCTGACCGCCCCCGAACGCGACCAGATCCGCCACTCCATCGCCACCCCCGACACCCGCACCCCCTGGCTCCCCCACCCCTTCCCTGGTTGATCAAGAAGTTCTGGTCTCGGAAGGGCATGTCGGAGACGCAAACATCTTGATCAACAGGGCGAGGGCGGGAGGGCTAGAGGTGGGTGGGGGCGGGGATGCCGAGGAGGGACAGGCCGGTGTGGAGGGTGTCGCCGGTGAGGTGGCACAGGGCCAGTCGGTTGGACCGGACCGGATCGGGGGCGCGCAGCACCGGGCAGTGTTCGTAGAAGGTGGTGAAGGTCTGCGCCAGGCGGTACAGGTAGCCGCAGAGACGGTGGGGTTCGTAGTGGGCGAGGACCTCGGTGAGGGTGTCGGCGAAGCCGTCGAGGTCGAGGATCAGCGCCCGCTCGGCCGGCTCCAGTGTCGTCGTCGGGTCCACCGTGATGGCGGGGTCGCCGGCCCGGGCCAGCAGGGATCGGATCCGGGCGTGCGCGTACTGGAGGTAGACGCCGGTGTTGCCGGTCAACGCCAGCATCCGCTGCGGGTCGTAGGTGTGGTCGCGGGTACGGCTGGTGGCCAGATCGGCGTACTTGACCGCGCCGATGCCGACCTGCCGGGCCCGCTCGTGCAGGGCCGCGCCGGTCAGCTCCGGGTTCTTGGCGGCGACCACCTCGCGGGCCCGGTCGACGGCCTCGGTGAGCAGGTCCACCAGGCGCACGGTGTCACCGGCCCGGGTCTTGAACGGCCGTCCGTCCGGGCCGAGGACCGTGCCGAAGGCGACGTGCACGGCGGACACCTGCGGCGGTAGCCAGCCGGCCCGCCGCGCGGTGTCGAAGACCATGGTGAAGTGCAGTGACTGTCGGGCGTCGACCACGTAGAGCAGCCGGTCGGCGTGCAGTTCGGCGACCCGTTGCCGCAGCGCCGCCAGGTCGGTAGCGGCGTAGCCGAAGCCGCCGTCACGTTTGCGTACGATCAGCGGGCTCGGCGCGCCGTCCGGTCCGCGTACCTCGTCGAAGAAGACGCAGAGCGCGCCGTCGCTGGGCACCGCCACCGCCTGCGCCGCCAGGTCCGCGGCGACGCCGGGCAGGGCATCGTTGTACGCGCTCTCGCCGACCGCGTCGGCGGGGGTCAGCCGTACGCCGAGCCGGGCGTAGACGTCGGTGAAGTAGCGGGTGGACTCGGCGACGATGTCCTGCCAGGCGGCCACGGTGTTCGGGTCGCCGCCCTGCAACGCCACCACCCGTTGCCGGGCCCGTACGGCGAACTGCGGGTCGGTGTCGAACCGGGCCCGGGCCTGCCGGTACAGCGCAGCCAACCGGCTCATCGACGCGTCGTCGCCGCCGACCGTCACGGGCTGCTCGTTCTGGTACTGGATGAGCATGCCGAACTGGGTGCCCCAGTCGCCGATGTGGTTGCGGCGTACCACCGTGCCGCCGAGGTGTTCGAGGATGCGTACCAGCGCGTCGCCGATGATGGTGGAGCGCAGGTGCCCGACGTGCATCTCCTTGGCGATGTTCGGCTGCGAGTAGTCGACGACTGTGGTGATGCCGGTCTCCGGCGTCCCGACGCCCAGCCGGGGGTCGGCGAGCCGCCCGGCGAGCTGCGTCAACAGTGTCCGGTCGGCCAGGTCCAGGTTGACGAACCCGGGCCCGGCCACTTCGGCCACCAGGTCGTCCGCACGCAGTGCCTCGACCACCTCCGCGGCGATGTCACGCGGACGCCGCCGCAGCGTCCGGGCCGCCGCCAGCACCCCGTCGGCCTGGAAGTCGGCGTGCTCCGATCGGCGCACCTGCGCAACGAAGTCCGCCAATCCGAGGGATGTTGCGGCGGCGGAGACGGTGTCGGACAACGACGAGGCCAACGAGGGCACGGTCACGGGTACTCCCGAGAGGGCTGGGACAGCGGGTCACAAGACGACGG
This sequence comes from Micromonospora maris AB-18-032, assembly GCF_000204155.1. NCBI lineage: Bacteria > Bacillati > Actinomycetota > Actinomycetes > Micromonosporales > Micromonosporaceae > Micromonospora > Micromonospora maris. Next base: position 3,147,425 of record NC_015434.1, on the reverse strand, counting down.
CCGGCCGCAATACGGCGGCGGGCTCGACGGAGAACGCGCGGAAGATCGACGACTATCGTCGTCGCAGGCGCACGCGGCGGACGCTGGTGACCACCAGTTCCATCTCCACCGCCTCGACGCCAAGGTCGCGCACGAAGCGCCACCGACTACCCGCACTGTACGCGCCCCCGCCACCGCTCCCCTGCACGCCCCCAGCCCACCCCGCCCACCCCCGTCCTGTTGATCAAGAGGTTTGGTCTCCAGAACGCACCCCGAGGCGCGAACCTCTTGATCAACAAGGCGCGCAGGAGGGATGAGGGGGTGGGTGGGTGGGTCAGGGGTTGGTGGTGAAGCCGTCCAGGGTGGCGCGGGTTTCGGGGGTGTGCAGTTCCTGGAAGAGGGTGATGTGGAGGTTGGCGGGGGCGTCCAGGCGGGCGTTGACCGAGTGCCACGGGGTGGTGGTGGGCGGGGCCACCTGGGTGGCGCCGGCGGCGACCAGGCGGTCGGTGGTGGCGGCGGTGTCGTCGACCTCGAACGCCACGCGCAGTCGGGGGGCGACCTGCTGTCCGACCTCGACCTCGTCGATCATTCGCTTCTGCGCCGGGTTGGCGATCTCCAGGGTGGCACGGCCGGCGTCCAGGATCACCACCCGGGCGTCGTCGTCACCGGAGTAGGCCGCCTGCTCGGGTAGGCCGAGCACGTCGCGGTAGAAGCGGACTGCCGCCTCGTAGTCGTCGGCCTCGACCACGAGCCGCAACTGGCGTACCGGCGACGCTGGCTGCTCAGACGAACTCACGTTTCGATCTCCCACGCATCGAGGGTGGATGCCCGTCACCGAGCGGGCGTCGATTTCGGCGTCCACCGGCGGCGCGGGCGCGGTGTGCGCAACGCTACCGAAGGCGACTGCCGCAGCGGACGCATCCTGGCCCGGCACGCAGTGACTCGTGACCGGGACGGCCAGTTGACATGAACGAGAACCCGTTCGAAGAGGAGAGACGTGTCCGAAAGCGAGAACCCGGCAATCCCCTCCCCGGCGCCGAAGCCGGGTCGACCGAAGACGAATCAGGACTGGTGGCCCAACCAGCTCAACCTGCAGGTGCTGCACCAGCACTCACCTCGGGCCAACCCGATGGGCGCGGCCTACGACTACGCGGCCGAGTTCGCCGGCCTCGATGTCGAGGCGCTCAAACGCGACGTCTTCGAGGTGATGACCACGTCGCAGGAGTGGTGGCCGGCCGACTACGGCCATTACGGTCCGCTGTTCATCCGGATGAGCTGGCACTCCGCCGGCACGTACCGGATCGAGGACGGTCGGGGCGGCGCCGGCGACGGCGCGCAACGCTTCGCCCCCCTCAACAGTTGGCCCGACAACGCCAACCTGGACAAGGCCCGCCGGCTGCTCTGGCCGGTCAAGCAGAAGTACGGCCGGAAGATCTCCTGGGCCGACCTGCTGGTCTTCGCCGGCAACTGCGCGCTGGAGTCGATGGGCTTCAAGACCTTCGGTTTCGGCTTCGGACGCGACGACGTCTGGGAGCCGGAGGAGATCTTCTGGGGCCCGGAGGACACCTGGCTCGGCGACGAACGCTACAGCGGTGACCGGGAACTGTCCGGCCCGCTCGGCGCGGTGCAGATGGGGCTGATCTACGTCAACCCGGAGGGCCCCAACGGCACTCCTGACCCGTTGGCCTCCGCCCGGGACATCCGGGAGACCTTCCGGCGGATGGCGATGAACGACGAGGAGACCGTCGCCCTCATCGCCGGCGGTCACACCTTCGGCAAGACCCACGGCGCCGCCCCCGCCAGCTACCTCGGGCCCGAGCCGGAGGGCGCGCCGCTGGAGGAGCAGGGGCTGGGGTGGCGCAACAGCTACGGCAGCGGCAAGGGCAACGACACCATCACCAGCGGCCTGGAGGGCGCCTGGACGCCCACCCCGATCACCTGGGACAACAGCTACTTCGACACCCTCTTCGGGTACGAGTGGGAGGTGCACGAGAGTCCGGCCGGCGCGAAGCAGTGGCGACCCAAGAACGGTGCCGCGGCCGATGCCGTGCCGTCCGCCCACGACCCCTCCATCCGGTACGCCCCGATGATGGCCACCAGCGACATCGCGCTGCGCGCCGACCCGACGTACGAACAGATCTCACGGCGCTTCCACGAGCACCCCGACCAGCTCGCGGAGGCGTTCGCGAAGGCCTGGTACAAGCTGCTGCACCGAGACATGGGACCGCTGTCGCGCTACCTCGGGCCGTGGGTGCCCGAGCCGCAGCTGTGGCAGGATCCGGTGCCGCCCGTCGACCACGCGCTGATCGACACCGCCGACGTCGACACCCTCAAGGCGGCACTGCTCAACAGCGGCCTGTCCCTCCCCCAACTGGTCCGTACGGCGTGGGCGTCGGCGGCGAGCTTCCGCGGCACCGACTGCCGGGGCGGGGCGAACGGGGCCCGGATCCGCCTGGAGCCGCAGCGCAACTGGGCGGTCAACGACCCGGCCGAGTTGGCGACGGTGCTGCCGGTGCTGCAGCGGGTGCAGGAGGACTTCAACGCCGGACAGTCCGGCGGCAAGCGGGTCTCCCTCGCGGACGTGATCGTGCTCGGCGGGAACGCCGCCGTCGAGCAGGCGGCCCGCAACGCCGGATACGAGGTCACGGTCCCGTTCGCGCCCGGCCGCACCGACGCCGATCAGGAGCAGACCGACGTGGAGTCGTTCACCGTGCTCGAACCGAGGGCGGACGGGTTCCGCAACTACGTGCGGGAGGGCCAGAAGCTGTCCCCGGAGACGCTGCTGCTGGACCGGGCCAACCTGTTGACCCTGACCGCACCCGAGATGACCGCCCTGATCGGTGGCCTGCGGGTGCTCAACGCCAACACCGGACAGGCGCGACACGGGGTGTTCACCGACCGGCCCGAGACGTTGACAAACGACTTCTTCGTGAACCTGCTCGACATGGACACCGTGTGGAAGGTGTCCACCACCGCCGAGGGCGTCTACGAGGGTCGGAACCGGGCCACCGGCGAGATCACCTGGACGGCCACCGCCGTCGACCTGGTCTTCGGGGCGAACTCCCAGCTGCGCGGCATCGCGGAGGTCTACGCCAGCACGGACGGGCAGGAGAAGCTCGTCCAGGACTTCGTCGCGGCCTGGGCCAAGGTCATGAACCTGGACCGCTTCGACCTCGGCACCCGCCGGGGGTAGGCGGCCCCGCAACGGTACGGGTAGCGCGGCGTCGACTGCCGCGCTACCCGTACGTGTTCGCCGCCGCGTGTCACTTCCGGGCCGTCGGCGGTGCTTCGTAGGTATGGAGGAGGAAGCTGGACTCGTGGCACCGGGGCGGGTGACCGCCGCGGCGGCCGCCTGGTCCGCGCGCGGCCACCACAGACCCACCGGGCGTACGGTGCGGAAGGGGGATGGTGTGGTCGGTTCGGCCGCGGCCGGGCGCGACGGCATCCGCGCCGACCTCGAACAGGTCTTTCGGGCCTGTTATCCCCGGATCGTCGGGGTCGCCGCCCGGGTGCTCGGCTCCCGCGCCGAGGCCGAGGACGTGGCGCAGGAGGTGTTCCTCGCCTTCGGGCGTTCCTCGGTGCCGGCCGGGCAGGCGATGGGCTGGCTGTCGGTCGCCGCGGCGCACACCGCACTGAACCAGGTCCGGTCCCGTCGTCGACGCACCGCCCGCGAACAGGTCGCCGGTGCCCCGGAGACGGTCGGTCCCGACGTCGCGGAGGCGGTGGTGACCCGCGACGAGCGCCGACGGGTGCGCGCCGCGTTGGCCCGGCTGCCCCGCCGCCAGGCCGTCGCCCTGCTGCTGCGGCACAGCGGTCTCAGCTACGCCGAGGTCGCCGCCGCCCTCGATCTCTCCCCCGGCAGTGTCGGCACCACCGTACGCCGGGCCGAGTCCGCCCTACGCGAGGAGTTGAACCGTCATGCGTCATCCGACTGACGGCACGCTGCGCCGTCTGCTGGACGAGCCGGCCGGTGTCGCCGACGCCGACCGCGCGCACGTCGCGAACTGCCCGGTCTGTCTCTCCGGGCTGGCCGCCGCCCGGCAGGATGCGACGCTCAGCGCAGCGGCGCTGGGCGGACGACCGGGTGTCGGGGTGGAAGCCGACGTCGACGTGGATGCGGGCTGGCAGCGGTTGAGCCGTACCGTCGCCGAGTCCGGTCGCGGCCGGGTGCCCACCGTCGCCCGCGAGCGTCGCTGGCGTGCCGCCCTGCGCAGCCCGGTGGTCGCCGCCGTCGCCGTCCTCGCGCTTGTGGGTGGGGCCGGCGCCGCAGCGGCCGGGAACTGGTTGCAGGTCTTCCACACCGAGCGGATCGCCCCGGTCACGATCGCGCAGGCCGACCTGGTCGCGCTGCCCGACCTGTCGGCGTACGGCGAGGTCGAGATGACCGAGCCGGCCAACGTCCGCGAGGTCACCGACGCCGCCGAGGCGCAGCGGATCACCGGGCTGCCCCTGCCCCGGCTCGACCGGTTGCCCCGGGGCGTGACGGGCGAGCCGACGTTCCAGGTCGGTGACCGGGCCAGCGCCGTGTTCACCTTCTCGGTGGCCCGGGCGGCGCAGACGGCCGCGGCGCACGGCAAGCCGCTGCCGGAGCCGCCCGCCGGGCTCGACGGCAGCCAGTTCCGGTTGACCGCCGGCCCGGGAGTCGCCGCCGTGTGGGCGGGCCAGCACGGGATGCCGAACCTGATCGTGGCGCGGATGGCCGCGCCGACCGCGTACTCCTCGGGCATCGAGTTGTCCACGGCGGTCGACTATCTGCTGTCGCTGCCCGGTCTGCCGGAGAACGTCGCGGCCCAGTTGCGGCACTTCACCGGCGACGGTACGACGCTGCCGCTGCCGGTGAACGCCCGGTACCTGACCGCCTCCCCCGCCGACGTCAACGGGACGCCGGCCACCGTGCTCACCTCGCGCGACGGCGTACTGGCCGGGGTGGTCTGGGTCGACGGCGCGACGGTCACCGCGGTGGCCGGCCCGCTGAGCGCCGACGAGGTGGTGTCGGTGGCGCGCGGACTGCGGTGGGACCGATGACCGGCCCGGACACCGTCCGGAGCGATCCACCCGCCGGGCAGGAAGCCCTGCTCTCCGGGCAGCAGGACGAGGCTTCCCTCGGTGCGGCGGCGCGGTTGGTGGCCGAGTTGCCGCCCGCTCCGGCGGTGTGGTGCTCGGGGCTGCGCAAGCGGTACCGGCGACGCACGGCTGTCGACGGTGTCTCCTTCACCGTGGACCGGGGTGAGGTGGTGGGGCTGCTGGGCCCCAACGGGGCCGGCAAGACCAGCGTCATCAAGATCCTGCTCGGCCTGGTCCGCCCCGACGCGGGCGAGGTGCTGCTGCTCGGGCGGCCGGCACGCGACCCGCGGTCCCGGGCCCGGGTCGGCTATCTGCCGGAACTGTTCCGCTACCAGCCGTGGCTGACCGCGGCGGAGGTGCTGGCCCTGCACGTCCGGCTCGCCGGCGCGGACGTGCCGCAGCGGGAGCGGCAGGAGTGCCTGGCCGCCGTCGGCCTGACGGACCGGGCCGGCGACCGGGTGGGCGGCTTCTCCAAGGGCATGCAGCAGCGTCTCGGGTTGGCCGTGGCGTTGGTGGCCCGTCCGGAACTGGTCGTCCTGGACGAGCCGACCAGCGCCCTGGATCCCCTCGGCCGGGCCGACGTACGGGACCTGTTGCTCTCCCTGAAGGCCCGGGGCGTGGCGGTCCTGCTCAACTCGCATCTCATCGGTGAGGTGGAGCGGGTCTGTGACCGGGTGGTGATTCTCGACAGGGGGCGGGTGGCCGCCGCCGGCACCCTGGCCGAACTGCTCGGTCGGCGGGAACTGCGACTGCGGCTCGACGGGGTGACCGAGCCGGCCCGCGACCGGCTGGCCGCCGCGGGTCCGCTCGCCCAGGAGGGGAACCTGTTCACCGTCACGCTGCCGAGCGAGCCGGAACCGACCACCGTGCCGCAGCTGGTGGCCGACCTGGTCGGTCTCGGGGTACGCGTGCACGCCGTCGAGCCCGGGCGGGTCAGTCTCGAGGAGCGGCTGCTGGCCATCCTCCGTACCGCAGGGGAAGGGCGATGATCGTCCGGACCGTACTCACCGTGGCCGCGCTCACCCTGCAGGAGGCCGCGCGGCGGCGGGTGTTGCGCTCGCTCGCCGCGCTGACGATCGTGCTGCTCGCGCTCAGCGCCTGGGGGTTCTCCCGCATCGACGCCGAGTTCGGCGGGCTGACCAGCGGTGAGGCGCGACTGGTCGCGGCCATGGTGCTCAACCTGGTGATGTTCGGCCTGAGCCTGATCGCCGCGCTCGGTACGGCGTTCCTCGCCGGTCCCACCCTGGCCGGCGACATGGAGTCCGGGGCGGCGCTGGCGATCCTGGCCCGACCGGTGCACCGCTTCGCGGTGCTGGTGGGCAAGTGGCTCGGGCTGATCGCCTTCGGGGCCGGTTTCGTCGCCCTGGCCGGCCTGGCGCAACTGCTCGTCGTCCGGGTGACCGTCGGCTACTGGCCCCCGCAGCCGGTGACCGGTCTGACGCTGCTCGCCGCGCAGACCGTCGTGCTGCTCACTCTCGGCCTGCTGCTCTCCAGCGTCAGCTCGCCGATGGCCTCGGGTGTGGTGGCCGTCGGCCTGTTCGGGGCCACCTGGATCGCGGGGGTGGTGGGCGCGTTCGGCACCGCGCTGGACAACGACAGCGTGGCCCGGGTGGGCACGGTCTCCCGGATGCTGCTGCCGACCGACGGGCTGTGGCGCGGGGCCATGAACGCCTTCCAGGACCCGACCGTGCTGCGGCAGTTCGGCCCGGCCATGCAGGGTCACCCCTTCCTCAGCGACGCCTCGCTCACCGTCACCTACCTGGCCTGGGCGGCGCTCTGGGTCGTCCTCGTGCTCGGGCTCACCGGGATGGTGTTTCGCCGCCGCGACCTGTGATCCGCCGTATCCGTGCGGCAGCGCTGCGGCGGGCGGTGACTACCCGGCGGGTTGTCGCAGGACGCGGGCCAGTCGGCGGACTGCTTCGTCCATCATTTCCGGTGCAGCGGCGGCGTAGGTGAGGCGCAGGTGGGCCGCCGGTGGTTCGGCGGCGTACCAGGGGCGGCCGGGAAAGACGACGACGCCCTCGGCCGCCGCGGCGGTGGCCACCGCGACGTCGTCGGTGCCCTCGGGCAGCGGCAGCCACAGGTGCAGGCCGCCACGCGGCACCGGCAGCCGGTCGACCAGGTCCGGCAGGTGTCGGCGCAGCGCGGTCAGCAGCGCCTCGCGCCGGTCCCGCAGCGCGGTGCGCAGCGCCCGGTGGTGACGCGCCCACGCCGGGGCGGTGACGAACTCGATGGCGGCCTGTTGCAGTGGGCCGGCGACGAAGAAGTCGTCGAGCAGCCGGGCGGCACGTAGCCGGGCACCGGCCGGGCCGAGCGCCCCGATCGCGGCCACCCGCAGCCCGGGAGCGGCCGACTTGGTCAGCGAGCGCAGGTAGACGACGTGCCCGTCCCGGTCGTCGGCGGCCAGTGGCGGCGGGGCCGGTCCGTCGATGGTGAGGTCACGGGCGTAGTCGTCCTCGATCAGGAACGCACCGGCGTCGCGTACCGCCTCGGCGACCAGGGCGCGGCGGTGGGCGGCCAGGGTGGCGCCGTGCGGGTTGGCGTACAACGGTTGGCAGTAGAACAGCCGGGCACCGGTACGGGCGAACGCGGCGGCGAGGTGGTCGGGGCGTACGCCGTCGGCGTCGGCGGGGACGGGCACCACCCGCAGCCCCGCCGCCTCGGCGGCGGCCAGCGCGCCCAGGTAGGTCGGCGATTCGACGAGCAGGGCGTCGCCGGGCGCGGCGAGCGCCCGCAGCGCCGTCGACAACGCGGCCTGCCCACCCGGACAGATCGCCATGTCCTCGGCACGCAGCCCGCCGCCGATCTCGCGGGCGAACCAGGCGCGCAGGTCGGCCCGCCCCTCGACCGGTCCACGCTGCCACGACGCGGGCTGCCGGGCGGCGCGGGTGAGCGCGGCGCCGAGCGCGGCCGCGGGCTGCAACTCCGGGTCCAGGTAGCCGCCGGAGAGCGGAATCGCCCCGGCGGGCGGTAACGCCAGTAACGCCTGCAACTGGTCGTCGCCGGGGCGGCGAGGGCCGAGCGCGACAGTCTGCCAGGACAGGTCGACGGTACGGGGCTCGACCGCTCGGGCGGCCACATAGGTGCCCTGGCCGGGCCGGGTCTCGATCAGCCCTTCCCGGACGAGGTGCCGGATCGCCTCGGCGACGGTGACCGGCGAGGCCCGATGGCGGCCGGTCAGCTCGCGTACCGACGGCAGCCGGGTGCCGGGGCCGGCGGCGGCCACCGACCGGCGTAGATCTTGGATAACGCGATCGGTTGCGTTACCGTCATTCATGAGAGAGAAGAGTAGCGCTACTGAGCCGCGGACGATAGCGGGCGACCGGGCGGCCGGTCTCCTGCTCGGCGCGCTGGGGGTGCTCGCGTTCAGCATGTCGCTGCCGGCCACCCGGGTCGCGGTGCAGCAACTCGACCCGTGGTTCGTCGCCTTCGGCCGTTGTGTCGGCGCGGCGGTGCTGGCCTGGGGCTATCTGTGGATCACCGCGGCGCCGTGGCCGAGCCCTCGGCAGTGGCGTCGGCTGTCACTCGTCGCCCTCGGCGTGGTGGTCGGTTTTCCGCTGTTCACCTCGTTGGCGCTGACCAGCCAGACCGCCTCGCACGGCGCGATCGTCATCACCGTACTGCCCGCCATGACCGCCGTGTTCGCGGTGCTGCGTGCCGGCGAACGCCCACCGCCGCTGTTCTGGATCGCCAGCACCGGCGGTCTGCTGGCGGTGCTGGCCTTCCTGGTCGCCAACGGCGCGGTGGTCGGCGCGCCGGCCGTGGCCGACCTGTTCCTGCTCGCGGCGGTCGTGCTCGCCGGGCTCGGGTACGCCGAGGGCGGTGCGCTCGCCCGTGAACTGGGCGGTGCCCGGACGATCTGCTGGGCCCTGGTGCTGTCGCTGCCGGTCACCGTGCCGATCGTCGCCGCCGTCGCCCTGGCCGCTCCCCCGCACGCCGGTGCCGGCGGCTGGTCGGCGTTCGGCTATCTCACCGTGGTGTCGATGTTCCTCGGCTTCTTCGCCTGGTACGCCGGGCTGGCCCGGGGCGGCATCGCCCAGGTCGGCCAGCTCCAACTCGCGCAGCCCGTGCTCACCCTGGCCTGGTCGGCCCTGCTGCTCGGCGAACGGGTCACGCCCGCCTCGATCGTCGCCGCCCTGGTGGTGCTGGCCTGTGTCGCGCTGATCCAGCGCACCCGCACCACCAGGCAGGCGATCGTGGTCGTCCCGGCGGCGGCCCGCCGACGGTGACGACGCCCGGGTTACGGCTTACGCCCGACCGCGCAGTACTGGTCGATCGCGGCGGGCTCGGGACCGGTGCTGTCGGGCCGCCAGCGGGTGACCGAGACGACGCCGGGCTCGACCAGCTCCAGTCCGTCGAACAGGGCGGCGATCCGCTCGGGGCTGCGCAGGTGGTACTTCGGGTTGGCGGAGATGTTCCAGATCCGTACCGCCTCGGTGACCGCCTCGCTGGTGTCACTGCCGTCGTACATCGCCAGGTAGCTGCCGGACGGCAGGGCGGCCATGATGCTGTTGATGATCGACTTCGCCTCGTCGTCGGACTCGACGTGGCCGAGGATGCCCATCAGGATCAGCGCCACCGGCTGGCTCAGGTCCAGCGTCCGCGCCGCCTCGCGCAGGATCGCCTGCGGATTCCGCAGGTCGGCGTCGATGTAGTCGGTCGCCCCCTCGGGCGTACCGACAAGCAACGCCCGGGCATGGGTCAGCACCAGCGGGTCGTTGTCGACGTAGACGATGCGGGCCTGCGGGTTGACCGACTGGGCCACCTCGTGGGTGTTGTCGGCGGTGGGCAGGCCGGTGCCGATGTCGAGGAACTGCCGGATGCCTGCCTCACCGGCCAGATAACGCACCGCGCGGGTGAGGTAGGCCCGGGAGAGCCGGGCGTTCTCCGCCAACTGCGGCAGGTTCGAGATGATCTGATCGCCGACCTCGCGGTCGACGGCGAAGTTGTCCTTGCCGCCGAGCAGGTAGTTCCAGATCCGCGCTGTCTGCGGCACACCGGTGTCCAACGTGGGCCTGTTCTGTTCGCCGTCCGTCACGGTCACACCATCCGCCACGATCGCATCCTCGGTCTCGTTTGGATCCAGGTCGAGATATGGATGGAAAGCTTAGAGTCGATCCCTGACCGTACGCTCAGCGGCCCCTTCGTCGGGCGGGTGGTGTGCGGCGGCGGATCAGCCGACCGGCATCGTCGACTCGCGCATCACCACGCGGCAGGGCAGCTCCTCCGACCGGGGCACCGTGCCGTCGATGGCTTCGAACAGCCGCTTGCCGGCCACCGCCCCGAGGTGCTTGAGGTTCATGTCGACGCTGGTCAGGCGGGGACGGGAGTCGGCGGAGATGGCCTCCCAGTTGTCGAAGCCGATCACCGATATCGTGCCCGGCACCTCGCGGCCGAGGTCACGCAGCGCGTCCAGGACACCCCGGCCGATCTGGTCGCTGCCGCAGAAGATCGCGTCGACCTCGGGATGCTGCTCGACGATCATGTGGGTGGCGGCTCGACCCCAGGACTCCTCCCACGACCCGAAGTAGGGCCGGTCGCCGACCATGCGCAGCCCGGCGGCGGTCAGCGCGGCAGTGGCGCCTTCGACGCGGTCCCGGGCCGCCTGGAAGCCGGCTTCGCCGGTGATGTGGGCGATGTTGCGCCGCCCGCAGGAGATCAGGTGTTCGATGGCGAGACGGCCGCCGCCCACGTTGTCGGCGGTGATCGAGATGTCCTTCGGATCGGCCGAGGGGGCGTAGACGTAGACCACCGGCACCGCAATGTTGCCGGCCAACGGCGGACGGGGGTCGGTGCGGGAGCCGACCACGATCAGGCCGTCGACCCGGCGGGAGAGCAGCGCCTGCACGTGGTGCTTCTCGCGGATGGCGTCGCCGCGCGCGTCACACAGGAAGACCGAGACCTGCCCGGCCCCGAAGGCGTCCTCGGCGCCCATCAGGATGGGAATCGAGAAGCGCCCCTCCAGGTCGCTGGTCAGCAGACCGACCGTGCCCGTCCGGCCGCTGAGCAGACCGCGGGCCAGAGCATTCGGCGCGAACGACAGCAACTCCGCGGCCTCCAGCACCCGTACCCGGGTGGTCGCCCGCACCTCACCGCGCCCGTTGATGGCCTTGGACGCGGTCGCGACCGACACCCCGGCGAGCTTGGCGACGTCGGTGAGCGTGGGGGGACGCTTGGCGGGCACCTCGGACTCGGTCATGCGGTGCGTTCTCCTGACGCCGTCGGTCACTGAAACCTTTCCGGAATTTTCGGCCGGGTGCCGGTCTGTCGCCCGTCTCAACCCTGGTGGCTTGGCCGAACATTACACGGAAATCGGCGTCGGAAGGCTCCGGGAGGCCGCGCCGTGACCCGCGTCCCGAAAGCGTTTTTCGGACCCCTTGCCGCGGCCGTGAGGTGACCTGCCGGGACCGTTCGGGGGCGGTGCCGTCCGCCCGCCCCCGACCCGGCGATCAGGAGGCGCCGACCGCCGGATACGCCGCCTCGATCCGCGTGGTGACCGACTCGCCGTCGACCGTCCCGGTGACCACGACGGTCACCGTGCCGGCCGGGATCGCCGCCAGACGTGTGTTGAACGACTGGTAGGCGGGCTTGCCGACGGCGACGTCGGTGACCGTACGCGAGCCGTACGCGGTGTCGAGCTCGATGGTCAACGGCACCTCGTCGGCGTTGACCGCGTTCACCGCGAGGTAGACCCGGCCGCCGATGAGCTGCGTGCGTACCTGGACCTCGACGTTCCAGGTGTGCCCCGGATCGAGTTCCGCGTTCGAGCGGGCGGCCTGCGAGACGATCGTGCTGCGCTCGGCCGCGGTGAACAGTCCGGCCTCGACGAACTCCCCGGCGAGGCGGGTCACCGTCGACACGAACTGGCCGTGGTTGGCGAAGGGCGCCTCGTCCCACACCAGATCGAGGAAGGTCGGACCGTCGGTGCCCGGCGACGGCACGTCGGTCACCGGAATGTCGTAATTCGGCAGGCCGTCGTTGCGCTTGCGGTTGGGCACGCCGGTGTCGGCGGCGCCGAACACCACGGTCGGTTCCACCCGCCGGAAGTACGACGACGCCGCCTGCGTGTCGCCGATGTAGTACGGCCGCAGCGTGAAGCCGTTCGCGGTGAACAGTTGGTCCCCCGCCGCGGTGGTGGCCGCCGGGGTGATCGCCGCGCGGGCGTAGTCGCCGTCGCGCTTGAGGTGGCGGTACAGGGACAGCTCACGGTAGTTGCCGTTGCCCGGGTTGCCGAGCACCTGCAGCAGGACCGGGCCCCAGAAGACCGACTGGGTGTCCGGACGGTCCAGCGCCCGCTCGATGCGAATGCTGAACGGCATCCGGATCTCGATGACGTCGCCGCGCTGCCAGGTGCGGCTGAGGGTCAGGTAGCTGTTGGCAGTGGCGGTGACCTGCTGAGCCAGGCCGTTGATCGTGACGAAGAAGCCCTTGCGGACCCAGCCGGGCACCCGCAGCTTGATGTCCAGCGGGCCGCTGCCGTCCACGGTCAGCCTGGTGCGGTCCGCCCGCGGGTAGTCGGTCTGCTGGGTGATGGTGAAGTCGCGCTCCGCCCAGGTCAGGGTCGAGGCGACGTACAGGTTGACCCAGAGGGTGTCGCCGTCGGCGGACTTGAAGTAGATGGTCTCCTGGTACTTGGTGTGGTTTTCCACGCCGGTGCCACCGCAGCAGGTGCCGGTGTTGCCGTAACCGCGGTTCGCGCCCGGGGTCAGCGGCTGGAAGTAGGTGACCTGCGGGTTGCTGACGGTGGTGGTGTCGGCGCGCGAGCCGGCGATCTGGTTGATCAGGCCCCGCTCGTAGTAGTCGAGGTAGGCCGCGTCGTGCTCGTGGAAGAACAGGTTGCGGGCCAGCTTGAGCAGGTTGTACGTGGTGCAGGTCTCCGCGCCGCCCTGGGCGATCGAGTTGGCGATGTTGCCCCGGTTCTGGAACAGCTCGATGTTGTTGTTGGAGCCCGGGTAGTTGCCGCCGGTGCCGCCGTTGGCGTACATGCGGTGCGGGACGACCATGCCGTAGAAGTTCTTCGCGGCCTGGAAGTACTCGGTGTCCCCGCTGTGCTCGTAGACCCGCAGGTAGCCGACGAACTGCGGCACGTGCGAGTTGGCGTGCAACCGGTCCGGGCGGCGACGACCGGGGTTGTTCTGCGGGGTGACGACGAGGATGTCGCGGTTCTCGACGCAGGCGTCGAAGAGCGACTCCCGGTTGTCGAAGAGTTTGGCGGTCTCCAGGTGCTTCTGGTCGCCGGTGAGCGCGTAGATCTCGGGGAAGACCTCGTTCGCGCCGCCGGTCTCCCCGGCGATGTAGAGGTCCCACATGTAGTTGAGGTTGTCCCGGGTGATCGGGCCGGTGTACGCGGGATGGTTCTTGTCGCCGATGGTCAGTGCGAGGTGCGCCCAGCCGGCCATCTTGACCACGACGTCAAGGGCGGTGGCGTTGTCGGTGTGGTAGTACGCGTCGAGCAGCCCACGCATGATCTTGTGCTGGGTGTACCAGGGCGCCCAGGTGTTGGTGGTCGCGTTGCTGCCGTACACCGCCCAGCGGGGCGGACCGAGCCGCAGCACCGCGTCCTCGGGGATGGCACCGAGGTAGCCGGGGTGCGTCGGCACCCACAGGGCACCGCCGCTGCTCTGGCTCGCCACGATGCCGCCGTCGCGACCGTTGGGCGAGGCGTCGCGGATCGTGGAGCCGCCCTCCTCCTCGAACCGGTACCAGGCGATCGACCCGCCGCCGGTGCTGCCGGCCGGCGAGTCCTGCAGGGACTGGATCTCCTGCGGGCTCAGCGCCCGGTCGAAGATGTGGAACTCGTCGACTGTGGCGTTGAGCATCGGGTCGCCGTACTGGGAGCGCCCGATCCACCGGTTGCCCGGATTGCCGAGGTTCGCCGGGCTCAGTGTCATGTTGGTGTTCTGGCCGACCTGCTCGCCGTTGACGTAGAGCGTCCCGGTCTGCTGGGTCAGGGTCACCGCCAGGTGCACCCACTGGTTGGTCGGCAGCGCCGAGGTGCCGTCGATGCGCTGTTCACCACCGCTGCCGCTGACGGTGATCGCGAATCGCGGCACGCTGCCGGTGACTCCGGCCCGCGGGGTCAGGAACATGTTGACCGTGGCGTTCTGACCGAAGTCGAACAGCCGGCTCCAGTTCTGCGCGGCGGCGAGATTCACCCAGGTGGCGATGGTGAAATCGGTGAGCTGGCTGATCGCCTCCTGGGGCAGCGTGACGTGCTCGGCCCGGCTGGGGCCGTTGAGCCGCAGCCCGCTGCCGAACCGGCCCGGCACCCGGCCGATCTGTGGTTCCTCCGGATCCTCGGTGCCGGGGCCACCGCTGCCCATCCGTGCGGTGATGGCCGTCTGGCAGGCCGCGAGTTCGTCGACGATCCAGTCGAGTTTGCTCTTGAAGATCGGCTCGCCGTGGTCGGCGTAGCCCTGCGCCAGGGCGGTCATGACGTGACCCGCCCAGTGGCCGCTGAGCAGTCCGCCGTCCTCCCAGCCGCCGGGCGCGGTGACGCCGGCCGGGTTCGGCCGGCCGGCCTGGTTGTTGAACAGCACCAGGAAACGGCGCTCGTCGAGCTGCCGGAGGTAGTTCTTCATCCGGTCGCGCTTCTCCTGGAACAGGCCGTCGCCCAGGGTCACGTCACGCAGGCGGAACGGCCGGACCGGGGCGGTGGCGCCGGGACCGACGTCGGTCGTGGTCGAGGTGATCACCCTCGGGGAGGTCGTCGGATCGGGCCTGGCACCGGCCTGAGCCGCGGTGGCCGGGAGGGCACCCGCGGCGACACCGACGGCTGACGCCTGGAGAACCTGACGTCGACTGACGGGAAGCTTCTCGAATTGCGCCACAGGGGACCTTCCTTCCGGGTGGGGGCGGCTGGGATCCATCGCGACTCCCCATGCGGTCCGCAACGCTCGCCGCGAGCCGGCGGCCTTTGGCCGGCCGGGTCCGAGCCATCGATGTCAGGAGTGATCCATTGTTAGCGCTCACCATAGGGCCTGACAGCGCTTGGTTCAAGGGAAAGTCCCTTGATTGACACCTCCCTGAAACATCCATATGTTAGCGCTAACTCATTCATGGTTGGGGAGGTTCGGTGGCCTTCGGTGTCTCGGAGTTGTGGGACCCTGCGGTCCGCCACGACCCACACCCCTTCTACGACCGGGTACGCGCCAGCGGCGGACCGGTGCCGCAGGTCGACCCGGCCGGCAACCGGCTGTGGGTCGTCGCGGGGCACGCCGACGTGCTGGCCGGGCTGCGGCACCCCGAGATCGGGCACGAGATGCACCGGCGCGGCCCCGGCGGGTGGCAGCGCAGGACGGACGACCTGTCGGAGGCGGCCCGGATCGAGGCGCGGCAGCTCATCAGCCTCGACCCTCCGGATCACACCCGGCTGCGGGGGCTGGTCAGCGGTGGTTTCACCGCGCGGGCCGTGGCCCGACTGGAGCCGTGGATCACCGATCTCGCCGACCGGCTGGTCGCCCGCGCCCGCCGCCTGGGGCACATCGACGCCGTCACCGACCTCGCCGACCCGGTGCCGGTCAACGTCATCGCCGAACTGGTCGGCATTCCCGAGCCGGACCGGCCGCAGTTCCGCGCCTGGTCGGCGGCGATCGTGTCGGCACGCCCGGACGGCCCGGCGGCGACCAGCGCCTTCGCGGCGTACCTCGACGAGTTGGCCGCCGCGCGCCGGGCGGCACCGGCCGACGATCTGATCACCGCGCTGGTGGTCGCCGAGGACCGGGACGACCGGCTCGACCGGGACGAGTTGGTGGCCCTGGTGCAACTGCTGCTCATCGCCGGGCAGGAGACCACCGTCGACCTGATCGGCAACGGACTCCGGCTGATGCTGAGCCATCCCGAGCAGTGGCAGGCCCTGCGGGCCGACCCGTCGCTGGCCGCCGTGGTGGTCGAGGAGACGTTGCGTTTCCGGGGGCCCGTCGAGATCGTGCCGCCCCGGTACGCCTTCGCCGACATCGAGTTGGGCGGCGGGCGGATCCCGGCGTACGACCGGGTGGGCCTGTCGTTGTGGGGTGCCAACCGCGACCCGGCGGTGTTCGAGCGCCCGCACGAGTTCGACATCCACCGCGCCGACGTGGGGCGGCACATCGCGTTCGGGTACGGCATCCACTTCTGTCTCGGCGCTCACCTGGCCCGGCTGGAGAGCCGGATCATGTTCGAACGGATCGCGCAGGAGTTGCCGGGCCTGCGTCTCGCGGTCGACCCGGCGCAGCTCGACGGTTTCCGGCTGCATCACGACGGGCTGCCGATGCAGGTCTGAATCCGGTCCGGTCCGTCGCACTGTCATGCCCACCCCCTGCGGCCACAGGCGATGGTCGGGGGCCACCCACGCGGCCCCCGACCGCCGTATCACTCGAACAGGGACAGGGTCAGCGTCGAGGTGTACGCACCAGCCTCGACATCCGCCGGAGTCCGCAGGAACAGATCCGCATCAACCGTGTACTCGCCAGGAGTCACCGCACCCGAATCGAAGGTCGACACCAGCAGTTCCTGGTCCACCAGACCCACGTTGTTACCCGGCTGCGTCGGCTCGTCCAACACCGTGACGACCTCTTCACCCTCACTGACCAGACCGGTGTCCCCACCATCGATCAGCTTCGGCTTCCAACCCAGATGACCGGCACCGATCGGCGCCTGGTCGGCGTCGCCGACGAAGTCGGTCGCGCTACCCAGCACCGCCCACGCGGCACCGGCCGGCACCTCGTCGGCCGTACGGGTGTCAGTGACCGTCACCGTCGGCAGGGTGCCCGTGAACTGACGGACCAGCAACGTCGACCCGTCCTCCGACAACAACACCGAATCGGCGGCCACCGTCATCGCCAGGACACCCGGCTCCCGAATCTCCTCGATCTCGACGGTCACCTCCACCCCGGCCTCGTCACCCGGCTCAGCGAAGGCAGGCGAACCCACCGCCACCACCCCGGCCAGCAGGGCACCGGACGCACCGGCGGCCAGCAGCCGCTTACGACTCCATGTGTTCATTCGTTTCTCCGTTCGTCGTCTGTGATTACTGGGCTTGTCGCGGATCGGCGGCGCAGTCGACGCCGGGGTGTTGTGCGGTGACGACAGTCGTCACGTCCCTGCCGTCGACCGAGCCGCTGACGCGGACGGTCGCCGTACCGGCCGGCATGGAGGCGGTACGGGTGGTGAACTGCTGGTAGGCGTTGCCACCGGGCGCCACGGCGGCGAAGACACGTTCGCCGTACGCGGTCTGCACGGTGACGTCGACCGGCGCGTCGTGGTCGTTGCGGACCTGCACCGCCAGGTACGCCCTGCCGGCCACGCATCGCGGCTGCGCGGTCACCGTCACCGGCAGCTCCGGCACGACACCCGGGTCGTCGGCGAAGACCCGCCACTCGGTGATCGCCACCGCGGACCAGGTGGTGCCGTTGCCGTTGGCCCGGATCGTGGCCCGCACCCGCGAGGTGGTGACCGGGTCGAAGGAGACGGTGTTGAAGGCGGTGGTGCTGGTGCCGTATCCGGCGGCCCCGGTCACGTCGCGCCAGGACGAGCCGGTCTCGTCCCAGTACTGCAGCACCCAGCCGTCGGGTTGGGCGACACCGTCGCCGGAGCCCTGATTGGAGTCGCGCCAGAACTTCAGCTCGGTGCCGGTGATCCGTACCGGACGCGACCAGGTGTACTGCACCCACTGGGTGGCCGGCCGGGTGCCGGACCAGGTGCCCCAGATCTGGGCCTGGCCCGGGTTGGTCGGGTCGGCGTTGTCGTTGAGCGCGGTGAGGCTGTTCCAGCTCGCCGTGTAGGAGGCGGCCGGGGTGGCGATCGGCGCGATGTTGCCGGTCAGCGGGCCGGACAGGTCCGCCGGGACGACCACCGTCCTGGCCGTCTCCAGGTTCCCGGCCACGTCGAGCGCCCGGAACGACAGGGTGTGCCGGTTGGCGTCCGGTGCGGCGACCGGACCGGTGTAGGTCTGCCACCCGCCGGTGCCGATGGCGTACTCGATCCGGGACACCCCGGAGGTCGCGTCGGTCGCGGTCACCGTGACCGTACGAGCGGTGCCGTGCACGGTGGCCGTGCTGACCGGCGCGACGGCGTCGATGCGTACGGCGAGACTGGCCGGCGTCGAGACGTTGCCGGCGCGGTCGGTCGCGGTCGCCGTGACGGTGTGCTCGCCGTCGCCGGTGACGGTGACGTCGACGTGCCGCACGTCGTTCACGACGGCCGGTTCGCCGTCGTCGACCCGCGAGGAGATGCTCAACCGGCCGCCCCGGTCGTCGACGCCGGCGACCCGCACCCGCACCGCCGAGCGGAACCAGCCGGCACTGCCGGCGCTGCCACTGGGCGTGAGGGTCACCGTCGGCGCGGTCTCGTCGCCTTCGGTGTCGTCCGGGGAGATCACGGTGAGCTGCGCGGAGACCCGCCCGGCGGCGTAGCCGAGCACGGTGCCGGAGATGGTGAAGGTCCGGGGCGTCGCCACGTCGTCCGGCGTGACCTCGTCCCAGTAGACCGGCACGCGCAGCGTCTCGGCGCCGAAGGACACCGGCAGGGTGTCCGGCAGGTCGGTCTCCCCCACCTCCACAGTCATCGCCGGCGCGCTGACCGTCTCCGGCTGCGCGGCGAGGACCTTCCATTCCTCGACCGCCACCGCGGAGTACGTGCTGCCGTTCGTCGAGGCGTCGAAGACCGCCCGGACCTGCGTGGTGGTCACCGGGTCGAATGTGGTGTTCTGGAAGCCCTGGGTGCCGGTCGGATAGCCGCTCGGGTTCGGCACGTCGGCCCACTGCCCGGCGTCGAGGTTCCAGTACTGGATGCGCCAGCGGGCGGGGGCAGCCACCCCGACCCCGGTGCCCTGCGGCTGGTCGTTCCAGAACTCGATCTGCGAACCGTTGATCCGCATCGGCTGGTCCCAGGTGTACTGCACCCACTGCTGCGGCGGGTTGTTGCCGGTCCAGGTGCCCCACATGTCCGGCGGCAACGGGTTGCGTCGGACGATCTCGTCGTTGAGCGCCTTCACCCAGTACTGCGTGGGTACCGGCTCGTTGGAGACGGTGACCCGCGCCTCCTGGGCGATGTTCGGCCGGGGGGTGAGGTCACGGCCCTTGGCCGGGGTCGGGGTGACCAGCTTGATCCGGGGCGGGGTCTGCGTGTCGTCCCACTCCAGCGGGTCGATCGCCACCGACCGACGGAAGTGACCGCCGCCGACCGCGTCGGCGGTGTGGTACGCGAGGTACCACTGCCCGTCGAACTCCACCACGCCCGGGTGGCTGGTGGTCGAGGAGACCGGCCGCAGGAACGTGCCCCGGTAGGTCCACGGTCCCTGCGGCGACGACGCCGTCGCGTAGGCCAGGCAGGCGTGGTAGTTCGCCGGGGTGCACTGGGAGGTCGGGCCGGCGTTGTTGCCGGCGTACGCCAGGTAGTAGGTGCCGTTGCGCTTGAAGGCCCAGGCGCCCTCGAAGAAGCCGGTCAACCCGGTGACGGTCCGCACCGCGCCGATCGGCGTCTTCATGTCCTGGCCGAGTTCGAGCATCCGCAGCTGGCTGAACGAACCCCACCACAGGTAGACCCGCTGGTCGGGGCCTTCGCCGTCGACGAGGATCGTCGGGTCGATGTTGTGGATGGTGTTGGCGGTGGGCACCCGCTGCGAGACGATCGGTCCGCCCGCGTGGTCGGTCCACGGGCCGGTCGGGCTCGACGAGACGGCCACGCCGATGGCGAACTTGTCCGACGCCGGGCTGTCCCGCTCGTGGATCGGGACGTACCAGTAGTAGCGGCCGTCCACGCCCCGGACCACCTGACCGGCGTACGCCCGGCCGGGGGTCGCCCAGGCGAACGTGGTCTCCGGGCGCATCAACGACGGGAAGTGGGTCCACTGGCCCGACTCGACGTCGGTGCTGCGCAACGCCCCCCACTCGTTCATGATGAAGTCGTTGGTGGCCGGTCCGGCCTGGTCGTGGCCGGTGTAGATGTAGAGCTGGTCGTGGTCGCCGTCGTTGCCGGGGGCGCCGGCCGGCACCACCAGCGGCGCCGGGTCGGCGGAGTAGTAGCTGCCGTCACCGAGGATCGGGTTGACGGTGTTGGTGAAGGTGTACGACTCGGGTTCGGCGGCCTGCGCCGGGCCGGCGATGCCGGTCAGGCCGGCGGCGACGAGCCCGACGACCGCCGCCACGGCGACCGCCCGACGTGGACGGTGACGCGAGGGTGGGGCGGTGTGCCGCCCCACGGTGGTGTTCACGGTGTCCATCTCCTCACGGGACGATGCGATGGTGGCGGCGCCGATGCGCCGACGCCGCCACCAGGGGAGGTCAGCCGCAGGTGAGCGCGCCGAACGGTGCCTCGAACTCCACGGTGACCGGCTCGCCGTCGACGATTCCGGTGGCCTTCACCGTCGCCGTCGCCGCCGGCACCGATGTGGCGCGGGTGTTGAACGCCTGGAAGGCGGACTTGCCGGACGCCACGTCGGCGACCGTCCGCGACCCGTACGGCGTGACCAGCTCGATGGTGAGCGGCACGTCCCCAGCGTTGCGGGCGTTGACCGTGACGTAGACGTTGCGGCCGGTGCAGCGGGTGCTGGCCTGCACCTCGACGTCCCACGTCGGCGTCTCGGGCGGGTTGCCCACGGTGAGGGTCAGCGTGGTCCGGGTGGCCCCGGCCTGGCTGACGTACGGCGGCAGGATCAGGTCACCGATGATGGTGTACCGGCCGGGGACGTTGACGATGTTCTCGTCGAAGTTCCACTCGACCCCGATGGCCTGGTTGTCCCGGGAACCGTCGTTGTAGGAGACCGACACCTTCTCCGGCAGCCAGGGCAGCTCGCCCACCTCGACGGCCTGCTCGAAGGTCTCGGCACCCTGGATCGAGATACCGCCGGTGGACATCTCCGGTCGCACGTAGATGCGGGCCTCGGCGATCAGGCCGTACGCGTCGTTGGTGCCGTAGACCACGAACGGGTCCACGTTCGGCTCCGCCACCTGCTCGGGCGTGATCTCCTGCCAGTTGAACGCCACAGTGCCGCGGGCGCCGCTGGCGTAGACTGCGTCGAGCGTGGCCGGCAGGGTCGGCACCTGCCCCACACCGGTGCGGATGAGCACCGGCGAACGCACCGAGTCGACGGTCTCGCCGTTGGCCCGCCACCGCAGGACGCCGGTGCCGGCCCCGCTGCCCTGCACGCCCCAGATGCGGATACGCAGGTGACTGGCGGTGATCGGGGCGAAATCGAAGTGGTTGTAGCGGTTGGTGACCAGCCCACCGGCGTACGTCGAGTCACCGGTGAGGGTGACCGGCGTCCAGGTGCTGCCGTTTGTCGACCACTCGATGGCGTACGTGCCGGCGGCGGGGCGGCGGGTGCCGCCGTTGTCGTCGTACCAGTAGATGTCCGTCGAGGACAGTCGTACCGGCGCGTCCCAGCGGTACTGGATCCACGCCTGGCGGTCGAGGCTGGTGCCGTTGGCCGGCTGACCCCAGTTGCCCCAGCCCTGGCCGGTGCCCGGGTTCGAGTTGGCCGGGTTGGTGGGGGCGTTGACCCGGGAGTGGTTCTCCCACGAGGCGGTGCCGCTGGTGCTGATCGTCGCCGAGGCACCGAACTCCGCGCTGACCTCACGCTCGGTGAGGGTCACCGCGACGGTGGCTGCCGAGCGCTTCTCGCCGTCGTCGGCGACGAACCGGAACACGTAGTCGCCGGCGATCGTGCCGGTGACCCGGGTGGACAGCGCCTGCGCGTCGGCGAAGATGACGCCGGCACCCTCCGGGGTGGAGACGGTCTCCCAGCCGAAGGTCAGGTCGTTGTCGTACGGGATGCCGTCGTCGGTGGCGGTGGCGACCAGTCGGGTGGACAGGTTGCCGTCGGTCGAGTTGTCCCGGGCGGCGGTGACGACCGGCGCCTGGTTGGTGACCTCGGGCACGTCCCGTCCCGAGTCGAAGACCTGGATCTCGGAGATGGCGGTGAAGAAGGTCGGGTTGTTGGTGAAGGCGATGCGGACCTTGCTCGACGTGACGGTGTCGAACAGCGCCTCGTTGAACTTCGCCGACGGCACCGTCGGGTTCTTGAACTGGTCCGGCACCTCCCGCCAGCCGCCGTTGCCGTCGGGCACCTGGATCCACCAGCGAGCGGGTTCCCGGTAGCCGGCGGCCTGCCGGTCGCTGACGAAGAAGACCTTCACGTTGTCGAAGGACTTCGCCGCACCCAGGTCCAACTCGACGTAGCCGTTGCGCTCGGTGGTGCCGTAGTTGCCCCAGTAGGGCTCGTTGGCGGTGACCCCGTCGGTGACGGCCGCCAGCGACACCGGACGCTCGGTCACCGAGATCGCGCCGGGGGTGTAGTTCATCGAGGTGGTGCTCCAGCCGGGCGTGTGGAACTGCCGCCACGGCGTCGGCCGCACCCCCTGCTGGGTGTACGACGAGCTGAGCTGCGCGCCCTGCGCCAGGTTCGGCGCGTCCTCGGTGAGGTCGATGCCGGCGGTCTTGAGGTAACCCACCACCCGCTCGTCGGCGATCGGGGTGTCCACCGCAGCCGGGAAGTCGGTCCCTTCGGTCGCGGTGAAGGTGACGGTGAGCCCGTCGGAGGCCTGGACCTGGTTGGTGTTCGGGTCGTAGGTGAGCTTGCCGAGCTTGTCGGTGCTGACCTTCTTCTCCCCGTTGAGGAAGAGGCTGTATCCGGCGCCGAGGCCGTACTCGCTGCCGTCCGGGTCCCAGACGATCGTCACGTCCTGCCCGTGGTACCGCAGGTTGTTGACCATGAAGTGCTCGTACCCGAACTCGATCGGCCAGAGCTCGATCTTGTCATCGGAACGCGGCTGGATGCCCGCCATGTCCTCGATGAAGATGTAGTTCATGTTGCCGAGCATGATGTGGTTCTGGTTGTTGCGGTTGTAGGTGCGGGTGTTCGGGTTCCAGTTGGAGTAGTACTCCGCCTGGTTCGCGATCCGCATGTCCGCGTTCGGGTAGATGCTCCAGGCCATCCAGTCCAGCAGCCGCTTGGCGTACGCCGGGGTGATGTACTTCTGCTCCGGGTCGTAGTGCCGCAGGGCGGAGCGGACACCGCGGTACTGCACCGTGAAGTTGATGTTGGAGAAGTTGTTCGAGCCGCCGATTCCGTAGGCGGCGCGGTCGTACTGGTTCGCGGTGTAGAACGGGAAGATCGGGAAGTTGTCGCCGTAGGTCAGGAACCGGAAACCGTCGACGTAGGTCTGCCACTGGTCCTTCGGGATCAGGTTCTCGGCGTAGACGTCGTAGAGGTTCGACTCCTTGGCCGGGATCAGGTTGCGGGCCGACGCGGGCAGCGGGTTGGCCCGCCCGTTGGCGCTGGCCGCGCTGGTGGCGCCGTGCGACGTGCCGGCCAGGAACATCCGCATGTCCGGGCTCCACAGCCGGTTGAGGATCGCGTCGCGGATCTGGTCGGCGCTTGTCGCCATCTCGTCGACCTTGGCCTGGTCGGCGTCGGCGAGCTGGTAGAGCTGCCGGGCCGCGTCGAAGGCACCCCAGACGTACGCCGACTCGGGCCGCTCGATGGTCCGCGCGCCGGGGGCGCCGGCGTTGGACTTCGGGAAGCCGAAGGTGATGGCGTCGGCGTCGTTGCCCGGCATGTAGTTGGTGTCGTACGCGATCAGCTTGTCGTTGTTGCCGTCGTAGTGTTCGAGCTGACCGACGCCGTCACCCTCGAAGTACCCGGCGAACTTGCGGGCGATGTCCTTGCCACCACCGTGCACGTTGTACGCCTCGAGCCCGGCGGTGCCGAGGTACTGCGAGTAGTGGTTGTTCCAGCTGGTGTGCCCCGGGCTGTCCAGGAAGGCCGACGAGCCGGACAGCTCACCGATGTTGAGAATCTGACCGTACGGCAGGTACGGCGTACGCAGCCACTTGGTGTCCTGAAGGTGCATCGGCTGGGTCAGCGCGACGGCGTTCTGGTAGAGGTTCACCCCCTCGATCGTCGTCGGGTACTGGTAGACGTGCCCGGAGGCGTTGGCGTCGAGCGAGTTGTACCGCTCACCCCACCAGCGGTAGACGATGGCCTTCTCCAACGCCGGGTCGGGCACGTCGATGTAGGGGACGTCCTGCGCCCAGCGGCGGTTGAACTCGGTGATGCCGGTGCGCACGGCCTGCGCCGGCGACAGCTCGGCGTACTCCTGGTAGCTCTGCACCGTCTCCGGCAGGGTGGCCGAGGAGACCGCGCCGACGACCGACAGCGACGTCGAGCCACCGGCCGGGACGGTGATCTCCCGGTCCAGGTTGCTGCCGCTGCGGGTGAAGCCGGCACCGGTCAGGTCGATGCGGATGGTGTCCCACGCCGTGTCGACCAGCCCGTTGTTGGAGCCGCTGGTGATGGTGCGGGTGCCGGTCAGCGCATCCTCGCCGGCGGCCTGGGTGGCCAGCGGTGACGCGGCACGGACGGTGAAGGTGGCCGCCTCGTCGCCGGGGTTGCTGAACTCGATGGCGGTGACCGCCACGTTGTCGTAGGTGATGAACTTGGTCAGGTTCGCGGTGACCCCGGTGGCGCCGATGGTGTACCGGCTCTTGGCGTGGCTGGGCGCGTTGAACCGGTGGGCGTTGACCTCGCTGACGGTCTGCCCGGGCACCGTGACGGTGTAGAGGTTGCCGAGGTTGTTCGGGCCGCCGACGAACGCGCTGCCGGCGAAGCCCATGACGGTGAAGTTGTTGTTGCTCGCGCCCCGCATGTACAGCGAACGGCCTCGGGTCATCAGCACCGCTGACCCGAGGGCACCCTGCACGCCGAGAATGCGGTCGAGGTAGTAGTCGGTGCCGCCGTCGGCGAGGTCCTTGTCGAAGATCGACTGGTGCATGCTGTCCGCGGTGAACGGCACTCCGGGCCGCAGTTGGTTGGCGACGTCGCCGACGTTGCTGTACACCGGGTCACCGATGTCCATGACGTGGCTCTGTCCGTTTGTGTAAACCCCGACGTCGCCCTCGTTGCCGGGCAGGATCGGGCTCGCCGCGTGGGCCGGGGACGGTACGGCGACCGACCCTGTCACCACGAGCGCGGCAAGGGCTGCCCAGAGGGGCGCCCTTCGCACGCGTCTACGGATCATTTCCTTCCTCCTTGTTCTCGGCGCGGGGGCGGGTGAGGCGCCCGGTCGCACCTGTGGCGGTGATTCGAACGGCTGTGTCGTCATCGGTCATCGACCGCTGTGAGCGCTAACATCAGGGCTGCCCTGGCGCTGGTTCCGGCAGGGCGGTGTCGGTGGGAAGCCAGACCCGCATGGTGGAGGGCCCGCGATTGGCCCAGGCGTGGTACGGCACCAGTGGCACGTCGTCGAACTCGTCGACCGGCACCGGCGCCGACTCGACGGCGTCGGCCCGGTAGGGCCAGTCGTGTTCCTGCCCGCGCACCTGACGGCACCGCACGAGGACCTGACCGTCGAGCAGGCGCGGCGGTCGACCCGCGTCGACGCGGAGGTCGTCGACGCTGGCCACGCCCGGCACGTCCACCGACTCCAGGGCGTACACGAGTGGGCCGCGCTCCACCGCGACACAGCCGCGCACCGCGTCGATACGGCTGTCCGGGTGCACGAACCGGGGCGCCATCGGCAGCCGCAGCACCATTTCGTCGCCGCGCCGCCACGCCCGATGCTCGGTGAACACGCCCGCAGCCACCGGCCGGGGCACCCCGTCGACGGTCACCGTCGCCCCCTGGTCGGCCCACCCGGGCACCCGCAACGACAGCGACCAGGGGTGCTCGTCGTCGCTGTCGACCCGTACCCGGATCTGGCCGTCGTACGGGTACTGCGTCGTGATGCGCACCCGTCGGCTGCGCCCGTCGGCGAGGTGCTGCTCCACCGTGCCGCTCAGGTACTGGTGCAGTTGCAGCCCGTCGTCGTCGCAGGTCGCGACGTACGCCGACAGGCTGGCCAGGGTGCGGGCCACGTTGGTCGGGCAGCAGGACACCTCGAACCAGGGCGCCCGCAGTGACGCCGCCGCCCGCAGGCTGGGCCGGTCGGTGTCGGGCGTGGTGCCGAGTTCCCGACGGTGCAGGGTGTTGGTGTAGAAGAAGCTCTGCCCGTCGGCCGCCGGGGAGGTCGACACCACGTTGAACAGCGTCCGCTCGATCAGGTCGGCGTACCGGGGGTCGCCGTCGGCGAGCAGCAGCCGCCAGGCCAGCATCACCGAGCCGATGCCCGCGCAGGTCTCCGAGTAGGCGCGGTCGGGGGGCAGCATCCAGTCCCCGCCGAACGCCTCGTCCTGGTGCCGGGAGCCCTGCCCGCCCGTGACGTAGGTGCGCCGCGACACCGTGTTGCGCCACTGGCCGCGCACCGCGTCCAGCAGGCCGGCGTCCTTCAACTCGACGGCGACGTCGACCGCACCGGCGGCCAGATAGTTCGCCCGTACCGCGTGGCCGCGCAGCACCGTGGCCTGCCGGACCGGCTGGTCGTCCTGGAAGTACTCCCGGCCGAACTCCACGTCGGCGAGCCGGCCGTGACCGCGCCGGTCGACGAAGAGGGCGGCCTGGGTCAGGTAGCGCTCCTGGCCGGTGGCGCGGGCGAACTCCACGAGCGCGGTCTCGATCTCCGCGTGCCCGCAGACGCTGTCGATGCCGTCCGGTCCGAAGGTCCGGCACACGTTGTCGGCGGCGCGGCAGGCGATGTCGAGCAGCCCGTCGTCGGCATCCGGGCGGGTCCGGGCCCGGGCGACCGCGGCCTGGAGCAGATGTCCGACGCAGTAGAGTTCGTGCCCCCA
This sequence comes from Micromonospora maris AB-18-032, assembly GCF_000204155.1. Taxonomy (NCBI): domain Bacteria; kingdom Bacillati; phylum Actinomycetota; class Actinomycetes; order Micromonosporales; family Micromonosporaceae; genus Micromonospora; species Micromonospora maris. The sequence continues at coordinate 3,120,740 of NC_015434.1, read as the reverse complement.
TTCCAGGTCGGACCAGCGCGGCGCCTGTCCCGGCCGACCGAACCTGGTGTTCAGGTAGCCGTCGGGCTGCTGGGCCGCGCCGACCCGCCGCACGATCGCGCGGAACCGTGACTCCAGTTCCGCGTCGTCGGTCCGGCCGATCTCCCAGGCCATGGCCTCCAGGAACTTGTAGACCTCGGAGTCGGAGAACTCGCGTCCCCGGCGCTCGCCGGGGTCGCCGCCGTTCGCGGTCAGGTCGAAGTTGCGGATCCAGCCCTCGCGCTCGAGCCAGTGCTCGATGTGCTGGAGTGTGGCCGCGCCGTTGATCGACTGGCGCTCACCCCAGAATCCGCCGGTGATCTCCACGTCCCGCAGACCGAGGGGCCGCAGGCGGCCCTGGGCCGGCAGAACGGGTGCGGCCGAATGCGCGTTGCCGCTCATGGTCATCCTTTCAGCGCGCCGGACATGAAGCCGCGCACGTAGTGTCGTTGGAGCAGGAGGAACAGGACGATGCACGGAAGGGCGAGCACGACGACGCCCGCCTCGGTCGCCCCGTAGTCGACGACACCCTGGACCTGGCCACGCAGATTCGACACCGCGAGCGGGAGGGTCATCCGCTCGGAGTCGTTGATCAGGATGAGTGGGGCCATGAAGTCGTTCCACGCGGCGAGGAACCCGAACAGCCCGACGGTGATCAGGCCCGGCTTGACGGCGGGCAGCAGCACCCGCCACAGCGCGCCGAACGACGAGCAGCCGTCGACCATCGCGGCCTCGTCGAGTTCGCGTGGCACCGCTTCGAAGGAGATGCGCATCAGGAATGTGGAGAACGGCAGCTGGAACATCGTGAGCACGAGAGCCACGCCGACCAGGGAGTTCTGCAGCCCCACCTGGTTGAGCAGCACGTAGAGCGGGATCAGCAGGGTCGCGTACGGGACCATCAGGATGGCGAGCGTGATCAGGAAGAGCAGGTTCTTCCCGGGGAAGCGGAACCGCGCGAAGGCGTAACCGCCGAGGAAGGAGATCAGCAGCGTCAGGGTGACCGTGAGCAGCGAGACGAACGCGGAGTTGGCGAGGTAGCGCCAGATGCCGGCCTGGTAGGCGGCGAGCGTGCGGTAGTTGCCGAACCCCCAGCCGTCCACCTGGTTCGTGCCGGGCTGCGGGGAGACCGAGGCGACGGCCGTCCAGACCAGTGGCGCCAGGAAGATCAGCGCGACCGCCCCGGTGAACACCCAGTACGGCGTACGCAGGGCGATGCCGGCGATGGTCATGCCCTCGGTCTTTTTCCGACCCTCGTGCCGCGACGGTGTCGGCGGCGCGGGTCCGTCGGTGACGGCCGATTCGGTGGTGGATGCGACGGTCATCGGCGTCAGCTCTCCTCGGACCGGAAGGCGCGCATCTGCAGCGCGTTGATCAGGATCAGGGCCAGCAGCACGATGACGGAGATGGCCGCCGCCACCCCCAGGTCGTTCTGGCCCTGGAACGCCACCATGTAGATCAGTTGGACCACGGTGATCGTGCTGTTGTCCGGGCCGCCCTTGGTCAGGATGTAGAACTGTTCGAAGGCCAGCAGGGAGCCGGTCACGCAGAGCACGGTCGTCAACGCCAGCGTGGGGCGCAGCAGCGGCAGGGTGACCTTCCGGAAGGTCTGCCAGCGGCTGGCGCCGTCGGTGCGGGCAGCCTCGTACACGTCGGCCGGGATGCCCTGCAGGCCGACGAGCATGAGCACCATGTAGAACCCGGCGTAGCGCCAGACGATCAAAAACGTGGTGGAGATCAGCGCCGCGGTCGGCGAGCCGAGGAAGGTGAGGCCCAACCGGTCCATCACCGGCGCCAGCGGGCTCGCGTACGGCGAGTAGAGCACGTAGAACAGCAGTGACGCCGAGGCCAGTCCGAGGGCGCTGGGGATCAGGAACGACGCGCGGAGCAGGTTGTTCCAGCGGCTGGACTCCTGCACGAGCAGGGCCAGTCCCAGGCCGAGTGCCAGCAGCAGGGCGGTCGCGAGCGCGGTGTACTTGAGGGTGAACACCACCGACTCGGTGAAGAAGCGGTGGTCGACCGCCTTGACGAAGTTGTCGGGGGCGTTGATGCCCTGGTCGCCGCGCAGCAGCGACCACTTCGACAGCGACATCCGGATGACCAGCAGCAGCGGCACGGCGAACAACAGCGCCACGAAGACCGCCGTCGGGGTCGCGTAGAGCCAGCCGAGCAGGGCCTGGCGGCCGCGCGGCCGGGTGCGACGCCGGGTCGCCGCACCCGGCGGGCGAGACGGTGCGGTGACGCTCATGGAAACCTCTCGTTCGTTCGGTGGCGGGATCATCGAGGCGTTCGGGTCGCCCGCAGGCGTGTGCCGACCTGACACCGGTCGTCGGACGGCGCACGCCTGCGGGGCTCACCTACTGCTTGAGTACGGCGGTGATCTCGTCGTTGTCCTTCTTCAGGTCACCGCTGCCGTTGAGGACCTGGTTGCGCACCAGGGTCAGCCACGGGCTGTTCGGCGCGTTGAACGCCTGCTGGAAGTTCAGCGCGACCGGAGTGCCGCCCTTGCCGGCGACCTCGTTGATGGTGACCAGGCGCGGGTCCTCGGCGGCGTACTTGTTGTTGGCCAGGTCGGCGCGGGAGACCACGTCCTTGTTCTTGGCCAGCACCTCGACCTGGGCCTGCTCGGACATCATCCAGCTGAGGAAGTTCCAGGCCTGGGCGGCCTTCTTCGAGTCCTTCGAGATGCCGATGCCGTCGCCGCCGACGAAGGTGGAGGCGCCGCCGTTGGGGCCGGGGATGCCGGCGACGCCGGCGTCGAACGGGGTCGAGGAGAGCAGCGTCGCCGGGTACAGCATCAGGCCGACCTTGCCCTCGGTGAAGGGAGCGGTCCAGGTAGGACCGGTCTCGCCGGCCGAGGCGGGCAGCACCGCGCCCGAGCGCCACAGGTCGTGCCAGACGCGGTAGACCTGCTGCGCGGTCTCGTCGGCGAGCTTGGACTCCGTACCGTCCTCACTGAGCACCTGGCCGCCGCCGGCCCAGATCGACGGGAACCAGGTGAACAGCAGACAGCCGCCGCAGTTCAGCCCGGCCGCCGTGCCGTAGACGCCGTCCTTGCCCATCGCCTGGATCGCCTTGGCCGCGGCGGCGTACTCCTCAAGCGACGCCGGGGCCTTCTCCGGGTCGAGTCCGGCCTCGGTGAACAGCTGCTTGTTCCAGAACAGCATCGACAGGTCCAGCACGAAGGGCAGGACGTGTTCCTTGCCCTCGCGGGTGCCGGCCGACAGGTGTCCCTTGTTGATGGAGTCCTTGAAGTCCAGGCCGCTGATGTTCGAGCTGAGGTCCTGGAAGAGGCCCTGCTCCACCCAGTTCGGCACGTAGACGATGTCGGCGGCGAAGAGGTCCGGCAGACCATCGGAGCCCGCTGCCGCACCGACCTTGGCGACGTAGTCGTCGTTGGGTACGACGGTGAGCTTGACCTGGTTCTGGTGGCTGGCGTTGTACGCGTCGACCAGCAGCTTCGCCTGCTTCTCCAGCGGCGCGCGGGTCCACAGTGTCAGCTCACTGCCGTCGTCGACGCCGGTGGGACCGGCGTCGGCCGCGCTCGGGCCGCTCGGCTCGTCGCTGCCACACGCCGCGACGCCAAGGGTGAGCGTCGCGGCCAGGACTCCCGCCAGCGATCGTAGGGCAGTCCGCCTGCCCAGGGATGTGCTCATGGTCCTCTCCTAGGGTTCATCAACCGGGCGCGAAACCGCCGAGCGGTCTCCGCCAGCCGAGGTGTGCAGTGTCGAGTTGCCGCGTCAGGTGGATGGGGCAAGGCGGTGACATCACGGTCGGGCGTCGGACAGGTCGAGCCGACCCGCGACGCGGTTCTGCGCGCACCACCGCCGAAGTCACCGCCATGGCGAGGTGGCACCCATCACGTTCCGCCGATAGGGTGCTTCACGAAAACGGTTTCGGCAAGATGTCGTACGGGTAAAACCGGGGCCGATTTTCGGCCCACCCCGGACTTCCGCTTGTGTCAGTCTTCGCACTACGCTGGCCGGAATCGTGGGGCTAGCCAACGGCTGCCGGGTTTCTGAAATTGTTGCGAAAGGCTTTCGAGTGGGCCGACGACGATCGCAATCAGTGACGCTGAGTGATGTGGCGCGCCACGCTGGTGTCTCGATGGCCACCGCGTCCAAGGCCATCAACGGTCGCCCCGAGGTCGCCTCGGCCACCCGGGAACGGGTGCTGCGCGCCGCCGCCGAGCTGTCCTTCCAACCGAACGTGCTCGCCTCCGGGCTGATCTCCGGTCGCACCCGTACGGTGGGGCTGCTCACCGACGAACTGGGCGGCAGATTCGCCATGTCCATCCTGCTCGGGGCCGAGAACGCCCTCGGCAACGGGCAGATGTCCGTGCTGCTCTGCGACGCGCGCGGCGACGCCATCCGCCGCCAGCACTACATCCGCACCCTGCTGGCCCGCCAGGTCGACGGATTCATCGTGGTCGGTGACAGCAACGAGGTGAGCCCGTCGGTGACCCAGCACATCCCGGTGCCGGTGGTCTACGCGTACGCCCAGTCCACCGACCCGAACGACCTGTCGATCGTCGCCGACGACGAGGGCGGGGCCCGGCTCGCCGCCGAACACCTGGTCTCGCACGGTCGGCGCCGGATCGGGCACATCACCGGCCCGGACAGTTACCGCGCCGCCCGCGACCGGGCCGCCGGGCTGCGCACGGTCCTCACCGAGGCCGGTCTCGTACCGGCCGGCGACCCGCTGTTCGGCGAATGGTCCCAACGCTGGGGTCGGCACGCGGCACGTCTGCTGCTGGCCGCCCGGCCGGACGTGGACGCGATCTTCTGCGGCAACGACCAGGTGGCTGCCGGCGTCGCGGACACGCTGCGCGACCTCGGTCGCCAGATCCCGGACGACGTGGCGATCGTCGGCTACGACAACTGGGAACTCTTCGCCGAGGAGTGCCGCCCACCACTGACCACCGTGGACCTCAACCTCGAACAACTCGGCGCGACCGCGGTCCAGCACCTCATCGCGGCGCTGGACGGCAACGCCACCGGTGGGGTGATCCGGCAGCAGGGTCGCCTCGTCGTCCGCGAATCCACCGGACCGGCCCTCACCCGCCACTGACCCTGGTACCGCGGCGCCACCGGCGCGCGTCCCGCACCGCCCTCACCATGCTCGGAGGCCGCATGGCGGTTCGAGAGCGCCCACGCGAAGGGCTCAGGTGCCGCGTGACGGGCCGGACAGGGTCAGGTCCGCGGCTGCGTGGTCGTCGTCGCAGGGTGCCGCCGCGCTGCGGCGGATGACCAGCTCCGGCACCAGTACGTCACGGCGGGGCCGCGAGCCCGACGCGGGCCGGTCGAGTTGCTCCAGCAGCAGTCGCAGACTGCGCCGGCCCAGCTCGGCGAAATCCTGCCGGACCGAGGTCAGTGGGGGCAGGAAGTGGGCCCCGTCGGCGGTGCCGTCGAATCCGACCACGCTGACCTCACCCGGTACCCGCCGACCGGCCTCGTGCAGCGCCCGCAGCACACCGAGGGCGAGTTGGTCGCTGGCGCAGAAGATGGCCGTGACGCTGCGGTCGCGGGCGAGCCGCTCGCCCTGCTCGTAGCCGGTACCGGCGCTCCAGTCACCGGGCACCACGGCGGGCGTCGGCGCCCCGGCGGCCCGCAGGGCGGCATGCCAGCCGGCGACCCGCTCCCGCGCCTCCGGCCAGTCCTGTGGGCCAGCGAGGTGGTGAACGGTGGTGTGGCCCAGGTTGAGCAGGTGTCGGGTGGCGAGCCGGGCACCTTCGACGTTGTCGATCTGCGCACTCGACACGGCCTCGGTGCAGCCGCCACCCACGGTCACCGCCGGCAGTCCGGACGACGCCTCGGCCAGGGCGTCGGCCATGGCGGGCTTGGGTGCGATGGCGATGAGCCCTTCGACCGACTGGCGGCGGAGCCAGTCGACCGCCTCGAACACCGATCGACGATCCAGGTGCCGCAGGCTGGCGACGCTGACGAAGTAGCCCGCGGCCCGAGCCGCGCCCTCGATGGCGTACAGCATGGAGGTGGGTCCGTAGAGCGGGCTCTCGTAGCCGACGATCCCGAGCGTGCCGGAGCGGCGGGTGACCAGGGCGCGGGCGGCCGGATTCAACCGGTAGTCGAGCCGGCGCATCGCGTCCAGGACGCGCTGTCGGGTGTGGTCGGCGACGTACGGATGCCCGTTGATGACGCGGGAGACCGTCTGGGCCGACACGCCCGCCAGTTCCGCGACGTCCCGCATGATCGAACGGCCCGAAGCTCTGACCGGCCGTTCGGCTTCGTTGCCGCGTGCGAGGGCGGACGGGGCTGGTCGCTCCCTGTCCGGCCAGGCACGGCCGCTGTTCTCGATCACCCTGCTCTCCTCGTCAGGAGGTGCCCGCGCGACGCGCGGCGAAGGAAGCGGTGGCCCCCTCCACCACCGACGTCACCTGACCTCTGACAATGAACGCCGAAAGCGATTTCGGCAATGCCCGTCAGGAGATTCGCACAGAAAGCTGAGACGCCCCCCTCCCCCTTTCACCCCGACCCGTCCACACCCACTCCTCCCCGCCCCACCCCCACCCCCACCCCCACGATCTTGCACTTTCGGTCGCCGCTATACGGCTTTTGGTCCGTTAAGCCCCGACCAAAAGCGCAAGATCGGGCGCGGGCAGGGCGCGCGGGGGGCGCGGGGGGGGCGCGGGGGGGCGCGGACGGGGCGCGGGGCAGGGGCAGGGGTGGGGGTGGGCGAGGGGTGGGCGAGGGGTGGGGTGTGAGGGCGGCGGGGTGGAGGGTGGGCAGCTTTGCGGACGAAAGGGTTTTCGGCAAGAGGTGCCGGGAATTACGGCGGTGCCCGCGAAACGGAGGTTGAGGCGACTGTTACGTCACGCCGCGCCACCTTAGTTTGTATAGAAGCCAATCTATATCACCTCTTGGTGTTCGGGCGTCGGCGATCGCTGAGGGGACTGACGAGTGGAGGAGCCTCATGAGATCGTTCAGAACGGGCACGCGGATCATGGTGGCGATGGTCTCCGCGCTGGCCACCATCGGCGGGGGCGCGATCGTGGTCACCGCAGCGCAGGCCGCCGTCGCCGTGGCCTGCCGGGTCGACTACCGGGTGACCAGTCAATGGTCCGGCGGCTTCGGTGCCGACGTCACCATCACCAACCTCGGTGACCCGGTCGACGGGTGGAAGCTGACCTGGGCGTACCCCGCTGGGCAGCGCGTCGTCCAGGCGTGGAACGCCACCGTCACCCAGACCGGCACCCAGGTCAGCGCCACAAACGTGAGCTACAACGGCGTCCTGGCCACCGGGGCGGGTGCCACCTTCGGCCTCAACGGCTCCTTCCGCGACAGCAACCCGGCACCGGCCTCGTACGCCCTCAACGGGGTGACCTGCACCAGCGGGCCTGGCACACCCACGCCGACCACCCCCGCACCCACCACCGCCGCGCCGACGACGCCACCGACGAACCCGCCGCCGACCAGCGGCTGGAACCCGCCGGCCCACCTGGTGTCGCCGCTGAACCAGGTGTGGCAGCACGTGGAGCAGACCTACAACAACGGCAACCTGTACGGCTTCCGCAACTACGGCTGGGACCAGGTGATGGCCAACCGCGGCCACCTCAACTTCTGCGTCCGCTGGGACTCCTCCGCCCCGGTCACGGCGACCCAACGGGACCAGATCCACGCCACCCTCGCCCGCCAGTACAAGAAGTGGATGGACGTGATGGCCGGCCACAACGCCTGGCCGTACCGGGACGTGCCGATCCGGGTCGTCGGCTGGGCGGTACGCGACCGCAACCAGTTGCAATGGAACGACAACTCCGTGGACGTCTACGTCAACAACATCCGGGAGAACGCGCCGCAGTGCGCCCCCGAGTGCGGCCGGTTCTTCAACCAGGGCGGCCAGTACCCCAACTGCCCGGGTGGGGCGGCCCGCCACTACGACCAGTCACTGTGGTTGACCGACGGGTTCGGCGGCGGCGCCGGTGGCGACTGGGGCCAGCGGATGGGCCGCGAGTACTTCATGTCGAACCTCAACGCCGAGAACATGCACATCCTGCTGCACGAGATCGGGCACACGTTCGGCCTCGACGACTTCTACGACTGGACGCCGTCGGGCGTCGGAGGGTTCCTGATGCGCGCCGGCAGCGCCAGCTCGATCACCGAGTTCGACGCCTGGATGTTGCGCGACTGGTGGCGCCACCTCAAGAGCCGGTACGGCTACTGACCGCGTCGGCGCGCCCCCGGCCCCCGTGTCCGGGGGTGCGCCGACGAGAACGGATCAGTGGTTGACGTCGTAGACCGCCAACTGCACACCGTTGCCGTACGTGGCGTGCTCGACAAGCGTCAACTGCTGCTTGTCGGCCCCGTCCGGGGCGAACAGCCGCCGGCCACCGCCGAGCAGCAGCGGAAAGATGAGCAGGTGGTACCGGTCGACCAGGCCGGCGGCGGCGAGCCCCTGGGCGAGGGTGGCGCTGCCGTGCACCAGGATCGTGCCGCCGTCGCCCTGCTTGAGCGCGGCGACCTCGTCGAGCGACCGCAACACGGTGGTGTTGTGCCACTGCGGGTCGGTGAGCGTGGTCGACACCACGTACTTCGGCATCGCGTTGTACTCGGCGAACTCCTCCATGGTCGGCCAGACCGGCGCGAACTCGTCGTAGCTGACCCGACCGATCAGCAACGCGCCCGCCTCCTGCTCCTCGCGGGCCTTGATCTCCCACACGGCCTCGTCCATCGGCACATCCTTGAACGTCCAGCCGGCGTGCGGGTGGCTGCCACCGCCCGGCGAGTCGATCACGCCGTCGAGGGACATGAACTCGGTGACGATCAACGTACGCATGGCGCGGGTCTCCTTCATCGGCGATCTGTGGTGCCTTCACCAGAACGTCGAACGGGCCCGGCGGGATTCGACAGCCGACGAGGAAATTTTTCCTCGCCGACGAGCAGTGCCCCGCCGGTGCGAAAGCTCGCACCGACGGGGCACCGGCATACCTCAGCGGACTACTTCTTGTCCTTCTTGGGCTTCTTGGGCTTCTCCGGCTCCGCGTCACCGATGGTGATCGTGGCCTTGTTGAAGTTGTTGCGCTTGTCGGCCTTCGACGGGTCGTAGTTCTTCTCGATGTTGCCCGCCGCGTCGACCGAGAACCAGTGGAACGTGGTCGTCTCGGTCACGTGGAACACCTCGCCCGGCTCCCGGAACTCGGTCGCCTTGTAGCGGGGCGAGTCGAGGGTCGGGCGGCTGCCGTCGATGGTGTAGTAGATGGTCGCCGGCTCGCTGACCTCGAACCGCACGTCGACCGGGCCGGAGAACCGGCCGGCACCCGGCACCAGCGTGGAGGTGGGAGCCTTCTTGTCCTTGCCCCACTCCGCCGCGATCCGGAACATCTCCATGATGCCGTTGGCGTACTCCATGGTCTCGGCGTGCCCGCTGACCAGCTCGGGGTTGCCCTCCCACGGCGGCTGGAACGAGCCGCCCTGCCAGTTGCCGGTCGCCGGGTTGTATACCGAGCCACCGACCTCCCAGCCGAAGGAGAAGATGCCGTAGGTGTGGTACAGGTCCTCGCGGACGTTGCCGGCCGACGAGTAGAGCACGTCGGACGAGCCACCCACGTTCTGCGGCGTGACCACGGTCTCCCGGTACGCCTTCACCTGGGACAGGATGCGGGAGGCGGCCTGCCAGTAGAACATCTCGTCACCCAGCGGCGGACGGGGGGTGGTGACCCGCCCGTCGGCCTTGTAGGAGCCCGGCTGCCAGAACAGCTGGCCGCCGTTGGAGTGCACCGACATGAAGAACTTGATGTTCGAGTACGTCTCGGCGAGCCAGACGATGTTCTTCGCCTCCGGCTCCGACAGCTTCTCCGGACCCTGGTACGTGTCGCTGGTGCAGCTGAACGAACCACCCGAGTAACCGTCCTGCGCGGAACCCACCCGGTAGTTGCGGTTCAGGTCGACGCCCCAGTTGTTGCGGCGACCCGGGTCGGCGTTGTCGTCCGCGCAGTGGTTGGTCAGGTTACGACGCTGCGAGGCGTTGTTGTAGAAGCTGTAGTTCGCCCCGTCGGGGTTGTTGCTCGGGATCAGGAAGATGTCGGTGTTGTCGACGATCTTCTTGGTCTCCTTGTCGGTCTTGTAGTTGGCGACAAGCCGCTCCGCGGTCTCCAGGGTGGTCGTCGCCGGCACCCACTCGCGGGCGTGGTCCTGCGCCTGGATCAGCACGCCGGGCTTCTTGCCGTCCCGGTGCTTGCCGATCCGCAGGACACGAACGGTGTTCGGGCCACGCGGCACGTCGCCCTCGGGGGCACCGACGCGCTTCTGGTCGAGGAAGTCGGTCAGCGCCACCGGAGCCGTCGGCTGCACGATGCCGGTGCCGGCGTTCGTGCGGTACGGGTGCGAGCGGTCGATCAGCCCGTTGGACTGGGTCTTCAGGGCCGTCGCCACCTGAGCGGCGGTGCTGGCCAGCGCACCGGAGGAGTCCTTGGCGAGCAGGACCCGTACGGCCTTGCCGTTGACCTCTACGGACAGCGGCAGGTTGGCGCCGGGCCGGTCGACGAACTCGACAGTGATGTCGTTGCCGCCCTCGTGGCCCCAGGCCGCGGAGGTGACGACGACCGCGGACTGACCGGTACCACCGATGGTGGCCTGCGCCTTCCGCTGGTAGCCGTTCGTCTTGTACGGCAGGTACACGATCTCGGCGATCTTCGGGTTCTCCCGAGCGATCTCCTCGATCCGGTCGTGCAGCTGCTGCGGGTGCTTGTAGCCGTCGACCAGGTTCCACTTGTAGCCCGGCTTGTCGGTCAGCGGCGGCTCGCCGTCCTCCAACCAGTCGGACACCGGGCCGACCGCGACGCCACCGGTGGAGCTGGTGACCCGGATCTTGCTCGGCCGGGTGTCCAGCTTGAACAGGTTCCGGTGGAACATGTACTGGCCGGAGTCGATGAAGCGGCTCATCGTCCGGGCGAGGGCGAAGTCGGTGCCCGGCCCGGAGTCGTTCTCCACCTGCATGCCGATGATCGGGTTGGTCTGCGCACCCTCGGTGGTGCGCGCCTCGACGTAGAGGAAGCCCTGGCCCTTGGTGGTGAACCAGTCGGCGCGGGCGATGCGTACCGTCGCCTGGTGGCTGTAGGTCGACGTGCTCGTCGCCGCGGTGCTGTCGGTCGCCGCAGCGGACCTCGCGGCGACCCGCGCGCCGGCGTCGGCTGCGAAGCCGCCGTCAGCCTCATCGCTCCAGGTGAAACCCTCGCCCTCGGCCAGGATCCGGACGCCCATCGCCTCGAGTTCGGCGACCTGCTCGGGCGTCGCCACCACCTCGGCCTCGATCCCGTCCGGCACCCGCGTCAGGCCGTGTTCCAGGTCGAAGCCGGCGGCCGCCACCTCGTCCAGCATGTCGGAGCCGGTCAGGTGGACGCGCACCACGTCAGCGTGGTCCGCGTGTTCCAGGTGGGAGCGCTCGGCGTCGGCAGCCGGCGTCGCCGCGGGCTCCGCGACCGCCGGCTGGCCCGCCAGCAGGACGCTTCCCACCAGAACGGGTACTGCGAGAAGAGCGATGCGTTGTCGAGTGCGCCGCATTCTTCCCTCCTTCTGCTTGTGCAAGTGTGGGGAGCAACGTATCGGCGTCGACCGTCCTCGCTGGCCCATCTCCTGCCTGGTTGACCGAATCTTGAGTTTGGCGGGTGCCGGGAGGGGTTGACAGTGGGCCGGAGACGGCCTCAGCGCGAAACGCCGAAGGGGCCGCCGGAACACTCCGGCGGCCCCTTCGCTGAAGGTGATCAGTGGATGACGACCGGTGCCTTCGGCTGGTCGCCGGACTGGTCGTCGAGCAGGTGGGAGCGTTCGCGCCGCCGGGGCAGGAACGCCGCCGGGATGAGCGTCAACACGACAAGCCCGAACGCCACCCAGAAGGTGGTGGCGAAGGCGTCGGCGGCGAAGTCCAACCCGCGCTCGATCAGCGACGGCTCGACCGGGAACTGCTGGAGCAGCTCCGGTTGCTGCTGCGCCGCGATGGCCAGGCCGGTCTCGGTGATCGGGTTGCCGTTCGGGTCGGTCACGCCCGGGATCGGACGGGAGTTGTTCAACTCGTTGGTGAGGATCACCGACATCACCGCGGCGCCGATGGAACCGCCGATCTGCTGGAGGATGTTCACCAGGGTGGAGCCGCGGGCCACCTCGTGCCCGGTCAACGTCCGCAGCGCCGACGTCATGATCGGCATCATGGTGCCACCCATGCCCAGGCCCATCACGAACAGCGAGCCGCAGATCAGCACGTACGAGGTGTTCGCGTCGATCTGGGTGAAGGTGGCGAACCCGGCGATGATCAGCAACAGCGCGAACGGCACCGTCCGGCCGACCGGCACCTTGTCGGCGAGCATGCCGGCGATCGGCATGGTCAACATCGCGCCGATGCCCTGCGGCGCGATCAGCAGACCGGCGGCCAGGGTCGACTCACCCCGGACCTGGAGGAAGTAGCTGGGGAACAGCAGCCCGGCGCCCATGAAGGCGATGATGAACACGAACATCGTGACCGCGGCCACGGTCAGTCGACGGTTGCGGAACAACCGCAGATCCAGCAGCGGGTGCCGGGGGCGGAACGAGTAGATGACGAACGCCACCACCAGGGCCGCACCGATCAGCATGGGCAGCCACACCCCGGTGTCGGCGAAGGTGCCGGTCTCGGGCAGCGTCGAGACGCCGTAGAGGAACAGGGCGAGTCCCGGCGAGAGCATCAGCATGCCGAGGAAGTCGAACGACTCCGAGGGCTCGGGATTGTCCTTCGGCAGGGCCTTCTGCGCGTACGCCAGCGCCACCAGGCCGATCGGCAGGTTGATCAGGAAGATCCAGTGCCAGCTCGCCACGTCGATCAGCCAGCCGCCGAGGATCGGGCCACCGATCGGGCCGAGCAGCATCGGGATGCCGAGCACCGCCATCAACCGGCCGATCCGGTGCGGCCCGGCCGCCCGGGTCATGATCGTCATGCCGAGCGGCATGAGCATTCCGCCGCCGAGACCCTGCAATACCCGGTACGCGATCAACTGGCCGATGGTGTCGGCGGTGGCGCAGAGCCCGGAGCCGATGGTGAACAGCGCCAGGGCCATCATGTAGAGGCGTTTCGTGCCGAACCGGTCGGCGGCCCACCCGCTGAGCGGGATCACCGTGGCCAGCGCGAGGGTGTAGCCGGTCATCGTCCAGGCGACGCGGGCGTACGAGGCGTCGAACTCGCTCTGGAAGGTCGGCAGGGCGACGCCGACCACCGTCACGTCGAGAATCGACATGATCGCGCCGAGCACGACGACGCCCGCCACCTTGAGAACCGCAGCGTCGAGCTTGTCCGAGGTCGGAACAGGCTGCGACGCCGCGACCGATTGCTGTGTCACGAGGTCTCCTGAATCGAAAGTGCCCGTTGGGCGTCGCTGGCGGCACCAGCCGGCGATGGCGGGCATGACCGTTGGGCGCTAACCCGCAGCGCAGATTAACCCGCACCAGCGACGAAACTCGCGTGGATTAACGGTCAGCAGACCGACACGTGACGTGTTCCTGGTCACGGTGGGAATCGGTCACCGGGACGCCGCCGGGCGGTGCCGTACGACGTACGCGTCCCGGTGACCGGTTCACCAGGAGTGCGGGGCGTCGCCGTCGACCTGCGGCCGCTCCTTCGAACGGTGTGACCCGGGTTTGCAGCCGGCGAACGGACCGTTGGGGCTGCGTAGGGCGTCCATGGTCGGCCAGAGGTGACTCTGATGCCACGTGGCCGGGTCGGAGCCGTTCGCCTGCGGACCGGTGCGTTCCTGCCAGGCGAGCCAGAGCCCGTGCAGGTAGGCGATCGCCTCCGGGTGTTCCCACCAGCGGGGGCACCAGGGCGACGAGGAGCTGACCTCCCCGCCGTAGACCGGCAGCAGCAGGTTCGCCACCCAGTACGACAGCCGGCGCAGCTCTTCCTCGTACTCCGCGGCGTCGAGGTAGAGGATGAAGAAGGGCTTGCCTTCCTCGTCGGTCTCCTCGACGACCGGACCCACCTGGGTCATGACTGTCCTCCCTGTCGTCCTAGCACCGCAGGGTGCTCTCGTCACCGGGGTCGACGCCAAGGTCGGCGGCGAACCGCTGGTACGCCTCCACGCGGGCCTGCACCTGGGCGGGATTGCCGCCACCGCACTCCAGGGCGCCGTTGATGGTGCGGATGGTCTCGCCGAACCCGCCGCCGCCGGTGATCGCGGAGTGCGCGGTCATCCGGCCCGCGCCGGTCTGGGTCATCCAGAACCACAGCGCGGTCTGCCAGGCGACCGACGGGTCGTCGCGTACCAGGTCCGGCTGGTGGAGCAGGTCCAGGCCGAGCGCGTCGCCGGCGGCCTTGTAGTTGGTGTTCCAGCTCAGCTGGATCGGTCCGCGCCCGTGGTACGCGGTCTGCCCGGCCGGGCAGCCGTAGGGCTGGCCGGCGTCGCAGTAGTTGCCCCAGGCGGCCTGGTTGATCTCCTCCACGTGCACCAGGCCACCGGACTCGTGGTTGATGTTGGCCAGGAAGGCGGCCAGCTCCCGCTTGCGGGTCTGCTCGTCGCCGGTGCCGGCGAAGGCGGGGAACTTGGCCATCGCGTCGGTCAGCCCGGCGTAGGTGTAGAAGGAGTTCCGGTGGGGGAACATCGCGGTGAACTGCGCCTCGCTGAGCACCGCGGTTTCGTCGGTGTCGGTGCCGTCCGGCCCGGGCGGAGCGGTGGTGCTGTCGTCGTCGGGCTCCGGCTCCTGGTCCGGGTCGCCGGGGGCGGTGTCCGAGTCGGGTTCCTCGTCGCCGGTGGTGGTGTACTTCGCGAAGAGCCCACGCACCTGGAACGGGTACGCGCCCAGGGCCAGCACCGGCATACCGCCCTGGGCCTCGACGGTTTCCAGACCGATGTCCCAGGCCATCAGGGTCAGGCTGAGGTGGTCGCCGACCACCTTCTTGTCCTTGCGCAGCTGCTCGGTCCGCTCGGCCAGGTGGCAGAAGTAGCGGGCGTGCGCGTGGATCGAGTCCTCGGCGTCGAGCACGGAGGCCTCACCGCTGTCGTCGTCGTCCGCACCGAACTCGTCGAACACCTCGGGGGCCAGCTGGGAGAGTCCCTTGCGGCCCTGCGGGCCCTCCTTGTCGGCGTCGAAGCCGGAGGCGTAGTCGATCTGCGCCGCGAGGATCACCGGGGTGAGTAGGTCGCACTCCTTGGCGGCGGCCCGGATCGGTGCGACCAGGTCCTCATCCGGCACCTTCGTCGGGTCGAAGGTGCCGCGGCCGTCACCGCCGGACAGTTCGATGAGCGCGTTGAGGCGGGACGTCTGGCCGCCGGTGTCCGACGGATCCGACGAGGCCGAGGTCAGCTGCGAGCCGCCGGCCATCGCGAAGATGACGAGCAGGACGATCAGGGCCAGCAGCGCCAGGACGATCAGCGGGAACAGTCCGACCACCGAGACGACCAGCCAGAGCAGCTGCGAGGCGTCGAGTTTGAAGACCGAGCTGCCGGCCTGCCGGGCCGCCTGGGCCTTGCGCAACGCCATGGCGCTCAGCCGACCTGGCGGGACTCGCGGCGGCTCCAGCTCGCCGCGGCACGGTCGGTGATGGCCTGCACCTCGGCCTTGGCCGCCGCGGCGATCGGTCCCGCGTTGGGCTCCCGGAACCAGGGGCGCAGCCGGATCAACGCCGGGCGTACGCCGGTGGCCAGCAGCAGGGCGGTGCCCTTGGGCAGGGCGCGGATCTTGTCCGCCGGCAGCACCTGCTCCTGCCGGTAGGACACCGACCGCGACGAGCCGTCCTTGGACCGGGAGTAGCTGGGGGTACGCACGTCGTGCTGGCCGACCAGGCGGGCCACCTTGTCCACGAAGTCGGCGTCGTCGAGCCCGGCGCCGAGCAGTTTGACGGTGGCGGCGCTCCACAGCGCGTCCATGCCCGCCTCGCCCCAGACCCGTACCCCCTGCCGGTAGCTCTGCAGCAGGGTCACCAC
Source organism: Micromonospora maris AB-18-032 (assembly GCF_000204155.1). Classification (NCBI taxonomy): domain Bacteria; kingdom Bacillati; phylum Actinomycetota; class Actinomycetes; order Micromonosporales; family Micromonosporaceae; genus Micromonospora; species Micromonospora maris. Next base: position 3,104,830 of record NC_015434.1, on the reverse strand, counting down.
GCTGATCCCGCGTGAGCCGAGGTGGCTGTAGAGGTCGGGCAGATCGGAGATGCGGCACACGTTCGCCGCCTCGTCGAGGATGGCGGTCATCGGCGGGTCCAGTCGTCCGCCCATCCGTTCGGCGGCGACCACCCCGGCCCGGATCACGGAGTCGGCCAGCCCGGCGATCACCCCGGCCGCCGAGCCACCACCGTCCTTGGAGAGCAGGTAGAGGGTGTCCCGGCCGAGGACGTGCTGCTCCGGGATGAACTGCGGACGGTACGGATCGGGGCTGACCCAGGCCAGGATCTCCGGGTCGAGCAGGCAGGCCACGCACTGCCTGGCGGTCTCGTAGATGCCGTCGCGGGTCTCGACGGCGCCGCGTACGGTGCCCTGCAACTGATCGGCCATGGCGGTCATGCCGACGTCGCGCAGCAGGTCGACCGGGGTACGGTCGGCCGGGTCGGCGAGCCAGGCCAGCAGGTCGTTGACCGTCGCGCCGCTGCGGGACGCGGCGAGGAAGAGCGCGGTCAGCGTGTTCTGCGCCGCGGCGATCCAGAAGTCCTTCTTCGACGAGTCGTCGTTGACGGAGCTGACGAAGTGCCCGGCCAGCCGGCGCGCGCCCTCGATGGTGTCGCAGCCGCTGAGCATGTCCCACCACATGTCGCGCTCGGTGTACGCGATGCCCTGCGGGTCGAAGGTCCACACCCGGCCGACCCTGGTCCGCTCCTGCCGGGTGACGGTGAACACGTCGGACTTGTTCGACGTCAGCAGCACCGGCCCGGGTGCCCGCAGCACCCGCGGGATGGCGATGCCTGTGGACTTGCCGGCCCGGGGCGCCATCAGGTCGAGTTCGACGTCCTCGTAGGAGGAGCGCAGCTCCGGGCCGGCGGGCACGAGGTCACCGAGCAGGTTGCCGGTGTCGTCGGGGTGCAGCCGGGCGACGTCCTTGAGGCCGGGGCGCAGGTCGCGGGCGCGAGCTTCCAGCCCCTTGCCCGTCATGGCGCTGAGCTCGCGGGGGCGGGCCAGGCTGCGGGGCTCGCGGCGACGACGGACGAACCCCCGCACGAGCAGGGCCAGCGGGGCCGCGCCGGCCAGGACCAGCGCGACGGCCCCGCCATAGACCAGATACGACGGTACGCCGGGCCAGAGCTCCTGAGTGGCGCCGCTGACCAGGCGGACGTACACCTGAAGGGTGAACGGCGGCGGCTGCCAGCCGTGCCCGGTGAGCAGGGCGGCGAGGGTTCCGCCGAGCCACAAGGGCACGAAGACCACCAGGTTGACCAGCGCGAAGCCGGGAATCAGCCACGGCAGCCAGTCGCCGCCGATTCCGTCCTGCCGGCTCATCGTCGCCCCGGCCCATCGTGCCGCCAGCCGTCCGGGTCGCCGGCGATCAGGTCGCCACCGGTCACCGCGCGCACCGCGGCGGCCCGTTCGGCCAGGAGTCGGTCGGCATCGCCGTTGGCGATCCAGCGGGTGTTGGTGTCGTGCAGGTGGCGTTCGGTGTCGGTGATCGCGACCCGGATCGGGATGCCCGGACGACCACCGACCTTGATCAGGAACCGGCCCCGGCCGGGCGGCTCCTCGTTGCCGCCGTCCTGCGCCCAGCCCGGCGGCGAGGACCAGGACGAGACCAGGTCGATCTCGCGTCGGGACAGCCCCACCACCCGGCCCAGTTCCTCCATCTCGGCCCGGGGCAGGCCGGCGCAGGCCACCATGCCGGCCCGTTCGACGAAGCCCCGGGCCTTGGCCTTGTCGGCCTCGCTGCCGAGCGCCTCGGCGTCCTTGAGGGTGTGGGTGATCTTCGCGTCGGCGAGGCCGAGTGACCGGTTGAGCCGGGTCAGCGCGTCGATGCGGTCGACGATGCCGGAGGCGGCCCGCAACGGACGCCACAGTTCGTCGAGCACGGTGAAGAACCAGCGGCGGGGGGCCAGTCCCGCGTCGGCCAGGGCGTGCGAGGCGGCCACCGTGCCCAGCCCGTCGGACCAGGCGGCGAGCATCGCGGCGGCGGTCAACTGCCCGTCGGCCTCACCGATGCGGGAGATGTCGATGCAGACGGCGGTGGCGTCCGGGTCGATGCGGGTGGAGGTCTCGGCGGCGAAGGTGTCGCCGAGCGGGCCGTCGAGGATGCCGAGCAACGAACGGTGCAGGGGATCGACGGCGTCGCGGTAGCGGGACTCCTGGCCCCGGTCGAGGGTGACCTGCCGGACCCGGGGCGGCCCCTCCTCCAGCACCGCGAGCAGTTGCGGCAGCCGGAACGTCCGCCCCTGGGGGGTACGTTCGCGCAGGTGCCGCAGGCAGGCGGAGAGCACCGACTGCTCGTGGTCGCTGATCGGGCCGCCCCGGACGATGGTGAGCAGTGCCGCGACCATGTTGAGGACCCGACCGTGGGTTTCGGCCGCCAGGGCGTTACCCGCCTGTCCCCCGATCTTCGCCGCGGCCGCGCCCATCGCGCCCGGGTCCAGGATGTTCAGTCCACCGACCCCTCGGGCGATGGAGATGACCTGTCCACCGAGGGCGCGGACGGTGTCGGCGTAGTCGGGTTTGAGGTCACCGAGCACCAGCGGCACCACGCCCTGGGCACTCAGCCCGATCAGCATCCGGTTGATCAGTGTCGACTTGCCGAGGCCGGGCATGCCGAGCATGAACAGCGACGGGTTGGAGATGTACCGGGCCCGGGTGAACCAGTTGAGCGGGTCACCGCAGACCGTGGCCCCGGTGTGGATGTGCTGCCCGAGCGGGATCCCGGTCATCGGGGCACCGGAACCGGAGGCGAACGGCCAGAGCCCGCAGGCCTGCACGGTGGTGGCCCGCCACATGGTGGGCGGGTCCACCGCCGCCACCCGACCGCCACCCAGGGCGTACGAGCCACGGTGCGGGACGCTGTCCTCCCGGTTGGCCCGGGCCAGGCGTCGCAGGTAGCGCTGCTCGGCGGCGTCCTGCTGCGCCTGTCGCCGCCGCTGCCGGCGCAGCGACCGCGCTGACACCCTGCCGCCCTCGTCGGGTTCCCGGTCCTGGTCCGCGGCCGCCGGCACCACCAGGTCGGACATGGCGGTACGGGCCCCGGACGCGCCGCGTGGCCAGCCCGCACCGAGGCGGAACAGGGCGCCGGAGCTCACAGCGCCTCCTTCAACTCGTGCGGGACCATCGTCTGCTCCCAGGGCAGGATGCCGACCGGCAGAGCGCAGGAGAACGCGGCTGCCTGCATCCGGTCGGCCGGACGCATCGCGATCCGGGTGGCACCGAGCAGGTTGCGCATGGTCACCTCCGCGTCGCGGATCTCGGCGACCGAGTCGACGGTGAGCGTCACCAGCATCGAGAACTCGACCAGACCCGCCCCGGAGGCCTCCTCCGCCGCGGTCTGCTCGGCGGCCTCGATCTCGGAGATCGCCCGGGCCCGGACCAGGCCTCGGGTCGAATTGGCCATGAACTGGGCGGACCGGCGGTCCGACTCGACGATCTTCGCCGAGGTCGCCGGGTCGATCGGCCGGTAGACCAGGGCGACCCGTTTGCGGCGGATACCCAGTGCGGGGTCCAGCAGGCTGCGCAGCACGCCGGAGCGCACCGTGCCGCGCGGGGCCAGGGTCAGCAGCCAACTGCGGGAGACTCCGGAATCGTGCTGGTAGTGGCTCACCGTCTCGACGGTCGCCGCCGGCCCGGCGTCGGCCCACTCCAGGCCGGTGTGGCCGTGCTGGGCGCGTACGTCGAGCACCTCGGCGGCGACGGCCGGGTCGTACGCGACCCGGACGACCTCGGCGATCCGTTCGGCGGACAGCGGTTCCGCCGAGCCGCCGCCGGCCGCGACCAGCCCGCCCAGGACACCCGGTAGGCGCAGCGCCAGATCGGCCACCATCGTGTCGTGGTCCCGTCGGGCGCCGCCGGGTGCCGAGTAGGTGAGGGTGAGGAAGGTGTTCATCTCCGACGACGCGGCCGGGTAGCTGGCCACCACCTCCTCCATGACGGCGCGGGCGGCGGGCGGCGCGTCCGGTGAGATGCGACCCAGCACCTCGGTGGCCAACCGGGTACCGGGATCCGGGGCGGTCTCCACCACCACCGCGGCGCCACGCAGCCCGGGCTCGTGCGCCAGCCGGGACAGCCACTCGCCCCACAACGCCACCCAGGTGTCGACCTGGTCGGGGTCGACGAGCGACCCACCGTCGGGCTCGCAGGCGAGTACGACCGTGTACTGGTTGCGGTGGCGGTGGTAGAGCACCCCGAACGGGCGGTCGTAGGGGTCGCGCCCCTCCAGCATGGTCACCCGGCTCAGCAGTCCCGGCGGGCGGAAGCGGCCACCCGGGCGTGCCGACAGCGGTCCGGAGGCGTACAGGTGCCGCCCCAGCGACTTGCGGCGCAGCCAACCGATCCGGACGGCGGCCATGTTGTAGACGTTGCGGCCGTCGGCGGTACGGATCGCCAGCGGCGCCAGCATCAACGCGAACGGGAGCCCGACCACCAGTGCGGTGTTCAGGGAGACCATCGAGGAGATCAGGACCATCACCAGCCCACCGAACAGGCCGACGGTCCCGACCAGGCCCAGCGAGCCCAACCCGGCCTTGCGGGGGCGACGCCAGTTGCCGTACGTCGGTGTCTTAATGGATTCCGCGGTCGTACTCACGATGGTCCTTCTCCTCGTTGCGGCTTCGGTCAGTCCCGGTCCCCGAGGGCACCGCTGGCGATGTCGCTGGCGTGTTTGTGGGTGCTGCGCGCCCCACTCGCGGTCTTCTGCACGGCGCTGGCGCCCTGGCCCACCGTCCAGGCGGCGACGCCGATGGCACCACCGGCGACGCGTCGCGCCGCCGTCCCGGCGGCGGCCAACCGGCTCCCGGAGCCACCCGAGTCGCCGTCACCGGAACCACCCGGGGCACCGCCACCACCGCCACCGCCGGCACCGGAGGCACCGCCGCCGGAGGAGCCGCCACCGGAAGCGCCACCCGCGGACGAGCCGCGCGAGCCACTGCCCGTCGGTGCGCTGTTGCCGCTCGGCGGCCTGGGTTTGCCCGAGATGGCGGAGGCGGCCTGGCCGCCGGCCCCGGCGATCTTCTTGGCGCCGGTCGCGACGGCACCCGCCGCGGCGCCGGCGGCGGCCATGCCCGTGCCGCTGCTGTCCCGCGAGCCGAGCGTCGCCATCGCTGGCACGACCAGCCGCATCAGCGCGGGCAGTGCGACGGCGGCCATCAACAGCACGGCGGCGCCGGCGAGTTTGTAGTGCTTGGCGTTGTCTCCGGTGGCGCCGATCATCGCCGCACCCGAATACATGATCAGCCCGACCACCGGTTTGAAGGCCAGCCAGGCCACCATCCAGGCGATGTGCTTGCGCCACCAGCCGCCGCCCCACTCGGACATCGAGGCCGCCGCGGCCAGCGGAAGCGTGCCGGTGAGCAGCACCATCACGCCGAGCCGGATGTACATCAGGATGACGTGGACGCAGCCGGCGATCAGCAGCAACAGCCCGACGATGATCAGCAGGAAGGCGGTGAGCCCGTCGGTGCCGCAGTTGGCGATCAGCTTGAGCTGGGCCTTGATGCCCTCTTCGTAGAGGTGGTGCGAGTAGGCGTCCGCCTCGCTGGCCAGCCAGTTGGCCACCGTCCACGCGGCCCCCACGGTGAGGACCATCCGGACCAGGCCCAACAGCGCCACGGTCAGCGGCTGCCCCTTGCGTTCCAGCGCCACCCGGAAAGCCGCCGCCAGCAGTGAGGCCACCGCGATGGTGACGACCAGCCAGTCGGTCTGCATGTGGATGCTCTCGTTGAGCTGCTGATCGCCGAGCGTGGGAATATCGCCCAGATTGGCGAAGAGTTCGACGGCGGCGCCCATGATCGCGGCGGCGATGTCGCTGAGGATGCCGTCGATGCCCCGCTCGAAGAAGCCGACGACCTGGCCGATCGTGCCGATGTAGACGGCGTCACCGGTGGCGCACTCCACGTCACACCTCGTCCCAGAGCACGAAACCGACGAGCGAGACGACGGGGGCGGCGCGGGTGTGCAGGCCGCCCGAGTTCAATGGCCGCAGCCGCCAGTCGACGCCGTTCCAGTCCACCGTGTAGTCGACGGAGGCGTACAGGACGTTGGCCTGTCGGATCAGCACCCGGACGGTGGCCGTGCTCGGCGAGTACCGCAGCACCAGGAACCCGGCGAGCGTATTGACGGTCTGCACCGGCCCGGTCTCGTCCATCGACGCCCGCATCGCGTCGAAGTAGTCCCGCCCCAGGCCCGGGACGAGCTGCTGGTGGCTGACCGTACGCCAGTCGGGCCCGCTCATCTGACGGGAGATGGTGTGCACCGCCATCACCGCCCCCATCGGGGTGTGCGCGAAGCACCACAGCAATGGGCCGGTGGTCTTGCGCGGCCCGGCCGAGGCCGAACGCGGCACCCGTGCCCCGTTGAGCGGCCGCCACGAGATGTCGTCGGGGGCCGTGGTCGGGATGCGCTGTGCGGAGTCGTCGGTACGGCAGCCCTGCGGCCGGCTGCCGTCCGGGCCGAGGCTGCCGATCACCGGTCCCGGGGTGGCCGCGACGCTGGGGCTGGCGTCCCGGCCGCCGCCGATCGCGGCGACCGTGCCGGTGCAGAGCGCGAGGGCGAGAAACCCGGCCGACATCTGCCAGCGGCGGTGCTGCCAGAACGGCTTCTCCTGATCCGCGTCGTCGTCGGACGTGTATCTGAGTCTCATGGCACCTTTCCCGGTTCGCGATGGCCGCGTGCTCGCTGTGTGGTCGGTCGGTCTAGGTGCCGGACGATCCGGTGCCGAACACCCAGCTGACGATCGGGCCGGCGGTGGCGACCAGGATGCAGCCGCCCAGCACCATGCCGAGCCGGCTCATGTGCTCCGAGCTCTCGCCGCGCTTGTGTGAGATGGCCATCACCGCGCCGGTGATCAAGATGCCGACCACACCGGCCGCGGTGCCGCCCCAGGCGATCAGGCTCAGCACCTGCTGGACCTTCTGGGACAGACCGTCCGGCAGCGTTCCGTTGATCGAGGGCTGCGGGACCGTACCGCCGCCGCCCGCCGGATCGGGTGCCGCGAGCAGGGTGGTGACCCGTGCCAGGCTGTTGTAGTAGACGTCGGAGAGGGACACTGCGGCTCCTTGAGTTCGGATGTGTTGTCGAGCGGGCTCGGCGGTGCTTCGCCGAGGGGTCAATCAGTGAGGGCGAGCCACCTGACGAACGGACCGGCGGTGGTCGCGATCAGACATGCCGTGAAGACGAAGGCGATGCTTCTCGTGTACTCGGTCCGCTCCTCCATGGCCCCGCGACGCAACTGCGCGGCCAGGGTCGCGCCGGTGATGAGCAGGCCGGCCACTGCGGCGGCGCTGACCAGCCACGCCATCAGGTTGAGCAGGTTCGCCACGGACTTGTTCGGGTTCGTGTCCACCGTGTACGCCGTGATCTCCGGCGGCTCGAAGTTGATGGTGTTGATCGGGCTGTCGCACTGGAACTTGCCGGCATGCACGGCACCCGAGAGCGTGCAGCTGCGCGCACCGGTGATGTCGACGTTGTCCTTGGTCACCGACTCACCGGCCAGACCGGTGTGCATCTCGATGTCCATCTTCACGCTGTCGCCCGGCGCGTACGGGGCGCTCATGTCGAAGGTCCCGTGGGTCGAGCCCCGCTTGCCCGTGCAGACCCGGTCACTGCCACGCGGTTCCTTCATGGTGGTGTCGGTCTTCAGGCAGAGGGTGTAGAGGAAGGCGGCGCCGCTGGTGTGCACCTGGAGGGTGTACTCGTCCGCCGCCGCGGCAGACGAGGGCGCCAGCAGGCTCAGCCCCAGCACGGCACCGACGACGACGAGGACGGTGCGGGCGATGCGGCTCATGACCGCCTCCGCGCCTCGGCACCGGTGGCCAGCACCGTGGCCAGCCGATCCAGTTGCCTCGGCAGCCGCTTCGGTTCCTCGCCCACCCGCAGGGCCGGAATCCAGGGCAGCCGGTGCACCGGCGCGATCGACCGCAGCAGCCGGATCCGGCCGAGCAACGGCGCCGGCAGGCGGACGGGCGCATCGGCGATCAACACCACGCCCATCAGTCGCATCCCCGCCGGATGCCGGCCGTCGCGCAGGGCGTGCAGCGCGCGGGAGACCGCCCGCAACCCTTCCAGGTTGGTGCGGCCGACCACCATGACCCGGGCGGGTTCGGCGAGAGCCGGGTCCGGCCACCGGCAGCCGATGTCGGTACCGCCCAGCAGCCGGCTCAGCGTGGTCGCGCCCGCACCACCGTGCGCGCCGATCCACCCGATGCCCTGCTCGGAGAGGCTGTCACGCTGCCCGGCCGGGCCATCGTCGTGCACCGGCACGGTCAGCGGTCGCGTCCGTCCCGCTCCGCCGGCCGACACCGCCGGTCGCCGTACCGTCATGGACCCGTTGCCCATCTGCCCCGCCTCCCTTCCTGCTCGCCTTCGGCACCTACCGGATGCCGCTGAGGCACCGGTGACGGCCGCTTAACGGTGCGAGTGGTCGGTCGGTTCAGAACGAGTTCGGGGTTTTTTCCTCGGTCCGCTCGGGGCGGCACCACCAGCGCCGAGGCGCGGGTCGATGCGGCGCGGCGGGCCCGGACCGATTCGGAAAGTCGCCTCATTCGACGAACCCGGCGGCGTCGCACCCGTAGAGGACGGTGCATACACAACCTGGAGGGAGACAGATGGTCACACCGCCGTCCCGCCACCAGGAGGCCGCACGCGGTCTCAGCTCACGACGCCCGACGCGGTCGGGCCCGGTGCCATCGTCCGAGGTGGTCGCGCAGGCCGCGGCACTGACCAGCGTCCGTCATGTCCACACCGACGACAGCTGGATGGACCAGCCGCAGCTGCGGCAGGCGGACGCGCTCAGCAGCGAGCGTGACCGCGCCTGGGGTCGCGTCAACCAGGCCCGCGGTCTGGCGGCCAAGGAGTATCTCGACCATCGGGCCACCCCGGCCGATCATCCGGCCGCCCCGACCGAATCGCGGGAACGCAACTGGACGGCCGCCGACCACGCCCGTTGGCGACGGCTGGCGCTGGCCGCTGAGTCCGGTCCGGGCCACACCACGGCGGCACGGCTGACCAGCGTGCGCGGCGTCGGGGCGAGGAGCCGGCCGGTTGCCCCGCCGGTGCTCGGCGGATCCGGGCGGCGGTATCAGGCGCGGTCGCGCTGAGTACCCGTGCCACAGGTCAGCGCACGCGGACCGGCCCCGGGTGCCGGCGCACCGGCACCCGGAAACCGCTGCTGCCGGCGACCACGACACCGGGCATACGGTGTCGCGGCCGCACGGTACGTCAGCCTCTGCTGCCGCGTCGTCCCTGACCGCCCTGGCTGTTGCGGCGGGTCAGCTCGGTGAGCCCCGCCTGCGGGTCCTGCTGGTAGCGGTAGCCGCTGCCGGACGGCAAGCTGACCGAGCTGGACCGACCCGTCGTAGGCCGGCCGGCGCCAGCATGCGACTGCATCGCGGCGGCGCGCTTGCGGTCGGCCTTCTGGTCCACCTTCGAGAAGTACTCGGTAAGCGGTCTCTGCACCTTGGCGGGGAGCCTCGTCCAGTTCTCCAATGCCATGATCTTCTGTCGGTTCGCGATCAGGAACTCGGCGCCCCCCACGTCGGGTTCACCGCGGCGCTCGTTGAAACCCTTGATCGCTGCAGCAGTGGCGTTGACCAGGGTCCCGGCGAAGGCGATGTCCGGCCGTCCCTGCACCAGCGACGCGACGGCGGTGACGGTGCCACCGGTGAAGCTGACCAGATCCGCCGCGACCTCCACCGCAGGCTTGCTGGTCGCGGTCTTGAGCCGGTGGATCTGCTGGGCCGCCAGCCCGGTCTCCGGGTCGACCTGTCCCTGTCGCATCGCGTCGCGGGCGGTCTCGTAGCTGGTGTACGCCGTACCGATGGCGGTCATCAGTCCGCCGACGCCCTGCACGTAATCTCCGGCGCTCTCGGTAGCCGACGAGGCGCCCCGTATGCCGGCACCGACGAGACTGGTGACCGCGCCGACCGTCTGCATCCAGTAGAACGTCTGCTTACCGAACCTGGCCAGCATCGACCCGTTGTCGGCGACGGCGACCACTTCCGCGCCGACCTCCGCCAGGGAAATCGAACTCGACGAGCCGGTCGACCCCATCGACCCGGTCGGCGAGGGCGGCGAGTCGTACAGTTGCTCGCCCTCGTACATCTGCTCGGTCTCGTGGATCGGTTCGAGCGGCTGGCGCTGCATCGGCGCCAGCGGCGTGGTGGCGGACCGGGAGAACCGGGGGCGCGGTGGGTCGGCGAAGGCCCCCTGCGGCGCCGAGCCGCGGCGACCGCGTGGATCACTCAGGTCGCTGAACTCGTAAGCGGGATCGGACACGATGGCTCCTCACGTGCGTGACGTTTGTCGACGCCAGCAGGACGGCCAGGGGCACCGATCGGTTCACCCGCGACTTGAGAAAACCCGGGCGTGGGTACGTGCGGCCCGGTGGTCAGCGGGGAGAGGCCGGGCTGCCGGCGATCGGGGCGGTCACGATCGCCGAGCCGTCGGTGAGCCCGACGGTGATGAAGGACAGCTCGTCGACCGGCAGGGACGTCTCGCCGGCCACCTCCTGCGGCCCGGACGTGGCGGTCCAGTCCCGAACGACGTGGGTGGCACCGTCGCGGGTCACCGCGAACAGCCGGTACCGGGTGCCCTGCCGCAGACCGGTGGCGGTGATCCGGATGGTGGAACTGCCCTGATCGCCGGCGGTGATGACCACCGAGAGGCTGGCCCCGTAGCCCGGCGCCTCTCCCGTGCCGGTCAGCACCGGGTCGGCCCGGGTGGTCCATTCGTTGATCGCCACCACCCCGCCGGCCAGCGCCAGGACCACCGCCGCCGCCGCGGCCCAGAGCCCACGCCGTCGGTACCACGAGCCGGCCGTCGTCGCCGGACGCGTGCCGGAGGTACGCCGACCGGTCGGGCGGCTGCCGGACGGACGGACCGGAGCGGGACTCGCCGCGCCACCGCGCTGCCGTGGCATCGGCACCTCGGTCGGGCCGGCAGTGCCGTCGGCCGGGCCGGGGTTGTCGGGAGCATCCGACTGCTGGAGCTCAGCGACGCCGGGGGACCGCACCTGAGCGGGAACGGTGGGCTCGGGCGCGTCCGTCGATGCCGCCGGGCCGGACCCGGACGGCACCGAACCCGCCTCGGCGGAGAAGTCGGACGGTGCGGCGTCGGTCGGCAGCGACCAGTCCACATCGGCGAGACCGGCCAGGCCACTGATCGACGGGCCGATCTCGGCCGCTTCGTCGAGGCAGTGCCAGCAGTCGGCGAGGTGTGCCTCGAACGCCTCGCGCTCGGCGTCGTCCAAGGCGCCCATCAGGTAGAGGGCAAGCCTCTCCTGATCGGCCACGGAGTGATCCCCGCCTACGCGCATCCAGCCCTCTCCTCAACGGGTCGGCACCACGCGGTGTGTCTGTCTGGGCCCGGGCGACCTCGGGATCAGGACGACTCGGTCGAGCCGATGGCGGCGTGCAGTGCGCGTACCGCGTAATAGGCTCTGGATTTTACCGTACCTTCGGGTATCCCCAGGCGCATCGCCGCCTCGGCCACCGAGGCGCCTCGGTAGTACATCTCGATCAGCACCGCCCGGTGCTCCGGGCTGATCTTGCCGAGGGCGAGCCGCACCGCGTGCACGTTCACCACCCGGTCCATCTCGTCGTCGGTGGTGGGGACCCGGTTCAGGTCCGGCAGACTGACCTCGGGGGGTCGGGCCTGCCGAGCGCGCATCGCGTCGATCGCGACGTGCCGGGCCACCGTGTAGAGCCACGGGGCGATCTTCGACGGGTCGGCGGCGAGCCGGTCGGCGTTGCGCCAGGCCCGCAGAAACGTCTCCTGCACGAGGTCCTCGGCGAGTTCCTGCTGCCCGAGCAGCAGGCGGGTGAGGAACCGGTGCAGGGGTCGGCGGTACTCCTCGACGATCTGCCCGAGCAGGGTCTCGGTGGCGGGTGTCTCGACGGTGGCGCTGTCCGATGAAGACGGTCCGATCGACTCGTTGGGCACCGTCGACACAAACCGCCTCCCTGACGGACGGATGGCATCCTGCCGGCCAGGGGGACGATGCGCGCCCTCGCGGCCCTGACAGCGAGCATAGTCGTACGGACTCGGGGTGACGCCGTCGAGGTCGGCCGCCCGGCGGCGACGACATCGACGGCTGCGATGATCGGCGAATCGATCCAGCTCAGCATGGTGCTACTCCATTCCGGACGGTACGGGTCGATCAAGTGCCGCTGCCTCGTTGACGGATAAAGGGGACCGCCGGTTCAGTCCCGACCGACACCGATTGAGAGAATCCACGTCGGCGGTGAACGCCAGACGATGGAAATCCGTCACGACAGGTGTCGCCACGCCGAAAGGGATGGCCCGTGACCACCGACCTCGTACGTAAGACGTTCAGTTTCGGCCGGATGCCGCGCAAGTTGCTCGCGGCGCTGCTGGCCGCGCTGGCGGTCCTCTCCGCCGTCGTCGCCACCATCAACTGGGGGGTCGCCTCTGCCCGCGATGACACCGTGATCGGCACCAAGGTCACCGACCGACAGTTCAACGCCATCGTCGCCGCGGCCCGCTCCTGCCCGATGCTCACCCCGGCGCGGATCGCCGGGCAGTTGATGGCCGAGTCGGGGCTGGACAACCGCGCGCGGGACACCGCCTCCGGCGGCAGGGGCATCGCCGGTCTGGACGACGAGGACTGGAAGACCTGGAAGCCATGGCCGGACGCCCGCCGCTCCGACATCTCCGCCAACGTGCTGGCGCTGGCCCATCAGATGTGCGACTTCAGTGGTCAGCTCCGCCTGGCCGGCATCACCGGTGACCAGTGGCGGGTGGCGGTCGCCGCCTTCCACGCCGGGCTGCCCGCCGTCACCCGGGCCAACGGCGTACCCGCCGACGCCGTCGAGTACGTCGACCTGGTCAGCGGCTACGCCGGGTACTACGGCCAGCTCAAGCAGTTCGGTGGGCCCGGGGTGCCCGCCTCGACGGCCCCGCCGGCGAGCGACACGAAGGGGGTACCCGCCCCGTACGTCCCGTTGGTGGTCACCGCCGGGACGGTGTGCGAGCAGGTCACTCCGGCGATGGTGGCCGCCCAGGTGATGGCGCTGTCCGGCTTCGACCCCCACCGGTTGGGTCCGGCCGGGCAACGCGGCATCGCGCAGTTCCTGCCCGAGGTGTGGCGCAGCTACGGTCCGAGCCGTGGCTCCGCCTGGGACCCGGAGACGGCGATTCCCGCGGTGGGCGCCACGATGTGCGCGCTGATCGACGAGTTGTCCAAGCTCGACGGTGATCCGTACCTGCTGGCGCTGGCCGCCTACCGCAACGGTCCCACCGCCGTACGGCAGAGCGGGGGCAGTTTCGACCAGCCGACCGAGACCTTCCTGCGCGCGGTGAAGGCGCTCACCGACCTGTACGTGCTGGACACCCGGCTGGCCCGGCCCGCGCCGTCGGCCGATCCCACCACCGCACCGCCGTCCTCGCAGGCACCCGACCCGGAGGCCAGTGAGCCGCAGCCGAGTTCGTCGGCCAAACCGTCGTCGGCGCCCCCGAAATCGCGGAACACGGCGCCGTCCGAGCCCGACGAGGCGAAGCCGACGACCACCGCGCCGAAGACGACGGCACCCAAGCCCGAGCGTCCCTCCGGGGCCAAGCAGATCTTCCATCCGCGGACCGGGCTCTGCGTCAGCTCCGGCAGCACCGGCGACGGCACCCGACTGGTGTTGCGCAGTTGCCAGGAGGATCCGTCGCAGTGGTGGGTGGTCCGCGACGACGGCACCATCCGGTCTCGCGGGCTGTGCATGGACATCGCCTGGGGCGACTCCGCCGACGGCACCGCCATCCAGGTGGCGATCTGCAGCGGCAACCCGGCGCAGTCCTGGCGGATCAACGACAAGGGCGGCATCATCAGCACGCTCAACGGCAAGTCCGTCGACGTCGAGATGGGTGCCAAGGACAAGCCGCTGGAGCTGTGGATCTACGTCGGCAACGCCGAGCAGACCTGGAAGCTGCGCTGACCGCGGACCGCTGAGAACACGACATCGGGGTACGGACCGTGTCCGTACCCCGATTCGTCGCCACCGCCCGATCAGCTGCCGTCGACTGACCAGCTGCAGGCGGCCGATCAGCTGTAGGCGCGCCGGCGGTGCAGGCCCAACGCCAGGAAGGCACCGCCGCCGAGCAACGCCACCCCGATCAGGACGAGGGTGGCCATCCCGCCGCCACCGCCGCTGCCGCCGCTCGACCCGGCACCGGTCGGCTGCTCGCCCTCCAAGGTCCGGGCGAGCGACACCACCGGGTTGATCATCCCGGCGCCGTACCTGCCGTCCGGGGTCTGGTCACCCAGCGCGTCGGCGGTGTTCCGGATGCGCTCCTCGATCTGGGTCGCGTTCAACTCCGGGTAGGCGGCCCGCACCAGAGCCGCCTGGCCGGCCACGAAGGCGACCGCGAAGCGGGTGCCGCTGTAGCTCAACGTGCCGGCCTTGCCCGGTCCGATGCCGAGCACGTCCGCGCCGGGCGCGACCACCTCCACCGCGTCCGGCTGGTACTCCTCGACCAGCTTGTTGTCCGCGCCGACCCCACCGACCAGCAGCAGCGCGCCGGTGGCCTTGGGCTCGCTGGCCGCCGGCAGCGTCACGGGCTTGGTCGGTGCGCCCGCCACCACGACCACGTCATGGTTGAGCGCGGTGGTCAGCGAGGCGGCGACCGCGGGAGCGGACAGATCCACATGCGAGCCGAGGGCAACTACCGAGGCGCCCGCGCTCACCGCCACCTCGATGGCGTTCGCCGCGTCCGTGGGCCGGGCGGTGCCCGATCTGCCGACCATCCGGACCGGTAGGACGGTGGCGTCCGGGGCGAGACCGACGGGCGTCTGCTGGATGCCGGTGTTCGCGGCGATGATGCTCGCCATCGCGGTGCCCGTGCCCAGACAGTCGGTGTCTCCGCGCCCGTTGCCGACGGTGACGTCCGCGCCGACCGTGACCCGTCCGCTGAGCTGCTCGATGCGGCCGTCCACACCCGAGTCGAGGACAGCCACCATGACGCCGTTGCCCCGGCTGAGATCCCATGCGCCGTCGATGGCCAACCGCAGTTGCGCCCAGTCGGAACGGCTGCTGGAGCCGGCGACCGCCGTGCACCCCGCGGTACTGCCGGTACCCGACGGTGACGGGCTCTGGCCAGGGCTGCGCGACGGCGTCGGGCTGGTGGCCGGCGGCGGGCTGGTGGCGGACGTCGGGGCGGTGCCGGGTTTCGCGGTGCCGCTGGGCCGAGGGCTGGTGGTGGGCTTGTTCGGTTCGGACGGGATCTGCCCGTACGTCACCCCCTCGCCGACCGCGTCCCAGGGCAGCACCAGATACCAGCCTCGGTTGAGTCGGGCCGGGTCGGTCAGGCTCGCCCCGTCGGGTTGCACCCGGCCGGCGTTGAGGTTGTAGATCTCCGCGGAGCGTTCACCACTGCCGAGAAACCGGGTCGCGATCGCGGTGAGGTTCTCCGGCTGACCCTGGTACTCCGCCGTGACGACGTAGTACTTGACGTACGCCTGCGGGTCCAGCGGCGCCTTCCGGGCTGTCGCCGTGCCGGCCATCGCCACGACCATGCAGCAGACGACCACCATGCCCGCGAGCAGGCGTCCTACGTTGGGGCGCTTCGCCAGCACTGATGTTCCTCCTTCAGTAGCCCGGCCGAAAGCCCGGCCGACACGCTCTACAGCGGATCTGGACCGTATCCGTTCAATACGATCGAGGAAAAAACGCTCGAACTTGGCTGAACCAGCGGCCAGTGACCATCGTCATGATGACGCAAGGGCCACGAGACCAGATGATGTGGTGGTTCGCCGGCCGTCACCCGCACGCTGTAAACCTGCGGACGTTGGTGAAAGCAGATGTACGCCACGACCATGACGATCGACGCGGACGATGACCAGCCGGTGGTTGCACACCGCTTCGACCCCCGCCGCCACCGGCGGATCCCCGGCCTGTTCGATCTCTGGCTGACCTCCGGTGCACGCGGTGGGTTGGTGCTGCCGACGAAACCCGACCGGCCGCTTACCGCGCGGGCCATCACCGAGTTGGTGCTGCGCTCCGGCGAGGCCGCCGACGACGTACGGATCCTCACCGACGACGGTGCCCGGCACGCCGAACTGTTCAGCGAGGTGGCCGGGCTGCTCGCCCACGACGTGCTGATCAGCCCCGAGGGTGCGGAGATCCGGCAGCACGGTGGGCGCGGCGGACCGCTGCACGCGGTGCCGGTCGACCGCGAGGCCCGCCGGGCCCGGGACTGGCTGGTGATCCAGCCGCCGGACCTGGCCACGCCGTTGCCCGGCTGGTTCACCGTCGAACGTGGTCTGGTCCGTCCCCGTAAGGGGGTGGTGAGTCTGCCTCTGCACGGCGGCGCCGTCCTCGCCACCCGGGCCGACTTCGTCGCCCGGCGGGCCACCGCGCACCGGCTCGGCACGACCGTGGGCGGGCTGGTGACAGTCGCGGTCACCGCGCGGGCCGGCGGCTTCCTGGTCGGCGACTACGGCGGTACGCAGCGGGTCTACCGCGGCGACCAGCTCGCCGCCCTCCTCGGCGACCTGCCGCTCTACGGCAGCGATCTGCGGCTCTGGCTGACCTGGCCGTCCGATCCCGAGGAACAGCACAGCCTCGGCACCCATGCCCGGGAGCTGGCCGAGACCACCGGCGCCACGGTCTGGACCCCGCCGCCGGGTGGTAGCGCGGAACTCGTCGACGGCCGCCACGATCTACGGGCACTCGACCATGCGGGTCGGCCCGCCGAGTGGCACGCGTACCGGCCGCCGTTCGCCGCCGGTCCGCCGGCACTGCGGACCACCCCGACCGGTCTGCTCGTGCCGGCGTCGGCCCGGCTCAGCCTCACGGTGCATCCGGCGTCCCCACCCGACATCGAGGCCGAGCAGACCGACCCGTCGCCGGCCGTCGGATCCCCCGCTCCCCCACCAGTCGAGCCGTCACCGGACACCACGGCCACGCAACCGACCGACCGGATCCCGCAGACCGCCGAGCCGACGGAGCAGGTGTCGGCAGACGCCGACGGGCCGACGAGGCAGGTGTCGGCGCAGGCCGACGAGCCGGTGGAGCGGGTGCTGGCCGCGGCGGAGTCGGCGAGGGCGGGTGTTCCGGCGACTCCGCTGGCTCGTCCCGCGCTGGCCGGTGAGGATCGTCGCCCGCCCGGGTACGGTCTGCGGTGGCTGTCCCCGGGGCAGCAGGTCAACGCCGAGCGGTTCGAGGCGTTCGTCGCCTCACCGGTCGACGCTCAGACGGTCGGCGAGGGACTGCCCGGTGCCGAACTCTTCCTGCTCGCCTTCCTCGACCCACGGTCGGTGCCCGAGGGCCGCCGACTGCTGCGGGTACGGGTGGATCCGGGCGGGGCGATTCCGATGTCCGCGCTTCGTGCCCGGCTGCCCGCGCGCCTGCAACACCTGCGTGGGCTGCGGGAGGCGTACCTGCTGCCGGCGGCGCGGCTGGACCGGGTCGTCGCGGTGGACACCTTCACGGTGGACCCTGCCGGCGAGCTGACCTCGACCGGGGAATGCGTGCCGGAGCCGCTCTCCATCCGGTGCGGCTCCCCGGCCCGGTTGACCGCCGGGCTGCCCCACGAGGTACGACGCTGGCCGGCCTTCGGCACCCGTCGGGCCTACGCGCTGCTGCCCGCCGACCGTGTTCGCCTGCCGCGTCACTGGCTGCGGTTGTACCGTCGCCAGCCGCCGGTCACGGCAGGGCGGCTGATGGTGGAACTGCGGGTACCGAGGGGACGCACGATCGACGTGACGGCGACCGCCGACCTGCTCGCCCCGCTGAGCCGGGTCCGTAGCCGGGCCGAGGCGCTGCGCGCCGCGCAGGTGGAGTTGATCCTGGCCAGCCGCTCCTACCCCCGGGTGCGGGTGCGGCGCGCGTACCGGGCCGAGGCAGGTGCCTGGCAGCGGGTGCCCCGCCTGGATCAGGGTCCGCTACCGAGCGTCCTGCCCCGGCTTCAGCCGCCGAGCTGAGCGGACCACCGGCCGTACGGCACGGCACCGATCACCAGCGGGATGCAGCGGCCCCGGGAACCGGCGGCCAGGCCGGGTAGGCCCGCACCACCGTCCGTCGGCACCCCTGCGCCGATCACGACGTACGGCTCGGGCCCGAGGTCGTCCGCCGCAGCCCAGGTGGCCAGCCGGCGGCAGCCGTCAGGAGGTTCGGCACCGAGCGCGTCACCGACGACGGCGACGGCGACCCCGGCCTCACGCAGCTGCCGGGCATAGGTCGCGGCCAGCCGGCGGCAGTCGTCCATGACACCGACCAGGGTGAAGACGTCCGGTGCCCGGCGCAGGTCGATCTGCAGGCGCCACGGGCCCCGGCGGCCCAGCACCAACGGCACGGTCGCGGCGGGCACCGGCTCATCGTCGGCGAGCCAGGCGTAGGCGGCGGTGGTCGGACCGGTCGTCACGCCGACCAGCCGCACCAGGATCGGGCCGAGGTCGGTGGCGAGGTTGGTCCGGACGTACGGCACCTCGCCCTCGCCCGGCAGCGCCGGTCGGGCCGACCCACCCTCGTCCGCCGTCGTCGGCCGCTTTGTCGCCACCGGGGCGGCGGACGTGGTCGCCGGCAAGGCGGTCGTTGGGGTGCCTGGTGGGGTTTCGGGGACGGCTGCCGACGGGGCAGCCGATGCCGTTGACGGCGGGGCAGCGATCGGGGGCCATTCCGCCGGGGGCGTCGACGACGCGGGACCCGGCCCGGGATCAGGCGAAGCGGCGGTCTTGGCGGGATCGGGCCGAGCCGACGGCGGCGGCCCGGCAGGCGTCGACCGGCCGGGTGCCGCCGACGGAGTCATCGGCACTGCCACGGTGGGCGATGGCTGTGCCGCCGATACCGAGCCCACCGGGGCATCAGGCGCGGACGCCGGGGGGTTGGGCGAGGACGCGCGTGGGGCAGGCGAGGGCACGGGAGGATCGGGCGGGGACGCGGGTGGGGCAGGCGGAAAGGCGGGAGAGCCAGGCGGGGACGCCGGCGGGGTGTCCGAATTGGCCGCGAGTTCGGCCGGGGTGGGGGTGTGGTGGCGTTGCGGCGGCCACGGGCCGTCGTCGAGGGTCGCCGAGCGCATCCGGTACGCCCGTCGGGGCAGCACCAGGATCGCGACGACGGCGAGCACCAGGGCGAGCGCTCCGGCCCCGACGCGTACCAGATCGGGGGCGGCATCGGCCAGCTTCGACGGCGCGGCCTGGATCCACGGGGTGCGGTCGGCCGGGGCGGTCGGGTCGCCGGCCGGAGCTGCCGTGGCCGGCGGCGGGGCGGCACCGCCCGGTGCGGGTGGCGGAAGGGACGGTGAGGGTGGCAGCAGGGTCGGCGAGGGCGACCCGGCACGCGGCGACGGTGTCGACGGGCTCGGCGTCGATCGCGGAGCCGGCGGGCGGATCGCGGGCAGGCGGCCGGTGCGTACCCCTGGTCCGTCCGCGTCCTTCGGCAGTACGAGGATCCAGCCGGGCGCGAGTTCGACGCCGTCGGTGAACGTCGCTCCGTCGGGCTGTTCCCGGCCCCGGTTGAGCTCGATGATCTCCCGGAAGCGGTTGCCGTTGCCGAGGGTCCGCAGCGCGATGCTGTACAGGTAGTCCCGCTGGCCGTCGACCGGCGGCCCGACGACGTAGTACTTGCCGGTTTCCTCGGGCACGGCGGCGGTGGCCTGCGCCTGCGCGGCGACCGGGATGAGCAGGACCGCCAGCAGCACCGACAAGGCCCACCAGTGACTCGCCCGTCGACCGCGCACCAGGTGCGAGCTCGCCGGTATCTGCGGGTCCGACCTCGACGCCCGGCCCCGACCAGCTGACTGCATTCCTGTCTCTCCGTCTCCTCGCACGCCGTGGCCCACCGGGGGGCGGGCCGTGCGTACCCGTCTGGTCAGCGACGTTGCCCAGTGGACCGGGTCCCACCAGTCCCGTCGGCGGGATCTCCGCCGGGGACGGGCAGGATCATCGCACCGGTGGAATCCGGGCGGGCTCAGCGGCCCACCGGCTGCCACGTCTGGTTGGCCCGACCGGGGGCACATTCCCAGGTCTGGAGGGCAGCGCCGTCGGCGGTGTTGCCGCCGCGTACGTCGACGCACCTGCCTGAGTGGGGATTACGCAGCATCCCGGCCTCGACGACCCAGACCTGCGCCGGACCGCCGTTGCAGTGCGCCAGTTGCACCTTGGCGCCGTTGTCGCGCGACGCCCAGGCGACGTCCATGCACTTGTCGAGCGCCATCAGGGACCCGTTGGGGCCGTGCGAGAACCGTTGGGCCGGGCTGTCGTTGCACCTCCAGAGCTGCAATCCGGCACCGTCGGCGGAGATGCCGCCGGGCACGTCGATGCATTTGCCCTGGTACCCGCGCAGCGCGAAGGTCGAGGCGGGCTGCTCGACGGTCCGCCGTACGGGAGCCCCGCCGCCCCGGAAGGTGACCACGAAGTCCGCGCACCCGGGGCAGCTGAGCACTGTCTCGTTGCCCGGCACCCGGTCGTGGGTCGACCACAGGTAGGCGCGCGGACCGAAGGGGCGCAGCGCGGCGGTGTAGGTGCTCTCGGAGTCCCGCTCCGGGTTGACGCAGTTGATCCGGTCGCCGCGCTGGGGGTCGATCACCGCATGCGCCTCGGGGCAGGCCGCGAGCAACTGCCCACCGGAGCAGTCCCACCTGACGCAGGTTCCCGCCACCGGGGCGGGCGGGCCGCCGGGCGTCTCGATCGTGATCGTCAACGAGAGCGCGTCGACGTAGCTGACGTTGTACCAGGGTGCCCCGGAGTTGTGCTGGTCGAAGTTGAACTCGGCCAGGCTGACCGGTTCCGCGCCTCGCTCGCAGCGGTCCGGGTGGACGCCGCAGTCACCCACCAGGCAGCGGAAGGTGCTGCCGGGTTCTCCGCTGCACCGCTGCCGGGCGAAGAACCGTCCGCGCCAGTGGCCCGGCCGACCGTCGTCCGGGATGACGATGGTCGCTGACGCTCCGGGGCGCAGGACGGGCAGGCCGGTGATCGGTCGCGAGCCGTCGGCGCTCTCCCCCGCACCGATCCACAACGTCTCGCCGGTGGAGTTGACGAACGTGACCCGTTCCCCGACGACCGCGTCGGATCTGCTCGACATGACCACGACCAGACCGAGGGCGAGCGTCAGAATGGTCAGGAGGGCGATCCTCCCACCCAGTCGAGCCTTGCCGCCCGGGAACGAGCCCGTACTCACCGTCATGCCGCCCTCCGCTGGCTGAACAGGCGGACCCACCAGGTCCGCGGGGTGTGTGCGACCGGCGCACGCCCGCATGACGGCGCACGACGCCCCTCGGTTCAACCGCACCTGGCCCTGGTTGGCGGAGATCGATGTCGACCAACCGGCAAAGATCGATAAATGCGCAATTACGAGTAAGCGAATCGCATACGCGGGCACCTAACGTAGTCGTCAAATTACCCAGCTCTCTGGATGGAGTCCACATGACAGTGGCCAAGGAGCATGCCGCTCGGCGTGGGGTGATCGGCGCGATCAACGAAGCGCATCACCGTGCGGTTCTGGGGCTGTACATGGTCATCGTGCTAGCCCACTGGGCCGAGCACCTGGTTCAGGCGTACCAGATCTGGGTGCTGGGTTGGGCCCGGCCACAGGCGCGCGGCGTCCTGGGCATGCCGTTCCCCTGGCTGGTCAGCTCCGAGTGGCTGCACTACGGGTACGCGATCGTCATGCTCATCGGTCTGTTCGCCCTGCGTCCCGGTTTCGTCGGGCGGGCCCGCACCTGGTGGACGATCGCCCTGGCGATCCAGTTCTGGCACCACATCGAGCACTTGTTCCTGCTGTTGCAGGTGCAGGCCGGCTTCCTGCTGCCCGGCACGTCGGTGCCGACGAGCTTCGCCCAGCTCCTGATCCCCCGGGTCGAACTGCACCTGTTCTACAACTCCATCGTGTTCCTGCCGATGCTGGTCGCGATGTACCTGCACCTGCGCCCCAACGAGCAGGAGTTGCAGTTGCAACGATGCAACTGCACCCTGGAAGGCCGTCAACGGCTCGCCGCCACCAACTCCGGCAGCTGACCGGCCATCATGTCTGCCGGGCGCCGCACGCTGGCCATCGTCACCGCCCTCGCCTCCGTGGGGGTCGCCCTCACCGTCGCCGCGGTCGTCCGGCAGTCCGACGGCACCCCCGCCCGGGTCCTCTCGGTGGACCCGGGCGACGGTGCCGCGCTGACCTCCGCGCCGGACGCGGTCACCCTGCGGTTGTCCACCGGCGCCGACTCGGTGCTGTCCCACGTCACCGTGCGCGACAACACCGGCAACGCGGTCAACGACGGCCGGGTACGCGCCGACGGGAAGACCGGGCTGCGCCAACCGGTACGGCTCACCGACCCGGGCGACTACAGCATCGCCTACCACATCACCTTCTCCAACGGACAGGACGCCACCGGCATCCTGCGCTTCAGCGTCGGCACCGGCGCACCGCCCCAGGGCATCGTGGACGTCCCCGACCCGATCCTGGACGACGCCGACCACGCTCACGGCATCGACCCGTTGGGCGCCACGCTCCTCGTCATCGACGGCCTGGTGCTGGTCGTCGTCCTCGCGCTGCTGCTGCGCCGGCCCGCCCGTCACCGACGACCACCGGCCCGCGCGTCGACCGTCTCGGCCGCCTCCGGTCACCTCGACGGGTCACCCGACGAGCCCGCCGGCCGCTGAACCACTCGACCGGCCCGGTCGGTGCTGATCACCGACCGGGCCGGTCCTGTGTGCACTGACGTCGCGATGGCCGTAGAGCCTGCTCCCACCCCTCGCATCCTCGGGTGTGCGCACCGGCTGTCCCACGGCCGTGAGCACGACGAAGGTGGTGGCTGCGAGGGCCTCCACCCGGCGCGAACGTGTCGACTGCCGTCGATCGCACGTCCATTCGTGGCCCAGCCTGCGAATCGGGCGAACGGCGACCGACGACGGCGACCGTACGCGCCGATCCGGGCGGTCATCATTGCGCTGACGTGCGGCGGAGCACCGTCCAGTGACGCACTCGGAGAGATGCGACGGCCGCCGCGCCACTGTGATTCTCACAGGTGACGGGCTGCGCCGTCCGGCACCCGCTTCCGGCGGGATCGCCCTCAACACGCAGCAGGGTGCCCACGGCTTGGAGTCGCCGACCAGCCGACATCGAGGAGTGCGCAGTGCCAGCCACCGACGTCTGGAATGCCGCAATCCTCGCCCCGGACACCCGCACCATCTGAGGCCCGACGCGCCTCTGACGGAAGGAGTCACCCGTGACCACCAACAGCCTCGGACCGCAGGTGTCCGCCGACGACCGGGCCGCTGTCGCAGCCCTGCCCGAGCGGGTCGTGCAGGCGTGGGCGGCGAACGACGCCGACACCTTCGCCGGTCTCTTCACGCCGGACGGCACCATGATCCTGCCCGGTGTGACCCGCAAGGGCCGCGACGACATCCGCGACTTCATGGCGCAGGGCTTCGCCGGCCCCTACAAGGGGACCCGCGTCACCGGGCAGCCCTTCGACATCCGCTTCCTCGGTCCCGACGTGGCGCTGCTGCTCACCGAGGGCGGCGTACTCGCCCCGGGTGAGACGGAGGTGGCCGCCGAGCGGGCCATCCGCGCCTCCTGGCTGCTGGTCCGTACCCCGAACGGCTGGCAGTTGACCGCGTACCAGAACAGCCCGCGCGACGCGCGCTGACTGTGCACGTCCTTCGGCACCCGGTCGAAGGCCCCGCTGACTGGTGCCGTCCAAGGTGTCCCATCTTCGAGTGAAGGGCAGGAACGAACGTGCGTGTACTGGTCACCGGCGGCACCGGTTTCATCGGCTCGCACACGGCCGCGGCATTGCTGCGCGCCGGGCACGAGGTGCGACTGTTGGTTCGTGACCCCGACACGGTCGGGCCTGCCCTCGAACCACTGGGAGCGTCCACCGCGGACGTGGCGACCGTCACCGGTGACGTGACCGACGCGCGGTCGGTCGGCCGGGCGATGGACGGCTGCGCCGCGGTTCTGCATGCCGCCGGGGTCTACTCGTTCGACACCCGCCGTCACGCGCAGATGTGGCAGGTCAACGTCGGGGGCACCGAGGTGGTGCTCGACGCGGCCCGCGCGGCCGACGTCGAGACGATCGTGCATGTGTCCTCGGTGGTGGCCCTGGCACCGACCGGGGGTGCTCCGCTCGCCACGGATCTGCCGGTGGGCCGCCCACGGGAGCGGTACATGGCCACCAAGGCGGCTGCCGAGGAGATCGCCCGACGGCACCAGGCAGCGGGATCACCGGTAATCATCACGTACCCGATGGCCACGCTGGGCCCACACGACCCGTACGTCGGTGATCAGGCGGCCCGGTTGCGGGCGCTGCTGCGCGGGCAGCTGCCCATCTGGCCGGGCGGCGGATTTCCGGTGGGTGACGTCCGCGAGGTGGCCGACCTGCACGTCGCGGCGCTGCGACCCGGGCCGGGCCCGCGACGCCTGCTGGCACCGGGACGGACCTTGTCCACCCGTGAGTTCGTCGCGGCCGTACGCGAGGTCACCGGCCGCCGGTTGCCGGTCGCCTACCTGCCCTCGGCGGCGGTGCTGCCGGTGGGGGCCGCCGCGTCCGCGTTCCAGCGGATCTGGCCCTGGCACGTCCCCGTCGAGTACGGCGCGGTCTACACCTGTCACTGCGACCTGCGTACCGGCCCGCAGGTGCCCGCGCCGACCCGCCCGGTCACCGAGACGATCCGGGACACCGTGGCCTGGTTGTACCGGACCGGCCGCATCAGCCGGCGACAGGCCGGGCTGGCCGCCGACGCCGCTTGACCACGAGGCGACGGCGTCACCTCCAGCGGCGCTCCCTCCTTCGGCGATCCGTCGCCGGCGTGCCCTGGCGCCGGCCACCCTGGTGCCGGCGTGCCCTGGCGCTGACCGCCCTGGCCGTCGGCGCGGCTACTGTGCCGTGTCTGCGGCAGCGGCGAGTTCCGCCCGACCTTCCGCCGCCTCGACCAGGATGGTCATCCCGGCCAACGTGTGGTGGGTGAAGCACTCGCGCAGCGGGACCGTGACCCCGAAGCGGCGCTGGATCCGCCGGACGAGCTGGGGGACGAGCATCGAGTGCCCCCCGGCGTCGAAGAACGAGGTGTCGGCCGCGAACGGACCGGTGCCCAGCAGCGCCGACCAGATCTCGGCCAGGCCCCGTCCCACCGGGCTGTCCACGGGCCGTCGCGCCGCTGCCGATCTCGGTGCGGACGCTCGGCGACGCTCCCCCTTGCCGGCCGCCTGGCGGGGCAACGCCTCGACCGGGTCGCGGCGGCCACGCAACTCCAGCAGCCCGTCCCAGCGCCAGCGCCCGAGGTCACCGGTGCGGTACCAGCGCAGGTCGCTGTCGTCGGCCGGCTCCCCGTCGGGGGCTCGGAACGCCGCCCGCCGTCGGCTACCGTCGTCGCCGCTGCCGTCGTACTCACCGCTGCCGTCGTGCCCGCCGTCGTCGAGGTAGCCGTCGCAGATGTAGCGGCTGCGCACCACGATCTCGCCGGTGAGGCCCGTCGGGCAGGGCTGGTCCGCCTCGTCGAGGACCAGCACCTGCCGTCCGGGAATCGGGCGGCCGATCGGCACGTTCGCCGGCACCGGGCCGGTGATCTCGTGCCAGGTGGCCGCGATGGTCTCGGCGGGGCCGTAGAGGGTCGCCAGCCGGGTCGCCGGCAGCACCCGTCGGAAGCCGTTCACCACCTCGTCCGACAGCGTCTCGCCGGTCAGCACCAGCCGACGCAGGCTGCTGGGCCGGGCGGCGGGCTCCCGGGCCGCGAGGACGCCCAGCAGCTCCCGGGCGAGGCTCGGCACCGTCTGCAGGAAGGTGATGCGCTCCCGGACCAACCAGTCGACCAGCTTCTCGGGGTGCGCCCGGATGCGGACCGGCACGGGATACAGGGTGCCGCCACCGACCAGCGTGGCGACCGTCTCGCACAGGCTCGGGGCGTGTTCCGGGGCGAGCCACTGGGCCACCCGGGCACCGGGCGTCAGCTCCAGGGCGTCGGCCATCCAGGTGACGAACTGGGCGAGCGCCGCGTGGTCGTGGGCGATGCCCGCCGGCCGCCCGGTGCAGTCCGAGGCGTACGCCACATAGGCCGTGCGGGTGAGGTCGTCGGTCGGCGGCGGCGCCGTCGTCGTCGACGAACGGGGCAGGCAGGTCACGTCGACCAGCCGGCCGTCGAGTTCGTCGCGGAACCAGCGGGCCAGGTCGTCGTCCGGGTCCTCCCCCGTCCGGAGCAGACAGACCGGACGCAGCTGCGACAGGATCGCCCGGCCGCGCTGACCGCCGTCGCCGGTGCCGAACCGGACCAGGTGACCACCGGCGCGCAGGACGCCCAGCGACGCGGCGAGCTGCCACGGCCCGGTGGTCATCCGTACCGCCACGGGCGCGCCCTCGACGGCCAGCCCACGCAGGTACGTGGCCACCGCCGCGGTGCGGCGCTCCAGTTCGCCGTACGTCCACCGGCCGTCCCGGCTCGCCACGGCGACCGCCTCCGGGTTCTGTCCGGCACGCCGACGGACGATCTCGTGCACGGGCAGCGCTTCGGCGCGCGGGCCGTCGGTCGAGCCGACAAGCGTCGGGCCGTCCAGGGACAGCCGATGCACCGGCGTGTGCGGTGCGTCGAGCGCGGCCGACAGCAGCGTGCGCACCTGCCCGAGCAGGCCGGCGGCGGTGGCGGAGGCGAACCGGTCGGCGCGGTGGCTGAGCGTGCCGGCCACGGTGGGCCAGGTGCTGCGTACGGTGATCGCCAGATCCGCGACGGTGGGGCCCAGGTCGGTCACCGCCGTCGGTACGACACCGGCACCGGCCAGCCGCAGGTCCGCCTCCGGGCCCGGTAGGGCCAGCAGGACGTCGCAGAACGGCACTCGCCTCGGGTCACGCTCGACGGGCAGTTCCCGGACCAGCCGCGCGAACGGCAGCTCCCGGTGTCTGGTGGCGGCCCGCAGCACGGCTGCGGCCCGGTCCACCGCCTCGCTGAAGGTGGGGCCACCGCCGAGATCGGTGGTGAGGACCAGCAGGTTGTCGCAGGGGCCGACGAGCGCGGGAAACCCGGGCGGTGGCACCGGTACCGGCATCGCGACGGTCACCCGGTCGTCGTCGCCGTACCGGTGCAGGACCGCCTGCACGGCGGCCAGCAGCACCGCCGCCGGGTTGGCCGACCGGGTCCGGCAGTACGTGGCCAGCTGGTCGGCGAGGGCGGTGCCCCAGTCGAACGGCACCAGGCCGGCGGGCCCCGCCGGGCGGGTGGCGCCGTCGTGGTCGACGGGCAGCGGTACCGGTGGCGGCAGCGGGGTGAGGTGGGCGGTCCACCAGTCCAGCAGCCGGCGGCCGACCGGGCCGTCCACCAGGTCACGCTGCCAGCGGGCGTACTCGGCGTAGCGCAGCACCGGGGCCAGCGACGCGGGGGTGATCGGGCCGGGGCGTACCTGCGCGGCGTAGCAGATGGACAGCTCGTCCACGATTATCGAGATCGACCGGTCGTCGGCCACCGCCCGGTGCAGCGCCAGCACCAGCCGGTGCGTGGCGGGGCCGGTACGCACCAGCGTCAACCGGGCCAGCGGCGTGTCGGTGGCCCGCTCCGGGACGGAGGCGGCCGCCGTGCAGACCCGGTCGATGGCGCGTTCGCGTTCCGCGTCGGCCAGGTGCCCGAGGTCGACGTGGACGAACGCGCCGGTGCTGTCGGCGGAGACCACCGGCTGCGGGACGCCGTCCACCTCGACCAGCCGGGTCCGCAGCACCTCGTGCCGATCCAGCAGTGTGCGCCAGGCCGACCGCAGCGCCGGCACGTCGATCGTCCCGTGCAGGTGCCAGGTGCGGACCAGCCGGTGCACACCCCGGTACGGGGCGAGTTGCTCCAGCAGCCACACACCGTCCTGCAGCCAGGAGGTGGGGCCCGGCTCGACTGCCACCTCGGCGTCGCCGGTCAGCGTCGTTTCTCCGCTCGTTGCCACGGACGAATCGTGGCATGTGGAATTGCGGCGGTCTTCTCAGTGATTGCGATCCCGAATACCGGTGCCGACGATTATCCGTCGAGCAATTCAGTCGACCGAAACTGACCGGAAATGGCATTTCCGACCCGCCTTTCCGGCCCTGCACACGCCGCAGTGCCGCCGCGTGCCTTCGCTGCCGGTTCGCAGCGACATGCCTCGCGACGGTGCGCGTTTCGGGTTTGTTCCGGCGTGCCGCCGTCGTCGGCGGCACGCCGTCCGTTCATCGCGCCATCGGTCAGGAGACCACCGTGACCCGCATCGGCAGGCCACCCTTGATCCGCAGGGAGAGCATCGGTTCGGGCACCACCTGGTACGCCGGGTCGCCGGTCAGCCGCAGTTCCCGTACCACCATGGCGGTGACGAAGGTGGCCTCCATCAGTCCCAGGTGGTTACCCACGCAGAACCGTGGTCCGGCGCCGAACGGCACGTACGCGTAGCGGGGTCGGTCGTTCGGGCGGGCGGGGTCGAACCGGTCCGGGTCGAACCGGTCCGGGTCGTCCCAGAACTCCGGATGCCGGTGCAGGGTGTACGGGCAGATCAGCACGTCCGAGCCGCCCGGCACGTGGTAGCCGCCGATCACGTCGGGCTGCTGGGCGATCCGGGAGAGCATCCACACCGGCGGGTACAGCCGCATCGCCTCGTTGATCACCTGTGCGGTGAACCGCAGCCGGGCCAGGTCCTCGTACACCGGCTGCCGGTCGCCGAGCACCTCCACCGCCTCGGCGCGGACCCGTTCCAGCACCTCCGGGTGCCGGTCGAGCAGGTGGAACGTCCAGCCCAGCGTGCTGGCCGTGGTCTCGTGACCGGCCAGCAGCAGGGTGACCAGTTCGTCGCGCATCCGCAGCCGACCCACCCGAGGGTCGGCCTCCTGCCGGGTCGAGACGATCAGCCGGGACAGGGCGTCGTCGCCCTCCTCGCCCCGCGCCCGCCGCTGGGCGACCAACGCGTCGACGACCCGTTGCAGGTCCCGCCGGGCCCGCCGGAACCGCAGCTGGTGCGGCAACGGCAGCCAGGTCGGCACGGAACCCATGGTGACCATCTCGAACATGGCCTGGTCCTGCATGACCTCGAAGGAGTGGCCCACCGAGCGGTGCTCGCTGAGGTCGCTGTCGAGCAGCGTACGGCCGAGCACACCGAGGGTGAGCCCGGTCATCTCCTTGACGATGTCGACGGGCGCGCCGTCGCGGTGCGCCCGCAGCCGTTGCACCAGCCCGGCGGCCTCCTCGACGACCACGCCGGCCTGGGCGGCGATCCGCTTGGCCTGGAACGCCGGTTGGATCACCCGCCGCTGTTTGCGCCACAGCTCACCCTCGCTGGTGAGCAGGCCGTCGCCGAGGGCCCGCCGGGCCTGGGCCAGTCCGACGCCCTTGTGGTAGTTCTGGCTGTTGTCGGCCAGCACGTACTTGGCGTGGTCCGGGTGGTTGAAGAAGTAGAGCCGTTTGAAACTCGGCCCGAGCCGGACCACGTCGCCGTAGCTGGCCGCGGTGCGCATCATGCCCAGCCGGTCCTGGGCGAGCTGCCAGAGCGTACGCAGCATCGCCGCTCCGGTCGGTCCCGCTGTGACCCGCCGCGTTCCTGCGATGGTCATCCCGTCACCCCGCCTCGGACAGCGGCCTGCCAGGCCGGCACACCGTCAGCCACGTCGATGCCGTCCCGGTCGAGTTGCCGGAACCGGCCACGTACGAACAGCACCCCGTCGGCCTCCGGTTCCCGACGGACCGCGAGCAGGTTGGCCACGAAGATGGTGTGGTCCCCACCGTCGTAGGACCGCCACAGCTCGCACTCGAAGTGCGCCAGCGCCCCGACGATCAGCGGAGCGCCGGTGAGCCGGCCCGGCACCCAGTCGACCGCGTCGAACTGAGCGGCGCCCAACGGGCGCCGGCGGTCGGCGAAGTGCCGGGCCACCGGCTCCTGGTGTGCGGCCAGGACGGAGACTCCGAACTGGCCGCACTCGATCAGGCTGCGATGCATGATCGCCTGTTGATCGACGCAGATGAGCACGAGGGGCGGATCCAGGGAGACCGACGTGAACGAGTTCGCGGTCATCCCGTGTGGACATTCTCCGCCAACGGTCACCACGGTCACGCCCGTGGCGAACGTGCCGAACGCACGGCGCAACTGGACCGGATCGCACGGCTCGGCGGTGGGCTCTGGCTGGACGTTCACGTGTACCTCCCGTGGATCGCTATGCCGCCCGCGCCCGCACCCGGTAGGGCGCCAGCGCCCGGGCCAGCGCCTCCGGCACCCGGGACGGGCTGGTGCGGTTGTTCGGCCCCCGCATGCAGGCCACCCGTTGCCGGCCGCGGGCGACCAGCACCTCGCCCTCGGGATGCATCCGGACATAGTCGAAGCTGAATTCGATCTGTGTCTGGGCGAGTTCGACCAGCCGCATCCGAATGGCCAACTGGTCGAAGGCGGTGATTTCCGCGAAGAATTCGCAGTCGACCTTCAACGTGAACAGCTTCAGATCGCTGCGCAGGTCGTCGAGGACGTCGTTCGCCTTGTCGTGCAGGAACATCTCCCGGCAACGGCCCTGCCAACGCAGGTAGTTGACGTAGTAGACGTTGCCGACCAGGTTGGTCTCCTCGAAACCGACCGTGTGCCGATACTCGTAGTAGTCCTCCACCTCACAGCCCTCCGTCGGTACGGACGGTGAACACGACAGGCGTGGCCGCCGGGCCAACGGTGGTGGCGAAGGTCGCCACCCGCGTCGCGCCCGCGGCGAAGACCAGCCACCCGTCGCGTTGGATCGGGGTCAGCGTCACCGAGAGATGCTCCGGCAGGTCGACCTGCCGCAGGCAGTCCAGCGCCGCCTCCACCTGGGTCGCGGCGGTGTCCCGGTCGACGCCGAAGCCGGTGACCACCTGGTCGACAAGCGCCTCGTACCGGCCCAGGACCGGGGCGCCGCTGTCGACCGGTCGCGGCGAGACGGGCCGTACGTCGCAGCCGACCGGGGTACGGGCTGCCACGGCGAGGCTGAGTTCCGCGCCGTGGGAGACCGCCACGTACCGCCCGTCCACCTGCTCGGCATGCCCGTCGGGGGTGTACCGCAGGTCGGCGGCGTGCCCGAGGGCCCGACCGACCGCCAACTCCGGCTGGTCGCCGGCGTTCGGCTCCACCGCCACCGCGATCGCGGTGCCGATCAGGTCGCCCAGGGTCCGCTCCAGGTAGGAGCCGAGCAGCGGCGCCACCCAGGGGCCCCGGCCGTCCTTCTTGCGTACCGCCCGCAGTTGCAGGCCCTCCCACCGCTCGACGACCTCGCCGGTGCCGGTGCGCAACGCGATGTCGTAGACGTAGGTGTCTCCGTCGCGCTCCCGCTCGGTGGCGCAGTAGCGCAACGGCTCACCGGTGCCCATCCGGGACCCGGCCGGGTACAGCCGTGCGATCGCCACCGGCAGCAGCGTGGCGTCCGGTACGCAGACCTGGTTGCCGTGCATCAGCGCGTCGCGCACCCCCGGGTCTCCGAGCACCAGCGTGTCCGGCAGGTAGGCGCTGAACCAGTCGGTCTCCGGCACGGTGGCCACGTCGGCGTCGACGTCGCGGGCCGCCGCCCGGTGGAAGGCGCGCAACCGTTGGAAGCGCGCTCCCTGGAACAGGGTGTCGCCGTACAGGTCCCGGGCCGGGTCCAGCGGCACCGGCGGCAGGTCGTCGGCGACCTGCTCCGGCGGACCGTCCGGCACCGGACCCTCGACGAAGCGCAACGTGGCCTCGAAGTGGTCCGCGGCGAATCCGGTGTCCGCGGTACGGATCACCGCCCGTACCGTGTCGTCGGCGGTCACCAGGGCCGCGACCCGGATGGTGGTGCTGCCGTGCGGTGGCACCACGATCGGCCGGGCGAAGCGGGCCTGTTCGATGACCGGCACCTCGCTGCGACCGGTCACCGTCATGGCCGCCTGGGCCATCGCCTCCATGCCCATGACCGCGGGGAAGAGCAGGTTGCCGTCGAGCAGATGGTCGGGCAGGTACAGGTCGCTGCCGGCGGTGAGTTCGATGTCCGTGACCAACTCCACGCCGTGGTAGCGCACCTGCGGCCGGTCCACGAAGCGCAGCAACGGCAGTTCCGGCTCCTCGAAGCGCAGCGTGTCCAGGCTGTCGGCCCGTCCGCTGATCAC
Organism: Micromonospora maris AB-18-032; assembly: GCF_000204155.1. Lineage (NCBI taxonomy): Bacteria > Bacillati > Actinomycetota > Actinomycetes > Micromonosporales > Micromonosporaceae > Micromonospora > Micromonospora maris. The sequence goes on along the minus strand of NC_015434.1, from coordinate 3,072,831 downwards.
CACCACCGCCGGGGTGTCCGGGTCGGTGACCAGCCGGCGCAGCACCGCCACTCCCTGCTCGGGGGTGATCGGGGTGATGCCGTCGCGGGCCAACGACTCGACGACGGACAGCTTCTCCCCCATGCCCACACCGGACCAGACCGACCACTCCAGGCAGATCGAGCGGCAGGTCGGGTGGGCCGCGCCGAAGCGACGGGTCTGTTCGGCCAGCCGGTCGTTGGCCGTGGCGTAGTGCGCCTCGCCCCGCAGCCCGGCCCGGCCGATGATGCTGCCGAAGGTGACCAGCAGCTTCAGCCGGTCGGCGTCGACGGCGTCCAGGACCGCGGCGAGGCCGCCGACCTTGGGTGCCAGCGCGCCGTGCACGGCGTCCATGTCGAGCGAGGTCAACGCCGCCGGTTCGTTGCGCCCGGCGCCGTGCAGCACCCCGGTCACCGGGCCGAGCAGCCGCTCGACCTCGTCGACCGCGGCCCGCACCGCCACCGGGTCGGTGACGTCGGCACGCAGGTAGCGCGCCTGCACACCGGCGGCGGCGAAGCGTTCCAGGTTGGCCGCCAGTTCCGCGTCGGCGGCCAGGTCGGAACGGCCCAGCACGGCGAGTTTGGCACCGGCGTCGGCGGCCAGGGCGAGCGCGCACTCCGCCGTGATGCCCTTGCCGCCGCCGGTGACCAGCAGCACGTCACCGGCATCGAGCGGCTGTTCGACCCGACCGGCGTCGATGGGCAGGGCCCGCAGGACCTGCTGCCGACGCGCCCCGGTCACGTCGTAGTGGACCTCGTGATAGGTGTCGGTCGCGGCGACCTCGGCCAGCACCCGGTCGGCGACGTCCAGGGTGGCCGGCAGGTGCACCACAGTGGTCCGGATCCGGGGGTCCTCCAGCCGCAGGGTCCGGGCCAGGCCGCTGGCGCCCAGGCCGTGCTGCACCAGCACGAAGCGGTCGCCCGCTCCGGCGGTCAGCGCCGCCCGCGCCCCCTGCAACGCCGGTTCGAGTTGCTCCGGGGTGCAGTCGGCCGGCAGCCAGACCAGGACTCCGCCGCCGACTCCGCCGCCGGCCAGCGCCTGCCGGGCCTGCTCCGCGCGCGGGTCGGTGTGGCCACCGAACAGTTGCCACCCGGCGTTCGTCTCGGCCGGGCCCGGCACCGGTGTGGGCGCCTCGACCAGGTCGACCGCGAACGCCCGGATGAAGGTGTCCACGCCCGGCACCGACGCGGGCTGCGTCAGGTCCTCGGCCAACCCGGTGCCGATCAGCGCCTCCATCGCCTCGGCGACCTCCCGTACGGTCGCCGTGGCCACGTTTGTGGGCAGCCGCGACGGCGGTACGCCGAGCTGCTGCGCAGCCTGGTTCACCACCTGGCTGACCGTGATCGAGCTCAGGTGCAGGTCGTCGAGGAGCCGGCTGTCCTCACCGACCATGTCCAGCGGCAGTTCCGCCCGGGCGGCGACGAGTTGACGCAGCACCAGGGAGGCCGGCTCCCCAGTGGGTGCGGCACCGTTCACGGAGGCCGGCGCGGCGACCGGCGGCGGCGAGTCGGGCAGCACCACGTCGGAGTCGGTCTCGCACGGGCTGGCGAAGAAGCTGAACTCGTCGACGTCCTTGACCGGCCGGACCAGCCGGCCGTCGAAGAGCTGCGGATGCACCCGCGCCGCCCCGACCACGTACGCCGCGGCGACGACGCGCAGCACGCTGGCCAGCGTCTCGTCGTCGGTGTCGAGCGCGACCGTCGGCACCGAGGTGTCGGTACGGCCCAGGTCGGACAGGATCCGCCCCGGTCCGACCTCGACGAACAGGTCCACCTCCTTGGCGGCCATCGCGATGGCCTGCGCGAACAGCACCGGCTCGGTGATCTGGTCGCGCAGCAGCACCGACAGGTCGACGTCGGCAGGCAGGACGGTGCCGGTCACGGTGGAGACCACCTGGCGCTGCAACGGCTGGAACCGCTCCTCGGCGAGGTAGCCGCCGAACGCCTCGGCCGCCTCGGCGACCAGCGGCGAGTGGAAGGCGTGCGAGACCCGTAGGCGTTTGCCGGGGATCCCGGCCACCTCGGCTCGTTCCAGCACCCGCTCGACGGCGTCGATCGGACCGGAGATCACCGTCTGCCGCTGACTGTTGTAGCCGCCGATGACCACCGGCTCCCCGCTGAGCAGGCGGCGGGCGGTCTCCGGGTCGGCCGGGACACCGGCCATGGTGCCGCCGGGACGGCCGTGCTCGGCCATGGTGCGTCCCCGGGCGGCAGCCATCCGCAGCACCGAGGACAGGTCCATCGCCCCGGCCCAGTGCAGCGCGGTGAGCTCGCCGAGGCTGTGCCCGACGGCCACGTCGGCCTCGATGCCGAGCGCGCTCAGCACGCTGAGCCCGGCGACCGAACCGGTGACGATGCGCGGCTGGGCGACCTCGGTGGCCACCACGTCACCGGTGGGCAGCGCCGCCTCGGTGACGATCCGGTCGGCCTGGGTGAACCGGCGGCGCAGCGCCTCGGCCGGTCGACCCCGGCCGGTGCCCTGGCCGGGGAAGAGGAACCCGACCCGGGCGGCGCCGCGGACGTGGCCGAGGAAGGCCCGGCCGTCGGCGGCGTACAGTCGGCTCTCGCCGGCCTGCAGCGCCGCGTGCACCCGCAGCAGTTGACGCTCGGCGTCCTCCGGCGAGCGGGCCACCACCGCGGCCCGGTACGGCCGGTCGCCGAGTTCGGTGTAGATGCTGGCGGCCAGGTCGCCGAGTTGGGCGTAGGAGAGGCGGATCACCTGTCCGGCCAGGGCGTGGACCCGCTCGGCCAGTTCGGCCGGGGTGTCCGCGTCCAGGACCAGCAGTTCGACGTTCTGGGCGCGGGCGGCGATGGTGCGGGTCCGGGCGTCCGGCGAGCGACGCGCAGTCTCCTCACCGGACACCACCAGGTGCGTGTTGATGCCGCCGAAGCCCATCGCGGTGATCCCGGCGCGCAGCGGCGCGTCGGCCGGCCACGGCTCGGCGGTGGGCAGCACCCGCAGCTTCGCCTCGTTCGAGGTGAGCACCTCGTGCGGCTCCTCGCAGGCGACCGTCGGCGGCAGCATCTGGTGGTGCACCGCGAGGACCGCCTTGAGCAGGCCGGCCACCCCGGCCGCCGCCTTGGTGTGCCCGATCATCGCCTTGATCGAGCTGATCGCGGCCGGGGTGCCGGACGCACCGGCGGCCCGACGCGCCTCGGTCAGCGCCCGCAGCTCCGTCGCGTCACCGACCTCGGTGCCGGTGCCGTGTCCCTCGAACATCGGCACGGTCTCGATGCCAAACCCGGCGCGGGCGTACGCCCGGGTCAGCGCCAGCCGGTAGCCGTCCTCCTCCGGCCGGGTGATGCCACCCTTGCCGTCGGAGGACATGCCCCATCCGGCGATGGAGGCGTAGATCCGCCGGCCCTGCGCCACCGCGTCCTCGTGGCGCATGAGGACGACCATGCCGCAGCCCTCGCCGGGCCAGAAGCCGTTGGAGCCCTGGTCGTAGACCTTCATCTCGCCGCGCGCCAGCGCACCGGTCTTGGCGAAACCGATGATCTCGAACGGGTCGATCGACAGGTCGACCCCGCCCGCGACCGCGACGTCCAGTTCGCCTTCCACCAGGCTTCGGCAGGCGGTGAGCACCGACAGCAGCGACGACGAGCAGGCGCCGTCGACGGTGTAGCCGCCGCCCTTGAGGTCGAAGTAGTTGCAGATCCGCCCGGCGATGGTGTTGGACAGGCCACCGGCCAGGGTGTCCTCGTCGATGGCCGGGAACGGCGCCTTGTAGCGCTGTTCCAGGGTGCCGAGGAAGTCGGCGAGCTGGTCGTCGTCCCAGCCCTGCTCGCGCAGGGCGGCACCGACCGTCCGCCGGACGTACGGCCAGCGCAGCCGCATCACGTTCGCCCGGGAGAACTCCCCGGTCAGGGTGTTGCCGACCACCACGCCGGTGCGTTCGCGGGGCAGTTCGGCGCCCATCGGGAACCCGGCGTCACCGAGCGCCCGGGCGGCGGTGTCCAGGGCCAGCCAGTGGGTCAGGTCGGTGGACCGGTACGTGCTGCCGGCGATCCGGTACTTCTGCCGGTCGAACTCGTACCCCTCGATGACCGCGGCGTTGCGGGCGTAGAACCGGTCCGGGACGCTGCGGTCGGCATCCCAGTAGTCGGCCAGCCGCATCCGTTCGTCCGGCAGCCGGCGGAAGGCCCGCCGGCCCGTGATCACGTTCTCCCACAGTTCACCGGGAGAGGCGGCGTCCGGATATCGGCATGCCAGGCCGACGACGGCGATCCTGCTCATGCCGGCACCGCTTCCTTGTGGGAGTTGGGGCCCGCGGCGAGGGCGTCGGTCGCGGGGACCGGCACCCCGTCGGTGGGCGCCGCCGCGGCGGCGGCGGCTTCCCGCTGTTCGCGAGCCTTGTTGGAGATGTGCAGCGCCCAGAGGAACATGCCGCGGATGAGGCAGACCGCCGCGGTGGCGAAGAAGAGCCCGTACGCGATGCCCATGCCCGTGATGAGCCCGTAGAGACTGGCCACGCCGGCGCCGAAGGCGATCTGGGACGCCGGGCGGGACGGGCTGGTTCCCGGGTCGGTGATCATGTAGTTCGTGAACAGCACGAACGCCACGCTTGTCATCATGCCCAGCGCACCCAGGATGGAGACGTCCAGGACCAGGCCACGGATCACCGCCTGGAGCACGAACGCGGACAGCCAGCCCATGATCAGGAACATCCGGCCGGTCAGCTTGGCGTTGAGCATCGTGCCGGCGGTGAGGATGATCGCCGGGACCAGCCAGTCACCCAGCGCCGGGGTGTGCTCGGTGAAGTGGTACGGCGGCGCGATGCTGGCCCACGGGAAGAGAATCAGGATCATCGCGATGCCGAAGTTCGACGGGTTCATGTAGTGCCGCAGTCGACCCCGGACGGGGGCTCGCAGGATCCACTTCGCGGCGATCGCCACGGTGACCCCGAACATCATCACCCAGACCCGGTCGTTGACGTAGGTCAGCATGTTGACGGCCAGCGAGGTGATGTGCGCCGGGAAGAGGAACTCGACGAATCCGCGCTTTCCGGCGCCGAGGAAGCGCGGCGCGCGACCCTCGGCCCGGGCGCCGATCACCTCCAGCACGATCTCCACCGTGTAGCCGGTGGCGAGCGCGATGAACGGCCACAGCCAGGGCTGCTCGAAACCGAGGTAGACGTAACCGACGATGTTGAAGATCGTGATCGAGATCGCGAAGCGGCGCAGCGCCGTCGTCGTCTTCGCGTCGTGCCGGACGGGGCTGGTCTTGGTGTCGGCCATCTCCGTTACCTCTCGTTGGCCTGCGAGCCGAGCTGCACGTCGTGCCAGCCCGGGGTCAGCTGAAGGTCCTGCTTACGGATTTGCCCGGTGCGGTCGCGCCAGCAGAGCGTGACCTGTACCGAACCGGTGACCTCGGCGCCGAGACCGATGTGCACCTCGTTGCTGCGCTTGCCGGAGTGCCCGCCGCCGCCGTCGACCCGGGAGACGAACTTGCGGCCGTCGGGGGTGGTGACCATGACCTGGGCGCCCACCGCCGGCGAGCCGGTAGTGGCCGGATCGGCGGTCTCGTGGGTCAACCGCAGGCCGAGGAAGGCGCCGGCGTCCGGGCTGGTGTTGCGGTAGAAGATCGGCTCGGCCCACTGCCGGGCCACCGCCATGTCGAGCCGGCCGTCGCCGTCGGCGTCGCCGGTGGCGATGCCTCGGGTCGGCAGCGGGATGTCCAGGCCGAGCTCGGGGGCGATGTTGACGTACCGGCCGTCCTTGCCCTCGACGAAGAAGTGCAGACGCTGACTGCCGCCGATGTCGTCACCGGGACGCACGTTCGGCCACCAGCTCGTGTGGCGCACCAGCGTGTCGTTGGTGGTGGCCAGCTCCTGCAGCTGGGGCCAGCGGTTGACCTCACCGCGGACGAAGCCGGTGGCCTGGGCGATGGCGAGCCGGCCGCCGTTGTCGAAGTCGGCCATCTTGACGTCCCAGCCCCAGCCCGACCAGGCCAGGCCGAGGTCGGCGCTACGGTCCCGGAAGGGCGCCTTGCCGCTGCTGAACGCCGTCTTGACCCCGCTCTGGTCGGCGGCGGTGTTCATGAACGTGTAGTTGCTCTCCTGGATGCCGAACGGGGTGGTGATGTTGCTGACGAACAGGTCGTACAGGCCGTCACCGTCGATGTCACCGAAGTCGGCGCCCATGCCCTTGAACGAGTCCCGGCCCAGCACCTTCGACTTCGGGATGGTCGCGCTACGGGCCCCCTGGACCAGGGCGAACTCGATGTTGCCCGGGGTGGACCGGTTGTAGAGCAGCCGGTCGGGACCGAAGTCGTGCGCCAGGTACAGCTCGGGCAGCAGGTCACCGTCGAGGTCGACGGCGGCAGCAGCCAGCGCCCACCCCTTGGAGGCACTGTGCGGGATCACGTTGTCCACCCGCTGGAACACGGCGGTGGGCTCGGCGCCCCCGGTGCCCTCGGTGAACCGGAAGACGTAGTCCTCGCCGCCGTTGAGGCCGTAGGACATCGAGTCGTTCATCTCCACGCCGCCCTTGACCGTGTCGTCGAGGACCGGGCTGTGCGGGAAGTAGTTACCGACATAGATGTCGACGTGGCCGTCACCGTCGAAGTCGTCGATGGCCACCGCGTTGGTGTTCCACAGCGGGCCGTTGTACTCGCCGACACCGACGCCGGGCACCAGCTCGACGGGGCGGTAGGCGGCGGTGCCGGAGCTGAGTTCCTTGCCGTTGTTGAGGAACAGGATCGGCGTGCGGGCCCAGTAGTAGACCAGCAGGTCCATCCGGCCGTCCTCGTTGAAGTCACCCGGCGCGCAGCCCATCGGTGCGGTGATCCGGCTGATCGGCAACGGCGCGGCGTCCAGCGCGAACGGCTGGTACCGCTGCTCGCCCAGACCCGGAGTCGGGGTGACGATCGTCTGGTCGGTGCGCGGGTCGGTGATGCACAGGTCGTTGGCGAGACCGTCACCGTCCAGGTCGTTCATCGCGATGCCGGCGCCCACCGAGGAGATCCAGGCGTCGATGTGGGTGTACGTCTGGTTGACCTTGCGCACGGTCTGCTGATGCTTGCTGGCCGGCAGCGCGATGCCCATGGGCTCGAACGCGTACCGGGACGCCAACTCCGTACGCTCCGCCGCCGAGGCGCTGGGGAGCCGGACGGCGAAGAACATCCCGACCACGAGTGCGAGGCCGATGATTCCGGCCAACTGCCGGCGCAGCAAGCCAATCGTCATTGACATGAACTCAAGACCTCCCGTTGGTGACGGATTCGTCGGTGGCGACCCCACCGCGCGTCGCGGTGAACTACCGGCCCCGGCCGGTCGGACCGCGGGCCGCTCGGCCACTCGCAATAGCCGGTGGCTTGCGCCCTCTCCGATTGACGGGCGGCACGCGGGACCCGGACCGAGATGCTGGTCCGGACCCTCTTCGTGCCGCCCCGCCATTCGTAGGGCGTGTCAGCAGATCCTCACAGGAGGTCAGAAACCCGGGCTACTCGAAAAATGCCAAGCATTGCTGCTCATCGAACTGATGACACATAAAGATATGCTTCCCAATCTGCGGAACTGAGTCCCCAAAAAGGACTGGGAAGGACGTGGAAGGACGTGGAAATGTCGGGCATCACTCGGCTGCGGCGGCCGCCGTCTGCTCGAATTGCCGACGGATGTTGGCCCGCCACCGCTCGTACGGCGGCACGGATCCGCCGGCGTCCGGCGCCGGGGCGGTGTCGTCGGCCAGGGCGACGGCGGCCGGCACGGACAGCCCGGACAGCGCTGCCGCCGCCACCGCCGAGTGCGGCGGCACGAACCCCGCGTGCACTCGCGCGCGCAGCGCGAACACGCTGCCCAGCGCCAGCTCGGGGGCGTGCTCGCCGGCCTCTCGGCGCAGCGTGGCCAGGTCCGCTTCACCGCACCCACCGGCGAAGGTGGCGGCCAGCCCGACACCGCTGAACAGGTCGGCGTGACGTTCCGGGGCGAACCGCCGGACGGCGGCGTCGACATCGAGCACGCGGGCACCGTGGATGAACCACAGGGCCCGCCCGATGCCCTGGTCCACCGCGCGACCGAAGTAGTCCCGGTGCCCCTGCCAGTCGTACGGCGCCGGCCGGCGCTGCTCGTCGACCCACTTCGCGACGTCGAAGTAGGCCAGGTCGAAGCCGTACCCGTCCACCGCCAGCCAGGTCATCGTCGGGTGGAAGGGACCGGGGTCCAACTCCGGCACCACCTTGCGCCACAACGGTCGCGGCAGCCGGGCCATCGCGAAGCCGATGCCGATGTAGGCCAGGAACAGGTGCGGCGCACCCGGGCCGAGCAGCAGCTCACGGGTACGTCGCCGCCGCCCGCTGCCCATCGCGTCGAGCACGGTGAAGGCCATCGTGACGCCCTCGTACGCGAAGCCCCGCATGCCCTCGTCGACCAACTCGACCCGCTGCTGCACCTCCTCGAGGCCGCGGCAGTCGATCCCCCACTCGAAGCCGCAGACCACGGCCCGTGGAATCGCCTCCAGCCGGGCCGTGGCCGGTGACGACGGCCCCGGGAAACCCCGGCGGGCGAAGCCGACCTCACTCAGCGCCGGCGCCAGCGCCAGCCTGCGCAACGAGCCCAGAACGGTGGACATCGCGTTCCTCCCTCGACGGAGTCGTACCGGACAGCATGGCCGCCGACAGTGCGGCGGTCACGAGGATGCGGGGGCGTCCGGGTCGACCCGGACCCAGCCGGCCGCCCGGCGGGCGGCGGCCATGCTGGCCCATGCGGTCAGCTCGACAAGCGCCCGGTCGTCGGCCCCGGCGGCGCGGACGTCGGCCACCACCTGGTCGTCGACCTGGTAGGAGGCGAAGGCGGTGAGCAGTGCCAGCCGTGCCGCCGGTTGGTCGACGGTGGGCAGATCACGCACTGCCTCGCCGACCCAGGCGCGGCTGATCCCCGTCGGTCGGCCGTCCCAGTCGTCGAGCCGGGCGGCGACCAGGTCGCGTACCGACGTGGGCACCGACCGCTGCCCGGCGGCGTCGATGGCCGCGCCGCCCCGGGCGAGCGCGTCGGCCAGCGTGGGGTGACAACTGCTCCAGGCCAGATCCGGGGCCAGTGGGGCGGCCGGCAGCAGGTCCCGGGCGGTGCCGGGCGGCCGGTCGCCGCGGGCGCCGCGGGCCATCAACTGGCCGAAGACCCGGCGGACACCGCCGCGCAGCGCCGACGGCAGGGCGGCCGGCAGCGGCGACGGTTCGAGGAAGACGTTCACCATCCGGTTGAGGTAGTGGAAGACCAACGCCACGCCGAGCAGTTCGACGGCCTCGACGGCGGGAACCGGCGGCACGAGGTCACGGGCCTGGGTGCGGTCGGTGCCCGCGCGGGCCCACTCGGCCACCCGGCGCCGCTGGTCGTCACCGGCCGGGTCGGCGGCGGAGCGCAGCAGCCCCGCCATGGTGGCCGAGTGCACCTCCACGCAGTACGGGCAGGAGTTGACCGTGGAGACGGCGGCGGCCACCGCCTCCCGGGTGGCCCGGTCCACCCGGCCGGCGGCGACAAGCGTCTCGCGCAGCACGATCCAGCACGCGGCCAACACCGGTGGCGCGGGCGAGTGCAGGCTCACCGGCGGGGCGAGCATGCCGAAGTCCCGCTCCACCTGGCCGTACACGACGGCGGTGAGGCCGTCGGCTCGCTCGATGGGCACCGGGGTGACCCGGCGTACGTGTCCCCGGGAGGGACGCCGGGCCACCCTGGCGTAGAGGCCACTCACCGTCGCAGTGCGCTGCGCGCCAACGGCAGCACCGCGTCGCGGCTGCTCGTGGCCCCGTCGGGGGCGGGAGCGCCGTACTGGACATCGACTCCTCGGGCCCGCGCCGCCGCGACGATGCCGGGCACCGCCCGCTCGGCCAGCGCGGCGATGGTCATCGCCGGGTTCACGGTCAGGCCGGCCGGTACGGCGGAGCCGTCGGTGACGAAGATGCCCGGGTGGTTGCGCAGTTCGTGGCGGTCGTCCAGGGCCGAGGTGGCCGGGTTGTCGCCGATGCGGCAGGAGGCCAGCGGATGCACCGTGTAGGCCCCCACCACGTCGTTGGTCCACGGCATCACCCGGGACAGCCCGTCGCGTTCGAGGATGTCGCGCACCTCCGCGTCGGACAGCGCCCAACCGCGCAGCGTGTTCTCGGTCGGCTCGTAGCGCAGCGAGCCACGGGCCAGCATCTGCTGGGACAGCCGTACGGCGTTGCCGCTGGGCGGCACGGCGCCGAACTCTCCCTCGTTGTCGTCCTCGCTCATCGTGAAGACGGTCAGCCAGGACTGCCAGGTGCGCAGCAGTTCCTTCTTCTCCGCGCCGAACCAGGTCGGCCCGACGGCGTCGGGCACCTGGGCCAGGATGGTGCCGAAGCCCGGCGGGAAGTAGAGCTGCTCAAGGGAGAACCGCTCGTACTCGGGCAGGGAGCCGTCCAGCCGGTCCCAGTTGGCCACGCAGGGGCCCTTGCCGATCTGGTACGCCTCGTACGGCACCCCGTCCGGCCGGCTGAGGCCGAGCACGTCGCGGATGCGCTCCTCGTCGAAGATGGCGGTGTTGAGTCGCTCGCCGTTGCCGGAGAAGTACCGGCCGACGGCGTGCGGCATGGCGCCGAGGGTCGGCTCGGAGCGCTGGAGGATCACCGGCGTGGCGCCGGCACCGGCCGCGATGATGACGATTTTCGCGTCGATCGTGCCGCTGCCCACCTCGACGCGGTAGTCGACGTCGTCCAGGACGGTGTAGTGCACCCGGTAGCCACCGTCGTCGGTACGGCTGAGGTACTGCACCTCGTGCAGCGGCCGGATCTGCGCGCCGTGCGCCAGTGCGGCCGGCAGGTAGTTGAGCAGCAGGGAGCGTTTGGCGTCGAACCGGCAACCGGCCATCATCCAGTTGCAGTTGGTGCACTTTGCCTGGTCCAGCGCCACCGGCACCGGGTTGGCAGTCCGCCCGGCGTGGTCGCAGGCGGCACCGAACAGCCCACCGGAGAACGGCACCGTGTCCCAGCTCGTCTGGGAGACGGGCAGCGCCTCGGCGACCCGGTCGTACCAGGGGTCGAGCGTGTCACGGGAAATCGAGGACGGCCACATCCGGTGCCCGAAGCGGCCCTGGCGGTCGAAGACGAAGCGGGGCGCGCGGGGCATCGCGGCGAAGTAGACGACGCTACCGCCGCCCACGCAGTTGCCGCTGAGCACACTCATCCCGTCGCCGACGACGAAGTCGAAGACCCGCGTCGACGACGAGCCGAACTTGAAGTCGTGCTCGAACTCCTCACCGGTCAGCCACGGCCCGCGCTCGAGCACGACCACTCGCGCGCCGCCCGCGGCGAGGTGGTACGCGGTGATCGCGCCGCCGAAGCCGCTACCGATCACAAGGACGTCAGTGCTCTCGGAACTCGTCATGCAGGGCTCCCGGAGGCCGTGGTGTCGGGGTGTGGCTGGGCCAGTTGCCGGCCGTAGCTGTAGGTGTCGAACCGCCACAGCCCGTCGGAGTCGGGCTGGCGGAAGCCGATGATCTTCAGTCCGACGTGGCCGGCGTCGAGGGCCTCCACGGTGTGGGAGTGTGCGGCGGCGTCGAAGGCGATGACGCTGAACATGGCGAGACTGATCCACGCCTCCCGTTCCGGGTGCGTGGGGTCGGTCAGGCGCTGCACCAGCCGGACCCGGTCGGGGAAGTCGAGCGAGACGAACGCCGGCACCTCCGGGTCCAGCTCGATGCCGGTCTCGGCGGCGTACTCCTCGGCGTGCTCGTCGAGCCCGTCGGCCAGCGCGTCCAGCGCCGGAGCCAGGCCGCCCTCGGGAGAGCGCAGCGCCAGCAACGCTCCGGCGGCGACCGCGCCGCCGTCGGACGAGACGCCGGCCACGGCACGATCGCCCGGCCACCGCTTCTCGCCCGGCAGAATCGTATCGGCGTACGCCTCCAGCACCATTGTTCGTCCCTGGTTGGTTTCGATTGCCGGGGGCACGGGCATCACCTCTGACGCTCAACTCGAACTGACAGGAAACGCAGGGCCCGAATCGGCTACCGAGGGCAATTCAAGTCACAACTGAAGGCGCCTGACGCCCTCCGCTACATTCATCCAGCCTGGCGTACACCAATGGTGTACGGCGAGCGGCGGGTCGGCATCTCGCGTCATGCTGTCCGTATCCATTTAGGACCTTCGGGCGATGGGAATGGCACGGGCGCACAAATGCGCCCGCCGGTCCCGGCGGCCGATGTCAGGTGACCAGCCGTGACAGCCGGGACTCCCCGCCGGGTCAGCCGGAGGTCGGCTGGTGGCGGGCGGCCACCGCCACCACCAGCTCGTCCGGCCCGCCGCGCAGCCCGGTGGCGCAGGTGGACACCCGCCAGCCGCCGGCGCTGAACAGCAGCCAGCCGTCCGAGGTGTCCCGGTCGTAGGTCAGCGGGGTGAACGCGGTGACGCCGACCTTGTGCAGCGACTCCAGCGCCGACCAGACCCGGGTGCCCGCCCGGTGCGGCGATTCGCCGGTCTCGGCGACGATCAGTTCGGCCAGGGCGTGGTGCGCGCCGAGCAGTTGACGCCACTCGACGGGCGTACGCTCGACGACGGTTTCCAGGTCGCAGCCGACCGGCGTACGGGCCGCCACCGCGAGGGTGTGGCCGGCGCCGTGCGCGGCCGAGATCCACCACCCGCCGCCGACCTCGGGGCGACCGTCGCGGCGGTAGCGCACCGTCGTACCGTCACCGAGCAGCCGGGACACGGCCAGCGCGGTGTGCTGCCGCCGCCACCCCCGGCGCAGGCCCGGCTCCAGCACGGCGGCCACGTCGTGGGCGGTCAGGGCGGCGAGCCTGCGGCGCAGGTACGGTCCGAGCACCTGCGCCGGCCACGGACCGGTGGCCCGGCGTACCGGCAGCGGTCGCAGGCGCAGCCCGGTCCACCGTTCCACGATCCGCCCGCCGGCCAGCGTCTCCAGGTCGAACCGGTGCACGTCGTCGTCCTCGACCCGACGGGTGGCGCGCAGCGTCACGTGTTCGTAGGGGCCGGCCCCGGCCAGCCAGATCCGGTCGACGCCCAGCGGTTGCAGCACCGTGTCGGGTGCCCAGGGGTGCAGGGCGCGCAGGAAGGCGTCCCGCACACCGGGGTCGCCGAGCACCAACGGGCCGGCGACGGCGGCGAGCGATCCCACCGCATCGCCCGCGGTCAGCTCCAGCACGCAGCCCGACGCGGTGATCTCGCGGTAGCGCAGCCGGCGACCCGAGGCTCCCGCCTCGATGAAGAAGGCGCGGGGCGGCCGGTACGGCGCGAGGCCACCGACCCGCACGGGCGGCACCGGCAGCGCGGTGGGCACCGGCAGGCCGGCGGCCGACGGTACGGCGGAGGCGGGAACGGCCGACCGGCCGGCGCCCGGGTGCCGCAGCCGGGCGTGGGCGTAGGTCACCTGACGGCCTCGGTGCTCACCGCGCAACGTGACCACGACGGCGTTGGCCACCGGCTCGGCCGCGGCGGTCAGCCGCAGCCTGACGACGTCCTCGCCGACGACGAGCGGCGCACCGAACTCGACCGCCTCGAACACCGGCGGACCCCGGTGGCCGGTGAGCGCGGCCCACCCCTGCGCGAGCGCCTCCAGCACGTGCGCGGCCGGCAGCAACGGAGCGCTGCGGTCTCTCGGCTCGTCGAGGCCGGGCGTCTCGCCGGGGCTGAGCGTGGTGGTGGTGACCAGCAGCCGACCGGGGTCGTGGACGAGCACCGCGCGGGTGAAGCGCGCGGCGAACGCCAAGGGCTGGGTCATCCCGTCCGCTGTTGTCGCCATGCGCTGCACCGTGTCCACTCTCTGCGGTAGCGTCGCCGACTCAGGCGAACTGCGCCTGGATCCGCTGCCGCCACACCTCGTAGGCCGGTTCGGCACCGTCGGGCGGGAGGTTCTCGCGGGCCCGGTCGGTGACCGCCGCCGCCTCCTCCGGGCTGCACCCGCAGAACACCTCGGTGGCCAGGGGCGTGTGCTCGGTGACCAGTCCGGCCCGCAGTCGTGCCTGCGCGCCGAAGGTGGCGCCCTGGGCGAGCTGCGGACGGTACCGGCCGGCGTGGACGGCGAGCTTCTTCAGGTCGTCGGGGTCGGCGCCGCCGGCGTAGGTGGCCGCCAGGCCCATGCCGCTCCACAGATCGGCGTGCCGGTCGGCGTCGAAGCGACCGATGATGTCCGCGGCGACATCGGGATCGGCTCCGGCTACGAACCAGCTGGCCCGGCCGATGCCCTGGTCGAGCGCGCGCCGGGGGTAGTCGCCCGGCAGGTCCGGCGGCCACGCCACCGGAGCGACCGTCTGCTGGCGGACGTACCGGTCGGTCTCGAAGTAGGCACGGTAGAAGCCCAGGCCGTCGAGGACGAGCCAGCGCAGCAACGGGTCCGGCGCGGCCAGCGCCCGCCAGCGCCAGCGGGGGACCTTGGCGAACGCCCAGCCGATTCCCACGTAGGCCATGTAGATGTGGGGCGCGCCGGCGCCGGTCAGGAACCGGGTGGTGCGGTTGCCACCGGCCACCCCGTCCAGCACGGCGTAGCCCATGGCGGCCCCTTCGTAGGCGAAGCCACGGAACTGTCGCTCGATCAGGTCGAGTCGACCGATGTCCGACTCCTCGCGGGCCTCAACGGCAGCCCGGAAACCGGTGAGGAAGCTGGCACCGACGGATTCCAGCCGCTGGCGGGCCGGCTCGTCCTTGACGTGGAATCCACGTCGGCTCATCGTCGTTTCGGCAATGTCCGGCGTCATCAGCTGCGCGCGGAGGGTACGCCACAGGCCTGCCATGAGCTCTCCCCAGGGAAGACGGACGCGATCGGGTCCGGGTCCTCGTCCGGTGTCTCCAGACGAACCGAGGCTATGGGTACGGGTTGACCTGCGCCTACTTCATAGTTGCTCTGAGTGACAGAACGATCACGGAAGGCGTTCCCTGGCTGGCCGGCGGGACGACGGCCACCCGAACGCAATTGACCCCGCGGGCCAACCGGCTGAAAGCACGAACAAAGAAGGAATACGGTCGCCGACTGGGGCACACTCGGAAAGTCTATTCGACGTGATCACACCCAGGACGCGTCGTCGCACGTCAGAGAATTTTCTCCACGCGCAGACGCTTCCACCGAAAATTACTATATCCACCCAGAGGCAATGATGCCTACCAATCGGTAAGAACCGCAATTCGCCGGGCCCCGGCGGAACGCCGCCGCCGACCAACCATTTCAGGAAGAGGGTATCGACGTGACACAGGCACCGGACGTGATCGCCGACCTCACCGCGGAGAGTGAGGCTCTCGACGCCGTCGTGGCCAAGCTGAGCGACGAGCAGTGGGAGACCGGCACCCCGGCACACGGCTGGGCGGTCCGACACCAGATCGCCCATCTGGCCGCCACCTTCCGACTCGCCGGACTTGCCGCCGCGCAACCAGCCGCCTTCCAGCAGATGACCTCCCGGCTCAGCGACGACTTCGACGCCAACGTGGCGGCCGCCATGGCCGACTTCGTCGTCGAACCACCGGCGGTCCTGCTGTCCCGGTGGCGGTCCGAGCGGGCCACCGCGGAGAAGGCACTCGCTGCGGTCCCGCCCGGTCAGATGGTGCCGTGGCTGGTCCGACCGCTGCCGGCGCCGGTGCTCGCCGCGGCCGGCATGATGGAGGTCTTCGCACACGGCCGGGACGTCCTGGACGCGCTCGGGGTACGCCCGTCCTACACCGACCGCCTCGGTCACCTGGTCGGGTTCGCCGTCCGGACCTGGGACTTCGGCTATCTGGCCCGGGGCCTGACGGCGCCCGACGTCCAGTTCCGATTCGAGATCACCGCCCCGTCCGGCGCGCTCTGGGCGTTCGGGCCAGCCGACGCCGACCAGCGGATCACCGGCCCGGCCGAAGACTTCTGCCTGCTCGTCACGCGCCGGCGGCACCGGGACGACCTGGCGGTCCGGGCCGTCGGCAGCGACGCCGAGCACTGGCTCGACATCGCCCAGGCGTACCGGGGGCCGGCCGGGCCCGGCCGGCGGCCGGGGCAGTTCTCCCAGACCGATCAGGCCTGACCCGGTCAGGTCAAGCACATACCACGTGAAAGGACGTCGGATATCTGTCTCGCACAGTTCCGCCCGCCCGCCGGAACGGTGGATCGTCCCATTTACCAACGTTCCGCCGGGTGGGCTTCCGACAAAACTGGATGATCATTCCATGGCACCGCAGCACCAATTGCTGCTGTCGCCACATACGAGGCAAGCGTCCGTTTTTTCCGGCCTGACCAGTGTCGGCGTAAAACTTGAATTGACCTGCATGATTCGCTGTTGATTACGACGCTGAGCCCGGATAGCATAACCCTGCGTCACCGCGTAACTTCCCTCCGTCAACAGTCAAATGTTTTTCCTCGCAAATAAAAACTGGGTTAACAGAACCAGCACGCGCGGAACGGCGTATCGCCACACGCCGACATCTGACGTCGCCACGCCACAGCCACACAAAACGTCGCCACAAGCGCAGCCATCGGATTGGGGGATGCGATGGAAGACAGTATCCAGCGAGCCGTCGGTCGGGTAATCGAAGCCATCCGGGAGGACCTAGCGGAGCAACACACCGTGGACGGCATGGCCCGAACAGCCATGTTCAGCAAGTTCCACTTCACCCGAATCTTCCAGCGCACCACCGGCATCTCCCCCGGCCGCTTCCTGATGGTCATGCGGCTGCACCGTGCTAAACAGTTGCTGCTGTCCACCTCCATGAGCATCACCGAGATCACCCACGAGGTCGGCTACGCGAGCGTGGGCACCTTCAGCTCCCGCTTCAGCAGCAGTGTGGGGGTCTCGCCGAGCACCTACCGCAGGCTGCGCGGAGTGACACCACAGGTCCCCGTCGACAACCGGGCCGTCGCCCAACCGCCGATCCCGGCGATCCAGGGCATGGTCCACGCACCCGAGTCCGAAGAGTCCGAGGACCGGCTGACCTTCATCGGGCTCTTCCGCGACCCGGTTCCGCTCGGGCGTCCGGTGCGGTGCACCGTGCTGGAGAAGCCCGGACCGTACCGGTTGGACAGTCCACCACCCGGGCAGTGGTACGTCCTTGCCTGTTCCCGCCTGCGGGGTCGCCAGGACTACTGGCAGGCCAACTGGAGCGACGACGACGCTCTGATCGGCGTACACGGGCCGATGACCATCAGCCGTCGGCCCGGTGCCATGGAGGCCGATCTGCACCTGCGCCGAATGACCCCGCTCGACCCACCGATCCTGCTCGCCCTTCCCCTGCCCTGAGCCCGCGCTTCGGGAGCACCCCCCACCGGTCCACCACCACCGTCCACCTCTCACTGTCGACTTCCGCACCCGCCCCCGTCGGCACCGCACCGTCGCGGCGTACACCGGGACGCGGAGACGCTCTCCGACACACGGACCAGACCCGCCACCGGTCCGGTGTCGACCCCACCCGCCGGCACCAGGACCGGCGCGGTCACTCGCGACATCACACCCGCCCGGCCCGCCGGATCCACCCGGTGGGCCGGTCGATGCCGGCCGCCCGCCACGGGAAAGCGCCGACGGGTGCTCGGTCCCGCCGCACATGACACGTACGGAGAAGTCGCGACCGTCCCAGGCGAAGGAATAGCGCCGGCCCGCCGCATGAACGGCGTCCAGATCGCCCCGAACAGCAGCCGGTGCGCGCCGTGCCGCCCACCGCGAGACCTGACCGATCGACAGGCGTGACACAGCTCGGGGAACTCAGGAAACACAGGCTCGTGCTGCGGACGCACTGCTGCTATCTTCATTGACCCACGTAAGTTTCAAAACCGGACCGACGTGGCTGAGGGTGGTCCCGTCACGCGCGGCGCCCGGGCCACCGAGACACAACCCGGTTCGCACCCGGGTCCGTCTTATCCGTGGCCACCGCGGTCGTTAACTGTCGACGGCACGTCCCGACACGCGCCAGAGGCAACAAGCGTCCGCGACACGGGGGAACCAAGGGGCTGGATGGTGGAGAACTTCAGCGGAGCGTCGACAGCCCGTCTCGGCGCACGGCAATGGCTGGCGATCGGCGCGCTCGGCGCGTCGTTCCTGGTGGTGGCAGCGGACAGCACCATCGTCTACGCCGCGATCCCGAGCATCCAACGGGCACTGGACCTCTCCACGGCGACCGTGCAGTGGCTCATGTCCGCCTTCCTGATCAGCTTCGGCGGCGTCCTGCTGCTCAGCAGCCGGCTGGCCGAACTCTTCGGCCGACGCCGGCTGTTCACCATCGGACTGGCGCTGATGACCGCCGCCTCGATGCTGTCGGCGGTGGCCTGGGCCGGTGAGGTGCTCATCGGCGCCCGCGTCCTGCAGGGCATCGGTGCGGCGCTGATCGCGACAACCGCGCTGCCACTGCTCGCCATCGCTCTCGGTCCCGGTCCGGCCCGGGTCCGCGCGCTCGGCCTCTGGACGCTGATCGGCGCCTTCGGTGGCACCACCGGGCTCCTGCTCGGTGGGCTGCTCACCGACACCGTCGGGTGGCGGTGGGTGTTCCTCGTCAACGTGCCGGTGGGGATCGTCGCCGCGCTGCTGGCACCGATCCTGCCGGCCGACCGCTGCGGCGGATCCGGGCATCCGCTGGAGGTGGCCGGCGGGGTCAGCCTGGTCGGTGCCCTGACCCTGATCGGCTGGACGGTCGTCGCCGCGTTCGCTCCCGGAAGCTCGACCGGCCCGGCCCTCCTGCGGTTGGCCGCGGCGGCGGTGCTGCTGCTGCTCTTCCTGGTCATCGAAGCACGGACCGGCCGCCGCCTGGTACGCCCCGGACTCCTGCGATCCCGCACCCGGTTGGGCGGTCTGGTGGTGCTGTTCGCCGCCGGCACGCTTATCGACGCGGTGCTGCTCCTGGTCACTCTGTACGGACAGGGAGCGCTGGGGCTCTCCGCCACCAGGTTCGGCGCGTTGATGGTCGCCCTGACCCTGTCCTCGGTCGTCGGCTCGTACGTCGGTCAGGTGGTGGTGGTGCGACACGGGCTGCGGCTGGTCGCGTTGACGGGCATGTCCGTGGCCGGTGCCGGCCTGTTGGCGCTGGCCATGGTGAACGGCCCGCTGGACACCGTCGACTTCCTCAGTGTGCTGCCCGTGGTCGGCGTCGGCGCCGGCGCCGCCTTCGTCGCCGCGCAGATCGCCGTGACCCTCGGTGCCTCCGATGCCGATTCCGCGGCAGCCTCGGGCCTCAGCGATGCCTCGTTCAGCCTGGGCGGGGCACTCGGGCTGGCCGCCGTGTCGGCCGTGCTCGTCGCGAACCAGACCGAGCTGCCGGTGCCGATGGGCGCCGCCCTGCCGATGGCGTTCACGGTGACCGCCGGACTCGCCGCGATCGGTCTGGTGGCGGCGTTGCTGCTGATGGGCCAGCAGCGTACGCCGGTGCCCAGCCAGGGAACGTAGGGGTGAGATTTCCACCCGACCGGAGCGAGCCGATCGCCTCTACGATGGCCTGATGGCTCTCCGCAGGTACGGTCAGGACTGCTCCATCGCACGGGCTCTGGAGGTCGTCGGTGAGCGGTGGACGCTGCTCATCGTCCGCAACGCGATGGTGGGTGACTGCCGCTTCGAGTCCCTGCTCGACAGTCTCGGCATAGCCCGCAACGTGCTCGCTCAACGACTCACCACACTGGTCGAGGCCGGTGTTCTCGAACGTGTCCCCTACCGCGAGCGGCCGGTACGTCACGAGTACCGCCTCACCGAGCGCGGCCGTGAACTGGCGCCCGTACTGGCCGCGTTGATGCGGTGGGGGGAGAAGAACTGCCCCACCGACCAGCCCCCGCCCAACCGGGCCCTGGTGCACGCCCGCTGCGAACACCCGGTCGAACTGGTGGTGCACTGCCCGTCCTGCGACGAGTCGATCCCGACCAGCGAGATGGTGTCTCGTCCGGTCGTACGTTCTGCCGTCGAGACCCACGACCCGCAGCCCTCGGCGGACGGGCGGCCATCGGCGGTTCTCGCGGCCACCGTTCCCGGCGTCCGCTGACCGGAGGGCAGCGCAGCCGCCGTCCACGCGGCGACGGTCGGCAACTCCGGTGCCGGTCCCAAGATCCCGGCCACCTACCATCCTGCTGTGTCGACTGCGAGCGGGCCCGGCGCCCACCACGGCCTGCTGGGCGTACTCCTCGATGCCGCCGACCGGGCACCGCAACAGGTCATCGTGCACGTCCGGGAGGACGGCACGGAGCGTACGGTCAGCTTCCGGCAGCTGCGGGACGAGTCGCTGCGGGTGGCCGGCGGCTACCGGGCCGCCGGGATCGCGCCCGGTACGGCCGCCCTCCTGCTCGCCGACGCCGGTGACGACTTCCAGCCGATGTTCTGGGGTGCGCTCGCCGCCGGACTGGTGCCGGTGCCGCTGCCACCCGAACCGAAGCGGGTACGCGCCGTGCGGGAGGTGCTGCCCGACGCCGTGCTGGTGACCGACGACGCCACCGCAGCCGTGGTGGACGGGCTGCCCGAGCCGGTGCTGCGGCTGGCCGACCTGCGGGCCGGCGCCGCACCGGCGGAGCTGCCCACCGTCGCCGGTGGTGACCTCGCCTTCCTGCAGTTCTCCTCCGGCAGCACCGGCGCGCCCCGGGGCGTGGAGCTGACCCACGACAACGTGTTGGCCAACCTCGACCAGGCCCGGTCGGCCAGCGCGGCACGCCCGGACGACGTGCTGGTCAGCTGGATGCCGTACTTCCACGACATGGGGCTGATCGGCACCCACCTCACCCCGCTCGCCATCGGCCTCAAGCAGGTACGCATCCCTCCGCTGGCGTTCGCCAAGCGCCCCGCCCTCTGGTTCACCACCGCCCACCGGCACCGGGCCACCCTGCTGTCCGCGGCGAACTTCGCGCTGGCTCTGGCGGTGCGCAGGGTGCCTGCGGAAACCCTCGCCGGGCTCGATCTGAGCGCCGTACGGTGCGTGGTGGTCGGGGCGGAACCGATCTCGCCTGCGGTCTGGCGGTCCTTTCTGGCCCACACCCGTCCCGCCGGGCTCGATCCCGCCGCGCTACGACCGGTGTACGGGCTCGCCGAGGCGACCCTCGCGGTGACCTTTCCCCCACCGGGCGAGGTGGCGGTGCCACACGTGCTGGACCGCGCCAAGTTGAGCCAGGGACGGGCGGTGCCGACCCGACCCGGCCCGCACGCGGTCGAACTGATGGACCTGGGCCATCCGGTGGCCGACTGCGCGGTACGCGTCGTCGACGATCACGGTCGACCGCTGGCCGACCAGCGGATCGGCCAGATCGAGGTACGCGGACCGAACGTGGCCCGGGGCTACCATCGTGATCCGCAGGCCAGCCGGGACACCTTCGTCGACGGTTGGCTGCGTACCGGCGATCTGGGTTTTCTGCGCGCCGGGCGGCTCTGTGTCACCGGCCGGGCCAAGGACGTGGTGTTCGTCAACGGCCGCACCTTCCACGCCGCGGACCTGGAGACCGTGGCGGTGGCCACCCCCGGCCTGCCCGGCGAGGTGAGCGTGGTGGTCGGCGCGACCGACCCGGATTCCGGTGGGGAACGGATCGTGGTGTTCGTGCCGTGGGCCCGTCCACCGGCCGACGCCGGTACGGTGCTCGCCGCGGTGCGGGCCCGGGTGGCCGAGGCGTGCGGTCACGACGAGGTGCGGGTGCTGCCGTTACCCCCCGGCGCGTTCGCCCGGACCACCAGCGGGAAGTTGCGCCGACGCCGGATGCGTGAACGGTACCTGGCCGGCGATTTCGCCGACCGCGAGCGACGCTGGTGTCCGCCGGTCGCCACGGAGGTGCCGCACGATGCCCCGCCGGCCGCCGACGATGCGCCGCGCGACGCCCCGTCCGGGGCGGAGTTGGAGGCGCTCGTCCGCGACGTCTGGGCCCGGGTGCTGGGCCGTCCACCTGCCACGATCGGCCCGCACGACCGGTTCCTTGCCATCGGCGGATCGTCGCTCAAGGCCATGGAGGTGCTCGCCGCGCTGGAGGACGCCCTCGGTATCCCGTTGAACCCGGCGGACCTGCGGGACTGCCCCACCGTGGCCAGCCTCGCCGACCGGCTGGCCGACGCGCCGCTGCGCCGGCCCACCGGTGACGCCGTCGGTGCCCCGGCGCAGGGACCGGCCCGGGGTCCGGTGCCGGTCGCGGTGATCGGGATGGCCTGCCGGTTTCCCGGCGCGGAGAGCCCCGAGCAGTTCTGGCAGCAGTTGGTCGATGGCGTCGACAGCGTCGACGTGGTGCCCGCACACCGGTGGACCTCGTCGGACGGGACCGCCCGGTGGGGCTCCTTCCTCGACGATCCGATGCTCTTCGACGCCGGGTTCTTCGGCCTCACCGACGAGGAGGCGCGGCTCACCGATCCGCACGCGAGGCTGTTCCTCGAGATCGGCCACGAGGCGCTGGAACGCGCCGGGTACGCCGGGCCACGCAGACACCGGCACCGCATCGGCGTCTTCGCTGCCGTCGGGGAGAGCGCGTACCCGCAGATGGTGGCGGCGGACGGGTCGGCCGGCGGGGCGACGGCGCTGGTCGGAAACCTGCGCAACCTGATACCGGCCCGGTTGGCGCAGACGCTGGATCTCACCGGGCCGGCGATCGCGGTGGACACGGCGTGCTCGTCGGCGTTGGTGGCGCTGCACCTGGCGGCGCGCAGCCTGGCCGCCGGGGAGTGCGACGTCGCGGTGGTCGGCGGGGTGAACCTCAACCTCACCGAGACCGGGTACCGGCTGCTGGATGCCGCCGAGGCGCTCTCCCCCACCGGACGGTGCCGGGCCTTCGCCGCCGACGCGGACGGTTTCGTCCCCGGCGAGGGCGGGGCCGCGCTGGTGCTGCGCCGGCTCGGTGACGCGCAGGTCGACGAGGACGAGGTGCTGGCCGTGGTCGCCGGGACCGCCGTGGGCAACGACGGGCGGGCGTTGAGCATGCTCGCGCCGAACCCGCACCGGCAGTGGGAGGTGATCGCGCGGGCGTACCGGGAGGCGGGCATCGACCCGGCGCAGGTGTCGTACGTGGAAGCCCACGGCACCGGCACCGAACTCGGCGACCCGGTCGAGGTCCGGTCGCTGGCGGCGGCGTACCCATCGCCCGTCGACGGGGTGCCGCGCGGACTGGGTTCGGTCAAGACGAACCTCGGTCACCTGCTCAACGCCGCCGGCCTGCCGGCGCTGGTGAAGGTGGTGCTGGCCCTGCGGCACCGGTATCTGCCGCCCGCCCTGCACCACACCCAGCCGGCCGACCGCTGTGACCTCGCCGGAGCCGGCTTCGCCGTGGTCACGCAGGGGCGGCGGTGGAGCGCACCAGGTCCCCTGATCGCCGGGGTGAACGGATTCGGCTTCGGCGGGACGAACGCCCACGCGATCCTGCAGGAACCCCCGCCCACCGCGCCCACCGCGCCCGGCGGGCCGGAACTCGGTCTGGTCACCCTGAGCGCGCACTCGGTGCCGGCGCTTCGGCAGGCGGCTCGGGACCTCGCCGCCCACCTGCGGGCGCATCCGCACCTGGCCGAGGCGGACGTCTGCGTCAGCGCCGGCACTGCCCGCGACGACGCCGCGTACCGACTGGCGATGGTCGCCGACGGCGAGCTGGCCGTCCGGCTCGACCGGGCCGCCGACACGCTGGGCGAGCAGATCGCGCCGGTCAGCCGGCGACCCCGCACGGTGTTCGTCCTTCCCGACGACGGCGCCACGGTGCCACCAGCGGCGGTACGTGACCTCTACGACCGGCTGCCGGCCTTCCGCGACCGACTGACCGAGGTCGCCGCCCCGACGGTACGGGGCCGACCGCTGCTGACCTGGTGCCTGAGCGGTGCCGACGATCCGCAGGTCACCCGGCAGGTGGCGGTGGCGGTCGGGCTCGCGCTGGTCGGTCAGTTCACCGCCTGGGGCGTACGGCCGGACCGGCTGCTCGGCGTCGGCGTCGGTGACCTGGCGGCGGCGGCCGGCCGGGGCGAGCTGGACCCGGCCGAGGCGATCCGCCGCGCCGCCACAGCCACCCCACGGACCGAGCCGGAGCTGCGCGTCGCGCTGAAGCAGCTGTGCGCCGACGGGTACGACACCGTCGTCGACCTGGGCGTCTCGGGCCGGCTGCACGCCGTGTCGCCGCACGTCGGGGTCGACCCGGCGCGGGTGTTGACCGTACTGGACGGGCCGCAGGCCACCGGGGCTCTGCTGGCGGCGGTGGGGCAGCTGTGGGCCCTCGGTGGCTCGCTGGACCGGGCCGCGCTGCACGCCGGTCGGCGGCGGGTGCCGGTGCCGACGTACCCGTTCCAGCGACGGTCCCATCCGCCGTCACCGGTGCTGCCGCTGCACCGGGTCATCTGGCGGGAGACGCCGTCGACCAGCGGCGGGCCGGCGGCCGGGGTCGACCGCGACCTGCCGGCCCGGGTGCGGTTGCGCGGCCCGGGTGCCGACGGCGACCTGGCTGCCCGACTCGCCACGGCGCTGCGCGAACGCGGCGTCACCGTCCAGGTCGCACCGCAGGTCGACGACGGTACGCCGCCGGAGCTGACCGTGCTGCTGGCCGGTGCCGCGGTCGACCTGTCGGACGTGGCCGACCTCGATCGCGCCGTGGCCGCACAGGTTCGTACGGTGCGTGCCCTGATCGACGAGCCGGACACCCGGCTGGGTCGGCTGCTCGTGGTCACCGAGGACGTCCAGGTCACCGGGCACGGCGAGCGTCCCCGGCCGGTGCAGGCGGTGCTGGGTGGGCTGTGCGCGGCGTTGGCCGACGAGCGACCGGGCCTGCGTGCCCGGGTGGTCGATCTGTCCAGTGTGGATGACTTGGCGGTCCGGGTGGAGTCGGTGTGCCAGGAGTTGTCCGACCTGCACCGGGCCGAGGCCACGGCGCACCACGCCGACCGGTTGACCGGGCTGGCCTGGCGGGCCGGACGCCGACTCGAACGGCACCTGGTGTCGGTGTCGGTCCCGGTTACGCCGTCGGGTGCGGCGCACTCCGATGACATGCACGTGATCCTCGGCGGTGGTGGCGGGCTCGGCGCCGAGCTGGCCCGTACCCTCGCTCACCGGGGACGACCCACCCTGCTGCTGGCCGGGCGGTCGGCCCAGGCCCCGGCGGGCCTGCTCGACGAGTTGACCTCGGCCGGCGCCACCGCGACGTACCGGCGGTGCGACGTGACCGTGCCGGCCGACGTCGACGCGCTGTTCACCGGGCTGCCCCGGGTGGGGACCGTCTGGCACGCCGCCGGCACGGTCCGGGTCGGCACCCTGACGGCGAAGTCGGTGCCGGAGATCCGGGCGGTGCTGGCACCCAAGGTACGCGGCAGCTACCTGGTGGCGGAGTCACTGCTGCGGCACGGCCACGACCGGGTCGCGCTTGTCGGTTTCTCCTCGGTCAGCGCGGTGCTGCCCGGTCTGGCCGCCGCGATCGGCGACTACGCGGCGGCCAACGCCTTCCTCGACGCCTTCGCCGCCGCCCAGCGGGTGACCGGCCGCCCCTTCCAGGCCGTCGGTCTCGCCGCCGTCAGCGACACGGGGATGGCAGCCCGAGAGGGCTCCCGCCACGACATCGCCGGCTCGCTGACCGCGCGGATCGCGCTGGACGCGTTGCTGGCTGCTCGGGACGTCGACGCCGCCCACCTGATCGTCGCGGACCGGCGACCGGCGACCGCACCCCCGGCCGGCGTCGCGCGACGGGGGCAAGACTTCGATGGCCGCGTGCAGGCACACGCCGGCCGGCCCGCCCAGCCGGTCGACCCCGAAACCGTCGAGGTCGCCGAGGTCGGCGGTGTTTCGGCCATCAAGCCGGCACGTCATCAGAATTCGGACGTCGAGGAATTGGCGCGGCTGCTGCGCCGGCTACTCGCGGAGCCCCTGCACCGCCCGGCTGACCAGATCACCGACGACGACTCGTTCCTCGCCCTCGGCCTGGACTCGCTGGCCGCAGTCGACCTGGTCAAACGACTGGAGGACGAACTCGGGCGGCAACTGCCGGTCACCCTGTTCTTCGAATACACCACGATCGCCACGTTGGCCGCTGCGCTTGCGGAAACCGTTCCGGGGCAGCCCCCGGGCCACCAGGTCGTGCCGCCGTCGCGGGTGGCACGACCGGCGGCGGGCGGGGGATCACCGAGCGGTCCGCTCGCCGATGGGGAGCCGTTCGCTCTCACGGCGGTGCAGCGGGCCTGGTTCGTCAACGAACGACTGCACCCGAGCGTGGCCGGGTACGCCTTCGTCCGGCAGACCGTCACGGGGCCACTCGACGTCCGGCTGCTCGACCGGGCTCTGACCGGCCTCGTCGCCCGGCATCCGATGCTGCGGGTGCGCTTCCTCGCCGACGTCACCGCCCCCCGGCAGGTGATCGTGCCGCCGACCGCCGCCGCCATCAGCCTGGACGTACGGGCACTGGCCGGCGAGCTGACCGCGCTGGAGGAGCAGCTCTGCAACACGCCTGTGGATCTGACCCGGCAGCCGCCGCTGCGGGCGGTGCTCGCTCAGGAGCGATCCGACCGCGCACACCTGATCCTGGTGCTGCACCACGCCGCCGCCGACGGGTTCAGTCTCAACCTGCTCAGCGAACAACTCTGGGCGGACTACAGCGCACTGGTGACGGGAGGCACCCGGACGGTGCTGCCCGTCACCGGCAGCTTCGCCGCCTTCGCCGCTGACCTCGCCCCGCCACGCGAGACGGATCTGACCTGGTGGCGTCGACAGTTCGACGATCCGGGATGGACGCTGCGGCTGCCGTACGACGGCGACCCGGCGGGTCTGCCCGCCCCACCCTGCGTCACCCGAACCGACGAACTGGACGCCGCGCTCGTGGCCCTGCTGCGCGAGCGGGCCGCCGACGCCGGTGTCTCCCTGTTCCACCTGCTGCTCGCCGGGTATCTGCGGTGCCTGGCGAGGTGGAGCGGGCAGCGTCGGGTGCCGGTCAACGTGGCGCGGGCCGGTCGGGACGCCCGGATGCCCGGCATCGAACGGCTCGTCGGTCCGTTCGCCGACACCCTGCCCCTGCTGGTCGAGGTGGACCCGACCGAGCCGGTTGCCCGGTTGGCCGATCGCCTTCGGCAGTCCTGGACCGAGGCACAGCGGCACGGCTCGGTGTCCAGCCTGGACCTGGCCCGGCTGCTCCCCGCGATCGACAACGGCCCGCGTACCGCCAGCCCGGCGGGGTTCAGCTTCGCCCGGTTCCCGGTTGACGTCGATCCCGACTGCCCGGTGACGGTCACCCCGACGGCGGCCGGCTCCGGTTCCGCCGCCACCGGGCTCAGTCTGCTGTGGTGGGAGTCGGGGACGACGCTGCGGCTGTCCTGGAACTTCCCGCTGCGGTTGTTCCGGCGGCAGACGGTGGCCCGGTTGGCCGCCGAGCACCACCAGGAACTTGTCGACCTCGCCGCCGGGCGGCAGCGGGCCGGCGACCAGGATCGCAGCGTACGACCGGAGCCCGTTGCCGGGGATGTCAGCGCCCGGATCCGGGCGGTCTGCCGGCGTACCCCGGACGCGACGGCGATCACCGACGGCCGACGTACGGTCACCTACCGGGACCTGGACCGGGCCGCCGACCGGGTGGCGGCGCTGCTGCTCGCCCACGGCGTACGCCCCGGCGAGCACGTCGGGTTGCTCACCGCCCCCGGCCGGAATTCGATCATCGGGGTGGTCGGCATCCTGCGCGCGGCAGCGGCCTGGGTGCCGCTGGACGCCGCCCATCCCCCGGCCCGGCTCGACGGACAATTGCGCCGTGCCCGCGTCCGGGTGGTACTGCACGACGACGACTGCGCAGCCACGGTCGCCCGACTCGACGCCACAGCGGTCAACCTCGACGGCCCGGCGGTCCCAGTCGACAGCCCGGCGGCCCCGCTCGACGGTCCGGCGGTCGGGCCGGACGACACCGCGTATGTGATCTTCACGTCGGGCTCGACGGGGCGGCCGAAGGGGGTGCCGATCACCCACCGGTCCATGACGAACTACCTCGACTGGGCCATCGACACGTTCGGCTATCACGCAGGTGATCGGCTGGCCCAGACCTCGTCGATCTGCTTCGACGCCTCGGTCCGGCAGATCCTGGCGCCGCTGCTGGTCGGGGCCACGGTGGTCACCTTCGCCCGGTCGGAACTGCGCGACCCGCAGGTGCTGCTGTCCCGGTTGGAACGGGACCGACTCACCGTGTGGAGTTCGGTGCCCACCCTCTGGGAGCGGCTGCTGCGGGCCGCCGAGGACCGCACCACCCGCGAGGGCGTACGGCCGAATCTGTTGGCCCTGCGGTGGGTGCACGTCGGCGGGGAGGAGTTGTCGCCGGTGCCGGTACGCCGCTGGTTCGACCTGTTCGGCGACGGCTGCCGGATCACCAACCTGTACGGCCCCACCGAGGCCACGATCAACACCACCTGGCATCTGATCGACAACCGCCCCGACGAGACGGTACGCCGACTGCCGATCGGTCGACCCGTCGGCGGGGCCCGGATCCGCGTGGTCGACACGCACGGTGACCCCTGCCCGCCCGGGACGGCCGGTGAGCTGCTGATCGGCGGCGTCGGGGTCACCGCCGGCTACCTCGACGAGCCCGCACTGACCGTCGCCGCCTTCACCCGGCTCGACGGCGAACGGTACTACCGCAGCGGCGACCGGGTCCGCGTCACCGCCGACGGCACCCTGGAGTTCCTCGGTCGGCTCGACGACCAGGTGAAGATCCACGGGCACCGGCTGGAACCCGGCGAGATCGAGGCGGTGCTGCGTACCCATCCGGCGGTGACCGCCGCGACGGTGCTGCACCAGGCCGAGCCGCATCCACGGCTGCACGCCTTCGTCGCACCCCGACCGGGAACCGAGCCGACGGTGGCCCAGCTGCGCGAACATCTCGCCGACCGGCTGCCGGAGCCACTGGTTCCGGCGCGCATCCATCTGCTCGACACGCTTCCGTTGACCGTCACCGGGAAGGTCGACCGGGATCGGCTGCGTGCACTCGGCGGCTTCGCACCCGCCGCCGGCCCCAAGCGACTCCCGACACCCGCCGCTGCGGGGCGACTCCCGGCAACGGCCGCTCCGGAGCGACTTGCGGCACCCGTCGGTGCGGACGCCGCTGCCGGCGGATACACCGCAACCGAGGCGAGGCTGGCCCGTATCTGGGGTGAGCTGCTCGACCTGCCGGCGATCGCGCCCGACGACGACTTCTTCGCTCTCGGCGGCGACTCCATCCTGGTGCTGGAGGTCTTCGCCCGCGTCCAGGACCAGTTCCCGGCCACACCGAGCCCCACCGTCATCTACCAGCACCGAACCCTGCGGGACCTCGCCGCCGAGATCGACGCCACCACTGCCAGGCGCCGGACCACCGACGGCACGGGCCGCAGCACCGCCACCGTGGACCGGGTCACCGGCCCGGTGCGCGCCGGCGCGGACGGGCCCTACCCGGTGACGGCCACCCAGCGCGGTTTCCTGCTCGCCGACGCCATCGCACCGGGCGACGGCACCGCCTGGCTGGCCCGGCTACGACTGCGCGGCCGGCTACGTCGCGACGTCTTCCAGCGCGCCGTCGACCTGCTGGTGGCCCGGCACCCGATGCTGCGTACCGTCTTTCCGGCCGGCGTCCGTCCCCCGGTCCAGCAGGAACTTCCCGCCTCGCTACGGCTGCCGGTCGGCTACCGGGCGGTCGCCGGCCCCGCCGAGGTGGGCACCCTGGTCGCCGAGGAGCGCCGCCGTCGCTTCGAGCCGTGGGCCTGGCCGCTGCTGCGACTGCAGCTGCTGGGGCTCGCCCCCGACGACCACATCCTGCTGGTGCACGGCCACCACCTGATCGGTGACGGCTACAGCGCCGCCCTGCTCGGCCAGGAACTGCTGACGGTGTACCACCGGCTGGTGGCCGACCAGCCCGACGGACTGCCTCCGCTGCGCACCCACTTCCGCGACTACGTCGAGCTGCTGGCCGACCGGGTCGCCGGCCCACCCGACCCGGACGCTCACGGCTGGTGGCGCGGACGCTTCGGCACCCCGTACCGGCCGCCGGTGCTACCCGCCCCCGGCAGCGCACCCGACCCGGGCGGTACGTCCGCGCCGGTCTGCGGCTTCACCCTGGACGGGACCGTGGTCGCCGGGCTGCGCCGGCTGGCCGCCTCGGCGGCGAGCACCCTGTACGCCCCGGTGCTGACCGCGTACCACCGGGCGGTGGCCCGGTTCACCGGACAGGACGACCTGGTCTTCGGCCTGGCGCTTACCGGTCGGGATCATCCGCTGCCGGACCTGCACCGGATCTTCGGCCCGTGCGCGGCGATGCTGCCGCTACGGCTGGGCGGCTCGGCCGGCTTCGCCGAACAGCTCGCCCACGTCGGGGCCGAGGTCGCTACTGCCCGCCGGTACGACGACCCGCCGTCGATCGCGGCGGCCGTGCCCACCGGCCCGGGCGGCACGCCCATCGGTGCGCAGTTCTTCTTCAGCTTCCTGGACTTCTCCGCCCGCTCCGCGCCACCGGCCGTGCCGGGCGATGCCGATCGGCTCAGCCTCGACTGGGACGCCGACAGTGAACTGGCGCCACCGCCCCTCGGGACCGACCTGTTCCTGACCGCGCGCCCGGAGCGGGACGGGCTCCGGCTCACCCTGCGCGGCTGTCCCACCACAGTCACCCCGGCCGAGCTGCGCCGGCTCGCCGACTGGCTCCGCGCCGACCTGACCGCCGCCGCGCACACCGACCCGGCCCGTCGGGACCAGACGGCCACGCCTGCCGTGGTCACCGGTGACGCCGCCAGCGTGCCGGCGACGACTGCCGTTCCCGGCCGACCGACCAGGCTGGCCGCGGCGATCGTCGGCTACCTGCCGCCGCCGGCCCAGCTCGCCGCGATCGCCGGGCTGCCCGCCGGCAGCCTGCCCCGGGACCAGCTACGCGAGCTGCTCTTTCCTGGTGGCCGTCCGCGTCTGCTGGAGCAGCTGACCACGCCGCTGGGCGTCTCCGGCTTCGTCTGCCTGCCCCGGTTCGCCGACGAGCTGACCGCCGCCGGGGACGTCCTCGCCGACGAGACCGCCGAGGCGGTGGACCTGGCCGCCCGCCTCGGCGCCCGCTGCGTGTCGCTGGCCGGGATGATTCCCGCCCGCACCGGCTACGGCCTCGGGGTGCTGCGCCGTACCCGCAGCGGCGTGGCGGTGACCACCGGCCATGCCGTCACCGTCGTCTCCGTCGTCCGCACGGTGCAGGCCGCGCTGGCCGCCACCGGGCGTAGCCTCGCCGGCCGCGACCTCGCCGTGGTGGGTCTCGGTTCGATCGGGTTCTCCGCGCTGCGGCTGTTGCTCATCCGGGCCGAGCAGCCGCCCGCGCGACTCGTGCTCTGCGACGTTCCTGCCGCCGCGCCTCGACTGGGCGAGCACGCCGCGCGGCTGCGGGCGGACGGCTTCGCCGGCACCATCGAGGTGTGCCCGTCGGCACCGGGAATCGCCCCGGCCGGCTACACGGCGGACGTGATCATCGCGGCGACGAGCGCGGCCACCGCACCGATCGAGGTCGACCGGCTGGCACCCGGCACCATCGTGGTGGACGACTCGTTCCCGCCCGCACTGGACACCGCAAAAGCTCTGACCCGGATGCGCCGCGACCACGACATCCTGGTGGTCGGCGGTGGGCTCCTGCACGTCGGCGAGACCGAACGCGACATACCCGGGGACCTGCCGCCGGTGCCGGTCGACGGCAACGTGCTCGGGCTGGCCGGGACGATCGCCTCCTGCCGGTTGGAATCGCTCCTGTGGTCGACCGCTGCGGACCTGCCGCTGGTGCACGGCCTGGTGGACGACGCGACCGCGGCGGCGTACGCGCGGGCGCTCACCGAGGCCGGCATCGACGCCGCGCCCTTGCACCTGCTGCACCACCCGATCGGGTCGGAGTTGCTCGGGAGGTTCGGACGCTGACCGCGCAGGCCAATTACTCAGCTGCGCCCGTCGTGGCTCGGCCTTACGCTTCCGTCCAGCGGTGGTCGGTCGACGGTGACCGGGCCGGCGGTGTGGTCGACGTGGTCGGTCTGCGGAGCGGAGATGAGCAACGAGATGGCATGTCACCTGTTCGCGCTCTGCGTCGACGCCCATCAACCGTCGCGGCTCGCGCGCTTCTGGTCGGAGCTGCTGCGGTGGAACGTGACGGACGATCCACTCGACGGAGTCGCCCTCCTGCCCACCGACGACACCGGCTTCCGGCTCCGCTTCCTCGCGAGCCAGGAGCCCAAAATCGGCCAGAACCTGATGCACTTCGACCTGACCAGCACCTCCGTGGAGGACCAGCGGCAGACGGTGGCCAGGGCGTTGGCGCTCGGCGCGCGGCACGTCGACGTCGGGCAGGGCCCCGAGGATGAGCACGTGGTCCTCGCCGATCCCGAGGGCAACGAGTTCTGCGTCATCGAGCCCGGCAACAACTTCCTCGCCGAATGCGGGTTCGTCGGGGCGCTGGCCTGCGACGGTTCCCAGCAGGTCGGCTACTTCTGGGCTGCTGCGCTCGGCTGGCCGCTGGTGTGGGACCAGGACCAGGAGACCGCGATCCGATCGCCGCACGGCGGCCCGAAGATCACCTGGGGCGGCCCACCACTGATGCCGAGGTTGGGCCGTAACCGCCTGCACTTCGACGTCGTACCCCCGCCCGGCGGTGACCAGCAGGCAGAGGTCGACCGCCTCCTCGCCCTCGGCGCCACCCGAATCGACGCCGACCTGGATGCGGGCCGGGGCGAGACCAACCGGGGCGAGACCGGTCGGAGCGAGACCGGCCGGGTGGCGATGGCCGACCCCGACGGCAACGAGTTTTGCGTCCTGACTGCCTGACGCGTAGTCGCCCTACAGCGCCGACGATGTGGACGCCGTTTCGGCGGTATGGCGGTATCCGGGTGGGTGGGTGACCGCCATACCGCCGAAACGGCGAATCGGATGAGACCGGGATCAGAAGTCGTCGTCGAAGGCCACCGTGCCGGTGACACCGACCTGGTAGGCCGACACCCGGCGTTCGAAGAAGTTGGACAACTCCTGCACGTCCTGCAGTTCCATGAACGCGAACGGGTTCGTCGAGCCGTACATCGGTGCGATGCCGAGCATCGCCAGCCGCCGGTCGGCCACGTGTTGCAGGTACTGGCGCATGTCGGCCAGCGGCATGCCGGAGACGCCCTGCTCCAGCAGGTCGGCGGCGAACTGGACCTCGCAGTCGACCGCCTCGGCGAGCATGTCGCGCACCTGCTGCTCCATTTCGGCGTCGAAGAGGTCGGGCTCCTCGGCGCGTACGGTGTCGACGACGTCGAAAGCGAAGGCCATGTGCATCGACTCGTCGCGGAACACCCAGTTGGTGCCGGAGGCCAGCCCGTGCAACACACCCCGGGAGCGCAGGAAGTACACGTAGGCAAAGGCGCCGTAGAAGAACAGTCCTTCGATGCAGGCGGCGAAGCAGATCAGGTTGAGCAGGAACGCCCGCCGGTCGGCCCGGGTCTTCAGCTCACGCAACTCGAAAATCGAGTCGATCCACTTGAAACAGAACTCGGCCTTGCGGGCGATCGACGGGATGTTCTCCACCGCCGCGAACGCCTCGTACCGTTGCTTCTCGTCGGGCACATAGGTGTCGAGCAGGTTCAGGTAGAACTGGACGTGCACCGCCTCCTCGAACAGCTGCCGGGACAGGTAGAGCCGGCCCTCCGGGGAGTTGATGTGCTGGTAGAGGTTGAGCACCAGGTTGTTGGCGACGATGGTGTCGCCGGTGGCGAAGAAGGCGACAAGTCGGGACACCAGGTGCTGTTCGGCCGGGGAGAGCTTGGCCAGGTCGGCGAGGTCGGCGTGCAGGTCGACCTCCTCGACGGTCCAGGTGTTGCGGATCGCATCCTTGAACCGGTCGAAGAACTGCGGGTAGCGCATCGGCCGCAGGGTCAGGTCCATGCCCGGGTCGAGCAGCAGTTGCCGGGTCTGGGTTTCGGAAACGGTGGTCACTGGCAGGCCTCGCAGCTCTCGGGGTTCTCCAGGGAGCAGGCCAACGCCTCGTCGTCGCCGACAGCGACGATCGCCGGGGCGGCCGGGGTGACCGCGACGGTGGCCTGCTGGATCCGGGTCGCCGGACGCGACCGCAGGTAGTAGGTGGTCTTCAGCCCGGACTTCCAGGCGTAGAGGTACATCGAGGAGAGCTTGCCGATGGTCGGCGCGCTGATGAACAGGTTCAGCGACTGCGACTGATCGATGAAAGGGGCACGGGCGGCGGCCAGGTCGATCAGCGCCCGTTGCGGCAGCTCCCACGCGGTGCGGAACAGTTGCCGTACGTCTTCGGGCAGCTCGGCGATGCCCTGCACCGACCCTTCGGCCCGTTTGATCTGCTCCCGGATCGACGCCGTCCACAGCCCTCGCGCCTTGAGTTCGCGGACCAGGTACGTGTTGATCTGGAGGAACTCGCCGGACATCGTCTCGCGTTTGAACAGGTTGGACACCTGCGGCTCGATGCACTCGTAACAGCCGGCGATCGAGGCGATGGTGGCCGTCGGCGCGATGGCCACCAGCAGCGAGTTCCGCAGCCCGTGCGCGGCGATCGTCTCGCGCAGCGCGGCCCACCGCTGCGCCTGGGTGAGGTCGGCGCCCCACAGGTCCGGGTGCAGCTCACCGCGCGCGGCACGGGTGTCGTCGTACGCCGGGTGCGGGCCGAACTGCTGGGCGAGCTGTGCTGAGGTCTCCAGAGCGGTCAGCAGGATCTCCTCCTGCACCCGGCTGGACAGTTCCCGGGCGGGGGTGGAGTCGAACGGCATGCGCAGGGTGAAGAAGGCGTCCTGCAGGCCCATCAGCCCGAGCCCGACCGGTCGCCAGCGCGGGTTCGACGCCGCCGCCTGCTGCGCCGGGTAGTAGTTGATGTCGATGACCCGGTCGAGGAAGAGCACCGCCGTGCGGACGGTGGCGCGCAGCTTCTCCCAGTCGATGCCGTCCGCGGTGAGGTGCGCGGCGAGGTTGATCGACCCGAGGTTGCACACCGCGGTCTCGGTGTCGTTGTTGACCTCCAGGATCTCGGTGCACAGGTTCGACAGGTGGATGGTGTTGCCCGGCGCGCCGGTCTGGTTGGACAGCCGGTTGGCCGCGTCCTTGAACGTCATCCACCCGTTGCCGGTCTGCGCGAGGGTGCGCATCATCCGCCCGTACAGGTCGCGGGCCTTGACCGTGCGGACCGCCTTCTTCTCCGCCGCCCGGTACGCCTCGTCGAACGCCTCGCCGTACAGGTCGGGCAACTCCGGCGCGTCGGAGGGGTCGATCAGCGACCAGTCGCCGTCGGCCTCCACCCGGCGCATGAACTCGTCCGGGATCCAGTTGGCCAGGTTCAGGTTGTGCGTACGCCTCGACTCCTCCCCGGTGTTGTCGCGCAACTCCAGGAACTCCTCGATGTCCGGGTGCCAGGGTTCCAGGTATACGCAGGCCGCGCCCTTGCGCCGGCCACCCTGGTTGACCGCCGCCACCCCGGCGTCGAGGGTCTTGAGGAACGGCACGATGCCGTTCGAGCGCCCGTTGGTGCCCCGGATCAGTGCCCCACGACCCCGCACCCGCGTCCAAGAGATGCCGATGCCGCCGGAGAACTTCGACAGCTTCGCCACCTGGTGATACCGCTCGTAGATCGAGTCGAGTTCATCGCGGGGCGAGTCGACAAGGAAACACGACGACATCTGGGTGTGTCGGGTGCCGGAGTTGAACAGCGTCGGCGAACTCGGCAGGTAGGCCAGGCTGGACATCAGCCGGTAGAAGCCGATCGCCTCGCCGGGCGTCTGGGACAGCCCGCAGGCGACCCGCAGCAGCCAGTACTGCGGGGTCTCCACCACCTGCCGGGTCTGCGGATGCCGCAGCAGGTACCGGTCGGCGACGGTGCGCAGCCCGAAGTACTCGAACCGCAGATCCCCCGCCGGGTCGACGGCGTCGTCCAGCTTGCGGGCGTTGCGGGCCACGAACGCGGCGGTGGCGTCGCCGATCAGGCCCAGGCCGTGGGCGTACCGGATGGACTGGCTGAAGCTGGCCACCTGCTGGCCGCGTACCTCCTTGTCGACGAACGCGGCCAGCAGCCGCGCCGCGAGCCTGGAGTACTGCGGCTCCTCACCGATCAGCTCGGCGGCCGTCTGGATCGACAGCTTGTCCAGCTCGGCGGTGGTCGCACCGTCGTACAGGCCGCTTATCGTCTTCGTCGCCACCCGCAGCGGGTCGATCTCGTCCAGGTCGGTGACCCAGCGCTCCACCGCCTTGACGATCTTGTTGACGTCCACCGGCTCGGTGTCGCCGTTGCGTTTACGCACCTGCATCACGTGCCGGCGTTGCTCCGGCCCCGCCTGTGCCCGGGTCACCGTCATGGCCCCTCCTCGTACCGGTCGGTGAAGGTCGACGGGCACGCGGGAGGACGCCGCCGGTCACCGGACGGACTGACTGCCGTCGACGACCAGCTGATGGCGTCGGCCGTCCCGCGCGGCCTTCGACCGCCGCACACGTACGCGTGCGGCGCGCTGGCAGGTCTTCGGACTCGTGGGCGTGTTCGTGCCTACTGGCCGTCGCTTCCCAGACCTGGCGGGCCCAGTGCTTCGTTGACGGCGGTCGTTCCCACTCACCGCTGCGGGGCAGTCCCGGAATTCCACCGGGTTCCCTCTTGCCTCGGCCGTCGTGGAGTGACTGCCGAACCAGCTGCGGGCACTACTATATATGGGAACGGGCCAGGAACCTCAACACCACATGCTGTGTCGCCACGCGTGTCGATCGAATCATCCGCCCGAGCGCGACGACCGCCGCCGAGGCAACCGACCCCACGCATCTTTCCGAAAACTTCCGGAAGTTCTGGCTATGCCAATCGGGTCGACATAGCATGCACGCGCTTGGATCTGTCCGGAAACCCGACGTCAGGCACCCCCACCACTGTCCAATTTGCGTAAGGGACCAGTCGATGCGCCTGTGGAATCCGTCCCAACGATCACGACGCCGATCACGAACTTTCGCCGTACTCTGTTCGGCCGCGCTCGTCGCGGCCATCACCGTCGCCCCCACCCCGGCCGTGGCCGACGAGGTCGTGCTCAGCAACGACTTCGAGTCCGGCTCGTACGCCCCCTGGGGACCACGCGGTGACGTGACCCTCGCCATCGCCGACGAGGGTCACGACAGCGACGGCAGCCTGTCGGTCACCGGCCGTACCGCCAACTGGCAGGGACCGGCCACGAGCGCGACCGCGCTGATGCGGCCCGGCAACCGATACACGGTCACCGCCTGGGCGAAACTTCCGACCGGCACCGAGGGCAGCGCCGGTGTGCACTTCACCGTCGAGTCCACCCCGGCCGGTGGCGGCGAGAACACCTACACCTGGATCGGCGACAACGTCACCACCACCGCCGACGAGTGGGTACGCATCGGCGGCGAGTACACCCTGCCCA
This sequence comes from Micromonospora maris AB-18-032, assembly GCF_000204155.1. NCBI lineage: Bacteria > Bacillati > Actinomycetota > Actinomycetes > Micromonosporales > Micromonosporaceae > Micromonospora > Micromonospora maris. The sequence goes on along the minus strand of NC_015434.1, from coordinate 3,035,668 downwards.
CCGGTCTGGACGCCGCCACCCTCTACGTGGAGGCGGAAGGCAACACCCCGTTCCTGCTCGACGACGTCCTGATCACCGCGCTGGACGGCGGCGGGGGCGGACCGGAGCCGGGCACGATCGTCATCGACACCGACTTCGAGGACGGTCTGGACGGTTGGGGACCCCGCGACGGCGGTCCGGGCGCCCCGACGGTCACCCTCACCGACGTCGCGCACGGCGGCACCTCCGCCGCGCTGGTCACCGACCGGGTGAACCAGGGCGCCGGCCTGGGCCGCGACGTGACCGGCCTGTTCACCGCGGGTGTCACCTACGAGCTCAGTGCGTGGCTGCGGTTCGCCGCCGGTCAGCCGGCCGACCAGATCTGGCTCAGCCTGGCCAGCACCGCCGGGGACAGTCAGTCGTTCAGCACCCTCGCCCAGTTCGAGACGATCACCAACTCGGGCTGGACGGAGGTGACCGCGCGGTTCACCATGCCGGCGGCGGACAGCGCCTTCCTCTACTTCGAGACCCGCTGGCAGGGCGAGGACGTGACCGGCAACACCAGCGACTTCCTGGCCGACGACATCGTCGTGCAGGTGCCCGAGCCGCCGGTCATCGAGGACCTCACCCCTCTGCACGAGACCACCGACTTCCCGGTCGGCGTGGCCATCGACAGCCGGGAGACGATCGGTGCTCCCGCCCAGTTGCTGACCCGGCACTTCAACCAGATCACGGCCGAGAACCACATGAAGCCGGAGGCCTGGTACGACGAGGCGGGCAACTTCCGCCCGCACGAGCAGGCGCTGACCATGATGGACTTCGCCCGCGACAACGACCTGCGCGTCTACGGGCACGTGCTGGTGTGGCACAGCCAGACCCCGGCCTGGTTCTTCACCGACTCCGCCGGACAGCCGCTGACCACCTCGGCGGCCGACCAGCAGGTGCTGCGGGAGCGGCTGCGTACGCACATCTTCAACGTCGCCGAGTCGCTGAGCGAGCGGTACGGCCCCTTCGGCTCCTCCACCAACCCGCTGTACGCCTTCGACGCGGTCAACGAGGTGGTCAGCGACAGCGGCGAGTACAGCGACGGTCTGCGTCGCAGCGAGTGGTACCGGATCCTCGGTGAGAGCTTCATCGACCTGACCTTCGAATACGCCGACGAGGCGTTCAACGACGTGTACGCCGCCGAGGGCGCTGACCGTCCGGTCACCCTGTTCATCAACGACTACAACACCGAGCAGAGCGGCAAGCAGGCCCGTTACCTGGCCCTGGTGCAGCGACTGCTCGCCCGCGACGTGCCGGTGCACGGGGTGGGTCACCAGTTCCACGTCTCGCTGGCCATGCCGGTCAGCGCCCTGGAGACCGCGTTGGAGACGTTCGCCGACCTGCCGGTCACCCAGGCCGTCACCGAACTCGACGTCACCACCGGCACCCCGGCCACCCAGGCGAAGTTCATCGACCAGGGCTACTACTACCGGGACGCCTTCCGGATCTTCCGGGCGTACGCCGAGGATCTGCTGGCCGTCACGGTCTGGGGGCTCACCGACGGGCGGTCCTGGCGCTCCGGCAACGGCGGTCCGCTGCTGTTCGACGACAACCTGCGCGCCAAGCCGGCCTATTACGGGGCGGTCGACGGTGAGCTGCCCGCCCGGCTGCGGACCGCGAACGTCTTCGCCGGTGACGTGCCGCTGGCCGCCGCCGCACCGACGGACCTGACCTGGCGCAAGCTGCCGCTGCACTCCGTCGAGGACGTCGCCGGGTTCCAGCTGCGCTGGGCGCCGGACCACCTGACCGCGTACGTCACGGTCGACGACACCACGGTCTCCGGCACCGACCGGGTCAGCTTCGTGCTGGGCGGCGAGACCTACCACGTCGGCCGGGACGGCAGCGGTGACGTACCGGCCGTGGCGGCCGCCCGGGACGGCGGTTACCACCTGGTCGCCCACCTGCCGCTGGCCGCAGCGGCCGAGGGCGACACCCGCACCCTGGACGTGCAGGTGCGCGACGGTGACATCACCTCCGGGTGGAACACCCCGGGCGCGGTGGGCACCCTGACCCTGGTCGAGGAACTGTCCTACGTGGAGGTACGGGAGGCCGCCGAGGCACCGGTGATCGACGGCTCGGTCGACGCCGGCTGGGCGAACGCGACCACGGTGACCACGGACAAGCAGGTCTCCGGCACCGACGGGGCGAGCGCGCAGGTCCGTACCCTCTGGCGGGGTCAGACGCTCTACGTGCTGGCCGAGGTCACCGACCCGGTGGTGGACGTCTCCGGTTCCGATCCGTGGATCCAGGACTCGGTCGAAATCTACGTCGACGCCGGCAACTTCAAGAACGGCAGCTTCCGGTACGACGACACGCAGATCCGGATCAACGCCGACAACGTGGTGTCGTTCGGCACCGGCGACGAGGGGTTCCAGGCGAACCGGCTGGAGAGCGCGACGGTTCGCACCCCGACGGGTTACACCGTCGAGGCGGCGATCAGCCTGCTCGAATACGGTGGCCTGGGCACCTTCCACGGCCTGGACTTCCAGGTCAACGACGCCTCCGACGGGGCCCGGACGAGCATCCGCAACTGGGCCGAGCAGGAGGGCGCGGGCTACCAGAGCACCGCGCGCTGGGGGGTCGGCCGGTTGGTGGCCGGGTCGAACGTGGAGGTGGCGCTGAAGCAGATCACCCGCTGGTACTCCGACAGCGGCGGCGGCTACTGCGCGACCATCACCGCGACCAACACCAGCGACAAGCCGGTCGACTGGTCCGCCGTGGTGCAGCTCGAAGGAGACATCTACGACGCCTGGAACTTCAAGCGCGAACGCCTGGCCGACGGTAGCTACCGGATCAGGGGTGTGGACTGGAACCGCACCCTGAAGCCGGGGGCCAGCACCTTCAGCGTCGGTTACTGCGCCAACCTGTAGCGACACGTACGACGGGAGGGCACATCGTTGTCGGATGTGCCCTCCCGTGCTGTCCGGGTGGCCTGTCACTGCGGGGAACCGACGGCGCGGCTCAGTTCAGGCCGGCCGACCACCTGCCCTCGTCGGCGAGCAGCTCGGCCAGGTCGACCAGGTCAACTGCCGACCGAGGGCCAGCCCGGTCTGGTACACGGCCGGCGGCGGGCGACGGGTTATCCGGCGGCAGTGCGGACACGGAGGCAGACACGACGCTGGGGTGCCGGCGATTGCCGACACCCCAGCGTTGCCGTTCAGATCAGCCGGTGGAGCACGTCGCGGTGGGCGTCGTGCTGTTGCCGTTCTTGTAGAGCGTGATGCCGAAGTTGTTGCCGTTGCCGTTGGGCGGGCAGTGAGCGTGCCGCTGTTGCCACTGATCGAGGCGTTCCAGCTGCTCTGCAGGCTCTGGCCACCGTTGGTGCGGATGGTGACCACCCAGTTGTTGGTGCCACCTCCCTGCAACTTCCGGAAATATTCCGAAACGTTGACTCCGCAGCTGCTCGTCGCGTACGCCCGTTGTCGCTGTTCAGTAGCCGCATGCCGGTGCCGCGCGCAGCAGGAATTCGCCCGACCGCCGCCCGATGACCACGCTCCGAGGCCGCCGGTGTCGGAAGTCCAGCCCGCTTTCGCCGGTCGATCGGGGAAGAGCGCCGCCACGAGGCCGGTCGGCGTTCACGAACGCCGGGGCCGCACCGGTCGACCGGCACCCGGGTACGCGCGCCGATCACACAGTACCGCCGACGTCGCACAACACGATCGGATCATCGCCCTGTGCGCAGCAGGTGATGTCGCGGGGGCGGCGGCCGCCACCCGCGCCAACACCGACACCCCTGGGTCACCCGGCTGAGGTCGCACACCAGCCCTCCACCGCCCCGGCCGCTTCGCGCGTTCCGCTCTCGAGACGCCCCTTTAGTTCGTGACGCTCAGGGCGCCGCCGAGGGCGCGACCGGCCTCCCGCGCCGACTCCAACGCCCCGGCATGCATCTCCGCGGCCACGTCGGCGAAGGCGTCGAGCGCGGGTGCGACCCCGACCAGGGTGAACTCCCGTTCGATCACGGTGAGGTCGGCGCCCCAGCAGTCGGCGAGGATCCGGCGCAGGTACGCCGTCGAGTGGTCCCAGCCCTCCCGGGGAGTACCGGCACCGTACGCGCCACCACGCACCGTGGCGAGCACGACGGGCTTGCCCGCCAGGAACGGCTGCCCATTGGCCCGAGGGTCGGTCAACACCAGGTCGATGTACGTCTTGAAGTGCTGGGAGACGCCGTAGTTGTAGAGCGGCACGGCGAACAGCAACGCCTCGGCGGCCAGCAACTCGTCCACCAACGTCGCGGCGAGAGCGACCGCCTCCTGCTGCTCGGGGGTGTGTTCCTCGGCCGGCGTCATCGAGGCGGACAGCGCCGCCGCCCACGCGGTCGACGGCAGGGTGTCCACGCCGACATGACGGCGCTCGACGGTGTCACCGGGACGGTTGGCCAGCCACTCCTGTTCGACGATGTCCGCGATCTCCCGACTCGCGGACCCGTGCGTACGGATGCTGGCGTCCAGCCTGAACAGGGTCACGGTTACTCTCCTCGGCATGTAGGTTCAAGGTTGAATCCGAGGCTAGAGCATCTGCTTCAAGTTTGAAGTAGGTTGAGAGATGCCTCACTCATGGCCGAACCGAGCGGCATACTCTTGCGACATGTCTGACGAACCTCGGTGGTTGACCGACCACGAGCGCGACGCCTGGCTTGCGCTGGCCAAGCTGATGTTCAACCTGCCGAGTGCCCTCGACGCCCAACTGCTGCGCGACAGCCACCTCACGCTGTTCGACTATTTCGTGCTCAGCGGCCTGTCCATGACACCCGGCCGGACCATGCGCCTCAGTGACCTGGCCAGTTTCGTCAGCTCTTCGCTGTCGCGCCTGTCGAACGTCGTCAAACGGCTTGAGCAACGAGGGCTGCTGCGCCGCGCGCCCGACCCGGAGAGCCCTCGCTACACCGTGGCCACGCTCACCGACGCCGGCTGGGATCTCGTGGTCGCGGCGGCCCCGGGGCACGTCGCGGCCGTGCGCCACTACGTCATCGACGGTCTGACCCCGAGCCAGATCGACGTCCTGCGCGAGGTGGCCTGCCACGTGACCCGCCAGATCGCCGCGGCGCCGGAGTCCGCTAGCCAACCCCGGTGACACCAGTCCCCCGCGTGCTGTTCGAATGCCGTGCGGGCCACCCGGGTAGATCGCGAGGGAGGGGCCTTCGGCGAGGTTCCCGGCACTGCTGCGAACCGGGCCGACGTCCGGGCCACCTCGCCACCGCCGGTGGAGGAGCCGATCAGCGTCGCCCTCCGCAGGTCCAGAGCCGTCAGCACGGCGGCCAGGCGTCCGCGTAGTGGTCCATTTGGTGCCGGCGTGCGTCACAAATTTTGGCGTGACGACCATCTGTCTGAAATATTATCGGCAGTGCCGAGCATTTCATTGAGCGACAACAGCGGCACCAGCCCGCCGAGGGCCGGCTGCGACAGAGGTCAGACCGCGCGGAGACGACTCCTCGTGGGCACGAGTCCGGGATGAGGAATGGTCATGGAGATCGGCATCGCTCTCGACGTGTCACGGTTGGCCCACGCCCCGCAGGAGACCGTCGCGCTGGCCCGCCTGGCCGAGGAACGCGACCTGGACCTGGTGGTCGTCGCCGACGGGACGGCGGAGCGGGCCACCGGCCTCGACCCGTGGACGGCGGCGGTCTGGCTCGCCGGATCGACCAGCCGGATCACCATCGGCGCCCCCGCCAGCGACATGTCACCACCCGATCCGACCGACCCCGAGGCGCCGTACCCGAAGGTCCAGGCCAAGGCAGCGGACAGCCTCGACATCCTGGCGCCGGGTCGGATCATCTCCGACCCGGCAGGCTGGGTCGTCGCGTCACCGGACGCGACGCCGGAGGATCTGGCCGGCGCTGCCGAGACCGATCTGCCCGTCGTGGTCCCGGTGCAATCGCGCGAGGACGTCGAGCGTCTCGCCGCGCTGGTCGCCGGGCGCGACGACCGAGCCGGGGTACGCCGACGCCCGGCGGCGGTACGCGCGCACCGCAAGCCGGCCATCGACTACGACGGCGTACCGGCGTCACTCGCCGAGACGGCGGTCGAGCCCGGTGACCCGCCCTACCGCGCCCTGTCCTCGACCTACCTGCGCGGTGGTGCTCCCGGACTCGTGCTGCGACCCCGGACACCGGCGGAGGTGTCGGACGCGATCGAGTTCGCCCGGCGACACCGGCACCTGCCGCTGGGCATCCGCAGCGCCGGCCACGGCATCAGTGGCCGCTCCACGAACCGTGGCGGCCTGGTGATCGACCTGGGCGCGATGAACACCATCGAGGTGGTGGACCCCGCCCGCCGGCTCGTACGCACCGGTCCCGCCGCGACCTGGAAGCAGATCGCCGCGGCCCTGGCCCCGCACGGGTGGGCGCTGGGCTCGGGAGACTACGGCGGGGTCGGCGTCGGCGGGCTCGCCACGGCGGGCGGGATCGGCCTGCTCTCCCGCAACCACGGCCTGACGATCGATCATCTCCGGTCGGTGGACCTCGTGCTCGCCGACGGCCGGCAGGTGCGGGCCAGCAGGCAGCAGCACCCGGAGCTGTTCTGGGCCGTACGTGGCGCGGGCGCCAACTTCGGCATCGCCACCTCGTTCGAATTCGAGGTCGACGAGGTGGGTGAGGTCGGCTGGGCGCAACTCGCCCTGGTCTCCACCGACATCGAACAGTCGCTCCGACGCTACGGCGAACTGGCAAGCGCCGCGCCCAGGGACACGACGGTCTTCCTCGTCACCGGGCAACCCCGCGACGGCCTCTCGACCATCCAGCTCTTCGCGGTGGTCGACAACCCGGATCCCGACATCGTCGTGGCGCGCCTGACACCGTTCCTGGAGCTCGGCATGCTCGCCCGCCAGCAGGTGGTGATGACCCCGTACGCGGGTGTCATGGGTAGCGCCGCCGACGTCGGACCGGACGGCCAGCACGGCTTCGGCGAGCCGAACTCCCGGTCGGCGTTCCTGCCCACGCTGACCACCGAGTTCGCCCGCGACGCCGCCGCGATGCTGCGCAGCGGCGCCGTCTACTTCTTCGAGCTGCGGGCGATGGGCGGCGCGATCGCCGACGTGGCACCCGACGACACCGCCTTCACCCACCGCACCCCGGCCTTCCAACTGGCCGCGATGGGCCAGAACGACAAGCGCCTCACCGCGGTGTGGGAGCCACTGCGCCGGCATTTCGACGGCCTCTACCTCAGCTTCGAGACCGACCGCAGCCCGGCGCGGCTGCTCGACGCCTTCCCGGCACCGGTGCTGGAGCGCCTGCGCGCGTTGAAACGCCGGTACGACCCGGACAACCTCTTCCGGGACAACTTCAACATCGACCCGACGGTCGACCCCGCAGCGGTGCAGGAGGCACGCGCATGACCGACTACGGACACGACCTGCTCTTCGGCGTCTTCGCCACGCCCGTCGCGCAGCAGGCCCGACAGGTTGTCGACCTGGCCGTCACCGCCGACCGGGCCGGTCTCGACCTGGTCAGCTTTCAGGACCACCCGTACCAGCCCTCGTTCCTGGACACCTCGACCCTGCTCGCCTTCACCGCGGCCCGCACCGAGCGCATCCACGTCAACGCCAACGTCGCCAGCCTGCCGCTGCGACCGCCGGCGGTGCTGGCCCGGGCCGCCGCCTCCCTCGACATCCTCAGTGGCGGCCGCTTCGCACTCGGCATCGGTGCCGGTGCGTTCTGGGACGGCATCGCCGCCATGGGGGGACGGCGGCTGAGCGCCGCCCAGGGCGTCACCGCGCTGGGCGAAGGCATCGAGATCATCCGCGAGATCTGGGACACCGATGCCACCGGGGCCGTGAACTACGACGGGCGGTACTACTCGGTGAAGGGGGCCCGACGTGGCCCGCGGCCCGCCCACGACATCCCGATCTGGGTCGGCGCGTACAAGCCGAAGATGCTCGCCCTCACCGGTGCGGTCGGCGACGGCTGGCTGCCCACCATCGAGTACCTGCCCCGGGGGGCCGATTCCCTACCCGAACTCCATGCCCGGATCGACGCCGCGGCGCACGACGCCGGTCGCGACCCGGCCGCCGTACGACGGCTGATGAACTTCATGAACGTCCAGTTCTCGTCGGCGCCGCGCGGGCTGCTCAACGGCCCGTCCGACGCCTGGGTCGACCAGATCGCCGAGCTGGCCCTGCGGCACGGCGTCAGCGCCTTCATCATCGGCGGCGACGACCCGAGCATGACGCAGCGCTTCGGCGCCGAGATCGCACCTGCGGTACGGGCGATCGTCGAACGGGAACGCCGACCCGCCGCGCCGGATCGGACGCAGGGCGAGGGGTGACCGCGTGGTGGGGTGGCCCGACCCACCCCACCACGCGGGGATCAGCTGCGCAGGGACCACTGCTGGTTGGTGCCGCCGTGGCAGGCCCAGAGGTGGACCTTTGTGCCGTTGGCGGTGCCGTATCCGCTGGCGTCGAGACAGAGCCCGGACGCGACACCGGTGATGGTGCCGTTGCTGTTGACGTTCCACTGCTGGTTGGTCTGACCGTTGCAGTCCCAGATGATCGCCAGGGTGCCGTTGGCGGTGCCCTGACCGGAGGCGTCGAGGCACTTGTTGCCGTACACCATCAGTTGCTTGCCGGCGGTGTACGTCCACCGCTGGTTGGTGCCGCCGTGGCAGTCCCAGAGCTGCGCCTGGGTGCCGTTGGTGGTGCTCGACCCACCGATCTCCAGGCAGCGGCCGGACTGCCCACCGACGATCTGCACGCTCTGCGGGGTGCCGCCGCCCTGCGGTCCGGCGGCGGCCATCACGGCCTGGGCGCCCGAGGGCCAGTTGCCGCCCGTCACCGTCACGTTGCCGGAGACGACGTTGCCCCGGTCGCCGTTCGTCACGTTGGTGCTGCCGTTTGTCGACCAGTTGTTGGTGACGGTGAAGTTGCCCATGTTCTCGGCGTACCAGTAGTTGGCCGTGGCCCACGTGCCGGTCGAGGAGAAGACGTTGTTGCGGGCGGTGAAGAAGCGTGAGCCCTCGTCGAAGTAGAGCCCGAAGTGGCCGTTGGTCCGCAGGCAGTAGTTGTCGCTGATCAGTGCGCCCGGGTTCGCCGACAGGGTGTAGATGCAGCCGCCGTCGTTCATCTGCTGCATGACGTCGTGCACGTAGTTGCCGATCAGCCGGTTGTTGGCCGCCGTGGTGGCGGTGGTGTAGCGCGGCTGGTAGTTGTACAGGCCCCGGTCGGCGTAGTGGTTGCTGCCGCCGGCGTCGTTGGAGCCCCAGCCGTAGCCGATGGACATGCCGGTGTACGGCATGTTGTAGACCTCGTTGTACGAGATGGTGGCGTTGGTGACGTACGTGGTCAGCACCGAGACGATGCCCCGGTACTCGATGCCCAGGTCGTGCAGCCGGTTGTTGCTGATGGTGATGTCCCGGTTGACCATCCGCTGGTCGCTCGGGTGGTGGGCGTCGGCCCGTACGCCGCCGACGACGATGCCCCCGGCCGCGTTGCGGGCGATCTCGGATCGGGTGACGGTGATGTTGCTGGCCCCGAGGCCGACCCCGCTGGCGTGGGCGTTGGCGTCGTTGCCGATGCCGATGGCCGTCTGACCGAGGTTGACGAACGCGGAGTCGGTGAAGGTGATGTTGTCGGCGGCGGAGATCTGCACGGCGGCCGGCATCTGCTGCCAGTTCGGTCGGGTCGCCTCGAACTGCGAGCAGCCGTTGTGGCACGAACTGAAGGCCGGCCAGTTCCAGTTGCCGTAGATGTACGCGCCGGTCTGCTGATCCACGTAGCCCTGGTTGCTGCTGGCGCCCAGCCAACTCGTGCCGGTGAAGGTGATCCCGGAGAACGTCACGTGGTGCGCGGGCGCGGCGTACGTGCCGCCGAGCTGGAGCAGGGACTGCAGCGTCGGCAACTCCACCCGGGCGGTGCTCATGTTCTGCCCGGCGAGCGGGATGTAGGACAGCGCGCCGCTGCCCGGATCCAGATACCACTCCCCCGGCGAGTCCAGGAACTCGTAGGCGTTGCTCAGGTAGAGCGGGCCGGGCCGGTGCGGGCTGGTGAAGGTGTCGTACCCGAAGTTGTTGTTGCTCCAGCCCGGCTGCTGCATCCGGATCTGGTTGCCGCTGATGCTCTGCACCGACACGTACCGGTCGGTGAAGGAGTTGACGCTCTCCATCTGGATGCGGCTCTGGTTGGCCAGGTTGTTCAGGTAACTCAACGCGCTGCTGGTGAACCGCATGCCGGTGCTGTCGGCGGTGAAGTCGGCCCGGTTGACCTGGGTACGGGCCCGGGTGGCGACGGCACCGTCGACATAGAGTTGCCGGCTGTCCAGCCCGGCGCCGACGTTGGCGCGCCAGATGTTGCGGCCGGCGTCGACCAGCGACCAGCCGGTGACCGCCCGCGCGCCACTGATCACGGGTCGGGCCGACGGTGCCGCCTGCCACAGCACCCGGTAGCCGTTGGTGCCGGAGTCGGCGGCGGTGAACCGCAGTGGCGACGACAGCCGGTACACCCCGTCGGCGAGTTGCACGACGATGTCGCCGGACATCGAGCTGTTCAGCGCCCGTACCGCGGTCTGCGCGGCGGTCAACGAGCACGGCTGGGCGGCGCTGCAACTGCTGCCGCTACCGGACGGGGATGCGTACAGGGTGGTGGTGGCCGCGAGGGCGGGTGCGGCGGAGGCGGCCACGACGGTGGCGGTGACCGCGCCGGTGAGCGTCACCGCCGCGATCGCGGCCAGCACCCGTCCGGGTGCGGCCGACAAGGGAGGTACGGACACAGAGGTCTCCTTACCTGGGACGGGAGTGTGGTGGGTGGGGGTGCGTGCTCAGGGCTGCACGGGATGTCGCTGGCAGGTCAGCCGAGGATTCCGCGCAGGTGGGCCAGGCCGTCGAGGGCGAGCCGGTCCGGTGAGGGAGCCAACGGTCGCCAGATCGAGGCGGCGGTGGCGATCGTGTCGTTGTCCGGGGTGAACGACTCGATGCAGACCGCGCCCCGGTATCCGGTCGTGGTCAGCACGGCGAGGAACCGGGGCCAGTCCAGGTGGTCGGCGCCGGGAGCACCCCGGTTGGTGCCGCTGACCTGCACGTGCTTGATGTGCGAGCCGGCGACGGCGAGCGCAGCGTACGGGTCGGCCTCCTCGATGTTCATGTGGTACGTGTCGATCATGAGACCGACGTTCGGCGGCAGACCGTCGATCAGGTCCAACGTCTGCTCGATGGTGTTGACCACGCTCGTCTCGTAGCGGTTGAGCGCCTCCACGCCGATGGCCACACCCCGCTCCCCGGCGTAGTCGGCGACCGGCGTCAGCGCCCGACGGAAGTCGGCGTAGCAGGCGGCGCGCTCGGCCACGCTCATCCGCCAGGTCCGGCCCACCGAGGCGTAGACCGGCCCGCCGACGGTCGGCGCGCCGACGGCCACCGCAGCGTCCACACAGCCCCGCAGGTACGCCCGGGTCGCCTCGACCACCTCCGGGGTGGCGTCGACCAGGTCCCGACCGGGCGGGGTGACCGCGCAGACGCCGGCGGCGGTCAGGCCGTGGGCCGTGAGCAGGTCCCGGGTCCGTGCCGGATCCCAGTCCCCGGGCTGCTCGATCGGCAACTCCACCGCGTCGAAGCCGAACCGGGCGATCCGGGGCACCAGGTCGGCGAGGGCCGCGTCGTCGACCGGTGAGGCCCACACCCACGGGTTGACGCCGATCTCGTACATCGGGCCTACTTCCAGCGCTGGGGGTATCCGGGCAGGTCGGTGCAGCCGCACATCGCGTAGTGCAGCGGCGGCATGTCCGCATCCAGGTAGCTGTCGAGGTTGTCCTGCGTGATCGTCGGCTGGGGCAGCTTCCACGGGCTGGACACCTGCTGGCCGTCGAGGATGCGCAGCGCCGCGATGATCGGGGTGCGCCACTGGTAGGTCGGGTAGGTCGGCGCGATCGCGGTGAGACCGGCCTCCTTCCACACCTTCAGGAAGTCGAGCTGGTCCTCGCCGTTGATCGGGGGCACCGGCTTGCCGGCGTCCTGGAACGCCTCGACCGCCGCGACCGCGACCGCCCCGGCGTCCATCCAGACGCCGTCGATGGTGCCGTACCGCTGGAGGTAGTCGTCGACGATCTTCTTGGTCTTGGCCGGGTCACCGTCGGTGAACTCGACCCCGACGACGTCGACGCCCGCCTTGTCGAAGGCGACCTTCGCGGCGGACCAGCGGGTCTCCAGCACGTCCACGCCGGGCAGGATGCGCAGGGCGAGCAGCTTGCCGCCGGGCTTCATCCGCTGGCTGACGAACTCCGCGCCGACATGACCGAAGCCGTACCCGCCGATGGGGTTGATGAAGGTCACCGGGCAGTCGGTGTCGACGCCACGGTCGAAGACGATCACGGGCAGACCGGTCTGGCAGGCCGCTTCCACGGCAGGGGTGAGGGTGGCGGTGGTGTTCGGCGAGACGATCAGGGCGTCGCAGTCCTTGCCGAGCAGGTCGTTGATGTCGGCGATCTGCTTCTGGTCCTTGCCCTCGGCCTCGACGTGCACGAACTCCTTGATCCGGTCGCCCTGCGCCGCCACCTCGGCCTGCATGGTCTTGTAACCGACCTGCCGCCACGGGTTGTTCAACGCCGCGTTGGAGAAACAGATCTTGTACGGGCCGGCCTTCTTGAACTTCGTGGTGTCCACAAGCGTGGGGTTGAGCGCCTGCTCCCACGGCTTGTCCGCCGGCCCGGTGGCGGTGGCGTCGAGCAGTGCCAACTCGTTGTCGTAGTCGGCCTGGTCGAAGAACTTCGACTGCTCGCCGGTGCCGGCGCCGGCAGGTGCGGACTCGGTGCTCGATCCGGTGGCCACCGGCGTGTCCGTGGCGCAGCCGGCGAGCGTCAACAAGGTCACCGCGGCGACCGCGGCCAGGCAACGTTTCATGAGGCAATCCCCTTTATCTGGATGAGAAACGCCGGGCCGAGACCGCCACGGCGAGCAGGATGATGGCGCCTTGCACGCTCGGTCTGAGCGCGCCGGAGACGCCGTAGAAATTCATCAACGCGAAGAGCAGTTCGAGGGTCAGCGCGCCGAGCATCGCGCCGACGACCGAGCCTCGGCCGCCGCCCAGGGCGACCCCGCCGAGGACGACCGCGGTGATGGCACCGAACTCCAGGCCCGCGCCGGCCTGGAAGGAGACGCCGCCGTAGCCGCCGATCAGGATCGCCGCGACCGCCGCGGCGAGGCCACTGAGGACGAAGGCGATGGTGCGGGTCCGCCACACCCGCACCCCGCTCAGCTGTGCGGTCCGCGGGTTGTCGCCGACGGCGACCAGGGTCCGACCGAAGTCGGAGCGCATCAGCAGCACCGCGGCCACCGCGAGGACCAGCAGGACCAGCAGCGCGTACGGCAGCCGACCGAGCACCGGTACGTCCTCGACGGCCCGGCGACCGAGTTGGCGGAACTGGTCGGTGAGGCCGCCCTTGGGTGCGCCGTCGGACCAGAGGTAGACCGCGCCGACGAGGATCAGGAACATGCCGAGGGTGGTGACGAACGAGGGCACCCGCAGCCGGGTGGTGATCAGGCCGTTGACCAGGCCGACGAGCGCACCTCCGGCGAGCAGCACCAGCACCACCGGCCAGGTCCGCGACGGGTCGCTGTCGATGAGCCGGGCGGCGACCACCACCTGCGCGGTGACCAGGGAGCCGACGGACAGGTCGAACTCCCCGGAGACGATCACGAAGTACTGACCGGCGGCGAGCAGGATGATCGGCGCCGAGCGGCCGAGGAACGACATCAGCGACGGCGGGCTGAGGAAGTCGGGTTGGCGGGCGGCGACGAGGGCCAGGAGCACCACCAGCACCGCGAGGATCGGCAGGATCCCACCGGCGTTGCCCCGCCGCAGCGGTGCGAGGCGGCGCGAGACGGTCTGTGCGGTCACCGGTCCGCCTTCCGCAGGGCCCGACGGGCGTAGACGGCCACGGCGGCGATGATGATCACGCCTCGGACGACCTGCTTGGCGAAGGCGTCCACCGCGAGCTGGTTGAAGATGGCGTCGATGCCGGCGAGCAGCAGCACGCCGCCGACGGTGCCGACGACCCCGCCCCGGCCGCCGGCGAGGGCGGTGCCGCCGATCACCACCGCGGCGATCGATTCCAGGTCGTAGAGGCCCTCGGTGCCGACCCGGGGAGCGCCGGAGCCGAGGCGGCTGGCGAGGTAGATCCCGGCGAGCCCGGCGCACAGGGAGCAGAGCACGTGGGCGGTCACCCGTACCCGGTCGTTGCGGACACCGGAGAGCCGGGCCACCTCCGGGTCACCGCCGACGGCGATCAGGTGGTGACCGAACCGGGTCCGCGACAGCAGGAACCAGCAGGCCCCGGCGACCGCGAGCAGCAGCAGGAAGGACAGCGGTACGGGCCCGACCCGCTGGTAGCCGAGGGTCTGCACGAGGGCCGGGGCGGTGCTGCCGGCCGGGCCGTCGTACCTGCTGTCGAGATAGCCCTTGAGCAGCAGCCCGACACCGAGGGTGGCGATGAACGGGTTGATCTGACCGGTGGTGACGAGCAACCCGTTGAACAGCCCGATGCCGGCGCTGACGAGCAGGGCGAGGCCGATCGCGGGCAGCAGCGCCGCGTCGCTGCCGTTCATCGTCTCGGCCGCGACGAGGGTGCTGAGGCTGACCACGTACGCCACCGAGAGGTCCAGTGAGCCGCCGAGGATGACCAGGGTCTGGCCGACCGCGACGAACCCGAGCCCGGCGGCGACGTGCAGCAGACTCACCGTCGTCGACTGGTTGAACAGTTGGCCGCCGTCGATCGCGACGACCAGCCAGCCGATGGCGAGGGTGAGGCCCAGGGCCACGAACACGCCCGGCACCGGTCGGCGGGCGGGCAGCAGGGGCAGGGCGCTCACGCGGCCGTCTCCCGTACCGTGCCGACGGCGAGCGCGACGACGTCCTCCTCGGTGGCGCCGGCCGACAGTTCACCGGCGATCCGCCCGTCGCGCATGACGATCATGCGGTCGCTCATGCCGAGCAGTTCGGGCAGGTCCGACGAGATCATCAGTACCGCCGCGCCGTCGCGGGCGAGTCGGCGCACCAGGTCGTGGATCGCCGACTTGGCACCCACGTCGATGCCCCGGGTGGGTTCGTCGAAGAGCAGGATCCGCGGGTTCACGGCGAGCCAGCGGGCCAGCACCACCTTCTGCTGGTTGCCGCCGGACAGGTACCGGATCTCCTGCTGGTCACCGGCGCTGCGGACCTCGACGGCGGCGAGCAGTTCCCGGACCCGTACGGTGCGGGCGGCGCGGCCGGAGCGGAGGGCGAAGACGGCGCGGCTGGCCAGCAGCGCGTTGTCCAGTACGGACTGGCGGGCGACGATCCCCTCGCCCTTGCGGTCCTCGCTGACGTAGGCGACCCCGGCCCGCATCGCGGTACGCGGGGAACGCAGGCGGGTCGGGGTGCCGTCGACGACGACCTCGCCGGCGGTGAACGGTGCCACCCCGAACAGGGCCCGGGCCAGGGCGGAGCGCCCGGAGCCCTGGAGGCCGCCGACGCCGAGCACCTCTCCCGCGCGCAACGTCAGGTCGATGTCGCGCAGCTTGCGGTTGCCGCCCGCGCGGACGGTGAGCCGGACCTCGCCGATGTCCTGCGGGGCGGCTCGCGGCGGGTAGTAGTGGGACAGTTCCCGCCCGACCATGTGCCGGACCAGCTCGTCGGCGGTGGTGTCGGCGGTGGGCACGGTGGTCACCCGTCGGCCGTCCTTGAGCACGGTGATCCGGCTGGACAGGTCGAAGACCTCGGTGAGCCGGTGCGAGACGTAGAGGATGCCGATGCCCTGCTCCTGAAGGCGGCGTACCAGGCGGTAGAGCAGGGCCACCTCGTGGTCGGCCAGCGCGGCGGTGGGTTCGTCCATGATGATCAGTCGCGCGTCGAGGGCGAGCGCCTTGACGATCTCGACGACCTGTTGCTGGGCGACGCTGAGGCGTCCGACCGGCGCGTCGGCGGGCAGGGCCGTCTCGCCGATCGAGTCCAGCAGACGTCGGGTGGAGGCGAGCATCTGACGCCGGTCGACCAGGCCGCGGCGTACCGGCTCGTGGCCCAGGTAGACGTTCTCGGCGACGGTGCGCTCCGGCAGCAGGTTGAACTCCTGGTGGATGATGCCGACGCCGGACCGCTGGGCGTCGCGTGGGCTGCCGAACACCTGCGGCTGCCCGGCCAGGGTGATGGTGCCGGCGTCCGGGGCGTACCCGCCGGAGACGATCTTCATCATGGTGGACTTGCCGGCGCCGTTCTCGCCGACGACCGCGTGCACCTCGCCGGCCGCGACGTCGAGGTCGACCTCGTGCAGGACACCGACGCCGAAGAAGGACTTGCTGATGCCCCGCAGGGCGAGCAGGGCACCGGAGTGTCCGTCTGGCATCGTCGAAATCCCTTACGGATAGTAGTCAGAATCGAGGTGCATCGGCGGCGCACAGAGCACTTCCGCGTCGGCGACCCGCCCGTTTTCGTCGCCGAGCACGGCACTTCCTGTGGTCGTGCTCAAACTTTCGCTTGACACAACCGAAACATCACACGTATGAAGATAGATGTTCGGGTATGAGTTCGCAATCCCCCACCTGGCAGCGGCTTTCGATCATCTCACCGCCCAGGTGAGCGTCCATACGGGCACCTTCAGGACGCGCGCTACCGCACCACACCGCTCCAGATGTTGTCGTTAACATCAACGACTTCCCATATATAGAGCTTCCGGCCCCGGCCCTCCCGACCACGGGACGGCAACCGATCCGGCATGACGCTGCGTGACCGCCGGCCGTGCGACCGGGCGACGCCAGGCACGACGACGCGACCAGGCTCGCGCCCACCGCACGGCACCCTGCGCCGTGCCCGGACCGGTGACCGGCTCCGTGGTCGCACCACAGTTGCCCCGCCCCACCCCGCACCGCACCGCCACAGAGGAGACGGAATGCGTCGTAAGACAACAATCATCGGTGTGACCCTGGGTCTGTTACTGGCGCTCGCGCTGGTCAACCCGGCGTCGGCGGCGCCCGCCTTCCGGGCGCTGCTGTTCACCAAGACCACCGGCTACCGGCACGACTCGATCCCCGCCGGGGTGTCGATGTTCCAGCAGCAGGCGGCAGCCGACAACTTCGAGCTCGTGCACAGTGAGGACTCGAGCGTCTTCACCCCGGCCAACCTGGCCACCTTCGACGTCCTCATCATGTTCCAGACCTCCGGCATGGTCTGGACCTCGGCCGCCCAACGCCAGGCGGTGGAGGGCTACCTCGCCTCGGGCAAGGGAATCGTCGCCATCCACAACGCCACCGACATGGGCATCGAGGGCGAATACCCGTGGTGGGACCAGACCATCAACGCCGGCGCGCACATGCCCGAGCACTCCCCCGGCGTGCTGCCCGGCACCGCGATCGTGGCCGACAGGAAGCACCCGTCCACAGCCAGCCTGCCGGATCGCTGGAACCGCAGCGAGGAGTGGTACAACTTCGACAAGAACCCCCGCGGCGACGTGCACGTGCTGGTGACCGCCGACGAACGGACGTACAACCCCGGTTCCCGGGCGATGGGCCCGGATCACCCGATCTCCTGGTGCCGCAGCGTCGGCGGCGGTCGGGTCTGGGCCACGGCCATGGGTCACGCCATCGCGTCCTACAGCGAGACCCACTTCCGCAACCACGTCCTCGGTGGCGTCAAGTGGGCCGCCGGCAACCAGCCCGGCGACTGCGGTGGCACCGTCTGGGGCAACTTCGAGAAGCGCACCCTCGACGACAACACCGTCGACCCGATGGCGCTGGCGGTGGCACCCGACGGCCGGGTGCTCTACGTGCAACGCGGCGGCCAGGTCAAGATCTTCAAGCCGAGTACGAACAGCACCGTCACCGCCGGCACGCTGAGCGTCTACACCGGTGGCGAGGACGGACTCACCGGGCTGGCCCTGGACCCGAACTTCGCCAGCAACGGGTACGTCTACCTGTACCACTCACCGGCGAGCAGCAGCACGGACGTCAACCGGGTGTCCCGCTACACGTTGACCGGTGACA
The DNA here is from genome assembly GCF_000204155.1 of Micromonospora maris AB-18-032. Taxonomy (NCBI): domain Bacteria; kingdom Bacillati; phylum Actinomycetota; class Actinomycetes; order Micromonosporales; family Micromonosporaceae; genus Micromonospora; species Micromonospora maris. The sequence goes on along the minus strand of NC_015434.1, from coordinate 3,017,723 downwards.
CGCTCAACATGTCCAGCGGTGTCACCATCATCGACATCCCGGCGTACCGGGACCGGACCTACCCGGAGCCCGGCCACACCGGCGGGTACATCGACTTCGGTCCGGACGGCAACCTCTACATCGGCACCGGCGACGACGTGGCACCGAACCTCGACCCCAACTGGCAGGGCTACGCCCCGCTGGACTGGCGGTCGGGCAAGCACATGCTCGACGCCGCCCGTACCGCCGGCAACACCAACGACCTGCGTGGCAAGCTGCTGCGGATCCGGCCCTCGGCCGGCGGCGGCTACACCATCCCGTCGGGCAACCTCTACCCGCAGGGCACCGCGCAGACCCGCCCGGAGATCTACGCGATGGGTTTCCGCAACCCCTTCCGCTTCTCCATCGATCCGGCCAACGGCTGGGTCTACCTGGCCGACTACGGGCCCGACCGCAATCCCCCGACGACCAACCGCGGCCCCGAAGGTCTCGTCGAACTCAATGTGATCAAGGCACCGGGGAACTACGGCTGGCCGTTCTGCCACGGCGACAACCAGCCGTACGCGCCGTACAACCCGGACACCGGTGCGGTGGGCGCCAAGTTCAACTGCGCGGCGCCGGTGAACAACTCGCCCAACAACACCGGCCTGACCAGCCTGCGGCCGGTGGTCGCGCCCAACATCTGGTACGGCTACGGCACCTCGCAGACCTTCCCCGAACTGGGCTCCGGCGGCTCCGCCCCGATGGGTGGACCGGTCTACCGGTACAACGCGGCGAACCCGTCGGCGACCAAGTTCCCGCCCTACTACGACGGCGTGCACTTCTTCTACGAGTGGTCCCGCAACTACATCAAGGAGGTGCACTTCGACTCCGCCACGGCGGTCACCCGCACCAACCCGTTCCTGCCGACCACCCGGTTCAACAAGCCGATGGACATGGAGTTCGGCCCGGACGGTTCGCTGTATCTGCTGGAGTGGGGCACCAACTTCGGCGGCGGCAACAGCGACTCGGGTCTCTACCGGATCGACTACATCCAGGGCGGACGTACCCCGATCGCGAAGGCGAGCGGGACGCCGACCAGCGGCAACGCCCCGCTGACCGTGCAGTTCTCCAGTGCCGGGTCGATGGACCCCGATCCGGGCGACACGCTCAGCTACCAGTGGACCTTCGGTGACGGCACCACCTCGACGGCGGCCAACCCGTCCAAGGTCTACACCAGCAACGGCAACTACACGGCCCAGTTGAAGGTGACCGACAGTTCGGGCAAGAGCGGCTTCGCCAACGTCCAGATCACCGTCGGCAACACCGCCCCGGTGGTCACCATCACCACCCCGGCCAACGGAGGCATGCTTACCTTCGGCGACCGGGTCTCGTACCAGATCTCCGTCTCCGACCCGGGTGGCGCGGCGATCGACTGCTCCAAGGTGTTCCTCAATCCCGCGCTCGGGCACGACGACCACGCCCACGAGACCACCGACTATCCCGGCTGCTCGGGCACGATCCCGACCGACCTGCTCGGCGGGCACCCCGACGGCGCCAACCTGTTCTACGTGCTCAACGCCCGCTACACCGACAACGGCGGGGCGGGTGGCGCGGCGCCGCTCACCGGTCACGCGCAGGTGATCCTCCAACCCAAGCACAAGCAGGCCGAGTACTACAGCAGCCAGTCCGGCACCCGGGTCGTCGAGCAGGCCGGCGCGCAGAGCGGCAAGCGCATCGGGGACATCTCCAACAACGACTGGGTGGCGTTCACCCCGATGAGCCTGTCGGGGATCAACACGGTCAGCTACCGGCTGTCGTCGCCGTCGGGCGGCGGCACGATCGAACTGCGGGCCGGCTCACCCACCGGCACGCTGCTGGCCACCACGCCGGTGCCCGCCACCGGCGGCTGGGACAACTACCAGTCCACGCCGCCGGTGAACGTCACCGCCCTGGCCGGGACCCACACCCTGTATCTGGTGTTCAAGGGCAGCGGCAACAACTGGTTCGACCTCGACTCGCACACCTTCGGTGGCCCCGGGGTCGGCACCGGCGGCCCGGTCACCCCTCCTCCCGGTGACGGGGTGGCGGGCCGGACCTGGACGCTTACCGCGCAGCACAGCGGCAAGCTGATGGACGTCAACGGTGTCTCCACCGCCGACGGCGCGCAGATCCATCAGTGGGCGTCCACCGGCGGCAACAACCAGAAGTGGCAGGCCGTCGACGCCGGTAATGGCGCGGTCTACCTGAAGGCGGTGCACAGTGGCAAGTGCGCCGAGGTGATCGGCGGCTCCACCACAGCGGGGGCCTTCCTCCAGCAGGCCACCTGCAACAACAGCAACCAACAGAAGTTCACCGCCACCCCGACCGGCACCTCCGGGGTCTACACGGTGAAGAGTGTGCCGAGCGGGCTCTGCCTGGACGTCAACTCCGCCGCCACCACCGACGGAGCCCGACTGTTGCAGTGGACCTGCCACGGTGGCACCAACCAGCAGTGGCGGTTCAGCCAGGCCTGACCGGCCACAGCTGACCAGTGACACCTCCGATCGGGACCGGCGTCGCACCACGGCGCCGGTCCCGACACCGTTGGCACCCGAGTCGCTCAGGGAAGCAGCCGGCGCCCCTCCCAGGTTCCGTGTTCGGACAACGGGCGGAATCGCATGAACGCGGACTCGTGGTGGAAGTCCCGGCGATGCTGTTCGACCATGGCGACGGCGTGGGTGTCAGCTTGTGGGACGGCGCTACGGCCGTGGACCATGTCGGTCATCTCGCGGACGCTGCGCCAGATCGTGAAGGTGGAGAAGGTGTGCGGCGGGCGCATCGCTGCGGTGGCGAAGGTGGCGCCAGGGTGGCTGGCGACCAGGCGTTCGACCGGCCGCCCCCACTTCAGGAACCGGGGCAGTTCGAGAAGCTTGAGCCGGGCGAGGGTGACGGCCACCATCGGCTCCTCCGGATCCCACCGGCCCGCCTGCACCGGCAGGCCGGCGAGCGCGGCCACCTCGCCGTAACGCCGCAGGTACTGCAATCGCACATGCCATCCGGCGGCGAGCCGCCGCCCCAGCGCGTCGTCTGCGAGGAACCGTTCCAACGCCGATTCATCGGCCCACTCGGCGAACATCGCCAGGCGTCGCAGCTGCATCCGTTCCACCGACAGCACCGGGGAACCGAGCCGCATGAGCGGGAAACACTCGGCATGCCGCAGCCCAGCCGCCCGAGGCCCGCGCCGCAGTGTGCGCAAGGTCAAGGCCGGTGGAAGCAGTACGAGATGGAACGAATGAATCATCGGCCCATCCTTCCAGTCCTCACAGCCTGACCGCGGATCGCGGCTGATGCGGGCACCTGCTCGGAGTCGGCTTGGCTAACGACGCAGTTTGGTGCCAACCACCGTTGCGATGGGTTCAGGTTCGTCGGTGGCCGCGTCACAGCCAGCGGCTGGGGTCGACGACGCATGTCCTGGCCAAGCGCGCTTCTCTCCGTCAGGCGCGGCAGACGATCTCGCCGTGCAGCACGGCGAACCAGGCATCCGCTGCTTCGGCCCACTCCCGCCAGCCGTCCGAGATGTTGCGTAGGTCCTGCGCCGTGGCGACGCCTGCGGCCAGCACCTGTCGGGCCAGGTCCGAATTCAGGATCCGCTCGGCCCACATCCCGCCCCACCATTCCCGGTCCTCCGGCGTGGCGAAGCACCAGGTGCTCGCCGTCGCCCTGACGTCGGTGAACCCGGCGGCGTGCGCCCAGGAGAGCAGACGCCGCCCGGCGTCCGGTTCGCCTCCGTTGGCGCGGGCGGCCTGCTGGTACAGGGCGAGCCAGTCGTCGAGCGCCGGCACGCGCGGAAACCAGGTGAACGCCGCATAGTCGCTGTCCCGCGCGGCGACGATTCCACCGGGACGGCAGACCCGGCGCATCTCGCGCAGGGCCTGGATCGGATCGGCGACATGCTGAAGCACCTGGTGGGCGTGGACGACGTCGAACGTACCGTCGGAGAGGTCCAGCGCGTGCACGTCGGCGACCGCGAAGTCGATGTTGCCCTGACCACGGGCGTCGGCCTCCGTGCGGGCGAGTTGGAGTGCGTCGTCGGTGATCTCGACGGCGGTGACTCGTCCGGGTGCCACGCGGGCGGCCAGGTCGACGGTGATGGTGCCCGGTCCGCAGCCGACGTCGAGCACCGACGAGCCCGGCGCGAGGTGCGGCAGCAGGTACGCCGCCGAGTTCTCGGCGGTACGCCACCGGTGTGAGCGCAGCACCGACTCATGGTGCCCGTGGGTGTAGACGTTCGGTGCGGCCGGCATGCACGAGTCCCCTCGATCGACTACCGCAACCCTAACCATCCATCCCACTATTCGGTAAGGACTTCCCATGATATGAACCGCGCCGATCAAGACCCGTACTGCCACCAGCGCCGAGCGCCGCAGCCGCGTTATTCAACTCGGTGAGGCGCGCCGTCGGCGGCAGCGGCAAGGACCCTCATGACGCCACCGTCCGGTGGATCTGTCCGTCGGGCTCGTGGTTGTCACGGGACGCTGGGGTGGGTGCCGCGACGGGCCACCGCCGGTGGGGAGGTACCCCGTCGGCCTCCGCCAGCAGGCGGCGTCCGGCCTGCTCCGGCCGTACGTTCGGGCTGTCATCCGGGTGGGCCTGCGGACGCCGGCCGGCGGCGATCACCCGTTCGTCGACGTGGATGCCGAGCCCCGGCGAGTCGCCGAGGACGAAGGCACCGTCCTCGACGTGCAGGTCGACGGTGAGGCCGACCGGTGGACGCAGATCCTGCAACTCGCTGGTCAGGTGGTTCGGCACCGAGGTCGCCGCGTGCAGCAGCCCGACCGGGCTGTTGCCGATCGGGCTGATCGGCAGGTCGTGCGCGTGGGCCAGGGCCGAGGCGCGCAGGAAGTGCGTGACCCCCCAGACGGCGGCCGTCTGGATGATGTCGACCGCGCCGGCGGCGATCAACGGGCGGTACTGTTCGAGCCCGGTGAGGTTCTCGCCGGTGGCGACCGAGGCGCGGATGCCCCGGCCGACTGTGGCGAGGCCTTCGGCGTCCCAGCGTCGGACGGGTTCCTCGATCCAGATCAGGTCCAGCACGCGTTCGATCTCGCTGACGTGTCGGACCGCCTGTTTGCGGGTCCACGCCTCGTTGACGTCGAGCATGAGGCCCGGCCTGCGGCCCTGACCGGCCTCGGTCAGCACGTCCCTGATCAGGCACAGCCGGTGCCGGTCACGCTCGATGTCCAGGCCGCCCTTGAGTTTGGCGGCCCGTAGGCCGTACTGGGCGTACTCCTGGTATGCCTTGACCAGTTCGTCGTCGGTGAGGCCGATGTCGAGACCGGAGGCGTAGGCCGGGACCCGCCGGTCGCGGCCGCCGAGCAGCCGCCACAGCGGCTCACCGGCGGCCTGCGCCTTGATGTCCCACAGGGCGGTGTCGAGCGCGCCGATGGTGCCGAAGACCGGGCCCGCGTGCCCGGCCTTGAAGGTGTGCCGCAGCATCCGGTCGTAGAGCGTGGTGACGGCGCGGGGATCCTCGCCGTCGATCGCCGCGAAGATCCGTTCGATCTCCACGGACGGGCCGATGCCCACTCCGCGGATGCCCTCGTCGGTGTCGACGACGACGATCGGCACCGGGACGACCCCGTCGGCGAAGACGCCGTTGGCGTCGCCGACGGGCCGCCCCCATTCCTGCACGGTGGTGAGCGTCCGATATCCGGTGATCCGCATGTCAACCCTTCGTGGAGCCGGCGGCGACGCCGTCGGCGATCTGGCGCTGGAGGAAGAGGTAGACCACCAGGACGGGGATGGCGGCGATCAGCACACCGGACGCGAAGGTGGGGATGTCGTCGGAGTACTGCCCCCGCAGCGAGGTCACCCCCACCATGAGCGTGCGGTGTTCGGCCGACGGCATCATCACCAACGACATGAGTACGTCGTTCCAGCAGAACAGCGCGTTGAGGATGCCGACGGACAGCAGCGCCGGTGTGCCCAGGGGCAGCATGATCCGGCGGTACACGCCGTAGATGCTGTTGCCGTCGATCCGGGCCGCGTCGATGATCTCCGGTGGCACGCCCCGGTAGTAGCTCGTCATCAGAAAGACGGTGAAGGGCAGGAACTGCGCCACGTAGACGAGGACCAGCCCCGGGTACGTGTCGATGAGCGCCGTGTCGGCCATGATCCGGGCCAGCGGCACCATGATCACCTGGAACGGCACGAACAGGCCCGCGAGGCAGCCCAGGAACAGCGCCGACGAGCCGCGGAAGCGCAGTTGGCTCAGGGCGAAACCGGCCATCGAGCCGAGCAGCAGCAGCAGGATCACCGACGAGGTCACCACGACCAGCGAGTTGATGAAGTAGCGGCCCATCCCGACGCTGGTCCACGCGGTAATGATGTTGTCCCAGCGCAGGGCATCGGTGAGGGCGAACCGGTCGAGGATGTAGTCGCGTCGGGTCTTCATCGCCACGTTGGCGGTGAACAGCAGGGGGTAGATCGTCGCCAGGGCGAGCAACGACATCGGAAGGGCGATCAGCCATCGCCCGCGTCGCAGGTGGGACATCAACTCTCCTTCCCCGCCCGCCTGAGCAGCTGGATCTGCAACAGCCCGACGACGAGCATGATCACGAAGAGCACGGTCGAGGCCGCCGAGGCGAGGGCGGGGCGGTTCATCTGGCCCTGCTGGATCCAGATGTAGTACTCCGGCAGGTAGGTCGAGCCCTCGGGGCCGCCGCTGGTCATCACGTAGAGCAGGCCGAACATCGAGGTCAGCATCCCGATCATCGTGGTCACGAAGACGAACTGGATGGTCCGGGACAGCCCTGGGATGATCACGTGCCGGATCACCTGTGGCAGCGATGCCCCGTCCACCCGGGCCGCGTCCAGCAGGGCGCTGTCCAGCGTCGCGAAGCCGGCCAGGAAGACCACCAGGGACATGCCGAACGTGGCCCAGACGTGCACCCCGACCACCACGAACATGGCGATGTCCGGGTTGCCGAGCCAGTCGGTCGGCGGGACGCCGACCGCGCCCAGGACGGCGTTGAGCGGGCCGTCGAAGGCGAGCAGCAGGTTGAAGATCGCGCCCACGATGACCGGGGAGAGCACCGCAGGGAAGAAGTAGACGCTGCGGTAGACGCGGTGGCCGGGCACCCGGAGGTAGATGAAGGTGGCCAGCAGCCCGGGGATCGCCACCGCCACCGGCAGCAGCAGCACCAGCCACCCGACGTTGCCCAGCGCGGTACGGAACAGCGGGTCCGTCAACAGCTCGCGGTAGTTGTCGATGCCCACCGCCGTTCCGTTGCGTGCCCCGTCCCCGGTGAAGGAGAAGTTGACTCCGAGCAGCAGCGGATAGAGCCGCAGCAGCACGATGATCAGTACTGCCGGTGCGACCAGGATGTAGGGGGCGAGGCGCTCGGCCCGCAGGCCGCCGCCGCTGCCGGCGCGGCGCGCAGGGCGGCGGGCGGAGGTGTCACCCGCGGGACCGTCGGTCCGACCGGACAGAGCCGGACGGACCGACGGCTGCGTGTTTCCGATCGGCACGCGCTCAGCCCGCCTGGTCGGAAGCGGCCAACTGCTTCACCACCTCGTCGACGGTGATCGAGCCGCTGAGCAGCTGCTGGGAGAGCCGCCCCATCAGGTCGATCGTCTTGGAGGAGAGCGCCACGTGCAGGGCCGGCTTGCCGCCCTTGAGCTCGGCGACGATGCCGGCGACGGCCGCGCCGCCCTGGGAGACGTCGATGGTGGTGTCGGCCGCGACCGCGCCCGCGTCGGCGTAGAACGCCTTGAGCGCGTCGGTCGAGGTCAGGGAGCGCACCAGGTCGGCGGCGACCTTGGGGTCCTTCGTCCACTTCGCGACCGCGTACCCGATGCCGCCGTCGTAGGCCAGGCTGGGCGTGGTGCCCTCGGTGACCACCGGTGCGCTCATCACGCCGAGGTTCTCGGGGGTGAGGAACTCGTTGAAGTCCTTCCAGTGCCCCACGTCGGACATCAGTCCGATGATGTGGGCCGCCTTGCCGGACTGGAAGATGGCGAAGGAGTCGTTGAACATGGCGGTCGAGTTGGCGCCGTCGTTGTTGAGGCCCGCCGCGCCGGCCTCCTTCCAGAGCGCGAAGACCCGCTTGACGTTCGGCGAGTTCCAGTCACGCTTGCCGGCGATCCAGTCGTCGTACTCCCCGGCGGTGAGGATGCCCGAGCCCAGGGCGGAGAGCCAGAACTGGATGCCCACGCCTTCCTTGTTGCCCAGGGCGAAGCACTTGGCGCCGGCCCGGGCGATGGCGGTGCAGTCGGCGAGGAACTTGCTCCAGGTGGTGGCCGGCGTCGCCGGGTCGAGCCCGGCCTTGGCGTAGAGCGCCTTGTTGTAGTAGATGGGGTGGCCCTGCAACGTCACCGGGCCGGCATAGGTCTTGCCGTCGGAGGTGAAGGCGTCCCAGCCGGCGAGTCGCTGCTTGTCCTCGGCCACGTACTCGTCCAGCGGCACCAGGGCGTCCACCCGGTCGCGGATCTGGCCGCCGCCGTTGAAGAGCATGACGTCCGGGCCCTTGCCGGCCTGGATCGCGGCGCCGAGCAGGGTGTAGTACTGGTCGAACGGCTGCGCGACGAACTCGACCGTCACGTCGGGGTGCTTCTTGGCAAAGTCGGCCTTCGCCTTGTCGAGGTACTGTGCGGCGGAAGCCTCGCCCGACTTCCAGTCCCACACCACCAGCTTGTCTGCGGAGCCGCCGGAGGAGTTGCCCGATCCGGTGGCACTTCCGCAGCCCGCCATCGTCACCAGTCCGACAACAAGGGCGGCTGACCATAACGCGCGCTGTTTCATCGTTGTTCACCTCTGAACGGGGTTGGCTGACGGCCCGGCCGCCACGCCGACAATCGATCGATGGAACGTAACTCGTATGACGTCTGATGGTCAACAGGCGGGACGTACACTGATCTCTTGGACGTCGTGCCACGGCAAAGCAAATCGGAGGGGACATGACGCCACCGGAGACGACCCTCGAAGGCCTCGTGACCCCGGCCTGGGTCCGGCGACCCACAAACCTCGCCAGGGCGGTCACCGCCGAGCTGGTGCAGCGAATCGTCCGTGGGGTGCACCCCTCGGGCACGGCCCTGCCACCGGAACCGGTCCTCTGCGAGACCTTCTCGGTGAGCCGCACCGTGGTGCGGGAGGCGGTCAAGGTGCTCCAGGAGAAAGGCCTGGTGCAGGTCCGCCAGGGTGCCGGCACGATGGTCACCCCGCAGTCGATGTGGGACATGCTCGACGAACTGGTCCTGGCGGCCACCATCGCCGAGGACGACAGCCTCGCCATCCTCGACGACCTCGTGGTCACCCGGCGGCTGCTGGAATCGGACATGGCCCACGTCGCCGCCCGGCTGGCCGGCCAGGAGACCCTCGACCGACTCCGCGCCCTGGTGGACCGGATGGACGAGCTCGTCGACGACCAGGTCGCCTACCACGACCACGACCGGGCCTTCCACGACGTGATCATGCAGGCCTCGGGCAATCGCATCGCCCGTGGCGTCGTCCGGTCGTTGGAGAGCCAGGTCGTCAACACCGCGCGCTACATGGGTCGGACCCAGCGTTCGCTGTGCGTGGCGTCCAACCGCGGGCATCGCCGCATCTACGAACGGATCGCCGCCCGGGATCCCGACGGTGCCGCCGAGGCGATGTTCACCCACATCACCGAGGCGTGGCTGGTCCGCCGCAAGGGCTCCGGCAAGGTGCCCCGACTCCAGCGCTGATCGACGGCCGGGCCCCGCTGGCAACGGCGGCCGGCCGGCGCAGGTCAGGAGAACTGGGCGAAGAACCGCCAGATCTCACCCTTGGTCCAGGTGGTGACGCCGCTCTCGGCGTACGTGCCGTCCACCGGCCCGGGCATGTGCCCGTTGTCGAAGGCAGCCCACTGCACCGGGTAACCCGCCCGGCAACCGGAGTACGCGGTGGTGATGTGGGTACGGCTGCCCGCTCCCGGCTCCGGCGGGTTCTGCGCGGTGCATCCGTTGTTGCGGACGAACGTGTCGCGCAGCGACCGCCCCTGGCCGATGCTGAGCACGTTGTCCGAGATGCCGTGCAGCCCGAAGTACGCGATCGGCTGCGAACCACCGGAACAGCCGCTGATCTGCGCACCGGCGATCACCGCGACGGCCCGGAACACGTCGGCCCGGGCACAGGCGAGGGCGTAGCTCATGCCGCCACCCCAGCTGAAACCGAGCGCGAAGCGCTGCCGCGGGTTGACGCAGAGGGCGCTCTCGATGTGCCTGATCATGTCGTCGACGAAGACGACGTCCTCACCACCGGCATTGCCCCAGCCGTTGCCGAGCCCCTGCGGGGCGACCAGGATGGCCGAGTTGTTCGACTGTTCCTGCTGGCCGTAGTAGGACCAGGCGGCGCCGCTGGTGCCGCCGGAGGAGACGTCCTGCATGGTGCCGCCCCGCCAGTGGAAGCCGAAGATCAACCGGTAGGGGTTGTTCTGGTTGTAGTTGGCGGGCACCCGCAGGATGAACGACCGGCTCTTGCCGCCGCTGGAGATCGTGTGCGTGCCGCTGTTCAGGGTGGGCGCCTTGCCGCAGCCCGTGCCGCCGGTGGGGGGTGGCGGGGTGGTGCCCCCGCCGTCGACGCGGACGAGTTGCCACTGCTGGTTGGCGCCGTTCCAGTCGGCGTACTGCACGATGTTGCCGCCGTCGGCGGTGGACGCGCCCTGCACCTCCACGACCTTGTTGCTGTGCCGGCTGATCAGCCGGACGTGACCGCCGTCGGAGTCGGCCAACCGGAACTGCTGGTTGGTCCCGTTGTGGTCCGACCATTGCACGATCGCCGCACCGTCGGCGGTCGAGAAGCTGTAGACGTCGAGAACCTTGCCGGAATGCCGGGACTTGATCCGGTAGTAGCCGCCGCCGGAGTCCACGAACTGCCACTGCTGGTTGGCGCCGTTGTTGCGGGTCCACTGGCTGATCCGGGCGCCGTCGGCGGTCGACGAGGCGTACAGGTCCAGCGCCTTGCCGCTGTTGCGGTTCACCAGGACGTACCAGGCGTTGGTGTCAGGCGTCGCCGCGGCGGCCGGGGCGGCGTGCACCGCGACGAGGGTGCCGGCGGTCAGGACGGCGGCAGCGACCGCCGCCAGTCCTGACCGCCATCTGCGGCGTGGTGGAGAGGCGGGACGGGCCTCACCGATGACGTTCATGGCCGACTCCTTCGATCGGGGTCTCACCCGGGGCGTGCGCCCGAGCGTGCCCGGCCGCGCCGGCATGGTGGTGGCGCCGGCCGAGCAACCCAGCCATCGAAAGTTAACTATGAAAACGTCATACGTCAAACGACAGAGGTCTATCCGGCGGAGTGCGCGTGCCGGGCCGCCCGCTCGGCCAGCCACAACCAGCGTCGCTGCACCTCGCCGCTGGTGGCGGCAACCATCGCCAGGGCGTCGCCGCGCACCTTGCCCAGCGCGTCGGCGTCGGTTGCCGGGTCGTCCAGCAGGGCCGCGCCGTCGCGGAACGCCTCCGCCTCGGCCGAGCCGCCGAACCGGGGGGCCACCTCGTCGCGCCAGAAGTCGGCCCAGGCCAGCTCCGGGTTCCAGGAGAACCGGGCGTACGCCAGGTAGCTGACCTCGTTGGTCGGGTGGTACGCGGACGCCTCGGCGAAGATGGTCAGTCCGCGCATGCCGGCGGCGGCGGTCCGGGTCGCCATGTCGGTGTACATCTCCGGCACCCAGGAGTGGCGCTGGCGGTTCCACTGCGATCCGGCGTGGGTGCGCAGCACGTTCGTGGTGTGCGGCAGCGCCGCCACGTGCTCGGCGGTCAGCCGCTCCCGGTTGTCGTACCAGAAGCCCCGGTTGATGCAGTACTGGTAGGCCACGTCGTCGGGCAGGTCGGCCAGCGGGCGCTGCGCGTCCAGGTCGAAGATGTTGTCCCAGTACACCTCGACCAGGTGCCGCAGCGGCACCCCGGCCGGGCCGGTACGCCGGGCGGTGTCCAGCAGGGTCGGGTACACCGACCGCATCGCCTCGTACGACCAGGAGGTGCGCTCGCCACCGGTGTGCGCGGTGCAGCGCGCGCAGGCACAGCTGCCGTAGTCGCCGGTCTCGAAGTTGATCCCGCCGACCGGCAGGGTGTCCAGCAGCCAGTCGATGGCGTCGCGGTTCCAGGCCAGGTTCTCCGGCTGCGACGGGCAGGCGGCCATCATGTACTCGCTGGCCGGGAAGTGCAGGTCGCCGAACTCGTCGATGTCGAAGCCGACCTTCTTCGGCAGCTCGGCCGCCAGGTCGGGGCGCTGACGCAGCCAGGTGGCGAGGTTGTACCGGTGTCGGCCGTCGAAGTAGACGCCGCCGTAGGCGTTGATGCCCACCCCGGCGATGATCCGCACACCTCGGGCGTTGGCGTACTCGCACAGGTCGCGGGCCGCGTCGACGCCGCCGTGGGCGTCGCGCAGCAGCCCGTACACCACGATCCCGCCGATGCGTTCGGCGCTGCAGAAGTCCACCAGCCGCCGGTAGTCGGCCCCGAAGGCGTCGGCACCCTTGGCGTACGGGTTCAGCGCGCCGATCTCCTGCAGGCCCAGTTGACGCAGGTCCCAGTTGGTGGAGTGGTCCCAGGTCCAGAGGGTGCGCAGCGGCAGCCCGGGGGCGCTGTCGTAGGTCCCGACGGGCAGCCCGGCCGGGGTGGCCCGGGCCAGCAGGTCCCGCACGCCGTAGATCAGCCCGGCGAACGGGTCACCGACGATGCGGATCTCCCCGGTGGCCGGCACCTCGATCCGGAAGCCCCCCTCCGGCAACGCCGGGTCGGGCGTGAGCCGTACCGGCTCCGTGCCCTGCCCCAACGCCTCGACCAGCAGCGTGGCCGCGAACGGCGCGTGTTCGGCGCCGAGCACCTGGACGCCGGAGAACGGACGGTACGACATCATGACCTCCCGAGGGATTCAAGGGGTGGCGGCGAGGTAGTCGACGACGTCGATGGCCGTCCACACCCCGTTGCGCCAGTAGGGATCGTGTTCGACGAGGGCGCGGGCCGCCGCCGCGTCGGCCGCCCGCAGCACGAGCACGGAGGCGCGCAGGTCGGCGTGGGCGCCGGCGATCAGGGCGGTGCCGTCGGCCAGCAGGTGCCGCACGTACGCCAGGTGGGCCGGCCGGTGCGGCTCGCGGCGCACGGCGGCGTCGGCGGTGAAGGTGGCGGTGACCAGCCAGGTCTGTTCGAATCTCACGCGTCCGCCCCGATCGCCCCGACGAGACGTTGCAGGGCCACCCGGTAGACGGTCTGCGGCCGGCCCGCGCCGGTGCTGACGTGCACCCCGACCTCCTCGGCGAACCCGGCCGCGCGCAGCGCCTTGAGCAGCCGGCGCGCCGATCGGGCCTCCACCCCGTACGCGTCGGCCAGTCCTCGGGCGGTCACCTGATTCGGGTCCATCTGGTGCAGCGCCTCCAGCAGCCGCCGGGTGGACAGCGGCCCGAGGCGCAGTTGCTCGGAGACACGCAGCACGCCGGGGGCGGTCTCGCGCAGCCGCTGCTTGACCGCGCTGCCCCGGGTGGAGTAGATCTCGCCGTCCGGGAAGACCACGTGCGTGTCGCCACCGCCCCGGCCGAGGGCGAGGGCCTGGCGGGCGTTGGCCTCGGCGGCGGCGATGGTGGTGCCGGCGCCGAAGCCGACGGTGTGTTCCCCGTCCACCCCGCGCAGGGTGAGCAGGGAGGCGTGTCCGGCCCGGTGCCGGGCGATGGCGCTCTCCACGGTGCCCCGGGTGGTGGTGATGACCAGGGTGCGGTCGTCGATGGTGTTGAGTCGTCCGCGCATCCGCTCGGCGTGCTCCAGCAACGCCTCGCGCAACCGCAGGCGCTGCCGTTCGGCCTGGTACGGGTCCTGGGGTCGGGTGGCCGACTCGGCCACCTCGATCATCATCACCGCGATCTGGGTGGCCCGGGACTGGCGTACCTCGGCGGCGAGCCAGGCCCGACGCAGCGCGTCGCGCACCGACGCGCGGGTGTGCTCGACACGCCACACCGGCACCCCGCGTTCGCGCAGCTCCCGGTGCACCGCGCCGAGGCAGGTCAGGCACGCCTCGACCGCTCCGGATTCGTACCGCTCGCGGTGGTAGGCGGTGACCTCGGCCAGCGACGACAGCAGCAGGCCGGACGAGTCGGCGATGGGCAGGATCTCGGTGGGCGGGGCCAGCTCGATGTCGTGGTACGTCTCCCGGACGGTGTCCGCCTCGATGGTGTCCACACTGACCCGGGGCAGCTGGCCGGCACCGGCCAGCAGCATCCGGGACAGGGTGCGGTACAGGTCGATCCCGGCGTGCCGGATGTAGTCGATCTCGGCGCGCAGCCCACCGGCCGCGGCGGCGAAGCTGTACGGGATGCGCCCGGTGAACAGCAGCACCTGGCACACGTCGTCCAGCTCGCGAGCCAGCTCGGGGGCCTGCTCCGGGTCGGTGTACGTGCGGACGCTCACCTCCTCCGCGCGACCTTCCCCGGCTGCCACCTCCTGCACGAGCCGGATCGAGTCCTCCGGGCCGATGATCCCGATCACGCTGCCGCCTCCACGTCGTCGCCCTGTCTGCCGGTCGGGCTGCTCAGCCGGTGTAGACGGTGCCGGCGATGCCGGCGCTGGCCGGTGAGGCCAGCAGCACCAGCACCGACGCCACGTCCTCGGGGCGGCCCAGGGCCGCCTCGATCCGGGCGACCTGGGCACCGTTGACGCCGTTGGCCCGCGCCTCGTCCAGCGACCGCCGCATCAGCGGGGTGTCGATGTCGCCGGGGCACAGGGTGTGCACCCGGATCCCCTGTGGACCGAGGTGCCGGGCCAGCGTCAGGGCCAGGCCGTGCAGTCCTCCCTTACTCGCGCCGTAGGGTACCGATCCGGATCCGGTCAACACGCCGGCCTTGGAGCCGACCAGCACCAGCACCCCGTCACCGCCGCCGAGGTGCCGTACGGCGTGCTTGGCGACGAGGAACGGCCCGGTGAGGTTGACCGCGATGACCTGCTGCCACAGCTCCAGCGGCAGGTCGGCCAGCTCCGTGCCCTGACCTCGCATGACGCCCGCGACGTGCAGCACCGCGTCGATTCCGCCCAGCTCGGCGGCGACCGCGTCGAGGGCCGCGGACACCTGCGCCTCGGCGGTCACGTCGACCGGATGGGCGCAGGCGGTCGCCCCGGCGGCCTGGGCCTGCTCGGCGGCGTCGGCCGCGCCGGTGGCGTCGGCGTCGAGCACGGCGACGGCCGCGCCGGCCGCGGCAGCGGCCCGCACGGTGGCCAGCCCGATGCCGGAGGCACCGCCGACGACGACCACCCGACGGCCGGTGAGCAGGCCGGCCGCCGGGGCGACGCCGGTCACCGGTTGACCGTCCGCCGGACCGCCTCGACCACGTGCGCCGCCTCGGGCACGACTGCCTTCTGCAGCGCCGGTGCGGCGGGCATCGGCACGTCCGGCGCGGCCACCCGGGCGACCGGGGCGCGCAGGTCGGTGAAGCACTCCGACGCGGCCCGTGCGGCGATCTCCGCGCCGAACCCGCCGGTCAGGTTCGCCTCGTGGGCGACGACCAGCCGGCCGGTGCGGGAGATCGAGGCACCGACGGTCTCGAAGTCCAGCGGGTTGAGCCAGCGCAGGTCGATCACCTCGGTCTCGATGCCCTCGGCGGCGAGTTCGTCGGCGGCGGCCAGTGCCGCCGGAACCATCCGGGACCAGGCCACCACTGTGGCGTCCCGGCCGTCGCGGACCACCCGAGCCCCGCCGATCGGCTCGACCGGCGCGTCGGTGCGGACCGGACCGCGGGTCGGGTAGAGCATCCGGGCCTCCGCGACCACCACCGGGTCGTCGCTGACCACGGCGGTCCGCAACATCTGGTACGCGTCGTCCGGCGTGGACGGCAACGCCACCCGCAGACCCGGGGTGTGCGCGAGGTACGCCTCGATCGACTGCGAGTGCTGGGCGCACGCGCCCGGCGAGTACCCCTGCTGCATCCGGATCACCAACGGCGCCTTCCACCGGCCGGCGCTGGAGTAGCGGATGTTGGCGATCTGGTTGACGATCTGGTCCATCGCCACGAAGCTGAAGTCGGCGTACATGATCTCGGCGATCGGCCGCAGGCCGGTCATGGCCGCGCCGAGCGCCATGCCGAGGAAGCCGGTCTCCGAGATCGGGGTGTCGAAGATCCGCTCGGAGCCGAACCGCTTGTGCAGGCCCTTGGTGGCGCCGAACGGGCCACCGGGCAGGGCGACGTCCTCACCGAAGTAGACGGTGTCGGACCGGCTGTCCAGCGCCCAGGTGAGCGCGGCGTTGACGGCCTGGATGTACCGCAACGACTCAGACATAGACGTACTCCTTGACGGTCGCCGGGTCCGGGTACGGCACGGCGCGGGCGGCGGCGATGGCGGCCTCGACCTCGGCGGCCACCTCGGCGTCGATGACGTCGAGGCGGGCGGCCAGGTCGGCGTCGGCGGCGGCACGGATGCGGGCCAGCGGCTCGCGTTCGCGGGCGGCTGCCACCTCACCGGCCGGCCGGTAGTGCTGCACGTCGCCGCTGTAGTGGCCGACGAGGCGTTCGGTCATCGCCTCCACGATGGACGGACCCGAGCCTTCCCGGGCGCGGGTGACCGCCTCGCCGACCGCGTCGGCGACCGCGTCGGGGTCGTTGCCGTCGACGACCCGGCCGGGGATCCCGTACCCGGCGGCCCGCTCGGCGAGTTGACGGACGCGGACCATGTCCTCGATGCGGGACATCTCCGAGTAGACGTTGTTCTCCACCACCAGGACCAGCGGCAGGTCGAGCACGGCGGCCATGTTGAGCGCCTCGTGCACGTTGCCCTGGTTCATCGCGCCGTCACCGATGCTGACCACCGAGACCGCACCGCTGCCGGTGCGCTGCGCGGTGAGCGCGGCGCCGGTGGCGATCGGCACCCCGGCGCCGACGATCGAGTTCTCCCCCACGAACCAGCGGCCCGGGTCGGACAGGTACGGCGAGGCGGCCCGACCGCCGTTGACGGCCGAGTCGCGGCCCATCATCTCGGCGAACAGCCCGGTCATGTCCACGCCGCGGGCCAGCGCCCAGCCGTGCCCCCGGTAGGTCGCCGTCACGTAGTCACCGTCGCGCAGTGTGCGCGCGGCGCCGACCGGGATGGCTTCCTGCCCGTTGCACAGGTGGATCGAGCCCGGGATCTCGCCGGCGTCCTTGAGGGCGGTCAGCCGCTCCTCGAACCGGCGGATCCGGGCCATCGCCCGGTAGTCGTCCGGCAGACCCATCACACCCCCTGAAGATTTAGAGCCCTATTCCGGCTCGTTCGGATTGGAGCCTAGACCAGGGGCGTCATGCTATGGAAGAGTGCAGGAGCAAGTTTGTGGCCGTTATAGGTCTCTAATTTGGGGGCAGCATGGAGATCACCGCCGTCGAGTCGGTGGTGCGGGGCGACGCGCACTTTGTCGCGATACACACGTCGACCGGGCTGGTCGGCGTCGGACAGTCCGCCTGCTGGGGCTATCCGGGTGCCGTGCACGCGGTCGTGGAGACGTTCCGCCCGTACCTGCTCGGCGCCGACCCGAACCGGATCGAGCACCACTGGCACCACCTCTACCGGATGGGTCCGTTCCGGGGATCGGTGCTCACCGCCGCCGTCTCCGCGATCGACCTGGCACTGTGGGACCTGCTCGGCAAACGCCTGGAGGTGCCGGTCTGGCAATTGCTCGGCGGCCGGGTGCGCGAGAAGATCCGGCTGCACCTGCTGCTGCCCGGCACCGGCGCGCAGGCCCTCGCCGAGCAGGCGGCCGCGGCGGCCGCCGACGGGTTCACCGCGGTGAAGTTCGACCCGCTGCCGGCGAACTACGGTGACCTGTCGCTGGCCCGGCTGGTCGCCGAGACCGAGGCGACCACCGCCGCCGTCCGGGACACCGTCGGCCCCGACGTCGACCTGCTCATCGAACTGCACCGCAAGCTCACCCCGTTGCAGGCCGAGGCCGTGGTGCCGGCGGTCGGCCGGTTGCATCCGCTGCTGGTCGAGGACCCGATCCAGATCGACAGCGTGAGCAGCCAGGCCGAGGTGACCCGCCGGGCGCTCGGGGTGCCGATGGCCAACGGGGAGCGGCTGCACACCATCTGGGAGTTCAAGGAACTGCTGGCTCAGGGCGGCGCCCAGTACGTCCGTCCCGACCTCGGTCTGGCCGGTGGAATCAGCCACGCCCGCAAGATCGCCGCGCTGGCCGAGTCGTACCACGCGGCCGTGGTCAGCCACAACTGCCTCGGGCCGCTGCTCACCATGGCCTCGGTGCAGCTGGACACCGCGATCCCCAACTTCGTGACCCAGGAGTACTCCCCTCTCGACGACACCCTCGCCGACGGCCCGGCCCGCGCCTGCGTACGCCGCCGGGGCGGTTTCCTGCCGGTGCCCGAGGCACCTGGCCTCGGCGTCACCCTGGACCTCGCCGACGAGACCCCGCTGGACCTCACCGGCCGGCCCCTGACCCGCATCCCCTACCGCGCCGACGGCTCCGTCGCGTACGCGGTGTAAGGAAGGGCACCTTATTAACGCCTGCGGTAGAGCACGGGCCCCTTGTTAACACCGTGCGCCGGATCGCCCGAGGACGGGCGATCCGGCGCACCGGCGTTTGCGTGCTCAGCCGGCCGGCGGACGGCCGGGATGGTGGAAGACCGGGTACGCCCACAGTGGCTCGCCGTCGGCGTCGGCGATCTCGGCGAACAGGTGGGCCAGCGAGGCGCTCCAGCGCGCCTGCACCGGCGAGGCACCGGTGACCCGACGGGCGTGGTCGAAGCCCCACCGGGTACGCAGCACACAGATCAGCAGCAGGCCGTGCCGGTAGATGTGGTAGTCGTACATGCCCGCCTCGTCGAGCAGGGCGGCCATCTCCGGCCACAGCGCGGCGTGCCGGCGCTCGTACTCGGCCTCCGCCCCCGGGCGCAGGCGGTACAGGTAGCACATTTGCGCGCCGGGCCCGGATGCCGGTCCCGTCCCCGATCCGGTGCCGGGATCGGGAACGGAACCGGTGTGACCCGTGCCCGGACGATGAGGAGTATCCGGGCCAGGGTGGTGCACCGGGTCGCTCACTTGCCGGAGCCGGCGAGCGCGCCGGAGATGAGTTGCCGTTGGAACACCAGGTAGATGATCAGCACCGGCAGCAGGGCCACGATCAGGCCGGCGCTGACCAGCGGCACCGACACGTCGTACTGGCCGCTGAGCAGGGAGACGCCGACCATCAGGGTCTTGGAGTCCGAGCCGCCCATGATGACCAGCGGCAGCAGCAGGTCGTTCCACATCCAGACGAAGTTGAAGATGGCCAGGGCGGCCAGCGCCGGGGTGGCGATCGGGGCGAGCAACCGGAACAGGATGGTGAAGTGTCCGGCACCGTCGACCCGGGCCGCCTCGATCAACTCGTCGGGTACCTGCTGGAAGTAGCCGGCGAGCTGGTAGGTGCCCAACGGCAGGCCGAAGGCCGCGTACGCCAGGATCAGGCCCTGGTACTCCCCGGACATGCCCAGGTCCAGCACCGTCTGGTAGAGCGGGTAGATGATCGCCTGGCTGGGGATGGTCAGGGTGACGATGATGAACAGGAAGACCAGCTTGCCGCCGCGGAAACGCAGCTTGGTCACGGTGTACGCGACAAGCATCGCGGCCAGCACCGACAGCACCAGCCCACCGACCGTGGTGATGATCGAGTTGAGCAGCAGTCGGGGCATGTTCATCCGCTTGAACGCCTCGACGTAGTTGTCGAAGGTGATCCCGGACGGCAGTCCGAGCGGATCGCGGGCGAACCCGGTCTGCGTCTTGAGCGAGCTGACCACGGTGAACAGCAGCGGGTAGAGGGCCGCCACCGCGACCACCACCAACGCGAAGACCAACAGGTAGCGCCCGATCTGGGCGGAGTATCGCCGGTTCATCGCGGCTTCCGGGTCCCCTCTTTGAACATGTGCCGCACGCTGAAGACGGAGATCAGGGCGACGAAGACGAACAGGGCGATGCCGATGGCCGAGCCGTACCCGCGGTCGAGGAACTGGAAGGTGGTGAGGAAGACCAGGTACTCGGGGAGCATGGTGGCGTCACCGGGGCCGCCCTGGGTCAGCGCGTAGATCAGCGGGAAGAGCCAGATCAGCACGCCGGAGGCGCAGAGCACGCTCCAGTACGCCACGGTCGGGCGCAGCATCGGCACGACCACGGAGAACAGCCGCCGCCAGAAGCCGGCGCCGTCGAGGTACGCGGCCTCCAGCACCTCGTCGGGAATGGTCGCCAGCCCGGCCAGGTAGGTCATCACACCCAGGCCGAAGAAGCTCCACAGCGCCACCGCGACAAGCGAGAACAGGGCGCTGTTGCGACCGTTGAGCCATTCCAGGGCGAGCGGTTCCAACCCGACCGTACGCAGCAGGGCGTTGATCGGTCCGTCCGGCGCGAGGATCTGCCGGAACATGATGCCGACGACGATCGGCGCGATGGTGTACGGGATGAAGTAGACGGCCCGGAAGAACTTCCAGCCCGGTGCCCGCTGGTGGATCAGCACCGCCAGCACCAGCGGCACCACGATCCAGACCGGCAGGGTGGCCACCACCAGCAACGCGTTGCGGAAGCTGGCCAGCACCATCGGGTCGTCGAACATGCGGGTGTAGTTGTCGAACCCGGCGAAGGAACTGTCACCGAACCCGCTGGAGGATTCGAAGCTGGTGGTGACGCCCCGCACCAGCGGCACCAGCTTGAAGGTGAACGCCAGGGCCAACGCCGGCAGGACCAGCAGGGCGCCCAGCCACCACTCCCGGGCGTGCCGGAAACGCCGGGTACGGCGTACCGGCGCAGGTGGCGTCGTCGCGGCGGCCGGCTCGGCGGCCGGCGCGGTGGAGATGCTCATCGGGTTGTCCTCCCCCGGGAAGCTGGCGGGTGGGGTGGCGCTGGGCCACCCCACCCGATGCGACTAGTTGCCCTGCTTCTTCGTCGGGCTGCGCTCCAGCGCCTGCTGCATCTGGTCGGCCCACTTGTCGACGGTGAGCTGGCCGAGGGTGACCTGCTGCCAGCCGCGGGCCAGCGCGTCGGCCTCCGGGCCGGAGAGCATCACACCTGCGTGCAGGGTCGGCTCGGCGATCAGCTCCTGGATCTTCTTGAAGGCCGGCGACTCCGGCAGCAGCGCCGGGTCCACGTTCTTGTTCAGCGGCTGGCCCTTGGCGTACTTCACCCAGAGCTCGCCGTTCTCCTTGCCGGCCAGCCAGGTGATGAACTTCAGGCCGGCTTCCTTCTTCTCGCTCCACTTGGTCACGCCGTAGACGGCGCCCTCGATGCCGGAGAACTTGCCGGCCAGCGGCGCGGACGGGTTGATGGCCGGCCAGCGGGTGACGCCGAGCTTGTCGTCGCCGAGGGCCTTGCCGAACGCCTCCCAGTTCACCGCGTCGGAGATGATGGTGCCGGCGAAGGCGGCGTCACCGCGCTGGAAGATGTCGGCGCCGTCGGGCAGCATGGTGATCGACGGGGCGTTCTTGTTGGCCCAGCCCTTGGTGGTGATCTCGGCCAGCTTCTCCAGGACCTGGACCAGCTTCGGGTCCTTCCAGGACAGGGTGCCGTTGAGCACGCCGCGGATGTCGTCCTCGGTCAGGTAGTTGCGGGCGATCTCCGGGAAGTCCCAGTACGCCGGGAAGGTGCCGGACAGGCCCAGGGCCAGGCAGGTCTTGCCGGCCTTCTTGACCGCGTCGCAGGCCGCCCCGAACTCGTCCCAGGTGGCCGGCGGGTTCTCCGGGTCGAGCCCGGCCGCGGTCAGCACGTCCTTGTTGTAGTAGAGGACGTTGCCCTGGTAGGAGAAGGGCACCCCGTAGCAGGGCTTGCTGGTGTCGAACTCCTCGCAGGCGCCGCTGTAGGTGACCAGATCCTTGTTGATCTCGGCCGCCTTGTCGCCCAGCGGCGTGTACGCCCCCCGCCTGTCGAACAGCTCCAGGCCGGCGTTGTTGGCCATCACGTCCGGGCCGGACTGCGAGGTGATGTACGGCCCCTGCACCTCGGGGTACTTGTCGAACGGGACCGACTGCAGCTCCAGCTTGATGTCCTGGTGGCTGGCCTCGAAGGTGCTCTTCACCTGCTGCCAGTACTCGGTGCCACCCGGCTCCCAGGTGAGCACCTTGAGGGTCACCGGGCCGTCGGCGGCGTCGTCACCGCCGCCGCCACAGGCGGCGAGCAGCGCAGCGGTGGCCACACCGGCGGCGAGGACACCTGTCAATCTACGTCGAAACATCGGCGCAAACTCCTGTCAGGAAAGGGGTTCGGGGGAGATCCGACGAGGCGCGCCACCGGCGGCGGCACTGTCGGCCATGGCCGTGGCGACCTGCACCACGTGCAATCCGTCGGCGAGCGGGACGACCGCCGCCGACTCGACGCCGGTCACCTGACCGACGAAGTGGCGCAGTTCGGCGGCGAGTGCACCGCCGCCGTCGACCGGCGACAGCAGCCAGTCCGGCGCCTCGGTCTGCTCGCCCTGGACGAGCAGCGTGGGGTGGCCGAGGTCGACGTGTGCGACCCCGTCGGTGCCGTACACCTCGACCAGGTCCGAGGTGTGGTTGGGCGTGTGTGCAGGCAGGAGGTAGCTGTTGCGGATCGACGACACGACGTCGTTGGCGTGCCGAAGCTCCGCCCACACCAGGACCGGCGTCGCCGATCCGGGTCGGGTCCGGGCCGCCGCGCGGACCTCGACCACCGGCGACTGGGCGTACCAGATGGCCAGGTCGATGTCGTGCACGGCGGTGAGGAGGGCGGGGTGCTCGTCGGGGAAGAGCCGGCTGAGGGTGCGCGGCCGGTCCCGGCGCGACGAGATGGCCAGCACCTGACCGAGTCGGCCGGCGCGGACCGCGTCGTACAGCGCCCGGTGGGGTGCGCTGTGCCGCAGGATGTGTCCCGGCTGGCAGAGCACCCCGTGGGTGCGGGCCGCGGCGACGATGGCCTCGGCGTCGGCGACCGTCGCCGCGAGGGGCTTCTCCACCAGGACCGGCACGCCGGCGGCCAGCAGCGCGACCGCGACGTCGCGGTGCGCGGGACCGGGCACGCAGACCGAGGCCGCCTGCGGCGTCCCGGCGGCGAGCAGCTCCTCGACCGTGCCGAAGGTGCGGGTCACGTCGTGCTCGGCGGCGACCTGCCGGCGTACGCCCGGGTTCGGGTCGACAAGCGCGGTCACCGGCACCCCGAGGGACCGGTACGCGGCGACGTGCCGCAGCCCGAAGGCTCCCGCGCCGATCACGGCGACCTCGACCCGCTGGCTCATGCCGCCACCGCCGCGCTGTCGGTGTCGGTGTCGTCCGCGGCGGCGGCCGGGGTCGGCACGGAGGCGATGGTCGGGGCGGTGAGTCGGCCGTCCAGGACGGCCCGGGTGAGCCGCTCCAGCGCGTTCACGCCGTATTCGAGGCAGCGCTCGTCGACGTCGAAGGAACCGGAGTGCAGGGGCGCGCCGCCCCGCTCGCCGGTGACGCCGAGCTTGACGTACAGGCTGGGGCCGAGCGCGCCGAGCAGCGCGAAGTCGTCGGTGGTCAGCGGCGGCACCGCGAGGTCGACCACCTCCACCAGGTCGGGCAGTTCGGTGTGGGCGAGCGCGACGAGTTCGGCCGCGTTGCGTACCGGGGGCATCTCGTTGGCCCAGGTGAAGCGGACGCCGAGGTCGAGCGCGGCGGCCTGCTGGCGGGCGACCCGCTCGATGACCACCTTGAGCCGCTCGCGGGTGCCCTCGTCGAGGGTCCGCAGGGTGCCGGTCGCCTCGGCGTACGCGGCGACCTGGCTCTGGCTGGCGCCGCCGGAGATGGTGCCGATGTTGAAGGCCACCAGCTCGTCGGCGTTGCGGGACCGGGCGACCGCGGCGTGCAGCAGGTTCACGATGCCGCTGAGGCCGAGGATGGCGTCGCGGCCCAGCGCCGGGGTGGCGGCGTGCGCGGCCCGGCCGAGCACCTCGATGCGGAAGGCGTCCTTGGCCGCCATCGCCGTGTGGCGGTCCACGCCCACCGTGCCGACCCGCAGGTCCGGCCAGCAGTGCAGGCCGAGTACGGCGTCGAAGCGGCGACCGCTCAGGGCCTCGTGCAGAAGGGCGGCGGCGGCACCGGAGGCCTCGCCGAAGGGGATTTCCTCGGCCGGCTGGAACAGCACGGCGACCGAGCCCCGGGCCGGTGGCGTGGCGGCGAGCCGGGCGGCCACGCCGTAGGCGACGGTCATGTGCACGTCGTGTCCGCAGGCGTGGCAGACCCCGGGGTTGGTGGAGGCGTACGGCTCGGTCTTGGCGTCCTGGACCGGATAGGCATCCATATCGGCCCGAAGGAGGACCGTCGGTCCCGGAAGCGCACCTTCGAGTTCCAGGAGCAGTCCGGTGCCGGCGATGCCGGTGCGCACCCGACCGAACGGCTGGAGCTTCTCGGCCAGCGTCACGGCCGTCTGATGCTCGGTAAACCGCAGCTCCGGGTGGCGATGAAGCTGACGCCGTAGCCGTACCAGCCCCTCGACCCCGTCGTGTCCCAGCTCCACCCAGCCCACTCCTCGCTCACGGCCTGCAATCCGGACCTAATTGAGACAAGAACCTAAAGCCGGGGGGCGGTCACGTCAATAACCAGGCCGGATTTGGGTTATCGTCCGTGACCATGGACCTCGCTGACGCCCACCTGCACCTGTTCGCCAACGGCTACCCGGGCCGCTACGGACGCTCCCCCGCCGGCGCCGAGGAGCTGGCCGCATACCAGGACATCCGCCGCGTGCACGGCATCGATCGGGCGCTGGTGGTGGGCTACGAGGGCGAGGAACACTTCGCCGGCAACAACGACTACCTGGCCTCGCTCGTCGGCAGCCATCCCTGGATCGCCCCGGTCGCCTACGTCTCACCAGATGGGCCGGCAGACGGCCAACTGGCCCGCTGGTGGGCGGCCGGATTCGTGGGCGTCTCCGCCTACCTCGCCGACACCGAGCAGGCCGACCGCTTCGCGGCCTGGCTGACCACGGCGGTCCCGCAGCTCACCGCCGCCCGGGCGCTGCTCAGCCTCAACGCCACCCCGGCCGCCACCGCCCGGCTCGGCACCGCCCTGGCCGGGCTGGACGCCTGCCCGGTGCTGTTCAGCCACCTCGGACTGCCCGGCAGCCGTCCCACACCCCCGACCCCGCAGCAGGCGGCCGAGACGTTGGCGCCGCTGCTCGACCTGGCCCGGCTGCCGCAGGTCGGGGTGAAGGTGTCCGGCCTATACGCGGTCAGCGAGCCCGCGCACGCCTGGCCGCACTCCGCCGCCCGGCCCTTCGTCGACCTGCTGCTGGAGCGCTTCGGCAGCCGGCGGCTCTACTGGGGCTCGGACTTCCCGCCCAGTCTGGACCATGTCTCGTTCAGCCAGACCCTGGAGCCGGTCGGCCTGGCGCAGCTCTCCCGCACCGAGCAGGCCGACATCTTCGGCGCGAACCTGCGGCGCGCCCTCGACGGCGTCCAGGCGGCACGCTGATGACGGCGATCCGGGCGGTCCTGCTCGACCTGGAAGGCACCCTGTACGCCAACGCACGGGTGATCGACGGCGCGAGTGATGCGATCGCCGAGCTGCGCGAGCGGGGCCTGGGCGTACGGTTTCTGACCAACACCGACTCGAAGACCGCCGAGCGGATCCGCACCGAACTGGCCGGCTACGGGCTTTCCGTCGCCGCGGACGAACTGTTCACTCCGGTGGTGGCCGCCGAGCGGCTGCTCACCGCAGCGCAGGCCCGTACGTTCGCGCTGCTCTCCCGGGAGCTGACCGCGCTGATGCCGACGGTGGCGGCCGTTGGCCCGTACACCCATGTGCTGGTCGGCGACTGCCGCGAGACGCTTGACTACCCGGCGTTGGACGAGGCGTTCCGGGCGGTCCGCGCCGGCGCGGAACTGGTGGCGTTGCAGCGCGGCCGGTACTTCAAGCGCGCCGACGGCGACCACGTCGACACCGGCGCGGTGGTCGCGGCGATCGAGTACGCCGCCGGGGTCACCGCCCGGGTGCTCGGCAAGCCGTCGCCGGACTTCTTCCGGCTGGCCGCCACCTCGCTGGGCGTCGAGGCCACCGAGTGTCTGGTGGTCGGCGACGACGCCACCACGGATGTCGCCGGTGGCCGGGCCGCCGGGCTGGGAACCGTGCAGGTGCGCACCGGCAAGTACGCCGACCAGCGCGCCGAGGGACTCACCGGCGACGCCGATCACGAGGTGGACTCGGTGGCGGATCTGCCCGCGCTGCTGCGCAGGCTGACCGCCGCATGACCCGAGGGCGGGCTCGGTGTGTGCCGAGCCCGCCCGCCTTTCACGTCACTCGTTGTGGAACTGGGTCACCTGGTCAGCGTTGCAGAGTCAGCAGCCCCGGGCGGTACGGCAGCAGGCCGTAGTCGCCGCCGGAGTTCGGGGCACGGCCCTGGTACAGCAGTTGCAGGTTGCACGGGTCGACGGTCATCGTCTGGTCGGCGTTGGAGCGGATCAACTCGCCGTGGCTGATGTCGTTGGTCCAGGTCGCGTTGCTGTTGGCCTTACCCGCGAACGGGTTGCTCTCGGTGGCCGCCTGCGGCGTCCACGTCCCACCCAGACTCGTCGCGGTGAACGACCGGAAGTAACGACCCTGCGAACCGATCGCCTCCACCAGCATCAGGTACCGCTGCTGACCCTGCAGCTTGTACACCTGCACACCCTCGAACAGGTTGTTCGTGGTGTCCGTCATGATCGTGGTGTAGTTCGACCCGAAGCTGCCCGGGAAGTTCCCGATCGGCATGCTCGCCCGGTAGATCCGACCATTGTCACCGGCGAAGAACAGGTACATGTTCTGGTCATCACCGATCAACGCCTGATCGATCGGCCCGGTACCCGAGTTCGAGATGCTGCCCGTGAACAACGTCTGATGCGCCGACCAACTGTTCACATTCGCCGGGTTCGTCGACGTCCGATACGAGAACGCCGGCCCACCCCACTGATACGCAAGCACCCAGATGTTGCGCGGCGCGAAGTAGAACAACGACGGCGCCACCGCCGCGAACGGCATCTGGTTCTGACTCGCCGAACCCATCTGGTTCCAGTTCGAGAACAGACCGAAGTTCATCGAACCCCAGGTCGTACCCGTGTCGTGGGTGGTGGCGTACACCAGGTGCTGACCGTTGTACGGGGCGTGCGTGAAGTCCTTCAACGACACCCAACCCGCCCGAGGCTGCGCGAGCGCACCGGTCGACGACCACCGGTACGACGACGGCAGGTTGCAGGTGCCCGTCGGCGGCGGAGTCGTCGGGGGCGGGGTGGTCGGCGGCGGAGTGGTGCCGGGTGGCGGGGTGGTGCCGGGTGGCGGAGTGGTGGGGGTGGTGCCGCCGGTGCAGGTCACGCCGTTGAGGGCGAAGCTGGTGGGCACCGGGTTGCTGCCGCTCCAGGACCCGTTGAAGCCGAACGAGGTGGTGCCGTTGGTGGCGATGGTGCCGTTGTAGCTGACATTGCGGGCGGTTACCGCCGCCCCGCTCTGGGTCAGCTCGGTGTTCCAGAACTGGGTGACCCGCTGCCCGGCACCGAAGGACCAGGTCAGGGTCCAGCTGGTCACCGGGTCGCCGAGGTTCGTGATGGTGATGTTGGCGCCGAAGCCGTCCTGCCACTGCGACGGCACCTCGTACTTCACCGAACAGCCGGCAGCCGCGGCACTGGCCGGCAGGGCCACGATGGCCGCCGAGGACGCCAGCAGCGCGACCCCGACCGATGCCAGGTACATATTGGTTCGTCTGGATCTTGGCATAACGCAACCTCCCGGCTGACATGACCGCATCGCATTGTCGAAGGTCGATGCAGGTTAACGTTAACAGCTGCGTCCGGTACATTACGGGAGCGCTCCCATCTCATCAACCACGGTCGATGTCGATCACCTCTCCGACCCAAGTCCGAAACACGAGTTGTGGCCGGGATCGTCCACCCAGGAGCGCACCGGGACCAACGCAGCGCGGCGTCGGGACTCAGCCAGCAGGTGAACGTTCACTCACGAAGGGCACGGCAGCGATGAGACACGTCAAGGACAGATTCAGGGTCAACGCCGCTCGGGTGACGACCGGTGCCGTGCTCCTGGCATCGGCCGCCGTCACCGTGGCGTTGCCGGCCGGCGCGGCAGCGGCCGGCTGCTCGGCCACCTACGCGGTGTCGTCACAGTGGCAGGGCGGCTTCGGCGCCAACGTGACGATCACCAACCTCGGTGACCCGGTCACCAGTTGGACGCTCAACTGGAACTACGGCGCCGGCCAGCGTGTCGCGGAGGCCTGGAACGCCACGGTGAGTCAGAGCGGCGCGGCCGTCACGGCCCGCAACGTCGGCTACAACGGCACCATCCCGACCAACGGGTCGACGTCGTTCGGCTTCAACGGAACCTGGTCGGGCAGCAATCCCGACCCGACCAGCTTCACGCTCAACGGCGTGACCTGCACCGGCAGCACCACCCCCACCACACCGCCGCCGACCACCCCACCGCCGACCACCCCACCGCCGACCGGCCCGGCGGACATCACGGTCAACAGCACCACCCGGTACCAGACGGTCGACGGATTCGGCGCGGCCACCCCGATCTGGGGCGGCACCTGGTCGACCTCCGACACCCAGACCCTGGTCGGCCTGGGCGCCAACCAGCTCGGCCTGTCGATCGTGCGTACCGGCATCTCGCCGGTCTCCAGCGAGTGGTCGAGCCAGGTCAACGCCCTGCGTACGGCGAAGTCCGCCGGATCGAACGTGAAGATCCTCGCCTCGCCGTGGACCGCGCCTGCGGAGTGGAAGACGAACAACAGCCGGATCAACGGCGGCAAGCTGCGCACCGACCGCTACGCCGACTACGCCAACCACCTCAACAGCTACGTGCAGTACATGCGCAACCAGGGCGTGACCATCGACGTCACCTCCGTGCAGAACGAGCCGGACTGGCACCCGGACTACGACTCGATGGACTGGAGCGGCACCGAGCTGCGCAACTTCGTCCGCGACCACGGCACCCGGGTGCAGAACACCAGACTGATGGTCGCCGAGGCGGTGAACCTGAACTACACGTACACCGACCCGACCCTCAACGACGCCACCGCCCGCAACAACATCGGCTACATCGGCGGCCACCTGTACGGCACCGAGGCCTCCGGCCGGCTGCGCTCGTATCCCCTGGCCGACCAGCACAACAAGCCGGTGTGGATGACCGAGTGGAACCTGCACGCGGCCGACGGGAACGGCTCCAACATCTGGGGCAACCCCGCCAACCTCGCGGTCTGGAACGAGACGCTCGACGACATCATGCGGACGGTGCACCGGTCGATGGAGTCGAACTGGACCGCCTACATCTGGTGGTACGGCAAGCGGTACTACTCGTTCATCGGTGACGGCGAGGCCGCCTTCGGCACCACGGCCGGAGCACCCCTCAAGCGGGGGTACGCCTTCTCGCAGTACGCCAAGTACGTCCGCCCCGGCTACCAGCGGGTCGCCCTGACCAAGAGCACCAAGGCCAATCCGCTGGAGGTGACCGCCTACACCGGCGGCGGCAAGACCACGCTGGTGATCCTGAACCGCTCGACCAGCGCGGTCAACAACGCGGTGATCCAGGTGCCGCAGAACGTCACCCGGGCCGAGCACTACCTGACCTCGCAGAACGCCAACGCGGCCAGTCAGTCGGTCGGCGTGAACGGCGGCCAGGTCAGCGTCAACGTCGGCGCCCGCAGCATCTCCACGGTCGTCCTCACCCACTGAGCGACCACCCTCCACCGGCTGGCAGTCGGGAGCGGTGGCAGTTCAGCTGTCCCGTGTGCAGCACGTCGGACAGTCCAACTGCCACCGCTCGCCAGGCGCGCGATCCCGGCCGTGGGCAGAACCACCAGCACTCCTCGACGCCGCCTCTGCCGCCCGCTGGCAGCCTTCCCGTGACAGTTCCGCCGGCCCGGGTGCGCCGGATCGGCGGCCGTCTTCGAACTGAGGAGCGCGCGGTGGCCGAGAAGCATCCGTCGACAGTCGCCCGTGCCGCGGTGCCGGCCAACCGCCGCCGGGGCGGCGACATCCGGGTCCTGCTGAGCCCACGAACGGTGGGGGCGACGGCGGGGTTCATGGGCAGCCTGACCTTGGCGCCGGGCGAGTACGTCAGCGAGCACTACCACCCGTACTCGGAGGAGTACCTCTACGTCGTCGCCGGCGTCCTGACGATGACGATCGACGGGCACACCGTCGAAGTCGGGCCGGATCACGCCGTACTGGTGCCGATCGGTGCCCGGCACCGGGCGGAGAACCGGGGCGGGGCGCTCGTACGGGCTGTCTATCACCTCGGCCCGCTGGCGCCCCGACCGGACCTGGGGCACGTCGACACCGAGGAACCGCCACACCGGGCGGAAAGCCAGATCGTGGTGGGTGATCAGGCGTGAGCCGCCGCCGTATCGTGATCACCGGCATCGGCGTGGTCGCGCCGGGCGGGATCGGACGCAAGGCATTCTGGGACCTGATCTCTGCCGGGCGTACGGCCACCCGGCAGATCTCCCTGTTCGACGCGACCGGCTTCCGATCCCGGATCGCCGCCGAGTGCGACTTCGATCCGCTGCTCGAGGGGCTCAGTCCGCAGGAGGTCCGCCGGATGGACCGTGCCGCGCAGATGGCAGTCGTCGGCGCGCGCGAGGCGGTGACCGACAGCGGGCTCACGTTCGAGGCGCTGCCGCCGGACCGCACCACGGTGAGCGTAGGCAGCGCCGTCGGCTGCACGACCGGCCTGGAAGAGGAGTACGTCGTGCTCAGCGACGGCGGTCGTCAATGGCTCGTCGACCACACGTACGGCGTGCCGCACCTCTACGGCTACATGGTCCCGAGCACCATCGTCAGCGAGGTGGCCTGGACTGTGGGTGCGGAGGGGCCGGTCGCGCTGATCTCCACCGGCTGCACCTCCGGCCTGGACGCGGTGGGCCACGCGGTGGAGGTGATCAGGGAGGGGACGGCGGACGTCGCCCTGGCCGGTGCGACCGACGCACCGATCTCACCGATTACTGTCGCCTGCTTCGACGCGATCAAGGCGACGTCGGCGAGGAACGACGAGCCGGACAGCGCGTCCCGCCCGTTCGACCGCTACCGGGACGGCTTCGTGCTCGGCGAGGGCGCGGCGATGTTCGTGCTGGAGGAGTACGAGCATGCCCGCCGCCGGGGTGCGGAGCCCTATGCCGAGGTGGCCGGGTTCGCCAGCCGGAGCAATGCCTTCCACATGACCGGGCTGAGGCCCGACGGCCGAGAGATGGCCGAGGCCATCGACGCGGCACTGCGGCAGGCCGGCCGGGCGCCCGGCGATGTGGACCACATCAACGCACACGGCTCCGGGACCAAGCAGAACGACCGGCACGAGACAGCCGCGTTCAAGCGCAGCCTGGGCGGTCGGGCGTACGAGGTGCCGGTCAGTTCCATCAAGTCGATGGTCGGGCATTCACTGGGCGCTATCGGCTCGATCGAGATCGCGGCGTGTGCGCTCGCGCTGCGCCACCAGGTCGTGCCCCCGACGGCCAACCTCCACCACGCCGATCCCGAGTGCGACCTGGACTACACCCCGCTGGTGGCCCGCGAGGCGCGGCTACGGACTGTACTCAGCGTGGGCAGTGGTTTCGGCGGCTTCCAGACCGCGATGGTGCTGACCGCGGAGCGGTCATGAGTACCGCCGTGGTCACAGGGCTGGGTGTTCTAGCGCCGACCGGCTGCACGGTGGCCGACCACTGGTCGTCGGTGCTGGCCGGGCGTTCGGCACTGGCCGGAATCACCCTCTTCGACGCGTCCGCCTACCCGACACGAGTTGCTGGCACCGTGGCCGGGTTCGCGGCGCACGAGCACGTGCCTGGCCGGCTCGTGCCGCAGACCGACCGGTGGACCCACTTCGGGCTGGCTGCGGCGGCGCAGGCGCTCGACGACGCCGCGCTCGACCCGGCTGCCCTGCCGGAGTACGAGATGGGTGTCGTCACCGCCAGCTCCTCCGGC
The DNA here is from genome assembly GCF_000204155.1 of Micromonospora maris AB-18-032. Taxonomy (NCBI): domain Bacteria; kingdom Bacillati; phylum Actinomycetota; class Actinomycetes; order Micromonosporales; family Micromonosporaceae; genus Micromonospora; species Micromonospora maris. The sequence goes on along the minus strand of NC_015434.1, from coordinate 2,985,919 downwards.
GGCACGGAGTTCGGCCAGCGGGAAATCGAGGCGCTGTGGCGGGACGGTCCGGGGCACGTCGGGGCGTACCAGTCGATCGCCTGGTTCTATGCGGCGACGACCGGGCAGATCTCCATCCGGCACGGGATGCGCGGTCCCTGCGGCGTGCTGGTCACCGAACAGGCCGGCGGGCTGGACGCGATCGGCCAGGCCCGCCGGCTGGTCCGCGGCGGTCTGCGCACGGTGGTGACCGGCGGCACGGATGCGTCGCTGTGCCCGTACGGGCTGGTGGCCCAGCTCAGCTCCCGCCGGCTAAGCCCCGGCACCGACCCGGCCCGGGCGTACGTGCCGTTCGACGCGGACGCCGCGGGACATGTGCCTGGCGAGGGCGGTGGCATGCTGATCGTCGAGGAGGCCGGTGCGGCGGCCGAGCGCGGCGCGCGCCGGTACGGCGTCGTCGCGGGTTACGCCGCCACGTTCGACCCGCCGCCCGGTTCGGCCCGGCCGTCGGCGCTCGGGCGGGCGATCACCGCCGCGCTGGCCGACGCCGGGTTACGGCCGGGGCGAATCGGGGCAGTCTTCGCCGACGCCGCCGCGGTCCCCGAGTTGGACCGGCAGGAGGCGGCCGCGATCGCCGGGGTCTTCGGCCCGTACGGGGTGCCGGTCACCGCACCGAAGACGATGACCGGCCGGCTTTACGCCGGCGGTGCAGCACTCGACCTGGTGACCGCGTTGTTGGCGCTGCGCGACGGCGTGATCCCGCCGACGACCGGCGTCCGGCACCCGCTCGACGAGCTGCGGCTCGACCTGGTGTGCGACCGGCCGCGGCAGGCCGATCTGGAGCACGTGCTGGTGCTCGGCCGCGGAATCGGTGGATTCAACGCTGCGGTGGTCCTGTCCCGATGAGTTCCGACGAACGAGGAGTGAGCATGCCCGAACTGACCTTGGCGGATCTGACGCGAATCCTGCGTGCGGCCGGCGGTGAGGACGATCCCGAGACGCTCCAGGGTGACATCCTCGACGTGCCCTTCACCGACCTCGGCTACGACTCGCTGGCAATGTTGGAGACGGTGAGCCGGATCGAACGTGAGTTCGACCTCTCCCTGCCGGACGATCTGGTACCGGAGATGCCCACACCCCGCATCGCACTGGACACCATCAATTCCCGGCTGCGCGCGGCGGCCTGATCGCCCAGCCGGCCGGGGAGTACCCGGCCGGCCACGACGGGAGGGAGGCGACCGCATGACATCGGCCGAAGTGACCGCCGAAACCGCGAGGGGATTCGCGCGCTGTCCGGCGTGTGGTCTGATCACGTACACCCGCCGGCTGGTTCGGACGGGCCGGGTGTGCCCGGAGTGCGGGGCGCACGGTCGGCTGTCCGCGCCGGAGCGGCTCGCGCAGTTACTGGACGAGGGCAGCGCGACCGCGCTTCCCGCGGACGATCCCGTGCGCGACCCGCTGGCGTTCACGGACGCCCGAGCGTACCCGGACCGGCTCGCGCTCGCCCGCCGCGCCACCGGGCTGACCGAGGCCGTGGTGTGCGCGCGCGGCACGATCGGCGGCCAGCCCGTGACGGTGGCGGTGATGGACTTCGGCTTCCTGGGCGGCAGCCTCGGCACGGTGGTTGGTGACCGGATCACCCGCGCGGCCGAGGCCGCCCTCGCGGAACGGACGCCACTGATCATCGTCACCGCGTCCGGCGGTGCGCGCATGCAGGAGGGGGTGTTCTCGTTGATGCAGATGGCGAAGGTCAGCCAAGCCGTCGCGGCCTTGGACGACGCCGGCCTGCTCACCGTCTCGATCATCACCGAGCCCACCTTCGGTGGGGTCGCGGCGTCGTTCGCGACCTGCACTGACGTGCTGATCGCCGAGCCCGGTGCCCGGATGGGTTTCGCCGGTCCACGGGTGATCGAGCAGACGGTCCGGGAACGCCTACCGGAGGGTTTCCAGACTGCCGGCTTCCTGCTCGAGCACGGCATGATCGACATGGTGGTGCCCCGGGGGGAGCTGCGCCCCGTGCTGTGCCGTCTGCTCGCGGTGACTCGGCCGGCGGTGTTCGCCGAGGTTGCTGACGTGGTGATCCGCGACCCGGCCACGCTGCCGGAGGTGGACGCGTGGGACGTCGTACGGGCAGCCCGCGACCCGGCCAGACCGACCACGCTGGACTACGCCACCGCTTTGCTCGACGGCTTCGTCGAGCTGCACGGCGACCGGCTCGCGGGTGACTGCCCGGCAATCGTCGGCGGAGTGGGTGTCCTGCGTGGACGGCCGGTGCTTCTGCTCGGTCACCAGAAGGGACACGACACTCGCGAACTGGTCAGGCGCCGGTTCGGCATGGCCTCCCCGGAGGGGTACCGCAAGTCGTCGCGGCTTCTGCGGCTGGCCGCCAAGCTCAAGCTACCGGTCGTGACGCTGGTTGACACGCCGGGCGCCTACCCGGGCATCGCGGCTGAGCAACGCGGTCAGGCGCTCGCCATCGCCGAGATCATCAAGCAGCTGTGCTCACTGCCCGTACCCGTCGTCTCGGTGGTGACCGGCGAGGGCGGCAGCGGTGGAGCGCTCGCGCTCGCAGTGGCCGACCGGGTGCTCTGCCGGGAGAGCGGCTTCTACTCGGTGATCAGCCCAGAGGGTTGCTCGGCGATCCTGTGGAAGGACGCCGCAGCCGCCCCGCAGGCCGCTCGCGCGTTGCGGCTCGGTGCCCGGCATCTGCTGGCCTCCTCGGTCGTCGACGGGGTCGTGCCGGAGCCGTCCGATCCGGCGGCGGCCATGGCGGCCGTGGGCGATGCTGTCGCGGTCACCCTCGCAGCGCTTGACCACACTGATCGCAGGGAACTCGTCGCAAACCGCCGGGCGCGATTCCGCCGGTTCTGACCGCCGGTGTCCGCCGGCTCACTGGCGCAGATGCGCCAGATCGTCGGGCGGCAGCGGCAGGTCGCCCTTGACCTCCGGCGCCGGGATCAACGCGGCGCTGATCGCCTTGTTGACCGCGTCGATGCGCGACACCGCGTTGAGCTTTTTGAACACGTGCCGCATATGCCGCTTGACGGTGCCTTCACTGATGTAGAGGCGCCGGGCGATCTGCGAGTTGCTCAGCGCCTCCGCCGCCAGTGACAGCACGTCGTGCTCCCGCTCTGAGAGCCGCACCGAGTGCGGTGCCGCACGGGAACCGCCGCGCTCCCGCGGGAACTCGCCACCGCCGGGCACCACCGGGCGGCGCCCGGCTGACAGGATCAGGTGCACCCGACCTTCTTCGCGGCTCACGCTGCGGATGGTGGCGAGCAGCTCGTCGCTGGTGACGCTCTTGGACAGGTACGCCCGGACGCCCAGCGCCAGTAGCTCCGGCACGATCCGCGGGTCGTCCCGCCCGCTCAACACGACGATCCTGCTCTCCGGCGCGTGCGTGCGCAATGCCCCGACCATGTCCAGGGTGGTGGGTCCGGCCAGCTCCCAGTCGACGAGCACGACGTGTGGACGGTGAAGAGAGGTCAGCACGACCGCGTCGGGCGTGCGTGGATCGGGCGCGTCGTGGATCACCGACAGGTCGGACTCGACGTCGATGATGCAGCGGACCCCGTCCCAGAACAACGTCGGGCCCCCCAGTGTCAACACCCGCAGCGGCTCGTCCGCCTGGGCTGCGGAAATATGCACCTGGTGAGGCGAAGCGGTGGTTCCTCGTGGCGGTGAAAAACCTCTCAACATGACTCCCCCGTGCCGCTTTTCAGCCACCACGAGAATACCGCCGTATCGTCGAGCCGCCGTCCAGACGGTGACGCCGAAAAAACGATTCCGGAAAACCCGGAAACGCACCCGATGTCCAGCTTAGACTTATATGATCCATTTAGTCGGCCCGCGGCCTTGATCCACCGACGCCGTTGACGCCTGTCGTCAAATGATCATCTTTGGTGTCCGTGATTTGGCGGGCGGGCGGCACTCGCCGATCGCGTGACCGGCCTGCTCCGCCGAGTCCGCTCGCACCACGATCTCGCCCGTCACGCCGCACGATCGGGCACCTCGCTGATCATGCTGGCCCCACCCGGACCGAGCCGGCGTTACCCGACCGGCAGCCTCGCGGCGGCGATCACCGGCGCCGGCAGTGGATCGAGGCTGAGATCCGGTCAGTTCGGGCATTCCGGCGGCAGATCGGGTTACTCCGAAGGGGGTATGGCGTCCACCCCTTCCGGCCAAAATTGTTTCCCGCAATCGACGACATAGTCGTTGCTTAATATCCTCAACGTGCGGCACACACTATCCGGCGCACCGCTGATGTCGCAATTCACAATGTTCACAAATCGGGGGTGACAAGTGCTCCACTACCGCCTTCTCGGTCCGCTCGAGGTCGACGTCGACGGCACCAATCGCACGCCGACAGCGCCGAAGGTCCGGCAGGTTCTCGCACTGCTGCTGCTGAGTCCGGACCGGGTCGTCTCGATCGAGTCGTTCATCGAAGAGGTCTGGGACGCCGGACCACCGGCGAGCGCGGTGACGACGACCCAGACGTACATGTACCAACTCCGCAAGATCCTGCACGGCGTCCGTCGCGAGCCCGTGCTGCTCACCCGCGCGCCCGGCTACCTGCTCCGGATGCAGAACGCGCAGACCGACCTGGACGCGTTCGATCGGTTCGCCGCGCAGGGCCGGGCGTTGTTCGCCGCGAACGAGTTGGAGCGGGCTGCGGAACGACTGCGCCAAGCCCTCGCACTCTGGCGTGGCCCGGTGGCGATGCCGGACGTCACGCGGGGCCCGCTGCTCCGGGCTCACCTCGCGGCGCTCGAGGAACGGCGAATCCGGGTCCTGCACGAGCGGATCCAGGTGGACCTGACGCTGGGTCGTTACGCCGACCTGGTCGTCGAACTGCGCCGGCTGGCGGCCGAGCGTCCGCTGGACGAGTGGTTGCACTGCAGGCTGATGGCCGCGCTCCACGGTCTGGGCCGCCGCGGCGAGGCCCTGAGCGCCTACCAACGGGCCCGCAATGTGCTGCAGGAGCAACTGGGGCTCGACCCCTCCGCCGAGCTGCGGCGGATGCAGCGGCTGGTGCTCGCCGGGCTGCCGCTCGACACCGCGTCGGCACCCTCACTGGCCTCCTGAACAACACGCTGCCCCGGGCGGGGGTGACCGGCGCGTGACGCGCGCCGGGCACCCCCGCCCGGGGGATCAGCCGGTCTCGACGGTGGTGACCGGGGACCGCTCGGCGACCGTCAGCGACGGGACCGGCAACCGCACCGCCGCCACGACGCCGACCACCAGCAGCAGGGCCGTCAGCCCGAACACCGTCTGCGCCGCGTCCAACGTCGACGTGCTCCCGCCGGCTGCCAACCGGCTGTGGAAGACCGCCGACAGCACGGCCAGCACCAGAGAGCCGCCGACCTGACGGCTCAGCGACTGCATGGCGAGCGCGGCACCCAGGTGTACTCGTGGGGCATGTCGGAGCAAGGTCAGCGTGTAGACCTGGAACCCCAGACCGATGCCAACACCGATCGCCATCGTCGCCAACGCCCAGCCGGCCCAGCCGCCCGGTCCGAGGTCCGGGTGTGTGAACGCCAGCCATGCCGTGCCGGCCGCCAACAGCACCGTGCCGGTCACACCGAACCACTGCGTACGGGCGGCGCGGGCCAGCAGGGGCGTCCCCGCCAGCGACACCACCAGCGTGCCGAAGGTCAGTGTCAAGAGGTACATTCCGGCGTCGGCGGCCGAGGCGCCGAGCGAGACGAACACGATGGGCAGGAACGTGACCACGACGAGCATGCCCGCACCGGTGTTCCAGCCCTGGACCGCCACCGATCGCACCACCCGGTCGCGCAGCAGCGCCGGTGGCAGGACGGGATCGGCCGCCCGGTGGGCGGACCGCCACCACAGGGCCAGCAGGACGGCGGCGGCCACCACCAGCGCGATCACCCCAGGTGACGCAAAGGCCCACTGGGTGCCGGCCACGCCGGCCAGCAGCACCAGCGTGGTGAGCGCGGCACCCAACCACAGCATCCCGGCGTAGTCGACTCGCCCGCCGGCAGCGACGGGTGGCAACCGCAGCGTGGCGACGAGAAGCAGGGCCAGCACCGACGGGGGCACGGTGGCCAGGAACACCCAGCGCCAGCCGAAGCTGTCGGTCAGGACGCCGCCGGCCAACGGACCGAACGCGGTGCCGATGTTGACCAGCGTCGCGGTGACGATCTGATAGCGCACCAGCCGGCGTGGGTCCAGCAGCTCGGCGTAGACCGCGTACGCGGAGATCATCAGGCCACCGGCCCCGGCACCCTGCACCGCACGGGCCGCGATCAGCTGGTTCATCGACTGCGCCAAGCCACACAGCAGCGAGCCGAGAGTGAGTACAGCCAGCGCGGCAACCAGCAACGCCCGCCGGCCGTACACGTCGCTGAGCTTGCCGTACAACGGAGTGGTCACCGTCGACGCGAGCACGGCGGCGGTGACCACCCAGGCGAACCGGTCGGTGCCGCCCAGGTCCGCAGCGATCACCGGAAGCGCGGCCGCCGTCAGGTTGAGATCGACCATCGCGAGCAGCTGAGCCAGCACCACCCCGGACAGGGGCACCATGATCCGCCGGTCAGCCATGGCCGAGCCCGCCACGCTCGTCGACGGGGTCCGGACGGCCTGCGGCCGGCGGCAGCGGGCGGCGCGGCGAGCGCGGCATCGGCGGGCCCATCGGATGGGTGAGGGCGCTGTACCAGCCGTACGCCGCCAGCACCCGCGCGACCGGGCGGCCGAGTCGCCGCCACAGCTCGCTCACCGCCGCTGCCCCACGGGGGTGGGCACGGCGTCGGCGCGGCCGCGTACCGCGCCCGCCGCGGTGGCGAGCGCCGCGTCGTCCGGTGCCGGCGCCCGCCAGGCGACGTAGCCGTCGGGGCGTAGCAGGATCGCCTCGCCCGGTGCCGCCCGGAAGCGCCGTTCCCAGCCACCGTCCGGGTCGGTGTCCCCGTCGAATGCGACCAGCGTCAGCTCGTTCCGTGCCGCGGCGGTGCGCCAGCCGTCGCCGACCGGTCCCGCGAGCAGCACCGGACCGGCCACCGGCAGATCCAGGGTGGAGATCCGACGCCCGAGGTGGCGCAGCCACACGTGCGGCAGCCGGGTACCTGGCCGGCCGGTCAGGTCTGCCGGTCCGTACGCAGACACGTCTGGGTCGACGCCCTCGTCCAGGACGGCTCCGGAGCGATATCGCAATCCGAAGGTCAGCGTGAGGTCATCCAACATGCCCTCGCCGCGCTGCGGCGCCGCGAACCCGGTACCGTTGGTCACCCGCCGGCGGCACTGGTCGACGGTGAGGGCCGCCACCGCGAGCCGCTCCTGCTCGTAGCTGTCGAGCAGTCGAGCACCAGCCTCGCCGGACACCACCGCGGCCAGCTTCCACGCCAGATTCTGGGCGTCCTGGATACCGGTGCTGGCACCGAAGCCGCTGACGGGTGGCATCACGTGCGCGGCGTCGCCGGCCAGGAAGACCCGGCCGTCCCGGAAGCGGGCCGCCGTCACCGCCGACAGCTCCCAGGGCTGCGTGTCGCGGATCGACAGCGGCAGGTCGGGGTCGCCGATCGCCGCCCGCACCAGCTCGGCGCAGCGCTGCCGGGTGAAGGCATCCATCCCGCCCTCCGCGGACGGGTCGAAGCGGACGTAGAGCGTGCCCTGCCGCAGCGTGTCGTCGTGCACCAGCAGGCCATCGACGACGTCGTTCTGCACTTGGCAGATCGCGAACCGGCGCCCACGCAGCGGTGCCGCCAGGTCCGCGTCGAAGACGATGCTGAGCTGATGGTGCAAGCCCCAGCGGCCGTGCACCGGGATGCTGAGCCGCTCCCGCACCCTGCTGCGCGGCCCGTCCGCCGCGACGAGGTAGTTGGCCCGCACCTCGGCGACCCGGCCGGTCGCCCGGTGCACGACCTGCGCCCGCACGCCGTCGTCCTCCTGCTCGAATGTGGTCAGCTCGGTGCCGAACCGGACATCCGCGCCGAGCTCCTCGGCCCGCGCCCGAATCAGCGGCTCCAGCCGGTCCTGGCTGAGCAACGCCCACCGGCACGGGGTGAGGCCACCCAGGTCGGCCCCGCCCGGCAGGTCGTGCCGGAGCAGTTCCTCGCCGGTCAGGCTCCGTACCCTGGCGCGCAGCGTATGTCCGTCGAAGCCCCGGCTGGCCTCGGCCACCGCGGCCTCCAGGCCCACCGCCCGGAGCACCTCGACGGCGCGGGGATTGAACCCGCGCGCCCGCGGGTGCGGCGAGGGTGCCGGACGTCGCTCGACCAGGACGGTGGGCACGCCCCGGCTGGCGAGGTACGCAGCCGTGGTCAGCCCGGTCACCCCGCCGCCGGCCACGAGTACGGATGTATGCACGTGCTGCACGGTCACTCCCCTCTGGCGTGCTCAAGCCGGCCGGACGCCGGAGAGCAGGGTGTTGTGCACGCCGATCGGCACCGCCGTGATGCCGGTGAAGCCCGCCTCGGTGAGCCAGTCACGCGCCTCCGCAGCGGTGTACTCCGCACCGTGCGGAGTCACCATCAGCATGTTGAGGCTGGTCAGTAGTGCTCCCGCCGTCCCCCGGCGGTCGTCGTCGATCATCGGGTCGATCACCATGAGCCGACCCCCCGGTGCCAACGCGTCGAACGCGCGGGACACCAGGGCCTGTCGCTCCTGGAGGGCCCAGTCGTGCAGCACGTGGCTCAGGATCAGCACGTCCGCGGCGGGCATCGGCACGGTGAAGAAGTCGCCCGCGTGGAAGGTCACCCGGTCGGCGATGCCGAGCTGCGTCATGTGCTCGATGAAGACCGGCTCCACCCCGGGCAGGTCGAAGACGCCCGCCTTGAGGTGCGGGTGGCGGCGCAGCAGCGCGGCCACCAGATTGCCGCGGGCCCCGCCGACGTCCACGACGCTATCCACCGACGTCCAGTCGAACGCCTCCGCCACCGGCGGTCCGATCATGCCGTTGAGGTAGTCCATGCCGGCGGTGAAGTTCCGCCAGGCGGCGGTCGTCCGGTACTGCTCCGTGAACATCTGCGGGCCGGCACCCCAACGGTTCTGCGGTTCGCCGGTACGCAGCGCGTCGGCCAGCCGGTCCCACCGCGCGTCGGCGGCGGAAAGGAACGCGCCGACGTACGAGGGCCGCTTCTCGTTCAGAAAGTGGTCGGACAGCGGCGTGTTGCGGTACTGGTCGCCGTCGCGCTCCAACATGTCCAGAGCGACAAGAGCGTCCAGGAAGTCGGGCACGCCACGCGGGTGCAGCTCCAGTCGTATGCGTAGCTGCTCGGCGGTCAGTGGACCGTCGGCGAGGACGGTGAAGACACCGAGCTCGGCGGCGGTCAACGTCACCTTACGGCTGAAGTACGCCGTGCCGAGCCGCCACAGGGGCTCGGCGCTGACCGGCTGCGTGTCGAGGGATTCGGGCACGTCGGGACCTCCGCTCGATGAGTTGCTGCAAGCAGGCTGCGCGGCCGGCCTGGAGTGCGGGTCGTCCGGCGGTCCAGCCCTCCCCTTCGACCGGGCCTCGATCGCCGCCCGAGCGAGGTCCGGCAGGCTCCAGGCGGCCACCGACGGAGGGGACGAGCGGATGCGCTCCACCGACACCACCGACACCACCGACCTACCGGCCTTCCCGATGCCGTCGCCGTTCCCCGGCGAGCCGCCGATCGCGTTTGCCCAGCTACGCGAGGAGAAGCCGGTCGCCCGGGTCAGGTTGCCCACCGGGGACGAGGCATGGTTGGTCACCGGCCACGCTGAGAACCGGATCGTGCTGACCGACGCCCGGTTCAGCCGAGCCGCCGCTGCTGCACCCGGTGCTCCCCGGCTGCAACCGATCCCGCCGGACCCGGGATCGATGCTCAACATGGACCCCCCTGAGCACACCCGACTACGCCGCCTGGTCGCGCCGGCGTTCACTCCACGCCGCATCGAGGACCTCCGGCCGGCGCTGCGTCGCGACGTGGACGCGCTGCTCGACGACTTGCTGGCGGCCGGGCCACCGGCCGACCTCGTCACCGGCTTCGCCCGCCGGCTGCCGGTCGCCGTGATCTGCGAGTTGCTCGGCGTGCCCGGTTCCGACCGCCGGCGGATCACGGAATGGGTCGACCTGCTGCTGAGCCTCACCACGCATCCGCCACAGCGGATCGCCGCCGCTCGGCGCGAGATGAAGGCGTACCTGGCGGGCCTAGTCGAGTCGGCCCGGGACCGGCCTGGCAACGGCCTGCTCAGTCAAGTGATCGAGGCATACGACGAGATCGGTGGCACCGACGACGAGGAGGTCGTGATGCTCGCCGCGACCATCCTCACCGGCGGTTTCCTGACCACCGCCGGGGAGATCGCGCTGTCGATCGTCACGCTGCTGCGCCATCCGGAGCAGCTGGCCGCCCTTCGTCGCGAGCCGGAGACCCTACCGAGGGCCGTCGAGGAGTTGCTGCGCTACAACGTGCTCACCACCGGCGGCGGCCTGCTCCGGGTGGCCACTGAGGACGTCGTGCTGGGCGGGGTGAGGATCCGCGCCGGTGAGGCCGTGCTACCGGCGATCAGCGCGGCGAACCGCGACCCACGCGTCTACACCGAGCCGGACGTGCTCGACTTCCGGCGGCCGGACAACCCGCACATCACCTTCGGTCTCGGCGTGCACTACTGCCTTGGCGCCAAGCTGGCCCGGATCGAGCTGGAGGAGGCGCTGGCCGGCGTGCTGCGTCGGCTGCCGCCGACGCTGCGCCTGGCGGGCGACATGACGGCGCTGGCCGTGCACCCCGGGCACCTGGTGCGCGGCCTGCCGGAGCTGCCGATCACCTGGTGACCGGACCCGCATCCCGCCAGCCGGGCTGCACCAGGCCCCATTCGTAGGCCAGCACCACGACCTGCACACGGTCCCGGGCGCCCAGCTTCATCATCACGCGGCTCACGTGTGTCTTTGCGGTCGCGACACTGCAGCTCATCCGCTCGGCGAGTTCCTGGTTCGTCAGGCCACGGGCGATCAGCATCAGCACCTCACGTTCCCGCGCGGTGAGCTGGTCGAGGCCGGGCGAGGCCGGCGGCTCGTGGCTGCGCGCCGCGTACTCCGCGATGAGCCGGCGCGTCACCGACGGCGCGAGTAGTGCCTCACCGGCGGCGACCACGCGCACCGCCTGCAGCAGCGCGGCCGGCTCGATGTCCTTCACGAGGAAGCCGCTCGCCCCGGCGCGCAGGCTGCGGAAGATGTACTGGTCGTGCTCGAATGTGGTGAGAATGACGATGCGGATGTCGGACAGCTCGGGCCGAGCGGCGATCCGGCGGGTCGCCTCGATGCCGTCCATCCGGGGCATGCGGATGTCCATCAGCAGCACGTCCGGTCGCACCTGCGCCGCGACCCGTAGGGTCTGCTCGCCGTCGGCGGCCTCACCGACGAACTCGATGTCCGGCTCGGACTGCAGCAGCGCGCGCAGACCGGCCCGTACCAGGGTCTGGTCGTCGGCCAGCATCACCCGGATCATCGGGCGTCGCTGCGCAGCGGCATCCGGGCGCTGACCACGAAACCGCCGTCGTCGGCACCGCGCGCCTCGAACGTCCCGTTCACCGCGGCCACCCGCTCCCGCATGCCGAGCAGGCCGTTACCCTGCGAGAACGGCTCGGGCGGCGCACCCCGACCGTCGTCGCGGACCTCGACCTCCACCTCGCCGCGCTCGTGGACGATCCGGACCCGGGCACGGACGGCACCGGAGTGCCGGATCACGTTGGTCAGCGACTCCTGCACGATGCGGTAGAGCGCGAGGTCGAGGCTGGCCGGCAGGACGGCCGGCACGTCGACCACGTCGAGCGCGACGTCGACCCCGTTGGCCTCCGCGTCCCGGACGAGACTGTCGAGGTCGGCCATGCCGGGCACCGGGTCGGTGGGCAGCTCGTCCTCGTCGACCCGGCGCAGCATGCCGAGCGTCGACCGCATCTCGACGAGCACCCCGCGGCTGGTCTCCCGGATGGCCAGCAGGGCCTCACGCGCCTGGTCGACGTCGCGGTCGATCAGATGGGCCGCGACCCCAGCCTGGATCGTCACGGTCGAGATGCGGTGGGCCAGCACGTCGTGCAACTCGCGGGCGATCCGCATCCGTTCCTCCACCGCGCGGCGCCGGGCTTCTTCCTCGCGGGTGGCCTCGGCCAGGGCTGCCCGCTCCTGCACCTGGCGCAGCCGTTCCTGGTGGCTGCGGGCCGCCTCCCCCACCGCCATGATCAGCGAGAGCCAGGCGACCAGCCAGACCGCGCCCTGCGTGTTGGGCTCACGGTCGTGCAGCGGTCCGAGCAGGAACACCCCGGCCAGGAAGGCGAGGGCGGTCAGCCCGGCCGCAAGCCGGTGCCGCGACACGACGGCGAAGTAGATCGCCACGGCGGGCGGGATGGTGAACGCACCGCCGGGAAAATTCAGGCCGTGGTACGTGAGGGACAGCGCGAGCGTGCCGGCGAGCATCACCAACGGCCAGCGGCGGTGCAGCGCGATCAGGGCGGCATCGATGGTCAACAGCAGATAGCCGAACGGCAGCGGGGGGTGCGGCGAGCCGTCCTGCCAGCCGATGATGGCCGTGGCCGACAGGCTCACCGCAAGCACGACCAGCGCCGGCCCGATCTCCCCGGCAAGGCCGTGTCGCGCCGTCCGGCTCCAGCGGGCCACCGGACCCGGTGAGCCCGTCACGCCTGGGCCGGGGGAATCCCGGTGGGGCGGCAACCGGTCAGCGAACACCCACCCAGATTAGTCGGCCGGTCGCAGCCCGTCGCCCGACCGGCAGCGGACCCGTGCGTACATCCTGAGGCCAGCCGTTGCCCGCGAACCTGGCCCCAGGATGTAGCCGAAGCGTCGTCCGTCGCCCGACGCCCCTTCGAGCATGCTTCGGCAGACTCGTCGCCATGGACGCCGTCGAGATCAGCAGGCTGCAGTTCGCCGTCACGGGCTCGGTCCACTACCTCTTCGTGACACTCTCGCTGGGGCTGGTGCTCTTCGTCGTGGCGTTCCAGACGCTGTGGACCATCCGGAAGAATCCGGCCTACGAGCGGATGACCAAGTTCTGGGGCCGGCTCTACGTCATCAACTACGGTGCCGGCATCATCGGTGGCCTGGTGATGGAGTTTCAGTTCGGGCTCAACTGGTCCGGCCTCGTGCACGCCACCGGCAACGTCTTCGGCGGACTGATCGCGATCGAGACGCTGGTGGCCTTCTTCATCGAGGCGACGTTCCTCGGCATGTGGATCTTCGGCTGGGGTCGGATCCCCCGCGTGCTGCACCTAGGGCTGATCTGGGTGGTGGCCGCCACGGCGTACGTCTCGGCCTACTGGATCCTCGCGGCCAATGCGTTCCTGCAACACCCGGTCGGGTACGAGATGCGCGACGGGGTGGCCTTCCTGACCGACTTCAGTGCGCTGCTGCGCAATCCCAACCTGGTCGACGCGCTGTTGCACATCGTATCCGCGGCGGTGGTCACCGGCGCGCTGTTCGTGGCCGGCGTGAGCGCATGGCAGTTCCTGCGTCGCACGCCCGATGTCGCCGAGTTCCGCCGGTCCCTGCGGTTCGCCGTCGTCGCCCTGCCGCTCGGTGTCTACCCGGCCATTCACTTCGGGTTCCTGCAGGAGGTCGTCATCGAGCAGAGCCAGCCCGCCAAGCTCGCGGCGATATACGCCGACCCGGAGCGCAGCCTGCGGGTGCAGCGGGAGCTCGCGGCGCAGTTCGGCCCAGGCGACTGGATACCACCCGACTGGGTGTCGGTGCCCTACCAGATCATGATGCAGACGACGTTCGGCCTGGCCCTGGTGTCGATCACGCTGCTGGTGCTGCTGACCCGCGACTGGCTGGTGCGGTTGCGTGTGCCGCTGTACGTGCTCGTCGGGCTCATCCCGGTGCCGTTCGTGCTGGTGGTCTGCGGATGGCTGGTGCGCGAGGTCGGGCGCCAACCGTGGGCGGTCTACGGCCTGCTGTCGACAACGGACGCCGCCAGCCCGCTCTCCACCGGCGCCGCCGCGGCGTCGTTCGCGGGCTTCTCCGTGCTGCTGGGCGGGCTGGTGCTGCTCAACGTCACATTGCTCTGGCGGTTCGCCCGCCGGGGCATCGAGGACGACGCCCTGGGCATGCCGCTGGGCGCGGCGCTCGGCCCGTCGACCTCTGACGACGACACCCTACTCGTGGGCAGGTGAGGGCCGTGGATCTGTTCTTCGTCCTGGTGCTGGGCCTGCTGTTCGGCGGCTACCTGGTGCTCGACGGCTTCGACATCGGCAGCGGCATGCTGGTGCGCCCGCTCGGCCGCACCGAGTGGGAACGCCGGGCGATGATCACCGCCTTCGGACCGTTCCTCCTCGCGAACGAGGTCTGGCTTGTCGCCACCGGCGGGGTGTTGTTCGGCGCCTTTCCCCTGCTCGAGAAGGAGATGCTCGGTGAACTGCGGGCTCTGGTCTGGCCGCTGCTGGTCGTCTGGATGGTTCGCGACGTGGCCGTGTGGTCGCGCAGCAGGTTACCGGGCGTTCGCTGGCGCGGCTGGTGGGACGTGGTTCTCGCCGTGTCCAGCACGGTCTTCGCGGCCGGCTGGGGGATGCTGATCGCCAACCTACTGGTCCGGTTCGGCGGCGGCGGTGCCGACTTCCCGGTGTACGGCTGGTTCTCGCTGCTCTGGGCCGTGACCATGGTGGCTGTCTTCGCGGGACACGGCGCCGTGTTCCTGACCACCCGGCTGCCTCAGGTGCTTGCCGCCGCGGTGGCGGTCACCGCGCGGCGGGTGCTGCCGGCCGGTGCGGGCCTGCTCACGGTCGCGACCGTGGTCACGGTGGTCGCCGGTGTGCTGCCGCAGCGGACGGGTGCGCTGGTGCCGGCGGCACTGGCGGGGCTCGTCGCGTCCGCCGCACCGCTGGCCGCACGGGCGCTGCTGGACAAGGGACGATCCGGCCCGGCGTTGGCCATGACCGCCGGTGCTGTCGTGGGCCCGTTGCTGGTGTTGGCGACTACCGGGGCGGACAGCGTCCGGACGGCAGCGGCCGACATGGCGTCGCTCTCCGCACTCGGCGGTATCACGGCCGTCGTGCTGCCGGTTGTCATGATCGGGCAGGTGTACCTGTGGTGGGTGTTCCGACACCGGGTCGACGACCGTTCGGTGGTGTTCTTCTGATGCGGCGCCCGGTCGTGCCCGCGCCGCGACCCCCGGTGCCGGGGCGGCCCGCGGCAACCAGGGCGGCCCCGGCCGACCGGGCGTGGTCAGGCCAGGCAGCGGCCGCCGACGAGGGTCTCCCCGTAGCTGAAGACGGTGCCGGTGCCCACCTCACGCGGCGCCAAGGACCCGAGGTCGGCGAACGCCGAGTCATCGGTCAGCCACAGGTCGGCTGGGCCGGAGCGCAGCCCGGTGAACGTCACGTCGGTCACCTGAGAGGCGACCAAGCCGGTGACCGGCTCTTCGCCCGGCACCCAGCCCGGGAAGAGGCGGCTGTGCACCAGCGGCAGCGCGAAGAGCGGCGGAGGGTCACCGTGCTCCGTCCGGGTGTGCACTGCGCCGCGGGCGATCCGCTGACCGAACACCGACGCCACCCCGTTGAACGTGCCGGCGCCGCTCATCGGCGGCCCGGCCCGGCCCGCCGGCACCGCCCGTGTCTGGTTGATCTCGCCGAACTGCTTCGGCATGCCCTGGATCCAACCCCGCACCAGGGACACGGCGCTGTCCACCCATGCATAGGGACAGCGCACCACCGGCACGCCCCGGTGCTGGCAGGCCAGCAGGATGAGGAACTCGGCGAACTGGCACCGTTCCGGTGCTTCCAACTCGTCGCCCGAGTCGGAGCACCACTGCCACTGCGCCCACACGGCGGCGGCCGCCCCGGCGTCGGGACCGGGTTCAAGCCCCGGTGGCAGGTGACGGGCGACTGCGTCCGGGTCGGCCCGGTACTCCACCATCACCACCTCTCCGGAGAAGTGCCAGGGCGGCGGAGTGACCATGGCCGCCGCGCCGGTGGGCGACAACGGCAGTGAGTATCCGTACGGTTCCGTACGGGTGACGGGATCATCCATGCCGTACAGCGTAGGAACGGATGATCCGGTCGTTTTCGTGCACGGCTGGAGCATCCAGGCAGGGCGTCGACCGAGGAGGAGCGCGACGGAATGCGGGCGGACGAGACAACGGCGAGCAGTGCGGCCGTCACTACACAGGACCTGACGCGGGTGTACGGCAGCGGTGCCGGGGCGGTCCGCGCGTTGGACGGTGTGTCGGCGTCCTTCGCCCGGGGCCGTTTCACGGCGGTGATGGGCCCGTCCGGCTCGGGCAAGTCGACGTTCCTGCACTGCCTGGCCGGCCTCGACCGGCCGACGTCCGGTGCGGTGGTGGTCGCCGGTCAGCAGCTCGCCCGGTTGAACCGGACCGCGCTGGCCAAGCTCCGCCGGGAGCGGATGGGCTTCGTGTTCCAGGCGTTCAACCTGCTGCCGGTGCTCACGGCGGAGGAGAACATCACCATGATCGCTCATCTCGCCCGCCGCCGGGTCGACCGCGCCTGGATGGCCCAGTTGGTGGCCCGGCTCGGCCTCGCCGACCGGCTGGACCATCGGCCGGCCCAACTCTCCGGCGGTCAGCAGCAGCGGGTGGCGATCGCCCGAGCGTTGCTCACCCGGCCGGACGTGGTCTTCGCCGACGAGCCGACGGGCAACCTCGACTCCCGTTCCGGCACGGAGGTGCTGCGGTTCCTGCGCGAGGCGGTCGAGACGGAGAACGCGAGCATCGTGATGGTCACACATGATCCGACCGCCGCGGCCTACGCCGACGAGGTGCTGTTCCTCGCCGACGGCCGGATCGTCGACACACTCGCCGAGCCGACCGTCGACGAGGTTCTGGCGCGGCTGCGGCGGATCTCGGAGCCGAGCTGATGGCCGGCGTGCGGATCCTCTGGCTGATCACCCGCCGCACGGTGGCCGAGCGGTGGCCCCGGCTCGTCGGCACCATCGCGGCAGGTGCGCTCGCCACCGGTCTGCTCGCGGGGTCGTTGCAGTTCATCCTCCAGTTCGCAGCCGCGACGGACGACGTCGGCGGCAGCGAGTACGCCACCGTCTCGCTGGTCGCGCGGCCCGGTGACGCACCCGTGCGGGGTCCGGAGAGCGGTTCCGGGGCTCGGGTGTCCGCGGCGACGGTCGAACAGGTCGCCGCATTGCCGGGCGTCGTCGCGGCGGCCGGTGACGCCGCGGTGCCGGCCGAGATCGTCGGTGCCGAAGGGCGGGTCGTCGCCCCACCGGTCGGCGGCGGCAGCCACCTGCGGCCGTGGATCGCCGCCCCGCAGCTGTCGCCGTACGCGCTCGTGGCGGGCCGGGCGCCGGAGGCGGCCGACGAGGTCGTCATCGACCGGCAGACCGCGCGCGGCGGCGACCTTCGGCCGGGTGATGTCACCGTCCTGCTCCTGCCGGACGAGGCGATCCGGGTGACGGTCGTCGGCGTGGTGACGGTCGGCGGCGGTGACGGGTCGGTGAGCGGCCTCACCGTGCTCACCGAGCCCGCCCGGGTACGGCGGACCGCCGGGCTCGGCGACGACTGGCAGGCGCTCTGGGTTGCCGCCGCACCCGGGATCGACCGGGCGGCGCTGGCGACACGCGTCCGGGACGTGGTCGCCGGCGCCAACCCCGATGCGCAGGTGTGGGTGGGTACCGGCGCGGAGGTACAGGCGTCCCAACGGCGTACGCTCGCTGAGCTGGCCGCCCAGATCACGACCAACCTCGGCATGCTGGCCCTGGTCGGTGCGTTCGTCGGGGTGTTCGTGCTGGCGGGCACGTTCGGCACGCTCGCCCGCCAGCGCTCGCGCGAGCTGGCGTTGCTGCTGACCGTCGGCATGACGCCGCGCCAGGTGCGGCTGCTGCTGCGCGCCGAGGCGGTCGTCGTCGGCCTCGCCGCGGGTCTGCTCGGCCTCCTCCTCGGTCTCGGCGTCGCGCGCCTGCTGGCCGCGTCGCTGGCCGGCACCGGCCTGGACACCGGTGGCGTCGGTCCACAGCTCGGCCTCGCCTATCTGCTGCCGCCGCTTGCCGCAGGTCTGCTGATTGCCTGGTCGGCGTCCGCCCGGCCGGCATGGCGGGCGTCGCTGGCGCCGCCGGTCGAGTCGCTCGCCGCGTCGTCGGCCGATCCGTCGGGCCGGTCCCGGCGGCGCCTGGTCGCTGCCCTGCCGGTGCTCGCCCTGGCCGGCATGTTCGTGGCCCTCAGCTTCCTCGCTCGGCGGGAGGATCCGACGCCCCAGGGCGTGACGTCGGCCGGCGCGGCCGCCATCCTGGCAGGCCTGCTGCTGCTCTCCGCGCTGGCGGTGCTCGGGCCGTACGTGGTGCCGCCGCTCGGCCGGCTGGTCGGCGCACTCGCCGTCACGCTGCGCCCGGACGTCGGCCGGATGGCGCGTGCCTTCATCGTGCGCAGCCCGCGCCGGGTGGCCGCGGCCGCCTCCCTGTTGATGCTGACCGTGGCCCTGGCGACGGTGACCTGGTCGTTGGTCACCTCGATCACCGAAGGCCGGGCCGACCGGGGAACGGTCGCCGTCCGGGCCGACCTGGTGGTGAGCACCGACGGAGGGAGTGGGCTGCCCGCCTCGGTCGCGGCCGACGTGGCCGCGGTGGCCGGCGTGCGGGAGTCCGCCGACCTGGTGCGGGCACGTACCACGGTCACCGATCCGATCCCGCCGCCGCGGGTCCGTGGCCGGCCGACCGTCGTGCCGCCGCTCGCCGTCACCGGCGCGCGGGGGGCTGCGGTGGCCACGCTCGTCGACCTCGGGGCCGCCGGCCCGCCGGTGTCCCGACTCACCGACGGGCAGATCGCCGTGGCCGCGGAACTCGCCGAGGCGTACGACTGGCCGGTGGGTACCCGGTTGACCGTGCGGGACGCGGCGGGCGTACAGAGCCTGGAGGTTGTCGCGACGTACTCACCCGAAGCACAGGTGATGCTCGGGGACGCGCTCGTCAGCCCGGCCACGATCCGGGCGATCGATCCGGTGGCGTTCGTCTCCGCGGTTCTGATCGCCGGGCCCGGCCCGGTCGCCGACGGGCTTCGGGAAGCGGTGGCCGACGTCCCCACCGCGCGGATCGACCCGCCCCGCGCCTACCTGACCGGGCCGGGCGGCGGGCTGGTCTTCGATCCCATGCTGCTCTACGTCTTCCTGGGCGTCGCCATCGTGACGGCGCTGTTCGGTGTCGCGACAACGCTGTCACTGTCGGTCGCCGAGCGCACCCGCGAGTTCGGCGTCCTCGGCGCGGTCGGCGCCGCGGAGCGGCAGATCCAGGCACTGGTCCGGTGGGAGGCGGCGACGGTCGTCGTGCTGGGCACGGGGCTCGGCGTGACGACCGCGCTGGGCGTGGTGCGCCTGGCGCAGGTCGTCACCGACAGCGATCTGATCGCGGCCCGGTTGCCCGGCTACGCGCTGCCGGTGATCGTCCTCGGCGCCGTCGCCGTGACCCTCCTGGCTTCGGTGCTGCCCGGTCGCCGGGCGGCGCGGGTCCCGGTGCTGCTCGCGGTGCACCGGGAGTAGGGCTCGAATCGTCCTCGACCGGTGGGCGATGCGCTCCTGTGACTCTTCGCGAGAACGGCGATCGTCGCGAGGAGGACGGCTGATGGGCGGTATCGCGGGCTGGCTCGATTTCGAGCGTGACCTGAGCACGTACCGAGGGGTGGTGCTCGCCCAGCTGGGCACGCTCGCCCCGCGAGGGCCGGACGACGAAGGCGTCTTCGTCGCACCACACCTCGTCGCCGGCCATCGGGCCCGGGCGGTCGTCGAGCGCGGCCGGGCGAAGCAGCCGGTGACCGCGCGGGGGCCCGGCGGCGAGCAGGTGACCCTGCTGCTCGACGGCCAGGTCTACAACTGGCGCGACCTGCGCGCGGAGCTGGCTGCGGCCGGCCACGAGTTCACCGGCGGCGACGCGGAAACGGCCGCGCACGCGTACCTGCGCTGGGGCTCGGCGTTCGCCGAGCGGCTGGACGGCATGTTCGCGATCGTCGTCTGGGATGCCGACCGGGAGCGTCTGCTGCTGGTACGCGACCGGCTGGGCGTGAAGCCGCTGTTCTACCAGCGGGTGGGCGGCGGCCTGACGTTCGGCTCCGAGCCGAAGGCGTTGCTCGCCCACCCGCTGGCCACCCGCGAGGTGGATGCCGAGGGCCTACGCGAGCTGCTCGCCTTCACCAGCACACCCGGCCGCGCGGTCTTCCGCCACATGCGGCGGGTGCTGCCGGGCGGCGCCGTGGAGGTGACCCGTGACGGCGTCACGGAGCACCGCTACTGGGAGCTGACCGCCGCGCCGCACCCCGACGACCGGGAAACGACCATCGCCCGGGTACGGGAGCTGCTCGACGCGTCGGTCGCCCGGCAGCTCGGCGCGGACACGCCGCCAGGCGTTCTGCTCTCCGGCGGCGTCGACTCGTCGACGGTCGCGGCGCTCGCCGCCCGGGAGCTGGCCCGGCGCGGTGCGGGACCGCTACGCACCTACACCATCGGCTACCCGGGCGGTGCGGCGCCGAATACTCCCGGGCCGATGCGCAGCGCCGAGGACGCGCCCTTCGCGGCCGCGGTGGCCGCGCACATCGGTGCTGAGCACACCTACCTCGAGCTGGATCCGGCCGAGCTGCTCGACCCCGTGGCCCGCGGCTCGGCGGTGGCAGCGCAGCAGGACATGCCGGTGGCGGCGCCGCAGTTCCCGGCCTCGCTGCGGCTGCTGTGCCGTCACATCGGTGCGCACAGCAACGTGGTCCTCGCCGGCGAGCAGGCGGACACCGTGTTCGCCTCGTTCATGGGCATGGACGACCCGGCGGTGATAGGCGCAGACACCTATCCGTGGATCGCCGCCACCCGCGACCGGCTGCCCCCGGCGGGTCTCGGCACCGGGCTGTTCGCCCCGGACCTGCTGGCCAAGCTCGACCTGCCCGGCTACCTCGCCGACGCGTACCACGCCGACCTTGCCCGGGTGCCACGCCTCGACGGCGAGGACCGCACCGAGGCACGGATGCGGGAGATCTACTTCCTGCACCTGCAGGGGTGGCAGGAGTTCGGCTGCGCGTTGGACGACGGCGTGAGCGCGGCCGAGGGCGTCGAGCTGCGGTGGCCGTACTGCGACCACCGGCTCGTGCAGTACCTGTACAACGTCCCCTGGTCGATGAAGACCTCGGGCGGCCCCAAGGGGCTGTTGCGCGCCGCGGCGGCTGATTTGCTGCCAGCGTCCGTGCTGAATCGCGCCCCCAGCCAGTTCCCGACCGGACGGAGTCCAGCCTACGTTCAGGCACTGCGCCGCGAGGCCGCCGACGTGCTGTCCGATCCGCACGCGCCGGTGCGCCGGCTCGTGGACCTGCCGGCTGTCCGACGGGCGCTGCGCGCACCGTTCGAACCTGCTCGCGCGTGGCGGGATCTGACCGATCTGGAGCTGGTCCTGCAACTCAACCAGTGGCTGACGAGCACGGCCGCGCGGCTGTCGCTCTGAACCCCAAGCCACCACCGACACCTGGAGTGCCCACATGAGTCCCAGCACGCCCCTGCTGCGTGGGGTCAACCTGACGGAGATCGAGTCACTCGCGCTCAGCAGCCAACTCAACATGGCCGACGGTCACGCACGACAGGAACTCACCAAGGCGCAGCGCAGCATCGTTGACGAGCTTCCCGACCTGTTCGCCAAGGCCGCCGCACAGCCGGTTGACGACCTCGAACGCGAGGCGCACCGCGCGTACCTGCACCTGTTGCACCAGCACAGCTACCCCACCCGGCCGGGTGGGGTGCTGACCTGCTACTCGTCGTCGGTCGCCATGGAGATCCTGGCCCGGTCGCTGGTGCCGGCCGGCGGCGGCCCCGTCGCACTGGTGCACCCGACCTTCGACAATATCCCCGACCTGCTGCGCGGCAATGGCCTCCGGCTGCTGCCGGTCGAGGAGGACGTGCTGCACGAGGGATCGGTGAGTGCGGCGGTACCCGAGGGGGTCCGTTGTCTCTTCATCACCACCCCGAACAACCCGACGGGCCGGGTACTGGCCGAGCAGCGGCTGGCGGCGATCGCCGCCGAGTGCGCCGCCCGGGACGTGGTGCTCGCCTTGGACACGTCGTTTCGTGGCTTCGACACCCGGAGCCACTACGACCACTACGCCGTCCTGCGGGACAGTGGCTGTCGCTGGGTGGTCATCGAGGACACCGGCAAGCTCTGGGCCACCCTGGACCTCAAGGTCGGGCTGCTGGCCTCCAGCGACCACGTCGGGCTGCCACTCGCCAAGATTCACTCTGACATCCTGCTCGGCGTGTCACCCTTCGTCCTGGTGCTGGTCACCCGGTTCGCCGAGGACGCCGCCGCGGGTGGCCTGGCCGACCTGCACCGCTTCATCGCGGACAACCGGGCACTGGTCCGCGCGACGCTGGCCGACGTGCCGGACCTGGCGTTCCCTGACGGCGACGCCCGGGTCAGCGTCGAGCGGGTCGACCTCGGCGAACGCCGCTGCCTGGACGTCTGGACCAGGCTCCGGCAGAGCGGCATCTACGTTCTGCCGTGCAGCCAGTTCCACTGGGCCGACCCGGCACGTGGCGACCACTCGCTGCGGATCGCGCTCGCCCGGGTGCCCGGAGCCCTGGAGGCCGCCGTCCGCGCGCTGCGGGCCGTGCTGCTGCGCCCATGACCGGCGGAGGGTACTGGCGGGCGGGCGTCGTACAGTCCGTCCCGCCGACCGGCACGACCGACCTCGGGCCGGGCTACCTGGATCCGGCGCTGCTGCCGGTGCGGCTGTTGGCGCAGGCGTACGCGCAGGCGCTGGACGAGTTCGGTCCGGCGGCCCTGACGTACGGCGAGAACCGCGGTCCCGCACCTCTGCGCGAGGCGATCGCCGCCCGGGTCGGAACCGGGCCGGAGCACGTGCTGGTCACCGCCGGGACCTCACAGGGACTGCACCTGGTGGCCGGGCTGTTCGGCCGCCCGGATGACGTGGTGCTGGCCGAACCGCTCAGCTACGACTACGGCCTCCGCATTCTCACGGACCGCAGGTTGCGGATCGAGGTGATCGAATCCGACATGGACGGCCCGGTGCCCGGCGCGCTGACGGCCGCCGTCCGCCGCGTCCGCAGGGCCGGGCGGCGAGTGGGTTTCGCCTACCTGATCCCGACGCACCGGAACCCGACCGGCGTGACCGTTCCGGACGAGCGCCGTCGCGCGCTGGTGACGGAGGCGGCGGACGTCGGGGTGCCGATCGTCGAGGACGACGCGTACGCCGGGCTGCGCTACGACGGCCCGCCCGAACCGCCGTCGCTGCACGCCCTCGCCGGCCGGCGGGGCGTCGTACGGCTCGGCACGTTCGCCAAGACGCTCGCGCCCGGCCTGCGTCTGGGCTGGTTGGAGGCCGATCCGCGGCTGGTCGACCGGTGCGCCGCCACCGGTTGGGCGGACAGCGGGGGCGGTTTCAACCACCTGGCCGCGCTGGCGGTGGCCGGGCTGCTGTCCGGTGGGGACTACGACCGCCACGTCGCGTGGTTGCGCGAGGAACTGCGCGCCCGGCGGGACGCGCTCGTCGACGCGCTCGGCGTCGTACCCCCATACGGCGGGTTCTTCGTCTGGTTGCCCGCGCCCGCCGGCGACGGCCAAGCCCTGCGGGAGCGGGCGGCGGCGGCGCGGGTGTCCGTGGCCGACGGACGGCGCTTCGGGGCGGCGGGCGCGGGCGCTGTACGGGTGGCGTTCAGCTTCCAACCGCCGCCGGTCCTGTCCGCGGCCGGGCACCGGCTCGCCGCTGCCCGGGCGGCTTCAGCACGACTGGACGCGACGACCACTTCGGATTGACAGCATCACCGACAACGGAGGGGGCTGCGATGGCCGGACACACCGACAACAGCATCATCATCGACGCGCCGATGGATCTGGTCTGGCGCATGACCAACGACGTGGCGACCTGGCCGGAGCTGTTCAGCGAGTACGCCAAGGCCGAGATCCTCCGCCGGGACGGCGACACGGTCCGGTTCCGGCTCACCATGCACCCGGACGAGCAGGGTAACGAGTGGTGCTGGGTCAGCGAGCGGACGCCGGACGCCGGGCGGCGCACGGTCCGCGCCCAGCGGGTGGAGCCGGGCTGGTTCAAGTACATGAGCCTGTTCTGGGAGTACCGCGAGGTGGCGGGCGGCGTCGAGATGCGCTGGGTGCAGGACTTCGAGATGCGTCCGGACGCGCCGGCCGACGACGCGCAGATGACCAATCGGCTGAACCGGAACACGGCCGTGCAGATGGAGCGCATCCGTACGCTTGTCGAGTCCGCCGCACGGGCGGCCTGACGTGGCGCTGCTGCTGCCGATCGCCCTGTTCACCGGGGGTCTGGTCGCCGGGATGCTGCTCTGGTCGGCGATCGGCGGTGTGCCGTGGATGCGGCGGCTGAGCGGGGCCGAGTACGTGCGGCTGCACCGCTTCTGGTCGCCGCGCTTCGATCCGCTCGGACCGATCGCCGTCGTGGTCACCGCCGCAGCCGATCTCGCGCTGCTCACCGCCGGGACGGCCCGGGAGGCCCGCCCCGCGCTGACCGTCGCCGTCGCCGCGCTGACCGGCGTGGTCATCGTCTCGGCGGCCCGGGCGGCGCCACTCAAGCGGCGGGTGACCGCGCTCGATCCGGACCGGCTACCGGACGACTTTGCCGCCCGCGACCCGCGCGCCGCCTGGCAGCGATGGAACCTGATCCGCACCGTGCTGGCGGTCGGCGCGTTCGCCGCGAACACCGTCGCCGTCGGCCTGCTGTTGCCCGCCTGAGCGGACGAGAGACGAGGAAGAAGATGACGATCGACACGACCACCGCTATCCGGGTGATCCTTTGGTACCGGACCCCGGAGCGCGATGTGGCGGGCCTGGCCGAGACGTACCGCCAGATCGGCGAACACCTTGCCGGCACCCCCGGCATGGTCAGCAGCGAACTGCTCGTCTCGCGCGACGAGCCCGGGGTGCTGATGGTGACCAGCCGCTGGCGCACCGCGGAGGACCTGCAGCGCTGGGTGCACTCCGACACCCACCGGCACACCACGCCACTGCGTCCATACCTGGACACCGGCCGCACCCGGCCCTGGGAGACGTTCAGCGTCGTCTCCGAGACCTGATCCGCCGCCTGCGAAGGGAGTGCCGTGAACGACCAGGAAGCCTCGCTCGACCAGTTGCGCCGCACCGCCGCGGCCCTGCTCGAACTCTCCCCGCACCCACCATCCGGGCTGCGCCTGCGGACCGGGGACCTCAGCGTCGAGGTCGACTGGGCACAGCCGGCGGGTCCGGCCGGCACACCCGCTATTGCGACGAGCGGCGTCGCGCCCGCCGCGGTGGCTGCGCTCTCCGCCGTCAGCGACGCGGTGGCGGCCGTGCGGGCCCCCCTGCTGGGAACGTTCTACCGGGCGTCCGCCCCGGAGGCGCCGCCGTTCGTGGCACTGGGCGACCGGGTGGAGGTCGGCCAGCAGATCGGCATCGTCGAGTCGATGAAGCTGATGAATCCGGTGGAGTCGGACGTGGCTGGCGAGGTGCTGGAGGTACTGGTCGCGGACGGCGCCCCGGTCGAGTACGACCAGGTGCTGCTCATGGTCGCCACCGATCGCGCCGTCGACGGCTGCGCACAGATTTTCGGCGGGAAGGATCCGTCATGAGGTTCCGATCCGTCCTGGTCGCCAATCGTGGCGAGATCGCGGTACGCATCGTGCGAGCGTGTCGGGAGCTCGGCATCCGGACCGTCGCCGTCTACTCCAGCGCCGACCGAGACGCGGTCCGTGACCGGCTGGGTGACGAGCAGGTCCACATCGGACCGGCAGCGGCCCGGCGCAGCTATCTGAACGCCGCCGCGATCATCGAGGCGGCCCTGCAACGCGGGGCGGAGGCCGTCCATCCGGGGTACGGCTTCCTCTCGGAGGACCCGGACTTCGCCGCCGTCTGCGCAGCGAACGGACTGACATTCGTGGGACCTCCCCCGGACGTGATCGGCCAGTTCGGCGACAAGGCAGCGGCACGTGCCGCGATGGCCGACGCCGGGCTGCCGGTCCTACCCGGAACCGGCGCGGCCGTCGAGGAGGCCGAGGCGCGTGCCACTGCGGACGACCTCGGCTACCCGGTGATCATCAAGGCGGTAGTCGGCGGCGGCGGACGTGGCATGGAGATTGTCACTGCGCCGGAGGCGTTCGTCGCGGCGTACCGGCGAACCCGGGACAGCGCCCGCCTGCTCTTCGGCGACGACCGGGTCTGTGTCGAACGGTTCCTGGCCGCCGCGCACCACGTCGAGGTGCAGATACTCTGCGACGACCACGGCAACGCCGTGCACCTGGGGCTGCGGGACTGCTCCGTACAGCGGCGGCGGCAGAAGCTCGTCGAGGAGAGCCCGTCGCCGGTGGTCAGTGCGGAGCTGGCCGAGCGGATCGCCGCCGCAGCACTACGCGGTGCCCGAGCGGTCGGTTACCGGGGCGCCGGGACCTTCGAGTTCCTGCTCGACGCCGACCGCCGCGACTTCTACTTCATCGAGGCCAACTGCCGAATTCAGGTCGAACATCCGGTGACCGAGATGGTGACCGGCGTGGACCTGGTCCGCGAGCAGCTGCTCATCGCGGCCGGTCATCCGCTCTCGATACGCCAGGAAGAAGTGCGCCCGCAGGGTGTCGCGGTCGAGTGCCGGATCAACGCCGAGGACCCGGACCGGAACTTCACGCCCTCACCCGGACCGCTCGCCGAGTTCGTCCCGCCCGGCGGCCCGTTCGTTCGGGTGGACACCCACGCGTACCCGGGGATGACGATCACACCACACTACGATCCGCTGATCGCCAAGGTCATCTGCTGGGGGCCGGACCGGGAGGTCGCCCTGAACCGCATGGACCGGGCGCTCGCCGAGCTGCGCGTCGCCGGTCCCGGCGTCCGCACCACCACCGACTTTCTCCGCGAGCTGATCGCCCACCCGCTGTTTCGCAAGGGCGTGCACACCACATCTCTGGTCGACCGGGTCGTCGCCGAGCGGCAGCCCCAACTCACCGGGAGCACCACATGACCTCGACACCCGACATCTCGCTGGTCCACGACGCGAACGGCGGGGTGACCCTGCTCATCGACGGCGTTCAGGCGATGCAGGGCTGGGAGGCGGAGCTGATGTGGCGCTCGGCGGACCTGCTGTGCGCCGACGGCGGGGACTTCCTCGAAGTCGGGCTCGGCCTGGGCTACTCCGCGCTCCGCATCGCCGGCCACCCCGGGACCCGTCGGCACACCGTGATCGAGAAGCATGCTGACGTCATCGATCTGTTCCGGACCGGGCACCCGGCGGTGCCAGGCAACCTGGAGATCGTCCACGCGGACTTCTTCGACCACCTGGAGCGCCTGCCGCAGGCGGCTTACGACGGCATCTTCTTCGACCCGGAGCTGCCACGTGACCTCTTCGAGGACCGCGCCCTGCTGGACGAGTTCATGCCCCGGCTGATCAATGCGCTGCGGCCGGGAGGCCGGTTCGTGCCGATGTTCGCGCTCGACGGCGCGGTGCCGGATGCCGCCACCTGCACCACCACCCCGGCCGCGATGCTCGACCGCTACCTGCGCTACTTCGACCGGGTGGAGATGGTGCGCCACCCGTACCGGGCGTACGTCGGCACCGAATACACCCCGTCGGACAGCGGCGACGCATTCATCCTCTGCTTCGGCAGGGCCTGAAGCCTCGATCTCCGGAGGAACCAAGATGGCACAACGCACCCTGATCATCGCGCGGATGGATGAGGCCGACAAGCAGGCGGTCGCCGACATCTTCGCCGAGTCCGACGCCACCGACCTGCCGGTCCTGCTCGGCGCCTCTCGGCGCACGCTGTTCTTCTACCGCGGCCTCTACCTGCACCTCATCGAGGCCCAGGACGGCCTGACCGAGCGGCTGTACGACGCGCGCCGGCACCGCCTGTTCGACGACGTCAACACCAAGCTCAGCGCCCACATCTCGCCGTACGACCCGGGCTGGAAGGAGCCCCGGGACGCGATGGCGGAGCCGTTCTACACCTGGGCCCGGTGATCGGCGTGTTCCGCGTCCTGCTGACCATGCAGGTCGACCCCGACCGCAGTACGGAGTTCGAACAGGTCTGGGGCGAGGTGGCCCGATCGATCGGGCAGGAGTCCGCGAACCTCGCGCAGGAGCTGTACCGCGAGCCCGGGTCGGTCTACCACGTTGTCACGGACTGGACCGACGAGGAGTCGTTCCGCCGATTCGAGACCAGCGAGTCCCACCGGGGGCACCGGGCGCGGCTCGATCCGTTCCGTTGCGCCGTGCGCATGACGACCATGCGCCTGGTCCACCGCCTACCAGCCGATAGGAGCGCCTGATGCCGGCGACCACCGCCCCGCCCGTCACCCGTGAACGTCTGAACGGCCTGATGCAGGCCTACAAGTCCACCAGCCTGCTTCGTACGGCCGTCGAGCTGGGCGTCTTCGATGCGCTTGCCGATGGGCCGGCGACGGCCGACGCGCTGGCCACGCGGCTCGGCGCGCATCCGCGAGGCATGCGGATCCTGCTCGACGCGATGGTCGCGATCTCGCTGGCCGGCGTCGAGGACGGCACCTACCGTCTGCCGCCCGGCGCCGACCAGTTTCTGGTCAGCAAGAGCCCGTACTACCTCGGCGACATGACCAAGGTGATCTCCAGCGACTGGGAGTGGGACGCGCTGAAGCGGCTCACCGACGCGGTCCGGCACGGCGGTACGGTCATGGACGAACACGCCGAGACGGCCGAGTACGAGTACTGGGTGGACTTCGCGTCGTTCGCCTCGGCGATCGCCACGCCCACGGCACGGGTGATGACCAACGCCCTGCAGGAGTTCGCGGCGGCCCGCCCGTCGTTGCGGGTGCTCGACCTGGCCTGCGGGCACGGCATCTACGGCTACACCTTCGCGCAGCGCCACACGCAGGCCACCGTGACGAGCCTCGACTGGGAGAACGTCGTACCGGTCGCCGCCCGCCACGCAGAACGGCTCGGCGTGGCGGACCGGGTCGAGTACCGCACCGGTGACATGTTCACCGCTCCGCTCGGCGGGCCCTACGACGTGGTCATGCTGACGAATGTGCTGCACCACTTCTCCGAGGAGCGCGGCACCGACCTGCTGCGCCGCGCGCGGGAGGCGCTCAAGCCGGACGGCCGCCTCGCGCTGGTCGGCTTCACCACCGGCGACGGCACCCCGGCCGAGGACCCTGCCCCGTACCTCTTCTCCATCCTGATGCTGGTCTGGACCTCGGAGGGCGAGGTGCACTCCCGGGCGGCGTACGACCGGATGCTGACCGAGAGCGGCTTCGTCGAGCCGGAGCTACACAGCGTGGCACACCTGCCGCTGCGGGTTCTGATCGCGTCACCGGCCGAGACTTCCCCACGATGAGCGGGCGGCTCCGCCGGCTCATCGTCGCCGTGGCCGGCACCACGTGGCGCGGCCTGGTCCTCTACGGCTCATCGATGACCGGGGTGCCGCTGGACGAGACCGGGCAGTGGCCAGGGCCTTGGACGCAGACGACCGGGCGGCTTCCCACCGCGTCACCGCCCGACCGGCCGCTCACCGCGCAGGAGCAGATGGCCTGGACGCAGCTCGAGAACCGGATCGCCCCGCCCAGCTAGGCCATGCACCACCACGCCACGCCGGCGGCCCCCTGACCGGACGCGGGCGGGGCCCGGAGGTGGACGCCGTCGCGAGACGAACGAGAGCCACGCTCCAACTGCCCCTTCTACTGTCGGCGCGCGAATCAACTGATGGGAGTCCTGGCATGCCACGCCGTCTGTTCACGTCCGAGTCCGTCACCGAGGGCCATCCGGACAAGATCGCGGACCAGATCAGCGACGCGATCCTCGATGCCCTGCTCGGGCAGGACCCGGGCAGCCGGGTCGCCGTGGAGACCCTCATCACGACCGGCCAGGTGCACGTGGCCGGCGAAGTGACCACCACGGCGTACGCGGACATCCCGACGATCGTGCGCGAGACGATCCTCAGCATCGGCTACGACTCGTCGGCGAAGGGATTCGACGGTGCGTCGTGCGGCGTCAACGTGTCGATCGGGTCGCAGTCGCCGGACATCGCCCGGGGTGTCGACGCCGCGCTGGAGCTGCATACCGACGGGTCGACCAACGTCCTGGACCGGCAGGGTGCCGGTGATCAGGGCATGATGTTCGGCTTCGCCTGCTCCGAGACGCCGGAGCTGATGCCGCTGCCGATCGCTCTCGCGCACCGGCTGGCTCGCCGGCTCGCGGCCGCCCGCAAGGACGGCACGATCCCGTACCTGCGGCCGGACGGCAAGACGCAGGTGACGGTCGAATACGACGGGCTGCGGCCGGTGCGACTCGACACGGTGGTGATCTCGTCGCAACACGCCTCGGGCATCTCGCTGGAGGAGTTGCTGACTCCGGACGTGCGCGAACAGGTCGTCACCCCGGAGCTGGAGGGCCTGGGTCTGGATACGGAGGGCTACCGGCTGCTGGTCAACCCGACCGGTCGCTTCGAGATCGGCGGGCCGATGGGCGACGCCGGCCTGACCGGCCGCAAGATCGTCATCGACACCTACGGCGGCTATGCCCGCCACGGTGGCGGGGCCTTCTCCGGCAAGGATCCATCCAAGGTGGACCGATCGGCCTCGTACGCGATGCGATGGGTCGCCAAGAACGTGGTGGCCGCCGGGCTCGCCGAGCGGTGCGAGACGCAGGTGGCGTACGCGATCGGCAAGGCGCAACCGGTCAGCCTCCTCGTGGAGACGTTCGGTACCGAGACCGTGCCGGTCGAGCGGATCGACAAGGCGATCCGGGAGGTATTCGACCTGCGGCCGGCGGCGATCGTCCGGGACCTCGACCTGTTGCGACCGATATACCGGCAGACCGCGGCGTACGGCCACTTCGGTCGGGAGCTGCCGGAGCTCACGTGGGAGATCACCGACCGCGCCGCCGACCTCAAGTCAGCCGCCGCATGACCGCCCCGGGAGGCCCCATGCCGTCGCCCCGTACCTCCAATCGCCCAACCAACGTCAGGGAGGGCGACTACCGGGTGGCCGATCTGTCACTGGCGGCGCTCGGCCGTCAGGAGATCCAACTCGCCGAGCACGAGATGCCCGGCCTGATGGCGATCCGGCGGGAACTGACCGCGGCGAAACCACTCCGCGGAGCCCGGATCACCGGGTCGCTGCACATGACGATCCAGACCGCCGTCCTGATCGAGACCCTGGTAGCACTCGGCGCCGAGGTCCGCTGGGCCTCCTGCAACATCTACTCCACCCAGGACCATGCGGCCGCGGCGGTGGTAGTGGGCCAGGGCACCGTCGGACAGCCCGCCGGCGTGCCGGTGTACGCCTGGAAGGGCGAGAGCCTACGCGAGTACTGGTGGTGCACGGAGCAGGTACTGCGCTGGCCCGACGGCGCCGGGCCGGACATGCTCCTCGACGACGGTGGAGACGCCACCCTCCTGGTGCACAGGGGCGCCGAGTTCGAGCGCGCCGGTGCGGTGCCGCCGACAGCGTCGGCCGACAGCGAGGAGTACGCGGTCGTGCTGGAAATGCTGCACACCTGCCGGACCGAGGACGACAGCCGGTGGACCCGCATCGCCGCCGGGATCAGGGGTGTCACCGAGGAGACCACCACCGGTGTGCATCGGCTCGACCAGATGCAGCGGACCGGGACGTTGCTGTTCCCCGCGATCAACGTCAACGACAGCGTGACCAAGAGCAAGTTCGACAACAGGTACGGCTGTCGGCACTCGCTGATCGACGGCCTGAACCGGGCCACCGACGTGCTGATCGGTGGGAAGGTGGCGGTGGTGTGCGGCTACGGTGACGTGGGCAAGGGCTGCGCGGAGTCGCTGCGCGGTCAGGGCGCACGGGTGATCGTCACCGAGATCGACCCGATCTGCGCGCTTCAGGCCGCGATGGACGGCTACCAGGTCGCCGTCCTGGACGACGTGGTCGAGCAGGCCGACTTCGTCATCACCGCCACCGGCTGCCGCGACGTCGTCACCGCCGAGCACATGTCGCGGATGAAGCACCAGGCGGTGGTGGGCAACATCGGGCACTTCGACAACGAGATCGACATGGCCGGTCTGGCCAAGCAGGACGGAATTACCCGGATCGGCATCAAGCCGCAGGTCGACGAGTGGCGCTTCGCCGAGGGCCACTCGATCATCGTGCTGTCCGAGGGGCGGCTGCTGAACCTGGGCAACGCGACCGGCCATCCGTCGTTCGTCATGTCCACCAGCTTCGCCAATCAGACGCTTGCGCAGATCGAGCTGTTCACCAAGACAGACCAGTACCCGGTCGGTGTCCACACACTGCCCAAGCATCTCGACGAGCGCATCGCCCGGCTCCACCTCGACGCTCTCGGCGCCGGCCTCACCGCCCTGACCGAGGACCAGGCGGCCTACCTCGGCGTTCCGGTCGAGGGTCCGTACAAGCCCGAGCACTACCGCTACTGAGCTTCGAAGGGCACCCCGTGACCCGCATCCTCGTGTCCGGTTCCATCGCCACCGACCACTTGATGACATTTCCCGGCCGGTTCGCTGAGCAGCTCATCGCCGACCGGTTGCACACCGTGTCGCTGTCGTTCCTCGTCGACGGGCTCGTCGTCCGCGACGGTGGCGTGGCGGCCAACATCGCGTACGGGATGGCACAGCTCGGGATGCCGCCGACCCTCGTGGGCGCGGTGGGTCCCGACTTCGCCGACTACCGGTCCCGGCTGGAACGGCACGGGGTGGACTGCGGGTCGGTCCTGACGAGTCGGTCGTCGTACACCGCCCGGTTCGTCTGCACCACCGACCAGGACTCGTGCCAGATCGCCTCCTTCTATCCGGGCGCGATGGCGGAGGCGGCCGACATCGACCTGGCCGCCGTGATCGGCTCCGAGCCGGTCGACCTGGCCGTCATCGGACCCGATGACCCGGTGGCGATGCGGCGGCATGCCGCCGCCTGCCGTCGTCTCGGCGTGCCCTTCGCCGCCGATCCGTCCCAGCAGCTGGCCCGCATGTCCGGGCCGGACATCGCCGACTTCGTCACCGGCGCGCGGTACCTGCTGACCAACGAGTACGAGTACGACCTGCTGTGCGGCAAGCTCGGCGGAGCCGGCGCCACGGTGCTCGACGCGGTCGACGTCGTGGTGACCACGCTGGGCGAGGACGGGGTCCGAATCCGGGCCGGCGGCGGCATCACCCGGATCCCGGCGGTCACCGGAGCCAGCGTCGTCGACCCGACCGGAGGTGGTGACGCCTTCCGCGCCGGATTCCTGTACGGGGTGACCCACGGGCTGCTGCTCGACGTGGCGGCGGCACTCGGCTGCCAGATGGGGGCGTACGCGATAGGCGCACCAGGTACGCAGGAGTACCGTGTCGTGCCCGACCGGCTCGTCGCGAACCTCTCCGACACCTACGGTCACCGCGTGTCGGTGGCCGTGGCAGAGGTGTTGACGTCGTGCGCCGCAGCGGCGGCCGGGTGACCATGCCCACTGCCTTCGTGGCGCTCAGCGGGTCAGGTGGGTGGGCAGGCTGGTCACGACGATGCCCGGATGTCGGCGCAGGGCCCGCCGCAGTCGCTGTTCGGTGCGGTAGTGCAGCATCCGCTGCCAGGGATGGTCGACCACCACGTCCGGTACGACGACGGTGATGGTCAGGTCGGGGTGGGTCAGGCGCAGCGCGCTGGCGTACCCGGCGATCGGTTGGATGATCACGCGGTGCGGCGACAGGATGGTCTCCAGCGGGATGTGGTCGCCCCAGGTGTTCCATTGCTCACGGAAACGGTCGGCTTCCGTCCGTTCGGGGCTGACGTGCAGCGCCAGCGCCGGTTGGCCGAGCGAGCCGACGTAGGCGAGGGTGCGCAGCGCCGCCTGGTTGAGGCGGGCCACCGGGACGAGGAAGAGATGTCGTACCTGCTGCGGAACGATGGCGGGTGGCGCGTCCTCGGCCGGTTCCACGCCACGCGGATGGTCGGGATGCAGACCGAGGGCCTGCTGGACATGGTCGTAGTGGCGGCGTACCCGACGGAACAGGTAGATCAGCAACGGTACGGCGAGCACCACCGCCCAGGCGCCGGCGGCGAACTTCGTGACCGCGGCGGTCACCAGCACGACGGCCGACAGCACCGCACCGACGCCGTTGATGGCCGCGCGTCGCCGCCAGCCGGGGTCGCGGTGGTGTCGCCAGTGGTTGACCATGCCGGTCTGGGAGAGGGTGAAGGCCAGGAAGACCCCGACCGCGTAGAGCGGGATCAGGGAGTGCGTGTTGCCGCCGAAGGCCACCAGGATCGCCGCGGCGGCGACCGCGAGGGCGATCAGTCCGTTGCTCAGGGCCAGTCGGTCGCCCAGGTGCAGGAAGCGGCGGGGCACGTACCCGTCGCGGGCCATGAAGTACAGCAGACGCGGCAGGTCGTTGAAGGCGGTGTTCGCCGCCAGCAGCAGCACCAGCGCCGTCGCGGCCTGGATGATCGCGTACCAGGGGCCGGTGGGGAAGGTCAGCCGCGCCAACTGCGACAGCAGGGTCTGGTCGGCACGCGGCACCAGACCGTTGAGATGGAACAGCAGGGTCAGCCCGACGAACAGCACGATCAGGATGCTGATCATCCAGGTCAGCACCGTGCGGGCGTTGCGCCACGCGGTGGGGCGGAACACCGGAACCGCGTTGGAGACCGCCTCGACGCCGGTCATCGAGGTCGCGCCGGAGGCGAAGGCGCGCAGCACGACCAGCAGACCGAGCCCTTCCACCGCGGGCGTCGGTGGCGGGGCCACGACGGTGAATCCGCCGGTCGCGGCCCGGACGAACCCGGCGGCGATCAGCCCGAGCACGGCGACGAGGAAGACGTACGTGGGCACGGCGAAGGCGTTGCCGGCGACCCGAATGCCGCGCAGGTTGCCGATCAGCAGCACACCGATGACCACCAGGGCCAGCGGCACCCGGTACGCGGCGAGGGAGGGCAGCGCCGAGGTGATCGCGGCAACCCCGGCGGACACCGAGACCGACACCGTGAGCACGTAGTCGAGGACCAGCCCGGCCGCGGCAGCCAGACCGGCGCGCGGCCCCAGGCTGTCACTGGCCACCAGGTACGACCCGGCGCCGTGCGGATAGGCCCGGACGGTCTGCCGGTACGAGGTGCCGACGGCGACCATCAGCACCACCAGGGCCGCGGCGATCGGCAACGACAGCCCGAGGGCGCCGCTGCCGGCCAGCACCAGCACGGCCAGCATCGCCTCCGGCCCGTACGCCACCGAGGAGAGCAGGTCGGAGGCGAGCACCGGCAACGCGACGATCTTCGACATCCGCTCGCGCAGGATCGACGCGCTGGTCAGCGGCCGACCGAGCAGCAACCGACGCAGACCACCGGCGACCCGCCCCTGGGCGGTGTCGGGCCGCTCCACGACCGGGGTGGCGGTGAGCTGACCCGGGGCGTCCGGCAGGAAGAGCATGGCGGCTCGGTGCGCTCCGCCGACCGCCGACGAGCGGATCTCCCCCGCCTGCGGATCCACCGGCAGCGCCCGTACCGTGTCGCCGATCTGCCATCGCGCGCCGACCTGGCGCAACACGCCGAGGTCGGCCGGGGACAGCGGCGGCAGCTCGGCGGACGGGCTGAAGGTCGGTGACCCCGCGTCCTCTTCCGGGTCGTGCCCCGACCTGCCCACCATCCCCCCGCCCTGTCGGTGGTGCCAGCACCGCAGAACGAACTGGCCATGTCAGGATGGTGGATGTGACGCACGAGGCTGTCGACATTGCGGAAAAATTGTCCCGCTTCTCGCAGTACGATGCCTCCCTGCTCTGACCGCAGCCTGCCGGCCGATGTCGCCGCCGAACTGGTCGAGCGGATGGACCGGGACCAGGAGGCACGCTCCGGGGTGCCGGGCCGGGCCCTCGACGACGCCTTCTGGGCCTGGGCGTGCCAGGTCGACGCCGACAACACGGCGTGGCTCAAGCAGGTCATCGACCGGTACGGCTGGCCCCGGCGGAGCGACGTCGGGCCGGAGGCGGCCACCGCCGCCTGGTTGCTCGCCCAGCACGCCGACCACGACCCGGGCTTCCAACGCCGCTGCCTGGCCCTGCTCGATGAGGCGGTCCGCGACGGCGAGGCCAGACCCCGCCACCTGGCCTACCTCACCGACCGGGTGCTGCGCGCCGAGGGCAGACCCCAGCGGTACGGCACCCAGTTCTGGTACGGCCCCGACAACGCCGGTCCGCTGCAACCCCAGCCGATCGAGGACCCGGAGCAGGTGGACGAGCGCCGCCACAGCGTCGGACTGGACACCCTCGCCGAATACACCGAACGCCTGCGCCAGCGGGAGTCCGGACCTCAGCCGAGTCCTGAGAGCGGCGAACGATACCCTTGCCGAGGTGAGTGAAGTCCAGGTTGGAGTGCCCTCACGCGCCCGATCGTGGCTCGCGGCAGCGACGGTCACCGGCACCGCGGTGGCGGCGTGGGCAGGCTACTGGTGGCTGGCGGTGCCACGCCATGACATCTGCGCGGCAGTCCTACCCGCGTCGGCCGGTTGCCGGATCGCCGACCGGGTGCCCACGGCAACGCTCTGGACGGTGATCGTCGCGGTCCTCTGGTCGGCGACCGTCGTCCTGACCTTCGCCCGCCCGCGCGGCAGCCGGTGGCCGTTCGTCGCCGGAACCACGGTGCTGATCATTGCGGCGTTGGTCGGCTATCGGAGCGTGCTGTACCAGTCCTGACGGGTGTAGGTTCTGTCGATGATCAACACCGACCTGCCCGCCACCCGCGCCGCACTCGCCGACAACCTGGCGTCGCTCGGGGTACGGCGCGGTTCGGTGCTGCTCGTCCACTCGTCGCTGAAGGCGCTCGGCTGGGTCTGCGGTGGCCCGGTCGCGGTGGTCCAGGCGCTGCTCGACGCGGTGGGCCCCGACGGCACACTCGTGGTACCGACCCTCGCCCCGGCGAACACCGACCCCGGCGGTTGGCAGAACCCGCCCGTGCCGGAGCCTTGGTGGCCGGTGATCCGGGAACACATGCCGGCGTTCGATCCGGCGGTGACCCCCAGCCAGTGGATGGGGGTGATCGCGGAGACCGTTCGCACCTGGCCGGGGGCGCAACGCAGCGACCATCCGCAGGTGTCCTTCGCGGCCCTCGGCCCGGCCGCCGAAGCAGTGGTGACCGGGCACCAACTCGACGACATGCTGGGCGAGCGCTCTCCCCTGGGTGCGGTGTACCGGCTCGACGGTGACGTCCTGCTGCTCGGCGTGGGACATGGCAACAACACCTCGCTGCACCTGGCCGAATACCGGGTGCCGGACCCGCCGCGCCGGCAGGAAAGCTCAGCCGTACGCACCGACACCGGCCAGAGGTGGGCCCGCTGGGAGGACGTCGCCACCGACGAGGGCGACTTCGACCAGTTGGGCGCCGCCTTCGAGGCCACCGGCCGGGCACGGATCGGGCAGGTGGGCGCGGCCGAGTCCCGCCTGATGCGCCAACGCGAACTTGTCGACTTCGCCGTGGACTGGCTCGCCACCCACCGCCCGCACCGCTGACCGGGCGCCCTCGCCCGGCCCCGGTCGCAGGCGCAGAGACGTGATGGACAAGGGCAATACTCTGCCGTCGTCCGTGGACCTCCGGGTGGCCGGGGTGCCCAACTGCCAGCTTTCGTGATCAGGGCGTCCAGGAGAACGATCCGGTGCACGCCGTCCCTGGTGTCGGATCTTGGTCGTTGCGGTCTGTCTGATCGATGTCGGCCGTATCGTGCTGGCCGATGTGGAGGATCTTTTGACGTACGGTAGGTCGGCCGCCACGGTCAAGCAGTGGGTAAAGGTGCACCGGCTGGCGGTGGCGGGCCGGGAGCCGAAGATCGCCCGGGACGTCGGCAGACGGGTAGCGAGGGTGTGGTTGCGTACGTCCCGATTCGCGGATGTCGCGACCCTCATGGCCGAGCTTCAATATGGCCGTTCTGCTCTCGCGGATGGAGCAACTGGACGAGGCCATTGAATGCCAGCGTCGGGCGGTGGATCTGGCCGAGCAGAGCAGCCATCCAGCGAAGGAAGAGATGCGAGCATTCCTCGTTCAGCTTGAACAAACCAAGAAGGGATAGACGGTGGGAACTGCCGTACTTGAGGTCTCGGGGCCGGAGGCCGCGCGCTGGGCTATGGAGTTGCGCGCCGCTCTCGCCGCGAACGCGGGGCCGGGTGATGACGTCGGCCCGGTCGAGGTGCAGCGATCCGCCGAGATGGCGATCGCCGTCATCGGGCTGGTGTTCGCCGGGGTCGGCACCGCGAAGACCATCTGGGACTGGTGGAACTCTCGCCGCACACATGGGGTCACCGTCACGGTGCTGCTCGGCGACGGCACCCGGATCGAGGTGTCGAACCTCAACGACGGGCAGTTGGAGATCACCTTCCAGCAGGCCGAGACGCGGGAACGCTGAGAGCGGAGATCAGCGTGACGGAGATGCGCACGTACGAGCTGGAGATTTTCGACCAGACCTCCGACTACTCCGAGCTGCGCCTGTCGACAGGTGTGGGCGCGCCGAAGACCCGTGGGGTGGACCGGGCCGCCATCGGTCGGCTGATCGGGTTGATGGAGCGTGACTACAGCCAACATGCGGTCGTGCAGCGGGTGTTCGGTGCGCCGCAGCTGCGTGATCTCGGCACGAAGCTGGCTGAATTCCTCGACGGGGATGAGCGGTGGCTGACAGCGGTCCTGGGTCGTCCGCCCGGCACCACGCTGCGTATCACCGCCGCCGAAGGTTTCCGGCACCTGCCGTGGGAGTTGCTGGCCGCGGACGGCTCGTATCTGGCCGTGTCCGGTCACGCGCCGCTGCTACCGGTACGGGCCATCGGCACCCACGCGGCCCTCACCGCCCCGGTCGAACCCGCGAACCGGCCGTTGCGGGTGCTGTTCATGGCCACCTCTCCCGAGGGCGTCGAGCCGGTGCTCAGCTTCGAGGCGGAGGAGGCGGCCATCCTGGACGCCACTCGACGCACCGGCACCGAACTGGTCGTGGAGGAAAGCGGCACCCTGGACGGGCTTCGCTTCCTCAACCTCGACTACGGCGCGGGATACTTCGACATCCTGCATCTCAGCGGCCACGCCAACATCAGCGCAGACGGTCAACCCGTATTCCTGGTGGAGAACGAGTTCGGTGGGCTCGCCTACGCCACCGCCGACCAGATCGCCCAGGCCGTGTCCGGGCGCTGGCCCCGTCTGGTTTTCGTCTCCGGCTGCCTCACCGGCAACTCCCCCGGCTCTGGGGCGTTTCCCTCGATGAGTGAGAGTCTGGTTCGCGCCGGGGCACCTGCGGTGCTGGGGTGGGCGCTGCCGGTCGGTGACGTGTCCGCGACCGAGTTCGCCGCTGAACTCTACCGTTCACTGGCCGACGGGCAGCCCCTCGACCGGGCCGTAGTCGAGGCCCGTCAGCACCTGTACGCGAACAAGCGCGCCAACTGGCATCTGCTGCGCGTCTACGCCGACAGATCCCCACTAGCTCGCATGGTCACGCCCCTACACACCAAGGGGCGTGCGCGCATTCAGATCCGGGCCGCCGACCAGGAGTTCCTGGACCCGCAGACCCAACTGTCCCGGGTCGCCTCCCGTGCCACCTTCGTCGGACGGCGGCGGGCCATCCAGCGGTGCCTGCGTACCCTCAAACAACCGCAGGGTGGCGACGGCGCGGCCGATGCCCTGGTCCTGCAAGGCATGGGTGGCCTCGGTAAGAGCAGCCTTGCCTCCCGGCTGCTGGAGCGGATGCCCACCCACCAGCGTGCCGTCTGGTACGGCCGCGTCGACCTGACCAAGTTCCGCGAACTCACCGACAAGGTCGACTTCCCCACCAGGGAACAGCAGGTCGAAGCGAATGAGCTGCTGGAGGACCAACGGCTCTCCCTGGCCGTCCGGCTGCGCCGTCTGCTGCACGTCGACGGGCCGCTCGGGCAGACGCCCTGCCTGTTCGTCTTCGACGACTTCGAGGACGGCAACCTCGACGAACGCGACGGCGGCCATGTGCTCGCCCCGGAGATGGCCGACATCCTCCCGGCCCTGCTCAAGGCTATCCGCGACACCGGCAGCCCCAGCCGGGTCATCATCACGAGCCGCTACCGCTTTCACCCACCGGCCGGGACCAGTATTCGCTTCGAGTCGCTGGAAACCCTCACCGACGTCGAACAGGTCAAGAAGCTCACCAACCTGCCGAACCTGCGCCCCGGCTCCCCCGTCGACCCCGACATCCGGGATCGCGCCATCGAGGCCGCTGCGGGCAACCCCCGCCTGCTCGACTGGCTCGACCTGATCGTCGCCGCCCCCAACCTCGACATCGATAGCCTGATCACCGCAATCGAGGCGGAAGCCGACCGGTTCCGCCGGGAGACCATCCTCGCGAAGAACCTCCTCGACTCCCAGAACCCCGAGTTGCAGAACATGCTCGCCAAGGTCAACGTCGTGGAACTCCCCGTCCCCGCCGACACCGTCCGCGCCCTACACGACCATCCCGATGCCACCGCCCACATCGCACGCGCCGTCCAGCTCGGACTGATGGAAGAAGGCACCGACCCGGAGACCAACCAGCCGCGCTACTACGTCTCCAACGTCCTACGCCCCCTCATCCGCCCCCTGATCACCGACGACGAATACACCCAGGCCTGCGCCGCCGCCGCACGGTCCCTCTACAAACTCTGGATCACCGACCCTGCTACTTCCGGGTCCGTGTCATGACCACCCTCGCTCAATGGGTGGAGCTGCACCGGCTGGCGGTGGCGGGCCGGGAGCCGGAAATCGCCCGGGACGTCGGCGACCGGGTGGCGAGATTGTGGCTGCGTACGTCCCGGTTCGCGGATGTGGAGGCTCTTGCGAACGCGACCCTGACCCTCGGCCCGGACGCAGATGCGCTTTATAACCTGGGTTGGGCGCAAACGGTCATAGGGCAGCCCCGGCATGCCCTGAAAAGCTACGAGCAGGCCCTACACCTGTACCGCGAGGCCGACGACCGCGGTAACGAAGCAGCCGCCCTCAACAGCATCGGCCTCGTGCACGACGTGCTCGGGGACCGAGAGCAGGCCCTGACCTACTACCAACACGCCCTGCCCATCCGGCGAGAAGTCGGCGACCGCGCCGGCGAAGCCACCACCCTCAACAACATCGGCGCCGTGTACGACGAGCTCGGGGACCGACAGCAAGCCCTGACCTACTACCAACAGGCCCTGCCCATCCGGCGAGAAGTCGGCGACCGCGCCGGCGAAGCCACCACCCTCAACAACATCGGTCACACGTACCACGGGCTCGGGGACCGACAGCAGGCCCTGACCTACTACCAACACGCCCTGCCCATCCGGCGAGAAGTCGGCGACCGCGCCGGCGAAGCCACCACCCTCAACAACATCGGCAACGTGTACGACGAGCTCGGGGACCGACAGCAAGCCCTGACCTACTACCAACAGGCCCTATCGATCCAGCGAGATGTCGGCGACCGCGCCGGCGAAGCTAGAACCCTCAACAACATCGGCCTCGTGCACGACGAGCTCGGGGACCGACAGCAAGCCCTGACCTACTACCAACAGGCGCTCCCGATCCGGCAGCAAGTCGGCGACCGTGTCGGCGAAGCCACCACCCTCAACAACATCGGCGCCGTGTACGACGTGCTCGGGGACCGAGAGCAGGCCCTGACCTACTACCAACAGGCGCTCCCGATCCGGCAGCAAGTCGGCGACCGTGTCGGCGAAGCCACCACCCTCAACAACATCGGTCTGGTGTACAAAGAGCTCGGGGACCGACAGCAAGCCCTGACCTACTACCAACAGGCCCTGCCCATCCGGCGAGAAGTCGGCGACCGTGTCGGCGAAGCAGTCACCCGGTACAACATCGCGATGATCCATCGCGATGAGGGGAATCTCGACAAGGCGATCGGTGAACTTGAGCTCGTCGTTGAGCTCGATCGCCAAGTAGGCCACCCGGATTTCGCATCCGACACGGCCATGCTCGAACAACTACGCCAAGATCGAACTGCGCGGGCCCGGATTAACCCCCTGGTGAGTGAGACGGCTGAACATCGAGTCACCACATGGATCGGCAAGTTGAAGGCGAAGTTCAACAACAGCGGAACAACCGCCTGATCCTGGCAATGGATGAAACGCCGTGCTGACTATCCCTCAGTTCTATATATCGGCGGGTTTGCCATCGGCCCACAGCGACGCGAAGTGCTCCACGTACCGGTCGAACACCCCGCCGCCCTGCGTACGCCGCAGGTGCAGCGTCACAGAGTCCTGCCCGAGCCCGGAACCGATATGGGTGGCAACGATGGCCTCGTCGTCGAAGACCCACACGGACATGGCGATATGACGATCTGACAGCCGGACCGGAACTGCGGCATCGACTTTGCCGATCTCCGCGCGCGTCATCGCGATGCGGGTCGCCAGCGTGAGCGGAGTCGCTTCCAGTCGGTCACGCTCGGCCGTGATCGGGCTGTCCGGGTCACCGAGCAGGAATCGCAGGTCGGCCCCGGCGTTGGCCTTGGCGGCGAGAGTGGTGGCCGCGTCGGGCACTTCCAGCCATACGAAATAGCTGGTGTACCCGCCAAACCAGATTCGCGATTGGGCGCGCTCGATCGCCTCGCGGAAGACCGCTCGGGGCAGGTCTGCGCGGCGCGGGTACATGCCGACCAACTCCCGATCGGTCCCTACCTTCGCAGCGCGTCGGATGATCTCAGGCCACAGCACACCTACATCTTTGCCCAGCACCGCTGCCGCACGCACCCTTGAGCGGGGGTGCGGCACGCGCCCTCGACTGACCCACCTTTCCACGGTCTTCGCGTCCACTTCGCAGCGTTCGGCCAGGTCAGCAGCGGTGAGTCCGGCTGTCGCCATCGCTTGCCTGAGGCCATCGTTGCGTGCCATGGCAGGGGACCTTTCGTAGACGTCCCCTTATGGTCACACGCCAGCGGTGCAACCGTCCGTGACGCACCGGCAACCTTTCGCATACATCGCGAACTGCCACGAGGGGGCATCGATGCAGCAAGTCCGG
This sequence comes from Micromonospora maris AB-18-032, assembly GCF_000204155.1. Lineage (NCBI taxonomy): Bacteria > Bacillati > Actinomycetota > Actinomycetes > Micromonosporales > Micromonosporaceae > Micromonospora > Micromonospora maris. The sequence goes on along the minus strand of NC_015434.1, from coordinate 2,943,141 downwards.
CCCCTCGACCCCAATCACGAGATGAGGGAGATCATGCTTCACATGGTCGTGTCGGTTGTACTCGGCGGGCTGTTACCAGGTTTCCTGCTCGGGCTGCTGGCGTTCAAGGTGAAGTCGCGGTGGTGTCCGCGTTGCGGGGAGTCCACTCACACGATGCCGCCCGCCGAGGGCAGTCGATGACCCACCGGCGCGATCACAACTCCGTACCGCTCGGGCGGCGGGTCGCTGAGTTGCGGGCCCACCGGGGCATGAGCCAGCAGGCGTTCGCCGATCGGCTCGGCAAGTCGAAAAGCTGGGTCGACAAGGTCGAACGCGGCGTACGTCGGCTCGACCGGTACTCGGTGATCCGGGACATCGCCGAGGTGCTGCGTCTCGATCCGACGATGCTCCTGGGCCCCCGCCAACCACCGACCCCCGCAGCCGCCGAGAACGGGATCGACGCGGTCCGGGCCGCCCTGGCCCGCTGTCACCACCGACCCCAGCCCACGGTCACCGCACAGCAGGCCGGCGGCCAGGTCGCGTACGCCTGGCTGGCCTACCAGCACGCCCGCTACCCGCAACTGCTCGGCGTGCTGCCCGACCTGCTCGACGCGACCCACGGGACCCGGGGCCTGCTGGTTTCCGCGTACCGGCTGACCGCTCACGTGCTGGTCAAGCTCGACCACGCCGACCTTGCCTGGCTGGCCGCCGACCGCGCCGTCACCACCTCCGCCGGTGACCCCACCCGCACCGCCAGCGCGACCATCGCTGTCGCCCAGGCCCTGCGCGCCCTGGGCCACCACCGGATCGCCCTCACCGCCGCCCTGGCGGCGGCGGACCCCGCAGACGACGACACCGTACGCGGCAGCCTCTACGTCCAGGCCGGGCTCGCCGCCGCCGGCTACGGGGACCGCCGCAACGCCCACGACCTGCTCGATCATGCCGCCGCCCTCGCCGACCGGCAGGTCAGCGACACCGACCCCCATTACACCGGCTTCGGAGCGGCTGCCGTTCAGACGGCCCGGTCCCTGGCCGCGCACCGCCTCGGCGACACCGCCGAGGCGATCCTGCGCCACGACCATGTCATCCGCAGCGACGCCTGGTCGCGCCTGCCGCCCGAGCATCGCGCCGCCCACCTCATCGACGCTGCCCGCGCCCACCTCGACGCCAGCCGCCACAGCCGAGCCGGGCAGGCGCTACTGGCGGCTGACCGCATCGCGCCCGCCGAGGTCCGCAACCGTCCGGTCGCCCGTACCCTGCTCGCCGAGATCATCCGGGGCGGACCGGCGGCGGCCGACGTCGCGCGACTGGCCACGGCCGTCGGCCTCACCTACTGACAGCCCTGTCTGCTGGTCGGCCGTGAGGTGGGCGGCACGACCGGCATCGCCGTCAATTCTCATGGTCAACAGGATGTCTCCGCCGGTGGCGTCCCGAGGCTCGGACGGGACGGCGGAAGTGTCGTAGCCATCCGTCATGATCCTCCCGTCATGGCGGCGCCGACACCGGTCGGTGCGGCTTCACCACGCGCGGACGCTGTCCGCGACGGGGCGGGGAGGACACAGGTGACGGACGCTGACGGGACGGCCTGGCGGCGCAGTAGCGTGCTGGCGGTGGTGCCGCCCGCCCGGCCGCGCAAGTTGGCGAAGGTGCCCTTCGTCGAGTTGGCCGACGGGCGGCTACAGGGTGTGGTCTCCAGCGGTTCGGACATCGAACGGGTCTACGTCTCGTCGGTGACCGCCGGCAGCCACGCCTACCACTGCAGCACCAACAACAACCGGCCCTGCGGTGGGCTGCGCGGCGCGCCCTGCAAGCATCTGGAGGCCCTCGCCGAGGAGGCCGTCCTGCAGTACGGCGTGGACCGGGTCGCCCGCTATCTGCGGGTCGACGCCGGTGAGGGGGTACGCGGCGGAGCCGACCTGCTGGCCCGGATGGACACCCGGCACGAGCCGACCCCGGCCGCGGTGGTGTTCAGCCGGTTCCTGCGTCACCTGGCGTACCTCGAACTGCCGGACAGCACCACCGCGCTGCCCGAGCTGCACTGGTTCCCGGCCACCGGGGCGGTGCGCTGATGCTGAGCACACAGCTGGCGCAGTTGCAGGAGAACGTCCCGGTGGGGCTGGCCGACGCCGATGCGGTGGTCGCCGGGTTCGACGACGCCCTGGTCGGTGGGTTCGCGCGGATCGGTGACGAGGCTGCTGCCGCGCTGGCGGCCCTGGCCGGAGCGGTCGCCGGCACCCCGCTGCACGACCGGGTGGCCGAGGCGGTGGCCAAGGTGACCGCCGGGTCGTTCAGCCAGGAGGACCTCGCCGCCCTGGCCGGTGCCCGGTCGGCCCTGCTGGGTGCGGCCCACGACGCGCTGCTCGGCCAGTTCGACGCCGCCGTCGGGCGCGAGCGGACGCCGTGGTCGGCGCCGGTGGGCGTACCGGCGGAGGTGTCTGCGCCTCGTGGCGCGGCGCGGGCCTGGTTGCACGAGACGGCCGTGGCGGGGTGGCGGGGGGTCGACCACGACCTGCTGTCGGCGGTCGGGACGCCGGTCGAGGCGGCCCTGGCCGAGCCGGGGCTGCGCCGGTTGGCGGTGCTGCTCGACGGTATCGCCGCCGAACTGCGGGCCAGCCTTCCGGTGGCGATGATGGCGCAGGTGCCGGCGCGGCGCTGGGCGGATCTGTGGTCCCGGGCCGTGCTGCTGGCCCAGGACTGGTCGGTGCCGGACGGCGACGTCGAGACGATCACCGGTCGTCTGTTGCCGCTCGGCGTGGACATCCACGAGCACGGCACGGCCATCGGGGTGCAGGTGCACGGTGTTCTCGAACCGGCCGACGGCGGAGCGGTCCGGCTGGTGCGTACGACGGTGGTGGCGGCGAAGGTCGAGACGATCACCGGGCCGGCGGTGTGGCGGCTGTTGCAGGCGCATCCGGTCCTGCTGGCCGCGCTGGCGCAACGGCGGGCGGTGACCGTGACCGACCTGCCGTTGCACGGCGGTGACCTGCGGTGGATCGAGGCTCAGGCCCGCGTCGGTGAGCCGGCCGATCCGTTCGCCGCCGCCCGGTTGCTGCTCGGCACGGCGGTCGCGGCGGCCACCGCGCCGCTGGACCGACACCCGACGGCGATCGCCGAACCGGTGCTGTTGGAGGGCTACACGGTGCGGCAGGACGACGACAGGCTCACCGTCGAGTGGGACGGTCGGCAACTTCCGGTCGCCGTCGACCGGCTGCCGGCGGCCGGTCCGCTCACGCCCGCGCTGGTGGCCGCCTCGTCGTGCTGTGTCGGGTTGCTGCGCTTCGACGGGGGTCGCTGGCTGGTGCAGCCGTTGGCGGTGCAGGCCACCGTCAAACGCAAGCCCGTCGAGGCGCACAACGGTGACTGGGCCGAAGGGATCACCGATCCGAAGGTGGCGAAGGTCGAGGCGAAGGCGGGCGACGCGGTGGCGGTGCTGCGCGAGCGGGCGGGACGGTTGCTGCGCCGATGACCGACTCCGACCTCTCCCCCGACGACATCAGCCCCGGCGACCTAGCCGCCGCCAACCGCCGCCAGGTGCTCTACTGGCGGCTGCTGGGCCGCATCTTCGACCCGGACGAGCAGCCCACCCTGGAATCGGCGAGCATGGCCGTGGTCGACGACCTGGGTCTGCCCGCCATGCTGCTGGACCCGACGGTGTCGGTGGACACCGTGGTCCAGCGGTTCCCGCAGCTCGCCGACGAACTGCGCGGCCTGCTCGCGGACACCGAAGCGGACCCCGCCGACGAGGCCGCCGGGCCGCACCGGCCGGGCGAGGCCGAGGTACGCCGAGCGGCGCTGGTGTCGAAGCTGCTGCTCAACGTCTTCGCCACCGGTGCGGGGCCGGTCAGCGCCGGGCAGTTGGCCCGGTGGCAGTCCGACGCGGGCTGGTTCGAGCAGGCCCTCGGTGGCGAACCCGGCGAGCTGCGCCGGCAGGGCACCGGGCTGGGCCCGACCCTGGCCGGCATCGAGGGTGACCTGGTCAACCGGATGCATCTGCGGGAGGTGCTGGCGGATCCGGCGTTGGCCCGGCAGCTCACCCCGAGCATGTCGCTGATCGAGCAGTTGCTGCGGGACAAGGCCAACCTGTCCGGGGTGGCGCTGGCCAACGCCAAGGCGCTGATCCGGCGCTTCGTCGACGAGGTCGCGCAGGTGCTGCGTACCCAGGTGGAGCAGACCACGGTCGGGGCGATCGACCGGTCGGTGCCACCGAAGCGGGTGTTCCGCAACCTGGACCTGGACCGCACCATCTGGAAGAACCTGCCCAACTGGAGCCCGGAGGACGAACGGCTCTACGTCGACCGGCTCTACTACCGGCAGACGGCCCGCAAGACCACGCCGTCGCGGCTGATCGTGGTGGTGGACCAGTCCGGGTCGATGGTCGACTCGATGGTCAACTGCACCATCCTGGCGTCGATCTTCGCCGGGCTGCCCAAGGTCGACGTGCACCTGATCGCCTACGACACCCGGGCGTTGGACCTGACACCGTGGGTGCACGACCCGTTCGAGGTGCTGCTGCGGACCAACCTGGGTGGGGGCAACGACGGGCCGGTGGCGATGGCGATGGCCCGCCCGAAGATCGTCGAGCCGAGGAACACCGTGATGGTGTGGATCTCGGACTTCTACGAGTTCGACCGCTCCCAGCCGCTGTTCGACGGCATCGAGGCGGTGCACCGCTCGGGGGTCAGGTTCATCCCGGTCGGCTCGGTCAGCAGCTCCGGCCAGCAGAGCGTCAACCCGTGGTTCCGGCAACGCCTCAAGGACCTGGGCACCCCGGTCATCTCCGGCCACATCCGCAAACTCGTCTTCGAGCTCAAGAGCTTCCTCACCTAGGAGAGACACCCCTCATGTCCGAGATGTTGCGTGCCCCCGCCGAGGTCAAGTACGCCGACGAACTCGACTACCTGGAGTCGGTCGACACCGGCCCCAAGCCGTACTCGTGGCGGCTGAGCCCCCGCATGATCCGGTTGTTCGTCCTGGGTTCGGAGCGCGCCGACGGCCTGGACCGGGAGATCCCGCAGAAGTGGTTCGGTGACCGCAGCTTCGTCGAGCGCAGCATCGTCACGCTGGCCTCGGATCGGGGTCTGCTGCTCATCGGTGACCCGGGCACCGGCAAGAGCTGGCTGGCCGAGCTGCTGTCCGCGGCGATCTGCCGTAACTCGACCCTGGTCGTGCAGGGCACCGCCGGCACCACCGAGGACCACATCAAGTACTCGTGGAACGTCTCCATGGTCATCGCCAAGGGGCAGTCCCGCGAGTCGATGATCCCGTCGCCGATCATGACGGCGATGGAGCAGGGAGTGATCGGCCGGTTCGAGGAGCTGACCCGCTCCACAAGCGACGTGCAGGACGCCCTGATCTCCATCCTGTCGGAGAAGTACGTCTCCATCCCCGAGCTCAACGACGACAACATCGTCTTCGCCAAGCCCGGGTTCTCCATCATCGCCACCGCGAACAGCCGGGACCGGGGCGTCAACGACCTGTCCTCGGCGTTGAAGCGGCGATTCAACTTCGTCCGCATCCCGGTGGTCACCAACAAGCGCAGCGAGGCGGAGATCGTCCGGTTCCGTACCGAGGAGTTGCTGCGCCGCCACCATGTCGAACTGGAGGTGCCGCCGACTCTGTTGGACATCCTGTTGCAGAGCTTCGCCGACCTGCGGGCCGCCGCCACCTCGGCCACCAGCGACGACGAGAAGCTGGAGTCGGCGCTGTCCACCGCCGAGCAGATCGGGGTGTTGGAGGACGCCATCCTGCACAGTCAGTTCTTCGGTGACCGCACCCTGCGGGCCGGCACGCTGGCCGGGTCGCTTGTGGGGTCGTTGGCCCGGCGCAGCCCGGAGGACCTGGCGATCCTCAACAAGTACCTGCACGCGGTGGTGGAGCCGCGGGCCAAGCAGGACGGCGGCGAGTGGAACGACTTCCTCGACGGTGGCCGCCAGACGATCGCCGCCCTGTCGTGACCGCCCCCGCCCCCGCCAACAACGCCGTCTCCACCTCCACCGCGGCCCCGGCCTCCGCCGCCGTCGGCGCGTTCGCCGCGTTGCGGGAGCAGCTCACCGACGCCGCCGCCGCGTTCGCCGGTGGCCCCGACGCCCTCGCCGACATCCTCACCGGGATCGTCGACGACGTCGACCGGGCGCTGGGCGAACGGCTGGAGATCTTCCCGGTGTGCCATCACTCGCCGGCCTCCGCGCTGGCCATGGTGCGACGGTTGCGGCAGAAGCAGCCCCGGGTGATCTACCTGGAGCTCTGCGAGGATCTCCAGCCGGTCCTGACGGAGCTGCGCAACTGCCGGCTGCCGGTGGCGGTGCAGGCGTTCGCTTCGGAACTCGACGGTTTTCCCGCCGCGTGGGCGCCGTTGAGTGTGATCGCGCCGGTCACCGAGGCGTCGGCGGAATACCAGGCCATCGCGTACGCGCTGGAGACGCCGGGCGTGGAGTTGGTGCTGGTGGACCGGTCCACCGACCACGTCTTCCAGTGGTCGCCGCGTGACGAGTCCCCGGCGTCGGAGGAGTCCACTGTCGACGGGTCCGATGACCAGGCCGCGCTGCACGGTGATGCGGTCGGGGTGGAGATCGGCGACCTGCGGCCCCGGTTCGCCGAGTTGGAGGCGTACCTGCTGCACCACGGCAAGGTGCGGCACTGGTCGGAGTGGTGGGACAGCTACGTCGAACGGCCCCTGGCGACCGCCGACCACGACACCTACCGCCAGGTGATGGTGCTGATCGGCAGCCTGTTCCGGCGGCTGCGTCCATCGTCGTCGGAGCGTACCGACCGCGACGAGGACCGCGAGCGCTACATGTGGACCAGGATCCGGCAGCACCTGGCCGCCACCGGCGCGGACCCGGCCGACTGTCTGTACGTCTGCGGGGCGTTCCACGCCGCCAGCCGGGTCGAACAGTTCGGCCTCGACTCCCCCGCCCCCGACTTCGACATCACCGACCGCACCGCGACCAGGTGGCAGTACGGGCTGATCCCGTCCAGCCACTCGGCGATCGAGGCGCAGTTCGGTCTCGCCCCCGGGTCGGTGTCGATCGCCGCCGCCACCTGGAACAAGGCGGTGAGCGCCTCGGGTGTGACGCCGTACCGGTTGGGGGGTCAGCGGGGTGCGACGGGCCGTAAGCGACGTGGCAAGCCGGAGGCCGTGCCGGTCGGGCCGGTCACCGACCGGCTCTCCGGTTTCCTCGCCGCGCCGCCGACCCCGGACGGGCTGGACGAGGCGGAGCTGCGCAGGTGGTGCGTGGACATCGTCCGGTTGGCCCGCCGCAACGGGTACCTGGCCAGCACTGCCGACGCGATAGCGGTGTTCGAGACCTCGATCCTGCTGGCCGGGCTGCGCAACCGGGCCCGACCCACCCCGTACGACTTCGCCGACGCGGCGGTGACCTGCATCGAGAAGGACGTCGTACCGGGTCGGCGGGACGTGCGGCGGCTCTGCGAGATCCTGCTCGGCGGGGACCGGATCGGCCAGGTCGGCTACGACGCCCTGCCGCCGTTGGCCCGTGACGTGTTGCACCGCCTTGAGCCGCTCGGGCTGGACCTGGAGAAACGCACCGTGCAGCGGGCGCTGCTGGACCTGCAGGGCAGTCCGGAGCTGGCCGGCTGCTCGGATCTGCTGTGGATGCTGCGGCATCTGCTGCCGCCGGGGGCGGTCCGGCCGATCATGGGTGAGCGTCGGCTGGGCCACCGGTCGATCCAGGAGAGTTGGGATCTGGCGGTGGGTCGCCACCAACGGGCGCTCATCGAACTCGGCTACGAGGGGGTGACCGTCGAGCAGGTGCTGGAGCAGCGGCTGCGGCGGGCGGCGCACGGGCCCGAGGCGACGGCCGTCAGCGCTCTCGCGGCGGTCGAGGACGCCATCACGCTGTTGAACAGCCCTCGGCTGGTCGAGGAGTTGGGTGCCCGGGCGGTCGAGTTGCTCGCCGGCGAACGTACCGTCGACGACGCCCCGGAGGTGCTGCGCCGCATCCGCCGCCTGCTCGCCCACCACCAGGCCACCGCGACGGGGCTGCCGGCCTGGTGCGAGGCGTTCGTGACCACCGGGTACGCCCACTACTGCACGCTGCTGCCGACCGCGTTCGTCGACGGCGAGACCGGCGTACGGCAGGTCGGGGCGATGCTCGGTTTCCTGTTCAGCCTGGAGAGTCTGGCGCTGTCGCTGGGCTGCGACCGGTCCCAGCTCGAACTCGCGGTGGGCCAGTCCCATCCCGAGGCGCCGCCCAAGGTCGCCCTGCTCTGGGCGGCCCACCACCAGCTCGGCATGCTGCCGTTGGCGCAGTTGCGGCAGCGGTGCCGGCAGCTGCTGTCCAATCCGCTGGTGGTGCCGGCCTTCCCGCAGTACCTGTCCGGGTTCGTGCACGCGCTGGAGCCGGTGCCGGGGCTCACGCCGTTCGTGGTGGAGACGATGTCCACCGCGTTCGCCCGGCTACCCGACCCGGTGCTGCTGCCCTGGCTGCCCAACCTGATCACCGCGCTGCGTGCGCACGGGCCGGAGTTGGTGCCGTTGCTGGTCAGGGAGGCCGGGCGGACCTTCCCGGGCACGCTGTCCGCGCTGGATTCCTGGGTGCCGCCCTGGTCGGGCACGGCTCCCGCGGCCGCGCCGGTCATCGGGCAGCGGCCCGTGGGGCAGGTGCACGGTCTGCTGGCCGAGTACCGGGAGCCGGTGGACGCGGTCGCCGCGCTGCTCGGTGTCGAGGGTGGTTGGCAAAGCCCCGACGACGGCGTCACGGATTCGGGCGTCCTCGTGCAGGCCCATCCGGGATCCGCCGAGGCGATCGCGAGGGTGTTGCGGCTGTCGTGATCCGTCGCTCCGGGCAGCGAACGGGTGCTTCGGGCAGACCCGACGTGTCCGCCCGCTCAGTGGGGGCGGCGGATGGTCAGCAGGGCGACGTCGTCGGTCGGGGGCTCGTCGACCGCTGCGGCCATGATGTGGTCGCACAGCGCCTCGGCGGGCCCCGACTCGATGGCGTCGGCGAGACGCGCGATGCCGGTGTCGATCAGTTCGCCGCGGCGTTCCACAAGTCCGTCGGTGTAGAAGACGAGCGTCGAGCCGGGCGGCAGGTCGACCACTGTGGTGTGGCGGCTGGCCGGGGGTGGGCCGACACCGAACGGTCGGTCCACGACGACGTCCACCAGGCGGGTGGGTTCGCCGGGGACGGCCAGCAGCGGCCGGAGGTGACCTGCGCAGGAGAGGTGCACCGTGGCGCGGTCGGGTGCGATGAGGGCGTAGAGGGCGGTGGTGAGGGTGCCCGCCTCGAAATGGTGGATCTTGCGGTCGAGGGCGGTCAGCACCTCGGCAGGATTGTCGCGGTCGAGGGCGTAGGCGCGTAGCGCGCTGCGGATGCGACCCATGACGACGGCGGAGGGCAGTCCGTGACCGGAGACGTCGCCGATGACCGCGCCGAGCCAGCCCGACGGCAGGCTGAACACGTCGTACCAGTCGCCGCCGATGCCGAGGTCGTGGCCGGGCACGTACCGGGCGGCCAGATCCAGGCCAGAGATGTCGGGCAGCCGGCTGGGCAGCAGGCTGCGTTGCAGGGCCAGCGCCGCCTGCCGGTCGAGGATCTGCGCCCGGACCTGCCCGGCGGAGCTGGCCCGGTCGGCGACGAGTTGCAGCAGCTGCACGTCGTCGGGGCCGAAGCGCCGCAGGGTCAGGGAACCGATGTGCAGCACGCCGACGAGGTTGCCGTTGGCGATCATGGGCACGCCCAGCAGGGCGCGTACGCCTGCGTCGAGCAGGATGGGGTTGATCACGTCGTTCGGGGTGACGTCGTAGATCATCACGGGGGCGGCGGTGGCCGCGACGCGGCCGGCGAAACCCTCGCCGACCCGGATCCGGAATCCGCGACGTACCTCTTCTTCCAGGCCTTTGGCCGCGGTGGCGACGAGTTCGCCGGAGTGCCCGTCCAGCAGCAGGATGGTGGCGGTATCGACCTTGAGCAGGTCTCGGACCCGCTCGAGCAGCTCGTCGAAGAGATCGACGATGTTCAGACCCGAGAGAGCCCGGTCGGTGATCGCCTCGAATCGGCGCAACCGCTCCTCGTTCGTCATCAGCTCGCCATCGGCCACGCAGGCAGCCTAGCCGCCGGGGGGCTGTCGATGCCCGTCAGGAGCCGGTGCGCAGGCTCGGCGTGGCAGAGCGCCCGGGGGCCGTCGCGCCCGGCGCGCCCGGGGTTCGGCTACCTCTGCTCGTCGTCGTGCGCTGCCGGTTTTCCGGCCGGCGGGTCGGCCCGCCGCACCGCGAAACGCAGGCGGACGATGGTGCCGCCGGACTCGGCGTACGCGGTCACCTCGTCGCAGATGCGCGCCACGATGGCAAGTCCTCGTCCCCGCTCCGCATCCGGCGTCGGCATGGCGCGGCGCACCGGGCGCATCGGGCCGCTGTCGACGACCTCGCAGTAGACCGACGCGTCGTCGTACCAGATCCGGACCTGCCCGCCGCCGCTGGTGTGCTGCAGGGTGTTGGTGACCAGTTCGTTGACCGCGAGCGCCAGCGCGTCGGTCGAGTCGGCCGTCAAGCCGAGACGGTGTGCCTGCTCCCGTACGAAGGCCCGGACCAGGGGAAGATCGTCGACGACGCGGTAGGGCATCACGGTGGCGTTGCGCATGGTCTCGTTTCGAGCGCCTTCCCGGAAGCAGGAACCTACCGTACCGCGCGGATCCTGCCAGGATCTTCGGCCTGCCTCGGCACTGTCAACCGCGACCGGCCGGTTCCCCCGCCGCCCCAGCCGATCGGGCGATCGTTCAGCCGGGCGTGGTCGAGGCGAGTCGGCCTCGACCCGCCGGAGGTCGCGGCTCACGGTGGCGCCGCCGGGCCCGGGCGGTGACGAAACCGCTGGCCCCGATCATCAGGTACAGCCCGCCGAACAGCCAGAAGGCCGCGAACAGCAGGCCCCGGTCGACCATCGCGAAGACCATGACCAGCGCGCCGGCCAGCGCGGTCAGCGCGTACCCGGCCCGGAGGCCGTACGCACACAGTGCGCCGACGACGAGCGGCCCGACGATCCACAGCACCACACCGAGCCACTCGACGCCCACCGAGCCGGTAGCGGCCGAGAACGCGAGCAGCAGCCCGGGCAGCATCACCACCGCCGTGGCGGCCAGGCGCCACATCCGTACGGCGACCCGGCCGAGGTTTCGCCGCATCACCCACGGCACGACCGTCGCCGCCCAGAGCATGAGCACGAGGGGTACGTAGTAGAGGCCGATCTCGCCGCCGGCGCACGCGAGCGCCGTGAGCACTCCGGCACCGGCGAGCCCCGCCCCGCCGCGCAGCCGGGCGGGCAGCACCAGGGGCGCAGCCGCGATCAGTGCGGGCAGCAGGGTGAGCAAGGCGAATCCGGGGCCGAAGCGCTGCATGATGCTCTGCCCGTCGGGCCCAGCCTGGGTCAGGTCCGACGGCAGCGCGGCGGACGGCAGCAGGAAGCTCACGCAGACGGCGGTCAGTACGCCGAGTGCCACCGCGATCGACCGCAGGGTCCGCCCGGCCCGGCCTGCGCGGTCCGCGGTGCCGTCGGCGAGGGCGAGTTCGTCGCGCGCCTGCCTCGCCACGTCCTGCGGGCTGCCGAGCCCGGCCAGGGCCTGGTCGATGCTCCGTCCGCTGTCCAGGGCGTCGACGAGGTGCGCGCGGACATCCTCGATGATCTCCTGCACCGTGTCGGGTGGCGCGTCGGCCAGTTCCGCGCCGAGCGCCCGCAGGTAGCTCTCCGCCGCTTCGGGCAGGGCGCCGTTGCTCATGTTTCCTCCGCTATCAGTTGGTCCACGTGCGGCTGGATGTCACGCCACACCGCCGCGAACACCCGCAACTGCGTCCGGCCCTGAGTGGTGATCGCGTAGTACCGCCGGGCGTGCCCCTGTTCGGGGGTCAGCCAGTGGGTCTCGACGCTGCCCGCCTGTCGCATCCGGGCCAGCAGCGGGTACAGGCTGCCCTCGCTGGCGATCAGACCGCGGGCGGCGAGCCAGTCCGCCAACTCCAGGCCGTACATGTCGCGCTGCGAGAGCAACGCGAGCACGCAGTACTCAAGGACGCCCTTGCGGATGTTTGTGGTGATCCGCTCGCGCGTGTTGTCCATGGCAACAAGATACCTTGCATAGCAAGACCTCTGGCGACGAGGGGTGGTCAGCAATCCGAAGATCACCAACACCGGATAACGCAAACGTTCGTTTGCACAAACGGAGGTTTGCATTAGGGTGGGTTCATGACGCCCCCGCTCGTCGCATCCGGGCCGGAGCTCGACTCGGCCTTCGCCGCCCTCGGCGACCCCGTCCGCCGCGCCCTGGTGACTCGGCTCGCGCGCGGCGACGCCACCGTGGGTGAACTCGCCGAGCCCTTCGACCTGACTCCACAGGCGATCTCGCACCATGTTGGTGTCCTGCGCCGATGTGGCCTGGTCGAGCAGCGGCGCGAGGGCACCCGACGCCCCTGCCGGCTCAGGGTCGACCAGCTGGCACGGCTCGGCACCTGGATCGACGAGCAGCGCCGCGCCTGGGACGACCGCCTCGACGCCCTTGAACAGCACCTCAGCCAGGACGGAGCGACCCGTTGACCGCCAGCGCCGAACGTCGTGGCGACGAACTCATCGCGAGACGTCGTCTCCCCGCCGAGCCGGAGCGGGTCTGGGCCGCCCTCACCTCACCGACGAGCGTGGCGGCCTTCGCCCGTCGACAAGGATGAGTCGGACGAGGCGAACCGTCCGGTGGAGCCGGTCAGCGCCTGTTGATCCGCGCGGCATCACCGGCCCGGGGCGTGGTGTCCGGGGCCGGTGATACCTGTTCGCATCCGGTGATCCCAGTCCAGTTCCCAGAGCTGGACGTGGAAGTAGCCCAGGACAGCCAGGAAGCCGCTACCGTCGGACGCCATCTCCACCGCCATGACGTCCCGGCTGCATTCGACCTCGGTGACGAGCGCGCCGGTCGGCAGGTGCCACAGGCGGATCTGTCGGCGGGATGCGACCAGCAGGAGATCACCGTCGGCGGTCAGCGCCATCGACACCACTGCTGCGTCGGCCGCCTTGAGCACGGTGTCGGGGCGTCCCGCCACACACAACGCGACCTCGCCACCGTTTGCGAACTCGTGCCGGGTCGCGGCGATCACCCGGCCGTCGGCGCTGGCCACCAGGGGCCCTTCGGCGGTCACCTCGACCGCATCGCCGGGGTGCACGCGCCGCACCTGCACCAGTCCACCGGCGGGCAGCAGCGTCCGACGCACGGTGTTCAGGTCGGCGTCGAGGACGCGGGTGCGTCCGTCGTCCTCGACCCGGAGCACGACGTCACCGCAGAGCGCCACCCGCTCGTCCGGGTACGCCGACCACCCGTACACCCGCTGGCCGGTGACCCGGTTGGCCAGGACACTGATGCCGTCCCGGCGGACGAACTCGAAGGTGGGGTTGGGCACCTCCAGTGTCGGGTCACCGCTGTCGTCGCGCACCACGACGCCGACCCGTCGGGCCGTCCTGAGGTCCCACAGCGTCTCCGCCTGATCGTCCCTCGTCACCAGCACATGCCGGTCGTCGGCGCAGGCTGTCACCTTCTCCACCGACGTGTCCCGGCCGTCCCGACTGTCCGACACCTCACCGGTTCGCAGGTCGAGCACCCGCACTCCCTGATGGAACGACTCGAGGAAGGCGTGGCGCAGGTTCCGGGTGACCGCCCAGTGGCCCCGCGACTCCTGCTCGAAACGGCGAGTGGGCCACACGCCCGTGAACGCCGTCCGCTCGCTGAACGCGCCGACGCGCCGCCAGAGCGCCCGCAGGCGCGGATGCCGACGGTAGGCGGGCATCCGGCGCACGATGTCGAGGTGGCGTCGGGCTTCGGTCAGCCGGCCGGTGTCGAGAAGGTCGTCGGCCAGGTCGAGGTTCTCCTCGGCCACCAGCGCGTCACCGACGAGACGATCGGCGGGTTGCGGGCGGGCGTAGCTCCAGGGTGCGGCGGGACCGGGCTCAGGGACGTGCACGACGCTCGTGGTGCGCTCCGCAGCGCCACGGCCGAGTTCGACGAGCGCCACCCGGCCGTGCGCATCCAGGGCGACGTGCATCGGGTCGCGGGACTCGATCGGTGTGGTGAACACGCACCGCACCTGGTCGAGGCGCCACACCTGGACGACACGCTCGAACGCGTTGACGGCGGTGCGGCCGTCGTCGCTGACCGCCAGCCAACTGAAGCCGTTGTTCCACAGTGCGGCGCTGCCGAGATCGGTGATCTGGAAGGCGGTCAGGTCCAGCAGCCACATCCGGCCGTCGTCCGTGGCGGACAGGGCGAACCGCGCGTTGGCACTGACGGTGCCGTGCCACCGCAGGCCACCGACTGACCACAGCAGCTCACCGGTGTCGACGTCCAGCACCTGAAGGTGCCACGACCACTCGTCGAAGACGACCACCCGGTGGTTGTCGGGGGTCACCGCCACCGTCGTGCCGTGGCGCGACATGGACGAGTCGGCCGGCGCGACGGTGGCCCGGCCGACGACGTGGATCGGGTCGCCCAGCAGGCGTACGACCCTGTCCTGTCCGACGGCGACGACCACCGTCCCGTCGGGACTCACCGCGACCGACCCGGCCACGGTCGGCGGTACGTCGACACGGCGGGTGCACCCGCCACTGGTGGTGTCCCACACCCGTACCTGTCCGGTGTCGTCCGCGGACACCAGAACGCGGCCGTCGGCGCTGAGCGACACCGACGTGACGGCGCCGGTGTGGCCGGTCAGTTCGTGCCGTATCCGTCCGGTCTGAAGCGACCACACCCGCAGTTGCCGGTCCCGGAAGGTCACTGCGGCCAACCGGCCGTCGGCGCTGAGGGCGAACGGGTGCTGCTGGTCGAGGTACACCGGACTCGGCCCGGCTGGGACCGGACGGTGCGGTACGGCGTCGGCTGCCGTGCGCGCAGCGGCGACGTCCGGCCCGTCCGGCAGATCGCGCAGCAGTCGGACAGCGGCGTCCTTGTCTGCGCGTTCGATGTGCACGAGCGCCAGCAGATGGTCGACGATCCGGTCGTCCTTCTGGCTCAGGCGTGCCGCATCCAGTTGCATGATCAGCTCGCGGTCGGTCTGCTGCCCCGACCGCCATCTGCGCAGGCCCCGGTTGTAGGTGGCGTGCGGATGGTGCGGATCGATCCGCAGCGCCTCCTCCCACAGGTGGTCGACGTCGTCGGCGTGCCCGAGGTCCGACAGGGACAGGGCGCGGTTGGACAGAGCGTCGGCCAGCAGCGGCGCTTCGTCGGGAGGCTGCCGTGGGTACGGTGTGAACACCGTGTCGAGGTAGATCGCCGCCAGTTCGTCGGCGATGACGTCGAAGCCCGACGGGCGTTCTGCGGCGTCCTCGGCGAAGCAGCGTCGCAGCAGGTCGGCGACGCTCGGCGGTAACGCGGGAATGGTCGGGTCCGCCGCGCCCGTGTCGACAAAGCGCGCGAGCGCACCGGCTGCCGCATACCCGAACAGGGTCGGCGGCCGGCCGGCGAACATCTCGAACACACTCACCGCCCACGACCACACGTCGGTCGCGGGGCCGAGGCGCTCACCCCGTGCCTGCTCCGGTGAGCAGTACTCCAGGGTCATGCCGTTGACCGTGGTCAGCGCTTCCGGCCCGGGGCGTGGTGGCCGGACGGTGGCGAGCCCGAAGTCGGTGATCTTCGCGGTGTCGTTCCGGTCGAGCATGACATTCGCGGGTTTGACGTCCTGGTGCACCAGGCCTCTGCGGTGCGCGTACCCCAGGCCCCAGGCGCACTGGATCGCCACGTCGAGGATGCGGCGGACCGCGCGTCGGTGGCCGCCACGGTAGAGCGAGCGGTCCCCGACGGCCTGGGCCAGGCTGCCACCGTCGACCCATTCGGCGAAGACCCGGGGGATGCCGTCGATGCGGCGTACGTAGGCGCAGCTGACCACCTGCGGGTGCACGCCCAGACCGACCCATGCCTGGGCCTCGGCCTCGAACCGCCGCATGTCGTCCGGGGAGGTGACCAGTTCCTGGCGTGGTGTCTTGACCGCCAGTTCCATCCCCCACTGGCGGTGCCACACCCGGTAGACCAGGCCCATGCCGCCGGTGTCGATGACCTCGCGGACCTCGTACGCCCCGAGCAGCACGTCCCCCGGGGACCACATCTAGTCGACCAGTGCCACGTACAGCGGGGTGCCGAGCAGCACGTCGAGGCCGTCGGTCGTGGGACTGGGCCCGTGCAGCAGGCGTTTGGCGACGAACTCCAGGTGCTGATGGGGCCCCGGCATCAGCTCGTTGGCCCGATGCACGGCGCTCAGGGCGTCGCGTTCCTGCGCCTCGTCCTCCTGAGTGATCGCCTCGGTCAGCGCGCTGATCTGCGGATCGGTACGCAGCCCGGCCAGCAGGGACGGGGTCAACGACCGGGGCATTCCGGACGTCGTCGCGGCGGGCGCGCCCAGCACGTGGTGACCGGAGCCGCCGAGCCCGAGCACGGTGCGCTCGGTGGCACCGCCGAAGTAGACCAGGGTCGGCTCGGTGGGAAACGGTCCCCAGCGCAGCGGCAGCAACCCCCAGAAGAACTGACCGGGCTCGTCGACCGTGCCGAGGTCGCCGTGATCCTCCAGGTGGCGCACCACCCGTTGCAGGCGCGCCGTACGCTCGCCACCCTCGGGTGTCTCCGAGGCCCGCTTACCGGCCAGGACTGTCAGGTTCAGACTCAGCTCGGTGGTGCGTTTACGGGTGAAGGCCGGGTCGACCTGTGCGAGCAGCATGTCGACCTTGCTGTCACTGACGTAGAGGTAATACCGGATCGACACAGGCGCTCCCCGTACGCTTTGCCACCACGGCGATCCTATCGGTGAATGTAGTCGTCGAGCGGCCCCGTGTCCGGCCGTGGATGCCGTGACCATCGGCACTGTGCCCGGCGACAGCTCGATCGATGTACTGGGACCGCCGGAGATTCCGGCACGCAGCGGGGGAAGAGGACGCACGTGGTCTTGTGGGCGGGTGCCGCCGCAGCGGTGTTGTTCGTGCTGGTGTTCCTCGTCGACGGCGGGAGCCGACCGCACTACGCGTCAGCGCGCCACCCGGTCAGCGCGCTGGCGCTGGGCAGCCGAGGCTGGATCCAGACGGCCAACTTCGTGGTCTGCGGTTCCGCCATCACGGCAGGGGCGGTCGCAGTGATCGTCGAGGGCCCGCGCGTCCTGCTCGGTGTTGTTCTGAGCATCTTCGGGCTCGGTCTTGTCGCCTCCGGGGTGTTCCGGATGGATCCGATGCTCGGCTACCCGCCGGGTGCTCCGGCCGGCATACCCGAGCAGCACAGCACCGCGCACCGGGTCCACGACATCGCCGGTGCCGTCGTCTTCCTGTCCCTGCCCCTCGCCGCGGCCATCAGCGCGTTCACCCTGTCCGCGACGTCCTGGCGAGTCACCTCGGGTTGCGTCGCGGTGGCCCTGTTCCTCGGGCTCGGCCAGTTCGGCAGAGCCTGGGAGCGGGTGTCACCACGCATCGGCCTCATCCAGCGCGCTGTGATCATTCCGGGATGGGGCTGGCTCGCCGCGCTGTTCACCGCGCTGGCGCTCGGGCTGAGCTAGTCAGGGTGCCGACCCGCACCTCGGGCGGAGCGGGTCGGCCCGCGGACCGCGCTGCCGGGTCAGCAGCCGATGCGCTTGGTGGACAGCGCGATGTCGTCGATCCAGAGGTCGAACTCACCCGGGGTGGTACCGCCCTGGTAGAGCTGCCAGCCGATCTTCACGGTGTTCACCGTCGGCAGGATGAACGGCACGTCGTTGCCGCCGTGCCGGGTGGTGGAGGCGGTCAGCTCCGGGTTCGCCACCCCGTCGATCCACACCACCACGCGGTTGTCCTTCGGGTCGAGTTGCCACTCGAAGCACTGCCAGGTGTCTTCGACCACGGGCGCCGACTCCCGCCAGTTGGTCCAGTCGCCGGTCGGTCCGCCGTCGGCGCCCACGCCCCAGAAGATGCCGGGGACCGTGGGTGCGTACTGGCCGCCGATCGGCCGGACGATCTCCGAACTGCCGGTGCCGGTCGCCTCCACAAGTGTGAAGTGCGCCCAGTCGGGGGCGGTGGGGAAGGCGTCGACGCGCAGCCGCATCCGGCCGTAGAAGCGGTTGCCCGGTGCCGCGAAGTCGTCGACGCGCAGGAAGGCGCGCCCGTTGTCGACGGTGTGGATGTGCAGCACCTGATTGCCGCGGCGGGCGCGTTCCACGGTGAGGGTGCCGTTGCGCGTGTCGATGCCCCAGTCCAGGGTGCTGGCGCCGCCGGGCCGTAAGCCCTCGAAGTCCTCGCAGAAGAGCAGGTGCCGGGGACAGGAGCCGTGGTGTGCGGCGTTCGCGGCGTCAGTGGGCACGCTGCCGGCCGTGACGCCGAGCATCAGGGCGGTCAACGCGGCGAGAAGGTTACGCATGGTTCCTCCGTGAGTTGGTTCCCAGCGTGCCGGGGACAGGCCGCCCGTGGAAGCGTTCCCATATATAGCAGATATTCGATGCGCTGGTGGCCCGTCACCGCTTCGGTGCGCCGCCTTCACGGGCAGGTCCTGCCGGCTACCGCACCCCGGCAGCACCCCGGTCGAGCACGACCCGGCCGGTGGTGTCGACGACCTGGAAGACGACGCCGAGGCGACGCCGCCAGATCCGGACCGTCAGGGTGGTGCCTGGATACACGGGTGCGGTGAAGCGGGCGTCGAGGCCGCGCAGCCGGGCCGGATCCGATCCGGCGACCGCGTGCAGCAGGGCACGCCCCGCGTAGCCGTAGGTGCAGAGTCCGTGCAGCAACGGCTGCGGCAGGCCGGCGCGTACGGCGACTGTCGGGTCGCTGTGCAGCGGGTTGCGGTCGCCGCTGAGGCGGTAGAGCAGCGCCTGGTCGCGGGGCACCGGGTAGTGGATCTCGTGGTCGGGTGCTGCGGCGGGAGTCGGCCAGGCCGCCGCGGGTGCCCGGTCGCCACCGAAGCCGCCCGCGCCGACGACGAAGAAGCCCGCCCGGGCGGTGGCCAGTGGGCGACCGTGCCCGTCGCTGATCCGGGAGAGCACCCGGACCAGAGCGCCGCTGCCCTGGTCATGGACGGCGGTGACGGCGGCGGTGATGCGGGCGACGCCTGCGACGGGTAGTGCGCGGTGCAGCAGCAGGGACTGTTCGGCGTGGCGGACGTTCGCCGGGTCGCCCAGGGGCGGCGGGTCGGCGGCGAGCAGCGCGGCGAAGGTCGGCAGGGCGGCCTGCGGGTGCCCGGCGGAGTTCTCGGTGGTGAAGCGCAACTCGGCGGCGGGGTCGTCCTGGCCGGCACCGACGCCGAGGGCGTACAGCAGCGAGTCGGTGTTGTCCCAGTGCCGTTCGGCGGTGCACCGCCAGTGCAGCAGCGACGCGGGGTGCGGGCGGGCGTCGAGCGCTCCGGGGTCGGCAGTCAGGGCCATGGGACCTCGTTTCTGGGCCGGTGCCAACAAAGTGCTGGTCAGCGCCTTGGGAATCTCTTGACGCTGTGGTTGGCAGCACAGTACCGTCCCACATTAAGCAACACGGACCACCATATGAGCCAGTCGAAGGACTGAGGTAGCCATGAAGATGCGCACGTTGCGGGTAGCAGCCGCGGCCCTGCTGATTACGGTCGCTGGGGCCGCATGCGCGGAGAACCAGACGGCAGACGGCTCCGGTGGCTCCGCCGCCGAACCGTCCGCCAACGTCACGTTCGGTGTGGGGGTGGACCCGGCCTACTCGCCGATCTACCTGGCCGACCAGGACAAGCTGTTCGCCGCGTCGGGGGTCAACGTGACGGTGACCCAGTTCCAGGAGGGCACCGGCGGCCTCGACGCGATCCTGGCCAAGCAGGGTCAGTTCACCGCCAGCACCGAGTCCAGCCTACTCAACCGGGCTACTCGCGGTGACATCAAGGGCCTGGCCGTCTTCTCCCAGTCGCCCAGCTTCATCAAGCTCGTCGCCCGCGACGGAATCTCCGACGTGACCGGCATCAAGAAGTACGGCGTCGTGCCCGGCACGGTCAACGAGTACGCCACCAACAAGGTGCTCGCGGCCAAGAACATCAGCCGGGACTCCGTCGAGTTCGTCAACGCCTCCCCCGCCGAGATGCCGGCGCTGCTGCAGCGCGGCGACGTCGACGGTTACATCATGTGGGAGCCGTGGCCGTCGCGCGGTGTCGCCAACGGCGGCAAGATCCTGCTCACCAGCGGCGACATCGGCTACGTCTACAACCTCGTGATCGGCGTGGACGGCGCCTGGTACGAGGCGAACAAGGACGCCGCCAAGAAGGTCGTCGACACCATCGGCAAGGCGTGTGACCAGCTCACCGCCGACCCCGCCAAGGCCGGCTCGGTCACCGAGAAGGCGATCAAGGTTCCGGCCGCCGAGGCGGAGAACCTGCTCAAGGGCGTGGAGTGCAAGGTCCGCGACTTCACCGACGAGGACCTGAAGCGCTACGCCGAGATCGCCCAGTTCCAGCAGGACAGCAAGATCGTGGAGAAGGCGGCCGACCCTGCGACGGTGATGATCAGGGGTCTGGTGTGACGCCCCACAGCACCCGTACGGCAGCCCCGACCGGCCGGTCATCGTCGACCGGCCGGGGCGGGGCCCCCGTCTCCCTGCGCGACGTCGACATCCGCTTCGGCGACTTCGACGCGGTACGCGGGGCGACGCTCGACATCGCGGCAGGCGAGTTCGTCTGCCTGCTCGGGCCCAGCGGTTGCGGCAAGTCGACCCTGCTCAACGCGGTCGCCGGGTTCGTCACTCCGGCCGGCGGCGAGGTCACCTGCGGCAACGCCCCGGTTACCGGGCCGGACGTGTCGCGCGGTGTGGTCTTCCAGAGCGCGGAGGCACTGTTCCCCTGGTTGAGCGTCCGGCAGAACGTCAGCTTCGGTCCCCGGATGCGGCGCATGCCGAAGGCGCAACGCGCCGCCGTGGAGGACCGCTACCTGGCGATGGTCGGGCTCAGCCACAGCGCGGACAAGTTCCCCAGCCAGCTCTCCGGCGGCATGCGGCAGCGGGCGCAGCTGGCCCGGGTGCTGGCCAACGAGCCCTCCGTCGTCCTGATGGACGAGCCGTTCGGGGCCCTGGACGCGCAGACCCGGCTGGTCATGCAGGTCGAGCTGGACCGGATCTGGCGCGACACCGGTGCCACCATCCTGTTCGTCACCCACGACATCGGCGAGGCGATCCTGCTCAGCGACCGCATCGTCACCATGACGGCCGGCCCGGCCGCCGCCATCAAGAACGTCTACCCGTGCGACCTGCCCCGACCGCGTGACCTCACCGACCCGGCCAGCGCCGCCCTGTT
The DNA here is from genome assembly GCF_000204155.1 of Micromonospora maris AB-18-032. Taxonomy (NCBI): domain Bacteria; kingdom Bacillati; phylum Actinomycetota; class Actinomycetes; order Micromonosporales; family Micromonosporaceae; genus Micromonospora; species Micromonospora maris. The sequence goes on along the minus strand of NC_015434.1, from coordinate 2,921,949 downwards.
CCGGCAGCTGCGCGAGGACATCGGCGAGGAGGTGGCCCGGACCCTGCGGGCCCAGGGGCTCGACGACGGGCACGACGGCCGGTCGACCGGCGATCAGAAGGGGGCGGGACGATGACCGTCGACGTACGCACCGACCCGGCGCCGGCCTCGGTCGCGCCGCGCCGCCCGGCACGGCGCCGTAGCGCCAAGCCCCGGTTGACCCGGATCGGGCTGTCGGTGCTCTCCGTGGCCCTCGGCATCCTCGTCTGGGACCTGGTCAGCCGCAACTACACGGCGTTCTTCCTGCCGTCGCCGATGCTGACCTGGCAGGGCGCCGTCGACCTGGTCCGGGACGGCACCCTGTGGGACTCGGTCACCGCCTCGTCGACCCGCATCCTGACCGGCTGGGCGCTCGGTGTGGTGATCGGTGTGCCGGTGGGGCTGCTCATGGGATGCATCCCCTGGCTGCGGCTGATGCTCGATCCGTACATCCAGTTCTTCCGGTTCGTGCCGCCGATCGCCTTCGTCACCCTGGCGATCATCTGGCTCGGCCCGGGCGAGGCGTCCAAGGTCGCGCTGATCTTCTACACCACCGTCTTCATCGTCGCGCTCAACACCCTCGCCGGTGTGCTGGCCGTCGACGATCTGCGGTTGCGGGCCGCCCGTGCGCTGGGCGCCTCGCCGCTGCGCACCCTCGTGTCGGTCGTGCTGCCGTCCACGGTGCCGCACGTCGTCACCGGTGCCCGGCTCGCCATGGGCAACTCGTTCCTGACGATCGTCTCCGCCGAGATCGTCGCGGCGCAGAGCGGGCTGGGCTCGCTGATCTGGACCGCCCGCAACTACGCCAAGACCGAGTGGGTCTTCGTCGGCATCCTCGCCCTCGGACTGCTCGGCTACCTCTTCGACTGGATCTTGCGCACCGTCACGCGGACCACCCTGCGCCGCTACGGCGTCACCTTCTGACGCCGCCGCCGCACACCGCCTGACGGTCGGTCTCCCCTCTCCACGAAAGGCACTTCCGCATGCTCTGCATCGGCGTCGACATCGGCGGCACGTTCACCGACGTGATCGTCTACGAGCCGGCCACCGCACGGCTCGCCGAGGCGAAGACGCTGTCGACGCCGCACGATCCCGCGGCGGCGATCTTCGAAGGGCTGGCCAAGCTCGGCGTCTCCCTGGACGCGGTGGACCGCTTCGTGCACGGCACCACCCGGGTGACCAACGCCCTGCTGGAGGGCTCCGGCGCCCCGGTCAGCGTGGTCACCACCGACGGCTTCCGCGACGTGCTGGAGATGGGCCTCGGGCACCGGCCGCAGCTCTACAGCGTCAAGGAGGCGGCCCGCCCGTCGTTGGTGCCCCGTTCCCTGCGGCACACGCTGCGGGAGCGGGTCGCCGCCGACGGCTCGGTCATCGAAGCGCTCGACACCAGCCACCTGGACGAGGTCCTGGACCGGGTCGCCGCCGCCGGTCCGGGCACCGTCGCGGTCTGCCTGCTGCACTCGTACCGCAACCCGGCTCACGAGCGGGCCGCGGCGCGACGGCTCGCCGAGCGCTACCCGAACCTGGTCTGCACGGTCTCCTCGGACGTGGTGCCGGAGCAGGGCGAGTACGAGCGGTTCGCCACCACGGTGCTCAACGCCAGTGTCCGGGGCACCGTCGCCGACTACCTGCGCGGGCTCGGCACCGCCCTGGCCGGTGCCGGCTACCTGCATCCACTGTCGATCATGACCAGCAGCGGCGGCGTCGTCTCCACCGACGAGGCCAGCCGGCTGCCCATCAACCTGGCGCTGTCCGGCCCGGCCGGCGGTGTCGCCGCTGCCGTCTACGTCGCCGGGCTGGCCGGCCACTCGAACGTGATCACCTGTGACATCGGTGGCACCAGCACCGACGTCTGCCTGATCAAGGACGGCGCGCCGCTGATGACGAGCGACGGGACGATCGCCGGCTACCCGAACCGCACGTTCCAGGTGGAGATCAACACGATCGGGGCCGGCGGTGGTTCCATCGCCTGGCGTGACCTCGGCGGCGAGCTGCGGATCGGCCCCCGCAGCGCCGGCTCCACACCCGGCCCGGCCTGCTACGGCCGCGGCGGCACCGAACCGACCACCACCGACGCCCACCTGCTGGTCGGGCACCTCGACCCGCAGGAGAGCCTGGGCGGCGAGGTGCAGCTGGACCCGGCACCCGCGCAGGCGGCCACCGAGGTGCTCGCCGAGCAGCTCGGGCTGGACGCGATGGAGCTGGCGCACGGCATCCTGCGGCTGGCCACCATCAAGATGACAAGCGCGATCAAGGAAATCTCGGTGGCCCGCGGCCACGACCCCCGCGACTTCGTGCTGATGCCCTTCGGTGGCGCCGGTCCGATGCACGCCACGGCGCTCGCCGACGAACTGGGCATCAGCCGGGTGCTGGTGCCGCCGGTGCCGGGCAACTTCTCCGCGCTCGGGTTCGTCACCGCCCGCGCCCGGCACGACTACGTGCGTACCGTCCTGGCCGCCGCCGACGAGTCCGGCCTGGCCTCGGCGCGGGCCGTCGTCGCCGAGTTGGAGGACGCCGCCCGGGCGCAGCTCAAGGCGGAGGACGGGGTCGAGGCCGACCAGGTGTCATTCGCGCTGACGGTGGGGATGCGCTTCCGCGGCCAGAGCCACCACCTGGCCGTCGCCGTCGACGGCCTGCCCGCCACCGCCGAGGACCTGGTCGCGGCCTTCCACGCCGCGTACGCCGAGCGGTACGCCTACGTGCGCACCGACCACCCGGCCGAGATCGTGAACTGCCGGCTGACCGCCTTCGGGCCGAGCCCCGTGGTGCGTTTCGCCGCCCCCTCCGGCGGCGAGGCCCAGCCGGAGCGGACCCGGCTGTACGGGCCGGACGGCTGGGTGGACGCCGCCGTGTGGCGGCGCAGCGAGCTGGGGCCGGGCATCCGGGTGACCGGCCCGGCCGTGGTGCGGGAGAACGGCAGCACCACAGTCGTCGGGGCCGGCTGGAGCGGCGCGGCCGACGAGCACGGCAACCTGCTGCTCACCCGGGACTGACAATGGCGCCACTCGCCCTCGACGCCGTGCTGCTCGACGCGGCGGCGCGGCACCCGGACCGGCCGCTGTACGCCTTCGCGGAGCTGGACCGCCCGGTCACGTACGCCGAGTTCGCCGAGCTGGCGGGCCGGGGGGCCGCCGTGCTGGCCGCCCACGGCATCGGCCGCGGTGACCGGATCGCGGTGTGGTCGGAGAACAGCCTCGCCTGGCTGACGCTGCTCGCCGCGGCAGCCTGGCGCGGCGCGGCGCTGGTCACCCTGCACCCCGGTCTGACCGGGGCGGAGTTGGCCGAGGCGGTGGCCCGCGCCCGTCCGCGCCGGCTGTTCGTGGCCGGTCGGATCCGCGACCGGGACGCGGTCGCCGAGGCGAACGCCGCACTGACCGGTGCGCCGTACGCGCCGGACGGCATCCACCTGCTCGGTGACGACGGCGGCCGCCAGGCGCTGGCGGGCCTGCCCGGCTGGGCCGACCCGACGCCGGAACCGGTAGGTGACGCCGACGCGGTGCTGAACATCCAGTTCACCTCGGGCTCCACCGGCCCGGCGAAGATGGTGACGTTGAGCGGCCGCAACCTGGTGCGCAATGCGCAGTGGACGGCTCAGGCGGCCGGGCTGCACGCCGGCGACGTCCTCGCCTCGCCGCTGCCGTTGGCGCACGCCGCCGGGCTGAGCAGCGGCGCGGTGCTCGCACTTGTCACCGGGGCGCTGTGGGTGTCGACCCGCCGGTTCCGTTCCGAGACGGTGCTGGACCTGATCGAGCGGCACCGCTGCACCGTGCTGCAGGCCGTCCCGACGATGGCCACGATGATCGCCGATCGGGTGCAGGCCGAGCCGCGGCGGTGGGACATCTCCTCGCTGCGCGTCGGTTTCCTCGGCGGCGCGCCGTGCCCGCCCGCACTGCGGGAGCGGACCGTACGCGTGCTGGGCCTGGACCGGGCGGCCGTCATCTACGGCCAGACCGAGGCAGGTCCCACGATCAGCGTCGACCCGGGCGACGGCAGCTGTGCCCCGGTCGGGCTGACCGTCGGGCGGATCGTGCCCGACCTCGACGCGGTCGTGGTGCAACCCGGCACCCGGCACCCGGTGCCGTCGGGTGAGGCCGGGGAGCTGCTGGTGCGCGGCGAGTCGGTCACCTCCGGCTACCTGGACGACCCCGCCGCCACCGCCGCCGCCCTGACCGACGACGGTTGGCTGCGCACCGGCGACCTCGGCGCGCTCAGCTCCGAGCGGGTGTTCACGCTCACCGGCCGGGTCAAGGAACTCATCATCCGTGGCGGCGAGAACGTCAGTCCGGCCGAGGTGGAGGCCGTGCTCTGCGAACACGACACCGTCGGTCAGGCCTGCGTGCTCGGTGTGCCGTCGGCGCGCTGGGGTGAGGAGGTCGGTGCGCTGCTGATCGCCGCGCCCGGCGCACGGCTCGACATCGACGACGTGCTCGCCGCGGTGGCCGGGCGACTGGCCCGGCACAAGCTGCCCACCCGGGTACGCGTGGTCGCCGACCTGCCGCTGCTGCCGTCCGGCAAGGTCGACCGACGCGCCGCGCTGACACTGTTCGAGGGGGAGAACTGATGCAGCTGGGGTCGTGCTTTCTCGATTCGCTGACGGTCACCAGCTTCTTCGGCAACGCCGAGATGCGCGGGGTGTTCAACGACCGGCAGCTGATGCAGTCCTGGCTGGACGTGGAGGCCGCGCTGGCCCGTGGGCAGGCGTCGCTGGGGATCATTCCGCAGGCCGCCGCGGATGCCATCTCGGCGACGGCCCGGCTGGAGAAGCTGGACGCGGCGGCCCTGGCCGCCGATGCCGAGGACACCGTGCACCCGCTGGTGCCGCTGGTGCGTGCCCTGACCGCGGCCTGTCCGGGTGACGCGGGGCGTTACGTGCACCTGGGCGCCACCACGCAGGACGTGATGGACACCGGCTTCGTCCTGCGGGCGCGGGCCGGCCTGGACATCGTCGGCCGACAGCTCGACGAGTTGGTACGGCTGTTGCGGCGGTTGGCGCTGCGGCACCGCAGCACCCCGATGCCGGCACGCACGCACGGCCAGCAGGCGTTGCCGACGACGTTCGGGCTGCGGCTGGCGGCGTGGCAGAGCGAGTTGCAGCGTCACCGTGCCCGGCTGCGGGAGATGCGCGCCCGGCTGCTGGTGACGAGCATGGGTGGGGCGGCGGGCACCATGGCCGGGTACGGGCCGCAGGCGTTCGCGCTGGAGCGGGCTGTCGCCGAGGAGTTGGGTCTGGGGGTGGCGGACACCCCCTGGCATGCCACCTCCGACCGGTTCGCCGAGTGTCTGATGGTGCTGGGCCTGGTGGCGTCCAGCGGCGAGAAGCTGGCTCGGGAGGTCTACTTCCTGGGTCGTACCGAGGTCGGCGAGGCGTACGAGCCGCAGCGGGCGACCCAGGTGGGCAGCAGCACCATGCCGCACAAACGCAACCCGATCCGCTGCGAGGCGGTGATCGCGGCGGCCAGCACGCTGCGGGCGCAGGTGCCGTTGGCGCTGCAGACGATGGTCGCGCAGGACGACCGGGACATGGGCGTCGGCATGACGCTGTGGAAGCTGCTGCCGGAGTGTTTCATCCTCATCGGTGGTGTCCTGGAACGCCTGGTGGAGGTCTTCGGTGACCTGGGCGTGAATCCGGACCGGATGCGCGCCAACCTCGACATCACCGGTGGGCTGGTGCTGTCGGAGGCGGTGATGTTGCGGCTGGCCGGCCCGTTGGGTCGTGAGCAGGCGCACCACCTGGTGATGCGGGTGGTGCGCGACAGCCTGGAACAGGGTCGCCCGTTCGCCGAGGTGCTGCGCGGTGACCCGGAGGTCGCCGCCGCCCTGTCCGGCGGGGACATCGCCGAACTGCTCGATCCGCTGTCGTACGTCGGTCACGCGGCCGCCCTGGTGGACCGCGCCCTGCTCACCTCGGAGTCGCCCTGATGAACGAACCGTCCGTGTTGCTGGAGCGGGCCGGTCGGCTGGCCCGGATCACGCTGAACCGCCCGCACCGGCGCAACAGCTTCGACCTGGCGATGCTGGCCCGGTTCGAGGACGTGCTGCACGAGGTGGGCCGCGACTCCGAGGTGGAGGTGCTGGTGCTCACCGGCGCCGGGTCGGCGTTCTGCGCCGGCACCGACCTCGACGAGCTGGCCACCCTGGACGCGACGACGACCATGCACGTGCAGCGCCGTACGGCCGAAGTGGTGGAGCGCTGGTACCGGATGGAGCAGACCACGGTGACCGCGTTCAACGGCCCGGCGATCGGCTCCGGGGCGGTGCTCGGTCTCGCCGCCGACCTGCGGGTGGCCGCCGACAGCTGCTTCTTCACCTTCCCCGAGGTCACCTTCGGTATCCCGCTGACCTGGAGCGGCATGGCGATCCTGGCCGATCTGGTCGGCGCGGACCGGGCGAAGCGCTGGCTGCTGCTGGGCGATCGGATCACCCCGGCCGAGATGCTGCGGCACGACCTGGTCACCGCGGCGGTGCCGGCGGACGAGCTGGGCGCGGCGTGTGACGCGGTCATCGAGCGGCTGCTGGCCGTCTCGCCGGTGGGCCGGTCGATGACGAAGCGTGCCGCCCGGCTGGCCGGGCCGAGGTTCGAGGCCGCCGCCAACGACTCCTATCTGGGGGCGTTGAGCGTCGCGTTGCGGCCGGCGGGCGCCTATCCGAAGGGCGGGAAGTCGTGAAGGTGTACCAGTTGCTGGCGGACACGCTTGTCGCCCAAGGCGTCGACACGGTGTTCGGCCTGCTCGGCGACGCGAACATGTTCCTCGTCAGCGACCTGGTGGCCCGGCACGGGGTGCGGTTCGTGGCGGCCCGCAACGAGAACGCCGCGGTGATGATGGCCGACGGGTACGCCCGCGCGACCGGCCGCTGCCCGGTGGCCACGGTGACGCAGGGTCCGGGGCTGGCCGTGGCCGGTGCCGCGCTGACCATCGCCCGCCAGGCGCGTACGCCGCTGGTGCTGGTGGCGGGTGACACCCCGCCCGGCGACCCGGGGCACGTGCAGAGCTTCCCGCAGCAGCCGTTCGCGTTGGCCACGGCGGGTGAGATGGTGCCGGTGGTGGCTGCGGCGAACGTGGCCCGTGACGTCGCCACGGCGTTCCGGCTGGCCCGCTCGGCTCCTGGGCCGGTGGTGTTGAACGTGCCGATCGACCTGCAGAACGACGACGTCGCGGACGACGTGCCGGCGCCGGTCGCCGTGGCGGCTACCCGCCGGCCGGGGCCGCCGGCGGCGCACCCGGACGACGTGGCGATGCTCGCCGCGCTGCTGCAGCAGGCCGAACGGCCGGTGGTGCTGGCCGGGCGGGGCGCGGAGGCGGCTGCGGCGGCGGTACGGGAGTTGGCGGATCGCAGCGGGGCGGTGCTGGCCACCACGCTGATGGCCGGAGGTCTCTTCGCCGACCATCCGTACTGTCTGGGGGTGGCGGGTGGTCTGGCCCGGCCGCTGGCCCGGCGGGTTTTGGGTGAGGCGGACCTGGTGGTGGCGTTCGGTGCCGGGCTCAACCGGTGGACCGCGGACCACGGCCGGCTGTTCGGCCAGGCCACTGTGGTGTGCGTCGACATCGACCCGGCGGCGTTGGGTGACCGTTGGCCGGTGGACGTGCCGGTGGTGGGCGACGCGGAGACGGTCGCTTCGGCGGTGTCGGCGGTGTCGGCGGTGCTACCGGTGATCCCACGGCCGCAGTGGCGGTCGGCGGAGCTGGCGCGGGAGGTGGCGGCGGCCGACGCGTTCGCCGGGCTGCAACCGTTGCAGGCGGCGGACCGGATCGACCCGAGGGCGTTCATCCGGGTCTGCGCCCGCAGACTGCCGCCACAACGCACCACGGTGGTGGGGGTGGGGCACTTCGGCGGCTGGCCGAACCTGTTGCTGGATTCACCGGCGACGGACCGGGCGCTGATCGCCCCGTGGGAGTTCGGCAGCATCGGCGTGGGGCTGCCGTTCGCGGTGGGTGCCGCGGTGGGCCGCCCGGACCGGCCGGTGGTGGCGTTCGAGGGTGACGGCAGTCTGTTCACCGGGCTCGGTGAGCTGGACACCCTGGCCCGTACGGGCGCGGCGGTGCTGTTGATCGTCCTGGACGACTCGGCGTACGGGGCGGAGGTGCGCAAGCTGCGTCCGCGTGGGGTGGATCCGGCGCTGGCCCGCTTCCCCGACCGTGACCTCGCTGCGGTGGCTCGGGCGCTGGGTGTGCCGGCGTGGACGGTGACGGACGAGGCCAGTGCCGACGCCGCGTTCGACGCGGTGCTGCCGGTCACCGGCCCCGCCCTGCTGCACGTGCGGGTGCACCCGGACGCCGTGCAGGAACACTTCTGAGCCGGTCAGTCCCCCCAGACCGCACCCACGCCATGACCCAGCTGACGCGACAGCTCGTTCGCCGTGCGGACGGCGGCGGCGGCCAGTTCGGCGACGCGGGTCTCGTCGAGGCGGAAGATCGGCCCGGAGATGCTGATCGCGGCGGTGACCTGGCCGAGCCGGTCGCGTACCGGCGCGGCGACGACCCGCAGGCCCTCTTCGCTCTCCTCGTCGTTGAGCGCCCATCCCTGCTCGCGGACCTGGTGCATCCGCTTGGCGAAGGTGTCCAGGTCGGTGATGGTGTTCGGGGTCAGCGGTGTGAACTGGGTGTCGGCGAACATGGCGCGGATCTGCTCGTCGTCGAGGTCGAGCAGCAGCGCCTTGCCGGCTGCGCTGCACCACAGCGGGATGCGCCGGCCGAGGCGGGAGACGAGCTGCACGTTGCGGGTGCCGCGCTCGATGTAGATCGACAGGGCATCCAGCTCGTCGCGGATGGACAGGTTGACCGACTCGCCCTCGTCCTGGGCGAGCTGGTGCAGCAGTGGCCGGGCCAGGGCGTGCATGTCGAGCCCTTCGAGGAAGCAGGCGCCCAACTCGAAGACGGTGACCCCGAGCCGGTACGCGCCGGTCTCCTCGTTGCGTTGCAGGAAGCCGGTGTCGGCGAGCGCCCGGAACAACCGGCTGGCCGTCGACTTGTGCAGTCCCAGCTCGCGACTGACGTCGCTGACCTTGCGTTCGACGCCGCCACTGCGGAAGGCCAGCAGCACGCTGAGCGCGCGGTCGAGCGCCTGGGTGCCCGATTCCCGGGCGGCCGGTCCCTCCGCAGCTGGGGACGGTCCTGCGACCTGCGACATCTTGCTTCCCACCTTCTCGGTTGCTAGTGTTTCACAATATAAACCACGGACCACATTATGGTCCATGCACGGGACCACATGGTCCGTGTGAGGTCAAAGCCAAACCACTCGTCATCACGAGTCGGAACCCATGAGGCGTCGCATGACCAAGACGTTGAACCCGATCGACCTCGAGATCGTGACCGAAGGTCTCATCTCGATCGTGCGCGAGATGCGCCAGACGATCTTCCGCACCGCGCACTCCCCCGTCATCGCCGATGCGCAGGACTTCTCCTGCGCGTTGTTCGACCCGCAGGGTCAGATGGTGGCCCAGGGCCGGGACATGCCAGGGCACGTCATCGCCATGCCGGCTTCCGTCGCCGAGATCTTCGCCGACTTCGCCGACGAGATGCGCCCCGGCGACCTGTACATCGTCAACGATCCGTACCGGGGCGGCAGTCACCTCAACGACGTCACACTGATCACCCCGGTCTTCGTCGACGGCGAGTTGTTCCTCTTCCCCTGCGTGCGCATGCACTGGGCCGACATCGGCGGGATGACTCCCGGCAGCGTCTCCGGGCAGGCCACCGAGATCCTTCAGGAGGGGTTGCGCATCCCGCCGATCAAGCTGATCGAGCAGGGCCGCCCCAACGCCGCCGCGTACGCCATCCTCTTCGCCAACGTGCGGATGGCCGACGAGCGCCGCGGTGACCTGGAGAGCTGCATCGCCGCCTGCTTCACCGCCGAGCGGCGACTGCGCGAACTCGTCGGCCGCTACGGCGCGCCACTGCTGCTCGACAGCGTGGCCGCCAACATGGACCGCACCGAGCAGCGGCTGCGCGACCGCATCCGGCAACTGCCCGACGGTGTCTACCGCTACGAGGACTACCTCGACCTCTACACCGACGGGCGGTACGACCCCGCGCTGGTGCGCTGCGTGCTCACCATCGACGGCGACGAGATCGACGCCGACTTCCGGGGCTCGTCCACGCAGGTCGCCGCCGTGGTCAACTCCTCGCGGGCGATGACCGTCGCCGGCGTCTTCATCGCCGTCAAGAGCGCGCTGGACCCCGGCGGCCTGGTCAACCACGGCGCCTTCCGGCCGCTGCGGGTGCACACCGAGCCGGGCACCGTCGTGCACGTCGCCTACCCCGCGCCCGCCAACGCGCACAGCGAGGTACGCAAGCGGGTCATCTCCGCGGTCATGGCCACGCTGAGTCAGGTCGCGCCCGACCTCATCGCAGCCGACCAATTCGGAACCACCTTCCAGAACCTCATCGGCGGCGTGGACCAACGCACCGGCCGGTCCTACCTGTACTACGACTACCCCGCAGGTGGCAACGGCGGCTTCCTCGAATCCGACGGTCCGAGCGCGATGAACCCCGTCGACCTCGGCGACATCTCCACCATCCAGTCCGTCGAACGGCTGGAGACGGAGATCCCGATCGTCGTCGACGCCTCCGAGCTGCGACTCGGCTCATGCGGCGACGGGGCACGCCGGGGCGGGCTGGGCAGCCGACGCGAAACCCGGCTGCTCGCCAGCAACGGGGCGTACTCGGTGCAGACCGACCGCACCACCGTGCCGCCGTACGGTCTGCACCGTGGTGGCCCCGGTGCCCCCACCGTGACGTTCGTGCGCCGCGCCGACGGCGAACGGGTCGACTTCGACACCCCCGGCAAGGTCGCCGGCTTCGCGATGCGCAGCGGCGACGTGCTCGTCATGGAGTCCGCAGGTGGCGGCGGCTGGGGCGATCCGCTCGAGCGTGAACCCGCCGCCGTCGCCGACGACGTGACGCAGGGCTACCTGGACGCCGACGACGCGCAGCACCGCTACGGCCTGCGGTTCGACGCCGACGGCCGGGTCGACGCCGCCGCGACCGCAGCAGCCCGGCAGGAACTGCGCCGCCGGCGCACCTGGCTGCGGGTCGGCACCACCGACCGGCAGCCGTACACCGGGGAGCGTGGCCGGCGACGGCTCGCCTACGTGGGTCCGGGCACCGGCCTGGCCGACGGCGCCCTCGTGGAGATCCACGGCCCGCACCCCGCGCCCCTGCGGGCCTGGGTCCGGCACGACCCGGACCTGACCGACGACCAACTGGCCCTCGACGACGACGGGCTGCAGATCCTCGGCGCCGAACCCGACGAGCGCACGTTCGTGCGGGTGCTGGCCGACCGGGGCACGACCGGGGAGGGACCGGCATGAGCAGAGTCTTCCGCGTGCCCGTGGCACCCGCCCGTTCGGGCGGTGCCCGCCGCTACGACACCACCGAACGACCTTCGGCGGAGCCGACGCCCGCCCGCGCCGGCATCGTCGCCGGGGTGCTGAGCCCGCACCCGCCGCACCTGATCTACGCGGAGAACCCGCCGCAGAACGAGCCGCGGTCCACCGGCGGCTGGGAGGTGCTGCGCTGGGCGTACGAGCGGCTGCGCAAGCGCATCCGCGAGGTGCACCGCCCCGATGTGCTGATCGTGCACGCTCCGCACTGGATCACGATGGTCGGTCACCACGTCAACTGCGTGCCCAACCCGCGCGGTGTCTCCGTCGAGCCGATCTTCCCGCACCTGTTCCGGTACTCCTACGACTTCCGTACCGATGTGGAGCTGGGCGAGGCCATCGCCGACGAGGCCACCGACCTGGGCCTGGTCACCCGCAAGCTGCACGACCCCCGGGTGCGGGTGGACTACGCCACCATCGGCGCGTTGCACCTGGTCAACCCGGCCTGGGACATCCCGGTGGTGTCGTTGTCGGCAAACAACAACCCGTACTTCTACTCCGAGGCGTCGCTGGAGGAGATGGAGGTGCTGGGCGAGGCGACCCGACGGGCCGTCGAGCGGACCGGCCGCCGGGCCGTGCTGCTGGCCTCCAACTCCCTGTCCCACCTGCACTGGCACGAGGAGCCGGAGCTGCCGGAGGACATGGAACGCGAGCACCCGTACAACAACCACCAGTACCGCTGGGACATGAAGCTGCTGGAGGCGATCCGCCGGGGGCCGACCGCGCCGCTGCGCGAGCTGATCACCGAGCACATCGAGGCGACCGCGTCGGAGACCAAGGCGGGCAGCCTGACCTGGATGTTGGCCGCGATGGGCTGGCCGCAGGTGCCCGGCGACGTCATGGGCTACGGAACGATCATCGGCACCGGCAACGCGGTCGTCGAGTGGACGCCCGAAGGAGGACACCGTGGCTGACACCGGCATCGTCGCCGGGGCGCTGCTGCCCGGCATGCCGCACCTGCTGGCCGAGAAGCCCGCGCAGTGCTGGGCCGACCTGGCTGCCGCCGCCCGGGAGGTGGGCGATCGGTTGCGTCGCCTCAAGCCCGACGTGGTGCTGCTGCTGTCCACCCAGTGGTTCACCGTCCTGGGCCACCAGTTCCAGTGCGACCCGAACCCGCGCGGCGAGCACGTCGACGAGAACTGGTACGCCTACGACTACGGCGAGCTCCGCTACGACCTGCGCTTCGACGTGCCGTTCACCGAGCGGTGGACCGATCACGTGAACAAGGCCGGCATGCAGGCCCGGCGTACCCGCTACGACGGCTTTCCGATCGACACCGGCACCATCGTCACCTCGGCGCTGCTCGACCCGGACCGCGAGCTGCGCTGGGCGCAGGTGTCCTGCAACCTGTACGCCGACGCGCAGACCCTCGCCGACGTCGGTGCGGCCGGTGCCGCCGCGGCCCGCGAGGCCGGCGTCCGTGCCGCCGTCGTCGTGGTCACCGGCATGTCGTCCGGCCTGATCCAGCAGTGGATCGAGCCGCACGACGATCACGTCAGCGACCCCGGGCACGACCGCTGGAACCGGCGGGTGCTGGACCTGCTGACCGCCGGCAAGGTCGACGAGGTGTTGAAGATCCGCGAGGACTTCGCCCGGCAGGCGCAGGCCGACAGCCAGTTCCGCGCGCTGGCGTTCGCCGCCGGCGCCGGAGCGACGGCCGGTCCGGCGCAGCTGCACGCATACGGACCGCTCTGGGGCACCGGCGGTGCCGTCCTGTCCTGGAACCTGCCCTGAACATCGGAAAAGGAGAACCCATGCGGAACATGGCTGCCGGCTTCGTCGAGGCCGAGGGCTACACCGCCATCTTCGACGCGGTCGACGCGATGGTGAAGGCCACCGAGGTCGAGGTGACCCGCGTCGTGCGCCTCGGCGGCGGCATCGTCGCCGTCGCCCTGCGCGGCGACCTGGCCACCGTCGAGGAGGCCGTCGACATCGGCGAGGAAACCGCCAAGGCCAAGAGCCGGAAGGTGCGTTCCATCGTCTTCGCCAGCCCCTGTGACGCGGTGTCGGCGCTCGCCGTCGACCCTCGCCTCGTCGGCAACTGACCCGGTAAGGAGAACAACACATGCCTTCTGACATCGCCATCGGCATCGTCGAGACCCGGGGCGTGGTGGCCCTGTCCGCCGGGATCGAAGCCATGATCAAGACTGCGGACGTACGCTGCATCGCCGTGGAGCGGGTGACCAGCGGTTACCTTGCCGCCGCCGTGCAGGGCACCCTCGCCGCCGTCCGGCAGGCCGTGGCCGCCGGCGAGGCCGCCATCCGGCAGCACGGCGAGCTGCGCAGCTCGCAGGTGTACCCCAAGCCGCATCCCACCACGGCGGCGCTGCTGGAGGACCCGGAGGCCGCCCGCATCCGCGAGGTCATGGCAAGCCTGCGGGGAGACGGCTGATGATTCTCGGTGAGGTCGTCGCCAAGGTCTGGCCGGACAAGATCCTGCCCACGTTGCAGGGCCGCCGGCTGGTGCTGGTCCGGCCCCGCAGCGAGGGGCCCGACCTGGTCGCGATCGACCCGCTCAACGTCGGCGTCGGCACCGTCGTGCTGATCGCCACCGACGAGGCGGCAGCCGCGGCCACGGGCGAGCCGACGGCCGACGCGGCCGTCGTGGCGCTCGTCGCTGACTCCACCACCGAACGATAGGGAACCAAGCCCATGACATCCGGGCGTACCACCCGTTGGCCGAGCGGCCTGATCGACGGGCGCCGCAGCGGCGACCTGCTGCTACCGAACTACGTCGGCGGTGAGTTCGTCACCGGCGGCACCTCGTTCGCCAAGGTGTCGCCGGTGACCGGTGAGACGCTGCTGCACGTCGCCGAGGCCGACCAGGCCACCGTGGACGCCGCGGTGACCGCCGCACGGGCCGCGCTGCGCGGCCCGTGGGGTGCCATGGGCGAGGGCGAGCGGGCCGCGGTGCTGCGCCGGGTCGCCGACGAGTTGGAACGCCGTTTCGACGACCTCGTCGCCGCCGAGGTCGCCGACACCGGCAAGTCGGTGGCCCAGGCCCGCACCCTGGACATCCCACGCGGTGCGGCGAACTTCCGGACGTTCGCCGACATCATCACGGCCACCCCGACGGAGTCGTTCACCACCGTCACCGCGAGCGGTGGGCGGGCGCTGAACTACGCGGTCCGCAAGCCGGTCGGCGTGGTGGCGATCATCGTGCCGTGGAACCTGCCGCTGCTGCTGCTGACCTGGAAGGTGGCACCGGCCCTGGCCTGCGGCAACGCGGTGGTCGTCAAGCCCAGCGAGGAGACGCCGTCGTCGGCGACCGTGCTGGCCGAGGTGATGGCCGCCGCCGGCGTACCCGACGGGGTGTTCAACCTGGTGCACGGCTTCGGTCCCGGCTCGGCGGGTGAGGCGCTCACCCGCCATCCGGGGGTGGACGCGATCACCTTCACCGGCGAGTCCGCCACCGGCTCGGCCATCATGCGTGCCGCGGCCGACGGGGTGAAGGCGGTGTCGTTCGAGCTGGGCGGCAAGAACGCCGGGCTGGTCTTCGCCGACGCCGATCTGGACGCGGCCGTCGAAGGCTCGGTGCGGTCCAGCTTCACCAACGGTGGTCAGGTCTGCCTGTGCACCGAACGGATCTACGTGCAGCGGCCGGTCTTCGAGGAGTTCGCGGCCCGGTTGGCGAAGCGGGCCGAGGAGCTGGCGTTCGGTTGGCCGTCCGAGCCGGCGACGATGACGATGCCGCTGATCTCGGCCAAGCACCGGGAGAAGGTGCTCGGCCACTACGAGCTGGCCCGCGCCGAGGGGGCCACCGTGCTGGCCGGCGGTGGCGTGCCGGTGTTCGGCGACGACCGCGACAGCGGCTCGTACGTGCAGCCCACCGTTCTGACCGGGTTGGGGCGGCACGCCCGCACCATGCGGGAGGAGATCTTCGGTCCGGTCTGCCACATCGCGCCGTTCGACGACGAGGACGAGGCGTTCGCGCTGGCCAACGACAGCGAGTACGGCCTGGCCGCCACGGTGTGGACCCGCGACGTGGGTCGGGCGCACCGGGCCGGGGCACGGCTGGACGCCGGGCTGGTCTGGGTGAACACGTGGTTCCTGCGGGATCTGCGCACCCCGTTCGGTGGGGTGAAGGCGTCCGGCGTGGGACGCGAGGGCGGCACCCATTCGCTGCACTTCTACTCCGAACTCACAAACGTCTGCGTGGACCTCGGATGAGCGCCGACATCAAGGGCGCGGCCGCGGCGCTGCGCCAGGCGTACGCCAGCGGAGTGGCCTGTGAGCCGTTGCGCGACGACCTGCTGCCGGCCGGTGACCTGACCGCCGCGTACGCCGTGCAGCAGGCCCAGGTCAGTGACTGGCTGGCCGAGGGTCGCCGGCTGGTCGGGGCGAAGGTGGGCCTGACCTCGCGGGCGGTGCAGGAGGCGTTCGGGGTCTTCCAACCCGACTTCGGTGTCCTCTTCGCCGACATGGCCGTCCCCGACGGCGCCGAGATCGACCCGCGGACCCTGTTGCAGCCGCGCGTCGAGGCGGAGGTCGCCTTCGTCCTCGGCCGCGACCTGCCCTACGACCAGGTCACCGTCGCCGACGTGGTGCGGGCCACCGATCACCTGCTGCCCGCCATCGAGATCGTCGACTCGCGGATCGCGAACTGGGACATCTCCATCGTGGACACGGTGGCCGACAACGCCTCCAGCGGCAGGTACGTGCTCGGCACCAGTCCGCGCCGGCTGGGCGAGGTCGACCTGCGGCTCTGCGGTGCCGTGCTGGAGCAGGGTGGCGAGCCCGTCTCCGTCGGGGCCGGGGCGGCGTGCCTGGGCAACCCGTTGCACGCCGTCGCCTGGCTGGCCGGGACTCTGGCCGCGAACGGTCGGCCGCTGCGGGCCGGGGACACCGTGTTGTCCGGCGCGCTCGGCCCGATGGTGGCGGTGACTCCGGGCGCGGCGTACGAGGCCCGTATCTCCGGCCTGGGCAGCGTCCGGGCCTGCTTCTCGAAAGGTGGCTCGTGAGCGCGAGGAGTGAGCCGGTCTTGCGAGCCCCGCAGTCGAGAACGAAAGGTGGCTCCGTGAGCGCGAGGAGTGAGCCGGTTTTGCGAGCCCCGCAGTCGAGAACGAAAGGTGGCGCGTCATGAGCACCGGCGTGGCGGTGATCGGTTCCGGCAACATCGGCACCGACCTGATGATCAAGGTGTTGCGGCTGTCGGAGTCGCTGCGGATGGTGGCGATGGTCGGCATCGACCCGGACTCCGACGGTCTGGCCCGGGCCCGTCGGCTCGGTGTGGCCACCACCGCCGCAGGTGTCGACGGGCTCGTCGCGATGCCGGAGTTCGCCGACGTCGGGATCGTCTTCGACGCCACAAGCGCGGGCGCGCACCGGCACAACGACGCGGTGCTGCGCGCCCACGGCCGCCGGGTCGTCGACCTGACCCCGGCCGCCATCGGCCCGTACGTGGTGCCGCCGGTGAACCTCGACGCCCACCTGGGCGAGCGCAACGTCAACATGGTCACCTGCGGCGGGCAGGCGACCGTGCCGATCGTCGCCGCGGTACGCCGGGTCACGCCGGTGGCGTACGGCGAGATCGTCGCCTCGATCTCCTCCCGTTCGGCCGGTCCGGGCACCCGCGCCAACATCGACGAGTTCACCGAGACCACCGCCCGGGCCATCGAGGTGGTCGGCGGGGCGGGCCGCGGCAAGGCGGTGATCGTGCTGAATCCGGCGGAGC
This sequence comes from Micromonospora maris AB-18-032, assembly GCF_000204155.1. Classification (NCBI taxonomy): domain Bacteria; kingdom Bacillati; phylum Actinomycetota; class Actinomycetes; order Micromonosporales; family Micromonosporaceae; genus Micromonospora; species Micromonospora maris. Next base: position 2,904,877 of record NC_015434.1, on the reverse strand, counting down.
CACCGCTGCTGATGCGCGACACGGTCTACTGCCTGTGCCCCGATCCGGACGCCGACCGCGACGCGATCGCGGCGTCGGTGGAGGCGATGGTGGCGGCGGTGCAGCAGTACGTGCCCGGCTACCGGCTCAAGCAGCAGGTGCAGTTCACCGAGGTGGACACGTACGTGCCGGCGCTCGGCGGGCACTTCGTCGGCATTCAGGTCTCCGTGTTCCTGGAGGTCTCCGGTGCCGGCCACTACCTGCCCGCGTACGCGGGCAACCTGGACATCATGACAAGCGCCGCGCTGCGTACGGCCGAACGGATGGTCTCGTCGTGACCGATCTCTACATCCAGGACGTGACGCTGCGCGATGGCATGCACGCCATCGGGCACCGCTACACCGTGGACCAGGTGCGGACCATCGCTGCGGCGTTGGACGCCGCCGGGGTGGCCGCGATCGAGGTGGCGCACGGTGACGGGTTGGCCGGGTCGAGTGTCAACTACGGCCACGGTGCGGCAAGCGACGCCGAGTGGATCGCGGCGGCGGCCGAGGTGATGACGAACGCGAAGCTGACCACCCTGCTGCTGCCCGGTATCGGCACCATCGCCGACCTGAAGGCGGCCAAGGCCCTCGGGGTGACGAGTGTGCGGATCGCCACGCACTGCACCGAGGCGGACATCTCCGCGCAGCACATCTCCTGGGCGCGGGACAACGGCATGGACGTGTCCGGGTTCCTGATGATGTCGCACATGTTCGACCCGGCCGGACTGGCCGCGCAGGCCAAGTTGATGGAGTCGTACGGGGCGCACTGCGTCTACGTCACCGACTCCGGTGGCCGGCTGACCATGGCGGACGTGGCGCAGCGCGCGGACGCGTACCGGCAGGTGCTCGATCCGACGACGGAGATCGGCATCCACGCGCACCACAACCTGTCACTCGGGGTGGCCAACAGCCTCGTCGCGGTCGAGCACGGGGTGCGCCGGGTGGACGCCTCACTGGCCGGGATGGGTGCCGGGGCGGGCAACGCGCCGCTGGAGGTCTTCGTCGCGGTGGCCGAGCTGAACGGCTGGAAGCACGGTTGTGACGTGTTCGCGCTGATGGACGCCGCCGAGGATCTGGTGCGTCCGTTGCAGGACCGGCCGGTGCGGGTGGACCGGGAGACGTTGTCGCTCGGTTTCGCCGGGGTCTACTCGTCGTTCCTGCGGCACGCGGAGAGCGCCGCCGGGCGGTACGGGGTGGACGTGCGCACCATCCTGCTGGAGTTGGGTCGCCGCAAGATGGTCGGCGGCCAGGAGGACATGATCGTCGACGTGGCGCTGGACCTGGTCCGGGACGCCGGGAAGGACCCGCAGTGATCGACACTATCGCCGCCCGGCTGGACGAGGCCGCCGTGACGCGGACCGCGCTCGCCCAGTTCGGTGCCGACGCCGGCCTCGACGTGGCCACCGCGTACCAGGTGCAGGACGCCCTGGTGGCACGCCGGGTGGGCCGTGGTGAGGCGGTGGTCGGGGTGAAGCTGGGCCTGACCAGCCGGGCGAAGATGACCCAGATGGGCGTCGACGAGGTGATCTGGGGTCGGCTCACCGACGCGATGCACATCTGTGACGGCGGCACCGTCGACCTGTCCGGACACATCCATCCGAAGGTCGAGCCGGAGGTGGCGTTCCTCGTCGAGGGTGGCGCGATCGCCGCCGTCGCCCCCGCCGTCGAGCTCATCGACTCCCGGTACCGGGACTTCCGGTTCACCCTGGCCGAGGTGATCGCCGACAACACCTCCGCATCCGGCTTCGTCGTCGGGCCGTGGCAGCCGGTGCCCGACAACGTGGACAACCTCGGCGTGCTGCTGGAGGTCGACGGTCGGGTCGCGCAGGTCGGCTCGACCGCGGCGATCCTCGGCGACCCGCGCCGCGCCCTGCCCGAGGCGGCCCGCCTCGCCGGGGAACTGCGCGACGGTTGGGTGCTGCTGGCCGGCGCGGCGACCGCCGCGGTGCCCCTGACGCCGGGCGCGCACGTGCGGGTCACCGTCGAGCAGCTCGGCACCGTCTCGCTGCGGGCCTCGGCATGAGCGGGGCTCGGGTCGTCGCCGGCAAGGCCGTGCCGCGTGGCCGGTTCCCGCACGTCAAGGTCGCGGGCGGGTTCGCCTTCGTCTCCGGTACGAGCAGCCGCCGTCCCGACAACACGATCGCCGGTGCGACGGTGGACGCGCTGGGTACCACCTCGTTGGACATCGAGGTGCAGACCCGCGCGGTGATCGAGAACATGCGCGACATCCTGCGCGAGGTGGGCGCGGACCTGTCCGATCTGGTGCAGGTGACCACGTACCTGGTCAGCATGAACGACTTCGGCGGCTACAACCGGGTGTACGCCGAACTCTTCGACGAGACCGGGCCGACGCGTACCACCGTGGCGGTGCACCAGTTGCCGCACCCGCACCTGCTGATCGAGATGCAGGGGATCGCGCTGCTGCCGGTCGACTGAGGCCACGTCTGCTGGGAGCGATACCAGGCAGGGTGAGAATTCCGCCCAGTCGATGGCTACACTCACCGCAGCGCCGGAACCGCCCGCAGACTTCACCCGGCGTTGTTCCTCATTGAATGGAGACGCCTGTGACCCGCGACAAGGCGGCACCCCCTGGCATCGACACCAGCATTCCCAGCGTCGCCCGGGTCTACGACTTCTTTCTCGGCGGCAAGGACAACTTCGAGGTCGACCGAAAGGTCGCCGAACACGCCCTGCGGATCACCCCGGACGGGCCGGCAGCCGGCCAGGCGAACCGGGCCTTTCTGCGTCGGGTGATTCGCTTCCTTGTCACCGAGGCCGGCATCGACCAGTTCCTCGACATCGGATCAGGGCTGCCCACCCAGGGCAACGTGCACGAGGTCGCCACCGAGCACAACCCGAAGGCCCGGGTGGTGTATGTGGACAATGACCCGATCGTTCTGGCGCACGGGCGGGCCCTGCTCGCCGAGGAGGGCACGGCGACGGTGATCCAGGCGGATGTCCGGGCACCGCAGGAGATTCTCAACAATCCGGAGGTACGTCGGTTCCTCGATTTCGACCGGCCGATCGGGTTGTTGCTTTTCGCGATCCTGCACCACGTCGGCGACGACGAGCAGCCCCGAGCGTTGGCAGCCGAGTTGATCGACGCGCTGCCGTCCGGCAGCTACGTGGCGATTTCCCACTTCCGGGACCCGGGTGAGCGTGATCCGGAGGGCTCCCGCAAGGCGCGCGAGGTCGAACGGGTCTTCAACGAGTCGCTGGGCACCGGCCGTTGGCGCACCGACGAGGAGATCCTCGCCTTCGCCGATGGGCTGACGGTGCTGGAGCCGGGGCTGGTGCCGCTGGCCGAGTGGCGTCCGGAGTCAGGCACGCCAACTCCACAGCAGACCGACACCTATCACACCTTCGTCGGGCTCCTCGCCCGCAAACCATAGGCTTCGGCCACCCGAGTCCGTCGGCGGGACGTGTGTCCTGCCGACGGACTTCCCGCGCCGGTCACCGGCGGCGCAGAACGGATCCCGCGTGGTGCAGGACGTCCCCGTCGGGTGCCGAAAACCTGTCGCGGCGCGTGCTGGTGTCCACCTAGTCTCGGATTCGCCATGTCGACCACGGTAGGTTCGTCGTCGGTGGGCAGCCTGGTCCTGGTACTCCTAGGAAGGGCTCGGCCTGCGGCTCGTCCGGCGAATCGGATGCCGCCGGTGCTACCGTGGTCACGCAGGATCTGGCCCTGGATGGTCAGCGAATCAGGGAGACGAGACATGCAGGGAGACGACGACATCTCCGGGTGAGACCGGACATGTGATCGGCCGTCCGGCCCGCGCCCGTGAGTGCCGGTGCCGTGGACGGTTGTCGTTTCTTCCAGACCGTGTCCCCCCTGTCGGGCGGCTGAGGTCCGCCTGCCCTCACATCCGAGGTTCTGTCCCGATGTCCGATTCTTTCGTCGTCTGCTCGAACCTGAGCTTTTCCTGGCCGGATGACACCCCGGTCTTCCAGGACCTGTCCTTCACGATCGGTGCCGGCCGTACCGGGTTGGTCGCGCCGAACGGTGCCGGCAAGAGCACCCTGCTGCGGCTGCTCGCCGGCGAGTACCGACCCACCGCCGGGTCCGTCTCGACCCAGGGGGTACTGGGCTATCTCCCGCAGACCCTGCCGCTGGTCGGTGACCGCACCGTGGCCGAGGTGCTGGAGATCGCTCCGCTGATCGGGGCACTGCATGCCATCGAGTCCGGGGACGCCGACGAGGAGCACTTCACCACGATCGGCAACGACTGGGACATCGAGGAGCGGACCCGTGCGCAGTTGGACCGGCTCGGCCTCGGTGACCTGGCCTTCGATCGGCGTCTGGACACGCTCAGCGGCGGGCAGGTCGTCTCCCTCGGTCTGGCCGCGCAGTTGTTGAAGCGGCCCGACGTGCTGCTGTTGGACGAGCCGACGAACAATCTCGACATCGAGGCCCGGCACAAGCTCGCCGAGGTGCTGGAGCAGTGGACCGGCTGTCTGCTGCTGGTCAGCCACGACCGGGCGCTGCTGGACCGGATGGACCGGATCGCCGAACTGGACCGCGGCGATCTTCGGTTCTACGGCGGCAACTTCACCGCGTACGAGGCAGCGGTGCGCGCCGCGCAGGAGGTGGCGGAGAAGAACGTCCGCAACGCCGAGCAGGAACTCAAGCGGGAGAAGCGGGAGTTGCAGGAGGCCCGCGAGCGGGCGGCGCGGCGGGCCGGCAACGCCTCGCGCAACCTCAAGAACGCGGGCCTGCCGAAGATCTTCGCCGGCACGCTGAAACGCAACGCCCAGGAGTCGGCGGGCAGGGCGGACGAGCTGCATTCCGCGCGGGTCAGCGAGGCGAAGGCCCGGCTCGACGAGGCAGGGCAGGCGCTGCGCAACGAGCAGAAGCTCTCCTTGGAACTGCCCGGCACCCAGGTGCCGGCCGGCCGCACGTTGCTGGCCGCTGAACGGATGCAGGTCCGCTACGGTGGGCGGCCGGTCTTCGCCGACGACGGCGTCGACCTGACGATCCGGGGCCCGGAGCGGATCGCGTTGCTCGGTGCCAACGGTGCCGGCAAGTCCACGTTGCTACGCCTGGTCACCGGCACTCTGGAGCCCGAGGGTGGCCAGATCAGACGGGCGGACGGCCGGATCGCGTACCTGTCGCAGCGGCTGGACCTGCTGGATCCGGAGCGTACGGTGGCGGAGAACCTGGCGGTGTTCGCGCCGCAGGCGCCGGAGGCGCGGCGGATGCACCTGCTCGCCCGTTTCCTGTTCCGGGGCGCCCGAGCGCAGCTGCCGGTCGGGGTGCTCTCCGGTGGCGAGCGGCTGCGTGCCACTCTGGCCTGTGTCCTGGGCGCGGAGCCGGCACCGCAGCTCCTGCTGCTCGACGAGCCGACCAACAATCTCGACCTGGTCAGCGTCGGTCAGTTGGAGAGTGCGCTCAACGCCTATCGGGGTGCGCTGTTGGTGGTAAGCCACGACGAGCGGTTCCTCGCGGAGATCAAGGTCAGCCGCTGGCTGCGGCTCGCCGAGGGACGTCTGCTGGAGACCGGTCCCCCACCAGCCGACTGATGTCGTCGTCAGCGTCCTTTCCCCTGCCGGTGTCGGCAGCGCCAGCGCTGCCGTCGGCCACCGCCGTATCGGGACTTCTCCTCGGCCACGGTGACGACGGTGGCGAAGGCGGTCGTGAAGGGCTGTCCCAGGGCCGGTGGCAGGGGGGTCCTGCTGACGCAGCGTCGCAGCCGGGGCAGGGTCTGCCTGCCCCGCGCCGCGTCGAGCAGGGCCGCGTACATCGCCGAGGTGCCGTGGAAGACGGTGACCTCCTCGCGGAGCATGAGCTCCAGTGCCGCCGGGCCGGTGAATCGGCTCAGCAGCACCAGGGTCGCCCCGGCGGCGAAGGTGCCGGTCAGTGCGACGTCCTGGCCGAAGCGGCCACCCAGTGGCAGGCAGCTGAGCACCACGTCGCCGTCGTCCGGGTCGGTCGCGGTCCGGCCGGCCGGGTCGTCGTCGGTGTCCGGGTCCGCAGCGGCGCCGCCGGGTGCGGGGTCGCTGAGGTCTTCCAGCCGGGGTACGCCGGACGGGCCGCGGGTCGGTCCGACGGTGACCAGCGGTACGCCGGCCCGGGCGCTGACCCACTGCCCGGCGGCCAGTTGTGAGGTGTGGCAGACGAGCAGTCGCGCGCCGCGCAGCAGGTGAACCGTCTGCGGGCTGGTCGGCGCGCCGATCGGCACGGCGTGCGCACCGGCGGCGAGGGCGGCGTAGTAGACCCGGGGAAAGTCGACCACGTTCGGTGCGAGCAGGGCCACCGTGTCGCCGGCGCGTACCCCTGCGGCACGTAGCCCGGCGCCGTAGCAGCGGGCCTCCCACCACAGTTCGGCGTACGTGACGCGGACCCGTCCGTCGACGACGGCGACGGTGTCGGCGTGCCGGCGGGCGGAGCCGGCCAGCACGGTCGCCGGGGAGAGCGTGGTCATCGGGGCGGGTCGGTGTACAGCCGGCTCACCGTCTCGGCCACGCAGACCGGCTTGTCACCGCCGTCGTTGTGCACCGTCACCGTGGCGACCAGCTGCGCCCCGCCGTCGAACGGGGTGACCTGGTCGATGGTGGCGACGACCCGTACCGCGCTGCCGACGCGTACCGGTGCGGGAAAGCGGACCCGGTTGAGGCCGTAGTTGATGCCCATCCGCACCCCGTCGACCCGGTACAGCTGGCCGACCAGGGCCGGTATCAGGGAGAGCGTCAGGTAGCCGTGGGCGATGGTGCCGCCGTACGGTCCGGCTGCCGCCCGTTCCTGGTCGAGGTGGATCCACTGGTGGTCGTCGGTGGCGTCGGCGAACAGCTCGACCCGACGTTTGTCGACCGGGAACCACGGGCCGGGGCCGAGCGGCTCGCCGACCGCGCCGGCCAACTCGTCGATGCTGGCGAAGGTCCTCATCCCAGGTGTCCTCCGAGTTTCGTGTAGCCGCGCAGCAGGTCGCGGGAGATGATCAGTCGTTGCATCTCGTCGGTGCCCTCGAAGATCCGGTACAGCCGCACCTGCCGGTACCAGCGTTCGATCGGCAGTTCGCGGGTGTAGCCCATCCCGCCGTGGATCTGCATGACCCGGTCGACCACCCGGTTGACCATGCCGGCGCCGTAGAGCTTCGCCATGGAGGAGGCGTGCCGGGGGTCCATTCCGGCGTCGACCGTCCAGGCGGCCCGCAGGATGAGCCAGCGGGCGGCTTCCAGCTCGGTCTCCGAGTCGGCGATCATCCACTGGATGGCCTGGTTGGTGCCGATCTTGGTGCCGAAGGTCTCCCGGGTGTTGGCGTGATCGATGGCCATCCGCAGTGCCCGTTCGGCGATGCCGACGGCGTGTGAGGGGATGGTGTAGCGGCCCTTGCCGATCCACTGCATGGCCAGCGCGAACCCCTGGCCCTCCTCGCCGAGGATGTTGCGGTGCGGTACGCGTACGTCGTCGAAGAACAGCGACGCCGGGCCGCCCTCGCCCATGGTGGGGATGAACTCCGACCGCCAGCCCATCGACCGGTCCACCAGGAAGGCGGTCGCCCCGCCGTTGCGGGCGCCCCGCTCGGGGTCGGTGACGGCGATGACGATGGCGAAGTCGGCCTCGTTGCCGCCGGTGATGAAGGTCTTCTCGCCGTTGAGGATCCAGTCGTCGCCGTCGCGTCGGGCGCGGAAGCGGATGTTGGCGGCGTCCGAGCCGGCCCCCGGCTCGGTGATGGCGAAGCAGGAGTTGCGGTCACCGGCGATGGTGGGCAGCAGGAACTCCTGCCGCTGCTCCTCGGTGGCGTAGAAGAGGATGTTGTCGGCCTCGCCACCGAAGCGGAACGGCACGAAGGTGCGGCCGATCTCGGTCCAGATCAGCGACTGCATGACGGCGGGCAGGTCCATGCCGCCGTACTCCTGCGGCGTGGCCAGGCCCCAGAAGCCGAACTTCTTGGCCTTGAGCTGCAACTCGCGCAGCTCGGAGGGTTCCAGGCCGGGCTGGTGGGCCCGTTCCCGGCGCAGCAGTTCCTGCTCCAGCGGCATGACCTCGCGGGTGATGAAGTCGCGGGCGGTGTCGCGGATGGCCCGTTCCTCGTCGGACAGCCCGAAGTCCATGTGCTCACGGTTCCTTTCGTCAGAAGGCGTTGACGCCGGTGAGCGCCCGCCCGATGAGTAGCTGCTGGATCTGGCTGGTGCCCTCGTAGAGGGTGGTGACGCGAGCGTCGCGCAGGTATTTGCCGACCGGGTACTCGTCGATGTAGCCGTACCCGCCGAAGACCTGGATGGCGTCGTTGGCGGCACGCACGGCGGCCTCGCTGGCGAACAGCTTGGCCATCGACGCCTCGGTGGCGTACGGCTGGCCCCGGTCGATCAGGTCGGCGACCTGCCAGACCAGCAGCCGCGCCGCGGCGGTGTCGACGGCGATGCGGGCCAGCAGTTGCTGCACGAGTTGGTGTCCGGCGATGGGTTTGCCGAACTGGGTGCGGGCGCCGGCGTAGTCGACGGCGGCGTTCAGGCAGCCCTGGGCGATGCCGACGCATCCGGCGGCGACCGACATGCGTCCCTTGGCGAGGGTGCCCAACGCCAGCCGGAAGCCGGCGCCGCACTCGCCGAGGCGGGCGGTGTCGGGCACCCGTACGCCGTCGAGGACGAGTTCGGCGGTGGCCTGTCCGCGCAGGCCCAGCTTGCCCTTGATCTCGGATCGGGACAGGCCCGGGCTGTCGGTGGGCACCAGGAACGCGGTGATGCCCCGGTGGCCGGGGCCGCCGGTGCGGGCGAAGAGCAACGCGACGTCGGCGGTGGTGCCATTGGTGATGAACGTCTTGCGGCCGGTGAGCAGCCAGTCGTCGCCGTCGCGGACCGCGCGGGTGGTCAGCGCCGCGGCGTCCGAGCCGCTGTCCGGTTCGGTGAGTGCGAAGCAGCCGAGCGCGGTGCCCGAGCAGAGCGCGGGCAGCCACTGTTCGCGTTGCTCTCGCGTGCCGTGGGTGGCGATCGACTTGGCGACCAGGCCGAGGGAGACCGACACGATGCCGCGTACGGCGGAGTCGCCTCGGCCGAGTTCCTCAAGCACCAGGCAGTACGCGAGATGGTCGCCGCCGGAGCCGCCGTACTCCTCGTCGATGGTGAGGCCGAGGAAGCCGACGTCGCCGAGTTTGCCGACGATGCCGGGGTCGACCGCCTCGCGCCGGTCCCAGGTCGCCGCGTGTGGCACCACCTCGCGGTTGACGAAGTCGGCGGCGAGCTCCCGGACCGCGACCTGCTCGGCGGAGAGGTGAAGGTCCATACGATTAAACTAGCGCTGCAAGTTTTATGCTGTCCAGACCCCGGTGTGCGACAGTTCCCCGCGAGCCACCGATGCGAAGGAGGACGCCCATGCCCCGGCCTCGACAGGCACTGCTCAGCCGGGAGCGGATCGTCGAGACCGCCGCCGCGTTGATCGACGCCGACGGACTCGACGCGTTCTCCACCCGGCGGCTCGCCGCCGCGCTCGGCGTACGCGGGCCCTCGCTGTACAACCACTTCGCCACCAAGGACGAGATCCTCGACGCGGTCGCGGACAGCATCACCGGCCAGGTGGACGTGTCGTTCTTCGGCGAGGTCGACTGGCGTGAGGCACTGCGTCGCTGGGGGCACGGGTTCCGGGCCGCCCTGGCGGCGCATCCGAACATCGTGCCGCACCTGGCCCAGGGTCCCGGTCGACGTCCGGCGGCGCTGGCCATGGCCGACGCCGTCTACGGCGGGCTGGTCGCGGCGGGTTGGTCGCCGGCTCGGGCGACGCACATCGGCGCGCTGATGCGCTACTTCGTGACCGGTTCGGCGCTCGGCTCCTTCGCCCGGGGCTTCGTGGAGGATCCGGGGCTCTATGCCGAGCAGTACCCGCACCTGAGCCAGGCCCACCGCCTCGCCGAGCACCAGCAGCGCGTCGACGAGGGCGCGTTCGCCCTCGGCCTGGAGGCGCTCATCGACGGGCTGTCGCACACCTACGAGCGGCTCGTAGGTCCACTTGCCCCCCTCCCGCCGGAGGGCGGGACGCACTAGAGTCCAAACTTGCACCGCTAGTTTTAGTCGAGGTGGAGGCACATGGAATCCGTACGGACCGATTTCTACCTCGACGGAGCCTGGGTTCCCGCCGACGGCCGGCAGTCGCTGGAGGTGCACAACACCAGCACCGAGCAGGTCATCGGCACGGTCCCGGCCGGCACCGCCGACGACGTCGACCGGGCGGTGGCCGCCGCCCGGGCCGCCTTCGAGGGCTGGGCCGCGACCGACCCCGTCGACCGGGCCGCCCACCTCGACCGACTGCACGCCGAGCTGACCGCCCGCGCCGGGGACATCGCCCACACGGTCGCCACCGAACTCGGCACCCCGCTCAAGGTCGCCACCCGCGTCCAGGTCGGACTTCCGCTGACCGTCCTGCGCAGCTACGTCGACCTGGCCGCCCAGCCGCCGGCGCCGCAGACCGTGGGCAACTCCCTTGTGGTACGCGAACCCGTCGGCGTCATCGGGGCGATCACCCCGTGGAACTACCCGCTGCACCAGATCGTCGCCAAACTCGCTCCCGCCCTGGCGGCCGGGTGCACGCTGGTGCTCAAGCCGAGCGAGCTGACCCCGCTTACCGCGTACCTGCTCTTCGACGCCATCGACGCCGCCAGCCTGCCACCGGGCGTGGTCAACCTGGTCACCGGCACCGGGCCGATCGTCGGCGAGGCCCTCGCCGGCCACCCCGACGTGGACCTGGTCTCCTTCACCGGCTCCACCGCCACCGGCCGGCGCATCGCCCACCTGGCCGCCGACCGGATCGCCCGGGTCGCGTTGGAACTCGGCGGCAAGTCGGCGAACGTCATCCTCGACGATGCCGACCTGACCGCCGCGGTCAAGGTCGGCGTCGGCAACGCGATGCTCAACTCGGGGCAGACCTGCACCGCGTGGACCAGGATGCTTGTGCACCGCGACCGCTACGACGAAGCCCTCGACCTGGCCGCCACGGCGGTCGCCGGCTACCGGCTCGGCGACCCGTTCGACCCGGCCACCCGACTCGGCCCCCTGGTCTCCGCTGCGCAACGCGACCGGGTACGCGAGCACATCGCCCGTGGCCTGGCCGACGGCGGCCGACTCGTCGTCGGCGGACCCGACGCCCCCGTGCCGTCGCGCGGCTGGTTCGTCGCCCCGACGATCATCGCCGACGTCGACCCCGACAGCGCCCTGGCCCAGGAAGAGGTCTTCGGGCCGGTCCTGGCGGTCATCCCCGTCGACGACGACGACCACGCCGTACGGGTCGCCAACAACTCCCGCTACGGGCTGGCCGGCGCGGTCTGGTCCACCGACGAAGAACGCGCGGTGCAGGTGGCCCGCCGGCTGCGCACCGGGGCCGTCGATATCAACGGCGCACCCTTCAACCCCCTGGCACCGTTCGGCGGCTACAAGCAGTCCGGCCTCGGCCGCGAACTGGGCACCCACGGGCTGGCGGAGTTCTGCGAACTGAAGGCGATCCAGCGGTGAGGGGCCTCGTCGCCAGGGCCGCTGGCACTCCCCCACGCGTCGAGCAGGTCGACCTGCCCGACATCGACACCGGGCAGGTACGGGTGACGATCCGGGCCGCCGGCGTCTGCCACTCCGACCTGTCCATGGTCGACGGCACCATCGCCGCCCCGTACCCGCTGCTGCTCGGCCACGAAGCCGCCGGTGTGGTCGTCGAGATCGGCGACGGCGTCGACCGGGTCGCGGTCGGCGACCACGTGGTGCTCAACTGGGCGCCACCCTGCCGCGCCTGCTGGTCCTGCACCCACGGCGAACCCTGGCTGTGCGAACACACCGGCACCCCAGCCACAGAGGCCGGGCACACCCTCGACGGCGAGCCGCTGCACGTCACCCTCGGCCTCGGCGCGCTGGCCGAGCAGGTGGTGGTGCCGCAGCAGGCGATGGTCGTCGTACCGACGGACCTGCCCTTCCCCACTGCGGCGCTGCTCGGCTGCGCGGTGCTCACCGGCGTCGGCGCGATCCGGCGTACCGCCGCCGTGCGCCCCGGCGACTCGGTCGCCGTCATCGGCCTCGGCGGCGTCGGCCTGTCCGCGGTCGCCGCCGCCCGCGCCGCCGGTGCCGCCACCGTCATCGCCGTCGACGTCTCCCCCGCCAAAGCCGACCTGGCCCACGCCGCCGGTGCCACCGACTTCCTACTCGCCGACGACACCCTCAGCCGCGCGGTACGAACGTTGACCGGGGGTCGCGGCGTCGACCATGCGGTGGAGTGCGTCGGCCGGGCCGCCACCATCCGCACCGCCTGGCGGGCCACCCGTCGCGGCGGACAGGTCATCGTGGTCGGCATGGGCGGCAAGGACGACATCGTCGGTCTCAGCGCACTGGAGATCTTCCACTCCGCCCGGACCCTGCGCTCCTCGGTGTACGGCTCCTCCGACCCGGACCGGGACCTGCCGGAGCTGGCCCGCTCGGTGCTCGACGGCAGCTTCGACCTCGACTTCCTGGTCAGCGACCGGATCACCCTCGACGAGGCACCTGAGGCTCTGGCCCGGATGGCCCGTGGCGAGGGCGCCCGTACGGTGGTTCAGTTCGACTGACGCGCATCCGGCGGCGAGGGGATCGACGTGGCGTTGACCAGGAAGGGCTCTGGATCGGCGGCCCGCCGGTCCCTGTTCGTCCATCGATGGTCGCGGCAGTCATCCGCACGGCGCGGAGCGAGGGATGGCGGCCCAGCCAGCCGGTGCCGGCCCTTCCGCTCCGTCAGGTCCACACCGCTCGGTGTATCCAGACCACCGTGTCGTACGTTCGTCGCCTACAGTCGCTGCCATGCAGCGCCCAGTCAGCTTCTACCGCCGAACGCGCGACATCCTGAAACAGGTGGGCTGGTCCGCCGGTCGGGCTGTGGACACAGCACAGTGGGAGGCTGACCTAGAGGCAGACGGCTTCCTTCCCCTGCATCCGGTCGCGCGACGGTTCCTCACCGAGTTCGGCGGGCTCACCGTCCACAACAGCGAGCCTGGTGTCACCCGTGCTCGGGAACCCTTCACGCTGGTTCCAACCGAATGCTCCGGCGAAGCTGATCGATTCATTGGATGGGGAGAACGAATCAGCCGTGACATAGCGCCGATCGGTGAACTGGCGGGTGGAACCTGCGGATGCGCGCTGCTCGGCATCGACGAGCAGGAAGAGATATACCTCGTCACCGATGGGCTCGCCACCTTCGGCCGTCTGCCGAGGGCCATGGACCACCTTGCTCTCGGATACATGCCTCGCAAGATCGGCTAGCGCTGCTCCTCTCCCCGACCGAACTATCCGCTCAGAACCGCGCTCGCTGACCGGGCTCACGGTAGGCACGAGGACTCGCTCCTACATTTCCGGCACCTGCCTGGCCCAGCCGATGAACCGGCGATGCAGCGCCCCGGCCGGTGCCCACGGCATGTCCTCGGCGGCCTGCACGAGACAGACACCGAGATAGAGAGCCAGCGACACCGGCGCGCCCGCGTACTCCGCGCGCAACTCCCGCCGCCGCGTCGGACACGGCCAGGGCAGGTCACAGCCACCACAACTCCAGATCGGCATCACCGGGCCATGGGTGGTCACCGCGCACCGCCCAGAAACCGGGCCACGCTCGCGCGAGCCTGCCGGCTCGTCGCCCACTCCACCTGCCAACACGGGTACGGCACCAACCGCGCCCACCACACCCGACAACCCACACACATCCCATCAAGCCCACGAACGTGTACGGCGAGGATCGTCTGTTCCGGCCCGCCGGTCACTGCTCACCCTCCCCAGGCCAGTGACCACGATTGATCGGAATGCGATGTCGAGCACGGCAGGGCAGGTCAGCTCCGCACCGACAGACCCGCCGCCACCGCCGCCAACACCACACCGGCCGATGCCGCCGGGCAAAGGTCAACGCGGTAGCCGACAGGTACTCGTCGTACGAGACTCTCCGGTGGCCTGGGGCGGCATCGCAGGAGAACCTGCCCGCGCTGGGCTCACCGGTGGCTCCGTGTCGCGTCCCCGGTGCGCTGATCACGCGTCGTCGGCGCGTACGGCGTGGTCTGGATCGGTTCGCGGTGCCAGTGCGTGTCCCGTGACCTCTTCGCCTGGTCCAGCAGCCTCCGCTGCGCTGCGGCCTGCTCGGCGGCCTGGTGGCGTTGGCCCGTTCCGGGCGGCGGGGGTAAGTCTGCGCGTCGCAGCAGCCACCGCAGAATGTCGCGCAGCTCGGACCGGATTGCCACAGGTTCCGCCTCCCTTGTCATGGGTCGGCGGGTGGCGACGGCAGCGCGGCTGTCAGGTGTCGCGCTCGGGTTGGCGTCGCCACCCGGCGGACAGAGTCGGCGTAGCGGGTGCTTCCTGCCGTCGTGTCCTGATCGGAACGTTATGGACGGCACGGTGGGTGATGGAACACCTACGCACCACTACTGGGCGGAGACCCCCATGCGCTCGCACAGGCCCCGCAGTTCCGTAGAGACCAGCCCTCGACGCAGCAGCCCACGTGCGACTTCTCGCGCCGCCGTCGATGACCGGGTGTGCTGCGGGCCGACCCGTTCGGCCGCCAGCAGCATCCGCACCGCGTCTCGCTCCCGTTCAGCCGCCACCATCGCGCGGCTCATGTCCAGCCAGTAGTACACCTGCCGCACCGCCGGCAGTTCCCCGACCACCACCCCGGCAGCCGCCTGCAACGCCTCCTGCGGACGTCCGGTGTCGAGCAGGTAGGCCATCCGCCACAACGCCACGTTGCTCGGCCCCCACAACAGGTCCCAGCTCGTCGTCTCCCCGGTGTGCGCGGCGATCCGCGCCGCCTCATCGAGGTGCTCCTCGGCCGTGGTCTGATCCTTCATTCCGGCGAGGTGATGCGCGCGAGCCAGGTGCAGGAACCCGAGCACATCCAGCGCGGTGTCCGCACCGCTGCCCTCCAGGTCCGCTCCGGCCCGATCGCAGTACGCCCGCGCCGGGCCGTACGCGCCGGTGTACGCCGACACCCGAGCCCGATTCGCCGCCGCCACCCCCACCGCAACCGGGTCATCAAGCAGGTGCGCAGCCTCCGCACAACGCTCCGCCGCCAACCAGGCATGGGCCGAGTAACCCACGTTCAGCAACGAACCCATCGCCACCCCGTACACCGGCACCATCAACCGGTACGCCGCCCGCTGATCAGTCACACCATGCAGTGCCGGAAGGAGGTCCACCAGCCGGCGCAGGGCTCCGGCGTAGTCGCACCGGCCGTACAGATCGCGCACCAGCGACGACTCCCGATCCACCTGCTCCACAGTGGCTGCCCCGACGACCGGTGGCCCATCGAACGGATGCGCCATCATCGCCCGCCACACCCGCTCGGCGTCGATACGCGCACCATCAAGCTGCCGATCAGCCGGCGTATACGGCTGCCCCGTAAGGTCGAACACCGAACACTCCAGGGCCGCGGCCAGATCCACCACCATGTACCGATCCGTACGCTGAACACCGCGCTCGATCCGTGACCACGTGGTATGCGAGATACCCGCGCGACTCGCGGCATGCCGGATACTCCAGCCACGCAACTCGCGCCGGGCCCGGATGCGCTCACCCACCGAAGGGTCAGCAGGTATAGGTCGGCGAGGCACAGTGATCCTCTCGAACAACGATCAGATACGGCACGCAGCCAGCACGACAACCGGCAACCACGCTGCCACCGACGGTACTCCTGACAGACAGTGCTTCGCAGGGGCGGCCGCCTGACCCTCATCGCGCTTCGACCGGCACGTCGTCACGCCCCTCAAACTCACCTGATCTGCTGGACTGAGATCGCACGCACCGCTGAGTCTTCGCCCTGCTGGGGTCACGCGCGATCATCCACCGATGGGCTCACTTCGATCTGACCGGGGACTGAGGGTGTCCATCGCAAGCCCGCCCTGCGCAATCAAGTCAGCCGCCAGGGTATCCGTCTTTCGCAAATCAGCAACGGTGGTTAAGAAAATCAAGCCGTGGAGCGACCTGCTCCTGGCTGCCAAGTAGTCGTCCAGTAGGCGAGAAATCAATCTCCGGACTGACAGCACGGTCGCCTCGGAGGGATTTTGATTGAACACAAATAGCACAACAGGCTTAACATCGGCATGCAGTTCAGCGACAGCCTCGCCCTTCACTTGAGAGATCCAGCGAATGCTTTCCTGCAGCCTGCGACGAAAGTAATAAAGCCAATTAGGGTGAACCAATACGATCCGAATGTCAAGAATCAAGTTCGGCATATTCGACGACTGTGACACCACTAGCGCATCGGCACGCACGCCATTGATTCGGACATCCCGGACTATATCGAGATGCCCTCGGTAAAAAGATCGGATATTTCTAAGAACTAACTCCTCCGCCTCCACTTGAAGCGTCAAGGCGTCGAGATGCTTCTTACTGCTAGTCCCCTCGTCGGCACGCTGCTCTGGAACCGAGGAGTTCGAAGGACTGGCTGGACCTCCATCGTTGGCGGCAGTACGCACGGAGGAGAGATCTTCAAAATTTTCTTCTCCTGCCGACTCGGCCGCCTTTTCCTCTAGACTGACATCAGCCTGACTTGGCGACTCTTGGTGCTGGCGGGCAAGGGCCAAAGTCTCTTGGTGGAACTTTTCTCGCTCTGCCTTCAAGCGATCAATCTCCGCATCATCCCTCTCGTTAAGGCGATCCTGCCGACGCTTCCACATGATGGCGCCTTTCACGACAAGCGAGACACCCAGAATTACCAGAACCAGCGATACCATCGGCCAGTGCCGAATGAGCCACGCCAACTGATCCTGCTGCGATCGAACCGCCTTTGCGGCCGACGGCGCCAGAAGCAAGATGTCCCTTTCGGGCACAAGCAAGGCTTTTTGGGATCGCAATAGGACTAGAGGTAACGCAATCCCGCTCGCAAGGGACAGCCCGCCGACGCTTACAAGGAACTTGTGAAAGTCGGTGAATTGCAGGCCTGGCAGCACAGGTTGAGTGTATCGACAAGGCCCACCTTGGCTGTTGCCATACCAGTACTCCTATGGCGATCAAGCGGTCAAGGCGGCGAAGTCGGTGTGTAGGGCGGCGTAGACGTCCCGGACGACGTAGTGCCCCCTTCGCCTCAAACTTCCGACAACCGGCGACCGAAAGTGTTGAAGCGGAACCAAGGTCCGCTGCCGTGCCGGCGACCAACACCCTCCCCATCAAGCATGCCGACATTCCTCGTCAAGATTCACTGCCGCTCACCATGGTGAACCGGAAGTGTGCCCACGCCAGGGGATCATCCCCTTTGCGGGGAACAGGAGGAACAGTCTGACTGCTGGCGTCTCTGAGGAGCCACCCGGCGCGCACTCGTCGGGGCTGGCTGCCGGCCGTTGATCCGTGCGCAGTACTTCCTCGACTCCAGTCATCGGCGCCGATGATCGCAGCATCCTGCCGAACGGGTACGGCTTGACCAGATGCAACGGTGCTGCGGTCGCTGTCTCAGCCCAAGGCGCGGGCCAGTTCGGTGCGGGAGCGGATGCCGAGCCGGTGGTAGATGTTGCGCAGGTGGTGGTCGATGGTCCGGGTGGACAGGAACATCTGTGTGGCGACCTCGCGGTTGGTGGCGCCGGCGGCGACCAGTTGGGCGATGCGCAACTGCTGACCGGTGAGCAGCCGTACCGCCTGCCGGTCCGGCGTGCCGACGGACTCCCCCGCCGCGCGTAGCTCCACGGTGGTCTGCCGCGCCCACACGTCGGCACCGAGCAGGACGAAGGTCTGCCGGGCCCGGTGCAGGTGGTCACGGGCGTCGCGGGGCCGCCGGTTGCGACGTAGTTCCCGACCGTAGAGCAGTTCGGTGCGGGCCCGTTCGAAGGTGGCGGCGTCGGCCGGGTGCAGGCACAACGCCCGGTCGAAGTGTTCCTCGGCTTCGGTGCTGCCGCGTGGGGCCAGCAGCGCGTGGCAGCGGGCCGACAGCGCCCGGCGCAGCGGGCTGGCGGTGCTGCCCGCCCAGTGGTCGAAGACGGCGAGCGCGGCTCGGGCCCGGGCGGTCCTGCCGTCGTGGGCGGCGGCTTCCACCAGGTGGGGTGTGGCCATCACCTGGACGAGCACCTGGCCGCGTCCGGTGCCGGGTCGGGCCAGCGTGGCCAGTCGGTCCGCGGCGTCGGCGTACCGGCCGTCGACCAGGTCCAGCACGCCGAGGGCCCACTGGGCGAGGGCGTACGGGCGGCTGCCGGGTGCGGCGGTGTCGCCCAGTTCGGCGACGTGGCCGAGGCAGGCGTCGTGGTCGGCCCGCACGGCCGACAGTACGGCGAGCAGACCGAGGTGTACGCCGGCGGTGGCGTGCTGTCCGGCGGCCCGGGCCACCCGCAGTCCTTCCTGGCAGCTTTTCGCTGCGGCGTCGTGCCGGCCCAGCCAGTATTCGCTCATCGCGCGTAGTTCCAGCGCCCTGGGCAGCAGTGACACCTCGCCTCGGTCGGTGGCCAGGTCGACGGCGTCCTCGGCGAGCCGGTACGCCGCGGCGTCGACCGCGACGAGCAGGCCGGCGGCGGCCGCGCCCGGTCAACGCGGTCGGGGTGACTGCGGCACCGCGCAGCCGGCCGCCGAGGGCCACCGCCCGGCGCAGCAGCGGGCCGCCGTGGGCGTGCTCGCCCCGCAGGGTGGCGGCGACCCCGGCGACCAGGGTGGTCAGCAGGTCCGCCCACGGCGGTTCCTCGTCGCGGCGGAGTGCCTGCACCCGGCGGGCCACCTCGGCGTAGCGGTAGTGGTCGCCGGAGAAGCAGACGGCCTCACCGGCGCGGACCAGGGCGACCAGTGCCGACTCGCGGTCGACGTCGGCCAGTGTGGTGGCGGCGGCCAGCAGGGTGGGCAGTGCGGTCGAGGCGCGACCGCAGCGCAGGTGCATCTCACCGCGCAGCAGTTCGGCCAGGCCAGCCGTGGCAGCGGTCACCGGCGGGCCGGCGACGCTGCGGCCGGTCGGCGAGGGTGAGGCCAGCGGCACGCCAGCGGCGCTGGGGCCGGTCGGCGCGGGTGGGGTCACCGGCAGGCCGGCGGCGCTGCGGCCGGTCGGCGTGGGTGGGGCCTGGTGTGGCAGTGCGCCGGTCGCGTCGGCGACGTGGTGCAGAAGCGCGTGGGCCCGCTCGGGTTGTCCCGCCTGCCAGGCGTAGCGGGCCGCGGTGACCTGCCGGGCGGTGGCGAGCGCCGGGTCGTCGCTGAGTTCGGCGGCTCGGGCCAGCGCGGTCGCGGCCACCGACCGGTCCTGGTGGGCCTGTGCTGCGTCCTCCAGCTCGGCGGCCAGCGCCGGATCATCTCCGTCGGTTGCCGCGGCCCGGTGCAGGGCCCGACGTAGCCGCGATCCGGTGCCGTCGAGGGCGGCGGCGAGCAGCAGGTGGGCGTCGCGGCGGGCGGCGACGGAGGCGGTCGCCTCGATCATGCTGCGGGCCAGCGGTCGGGGAAAGTCGGCGCCACCGGGTGTGGTGATGCGGATCAGGCCGGCGGCCTCGGCGGGTACGAGTGCCTCGACGCCGCTGCCGGCTGCGCGCAGTGCGCGGCCCAGGGTGACCGGGTCCACGGCGGCGGCCCGGCCGGGCGGGGTCGGGTGGGCGAGGTCGGCTGCGGCGATCGCGGCCAGCAGCAGCGCGCCCTGGGTGTCGCGGGGCAGGCGGGTCAGCAGGGCGCGGTAGGTCCGGCCGAGGGCGCCGTCGGTCGGCGGTGCGGCCGGCAGGGGTTCGGTGCCGCACCATTGGCCGGGGGTCAGCGTGCCGGCGAGGTCGACGAGTGCCTGTGGGTTTCCGGCGGCGAGGGTGGTCAGGGCGGCCAGCACCGGCTCGGCTGGTGGTGGGCCGGGGCGTCGGGCGGTCAGCAGGGCGTGGCTGTCGGAGGGGTCCAGGGGCAGTAGTCGGCGGCCGGGTATCGCCGGCGCTGCGGTGTCGTTGCCGGCGGTGAGCAGGAGCACGACCGGCAGTTGGGGCAGTCGTCGGGCCACGAAGGTCAGTACCCGTGCCGTCGGGGTGTCGCCTGCGTCGAGGTCGTCCATGGTGCACAGCAGCGGGCCGTCGTGGGCGGCTTCGGCGAGCAGTCCGAGGACGGCGTGGGAGAGGATGAGCTGGTCGCGGTCGGGGCAGCCCTCGCCGGTCAGGGCGTCGCGTAGCACCTGCCGCTGCCGTTCGGGTAGCGCGTGTGCGCGGTCGAGCACGGGGTCGAGCAGCCGCTGTAGTCCGGCGTAGGGCAGCATCGCCTCGTCGGCCAGGCCGGCGGCGGCGAGCAGGCGGCGACCTGCGCGGTGGCGGTGGGCGTACGCCAGCAGGGCGGTGCGCCCCGCGCCGGGCTCGCCGTGCAGCAGGAGCGCTCCGCCGGCCGGTGCGGCGAGCAGCGAGCGGATCTCCCGGCACTCCCCCTGCCGGCCCCGTAGCACTTCTATTTGCACTGCTGATGCACTAACCATGCATCGAGTCTCACCTATCGGACAGCGCTTGAGAAGAGGCAGAAGCGGAATTCTGCGGCAACCGCCCCAGGTCACCCGCCGTCGCGGTGCCGGCTGCGACCCGTCAGCGCTCGTCCAGCTGAGCCAGCAGCGCGCCGACGGTACGGGCCATCACCGCCCGGGCGGCGTCCACGCCCAGCCCGAGGCCGTCGCGCAGGGTGGACCAGGCCGGCCAGGTGCTGGCCGCCACCACCGCGTTGACCACCTGGTCGCGTGCCGGCCCGGCGCGGTCGAGTTCGTCGGCGAACAACTGCTCGATCTCGTCGCGTACCCGGGCGATGTGCTTGAGCCGGTTGCGGCGCAGCTGTGCGGAGAACGGCTCGCGCATCTGCGCGGCCCGCGCCGACGGTGCGATCAGTTGCAGCAGCTTGGCCCGCTGCCGGCAGAAGGCGTCGACCCGCTTGGCGAGCGGCAGGGTGGGCGAGATCGGCCGCCAGGCGGCGTCCTGCTGGCGCAGCAGCTCCGCGCCGCTGGCCTCGAACAGGGTTTCCATGTCCTTGAAGTTGGTCCAGAGCGTACGCAGGGAGATGCCGGCCCGCTCGGCGATGCGCTCACCGGTCGGACGCAGGTCGCCCTCGGAGATGAGCGCGAGATGCGCCTCGACGATGGCTGCCCGGGTGCGTTCCGCCCGCGCAGTGCGCCCGTCGACCCGACCGGCGGTCTCGGCACCGACCATCCGCGTCCGTCTCCTCACCCTTGCTGCTCCCTCGTGCCAGCCGAGTCTAGACGCGTGCCGGTACGGCATCCGCGTCCCGATGCCGGCGCAGCTCCCGGCGGGCCAGCGACTGGCGGTGCACCTCGTCGGGGCCGTCGGCGATGCGTACCGCGCGGGCGCGGGCCCAGAGCCGGGCCAGCGGGGTGTCCTGGCTGACGCCGGCCGCGCCGTGGGCCTGCACCGCCCGGTCGATGATCCATTCGACGGTCTCCGGCACCGCGATCTTGATGGCCTGGATCTCGGTGTGCGCCGCCCGGTTGCCGACGGTGTCCATCAGCCAGGCGGTCTTGAGCACCAGCAGTCGGGCCTGCTCCAGGCGTACCCGGGCCTGCGCGATCCAGTCCCGCACCACGCCCTGCTCGGACAGGGGCGCACCGAAGGCGTGCCGCTGGCTGACCCGCCGGCACATCAGCTCGACGGCCCGTTCCGCCATGCCCAGCAGCCGCATGCAGTGGTGCACCCGGCCCGGACCGAGTCGGGCCTGTGAGATGGCGAAGCCGGAGCCCGCGGTGCCGATCAGGTTCGTCACCGGCACCCGTACGTCGACGAAGTCGATCTCGGCGTGGCCGCCGTGGTCGCCGTCGTCGTACCCGAAGGCCGTCATGCCTCGACGGACGGTGACGCCCGGGGTGTCGCGCGGGACGAGGATCTGGCTGTGCTGCTGGTGCCGGGGCGCGGACGGGTCGGTCCGGCCCATCACGATGAAGATCGCGCAGCGTGGGTCCATCGCGCCGGTGACGAACCATTTGCGGCCGTTGACGACGTACGCGTCGCCGTCGCGTTCGATGCGGGTGGCGATGTTCGTGGCGTCGGAGGAGGCGACGGCCGGTTCGGTCATCGCGAAGGCGGACCGGATCCGGGCGTCGAGCAGCGGCGTGAGCCACTGTTCGCGTTGCTGGGTCGAGCCGAACTGGGCGAGCAGTTCCATGTTGCCGGTGTCCGGTGCGGCGCAGTTGAGCGCCACCGGGGCCAGCCACGGGCAGTGGCCGGTGATCTCCGCCAGGGGCGCGTACTGGAGGTTGGTCAGGCCCGCGCCGTGTTCGCCGGGCAGGAAGAGATTCCACAACCCGCGCCGACGCGCCTCGGCCTGGAGTTCGGCCACCACCGGCGGTGCCGTCCACGGTTCGTCGGCCCTCCGGGTCTGGGCCTCGAAGATCGGCTCGGCCGGATGGACGCACTCGGTCATGAACTCGTGCAGGCGCTCGCGCAGCCGTTCGGTGGTGTCGTCGTAGCGGAAGTCCACGTCATCGTCTCCCTAGGGTGCTCAGGCCCTCGGCGATCAGCGGCGGCACCCGCGCGCCGATCTGGTCGAATCCGTCGCCGACGGTCTGGCCCTGCACGTAGCGGTAGTGCACGCCCTCCAGGATCACCGCGAGTTTGAAGGCGGCGAAGGCGAGATACCAGGGCAGTGCGTCGACCGACCGTCCGGTGCGTCGGGCGTACCTGTCGGCCAGTTCGTCGGTGTCGGGCTGTCCGGGTGCGGTCACCCGGCGGGCGTAGACCAGCGACAGGGCCAGGTCGGCCAGCGGGTCGCCGAGGGTGGACATCTCCCAGTCCAGTACGGCGCGTACGGTGCGGTCCTCGCCGAGCAGGACGTTGTCGAGCCGGAAGTCGCCGTGCAGCACGGCCGCCGACCGGGTCTCGGGTACGGCGGCGGCCAGCCGGTCGTGCAGGTCGCCGATGCCGGGCAGGTCCCGGCTGCGGGACGCGTCGAGTTGACGTTTCCAGCGGCGGACCTGCCGGGCGTTGAACCCGTCGGGGCGACCGAAGTCGGCCAGGCCGACCGAGGCCGGTTCGACCGTGTGCAGCACGGCGAGCAGGTCGATCAACCGGAACGCCAGGTCGCGCACCTGCGACGGGGACCAGCCGACAAGCTCCTCCGGTTCCCGGTGCACCCGGCCGGGCACCTGCCCCATCAGGTAGAACGGCACTCCGAGCACCGTCGGGTCGGCGCAGTGGTGGACCATCGGCGGCACCGGGACGGCGGTCGGCGCGAGGGCGTGCATCACCCGGTACTCCCGGCCCATGTCGTGGGCGGTGGCCAGGACGTGGCCCAGCGGCGGGCGGCGCAGCACCCACCGGGTCTGCCCGTCGGTCACCGCGTAGGTGAGGTTGGACCGCCCGCCGGTCAGCAGCGCACCGTGCAGCGGCCCGGCGAGCAGCCCGGGCACCTGGCGGTGCAGGTAGGTCGCCAGCCGGTCCAGGTCGAGTCCGGGCAGCGGCCCGCCGTCGTCCGAAGCGGCGTCGTCCGGGGTGGCGTCGTCCGAAGTGGCGTGGTCTGCCGGGTCAGGCATCGCGGTGCTCCGTCTGCTGCTGGAGGCGGTTCATGCCGCGCAGCCAGCGGTCCGGGTCGGCGGCCCGCTGGGCGTACCAGTCGGCCACCTGCGGGTGTGGCAGCACCAGGAACCGGTCGTCGTCCAGCGCCTCCAGCACGCAGTCGGCCACCTGGTCGGTGGTGACGGCGGTGGCGTCCAGCAGGGCGCTGCTCATCGCGTCGCCGGCGGCCAGCATCGGGGTACGCACACCCTGCGGGCAGAGCGCCTGCACGACGATGCCCCGGTGCGCGTACGTGGCCCGCAGCCATTCGGCGAAGCTGAGCGCGGCGTGTTTGGTCACCGCGTACGGCGCGTTGCCGAGCATGGTCAGCAGGCCGGCGGCCGACGCGGTGACCAGCAGCCGCCCCCGCCCGGCGGCGAGCCAGTGCGGCAGCAGTTCGCGGGCGGCGTGGACGTGGGACATCACGTTGACCCGCCAGGCCGTCTCCCACGCCCTGTCGTCGGCGTCGCCTGCGGGTGCCACGCCGGCGTTGGCGCAGTACAGGTCGACCCCGCCGAGGCGTCGGCGGGCGAAGTCCACAAGGTCGGCGACACCGGCCGGGTCGGCGGCGTCACCGGGGCAGGCGTGGCCGCCGATCCGAGCGGCCACGGCCTGTGCCGCCTCGGCGTCGAGGTCGTTGACGATCACGCGGGCCCCGACGGCGGCGAGCCGCTCGGCGAGGGCCGCGCCGATGCCGGAGCCGGCACCGGTCACCACGACCGCCGCCCCCGGCAACCACCGTGCTCCTTGCCTCCTGCCGGCGGTCGCGCCGTCGGTGGCCGGGTCGGCTGTCGACATCGGACTCCCGTCTGCGGTCGGGCGTGGTCCGCACCCGTGCGCAGGTGCGGACCACGCGGACGTGGTGCTCAGGCGGTGGGCACGCCGTTGACCGGTGGCGACACCGGCGGTGCGGTGTACTCGTTGACCGGTCCGTCGGCCTCGTCGGTCTCGTACGTCGGGCCGAAGTAGCTCTGCTTGCCCCCGCTGACCCGGCTCAGCCGGCCCCCGCCGTAACCGGAGTGGTCGGTGGCGGAGAAGCGCAGCGGCGCCACGCCGGGCCCCTGGTAGCCGCCCTTGCGGACGGCCTCGACCAGCGACTCGCGGGTGAGGTCCTTGCCGGCGGCCAACAGCACCTGCACGAACAGGTAGCCCACGGCCATCCCGTAGACGGTGTTGCCGTCGAACTCCGCCCCACCGTTGTGTTCGGTGTTGACCTTGGTGAACAGCTGGATCCACGGGTTGTCGGTGTCGCCCTGCATCGGCAGGTAGTTCAGCCCGACCATGCCCTCCAGCAGTCCGGCGGCGTCGCCGAGTTGCCGGGCCAGCGTCGGGTGGTCGGCGCCCACGTTCGACACCACCCACTGGGGACGGAAGCCCAGCCGGGCGGCGGTGCCGACGGACAGGGCGGTGAAGCCGGGCACGGTGGCGAGGATGACGACCTCACAGCCGGCGGCCTTGAACGCGCCGATCTGGGGGGCGACGTTGGTGTTGCTTGTCACGTACGTCTCGCGGGCCACCACCCCGTCGGTGCCGAGCACCTTCTCCACGCCGGCCAGGGCGTCCTGCCCGAAGTCGTCGTCCTGGCCGAGGAAGCAGACCTTCCGGCCGGGCAGGGTGGTCTTCACGTGGTTGGCCAGGATCTTGCCTTCGACCGTGTAGTCCGGGTTGAAGCCGAAGGTGTTCGGGTAGCGGTCGGGCTGGTCCCAGTTGCGGCTGCCGGAGGCGACGAAGAGGTCGGGCACCCGGTTGGTGTGCAGGAAGTCCAGCACGCCGGTGTGGGTGGGGGTGCCGAGGCCGTTGAGGACGGCGAAGACCTTGTCCTGCAGGACGAGTTGGCGCACGACCTGCTGGGTGGTGGCCGGGTTGTAGCCGTCGTCCATGACCTTGTAGGTGATTTTGCGGCCGTGTACGCCGCCGTTGGCGTTGACGTAGTCGAAGTAGGCCTTCGTGGCCGGGGCGATCTTCGAGTAGCCGGCGGATGCCGGTCCGGTCAGCGGCATGTGGGTGCCGACGACGATCTCCGTGTCGGTGACCCCGGGAACCGGTTCCCCGGCGCCGGGGCCGTCGTCGGAGCCACACGCGGTGAGAGTGAGCAGCAAGGTGAGGGTGGTGGCGATCGCGAGACCGCGCCGTTCCGTGGTTCGCATGGGACACCGACCTTTCATCGGTCCGGTTGTGCGAGGTGGGTGGTGGGGGTGGGGCGGTTACGAGCGCCCGGCCGGCCGGCGGGCGCGCAGCGCCCGGGTCAGTCGGGACAACTGACCCTGCACACCGCCGGGGGCGGCGATCATGACCACGATCAACGTGGCCCCGAAGATCGCCAGCGGGAGGTTGCCCTCCAGCCGCTGCGCCGTCGCCGGTGAGAGGGTGAACAGGTTCGTCAGGGAGTGCGTCAGGTCGGGCAGGACGACCAGCAGGAAGGCGCCCCACACGGCGCCGGCGAGCCGGCCGAGACCGCCGATGACGACGGCCATGAGCAGGAACAGCGAAAGGTTCAGACCGAACGCGCCGGGTGACACGCTCTGCGCGAGCACCGCCAGCAGGGCGCCGCCGAGGCCGGCGCCGGCCGCGCTGACCACGAAGGCGATGACCTGGGTACGGGCGACGTGGATGCCGGCGAGCCGGGCGGCGACCTCGTCGTCGCGTACCGCCCGGAACAACCGGCCGTAGCGGCTGCGGACCAGGTTGGCCAGCACCACCAGGCAGAGCAGGGTCGCCCCGGCGGCCATCCACAGTTGCCACCGCTCGTGCGGGAAGTACAGACCCAGCCCTGCCGGTGCGGGTGCCACCGGCACCGGCAGGCCCTGCTCGCCGTTGAAGAGGCCGTCGAAGGTGACTGTCAACGCCGGCACCACCACCGCCACCGCCAGGGTGAGCCCGGCCAGGTAGGGGCCGCGCAGCCGGGCGGCGGCGACGCCGACGACCAGACCCACCGTCACGGTGACCGCCACAGCGGCGACCAGCGACAGCAGCAGCACCGCGCCGGAGGTGACGCCCCGGTCGAAGAAGGCGCTCTGGCACAGCGCGACCGTGTACGCGCCGGTGGCCATCAACGCCCCGTGTCCCAGGGAGAGTTGCCCGCAGAGCCCGGTGAGGATGGTCAGTCCGGCGGTGGCGCAGAGGTAGGCGGCCACCGTGGCGAGTTGGAAGTTGCGGTACGAGTCGAGTTGGTAGCTGACCAGCAGCACCACCAGCGCGGCGGCGACGGCGACGGCGAGGTGGCGGAGCAGGGTCGGCACGGACCGGCCGGTACGGACGAGATCGACGGCGCGCTGTCGGTGGGGCGGCGCGGGCGCCCGGGTGGCGCTCACACCCGCCTCGCGGTGACCGTGGCGAACAGTCCGCCGGGGCGCAGCAGCAGCACCGTCAGCAGCAGGGCGAGTACCGCGAGCGGGATGAGGTCGCCGCCGGCGTACCCGCTGACGTAGGACAGCAGCAGGCCGACGCCGAGGCCGCCGACGACCGCGCCGGGTGGGCTGTCCAGCCCGCCGAGCACCGCGGCGGTGAACGCGGAGACGAAGACCAGGTCCATCGCGTGGGGATGCAGGCCCAGTTCGGTGGGGATGACAAGCATCGCGGCCAGTGCGCCGACGCCCGAGGCCAGCGCCCAGCCGAGGGTGAGCATGCCGCCGACGTTCACGCCGAGCAGTCGGGACACCTCGGGTGCGAAGGCCGCCGCCCGCATCCGGAGCCCGATCGCGGTCCGGGTGAAGATCCAGACCAGGGCCGCGCCGACCGCGCCGACGGTGGCGAAGACGAACAGGTCGTACGGGGACAGCACGGCGGTGTCGCCCACCGTCAGCGCGGTACGGCTCAGCGGGGCCTGTGCGGGCAGGTACTCGTTGCCGTACACCATGCCGAGGATCGCCTGGATCAGCAGGACCAGCCCGAGCGCGACGATCACCGGGTTCAGCGGTGAGCGGTGGTCCACCAGTCGCATCACCGCGATGTCGACGATCGCGCCGAGCAGCAGTCCGGCGAGCAGTGCCGCGGCGAAGCCGAGCCAGTACGACCCGGTCGCGGCGGTGACGCTGTAGGCGACGTACGCGGCGGCGACCGCCATCGCGCCCTGGGCGAAGTTGACGATCCGACCGGCTCGCCAGATGAGCACCAGGGCGAGGGCGAACGCGGCGTAGACCGCGCCCCTCGACAGCCCGTCGAGGGTGAGGAAGAGGAAGCGGTCCACGGTCCTCCTAGCGTTTGTCAGAATCCGAGGTAGGCGTGGCGCAGGTCGGCGTCGTCGCGCAGTCGCTCGGCCGGGGCGGCCAGGACGACCCGGCCGAGTGACATCACGATGCCCTGGTCGGCGACGGCCAGGGCGCTGCGTACGTTCTGCTCGACCAGCAGCACGGTCAGCCCGGTGTCGTCGCGCAGCCGGCGCAGCAGCGCCATGGTCTGGGCCACCACGCGGGGTGCCAGGCCGAGCGACGGTTCGTCCAGCAGCAGCAGGCGGGGTCGGGCGACCAGGGCCCGGCCGAGGGCCAGCATCTGCCGTTCGCCACCGGAGAGCTGGTGGCCGAGGTGCCGTCGTCGCCGCGCGAGCGGTTCGAACAGCTGGTAGACCTCGTCGAGGGCGCGTGCGGCGTCGCGGCGGTCGCGGCGCCACAGCGCGCCGAGGCGCAGGTTCTCCGCCACGGTGAGTTCGCCGATCACGCCGCGGCCTTCCGGTACGTGTGCCACGCCGCGCCGGACGAGTTGCTCGACCGGGGTGCCCCGCAGGTCCTGTCCGTCGAACAGGATCCGGCCGGCGCTCGGGCGCAGCATGCCCGACAGGGTGCGCAGCAGGGTGGTCTTGCCAGCGCCGTTGGCACCGATGACGGCGGTGATGGTGCCGGTGGGCACCCGCAGGTCGACGCCGTGCAGCACCGGCACCGGCCCGTAGCCGCAGGCCAGGGCTTCGGCGGTGAGCAGGTCGGCGGTCATCAGGCGGCCTCGTCGACGGTCGCGCCGAGGTAGGCGTCCACCACGGCCGGGTCCTCGCGGACCGCCTCGGGTGGCCCAGCGGCGACGACCCGTCCGAAGTCGAGCACCACGATCCGGTCGCAGACGGCCATGACCAGGTCCATGTGGTGTTCCACGAGCAGCACGGCGCAGGGGTCGGTGGATCGGTGCGGCAGCGTCCGGATCAGCTCGGCGAGGTTGTCCACGTCGTCGGCGCCGAGTCCGCCGGCCGGTTCGTCGAGCAGCAGCAGTCGAGGTCGGGCGGCCAGCGCGCGGGCGAGGGCAACCCGTTGGCGTACGGCGAACGGGAGGGTGTCCGGCGCGGCGTCGGCGTGCTGTGCGATGCCCAGTTCGTCGAGGACGGTGCGGGCGTGTTCGCGCATCCGGCGCTCGTCGCGGTCGCTGCGGGGCAGTCCGAGCAGCGCCGGAAGTAGGCCGGCGCGGGCGGTGTGGGTGGCCCCGGTCATCACGTTCTCCAGCACGGTGAGCCCGGCGAACAGGCCGGTGCCCTGCAGGGTGCGGGCGATGCCCAGTCGGGTGAGCCGGTGCGGTCGGGGCCGCAGCGGCCGGCCGTCGAGGGTAAGCGTGCCGGTGTGCGCGGTGACGAAGCCGCACACGACGTTGAACAGGGTGGTCTTGCCGGCGCCGTTGGGGCCGATCACCCCGACCACCTCGCCCGGACCGACCTGAAGCGAGACGTCGTCGAGGGCGGTGAGGCCGCCGAAGCGGACGCCGACCTGGTGCAGTGCGAGACCGTCCGTCATCAACCCTGCCCCTCGCCGCGCGGCCCAAACTTATTACACTGGGAGTGTACGTTTCTCGCGTGTTTCGTCAACACCTTCGATGCCGCGTCCGTCAGCGGCCGGCATCGCCGAAGGCGGTGGCCGTGACCGGTGGCGGCAGGTCGACCAGCCGGGCCAGGGCGGCCCGGTGCCGGTCCGCGGTGCCGAAGGCGATCGCGGCGCTCTTGGCGCGCTTGAGGTACAGATGCGCCGGGTGCTCCCAGGTGAAGCCGATCCCGCCGTGCAACTGGACGCAGACCTCCGCCGCCCGCACCGCCACCGGCCCGCAGTACGCCTGGGCCAACGCGGCCGCCAGCGCCGCCTCGGGACCGGCCGCGCCGAGCCGGTCGGCGGCGTACCGGGCCACCGCCCGGGCCTCGGTCAGTTCCACCCACACGTCGGCCAACCGGTGCTTGACCGCCTGGAACGAGCCGACCGGACGGCCGAACTGGTGGCGCTGGCGCACGTAGGCCACCGTCGTGTCCAGACACCACTGGGCCAGGCCGACCTGTTCGGAGGCGAGCAGCGCCGCGCCGGCGGTCAGCGCCGCCGTCACCGCGTCGGCAGCGGCGGTGCCGGTGGCGATCGGACGGGCCGCCGCAGCGGTGAACTCGATGTCGACGAGCGGTCTGGTCGCGTCCAGCGACACCACGGCGGACATCCGCACCGCCGGTTCGGCGGCGTCGACGACGTAGAGCGCGTCGCCGGCCGGGACCAGCAGCAGGCCGTGCGGCACGGCGTCGGCCACACCGGTCACCCGACCGGTGAGCGTCGGTCCGGGACCGACCGTGACCGGGTCCGGGCGGCCCTCTGGCCCGGTGGCGAGGTCGGGTGCGGTGGCGAAGCCGACCGCCACCGTCACGTCGCATTCACCGGCGGCCAGCCGACGCAGCAGGGTGTGCTCGGCACAGGCCAGCAACGCCCGGGTCGCCACGGCAGCACCCAGGAAGGGCACCGGCGCGACCGCCCGACCCAGCTCCTCCAGCACCACCGCGACCTCGCGGAAGCCCGCTGCGGCGCCACCGTGCTCGGCGGGCACGGCCAGCCCGGTCACGCCGAGCTGGTCGACAAGTCGACGCCACAGTGTCGCGTCGTACGGATCGCCGCCGTCGACGGCGGCGAGCGTACGTTGCCACGGGGCGTGCGCGGCCAGCAGCGCGCGTACGGTGTCGCGCAGGGCCTCTTCGTCGGCGTCGTAGAGCAGGTCGCTCATCGGTCCACCCGGGGTTCGGTGGGCAGCCCGAGCACCCGCTCGGCGATGATGCTGCGCAGGATCTCCGAGGTCCCGCCCTCGATGGAGTTGCCCCGGGCGCGCAGGTAGCGGTAGGTGGCGGTGCGGCCGAGCAGGTCGGGTTCGGTCGGGCGACGCATCGTCCAGTCGTCGTGGCGCAGCCCTTCGGCGCCGCGCAGTTCCACCTCCAGTCCGCTGATCCGCTGGCTCAGCTCGGCGAAGGAGAGCTTCACCGCCGAGCCTTCGGGGCCGGGCTCGCCGGCGGCGATCAGCTGTCGCAGCCGCAGCGCGGCCAGCCGGGCGGCTTCGGCGCCCACCCAGGCGCGCAGGACCTCGTCGTGCAGCCCGGCGGTGCGCAGCTCGGGGCGTTCCCGCCACAGCCGCGCCAGCACGCCCACCATGCCGCCCTCGCGGGGCAGCGGTCGGCCGCCGATGGCGACGCGTTCGTTCATCAACGTCGTACGGGCGATCTGCCAGCCCTGCCCGACCGCGCCGACGCGGTGGGCGTCGGGCACCCGGACACCGGTGAGGAAGACCTCGTTGAACTCCGCTTCGCCGGTGGCCTGCCGCAGTGGACGCACCTGCACTCCCGGCGCGGTCATGTCGCAGACGAAGTAGGTGATGCCGTGGTGCTTGGGCGCGGCCGGATCGGTACGGGCCAGCAGGATCGCCCAGCGCGCCTCGTGGGCCAGCGACGTCCACACCTTCTGACCGTCGATGATCCAGTCGTCGTCGTCGGGCACCGCCCGGGTACGCAGGCTCGCCAGGTCGGAACCGGCGTCGGGTTCGCTGAACAGCTGGCACCACACCTCTTCACCGGTCCACAGCGGCCGCAGCCAGCGTCGGCACTGGGCGTCGCTGGCGTGCCGCAGCAGGGTGGGCGCGGCCATGCCGAGCCCGATGCTGTTGCGCCGGGGCCGGTTGTCCGGCGCGCCGGCTGCGGCGAAGGCGTCGTCGACGACCGCCTGCAGTTGCGGCGGGGCGCCCAGGCCACCGCGCCCGGGTGGGTGCTGCACCCAGGCCAGCCCGGCGTCGAAGCGGGCGCGCAGGAAACCGAGGCGGTCACCGTCCGGGTCGTGCGTGTCGAGGAACGCGGCGACCAGCGCGCGCAGCCCGTGGGCCGTGTGGTCGGACACCCACCACCTCCAGAATTTTTGCACTGTCAATGCAATATACGGCCGCCGGTCCTCGGGACGGAAGACCGGCGGCCGAACGATCCGGGGCAGCCGCGTCGCGGCCGCCCCGGCAGGACCGTCAGTGCGGGCAGGTGTTGCGGTACTCCTCCACGGCCAGGCCACTCGGGCCCGGGCAGAGGAACTGGTCGTAGCGGGTGTCGTCGTCGACGAACCGCTTCAGCCAGGCCACCATCTGCTTCGCGGTGGGGGTGTTGACCGTGTTCGGGAAGAAGTGGCCCTCGTTGTTGAGTTCCAGGTACGCCTTCTCCGCCGAGGCCGGGATGCTGTTGTAGAACGGCTCGGAGTGCGTGGCGACCGAGGCGACGGAGTCGCTCTCACCGCCGATGATCAGCGTGGGCACCCGCAGGTTCGACCAGTTCTTGGTCAGGTTCCACGGCGCCAGTGGCACGGCGGCCTGCAACGACGGCCGGCTCGCGGCGGCCTCCAGGCTGCCGCCGCCGCCCATCGAGTGACCGGCCACGGCGAGCCGGCTGGAGTCGATACGGCTGCGCACCGAACTGCGCTCGGTCAGGTAGTCCAGCGCGGCCAGCAGTTGCCGACCCCGGCTGCTCGGCTGGTCGAGGCGGGTGATGGTGTCGATGCCGATGACCACGAAGCCGTGCGAGGCGATCCGCGGCCCCAGCCAGTCCAGACTCGACCAGGAGGCGGTGTAGCCGGGCGAGATGGCCACTGCGCCGAAGGTGCCCGCGGTGGTGGTCGTCGGGTAGTAGATGACGCCGCCGCCGAAGCCGCTGACCAGCGAGGAGACCGTCGTCGACGAGGTCGCGAAGGGGCCGCGGCTGGCCTCCAGGATCGCGTTGGTCGGCGCCGGTCCCCGCTCGTACGGGTTGGCGGCCTGGGCGGCGGACGAGGTGGCGACGACGCCACCGGCGGCCAGGACGGCGGTCATCGCCAGCCGGGCCAGCAGGGTGAGGGAACGGGGACGGGTGGTGGTGGTTGATCGCACGTCGGATACTCCCTTGGGTTGGAGCTGTATCGACTGCAATCAGTGTTTGGGGCTGTCCGCCGACCCCGCATCGGCAGAATCACCAGTCACCCGCTCCCCCGGCCTAGGAGCGACCCGCCGCCCGGTAGGCCGCGCCCGCCTCGGTGGCG
This sequence comes from Micromonospora maris AB-18-032, assembly GCF_000204155.1. Taxonomy (NCBI): domain Bacteria; kingdom Bacillati; phylum Actinomycetota; class Actinomycetes; order Micromonosporales; family Micromonosporaceae; genus Micromonospora; species Micromonospora maris. The sequence continues at coordinate 2,872,243 of NC_015434.1, read as the reverse complement.
GTGCCGTCCTCGCGGTACAGACCGTGTGCCGCATGCTCGCCGCTGGCCGGCAGGGCGAACCAGGCGTACCGCTCGACGTACGGCGTGGCCTGCAACGCGGCGGTCGCCTTGTCGATGAACGTGACAAGCTGCTGCGGCGTCGGGTGGCGCGGCGCGCCCTGGCTGAAATCGATCAGGCCGAACTCGGTGATCCAGATCGGCAGGCGGTAACGTTCGTGGACCGCGTGCACGTACTGCATCAGGTGGTTCGCCGCCTCGTCGCCGAAGTCCGAGCCGTACCAGTGCAGGGCGATGAAGTCGACCCGCAGCCCTCGCTCACGGACACCGGCGAGGAACCGGTCCAGCCAGCCGCCGGGGGTGTCGGCGCCGAAGGCGACGGCCGGGCTACCCAGCCGCATGCCGGTGTGCTGCAGCCGGGGCCACAGGTCCAGCGCGTGCTCGACCGACATGTTCGCCTGTCCCGGCAGGTCCGGCTCGTTGAAGCCGAGCAACGTGCGGCCGGACCGCTGGGCGGTGGCCAGGTCGGCGTCGGTGACGAAGGTGGCACCCCAGATCATCGGTACGAACTCCGCCGCCGCCGGCACGTCGCTGCCCGAGGTGGACCAGTCGTAGTACCAGGTCGCCCCCACGTCCCGGATGCCGTCACCGCCGGGCGGGAACGCCCAGGTGGCCACGCCCTTCTTCGCCTCGGGTCCGGCCACCTGCGGGCTGCCGCTCGCCGCCCAGGTCTGGGTGACCACGCCGGAGCAGCCGCGGATCTGCAACGCCGTCCCGGTCTGGGCCCCACCGAACGCGTCCAGGCACTTGCCGGACCCGGTGTTGATCAGCTGTCCGTTCTCCAGCAGCCAGTCCTGCGCGCCGGTGCCGTTGCAGTCCCACAACTGCACCCGTGCGCCGTCATCGTGCGAGCCGCCGTCCACGTCCAGGCACTTGCCGAACGCGCGCAGCGTCCCCTGGCGCCCGATTCCGGCCCAGTTCTGCGCGTTGGTGCCGTTGCAGTCCCACAACTGCACGATGGTGCCGTTCTGCGTACCGGACCACTGGACGTCGACACACTTGCCGGCCACCCCGACGATCGGTGCGCTGCGGTCGGCCTTCGCCGACGGCACGGCGACCAGGCCGGCCGCGCCCGCCAAGCAGGTGAGGGTCGCCAGAGCCCAGACGAGCCGCCTGCGGCTCACAGTGCGTGAGGTCATCAACGGTGCTCCTCGATATCCACGGTTGTTGCGGGTACCACGGCGCGCACCCCGCCGCGGTTCACCGGCGCGCAACAAACGTCGTAGCCGCTGCCACCACGGCCCGGGGCATGGGCAGCGCGACCACGGGTACGAGCGAACATGGCCGTGATCAGTGATTACGCCCTTCTCGGCGACTGCCAGGGCGCGGCGTTGGTCTCCTCGGACGGGGTCGTGGACTGGTGGTGCCCGCCCCGATTCGACGCGCCGAGCGTCTTCGCCCGGCTGCTCGGCGCCACCGGCGGCTTCTGGTCGATCCGGCCGCTCGGGCGGTACACGACCTCCCGGCACTACATCGACGGAACGATGGTGCTCCGCACCGAGTTCCGCACCCCGACCGGTGTGCTGCGGTTGACCGACGCCCTCAGTCTCGGCGCCGGAGAACGCGGTCACCGCATCGGCTTCACCTCTCCGCACGTGCTGATCCGGCAGGTCGAGGCCACCGGCACGGTCGACGTGGCGGTCGAGGTCGCGGTCCGGCCGGAGTACGGGCTGGTCAGTCCCACGATCACCGAAACGCCGGCGGGGATGGACATCGCCGGCGCCGGCGACCGGTTGACCCTGGCCGCCGACCGTGCCCTTGCCGTCGACGGTGCACTGGTGACCGCGCGATTCACCCTCGCCGAGGGCGACAGCGCGGTGTTCGCCCTGCACCACCGCCGCTCCGCCGACCCGCCGACCGCCCCGCTGGACGGGCGGGCGGCGCTGCGGGACACCATCGCCGCCTGGCAGTCCTGGGACCGCCTGCACCAGGACTACCAGGGCCCGTACCGCGAACACGTCCGGCGCAGCGCACTGGTCCTTCAGGCGCTGACCTACCAGCCCACCGGGGCGGTGGTCGCGGCGGCCACCACCTCGCTGCCCGAGCAGGTCGGCGGGGCGGCGAACTGGGACTACCGGTTCGGTTGGCTCCGCGACGGCAGCGTCACCCTCAGGGCGCTGTGGGTCGGTGCCTGTCCGCACGAGGCGAACCGCTTCTTCGACTGGATGGCCGCCTCCATCGGATCGGCGGGCGCCACGGACCACATACCGATCATGTTCGGCGTGGGTGGCGAGCGGGACCTGACCGAACACACCCTGGAACACCTTGAGGGCTACCAGAACAGCCGGCCGGTACGCGTCGGCAACAACGCCTGGCAGCAGAAGCAACTCGACGTCCTCGGCGAGCCGCTGGAGTGCGCCCTGGTCCTGCGCGACGAACTCGGGGACCTGTCACCGGCCGCCACGGACCTGCTGCGCACCTTGGCGGACCGGGCCGCCGACACCTGGCAGGAGCCGGACGCCAGCACCTGGGAGGGACGCGAGGGCGAGCGGAACTACCTGACGTCGAAGTTGCTGTGCTGGGTGGCGCTGGACCGGGCCATCAAACTGGCGTCGACCCTGGACGCTGAGGCACGGGTGCCCCGGTGGTCGCAGGCCAGGGACCAGATCCGCGCGGCGATCCTGACCCAGGGCTGGAACGACTCGCGTCAGGCGTTCACCGGCGCGTTCGGCTCCGACCACCTCGACGCCGGGCTGCTCGTCATGCCGATCACCGGGTTTCTTCCCGGCGACGACGACCGGGTCGTGGCCACCGTGGACGCGATCAGACGTGAGCTGGGGCGCGACGACCTCCTGCAACGCTGGACCGGAGCCGGTGAGGAAGGCGCCTTCATCATCTGCTCGTACTGGCTGGCGGAGGCCCTGGCGCGGGCCGGCAGACTCGACGAAGCCAAGCAGGTGTACGAGAACGTCACCGGCCACGCGAACGACCTCGGGTTGCTGTCGGAGGAGATCGACCGACGCGACCGCAGCCTGATCGGGAACTTCCCCCAGGCGCTGTCCCACATCGGGGTCATCAACGCCGCCTGGATCATCGGCGAGGTCGAATCCGGCAACCGGCCGTGAGCCCATGGGGTGCCTCGGGCTCGGTTACGTCTGCGGCGAGCGGGTACGCGCCGGTAGAACGGGGAACAGCCACGAAGGGGGAGCGTGCTGATGACCGGACGGCTGGCAGGCAGGACCGCCATGATCACCGGATCCGACTCGGGCATCGGGCAGGCCACGGCGATCGAGTTCGGCCGGGAGGGCGCCGACGTGGTGGTGCACTACCTGCACGACCACGCGGGTGCCAACCACACCAAGACCGAGATCGAGAGAACCGGCCAGCGGGCTGTCGTGGTGCAGGGCGACATCAGCGTCGAGCATCAGGTCGAGGCGATGTTCGACGAGGCCCTCGGGGAGTTCGACCGCCTGGACATCCTCATGAACGACGCGGGCGTGGACGCCTCCGGCATCCCGGTGGCCGATCTGGACACCGCGACCTGGGACCGGGCCATCCGCACCAACCTGTACGGGATGTTCTTCTGCTGTCGGCGGTTCATCCAGCACCGCCGCGACCAGGGCGGACACGGCAAGATCATCAACATCACCTCCGTCCACCAGGAGGTGGCCCGCGCCGGCGGCTCCGACTACGACGCCAGCAAGGGCGGCATGCTGGAGTTGGCCAAAAGCATCGCCCTGGAGGTCGCCCCGATGCACATGAACGTCAACAACATCGGGCCCGGCATGGTGCTCACCCCGTTCAACCAGCAGGCGATCGACGACCCGAAGTACCTGGAGGAGCAGGTGCAGTCCATCCCCTGGAAGCGGGCCGCGCAGCCGGAGGAGATCGCCAAGCTCGCCGTCTTCCTGGCCAGCGACGACGCCGACTACGTCACCGGGTCGACGTACTTCATGGACGGCGGACTGATGCAGAACCAGGGCCAGGGCGCGTAGCCGCCCTGTCGGTGAGACGTCCGACGCTGGGCGCCACCGTCGGCTGCGGGCCGGGCGAACGGGCCGGCGCGCCGCGACGGAGTTCGGGCCGCATGCATCAGCGATTCTCTCGGTCGGACCAGGAACGTGCTGGCCGGCACGTGGCGTCAGCGGCCGTACGCCTCGAGCAGCCGCAGCCACACCTCGCTGACGGTCGGGTACGCCGGAACCGCGTGCCACAACCGGTCCAACGGAACCTCACCGACGATGGCGACGGTCGCGGCGTGGATCAGCTCCGCCACGTCCGGGCCGACGAAGGTGACGCCGACGATCACCTTGCGGTCCTCGTCGACGACCATCCGGGCCTGCCCCTGGTAGTCATCGGCGTGCAGGGTGGCACCGGCGACCGCACCCAGGTTGTAGTCGACGACCCGGGTCCGCAGCCCTGCCGCCTCGGCGGCGGCCGCCGTCAGACCTACGGCGGCGATCTCCGGGTCGGTGAACACCACCTGCGGCACCGCACGTTCGTCGGCCGTCGCGACGTGCCGGCCCCACCGGCCGTCGTCGACCTTCTCGCCCTTCGCGCGGGCCACGATGACGTCGCCGACCGCGCGCGCCTGGTACTTGCCCTGGTGGGTGAGCAGCGCCCGCCGGTTGATGTCACCGGCGGCGTAGAGCCAGTCGCCGCCGTCGACGACCCGCATCGTGTCGTCGACGGTCAGCCAGTCACCGGGTGTCAGGCCGACGGTGTCGAGTCCGATGTCCTGGGTGTTCGGCGTACGGCCGATCGCGACGAGGACCTCGTCGGCTTCGACCCGCTCGCCCTGGCTGGTGTCGACGTGGACGGTGCCGGCGTCGTCGCGGTGCACGGACACAGCCTCCGCGTCGACGTGCAGGGACACACCGGCCTCGCGCAACGACTGCGTGACCTGCTCGGCGGCGAACCGTTCCACCGACGGCAACACGCCGTCGCGGGCCAGCACCGTCACCGAGGACCCGAGTGCCGCGTACGCGGTGGCCATCTCGGTCGCCACCACGCCGCCGCCGATGATGGCGAGGCGACGGGGAATGGACGTCGCCGCCGCGGCTTCGCGGCTGGACCACGGCGCTGCGGCGCGCAGGCCCGGGATGTCCGGCATCCGAGAGCCGCTGCCGGTGGCCACGACCACCGCGTGCCGCGCGGTCAACGTCGTCGTGGCGCCGTCGGCGTCGGTCACCTCGACGACCTTGGCGGCACTGAGCCGTCCGTGGCCTCGGTGCAGTGCGATCCCGGCCGATTCCAGCCAGGACACCTGCCCGTCGTCACGCCAGTTCGCGACGATGGAGTCGCGCCGCGCCAGCACCGCCGCCGCGTCCAGGTCTCCCGTCACCGCCTCACGCGCCCCGGGCACCTGACGGGCCGCGCGCAACGCGGACCCGCTGCGCAGCAACGCCTTGGTCGGCATGCAGGCCCAGTACGAGCACTCCCCGCCGACCAGTTCCCGTTCGACGATGGCGGCGGTCAGGCCACCCTGCACGACCCGGTCGGCGACGTTCTCCCCGACCGGTCCCGCGCCGATCACGACGACGTCGTACGCCAGTTCGGTCATGTCAGCTCCCCTTCGCAGCACGGCCGAGGCGGATCGCCGCGACGAGGAAGAAGATAGCGCCCGGTATGCGTAGCCAGCCGTATTGATCAACGGCGGATGGCCCGCGGTAGCCGTCGGCGATGAAGGATCCCCCGGCCAGGGTGGCAGGAACGAACCTGAACAGGTGGCAGAGGAAACGCCGAACGGCGGCCTGCTGAACCAGTCAGGCCGCCGTTTGACGAAGCGTGAATCAGAGCGAGCGGATGTCCGACGCCTGGGGGCCCTTCGGGCCCTGGGTGATCTCGAACTGGACGCGCTGGTTCTCATCGAGGCTACGGAAGCCGCTCGCCGAGATCGCCGAGAAATGGGCGAAAACGTCGGCGCCGCCGTCGTCCTGGCTGATGAAACCGAAGCCCTTGTCACCGTTGAACCACTTCACGGTACCAGTAGCCATGTCTGCTCCTTCGCAGGCTGTGTGAGACCGCACTGTGCGGTCTCGCGTGCCGCTGCGTTGATGACCCGCGTCGGGAACGACACGAAAAACGAAAAAAGCACCTGGACGGGTTTTGGTTAACCCATCAGGCGCCGAGACGTCAACGGAAATCAAAACTGCAACGAGGCAACCGTAGCACAGAATTTGACGACGTGCGGACCACCGGCCGTTGGAGCCAGTGGGGTGGGGACGGCTGACGTGACAGTGGTACCGCGTGGTGCGCGTACAGTGGAGCGGTGGGTCACCGTTTGTGTCCGCGCCGACCGGCACTTCGGACGTGCCGACGGATAACGGCACGTTGCGGACGGTGGCCAGCGTTGTCGTGAGGCAACCCATCGGAGGTCTGGCTGACCTCCAGTTTCGGGTGCTGCCATTTCGGGCGGCCCTCCGGCACAGGAGCAGGACATGACTTTCGCACTGGCCCCATCCGCGGTCCCCTCACCAGAGCCGCGAAGGCCCATCAAGAATCTACGCGAAAAAGGGGCGGAAAGCTTTCACTCTGTGCTCGCCAAGGTTCTGACCACCGCCCTGGAAAATGCTCTGGAAGCGGGCGACCACCCGAGAGCAGTCAGCATCATCAATCGCGGTTTCGCGGAAGGAAACCCGCAACTGGGCTGCGATCTCCTCTGCCGGGCGATCGCCGTCGTCGGAACCGCCCGGACCTGGACCGTGCAGCTCGCACCCCTACGTTCACCGTAAGCTCCCGGGTCAGAGCCTCGACCTGGCGGCGAGGGATCTTCGGTCGGCGCACCATCGACCCGACCGGCCGGAGCCGACAACGGGAAAGGCTTGACGCAGGAACAGTGATCGAGCATCGTCGATTTGAATCGACCTCAGGGATACTCGACACGGGGAGATCCGATGAAGACCTTCGTCACTCTCGCCTCTGCTGCCCTGCTCCTGCTGACCACGGCCAGCGCACCCCACCGCCCGCCGACAGCCGATGCGCCCTGCCGGGGACAGATCCACCCCAACCCGGGCTTCGAGCGCGGCACCACCGGTTGGACCGCCGGCCCCCGCATCGTCGTACTCGGCGACACGGCCCGGCCCGCCCACACCGGCCGCGCGTACGCCACCTTCGCCGGGTTGGACGTCACCCGGTACGACCTGCTGAACACCCACGTGACGGTGCCGGCGAACTGCGACCTGACTGTCCGTTTCTGGGTCCGTACCCTCACGACTGAAACCAGCCGCAGCGATTACCTGAACGTCGGGCTGGCGGTCACCGGAATCCCCCCGAAGACGAGGTTCTCGCTGGCCTTCGACGGCGGGTCGCAGTGGCGGGAGTACAGCATGTCCTCCGGGACGGCGACGACCGAGCGCACCGCGACGGTCACCTTCAACGCCAGCGAATCGGCCGGCAACGGTGTCACCGCCTTCGACGTCGACGACGTGACCTTCACATTGAGCTGACCAGGAACCGGCGGGCAGGAACGCCACCGATCATCGATGCCGGTCGCCGGCTGTCAGCGCGCCCCGCGACTGCCGGGCGCGCCTACGGCAGGCGTCGATGACGTCGGGGCGCAGCAGGTGGCCGAAACCGGCCCGATCGAGACGCTGGACCAACCCGTCGCGGTCGGTACGCAGGGCGGTGGCGGTGCTGTCGAGGTTCCAGTCGTGGGCGGCGAGCTGGGACAGCAGATGCCCCCGGCGGGTCTGCGCGGCCGACAGCCGGAACGTCTTGAGGTAGGCCAACCGGCCGGTCTCGTCGGTGATGACCTCGCCGATGTGGTTGTCGGCATCGGGGTCGAAGGCGGGCAGGAACCGGGCCAGGGTGAAGCGGCCCATCCGGTGCGCCGGGGTGACGGTGAGCCGTCCGGCGGCGAGCAGCCCACCGGCCAGCAGAGCGTGGAAGTCCTGCCATTCCGCGTCCATCCGGGCGAGCTGGGCGCGCAGGTCGGCGACGCTGGTGATGGCCGTGTCGTCGAGCCGGACGGTGAAATCCGGTGCGGCCGGATACAGGTGGGCGTAGTGGAACAGCAGGTCGCCGTAGAAGTCCTGCAGCAGCGTGGGATGCAGGGCGCGGTAGTCGTCCGGGTGCGGGACGACGAACGCGGCGGTGAGCGCGTCGGCGACGTAGAGCACCATGCCGCACTGGTCGGGGTGGATCTCGAAGACGCGCAGCGCGTCGTCGAGGCCGGCGATGGCGGCACCGGTGTAGCCGGCCTCCACCCGCGGGGACAGGCCACGGGTGACGGCCTGGCGGGTCCATTCCTGCCAGGCGATGGGCGGGCCGCCGAACTGCAACGCCAGGTAACCCTCCATGGCCAGGTGCAGCGGCAGGAAACGCAGCCGCTGCCGGTCCTCCCGGCGCGCCATGCGGCGGCGGAACACCAGCCGGATCCCCTCCGGCACATCGGTGTCGGCGCTGTCGCGCAGCTGGGTGCCGTAGGCGGCGGCCGGGGTGCTGTCGGTGGTCCAGGTGGCGACGAACGCGTGCGGGATGAACGAGATGTACGCCGTACGCGGTGCGGTCTGGACGATCGACAGTGCGTCGGGGTCGTGGAGCCGGGCGTGCAGGCGCAGGTCGGTGACGGGGTCGCGGCGCAGGAGCGGGACGAGGCGGATCGCGCCCCACGTCTGGGCGGGGCCGGGGGTCAGCCCGGTCAGGTCGATGCCCTCGATGACGGTGGTCACGACACTGCCTCCTGGTCGTCGAGGAACCGCTCGACCCGGTCGGCGAGGTGGCGGCGCAGCTCGTCGAAGCCGGCGCGGCCGGTGGCGAAGCGGGCCAGTTCGACGAGCGCGGCGGCGTCCTCGGCGTCGCGGACCCCGACGGTGGCCACCCCGTCGGCCAGGCGGCGTACGTCGAAGGTGTCGGCGTCGTAGACCGGGTTGAGGTGCACGATGCTGGTGTGCTGGTCGGGGTCGAGGCGGGTGCGCCAGATCCGCAGCACCTCGGCGGCCTGCCCGGGTGGGTCGTTGTCCCAGCCGTCGGAGACGATGACGAGCCGGTCGGGGCGACGTTCGAGCGCGTCGAGGATGCGCACCCCAAGCCCGGTGGCCCCGACGGGGTGGACCAGCAGCGGGTCGCCGCGGTGGTGCAGCCACAGCCCGGTGAAGTCGGCGGCGAGGGCCTCCAGCAGGTAGTGGGTGGCCAGGGCGACGGCGAGTGGTCGGCGACGTTTGGTCCCGGAGCCGGCGGCGGAGTAGCTGTCGTCGAGGACCGCCACCACCCGGCCCCAGGTGCCCGCCTGCCGGCGGGCGGCGCGACGCGCGGCGGCCCGAAGCGCACCGGTCAGCTCGTCGCGACGCCGGAGGCGTTCCGGACGCGGCAGTGACAGCGCGTAGCTCGCCAGCCGGGTCAGGGGTGCCGTGGCGAGGTCCATCGCGACGCCGTCGACCTTGTGCCGTACGGCGCTGCCCTGCAACCGCAGCCGTTCACCGGCGGTGAGCCGGGGTGCGATGCCGGACAGGAACCGGGCCCGGTCGATGCCGTGCTGGGCAGCCAGTCCTTCGGCGACGGTGTACGGCAGCTCGTACAGGGCCCGCTGGTCGTAGTGGGCGCGCCGCCACGCCTCCAGGATCGGTGTCTCGTAACGCCTGGGTCGACGCCAGGCGAACAGCGCCGTGCCGACCTCGCCGGGAAGTGGCAGGTGGGCGTGCCGGGCGGCGACGGACAACGAGCGGCGGTACTTGACCGCGTCGAAGGCCGGGTCGGGCCGGGCCGCCACCCAGTCACGGACGATGGCGCGGGTACGCCGGTTGTTGATCCCCAGCCGGCGCAGGTCGCGGAAGACGCCGTACACCCGTTGTGGTGGCAGGGTCCGCAGCCGTGCCGCGATCAGTCGCCCCTCCCGCGCGCGCTGCTCGCGGCTGGCCTCCCGGGCGGTGCGCAGCAGGTTCGTCACGACCATGGCCGCGTTGAGCTGGTTGACGTCCAGGGCGAGGGTCGCGGCGTACAGGTCGCGGTAGTTGCCCAGCACGTACTCGTGGAGGAAGTCCAACGACAGGCGCTGCGCGGCGGCGGTGGAGCGGAACTCGCGCTGGGCGGTCGAGGTGATCGCGGCGTTGACGAACATGACCACGTCCTCGCACGCGATCCGATCCGCCCGCGACATGACTGCGACTGCACCTTCTCTCGTCACCTGGGTGCCGGCCGGGGAATGGGGGCACGAACTGCGAAGCATCGCTTCAGAGGCGGGTTCCGGAAGTCGCACCGAAGTCCCGCGGCCGGCCCCGGCCACGATACCGGTCACGATCAACTCGTCGCGGGGCGTGGATTGGTGACGAAGTGCCTGCGGGCGGGGTCTCGGGTGGCGAAACTGTTTGGACGTCGTGGATGCGCATGAGGGACAGTCGAACGATGGAGAACTCTGTCGCCGTACGTCATCGCTCGATGGACGAGATCATGGCGGGGCTGCACCTGGTGCGGCAGTCCCCCCGGGCTGCTGGCACCCTGGCGTTGGCCGTACGCCGGCCGGCCGTCGACGCCCGCGAGGTGCTGTCGGAGGCCGAACTGGACGCGAGCGTCGGGCTGCTCGGCGACAGTTGGGGTCAACGACCCAGCAAACGCACGCCCGACCGGTCACCGCACCCCGACATGCAGCTCAACGTCATCAACTCCCGGTTCATCGAGCTGATCGCCGGCGCCGATCGCGACGCCTGGGCGCTGGCCGGTGATCAGCTCTACGTCGACCTGGACCTGAGCGTCGAGGCGCTGCCGGCCGGTACGCGTCTGGCGATCGGCGACCGCGCGGTCATCGAGGTGACCGACCAGCCGCACAACGGTTGCGCCAAGTTCGCCGCCCGGTTCGGACGCGACGCCCACAAGGTGGTGTGGACGGAGGAAGGTCAGCGGCTACGGTTGCGCGGCCTCAACGCCCGGGTGGTCGTCGGTGCGACGATCCGGGTGGGCGACGCCATCCGGCAGCTCCCGCCCGGGCAGCTGCTGCCATGACCTCGGGGAACGGCTGGCGACCGTGACGCGTCACCTGGTCGTGCCCGGTCGAGGTGTGCCGTCGGTCGACCACTGGTCGCGCAGCTGGGTGCGGGACCGTCCGGGGTTCCAGTGGGCGCCGGAACCGCCCGGGCCGCCGTACGTCGCCGCCGAACGGGTCGCCGCGCTGCACGCTGCCATCAGCGCTGATGCGGAGCCGGTGATCCTGGTGGCGCACAGCGCGGGATGTCTGACCGTCGCCGTCTGGGCCCGCCAGCACATCGGTCCCGTCCGGGCCGCTCTGCTGGTCACACCGCCGTACCTGGATCCAGACTGGAAACCCGGCCCGGGCGAGAGCGTCGATGTCATCATCGACCACGTGCCACGCGAGCCCCTGCCCTTCCACTCGATCCTGGTCGCCAGTCGCACCGACCCGAACGCCACCTTCGCGCAGTTCGAGGCGTACGCGCGGGATTGGGGTTCGGAGCTGTTCGACGCGGGCGCCGTCGGGCACCTGGACTCCAAGACCGGGTTCGGTCCGTGGCCCGACGGCGAGGATCTGCTCCGGTCGCTGGCCGCGGTGACGGGCTGACCCGGGCCGGTCGGGGCTACGCTGCCGGGATGCGGCTGGTCATCATGGCGGACACGCACGTGCCGAAGCGGGCCCGTGACCTGCCGTCCGGGCTGTGGGCCGCCGTTGACGCCGCCGATCTGGTCATCCATGCCGGCGACTGGGTCAGCGTGGAACTGCTCGACGAGGTGGAGCGGCGCAGCGCCCGGCTGATCGGTGTCCACGGCAACAACGACGGCCCGCAGCTGCGTGCCCGGCTGCCGGAAATCGCCCGGGTGCAGGTGGCCGGGATGCGGATCGCGGTGGTGCACGAGACCGGTCCCGCCGGTGGCCGGGAGCGCCGCTGCGCGGCTCGTTTTCCCGACTGCGACCTGCTCGTCTTCGGGCACTCCCACATCCCGTGGGACAGCGACGCGCCCGGTGGTCTGCGGCTGCTCAATCCCGGCTCGCCGACCGACCGGCGGCGGCAGCCGTACGCGACGTACCTCACCGCCGAGCTGGCCGACGGCCGGCTGGACGCCGTCACCCTGCACGAGGTGACGCCGTCCAGCCGGCCGCAACGCCGTCGGTCGCCCTAGGGTGCCGCCACCACCGCGTCGTTGCCCGGCATCCGGGTCACGCTGGGCAGCTGCGGCACCGCTTCTGCCGAGCGGCTGCTGACATCGCTGGTCGGGCACATCGCGGTGAGCAGGAAGGTCTGCCAGGCGATGTCGAACGGGTGCGGGTCGGGAAGACCGACCTGGTAGTGGCTGATGTTGATGCCGGAGGACACCTGGCGGGTGCCGTCGCGGCTGTGCAGGGAGTAGGTCAGGTGACCGAACACCGCACCGTCGTGGCCCAAGAACTCGCCGCACGGGGTGGGCAGCGAGTAGATGCCGAGACCGTAGGTGCCGGCCTCGGGCAGCCCCGGCAGCATCGGCACCCCGTCGAGCATCTGCTTGAGGGTGGCGGGGCTGAGCAGGTCTCCGTCGAGCAGCGCGCGGAAGAAGGTGTTCAGGTCCGCCGTGGTGGAGATCATCTCGCCGGCCGTCCATCCCCAGCTCATGTTGAACTCGCTGAGGTCGCGTGCGCCGAACGGGGCGAAGTAGGCGCCGCTGTGCGGGCCGCGGATCGTCGGATCGGTGCCCGGGAAGCTCGTCCCGGTGAGCTTCAGTGGCCGCAGGATGCGCCGCTGCACCTCGGCCGGGGCGTCGTTGCCGGTGACCGCCTCGATCAGCAGTCCGGCCAGCACGTAGTTGGTGTTGGAGTAGCTGAACGTCGCACCGGGGGCGCCGGTCGGCGGCATGGCCAGGCCGGTGGCGACCAGGTCCGCCGGGGCGTACGTGGTGACCTGCATCTGGTTGATCGACGCATACGAGTCGATCATGGCGTTGGTGTAGTTGCCGATGCCGCTGGTGTGGTTCAGCAGCATCCGGACGGTGACCTGGTCGCCGCGCTCCCCCGGTACGGTGTCGGGGAGCCACCTGCCGACCGGGTCGTCCAGGCCCAGCCGTCCCTCGTCGACGAGTTGCAGCACGGTGGTGGCGACGAAGGTCTTGGTGATGCTGCCGATGCGGTGACGCATCTGTGGCTGCATCGGTCGAGGTTTGGTCAGATACGCCTGGCCGGCGGCGGCTCGCCAGTCGTGCCGACCGTCGCGCACCTCGGCCAGGACGCCGGGCACGCCGGCTTCGGGTACTGCGGTGAGCGCGGCGCGCAACTCGACGCGGTCCGGCCTGCCGGCGGACGGTCCGGGCTGCGCTGCGGCGGATGCGGGTACGACAGCGATCGTGGCCGCCAGCATCACGCCGGCGGCCACGATCTTCCGTGTCCGAAGAGTACTGAACATAGCTACATGGTCGTCGTGTCCCCGGAGAAACGCACCCTTCGCCGGGAAATCATCGCCCGACTCGTACGGCCAACCGGTCGAGATACTTCACCTGCAGCCACCCGAACGCGACCAGGAAGATCAGCATCATCGGTAGCGGCAGGACCGCGCCGAGGGCCAGTTCGTCGCCGCGCATCCCCCATCGGGCGTACACCATGAGGGCCTCCAGCGGCGCGGGCCGGTACATCGGTGTCGACGCCACGACAAACGGCCAGAGCACCTGTGCGGCGGTGACCAGCCAGGTGACCAGCCCGACCAGCAGGATCATCGGCGCCGCCGGGGCGAGCATGGCGCGCCCGAACCCGGCGCCCGCCCGCCACCGGGGCTCCAGCCCGCGGAACAGCACGGTGAACAGGAACAACGCGGGAATGCTGACCCAGCCCGGCGGCACCAGCCCGAGGAAGGTGTTGAGCTGGTCGAAGTCGCGGGCCCGCAGGTAGGACTCGATGGCCAGCGGCCCGGTGCCGACGAACAGCCACGGCGCGAAGGGCAGCAGGAGCAGCTCGCTGAACCGACCGAGGGGACGCAGGCCCCCGATGGCGAAGCCGGCGGCCGCCGCTACCGCGACCGTGACCACTGCCGACAGCAGGGTCGGCAGCCAGGTCGCCGTCAGCATGCCGCTCAGGTCGGGGGACGGCATCGGCACGGTCTCGTTGGTGAACCGCAGGCTGCGGCGCAGCCACGGCCAGGCCGCCCACAGCATGACGGCGACCACGACCGCCCCCGCGACCGCCAGCCCGATCCGGGCCTGCCGATCACCGGTCGACTCGGTGACCGGAGCGGACTTGCTGACCGCGCCGTGCGGCTGCTCGCGGTGCGTGACGGCCTCGTCGACCACCTCGATGCGGACTCTGGTGAGCAGCAACAGGGCCGTCGCCGCCAGGCCCAGCAGGGCCAGCGGGAGCAGCAGCATCACCGCTGCTGCGGAGCCGCCACCGAGGTTCATCTGCTGCAGGGACTGCAGGACCACATACGTCATGGGCGTACGGCTGTTGCCCGTGATCAGCGTCGGGGTGAAGGTCTGCAGGGTGAGCGCGATGATGCCGAGCATCAGCAGACCGGCGACGGTCAGCGCGGCCGGCAGGGCGTCGCGGCGGTGCGGCCGGCCGCGGAGGGTGCTGAGGAAGGCCGTGGTGGCGACCGCCACCACCAGTCCGGCACCGGTGACAGCGGTGAACTCCACGAGGGTCGCGAGGGGACGGTCCAGCATCGTGCCGGGTTCCATCCGGTCGAGGCGCCAGCCGATGAGCAGCGCCACGGGCGCGTACCCGGCGACCGGGAGCACGACCAGGGCCCGCAGCGCCAGCCGGGCCGGGCGCCCGGCGCGGTCGGCGAGCAGCGCCAGCACCGGGGCGACCAGCAGGGCCAACAGCAGCGGCACCAGCGCCAGGAGCAGGGCCGAGCCCAGGTCACCGAGGAATCCCCGGGTGAAGAGTTGCTCGTAGTTGGCAGAACCCACACCCTCCGCCGGGCCGAGCAGTTGATCACGCTGCGTCGAGCGCCACACGGCCTGCACGGTGGGGAGCAGGTACGACCAGGCGAGAGCGAGTAGGGCGGGTAGCAGCAGGACGAATCCGATACCGATCCGGGTGCCGCGATCCGGTCCGGTACGGCCTGCCGTCATCGTGGGTGCTGCCAGGCTCATGGTGCTCCTCGTCTCGTCGGACTCCGTGGCCGGGCCTGACGATAGGGGCAGCGATCAAGACGGCGCCACCTGACGAACGGGTGCACATCATCGATGTCGCCGCCGTTGAGTACGGGTACGTCGGCATAGCTGAGTACGGATACTCAGTGCGGACGGATCGCGCCGCCCGGCGGCTTCTCGGGGCGGCGGGCGACAGCTCCGTCGGGTGTTGTCGCGCCCGGGGTGAAGTGACCACCGTCGCTGATCCGGCCACTGGCCGAAGGGCCCGGCCCGGACTCCGTAGCCTGGGCTGGTGACATCGGTGCGGGAGCGGATCAGGGCGGTTCTCGCCGGGGCGATCGACTACGAATCAGGGCTGGACGCCCTGGCCGTGACGCGGTCGACCGAGGTCGATCCGGAGTTGGTGGCCGCGAAGGACGAGGCGTGCGCGCGGCTGTGGCGGGGCGGATGGCAGCCGGCCGAGGTGCACCGGGTGGTCGCCCGACGGGGTCAGCCGCGCCAGGCCGAGCTGGTGACCGACGCGGTCGCCGCGCACCTGCGGCGGTTTCCCCGCGACGCCGTCGACGGGCGGTGGCTGGCGCAGGCGGACGCTCTCGGCGCGCAGGTCTGGTGGACCGACGACGCGACGTACGTCGACGAGCTTGCCGCCCGCTGGCGGCTCGACCGGGTGGCCGTACTCGATCTGCTGGTGGGTCTGCTCGTCATCCTGGCCGCGCTCCCGCCGATCGAGGTGCTCGTGCCCCCGCCGGGGTCCGCTCCCCCGCCGGCCGGCGGGTCGGGCGGTGCCGGGTCGTCCCGGATCGACGCCCGGCTGCTGGACCGGGTACGCGCCCTGCTCGCCAAGGCCGAGTCCACGACCTTCCCGGCCGAGGCGGAGACGTACACCGCCAAGGCCCAGGAGTTGGTCACCCGGCACAGCCTGGACGAGGCGCTGCTGGCCGCCCGGGGCGGTGACGCGACGCCGGTGGTGCCGTACGCGCGGCGCATCGGTGTGGATCATCCGCATGAGCGGGAGAAGGCGTCCCTGCTGGATGTCGTCGCCCGCGCCAACCGCTGCCACACGGTGTCGTCACCGGAACTGGCGTTCAGCACCGTCTTCGGCTTCGACACCGACATCGACGCGGTCGACCTGCTCTACACCTCCCTGCTGGTGCAGGCGCACCGGGCGATGGCCCGGGCCGAGCCACCGGGCGGCAAGGCCGGCCGGAACCGCCTGAAAGCGTTCCGGCAATCCTTCCTGGTGGCGTTCGCCGTCCGGATCGACGAACGGCTGACCGACGCGGCACAGCGCGCGTTGGCCGAGGTCACCGCCGGGAGCGGCGGAACGGGGGTGAGTGACCCGGCCGACCTGCTGCCGGTGCTCGCCTCCCGCGACGAGCAGATCCGCGAGACCATGCGGCAGGTCTTCCCGCACACCGTGCGGGCCCGGGCCAGCCGGGTCGACAGCCACGAGGGCTGGGAGTCCGGTCGGCAGGCCGCCGATCGCGCCACCCTACCGACCGACACCCGGCCGTGACGCGCGCCGTTTCGCCGAAACGGTGATTTCCCGCAGCTCCGCATTCCGCCGTTGCGGCGAAACGGAGTCGATCACAGGGAGCGGGCCATGGCCAGCCCACCGAGTCCCAGGCTTGCCAGCCCCACCACCAGGGCTACGACGCCGCCGACGATTCCGTAGCCGGTGCCGGGTCCACCCTCGGCGGCGGCCACCACGTACCCGCCGAGGACCACCCCGATCAGCCCCGCCACCAGGGCGATGGTGGCCCCGAGCCGCCCGGTGCCGATGCGGCTGCGGGGGCGGGTCACGGCCAGCCCGCCGACGACCACACCGGCCAGCGCCGCCAGTGCGCCCACCAGACCCACGAGTCGCCCGGTGGTCAGGTCGTACCCGTCGATGGCTGCTGCCGGTCCGTCGGCGGTGGCCGGGCCGCCGAGCCCGGTCGCGCCGAGCAGTACGGCGAGTGCGACGACTCCGATCACGGCGGCAGCGGTGACGGTCAGCACCTGTCGGATCCTTGATGAGCTCATTCCGTTCTCCTGATCGGCTGGACGGCGATACGGACGCTGTCGGCTTCGGGGGACGCTCAGATCGTCGCGGCGGTGCGGGTGCCGTGGCCTCCGGCAACGGATGGCACCGGCTACGCAGATGGGCGTAGCCGGTTCGGGGCTTGCTACGCCGGTCGTCGTAGCCGGTCGCGCGGTTGTGCGCAGTGATGGCCGTGCGTGTCGGCGGTAGGTTCACGGAATGGAACACCGAGCCGGGTCGCGTCCCCTGCGGGTGGTGGCGCATGACGTGGTGCTCGCGCTGCTCGTCACCGTGATGCAGGTGCAGGGCACGGTCGCCAAGGTCGCCGTCGAGGGCGCGCCACGGCCGCTCACCGACTTCGGGAACCTCGGATACGCGCTGCTGGTGGTCAGTGGTCTGGTCCTGGCCGTGCGCCGTCGGTGGCCGGTGGCCGTGTTCGTGACCGCCGCGCTGGCCAGCCTGGTGTACTACGGTCTCGACTTCCCGGACGCGCCCGGTTGGCTGGGCTTGTTCGTCGCCCTGTACACGCTGGCCGCCTATGGTGACGGACGTCGGTCATTGGTGATCGCCGGTGTGGGTGTCACGGTGCTCGCCGTCGGGTGGTTGGTCGCGGCGGCGGACATCGAGCCGCAGGCCGCCATCGGTTGGGTGTTCTTCCGTATCGGCGCGTCGGTGATGAGCGCGGCGCTCGGCGAATCCGTCCGGTCCCGGCGGGTCATCGCCGCCGACGCCCAGCGGCGTGCGGAGTTGGCCGAACGCAGCCGTGAGGAGGCAGCGCGGGCACGGGTCGACGCCGAGCGCCTGCGGATCGCCCGGGAGGTGCACGACACCGTGGCGCACGCCATCGCCATCATCAACGTCCAGTCCGGAGTCACCGCGCACGTGTTGGACAAGAGACCGGAGCAGGCCCGGGAGGCGTTGCGGGCCATCGAGCTGACCAGTGCCCGGGCGCTGCGGGAGATGCGGACCATTCTCGGCGTACTGCGTGACGACCACGACTCTCGGGTGCCGCAGGCGGGCCTGGAGCAGGTCGACGAGCTTGTCGCCAAGGCGCGTGAGGCCGGACTCGACGTCACTGTCGAGGCGTCCTCGCCCGTTGCGTCGTTGCCGAGCGCGGTGGACGGTGCCGCCTACCGCATCCTGCAGGAGGCGTTCACCAATGTGATCCGTCATGTCGGTCCGACTCGGGTGACTGTCGTGTTGAGCGCCGGGGTCGACGTCCTGGAGGTTCGGGTGACCGACGAGGGCCGCCGCACCCCTCCGCCGGGTGACGGTACGGACGGGCGGGCCGAGCCTGGGCGCGGGATCGTGGGCATGCGTGAGCGTTGTCAGCTGCTCGGCGGGGAACTCGACGCCGAGCCGACGCGGCGCGGAGGGTTCGAGGTCCGGGCCCGGCTGCCCCTCGCACCGGACGGGTCACGCCGGTGATCACGGCAGAGTCGCAGATCAAGGTGCTGCTCGCCGACGACGAGAAGCTGGTGCGTTCCGGGTTCAAGCTGCTGCTCGACCTGGAAGACGACATCACCGTGGTCGGTGAAGCGACGGACGGTGCCGAAGCGGTGGAGGCTGCTCGCAGCGCCCGCCCGGACGTCGTCGTGATGGACATCCGGATGCCGAAGCTGGACGGCATTCAGGCCACGACCCAGATCAGCCGGATGCGCGGGCTGGAGCGGGTACGCATCCTCATCCTCACCACCTACGACACCGATGCCAATGTCTTCGACGCGCTGCAGGCCGGTGCCAGTGGCTTCCTGCTCAAGGACGCCGGACCGGCCGAACTCCTGCACGCCATCCGGGTGGTCGCCGCAGGGGATGCGCTGCTCGCCCCGCGGATCACCCGGCGTCTCATCGGCCAGTTCACGGCACGGCGGACGGCCGCCGGCGCCGCTCAGGAGCGGCTCGCGGTGCTCACCGACCGGGAGCGGGAGGTGCTGGCGCTGGTGGGGCGGGGTCTGAACAACGACGAGATCGGTGGCGAATTGTTCCTCAGCCCGGCGACCGCGCGTACCCATGTCAGCCGTGCGATGGCGAAGCTGGGTGCCCGTGACCGGGCGCAACTGGTCGTCATCGCCTATCAGACCGGGTTGGTCAGCCCCGACGTGTGACCGCGTGTCAGCGGTCGGGCGCGGAGAGCCAGTCGTCGGTCGGGGTGAGCGGGACGGCTGCGGGGCGCTCGACTGTCGTCGTCAGTTCGATCCGTCGGCCCTCGGTCGCCGACCGGAGCAGGGCGGTCATGATGTCGAGGACGTGCAGCGCCATGTCACCGCTGGCCCGTGGTGGGCGTGTCTCGTCGGCCCGGACCAGGTCGATCAGGCCGATCCCTCGGGAGCCGGCGACGTAGCCGGCCTGCGGTGCGAGGGCGTGCCACTCGGGGTCGCCGAGCGTGAGATGGCGGACGGTGCCGTCGAAGTTGTTGGGATCGGGTACGGCGAGGGTGCCGGCCTCCCCGTGCACCTCGATCGGTGCGGCGGTCGTGGCGACGCCGTCGAAGCTGGTCGTGAGCGTCGTCAGCACACCCCCGGCGTGTTCCAGCACCCCGGTCACGTGGGTCGGCACCTCGACCGGGATCCGCTGCCCGAGGCGGGGGCCCGAGCCGATGATCCGGGAGTCACGCAGTTGGCTGGCGGCCCCGATCACCGCCCGGACCGGCCCGAGCAGGTGGACCAGCGCCGAGATGTAGTAGGGCCCCATGTCCAGCAGTGGGCCGCCGCCGGGGACGTAGTAGAAGTCGGGATGCGGGTGCCAGCGCTCGTGTCCGGGGGTGACCATGACGGCCGATGCGGCCAGTGGGCGGCCGATCAGTCCACCGTCGATCGCGGCTCGGGCGGTCTGCGTACCGGTGCCCAGGACGGTGTCCGGCGCGCAGCCGATGCGTACGCCGGCCGACGCCGCCCGGTCGATGATCGACCGGCCCTGCGGGAAGGTGGCGGTGAGGGGTTTCTCGACGTAGACGTTGCGGCCGGCGTCGATCGCCGCGCCCGAGACCTCGGCGTGCGCCGACGGGATGGTCAGGTTGAGCACCGTCATCACGTCGGGGTGGTGGAGCAGCCGCTCGACACTGACCGCCTCGGCGCCGGGAATCGTGGCGGCGGCGGCGACGGCCCGCTCCGCGTCGATGTCGGCCACCGCGACGATGCGCACGGCGGGATGGTCGGCGAGGGTGCTCAGGTACGCGCGGGAGATGAACCCGAGACCTACGATGCCGATGCCGTGCGGGTCGCCCACACCATTCCCCTCTCGATGACGGTCCGCACGCTCGGGTGTTCCAGCACGTCGAGGCTGTGTCCGGGGGTCGTCACGACGATGCGCCCGGCACCCCAGTGTCGGGTCCAGATCGCCGGCGAGGTGACCGGCCGGTGCCACGGTTGCCATTCCCGCGTCGGGTGGGTGGTGGTGGCCAGGACGTCGATCAGGTCGTCGTGCAGCACCCAGTACTGCTCGGTGACCAGGTCGAAGTCCTCGATCCCGGCGGTGATCGGGTGCTGCCGACCATGGTCGGTGATCGTGATCGAGTGGGGCAGGAAGGCGTCCTGTTCCCCGCCGCGGCGATCGCACGGCGGGACGCTCGGATGGGTGGCGAACTGGCCACCCACCAGGTGCAGGTAGTCCGAGCAGGCGCGGAAGGAGTCGACGATGCCGCCGTGCCAGCCGGTGAAACCCGTTCCGGCGGCGACCGCCGTGGCCAGACCGGCCACCTGCTCGCCGGTGATCTGCGACATCGTCATGCACTGCACGATGAGGTCGGTGTCGGCCAGTGCGGTGGCGTCGGCGTAGATCTCCGTCGACCCCTCCACGCGTACCGTGTATCCGTTGACTTCGAGGAACGGGATGAACAAATCCGTCGCCTCGACCGGCCGGTGTCCCTCCCAGCCGCCTCGGACCACCAGGGCTCTACGCCGCGTCACACCCGCTCCTTCCCCGCTGCACCACTGTCGGTCGGTCGACGCCCCGCGCCGTCCGGCCATCGACAACCGTACCCGCTGCCTCTGACAGCGCTACCCCGTGCGGTGGTGACGTCGGCGACGACGGCGGGCTGCGTCATGAACACGGCGTGGCTGGCCGCAACGTTGGTGATCTCCGCGCCGATGCGCTTGGCCATGTGCTGGAGCGTCGCCTGGTCGAAGGCCTTGTCGTCGGTGGCGATGACGGCCCAGCTCGGCTTGTCGCGCCAGGCGGCGTGCTTCACCGGCGTCCCGAAGGCCGACATGTTGATCGGTACCTGCGTGTCGCGGAGGAGGAGGCGGCGTCGGCGGCGAAGGCGGCCTTGAACGTGTCGTGGTTGAGGAAGCCGTAGCCGTCGTTGCCGACGTCGATGATGAAGTCGGGCCGGCTGCTGCGGTAGTGGCTGGCCGCGCCGGATGAGCGCAGCGCCCTGGTGTCGGTGTGCCCGCCGCTTCGCGAGTCGATCCGCGCGGCACGCCCTTTCCCGTGGTGGACTGTCGGCCTGGCGGGCATGACCGGGCAGACGCGCCGCAATCGCCACAAAGGTCAACACCCTGCTCAGATGACATTGACGCCCTTGACATTCTCCAGATTGCATAGTTAACATTGCCGAAATCTTGTTAACGCTAACAGCGCGTCTGGTCCGAGGAAACAGCATCGGATACGACCGAGCACAATGCTCGCGCACCCGCGAACCGGCCCTGCGGGATCCCTCTCGATTACCTTTGAAGGTCGCCTCACCACCGACTAGTCACACCACAGGCCGGTCAACCGGAAAATCGGACTCTTCCGCTCGCTGTTAGCGCTAACTCCATCGCACGGAAGGTTGGGGAATCATGGCTGACGAAAGGGCCGGAAAGCGACGTCGAGGCATAGCGGCTATCGGCCTCGCTCTCGCGGTAGGCGTCGGGATAGGCCAACTGACACCGGTGGCGCCGGCAGCAGCGGAAAAGCCCGAGAAGCCGGGGGCGCAGGGCGTCGGACCCAAGACGCAGCTCGCGAAGGTGCCGCTGAGCGGCGTCGACATGACACAGACGTACGTGAACCCGATCAACCTGCCGGGGATGGCGGTACGCCACATCGTCGGGACGATGCCGCCCACGGACGCGAATGTCGCCAACACCTCGCAGATTCCCGCCAGCTTGAACCTGCCGACGTGGACGGCGGCGTCCGGACGGACTCTCTCCAGCCGGTCCAGCGTCGGTTTCACCAGGATCTCGGAGAACTCGGCGCGCACCGGGGCGGACTGGTCCGCGGTGAACGTCGACGGGACCATCTATCTCTACGCCTCCGGTGCCATGCAGAACGCGCCGAACAACAACCGCACCGTCTGGTCCACGACCGACTACCTCACCTGGACACCGCACGAGATGAACCTGGGCCTGGTGGCGCCCACCGTCGTGCAGGTCGGCGACACCTTCTACATGGCCGGCAACAACACGCCGGTCTACCGAGCGGACTCCCCCACCGGCCCGTGGACCAGCATGGGCAGCTTCCTGCGCCCCAACGGTCAGGTCCTGAGCGTCGGGGACGTGCAGTTCTTCCTCGACACCGACGGCCGGCTGTACCTGACGTACAACATCGGCTCGCCGATCATGGGCGCCGAACTCGACCCGAACAACCCTCGCCAGCTCATCAGCGAGCCGGTGGTGCTCTGGACCTTCGACCCACGCCAGGAGTGGCAGCACATCGGCGACAACAAGGCCACCTACACGCACGGATACGTGGAGGGTTCGCAGCTGTTCAAGCTGGGCGACACGTACTACCTGCAGGTCGCGTCCGGCGGGACGGAGTTCACCACGTACGCGACAGGTGTCATGACGTCGGACCGGCCGCTGTCCGGGTTCACGGAGACGCAGCGCAACCCGATCGGCGCCGGGAACAACCACCCCAGTTCGGTGTATCCGAACGCCGGGCACGGCAGCTTCGTCGTCGACAATGCGGGCAACCTGGTGTTTTTCTACACCTACGTCATCGCCTACGAGGAGTTCTTCGAGCGGCGCCTCGGAATGGACGTCTGCACCGTGATCCCCAACGGCCCGCAGAAGGGTGCGATCGACTGCGAGTTGTCCAACACGCCGCAGCTGGCCCCGGGCAGGAAGATCTCGGGCCGCGACGACGTCGGGCTCTACAACGTGGCCACCAACAGCCAGGCGTACTGGTCGAGCAGCTACGCGCCCGGACGTAACCCGTACTACGGCAGCGACCGGTCCCTGTCGACCTGGTGGGAGCCGGCCGACACCGACAGCGCGCCCACCTACATCAGGGGCTTCGGCACGGTGTTCCACATCTCCGCAGCCCAGATCCAGTGGAAGGAACTCGGGCGCACGTTCACCAAGGACAACGCCGTGCAGTACACCCTGGAGTACAAGGACATCCCCACCAACACGTGGCGGACGCTTGTCGACCGGAGTACGAACACCACCGCGTACACGGCTGACTACGTCACCTTCGACCGGGTGCTGACCAACGCGGTCCGGCTGAAGATCCTGGGTACGACCGAGAACGTGAAGGTCGGCGTCCACGAGCTCAACGTGTTCGGGGAGAACTACCACCTGGTCGCCTCCAAGGGCATGATCACCCCGTAATCCGGTCACCCGGGGCGGCACGAAAGGGAGCGGGCGAGATCAACCGATCTCGCCCGCTCCTTCTTTGTGGCGGTTTCCACACCGCCTCGGCGTACCTGTGCCGGCTACCGCACCGTCAGGTTCTGATAGGTGTCGGCGTGACCCTGGTAGGTCGGGTTGCCGGAGTAGGCCACGTGGACCCGGTAGTTCCCGCGCTTCAGACCGGCGGTCT
This sequence comes from Micromonospora maris AB-18-032, assembly GCF_000204155.1. Taxonomy (NCBI): domain Bacteria; kingdom Bacillati; phylum Actinomycetota; class Actinomycetes; order Micromonosporales; family Micromonosporaceae; genus Micromonospora; species Micromonospora maris. Next base: position 2,848,485 of record NC_015434.1, on the reverse strand, counting down.
GCAGCGTGACGACGGCCTTACCGTCGACAAGCGACACCACCTGCACGCTGTCGGCGAAGGTGACCGTGACCTCGCCGGTCGGGGTCGACGCGTCCTTCTTCGGCCCACCCTTCGGCTCGACCGTCACGTTCAACGTGAACGTGTCGCCCCGGACCACCGACGCCGGCGCGGCCTTCGCGTGGACCTTGACGGCCTTCGAACCCTGGGGCACCTGGACCGACGCCGTACCCGCCGACGCCTTCAGGTAGTCGACGCCGAGGTACTCGGCCTTGACCGACCGGGTGCCCGCAGGCAGCCCCGTCGGCAGCGTGACCGTGGCCGCGCCGTCGGTCAGGTAGGCGACCTCCGACCACGAGCCGACGCTGAAGCGCACCTGACCGCCGGTCTCGAACCCGTCGGCCGCGGTGACCGTGGCGGTGGCCGTGGTCGTCTGGGCCCCGCTCGCGTACGGCTCGACCGACACCTCGGTGGTGGTCGTGACGTCGCTGTTCGGGATCCCCCGGATGTCGTTCCACTCGCGCAGGGTCAGCGGGATCACCGTGCCGTGACGCGGCCGGACGACACCGGCGTTGGTCATCGTGATCGGCTTGGCGTTCCAGGTCGGCGCCTCGATGTCCTCGTGGCAGGCGGCCTGGTAGCCACCACCGTTGGTGTACCGGTCACCCCAGAGGTAGAACTCGCCGGGGCAGGCGGTGTCACCGGGGTTGGCCTTGAAGATGACCGGCCCCTCGTAGCCCTGGTTGGCGACCCACGTCGTGCGTCCCAGCGCCGGAGCCAGCAGCGTCCAGTTGTTGATGTTGCTGTCCAGGAAGTCGGTGTGCTTCTCCGAGAAGATGTCCGAACCCTGGTTACCGGCCTCGTTCTTGGTCACCCGGTAGTAGTGGTCGCCGACCTTGATGGCGGTCGTGTCGATCCGCGACAGCGGCGCCGGGTCCTGCCAGACCTGCGGAGCGGAGAACGTCTGGAAGTCGCGCGTCGTGGCGTACCACATCTGCGCGTTGCCCTGACCCGTACGGTTCACCGGGTTGTTCCACAGCGACTGCGCCCAGAAGACGACGTAGGCGCCGATCTCGTCGACCCACAGCGACTCGGGTGCGAAGGCGTTGCCCGCGTCGTCGGGGGCGACCTTCACGTGCCGCTGCGGAGTCCAGTTGACCAGGTCGTGCGACTCGAACACCTCGATGTACTGGGTGTCGTTGATGGCGTAGCCGCCCTGGTCGTACCAGTTCAGGTCGGTGGCGATCATGTAGAACGTGTCGCCGTCGGGTGAGCGGACGATGTGCGGGTCACGAAGGCCCTGGTCGCCCAGCTGGGAGATGAGCGACGGCCGACCCCCGGTCAGACCGGTCCAGTCCAGCGCGGTGTTGCCGTTGGAGGTGGCGAACATGATCTGCTCACCGTCGGCGATCCCCTCACCCTTGAAGTACCCCATGAAGTACCGCTCGTACTCCTCGGTCCGGGGCATGGCGGTGATGGTCACCGGGAACGACTTGGTCTTCGACGCCGACCCCTTGGTGATGGTCGCGGTCAGGGTGGCCTCGACATCCGCACGACCGAAGGCGGGACGGGTCACCTCACCGGTGCCGGTGACGAGGTCGGTGGTCGACGTCCAGGTGATCGTGGACCCGAACTCGCCGGTCGCCGGGAGGTTGATGTTGCCGCGTACGTCGTCGGTGGCGTACAGGGTCAGGTCGAGCGTGTCACGGTCGACCGCCTGCGCGTTGTCGAACTCGGCCTTCACCACGACAGGGATGTCCCGCGTGGCGACCTCCGTAGCGCCCTTGCGGACCGTCGCGGTGAGGACGGCTGTCGCGTCGGGCTGTCCCTGCGCGGGCCGGGTGATCCGGCCGGTCACCGGCACCTTGCGGGCGCTGGTGAGCGCCGGCGGGGTGTAGACCGCGACGACCGACGGGTCCGAACTCGTCCAGGTGATGGCCGAGCCCGCCGCGGAGCCCACCTTGGGCAGCACGATGTCGCGTACGATCGCGCTGGTCAGACCGAGGTCGATGGCGGCGGCGTCGGCGCGGACGCCGTCGGAGACGGTCCGCTGCGCCAGCGCCAGCGTCTCGTCCGGGCTCACTGCCCGGTCGTAGATGCGGAAGTCCCGGAGCGTGCCGCGGAACGAGTAGTGGCCCGAGTTCTGCGAGCGGGCGAGGAAGTTGCAGTTGGTTCCCGCGGCGTTCACCGACGGCGGCGTGGTCAGGTTCGTCTGCGTCGCGTGCAGCACGCCGTCGAGGTAGAGCCGACCGGTCCAGCTGGTGCCGTTCGGGTTCAGCGACTGGGTGTACGTGACGTGCGTCCACGCCCCCTCGGTCATCCGGACCCGGTTCTGCTGCAGGTTCGCCGAACCCACCGCGACGCGGAACCGCTGGGTGTTCGACGCGAAGATGGCGCCCTGGCCGCCGGTGTCGGCGTCACACGACCCGGACTTCGCGCCGAAGCTCCACATCTGGTGCTCGCCGACGTTCGCCGGGTCGATCCACACGTCGTAGTCGACGGTGAGGTTCGACATCCCGGCGGTGAGGTTGTCCGGCAGCTTCACGTACGCGCCTTCAAGGGCGCCCTCGTACGAGTCGGGGTTGAACCTGACTCCGTTCCCGGTCAACGTCGCCTTCTGCGGATTGACGAGGGTGGCGTTCGCCGCCGCGCCGGCGCTACCGGAGTTGACAAGCGTCGTTCCGCTGGTCTCGTCGAGGGCGAAGCGGTGCACCAGGCCCTCGTTGAGCTGGTCGTCAGCCGCGTACGAGGGGGTGGCCGCGAACGAGGTCGAGAGAAGCGCACCCAGGGCAAGCACCGCGATGGTTCTGCCCTTGCGATTCAGCCTGGGACGTGACCTTGGCTGTCTCGATCTCAATGGGTCCTCCTTGGGTGGTGGTGGACTCTCCGGTGTGGATGAGAGCGTTGTTAACGCTAACTTCGACGTACTGCCAGGTCAACGAGCGATGCGGTACTGCCGTGAGCTCGGCTACACGTCCTTGCCCCTGACGTCGGCGTCAGCAATTAGCGTCGCCGGTCGACAACGAGTGAGGGAGTACGACGATGAGCCGCGCGTTTGGGTATCGCACCTTCGGTGGCCCGGAGGTCCAGTTCTACTTCGATCGGCCCGATCCACGGCCCGGCGATGGCGAGATCCTCATCCAGGTGCGGGCCATCGGGGTGGCCCGCATCGATCACATGCTCCGGTCCGGACTCGTCCGGGCGCTCAACGGGCACCTTCCCTTCCCGCAGGTGATGGGGATGGAGGCCGCCGGCGACGTGCTCGCGGTCGGTACCGGCGTCACCGACATCACGGTGGGCGACGCGGTGTTCGGGTTCGCGCTCAGCGGCGCCGGCACGTACGCCCAGACGACGCTCCTGCCGGCGGCGAACGCGGCTCGTAAGCCGGAGGCCCTGCCCTACGAGTGGGCGGCGACGATACCGGTCTCCGGCACCACCGCCCTCGACGGGCTCGACCGGCTCGATCTGCCGGAGGGCTCCACACTGCTGATCAACGGCATCGGGGGCAGCACGGGCCAGATCACCGCGCAGCTCGCTCGAGCGCGGGGCCTGACGGTCATCGGAACCGGCAGCGACAGCAAGCGTGCCGAAGCCGAGGCTCTCGGCGTCACCTTCGCCAGCTACACCGTCGGTGACGTCGTCGAACAGGTACGCGATGTCGCTCCGGCCGGTGTCGACGGCCTGATCGACCTCGTCGGCGGCGACTCGCTGCGGTCGGTCGCCGCGCTGGTGACGGATGCCCGGCAACTGTTGTCGGCCGCCGACGTCGCCGTCAGCGACCTGGGCGGCGAGTACCTGCCCCGCCGCCTCGACCGGGCGTCACTGGAGACGGTTGCCGCACTGATGCTCAACGGCACCGTCGATCCGCGGATCACCCGCACGTTCAGCTTCGACCAGAGCGCGGAGGCACTGGCTGCCGTGGAGACCGGTCACACCGCCGGCAAGCTGGTGATCGCTGTCTGACACGCCGCCGACAGCGGCGATGGACCCCGGCGGCATGACGCACGGAGTGGAACCACCACCGTTGGCAGTGGTTCCACTCCGTTGTCAACGTGCTTCGTACCGCGGCGTCACACGATGGAGATCGACCGCACCTGGGTGTTGCCCTTGGTGTCGACGTACACCTTGTGATCGCCGACGGTGTAGGTGCCAGCGGCATTGTTGTTGATGGTGAACGTGGCCGTCACCGCAGACTCGCTGCCGTCGACATGCGTCCGCTGCACCGTGATGGTCAACTCGTTCGTGTTGCCCTTCAACTTCTTCACCACCGCCGCAGGCTTCGCATCGACGACCGCGTTGGCAACTGTCACGTAGACCGCGTCGGGCGAAGAGAACTCCGCGTTCTTCTGCCCATCACCGAACAGGAAGAAGCCTCGCTGTTCGATCGCCCCACGCCCGGGGAACGGATCCGGGTTCGAGGCCAGGTACGCCGGATTGACGGTGTACAGGTCCGTCTTGGAATCCGCGAGGATGGTCCGCACCCCGGTGTACGGTGCGTCGGTGATCGCGAGGTTGACCGACAGGTAGATGGCGTCGGGGTTGTTGGCCGACATGCGCGAGAAGAAGTACCTGTCCGCACTCTGCCCCGCAGGAACGGCCAGCGGTACGACCCTGTCGCCGACCAGGATGTTGAACTGGAAGTCGCCGTAGCCGCCGGCCACGAACTTCGCCCAGGCCGCGTCCGACATGTGGTCGGGGCGCTCCACCTTGAACTCCAGACGCATCGGCGCCACGTACGTGCTGTTGAGGTACTCGGGGTCGGTCAGGGGCAGGTAGACCCCTCCCGGGGCGTGCCCCAGTGCGAAAGCCGACGCGGTCGGGGCCGAGTTGCCCCGCCCGTTCCACATCGGGATGTTGAACGAGGTGGCACCGAGCAGGGCCTGGTTGCCCAGCTGGTTCGTGCCGACAGCGGCCGACGCGTCCTTGAAGGTTCCGATCGTGACGTCGAGCAGGTCGAGGTCCGAGCGGTCGGCGTTCAACCCCGGCATGTCCGCCCACATGAACTTGGCACCGGCGGGCCCGGAGTACCGGGCCATCTCCAGCATGCCATCGGCCATGATCTTGGTCATCTGCACCGCAGAGTCGACCTTCATCCGCTCGTTCGCCGTGTGCCACCAGCGCTCGTTACCCGGGAGGACGGCGCCGAAGGCAGTCATCTTGTTGCGGAAGTTGCTGGCCAGGGTGCCGCCGGTCGTGCCCTGCGGATAGACCACATCCCTGAGGGAATGGGGATCCGCGAACTCGTCCGGGTTGTGGTCGATCGAGGCCTGGTAGCTGCCGAACTGAAGAGCCGTCAGCGGATTGTCGTGAGTGACGTACAACCCGGCGCCGATGGGCGAGCCGAGGTTGCCGATGGTGAAACCCTTCGCCTGGAAGGCGGCCGTGACCGCAGCCGTCGCCTGGCCGGAGTCAGCCGCGGTGACGTGCATGCTGCGCACATACATCGGCATGCTGAGGTTGCCGGAGGCGTCCGTGTAAAAGCTTGTCGGCGTCTCGGAATTGATGTTTGCCATGAGGGCCAGGGTCAGGTTCGGCGTGCCGTTGTTCGGGTTGCGCAACAGGTTCGCCGGGATTCCCATGTACTTGCCGATATAGGCTTCGCCTTCGACACCGTCGCGGAAGAACAGGTCAGCGATGCCGTCGGCGGCCTTCTTCAACTGCATGTCGGCAGCCGTGCTTCCCAATGCGCCGAGTCCCTTGGAAAGGAGGAACATTCCCCACACGACGGCATTCTTGCCATACTGCGGGGTCGGCATCTCCATCGCCACATCGGTGTTGATCTCCAGCGTGAGCGAGTCGCCGGCGATCGTGGTCTGCACCTTGGGCGTGGTACGCGGAGCAGCCGGGAGCCAACCCTTCGTGGTCGCGGCAGCGGTGATCGCCGACACGAACCGGTCGCGCTCGGCGGAGCCGACCCCCGCCACGTCGAGGGTGAAGATGGCCCGCGAGGCGATCTGCGTGGTGCTGCCGTAGGCGATGTCCTTGAGCGTCGGATCGCCTTCACGCAGGGTGACGCCGGCGGTCGCGGCCGTCAGCCGGAAGGCCTTCGTACGGTCGGCGGACAAGTCCATCGACACCGACGGAGTCACCGATCCGGAGTTTCCGACAATGACCGGGAACCGCGAGTCGGAGGTGTAGGCCGCAATCGGGGTCTCTTCCCGATTGAGGTTCTTGTAGGCCCAGTTGTCGTAGAAGCTCGGATTCGAGTTGTACGGGATGGACTGGAAAGTGGCGGTGTTCGCCGCCGAGGGCGTGCCAGGACCGCCATCTTCGTAGATCCCCATGACGATGCGGATTCGTCGGTCCATAGGCAGTCCGGCCTCCAGCAGCGCCTTGGCCGCGAGCAGCGTCGCCAGCGTCGGGCCGCTGTCATCCTGAATGCCCGCCCCGTAGACCCAGCCGTCCTTGATATAGGGCGAGTGGTAGGCACCAGGAGTGCCGAGATTGCCGTCGGCGTCCCGCCAGCGAGCCAACTGGGCTGCCGAAACGGAAGCCGTCGGCGAGTCGAGGTGACTCAACGCCATGATCATCTCCGGGGCGTCCGGATCACCGATCTCCGCGTAGACGTACTTGTCGGGTTGGCGTTGGACGACCACCGGGAAACCCAGGTCGGTGGCCAGCTTGACCACCCAGGCGAGCTTGGCGACCTTGCGGTCGTACTCGTACTGGTTGGCCGGGGTGTTGCTGACCGGGAACGGGTACGCCGTCGCGGCCGTACCGCCTCGGGAGATGGAGTCGTAGCTCGACCCGTCCAGCATCGCCCCGACCAGGCTGAGCGGGTCGTAGGTGCCGTCCCCCGCCCGCGCGCTGTTGACACGTCCGGCCAACGCCTCGACTTCCGCGTGAATGGCGTCCCGCTCGGCGTCGGACACGGACAGGTCGTAGGTGATGCTCGGCTGGAAGCCCTCCTCGGCGACGCTGGTCGCGGAGGCGTTGGGCGCGGGCGCAAGGGTCGCCGCGAGGGACGCGGCGAGCAGGACGGCGAAACTGGTCGTCCGTCTGTCTCTCATGATTGCTCCAGAACAGGGGGATAACGCGGTAGGGACAGCACACGCCAGCCGTGCCGCCAGCGGCCGACGGCGCGGAATATCTTGAGGATGATCTGAGCACCGGCCAGTACTGCAAGACAGGACCCGCCGGACGCACCGACCATGATCACCCCCCGCGTGCGGGTGGTGACGGGGGCTGTCAGGTCGCGGTCGAGATGACCGCTATGCTGGGCTTCGTGGTGCCCGGCACGAGCCTCAAAGATCGCTACCGGCTGGGCCGGTTTCCCTTGGCGCACAAGGGAATGGGCGAGGTCTGGTCCGCACATGACGCTCTGCTCGACCGCCCTGTCATCGTGAAGTTCGTCAGTCCGGCCATGTCGGACCGGGACGTCGTACGCCGATTCCGCCGCGAGGCGTTGCTGACCGCTCGACTCGACCACCCCGGCGTGCCGGCCGTCTACGACCTGGGCGAGCACGCCGGCCAGCCCTACGTGGTGCTTCAGAAGATCGACGGGATCACGCTCACGGACCTGCTGGCCGAGCAGGGCCCTCTGCCGATCTCATGGGTGGCTGCCATCGGCGCACAGGTCAGCAGCGTTCTCCTCGCGGCACAGCAGATCCACCTGGTGCACCGCGACATCAAGCCGAGCAACATCATGCTGGACACCCACGGCGCGGCGAAGGTGCTCGACTTCGGCTTGGCGGTGATCCGCGACGACGAACGCTATTCGAAGATCACGCAGACCGGGCAGAGCATGGGCACGGTCGGTTACATGTCGCCCGAGCAGATCCTCGGCGAGCACACCGACCACCGCACCGACCTGTACGGGCTGGGAGCCACGCTCTTCGACCTGCTCACCGGCCATCCACCGTTTGACGGCGTCACCACGATGACCACTGTGCGCCATCAGATCGCCGATCCCCCGCCACGCCCCACCCAGCGGCGACCGGACATTCCCCGTGCAGTCGACGATCTGGTGCACTCGCTCCTGGCGGTCGATCCCGACGATCGCCCGGACACCGCTGCGGAGGTCTACGCGCTCCTGGCGCCACTCGCCCGCGAGTTGCCACCGATACCCGGCGTCCTGACCGACACCGTCGAGGCGGTGCAGGCGTACGCCGCGATCGTGGGACGAGTACCCCGCCCGGCCCTGCTCACGTCACCGACGACGAGCGCCCTCGCGGCGTCCGACCTGGAGCAGTCCCTCGAAGAGGCTGAACACCTGCACGCGGCAGGCGAATTCCGTGCCGCCGCACGACGGTGGCGGCACCTGGCCACGCAGCACGAACAGTTGCACGGCGAGAACCATCCCCTGGTCTTCGACCTCCGGCTCCGGGCCGCCCGAGCGCACATACCGCTCGGCGAGCATGGCCGCGCCTCGCGCCAGCTCGACGCTTTGTTGCAGGAGCGCCTGCGTGCGGCCGGGCCGGAGGATGCCGTGGTGCTGGCGCTGCGCCGAGAGATCGCACACCTCATGGCGCAGCGGCAGAGGTTGCCGCGCTCCCGGTCAGACGGACCAGCCGCGGATCGCTGAACGCCGGCGGCAGCAGCACCGCCTTCTGCTCAGGGAAGCGACCGGGGTCGTACCGGAAGATCCGGGCACAGTTCTGCCCACGCGTCTCGGTCGCCAACGCACGCCCAGCCAGTGACGAGTACATGCTGCTGTGCTTCCACCAGGCCGCTTCCTCGCCGTGGCGGTCGAAGCCACGGCCGCTGGCCGCGTGCCCGAACACGTCGTGCACCGCACGGAACATGTCGTTCTCGCCGTCGCTGAGATACGGATGGGCATTGCCACTGGCTGCGCTGGCCCACACCATCAACCGGCGCTGCCGGACGTCGTCGACCATCGCCGCCACGTTCGGGTATGGGTCGACGTCGACGATGTGCACCGATATGCCGAGACCTCCGAACTCCGCCCGACCGATCAGGAAGTGGTACTGCTGCACTGTTTCGCGGCAGAACGCGGCGTACGCGGGATAGGCCCGCTCGTCCCGGGTCGGGGCCGCCATGTAGGCGTCGGCGATGGCCGCGCCGACGACGGGGTCAAGGCGCACTCGCCGGTACACATGAGCGGCCGGAATGCGGGCTCCCCGGCAGTACCGCGCCACGCCCTCGCTGACGTAGGCCACTGGCGGAAAGCACGGGGACAAGACAGTGGACGCTGCGGATGCGAGCAAGGGTGCTCATGGTCCTCCTTCAGTCGGTGCGACGGGCTGGGTACTGGTCAGCGAACTGACGAGGGTGGCTGCGGCTCGCGCACCGCGACGTCGACGCCCCGCGTCGAGTGCTGCTCACGACGAAGCAGATCACCGAGAATCCGAATCTCGGACCGCCGACGGTCCTGATGGACCTTCGCGAACTTTCCGATGGTGGTGCTGTGTCCACGACGGGGCATGACTCCTCCAGAAGGCTATGAACCGCGAATCGCCACGAACGATAACCCGTTGTGAACTCGGTACACAAGGGCGGTCGACGTGCTAACGTTCACGCGTGACTACTGAGTCGAGCGGGACCGCCAACGCGGCAACATTGACTGCCAGCGGCATCGCGCGACTGGCCAATGTGGGTCGAGCGGCGGTCAGCAACTGGCGACGCCGGTACGCCGACTTCCCGACTCCCGTCGGCGGCACCCCGGCCAGCCCATCGTTCGACGCGCAGGAGGTCGAGCACTGGCTACACCGCCACGGTCGACTGCATCAGACCAGCATCGAACAGCAGGCCTGGCGGCACATCGAGAGCTACCAGCCCGCCGCGCACATCAGCGACGTCCTCGGCATCGTCGGCGCCCACCTCCTCGCCCGAGCCGCACGGCCCGATGACTCCGGCGACAGCCCGCCGACCCCGCGACAACTCGTCGCCCGCCTCCGCGCGCTCGACGCCACGCTGGCCACGATGGTCTCCGACGCGCTGCCGAGGCAGTGGACCGCGCAGCTCACCGCGCTCCTGCGCTCGGCCGACCAACTCAGCTCGGCACGTGGCGCCGAGTCCGCCTTCGAATACCTGCACAGTCAGTACGTGAGCTCCGCCCAATCGGTGTCCGGACTCGCCGGCACACCGGAGAGCGTGGCTGACGTGATGGTGGCTGTCGCCGGCGTCGGCACCCACACCTTCGACTTCACCAGCGGCACAGGGTCGATCCTGCGCATGGCCGCCGACCGGGCGCTACGAAGCGGCGCCACCACCCGATGCTTCGCCCAGGAGATCAACCCTCAGTACGCCCTGATCACGTCGTTGCGGCTATGGTTCGTGCACCTGCGGGCACAGCAGGCCGGACATCACACACCACCGCCGGTCGTCCACGTCGGCGACAGCTTGCTCGCCGACGCCCTGCCCGACCTACGCGCCGACGTCGTCGTCGCGAACTTCCCGTTCGGCATCCACGACTGGGGTCACGACCGCCTCGCCTACGACCCCCGCTGGACCTACGGCCTACCCCCACGCACCGAACCCGAACTCGCCTGGGTGCAACACGCCCTGGCGCACCTCTCCCCCAACGGCACCGCCGTTGTGCTCATGCCCCCCGCTACCGCGTCACGGCCCGCCGGCCGACGCATACGTGCCGAACTGATCCGTCGTCACGCGCTACGCGCGATCATCGCCCTGCCCGCCGGACTGATGCTGCCGACAAACATCGGACTGCACATCTGGGTCCTCGCCCAACCCGATCCACAGCACCCGCGCGTCGGCGAACTCCTCTTCGTCGACGCCACCGCCAGCACCGGTCAAGACCTCACCGACACCATCGGCACCGCCTGGGCCGCCTACCAATCCCACCACTACGCGCAGGCACCCGGCGTCCACCGCACCATCGCCGCCATCGATCTACTCGACGACGAAGTCGACCTGACACCGCAGCGTCACGTACCACAACCCACCGAACTCACCGCCGAACCGGCGCGGATCATCGCCAACCTCAGCGACTTCGACCACCTGCTCGAACAGCTGCGACACAGCCTGCCCGCCGTACACCAGACAGACACCGCGCCGCTGCGCCAAGCCCCACACGCCGACATTGCCGACCTCATCCGATCCGGCAGCTTCTCCGTGCACCGGACCGCGACCCGCAGACGAGCCGCCAACGCCACGGTCAATACGCGCGTACTGACCGCCGCCGACATCATGTCCGGCGGCCCCGCCACCGGCTACACCGTCCGCGCCACAGACGAACCCCCAGGACCCCGAGTACGCACCGACGACATCCTCATCTCCGTCATCGGCCACAAAATCATCGCCCGAGTCGCCACCTCGGAACAGCTCGATGCCGAACTCGGGCCAGGCACTCAACTGATCCGCGTCGACACCACCCGCTTCGACCCGTGGTTCGTCGCCGGCGTCATCTCCCGCACCGACAACCTCCGCATCGCCGGCAGAGCAGCCAGCACCATCAACGGCGCCGCGCGCATCGACATCAAACGACTCACCATTCCCGTGATGCCGCTGAGCCAACAGCAGGCCTACGGACAAGCCTTCCGCAAACTCGCCGAGTTCCGAACCACCCTCGACCGAATAACAGGATCCGGCGCCGTCCTGGCACGGGAGATCGTCGACGGCCTCACGACAGGCACTCTCGGCCTCACGCCATCAGTCACGGGGGGTGATCCTCGAGCCTGGTAGACCAGCACGCGATACCGGGCCACCTCCCCGTTGGACGGAGCGTCACCTGCCAGGGAGCCGTCCATCGCCGCGTAGACGTACTTCCCGTCCGGCGAGGTCGTGAGGGCCTCAAGGGTCGCGTTCTCGGGTGCCTCACCATCCGGCGCGACCCGGACAGATCGTTCCAATGTGCAGGCACACGCTCGCCGGCGTTTCGGTTGTCAGGGTGTGCTGGCCTCCGCACGGATCTCGAAGACGGCTCAGGCACCACCGGCCAGGTCGCGTCGCTTGAGGGCGACTGTGGCCGCCCGGAGCAGCGCTGCGGAGAGCAGGGTCAGCACCGCGACCGCAACCATGTTGACGTCCTCCAGCGGGTATTCGCCAATGTGCGCGAACGGTGACAGGTCAAGCACGGCGTCGGGGATGTCGAGGATCGGGGCGAAGTAGCTGGCGATCAGGCCGTAGCCGAGCGCCACCCAGATCACCGGTAGTGCCCTCGGTGCGATCGCGTACAGCAGGGCAGCGATGGCCATGATCTGCCAGACCGCCGGTGTGTGGGCGACGTGGCCGAGCAGCAGCGTCCCGATCAGCCCGGGGTCTTGTGTGCTCAGAGCGGCACCGACGCCCATGCCGACTCCGGCGAGCAGCAGCAGCCAGGCCACGCCGACTGCGGTGACGGCGACGTGACTGCCGAGCCAGGCCGTCCGGCTCACCGCCGTGGCCAGGACCGGCTCGGCCCGCCCGTCGGTCTCCTCGGCACGAAGCGTGTGCACGGCCAGCACCGCGTAAACGCCGACGGCAAGCGCCATGGTCACACCCATCATGCCGAGGTAGCCGTCGAGCATGTTCTCCGAGCCGCCCATGATCGCCAGCAGGTCTCCCGGGGCGTCGGCGAAACTGTCGATCAGCGGTTGGGTGAACGACCCGTACGCCACACCGGCAACGATCAGGGCGATGCTCCAGCCGATCAGTCCGGCCCGCTGTAGCCGGAACGCGAGCGCGAGCGGACTGGCCAGCCAGGCAGCGGCCCGGGGTGCGCCGGGGCGTGGTGGCAGCAGGCCGGCACCGAAATCCCGGCGCGCCGACAGCCCGTAGCCCACCGCCGCGGTCCCCACCGCGAACAGCAGCGATATGGCCAGTGGCCACCAGCGGTCATACACGTATGGTGCGGCCTGCTGGGACCAGCCGATCGGCGACAGCCAGGACAACCAGGACGGTCCGCTGTCCTGCACCGCCGCCATGTCGCCCAGCCCGCGCAGGACGAACGCGGCGCCGAGCGCGGCACCGGCGGCACCGGCGGCCGCACGCGGGTATTCCGACAGTTGCACCGTGACCGCGGCGATGCCGGCGAAGGCCAGCGCCGTCGCACCGACGGACGCACCGAACAGCACCGATCCGGCCAGGTCGTAGCCGCGGCCGGCCATCATGGCGCCGATCAGCAGGGTGACCAGCACCGCCATCGCGACCGTGACGACCAGGGCCGCGGTGAGCTGGGCGTGCCGGCCCAGCACGTTCGCACGGATCAGCTCAGCGCGGCCGGAGCGTTCCTCGGCGCGGGTGTGCCGCACGACGGTGAGCAGCCCCATCAAGCCGGCGCCGATGGTCACGTAGAGGCCGTACTGGCCGACGAGGAACCGTTCGATGGTCAGCTGGTCGAACCCGAGACCGCGTCCACCGAACAGCGCACCGGCGGGGCTGGCGGTGAAGGCGGTCAGACTCTCCAGTTCCTGTGGTGTCGAGGCGATGCTCTCCAGCGCGGTGGCGAAGTACGTCATCAGCAGTGCCAGGCCCAGCGTCCAGGCCGGGAAGCGGACCCGGTCCCGACGCAGCATGAACCGCAGCAGGATGGCAGTGCCGGTGACGGCGCTGGCCCGGAAACGGACGGGAGGTGTGGGGCGGCGTAGCGTCGTCGTGGCCATCACGCCACCTCCGTAGCGCCGGAGCGGGTGAACTGGTCGCCGTAGTGACGTAGCAGCAACTGCTCCAGCGTCGGTGGACGGACGGTCAGCCCCTGCACGTCCAGATCACCCAGCTGACGCACCACGGCGGCGAGGTGGTCGCCGTCGACCTCGAAGCGGATGTGACCGTTCTCGGCGCGCAGTCCGTGCACGCCGGCCGCGCCGGCCAAGGCATCGATGGGCCGGTCGGTGATCGCGTCGACCGTTGTCCGGGTCAAGTGCCGCAAGTCGCTCAGCGAGCCGGTCTCGACGATGGCACCTTGGCGGATGATCGAGACCTGGTCGGCGAGGACCTCGACCTGGGCGAGGATGTGACTCGACAGCAGCACCGTACGCCCGGCGTCCTTGGCCTCGCGGATGCACTCCTGGAACACCGCCTCCATCAGCGGGTCCAGCCCGGCCGTGGGCTCGTCGAGCAGCAGCAGTTCCACGTCGCTTGCCAGCGCCGCGACCAGGGCGACCTTCTGCCGATTGCCCTTGGAGTAGGTGCGGCCCTTCTTACTCGGATCCAGGTCGAAACGCTGGCACAGCTCATCGCGTCGGACCGGGTCGGTACCGCCGCGTAGCCGGGCGAACAGATCGATCGCCTCACCGCCGGTGAGGTTGGGCCACAGCTCCACGTCGCCGGGCACGTAGGCGAGCCGGCGATGCAGGGTCACTGCGTCCGCCCACGGGTCACCACCGAGCAGCCGGACCTGGCCGGCGTCCGCGCGTAGCAGCCCGAGCAGGATCCGAATGGTGGTGGACTTGCCCGCGCCGTTGGGGCCGAGGAAGCCGTGCACGGTACCGGTGGCGACCCGCAGGTCCAGTCCATCCAGCGCCCGTACCCGACCGAAAGACTTGTCGACATGTCGGATGTCAATGGCAGTAGTCATCGCGGTAGACCTCGTTCGAGGAGAGCCCGGCACGGGCCGGGGGAAGATGTCGTCGATCGCCTGGCGTCGACGAGGGAAGAAGGGCCACACGCCCGAGGGGCAGGTGGTGACTAGCCTGCAGCGGTGTCCGCGTCACCGGGGGACGGCGGATCCGGGACGTACATCAGGTACTCATCGAGCATCGACCGGTCGGTGAGCAGCCCTTCGGCGAACAGTTCCAGGGCAGGCAACGCGAAATCATCCATGTAGCGACGGAACAGATGTGCGAACTCCTCCGGGGCGGCATCGGCCCCGTGCAAGGTGAACCACAGCACCATGCTGCCCGTGGCCTGATAGGCCAGATAGCGCGTACGCGCGGCCCCATCCCGACTGGGCTTGATCACCCCGGCGCTCTCGCCCGCTGACAGGTACGCCTCCGCATCGGCGACCATGGCTTCGATCAGCGTCGCCGCCAACTCGCCGCCGGCCTGCAAGCTGCGAAGCAGATACCTCACCAGCGGCGCGTACTGCTCTACCTCGGCCAGCTGCGCCAGCAGCGTCGCGCCGGTGCCGTCGGTCAGCACCTTGGCCTTCTGCTCACGCATCACCGCGAGTACATGGCTGTCGCAGGCGCGCCGCAGCCCGTCCTTTGAACCGAAGTGGTGGACGATCAGTCCGGCAGTGACACCGGCGTCGGCCGCGAGGGCCCGCAACCCGACTCGAAAGCCGTCACGGGCGAACCGGGCGATAGCGGCATCGCGGATGCGACCCACGGTGGCGAACTCACCGCCGTGCTTGTCGGAACTTACCTCTCTCGAGGCCACGACATCAGATTAAACAGTTGTTCAACCGGCGCGCAATACCGACCACGCCCCAGACAACGGGGATACCGTCGGTCCGCGCCGCTGCCCATGGGCGGCGGCGCGGACCGACGGCTCAGGTCACCCGTCGATGCGGGTCAGGCCGGCAGGACCACCTGTCCCGGGGTCGTCCGGCCGGTGGTGGTGCCGTCACCGAGTTGCCCGAGGAAGTTGTCGCCCCAGCACCACAGGGTTCCGTCGGTGCGGACCGCGCAGCCGTGGTGCGACACCGCCAGACTTCCCGTCCAGGTCGTCGCGGTGCCGACTTGGGTCGGGGCCAACCGGTGGGTGGTGGTGCCGTCACCGACCTGCCCATAGGTGTTCCTGCCCCAGCACCACAGGCTGCCGTCGGTACGGGCCGCGCAGGACGAGTCGATGCTCGCCTCGACCCGCGCCCAGGTGGTGGCGGTACCGATCTGCAGTGGCGTGGTCTGGTGGCCGCTGCCCCCGCCCAACTGGCCGTACCCGTTCTCGCCCCAGCACCACAGGGTCCCGTCGGTGCGGACCGCACAGGTGTGGACGTACCCGGTCGTCACTGCGGACCACGTGGTCGCAGTGCCCACCTGGGTCGGGGTCGTCTTGTAGCTCATGATGCCCAGACCGAGCTGCCCGTCGGAACTGCTGCCCCAGCACCACAGGGTTCCGTCGGTGCGGACGGCGCAGCTGTGCCCGTATCCGGTGGCGACCCTCGCCCAGGTGGTCGCCGTGCCGACCTGGAGGGGGGTGGGCGACATCAGGGGGGTCATGCCGACGCCGAGCTGGGCGTGAGTGTTCAGGCCCCAGCACCACAGGGTGCCGGTGGTCCGTACCGCGCAGGTGTGATTGTTGCTGGTGCTGACGCTGGCCCAGGTGGTGGCGTCGCCGATCCGGACCGGAGCGGTCCGGCTCGTGGTGGTCCCGTCGCCGAGCTGCCCGTTGTTGTTGGCACCCCAGCACCAGAGCGTTCCGTCCGTGCGCACCGCGCAGGTGTTGCTCTTACCGGCGTCGACCTGCGCCCAGGTGGTGGCGTCGCCGATCCGGACCGGAGCGGTCCGGCTCGTGGTGGTCCCGTCGCCGAGCTGGCCGTTGAAGTTGTTGCCCCAGCACCAGAGCGTCCCGTCGGTGCGGATCACACAGGTGTGCAGATCACCCGTGGCGACCTGGGACACCGCCGCGGCGGCGACCGAGGCGCTCGACGTGCCCCGGTCGGCGGGGCTGCCGCCCGCCGCGGCCGCCCCCGCCGTAAGGCCGACGGCGAGCACGGTGATTCCCACGACGGCCGTCGCCGCGGCAACGGCGGTTCGGGCTGCCCGCCGCCACCGTGTCCGCAGCCGGCCCTCCTGATGTTCCTTCACGTCTTGTTCTCCCAAGGCATCGTCGGTTGTGCAGAGTGGAGGCGGCGCTGCCTCGGTAGGTCGTCAGCGACCTGTCACTTCATGTCGATCAGCACGGTTGGCAAACAGGACGAACTCGATCCCGAATTACGGGTACGGTTCGGCGGCAAGGCGCGCCGGCATGCTGCGAGTGCGATCAACTGACCGTGGCAGGCGGGTCGTTGCCCAGACGTCCCCATGCCCTCAGCCGATACAAGAGGGTCGGGTGTTCCCGCGCGGATGGCTCGCAGCAATCTTGCCGCACACCAAAGACAACCGTCAATGTGACTGCGTCCCAGCCTCAGGGGCCTGCCGCAGCGATTAGGGGCAGAGGTCCGGGTGGAGGAAGCAGGACAGCAGTTGCCTGAACTCGTGCGGGTGCTCGATCGCCGGCACGTGCCCGCATCGGCCGAACACGTGCAGACGGACATCGGGCAGGTGTGCGAGGAGAGGCTGGGCTGCCGTTTCGAGCGGGGTGACCCGGTCCTCAGCGCCGTGGACGAGCAGAACGGGCGCGCGGATCGCCGCCAGCGTCTGCGCGGAGAGGCTGAGGTCGTCGGCCCATCGTGCCCGGGGTGGCGGGAACAGCGAGGCGAATGCATCCGCCCCCGCTCGCATCGCGGCCGCGCGGGCATCGACGGCCGCATCGGTCACGAGCGTCTGGTCGAGGACGAGGCGACTCAGCATGTCTCGTGCGCCGAGCACGCTGGCGGGTACGGCCCAGATCGCGTCGAGGTCGGCGGACAGCGGCGCGCCGGGGGCGCCCATCGTCGAGACTGCCACGACCCGGGTGACCTGCTGGGGGCGGGCGGCCGCCAACGCCAGTGCCACGGCACCGCCCATGGAGTGACCCACCACGGTGTAGTGCTCGATACCGAGAGCATCCATGAGGCCTGCGGCCTGCTCCGTCCACAGCCGGAGCCCGCCCCTGGAGCCGGGTGGGACGGGTGTGCGGCCGAACCCGGCCTGGTCAGGAGCGACGAAGTGCCAGGACGTGCCCAGCGCCTGCGCGGTGGCCGCCCAGGCTCCGGACCCGGTCGTGCCGGGTCCGGAGCCGTGCAGCATCAGCACCGCGGGTCCGGTGCCGCTCTCCATGAGGTGGACGGGAGAGCCGTGGACCGTGACGGTCCGAAGTGCCGTCATCGGGGCATGCCAGGTGTGCTCAAGTCGATGCGGGGTCGACGGACTTCGAGAAGACTTCCATCATCGCCCTGCCGAACTGCGGCATGTCGGGCCACCCGCGGCAGGAGACGAGGTTGCCGTCCACGACGTCGGGAGCGTCGATGACCGTCGCGCCCGCGTTCTCCATGTCACCGGTGATGGGTGGGAAGCATGCGGTCTTTCGACCTTTCAGGAGCCCGTACACCGCGGGTACCTGGGCGCCGTGGCAGACCAGCGCGATGGGGAGGTTGCGGGCGAAGAAGTGTTCGGTGATGCGCCGGACGTCGGCGTCAACCCGAATCCACTCGGGGGCTCGTCCGCCGGGGATGATGAGGGCGTCGTAGCGTTCGACGTCGACCTCGGCCCAGGGCACGTCGACCGGCAGCTTCCGGCCGTTCTTCTCCACGTAGGCGTCGGAGTTGGGGTCGAACTCGTGGATGACCAGTTGGACGTCACGCATCGTCCGTGACGAGACGTCGACGTCCCAACCGCCTTCCTGCACGCGGTAGTAGGGGTACATGGTGTCAAGTTCTTCGGCGGCGTCGCCGGTCAGGAGCAGCGCTCTGGGCACCTGCTTCTCCTCGCATCTGGGGACGGGCGAGATAGATCCAATACGATCCGATCCGATCGGTTCAGCATTACCCGGCCCCGTCCGCCCGTCAAGCCTCTACCGCCACCGGGTCCGTCTGCTCAAGTTCGTCGAACAGTCGCCGGAAACGCTCGCCGGAGCGCAGGATGTGCCGGCGCATCGCGTAGGCGGCGGCGTCGGGGTCTCGTGCGGCGATCGCGGCCACGACGTCCTCGTGCTCGGCCATGGCCAGGTGGGTGACCTGGGCGTCGCGGTGCAGCCGGAAGAGGTGCACGTGGCTGTGCAGGCGAGCGAGCGTTTCGCGGATGACCTGGTTCTCCGCGCTCAGGGCGACGAGGTCGTGGAAGGCGGCGTCGCGTAGACCGAAGGCGCCGTAGGCTGCCGGCCCGTCTCCCCCTTCCAGTTCGGCCATCTCCCCCAGCATTCGTCGCAGGCCGGCCACCTGCGCCAACGTTGCGCGTTCGGCGGATCTGCGGGCCGCTGCCGGTTCGAGGAGCAGGCGGACCTCCAGCATGTCCTCGAATCGACTACGGGTGATCTGAGGGGGAATGCGGTAGCCGGCGTGGGGTACGCGTACGACCAGGCCCTCGGACTCCATGCGGTTCAGGGCGTCCCGGATCGGTGTCTGCGAGACTCCCAGCTCGCGGGCCAGGACGTCGATCGTGACGCGGGAGCCGGGCTCGATCCGCAGCGACATCAGCTGTCCGAGCAGCGTGTCGTACACCTCGTCGGCCAGCCGGCCGCCCGCTCTTCCCGACGATCCTCCGCCCGTCACGACCCTGCGGCCCCGCGCGATCATCGCTTCGTCGTCCATCGTGGCGTGAGGTCCTTCCTTGCGCTCTTCGGGAACCCATTGACATCAGTTACACCGCTGCGACATGCTGACGCCCCACCGGATCGTATAGGAAACGTGGCGACTGATCGCCAGTGTGCACCCCGCAGGGCACCGTCCACCACCGCTCTGCTCGATCACTTGAAGCTCCCCTCAGCATGCGCGACGTCGGGCCCGGTTCGTCACCGGGCTGCAGTTGGACCGACGACCTTCTCGGCGGCATGACGGCCCCGTACATCGCGGCGCACTCGTGACGCCGGTCCGCCGGTCGCCCTCGGGCGACGGCAGGGCGCCACGTGCGGAACAACCCAGCACCTGCTCGGCGAAGCACATAGCGAGGTTCTCGAAGTCCGAACCAGAAAGCAGGCAGGAAGATGCGGCATTCACAGCGAATGGATCGATTGTCCGCTCCCCGGCGGAAGGTGCAGCTGGCGACGGCGGCCATGCTGCTGATGGCCACGACCGTGGCGGCGTGCGGCGATGGCGGGGACGACGGTGCGACGGCGAGCGCGCCGAAGGCGCCGGCGACCATCCCGGAGCTCACCAAGGACCCGCTGACCCTCAGTTTCATCTGGTTCGACTGGCCTCCCGCCCAGGCCCTCGAAGACTTCGCGAACGCGGAGTACACGAAGGAACGGTCGAACGTCACCGTCAAGGTCAACACCGTGCCGAACGCGAACTGGCACGACGCGATGTTCACCCAGTTCGCCGCGCGCAAGACCGACTTCGACATCGCGATCCTGGACTCGCAGCACATCGGCGAGGCCGTGACGAACGGCAACATCCTCGACATCACCGACTTCGTCAAGAACAACATCGAGGTCGACGCCTACAACCCGTACCTGCTGGCGGCGTACGGCCAGTTCCCGCAGGCGGAGACCGGCCAGCGCGACGAGAACGCCAGCCTGTACGGGCTGCCGCTGCTCGGCGACACCTGGACGATGATCTACCGCAAGGACCTGATCGGCGACAAGCCGCCGCAGACCTGGGACGAGATGATCTCCGTCGCCGAGAAGTGTCAGGCGGACAACCCGGGCGTCAGCGGGTTGGCTTTCCACCAGGCCAACGGCTCCGACGCCGCGGCCGTCACCTACAACACGGTGAACGGCGTCTACGGCGGCAACCTGTGGGACCCGAAGACGCGCAAGATCGACGGCGTTCTCAACGACGCCGCGGGCCATGAGGCGATGGACGTCCTGGTCAACAAGATGAAGCCGTTGACCGCCAGGGGCTCCGGCAACTGGTTCATCGATGAGGTGAACGCGGCGGTCGCTCAGGGCAAGGCCTGCATCGCGTTCAACTGGATCGCTGCGAGCGGCGGGCTGCTCGATCCGAAGGAGTCGACGCTCGGCACCACCCGGGAGCAGATCCTCGACAAGCTGGGCTTCGCCACCCTGCCGAGCCAGAAGACAAACCTGGTGCCGCTCGGCGGCATGGGGATGCACGTGTCGGCCTACTCCGCCGAGGCGAACCAGGTGGAGGCCCGGAATTTCATGAAGTGGTTCCAGCGGGCTGATGTCCAGAAGAAGTGGGCTGCGGCCGGTGGCGTGCCGTCGCGTACGGACGCCCTGTCCTCGCCCGAGTTCCTCAACGCCGGGCCGTTCAACCAGGTGTACGCCGACTCGGTGCCGCGGATGCGGGACATGTGGAACGTGCCCGAGTACGCGCGCCTGGTCGACATCGAGAACACCAACGTCAACGCGGCTCTCAACGGGGCGAAGAACCCGAAGGCTGCGCTCGACGACATCGCCAAGGAGCAGCAGAGCGTACTCGACTCCAGCGGCCGCAAGGGTGGCGGCGGACTGTGAGTGGCCCCGTACCTGTGACGACCGACGATGCCGGGCAGGGGGCGGCGACGCCGCCACCTGCACCGGGTCGGTCCCGCCGGCTGAGCGACCGCGGGCTGGCGGTGGCGTTCATCTCCCCCGCGTTGCTGCTGTTGCTCGCGATGTCGGTGTTCCCGCTGCTGTGGGCGCTGTACCTGTCGTTCACCGACTACTCGGCCACCCGCGGCGGGCGCGCCTACTTCGTCGGGTTCGGCAACTACACCGCCATCCTGACGTCGGCGCAGGTCCACCAGCGGGCCCTGACCACGTTGATCTACGTGGTCGGCGCGGTCACCCTGCAGACGGTGCTCGGCTTCACCATCGCGTACCTGATCTCCCGACGTACCCGTGGGCGAGGGCTGCTGACCACGTTGTTCCTGGTCCCGATGATGCTGTCGCCGGTCGTGGTCGGGCTGTTCTGGCGGTTCATGCTCGACGCCCAGTTCGGCGTGGTCAACAGCATGCTCGGGTCGCTCGGCCTGGGGCAGGTGGAGTGGCTGACCCGGCAGCGCACGGCGTTGATCTCCCTGATCGTGGTCGACACCTGGCAGTGGACGCCGTTCATCATGCTCATCGCGTTGGCGGGGCTCACCGCGGTGCCCAAGTACCTGTACGAGGCCGCCTCGATCGACCGGGCGTCGGAGTGGTTCCGGTTCCGCACCATCACCCTTCCGCTGGTGTGGCCGCTGCTGCTCATTGCCGTGTTGTTCCGGGCCATCGAGGCCTTCCGGCTGTTCGACCTCGTCTACATCCTCACCAGCGGCGGCCCGGGTGTCTCCACCGAGACGCTGTCGTTCCACGTCTACAAGGTCGCGTTCCTGGGCTTCAACACCGGAACCGCATCGGCGTACGGGATCCTCATGGTCCTCGTCGTCATCGTCCTCTCGCAGATCTACCTGCGCTACCTGAACAGACTCAAGGAGGGCTGATGGCCGTCTCCGTCGACGAGGCCGTGTCCACAGGTCCTGCCCGGGATCGCACGACCCCCGCGCGCCGCCGGGGCGGTCGGGGTCGCTCGGTGCTGGAGGTCGCGCTGCTGACCGTGCTGGCCGTCGTGATGCTTTTCCCGGTGCTGTGGATGATCGAGACGTCCATCAAGGAGAACCGGGACGTCTACGCCGTCCCCGCCGAGTTCTTCGGCTTCACGGTCACGATGGAACATTTCAAGGACGTGTTCGTCGGCCCCGACGGCGGTCGCTCGGCCCTGTCCGTGGCGTTCCTCAACTCCGTCCTGGTCGCCGGGGCCTCCACGGTGCTGGCCACCCTGCTGGGGGTGCCGGCGGCCTGGGCCTACTCACGCTTCGCCGTGAAGGCCAAGAAGGACCAACTGTTCTTCATTCTGTCCACCCGCTTCATGCCGCCCGTGGTGGTCGTGATCCCGATCTTCCTCATGTACCGCCAGGTCGGACTCATCGACAGCAAGCTCGGCCTGATCCTCATCTACGCCGCATACAACCTGCCGTTCACGATCTGGATGATGAAGGGATTCGTCGACGAAGTGCCCTCGGAGTACGAGGACGCCGCCATGCTCGACGGGTACACCCGTCTGCAGGCGTTCCGGCGATACACCCTTCCCCTGCTCGTGCCCGGCATCGCCGCGACGGCGGTCTTCGCCCTCATCTTCTCGTGGAACGAGTTCGTGTTCGCCATCTTCCTCACCTCCAGCGACAGCGTGCGCACCGCCCCACCCGCCATCGCCGGCCTCATCGGTGGCACCACGACGGACTGGGGTCTGGTGGCCGCCGCCTCCGTGGTGTTCGCCCTACCGGTGCTCGTCTTCGCCTACCTGGTCCGCAAGCACCTCATCGCCGGTGTGACGCTCGGGGCGGTGCGACGCTGATGGCCGGCATCGAGGTGACCGCCCTGCACAAGCGTTACCCGGACGGCACGGTCGCGGTCGAACAGGTGGACTTGTCGATCGGCCACGGCGAGTTGTTCGTGATGCTCGGCCCGTCGGGTTGCGGCAAGACGACCACGCTGCGCGCCATCGCCGGCCTGGAGCGGCAGACGAAAGGCGACATCCGCATCGGCGACACGCTGGTCAACGACCTGCCGCCGGCCGAGCGGGACATCGCCATGGTGTTCCAGTTCTACGCCCTCTACCCGCATCTGAAGACCCGCGACAACCTGGCGTTCCCCCTGCGGGCCGAGGGGCTGCCCAAGTCGGAAGTGCTCAAGCGGGTCGACGAGGCCGCCCGGCTGATGCGGCTCGGTCCGCTGATGGACCGGCGACCGCGTCAACTGTCCGGCGGGGAGCAGCAGCGCGTCGCGCTCGCCCGCGCCCTGGTGCGACGGCCGCGCGCATTCCTGATGGACGAGCCGCTCACCAACCTGGACGCGGAGCTGCGGGCGGACATGCGTACCGAGATCAAGCACCTGCAGGGAGAGTTGGGGGCGACGATGGTCTACGTCACCCACGACCAGGTCGAAGCGATGTCGCTCGGTCACCGGATCGCCATCCTCAACAAGGGCCGCGTCGAGCAGATCGGCACCCCGCTGGAGGTCTACGACCGTCCGGCGAGTCTCTTCTGCGCCGCCTTCATCGGCTCACCGCCGATGAACCTGATCGAGGTGGAGGTGGCCGACGGGGCGTTGCGCGCTCAGGGCGGGCTGGCCCTCACGCCACCGCCCGGTCTGTCCCGCGACTGTCACCTGGTCGCAGGTGTGCGGCCGGAGGCCCTGGAGGTCACCGCACCGGGGGCGGAGCGTTCGGTCCCGGCCCGCGTGGTCTCGGCGGAGTGGCTGGGCGACGAAATCATCTACGTCGTCGACCACGGCGGCCAGCGCGACGTGCGGGTGCGGATGCCACCGACTGTCCGTTTCGACGCTGACGCACCGGTCGGGCTCCGGCACACCGGCGCGACCCCGGCGGTCTACGACCTGCGTACGGAAGAGCTGGTGGCCTGATGGGAACCGTGGCAGCGCACGGGCTGTGCAAGTCCTTCGGCAAGGTCCAGGCCCTGAACGGGGTGAGTCTGGACGTGCCGGACGGTGCCTTCTTCGTCGTCCTCGGACCCTCCGGGGCGGGCAAGACGACGACGCTGCGGGCGATCGCCGGTCTGGAGAAGCTCGACGCCGGGTCGGTGCACCTGGACGGCGCGGACGCGACTGGTGACGCTCCGGCCGAACGCGACCTGGCCATGGTCTTCCAGAGCTACGCCCTCTACCCGCGACACACCGTGTACGAGAACATCGCATCGCCGCTGCGGGCACGCCGCAGTTCGTCCAGCGAGATCGCCGCTGCCGTCGAGCAGATGTCGCGCCTGCTGCACATCGAACGTCTGCTGCAGCGTCGTCCCGCGCAGTTGTCCGGCGGTGAGATGCAGCGGGTCGCCCTGGCCCGGGCGCTGGTCCGTAGCCCGCGCGCGTTCCTCATGGACGAGCCGCTGACGAACCTCGACCTCAAGCTCCGCGTCGAGATGCGTACCGAGCTCACCCGCATCCACCGCAGCCTCGGAGCAACCTTCATCTACGTGACGAACGACCAGGTCGAGGCCCTGTCCATGGCCGACCAGGTCGCGGTCCTCAAGGAGGGAACGGTGCAACAGGTCGGCACACCGACCGAGGTGTACGAGCGTCCCGCCAACCAGTGGGTCGCCGGATTCGTCGGCAGCCCTCCGATCAGCCTGCTCGCCTGCCATGCCGAGGGAGATCGTCTGGTCGGTGCGCAGGGGTGGACGCTGCCGCGGCCCCGCTGGAGCACCGCGCAGGACGGTCAGCCGCTGCTGCTGGGCCTGCGGGCGGAGGACCTGTCCGTCGAGCAACGCGGGGACGCGTCGTTGCCGGGAGAGCTCTACGGGCTTGAGCCGCTCGGTGACCGGACGGTGGTCGACGTCCAGGTGGGGACGACGATCGTCAAGGTCAAGGCACGGCCCACCGTCACCGGTACGCCGGGCGAACGGCTGCAGGTCACGGTCGACCTGGACCGCGCGCACCTGTTCGACGCGGACACCGGCCTGTCGGTGTCCGAGGCGGGGCGGTAACCCGCGCCGGGCGCGACGACACGCCGCGCCCGGCTCGTCCTTGCCTGCGCCCAGGTGCAGCCCCAGCGTTGATGATCACAGGAGGCGACGCGATGAGTGACCCGACGAACGTCCTGGCCCCCGAGCACCGGCGGCTGCGCATCGGCGACGCCTGGCGCGATGCCGCAAGCGGGGCCACCTTCGCCGTCGAAGACCCGGCCACCGGCAAGAGCATCGCCGAGGTGGCGGACGCCGGTGTCGTCGACGGGCTCGCCGCTCTGGACGCGGCGAGCAGGGCGGCGGCCCAGTGGGCGGCGACCCCGCCACGGAAACGGTCAGAGTTGCTGACCGCGACGTACCGGGCGCTGACCGGACGATCCGAGGAGGTCGCCCGGCTGATAACCCTGGAGATGGGCAAGCCGCTGGCCGAAGCTCGGGCCGAGGTGGCGTACGGCGCGGAGTTCTTCCGATGGTTCGCCGAGGAGGCGGTACGCGTCGAGGGCCGCTACAGCACCGCTCCCACAGGTGGGTATCGCATCCTCACCGTGCCGAAGCCGGTCGGCCCGTGCGTGTTCGTGACGCCCTGGAACTTCCCGTTGGCCATGGGCGCCCGCAAGATCGCTCCCGCGCTGGCCGCGGGCTGCACGACGATCACCAAGCCGGCCGCCCAGACACCACTGACCATGCTGTTGCTGGCCCGCATCATGGAAGAGGTAGGCGTTCCCCCGGGCGTCGTCAACGTGGTGACCACCAAACGTTCCGGCGAGGTGGTCTCCGCGCTGCTGGCCGACGGTCGGACCCGCAAGCTGTCGTTCACCGGGTCGACCGAGGTCGGGCGGATCCTGCTCCGACAGGCAGCGGACAACGTGCTGCGTACCTCCATGGAGTTGGGCGGCAACGCTGCCCTGATCGTGTGTGCCGACGCGGACCTGGACGTCGCGCTCGACGGCGCCATGGTGGCCAAGATGCGCAACATCGGGCAGTCCTGCGTCGCCGCAAACCGGATCTACGTCGAGGAACCGGTGCGCGAGGAGTTCACGGCACGCTTCGCCGAACGGATGGCCGCGCTGTCGGTGGGTCATGGTCTCGACGACGGCGTGGACGTCGGAGCGTTGATCGACGCCACCTCGGTCACCACGATCGACGACCTCGTCGCCGACGCCGTCGACCGTGGTGCCCGGGTCCTGGTGGGCGGCGAACGTCCGGACGGGCCGGGCCACTTCTACCCGCCCACCGTCCTCACCGACGTGCCCGACGACGCGCGGATGCTGCAGGCGGAGATCTTCGGCCCGGTGGCGCCGATCATCTCGTTCGCCTCCGACGAGGAGGTGATCGCCAAGGCCAACGACACCGAGTACGGCCTTGTCGGCTACGTCTTCACCCGTGACCTGCGACGAGCGCTGCGCTTCATCGAAGGGCTGGACACGGGGATGCTCGGCGTCAACCGTGGTCTGATCTCGGACCCGTCAGCACCGTTCGGAGGCGTGAAGCAGTCCGGGATCGGCAGGGAAGGGTCGCACGAGGGCATCCTCGAGTACCTCGACCTCACCTACGCCGCGATCGACCTCCCGTGACCGGCCTGCTGCCCGGCCGCTCAGCGTGTGCCTGCGTCACCCGGAGGGTCAACTGTCCCCGGTCTCGCAGGTGACCTGGACGTCCGCCCCGCCAATCGTCGCCGACATTCCGGAGAGGCACCGACATGCTTGAGACCGTCCGCGGACCACGTCAACTGATCGTGGGCGAAGGGGTCGCGCAGAACATTCCCCGAGTGGTGGCCGAGAGCGGTTCGCGCGTCCTCATCGTCACCGACCAGGTGCTTCTGGGGCAGCCGGGCGTGGCCGACATCGTGGCCGCCGTACGGGAGAAGGTCGAGGTCGTCGAGGTGTTCTCCGACGCGACCGCAGACGTGCCACTCACCGACGTCGCCCTGGCCGTCTCGGCCGCCGCCGAGGTGGACGCCGACGTGATCCTCGCCATCGGCGGCGGCACGGTCATCGACCTCGCCAAAATCGTCGGCGTCATCCGCCGCCACGGCGGAACACCGCGCGACTACTACGGCGAGTCGAGAGTGCCGGGCCCGACGATTCCCCTCGTCGCGGTCCCGACGACGTCAGGCACCGGCTCCGAACTCACCCCCGTCTCGGTGTTGACCGACCCGGACCGCGCCCTGAAGGTCGGGGTCTCCAGCGTCCACATCGTGCCCGACTTCGCCATCGTCGACCCCGAACTCACCTACACCTGCCCGGCGACCGTCACCGCCCACTCCGGCATCGACGCGTTCTGCCACGCGGTGGAGAGCTACACCGCCCGACCCCGGGCCCACGGACCACGCGACCCGGTGGAGCAGGTGTTCCTCGGCCGCAACCCGGTCACCGACCACTACGCGCTCCAGGCCGCGCGGCGCATCGCCCGTAGCCTGCGTCGTGCGGTCAGCAACGGAGGCGACACGCAGGCACGCGCCGACATGTCCTACGGGTCCATGCTCGCCGGGCTCGCCTTCTCCCACGCGGGCAACGCGGCCCCGCACGCCCTCCAGTACCCCATCGGCGCCGCCACGCACACGCCGCACGGCCTGGGCGTCGGGCTGCTACTGCCCTACGCGCTGGACGCGGCCCGGGACGCCATCGGCGACCGGCTGGCCGTCCTCGCCAGGGTGTGCGGGCTCGACGTGACCGACGCCTCGGATGCCGAGGCCACAGACACGTTCCTCACCTGGCTCGACGGGCTCCTTGCCGACATCGGCATCCCGCCCACCTTGGCGGACATCGGCGTGGCCCGCGCCGACCTCCCCCGCTTCGCGGAGATGGCCAGTGGCGTCACCCGCTTGATCCAGAACCATCCCGGCCCGACCGACACCGCCAGCCTGACCGCGATCCTCGAAGCGGCCTGGACCGGCGATCGAACCCGACGGCCCTGACCCCGCGCGGAGATGGTGACCGGGAGACTGGCGCCCCGATAACGGTGGGGACACGGCTGCCCCGGTCAGCTCATGTCGATGGCGTATGCCTCTGCGCGCACGTCGAGGTCCGGGTGCTGACGTAGCCGGATCAGCAGGTCTCGCCATGGCGTTTTCCATCCGAAGCTGGCGCCGTGACGGACCAGCGATACCGCGAACAGGCCACCGGCGAGGTCGCCGCGCTCTGCCAGGTCGACGATGATGGTGGCGAGAGCGTCGGTGTCGGGCCACTCGTGCAGGCTGCGCAGGCGGGCGCCGACGCGTTCGGCGGTGCGGACCGCGAGGGCGGGTCGACCTTCGCACAGGTCGGCGATCTCGTCGAGATTGTCGAGTCGGTGGAGGTCGACCAGCAGCGCGGTTGCCGTGCCGGTGAAGCCGGGTCGGGTGGCGAGCCAGCGTGCTGATTCGACAAGTGTGCTGCGGTCGGCACTGGGCGGCTGGTAGCCGGATCGGACGGCCGCACCCCTGGCGAGAAGGTCGATGCGGCGTCGGTGCGGGCGGTCACCCGTGGCGGGGTCGCCAGGATGCTTGTCGTCGGCATCCCGGGCGACGAGACGTGTCAGCGCGTCACGGAGTACGTCTTCTCCCCCGGCTTCGAGTAGGTCGGCGACCTCGGTGGACGTGATCGTCTCGTCGAGGTCGATGAGGCGGTGCACGACGAGGTCGGCGATTCCGGTCAGCCACGGTGACCAGACCCCGAGTTGGACAAACGCGGCACGTCGGATCTCCCGGTCGGTGGCCCGACAGGCGTCGACGACGAGCGCGCCGTAGGCCGGGCGGTGCCGGTGCGGGATCGTGCCCGGGTACGCGCCGAGGACGGCGCGGCGCTCCTCCCGGCTACCGTCGACGGCGGCCCGCAGGATCGTCCAGCTCGCGTCGGTGTGTAGCCGCTGCCGGGCGGCGGACACGATCGCCGTGCGCACGTCGCGGTGCGCGTCCGGGCGTCGGTGGACGTCGAGCAGGGTCGTCATCGTCTGCGGCGGCCCGTAGCGGGCCAGCAGCCGAGCTGCCTCCTTCCGGCTGGTGATCTTCCCCGCGCCGGTGAGCACCTCGCTGAGCAGCGGCACCAGCCGCGACGGTGCGACGTGCCGAGCGGCCCGGCCTGCCGCGTACAGCGCGACCCGAGCCCGGTCGCTGTCGGCGTACCGCAGCAGGAGCCGCAGTGCCTCGTCGGGCCGGTCCGTCCAGACCAGCGCGCCCAGCGCTGCCTCGGCAATCGCCACCTCAGGGGCGTCGACGTGGCGCAACACCAACTCCCGTCCCGCACCCGGAACGCGGGCAGCGGTCCAGATCGCCGCCGCCCGGAACCACACCTTCTGCCCTGCGTCGGCGATGACGAGTTCCTGCAGGTGCACGAAGCGGGCCTGTTGGCGGGGCAGCCAACGCTCCGGGTGCACCGCCCGGACGGGAACCCACGGCGTTCCCGCCTCGATGAACCGGCCGCGGGGACGGTGGTCCAGCGCCTGGTCGAGCAGGTCGGTGCGGACGGTGCAGATCGTCGTCCACACCTCGTCGATCGTCACCGCCGACGGATCGGTCGCGACTACCTCGGCGACGCGGCCCGCACGCGTACGTGGATCGTCGAGCCACAATCCGATTGCGGTACGGGCCACCGAGGGCAGCGTGTGCGGGCCGATCGCGCGACGCAGCAGGTCCTGCAGTTGCGGCACGCGCCAGGCTCGTTTGCCGAACGCGTAGCTGAGCGCGAAGAGCGGCCCGTACCGGCCCCGGTCGATGCCGGCCGTGACCCAGTCGTGCAGCCGCTGGAAGACCAGCGTCTCCTGCCCTCGCCGCAGCACCGTGTCGAAGCGGCGCAGCACCGGCACGTGGGCACCGGCGCTCACCAGGTCGATCGTGAGTAGCGCCCACTCCCGCAGCGGCGGCACGGCGACGTGGTGTTGCAGCACGTCGACGGCGAGGCTACTCAGTGCTGTCGTGGTGGCGGCGGAGGCGTCACGGGCGTCGACCGCGTCGGTGCTCAGCTGCGTGAGACCGGCTGCCGTGTCCGCGGTGAGCAGTGGCGCCACCCTCGCCAGTGCGGTGAGCGCGGCGGCCCGGACCGGATCCTGCTCGTTACGCAGCCGACCGAGCCGCACAACCACCTCCGCCACCGCCTGTGGGTCACGGGATCGGCGGGCGGCCTGCACCAGCAGCGTGTAGCTGTGCGCCCGCTCGTCGGCGTCGCCCGAACGCAGCGCGTTCTCCAGCGCCGCGGACGCCTGCGGCCAGTTCAGGTACGCCGACCATGTCCGTACGTCGGCCTCCCGTTCGCGGATCTTCGGCAGGCCCAGCACCCGGTTCGCCTCACGCACCCGGACCGCGGCCGGCAGCACCTCCATGATCTCGGCGCTCGGTATCCACGCCGCCGTGTCGACCTCGGCCAGGGCACGGTCGTACAGCTCCCCACGCCGGGCCGGCGCGACAGCATCGAGCAGTGCCGCTAGGGCCCGGCTGCGGTCGTGGAGCCGACTGGCCAGCGGCACCAACTCGTCGGTGGGCAGCACCGCCAGCCGCCGCAGCACAGCCGGCGGAAGCGCGGAACGCCGCAGCCACGCAGCCCGGCCAGGCGCGGTGAGCAGCCGGATAACCCGGCTGGCGTCGTACGCCGCGAGCACCCCGTACGCGGTGAGAGGGCCGGGTAGCCACTCCTCAGGCGCGTACCGTTCGAGCAGGTCGAGTGCCTGCGCCGGGTCGCACCTCAGCACCGCGGCAGCGGCCTCGACCCAGATCCTTTGCCGCAGTTCGGGTCGGGCTGCGGCGAGCCGCTCGCGGACGCGGTCCAGCAGCGGGCCGGAGTGCCACCGGACAAGCCGCTCCAGGCGCGTCGCGTGCTCCAGGTCGGGCAGCAACGCCCGCACCGTCGCGGTGCCGCATGCCGGCAACAAGGCGGCGGCTTCTTCATCACCGAACTGGGCACGGATCTCGCCGATCAGCGCATCGGCGATGTCCGGTGCGGGCCGGCGGCGAAGATCCCGATAGACACGCCGTCGCTCTACCGCCGGCCGATCGGTGACCTCACCGATCGGGAGACCTACACGCAGCGCCGAGGTGAGCGCGGCACCCCTGATCGATGGCTGGGGATCACGCAGCGCCGCGACGACGCCATCGCTGTCCCCCGCCACCCGCGCCGCGACGAAAGCGAGGTGCCGCTCGTAGGGGCCCCGCTCGCGGAGGTCGGCACACACCTGCACCCGGTCATGGGCAGTCTGCGCCCACTGCGCGAGACGGTTCATCCGTTTGCGGTAGGGCAACGGATCGAGCGAGTTCAGCAGGTCATGGGTGGCAGTGAGCACAGCGTGCATTCTGCCCTCCACCCCATCCGCGAGGAGATCGATATATCGTCCCGCTCGGCGGCAGCCAGCCGTCGTCAGCAAGGATCTGCCGGATCTCGATGGAGCCGAGATGCCTGCGGACGGCGTCGGGTAGCAGCGCCGCCGCAGTCCGCCTGTTGAGGGCGTGCGTCCGCGCTCCCAGCCGCCGATTTCACGGCAGTTCCGGAAAGCGCTCCACGAAGGTGCGATACACCGGTGTGCCCGGCAGACCATCGCGGATGGCAAACACCACGCGGTCGAATCGGTCGACCATCTCCAACGCGTCGGCGAACGCACCGGCCACCGCGGCGGGGTCGTTACGGAACACGCCGCACCCCCACGCGCCCAACACCAGCGTCCGATGCCCGTGCGCCGCCGCGGCCTGCAGCACCCGCCGGGCGCGCCGGACCAGCACCGCTGGTACGTCCGTCGCGTGCTCGGGCTGGTTGCGGAGGATCGCGCCAAGGTTCGGCGCCGCAGCGGTCAGGAACGATGTGGTGTACGGCTGGTCGAGCAGGTTGCCCTTGTCGTCACGGAACACCGGCACGTTCGGGGAGTAGATGACGCGGTCGCTGTACCGCAGATCCCGCTGTCCTCGATGGAACGTGTAGAACTCTGGTGCCGCAAGCAGACATGGGTACAGCGCCGATGCGCGGGCGATGCTCTCCTCCTGCGCTTTCGCCCCGCCCAGGAACCCGCCACCCGGGTTCTTCGCCGACGCGAACACCAGACAGGCCGCCCCAGGCCCAAGCCGGTAGGCCGCCTGCAACGTCGACTCGTACGTCACCTCCACCTCACCCGCGCCAGGCGCCGCGTTTCCCACCGCGAGGACCTCGTTCGGCAGATGATGGCGCGTGCCGGCGACTGCGGCACGTACCGCCTCGCCGATGACGACCTCATCACCGGCGGCGTTGCGATAGCCTCCCGACTCGGCGATCGCCACCGTCTGCCGAGCGATCTCACGAAGACGACCACTCACCGGCACACCCGGTGAGTCGGAAGGTGAAGGGTCCGCACAGCCAGCAGGCTAGGCAGGTAGCGCGGCTGCCGACAAGCGGTTTCCCGGGCCCTGCACGAGGCCGTGGATCACGGAAAGTCGTCGGGCGTGATGTCGGGCAGCGTGGCGAGTAGTTGCCCGGCCAGCCGCTGTACGGTGTCGTCGTCCCGCTCGCGGCCGAGCCGGATGAGCAGCTCTCGAGTCCGGGTGTCTCGGTAGTGGTGTCGGGTCAGTGCCAGCAATGCGGTCCGGCGGATCTCCCAGTCGTTGTCAGCGGCCAGCCGGAGCAGCAGCTCCGGCACTCCGGCCCGGCCGGCCAGGGTCGCGCCGAGTTGTTCCACCGCTCGGCGCCGGACCTCCAGGGCCGGGTCGTCGCGGACCAGTCCGACGAGCAGCACCTGAACCTCGGGGTCGGTGCCGAAGTGTTCGCCGAGCGCGGCGGCGATGCGGGCACGGATCGCGGGGTCCTGGTCGGACAGGCGGCGCATCAGTCGCAGTGTCACCGCCATGGAGGCGCTCCCCTGCTCGGTGAGGCAGCAGACCGCGGCGTCGAACACGGTCGGGTCGGTGTCTGACTCGACGCATTCCAGCAGCGTGTCGGTCACCACGTCGGGACTGCCGTATCGGCAGAGCGTCCGCACGGCGGCCAACCGGATACCGACGTAGCTGTCCCGGCGGGCTCGCCGGCACAGTGTTTCCACAAGGCTGTCGGTCTCGCCGTGCCGGGCGAGTGCGTCGGCGGCCGCGCGCAGCACGTTCGGGTCGGGATCTCGGCTGACCTGTTCGGCCAGGCACTCCCGTACGGCGGGGTCGGGTGGGTCGGCGAGCCGGGCCAGGCTTCGGGTGACCCGCAGTCGGACGAGCGCGTCGCGCTCTTCGAAGGCTCGGCTGATGAGCAGGTCGCGGGTGGCACGGCCGAACAGTTGTCGGCCGGTGAGCAGGTCGACGGCGGCGAGCCGGACGCTGGCGGTCGGGTCGCGTCGGGCGCTGGCCAGTAGTAGCTCTTCGGTACGCGGGTCTGGGTGGGTCTCGGCCAGGGCGCGTACCGCGGCGAGGCGCACGGTGGCGTCCTCGTCGGCGCGAGCCGCCCGCGCCACCACGGTCCAGCAGGCGTCGTCGGTGCTGTCCCGGTCGATCAGTGCGGTCACGGCGGCAGCCCGCACGGAGGCGTCCTCGTCCTGTTCAATCTGATCGATCAGCCGGGCCCGGCAGCGGCCGTCCGGGTCTGGCACGAGCGTCAACCGCTGTACGGCGGTGGCGCGGAGCCGGGCGGAGCTGTCTGAGCCGGCCAGCTTCAGCAACAGCTCGGTCTGCTCCGGGCCGGCCCGTCCCGGCAGCAGTCTGGTCACCAGGCAGCGCCGCACCTCGTCCGGGGAGTCGCCGGTCATTCGCTGTAGCGCGCGACTGCGGGCGGTCTCGGCGTGCTCGGGCAGGGCCAGCAGGGCTGTCAGCGCCTCCTGCACGACTGCGGGATCGGAGTCCGTGGCCAGTAGTCGCTGGAGGGTGCCGGGTGCGTCCGGCAGGTCGGTGCCGCGCGCGGTGAGCACGGCGACCGCCGCCCGTCGTACCGTGGTGGTGTTGTCCTCGGTGGCCCGGAGCAGGACGTGGCGGATGTTGTCGCTGAGTTCCGCCCGACCGCCGAGAGACTGTACGGCCAGCGCGCGGATCGCGGGGTCGGGCGAGTCGGTGAGGTCGCGTAGCTCGTGGATGAGGTCGGCATCGGCGCCGAAGTGAGTGATCAGGGCCCGTACGGCGGCCTGCCGAACGGCGGTGGAGACCTCGGCTCTGGCCTGTGTGATCAGGATGTCCCGGTAGCGGTGACGGTCGCCGTCGGTGGCGTTCAGCCGGCCGGCGGCTTCGGCGAGCCCGGCGACCAGGGCGAGGTGGGCTTGCCGCTCGCGGCCGTGCTGGAGCTCCCGGACCAGCAGTTCCTCCAGGTGTTCCTCGGTGGTGGACAGCGCTGCGGCGATCCGGGTGGCAAAGGTGGAGCCGGAGCGCCAGCTGGTGCGTACTCCGCGGCGGCGGTACCAGTTGAGGAAGGTGTGCCGGCCGGGCCAGTTCGGCCCGAGTGCCCGCACCGACGAGAGCAGTTCCTGTTCGGTGAGCTCCGTCAGGTTGGGGTCGTCGGCGGAGATGCCGTGTTCGACAAGCAGGACGATCTGGCACAGCACGGCGTTACCTGCAGCGGTCAGTTCGGCGGGCTGTGGGGTTTCGGCCACGCATTGTGCGGCCAGCACCAGGTTCCAGGGCGGGGCGGTCAGGTTCAGCGGCGGCCAGGGTTGGGTGGTCTCGGTGGCGAGCAGGGTGATCAGCTCGTTGGCGATCCGGGCGGGTAGGGCACCGGCGACGAGGCGCAGCACCTCTCGCCAGGACGGGTCGGCCCAGTGTTCGCGGAAGAGGGCGCGGAGCCGGTCGAGGTCCCAGGCACCGGGGTCGTTTTCGAACCTGTCCACGATCTCCTCGGCGCAGAAGAATTCCAGGAACGCGCGGTGTACGAACCCGAACAGTCGCAGTCCGTATCGTTCCAGGATGAAGCTTCGGTGACGCAGTTTTTCGATCATCGAGTAGGCCATGGCGAGCGCCCGCTCGTTCTCGAAACCGTAGAACGCGACGAGGTGGTCCCGGAAGACGCGGCCCAGTTCGTCAGAGTCGATGTAGTTGCCTGCTGGTCCCGATTCCCGGAACTGCATGTGGAATGCCAGGTGACGCAGTAGTCGGCGCTTCGCCTGCAGGTCCAGCGAGGGTACGTCGCCGTGGCTCTCCCGCAGTTGTTTGGTCACGTCCCACTCGGAGATGAGGACGTCGGTGACGTGTGCGTACAGTCGGCGTCGGTTGCGGGGCAGGGGGTGGCTGCGGCCGACGATCGTCATGAGCATCAGCAGGAGGGGGTTGCCGGCGATCTCGTGCATCGCTCGGGAGTTGCGCAGCATGTCGAGGAGCTGTCGTCGTTGCCGTTGTGCTTCGACAGCTGGGGTGGGCATGACGTAGCGGTACCAGTTGTCGAGAAACTGGGTGATCTGTTCGTCGTCGAGGTCTTCGAGGGTGAAGTGGTCGAACCCGGCGTTGGCGAATGTGTGTCGCTGGTAGCCGGCTGCCCGTGAGGTGACCACTGACAGCACTCCCGGGTACTCGTTGGCGAAGGTGGCGATCTGTGCGGCCACCTCTTCGCGCTGGGCCGGGTCGAACACCTCGTCGAGTCCGTCGAAGAGGAAGAGGGCCTGGCCGCCTTGGCGCAGGTATGACTCCAGCACCTCCTGGTCGATTCCGGTCAGTCCCTGTTGGTGGCGGTGGCCGACGTAGTCGAGTAAGCCGTCGCAGCGGCCGTCGCCGCGGTGCGCGGCGTAGGAGCGAAGCTCGATCAGCACGGGCAGGTACTGGTTGAGCGCCGCGAGTCGCGGTTCGTCGCAGGCTCCGGCCAGTGCCAGTGCCAGGTACTGTGCGGCCGCTGACTTGCCGGAGCCGGGGTCGCCGAGCAGGACGATCGTTCGGCGGCCGGGGTCGCAGACCACGTCGAACAGCGAGAGCGCGTCCTTGGCCGCGTACTCCTCCCAGAGTCGTTCGAGCTCTTCCGGGTTCACCACGCCGGGTAGGCCGCTGGTGTCGCCGTCGGATGTGGTGCCGGCCCATCGCCACCAGGCCAGTGGCATCTCCGGGCGGGCTTCCTCGTGTACTCGGGGCTCGACGAACAATTTCGGCAGTCCGACGGTGAGGTAGCCGATGGTGGGACGTGGTGAGACGGCGTCGACCGGGACGGCTTGGTATCTGAGTGCCAGTTGCTTGTGGTAGTGGCTGCGTACGGCTTCGGGTAGGTGGGTGTCCGGATCGGCGGGTCCACGTGCGGGAGAGCGTCCACTGCGTACGTCGGCCAGCGCTGCGGTGACCTTGGCGGTGAGGTCGTCGACGCTGGTGAAGAAGGCGCACAGGTGTCGTTCCTTGAGTTCGCGGCGCAGTTCGACGATTCGTTCGCCGTCGGCGCCCCGGTCGACCTGGTCGACCGGCCAGGGGGTCTCCTCGGCGAGGAGGAAGACCAGGCAGGGTTTTCCGGCCGCGAGTGCCTCGCGGTACTCCAGTTCGGTGATGGAGGATTCCTGACCGGGCGGGCGGAATCCGTAGCGCCAGGCAAAAAGTCCGATGTAGAGGTCGCAGCGGCGTACGTCGGCCAGGCAGCGGTCGAGCGGTGGTCGGACGTCGGCACCGTACGCTTCCATGGCGACGTCCTCGATCTCCAGACGGCGTGCCACTGCGTGTACGGCAGCGCGATATTCCAGCAGGTCTTTCTGAGTGGCCGAAAGGTAGACCTTCATAAACGGCAACTCCAGGGGTAGCTGGCGTCCGCACTATCGAAAATATCAGTCGTCGTCACCTTCGTGCGGCCGGTGACGCTCCGCCGCCATAGGATTCCCGCCGATGTCGGGCCTATGATGCCCCCAGGGCAGATGCCGACCCGCTGGTCGATTCCGTTTTCGCCGGGTCCCGTTACCTCAAAGGGGTCGGTGTCGGCGCAGGTCACGGCGAGGGTAATCAGCGGGGGTCGCATTCCGCAGGATGATTGCGGGCGGACGGCGATGCGGAGGAAGCCATGATCACTTTCGGTGAGGTGCACACCAACCTGCTTCAACACAGCACGGCGCTGGTTCAGGAGCAGAGTTCGGAGGTGCTCAGCCTGGTCGAAGGCGAGGCCGTGCTGACATCCCGCCGTCCGTCGCTCTATGCGGTCTCGCCCGATGTGCGCACCGGCGTGGACTGCTGGCTGCCCAGCGCCAGGCGGAGGAGGCTACGGGGGGTGGGCGCGGTGGTCACCCGGGCCATCATCACCGGTGGCCGAATCGTGCAGGCGTCGTCGGTCATCCAGGTCGTCGCCGGAGAACGCCGCCAGCCCTGGTCGCACTATCTGGCCAACCCGGGCGTCCTGGAGACGGTCGGCAAGCTGGACAGCGCCGACCTGACCTCGGGGTTCCTGCACGGCAATGACGCGGACGTGCTGAACCTGGAGGCGATCACCGGGCGGGTGCTCGACGGGGTGCAGATGTCCGACCTGCTGGACCGGCGTCCGCCGCTGCGTGCGGCGCGTACCCGGCTGCGCTGGACCGCGCAGGTGGGCCAGCAGCCGGACCGGGAGGTTTCGGCCATCGTCACCGTGGACTCCCCGACCCTGCGTACGGTCGAACTGGTGCTCGCCCCGCAGGACGTGCCGGCGGCCGTGGCCGGTCTCTGCGAGGACCTCGCGTTGCACGACTGGCTGCTGACCACGCTCTCATCCCTGATGGAGGCCGTTGTCACCCGGTCGGGCAACGGGCAGGAGCATGTCGAGCGATTGCGTCCCGTGTTGGAGCACCTGCTACATCTGTGGTTGCCGGGCGCGCGGGTCGACCCGCGACTGCGGCCGATCTGGGACCGGTTGGAGCAGGTGCCCGGATTCAGCCGCCAGTGGAACTCGTCGGTGAACTGGATCCGCGATCAGATCAGTGTGGGCAACCTGGCGCTACTGCGTGACCTGGCGAGCCGCATGTCGGTCGACCAGCCATGTGGGCGCTGAGCACACTCACCCGCCGATGAACACGTAACTCAGCCGGTCGACGAGCTCGCTGGGCAGGTCCAGGCCTTCACCACCGGCGCGCCGGGTGATCTGTTGCGCGACCGCCGGCGGTACCGCCACCTGACCGAGGATGGTCCGTACCGCCAGCTCGACCGGCAGGTACTGGGTGTCCATGAGGGTCAGTGTGCGGTACGCGCAAAACGGCGCGGCGGTCGGGTTGAGCTGGACGATCGCAGGCAACTCGTCCCAGTCGGCGGGTAGCTCGCCGGTGAGCCGGCTGGGTTGCATCAGGGTCTGCCCGCGGTGTCGCAGCACGCCCAGCCGGGCCATCTGCCAGACCGATGCGAGCAGCGCGCACGCCCACTCCCGGGTCTGCGGTTCGTCGGACCACAGCTCTATGTCGACGAAGATCGAGTGCCGGGGGTCACCGGACTGCACCGGCGGGGACCAGGGGCGAGGCAGGGTCATCGCCGGCGCGTCCACGTACCCGGGTGAGCGCATGCCGTTGGACAGCCACCCGGATTCACTGAGCGGGGGCCGGCTTCCGGTGGTGTGCCGAGGTGGCTCCACCACGAGGGTGTCGACCACCATCTGGGCGAGTTCGACGCCGCCGTGACGGGCGAAGCTGGATTCCCGAGCCACGTAGTCCAACACCAGGCCCAGCTCTGCCGCGGCACTCTGCACCTGTGGGATCACCTCGCGGGGTGAGCCGAACCGGTGGAAGTAATCGTCCACCATGAAGCAGGTGCTGATCCGCGGCTGGCGCGGGGCCGACAGTCCCTGGCGGGCCAGCGCCGGGATCGCCGGTGACCAGTCGGCGATGCGCGCGAACCTGCGCCGCAGGTCCTGGCAGCCGCTGCCGAAGTCGTCCGCGTAGAAGTGGCCCAACTCGACCGACAGATGTGAGTACGCCACGCTCTCTGTCCGACGCACCGCAGCTGCCTCCTGGAACCTGACATCCACGTCGATCACACGGTTTCCCATGCGGTCTCGTCGAAGAGCTTTTCGGTCAGCTCCACGATGGCGTCCACCGTCTTCACATTCGCAATCTTGGCTTGTACGTCATGGTCCGAGATGAGCTGTTCGCGCCACTGCAACAGCGGGTCCAGCGGTACCGCGCCGAGCAGCGTCGTGCGTCCGACACCTCGACGGCGGGCCAGTTCCGACAGTTCCGTGTCGCACTTGCGCAGGAATGCCTGCTGCGCGAGGTCGAGGTGGCCGACCTCGGGGCCGCGGGAGTCGATCACTGCCGTGCGGATGAAACGCAGCGACTCCCGCAGCCGCTCCGGCTCGTGGCCGTACTCCTTGGCCATGGCGAGGATGCCACCCGCCTCAAAGGCGAGATCAGCCGCCGCGGTGACGTGCTGAGGAGTCCAGCGATGGAAGACCAACCAGCGCGCGACCACCTTGCGTAGCGCGGGGGTCGCGGTGGCAGCCAGCACCATCTGACTGGCGTACGACCGGCCGGCGCTGAGGTCCACGAGGGTCAGGTCGAACTCCTCTTCCAGTCGGAGGAAGAGCTCGGCGCAGCGTTTGGCGATGTCGTTGGTGAACCCGAACTCACTGCCGTTGCGCTGGCCGGGTAGGAGCACCAACGGACCCGAACCGATCGGTCGCTGGCGCAGGCTGGCCCGTTCCGAGCTACCCCACACGTCCAACTGCTCGGGAAACGGGATTTCTCCGCGCAGGTAGCGGTGCAGGCCGCCGTTGTTGGGTCCTGCGCCCTCCACCCCGTTGACGGCGTCCGGGATCTGAAACGTGATGCCGGCGGTAGGCGAGCCGAAGTCGTAGTCCAGGTAACAGGTGGGACGGCCGGACAGGGCGCTGCGGTAGGCGATGTTCGCGGCGGTCACCGAACGACCGGTGCCACCCTTGTGCGACGTGACGAAGACCAGCATCAGATCCCCTCGCTGGCTTTCTGCTGCCCGGTAGTAACGTCGTTGAGCAGGAGCAGCAGCGTGTTCGCCAGGGCGGCCGCCGTGCCCGGGCGTTCGTCCACCAGCAGTTGCGCCTGGCGCAGGCTCGCCCGGATGCTGCGCATGCTGCGTTGCATCGCCTCGCCGGCGAACGTGCCGCGCATCAACTCCCGGTCGAACAGGTATTCCGCTTCGTCGATCAGATCCTGCGCGTACCCGGAGAGCCGGGCTGCGCGCGGGAAGGGCCGATCCCAGAGCAGCTGACCGGCGTTGACCAGCGCCTGTACGACCCGCGCGGTCAGATACCAGGAGGGCGCTTCCGGCCTGGGAGCCAGCCCGGGGAAAGCGCCGCCGGCATGGTCCCACAGCCCTCGGTGCCGGCCGTCGGGAATGCGGCGCAGCAGCAGGTGGTCCCACACCTCGTCGGCCAACTCGAGCAGTTCGCTGCGCCGCCGGGCGTTGCTCAGCAGACCGGCGACGGTGATCGCCCGCTGCAGCAGCACGGTGGAGAACTCGTTCACGACCCACGTCATGATCGGCTTGGACGTGTCGTCGTTGAGGGTGACCCGCTTACCGGGAGTGTGCACAAGCAGCGCTGACTCGCCGGGCGTTGCGCGTCGGGTGACGCGGGCCCGCTGGGCCAGTTCCACCAGGACCGCGGCGATGCGGCCGAGTTCCTCGTCGCCGCCCCGTCCGACCGCGAGCAGTCCCTTGACTGCCAGCGACGTCGCTTGGAGGGTGTAGTAGTCGGTGCGGTCGCCGTCGGTCGTGCGCCACGGGATGTCCTCGATGGGCCATCGCCGACGGTTGCCGAAGGTCGCCACCGTCGCCCAGTAGGTCCGGGTCAGCTCCCAGCGTAGCTGCAGCGCCCGGGACAACCGCTGTTGTTCCTCGTTGAGCAGGCCGAGCAGGCGGGTACGTTCGGAGTTCAGGTCTTCGATGGCATCCATCGCGATGACCGTGAAGTAGAGGTAGGGGGCATTCTCGGCCGAGCCTTCGCGTTGCCGGCCGATCGACTCGCTGGTGGGGACTTCCTCGGCGCCGGCGATGATGCCCCACGACCAGCCGCATTCGAAGAGCATGTCGCTGTTGTCGAGGTCTTCGGTGACCCGGCCCGACCCGATGACCACGCTGCGCAGACTGGCCATGGTGTCTCGCAACTGCTCGCGCAGCGCCGCGACGAGTTCCCGGCGCGGTAGCTCGTCCTGGTTGACCATGTCGCACAGTCGTCGGCCGTACTCGTCGGTGGAGGTGAAGACGAAGGTGCTGAAGCTACGCAGCAGGCCCACCATGGCGGCGGTGAGCCGAATGCTGGCCATCGTCTCCAACTCGTCCAGTTGCGCGAGCAGTTCCCGTCGCTGGGTGGCACTGCGGTAGACCTTGACGAAACCGATGGTCGCCAGCGTGAGGGTGACGGAGACGGCGAACGAGTCGACGATGTCCTGGGACCGTTGTTCCTCGGTGAGCTCCGGGCCGCCCTCGACGGGGGTGAGGTAGCCGCCGCCGCCGAAGACGGGCGTGCCGTCCTCGGCGGTGTACCGCCGGAAGTAATCGATCATGACGGTGACCAGCCGGCGGGGTATTTCGATCGCACCGCCGAGGGAGTTGAGGGCCTCGATCACCTCGTCGTCGGCGCGGTCGGGGTCGTCGAGCGACAGCGCAGGGATCTTCGATGCGGGCAGGAGCAAGGTCAGCAGTTGCTCGGCATCATTTATGGAATTGCTACCGCTTCGGCCGCCCCAGTGCCATTCGCCTTTTTCCCAGCAGCTCCGCACCGTGGCCCGCCAGATGTCGAGGATCTCCTGGCGCGGCTGTATCCGCATGATCCACCGCCGTCTGCATGTAGTCGCCGACTCGGAATTGCTGGTGTTGCTGTGCGCACGGTGATCCACGATGACCGGCACGGATGTGCAGTGTCATGGTAACGGGCCGGTCGAGTGTCACCGGAGACGCTCTGCCACCCGCATGTCAGCGAGCCGCAGGACATGGTGCAGGGTTCCACGCGGCAGACCGGGGCATCCGGTCGGGGGCTTCCATGACAGTCGCCGGCGCCTATCCGCGGGTGCGGCCGGTGGTCAGCAGCATGCTCTGGTATCCGTCGCGCAACGGCGGTCGAGGGCGCTCCTCGTGGACGGTCACGTCGTACGCGCCGGCCGCGATGCCAGCCACCACCTCGGCGCGGTGCAACGCCACGGCCGGAAACGAGCGCAGGCCGACGCGGTATCCGACGGATCCGAGCATGACGGCCACGGCGAAGGGTGCGCCGGGACGCAGCGCCCGCAGGAACCGGGCGACGGCGTGTTCGGCCTCCGCCCGGTCGGCCGAGATGGAGCAGGCCACGAAAAACATCGTGCCCGCGTCCCAGGTGTGCTGCGGCAGGTCGAAGACGCTGGTCCGGCAGACCTGGCCGACCTGAGCCAGGCGCTGTCGCGGATCCGACAGCGCCGCGTACGCCGGATGCTCGACGCAGACCTGCCAGTACGGATCCCAGAGTTCGTCGTAGCCGTCGACCTGCGTACGCAGCCAGCGCACGTTCGACGTGGACAATTCACACAAATCGATGGCACGCGCGAACGGCAGGAGCGTCAGGGCCGGATAGAGGTTGGCGCCCGATCCGACGTCGACACAACGCGCGTCGGTCAGCTTCGCTGCGGCGAAGAAGTCCCGGGTTCGGCGGAGCAGCTCCCGGTCGTCGGAGCGCAGGTCCGCGTAGTTGTGCCGGACATAGGCCTGCGGGTCGAACCTGTCCCACTCGACCTCGGTGTTCACCGGCCCCGGGGACTGCATCGGCACGGATGACGCGGAATCGCCACGACCGCCGGCCTCCGGGGTCAACGCCATGGACGTGCCTCCATCGGTCTCAGCGGATCACACTGGGTTCTCGCTCCGGCGCGCTCGGTGCACTGGCCATTGTGTATCGAACCTGTTACCTGCCCGCAAGTGACGGCACGTCACCGCGGACAGCGTCAGAAGAGCGCTCGGGTGAGCTTGAGGAGCTCAGCATCGCAGTGGTCGCGGAGGAGTTGGCGGAGGCCGGCCAGTGCGTGCGCATGCACATCCACGTCGATCCCGAGCCGCTCGACGGCCTCTGCCCAGGCTGCGTCGGCGGCGGCGGTCTTCGCGAGCAGGTCGAGCCCGCGGGCCGTCGGGTCGAGGTAGCGGTGCAGCGGGCGCTGTAACGCCGGCCACCGGGTGACGATCTCGGCGACGAGTACGAGGTGGCGGGCGCGACGGATCGCCTGGTCCGGGGGGACCGGCTCGCCCGAGGCAAGCAGGCGTTCGTAGAGCTGCCAGACGTTGAGCAGCCGTTTGGCCTCGCGCAGGGAGCGGTTGGGCTGCGCGGCCAGCCGGCGCGCGATCAGGCTACTGACCTCAGGATGCCGCTCGATGGTCCGCCATGGCACCGTCTCCACCGGAATGGCTGCTGGAGGTACGGGGGCGGATCGAGTCCCTCGGAGCTCGACTGCCGGCTTCGAACGCGGCGCCGGCACGGGCGGTGCGGCGGTGGGCGGGACGGAGGCCGGACGTGGGGCCGGCGCGGTGATTCGGTCGACGAACTCGCCGACTGCTGGTTCGGGGATCTGCGGGAGCACCACCGGGAGTTGAACAAGCTTGCGCAGAAAGGCCCACCCCGGGCTCGGGTCGTCGCCGTACCGGGCGACGCCGGATCCGCCGAGTGCGGCGTACACGTTGTCGAGGTGCGCTGCGATGATCTCGGGATCGAGTGCGACAACGAACCGTGCGCGCAAGCCTTGGCGGGTGGTGACCCCGGAGAGGAACAGGTTGATCGCCTCGAACACCTCCGCAGCGGTGCCCGGCCGGCAGCGGTCGATGTCGTCAACAAAGACGACCAACTCGTATCCGGCCCGACTCAGGTCGCCGATGACTTCCCCGATGTCGTGTCCTCCGAAGTCCACACGTCCAGGTTCCACACGCCGCCGGTGTGCCCGGTCATCGGCCCACCGACGGCTGTCCCCGACTGAAGGTCCCACCGCCGGATCGTGCTGTCGTTGGAGCCGGCGGAGGCGAGCATCGGACGGCCGGCGGTATCGGTCCAGGTGACCAGCGACCGGACGGCGCCGGCGTGTGCGGTGAGGGACGGCCCGATGGGCGTGCCGGACTCCGCGTCCCAGATCCGGATGAGCCCGCTGACACC
Source organism: Micromonospora maris AB-18-032 (assembly GCF_000204155.1). NCBI lineage: Bacteria > Bacillati > Actinomycetota > Actinomycetes > Micromonosporales > Micromonosporaceae > Micromonospora > Micromonospora maris. The sequence goes on along the minus strand of NC_015434.1, from coordinate 2,804,639 downwards.
GCTGGACGCGAGCTGGATCCGGCCGTCCGGTCCGGTCCACGTGGTGAGCGACCGTACCCAGCCGATCTGTCCATCGAGGGAGAGCCACGGCCGCGCTCGGTCGCCGAGAACGTGTACCCGGATGATCCCGTCGTCTCCGCCGACGCCGAGGCAGGTGCGCCCGTCGGACCGGGGCCACACGGCCAGCGTAAGGACCCACCGCAGATGTGGGCGGCAGTCAACTACCTGCTCGGCGGCACCAGTTGCCGGATCCCACACCCGTACGGTGCCGTCGGCACCACCGGAGGCCAGACGCGGCCGTCCATCCGAGTCCGTCCAGTGCACCAGGGCCGGAATCCAGCCAGCGTGCCCGGTGAGGACCGCCTGCTCCGTTCCCGCAGTCGGATCCCAGATCCGAACGGTGCCGTCATCGCCGGCCGAGGCGAGCTGGATCCGACCATGCTCGTCGAACCAGCTCACCAGGCACCACACTGCGGCCGTGTGCCCGACCAGCGGAGCGGTGACCTCGGTGCCGGTGTCCGCGTCCCGGATCCGGATGCTCCCACCGTCTCCGGCCGTCGCGAGATGGGTACGTCCCTCCGAGGTACGCCAACTCGTGACCGCCCAAACACCGGCGCTGTGCGACGTCCGAGGCTCGTCGACCACCCGGTGGGCATCGGTGTCCCAGATGCGGATCGTGCCACTCGCCGCCGCGACGGCGAGGTAGCCGTGGCCCTCCGGACCCGTCCACGCCGTCATCGAACTCTCCGACCCGCCGATATGCCCGGTCAGCGGCTGGCCCACCGGCTCGCCGATCTCCAGGTCCCAGATCCGTACGGTGCCGTCCATGCTGGCCGAGGCCAGCCGGTGGCCGTCGTCGGTGGTGACCCAGGTGGCGAGGCTGTGCACCCAGCCCGCATGCCCGGCCGACGACAAAGCGCTCACGTCGCCGGATTCCGGGTCGACAATCTGAATCATTCCGTCCGTGTGGCCGGATGCCAGTCGTAGCGTGCCGTCCCGAGCGGTCCAGGCGGCAAGGCTCCATACCCGGCTGGCCGGGAGTCGGTTGACCAGCGCGCCGGTGTCGAGGTCCCATACCAGGATCCCGGCCTCCTCGCTTCCGCCGGCGAGGCGGGCGCCCTTTGCCGGATCGGTCCACGTCGCGAGCGCATTGACCGGGCCGGAGCCGGCCACGGTCAGGTCGCCCAGTGCCGCGCCGGTCTCCGGGTCCCATAGTCGTACCGTGCCGTCCACCGCAGCTGACACGAGCCGGACCGACCCGTCGTGCGTGATCCACGTGGCGATGTCCGGGATCCACCGGTCGTGGGCCCGCCAGGCCTGGGCGACCGGCGCACCCGTAACGAGATCCCACACCCCGAGGTAGCCACCGCCCTCGTCGCCACCACTGCCGGCGCAAGCCACCCGGGCTCCGGCCTGGCCCTCCCACACCGCGAGCGCGAGCACCTCAGCGGCATGCGTGAACCTGAGCATCGGCGTCGCCCGTCCTTGCGCCACCTGCCACACCTGAACGACGTGGTCGGTACCGCCGGAGACCAGCCAGGTTGTGCCGTCGGAGCATTGCAGCGCCTCAAGCGCGCCAACCCCACCGCGCTCGGCCGCCACCCAGGCGGTGTCCACCAGACGACTCCAGTCGGGACGAGACAGCAACTCCAGGATACGAACAACCAGGCTCAAGCGCTGGTTGGCTGCCGGCTTTCCATCATGTCCGCGGCCGTACGGAGGCCAGGTCCTGGGAAAATGGGAGCAGCCGGTGAAACTTGCCGGCGTAGCTCGCGATATCGGCAGCATTCTGCGAAAAGTGATTGTCGTCGTCATGGTCCGACATCGACACGGTCCGGTGCATGATCCTTCCGTCGATGACAACAAACGACTCGCGAAGCGACTTCTGTATCCGGCGGTTCTGCACCCATTTGACGTTAATCCCGATATTTGCCTCAATTTCCATGAGGTCGTAGAGTTTCGGGGTCACGTTCTCGGAGATGAAGATGCGGGAGATTCGCACACCGCGGTCGGCGATGAGCGAGCGCTGGATCTCCAGATACTCCCGGTAAAGCGGCAGCTGCCACCACACGTCCTCAACCTCGGCCGGGCTCGAGCCGAGCACCTCGGTTGTGGCGGAACGCATCAAGTCCAGCAGCACATTGGAGTACGTGAAGTCGAGTTGCAGGCGGCCGTCGGCGAGGCCGGACAAGTCGTCCAGAGTGTTTCGTACCCGCGCCACGGCCTGCTCCACGAGGATGTGATCGAGCTTCTCCGCGCGGCTGGCCTGCCCGATCTTCGCCAGCCGCTTGACCTCGGGGTCGAACAGTCCGAGGTTGGCGCCTCTGCTGATGAAATCGTACGTCTCGGTAACCGAGCGAAGGGCAGACTCAGTTCGCGTCCAGCCCTGGTCAAGTTCGCGGTGCGCGCGGGCCTGCTCCTCCTTGATCTCGTTGAGTTTCTGCATCATCCCGAACAACAGGCTCGTGGCCACGCCCGTGAGACCCAGGGCGACGCTCATCGGCCCGCTGATGCCAGCCAGCAACGTGGCGACGATTGCGACGAGAGAGACCAGCGTGCCCAGAACCGAGATTGCCCAGTCAGCCGTAAACCTCTTGAGGTCGCGCATTCGATGACCACCCTAAACCCCGACCAAGGAGTGATGTCGTTGGCGCAATCTCGGCGGAATCATCCGCCAAGGAACTCATCCTAGGAGCCATAGTCAACGCGTCCCACGTGACGATCACGTCGGACAGGCCGCGCCGATTGCCCACCCGCCGACCTGCAGGGATCGGCCCGCCTGGAATGGCACACATTTCGTGGATAGCGGGCGCGATCCCGTGCGTCTGTGGTGGTGAATGAGGCGTACGGGACGGAGCTGAGCGGTTGGACGACAAGGCGAGAGCCAGGTTCGGTGAGTTCGCGCAGAACCGGACCGCCGCCCTGATCAGGGCGGCGTACCTGCTCACCGGCGACCAGCATGCCGCCGAGGATCTGGTGCAGTCGGCGCTGGCCAAGACGTATGCCAGATGGCCGACGATCCGGCACGAGGACCCCGAGGGGTACGTGCGCGCGGTGATGTACCGCGAGCGGGTCAGCTGGTGGCGGCGCCGGGGACGACTACGGGAGACGCTTGTCGGCTCGCCGGTCGAGCGGGAACACCCGGACGACAGCGGCCACGCCGACCTGCGGCTGGCCATGCGGGCAGCTCTGCTGCGCCTTCCCGTGGCGCAACGCGCGGTGCTGGTCCTGCGGTACTACGAGGACCTGCCCGAACAACAGGTGGCCGAGGTGCTCGGCTGCTCGGTCGGGACGGTCCGCAGCCGGACCCACCGAGCGGTCAGCCGGCTGCGTGAGGTGCTGCCCGGTGCCGAACTCGTGCTGGAGCTGAAGCGATGAACACCCCGATCGACGACCTCATCCGATCCACCCTCACCGATCTTGCCGAGGAGGCAGTTCCGATGAACCTGACAGACTCCGCCGTCGCCCGGGCGCGCAGGCGTCGTACCCTCACCGTCTCGGTGGGGGTGGCGGGCGTCGTCGCCGCCCTCATGGTCGGCACGCCACTGGCGTTGGCGGTGAGCCGGGACGCCCCGCCGTCCGCTCCCGCCGATCAGCCACCGATGGACTTCCCCAGCCCTGTCCCGATCAGCCCTGACCCCTCCCCGCCGCTGGACCACCCCAGCCCTGTCCCGATCAGCCCTGACCCCTCCCCGCCGCTGGATCCGAAGGGTCCGGGCACGGGTTTCTAACCCCAGGAGCATCGGTGCGCGGCTTCGGCTCGGACCGGAGTCGGCCACGGCCGGGCTCGCCGCACGTCTGCGCTCGGCGGCGATGTGCACGTGGGGATCGGCCCGTCAGAGCCGTGCGAGAGCGGGCGTGTGCTCGGTCCGGAGGGGATGCGAGGCTGAACGCGTGGCTCCCCGATCGACGTACTTATGGACGATCTCTGGTCGCCCTGCGGCTCACTGCGCACTGCGGATGCGTCGGTGTATCTGAGGGCCGGCGGCAGCGCTGTGGAGTGTCACGGCACCGGGCTCACCCTGCGGCAGGTCGATGACATCCTCGCCCGGTGGAGATCATCACCAGTTCTCTCGACTCGTACACCCCGGGTGCCTGCCGGTTCCTGGGCCGGTGCGTTGCCCGCCTGCCGGTGACGCCTGTATGAGCTTGGTGTCGGCGTTCGTGCCGATCTGGATCCTCACCGCGGTCGGCTACGCGGCCTGTCGGTGGGGTTTGCTGGGCGAGGCGGGGGCGTCGGTGCTCGGTCGGTTCGTGTTCCATCTTGCGATGCCGGCCGCCCTCTTCCTGGCCCTGTCCCGAATGCCGCTCTCCGGGTTCGCCGGCCGTTCGCTGCTCGCCTTCGGGGTGAGCACCGCTGCGGTCGTCGGGTTCGGGTGGGTCGGCGCGAGCCGGCTGTTCGGTCGCGAGCCCAGCGAACGGCCGATCTGGGGCATGGTCGCCGGATACGTGAACTCGGCGAACCTCGGCATCCCGATCGCCACGCAGGTTCTCGGCAGCGTGTCGTTCCTGGCGGAGGTGGTGCTGCTGCAGGTGCTGGTGGTAGCGCCGGTGATCCTGATCGCCCTGGACCGGCACAGCGACCCGGCCGGGCGGGTACGGATCCGCCGTATCGCCTCGTTGCCGGTACGCAACCCGGTGATCCTGGCCTCCCTGCTCGGCGTCGCGTGCTCGGCTGCCGACCTGCAACTGCCGTCGGCGGTCGACGCGTCGCTCACCCTGCTGTCGGGCGCCGCGGCACCGACCGCCCTGGTCGCGCTCGGCGCGTCGCTGCACCACACGGTGCCGTCGCCGGCAGAGGTCAAGCCGGCCGAGCCGGTCGGGGTGACCGAGCTTGCGGTGATCACCGCGTTGAAGCTCGTCGCGCAGCCGGTCATCGCGTACGCGGCCGGGCTGGCCTTGCACCTGTCCGCGCCGCAGTTGCTCGCTGTGGTGGTGTGCGCGGGGCTGCCGACCGCGCAGAACACGTTCATCTTCGGCCAGGAGTACGGCGTCGGCGAGGCGGTGGCCAACCGGGCGGTAGTGGTGACCACGACCCTGTCCCTGGCGACCCTGGCCGCGGCGGCGGCGTTGCTCGGGTAGGCCCGTCAGCTGAGCGAGCGGTCCATGTGACGACGACGTCGGTGGGCGGGATCAAGACCTCGCAGAAGTCGCCCTCTTGCAGGTCAACGCGCGGCGAGTCAAGCCGCCGGAACGGGTCGACATCATGGTCTGCGGGTCGCGGGCGAGAGCGCGCGTTGACCTGCGCCGAGAATTCCTGTCTGTTCGGGCTGTCTGGCACGACGGGTGTTCACGCGTGTGGATTCCGCACTTGCTCGAAGTGGAACTCGCGGATGAAACAGTCTCGTGGTTGACCGACGGCGAAGAGCACGCAGTCGATGACTGACCGTGCAGTGAGGTCGCTGTCCGCCTGCCGCGGCCCGTCCTGGACGAAGTCCGGTGGAAACAGGGAAATCACTCGGATTTTTTCTGGCCGGAGCCGGTGCGACAGGATCTCAGCGAGCCCGGCGTGGGCGTGCTTGGCCGCGTAGAACGCGGGATGCGCGCCTGAACGGCGGTGCCCCACCTCACCGCACGCGGAGATCATGTTGACGATGTCGGGCCGCGACGATGCGCGCAGCAGCGGCAACAGGTGCTTGGTCAGCAGCACGGTGCCGGTCCCGCCCGCAGCCATCACGCTGTCGATCACATCGTCGGAAACGTCTGCCAGGTCCTCACCTTCGATGTATGCGGCACCATTGTTGATCAGCACATCGAGGTGACTCGTCCGGCCGGCCACGGCTGCGGCGAACACACGCACCGAATCCGGTACGGCGAGGTCGCAGCGAAACGCATCAGCCCGACCGGGCCCTCGCCGGTTGATCGCATCCGCAACATGCTCGGCCGCCCCCAGATCGCGGGCCGAGAGGAAGACTTGTGCGCCGCGTTCAGCGAACGCTTCGGCCAGAAGTCGCCCCGTACCCCGTGCCGCACCGGTGATGACGACACGCACACCATCAAGATCCACGACAGGCAGTGAAGCACCTCAACTCTGGTTGAGGTCAACAAAGAACGCGAGGGAGCCGTCGGCACTGCTGAGTTCGTCGAGGACCGATGGGTCGCGGGCATCCATGCGGGCCGTCATCAGCAGGGTACGTGGGTCAGGACCTCGGAGCCACCGGTCGACATCGATCCAGAACCGATCGTGGGCCCCGGTCGATGCCATCGAGCCTCCACCTGCTCCGGAGCCACGCAGTGATTGCAGTAGTCCACCTGGCCGGTCAGCTGAACATGCCCGAATGCTTGGTAAAGCTCCTCAATGGCTGCCTTGAGGTCGTCCTGCGCAGCGCCAGGCTACCGTCCGGCCGCAGTGCCGGTGAGTTGTCGCACCGGCAGCCGTCTCTGCGGCCGGTCTTCCATGGCATCGGTCAGCGGGACTTCTTCGTTGCTCGTTTGCGGGGCGGGGTCAACAGGTCGGCGACCGCGGCGATGGCCGACGGCACGAGGCGGTAGTACGCCCAGACGCCGCGCTTGTCACGCTCGAGCAGGCCGGCCTCGGTGAGGATCCGCAGGTGATGACTGACAGTCGGCTGGGAGAGCCCGAGAGGCTCGGTGAGGTCGCTGACCGACGCCTCTTGCTCTGGGGCCGACTGGATCAGGCTGAGCAGTCGCAGCCGGGCCGGGTCGGCGAACGCCTTCAGCACCCCCGCGAGCCGTTCGGCATCGGCACGCTTGATCGGCTCGCCGGACAGAGGCGAGATGGCGGGCGTCGCAGTCTTCACAGTTCCCACGCCATGCATCGTTGCAGCAAACCCCATAAATCAGGTGCTGAACGAGGGCAGGATCACCCGGAGCTCGTGTGGGAGCCCACCGCTTCTGCCGTGTCCCGGCACATGATGATCTACGTAGTGGGCCTTCTAGCACCTTGCGCCGGGGCTCAGGGTGCGCGCGGGGGCGTAGCCGGCTTCTCAGGCGACCGGGAGGTCGACTCGTCGTCCGGTTCCGTCCGGCGCCCCCTCATCGGTGACGATGGCGAACGCGCCTGTCGGCACGCCGTCGAGAGTTGCCACCCGTGATGCGGCGGTCAGCAGGCTGGCCTCGGTCGCTGCGGTGATGAAGAAGACGTACACGTCGCCGAGTTGCTCGCCGTCGTCGTACACCTCGATCGTGCCTTCGTCTTCCACGTCGACCAAGAAGTCCTCGACCTGGTCGATCCAGGGAAACGCGTAGGCGTCCGGGTCAAGACCCGGAGTTGGTGTCAACGGGACGTGGATCTCGACGATGCTGGCCATGCCGACATGATCTCCCAGGCGGAGGCGAAACAGCTCGAGGCAGGGCTGCCGGCGTGCGTAGAGTCTGCGGTAGATCCGGTGGCTCCACGTCATGGCGCGTCCGTACGGTGTGATGGGTTGCGAGACTGTTCGGGTGTATGACCCGACCCAGTTCAAGGGTGCCGCGCGTACTACCGGCATGGGCGGCCGCCCTACTCGGCTCAGCTGGGCGAGGTGCTGGCAGGCGAGCTGGGGCTCGACGGCAGCGGCCAACTGCTCGATGTCGGGAGTGGGCCTGGCACGGTGGGGCTGCAACTCGCTCCGTTCTTCGCGCACGTGACGCTGCTGGAGCCGGATGCGGACATGCTCGCCGAGGCCCGCGTCTGGGCTGCGGCCGACAGGGTGGCAGGGGTCGACTTCGTCCGGGCCACTGCTGAGGACCTTCCCCACCTGAGGCTGCCGCAGATGCGGACGGTGACGTTCGGGCAGTCGTTTCATCGCACCGACCGCGTTCGTGTCGCCGAAGCCGTCTGGGACGCGCTGGAACCGGGTGGGGCGATCGTGCTCATCGTCCACGACCCGACCCGGCCGGCACCGCAGCAACTGCCGGACATGCCGCCCATCGCTCATGACGACGTCGATCGGCTCCTGAGCGCCTACCTCGGCCGGCAGCGGCGCTCGGGTGCCCGACCAGCAACGGCCTACCAGACGGAGCGCTTTGAGCAGACGCTTGCCCGCACGCGCTTCGGCAGGCCGCGCGTCGTCTACGCACCGGGACGGCCCGACATCGTCCGTGATGTCGACGGCGTCATCGCCGGCTATCTGTCGATGTCTTTCGCTGCGCCCCACCTGTTCGGGTCCAGGCTGGACGAGTTCATCGCAGAGCTTCGGATCCTGCTGGAGCATGCGTCGCCGGCGAGTGGCCTGTTCTGGGACTGGCCCGGTGACACAGAAATCCTCATCGCCGAGCGACGGTGACGTCCTCCACTCACCGTTGCGACGGTCGTGCCCGTGCCGATCCACCGTCTCCGGCAGATCTATGTCGCGTACGGGTCCCAATCGGCCGTAGACGTCGCCGCCCATCTCGCTATCGATCCATGCGTCCGGGTCGTCGTGCTCCCCGCCACGGCGAAACCAGCAGCGATGGTCGATCGACGGCAACCCGGTGCCCCGCCCACTGCGCGATTCCACATAGCAACGCGGCGCCAGTCTCCGTCCGCACCAGGGCCGGTGCCCCTCACCATCGCTACGCGGAACTCACGGACGCGTGTGTTCAGTGTGGTCGTTGAGCGAGGATGAGCCGGCACCGTGGGTTGCCGTCGCGGCGCTGCCCCAGGGCGGTCAGGTCCACGGTGGTGACGGTGAAGCCGGCCGCTGTCAGGTCGTCGTGGACTGCGCTTAGCGGGTTGGTCCGGTAGTACATGACGAACGGGGGCCGCCACACGGTGTTGCGTACCCGCATGGCCAGGTCGAAGCCGAGCGCGGCCCAGTACGCGGTCGAGGTCGGTGGCGGCGGTGCACCGATCGGGAGGGCGAAGATCCCGCCGGGCCGCAGCGCGCGGTGGACGCCCGCGAAGAGGGCCGGTCGCTCGGTGGGCAGGAAGTGCCCGAGCGCTCCGAAGCTGACGGCCAGGCTGAAGCCTCCGGTGAACGGCAGGGCACGGGCATCGGCCTGAACCCATGTGGCGTCCGGGTGGGCGCTGCGTGCTTGGGCGAGCATGCCGGCGCTGAAGTCCACGCCCGTGATGCCTATGCGGCACACGGACCTGAGCACCGCCATGCCCGCCCCGGTGCCGCAGCACACGTCCAGCCCTTGGTCGAACGGCCCGAGTTCGGACAACGCGTCGGCGGTCGCGCGGAGATAGCTGTCCGGCGTACGGAAAGGCGTGTGGTCGAACTTCGGGGCCAGCAGGTCATAGCCGCGCTCGACCGAAGAAAACGCCTGGACGCAGAGTTCCCGCAGAGACGGACCGTGAGGCGAGAACACCGGCCCAGGGTACCTGCCGGAGCTGGTGCTGATCACTCCAAGCGCGTGGCGCAGAACGCGGGGATCCTCGTTCTGCGCCACGCCACCTGCCCCGCACGTGGCGGCAGTTCCCGCGTACCCGGGCAGGCACGGTGCTGACCCCCGCCGTGGTCGGACCGCCCGGCGGCTGGTCAGGCGCGGGTACGCTGCCGCAACCGAGTCGAGACGACCGCGACGACCACCATGACGACCGCGAGGGCCAGGGACGGCAGGGCGTCAGGCCGGCTCAGCAGTTCCCCCGTTCCGGTGTAGCCCAGTTGATGCAGCGTGCCCAGCAGAAGGGTCGGGGCGACGGCGATCAGCAGTCGCTGGTCGGCCGTCGCCACCCACAGGAAGACGGCTACACCGACGATCACCATGGCGACGGTGATGATCTGCGTACCCACAGGGGCGGGACGGTAGCCTTCCACCGGGATCAGATGCAGGGCGAGTATGCCGGCGGTGACCAGAAGCGCGTTGGCCCGGGGGGCGGGCGGTACGTCCGCCGGTCGCCGCAGGCCCGCGATGACCAATGGCGCGGCGACGACCGGTGCCCACCACTGCGGCAGTCCGTTGAGGAACAGGTACGGAGAGATCACGGTCGGCACCACCACTGCAGTCACCACCAGGACGGCAGCAGTGCGGTCGTGGCCCGCGACGAGTGCCACCAGCGCCGCGATCGCCATGACAGTCTGGATGCCCTCGTTGCGCAGGACGTGCAGGGGGTCCGAGATTCCGCCGAACTGGAACGTCCCGACGATGTCGTTCAAGCCGATGAGCACACCCAGCGCCAGCACCGCCATGGCGCCCAGGTGAAGCCCCTGCCAGAGCAGCACGGCGGTGGGCCGGGCCGCGGTGCTGCCGCCGTGCACCCGTAGGCCGCCCCGGATCAGTGAGGCCGCCTGCCGGATGCTGGGCCAGCGGCGGGTGGTCGGTTCGTCGCCGATCAACGTGTCGATCAGTTCGTCGGCACGCTCCCGGCGGTAACCGGCCGGGTAGGCCCGCAGCAGCATGCGGTACCGCTTTTCCAGAACATCAGAACTCATGCTGGTCTGGTCCTCACGATAGAAGGGTGATCGATGCTTCCCAGCGGGAAGCTCCGGTGCGGCAGACGATCCATGACCACCCGGGCGGCCCGGGCGAGCCGGTCGGCTTCCTCGGCGAGTACGCGGTAGCCCTCGTCGGTGAGCCGGTAGTAGCGACGGGCACGCCCGTTGACGATCTCTTCACCGTCGGCGGCGATGAGTCCCTCGCCCAGTAGCCGGTCAATCACCGAGTACAGCGAACCGGCAGCGAGTGTCACCCGCTCGTCGGACAGCTCAGCCACCCGCTTGATCACGGCATAACCGTGGAGCGGGCCACCGATCAGAGCCGCAAGGACGAAGTACGACGGTTCCCGCAGCGCGGGACGCGAAGTCGATCGCATAACCTGAATATACAGCCAGGATGAGTATCTGGCCAAGATGACTGTCCAGCGTGGTCGCCTCACCTGATCGTCCCCAGCGGACGGCCGAGCACGCCCCTCCGGGAACTGCCGGCTCCCTCATCAGCCGTACACCGCAGTCGGCAGCGCGTCGATCCGACGCCGAGCAAAGCACGGGTCCACTGGTGTCGAAATCCTGGAACGGAAGTCAGCGGTCCCGGTCGACCGGCGCTACGTGCGACGTGAGCGGCCAGTGTCGCTGCTCGTCGGTTTCCGGCACGCTCACGCCTCGGGCTTCTCCGATGACCTTCCAGACGTCGTCGAGGGGGGCGCCGAGCCGGAGGAGGCAGGCCGCGGCGATCAGCGATGACCTTCCGATGCCGGCGCGGCAGTGCACCGCGACGTGCCGTCCCCCGGTTAGCCGGTCATGCAGGAGGTCGAGTAGTGGCTGTGCCAGTGCACGGTCGGGCACACCGAGGTCGTCGACAGGGAGGGCGTGGAACTCCAGTCCGGCGTTGGTGGCGGCGGCGGCCTCTCCGGTGAGGCCGAGTTCAGCGGCCTCGGTCGGGGTGAGCAGGCAGACCAGGACATCCACGCCGAGGTCGCGCAGGGCGATCATCTCGTCGTCGAGCCAGTCGTCGCCGCGCGGTCGTGGCATCGTGCTCAACTGCCCGGGTGACGGCGTCGGAATGCGGTACAGGGTGGGCGTGAGTCGCATGTGATGGCCTGCCTGTGATCGGGAGGGCGGGGGTCGTTGTCAGGGTCGACGTGGGACCAGGCAGAAGGGATGTCCGGCTGGAGCGGTGAGCCCCCCGGAACCGGTCTCCGCCTGGCCGCTCGACGGGAGAGCCGATCTCAACGATCGGCCGTGACAATGGCGGTGACCAACAGCAGGACGCCGATCGTGATCTGCGTGAACAGTGCACCGAAGAAGAGCTGGGGGTGGCTGACGAACAGACGAAGCATTCGGAGTGGTCCCGGCAGCGTTCTGCCTGCTCGTAGCCGGCGGTCGGCCCACCGGCGTAGGACGAGGTTTCCAACGGCGAACGTAAGGAACAGTGCTTCGGGCTTGGGCCCGCTGATGGGTCTCGGCGCACGAGTGCTTCCGGTCAGTCCTCGTCGTTGTCGGTGGGAAACAGCAGCATGTCCGCGACAAAGCAGGTCACGTGTCCGGCGCTGTCATAGCCGATCCAGGTCGGGTAGGCGCCGTCACCCCAGCCGCTGGACCACGCGACCATAGCTCCGGAGTCGATCGTGCGGTGCCGGGGATCGACCAGGCCGTCGAGGGTCAGCCAGACATCCTTCATCCGTTCGCTGGCGTCCGCGTCGACGAAGCAGGCCATGCCGGCGTCCACGCCGAAACCGAAGTACTGCTGATAGCCCAGATCGATCGGGTCCTGGCCATCGCGCAGGGCCAACTCCCACCGCACGGTGGGCCGGTCGCTGACGTCGAGGCGGGCGGCGCTGACTCGACTGTGGCGCGGGTCGTGGGCCGGCGGGCAAGCTGCTCACCGCCAGTGACATGACCGGCACGCCAGCGGTGTGTCACGATTCTGCCGTGGTAATCATCGAGGTTGTGATGGGTGACATCACGCGAGAGGACGTGGACGCCATCGTCACGGCGGCCAACGAGTCACTGCTCGGCGGCGGTGGTGTCGACGGCGCGATCCACCAGGCTGCCGGGCCTCGTCTGGCACGCGCCGGGGGTGCGATCGGCCCCTGCGAGCCGGGCAACGCGATGGCCACCCCGGCCTTCGACCTCAACCCACCGGTGCGGCACATCATCCACGCGGTCGGACCGATCTGGGAGGGCGGCGGCCACGGTGAGGCCGACGTCCTGGCCTCCTGCTACCGCAGGAGCCTGCAGGTCGCCGACGAACTCGGCGCCCGCAGCATCGCCTTCCCGGCAATCGCCACCGGCGTGTACGGCTTCCCTGCCGACCAGGCAGCCCGCATCGCCGTAGCAACGGTCAGGTCAACGGCGACAAACGTCCAACGGGTACGACTCGTCGCGTTCGACGAAGACGCCCGCGAGCATCTGCAAGCCGCGCTGACAGCCACGGGTTGATCCGTCCGACACTGCTGCGGGCGGCGGTGCGGGCGTTCGGGGCCGTTTTCTCAGTAACTCTTACCGGTCGCCGTCACCTGAGGCGATCGCGATCGCCTCGATCACCCGCCGGGCCGCCGCCGGATCATCGACGAAGCTGGCGGCGGCGTCGAGGTCGACCGACGGCCTACCGGCAAGGCTCGCTGCCAACGCGATCATCTGCCGGTCGCGGTCCGGCACATCGGCAGTCGCGGCGAAGCGAACCACTGCCTCCCAATCGCGGACCTGCCCCATCTCCACGGTGCCATCCGCGCCCCACAGCAGACTGAGGCGCTCCACGAGGTCAGCGAAGCCCGGCTGATCCGGGACTGCGGTGAAGGTCAGCAGATGCACGGCGGCCCGCCGACCGGGTGGGGCACCGGTGGCGATGTCGGTGTCCAGGAGACGCCGAATCACCTCACCGGTCAACTCAGAGGGGAGGTCCGGCCGGGGACTGCGATGCAGCGGCGGCGCGGTCTCGGGGTCGGCCAGCAACGCTGCCACCCGCAGGCACTCTCCGCACGGCGGCAACGCGGCGATGTCCACGTGCGTGTCAGTGCGATACGCGTCGTAAGGAACGTCGATCGCCGCCTGATCATCGCCTCGGACCGGACGCTGCGGTGCCGAACACAGCGTGTAACCCGTCATGCCGTCGTCGCCGCCGCCCACTGGGTGGAGGTCCACGGACAGGTGCCGGAACGTGCCGTCCGTACACGGTTCAGGTGTCATCGGGTCCTCCTCACCACCGGACACGACCCGGCAGCCCGTGACAGCGAAGTCTATCCATGTCCGGCAAGGAGGTTTCGCCCCACGACATCCGACCCGCCGGCATCTCCTCAAGAGTCAGCCGGATTCCCGGCCCGGACTACGATGCCCCACGATGATCCCAGGCGGGTACCTGCGTTGGCTTCCGGTCGTGGCGACTGCGGCGGCTCTCACCGTGGCCGGCCTGATCTGCACGCGTCACCTCGTGGCCTGTTACCGCAAGCGCGGTGTCCCGGCAGGGCCGGCGGTCCGGCGGGCATGGGCCACGACGGTCATGTCGGTCTGGACGCTGCCGTGGCTGGTGGTGGTCCTCACCCCACTCGACGCACCCCGTGATGTTCGGTTGGTGCCGCTGCGTGACCTTGTGGAGATCCTCGCCGACCCTCCGCTGACCGCGTTCTTCCAGATCGTCGGCAATCTGCTGGTGTTCGCGGCGGTCGGGTTCGGTCTCGGTATGGCGTGGCAGGTACGGCTCACACATGTGGTCATCGTGGCTGCCGGCATGTCGACCGCGGTGGAAGTGTCGCAGTACGCCCTGGCACTCGGACGTGTCTCGTCGATCGACGACGTGCTGTTGAACACGACGGGCGCGGGCCTGGCCGTCCTCGCGGCGCGTCGGCTGCCGGTTCCCGACCGCCTGCTGCCCGTACCGCCGTCGGAATGAGCCCTCCGGGCCGCGGATCCGGACAGCGGCCAGGACGGTGCTCAGCTGCTCGTACGGACCTTCACCGACTGCGTTGAGTATCCGCGCGGTCCGCGAGCGGATGTTGCGATTGCCCCGAACGAGTTCAGGGGCCTCGACGCACCAGTCGGTGTCCAGGTATGGGCGGCTTTCCTGCCGCCAGGGCGGCTGCAGGCGCCGTTGTCCGGGGCGTCCGATCCTTCAGATCCGGCCACGATTCGCCTGGGACCTACGATGGTCACGATGACCACTCCTGAACGGCGACCCGACGACATACCCACCGACGAAGACCGGGTTGACCGGGCCCTGCGACTGCTCTGCGGCGTACCGGTCGAACTCGGTGTCGCCGTCAAGCGGCTCAGCCGTGGCAGCGGTGTTTACGCCTGGTGGGCTGCTCCCTCGGTCTTTCCCGACCTCCCCGGGCTGCCGAATGAGCACGTTCCGTCGTTGCGGCTGCTGTACCTCGGACGGGCGACCAGCCTGCGGGGGAGAATTCTACGTAACCATCTGAGGCGCTCGGGCAGCTCGACTCTGCGCCGTACCCTGGCCGGGCTTCTGGTGACCGAGGGCTACCGGACGACCTGGACCGACCGAGTCGTCCTGGTCCCCGAGGACGAGACGCGGCTGACCGCATGGATGCACACGCACCTGCGTTTGACCTGGGCAGAGGACGCGGAACCGGCGACCATCGAGGCCGCACTTGTCCGGCGCATGCACCCGCCGCTCAACGTCCACGGCGTCGACCCTGATCACCTCCAGGCGACCGTGCTCGCCGCCAAGAACTCATACAACGCCAGCAGCCGCCCGGACGAGGCTCCGCGAACGCCGTAACTGCTTCCAGCGTGGTCAGGTCAGCGCTTGATCACAGCACCGAGCTGATGGGCGACGGACGAGTCGGCCGGTACGAGTGTTACGTGTACTGAGCGTCGCACCGGGAGCACCCTGGTGGTGGTCCAGGCCAACCTCGATCTTCCCGGCCTGGAAGCGCTCCTCGGCCGCCCATCGGGCGATACGGAGTCAGATCCTCCTCCGGTGTCTCGGCGGGTCGGACGTGACAGGTAGCAGGCGGCTCTGGACTGATGAGCCGACGCGGCATGCGTCAAGGCCGCGTACAGTTCCTGGTCGGACTTGGGGTGGGCCGGGTAGTTCCGGCGCAGGAACGGGATGAGACAGCGGCAGCATGACGGTAGACAACATGACGGAAAACGGTCACCAGGGTATCGACCGCAGCCAGTTGGAGACCTGTCTCAGCGTCTTTGAGGCGTTGGAGGAGCTGCCTCCCGATCATCCCGACGTGGTGCGTGTGCAGCGCGCCACCGCGAAGCTCTACAAAATGATCAAGCAACGGCGCCGCTCGGAACGGCGGGACGCCATCCTCGCGGCCGACCAGGCGGTGACGGCCGCCACTGCCACCGGCGCTCCGGGGCGGATCGACGACGAGACGCAGGGCATCCCGCTCGCCTCCCCCACCGACGGCACCACAGCCGGTGTACTGCACAATCCGCGTGGCTGCTACATCTGCAAGCAGCGCTACCGCGAGGTGGACGCCTTCTATCACCAGCTCTGCCCGCCCTGCGCCGCGTTCAACCGGGAGCGCCGCGACGCGCGTACCGATCTGACCGGCCGGCGTGCGTTGCTGACCGGCGGCCGGGCAAAGATCGGCATGTACATCGCGCTGCGGCTGCTCCGCGACGGCGCGCACACCACGGTGACCACGCGGTTTCCGCACGACGCGGTCCGCCGATTCGCCGCGATGCCCGACAGCGCGGACTGGCTGCACCGCCTCCGGGTCGTCGGGATCGACCTGCGCGACCCGGCCCAGGTGATCGCCCTCGCCGACTCGGTCAGCGACCAGGGACCACTCGACATTCTGATCAACAACGCGGCGCAGACCGTCCGCCGCACTCCGCAGGCGTACGCACACCTCGTCGCCGCGGAGGCAGCCGCCCTACCGGACGGCCCGCTGCCGGAGATGATCACGTTCGCCAAACCGGCCGATCACAGCGGGCCGACCGGCGTTCTGACCGCCGGTCCGCAGACGACGATCACCCCGCACGCGCTCACCGCGCTCGCGCTGACCAGCGGCTCCGCGTCACCGGAACGGATCGCCGCAGCCACCGCCATCGACGCCGGCGGTCTGGTGCCGGACCTGGGGGCCGTCAACAGTTGGGTGCAGCGAGTCCACGAGGTGGACCCGGTCGAACTGCTCGAAGTGCAGCTGTGCAACGTGACCGCGCCGTTCGTGCTGGTCAGCCGGCTGCGGCCGGCGATGGCCGCGGCGACCGCCCGCCGCAAGTACGTGGTGAACGTGTCCGCGATGGAGGGCCAGTTCGCCCGCGGCTACAAGGGGCCGGGACACCCGCACACCAACATGGCCAAGGCGGCGCTGAACATGCTGACCCGCACCAGCGCCCAGGAGATGCTGACCGACGGCATCCTCATGACCAGCGTCGACACCGGTTGGATCACCGACGAACGGCCCCACCCGACGAAGATGCGGCTCGCCGACGCCGGCTTCCACGCCCCGCTGGACCTGGTCGACGGCGCGGCCCGGGTCTACGACCCGATCGTCCGGGGCGAACAGGGCGAAGACCTGTACGGCTGCTTCCTCAAGGACTACGCACCCAGCCCCTGGTGAGCCGTTCGAGTCGGACACGCACCTCAGTCGAGCGGAGCGTAGATGATCACGGTGTACGACACGGGCCTTGTCACCAGCGCGCCGGTCGACGCGGGCATCCGGGGGATGCTGGACGATCTGCACGGCAGGTGGCCCAACATGGTGGTCGCCCTGGACAGGAAGCGGGTCGGACCGATTCTTCCATGGCGGAACACGCGTACGCGGTTGATCGACGCGCTCAAGCAGGCACTGATCAGTCAGGAACACCGCTGACCCTTGCGACTCACGCGCAGCGTTTCTGCTGCTCACCTGGCTTCTATGGGGGTGTCGCGCCTGCGGCTCCGAGTAGCGCTTGCGTCTCGGAGTTGCCGTTTCGGACGGCCCATTCGAGGGGCGACAGTCCGCTGCCGTGGTCTTCGCGGAGGTTCGGATCCGCGCCCTGCGCGAGGAGTTCGCGGACGACGTCGTCGTGCCCCCACGCTGCGGCTGCGGTCAAGGGTGTCCCCTCGTCACCACGCCCGCTCTCGATGTTCGGGTCCGCGCCGGCAGCCAGGAGAATCCGCACCGCCGCACGCTCGTTCTGCACGGCGGCCAGGTAGAGCGGCGTTGTGCTGTCACGATCTGCCGCATTCGGGTCTGCTCCCGCGCGCAACAGCGCACGCACGGCCGGAAGATCGCCACGCAGCAGCGACGTCATCAGGCGGGCGGTGAGCTTCTTGCGCTCTCGGACGTTCACCAGCGTCAGAGTAGGTGGTTCGCCTCGTCAGGAGCATTCCCGCGCACGGCGCACGGGCACCGCTCGTGCCGCATGTCGGGCGCACGCCTTGTGCACCGCCGAACGGAGGAGGCGAGGCCATTGACCGTCGGTCAGACTCCATGTGTGACGGCTGCCAGCAATCGCGACCGTGTCCTCGAAGCACTTCGGCTCAGTTCGAGGCCGCTGGACGATGACCAACTGTCACAGCGTACGGGTGTCCGGCCGCGGCAGCAGGTCAACCAGATCTGCCGCGCGTTGCAACTGGCCGGAGCCGTCCGGCGGTGGGAAGGCCCCGACGGGAAGATCGTCAACGAACTCGTTGAGCGGACGGGCGGGGTGCTGGCCGAGGCTCCGAGAACACCGCACAGCGGGCCGCTTGCACCTGCTGCCGTTGTTCGGACCCTCGACGATCACTTGCCTGCCGGGCACTCTGCGGAGCAGCGCCACGCGGAGCGAGTCATGCTTGATCTGCTCGGCCGCGACCTCGCCCTGACACTGGAACCGGCGAAAATCGCAGTGCCGTCGGGGGCTCGGGTCGAGATCGACGGCTGCGACAGCGGCCGGACTGTTCTCGTGGAGTGCTGGGCCCATCAGGGTCCGCCGAAGTCGGCGCAGCGTCACAAGGTACTGGCCGACGCGCTGAAGCTCACGTGGATCGCCAGCACGATGTACCCACGTCCCCGCCTCGTACTCTGCATGAGCGACCCGGCCGCAGCGAGGCCGTTCCAGCCAACGTCGCGTACCTGGGCCGCACAGGCGCTACTGGATCTCGCGATCACCGTTCATGTGGTCGAAATCCCTGACGACATACGTCAGAAGGTCCGCGCCGCCCAGGAGCGCCAATACCGTTAGCCGTCGACACCGGGCCGACCACCGTCATCACCGACGCCGCCCTGGTCGAGGGTCGAGCCGGCCTGCCAGCCGGCCGGGTCGACGCCGCCGGGTACCGGCGTCGTCGGGTCGTAGGGTTGTCGGGTGAAGACGAAGGTGCCGAGGTCGAGGTGGCTGACGGTGCCGTCCGCATCGCGGTGCACCCGCAGCCTTTCGCCGGCGAAGTAGCCGTTGAGCCCTTCCCAGTCGCCGTCGCCGGTGGGGCGTAGTCGGGTGCCGTTTCCGCCGGACATCGCGGCCAACTCCATGAAGCCGTCTCCTTGTGGGCGTAGTACGTACGGGGCTGGTCCCCGGTACCACGGGCCGGCGAGGTCCAGCAGCTGTGGATCGATCGAGGGCAGCGGCCGCCACGGGGCCGGGATTCGCGGCTCTCGTTCGGCGACGGTCTGCAGCAGGTCAGCGGCGAGAGCGCCGGCGGACAGGCCGGCGGTCACGTTGGCCATCACGACCGCGCCCAGGGCGTCATCGGGGCTGACCCACACGGTCGCGACGAAGCCCGGCATCGAGCCGGTGTGCCCGGCCAGCAGGCGGCCGTCGCGGCGCAGCAACTGCATGCCGAGGCCGTAGCCGATGTGCCAGTCTGTCGCTTCGGGTGGGCTCGTCGGGTTGCGCATCTGCGCGACGGTGTCCGGATGCAGCACCCGGTCGTCGCCGTCGATGAGGAACGCGGCGAACCGGGCCAGGTCCGTCGTGGTCGACCACAACTGTCCGGCAGGTGCCATCAGACCGGTGTCCACGGCGGGCTCCGCCAGCAGCACATCGGCCCAGGGGTGCACCGCCCAGCCCCGTGGCGTGCGGTGCGATCGGCAGCAGGGTGGTACGGGTCATCGCGAGCGGCTCCAGCACCTCGCGCCGCAGCACCTCGCCCCACGCCTGGCCACGAACCCGCTGCACCAGCGCGCCGAGCAGCGCGTAGCCGGGATTGGAGTAGTGGTGTCGGTGTCCGGCGGGATGCAGCTGCGGATCGTTGCCCAGCACGTCGGCCAGGTCGGGACGCAGCGCGCCCGGGGTTCGTTCCCACCACGGCCCGGGTGCCTCGGCGATCAGCCCGGCGGTGTGCGCCAGCAGGGCACCGATCGTGGCCTCACCCGCGACCGTGCCGGGCAGATGCTCACCCAGCGGGTCGGTGAGCGCGAGTCGCCCCTCGTCGCGCAGGCGAAGCACCAGCACCGCCAGGAACGTCTTGGTGATCGAGCCGATGCGGTACTGGACATCACCGTCGGGCACCTGACCGTCCACTGTGCCCCATCCGCCCTTCCAGACAGGACGGCCGTCCCGCACCACGGCAGCGACCACCGATGGTGCCCGGCCCGCTACCTGACCGGTGGCCAACCGGTGGACCAGCGCGCGTCGAGTCTCAGGCAGCAACGGCGCCGGGATCGATGACATGCGGGCAAACCTACCGGTGGTGGAGCTGGGATGAGTTCGTCTCGCGCTTCAGGCGGAAGTCGTGGCTCACCTGTCTCCGGGTGCCTGCCATCCGGGCCACCGCCACCGGTCGACCTCAGGCCAGGTCGCCACGAGCGCGGCGGCGAGGACGCCGCCGAATGCCACCGTTCCCTCGTGGGAGGCGTAGGCAATCCAATCGTGCTGCTCGTCGGTCCAGTAACACTCCGGCCCCGTGTACCGCGGGGCGACGATCTCGACGTCGAGCAGGTAGTCGGCCTTATACTCGCGTAACTCGACCACCCGAGGCCGGCCCAGCTCTCGCAGCACTCGGCGAACCTGATCAACGCCGTCGCCCTCCCACATCGACTCCTCCGTCAGCACCAGCACGTCGGGGGGAACTGCACCACTGAGCATCGGGTGCCACCAGCCGTTCTGCACCCCCCATCGCCGCTGCAGCGACGTCCGCCAGGCCGATGACTCTTCGCGCGTGAGCACGCGCCGATACGGGACCGGGTCGGCGCGGACGCCGGGCTGCGCCGACCAATGCTGCACCTTCGCGGCGAACAGCCGGCGCTCGTCGGCCGCGGCCTGCGCTTCGACCTCGTCGTACGGCGGATCGGTGAGCGGGGAGTCCGCACTGTCGGCAGCCGCCAGCATCATGCTGACCAGTACGTCGACGGCGGGAAGCCGATCCGGATCGAGTCGCTCAACCTCCATGAGCATGGCGTCCACGACGGTGTAGCGGGGGAAGATCCGCTTCGCCTCGGTGGTGAAGTGGTACCCGTCGGCTCGGCGGCCGCCGTCGGGCAGCCGGCCGTAGTCGCTCTGAAGTTCCTCGTACCGCGACATCAGATACCGGCGTGACGCCCAGTGCAACGTCGTGGAATCCACCCGTACATCCTCTCCGGTCAGTCCACGACGCCGAACCTGGCAGCTATCAACTGCTTGTTCCGACAGCACCGTCGCGACGCACGCCGAAGGCCCGAGAGCGGCATGCGTCGCGACGGTGTTGGTTTTTACCGAGCAGGGGTGCGGTGCCACCGCAACGGGTCGTCCTCCAGCGCGGAGCGGTCCCAGTGCCCCTGGTCTGCTGCGGCTTTGTAGGTGGTGTGGAGGAACTCGGCGACCGCATGGTCGGGGTCCGGTGCGGCGCGGGCGACCTCGTACGGCAGCAGGAACTGCTTGAACTCGGTGCTGAAGTACGCACCTTCGGGGCTGATCTGCTGCTCGGCGAACCCGTCGGGTTCGGGATAGGCGTAGGAGTAGAAGGCGCCTTCCTCGCCGCCGCCGGGCCAGAATCCGCAGCTGGACAGCTCGCGGGAGTAGCCCTCGGCCATGACCCAGTCCGCGCAGTTGGGCATACCACCGGGGTGTGGCGGGGCCGACCGGCCGGAGAAACGGGTGCAGGCGAGGTCCATCCCGCCCCAGAAGAAGTGCACCGGGCTCACCTTGCCCACGAAGTAGGACCGGAACTCGCCGATCACCCGGTTGGCCTGAAGCAGTTGTCGCCAGAACAGGGTGACTGCCTCGCCGTCGTAGGAGGCGTGCTCGTAGTCCTCGGCGAAGGGGATCGCCGGGTCGACCTCGTTGGGGCGCGGTCGGATCGGCGCCTCGATCCCGAGTTGCTTGAGCATGTCCATGATCCGGGCGTAGAACTCGGCGACCGGCATCGGCGCAAGCGGGAGGCTTCGCGCGTCGCCGCTGCTGGTACGCACATCGAGCTGGTGACCGAGAACATCGAACTCGATCTCGAAGGCACCTGTGCCGTACGGGATGGTCGACGTCGTCAATCCGCGCGGGCTGACGTAGAGGGTCACCTGCCACCAGTGGTTGAGCATCGGAGCGTGCGCCATGCGGATCTTGCCCACGATCTGAGTCCACATGTGCAGGGTGTCGCGGGTGGCGGTCCAGTCCGATACCCGCAGGCTCGGCCAGCTCGTCGTTGTCGGGCTTGTCATCGCTACTCACATCCTTGGCGCGGTACATGCGAGGGTGGCGGTTGTCGTGATCGTGCCCCGCGGACCGGCACCGGACAGAGCACCCCGGTCGCTGATCGGCCGTGTCGCCCCTTCCGGGTGATCAGCGGTGCTCCGGGTTGACGTTACCGGGCGTGCGTTGATTCCCGTAGGTCGGAAACCCACCGTACGGGTTCGTAGGCCCGCAGAACGTGTCCTTCGGCATCGTGCCGGCCACCAGGTAGGCGGTGGTCACGTTCAGCGCGTTGACACTGGTGTCCTGACACGCTGCTTTGTCCCTCCATGCCACCAGCCGCGGTAGCCGCCCGACAGTGGCGCCATGTCACTGCCGACGCGTGAGGTGGCGTCACTGGTCGCGACACCAAGCGGGATGCGCAGTGGGGTGGTGATCTCGGAAACGAGGCTGTCCGTCGCCGCAGCTGACCGCCGACTCGCAGCGTTGTGCGCCCTGCCGATGGGCTGACCGGCGGGCGGGGTGCCGTCAGTCCATCGCGGGAAGGATGACCTGTTCCAGCACCGTGAGCGGGGTCTGCCACTGGTGGGGGTCGTCGTAGTTGCCGGCGGTGATGGCTGCGGTGAGGTCCAGGTCGGGCAGGACGAACAGGCGCTGGCCGCCGTTGCCCATCCCTGTCAGCAGCCGATGGCCACCGATGGATTCGATGTACCACTGGTAGCCGTACTGTGCGCCCCAGGTGGTCTGCAGGCGTGGTTGAAGCATCGTGCGGATCCAGTCGGCGGGGACGACCCGCTGACCGTCCCAGGTTCCCTCGGCCAGCACGAGCTCGCCGAGCCTGGCCAGGTCGCGGGGCGCGAGTCGCAGCCCGGACGCGGCGGAGGCCACTGCGTCCGCGCCGGTCATCCACTCGAAGCTGTCGATGCCCAGCGGCGCGAACAGCACGGCCTGCGCGTACTGCGGCAGCGACTGCCCGGTGCCGTCGGCGATCAGTCGGCCGAGCAGGGCCGTGGCACCGCCGCAGTAGGTCCAACGGGTGCCGGGCGGTTCGAGGATCGGCCGCTGAAGGATGTACCGGTATCGGTCCGGAGCCAGCTCCATCGCGATCTCGGCGTTGGCCGGGCTGTTGTACGGGAGATCTTCGCGCCACTCCACGCCCAACGACATTGTCAGCGCGTGCTCGACGGTGAGCCGGGCACGCTGGGGGTCGGCCGCCAGGTCGGGGTACTGGGGGAACCGTTGCAGGAGCGGCTCCGCCGGCGGCGGGACCAGCCCTTCGCCGAGCGCCATGCCGTACAACAGCACGGTCACACTCTTGGTGACCGACCGAATGTCGTGCAGTGTTTCGGGCCCGAACTCGACGACGCCCAGCGAGTCACCCCAGGCGAAATCCTCGCCGGCCCCGTAGTACTCCAGCACGGTGTGACCACCGCGAACCGCCGCGACGGCATGCAGACCACCGACCTGGCCAGCTCGACGTATGTGATCGAGACGGTCATGCATCTGCGTCGTCATGGGCACTCCGAGGAGGCGATGTCGGTAAGCGGAACAGCATGGTCGTTATACCGGCATTTCCGCTTCTGGTGCGACCCGGTCGGGAGGCTCCGCCCGGCCCGCTGCCGCTGCCCGCCGCTGCCGTGGTTCCGCCGTGAGAGACGGCCACATCCTGGTGCAGAGCCTCGACGGCGACGTTCAGCGGATGGTCGTGCCGATGTGGGCGAGTCGGCCAGGTCGCTTGCTTGTGGCGCCGTAACGCATTGCGATTCGCAGGCAATCAACCCGTGGCGGCGTCGATAGCCAGCCGTCGACAATGGCCGGCGTGGAAGAGGTCGCGGTCGTCGTCGCCCATAACGAGCGCGTGACCCTGCGCGTCGGTGACGTGTTCCTGAAGGTCGACAGCGATCAGGCGCGCATCGATGTCGAGGTCGAGGCGATGCGGCTGGCACCTGTCCCGACTCCCGAGGTCCTGTGGCGCAAGCCGCCCGTCCTCGCGATCGCCGCCGTCCCTGGCCAGGCACTCGGCCGTCTCGGCGAGCCGTCGCCCGCGTCACCGGCGGCCTGGGCCGCGGCGGGTGCCGCGATCCGGACGCTGCACGACGCGCCGCCCCCGCCGTGGGTCGGCAAGAAGCTCGTCGGGCTGGACGCGGAACTCGAGCGCGAATGCGCCTGGCTCGTCGACAACGGCGTCCTGCCGGCCGATCTGGTCGACCGCAACCGCGAGATAGCCCAGGCCGCGATGCGGCCGTGGACGCCGGTGTTCATGCACGGCGATCTGCAGATCACCCATATCTTCACCAACGGTGACGAGGTCACCGGGGTGATCGACTGGTCCGAGGCGGCACCTGGCGATGCGCTGTTCGACCTGGCCATCCTGACCCTCGGGCACGAGGAACGTCTCGGCGATCTCCTCGCCGGTTACGGCACCGACGTCGACCGGGACGTGATCCGCGCCTGGTGGTCGCTACGCAGCTTGCTGGCATCCCGCTGGCTGATCGAACACGGCTTCGACCCCTCCTTGCCAGGCTGCGAGTTCGACGTACTGAGAGCACAGATGTCTGGAATCTGACCCTGTGGACCCAGGGTTGACATTGTCGCATGCTATGACTCAACCTACTGATACAAGACTTGCGACGTTCGGGGGTGGCGACATGCGACAGACAGATCACACGGAGGTCAGGCAGTGGCTGGCCCAGCACGGCCTGACCGACGTCGAGCCGACTCCGCTGCTCGCGGCACGGCTGGCGGTCCGCCGACGTGCCAGGCTCGCCGACAGTCTCCTGCTGGCCGGGCTTCTGATCGGCGCGGCACTCACGCACGCGTTGCGACTGACCTACGCCTCGTCCTTCTGGCTGCCCCTGCTGGCGTTGACGGCGCTGGTGGTCGGGGTGCTGACCGCGCAGTGGCTACTCGGCTGGTGGGTGCGGCGCGTCGACCAGCGAGCCGGCGGGCACCTGTCCCGGCGGGTCGCCCACCCGGTCGAGCTCGGCTGGCCGGCGGTGCTCAGTCGGCCGTACGCCGTCTTCACCGTCGCCACCTTCACCAGCGCTGCGCTGCTCGCGGTGAGCGTGCTGCCGGTTTCGGACTCCAGCTTGCGCTACGGGGCGCTCGTCGTGCTGATCGGTCTCGCCGGCACCGGCGTCGGAACGGTCATGCAGCTGCGCCAGGTGCTGGCCAGCCCGGTAGTGGCGGAGGATGAGGCGTCGCTCACCGCCGATGTCATCATGCGGGTCGAGGACGCCCGTGCCCTCGTCACACCCAGTCTGACGTGGTCGCTGCCGGCCATCTTCCTGTACGGGGAGTCGCTCGGCTGGTGGAACGCTGTCTCGCTGCTGCTGGTGGTGGCGGGCGTCATCGCGTTCGGCCTGATCCAGACCCGGAGCCCGGGCGCCGGGACCGCGGCGCGGCGCGCCCTGGCCGCCCGATGATCGTCATCGACGCGGCCTCGCCCACGCCGCCGTACGAGCAGCTGCGGGCGCAACTCGCCCGGCAGATCCAGGACCGTTCGCTGGCCGTCGGTACGAGACTGCCGACGATCCGCCGGCTCGCGGCCGATCTCGGTCTGGCCGTGAACACCGTCGGTCGGGCGTATCGGGAGCTGGAGGAGGCCGGGTTGATCGAGACCCGCGGGCGGGCCGGCTCGTTCGTCTCGGCCGCCGGCGTGCAGGCTCTCGATCGGGCCCGCAGCGCCGCCCGCGACTACGCGGCGGTCGTCACCAGTGTCGGCATCGATCCCACCGAGGCTGTCCGGATCGTCGAGGCGGCTCTGGGCGTGCGGCAACGCTGATGAGTGGACCACGACGCTTGCGAGCGGTGTGGGATCTCACCGGCCGTTGTGCAGTGCCCGGGCGATATCCTGCCGCAGGCGTACCGTCTCTTCGTCGCGGTCACACAGCAGCAGGGTCGTGAACGGGACGACCTTGCCCTCCGGCCGGCCGAGCGGACTGGCCCAGTGGTGACCTGCCCGGGCGAGGATACGAAAGAGTGTGTGCCGATCCTGGGTACTGTCCGCCAACAGTCGGGGTGCATTGTCCACGATCAGCAGGTAGCCGTCCGCGGGCAGCCAGTGCAGATCTTCGAGGCAGTCGGACAGGGCGTCCCAGTTCCAGCCGAAGTAGCGGGGAAAGCACAAGGCGTCCGAGAAGTCGTACAGGACCTGGTCGGCGTCCGTCATCCTCGTGCCGTCAAGGCGGGCGACGACGAATCTGCCGGACGACGGCAGCACCGCAGCCAACTCCACGAGAGACCCACGCGAGCAGACCACGAGTGGATCAGGAGCAGGCCGCCACGTTTCGTCAGTCATCCCGTCCATCACGATCGGCATCCTCGCCCACCGGCCGCCTTGTCCGCCGGGCACTGGCCCCGAGGCCGGGTGGCGTCAGTGCGAGAACGGCTCCAGGCAGCCGAACTCGGCAGCCGCACCGGTGACCTCGACCATGACTCGGTCGGGCCGCACGTCCCCGATCACACAGCCCACGTTCCCGAACCGAACCGCGTACACCGCACCCGGTGGTGGGGTCTCCTGCCCGATCGGCGGTCGCATGGCGGCGACCGTGATCGCGTCTGCCTGAATGCCCAGATCGAGCAGCGCCCCCTGGGTGGACGCCGGCGCGAAGTCCCCGGCGGCGCGTAGCGCCTCGAGCGGAGGCCGGATCCGCGCGGCGAGTTCGCGCCCGGCGCGCTCATCCGCAGCGGACAGTTCATGCCGCCGCTTCCAGCCGTTGTTGTCGGCATGGTTCGCAGGTGCGTCGGGCTGGCGACCGGTCGGCTCGGCCAGCACGGGAGGCGACGACGACAGCGCCGGCGACGACGTATCCGTGGGTGTCGCCGGCACGTCGCCGTCCCGGGTGCCCGGGGCCGCGCAGCCGGACGCGAGCACGGCGAGCGCGACGACAGCTGCCAGCCAGGTGACCTTCCCCGCCCGCATACCCGACCCCCGTCGTGTTCCGGCACCGAGAGATCTGATGGTACGAGGTGCAGACACCAGCCTCCGACACGCTTTCCTGCTGCGCAGACCGGCTCACGAACCTCGGTCCGCGAGGTCCTGGCCTGCGGCCCCACGGTGGGCCGTGTCGTGGGGCGGCGTCAGTGTCCTTGCTCAGCGATGGCCGATCATGCCGGTCAGGAGGGTCAGGATGTCGTCGGCGTCGGTGTGCCACTTGTCGGCGGTGAGTTGGCCGCTGGCCTCCATCCCGATGATCCCGTGCACGCTGGTGAGCAGCAGCGCCCCGTAGCGATGGGCCTGGTCCTCGCCGACCAGATCGCTCAGGACGGCCACGAACGGGCCCTGGCTTCGCGACGCGGCGCGCAGCACCTCGTCGGCGGCGGGCGCCTGGTGCATCAGCCGGTACAGATGTGGCTGCTCGCGGCCGACGGCAAGGAGCCCGGTGAGCATGTTCCGTAGCTTTTCCTCCGCCGGGGTCAGCGGATCGGCGGCCCATTGCACGGCCCGATCCGCCAACCGATCCCAGGCCTCGGCCGCGACCGCGGTCAGCAGGTCGCCTTTGTCGGCGAAGTGGCGGTAGGGCGCCCCGCGACTCACGCCGGCCCGCGCACCCACTGCCCGCAGCGTCACCGCCTCCGGTCCACCCTCGTCCAGCAAGCCGGCGGCCGCGTCGAGCAGGGAACGACGGGTGGCGGCAGCGGACTCCACGCGACTGATCACCGCACCATGCTATCTAGTTGACAATGTCAACCCACCGGTTGACATTGTCAGCTGAGACACCCGCACTCTATTCAGATGACAGCGTCAACAGAACGCGTCTCGGTGGTGGAGGGATCTCATGGACGTATTTCTCACAGGCGGCTCCGGCTCCGCCGGCGGTGTGATCATCCGCAGGCTCGTGGCCGACGGGAACACCGTGCACGCGCTCGCGAGGTCGGCCTCGGCAGCGAAAGCGGTCACGGCCGCCGGTGCGCGACCCGTACGCGGTGACCTGACCGATGCCCTCCGCACCGGCGCCGACGCGCCGGCCTGGCTGACCACCCTCGACGACGTCGACGCGGTGGTCCACGCAGCGGCCTACATGGAGTTCTGGGGGCCCGACGAACTGTTCGTCGAGCGCAACCTGCTGCCCACCCGCGCCCTGTACCAGGCCGCGGTAGCCGCAGGGGTGAAACGCTTCGTCCTGCTCTCGGCCGCCAGCGTCTCCACCGGCACCAGACACCTGAACATCGTGAACGAAACCTCCGACACCGGCCGGGCGAACATCGCTTACAGTCGAGTCAAGCTGCGTACCGAGCAGGAACTTCTCGCGCTCCCGCACGCAGAGACCACGCTGGTGATCCTCCGACCGCCCTTCCTCTGGGGCCACGGCACGGCAGGCAACCTGCAAGGATTCGTCGACTCTGTCGAGGCCGGCCGGTTCGCCTGGATCGACCGCGGGCAACACACGGTCGACTTCTGCCACTTCGACAACCTTGCCCACGCCGTCGCCTTGGCCATGACGCGGGGAGACCACGGCCTCGTCTGCTATGTCACCGACGACAACCCCCGGCCGGCCCACAGCTTCTTCACCCCGCTGCTCGCCACCCGGGGCCTCGACGTGAGCAGAAGCAGCAGCTACCCCCGGGCGATCGCCTCGGCCATCGCCACGATCATGGAGACCGTCGCCAAGGCCCGCCGCAGCGCCACGCCGCCACCGCTCACCCAATGGATCGTCACCTTCATGGGCCGCGACCGCGTCTACGACATCACCCGCGCCCGGACCCACCTGCAATACCAGCCGACGATCACCGTCGACGAAGGCCTGCGCCGGATGGCAGCCCTTGAACGGTAGCGGGGAATCGCGCGATGCCCACGGAACTCGGGGCAGCGGACCGCCATAGGCAGCAGGACGACCGAGAGCCGTCGCTGCGGAGCCGCCAGCGATGAAGCGGCGGGGCGCCCCAGGCATGATCATTGCCGGGTACGGTGCGTGCACCTTGCGGAAAACGGGGGAGATGGCATGGGCGCGAAGACGGCGCTGTTGGCTTTCGCTGACGGTGATTTGCGGCCGACGCTACTGGGTGCGACTCCGTCCGCCCCGGCGGAGGCTGAAGCCCTCGTGCGGAGGGTCTTTCCCGGATATGACGTGACATTGGTTGGAGGAAGCACTCTCGATACGACTTACCCGCCTGATGACATCACGTGTGCCACGGTGCTGCCGGGAGCCGAGATCCTGTCCGACCGCAGGCTGGTCCTGGACCGCCCTTCCGAACTGCCTGCGCATCTACTCCAGGCCGGTGCGGGCAGGCGGATCATCATGCACGGCATGCACTCGGTCGTCGACTGGTGCTGCTTCGCGTTGTGGGAGAACGGGAAGCTGGTCCGTTCCTTGAGCCTGTCACCGGATGGCGGCATCGAGGAGAACATCGGTGAGCCGTTCGACTTCGAGCGCCCGTACTGGGACGGCGAGCATCCGGTCGAACCGGTTCCGGGATGGTCCGAATACCCGTACCCGCTGCCTTTCCATCCCTTGGATCTGGGCGAGGAGGCCCTGCGCGTCTTGTTCGGCTTCGTCCTTGAAGGGCGCCCTGAGCCGGACGACATTCTCGCGGAGACCGTTCACACACACGAGTTCCGCGTGGCTGATCCCTCGGGGGAGGAACAGACAGCACGCGAGGCGGCCTACGAGCAGGTGAGGCGTGACATAGGGCCGCTGCGGATGTTCCGAATGGGCCCGGACGGGACGATGCGGGAGGTCGACTGGGACAAGTGGTAGGGCCCACTGCCCCTCCCGGCCGCCCGTCGGCGATTGACTCCCGCCGTGCTCGGCGACCTGCCGGAACCGGGCGGTCTGCAGCGCGGCGATCAGGAGATGATCTCGGCCCGGTCTGCGGAACTCTATTGCACTCGGGACTCATCGATGAGCGCCCGCAGGGACAGGCCTGGTCGCCTGTCCGTGACGGGCTTCCGTCGCCGCCGGGCGGGAGAGCTCTCGGTTTCGATCATGGTCGACCGACTCCACCAATGGCCTGTCGGGGTGAGCCGCCAGGCCACGGGGTGGCGGGTTACGGGGTCCAGACCACGTGTGGGTTCACGTGGCCGGTCCAGTTGAAGATGGCCATGTTGTCCCAGCCGTTGCCGGTGCCGTTGATGTCCGCCGGGTCCCAGCCGTTGCCTCGAATCGCGTACCAGGTCGGTTCCCAGTAGAAGACGCCGACGCCGCCGGCGTTGCGTACGGTGTTCTGCACCCAGCTGAACTGTTGTGCCTGCCCGGCCCAGGTGGCGGGGATGTTGTCACACAGCACGGTGCCGGGGATCGCGTTGCCCTGGTGGTCGGCGTTGGCGGTGGTGAACTGGTACGCGGTCTCGGCGAGCACGACCGGTTTGCCGTAGCGGGACTTCACGTCGGCGATCACGTTGTACAGGTTCGCCAGCGAGCCGTGCCACATGCAGTAGTAGGACAGGGCGGTGACGTCCCAGGTCACGCCCTGTGCTCTGATGCCGTCGTAGAACCAGCGGGCGTTGGCGGTGCTGTCCGCGTTCGCTGTGTGGATCCACACCTGGGTGCCGCTGTTGCAGGCCTTGGTGGCGTGGTAGCCCTGCTTGAGCAGGCTCGCCAGGGGCGCGAAGTTGTTGTTGACGACCTGCCCGGCCGGCCACAGCATGCCCACGTTGATCTCGTTGCCGATCTGCACGGCGTCCGGGGTGGTGCCCTGTGCTTTCAGGGCGGTGCACACGTCGTGGGTGTAGGTGTAGACGTCATTCTGCAGCTGGCTCAGCGAGTGGTTGGCCCAGGCTGCGGGCGGATACTGCTTGCCCGGGTCGGCCCAGGTGTCCGAGTAGTGGAAGTCGATCAGGAGCTTGAAGCCCTTCGCTTTGATCGTCCTGGCCTGCTGGAGCACCTTGGCCTTGTTGTTGTAGCCGCTGATCGGGTTGTTCCAGATGCGCAGCCGCAGGTAGTTGACGCCCTTGGCGGAGAGGATGTCGTAGGGGTCGGCCTGCGCGCCGGAGGCGTTGTAGTAGCGGGCGCCGAGGTCCAGGCTGCGTTGCAGCGAGGAGACGTCGGCGCCGCGCATGGTGAGGGTGTTGGCGGCCTGCGCGGGGGCGGTCAGGGCCAGCGGGGCCGCGAGGACGACCACCGCCAGGACGGCCCGGAGGGACGGTTTCATGGCGCTCCTTCACGTGG
Organism: Micromonospora maris AB-18-032; assembly: GCF_000204155.1. NCBI lineage: Bacteria > Bacillati > Actinomycetota > Actinomycetes > Micromonosporales > Micromonosporaceae > Micromonospora > Micromonospora maris. Next base: position 2,773,735 of record NC_015434.1, on the reverse strand, counting down.
AGGATGCGATGCCCAGAGATGGGTCCAGCGTGGCGACAAGCCCGTTAGATCGAAGACAATCAATCATACGCGTCACGGTCGGCCGCGCGTAGGCGCTCGTCGGGGACCGGCCCCGGTCAGGATTCCACCTCGGGTTCGTCCGTGTCGGGGCCGTCGGGCCGCGCTGTGGTCCGCAGGCGTACGCGGGTGATGGCCCGGCCTGTCACCTCGGCCACCTCGGCGGTCAGACCCGGCAACTCGACCACTTCGCCGGGCGTCTTGGGGATGTGACCGAGGTGTGCCAGGACAAGGCCCGCCACTGTGGTGTAGTCGCCGGGCTCGAGCGTGTCCTCGTCCAGGTCGACGCCCACGTCCGGCAGGTCGTGCAGCGGGAAGCCGCCCGACAGCAGCAGTGACCCGTCCGCCTCCCGCACCAGTGCCTGCACGTCCCGGTCGGTCTCGTCGTAGATTTCCCCGACGATCTCCTCGACCAGGTCCTCCATCGTCACGATGCCGTCGATGGCGCCACGCTCGTTCACCACGAGGGCGAACTGCTGCCGCTGCGACCGCATCTCCCGAATCGCCTCGGTGACCTTCAACGTCTCCGGTAGATACAGCGGCACACTGACGTGTTCGGCGACCGGGCCCTCCTGGTCGAGCAGGTCACGCATGTGCACCACGCCGACGGTGTCGTCGAGGCCGGCGCGGCCCACGACCGGCGCGCGGGTCTGCCCCGATCGGCCCAACTCGCGCAGCGCCTGCGGCGCGGTCAGCGACTCGGACAGGGTGACCACCTCGCGGCGCGGGACGAGGATCTCCCGCAGGATCCGCTCGGCCACCTCGAACGCCCCCGAGATGATCATGCGGTGTTCGGGGGTGAGGTTACGCTGCCCCGCTACGATGTCCCGCAGTTCCTCGGTGGTGACCTCCTGACGGCGGGCCCGTGGGTCTCCGCCCGTCAACCGCACCACCGCATCGCTGGCCTTACCCAACAGCCACACCACCGGACGGGAGAACGCCGACAACGCGTCCAGCGGGCGGGCGACCAACAGAGCCCACCCTTGCGCCCGCTGCATCGCGATCCGCTTCGGCGCCAACTCACCCAGCACCAAGGTGACGAACGTCAGCACGATGGTGACCAGCACGATCGCAACCGGCTCCGCCGCCGACCCCAGGAACCCCAGCGGCCCCACCAACGGCGCCGCCAGTGACACCGCGGCGGCCGCCGAGGCCAGGAACCCGGCCAGGGTGATGCCGATCTGAATGGTGGCGAGGAAACGGTTGGGGTCGCGTGCCAGCCTCGCCAGCACCCGTCCCGCCCGGGAGGTGCGCTCCAGGCGCTGCAGCTGACTCTCCCGCAGCGACACCAACGCCATCTCGCTGCCCGCGAACACCGCGTTCACCAGCACCAACACCAGCACCAACGCGATCTGCACGCCATAGCCGCCCACGGCCTGTTCGACGCCTCCTCGACCGGGCACCGTCCGCAGCCTCGACCGTAGGGGCAGGTCGATACACGGTGCCGACTCCCCTATGGTGAGGGGTGGGCGGGCAGTCTGTGCCCGTTTGTCCTCAGCTGCACCACGACGCCTCATCGCCGGGTGATGCTCCTTACGGGCGTCGGTGACGAGCGGCATCCTCGCTCACAGCCGCCGTACGACGTCCCTGCCGGTTTGAGCCGTATCGCTCGACGAGCGCGTTGCCGATCGAGGCTAGGTGGTCTCGCACGCCCGGAGGGCCGGTGACCTCGATCCATTCGACCAGCCCGGCAAGCTCGCCAGCGAGTATGTGTTCGTCGTTGCCGCGGATCACGACCTCGATACGACCGTCGGTCCTGGAAGGTCCCACTTCGAGCCGACCGCCGAACCCCATCCGGAGCACGCCTATTCCCTCGGGCGCGCACAGCGCCCGGACTTCGAGGGGCGTTCGTTTGCGCTCGACCTCGTCGGCGATCGCGCGCCAACTCTTGGCAAGGTCGAAGTCCTCGGGTCGGTGCACCGGGTCGCACGTGGGGTCGGCGGACGAGACACGGTCGATTCGGAAGGTTCTTCGACCGGCCTCGGTGTTGGCGACAAGGTACCACGATGGGCCTTTGGCGACGATGCCCAGCGGGTGGACGGTTCGCTCGGTTTCGGTGCCCTCGCGGTCGACGTAGCCGAGCCGGACCTGGACACTGCGGATAACCGCATCCTGGAGCGTGTCGAGGAAGCGAGGCGGTCGGGGCGCGGACGAGCTTGCGCAGCGCCGCTTTCACGGCCGGCGTCTTAGTTGCCGCCACGTGTGCGGCAACCGGGGCGTCCAAGTGCCCCGGTTGCCGCAGCCCGGTAGTCAGTTCGACACAAGGAAGCCCTGGCTGGGCCCGGCTACCAGCCGCCCGCAGCAGGCGCGCACGACGGCGATCCGTGGCCGCCATTGCTGGGCGCCTCGCCAACTCCTGACGCCTCAGTCGGAAACGCCGAGCGGCCACGGCTGACGCCTCACGATGACCGTCCAGCTCATTCGGATCAGACCGGGCGGACCTTCCAGGAGGCCCGCCCGGGTGGCAATCTCAGTGTCCGCGTACCTCGGCGGCAGCCGCGACCAGGTGCCGCAGCGACGCTTCGACCTCGGGATAGCTGCGGGTCTTCAGGCCGCAGTCCGGGTTGACCCACAACCGTCGGGCCGGCACGGCCGCGACAGCCCGGTGTAGCGCCTCGACCATCTCCTCACGCGGCGGCACCCGGGGCGAGTGGATGTCCCACACCCCCGGGCCGACGCCCCGGCGGTAGCCGATCGCGGCGAGGTCGTCGAGGATCTCCATCTTGGATCGGGACGCCTCGATGCTGGTGACGTCGGCGTCGAGGGCGTCGATGGCGGTGATCACCTCACCGAACTCCGAGTAGCACAGGTGGGTGTGGATCTGGGTGTCGTCGGCGACGCCGCTGGTGGCCAGTCGGAACGCGCCGACGGCCCAGTCCAGGTACGCCTTCTGGTCGGCCTTGCGCAGCGGCAGCGTTTCGCGCAACGCCGGTTCGTCGACCTGGATGACCCGGATGCCTGCCGACTCCAGGTCACGGCACTCGTCGCGCAGGGCGAGCGCGACCTGGTCGGCAGTGTCCGCGACAGGCTGGTCGGTGCGGACGAAGGACCAGGCCAGGATGGTGACCGGGCCGGTGAGCATCCCCTTGACCGGCTTGCTGGTCAGCGACTGCGCGTAGGTGGACCACTCCACCGTCATCGGTGCCCTGCGCGCCACGTCGCCGTAGATGATCGGCGGCCGGACACAGCGGGAGCCGTACGACTGCACCCAGCCGTGTTCGGTGGCGGCGAAACCGTCGAGCTGCTCGCCGAAGTACTGCACCATGTCGTTGCGTTCCGGTTCGCCGTGCACGAGCACGTCCAAGCCCCACCGCTCCTGCAGTCGGATCACATGCTCCACCTCGGCGCGCATCCGCGACGCGTAGCCGGCGTCGTCGAGTCTGCCGGCGCGGTGCGCGGCGCGGGCCTTGCGCAGCTCGGTGGTCTGCGGAAACGAGCCGATCGTGGTGGTCGGCAGCTGTGGCAGGCGGAGCCGATCCTGCTGGCGGGCGGCCCGAACGGGATAGTCCCCGCGCTGCCGGTCGGCCGGTCGCAGTGCGGCGAGGCGTCCGCGGACACTGTCGTGGTGCCAGGCCGCCGGTGTCGGCGGCAGCGGTGCCGGTAGCACCGTGGTGCCGTCACGCAGCGCACGGCCGAGCAGGACGACCTCGTCGACCTTCTGCCGGGCGAACGCGAGCCGCGCGGCCAGCCGGGGGTCGAGGCGGGTCTCGGCGGACAGGTCGACCGGGACGTGTAGCAGGGAGCAGGAGGTGGCGACGGCGACGTGGTCGGCCAGCCCGGCGACCGTCGCTCCGGCCGCGATCGCGGCGCGCAGGTCGGTACGCCAGATGTTTCGTCCGTCGACCAGGCCGGCGACGATGGTCCTGCCGGCCAGTGGGCCGGCAGCGGCGAGTCGGTCGAGGTTGCCCGGGCCGGCGACCAGGTCCAGGCCGATTGCTTCGACCGGGGTGTCCAGTAGCGCCGGCAGTGCGGCGCCGAGGTCACCGAAGTAGGTGGCGACGAAGATCCTCGGCCGGTGCGTGAGTTCACCGAGCCGGATGTAGGCGCGGCGTAGGGCGTCGATCTCGGCCGGGGTGCGGTCGGCGACGTAGGCGGGCTCGTCCAGCTGGATCCAGGCCACCCCCGCCTCGGCGAGTGCCGTGAGGATCGCGGCGTACGTGTCGACCAGGTCGTCGAGCCGGGCGAACGGATCGTCGCCCTTGGCCAGCAGCAGGAACGTGGCCGGCCCGATGAACACCGGTCGGGTGGTGATGCCCAGGTCGCGGGCCTCGGCGTGCTCGCCCAGCGCCTTCGCCGGGTTCGCGGTGAAGACGGTGTCGGGGGCTATCTCCGGCACCAGGTAGTGGTAGTTGGTGTCGAACCACTTCGTCAGTTCCAGTGCCGGCTCGGTGTCGACGCCGCGGGCCATGGCGAAGTAGGTGTCCAGCGCGGGCAGGCCCAGCCGGGCGAAGCGGGTGGGGATCGCGCCGACGGCGACGGCCGTGTCGAGGACCTGGTCGTAGTAGGAGAACGTGTTCGACGGGATCGCGTCGAGGCGGGCGTCGTGCAGCGTCCGCCACACCTGCGCGCGCAGCCCGGCGGCGGTGCTTTCCAGAGCGTCGACGTCGATGGTGCCGGCCCAGTACGCCTCGACGGCCTTCTTCAGCTCACGATCGACGCCGATACGTGGGTAGCCGAGCACAGTGCTCTGGCCGAATGCGGTAGTCACCTGTGGGGTCCTTCCCTCGAAGTGCCCAGCGGCCCCGGGGAGGGAAGGCAGGCACATCTCACGGTGCCCGCTTCCGCCCTGGCCCTCCCGAGAGGCCGCCGGCGGCGCACGCCGGTGGCGTGCGCAGCGCTGGCAGGTCTTCGGACTCGCGGGCATGACACGAGGTCACCTACTGGCCGTCGCTTCCCGGACCTGGTGGTCCAGTGCTTCGTTGACGGCGGTCGTTCCCACTCACCGCTGCGGGGCAGTCCCGGTCTCTCACCGGGTTCCCTCTTACGACGCCCCACCCTGGCGGGATGGGGCGAACCAGCGCCGCTCGCCATCGTACGGGCCGGATGGTCGTCTCCGCGTCACGCTGTCCGACGGGCGGGATGGGTGTCAGGGCGAGCACGGTAACCGCTCAAGAAAGCACTATCGGAAATAGGTTTGCTATGGAAACCTGTTGGCATGACTGCTGATTCGGTACCCACCAGCGGCGACCCCCGCCAGCTGCTGTCGGAGGTGCGCGCCCTCGCCCGCCGGGTGCGTCTTGACCAGCGGGTGACCTGGGTTGCGCTACTGGTGCTGGCCGCGGTGACGTTCGTGGCGATTCCGATCGACTGGTACTCCCTCCGAGCCGACTGTGGATCCGCGAGCGCGTGGGTCACGGACGTGAACGACGGCTCCTGGTGCCACGTCCGGCGTGACGGCGCGATGTTCTATTGGCCGCCGGCGCTGCTGCTGGCGTACACGGCGATCGCCGTTTACGCCGTGCGGGTCGCCCGGTCGCGGGGGCTGGGCGTACGGGTGCTGCCGTACGTGATCACCGGCGTCGCGCTGACCGTCCTGTTCACCGTTCTGTGGCTGCTGGCGCGCCTGTACCTGGCCGGCCCGGCGCCCACCCAACCGCTCCCCTCCTGGGTGATGCTGCTGGACCGTCTGGTCGCACCGGCGGGCGCGATCGGGGTCGCGCTGCTGGTGCTGGCCTGGTTGGAGCGCCACGTCGCGCTGCTGGTGTTCACCCTCGGGTATCTGGCGGTGGTGCTGGTGCCGATCAACATCTTCTGGCACCCCGACTGGGGATACGCGGGAATTCTGGGAGAGTTCCTGCCGCCGCAGATCGTCAACGGCGCCGTGCTGCTGCTGGGCGCGGTCGGCTTCGCGGTGGCCCGCCGGCGGCAGCGATGACCGCCGCGAGCGGGGCCCCGGACCCGTACGCACCGTCCGCCCACCCGGTCAACGGCCTGGACGACGTGGTGCACCAGCGGGTCCGGCTGGGCATCCTCACCATCGCGCACGAGGCCCGCCGGGTCGAGTTCGGCTACCTGCGCACCCAGCTGGAACTGACCGGCGGCAACCTCTCCAAGCACCTCAGCGTGCTCGAAGAGGCCGGTCTGATCGAGATCGAGAAGGGGTACGAGGGCCGACGCGGCCGTACCTGGATCACGCTCACCGCTGCCGGCAGCACTGCCCTCGCCGACGAGATCGGGCGGCTGAAGCTGCTCATTGCGCGGGTTGAGACCACCGACACCGCGGAGGGCCGATGACCAGCGCACTGACCCGTCGGCGCCTGCTCGCAGCCGCGCTCGCGACCGGCGTCGCCGTGCCGCTCGGCGACCGCGGCCGAGCGGCGCCGGCTTCGCCCGGCCCGACACGGATCACGCTGCCCCCGCCCACCGGGCCGCACCGTGTCGGCACCGTGTCGCTGCACCTCGTCGACGGATCCCGCCCGGATCCGGTCGCCGGCGCCGGGCATCATCGCGAGCTGATGGCCAGCGTCTGGTATCCCGCCGTCGGAAACGTCCGGCGTCATCCGGTGGTGCCGTGGATGCCCGCCGCGCCGCTGCGTGCGCTGCTCGTGTCCGCCGGGTTCGACGCTGATGCCGCGGCGGCGCCCCGCACGGCCGGCCACGAGGGCGCTGCGGCGCTCCGGGCACCCGCACGGCTGCCCGTGATCGTGTTCTCCCACGGCAATGACGGTCACCGTGCCGAGGCCACCATCGTGGTCCAGGAACTCGCCAGTCACGGCTACGTCGTGGTCACAGTGGATCACACGTACGACGCGTTCAGCGTTTTCCCCGACGGCCGGCTCACCGTCCCCGAGGATCTGTCGTTCACGCCATGGGACCACGCCCGCGACATCCGGTTCGTTCTCGACTGCATCGAGGACCTGGCCGCCGGCCGCAACCCCGACGTTCGGGGGCGTCCGCTGCCGGCCAGCCTGGGCGCCGCGTTTGACCTGCGTCGCATTGGCATGTTCGGCTGGTCGAAGGGCGCGACCGCGACCGCCCTCGTCATGAACCAGGACCGGCGCGTACGGGCCGGGCTCGGCTTCGACGGCCCGATGCAGTCGGTGCCACCAGTCGCTGAGATCGACCGACCGTTCATGCTGATGACCGCGGAGTTCACCCGGGCCGCCGAGCCGAGCATCGCGCAGTTCTGGTCGAACCTGCACGGATGGCGGCTCAACGTGCAGGCGGACGGCGCGGCGCACTCGTCGTACTGCGACAACCAGTGGCTGATCCCGCAACTGGCGAGGATCATCGGGATGAGCGACGAGGACCTCGCCGGCTGGATCGGCACCCTCGACCCGGCCCGGGCGGTGCGGATCCAGCAGGCGTACCCGCTCGCGTTCTTCGACCTGCACCTACGTCACCAGCGGCAGCACCTGCTCGAAGGCCCGAACCCGGCCTTTCCGGAAGTGCAATTCATCGTCTGACACATCTCAAACACCTTGCCTGACGTCCCCGTCGCAGCCGGCGCCGGCGGAATCCCCTGACCGTGATCCGCCCCCCGGGCGGCCGGATCGGCGAGTCGCGTCTGGCGTGTGCCTTCCACCCGCTCAGGCGTTGAGGTACGCCAGGACGGCAAGCACCCGCCGGTTGTCGTCAGTTGAGGGCGGCATGTCGAGTTTGGTGAATATGTTGTTGATGTGTTTGCTCACGGCTTTCTCGGTGATGCGGAGCTTGGCCCCGATCGCCGCGTTGGAGCGACCTTCGGCCATTTCACCGAGCACGTCCCGTTCTCTGGGGGTGAGCGCCGCCAGCGGCTCTCGGCGGGCGAGGAGCTGCGAGATCACCTCGGGGTCCATGGCGGTACCGCCGGCGGCGACCCGGCGCACGGCGTCGACGAACTCGCCGACGTGGGACACGCGGTCCTTGAGCAGGTAGCCCACCCCGCCGTGCGGTGTGCTGAGCAGTTCGCGGGCGTACAAGGGCTCGACGTGCTGGGAGAGCACGAGGATGGGCAGGCCGGGAATCCGGGTACGGGCCGCGATCGCGGCCTGCAGACCTTCGTCGGTGAACGTCGGCGGGAGTCGGACGTCGATGACCGCCACCTGGGGCCGGTGGGTGATCAGGGTGGGCAGCAGGGCCGGACCGTTGTCGACGGCGGCGACGACGTCGAAGTCGTAGGCCCGCAGGATTCGGGTCAGCCCGTCCCGGAGGAGCGCGTGGTCCTCGGCGATGACAACGCGCACGGCAACTCCATGGTGATGACGGTGGGCCCTCCGAGCGGACTCGACAGGGCCATCGTGCCATCGAAGGCGGCCAGGCGGCGTTCGATGCCCCGCAGACCGGTGCCGGACACGGGGTCGCCGCCGCCCACGCCGTCGTCGGCGACCACCATCGTCAGTGTTCCGTCCGCGTGCCGCAGGGACACCGATCCGGTGTGGGCGCGGCTGTGGCGGACCATGTTGGTAAGCGTCTCCGCGACGGCGAAGTAGGCGGCCGACTCGACGGGTGTGTCGAGTCGGCCGGGCAGGTCGACATCGACTGTGATCGGCACGGGCAGGCTCAGCGCCAGTGCCCGCACCGCGCCGTCCAGTCCGCGTTCGGCAAGCACGGGTGGATGGATGCCCCGGACCAGGTGCCGCAGCTCGACCAGTGCGGCGCTGCTTGCTTCACGCGCTTCCGCGAGCATCTCGTGGGCTGCGGCCGGGTTCCGGTCGATCAGTTCGTCGGCCAGACCGATCGTCATGCCCAGCGAGACGAGCCGCGCCTGGATGCCGTCGTGCAGGTCGCGCTCGATGCGGCGCAGCTCGGCTGCCTGGGCGTCCACCGTGTCGGCGCGCGTCACGGTCAACTGGGCGACCCGCAGGCGAAGTTCGGCGGCCTTGGTCGGTGCGAGCAGGAGTCGGGCGAAGTACGCGTCGACCCGCCGTAGCCACGGCGCCACCCACAGACCGCCGGCCAGGATGGCGGCGCCTTGCGGTAGGCAGATCAGCCCTTCACCGAATGTGTCGATGGACCAGACGGTGCCGTAGCCGTACCAGTCGGTGCCGAGCCAGATCCACAGCGGCGTCAGCGTCAGGCCCATGATCCCGTACAGCGGCACGGCCAGCGAGATCACGCCGAGGGTGGCCCCGACGATCCCGCCGGGCAGGAGCCAGGCGAGGTCGCGCCAGGTGGCCGGGTCCGTGACGATCCACCGGAAGCGCCGCCAGCCGCCGGCGATGCCCCGCTCCGGGGGCGGATGGTACGGGCGTGGCACCGGGACCCCGGCCCATGCGGCACGCCTGCGTTCGAGGTCCGCCCGCTTTCGGACCAGCGTCGTCGTCCAGGACAGCAGCGCCATGCCGAGCAGCGGCACCGGGACCAGGACCAGCGCCAGCAGCGATACGACGAGCAGCGCGACGTTGGCCAGGGCCAGGCCGATCGCGGCCAGACCGGCGAGCACCGCGCGCACACCCCGACGCGCCCACTCGTACGTCCGCTCGTCAGGCCCGGCCGTGTTCACGGGTGCCATTGTGCCCACGCGATCGCCGTTTCTCGGTGGTGCTAGCACCCCGTTCGGAGGGGAGACAGCGTTCCTGACAACGCCCTGCTGAGACGGTCTGCTGGGCTCATGATGACTACCATGCCGTCACAGTCGACGACCGGCAGCGACTTCGCCGTCCTGTCCCGCCGGATCACCGACGCCGGGTTGATGCGCCGCCGGCCCGCCTACTACGTCGTCCGGCTGAGCATCGTCACGCTGATGTTCGTCGGCGGCTGGGCGGCCTTCTTCGCCCTCGGCTCCTCCTGGTGGCAGATGATCACCGCCGTGTTCCTCGCCGTCACGTTCGCCCAGGTCGCACTCGTGGCGCACGACCTGGCACACCGCCAGGTGTTCCGCACCAGACGTCCGAGCGCGGTCGCCGGACTGCTGGCCGGCAATCTCGGCATCGGAATGAGCTACGGCTGGTGGATGGACAAGCACACCCGTCACCACAACAACCCCAACCACGACGACCTCGACCCGGACGTGGCCCCCGAGGTGCTCGTCTGGACCACCGAGTCGGCCATCGGCCGTCGCGGACTGAAGGGCTTCATCACCCGGCACCAGGCCACGCTGTTCTTCCCGCTGCTCACGCTGCTCGCCGTCAGCCTGAAGGTGTCAAGCGTCAAGGCGTTGCGCGACGGCACGGTGAAACAGCGGCGTGTGGAGAGCGCACTGCTGATCCTGCACGCCGTCGGCTACCTCGGCGCGCTGGTGCTCGTCCTCTCGCCGCCGCAGGCCGTCGCCTTCCTGCTGCTGCACCAGGCACTGTTCGGCGTCTACCTCGGCATGACCTTCGCTCCCAACCACAAGGGCATGCCGCACCCGACCGGCACCGAGGACTATCTCCGCAAGCAGGTGTTGACCTCCCGCAACGTTCGGGGGAACCGGCTGGTCGACGCGGCGCTCGGTGGCCTGAACTACCAGATCGAACACCACCTGTTCCCCGGCATGCCGACGTCCAACCTGCGCAAGGCACAACCGATCGTGCAGGCGTACTGCGCCGAGATCGGCGTCGCCTACGTACAGACCGGTCTTGTCACCTCCTACCGCCAGGCCCTGCGACACCTGCACGAGGTGGGCGCACCCGCACGCGCCGAACACGCACGGCGCTGATCACGGGGAGACGTCGTTGACGAAATCACTGAGCGCCTGGCCGGCCTTGAGGCCGGAGCCGGTCAGGACGAGGACCACGGTGTCGTCGGGGTTGATGTGGCCGTCGGCGTGGAACTGGCGGAGGGCGGGCAGGACCTGCGCGCTGGTGGGTTCCACGAACACGCCGGTACGGGCGAGCTCACGCACGGCGGGTAGGAGTTCCTCCTCGGCGACTGCGGTGGCGGCGCCGCCGCTGTCACGGATCGCCGCGAGGACCTCCCGGTCGCGTACCGGCTGGGCGATGGCGGCTCCTTCGGCGAGTGTCTTGGGCCAGGTGCGGGCCTCGACCGCGATGTCGCCGCCCGTGAGGGCGTTGACCAGCGGGCAGCAGTGTTCGGGCTGGCTGACCAGGATGCGGGGCACCTGGTCGATCTCTCCTGCCCGCCTGAGCTCGGCGAAACCCATGGCGCAGCCCAGGACGAGGCTGCCGGCGCCGGCCGGCACCAGGACGGCCGAGGGGGCGGTGAAGCCCAGGTCCTCCCAGATCTCGTAGGCGATCAGCTTGATGCCCTGGAGGAAGTGGGGGTGCCAGTTGTGGCTGGCGTAGAAGCGGGTGTCGGCGCGGCGGATGGCTTCGTCGGCGACGTCCTGGCGGCTGCCGGGGACGAGATCCACGCCCGCTCCGTGCAGGCGTACTTGCGCGATCTTTGTGGGAGACGTGGAGGCGGGGGCGATGATCTGGGCGTCGATGCCGGCGGCGGCGCTGTAGGCGGCGATGGAGGAGCCGCCGTTGCCGCTGGAGTCTTCGAGGATCTGCCCGATGCCCTGGTGGCGCAGCGCAGTGATCATGACGGAGCTGCCGCGGTCCTTGAAACTGCCGGTGGGGTTCATGGACTCGGGCTTGACGGCCACGTGGAGTCCCGCGAAGGTCCGCGGCAGCAGGGGGGTGCGTCCTTCGCCCAGGGTGACGGGATCGGCCTGGGGCAGGGGCAGCGCGGCCCGATAGCGCCACTGAGAGTTGACGCCGGTGTCGATCTGCTCGCGGGTGATGCCGGGCAGGGGCTCCATCATCAGCGGGGATTTGTCGTCGCCACGCCAGCGGGGCTGGTCGGATGCGTAGCGGCGGCCGCTGCGGTCGGTGAGCTGGGCCATGTTGTCGGACATCGAGGGTGACGCTCCTTCGTCGGTGCTTGTTGAGGCGACGCCGAGCGCGCTCCCCTCGCCTCTGGACAGGAACTCTAGATCCAGAGCCTCTACCAGGGCTGGATCGGCGCCCACCGCCCTCAGCGCGCCGTCGCCGGGGTGAAGGAGTTGCACTACGGTTCCGCCGTAGAGGTGCACGCCATCGCGGCCCTCGACTGACCGTCCAGCTCCTTGCCAGCGATCGCCAGACTGGGTGAATGCGCTGCGGCCATGAACCCGAGGACTTTCCGCTCCGCCAGGCTGCACTGGACCTGGTGAAGGACAACCCCGAGGGGCGCTCCCTCAAAAGGAAACTCGACGCCTTCGACGAACTCGATGAAGCGGCGAAGAAAAAGGCTGCCCAGGACATCCGCGAAGACATCGCCGGCATCGTCGCCCGTGCGGTCACCGAAGAGCACCACCGCACTCAGATGCTGGACGCCCTCGTCACCTTCAGGAACAACCCCCGTTTCGCCGCCTCCGATCCAGCGGAGATAGCGGACCAGCACCCAGTCGTGGCCCAGACCCTGGACATCGCGCAGGACATCGTCGTGGAGCTGGGAAAAGAAGTGTTGATCGAGGCGTTGTTTCCCGGCGCGCATCTGCTCGTCCCGCCCCACGACTTCGTGGACAGCCTCTGTACGGCCGTGGAAATGCTCGAGGTCGCGGAAGACCCGGCGGAGTCGCTGTGGTGGCCCTGACCCTCGGCTGTTTCGGGTCGGTTCGCTCGCCGTCCGACCGGTCCGGCAGTGTTGACGCCGGAAGGGCCTGAGTGGCACCGGGCGAGGTGACCAGCACAGGTCGAAACCTCGCCAAGCGACGCTACCAGTTCGCCGGCTGGCCACGCCCCCGCCGTGTTGGTCCGTGTACGCACTGCCCCCGGCCGCGATCATGTCGAGATCCGCGTCCACATGCTGCCCACCCCGACCGAACGAGCCGCCCGCCAGCAGCTGGTCGGACCGCTCGACGACCTACGGCACGCCGTCATTGCCGGCCCCAATCTCGAAAGACAACCCGATGACTGACCTGTTCGACCTCGCCGCCGTGGTAACCGCCCGGCTGGACGCCGTCAACGGCCGCAGCCGCGAGGAAATCGGCCTGCGCATCCTCAAAGTCACCGAGGAAGCAGGCGAAGTCGCCGCAGCCTGGATCGGCGCCATCGGCCAGAACCCCCGCAAAGGCGTCACCCACACCACCGACGACGTGGCCGCCGAACTGGCCGACGTCGCACTCACCGCCCTGGTCGCCATCACCAGTCTCGACCGCGACCCGCGCGACGTTGTCACCGCCTGCGTCAACAAGGCCGCCGCCCGCCTCGACACCTACTCGACGACGCCGCCCGAATGAGCGGTCAGCGCCACATCGACCGGTACGGCGGGTCGGTCCCGTAGTTCCACCGGGCCTGACCGGAACCGAAGTCGATCAGGGAAAGGCGTTCGGTGCCATGCAGCTGGCGAAGACCAGCGCGAGCACCCAGTCCAGGTTGCTCGGCAGGCACAACCGCACCACGAAACCCGGCCGCCGCGTGCGCGGCCGGGGATCCCGTCTGCGGGGTGGACCAAGACGGCGGTCCAGGTCCGGCGTGAAGTACTGCGACAACCCCCACTTCAGCCCGCTCACCAGGACCATCCCGAGGGTGAACATGCCTACCGTGGCGGCGCCCACCATGACCGCCTCGAGCACCGAGTCGCCGGCCGAACCCGAGCGCAGCAGCGACGCTGCCACGTACCCGGCCAACGGAACCACGCTCAGCCCGAACCACGCCTGAAAGCGGAAGAGGTTGGCCATCTCAGCGTCACCACCCGAAGGCGGCCAGTCCCGAGCATGACCACGCACCTCCCCCAGCGTCCAGACGAACCGCGTGTCCCGGTTGGCCAGGCGCACCAACACCGGCGCCATCAGGACAACGAGCGGACGGCCCAGATCCCGCAACCGTCGGCGTGGCTGAGCAGGCTCGATTTCGACATCATCGTCGGTGATCACGCAGATCGTGTGCCCTCTACGTCGCTGCCACCAGGCTGGAGTGGGATATCAACCAGACAAAACCTGAGCGCGTCCCCTGGTAGCGAACCCGGCGCAAGACGCACCCCGCATGCAGCCAAGGTACGGGAGTCGGAAGGTCTGCGCCATGCTGTCCGCTCGGTCCAGGTGCCGGGTGGCCCTGCTCAGGACGGCTCGCTCTCGCGACCGCACCGTCCTGAACCGCCGTGACCGTGCCGAGAGTGGACGGTGACCGAGTGGGCTGCCGTAATGCGTAGCGTCGGGGAATGACATCGGTGCACGAGAACCTGGCAGTGGCGGATCGGTGGGTGCGAACACTCACCACGAGCGGCACCCACCGCATCCAACTGGTCTGTTTTCCGCACGCCGGCGGGACGGCCAACTACTTCCTGTCGTTGGCCCGGGCGCTGCCACCGGAAATAGAGGTGTTGGCGATCCAGTACCCGGGACGGCAGGACCGGCGTGCCGAGCGCGCCCGTACCTCCATTGCGGAGCTTGCCGACGAGGCGGACGCCGTGCTGCGCGCCCGGCTCGCCGGGCCGTATGCGTTCTTCGGGCACAGCATGGGTGCGGTGATCGCTCACGAGGTCACCCAGCGGCGTGCCAGGGCCGGCGCCCGACTGCCGCAACGGCTGTTCGTCTCGGGCCGACGCGCGCCGGATCAGCCGCCGTGCCGGCCGGATCCGCCGCGCACGGACGTCGGGATCCTGGACGATCTCCGCGAGGCGGGTGGCACCCATCCCCTGTTTCTGACCGATGCCGAACTCCGCGCCGAGCTCCTACGGGTCATGCGTGCCGACTATCAGGCCATCGACACGTACGCGTGGCATTCGCATCCGCCGGTGAACTGTCCGATCACCGCCCTGACCGGTGACGCCGACCCGCAGGCTTCCGTCGCGGCAGTGCGCGCCTGGTCGGCACACACCTCGGCCGGGTTTGACCTGCGCGTCTTCTCCGGCGGGCACTTCTATCTCGACGAGCACCGGCCGGACGTGGCCGGCGCGATCGGTCAGGGACTGCTTCCGCTGCCCTGAGGGCCGGTCACCCCCAGCGGGGCGACCGGCCCGTCGGTGCGGGTCAGCGTGCCGAACTGGTGGCCAGCGCCGGTGGCAGGTACCCGACCTCGGTGAAGAATCGCAGGTAGGTGTCCAGTACGTCCGCGGTGACCGGGGCGGGTGGCAGACCCGCGGCGGCCAGCGCGGCGTCGGTGTCGGCAGTGTCGATCACCGGGTAGAAGGCGTCGGTGTCGGCGACCATCAGCTCGAACGCGTCGAGCAGCGGGTAGAGCGCGTTGTCCCGGTCGGCGAGCACCGCGGCGTGCCACTCGGCCCAGCTGGTGACGGGCAGCAGGTGTCCGTGGGCACGGAGCCGGTCCAGGATGTCGCTCCAGGCGACCCGCTCGCAGTTGTAGAGGTGGTAGGTGCTGCCGATCTGCTTCGAGTCGGTGGACAGCGCGATGATCGACGCGGCCACGTGGTCGACCGGTACCAGGGGGACGCTGCCGCCGAGGCTGTCCGGAATCGTGCCGGCCTGGATCAGTCCCTTGATGCTCAGCCACAGGTAGTCGCGGGTCTGGCAGGCGCCGT
This sequence comes from Micromonospora maris AB-18-032, assembly GCF_000204155.1. Lineage (NCBI taxonomy): Bacteria > Bacillati > Actinomycetota > Actinomycetes > Micromonosporales > Micromonosporaceae > Micromonospora > Micromonospora maris. The sequence continues at coordinate 2,758,369 of NC_015434.1, read as the reverse complement.
GGCGGCGGTCGCCGGAGACCAGGTCCACCCGGTACACCGAGACCGGCAGACCGCGCTCGCGGGCCAGTCCGATGATCTGCTCGGCGACCCATTTGCTCTGCAGGTAGCCGCTGGGCAGCAGGTCGGCCGGGCCGGTCGGGTCGTGTGGACCGTGGCCACGCCCGTCGGGGGCGGGGCCGGCGAACACGCCGGTGGTGGAGACGTAGTGGACCGGTACGGTGCGGTGCGCGGCGGACAGGCGCAGCACCTCGCGGGTGCCGTCCACGTTCGCCGCACGCAACGTGGCGTACGGCTGGAGCCAGTTCACCGTCGCGCCGGCGTGGTAGACGACGTCGATGTCGCGGGCCAGCGTGTCGAAGGCGCCCGAGGTGAGGCCGAGGCGGTCGGCGGCGAGGTCCCCCACCACGGGTACCACTCGGCCGGGGTCCAGCTGGTCCTCGATGCGGTACCACCGGGCGGTCGCGCGTAGCCGCTTCCATGCGTCGTCCGGGTCGTTCGCCCGGATCAGGCAGTGCACCGTGGCGGTGGTCGTGGCCAGTAGTTCACGGAGCAGGAACGCGCCGACGAACCCGGTGGCGCCGGTGAGCAGGATGTGCCGGGGTGCGCCGTGGGGGGTGGAGCCGGGCGCCGGCCGGATGTCGTCGGGCAGCGTGACGTCGGCGGTCAGGTCAAGGCCGGCCGACCGCTCCGGGCCCGTGTCGAGCAGGCTGGTGTGCAGGTAGTCGGCCAGGGCCTGCGGGGTGGGATGGTCGAAGACGGTGGTGGCGGGTAGGGCCAGGTCGGTGCGCTGGGCCAGCCGGTTGCGTAGTTCGACGGCGAGCAGCGAGTCGATGCCGAGGTCGGTGAACGTGCCGTCGGCGGGCAGGTTGTCGGTCCCGGTGCGGCCGAGCACGTCGGCGGTGACCGTACGGACCAGGGTGGTGAGGGCGTCGCGGCGTTCGTCGGCGGAGAGCCCGGCCAGGTCGGTCAGCGTGTCGGCGGACCGGTCCGCGTCGGCGGGTTCGCGCCGTACCGTCGGCGGCAGCAGGCTACGCAGCACCGCCGGCACGGTCTCCGGGCGGGCGCGCAGGGCGGTCAGATCGATCGGCACGCCGATGAGCACCGGCTCCGGATGCCGCAGCGCCGTGTCCAGCATGGTCAGGCCGGTGGCCGGGTCGATCTGCTGATAGCCGGCGCGGGCGATGCGGGACCGGTCGGCGTCGGTGAGGTCTCCGGTGATGCCGCTGCGGCCGGCCCACAGGCCCCAGGCGATCGAGGTGGCCGGCAGGCCGGTGGCGTGGCGGTACGCGGCGAGCCCGTCGAGGAAGGCGTTGGCGGCGGCGTAGTTGCCCTGCCCGGCGCCGCCGATGGTCGCGGCGAGCGAGGAGAACAGCACGAACGCGGCCAGGTCGAGGTGGCGGGTGAGTTCGTGCAGGTGGGCGGCGGCGTCTGCTTTGGGGCGCAGCACCCGGGCCAGCCGGTCCGGGTCGAGGTCGCCGATCAGGCCGTCGTCGATGGTCCCGGCGGTGTGGAAGACGGCGTTGATCGGCGGTGCGGCCGCCAGCGCGGCGCGCAGCCCGTCCCGATCGGCCACGTCACAGGCAACGACCCGGGCGGTGGCGCCGACGGCGGCGAGGTCGGCGATCAACTGGCGGGCGGCTGGTGTGTCCGGGCCGCTGCGGCTGAGCACGAGCAGGTCCCGGACGCCGTGGCGGGTGGCGAGGTGTGTGGCTACCAGGGTGCCGAGCGAGCCGAGCCCGGTGACGAGCACGGTTCCGGCACCGAGGCGGGGGCCGGGTCCGGGTGGTGTGGGGACCCGTTCTGCGCGGGGCACGTACGCGGTCCCGGCCCGTACCGCGATCTCCGGTTCACCGGTGGCGGCCAGGCTGGTCAGTAGTTCCGGGGTGGGTTCGTCGTCGAGGTCGACGATGACGAGACGGCCGGGCTGTTCGGTGGTGGCGGTGCGGGCCAGTCCGTGCAGGGCGGTGGCGGCCGGATCGGTGACCGGGCCTGGGCCGGTCGCGCCGCGGGTGAGCAGCACGGCCGGTGGGCCGGACGGGGCGGCCAGGTGGCGGTGCAGGGTGTCGAGCAGTTCGGTGGTACGCCGGTGCAGGTCGGTGGCCAGGTCACCGGCTGCGGTGGCGCGACCGTCGATGACGGCCGGGGTGGGGCCGGTGGCGGTCGGCACGGCCATCGGCTGCCAGGCGATGCGGAACAGGGCGTCACCGGGTCGGTGCCGGGCGTGGGCCAGGGTGTCGGCGTCGACCTCTCGGGTGCGGACGGTGGCCACGGTGGCCAGCGGTTCGTCGTCGCCGGTGGTGAGCAGCAGGCCGCGGGGGGCGCTGCCGTTGCCGGCCGGGTCGGTGACGATGGTGCGTACCCCGGCCGTGGCGGCGGCGCTGCGCTGCACGGCCACGTCACGCCAGTGGTACGCCTCGCCGTGGTGGCCGGTCGCGGCCAGCGCGGCGTGCAGGAGTTCGGGGTGCAGCACGTAGTCGCCGGCCGTTTCGCCGTCGGGCAGCCGCACGGGCACCGGCTCGCCCTCGGCCGTCGGGATGGTCGCGACGTCGGCGGCCAGGTCGCCGGTGGCGAGCAGTGTCCACGGGACGTCGACGCCGTCCGGGCGGCCGTGCAGCGTCACCGGCCGGGTGTCCCCGGTGGGTGCGCCGACCCGGATCTGCACGCGCAGACCCCGGTCGGGGCAGATGACCGGGCCGGTCACGTCGAGGCGGCGCAGCACCGGCCGGCCGCACTCGTCGCCGGCCCGGATGGCCAGTTCCACCAGGGCCGACGGTGGCACCAGGACGGCGCCGTCCACCCGGTGGCGGTCCAGCCAGCGGTGGGTGGCGGGGGCGAAGCGGCCGGTGAGGACCAGCTCGCCGGTGTCGGGCAGGGTGACGGCGCCGGCCAGCACCGGGTGGTCGGCGGGGGTGAGGCCGAGGGCGGCCGAGTCGGCCGGGGGCGGGGTGACCCAGAACCGGCGCCGTTGGAACGGATAGGTGGGGAGGTCGACGGGGCGGGCGCCGGTACCGTCGAGCACCGCCCGCCAGTCGACGCGGTGACCGTGCCGGTGCAAGGTGGCCAGCGCGCCGGCCAGGGCGCCCACCTGGTCGTGGCCGGTCTGTGCAGGTACCGCCACGCCGGTGTGGTCGGTGAGGGTGGCGGCGACCGCCGGGGTGAGCACGGCCGCCGGTCCGACTTCGAGGAAGGTGGTGGCACCGGTGTCGGCCAGCGCGCGGACGCAGTCCTGGAAGCGGACCGTGGCGCGGACCTGCCGTACCCAGTAGTCGGGGTCGGTCAGCAGGCCGGGGGTGGCGAGGTCGCCGGTCACGTTGGACACGACCGGCAGGGTGGGTTCCCGGTAGGTGAGGGTGGCGGCGACCCGGTGCAGCGGGTCGAGGACCGGGGTGGTCATCGGCGAGTGGAAGGCGTGGCTGACCGCGAGCCGGTGGGTGGTGATCCCCTGGGCGGCGAGTCGTTGCGCGACGGCGAGCACGGCGGGTTCGGGGCCGGCGAGGGTCACTGCGGCAGGGGCGTTGACGGCGGCGATCACCACGTCGTCGTCGTGCTCGTCGAGCAGTGCCTGCACCTGGTCGGCCGGGGCGGCGACGGCAACCATGGCGCCCCCGGGTGGGAGGTCCTGGAGCAGTCGGGCGCGGGCGGCGACCAGGGTGACGGCGTCGGTCAGGTCCAGTACTCCGGCGACGTGCGCGGCGGTGATCTCGCCGAGGGAGTGCCCGCCGACCATGTCGGCGCGTACGCCGAAGGACTCGGCCAACCGGAACAGCGCCACTTCCCACGCGAACAGTGCGGGTTGGGTCCAGCCGGTGTGTGCCAGTTTCCCTGCCTGGTCGGTGCCGTCGGCGGCGAACAGGACGTCACGTAGCGGCTCGTCGAGGTGGGGGGCGAAGGCGGCGCAGACCTCGTCGAGGGCGGCGGCGAAGGTGGGGAAACGGGTGTACAGGGCGGCGCCCATGCCGGGGCGTTGGGCACCCTGCCCGGAGAAGATCACGGCGAGGCGTCCGGGTTCGCCGGTCGGGGTGGTGTCCGGTGCGGCGGCCAGCGCGGCGAGGCCGTCGAGCAGGCCGCTACGGTCGGCGGCGACCACGTGCGCGCGGTGTCCCAGGGGGGTGCGGTGCAGGGCGAGGGTGTATGCCGCGTCGGCCGGTTCGACGTCGGGCCGGTTACTCAGGTGCGCGTGTAGCCGGCTCGCCTGGGCGCGTAGCGCGGCTGCGGTGCGGGCGGAGAGCAGGAACGGGTACGGGCCGGGCTGCCGTGGTGTGTCCGGTTCCGGTGGTTCGGCAACGTGTTCGAGGATGATGTGGGCGTTGGTGCCGCTGACGCCGAAGGACGACACGGCGGCGCGGCGGGGGCGTTCGGTCTGCGGCCATGGGCGTGCCGTGGTGAGCAGGTCCAGTGCGCCCTGGGTCCAGTCGACGGCCGGGTTGGGTGTGTCGAGGTGCAGGGAGCGGGGGGCGATGCCGTGGCGCATGGCCTCGATCATTTTGATCGCGCCGCCGGCTCCGGCGGCGGCGACACTGTGGCCGATGTTGGATTTCAGCGAGCCGAGCAGCGCCGGAATGGCGCGGTCCTGCCCGTAGGTGGCCAGCAGGGCCTGGGCTTCGATCGGGTCACCGAGTCGGGTGCCGGTGCCGTGGGCTTCGATGACGTCGACGTCGGCGGGGGTGAGCCGGGCGTCGGCCAGGGCCTGCCGGATGACGCGTTGCTGGGCCGGGCCGCTGGGCGCGGTGAGGCCGTTGGAGGCGCCGTCGGAGTTGATGGCGGAGCCGCGCAGGACGGCGAGGATGCGGTGGCCGTGGCGGCGGGCGTCGGTGAGGCGTTCCAGCAGGAGCAGGCCGGCGCCTTCGGCCCAGCCGGTGCCGTCGGCGGTGGCGTCGAAGGATTTGCAGCGGCCGTCGCGGGCGAGGCCACGCTGCCGGGAGAAGTCGATGAACCCGCCGGGGTGGCCGTAGACGGTGCAGCCTCCGGCGACGGCGAGGTCGGCTTCCCCGGCGCGCAGGGCGCGGGCGGCCAGGTGCAGGGCGACCAGGGATGAGGAGCAGGCGGTGTCGACGGAGAGTACGGGTCCTTCGAGGCCGAAGGTGTAGGCGATGCGGCCGGAGGCGATGCTGCTGAGCCGGCTGGTCATCATGAAGCCGTCGAGTTCGGGTGGGCCGTCCAGGCCGAGGTACGACTGTTCGCCGACGCCGACGAACACGCCGGTGCGGCTGCCGCGCAGCGGGCCGATGTCCAGGCCGGCGCGTTCGAACAGTTCCCATGTGGTTTCCAGGAGCACTCGCTGCTGGGGGTCCATGCCGAGGGCTTCGCGGGCGGAGATGCCGAAGAACTCGGCGTCGAAGTCGGTGGCCGCGTCGATGAAACCACCGTGGCGGGTGTAGGAGGTGCCGGGCGGGCCGTCCGGGTGGTAGAGCCGGTCGACGTCCCATCCACGGTCGTCCGGCCAGGTAGTGATGGCGTCGACACCGTCGGCGACCAGCTGCCACAGTTGTTCGGGGTTGTCGGCGCCCGGGTAGCGGCAGGCGGTGGCCACCACGGCGACTGGTTCCGGGGTGCCGGCCTCCAGTTCGGCGACGCGTTCGCGTGACCGCTGCAGCTCGGCGGTCACCCACTGCAGGTATTTCAGCATGCGGTCCTCTTCGGACACGGCGTCTCCTCGGGGGGTCGGGCGGGTGCGGCCGGGGGGTGGGTGCGGCCGGGGGTAGGTCAGGCGCCGGCGGGTCGGGCGGCGCGGCCGAGCTGGTCGTCGATGAAGGCGAACAGTTCGTCGGCGTCGGCTGAGTGCAGCAGGTCCGGTTCGGGGCCGGGTTCGGTCGGTGACCGGCGGGCCAGTACTTCTCCGAGTCGGACCAGCACGGCGGTGCGCCGATCTGTGGTCAGCGTGTTGCGGGCCAGCGCGGCGTCGAGGCGGTCCACCTCGGCCAGCAGGTCGAGGTCGTCGGGTGCGGCGGGTGCGGCGGTGGCGTACTGGTCGAGGAGCAGGCCGGCCAGCGAGCGGGGCGTCGGGTGGTCGAATACCGCAGTGGCGGGCAGGGGGATGCCGAGGGCGGTGCTGAGCCGGCTGCGCAGTTCCACGGCGGTCATCGAGTCGAACCCGAGGTCGGTGAAGGCGCGGTCGGCACCGAGCCGGGTGGGGTCGCCGTGGCCGAGCACGGTGGCGGCTTCGGTGCGGACCAGTGCGAGCAGCCGGTCGGCGCGGGCGTCGTCGTCCAGGCCGGTCAGATCCACTGCCGGTGCTGGTGTGCTTTTCGGTTCGGGTACGGCGGTGGTGGTGGCGGCGTCGCGCAGGAGCCAGTACCGCTCGCGTTGGAACGGATAGCTGGGTAGGGGGATGCGGGTGCCGGCGGCCACCGGCGGATAGGTGTCGGGGTCGACGGGTTGGCCGTAGGCGTACAGGTGGCCGAAGAGTTCGGCGGCGGCTTGTGGTTCGGGGCGGTCGCGGCGCAGCGTGGGCAGGGCGGCGACTCCGTCGGGCAGGTGGGCGGCGAGCATGCCGGTGAGGATCGCGTCGGGTCCGACCTCGATGAGCGTGGTGACGTCGTCGGCGAGCAGCCGCTGGGCGGCGTCGTGGAATCGGACGGTGGAACGGACCTGCCCCACCCAATACTCCGGATCCGACCACTGCGCCGTCACCGGCTCCCCCGTCACCGTCGACACCGCCGACACCACCGGCCGCCCGAAAGACAACTCCCGAACCACAGCCCGGAACTCATCCAACATCGGATCCATCAACGACGAATGAAACGCATGCGACACCACCAACGACCTCGACCGACACGACAACCGACCCACCACCGACTCCACCGCACCCGCCACCCCCGACAACACCACCGACCGCGGCCCATTCACCGCACCAACCGACACACCATCGGTCAACAACGGCACCACCTCCTCCTCAGAGGCCTGCACCGCCACCATCACCCCACCCGCCGGCAACGCCTGCATCAACCGACCCCGCGCACCCACCAACCGACACGCATCCGACAACGACAAAACACCCGCCACATGAGCCGCAGCAATCTCCCCCACCGAATGACCCACCACCACATCCGGCCGCACACCCCACGACTCCAACAACCGAAACAGCGCCACCTCCACCGCAAAAATCGCCGGCTGCGCATTCCCCGTCGCATCCACATCCCCCGCATCCCACACCAAACGCGAACACACCTCCTCCCACACCCGCCGAAACACCGGAAACACCCCCACCAAACCCTCACCCATCCCCACCCACTGCGACCCCTGACCGGTGAACAGGACAGCGGTGCGGCCGGGGCGGGGCGGGGTGACGGGGGTGGCGGTGCGCAGGGCGGTGGTGAGGGTGCTGGGGTCGGCGGCGGCCACGACGGCCCGGTGGGCGAGCAGGGCGCGGCCGGTCAGCAGGGAGCGGGCGAGGTCGGCGGGTTGTCCGATGGGGTGGTCGGCGAGTTGGTCGAGGTGGGCGCGCAGGGCCTGCGGGGTGGCGGCGGACACCACGATCGGGACGGGCCGGTCGGTGCCGGGTGGCGTGGGGTCGTCTGCGGCCGGTTCGGTCTCGACGGCGGGCGGTTCTTCGAGGATGACGTGGGCGTTGGTGCCGCCGATTCCGAAGGAGGAGACGGCGGCGCGGCGGGGGCGGCCGGTGTCGGGCCAGTCCTGTCGGGTGGACAGCAGCTGCACCGCACCGGAGTCCCAGTCGACCATGGGTGACGGCACCTCGCAGTGCAGTGAGCGGGGTGCCACCCCGGCCCGTATCGCCTGCACCATCTTGATCACACCACCCACACCCGCAGCCGCCTGGGCATGACCGATGTTCGACTTCAACGACCCCAACAACACCGGCACACCACCGGTACGGGACCCGTACGTCGCCAACACCGCCTGCGCCTCAATCGGATCACCCAACGACGTACCGGTGCCATGCGCCTCCACCACATCCACGTCGGATGCCGACAGGCCAGCGGCACCCAACGCCGCCCGAATCACCCGCTCCTGCGCCGGACCACTCGGCGCCGTCAAACCATTCGACGCACCATCCGAATTCACCGCACTACCCCGCACCACCGCCAAAACCCGATGACCCCTCTCCCGAGCCACCGACAACCGCTCCACCAACAACAAACCCACACCCTCAGCCCAACCCGTACCCGCCGCACCCGCACCAAACGACCGACACCGACCATCCACCGCCAAACCCCGCTGACGCGAAAACTCCACAAACGCGGTCGGAGTGGCCATGACGGTGACTCCGCCGACCAGGGCGGCGGAGCACTCGCCCCGACGCAGAGCGCTGACCGCCAGATGCAGGGCGACCAGCGACGACGAGCAGGCGGTGTCGACGGTCAGGGTCGGGCCGTTGAGGCCGTACACGTAGGCGAGGCGGCCGGAGGCGACGCTGCCCATGGTGCCGCCGGCCAGGTAGCCTTCGACCTCGGCGGGCAGGGTGCCGGGTCCGGAGCCGTAGTCGTGGTACATGACGCCGCAGAAGACACCTGTGTCACTACCCCGCAACGACCGTGGGTCGATCCCCGCCTGCTCGAACGTCTCCCACGCCACCTCCAACAACAACCGCTGCTGCGGATCAGTCGCCAACGCCTCCCGCGGCGACATCCCGAAGAACTCCGCATCAAACAGATCCGCGTCGTACAGAAACCCACCCTCACCCGCATACGACTTACCCACCGCCTCCGGATCCGGATCCACCAGGTCGGCCGGCCAACCCCGATTCACCGGAAACGGGCCCACCGCGTCCTTCTCGGCCACCACCAGATCCCACAACTCATCCGCCGACGACACACCCCCAGGAAAACGACAGCCCATCCCGACGATCACCACCGGATCCTCATCAGCCACCACGACCGGAGCCACGGTCTGCTCGGCGGCGGGTGCGGTGTCGGTGAGTCGGCTGGCCAGGTGTTCGGCCAGGGCAGCCGGGGTGGGGTGGTCGAAGATCAGGGTGGCGGGCAGGGTGAGGCCGGTGGCGGTGGCCAGCCGGTTACGCAGTTCCACCCCGGTGAGCGAGTCGAAGCCCAGGTCGGAGACGGTGCGGTCGAGGTCGATGGCGGCCGGGTCGTCGTGGCCGAGGACGGCGGCGGCGTGGGTGCGGACCAGGTTGGCGAGGGCGCGGTCACGGTCGGGCGGGTTCATCGCGGCGATCCGGCGGATCGACGCCGGACCCCGGTCGCGGCGGGGCGCTCGCCGGCCGGGTGCCAGGCTGTGCAGGACGGCGGGTACGTCGGTGGAGGTGCGTAGCAGAGTCGGGTCGACGGCGGTCACGGCGAGCACCGGGTCGGTGCTGGCGACGGCGGCGTCTAGGGCGGTCATCGCGTCGGCGGTGTCGATGGGGCGCAGGCCGAGGCGGGCGATGCGGGAGAGGTCGGTGTCGGTCAGGGTGGCGGACATGGTGCCGCCGTCCTGCCACAGTCCCCAGGCGATGGAGGTGGCGGGCAGTCCGGCGGCCTGCCGGTGTCGGGCCAGTTCGTCGAGGAAGGCGTTGCCGGCGGCGTAGGCGGCCTGTCCGGCGGGGCCGATCAGTCCGGCGATCGACGAGTAGAGAACGAACGCGGTGAGCGGCCTGTCGGCGGTCAGCTCGTGCAGATGCCAGGCGGCGTCGGCCTTCGCGGCGAGGACCTCGTCGACCTGGTCCGCGGTCAGTGAGGCAAGGACGCCGTCGCGGCTGATGCCGGCCGCGTGCACCACGGCGGTGAGCGCGGGATGCCGGTCCAGCAGGCCGGCCAGGGCGGTGCGGTCGGTGACGTCGCAGGCGGCGACGTGCACGCGCGCGCCCAGCCCGGTCAGTTCCGTGGTGAGGTCGGCGACGCCGGGAGCCTCCGGGCCGGTGCGGCTGACCAGCAGCAGGTCGCGGACGCCGTGCCGGGTGGCCAGGTGGCGGGCCAGGGCGGCGCCCAGGGCGCCGGTGCCGCCGGTGATCAGTACCGTGCCGTCACCCCAGTCGGGAGTCGTCTGTGGTGCCGGTCCGGCCGGGACGAGCCGGGGCACCATCACCTCACCATCGCGGATGCGCAGGTCGGGTTCGTCGCCGAGGGCCTCGCGCAGCAGGGCGGTGCGGGAGGCGTCGGTGTCGTCGGTGTCGACGAACACGACACGGCCGGGATTCTCGGTGCGGGCGCTGCGGACCAGGCCGGCGACGGCAGCGGCGGTGAGCGGGTCGTCGGCGGGCGGGACGACGACGAGGCGGGGACCGGGTTCGCCGGTCAGGTGGTCGCGGAGCACGGCGAGGGTGTCGTGCACGGCGGTGCGGGCCCGGGTGGCCGGCGAACCCGGGCCGGTTGCGGCCACCCGGACGATCAGGAGGTCCGGCGGGGCGGTGCCGTCCGCATTCGCCGCCGGAGCGTGGCCGGGCGCCGGGTGCGGCTGCCACTGCGGCCGGTAGCGCAGGTCGGTGACGGAGGGGCGGAACTGGTCCGGGTCGGCCGGGCGCAGGGTGAGTTGGCGGACGGTGGCGACCGGGTCGCCGGTGTCGTCGGTGACGGTGAGGCGGACGGATTCCGGCCCGAGTGGGGTGATCCGGGCGCGCAGGATGGTCGCCCGGGTTCCGGCCAGGTGCACGCCGGCCCAGGCGAACGGCAGCCGGGCCGGGCTGTCGGCGGCGACGCCGGGCAGCAGGGGGTGCAGCGCGGCGTCGAGCAGCGCCGGGTGCACGGTGAACCCGGTGTTGTCGGGACCGGTGATCTCCGCGTACAGGTCGTCGCCGTGGCGGTGCAGGCGTTGCAGGCCGCGGAACTGCGGGCCGTAGTCGTAGCCGTGCTCGGTCAGCCGGTCGTACAGGTCATCGAGGTCGATCTCGGTGGCGGCGGCCGGGACGCGGGTGTCCGGGTGCTCGTCGGGCGGGGTGTCGTCCAGTACGGCGGTGGCGTGGCGCTGCCAGGGGGTGTCGTCGGTGGCGGCGGGGCGGGTGAACACCTCTGCGGTGCAGCGGCCGTCGTCGTGGCCGGTGACGGTGACCTGCAGGTCGAGCGGTTGGTCACCGGGCAGGGTGACGGGTGTGGTCGTGACGAGGTCGACCAGATGGGGGTGCCCGGTGCGGGCGCCGACGGTGGCGAGCAGATCGGCCAGGGCGACGCCGGGAAGCACGACGGTGCCGTGGAGGCGGTGGTCGGCAAGCCACGGCTGGGTAGTGGTGGACAGTTCGCCGGTGAACACGGTCGTGTCGCCGGCGGCGAGGGTGACGGCCGCGGTGAGCAGCGGGTGCCCTGCGGGCCGCAGACCGGCGTCGACGCCACTGGCCGGATGCATCCAGTAGCGGCGGCGCTGGAATGGGTAGGTCGGCAGGGCATGGCGGCGGGTTCCGGTGTCGGCGAGGATGGCGGGCCGGTCGATGCCTGCGCCGGTGGCCCAGAGCGTGGCGGCCGCGGTGCGCACGGCGTCCGGTTCGGGTTGGTCGCGGCGCAGGGTGGAGATGGTGGTGAGGGTGTCGGCGGCCAGGCCGCTGAGTACGGCGTCGGGTCCGATCTCGAGCAGCGTGCGGGCGCCGAGCCGGTGGGCGGTGCGGATCGCGTCGTGGAATCGGACGGTGGAACGGACCTGCCCCACCCAATACTCCGGATCCGACCACTGCGCCGTCACCGGCTCCCCCGTCACCGTCGACACCGCCGACACCACCGGCCGCCCGAAAGACAACTCCCGAACCACAGCCCGGAACTCATCCAACATCGGATCCATCAACGACGAATGAAACGCATGCGACACCACCAACGACCTCGACCGACACGACAACCGACCCACCACCGACTCCACCGCACCCGCCACCCCCGACAACACCACCGACCGCGGCCCATTCACCGCACCAACCGACACACCATCGGTCAACAACGGCACCACCTCCTCCTCAGAGGCCTGCACCGCCACCATCACCCCACCCGCCGGCAACGCCTGCATCAACCGACCCCGCGCACCCACCAACCGACACGCATCCGACAACGACAAAACACCCGCCACATGAGCCGCAGCAATCTCCCCCACCGAATGACCCACCACCACATCCGGCCGCACACCCCACGACTCCAACAACCGAAACAGCGCCACCTCCACCGCAAAAATCGCCGGCTGCGCATTCCCCGTCGCATCCACATCCCCCGCATCCCACACCAAACGCGAACACACCTCCTCCCACACCCGCCGAAACACCGGAAACACCCCCACCAAACCCTCACCCATCCCCACCCACTGCGACCCCTGACCGGTAAAGGCGAAGACGGTCTTGCCGCTGCTGCGGGTGCCGCGGTGCACGGCGGGGTGCGGACGGTCCTCGGCCAGGGCGAGCAGAGCCTGGCGCAGGTCGGCGGATTGGGTGCCGAGGACGGCGGCGCGGTGCGTCAGAGCGGCGCGGCCGGTGGCGAGGGAGCCGGCGACGTCGAGGGGGTCGGTGTCCGGGTCGGTGAGCAGGTCCGCGATGCGGCGGGCGGTGTCGGCGAGGGCGGCGGGCCCACGGGCGGACAGCAGCAGGGGTATGCGCTGCGGGCGTTCTCCGGCGGCGGGTTCGTCGGTCGGTTCGGATTCCGGGGCCTGCTCAAGGATGACGTGGGCGTTGGTGCCACCGAATCCGAAGGACGACACCGCGGCGCGGCGGGGACGTCCGGTGTCGGGCCAGTCCTGCCGGGACGACAGCAGCTGCACCGCACCGGAATCCCAGTCCACCATCGGCGACGGCACTTCACAGTGCAGCGACCGCGGTGCCACTCCCGCCCGTATCGCCTGCACCATCTTGATCACACCACCCACACCCGCAGCCGCCTGGGCATGACCGATGTTCGACTTCAACGACCCCAACAACACCGGCACACCACCGGTACGGGACCCGTACGTCGCCAACACCGCCTGCGCCTCAATCGGATCACCCAACGACGTACCCGTCCCGTGCGCCTCCACCACATCCACATCCGACGCCGACAACCCCGCCACACCCAACGCCGCCCGAATCACCCGCTCCTGCGCCGGACCACTCGGCGCCGTCAAACCATTCGACGCACCATCCGAATTCACCGCACTACCCCGCACCACCGCCAAAACCCGATGACCCCTCTCCCGAGCCACCGACAACCGCTCCACCAACAACAAACCCACACCCTCAGCCCAACCCGTACCCGCCGCACCCGCACCAAACGACCGACACCGACCATCCACCGCCAAACCCCGCTGACGCGAAAACTCCACAAACGCGGTCGGGGTGGCCATCACCGTCACCCCGCCGACCAGAGCGGCGGAACACTCGCCCCGACGCAGAGCGCTGACCGCCAGATGCAGGGCGACCAGCGACGACGAGCAGGCGGTGTCGACGGTCAGGGTCGGACCCTCCAGCCCGAACACGTACGCCAGGCGACCCGACGCGATGCTGCCCGCGCTGCCGCTGAACAGGTAGCCCTCGGCCTCGCCGGGCAGCCGCGGCCGGGCACCGTAGTCGTGGTACATGCTGCCGAGGAAGACGCCGGTGTCGGTGCCACGCAGCGACTCCGGGTCGATGCCGGCGTTCTCGGCGGTTTCCCATGCCACTTCCAGCAGCAACCGCTGCTGCGGGTCGATGGCTTCGGCCTCGCGCGGCGAGATGCCGAAGAAGTCCGCGTCGAACTGGTCGGCGTCGTACAGGAAGCCGCCCTCACCCGCGTACGACTTGCCCACCGCTTCGGGGTCCGGGTCGACCAGGTCGGCTGGCCAACCCCGGTTCTCCGGGAACGGACCGACCGCGTCGCGCTCGGCCAGCACCAGATCCCACAGCTCGTCCGGTGAGGTGACGCCGCCCGGGTAACGGCAGCCCATGCCGACCACCGCGATCGGCTCCCGATCCTGGTCCTCGGCGGCCCGCAGCCGGGCCCGCAGGTCCTGTGAGTCGGCGATGGCGCGCTTGAGGTAGTCGCGCAACTTCTGCTCGTCGGCCACGGTCGTCTCCCGCTCAGTCGAGGTCGTCGATCAGCGCGAACAGCGCTTCGTCACTGGCTGTGTCAAGGTCAACGGTGGCCGGGGAATCGGGGGCCGCCAGGGTGAGCAGCTGCCGCAGCCGGTCGGCGATCGTGCCGTCGCCGGGTCCGCCGTCGCGCAGGAGTGCCTCCAGCCGGTCGAGTTCGGCGTGCACGCCGTCGTCGGGTGGGCTGTCGGCCATCAGGTCGTCCAGGTAGCCGACCAACGCGGCCGGGGTCGGGTGGTCGAACGCCAGCGTCGCGGGCAGCCGGTGCCCGGTCGCCGTACCGAGCCGGTTACGCAGCTCGACCGCGGTGAGCGAGTCGAACCCGAGGTCGGTCAGGGCGCGGTCCAGGTCGATGCCGTCCGGGTCGCTGCGGCCGAGCACGCCGGCGACCTGCGCCCGTACCAGACCGGTGAGCAGGTCGCGTCGTTGTTCCGGTGAGCGGCCGGCCAGTTGTGCGGCGAGGGCGGGCCGGTCGGCGGCGACGGCCGCGGAGGCCGCCGGCAGGGCGGGCACGGCCAGGTCGCGCAGCACGGCCGGCGGGTCGGTGAGGCGGCGGACGTCGAAGCGGGTGACCGCGAACGCCGGGCCGCCGTCGGTGAGCGCGGCGTCGAACAGTCGCATCGCTTCCTCGTCGGCAAGTGGCCGCAGTCCCAGCCGGGCCACCCGCTGCCGGTCGGTGTCGGACAGGTGCCCGGACAGGGCGCTGCTCTGTGCCCACAGGCCCCAGCCGAGGGAGACGGCGGGCAGTCCGGCCGCGCGGCGGTGCTGTGCCAGCGCGTCGAGGAAGGCGTTGGCGGCGGCGTAGTTGCCCTGCCCGGCGGTGCCGAGGGTGCCGGCCACCGAGGAGTACAGCAGGAACAGTGCCGGGGGCCGGTCGGCGGTCAGCTCGTGCAGGTGCCAGGCGGCGTCCACCTTGGGCGCCAGCACATGGTCGAGGTCGTCGCCGGTGAGCGCGGTGACGGTGCGGTCACGGGTGGTGCCGGCGACGTGGGCGACGGCGGCGGGTGGCCGGTCGAGTCCGTCGAGCACGGCGGCGAGGGCGGCACGGTCGCTGACGTCGCAGGCGAGGGTGCGTACGGCAGCGCCGAGGCCGGTCAGTTCTTCGGCGAGCCGGTCGGCGTCGGGGGCGGCTGGTCCGCGGCGGCTGAGCAGCACCAGGTCGGTGGCGCCGTACGCGGTGACCAGGTGTCGGGCCAGGACCGCGCCCAGCGTGCCGGTGGCCCCGGTGACGAGCACCGGTCCGCCGGACAGGTCCGGCCGGGCTTCGGTGCCGGCCCGGGTGACCGGGGCCAGGCGGGGTGCCAGCAGCCGACCGGCCCGGATCGCCGTCTGCGGTTCGGTGGTGGCGGCGACGGCGGCGAGGGCCGCCCAGGAGGGGTCGGTGGCGTCCACGTCGACCAGCCGGAAGCGGCCCGGCTGTTCGGCCTGAGCGGACCGGACGAGGCCCCACACCGCGGCCTGGACCGGGTCGGGGTCGGCGTCGGTGGTGGTCGCGACCGCATGCCGGGTCACCAGCACCAGTTCCGCGCGGGTGTCGTCGGCCAGCCAGCGGCGCAGCAGGTCGAGGGTGGCGGTCAGGCTCTGTCGTACCCTTTGCGGTGGGGTGGCGGCAGGGTCGCCGTCCGGGGCGGCCACGAACACCGCAGCGGTGGCGGGCAGGTCGCCGACCGTGGCGTACGTGGGAAGCCCGGTGGCATCCGGCAGGCCGAGCGTCGCCGCGTCCACCGTCGCGCCGTTCGGGGCGGGCACCGGACGCCAGGTGAGCCGGTGCAGCCCGTCCGGGACAGCGGCCGGGCCGGCGGCGCGGGGCAGCAACCGCAGCCGCTCCACGGTCAGTACCGGACCGCCGGCCGGGTCGGTGGCGCTCAGCGACACCACCGTGCCGTCCTCGCCGGTTTCGTGGACGGTGAGGGTGACCCGCAGCGTGGACGCGCCGCTGGCGTGCAGGCGTACCCCGGTGAACGCGAACGGCAGCACCTCGGCGCCCACCTCGTCCGGTGCCGCGGCCACCAGGGGCAGCAGCGGGTGCAGCGCGGCGTCGAGCAGCGCGGGGTGCAGGGCGTAGCCGGCGGCCTCGGGCAGTTGGTCCTCGGCGAGGGTGACCTCGACGTACCGTTCGCCGGGGCGGCGCCACAGCCGGGTCATCCGGCGGAACGCCGGTCCGTAGTGGTAGCCGAGGCCGGCGAGCCGGTCGTAGACGTCGTCGAGCGCGACCGGTTCGGCGTCCTGCGGTGGCCACGGGCCGGACGGTGGGGCGGGCGTCGGTGCGGGGGTGAGCAGGCCGTCGGCGTGCCGGGTCCACGGGTGCCCGGCGGCGGCGCCGGCGGGGCGGGCGTACACGGCGACCGTGCGGCTGCCGTCGTCGGCCGGGGCGTCGGCCACCACCTGCACGGCGACCGGTTCGCGTCCGTCGAACGGCAGCGGGGTGCTCAGGGTCAGCTCGGCCAGCTGGTGGCAGGCGACCTGCGCGCCGGCCCGCAGCACCAGGTCGGTCAGGGCGCTGCCGGGCACCAGCGGGACGTCGCCGGGGCGGTGCTCGGCCAGCCAGGCGCCGCCGGCCGCATCGAGTCGGCCGGTCAGCACGGCGGTGTCCGAGCCGGCCACATCGACGGCCGCGCCGAGCAGCGGGTGGGCGGTGTCGTGCTGTCCGGCTGCGGCCGGGCCGGCGGCACGGGCGTCCAGCCAGTAGCGGCGGCGCCGGAACCGGTAGGTGGGCAGCGGCACCGGGCGGGTGCCGGGGTGCACCCGTTCCCAGTCCACCGGCACGCCCCGTCCGTGCAGCAGGGCCAGCGCGGTGAGCACGGTCTCCGGCTCGTCGCGGCCGGCACGCAGCATCGGGACGACGAGGCCGGGCGGGTCGCCCAGCGTGGCTGCGGCCAGTCCGGTCAGTACGGCGTCGGGGCCGATCTCGACCAGGTCGGTGACGCCCGTACGGTGCAGGGTGCGGACCGCGTCGGCGAATCGCACCGGCTGCCGCACGTGCCGTACCCAGTAGTCGGCGCTGCCCAGTTCGCTGGCGGTAGCCGGGTCGCCGGTGGTGTCGGAGACGACGGTGAGCACGGGTTCGCGGAAGGTGAGTCCGTCGATCGCCTGGCGGAACTCGTCGAGCACACCGTCCATGTGGTGTGAGTGGAAGGCGTGGCTGACCGGCAGCGCGGTGGCCCGCCGGCCGCGGGATCGCCAGTGTTCGACGGTGTCCTGGGCGGCGGCGCGGTCCCCGGCGACGACTGTGGATCGGGGGGCGTTGACTGCGGCCACGGTCAGGTCGGTGCGGCCGGCCAGCCAGTCGCGGACCTCGTCTTCGGTGGCGTCCAGCGCGATCATCGCGCCGTCGTCGCGGGCGGCCTGCATGGCGTGGCCGCGGGCGGCGATCAGCCGGGCGGCGTCGGCCAGGTCGAACACGCCGGCGACGTGCGCGGCGGTGATCCCGCCGACAGAGTGGCCGAGGACGGTGTCGGGTCGTACCCCGCAGGCCTCCACATGCCGGTAGAGGGCGACCTCGGTGGCGAACAGCGCGGCCTGGGTGAACACGGTCTGGCCGAGCAGGGCTGCGTCGGCGCTGTCCGGGTCGGCGAACAGGATGTCGCGCAGCGGCTGGTCGAGGTGCCCGTCGAGGTGGGCGCACACGTCGTCGAGGGCGCGGCGGTACGGTGCCGACCGGTCGTACAGGGTGCGGCCCATGCCGATGCGTTGGCTGCCCTGCCCGGTGAACAGGAACGCGAGCCGGCCGCGCGGACCGGCCGGGCCGTGTGTCAGGCCGGATGCGGATCCGCCGGTGGCCAGGGCTGCGAGGGCAGCGGCGCGGGTGTCCGGGTCGGTGCCGGTGACCACGGCCCAGCGGTGCAGGACGGTGCGGCGGGTCAGGGCAACCGCGACGCTGGTCGGGTCCGGGCGTTGAGGGCCGGTGACCAGGTCGTGCAGCGCGCGGGCCTGGTCGCTCAGGGCGGCGGGGTTGTGCCCGGACACCACCCAGGCGACCGGGCTGCCCGCTTCGGTGCCGGCGGCCGGTTCGATGTCGGCGGCCGGGGCTTGTTCGAGGATGACGTGGGCGTTGGTGCCGCTGATTCCGAAGGAGGAGACTGCGGCGCGGCGGGGACGGCCGGTGTCGGGCCAGTCCTGCCGGGACGACAGCAGCTGCACCGCACCGGAATCCCAGTCGACCATCGGCGACGGCACTTCACAGTGCAGCGACCGCGGTGCCACTCCCGCCCGCATCGCCTGCACCATCTTGATCACACCACCCACACCCGCAGCCGCCTGGGCATGACCGATGTTCGACTTCAACGACCCCAACAACACCGGCACACCACCGGTACGGGACCCGTACGTCGCCAACACCGCCTGCGCCTCGATCGGGTCACCCAACGACGTACCGGTGCCATGGGCCTCCACCACGTCCACATCGGATGCCGACAGGCCGGCGGTGCCCAACGCGGTACGGATCACCCGCTCCTGGGCGGGGCCGTTGGGGGCGGTCATGCCGTTGGAGGCGCCGTCGGAGTTGACTGCGCTGCCGGATACCACGGCGAGGATCTGGTGGCCCTTGGCCCGGGCCACCGACAGGCGTTCGAGCAGCAGCAGGCCGGCGCCTTCCGACCAGCCGGTGCCGGTGGCGTCGGCGGCGAACGACCGGCACCGGCCGTCGGTTGCCAGGGCGCGTTGGCGGGAGAACTCGACGAATGCCGTGGGCGACGCCATCACCGTGACCCCGCCGACCAGGGCGGCGGAGCATTCCCCGCGGCGTAGGGCGGTGGCGGCCAGGTGCAGGGCGACCAGGGAGGACGAGCAGGCGGTGTCGACGGTCAGGGTCGGACCGTTGAGGCCGTACACGTAGGCGAGGCGGCCGGAGACGGCGCTGGCGGTGTTGCCGACCAGCAGGTAGCCCTCCAGGTCGGCCGGTGGGCGGGCGGCCCGGGCGGCGTAGTCGTGGTACATGACGCCGCAGAAGACACCTGTGTCACTACCCCGCAACGACCGTGGGTCGATCCCCGCCTGCTCGAACGTCTCCCACGCCACCTCCAACAACAACCGCTGCTGCGGATCAGTCGCCAACGCCTCCCGCGGCGACATCCCGAAGAACTCCGCATCAAACAGATCCGCGTCGTACAGAAACCCACCCTCACCCGCATACGACTTACCCACCGCTTCGGGGTCCGGGTCGACCAGGTCGGCCGGCCAACCCCGGTTCTCCGGGAACAGGCCGACAGCATCCCGCTCCCCCACCACCAGGTCCCACAACTCCTCCGGTGACGTGACACCCCCCGGGAAACGACACCCCATCCCGACGATCACCACCGGATCCTCATCAGCCACCACGACCGGAGCCACGGTCTGCTCGGCGGCGGGACCGTTGACCGTTGCGACCAGATATTCGGCGATTGCGGCCGGGGTCGGGTGGTCGAACACCAGCGTCGCCGGCAGCGGCAGGCCGGTGAGGGCGGTGAGGCGGTTGCGCAGGTCGACTCCGGTCAGCGAGTCGAAGCCGGCGTCGCGGAACGGCACCTCCGGCATCACACCGGCCGGGCTGTCGTGGCCGAGCACCGCGGCGGCGGCGGTCCGGACGGTGTCCAGCGCGTACGCATGCCGTTGCGATTCGTCGAGCCTGGCGGCGTGCGCCGCCCAGTCGCCGCTCGGGGGCGCGGCGATCCGGCGCGGGCGGGCCGGTGCCAGCGCGCGCAGGGGTGCCGGCAGCGGGTCGTCGGTGCGCAGCCGGGCCGGTTCCAGGGCCACCGGCACGAGGACCGGTTCGGGTGAGCGCAGTGCCCGGTCGAACAGGGCGAGGCCGTGCGCGGGGGTCAGCGGTTCGATGCCGAGCCGGGCCCAGCGGGCGATGTCGGTGTCCCGCAGCGCCGCGCCCATCCCGGTGGTGGTGTCCCACAGGCCCCAGGCCAGTGAGGTGGCGGGCAGCCCGGCGGCGTGCCGGTGCGCGGCCAGGGCGTCGAGGGCGCAGTTGGCTGCCGCGTACCCGGCCTGCCCGGCCGTGCCCAGCACCCCGGCGATCGAGGAGAACAGCACGAACGCGGTCAGCGGTTGGTCGGCCGTCAGGTCGTGCAGGTGCTGGGCAGCGTCCACCTTGACTCGCCACACCCGGTCCAGTTGCTCGTCGGTGAGGGTGGCCACGGTGGCGTCGTCGACCACTCCGGCGGCGTGCACGATCGCGGTCAGCGGGTGCGCGGCCGGGATGGCGGCCAGCACGGCGGCGACGGCGTCGCGGTCGGTGACGTCGGCGGCCACCACGCGGACCTCGGCACCGGTCTCGCTCAGCGTGGCGGTGGCCGCGGCGGCGTCCGGGGCGTCCGGGCCGCGTCGGCTGACCAGGACGAGGTGACGCACCCCGTACGTGGTGACCAGGTGCTCGGCGATCAGCCGGCCCAGGCCGCCGGTGCCGCCGGTGATCAGGACCGTGCCGGCGGGGTCGATCACCGGTGCGTCCCCGGCGGCGGGCGCCGGGCCGAGGCGGGGTGCCAGCAGTGTGCCGCCGCGCACGGCGACCTGCGGTTCGCCGGTGGCGACCGCGGCGGCCACCGCCTCCGGGCCGGCACCGTCGCCGAGGTCGACCAGGGTGACGTCCGGATGTTCGGCCTGGACGCTGCGCAGCAGGCCCCAGACGGCCGCGCCGGCCGGATCGGGGGCGGGGTCGCCGGGGGTACTGACCGCGTGGCGGGTCACCACGGTGAGTGGGCCGGTGAGCCGTTCGCGTACCGTGTGCAGGGCGGTGCGGACGGCGGTCAGCGGGTCGTCACCGTCCAGGGTGAGCACCTCGCGGGGATCGGCCGGGCGGGACGGGGCGGGCAGCGGCTGCCAGCCGAGTGTCCAGAGCCCGCCGGTGCCGCCGGTGGCGGCGGCCAGGTCGCGGATGTCCACCTCGCGCAGGGTGAGCCCCTCGATCCGGCCGGCCGGGCGGCCGGTGGTGTCGGTGAGGGTGACGGTCACCGTGTCGGGGCCAGCCGGGGTGATCCGGGCCCGCAGGGCGTGGCCGGGTGTGCCGGTCAGATCGGCGCCGGTGACGGTGAAGGGCAGCCGGATGCGGCCCGGGGCGGTGCGGGATGCGGCCTGCAGCACGACCGGGTGCAGGGCGGCGTCGAGCAACGCCGGGTGGATGCGGTAGCGGGCGGGGTCGGCGTCGCTGGGCAGTTCCAGGTCGGCGCAGACCTCGTCGCCGACCCGCCACAACCGGCGGACCGCGGTGAAGTCGCCGCGATAGTCGTAGCCGGCCTCGGCGAGCCGGGGGTAGAGGTCAGCGATGGGCTCCTCGACCGCACCCGGCGGCGGCCACGGCGCGTCCACCGGCCCGGTGTCGGCGACGGTGCTCGGGACGAGTCGGCCGGTGACGCAGCGTCGCCAGTCCTGCGGGGCCGCGCCGCTGTCGGCCCGGGCGTGCACGGTGAAGCGGCGACCGCCGTCGGGGTCCGGCTCGTCCACGCTGACCTGGACCTGCAGGGTGCCCTGGGCGGGGACGGCGAGCGGGGCGGCCAGGGTCAGCTCGTCCACCCGGGTCGCGTCGACCCGTTCGCCGGCCACCCGGGCCATCTCCAGCAACGCGGTGGCGGGCACCAGCGCGGCGCCGTTGATCACGTGGTCGGCCAGCCACGGCAGGTCCGACCGGGACAGTTCCCCGGCGAGGACCAGGCCGGCCCGGTCGGCCAGGTCCACCGTGGTGTGCAGCAGCGGGTGTGCGGCCGGGTCGGCCGAGGTGCGTGGGGCAAGCCAGTAGCGGTCCAGGTGGAACGGGTACGTGGGCAGTTCCGCCGGCGGTGATCCGACGCCGATCGAGGCGGGGTCGAGCGGGGCGCCCGCGGTGTGTGCGGCGGCCACGGCCAGGATGGCGGTCTCCGGTTCCGGGCGGCCGGCGCGACCGGTGGAGATCACGGTGGCGTTGGCGTCGCCCAGCGTCTCCAGGATCGCCGGGACCAGCGCGGCGTCCGGTCCCACCTCGACGAAGACGGTGGCTCCGAGGGTGCGCAGGCTGGTCACCGCGTCGGCGAACCGGACCGTCCCGCGCAGCTGGCCGGTCCAGTAGGCGGGGTCGGCCAGCCGGTCGCCGGGCAGCCGGTCCCCGGTCGCGGTGGAGACGAACGGCACCTGCGGGTCGGTGACCTCGCGGGCTGCGGCCACCTCGGCGAACTCGGTGAGGATCTCGTCCATGTGGGCGCTGTGGAAGGCATGGCTGACGCGCAGCCGCCGGGTGCGCCGGCCCTTGACGGCCCAGTGTGCGGCCGCTTCCACGATCGGGTCGGGGTCACCGGAGAGCACCACCGACATCGGTCCGTTGACCGCGGCCAGGCTCAGTTGCGGGTACGCGGCCAGTGTGGCCTGCACCTCCTGTTCGCTGGCCTGCACCGCCAGCATCGCCCCGCCGGAGCGGGCCCGGTCCATCAGCCGGCCTCGGGCGGCGACCAGGGCGGCCGCCTCGGGCAGGGTCAGTGCCCCGGCCACGTGCGCGGCGGCCACCTCGCCGACCGAGTGACCGGCGACCAGATCCGGTCGCAGGCCGTGGTGGGCCAGCAACCGGGCCAGGGCGACCTCGACGGCGAACAGCGCCGGCTGGGCGTACCGGGTGCGGTGCACGTCCTCGGCGCTGAGCACGTCGGCCAACGCGCGGTCCAGGTGCGGGTCCAGGGCGGCGGCCACCTCGTGCAGCGCGGCGGCGAAGACGGGGAAGGCGTCGGCCAGCTCGGCGCCCATCCCGGGCCGTTGGGCGCCCTGGCCGGCGAAGACGAACGCGACACGGGCGGGCCTGTCGGCGAGGCCACGGACCACCCGGGCGTCGTCCGTGCCGGTGGCCAGGCTGGTCAGGCCGGCGAGCAGGTCGGCGTGGGTGCGGGCGACGACCGCGGCGCGGTGGGGGAACCGGGTCCGGCCGGCCAGCGTCCGGGCCACGGCGGCGGGGTGGGGGGCGTCGCCGGCGGTCAGTGCGGCGTGCAGCCGGCCGGCCTGCCGGACGACAGCGTCCGGGTCGCGGGCGCTGATCAGCCAGGGTACGGGCACCTCGGCGGGTGGTTGCGGGTCCGGGTCGCCGGGTGCCTGTTCCAGGATCAGGTGGGCGTTGGTGCCGCTGATGCCGAACGAGGAGACGGCGGCCCGGCGGGTGGCGTCGGTCGGCCACGGGCGGGCCTCGGTGAGCAGGCGCAGCGGGCCGGCCGCCCAGTCGACCCGGGGGGTCGGCGCGTCCACGTGCAGGGTGCGTGGCAGGGTGCCGGAGCGCATGGCCTGCACCAGCTTGATGACGCCGGCGACCCCGGCGGCGGCCTGTGTGTGGCCGATGTTCGACTTCAGCGAGCCCAGCCACAGTGGACGCTCGCGGCCAGGCCCGTAGGCGGCGGCGAGCGCCTCGGCCTCGATCGGGTCGCCGAGGGCGGTGCCGGTGCCGTGTGCTTCGATGGCGTCGACGTCGTGCGGGGCCAGTGCGGCGTCGGCCAGTGCGGTGTGGATGACCTGGCGCTGGGCCAGGCCGCTGGGGGCGGTCAGTCCGTTGGAGGCGCCGTCGGAATTGACTGCGGAGCCGCGGATGACGGCCAGCACGGGGCGTCCGGCGCGGCGGGCGTCGCTGAGTCGTTGCAGGACCAGCAGGCCGGCGCCCTCGGCCCAGGCGGTGCCGTCGGCTGCGGCGGCGAACGACTTGCATCGGGCGTCGGGGGCGAGGCCGCGTTGGCGGGAGAACTCCAGGAACATGCCGGGGGTGGCGAGCACGGTGACGCCGCCGGCCAGCGCGGTCGTGGACTCTCCGCTGCGCAGCGACCGGACGGCCAGGTGCAGGGCGACCAGCGAGGACGAGCAGGCGGTGTCCACGGTGAGCGCCGGGCCGGCCAGGCCGAGGTGGTAGGCGATGCGCCCGGACATCACGCTGGGTGTGGTGCCGGTGAGGATGTGTCCCTCGCCGGCGGTGCCGCCGTCGTGCATGCGGGGCCCGTAGTCGCCGCCGGTGCCGCCGACGAACACTCCGGTGCGGCTGCCGCGCAGGGTTTCCGGGTCGATGCCGGCGCGTTCCAGGGCTTCCCAGGCGGTGAGCAGCAGCAGCCGCTGTTGCGGGTCCATGGCCAGCGCCTCGCGGGGCGAGATGCCGAAGAAGGCGGGGTCGAACGCGGCGGCGTCGGGCAGGAAGCCGCCCTCGCGCACGTAGCTGGTGCCGGGGTGGTCGGGGTCGGGGTGGAACAGGGTGGCGGGCCAGCCACGGTCGGTGGGGAACGGTCCGACGGCGTCGCGTTCGTCGACGACCAGCTGCCACAGCGCGTCCGGGGTGTCGGCCCCGCCCGGGTAGCGGCAGGCCATGCCGACGATGGCGATCGGCTCGCCGGCGGCGGCCGTGGCGTCGGTGCCCGTGGCGGCGGGGGTGCGGCCGGCGAGGTGGGCGGCGAGGGCGTCCGGGGTGGGGTGGTCGAACAGCAGGCCGGTGGGAAGCGTGGTGCCGGTCGCGGCGGCCAACGCGTCGCGTAGTTCGACGGCCATCAGCGAGTCGACGCCGAGGTCGCGGAAGGTGGCCTGACGGTCGACCAGGTCGGGGTCGGGCACGCCGAGGACCGCCGCGACGTGCGCGGCCACCAGCGCCGACGTGTCGATCCGCGGCGTTTCGGTGGGCCCTGCCGTCGGGATGGGCACTGCCGTCGGGATGGGCGGTGCGGCCGGGGTGGGCGGTGCGGCCGGGGTGGGTGTGCGCGCGGGCGTGGCGGCCGGGCCGGTGCCGAAGTCCTGCCGCTGGAAGGCGTACGTGGGCAGCCGCGTCCGCCGTCCGACCGGCGGCGCCCAGACCGCCGGGTCGGTGTGGACACCGCGCACGTGCAGCCGGGCCAGGGCGGTGCGCGCCGACCGGTTCTCGTCGGTGCCGGCGCGCAGCAGCGGCACCGCGACGACGGTGCCGTCGTCGAGTCCGCAGCCGGAAACCAGGGCCGCGCAGACGCCGTCCGGGCCGGCCTCGATCATCGTGGGCGCGGCGTCGGCGGCGGCGCGGACGGCCGCGGCGAACAGCACGGGTTCGCGGACCTGGGCGACCCAGTGGTCCACGGTGGTCAGGGCGTCCGCGGCCAGGGCGCCGGTGCGGGTGGAGACCACCGGCAGGCGCGGCGGTCGCAGGGTGAGCCCGGCGACGACCTGGCGGAAGGCGGGCAGCATCGGTTCCATCAGCGGTGAGTGGAAGGCGTGGCTGACGGTGAGCCGCTTGACCCGGTGCCCGGCGGCGCGCAGGGCCTGGGCGGCCGCGTCGATCTCCGCGCCGGCGCCGGAGAGCACCGTGGCCCGCACACCGTTGACCGCGGCCACGGCCAGCCGGTCCGGGGCGGCGTCGACGAACGGGCGCAGTCCGTCCGGCGGGGCGTCCACGGCGATCATGGCGCCCCCGGCGGGCAGGTCGCGCATCAGTGCGCCGCGGGCGGCGACCATGGTGCAGGCGTCGGGCAGCGACAACACCCCGGCGACATGGGCTGCGGCGATCTCACCGATGGAGTGGCCGAGCAGCCGGGCGGTGGTGACGCCCCAGGACTCGATCAGGCGGTACGCGGCGACCTCGACGGCGAACAGCG
Source organism: Micromonospora maris AB-18-032 (assembly GCF_000204155.1). NCBI lineage: Bacteria > Bacillati > Actinomycetota > Actinomycetes > Micromonosporales > Micromonosporaceae > Micromonospora > Micromonospora maris. Next base: position 2,732,962 of record NC_015434.1, on the reverse strand, counting down.
CGGGCTGGGCCAGGTCGGTGCCGTCGAGCCCGTCACCGGTGCCGATGATGTCGGCCAGCGGGCGGGGCAGCAGCGGGTCGAGGTGTGCGCAGACCTCGTCGAAGGCTGCGGCGTACGCGGGGAATGCGGTGCGCAGCCCGAGGCCCATCCCGATACGTTGCGCGCCCTGGCCGGTGAACAGCACTCCGACACCGGGGTGGGTGGCGGTCTCGCCGGTGACCAGGTGCGCCGAGGGCGTGCCGTCGGCCAGGGCGGTGAGGGCGGCGGTCAGCTCGGCGTGGTCGTCGGCCCACACCGCGGCCCGGTGCCGGAAGGCGGTCCGGGAGGTGGCCAGCGCGTGCGCGAGGCCGGCCAGCGGGGTGGCGGGGTGGCGGCCGGTGTGCCCGAGCAACCGGGTGGCCTGCTCGCGCAGGGCCGGCGCGGTCCGGGCGGAGAGCGTGACCAGCGCGGGGCCGGCCGGCACGGGTTCGGTCGGGGTGGGCGCCGGCGACGGTGGTGGCTCGCCGATCACCACGTGGCAGTTGGTGCCGCCCATGCCGAAGCTGCTCACCCCGGCGATCAGCGGCCGGTCGGGGTGCGGCCACGGGCCGTGCGCGGTGGCGACCCGCAGCCGCAGCTCGGACAGCGGGATGGCCGGGTGGGGTCGGGCGAAGTGCAGGCTGGGCGGCAGCATCCGGTGGTGGATGCTCAGCACGGCCTTGACCAGGCCGGCGATGCCGGCGGCGCCTTCGAGGTGGCCGATGTTGGTTTTCACCGAGCCCACCAGGAGCGGGTCGGCCGGGTCGCGGCCGGCGGCGAAGACGGCGCCGAGCGCGGCGGCCTCGATCGGGTCGCCGACGGGGGTGCCGGTGCCGTGCAGTTCCACGTACTGCACGTCGGCGGCGTCGATGCCGGCGGCGGTGTGCGCCCGGGTCAGCATCCGCTGCTGGGCGTCAGCGCTGGGCACGGTCAGGCCGGGGGTGGCGCCGTCGTTGTTGACCGCGCTGCCGTGCAGGACGGCGAGGACGTCGTCGCCGTCGGCGTGAGCCCGCGTCAGGGGTTTGAGGACCACGACGGCCGCGCCCTCGCCGCGGACGTAGCCGTTGGCGCGTTCGTCGAAGGTGTGGCAACGGCCGTCCGGGGACAGTCCTCCGAAGCGTTGCGCGGTGTGCACGCCGTCGGCGAGCAGGTTGAGGTTGACCCCGGCCGCGATGGCCAGCGGGACGGTGCCGGCGCGGACGGCCTCGGCGGCCAGGTGCACGGCGACCAGTGACGACGACTGGGCGGTGTCGACGACCATGCTGGGGCCGCGCAGATCCAACGCGTACGAGACGCGGTTGGCGATGAGCGCGCGGTGGGTGCCGGTGTTGGTGTGCCCGGTGACCGCGTCCGGTCCGGCGCGGTGGATCAGGCCGGCCCAGTCGTCGCGCAGTGCCCCCACGTAGACGGCGGTCGGTGTGCCGGCCAGGTCGGCGGGGACGATGCCCGCGTCCTCCAGGGCTTCCCAGACCAGTTCCAGGACGAGCCGCTGCTGGGGGTCGGTGGCTGCGGCCTCGCGCGGGGAGATGCCGAAGAAGCCGGCGTCGAAGTCGCCGGGCCGGTCCAGGAATCCGCCGCGCAGGGCGCCCGGGGTGTGCTCGTCGCCGGAGGGTCGGCGGTCGGCGGGTGCGTCGGTGACGGCGTCGCGGCCCTGGGCCAGCAGTTCCCAGAACGCCTCCGGGTCCGTCGCGCCGGGCAGGCGGCAGGAGAGTCCGACCACGGCCACCGCGGTGTCGCCGGCTGTGTCGGTGGTCGGGGCGTCGGCGTGCGTGTCGTGGGTCATCGCGTTCGGTTGCCCTTCGTCGCTTCCCCTGGGAACCGCAGTCGGCGGTCGATCCGTTTCTATCAATGGATCGGCGACGGAACGTCAGCGTCCAGTCACGCTCCAGTCGCTCGGCTCTCTCGATGACCGTCGATGGGATGACGATTACCGCTGAGTGACTGCACAGTCACCCATGGCTTCTATGTTGTGCCCAACTACCGAAAGGCAGGTGTGTACGCATGACCTCCTCAGTGGACGACACCCATCTGGCCGACGACGCCCGAGAGGTGACCGCCCGGTACGTGAGCGCGATGAACTCCGGCGACGCGGAGACGGTGCTCAGCTTCTACACCGACGACGCGGTGACCATCTGGGAACCGGGCAAGCCGCTGCGCGGCCAGGAGCACGTCGACGCGGTCCGCGAGTTCGTCGCGTCCCGCCCGTCGATGCGCGCCGAGCTGCGCGAGTCGTACGTGGCCGGCGACGCCGCGCTGCTCGTGGTGGACTGGAGCATCGATCAGCCGGACGGCGCGGGCGGCACCACGCACCTGACCGGGACGGGGCTGGACGTCCTGCGCCGGGGCGCCGACGGCAAGTGGCGCTACGCGGTCGACAACGCCTTCGGCGACAGTGTCTGAGGTGGCCGCCGTGACCACCGAGTTCCCCGAGCTGGCCGAGGCGCACCTCGGCGGACTACTCGACCAGTTGGGCCTGGCCGTGCCCTACTCCCGGGCCAGCGGTGACACCCTCTACTTCGTCGACGACACCGGCGCCGAGGTGGCCGTCGACGACTTCGTCGGGGGGTACGGGTCGCTGATCTTCGGTCACCACCATCCGACCCTGACCCGGCTGCTGCACGATCTGCTGGAGCGCCAGGTCCCGGTGCACGCGCAGTTCTCCCGGCACCCGTACGCCAACGACCTGGCCGCCGCGCTGAACCGGGTGCTGCACCGCGAGTTCGGTATCGCGGAGCCCTACCGGGCGATCTTCGCCAACACCGGGGCCGAGGCGGCAGAGTGCGCGCTCAAGCACGCCGAGATGGAACGCGGTCAGCGGGTCGCCGCGCTGATCGCCGAGATCGACACGCACCTGGACGATGCCCGGGCGGCCGCGGCGGCCGGGGCCGGCCTGCCCGGCGACGCGGCCACCGCCCGACTGGGTGCGTTCACCGGCGTGGACGGGCTGATCGCCGCGGTCCGGCAGCACAACACGGCCCAGCTGGCTCGCGGACCGGTGTTCCTGACCCTGGAGAACTCCTTCCACGGCAAGCTCGCGGCCAGCGTGCAGCTCACCCACAATCCGGCCTACCGGTTGCCGTTCCGGACGCTTGCCGCACCGGCCCGGTTCGTGCCGGTGGACCGGCCGGGCGCGGTGGCCAAGGCGGTCGAGGCCGAGCGGGTCACGGTGTTCGACCTGGAGTCCGGCGACGGCGCTGTCCGGCTCGTCGAGCGGGACCTGCCGGTGATCGCCGCGTTCTTCGCCGAGCCGGTGCAGGGCGAGGGCGGCATCCGGCCGCTGGACGCGGCGCTGGCGGCCGAGATCCGCCAGGCCGCCGAGGCCGGCGGGTTCCCCGTGGTGGTGGACGAGATCCAGACCGGTGTGGGCCGCACCGGCACCTTCTTCGCCGGCGCACAGGCCGGGCTGCTCGGCGACTACGTGCTGCTGGCCAAGAGCATCGGCGGCGGGCTTGTGAAAAACGCCGTGCTGCTGGTGCGGGACAGCCGCTACCAGCCCGAGTTCGAGCTGGTGCACAGCTCCACGTTCGCCAAGGACGCGCTGTCGTGTCACATCGGACTGGCCGTCGTCGACCTGCTGGAGGCGGACGGCGGGCAGGCGTACCGGACCGTGCGGGAACGCGGCGACGCGTTGCGGGCGGCCCTGGACGGGGCGGCCGAGGCCAACGCGGACGTGGTGGCCGAGGTACGGGGTCGGGGCCTGATGCAGGGTCTGGAGTTCCGTGACCAGACCGACGCGCCGGCCGGGGTGGTGCGTGACTTCGCTCGCAACGGCCTCTTCGGCTACATGGTCGCGGGGCGGCTGCTGCGGGCGCACCGGATCCGGGTGTTCCCGACCGCCAGCGCGCCGCACACGCTGCGTTTCCAGCCGTCCCTCGCGGTGACCGACGAGGCGATTGCCCGCCTGGTGACCGGGCTGACCGACGTGTGCGCGCTGATCCGCGCCAACGACCCGACTTTGTTGACCGGCTGATCTCCTCCACATCAGCCGGGGTGGCGGCCGCCGATCATCGCGATCGGCGGCCGTCGTCGTGGGGCCCACCGGGCGGTGCCGACACGCGGAGAAGGCGCCCGTGGACGTTCTCGGAGGCTGTCGGTGAGTTTCGGGTTCTGCATGACGTCGGCCGTCCAGACCGTGACGTCGGCCTTCAAGACCTGGTCGTGGTCTTGAAGGCCGACGGTCGGTGCGTCACGCGGCAGGCGTCGCTGTCCGCCTGTTGGTGTTCGGGTGCTTCGGCCGGGTCCCGGTGCGGCTGTGCGCCTTCCGGGGGCCGTGGGTCGGCAGGGTTGTCAGATGCTGTCCGTCGGGCCGGCGTCGGTGCTGGGTGGCCAGGTCGTCGTGGGGTGGAACGCGCCGTCGAAGAACAGCAGTCCGGCGCCGGAGCGGTGGCCGGAGCCGATGACCCTGCCCAGGAAGACCGAGTGGTCCCCGGCCTCGTACACGTCGGCCAACGCGCACTCGACCCAGGCCAGGCTGTCGGTGAGCAGCGGCGCGCCGGTGAGTGCCCCGGGCATCCAGTCGCCCACCGCGAACTGTGCGCTGCCCAGCGGCCGGTCGCGGCTGGCGAAGTGCCGGGCGTACGGCTCGTGCCCGGCCCGGAGCACGGAGGCCGCGAAGTGGCCGGACCCGGTGATCGCCCGGTGCATCACCGCGTTCTTGCCGACGCAGCACAGCACCATGGGTGGTTCCAGCGACACCGAGCTGAAGGCGTTGGCGGTCATGCCGTGCAGGTGGTCGCCGCCGACGGTGAGAACCACGACGCCGGTGGCGAACTGAGACATCGTCGAGCGCATCTGGGCAGCGCCGACCAGGGATGCGTTGGTGGCCGTATCCATGTGCGGTCCTTCCCGCCGTGGTGACGCGGCCCACGTCCCGACCGACGGCGGGACGCAAGCCGCTGCGGCCTCAGGCGCCGAGGGTCTCGGTGTGCTCGGCCACCGGGCGGTCCACCGCCATAATCCACTTGCCGTCGGGTTCACGGACCAGCACGTCGGTGCAGCGGCCGGTGATCCGTTGCCGGGTGCCGTCGGCGGCGGTCACCTCCAGCTCGAAGCCGACGATGATGAGCGAGGTGTCGCCGGCCACGACGGAGTCGCGCACCACCGAGTGCAGTTTGGGGCCGGTGGCCAGCAGCTTGGTGATCGCCTCCGTGCGGGCCGCGCCGGTGAGTGGTTGGCCGGACAGGTTGGAGATCGCGTCCGAACGGTAGAGCAGGTCGAACAGGTCACCCCGGCCGGAGTTGAACGCGGCCAGGAAGACCGCGTTCTGGGTCTCCGGGTCGTCGGTCAGTTCCAGGCTCAGGTTGCTCACGTCGGTCTGGGTCATCGTGTCCTCACTTCCGGGTGGGATCGGTACGTTCGGCGCACCACAACACATTCAACGGCATCAATTCGAATCTTCGGTAATCAACCTCTCACGCAGCGTTCCATGCGGTTACCGAGCAGCCACGGGACGCTCGTCGACGACCTCCTGCGCTGCCGGGTGCGACACCCCGGACGCGCGGATCAGGTCCGCGGCGCGCTCACCGATCATCACGGCGTGGGCGTGGGTGTGACCACGCGGCGCCTCGGGGATCACCGACGCGTCGGCCACCCGCAGCCCGGTCACCCCGTGCACCCGCAGGTCGGCGTCGACCACGTCACCGAAGCGGCAACTGCCGACCGGGTGGAACACCGTCTGCGCCCGCTGCCGGACGTACTCGGCCACCGTGCCGTCGGCCGGCCACGGCACCACCGGCCCCTGGTGCAGGGTGCGCAGGGCCGCGGAGTCGAGGATCCGTTCGGCGAACCGGACGCCCGCCACGAAGGTCTGCAGGTCGGCGTCGTCGGTGAGGTAACCCGGGTCGATGCGCGGCGGGGTGTGCGGGTCGGCGCTGCCCAGGGTGAGCCGGCCCCGGCTGCGGGGGCGCAGCAGCACGACGCCGAGGGTGTAGCCGGGGATCGGGGTGCCGGTGTCGTCGAACGCCATCGGGGACCAGATCAGCTCCACGTCCGGTGCGCCCGCCGCGCCGTCGGCCCGCAGCAACGCCACCGCCTCGCCGATGTTGGAGGTCAGCGGGCCCATGCGATCGCGTTGGTAGCGTTCCCGGCCGTCCTGCAGGAAGCGGGTCGCGTCATCGGCCCGGACCGCCAGATCGAGGATCATGTGGTCGTGCAGGCCGCGCCCGACGGCGGGCAGCTCCACCTGTGGGCGCACCCCGGCCGCGTGCAGGTCGTCCGGGTCGCCGATGCCGGAGAGCAGCAGCAGGTGCGGCGAGCCGACCGTCCCGGCGCTGAGCACGACCTCGCGGCGGGCGGTGACGGTCCGGTCGGCCAGTCGTACGCCTGTGGCGCGGTGGCCGTCGTCGATCAGCACCCGGTGCGCCTGGGCGCCGGTGAGCACGGTCAGGTTGGGGCGGTGCAGGGCCGGCCGGAGGTACCCGTCCGCGCTGCTCCACCGGGCGCCGTCGCGCTGGGTGACCGGGGTCAGCGCGTACCCACGGTTGTCCGGACCGGCCAGCGCGCCGTCGACCGGCGCGAGCCCGACCTCGGCGCACGCCTGCAGGAAACGCAGACTGCTGACGTCCGGGTCTCGCTGGGGTGAAATCCACAACGGACCGCCGGTGCCCAGCGCTCCCCTGTCCTCGGCGGGGCCCGCCCAGTGCTCGGCCCGGCGGAACCAGGGCCGGACCTGCTCCCACGACCAGGACGGCGGCCACGACGTGAAGTCCTCGGCGTGACCGGGCACCCACATCTGGAAGTTGGTCGCCGACGAGCCGCCCAGCACCCGGCCGCGCGGCCAGCGCACCTCCCGGCCGCCCAGGTGTGGCTGGGGCAGGGTGCCGAAGTCCCAGTCGAGCTCGGAGCCGATCAGCTCCAGGGCGCCCAGCGGGACCCGGATGTCCGGATGGTCGTCGGGGCCGCCGGCTTCCAGCAGCGCCACGGTGACGGTCGGATCCTCGGACAGCCGGGCGGCCACCGCGCACCCGGCCGATCCCGCCCCCACCACCACGTAGTCGAATTCCACTGTTCCTCCTCGCGATGCGGTTGGCACGGGCGGGACCGGCCGGGATCCGGTCACCTGAACGCGTAGTGCGTCACCTGTTCGGCCGCCCGCAGTCCGGACTCGATCGCCCCTTCCACGTAGCCGCTCCACCCGCTGGCGATGTCGCTGGTGGCGAACGAGATCCGGCCCTGCGGGCGTTGGATCGCGTCGAGCAGCCCGGTCAGCTGGCCGGGCCGACGGAAGGACCACCCGCCGCGCGCGTACGGGTCGGCGCCCCAGTTCTGGCCCTTGACGGCCAGCACCCTCGCGTCCGGCACGACCAGCCGTACGGCCCGCTCGACCTGGGCCACGTTGTTGACGTTGAGCCGACGGTCGTTGCTGAACCCGACCATCAGCTGGCTGTCCGCGAACTGCTTGATCGGCACCAGGGTGTCCACCGGGTATCCGTCGGGGGTGTGCACGTAGGTGTTGCCGAGCGAGGTACGCAGCCGCAGCCACAGCTTCTGCGCGCCGGGTACACCGAAGGTCTCGCTGGAGGCGCGCCGCCGTTGCAGGCTGAGGCCCGGCGCGAAATCGATGGTGTTCCAGACGTTCACCGGGACCGCGACCACGACCGAGGAGGCGGTGTACGACATGCCGGCCCTGGTGCGGACGGTCACCTCGCGGCCGTTGTCGGTGATGGACCGCACCGGCGAGTTGAGTCGCAGGTCGGCGGCCGCCTCGGTCAGGATGGCCTGGGCGAGTCCGGTCATGCCACCGGCCGGTCGGTAGGTGTTGATGCCGTAGTACTGCTCGGCGTTGTAGTTGCACAGCGCCCACCAGTGCAGGAACTGCGTGTACGCGCCGCGGTCGGATCCCCCGCCGAGCCCGCCGGTGGCCCCGGAGAGCCACTTCTCGTCCAGGGTGCTCAGGCCCATGGCGTTGAGCCGGTCGCGGATGCTGTACGAGTCGACGAGGCGCAGCACGTCGGCCTGGGCCATCGGGTCCGTCGGGTCGGAGAACACCTGCGGTGCCTGTTCGCAGAACTGGGTGAGCAGCTCACCCTGTCGGCCGAACGCCTCCTCGGGGCTGAAGTAGCCGAAGCCGGTGGCGGTCGGGAACAGTGTCCGGTCGGCCGCCGGGTCGGCGACGAGGCCGATGCCCTGGTCCTCGATCTCCTGCCACACGTGGGTCTGCATCGGGTCGACCCAGACGCCGCCCATCTCGACCTGTTCGCCCTGGAACGTGCTGGTCCAGGTGCGTCCGCCGATGCGGTTGCGTGCTTCCAGGATCAGCACGCGCAGTCCCTTGCGCCGCAGGTCCCGTGCCGCGGTGATGCCGGCGAAGCCGGCGCCGACCACGATGACGTCGTACGCGTGGCGTCTCCGGGTCGCCGAGGCCTGCGATGGACGCAGGATGGTGTGCGCGGCGGCGGCCGCCGTGACCGCGGTCAGGACGCCGCGCCGGGTGAGCGGCCGTCCGGACAATGTGGTGTTGCTCATTCGTGTCGTCCCCTGTGGGATTTGGTGGGTTGGATTTACAGGAAGGGTGTGTCCGGGTCGAGTCCGACGAGGACCCGTCCGTGCACCTCCAGACTCATGTCCGGGGACATGAGGCCGTGTGTGGTGAGGCCGAGCAGGTCGCGGTGGAAGCGCTGGAACGGCGCGAACTTGCTCAGCGCGGAGGCCCCGGCGATGGTGTGCAGGTCCTGCACGGCCTCCTTGACCAGCTGGATTGCGGTGCCGGCCTGGCCGCGGACGGCGGCCTTTTCCGCCCAGGTGGGCTCCTCGCCGGCGTCGGCGCGGCGTTGCAGCATGTCCACGTAGGACGCGGAGAGCGTCTCGGCGGCGGTGATCTTGTTGGCGGCCAGCGCGACCCGATGCTGGATCAGCGGGTGCTGCCGCTGGTCGGTCCAGGACGTGTAGGCCAGGCCCCGTCCGGGCAGCCGCTCCAGGAACAGCTCCAGCGCCGCCTTGGCCATCCCGATGTAGGCGGCCGCCGACTCGGCCACCACGTAGCTGATCAGGCTGTAGGAGCGGCCCGGTGCGGTGGGCGTACGGCCGGGGGCGCCGGTGGTCAGCGCCACCTCACCGGTCACGACGCGGTGCGCGGGTACGAACAGATCCCGGGCGGTGGTGGTCGACGAGCCGGTGGCGGCGGCCGCGGAGACGTGCCAGTCGTCGGCGATGCTCAGGTCGGACATCGGCACCATCGCGAACACCTCGGTCTCGGTGCCGTCGGGCTCTTCGAGGATCGCGGCGAGCAGGTCCCAGTGGGCGCCCCGACAGCCGGAGTTGAACCGCCACGAGCCGTTGAGCAGGTAGCCGCCGTCGGTCGGGACCGCCTTCGCGGTCGGGGTGAAGCCGCCGGAGATGCGTACCGAGCCGCCGGCGAAGATCTCCTCCTGCGTCTGGTCCGGGTAGAGGGTGGCCATCCAGGCGGTGGACACCCACGCCACGGCGGCCCAGGCGGTGGAACCGCAGCCGCGGGCGATCTCGGTGAGCACGGCGACCTGCTCGGGCAGCGGCGCGTCGAGGCCGCCGAACCGCTTCGGCACGGCCAGCCGGAACACGCCGGCCTTGTCGAGCAGTTCGGTGTTCTCGTCGAGGATCCAGCGCCGTTCCTCGGATTCCAGGCCGTTCTCGCGCAGCCTCGGCACGATGTTGCGGACCGCGTCCAGCACCTCGCTCATCGGGGGTCTCCTTCTTCTCGGGTCAGCAGTGCGGGCAACGTCTCGTGACCGTTGGAGATGAACGAGCCCAGCGGCCGCAGTTGGTCCACCGGTTGCGCGAGGCGCAGGTCCGGGAACCGGTCGAACAGGGCGGACAGGCCGATCGCTGCTTCCAGCCGGGCCAGCGGCGCGCCCAGACAGCGATGCACGCCGTAGCCGAATGCCAGGTGGTCGCGGCGGGTGGGCCGCAACGGGTCGAACTGCGCGGCGGTGTCGCCGTACACACCGGGGTCGCGGTTGCCCGCGCCGAAGGCGATGACGATCGGGTCGCCCTGGGCGATGACGGCGTCACCGAGGTCGATGTCGGTGACCGCGTACCGCAGCGGCAGGTTGGGAAACGGGGTCTGCAGGCGCAGCGATTCCTCGATCACGTCCGCCCAGTCCAGGTCGCCGCGACGCAGGGCGTCGAGTTGCTCGGGATGGCTGAGCAGCAGGACGATGGTCTGGTCGAGCAGGTTCACCGTCGTCTCGTGGCCGGCGGTGAACATCAGCAGGACGGTGTCCACCAGCTCGCGTTCGCTGAGCCCACCGCCGTCCTCGTCGTGTGCCTGGATCAGGCCGGTGGTGACGTCGTCGCCGGGTTGGCGGCGTTTGATCTCGACCAGCTCGTGCAGCAGCCGGTAGAGCTCGACCTCGTTGGCCTTGGCCTGCTCGGGCGTGGCGGCGGTGTCCATGATCTCGTGCACGGTGCGCAGCAGCGGGCCGCGGATCTCGTCGGGGATGCCCAGCAGCGCGGAGATCACCTCGACCGGCAGCGGGTAGGCGAACCGTTCCCGCAGGTCGACCACCTGGCCGGCGGGCGTGCGGCCCAGGTCGGCCAGCAGGTCGGCGGTGACCGCCTCGATGCGCGGGCGCATCGCCTCGGTGCGGCGCGCGGTGAACGCCCGGGCCACCAGCTTGCGCAGGCGTTTGTGGTCGGCGCCGTAGGCGGTGATCATGTTGCGGTCGGCCACCCACATCGCCAGTGACCAGGTACGGGCCAGCTCGCTCTCGCCGCCACCCCAGGCCGGCCAGTGCTGGTAGGTGTCCCGGGAGACCCGGTCGTCGGTGAGCAGCTGCTTGATCAGCGCATGGTCGGTGACCCACCACGCCGTCACGTCGCCGGGCAGCAGCACCTGGACGGCCCGGCCGAGCGCACGCAGGCGCTCGCCCTCGCCGTGGATGTCACGTCCGGCCGTGTCGATGACCGGGATGCTCAGCCGGCTGGTCATTCGAACCGGCTCGCGTCCTGGTCGCGCAGGATCTGGCAGATGTCGCGGAAGCCGGCGTCCACCCGCGCGATCTCCTCGTCGGACAGGTAGATCGACGGCTCGAAGCGCATCGTCTCCAGGTTGCTGGCGGTGGAGAAGATCCGGATCTGGTGCTTGCGCAGCAGGTGGCCGCCGATGATGAAGGCGAGGGCCTCGTGTTCGACGGCCTCGCGGATCTCCGGTGACGACGAGTTGGACTGGTCGTGCAGCTCGAAGCCGAGCATCAGACCGACGCCGCGCACCTCCCTGACGACATCGGGGTAGTCGGCCTTGATCGCCTCCATCATGGCCTTGGCCTTGGCACCCCGTTCGGCGGCCAACTGGTACGCCTTGCCGTCCTCGGCCTCCAGCATCTGCAGCACCTTCAGCGCCAGTCGGCTGGAGAAGCCGTCCCGGCCGTAGGTGGAGGTGTGGATCAGCTCGATGTCCTTGCGGTAGCGGTGTTCGTTGACCAGGACGACGCCGAGCTTGGCCACCCCACCGCCGAGTGCCTTGGCCAGGATGATGTAGTCGGGCTTCAGGCCGATCTGGGTGCCGGCGAGGAAGGTGCCCGAGCGGCCCATCCCGGACTGGATCTCGTCGGAGATCAGCGGTACGCCGATCGTGTCGCACGCCTCGCGCAGCGCGCCGGCCAGCTGCGCGGACAGCGGGAAGATGCCCGCCTCACCCATGATCGGCTCGATCAGGAAGGCGGCGAACACCGGGAAGTCGCGCTCGACCAGGTCGACCACGCCGTCCTGCACCGTGACGTCGAGCAGGGTGGCCCGTTCGTCCTCGACGACCTTGGCGATCAGCTCGGGACGGTCACGGGGGATGAACCGGGCCTGCGCGGCGAGCGCCTTGAACGGGCCCCGGAACTCGGCGTTGTGGGTGAGCTGGACGCTGCTGACCAGCTTGCCGTGGAAGCCGCCCTCCAGGGCGAGGAACAGCGGCGGGCGGGCCTCGGTCTGCGCGTTGCGTCGGGCCACCTCGGCAGCCAGCAGGTCGAAGTCGGCACCGCCCACCAGGGCGGCCGCGTCGGCGGAGAGCCGGGCGCCGTCGGCGACGGCGGTGCGCGCCTGCTCCACGTGCGTGTCGATCTCCGCCTTCAGCTCGGCGATGCGCGCCCCGCGGTCCATTTCGGCGTGCTTGATGCTGATTTCGACGGCCTCGGCACCGGAGTTACCGAAAAGGGCGAAGAATTTGTCGTCGGTCTGCAACTCGCGACGGATGACGGCATTGAGCTCAGCGGCCAGGTTGAGCGCGAAGGAATAGCCGGAGAACTGCGCGTGCACGGGGGTCTGCTGGTCGAGCAGCCATTTCGCGTGCTCGACGATTTCCGGGTTGTTGTGGCCGAACATGAGGGAGCCGAATCCACTGGCCGCGTCGAAGACCCCGACCTCGGTGCCGTCGTCGGCCAGGTAGTACAGGGTGTTTCCGCGGGCACGGACGTACTTCAGCGCGAGACCGAACTCGGTCAGCACTTCGACCAGATAGGAGTCCGCGAATTCGGGCGCGCCAGGAGAAGAGGTCATCTTTACCGTCTCCGATCAGGAAAGGTTCCGGCGGATATCGAAGATCTGCGGCCCGCGCGGTTTTAGCGAGCGACAGGTCTTGTATATCGTGAGTTCCTGTCGTGTCCGGTCATCGCGGGTTCACCGACCGGCGAATGGGCGCGCGAAGGGCAGCCGATTACCGGACGATTAACGCTGCGGCCGTGGGTCAGTCGTCGAAGACCAGCCGCCGGGCCTCGCTCAACTCCATCAGCCGTCCGTCGCCGACGTGCTTGGCGAAGGCATCGCCCACGGCGGCGACCCCGCGGGCGGTGATCCGGTCCACGTCGCCCCGCTCCGCCGGGGGCAACGGCGCGCCCGCGCCCGCCCGGACCGCCTGGGCGGCGCCGGACAGCAGCGCCGCGCGTTCGTGGTCGCCGAGCAGCGAGTAGGTGCCTGCGACACCTTCGAGGGACAGCGCGATGGTCCGCGGGTCACCGGTCCCCCACGCCGCGACACTGCCCTCACGGTGCAGGCGCAGCGCGGTCTCGGCGTCTCCGCGCTGCTCGGCGACGAAGCCGAGTTCGGCCAGGATCAGCGCGACGCCGTACTCGCCGTCGAGTTGCCGGCACCAGTCGAGCCAGCGCCGCAGGTGCATCTCGGCCGCGTCGAGGCGGCCCTCGCGGCGGGCGACGAGGCCGAGGCCCACCTCGGCGAACTGCTGCCCGAAGGTGTAGCTCTGCTCGGCGGCCAGCCGCAACGCCCGCTCATGCAGCTCACGCGCCTGCGGGTAGTCGCCACCGAGCAGCGCGATACGGCCCAGCCCGGACATCTTGGTGGACGCCTCGTTCCACAGTCCGAGGGCCTCAGCGATCCGCAGCCCATCGCGATGCAGGCGGGCCGCCTCGTCGTAGCGGCCGAGCACTTCGGACAGCGACGCCAGGGCATCGGTGGCCTGCAACCGGCCCCAGCCGTCACCCAGGTCGCGGAACAGGGCCGCGCTCTCCTCGCCGTACTGACGGGTGGCGTCGAGATCGCCCCGCAGGATGCTGCGGGTGGCCAGCGCGGCCAGCGCCGCCGCGGTCCCCCAGGCGTAGTCGAGGTTGCGGAACTCGCCCAGCGCCCGGTCCAGGTACTTCTCGGCGCTGTCCTGGCCACCGAATCCGATCCGGGTGAACCCCAGGAACCACCGGACGATGGCCCGGTCCACGGGATCGGCCACCTCGTTCTCCAGTTCGTCGAACCGGTCGAGGTCGTAACTGGCGTCTCCGGCGCGCAGCCCGAAACCCGCCTGCCAGGCCAGGGCGGTGGCGCGCGGGGAGCCGCCGTCGGTCGGTGAGCCGTCAAGGGCGACGGTGAATGCCCGCTTGGCCTCGGCCAGCCGGCCCCGCAGGAACCAGTACCAGGCCAGCGCGTTGACCATGCGCAGGGCCAGACCGTTCGCGCCGAGCCGGGCCCCGGCGTCCAGTGCTGCCCGGAAGTTGGCCCGTTCGGCGTCCATCCGTTCCAGCCACCGGCGCTGGCTCGGTCCGCGCAGGTGCGGCAGCACCCGTTCGGCCAGGTCCGCGTGGTAGCGGGCGTGCCGCAACCGGACGTCGGCCTCCTCGCCGGCCTCCCGCAACCGCTCGGCGCTGTAGGCGGCGACGGATTCCAGCAGGCCGTAGCGGCGCACTCCGGCGACATCGGTCACGGTGACCAGCGAACGGTCCACCAGTCGGGCGACCAGGTCCAGCACATCGGCGCGGCCGACCACACCGCCGGCGCAGACGTCCTCGGCCATCTGCAGCGGGCAGCCACCGCTGAACACGGCGAGGCGGCGCAGCACCACCCGTTCCGGCTCGGTCAACAGCTCCCAGGTCCAGTCGAGCGCGGCGCGCAGGGTCCGATGCCGGGCCGGTGCACCCCGCATACCCTGGGTCAACAGGGCAAACCGGTCCTCCAGCCGGGCCGCCAGTTCGTGCACCCCGAGGGCCCGCACCCGGGTCGCGGCCAGTTCCAGGGCCAGCGGCAGGCCGTCGAGGCGACGGCAGATCGCATCCACCGCCTCGACGGTGTTCTCGTCCAGCACGAACCCGGCCGACGCGTCGGTGGCCCGGGCCACGAACAGTTGCACCGCGCTGGACGTGGCGGCCTGCGCCAACGAGGTGGGCAGCGCGAGCGGCGGCACCGTCCACAACCGCTCCCCCGCGATGCCCAGCGGTTCCTGGCTGGTGGCCAGCACCCGTACCCCCGGGGCGGCCTGCAGCACCAGCCCCACCAGCTGGGCTGCGGCAGCCACCACGTGTTCGCAGTTGTCCAGCACCAGCAACATCTGCTTGGCCCGTACGGCACTGGTCAGCCAGTCCTCCCGGGCGGTCGTCCGCACCCCCAGCGCGATGGCGACCTGGTCGGCGACGGCGGAGAACGGGTCCGGCTCGTCCGGGCCGGCGGCGACGATGGACAGTTCCACCAGCCACACGCCGTCCGGGTACTGACCGGCGACCTGTCGGGCGGCGGCCAGCGCGAGACTGGTCTTGCCGACTCCGCCGATGCCGTGCAGCGTCACCAGACGGCTGGCCTCCAGCAGGGCCCGTACCTGCACCACCGCGGCGTCGCGGCCGATCAGGCCGCTGACCGGCGCGGGCAGGTTGGTCACCGGACGCGCGGTGGTGGTGATCGGGGTGGGCGACGGCGCCAGCACCGGGTCGCGTTCCAGGATCGACTGCCGCAGCGTGACCAGTTCGGTGCCCGGCTCCACTCCGAGTTCCTCGGCCAGCAGCTCGCGCAGCTCGTCGAAGCCGGCCAGCGCCTCGCTCTGCCGGCCGCTGCCGTACAGGGCCCGCATGTGCGCGGCGCGCAGCCGCTCCCGCATCGGGTGACGCACCACCAGGTCGGCCAGTTCGCTGACCAGGAGGCGGTGCTCGCCCAACTCCAGCATCGCGTGCGCCCGGTCCTCCAGGGCAGTCAGCCGCTGCTCCTCCAGACGGGCGATGGCCGGGCGGGCGAACTCGGCATCGGTGAAGTCGGCCAGCGCCGGTCCACGCCACTCGGCGAGCGCGTCACCCAGGATCGACACGCGGTCGCGGGTGTCGGTGGCGGCACGGGCCCGGCGCAGCCGGTATTCGAACCGGCGGGCATCCACGTCGTGGTCGGACACGTCGAGCAGGTAGCCCGGGGGGCGGGACACCACCACCCGGGTGCCCGCACCGGACTCGGCCTTCTCCAGCGCACGGCGCAGCTGCCACACGGTCGTGTGCAGGGCGCCGATCAGGTTGCCGGGTGGCTCGTCGCCCCACAGCACGTCGGCCAGCGCGTCCGCCGACACCGGCCGCCCCTCGTGCACCAACAGCACCGCCAGCAGCGTCCGGACCTTGTGGCCGGGCAGGTGTGCCGGGCGGTCGTCCGCGGGCCACACGGCCAGGTTCCCCAGAATGCCGAAACGCATAGACACATACGATACGGGGTCTCAAGCACACGCTCAGTCATGGGAGTTGCTACGCAGAGAGTTGGCCCGCGGCGTAAGAGCGGACCGAGAGAGTTCTTGGAGAGCCAACCGGCAGATTGTGCGCAGAGCAGGGTGGCCGATCGTGCCCGCCCGAGGAACGCCCGTTCAACAAAAGGGGATTCAACATGGCTGCGGACAGCCGCGCACCAGTCACCGTCATCGGCCTCGGCGCGATGGGTTCGGCCCTGGCCCGGGCCTTCCTCGCCGCCGGACATCCGACGACGGTCTGGAACAGGTCACCCGACAAGGCCGACGACCTCGTCGGCCAGGGAGCGGTGCGGGCCGCGACGGTCGCCGACGCGATGTCGGCCGGCAACCTGATCGTGATCTGCGTCCTCGACTACCGGGCGATGCGCGAGATCATCGACTCCACCGGCCACTCGCCCGCCGACCGGGTGATCGTGAACCTCACCTCCGGCACGCCGGGCGACGCCCGCGCCACTGCGGCCTGGGCCCAGGAGCAGGGCATGGAGTACATCGACGGCGCGATCATGGCGACGCCGTCGATGATCGGCTCGGAGGAGACGCTGATCTTCTACGGCGGCCCGCAGGAGGTGTACGACGCGCACGCCGACACCCTGCGGTCCATCGCCGGCGCGGGCACCTACCTCGGGGAGGAGCCGGGGCTGCCGTCGCTGTACGACGTGGCCCTGCTCGGCCTGATGTGGACCACCTGGGCCGGCTTCATGCACTCGGCGGCACTGCTCGCCTCGGAGAAGGTGCCCGCAGCGGCCTTCCTGCCCTACGCGCAGGCCTGGTTCGAGTACGTCATCTCACCGGAGGTGCCGAACCTGGCAACCCAGGTCGACACCGGCGCCTACCCGGACAACGACTCCACTCTCGGCATGCAGACGGTGGCCATCGAACACCTGGTCGAGGCCAGCCGTACGCAGGGCGTGGACCCGACCCTGCCGGAGTTCCTGCACGCCCGGGCCGAACAGGCCATCCGACGCGGGCACGCGGGCGACGGCTTCGGCGCCGTGTTCGAGGTGCTGCGCGCACCCGCAGCCCAGTAGCCCAGTCCCGACAAGCAGTGCCTGAACGGCGGACACAGACCCGCCATCACGAGCGGAGGTACCAGACGTGTCGGTGAGGACGCAACCACGAGCCGGAGTGCGCGAGTGGCTCGGCCTGGCAGTGCTCGCCCTACCCACGTTGCTGTTGTCGGTAGACGCGACAGTGCTCTACCTCGCGTTGCCGCACCTGACGACGGATCTGTGGCCGACCGCGACGCAGACGCTGTGGATCGTCGACATCTACGGATTCATGATCGGAGGCTTCCTCATCACCATGGGCACCCTCGGCGACCGCATCGGCCGCCGACGGTTGCTCATGATCGGTGCGCTCGCGTTCGGGGCGGCGTCGGTGCTGGCGGCGTACGCCACCGACCCCACCGTCCTGATCGCGGCGCGGGCCCTGCTCGGCGTGGCCGGCGCCACCCTGATGCCGTCGACATTGGCGCTGATCACCACCATGTTCCGGGACCCGGGCCAGCGGGGCATGGCGATCGGCGTGTGGGCGGCGTGCTTCTCGGCCGGTCTGGCGGCAGGTCCACTGATCGGCGGCGCGCTGCTGGAGCTGTTCTGGTGGGGCTCGGTGTTCCTGCTGGCCGTGCCGGTGATGGTGGTGCTGCTGGTGGCCGCGCCGGTTCTGCTGCCCGAGGCGAAGGATCCGCAGGCCGGCCGGATCGACCTGGTGAGCGTGGCGCTGTCGCTGGCCGCGATGCTGCCGGCGATCTACAGCCTCAAGGTGATCGCGACCGAGGGCATCGAGGTGGGTGCGTTGGTCGCGCTGGTGGCCAGCGTCGTGTTCGGGGTGCTGTTCGTACGCCGGCAGCGGACCCTGGCCGACCCCCTGCTGGACCTGCGGCTGTTCACCCGGCCGTCGTTCGTCGGGGCCCTGCTCGCCCTGCTGGTGGGCCTGGCCGTGGTCGGCGTGGTCTACCTGTTCGCCACGCAGTACCTGCAGATGGTCTCCGGTCTGTCGCCCCTGGCTGCCGGGTTGTGGCTCCTCCCGTCGGCCGTCGCGATGATCGTCACCTCGATCGCCGCGCCGGTGCTGGCCCGCAAGGTCGCCCCTGGGCTGCTGGTGGCGGCGTCGCTTGTCGTCTCGGCGGTGGGTTACGTGCTGCTGGCCTTCGTGGACGGCCCGAACGGGATGGCACTGGTGGTCGCCGGGCTGGTCGTGATCTACCTCGGCATCGGACCGATGATGGCGCTGGGCACCGACCTGGTGGTGAGCCGGGCCCCGGCCGAGCGGGCAGGATCGGCTGCCGCGATGTCGGAGACCAGCATGGAGTTCGGCCTGGCCCTGGGTGTGGCCGTACTCGGCAGCCTCGGCGCTGCGGTGTACCGGTCGGAACTGCCCGGCGGCACGCCGGCGGAGGCGACGGAGTCCCTGGCCGGGGCGCTCGCGGTCGGCAACGCGGACCTGGTGGCGGCGGCCCGCGAGGCGTTCACCTCCGCGCTGAACGCGGTCGGCTGGGCCGGCGCGGTCGCCGCCGTCGGGATCGCGGTCGTGACCGCTCTGCTGGTACGGGGTCCTGAGGCTGGACCGAACCAGTCGGCGATGGAGGAGGCAGCGACCAGCCGCAACTGACATCTACGGCGGGTCGTCGCACCAGATAACAAAAACAGACACAGCCGGAGAGCACCGTCGCTCATTCTGCCGGACGTGGTGGGGACGGGGCCGGACAGGCTCCGTCCCCATCCGAATAAGGGGGAGATGATGTTCAGAGTTCTGGGCCCGCTGGAAGTACTGATAGACAGCCGTCCGATTCGGCTCGGCGGAATCAAGCAACGCGCCACTCTCGGTTTTCTGCTGCTCAAGGCCAACCAGGTGGTGCCGACCAGCCAGTTGCTCAGTGCGCTCTGGCCGGACAAGGACCCGCCCGCGTCGGCGCGCAAGGTCCTGCAGAACGCAGTGTGGAGCCTGCGGGCCGCGTTGTCGGTGACCAAGGGAACGGACATGCTGCGCCTGTCCACCCAGGCGCCGGGCTACATACTGCAGGTCGATCCGGCCTACGTGGACCTGTTCCGCTTCCACCAGCTGGCCGAGCGTGGCCGCGACGAGAAGGCCCAGCCGGATCGCGCCGCGGCCATACTCCGCGAGGCCCTCGCCACCTGGCGCGGCACCGCGCTGTCCGACCTGGTGGAGAACGGCATCTCGTGGCCGGAACTGGCAGCGGTGGAAAACGCCCGCCTGGACACCCAGCAGGACTGGTTCGACGCGGAACTGGCGTGCGGACGGCACCAGTCGGTGCTCGGTGAGTTGAAGGCCATGGTCGAGGCGCATCCGTTGCGGGAGCGGGCCTGCGGTCAACTGATGCTGGCTCTCTACCGCTGCGGGCGCCACGCCGACGCCCTCGCCGTCTACAGCGGCCTGCGCACGTCCCTGGTCGAGGACCTCGGGCTGGAGCCGGGCCCGGCGCTGCAGAAGCTGCAACACGCCATCCTCACCCACGACCCCTCGCTCACCCTCGACCCGGCCACCGTCCCGGCGCCCGCCCGCGATGTCGCCGTGATGCGGCCGCCACGTCCGATACCGCCGATCCCGGCACCCCGGGCACCCTCCGACCCGCGACGGGCACATCTGACGTTGGCCATGGTGCGAGTGCGCACCTGCGCCGATGCCACCGATCCGGTCCGCGTCGACTACGAACTGGCGGCGGCGACCCGCATGGTGCGCTCGGGCATCGAGGAACTGGGCGGCACGGTGGCCACGTCCATCGGGTCTGCGACACTCGCGTTGTTCGGCAGGCCACCCACACGCGGCGGCGACGAGGAACGCGCGGTGCGTGCGGCACTGACCCTGCGCGACTGTTTCGCCGACGGAATGGGACGCGGCCTCGTCATGCAGGTCGCGGTGGCGACCGGTGAGACGCTGGTGCTGACCGAGCCGAACTCCCGACTGACTGTCAGCGGCGCCCTGGTCGACCGATGCCATCAGATGCTGTCGGCCGTACCGGAGGGGACGGTGTGGGTCTGCCCGCGCACGCGCGAGCTGATCGGAGACGGTTTCGACGCCCTGCCGGCCGCAGAAGGGGCATGGGAGATTCGCGGTGTCGGTGGCCACGACCCCGAGCGTGACAGTGACCTGGCCCTGATACACGGCCTGCTGGAGCGGGCGTTGCGGCGCAACACCCCACACCTGGTGACCGTCCTCGGCGACTCCGACGACCTGCTCGACCGGCTGACCGGGCTGGTGAACGGGCCCCGGGTGCTGGACGGCCGCACCGCCTCTGATGATCCGCTGCGCGCGGCGGCCGAACTGGTGACCGAGCTGTGCGCAGTCGCACCGGAAGACACACCGGAGGTGATACGCGATCGGTTGCGGACGATTCTGGGCGCAGACGGTCCGGCAGAGTCCGTGGTGTCGGCGTTGCTGCCGCTGCTGTGCCCGGAACATTCGACGCAGCCGGGCACCCTCGCGGCGTGGCAGCTGCTGCTGGAACAGGCAGCGCGAGCCCAGCCGCTGGTGGTGCTCCTGCGGGATCTGCACCTGGCCGGCGACGACCTGCTCGACGCTGTCGAGGAACTGGCCGATCTGAACGCGCCGTTGCCGCTGGTGGTGGTGGCGGCGGCCCGGTCGGCGCTGTTGAAGCGCCGACCGAGCTGGGGCGGCGGTAAGCCCCACGCGGCGTGCATCACGCTGGACCCGCCCCAGAGCGGCACGATCAACCGGCTGCGCCACCTGATGGCGTCCGCCAGCATCGGCGGCCGCTGCGACGGCGAGTTACCCGACCAGCGGCGCAGGTCGGCGCCGCTGACCCCGCCGTGGGACCTCGGTCGCCCCGAGCCGCGCCTGGCGGCGTTGGATGTGCCTCCACTGACCCATGGAATTAGGCTCAGCACGCCTGACTCCGCCGATACGCTGTGCCGCGCCGTGTTCGAGGACGTAGCTGACGACACATTGGCTCTTGCCAGCACAGTCCGCCTGGACGGCCCATGTCCGCCCCCGCGCTGACAACGCCGCGATGGGTACATGGGTACGCCCGTCGTACATGGTCAGTGGCGATGATCGCTGGGGCGGTGATCGAGAAGCCGTAGGTCTCCCGTTGCTGAAGCCACGCCGAATCCGGTGGAGCCCCTTGGTCTTCCGGGTCTTCTCCTCCCCATGCGCGTGAGGAACGCGAAATCGGTTGTCACCGATGGCACGTTTTGCGAGGTTGAGGGTGTGAGCGCCGATCCCGATGCCGTTCCCGTGCCGGTTCGCCGCCTCGTTGACGCAGCGCTGGTGCGCCGGCTGGTGGCGAGCCAGTTCCCGCAGTGGGCCGATCTGCCGGTTCGGCCTGTGCCGCGCGGTTGGGACAACCAGACGTTCCGGTTGGGTGAGCGTTTGTCGGTACGACTGCCCACCGCGCAGGAGTACGCCCTGGCGGTCGACAAGGAACACCGGTGGCTGCCGGTGCTCGGGCCGCAACTGCCGCTGCCGGTGCCCAGGCCGGTAACACGCGGAGTCCCCGCCCACGGGTACCGCTTCGACTGGTCGGTCTACGAGTGGATCGACGGGGCACCCGCCAGCCTCGACAGGATCGGCGACCTGACCGGGTTCGCGAACGAGATGGCCGCGTTCCTCGTCGCTTTACGTCGCATCGATCCGGCCACGGGGCCGCAGCCCGGACTGCACAACTGGTTTCGTGGCGGGCCCCTGCACGTCTACGACCCGCAGGTCCGCCGGGCGGTCGAGACATTGGACCACCGGATACCCCGCGACATCATCACCGAGATCTGGCAGTCGGCACTGACGGCGATCTGGGATGGCCGACCGGTGTGGTTCCACGGCGACGTGGCCCCGGGCAACCTCCTGATCCGAGACGGGGTGCTCGCCGCCGTCATCGACTTCGGCACCTGCGGGGTGGGCGACCCGGCGTGCGATGTGGCGATCGCCTGGACGCTGCTGTCCGGTCCGAGCCGCGAGGCCTTCCGCGCCGGGCTCGATGTCGATGCGGCGACCTGGGCCCGCGGGCGGGCCTGGGCCCTGTGGAAGACCCTGATCGCGTACGCCGGCGCGCTGCACGACGACCCGGCCGCGGTCGCAGAGGCCCACCGCGTCATCGACGACATCGTCTCCGAGTACGCGACGTCAGGGCGGTGATTCGAGCGCCGGTGTTGATTTCTCCCCACCCCGCCGAAGGTAGTGATGAGGCGTACGTTCGCAGGGTGATGATGGGGCAAGTGATGGAACAGTCAGATGAGTCCCTGAACGAGCATGGCTTCGGCGACCCGGAGGAAGCCGTTGATGTTCGCCCCGGCCATGTAGTTGCCGGGCATCCCGTACTCCTCGGCAGTCTCGAAGCAGCGGGCGTGAATGTCCTGCATGATCTGCTGGAGCCGCTGCTCGGAGTAGGTGAACGTCCATGAGTCGCGGCTCGCGTTCTGCTGCATCTCCAAGGCGCTGGCGGCCACGCCGCCGGCGTTGGCGGCCTTGCCCGGCGCGAAACGTACACCGGCCTCGGTGAAGACCCGGATGCCGTCGGGCGTCGTCGGCATGTTCGCGCCCTCCACCACCGCGATGCAGCCGTTCGCGACCAGGGTTGCGGCGTCCGCGCCACTGACCTCGTTCTGCGTGGCACAGGGTAGGGCGACCTCGCAGGGCACCTCCCACACTCTGCGCCCGGGTACGAAGGTCGCGTGTCGTCGAGCCTCGGCGTAGTCCCTGATCGGCCCGCGCTGCACCTCCTTGATCTGCTTGAGCACCTCGACGTCGATGCCCTTCTCATCCACCACGTAACCGGAGGAGTCCGCGCACGCCACCACCACGCCGCCGAACTGCTGGACCTTCTCGATGGCGTAGATCGCCACGTTGCCGGATCCGGAGACCACCACCCGCTTGCCGTCGAGCCCGTCCCCGGCGGCACGCAACATCTCCTCGGCGAAGAACACGCTGCCGTACCCGGTGGCCTCCCGACGCACCTGGGCGCCGCCGTACGCAAGGCCCTTGCCGGTCAGCACCCCGGACTCGTACCGGTTGGTGATGCGCTTGTACTGGCCGAACAGGTAACCGATCTCGCGTGCGCCGACGCCGATGTCACCGGCCGGCACGTCGGTGTACTCGCCGATGTGCCGGTACAACTCGGTCATGAAGCTCTGGCAGAAGCGCATCACCTCGCGATCCGAGCGACCCTTGGGATCGAAGTCCGCGCCGCCCTTGCCACCACCGATCGGCATACCGGTCAGGGCGTTTTTGAAGATCTGCTCGAAGCCGAGGAACTTCACGATGCCCAGGTACACCGACGGATGGAACCGCAGGCCACCCTTGTACGGGCCCAGGGCGCTGTTGTACTCCACCCGGAAACCGCGGTTGACGTGCACCTCGCCACGGTCGTCCTCCCACGGCACGCGGAAGATCACCTGCCGCTCGGGTTCGCAGATCCGCTCGATGATCTTCGCCTCGGCGTACTCCGGGTGCCGGGCGAGTGCGGGACGGATGCTGTCCAGCACCTCGCGCACCGCCTGGTGGAACTCCTCCTCGCCGGGGTTGCGTCGGATCACACCGTCCAGAACGGCCTCGAACTTCTCATGCGTCGACAAATGGCCCTCCAGGCATGCTTCCTACGCGACCTCGCGCCACAGACATCGGACGGGCCCACGCGGCAGTCGTCCACACCCGTCGTAGGCCCTAGTCTCGGTGACAGCATATGGGCGTCGAGATCCACGGCGACGCGCATGCCCCCAATCCTGGTATGTAGAACAGCAGGTGGCGTGGGGGCCAGCCGGAGGGATAGAGGTTCATGGATGAGAGGAGGCAGCAGTCCGATTCGACACCTGCACATTCAGGGCTTCGCTCTGTGCGGGCCCTCCCCGGCCGACCGCGCCATGTTGAGATGAATATCGCGTACGAAGGCCCGCAGTTACTTCTGATAACCGCTGGCGTCCGGAGGGGTAACTGAATTGCCACCCCCATCTCATTCGCCTAATGACGGAAGTCAGTAACGCAACATTTGAAGTCGCGTGCCGCAGGCAATGCGTTGGAAGACAACCAATTCTTCCTCCACCCGCGGCGCGCGGCATGGATGGTGCCAGCGGCTTGCGGGCGGAGCGGGTACGGCGGTCAGCTCTGCTGGTAGTTGACTGCGGCGAAGCCGCATGGCTGGTGCAGGTGCAGGTAGTAGGCGCCCTCGCCGTAGTCGTCGAGGTCCGCGCCGCCGACCAGGCCCACATAGTCCATGGGCTGACCGCAGCCGGGGCAGTCGGCGTGCTCGGCGTCCTGA
Organism: Micromonospora maris AB-18-032; assembly: GCF_000204155.1. Lineage (NCBI taxonomy): Bacteria > Bacillati > Actinomycetota > Actinomycetes > Micromonosporales > Micromonosporaceae > Micromonospora > Micromonospora maris. The sequence goes on along the minus strand of NC_015434.1, from coordinate 2,708,834 downwards.
ATCCAGTCGGGCCAGCCACCCAGGGTCGAGCCGCCGCGACTCCAAGCACATGCCTGGTAAGGGCTCGGCCGGGCCGCGCCCGGGACAGGTGCCAGTGCCGGCGGATCCTCCGGTTCGGCGGAGCCGATGTATTCGGGGCGGGTGTTACCGGTCCACCAGGTGGTGGACCCGGTCGGTGTGACCTGGCTGTACAGCGGCGTGTAGCAGGCACAGAAGTGGCAGGTCTCGATCACCAGCCGACCGGACCAGCCGGTGTGTGCCAACGCCGCCGCGACGGCAGGTTCCGTGGTGTCAAGGTCCGCGGCAATCCACAGCGGCGACGAGCACCACGGACAGGTGGGTCCGTCCGCGCGGCGCGGTGTGTCGCGCATGACCCACTGGTACGCGGTGCTGCCGCACAACTCCCGCCGGTGGCCGTCCGGCGTAACCGTCCAACCGCCCTCATGCGCGTAGGTCAGCACCGGGACATACAGCTGGTCCGCGCCGCCCGGTGGCTCGGCCGACCAGCGGCGCAAGGCGTTCTCGGCGAGCGGGTGAGCGGTGTGCGCCAGGATGACCAGCAGGTGGTTGAGGCACTCGGGTGTCCGGCCACCATCGATCCGCTCGATGATCCGGTGAACCACGTCGGCGTCCGCCGCCCGGTACAACTTCGCCGGCCACAGCACATCCAGATCGAGCAGGGAGCCCAGGTGTGGTGTCAGCCTTCCCGGATCGGTGTCCGCGATCTGGCACAGTTCCTCGATCGCGTCGCCGTCCTCGGCAACCTGTTGGATCAACTCCTCGATCACGAGGGAATGCTAGCCAGACCGTCCCACCGGCCACCCAACGGACCGACGGCCATGATGCCCCAGCACGTCATCGCCTTTGCCGGGTGACGTCGGTGTCAGCGGATGATCCTGGCGGTACGGTCCGGGCGTGGATCGGAGGATGCGGTGAGCTGGGTTGCCAACGTGATGCTGTCGGTGGGCCTGGAGGACCGCCTCAACGCGGAGGCGTTCAGCGACTGGCTCGACAACCGGTGTCGTTGTCGTGAACCAGGCATGGGGCCGGGCGGCTGCGGTAGCCTGCGCCTCATCACGGGTGTGGACCACCAGTGGGGCGGACATAAGAACCCCGAATGTCAGGTGTTCGCCGGTGCGCTGAACCACGCCGATCTCACTGCTGTTGTGGAGCACTTCGGCTCCGTAGCCTGGCGCAACCCCAACGCCGTGCAACTGTTCGTGATGGACCAGGAAGAGTTCTTCTTCCGCGTCTGGATGATTCGCGAGGGCGCTCTACGCCAGTACGCCCCGTCGTCGCCGAACGAGGAGGACGACGAGTTCTGGCCTCCCGTCGGGTCGTAGCCGCAGTCGAACGTCGCGCCCGACTCGACGGCGGCTGTCACCTGGCTCGGCGGTGGTGGGCTTCGTCGGTCGGGCAGGCTTGTTCCTGCCCGGGTTTCTCGGCCGCCCCATACTGACCAGTGCATCGGGCGCGCTACGGGCACAGGCATCTGACGTCGAGGAGGGTCGTCATGGCGTTGGTCAAGAAGGGCTCTCGGCTCATCACGGTTGACGGGATCACCTACAGGTGACGAGTGCGCGCCAGACCAACCTATGCCCAAGCCCTGTGTGAGAAGCCACTCGCTGTCGCTGTCGCACAGGTCGATTGCAAGGGCAGGGTGTTGCTGGTCAGCATGCCTCAGAACCATCCGAGCAACTGGTTTGGCGGGCCGGCGGTGCCCGCTCTCCCGTCGACAATCGCGGCGATAGTCCGAGCAGCACTGGCCGAGGGATGGCAACCTACCCAGCCAGGCACGGCCTTTCCTATGACTGCGCCGGCGGGCTGATGACGCGACGCTTCGGTGACCGGGCCACCTTCGCCGTGGAGGTCGGTAGGGTCGGGTCACATCAACTCCGCGTCGTCGACTTGTGGGCGGCTGGCAAACGGCTGACCACCGAGGACAACTGGGCCTTCCTCCCGTTCTTCATCCGCGTTATGCGGTCAAGCGCGGCGCAGGTGCGCCGACGTGACGTCAAGCCCTGTCCCTTCCCGGGCCGCGCACCGGAGGAGATCTTCCGGCTGCTCCACGCAGACGAGACGGAGTTCCGGGAGCAGTTCTGGTTCATGCGGTGGGGAGAGACGGTCGACAACGTCTCCATGTACGGCTATCTGGACGACGACCTGGTGATCGTCTTCGAGTTCTGGCGGGACGACCATCCCTTTGCAGAGGACCTGAGCAAGGTCTTCATCGCCAGGATCCCGCCCGAGGAATTCGTGGCCACGGTCGAGGAAGCAGCCCATCTGCTGGACGCCGAGCTCGCTAACGTCGATCCGCGCCGGTGAGCAGACCGCAACGCCCTACCGCGTCAAGTTCACCTTGACGCGCGTACGGACGCTGCCGGGACAGCCTGAGTCGGCTCTCGTACCGCGGACCGCCCCACCGGCAGACACCTCCACAGTGGCGCAGTTGGCCAAACCCTCACCCAACGCGGCTTTGGCTCCCGGGTGCGCAGCTGGCCGCAGGCGGCCAATCCCCTCCCAGGTGGCGTCCCGGTGGCTGGGCGCCACCAGCCCGGCGGCTCGCCACCGGACGCTCAGCTCCGGGGACGGCGGGACCGTGCCCGCACCACCAGGATCAGGCAGACGCTGATCAGTCCGGCGAGGACCGAACCGAGCAGCATGTACCAGAGCCCTTCCCGCGCGTCGGCGCCCGGCAGGCCCTTCAGGTTCGCCCCGTAGAACGCGGCGATCAGGGCGGGCGCCACGAAGACGGCAGCCAGGATTCCTACGATGGCCTGGAAGGCGCCGTCCCGGTCGGCGCGTTCCTGGGCCAGCCGGAACTGCTGGCCAGAGGTGGCGTTGGCGATGAGGTCGAACGACTGCCGGACCGCCCGGCGCTGCGCCTGCGACTGGGACAGGAACCGCTCACACTTCTCCCTGACGAGGTCGCGGACGTCGCCCGGGATGCCGGGCTGGATCTCGATCCGGCGGACCAGGGTACGCACGGCGTCCCGGTTGAGCGCGGTGCCGTGCCCGAGCAAGGCGAGGTGGCGCTGCAGGCGGTTGAAGTCCGGCCCGACGAACAGGCCGCCATCGCCCGCCGCCTGCGCCAGGAAGTAGTTCTCCCAGGTCTCCAGTTCCAGGTCGACCATGTCGACGGACCACTCGATGTGCCGCACCACCGCGCGCAGGACGCGGGCCATCCGCTCCGCGCCGCTGCCGCCCGCCGACTGGTCCTCCAGGCGCCGGTCCGGCAGCCCCCACGTCCGGTACTTCGAGCCCTCGCCCCCGGTCCGTCCGCTCCAGACGACGACGCACCAGCGCGGCGCCCAGATGATTCGGGCGTGCCGGTAGTGCGCCACCGGATCGGCGGCGGTGTCGTCCTGCCGCCAGTTCACCGACGGCGCCAGCACGTCGAACCAGACGGCGCCCTCGCGGGCCAGGGGCGGCGGGACCGGCGGGATCCACTCGGTGTGCCAGGGCATCGGTTCGTCGCGCAGCCCGTCAGCCAACGCGGCCAGTTCGTCCACCGCCCCGGCCGGCAGCAGGTCGGCAAGGAGCAGCCGCAACGCGGCGGTGGTAGCGGGCCCGGGCTCGCCGATCTCCAGGTCCCAGCCGTCCACACCGGCGGCGACCATCGCGGCCAGGTCGGTGCCGTCGCTGATCCAGCCGGCCCCGAGTACCTCGTGTCGGAAGTTGTCTGTGTCGAGGAGCGTGCGGTTGCGTCGTTCGATCTCGGCCCGGGCGCCGGTGACCAGCCTCAGTTCCTGATCGTTCCGGGTGACCTGTAGTTCGCAGGTGGCCAGTGAGCTCATCCGGCGGTGACCTGACCTGCGATCTCGGCCTGCCATTCGGCCGTGGTGAACGTGCTGATCTCCTCGGGCGAGGGCAAGGGCGTCTCCAGCATCCGCAATTCGTCGGGATCGTCGCCGCGCAGCGTGCGTAGCGCGACCAGTCGGGTGTGACTCCACCGGCGGTAGCTCTCCCGGTTGGACTCGAACCGGGCGGTCCGCACAGTCTGGTCCCGGTGCTGCCGGTAGAGGTGGACCGGGTGCGGCACGTACCACCCCGACGCGAACGTCGAGATGGCCAGCAGGACATCCTGGTCTTCCATCTCCGTACCGGCCGGCCAGCCACCGGCGGCGAGCAGCCAGGTCCGGTCGAACATCACTGCACCCGGGTGGAAGAAGAGGTTCTTGTGGTGCCGCCAGATGTCCTCCAGGCGCCCGGGTGGCACCGACCCCGGCTCGTACGGCCGGCGGGTGAAGCGGGCCAGCCGCTTGCCGTCCGGGAAGACGTCGACGCTCTCACCAAAGACGAACGACACCTCCGGGCGGGTACGCAGTGGCTCGGAGAGCAGCGCGAGCGTGTTCGGGAAGAACTCGTCGTCGGCGTCGAGCGGCGCCACCCAGCGCCCGGTGGAGCGCAGCAGGGCCCGGTTACGCGTCGCGCTGACACCGAGTCTCTCCCCGTTGGCCGCAACCCGGATCCGGCCGTCGGTGGCCGCCGCCGGGAAAGTCTCGTCGACCGGCCCGTCTGGGGTGCCGTCGATCTGGATCAGCCACTCCCAGTCCGGGCCGCTGTCCTGCGAGAGCAGGGATTCGTGGGCCTGGGCGAGCATGTCAACGTGAGCCGGCAGAACAGGCGTGATGACGCTGATCATTGCGTGATCCTAGCTGTCTGGGCAGGGGTGGGCGGACCGCCTGGTGCCGTTACCGCCAGCACGCAGGCCGGCACCAGCCAGCTCCCGCCGCCACTCGGGTCCGCGTCACGGTCGAGTCGGACGCGGTCGGCGAACGCGAACTCACCTGGGGCGAACAGCTCGACGTGCGCGAGATCCCCGCCTCCGGCACCGACGCCGAATTCACCGATCAGGCGTGGCCTCCCCGAACCCCTCACCGCCGACGAAGCCCGCCAGTTCCTCGCGGCCGAGCGCGGACACCGGCCCCACGGCGGCCCGGGGTCCTGCCGTACCTGACCAACGCCACCTATCTGCATCAACCACGTCTGGGCGCTGCATCTCGCCGCTTGGAGTCCGGCGACGACGGGCTGGTGAGGCTTCTCGGTCTGGCGGCTGGCGTTCCGCGGCATTGGTGCAGAAGTCCGCGCAGGAGCGCAGGCCGAGCAGACGGAACAGGCTGGCGGCGTCGGCGGGTAGCGCCTGGTAGGACCAGGCGAACACGCTGCGGACTCTGCTGGATTCGTCGTCGCCGGTGGCGAGTAGTTCCCACAGGCCAGATTCGTCGCGGAGGTCTTGAATCAGTTCGCCGAGGGTGTGTTGGGGGTAGCGGGAAGCGCGTTCGGCGGCGATTCGCAGGGCCAGTGGTAGTCGGGCCACCAAATCGCAGCGATACGCCGCATCGTGCCAACGACGGCCGCACAGTAGCCGTGAAAAGGCTGTCAGAGCGTGGCCGGCCGGTTGTCAGGGCGCCTATTGGCCCGGTGCGCGGGTTGCTGCGGCGGTCGACCGGCCATCGTGGATCCGGTGTGCCGTGCGGTCGGCGGAGGGCATGCCGTCGGTGTCGAGCATGGCCGCGGTGCGGATCGCGCCACGTTTGACGCCGTGTTCGCGGGCCAGAGCGGCGATGCTGGCACCGGCGCGGAAGGCGACGCGTGCCTGGTCAGTCGCGCCGAGTTGGGCAAGGCGAGGGCGTCGGCCGGACGTGCGGCCGTTGGCCCAGGCGGCGACGCCGTCGCGGGTGGGGTTCGTTCCGAGGTGATGGATCGGTGCAGAGGGCCGCGCGACGGTCCGTGAGCGTTGCTATGCGGAGGCTCTCAGGGGATCGAGGGCGGCCAGGATGAGGTCGAGACCGAAGATGAACTCCTCTGCCGGGTCGTAGCCGGCAGCGACGAGTGCCGCGGCGGACTCGTTGAGGTAGGGGAACTCGTCAGGAGGAAGCTGGGGCAGGAAGACGTCCTCGGTCATGTCCGCGAGCTCATCGGCGGTGTCGAACGGCAGGCTGGCTTCCTGCAGGGCGAAACCGTAGACATAGCTGTCGAGCAACCAGTTGGCGTGCGTCGCCATCAGAACCGGGAAGCCGGCCCTGCGCAGGCAGGCGATGACCGCTTCGCGGTGGCGCAGGTTCGCGGGCCCGGGCGACGCCCGCGACTCCATCAGGCCGATCGCCCACGGGTGACGGGCGAGAACCTGTCGGGCGGACAGCGCCCGCCGTCGCATCGCTGACTGCCAGTCGGTCCCTTCGGGCGGGAGCTCGATCTCCTCGAACACGACGTCGATCATGGCGTCCAGCAACTCGTCCTTGTTCGCCACGTAGTGGTAGAGCGACATCGCGCCCGCGCCGAGCGCGCCAGCCAGCCGGCGCATGCTCAGCCCGTCGACCCCCTCGCGGTCGGCGAGCCGGATCGCCTCGAGCACCACCCGTTGCTTGCTCAGCCCCGCGTCTGACGCGCCCTGACGTTGTTCCCTTGCAGACACAGGTCTCCTCGCTCCCTCGAACGGCTTGACAATCGTACAGCGTACGCCCATAGTACAGCGTACGACGTACAGTGTACGAGACGGCGGGAGTCGCAGCCGGGACACGAGGAGGCTCCGATGGGAACCGAACAGCGATCGAACGACCCGGCACGCCTGGCGCCAGGGGCCCGTGCGGCCGGGGCGGCGACGATGCGGGCCGCCGTCCGGCACCGCTACGGCCCACCCTCACTGCTCACGTCGTCCACCGTCGGGCTACCGCTGCCCGGTCGAGGCGATGTGCTCGTCCAGGTCGGCGCGGCCTCAGTACATCCCGGCGACTACTTCGTCATGACCGGTGAGCCGTACGTGCTGCGCCTGGCGTTCGGGCTCCGCCGGCCGCGCCACGGCATCCCTGGCAGGGACCTCGCCGGCGTGGTGGCAGCGGTCGGGAAGGATGTCACCGCTCTGCGCCCCGGCGACGAGGTGTTCGGCTGGAGCACCGCCGGAACACTCGCGGAGTACGCCCGCGTCCCGGCGGACAACCTCGTGTCCGTGCCCGCCAACCTGTCGATCGTGGACGCGGCAGCGGTCCCCACCTCGGCCATGACGGCGTTGCAGGCATTGCGCGACATCGCGAACGTTCAACCGGGCCAGACGGTGCTGGTCACGGGCGCGTCGGGCGGCGTGGGCTCCTTCGCCGTACAGATCGCCAAGGCGTTCGGTGCCGAGGTGACGGGTGTGTGCAGCACCCCCAACCTCGATCTGGTCCGGTCGCTCGGCGCCGATCACGTCGTTGACTACACGACGACCGACTTCACCCGCACCGAGAAGCGCTACGACATCATCCTCGACAACGTGGCAACCCAGCCCTTGGCGGCTGTCCGCCGAGCGCTGACGCCCACCGGCACCCTCATCCCCATCAGCGGACGCGGCGGTCGCTGGCTCGGCCCCCTCGGTCGGATCGTCAAAGCGCGCGTGCTGTCCGGGTTCACCCGTCAGCGGCTGAAGCCCCTCGTGTCGGTCGAGAAGCGCCAGGACCTGCTCACCCTGGCCGACCTGCTCGCGACCGGGCAGGTCACGCCGGTCATCGACCGCACCTACCCCCTCGACGAAGCAGCCGACGCCCTCCGCTACGTCGGGGCCGGCCACACCCGAGGGAAGGTCGTCGTCACCATCTGACAACCGGGCGACAAGAACGACCCCACCCGTGCGTATGCACGCCCAAACCTGCCGCCACTCCCCCGCACCGACCGCTCCTGTCGAAGGAAGAACCGACGACCATCCGAACGAACACCCCGAACCTGCTCGACAACCCGCCAACCGACCGAAACGAAGGGCGGAGAAGATGAGATCACCGCAGAACACCGCCACCACGCCAGCCCGCAGCCGGTTCGGTCGAGGCCGCCTCGTCGGCACCGCGGCGATCGCGTTCGCGGTGTCGGTGGCAATAGAGAACGCGGTGCTGGCGGGAACGGGCGCGCCGACCTTCGGCGCTCCGATCGAGGAAGTACTGGCCTACTACGCAGCCAACCGCGATCCGGTCGCGATCGCGTCCAGTCAGGTGGCCCTGAACCTGCCGCTGCTGCTCGTGTTCGTGACGGGCCTGCACGGCCTCGTGCAGCGGCAAGGCGAAGCGGGCGCCGACTGGTCGCGCCTCGCCGTGGCCGCCGGCGCGACGCTGTCGGCCATCTTCGTGCTTGTCAACGTCCTGCAGATCGGGCTCGTGCTCTCCGCCGACGGGCTCGCCGAGCCGACACCCGCGTTCGAGCTCGTCTGGCATGTTCACGCGGCGGCGTTCGCGCTGGCGCTGCCGACGCTCGGCACCACCTTCATCGGCGCGGCCCTCGCCGCGCACGCGAGCGGGCTGACTCCGCCTTGGCAGCGCCTGCTGGGCCTGGTAGGCGGGAGCCTGCTGCTCGCCGCGGGGCTCGGCAGCCTCGCAATCGCCGACGGCTCGGAGCTGATCTTCGTTGGGCTCCTAGGGTTCGCCGCCTGGCTCGTCTGGCTGCTCGCGACCGGCGTGCGTCTCGTCCGGTCGGGACCGAGATGAGGGCGGCGCCGAGGTCGCGCACGCGGGCGATGAGTCCGTGGAGGGCCGTCTGGTCGAGTCCTGGCTGTGTGGCGGACAGTGGCCGATTCTCAGTAACGGTTGAGGTGGCCGGGCCAGCGACTCCCGGGTGCAATGTCTCAGATCAGCAGCAGGGTCTTTCCCACCGCGGTGCGGTTTTCGACTGCGGCGTGTGCTTCAGCGGCACGCTCCAACGGAAAGGTCTGCCCGATGATCGGCCGGACGACTCCCTCTGCCGCCTGCGACATCATCCGCGCTGCCCATCGCCGCAGATGCGGTGCGAAGCCAAAGAGCTGTTCAATGCCGATCACCGTCACGCCCTTGTGGCGTGCCTTCACAGGGTCGATGACTGTGACCTCACCACTGGCGGCGCCGTGCACCGAGAAACGGCCGCCGCGGGCCGTCACATCGAACGCGGCCCGCCCGATCTCGCCGCCGACACCGTCGAACACCACATCCGGTCCCGCGCCACCGGTCGCCTCACGCACCCGGGTGGTCCAGCCCGGTTCGGAGTAGTCGACCACCGCATCGGCACCAAGGTCCCGGACCAGATCGAGTTTCCGCGATCCGCGAGCGGCTCCGACGACCTGTGCGCCTGCAGCGCGGGCGAGTTGCACCAGCATGCTGCCCACCCCACCCGCCGCCGCCTCGACCAGAACCCAGTCACCGGGACCCGGTGTGGCGTGTTCGGCCAGGCCCTGGGCTGTGCTGCCGTCGCTGTACAGGGCGGTGGCCTCTGGCAGGCCCAGGCCGTCCGGCACCGGGAAAAGGTCCCCGACCATCGCCACCGCCCGCTCGGCGAACCCACCGGTTTCTCCCGTACTGGCGACAACACGCCGCCCCAACCAAGCCGGATCCACCTGCGCCCCGACCGCACTCACCAGCCCGGCCACCAGACCGCCCGGCACATACGGCAACCGCGGCCGTTCGTGCCACCTGTCGGCGCCACGCCGAATCTGCGTCTCGACGAACGTCATGCCCGCCACCGCCACCTCGACCACCACCCGGCCCGGCCCGGCCACCGGATCCGGCATCTCACCCGGAACCAGGACCTCGGGACCCCCGAAACGCATCGCGTGAACCACCCGCATACCAACTGCTCCCATCGTTCGCCACAGCGGGACGCCGAAAGCATGCAACCTCAAGCTTTGTTGAAGTCAATCGAGCTGGCGGCCCGTGCACCCGTCGAAGCTGCAGGTGCGGCGACCGGGCCCCAGCTCGGGCTGCGACCACCGCACCGTCAACCCGAGGGGCGAGAGCAGATCAAGGTCGCTCCCCCTGGCCGTTGCGCGCCACGACTCCGTTGTGGTGCCGTGAAATGAACGCAGTCCGGGATAGCCTTGGCGTAATGGCTACCTATCGCAGCGCCTCAGTGCTTGTCTCCTCGGACGGCACCAGGACCCCCGGCACCGCCGCACTCTTCGCCGAACCCGCCCGCAAGGGTGGGACCCCGCCGTGGGCAGGCGACTTCCGACCCGCCAACAGCGCCGGCAACGGCCCCAAGAACGCGGTCGGGAAGACCTTTACGTTGGAGCTGCCCGACGGCAGCACCGGCAAGGTCGTGATCCAGAACCTCAAGCGCGGGAAGGGCGGCGTCGTGCTGGCGTTGATGGGCGAGGACGCGCCCCCCTTCTGATCAGAACCTGATCTACGGGGCCACCGCCCATGCCCGCCGATCACCCGTACGGTGGTGGCGGCCGTCCTGGCCGCCACCACCGCCGCGCTCCTGCTCGAGTTCCGGCACGAAGCTGAGCTGGGCGCCTGGTGGGCTTCACGGTGTCAACCGGCGACGGTGGTGCTTCTTGTCCGGACGACCAGGTCCAAGCCCGCATCGACGGGGCTGTAGCCGCTGGAGGATGGATCGCCACCGAGAACGCTCCTCGTCGAAGCCTCATCGATCTGGAAGGCAACGAAGTGGACGTCGTTACGGTCCACCAGGCATAGACGGGCGCTTCTGGCGAAGCGGGCGGGTTACGGGGACATCGCGCACAGGTCCCGGCACTGTGGGGCCGTCGCGCCTCATCCCGGCCGGGTCGTCGCCACCCTGCTGGACCTGATCGTGGTCACGGCATCAAATGGATGCGGATCCGTCTGGCCGCAACCGCCGCATCCTCCAGGACAGCCAGACGGGGCTCGGCGGATTCGAGCAGGTGTGGATGACGCAGCAGTGCCAGTGGCCCCAGACGCCGGTCCGTCAGCACCTCGTCGATCATCAACCGGTCACCGCCACAGACCAGGGCACTGATGGCATCGTGCGGGTCGGCGACAACACCGGGCACATGAGGCAGCATGATTCGCGCGGCGATGTCCGCAGCCCGCGACGTGGCGGCCTGGGCCTGGTTGGCGCGGCGACGCGCGTAGCGCTGCTGCGAGGATCCGCCGGCCGCGGTGCGACCCTGCACATAGAAGCGCTCGACCTTGGAGACGGTGATGGTCGTACCGTCCACGACACCGGCGGCAACCGCGCCCTTACGGGCCAGCAGTACGGCGATCCGGGGTGGTCTGATGATGCGGGCCAGCAGCGTGTCGACATCCTTCACGTCGGCAAGCCCCGGCGGCGGATACAGCGTGGCGGTGTCACCGTTGCTCGCGCCAGTCAGCACCAGGCCCTGCTCGGTGGCGCCGTCGTGGCGACTGTAGAAGCCGTCGAGCCAACCACGAATGCGCTCCGGTGAGATCTCCACCCACCGCCCGCCACCCGCGGCGAGTCGCGCCTTGACCACGTGAACACCGCCTATCGCAACGGCTGGCCTGCGCCCACCATGCTCACATGAAGCGGGTCGCGCCATCGAGGACAGCCCCAGTGATATCCGGTTCCAGCCGAGATGGGGGCGTTCACGACGCCCGTTGGACGAGGTGCCCGTGGGGTGTCGTCTCGCCGACGCCGGCGTCTACCTCGGCGCTGCACGCGTCGCCCACCGAGGTGAATGTCAGTGTGGGGATTCGCCGGACCGTAGTCCGTCGACGAGGAGCGCGACCATGCGCCGACCGTATTCGGGTTCCTCGTTCGGCATGGGCGCACACAGTTTCGCTACGGCGTACAGCAGGTCCTGGGCACTGATCCGGGCCTGGACCTCGCCGCTGGCTGTCGCGGCGTCGAGCAAGGACTCGAGGGCCGGCCCTAGCTTCTGCATGAGATATCCGGGCAGGCCGTCGAACGTCGGATCACCGGAGTGCAGGGCTGCGGCGAATCCGCGTTTGGTGGCGACGAACGCGGTGAACCGGTCGAGCCACCTCGCGAGGGCGATCCCCGGCTCGTGCGCGGCGGCCAGTGCCGGGGCCGCATCGGCGCAGGCGTCGATCTCGCGCTCGATGACGGCTTTGATCAGGTCCGAGCGCTGCGGAAAGTGCCGGTAGAGCGTGCCGACGCCGACGCCGGCCAGATCGGTGATCTCTTTGGCGGGGGCGTCGACGCCGGCGGTGCTGAAGACCGTCTTCGCCGCTTCGAGCAGGGCCTCGACGTTGCGGCGCGCGTCGGTGCGCATCCGGCGCGGAGCGCGTTCGCGAGCAGTCGATTCTGCTGTGTTGTCGGACACTGCTACGCCTCCCTTGCTTATCCGGAAAGCTTTTCCGTATAGTTAGTTCCGGAAAGGGTTTCCGGATAGCCACGATACCGCAAGGAGACGCTCATGTTGTACCGCACCCTGGGCCGGACCGGCATGAAGGTCAGCCCGTACGCACTCGGCACGCTGATGTTCGCCACGGTGATCGGGAACCCCGACCCTGACGACTCGATCAAGGTCATTCACAAGGCGCTGGACGCGGGGATCAACGTTGTCGACACCGCCGATGCCTACGGCGACTCGGAGGAGATCGTGGGCAGGGCCCTCAAGGGACGCCGGGACAGCGTCATCCTCGCGACCAAGGTGGGCTTTCCCCGGCTGAACGCGCTGCCCCGGGCGCCGGGCGCGGCCGTCGACCCCAACCAGCGAGGTGCCTCCCGCCGCTGGATCATGAACGCGGTCGAGGGCTCGCTGCGCCGTCTGCAGACCGACTACATCGACCTGTACCAGATCCATCGTCCGGACCCCGACACCGACATCGAGGAGACGCTTTCCGCGCTCTCCGACCTGATCCGCAGCGGCAAGGTCCGGGCGATCGGGTCATCCACGATGCCCGCATCCGACATCATCGAGGCCCAGTGGGTCGCCGAGCGACGCGGGCTGGAACGTTTCCACACCGAGCAGCCGCCCTACTCGATCCTCAACCGCAGCATGGAAAGCGAGGTGTTGCCGGCCGCGCAGCGCTACGGGATGGGCACGCTGGTGTGGGGCCCGCTCGGGCAGGGAATGCTCACCGGTCGGGTCCGCAGGGGCGAACAGAACGATCTGCGTCGTGCCCGCCTCTCCACGCACCTCACCGACGAGCGCCGGATCGACGTCGTCGAACAACTCATCCCGCTCGCCGACGACGCAGGCATGCCGTTGACCTACCTCGCCATGGCATTCGCCATCGCGCACCCCGGCGTGACCAGCGCGATCCTGGGCCCGCGCACGATCGAGCACCTCGACAACCTTCTCGCGGGCGTCGACGTCACGCTCACCGACGAGATCCTCGACCGGATCGACGAAATCGTCACGCCCGGCACCGATGTCACCCGGCTCGACCAGGCCTACCTGCCCCCGGCCCTGCTGAACCCGAACCTGCGCCGCCGGCCGGTCAGCGAGCGTGGCGCCGCCTGATCATCACGCCACAAGTACTGCGGGGCGTCCGCGATTCGTGTGAGCATGGCTGACGTCGTCGCCGAAGCGGCGATCGGCGTGCCCGGCAACCCAGGTGTCCCGGTCCGGCAGAGCATCACGCGGCTCACCTCACCGTGACAACACGGTCAGCGCGGCGGCGCATGAGGCGGCGGAAACCGTTGCCGTGCCGGGCGAGGACACGGCCGGTATCGTCCAGCCGCCATGTCGCGGCGGCCACGCGATCCCCGGTCAGCCATTCCTCCCGTACGACAGGCCGTTTCAGCTGACGCAGCAGCCAGGCGGCGGCCCACTGCGCGTAGTTCTCATGGCTGGCCCGCACCCCGACCACGGTCAGGTTCTCGGGATCGTTGCCGTCGTGGTCGTCCAGCAGGTAGTCGTCGCCCCACACACCGTGGAGTGCCTGTCCGAATGGCCCGTTGGTCCAGTAACCAACCTGCAGGGTGCGACGCCGGATGGTGAGCCCGGGAACATCAACGTCGACGTACAGCGGCGCCAGCCACACCTGCGACGAGGTGTCGTCCTCCGGCGAGAGCCCGTCGACGTCCCAGCCGGATGCTTCCCGCCGAAGCTGTTCCAGGAAGGCGATCTCCCCCTCGTTGCGACCGATCTCGTCTGGGAACCATCGACCCTCGGCTGCCTCAACCACCACCCGATCATGCCGCTGCCACGGCGCCTCAACGAAACGGTTCAGCACGCGCAGTCCAGCGCACGGCTCCCGGGCATCGGACTCATCCGCTGTTCGGGCGCCCGCCTGGCAACCCGATCAGGATTACCCCGTGCCGTTTGCGAGGCTTCGCAGCTCGTCGACTGTGCGCTCCACGGCGTGCCGTGAGTACGAGCCGAGCGTAGGCAGCGGCACGGCGTCGACGTCGCTGTGAAAATGCAGGACAGGAGCGTAGAGCGGTATGCCTGCCCGTACGTCGACCTGCAGGCAATCGATCGACTGGAGTGAGTTCCACGGTATGATCTGGTCCCGGCTGGCGAAGTTGCGGACACGGACACCTGCTGCGTCAACGACCACGCCGAGGCGCAGAGCGCGCCACACCCCCGCCATCCCGCTCGCGAGGAGTAGGGATCCCAGCACGATGCCGAACCAGTCGCGTTCGGCCACCACGTCCCCCGACGTGAAGTAGGTGACGCCCAACAGGGCCCACACGGCAGAGAGCACGACCAGGACCGGGATCTGGATGCGGGGCCTGATGACGATCGGCCTCATGGCGGAACATGCTACGGCGGCCTCCCCCGATCAGCGGCCGAGCCCGGATCTGCTGCGGCATCGAGCCGTTGCCACCAACCGCGGTCAAGACCAGCAGGCATGGGCCTGCCGTCGACCGCCCGCTACGCGCTGTCACCACAAATCAGGTCGGCACTCGGTCGTGTCGATGAGCGGATACTGCCCTGTCTGCCTGTATCGACGGGACCGGGTGGCTAACCGAACCGGTCAGCGAGCTTCGTCAGCTTGGTGACGTACGCCGGCCAGTCGTAGTCGTGGGGAACACCGGCGTTCTCCCGCCGCAAGCCGATCGCCCTGTCGTGCTGCTCGCGCATGATGTCGGCGTGACCGGCGTGCCGGGCAAGGTCGCACGTCACGTGGATGATGATCCTGTGCAGCGTCACATCCCTCTCGCCTGGGCGCCACCACGGCACATGCCCCGGCGCGTCGAGGGGTAGCTGTTCGATCGTCTGATCCGCGAACACCCCGACACGGCGATACAGGTCGATCAGCCCATCCTTCGTCTCGCCCTCCCGCGCGTACCAGTCTGCCTGCGGGTCCTCCTCGAACACCTGCATGGGAACCAGTTCCTCAGGCGTCGGGAACTCACGCCCGAAGGTGGGCCCGAAGTAGCCGGCTTCGACATGGAGGCAGTGCTTGAGAACTCCCAGCAGGTTGTTGCCGGTTGCGGTGCGGGGCAGCCTGGCCTCGCGTTCACTCAACCCGTCGAGCTTCCAGATTAGGTTGTCGCGCATCGCCTGCAGGTAGTGGTGCAGCGCAGCCTTCGGGTCGCCCAGATCAGCCATGCCTGCCAGTCTTCCTCATCCGCCCGAGCCATCTCTGCATGCGCTGCCTGCAAGATCAGCGTCTGGCTGGGCCGGCCGGTGCACGCATCTGGCTCCCCTCTGTGTCAAGACACCGCCGAGAGGAGAGTTCTATGCTGGGTTTCGGCGGGTCTGGTCCAGGAGGCGAAGTGAGCCCGGTCGGGGAACCGGGTGATGTCGGCGACCTCGACCAGCAGCCGGGCGGCGCCGGAGGGTCCGATGCCGTGCAGGTCCATCAACCTGGTGCCGGTGGAAGCGACCAGCTCCTACAGTTCCTTGTCGGCTTCCTTGGAGCGTCGGTAGATCCGTTCGAGGTCGGCGATCAGCTCCGCGGCGACCCGCCGTCGGGCCTTGCCGACCGCGTCGCGGGGCCGGACCGTGGCCAGCAGTGTCTTGGCCTGGGCGGCGGACAGACTCTTCTTCGCCCCACCCGGGATCAGCTCCAGCAGCAGTTGGTGCAGCTGGGACACCATCCGGGTGTGGTCGACACCGAGGCAACGGCGCCGGTCGACCAGGATCCGCAGCAAGGCAAGCTGCTCGTCGTTGACCACCGGGCGTAGTCCGGTCATGCGGGTGCCGACCAGCGCGATGGAGTGGGCGTCGGTGGCGTCGGTCTTGCGGCCCTGCCCGGTGGCGAACACCCGCGCCCTGGCGGACAGCTTCGGTGGAACGTCGACGACCTGCTCGCCGTCGGCCAGCAGCCGGTTGGCGATGTGCCGGCCGATGCCCTGACAGCCCTCGATCGCCCACACCCGGTGCGGCCACTGACCGGCGTACTTTCGCATCGCCGTGTAGCCGTCGCGGTCGGTGTCGAACCGGCCGCCGCCGACGACGGTCTCGTCGCCAGCCATGACCTCGATCGTTGCCGAACGCTTGTGCGGGTCCATCCCGATGACCACACGACTCGGTGTGACAGTCAACGTGTCCTCCGATGCTCGATCCACCTGGGTTGTCGAGCCGGGAGGGCAACGCTACTTCGAGCCGAGCAAACCCCTCTTGAGCCTCTCCCCGCCCTGGGGCGACGCCCGGGCCGCGCAGGCCAAATGAGAGCCACACGACCAGCGTGGGCAGCCGCAATGAGAGCGACAACCCGGGCGCCTCGACCGAAGCCTGGCCGGGCAACGGTCGCAGGTCAATGAAACAAGTAGCCGCGATCCGCGCCGCCTGTATTCGCGCGGCTGGCACCGGGCGCAGCGCCTCAGCGCGGCAAGTACGCGGTCAGCTGGTCGGCGAGTTGCTTCGGATGGCTGAGCGCCACCGCGTGGCCACCGTCGATTTCATCCGGTACGGCATTGAGGCGGTCGGCCGCCACGCGGCGCTGGAAGTCGGGCGGGAAGAATCGGTCTTCGCGGGCGATGAGCACCCTCGTCGGCACGTCCGGCCAGGCACCCAGGGGCCACGGCTCGTTCCATTCTGCGCTGACCTGGTCGCGGCCATGCGCCGAAGCCTCCGCGACAATTTCGGCCGGCACACCATTGTAGAACTGTTCCTCCTCACTGAACCCGTCCGCGCTGCGGTGACCGGTGTTGCCCCACCAGTCGCCGGGACTCTCACCCGGCTTCGGGATCATGGGAGTAAGCAGGACAATGAGCCGCACAGGCAGCTTGTCAGCGATCAGCGGCGCCGTGAACGCACCATAGGAGTGTCCGACGACGACGAGGTTGCTGCGATCGCCGACGGCATTGACGACCGTTTCACAGAACTCGGCGAAGCCTGCCGCCCTATCCTCGATCGGCAGCTCCGGCACCACCACGTCGTGGCCCCGTCCGGCCAGCTCAGGGCCCAGCAGATGCCAGTCCCAGGAACTGCCGCCACCACCGTGGATCAGAACGAAAGTCGCCATGCGTCACAGCCTCACACAGGGGTACGACAGTCAGTAGCGCCGCCCGATACGCCACACCCGGCCACCTACCGGCGACCTCACGGCAGGATCACGCATCGGGCCGGAAGCGTTGTCCTGCGACGACCGGATCTGCCGCGCTGCGCGCCTCAGCGCTGTCCAGTCGCTAAGCGGTACTACTCGGAGGGATTCTCTTCTTCGGCGTCCTCCCGGAATCGGCCCCGTGCCTGCATGACGTCCAACGCCGCGCGAGCAGCGGGTTGAATCCTGCCCGGCCAGCCGGAGGCGATGAAGTCGTCGTCAGTGTCATTCCAGGGCGTCACCACGCAGGCCGCCTGCAGTAGTCCATGTACGGCATCGAGTCGCTCAACCTCCTCGGGCGTGAAACACGACCAGTCGCGCCACTGCCACGGGATGTCGTCGTCGATCACGTCGAAGAACAGGTTGATGTAGTCGCCGACGCCGACGCTGCGAACGCCTGAATCACCCATGCTCAGGGCGACCAGCGCTTCCATGGCGCGATTGCGCAGGCGTTGCTCGACGAGGCGCTCGCTGGGGCGTTCGGGATCGTCCACGCCCCGAAGGTAGCGGCTGTCAGGACCTGGTTTTCAGGCGAAGCCCTACCCGAAGCGCGCCAGCCGTCACGGCCTTCCGATCAACTGGGCAATTTCTCGAAGAGTTCGTTGATGGTGTCGTAGTACCTCGTCGTACGCCCGAGAGCAGTCATGCCGAGTCGCCTGCAGACGGCCTGTGAGGCATGGTTGTCCGGCTCCGTCACGGCGAGGACCCTCGGCAGCCCACGGCCGAAGGCATCGCGAAGGACGGCATCCGCGGCTTCGGTGGCATAGCCCTGCCCCCGAGCGTCCGGGTGCACGTGCCAGCCGATCTCGACATCGTTCGACCCGCTGAAGGATTGTTCCGCCCATGGGGGGATTGGCAGGAGCAGGAGGTTGCCGACCAGTCGACCGTTCGCCGTGGCGATCGCCCAGTTCCCGTAAATGGGATGTTCGATGGCACGCAGACGTCTGATCGACGCGAGCGCGTCCTTCCTCGTTTTCATGGTCGTCGGTTGCGCGCCGGAGGAGACTACGATCTGCGAGCCTGACTCCAGGTCCAGGAGGAAGTCGGCGTCGTCGTCCTGCCATGGACGCAGGAGAAGGCGGTCACTAACGATCGTGCGCATGCCACCCACCCTATTCACTGCCCATCATCCGCTGGTGGTCGCAGATAGGGCGCTACGGAGCATGACGGAGATCCCGGACCCCGCGCCCGAACGTACCGATGAGCGGATGTCCGAGCCACGCTGGCTCGAACGCACGGGAAGTGCTCCAGCCGCGCCGAGGGATGCTGGTTCCGCAGGTGCACGGCCTTCGCTCTCCCGCTAAGAGGTGGGCCGCCCGGCTACAGGCTCCCCGACTCCGGCCAGTTCGACCAGTGCGTGTTGGGCGGCAAGCTGGGCGCGTATCGGCTGAGGTCTCCGGTCGCCAGGACATCGGCGATCTGGTGGAAGGTCTCAGAGTCGCTGGGGCGTAGCCCGCTCACCAGGTCGGGGTGGTTCCACTGGTCGAGCCGCAGAACCTCGGGTAGGTCGACTGGGATTCGGCGCCGCAACTCCCCCTCATCGGCCAGGAGCAACTCGCGATGACGCGGAACAAGCTGACGCAGGACGTTGACCAGATCCTCGCCCGGCTCGGCAGCAACTGCGATCGTCCGGCCGCGAACCACCACCGGCCCTCCGCGGTAGGTTTCGGGCTCGTCGGGGTCCTCTATCTGGTTCCAGTTGTCTACTCGTTCGTGAAAGTCACCGTTTCCGTAGCCAGGTTCGCCGCTGGTCAGGCAGTTGCCGAACACGTGGAGCACGTCGATGAGGTTGCCGGCCCGGGGCGAGTAGCCGACCGTCTCGACGATGAGGGCCCACCGCCCAGCGTCCCGGTACCCATGGAGCCGAGCGTCGACGGCGTAGTAGTAGCCGTGGCCGAGGTCCGGAAACAGGAACTCCTCGGCAGCGGCGTCGAGCTGTTCGAGGACCTCAGCCGATCGCACAACTGAGCAGTCTAGTCAGCCTCGGCCGCGACCCTGAGGCGTCCACATCCGCCGTCAAGGCGCGTCGACCGTCAAGGACGGCTACCGATCCTGAGGCACGTGGGGTCGGGTCTACCCCGTTCCGGTCGGGATCGGTGAACCATCGAGCAGGGCGCCCAATCGAGCGGCGGATTCGTCGGTCAGACGATAGACGCCCTGGAGGCTGACGGAGCGTTCGAGACGACCGTCGACGACGTACTTCAAGGTGCGCTGTTCTCCGCGTCGGTTGCGCCAGGTCAGCGCGCCGAGCAGGTCGCCGGGAACGGCGACGTCGAAGCGGATCGGCGTCGCCTCGACATGCACCGGGCTCGCCCCGCATCCGCCGGCGCCGAGCATCGCCCAGTCGTCATGACCGGCATAGGCCGGGTCGCGCCAGGTTGCTGGAGCAGCGCCGCAACAGGAGCGCCGCTGCTTGTCGACGACACGCAGACGACTCACCACGTAGACCACGTGTCGGTTGACATGCAGCGCGAAGACATCGTCGCCGACACCGACGCTGGTCCAACTGGGCAGAGACTGATGCACCCCGCTGAACGCCACCGGCGGCCGCTGGCCGACGCAGTGCCTGCGTAGCTCCCGGCAGACGTCATGGGTCCACAAGGCGGTGAAGGCAGCCGACATGGCCGTGATCATAAGAGCGACGACCGACAGTCTCGACCATCACGCCGGGAGCGTTGAGGGACCGAACCGGCATCCGGATCTGCTGCCTGAGCACACGCGAAGTTCCAGCGATCCCCTTTCAGGATCGTCCATCTCATCTGTCAGTGCTCCCCCCGATGAGGTGGAGCGCGGCCGGTATGTCAGGCAGGTACTCGCTTGGGGAGTCTCGGCCGTAGCCCGCATGGCCAGCCCCTGAACTCGAGACCTGCGTCGTAGGTGGGTCAGCCCCTTTCGGCATCGAGCACGAGCCGTGCCTGGTTCGCAGTTCCAGGAAAGCCTCCGGGCCCGAGTTCCGGTGCCAGAGACCTGCCACGACAGACGTACGCCGGCTCTCAAGCCTATCCAGCCGGGCCGCTCTTCTGCCGAGTGCTCGCCGACCTTGCCCTCGGACTGGTCCGCGCGCAGACCGGTCAGTCCCTGGACGACCTGGTCCGGGAACTCGCCCTGCTCGTGGCCGCCACACCACCGCCTCCGCCCGGTTGAGGGCATGCCCACTCCCCTGACGGCTGATGAGCGGCCTGTCAGCCTGCTGTCGAGGTGGAAACCTGCCATAGGGCGCTGACCGGCATGGCGCGGATTCTGTCGCCGAACGGCAGCGTGGCGGTTCCGGTATAGAGGACGATGCCGACGATGAAGTCGTCGCCGAGGCGGTCGGCGAGTCGGCGTAGGCCGCGGAAGTCGTCGGGTCCGACGGTGCTGGCTGCTTTGACCTCGATCCCGACCACCTGACCAGCTCGGTTCTCGAGCACCGCGTCGACTTCGTACCTGCTCTGGTCGCGGTAGTGGGACAGGTCGACGAACTGCTCGGACCAGGTGAGCTGCCGGGACAGCTCGGACAGCACAAATGACTCGAGCAGTGGGCCGAACGGTGCGCCCGGCCGGAGCAGTGCCCGGGCGTCGGTCCCGATTTCGTTGGCGGCGATGCCCGAGTCGACGAAGATCAGCTTCGACGCGGCGGTGGCACGGGTGCCGAGGTTGCGGGACCAGCCGGGAATCCGTTTGATCAGGAAGATCTCTTCCAGGGCTTGGAGGTAGCGGACGATCGTCGGCCGGCTCAGTCCGAGGGCGGACTCGAGGGAGTTCGCGGCGATGATGGTCGCGGACCTGGCCGCGAGGAGGCGTACCAGCCTGCGTAGCTCGCCCTTGTGCTGAATGTCGGACAGCTGCCGCACGTCGCGGTCGATGAGCGCCTGGACATAGGCGTCAAGGAACCGTTGGCGGCGGCGCGGGTCGGTGCGGGCGGTGGCCTCGGGTAGGCCGCCTCGCACGATCCTGGCCGCGTAGTCGGCGCGGGTCACGTCCGACTCGTGTCGCAGGTCCGGGCCGAGCGCGAAGACGGCGTCGATAAATCCGTCCAGGGCTCCGTCGAGTTCGCCTTGGGAAAATGGCCAGAGCTCGACGGTTTCCATCCGACCGGGCAGCGCGTCCGGCGCAGCCACCATGCCGAACAGCCGAGACGATCCGGTGAGCAGGTACCGGCCAGGACGGGGATCCTCGTCGACGGCAGCCTTGATGGCCAACAGGAGCTCCGGAGCGCGCTGGATCTCGTCGATGACCAGGAGTTCGGAGGAGTCCACGAACCCGACCGGATCGGCGATCGCCGCCGCCCGGTCCTGAGCCCGATCAAGATCGCGGCGCTCGGCCAGACGATCGCCGGCAACGAGGCGGACCAGGGTGCTCTTACCCGCTTGACGTGCCCCGCTGATCAAGACGACGCGGGTGTCCGCCAGAGCAGCGTTGACCTGCGCGGCAGCGTGGCGGGGGATCAGATGCGGTGTGGGCACGGCGTCATCATAACCGGCGCATTTCCGATCTGCGAGGCCTCTTGCTTTCGATTTGCGGCACCATACGCGTTCGATACGCGGCCATTTGATGTTCGATCTGCGGGCCAGACGAACGGGGCGGTTCGTAAAAGAAGTCCACGGCTACGTCGCGTTGCTACGGGTCGTGGCGAGTTCGGGAAAGGCGTCCTTCCAGCGTTGGCGAAGCTGGGGTGGCAGCCAGAGGCTGAGCCAGAGCCGCCGGAGGAGGTGCGCATCGAGCCAGGTGTGCAGGTCCTCAACCGTAGCGGCTTCGGTGAGTACCACCTTGTACATGCTGGCCTGGCGTGCGGTCCGGGCAGCACGTCCTGGTTGGGGAACAATCGATCGCACGAGCGCAGGTCCATCGATCCGCGTAGCACCATCGCCTCACGCAGCAGGACCGTGCCCACGGCCCGCGCGGTGGCTGCGGAAACGGCGCCGGTGAAGTGGGCTCCGCGGCCTGACTGGGATCTCCAACGCGGCCGGCACCGCGTTGGCCCGTGCCGCCTTCACGTACGCGAGGGCGTCGAGCATCGCCGTCGGCCCGTCGAAGTCGGCCACGACGAAGTGGCAGGTGTTGCCGGGCATCAGCGGGTACAGGCCCATGAACACGTCGCCGACCAGATGCGCCGCGACGACCTCAGCCGTGCAGGGCAGGTGGGTGGCACCGCGCCGGTCCATCCCCTTACGCCAACCGCCGGCGACCGCCGGCATCCACCCGGCAGCGCCGGTACGGGCGTTCTCCCACCGCACGGCGTACACGTCGGCCCGGGCCCGGAACCGGTCGGCGAACAACGCCAGCTTGTCCCGGGTCGGCGAGGCCATGCTGACCAGCCCCGGCGGCTCCACCGGCGCGGACAACTGCTCCGGCGCCGCAGACGTGTCCGCACCGCGCAGCCTGCAGCAGACGCGCCAGCCGGGCGTTCTCCGCCCGTAACCGCTCCACCTCCCGCCGAAGATCGACGAACTCGGCCATCGAACCCACGCGAACATCCTCGCGCATCGGGCTTCAAACGCCGCGACACCGGTCCGCTATCCTCCGCCGATGGCATCGAAGGGGACCGCCGCGCTGCAGGCGATGATCGAGGAAGCCACGGTCGACGCGTACGGCGACGACGAACAGCTCACCGGCCTGTTCACCATGATCGAGGAACATCTGGCGGTGCCGTTCACCACCACCGTCCTCGGCGTCGAGGTCACCGTGCGGAAGATCGACCTGACCGCGGACACCATCGTCGCTCTCTGCGCCCGAGGCCACCACCGGCAGCGGATCGGCCTACTCGACCTGCCGCTACCCACCCCGCCACCGGACGGCGCCGGGTGGATCGACGCCTACCGGCACTGGGCCGAAAGGTAGGCCACGATGAGCGAGTACCAGTACTACGAGTTCACCGCCCTCGACCGGCCCCTCACCGGCCGGGAGCGGGCCGAGTTGCGGTCGCTGTCGACCCGGGCCGACATCACCGCCACCAGCTTCGTCAACACCTACGAGTGGGGCGACTTCAAGGGCGACCCGCGAAAGCTGATGGAACGGTACTTCGACGCGCACCTGTACCTGGCGAACTGGGGCACCCGCCAGCTTATGCTGCGGCTACCGAAACACGTGCTGGACCCCGCCACGGTGGCCCGGTACTGCCAGGGTGACAGCGCGGCCATGTGGACCGCTGGCACGCACATCATCATCGACCTGCATGACGAGGACGAGGACGGCGTCGACGAGTGGGAGCTCGACGGCCACGGTCTGCTCACCTCCATCATCCCGGTCCGGGCCAGCCTCGCCGCGGGCGACCTGCGCCTGCTCTACCTGGCCTGGCTGCGCTGCGTACAGTCCGAGGAGATCGCCGACGACGAGCCCGAACCACCCGTCCCGGCCGGACTGGGCGCCCTCAACGCGCCCCTCACCGCCGCCGCCGAATTCCTGCGCATCGATCCCGACCTGATCGCGGCCGCGGCGGCCGGGTCGACGCCGGCCGCCTCCGGCGAACCGACCGCCGCGCACCTACGCACCTGGGTCGTCGGACTGCCCGCAAGGGACAAGGACGCCATCCTGACCGACCTGATCACCAGCGGCGACAGCCATCTACGCAACCGACTGCTGCGTCGTTACCGCGACGCGCATTCCCCCGAGGCGTCTACCCCGACGGCCGTCCGTACTGCCGGTCAACTGCTCGCCACCGCCGCGCAGTTGCGCGCCGTGCGGGAACGACGGGATGCCGAGCAGCGGGAACGCGAACGGATTCGCCGCGAACGGTCCGCCGCAGCCGCCCGACAACGACACCTCGACACCCTCGCAGTCGACCAACCCGCCGCCTGGCAGCGGGTCGACGAACTCATCGCCACGAAGAGACCCCGCGAGTACGACACCGCCGTTCAACTCCTCGTTGACCTGCGCGAACTCGGCGAACGCGACGGGGACAGCTCATCGTTCCGACACCGGGTGGCCGAGCTACGGGCGGCGCACGCCCGCAAGCCCAGCCTGCTCGAACGCCTCAACCTCGCAGGCCTCGACACCTGACCAAGAGGGGCCTGGCCGGCTTCTGAACTCGAAGACGCCACGCCGGCTCTCAAGGCCATCCAGCCGGGCTGCCCGTCTGCCGAGCGCGCACGTCTCTGCTGCACCCGTATTGGCGGGCCGGGTGCCTTGGCCGTTCCTATGCATATCCGTCCCTGGCTGAGCAGTGCGGACCTGGCCAGCATGAAAGGGGTCGCCACACACAGCGAATATCGATCACACGAAGGGACCCATGGTCTCTTCAGTTCAAGGAGCGCTTCATGACTACCTGGTTCATCACCGGCGCCTCGCGCGGTTTCGGCCTGGAGATCACCCGTCAGGCGTTGGATCGCGGCGATAACGTCGTAGCCACCGCCCGAAACCCCGAGGCGGTGTCAGCGGCGTTGCCCGATCACGGTGACCGCCTGCTCGCGGTCGCGCTCGATGTCACCGATGAGGAGCAGACCCGCGCAGCAGTGTCTTGCGCGGTCGAGGCCTTCGGCGCAATCGACGTTCTCGTCAACAACGCCGGGCGAGGCCTACTTGGCGCGGTGGAGGAGTCCTCCGATGCCGAAGTTCGCGCGATCTACGACACCAATGTCTTCGGCTTGCTCAACGTCACCCGCGCGGTGCTGCCGGTGATGCGTTCGCAGCGCTCGGGCCGGATCCTCAACGTCAGCTCTCTGGGAGGTTTCAGCAGCTCGGCAGGCTTTGGCATCTACTGCTCGACCAAGTTCGCCGTCGAAGGGATCTCCGAGGCCATGCGCGCCGAACTCGCGGGACTGGGCATCGCCGTGACGTTGGTCGAGCCGGGCTACTTCCGCACCGACTTCCTCGATGACCGGAGCCTGCGCACCGAGGGCACCGTGATCGATGACTACGCCGGCACCGCTGGAGCGGTGCGCGGCGCGGTGCCTGGTCTCAATCACGCTCAGCCAGGGGATCCGGTCAAGGGTGCCGCGGCGTTCCTGACCCTCGCTGACGCGGAGAATCCGCCAGTGCGGGCTCAGCTGGGCAGTGACTGCCTTCAGGAGCTGGAGAACAAGATCACCCAGTTGCGGGCGGAGTCGGAGGCGTGGCGGGACCTGGCGCTGTCCACCGATTACGACGACGTCCTGGTCTGAGAAGAAGGAGACGCCATGACCGAGCTGGGTGACTATCTGCGATCATGCCGTGCCAAGGTGAGCGCTGAGGCCGCCGGGCTGCCGAGTACCGGTCACCGCCGCGTGCCCGGGCTGCGGCGCGAAGAGCTGGCTATGCTGGCGGGAGTCAGTGTGGATTACATCGTGCGCCTGGAACAAGGCCGCGCGAAGACGGCCTCACCGGAGATCCTTCAGGCGCTGGCGCAGGCACTCGACCTGCGCCCTGACGAGCAGGAATACCTGTTTCGCTGCGCGGCCGACGCCAAAGGCCCCGCAGCACGGGCGAACCCGGCACCGCCCGACGCGCAACGTGTCTCCACCGCCACCCGGGTGCTGCTGGACAGCATGACCGCAGTGCCCGCCCTGGTGCTGGGCCGACGGATGGACATCATCGGCTGGAACACTCTCGGTGCCGCCCTCTTCACAGACTTCAGCGTTCTTGCGCCGCAGCACCGCAACCACATCCGGCTGGCGTTCCTCGACCAGCGAGTACGCAGCCTCTACCGCGACTGGGAGACGGTCGCCAAAGAATGCGTGGCCTACCTCAGGATGGATGCCGGCCGCTACCCGCAGGACCCGGCACTAGCTCGTCTCGTCGGCGAGCTGTCCATGAAGGACGAAGACTTCCGCCACTGGTGGTCCACCCACCGCGTTCGCGCACAACGGTCAGGGCGCAAACATTTCCTCCATCCCACCGCAGGAGAACTCTCGTTGGACTTCCAGGTCCTCGATGTGCGCGGCACGACCGATCAAACCCTGCTCGTCTACACCGCGGAACCGAACTCCCGCTCCGCGCAGGCCCTGGCCTTCCTCAGCGGATGGACCCGGACCACTCGGGAAGAACCCGCGGCAAGGCTCACCTCGCACCACCCCGGGAGCTGACAGGGCCGGGCACGGCGGCAGGAAAATCTCACAGAGTACGCAGACCAACGGCATCCGCACTCGTCACCGGTGCCCGAGCCCTGAGCAGACTGCCGCGGCTGATCTGCAGGGAGCAGATGGGCGCATCGTCGTCCACGAGGTTCCACCGGCCTGTCTGGTCAATGCCACGGGAGCCTCCGTCGTGCCGCTGCCGGCAGACACCAGGCGCCATAAGATGCCGTACCTGACCCCGGCTGACGCCTACCGCACCTCGCCGATTACGGCGTCACCACGATCTTGCCCGCAGGCGTCCCCTTCTCCAGGTACCGGTGCGCCTCGATGATGTCGTCCAACGGGAACACCCGGTCCACCGTCGGCTGCAGCACGCCGGTGCGGACACCGGCGGCCAGGAACGCGGCGACGCGCCGCGCGGTCTGCGGGTCGACCATGTCCGCGAAACTCATGTAGCGGTGAATGGTCAGCGACGGATTCGCCGGGAAGGACGCCGGCCGCGGGTCCAGCCAGCCCACCGTGGCCAGGGTGCCGCCGAGCTTCGCGGCCAGCGACAGTTCGGCCAGGCCCGGGCCCATGACGGCGTCCAGGATGATGTCGGCGCCCACCCCACCGGTGTGCCGCCGGGTGGCCTCCCCGATGTCCTCCCGGTCGGTGGCGATCACCGCGGCGGCTCCGGCGGCCAACAGGCTCTGCACCCTGGCGCTCTGCCGGGTGACCGCGATCGGCACGGCGCCGATCTGGCGGGCGATCTGGATCGCGGCCCGCCCGACACCGCCCGACGCCGCGGTGATCAGGACCTGGTCCCCCGGCCGCATCCCGGCCCTGTCCACCAGCGCGCCGTAGGCGGTGAAGTACGACACCCACAGCGCCGCCGCACCGACGGGCTCCAACCCGGCGGGCCGGGGCACCACCCGGTCGGCCAACAGCGTGGTGTACTCCGCGTACGCGCCCCTGGTCTCGAAGTCAGGTACCGCACCGAGGATGACCGGATCGCCGACGGCCAGTCCGGTCACCCCGGACCCGAGCGCGTCGATCACACCGGTTCCCTCGACGCCCAGCCGCGCATGCGGCAACTGCACGGGCCGCGGGGACTGCCCGGCCCGGACCATCTGGTCGAGCGGGTTGACTGCGAAGGCCTCGATGCGTACGCGCACCTCGCCGGCTGCGGGCTCGATGACCGGCTCGTCGACGACGCGCAGAACGTCCGGACCGCCGGTCTCGTCGAACACGACTACTCGTGGCATGGATGGCTCCTTGTGCTCCTGGTGGGCTTCACCGGAAAACGCTACGGAGCCGATAGGAACCCGCTGGTACCTTTCGACCTGTGCACGACGCCCACGGTCAGGTCTTCCTCGCCGACTGCCCCACCCGCCTGGCCGTCGAGATCATCGCCGAGAAGTGGGCGGTGATCGTGCTGTTCGCCCTCAGCCTGCAACCCCGGCGCCCCGGCGAGCTGGCCCACCTAATCGGCGGCATCTCCCACAAGGTCCTCACCCAGACCCTGCGTCGCCTGCAGGCATACGGCCTGGTCGAACGCCGCGCCTACGCCGAGGCGCCCCCACGCGTCGAGTACAGCCTCACCCCACTCGGGCAGACCCTGGTCGAGCCGATCAAGGTCCTGACCGACTGGGCCCGAGACAACGGCGCCGCCATCGTCGAATTCCAGGAACAGAACGAGCACTGAATTAGCCAACCCACCGAAGAGGTCCAGGCGACGCTGCGCCCCAACGCCTCGCGTGCGCCCTCGCCACGACGAGCTCATTGGCGGACGGATAGGCAACAGCTTCGCGCGGGGTCGCAGGTGCGAAACACGAGCACGACGACGACCTGAGCCCTGGGCTACACGGAGTTGTTCGGCGCCACCACGGCGCAGCTGCTCCTGCGAGGCGGCGCCAGCTCGCGGCTGATGCGTAACGGCGCTGGTTGCCAGACCGGAATATCGTCGGGAAGGCCGGAGGCAGCGCGGTGCTTGTCGGAGCGAAATAGCTGAGCACGACGAGTTGCTCGACGGTGGGCGTGTCGGTCGAGCGTCTGCTGGCCGGTGCCCGTGCTGCCGGATGACGAGCTTCGGCGTCAGGGTCCGCGGCTTCGGATTTGCCCCCGAAGTCGCGAAACGTGCGATGCCCCTGCGGTACCCCTCCGGCGTCAGCCGGATACGCCGAATCCAGGACTTCCCTGTGTTGACCCATTCCGCCGCGGAGTGTGCGATTATCGCACCATGGCTGATGGCTGGGACTGGCCCCTCGTCGGTGAGCAGGTACGACAAGCCCGCCTTTCGTTGGGGATCTCACAGCAGGATCTCGCCACGATGGTGGGGCTAGACCGCACCATGCTGGCCAAGGTTGAGGCCGGCAGCCGCCGTTTGGACGCCCTGGAGCTGGCTAAGCTCTCCAGGGCGCTGAAGGTGTCGATGGAGTACTTGATCCAGCCGCCGCCCACGGTGTTGTCCCGACGGGCGGCGCCGCTGACCGAGGAAACCGACACTGAGGCAGCACGGTCATCGGAACGCCTCGAAATCGCTCTGGTGGAGTGGTTGCACAATGTCCAGCAATTGCTGGACATTGGCGTCCTGCGTGCCCGTCCGCTGCTTCGCTACCCGCATTCGGTGACATCCGAGGACGATGCGCGTCAGACAGCCCGGTGGTTGCGGCAGCGGTTCGATCTCGGCGATGGACCGATCGACAGCATCATGGACGTCTGCGAGCGCGCAGGTCAGTGGGTTCTGGTCACCGACCTGCCAGGCGACGGCGCATCGCTCATCGAGGGCGACATCGCCGTTGCTGTCGTGAGCACCACGGGCGATCCTGGCCGCCGTCGGGCTACCGCTGCCCATGAGTTGGGGCACCTCATCATTGGTGATGAATATTCCGCCGACCTCGGCCTGAGTGCCTCACGTGCACAACGAGAGACGGTGATTGACGCCTTCGCCGCCGAACTGCTGCTGCCCGTGCAAGCGATTGCCGCAGCCCGTGGGACGGTGGGCCGGGATCAGATCGTGAGCTATGCGGCTCGATACCGTACCTCCTGGTTGCTGGCACTGCGGCAGGCTGAGCAGGCAGGGGCCATCGACGCAGAGACCCGTAGGGCCTGGAGCCAGGTTCGGCCGACCCACGCGGAGTTCATGGAGGCGGTGGGCTGGGTACCGCAGCCCGACCTCGAGTCGGTACGGGTATCGCCCACATACGCAAAGGCCGTGATGGGAGCGTTGCGGAACAGGCGAATCACACGTACCAGGGCTTTGGAGTTGATGAATGGCCACATCGCCGAGGCGGACCTACCGCAGGACGACGACCTGGAAATCGCCCCGTGAGTCGCCCACCGCACGTCACCTCCGTCCTTGTGCTCGACACCATGATTCTCAGCCACTTCACTCTCGCTGACCGGCTGGACGTCTTGCAGGATCTGCTGCTCGATGCCGAATGTTGGACGACGCAGGTGGTTCGGGAGGAGTTGCGGGCGGGATCTGAGGATCATCGTGAACTGGCCGTCGCTTGCGAGGCGGACTGGCTGACCACTGCCCAGCTGGACACGCTCGATGAGGTGCGGTGCTTTACCAAATGGGCCGCGCGGCTCGGTTCAGGTGAGCGCGACCTCGGGGAAGCGTCCGTCCTCGCGGCCGCCGAACTGCGGGAAGGCGTGGCCATCACGGACGACAGGAACGCGACGCAGGTCGCCCGTGCCTACGGTGCCCGCGTTCACGGCACCATCTGGCTTCTCGCGGCGGCCTGCCGAGACGGCAAGCAGACCCTGACGGCTGCGGGGAACCTCATTGAGGCATTGAGAGCAACGGGTGCTCGTCTGCCCTGCTCCGGAGCGGAGTTCCCGGACTTCGCCCGTAAGCACAATCTCCTGTAGTCGCTGCTGACAACTACTCGGCTTAACGAAGGGGCAGTGCCTCGTATGCGGCGGCCAGGGTCTTCGCGTGGTCAACCGGAAGCTGCTCTCATCCGACCGGCGCCACGACGACGACGCTGACCGGCGAAGACAGGGCGGTAGCTCGCCACGCCGTGGTGCTCGACCGCCGGAGAGCCTGACTCGCCGTTGAAGACGAGGCGTTCGAGTCGGCGGTACGCCCGGACAGGCACGAGCATGCCCACACAGGACCGGTCTGGCCGCCCAGGCCTATCTTCTGTCGAACACCAAAGTGCGCAACGGTGATCAGCTGATGTTGACGTGCCGACGAACCCTCGCTATCGGCAAGCCCCAGGAGACGTCGGTTTCTACCGCCGGCCGCGTGCCACGGACGGTGACTGCTTCCGAGGCTACCCGGTGTCGGGACGTGCCGATCAACGGGCACACCGTATGGTGTCGGCGATGAGCGAGACCGTTGTCCCGGCCACCCGCAATCGGCGCGGCACCATAGCGTTGGTACTCGCGTGCATCAGCCTCGTGCTGTCGCTGGTCATGTGCTGTGGGGCCGGGCTCGTCGCCAGCACCAGCGGAATCGACCTGCTCCCAGTGCAGTCCACGCCGCAGGTCGCCAGCGCCGCTCAGGTGGAAGCGGTCGCTCACGTGACCCTGCCGCCCGGAACCGTGCTCCTTACCGCCGCCTACAGCAACGGCCTGGAAACGGTGCTTTCGGCGAAGTTTCGGATACCCCGAACCGAGCTCGACGTCTTCATCGCCACGGCGAAGTTCACTGCGGCGCCCGTACCCGGGCTACGGGCAGTCGACGCAAAACACAACGTCGGCGGCGGCGACCTGTGGGATCCCGAAGCCGCCAAGTCCGTCTCCGGCGTCGATGAAGAGCAACCCACTGCCGACGGCACACGTCGGGCCGTCCTGTTCAACCTCGATGCCCCCGACGCGGTGACCGTCTACTTGTACGCCAGCCGCGGCTGAGCCCTGCGGCCATCCTCTTCTGGCCGCTGGCCGCGGTTGCAGAACGTGATCAGGTCGCTTTGTTCAGCCTGCCGGTACTGCCGGTGAGCGGATGCTGTTCCCCGGTCAGGTGCCCGAAGGATTGCCTGGTCCATGGAGGTGTCGGCCCGTGGGAACGTCACCGAGCAGCAGACGGGCACCTTGGCGGACAGCATTCCAGTCGGTCTTCGGGGCACGGTCGAGGTTCCTGGCAAGCCAATGCCGCCGGTCTTCGTGTTCCCGCCGCAGGTCGACGAGGTCGATGTCCACACCAGGTAGCCCACCGCGGTGTTCCAGATCCTCGACCCGCTGCCCCATGGCGTCCATCAGCTCACGGTCGAGGATGTGTACGGCTTCCAGGTAAGCGGTGGTCGGAAGGCTGAGCCGGACTGTGGAGTCGGCGGTGAAGCCGATCTCGCCGTCGTCCTCGTGCCGCCAGTCCAAGGTGATCTCGTCGCGATCGCCGCAGGTGGTGCGCCAGAGCCGGAGCGTGGGAGGGTTCCGCAGGTATCCGAAGTCCAGGTGGTGCTCGCCGTGCCATACCGCGGCCGTGACGACCGGATGGTCGGGCACGTCCGCGTTGCCGTCGTCGAACCGTCTCTCATCCGGTTCTTCCACGAACTCGAGCGGGTCACACGTCCACTGCGCGTGGTGGGAGGCGATGAACGGCTGCAGATCGTCGGGCACCGGCTCCAGCACCTCCGGTGTCAGGACGATGAGGTCTTCCCAGAGCCGGGCCAGGTAGTAGTCGATGTAGGGATGCGGGTCGGATTGCCGGGTGCGGCGCAGCAGTTCCTGCCCGCTTGTTTCGAGCCAGTACCAGCCCTCGGTGAGCCCGAACCAGTGCAGGCTCGGCTGGTCGCGGCCCCACGGCGACACCTCGTCCAGTGGGTACAGCTCGAACCGGAACCTGATCATTGAGGCAGTACCCGGCGCAGCTCTGGGGTGTTCTTGTCGGCGCGGAGGTTCAGCAGCGAGATGAGGCGGCTGCGGACTCGTGGATCGTCGTTGGTCAGGTATATGTGCAGGCCGATTTCTTGGAAGTCGTGCCGCAGGTCGGTGCACGGATCGTCCTCGACCCCGCTGCCCGCGACGCGGAGGTATGAGCAGTACCAGGCGTCCGCCGCGCCGATGATCTCGTATTTGGTTCCCGTCCAGAGGTATTCGAGAAGCCTCGTCTGAACGCGTCTGCGGCCGAAGGCAGCCAGCGCTGGCCTGATGTGCCGTTGGGTGTGGCTGGGGTCGGGTTCGTAGACGGCGGCGCGCATGAGTGGTTCGAACAGTTCCTCGGGCTGCTGTGGCGCGGCCTCCCGCATGATCATGAGGGCTACGTGGCATTGCCAGTGTCGGCGGACCTTCTGGTTGGTGCGCTCGTCGCCGGACGGTGCGGGCGGGTGCGCGAGGCCGAGCAGGTCAAGAACTTCTATGAGTGCCCGTTCGTACCGGTCGTAACGCTCGAAGCGATCCTCGTCCACGGCCAGGGACTCTACGTGGATACACGCTGGCGGCTCAGCGCGAATCGTTTCAGGCCATGCCGCCGCCACTCCCCACGCCAGCTCTCCAGCAGCGTCGTCTCCGTGTCCATCAGCAGGGCGTCGAAGTCGAAGATGAGCGCCTTGACCGTCACTGCGGCAGTATTCCAATCCCGCCGCCTCGGATCTGCACTGATGGTGCGGTGGCCGATCGACGGGATGCTCGATCATGTGGCCGCTGGGTCGGACAGGTTGTCAGCGCCCGCCGCGCTCGGGTGGTTCGTCAAAGGCCAGTGTCATCGTGCTGTGGTACGCGCGGGACTGGGCACTCTCGCTTTGTTCGTCAAGGGGCTCTGTCTCGGTCGTCCACACCTTTACCGCCCGATACGCGAACCCGTCCTGCGCCATCGGCTCGGCGATGAAGGAGACCCCCTGTCCGGCAGCAAGCTGCCGGTACCCGTTCATGGCGATAGCCGAAAAATGGACCCAACACCCGCCGGGAACCTCGGCCCCATCGATGACACCCCAGCCTTCATCGCCGTGATAGATCCGAACGACTCCTGAGCCTGCCACCCAAACATTCTGCCCGGTGCCCGCGAGCATCGATCAGCTCGGCGGCCTGCGGTAGATTCGCCGCTGCGACGGCCGGCAACGGGGAGGGTCAGCGGGGGGATGGACGCCAGTACCGAGGAACTGCGGGACGCGCACAACGTGCTGTCGGAGTGGTACGCGGAGAACCTGGTAGGGGTGCTGGAGAGCATGCCGGTCGAACGCGCGATGCTCGACCTGTTCGCCGAGCTGACCTTGACCGTGGGCGCGGAGGTCGCGGACGTGGGCTGCGGCACCGGACGACTTCTGCCGTACCTCGCGGACCGGGGCCTGTCGCCGCGCGGGGTGGATCTGTCGCCAGGGATGGTGGACGTGGCGCGGCGGGAGCATCCGGGTTTCGGGTACGCGGTCGCCGATCTGCGGGAGTTACCGTTCGGGGATGCGTCGCTGGCCGGGGTGGTGTGCTGGTATTCGTTGATCTTCCTGGCACCGGACGCCCGGGTACGGGCGTTCGCCGAGCTGGCCCGGGTCGTGCGGCCGGGCGGCTACCTGGTGGCGGCGTTCAAGCACGGCGACGGGACAGGGCATCGCAACAGTCCTGGTAGCCGCGTCGGCAGTCTCGGCATCGACTTCGATCGGTACTGGCTCTCGGCCCGGGAGATGGAGGACCGCTTCACCGCCGCCGGCTTCGCCCTGGTTTTCCAGGGCGAAACCCCACCCGAAGACGCGGAGCCCCGGTACGGGTACATGCTGGTCCGCAAGACCGGCTCCACGAACGCGTAGGGTGCGGATTTTGCTGCCGGCCGGGCGCGCGATGCGTGACAGGATGCCGGGGTACGTCGAACGGTCGGTGGGGCCGACGGGCGGATGTCCGCGCCCAAGGGGCCTACGACTCATCTGCGCCCGTACGTCGCGGCGCCGCTCACGGTTTTGCCGATGGCAGTGTGTCTGAGCTCGACTGATGATCGCTGTGCGGCAGTCGCTGGTGACCGGACTAAATCCGCCGGCCGCACGTTTCTTACTGATCGTAACGGACGTGCGGCCACCCCTTGGTGGCTGTGACAGCGGGAGGACGGCATGGTCCGACACGACACCTTCACGATCTCGCGGCACCTCGACGTGCCGCCGGGCGAGGTCTTTACCGCGTTCGCCGACACCGCGATCAGACGGGGATGGTTCCGGCTTCCTGGCAGCGGAGCTTCATACGAGCACGACTTCCGGGTGGGCGGAGGCGAGACGGCAAGCAGCACCTTCACCGGGCTGGACACGGCGCCCGAGCGGTTGGAGTACCGGTCGCGGTACATCGACATTGCGGACGCGCACCGGATTGTCTACGGCTACGAGGCCATCGTCGACGGCGTCCTGCGATGGACCTCACTGGTCACCGTCCGGCTGGACGCGGAGACGGACGGCACCCGTCTGGAATGGACCGAACAGGTGGCATTCCTCAAGTACACGGGGGACGGCAGTACGGACCTGGCGCACCTGCGCGGCGCGAGCGTGCTGCGGCTGAACGGCCTCGACGCGGTGCTGCAATCCGGCCGGCAGCGTCAGCAACCGCGGTGATAGTGCCTGCACTCGCCGTGTGGGCTGCGGGGTTCATGCCGCTTCCTTCTGCAGTGCGGGGCCGAGGAGCAGTCCGCCGTCGATGACATACTCGGCACCGGTGATGAACGTCGCGTCCGGCGATGTGAGAAACAACAGCAGCGCAGTGATGTCGGCGGGCTCTCCGAGTCGCGGGACGGCGAACGGCTCGGGCGAGTAGAAGTCGGCGATCGCGGTGTCGCTGCCGGCCGCCGGCTCGGTGATGAACGGGGTGGCGACAACGCCGGGGTGGATGACATTGACGCGGATGTTGTCGCGGCCCAGCTCAAGGGCAGCAGTTCGAGTGAGCCCTCGAACCGCCCACTTGCTGGCGACATAGGGCGCGTAGAAGGCAGTACCGCCGATGCCCATGGTGGAAGCGATGTTGATGATCGTTCCTCCACCCGCGCGCCGCAGCGCCGGTGCGGCTGCCTTGATGCCGAGGAACGTGCCGGTGAGGTTGATGTCGAGGATGCGAGCCCACGTAGCCCGGTCGGTGGACTCGATGAGGGCCGGCGGGTTCTGCACCCCGGCGTTGTTGACCAGGATCGTGAGCGCGCCGAAGGCCCTTTCGGTCTCCGCGACGGCGGCGGCCCACGACTCCTCCTCGGACACGTCGAAGCGGACGAAACGCGCCCGATCTCCCAACTCGGCGGCGAGGCCAGCCCCACGCTCGGCGTTTGTGCCACCGATGACGACGTTGGCGCCTTCGGCATGGAAGGCGCGAACGTGGCTGGCCCCCTGCCCACCAGTGCCACCGGTGACGAGAACGGTCTGATCGGCGAAGCGGGACATCAGATCCTCCGAGTACGTATGGGGGCGACACCCGAGACCAGGTGGCGAGTCGAGCGACTCACCTTGCCGAAGCTACGCCCCCGCAGAAGGTGAGTCAACCCACTCGCCTCGCTATGATGGGCGCATGACCCCAGTGCCGTCGGCCTATCACCAGCGCGTGGCGGAGGAGAAGCGCGCGCTCATCGTGCAGGCCGCTACTGAGCTTTTCCTCGAACTGGGCTACGACCGGACGTCACTGGCCCGTGTTGCCGACAGTGCTGGCGTGTCAAAAGCAACGTTGTTCAAGCAGTTCCCGACAAAGGCAGCATTGTTCGATGCCATCGTCATCGACTCATGGGCCGAGAACGACGTCGCCGACGTGCCACCCACCGGTGACCTGACAGCCGGCCTGACGGTTCTGGGACGGCGCTACGCGACACTGGTGAGCCAGCCGGAGATGACCGACCTGTTACGCATCGTCATCGCCGAACTGCCACGCTTTCCCGAACTGGCCAAGGCGCACTTCTCACAGGGCAAACTGCCGTACTTCGAGACCATCCGGATCTACCTGGTGGCCGAGCACGACGCGGGAGCCGCAGACATCGCTGACCCGGAGATGGCCGCCACCCAGTTCCTCGGGATGATCTCCAACTACCTGTTCTGGCCGAGCCTTCTGCTGCCGGACTGGACAGTGTCCCCTGCCCGCACGACCGCGGTGGTGGAAGAAGCCGTCCGAACCATGGTTGCCCGGTACGGCACCGATGGTCACCACCGGGACCGCGAGGTCTTTACCGCATCTACCGCAGACGACACGCAGGGCCGCTGAGAAGTCCTGGCAACAGACTCCGCGGCAAGCCCGAGCCTTGCCAGCTGGCAGATTGGTCCCCAGGTACAGGCGCTCTCCCCGACCCCGCCAACGGTGCGCCTGGAGACCGTCCTCGACGTCATCGCTCGGTCGGACATCATCGAGGCATGGGCGATCTTCTCATCAATCTGCTGGCGAGCGTCATCGCCGGCACGGCCGTCTGGCTCACGGGGTTCCTGCTGCGTCGGCGCAAGCTGAACCGGGCACGCGCCTTCTTCGGGCTCACCGCCGGGGCGAGTTGTCTGCTGGTGGTGTCCCGGCACGCGTCGTCGCCGCGCGAGTTCAGCGTCCACCGCCGCGACGTCGCCGCGCTGGTGGAGCTGGCGACCATCGCCCGGGAATGCGGCGCCCACGCGGACCGGGTCGGCGAGAACCAGCCGACCGGGGAGATCGGCCGGCTGACCGAGTTCTGTGTCGGCGGTCCCGGCGCCAGCCCGCGCAGCGCCACACACGTACGCGCGATCCTCCGTGGCGTGACGTACGAGGTCTTCGACGAGGACAAACGCCGGATGTCATTCACCGTCGGCGGCACCGACTACGTCTACAGCCCAGAGACCAGCTACGTCCTGCTCGC
This sequence comes from Micromonospora maris AB-18-032, assembly GCF_000204155.1. NCBI lineage: Bacteria > Bacillati > Actinomycetota > Actinomycetes > Micromonosporales > Micromonosporaceae > Micromonospora > Micromonospora maris. The sequence continues at coordinate 2,672,058 of NC_015434.1, read as the reverse complement.
CCGATTCTGGGGGCCGACCGGCGGGCGCCCGGTGTTCTTCATCGGCGGCCTGACCGCGGGCAGCAACCTCGCTGGCGCCCGCTACCTGACCAGACACCACTCCGACCTCGCCCGGACGTTCGGCGCCGACCGGCCGTTCGCGTTGGTGCTGCGCATCATCGAGCCGGCCGCGTACGGCACCGACTTCACCGAACTGATCGCCGACGTGACCGACATCGCGTTCCAGCCGCCTGCACACTCGGACGGCGAGAGGACCCCCCAGCCACCGGAAATGCCGGCCACACACGCCAGCAGCTGAGCCCTCTGCGAAGACGGAACGACGAGGGCAGCGGGGGGTTGGGCGTCCTGGTCTGCTGCATGTCGGGGCATGTCCGTGGTCAGGACTCCCGGGGACGGCATGGTAACCGCAGGCCACGCCCGACTGGCGACGCCGTCGACCAGCGCGGTCACCAAGCGGGTGGTCCTGGGCCGAGGTCGGCTCGGAAGCGGCCGCTGGAGCAGCGGAGGCTGCGGCGACCTGAAGCCGTCCGCTTCGACCAGGTGGCTGCCTCGTCAGCCGAACGCATGGTGTACGGCGGATCAGCACAGCACCGCATAGTTCAGGCTTGACTTAATTAAGTACAGACTGGGATAGTTCCCCGGGTGCACGCGTTCGATGTCCTCGGCGACCCGGTCAGGCGCCGAATACTGGAGCTGCTCGCCGACGGCGAACAGGCCGCCGGAACCATCAGCGAGGTGGTCCGGGCAGAGTTCGGCATCTCAGCACCTGCGGTGTCGCAACACCTGCGAGTGCTGAGGGAGTCGGGTTTCGTCACCGTCCGCCCGGACGGTACGCGCCGCCTCTACGCCGTGGAGGCCGCGCCGCTGCAGGAGGTCGACATCTGGCTCGGACGCTTCCGGCAGTTCTGGAGCCAGCGCCTGGACGCGTTGGCCACCGAACTCGCCCGTGGCAAGCGCCAACGCCGCGAACCGCGCGACAACCCTGGAAACCCTGGCGAGACACCGGAACGTCGTCAGGCAGCCGAGTCAGATAGCGAGGAATCGACGTGATCGACATCATCAACCAGGTCAACGCCACCCACCGGGAGATCGGCAACCAGGCGGTTGCCGCTGGCGCAGGGCGATCGCTGCTGCTGCGGCGGGTCTACGACGCCCCGATCGAGGACGTGTGGAGCGCCTGCACCGAACCGGAGCGGCTCAGCCGCTGGCTGGGCCCGATCGAGGGCGACCTGCGGGTCGGCGGCACGTTCCAGCTCAAGGACAACGCCGGCGGCGAGATCCTGCGCTGCGAGGAACCCCGCCTGCTCAAGGTGACCTGGGTCCTCGGCGAGGGCATGTCGACCGAGGTCGAGGTGCGCCTGGCACCCGGCGACGACGGCCGCACCGTCTTCGAGCTGGAACACGCCTCACCCGCCGAGATCGTCGACGAGTTGGTGCGCACCTACGGTCCCGGTGGAACGATCGGAATCGGCGGCGGCTGGGACCTCGCGCTGCTCGGCCTCGACCTCTTCCTGCACGGCGTGAACGTTGACCCTGCCACGTGGGAGGACACGCCCGAGGCGAAGGAGTTCGCCATCCGCAGCTGCCAGGCCTGGGCCCCCGCCATCCAGGCCGCCTGGGGAACCAGCGACGACGACATCGCCGCGGCCATCGCCTTCGCGGTACAGCACTACGCCCCCGACACCAGAGGCGACAGCTGATGACCCACGATGTCATCACCACCGCCGCCGGCAGGGCGCCCAGCGCCGCCGCCCGGGAGACGAGGCTGCTGCGTCGCCGGACCGCTCTACATCGTCGTGGTCGTCCTGCAGATACTCACCAGGGACGGATTCGACAGCAGCCGGCACCCGGCCAGCATGCTGGGCACCGGCGACCAAGGATGAATCCAGATCGCCAACCTCGTGGTCAGCGGTCTGCTGACCGTGGCGTGTGTGATCGGGCTGCACCGGACCCTTGGCCCGGCGGTGCGGCCGGGCGGTGCCTGGGGACCCACGGATGACCGGTGTTCGGTGGCGCAATGCTCGGCGCGGCCGCCTTCTCCGCCGACCCCGCCGACGGCTTCCCACCGGGCACACCGACCGAGCCGTCCGCGCCCGACCCACCACGAACCCCGACGGACGCGAACGACCAGCGGATGCCACCCGCTGCGCGAGTGACCCCCGCATGATGGACAGGAGGCTGAAATGACTGGGACGACAGTGGCCGAGGTGATGGCCGAACTCGCCGCGATCGAGGACCCGAAGACCCGCGAGGTGAACGAGAAACACGGGGACGACCACGGTGTGCACCTCGGCAAGCTGCGCGAGCTCGCGAAGCGACTGAAAACGCAGCAGGCACTCGCGTGCCAACTCTGGAAGACGGACGACACCGCGGCGAGGCTGCTGGCGATCCTGATCTGCCGCCCAAAGGCGTTCGAGCGTGACGAGTTGGACGTCATGTTGCGCGAGGCGCGCACACCCAAGGTGCACGACTGGTTCGTCAACTATGTGGTGAAGAAGAACCCGCACGCCGAAGAGCTGCGTCTGGCCTGGTCCGCCGATCTGGATCCGGTGATCGCGAGTGCCGGCTGGGCGCTGACCACCGAACGCGTAACGAAGAAACCCGAGGGCCTCGACCTCGCAGGACTACTCGATGTCATCGAGGCGGAGATGAAAGACGCCCCGGATCGCCTGCAGTGGGCGATCAACCACTGCCTGGCTCAGATCGGAATCGAGCACGCCGAACAACGTGCCCGTGCGATCGACATCGGCGAGCGCCTGGAGGTACTCAAGGACTACCCGACTCCGCCGAACTGCACGTCTCCGTTCGCGCCCATCTGGATCACCGAGATGGTGCGCCGACAGCACGACAGGTAGGAACCTCCTGCCCACGCTCCCCCGCTGCCCCTCGGGCACGATCGACAGAAGGTGGCGATCGACGCGAAGCGCAGAGCTCACGCAGGCCACCCATGCAAACCCGCTCGTCGGGCGTGCCTGTGGTCAGGACGCCCGGGGACGGCACGCGCGGAAGGCATGGAGCCAGTGTCTTATTTGCTCCTCGTCGTGCAGGTACGGGCCGTCCTTGGCGTAGCGCAGGTCGATGCCGTGCAGCTGAGTCAACGCCCACCAGACATCCGCGTCTTCCACACCGCCGCCATCCGGGTCGGTGACCCACTGAGCTGCCCATCGGTCGACCTCGTCGCGTGACTGACCCCCGTCCAGGAGCGCCAGGAGCATCGACTCGATCTGGTCGCGATTCGGCGGCGGGTGATGACTCAAGGACATCCCGCAACCTTGACACAGAGATTCACAGGACGTGCCACTCCCGGGTGGACGGCCGGGGCACGATCCCGGTGGAACTCAGATCCCGGCCGGTACACCGTTCCCAGTAGCGCGAACTGACTCAGGTCCTCGATCCGGACCGACCCGCTGTTCTCGATCAGCTATGTTGCCGGCGTGGAGATCCAGGTGCTGGAGCGTGCGCTCGTTGAGGTGCCGACCGCCGACGTCACGGGCATGGACCGGCGTGCGTTCGGCGAGTTCGTGGGACCAGGCGGTGAGCTCGCCTCGTACGCGTTCGGCTGGACCACCGGCTCGGACCCGCACGTCGCCCGTTTGTCCATCGGGATTGGTGCCGGCAATCCTGGCGGCGGCACCTTCCACGCCGTCATCTTCGCCAACGAGGGTACGCACGCGTTCTCGCTCGTCGACGAGCCGTTCGAGCGGGTCCCGCAGGGCGGTCCGGACCTGACCGCAGTCCAGTCACGCGCCCACGAGGACCTGCCGTTCGTCTGGTGGGTCACCGACCACGTCATGCAACACGATCGGCGAGCCTGGTGGATGCGGCACTGGCTACTGGGCACCACCTGTATCCAGACCCCTGAAGTCTTCGAACGCCACGAGCCTGTCCTGCTGATCAGTCACGACGCCGACGACGGAGTCTGGCAGCTGGTCGGAGCCACCGACGCGACAGGCAGCACCGGCAAACTCGGGCACCTGCACCATGCCGTCGACGAGGACCCCAGCCTGATCGACGTCCTTGACCTACCGCCCGGACACAGCGCGACACGCGCGGGCATCGGGAAACCCTGGACTGGCGACATCTAACGCAATCGAGGCATCTACTTCCGGCCTTCGACCGGCCACTGGCGAACGGTGGCCCGTAACCTCATCTGGCCACACAAAGCGGTCGCGGTCGAAGGTGGCGTCGGTGACGACCGCCGACATCCGATCCTGCCGATCAGCCGAAATCGTCATGCCCGACTACTCCGGCCGGCTGCGTCACGTTCGGGAGTCGGCTGCTGGACAACCTTGAGGGTCCTACCGGGCCGTACCCCGGGCATGGGTCGGTCGAGAGCCGTTTTGAGACATCCTCATCCCGCCGATGAGCGCACGTTGTTGGCGGGGGATGCCGCGGTATCAGGAGCGGGCTCGGCTCATCTCGACGTCGATGCGCCGTTGCTCAGCGTCGCGGAGCTTCAGGTAGTGCTCCGCCCTGGCCTGGTTACCGATCTTGCCGGCCGCTTCCGCGGCGGCCTGCAGCACCACCAGGGGCAACCCGGGAACCTGGCGCGCCTGCCTGTCCGCCTCGGCGAACACCACATCGGCCAACTCGGCGTCTGCGGAGCCGGCCAGGAGAAACAGCTCCTCGACGTACATCCGGCCCAGGCCCACCGCCGTCCAGCCGGCCACGCCATCCAGGGCTCGGCGACACGCACGCAGCGCCTCCCACGCGGCACGGTGGCCGCCGGCCTGACGTTCCAGCTGGGCCAGGGACTGCCACGCCGAAGCGGAGTCCCAGGGATTGTCGGCAAACTGGATGCTTTCCCGCTGCGCCTTGGCCGCCTCAGCGAAAGCTCCCAAATCGGCTAACTGGTATCGAAGCTGACTCAGTGTGCTCTTGTCTCGCTGGCGACCGGCTGCCCAGCGGTCCAGCCACCGGCGGGCGAGTTCACCCTCTCCCATTAGTTTGGCCCGCTGCACCCACCGAAGCGGGTCCTCGGCGGCAGGATCGGCCGGGAAACGTGACCGCTCCCGTTGCGCCCACTCCGCCAGGTCCTCCTCGGACACGTGCGGCTCGCCGGCTTCGTCCAGTAGGCGCTCCAGCACATCGTTCCGTTCGGCATGCGCGCTGTCGCGCACGAAACCGACGGTGGCCTGCACCCCGGCAGCAAACAGGTGCTCAATGTCGTAGCCACACCAGGTGTCGAAGTTGGCCCGCTTCATCTCCCAGTGCAGCCACACATCCTCTACCCGTCGATGCTCCGCGAGCACAGCTCGGTCTCTTCAGTCAGCCCCTGGAACGGTGCCTCGCGTCGGCACCACGCCTCCTGCTCGGCCAACCAGCGCACCAGCGGGAGATCCTCTGCCCGCCGGTCGTACTGCAACGCCCACAACACCGCCGCCCGCCGCGCCGCACGACCGTCGCAGTCATAGCCATCGGCCCCCGTGGCCCGTTCATAGCGCAGCTCCCGCCACACAACCGAGGAGCGCCGCATCCGCTCCAGCTCACGCCGCGCTTCCTCGATCACCCGCCAAAGATCGCACCACGGGCGGCGTCTTGTCACGCTGGCGCGAACCGCTGTCGAGCGGGTGCGCTGTCTTGCCGCGAGGCGCGTGTGCAAGCTGCCGCGGACCTCCAGGATGTGCTTACCTGACCAGCGGGGCGGGGTTGGGGGCGGCGAGCTACTCGACGCCAGCTACCGACGTACGAGCCGGGGCCTGCAGGATCGTGTTGCTCGGCTCCCGGCGGCCCTGAACACCCCGCAGCTGCCCTGCAGCTCAGTCGAAGGTACCGACGACAGTGGCCGCCCGCGCCGTGCACTGCATGGTAGGACCGGCTCTTGTCACCCTGATCGTCGTTGATCCCCGCATCTGGCCGCCGGTCGTGCGCGGCCACACCCGGCCCTAGGCGGGGGCAAACGGTTGGGTACGTTCAGCCGTGCCTGGCTGGGCACCCGAACTTGTGCGCCGACAGCAAGTTCAGGAGAAGGACAGCGACAGAAGGACGACTCAGGAGGCGGACGGTTCGATCTCCCCCGCAAAGATGATGAACTGGTCGATAAGGCTCCGCCGCAGATGGACGACGTCCGTTCCCGCCAGGCGGGGACCTCCATTCGGCGTGGTAAAGACCCACTGGTACCGGGCCCACTCGTCAGGCATGTCCACCGCCGAGCAGCGCACCATCGTGCCGGTCCCCGCCGGGTGGCGCCGGATGTCCAGCACGAACCGCTCGACCGCCGCGATTCCTTCGCTGCGACCCAACGGCCCCCAGAAAACCACGTCTGAGGTCAGAGCCTGGGAGAGCAGGGCAGTCACATAACTGTCGTCCGAGGCGTTGAACGCGGAGATGAACCTTGAAGTGACCCCCTGAGACTGGACACCTCCTGACTTGGCATCCTGCTGAGGAGGAGGAAACGCTGTGGCTCGACAGAGCAAGTACCCCGAGGAGTTCCGCCGTCAGGCTGCGGCGTTGGTGCTCGACTCCGGTCGGACTATTCGGGATGTGGGTCGGGAGTTGGGCGTCAACCACGAGACGCTGCGCAACTGGGTCGATCGGATGCGGCAGGAACGTGACGGCGGCCGGCCGAGCGATCTGGCCGCTGACGAGCGGGCCGAACTGGTGCGTTTGCGGCGGCAGGTCGCCCAGTTGGAGCTGGAGAAAGAGATCTTGAAAAAAGCCGCGGTCTTCTTCGCACGCGAGACGGAGCGGTGAATCGTACCGACGTGTACCGGTTCATCGACGCGGAGAAGACCATCTACCCGGTCCGTCTGCTCTGCCGACTTCTCGGCGTCGGGCACAGCGGTTTCTACGACTGGCTTCGGCAGGGACGTCAGCGCGCTGTTGAGCGGAAACGCCACGACCAGCAGCGCGTCGAGATCACCCGGCAGGCGTGGTCAGAGCACCGCGGCGTCTACGGCGCCCGCCGGCTCACCGCTGAGTTGCACGAGCGCGGCCACCGGTGGAACCGCAAGGCGGTGGCCCGGCTGATGCGGCTGGCCGGGATCGAGGGCGCCCACCGCCGGCGGCGCGGTAAGCCCCGCCGCAAGGCCGCGTCAACGTCGACCGCGCCGGACCTGGTCCAGCGGCAGTTCACCGCTGCGGCACCGAACCGGTTGTGGGTCGCGGACATCTCCTACCTGCGCACCTGGGAAGGCTTTCTCTACCTCGCTGTGGTGGTCGATGCCTACTCCCGAAGAGTCGTCGGGTGGGCGATGGCCGACCATCTACGCACCGAGCTGATCCTCGACGCGGTCGGCATGGCCATCCAGCATCGTCGGCCCGCCCGCGATCAGCTCATTCACCATTCGGATCGCGGGACGCAGTACACGTCGTTCGAGTTCGGCCGAACCCTGCGTTCCTGCGGCGTCCTCGCGTCGATGGGCTCGGTCGCCGACTGCTACGACAACGCCATGGCCGAGACGTTCTTCGCCACCCTCAAGACCGAACTGGTCTACACCCGGGCCTGGCCGTCACGGCATGAGCTGGAGATGGAGGTCTTCTCCTACATCGAGGGCTTCTACAATCCTCGCCGCCGACACAGCCGTCTGGGTAACGTCAGCCCCGACACCTACGAGAAGATCCACCGAGAGTCCCTGACAGACATCGAGGTGTCCGGCCGATAGGGGTCACTTCACCTGTCGATCGCGGAGCGTGCAATCTCTTCCTGCATCCCCCAGTAATACCAGCCGTTTCGCGTGCACTCGTCCCGCGACCGCCTTCCGATCACGGTGAACCATCCCGGTCGCAGCACTGGCCGCCCTCATCAGGAACCAGCCCTGCCGAAGGTCGGCCGCCTGACCGCAAGAGCGGACCAGGAGACCGGCAATCGGCCGCTGGCCCATAGGACCGCGCCATGGGATCGACATCAATGAGGTCTGTCTTGGAGGGTCATCGATGGTTGGGCTGTTCGACGGGTTCGAAGGCTATCGCGTGGTAAGCGAGGCCGAGTCGTGCCAGGCGTTGACCACGGAATTCCGGTAGCACCACCTTGACTACTTCCTCGGCGCCGGCATGACTCAACTGCCGCAGCCAAGAACCACCTACACCCGCCGAAGGCGTCGCAGGAACTCCGCTCTGTCCCGCGCCGGCCGGCGACCAGCAACCTGCTGGGCACCGGCCGCGCGTCGGCATGCTGCCGACGACTGCCGAGCCTCTGCTGCGCCGTTACCCACGATCGCGACACCAGGCAGTTGAAGCATCCGCCCGCGCTGTCGGCGCCATCGGCATACCCCGAGACCCCTCGGTTGACTTGCCGAGCACGTCCCGGGCGATGCGGTGGATCGTGTCGAGCGTACGGTCCCGTCCGCCGACGCCTTCGACCATCAGTAGTAGATGCCGTACCCCAGGCAGGGCGGCGGCCTGCTCCAGCGCCTCCTTGCAGCGGCGGGGTGAACCAACCGGGTGGATGGCGGCGAGCCGCTCCACGTAGGAGGACAGGTCCGGAGGGCCCGCCGGGGTGCCGTCCAAGCGGATGTACTCGCGGGTGCCGGCCAGCAGCGCCGGGAGCCCGACGCGTACGGCGTCGGCGGCCTGCTCGTCGTCGTCCTCGATGTGCGCCAGGTGCACGCTGGCATGGCCGACGCGGTTCACGTCGTGGCCGTGCGCGGCGGCGGCCCGGGCATAGCGGTCAAGGAGGCTGGTCTTCTCGTCGAGGTCGGCGTGCAGGCCGAGCAGCAGCGGCATGCCGTGCTGCGCGGCGAGGTCGACCGTTGTGGGCGAGGTCGCCGCGACCCACACCGGTATCCGCCGCGCGGGCCGTGGCACCACGGACACCGGCCGGAAGGGGAACCGGTCGTTGCCGGCCACCGTCGGGGCTCCGGACAGCCAACGACCCAGAAGCTCCAGCGCGTCGTGGAAGCCGGTGTGGAAGCCGTCCAGGCCGGTGCCGAACACTTCCAGGTCGACCCACGGGCCGCCACGGCCGACACCGAGCCGGAACCGGCCACCGGACAACTCGTCGAGCAGCACTGCCTCCTCGCCCAGCGCGACCGGGTGGCGGTTGGACAGGATGCAGGCGGCGGTGCCGACCGTGATGGTTCGGGTGGCACCGAGCAGGTGCGCGGCGAAGGTGATCGCCGAGGGACACACGCCGTAGGAGATGAAGTGGTGTTCGGCGATCCAGACTCCGGCGTACCCGGCGGCCTCCGCGGCGCGGCCGTACGCGTGGGCGTCGGCGAGAGCCGTGGCGTGGGTTGCGCCTGGGCGGTGCCCGGCGAGCAGGAACAGGTGGACGTTCATGTCCTGGCCTGCTCGCCGGGCGGGGACCGGGTCAGCAGTCACGCAGCTCGGGCGACTGGTTGAGCAGCTGGCCACGGACGGAGACGAAGCGGCGGTAGGTGTCGGAGTCGACGGCGGAGAGCCGGAACGCCGCGACGCGGTGGCAGTTCTGGAAGGCCAGTTTCACCCCGAAGTGGCGCTCGAGGCTTGACCGGATGGCGTCGCTGGCCAGGGCGCGCAGGAGCTGGCCCCGCTCGGTCTCGGTCGGTGGTGGGACGACGTTGTCGGCGAAATCGGCGTCGAACGACTCCAGGTCAGCTGCCACCCGGCTGACGACCTGCCAGGCGTACGGCAGTGAGTCGCGAACACAGGCCACGAACGCCTCGTCGTCGACGGGACCCGCCTCGGCGGCTTGCAACAGGCTCGGTGGCACGGCGAGAGACATGCTCCTCCTCACACGATAACGATCACTATTGTCGTTAGCGTCGCGTCACGAGCACATCACGTACTCTCCGTGTCGTCAATGGCACTGCTCGTGTTTCCTCGCCCTGGCAAGGACGGTCGGCGACATGCCCCCTTTCGTCGCAGCAGGGCAGGGTGGCGCTCGGCGCAGCACCCGCAACGCTGGTAGGCCGGCCGGCGCGAGGCCCGGTGGACGGTGGGCTCGCGCCGGCCGGGTCCGCCGTTTGCCAGGTACCCCCTACCTCGGCGGACGCCTGGGTTCAGTTACCGCTCGGGAGCGGTGGTCAGGGGATGACTTCAAAGGTCCAGGTCTTGGCGCCGGAGCTGATGGCGGTGCCGTTGGAGGCGAGCTTTCCGGTGACTTCGAAGGTGACGGCGTAGGTGCCGGCGGCGTCGAAGCCCCAGTTGACGTGGGCGTGGGTGTTGTAGTTGACGTTGAGGCTGTCGGGCAGGCCGTTGCCGCTGTCGAACAGCACCGTCGGGGTGCCGCCGGAGACGGTGTAGACGCTGAAGCCGGCCGGTCCGGTGACGTTGGTGAGTTTGAAGGTGACCCGATTGTTCTGGAACACGCCGTGGGGCACCTCGGCGGTGTTCCAGCCTGCCCACAGGAGACCGGAAGAGCTGGCCTGCGGTAGCACCCAGGCCTGACCGCCGACGCCGAGGAAAGACCAGGCACTACCGCTGGGGACGGTGACCTTGGCGGTGTTGGGGACGCGCAGGACGACATCGGCGGGATTGCGCTCCACCGACGGGCTGACGGTGTCGTCGAGCAGACTGACGGTCAACGCTCCCCCGGCGTAGTCGACGTCGATGACGTCGACGTGCCCGCTGGACAACACGATCGGCGCCGCGACAGCGGGGATGGCGGTGCCGGCGAGCAGCGCGGCGGTCAGGGTGAGACCGGTCAGGAAGCGGCTACGGGTCCGCATGGTGTTCACTGCTTGACCACGACGCGTAGGGTGGCCGCTTCGCTGGTGACCTGCGCCCCGGTGGCGGCGAGGATGCCGGTGACACGGAAGGTGACGCGGTAGGTGCCGGCCCGGTCGAAGGCCCAGTTGGCGTGCAGGTGGTCACCGGCGGTGAGGACGACGGTGTCGGGCAGGCCGTCACCGCTGTCAGCGAGGATGTTGGGCTGCCCGACTGCGTTCTCGGTGTAGATGGCGAGTTGCCCGGGCCCGCTGACCGACTGCACGGTGAGGGCGAGCGCGTCGGCGGTGAAGGTTCCGGCCTCGACCTCCTCCGTAGCGATGCCGGGCCAGACGAGGTTGGTGTTCTGGATCTCGGGCAGGATCCACACCTTCGACGTCCCAGGCGTGCCGAGAAAGCTGAAGGCGGGATCGTTCGGGACGGTGACCCTGGCCTGGCGCTTGACGACGACCTTGACCTCGTCGGTGGCGTACTCGACGTCGTTGTCCTCGTCGTGGACGCCGAGCTCCAGTTCGCCGGCCTCATAGGCGATGTCGACAAGGTCGAGATGTCCGGAGCTGAACGTCACCAGGGATGCCTGTGCCGGCGGTGCTGCCGCGAGCAGCGCCGCGGTCACCACCCCGGAGGCGAGAAGCAGACGGATGGGCTTGGGCACGGAGAACTCCTTCCCGCGATCCCCTGTGGACCACAGTTATTGCAAATGGTAGTCGTTTTCTATAGTGCGGGGAAGGTCTGGTCGGTGGTGTGCGGGCCGCGCCGGCGTGACGTTCGCGCCGACATGTCGCGGTGCAGGCTGCGTCAGGTGTCCGACCCGTGCAGCGTCCGGCAATCGGGCGTCCGTCGCGGTGATGGCGTTCGCTGGAGCCGCCGCAGCATCGGGGGCAGCGCCCGTACGACGTGGCGGCCTCGCCACCGAGGCCGCCACGTCTCCCCTGGTCCGCCTGGAGGTACACGCTCCTGAGCAAATCGTCGAGATGACAACCGAGTTCGTGTCACGTGCGGTGCTCGGGCCGCCGATCACCGCATCGGCGTCGTCTACCGCGCCGCCGGTGACGGGGCCTGCGGGCGAGCCAGGTCGGACAGCGGCGCGCGTCGTGTGTCATCTGTGGATTCGTGCCTCGAACGCCGCCACCGTTTGGTCAACAGGCCGTGGCGGGGCGCGATCAGCCAGGCGGCGAGGAAGACGGCGGTGGCGATCAGGACGATGGTGCCGCCGACGGGGGTGTCGTAGCTCCAGGACAGGTACAGCCCGACGGTCGCCGACGCGCCGCCGATCACCGGGGCGAGCAGCATCATCACGCCGAGCCGGTCGGTGAGCAGGCGGGCCGCCGCGGCGGGGGTGATCAGCAGGGCCAGCACGAGGATGTTGCCGATGGTCTGCAGGGAGATCACCACGGCCAGGGTGACCAGGACGTAGAGCACGATGTCGAGCCAGAAGACCGCAAGCCCCATGGCGCGCGACATCTCCCGGTCCAGGCAGACGGCGACGAATTCCTTGTGCAGGGCGAGCGCCAGGCCGAGGATGACCAGGCTGGCGCCGCCGACGACGTAGAGGTCCCGGTCGGGGATGCCGGTGATCGAACCGAACAGGAACTGTTGCAGCGACCCGGCGTATCCGGGGGCCTGCGAGATGATCACGATGCCGAGGGCGAACGCGCCGACCAGGAAGACGCCGATGATCGAGTCCTCCTTGACGCGCCGGTTCTGCGCGAAGATCGCGATCAGCAGGGCGGTGGCGACGCCGGCGACGGCGCCACCGAGGACCAGGCTGCCCTGCAGGACGAAGGCGACCGCGATGCCCGGGAAGACCGCGTGGGCCACGGCGTCTCCGATGAACGCCATGCCCCGCAGGACGACGTAGCAGCCGACCACGCCGCAGACGATGCTGGACATCACCGCGATCGCCAGCGCCTTGGGCAAAAACGCGAGATCCGGGTTGAGCAGGTCGGTGAGGAAGTCGGTGATCGACATCAGGCCGCCCTCACGAGTTTCAGCAGCGGGGAGGTTTCGCTCACGCCGAAGGTTTTCGTCCACAGCTCGGCGTCCTGCAGATCCGCCGGGTGTCCGTCGGCGATGATCCGGCCGTTGAGCAGGACCAGTCGGGTACAGGTGTCCACTGCGGCGACGAGGTCGTGGGTGGTCATCAGCACCGCGTGCTCCTCGCTGGCCAGGCTGGTGAACAACTGGCCCAGCAGTTCCTGGGTGGGCATGTCCAGTCCGGTGAACGGCTCGTCGAGCAGCAGGATGCGCGGCGCGAGAGCGAGGGCCCGGGCGACCAGGACACGTTGGCGTTGCCCGCCGGACAGCTCTCCGACCGGCCGGCGGCGCAGCTCAGTGAGCTGGACCCGGTCCAGGGCGTCGCCGACGGCCCGCCAGTCGGCGACGCCGGGCCGGCGGAGCAGACCCATGCGGCCGGTCCGGCCACTCATCACGGCTTGCTCGACCGAGATAGGGAAGTCCCAGGTGAACTCGTGGCGCTGGGGCACGTAGCCGATGTCGGACCGGCCAGGCCGCGACGGCTTGCCCTCCACCAGCACCCGGCCCGCGCGGATGCGGGTCAGTGCCAGGATGGCGCGCAGCAGGGTGGTCTTCCCGGCGCCGTTGGGTCCGAGCAGCCCGACCAGCTCACCCCGGTCCAGGTGCAGGCGTATGTCCCGCAGAACCGGCCGACCGCCGAGGTCCACGTCCAGCTGGTCAACCTCCAGCGCTCTCAACGGTCACCCCCGGACGACAAGGTCGCGCGTTCTCGCTCTACCTGCCGCTTCGCTCTTCGTCCGCGTACCAGCAGAAGCACCAGGCCGCTGGCGAGCAGGGCTGCCATCGCCAGCAACGCGGCGAGCAGCAGCCGCTGGGAATCATCGGCCGGCTCGCCGGCCTCGGCCCGTTCACCGGCGGCCGATGCCTGCCCCGCCGGCACGAGGGTGTCCGCCGTGGCGGCGTATGCCTCGTCGGCGCTGGCGGCGTCTCCCACAGCGAAACGCAACGTGCGGGTCGCTGTCACCGTCTCGCCGCCGATCAGGTCGGCGGAGACCTGCACCGCGATCAGGTAGACGCCGGGGGCGGTGAAGACCCAGTTGGCGTGGGTGTGGGTGTTGACCTCGGCCCAGAAGGGCTGTGCCTTCGGCTCGGTGGAGCGCCACAGCGGCTGGGGCGGGGCGAAGTTGCCCGACTGCAGATACGTCGTGAGACTGCCCGGTCCGCGTACGCCGCGCACGGTCAGGGTGACACCCCGGTCGATGCTCTGCATCACCCGGGGGTCCTGGGTGTTCCAGCCCAGCCACACGACGTCGGGGCTCTGCACCTGCGGCACCACGTACACCTTCGTGCCGGCGTCGACGCCGAGGAAGGCGTAAGCCGGGTCGTCCGGAACGGTCTGCAGCGCGGCGTCGGTGACCCGCAGCACGGTCTCGTCGGGGTTGCGCCACACCGGCTGTGCCTGCGTGCCGTCGTGAATCAACAGCGTCCACTGGTCGCCGACGTATCGAGGGCCGATGTCGACGTGCCCGGCGGAGAGTTCCGCCCGTCCGGTGGCCAGGGGCTGGTCGGCGGCGAGCGACTGGTTGAGGTCCGGTGTCGGCTGCTCGGCCCGCACCGGGGTCTGCGTCGTGGCCACCAGGAGCGCCGTGGCCAGCGCGCAGCGCGCGATGGTGATCGTCGTGCGGATGCTGCCTCGCGGCTGTCGTGCCGTCACTGGCTTTTCCATCAGTTGTCTCCGGTCAGGCAGTCGTGCAGTGATTCGGCGTTGAACCGCATCATCTGCAGATAGCTGGTGATGTCGCGGTCGAGGGTGTCGCCGTAGATCGAGCAGATCCGCAGGCCCTGCTCGCGGGCTACCTCGGTCAGGGTGGTGGACCGGGCGGCCAGTCCGGGTTCCAGGAACACGGCGGGGATCTTCAGGTTGCGGATCGTCTCGACCAACCGGCGACGATCGGCCAGGCTCGGCTCGGTGGCCGGGTTCGGGGTGACGAAGCCGGAGATCTGGATGCCGTACGCCTGTCCCAGATAGCCGAACGCGTCATGCGTGGTGATCAGGTGCCGTCGCGACGGCGGGATCCGGGCGATGGTGTCCCGGATATAGCTGTCGAGCTGCTCCAGTTCTCGGACGTAGGCCGAGGCGTTCGACCGGTAGACCCCCGCACCACGCGGGTCGGCTCCGATCAGGGTGTCGCGGATGAGTTCGGTGTAGGAGATGGCGTTGCGGACGTTCTGCCACAGGTGGGGGTCGATCTCGCCGTGCACGTGTTTGCCGAGGACCGCCTGCGGAAGCTGGTACACCTGGGTGCCGGGCCGGCCGAGGAACCGGAACCTGCGGTCACCGGGCACCTCGAGTAGCGCCTTGCCCGGCACCTCGATGACGGTGCGGGCCGGGTCGTAGACCCGCTGGTTGGCCTCGCCGCTGCCCTCGGGGTCGGCGAACAGGTAGAGCCGCCGCTGGTCGAGGTCGACGGTGAGGTCGGCGTGCCCGGAGTTCAGGACCGCCACGCCGGTCATGCCGGGCACCGTGTGCGGATCCACCCCGACGGCGAACGTGAACGTCTGCTCGCCCATCGGGACCGGGGGTGACTGCGCATCGACGGCCAGCTGCGCCCGCATGGTCAGCCGGTAGACGCCTGGTCTGGTGAACGCCCAGCTCATGTGCGTATGCGCGTCGGGTGGCAGGGTGGCGGTGTCGTCGCGGAAGCCGTTGCCGGGATCGAACCCGTCGGAGGAGTCGACGTAGAACGACGGGTTGCCGAACGACTCGGTCAGGTAGGCGACCACCACACCCGGGCCGTCGGCCGAGGTGGCGCTGAGCAACACGTCGGAGGCGCGGTTCGCCCCGTGCGCCGCACCGGTGCCGCGTACCCGCATGCCCAGCCAGATGGTGTCCAGCGACACGTCCTCGACCAGCGGGATGATCTCCGCGGCGTACTTCACCGCTCCCTCGGCCAGCGAGACGTTCGGTACGCCGTCGCGCAGGTTGGCATCCAACGCCTTGATGATGGCCTGCTCCTCCAGCAGCAGGTAGTTGCTGAACGCGACGTCGGCGTAGACGACATCGCGGATGTCGCGCAGCGACGGCTCGTAACTGTGCGGATCGGCGCCGTCGGGCACCAATGAGCTGACCGCTACCCGGTCACCGCCGACATTGCTCACCAGGTCCCGCAGGATTCCGGTGGTCGTGATGACCTGCAGGCGCTCGTCGTTCGCGCTCAACGCCACCTCCGACCGGCAGCCCGCGACCAGCCCTACGATCAGCAGCGGCAGGATCGCCCGCCGCAGCCCTGGCGCGACCAGCGGGCTCACGGATTTGCCCTTGCGGTGTCGGCGAGGCCGGCGCGGCGACGACGAGTGAGCAGCATCAGCACGGTCCCGACCGCGACGAGGACCACGCCTGCCGCGGCGGCCGACAGGACCCAGCCGGTGCCGGTACGCGGCAGACTGCCAGCACCCTGTTCCTTCCCGTCGTTGTCTCCGCCGCCTCCGGAGCCACTGTCTGGTCCGAAGCCGCTGGTCGGGTCGGTGCGGTCGCCGACGGCGATGGTGAGCGTCTTCGTGTCGGTGACCGCCTTGCCCGCGGTGGTGGTGCCGCTCATCTGCACCGCGAGGCGGTACAGACCGGGCTCGGTGAACGCCCAGTTGCCGTGCGCGTGGGTGTTCAGCGGGACGCTCAGCTGCTGCGGGAACGGCTTGGCGGAATCGAAGAGCACGTCGGCCTTGCCGAACGAGCCGGTCAGGAAGAGTGCGAACCGGCCCGGCCCGTTGACACCCTTGAGCGCCCAGGTGACGGTTCCCTTGACGCCGGACACGACGGACTGGTGCTGGGTGTTCCAGCCGGGCCAGACGATGCCGGCCTGCTGGGACTGCGGCAGCAGCCACACGGTGTCGCCTTGCTTGCCGAGGAACTCCGCCCCCGCCGGAACGGTGATCTTCGCGTTGTCCTTGACCTGCAGGACCACGTCGGCGGTCTCCCGCCAGACGGGCGGGCTGCTCCGGTCGTCCTTGATCCGGATCGTCCAGGTGTCCGCGGACAGCTGCGGGCCCATGTCGACGTGCCCGTCGGCGATGACCTGCCGGGCACCGGCCGCGGTCGTCGCCGCCTTCACGGGCGGCGCTACGGCAGGCTTCGGTGTGGCTTCCGGCTTCGGCGCGGCGGCGGGTGCGGCCAGTGGCCGCGGTGCTGACTGCCCCTCGGGCGGCACCGGCTGGCGTACGGCCGGCAGCGGCGCCTGTTCGGCGGGACTGATCGTCGGCACATGCACCCGGTACGTCGCGTCGGCGCTGACCTTACGGCCCGAGCGCAGGGTGGACGAGCCGGTCAGGGTGAACCGGTAGTCGCCGGCCGCGTCAAAGACCCAGACCACACCGCCGGTACGCATCCCCACCGGCAGGTGCGCCGTCCGCGTCACGCCGGGACGGCTGCCGAACAGCGGGCTCGCCTCGCCGATACCAGCCAGGGTGTAAGCGGCGAATTCACCGGGCCCCTCGACCGAGCGCAGGGTTAGGGCGACCGTGTCGTCGACGACGACGCCCGGGCGTACGCCGGTGGTGTCCAGGGCCGGGAATCCGGTGTCGCCGGCGGACAGTGACCACACGGGGTGTCCCGTCGGCCCGAGGAACGCGAAGGCCTTCCCGGGCGGTACCCGGCCAGCGAGGCCACCGTCCGGACCGAGTATCACCTCGGCCGGGTCATGCCCGGGCACATCGTGTGCCACCTGCGCGGCGTCGCGGATGCGCAGCGACATCGAGTCACCGTGGAGTGCCAGGGACACCAGGTCCGCGCCGTCAGTGGTGATCCCGGCCGGTTCCGCGGCCGCCGGCGTCGTCCCGGTGGTCAGGGCCAGCACGGTCAGGGCGAGGCCGGCGACACCGGCACGCAGGCTTCTCATCGTCATTGCTTGCTCCCCAGGCGACGTGGTGATGGGTCGTCGTGCCGCATCGCGACGGTGTGGCCGGTGGCGTTGCCGCCACCCGGCGTGGTCTGAAGGCAGGTAGGGCTTGACCGTGTCAGGGCGCGTCCTTCCCCGGGTGGTCGACGTCCGGGCCACCCGTACCGATCGCGTCGGGGACGGCGGTGTCCCGGTCGCCGGAGACCCGGTCGGCGTCCCGGCTGGCTTCGATGCGGCCCTGCTCCCGGGCGGCGGCCACCACCCGGGCGATCTGCCGCGCCCGCCGTCGGCGCGCGGCGATCACTGCGAAGCCGACAAGGGCGAGCAGGGCCAGCAGGACCAGCTGCGGCCAGGGCACCGCCCAGATCGAGGTTCGCGCCGTGGCGACCGCCGGCGGAGGGTCGAGGACCTGGTCGCCCACGGCGGCGGGCGTGACAGCGCCGCTTGCGGTCAGCCGGAACAGCGGCGGGACACCCGTCATGCGTACGGTGGTGGTCAGCCCACCGCCGGGCAAGATCTCCGGCAGGTCCGCCGCGTCGATGGATCGCCGGCCGAGACCGAACGGTCCGGCCACGCCGAGCGTGGGCCGCCCCGTAAGCCGGACGTTGCCGGTGTTCCGGACGGTGAAGGTGGCGGTGAGCGTGCCACCGCCGAGGGGGTTGAGCGAGCCGCTGTGCTGTACCCGAAGCTCCTCGACGGTCAGCGCCGGTTGCAGCTCACCGGTCACCCGCAGGTAGATCCGCGCGCCGACGCGGTGGTCGACGGCGACCTGGTTGCCCTGGGCGTCCGCCGTCGTGGCGGCGAGTGAGGCGACGATTCCCCCGGCGTGGTCGCCCGGCGTGGCGTTGTCCGGCACGGTGAGGGTGAACGGAACGTTCAGGCGGGACATCGACGGGATGGTCACGCGGCCTTGGGTGAGCCGGACCCAGGCGCCGACGTCAGTGGGTTGCTGGCCGCCGGCCAGGAGGTCGAAGCCGCCCTGTGCGGTGGTGAACGCGTCGCTGGCGTAGAGGTTCAGGGTGAGCGGGCGCGGCGAGTGGTTGGTGACCGCGACGTAGTCGGTCAGGGTGGCGCCCGGGTCGAGCTTGTAGGCGAACGTCGGCCGGCCGTTCGGGCCCTTCGCGCTCGACGGCGCCACCCCCCAGGTCACGGCGGACGGCGCCGACGATGCGCCAGGTGTCGGCGCGGGCGGTGCCGGTGACGCGCCGAGCAGGACGACGCCGGTGGCGATGGTGGCGAGCAGGCGCATGGTGGAGACGGTTCCGTTCAGGGTGAGGGATGGGGTGGGCGGGTCGCGGCAACGCCCCGCCCACCCCGCGGCCGTCCGGTGACGCAGCTCAGCGCCGGGTAACCGGACGGGTTCGGGCGATCAGATCGCGGTGAGGGTGAGGGTCGCGGTGTAGGTTCCCGCGGCCGTCTCCGTGGGCAGGCTCAGCCGCAGCCCCGCGCTGAGCTGGGCGGTGCCACGTCCGTTGCCGCTGGGCGCCGTACCCAGCACCGCGCTGGTGCCGAGGCCGCCGCCGCTACCGACGACATACGGTGCCACCTCCGGTCCGGCAACCACACCCTGCCCGGCACCCTGTGCCAGCACCCGGGGGCTCCAGCCCAGGTAGCCGGCGCTGAACGTCGCACCGTCCGGAGCGGTGAAGTCGGTCGGGATCTGCCCGGAGGCACTCCATCCCGGCTGACCGGCGCGGGTGTCGGTCACCGTGACCGGTCGCAGCTCACCATTGCTCTCCCACCGGTCGCCGCCGGGGCTGAGCTGCGCGGGCGGCAGCACCACGGCCCGGTCGTCCGGGTTGACGCTGATGACCAGCGAGCCCTGCGTCTCGTCGATCGACGCGGTGATCGTCTGCGATCTGCCGGGATCCTGCGGCGGGAACGCCACCCAGAGGGTCACCGGTTCGCTGGTCGCGGCGACGGTGTGGTCGTCGTCGTAGAGCTTGGCCAGGTACTCGCAGGCGTTCAGCTCCCGGGTCGCGGTGAACGAGTAGCTGGGCCCCGCCTCACCCGCGATGACGGCCCAGTCCGCCGTGCCCGGACACCTGCTGAACCAGTGGTAGTGGTCCAGCTCCGTCTGCGGCGTCTGCACTGCGGTGAGCGTGACGGTGTCGTTCGGTTGGTATTCGTCGGCCATGCCGCTGACCGACAGGCTGACCTGCGGGCCGCTGCCGGACAGTTCGCCCACGACGAACGAGTAGTCGACCGGCCCGGTGCTGACCGTCGTGCCGTCGGTCAGCGTCGCGTCGGCCTGGAACTTCAGGGTGTAGCTGCCAAGCGCGCTGAAAGCCCAGTTGGAGTGGGCGTGGGTCTTCACCGGGACGTCGATGGTGTCCGGCAGGCCGTCGTCATCACGGAACTTGATGATCGGACCGCCGAACGAGTCCTGCGTGAACAGCGTGACGGTGCCCGGTCCCTGCACGTCGACCAGGCTCAGCCGCACCTTGTTGCCCTCGAACACCCCCGTCTTCAGGGTCGTGGTGTTCCAGCCCGGCCAGAGCAGACGCGGGTCCTGGGTCATCGGCAGCAGCCAGATCCGGCTGCCGGCCGGTCCGAGGAAGGCGAAACGGGAATCGTCCGGAACGGCCATGGCCGCCTCCGGCAGAACCTGGAACGTCACGTCCGCCGGGTCCCGCGTCACTGCGGGGCTGACCGTGTCGTCGTTGACCTTCAACGACAGCGCACCATCCTCGAAGTGCACGTCGACCGCGTCGGTGTGCCCCTTGGACAGCACCACCTTCTCCGCCGCCGACGCAGCGGTGGGTGCCAGCATCGTGCCGGCGACCACCACTGCTCCGGCGACCAGGGCCGCGAAACCGCGAGCCCTCACTGTCGTATTCATACCTCCCCTTTCACACCGCGCACGCCTGCGCGCGGTGATACATGTGGTGACGTCACCGCGACGCCTTGCGTACCCCGGGCATCTCGCCGCGCAGGGCCAGCTCGCGGAACCGCACTCGGGACAGCCCGAACCGGGTCAGCACCCCGCGTGGGCGGCCGTCGATCTGGTCGCGCGACCGCAGCCGCACGGGACTGGAGTCGCGCGGCAGACGACTGAGCCGGCGGACGGCTTCGGCGCGAGCGTCCGGGTCGGTGTCCGGGTGGGCGACCAGGCGCTTCAGCTCGGCTCGCGCCTCGGCGTGGCGAGCCACCAGTTCCTCTCGGTGCCGCTGGCGGTTGACCAGGCTCTTCTTGGCCATCAGCGGGCCTCGCGGAACTCGACGTGGCGGCGTACGACCGGGTCGTACTTGCGCAGGACGAGCCGGTCGGGGTCGTTGCGGCGGTTCTTGCGGGTGACGTACGTGTAGCCGGTGCCGGCGGTGCTGCGCAGCCGCACGATCGGACGGACGTCGGTCTGGCGGGCCATCAGACCTTCGCCCCCCGGGCGCGCAGTTCGGCGACGACCTTCTCGATGCCCTTGCGGTCCACAGTCTTCAGTGCCTTGGCCGTGAGGGTGAGGCTGACCCACCGCCGCTCCGACGGCAGCCAGTAGCGGTGGTTCTGCAGGTTGGGGTTCCAGCGGCGGCGGGTGCGCCGGTGGGAGTGGGACACGGCGTTGCCGAAGCTCGGCTTCGCGCCGGTGACGTCGCAACGTCTGGACACAGTGATAACTCCTCACTCAACTCCATAACGATAACGAAAACGGTTTTCAGTCTCGCATCAGCCGATCGGCCAGTTCGACGCGGGGTCGTCGACGACCTCGACGGAGCAGTCGACGCCCAGGCGATAGCCCACGCCACGCAGCGTCGTCACCACGGGCAGATCGGCACCGACCTTGGCGCGCAGCCGCCGGACGTGGACGTCCACACTCCGAGGGCTCGCGTAGGGGTGCCCCCAGACCCGGTCCAGCAACTGCGCGCGGGTGAAGACCTGGCGGGGATTCGCGACGAGGCACCACAGCAGGTCGTACTCCCGACGGGTCAGCACGATCTCGGCACCGCCCCGGTAGACCGCCCGCGCCTGCGGATGGACCCGCAGATGCGCACCCGAGTCGCGCGCCGACGGTGACGCCGGGGGCCAATCCCCGCCCAGCAGCGCCAGCAGAGCGGCGAAGAGGTCGACGTGCTCGTGAGCACCTGGGCCGATCCTCAGGTGGACCGTGACGGTGAGGACCTCGCCGACCCGACGCGCCTCCGCCTCACCCACCGGCACATCCCTGTTCACGTCGACGACTCGCATGTGCCTAGAATGACAATCGTTTTCAAGTAAGTCGAGAGGAACACGATGCCGTCTTCACCACAGGCCCCGACCCGCGCCGTGACAGCAGACGCCGATACCCGCCCGTCACTGACCGTGCTGTCCGGGTTCTGGCCATCGGCGACCTTCGCAGTCGCTCGCGCGCTGCTCGCCGCCGATGAGTCACTGCTGCTGGTGCGGCACGACCTCGCAGGGATCCGCGACGGCGTCGTCCGGCGGGTGGTCCGCTCCGGCGCCGGCATCATCGAGGACGAACAGGTCGTGCTGCGACACGGCTGCGTCTCCTGCACCCTGCGCGAGGACGTGCTGCCCACCCTCGTCCGACTCACCCACGGCCACCCCGGCCGGGACCTGGTGCTGATGCTGCCCGAGGTGGCGGAGCCGGAGGCGGTCGCCGCCGTCTGCGCCCATTGCCTCGTCGACGGCGCGCCGATCGCCGACCATCTCCGCATCGACTCCTACGTGACCGTCCTCGACGCCGAACATCTGCTCGACGGCCTGACCAGCACCGAGGACCTCATCACGCTGGGCATCCAGGCCGCCGCCGACGACCACCGCTCGCTCGCCGACGTCGTGGTCCGGCAGATCGAGTACGCCGACACCCTGGTGCTCTGGGGACAGTCCCGCGAGGGAGAGTTCGACACTGGACGGATGGCGGTCCTGCTCCAGCGGATGGCACCCTGGGCCGCCCACATCCGTGTCGACAGTGACATCGTCGATGCCGGCATGCTCACCCGCCAGCTGCGCCACACTCACCGGTACCGGCTGGAGACCCCGGGGGTGCTGGCCCGCGGCCTGCAGGGCTACACCCTCGGCGTGCACGAGCCGAAGCCCGACTGCGGAGTCGTCTCCGCCGTCTTCCGTGCCCGCCGACCGTTCCACCCGCAGCGTCTGCACGACGTCCTCGAAGAGGTCAACGCCGAGGTCATCCGCTCCCGGGGCCACCTGTGGCTGGCCAGCCAACCCGACACCGTCGTGGCCTGGGAGTTCGCCGGTGGCGGCCTGTCCATGGGATCCCTCGGGCACTGGCTGGTGAGCCTGCCCGAGGACCGCTGGGAACACGTTGACGACCAGCGCCGCCTCGCCGCCGCCCTGGACTGGGACCCCTACTACGGCGACCGGCACCAGCACCTGGTCTTCATCGGCCTCGACATCGACCCTGTCGAGCTGCACCGCACCCTCGCCGGCTGCCTGCTCACCGATGCCGAACTCGCCGACGGCGAGGAGACCTGGCGCACCTACCACGACCCGTTCGCCGGCTGCTTCCCCCTCGGGGCGGAGGAATTGACCGACACCGACACCGACACCGACACCGACACCGAAGGAGCGCAACCCGCATGAAGCCCACCATCCACCCCGAGTACCGACCCGTCGTCTACCGCGACAAGGGTGCCGACTTCGCCTTCCTCACCCGCTCGACGGCCACCAGCGACCAGAGCATCGAGTGGACCGACGGCAACACCTACCCCGTTATCGACGTCCAGATCTCCTCAGCCAGCCACCCCTTCTGGACCGGCAAGCAGCGCCTGCTCGACACCGCCGGCCGGGTCGAGAAGTTCCGCGCCAAGTACGCCCGCCGCGGCCGCCAGGGCGGATGAGCACCGACACAAAGGTCGCCGAGCTGGCGCCTGGTCGACGCCGCCCGACGGGACCGGCGGTAGCGCAGTTCCACCGGTGTCGGACCAGCGAGACCCGGTCACCGAAACGACAGCCACGGTGCAGTCTCGGCAAGTTGAACGACTTGGGCAGGACGGGCCACTACAGTGCCTCAAGTGGAAATGGTTTCCACCTACATCACGATGGAGCAGTCCGAATGAAGATCGCGTTCGTTGGCAAGGGCGGCAGCGGCAAGACCACGCTGGCGGCCCTCTTCGCTCGCCACCTCGCCGCCGGGGACCGGCCGGTGCTGGCCATCGACGCCGACATCAACCAGCATCTCGCAGTGGCGCTGGGAGCGAGTGAGGAGGCCGCAGCGCAACTGCCGGCGCTCGGTGACGCCTTGCCGCAGATCAAGGAGTACCTGCGTGGGGACAACCCCCGGATCACCTCGGCGGCCGCGATGGTCAAGACCACCCCACCCGGTGCCGGCTCCCGACTGCTGCGCGTCGCGGAAAGCAACCCGGTGTACGACTGCTGCGTCCGCGAGGTGGGCGGGGTGCGGCTGGCCGTCACCGGCGCGTTCAGCGAGGAGGATCTGGGGGTGGCCTGCTACCACTCCAAGGTCGGCGCGGTGGAACTGCTGCTCAACCACATGGCCGACGGCCCGGCCGAGTATGTGGTGGTGGACATGACCGCCGGCGCGGACTCCTTCGCCTCCGGCCTGTTCACCCGCTTCGATCTCACCGTCCTGGTATGCGAGCCCACGGTGCGCAGCGTCGGCGTCTACCGCCAGTACGCCGGCTACGCCCGCGACTACGGGGTCGCCCTGGCGGTAGTCGGCAACAAGATCGAAAACACCGCCGACGTGGACTTCCTCCGCGAACACGTCGGAGCGGACCTGCTCACCTGGGTCAGCCGGTCGGCGTACGTGCGCCGCGCCGAACGTGGCATCGTCGACCCACTGGACGCCCTGGAGCCCGCCAACCGCGCGGTGCTGACGCAACTGGCCGACGCCGTCGACGCCACCGGCCAGGACTGGGAGGAGTTCACCCGCCACGCCCACGAGTTCCACCGCCGCAATGCGCACGCCTGGGCCAACGAGCGCGCCGGAACAGACCTGACCGCCCAGATCGACCCCGACTTCGTCATGGGACCCGCGGCACGGCTTCCGGTACGGGCTCTCGGCTGAGCCGGCAGCGCGGTCGCGGATCGGGTCGCGGCAGGGGCCCACCGACTGCTGCCTGGCCGACAGCGATCAGCGGGCGCACTCCGCGCAAGTGCCGAAGATCTCCAGGGTGTGGTCAACGTCGGTGAAGCCGTGCTGGACGGCCATCTTGTCGGCCCACCGTTCGACGGCAGGCCCGGCCACCTCCACCGTGCGTCCGCACTCGCGGCAGACCAGATGATGGTGATGCCTGCTCTGGCTGCACCGGCGGAACAACTGCTCGCCGCCGGGCAGCCGCGTGGAGTCGATCTCACCGGCATCAACCAGCAACTGCAACGTGCGGTACACGGTGGTGAGGCCGACCCGCGCCTTGCGGGACAGCAGCATTTGATGCAGGTGCTGCGCCGAATGGAACCCCTCGACCTCGCGCAGCAGTGCCAGCACCTCAGCTCGCTGGCGGGTGTTGCGGCTCACGTTGGGCATGGTCTGAGTCACCGTGGTCGCGTCCTTCTCCAGTGCCGGCCGCAACATGTCAGCCGTCCTCGATCTCACCGTTCGCCGGTGACAGGACCATTATGCGTCGCGTGGCCGCACGTCTTGCGTCACCGACCGCGGTCCCCACCAAGCGCTGCGGTGCGGACACCGGGTCGGCCTGCTCGTGGTCGTGCAGATCACTGAGGTCCAGCCGGGGAACGGATCAGGGAGCAGCCGCCACGCGTCCTCCCCCGCGGCAACCTCCGTGTCGGTGAGCAGGCAGCCCACCAAGGCCTTCCGCAGCCCGTCGCCGTCCAGGCCGACGCCGATGAGCACGAGTTCCTGCTGCCGGTCACCGAAGACCGGATGCCAGCGAGACTCCAACTCGACCCGCTCGTCGGGATCCTGCGGCCACTGGCCCGACACCACCACCGGGTCACATCGTCCGTCATCGAGGAAACCGCCGTTCTTCGCGCGGTCCGCGTCGGCGACGTCGTGTACGCCGACGCCCGCATCACCTGGGGCCGAAGGCAGCTCCATGGAGGTCACGTAAAGGTCACCGCCGACCGGTGGGACCGCGGCGTACCACCGGTCGATGTAGCCACCGCCCACCTGGTCATGGTCGCTGTCGACGACGACGGTCAATCCCCCGGTGCCGCCGTTTCTGAACCGGACCTCCCCGCAGGCTGATGCGTGGTTGCGTGTCGATCGGGAGCGTGGCGACGCGTCTCCCCCTCAATGCATCAGCCCGTGCCCTGCTACGGATCCCGGTTCCTGTGCTGCCAGGCATGTCGTGGGCTACTGACCGTCGCCTATCCTGTCCGGATGGGTGGGCCGGCGGATGACCTTGGCCGCCTTGATGCCTTCACCTTCCCGACCGTGCCTGAACGCGGCGTCTACCTCGCGATCATGCGTCTGTTCACGGCGTCGCTGATGACCGACCTCTCCGCGCAACAGGTGGTCGAGGAACTCGCCGCCCACGAGATCGACATTTCCCTCGTCCGCTCGGCGAACGGGTGCAGCGGCAGGCCGATGAGGTGCTCTTCAGCGCGGACGCGGCCCGGGAGATCAGTCGGGCTGAGGCTGCCGGCGCTGTCTTCCGCCTGCTTTCGGTGAGCGGATCCCGGATGTCCGGGCCATCGGTGTGCACCGAGTAGCTTCGCCGCCCGTCGACGCGTTCACGAGCAGACCCTCGTTCCGGTATCGCAGGAAAGTCGTCCCGGGGCATGGTCAACGCCGCCGCTGGTTGCGAAACTGCTTCAATCTGGGCCAGCACGGGCAATCGGGGCTCTCGACACATCGGCAGCTATGTGTACTGGCCAGGCGACACCCTGTCCCCGGCCGGTGGGCCTGACCACCAGCCGAGACGGGCTCGGCGTCGGCGCCACCCGGACGGAGGAAGCAATGTCCCGCAGACCGCTGTCCCTGCCGCAGCCGCCGGCGCGCGCGTCCGAGTTCGGCCGGGACGCGCTCATCGTCTGCGAGAACCTGGTGCGGATCTACCAGACGGGTTCGATCGAGGTGCAGGCCCTGCAGGGACTGGACCTCACGGTGGACAGCGGGGAGTTGGTCGCCGTCGTCGGTGCCTCCGGATCGGGCAAGTCGACGCTGCTGTCCATCCTGGCCGGTATCGACGCCCCCACCGCCGGGCGGGTGCGGGTCGACCGGTGGAGCCTGTTGGGGATGTCCCGCGCGGACCGGGTGGACTACCGGCGGCACACCGTCGGGTTCGTCCGGCAGCAGACGGCGAGCAATCTGATCCCGTACCTGACCGCACGGGAGATGGTGGACCTGCCCATGACGGCGGCCCGCACCGGCAAGGAGGAGCGCCGCAAGCGTGTCGCTGAGCTGTTGGACAGCCTCGGTGTCGCCGACTGCGCCGATCGCCGCCCAGGGCAACTGTCCGGAGGGCAGCAGATGCGGGTCGCGATCGCGGTGGCACTGGCCAACCGGCCGAAAGTGTTGCTCGCCGACGAGCCGACCGGCGAGTTGGACGCCGCCACGTCCGCGGAGGTTTTCGGCGTGCTACGGGACGTCAACCGGCGCTACGGCGTCACCGTTGTCGTGGTGACCCACAACCCGGAGGTCAGCGGCCAGGTCGAGCGGACCGTCGCGATCCGGGACGGGCGTACCAGCAGCGAGGTGCTGCGCCGCACCACCACCGATGCGGTGGGTGACACGCACATGGTCGCCGAGGAGTACGCCGTGATGGACCGTGCCGGGCGGGTGCAGGTGCCCCGCGACTTCCGTCAGGCGCTGGCGCTGACCCGACGGGTCCGGCTGGCTCTGGAAGCCGACCACATCACGATCCGCCCGTCGGGAAACGGCGAATGAGCAGCGAGCCGCTGCTGCGCGTACGCGGCGTGCATCGGCGTTTCCGCACCGGGCCGACCGTCGTGCACGCGCTGCGTGGTGTGTCGTTCGACGTGTCCGCCGGTTGCATGGTGGCGCTCGTCGGCCGGTCCGGCTCGGGCAAGACCACCCTGCTCAACGTCATCGGCGGTCTGGATCGCCCGGACGCCGGCACCGTGCACGTCGACGGCGCGGACGTCACCGCGCTCGACGAGGACGGCCTGTCCCGGCTGCGGCGCGAGAAGGTGTCGTACGTCTTCCAGAGCTTCGGGTTGATCCCGGTGCTGTCGGCCGCGGAGAACGTCGCCGCCCCGCTGCGGCTGGCCCGCGTCGCTCCGGCCGAGCGCGAGCGGCGGGTCGAGTTGCTGCTGGAGCTGGTCGGTCTGGCCGACCATGCCCGGCAGCGGCCGGCCGAGCTGTCCGGCGGGCAGCAGCAGCGGGTGGCGATCGCCCGCGCGCTGGCCGCCTCGCCCCGGCTCCTGATCGCCGACGAGCCCACCGGGCAACTGGACGCGGAGACAGGCCTGTCGGTGATGGCCCTGCTGCGTGGGGTGGTCGAGTCCGAAGGTGTCACCGCACTGGTGTCCACCCACGATCCGGTGATGATGGCGTTGGCCGACCGGGTGATCCGGATCCACGACGGGCACCTCCACGACGAGGCAGCCGGGCAACCGGACGAGCCTGTGCCGGACGCGGGGTGACGCGGGCGATGCTGAGGCTCGTCCGGCGGCGCGCCCGCGCGCAGTGGCCGTTGCTGGCGGCCCTCGTCGGGGTCGTCACCGTCGGCGCGACCCTGCTGGGCACCTGCACCCTGCTGAGCACCCGCACCACCGAGCGGGCGTTGGAGGTCGCCATGGCCCGCGCCGCCCCGGCTGCCGTCGACGTGACCGTCTACACCGGCACCGTCGAGGGCCCGGACGCGCAGTCCGTCGACGCCGACACCCGCGCCGTGCTGGCCGCCACGCTCGCACCGTTTCCGGTGACCACCACTGCGCGGGCGTCGACGGTGCTGCGGGCGTTGCCGGCCGCACTCGCTCCGGGCACCACCGTCGCGGCCCAGGCGTACCTGTCGGGGCTGGACGACCTGCCGACCCGAGCCGAGCTGGTCACCGGGCGCTGGCCGCGTGAGCGTGGTGACGCGGTGGTGTTGGAGTCCACCGCCCAGCTGATCGGCCTCACCCCCGGTCGCCGGGTGCGTCTCGGCGCCGAGTTGGCCCACGATCCCGTCCCGGCCATCGACGTGACCGTCGTCGGTGTGGTGCGCCCGTTGCCGGGGCGCGGCTGGGACCGCGACCCGCTGGCCGCGGCAGGTTCCGCCACCGGCTACCACGACGGCCGTTTCCAGCAGCCGGTCAACGCCTACGGCCCGTTCCTCGTCGACCTCGCCGACCTGCTCACCACCGGCGCCACCATCGGCCGGATGGAGGTCACCGCCCATCCGGACCTGTCCCACGCCCACCGCCGCGACCTGCAGACCGTGGCCGACGCTGTCCGCGGCGCGGACCGTCGGCTGGCCGGTACCCTCGGTGACCGTGTCCGGCTCGCACGGGTCGCCTCCGACCTGCCGCTGACCCTGCGCGCCGCCGGCGACCAACGGCACGCCACCGCCGCCCTCGTGCTCGCCATCGCCGTCCTCGGCGGTGTCCTGACCGCGACGGCACTCGTCCTCGCCGGCCGGCTGACCGCCGGCATACGCGCCGACGAAACCGCCCTCCGGACCGCCCTCGGCACCAGCCGCCGTCAACTGGCCGCCACCGCGACACTCGACGGCGGGTTCGTCGCCGCCGTCGCCGTCGTGCTCGCGATACCGGCCTCGTCGGCCCTGCACGCCGGCCTGACCCACCTGCCTCCCCTGGACGACGCCGACCTCACCACCACGCCGACCGTCACCGCCGCCCAGGTCCTCGCGATCGTCGCCGGCGCGCTGGTCCTCGCCGCGGTCCTCACCGTCCTGGCGATCCGACCCGGTCCGGCACCCGGGGACCGCCGCACCCGCCGCGAACTGCTGGCCCGATCCGGCGCCGACCTGATCCTCGCCGCACTCGCCGCCACCGCATGGTGGCAGCTGTACGCGCAGCCCACCACCGCCAGCCCCCGCGCCGACACGGTCCGCATCCTCGCACCGGCGTTGCTGCTCACCACCGGCGCCGCCCTGGCGCTGCGGGTGGTACTGCCCGCCCTGCGCGGCACCGACCGGCTGGCGTACCGGACCCGTGGGCTGGCGCTGACGCTGGCGGCCGCCGAGGCCGCCCGCCGACCCCAGGCCGTCGCCGCCGGGCTCCTCGTCGCTCTGGCCTGCGCTGCCGCAACCTTCGGTCTCGCCTTCGACACCACCTGGCACCAGTCGCAGCGTGACCAGGCCGCGCTCGCCGTCGGCACCGACCTGGCAGTGTCCCTCGACGCGACGCCCGTGCCCGGCGACGGCGCGAACCTCGCCGCAGCCACCGCCGGCACGGTGAGTCCCGTCCTCGACCGGGGTACCGCCGTCGGTCAGTGGCTCGGCACCGCCGGCGACGCACCGCGCCTGGTCGCCGTCGACACCACCCGCGCCGACGCGCTGCTGCGCGGACGCCTCGACCACGACCGCACCTGGACGGACGTCGGCGCAGCACTCGCCCCACCCACCCCGGTCACCGGCCTGCCCGTGGCAGCCGGCGCCCCACTCGTCCTGAGCGGCACCGCGACCGGCCCCATCCCACTCACCGTGACACCCCGGCTGCTGCTGCAGGACGCCACCGGTCTGCGCACACCCTGTACCGGTCCCCCTGTACCGCTCGACGGCCGCGAGCACCGGCTGCCCGCGTGCGCGACCGCCGACGGACTGCACCTCGTCGCGGTGTCCCTGCCGGTCACCGCCGGCCCCGATGCCACGGTCGGCAGCCCCATCGGCATCGCCGTCACCCTCACCGTGCCGCCCACCGCATCGGCGGACGGATCGCCGTGGACGGCCACGTCCGCGCCGCCGATCCCGACCAAGTTGCGCGACCCGACCGTCGTGCTCTCCGCCACGGCGACGGGAACCGCGCTGCAGATGGCGGCGACCGTCGACCTCGGCGACGCGGACGCCGCCCGCACCCTTGTCGCCACCGCCTTCCCCGACCCTGGCCCGGTGCCCGTCGCCGTCGGCACCCGCTTCGCTACCGCGGTCGGCGCCGACATCGGCAGCCAACTCAGCATCACCGTCGGCACCACGCCCGTCCCGATCGTCGTCACCGAGGTCGTGCCGGCCGTACCGTCCGCCCCCGGCGCCGCCGCCGTCCTGGCCGACCTGGACACGCTGTCCCGCGCCCGCGCCGTCACCGGCGACCTGACATTCCCGGTCGACGCCTGGTGGGTCGGCCACCCCACCGACCCCGGTGCCGCCGAGCGGGCCACCGCCCTGCACCTGGGCACCGTCACCACCCGCGACGCGGAAACCGCCCGTCTCACCAGCGGCCCGCTGCACGCCGCGCTGCCCGCCGCACTCCGGCTCGTCGTCCCCGCCTCGGCCCTGCTGCTGCTCGCCGGCATCGTCGCGCACGTGACCTGCGATCTGCAGGTCCGCGCCGTAGAGGTGGCGCGGCTGCGAGGCCTGGGGATGACCCGACGCGGCATCCGGGCCGTACTCCTCGGCCAGCACGCCGTCATCCTGCTGCCCCTGCTCGCCGCGGGCACGGCCGTCGGCGCACTCGCCACCCGCCTCGTCGCTCCCCTGCTCGTACGCTCCGACACCGGCGCCGCACCCATCCCGGCCGCCCAACCGCACTGGCCGTGGCCGGCCGAGGCCGCGCTGCTCGCCGTCCTGCTGGCCGGCTGCCTGCTGACGGTCGCCGCGGTGGTCAGCGTCCAGGTCCGCCGGGCCGACGCCGCGCACCTGCGGGTGGTGCCGTGAACCGGTGGCTGACCCGCCGGTGGCCGGCGCCGCACTGGCCCAGCGTCCGTGGCCGTGGCCGTACCGACGCGGGCGCGCTGCTGCTCACCGCCTGCGTCATCGCCGTCGTCGCGCTGCTCGCCGGGGCTGTGCCGGCGTTGCTGCGTGCCGCCGCCGACGACGCCGTCCAGGACACGGTCCGCCGCGCCGGCAACGAGTCGCACGTCCTCGTGCACGCCGACTGGGAACGCGACGCCGGCCCGACCGGCGGACGGCTGCGGATATCCCGCCTCGCCGACGACGTCGACGACTTCCGCGCCCGGGCGACCTACACGCTCGGACCCGACCTGGACGCCGCGCTGCTGCCGTCCATCGCCGTGGTCAACAGCCCGATCCTGCGCATCACCGACGGCAACCTGCCGCGTACCGTCCAGCTCACCTACCTGGCCGATGACCTCGGCGGCCCGGACGTGACCTGGATCGCCGGCAGCGCACCCGGCCCCACGATCCCCGAACGGTCCATCGAGATCCCCTACCACGGGCCGCCCTGGCCGGTGCAGGTCGGCCTCTCCGAGGCCGACGCCGCCGCCCTCCAGGTCGGCCCCGGCGACCGCATCCCGGCCGAGGACGACCACGGACGCGACAAGGACATCCGGATCAGTGGGATCTACCGCCCCGCCGACAGCGCCGACCCCGCCTGGCGACTCGCCCCGGCGCTGCTGCGCCCCGTGCCCGGCGCCGACGGCCCAGGCACCACCCGCGTCGCCGCCCTGCTGTCACGCGAGTCGCTGCCCGACGCCCGGCTCGCCTTCGACCAGGACCAGCTGCGGCGCACCGTCCACTTCGCCCCCGCACCCGACGCGCTCACCTGGGGCGCCACCGCGACGCTCGCCAGCCAGGTGGTCAAACTCAAGGCATCCTCCGGCTCATCAGCCGCCCGCGACGGCTCCCTGAAGTGGGAATCGCAGCTCGACACCGTCCTGCGCGACGCCCGTACCCAGATCAGCGCCGCTTTCACCCAGGCCGCCGTCCTGCTCGCCGCAGTCCTGACCGCCACGGTACTGGTCCTGCTGCTCGCCGCCGACCTGCTGGTCCGCCGCCGTACCCCGGCGCTGAGCGCCGCCCGGCAACGCGGTGCGGCGCTACCCGACCTCGGCGCTGAACTGATCATCGAGTCCACCGTGGTGTCCCTGTCGGCCGCCGCCGTCGGCCTCGCACTCGCCCACACCACCGCACCCGGTGCCTCCTGGACCTGGACCATTCCCGTGGTCCTGGCCGGCGCCGTCGCCGGGCCGACGTTCGGCACCCTCGCCGCCGCCCGCGCCAGCCGCGACCGACACCAACCCGCCAACCCGGCCGCTCGGCGCTGGATCCTGACCACCGGCCGGCTGCGCCGCGCCGCCGTCGAAGCCGCCGTGCTGATCGCCGCGGTCGCCGCCGTCGGCACCCTGCACCAGCGCGGACTCCTGCCCGACGCCTCCCACGGCGACACCGGTGAGCTGACCGGCGACCTGGTCCTCCCGATCAGCGCCGTCGCCCTGGGCGCGCTCGCCGGCGCACTCGTCGTGCTGCGGCTGCTGCCTGTCGGATTACGGATCGCCCTCCGACAGGCGCTGCGCTCGCGCCGCCCGCTGGCCGTGTTCGGCGCTGCCCGGGCGGCCACCACCGCCGCACGCGCGCTGCCGCTGCTGGTGCTCGTCAGCGCCACGGCGCTCGCGTCGTTCGCACTTGTCGTCGGCGCCACCATCACCCGAGGTCTCGATGACGGCGCATGGCACACCACCGGTGCCGACGCCCGCCTCGACATCAGCAGCGACGTCCAGGACGCGACCCCCGCACTAGCCGAACGCATCGCCGCCGCACCCGGGATAGAGCAGGTCGTCGCCGCACAGGTAACCGACTCCGCACCGCTCTTCACCGAATCGACACTGTTCACCCCACGCCTGGTCATCGTGGACGCCGCCGCGTTCGGGCGCCTCCTGGCCACCACCCCGCTACCCGACGCCCCGGCACTGTCCCAGCTCACAGCACCCGGACCTGACCCCGCCGGCGTGCCCGCGCTGGTCCGATCGAGCACCGGCGACCTGCACACCGGCACGCGGCTGCAACTGTCCCGCGACAACGGCCCGACGATCCGCCTCACCGCGGTCGGCACCGCGCCCCCCGTCGGCGGCGCCGGCGACGTCGTCATCGTGGACGCCGCTGCCCTCGCCGAGGCCGGGCTGCCCGCCGTTCCCAACACCATCTGGGTGACCGGCCCCGGCACGGCACAGGCCGT
This sequence comes from Micromonospora maris AB-18-032, assembly GCF_000204155.1. NCBI lineage: Bacteria > Bacillati > Actinomycetota > Actinomycetes > Micromonosporales > Micromonosporaceae > Micromonospora > Micromonospora maris. The sequence goes on along the minus strand of NC_015434.1, from coordinate 2,638,687 downwards.
GTCGGACAGCGACGTCCCCGCCGACATCGTGCTGCGCACCGACGTCCTGCAGGCGCAACGAGTGGCGCCGCTGACCGCAGGAACACTACGGCTGGCCTGGACGACCGCCGCGGTGCTGCTGGCGCTGGGACTGCTCGGCCTCACGCTCGCCGCCGCCGCCGGTGCGCAGGAGCGGTGGCAGACCCTGACCCGACTGCGGACCCTCGGCCTGCGGCCACGCGACGCCCGCTGGGTCGCCGCAGGAGAACTGCTGCCACCGGTCGTGGTCGCCGCGGTGTGCGGCCCGCTACTCGGGGCCCTGCTCGCGCAGCTGACGCTCGGCCCGCTCGAGCTACAGTTGCTCACCGGCCAAGCCGCCGACCCGGCGACGGTCCTGCCGTGGTGGCTGCTCTGCCTGACAGGTGTGGCGCTGGTGGCGGCGGCCACCGCAGTCGTCCCGGTCGAGGCGGCGCTGCGGCGACACGACCGGCTCAGCGAGGTACTCCGCGCCGGCGAGTAATCAGCTCATGCCGCCACGATGACAAGACGTCGAGGGCCACCAGCACGCCGGGGAGTAACGCGGTCGCCCACGAGGTCAGCCCGCGCCCTGCCGCACAGTCTCCGTCCATGACGGTGAACACGCCAGCGAGACGGTTGCGCCAGCTGGCTGAGTACCTGAGCCTCGATTGGCGCTGGCTGCAACGTCGCTGCGCCGACCTCGGCCAGTACGGCTTCGCGGGCATCGCCGAGCCCGCAGCCGTCTCCTCTCCCTCGACGGGGTCGACCAAGCATGCCGCTTCATCGGCACTCTGCCGTAATACGCTCCTGCCCATCACAAATCCGCGACCGCTGGAAGGAACGCTGTGTCTCCCACCCCGACAACATCGACGCCGAGGGTGGTGGTGGTGTTCGGCCTGGGCGGCACGATCGCCATGACACACAGCAGCGGCGGAGGTGTCAGCCCCACCCTGTCCGAGGGAGCTGGTTGACGCCGTACCGGGGCTGGCCTCGACGGGGATCGGCATTGAGGTGGTGGATTTCCGTCGCCGCCCTGGCGCATCCCTGACCTTCACCGCCATCGTCGCGCTCGTCACCGCGGTGACCAGCGGAATCGCGGCGGGCGCGACCGGGGTGGTCGTCACTCAGGGCACCGACACGATCGAGGAGACCGCGTACCTGCTCGACCTGCTCCATCAGCGACCCGAGCCGGTAGTGGTCACCGGCGCAATGCATAACCCGACCATGGCCGGCGCCGACGGACCCGCCAACCTCCTTGCCGCGATCCGCACCGCTGCATCCCCGGCCGCCCGTGGCCAAGGCTGCCTCGTCGTACTCGCCGACGAGATCCACGCCGCCATGCGTACGTGCCTGGGCGCCATGGCCGGTTCGGGTGGCATTGATGGTCATCAGTCAATGGTTGCGCGTGGCCCGCGACGCCATCTGGCCGCCCGTTGAGCCTTCTCCGCCACGAATACCGAAGCTGCGCCGCGTCTGGACTACCGCTGGTCAGGAGTTTGTAACCCGGCGGAAGTCAAGATGAAACACCTCTTGACTCTGCCCTGAACTGAGTTAGTGTTCAGACCACCTGCTCACCAGATCAGAGGGTCATCGATCGTTGTGGCCGCCGAAGAGGTGGCGTGCGCTCGGCGTCGAGTGACCTGACCGTACGAAATCGTGGCTTTGGTGCCCGAACAAGATGCCAGGAGGATCGATGTCTTCACTCGACTACACCTACGAGAACATCGACAAGGTCATCGACCGGTCGACCTGGGTGGCTCCGACGATTGACCCGGGTAAGACGATGCTGCTGGTCCTGGACATGCAGAAGGCGTGTGCCGAGCCCGGTGGTGCCATGTACATCCCGAGCATCGGCGGCGCGCCGGAGGGCAAGGACGTGGTCCAGCCGGTAGTCAACGTGCTCGATACCTGCCGCGCCAAGGGCATCCCCGTCGTCTGGTCGCTCTGGGGCCTTCGCGGCGATGGCAAGGACGCTGGGTACGCCGACCGCAAGTGGGGCCTCGAAGGTCAGTTGGCTACCTTCCCCGGCTCCTGGGGCAACGGCGGCGACGAGCTGGTCAACGAGCTCAAGCCGCTCGACGACGAGCCGGTGATGCGCAAGCACCGGTTCTCCTCGTTCTACGGCACGCCGTTGACCGAGTATCTGCGCCGCGCGGGCTGCGACACCCTGGTAGTCGCTGGTCTCTCCACCGGCAACTGCCAGATCGCCACCGCCATCGATGGCAACAACCAGGACTTCAAGGTGGTCGTTCTGGCCGACACCACCGCTGCGATTCCGGCGTCCATCCCGGGTGCCGCCGAGCAGCCGCTGGGCTTCGGCCAGCACTGGGAGGCCCTGCGCAACATCCAGGCCAACCACGGCGACGTGCGCACCAGCGTCGAGTTCCTCCGGATGATCGGCGCCTGACCGCCATCCCCGGGCCCGGCTTCATGTGGGAACCACCGAGAAACGCAAGTGCGAAGAGAAGGAACGTGAGATGTCGCTTTCCGGCAAGCGCGTAGCGCTGCTGATCGAAGACGAGTACCAGATTCTTGAGGGCTGGTACCCCCTGCTGCGCCTGCAGGAGGCGGGCGCCGACGTCCGGGTCATCGGCAGTGGCACCAAGGAGTCGTACGACAGCAAGGAGCACTACCCGATGCGGGCGGACGCCGGCGCGCCGGACGTCTCCGCCGCCGACTTCGACGCGGTCATCATTCCGGGCGGTTTCGCCCCTGACAACATGCGCCTGCACCCAGAGATGATCGATCTGGTCCGGGAGGCGTACGAGGCCGGCAAGCTGGTCGCCGCGATCTGTCACGGTGGCTGGATGCTCGCCTCGGCGGGGGCGACCAAGGGCCGGAGGATCACCGGCTATCTGCCGATCAAGACCGATGTCGAGAATGCGGGCGGCACGTGGGTAGACGAGCCGGTCGTCGAGGACGGCAACGTCATCACCTCGCGCACGCCGGTCGACCTGCCGCACTTCGGCCGGGCCATTGTCGAGTACCTCGGGCGCGTCTGACCGCACGGCCCGTCGGCCGCCGGCCCGGGCTGGCGGCCGACGGGCCCGGTGATCGCCGTTGGCCTGCCCTGCCACCGAGCGCCCGTTCGAAAGGAGAGGAGAGAGAGGTATGGCCCATTCGTCAAAGCCGGAACCGGTCGACGCGATCGTCGTCGGACTCGGCGCGACCGGTGGCACCGCAGTAAAGGTGCTGGCCGAGGCAGGCATGAAGGTTGTCGGATTCGACCGGGGACCCTGGCTGCGTGCCCACGAGCACTACTCCGGCGACGAGGTCAAGTACGTCAACCGCAACTATCTGTGGCCCGACCCGAAGCTGTTCCCCCGGACCCTGCGCCACGACGAGAATTCCGTCGCCGAGGTGTTTCCGTTCTCGCCGACCCCGCAGCTGGTCGGCGGCGGCACCAACCACTGGGCCGGTTGGGTGCCTCGGCCACGCGAGTCCGACTTCATCCAGCGCTCGCTGCACGGCGACCTGCCGGGCGCGAGCCTCGCCGACTGGCCGATCCGCTACGAGCACCTGGAGCCCTACCTGACCAAGGTCGAGTGGGAGTTCGGCGTGTCCGGTGTGGCCGGCGCGGACAAGTACGAACCGTTCCGTAGCCGCCCGTACCCGAGCGAGCCTCTGCGTCCGACGCGCTTTGGCCGGCGGTTCTACGACGCCGCCAAAAAGATGGGGTTCAACGCCTTCCCGATCCCGCACGCGATGGTCACCAACCGGCACAAGGGCCGAGACCCGTTCAACAAGACCAGCTTCTGGAACCAGTACGGCGACCCGAGCGGTGCCCGGTCGAACACCCTCACCACGTTCATCCCGGAAGCTGTGGCGACCGGCAACTTCGAGTTGCGCTCCGAGTGCTTCGTGCGGGAGATCAAGGTCGGCAAGGACGGCCGGGCGACCGGCGTCGTCTACATCGACCCGGAGGGACGCGAAGTCGAGCAGGACGCCAAGGTCGTCGTGCTCAGCCTGGGCGCCATCGAGTCGGCCCGACTGATGCTGATGTCGCGCTCCGCGACGCACCCGGACGGCCTGGCGAACTCCAGCGGCCTGGTCGGCAAGAACGCGACCTTCCACGAGTACGTTTTCGCCGTCGGCCTGTTCGACAAGGAGGTCGACGACCCGCTGTACGGCTGGGCCGGCAACTACATCAGCGGCGGCACCTTCGAGTTCTACGAGACCGGCAAGGACCGCGGCCACATCGGCGGCTGTTTGATCTCTGCCTCGCAGACGGTTCATCCGGTCAACTGGGTCTTCCCCGGCCGGCCGAGCTGGGGCAGCGCCCTCAAGGACGCCGACCGTGACTACTTCAACTACGCGATGAAGATCGGGGCGATCCTGCACGACATGCCGCGCGAGTCCAACCGCGTCGACCTCGATCCGACCGTCAAGGACGCGTGGGGTCTCCCGGTCGCCAGGATCACCCACCAGCCGCACGAGAACGACGTGCGTATGAGCAAATGGCAGGTGGACAAGAACGCCGAGATCCTGGAGGTCGCGGGCGCTCGCAAGACGGTGCCGGTGTACCTGGACCGGATGACCGGGAATACGTGCCACCAGCACGGTACGGCACGGATGGGCAACGACCCGACCAAGTCGGTGCTCAACGAATGGTGCCAGACGCACGACATCGACAACCTGTTCGTCGTGGACGGGGCGGGCTTCCCAACCTCGACCGGGGTGAATCCGACGCTGACCATGATGGCCAATGCCTGGCGAGCGTGCGAGTACATCGTCGAGACGTACGCCAAGGGCCGCGAAGAGCACATCAAGGTCGCCTAGCCAACACGTTCCACGAAAGGAGGACTTGTGACCCTCAAGGCTGATTGGGAGGTCGTCGGAGCACCGATCGACCCCGATTCGAACGAACGGCTGTTCTTCACCGAACATGAGTGGGAGACGATCGAAGCCGCGACCGCTCGCATCATGCCCACCGACCACGACCCCGGGGCGCGTGAGGCACGGGTGGTGGTGTTCATCGACCGCTACCTGTCCGGTATCGACTACATCTTCGCCGCGGCGGACGGCAGCGGGTTTCTGAAGTTGACCGGCAAGTTCGCCGAAGCGTGGCGGGCCCGAATGTGGGACATGCAGCAGACCTACCGCCACGGCATCCGCGACCTCGATGCGGTGGCCAGGAAGAGCTACGACGCCGACTTCAAGAACCTGACCGAGGATCAGCAGGACGGCGTACTGGAGGCGGTCTCCGGCGCGCCGAAGCCGGCCAAGGTCACCCTGGGCACGAGGGAAGCGGTGACCACGTTCCTGCAGGGCACCTTCGACGAGGGAATGAGCTTCTTTCCCGCCCTCTGCCTGCACACGAAGCAGGGCTTCTACTGCGACCCGGTGTACGGCGGGAACAAGGACCACATGGGCTGGAAGGCCATCGGGTTCGTCGGCCCGGAGTCGCTGAAGGACACGATGGACGGCACTTACGACACGAGTGCGTTCTTCATGGAGGGCGAGTTCACCTGGGAGCAGTTGGTGCCGCATCTGCGTGACCATCCGTTCCAGCCGGCAAGCCGGTAGATGTAAGCGGCCCGGGCAGATGTCCGGGCCGCTCCGTCACCATTGAATGGGCTGGCATCGATAGCGGCGGCGGGACAATGCTAGAGTGTGTTCAGGCCACCTGACCATTCATGTGTGAGTTGATCACCGGGTAAGGCCATACGTGCGCTACATGGAAGGGGTCGTGAGGATGGCCGGCATCGGTCCTGGCGATATCGAGCCGGTCCGCCGACTGAAGGTTGCCGACTCGGTCGCAGCCCAGCTGGAGCAGTTGATCACCCGTGGCGACATCAAGCCGGGGGAAAAGCTGCCGCCGGAGCGGGTCCTGGCCGAGCGGTTCGGCGTCGGGCGCAGCTCGATGCGGGAGGCGATTCGCGTCGTCGAGGCCAACGGCATGCTGCGGACCGACCATGGCCGAGGAGTCTTCGTCGTCAGCGACAAGAAGGCGATGCCCAAGCTGTCCGATCTGCTGGTGTTCGACGACTTCACCGTGCCGGAGCTGTTCGAGGTCCGCCTGTCCCTCGAGCCGGACGCCGCCAGCCTGGCGGCCCGGCGGATCACCGCCTCGGAGGCCAGCAACCTGCAGCGAATCCTGGCGGAAGCCGAGAACCCGCAACTGAGTGACGACGCGTTCGTCAAGCTCGACGCCGAGTTGCATCGCGCGATCGTCGCGGCCACCAAGAACACGTTGCTGCTGCGGCTCATGGAGAGCGTCGAGCCACTGTTCTTCAAGTACTCCCACCGGGTCATCAAGCTGCCCGGCCGTCGAGCGCACGCACATGCCGGACACGTGGCGCTCTGCCAGGCCATCATCGGGCATCGGGTGCGGGACGCCCGGACCGCGGCGCTGAGTCACATCCGCGATGTCGAACGCGACATCGCCGAGCATCTGGAGCAGACGGTCGAGCGCCGGTGACGCGCCTGCCCGCAGCGCCGCCGCCGGTCGTCCCGGCAGCGGCGCTTTCGGAATCGTCAGCGCAGATCCAGCATCTTTCTCGCCTGGTGGACCGGGCCGCCGGTCGGCCGCCGCAGCGGGTCAGGGGCCTTCGGTAGCGCCTCGAACTGGGTCATGTCATGCCCGGTCACGACGAGCGCATCCGTGGCGTCGGCCAGCGCCGTGAGCCGGTGCATCGAGTGCACGGCCGCGAGGGTGTCGGTCGCGATGCCCGGCGGAAGGCCATCGTCGATGCATCCGACGGTGTTGATCGCATCGCCGGCGAGGATGACGTTGCCCAGGTCCGGCACGTCCCAGAGGACCACCGACTGGTGCCCCGGAGTATGGCCCGGCGTCATCATGAGCTGGAGGCCGGGAAGCATGTGCCAGTCGCCGTCGGCGAGCGTCCACGTCGTCGCGGTGAAGTCCGCCGGCACGTACGCCGTGCCCGCGTGCCCGTCAGGGCTGGTCGCCCATCGGTGTTCCGCGCGCTGCACGACGTGGACCGCGTGCGGAAAGACGCGCCCGCCACCGGCGTGATCGTGGTGCAGGTGTGTGTAGACCACGGCCCGGACATCGCGCGGCGCAAGACCCAGCAGCGCCAGTTGCCGGGCCGGGTGCTGGTGCGGCTGCATCCGCGGGCGGGAGGCCGCCGCCAGGTCAGCTCCCCAGGTGCCGACCGGGTCGTCGATGACACCGGGGTCGTTGCCGGTGTCGACCAGGACGTATCCCGAGGTGGTGCCGACCAGGAACATCTGAACCGGTACGGCGATGCGGCGGCCGAAGCCGCTGCCGGGCACGACGACGCTCGACTCGACGTCGAGCACGCCGCCGTCGAGGAGATGGACGGAAGTGATCGAGGACTTCATGATGTGACCTCCTCGGCGCTAGCGTGCAGACAGCGCAACAGCATTGCCATGGAGGTCGCACCGGCGTCGATGTGGCCTCGGCTGCGATCGCCGAGGTAGCTGCCCCGCCCCATCCTGGCCACCATTGCCGCGGTGGCATCACGACCCTGCTCGGCCGCGGTGGCGGCGCGGTCGAGGGCCGCGACAAGGCCGGCGGATCCGGTGGACGGCGACTCAAGCACGGCGACGGCCGGGTGGATCGCGTCGACAAGCGTCTTGTCGCCGGGGGCCGAGCCACCGAGTTCCCGGATGCCCGCCAGGGCGGAACCGAGGCCCTCGGTGAGGCCGGCGAGGTCCAGCGTGTTCCGACCCGCGCCCACGTCACTCAGCCGCAGGAAGAACGTGCCGTAGAGCGCACCGCTGGCACCGCCGACGGTGTTGACGATCGCCATCGCGACGGCCATCAGTTGTTCCTGGATGTCGCCGAACTTGCGGTCTCGAAGCAGAGCGCGGACAGCAACCGCGCCCTGCCGCAGGTTCGAGCCGTGCTCGCCGTCACCGACGGCGGCGTCGAGCTGGTTGAGGTGGGACTCGGCCGCCACGACGTCGGCGCAGAAGCGCTCAAGCCACGTCGTCACGACGTCTTGCGACAGCACCAGGGTCATCTCAGGCTCCCCAACGCAGCGAAGCAGTGTGTACGGGCCGGTCCCAGAGTTCGAGCAGTTCCTCGTCGGCATGCAGCACCGTGAGCAGCGCGCCCTGTGAGTCGAGCGAGGTGATGTAGTCGCCGACCAGGCTCCGGACGGGTTCGACGCCCTGCTTGACAAGCCGATCCCGGACCGCCGCAAAAAGCCCGTACAGTTCGATGGCCGGGGTCGCGCCAAGGCCGCTGAGCAGGACCACGACCTGGTTGCCAGGCCGCAGCTCCAGTTCGTCGATGATCCGTTTCAGCATGACATCGGCGATCTCGTCGACCGGCGGCAGCGGCCGGCGCTCGTGGCCGCGGTCACCGCCGATACCGACGCCGACCTCGTACTCCCCGTGCGGCAGGTCGAACGTGCGCCGGCCGGTCTTCGGGTGTGTGCAGGAACTCAGCGCCACACCGAACGTTCGGCTGCGTCCGACGACCCGGCGGGCGAGGGCGGCCACGTCGTCGAGCGGGCGTCCCTCCTCGGCGGCGGCGCCGGCGATCTTCTCGACCAGCACGGCGGCGCCCAGGCCACGGCGCCGGGCCGCGAGCTCGGGCGGGAACGACGCGTCGTCGTCGACGAGAACCTTCTCGATCCGGACGCCCTCACGCCGCAGGATCTCCGCGGCCAGGCCGAAGTTCATCACCTCGCCGCCGAAGTTCTTGACGACGTAGAGCACGCCTGCGCCGTGGTCGGCGCGCCGGGTCGCCGCCATGATCTGGTTAGGCACGGGAGATGAGAACACCTCGCCGGGGCATGCCGCGTCGAGCATGCCCAGCCCGACATAGCCCGCGTGCAGCGGTTCGCAGCCGGAGCCGCCGCCGGAGACGAGCCCGACCTTGCCCGGGGCGGCTGGTGCCCGGCGTACGACGATGCGGTCAACCGGGTCGTACTCGACGACGCCGGGATGGGCGGCAGCCAGGCCGCGCAGGTAGTCGGGGACGACCGTGGTGGCGTCTCCCATGATCTTCTGCATCTTGCCCGCTTCCTCTCTGCGGAAGAAACCGAGTCAGCCTCTTGACTTTGTGGCCGGGGCATCAGGATATTGGTCCGACCACCCGATCACAAGACCAGTGGATTGCGGAAGGAGCAGGTATGGAGACGCCACTCCCCGTGCCCGACGAGGCACAGCGGTTCGCAGAGGCTCCGCACCTGCGTATGACCGACATCAGCAAACGCTTCCAGGGCGTCCAGGCCCTGGACAGGGTGAGCCTGCTGGTGCACAGCGGTGAGATCCATGCCCTCCTCGGCGGTAACGGCGCAGGCAAGTCGACGCTGCTGAACGTGCTGTCCGGCCTGGTCGTACCGGACTCCGGCACCATGGAACTGACCGGCCGCGAAGTTGTCATCGGCCATCCCCGAGAGGCGCAGGCCCTGGGCATCAGCACCATTCACCAGGAGCTGTCCACAGTGCCCGACCTGACCGTTCTGGAGAACATCTTCCTCGGCCGGGAGAAGGCGCTGATCGGCAACGGTGCACTGCTTCTCAACCGGCGTCAGATCGCGCGCCAGATCCAGGATCTCGCCGGCGAGTTCGGCATCACCCGGTCCGAACTGTGGCGTCCAGTCGGCGAGTTCGGGGCGCTCAAAAAGCGGGTCATCGAGATCGTCAAGGCGCTCGCTGTGCCGCCGCGGATTCTCATCCTCGACGAGCCGACGTCGGGACTCGAGGAGCACGAGAAAACGCTGCTCTTCGAACACATGCGCGGCCTGCAGCGCCGGGGTGTCGCCCTGATCTGGGTCACCCATCACCTCGACGAGGTGTTCGGCCTGGCCGACGTGGTAACCGTGATGCGCGACGGGCGCACCATCGCTCGCACCGCGACCGCGGAGCTCACGCAGCGCGAGCTGGCGGTGCAGATGTTCGGCGGCGACGCGACGAAACTCATGGAGTCCGCCGACGCCGTGGCCGCGCCGCGGCGGCAGGCCGGCAGCGAATGCCGTCAACCGCGGCTACGGGCACTGAACCTGACCCGGCGCGGGGTGCTGCGCGACATCTCCCTCGAGGTGGCATCCGGGGAGATCCTGGGCATTGCAGGGCTTGCCGGTGCCGGACGAACCGAGCTGGTGCGCGCTCTGATGGGCTTGGACAAGCTCGACTCGGGCCGGATCGAGATCGACGGACAGGCTCGCACCATCCGGCATCCCAAGATGGCGTACCGGGCCGGTCTGGCGATGGTGCCCGAGGACCGCAAACAGCTGGGCATCCTGCCGGACCTCTCGGTCGCCGCGAACATCACGGTCGCCAACCTCGGCTCCGTCACGACGGCCGGGGTTCTGCGCGGGCGGAGCGAGCAGACGCTCGCCGACTCGTACATCCGCAGCCTGGGGATCAGGACGCCCGGCCCGGCCGAGCCGATCCGCAACCTCAGCGGCGGCAACCAGCAGAAGGCGATCATCGCTCGCTGCCTGAACACCAGGCCGTCGATCCTCATCTTCGACGAGCCGACCCAGGGCATCGACATCCACGCAAAGGCCGAGGTTCACCGTCTCGTCCGGGACGTCGCCGACCAGGGCACCTCGGTCATCGTCATCGCCTCGGAGTTTGCCGAGCTGATCAGTCTGTGCGACCGCGTGGTCGTGCTGAACCGCGGCGCCCTCGTGGGCGAGATCCGCGACATCCCGCACCGGGTGGCGACAGAGGGTTACGACGCCGTCAAACACGCCATCATCGACAAGGCATCGAGAGCTGACCGATGAAAAACCTCCGCTCCGGCGCCGCTCGGTTCCTCGGGATCGAGGGCGTACCCATCCTGCTGGCCTTCACGGCCGTCGCCATCGGCTTCGCCGTGGCCGTGCCGTCGTTCGCCGAAGGGGACTCCGTCAGGTACTACCTCAACGAGGAAGTACCGATCTTCATCATCACGGCCGGGCTGGCCTTCGTCATCATCGCTGGCGGGATCGACCTCTCCGTCGGCGCGGTGCTCGGCCTGAGCGCCGGCACCTCCCTGTGGGCGTCGATGCAGGGCTTCAACCCGTTGCTGTCCGTCTTCGTCGGAGTCGGCACCGGGTTGGCCTTCGGCCTTGTCAACGGCTTGGTGATCGTCAAGTTCCGGCTCAACGATTTCATCGTCACGCTGGGCACACTCAACATCGCCGCCGGCCTGCTCGTGGTGCTCACCAACCACGTCCAACTGGTCGGCACATCCGACGAGACCTTCCTGGGCATCGCCGGCACGACAGTCGGCGGCCTTACCAGCGCCATGGTCCTGACCGCCGGCACCATCGCGGCGCTGCACCTCGTGCTCGTGAAGACCGCCTTCGGCCGGCGCATCCGGGCGGCCGGCATGGGCAGCGCCCCCGCGCTGGTCCTCGGTCTCGACGTCGGACGACTCAGGTTGTACGCGTACCTCGTCTCGGGTGCCCTGGCCGGCCTCGGCGGCGTCCTGCTCGCCGCCCGCCTCAACTCCGTGCAGTCCGGCATGGCCGGCGGCTACGAGCTGATCGCGATCGCCGCCGCGGTGCTCGGCGGGGTGAGCCTGACCGGAGGTAGGGGCGGTATCTGGCAGGCGGTGCTCGGCGCGCTGCTGCTCGTCACCCTCAAGCAGGGCTTCCGGTTGATGGGCGTCGACCCTCTCATCTTCTCCATCATCACCGGGCTCTGCATCCTCCTCGGCGTGATCGTGGACCGCAATGTCCGTCGCTTCGCGATGACGCTGCGCATCTCGCAGCCCGTGCCGGCACCCGCCGGCGACCTGCAGCCAGCGACGAGTAAGGGGCGATGATGACCACCCTGACCACGGAGCGGGCGTCCGCCACCACCGATCGGATCTCCGCACTGCGGATCCGGATCCTGCGGGATCCATCGTTCGGAATCCTCGTACTGCTCGTCGTCGTCTCCGTCGTGATGGCGTTCGTCGAGCCGACCTTCGCCACCGCCGGCAACCTCACCAACATCATCAATGCAATGATCACGGTGAGCTTCTTGGCCATCGGCATGACCGTGGTTCTCATCGCTGGCGGCCTCGACCTCTCGGTCGGGTCGGTGATGGCGCTGACCGCCGGCGTGGTCGCCAGTTGTCTCAACAACGGGATGCCGCTGGCCGTCGCGTTCCTCGCCGCGCTGGCCGTCGGCGCAGGCATCGGCCTGATCAACGGACTGCTCATCACGAAGCTCGGCATCCCGGACTTCATCGCGACGCTGGCGATGCTCGGTCTGGCCGGGGGTCTCCTGCTGTACTGGACCGCCGGGGTCCCGGTCCTCGGCTACATGACCAACGCGTACTACTACATCGGCGGGCTGCGCCAGCTCATCGGGCCGATAACCGTGCCGATGCTGTTGGTCGTCGCGGTCGGCATCGCGGTCTCGGTGTTCCTGCGCCGCACCACCTACGGCGTGAAGTTCTATGCGGTCGGAAGTTCGGCGACCGGTGCCATGAACGCCGGCATCCGCGTCGACCGCATCAAGATCGCCGCGTACGTCATCAGCGGCCTCATGGCCGCCATCGCTGGCATCCACATCGCCGGACGTACCACCACCGTGCCGCCCCTGATCGGCAACGGCTACGAGATCAGCGCCATCGCGGCAGCCGTGATCGGCGGTGCCTCGCTGTTCGGCGGCAAGGGACGGGTGATCGGCGCCCTCGTGGGCGCGCTGACCCTCACCCTGACGCGCAACATCATCAACCTGACCGGTGTCGAGTCGAGCTGGCAAGCCGTCGTTACCGGCCTCGTTCTCATCATCGCCGTCCTAGCGAACCAGGCGTGGAGCGGCATCGCCCGCTCCATCGGCGCCGCCCGCCGCTGAACTCCGCACCCCTCCGAGAGACACACCGCACCGCAAAGGAGACCGACATGGCCGACTTCAATGGACTATCGCGACGACGAATGTTACGCACCGCCGGGCTGCTCGCCGGGGCGGGCGTGGGTGGATCCCTGCTGGCTGCCTGCTCACCCAACGGCGAGACGGGCGAGTCGTCCGGCGGTGGTGGTGCCGCCAGTGAGTCGTTCGACGAGGCCATCAAGAAGATCGTGGACGGCAGGGAGATCAAGGTGGGCTTCACCCCGCCGGTCCTCTCCGAGAACTTCACCCAGATCGAGCACGCCGCCTGGCGCAAGATGCACGAGTACGAGCAGCGATTCGGCTGCCGCTGGGTCTGGGAGCGCCAAGCGCCGGTCGGCGACTTCAACGCCGTCCAGGGCACTCTCGGCATCGTGCAGTCGTGGGTCTCGCGCAAGTTCGACGCCATCGCGGTCTGCACCGGCGCGAACTTCGCGACCGTGCAGAACCTGTACCGCGACGCCACGGCGAAGGGCGTCAGGATCTACCAGTTCAACCAGCCGGCCGAGCTGTACCCCGAGGACCAGCTGCAGACTGTCACCAACGTGGGATACGACAACCGTTGGCAGTCCGGTTACCTCGCCGGCAAGTACATCGCCGAGAAGCTCAACGGGCAGGGGAACATCCTGCAGATCTGGGGTCCGTCCGGCTCGGACTGGACCCGGGGCCGCAAGATCGGCTTCAACCGGGCCCTCGCCGAGAACCCGGGGATCAAGGTTGTCGGCGAGGCCGACGGCGGGTATGTGCGCGACAAGGGCTTCGCCGCCGCCCAAGACCTGCTGACCAAGAACCGTGACGTCAATGCGATCTACGGTGAGAACGAGGAGATGGCCCTCGGTGCGTCCCAGGCCATCGACACTGCCGGCCTCAAGCACTGGGACGACACCGGCGGAATCCTCACCATCGGCGCCGACGGGCTGGTCTCCGGATACAAGCAGATCAGGGCCGGCAAGCTCACCGCGACCGTCGACATCGGCGGCGTCGACCAGGGCCAGAACCTCATCGAGGCCATCTTCGTCTCCGCAGTGCTCGGCCAGTCGCTGACTCAGTTCATCAACAACCCAACGCAGGTCGTCGACCAGAGCAACGTGGACTGGCACCAGGCCTACACCGAGTGGGCCCTCGCGGCCCCAAAGAAGTACGGCGCCTGACCAGGTGACACGTGGCGGCCAGAGGACAGGCCGCCACGTCCACACCACACCAATCAACAACAGCTACGAGGCGAACGGTGAGTTGAGCATGAAGATCGCAGGTGTTCGGGCATATCCCGTCGGGCTACCCCTAGAGGAGGAGCTGCGTTGGGGCGCGATGGCGGTGAGCACCAAGGGCGGCATCATCGTGGAGGTCCGCACCAGCGACGGACTGGTGGGAATCGGCGAAGCCGGTTTCTCGGCCGAGTACTTTCCGACCGTCGGCCCACTCATCAACGGGCAGCTCGGTCCGATGGTCATTGGCCGCGACCCCCGCGACATCGGTGCGCTGTGGCACGACATGATGAGGGCGACACACATGTGGGGCCGCCGCGGCGTCGAGACGTACGCGCTGAGCGGCATGGACATCGCACTCTGGGACTTGATGGGCAAGACAGCCGAGCAGCCGGTCCACCGGCTGCTCGGCACATCCCAGCACTCGGTGCGGGCCTACTACGCCCCATCGCTGAAGCCAGCCGACAAGGCCGTCACCGAGGCCCAGGAAGCAGTCGCCGCCGGATACACCGCGATCAAGCTGCGCGTCGACGGAGACCTGTCCGCCGCGGTGCACCTCGTGCAATCGGTACGCTCCGCGGTAGGTGCCGGCGTCGATCTGATGGTCGACGCCAACATGGCCTACCACCGCCGGGGAGCTCTGACCCTGGCCAGGGAGCTGCATGACCTCCAGGTGGCCTGGCTCGAAGAGCCCATCATGTCGCACAGCCTCTCCCAGTACGTTTCAAGCCACTCATGGCTCGCCGACCGGGTCGACATCCCGCTGGCCGGCGGCGAATCACTGCTGACCCGCTTCGAATACATCGACCTCATGGCGAAGCTGCCGTTCGACATCGTTCAGCCAGACGCCGCCAGCGTCGGCGGCATCTCCGAGCTCAAGCGAATCGCGGACATGGCCAGCTCCTGGAATCTCCAGTGCGTGCCGCACATCGGTTGCTCCTCCGGTACCGGCATCGGCATCAACGCCGCCCTACAGGTCATTCTCAGCTGTGACAATGCCCCACTGATCGAGTTCGACGCCTACGGCGGACTCGGCTGGCAGGGCTTCCTCGCCGTCCCACCGGTGGTCAAGGACGGCCGGGTCTGGGCAAGCGAGGAGCCGGGCATCGGCGTAACCATTGCCGACGGGGCGGAGCAGCGGTTCCGGATCCAGACCCGAGCTGTGCAGTGAGCCCACCACGAAGACCCACCGCACCCGGCTGGCGACTGCGGCCAGTCCCCCATCAGAGAGTCCACACGACCCTCGACGACCGCCCGGCGGACGTGGATCGCACCTGTGCGAGCATGTCGGAGTTGAACCCGTTTCATCCTGTGTAACAACCGGTCTCGACGTGGTGTGAGACGAGGCTGGCCGGCACAATGCGGCGGTTCGCCGTGGGCTGCAGCGCAATTGGGCAGAACGCTGCGAGACTTGCCGGTGATGGTGCGCTTATCGCGAGCGCGGTGGTTGAGTCGGCCTGGGGCGCGGCGTCGGGATCGCTCCCGGTCCGTTGCCCCCAGGCCGCTCGCTAAACCCCCGCCGCACCGGTCTACCGGCAGTGCTCCCCACGGTTTCTGCCGTCAGGCGTGGTGGGGCCCCCAGGGGTTGGGGGTCTTGCTGCCCCGGCCGGAATGAGTGACACGTGCCGGGGTTCCACAGATGATCGGGGTCCTTCGGACGCCCGCCGCCATCCGACAGCCGTTTGGAAATCGAGGCGGGAGCCTGGTCACGGGGGACGCACATCGACTGCTCCAAGGGGATGGTGACGCTGCGGCATGACCAATGAACCCACCGTGCGCCGATGTCGAACACCTTCGACACGATATCTCGACACCACCGGCGTGAGTAGCCCCCGGTCGACGAGTGGGTTGGCCGACCGGTAGGGCTGTGTATTCAACTACGGCGAGTTTGGCGAGTGATCGATTGTGAGGTTGCTCCGTGTAGTGCGGCGGGTTGGCTCACAGGCCGGCGAGGAACAGCGCTCCGGCGTGCAAGGAGGACCAACGTCCGGTCGCTGATTCGGCCGACGAACTTCTCGCCGACCCCGGCTCCGGCGAGGGTGGCGGGCTCTGCCAGGTTTGTCAGGCCGGCGGTGTGCCGAGCAGCCGTTCGATCAGCCGGGGCTCGCCGGGCCAGGCCGCGAGGATGACGTCTCGGGGTACTTGGCGTGCGGCGTAGCGCAGAGCGAGAGCAACCACGACGATGTCGTCGAGGGGGCCGATGACGGGCAGGAACTCGGGGATCAGGTCGATGGGGCTGGCGACCCAGATCCCCGCGATCAGCACGGCGATCTTCGCCCGGCGCGGCACTCGGGGGTCGGTGCGCAGTCGGCGGACGGTGGTGACGCAGTCGGGGATGAACGCGGCCAGGTCGCGCATGATGCCGGGTGGTAGGCGCCGGGCGAGCAGGATCAGCAGCGCCCAGGAGGCAAGCAGCAGCACGACCGCGATGGCCAGGCCGACGAGCCAGTCACGCATGATCACGGGCTCAGCATGTCATCGCCGTCGGGGGCGGCGCGATCAGTGGTGCTGGGGCAGCGGCTCCAGGTGCCGCTGCACAGCGTTGCGGCGCAGGAGTTGGATCCGGGCGGCTTCGACGTGCTCGACCGGCCAGGCCCGGAGTTCGCGTACGACCGGGCAGCGGGCTGGCGGGTCGACCCGGACGGGCATCCGGTGTACGTGCACCCCTACCTCCGCAGCGATGGTGGCACGGCTCCGTTCGACGGCGGTCCGGTAACGGACGAGTAGGCCGATGCCGTCGACCGGTACGAGACGAGAACCTTCTGTCTCCCGGCTTGCGGTTACCGAGCCTGCGACTCCGCTGAGTCCAGGGCTTCGGCCCGCATCGTTTCCAGCAGTTGGCGGGCCTGTTTGCCGGTTGCGGAGTCTGCGAGGAGCGAGTCGTATACCTGTGAGTAGATGCGGATCTCTTCTGGGTCGGTGAGGGTCAGTTCGCGGGTGTAGGTCTCGATCGTGGTGAGTTGGGAGCCGTCGGGCAGGGTGTGGATCACGAAGGGATGGGCGTGTACCGCTGAGGGGCGTACGCCGGTCGGCAGGATTGACAGGCTCACGCTCGGTAGCGTGGCGACTGACAGGATCTTGTCGTACTGGGCGGCGGGCGCGTCGTGGGGTACGGGGCGGAACCGCAGCGCGGCGCCGGTCGCGTCCTCCGCGCTGATCGGCCCGCACGGCTATCTGCTGCGCCGCGCGAAGTCGGACGGCCCGGACGTCGTCTGCGTCGATCTGGACCGCACCGATGCGGACCTGGATATCGCGCTGAACAAGGCCCGGCCGTGGCGAGCCGCCGCCCGGGCCGGTGACATCTACGCCACCCGCCGGGTCACCGATGCACGGAGCCTCGACCGCACCCACCCCTGAGCCTCTGTAAAAGGGAGCAGCCGTGACCGAGCTCGACCGGGCCTTCGACGCCGTACCGGCCCCGATCTACACCCACCATGAACGGCACGGCGAAACGGTGCACCGCTCGGCACCGGAGTCGATCCGCCGCGAGCTGGCCGCCCTGCAGGTCCGCGCCGGGGACCGGGTGCTCGAGATCGGTACGGGCTCCGGGTACAGCGGCGCGCTGCTCGCGCACCTGTGCTGCCCGGACGGCCAGGTCACCAGCATCGACATCAGCGACGAACTCGTCCGCCGCGCGGCAGCCATCCACGCCGAGCGCGGGGTAACCAGCGTCGACTGCCATGTTGGCGACGGACTGGCCGGCTACCCGGCCGCAGCGCCCTTCCATCGAGCTGTTTCGTGGTGTGCTCCGCCGCGGCTGCCGAGGGCGTGGACGCAGCAGGTCGTGAACGGTGGGCGGATCGTCGCGTGCCTGCCGATCACGGCCCTGCCGTCGACCACGTTGATCGCCACCATCACCGTTGCGGCCGGGAAACCTCGTATCGAAGCCCTCGCCGGAGGCGGCTACGCCCAGAGCACGCCCGTCGCGGTCGACGATGCCCTGACCGTCCCCGGCCGCTGGGTCGACTACTGCGACCGCCAGCCCGATCCGTCCTGGATCGGCATCTGCTGGCGTTCTGCCGACGACGCCCAGCACACCGGCGCTCGCTCCGCCCTCGGCCAGCTGCTGCATCCCGGGTACACCGACACGTATCGGCAGATGGAGCCGCACTGGCGCTCCTGGTACACCTGGACGTCCGCGCTCGGCGACCCGCAGCTGAGCCTGGTGTCGCTGCGCAACGAGATCCGCGGACTCGGTCACACCACACCAAGTTCGGCGGCGGTGATCCTGACCGATGGCAGGGTCATCGCGGACCGGCCGGACTCGCCGTCCCTGCGCTCCTTGCGGACCTGGCTGCAACGGTGGGAACACGTCGGCCGTCCGGCACCCGAGTCCTTCGCCCGCACCCTGGTGCCGCACGACTGCCCTGATCTCGCCGGCTGGGACCTGCAGGTCGGCCATGGCTCCGTGACCACCGACCGGCAGCCGCCGCGGCGCGTCGATGAGCCTCGCCGCCCTTGAGCAGGCCAGCACCCGAGGCGGAAGGGCAACCTATTGACCAGCCGGTATCGCACCATCGTCGTCGTGCACGTGCTGCTGCGCCGCGCCGACGGCCAGGTCCTGTTCCTGCAACGCGCCGGCACCGGTGAAGCCGCCGGCCAGCTCTGTCTGCCCGGTGGACACCTCGAAGATGGGGAATCGGTCGTCGCCGGCGCGATACGGGAGACGGCCGAGGAAACGGTGTGTCGAGCTGTCCGAGACGAATCTGGAGTTCGTTCATGTCGTGCACCGCCGCCACGGCCACGACGACCCGCGGCTCGGCTTCTTCTTCCTCGCCACCGCCTGGCAAGGCCAGCCGGTCAACCGGGAACCCCACAAATGCGCAGGCCTGGTCTGGACGGACCCGGCGCAGCCACCCGCCACCACGATCGCGTACACCGTGGCCGCCCTGGAACAGATCCATAGCGGGCGACCCTTCTCCCTGGACGGCTGGGCAGAGCACTCGCCCTCCGCCACGGGCTGCGGAATCGTTGATGTGGCATGGGAACCTCCCGTTCGACGAGGGCAGCGTGAACCGCGCCACCAGCATGACGACGGAGGTCGCCACGGATACACGGTCGGTCAGCCCGACCCCTGCCGTCCGCTGCTCGGGTGTCGCTCGACGGCCCACCCCACCGGTTGCCGTCCTCGCAGGAACGTCTCGTCCTGGCTGCAGCTGTCACCACGCACCCCGGGTCCGTACGCAATTTCTCTGATGTCCCGGGAACGGTGAGCGGCCAGAATACGGTGGCCGCCGACCTGCGGAGGAAACCATGCGCTACCAGTTGCTCGGAGCATTGCGGATCGCCGATCCCGCACCTCGCACGATTACCGCGCCGAAGGTGGAAACGCTGTTCGCCACGCTCCTCATCCGGGCCAACCACACCGTCACCACCGACGAACTCATCGCTGAGCTGTGGGGCGAGAACCCTCCCCGCCACGCCCGCACCGCGCTGCACGTCTACGTTTCGCAGATCCGCAAGCAGATCCCGAGCCCGCGCCCCGGCGCAGCGGTGCTGCACACGAAGCCGCAGGGCTACCAGATGGAGGTCGACGAGAACCTCGTCGATGCTGTCGAGTTGCAGCGGATGCACGCGCTGGGCAGGTCGTTGCTGGTAACCGACCCGGAGGCGGCCCTGGTCCCGCTGCGCCGCGCGGTCGGGCTGTTCCGGGGTCCCGTGCTCGCCGGCATCCGCAACGGCCTCGTGGTCGGTAACTTCGCCGAATGGGCCGAGGAGGTCCGCGTGGACTGCCTGCACGCCATTGGGCGGGCGGCACTGGCCACGAACCGGCATCGGGAGCTCATCGGCGAACTCGTGCAGTGGGTCGAGGAGCACCCACTGCACGAGCCGCTGCGGGAGGTGTTGATGGTGGCGCTCACCCGGGCCGGTCGCCGCGCCGAGGCGTTGGCGGCGTACCAGTCGACGCGGCGGGTGCTGCACGAGGAGCTGGGGCTTGAGCCTGGTGAGGCGATGCGCCGGCTTCAACTCGCGATCCTGAGTGCCGATGTGGGCCTGGTGCCGGCTGCCTGACGGGCCCTACGCCTACCAGGTGACTGGCAGCCGGTACACGCCCTGCACCGAGCCGCCCGGTTTCACCGGCAGCGACGACAGTGGCTCCGCCAGCGCCAGGGTGGGCAGTCGTTCGAACAGGGCCCGCAGCGTCACCTCCAGCTCGGCCCGGGCGAGGTTCTGGCCCAGGCACTGGTGGATGCCGTAGCCGAAGGCCAGGTGGTGACGGGCGCGGCGGGAGACATCCAGCGCGTCCGGGTCGGGGAAGGCGGCCGGATCCCGGTTGCTGGCGGCGGCGGGTAGGTAGACCGCGTCGCCGACGCGCAGGACATGGCCGGCGACCTCGATGGGTTCGGCGACCACCCGCTGGATCTCGTCGGCGACGGACAGGTAGCGCAGCAGCTCCTCCACCGCGTTCGGGAGCAGACTCCAGTCGGAGCGTAGGCGGTCGAGTTGTTCCGGGTTCTCCAGCAGGCCGACGATGCTCATCGTGATCATATTGGCTGTGGTCTCGTGCCCTGCCACGAGTAGGAACATGACGGTCTCTGCCAGGTCCCGCCGGGTGATCTGCCCTGTGTCGAGGTGGCTCGCGATGAGTTCGTCCAGCAGCCCCTCCCCCGGCTTGGTCTGCTTCTCCCCGATCAACGTGTCGACGTACTCGGTCAGGGCGGCGGCCGCGCCGGCCGCCTCCTGTGCGGTGCTCGAACCCAGCACCATGCGCTGGGTCTGGCTCTCGAAGAAGTCGTGGTCGGCGTACGGGACGCCCAGCAGCCGACAGATCACGGTGGACGGTACGGGCAGGGCCAGGGTGGGCACCAGGTCCACCGGCGGGCCCTCCTGCAGCACCGCGTCGAGACGGGCGCTGACGATCTCTTCTATCTCTGGGCGCATCTGCTGGGTCCGGTGGACAGTGAACGCCGCGATCAGCATGCGCCGCCGCTGGGTGTGCACCGGCGGATCCATGCCGACCAGTGGTACCAGCTTGGCGGCGGACATCCGGGGCACCAGCACCGGGAAGTCCGGTCGTAGCCGGTCGGAGGAGAGTCGCGGGTCGACCAGCAACGTCCGGGCGACGTCGTGGTCGGTCACCACCCACGCCGTACGGTCGCCCACCAGCCGGACCTGGGCCAGTGGCCCATTCTCGCGCAGGGCGGCGTAGCCCTCCGGCGGCTGGTGGGGACAGGTGCGGGTCATCGGGAACGCGGGCAGCTGGACGTCGGTCATGGCGGCCTCCTCGGTGGGTGGTCAGAACCTAGGAGAGACCGGTAAAGCCACTCTGATGACGGCCGGGCTCCACACCGGAGGCGGGGCTCTTCAGGCGATGCTCGCCATGAGCCGGGCCAGCTCGGCGCGGGTGGCGATGTTCAACTTGCGGTAGATGCGGGTGAGGTGGACGTCAACGGTGCGGGGGCTGATCGCCAGGCTGTTGGAGATGTCCTTGGTCTTGCGACCGGTGCCCGCCATCGACGCGATCTCCTGCTCGCGTCGCGTGAGGACGGACAGCATCGGGTGGGTCACCTCCGTCACCGACGGGCGGGTGCGGTATTCGGCCAGGGCTCGGCCTGCGCCGCAGCGCCGGGCCACCTCCCGGGCGAGGGCCAGGTCAGCCCGGCCCGCGCCGGGTTGGCAACGGGCCGCTTCGGCCAGGGCGACGGCCTGGGAGAAGGCCAGACCGGCGGTGTGGAAGAGCGCGGCGGCCTCGCGGAAGAGCGCGGTCGCGCCGGCCAGGTCGTTGCGCGAGCGCAGCAGGTGGGCGCGGGCGGAGACGGCGTAGGGCCGTAGGTAGGGCACGCCCATCCGGTCCACGACCGCCGCGGCGCGGCTCGCCCACTCCGCCAGGGGAAGATCGGCCCGGCCGGAGGCGGCGGCCAGGAGTTCGTAGCTCCACGGACGCAGCACGTCGGGGATGTCGTCCAGGCCCGGACCACCACCGAAGTCCAGGATGACGGTCACGGCCCGACGGGGGTCGCCGCCGGCCAGGGCCGCCTGTGCCAACGCCAGCCCGGCCGTGGCGCTCCACGTCGAGCTGCCCGGTGGGAGGATCGCCGCTGCCTGCTCCGCCAGGTCGACCGGCTCCCGGTCGCCCTGCGGCAGCAGCCAGGCGAGACTGAGCGAACGCAGCGCCAGCGCCAGCCCGTGCAGTCGCCACGCACCCATCTGCTCCGCGATCCGCGCGGCCTCGGCGGCCGCCTCCTGCGCGGCGTCCAACTCGCCCAGCCTTCGGCAGCTGTTGCTCAGCGTGTTGTAGAGCAGCGGGAGCAGGTGGCGGCCCCCGCTGCGCCGGATCACCGTCACGCCGCGTGCGGCGTGACGGCGTGCGTCGCGGTATCGGCCGCTGTACGACTCGGCCGAGGCCAGCATGACCAGGCACTCGGGATCTGCGGCCAGGTCAGGGTCGGCCGCCGCGTCCGCGATGGCGGCGGCCGCCGACAGGTCCGCCGCGCTGGCGGCGCCGCCACCGGCGCCGAAGGCGCGGACGGACAGGACGCCCATCTCGCCGAGCCGGTCGCCGTGTACGCGTGCCACCCGCAGCGCGACGTCCGCCACGCCGGGAGTCAGCGCAACTCCCTCCAGGCTCGCCAGCACGCCCTGCACGACCGCGAGGCGTACCAGCACCGCAGGCGGATCCTCGGGGGCCTCGGCCAGTGCGGCGGCGATGAGGCTGCCGCCCTCGCGGGCCCGCCCCAGCAGGCACTCGGCCAGGGCGCCGGGCACCAGCGCGTGGGCTCGCGCCTCCCAGGACAGCGGCGGGTCGGACCGCAGGATCTGGTGCAGCAGAACGCTGCTGGCGGTGGGCTGCCCCGACGCGAGCAGCGCGCCGACCAGGGCGGAGGCAAGCTCGTTGCGGGCGTGGGCACCGGCCGGCGCGAGATCCAACGCCACCCGTAGCCAGCGCACGGCCTGTGCGGGAGTGCCCGCCATGGCCTCCTGTGCCGCGCCGGCCAGCACGGTCAGATCCTCGTCGGAGCCCTGCGGTGCCCGCTCGACGTGCGGAGCCACCACGCTGTGCGGGGCGCCACGTGACAACAGCAGGGTCCGCGCCCGGCGGTGCGCCGCCGCCCGCCAGCAGATGTCGATGTCGTCGTAGTAGAGCGTGTGCAGCACCGGATGTCGGAAGACGTACTCCCGCGGCCGGTCGGACGGGCGCAGCAGGTCACGGCGGACCAGCACGCTGGTGGCCGCGCAGGCGCGCTCGCGCGGCAGACCGGCCACCTCGGCGACGCCGGCGACGTCCACCGAGCCACCCAGCACGGCGGCGGCTTCCAGGACGCGCGTCGCGTCCGGCCCGAGTGACGCCTTCTCGCCGAGCAGCGCCGTCGCGGCGGCACCGCGCGGAGCGGCCAGTGCCAGCAGGTACCGGGGATTGCCCTCGGCCCGCTCGTGCAGCCTGCGGACCTGTGGGTCCTTGATGCTGCAGCCGAGCAGCCGGGCGGACTCCGGCAGCGTCAGCGGACCCACCTCCACGCGCTCGACGACACCGACGTCGCGGCCGTCGGCCAGCACCGCGAGCAGCCCGGTGTGGGTCTGCGTCGGTCGCAGTGCGATGACGACCAGGAGCCCGACGTCCAGCGCCGTCTGGGTCAGCGCCCGCACCAGCCGTACCGAATCCTCGCCGGCCCAGTGGAAGTCGTCGACGGCGACCAGCAACCCGGCCGGATCGGCGGCCTGCCGCAACGCATCGGCCAGTTCGCCGGGACTCCCCGTGGCTCCGGTCACCGCGGCGGCGAGGGTCAGCGGGCTGTCCGGTGTCACCTCGGTGCACCGACCGGCGGCGATCGGGATGCCCGCCACGCGGGCGAGCCGGGTCAGCTCGGTCAGTGCCTGCGTCTTGCCGATCCCCGGCTCACCGACCAGTTCCACTACGCCACCGCGCCCGGAGCGGGCCCGGGCGAGCGCCTGCGACAGCCGATCTGCGGGTGTGGCCTGGGCCTGCGGTGTGTGACGCCCGGATGTGCCGATCCGATGCTCTGCCGTGTCGCGCACGAGCACACCACCCTTCGCCTGCCGACCCCGATCACGGCTGGTCCCAGTTTAACCACCAGCGTCGTGGTCACAACCGCGCATAATCAGCGAGCCCCATTGACTGGAAAAAATGCATCTCAATATCCGGACGTGCGGCCGGAGAAAATGCTGCGCGCCGTTTACATACCGCATATTGACTTGTTAACAGTTGCCCCGACCCGCCCGGTGGCAGGCCGCCACGATCCGGCGAAATACCATCCTGACCGGGCATTCAGCCCCCAATAAGGCCACCGATCGATGCGTACGTACTTTCTCTGATGCAGATCCCGACGACCGCGCACTAGCATCAGCCAAAACCGATAAATCGGGGGCAGCAATGCGCTACGAATTACTCGGACCACTACGACTGGTGGGCGTGGACACCCGTACACCGGTCAACGCGCCCAAACAGCAGGCGTTGTTGACCACGCTGCTGATTCGCTCCGACCAGGTCGTCGGCAGTGAGCACCTCGGCACCGAACTCTGGGGCGAGCGCCCTCCGCGGCGCGCGCAGGCCGCCCTGCACGTGCACGTGTCCCAGGTGCGCCGCCTGCTCCCGGCAGGTCGGCTCGCGACCGTCACAGGCGGCTACACGCTGCGGATCCGGGCCGGTGACGAGGTCGACGCCCACGAGTTCCGCGCGCTGTCCGAGCGGGGGCGGGCGCATCTGCGCGCGCGCCGGTACCGGGAGGCGGTGGCGTGCTTGGAACGGGCATTGACGCTGTGGCGGACCGGCCCGGTGCTGACGTTGGCCGGCGGGCGGACCGTCGCCGTCTTTGCCCGCTGGCTGGAGGAGACCCGGTTGGAGTGCCTGGAGATGCTCGTGGAGGCGCGACTCGCGCTGGGCGGGCACCAGGAGGTGGTCGACCTGCTGACCGCGGTGCTGGCCGACCATCCACTGCACGAGAACTTCCACCGGCAACTGATGGTCGCGCTGGTCCGCGCCGGACGATGGACCGACGCGTTGCGCGCCTACCAACACACGCACCGGCTGCTCCGCGAGGAACTCGGGTTGGAGCCGGACCGGTCGCTGCGCGAGTTGCACCACTGGATCCTGCGGGCCTACCGGCGGCGGGAGGTAGCCCAAGCCTGCTGAAGGCAGGCGGGGGGTGGGCGCCCACGGCGCCCACCCCCCGCCGCGGTCACTCGCCGAGCAGGATCCGCGCCTCGGCGGACTTGCGCACGCCCGTCATCCGCCACTGCCGGAAGCCGGTGAGGCCCAGGTAGCGGCCGCTCACCCCGGTCGCCGGGTAGAACACCCACTTACTCGTCCGCACGTCGTTGAAGTCCGCCCAGCCCTCCGCGTGGATCACCCCATCGGAGAGAGTGATGTCCTCCTGGTAGTAGGTGAGCAGTCCGCCGTCGGTCGGTCGCACGTACTCGATGCGGAAGTTGCCGCTGGACGTGCCGATCTGGGCACCGGCCTCGTCGTACAACTCGTCGTCGAATTTGCCCACCTGCCCCACCGCCGGAGCGGCCACGTCCACGTCGTCGACCACCTTCACCACGATCTCGGTGGGCACCTTGATGAGCAGGGCCTGCGGTCGCGTCTCCAGTCGCTCAGTCATTGTCGTCTCCTCGTCGGGTGATGAACGGAATGCCGGTGCCGAGAAACGTCGTCGGCGGGGGCGGGGTGCCGTGGAACGCCGCGACCGCCTCCCGCGGCGGCCGCGACAGCGTCGCCCAGAAATTGGTGCGGGCCGGGTTGCCCAAATTCACCGGGTCGTTGTCTGCGAAGGTGTACGGGGCGCGGGCCTGGTGCCGCGGATCCGGCTGGGTGAACCGCCCCCATGCCCCGTTGTAGATGCGGCACTCCAGGAAGTGGGCGCCCCGCAGCAACTGGTAGGCGCCCAGGTAGCGGAACGGGTTGACGGCCGCGACGCCGCTGGTCGCGGTGACCGCGCCGAACGCGCTGTAGGTGTAGGTGGCGGCCAGCGTCCCGTCCGTGGCCAGCAGCGCCAACACCGATCCCTGGTGGTCGGTGACCGCCTGGTAGCGGGTCCCGTCCGCCGTGCGCAACCCGATCAGCCGGCCGCTGGGCTCCCTGACGAACGCCGTGGGTACGTCGTCGGTGACCCGGACGATGCCCAGCGACGTGCGGTGCAGAACGTGGGTCACCGACCGCCCGTCCAGCGTGGTCTCGTGGATCCGGCGTGGCTCGCGATTGTCCAGACCGTCGTAGCGGATGTCGACCACCTGCCGGCCGTCGACCGACCCGGTACGGGTCTGGTTGGTCGGGCTGTAGGTGAAGCGCACCGTCGGATTCACCTCGTCGACGAAGTTGCCCGACCGGTCGTAGCCGAGGACCGTCTCACCGAAGCGCACGTGCTGCCCGGCGTCGTTGACGTCGAACGTGGTGCCACCGAGTCGGATCAGGTTGTTCGCCAGGTCGTAGCCGAACTCTTCGTCACCGGCGCGGACCACCCGGCCCAGGCCGTCGTAGGCGTACTCGGTGGTCACGCCGTCGACGGTGCGGGCGGCGAGCAGGGCACCACCGCCGTAGTCGTACGACACCGTGTGGACCGGGTCGCCCCGCCCGTCGGCCACCACGAGGCGCACCGGCCGGCCCAGCGCGTCGTACTCCGTGCGCTGGCTGCCCCCGCCCGCGAAGACCGTGGCCGTACGCCGCCCGGCGCCGTCGTACTCGAAGCTCGTCCGGCCACCGAACGGGTCGTCGAGCACCGCGAGCCGACCGGCGGCGTCGTAACCGTAGGTGGTGGTGCCGTTGAGGTCCAACTGGGCGGCCAGCGCACCGGAGGCGGTGTGGCGGTAGCCGACCTGTTCCATCTCGCGGCCCTCGCGCCGGACCGAGCCGATGCGCCGGCCGTCACGCCACTGGATCGACTCCGACCAGCCCGGGCCGGACCGGTGGGTCAGGTTGCCGGCGGAGTCGTGGGCGAAGTCCCCGAGCACCTGGCCGGTGTCGTCGTCACGGACCTCGACCAGTCGACCCGACGCGTCGTACGTGAAGCCGACGCGCTGGCCGTTACCGTGCGTGACCCGGACGACGCGGGAATCGTCGTCGTAGGCGAAGCGGATCTGGCCGAGCGGCTCGGGCGGGTCGATGGCGACCAGGCGTCCACGCCCGTCGTAGTGGTACCCCGTGGTCGCGCCCCGACCGTCGGTGGCCGAGGCGAGCGATCCGTCCGGGTGGTAGGTCCGGGTCTCGATGTCGCGGTCGAAGGCCCGGGAGTAGGCGCGCAGCAGCCGCCCGCCGTCGTCGTAGCTGTAGTCCACCCGGTTGCCGGCGGCGTCGGCCAGCGACAGGGGCAGGTCCGGGCGGTCCGGGTGGCGAGACACCAGGCTCCGCCCGTCCGCTCGTTCATGGGCAAGGGTCATGCGAGGACCTCTCGGTCGGGTGGTCTCGGGCAACTCGCCGCGGCGCGGACAGCAAAACGCATGGCGTCGACGGAGCGCCACAGTCGGGCCGCCCGCTTTTGGACCCGCTTTAGCGGTCGCGCCGACGATGACCGCCTCACGCCGACCCCCTCGGGAGGACTGCAATGACCAGGACCGTCTCGGTACTCTCGGCGGCCTCGGCGCTGCCCGGGCCGACGGTGGACAACGCGACGCTGGGCCGGCGGCTGGGCATGGACCGCCTGTGGGAGCAGTGGGTCGACGCCTTCATCGGCACCCGTACCCGCCACCTCGCCGTCGATCTGGACAGTGGCGAGATCCGGCACACGCTGGCCGACCTGGCCCACCAGGCCGGAAGCCGGGCTCTCGACGCCGCGGGTGTCACGCCCGAGGAGGTCGACCTGGTGGTGCTGGGCACCGCCACACCGGACCGCCTGATGCCGACGACAGCCACCGTGGTAGCCGACCGGTTGGGCATCGACGGGGTGCCCGCCTACCAGCTCCAGTCCGGCTGCTCGGGTGCCGTGCAGGCCCTGGCCGTCACCCGCAGCCTGCTGCTCGGCGGCACCGCACGCACCGCCCTTGTGCTCGGCGGGGACGTGGTGGCCCGGTTCTACGACCTGACCGCCGACCTGCGGAAGCTGCCGCCCGCGGAGTTCGTCAACTACGTCCTGTTCGGCGACGGCGTCGGGGCCGCGGTCCTGCGGGTCGGCGAGGTCGCAGGCGCGGCGGCGCTGCGCTCGGTCTTCACCCGGCTGGTCGGCCTCGGTCGGGAACCCGGCGCGACACTGGAGTGGTTCGGGCCGACCGAGGACCGCAACCGGCCCGCGGCGACCGAGGACTACAAGGCCATCGAGCGCCACGTGCCGGACCTGGCCGCCGAGGTCGTCGAGGAGCTGCTCGGCGAGTTGGGCTGGGCGCGCGACGACCTCGACTACGTGCTGCCGCCACAACTGTCCGGCCGGATGACCGCGCTGATCGTGGAACGCCTGAAGCTGCCGCAGGCCACCGAGGTGAGCTGTGTGGCGGAGACCGGCAACAACGGCAACGGAATCGTCTTCCTCCAGCTCGAACGGGCGCTCGCCCGACTCGCCGGGGGACAGCGGGCGCTGGGTGTGTCCATCGAGTCCAGCAAGTGGATCAAGTCGGGCTTCGCGTTGGAGGGCCTGTGACGGCGGGTGCCGCGGCCCCGTCCGCCACCGGGTCGGACGCGGCGGCTGAGCTGTCCGAGCTGTACCGCAGCGGCCGGCTGCCCACCGAATTCCCCCGCCTGCGCGCGCTGCTCGCCGAGCTGCCCGACACCGAGCTGCACCGGGCGGGTCGGCTGCTCGAACGGGTGGGCCCCGACGCGGTACGGGCGGCGCACCCGGACGTGCCGGTCGTGCCGATCACCGTCAGCGGGTACGGCACGGTGGCCCCGCTGGTCCCGCTGCTCACCGTGGAGTTGGCCCGGCACGGCCTGCTGCTCGATCCCCGGCTCGGGGACTTCGGCGGCTACCTGGACGCACTCGCCGCCCCGGACGACTCGTCGCTGCTGCTGACCCTGCTCGACGCCCAGGTCGTCTTCGACCAGGTGCCGACACCGTGGCGTCCCGAGGACGTGGCCCACACCTTCACCGCGAAGATCGACCTGATCGAGGGGCTGCTGGCCCGCTCGACCACCCCCGTGGTGCTCAACACGATCCCCCTGCCGAGGATCTTCCCCGCCCAACTGATCGACCACCGGTCCCGCGCCCTGCTCGGCGCCGTGTGGCGGGAGGCGAACGCCCGCCTGCTGCGGCTGTCGCAGGACCACCCGACCGTCGTGGTCGTGGACCTCGACCCCTGGGCGGCGACCGGGCTCGCGGTCCGCGACGCCCGGCTCAGCGTCTACGCCAAGGCGCACCTGACACCGCCGCTGCTGCACGCCTACGCCCGCGAGGTCGCCCACCTGGCCCGGGCCCGTGCCGGCGCGGCCCGCAAGGTGCTCGCCCTGGACCTGGACGAGACCGTCTGGGGAGGGGTCGTCGGCGAGGTCGGCCCGCTCGCCGTCGAGGTGGCCGACAGCCACCGGGGCGAGGCGTTCCGCGAGTTCCAGCGGGTCGTCCGCCAGCTCGGGTCGCAGGGTGTGCTGGTCGCCGCGGTGAGCAAGAACGACCCCGAGCCGGTACGCGAGGCGCTGCGCGCGCACCCAGGCATGACACTGCGGGAGGACGACTTCGTCCGGGTCGTGGCGAACTGGCGGCCCAAGCACGAGAATCTGCGCACCCTCGCCGAGGACCTCAACCTCGGGCTCGACAGCGTCGTCTTCGTCGACGACAGCCCGTTCGAGCAGGGCCTGGTCCGCCGCGAACTGCCCGAGGTGGCGGTGGTCGCCGTCGACGACGAGCCGGCCGATCACGTCGGACGGCTGCTCGCCGACGGCTGGTTCGACACCGTGACGCTGACGGCGGAGGACCGGCAACGACCCGGTCTGTACCGCGCGGAGGTGGAGCGCCGCGACTTCTTGCACTCCTTCGACTCGCTGCGCGACTACCTGGCGGAGCTCAAGGTACGGGTGGACCTGGCCGTCGCCGACGAGACCGACGTGCCCCGCGTCTCGCAGTTGACGCTGCGGACCAACCAGTTCAACCTGACCACCCGGCGACTGGCGCCCGCCGACGTGCTCGCTCTGCTGCGCCACCCCGCCGCAACCGTGCTCACGGTGCGCTGCGCCGACCGTTTCGGCGACATCGGGCTCGTCGGCGCGGTCGTCCTCCGCCACGACGACGACGTCCTGCACGTCGACAACTTCGTGCTGAGCTGCCGGGCCTTCTCCCGCGGGGTGGAGACGGCGACGCTGGCCGAGATCCTGCGCCACGCACGCGGCAGCAGCGCGTCCGCCGTCACCGCCGAGTACCTGCCCAGCCGTCGCAACGCCAAGGTGGCCGACTTCTACCCCCGCAACGGGTTCACGCGTCTCGACGCCACCCACTTCCGGCACGACCTGACCGACATGCCCCGACCGCCGGAACACGTCCAGTTGACCGGCTCCTGGCCCCCCGGAGGAACCCCGTGAGCACCCTGCGATCCGTCCACGACTTCGTCACCCTGGTCCGCGACGAGCTTGGGCTGCCCATCGAGGAGAGCGACCTCGACCGCCACCTCGACGACGTCGCCGGATGGGACTCCGTCCACCTGCTCGCGCTCTGCTCGGCGCTGGAGCGCGCCACCGGGCGGTCCATCTCGCTCCCGGCCGTCCTGACCGCCGACAGCCTGGGCGGGATCTACGCGACGGCGGTGGATCGGTGACCAGCGTCTCCCCCGTCGCCCGCGAGCGCCGGCACACCCTCTTCTTCCTGGAGGCCGTGCGGTCCTTCGCGCCCGTGCACCTGGACGCCGAGGTGGACATGAGCCGCGTCCTGGCCGAGCGGAACCGGGCGCGGGCGGACGGACGGCGGCAGTCGATCGTCAGCCACGTCGTCGTGGCGGCGGGCCGGGTGCTCGCCAAGCATCCCGAGGCCAACGCCGCGATCCAGGGCCGGCTGCGCGCCCGGGTGGCCCGGTACCCGTTCGTGCACGCCAAGGTCACCGTGGACGGTGTCCTCAACGGGGCCCGCGTCGTCCTGGCGACCGTGGTGCCGAATGTCCACGAGGCCGATGTGGACCAGGTGCAGGCCCACCTGAGCCGGATCCGCGCCGTCGACCCGGAACGCGCTCCCGAGTTCGCGGGCATCCGTCGGGTGCACGCCTCGGCCCTGCCGCTGGCGTACGCCCGGTTCCGGCGGGCCGTGCGCGACCTGCGCGTCCGCCCGCTGCTCACCGGCACCGTCGCGGTGACCTCCCTCGGGCACCGCGACGTCGACGGCTTCCACTCCGTCGGGGGCACCACGGTGACGATCGGCGTGGGACGTGTCGCCGACCGGCCGGTGGTCCGTGACGGCCAGATCACCGTCGCACCCGTGCTGCGCCTCAGCCTGACCTTCGACCACCGCGTCATCGACGGGGCGGAAGCGGCCGACGTGCTGACCGACCTCAAGCAGGAACTGGAGAACCCGGCATGAGCAACGACGTCGCAGAGCTGAAGCAGTACGTCCTCGCCCACGTCAGTGCCCAGAACGCCAGCGCGGACGGCGTGCTCGCCCGCATCGACGACGACGGCGACGGGCCCCGTTCCTGGACGACACAGTGGATCCGCGCCGGCGAGGAGCGGGAACAGGCGGGTGACCTGCTCGCCGCCACCACCTTCTACAACCTGGCCCGCTTCCCCTTCGTGGACTCACCGGGCCGGGCCGAGGCGCTGCGGCGCTGCGTGGCGGTGTTCGACCGGTGGCGTCGTACCGTGCCGGGGATCGAACGCCTGGAGCTGCGACTGCCCGGCGGTGTGGTCCGGGCCTGGGCCGCCGGGCTGTCCACGACCGAACGCCGTCCGGTGCTGCTGATGACCGGCGGCATCGTCAGCATCAAGGAGCAGTGGGCGCCGATCCTGCCGGAGCTGGCGCGCTACGGCTTCGCCGCCGTGGTCACCGAGCTACCGGGCGTCGGCGAGAACGAGCTGCGCTACGACCTGGACAGCGCCGCCCTGTTCGGCGTGCTGCTGGACGCCGTGGCCGAACGCGCGGACACCTCCCGGGCGTACGCGTTGGCGCTGAGCTTCAGCGGGCACCTGGCGCTGCGCGCGGCACCGTCCGAACCCCGACTGCGCGGAATCGTCACCGCCGGCGCACCGGTCGCGGCCTTCTTCACCGACAAGGAGTGGCAGGCGGCGGTGCCCCGCGTCACCGTGGACACCCTGGCCCGGCTGACGCAAACCACCCCGGCGACGGTCTTCGACCACGTCCGCAACTGGGCCCTGACCCCGCAGGACCTGGCCGGGGTACGGATCCCGGTGGCGTACGTGGCCAGCGGACGCGACGAGATCATCCCGCCCGCCGACCCGGCCCTGCTCCGCACGCACGTTCGCGACTTCCGGACGATCACCCACGACGACGTGCACGGCTCACCCGCGCACTTCCCGCACACCCGGCTCTGGACCCTCGCCCAGGTACTCGAGATGAGCGGCGCCGACCCACGGCACCGGGCGGCGGTCGACGGCGCGCTCGCCCAGGTCGAGGGAGGACGGGCGTGAGCGCCCCCGACGAGCCGGTCGCCGTCGTCGGTCTGGCCTGCCGGCTGCCCGGCGCCGCCGATCCGGAGGCGTTCTGGGCGCTGCTGCGCGACGGGCGGGAGGCGATCACCGACCCGCCCGCGTCCCGACGCGACCCGGACGGGCGCGCCCGCAGGGGCGGCTTCCTGGACGCGGTGGACCTGTTCGACGCCGAGTTCTTCGGCGTCCCGCCCCGCGAGGCGGCGGCCATGGACCCGCAGCAGCGGCTGGTGCTGGAGCTGAGCTGGGAGGCCCTGGAGGACGCCCGGATCCGCCCGGACGCGCTGGCCGGCAGCCGGACCGGGGTGTTCGTTGGCGCCATCTCCGACGACTACGCGACGCTGCTGCGCCGCCGTGGTCCCGACGCCATCGGCCCGCACTCGTTGACCGGCACGAACCGGGGGATCATCGCCAACCGCGTCTCGTACCACCTCGGGCTGCACGGCCCGAGCATCACCGTCGACTCGGCGCAGTCCTCCGCCCTCGTCGCCGTGCACGTGGCCGCCGAGAGCCTGCGCCGCGGCGAGTCGGAACTGGCCCTCGCCGGTGGGGTGAACCTGAACCTCGCGCCGGAGAGCACGCTGGGCGCCGAACGCTTCGGCGCGCTGTCCCCGGACGGCCGCTGCCACACCTTCGACGCGCGGGCCAACGGGTACGTGCGCGGCGAGGGCGGCGGGCTGGTGGTGCTCAAGCCGCTGGACCGGGCGCTCGCCGACGGCGACCGGGTGCACGCGGTCCTGCTCGGCAGCGCGGTCAACAACGACGGTGTCACCGACGGCCTGACCGTGCCCGGCAGCGACGGGCAGCGGGAGGTGATCCGGCTGGCCCACGAGCGGGCCGGCACCACGCCCGGCGAGGTCGACTACGTCGAGCTGCACGGCACCGGCACGGTCGTCGGCGACCCGGTCGAGGCCGCCGCGCTGGGCGCAGAACTGGGCCAGCTGCGCGACACGCCACTGCTGGTGGGCTCCGCCAAGACCAACGTGGGGCACCTGGAAGGCGCGGCGGGCATCGTCGGGTTCGTCAAGGCCGTGCTCTGCGTACGGCACCGGACGCTGCCGCCGAGCCTGAACTTCGCCACCCCGAACCCACGCATCCCACTCAACGAGCTGAACCTGCGGGTGGTGACCGAGAGCCACACCGTGCCGCGGCCCCTGGTCGTCGGGGTCAGTTCCTTCGGCATGGGCGGCACGAACGCCCACGCCGTACTCACCGAGGCTCCGCTGCGGACGGCGCGGAAGCCGGCTCCCGCGGCGCGCCCGCTGACGTGGGTGGTCTCCGGGCACACCCCGCAGGCCCTGCGGGCGCAGGCCGGGCAGCTCACGAGCCTGGCCGCCGACCCGGCCGACGTGGCGTTCTCGCTGGCCACGACCCGCGCGACGCTGCCCTACCGGGCGGCGGTGGTCGGCGAGACGGCGGCCGACCTGCGCGCCGGGATGGCGGCGGTGGCGACCGGCACGCCCCACCCGGGCACGGTGACCGGCTCCCCGGCCGGCACGCTGGCGTTCGTCTTCACCGGGCAGGGCAGCCAGCGGGCCGGCATGGGGCGGGAGTTGGCCGCCCGGTTCCCGGTGTACGCCCAGGCGTTCGCCGAGGTCGCGGCGGCACTCGACCCGCACCTGGGTCGCCCCCTCGACGAGGTGCTCGACGACGCCGACGCCCTCGACCGCACCGAGTTCGCCCAGCCCGCACTGTTCGCCGTGGAGGTGGCGCTGTTCCGGCTGCTCACCCATTGGGGTCTGCGACCGGACGCGGTGGCGGGCCACTCGGTCGGTGAGATCGCCGCCGCGCACGTGGCCGGCGTGCTGGACCTCCCCGACGCGGCCCGCCTGGTGGCGGCTCGGGGCCGGCTCATGCAGGCGTTGCCGACCGGCGGCGCCATGGTCGCCCTGTCGGCCGGCGAGGAGGAGGTACGACCGCTCCTGCGTCCCGGGGCCGACCTGGCGGCGGTGAACGCGGCGGAGTCGGTCGTGGTGGCCGGCGACGACGACGCCGTCTCCGCCATCGAGGAGACCGTGCGCGGCTGGGGGCGGCGGACCAGCCGGCTACGGGTCAGCCACGCCTTCCACTCGGCCCGGATGGACCCGATGCGCGTCTCCTTCGCGCAGGCACTGGCCGACATCGAGTTCGCGCAGCCGACGATCCCCGTGGTGTCCGCGCTGACGGACCCCGACGTGACCGACGCGGAGCACTGGGTACGCCACGTCCGGGACACCGTCCGGTTCGCCGACGCGGTCCGGGACCTGCGCGACCGGGGCGTCCGCACAGTCCTGGAGGTCGGACCGGACGCGGTGCTCACCGCACTGGCGCACGACGTGGCGGAGCTCGCCGCCGTCGCGGTGCTGCGCCGCGACCGCCCCGAGCCGGACACCGCCGTGACGGCGCTGGCCACCGCGTTCACCCGGGGCGCGGCGGTGGACTGGACCGCCCTGCTCGGTGCCCGCCAGGCGGTCGACCTGCCCCGGTACGCCTTCCAGCGCAGCCGCCACTGGCTGGACCAGGACAACCCAGCGATCGCGGCACCGGAGGTCACCCGCGCCCCCGACGGCACGCCCCGCCGCTCGGACGAGGAACTGCTCGACCTGGTGCGTACCGCCGTCGCGGTCGCCCACGGCCGCGTCGGCCCGGCAGCGATCGACCCGGATACCACGTTCCGCGATCTCGGCCTGGACTCGGTCACCAGCGTGGAGTTCCGCGACCGGCTCGCCGCGGCGACCGGCGTCCCCCTCTCCCCCGGCCTGGTCTACGACCATCCCACCCCCCGCGCCGTGGTGGCGCACCTGCGGACGCTGACCGGCGGCGGACCGGCCGACCCGGAGCAGGAGAGCGGCTACCGCGACGAGCCGGTAGCCGTCATCGGCATGGCCTGCCGGTACCCCGGCGGGGTCGGCTCACCCGACGACCTGTGGCAGCTCGTGCGGGACGGGCGGGACGCCACCGGCCCGTTCCCCACCGACCGTGGCTGGGACCTCGACGCGCTCTACGACCCGGATCCCGGCACCCCGGGACGTACCTATGTGCGGCGGGGAGGATTCCTCGACGGCGCGGCCGAGTTCGACGCCGACTTCTTCGGCATCAGCCCGCGCGAGGCCAGCGCCATGGACCCGCAGCAGCGGCTGCTGCTGCACACCGCGTGGGAGGCGCTGGAACACGGCCGACTGAACCCGGAGTCGCTACGCGGCACCCGAACCGGGGTGTTCGTCGGCGTGGTGGACAACGACTACGGGCCGCGACTGCACGAGCCGGTCGAGGGCACGGAGGGTTACCTGCTCACCGGCACCACGGCGAGCGTCGCCTCCGGACGCGTCGCGTACGCCCTGGGGCTGACCGGCCCGGCGGTCACCGTCGACACCGCGTGCTCCTCGTCGCTGGTGGCGCTGCACCTGGCGGCGCAGGCGCTGCGGCAGGGAGAGTGCACCCTGGCGCTGGCCGGCGGGGCGACCGTACTCGCCACGCCGGGCATGTTCCTGGAGTTCAGCCGACAACGCGGCCTCGCACCGGACGGCCGCTGCAAGGCGTTCGCCGCCACGGCCGACGGCACCGCTTGGGCCGAGGGCGCCGGTCTCGTCGTGCTGGAACGCCTCTCCGACGCCCGTCGCAACGGCCACCCGGTCCTCGCCGTGCTGCGCGGCTCGGCGATCAACCAGGACGGCGCCTCCAACGGCCTGACCGCACCCAGCGGCCCCTCGCAGGAGCGGGTCATCCGCCGGGCGCTGGCCGTGGCCGGGTTGGCTCCCTCCGATGTGGACCTCATGGAGGCGCACGGCACGGGCACCGCCCTGGGCGACCCGATCGAGGCCCGGGCCATCCTGGCCACCTACGGGCAGCGGCGCGACACGCCGCTGCACCTCGGCTCGTTGAAGTCGAACATCGGCCACACCCAGGCCGCCGCCGGTATCGCCGGAGTCATCAAAGTCGTCCAGGCGATGCAACACGGCACCCTGCCGGCGACGCTGCACGTGGACGAACCCACCCCGCACGTCGACTGGGCCGAGGGTCAGGTCAGCCTGCTCACCGAAGCCACACCCTGGCCCGACACCGGCCGACCCCGCCGCGCCGCCGTCTCCTCCTTCGGCATCAGCGGCACCAACGCCCACGTCATCCTCGAACACGGCGATCCGCAGCCGGCACCGCCGCGGCGTACGTCGACGGGGCACGTGGCCTGGCTGGTCTCGGCCCGGGAGCCGGAGCTGGTGGCCGAGCAGGCCGGCCGGCTACACCGGTTCGTGCGGGACAACCCGGAGCTGGACCCGGCGGACGTCGCGCTGTCGTTGGCCACCACCCGCCCCCTGCTGGAGCATCGCGCGGCCGTGGTGGGCGCCGACCGGGACGAACTGCTGGCCGGACTGGCGGAGCTGGAGTCGGGTCGCCGGCGCGCCGAGGCGATCCGGCCGGGGAAGGTGGCGTTTCTGTTCGCCGGACAAGGCACCCAACGCCTCAACATGGGCCGCCAACTCTACGACACCAACCCCACCTTCGCCCACGCCCTCGACACCGTCACCAACGCCCTCAACCCCCACCTCAACCAACCCCTCCTCGACATCATCTTCGGCACCGACCCCCACCTCCTCAACCGCACCGAAAACGCCCAACCCGCCCTCTTCGCCATCGAAACCGCCCTCTACCACCTCCTCACCCACCACGGCATCCACCCCGACTACCTCCTCGGCCACTCCCTCGGCGAAATCACCGCCGCCCACGCCGCCGGCATCCTCACCCTCACCGACGCCGCCACCCTCGTCACCACCCGCGCCAAACTCATGCAAACCGCCACCCCCGGCGGCGCCATGATCGCCATCGAAGCCACCGAAACCGAAATCCAACCCACCCTCCACCCCACCGTCACCATCGCCGCCATCAACACCCCCACCACCACCGTCATCAGCGGCGACCACCACCACACCCACGCCATCGCCCACCACTGGCGCCAACAAGGCCGACGCACCACCACCCTCACCGTCAGCCACGCCTTCCACTCCCCCCACATGGACCCCATCCTCGACACCTTCCACACCACCACCCAAACCCTCACCCACCACCCACCCCACACCCCCCTCATCACCAACCTCACCGGACAACCCCTCACCAACCCCACACCCGAACACTGGACCCACCACCTCCGCCAACCCGTCCGCTACCACGACGCCACCACCACCCTCACCCACCACGGCGTCACCCACACCATCGAAATCGGCCCCGACACCACCCTCACCACCCTCACCAAAACCAACCACCCCACCCTCACCACCACCCCCACCCTCCGCCCCCACCACAACGAAAACCACACCCTCACCCACACCCTCGCCACCACCCCCACCACCAACTGGGCCAGCCTGTACCCGCACGCCCGCCCGGTCCGGCTGCCCACCACGGCATTCCGGCGCGACCGGTACTGGCTCACCGGCGGCCGGGCCACCCCGGGCGCGGACTCGGGTGTGCGCGAGGTCGATCACCCGCTGCTGGGCGCCGCCGTGACGCTCGCCGACGACAGCACCGTCTACACCGGACGGCTGTCCCGGCGTACCGCCCCCTGGCTGGCCGACCACGTGGTGCTCGGCCGGGCGTTGCTGCCCGGCACCGCCCTGCTGGAGTACGCGCTGTGGGCGGGCCGGGACGTCGGGCTGCCCCGGGTGGCCGAGCTGACGCTGGAGGCCCCGCTGGTGCTGCCCGACGAGGGCGTGACGCAGGTGCGGGTCACCGTCGGCCCGCCGGGTGAGCAGCGGACCGTCGCCGTGCACGCGCGGGCCGACGACGCCGAGCAGTGGACCCGGCACGCCAGCGGCATGCTCACGGCGGCGCCCCCGGCGTCCCCGGTCCCCCCACGCGTGGACGGCCCGCCGGTCGACGTCGACGACCTGTACGAGCGGTTGGCCGGCAAGGGCT
The DNA here is from genome assembly GCF_000204155.1 of Micromonospora maris AB-18-032. Taxonomy (NCBI): domain Bacteria; kingdom Bacillati; phylum Actinomycetota; class Actinomycetes; order Micromonosporales; family Micromonosporaceae; genus Micromonospora; species Micromonospora maris. The sequence goes on along the minus strand of NC_015434.1, from coordinate 2,600,392 downwards.
ACGAGTACGGGCCCGCCTTCCGCCTCGCCACCGCCGCCCGGCACGGCCAGCACGTGGTGGCGCAACTCGCCGCGCCCGCCGGCCCCGACGGATTCGTGCTGCACCCGGCGCAGGTGGACGCCGCTCTGCACCCGATCGTGCTGGACGGCGACGAGACGCTCCTGCCGTTCAGCTGGAGCGGCGTCTCGGTCTTCCGCCGGCCCAGCGGGGCGCTGCACGCGTACTGGACGCCCGAGCGGGCGCTCGTCCTCACCGACGCCGACGGGGTGGTCGCCACCGCCGACAGCCTGCACCTGCGGCCCGCGCGCATGCCGGCCCCCACGGACCTGCACCGGATCCGGTGGGTGCCGGCCGAGGACGCCCGGCGGCAGATCCGCGTCGAACCGGTCGCCGACGCCACGGCCGCGCTCGCGATGCTCCACGAGCGCCTGGACGCCACCGAGCCGACCGCGCTGGTGGTGCCACACCTGGACCGCACCGGTGCGGCCGGGCTCGTCCGGTCGGCGCAGGCCGAACACCCCGGCCGGTTCGTGCTGATCCACGCCGACGACCCGGTCCGGACCGTACCGGACGGCGAACCCGAGGCGGCCTGGCGCGACGGTTCGTGGTGGGTCCCCCGGCTGGCCCGCGTCGCACCCGTCGATCCGGGGCTGCCGCTGTCCGGCACCGTGCTCGTCACCGGCGGGACCGGAGCCCTGGGCGCACTGGTCGCCCGGCACCTCGTCCGCGCCCACCGCGTGCGGGACCTCGTGCTGGTCAGCCGGCGCGGCGCGGACGCACCGGGTGCGGCCGCGCTGGCCGACGAGTTGGCGGGCCACGGCGCGCGGGTCGACCTGCGGGCATGTGACGTCGCCGACCGGGAGGCGTTGGCCTGCCTGCTCGCCGACCTGCCCACCCTCGACGCGGTCGTGCACGCGGCCGGGGTGGTCCGGGACGCGACGGTGTCCGCGCTGACCGTCGAGCAGGTACGCGCGGCCGCGACCAAAGCCGAGTCGGCCTGGCACCTGCACGAGCTGACCCGGGACCGTCCCCTGCGGGCGTTCGTGCTGTTCTCCTCGATCAGTGGGCTGCTGGGCACCGCCGGCCAGGGCGCGTATGCGGCCGCCAACGCCGCGCTGGACGCGCTGGCCGCGCACCGGCACGCCCTCGGCCTACCGGCGCTGTCCCTGGCCTGGGGTCTGTGGGAGGACACCGGGATGGGGGCGGGGCTGTCCGCTGCCGACGTGGCCCGGTGGCGGCGCGACGGGCTGCCGCCGCTGACCGTCGAGCAGGGCGTGGCGCTGTTCGACGCCGCGCTGTCGCACGAGGGTCCGGTCCTCGCACCGGTACGCCTGGACCTGGCGGCGCTGCGCGGCCGTGACGTGCTGCCCGCCGCGCTGCGGGGGCTGGTCACGCGTCGTGCCGTGCCGCCCGCCGGAAGCCGACCGCGTGACGAGGCCGAACTGCGGGAGGTGGTCCGTTCGGTGGTCGCCGAGGTGCTGGGGTACCCGTCGGCCGCCGGGGTGGACTCGGCCCGCCCGTTCCGCGACCTGGGGCTCGACTCGCTCGGCGGGGTGGAGCTGCGCAACCGCCTCGCCGCCGCGACCGGCCTGCCGGTGCCCGCCACGCTGGTGTTCGACCATCCGACGCCGGACGCCGTGGTGGCCCACCTGCTCGGCGCCACGACGAGCGCACAGCCGGCACCGACGCCCACAGTGGCCACCCGCACCGACGAGCCGATCGCGATCGTGGGGATGGCCTGCCGGTATCCCGGTGGTGTCTCCTCGCCGGAGGACCTGTGGCGGCTGGTGGCCGACGGTGTGGACGCGATCGGCGAGTTCCCCACCGACCGGGGCTGGGACCTGGGCCGGCTCTATGACCCCGACCCCGAACACGCCGGCACCTCGTACACCCGCCACGGCGGCTTCCTCTACGACGCGGCCGACTTCGACGCCGGGTTCTTCGCGCTGAGCCCGCGCGAGGCCACCGCCACGGACCCGCAGCAGCGGCTGCTGTTGGAGGTGGCGTGGGAGGCGTTCGAGCGGGCGGGAATCGACCCGACCGCGGTACGCGGCAGTCGGACGGGTGTGTTCGCGGGCGTCATGTACGGCGACTACGGGACGCGGTGGCGTACCGCCCCGGAGGGTTTCGAGGGGCACCTGCTCACCGGCAACACCTCCAGCGTGGTCTCGGGTCGGGTGGCGTACAGCTTCGGGTTGGAGGGTCCGGCGGTCACCGTGGACACCGCCTGCTCGTCCTCTCTGGTGGCCCTGCACCTGGCCGCCCAGTCACTGCGCAGCGGCGAGTGCGATCTGGCGCTGGCCGGCGGCGTCACGGTGATGGCGACGCCGCACACCTTCGTGGAGTTCAGCCGTCAGCGGGGGTTGTCCCCGGACGGGCGCTGCCGGTCGTTCTCGGCGGCGGCGAACGGTACGGGATGGAGTGAGGGTGCGGGCCTGCTGCTCGTCGAACGCCTCTCCGACGCCCGCGCCAACGGCCACCACGTCCTGGCCATCCTCCGCGGCTCCGCCGTCAACCAGGACGGCGCCTCCAACGGACTCACCGCACCCAACGGACCCGCCCAACAACGCGTCATCCGCACCGCCCTCACCAACGCCCACCTCCAACCCACCGACATCGACCTCGTCGAAGCCCACGGCACCGGCACCCGCCTCGGCGACCCCATCGAAGCCCAAGCCCTCATCGCCACCTACGGCCACCACCGCAACACCCCACTACACCTCGGCTCACTGAAATCCAACATCGGCCACACCCAAGCCGCCGCCGGCGTCGCCGGAGTCATCAAAGTCATCCAAGCCATGCAACACGGCACTCTCCCCGCCACACTGCACGTGAACGAACCCACCCCACACGTCAACTGGGCCGACAGCCAGGTCACCCTCCTCACCGAAGCCACACCCTGGCCCGACACCGGCCGACCCCGCCGCGCCGCCGTCTCCTCCTTCGGCATCAGCGGCACCAACGCCCACGTCATCCTCGAACACGGCGATCCGCGGCCGGTGCCGCCGGAGGAGACGGATCCGCCCGCGCCGGTGCCGCTGGTGATCTCGGCCCGGTCCGCCGGCGCGCTACGCGACCAGGCCGCCCGGGTGCGCACGGCGTTGGGCTCGGGGCTGCCCGTGCGGGACGTGGCGTACACGCTGGGGGCGGCGCGCGCCCGGCACCCGCACCAGGCGGTGGTCGTGGGCGAGGGTCGGGCGGAGCTGCTGGCCGGACTCGACGCGGTGGCCGACGGCACCGTTCCCGGTGCGGTGGCCACCCCGGGGAAGGTGGCGTTCCTGTTCGCCGGACAAGGCACCCAACGCCTCAACATGGGCCGCCAACTCTACGACACCAACCCCACCTTCGCCCACGCCCTCGACACCGTCACCAACGCCCTCAACCCCCACCTCAACCAACCCCTCCTCGACATCATCTTCGGCACCGACCCCCACCTCCTCAACCGCACCGAAAACGCCCAACCCGCCCTCTTCGCCATCGAAACCGCCCTCTACCACCTCCTCACCCACCACGGCATCCACCCCGACTACCTCCTCGGCCACTCCCTCGGCGAAATCACCGCCGCCCACGCCGCCGGCATCCTCACCCTCACCGACGCCGCCACCCTCGTCACCACCCGCGCCAAACTCATGCAAACCGCCACCCCCGGCGGCGCCATGATCGCCATCGAAGCCACCGAAACCGAAATCCAACCCACCCTCCACCCCACCGTCACCATCGCCGCCATCAACACCCCCACCACCACCGTCATCAGCGGCGACCACCACCACACCCACGCCATCGCCCACCACTGGCGCCAACAAGGCCGACGCACCACCACCCTCACCGTCAGCCACGCCTTCCACTCCCCCCACATGGACCCCATCCTCGACACCTTCCACACCACCACCCAAACCCTCACCCACCACCCACCCCACACCCCCCTCATCACCAACCTCACCGGACAACCCCTCACCAACCCCACACCCGAACACTGGACCCACCACCTCCGCCAACCCGTCCGCTACCACGACGCCACCACCACCCTCACCCACCACGGCGTCACCCACACCATCGAAATCGGCCCCGACACCACCCTCACCACCCTCACCAAAACCAACCACCCCACCCTCACCACCACCCCCACCCTCCGCCCCCACCACAACGAAAACCACACCCTCACCCACACCCTCGCCACCACCCCCACCACCAACTGGAAGACCCTCCTCCCCCACGCCACCGTCATCGACCTGCCCACCTATCCGTTCCAGCGACAGCGGTACTGGCTGGACGGTCCCGCCGCCGACACCGGCCTCGACGGCAGCGGCCATCCCCTGCTGCCCGGCGTCGTCGACCTGGCCGACGGGGGGTTGGTCCTCACCGGCACGGTGAGCGCCGACAGCCACCCCTGGCTGGCGGGGCACCGGATCGGTGGCGCGACGCTGCTGCCCGCCACCGCCGTGGTGGAGGCGGTGGCGCACGCGGCCAGCCGCGTCGGCCTGGACGTCGACGAACTGGTCCTGACGGCCGCCGTGCCGGTCGATGCCCCGGTGCGCCTACGGCTCACCGTCGGGCCGGCGTCCGACGACGACAGCCGCGCTGTGCACCTGCACGGCAACACCGACGACGGCGAGTGGTTGCCGTACGCCACCGGGCGGCTCGCGGTCGTCACGCAGTCGCCCGCCGCCGACCTCGCCACCTGGCCGCCGACCGACGCCGAGCCGGTGGACGTGGTCGACCTCTACGACCGGCTGGCCGAGGGCGGCTACGGCTACCACGGCCTGTTCCAGGGGCTGCGGGCGCTGTGGCGCCGAGGCGACGAGACGTTCGCGGAGGTACGCCCCGACGAGTCGCCCACCGGCGGCTTCGCCCCGCACCCCGCCCTGTGGGACGCGGCGCTGCACCCGCTCGCCTGGGACGCCGCCGAGCGGGGGCAGGTGGAGATCCCGTTCGAGTGGCGGTCCGTTCGCCGGCACGGCCCCGGTGCTCCGGCACTGCGCGTGCGGCTCGCCCGCCGCGACGACGCGGTGAGCGTGGACGTGGCCGACGACGCGGGCCGCCCGATCGCCTCGGCCGGTGCGCTGCGGCTGCGGTCGACCGGCACCGCGCCCACCACCGTCCTCGAACCCGACTGGGAGCCGGTGCCCACCGACGGGGAGTGGACCGGCCGGTACGCGACGGTGGTGGCACCGCGCACCGGCGCGGACGCGAGCGCGGCGTACGCGGCCGTGACCTGGGCACTGGACGCGCTGCGGCAGCACGAGGGCGACGAGCCGCTGGTGGTCCGTACCGTCGACGACCCGGCCGGTGCGGCCGTCCGTGGCCTGGTGCGCACGGCGCAGACCGAGCAGCCGGGCCGCTTCGTGCTGTTCACCGGTTCCGGTGACCCGGAGCCGGCGCTGGTCCGCGCCGCGCTGGCCAGCGGCGAACCGGAGGTGGCGCTGCGCGACGGGACGCTGATGGCACCCCGGCTGTCGCGGATCCCCGTCGCGCCCGGTCCGCTGCCCTTCGCGTCCGGGTCGACGGTGCTGGTGACCGGCGGCACCGGCGCTCTCGGCGCGCTGGTCGCCCGGCATCTGGTCGTCCGGCACGGGGTACGGCGCCTGCTGCTGACCAGCCGGCGTGGCCCGGCCGCCGACGGCGCGGCCGAGCTGGTGGACGAGCTGACCGCGGCGGGCGCCGAGGTCGAGGTGGTGGCGTGCGACGTGGCGGATCGTCCGGCGGTGGCGGCGCTGTTGGCCAGCATCCCCGAGGAGCACCCGCTCACCGCCGTCATCCACACCGCCGGCGTGCTGGACGACGGCGCGCTCACCTCGCTCACCGAGGAGCGCCTGGCCCGGGTGCTGCGGCCCAAGGCGGAGGCGGCCTGGCACCTGCACGAGTTCACCCGGGACCGGCCCCTCACCGCCTTCGTGCTCTTCTCCTCGATCACCGGCATCACCGGCACGGCGGGACAGGCCAACTACGCCGCCGCGAACGCCTACCTGGACGCGCTGGCCCGGCACCGCCGCAACCTCGGCCTGCCCGGCGTCTCCCTGGCCTGGGGGCTGTGGGGGGCCACCGGCATGGCGTCGGGTCTCGGCGCGGCCGACCTCGACCGGCTGGCCCGCAGCGGGATCACCCCGCTGTCACCGCAGGAGGGCCTGGACCTCTTCGACGCCTGCCTGGTCGCGGACCGACCGGTCCTGGCACCGGCCCGGGTCGACCTGTCCACAACTCGCCGGCAGCGTCGCCGCGCGGCGTCCGCCGCCGCCACGGTCACCAGCCGGGAGGGCCTGCGGGAGCTGGTCCGCGCCCAGGTGGCCGCGGTGCTCGGGCACACCGACGCCACCGAGGTGTCCACCGACGTCGCGTTCACCGGGCTTGGCCTGGACTCCCTCACGGCGGTCGAGCTGCGCAACCGGATCGCCGAGCGTACCGGGCTGCGCCTGTCGAGCACGGTGGTCTTCGACCATCCCTCGGTGGACGCGCTCACCGACCACCTGGTCGCGGAACTGGCCGGCGCCCGTCCGGTGGAGACGCCGCAGCCCGTTACGCAGCCGGCCGACGAGCCGATCGCGATCGTGGGGATGGCCTGCCGGTATCCCGGTGGTGTCTCCTCGCCGGAGGACCTGTGGCGGCTGGTGGCCGACGGTGTGGACGCGATCGGCGAGTTCCCCACCGACCGGGGCTGGGGCGAGATCCACGACCCGGACCCGGACCGGCCGGGACACAGCTACACCCGGCACGGGGGCTTCCTCTATGCGGCGGGCGACTTCGACGCGGAGCTGTTCGGCATGAGCCCGCGCGAGGCGCTGACCACCGACCCGCAGCAACGGCTGCTGCTGGAGGTGGCGTGGGAGGCGTTCGAGCGGGCGGGGCTGCCACCGGGATCGCTGCGGGGCAGCCGGACCGGCGTGTTCACCGGCGTGATGTACAACGACTACGGCGCGCGGCTGCACCAGGCCGGCACGCCCGCCCCGGGCTACGAGGGCTACCTGGTCAGTGGCAGCGCGGGCAGCGTCGCCTCCGGTCGGGTGGCGTACAGCTTCGGGTTGGAGGGCCCGGCGGTCACCGTGGACACCGCCTGCTCGTCCTCCCTGGTGGCCCTGCACCTGGCCGCCCAGTCACTGCGCAGCGGCGAATGCGATCTGGCGCTGGCCGGCGGCGTCACAGTCATGGCCAGCCCGGCGACCTTCGTGGAGTTCAGCCGACAACGCGGCCTCGCACCCGACGGCCGGTGCAAACCATTCGCAGCCGCAGCCGACGGCACCGGATGGAGTGAGGGTGCGGGCCTGCTGCTCGTCGAACGCCTCTCCGACGCCCGCGCCAACGGCCACCACGTCCTGGCCATCCTCCGCGGCTCCGCCGTCAACCAGGACGGCGCCTCCAACGGACTCACCGCACCCAACGGACCCGCCCAACAACGCGTCATCCGCACCGCCCTCACCAACGCCCACCTCCAACCCACCGACATCGACCTCGTCGAAGCCCACGGCACCGGCACCCGCCTCGGCGACCCCATCGAAGCCCAAGCCCTCATCGCCACCTACGGCCACCACCGCAACACCCCACTACACCTCGGCTCACTGAAATCCAACATCGGCCACACCCAAGCCGCCGCCGGCGTCGCCGGAGTCATCAAAGTCATCCAAGCCATGCAACACGGCACTCTCCCCGCCACACTGCACGTGAACGAACCCACCCCACACGTCAACTGGGCCGACAGCCAGGTCACCCTCCTCACCGAAGCCACACCCTGGCCCGACACCGGCCGACCCCGCCGCGCCGCCGTCTCCTCCTTCGGCATCAGCGGCACCAACGCCCACGTCATCCTCGAACACGGCGACGCCGTCGACACCGGGACCGGGACCGGGACCGTTGCACCGGGCACCGCCGTGGTGCCGTGGCTGCTGTCCGGGACCAGCCGGCAGGCGCTCACCGCGTACGCGCGGCTGCTCGGGGAGGTCGACGCCGCGCCCGTGGACATCGCCGCGACGCTGGCGCTGGGCCGCAGCCCGCTCGCCCTGCGGGCGTCCGTGGTCGGCCGGGACCGCCCGGAGTTTCCCACCGCGCGGCTGCAGCCGGTACAGCCGGTGGACGGGCCCACGGCGTTCGCGTTCACCGGCCAGGGCAGCCAGCGCGCCGGAATGGGGCTGGGACTGGCCGCCCGGTTCCCTCAGTTCGCCGACGCGCTCGCGTCCGTGGCAGAAGCCCTCGACCCGCACCTGCCGTCGCCGCTGCTCGACGTGCTCGCCGACGGCGACCTGCTGGAACGCACCGAGTACGCCCAACCGGCCATCTTCGCCGTGGAGGTGGCGCTGTTCCGGCTGCTGGCCCACTACGGAGTCACCCCGCACGTGCTGCTCGGGCACTCCGTCGGCGAGCTGGCCGCCGCGCACGTCGCCGGGGTGCTCGACCTACCCGACGCCGCCACGCTGGTCGCCGCGCGGGGACGCCTGATGGGAGGACTGGTTCCGGGTGGGGCCATGGCCGCCGTCCGGGCAGGCGAGGACGAGGTACTGGCGCTGCTGGTGCCCGGTGCGGAGATCGCCGCCGTCAACGCCGACGACGCGGTCGTCGTGTCCGGTGACGCGGAGGCCGTCGCAGCGGTCACCCAGGCCCTGCGCGACGCGGGCCGACGGGTCACCCCGTTACGGGTCAGCCACGCCTTCCACTCCGCCCGGATGGACCCGGTGCTGGAGGAGTTCCGGGCGGTGGCGGCCACGCTGCGGTTCTCCGAGCCCACCATCCCGCTGATCTCCCTGCTGCCCGGTTCCCCCACCGACCCCGGGTACTGGGTGCGGCACCTGCGCGAGGCGGTCCGCTTCGGCGACGGCGTACGGTCGCTGGCCGAGTGGGGCGTACGGCGCGTCCTGGAGGTGGGTCCGGACGCCGCGCTGACCCCGGTGACCGGGCCGACGGGAATCGCCACGCTGCGGCGCGACCACGACGAGGAGAGCGCCTTCGTCACGGCGCTGGCCGCGCTGCACGACACGGGCGCGACCGTGGACTGGGCGACCTTCTTCGGGGAGCTGGGCGCTCGGCGGGTGCCGCTACCCACCTACCCCTTCCAACGCCGCCGGTACTGGCTGACGCCCACCGCACCCCGCACCACCGGCGGGAGCGGTCATCCGCTGCTCGACGCGGCGGTGGAGCTGCCCGAGGGTGCCGTGCTGTTCACCGGCCGGGTGGCCGCCGAGGACGCCGACTGGCTGGCCGACCACGTGGTGCTGGGCCAGACCGTGGTCTCCGGCGCCACACTGCTGAGCCTGGTCCTGCATGCCGCGGCCGCGGCGGGACGACCCACGGTGCGGCGGCTGACGCTGCACGCGCCGCTGGTGCTGCCCGATGACGGCGGCGCGGCCGACCTGCGGGTCGGTGTCGACGAGCAGGGGCAGGTGACGGTGTACGCCCGGCCGGCCGGCGGCGGGTGGACCCGGCACGCCTCCGGCACGCTGGACACCGTCGAGCAGCCCGCCGAGGCGCTCGGGTCGTGGCCGCCGGCCGGTGCCGAGCCGCTCGACGTGGACTACACGCGACTGGCCGACGCGGGTTACGCGTACGGCCCCGGCTGCCGCCGGGTGCGCGCCGCGTGGCGCCTCGGCGACGACCTCTACGCCGAGGTGGGCCCGGTCGACGCCGACGGGCACGCCGCGCCGCATCCGGCGCTGCTCGACGCGGCGCTGCACCCGCTGGCCCTGGACCTGCTCGACGACGAGCAGACCCGGGTACCGCACGTCTGGTCGTCGGTGACGGTGCACGCGACCGGGGCGACGACGCTGCGGGCCCGGATCCGCCGGACCGGCACCGACCGTGTCGCCCTCACCCTCACCGACACCGACGACCGGCCGGTGGCCACGGCGGACCTCACCGTCCGGGCCGTTGCGCGCGGCCTGCCCGACCTGTACGCCGTCCGACTCACCCCGGTGCGGCCGGCCACCGGTGGGACGGTGTGGCCGAGCGTCGGCCGGGATGTCGGGCTGCCCCGCTACGCCGAGCTGTCCACCAGCACCGACGACATCGTCGAACGGGCGCACGACCGGGTCACCGAGGTGGCGGAGCTGCTTCGCCGCTGGCTGGCGCAGGGACCGCCGGAAGCCCGGCTGGTGGTCGCCACCGACCAGGTCACCGACCCGGCCGACGGGGTGCTGTGGGGCCTCGTACGGGCGGCCCAGACCGAGCATCCCGACCGGTTCGTGCTGCTCGACAGCGACGGCGACCCCCGGTCGCGGACCCTGGTCCCGGGGGCGCTGGCCACCGGCGAGCCGCAGCTCGTGGTGCGCGACGGGCGGATCACCGTGCCGAGACTCGCCCGCACCGCCGCCGCGCCGCAGCCACCCCGGCTCGATCCGGACGGGACGGTCCTGGTCACCGGTGCGGGTGGAGCCCTCGGCTCACTGACGGCCCGGCGCCTGGTCACCCACCACGGCGTACGGCGGCTCCTGCTGCTCGGCCGGCGCGGCGGGATGCAACCGCTGGCCGCCGAGCTGACCGCCCTGGGCGCCACGGTGCGGGTCGCGGCCTGCGACGCGGCCAACCGGGCGGCGCTGGCCCGGGTGCTCGACACCGTCCCCGCCGCGCACCCGCTCACCGCCGTGGTGCACGCGGCCGGGGTGGTGTCCGACGGGCCGCTGGCCACGTTGACGCCGCAGCGCTTCGCCGAGGTGCTGCGCCCGAAGGTGGACGCGGCGTGGCACCTGCATGAGCTGACCTGCGAGCAGGACCTGGCGGCGTTCGTGCTGTTCTCCTCCCTCGCCGGGCTGGTGGGCAACGCCGGCCAGGCCAATTACGCGGCCGCGAACACCGGCCTGGACGCCCTCGCCGCGTATCGCCGGGCCGCCGGGTTGCCGGCCGTGAGCCTGGCCTGGGGCCTGTGGGACGCGCCGGGCATGGGCGCCGCGCTGGACGAGACGCAGCGTGCCCGCATCGCGCGGACCGGTGTGGCGCCCCTGCCGGTCGAGCGGGGCCTGGCCCTCTTCGACGCCTGCCTCGGTGCCCGGGAGGCACTGTTGGTGCCCGCCGCGCTCCAGCCGGAGCGGGCGACGCGGGTCGCACCGGTGCTGGCCGGGCTGGCCCCGGCGACCACGGCGACCACGCCGCAGCAGGACTGGCCCCGACGGCTCGCCGGGCGGGGCGCCGCCGAGCAGCACCGGCTGCTGCTGGAGCTGGTCCGCAGCACGATCGTCGAGGTCCTCGGCCACTCCTCCGTCGCAGCCGTGGCACCCGACCGGGGGTTGATGGACCTCGGCTTCGACTCCCTCACCGCCGTCGAGCTGGCCGGGCGCCTCGGTGCCGACACCGGCGTCCGCACCCCGTCGACGGTGGTGTTCGACCATCCGACACCCACCGCGCTCGCCCACTACCTGCGACACGAGCTGGTGGGCGAGGAGGCGGCCGACGACGAGAAACCGCACGAGTTGGACGAGGTGTCCGACGAGGACCTGTTCGCCCTGATCGACACGGAGCTGGGAGAGCGATGAGCACCTGCGACACCACGGCCCACGCGACGACCCGACGGTCGCGGCCCACCACCGCCACGACCGGAGGAGACCGGCGATGACCACACCGAGCAAGGGGACGGACAGCATTGCCGACCAGCAGAAGCTGCGCGAGTACCTCCGGCGGGTCACCGACGACCTGCTGCGGACCCGCCGGCGCCTGACCGAGGTGGAGTCGGCCGACCGGGAGCCGGTGGCCATCGTCTCGATGGCCTGCCGCTTCCCCGGCGGGGTGGCTTCGCCGGAGGACCTGTGGCAGCTGGTGGCGTCCGGCACCGACGCGATCAGCGGGTTCCCCGATGACCGGGGCTGGCCACTGGACGAGCTGTACGACCCGGACCCGGAGCACCCGGGCACGTCCACCACCCGGCAGGGGGGTTTCCTGCACGACGCCGCCGACTTCGACCCGGAGTTCTTCGGGATCAGCCCCCGTGAGGCGTTGACCATCGACCCGCAGCAGCGGCTGCTGTTGGAGACCGCCTGGGAGGCGGTGGAGCGGGCCGGGATCGCACCGGACTCGCTGCGTGGCAGCCGGACCGGCGTGTTCGCCGGGGTCATGTACGGCGACTACGGTGCCCGCCTGCGCCCGATCCCGGCGGGCTTCGAGGGGTACATGGGCACCGGCAGCGCGGGCAGCGTGGCCACCGGCCGGATCGCGTACACCCTCGGCCTGGAGGGGCCGGCGGTGAGCGTCGACACGGCGTGCTCGTCGTCGCTGGTGGCGCTGCACCTCGCGGCGCAGGCGCTGCGGCGCGGCGAGTGCGACCTGGCGCTGGCCGGCGGCGTGACGGTCATCGCCACGCCGGAGCTGTTCGTGGAGTTCAGCCGCCAGCGGGGGTTGTCGCCGGACGGGCGGTGCAAGGCATTCGCGGCCTCGGCCGACGGCACGGGCTGGGCCGAGGGCGTCGGCCTGGTGCTTGTCGAACGGCTCGCCGACGCCCGCCGCAACGGTCACCCGGTGCTCGCGCTGCTGCGCGGCAGCGCCGTCAACCAGGACGGCCGCAGCAGCCAGCTCTCCGCGCCCAACGGCCCGGCGCAGCGGCGGGTCATCCGGGCGGCGCTGGCCAGTGCCGGCCTGGAGCCCGCCGAGGTCGACCTGGTGGAGGCACACGGCACCGGCACCCGGCTCGGTGACCCGATCGAGGCCCAGGCACTGCTGGCCGAGTACGGGCAGGGGCGCACGGAGCCGCTCTGGCTGGGCTCGCTCAAGTCGAACATCGGGCACACCCAGGCGGCGGCCGGCGTCGGCGGGGTGATCAAGGTGGTGCAGGCCATGCGGCACGGGCTCCTGCCCGCCACCCTGCACGCCGACGAGGCCACCCCGCACGTCGACTGGAGCGTCGGTGACGTCCGTCTGCTCACCGAGGCCCGCGACTGGCCGGCGCGGGAGCGGCCCCGGCGGGCGGCCGTGTCCTCCTTCGGCATCAGCGGCACCAACGCGCACGTGATCCTGGAGGAGGGCGACCCCGACGGGGTCGCCGACGCGCCACCGGACGACGTGCTCGCGCGCAAGCCGGTGCCGGTGGTGCTGTCGGCGCACACCGCGTCGGCTCTCGGGCCGCAGGCGGCCCGGCTCCGCGCGCACCTCGACGCCCACCCCGACCTCACGGTGGCCGACGTCGCGCACTCGCTGGCCACCACCCGTACCCCGCTCGCCGAGCGGGCCGTCCTCGTTGCCGCCGACCTCGACGAGCTGCGCACCGCCCTGGACGCCGTCGCGGACGGCGACGAGCCGCCGGTGCGCGGCACGGCCGGGCACCCCGGCGGGGTCGTGTTCGTCTTCCCCGGCCAGGGCGCCCAGTGGGCGGGCATGGCCCTGGACCTGTACCGCGAGGACGAGGTGTTCCGCGCGGCGCTGGACGACTGCGAGCGGGCCCTGGCCCCGCACGTCGACTGGTCGCTGCGGGCCGTGCTGGCCGACGCCGACGCCCTCGGACGCGTCGACGTCGTCCAGCCCGCCCTGTGGGCGGTGATGGTGTCACTGGCGGCGCTGTGGCAGCACCACGGCGTGACCCCCGACGCGGTCGTCGGCCACTCCCAGGGCGAGATCGCCGCCGCCTGTGTCGCGGGTGCCCTGTCGCTGGAGCAGGCCGCGGCCGTGGTGGCGCTGCGGGCGCGGGCCATCACCGCCGTCGCGGGTCGCGGTGCCATGGCGTCGGTTTCTGTGCCCGCACAGCAGATCACCGAGCGGTGGGGCGACCGGATCACCGTGGCCGTGACGAACTCCGCCGACGCGACGGTCGTCGCCGGTGAACCAGAGGCCGTCGCCGAGGTGGTCGCCGCGTACGACGCCGAGGGAGTCCGGGCCCGGGTCCTGCCGGTGGACTACGCCTCCCACTCGGCGCACGTGGAGCCCGTGCGGGAGCCGATCCTCGACGCGCTGCGCGACCTCACCCCGACCGAGGCCCGGGTCCCGTTCCACTCCACCGTCACCGGTGCGGAGTTCGACACCCGGGGCCTGACCGCCGACTACTGGTACACCAACCTGCGCAGCACCGTCCGGTTCGACCAGGCGGTGACCCGGCTACGCGAACAGGGCCACCGGATCTTCGTCGAGATCAGCCCGCATCCGGTACTGACGCCGGTGCTCGGCGAGGGCGCGTTCGGCACGCTGCGCCGCGACGAGGGCGACCGTCGACGTTTCATCACGTCACTGGGTGCGGTGCATGCCGTGGGCGTACCGGTGGACTGGTCCGCCGCGATCGGCCCGGCGCGCCGTGTGCCCCTGCCGACGTACGCCTTCCAGCGGTCCCGCTACTGGCTGGACGCGCCCGCGCGGACCGGCGACGCATCCGGGGTGGGGGTGGGCCCGACCGACCACCCGCTGCTCGGCGGTGCCGTCGACGTGGCCGGCGACGGCACGCTGGTGCTCACCGGGCGGCTGGTGCCCGGAGCGGACCGGGCCGCCGCCGAGCTGCGGGTCGGCGGCGTACCCGTGCTGTCCGGCACCGCGCTGCTCGACCTCGCCCTACGGGCGGGCGAGCTGGCCGGTCTGGGTGCGGTCGGCGAGTTCAGCGTGGAGACGCCTTTGGTGCTGTCCGCCACCGCCGGTTGGTTGCAGGTCGTGGTGGCGCCGGCCGGCGCCGACGGCGACCGGGAGATCGGCGTGTACGCCCGGCCCGACCACGAGGCGCCCTGGACCCGGCACGGTCACGGTGTGCTCGTCCCGGCCACGGCGCAGGACCTCCCGCCGCACCGGCCGGTGCCGGGCGCACCGCTCGCCCCGGACGAGGCGGTGGAGCGGCTCGCCGCGGCCGGTGTGGAACTGGCCTCGGCGCCCACGGCGGTGTCCGGCGACGCCGACGGGTACGTCGCCGACCTCGCGTCGCCGCCGGAGGGACGCTTCACGCTGCACCCGGCGCTGCTCGACGCCGCCCTGCTGCCCGCCTTCGGCCGGGGCGACGCCCGGCTGCCGAGCCGGTGGCGCGGGGTACGGCTGCCGCAGCCGGACGGCCAGCCGACCCGCGCGTCGGTACGCCGCCGCGACGGCGACTCGTGGGCCGTGTCGCTGACCGACTCCGCCGGTGCGCCGGTGGTCGAGATCGCCGAGGTGGTGCTGGGTCCGGTGCCGGTGGTGTCGGCCGCCGGGCACCACGACCCCCTGTTCACGCTGGAGTGGGCCCCCGTGGCCCGGCCCCGGGGTGCCGCCGCAACCGAGCCGGTGCCGCACGAGCTGCCCGGCGACGCCGGTCCCGCCGCGCTGGCCGTGCTTCGCGGCGGGCTGGCCGAGCCGGACGGGCCGCGCCAGGTGGTGGTGGCCCGCGGGGCGGGCACGGTGACGGGTCTGGTCCGGTGCGCGCAACTGGAGGAGCCCGGGCGGGTCGGCCTCGTCGAGTGGGACGGGCGCGACGCCGACGCGCTGCGCGACGCCGTGGCCGCCGGGCTGCCGCAGGTGGCGGTCCATGGTGCGGAGCTGCGTACGCCCCGGCTCGCGCCGCTCACCGCGCCGGGCCGCCCCGTCGAGTTGGACGGCACGGCCCTGATCGTCGGGGAGGCCGGAGCGCTGCGCGACGCCGTGCTGCGCACGCTGGCGCGCCACGGCGTGGACCGGCTGGTGGTGGTGGACGTGGACGGCACGGCACCAGCCGACGTGGGCGTACCCACCGAGGTGCTCACCGGTGATCCCACCGACCGTGCCGTGCTCGCCGAGGCGGTCCACCGCGCCGCGAACCTGCGCACGGTCGTGCACGCCGTGCAGCCCACGGCCGACGCGCCGCTGGCCGCGCTGAGCCCCGAGGACCTCACGGCCCTGGTCGAGCGGATCGTGGCGCCGGCCCGGCACCTGCACGAGCTGACCGCGCACCTGCCGCTGACCCGGTTCGTGCTGTCCGGCTCGGCGGCGGGTGTGCTGGGCGGCATCGGGCAGGCCGCCGTGGCGGCGGCCACCACCGGGTTGGGCGCGCTCGCGGCCCGCCGTCGCGCCGACGGGCTGCCCGCCCAGGTCGTCGCCTGGGGTCCGTCGGCCGGCACCCGCCGGCTCGGGCTGGTGTCCCTCGACGACGCCCGCCTGGCCGCACTGTTCGCGCAGGTCTTGGCGCACGACGTCGACGTGGTGGCCGCGCCCCTGGTCCGGGCGGGGCTGCGGGGGCAGGCGCGGGCGGGCACGCTGCCCGTGGCGCTGCGGGCCCTCGTGCCGGCGCTGCCCGGCGGTGCCACCGGCCTGGCGGCCCGGCTGGCCGGCGCCTCCCCCGCCGAGGGGCGCCGTCTGCTGCTGGACACCATCCGTACCCATGTCGCCGGGGTGCTGGGCCACGACGACGCCAGCGGCATCGACGAGCGCCGCGCCTTCAAGGACCTCGGGTTCGACTCGCTCACCGCCATCGAGCTGCGCAACCGTCTCAACACCGCGCTGGGGCGGACCCTGCCCGCGACGCTGATCTTCGACCACCCCAGTCCCGGCGCTCTGGCCGAACACCTGCGCGACGACCTGCTCGGCCGTGCCGCCGTGGCCGCTGCCCCGGTGGCGGTCGCCAGCGACGAACCGATCGCCATCGTCGCGATGGGCTGCCGCTATCCGGGCGGCATCGCCGACCCCGAGGCGTTGTGGCAGGCGGTGGTGTCGGAACTCGACGCGGTGGGACCGTTCCCGACCGACCGGGGCTGGCCGGCGGACCTGTACGACCCCGACCCGGAGGCCACCGGCCGCACGTACGCGCGTGAGGGCGGCTTCCTCTACGACGCCGCCGGGTTCGACCCGGAATTCTTCGGCATCAGCCCCCGCGAGGCCACCGGCATGGACCCGCAGCAGCGGCTGCTGCTGCAGACCGGCTGGGAGGTGTTCGAGCGGGCCGGGATCGACCCCACGGCGCTGCGCGGCAGCCGTACCGGGGTCTTCGCGGGGGTCGTCTACACCGACTACGGCTCCCGGGCCGACCCGATCCCCGCCGACCTGGAGGGATACCTCGGCATCGGCAGCGCCGGCAGCATCGCCTCCGGCCGCATCGCCTACACCCTCGGCCTGGAGGGCCCGGCGGTCACCGTGGACACCGCGTGCTCCTCGTCGCTGGTGGCGCTGCACCTGGCCGTGCAGTCGCTGCGCCGCGGCGAGTGCGACCTGGCCCTGGCGGGCGGTGCGACGGTGCTGTCCAACCCGGACATCTTCGTCGGCTTCTCGCGCCAGCGGGGCCTGTCCCCGGACAGCCGTTGCAAGGCGTTCGCCGCCGCCGCCGACGGCACCGCCTTCGCCGAGGGTGTCGGCCTGCTGCTGGTGCAGCGGCTCGCCGACGCGCGGCGCGATGGTCGGCCGGTGCTGGCCGTCATCCGGGGCACCGCCATCAACCAGGACGGCGCGTCCAACGGGCTCACCGCACCCAACGGGCCGTCGCAGCAGCGGGTCATCCTGGGTGCGCTGGCCGACGCGGGGCTGCGCCCGTCCGACGTCGACGTGGTGGAGGCGCACGGCACCGGCACCACCCTGGGCGACCCGATCGAGGCGCAGGCGATCATCGCCACCTACGGGCAGGGCCGCGACGAGCCGCTGCTGCTCGGCTCGCTGAAGTCGAACATCGGCCACACCCAGGCCGCAGCCGGTGTCGGCGGCGTGATCAAGATGGTCGCCGCCATGCGACACGGGCTGGTGCCCCGGACCCTGCACGTCGACGAGCCGACCCCGCACGTGGACTGGTCGGCGGGTGCGGTCCGGCTGGTCACCGAGGCGCGGCCCTGGCCGGAGTCGAACCGGCCGCGCCGCGCCGGGGTGTCCTCGTTCGGCATGAGCGGCACGAACGCCCACGTCGTCGTCGAGCAGGGCGACCCGCTCGAGGTGCCGCCGGTGCGCGCCGGCCGCCTCGTACCGGTGCCGGTGTCCGCCGCCAACCCGGCGGCGCTGCGCCGACAGGCCGCCCGTCTGCTCCCCGCCGTGGCCGACCGGCATCCCGCCGACGTGGCCCGTACCCTCGCGGCCCGCACCTCCCTCGCCACCCGGGCCGTCGTGCTCGCGGACGACGCCGACGAGCTGGCCGAGGGCCTACGGGCGCTGGACGACGCGACGTTCACCGGTCCGGTGGGCGACGCCGACGAGCCGGGCAAGGTGGTCTTCGTCTTCCCCGGGCAGGGCGGGCAGTGGACCGGCATGGCTCTGGACCTGTACCGCGACGAGCCCACCTTCCGCGAGTCCCTGGACGCCTGCGCCGCCGCGCTGGCACCGCACGTGGACTGGGCGTTGCTCGACGTGCTCGCCGACGAGGAGGCCCTGCGGCGGGTGGACGTCGTGCAGCCCGCGCTCTGGGCGGTGATGGTGTCGGTGGCCCGGCTCTGGCAGCACCACGGCGTCACGCCCGACGCGGTGGTCGGCCACTCCCAGGGTGAGATCGCCGCCGCCCACGTGGCCGGCGCGCTCAGCCTGGCCGACGCCGCCGCCGTGGTGGCGCTGCGGGCCAGGGCGATCACGGCGATCGCCGGGACCGGCGGCATGGCCTCGGTCGCACTCGGTGTCGGAGAGGTCACCCGGCGCTGGGGCCACACGGTGGCCGTCGCCGCGACCAACGGTCCGGACACCGCGGTGATCGCCGGCGACCCGGGCGTGCTGGACCACATCGCCGCCACGTGTGCCGCCGAGGAGGTCCGGGTGAAGATCCTGCCGGTCGACTACGCCTCACACTCCGCGCACGTGGAGGCACTGCGTGAGGAACTGCTGGCTGCGTTGGAGACCGTGCAACCCCGGGCCGCCGAGATCGCGTTCTGTTCCACGGTCACCGCCGAGGCGCTGGACACCACCACGCTCACGGCCGACTACTGGTACACGAACCTGCGCAGCACCGTGCGCTACGACGAGACGGTCCGCCGGCTGCACGCCGAGGGGCACCGCACCTTTCTGGAGATGAGCCCTCACCCGGTGCTGACCACCGTCACCGAGCAGGTCACCGGGGCGGTCGCGCTGGGCACGCTGCGCCGGGACGAGGGCGACCGCCGCCGCTTCCTCACCGCGCTGGCCGAGGCGTACGTGACCGGCGTGGCGGTGGACTGGCGTCCGGCCGTGGGCGCCGACGCACGGCTGGTGGACCTGCCCACGTATGCGTTCGCCAGCGACCGCTACTGGCTCGACGCGACGACGCGGCCGGTCGACGCCACCGGGCTCGGGCTGGCTGCCACCGCGCACCCACTGCTCGGCGCGGCCGTCGACCTGGCCGACGACGAGGGCGTGCTGCTCACCGGCCGACTGTCGCTCGACAGCCACCCGTGGCTGGCCGACCACACGGTGGCGGGCGTGCCGTTGCTGCCGGGCGCGGCGTTCGTCGAGCTGTGCGCCCAGGCCGCGGAGGCCGCCGGCGCTGCCGGGGTGGCGGAGCTGACCCTGGAGACGCCCTGCGTGCTGCCCGAGCGCGGGGGCGTGGACGTGCAGGTCCAGGTCCGCGACGGCGGGCTGCGCGTGTACTCGCGCAGCGTCGGCGACGCCTGGGTACGCAACGCCTCCGGCGTCCTGCTTCCCACCGAGCCGCCCGCGCCGGCCGGTTGGGGCGCCTGGCCGCCACCCGGGGCGCAGGCCGTCGACGTCGAGGGCCTGTACCCGCAGCTGGCCGCGTCCGGCTACGGGTACGGCCCGGCCTTCCGGGGGCTGCGGGCCGCCTGGCGGCGCGGCGAGGAGGTCTTCGCCGAGGTCCGGCTGCCCGAGGGCCTCGAACCGGAGGGGTACGGTCTGCACCCGGCGCTGCTCGACGCGGCCCTGCACGCGCTGGCGTTCGGGGACTTCCTCGGCGCGGGTGTCCGCCTGCCGTTCGCCTTCACCGGCGTACGGGTGTTCGCCACCGGCGCCGACATCCTGCGCGTACGGCTCAGCCCGCGGGGCGAGGACACCGTGGCGGTGGCGCTGGCGGACTCCACCGGGGCACCGGTCGCCGAGATCGAGTCGCTGGTGCTGCGCGCGGCACCGTCCCTGGAGGCCACCGCGCCGCACGCCCCCGACGTGCTGGTCCTCGACTGGACCCCACTGGCCCTGCCGGACACCCCGGTGACCGAACCGGACCTGCTGGTGGTGGCACCGTCGGATGCGCACGACCCGGTGGCGGCCACCGGCCGGCTGGTGACGTCCACGATCGCCGAACTCGCCGGCCGGCTGGCCGACGACCGGGGCGCGGTCGTCGTGACCCGCGACGCGGTGGCCGTGCGCCCCGGCGATCCTGCCGCCGACCTGGCGCACGCCGCCCTGTGGGGCCTGCTGCGCAGCGCGCAGACGGAGAACCCGGACCGGTTCACGCTCGTCGACACCGACGGGCGGCCCGAGTCGGCAGCCGTGGTGGCGGCGGCCGTGGCGACCGGAGAGCCGCAGATCGCCGTCCGCGAGGGACGCGGGTACGTGCCGCGCCTGGCCCGCGCCGCCGCCAACCGGGGCCTCGTCCCGCCGCCGGGCGCCTGGCGGCTGGAGGCGGCCGGCACCACTGTGGACGAGCTGCGCCTGACGGAGGTGACCGAAGCGCCGCTGCCGGCCGGGCACGTCCGGGTCGCGGTACGCGCCTGCGGGCTGAACTTCCGCGACGTGCTGGCCACCCTGGGCGTCGTACCCCGCGACGCCCCGCTGGGCGCGGAGGGTGCGGGCGTGGTGGTCGAGGTCGGCGTCGGTGTCACCGGCTTCGCCCCCGGTGACCGGGTGTACGGCTTCCTCCAGGGCGCCATCGGCCCGCGCGCCGTCGTGGACGCGCGGCTGCTCGCCCACCTGCCCGCCGGATGGTCCTTCGCGCAGGCGGCCACAGCGCCGGCGGTCTGCACCACCGCCTACTACGCGCTGGTCACCCTGGCGGACCTGCGCCCCGGGGAGCGGGTGCTGATCCACTCCGCCGCCGGCGGGGTCGGTCTGGCCGCCGGGCACCTCGCCCGGCACCTGGGCGCCGAGGTGTTCGGCACGGCGAGCCCGGCCAAGTGGGCGGCGCTGGACCTGGACGAGGCGCACCTGGCGTCGTCGCGGAACACCGACTTCGCCGACCGGTTCGGCCCGGTCGACGTGGTGCTCAACTCGCTGACCGGGGAGTTCATCGACGCGTCCCTGCGCCTGCTGGGTCCGGGCGGTCGGTTCGTGGAGATGGGTGTGGCGGACCTGCGGTCGTCCGAGCAGATGCCCACCGGCGTCGACTACCACGCGTTCGAGCTGCTCGACCTGGCCCCCGCGCGGGTGGGCGAGCTGTTCGCCGAGGTGGTCCGGCTGATCGACCAGGGGGTCTTTCCGCCGCTGCCGGTCACCGCCTGGGACGTCCGGCGGGCGCCGGAGGCGCTGCGCTACTTCAGCCAGGCCCGGCAGATCGGCAAGATCGCCCTGACCGCCCCGGTCCCGCTCGACCCGAACGGCACGGTCCTGGTCACCGGCGGCACGGGCAGCCTCGGCGGCCTCGTCGCCCGGCACCTGGCGCGCGCCCACGGGGTACGTCACCTGCTGCTGGTCAGCCGGTCCGGTCCGGCCGCGCCCGGCGCGACGGAGCTGGTCGGTGAGTTGACCTCCCTGGACGTACGGGTGGACGTGGTGGCGGCCGACCTGGCCGACCGGGCGGCGGTCGCCGGGGTGTTGGCGGCGGTGCCGCCGGAGCACCCGCTCACCGCCGTCGTGCACACTGCCGGTGTCCTGGACGACGGCGTCCTGGAGTCGTTGACCCCGCAGAAGATCGCCCGGGTGCTCGCACCGAAGGTAGACGCCGCGTGGCACCTGCACGAGCTGACCCGGGACCTGGACCTGTCGGCGTTCCTGCTGTTCTCCTCGGCGTCGGGTCTGCTGGGCGGTGCGGGGCAGGCCAACTACGCGGCGGCCAATGCGTTCCTGGACGCGCTGGCCACGGCGCGGCGCCGCGCCGGCCTGCCCGCCGTGTCGCTGGCCTGGGGCATGTGGGCGCGGGCCACCGGCCTGACCGCCCACCTGGGCGGCACGGACCTGGGCCGCATCGAACGCGGCGGCCTGCTGCCGATGACCGACGAGCAGGGCCTGGCTTTGTTCGACGCCACCTGGACGGCCGACCGTCCGGTGCTGGTGCCGGCGCCGCTGCGCCTGGACCGGGGCCGCACCGGATCCGGTGTGGTGCCGGCCGTGCTGCGCGCGCTGGTGCGGCCGGTGCGCCGGGTGGCCCGCTCGGCGGGGACGGCGTCGCCGGACTCGCTGCGCGAGCGGCTGCTGCCGCTGTCCCCGACGGAGCGCACGGCCCTGCTGGTGGACCTGGTCCGTACACAGGTCGCGGCGGTCCTGGGCCACACCGACACCGACGCCGTGGTGGTGGACCGGGCGTTCAAGGACAGCGGTTTCGACTCGTTGACGGCGGTGGAGCTGCGCAACCGGGTGTCCCGCGCCACCGGGCTGCGGCTGCCACCCACCGTGGTGTTCGACCGCCCCACGCCGGCGGAGTTGGCCGCGCACCTTCTCGACCAGCTCGTGCCGCCTGCCGACGGGCCGGCCGGCGCGGCGACGCCCGCCCGCAAGACCCGAAAGCAACTCGACTCGGCCACGGTCGAGGAGATCTTCGACTTGATCGACTCCCAGCTCGGCCGGGGGTCTCGCAGCGACTATCAGGAGGTCGACGCCGGGTGAGCGAGACACGCGAGGAGAAGCTCGTCGAGTACCTGAAGTGGGTCACCGGTGAGCTGCAGGAGACCAAGGCCCAACTCGCCAGGGCGAGGGCGGAACGCGAACCGATCGCGATCGTCTCGGCCGCCTGCCGGCTGCCCGGCGACGTCCACTCCCCCGAGGACCTGTGGCGCGTCGTGGTCGACGGTGTCGACGCCATCGGCGACGTCCCCACCGACCGGGGTTGGGCGGTGCATGAGGTGTACGCCGACGCGCCCGCGCACCGCCCGCTGGGCGGGTTCCTGTCCGACGCGGCCGGCTTCGACGCCGCGTTCTTCGGTATCGGCCCGCACGAGGCCACCGCCATGGACCCGCAGCACCGGCTGCTGCTGGAGTCGTCGTGGGAGGCGGTGGAGCGCGCCGGCATCGACCCGACCACCCTGCGCGGCAGCGCCACCGGGGTGTACGCGGGCCTGGTGTCGCAGAACTACGCCGCGTACGGCACCCCACCGGAGCTCAACGGCCACCTCATGACCGGCACGGCCACCAGCGTGGCGTCCGGCCGGATCGCCTATCTGCTGGGGCTGCGCGGCCCGGCGGTCACCCTGGACACCGCCTGCTCGTCGTCGCTGGTGGCCCTGCACCTGGCGGCGCAGGCGCTGCGCCGGGGCGAGTGCGATCTCGCGCTGGCCGGCGGGGCCACGGTCATGGCCACCCCGGCGTTGCTGGCGGAGTTCGTCACCCAGGGCGGGCTCTCGCCCGACGCCCGGTGCAAGGCGTTCGCGGCGGCGGCCGACGGAACGGGTTTCGCCGAGGGGGTCGGGGTGCTCGTGCTGGAACGCCTGGCCGACGCCCGGCGCCACCACCGGCGCGTGCTCGCGGTGCTGCGCGGCTCGGCGGTGAACCAGGACGGCGCGTCCAACGGGCTGACCGCGCCGAGCGGCCCCGCGCAGGAGGAGGTGATCCGCGCCGCGCTGGCCGACGCGGGCCTGCGACCGTCCGACGTGGACCATGTGGAGGCGCACGGCACCGGCACCCGGTTGGGCGACCCCATCGAGGCGGCGGCCCTGCTCGCCACCTACGGTCAGGACCGCGCCGAGCCGCTGTGGCTGGGTTCGGTGAAGTCCAACATCGGGCACACCCAGACCGCCGCCGGTGTGGCCGGGGTGATCAAGGTGATCGAAGCCCTGCGCCACGAGCGCCTGCCGCGCACCCTGCACGTCGACGAGCCCACTCCGCACGTCGACTGGGCGGCGGGGAAGGTACGGCTGCTCACCGAGGAGCAGCCGTGGCCGCGCGGGAAACGCCGCCGGGTGGCGGGGGTGTCGTCGTTCGGCATCAGCGGCACCAACGCCCACGTGCTCATCGAGGAGGGCGACCCGGAGCCGCCGCCCACGCCGCCCACGCCCTCCGCCCACCCGGTCGCCTGGCTGCTCGGCGCCAAGACCGACAGCGCGCTGCGCGCGCAGGCCGCGCGCCTACGCCAACGGTTCGCCGTCGCGTCGCACGACCCGCTGGACGTGGCGGTCGCGCTGGCCACCACCCGCACCGCGTTCGACCGGCGGGCGGCCGTGGTGGCGGCCGACCACGACGGCCTGCTGCGCGGTCTCGACGCGCTGGCCGCCGGGGAGACGACACCGGGACGGGCGGTACGGGGACCCACCGCCTTCCTCTTCTCCGGGCAGGGCAGCCAGCGCGTCGGCATGGGTACCGAGCTGCGGCGGGTCTTCCCTGCCTTCCGCGACGCCTGGCGGGAGGTCGCCGACGAGGTCGACCGGCACCTGGACCAGCCCCTGGACCGCGTGCTGGCCGACGAGGACCTGCTGCTGCGCACCGAGTACGCCCAGCCCGCGTTGTTCACCCTGGAGGTGGCCCTGGTCCGCTTGCTGGGCGGCTGGGGTCTGCGGCCGGACCTGCTGCTCGGTCACTCGCTCGGCGAACTGGTCGCGGCGCACGTCGCGGGGGTCCTCGACCTGCCCGACGCCGTCGCGCTGGTCGCGGCGCGGGGTGCGGCCATGCAGGCGGCCCCGGCCGAGGGCGCCATGGTTGCGATCCGGGCCGCCGCCGACGAGGTACGGGCCAGCCTCGCCGGCCGCGAGCACGAGGTGTCCGTCGCGGCGGTGAACGGCCCCCGCTCGACAGTCGTCTCCGGCGATGCCGGTGCGGTGCAGGAGGTCGCGGCCCACTGGGCGGCCACCGGGCACCGGACGTCGCGATTGCGGGTCAGCCACGCCTTCCACAGCCCGCACCTGGACGGGGTGCTGGACGGGTTCCGCGCGGTCGCCGCCGGCGTACGCCACCACCCGCCGAGCATCCCGGTCGTGTCGAACCTGACCGGCACGGTCGTCGAGGCGTTCACCGCCGAGCACTGGGTGCGGCACGTGCGCCAGGAGGTCCGCTTCGCCGCCGGCGTGTCCGCGCTCACCTCGGCGGGCGTACGCCGTTTCGTGGAGGTCGGCCCGGACGCGGTGCTGGCTGCCCTGGCCGGCGAGAACGCCCCTGGGACACCCGTCGTGGCGACCCTGCGCCGCGACGAGTCCGAGGCGTTGACCGTCGTCCGGGCGCTGGCGGCGAGCCACGTCACCGGCGCTCGGGTGGACTGGCGGGCGTTCCACGACGAGCGGACGGCGGCGGTGCCGCTGCCCACGTACCCCTTCGAGCACCGCCGCTACTGGGTGTCCCCGCCGACCGGCCCGGCGCCCACCGCCCCGCCGCCGGTGGCCGACGAGCCGCCGCGGGAGTCGACGCCACACGAGGAGCGGTTGCTCGACCTGGTCCGCACGCACGCGGCGGCGGTGCTGGGCCACGACACGCCGGAATCGGTGGGCCCGGACGACAACTTCGTGGAGATCGGGCTGTCGTCGTTCACCGCGCTGGAGGTGCGCAACCGGCTCTGCGAGGGCACCGGCCTGGAACTGTCGCCGCTGGCGCTGTTCGAACACCCCACCCCTGCCGCGCTGGCGGAGCACCTGCGGGCCGTACGGGCCGCGCGGACGTGAGCCCGCGGCCCGGGACGCGGCCGGGGCGGGCGACCAGCCCCGGCCGGGTCGGCGCGGCCCGCCGGGGCTCAGCCTGGCAGCGGCCCGACCGCCTCGCGCGCGGGCGGGTCGGCCGGGGCGTCGGTCGGTGTGGCGAAGGCCCGCAGGAACGTGTCCACCCCGGCGGTCACCGCGCGTTCCAGGTCGTCCGGGTTGATCGGGCGGGTGCCGAGCGCGGTCATCGCGGGCAGCTCGTCGGTCAGCAGGGCGACGAATTGGCGGGCGGCGCGGATCGGGTCCTCGATCGTCAGGTAGCCGGCGTTGGCCAGCCGTGCAAGCCGGCCCGCGAGCGCCTCGGTGGCCTGGTTCGGCCCGCTGTCGAGCACGACGTCGAACAGGTCGGGAAAGCGCGCGATCTCTGCGTGCAGCAGCCGGCGCAGCGCCGAGGACTGCTCGTCGACGAAGCATTCGGCCAGCCGCAGGCCGACGGTGTTGAGGTGGTCGCGCAGCTCCTGAGGGTCGGTGGGGAACGTCTGGAGAGCTGCGAGGGTCTTGGCGTTCGACCGCGCGGCAATCTCGGCGAGGACGTGCCGGAACAGGTTCTCCTTGCCGCCCAGGTGGTTGTAGATGGTCGGCTTCGCCACCCCGGCCTCGGCCGCGATGGTGTCCAGGCTGGCCTGGCCGTAGCCCTCGCGGGCGAACACGCGCAGGGCCGCGGCGATGATCGCCTGCCGCTTGTCCAACCTGCCGCGCGGTGCGTTTCGGGTGTCGCGCTCAGTCATTCGGCCATGTTACCGTGCAGTGCGCCGAACTGAACTGATCAGTTCAATCTATCGAACCGGCCCGACAAAAACCGGAGACGGCCATGACCCAATCCCCATCCGACCGCATCGACGGCCCACTGCTTCGCCTGCTCGGCGTCATGGTCCTCGGCGGGGTGATGTCCTACTTCGACGCCACGATCATCAACGTGAGCGTCGAGACGCTGACCGCTCACTTCGACGCCACACTGGGCACGATCTCGTGGGTCGCCACCGGTTACCTGCTCGCCGTGGCCGTCGCCATCCCGCTCGCCGGGTGGGCGGTGGCCCGCTTCGGCGCGCGCCGCGTGTGGCTGGCCGCGCTGACCCTCTTCCTGGTTGCCTCGGCGCTGTGCGCCCTGGCCTGGGACGTGGGCAGCCTGATCGCCTTCCGCGTGTTCCAGGGCTTCGCCGGCGGCCTGCTCGAACCCATCATGCTCACCGTGGTCGCCACGGCGGCCGGCCCGAGCCGGATGGGCCGCGCGATGGGCCTGATCTCCATCCCGATCACCCTGGGACCGGTGCTCGGCCCGATCATCGGCGGTCTGATCCTGCAGAACCTGACCTGGCAGTGGATCTTCCTGGTCAACGTGCCGATCGCGCTGCTGGCCATCGCCCTGGCGCTGCTGATCATGCGCGACGACCGGCCCGAGCCGGGCGCCGCGCCGCCGCTGGACCTGATCGGTGTCGCCCTGCTCTCCCCCGGCTTCGCCGCCCTGATCTACGCGCTGTCGCAGGCCGGCACGGCCGGGTTCGGCGCCACCCGGGTCATCGTCGGGCTCGCCGTGGGGGTGGTGCTGGTCGCCGCGTACGTGGCGCACGCGCTGCGTTCCGCACAGCCGCTCATCGACCTGCGCCTGTTCCGCAGCAGCGGCTTCACCTCCAGCGTGCTCACCATGTTCCTACTCGGCGGCATGCTGTTCTCGCTGTTGTTCCTGCTGCCGCTGTTCTACCAGCAGGTGCGCGGGCAGGGCGTGCTCGCCGCCGGACTGCTGCTCGTACCGCTCGGGCTGGGCACGATGGTCGGCATGCCGGTGGCCGGCAAGCTCGCCGACACCTTCGGCCCCCGCCGGCTGGTACCGACCGGCGCCCTGCTGATCGCGCTCAGCGCCCTCGTCTACACCCAGGCCGGACCGGACACCTCGCAGGTCCTGCTCACCGCCGCCCAACTCGTGACCGGCTTCGGCCTCGGCCTCGTCGGCGCACCGACGATGGGCTCCGTCTACCGCACCGTCGCGCCCGAGGCGGTGGGCGGCGCGACCGGCACCCTGTTCATCCTCAACCAGATCGGCGCGTCGTTGGGCGTGGCGGTGGTCGCGCTCATCGTGCAGAGCGGCCTCACCGACGGCCGGACGCCCGCCGACTCCTTCGACCAAGCCTTCTGGTGGACCGTCGCCGGTGGCGTGATCGTCGCACTGGCCAGCAGGTTCCTGCCCGGACGCCCGCAGCCCGTCACCCCCACACCGGCCGATGCGGAGACCGCCGCGGCCTGACGACCCCCAAACCCGGGGCCGGTCGGCGCCCCCGAGTCGACCGGCCCCGTACCCACCCAGAGAGGCCCCGATGACCGACACACCGCCCGTATCCGTCCTCGACGTCGTTCCGGTCTGGAGCGGCTCCACGGCGACGCGCGCCCTGCGCGACTCCGTGCAGCTCGCCGTCGAGGTCGAGCGGCTCGGTTACACCCGCTACTGGGTGGCCGAGCACCACAACACCCCGTGCCTGGCCACCGCCACGCCTCCCGTCCTGGTCGGCGCCCTGCTGGCGGCCACCTCGACGCTGCGGGTGGGCTCCGGCGGGGTCCTGCTGCCCAACCACCCCCCGCTGGTGGTCGCCGAGCAGTTCGGCACCCTCGCCGCGCTGTACCCGGGCCGCGTCGACCTCGGGGTCGGTCGCGCCCCCGGCACCGACGCCGCCACGGCCCGTGCCCTGCGCCGGGCACCCGACGGCGCCGACCAGTTCCCGACGGAGCTCGCCGAGCTGATCGACCACTTCGGCCCGGCACCGCGTCCCCGGCAGATCACCGCCGTGGCCGCTGCCGAGTCCGAGGTACCGGTCTGGATCCTGGGCTCCAGCCCCGGCAGCGCCCGCCTGGCCGGCTCGCTCGGGCTGCCGTACGCGTTCGCCCACCAGATCAACCCGACCCTCACCGCCACCGCGCTGCAGCTCTACCGGAAGTCGTTCCGCCCCTCGGCACACCTCGCCGATCCGCACGCGATCCTGTCGGCCGTGGTCGTGGTCGGCGAGAACGACGAGCACGCCGAGCGGCTGATCGCGCCGTACCTGCTCGGTCAGATCGGGCACCGCACCGTCGGTCGACTGGACCCCTTTCCGAACGCGGCGCAGGCTCAGCAGCACTCGTACACCGACGCCGAACGGGCCTTCGTCGCCGAGCGGATCACCAGCCAGATAGTGGGCGGCCCCGAAACGGTGCGCGAGCGGGTCCAGCGGTTGCACGCGGAGACCGGCGCGAACGAGCTGATGGCGCTGACCATCCTGCCCGAGCTGGAGGACCGCGTGCGCTCTTACGCCCTGCTGGCCGACGCCGTCCGGGCCAGCATCGCCGTGTAGGCGCGCGACCTGCGGGTTTAGGCCAGCTTTAGGCGCGGCACCCACAGTGGCGGCGCACCACCGGACAGCCCTGAGGAGATTCCCGACGTGCGCACGACAACCCGCTCGACAGCCATTCTGCTGCTCCTGGTCGCCGCCACCGCGGCCTGCGGCACCTCCGCGGCCCAGACCGGCGACGCCCAGCCCACCACGGGCGGCGCCCTGACCTTCGCCACCGCCGTGGAACCGGACTGCCTCGACCCCGCGGTCAGCGCACGGGACGTCACCGGCGTCATCAACCGCAACATCTTCGACTCGCTCGTGCGGCAGGCCCCGGACGGGAGCTTCCACCCCTGGCTGGCCGAGCGGTGGGAGACGGCGCCGGACGGGCGGGCCTACACCTTCCACCTGCGATCGGGAGTACGGTTCCACGACGGCACCACCCTCGACGCCGCGGCGGTGAAGGCCACCCTGGACCACGCCGTCGATCCCGCCACCGAGTCCCGCTTCGCGGCGGGCCTGCTGGCCGCCTACCGCAGCGCCGAGGTCACCGACGCGTCCACCGTCACCGTCCGGCTGAGCCGTCCGGACGCCGCACTGCTCCAGACGCTGAGCACCCCCTACCTGGGCATCCAGTCCCCCCGGTCACTGCGGGAGAACAAGGACGGGCTCTGCGAACAGCCGATCGGTTCCGGGCCGTTCCGCTTCGTCCGGTGGGAGAAGAAGGTCGGCATCGACCTGAGCCGCTACCCCGACTACGCCTGGTCGCCCAGCGGGGCAACCCACCAGGGACCGGCCCGCCTGGACACGCTACGGATCACGTTCGTGGCAGAGGACAGCGTCCGGCTCGGGTCGCTGACCAGCGGTCAGGTGCAGGTCTCCGACGTGCCGGCGAGCAAGGCGCGCACGGTGCAGGGCAGCGCCCACCTGCTCAAGACCGAGGTCCCCGGGGCCCCGTACACCATCTTCCTCAACTCCTCCCGCGACGCGATCCTGGCCGACATCCGGGTCCGCCAGGCCCTGCGTCGGGCGGTGGACCTCGACCAGCTCGTCAAGAGCATCTACTTCGGGCAGAACCAGCGCGCGTGGAGCCCACTGACCCCGGCCACCCCGCTGTACGACGACTCGACCCGGGACGCGTTCACCTTCGACCAGGCCGAGGCGAACCGCCTGCTGGACGAGGCGGGGTGGACCCAGCGCGACAGCGCCGGTTACCGACTCAAGGACGGCCGCCGGCTCACCCTGCGCTGGCCGCACACCGCCGCGATGGAACGCGACCAACGGAACCTGATCGGGCAGGGCCTGCAGTCGCAGGCCAAGCAGGTGGGTATCGAGATCCAGTACACGCTGGTCGACCAGGGCACGATCGGCGACCTGATCGGCAAGCGGGCGCTGGACCTGTTCGACGTCAGCTTCACCCGCTCCGACCCGGACATCTTGCGCTACTTCTTCGGCACGAAGTCGACGCTCGCCGAGGGCGGCGGCAACATCTTCGGCCTCGACATCCCCGAGCTGGACAAGCTGCTCACCGACGGCGTGAGCACCCTCGACCCGGCACAGCGCCAGCGCATCTACAGCGACGCGCAGCGGTACGTGGTCGAGAACGCCGTCTCCCTGCCGGTCTACGTGCCCACCAGCCTGCTCGGGGTGGCCCGCCACGTACACGGCGTCGAATTCGGCGCGAACGCCACCCCGCTGTTCGCCGGTGCCTGGATCGCCGGATGAGTCCTGCCCTCCGGTGGCTGGCGCGCAAGCTGGCCCTGGCCGTCCTGGTCGTCCTCGGGGCCGCGACCGTGGCGTTCGCGGCGCTGCACCTCGCACCGGGCGACCCGGTCCGCGCGGTGATCGGCACGCTGGCCCCGAGCGACGACCTGGTGGCCCAGGTCCGCGCCGACCTCGACCTCGACAAGCCGCTGGCCACCCAGTACGCGCACATGCTGGGTGGCCTCGCGCGCGGCGACCTGGGTGAGTCCTACCAGCTGCGCCGCCCGGTCGTCGAGGTGATCGTGGCGGACCTCGGCTGGACCGTCCAGCTCGCGGTCGCCTCCCTGCTGCTCGCGCTGGTGGTGTCGACGGCACTCGCGGTCGCCACCGCCGGCCGGCGGCCCACCCTGCGCCGGGTCAGCATCCTGCTGGAACTCGTGACCGCCTCCAGCCCGACATTCTGGGTGGGCACCATCCTGCTCGCGGTGCTGTCGTTCCAGCTGCACCTCTTCCCCGCCGCCGGCGCCGGCGGTCTGGAAGGGCTCGTGCTGCCGGCCGTCACGCAGGCGATCGGGTTGGTCGGCATCTTCACCCAGGTGCTGCGGCAGAGCATGGAGCAGGCCCTCGACGAGCCCTTCGCGCTCAGCGCGCGGGCCCGAGGCACCACCGAGACGGCCCTGCGGCTGCGGCACGCCGCGCGGCACGCCCTCATCCCGGTGCTCACCCTGTCCGGTTGGATCCTGGGGGCGCTGCTCAGCGGCGCGGTCGTGGTGGAGACGCTGTTCAGCCGGCCGGGCCTCGGGCGCACGCTGGTCACCGCCATCCTCGGCCGCGACCTGCCGGTGGTGATCGGCGTGGTGGTGGTCGCCGCCGCGCTGTTCACCGTGATCAACCTGGTCGTCGACCTGCTGTACCGCGTCGTCGACCCCCGGCTGCGGGAGTGGGCGGCATGACGACCGTCCTCACCCCGGTCACCGCGCCGGTGGCCCGTGCCCGTCCCGCCCTGGTGCTGGCCTGGGTCGGGCTCGGGTTGCTCGCCCTGGCCGCCGCCTGGCCCGCGCTGCTCGCCACCGCCGCGCCGGACACGGTCGACCCCGCCTCGGCGCTCGCGCCGATCAGCCCGCACCACCCGTTCGGCACCGACCAGCTCGGGCGTGACGTCTACAGCCGGGTGGTGTACGGCACCCGCATGTCGCTGCTCATCGGGCTCGGCGCGACCACGCTGGCCGTGACCGCAGGCGCGCTGCTCGGGGTGCTGGCCGCCGCCGCCGGGCGAGCCGTCGACGAACTGTTCATGCGGATCACCGACATCCTGTTGGCGTTCCCGGGACTGCTGCTGGCGCTGCTGGTGATCGCCGTGCTCGGTCCGGGCGCGGTGAACACCACCATCGCCCTGGCCTGCGCCGCCGTACCCGGCTACGTGCGCCTGGCCCGGGGGCAGGCGCTGGTGGTCCGCCGGTCGGGCTACGTGTCGGCGGCGGTGGTGATGGGCCGGTCCCGGGTCGGGATCTTCTTCGGTCACGTGCTGCCGAACGCGCTGCCGCCGGTGCTCGCCTTCGCGGCGGTGGACGTCGGTACGGCGCTGATGGCCAGCGCCTCGCTGAGCTTCCTCGGCCTGGGCGCGCAGCCACCCGCGCCGGAGTGGGGCTCGATGCTCGCCGAGGGACGGGACTACCTGGACAGCACCTGGGGGCTGACGGTGTTTCCCGGCCTGGTGGTCACCGCCGCGGTGATCGCCTGCTACGTCGTCGGCGCCGACCTGCGCGCCCGGTTCGAGGGACGGGGCACCGGTGGACGATGAGGTCGTGTCCGTCGCCGGGCTGCACGTGACGTACCGCGTCGGCCGCGCCGAGGTGTTCGCCGTGCGCGGGGTGGACTTCCACCTGCGCGCCGGGGAGTGCCTGGCCATCGTGGGCGAATCCGGGTCGGGCAAGAGCACGGTGGCTCGCGCGTTGGTCGGCCTCACCGGACCCGGCGCACGGCTGCGCAGCGACCGGCTCGTGGTGTCCGGCCAGGAACTCAGCAGGCTGGGCGACCGCGAGTGGCGGCGGATACGTGGCGCCCAGGTGGGGCTGGTGTTGCAGGACGCGCTCACCGCGCTGGATCCACTGCGTACCGTCGGCGCCGAGGTCGCCGAGGCGGCGCGCAACCACGGTCTGGTCCGTCGGGGTGAGGTGGCGCGACGGGTCCACCGACTGCTCACCGACGTCCAGGTGCCGCAGCCCGAGCTGCGTGCCCGGCAGTACCCGCAGCAGCTCTCCGGTGGTCTGCGCCAACGCGCGCTGATCGCCGCCGCGATGGCCGCGGATCCGCCGGTGCTGGTGGCCGACGAGCCCACCACCGCGCTGGACGTCACCCTGCAGGCCAAGCTGCTCGACCTGCTGGCGGCACGCAAGGCAGCCGGCACCGCCGTGCTGCTGATCAGTCACGACCTGTCCGTGGTGGCCCGGCTCGCCGACCGGGTCGCGGTGATGCGCGACGGAGAGTTCGTGGAGACCGGCTGCACGACCGACGTGCTGCGCGCGCCGGAGCACCCGTACACCCGGCAGTTGCTCGCGGCCACACCCTCCGCGCACGCCCGCGGCGCCCGACTGGCCGGGCCGCGCAGCACACCGGCGCGAACCCGTACGCCGCGTCCGTCCGGTGTCCTGGCGCGGGTCCGGGAGGTCTCCAAGACGTTCCGCGGGCCGGGCGGGGCACGGCTCGCGGCCGTGTCGGAGGTGTCGTTCTCACTTTCGGCCGGTGAGATCCTCGGCGTGGTCGGCGAGTCGGGCTCGGGCAAGAGCACCCTCGCGCATCTGCTGCTCGGGCTCCTCGAACCGGACACCGGCACCATCGAGCTGTTCGGGCAGCCCTGGTCGGGGGTGCCGGAGGCGCGGCGGCAGCGGGGCCGCGTGCAGTGGGTGCAGCAGGACCCGCTCGGCTCGTTCGACCCGCGCTACCGGGTGGGACGGCTGATCGCCGAGGCGGGGGTCGACCGGGCCCGGGTCCGCGAGCTGCTCGACCAGGTCGGTCTCGACCCGGCCATGGCCGACCGGCACCCGCGCACATTGTCCGGCGGGCAGCGGCAGCGGGTCGCCATCGCCCGCGCGCTCGCCCGCGACCCGGAGGTCATCGTGTGCGACGAACCGGTCTCCGCGCTGGACGTCTCGGTGCAGGCACAGATCCTGGACCTCTTCGCCGACATCCGCGCCGACCTGGGTACCGCGCTGGTGCTGATCAGCCACGACCTCGCGGTGGTGCACCACGTGGCGGACCGGGTCCTGGTGATGCGGGCCGGGACGGTCGTGGAGAGCGGGCCGGTGACCGAGGTCTTCGCCCGGCCGACGCACCCCTACACCGCGCAGCTCATCGCCGCCCTCCCCCGGCCGGGGGACGCCTACGCCGCCTACCCCGAAGGAGTCGCATGATCGAGATCCCGTCTGCGGCGACCGCGTCGCCGCAGTATCCGCAGCGGCGCGCCTGCCCCTATCGTCCGGCAGGGGGTTACGAGCGGCCGGTGACCCGCGTACGGCTGTACGACGGCCGGCCGGCGTGGCTGGTCACCGGCCACGAGACGGCACGGCAGGTGCTGCTGGACGCCGCGACCTTCTCCTCCGACCGGCAGCACCCCGCGTTCCCGGCGCTCGCCGCGCGGTTCGAGGCCGCCCGCGCGGTCCGCAACTTCATCGGGATGGACCCGCCCGAGCACACGGCGCAGCGGCGCATGCTCATCTCCGGTTTCACCGCCAAGCGGGTGGCCACACTCCGGCCGGCCATCACCGAGATCGTGGACTCCCTCCTCGACGAGGTGGTTCGGCGCGGGCCCGGAGTGGACCTCGTTGCGACCTTCACGCTCCCGGTGCCGTCGGTCGTGATCTGCCGCCTACTCGGCGTCCCGTACGCCGACCACGAGTTCTTCGAGCACCAGTCCCGGCGCATCGCGGCGGGCACCTCGACGGCCGCCGAGAGCGCGGACGCCTTCGGCCAACTGAAGCGCTATCTGCTCGGTCTGATCGAAACGAAGGGCAGAGGCGGCGAGGACATGCTCGACGTGCTCGTCGACGAGCAGGTGGCCACCGGCACAGTCACGACCCCTGACCTGGTCGACCTGGCACTGTTGCTGCTCGTGGCGGGGCACGAGACCACGGCCAGCACGTTGGCGCTCGGAGTGGCTCTCCTGCTGGAGCAGGACGGCGGCGCCGTCGCCGCCGACCCGACGCGAGTCGGCGCGGTGGTGGAGGAGATCCTGCGGCACACCGCCGTGGCCGACGGCGTGGCCCGCTTCGCCACCCGCGACACCGAGGTGGCCGGCGTCCGGATCGCCGCCGGCGACGCGGTGGTGGTCGCTCTCTCGGCGGCCAACCGGGACCCGGGCCCGTTCCCCGACCCGGACCGCTTCGACCCTCGTCGTGGCGGTCGCCAGCACGTGACCTTCGGGCACGGCCCCCACCAGTGCATCGGTGCGAACCTGGCCCGCGCCGAGTTGGAGATCGCCCTGTCCCGTCTGTTCACGCGGCTGCCGACGCTGGCGCTCGCGGTGCCCGTCGAGGAGCTGGGCGGCAAGGAGGCGGGGGGTGTGCAGGGTGTCCAACGCCTTCCGGTCACCTGGTGACCCGGTCCACGTCAACATCGACGCGGCACGGTGCGTCGGCGCCGGGCAGTGCGTGCGGACCGACCCGACGGTCTTCGGCCAGTCCGACGAGGGCACCGTCCGGCTGTTGCGCGGCAGCCTCCCCGGCTCCCTGCGGTCCGTGGTGACCGAGGCGGCGGCGCTGTGCCCGGCCCAGGCGATCACCGTGACCGGCACGGCCGATCCGCCCCACTGATCAGCGCATTCCCGGCCGCCCCGTGCCGTCCGGGGGCGCGCTGGTCACCGCGCGGTGCAGCGCCGCCGCGAACCGGTCGACGACCTCGCAGAGCGCGTCGGCGGCAGCCGGCGCGACGACAAGTGTGCCGTCGTCGCCGACGACCAGGTCGGTGTCGAGGGTGAACCAGCCGGGCAGGACGTGCCCCGCGCCCATCGCGGTCAGGACGGGACGCAGCGCGTAGTCGATGGCCAGCACATGGGCCCTGCTGCCACCGGTGGCCAGCGGCAGCACCGTCTTGCCCGCCAGGGCGTACTGCGGCAGCAGGTCGAACAGGCACTTCAACAGGCCGGAGTAGGCGGCCTTGTAGATCGGTGTGCCGATCACCAGCCCGTCGGCCTCCGCGACCAGCGCCGCCACGCCGGTGATCGCCGGGTGGCGTGGGTCGGCGCCGACCAGCACGTGCGCGGGCAGGGTCCGCACGTCCAGCGGGATCACCTCGTGCCCGTCGGCGACCAACTGCCGGTCGAGGTGACGAAGCAGGCCAGCGGTACGCGAGGTCGCCGACGGGCTGCCGGAGACGGAGAGCACGGTGGGCATGCCAGACCTCTCGTGATTGCCGGTTCCTGCGATCCTCGCCCAGCCGGCGTGAGCGCACATCCGAGAAACCACGTACGTCCGCGTGCTTGGTGTCGCTTTACCGGGGTGAGCCACGATGACGCCCATGGGGCGGACAGCGCGGGCGGGCACGCAACGATCGACCGGTTACCTGGACCGGACGCCGGATCCGGCGGACCGGGTGCGGCTGTTCTGTTTCCACCACGCCGGCGCCGCAGCGTCCACCTTCGCCGGCTGGGCGGAGGCGTTGCAGCCACGGGTCGCGGTCTACCCGGTGCAGCTGCCCGGCCGGGAGAACCGCGTGCGGGAGGCGCCCATCACCGATTTCGGCCGTCTGCTCGACGCCGTCGTGGACGCTGTCGAGCCGTCACTGGAACGTCCGTACGCTCTCTATGGACACAGCATGGGTGCGGCCCTGGCCGCCGCGGTGGCCCGACGGCAGGTCGAGCGGGGACGACCGCCGGTGGCGTTGTTCGTCGGCGGCTACCCGGACCCGCGCTGCGGGCCACCGCTCGCGGTGTCGGCGCTGTCCGACGACGAGGTCGCCGACCTGCTGGTGCGCATCGGGGGCATGTCCGAGGTGGTACGCCGGTATCCCGCGTGGGTGCGGACGGCGGTCCGGCTGCTGCGCGGCGACCTCGCGGCCCTGCACTCCCAGCCTCCGACCGGGCCCGATCCGGTGCCGGTGCCGGTGCGCGCCTACGTCGGCGACTCCGATCCGCTGGTGGGGCGCGCCGACGCGGTCGGGTGGGCGGCGTACACCTCGTCGTCGTTCCGGCTGCGGGTGCTGCCCGGCGGTCACCTGTTCCACCTC
This sequence comes from Micromonospora maris AB-18-032, assembly GCF_000204155.1. Lineage (NCBI taxonomy): Bacteria > Bacillati > Actinomycetota > Actinomycetes > Micromonosporales > Micromonosporaceae > Micromonospora > Micromonospora maris. Next base: position 2,563,710 of record NC_015434.1, on the reverse strand, counting down.
CGGTCGGGCGATCGGCTCCGGGCGGACATCGCGGCCTGCCTGGGCGAGCTGACCTCGCTGCCGGGCGGCAGGCCCGACGGTGGGGCGTCAGTCGATGTCGAGGACCGCCTTGCCGGCCACGCGGCGGCCGAGCAGCGCCTCGATCGCGTCGTCGACGCGCTTCCAGGAGTCCCGCCAGCCGACCGGTAGGGAGATGTCCCCGGCGGCCACGAAGGCCAGGAGGGTAGCCAGGTCGGCTCCGGGGCGGGAGGTGTCACCGAAGGACTGCAGACGCCGGGGTTCGCCCAATGCGAAGGTCGAGTTGGGCGCGAAGACGGCCGCCGCACCCGACGCCCAGCCGATGCTCTGGCAGATCCCGCCCGGCTTGAGCAGCGACCACGCGCGGGTGAGGTGGTCACCACCGACTGTCTCCACCACCACGTCGACCGGCTCGCGGACGTCGTCCAGCCCGACCACCACCTCGGCTGCGCCCAGGTCGCGCAGCCCCTCCCCCCGCGCCGGCGAGCCGACCGACGCCACCACCGTGGCTCCGCCGAGGCGGGCGAGTTGAACCGCCAGCCGTCCGACGCCTCCGGACGCGCCGGTGACCAGCACCCGACGGCCCAGCAGTGGGCCGGCGCCTCGCAGGGTCCGCAGGGCGGTGAGGCCCACCATCGGCAGGGCCGCCGTGGCGGCGAGATCGAGCCCGTCGGGGATCCGCGCCACGCTGTCGACGTCGAAGACGGCACGTTCGGCCCACGTTCCCGGACCGAAGGCGACCACCCGGTCGCCGACGGCCGGACCGCTGCCGTCCTCGGCGGCCCGCACGACGTAACCCGCGGCGTCGTAACCGAGCACCGTGCCGGCGGGCATCCCGGCACGGAAGCGGGCCTCGCCGAAGTTCACCGAGGACTGTCTCACCTCGACGAGCAACTGGCCGGGCGTCGGGACCGGCTCGGGCACCTCGGCCAAGCGGTGTCCCTCGGCGGTGTCGGGGGCGGCGATCAGGGCTTGCACGGTACGACCTCCAGAAACACGATCCGGACCAGCGGCCCGGTTGTCCCCGCTACCGTAAGTCCGACTCGTCCAATTTTCTGGGGAAATGCCATGACGACTGAACGCGCCGACGCGGCCCGCAACCGGGCGATGATCCTGCGCGCCACCGAGGATCTATTGACGTACCGCGAAGCTATGCCGATCTCCGTCGACTCGATCGCCGCCCGGGCGGGCGTCGGCAAAGGCACCGTCTTCCGCCGCTTCGGCAGCCGGTCCGGCCTGTTCCGGGAACTCCTCGCCGAACGCGCGACGCGAATCGGAGAGCAGATCAGCCACGGTCCACCACCGCTGGGGCCCGGAGCACCGCCCGGGGACCGGCTCCTGGCCTTCCTCGATGCACTGGCCGACCTCGCCGCGACCAACGCGACCCTCCTCGCCGCCCACGCAATGGCCTGCGCCGCCGGACGGCACGACGACCCCACCTACCGACGCTGGCACGAACACCTGCGCCAGCTCGTCGGGCAACTCCGCCCGGACCTCGACGCCGGATACGTCGCCCACGTCCTGCTCGGGGCATTCGACGCCGAACTGGTCCGCCGAACCATCGCCGACGGCGGCGGCGACCGGCTCCGCGCAGCCGTAAGGGCACTCGCACGGTGCCTGCTGCCACCCGGGCCCGAGCGATCATGCCGCCCGGGCCCGTAACGAGTGGTTGTGGCCCACGCCCGCCCGGTCCGACCTGCTCGACAATCCGCTCGGCAAGATCAGTGAACGGGGCTTGACCGGCTTTTGCGAACCTGTGGGCCGACGCCCGCGATCTCTACCAACTGCCCCCTTTCGAGGTCATCGGAGCCGGCACGCCCCCTGATAGAAGGCTCGCCGGTTCAGCGACGCGCTGCCGCCCGACTCGACGTCACGATCTCCCGCAACCCGCGCAGAAGCCGGTCGACGTGCGCGACGGTCGTACCGATGCCGATGCTGGCCCGGATCGCGTACCTGTCGGTCGGGCAGCCGAGCCGCTCGGCCGCGTCGGTCAGCAGTTTCCGGGCGAGCGGGTGGGCGCAGAACAACCCGTCGCGCACGCCGATACCGTGATCAGCGGCGAGCCGGTGGGCGACCTCCGTTGCTCGCTGCTCGGCGACGGCGAAGCTGACGATGCCGACCCGGTCGTGACCGACGTCGAACGTCCGCAGCTCTGCCACCCCGGGCAAGGCCGCGAGCCCGTCGCGCAACCGCTTCAGCAGATCCTGTTCGTGCGCCAGCACGGCCGGCGAGGCGGCGAGCGTGGCGCAGGCGGCGGCGAGCGCGACCGCGCCCAGCAAATTCGGTGTGCCGGCCTCATGCCGAGCGGGACCAACATGCCACTGCACCTCGGCCGCCTCGTCACCGACGTGCCTGGTGGCCCCGCCGCCGGCGAGATACGGGGCGGCGGCGTCGAGCCAGTCGGCCCGGCCGGCCAACACTCCTGCGCCGAACGGCGCGTACAGCTTGTGCCCGGACAGCGCCAGGTAGTCGATGCCGGCGTCGGTCATGGAGACCGGACGGTGCGGGGCCAACTGGGCGGCGTCGACGGCGATCCGCGCGCCGTGCCGGTGCGCGATCTCGGCGAGTTCGGCTATCGGCCAGACCTCTCCGGTGACGTTGGACGCGCCGGTGACCGCTACCAGCACGGGGCCGGCGCTGCGCAGGTCGGCCAGTGCGCGGGTGAGCCCGGACACCACCGCCGGCAGGTCCGCGGGCACCGGCAGGCAGTGCACCCGCGGCCAGGGCAAGAGGTTCGCATGGTGCTCGCCCGCCCAGGTCACCACGGTGGTGTGGGATGGCAGTGCCCGGGCGAGCAGGTTCATCGCGTCGGTGGTGTTCCGGGTGAAGATCACGTGGTCGTCGGGCCGGATGTCGAGGAAATCCGCCACGGTCTGGCGGGACTGCTCGTACGCCAGGGTGCAGCGACGTGACGCCGCGCCGGCACCCCGATGCACACTGGCGTACCAGGGCAGGAGTTCATTGACCGCATCGGCGGCGGCAGCGAGGCACGGTGCGGTAGCGGCGTAGTCGAGGTTGGCGTACGTGACGGTGGTGCCGTCGGAGAGACGGACAGGCAGATCCGCGCCGAGCACCACAGGAGCGATCGTGGGCACACTGGTCCTTCATGACGGTGGACCCGCACGGGTCCGCGCTTGCCTCTCCGGCGGACGCCGGCGGCCTGGTCCTCACCCGGAGGCACCCCACCGCGGACGCACGAGGGTTGCCGGCCAGCAGGCCGGGGCCTTGACGCTGACACTCATGACCGCCGCCGATATTGCCATACGGACCGGCCTTGCCGCCAGTACGCTTCGCGCACTATCCGACCCGGTGCAGGTACAGATAGCTGCCGCGCGCCGCACGGCAGTGATAAGCCACTCCGGCGTGCACATCTGCCTGGCGCGCACATCGAACGTGACCATAGTCGAGTGTCCTTTGTTCCCACTGACGTCACATGGATGGTTGTTATCGCCGTGTCGGTCCAGGCGGTCACGACGACAATGCCAGTTTCATCGTGGATAGCGGGCGCTCGGCGCCCCGGTCGATCGAGACCAGCGTGCCGTCGGGGATCGCATACGCCAGTCGAGCGGCCCGCGGTGCCAGGTTATGCCTGCGCAGCACGGTGTGTGCCGCACTTTGCGGTAGCAATGGAAAGCCACTGGCAGGAACGCAGGCGGCTCGGCGCACCGTCCTACTTCGTCATCCGAGACGAGCCGGACGCCCCTTCTTCGGCGGCAGCATTCCTTGTTGTCGACGTGGCGGAACATCTGGTCATCTTCATTCTGGTGCCCGTGTTCGTTGGCGCGATGATCGGCATCCTGGTCGCTGGGCTTCCGAACAGGTGGCACGTTCTTGCGTCTATCGTGACGCCGGCCGCGACCTCGACGGCCGGCGGGTCGTTGGTTGTCGCCACAACCTTCACCAACCACGTTTCGGCATTTCCCTGACCGATAATCGCCCGTCATCTCATTCTCGCGCTGCACATCAGCCGCCTCACCAGCCTCGGTCTCGCCCTGGACGACGTCGCTCGGATGCTCGAGTCGGAGGAGCGCGGCCAGGAGTCCCCCCACGGGCTACACGCGCCGGAGAACGAGCACCTCTCTCGCCGACCGGGCGGCCACCACGCTCAGGGGGTCTTCGCCACCCGCCCTGACACGCTCCTCGGCATCGACAACAGCTGGGCGGGACAGCCAAAGGCCGACGTGGTCCATGACTACGAAACAGCGTGGGTACGCAGCCGGCCGTCCCGCCCTGTGATCTCCGCTTGCCCATTACCTACTTTCACTATAGGAAAAGTGGGTGACCACCACAGTCTCCGCGTCACCCACCGCGGAAACCTCGATCGGTGCATCGACGGCCGCCCGGAGGGCTCTGGCACCCCGTGGCTGGCGCCGCCGTCGGATCCTGCTTCGGCTCCTCGCCCTCGTCGTGCTCTACGGGCTCTGGGAAGTCGCCGCCCGGACCACCGGCAATCCGACCTTCATCCCCTCACCCGGCGCGGTGTGGCACCAACTGGTCCAGACGTCGACCACCCACGACGGCATCCGCGGCTACAGCGGGCATCTGCTCATCGAACACCTCGGCGTCAGCCTGCGGCGCATCCTGATCGGCTCCATCATCGGCATCGCCGGTGGGGTGCTCCTCGGTGTCGTGATGGGAACTGTCAGCGGGTTCCGGGTAGTGATCGAACCGGTCGTCACCTTCGTCCGCGCCCTTCCGCCGCTTGCCTACTTCAGCCTCTTCATCATCTGGTTCGGCATCGACGAGACGCCCAAGCTCTGGTTGCTCTCCATCGCCGCGTTGCCGCCCGTGGCGGTCGCGACCGCCGCAGCCGTCCACTCCGCACCGACCGGTCTGGTCGAGGCCGCGCGGGCGCTGGGCGCCGGTCGTGTTCACGTGATCCGCGACGTGGTGCTCCCCCACGCATTACCGGAGATATTCACCGGCATCCGGATCGCGGTGGGGGTCGCGTACTCCTCGGTGGTCGCCGCCGAGACGATCAACGGCGTACCCGGCATCGGTGGCATGGTCCGCGACGCCCAGCGCTACTCCCAGACCGACGTCGTCATTCTCGGCCTCTTCGCCATTGGCCTGTCCGGCCTCATCATCGACGCCCTGCTACGGACCGCCGAAAACCGGCTCATCCCGTGGCGGGGCCAGATCTAGGAGACAACAGATGCGCAAGACACTCGGTCTGCTGGCAGCCGTGTCCCTGCTGTTGAGTGCCTGCGGCGACGGTGCCGCCAGCGGCGGCGATCCGGGCCGCAAGACCATCCGGATCGCCTACCAGGCCTTCCCCAGCGGCGACCTCATCGTGAAGAACCAGAGACTGCTTGAGAATGCGCTACCCGACTACCAGATCACCTGGACCAAGTTCGACTCCGGCGCGAGCATCAACACCGCCTTCGTCGCCGGCAGCGTCGACATCGCGGCGATCGGGTCGAGTCCGGTGGCGCGCGGTCTCTCCGCGCCGCTGAACATTCCGTATCAGGTCGCCTTCGTCCTCGACGTGGCCGGCGACAACGAGGCGTTGGTGGCCCGCAACGGCGCCGGCGTCACCGACATCACCGGCCTGCGCGGCAAGAAGGTAGGGACCCCCTTCGCCTCCACCGCCCACTACAGCCTGCTGGCCGCCCTGGATCGAGCCGGCGTCAAGGAATCAGAGCTCACCATCGTCGACCTGGAGCCCCAGGACATCCAGGCCGCCTGGACCCGGGGCGACCTGGACGCGGCCTACTCCTGGTTGCCATCACTGGATGAACTCCGCAAGACCGGTACGGTGCTGATCACCAGTCGCGAACTCGCCACCGCCGGCAAGCCCACACTGGACCTCGGCGTCGTCGCCACGGACTTCGTTGAGGCGCACCCTGCCGCAGTCGACGCCTGGCGCAAGGCCCAGTCCCAGGCCCTGAACCTGATCCACGACGACCCCGCCGCGGCAGCGAAGTCGGTCGGCGCCGAACTCAACCTCAGCCCGGAGGAAGCGCAGCGGCAACTCTCGCAGGGCGTCTTCCTCAAGCCCGAGGACCTGGCCAGCCCCGAATGGCTGGGCACCTCCGCGGCCAAGGGCAAACTCGCTGACAATCTCGTCAGCGCCGCACAGTTCCTCAAGGACCAGCAGAAGATCGACGCTGTGCCAGACCTGGCGACCGTACAGGCAGCGATCTATACCGTAGGACTGCCCGATGCCCTCGGCTGAATCCGGCCACACCGCGGCGATCACCGTCACCGACGTCGAGCACAGATACGGCGAAGTCGTCGCCCTCGGTCCCATCGACCTGACAGTGCCGCCGGGCGAGTTCCTCGTCCTGGTCGGCGCGTCCGGGTGCGGCAAGAGCACACTGCTGCGGCTGATCGCCGGCTTCGAGCAGCCCACCACCGGCACGGTCCTGACCGACGGCGTACCACCGATCCCAGGGCGCAGCGCCGGCCTGGTTTTTCAGCAGCCCCGGCTCTTCCCGTGGAAAACCGTCGGCGGCAACATCGAGTTGGCACTGCGGTACGCCGGGCAGCCCACCGATGGCGTCGACGCGCTCCTCAACCGGGTCGGGCTGCACGACGTGGCAAAGCGCCGCACCTGGCAGATCTCCGGCGGTCAGCAGCAGCGAGTCGCCATCGCCCGGGCCCTCGCCGCCGACCGCCCACTGCTGCTCCTCGACGAACCGTTCGCAGCGCTCGACGCGCTCACCCGCGAGCGCCTCCAGGAAGACCTTCGCTCGGTCAGCACCGCGCCCGGGCGCACCTCGATCTTCGTCACCCACAGTGTGGACGAGGCAGTCTTTCTCGGCAGCCGGGTCGTGGTGCTCAGCCCTCGCCCCGGCCGGATCGTCCTGGACCTGCCCATCCACCTACCTCGCACCGGCATCACCCCGGACGACCTGCGAGGCCTGCCCGACTACGCCGCCCTGCGCGCCGAGATCGGACACGCCGTCCGAAGCGAAGGAGCATCCGCATGACCACGGTTCACACCCCGCTCGACCTCGAACCGCTGGGACCACACTTTGGCGCTCTGGTCCACGGTCTGGACCTGGCCATCGCCAGCGACGAGGAGGTCACGGCGCTGCGCGCCGCGCTGGTCGACCGCAAGGTGCTCTTCCTGCGCGATCAGCGCCTCGACGACGATGGCCAGGTGCGTCTGGGACGCAGAATCGGAGAACTGACAGCATCCCACCCCGTGGTCGGCGGCGTCGATGACGCACACCCCGAGATCTACGCCCTCGACAGCACGGACAACGGCTTCGCCGACGTCTGGCATACCGACGTCACCTTCATGAAGCGACCACCACTCGGCTCGATCCTGCGCGCCGTCATCCTCCCGCCCACCGGAGGCGACACCACCTGGGCCGACGCGCAACTGGCGTACGACTCGCTCAGCGAACCGGTACGTCGGCTTGTCGATCAACTCACCGCCATTCACGACGGCACTCGCGAGTTCGGCTACTATCTCGCCCAACGCGGAGGCAACGTGTGGGAGGGCCAACAGGTGTCCCGACTGGATCCGGTCGAACACCCGGTGGTCCGGGTCCATCCCGAGACCGGCCGTCGAGGGATCTTCGTGAATCCGGGTTTCACCTCGCACATCGTCGGCGTATCGGACTTCGAGAGCCGGGCCATCCTGGACCTGCTCTACGCCCACCTCACCAAGCCGGAGCACATCGTGCGGCACCGATGGCGCCCCGGGGACGTGGCGCTCTGGGACAACCGCAGTACCGCCCACTACGCCAACCGGGACTACGGATCCGCTCGACGGGTCATGCACCGCATCACCCTGCGCGGCGACATCCCCCGCGGACCGAAGGACTAGGTGCACTGCCGAACCTGTAGTGGTTGATCGTTGACGATGTGCCGGTGGTGCGTCGTGGCGAGCGCCTCCCACCAGGCGGGGTCGGGGGCATTCAGCCCCGAAAGCACGGCCGGCCGCACCTCCCGGTCGTAGTACGGCGCGGTCTCCGGGACGCAGCTCGGCATGGCAAGGCCGAGCAGCACCGGCGGTGGGCGCTCCTCGAGCACGAGCGCGGCCACCCGATGCGGTGCGAGCGCGGCGTAGACGTACCGGTCGACGTTGAAGGTCGTGAGAATGATGATCCGCGGTGGCCTCGCCATGCCGTCGACCATTCGGCGAGTCGCCTCGATGCCGTCCATCACGGGCATGCGGATGTCCCTGAGCACCACGTCGGGCTCGTTACGGCGGACCACGGCGACCGCCTCCACGCCGTCGGCGGCCTCACCGGCAACCTCTCAGAACCGGTCCCGGGTTCCGAGGAGGATGTTGTGTGCGGCGCGGCGCCGTGGCGCGAGCTCGGTGTCGATATCGGCCCAGCGCCTGGTGTCAACACAGAGAGCTCCGTCGACAGCAGGCAGGGCCTCGATCAGCCGCATCCGCTGGTCTTCGCCCGGGTGGGAACTCCACAGGTCGGTGGTCCGCCGGCTGAGCTGACGAGCCAGCGGCAGACGAGCAGCCAGGCTTTCCCGGGCTTCAGCAGCCGCCGCCTCCAACTGCTCGCCGTCGATACGCGGCGCCAGGTGCCACAAGTCCTGCCAGATCCGGCCAGCGAGCAGGACCGTCTCGGAGGATCGGAGGAAGGCCGCGCTGCCGGCGACCCGGCGGGCGACCAGATCCGCCCGGTATTCGGCGCGGCGGCTGTCGGGCATCGCCACGCTGTCGACGAGCAACTGCGCGGTCGCGCCAGCGACATTGGCGAGAGCGACGATTCCATGGACGATCATCCCGAGGAGCACAACCGGCCCCGACCCCTGCTCGGCCAGCGAGTCAGCCGCGTGAACGGCACGCCGCCAGGGGTTCCGCCCACCGGTGGCCACTACCGCCCGGGCGCCGAACGTCCTCGCCAGCAGGGTCCTCCGCACCCGAAGCGGATCGCCGTTGGCCAGGTGCCCCAGTTCGTGGGCCAGCAGCGAAACCCGGGCCGGCCGCGGCAGCATCACCCACAGGGGAATCCCGATGACGAGCACCGACCGCTGACGCCAACCCAGCCGCGCGACACCGGCGTTGAGACTCAGATCTGCACAGATCACGTCGGGAACCGGTGTTCCGGCGGCATCAGCGACTTCCCGCACCAGCCGGTGCAACTGCGGGGCCTCGCGCTCAGTGATCACGCCATACCTGGGCACCCGCCCGAACGACGGCTTGACCAGCAGCAGGACGAGCACAGCCGGGATCGCCAGGGCCAGCCTGACCCCCTGCGGCAGGTCGCTGGCCACGACGAGCCAGGCGAGGTAGCCCACCGCCGCCACCCCCAGCAGGGCCAGCAGCACGGAGACCACCGACAGCCAGACCTCCCCCGACGACGTCCCATCCGGGCGGGCCTCCGGGGCGGCCAGCACCTGCTCATACGTCGCCCGGTCGATCTCCAACCCTCGCCGGAACCCCCACCGACCGATCATCCTGGTGCCGCGCCACGGGGCCAGGGCGGGGTCGTACACGTCCAGGTTCCACTGACAGGCAGGGCACCACGAGGGCGCCCCCGCCTCCAGCAGGACCAGCTCGTGGGCACAGGCCGGACATCTGCTCAGCGTCGTCTTCGTCGGCACGAGGGTGGAGTCTAGATCGAAGTGACAGCAGTGCATGGTCCGGCTCGGGCGCCGCCGGACGCCATCGGACCGCCTACCTGAGGAAGGCCCGTCACTGAGCCTTTTCCAACCTGATCTTGCAGGTCAGCGCAGGTAGGCCGGGGCTGCTGATCGATGAGGGCGAGGCTCCAGGTAAGACAGCAATCTGTGAGTGTGGTTTGTCAAAGCCACCCGCTACGACTCGCCGTGCGCTACGAAGCCACCCTCACCATCGCCGCCATCAACCAATGGCTCCGCGCCCTACGAAACACGGCCTAGCCCAGTGCGAGGCGAACGCCAAGCGCGACGAAGGCGAACGCGCAGAGTCGGTTGATGCGCCGTGACCAGAGTCCGTCGGTCATTCGATGCGCCAGGCGTCCGACGCCCGCGCCGAGGGTGACGTCAACTGTGAGCTGCACGGCGACGAACAGAGCACCGAGCAGGATGAGCTGGGCGGTGGGGTCGCCGGCAGCTGGATCGACGAACTGGGGCAGAAACGCCACGCTGAACATGATCATCTTCGGGTTGAGCAGGTTGGTTACCAACCCGCGCAGAAATGCCTGGCGAGGCGTTGCGCCGCGCTCGGGGTGGCTGTGGTTGGCGGTGCCGCTGAGGCGTACGGCTCGGATTCCGAGGATGACCAGATACACGGCGCCGGCCCAGCGGATGGCGGTGAACAGCACCGGCGATGCGGTGATCACCGCGGCCAGGCCGCAGACCACCGCCGCGACGTGGATGGTTTCTCCCGCGGCGACGCCGAGTGCAGCGATGACGCCGGATCGGGCGCCGTAGCGGGTGGCATTGGTGAGGACGAACATCATGTCGGGACCGGGTGTGATCATGAGAACGGCGATCACGGCAAGGTAGCCCACGAGGGTCGTTACTGACAGTCCGAGCAAGGCTCAGCCCTCCTCGGCACCGTCAAGCAGAGCGCGGCGTAGCGCGAGTCGGTGTTCGCGGCGGATCTGTGCCTCGCGGTAGCGTCGCCGATCCCCGTCGGTCTCGGGTAGCAACGGCGGGACGGCGCGAGGATGTCCGTCGTCGTCGATCGCCACCATGACCAGGTGGGCGGTGGCCACGTCGGTGGGGGGCACGGCCCGGTCCCACCGGTCTGCGGTCACCTTGACGGCCACCTCCATGGAGCTGCGTCCGGCCCAGGTGATCCGGGCGTCGACGTGGACCACATCGCCGACCCGTACCGCGCGGAGAAAGGCCGTCTCGTCGATGGCGGCGGTGACCGCCGGCCCGTCGGAATGCCGGGCGGCAACCACCCCGGCTACGGAGTCGATGAGGTTGAGGATCCGGCCTCCGTGAACTGTGCCCATCAGGTTGGTGTGGTGCTGGTCCATGATCTGCGACAGGGTCAGGTGCGATGCCGATGATGGCCGACCGGCGAGCGTAGTGGTGTCGTGCATTGCGTGGTCCGTCCTCGGGAAGCACACCGCCTACTCGGCTGGGTGCACGTCGAGGACACGCCGGACCGTGGCGTGTCACCCGCTCGACCCACCCGCGAGGTCGACGGCAGCGCACACACGTCGTGTACGCGGCGCGGGCAGGTCTTCGGACTCGCGGGCGTGACCGGGCAGTACCGGTCTCCTACTGGCCATCGCTTCCCAGGCAGGTGCGCCCAGTGCTGTTGACGGCGGTCGTTCCCACTCACCGCTGCGGGGCAGTCCCGGACTCTCACCGGGTTCCCTCTTACGACGCCCGTCCTGTCGAGGTCGGGCGAACCAGCGCCGCGACCATCGTACTCAGTCCACCAGGCGGTGCTGGCGTGTCAGGTGTCGTTGGTGACCGCCGTCTCGTTGTCCTGATGGTTGGTGGGGCCGACGATGACGAACACCCCGGTATCTGCGGTCTCGGCGATCTGCCGTTGCGCGTGGGTGATGGGCCCGGCCGCCAGGGCCGCGTTCGCCGCCCCGAAGGTCAGCGGTGGCTGCTGTCTGAGTTCACCGCTACGCTTCGCCGCCACACCCGCCGCCGTCGCGGCATTCCTGGCCGACGCCGTCGGCTGGCGTTGGGCATTCTGGCTGCTGGCTCCCGGCCCGATGCTCGGGACGCTGGCCATGCGCGCTTTCGCCCGGCGACCGGTGCCGGCCTGAGCACAAATCAACCGGTGTGGCGTGTCCGATCCAGCTTCCAGCGCACTTGGAATGTCAGCGCCGCGGCCATCAGCACCGCCGGGACCACGGTGAAGCCGATCAACAGGGCGGTGTGGGCGGACTCCGGCTGCGTCACGGTCTGCCCCTCGGTGGTGGAGATGAAGCCGCCCAGGGCGAGCACGGCCGAGTACACGTACGGGCCGATTGCGGTGCCGGTGGCTTCGGTGGCAGTCCAGACACCGGTGTAGGCGCCAGCCCGGACGGTACCGCGCTGCTCGGCGGCCGCGACCGCATCCGGGACCATCGAGAACGCGAACAGCTGCAGCCCGGCGAACGCGATGCCCAGGACGCCGACCACCGCGACAGCCGGCCCGGTGCCGTAGCCGAGCAGCGGCGCCAGCGAACCGGCCACGAAGACCGCCTGGCAGATCAGCAGGCCACGCTGCTTGCCGATGCGCCGGGACACCTGCATCCACACCGGACCGGCGATCACCGCTGGACCGAGGAACGCCCCCATGAACACGGCGGTCAGCCCAGAGTTCTCGAAGACGTACCTGGTGTAGAACGGCAGTGCTGCGAGGAACAGGTGAGTAGTGGTGCCGGTGAACAGGTAGGACAGCACCAGCGCGCGGAAGTCGGGGTCCCGCCAGGCGACCGCGATGTCACCGATGGTCGAGTGGGCCGCCTTCTGGTCGGGCATCCGGAAACCGGCGTGGGCAGTGAGACGCCGTACCCCGGTCAGTGCGACCAGCCCGGAGATCACCATGACGCCGGAGAGCAGCAGGGCCATCCAGCCGTAGTCGCCGCGCCGTCCCGACTCCACCAGCGCCGGTGCAGCCACACCGGCACCAAGCAACCCGAGGGTGAGGAAAAGCATCCGGAACATGAACACCCGGGTGCGCTCGTGGTACCCGACTCGAAGATCGGACGGGGTGGTCAGGTAGGGCACCTGGAAACACGCGAAGAGCAGGTTGCCGGCGATGAACCAGCCGCCCACCCAGAGCGCCGCCGATGCGCCGGAGAGACCGGCGGGCACCGAGAACATCGCCACCATGGCCACCGGAAGCAGCAGACCGACCCGCAGCATGCCGAGGCGGTGTCCGCTGCTGCGCGCTTCCCGGTCGGATCGGCTGCCCAGCATCGGATGCACGATGATGTCGATGATCTTCGGCAGCAGCAGGGTGAGACCGGCCAGGAACGGCGAGACACCGAGCGTATTGGTGAGGAAATAGAGCAGCAGCAGGCCGGGAACGGTTACCCAGACGCCCATCCCGACCGAGCCGGTGGCGTACGCGGTCAGGTCACCTGCCCTGGTCCGCACCTCGCCCGCCGCCCCGCGCAGCGCCGTCATCGGGTCGCCTCGTGTCGTGCGACCACACCCGCGGCCAGTTCGGCGCCCTGCAACGCGCCGGAGCGGACCCGGCCGGCGAGGGTGCGCGCCACGATCCGATCGGTCAGCGCGGGCAGATGACGGGCCAGGAAGAACTCGACCGCGCCCCGCCGGGTGGTGGGTAGATCACGGCGAGGACGACGACTGAGCGCGGCGCGCAGCACGGTCCGGACCACCCCGTCCAGCGGCTCGTACTGGCTCATGCCCTCCAGCGAGAGCCCGGCCGCGGCCGTCGAGTCGTGGATCGGGCTTCGTACCGCCGACGGGTACACGCAGGTGACGCCGACATGGGTGCCGAGCTCCAGACGCAGCGCGTCCGCGTACGCGACCAGGGCGCGCTTGGAGGCGCCGTACGCAGCGGCCAGCGGCAACTGCATGACGGCCATCCGCGAGCTGAGCATGACTATCCGGCCACCAGAGGCGACCAGCGCGTCCACGCATGCGGCGGTGACCCGCCAGGTGCCCAGCAGGTTGATGTCGAGCTGGCGGCGTACTTCCGCGCCCGGCGCCAGTTCGGCCGGGGCCGGCCCACCGATCCCGGCGTTGTTGATCAGCAGGTCGAGCCCACCGAGCTGGTCAATTGCTTCGCGTACCACCGCCGGCACCGCGTCGTCGTCGGTGATGTCGCAGGCCAGGACCCGGACCGGGTCATCGGCACGGGGGGCCAGGTCCAACCCGACGACCTGGGCCCCCAGCTCGTCCAGGCGGGCGCAGATGGCCCGGCCGAACGTGCCGGAGGCACCGGTGACGAGGACACGCAATCCGCGGGGGTCTCGGGCGCTCAAACCACACTCTCCTCGGCGGTGAAGGTGCGTCCGCCCCGGGCGAGGCGATTGCGGCCAGCCGCGATCTCCCGGGGCAGGTTGGCGACGTACCTGTCGAAATCGATACGCATGTGCGGCCGCGCGTTCGCACCCCACCGCTCGATGGCGGCGCGCAAGGCTCGCTGCACGGCGTGCCGCTGTTCGTCGATGCCGGGCAGGGCATAGCCGCCGGAGAGATACGCGGCGACCAGTTTGGCCTGGACCTCCACGACCGGCAGAGCGGCACCGGTGGACTGCATCAGGCCGACGAATGCCAGGCTGGGGTCGTCGAGATGGAAGACCCGCTGGTACAGCGGCAGCTGTTCGGGGTCGGGGCCCAGCCATTGAGGGGACAGGAACGGGATACTCACCCGGTACCCGGTGGCCCAGACGATCACGTCGACCGGGTCGGCGCTGCCGTCGGTGAACATCACCCGTTCCCCGTCCAGCCGTTCGATGCCGGGACGTGGGGTCACCTCACCGTGGGTGAGCCGGTGCAGGATCGTGTCGCTGATCGTCGGATGGTTCTGGAACAGGCCACCGGCCGGGGCGGGTAAGCCGTACGTCTGCGGGGTCCCGACGGCGAGCCGCAGCAGGGTCTCGGCGATACGCTGCCGCAGCCGCCACGGCAGGGCGGCGAGGGCACCGCCGGTCGCGTCGGCCGGGCGGCCGAACAGGTACTTGGGGACGATGTGGACGCCGCGCCGGGCGGAGAGCAGGACCGGCCCTCGAGCGACGTGCGAGGCGTCCACCGCGATGTCCATGGCCGAGTTGCCCATGCCGACGATCAGCACCCGCCGATCCAGGAAGACCTCCGGAGTGCGGTAGTCGTGGGCGTGCATCTGGGTGCCGTGGAACGTCCCCGGATAAGCCGGATCCGGGTAGCGCGGATCCCAGTTGTGGCCGTTCGCGACCACCACGGCGTCGTACCGCTCGGTGTCACCGAACTCGGTCGTCACCGCCCAGAGCCGGTCACGCTCGACGCGGGTGACCGTGCTCCCGAACCGGATGTGCGGAATGAGCCCGAACGACTGCGCATAGTCGGCCAGGTAACTGGCGACGCGACTGGCCGACGGATAGTCGGGCCAGTCCGCGGGCATCGGAAAATCCGCGAACTCGGTGCGCCGTTTGCTGGTGTTCAAGTGCAGGGAGGCGTACGCCGGAGACAAGCCGCTGCTGTTGTCCCTGACCCACAGGCCACCGGGCCGGTCACCCTTCTCGTACGCCACCACCGCACAACCGGCGTCGAGCAGCGCCTTCACCGTGGCGAGACCGGCTGCTCCCGCACCGATCACCGCCACCCGACTCGAAGAAACGGCCACGGTGCTCCTCGACGGTTGTAGCTTCCGCCAAACCGTAGGGCCTGGCACAGGGCGAATACATGGCGTGGAGCACGCGGTTTCGGGTTCTTGTTGTAGCGCACCACAACGGCGGGGAGCATGACAGGATGACGCATCCGGACGGCTGGACGACGATGGTGGACCTGATCGAACGCGTCGTGGGCGATGACGAACTGCTGCCGTCGGTGGTCGCCGGAGTTCGTACCACCGTGCGGGAGGTCTCCGCACTGCCCACCTCCGACATCGCCGGACACACCCGTGCTCTGCTGGTGGCCGCAACCCGCGCATTGGCCGCACGGCGCGGCCCCACCGAAGCGGAGCTGTCGTTCGTCGCGGACCTCGGTGTCACCCGTGCCCGGCAGGGCGTGCCGATCGAATCAGTGCTGGGCGCGATCCACTTCGCCGAGCGCGCGATCTGGGCCCGGGCCCGGGAACTCGCCCGAGCCCAAGGCGTCAGCGCCGAGCAACTGCTGGACGTCCGGGACCTTTACGACGACTGGGCCGAGGCCGTCCGGGCACGGCTGATCAGCGCGCATCGGGCTACCGGAGCCAGCACGGATCCGCTTCCCGGGCGCCGGGACACGGCACTGCTGCGGCGGCTGCTCCAGGGTGGTTCGGCGGCCACGCTGGCAGCCGCCGAGGCCGGCCTTCCGGTCACCGACGGGCTGTGGGTGCTCGTCGCCCGGCCCGGGGAGACCGCCGCCGGCATCGAACGAGCCGTACGCGAGCACCCGCCGGTGCTGTGCGCGACCGTGGACGACCTGATGGTCGGAGTTCTGTCCCGGGCTCCGTCCGCCCGCCTGGAGGGGATCGGGGCTGTGGCGGGGCTCGCCGGTCCGGCCGAACCGGAGAAACTCGCGCCGGTGCGGCGGCTCGCCACCGCGGCCCTGACCGCCGCCGAGTCCACCGGCCGCACCGGACTGGTCCACATTGCCGATGTGGCCTGGCTGGCGGCGTTGACCGAGCGGGCAGACCTGGCAACGGTGCTGCTCGACCGGTACGCGCCCGCTTGGGCGGCACTCGGACCGACTGCCGAATCGGTGGCGCACGCCGTGCTCGCCTGGCTGGAGAGCGACCGCGATGTCGACCTCGCCGGGGCGAACCTTTTCGTGCACCCCAACACGGTTCGCAATCGGGTCCGGCGCTTCGCCGCCGTCACCGGCATCGACCCGGCGGGCACCTTCGGTGCCATGACCGCCTGGTGGCTTTGCCGAACCTGGCTGCGCGACGCGACCTGATCTCGCACCGTACGACGTGTTGTCCAGGCGGTTGTCCCACTGCGAGGTCGTACCGCATCGGCACGGTGTCGCCCAGACGTCCAGTTGCTGCCGTCGTACGAGTACGCGAACGACGCCGTATCGACGGCATCCCGGAAGTCGACGTCCGCGCGCAGGTAGACGACGTCCGCCCGCAGCGGCACCGGTGCGCTGGTGAAGGCGATGACGCCGTCGCCGCCTGCCCGGCGCATCACCAGGCTCCTGGTTCCGCCCTCCATCGTCACGGCGATGTATCCGTACGTGCGCTGGTAGGCGGAGGTGCCTGCGACGTTCCCGTCCTTCATGTGCGAGACGTCCAGCGAGATGGTGCCGGAGCTCGTGGGTCCGAGCGTGCGTTGGGTGAGCGTGTTGCGCGCATCGAGGATGCTCGACGCGACGCTGCCCGTGGTCAGCCGCAGGTGTCCGGGCCGCTCGGTGAGCGACCAGAACCGGTTGTCCGGGTTGTGGTTTCACTGCCACTGCGGCCCCAGGTTCGACCCGTTCCATGCAGGTCACGCCAAAGAGGTGAGGCGAACGACCCAGCGGGCCCTCGTCCTGGAACAGCATGGCGTACCACTGCCCGTCGTACGTCTGGACGATTCCGCCCTGGGCCACGCCGGTTCCGGGCCGGCCCCCGACCGTCACGCCCTGGCTCAGCACGACCCGGCCCTCCCACGCGCCGCCCGCCGACTGCGGCGTGAGGGACGGCGACCGCCACAGCACCTCCTGGCGGACGCCACCCGACGGCCACTCGATCATGAAGACGTAGTAGTAGTCCCCGATCTTGTACGCGTGAGCGCCCTCGGCGTGCAGACCGCTGGTCTGGTCGACGTTGGCGTCCTCGACGAGCCGCGTCGCCGGGCCGTCCCACCCGAGGGTCCCGTCGTCGTGCCGCCGCAGCCTGCGCAGGTCGATCGACCCGCCACCGTAGACAAGCCAGACGTCGTCGCCGTCGAACAGCAGCGACTGATCGTGGGCGTACCCGTCGAGCACCGACCTGCTGCACGGCCCGCGCTCGATGTTGGGAGTCGAGTAGACGTACGTCTGCTGCGTGGTGAGGCTGCCGACCGACATGTAGTAGGTCCCGTCATGGAACCTGATGCTCGCTGCCCAGCTGCCCTGGCCGTACGCGTCTTGGCCTTTGCGCAGCGCCAGCGCGTCCGCGTCGTCGAGGATCGCCGCAGCGTACCCGGCGATGGACCAGTGCACCAGGTTGCTCGAGCGCATGATCGGGACGCTCGGCGCGAAGTACATCGTCGTGCTGACCATGTAGTAGTACCGGCCGTCGAAGACGACGTCCGGGTCGGGCACGTCCGCGAAGATGACAGGGTTGGTGAAGTCTGCCCCGCCCCGCCGTCGCGGATGTTCACGTTCGGTCGGTCCATCAGCGCAGCTCGAGCGCCACGGTGACGTAGGAGTGGGCGGGCAGGTCGACCTCGAGCCCCCGGGGGTGGGGGCCCACGCCGGCATGGTCGGTGGGGGCGACGGCGTCGAGCTGCTCGGGGGTGTTGTGCGCGTCGAGCGCGGTGGCGGTCAGCACCCGCGCGGTGTGCCCGACGACGTCGCGGCCGCGCAGGTCCAGGACGAGGGTGCGGTCCGTCTCGGCGTCGAGGTTGGACAGCGAGACCAGGGCGGTGTCGCCCTTGACCGACGCGGACGCCGAGACCAGCGGCAGCTCGGTCGCGTCGACGGCGCGAGTCTCGACGTCGCGCAGGTGAACCGCGAGGGCGGCGGCATCGTGGTGGCCGGTGTTCATAGCGAAGACGTGGTACGTCGGGGTGAGCACGAGCGCCCCCGTGTCGGGGTCGGTGAGGATCATGGCCTGCAGCACGTTGACGGTCTGGGCGATGTTCGCCATGACCACCCGTTCGGCGTGCCGGTGGAACGCGTCGAGGTGCACGGAGGCGACCAGGGCGTCGCGCAGCGTGTTCTGCTGGTACAGGAACCCGGGGTTGGTGCCCTTCTCCACGTTCCACCACGTGCCCCACTCGTCCACGACCAGGCCGACCTTGCGGTGCGGGTCGTAGCGGTCCATGACCGTGGAGTGCCGGGTGAGCAGCTCCTCCATGCGCCGGGCGCGGGCCATGGTCGCGTACCACTCGTCGGTGCTGAACCCGGTGGCGTCGCCCTTGTCCGACCACGACCCGGCCATCGTGTAATAGTGCAGCGACACGGCCTGGAACGGGCCCGCCGACCCGGCCGGGTCCGCCGCCAGGTCGTCGAACGAGCGCATGAGCGTCTCGGTCCAGTGCAGGTCGGCCTCGTTCGCGCCCGCCGCGATCCGGTACAGCAGGTTGCCGCCGTGGTTGCGGCAGTAGGTGGCGTACTGCCGGGCCAGAGACGCGAACTGCTCGGCGCGCAGGTTGCCGCCGCAGCCCCACGCCTCGTTGCCCAGGCCCCAGAACGGCACCCGCCACGGCTTCTCGCGCCCGTTCGCCCGCCGCAGCGCCGCCATCGGTGAGTCGTCCGCCCGGGTCAGGTACTCCACCCAGTCCGACATCTCCGCCACCGACCCGGACCCCACGTTCCCCGACACGTACGGGTCGGCACCGAGCAGCTCGCACAGGTCCATAAACTCGTGCGTGCCGAACGCGTTGTCCTCCACCACGTCGCCCCAGTGCGAGTTGACCATCCGCGGGCGGCTCTCGCGCGGGCCGATGCCGTCACGCCAGTGGTAGTCGTCGGCGAAGCAGCCGCCCGGCCAACGCAGGTTCGGGATCGAGATCGCCCGCAACGCCTCGACCACGTCCGAGCGGATGCCCCGCACGTTCGCGACCGGCGAGTCCTCACCCACCCAGAACCCGCCGTAGATGCACCGCCCCAGGTGCTCGGCGAAGTGCCCGTACACGTGCCGCCTGATCGTGGCGCCGGGCAGGTCGAGGTCGATCACTGCGGTCGTGGTCGTCGTCATTGTCTCCCCATCAGTTGCGTGTTCCGTCATTGCATGCCTCAGCGAGGAGCTCGCGGAAGCCAGACCCGCATCGGGCCGGGGGCGCGGTTGCCCCAGGTCGAGAACGGGATCGCTGTCACCGTCTGCTCGTCGACGAGCTCGGTGGCGGTGTCGGGGTCGTAGAGGCCGGTGCCGCGTCCCGGTGATCGGGGATGCGGGGACAGGCGCGCAAGGCGGACGTGCGCCCATAGGTGCTCGACATGGTTTCCTTCGACCGAAACGGGCTAAACGGCGCGGGTGGTTGCACGGCCCTAAGCCCCACCGCGGGTGGAGCCACGTACCACGAGACGGACGGGCGCGACGACGTGCTCGGCCGGGCCGGTCCAGCCCGCCATCTGCCGGTGCAGCAGACCCACCGCGGTCTCAGCGACACCTTCATGGTTCGCGTCGACGGAGGTGAGGCCGGGCGGGATGAAGCTTGACATGTCGAGGTTGTCGAACCCGGCGAGCTGGACGTCGGTGGGCACCCGGAGCCCGCTCTCTGCCAGGGCCGCGACCGCGCCGAGCGCGACGACGTCGGTGACGGCGAAGACGCCGTCGAAGGGCAGACCGGACGCGATCACATCGAGCAGGGCATCACGTCCGGCCGCCGACGTGAACGTGGAGATGGGCACCACATAGCGTGCGTCGACATCGAGGCCGGCATCGCGATGTGCGCGCTCCCAGCCAATGCGGCGGTCCGACGTCATCATGTGCGCGGTGTCGAACGTGCAGCCCAACCCAACGATGCGCCGCGAGCCGTGCTCGATCATGTGCGCCGTCGCGAGGCGGGCGCCCTCTTCGTTCGCCAGCCGCACGTGGTTGAAACGGTCGGGCACGTCACGCTCGCCGAGCAGCACGATGGGCTTGGCGGTACGCACGCGGTCCAGCTGGTCGCGGTCGAGTCCGACGACGGACAGCAGGACGCCGTCGTAGAGCTGGAGTCGCGCGACGCTCAGCGCCGCCATCTCATGCTCGGGGCTGCCGCTCGTCCGCTCAAGGACGAGGTGTCGCCCCTCGGCCTCGATCAGCGGCGCGATCTTGTCGGAGACCTCACCGAAGTAGTCGTGGAAGCTCGGCACGATGAAGGCGACGGTGTCGGTCCGTCCCGCGCGCAGGTGGCGCGCGGTCAGGTTGACCTCGTACCCCAGCGCCTCGACGGCGGCCATGACACGGGCGCGCGTCGGTTCGTTGACCGGGAGGCGCTCATTGACGACGTTCGACACGGTCATGACCGAGACGCCCGCCTCACGGGCGACGTCCGCCATCGTTACCACATATCCTCCTTATCGCGGCATTCTGCCAGCTCAGCAACGTCGTCTGGCGAGAAGCCCGCCACCCATCCACCCGCCGGGGCGGGCCTTGACGCAACACGATCGACTCTTTACTTTAACGCTAAAATCCCGCTCGATATGAGGACGCCAAGCCCCAACTCGCGTCGATATGCCCACAAATTCCAGTCAAGGACGACCGGAACTGTTCTCAAGGGAGAGCCCTCGGTGCGTACCACAAGAACGAAGTTGTCAATTGTTGTCCTGGCTGCAGCCGTGTTGGTAGGACTTGTCGGATGTACCTCTGCCGACAACCCCGAAGACGACTCGGGAACGCTGACCCCCAGTGACCCCACGACGTTCACGGTCTGGATCACGTCGGCCCAGCAGGCCCCGGCACCCGAAAACAAGATCACCAAGCTGCTCAAGGACAAGCTCGGTGTCACCCTCAAGTACGAGATCGTCACGCCGGACAACGAGGACCAGAAGATCGGTGTCATGCTCGCCGGCGGTGAGTTCCCCGACCTCATCGGCACCGGCGACCTGAAGCAGCGTCTCCTGCAGGGCGGCGCTCTGCGGCGCCTGGACGACATGCTGGCCAAGGGGGACTACCCCAACCTCGCCGAGCACGTCAAGGACGACATCAAGAAGATGAGCTACTCGGGCGACGAGGTGGACAAGGGCCTGTACATCCTCCCGAACTACAACCGCTTCTACGGCGACGTCACGGGCGGCGTCTACTACGGTCCCGCGTTCTGGATCCAGAAGCGTGTGCTCGCGGACGCCGGCTACCCGGACCTCAGCAACATGACGCTCGACCGCTACTTCCAGCTCATCTCGAACTACAAGGCGAAGCACCCCCAGACCGCCGGCGCCCCGACCGTCGGCTTCGAAATTCTGGCGTCCACGGGCCGTGAGTGGGGCATGACTAACCCGCCGGCACAGCTGGCAGGCTTCCCGAACAACGGTGGCGTCGTCGTCGACAGCAACAACAACGCGTCGATCTTCGCCGACAAGGACATCGCGAAGAACTTCTACAAGGTCCTCAACCAGCAGTACAACTCGGGTGTCGTCGACCCCGAGTCCTTCACCCTGACGTTCGACCAGTACACCGCGAAGCTGGCCACCGGCACCGTCCTCGGCATGCACGACCAGGGCTGGAACTTCCAGACCGCCACCCAGTCACTGCAGAGCGCCGGCAAGGACGAGTACACCTACGTGCCCCTCATGCCCGTCTACGACGGGGTGAAGCCCTGGTACGCCGACCGCCCCGTCATGAACACCAACCAGGGGTTCGGCGTCTCGGTCTCCAGCAAGCAGCCGAAGAAGGCACTGAAGTTCCTCGACATCATGCTCAGCGAAGAGTGGCAGAAGACGCTCTCCTGGGGCATCGCTGGCGAGGACTACCAGGTCGGCGCCGACGGCGTCTTCTCCCGCACGGACGAGCAGCGGAAGAACTACAAAGACCTCACCTGGCGTGCCTCCAACCGTCTCGATGCGCTGCTCGACATGCTGCCCAAGCGCAACGGCCAGTTCTCCGACGGCAACGCCTACAGCCCCGACGACCAGCCCGCCGAGTTCTACGCGACGCTGAGCGACTACGACAAGGACTTCATGGCGAAGTACGGCAAGAAGACCTGGCTTGACTTCGTGAACAAGGCACCGGACAACCCCAAGTACTACCCGGCGTGGAACCTCACGCTCTCCGACGACGCCAACCAGGTCAACCAGCAGCTGACCGACACCAGCGTGCAGAAGCTGCCGGGGATCATCGCCGGCCCGCCCGCCGACTTCGACAAGAACTGGCAGGCCTACGTCGACTCCATCCGCAAGATCGACGTCAAGGTGTACGAGGACGCAGTCACCGCTGGCATCAAGGACCGTCTGGCCAACTGGTAACAGTCTGCGAGCAGTCGTGGTGGGGGGCGTGCGCCCCCCACCACGACGCGTTCTCGATTACCACCCACTGCTCCTGACGACGAGGTTGGACAGATGACGGACGCCCCGGTCGGCATCCCCGTGACCGCCACCGGGCTCGAACCGGCCCCGGAGCCCGCGAGCAGTTCGCGTGCCCGGAACCGCAAGGCCCGAAAGAATGCCGCGAAGGATCCCAAGCGCAAGATCACCTGGGACCTGGTCTGGGCGCAGCGAGCCCTGCTCGCGATGGCCGTCCCGCTGCTGCTGTACCAGATCCTGTTCAAGTACGTCCCGGTCTACGGCTGGGCGATCGCCTTCCAGGACTTCAAGCCGGCTCGCGGCAGCAGCCCCTGGCCGGGTCCCCGCAGCCTCTGGAACCAGCAGTGGGTGGGCCTCGAGAACTTCCACAACCTGTTCACCGGTGTCATGGGTGAGCGGTTCATCCGGGTCGTGATCAACACGATAGGACAGTCGCTCCTGACCCTGACCGTCGGTACCCTCGGGGCCATCGTCCTAGCGCTGCTGCTGAACGAAGTCAAGAACCTGCCGTTCAAGCGAGTCCTTCAGAACATCACCTACATGCCCCACTTCCTCAGCTGGGTGATCGTGGCGAGCATGGCATCGGTGGCGCTCTCGCTGCCCTCCTCCGGCGGGTTCATCAACCAGGGCCTCATGAACCTGCACATCATCGACCAACCGATCCTGTTCCTGACCGAGCCGAACTACTTCTGGGGGATCGTCGCCGGGACGAACCTGTGGAAGGAACTGGGCTGGAACACGATCATCTACCTGGCCGCGATCACCGCGATCGACCCGAGCCTGTACGAGTCCGCCGAGGTCGACGGAGCAGGCCGCTTTCGCAAGATGTTCAGCATCACGCTCCCGAGCATCAGGCCCACGATCGTCGTGCTGCTCATCATCAACAGCGGCTGGATCCTGTCCACGAACTTCGAGCTGCCGTACTTCCTCGGCAACGGCCTGGTGTCCGACAGGTCCGAGACCATCGACGTCTTCGTGCTGCGCTATGGATACGAGCTGGGCAACTACAGCCTCGCCATCGTCGCGGGCATCTTCAAGACCATCGTCGCCGTCATCCTGGTGGGCGCGGCGAACCAAGCGGCCAAGCGCCTCAACCAAGAGACGCTGGTCTAGGAGGACTTCATGTCAAGCACCACTGTCGCGAAGCCTCTGGCGCGGCGCGCATCACGGGGCGGGTCACGGCGTCGCAAGTGGACGACCGAGCGGATTATCTTCACGACGCTCAACACGACCTTCCTGCTGGCCCTCGCGGCGGTCATGGTCTACCCGCTGCTGAACACGCTCGCCATCTCCCTGAACGACGGCATGGACGCCGTCCGTGGCGGGATCGGCATCTGGCCTCGGGACTTCTCGCTGCAGAACTACAACGTCGTGTTCAACATGCACACGATCTACCAGGCGTTCTTCATGAGCGTCCTGAAGACGGTCGTGGTGGTGGCGACAAACCTGCTCTTCACCTCGATGCTCGCCTACGCGCTCAGCCGCACAGAGTTCATCTTCCGCCGCCCGATCACCGTGATCTTCGTGCTGACGATGTACTTCGACGCCGGGCTGATCCCCAACTACCTGCTCATCAAGGACCTGGGCATGCTGAACACCTTCCAGGCCTACTGGGTGCCGACGATCATCAGCGCGTTCAACCTGATCATCCTGCGCACGTACATCAAGTCGATCCCTGAGGAGATCATCGAGTCGGCACGGATGGACGGTGCGGGCGAGTTCCGCACGTGGTGGCAGATCGTGATGCCGCTGTGCAAGCCCGCGCTGGCCGTGGTGGGTCTGTTCGTGGCGGTGGGCAGCTGGAACGCCTGGCTGGACACCCTGCTCTACGCCTCGGGCAATCCGGCGTTGACCACCTTGCAGTACGAGTTGCAGAAGCTGCTGTCGAGCTCGATGAACGCCGGCGTGAACTCCGTGGCCGCCACGGGCGCCGCGTCCTCTGGCGGGCAGGTCACCACACCGATCGCGCTGCGGTCGGCGATCACCATGGTGGCGGCCGTCCCCATCCTGTTCGTCTACCCGTTCCTGCAGAAGCACTTCGTGTCCGGTCTCATGATCGGCTCCGTGAAGGGCTGATCGCGTCGGCCTCCCGCCCACCGCAGGAGGCCGACCCCGTCCTCATGACCCGCAACTGCGCACACTGAAAGGCCCCGACCATTCTCCGTTTCAACCCCACGTCGCGACTGTGGCGCATCCTGGACTCACTCGGCTCCATCATCGTGATCAGCCTGTTCTGGCTCCTGAGCCTCGGCCTTGTCGTGACAGCGGGAGCGGGAACGGTGGTCGCCTACGAGGTGTGCCGCCGGTACGTCCTGGGCAAGGACGGTGGCGTCCGGGCCATTGCTGCGAAGGCTTTGCGGCAGAGCTGGAGGCAGGCGACCGTCGTCGGTCTGCTGGCCGTCCCGGTCGCGGCCGTCGGCATCCTCTCGCTCTCCTACCTGCCCACTCGCGGGCTGGCCGAGGTCTGGGTGCCGCTCATTGTCGTCGGACTTTTCCTCCTGCTCCTGGTCTTCTGGTGCCTCCCCCTCGTAGCCCGCTTCACCAACCCCACCTGGCGCCAGGTGTTCAACGGGCTCACGTTGGGGCTGACGACGCCCAGCCTGACGTTCCTGCTCGGGATCGCCGTGGTCCTCGGGGGCGTCGCCATCTGGAACTTCATGCCCGCGGTGTTCGTGGTGCCCGGCCTGATCCTCCTGTGGTGGTGCTACCTGCTCGAGCGGTTCTTCGTCGCCCGGGGGTACGTGCAAATGGAGCCGAAGGAGGCAGAGGCCTGACGCTCTCCAGCCGTGGACCTGAGTTGTCTCGTGAAGCGGCTCGCGGCGATCTTGTACACAGAACGGTGGGGGTGGACCAGCTTCGGTGGCCTGGGCACCGACGTATGGGAGGTGCGAGTGGGACGGCAGGTTCGCCGGTTCCGGCACACCCCTGACTGGACGTTTAATCCACGCTCGTGGCGAGAGCGGCGGATTCATATCGACTCTGATGACCGGGCGGGTCCTAACATGACCCAAATAAGTGCTCTCCGCCGATTTGCGTCTGAGATAGTACGAGGCCTTTGACCCCGCAATCGTGTCTCGTTCACCTTCGTCACGGGAACCGGCGGACCCATGGTCCGCCGGACCAACCGGTCGCCGCGGTAAGCCACCACAATGTCTGAGCGTCGCGCCTACCCGTCCGACCTGTCAGACGCCCGCTGGACCCTGATCGCACCCCGACTGACCGCCTGGCGACAAGCCCGCACCGACGCCGGAGTCGGCGGCCGCACCGCCACCCACGACCTGCGCGAGATCCTCAACGCCATCCTCTACGTCAATCGCACCGGCATCGCCTGGCGACACCTGCCCCACGACCTGCCGCCCTACCAGACCGTCTACGCCTACTTCGCCGCCTGGAGCAAGGAAGGCATCTTCTCCGAACTGAACTACCACCTCACCGGCCTGGTCCGTGACTACCACGGGCGGACCACCACCCCGACCGCCTCCATAATGGACATCCAGAGCGTCAAGACATCCACCAACGTTCCGACCACCACCCAGGGCATCGACCCGAACAAGAAGATCGTCGGCCGCAAACGCGGCATCATCACCGACACCCTCGGCCTCCTACGCACCGTGATCGTCACCGCCGCCAGCGTCAGCGACTACACCATCGGCATGCACCTGCTCGACCAGGCCACCACCGCCCATCCCACCCTGGCCAAGACCTGGGTCGACGCCGGCTTCAAAAACCGCGTCGTCGAACACGGTGCCCGCCTGGGCGTTGACGTCGATGTTGTCACCAAAAACCCCCCAGTGGCCCAGCGGCATGCTCACGCACGTTTGTCCAGGTCGCATGAAGCAGCCAGCCGGTCGATGCGATCCGGTTCAGTCGCTGACCCATCAAGGAGCGCGCCATACGCAGCGATCAGTTCATCCGTACGTGCATCCGCCACTCGCGACCTCCCTCGGCGTCGCGACGATTGTCCTTTACGCCACTGAGCCTCCGTATGCTGGGTCAGTCACCGAAGTGGACCGCTACACGCTTGCCACCGGGTTCCATGGAACCGCGACGTCCTGATCGGACTTGCTCGGAAGGACGCGTGCCCATGGCGGCGCATGGAGGGTACATCCATCCGGTGGGGTGACACCGCGTCCCACCCATGCCAGCCCGGCCCGACGGCTTCCGAACCCGCCAGGCGCCAACCACCCCACCCTGCTTGATAGGGCGAGCGCACCCCTGACCCCAGTGCGCCTGAGCTGAATCGGTGCGTGGTCAGGACGGGCACCAACCCCGCTCCCCACTCGGGTGGAGTTGCGTGGTGCCGGAGACGAGGTGGTGGCGATCGTCGCCGACGGTACGGCTATGCCGGACGGAACCGGCCGGAGCGCCTCACATCAGTGAGTACTGATTGGTCGTCGCTCAACCACTCCCACGTCGGCGTGCGGCCCAGTTTCAGGAACACAGCGTACTGGTACCCATGCTCGTCAAGGTATGCCTGCAGTTTTTTGCGGTCGTAGTCCGCATCGGTGTCGGGGCAGTCGGGCTTTTTCGACTCGACCACCAGCAGATTCGACTCACGTCCGCGCATGCCACGGCGGTGCACGATTAGATCAGGTAGAACCGAGCGGGCTTTGTCCTTTTCGCTTCGGCGGAGAGCCCATGCCTTCTTGGGTACACCTTGGTCACCTTGCCGGTTGTACTCGACATCCACGTGCCATTCCGGGCCGAGGTGTGCTTCGATGCCCATCGCCAAGTAGTGACCAATCCGGAACATGACCGAGCGTTCGCTGGAGCGATAATCGAATAGCTTTTCGTCACCCGTGACGGTGAGCCAAATCGCATCGCTGAGCCAGTTCTCGATCTGCACCCGGGACATCTCCATAGGCTTGGAGCGTAGAGGAGCGAGCAAGCCGGCCGCTGCCCTCCTGGCAACGGCCAGAACGCGGCGGCCTCGTCCATGTAGTGCGGGCGCCGGGCCGGGTGATCGGGGGCGATCCGCTGGTGCCGCACCGCATGCCGATCGTCGACACGGTGCCGCCAGGCCAAGTCTGGCCGGGCTTCAGTCGTACCATCAGTCAACAAGTAGCCGTGAGGCGCACACCCCGGCCATTTGCGCGATCACGCTGTGTGGCCCTACTCGTGGTCAGTGCTCGTGACGCTCGTCATCTTCAACGTGATGCTGCCGGGAGGCGGCAACGAGGTCGTGTCGACCACTCTGGCCCTGGCCACCTCGGGGCACCTAGGTGTAGTGCCCAGCAGCGTTGTTGACGCGGCTGATGGGTGGTTTGCCGCCGCGCCGAGGGCCCGATCTTAAAGTGATCACGCACGATCATGCTGCCTAATGACTCGCAGCAGTCGGGTTACGGCGTGGGCGAGAGGGATTGCTTCCTGCTCGATCCGGCGGAACGCAGTGGGACCCGCGGTGGCGATGGTGTTGTACGCGGTGGTCTCGGCTTCGGTCAGGTGTGGCAAGGGCTCCCGTGATGGCTTGATGGGGCGGCCCGCCTTGTCGTGGTTGACGCCGTGGTGGGAGTAGCGGTGCAGGTCGGTGGCTTCCCTGAGGCGGTACCCAAGACGACACCGGCCTCACGCACCTGAGCGCACGCGAATACGACCCCACCCTCGGCCGATTCATCAGCCGCCGCCACGCCGCCAGCCTGATCGGTCAGCGTCCATAGCTCATCCGACGAGTCCTACCGATTTACGCCTATTTACCTCCACGTCCCGATCAGAAACCAAGCTTACGGTCGGTCGGCGCCACTGCACGTAGACCAATATGCGGATTAGATGTCCCCTTGAGGCGTTCACCGCGACACCCACAAGGGACGGTAGGTTACGGGTCATGAAGGCTCGCTCACTTCCTGCCGTCGCCACAGCAACGGCAGCGGTCCTCCTTGCCGGTTGCGGCAACAGCGGCGATACACCAGCACCCCGGGGTTCAGTTTCGCAGGCCAGTTCGGCCGCGCCTGCCACGAGAACCCCGACCGCTGCGGACAGGTCGCCATCCCCGACTGAAGACCAGGGCCCGGCCCGACTCAAGATCGGCCAGACATTCACCGGCGCTGGTTGGAAAGTAACCGTCTACTCGGCCAAATTTGGCGGACAGGCCGACTCTGAGCCCGACAAGGGCAAGGTGTGGGTGCCGACCGATGTGAAGATCTGCAACGCCACCACGGGGGATAGCCTGCCGACCCCGAGTTGGAGCTCCTGGCAGCTCAAGACCACCGACGACTACCAACTGCAGCCCGCCGACATCACTCCCGAACCGCGGCAGCCTGCCTTGCCTTACTCCGCCACAATCCTGCCAAACGACTGCGTTCGCGGCTGGCTCACCTTCGAGATCGACAAGGGAAGCAGGATCAAGGAGATCCGTCTCATCGAGGACCAACTGTTCGGTCCAGGGCCGGCCATAGCGATCTGGGGCTAAGTCGTCGACTCTGCCGAAGCCACACCCCACTCCCCCGTTAGCGCGGGATGAGCATCAACACCGCTCCGTCGTCGGAGACAGCGGTGACATCGTCGCCGGGCTCGCGGCTTGCCACATCACGCTCCTGCGCGCGCTGGCTGGCTGCTCGCCTCTGGGCCTCGATGACCCTGTTCGCGTCGCGGTCGGCAAGCGCTTCGTCCACCTCCGCGGCCAAGCCGAACACCACCTCCAACTCTCCGCCCGGCAGCGTGATCAGATTGCGGACGCCCACAACGTCCAGACCGCCACGGGTCTGGCGTTCGACCCGCTGCGGTCGTGCCCGCACATCCCGATCCAGGTTGGCCCGGAACACCGGAGGTGCCCACCGCTGAAACGCATAGTCGTTACCGGCGAAATCGGCGAGGCTGGCCCAAGAGGCTTGCATCCCTGCCCCCACCAGGTCCTCCGCCGACAACGGCGCTCCCTCATCCATGTCGACGTGAACAATCCGCTCGAACGCCTCACGCTCAACGTGGACCTCCGCTGCGTCCCCGAACGACTCCGGTAGCTGCACCGGATAAGTCGCCGACTCGTGGTGCCCACGGCGTCCGGGAGACAGCTCCAGCGCCCTGCAATACACCCGGTCGTCCGCCAAGACCGTACCAACGGCAAGCCCGGGAGGTTGGCGACTCTCGACAGCTACACCGCGCAACTGCACACAAGC
This sequence comes from Micromonospora maris AB-18-032, assembly GCF_000204155.1. Lineage (NCBI taxonomy): Bacteria > Bacillati > Actinomycetota > Actinomycetes > Micromonosporales > Micromonosporaceae > Micromonospora > Micromonospora maris. The sequence continues at coordinate 2,533,990 of NC_015434.1, read as the reverse complement.
CGACGCCAACTGGTCCAGGCCATACCTCCAGCCCTTGGTGCCTTTGCATTCGACCACCGCGTAGTGGTACCGGTCTTCGCTGCCCGGGCTCTCCGCGATCAGGAGATAGTCCGGACGCCGTCGCCCCCGCTGCACAACGGATGAGGTAACCGCGCCGACCCTGATGACGCCACTGGACAGCGCAACGTCGATGTCGATGACACCGGCGGTCGTGGCGCCGGGCCAACGAGCGGCCATCCATTCCTGCGCCCGGTGCACGGCAAACCCGATGCCCAGTTCCTCGGAGGTGACCCTCCGCTGGTTCCCGACGATCCGCCGGCCCGCGGACGACAGACACAGATACCCGTCCGAGTCCGAATCGAACAAACCCAGGTACCGCAGCAGTGACCAGTGCCGGTGCGCCTCATACAGATCTGTCTGATATTGCGGCTTCGTTGCCACCGCCAGCCGAAGCAGTACATCCAACGGCCGCACCGCCGCCTCGCCATCGAGTGCGGGCACGTCCCGCACACCAAGGTCATCATCGGCGTACGCCTGCACGTCAGCGCAGAGTTGGGCATCGCTAACGCCGAAGTACGTCCAAGGCTGGGCAACGATGTCGAGTGCTCGCCGTAGATCCACCCTTGGCATTCTGCCCGTCGCCGACAACGAGATCTTCCGGGCGGGTGCTGACGGACGGCGCGAATGATCAACAGCACCCGGAAGACCAACAACAGCAAGGACCACCTGTCAAGGCCGTGTCACGCCGACACCCACCTGGGAGGAGTAGAGTCCTCAACCGGCGCGCTTCGGGTTCAACACCAGACTCTCGTGGCGAACGAGGAGAATTGAACCCAAGAGAACCTCTTGTCGAGCAACGCTCGTCGGGGCTTGTCATTGGTTGTCAAAACCCCTTGTTACCTTCAGTAGCCATTCCGACCTTGTCATTGGCTGTCGAAAGTCAGCACTGAGCTGGGCAGACATGATTGAGCGATGATCGCTACTTGTCACTGGTTGTCACCCACGGGCGGGGGTTTTCGGGGGGTAAACGGGGGGCCGACATTGCGCGCAGTCCATCGTGTCCCGCTCCCCTACCAGTAGAACACCCGTCACCAAGGGAGCGGCGCGCTCCTACCCATCGCTACCCGCCACAGGCATGGGGGTTCATGTCGGTGGGGCAACACAAACCAAAACCCAACCGGGCCCGACGCTGTCGACGTCGATCCCGTTGGTCTAGCGGCCGATCGTTGGCGGTGTTCCACTCTCGACACCTACGTGGTGGAGGCAGTAACCGGGGGGCGCTGTCGGCGCACAGCGTCGGCATTCCCGTCCCATGGTTGCCCTCCGTATATGCGATCGTCGGGCACCCTGTCTACACACCACATCGACCGCTCCGGGACGGCCACCATGTCGCCCTCGACGACGAGCCGTTCGACGCTCCCCAGAACCGCTACGCTGGACCCCGGCTACCAGCAGGCGACCGGACACATAACCCCACAGGAAGCAAGAGGATCTTGCAAGTGAAGTAAAGAAAATCAGCTCACTTGATCTCTAGAACCACAGGTCAGGAAGTCTGCTCCCCGCGCACGCGGGGGTGATCCGGATCCGGACGACCCGGCCACCGAGCACGTCATCTGCTCCCCGCGCACGCGGGGGTGATCCCCCCCTGGTCGGCAATCTGGACTGGCAGGCCGCCTGCTCCCCGCGCACGCGGGGGTGATCCCGGAGCACCCCCCTGATGGAGCAGTCCGAGCTGCTGCTCCCCGCGCACGCGGGGGTGATCCTGGCGCACGATCAGCGGCATGAGCCAGCGGGACCTGCTCCCCGCGCACGCGGGGGTGATCCCTCAAATCGCGTGGCGTTAACGTTACCGATCTCCTGCTCCCCGCGCACGCGGGGGTGATCCCTGGTGTCGTCGTCGCGGATCACCGTGCCGCTGCTCCCCGCGCACGCGGGGGTGATCCCGCGTGAGCGTGAGCAGCAGGCATGGGCCGGTCCTGCTCCCCGCGCACGCGGGGGTGATCCCTCCATGTGGGTGTCGCCGTAGATGTGCAGCGGCTGCTCCCCGCGCACGCGGGGGTGATCCCCAGCCCACCGCTGGACGCTCACCATCGATGGTCTGCTCCCCGCGCACGCGGGGGTGATCCGTCTCCGGTGGCGTGCGTCGCCAGAATGCGCCGCTGCTCCCCGCGCACGCGGGGGTGATCCCGTGGACCCGCCTGGACGAGCTGTTCGCCCGCACTGCTCCCCGCGCACGCGGGGGTGATCCCTCCGCGTGGTCCCATTCGCTGCTCACGTGCAACTGCTCCCCGCGCACGCGGGGGTGATGATCCCATGAGGCTGCCGGCGATGTTGAGGCCGAGCGGCTGCTCCCCGCGCACGCGGGGGTGATCCCTGGAAGTGGTTCATCATCGGCGCGGCGGCCGGCTGCTCCCCGCGCACGCGGGGGTGATCCCATGTCGAAGACGGCGCCTTCGGCCTGGACCCACTGCTCCCCGCGCACGCGGGGGTGATCCAGTGCCCGGACGATGGCCACGAACAGCCGGTCCCTGCTCCCCGCGCACGCGGGGGTGATCCCAACTCGCCGAACAGTCCGGTGTCAGCGTCGAACTGCTCCCCGCGCACGCGGGGGTGATCCCGTCGAGCCTGTCAACGCAGGTGGTGACCTGAGCTGCTCCCCGCGCACGCGGGGGTGATCCGCGTGGCTGCGGTTGCAGCCGCCCGCCCCCACCCTGCTCCCCGCGCACGCGGGGGTGATCCGGACGTGGAGTCGAGGAGGGCGTCTGCGTCGCCCTGCTCCCCGCGCACGCGGGGGTGATCCCCAGGTCTCGGCGAGCACGGCGTGGACCGACCACTGCTCCCCGCGCACGCGGGGGTGATCCCCTGGACTACGGGGTGCACGAGCTGCACCGCGACTGCTCCCCGCGCACGCGGGGGTGATCCCCGCTCGCCGGCGTCGGTGACGACTACGAGCCCCTGCTCCCCGCGCACGCGGGGGTGATCCGTTCGGGGTGTCGTTCTTCGCGAGGCTCGGCCCCTGCTCCCCGCGCACGCGGGGGTGATCCCACCGGATCCGTCTCAGCGCGCATCTTCGCCGCCTGCTCCCCGCGCACGCGGGGGTGATCCGAAAGAGCCGGTGAAGCGTTCCTCTCGGAAGGCCTGCTCCCCGCGCACGCGGGGGTGATCCCACTCCGTCGGCTAGACAGGCGGGGGGAGCCCGCTGCTCCCCGCGCACGCGGGGGTGATCCGTGGCTTACCGGCGTGACGACGCTCGCCATCGTCTGCTCCCCGCGCACGCGGGGGTGATCCCGACGACTTCGCCGCGTCGGCGGTGGACTCCACCTGCTCCCCGCGCACGCGGGGGTGATCCCTGGTGGCTGCTGCGCCGCGAGACCGGCAAGCCCTGCTCCCCGCGCACGCGGGGGTGATCCCGTGCCAGGGTTCGCCGTGCCACGTCGCACGACCTGCTCCCCGCGCACGCGGGGGTGATCCCGAGCCGCCCCGGATCGCCGCGAGCGCCTCGGCCTGCTCCCCGCGCACGCGGGGGTGATCCCCGTCCATAGAACCGTCCACTCCGCCGCGAGCGCTGCTCCCCGCGCACGCGGGGGTGATCCTTCGCCGTAGTGCTCTGCGCCTTCGCGCATCACCTGCTCCCCGCGCACGCGGGGGTGATCCTTCGCCGTAGTGCTCTGCGCCTTCGCGCATCACCTGCTCCCCGCGCACGCGGGGGTGATCCCACTGTGAGCAGTTGCCGACCAACAGCCTCGTTCTGCTCCCCGCGCACGCGGGGTGATCCCTGCGGTCGCTGGCCTCCGACCCGTAGGCCCCCTGCTCCCCGCGCATGCGGGGGTGTTCCCTCCCGCTCCAACTGCACCGCCGCATCCGGACCCTGCTCCCCGCGCACGCGGGGGTGATCCCTGCCGGGCGCAGGCCGCCGCGTCGTCGCAGCCCTGCTCCCCGCGCACGCGGGGGTGATCCGGCCCGAGCCGCCGCCCCCGCCGGATCCGTCGTCTGCTCCCCGCGCACGCGGGGGTGATCCCTACCAGCTGGGTGACCTCGTGGCAGTCGAGGCCTGCTCCCCGCGCACGCGGGGGTGATCCCAGGCCGTGGACCCAGGGCCCGGCCGACTGTCGGCGCCGCGTGGAACTGGCTATGGCACACATTCTGGGAGTCGCGTTCGTCGGGGTTCGGGTTGGGTGCCCGGGGTGAGGACCATCTCGGCGTTGTTTCCGCATCTGATCGGCCTGCGGCTGGAAGCGGTGGTGGTCCGGGCGTCGGAGTCAGGATTGCGGCGGCGTCGCGGACAGCGCGGGCCTCGTGCGTGGCCTGTGGGACCTGGTCGGGCAGTGTGCATCGTCGCTATATACGGCGGCTGGCCGACGTCAGGTTGGGCGGCCACGAGGTGCTGCTGGCGTTGACGGTCCGCCAGTTTAACTGCGTCGATAATGGATGCCGGCGACGGACGTTCGTTGAGCAGGTACCCGGGCTCACACGTCGGTATGCCCGTCCCACGGTCCTGGCGGCCGGTGACCTGCAAGCGGTCGAGTTCATCTGGGGCTGTCTTCTTCGCCTGGTTTCGGGATCGCCACCGAGGTGTGGCCGATCTCTGGAGAACGGCGCCCGAAGCGGCGGCGTTTTGATGCCTTGCTCCAGCCATGTGACAGGGCTGGGTTGTAGGTCTTCCGGTCGGTGGGTCGACGGATCAGCGTAATGCCGTCGAGGTCGACAGGCTGCCAGTGGTGGTCGTGGACCTGGAAGCACAGCCGTTGTTCACCTGGCTGCTGATAGACGAGCAGGGCTCGACCCGGGCCAGCCATCTCGACAACTCTGGACCAGAGACGCTGGCGAATTCGGCTGTTCACGTGGCCCACGTACACGCCTGCGGAAATTTCCAGTAACCACTGAGTCAGGTGTCCGCGGAGCCCTTCGGGACAGGCGGTCAGGATGATGACGGTCATCAGAAGTCAACTTCTCCGCCATAGTTGCGACCGCTGGTGAACTCGTAGCCGCTCTCATCCCACAGGCGCACCGTGTCGTTCTCCGCTTCCCCGTCGAGCCACTCCTCATCGATCGGCCCGGTCGGGCCGGGACTGAGCAGCAGACTGCGGATGTCGCGTACGCATCGGTCGAGAAGAGCACCGTCGTGGATACGGTCGCGGACGGCACGCCGGGTGTCCGATCCGATGTCGGTCGAGCCGCTGGCGGCGACGTCGAAGGCGACCGGAATAGTGTATTCGGCCTTGTAGAGGTCGGCGATGTCGTAGATAAAGGATCGGTCGTGCCCGGTGTGGACGAATCCCAGGCCGGGTGAGGTGCCAACAGCGACGATGACGGCGTGCACCACGCCGTACAGGCAGGCGTGGGCGGCGGACAGTGCCTGGTTGACGGGGTCGCTGCTGGTGAAGTCGTCTGGGTTGTACTCACGGTTGTTCCAGTTCACACCGGTCCGCTTGGCGTGCTCGCGGTAGCTGCGACGTACTCGGGCTCCCTCTTTGCCGCGGAGCTGCTGCATGGTGAGGGCGGTGGTGTCTTCGCCCGGAAAGCGCATCCGATACATCTCCCGTGCTACCTGGAGCCGCCGATCGCGGTGCGTAACGGCGGTGGCCTGGGCGACGAGGAGCCGGCTGGATCGGGCGAGTGGACGTCCGTGCGCGTAGTAGCGCACGCCGTGTTCGCCGACCCAGACCACGGTGGCGCCGTTGTCGGCGAGCAGCATCATCGCCTGCTGGGTGATGCTGGTGCCCGGTCCGAGCAGGAGCACGCCGACCGTGGCGGCCGGGATGTGGATGATGCCCTTGTCGTCGGTTGTGGTGATCGCGTTGCTGTCGCGGTGGATGACGCAGCGTTCGAGGTAGATGAAGCTGAGCCGATCCTGTACGCGGTTGAGATCGGCCAGTTCCGCCGGTGGGACGCCGGGGATCTTCACCGGTTGCCCTGGACGGGAGCGAGGGTGAGAAGGCCGCAGCCGTACGCCTTGGCGTGGCCGATTCCGCCGGTCAACGCACGCCGCAAGGTGTGGGCGTCGGTGACGTGGAGGATGCCGTCGTAGGTGGCCGTGGTGAGGGTGACGGTTCCCATGCCACGTTTGAATGACTGCGTCTGGCGCCGGTGCAGGCGAAGGTTGGGGCGGCCGTCCTGCTGGGTCGCCAAGGTAAAGCCGTGTCGCTCGGCCCGGGCGAGCAGCCATGCGATTTGTTCGTGCTCGCGGAGGTAGCCGAAGCGCTGCGTCTCCTTCGCCTCGGCGGTCTTTCGCCCGCTGTGGGTCGGGTTGGCGGTGAGCCGGAACGCCCACTCTTGGCCCGCTCGTAGCGAGGCGAGCAAGCCGTCGTACTCCCGGGTCGTCCAGGCTTCCTCGCTGGTGGGCCAGCCGGCCTGCTCGACCAGGTGGGTGAGGTCGGGTCGTCCAGGGCTGGCTATGTAGAGGTGAACGGTGGCCGTGGCCGGGGTGTCGAGGCGCCACAGCGTACGAACTCCGGGGCGCTCGTAGTCGGCGGCGTCGGCGAACGCGGCGCGGACGGCCGCGTGCATGGCGTGTGGCGAGGAGAGCAGTTTGCGCGCGTTGCGGCGGGCGGCGTTGATCTGGAATCGGGTGAGGAACATGGTCAGCCTCCCAGCAGGCTCAGCGGGTCGTGCTCGGCGACACCGGCCCGCTCGGCGAGGTCATTTGGGACGTCGGCGTGGCGGCGCACCACGGACCGCCAGGTGTGCTGCCGATGCGCGGGGTCGAAGCTGACCGGCTCGTCAGGAACGGTCTCGGTGATCGGCTCGCCTTGACGCGCGTCCCGGATGATCTCCAACCGGACGGTGCGGGCTGCCTTCTTGCGGTGCCAGTCGGCGGCGAGCCAGGGCCACTGGTTCAGCGCGTCGTCGAGGGTGTCGTCGTGGACGCCGAGGTTGATCGGGCCGGCCGGTGGGCAGGATCGACGGCCGAGGTAGAGGGGGAACTGGGGCCGGTCCAGTGCCTCGGCCAGGCCGGTCAGGAGGGTCCGGTCGCCGCTGACGGCGGCGAGGAAGACCGCGTCGGACAGGTAGAAGCGGTAGGTCAGTGGTGCGCTGCGGCGGCCGTCGAGGGACCGGGCCGTCTGGAAGTCGCGCAGGATCTGGCCGGGCTGGTCCAGGCGTACGCCGAATTGGAGGCCGAGCAGGTCGGTGAGCGGTTCGGTGCGTCGCATGCCCTTGGCGGCGGCGAGCAGTCCGATCACTCCGCTCTTGGTCGGTGCGATCTCGGTGCCCCGGCGGGCGAACCGGCTCGATGACCCCCAGGATTGCAGTGGGCCGGCCAGCTTCAGCAGCAGCACACTCATGCCGGCTGCCCGAGCGTCACGGTGACCTGCTCCCCCACGCCCGCGACGAGTTCGCTGAAGGTGACCGCCTTGCCCAGGTCAGTGAGTACCGCGGTCCGCTCGCCGACCTGGGTGACCCAGCTGCCGATGGGCCGCTCGCCGTAGGCGCTTTCGACCGCCACGGTGTGCTTCGCCAGCGCCTCGGCGGCCAGTTCGATGCGTCCGGCGGCGTGGGTCTCCCGGATGGGTGTCTCGAAGGCGCCGACGAGGTTGATCGGCTGGGTGTCGCGCAGCCGCACCAGCACGGCGTCCGGAAGGGTGCGGTGGGCGAAGGTGTTCTGCTTGCCGGTCGGCATGCTGCGCGTGAACGCGCTCAGGAACGCTTCGACGGCCGCCCGGGTGGCGGCGGCGTCGCCGAGCGTACGGTACAGGGCGTCGACATCGATGGTGGCGTACCGGTACAGGGTGGACGAGTTGAACTCGATGGTGCCGATCATGCCGGCCCCCGTTTCGGCGGCGTCGGCCTTGCGGTCGTCGACGGCGGTGAAGTAGTCGAACTCGTTGTCGACGGCATGGACGCTGATGGCGTGGGAGACCTGGCAGGCGGCGTCGACGTTGATGTCGGTCATGTCGGCGACCATCCGGCCGAACATCGCGATGTCGACGGAGTGCTCGGAGGCGACCAGCGCCTTGAAGCGGGCCTTGTCGAGGGTGCCCCCGGCCCGCGCTGCCTCCAGTGCAGCGGCGGCGAGATTGTCCAGCTGCCGGTGGCTCAGGAACAGCAGGTAGCCGGACTCGACGTCCTTCGTCTCGCCCTTTTTCTTGTCGACCTTGGCCAGCCCACCAGCCACGAAGGTGTCGGCCGCTAGCGTGGACGCGGCCTCCTCGGACATGCTCGGGTCGAGTGCCCGGATCCGCGCGGCGAGGGACTCTCCCACACGCTTGGTCCGCTCGCCCAGCTGAGAACGATCGAGCAGGTCGACGAAGGCCAGCCGGATGGCCCGCTTCCACGCCTGGCTGGACACCCGCGCCCGACGCACACCTCCGTAGACGGCGGTCTTCGGCGAGCCGGTGTCGTCGCGGTTGAGGTTGCTCGGCGGTACGGTCTGCAGGGCGTAGACGTCGATGATGGTGCGGCTCATGACGGGTCCTCCTCGGGGTTGTCGGTGACAGGAGCGTCAGCGTCGGCGCTGGGTCGGCTGCGGAAGAACTCCCGACCCCAGATCGCCTGGATGGTGGGGCGGCGGCCAGGGATGCGGAGGGTCTGAAGATCGTCGGCGAGCAGGCCGTAGTCGAGTGGGATCTGGTGCTCGCGCAGCATCGTGATCAGGCTGCGCAGGTGGTAGATGCTTTCGTGGTAGGTGCTGGCGGTGCCGAGCGCGGCGAACCGACGCCGTACCCCGTCCGGTCCGGTCGATCTGCGGACCAGCTCGGCCATGGCCTGGCCCAGCCCGCGTCCGTCGGCGTGCATCCGTTCCCGGCGGGACTGCTGGTGCAACGCGTACAGGGTCACCGCGTCGTGGGCGGCCTGTTCGGCGTCTGTCGGCTCGGTGTCGTCGGCCGGGCGGCGGCCCAGCAGATGCTCCGGGACCTGCACGTACCGCTCCAGGCTGAAGTCGAAGCCGGGGGTCCGGCCGATACCGCGCCGCAGCCGCGCGAGGGCGCTGACCGCCTCGGGTTGCGGCACGGTGCTCAACACCCGCGCCTGGAGGCGGCCGATGGTCCTGGCGACATGTTCGCCGAGTTCGCGGCGACGTCGGTGCCGCGTCTTCTGGGCCGGGCCCGCCGGCTCGGCCTCCACTGCCGTGGTCATGCTGGTTGCTCCTGTCTCTGCTGCGGGGACTCGACCCCCATCGGCAACGCCTTGGCCAGACCGGAGCGGAACCACGCCTCGGCCTGCGAGCTGGAGTAGTGGACATCCCGGCCGGCGCGATCCTTGCCGGCGCGGCCGACCCAGGCCGTCGGGCCTGCCGCTTCCACCAGCCCGGCACCGAGCCGGCTGATGGCCCGCCAGACCAGCCGCTGCCACTGACCCCGCTCGGCGGCTGGGTCGCTGTCCGGACCCAGGCGTGCCAGCCAGTCGCGGAACTGGCGGTCCAGCAGGGCGTACGCGCGCTCGGCGGCGCGGTCAGCGGCGCCGCTGTCGGTGTCCCGGCTTCCGGCGGCGCGGGCCAGGTTGTCGGCGAGCCTGCGCAGCACCGTCACCGCGGCCTCGGCGTCGCCGGCCGCGTCGACGGCGGTCGCGCGCAGGGCGGAGTCTGCCACCAGCAGCAGCACGTTCATGGTCAGCGCGTCGCTGAACACCTCGTCGACGACCGACTGCTTGGCACCGTAGGTGATGCTCACGGCACGGGTGCGGGTCTGGAAGTCCGTGCCGACGACGCCGGTGACGGTGAGCCGGGCCAGCCACTGCACCACCATCGGCGCAAGCCGCTGCGGCGGCTCGCCGCCGGGCGGTGGCGGCGCCGGCAGGAGGGTTTGCAGCCCTCGCCACAGGGCCCGGCCGTGGTCGTGCGGTCGGGGCAGGTAGATCGGGGTGCGTTTCTGCTCGCGTTCGCGGGGTGCGCTGCGGCCCCACACACTCATGGGTTCCAGCAGGTGCCGGTCCTGCCAGTCGAGCCGGTCGCCGTTGGCGATCAATGCTCCGGTGATGCCGTCGGCATCACCGAACAGCCGGATCCGGCGGGACTGCCAGGTGTAGAGGCTGAGCAGTCCGTACGGGCCACGCGTCGAGGCGGGTTCCTCGGCTGCGGTGTGCGGCTCACGCTCCCACACCGGCAGGTCCCGATCGTCGGCTTCCCGCCAGGCGGGCGCGACAGGCACCAGGTTGAGCAGCAGGGTCTCCCACAGGTCAGCGCCTTCCAGGTGGACGCCACCCAACCACCCGACGGACCCCGCGCCGATCGGATAGCCCTTGCCGTTCTTGGCCTGCGGGTCACCGACCGCTCCGGTCTTGATGCCGGAGCTGTCGTACGCCTGGCAGTGCACCAACCAGCGGGCCGCCTCCGCCGGGCTGATCGACTCCATGCCGCGCCCGGCACGGGTGGTCAGGAACGGCATCCCGTTCGGTACGTCGGCGATCAACCGTTCCAGGCCGTACGTGTTCTCCTTCGCCGCCCGCAGGTCGGCCACCTGGTAGAACGGCTGCTGCGGATGCAGCAGGTCGAACCTGTCCCGGAAGGCGTCGAGATACTCGACGATGTCTGCGGTCGGTAGTTGACGGCCCCGCCACAGCGCGCGCCAGGCCGCCTCCCCAGGCGGACCGTCAGTGGCGCGGTGCAGGACCGCCAACGCAAGCCGCAGGATCGCGAAGCTCTGCGTGGGCAACTCACAGGCGATCATGCGTAGGTCGTTGGCCTGCTTGAACAGGCCGAGAAGGGACACCTCGCGGCGCCTCCCCGCGACGTCCAGCACCGGAATCCACGCCTGGTCAACCAGCGAGAACCCCTGCCGCTCCGGCGGACTCGTCAACGTTGGCCACCTCCTTCGTTGCTTCATCTAACCAGGAACAGTCTGACGCAGCCTGTATGGACAGACTTGCGGTCCACTTGAGCGTCGCTATAGCCTTTCGCCACCGCCGTCCGGGACGGCGTTGTAGTCCCTCCGGTGGAGGGGTGATCCGCAGGATCAGTGGGACGCAGCATCGCTCCCCGCGTATGCGGGGCTTCCTATTCGTTTCGAAAGACACGGAGGCCCTCGTGAGGCTCGTAGTAAAGATCGAAAGGGCCAATTCGCCCGTGACCCTCGCCGTCGACGTCGAGGACGAGCTCGCCAGCGAGCCACGGGTTTTCCTGCCAAGCCCTGACGTCGACCCGACCCTCGATCTCGCCGATCACTCCATCGATGACGTCAGCGGAGGTCATCGCACGGGGCAAGGGCAGGGTGCACCGAGCTATGGAACGAGCCAGAGTCGAACTCGGGGAGGAGGCGATCGGCACCCGTACTCCACCCCCGTCGATCCATGGGGGGAGTACTAGACCTTCCGGGGTGCGTACCAGGAGTAGGACTTCGAGGGAATCGGCGTCGGTGTCGCGAACGTGGCCCTGCGCCACACGCTCCTCGGCGTCGCCGACGCCGCCGGAGAGCCAGCCGATCAGGGGTACGCCTGGTTCGGCGACGCCGGCCAGGCGGAAGCTGTCGGCCTTCGACTCCTTGCTGGCGATCTCGTCGCGTTGTTTCGTCTCCGCTTCGACGATGCTGGGCTGCCAGGACTCGGGGCCGACCGGCGCGTCGCCGTAGGCGGTCTGGGTGATCGGCGAGATGTCGTGCGGCAGCCGCACCGGCGTGCCGTCCAAGTGCGGCAGGAGCACGGCGGCGCTGCGCAGCAGGGTGGCCGGCTGGTACACGCGTCGTGATCCGGTGACCGGCTGGGGTGGTTCGACGCTCCAGTCGGCACCGGTGATCCAGCAGGTCGCCTCGGTGAGCCGGGCGGGTCGGTCGGCGCGGGGGTGGCGGTGCAGCCGTCCGATACGTTGCAACACCAGGTCGACCGGAGCCAGGTCGGTGACGAGCAGGTCGAAGTCGATGTCCAGGGACTGCTCGGCGACCTGGCTGGCCACCACCACATGCCGGTGAGGGCGGTTGTTGCTGCCCGGTGGGCCGAACGTGTCGCGCAGCCAGCGGTCCTTGGCGGCGCGGTCGACGGCCATGAAGCGGGAGTGCGCCACCGACACGGGTGTATCCGGCCCGAGGGCCGCGCGGAGCACGGCAGCGCTCTCCTGGACCCGGGCCACGGTGTTGCGGACGACGAGGGCGCAGCCGCCCTCAGCGAGCCGGTCCCGCAGCAGATCCACAAGTGCGGGCAGGTCGTCGGGCAGCCGTCGCAGCGTGACGTCGATCCCGCGACCGGAGTCGCCGCAGCTGATGGCGGCGGCGCCACGCTGGTCCGTGGAGACGGTGACCAGGGGATACCGCAGGTCGCTGCGCAGGGCAGCGTACGGGTCGACCTGTGGTCTGCCTCGGTCGCGCCAGGTCAGCGGCGGCGGAGGGCCGAGGCGACCGTCGTCGTACGCCTTCATCAACTCGGCCCGCCGATGTGCCGGCAACGTCGCCGAGAGGACCACCACGGGTACGCCGTAAGCGCCGAGCCATTCCAGCGCCCGGTCGAGGAACCGGCCCATGTAGACGTCGTAGGCGTGTGCCTCGTCGATGACGACGACCTTGCCGGCCAGGCCGAGGTGCCGCAGCACCAGGTGCTTGCTGCGCAGCGCGGCGAACAGCAGTTGGTCGATGGTGCCGACGACGAAGCTGGACAGCATCGTCCGTTTGGTGCCGGCAAGCCAGCGGTGCACGCCGATGTCGGCACCTCCGGTGTCCTCGCCGATGCCGCTGGGCAGCGAGGTTGTCCGCAGGTGGTCGTAGTCGGGGTTGAGGGCGGCCTTGCCGTGGGCCAGGCGCACGTCACGGTCGCCTCGGCCGACCTGCGTGTCGGGCAGCCGACGCAGCCAGGACAGCATCCGGCCGAACATGGCGTCGCTGGTGGCTCGGGTGGGCAGGGCCAGGTAGCAGCCGGATGCGCCGGTACGCCGGGCCAGGATCTCCACCGCAGCCAGGGCTGCCTCCGTCTTGCCCTCCCCCATGGCCGCCTCGACGATCATCATCCCGGGCGTGGGCATGGTCTCGGCCAGGTCGACGACGGTGCGCTGCACCGGACGTGGTGTCGCCCCCGTGGGCAGCGCGAATCGTGCCCTGAACAGCTCGTCCACGTTGGCTGGTGGAGCGGTGGGTCGCCAGGGCACGGGCAGGTCCACCAACTCCCACCCGGTTCGTAGCCGATCCTCGTCGCTGCCCGTCAGCAGGTACGGGAAGTAGTTCTCGTTGCTGGCGATCCAGTCGGCGACGATGACCAGGCCGGTGAGCAGCGCCTGCACCGGTTGTGACAGGGCGACGCCGTTCCAGTCGGCGAGTCGGTCGCCGGCGCGGGACCGTTGCGTCATCCAGGTCAACAGTTCGTGCTGCACGTGCTGCCAGGCGGGGCCGCCGAGCAGGTGGGGACGCACCCGCACGTCACGCAGGCCCATGTCAGTCGGCGGAACGCCGTGGTGTCCGCCGACGACGACGGCGAACGGGTGCGGGTCGGTCCAGTCCTGCTGGTGCAGCCAGTCGGCCAACAGCACGTGCCCGGCGGTGGCGTGCGGGGCGTACCTGCGGTCAGCCTTGATCAGATCCCGCTGGTAGCCAAGGCCGTGGTCGCGCATCCGCTCCGCGAGGTTGTACGCCTGATAGGCGAAGGCGGGGGTGGCCTTGCCGATGTCGTGGATGCCGGCGAGCCACACGAGCAGGGTGCGGGCGTCGGCTTCTGCGCCGGGCAACTCGTCGGCGATGCGGTGCCGGGCGGCGCGGCCCAGCCAGTGATCCCACAGTTGTCCGGCCACGTCGGCGGTGTCGGCCAGGTGCCGCCACAGCGGCAGCCACCCCACCGGTGAGGTTCCCCGGCGGTCGGTCTTACCCCAGACTGCGCGTGCCGCCACGCCCAGCGTTGGGGCATCGGCGCTGACACGGGCGTTCATCGGACCACCGGCAGCAGCGGGCTCGGGGTGCCGCTGTGGGACAGGTAGAGCACGTCCCGGGCCCGGGTCAGCGCGACGAACAGCAGGCAGCGCTCACGTTGGAGATCCTGCCGGTGTGCGTGTGGATCCTCGGCCGCCGAGGTGAGCGCGTGTGGTGCCGGGAGCACGCCCGCGTCGAGCCCGACGACCGCGAGGCACTGGAACTCCAGTCCTTTCATCCGGTGCATGGTGGCTACCCGCACGCCGTCGGTGCCGCGTTTGTCGTCGGCGACGGGGATGTGGGCATCGTTGAGGATCCGACCGACGGCCTTGACCAGTTGACCGGTGCGGACGGCCACTCCGACCGCGTGCGGTTCCACGCCCTGGTCCAGCCAGGTGCCGACCCGTTCGATCAGCGCCTCGCACTCGCCGTCGCGGCTGACGTGCGCGGCCAGCTCGGGTATCCCGCCCCGGGTGACCGAGCGGTATCCCCGCAGCGTGTCGTCCTGCCCGTCGAGCCCGACCGTGGCGTCACCGCCGAGGACCTTGACCGACAGGTCGAGGATCTCGTGGGTGGTCCGATAGTTGACGCTGAGCCGGCGGGTGCGGCCCCGAACCTCGATGCCGAGTTGGGCCAGTGACACGTGGCTGTCGTAGATGCGCTGGTACGGATCGGCAAGCAGGAACATGTCGTTGGGGCCGGGTGCGACCAACGCCCGCAGCAGGCGCCACTGTGCCGGGTGCAGATCCTGCCCTTCATCGACGATGACGTGCCGATACGGTGCCGGTACGCGGCGGGCGATGGCGGCGGCGTCGTCGGCGAGTTGGGTGTGGGTGCGTAGCCGCCGCTTGGCCAGCGCCCCGGTCACCATCTCGATCACGGTCCACACCTGGTCGCGATGCGCGGCGCGCAGGCCGGCGCCGCGACCCCGGCGGGTGGCCTCGCGGTACGCCTCGCGGGTGGTCAGCTGTTGGGCCAGCACCACCTGCTCCCACTCGTGCCGCAGGAAGGCGGGGCTGTAGGTGGTGACCTGGCCGGCGCGGTTGAGGTAGGTCGGGCCTGCCTTCGCGGCAGACTCCCACAGCTGGTCGACGATCTCACCGTCGGCGACGGTGACGCGGCCGTTGCCTCGGGTGACGATCTCGTAGGCGAGCTTGTCGACGCTGATCACGTCGATGCGCGCCCGCACCGCCGGGTCGCTGGTGAGCCGGTAGAGCTGTCGAGCGAGAGCGTCAGCAAGAGCGCGAGTGAACGTGGTCAGCAGCACCTTCTCGCCATCGGGCAGCCGCTCGGCGAGGAACACCGCCCGGTGCAGGCCAGTGACGGTCTTGCCGGTGCCGGCGCTGCCGGTGACGAGTGCGGGTCCGCTGTAGGTGTCGCGGTAGGCGACGTCCCGCTGGGTCGGGTGCAGGAAGGTGCGCCACACGTCGAACGGGTGGGCGAGGATGGCCGCGAGTTCCACCGGGCCTGAGACGAAAGCGATCCGCTCGGGGGTGCGTCGCGCGGCGGTCAGCAGGTCGTCGGTGTCCACCCCGGACACCGTCCGGTCGGCCAGTTCCGCCCAGACCTCCTCCACGGACAGCCCGCTGGCTAGGCCCAGCAGCACGTCGAGTTGGCTCTCCGGTAGGTGCCCGGCCAGGCTTTCGAGTTGCTTGTCGGTGGCGATGACGCGCAGTAGCGGCAGCAGATCCTCATCCACCCCGAGCCTGGTGAAGTCGGCGACCGAGACGTGGGTGAACAGTCCGACGCTCGCCGGTGGCGCTTCGGCACGGGTGAACTCCTCGATGCCGGCCTGGTCCCTCATCTCCAGCACACCGAGGGCCTGGTTGACGGTGAAACGGCGGCTCACCGCGAAGGCGATAGCGTCGTCGTGGGGCAGGACGTCAAGCAGGGCGTACCTGTCTTCTCCGAGAGCGAGCACCACGCCGCGGTAGAACTGGTCGATCCGGATGGTGCGGATGTTCGGGTCCCGTGCGCCGGTCAGCTTCTCCAGGTGTAGGCCCGCGTGCGTGTGTTCGGCGAACTTGCCGATGGCGGCGTCGACGGCGCGCTGCACCCGGCGTTGCAGCCGGGCGTAGGTGGGTAGGAAGTCCCGGCCGATGGCCAACTCAGCCATACATCCCCCGATGACGGGCACCTGGGCCCAGCCAGGAGCGAGATGGACGGAACTGTCACGCGCCGGACAGGGCCGGCGGTCTGATTCACGCAGCATGGACGGCGGGCACGAACGATTCCCGCTCCGCATCGAGCCCCATCATGCACCTTGTGAACCATGCTTGCAAGCATCCGTCCGTTGTCGATGTTCACCGAAGCGGCTGCGGCGCGCCGGTCGGGTGTTCCTGACCGTGACCAAAACGGCCGCTATGCTGGGCGGCGTGGTGCCCGGCACGAGCCTCAAGGACCGCTATCGGCTGGCCCGGTCTCCGTTGGCGCACAAGGGGATGAGTGAAGTCTGGCCCGCGCACGACGCACTGCTCGACCGGCCCGTCATCGTAAAGTTCGTCGCTGTCACGGAACTGGATCTGGTACGCCGCTTCCGCCGCGAGGCACTGCTCACCGCCCGCCTCGACCATCCCGGCGTGCCCGCCGTCTACGATCTCGGCGAGCACGCCGGCCACCCATACCTGGTCCTTCAGCAGATCAACGGCATCGCCCTGTCGGACCTGGTCGCTGAACACGGTCCACTCCCGATCGGCTGGGTGGCCGCCATCGGAGCCCAGATCAGCAGCGTCCTGCTCGCTGCCCAGCGACTCGGGCTCGTGCACCGCGACATCAAGCCCAGCAACGCCATGCTGGAGCCGAGCGGCGCGGTCAAGGTGCTCGACTTCGGGCTGGCCGTCACGCCCGACGACGACCGCTACTCGCGGATCACCCAGAGCGGGCAGGCGCTCGGCACATTTGGCTACATGGCGCCGGAGCAGATCCTCGGCCAGCGGATCGACCACCGCGCCGACCTGTACGGGTTGGGAGCGACCCTGTTTGACCTACTCACCGGCACCGCGCCCTTCGACGGCCTGACGACCATGACCACCGTGCGGCAGCAGATGGGCGCCACCCCACCACGGCCCGCCACGCTGCGACCGGAGACCCCGTCCGTGCTCGACGACCTGGTGCACGCACTGCTGGCGTCCGCCCCCGACAGCCGGCCGGACAGCGCCGCCGACGTCTACCGCGTGCTGGCACCGCTGGCTGAGAATCTGCCACCGATTCCCGGCGTACTGGACGATTCCGTCACCGCGGTCCAGGCGTACGCCGCGATCGTCGGACGCATACCGCCGCAACCAGGCCCCACCATCGCACCCGCTGCCGCACCGTCCGCCCTCGACCTGGGGCAGGCCGTGCGACAGGCGGAGCAGATGCAGGCCGCAGGCGAGTTCCGCGCCGCCGCCCGGCAGTGGCGGCGACTCGCCGAGCACCGGGCACGACAGCACGGCGACGAAGATCCGCAGGTGTTCGACCTTCGACTGCGCGCCGCGCGTACCCATGTGGCGCTCGGCGAGCATCCCCGGGCGTTACGACTACTCACGGCTCTGCTGCAGGACCGGGAGCGGGTCGACGGGCCGGAGCATCCCGCCGTGCGGGAGCTACGCGAGGAGATCTCTCGGCTCAGCACGGAGCCGGCCAGCGCGCCTGCGCTCCCGCAGCAATTCGTACCAGACGCGGATCGCTGAATAACCGGGGCAGCAGCACCGCCTTCTGCTCGGCGAACCGGCGACCCCCGTAGCGGAAGATCTGGGCGCAGTTCTGCCCACGCGTCTCGGTCGTCATCGCACGCACCGCCAGTGGGGAGTACATCGTGCTGTGCTTTAGCCAGGCCGCCTCCTCGCCGTGCCGGTCGAACCCCCGGCCGCTCGCCGCATGCCCGAACACGTCGTGGACAGCGCGGAACATGTCATTCTCCCCGTCGCTGAGGTACGGATGGGGGTTGCCGCTCGCCGCGCTGGCCCACACCTTCAGCCGGCGTTGCCGCACGTCATCGATCATCGACTCGACGTCGGCATACGGATCCTCGTCAACGATGCACACTGTCACGCCCAGGCCGCCGAACTCTGCCCGCCCGACCAGGAAGTGATACTGCTGGACGGTCTCCCGGCAGAACGCCGCGTAGGCGGCGTACGCCTGCTCGTCACGATGCGGTGCCGCCACGTACGCGTCGGCGATCGCAGCGCCGAGAACGGGGTCAAGGCGCACTCGCGCGTACGCATGGAAGGCAACCGTGCCGGTGGCGCCGGAAGCGTAGCGCCGCGCGCCGCGACAGACGTGCGCGACCGGCGGAAAGCACGGGGACGCAACGGGTGACGGCGCTGCTTCGAACAAGGGTGTTCATGGTCCTCCTCAGATCGACGGGATCGAATCAGTCGGTGCTGGTCAGCGCGGTGTCGCTCCTTCCCCCACCGACGGCGAGTGCGCCTCCGCACGCGCAGCGATGTACTGCTCGCGACGGAGCAGATCACCGAGCATCCGGATCTCGGAGGCGCGACGTGCCTGACAGAGCTGGGCGATCTTTCCGACCGTGGTGCTGCGCCCACGACGTGGCATGGAACCTCCCAAGGATTGTGAATCAAACGACCGAGACTGCATCGCCTGTGAATCGCGTACACAATGCAGTTAGCCATGTTAGTGTTCACGCGTGACGAGAAAGTCGACGCTGGCCCCGAGCGAGACCACCTTGACCGCCAGCGGCATCGCCCGACTGGCCAAGGTCGGCCGGGCTGCGGTGAGCAACTGGCGACGCCGCTACGCCGACTTCCCAACTCCCGTCGGTGGTAGCCCCGCGAGCCCGTTCTTCGACGCACGGGAGGTCGAGGACTGGCTGCGCCGACACGGCAGGCTGCACCAGGCCAGCACCGACGAGTGGGCCTGGCGGCACGTCGAGAGCTACCAACCAGCAGCGCAGATCAGCGACGTGCTCGGCATCGCCGGCGCACTTCTGCTTGTCCGCGCCGACCAAGCCCCGGCCACCGGCACCGGCCTACCGACACCAAGACAGCTCGTCGCCCAGCTACGCACCCTCGACCCCGACCTGTCCCGGATGGTCGACGCCCTGCTGCCGAAGCAGTGGACCGCGCAGCTCAGCACCCTGCTGGGCACCGTCGACCAACTCGCAGCGGAACAGGGCGCCGAGTCGGCCTTCGAATACCTGCACAACCGCTACGTCTCCTCGGCCCATTCCATGTCCGGCCTGGCCGGGACACCGGACACCGTCGCCGAGGTGATGCTGGCCCTCGCCGAAAGCGGCGCGAACACCTTCGACTTCACCAGCGGCACCGGGTCGATCCTGCGGATTGCCGCCGACAAGGCCTTGACACGAGGTACGGCCACCCGCTGCTACGCCCAGGAGATCAGCCCGCAGTACGCCCTGATCACCCTGCTGCGGCTGTGGCTGCTGCACCTGCGCGCCCGACGCAGCATGGACAACGCCGAGCCGCCGGTCGTGCGCGTCGGCGACAGCCTGCTCGCCGACGCGCTGCCCGACCTACGCGCCGACGTCGTCGTGGCGAACTTCCCCTTCGGCATCCACGACTGGGGACACGACCGCCTCGCCTACGACCCCCGCTGGACCTACGGTCTGCCCCCACGCACCGAACCCGAACTCGCCTGGGTGCAACATGCCCTCGCCCACCTCGCACCCAGCGGCACCGCCGTCGTGCTCCTGCCACCAGCAGCCGCGTCCCGCCCCGCCGGCCGTCGCGTCCGCGCCGAACTTATCCGCCGCGGCGCGCTACGAGCCGTCGTCGCCCTACCCGCCGGACTGATGCCGCCCACCGCCATCGGGCTGCACATCTGGGTGCTCACCCAACCCGACCCAGACCAGCCTCCCCCCGGCGACATCCTCGTAGTCGATACCACCACCACCGACCGGCCGCTGACCGAAACCGTACGCGCCGCCTGGAGCGCCTACCGGTCACACGAATACGCCGAACTGCCTGGCGTCCATCGCACCGTGCCCGTGATCGACATCCTCGACGACCAGGTCGACCTCACCCCACAACGCCACCTTCCGCACGCCAACGACCCCGCCACCGACCCGGCACAGATCATCGCCAAAATCGGCGAATTCGACCACCTGCTCGACCATCTGCGGCGCGGCCTGCCAGCGGTCCAACCGGCGCCAGACGGACCGCTACGCGGCGCCCCGCAGGCCGACGTCGCCGACCTTATTCGGTCGGGCAGCATCACCGTGCACCGCGCCCCCACCCGCAGCCGGTCGACGGGTGTCACCGTCACCGGCATCGTATTGACCGCCGCCGACGTCATCTCCGGCGGTCCGGCCACCGGCACGGCGACCCGCACCGCAGGCGACGACCCGGGACCTGAGGTACGCCACGGCGACATCCTCGTCCCCGTCATCGGCCGCAGGATCAGCGCATGGGTAGCCACCCCGGAACAGGTCAGCGCCGAACTCGGACCCGGCATTCAACTCATTCGCATCGACACCACCCGCTTCGACCCGTGGTTCATCGCCGGCGTCATCTCCCGCAGCGACAACCGGCGAATCGCCGGACGCGCCTCCAGCACCGGCAACGGGGCTATACGCATCGACGTCCGGCGGCTGTCCATCCCGGTCGTGGCGCTCGAACAGCAGCACGCGTACGGACACGCCTTCCGCCAACTCATCGAATTCCGCACCACCCTGGAACGAGCATCAGCGACCGGAGTCACACTCGCCCGCGAGATCAGCGACGCGCTGACATCAGGCACCCTTGGCCTCACATCCTGATCGACCCCCGATGAACCTGGGCAGTTCGGCAGCCAGGAGCGACGACCAAACTGGTCGTCCAGAATCGAGCCGCCCGAATCTGCGGCCCTACCACCCGCGATTCGCCCGGTACGCTGCTCCCAGCCGCACATCAACAGGCACGCGCCGCCCTCGCAACACGAGTGTCGAAAGGGCCGATCTTGCGAACCAAAGTGAATGAAATCGGAGTGGTTGATCTATAGCGCCGCAGGTCAAGAAGCCTGCTCCCCGCGCACGCGGGGGTGATCCATTGAAGGATCCGACGCACAACGCTAAAGCCATCTGCTCCCCGCGCACGCGGGGGTGATCCGTGGTCAGCCGCGTCCCGGACATGCTGTTTGGTCTGCTCCCCGCGCACGCGGGGGTGATCCCCGAGGTAGCTCTTCTCTGCGGCTGTCTGCTGCCTGCTCCCCGCGCACGCGGGGGTGATCCTGCCCGTAGCCCAGCACCGGGTTACTCCGGAACCTGCTCCCCGCGCACGCGGGGGTGATCCCGGGCAGAAGTTCGCTCAACTCGTCACGGCCCTCTGCTCCCCGCGCACGCGGGGGTGATCCCTACGTCAGCCCGGCGGCCGGCGTTTCCCTGGCCTGCTCCCCGCGCACGCGGGGGTGATCCCTGGCCGAGCATGTCGAAAAAGTTCTGCCAGACTGCTCCCCGCGCACGCGGGGGTGATCCCAGGACTGGCGGCACCTGGCCCGATCCCGCCAACTGCTCCCCGCGCACGCGGGGGTGATCCCCTAGCCCGTGTCTGCCGGGCGATGTTTGGAAGCTGCTCCCCGCGCACGCGGGGGTGATCCGCGGCGCGAAGCCGTGTTCGGGGTGGCCGGCCTCTGCTCCCCGCGCACGCGGGGGTGATCCCTGGCCGGCACCTTCACCGCGCCGTTTGCCGCCCTGCTCCCCGCGCACGCGGGGGTGATCCTCGTCCATATCGGGGTCGTAACCCTCGCTGTCCCTGCTCCCCGCGCACGCGGGGGTGATCCCCCAAGCGCCTTGAACGAATCGGCGGCGGCCTTCTGCTCCCCGCGCACGCGGGGGTGATCCCTCACCGAAAGGCACACCCGATGGCACGCTTGCCTGCTCCCCGCGCACGCGGGGGTGATCCTCACCCGGGCCCGCAAGGACGAGAAGGAGCGACCTGCTCCCCGCGCACGCGGGGGTGATCCCGGGGCGGAGTGGATCCGCTGGTTCTTGCCGAACTGCTCCCCGCGCACGCGGGGGTGATCCCGGTCTCGCGATCAACAAGCGGACCGGTGAATTCTGCTCCCCGCGCACGCGGGGGTGATCCCAGCCACAGCGCCGCGTTGACGCTGGGGGTGATCTGCTCCCCGCGCACGCGGGGGTGATCCGAGGGCACCGAGTACACGACCCGGCCGGGCACCCTGCTCCCCGCGCACGCGGGGGTGATCCCCCGCACCGGGTCTGCCGTGGCTATGGTGCCACCCTGCTCCCCGCGCACGCGGGGGTGATCCCTGGGCGGTGAGGGCGGTCGCCCGCTCGGCGGCCTGCTCCCCGCGCACGCGGGGGTGATCCCTGGACTGGCAACCGTCGGACTGGCGTCGGGAACTGCTCCCCGCGCACGCGGGGGTGATCCCGTCATCACCACCTGGGCCCGCCACATCGCCACCTGCTCCCCGCGCACGCGGGGGTGATCCCAGAACGCCGAACACGTCACCTACGCGCATGGCCTGCTCCCCGCGCACGCGGGGGTGATCCCCACAGGACTACACGGGCCGTCGGGGCGACTAGCTGCTCCCCGCGCACGCGGGGGTGATCCCGATCCGGATCGTGCTCGCCAAGAGGGCACATCCTGCTCCCCGCGCACGCGGGGGTGATCCCTCCACCCGGACCCACCTACCGCAAGCAAGGAGCTGCTCCCCGCGCACGCGGGGGTGATCCGGGGATTCCGTCCCAGCGGTACATGGCGAGCCTCTGCTCCCCGCGCACGCGGGGGTGATCCCGAGGTCCGCGACGACGAGGAGCTGGCCCCGGTCTGCTCCCCGCGCACGCGGGGGTGATCCGGGGATTCCGTCCCAGCGGTACATGGCGAGCCTCTGCTCCCCGCGCACGCGGGGGTGATCCTCGGCAACCAGGCCAAGCACTGGATCGGCTGGGCTGCTCCCCGCGCACGCGGGGGTGATCCCCCGCCTCCGAGTGCACGTACCGGCTCACGTCCCTGCTCCCCGCGCACGCGGGGGTGATCCCCCACCACGGCCGAGCCGAAGCCGGGCGATGGGCTGCTCCCCGCGCACGAGGGGGTGATCCTCGGTCAGACGGACTGGTTGTAGAGGACGGCCGCTGCTCCCCGCGCACGCGGGGGTGATCCCGGTGATCACCACTGACCAGATCGCCATGGCCCCTGCTCCCCGCGCACGCGGGGGTGATCCCCGGACTCCGGCGCTCGGGCTGTCGTACGCCAACTGCTCCCCGCGCACGCGGGGGTGATCCCGCCTGTGACACCCGGCCGAGCCAGGCCACCTCCTGCTCCCCGCGCACGCGGGGGTGATCCTCTGTGAGGGACGTTCGGGGGGAAGGGTGGCCACTGCTCCCCGCGCACGCGGGGGTGATCCCCAGCGGACGAGTCTCATGGGGTACGCCTCCCCCTGCTCCCCGCGCACGCGGGGGTGATCCCGGACAGAGCGACGCCAAGGTGGGCGCCGTCCTCTGCTCCCCGCGCACGCGGGGGTGATCCCCCGGACTCGTGGGGGTCGCGCGGTATGGCCGCCTGCTCCCCGCGCACGCGGGGGTGATCCCACGATCAGCCCCAGCAGGGTGCCCAGAGTGGCCTGCTCCGGCCTCGGGCCAACCCGCCGTTCGCCCGAATGAGGCGTCAGCTTGTACGGGGCAAGTTCGTTGCCCAGCTCGTCCCCGCGGTAGGTGCAACCGATCCCGATTCCATCCAGGTGGTCAAGGATTCCAGTACGTCGTGAACGTCGCCGATGCCCATCTTGTATTGCACCGCCTTGCCGCCCTGCTCGGTGAATGCAGCGCAGTTGTCAGCACGGTCGTCGATCAGTGCAGCGTCCGCGAAGGTAAGGCCGTGTTCCGCAAGCCAGGGCCCGAAGAAGCGTTGAGGGACTTCGGCCTTTAATGCTGCGACTTCGCTGGAACAGATGATGTCGTCGAGAATGACCGCCCAGTCCGCCAGTGTCTCGGACTGGGGGGTAGGGCGACGCCTCTTGGCCCGCGCTCGGTCGAACGTCCGCAGAAAGCAGTCCATATTGTCAGTCGCCAAGACAACCAGGACATGTGATTTGATTTTACGGAGGGCTTCGAATAACTCGGCGTTGACTCGCATCTTTGCGCAGTCGACGTATAGTCGTCGCGTGAGGAAGTCCTCGCGGAATCGGCCATCAAGCTCGACATCCATAGACTTGATGATTTCTTCCGAGGAAAGCAGTCCTTTCATCCACTCGTTGGCCTTGCTCTTGAATACCTCGGCGAGGTTCGCTTCGAGTTGCGCCTTCAGTGGATGAGTGGCGCTCTCGCGGATTGACATCCAGAAGGGGTCGCGTGACAGGACGCTGTGCCAGTCCACGAAGACGACCTTGCCGGCTAGCGGCACCTGTATCACGCGGGCGGCCCTCCTAGTTCGCAGCGGCTGTCGTCAGTAGGCCTAACGGGTGTGGGCTGCTGAGCCGGGTCTCCCAGCCGCCCGGCTCAGCGGTTGCGCACGGTTGGACTAGTCGGGAGGCCGATGTGCAGCGATTGTCGCCGCCAGGATCGGCGGGTTCGTCAGGGCGCGGCTGCGATCTCGTGGGCGCCGATCCGTGATACGAGTTGGGCCGCTTCGTCGATGACGGCCTTCTGGTGGGGCTGAAGAGGCTCGGCCGCGTAGTCGGCGACGACGGCCAAGGGATCGGTGACGCGGGTCGTGGTGCCGGCGAGTTCTTCGAGGAATGCCAGGGCGCAGTACGGGACGTAGAAGGGGCTGTAACCGCCTTCATGGGCGGCGACGAGTCGGCCGTGGCAGAGCCGGTCTGCCGCGTCGGTGAGCATGCGGGTCATCGCACGGTAGGAGGCGGCGGTGAGCATCTGCCTCGCCATGGGGTCGAAGACGTTGGCGTCGAAGCCGTTGGCGAGCAGGATCAGGTCGGGTGCGAAACGTTCGAGTGCGGGAAGGACGATTTCGGTCATGGCGTGCAGGTAGCCGGCGTGACCGGTGCCGGGTGGTAGCGGCACGTTGATGGCGTAACCGGTGCCGTCGCCTGCGCCGTTCTCGCGGATCCAGCCGGAGTCGGGTGGAAAGCACCCGGCCTGGTGCAGGGAAATGGTGAGCACGCTCGGGTCCGTGTAGAAGATGGACTGGGTGCCGTTGCCGTGGTGGACGTCCCAGTCCACGATCGCGATCCTCGTCAAGCCGAGTTCCGCCTGCGCGTGCCGGGCGGCGACCGCGATGTTGTTGAACAGGCAGAAGCCCATTCCCCGGTCAGCAGTGGCGTGGTGACCAGGCGGGCGGGTCAGCGCGTACCCATTGGTGACCTCACCGCGTGCTACGGCGGTAACGAGCTCGATCAGCCCGCCAGCCGCAAGGCGGGCAATCGCGTAGCTGCCGGGGCCCACTGGCGAGAAGCCGTCCCCGGCGTCGCCTCCCCCACGCAGGTCGCTCTGAGTCTTGATGTGTTGAACGTGGTCGCCGGTGTGGACGCGCAGGAGTTCCGCCATGGTGGCCCGGCGAGGCTCGATGACCGTCAGCTCGGCGAGAAGTCCGGAGACGTGGATCAGTTCGTGGGCGCGTCGTTTGGCCTCGGGATTCTCGATGTGCACGGCGGGTTGGATACCTGCGGGTGGGTTGGCGGGCAGCAGACCCGCGCTGGTGCCGGTGTCGTGCCACAGGTACTCGGGGTGGAAGACGTAACCGGTCGTCATGGACAAATCGCCTCCGCGAGTGGGTCGGCCTTGCTGGGGCTCGGTGGTGTGGTCGCCGGGTGCGGCGGTGATCGTGGCGGCGAGGGTGGTCAGCCGCTGCGGGGCGGTGAGGCCAGGCGCGGTAGCCGTACCGGGGGTGGGCGTTGCGGGTGGGGGCGCTGCCGGCCCGGTGGGGCTGGTGCTGCCGTGGTAGTGCTGCCGGGCTGGCAGCCTGTGAGCAGGGTGGCGGCGAGGAAGATGCCGACCAGCCGACGGCTGATGGTGCGGCGGCTGGGGATGACGCCGGGCGCAATCTCATGGGGTGCCTTCGTCGATCGGTGAGCGGGGATGCGGGATGGGTGTGCGGGTGGCGGCGGTGATGTCGGCGGCGAGGGCGTCGATCTGCCCCTTCGTGATGCCGGGCATGCAGACGATGTGGCTGGTGCGATCGTGGGTGGCGAGGAGCCATTTGGTGCGTACGGGTTCGGGTGGGGTGGGTAGGACGACGGTGAAGGCATGCTGGTGTCGCCAGGCGGGCCAGCCGGTGGCTCGGATCTGGTCGACGGCGTAGCCGGCGAGGCGGCGGGCTTCCGCGGCCCGCCAGCGGTGGCCTTCGCGGCCGTGGGTGGCGATGGCGTGCCAGAGCAGGGCGGCAGCCAGGCCGCAGCGGGAGCCGGTGACGGTGGTGTCGGCGGTGCCGGTGTAGGCGATGCGGATGCTGGGTTTGCGAGCGCTGTCGCGGATAAGCACCACCCCGCAGGGGGTGGGCGTGCCAAGGAACTTGTGGCCGGAGATCGCAATGCTGCCGATGCCGCTGGTGTCGTCCAGCCGCAGTCGGCCGTCGAGGGCGAGCGGGATACCGACCAGGGCCGCGTCGACATGCAGATGCCCGGCCATGTCGTACTCGGTGAGGATGGTGCGAATGCGGGTGGTGTCGTCGACGGCTTCGGTCATGGTGGTGCCGGCGGTGGCGACGACGATCGCCGGCCAGCGTCGCCGCCGACGCAGCTGCGCGGCCAGGTGCTCGTAGTCCATCTCCCCGTCCGGGCCGGCGTCCACGACCGCCTTGTAGGCGCCGAGCATGTCGATGATCTTCGGGATGGAGTAGTGGGCGGCGGTGGAGTAGTAGATGCGGGCGGTGGGCCAGCGGCGGTAGGCGGTGTGGAGGGCGGAGAGGTTGCCTTCGGTGCCGCCGGTGGTGACGTAGCCCCACCGGTCGTGGGTGGGCATGCCGAGCAGGTCGGCGATCCAGGCGATGACGGCTTGTTCGAGGATGCGGGTGTGGGCTACTCCCCCGGTGTCGTGGGGGTCGCCGATGTTGTTCCACAGTCGGTTGCCGAGGCGGGCCATGACGGCGGTGTGGTCGAGGTCGGTCGCGCCCGGGTAGCCGATGCTCGTTGCGGCGGTGGTGTCGGCGTGCTGGGCGAGGTGGTCGAGGACGGCGGTGACGTCGACGGGTGGGTGGCTGAGGTCTGCGGCGACGGCCAGGTTGAGGGTCATGTGACGGGCCTTGCGGTGAGGTAGCTGGTGAGGGTGTGGTGCAGGGCGGTGAGGTGCCGCCATACCTCGCGGGTGTGGTGGTCGCCCTGGTCGGTGAGGTTGGCGTGGGGGTTGTGCCAGTGGGCGGAGCGGTCGGCGTCGAGGGGTTTGCTGCTGCGGATGCCGTCGTAGTGCAGGGGTGCGTGGGGGTTGCGGTCGATGTGGATAGCGGTGTCGTCGGTCAGCAGCAGGTAGCAGTGGCCTTTGAGGTCGAAGGCTGATCGGCGATGGCCGGTGGCGGAGGGTTCCCGCAGGGTGCGGGCCAGTTGGTACCAGCGGCCGTCGTCGGTGTCGAGGGTGCTCGCGCCGACGCCGACGTAGGTGGCGTCGGCTGGGATGCCCATGTCTCCGCCGTTGACCATTGACCGTTGCGGGCCCAGGGGATGCCACCGGTGTCCGGTGGCATTCGCGTGGGTGATGTGGGTCTTGGCGATCCTGCTGAGGTCGCCGAGGATGCGGGGCAGGTCGTCGGACTCGGGTGCGGACAGGAACAGCCGCCATGCGGTGTGCAGTCGGTAGCCGTGCGGTTCGGTGGGTGCTGGGGAGGTGAAGAACAGCAGGACACCGTGGGGGCCGAGGGCTTCGTGTGTGCCGTACCGCTGGTCGGCTTCGGTCATGTGGCCGGCGTTGAACCGTTTGACGCGGAACACCATTTGGTTACGCAGGTCCGCCCACCAGCGGTCCTCCAGGCGGGTCGTTTCCCCGTCCGGTTCTTGCCCTGGCGCGGGCGGAGGTTGCGGTGCGGGCGGAGGTGGGGGTGGGGGGTGCGGTGGGCGTTGGTAGCCGGTGGGTCGGGGACCGTAGGTTGCCGGTGGTGGCCCGTAGGCGGCGGGCGGGTGGACGTCGGCGGGCGGTGGCCGCCAGTGGGGGTGCAGCGGGTCCGGTGGGCCGTCGTGGCCGACGGGGTGTCTGGCGTGGGTCATCATGTTCTGGCCTTGTCAGATCGAGATGGTGATGGCGTCGGGGACGGCGTTGGCTGCCGGTATGCCGCGTCCGATGCCGGCGTAGGTCTGCGGTCGGGTGTGGCGCAGGTACGCGGCCCAGGCCCCGCCGACGATTGCGGCGCCGAGGATGATCGCGGGTAGCAGCAGCGGGAACAGTGAGCCGGGTGCGGCGCCGAGTAGCGAGCCGATGTTGCCGATCATCGCGATGAGGACGATTGCTCCGGTGACCACGCCGACGGCGGGGGCGATGCGCCATTCCCATGCGCGGGGTCGGTCGCCGCGGATGTGGGGTGGGGCGGCGAGGGTGGCTACCGAGGCGGCGAGCAGGAGGGACAGCAGTCCGACGGCGGCCAGGCTCGACAGCCAGGTGAACATCTGGGTGAGCGGGTCGAGGCCGGCTACCGCGAATCCGGCGACGACCAGGGCGGCGGTGGCGGTTTGGGTGAGGGAGCCGCCGCGGGGTGCGTTGATGCGGGTGCCGTGGTCGGTTCCGGCGAGGCGGGTGGGGAGGACTCCTTCGCGGGCCATGGCGAACACGTACCGTGCGATGACGCAGTGGAATGACAGTTTCGAGGTGAGGATCGCGAAGATCAGCATCAGGGCGGCGGTGGCCACCCAGCCGTCGCCGAGGCGGCCGAGGATCGTGAACGGTAGGTTGCTGTCGGGTGGGGCGGCGAGGTCGGCGATGGCGTACGGGCCGACGGCTACTCCCATCGCCCAGGCGGTGGTGGCGTAGACGCCGCCGAGTGCGAGTGCCCCGACGATCGTGGCGCGGCCGATGGCGCGGCGGTCGACGGCTTCTTCGACGAAGGAGCCGGGTGCGTCGATGCCGGTGAACGCGGCGACGCAGAATGCGATCGCTCCGCCGATGCCGCCGACCATCAGGCCGGAGGTGTGGAAGCCTGCCCAGGAGAGACTGTCGGCGGGTTGTGTGGTGCCTGCGATGACGAACGCGGCGACGATCAGCAGTGACACGGTCAACACGACGGCGAGGACGCGGATCGACAGGACGATCGCTCGTACGCCCAGCACTGCGACGACGGTCACGGCGATGCCTGCCCATACCCACCAGGTGCCGCCGAGGTGGGTGGCCATGGTGGCGCCGAGGAGGCCGTAGAGGCTGATCTGGATCGCGTTGTAGGCGATGAGGGCGACCGCGCCGCCGGCCACTCCCCATCCGCGGCCGAGGCCGTGGGCGAGGATGCCGTAGTAGGCGGCCGGGTGGCCGATGTGGCGGGCCATGGTGGTGTAGCCGACGGCGAGTATCGCCATGGTGGCTGCTACCAGCAGGAACGTCAGTGGTAGTGCGGTCACGCCGGTGGTGGCGTAGATCGCGGTGATGCCGCCGACGAGGACGACCATCGGTGCTGATGCCGCCGCACCGAACATCCACAGGGCAGCTGGTGTCAGTGTCCGGCGGGCGAGGGCCACCTGCACGTGCGCGGTCACTACTGCTCACCTCGCTGTGGGGTGTGGGGGCATGACGGGTTGCGGCAGCCGTCGACGGGATGGTGGTCCACGTCGGTGGTGTGGGCGGCGACGATGAACACGGCTGCCGGCCGGACCGGGCCGGAGCGCCAGTAGGTGTGGTCGCGGGTGAGGTTCCGTTCGGCGGTGTCCTTGTCGGGGGTGAAGGCGAACAGGTCGTGGGTGCCGTCGGGCCAGTCACGACGGATCGCGTACCCCCACCGATGGTGAGGTGTGCTGCCGCCGGTCTGGGGGATGGCACCAGCGGCACACCGCGCCTGTCGGCGCACCACCCGCCATCCTTGGGGCCGTTTCCGCCCGAGTGTGGTGGTGGGACGGGTGAGCACGGTCAGCATGAGCAGAACTCTCCTGTCGACATGTGGGTACGACGAGTCGGCCTGCTGGGTGAACGGGGTCGACCATCAGCAGGTGAACGGTGTGCTGTCAGCGCCTGCGGCTCATCGGGAGCCTGGTGGTGCCGCCCGCAGCAGCCTGCCGCGAAACGGTGTCGCGGTGCGGTGGACACGGACCCGTTGCGGCAGCCCGGTTCCGGCTGTCTCGGCCTGGTCTGGGTGGGTGGGTGGCCGCCACATCCGCCACACCACGGGACCGCCCTGCTGCAGCAGGATCGGTGACCGGGGCTGATAGCCGCAGGCGGCGAGCAGCCCGTCCCGGGGGCGGCTGGTGCTCACCTCCGCATACGCCGGGAGCTGTGTCGCGTCCAGCAGCCGGTGGTGGCTGGCCAGCAACGCCCTGCCCACTCCTGCCTGATGTTGGCCGGGGGCCACGGCCAGGTGGGCGAGGTAGTGATGGGCGGTGAACGGGTGCACGGTGTCGGCGTAGGCGTGCAGCAGGGCGAACCGGGCGGTGTGCGGGCCGAGTATCGGCTCCAGGTCTCGTTGCCGCACGGCCGGTGGTGGCGTCGACCGCGGGTGCCAGATCGCCACGGCGGTGTGGTCGTCGGTGGTGTCGACCGTGCCGTGCGCCAACCCCTGCGCCACCACGAACTCCGCGTACCGCCGCATGATGCTCGGCCGGTCGGCCCGGTCGGGTACCAGCCAGACACTCAACCGGCCGGTCATCAGCGCCCCGGCCACGAGTGTGGCCAAGGCGGCCGCATCACCACCGGTCGCACGACGAACACCAGTTCCCGTCGGCCGCATGTCAGCTCCCCCAAAGCCCATGAAGATCCCCGCATCCCCTGTCTTCGTCGCGCGCCGGTGCCGGATCGCCCGACGTGGCCCGCTGACGGCTCATCGACCAGCCCGCGTCGATGGCACGGTCGAAGGTGGCTGCCAAATGCAGGCTGTCCGATGGGACCCCAGCCGCGGGCAGACGCTGCCGAGCGGCAGCGATCAGTGGTGGTGGGCCGCAGACGTAGACGACCTGCCCCGGCCGGTAGTGCTTCACGGCCATGGTCAGCACGTCTGCCTGCGCGTGCGGCTCGACATCACGGTCGTCGGAGAACGCCAACACCACCGTCAGCCAGTCCCGGTGGGCGCCGGCGAGGGTGTCCAACGCGATCGCGTCATACAGATCCAGCAGCGTGCGGGACCCCACCACCAGCGTCACCTGTCGCCCGGTCGGGGCTGCGGCGACCTGCTCCACCAGCGCCCGCAGCGGCGCCAGCCCGGTACCACCGGCGACCAGCAGCAGGTCAGCACCAGCGGCCGGCTCCACCGACAACCCGACATCACACGCCGGCCCCAACCACAGCAACTCCCCCGGCCTGACCTGCTCCACCAGCACCGGCGACACCTCACCGCCTGGCACCGTCCGGACGTGGAACTCCACCGTCCCGTCCGCGCGAGGAGCATTCGCCGGCGACAACCACCGCCACCGCCCCGGCAACCGGGGCGTACACACCGGCAACGCCTGACCCGGCAGGAACCGCAACCGCCGCATCGGCCGTACCGTCAACACCACCACGCCAGCCGACACCGACTCACGGGTCTCGACCTCACCGACGGTGACCTGAGGGCCGTCCCCCACCACCGCCGCCGCCCGCGCCGCCAACCGCAACGCCCGCCGACACCCCCGCTCCCACACACCCGGCGCGGCCGGTCCCCAACCGTCGGCCGCAAAACGGCGCACCGTGTCCACCATCGCCGCCGCGATACACGTGTCGTGATACGGCTGAAGATCGAACCGGCGACACATGCGACCCAACACCGCCAACCCTGCCCGCCGGGCAGCAGGATCGCCCCGCCCCGCGACCACCTGGCCGAGCGTCGAGACGAAGATCGGGGCGAGCCGCTGCGGCAGGAACCGCACACTCCGGTCCTCCAGGTGCGCCCAGAAATGATCGGCGGCACGGTCATCTGCGACGAGGGCGCAGAGATGCGGCAGTATGTGGTCAGTCATCGCTCCGGCTGTTCCTCGACGACGGATAGCTGATGGCGGTTCAACGATCACGGAACAATCCACAACAGGGAATGCCGACCTCCGGTTCGACCTCACGTTCTGACCTCCGGTTCGACCAGCCCTGAACAGCGAATGATTCGCCGACCGCTGCAACAGGACGCGCCAGACTGGCGGCCGCGGCTGGGACATGGCAGTGTCAGCGACGTGTCTGTCAACAATTCCTGCGTAGAATCAGCGTTGCTGGCGAAGCTCACGTGTTGATCGACGTCGACCGGTCGCCATTAGACGTAGTATGGCGGGACTTCAAACGTTTACCTCGAGCCAAGCCGGCGACCGTTGCAGTTCCGAGTTCGACAGGGCTATGCCGTAGAGGAGGAGCATGCCTCGGCACGCGGAAACGGTGATCACGCCGAATACGCACCTCAGGAGCGCCCGAGTCCAGCTTCCTTCACCGTTGAGACCCGGGCAGTGTATGTCTCGAACGGAGTTGGCCGATGCGGTGAACGCTGCGTTGGATGCCCTCTACCCTTCGCGTTGCATCGCTGCTCACTACGTGGATTCCCGGTGGGTCGGCAAACTGGAGCGCGGCGAACACCGCTGGCCCAGCGCGGAGCGGCGCGCGGCGTTACGTGCCGTCTTCGGCGTCACCGCTGACAGGCAGCTCGGGCTCTACAGTCCTCGCCGAACAGGGGCCACGAGTAGCAGCCTGACGGATGCTGCGTGGCCGGGTGTGGTTCCGGACGAGATGGCTGAGCTGCCGGGGCCATGGACGTCGGGTATGCAGGTGCCGAACAGGATCGAGCAGCCCCATGTGGAGGCACTGCGCCGGAGCATCACGTTGTTCGAGGACTGGGATCACCGATACGGGGGTGGTCTTGCTCGTGCCGCCATGGCGGGGCAACTCGAATGGGCGTGCCGCGCCATCCGTCAGGCATCGGCTAGCCCTGCCGTACGCCGGCAGTGGCTTTCGACGGCAGCCCGGCTCGGTGACGTGGTCGGCTGGGCGTGCTTCGATGCAGGCGAGGACGCCGGGACGACTCGCGGGTACTTCGTCAGGTCGATTCAACTCGCGACCGAAGCCGAAGACGTCCAGCAGCGCGCTCACACCGTCACGAGCCTGAGTAGGCGTCTCACCTACAGCGGTAAAGCCAAGGAGTCCCTACAGATCGTCGGTCTTGCCCGGAGCGGGTGGCGTGATCTACCTCCGCTGGGCCGTGCCGTCATAGGAATCGTAGAGGCGCGGGCGTACGCGTCCCTTCGCGATGCAGAGGAATGCCGTCGTGCCGTCGGTCTGTGCGACGAGCATTTCGACGCCAGCCCCGCAGATGGCGCATACGATCCCACCTGGGGGTACTACGCGGACCTCGGTCAAATCCTCGGCGACGCCGGACACGCCATGTGCGATCTCGCGTTGACCGCCAACGACCCGGCGCTAACCGATGCCACGATCACGCGGCTGCACGCCGCGTACGAGCTTCACCCCGGCACAGTGGCCAGGTCCCGAGCGCTGACCATGATCCGGATAGCCTGCCTACAGGCACACCAGGGTAACGTCGCCGCCGCCTTACCCTCAGCACGAGCCGGTTGCACGGATGCGGCCGGCGTGTACTCCAGCCGCTTGCGCGATGACGTTCGGGTCCTCGCACACATGCTCGAGAACGTCGACGCGGAACCGGACCTCAAGGATGACCTGGTTGCGGTGCGGGCCCAGCTCAGTGGTGTCGCCGCGTCACAGGTCTAGAAGCCTGTCCAGCCGGCTGGCGCCGAACCGTCCCGCAACGAGTCCAGGCGGTGTCTCAGCTGCTGCCGCCGCGGCGTGTCGTTGTCTGCCGACTGCGCCAGCCACAGAGTCATCCGCAGCATCCGGATCTGCCGCAGTACCGGCCAAGCTGGGCTGCACCGCACGTCATAGCCATAGCTATCCGCGAACATGGCGTATTCGTGCTCGGAAAACCACCCGCACTCGTAGTAGAGGGCACTGAGCGTCAGATCCCACTCCGGCGGTCCGACACACACGGACTCCAAGTCGATGAAGGCGCATCTGCCTGCCGTCGTGACCAACAGGTTCTCCATGTGCGCGTCGCCGTGCAGCACCGCCTCCCCGAGCGCGAACGTCGCGTGATCCCACTGCACTGCGAGTCCGTCACGAAACTCGCGCAAAAACGCCCTGTCGCGTTCATCCAGGCCTACGGCCGACGCCAACTGCTCACGAAGCCTCGAAAACGGCGACACGCGAGTCAACAGCCCGACCGGCCGGGGCACACCATGGAGGAGACGCAGACACCGCGCAAGCGTTACCAGGTCCGCCGAATGCCCGCCCGGCAGGTACTCCCACAACGAGACCACATGCTGATCGACCACGATCGGCTCCGACCGCACCGGACGCGCCACCGGTACACCCTGCGACGCCAACCATTCAGCCACCGCAATCTCCAGCCGCACCCGTTGCACCGCCCCCGCACGCGGCACGACCCGCACCAGCACCCCCACGCCAGACAACAGCACCACGCCGTTCTCGCCAACACGGAGCACCTGCGCATCATCAACCGGCATGCCTACCCGTGCACCAGCCAACGTCGCCACGCGGACCGCCTCATCCGTACGCACCCCGCCATCCTCTCCCAGAAACGCCCCGACTCCGCGAACCCGCAAGTGCACCCGACTGCCACCACTTGCACCCCCGGATTTGCGATTGCTGCCGCACCCACCGGCGACCGCCTCGTGGGGCTCGAGGCGCTACGTCACAGCCTGACTGCCGCCATCGACGTCGACCACGATGAGTGGCCTGACATCGTTGCCGCTTACGGCCGGTGCTATTACCAGCAGCCGCACGACCAGGTGATGACTCAGCTCGGCCGAGACTTGGCAGTGCTGCAGCACCAAATCGCTGTCGACCAGGGAGAGCGGCGACCGCTTCTCCTGAAGGCAGCAGGTCAGCTGTCGGTCATTATCGCGCTCGGCCTTGTCGCGTCCGGGCAAGCAATTGCCGCCCGCCGGTGGTGGCACACCGCACGGCGGGTCGCCGATGAGTCCGCAGATCCCGACGCGCAGATCATGGTACGAGCCTGGGATGTCGTGAACGGCTCCTACGACGGCCGTCCAGCTGTGCAGGTGGTGGCCGTGTCAGATGAGGTTCTTCCGCTGCTGGATGGGCGGGCCAGCGCTGCTACCTGTGGTCTGCTTGCCGGCCTGGCGCAGGCACTGTCGTTGGCCGGCCGGCACGCGGAGGCCGTCGCGACGGTCCAGCAGCTGGCCCGCATGGCCGAGCAGCTCCCGGCCACCGTGGTCGACGACGTCGAGAGCCTGTGGGGGTGGCCGGAGCATCGGCTGCGGCACACCGAATCCTGGGTGTACACGCACGCCGCCGACTACAGGCGGGCAGGCGAGGCCCAGGATCGTGCGCTCGCTCTCTACCCGGCGTCGCAGATAAGGCTGCGTACGCAGGTCGAGCTGCATCGAGCGGCGGCACTGATCCGAACGGGGCATGTTCCGGACGGACTGCGCCTGGCTGCCGACCTGCTGGACCGTTTGCCGACCAGTCAGCACAACGAGCTCGTCCGCAGTGTGGCGCGGCAGGTTGTCGTGGCGGTGCCTGACAGCGAACGGAGGCAGTCGTCATACCGCGAGCTTCTGGAGCGAGTCCGGTCGTAGCGGTGCCCGCGGCGTCAGATCCGATCGCCGTGCGAACTAATGTCCGGCCATAACATCCAGGGGTGCTCACCTATCACAGTGTCGCCCGTGATGAAGCCCATCAGGTCTTCGACGCCCTGGAAGACCTGTACGCGATCGTTTACGCCGAGCCGCCGTACAGTGAGGGGCCGGAGCAGGTCGCCCGATTCCGCGAGGGCCTACCGGAGGAGACGACGCGGCCGGGATTCCGCTTGGTCACCGCCACTGACGGCACCCTGCTGCTCGGAGCCGCCTACGGATGGACGATGGCAACCGGTACCTGGTGGTCGCGCGCTACCGAGGATCCGCCGCCCGAGATCCGTGACGCGGACAAGTTCGCCGTGATGGAGTGGATGGTGCATCCGAGCCATCGTAGGCAGGGTATCGGCGCAGAGCTGATGCGCCGGTTACTTGCTGGCCGTTCCGAGCAGTACGCGACGCTAGCTTCGAATCCCGTCTCTGCGGCCCGTCGCATGTACAAGCGGACGGGGTGGCAACAGGTCGGCACGTCGGCGCTCTCCTGGGGGCCGACGATGGATCTGCTGGTTCTGCCGCTACAGCTACGCCCGACTGCGTAGTAGAAGCCGGTCCAGCCAGCTGGCGCCGAACCCTCGCAACGAGTCGAGGCGGTGTCTCGGCTGCTATCCGCCGCTGCGTGTTCTTGTCTGCCGACTGCGCCAGCCACAGCGTCACCCATCGCTTACCGGTTGCACGAGGCGACGCCGTAGCCCAGATCACCGGTCATTGCTGCAAGATGATGTCTCATGTTCTTGGATCAGCGGCAATTCCCCTTCCTGGCCGATCTTCGGGCACGGTGGGAGGCGATCCGGGACGAATGTCTTGCTCTGCCGCAGGACAGCTACCAGCCGTGGGTGCAACGCGAGATGTACGGCCAGGGCTGGAGCGTGTATGGCCTGGTCGCCTTCGGCGAACGGATCGAGGAGGCCCTCGCCGCATGCCCGGACACTGCCTCCGCGTTGACGACGATCCCTCACCTGACGACCGCGGGATTCTCCCGGATGGCTCCCGGCACCCACATCACACCCCATGAAGGCTGGGTGACGACCGTGTACCGGGCCCATCTCGGACTGGTCGTGCCGCAAGACTGCGCACTGCGGGTAGGCGACGAAACCCGGCAGTGGAGCGAAGGCCAGACCCTCGTCTTCGACGACACCGTCACCCACGAGGCGTGGAACTACGGCTCCAGCGACCGCATCGTGCTCTTGTTCGACTTCGCCCGTCCCGGCTGCGAGGACATGCCGCAGGACGAACTACCGACCACAGTGGCAGACCTCGTACGACGCAAGGGATGAGCGATACGCCCGAGAGCGTCTCCACGGCCCCGTCTCATCCTGCCGTCCTGAGAACCAGCCGGGACCCGATGAGCGCCACCACGCCCGGACGCATCACGCTTCCGGCAGCGCCGTTCGCGACATGAGCGGATGTCCAGTAGCCGTGTGCTGAACTGCGAACACCACTCCTCGCCGCCTCTGGAGAGAGGGGTGCCTACTTTGGGCGTACAGGCAGCTGTGGCCCGTTGGGGTTGTTCGCGTTCCATTGCCGACGGAACGCCGCCGCGCGCGCCTCAGCCGCCGCGCTACTCAAGTTACCCCGGGCAGTCTGCGCACCGACCCGGGTGGTCTGGCCCGGCGGTGTGAACACGTGGGAGCCGCCCGGCTGGTGCCCCGCATGAACCCGACCGGAGGTCGCAGGGCCGTCCATGGTGCCCCACTTACGCGACCAGTCGCGGACTTCCCGTCGGATCCTCCGCGTGACACCGCGGTAGGTCTGCCCCGGGGTCACCTTCCACCGCTTCAGCGCTCCGACGTATACATCGGGCACGAAGTCAGCAGCCGCACCGGTACCCTTGCCGACCGCCTGCCCGGCGCCCGCCCCCGCCGCGCGCTGGGCTCCCCGGACCGCCGGGATGACCTTGCCAGCGACCTTGCCCGCGACCCAGGCCACTCCACCGCCGGCTACCTGGCCCGCCATGGCTTCCGCAAACCCCCGGCCATACCACTCGGCCCGCTGGTTGTACGGGTCCACCGGCAGCTCCTGTCCGGGCTTGACGGCATTGACCATTCCGATGCCGAAGGCCTTCAGGTCACTGCCCTCGATCCGTCCCTTGCCCTCGACGTACCGCTTCGCCTCCGGATGCGAGACCTGCGGCTCGAATGGCATCGGAGCCTCGATGATCAGCTCGGGTAGATTGATCACCTGGTGCCGACCACCCCAGCCGTGAGTGGACGCGGCGTCGCGCTTGCGCTTGGGACGCACCGGCCAGCGCCGCGCGTTGGGACGGGCCTGCGCGCCGATCCGCATGGCCGCCACGTGATCGCTGAGCCGGATCTGCGGCGAGGTGACCGGCCGGAACGGCACCCGCGGCACAACCGGTGGTGGTGACATCGGTGGAGGTCGGTGAGCCTGCGGTGGTCTGTGGGCCGGCTGCGGCGGCCGGTAGACCTGCGGCGAGACCGGCGGGCGCGGGGTCGGGCGGACCGGCGGCACCGAGGGGGTCGGGCGGACCGGCGGCTGTGGACGGGGAGTGAACGAATGTGTCCAGGGCCTGCTCGCCGGTGCCGGGCGTGGCACCTTATGCACCGCCGCCAACAGGGTGGGAGTCAACTGCGCGGCGAGATCCGCCATCGTCGGCCGATGGTGCGTAGGACGGTGGTGGACGGGACGGTGATGGTGTGGCCGGTGATGCGCCACCGGCGGCTGGGCCCGGGGCTCGGTGCGAGGCGCCGCCGGCGCCTCGGCCGGTCGGGGCCGATGCACCGGCACTGGGGGTGGCGGTTGCGGGCGCGAAGCGCTGGGCGCCGGGGTCGGATAGCTCATGTTGTCGCTTCGCTGACCACCGCACCGGTCTTCACCGGGTCCGCCGCCTCCAGTCGGATCACGTCGTCCACCAAGGCCAGGTTAAGCCCGACCTCGTCGGCAGCGAGTTCCAACGCTGCCTGATCGATACCGCGGGCCGCGCAGAACTCCTGCACGGCCGCGTTCTCCAGCGACAGCGGCAGGTCGACCGCGTTCTGCAGCCAGTGGGTGACCGCCAGCCGCAGCAGCGGCTGGGGCGCTTCGTCACCGAGTTCGGACACCAACTCATCGCGCATCCGCTCGGCGTTGCGCCGCAGGTACCGTTGCAGCTTTCCGCCGTACCCGTCGGTGATGAACTGGGCCAGCCGCGACAGCACCCCGGCTGCGGTGACGATCTGCGCCTGGTCGAAGCCGTACCGATCGAGCAGGTGCCGCACCACCCGATGGGTGTCGCTGGCCGGGTCATCGACATCCAACAAGACCGCGGGCTCGATCAGGCCGAACCGATGCAGGTCGTCGGTCAGCTCGCGGGAGCGCTCCGGGTCATCCCCGGCGACCGCGTTGAGTAGGCAGAAGACCAACTCGGCCCAGCGATCCGCCTCCGCGGCCCATGGGATAGCACCCAGGCCGTCGAGGTGCCGAAGGGACAGTTCACGAAGCTCACTGGGCAGGTCCATCGACACCTCACGGGTTGCGAAGCCAGTTCACCTGAGCGGCGGCCGACGCGGCCGGTATGGCGGTCTTTGCTTGCGGCCTGGCCACGCTACCGCTCAATACGCCAACGTCACATCGCCTGTCTGTGCCGGTAGTTGCACGAGACGGCCATTACCTTGGGGATCCGGTACCGGTGTGAAACGGGATTGGCCTTCTTCGTATTTTGCGTTTCATCCACGTCGGGCGCGCCGCGGTCGTCCACGCATGACCAGACGGCGAAATGGACTACGACCACCTAGCCGAACAACTAACGCCGCAGCCGCTGGCCCGCGATCATGGTTGCCATCGCCGGCACCACCATGACCGAAGCCGTCGACAACACCACCCATATCCGTGACGTCGGGACGACATCACCGCACTCCGGCGCGTTCACCGTTGGGGGCCCAGCGCCGGCGCGAACAGGTCTCACAGGTGACCGTGGCCCGGCGGCGGAGACCTTCCGGCGTGAACGAGAACGAGTCGGCGAACGTGCCGAGCCGGTGGTGTCGCTGCCGCTACTGCTTTCTGACGCCCGCGGCGCTCTGCCGGCTGCATGATCGAGTGCACTCAACTCGGCACGTGCGCGCACGGGGATCGAGCCGACGCCTGCGCCGGACATCTACGGAGAGTGACGGCATTTCCGGCCTTCCGGCGCGCTCGCTCGGCGGCATGAGCGTGACGTCGCCCGAGGTAGCTTCTGCGGATGCCTCATGATCCGTTGCAGGACATGCCCGCCGAATCTCGCGCGGAGCTGACGGCGGCTGTCTGCGCTGCCATCGACATCGATCAGGCTACCGCGGAGGACATCATCCGCTCGACTGAGCCGTTTTTGGACGCGATGGAACGAGCCGGTGGCCTCGTGGACTCATGGGGTGGAGGCGAGTTCTGTTATGTCCTGCCGAGGCTGTTGTCGTTCATCCGGCAGACCGCCAATCCGTAGCGCGATCGACGATCCCTCCGCCCTGTCACCGGCGCGACCGCACGGCACCTGACTCAAGTGATCGTGACGCTGCGCGGCGCGCGGTCCGCGCCTAGATCCGTGTACCTGGGTCCCAGGTGTGACCGGCCTGACGGAGCCGGCCTCGGCGACGTCCGGAGGCGGAGCATCAGAAATGGTGCATACGTGGCTCGTCCCGACCACGGGGCAACCATGATTGCGAGGAGCAGACCATCGACAAGGCCGACACGATCACCCTCTGGCGGCCCACCGGGCAGGCCGAACTCGACCTTGTGGAGGCGTCAGGGTGGCGGGAGTGGCCTCCACGCCTGCCGGACCAGCCGATCTTCTACCCCGTACTCAACCGCTGGTACGCCACGAAGATTGCCCGCGAGTGGAACGTCCCTGCCGGTGGCGTCGGCTACGTGACTCGGTTCGAGGTCCAGCGTGAGTACATGGACCGTTACGAGGTTCATCAGGTCGGTGGCCGCGACGTGCTGGAGTACTGGATCCCCGCAGAGGAGCTTGCCGACTTCAACGCCCACCTCGTCGGCGCGATCACCGAGGAAGCCGACTATCGCGGCCCTGTAGGCGACCAGGAGTTCACCGACGCCCACCATGCGCTGGGCCGAGCCCTACCGGCCGCGTGGCGGACGTACCTGCAAGGTGCGTCGTGGTTCCGGCGAGGCTGGATGACAGGCGAGGCGTACGTTTGGCTCAACACCCCACGCGAGATGCTTGAGCTGCATCACGCATGGCACGAGAGCACCGACTTGCACCCCGGCATCGCGATCATCGGCGGCGACGGATCCCGTGAACAGCTCGTACTCGACCTGCGCAGCGACCCCGCACCGGTGCTCCTGGTCGACATCACGAGCAGCGGATGGGACAACGCCATCCGGCAAGCCGATGATGTCGACGAGCTCATCAACCGCATCGAGGCGGGCACCTTCGACTTCGACTTCGACGATTAGCGGACACGGGCAAGCATGGTCGAACGCGCACCTCACGGCTACTTGTTTCATTGACCTGCGACCGTTGCCCGGCCAGGCTTCGGTCGAGGCGCCCGGGTTGTCGCTCTCATTGCGGCTGCCCACGCTGGTCGTGTGGCTCTCATTTGGCCTGCGCGGCCCGGGCGTCGCCCCAGGGCGGGGAGAGGCTCAAGAGGGGTTTGCTCGGCTCGAAGTAGCGTTGCCCTCCCGGCTCGACAACCCAGGTGGATCGAGCATCGGAGGACACGTTGACTGTCACACCGAGTCGTGTGGTCATCGGGATGGACCCGCACAAGCGTTCGGCAACGATCGAGGTCATGGCTGGCGACGAGACCGTCGTCGGCGGCGGCCGGTTCGACACCGACCGCGACGGCTACACGGCGATGCGAAAGTACGCCGGTCAGTGGCCGCACCGGGTGTGGGCGATCGAGGGCTGTCAGGGCATCGGCCGGCACATCGCCAACCGGCTGCTGGCCGACGGCGAGCAGGTCGTCGACGTTCCACCGAAGCTGTCCGCCAGGGCGCGGGTGTTCGCCACCGGGCAGGGCCGCAAGACCGACGCCACCGACGCCCACTCCATCGCGCTGGTCGGCACCCGCATGACCGGACTACGCCCGGTGGTCAACGACGAGCAGCTTGCCTTGCTGCGGATCCTGGTCGACCGGCGCCGTTGCCTCGGTGTCGACCACACCCGGATGGTGTCCCAGCTGCACCAACTGCTGCTGGAGCTGATCCCGGGTGGGGCGAAGAAGAGTCTGTCCGCCGCCCAGGCCAAGACACTGCTGGCCACGGTCCGGCCCCGCGACGCGGTCGGCAAGGCCCGACGGCGGGTCGCCGCGGAGCTGATCGCCGACCTCGAACGGATCTACCGACGCTCCAAGGAAGCCGACAAGGAACTGAAGGAGCTGGTCGCTTCCACCGGCACCAGGTTGATGGACCTGCACGGCATCGGACCCTCCGGCGCCGCCCGGCTGCTGGTCGAGGTCGCCGACATCACCCGGTTCCCCGACCGGGCTCACTTCGCCTCCTGCAACGGCACCGCCCCCATCGACGCCTCCTCCGGCGAACAGGTCCGCCACCGGCTCTCCCGCGCCGGGAACCGGCAGATCAACCGGGTGCTGCACATCATGGCCACCGTCCAACTCCGCAACCCCACCGAAGGCCGCGCCTACTTCGACCGGAAGAAAGCCGCCGGCAAGACCTCGATGGAAGCCATGCGCGCCCTGAAACGACGCCTGTCCGACATCGTCTACCGAACCATGATCAGCGACGCGGTAGCCACGGCGGCGGGCCCGGGAGGACAACGGGGAACGACTACCGACTCCAACGTGACCGACTCTCATCCCCAAGCCAGCTCTTCGGAGAAGTCACTTCCCAGACCCGCCGAAACCCAGCATAGAACTCTCCTCTCGGCGGTGTCTTGACACAGAGGGGAGCCAGATGTGCGCAGGCGATCAGCCGACTTCGTGTCGATGGTCAAGCCACGCCCGTCCGCCGAGGGCTCGTCGCCGGGCCGGTAGACGAAGCCGAGCAACTGCCGGTAGAACTCCGCCAGCGCCCTCGCGTCGGTGCTGTCCAGCACCACCGAGCACAGCTTGGGCACGCGCTGTTGGTCGGCCGTCCCCGATCACCTCCGAACGCCATTCTGGCCGCAACACGGCACCGTCGCATCCGCGGCGACGCCCCGGGTCGAGCGGTTCGCACTCTTGACACCCACCGGCCTCCGGAGTGGACGATGCGGTATGCGGATTCTCGTGATCGGTGGCAGCGGCCTGATCGGCGCCAGCGTGGTGGCGGTGCTGCGCGAACACGGCCATGACGCGACCACAGTCGCCCGCACCGCCCGGGACGGTGTCGCCCACCGCCTCGACGTGGAATCCGCCTCGGTCGACGACCTGCGGCGGTTGCTCGCCGGGCACGACGGCGTGGTGTACGCCACCCGCACCGACGAGCAACGGCCACTGCCCAAACCGATCTATCCGACGTTCCGTCGGGACAACGTCGACCCGGTGGTACGCCTGTGCACCGCGGCCCGCCGCGAAGGTCTCACCCGGGGCGCCGTGATGGGCTCGTACTACACCTACTTCGACCGGCTCCACCCGCAGTGGCGCCTCGCCGAGCGGCACACGTACATCCGCTGCCGCCTGGAGCAGGCCCGCGAAGGGCGGGCGGCGGCCGGCCCGGACCTGCCGGTCGCCGTCCTCGAACTGCCCTTCGTCTTCGGTCGGGCCGGTGACCGGCTACCCAACTGGGCCGGGCCGCTGGACCGGTGGGCGCGCTCGCGTACCCCGCTGGTAGCCCCGACCGGCGGGACCGCCGCGACCTCGGCGCGCAGCGTGGCCGAGATCGCGGTGGACGCCCTGGAGCGGGCCAGCGGGGCGGACATCCCGGTCGCCGACGTCAACCTCACCTGGACCGACATGCTCACCCGCATCGCCGAGGCGGTCGGTCGCCGCCGCCGGGTCGCCCGACTGCCGGCCGCCGCGGCGCGAGCGGCCCTGTGCCTGGGCGGCGCGGCACAGGCTCTCGGTGGCAAGGAGTCCGGAATCAACCCCACCTACCTGGCCGACCTGCTCCTCGCCGACCTGTTCATTGAGCCGACGACCGGCCGCCCGCTGGACGCCGCGCTGCGCGAAACCTTCGCCGCCCCGTAGCCAGGACGGCCGTCGCCGGGATGCCCCGACGCCCTCGACTGCGCCACTTCGGAGCCCTGTCGGCGATCAACGCTGGCTCCCGGCCCGGCTACGCGGCGGCACGAGCGCTCTCAGCAGGCCCGATTCCACGTCGTACTCCAGCCCCGCAGCCCCGCAGCAACGTCAGTCCGGAGCGGCACACCCGGGCGGGCCTCATCCGTACGGCGCAGGCCGTGCAGCGCCGAGGCAAGCAACTGGCGGGCGCCCTCGTCGTACGGCTCCTCCTCAACCAGCCTGCCTGGTCAGGTCTCCGGCGGCTTCCGGAGGCCCAGCGCGATCAAGGCCCCGGCGTGGCCATTCCGTGCCGAGCGGCGCAGCGCCTCCAGCCGGGCCACCGAAAGCTCGTCAGGGGTCACCGCAACATCGAACTACCCAGACCGTCCCGTGGCCGAGCAGAGAGCCGTAGGTGTAGGAACGGCATTCGTACTAGCCGAACCGTCCGCAACATCGGCCACGAGTGGACGCTGACCTGGCGCGCGGTCTGCGGCATGAGCGCGTACCTGATCTTGTCGTCTGTATCGCCGGGCAGCAGCGCAAGAGGACTTCTGCCGTCAGTCGACGGCTCTCCAAGGTCGGCGACGGCAGCCTTGTTGTCGTACCTACGATCGGTGCCATGAATAGAGGGGCGTGGCTCATCGTC
Source organism: Micromonospora maris AB-18-032 (assembly GCF_000204155.1). NCBI lineage: Bacteria > Bacillati > Actinomycetota > Actinomycetes > Micromonosporales > Micromonosporaceae > Micromonospora > Micromonospora maris. The sequence continues at coordinate 2,489,900 of NC_015434.1, read as the reverse complement.
GGGTCGCTGGTTGCCACCCTTCTTGTCATTGCCGGCCTCGCGCTGTTTCTCCGACGGGTCTGCTGCACCGATAGGTGACATCTGAGATGGCTTGCCTTGTGGGCAGGCTGGAAGGATGTCGCTGTGCCCAAGCCCTATCCCCGAGAGTTCCGTGATGATGTCGTGCGTGTCGCTCGTGACCGTGATCCAGGCGTGACGGTTGAGCAGATCGCCAAGGACTTCGGGGTGCACCCGATGACCTTGTTCAAGTGGTTGCGCCAGGCCGACATCGACGCCGGTGCCACCCCTGGGACGTCCAGCAGCGAGTCGGCCGAGCTGCGGGAGGCGCGTAAGCGGATCAGGTTGTTGGAGCAGGAGAACGAGGTCCTGCGTCGGGCCGCTGCGTATTTGTCGCAGGCGCATCTGCCGGGAAAAGGCTCTACCCGCTCGTGAGCGAGCTGGCCGCCGACGGGATCCCCGTGGCGGTGACGTGCCGGGTGTTGAACATCGCTCGTCAGCCCTACTACCGGTGGCTTGCCCGCCGTGTCACCGACGCTGAACTGGCGCAGGCGTACCGGGCGGACGCGTTGTTCGACGCGCATCGCGACGACCCGGAGTTCGGATACCGGTTCCTGGCCGATGAGGCCCGCGATGCCGGCCAGCCGATGGTCGAGCGCACCGCCTGGAGGATCTGCTCGGGCATGGGCTGGTGGAGCGCGTTCAGCAAGCGCAAGCGTCGGGGCAAGGGCGGCAAGGTCGGTCCGCCAGTGCACGATGACCTGGTCCAGCGGGACTTCACCGCCGACGGCCCGAACCGGTTGTGGCTGGCCGACATCACCGAACACCGAACCGGTGAGGGCAAGCTCTACCTGTGCGCGATCAAGGACGTGTGGTCCCACCGGATCGTCGGCTACTCCATCGACTCACGGATGAAGTCGAGGCTGGCCGTCAACGCCCTGCACAACGCCGTAGCCCGCCGTGGTGACGTGGCCGGCTGCGTGCTGCACACCGACCGCGGGTCGCAATTTCGAAGCCGGAAATTCGTCCGTGCCCTCCACCAGCACCACATGATCGGGTCGATGGGCAGGGTCGGCGCCGCCGGTGACAACGCTGCCATGGAGTCGTTCTTCGGCCTGCTGCAGAACAACGTCCTCGACCGCCGAACCTGGACGACCCGGCAGCAGTTGAGGACCGCGATCGTGACCTGGGTCGAACGGACTTACCACCGCCGTCGACGCCAACGATCCCTGTCCCGGTTGACCCCTATCGAGTACGAGACCATCATGACCCCACCGGCCAGTCAGGCCGCGTGACTACGACTGTCACCTATCGGTGCAGCAGACCCGACAACGGGTAAACGCGGATAGGTCCGATCGAACGCTGAGGGAAGCTCGCCGCGCCATCCGCCAGAGCGGACGCGACCAGCGTCACCGACACAGGGGCAATATCCGCGGCAAGGGATACGGCGGAGACGACAACCAAGGCTATAACGCAGGCGTCTCGAGCGACGGCGGCGGGATGCCGTAAAGCGACGTCGACCAGCCGGGGCAACTCCTCGTTAAGACAGCTTGGATCGCGGCAGGAGCGGATGGCCTGGCCGCTACAACCTGAGTCCATGACGCACGATGAATTCCAGGACGTCGGCCGCCTCAAACTCCGGGTCGCCGCCATCGTGGAAGTGGAACCAGACCTCCTCGCGGCAGTGACCATCATCGACCGGGAATCCCCAGTAGTCGCCGGTGCCCACCGGCGCTATCGCGATGAATGTCCGGTCAGGGAACTCCCGGTCGTTGACCGACTCGACGTCGTCGTCGCCGGAGCCGGCGCTGACGATCGGGAACAGTTCGACGCAGCCGACCACGCCACCGCCGTAGCGCATCATGAAGGCCTTGTACGTCTCCGGCAACGTCACACCGAGTTGCTTCTCCAGATCGGCGACCTCGGCGACGGTGGCGGTGCGTCCTTCGATGAGCGCGAAGCCGTGCTCGGCTAACGAGGCCACCGACTTCTGACGCAGTGGCTCGACCAGGGCGTCGAACTCCACGACGTTCATGCTGCTCAGTCTGCGCTCCCACCCGTGCAACATGTGTGTGCGGGGTCGCCAGCTGCGGATACGAGGAGCTGACTGGCTTTCAACGCAGGTGGAGGCGTCTGCTCCTGAGGATCGCGGGTTCCGCCGCGATGCCGGACGATCCCTGAATGGAGACCATCCATCTGCTGCAGGCGAGAGTGACCATGCCGCACCTGGATCAGGCCACCGACGCCACCTGGCTGGCCATGCTGTATGACAGCGCCAGGGCACTGCACGGTGTGGTCACGCCCTCGGTCGAGGAGCGGACGGTCGACTCAAACTGTGCGACTGCGTGATGCCAAGCGGTTGAGCAACCTGGTCAACCGCTTGGGTCTTCCTGGTCGCTGCAGCCGAACAGCGAGACCTTCACATGATCCACTCGGTGTTCGTTGACGTCCCAGAGGGAACATCTACCGGAGCGCAGGGCTGCGGGTCGCCACCACGGCATAGCTGAATCAGCCGCTCCACGAGCGGCACCTGCATGTTCTGACCGAAGATGAACGCCGGGATATCGCCTACCACCAGCCGAGCCGGCTCGGCGACCTCCTGTTCAACTGGTTCGACTGACCGCCTTCCGCGCTCACCGTACGGCAAATCCGGGCACCTCGAACTCAAGGGACGAGCGGCGTCGGCCGGTCGTCTAGCTCACGGCGCCAGACACGTTGCCAGCGCTCCTCGGCTGTAAAGGCACGCCAGCGTGCGGCGGGGCCGTCCGGATGGACGCCACAGGTCGGGCATGCGCGGCCCGGGCGGCGCCTCTCGACGCCGCATGCCAGGCAGTGCCTGTCGACGCTGATTCCGGCATCGTGGCGATCGAGGACCGCTTGCACGACCGTGGCGAGAGGTCCCGTCGGGTGATGCTCAGGGTCGGGACAGTAGGCGATCCCGGACCAGCCCCACGAGTTCCAGGGTGGCGGCGTCCGTGGGAGTCGCCTGCCAGTGGCCTTCTCTCGACGCCGCAGGGCAGCGAACTCCTGCGCACGCGGCACGACCACGTCGCGTGTCCGCTGCAGTTCGTCAACGGCACGCACGAGCGCGTCGAGATCGTCGGTGAGACTGCGTGGGATACGGGCGGCGACGACCAGATGGTGCCAGGTGGCGCGGAATCCGTACGGGGCACAGTGCAGAGCGCACTCCCGCAATGCGTAAAGCCTGCGCTGCGGCGAGAGCGTGCTGTCGCGGACGCGGCGCGCCTGCGCAGGAAAGCTGGTCACGGAGCAATGATGGCGCTCTCCATCAGACGGCACGACCACGTTTCGGTACCCGGACGAACCACAACGCAGGACGAGACAGCCCTCAGGGTAAACACACGCACGTCGACATGAGCAGATGCCGACCGACGATGTCGGCTCCGCCTGAAAACTGACCCCGTGGTTCCGGCTGAATTTTGACCCCTTCCGGAAGCATCGGGAGGTGCTGAGCGTGGAGGACTGGGCGGAGATCCGTCGGTTGCACCGGGCGGAGCGGATGGCGATCAAGGCCATCTGTCGTCGGCTGGGGGTCTCGCGGAACACGGTGCGCAGGGCCTTGGCCAGTCATGAGCCGCCCCGCTATCAGCGGGCGGCGAAGGGTTCGATCGTGGACGCGGTGGAGCCGCAGATCCGGGCGTTGTTGGCGGAGTTCCCGGACATGCCGACGACGGTGATCATGGAGCGGGTGGGGTGGACCCGCGGCAAGACGGTGTTCGCCGATCGGGTGCAGCAACTGCGGCCGTTGTTCCGCCGTCCGGACCCGAGCCAGCGGACGGAGTATCTGCCGGGAGAGCTGGCGCAGTGCGATCTGTGGTTCCCGCCGGCGGACGTGCCGTTGGGTTTCGGGCAGGTCGGCAGGCCGCCGGTGCTGGTGATGGTGTCGGGGTATTCGCGGTGGTTGTCGGCGGTGATGATCCCGTCGCGGCAGTCGGCGGACCTGCTGGTCGGGCACTGGACGTTGATCTCCGGCTGGGGGCCGGGTGCCCAAGGCGTTGGTGTGGGACAACGAGTCCGCCGTCGGGCAGTGGCGGGCCGGGCGGCCGCAGCTGACCGAGGCGATGAATGCCTTCCGCGGCACCCTGGGCATCAAGGTGATTCAGTGCCGGCCGGCGGACCCGGAGGCCAAGGGCCTGGTGGAGCGGGCCAACGGCTATCTGGAGACGTCGTTCCTGCCCGGACGCTGCTTCGGCTCACCTCAGGACTTCAACGCCCAGCTCACCGAGTGGTTGGTGCGGGCGAACAACCGCCAGCACCGTGTGCTGGGCTGCCGCCCGCTGGACCGGTGGGATGCCGACCGGGCCGCCATGCTGCCGCTGCCACCGGTTGCGCCGGTGGTCGGCTGGCGGCAGACCACCCGACTTCCCCGCGATCATTACGTGCGCGTGGACGGCAACGACTACTCGGTGCACCCGTCGGTGGTCGGGCGGCGGGTTGAGGTCACCGCCGACTGCGACCAGGTGCAGGTGTTCTGCGACGGCCGGCCGGTGACCCGGCATGACCGGTGCTGGGCCAAGCATCAGAGCATCACCGATCCCGCCCACCGGCAAGCCGCCGCGGACCTGCGCGTCGCTGCCCAACGCACCCCGACGACCGCCGTCGACGCCCAGGTCGAACGCCGGCCGTTGAGCGACTACGACCGCATGTTCGGCCTCGATGCCGAGGTGGCTGCGTGATGGCCGCCAAGACCAGCCGCAACGTCGCCTCGGAGATCGCGTTCCTCACCCGCGCTCTCAAGGCGCCGTCCCTCGCTGCCTCCGTCGAGAGGCTGGCGGAGCGGGCCAGGACCGAGTCCTGGACGCATGAGGAGTTCCTCGCCGCCTGCCTGCAACGCGAGGTCGCCGCCCGGGAGGCTCACGGCGGTGAGGGACGCATTCGGGCAGCGAGGTTCCCGGCCCGCAAGAGCCTGGAGGAGTTCGACTTCGAGCACCAACGCTCTCTGAAGCGGGAGACCATCGCCCACCTGGGAACCCTCGACTTCGTGGCGTCGAAGGAGAACGTCGTCTTCTTGGGCCCGCCCGGCACCGGCAAGACCCACCTGTCCATCGGCCTCGGGATCCGAGCCTGCCAGGCCGGGCACCGGGTCGCGTTCGCCACCGCCGCCCAGTGGGTGTCCCGCCTCGCTGATGCCCACCACGCCGGCCGGATGCAAGACGAGCTGGTCAAGCTTGGCCGGATCCCGCTGCTGATCGTTGACGAGGTCGGCTACATCCCCTTCGAAGCCGAAGCGCGAACCTGTTCTTCCAGCTGGTCTCCAACCGCTACGAACGAGCCTCGCTGATCGTCACCAGCAACAAACCCTTCGGCAGGTGGGGCGAAGTGTTCGGCGACGACGTCGTCGCCGCGGCCATGATCGACCGCCTCGTCCACCACGCCGAGGTCATTTCGATGAAGGGCGACAGCTACCGGCTCAAAGACCGCGACCTCGGCCGCGTCCCCGCAGCCACCAAGACCAACGACTGAACATCAACAACCAGCGAGGGGGTCAAAATTCGACCGGAACAGAGGGGTCAAAGTTCAGCCGGCGTTGACAGACGACCAGGTTGGCAGAATCCGCCTATCCCCACGGCGGCCTGGGATCCTGTCGTACCTGACCAACTCGACCTATCTGCACCAATCACGCCTAGACGCTGCATCTCGCCGCTTGGAGTTCGGCCACGACGGGCTGCTGAGCTTCTCGGTTTGGCGGCTGGCGTTCCTCACGGCGGGAAGGGCGTCGCGACGAGCGTGGCGCGGTGGCGGGCTGGTTCTCCCGCCACCGCGCCGTTGTTGTCTGCTACTCGGGGGTGGTGGTGTTCGGTGGTTGGCGTGTGCCGAGGATCCGGACGGTGGTGCTGAGTTTGATCGGCTTGTCTTCGGGTCCCTTGAGGAACGGTTCGATGGTGATGGTTTTGCGGAGGCGTCGGCCTGGTCCGTGGGCCTGGTTGCGTTCGTGTCCGGAGACCCAGTAGCGGTAGTCGGGTTGTGCCCGGCTGCGTTTCTGGCTGTTGGGGTTCGGTTCGGTTGGCGGTGTGGTGGTGGGTGGTGTGATCCGTACCAGGCGTACGTCGGGTGTGGGGCGTTGTTGTCGCTGGTAGGCCTTGGTGATGGTCTTGGGGAGTTTCGCGGGTACGGCGTCGGCCATGTGTTGGTTCATCAGGAGCCAGGTGGTGATCAGTGGGCCGAGTGGGTGGTGGCCGTCGATGGTGGTGCCGGCGGGGAGGTGTTCGGTGTGGGTGGGGATGAGCCAGCCGATGTCGTGTCGGAGTGTGGGCATGAGGTCGTTGGTGAGGCCGGCGCCGATGCTGCGGTAGGCCAGGAGGTGCCAGCCGTCGGTGTGGGGTGTCCAGGACACGGCGGCTATCTGGTGGTGTTGGCCGATGGGGTGTGGCCAGGCGAGGAGGCCGCTGCGGGTGGGGGTGATGCGGTCGGTGACGGGTGCTGGTGGTTGGTTGCCGGTGACGTCGTGGGTGAGGCGGGTGAATTCGGGGTTGATCCAGTACAGGGGTGCGCGGTCGAGGTCGTCGGCGAGGGTGTGTCGGGTGGTGCGGGTGTTCAGTGGGTCGGGTAGATCGGCGGGGCTGCGTAGCAGGCGGGTGAGCCGGTCGCGGATCTTGGGCAGCATGTCGGGGGTGATGGTGGCGGGTGGCCAGTCGGTGGTGGTGATGAGGGTGCGTCCTTCGCGGGTGAGGACGATGGCTCGGTGCACCATGCCGAGGATGGTGTGGCGGGGGTCGTGGGGGTGCCAGCCCATGAGGGCGGCGCTGGCGGCGGTGAGGGTGTCGGGGTCGTCGGCTTCGATGTGCTGGGCGCAGCGCAGGCAGACGTGCCAGTGGGTGTTGTAGGTCTGGATGACCTCTCGGGTGCCGCCGAGGCCCTGGGCTTCGAGTTCGGCGGTGCGGTAGTTCCAGACGGGGTGGGTGGCGCTGCAGATGTGGCAGCGGTCGTAGACGTCGTCGATGAGGTGGGCGGGGACGGGGACGGGTGGGTGTCGGTCGGTTTCGCTGACCGGGTGCCGGTAGTGGATCTGGTCGCCGTGCCGGTGGGTGGTGAGGCTGTAGCCGCAGGTGGCGCAGGCCATCAGGGTGCCGAGGTTCATGCGCCGGTCCCCCGGTCGGTGGAGTGCAGGTCTCGGGGGCGTGGTCCGCGGCGGGCTGCGCGGGTCGGCATGCGCAGGCCGGGGGTGTAGATGACGTGTTGGTTTCCGCCGCCGTGTTTGGCGTGGTACATGGCGATGTCGGCGCGGTGCAGGGCGACGTCGCCGAGGCTGTCGGTGCTCTCGACGCAGGCGACGCCGATGCTGGCGGTGACGGCGATGGTGCTCAGGTGACCGTCGATGTCGAGGCGGGCGGGTGCGGCGATGACGGCGACGAACGCGGCGGCGATGCGGTCGACGTCGTGGCGGCAGACGGGGAGCAGAGCCGCGTATTCGTCGCCGGAGAGCCGGGCGGCGACACCGCCGTGCAGGTCGGTGAGTTCCTCGATGCGGTCGGCGATGGTGATGAGCAGGTCGTCGCCGGTGTCGTGGCCGTGGGTGTCGTTGATGGTTTTGAAGCCGTCGAGATCGATGAGGATGGCGAGGATGGGTTGTGGGTGGGTGGTGAGGGTGGTGTGGGTGGTGTGGGCGGCGAGGAGTCCGGCGCGGTTGAGTAGGCCGGTGAGGGGGTCGTGGGCGAGTTGCCAGGCGGCGTCGGTGAGCGCGGCGCGCAGGCGCCGCGTTTCGGCGACCATGTGGCGGGCCCAGGCGGCGGAGACGATCGCCACGGTGGTGGTGGCGATCACGGCCAGGGTGGTGAACACTGGGTTCCTCCATTTCTGGTGGAGAACCCGGGACGCACACGTTTCGTAGGCGGAGGCGTCCCGGGTCTGGATACGACGAAGGCCCGCCGGCGGCGGGCCTTTTCCTTGTGTGGTGCCGGTAGCGGGGGCGGTGTCGTTGTGCCGCCCGGATTGGGGCACCGGTGGTGGGGCGGATGGTGGGCGGTGGTCGAGGTTGTCTCGGGGTCCGCGCGGCGGGTGGCTGGTCAGGTGGGTAGGTTGCGCAGGAGGTGGTGTGCCAGCCAGTCGCGTGCGGTGGGCAGGACGATGAAGTAGGTGGCGCCGACGCGTCCGGTGGGCTCCCAGACGCGCGTGTCGGGTGGGTTGACCGAGGCGATGACGACGAGGCCACGGCAGGTCAGGGGGCGTCGGACCCGGGCTACGAGGTCGGTGCCGATGATGATCAGTGGGCGGCGGGTGGCGTAGCGGCGTCCCTCGGGGATGGACGCGGCGTAGTCGAATTCGCAGCCGGCGTCTCGTTGCACGGCTTGTAGTTCGGCGCGCAGCAGTCGGCTGCCGGTGATGGCGATGGGCGGGAACCAGGCAGATGCGGTAGGCCGCCTGCGGGCGGTGCGTCCCAGGCCGGGCCCAGCCGGTGGGTGAGCGGCCGGGTTGCCGGATTTGGCGGGCGACGGGAGTCCCGGTGGCGGCGGGGTGTTGAGAGAGCGGCGGGGCGGGTGGGCGGCTCGGTCGGCGTGCAGCGTGGCGGTCAGGTCAGCCGGGATGACGGCGTAGGGTTCCACGGCGCGAAGCACCTCCGACGGGTCGAGGATCGTCTCGATCAGGCCGAGTTGCAGGTTGATCGGCTCCCCTTCGGCGTTGGTGGTCGGGTTGTTGGTGAAGTCGGCGACGGTGGCGAAGTAGGTGTGGTGGGGGTTCCAGCCGACCTGGATCGTGTAGCGCTCGAATCCGGGTCGGGGTGTGAGCGTGTGGGTGGTCATGTCTCTCCTTCGGTGGCTATGACGGGCCGGTGCACGGCCAGCCGCGTCAGGGTGTTGCGGATTCCGGGTAGAGGACTGCTCGGGGCAGCTGTCAGGTGCGGCGGGGGCACGAAGACCAGCCCGCGTCGGGATCGGTCGGCGTTGCGGTCTGCTCGAACATGGACGGTGGGAGCCCGGCATGCAGCGCCTGCAGCAGCAGGTCGGCAAGCCGGTATCCGGGGTCGACCTGCAGGGCGCGTTCTGCTGCCATGGCGGCCAGGGCGCCGTCGCCGCACCGCCAGGCGGTGATCGCGAGCAGGGTGGCCGGTGCGGGGACGAGGGTTTCGTGGGCGCGGCGGGTGATGTCGGTCCAGAACGTGACGTACTGGTCGGTGGGTGGGCTGAGGTCGGCGGCGAGGTCCCGGACGGACAGGCGGACCAGCAGCACGGTGAGCCAGGCGGCCTCGTCATCGGTGAGTGCCCGGTCGGGGTGGCGCAGCGCCGCCCGGACCGCTTGCGGGCCGGCTTCGTCGACGGCGGCGGTGTCGTCGGCGAGCAGCGCCTCCAGTCGGGCCACCGCCGTGTCGGTCGCCTGCTGCATACGGTCGCGGGCGGCGCCGGTGAGTGGTGCGAAGCGGGCGGCGACGGCGGCGCGGTCCGGGAAGGCGACCAGCCCGGCGGCGGTGGCCTGCACGGCGACCAGTGAGGCGGTCGGGTCGAAGGGGGTTCCTTCCGGCGGGCAGCAGGCCCGGTTGTCGCAGAGCAGGCTGACGAATCGAGTACCGGTCACGCGGAGGATTTCCTGGACGGTCATGCCTTCGGCGGTGAACGTGTCGCGGACGGCGTGCAGGGCCGGGTCGACGTGCTCGGCGGTGCCGTAGCCGACGAGCAGCAGTTCGGTGATCGGCTGTTGCTGGTGCAGGACCGGGATCAGTCGGCCGGCGAGGTCGCGGATCTGGTGGGCGGGTGCGTCGGGGGCCGGTAGATCGGTGCGGGCGGCGAAGACGACCCGGCCGTGGCGGGAGACGATGACGACGATGCTGGCGTCGGTGGGGTGGAAGCCGAGCAGGTACGGCACGGCGGTCACCACGTCGGCCGGTGAGCGCAGGGTCAGCTTTTCGGTGAAGGACACGCTGTTCTCCTCGTGAGGGTGTGCGGGCGGGATGGGTGTGGCGCGTGCAGGTGAACGCGGGTCACCGCGCGTCGGTCCGGCAGCGGCGTGCACGGGCGGCGGACCGGGGATGGGTTTTGCCGGTCAGTCGCTCTCGGGATCCAGGAACTGATCGATACCGGCGGTGTGGACGGTGGCGGTCACCGTCATCAGCTCGTGGGCGAGGCCGGCCAGGGTGTGGTGCAGAGCGACACGCACGGCAGCGTGGGCGGCGGCGCCAGCGTCAGCGGAGGTGGCGTGGCCGCGAAGCCACGTCTCGTACTCGTGCCGCCACGGCACCCGCCATCGGCCGTGCTCGCCGGTGGCGTAGTCCGACTCGGCCCCGCCGTACGCCTCCCACGCCGCACCGAGACCGGTGCTGGTCACCGCCCGCATCACCTGCGATGCCGCGTCGCAGGCCTGCTCCACGGTGCGGGCGACGACCAGCAGGGTCAGCTCCACGACCACTGTGATGTGGTGGGCCCGCGGCAACGCGTCGAGCCCGAGACCGGTCAGGAACCGGTCGACCCTTCGCGCGCTGGGCTGGTAGGGGCCGTCGAATTCGGCGTCGACCAGGGCACGGATCGCGCGGGCGCGTATCTTGCGCCGCAGGCCGACCAGGGCATCGAATGCGGCAGCCCGCTCCGCCGTCGCCGCAGCAAGGTCATCGTCAGCGGTGGATTGCCCAGCGCTGGACGACTGCGACACTGCACTGTCGTCGGGGCTGTCGGCCAGCCACGTCAGCCCGGTCAGCACGATGCCGGCGGCAGCCAGCGCCGGCAGGTGTGCCTGCATCGCCGTACGGGCGGCGTGGTGTGCGTCGGCCGACCGGCTCGCCGTGGCCCACACGTGCAGTCTGACCTGCACGGTGATCCGGTACCCCCGCACTGTCGGCGGGTCGTTTCCCGCGGGCTGAAGTGACCCCTATCGGCCGGACACCTCGATGTCTGTCAGGGACTCTCGGTGGATCTTCTCGTAGGTGTCGGGGCTGACGTTACCCAGACGGCTGTGTCGGCGGCGAGGATTGTAGAAGCCCTCGATGTAGGAGAAGACCTCCATCTCCAGCTCATGCCGTGACGGCCAGGCCCGGGTGTAGACCAGTTCGGTCTTGAGGGTGGCGAAGAACGTCTCGGCCATGGCGTTGTCGTAGCAGTCGGCGACCGAGCCCATCGACGCGAGGACGCCGCAGGAACGCAGGGTTCGGCCGAACTCGAACGACGTGTACTGCGTCCCGCGATCCGAATGGTGAATGAGCTGATCGCGGGCGGGCCGACGATGCTGGATGGCCATGCCGACCGCGTCGAGGATCAGCTCGGTGCGTAGATGGTCGGCCATCGCCCACCCGACGACTCTTCGGGAGTAGGCATCGACCACCACAGCGAGGTAGAGAAAGCCTTCCCAGGTGCGCAGGTAGGAGATGTCCGCGACCCACAACCGGTTCGGTGCCGCAGCGGTGAACTGCCGCTGGACCAGGTCCGGCGCGGTCGACGTTGACGCGGCCTTGCGGCGGGGCTTACCGCGCCGCCGGCGGTGGGCGCCCTCGATCCCGGCCAGCCGCATCAGCCGGGCCACCGCCTTGCGGTTCCACCGGTGGCCGCGCTCGTGCAACTCAGCGGTGAGCCGGCGGGCGCCGTAGACGCCGCGGTGCTCTGACCACGCCTGCCGGGTGATCTCGACGCGCTGCTGGTCGTGGCGTTTCCGCTCAACAGCGCGCTGACGTCCCTGCCGAAGCCAGTCGTAGAAACCGCTGTGCCCGACGCCGAGAAGTCGGCAGAGCAGACGGACCGGGTAGATGGTCTTCTCCGCGTCGATGAACCGGTACACGTCGGTACGATTCACCGCTCCGTCTCGCGTGCGAAGAAGACCGCGGCTTTTTTCAAGATCTCTTTCTCCAGCTCCAACTGGGCGACCTGCCGCCGCAAACGCACCAGTTCGGCCCGCTCGTCAGCGGCCAGATCGCTCGGCCGGCCGCCGTCACGTTCCTGCCGCATCCGATCGACCCAGTTGCGCAGCGTCTCGTGGTTGACGCCCAACTCCCGACCCACATCCCGAATAGTCCGACCGGAGTCGAGCACCAACGCCGCAGCCTGACGGCGGAACTCCTCGGGGTACTTGCTCTGTCGAGCCACAGCGTTTCCTCCTCCTCAGCAGGATGCCAAGTCAGGAGGTGTCCAGTCTCAGGGGGTCACTTCAGGCAGCGGCGTCACCTCGATGACGCGTTGCGGATACACCGCCACCGCAGGGTCTAACTGGCGGATCTCGTCCGGCACACCGAAGCGGGCCTGCGCGTGGGCCTGTGCGTCATCGGTATGCGACCGCGTGTATGACAGCTGCGCGTCCGCGGAGACCGTCCACCGCTGCGGCAGCGGATCCAGATCCCAGACGGCGAGGGCGTCTTTCACACCGGGCCGGCAGACCAGCCGACGCTCCAGGGCCGTGATGAGCGCGGAGCGTGCCTCGTCTGCGAGCGCCTGCCGCTGTTGCACGGCGGCAGGCGTTTCCCAGCGCAGTATCCGGATCTGCTCGCGGATGGGGTCGGTCATCGTGACACCGCCTCGGGGGCGGTGCTGGTGTGACGGCGGTGGGCGTACGGCGCGGTACGCGGCGTCGACCGTACGGTGATCGTGTCGTGGGTGTGGTCGGACCGCTGGTTGTCGGGTGCGGCGCTGCCGTGGGGCGGGGTGGCAGTGCGGTCGCAGGCGGGGAGGGTGCCGTGGTGTCGGCACAGGGTGAGGCGACGCATCGTGTCCTTTCTTCGGGCATGGGGATTCGGCGGTCACCGGATGCGGTGACCGCCGACAGGGGCAGGGGTTTGCGCCTTGGGCGCGGGGCGGCGACATGGGTGCTGGTGGCTGAGGCGGGCAGAGGGCGGCCGACCGGGAAGGTGGGCGCGATGCCGTCGCGGGACGCGTCAGTTCAGCACATGAGATGTAGGAGAGCCTTCAGGCTAGCCAGGGTGCTGCTGGTGCGGCTGGCCTGTCAGGCCCTACGGGTCTGACAGGCCCTGACAGCCTCGGTGCCGGCGTCGACCAGCGCCGGATTTCAGTCCGACATCGCGGAAGTTCGTGGTGACTGTCGACGTCGTAGGGCTTCCTGAGTTCGTTGATCTCGTCGAGTTGGTTCGGCGATCGATGCGGGAGATGGAGCCGACCGACCCGGACCGCTACTGCTGCCGGGCATGAGATGGTGCGGGACGCGGGGTTGACGACGTTCACCCGTCGGAAACGGGTTGCATGATGACCTGGGGGTTTGAGTAATGTCTTGTGCCATGTCGAGCCCTGAGGCATCCACGGTGGGGGCTTTCGGTCACGCCGTCAGCCCCCTGAACCGCTGAGTTCCTAACCCGCTCCCCCGCAGACGTGGCGGGGCGGGACATTACGCGCACGCCCTGGGGTGCTGGCCGCGGTGACGAGACGTGCCTTTCTCCTTCTCGCTCACCTCGGAGCTTGTGATGCCTCTCCCGCTCTATCTGCTTGCCGTGGCGGTCTTCGCCATGGGCACCTCAGAGTTCATGCTCGCCGGCCTGGTGCCGGACATCGCAACAAACCTCAACGTGTCGGTCGGCGCCGCCGGTCTCCTGACCTCGGCGTTCGCTGCCGGAATGATCGTCGGCGCGCCGCTGATGGCGGCACTCGCGCGCCGCTGGCCGGCCCGGGCCAGCCTGCTCGGCTTCGTGCTGGTGTTCGCCGTGACCCACGTCGTGGGCGCCCTCACCACCAGCTTCACCATTCTGCTGGTCACCCGCGTGCTCGCCGCCCTGGCCAACGCGGGCTTCCTCGCGGTGGCACTGACCACAGCCGCCACGCTCGTCGCCACTGACCAGAAAGGGCGCGCACTGGCGGTGCTGCTTGCGGGCACGACGGTGGCCACCATCGTTGGAGTACCCGGCGGTGCCGTGCTCGGCACGCTGATCAGCTGGCGTGCCACGTTCTGGGCGATCGCCCTGCTCTGCCTTCCCGCTGCCGTCGGCGTCATCAAGGGCATCCCGGCCCGTATCGACACCACCTCTCAGGGCACTGCACCCGCCTCGTCTCTTCGCCGGGAGATCGCTCAACTCGCGATGCCCAGGCTGCTCCTGGTCATGCTGCTCGGTGCCCTCGTCAACGCGGCCACCTTCGCCACGTTCACGTTCCTGGCACCGATCGTGACGGACACCGCCGGCCTGCGCGGCCTGTGGGTGTCGGTCGCACTGGTGATCTTCGGGGTCGGGTCCTTCACCGGTGTCACCATCGCGGGACGCCTCTCCGATCAGCGTCCCCACATCGTGATCGCCATCGGTGGCCCGTTGCTGCTACTCGGCTGGGTCGCGTTGGCGGCTCTGGCTACCCAACCGGTAGCGCTCCTGCTCCTCGTGTTCGTGCAGGGCACGCTGTCCTTCGCCGTAGGCAGCACCCTGATCACCCGGGTGCTTTATGAGGCAGCAGCCGCACCCACCATGGGCGGGTCGTATGCGACTGCGGCACTCAACATCGGTGCTGCTGGCGGCCCCGTCGTTGCCGCCATCACCCTCGGGGCCGACGCCGGCGACCTCGGCCCGGTATGGGTCAGCGCCCTGCTGGTGGCGATCGCACTGCTCATCGCCCTGCCGCTCCGGAGAGTCGTCACACCCCGCGCCGGTCAGGCCGCCCGATGACCCACAACGCTGCGCTGAGCATTGTGGGACGGCGGTGACTCATCACCGGAATTTAGGGCCGGTCGCCGTCGATCGTGAAGTCCGAGATGGCGGCGAGCAGGTCCCTCGACACGTACCAGGGATTCTTCGTGCTACCGACGACCTCAATGAGGATCGCGGTGTCGTCACGAGCCAGCACACGGAACTCGTCGCCGGTGCGGAGGGTCAGTCCGCCGCCGGCGTCGGCGTCCTCGGCGACACGGTAGATCCGCGACATGGCTGCCGCTTGGGCGTGCACGTGGAGCGCCTGCTTGATGGACCTCGTTGTCCTGACAACGGCCTTTACGCCAACCTCACCGCCCTTGTAGACGAGGGCACCTCCGGCGGCGATCGCGAGGATGAGCACGCGTGGTCCGCCGATCTTCCCGGCGACGGTCGTCATGAGTTGGTAGTCGTTCCACTTGGCCACGAGCCGCCCCCGTCGAGTTCGAGTGAGCGTGAGCGTAGCCCGTCCGATCGAAGGACGTCGCCGGTCCTCTGTGCATCACCGGGGCTCTGCGTAGGTCACTGCCCATCAGGGAGGTTCAAACCCGAGTGCCGATGGCATGACAAGCCCATCGGCTACCCGGATTCGCCGTGCAACACACGGGTGTTCCTGACCGTCAGGACTGTGGGCCGCGCCGCAGGACCAGCACGTCCTCGTGGGCGATGAGGTGGACGGGGAGACCTTGGGCCCGGGACGTGCGGACGGCCATGAGCCCGAACATCGAGGCACGGTGCACGATCTGCCCGTCACGGACGGCGGCGAGCATCGCGGCGCACCGCTGCACCGGTATCAGTCCCACCGAGCGGGCCAGGGTGAGCAGTTCGCCGGGCAGGTCGATCAGGTCGTCCCGGTGGTGGCGCACCGGCCGGCAGGTGATCACCACGGTGCCGCCGGGTCGCAGCAGCTGGTAGCTGGCGGCCAGGATTGCGGCGAACCCGTCCAACAAACGCGACCATCCGCCGTAGGCGAGGTTGCCTCGTTCCCGGTCCCCGTACAGGTGGTTGCGTTTACGGACCCCGCTGCCGGTCACCTGCACGAGGCCGTGGGTGCCGCGCCCGTATGGCGGTGAGGTGAGCACGAGTCCCACCCGGCCGACCGTGGACGCCGGGACCACGCCGAGAAGCGTGGTCGCGTCGCCGGTGAACACTCGCGCGGATCCGGTCGCGCCCTGCGACCGGGCGAGGGCGATGTTGGCGGCGGCCAGCGCGGTGAACCGAGGTTCGATGTCGATGCCCAGGCCGTGCCGGCCGAGATGCATGGCCTCGATCAGGGTGGTGCCGGACCCGCACATCGGGTCGAACACGAGATCCCCCGGTGCCGTGTAGGAGCTGATCGCGTGCGCGGCCAGATGGGGCAGCATCTTGCCGGGATGGCTCGACGTCGCCGGTACGTAACGGCCTCGACGTTGGTCCCGAGCCGGCTGCTGACAGGTCAACCACAGTGACGTGACCGGCAGAGACTCAGCCATCGGCACCGCCCCGGCGCGTCAGGATCAACACGTCGGTGTGGATGTCCAGCTGCGTACGCTGACCGGGCCGAGGCGGCCGGTCGGCCGCCACGATGTGCTGCAGGTACGCCAACCCGGCCCGCTTGGCGGCGATGACGACATCGACCGGCAGGACAAGGTCACCGTGCGGCAGCAGCACCGCCACACAGCCACCCGGCAGCAGGCCGGCCCGGCAGCGGGCGAAGAACTCCCCCGGCGGCGTGTCGTCCACCGGCCAGCCGGTGACGACCAGCATCGCGGGTTCCCGACCCCAGCCGGGGTGCCGGTGGTGAAGGTGGCTGCGGCGGTGCGCGGCAATGACCGCGCGGGCAAGTTGTGGCCCCACCACCAGATCGATGACGAGATCGGTGGGATGGGTGAGGTTGTGGACCAGCCGCACCGCCATCGCGTTAGACATGGTCTCACCGTCGGGCGGGGCGGGGACCGGCCAGACAGTGATCGGCACGGGCGGGTCACCGGACACCACATCCCCCACAGGGATCGGTGCACGGCGCGGGTTGCTGTCGGTCATAGGCACGGTGGCCCCCGGACCGGCGGACGTACTGACGGTTCCCAGTGCGCCCCTGACAGGCCGATCGAACCCACCCCCGACCTGACACGACCCGTCACACCCGCAACCTCACACCCCCACCCGATCCGCCGTCAGCGGCGCACCTGACAGGACCGGACACGACCTGTCCGGACCTGGCAACCAGCTCTGGTGTCAGGTCAGGCTGTCCCAATCGATGGCCTCGGAGCCGCCGCACCAAACGGCAGGCCCCCGTCGAAGGAGACACCACCATGGCCACGACCACCCGCAACCGCGCAGCCGAGACGGCCCTGACCACCGCGGAGACCGCGTTCACGCTGCTGACCTGTGAACCCGCACCGCTGGTGTTCGACGCCCGGCCGATACCAGGCCTGCCGGACACCACACTGCCGCTGGACCAACTGCGCACGCTGGTCAAACTCCAGCGCTACGACAGCAGCACCACCGACGAGCTGTGGAGGCAACTCGCCCACCACGCCCGCGAATGGGGACCCGCCTGGGTCGTCGGCGCGATCGGCGTCGCACTACCCGCACTGACACACCTCGCGGCGAAGATCAGCCGCGGTCACCCCCGGCACGCCGACGACGTCGACTCCGAAGTCCTCGCCGGATTCCTGCACGCCCTGCGCACCGCCGACCTCGACACACCCCGCCTGTGGCTGCGGCTCTGCTGGGCCGCCTGGCGGGCCGGCAGCAGCGTCATCACCGCCGACGACAGCCAGGAACTGCCCCTGGACCTGACCACGGAATCACGGTCGCCGAAGATGCCATACGGGCACCCCGACCTGCTGCTCGGTCGAGCAGCCGCCACCGGCCTCATCTCCGCCGATGCAGCCGAACTCATCAGCGCCACCCGCTTCGGCGACGCGCTGATCGAGCACCTCGCTGCCACGCAGGGCCTGACGCCGTCCGCTTTGCGGATGCGCCGCCGACGCGCCGAGCGCATCGTCGCCGCCGCCATCGTTCGAGGCGACCTTTCCAGCCGCACACCTTCCTGCGGCGAGGGCGAATACGCCATCAGCACCTGATCCCTGCTTGTCGTACCACGAGGCCATCCCGGTACTCCTGGGTGGCCTCGTGGTACGACGGGTTCAGACCCTCCTGCCGACAGTTGTGTCAATCCCCCGGCGAACGTCGCGATTAGCGACACGGCGAACCCAAAGTCTGGCTGTCATGGCTGGCCGGTCGTACGGCCAGCGTCTGACCTAACGGCCATGAGCGAGGCCACTGCGGAGATGACGACGAGAGCCGCTTCGCGGCTCCAGGTGAACTGCTCGGCCTTCGGGTCGCCGTGAGCCGGTGGGCTGGCTAACGAGAACAGGGCGTGGCGCAACAGAGCGAAGCGTTCCTCCTGGGTCCGGTCGTTCGGCGGAATATCCGTGATCAGCTTCATGGCGGCGTTGCTCGCGTTGAGGGCACCGAAAACAGTGTCCGCCACCTCGATGGCCCGCCGTGCGTCTATGACCGCCTTCGCCGGGTGGCCGGCCGCGACCAACTTGACGGCCTCTCGAAGCAGCGCGCTAACCGCTTGGGCGTCTGGGTCCAGAGCTGGCACAGGCACTACGACGACAAGGGCGGTGTGCGCAGTGACGCCGGCCAGAAGCTCAACCCATTGGGACCGAGTGAAGACTAATGTGTGCCTGCCGTGCGCTACGGGCCATCCGCTGGCCGAAGGTGTGGGAACGTGGCGCCGTCGCGGCCACCGAGACACCGCAGTCTCGGCCTTGGGTAGTCCGCCCGTAAGTGCTGCATCGATCTCCAACTCGATACGGACACCGCCGTCAGCCGCGGCGCGACGTTGTTCGATGAGCCCGAGCTGATCGTCGCGTAGCTCAAGTACAAGATTTGTGCTGAACGGATCCGGATACAGCGCGAGCGGCTTCTCCGTTTCCCAACGGCCCAGATAGTCTCGCGAGTCGTTGAATACCAACCAAGCCGCCCCGCTGAGCGAAACAGGCGTGCCCGCGGGCAGTGTGTACCTGCTGTCCACTTGCATGCCTACCGTAAATCTGTGGATCCCGGCACCCCCAGAAAGCCAGGCACGGTCATCGATGCTTGCCCAGACCCCGGTCGTACGTTGGCTGTCGAAGAGTAACGGAATCAAGATGCCCACAAGGTATTAGCTTGTGCCCTTGGGCAACAAAACGCCAGCGAGAAATTCCGAGTACGGCTCCCAACGGGAGCGTAGGCCAGTCAAAAGGTTCGGAACGGACATCATGCTCTACTTGACGCACCTTTTGCCACCCTCCGAGCACGGTGACCTTCCCGGCTACGCATTCGACTCGATCAGCGCACACCTCGGGGCGTCGAGCTAGCCGACCGACGTCGGCTTGCGACCCCTCGCCATCTACGAGACTAACGAGCTCGTTCCTCGAGCCAGATGGCGTGGTCAACCATCCAGGGCGTGACCGGCCTTCCCAGACGATCGGTAAGCTCCGCTGCCACCTCGGTCAGCAGCCGACGCGCCTCGTCGGCACCAACTCCCGGCCGGAGCCGGGAGAGCCATCTCAGCACCATGCGATCCGGCTTGACCAAATCGTCGTTGCCACAGAGCATCCACAGATAGCCACGCCGGATTCCGAACCGCCCGTCGCCCGGAACTGCTGACAAGGAGGCATCAATATTCCTCCACCTTCCATCCGGACCAGCTAGCAAGTCCTGGGCGGCGGCGAGGTCGGAAATCTCGTGCTCTACAAGGATTCGGGCGTATCGCAGCACCGCCTCGGAACGGAGAATCCCGCCTCTCGATGACGTGAGCTGTGCGTTCGTGTCGTTCGTGAGGGTCCTGGCGTCAGGGTACCGCGCCAGGAGCATCGGAAGCGGCACAGGATCCGTCTGTAGAACGTGTGTCGTCGGCTTCGTGTCGCCAAACGCCGCCGCGACCCGCTCGACAAGCGGCACGACCACGCTGTAGTACCGCGTATTGAGGGACCACACGGCATCCAGAACGCAATACGAGAGGCTGCTCCATCTATTGCCGCGAGGCTGCGGTTGCAGCGCCGCTACCGCATCACCAATCTCCGACACAGCGCTCACCGTATCGTGCGAGACACTCGGAGCACGCGGCCATCGGATCGTCAGTCGACTCGTGTTCCTCGTCGCGCTGGTTGATGGGCGGCGAATTATCCTGATCCCGCTCCGGTCGAACCTTCCGGTCGCCATGGGTGTGGCATAGTCGGCAGGGCTGGAATTTCGGTCGAGGGGAGAGACGGTGCCTCGCCATCCGGACACCACGCTCAGGCCGAACACCATCCTCAGTGGTGCCCGGTGCAGGTTGCCCTCCCCGATGCGGCCGGGGCAGTGCATGTCCCGAGTCGAGTTGGCCGACGCGGTCAACGCGGCTCTTGACCGTCTTTATCCCGGCCGGAATCTCGCCCCTCTGTACGTGGACTTCCGATGGGTCGGCAAGCTGGAACGTGGAGAGCACCGGTGGCCAAGTCCCGAGCGCCGTGCCGCTCTGCGTCAGGTCCTTAGCGCGGTCACCGATGCGGATCTCGGTCTCTACAGCCCGCGGCGCACGCATCCGGACAGGAACGGTCCCGGGTCGGCGGAACCGTTCCGCGTCCCCGCCACCACACCTGAGGTTGACCTGAGCGGATTGCGGGCTTGCCTCGATGCGTTCGACATCCCGCCAGACGGTCCGGTCCGCCCCGCAGCCGAGTTACGGACGGCGGTGGACCATGTCGTACGCCTGCGCCTCACCTCGAACTACCGGAAACTCGCCATCGTCATCCCCGCCCTACTCGACGAGCTTCACCGTGCTCAACGCTCCTCGATCCATGCGCGGCGAGAGTTCACGGCGGCCCTCCTCACGCAGGCATACCGAGCCGCTGATGCTCTCGCGGACAAGTTCGGCCACCACGACCTGTCCGCCAGGATCATCACCATGATGACCAAGGTCGCCCAGGACACGTCCGACCCGACCGTCATCGGCACCGCCCAGTACGTACGCGGAGAACTGTTCTTCCACAACGGCCGACCCGAACTCGGCCGCATGCTCCTGGAGGAAGCGGCAACCAGCATCAGCGGCATCAGCCAGCCAGCAGGGCGGGCGACGTACGGTGCGCTGCACATGCGGGCAGCGGTGCTTGCCGGCCTGGCCCGTCAACCGTCTTATGCCCATGACCACTTGAGGGAAGCCAGCGAGTGCGCGCGGAGACTGCCCGACGGCGAGTATCACGGCACCGCCTTCGGGCCTTCTTCTGTCCGGATCCACGAAGTGACGCTGGCTCTCGACTCCGGTGAGCCAGACGCTGCCCTTCGTGCCGCTGCGGGCTGGGTTCCCCCCGCCTCTGTCCCCAGCGAGCGGCGGTCCCATTTCTACATCGACCTGGCCCGCGCCCACATTCAGACCGGCTCGCCGCAGCGAGCCGTCGAATCTCTGTGGGAGGCGAGGACGGCAGCACCGGAACACACTCGGATTCATCCGCACGTTCGGGACGCTGTCAGTGCGTTACGTCCTGTCGTTGCATCTGGCAGTTCCTTCGACGAGTTCGCCACGTGGGCAGCCGGAGCCATCGGCTAACTCGGTCGGACCAGATCCGCTAGCTCCTCCAACGACTCCAGCACCCAGGCCCCGGTGTCGGCAATGGCGGGGTCGTCCGCCCACAGGTGCCCCCAGGGACCGCGTTTGATCAAGGCTGGCCGCAGGCCGGCCGCGTGTGCAGCGGTGACGTCGTAGTCTCGATGGTCACCGACGTAGAGAATCTCGCTCGGTTCCCCTGGCGCGAACTCGACAACCCGGGCGAAGAACAGCGGGTCCGGCTTCGCGACCTGCCACTCGCCGGAGGTGGCAATAGCGTCGACGGGAAGGGCCAACGTGCGCAGCAGGTGAGCAGCCCGGACGGTTTGGTTACCCGCCACCCCGACCCACACCCCGCGTCTGCGCAACTCGGTCATGGCGGGACGCACATCGGCGTACAGGTCCGCCTCGCCGATCTGTTCACCGAGGCCTGCTGCCTCCCGCCGCTCTCGCTCCGCAGTGAGATCAATGCCGGGGCGTAAGTACTGAAAGGCTTCAGCGTTGTTGCGGCCCTGCGCGACGACGATCCCCACCAGGGCCGACAGGGTGTGCCGTGGCACGCTCAGCCAGTCAGCCCATGCCTGGAATTCCCGTGTGTCGTCCAGCAGCGTTTCACCGACATCAAACACCACTGACCTGATCACCGGCGGCTCCTCTATCAAGGTCGACGCTTCACCCTATGGGAGTTGGGCGGCTCGGACGGTCTGCCGTTGGGTGTTGAGGCAAGTACGATCCGTGCCATCGTCGAGATGAGCCCTGCAGGAGTAGCTGATGATCGCCGATGAAATCCTCGCTCGCATCAATGAAGGGGTGCAGTTGCATCATCAGCAGGGCCAGCGTGAGGTTGCTCGCGGCCTTTTTGCGCAGATCTGGGATGAGATCGGTGGTGAGCGCGGCGATCCGTTGCATGTTTGCGTCCTGGCGCACTCGATGGCCGATGTGCAGGACAACGTGCACCAGGAGCTGGTCTGGGACGAGCGGGCGCTGACAGCGGCCAGCTTGCTCACCGACGACCGGCTTGCGCAGGCTGGGGTGCCGATGTCGGTGGCCGCTTTGTATCCGTCGTTGCATCTCAACTTGGGTGAGTGTTACCGAAAGCTCGGCGATCTCGGCCGTGCCCGCGAGTTCCTCCAGTGTGCGCAGGCGGGGATCGGCGCGCTTGGCGATGACGCGTACGCGCAGCTGATCAAGGGCGGATTGGATCGGCTGGCGCAGGAGCTGACTTCCAAGTAGGCGCACGCTGCCGAAAGGGGCTCAACCGGTCGCATCGCCGGGCGGCGAGGCGACCGAGCAGTCCCCGGTTGGGGACGATCAAAAAGACCTTCGATCGCCTCGAGGGGTCAAGTGGCGGGGATTGGTTGGATCGCGGGATGGACTACCGGAAGCTCTTCGCGGACGTGCATCGGCGGCCCGGGATGTTCGGGCTGGACGGCTCATTTCACGACTTCACCGTCTTCATTCATGGCTGCGAGGCCGGCAATGACTGGCAGTTACTTGCAGGCTTCAGGGAGTGGCTGGTGGTCCGCTGCGGGCACGGAGACAATCTGGTCTGGAGGGCACTGGTGCTGCACCAGGCGTTCCCGGATGGTCCGCCGCACCGTGAGCAGCTTGAGGCGGAGGTTGAGCTCGACCGGGCGGCTGTCGAAACGCTGTTTCGGCTGCTTGACGAGTATCTGCAGCGACGAGCAGAGGATGGTGGTCTGGCGAGGATCTTCGACGAGTACGTGACCTGGCGGAAGGCACAGAGCTGGTCGTGATTCGTGCGACGGCGGTGTCCTGCCGCGGGTCGAATGCCCTGGCAGGGTCGTATCGCTGGCCTGTCGCCAGGCAGCGATGCAGGCAGCCGCGGAGCCGGTTGACAGGCGGCGCAGCGCGGCGGGGTGCCGGTCGCCGTGGTCGCGTCGGCGTTGGTAGTGCTGCTTGGCGGGTTCGGCGTGGGTGGCGGCGACGAAGGCCCGCAGGTATCCGGCGACAGCGAGCGGGTGGTTTTGACCCTTGCGGTGGGTGAAGGAGATGCTGCGGCCGGACGCGCTGGTCACCGGGGCCGTTTGCCCACTCGAAGCTCAGCCCTGACTGGGCGTCGAGGGATCGGAACCGGGGTTCACCCGGTGAAGGACCGGTCAGCCCAGAGCAGCTGATCGATCGTGTCAGGGGGTGACAGGTTCGGGGTGGGTTCGATCGACCTGACAGCCGGGATCTGGGCGGTGCATGTCATCTACGGCATGCCCGCCCGGTGGGGACCGGGCGAGGTGCATCGGTTCGGCATGGCTGGCGCGGCGTACTGACACCGCGATCCCTTTCGCCACACGTGAGGGAGGAGCGCCCCCACCGGACCCCTGCACCGTTGTGGTTCCCACCGTGGCGGCCCCGCAGACCCTTGTGGAGCGCCGCAATGCACACGACTCTGTCCGTCCTGTCTGACCTTGCCGCCACGGCGGCGCAGCCGTTGGCGGTGAACAGCATCAATCAAGTCATTGCCAACATCACCGGTTGGATCATGGGGATCATCGCGCTGGTCGCGACGATGTTCCTGGTCATCGGTGGTCTGCGCTACATGGCGGCCGGCGGTGATCCGGCCCAGATCGAGCAGGCGAAAGGTAACTTCAAGTCGGCGTTGGTCGGTTACGCCCTCGCGGTGTTGGCCCCGGTGATCCTGCAGGTGTTGCAGGGCATCCTCGGCGGCTGAGGTGTCACCGGGCATGGTCACCTGGCTGATGGACGGCCTGGTCGGCTGGCTCGCCGAGACGGTCACCGACCTTCTCGGCGGGCTTTTGGCCTTCCTCACGTCGTCGATCTTCGTCTCACCGGACATCACGGTCCTGCCGCAGGTACGGTCGATCGCCGGCAACAGTGCCCTGGTCGTCAACGCCTGCTTCGCCGTCGCCGTCATCGCCGCCGGTATCGCGGTGATGCTCGGTGATGGCGTCGAAACCCAGTACCACGTCAAACAGCTGGTGCCTCGGCTCGTGGTCGGGTTCATCCTGTCGGCGTTCGCGGTCCCGCTCACCGGCGTGCTGATCAGCATCGCCAACGCGTTGACGGTGGCGATGGCCGGTGAGTCGGCGCCGACGACCGAGGCCATCGGGTTCGTGCGGGCGCGTGTCGCCTCAGCGATGACCGATCCGGGCAACGCCCTGCTGATCACTGTCATCGGGCTGCTCATCGTGGTGCTGATGTTCCTGCTCGTGGCCGGCTGGCTGGTCCGCATCGGCCTGTTGGTGATTTTGGCGGGGATCGCGCCGGTGGCGTTGGCCTGCTACGCCACCCCGTGGACCCAGGGTGCCGCGACACTGTGGTGGCGTGCCCTGCTGGGTTGTCTGGCCACGCCGACGGTGCAGGCCGTCGCGTTCTCGGCGGGCATCAACCTGCTGGTCGACCCGGAGTCGAACCTGCCGATCCTGCTCGGCCTGCCCGCCTCGGACACCCTCAACCTGCTGCTCGTGGTCGTGGTGCTGTGGACCACGGTGAAGATCCCGAGCCTGATGCACCGGTTCGTCACCCACCAGGGCCGCCCACCGAACATCACCGCGCTCATCCTGCGCACCGTCGCCGTGCAGCGGATGGCACGCGGTCTCGGCCGGCCCGCAGCAGCCCTGCGGGGAGCGCCGTGAGCAGCCGACCCTCAGCCCTCCAGCCCGCCCACCGACGGGAGTCGCCAATGACCCACCATGATGACGGTCCGCGTGCTGTCGTGCCGGCCAACGTCAACGAACCTGACCGTATCGCCTTCGGCTTGACGTTCCGACAACTCGGCATCCTCGGCGGCGTCGGCCTGGCCGCGTTCACCGTGTACCACACTGTCGGACACGTCCTGCCGCCGGTGGCATGGATCGTCGCCGGGGCCATCGTGTTCGCCGTCGCGATCGTCGTGGCGCTCGGCCGCCGCGACGGTCTGCCCCTGGACGTGTGGCTACGGCACGGCGTCGCCCTGACCTCCAGCCCCCGCATACTCACCCCCGGCGCTGCCCGGGCCAGCACCGTCGCGGCCGTCGCCGGCGGACCACCGGTGCCGGCGCCGCTGCGCTCCCCGGTCACCGCGGTCACCGCGACTGGGGTGCTGACCTGCGAGGGCAGCGACAAGGTGGTGATCGCGTGCGGCACCACCAACATTCACCTGCGCACCGGCAGCGAACAGAGCGCGTTGCTGGACGGGTTCGGCAGGTTCCTCAACAGCCTGACCGGGGCGACGCAGATCGTCGTGGCCGCGCAACGACATGACCTGAGCGGCCATGCGCAGCTGATCGTCGAGCACGCGCCACGTCTGCCGCATCCGGCGTTGCAGGCCGCCGCCGCCGATCACGCCGGGTTTCTCCTCGACCTCGACGCTGAGCGTGACCCGTTGCGCCGTCAGGTGCTCGCGGTCGTCACCGGCGCGCACACCGGCGACGCCGCCGTGCGTGCCCTGTCCGGGCTCGGTGTCGAAGCGGCCGTCTTGGACGGGCCGGCCGTCGCCTCGGCCCTCGCCCACGCGGTCGACCCCTTGTCCCCACCGGTGCCCGGCCCGCGCGCCGTGCCGGGCACCCCCATCACCTTGCGGAGCACACCATGAACCTGTGGAAGACCAGAACGAGGAACGTTGCGGCCGGGATGGGGATGCCGTCGCCGGCCGCGCTGGAGGTCACGGCGTCGCATCTGCGGGTCGGGGACGGCTACGCCGCCACCTACGTGGTGTGCGGCTATCCGGCCGAGGTCGGTCCCGCCTGGCTCGATCCTCTGCTGTCCTACCCCGGCCGCGTCGACGTCGCCGTGCACCTGGAACCCGTCGCACCGCAGGTGGCGGCACCGATGCTCAAGCGTCAACGGGCCCGCCTCGAATCGTCGCGTCGCCTCGACGCCGAGCAGGGACGCCTGGATGACCCGATGGTCGAGGCGGCAGCGGCCGACGCCGCGGATCTGGCCGAGCGGGTCGCGCGGGGCGCGGCAAAGCTGTTCGACGTCGGTATCTACATCACCATCCACGCCCGGACCCTCGAGGAGTTGACGACCGTCGCCGCGGGCGTGAAGTCGGCGGCCGCGTCGGTGCTGCTCGACCTGCAGCCGGCCACGTTCCGCCAGCAGCAGGGCTGGACATCGACCCTGCCGGTCGGGGTGGATCCACTGCGGATGCGCCGCATCCTCGACACCACCGCCCTCGCCGCCGCGTTCCCCCTCGCCTCGGCGGACCTCGCCGCCCCCTCCCCCGGCGTCGTCGCCGCACCGCAGGGGGTGCTGTACGGGGTGAACACCACCTCCCACGGGGTGCTGGTGTGGAACCGCTGGGCGCAGGACAACCACAACAGCGTCGTCCTCGCCCGCTCAGGCGCCGGCAAAAGCTACTTCGTCAAACTCGACGTGCTGCGCAACCTCTACCAGGGCACGGCGGTGTCGGTCATCGACCCGGAGGACGAGTACGCGCCGCTGGCCGCGCACGTCGGCGGGACCGTCGTGCAACTCGGCCAGCCCGGTGTCCGAGTCAACCCGCTCGACCTGCCCGCCGACCAGCGACCCGACACCCTGACCCGCCGCGGCCTGTACCTGCACACACTCATCGCGGTCATGCTCGGCGCGGCACCGTCGCCCGCCGAACGCGCCGCGCTGGATCGGGCGATCACCGCCACCTACGCCGGGGCGGGAATCACCGGTGACCCGGCCACCTGGACGAAACCGGCGCCGCTGCTGCGGGACCTGGCCGCCACCCTCGCCGCCGACGACGCCCCGGCCGCCGGGCAGCTCGCCGCCCGACTCGCTCCGTGGACGAGCGGGAACTTCGCCGGCCTGTTCGACGGGCCGACCACCACCGCACCGACCGGGCATCTGGTGGTGTGGTCGCTGCGGCACCTGCCCGAGGAACTGCGTACCGTCGGCACGCTGCTGGCGTTGGACTCGATCTGGTCGGGCATCGACAACCCGCCCTCGGGCGGACGTCGGCGACGCCAACTTGTCGTGGTCGACGAGGCGTGGCTGCTGATGCGCGATGGTGAGGGTGCCCGGTTCCTGTTCCGGATGGCCAAGGCGGCGCGCAAACGGTCCGCCGGTCTGTGTGTCATCACCCAGGACGCCGCCGACGTCCTGGCCACTGACCTCGGTTTGGCGGTGGTGTCCAACGCCGCGACGCAGGTGTTGATGCGCCAGTCGGCGCAGTCCATCGACGCGGTGGCGGAGGCGTTCCACCTCACCGCTGGTGAGTCCCGGCTCCTGCTGTCCGCGCCCCGGGGCGAAGGGTTGCTCGTCGCCGGCCGTAGCCGGATTCCGTTCCGCAGTGTCGGGTCGGCCGCGGAGCATCGCCTCGCCGTGACGGGTGTCGGGGAGGCCGAATGAGCACCGTCCCGGCCTGGCCCGTTGAGGTGTGGCAGTGGGTGATCGGCCGGCCGTGGCTCGGGCTGCTCGCCGCCGCCGTGATCGTCGCGGCAGTGGTCGGTCACGACCAGGTGCTCGCCTGGCGGCACCGCCGGTTGGCCGTCGGCGCGCGGTGGTTGACCATCGCCGCCCCACCGGAGGTAACGCCGGAGGCGGCTGCCGCGTTCTGGATGACCGTGATGGGCGTGCTGACCCCGTCGGTTTGGCGACGGCGGGTGTTCGGCTATCCGCATGTCGCCTGGGAGTACCTGTGGACCGGCCGTCGGTTGACCATCCGCGTGTGGGTTCCCGCGACGGTGCCGCCCGGCGCGGTCGAGGCCGCCGTCCGGGCGGCGTGGCCCGCCGCCACGGTGACCGCGGTGGCGGCGGCGGCGCCGATTCCCACCGAGGTGGGGCAGGAGGTGGGTGGGGCGCATTGGCCGCAGCGCACCGACGGTCTGCCGTTGCGGGCCGCGCATGACAGTGATCCGCTGCGGGCGTTGCTGGCCGCCGGGGCGCAGGTCCGTCATCGGGAACACGCGTGCGTGCAGATTTTGGCCCGCCCGGCGTCCGCCGGCCGGGTGCGTGCCGCCCGTCGCGCGGCCGCGACTGCCAGCACCTATCCGCACGGGCGGCCCGACGTGGCTGCCCGCGCCGTGTCCGGCGTAGCGCTGGTGGCCATCGATGCCCTGCGGTGGATCCTCGATGTCTTCACGCCCGGCTCGTCCCGAACGCACGCCCCGGCCGCGACCCGGCGGCTGGTGGAGCGGGATCCGGTGGTTGGCGCCGATGCGCGCATGGTGGTGGACAAGGCGGTGCGGGTGCCGCATGTCGAGGTCGCGGTGCGGTACGCGGTCGCCGCGGACCGCACGCCGGGCGACGAGACGCGGGCCCGGCAGGTCGGCGGGCGGCTGGCCGGACTGAGGCACACCATCGCTGCTGCGGCGGCGGTGTACACCGGCCCGAATCGGCTGCGGCCGATAAGGATGCCGCAGCCGGTGGCCACCCTCGCCGGCCGGCGGCTGCGACGTGGCTTCCTCGCCACGGTGCCGGAACTGGCGGCGTTGGCGGCGCTGCCGCGGGACGTCGCGGTGCCGGGCCTGGACCGGGCGCGGGCCAAGGCCGTGCCCGCGCCGGTGCAGGTGCCGGCGGGCGGGAGGGGGGTGAAGGTGCTGGGACGCTCGCAGCTCGGCGGTCACAGTGTCGGTCTGCGGGTGCGCGACGCCCGCCAGCACCTGCACGTGGTGGGTAAGACCGGTGTCGGTAAGTCCACGCTGCTACTGAACATGATCCTCGCCGACATCAAAGCCGGCCGCGGGACGGTGGTCATCGACCCGCGTGGAGATTTGATCACCGATGTCCTCGACCGGCTTCCCGCCTCGTCGGCGAGCAGGATCGCGATCATCGACCCGGACCAGGACAACCCGGCCTGCTTCAACCCACTGGATGACCAGGGTGATCCGCATCTGGCCGTGGACAACCTCGTCGGGATCTTCGCGAGGATCTTCGCGGGGCAGTGGGGACCGCGTATGGACGACACCATGCGGGTGGCGTGTCTGACGTTGATGCGGCATGCGAAACCGACGCTGAGTCTGGTGCCGTCGCTGTTACAGGACCGCCAGTTCCGGGGCCGGTTCACCCACGGCCTGGACGACCCCGACGGCCTCGGCGGGTTCTGGCTCTGGTACGACGGCATCAACGAGACCTTCCGCGGCCAGGTCATCGCCCCGGTCCTGGCCCGGCTGCGGGCGTTTTTGCTGCGGGACTTCGTCAAGAGCGTCATCGGTAACGCCCGCAGCTCGTTCGACATGGGTGCGGTGCTCGACGGCGGGGTGCTGCTGTGCCGGCTACCCAAAGGCATCCTCGGTGAGGAAACCAGTCGGATCCTCGGTTCGCTGATCGTCGCCCGGGTGTGGCAGGCCGCCATCGCCCGTGCCGCCGTCGCCGAGGACCAGCGCAAGGACGCCACCCTCTACATCGACGAGTGTCAGAACTTCCTCACCCTGCCGGGCAGTGTCGGTGACATGCTGGCCGAGGCGCGGGGGTTCCGCCTCGGCCTCGTCCTGGCCCATCAGGACCTCGCGCAGCTACCGAAGGACATCGCCGCGGCGGTGTCGGCCAACGCGCGCAGCAAGGTGTTCTTCACCGTCGACCCGGCCGACGCGAGGGAGCTGTCTCGGCACACCACACCTGAGGTCGACGAGCATGACCTCGCGCACCTGGACGTGTACACGGCCGCTGCCCGGCTGCTGGTCGACAACCGGGAACTGCCGGCGTTCACGTTCACCACCCACCCGCCGGTGCCGGTGGTGGGTGAGGCGACCGCGATCCGGCAGACGTGCGCCGCCGCGCACCGCCGCGACGGTGAGCCGCCGATGCAGCAGCTGGCCCGTACGGCGTTGACGCGGCGGATGCGCACATCCCCGCCGTAACTGCTCGTGCGGTCGGGGGCTCGGTGGGGTGCGGCGGTGGGGGCTCGTGTGGGGGTGTCGGCGACACGAGGCCCCCAACGAGCCTGCGCCTGCGGGCCTGTCAGGTCCCTGACCTGCGCTGATCGGGGCTACGGCAACCCCACGACCACGATCGTCTTGTCCAGACTCCCTTCGGGACTCTCTCTGCATCGGGGTAATGCTTCATGGCGACATCGCGTTCCGCTGGCCTGCTGGCCATCTACCCGCACATCACCGGCCGTGACCGCCGGCTGCTGCAACTCCTCGACGAGCACCAGGTGCTCACCACCGACCAGATCCACCGGATGCTGTTTCAGGCGCGACGCACCTGTCAGCTCCGCCTCGGTGAACTGGCCGCCCTGGGCCTGCTGGACCGGTTCCGGTTCCACCGCGACGGCGGCGGCACCCGGCCGTGGCACTGGACCCTCGGCCACCTGGGGCACCGCTTCCAGGCCGCCGCCCACCACCGACCCGAGCCCACCGTGCGGGCGACCCGGCAGATCGTGCACCGCCTGTCGGCCAACCCGCACCTGACGCATCTGCTCCTCGCGAACGAATTCTTCGTCCGGCTGACCGCCCACGCCCGCCACCACCCGGGCACGAGCCTGGACCGGTGGTGGTCGGAGACGACCACAACGAAGCAGTTCCGAACCATCACCGCCGACGGACACGGCCTGTGGAGCAGCGGCGACACGACGGTGGGGTTCTTCCTGGAAGCCGACACCGGCACCGAACCGCTCGGCCGGGTGGTGGCGAAACTCGACCGGTACGCCCAGCTGACCCGCCGCGGCGGCCCCCGCTACCCGGTGCTGTTCTGGCTCGGCAGCGCACACCGTGAGGAACACCTGCACCGGCTGCTGGGCGGCGAGGTGCCGTGCGCGACCGCCACGCATGCCGCCGACCCGGCCGACGCAGTGTGGCTTGCCGCCGGCACGACCGCCCGGGTGCGGCTGGCCGACCTCCCGAGTGACCACGGCCAGCCGGTGGCGGACAACCCCACCTTCGACGACGACGGAGTCTTCCTCACCTGACAAGCCCTGACAGCCGCACCGCCATTCCTGTCAGGGCTGGTCAGCGGCATGGTGACAAGGCGCAGCGGAGATGGCGCTGTCAGGTCACGACGCTACGGTGCAGCTTCACCT
This sequence comes from Micromonospora maris AB-18-032, assembly GCF_000204155.1. NCBI lineage: Bacteria > Bacillati > Actinomycetota > Actinomycetes > Micromonosporales > Micromonosporaceae > Micromonospora > Micromonospora maris. The sequence goes on along the minus strand of NC_015434.1, from coordinate 2,458,892 downwards.
TTTTGCTCGCACCGCCGGCCGTCTCTCCCCTCGGACCTGCCCGCGCCAGCGGGATCACCCACCCACCCTTGCGGTCGGTTCCTGATCCCCCTCGCGCCCACACGGCAACCGTCCCGGTGCAGACGCCCCGCCCGGTGGCACCACCTGCCCCCACCTCTGTCGTGAAGGGAGCACCCCTGTCATGCCCACACCTGCGGCGATCGTCGGACTGACGGTCACCGTCTGCTTCTCCCCCGGCGCCGACGCCGACTGGTTCGCCGCCTGCGAGAAGGTCCACGACCTCCTGGACGCCCACGGCACCCCGGCCCGCCGCTACCACGTACGCCACCGGCCGGTGATCGGCTGGCTGACCCGCTTCTTCGGCTACTACCTGCTCGACGCAGTCCGCCGCTTCGGTGCGGTCACCCGCGCCGCCGGAGGCCGCAAGAGCCGCCTCGACCTGACCCGCACCGCCGCCACCGCCGCCCGGCACGCCACCCTGCGGTGGCGTGCCTGGAACACCCTCATCGCCACCACCACCCGACCCGCCCGACCGTGGGAGGACTTCCTCGCCCACCACCACGCCGACCCCGCCACAATCCCCCCGAACGAGGCACGTCGCCGCTTCGAACAGCAACCCCAGGTACTGGCGATGATCGCCCACCACCTCGACCCCTACGAACTGTCCGCCTACCAGGCGGGCGAACACACCTACGTCGGGCTGCACTGGCGCATCGCCCTGATCGGTGACGCGCTGATCACCACCGACGGCCGCCTCCTCGCCCCGGCCAGCGACTCAGTCGCAGACCGGTTCCGGTTCCTCAACGAGGCCTGCACCTACGTCCGGGGTCTTCGCCCCGACGCGAGGCTGTGCGCCATCACCCTCGCCTAGCACCCACCACCTGCCACAAGGCCGGTCGCCGCAGTGCGGCGACCGGCCTTCGCCATGCCCGGCCTATCCGCGAAGGAGTCCTCCGTGTTCCTGACCGATCCGGCGCTGCGGCGTATCGCCGCCGACACCCACGACGTCCTCCCCGAGCCCCTGTGGCGCCACGACACCGCCACCCTCAACCCGATCGGTGACCTCGCCCGCCTCCTGCACACCACCGCCCGCGACTTCACCGACAGCACCACCGCACTCGATGCTGCCCTCCTCCGAGTGGACGCCCTCGCCAGCCGGGGCCGCCGCGGGCTGGCCGCCAGGGCCGATATTCACATCGCCGGATACCAGCAGACACTCACCGACGCCCTCGCCGCCCGCGAACGACACCTCGTGCTCGGGGCCATGCTCGTCACCGCGTACCGCGCGTGGCGTAGCCATCGGCCGGTGCTCGGCAGCAGCGACGAGCGCCACCTGCTGCTGTACCGTGGCGACCCGTCGCGCGGCGTGGCAACGCTACGGCTCAAAGACCCAGGGACGTGGCTGGTGGTGCCCGACGCCGAGGCCGCCAGCGCCTTCACCATTCCTTACCCGGACCGTGTCGTCGGCGAGGTCACCGAGACCGAGCAGGGATGGGCGCCGACCGCGTACACCGACCCGCAGCATCGCCAGATTCAGTCCGGCATGACGTATCCGCTTCCGGTGTGTGACGACCTTGCCTCGGCCTGCCGGTCGCTGCTGCGCTGGTGGCACCTGCGCCACTCCGACGCCTGGCGCAGCCGCACCCCCGCACAGCTCACGCCCGCCGAACTCGCCCACCTCGCCAGCTAGATCGGGGGATGCTGATGCTGCACCTCGACACGATCGGGCGATGGGTCGCTCTGGCCACCGGCCGCACCCTCGACCAGCACGCCGCCGACCCGATCCCCGCCGCCGCGCACCTGCCCGAGGCCGCCGCCACACTGCGACACCTGCGGACCGAGTTACTGCTCGCCGTGGACCGACTGCGCACCTTACTGATCAACGAAGACGACCTGACCGCTTCCGCCAGCACGGTCGCCGGCAGCGTGGAGACCGTCCGAGAGCTGGCCCGCGAGTACCGGTACGCCCGCAACTGGATCGACACCCTCATCGGCGACGAGGCACGGGCCGCGTACGCACAGACACATCCAGGCCAGACGGTACGACGGCGCTACGTCAACCCCGGCGACACCGTCCTGGTCGTCCTGCCACACACCGACTCCTGCCGCAGGCAGAACCTCGCCGGACACACCACCCGCATCCGGGTCGGCACGTCCGACGCCAGGCTCCGCCCACCCGGCAGCGTCAACCCATTGCGGTTGTCCCACGCCGACGCCGGCATCTACCGCGACCCGACCGAAGACCGCCTCTACGTCCTCCAAACCGGCGACGAGACCGCCGGCGCCGGCCACTAACCCCTCGGCCGTATCACGCAGCCCCGAGACCACCGGGCCGCGATCCCCGCAGCGCCGCACACGGCAGCGCACCGCATCGACGTGCCTGCCGCGCTGGCCGCTGCCCGCGACCCGGCGCACCACCGCCCGGCCACAAGCCCGTGCCGGGCATCCCCAACCACAAGTCCCAAGGAGGGACCGATGGAAGGCCTGTCCCTGACGCCTGCCACGCAGGCCGTCTTCGACGCCCTGACCGAACTCGGTCAGGGCAACGTCCATGAACTGGCCGACAAGGCCGGCAAGGCCCGGTCGACCACCGACAAGGCGATCAAGACCCTCGCCGACGCCGGACTGATCGCCGCGGTGGACACCCACGCCGACCCGGCCGAAGGCGCGCTCACCCGGTGGACCCTGGCCACCTCGGTAGAGGCCGCCGACGCTGTACCGGACGACGCCACCGACCTCGGCGGCGAGCACCCGGTTAACCCGGACGAGACCGTTCCACTCAACGGCATCGACCCCGACAACGCGGCCGATCAGCCGGACATCGGCGACACCGAGCAGGCCGACCAGACCGGCAACGAGGCCGACGGCGACGAGGCCGCAGACGAGGAGCCCGACGACACGGCGGACGAGACCGACCGGGACGACGCGGACAGCGACGCGGACGACGCGGACAGCGACGCGGACGACGCGGACAGCGACGCGGACGACGCGGACAGCGACGCGGACGACGCGGACAGCGACGCGGACGACGCGGACAGCGACGCGGACGACGCGGACAGCGACGCGGACGACGCGGGTCGGACGGTCGCCGTGGTACAGCCGACGCGTCCCGGTGACCGCAAGGTCATGGCGATCAAGGGGGTCTTGGCCGACTACGGCGACGACGGCGCGACCCTCGCCCTGATCGTCGCCGAAAGTGGCATCGGACACGTCACCGCTACCCGGCTGCTGACCGCGATGGAGCAGGCCGACGCCGCCCGCCGGCTGCCCGGCGAGCCGCTGCGGTGGATTCCGGGCCCGACCAGAGCCAGCGAGGTCGATCCGAACCCGGAACCACCCCGTTGCCCGCTGTGCTGTCAGGTCATCCGCGGCCTGGCGAACGCGCCGAGCGCCACGGCGGCGGTGCTGCCATTGATCCGTCCGGACGGCACGCTGCACATCGTCGGACCGGATGGTGAGACCCACATCGTCGCCCTGTCCACCCGCACCGCCCCCCGCGCGGCGGCCACCACCCGCAGCGTGGCCCGCAGCGGTGACGGGACCGTCAACGCCGACGGCAACCAGCCGTTCGGTCGAGGCGAGTTGGAGAGGCTCACCCTCGACTATCTGGCCGCCAGCCCTGGCCGTCAGATGACCCCGCAGGACATCGCCACCGCGCTCGCCGCGCAGCTCAACCGGGCGGTCAGCAACGGGGCGGTGCGCAACAACCTCACGAAGGCCGCCGCCGCCGGCCGCATCCTCCTGGTCTCCGACAACCCGCTGACCTTCGTCCACCCGGCACCGACCGACAGCGGCGCCGCCGCCGAGGCCGACCCGGGCAGCACCGAGCAGTCCTGACCCACACCATCCCCGCCGTCGGGGGCCGAGCCGCGCGCTCGGCCCCCGCAGCCGCATCGAGAGGAGCACCCGTGCCGCACGAACTGGAAACGTTCGCGGACGGAACCACCGCCTTCGCCAGCGCCCGCCTGTCGGCCTGGCACCAACTCGGCACCGTCACCCAGGACACCATGCGCGCCGAAGAGATCATGGCTGCCGCCCAACTCGGCGACTGGGGTGTACGCACCATCCGCACCGTCGGCATCGACATCGTCGATGGGGTCGAGGTGCAGATCCCCGCCGACGACAAGCGGATGACCGTACGCCGCAACCCCGTCACCGGCCAGACGGAGTACCTGGGCATCGTCGGCACCGACTACACGGTGGTGCAGAACGAACAGTGCGCCGAAATGCTTGACCGTCTGGTCGATCAGGTGGGTGGCGCGCACTTCGAGACCGCCGGCAGCCTGCGTCGTGGCAAGTCGGTGTTCGTGACGATGAAGCTCCCGGACGCGATGGAGATCGCCGGGGTCGACCGCCTCGACCTGTACCTGATCGGCACCACCAGCCACGACGGCACCGCCGCGCTGCGCGTGGACGCCAGCCCCATCCGGGTAGTGTGCGCGAACACCCAGCGGGCCGCGTTCGCCAACGCGGTCGGGCACTACACGTTCCGGCACACCTCCAACGTCAACTCCCAGATCAGCCAGGCCCGCGAAGCCCTCGGACTGATGTGGAAGTACATCGAGACCTTCGAGAAGGCCGCCGAGCGGATGCTCCAGACCGAGATGACCATGCGCGAGTTCGAGCAGGTCGTCGGCCAGGTATGGCCGGTCAAGGACAACGCGTCCGAGCAGACGAAGAACAACGCCAAGCAACGGCTCGGCACGCTGAAATACCTGATCCGCGAGGCCGACACCCAGAAAGCCATCACCGGCAGCCGGTGGGCCGGATACCAGGCCATCACCGAGTACCTCGACCACTACCAGCCCGCCAAGAACGACATCGCCCGCGCCAACCGGGTACTCACCGGCAACGCCGGCGACCTGAAGCTGGCCGCCTTCGACCTGCTCAAGGTCTGACCACACCCCGTCCACACCACCGGGGCGGCGGCCACCCGTGCCGCCGCCCCGGCCTGCGAAGGAAGGGACACGCCCCATGGCACCGCCACGCACAACGAAGTGGAGTTCAGACCGGGCTGGCAGCCAATGAGCGGCCACATCCGCCACCCACGCGACCTGCAGCAGTCGGTATGCGGACTCCATGCCGCCGACGTGCGGCGGTGGGAAACCGAAAACCCACCACGCATCGACTACACCTGCGAAGACTGCTACACCCTGCTCCCCGCCGCCCAGCGCCCCGATGACGCCAACCACCCACCAGGGGACGCCACGCTCATCGACACGCTGCGGCGCATCGTCGCCGACCGCCAGTACGCCAAGATCGACGGCGTCATCGTGGACATGTGGTCCGCCGCCGTCACCGTCCTCATCTGGGACCAGCTTCGCGACGACAAACGACAGCGGCTGCTGACCCTACCGTCACACGAACTCATCCTGCGCTGCGTCGCCATCTACACCCGCCTCACCCCCAACGGAGGCGACACATGACCGGCCCCCGGCAAGCGCAGTGGTTCCACTTCGGGCCGTGGGTGTTCTCCATCGACGCCGCACAGGCCCTGATCGCCGCCGCACCCCGTGACACCCAGCCCCTCGACGTCCCGACGTGGGCGAGAGCGTACGGCCTGATCCGGCTCGACGACCCGCACCAACGGGCGGTCAGCCTCATCGGCCCGACCAGCACCGCCCTCGACCGGGCCCACGCCTCGACCACCGACCTGACCACACCCCTGATCGTCGCCCAGCTCGACATCAGCGGGTACCCACCCGCCCCACTGCTCATCGACGGCACCCACCGCCTCTACCGCGCCTGGCGCGAGCACCTGCCGCACCTGCCTGCCTACCTGCTCACCGTCGAGGAAACCCGCCAGGTCCAGGACAACGTCCTCCTGGGACCCGGCCGAGCCGCCATCACCGGGCCGCAGACCTGAGCGACGGACCACCCCGCCACCGCGTACACCTCGGAAGCTGCCCACCGCCGGCGGCGACCGAGGCGTACGCGCGCAGACGTTCGGAGGAATCCGATGGCCTACATCCAGCCGTGGCAGAGGCTCTGCGACTGCCGCTGCCTCGTCCACCACCACCGGCCACGCACCACCTACAACGACCCCGACTGCGCCTGCACCATTACCTGCACCACCCAACCCCTCACCCTCCTGGCCGACCCCTGGGGCTGCGCCCTCTTCCTCGACCACGGCGGCGACCTCTGGCACGTCCCCGCCATGACCCACGGCACCTTCGACTGGGCATACGCCGCAGAAATCGACAGCCGACACGACCACTACGACGCCAGCCGGACCATCGAGCACCTGCTCCGCCAAGCCGCCCACGAACTCCGGGCATCCATCAACTGACCCGACCGCTCAAGGTGGGCCGCCCGCGAGGGCGGCCCATGGCCCTTTTTGCGTTTCACGACCAAGGAAACACGGCACCGCATCTACCGCAGCGTCTACGAGCGCGACTGCGAGCGGCTGACCCACCGCTAGACCGCCGGCCTGATCGCCGGCTTCCTCCGCGATATCCCCGCCCGGCGGCTGACGCTCATCTATCGCCCATAACCACAGCACCACTTCACCCTTGCCGGCCGCGCACCCGCGCACGCCGGCCCTTCTTCGTGTGCAGCGGAAGGTCAATCGCCATGACCAAAGTCATCATCGGTGTCGTCACCATCGTCATCGTCGCCTGCTTCGGCCTGCCCATGCTCCTCCTGTCGGCCGTCTTCGGCGGCAGCTCCCACGGATGCGGCATCGTCGCCGCGCCCGCCCTGCGCCCCACCGGATCGCAGCCCGACATCGGTACCTGGGACACCGAGCAGCTAGACATCGCCGCAACCATCGTCGATGTCGGCGTCGCCAAGGGCGTACCCCGTTGGGGATGGGTCGTCGCTGTCGCCACCGCCATGCAGGAATCCGGCCTGCGTAACCTGCCTCACCTCGGCGACGGCAACGACCACGACTCCATCGGGGTGTTCCAGCAACGCCCAAGCCAGGGATGGGGCACCGTCGCGCAACTGTCCGAGCCTGCCTACCAAGCCGGGAAGTTCTTCGAGAAGCTTTTGACCGTGCCCGGCTGGGAGTCGATGCCACTCACCCAGGCCGCCCAGACGGTTCAGGTCTCGGCCTTTCCCGACGCGTACACGAGGTGGACCGACGACGCTTTGCACCTGGTGGACCAGCTGGCCTACACCCTCACCGACTGCGCCACCGACACGCTCGCCGCCCTCCCGGACGGATTCGCGCTGCCCGCGAACACCCCACCCGCCGTCACCACCGCCATCTTCTGGGCGGCGAACCAGCTCGGCACCCCGTACCACTTCGGGGGATCATGCACCGACCCCCACTCCGGCAACCCCGACAAACAGTGCGACTGCTCATCGCTCATGCAGGCGGCGTACCGGGCGGCCGGGATCGCCATCCCCCGCGTCACCACCGACCAGGCCAAGACCGGCAAGCCTGTGGCCGACACGGCGCTCCTACTGCCCGGCGACCTCATCCTCATCCCCGGCAGCCAAGGCACCATGACCAACCCGCGTCACGTCGGCATGTACCTCGGCGACGGACTCATCATCCAAGCCCCGACAACCGGCGACGTCGTCAAGATCACTCGACTGGACAGTTGGATCAACCAGATCGCGGCGATCCGGCGGATCGTTTAAAGGTTAGTCAAGGCATCTGATACAAATTCGCGCCGTTCAAGAAGATGGAACTCGAACGCTTCACCGACGGGCTGGATCTGCTGGAGCCCCGGCGTCGCCACGTGCTCGCTCTGGCACCCCGACCCCCCGCCTCGGGTCCTGGCCGAATGGCGCCACGAGCGGGCACGCTCACGCCGCGTACGGCGCTGCCGGCTCCGAAGAGCAGGCGTGCGGGAGTCGGTCCGCAACGGTGTCTGCGCGGACCCAGATGTGCGGTGCCCCGGCCGCCCCGGGCAGTCCGTAGCGGCAGCCGGGGCCGATGCAGCTGCAGTGGTCGCAGCGGCAGATGACGGTGGCCGGTGCGGCGGTGTAGGCGGAGACGAGACGGTCGCGGCAGACCGGTCACCCCAGACCGGCGAGGCGGTCGAGGCCGGTGCCGAGGCGGAGGGTTCGGCGGATCCGGCCGTTGAGGCGGTCGAGGAGCTGGGTGGTGCGCGGGCGGCGTGGTCGCTTATGGCGGGGATGGTGTCCCGGATCCGGGTGAGCGGTGCGGTCCAGCCTGGTGTCGCCGGGAGGTGGCGGGCGACACCGTCGAGCTGCTCGCTGACCTCCCGGGGCAGGTCGGCGTACCGGTTGCGTCGCATGCGTCCGCCGATGGTGAGGATGGCGTCACCGACGGGGTCACCGTGGCCGCCGAGGGCGTGTCGGCGGCCCCACGTCGGGCTGCGCCTGTTTGATGCTCTCCAGAGCCTGGAGCAGCGGCCCTGGTTGCCCGCCCTGCAAAAGCTCCCACGACAAGTTGCTGCGCCTCACCGACGTGCGTGATCGTGGCGGCCGTGGCTCTGTATTGTCGACCATCACCGCAATCCTCGGGCACCCACCCTCAGTGCCAAGCTGCCGAGTACAGAAGGATGACAGGCTGGCGCAACGTCTTCGCCACAACCATGGTGCCTGAGGTGCTAGGCGAGTCAGAAGCCGAACGTGGCTTCTTGACGCCGCCGAGGATGGCAACGCCGTGGCGTTGGAGGCGCTCATTTCGAGACTGACGCGGGGACCCGGTGTAAGGCGGCGGCGAAGGGCAGGATCACCCATGGACATGGCGACGCTCGGCCAGTTGGCCACCAAGGCGGCCGTCAACTGCAGCACCGTCATCGGCCGGAAGCTGCTGACCAGGCACCAGCGGAACAAGATCGCCACCGATGCCGCCGGCATCCTGGTCGCTGGGAACACTGAACGGTTCATCGAGCACCTGAACCCTCGGCAGCTCCGTGGGTTTCGCGAGTTCACCGAGTCGGCTCAGTTCGATCACCTCGTACGTCAGGCCATGATCTCCTCCCTCGCGTCGACAACCGACGACACGCGGAGCGCGATCCGTGAGCAGCTGCGGCACGGCTTGCGCCACCATGGCGAGTTCGGCGAGGCAGACCTGCTACAGGCCACCGACGTACTACACGAACTGGTGGACGCCGCGGTGCATGCGGTGCGACAGACCGCGGCGCCAGGAACGCTCGACAGCGGCCGCGCCGTGGCGATGGCAGCCAGGGTGGCCGCTGCCGGGGTGCTCAATAGCGAGCTGCTAAACCGCCTCAAGACGCTCGACGAAGTCCACCAGTTCGCCAAGGCGGTTCGATCTGCGACCAAGGCCGGCCACGCGAAGCTGCGCATGGCCGCGCACGACTTGAACCGCCAGGTCGACTACGCTCAGCTGTACGTCACCCCCGTACTGCGCCCAGCCGCCTCCTCCGTGTGGGATTCATCGGCCTCAGAGACGTTCACGCTGGCCGACGGCATGAACAACGAGGTTCGCTTCGTCATCCTCGGCGACCCGGGCGCGGGAAAGTCCACGCTGGCCGCGAAGCTCGCCCACGACCTGGCAGCCGACAGGATCGGCGGCCTAGAGGGGCAGGTGCCGATCCTGCTCGTCGTGCGTGCACACACACAGTCACTGCGCACCGATCACCACACGCTGCTGCACTACCTGGAGGCGGCGTGCCGGCGTCCTGGCAACGTCAACCCCCCACCTGATGCGCTCGAGTATCTGCTGCTTAACGGCCGCGCCACGGTCATCATCGACGGCATCGACGAACTCGGTGACAGCTCCTACCGCCAATCCTTCGCCGGACTCGTCGATGGCTTCGCCCACCGCTACCCGCTTGCCCGCGTCATCGTCACCTCCCGAGCCGTCGGCTATCCAGACGCCCCCCTCGACTCTGACCTGTTTCCGACCGTCGACATTGCCCCATTCAACGAAACCCAGGTCAATCAGTACGCCAACCGGTGGTTCCGGCTCGATACAACGCTGGACGCCGACCAGCGCCGTCAACTGACCGAGGCATTCATGCGGGAGAGCGAGGTGGCCCGCGACCTGCGAGTCAACCCGCTGGTGCTGTCGCTGCTGTGCGGCCTGTATTCGACCGTTCATTACATCCCGCGTAACAAGCCCGAGATTTACGAGAAGTGCGCCGAGCTGCTATTCGAGACCTGGGACCGGTCACGGGGCATCGAGGTCACACACCGGTACGGGGCACACATCCGCCCAGCAGTGCAACGCCTCGCCTGGCGGCTCTTCACCGATCCGCAGGGCCGCCAAGCGCTGCCACGCACGGAGCTGATCGCGTTCCTCGCCGAATACATGAAGACCAAGCGGTTCGAGGACCCAGACGAGGCGGCTCAGGCCGCGGCCGACTTCCTTGACTTCTGCGCCGGCCGAGCCTGGGTGCTCACCGACGTGGGCTCGGACGCCCTGCAACCGCACTACGGGTTCGTGCACCGCACGTTCCTGGAGTTTTTCGCCGCCTCCCAACTCGTTAAGCATCAACCCGATCCCGAGGTGGTATGGGGCCAGCTGGAGCCGCACCTCGCCGACAGCACCTGGGACGTTGTCGGCCAGCTAGCAGTACAGATTCTGGACCGCCATTGCGACGACGGCGCGGACCGAATATTGCGCCTCGTGCTGGCCCGCGTCGACGAGGTCCCCAGCGCCTCGCTCAGCCACCTGTCCTTTGCCGCCCGGTGTATGGAGAACGTTGCCCCGGACAACGCCACGCTTCGCGATGTGGTCACCCGTGTAGTGGCCCTCTCGTGTGCAGCACCAGCCGCCGACCGCCGGAGGACGCAGCTAGAGCTTTTCCCAGAGGTCGACATCCCACTATCGGCGCTGCTGGCGGTCACCGCGCCGGACAACGCCACCCGCATAGCTCGTGCGATGGCTGACGCCGTCGAGCACCACGCCAGAGTTTCCCCCCTGAGCAGTTCAGCCGGATTGCTTTACGACACTTTGCTGAACAAGCCGATCGCCCTTAACGACGGAACCGGGGAATTGATCAAGGGACTGGTCGCGGATGATCTGTCCCAGCGTGCCGTACCCGAGACGGCCCGGGTATGGCACCGCCTTGTTCAGCGGCCCACCGCCGATGACCTGGCCGAGTACGGCCTCTCGATCCTCTACGAGCTGACTTACGTGGCCGGCGCTGGCATACTGCCTGTTCTCGCTTGGATCCTGACGGGAACGGTCTCCCCGCCAGTCGGCCGGGCGGCAGCAGTCTTTGGCCGGTGGGATAGAACCCTTGCAGGTTATTACCCCCAGATCATTACAAACCATGACTGGCTCTTGCGCGCAGTGTTGCCCCGGAACGTGTGGGAGCCAGTGCTGACCCGGTTCGAGGAGGCAGCACTGCGCGAGATGAGCAAGCACGGCCGCGCCGCCCTGATCCTGCTGTTGCTCCCGATCATGCGGGTTGCAAGAAACCGACGCGACGTTGATCAGCTTGAGCAGCTCATGACCGCAGTGGAAGGCGGCTACCACGAAGCGGCTATCGAGATTGTCAACTCTTGGGCATTGCCCGCCGAAGCCCACGACTTCCTCGTTGAATGGGTCCGGCGACCCCAGCTGACGGGGGCAACCCCGCCGGGATCGGTTGTCAGATGATAGCCCGATACGCAAGGTTGGGCGCCTGGGAGGATAGGTCAGGTAAGCCATAGAGCAGGCGTAGTCGATGCCCAGTGGTGTCGCAGAACCTCCAGTTCTGCTGAGGGTCGGTAGGCGTGTGGGCGGGCAGCCCATCCAGGGGTGTGCGGGACATGGTCCCGTCCAGTGCCACCAGTGACGCCGGTACAAGCCTTTCCACGAACTTGCAAGCACTGAGGGCGACTCGGCCGCTCGGCAAGGTCACTATGCCCCAGGCGTCCCCGTCGACGTCCAGCCAGCGCAGCAGAGCCTGCTCCTCAGCGGGCGGCACCGTCACCAGGATGTTTTCCTCGCCGCCGAGTGACTGGTGCCCGGTGAAATGCAGAGCGGCGCTGTGCACGGTGTTCCGCAGCACGGCCGCAACCTTCATGACCCGATGAGCGGTCCCGCCCGCGCCGGTGAAGTTGGCCAGTTCCGGGGCGCGGCCGTCCAGCTGATCCCGCCAAGCCTGCTTCTGCCAGCCCACTTGGAAATTTGGCGTGTTCAGGCCGAGGTAGAGGTCGGCGACACGAGCCGTGATGTCGAACGCGCCGACCAGGCTGTACAGCAGCGAATCCAGCTCAGCCAGCATCTCATCGGCGTTGCGGCGGGCATCGTGCGCCGAGAGGCCGTGGATCGCGTCCCGAAACGCCAGCGCCCGCGCCACCCTCGTAAGACACGATGCCACGAGCGAGCTGTAGGGCAGATCCCCGGCGTGGTCTCTGGGTGCCGCAGCCGCCCACTCCCTATAGCTTGGCAGCATCGCGTATGCCGCCGCTTGTCGCATCGGCACGGGGCTCCAGCGGATCCGTCCGCCACCGATGATCACCGGATCCCCGTGCCACCGCAGGAACAGACCAACCAGGGCGAGAGCTTCCTCGGGCGACAGCACGTTCGCTTGGTGCCGCGCGTGGGCACCTGTCCGCCTTGCCAGCAACCACGGACGGGACGTGACAATGGCATCACACTCGATTTGGTTACCGATGTGGGGAAGCAGCACGCCAGCCAACGCCTCCGTGACCTGTAGTCCGTGACGGCCGGCCAGCTCCTGCGCCTCGGCGAGGGACTCGCGGTAGCCGTCAACTCCCGTCCACATCTTGTCGTGCACCGTGAAGCACACCTCGTCGCGCTCAAGATCCGGGTCTTCTAAGACGACACCTCCGGTAGCGTCCGGATCGTCAGTGACGAACAGCAGCTCGACGGCCTCGTGCTGACCGTATGAGCGCAGGACCGCCGCGGCGTCGGGGAAACCGGTCGAGCCGCCCGGCATGAACGGGTATCCGGCGAACTCACCCTGCCCGTCGGCGTCACCGGCAAGCAGTGGCCGGTCGAGCAGCACCCTCAGCCGACGCCGTTCAGTGATTCGATCGAACGGGTTCGGTTTCCACCCGGATCGCAGGATCGGACTCTTGTACGGCGGGATCGGCACCGATCAACTCAACCACAGCGCCATGGCGAGGCGCGTGGCGGCCGCCGGATAGAACCGAGTGAGGGTGGTTGTGAACACCCCGCAGCTGCCCTGCAGCTCAGTCGAAGGCACCGACGACAACGTCCACCGCCGCCGCGCTCTGCATGGTAGGACCGGCTCTTGTCACCCTGATCGTCGTTGATCCCCGCATCTGGCCGCCGGTCGTGCCCGGCCACACCCAACCGCAGCGGTCAGCGCACCTGGGCCTGTCGACCGTCGTGCCCGAGCGGATCAGCATCAGGTGTGACGACGGTGGCGGTATCGGATGGTTCGATGAGGACTTCGACGGGGCCCGCCAGGACAGCAACCCGTCCGGTCGGACCCTGGTCACGGATCACTCTGACCTGCTCGGCGGCGACGGTCAGGCTTACCCGTACCGTCGCCGCACCGCCAGGCACGACCAGCCCACCGCCTGCATCCCCGACTGTCCTCCTTACCCCTACCGCACTGTCCTCGGATCCAGGCGCAGGCATGCCCGAGGGCATCTCCAGTGCGGGGTCCACCTCGGGGTCTGTGGCGTGTCCGTGAATGATGAAGAAGCCGAGTTCGGCGTCGGTGCTCTTACCGAGAACCTCCCGCAACGCCGTGCGGCAATGCTCATAGGGCCACCGGTGTTCACCGCGTTCCAGCTTGCCCACATAGCGGGCGTCGACAGCGACCCGACGGCCCGTGCGCCGGTAGGCGTACGCGTTGACCGCATCCGCCAACTCCTGACGCGACATCGGCCGCCCCGAACCCGAGGGAGACCGCTGCGCCAACCGCGCCGCGCGCAGCAGATTGTTCGGCCCCGGTCGATAACCCACGACGAATCCTGTCTCCTGGTCTGTCTACTGGCATCAGCTGGCTGGCATCGGAGCGAGGAATGTGTGCGGTGGGCTCGCCCACCGCACCGGCAAGCCCACCGCTGTAGGCCAGCGGCTGGGAGTAGGTCGCCGGTCACCCGCCCCCGCAGCCGTGCTGGCGGTACGTGAACGGGGAGTCATCCGTGCGGTCGACGGAGTGCCCGGCGCCGCGCTTTGCCGGTGCGTCGGGTCGCAGTCCGGCCTGCCGCCGTGGGGCACGTCCATCTGGCTCTCCCTGGCGTGACATTTCCGCTGGCCCGCCGGCGCGCAATGGGGGTCAGGATGGTCCTGGCCGGTGTGCCGACGTGTTCCTGACATCCACGGTCGCTGAGGGCATCGGCCGGGGATAGGCCCAGCGTGGTGGGCCACGGTGGGCCTCACCGGGTCTGGCCTGGGTCGATGCGAAGCGAGCAGGCGGTCGGTCAGTACGGGAGCTGGTTCAGAGAATGTGCCAGCGGCGGAGGTCCGCCCCGTCGTCAACGAGGCCCGCGATCCGGTGGTGCACTTCGTCGGCCGCTTCGGTGCCTGGTCGGGACTTTCGGGCGTTGGTCGCGATCATTTGCAGCTCACGGAGCTGGCACAGTTCCTCGAACTGTGGCCAGGATGTGGCATCCCAGCCGTAGGCGGCGGTGAAGTCGGCGAAGGCTCCCGGGCCGGGCGGGTCGAAGCGGCGGCAGTGGACAGCGATGGTGGCGATGTCCCACTCCCGGGGTCCGAGAGCGGCGCCGTCCCAGTCGGAAAGGACGGGCCTGCCGTCGAAGCGCCGCAGTGCGTTGCGGACCTGCGGGTCGGACTGGATCAGGCTCGCACCTCGGGGAAACCGCATCGTTTCCCAGCCGGTGGCCAGCGTTTCGAGCCGGCCCATCAGCAGATCCTGTTCCTTGTCGTTCAGGATTTCCGAGCGGGCGACGGACCGCTCGATGCTGTGGATCGGTCGCAGCACGGGCAGCGGCACCGGCGGAGCCGGCAGGGCGTGCAGATCTCGGAGAAGCGTGCCGAGTTCGGAGACGGTGATGGGGTTGTCGTGTGCCGGGTCCAGACGCTGCCAGACCGTGACGGCGTGCCCGCCCGCCAGGACGGGCTGGGACAGCCCTGGGTGAAGGCGCACCGTGGGGAAGTCTTGGGCCACCAGCCAGTCGACCACGGCCACCATCGCGTGCACCTGTTCCAGGTCCTGGTCGCCGGGGGCGATCTTGACGACCACGTCACCGACTGCGTAGACGGCGTTGGTGTGGTGTCGCAGCAGGATCGCGTTCGAGTCGGGGTAGCCGAGGAGACGGCATACCTCGGCGAGCACCGGCCGGGTGCGCGCCTCGACGAACATGGGGCTCCTAGGGACCAAGTGCGGCTGTGGTCCCAAGCCTACGGGCGCGCTCGCGGCACGCCCGCACATAGTCGGTCAACATGGCGGCCTCGCCCCGCTGGCCCTTGTCAGGGATCGCGGTGACCACGGTGGCCCTGTTCAGGATGATCTCCGTTCGCTGCGTCTCGGGCAGGTCCGCGACGGCGTCACGCGCGGTCACCGCCGCTTCGGTTGCCCGCCGGTCCTGCGCGAGGCACATCGACCGGTCCAGGGCGATGAGCGCCACGTCGATCGGTACGGCCGGAGCCGAGCCGTATAGCCGCAACGCCTCGTCCTGGACCCGGTACGCCTCCCCCGTGTCACCGAGCCAGGTGTACGCGCCGGAGAGGTAGAACAACAGCCGCTTCGCTGGAAACCTGAAGGCGACGTTCGTGTCCTCATCGCCAGCCTGATCGAACAGCCGACGCGCCTGGTCGATGCCCGACCGTGCCTGCTCGGCGGCGCCGATTCGGGCCAGGGCACGCGCCCGCCCTGCGGCTGCCAAGGCACCCGGCGATGATGCGATCGACGTGACGGCCAGAGCAGCATCAGCCAGGGCCACGGCTCGGGTCGGATCCCCGAAGTAGTACGGCAGCATCGCCGCTTGGGCCCGCACCAGTACCCGAAGCTGAGCCTGCCCGCTGTCGTCCGCCGCGTGGATCGCCGTGCCGTACCACCGTCGAGCCTCGGTCACCTCCCCGAGCCTCATCAACGCATCAGCACACATCGTCGCCAGCACCGCCGCCACCCCTGACAGCCGGGCCTGGACCGCCGCCGGCTGCCGCCGCAGCGACAGCACCTGAACCTCCCGACAGTCGGCGGCCAACAACGACAGCATGACCTGGGGCGACGCCGAGGGATAAACCCTCATGTGCTCGCTTGCGGACTCCTCGATCAACTCAAGTTGCCGAGGAGCGACACTCGCCGACGCCAGGGCCTCATCCATGCCCAGCCGAAGGCTCGCCAGGCTGTTGACCGCCATGCTGGCAAGCGATCGGTCCGCGCCACCCTCCGCCACCCGATGACCGGGGGCACGAGACACATCAGCGTCCTCGTCTCGACCGAGACCCATAGCCAGACGCGGAATGTTCAGACCAGCAGCGATCCGCTCCAACACCTCGTAGGCCGTGACCTGCCGAACGCCCTTGGCTATCTCAGCAGCCCGGTTGGGCGAGACACCGACCAGAGCGGCGATCCTGCCGTACGACACGCCTCGCGCGTGCAGGAAGCGGAAGACAGCAGTGACATCGCGCCGCCGCAGAACCTCACCGATCGGTCGGCCGTTCCAACGTCCCGAGCTCCACCACTCGGGATCCACCTGCGCGGCCACGATCACCCCCGATCGAACGACGACCACTGCCAGCACAGCGCACCCGCGTCGCCACATCAAGCCAATGGCGGTCTAGCCGGGCACCACCACCCCAGAGTCGGCGCATGCAGCAGCATCCGTAACACCCACGATGGGGCCTCACCATGTCTCGGCAAGGGGGCCTTGCCCAACGCCGCTCGCGCCGCCGGGGCCGCCAGCACCGTGCAGACGGGGAGATCATCGCCTTGAAGGAGAGTGGCAGACCCCTCGTTCTCGTGGCCGCAGATCCGCATGCACACGTCGGCGCCGCCACGGCGTCTACTGCGCAGCACGCCAGTCGTCGACTACGTCTTCGATCTGTTGCGCTTGCAGGGCAATCCGACGCTTGAGTGGCCCTGCGCGCAGCGTCGCAAAGGGTCGGCGGTGCGCCGATTGTGCCTGGTGTAAGCGAGATTGCGTCATTCAGCCGTGAATGCGCTGGATTCGCGTCGCGCGGCGTAGCGATCGAGCAAGATCGGCAATCCCGTGTGCACCCACCAGGGAACGTGGACAGCGCCGGCAGACATGCCGTGGCCCGGGTCGAACTCGGGGACGTATATCGCTCCGGTGGGGTCGTGCCACGGTGCCGATTCGAGGCTGGCGGGATGTTTGCCGACAATCTGCTCGATGGTGTCCATGATGAGCATCCGTAGGTCGTAGCAGTCGTGTGGCAGCGGCGTGTCGGCGAACCGCGCGCGCAGTTCGTACCACAGGTAGAAGTCGCCGCGCAGCGAGTACTGGATCGGCTCGCGCTCAAACAAGGAGCCGACACTGTCTGTGTCGACGGGCGGCGGACACCGAACCCAGACAGCCGCGCGGGTTCGCTTGTGCATGGCTTCGTCGAATGCGACGAGCCGCACCTCGTCGACGCCCGTCTCGGCGGCCGCGATGGTCTCGATCGCCGCCGCGATGGCATCGGCGTGTGGCCAGCCGCGGACACCGGTGTTGATCAGCGGGAACGCGACGCTGCGCGCGCCCAGTTCGTCGGCGACCTCCAGCGCACGCCGGTAACACGACTCCAGCAGGGAACGGTCGCGCTCCCCGGCGTGGTAGTTGGGGCCGACGGTGTGGATGACCCACCGGGCGGGCAGGTCGCCTGCCGTGGTCCATCCGGCGTCGCCGGTAGCAAGGCCCTCAGGAAACCGGGCGATGCAGTCACGCAGGACCGCCGGGCCTCCGCCGCGATGGATCGCGCCATCCACACCACCACCTCCGCGCATCGCCTTGTTCGCCGCGTTGACGATGGCATCCACATCCTGCGTCGTGATGTCCCCGAGAACGGCGGTGACGACTGGCATGGCATTAGTCTGCCCGGGGGGCTCCGATAGAGCCGGGACCACCCCGGCACACGGCTCCACCGCTCCTGCCGCTTGCGTTGCAGTCGGACCGCTGACCACGTTCGCGGCGGCACGGCAGGGCGTTTGATCATCTAATGATCTTGAGCATTTTGGGTGAAGTCCCTGCTGACGCCGACCGATGCGGACGCGTGCCGGGCCAGCACGGTCTGCCGCCCACACTGATTGCCCAGCAAGGATCAACGTCGTTACACCGCGCCCTCATCTCGCCGGTACGACGCGTACGCCGGAGGCGATTGCCGCTCGACTCGTTGAGCTGCAAGGCCGCTGATGGCTGAGGACGTACGGCGAGTCTGCTCCCGCGAGGCCTGCGGGCTCTACTGCCACGGGAGGTCCGGCCTCTCTTGGGAGACGCAGCCGTCCGTGTCAAAGACGACAATCTCGCGGACTCTTCACATTCTCGGAGAGATTGGACACGATCGGCGCACGACAAAAAGGGAAGAGACAGCGGCGAGTCCCCGAGTTCTCACGATCACGTTCCAGATGCGGGTACCGGAGGGGCTGCGCGCCCATATTCGCGGCAAGCGTCTTAACACTGCGGTCTCCCGGATCGTCGACGCAGTGCAGGGGTGTCGTGCCGGCGGTCTTCCCCTGGGCTGACCGGATTACCGTTCGGTCCAGCTGGGACTACCAGTGGTGGGAGGACCAGCAGCCCCGGCCGTGCCGGCGTCGTAGCTCACGGGGCGAGCTGCTCTTGCCCGAGCCGGGAGATGCCCCGGATGCAGACGAGGATCGTGTCCGGGCTGCCGGTGGGTTCAGCTGCCACGATGCCTCCTCGGATTCAGTCGTTGCGTACGGTGAGGTCGAGGGCGGCGACGGCCAGCCGGGTGAGGTCAGGGAGTTGGTCTTCGTCGAGGGTGACGCCGCGCAGGTTGTCCAGCGGCGTCTTGAGGTCATGGAGGCGGCTGCCCCGCAGGTCGGTTCCGTCGAACTGGCAGGAGTCCAATTCCAGACCGGCGAGGTCACATGATCGCAGTGCGATGCGCGGTAGTCGGCAGGAAGACCAGGCACCGTTGGAGAGCGTGCAGTCGGTGAAGGCGACCGAGCCGGCGGCGGCGACGCGTTGGAGGGTCGCGTAGTCGAAGCGGCAGCCGTCGAACAGTACGTCCTTGAGGCGTACGTCGGTGAGTCTCGTGCCGGTGAACCGGGAGCCGGTGACCGCGCATCGTTCGATGGTGATGCCGGTCAGGGTCGCGCCCGAGAAGTCGGTGCGGGTGATCTCGCAGCCGTAGAAGCTGCCGGCTTCCCAGGTGCTCTCACTCAGGTCCACGCCGGTGATCAGGCTGCTGCGAATGCTGACGTCCTCAAGGTGCGAGCCGCGCCACGAGGCGCCCTCGACGAGGGCCTCGCTGAGGCCACCGGCCAGGTCCGTCGTGGTGTCGAGGTCGTCCGGTTCGAGGTCCGGCAGCAGGACCTTCACGTCGCCAATCGTGGTGGTGCGCATGTGTCCTCAACCTGTGTGGGCGCGGGGTGGGCACGCCACCCCGCGCGTCTCGTGGTGCGGGCTACTTCTTCTTGTTCCAGTTGTCCCAGCCGGGCCGACTGTCGAACTTACCCTTGTTGTCCCAGGTGGGGCGATTGTCGAACTTCGCCGCGTCGATCGACGCTACCGACCGCTGCGGGTCGACGCCGAGACGGGCGAGTTGCTCGGGTGCGGCGTTGACGAGGACCGCGAGAGCGTTGGTCATGGTGCTCCTCCTTGGAGGGTGAGGTGGTCCGCGGCGGCTCGGACGAGGGCCTGTCGGGTGGTCCGGCAGTAGGTCGTCTCTCGGGCGGTGAACGTCGCGTGCTCGAAGTAGCGGTTGCCGGCCTGGGCGCCACGGCAGAAGTCGTAGAAGGCGCAGAGGTCGGCACAGTCGTTGAGGGCAGTGACGAATTCGGCGACGTAGTCCAGGTCGCCGGCAGCGGCGAGCATGTCAGTGATGGATTTATGGAGGACGTTGCCGGCGATGAAGTCGCCGTATCGCGGCTCGGTGATACCGAGTAGCTCCGGTGACAGCAGCACCACCTGCCCATCCCAAGAGACGGTCGGGATCGGCTCGTACGGGGCGTGGTCGGCGTGTCCGGCGCGGGTGGCGGCTAGATAGTCGGCCAGCCGGTCCACGTCGCGGATCCGCAGCGGGTTGCCGCCGACGCGACGTTTGATGAGGTGCTGCCAGAACCGGTACGCGGCGTCCTCTGACACCGGTGCCCGGTCGGCGCCCTCCTGTTCTTCGATGTTGAAGCCGACCGACTGGCAGCCGGGCAGGCCGGTGAAGAAGTCGACGAGGGTGTCCGCGTGGGCGATGGTTTCCGGGGTGACCACGCAGATCACCGAGTACCTCAGCCTCGCTTCGGCCAGTGTCTGCATGCCGCGCAGGGTTCGGGCGTCCGTCGGGTTGCCGGCCCGATCGAGGCGGTTCCGGTTCAACGCGCCCGGTCCGTCGATGCTGACCCCGACCTCGAACCCGTAGGTGGCGAACAGGTCGCACCACTGTCGGTTGATCAGTGTGCCGTTGGTCTGGATCTCGTGACGCACCAGCCCCGCGCGCCGCAGCTCCTCGAAGGGTGCCAGCAGGCCCCGGAACAGCCCGATGGGTGTGGCGGTGGGTTCACCCCCGTGCCACACGACACTCACGGGATGACCGCTGTTCTGCTGGGCGATCGACTCGACGCAGGCCTGCGCGACCGCGCCGCTCATCAGGCGCAGGGATCTCCGGTCGGGCAGATAGCAGTAGGTGCAGTCGAGGTTGCAGAAGCTCGTTGGCTGCACGACCAGGGTGTGGAAGCTGCCGGCGATCGCCGGCTGGCCGGTGGCGTTGATGAGGCCGATGCCGTTCACGAGGTGGCCCCCTCGACGCTGACGGCCGTGGTGGTACTGACACGGTAGGCGTGGGTGGGGCGGGCGGGCCAGCCGAGGAACCGGTCGAACATGTCGGCGGCGCTGCCCGTGACGCTCGGGTAGAGCCGGTGCAGGTCGTGCGCGAACAGCCGACGCCACACGAAGGTGAGCAGCGGCGGGTCAGCAGGCCACACCTGCCCCGGCGAGGCCGTCCACCTGGGCTCGGGGCACCGGGACTGGCTGGCCATGGCGTTACGCGAGACGTACACCGTCATGCCGCCACCCCCACCAGGAACGATGAGCGGCGGGCCCGCCGGGGGAAGGGCGAGCCCGCCACCGCACCACGGCGGCTGGGAGCAGACCGCCGATCACCCACCCGCGCAGCCCTCATGGCGGTACGCAGGCAGGGAAAGCGCCGAGACAGTTCGCTCCCGGACGGGCCTCGCCAGCGAACCAAGCCGTGGTGTGATGCGCCGCTCATCGATCCCTCCATCTGCAGCTCCCTGTCAGTCATCCCTGACACCGACATCGACACGCGCCGGTGATCCGGGGTGAACTGAACGTAGGAGCGGTCCGTACGGAGGACCGGGAAAATCCGTACCGGGTCCGGCGGCCTTCAGCGGGCAGGGTGATGGTGTGCGAGGAATGACGGACGACATGACGATCGGCCAGCGCGTCGCCTTCTACCGGCGCCGGCGAGGGCTCTCCCAGGAGGTGCTGGCCGGTCTGGTCGGCAAGACGCAGGAGTGGTTACGCAAGGTCGAGACGAACCGGGCCGACCTGGACCGCCTGTCGGTCATACGCGCGATCGCCAAGGCCCTCGACGTGTCCCTCGGCGACCTGATCGGTGCACCGCGCCTGTTCGAGTGGTCGGACGACTCAGGGCGCGAGACCATCCCCGCCTTGCGGGCCGCGCTTCACGACTATCGTCACCTCGCGCCGGCGCTTGCCCGCACGGGGGACGTCGAGGCTCCTGCCTTGCGCGAGATCGAGAACGATGTCGCCGAGATCTGGACCGCCTACCAGCACTCGCGGTATGGCACCCTCGCCCGCCGGCTGCCCTACCTCATCCACGACTGCCTCACCGCCACTGAAGCGTACGATGGTGACGACGGCCAGCGCGCGCATGCGATGACCGCATACGCCCACCAGCTCGCCGCGTTGTTCCTCACCAAGCTGGGCGAAGGTGACCTCGCGTGGACCGCCGCCAGCCGAGGGCTGGCCGCCGCCAACGCCAGCCACGACCACGTCGTCATCGGCTCACTCAGCCGCTCCGCCGCGCACTCGCTGGCGTCCATCGGTGAGTACGCCCAAGCCCGCGGCCTCGCCGCCACGGCGGCGCATTTCCTGGAACCACGGCTCGTCAAGCCGACTCCGCAGCTACTGTCGGTCTACGGCAGCCTGCACCTCGTCTGCGCGCTGGCCGCCGCCCGAGACGACGACCGCGCTTCCGCCGACACCCACATCGCCGAAGCCGATGCCGCCGCGCAGCGGCTCGGCGCCGATGGCAACCACGTCTGGACCGCTTTCGGGC
The DNA here is from genome assembly GCF_000204155.1 of Micromonospora maris AB-18-032. Lineage (NCBI taxonomy): Bacteria > Bacillati > Actinomycetota > Actinomycetes > Micromonosporales > Micromonosporaceae > Micromonospora > Micromonospora maris. The sequence goes on along the minus strand of NC_015434.1, from coordinate 2,436,667 downwards.
CGACCAACGTGTCGATCCACAAGACGACCGTGGCGATGGAACTCGGCGACGTGCAACGCGCCATCGCCATCGGCGTCCCACTCGACACCAGCACCGTGCCCGTCGAGCGGCAGGTTCGCCACGCCATCGAAACCGCCCGAGCCCTCGCCCGGTGGAACCGCATCGACGACGCACTCGCGGCGCTCCTGGACGCCGAGGTCATCGGCCCTGACCAGGTGCGTTACCACCAGCTCTCCCGCGACCTCGTCCGCGATATCCTCACGCGCCCCCGGCCACCACGGCTGGCTGTCGAACTCAGCGACCGGATGGGCGTCCGGTCGGGAGGGCCGCGCTGGTAGCTGGGCTCAAATCAGCCGGCTCGTGTAGCCCGCCGCCACCAGGCGCTCGAACGCCGCCCGCACCTCGTCCGGCATCTCCTGCGGGATCGCGAACCCGCGCTCCGCGTACACCTCGATCCGCTGCGTGTCACCCACCAACATGTCCACCACCCGCCGCGGATCGCCGATGCTGCTCACGTAGTCGTCCAGCTCGAGTGGGTTCGACGCGCACACCACATCGACCTCCGGCCACATCAACCTGCACGTCGCGTAGGCCCGGCGCTGTTGGTAGGGCCGTGACATGATCAGCACCGACTTCACCGGGATCTGTCGTTCGGCCAGGAGCGCACGGGAGTACTCGAGGTTCTCGGCGGTGTTCGTGGCCCGCGGCTCCACGAGAACGGACTCCGCCGGGACACCGTGCTCAACCGCGTACTCACGGTAGTGCACCGCCTCGCCGTGGGGGAACCGCTCGATCGTTGTCGGCGCGTTCGCCCCGGTGAAAACGATCCACGGGAACAGCCCTGCTTGAAACAGCCGGGTTGCGATAACCGCAACCCCGAGGTCATGGCTGCCCAACCCGATGCCCACGTCGCACGAGCGCAGCTCGTGGTGCATGTCGTGGTAGCGCCACAGCGTCTCCACCTCAGCCCGGACCTCGTCCGGGAGCACGTGAGTCGGCACCGCGGCCTGCCGATCCATCAGCGCCCGCCAGGTGGGGCAAGTGCTGGAGTTTGATTCACGCCCCGTTCCCTCATGGCGTCAGCGTAGGACAGGCCGGGGCCGGGGCCGATCCAGATCAGCTACAGCTCCTCCGTCCACAGCGGCACATTCAGGCAGGGACGACACCATCAGCGCTATCTGCAGCCGCTTTCTCCGTCAGCGCCAGCTCGCCGCACCTGAACCCACAACGCCATCTCGCCGGTCTCGCGGACGGCCGTACCGAGCCGCGCGATTTGCGGCTACTTGTTTCATTGACCTGCGACCGTTGCCCGGCCAGGCTTCGGTCGAGGCGCCCGGGTTGTCGCTCTCATTGCGGCTGCCCACGCTGGTCGTGTGGCTCTCATTTGGCCTGCGCGGCCCGGGCGTCGCCCCAGGGCGGGGAGAGGCTCAAGAGGGGTTTGCTCGGCTCGAAGTAGCGTTGCCCTCCCGGCTCGACAACCCAGGTGGATCGAGCATCGGAGGACACGTTGACTGTCACACCGAGTCGTGTGGTCATCGGGATGGACCCGCACAAGCGTTCGGCAACGATCGAGGTCATGGCTGGCGACGAGACCGTCGTCGGCGGCGGCCGGTTCGACACCGACCGCGACGGCTACACGGCGATGCGAAAGTACGCCGGTCAGTGGCCGCACCGGGTGTGGGCGATCGAGGGCTGTCAGGGCATCGGCCGGCACATCGCCAACCGGCTGCTGGCCGACGGCGAGCAGGTCGTCGACGTTCCACCGAAGCTGTCCGCCAGGGCGCGGGTGTTCGCCACCGGGCAGGGCCGCAAGACCGACGCCACCGACGCCCACTCCATCGCGCTGGTCGGCACCCGCATGACCGGACTACGCCCGGTGGTCAACGACGAGCAGCTTGCCTTGCTGCGGATCCTGGTCGACCGGCGCCGTTGCCTCGGTGTCGACCACACCCGGATGGTGTCCCAGCTGCACCAACTGCTGCTGGAGCTGATCCCGGGTGGGGCGAAGAAGAGTCTGTCCGCCGCCCAGGCCAAGACACTGCTGGCCACGGTCCGGCCCCGCGACGCGGTCGGCAAGGCCCGACGGCGGGTCGCCGCGGAGCTGATCGCCGACCTCGAACGGATCTACCGACGCTCCAAGGAAGCCGACAAGGAACTGTAGGAGCTGGTCGCTTCCACCGGCACCAGGTTGATGGACCTGCACGGCATCGGACCCTCCGGCGCCGCCCGGCTGCTGGTCGAGGTCGCCGACATCACCCGGTTCCCCGACCGGGCTCACTTCGCCTCCTGGACCAGACCCGCCGAAACCCAGCATAGAACTCTCCTCTCGGCGGTGTCTTGACACAGAGGGGAGCCAGATTCGGGCGCCCTGATCAAGCCTGGCCCTGCCTCCGGCTGTGCGTTCATGGCACGGGTTGAAGCTGAACGAGGATCATCCAGTTGTCACCATCGGAGCGGTGCGTCGCCCGGACCCGGTATTCGCTCGGGCGCAGATCGATGACGAGCTGGTTGTCGGGCTCCAGCTCCGCTCCGGGCCACGCCGAATCGAACATCACGACTGGTCCGTCCACCACCCAGCGGACATCCTCACCCCCGTCCCAATTCACGCCATCACCTACCGCTCGTCGCGCAGCGCTCACGAGGTCATCTTCCTCGTTCGCCGCTGCCCACCGCAGGAACAGCCGTTCCGAGGAGAGGTACGTCGTCATCGCCGGCTCGTCACCCAGCACAAGCGCCTGCCGCTGACCGATCGCGACTACGCCGACGTAACCGTCGACGGCGCACGCCCGACCGTAGTCGCCCCAGCTCTCCACCGAACCATCCGTGGTATCCGCACCGGTCCACAGCGATAGCGCCGATTGCGGAGCGACGAGCAGCGGTCCGCCGGCCGACGAAACCCACCTGTACTGCAACGGCTCCACCTCCCGCAGCGATCTTGCCAGGCCACGGCGATACACGAGTGCCCGCCAAGACACATGTCGTCATGGCCGCAGAGCTGATCGCCCCGATCGACGGTCACCGGATTGCCGCCCGGCTGTGCACCCATCGGCACACGCCTGGACGCCATCCAGGCACGCTCGACGCAACGCTGCGCGGCACGCGCGTACGGCCGCACCCGTCCGCATATCGCCGGCACACCCATCGATCTGGCGATCACCGGCGCTACACTGGCCGCCCTCATTAGGGATCGGTCACGTCGAGAGCCAGCTGCCTGACTGCGAGAAGCAATCCGGGTTCAGCGCGATCGGCCGCTCGCGCCACTGAACTGACGAGAATCGCTGTGCCGCGCGGAGGACGGGGCTTGGACGACGCCGCCGCACCGCACCCACGACCGGCTCAGCACCTTGGGTGCGGAATACAACCGAACATCGGTTAACGACAGTCGGTCAAGCCGTGTCCTTATGGGTGCGCCACACCTAAAGTGGTGCGGTGCTGACCCTCGGCGTCGACCTTGCAGCGGCGGACAAGCGTACGGCGATGGCCACGGTTGAATGGCTGCCGGGCAGGGCGGTCGTGCGGGACCTGATCCTAAACGTTGATGATGTGCGCATCGTCGAGGCCGGTGGGCACGTGGACAAGGTGGGGTTGGATTGTCCCCTCGGCTGGCCGGAGCCTTTCGTCGCGCTCGTGCAGGCCCACCGCCTCGGTCACGTCGCCGTCGCTGATGGCGAGGGCGCCCAGTGGCGACGTCGCCTTGCGTACCGGCTGACGGACGAGGTGGTCCGCGAGAAGACTGGCATCATCCCGCTTAGCGTTTCCGCGGACCGCATCGCGCATGCTGCCTTCCGCTGCGCCGGGTTGTTGGCGATGCTCGCCGCCGCCGGACACGACGTGGACCGTGGTGGCGGCGGGAGGGTCGTGGAGGTGTATCCGGCGGCGGCTCTGTACTGCTGGGGATTGGCACATCGCGGTTACAAGGGCCGGGGCCAGCAGGTGCAGCATGCCGATCTGGTGACCGCGCTTCGCGACGCGGCGCCTTGGCTGGATCTGGGGATGTTCGAGGGGCTGTGTCGGTGCAGCCACGACGCGTTCGACTCGGTGATCGCGGCCTTGAACGCGCGCGCCGCGGCGATCGGTTTGGCGGTCCAGCCGAGTGACGATCAGCGGCCGATCGCACGTGTCGAGGGCTGGATCGCCCTGCCGACCGGTCCGCTCAGCAATCTCATTCATGGCGCGGACGAATGAGCGGAGGGTGTTGATGGCCTCGGGATTGAGCTGGCTGGACAGTTCCCGTGACGATCAGAATCGGATGCGTGAGCTGCTCAAGCTGTTCAGCGACGCGGAGAGCCGGGACGAGTTGGGCGTCGGCCAGGTCCGCGACGCGTTCAGCGACCTGCTGTTTCCCGGGACCTCGGTACTGCAGACCCGGGCGCGGTACCTGCTGATCGTGCCGTGGTGCTATCAGGAGGCGCAGCGGCGTGGACTGCGCGGTGAGCGCCTCGCCGCGCAGGTTGACGGCAACGAGCGGAAGGTGATCGCTGCGCTGCTACGCGGGGACGATACCGCGGGTGTGATCGGCCGGCGGGCGGGCGTCGGTGTGCGAACCCTGCCATCGACCATCTACGCGGCGGCGCTGCTGCGGTACGGCATCCGCACGGGTGACGACGACATTCCGGGCCGACAGGTGGCGTCCGGATCGACCGAGGCCGAGGAGCTGGCCGACCAGTCGAGCGATGCCTGGCAGCCGACGCTGCCGGGAGCACCGGCGAACTTCCCGAATGAGGTTGACGGCGGACTTGCGCTGTATCCGCAGGAGGCCCGCTGGCTGCGGGAGAGGCTTCTTGCCGCGGCACCGGACACGCTGTTGGCGTACCTGCTCCAACCCAGGCATCGGCCGGTTACCGACGGCCAAGTGCCGTGGCAGCCGGCGGCGCTCGCCGCGCCGGAGCCGGTCGGTTCGCTGGTCTGGGACGCGCAGCGGTTCTCGCTGGCGATGCATGGCGCAGCGTTGCTGTACAACTTGCTCGTGGCCGAGCGGTACGAACAAGCCGGTCTGACCGAGCACGAGAATCCGACGGACGTGTACCGCGACGCCCTGCGGAAGTGGAGTGATCAAGTGTCGGACTTGCCCGGCCTCAATGGGTGGGAGCGGTCGGGCATGTGGAGCCGGTTGATCCGGCAGAACCCGCGGATCGCCACAAACGCAGCAGCGCACCGGTTCATTGGGCGGTGGCTCGACGCGGTGACCAGCGGAGCCGCCGGTAATGCGGCCACCGACCCAGGACTGCGGGCTCTCGTGGCCGAGCGGGAACGGTCGGTGAAGAAGGGCCAGTCGCGGCTGGTCAACGACAAGCTGCTTCGCACGTGGAGTGGCGCGTCGGGCAGCCGGCAACTGGTATTCCGGTGGCCGCAGGTACGCCGGATCCTCGCCGACATCCACGACGGCTGCGCCGCCGACCTGCCGGAGGCTGCCGGTGCTCGCGCCTGACTCCCGCGCCCTGCTGCTCGACGCGCTGCGCCCACCAGCGGGCGCGCGGCTGTCACGAGCCGTGGCGTTGACGTTCACCCTGGACCTGGAGAGTCTGCTGGTCGCCCCGTTGGCGTTCGCCGCCCAGGGCCTGCGGGAGTCAACGGACCCGATCACGGTGATGGAGGGCGTGCGGCACTGCGCCGACCGCATCGACGTGTTTTGCCAAGCGGGGCAGATCACCGTGCCCCCGACGCAGTCCGCGCTGCTGGCGTTCGTCGAGCCCATGGTGCACCAGGTACGCCGGCCCAAGCCCGGGCACCTGTTCCACCCGAAGCTGTGGGCGCTGCGCTTCCACGACGAGACAACCGGCGAGACGTCCCTGCGGCTGCTGGTGCTCAGCCGGAACCTGACCAAGGATCGCAGCTGGGACGTGTGCCTGCGCCTGGACGGTGTTATCGGCCCACGGCCGAAGGCGGACAACCGGCCGCTGTCTGATCTCCTGCGGCATGCGATGCGGCTGGCGGTCGCGCCACCACCGCCCGTTCGGCAGGCGGCGATCGAGGCACTGGCCGAGGACCTGCGCCGGGCCCAGTGGGAACTCCCCGACAGAGCCCGGGAGATGAGCTTCCACGCGCTGGGCGTGCCCGGCGCGTGCCCGCCGCGTTTCGAGGGCACGCGTCACCTCATCATCTCGCCGTTCTGCACGCCGGGCGGCCTGGGCCGGTGCGCGCCGGGCGGGCAGCTGGCTCTGGTGAGCCGGCAGGAGACCCTGGACTGCCTGCCGGAGGAGACGGTGGTCGGGTCGGAGGCGTTCGTGGTCAATGCTCTGGCGGGTCTGCCCGCCGAGGGGGCGCCGCCGGGCCAGGAGGTGCTGCACGGGCTGCACGCGAAGGTGTACGTGGTGGAGAAGGGCCACCAGGCACGGGTCCTGCTCGGCTCGGCGAACGCCACCGACGCGGCGTTCGGCGGGAATGTCGAACTGTTGGTGGAGTTGGTCGGCAGCCGCGCCCAGTGGGGCATCAACGCCGTCCTCGGCCCGGAAGCAGGTCTCCGCGGGATCCTCGATCCCTACGACCGCCACGATGCCACCGAGTCGGAGCCGGAATCGACCGCGCTACGGGACCTGATCCGTGACATCGCGGCCATCCCACTGTCGGCCACCGTCACCACCGATACCGACAGCTACGGCATCCGGCTCACCTCCCAGGAGGACCTGCCCGATCTGCCGGGGGTTCGGCTTACTGCGCAGGTGCACACCCGCCGCGGTGAGGCGGTGCCGCTGGTGGCGGGGCAGCCGGCGGCTGCCGTGTTCGCCGGACTTGCGCTGGCCGACCTCACCCCGTTCATCGTCATCACCGCCGAGGACACCACCGGCCGAGAGCAGACCGTCGTCCTGGCCACCCTGATCGGCGACCCCGCACATCGGCTCGATCACGTCCTCGCCCAGCAGATTGATACTCCGGAGAAGTTCCTGCGGTTTCTGCTGCTGATCCTTGGCCTGGGCACCGAGGCTGCCGCCGCCGTAGGGGGCGGAACCGGCGGATCGGGTGCCTGGCGCGCTGGCGGGGCCGGGATCCTCGAGCTGCTGCTCAACGCTCTCGCCGACCGGCCGGACCAGCTCGACGATTTGGCCCGGTTGGTGACCCGCATCGAAGCCAGCGGCGACAGCGGCCGGCTGCTGCCTGCGGGCTTTCCGGCGCTGTGGCGGGTCATCACGGCGGCACGCGAGACGATGACAGAGGCGGTGCGCGCGTGAACAGGTACGACGCCGGGCCGGTCATGGCCGGCTTGAAAGACTTCCAACGCGCCACCGTCGCGCATGTCATTGACCGGTACTTCGGCACCGATCCGACCCGCCGGTTCCTGATCGCCGACGAGACCGGCCTCGGCAAGAGCGTCGTCGCCCGGGGCGTCATCGCTCAGACCCTGCAGCGATTGCAGGACGACGACAGCGTGGACCGGGTCGACGTCGTGTACGTCTGCTCCAATCAGGACATCGCCCGGCAGAACATCGCCCGACTCCGGGTCACCCCCAACGAAACCGTCACGCTGTCCAGCCGCCTCACCCTGCTCGCCAAGCACGCCACTGAGCTCAACGCCGCACCCACCACTGCGGGCAAGCCGATCAACCTGGTCGCGTTCACCCCGGGCACCTCGTTCGACCAGGGGTGGCGCACCGGTACGGCCGAGGAGCGAGCACTGCTGTTCCTGATCCTCGAGCAGGCGAGCTCGTGGAACGGTTGGCAGACCCGGGCCGCGCTACGCGCCCTGCAGGCCGGCGTCGCAAGCCCCGGCCGGTTCGAGGAACAGTGCAACCGGCTGTGGGCACAGCTCGACGGGAAGCTTGACCGCATCATCACGGGCGAGTTTCTCCGCCGCGCCCGCCGACGTGGCCTGCTCCACGAGTTCGACGCGCTGCTCGACGGCATCGGCCGCCGCCCCGCCCTACCTGACGCACTACGGGAAACAGCACGCACGCTCACCGGCGCTCTCCGGACCACGCTCGCGACCGCCGGCGTCGAGGTTCTCGAACCCGACCTGATCATCCTCGACGAGTTCCAACGGTTCCGGGAGCTGCTCGACCCCAACGGCGGCGAGGGCGCCGACCTCGCCCGACACCTGTTCGACTACCGGGCCGCCCGGGTGCTGCTGCTGTCGGCCACCCCGTACAAGCCGTTCACCCTCGCCGAGGAGGCCACCGCCGGCGAGGACCACTACCGCGACTTCCAACAGGTGCTGAGGTTCCTCAGCGACGACGAGTCCTGGCACGCCGACGTGACGAAGGCGTTCGAGGAGTACCGGGACGCGCTGGTGCGCGGCGAGCCCTGCGGTGACCTACGCGACCGGCTACGCGGCCTGCTGCTGCGGGTCATGTGTCGTACGGAACGGCCCGCGCTGGTGCAGGAGGGCATGCTGCGAGAGCACCTCACCGTGGCGGACAACCTCGACGCACGTGATGTCCACAGCTATGTGGCAATGCGCAAGATCGCCGGCGTCGTCGGCGCTCCGATGACGGTGGAGTACTGGAAGTCCGCCCCGTACTTCCTCAACTTCCTCGACGGCTACCAGCTCGGTGACAAGGTCCGCGCCGCGCTCGACGGCCAGCCCCACCCCGAAGTGTCCGCGCTGCTGGCCTCCACCCAGCTGCTCGATGCCGAGGCGATCAACCGACGGGAACCGGTCGATCTCGGCAACGCCCGGCTCCGGCAGCTCGCCGCCGACACCATCGACCAGGGCTGGTGGCGACTACTGTGGCTGCCCCCATCCATGCCCTACCACGCGCTCGGCGAGCCGTTCACCACCGCAGCGCGGGACGGCATCACCAAGCGGCTGCTGTTCTCGTCCTGGAACGCCACACCCACCGCCGTGGCAGGGCTACTCAGCTACGAAGCCGAACGCCGGCTCGGCGCCGTCGGGGAAGGGCACCGGCATCTCGACTACCGAATGGAACACGGCCGACCGGCGGCGATGAGCGTCCTGGCGCTGTTCTGGCCCCATCCCGGCCTGGCCGATCTTTGCGACCCGCTGGCCCTAGCCCGGCAACGGCCGGACGAGACCGCACCGCTCGACGTGGTCGAACGCGAGGTGCGGGAACGGCTGCTTGCTCACGCTTCGGGCGAGGCGGAGGCCATCGAAGCGAGCCCGACCGAGCCGTGGGAACTGGTCTTCCGGTGGCCCGGCGTCGACCCCCGCCCGGACGACGCCGCTGCCGCCCTGGGCACCTCCGCCGAAGAGGACGGAACGGCCACCGGCCTGGACCGGCACGTGGAACGAGCTCGCGAGCTGGCCCGCGACGCCCGCTACCCGGCAACAGACCATCTCGACGGCTTGCTCGGCAGCGTCGCGGAGATCGGCATGCACGGGCCAGGCAACATCGCCTGGCGGGCACTATCCCGACTGATCCACCCCGACGATGCGGTCACACCCGCAGGGCACTGGCGCGCCGCGGCGGTCCTGGCGAACGGGCTGCGGTCCCTATTCAACCGGCCTGAATCCGCGCAGCTGCTCGACAGCCTGTCAATGGGCCCGGTCTACTGGCGAGCGGTGCTGCGGTACTGCGCCGCCGGCGATCTGCAAGCCGTCCTCGACGAGCACCTGCACACCCTGCGCAGCGGTGCCGCCGACACCCGCCTCGACGACGAGGAAATCTGCCGGCTCGCCGACGAGGCGCGGCAGGCCATCGCCAGCCGACCGTCGACGTACGAAGCCTTCAACCCGCACCATCCCGACGAGCGGATCAAACTGCCCGGCCGGTTCGCGCTGCGCTACGGCGGCCGCGGCGAAGAACAATCCCAGGTCAACCGTAAGGAGACCGTCCGTCGAGCCTTCAACAGCCCCTTCTGGCCGTTCGTCGTCGCCACCACCAGCGCCGGACAGGAAGGCATCGACTTCCACCAGTGGTGTTCCGCCGTCGTGCACTGGAACACCCCCGCCAACCCCGTCGACTTTGAGCAGCGGGAGGGCAGAGTGCACCGATTCGGCGGGCACGCCGTACGCCGCAACGTCGCCGCCGCACACCGCGCGGAGGCCCTGCGCTCCCCCGAGCCGGACGTGTGGAAAGCCCTCTACGACGCGGCACGAGCGCATTCTGGAGAGCTCGGCGACTTCGCGCCGTACTGGGTGTTCCCCGGGCCGGCAAAGATCGAACGGCACGTCCTGCCGTACCCGCTCAGCCGCGATCAGGCGAAGCTCGACCGGCTCAAGTCGGACCTGGTGATGTACCGGCTGGCGTTCGGCCAGCCCAGGCAGGAGGACCTGCTGAACCTGCTCCGACGACGGGAGACCGGCGCGGCGGCCGTACCCGACATCCTGGATCTGCGACCGTCCCCTGAATGGAAGCGACAGTGACGGACCAGCCAGCCTGGCAGCTCATCCTCACCGCAGCACGCCAGCTCGCAGAACACAAGCTCGACTTCAGCCGAGCGGAGCTGATCGCCGAGGTCCAACGGCTCCACCCGACGCGGCACCCGCACTCGCTTGGCCCGGTCATCCAGGGAATGACCCGGGATACCACCGGCGGCCCGCCCAGCCCGTGCGGGACGCCGCTCATCCGGGTCGGGCACGGCCGGTACACGCTCGCCGACAGAAGCCGATCGCCCTCTTCCTCCACAGCTCAGCCAACGATCACGGCCCAGCGCCCGAGCGGACAATCAAGGCCGGCCGAGCCTGGCGAGGCCCGTGCAGACATCGCGCTGATCGGCTGCGTCAAGTCGAAACTCGACCACCCTGCGCCAGCCCGCGACCTGTACGTCTCGCCGTTGTTCATCCGCCGCCGCGCCTACGCCGAACGGCACGCCCGCCGCTACTACATCCTGAGCGCCGAGCACGGCTTGGTGCTGCCCGAAACGGTGCTCGCACCGTACGACACCGCCCTCGCCGAGCAGAGCAAGGACTACCGGCGCGTGTGGGGCCAATGGGTCGCGGCCAAGCTGATGCGCGCAGAGAGCAAGGTGCGTGACCGCGTGGTCGAAATCCACGCCGGCGACGAGTACGCGCAAGCAATCGTGCTACTGCTCACCCAGGCCGGAGCGACGGTTCGCCGACCACTGGCCGGGCTACCGCTCGGCGAACAACTCGCCTGGTACGACCGGCAACCCCAACCACCAGCGCCAGAACAACCCGTAGCCCCCACCAAGCCCCCGGAGACCATCCGGCCGCTCGCACCCACCGGCACACCCGCTCCCGTCCGGCCAGATGCGCGTGCCGTCGTCACGGCCCTGCTCAAGTACGGGCGGGAACATCAGGCCGAACGAGCCGGCACCCCACCCCGATTCACACCGCACCCCGAAGCCAACACGTTGATCCTGACCGACCCGTTCGCGTTCCTGCTGACTGTCATCTTCGATCAGGGCATACCCGCCGAGCGAGCCTGGAAGGCACCGTACGACCTGCGCCAACGCCTCGGACACCTCGACCCAGCGCGGTTGGTGGCCGAGCCAGAGCAGGTACGTGCCGCCGTCGCCCAGCCGACGGCCCTGCATCGGTTCATCAACAACATGCCCGGATGGCTGGTCGCCGCAGCCATCCTCGTAGTGAACTAATACGGTGAGGATGCCGGCCGGATCTGGGCGGGCGAACCACGCGCGGCGGATCTGGCCGCCCGGCTGCGGAGGTTTCCCGGCATCGCGCAAAAGAAGTCGGCGATGGCAGTAGGAATCCTTGCCCGCGACCTGGCGGTGCCAATACAAGAGCTATCCGGGACGGACATCGCCTACGATGTGCACGTACGACGAGTGTTCCTGCGGACACGGCTCGCCGAGCGCGACGACATCGACCACATGGTGGAGGTCGCACGATGCCTACACCCCGAGCGGCCCGGAGAGTTGGACTTCCCTGCCTGGCTGATCGGACGACGCTGGTGCCGGCCAGGCATACCAGACTGTGGCGGCTGCCCGCTGCGATCCGTTTGCCCGAAGAACATCAATTAGACAGCAGCGATCTGACGACCGGACGCAGCTGGCCGAGCGCTCTCACCTGGGACTACCCAGCGGTCTACGCCAGTAACGTTTTGTGCCTGCAGTCTGGGAAGCCTGCCTCGCCGGGAAGGTTTGACTAGGACGCACCACGTCAGGAGTCCACCAGGGCCCACTGCGCCACCCTCAACCCCATGGGTCCAGCAGCCCCATGCAGGTATTCGGGCTCTTCGAAGTTAAGGGGATTAGGGTGTCCACGGTGGCGTCTGGTGGTCGCGGTGTGGGTGCGTAAGCGCTTGTATTTGGGGGTTGCGAAAGCCGTAGGCGTCACCGCCGGCGAGGGTCTTGATGACCCGGTTAGTTCCTGCCGAGCCGGCGATGGTGATCCCGGTATGCAGGAACGCGAGGATCTGCGGCCACCAGGTCTCGATGGCGGTGGCGAGTCGGTAGAGCTCGGGCAGGTCGGTGGCGGTGCAGCGGGTGTAGAAGCGACATAGCAGCTGGTGGACGTGTTCGCGGTCCGGGTGGATGCGGGCGGTCGCGAGCAGGTCGAAGGGTCTTCTTTGGCAATCCACGCGTCGAGGAGGGACGCCGATCTTGGCGGGTAGTGCTTCGAGGTCGACCTGGCGGTCGACGTGCTTGCAGGGCATGCGGGCCGCGTAGCGGGTCAGCCGGTTGCACATCCGCCACTCGGGGTCACTGTTGCGGCCATGGCATCCGCGTTGAGTCAGCGTCATGTGTCAGCGGACCTCGGTGACGGCCCGGTTGGCCAGTTGCACGACGTGGAAGTGGTCCACGACCAGCAGCGCATGCGGCAGCACCTGCCGGATCACGGCCTTGAACACGGTGCACATGTCGATCGCCACCCCGCGGATCTGCTCGCGACAGGCGGGTGAGCGAGTGGCCAGCCATCCGGTCACCGCCGCGGTGGTACGGCCTCCGACCTGGCTGAGGAGCCCTTGGCCGCCGGACAGATCTACGAAGCCCACGTGCCACCGGTCCGCGGTCGTGGTCCACGAGACGGCCTGCCTATCCCAGACCCAGTGCGGCTTGCCCCGGCGGACCTCGTCGATGCCGATCACCGCAGCCGGTTCGGTCTCGGCCGGTCACACCGCGGTGGCCGGATGTGGTGAACGCGGCCGCGACGATCGGCCACGAGACGCCGTGGTCGCCGGCCGACGCACGATCGTGCGACCCGCGTCGCCACCGCCACCGCCACCCCCGTCGCCTGTCGCCTGTCGCCTGTCGCCTGTCGCCTGTCGCCTGTCGCCTGTCGCAACCGGATGGTCAGCCGTGAACGGGCCAGAACCTGGGCGAACTGCTCGATGAACGACTCGCGAGGGCAAGCAAGGGTCGAGCAGTACCAGCATCGTTTGCGCTACGTGGCGCAGCCGTACTGCTCGCCCGGCGACCGGCAAGTCCCGCAGCCGGGTCGGAATCTACTGCTTCACGCGCATCGCCCGCTGCCCGCACCTCGGGCAGCATCGTGCCTGCTCACAACCGGTGGACAGATTCACAACCGGGCCGCCGGCGTCGTCCAACTCGACTCGCTCGGCCATCAGGATCGTTCAGCCCCAGCAGCCGGTCGTATCGTTGTCCATGCTCGCAGCTCTTACCTGTGAGACCATTCCAACTCGACATTCAGATGATCAGCGACGGGCTGCGAGCCCTCACGTCCGAGTCGCCGCCGATCGCGAACCCCGCTCCACTTCGAAGAACCAAGACACAGGCCAAACCTGATCTCTCCTACATCGCCAACGTGACGCGCGCCCGTGGCCTTCGAATCTGTCAACGTTCGTCTGACAGATTTGGTGCTGGGCGAGGTCGCCGACGCGGGTGGTCCCGACTTCCGACGAATCGAGCAGGACCGCCAGTGCCGACTGAGCGTCCGGCGAAACGGCCCGCCGCCCGCGACTGGTCGAGGCTCGTCAGCCACCGGGCTGGTTCCAGAGAAAATCCGGTAGCCGGTCGAGGGTGACGAAGTCGTGTGTGCGGTCGTCGGTGAAGGCGGCCGGGGTCGGCTCTCGTGTCACGAACAGGCCCCGCACGGCGAATGCCCCTGCCACGTCGGCAACACCGAGCCGGGCCGCGACCTCGGCGGGATCCGCAGCGACGTCCGCGACCTTGGCCAGCAGCTTGTCCACATGCCCTCCCGCACGCTGGTACTTGTTCACTTCGCTGCGTATACGGCCTGGCGCGAATGGAATTGCGAGGTCCTTAGCCTCCAGCACCCAGATGGTCAATGAGTGTACGACGACGACAACGGCGTCGATCTCGGCGCGTACCGGAACGCCAAGCAGATCAGAGGGCCTACCGAGAACGCTTTGGAGGACCCCGGCGACGAACGGCAGGCCCGTGGACGCGAGGGTGCGTTGCAGGTCGGCCTCGAACCCTGCGATGGGACGCACCAGTTGCCGACGCTGCTCAAGCGCTCTGGAGAGAGAAGCATCGCGCGCCTGGAGTTGCTCGGGCCAGGTGCCCTCGAGGATTCGTTGCAGCAGCACGACGCGCGCCAGCCCGGGCACGTTCCGAGGCACGAAAAGGGACCCGTCACCGAGTTCGAGAACTGGACGGCTATAGAGACGGCCGACCGACTCTCGGTACTCCAACATTTGCAGCGGCGAGTTCTGCAGGAGGGCCTGTGTCCAAATCAAGTGCTGGCATGCTTCCAGCACACCGTCGGGATGAGCGGCGGGCAAGAGCCGGTCCATGTTGGCCCGGATGCAGTCCTCCAGATTCTCCCAACTGGAAAACAGGAATCCAGTGACGCTGCGATCGTCGGCCCCGCTGACCTGTATCAGGAACTCCTGCGCGGCGAGGAGGTCGACGAGCCCGTAGCCGCGGTCGTCCTTCAACGCCACGTCGATCGCAGCCAGATCACCAGGTATCTCCGAACCGCCCTTCAAGGACCGGACAAGATCTTGCAGGACGGCGTTATCGCCCGCACTCCGAGATGGACCGTTATCGGCCATCCGCTTAACGTATGCATCCATAAACTGGGAGACCCGGTAGGGAGGTCGGTCGCAGACCTGGACATCAAAGGTGCCTCGTTTGGTCAGTCGGGCGCCAGCCACGGTGACCAGCCGGGCCGCGACCCGGTCTGCCACGGTCCGCCATCTCCAGAGTTCATGGGCCAAGATTGCGAGGGATTCGAGATCACGCCGGCTCGGATTTCGCTGACGGCCGTCGACTTCCTGCCTTGCGGCGAGTTCGAGGACGAGGTGGGCAGCCGCTGCATTCTCGGAGTGCAATTGTGCCTCACGCGCCTTGGTGAGCGACGAGGGAGCTGCGGTTCGCGCCTTGAACTGGAGGTCTGTCCAGTGTGCCAGTTCTCCCGCGGCCCAGCGGACAACTTCACGGATGTCCAAGTCCCCGAGCCGCTCACAGATGTCCAGTTCAACAGCATCCGCAATTCGGCCGATGACGGCATCGGCGACGGTCGCGTCCCAAGGGCCACGGCCGATACCGATCTTGCGCAGGGATACCTTCAGAGAGTCGAAGACCAGATTACGCGACGTAGGAGGATGCGACGGCCTCGGCACGAGGCAATCATGTCGAACGCTCTGTCATTGGTAAAGGCGATTACGAAGCCACCAGGGCCCCAGCCGCTCGCCTTGATTGAGGTCGCTAACTATAGAGCGTCAGGCGGCGGCACGGCTTATCACCAGCAGCCCGGCGGCGGCTCCTGGGCTTCCGTTCATGGTGCGGTCAGAGCCACACCCATGACTCCAGTGAGCTGCCGCAGATGTGGGAGTGTCTCGCCGGTTATCTGGACCCGATTGCCCATCCTGGCTCACGTCGAGCCGTGGTCCGGGTGGCGCTGGCCGCTGGGTCGGATGCATCACGATCGCGTCTGTGTCGGGTGGTCACCGTGCGGGCTGCGGGGCGTGGTGATGGTTCATGTGTCGTTCAGGGTGGCCCGGAGTTGGGTGGCGAGCGTGATGGTGTCGTGCTGCGGTGCGGTGTCGATGTCGGTGAGGGCTTTGGTGAGGGCGCGGAGGAGGGTTCGGATGCCGTTGGTGTCGCCGAGGGCATGTCGGGCGTGCATGGCTTTGCGGTAGAGGGCTTCGTTGTAGAGGTCGAGGCTGATGGCTTTGTCGAGGAGGTCGGATGCTGCTTGTGGGTCGTGGTCGAGGAGGTCGTCGGCGAGGAGGAGGTGGGCTTCGGTGCCCCAGCGGCTGATGGTTTCACGGTGGGGTTGCACCCATTCGTAGTCTCGGCCTTCGGCGAGGGGTGCGGTGTAGAGGTCGCATGCGGTCGTGAGTAGTTCGCGGCGCCGTGGCCCGGTGGCGATGGTCGCTTGGCGGAGGAGGTCGCGGAGTCTCCACACGTCGACGTCGACGGTGGTGGGGTCGAGGCGGTAGCGGCCGGCGTCTTTGATGACGTAGGCGTTCTTGGGGTCGGCGGTGCCGGCGCGGCCGAGTACGTGGCGGAGGTTCGAGGCGTTGGTGTGTACGCGTTGGTCGGCTTGGCTGATGCGGGCGTCGGGTTCGAGGTATTCGCCGATGTCGCGGGTGGTGGCGCCGTCGGGGTGGACGGCGAGGTATACGGCCAGTTCGAGGGCTTTGGCGCGTAGTGGTCGGCCGGGTTGGGTGATGGTGTCGATGCGTGGTGGTCCGAGGACCCGTAGGTGTGCTTTGACGGTGGTGTCGGGGGCGGGCTGGTCGGGTTGGGGTGTGTCGGCGGTGTCGGTGTGGGTGCGGCTGGTGGGCAGCGGAGCGGGGGTGGCAGGTTCGGCTGGCGCGGTGGTGGTGGGCGGTGTGCCGGTGTGTGCCTCGTTCAGTGTGGTCAGGAACGCGACCGTGTGGGCGGTGTCGAGCACGGCGATGCGGTCCCCGACCGGCGCCGTCTCGGGGTCTTGCGGGTTCTGGATGTGGCCGTCGGTGGTGACGGCGATGGTGGGGCCGGGTGGCCAGGTGCCGAGCAGTAGCGCGGTGATGTCGAGGTGCGCGGCGGTGTGGAGGGTGGCCTGGAGGCGTCGGAGGGTGTCCGGTGTCGGTGTGGGACTGATCAGCAGCACAGGTGGGAGTGTTTGTTCGTCCGGTATCTGGTGGCGGAGGTCGTTGATGTCGGTGAGGTGGTGGTTGTCGAGGATGCGGGTGCGGTGCAGCAGCATCGTGTCGAGGATGGTCAGGGCGTCCTCGGGGGTGTCGGCGAGGTGCAGGCGTGGCCAGGGTGTGAGCGTGGCCGGGTCGAGGCCGGTCAGGGTAGTGAGGGTGGCGTGGTCGATGACGATCTCACCGCGGTGGTGCGGCTTGTGGGGGCCGCCGGAGGCGAGCATGGTGACCAGTGCGGCGCGGGCGGCGGCGTGCGCGCCGTCGCCGACGATTCCGATACCGCCCGCGGGCAGCAGGGGTAGGTCGGGTACGGCGGCGGCTTGTTCGGCCAGATCCGCGGTGGCGGGCAGGTCACGGTTGCGGACCACACGACGGTGTACCTCGGCGACTGCTGGTGGCAGGGCGGGCGGGTCGTCGGTGCGGGCGGGGGTGAATCGGCGGCGGCGGTGTAGCCAGGCGAGTGCGGTGGCGGCGCTGATCGCTGCGGCCAGGGCCCATGGCAGGAAGCTGCCGCCGGGGAGCTCGATGCCGTCCGATTCGGTGGATGGTGCGGTCTGTTCGGGGGTTGGGCTCGGACGGGGGTCACTGTTGGCGGTCGGTGCGGTGGACGGCGTCGGTGGGGCCGGTGTGGTGGGTCGGGTCGGTGACGGCACCGGGTCGGTTGTCGTCGGGGTGGTGGGCGCCTCGGCTCCGTTGTCCGTGTCCTCGTCGTGTGGCGGTGGCGGCGTGGGTGTCGGGTGGGTGGGTTGGTGGGGTCGTGGTGGGGTTGGTGTGGCGTCGGCCGGTGGTGTCGCGTCGGCGGGTAGGCGCAGTTCCCAGCCGGGGTAGATGAGGTTGCAGTCGCGGAGGGTGCCGCCGACGGTCGGGAAGTGGCGGTGTTTGTTCAGCTGGCAGATTTCCGGCCACCGTGTGGTGTCGCCGAGCCAGGCGGTGGCGATCTTCGACAGGGTGTCGTGACGTTCGACGGTGTAGACGTAGCGGGTGTCGGCGACGTGGATGATCGCCGGCCCTCGGGCGACCGCCTGCTGCGGTACGGGCGGGGTGTTGCCGGTTGAGGTCACGGCGGCGGGTGCGGGGTCGGTGTCGGGGCCGGGCAGGTGGGTGGTGGAGGTGACCGCGAGGGCGGCGGTGCCGGCCAGACCGAACAGCAGGCGGTGCAGGGGTGCCGGCAACCTGAGGATCGGGATCCGCCACCGGGTCACCGCGGCGACCAGTTCGGCCAGCAGCAGCAGGGCGAACACTGCCCAGAACAGCCACAGCGCCCAGACGGCCAGGCCGGTGAGAACCTCGGTCGTCAGGCGGTTCTGGGGTTGGTCGAGCCATGCGGTCAGTTGTGGCCAGGTCGGTAGCCGTCGCAGCGGATTACCGGCGACGAGCCACAACACGGCCGGCGCCCCTGCCAGGTAGACCAGCGCGCCGACGGCGGCGCGAACAGACCGGGCAGCCCGTCCTCGTGGTGGTGGCGGTGGGGTTTGCGGTGGGTGGTAGACGGTGGGGCGGGAGCCGTATTCGGTCAGGCGGCGGGTCTGCGTGGACTCGTCCGGCATGCAGGCACCTTCCCCGATGGTGTCGTGTGCGACCTGTCTCGCATACACGACACTTCACGCGAACGGCCATCCCACCGAGAAGGATTCTCACCATCCGCGCACAAAGGATCACTAACGAGTACAGGTGGTTGACGGGATCCCGTAGCGGCGGGTGACACTGCCGGGCATGTCCAGCGGGGGACCACAGCTGTCGATCGACCTGAGCTCACCCACCGCGATCGCCGCGACCATCGGCCGGTCCGGAGCCCGTATCCCCGTCCTCGTCGGCGGCCGGCACCTCCTGCCCACCGGCATCGCCATCGACCCCACCGGACACCGCTACTACGGCATCGATCCCACCGCCGCGCAGAGCCTGCCCACCGGATACCGCTTCGTCGCCGACCCGGTCACCCTCCTGACCACCCCACCACCCCCGACGGAATCAGGCCCGGTCGACGGAGTGGACGTTCTCGCCGGGCTGCTGCGACACCTCACCGACCACGCCGCACACCAGGTAGGCGCGCCGATCACCGCCCTGACCCTCACGATCCCGACAGGCTGGGGACCACGCCGCCGTGGCCTGCTCACCGACGCCGCGACCCGCGCCGCACTACCCCCACCGGTCCTGGTCACCGCCCCGGCCGCGCTGGCCGCCTACGCCACCACCCTCGGCCTGCACGCACCCCCCGGGTCCTGCCTGCTCACCTGCCACACCGACCAACGCCCCGCCACCCTCACCGTCCTGCAGGCACACCCCGACGGGTACACGGAGTTGGCCACCCAGCCGGTCGGACAACCACACGACCTGGACCAGATCCTCACCCACCACGTCATCACCACCGCCACCAGCGACGACGACCCGCTCCGCGACGCACTCCACCACCCCGACACCGACACGGCAGCCCTCCATGACGCGGTCCGGCAGGCCCGACACACCCTCGCCACCCACGACCGCGCCCCGATCCTGCTCCCCGCACCCCGCCCACCGGCAGTCATCACCCGCGCCGACGTCACCACCGCCGCGCAGCCACTCCTCGACCGCATCCCCACCGCCGTCACCGACATCCTCGACGCCGCCGACGTCGACCGCGCACACCTCACCGCCGTGATCGTCCGTCACACCGGTCCCGTTCCCGGACTCGTCGACACCCTCACCACCGCCACCGCCACCACCACCGGCGCCGTCGACCAACCCCACGCCCTCGCCGACGGCGCACTCACCCTCACCACCCGACACCACCACACCGCCACCGCCGCCACCACCCAACTCCCCCGCATCCGCCTGCGGATCACCGACCTCATCACCGCAGTCCTGCTCGGCGGCTGCTCCCTCGCCCTGCTCCTCCACGCCGTCCACAACGCCGACATCTACAAACTCGAGGGCCGGATCATCGACGTCGTCGTCTCCATGCCCCAACTCGGCGCCGCCGGCGCCCTCGCCGCCCTCGCCGCGTACGCCGTCGCCCACCTCGCCCCCACCACCTGGCTCGCCGGACCACCCACCACCAACGAACCCACCACCGGCCGACTCATCCGACACGCCTACCTCACCGCCGCCATCGCAGGCCCCACCACCGCCGCCCTCTACGGCCTCGCCGTCGGCACCGCCCTCCAATACCCCTACCGGCCCTTCCTCACCTGGACCCTCGGCTGGGCACTCCCCCTCGCCGCCTGCGCCACCATCATCGCCGCCGCCGCCCCCCGCATCCCCACCGACGACCTCCCCCACTGGCTCACCCGCACCAAACCCGTCATCACCCACGCCACCATCGCCGCCACCGGCATCCTCCTCATGACCACCGCACTCATGTACATGCCCATGAACAGCACCGGCATCGGCATCATCCGCAACGGCGGAGCCGCCCTCATCGGCATCGCCACCGCACTCACCCTCACCCGCATCCGCACCATCCGCATCATCACCGCCACCGGCCTCGCCATCGGCTACGCCCTCGTCGTCACCTGGCCCACCCACGGCGCCCTCATCACCGGCTACCTCATCGCCCTCACCTGGTGGACCATCCACCTCACCGCCCACACCCTCAAACTCGCCTTCCCCCTCAAACGAACCACCCTCCACCGACTCATCACCAACCAACACCACCAAGACGACCGGCCACCGCCGCAGAAGTAAGAAGGGAAACCCGCCAGCAGACCGCCCTGCACTCAGGCTGTCCTACCTGCCGTAGCAACCGACGCCAGCGGACAGGGTGTGCTGACGAGGTGTGACGGCCTTGGCCGGCAAAGTCTGCGATCCCGTGCGATGGCTGGCGCACGTGTAGCCGGCGAAGGGAACTGCGCCAGTTCACCTCGACCAACTCCAACCGCCGCCCATTTCGACTCGCATCTGACCTCGGCCTCCAGGCAGGTCGATGCGTAGCTGCGCACGGATGGAGAGCGTGCCGGCGCCTGGCTCTCGCCCAACAACGTCCGCCGCCAGTGGCGTCAGGCCCGCGCCGACACCGACCTCGCCTGGGTCACTCCGCACACGTACCGCAAGACCGTGGCCACCCTGATCAAGGAGGAAGCCGACACCAAGAGCGCCGCCGCACAACTGGGACACTCCAGCGAAGAGGTCACCACCACCTACTACATCGCCAAACCCGTCCAAGCCCCAGACGTCTCCGACGTCCTGGAGCGCCTCGCCGCCCACCCCAACCGGCAACACACATCCCCAACACCCAACGATGCACACCGTCGACAAACCTGAACAGCCGCACCCGGTAAACGGGGGTTCGGGGGACGACTCAAACTCCATCGAAGAAAGTCTAAGCCCTGGCCATGTTTCCGCTGGTCAGGGCTTCCTCTATGTCGGGACGGCCCGGATTCGCACCGACGACCCCTTGACCCCCAGAGAACCAGCAGGACTGCCATGCCATGCCAGCTCGTGCTGACATGCAGGTCAACGACCAGGTGGCGGTCGGGGACAGGTTGGGCTCTATCGATCCTTCCCGGACCGTCCGTGAGACAGGCGTGAGATATCACGGCAGTTCGGTTTGGAGTGGCGCTGGCGCAATCGCCGGCGCCACTCCCTCGATTACCACAACTCTGAGTCTCTTCCAACCTGATCTTGCAGGTCGGCGCGGCCGGGAGGGGCGTTGATCGATAAGGGCGAGGCTCCAGGTAGGACAGCAAATCGACCTGGTAGCAGGCAGTGCCCTGCTCCTTGGCTGCACCGGCAACGGAGCTGACAATCCGCACTACACGGCGCCTGACGTCTCGGGTCATGGAGCCTACGTCAAGACCCATAACACGGCTAGGGTCTACAAATGCTTGTGCTTGTACGAGTGGTGCACCGACAACACCTGGCGCCGGAAGGCGTGTTCGAGCACCGTAACGCGGTCTATTGTTCCGACGATGACACTGCAGCCCACTGACGAGCTCTCTGCTGCGGCGTGGCTGTATGCCACCGATATCGGCCCGACGCGGCGGATCACGTTCGGGCCAGCCTCGTTCCCCGCGTACGCACGCCTTCGCTACCTGCCCGATCCGGTCCTTCCGGATATGCGCGAGTCGGACGCGCGGCTGCCATCTCGCCGAACCACTGAGATCGACATGGCCCGAACAGCGTTGGAGGCCCTCGCCGACTACAGCTCATCCACGCGCGACTGCTATGTCTGCGTGTGGGAGGGCGGCGCGACGTTCCGGAATCCGGCACTGACTGGCGGACCCAAGCTGGACCTTCCGCACCGGCGATATGTCCTGTTCACCGGTACCCTGGACGACTTGATGGGGTGGAGCGACTTGTTCGACTCCGACGTTTACTCAGCGCCGGCATTCGTCTGGCCAGCGGATCATGCGTGGTGTTTCGCCAGCGACGTCGACCCTCATTGGGCCGGCATCGGAGCCGACCGTGGGGTTGTCGACCGCCTCGTCGCGGACAGGAACCTCGACGTGGTGCATGCGGACCCGGAAGAGCGGCAGCCGACGTACTACTGACAGCCATTTTCATCGTGCGTAGCGGTTGGCTTCGACGTGGTCGCGTGAGCCCGGTTCACGGCCTTCTGCCTGCGTGACAGCTTTGGCCGGAAGCGGCGCCGCTCGGACGGGGTGCGCACGCTGCCATGGGCGCCCTGGTAGCCCAAATGGCGAAGGTCATCGCGTCGGCGCTGGTCAAGGCGTCGATGATGCCGTGGGGCTGCGGTCAGACCGCCGACTGCCACGAATTGGCACTGACCTGCAGAGACGGCATCGATCACTAGACTCGCCCTCACTGATTGTCAGTCATCAGCCTGTGTTTTTCGGGCGGTGAACGGGGGGCGCCACCGGCACTCAGCACGGTTATCCACACCATGGCACCTTCCGCCAGCCCACTGGCATCACGAAGCATCCGACCTGCTGGGCCGTGCGATTCAGCCATCCTCCGTTCAGAAGCCCTTCGACTAGGGGACCCCGCCGCGCACCGCCGCCGTGGCGCTTTCGGGCACGACGACGACGCACGCGACCGACCGCTCGGCGGCGGGTGCCGGGTGAAATCCGATGACCTGGTGGCCGGCGGTGACCAGGTTGGTGGCCATCAGGGTGGTCATTTTCCCAGTCCCAGAAACGCGATTGTCACTGTCCTTCGACGGTCAGGTCGGGCGGGTTGTCGATCGTGGCGAAACAGGCATCCACGAGTTCTGGGGGCACGTCGACGAGAGTCGCCGGTTGCCAGCGGGGTTGCCGGTCCTTGTCGATGATCTGGGCGCGGATGCCCTCGGCCAGGTCGGGCAGCCGCAGCAGCGCGGCGGACAGCCGGTACTCCTGGGCCAATGCTGCGGGCAGGTCGGGCAGGCGCGCCGCGCTACGTAGCGAGCGGAGTGTCACGACCAACGAGGTGGGTGATCTGGTCGCGATCGTTTTGGCGGCGGCGCGCGCATCGGGATCGGGATGGTGGGCGAGTCGCTCGACGATGCCGGCCACCGTGTCGTCGCAGTAGCTGTCGTCGATCCAGCCGTGCGCCAAAGTGCGGTCGGACTCGGGTGGTGTAGTGGCGAACGAGGTGACGGCATCGGCCGCGTCGCGGCGGGCCAGCGCGAGCCTCAGATAGGGCAACCGCTCGGATGGGACGTAGTAATCGGCGAGGCCGACGGCGATGGCGTCGGCCGCGCCGATCGCATTGCCGGTGAGGGCGAGGTGGGTACCGAGTTGGCCGGGTGCCCGCGAGAGCAGCCACGATCCGCCGACGTCAGGGTGGAAGCCGATGCCGACCTCGGGCATGGCGAGCCGGGACCGTTCGGTCACCACCCGCAGCGAGGCGTGGCCGGAGATGCCGATCCCGCCGCCCATGACCAGACCATCCATCCAGGCGACAATGGGCTTGGGGTATGCGGCGATGGTGGCGTTGAGCCGGTACTCGTCGGCCCAGAAGTCCAACGAGGCGGTGCCACCGGAGACCGCGTCGGCGTGGATCGCCCGGATGTCGCCGCCTGCACAGAGGCCACGTCCGCCCGCGCCGGAGACGAGAACGGTGCGGACGCGGTCCGAGGCCGCCCACATCGCCAGGGTACGGCGGATGATGGTGACCATCTCGGCGGTGAGGGCGTTGATCGCGGCCGGCCGGTTCAGGGTCAGGTGCCCCAGATGGCCGATCAGCCGGGCGATGACCGGTGGTGCGCTCATGCGGCTCTCCTTTGGTGAGCATGCTGTGGGCGATGATCAGCCGCATGATCTCGTAGGTCCCGTCGTGGACCTGGTGGACCCCTCGTCGGTTGTTTGTGGCTGAATGCCGGCCGACGGACGCGGGTGTGGCGGTTCGGATTCGTGGCCGTCCAGCCCGCCTGTTCCGCCGCCGCGTCGGCCAGCACGGTGTGGGTCTCGTCGGCTGCTGTTCCGTGACGTCTCCTGGTGGGAACAGACGTCGCGGTCCTGGTGGGACCGCCGACGTCGAGGTCTTCGGGGGGTGGAAGGTCGTCAGGCCGGTACCGGACGCGGTTGCGGGCCTGCGTAGACGCTCAGCGGGCGGATGAGCACGTTGGCGGTGAGCTGCTCGACGATGTGGGCGGTCCAGCCGGTGATCCGGCTCATCACGAAGATCGGTGTGAAGGTTGCGATGTCGAAGCCCATCAGGTGGTACGCCAGCGCGGAGGGGTAGTCGAGGTTGGGGTGAATTCCCTTGCGGTCGAGCATCGCACCCTGGAGACGGGTGTAGATCTCGGCAAGCCGGCGGGTGCGGTCGTCGGCGTAGGTGGCGATCAGGTTGTCCAGGGCGGCCTGCATGATCGGGACGCGGGAGTCTCCGTTCTTGTAGACCCGGTGCCCGAACCCCATGATCTTTCGCTTGGCCGCCAGGGCCTCATCGAGCCATCCCTCTACCCGGGCCGGGTCGTCGATCTCGACGAGCATGTGCATGACCGCCTCGTTCGCCCCGCCGTGCAGCGGGCCCTTGAGTGCACCGATCGCGCCGGTGACCGCGCTGTACAGGTCGGACAGCGTTGAGGTGATCACCCGGGCGGCGAAGGTGGAGGCGTTGAAGCTGTGCTCGGCGTACAGGATCATCGTGGTCTCGAAGGCCCGGACCACGTCGGCCGGCGGTTCCTCGCCGAAGCACATGTGGAAGAAGTTCTCCACGTAGCCGAGGGTCGGGTCGGGTGGGATCGGATCCTGACCCCGACGACGGCGGAGGTCGAGGGCCACGACGGTGGGCAGTTTCGCGAACAGCGAGAGGGCCTTGGCCTGGTTGGCCGTACGGTCGGCGTGGTCCTCGGTCGGGTCCTGGGCACCCAGGTAGGAGACCGCGGTGCGCAGCACGTCCATCGGGTGGCAGGTCTCGGGGAGCTTGCGCAGCAATTCCTGCCCGCAGCGGTCCAGGGACCGCTGGGCGGCCTCGGCGGCGCGGAAGTCGGCCAGTTGGGTGGCGTCGGGCAGGTCGCTGTGCCAGAGCAGGTAGGCGACCTCCTCCCAGGTGCGGGAGGCGGCGAGGTCCTGGACGGCGTACCCGCTGTAGGTCAGCGAGTTGGTCTCGTTGATCACGGTGGAGATGGCGGTGGCGTCGACCACGACGCCGGCCAGGCCGCGATGGATGTTGGTGCTCACGGTGTCGTCCTCCGTGCTTCGGGGTGGATCGTGGGCGGGTTCGGAAGTCAGGCGTCGGGTGGCAGGGTGAAGCTGGCGATGTCGGCGTCGAAGCGGCTGTACTCGTCGTAGTCGATGACCTCGTAGAGCCGGGAGCGGGTCATCATCGTGTCGAGCAGTCCGGTGGCGGTGCCGTCGGCGGCGAGTCGGCGCAGGCCGGCCTCGACCGCGCCCATCGCCAGACGCAGTGTGGTGACGGGATAGATGACCAGGTTGTAGCCGAGGTTGCGGAGCTGGTCGACGTCGAGGGTCGGACCCTTGCCGAACTCGGTCATGTTGGCCAGCAGCGGCACCTCGACGGCGGCCCGGAAGGCGGCGAACTCCGCCTCGTCGGCCAGCGCCTCCGGGAAGATCGCGTCCGCGCCGGCGTCGACGTACGCCTTGGCCCGCTCGATCGCGCCGGTCAGGCCCTCGACGCCGCGCGCATCGGTCCGGGCGACGATCAGGAAGTCCGGGTCGCGGCGCGCGGCCACGGCGGCCCGCAGACGGCGCACCATGTCCTGCGGCGCGATGAGCGCCTTGCCGTCCAGATGCCCGCAGCGCTTCGGGTTGACCTGGTCCTCCAGGTGGCAGCCGGCCAGCCCGGCGTCCTCCAACCGTTGGATGGTGCGGGCCGCGTTCAACGGCTCACCGAACCCGGTGTCGGCGTCGACCAGCGCCGGCAGGTCGGTACTGGCGGCGATATCCGCGGCCCACCCGGCGACCTCGCTGAGCGTGGTCAGCCCGATGTCCGGCAGCCCGGCGGCGGCCGACAGCGCCCCGCCGGAGACGTAGACCCCTTCGAAACCGGTCTGCTGCACCAGGCGGGCGGTCAGCGGATTGAACGCGCCCGGCAGCCGCAGCAGTAGACCGCTGGCGAGGCCAGCACGTAGCGCCTTCCGCTTGGCGGTGGTGCTCGTACGGGCGTAGAGGTAGGTCATCGGAAGATCCCCTTCGGCAGCACGTCGTCGGCCTGCGCGATCGCCTCGTGGTCGACCCTGGGGAACAACGCTGACAGGTGCTCGGGGGTGAGGTCGGCCAACCGGGCGGCTGCGTCCAGGAAATCGTGCTGGGCCTCGGCGGAGACGACGCCGTCGGCGAGGGTGGTGAACTTGCGGACGTACGCCGGGCGGTCGAAGGGCCGCGCGCCGTCCGGGTGGGCATCGGCCAGGGCCAGCGAGTCCTCCAGCACGGTGCCGTCGGTGAGGGTGACCACCAGCCGTCCGCCGAACGCCTTCTCCGCCGGGTCCGGGCTGTGGTAACGGCGGGTCCACTCCGGATCCTCCACCGTGGTGATCTTCCGCCACAGGGTGACGGTGTCCGGTCGGGCTGCCCGCTGCGGATCGTACGAGCCGATGTGGTGCCACGCGCCGTCCTGCAACGCCACCGCGAGGATGTAGGGGATGGAGTGGTCCAGCGTCTCCCGGCTCGCGTTTGGGTCGTACTTCTGCGGATCGTTCGCTCCCGAGCCGATCACGTGATGGGTGTGGTGGCTGGTGTGCAACACGATCGACTCGACCCGCTCCACCCCCGCGGCGGTGTCGATGCCGGGCAACTTCTCCCGCATCGCGCGGGCCAGATCGATGAGCGCCTGGGCCTGGTACTCGGCGGAGTGTTCCTTGGTGTAGGTGCGCAGGATGCCGCGTAGCGGTTCCCCGGGTGCCGGCAGCGGCACCGTGTAGGCGGCGTCCGGACCCTCGAGCAGCCAGGCGATGAATCCGTCCTCGCCCTCGTAGATGGGCGCCGGAGCGCCTTCGC
Source organism: Micromonospora maris AB-18-032 (assembly GCF_000204155.1). Lineage (NCBI taxonomy): Bacteria > Bacillati > Actinomycetota > Actinomycetes > Micromonosporales > Micromonosporaceae > Micromonospora > Micromonospora maris. Next base: position 2,409,471 of record NC_015434.1, on the reverse strand, counting down.
CCCGCATCGCGCGGTCGACCGCCTCGATCGCCGCCTTGCCGGCGAACGCGGGAGCGAACGCCTTCCACGAGGAAATCTCGCCCTTGCGGGACTGGCGGGTGGCGGTGGTGGTGTGCACGGCCTGTCCGATGGCCTGGTAGACCACCTCGGTGGGCAGGCGCAGCAGCGCCCCCAGGCCGCAGGCGGTCGCCGCGCTCAGATGCGCCACATGGTCGATCTTGTGCTTGTGCAGACAGATTCCGGTCACCAGGGCCACGTGCACCTCATAGGCGACCAGTAGTCCACGCAGCAGATCCGCGCCGTCGGCGCCGACGTGCTGGGCGACCGCGAGCAACGGGGGGATGTTGTCCCCTGGGTGGGAGTAGTCCGCCGCCAGGTAGGTGTCGTGGAAGTCCAACTCCCGCACCGCGGTGCCGTTGGCCCAGGCCGCCCACTCCGGCGACACCCGCAGCGCCGGATCGGCACCGAAGACCGAGGCCCCCGGCGCCGCCTGATGCGGTCGGGTCTGTGCCCGGGCCACCGCGACCGCACGCCGGGACAGCGACGCCATCGCCACTGCGGCGTTGTCGATCACCCGGTTGGTGACCATCGCCGCCGCGTCGGAGTCCAGCGGAGCGCGCGCGGTGGCCACCTCGGCCAGCGCCCAGGCCAGTTGCCGGTCGCGGGGCAGCCGTTCCGCACTGGGCGATACGCGTACGACGTGCTCGATCAACGGGGCCTCCTCAGGCTCGGCGGTCACCCTGTCAGGCTCACCGGCCAACAAGGTCTGCGTCGAGGCCCGGAAGATGCGTACTTTCCACCGCGTGAGCAGCAAAACTGCAACGTCTGCAAACCTTGCAAGTGTTATATTCGCAGCTCCGGCGTGCTGAAAGAAGGCGACAAGTGACGGCCGACAAGAAGCTCTACGCGCACGCCAAACTGCGTCGACTCCGCCGTGAGCACGGCCTCACCCAAGCCGAACTCGCCCGCCGCCTGGACATCTCCACCAGCTACCTCAACCAGATCGAGAACAGCCAGCGCACGCTGACCGCGCCCATCCTGTTGCGCCTGGCCAAGGTGCTCGGCGTCGATCCGGAACACTTCGCCGACACCGATGCGGAGCGACTCGGCGCCGACGTCCGCACCGCGCTAGCCGACGAGGCCAGCGGCGTGAGTGTCGACCCGGTCGAGGTCGTCGAGCTGGTCCGCGACTACCCGACCGCCGCGCGCGCCCTGGTCGCCCTGCACCAGCGCTACCAGGACGCCGCCGGACGGGTCGCCGCCCTCGCCGGACCCACCGGCAACCCCCCGCTACTCGGTGAGCCGCACGATGCCGTACGCGACTTCTTCTACGAGCACTACAACCACTTCGACCCGCTGGACACCGCCGCCGAACAGCTCGCCGGCTACCTGCGGCTGACCCCGGCCCGGGCCACCGAGGTGCTCGGCCGACACCTGCGCGAACAACACGACGTCCGGGTGGTTGTCACAGCTCCCACGGCCGAGTCACGCCGATTCGACCCCGACAGCCGCGTACTCCACCTGGCCGCCAACCACACCGACGGCCAACGCGCCTTCCAAATGGCCACGCAGCTGGCATTCCTCGAACACGGCAACCAGATCAGCGAACTGGCAGCCGGCCTCACCTCGCCGGCGGCAGCCGCGCTGGCCCGCATCGGCCTCGGCAACTACTACGCAGGGGCGCTGCTGATGCCCTACACCGACTTCCACAGCCAGGCCGAACACCTGCGCTATGACGTCGAACTACTCGCCGGACACTACGGCGTCAGCTTCGAAACCGCCTGCCACCGGCTCAGCACCCTGCAACGACCGACCCGCCGCGGAGTGCCGTTCTCCTTCCTGCGCGTCGACCGCGCCGGCAACATCTCCAAACGACAGTCCGCAACCGACTTCCACTTCTCCCGCTTCGGCGGCACCTGCCCACTATGGATCATCTACGAAGCGTTCGCCGCCCCCGGACGGATCCTCACCCAGGTCGCCGAGATGCCCGACGGCAAACGCTACTTCTGGATCGCCCGCACCGTCACCCACGGCGGACGCGGACACCACAGCCCGCGCAGCACCTTCGCCGTCGCTCTCGGCTGCGAACTGCGCCACGCCCACCGGCTCGTCTACAGCGACGGCGTTGCCCTCGACGACCCCCGCACCGCCACCCCGATCGGCCTCGGCTGCCGCATCTGCGAACGCCGCGACTGCGCCCAACGGGCGCGACCGCCCGCCGCCGGGCACCTGCTCATCGACGAGAACCGACGCACCGTCATCCCCTACCCGGTGGACCGCAGACAGGCAGAGCCGCCGCCGTCCCCGTCGTGACCATCCGCTACTCGGCCCGCTCCGGCCACAACTCGACGACCAGGCGGTACTCGAACTCGCGTCAGGTGAGCGGTGAACATGGCACCCCGTCCGGTTACCCGCTCGCGAGCGCGTCGCTATGGGAAGGGCGTCTGTGGCGGCAGATGAGGGTCGACCGCCGGAACCTGCTGTCCGCTGCCCTGCGGGAGCACACCGCAACCACCATCCTCTGCGGGCGTGATCGGCACAGGCCCAGGTGCCGATGGTGTGGCGAAGGTGACCGGGGCGTCGAACGCGGCCCGGCGGGCGGCTCGGCGCAGCGCCGCCAGGACAGCCGGTCCGACCAGGACGATGGCGACGGCGGTGGTGACCGCCCGGCCGGTGTCCCAGCCGAAGGTGGAGGTGACGGCGGTGAAGACCGCGAAGCGGTGCAGGTTCTCCAGCACCGGTGCACCGGCGACGTAGGAGAGTTGAGTGTCCGCGCCGACGCTGAACGGCCAGAACCAGAGGTTCATCAGCAGCCCGTACGCGTAGGCGGCGACCGCGCCGTACCCGGCCAGCACGGCGATCTCGGCCCGCCCCCGCAGCCGGGACGGCAGCAACCCCGCGCCGAGCCCCAGCCAGGCCGCGGCCAGCATCTGGAACGGCAGCCAGGGTCCGACCCCGGCGGTGAGCAGCGCGGAGGCGAACAGCGAGATGGCACCCAGCAGGAAACCGAACCCGGGTCCGAAGACCCGGCCGGCGAGCACGAGCAGGAAGAACACCGTTTCGATGCCGGCGGTGCCGGCGCCGAGCGGGCGTAGGGCGGCGTTGACGGCGGCGAGTACGCCGAGCATCGCCAGGGCCTTGCTGTCGATGCCGCCGGAGCTGAGTTCGGCCAGAACGAGCGCGAGCAGGATCGGTAGGACGATGATGAAGACCAGCGGCGCCTCGGTGGTGCGGGCCATGCTCTCAGGTTGGGCGGGGACGAAGAACGGCCAGGTGAAGGTGGCGAGCGCGGCGACGGAGGCCAGGGTCAGGATGACGGCGGTGCGCGGGGCGACCCGCAGCACGCTCATCGCGGCACCTCGGTTCGGGTCAGCGCCGTGGTGACCTGGTCCACCGTCAGCCAGGGCTGCGGGGCCAGGACCTTGGCGACCTGGGGCGCGAACGCCGGTGAGGCGAGCATGACCTCGGCGGCAGTACCGTCGGCGACGATCTCGCCCTGAGCCATCACCACGACCCGGTCGGCGAGGGTGGCGACGAGTTCAACGTCATGGGTGGCGACCACGACCGCCCGACCCTGCGCGGCCAGCCGACGGACCACGCGGGCGAACTGCCGCTTGGCCCGGTAGTCCAGTCCCCGAGTCGGCTCGTCGAGCAGGACCACCGGTGGGGCGGCGGTGAGCTGGACCGCGAGCGCGAGGGCCAGCCGCTGCCCCTCCGACAGGTCCCGTGGGTGCCGGTCGGCCGGCAGCCCGGGGGTGAGGTGGTCCAGTAACGCTCGGCACGTCCCCTCGGGCACCTCGGACTCCCGGTCGGCCTGGGTGCACTCGGCATCCACCGTCTCCAGATAGAGCAGGTCGCCGGGGGTCTGCGGGACCAGTCCGACCCGGCGTCGGGCCCGCGCGGCGGGCAGCGCCTTCAGATCGGTGTCGCCGTGCGGGCCGGGCACGGTCACCGTGCCGCCCTGGCGTGGGCCGCTGCCCTGCACCGCCCAGAGCAGGCTCGACTTCCCGGAGCCGTTGCGGCCCATCAGGGCGACGACCTGTCCCGGATGCAGATCGAGGTCGACGCCGCGCACCGCCACCGTGCCCGGGTACCGCACCACGACACCCCGCGCGGTCAGCGCCGGTACGCCGTCCGGCACCGGCGCGGCCGGTGGGGGCGACGCGTCGGCGAGCCGCTGCCGGAGGTCGCCCGCACGACGCCGGGCGTCGCGAACGGAGAGCGGCAGGGGTGTCCAGCCGGCGACACGGCCCAACTCGATCAACGGCGGGGCCAGCTCGATGCCGGCGAGCACGGCGTCCGGTGGCCCGTCGACGACAGTGCCGTCGCCGGGCAGGTAGAGCAGCCGGTCGGCGTACTGCACGACGCGTTCGAGTCGGTGCTCGGCCACCACCACGGTGACGCCGAGGTCGTGGACCAGGCGGGTGACGGCGGCCAGGACGTCCTCGGCGGCGGTCGGGTCCAGCGCCGAGGTCGGTTCGTCGAGCACCAGCACCTGCGGGTGGCTGGTGAGGACCGCGCCGATGGCGACCCGCTGCTGCTGCCCGCCGGAGAGCGTCCGCAGCGGACGGTCCCGCAGCTCGGCGATGCCGAGCAGGTCGAGGGTCTCCTCGACGCGCTTGCGCATGACCGACGCGGGCAGCGCGAGTTGTTCCATGCCGTAGGCGAGTTCCTCCTCGACGGTGTCGGTGACGAAGCCGGCGAGCGGGTCCTGGCCGACCACGCCGACGACGTCGGCCAGGTCACGCGGCGGATGTGCCCGGGTGTCGCGGCCGTGCACGGTGACGGTGCCGTACAGGGTGCCGCCGGTGAAGTGCGGCACCAGGCCGTTGATGGCCCGCAGCAGCGTCGACTTGCCGGCTCCGGTGCGCCCGGCGACCAGGCACAGCTCGCCCTCCGGGATGTGCAGGCGCACGTCGCGCAGCATCGGCTCACGGCTCTCGGCGTACCGGACGGTGACCCGGTCGAAGTCGATCATCGGTGCGCCTCCGGCTGGGCGGTGTCGCGAGGCGACGTGTGGTCGGTACGGCCGGTCGCCGCCGGTGGCACGGGCAGCGGTCGCGGGGCGGGGTTCGCCGTCGGCGCCGGTGGGGCCAGCCAGGCCGGTGCCACCGCCACCAGCACCGCGAGCACCAACAGGGGCGTCAACTCCGGCCAGGTGAGCGGGCTGACCGGCGGGTAGAGCCGCTCCGGATCCACCGTGCCGGCCATCGTCATCACCGCAGCAGTGGCCAGGCCGCACCCGGCGACGGCCAGCTCGGCCAGCCGCCACCGGTCGGGGCGGTAGCGGCTACGCCGCACCTGACGCCCGGCCAGCAGCATTCCGGCCACTGCCGTGGCCAGCCCGGCGAGCAGCATCGGCAGGCCGAGGTAGCCGGGCACGGTCGCGTCGAGCAGGCCGTACGTGCCGACGCAGACGCCGACCAGCCCGGCGAGCACCAGGGCGCCGGTGAGTGCACGCTGACCGGCCGGTACGGCGGCGGTGCGTCCGTAACCCCGCGAGTCCATCGCCGCCGCCAGGGCGAGGGACCGGTCCAGGGCGTCGGCCAGCACCGGCAGGGCGATGCCCCGCAGGGCGCGCAGGCCGTGCCCGGCAGCACCGCGCAGTCGGCGGGCGCGGCGTACCCGCAGCACGCTCTCGACCAGTTGCGGGGCGACCGACAGGGCGACCACCACCGCCGTGCTGACCGCGTACAGGGCGCCGGGTACGGCCTTGAGTAGCCGCTTCGGGTTGGCCAGGGCGTTGGCGGCGCCGAGGCAGATCAGCATCGTGGCCAGCCGCAGCCCGTCGTAGAAGCCGCCGAGAAGTTGTTCGGCGGCGACGGGACCGAACAGCCGGATACCGGCCGCCCAGGCGGGCAGCGGGATCTCCGGCAGGTGGAGCAGGACGTGGTCGCCCTGACCACCGCCGAAGACGAGGCGGAACAGCACCCGCATCGCCACGATCACCGCACCGAGCACCAGGTACATCCGGAACGCCAGCGCCCAGGGGGCGTTGCCGCGACGACGGACCACCACCAGCGCGGCCGCGGCGACGATCATCGCCAGCGGCAGCGGGTTCGTGGTGTGGCTGGCGGCGGTGGCCAGCCCCAGCGCCCAGCACCACCACGCGCCCGGGTGCAGGCTGCGCGGTAGCCGGCCGGCCCGGACGGACCGGACCCCGGACCACGCCGACACCCGGGCGGGCGGTCCGCTGTCGACGACGGCCCGGTCAGTCATCCGGGGTACGCCGACGACGGGCCGCGAGGACACCGCCGCCGACCAGTGCCACCAGCAGGAACAGCCCGGCCAGGGTGCCCAGCGGCAGACCGTCGCCGTCCCGGGCCCCGGTCACCTCGACCGGCGGGAGCGAGCCCGTCGGGTCGGTCGACGGCACGGGGGCGGCGCCCAGGGGCGGAACGACGCTCGCCGTCGGCGGCACCTGCGGCGCAGGGCCCGACGGGTCGCCGGTCGGCGCGACCGGGACCGAGGCGGCGGGCGTACCACCTGCACCGGTCGGGGTGCCGACGCCGGGTGCCACGGGTGCGTCCGCGGTCGGTGGCGGGAGGGCGGGTGGCGGGTTGCCCGGTGCTGGTGGGGTAGGTGCGGGTGGTGGCGGGGCCGGTGCCGAGGTGCGGGGCGGCGGCGGTGCCGGTGGTGTGGTGCGCGGCGGTGCCGGCCGGTTCGGTGCCACCGCGGGTCGCGGCGCATTGTCGGCGCTGCGGTTCAGCGAGAACGACCAGCCTTCGAAGCTGCCCGCCGGGGGCTTGCGGTTGAGGACCCCCTTGTCGCTGTACGTCCAGGCACCGCCGTCCGGCGCGTGCCAGTACGACCAGTAGGCGCTGGCCGGCGGGGTGTCCACGCACTTCTCCGTCGCGGCCGAGGGTTTACCCTCGATCCGGCAGATGAAGCCCTCGCCCCAGCGCAGGGTGCCGGTGATCTGGAAGCCGGCGTTCTTCAGCGCGGCAAGGCCGGTGGCCTGGTCGCCCGGGGCGCAGCGGATAACCACCCCACCGCCGAGTTCCTTGAAGTCGACCACCACGGTCACCCCGTCGGCGTCCGGACAATGACCGGCGCGGCCGGCGGCCTGGGCCGGAGCCGCCCCGACGGCCGTGCTCGCGGCGGTCACCGCGAGCACCACTGCCGCACGGACCGCCCGGCTGCTCATGTGGCCCGCCGGCGGCCCAGCACCAGCAGCACCGCTCCCCCGCCGACGAGCAGCAGCGCGGTGAGCACGTACCCGCCGATGGCCACGCCGGTGGTCGGCAGGCGTCCCGGTCCGCCCGCGACCGGGCTGGTGCTCACGGTCGGCGTGGCGACAGGCGTGGACGGTGTGTCACTCGGCGTCGGGCCGGCGGTGGGCGTGTCGCTCGGCGACGCGCTCGGCGTCGGGCTGGCGGTCGGCGCGTCGGTCGGCGTCGGTGACGCGGACGGTGCGGGCGAGCCGGTGGGCGTGGGCGACGCGCTGGTCGACGGGGTAGGGCCGCCGGTGGGCGGCGGATCGAGACCGATCCGGCCGAGCGGCACCTGGGCCAGGCCGAGCAGCGCCTGGGCGGTAGCGCGACGCCACTGGTCCCGAAGGTTGTCGGTGATGCCCTCGTCGACCGCCTCGGTCAGCGCGCCGGTGTCGTAGGCGATGGCTCCTGCGTCAGCCGTAGCGGCACCACCGTTGGCTCCGGTGAGCTGCAGCGCTGCCAGGGCCTGGGCGGCCCGGGTGGCCTCGGTGTCGCGGCCGGCCGCGGCGAGTGCCTGGCCGGCGAGGCCGGTGCTGTTGGAGTTCGCGCCGCTGGTCGGCCCGGACCCACCGAAGGACCCGTCGGCGCGTTGCTGTGCCACCAGCCAGTCCGCGCCGCGTCCCGCCGCGTCGTCGGCACCCGCGGCCAGCAGCGCCTGGACGGCCATCGCGGTCGAGTCGACATCGAGCGTGGCGTTGCTCTCGGCGTCGCAGGACGGCGACGGTGCGCCCGCAGCATCCGGGTACAGCCGAAACCCACCGGCCGCGCACTGCTGCCGGACCAGGAAGTCGACCGTCTCCTGCGGTGCGCCGCCGCTGCGGGCCAGTCCGAGGACCGCGAAGCTCTGATCGAAGGTGTTGGACGGGTCCTGGCCGGACTCGTCGGTGGTGCGGCTGGTGATCCGACCGTGCTGGTGACCGGTGTGCGCCCCGGAGACCAGCGCCAGGGTTTCCGCCCGTAGGTCCCAGCCACCGAAGTCGGTCGGATCGGTGCCGGCGGCGGAGGCCGCATAGAGCAACTTCGCGGTGGCGCCACCGTCGGTGAAGCCCTCGATGCCCCAGTCGTCGTAGCTGTTGTAGGAGCGCACGTTCGCGGCGATCTGCGCGGTCGCCGCCTGCCGGGTCGACGGGTCGACGCCGGTGGCGGCCAGGGCGAGCATGCCGTCGATGGTGAGGCCCCAGTCGGCACCACCGAACGGCCCGGGCAGGACACCGTCGGCGTACTCGCCGGCGAGCCAGGCTGCGGCGTCACGCGCGGCAGCGCTGTGGGCCGCAGAGGAGGCGGCCACCCCAGAAGGGGGTGTGGCGACGACGATGGCGAGCGCCGTGGCGACGGCGACGCCGAGACCGGCGCCGACGCGCCGGAGCGGGGATGTGGGCATCAGGGGTGCCTTTCGCAGAGCGGTCGGTGAAAGCTCCGGAAGGCACCGGCAACGCCGTCGCGACGACGTGCCGAAAGTCGGCTGCCCGGACTTCACCCTGTAGACCTCGACAGTGGAAGCCGCTCGTCCGATTCGGGGCATTCCGGCTCGCGAGACAGGGCTCGCTCACGGTTGCGGGTCAGCGCCGGCTTTTACCGGCTTCCCCCCGAACGGGACGCATTCAGTTGTGTGCCCGACACGCCGGGTGTCGACACCGTACCGTGCGGTCGCCCTACGGTGCCAGACGGCGTCGACACCCGGCAGGCGTCAGCGGCTCATCAGCCCGATCTGCAGGTCAGGGGGCGGTGATGCTGGGTGCCACACCGGCACCGAAGGACCATCCCTCGACCGTGCCCGGCGCCGGGTTGTAACTCGTCGCCCCCAGCGTGCTGTACGTCCAGGCGGCGCCGCTGCCCGAGGCGTGCCAGTACGACCAATACGCGCTAGCCGGCGGGGTGTTGATGCAGGGCTCAGTCGCGGCGGTCGGTTGACCGTTGATCCGACAGACGAACCCCAGGCCCCACCGCTGCGTTCCGGTCACCGTGAAGCCGGCGCCCTGCAGCGCGGCAAGCCCGGTGGCCGGGTCACCGAGAGCACACGCCACCTGGACGCCGCCACCGAGCGAACCGTAGTCGACCACCACGGTGACACCGGACGTCCCGGTGCACGTGGTGGCCTGCGCAGCCCGCGGGGACGGTTCGACAGCGATCAGTCCGAGAGCGACTACGGCGGTGGCCAGCACACCGGCGAGCCACCTACGGACGGGAATCTGGACAAAGGACATGGACACTCCTTCGAGGGGACGGGCGCTGTCTGGACCGTCAGCGGCAGCGCAGGATGGGGGCACCGGGAGACGCGGTGGCCGTGGTGAGCCGGGCATATCCGGTGCCGGTCAGGCCGAGCACGGCCTGGGCGGTGGCGCGGGTGGCGGTCGCCGGGTCGAAGACCCCACCGTCGAAATCAACCGCTCCCCGGTCGGCCACCGGCGCGGCGCAGCCGACCTGTAGTCCGGCCAGGAAGAGCCGGGCCCGCAGCCAGGCCACCGGCCGACCCCCGTCGCGCAGCGCCTGCGCCGCCAACCCGGTGCTGTTCGCATTCGCGACCCCGCCCGCGCTGGCGAAACCGCCGTCGACGCGCTGCACGGAAACCAGCCAGCGCAGCCCTGCAGCGGCGTCGGCCGACCGGCCGGCGGCACGCAGCGCCTGCACCACGACGGCGGTGGCATCCACATCGGAGACACAGACCGGCTGGGCCGCCAGCAGCGGATAGCCGCCGTCGGGGCACCGCGTGCCGGCCAGCCACCCGGCGGCGGCCGTCGGCACGCCCTGCGTGGTCCGGTCCAACGCGAGGATGGCGAACGACTGGCTGAACGCGTTGCTGAAATCACCCCACGCCGACAGGTCGGTGAAACGGCCACTGGGCGACTGGAGCGAGCGCAGCCGGGCGATGAGATCCACACCGCCGACGTCAGTCGGGTCACCGCCGCGCACCGCGACCGCAAGGGCAAGCTTGGCGGTCGCACCCGCGTACGCCTCGGTGACTCCGTCGCCGATGTACCCGTCGCGAACGCCCGGTCGGGTGACCCAGGCCAGGGCCTGGGCGCCGAAGTCGTCGGCGGCACCGGCGGCAGCGAACGCGAAGACCGCGTCGAGGGTCAGCCCCTGGTCCGGGTACGCGACGCCGTCGAAGACGGTCTCGAAACGTTCCCCGTCAACGAGTTGGCGGGCCAGCCAACCAGCGGCCGCATCCGGCCGGACGGCACCCACCTGAGTGGGCGCGGCGACCGCCGGGGTGGCCAGGGTGAGAGCGGCGAGTACGCCGCAGAACAGGGCGAGCAGGCGGTGCCGGCTCAGGCGGACGACCATCGGAAGCGCCTTTCCGGCCCGGCGGTCGTCAGAACCCGGCCCGCCCGGCGAGGGCGCGACTGGCCGGCCTCCGACCCGTGGGCCACGACGGGTGAGGAGCAGGACTCGCGGGCACGGCAGGTATTCGGGCTCGCCACCAGGGATACCCCTGGCGGCCCACCGTTGCGGGCCAGCGCCGGACTTCGACCGGACTTCCCCCGCACGCACACGCGGCTGTTCAATTGTCGCGCCAGTCTCGTCCACCCCGCAGCCGCTGTCAATCCGCGACCAGACACGCACCGTATGTGACCGTGACGGGTGGGGACCCCCTCCAGCCGGATCAGCCATCCGGCGTGACCGCCACAAGGGATTAAGAACAACCATCGATCTGGCAATTCCCTCGACGGAGTGCCCGCTCGATCGTGCCGGACACGTTCCTGCTCCAGACGTAGACCCGGGGCATACCGGTCGGTGAGCAGGTCTGCGTAAAGGTCGGCCTCGTCCGGATGCGGATGGGGAAGCTCAGTCCGGATCGGGTTCGGCTCCCGATTGCCTGGGTCGCCACACTCGGTAAAGCTCCTCATTCCACCGGCTGCGCCCTGACCATCGACCGGCTTCCCTGGGCGGTGGTCAGGGCTGGGTGGCGCGGTGTCTGGCGCGGTGGGCGCGGACGTGGTGGCGGGTGGCGCACCGGTCGGAGCAGAACCGGCGGCATCGGTTGCTGCTGTCGTCGAGGAACGCGGTCGGGCACCGTGGTTCCGCGAGACGCCGAGCCGGTCGATACCCCGTTCACACAGCCACACGGCGAGTCCCCACACGGCGGCAGCGACGTACTCGACCGAGCGCGGTGTGCCAGGTGCGGCGACGTGCACGGCCAGTCGACCGCCGAGGTGCCGGAGATCATTGGCCGGAACCGGTACCGGGCCAGCAGGGCTTTGAGCTCGTCCACCGCCTCCCGCTCGCCGCCTGCCGTCACGCTCTGGAACACCTGACGCAGGCGATGTCCGACCACCTACAGCCTGTGCAGGTCGGTGTCCACGACGGCGGACAGTGGGGGATGGTCGGCCAGCAGCGTCCGCGCGTCGGTGAGATCGTCGAGCCGTGCGTTGGCCAGTGCCATCGCCCGCAGGGCGAGTCGATAGCTGTCGGCCAGCCCGCTGCGGTTGCCCGTGCCGGCGCCGCGGGCACGGGATGGACGCTGTGATCCCACCGTCGTCGGGGCCGACCGTACGCCGACGGGTTGTGCCCTTATCGGGTCGCTGTCCGGCACCCCGCGCACCGTCCGTAGACGACGACACCGCCGGGCTGGGCGGGCAGATCTGGCCCGACGGCGCGTGCGGTGGCGAGGCTCGCGTCGACCGCCTCGGGCAACTGCCGCATGTCGCCGCAGGCGCCACAGACGGCGTGGTGGTGCGCGTCGTCGCCATCGCTCTTGATCGAGCTGCCCGAAAACATGGACCGCGACAAACGAACCCGCCAGGCGCTCGAGGACGCTGGCTGGCTGCTGATCGTCGTATGGGAGCACGAGGACGTGAACCTGGCAGTTCACCGCATCGTCAAGTCGGTGCGAACCCGCCGAGGATTCACTGCACTTGAAGGATGAGCATCGACGGCATGGCTTTCCAGGAGCTCCCTAGTGCTCTGACCACGAAGGTTCGCGGTGTTGGATGACACGCCGTCCGGCTTGGCTGACGGGCGGCGTCGCGGGCTTCAGGCTGTGGCGGTGGCAGAACCCGTGCGCGTCCGGCGGCTCAGTGACCAGGAGGGTCAGCAGCTGCTGAGGATCACCCGTCGTGGTACCGGCTCGCCGGTCCGATTACGGCGGGCCATGGTCGTGCTTGCTTCGGCCGGTGGGAACACGGTGCCGGCGATCGCCTGGCTGGTGCAGGCGGACGAGGACACGGTCCGGCAGGTCATCCACCGGTTCAACGAGATGGGCATGGCCAGCCTGGACCCTCAGTGGGCGGGTGGCCGTCCCCGCCTGATCAGCGACGATGACGAAGCGTTCATCGTCGAGACGGCCAACGCCCGCCCCGCAGCACTGAGGCGGCCGTTCACCCGGTGGAGCGTGCGCAAGCTCGCCGACTACCTCACCGCCCATGCCACTCGCCGAGTTCGGATCGGGCGGGAACGTCTGCGGCAGATCCTGCACCAGCACAAGATCACCTTTCAGCGGACGAAGACGTGGAAGGAGTCCACCGACCCCGACCGGGATGCCAAGCTGGCCCGCATCGAGTACGTCACCGCGCATTTCCCGCAGCGGGTGTTCGCCTTCGACGAGTTCGGGCCACTGGTCATCCGTCCACAGGCCGGTGCCGGGTGGGCGCCGTCCGGGCATCCGCAGCGGCTGCCGGCGAACTACCACAAGCTGCACGGCGTCCGGCAATTCCACGGCTGCTACAGCGTCGGGGACGACCAACTCTGGGGCATCGTCAGGCGTCGCAAGAGCGCTGCGAACACCCTGGCCGCGCTCAAATCGATCCGGGCTGCGCGTCCGGACGGAGCGCCGATCTACGTCATCCTCGACAACCTCTCCGCGCACAAGGGCCTCAAGATCCGGGCGTGGGCGGCTCAGAACAAGTCGAACTGTGCTTCACCCCGACGTATGCGTCCTGGGCCAACCCGATAGAAGCCCAGTTCGGCCCGCTGCGGACCTTCGTGATCGCCGGCTCCGACCACCCGAACCACACCGTCCTGACCCGCAAACTGCAGGCCTACCTGCGCTGGCGAAACGTCAACGCACGTAATCCCGACGTCCTGGCCGCCCAACGCCGCGAACGCGCCCGCATTCGCAGCGAACGCCAACGAGGCTGGCGGCAGCCGACTACACGTGCCGCCTGAGCGTCACGCATCGCCGGTTGCCCGCCCCACCCCGCCAAGCGCATCCAGTAGCCGGTTCCTCGCCTCCTGCAGCCGGACGGGGTAATCCGGCCTGAACACCTCCGCCAGCGAGGTCTCCAGCGTCCCGGAGATGCGATACAGCGGGGACCAAACTGCCTGGTCGCGATCGACCAACTCGTCGAAATCGGCAGTGCCCATCATCCGGTGAAGCCAGTCTGAGAACACCAACGCCTCGTCCCGGCTCAGCCTGATCATGAAGTCGTCCTCCGTCACCGCGCCGAGGCTACCGTCCACTCGACACCGTGAACGTTCGTGGTCAAGGCACTAGCTAGGTGCCAACCCCGCGGGTCTGGAGCCGTTCAGCCCTCGGCCCGGTCAACTGCCAGAACTCCTGCGGCAACTGGTCGACAGTGTCCCCGTACTCCTTCGCTCTGACCGACTCACGAAGGGTGTCCAGCACGGCCCGTGCTCCGTCGGTGGCCACCTGGTGATCCACCCCGGCCCGTGACTGCACCCGTTCGAAGAATTCGGCCAGTCCGAACCGTTCCGGATCTTCGGTGGGCCTGGCCACCAGCCCTCGTGGTTTCCTGAGGGAGTTGGGAGGCGAGGTCCCTCGCCTGGCCGCCTGTGATCCTTTCTGCCAACGTCTCGAGCGTGGCGCGGGTGATCGGTTCCGCCTGCCCCGGTGGAACCTTCGGTCGTGCTGCCACGGACTGGACGAACTCGGTGTAGTTCACCTCGGATCCCCCTTTCGAACCGATTACGGCGGGTGCCCGCGCCCGCCCGGGTGAAACGGCGGTTCGCCCCGCAGCCGGGTGGTGGCGGAGCGCGATCCCGACGAGGGCTCCGAGCCGCTCGACGGGGAACGCCCCGTCCCTGACCTGCTCCTTCAGCAGGTCAGGGCTGGCGGGCTAGGTAGACAAGACGCGCACAGCAACGCGCCGATCAGCCGGTAGAAGGCAACGGCCAAACGCTGGTCCCATGTTGGCGTGCTTCTGCAGGGCGTCCGGCCCGACGATGGTCGGAAGCGGCAGCAGCGCCGTGGTGAACAGCACGAACAGGTCGGTCCATTACAGGCCGCGATCGATTGCTGGATGCAGTCGAACGCCGCCTTGAGGTTGAGCCATACGACGGGCACGTACGAGTAAGAGGGCAAGGTAAGCGACGTGCTCGGGCACGAGAATGCCGAAGGTTTTACGGCGGTGGGTGACGACGGCGACCATCCCACCTGCCCCGCAGCGAGTACAAGCCCTGACCTCCCTCGCAAACCAACAAACCGCAAAAGCCGCCTTGGCTGGCGAAAGGTGCGTAGCGTTCAGGTGGGGCCTGTGCCGAGGACCCCCACCCATCCGGCAGGAAGGTATGAGATGTCGCTCGACGCGTTCCGCATCCCTGGCGGCTCCTTGGATGACCTGGTGAGTCGGTTCTTCGGAGGGGATCCGTTCGCGGGACGTCCGGTGGAGCGGGTCGACCTGTCCCGGCTGCTCTCCACCGAATCGCGGCAACTCCTGCAACGGGCAGCCGAGCAGGCTACAGAGTGGGGCAGCCCGTACCTCAACGTCGAGCACCTGCTGTGGGCCGCTGCCCAGTCCGACCCCACCCGCCGGATCCTCGACGCGAGCGGCGCCGACTCCGACGACCTGGCTCGCCAGATAGAGTCGGCCGTCCCCAGGGGCAGGCCACGCGAGGACACGCCTCCGCTCGCGCCGGCGGCGAAGCGCGCCCTGCTCGACGCGCACCGCGAGTCGCGACGGTCCGGCGCGACATACATCGGCCCCGAACACCTCCTACTCGGCATCGCCGCGAACCCGGAGACGACCGCGGGCCGGGCGTTGCGGGCCCTCGGTGAGGCCGTCACCGGGCCCACGCCGCCGGCTGGCGGCGCCGGTGGGCGCGGGGCCAGCAGCACCCCCACCCTTGACCAGTACGGGCGGGACCTCACCGAGGACGCCCGGGCCGGTCGGCTCGATCCGGTCGTCGGGCGTGACGACGAGATTGACGACACGATCGAGGTGCTCTCCCGGCGTACGAAGAACAATCCGGTGCTCACCGGCGAGCCGGGCGTCGGCAAGACGGCGATCGTCGAGGGCATCGCACAGCGCATCATCAACGACGACGTGCCCGAAACCCTGGCCAACCGGCGTGTGGTCGCACTCGATTTGTCCGGGATGGTGGCGGGCACCAAGTACCGCGGTGAGTTCGAAGAGCGACTGAAGAACGTGATCCAGGAGGTGACGGCCGCCGAGGACGAGCTGATCCTCTTCATCGACGAACTGCACACAGTTGTCGGCGCGGGCGGCGGTGGCGAGGGGGCGATGGATGCCGGCAACATGCTCAAGCCCGCCCTGGCCCGCGGCGAACTGCACGTGGTCGGCGCGACGACACTGAACGAGTACCGTCGCTACATCGAGAAGGACCCGGCGCTGGAGCGCCGGTTCCAGCCGATCCTGGTGTCGGAGCCGAGCGTGGAGGACAGCGTCGCAATCCTCAAGGGCGTACGCGACCGGTACGAGGCGCACCATCAGGTGCGCTACACGGACGAAGCGCTAGACGCCGCGGCTGAACTGTCCCATCGCTACATCACCGACCGGTTCCTGCCGGACAAGGCCATCGACCTGCTCGACCAGGCGGGGGCACGGGTCCGGCTGCGTTCCCGCACCCCGGCTCCGGACAAAAAGGAGATCGAAAAGCGGCTGTCCCAGCTGCGCCGGGAGAAGGACAGCGCGGTGGCGAACGAGGACTACCAGCGCGCGGGTGCGCTGAAAGCCGAGATCGGTGCGGCCGAGCGGGACCTGGCGGCGGCGCAGGAGGGCACGCCTCCGGTGCCCGAGGTGCACATGAGCGACATCGCCGAAGTGGTCAGCCGCCGTACCGGTGTTCCCGTCACCCAGCTCACGGAGGTAGAGAAGCAGAGGTTGAGGCGCATCGAGGAGCAACTGCACGAGCGCGTGGTCGGCCAGCACGAGGCCGTACGGGCTGTGGCGGCCGCCGTACGCCGATCGCGCTCCGGGCTGAGTGACCCCCAGCGACCCGACGGGTCGTTCCTCTTCCTTGGACCCACCGGCGTCGGCAAGACCGAGCTGGCCCGAGCCCTCGCCGCGGCGCTCTTCGGCGACGAGTCCAGCATGATCCGCTTCGACATGAGCGAGTTCCAGGAGCAGCACACGGTCAGCCGGCTGGTCGGAGCGCCCCCGGGCTACGTCGGGTACGAGGAGGCTGGCCAACTCACCGAGGCGGTTCGGCGCCGGCCGTACTCGGTGCTGCTCTTCGACGAGGTAGAGAAGGCGCACGCGGATGTGTTCAACGCGCTGCTGCAGGTGCTCGACGACGGTCGCCTCACCGATGCGCAGGGTCGCACGGTCGATTTCAGCAACACCATCCTGATCATGACGAGCAACATCGGCGCGGACCGCATTCTGGCCGCGCAGACGGCAGGGCGTCCAGTCAGCGACCAGCGCGAGGAACTGATGGGGCTGCTGGGGCAGCGGTTCCGGCCGGAATTCCTCAACCGGATCGACGAGATCATAATTTTTACCGGCCTGGACCGGGACCAGCTCCTCGAGATCACCGGCCTACTGCTGGACCGCACCCGCCGCCGGTTGCACGCACAGGACATCAACCTTGAGGTCAGCCCGGACGCCACCCAGTGGCTGGCCAACCGGGGCTACCAGCCCGAGTACGGGGCGCGGCCACTCCGGCGCAGCATCCAGCGTGAGCTGGAAGACCGGCTGTCGACCCTGCTGCTCGAGGACGGGGCGAATCCCGGCGACACCATCGAGGTCAATGTCGTCGGCGGCGAACTCGACCTCTCGGTCCGGCCTGCCGCCGCGTCGGCCGGCACATGATGCCCGTCCCACCATCGTCATCGAAAGCCCGAGGAACAGCTCACGAATGACTGCTCCTTCGGGCGTCGCGTCCACCATCTGCAGCACCCTCTAATGCCGATCCCACAGCGGTGACGCTTTGACGAGCCGCCTCGCCTCGGCGCGGAGGTCGTCCGGGTCGGCGGTCTGATCGACGTGGAGCCTGGTCTCGCCGATCACCCGCGTCTCGTGCCGGATCCAGTTCTGCAAGGAGTGCTCGGTGAACCAGGTGGTGAGCAGGTTGAGCATCCGGTCGTCGCAGGGCCGGATCAAAAACGTTGGTCAGCTTCATCTCCTCGACGCGCCCCCACTGCCCGTGGGGTCCCGCGCCGGGGTACGCGCGGATCCGTTCCAGCAGCGGGCGCATGCCATGCCACGTGGATCACGACTGGCCCAGGTTGGTGACCAGGTTGACGGCGACGGCCAGGATGCCAGTTCCGAAGGTATACGAAAGCAGCGCGTGCCCGAGCGCGATCCGGCGCATACGGTTACTCGTCGGTTCGTTCTCGCCCGGGGCGTAGGACATGCCGACCGTGAAAGCGACGTACGCGAAGTCGGCGTACGCCGGTGGATCGTTCCGCTTGAAGTCGATGCCACCGCCGTTGTCGCGGTAGTACAGCCGGGCGTACTTCAACGCGAAGACCGTGTTCACCAGCACCCACGCCAAGACCACTCCGACGACGCTAAGGATCACCAGCGTGACAGCCACCATGTCCTGCTGGTTCGAGGCGCGCACGAGCGCCTCGCCCACCGCGGCGAGACTGACAACGGACGCGATCAGGATCGCCGAGTCAGTGGAACGGGAGTGCTGCTCCGCCTCGGCAAGCTGCTCGGTACGCTTCGGGCTCGCCGACCAGCAGGCCCGCCACACCCAGACGAGGATCGTGCCCGCCGCGATCGTCCAGATCACCAGCGGCGTCAATTCCGGCGCCCCGACCAGCGCGGCGGCCGCCCCGGCGACGACACCGACGGCCAACGACCACAGCGCACGCCTGACCGACAGCAGGCGTCCCAGCGCCGGTCGTCCCGATCGCTGCTCCACCCAGTCAGCGTTCCGGATCAACCGGGTCGAGCAGCGGAAACCCGGAGCCATCACCAGATCGGGCTGCGCGAAGGTGGCGAGTCGACGGCGATCCACGCTCGAAGGCGCCTCGCGGCTGGTTCCGCATACGATGCTCGATGAGCCAGACTGCCGCCCCTCCGGGCACCGATGAGACGGCCGGCAGCCGGACAAAGTCCTCCGGCGGTTGCGCTCACGAGAAAAGTGCCGAGCAGGAGGCTGGCCGGCCAGTAACAGCCTGCGTTAGGGCAGTGGAGCCTGCGGCGAATCCCGGAATGGCCATCGGACCAGTCCGGTTTCGCGGAGAATGTGCTGGCGAACGAGTAGGCCCGGATCGAAAGTAGGGAGTCGACGTAGCGTCGGTGACGGCGGCGCTGCGTGGCGAAGATCCGATGATCCGCGAGCCGGATGAAAATTGGGTGTTCAGCGGCACGACTGCCGGTGACAGGCCAGGAAAGCACGAAGGACTCCACTTGGTACGCCCGGACGAAACGAAGGCGCCGCGCGGCCGCAGCGCCAGAGGCGGAAGAGCGGCCAGTGCGCTACGCGGACGACCTGCCAGCTCAACGGCGTGCTTCAGTAGGCCGGCACGGCCGTCGCTGCCAATCGGAACGGTTCCAACAGCATGGACACGTCGCATCGTCGGGCCGCAGGCTCCGGTGCGGATTGGGAGTCACGGATGTGGGCTGTCGCCGTCGGCGTTGACACACTACGCCTGATCACGGCCATTGAGGCCGCCGCAGGCTTCGGCCTGATGACCGCGGCCATCACGTACGTTCTGTCGATTTTCCCACCCACCGCACAGCTCAGTAACGCGGCCCGTAAGGTGCAGACCCAAGCCGACGACCCAGCGCTTCCCGTTCCTCTACTACTTCCGGGCGAGCGACCCGTCGGCCACATCATCCGTGGCACCGCCATGGCATGTCTGCAGGCACGGTGGGGCATCTCCACGGACGCCGCCCATACGCCCGTGTGCAGGGGCGCGAACTGCAGCTTCGTCTTCAGCACGCCATCGACCAATACGCCATCGGCTTCCTGATGCGCTCCCCCGGTGCCTGCGCCGTCCGCTGCACGCCGACGACGCTCATCGCCGCTGGCAGAGCTTGACTGACGCAGCCGACAACTGGGGCGTGGACACGCCCTGGGGAGGACGAGACGGATCTCGACGAGTTCGCCCGGTTCGTCGGATGCTGCCAGACCTTCCTGGATAACCTGGCCGAGCAACATCTGTACCCGCCCGCGCAGCTCCTACCTGCCGCCAGCCCGCCATGAAGCGCCAATGGGCATGTCGATCCCCTGGACTCGTGGAGGGCTCCGTCAGCCGGCCTGGGACTTCAGGGCGCGGGTGGCTTAACGTTAGTAGTCGATGGATGAACGCCAGTCGCAGACAAAGTGCCGGCAGCATTGACCCCGGCGTGTTCCGGTGACACTCACCCCGGCGGGCAGCCTGTGGGCGACGCTGGTGATGGCGTTCGTTCTGGGGGCACTTCACCTGCTCGCACCGTACATCCGCCGGAGGCTGCCGGTGCCCACCCACGCGGCGGCATCGCTGGGTGGCGGCATCGCCGCAGCGTACGTCTTCCTATACCTGCTGCCGCGCCTCGCCGAGGGCAACCAGGCGGTGGCCCACGTGCTGGAAGAGAAGGTGGATGCCACCCCGGCGCGCGGATTTGTTCTGTTCCTCGTAGCGCTGATCGGCTTCTTCACGTTCTACGTGCTAGAACGCGCCACCCATCGCTCAGGCGGCCACAAGCAGGAGCCCACCCGGGTGGTCTTCGCGTTTCAACTCGGCTTCTTCGCCCTCTACAGCGGGTTGATCACGTACACCCTGGCAACCAAGCTGCGCGCCGGGCTCGGGCCGGCGGTGCTGTTCACTGTCGCCATGGGGCTGCACGTGCTGGCCACCGACGGCGTGCTGGCCCAGCACTTTCCGGTCAGCCTCACCACCCGGTGGCGCCTCGTCCTCGTCGCCGGTGCCGGTGCCGGCTGGCTAACCGCTGTCGTCGCCCAGCCCACCGGCCTGCTGATGAACCTGCTCACCGCGTTCCTGGGCGGCGGGATCCTGCTCAACGTCTTCGTCGACGAACTGACACCCGAGCGTCACTCCAGCCTCACCTGGTTCACCGCCGGCCTCGCCGCCTACTCCGGCCTTCTCGCGATCGCGACCTTCACCGGTACAGGCGCCGCTTGAGGACGGCGACTCACATCGCCACACGCCCGCCCCCAGCGCCTCGACCCACCGGCGCCAGGTAACCAACCCTCCGGCAAACCGGGGGAACCTCAACGGCGAGGTCGCGGAGAAGAAGGCCAAGTCGGCGGCTGGCCAACGCGGCCTACCAATGCCGGCAACCGTGGCGAAGGCACTGAAGGCGTTCCAGACCCAGCAGAAGAAGGAACGCCTGAAGGCAGGCGACGCGTATGTTGACAGCGGCTACGTCCTGGTCAACGAGATCGGCGAGGGGCAGCGCACCGACTGGCTCCGCCGCCGGGTGTACGACCTGATGGCCAAGGTCGGGGTCCGCAAAGTCCGGCCCTACGACGCCCGACACGCCTGCCTGACCTACCTCGCCGCCGCCGGAGTACCCGATGTCGTTCTCGCGGCCTGGGCCGGCCACGCAGACGGCGGCACCCTCGCCAAACGGGTCTACGTCCACCCCGACAGCAGCCATCTGAAAGTGGCCGCCGAGCACCTCGAATCCGGGCTGTTCGGGTAGCTCTCGCACCCGGATTTCCAGCAGTACGCGCGTACGTGATGATTTGTGAGACAAACAGCAAAAAAGCCTTGACCCACCAGAGTGAATCAAGGCTCTGACCTGCCGAAACTCTGTCGGGACGGCCGGATTCGAACCGACGACCCCTTGACCCCCAGGACGATCCGCCACACGCCCACGCACGTCACACGCGCTATCCCCAAGATCAGGCCGTGCGGTCAACGCCGTGCCGCGCACCATCGCGCAGGCCGTGTGGTCCCTACTTGGTCCCCGGGACGCTGACACGCTCGATGACCGCAGCGCACGGTTTAGGAAGTGTGGACACGGCCGGAAGTCAGACGGCAAGCACCTGGCTTGACCTGCCTCGCCACACCGCCAGCTACGCCCAAGAGCTAACCGCCGTTGACCCTCGGCGTCCCTGTCAATGGGCACGGGGCGGGCACAGCCAGGCCGGGGGGGATTAGAAGAAGATCGGTGGCGGCTGGTCAGGGCATGACACCCCTGGTTAGTACTCCAACGTCACTTCGCCTGTCTGCGCTGGTAGTGGGATCGGCGGGCTCGGGCTTGGGATGTTCGTCGCCAGACCGACCAGTGCAGGATGTGCTCTGGTGGGAGCGTCACGGCGAGGACGAAGGCGTTGAAGAGGTGGCGGATCTCGGCGACGGTCAGCGGAATGATCTCTGGGTCGGTGTCGGGCTGCCGCGCGGCGAGAATGGTCAGGACGGCGAGGGCGAGCATGGCCAAGGTGATGTGGCGGTGCCAGCCGGTCCAGCCTCGGACCTGGTAGTGGTCCAGGCCGACTTGGCCTTTGCCGGTCTGGAACAGCTCCTCAATGCTCCAGCGGGAACCAGCGACGGTGACGAGGGTGTGTAGCGGCGCCGGGCGGGGTGACCAGCACAGATAGAAGGCCAGCTCACCGGTACTGCGGTTGCGGCGGATCAGCAGACATCGATGCTCACCGGGGCTGGTGGCGGTGGTGATCCAGGCCCACAGGTACTCGCGTGGTCCTTTCGCCCCGGGTCCGCAGCTGTGCTGCTGCCACTCGCGGCTGGGGATCCGGGCGGCGAGGTCGTCGACGCGGATGAGGGTGCGGCCGTCGTTGACGTCCACGCGTCGGTCGCAGCCGACGGCCAGGACGTAGCCGATCCCGCGGTGTTCGAGGTCAGCGCGCAGTCCGGGGTCGGCGCCGTAGACCTCGTCGCCGGTAACCCACCCGAACGGGACTCCGGCGTCCAGGGCGGCGGCGATCATCTGCCGGGCCAGCGCAGGCTTCGTGGCGAACCCGACCTGGTCGGGGACGCCGGCGGCGGTGAGGCGGTCGGGCTGCTGACACCAGGTCGTCTCGGGTAGGTAGAGCCGACGGTCGATCATCGCCCGCCCGTGCGGGGCGATGTAGGCCAGGAACACCCCGACCTGGCTGTTCTCGATCCGACCGGCGGTGCCGGTGTACTGCCGCTGCACCCCGACCGAGGACAGGCCCTTCTTCAGGAAGCCGGTCTCGTCGCAGGCCAGCACCGCGTCGGGGTGCCCGAGCTGTTCGATCAGCCAAGCCCGAACGTCGTCGCGGACGGAGTCGGCGTCCCACACCGCCGTGCGCAGCAGCCGCTGCATCGCCTGCGGATCGTCGTGACCCGCCCGCTCCGCCAGGGACCAGCACGTCTTGCGTTCCACGCCCGACAGCAGTCCTTCCACGAACTGCCCGGCAGTTCGACGGGGCTCAGCCCGCACGAACCGGTCAGCGACACGCGTTACCGCCTCGTCCAGGATCACCCGCCATCCGGCAGGGTCTACGCTGTGGCACACGGCCACCGCACGATCTTCGATTGTCCTCACAAACCATCGATGATCAACGCGGTGGCCGTCTTCATACCCGCGCCACGCCCAACGCCGAACCCAAGTGACGTTGGAGTATTAGGCCGTCCGTGGTTGTCGCACGGGGTCGGCCTTGACAGGCGTACGGATAGGGTACAGCCGCTCGGAACTCTGTGGCGGCATACCAACCACTCTTGACATGATGGGGTCTATGCGCGAGCTGTACGTGGTGAGGTTTGGCCACGAGCCCGAGATCGAGCCGCCTGCCGAGGTCGATGATGACGGTCCCGACGTAAAGACAACGTTTGCACACTTCGGCTTGGCCTTCTACCGCGCCTGCGTGCTGGAACATCAGGTGGTCAACATGCTGGTCTTCTCGCGCCTACTTGAAGCCGAGGCGGAAGCAAGGAGACTCCTCAGCGACCCCTGGGAGGAGCACTTCAAGGACACCCTCGGGCGCTTAGTCCGGCGCCTCACCGAAAGGGCGCAAGGCGATCAGCAGCTAACCGATGACCTGACCGAGGCAGTGCGGCTGCGGAACCACCTTGCTCATGCGTTTTGGAGGGAGCGCGCGGAGGACTTCTGCTCCGACGCTGGCCGGGCTGACATGATCGCCTTCCTGGAAAACGCCCGAGACCTCTTCACCAGAGTTGATGAACAACTCACGGACCTAGACACTGCCCAGCTAAAACGCGCCGGAATCACAGAAGAAATGATCAGTCAGCAATACCAGGAGATGCTGACACGCGCCGAGGCGAGGGATCAGCAGTTGTCATAGACCTTCCCTTGGCGGTGGTGGAGCGATCTCCTCGTCGGGCAGTCTCCGGCCGTCCAGCCTCCCTGGGCGGATCAGAGCACGGACGTTTCTGGTAAGGGGAGATGAGAGTGGGCCGGGCGAGTCGGCGGAAGCGGGAAGATCGCGAGTTGCGCTTTGCGAGGCGAGGCCGACTTGCCGGTGATCGAGCGGAAACGCGCGGTTTGGCGGTTCCGCCTACGGTCGAAGGCTATGAACGGGCTGCCTCAGTCGGCCCAATGGCAGTCAAGGAGGCATTGCTCGCCCGGCACAACGCACGGATGATCCGCTTCGCATACATGTCTAGGGCAAACTACGCTGGCATTCGGGCCCTCCTCGCGTCGGCTGGACACGCCGCTCTTGCGCTCCAAAGGCTAGGGGCAAAGCCGAATCGAGCTCCTTCCAATCCATACGGCGGATGGGCAGACCACCTTTCCTGGGGAGTGGATAGCGTGGTTGCTACGGCGAGGCTACTATTTGCCGGGCAGCTAGTCGGTGCCGCAATGATTATCCGGCAACAGCTTGAGCGATGGACTGAGAACCTGGCCTACAACATCCGCACCTTCCATCAGAAGGGGGAAAGCCGAGCCGAGTTCATTCAACGAGTATGGGAGATTGCCGACAGTCCGCAAGCGGCAGCACTTCGCAATTTGCAGGGAGCAGAGCACGGTGCTCCAATTAACCCGTGGAGTGGACGAAGAGCAGGAATCCTGTTCGAGGAGCTAAGTGAGTTGACTCATGGGCGTGGGCGTTTCGTTGGAGCGGCCCAATGGGACGCAGCCTTCCTGCTTCGCTCTTCACCCGAGGTGGATAAGCAGACTGTTGCTGCCGCCCACCGCCTGATTACTGCGGCCACCGCCCTCGTCGTTCGGCAACTCCGCGTCTGCGTCGAAACATTTGCTGAGGAAGAGGGCCGTTTGGATTGCGCACGTTTAGCGAGGGGCTTGCCCGAAACACTGCCCGCTGGAGCCAACGCGCCGCCACACTGGAGCCTGTGGCCCCTGGTTCCGCCAACCGGACTGAACGAACTCACGCGACGCCGACTAGCGGAGTATCGCGACACCTACGACCAAGCTATGTCTGGGAGTCGCCCAGCCGGTCGTCTTTTTCGTGACGATGAAATGACCGATCTCTTCTTTGTTGCAACGCGGTGCCGCTCTGCCGATACGGCTATGCGGGCATTCGAGCATGAACAGGAAGACCTCGGCGAGTTGAACTTTGATAACCTGAATGGCCGCGAACATCTCTTCATTTTTGCCTCAGAGATCGCAGGGCTGCTTGCGCTCTGGGAAAAGGGCGGCCCGGTCGGAAGTGCGGCGGCGGTAGCCGGTTCGGCTTTGAGAAGCGCTTACTGGCTTTGGCTGGAAGACGATGACCGCGCGATGGCGATGCTGCGTGTCGTGCTTGAGCAAGTTGCCCGAGTCCGGACCTGGAGAAACAAGCCAGATAAGGCCCTTGCCTTGGAAGAAAGGGGCGACGCCACTCCTAGGGATTGGCTGGACGAGTCTGGATTGCGTCGTCTCGGTGCTCTAAATAGGGCCCTGGGAGAAATGTCCCACTTCCGCGCCTCGTCCGACTGGTTTGGTGCCCGTTCTCTAATTATTGACCTCCAACCTGAGCATGAACGGAGAGAATTCTACGAACACACAGGCCGCGGTGAAGCACTGAACCAGGTGGCGACCCTCCTGTTTCGTGAGTGTACCGCCTCTATCGGATTCCACTCCGGTTCAGTTGAGGTGGCACTGTTGTCGATTCTAGGTTGGTTCGATAGAGCGTCACCGGAAGCTGAGAAGCAATTTGACGAGTATCTGCAACATGTTTGGAGTAGGCGCAAGACGTCGTTCAAGGTAGCACCATTCGTTGGTCCTGCCGGTGACCACCAAAGGATCTGGAAGGTTTTTGGCAAGGGTACAGACGCACCTCTAGATCCCTCAGTAGGCCGTCTCCTGCCGTTCGTTGGTCGCCAGCGCTATGGAGATGAGGAGATCCCGGAGGATCTGAAGCCAACAGGGCCGTGACCGGACAGGCTGCATAAGGACCGTGGTTCGCCCACGGCGCGACTGTGCAACCGGCCGGGCACGCCCCCGGCCGGTTGCCGACCACCAACGGGTAAAACGTGTGGTCCACGCCTGGTACCCCTAGGACGGAGCTAGGGATGGTGGGACTGGGCCAAAGCGTGAAGGCGTTTCCGCAGTTCAGAACGCAGGCGGCGACTGCGGTGACAGATCGATGAGCGCAAGGGGAATGTCGGCTAGCCGGATAACCTGGCGAGGACCGATGAACCTTCGCGCAACCAGTAGTCCTGCCTCGTGCGCCTCAGTGCCCGCGTGGCTTGCCGACGCATCCGCGATCAGCCACGGCGTGAAGTCGTGCTCGAATGCGTCCACAGCCCCCTTCAAGACGCAGCTTTCGGTAGCAATCCCACAGAAATAGTATTCTTCCCATCTCCGCTGTCTGAATAGTGCAACACCCTCCGAGGTGAATGGGCTATAGATCCTCTTGTCAAGCGTTACGCCCTGATCCACGTACGGCCGCAACTCAGGCACAAAATCAATATCAGGGGAAGACTGAAGCCTCTGCCAGCCAAAGAAGCGCTCGAAAGGACTACCCGGATAGTTCAAGTACCGGGTAAAAAGTGTGTCGCCGCCGGCCAACTGCCAGCGGTGCACCAAGTCGACAACGACAGGCACGATGTGCGCTGACTGCTCTCGCACGAAACCGTTCTGCATGTCGGTCACAACAAGTACCGGGCGACCCGATGTCATTGGCTCAACCTCGATCCGTATCACGGAGGGTCTCGATGGCTTGGTCTAGGGCTGGCATTAGGTCACACGTCCGCAGGATTGCTCGGCGCATTGCCTGATGCTGGCCGGTCTCCCGTAGCCGGGAAACAGTGAGACGGGAGCGCACTCCCCGAAGGTAGCGCCATCCATATTCCGACGGAACCCGTGGATCTCGCCCCTGCTCTATCTGACGGGCGATCGCGTCGCTGTATGCCCACATGGACTGGATCGCAAGCTCGCAAGAGATTATTTCGGGCTCCGTTAGGGAGCGCTCGGCAGAGATCGGGTGGTACACGACTCCGGACCATGAGGCGTAGCCCACAGAGATCCCCGGCACGCCGAACGATTCGATGCCTGCGTGGTCGTACGATTCGGCTAGCAGCGACTGCTCGACCAGTTCGGCATGCGCCAAGTGATCGTCATCCATCGGACGATCGCGGTGCAACAACACCTTCGGCGTCGACATGATGCGTAGCGCGGTTCCGAGCAACTCTGCTGGCCACGCTGGCTCAACAACCCAGTGAACACCGAGGACGTACACCGCAGACTCATCCTCGACGGGCGCAATGGGCGCGAGGTAGTCGATAGCCCATTTGATGTTGTCGCCATACGAGGCAACCCGCCACACGGCTAGCGCCGCGATCGTGGACAGCTGCACAGGCTCGACTAGGTGGAAGACCACGGACCCGCACGGCCAGACGTAGAGGGTGCAGTCGCCTTCCGGGTGCTTGAAGTGACCCCTATCGGCCGGACACCTCGATGTCTGTCAGGGACTCTCGGTGGATCTTCTCGTAGGTGTCGGGGCTGACGTTACCCAGACGGCTGTGTCGGCGGCGAGGATTGTAGAAGCCCTCGATGTAGGAGAAGACCTCCATCTCCAGCTCATGCCGTGACGGCCAGGCCCGGGTGTAGACCAGTTCGGTCTTGAGGGTGGCGAAGAACGTCTCGGCCATGGCGTTGTCGTAGCAGTCGGCGACCGAGCCCATCGACGCGAGGACGCCGCAGGAACGCAGGGTTCGGCCGAACTCGAACGACGTGTACTGCGTCCCGCGATCCGAATGGTGAATGAGCTGATCGCGGGCGGGCCGACGATGCTGGATGGCCATGCCGACCGCGTCGAGGATCAGCTCGGTGCGTAGATGGTCGGCCATCGCCCACCCGACGACTCTTCGGGAGTAGGCATCGACCACCACAGCGAGGTAGAGAAAGCCTTCCCAGGTGCGCAGGTAGGAGATGTCCGCGACCCACAACCGGTTCGGTGCCGCAGCGGTGAACTGCCGCTGGACCAGGTCCGGCGCGGTCGACGTTGACGCGGCCTTGCGGCGGGGCTTACCGCGCCGCCGGCGGTGGGCGCCCTCGATCCCGGCCAGCCGCATCAGCCGGGCCACCGCCTTGCGGTTCCACCGGTGGCCGCGCTCGTGCAACTCAGCGGTGAGCCGGCGGGCGCCGTAGACGCCGCGGTGCTCTGACCACGCCTGCCGGGTGATCTCGACGCGCTGCTGGTCGTGGCGTTTCCGCTCAACAGCGCGCTGACGTCCCTGCCGAAGCCAGTCGTAGAAACCGCTGTGCCCGACGCCGAGAAGTCGGCAGAGCAGACGGACCGGGTAGATGGTCTTCTCCGCGTCGATGAACCGGTACACGTCGGTACGATTCACCGCTCCGTCTCGCGTGCGAAGAAGACCGCGGCTTTTTTCAAGATCTCTTTCTCCAGCTCCAACTGGGCGACCTGCCGCCGCAAACGCACCAGTTCGGCCCGCTCGTCAGCGGCCAGATCGCTCGGCCGGCCGCCGTCACGTTCCTGCCGCATCCGATCGACCCAGTTGCGCAGCGTCTCGTGGTTGACGCCCAACTCCCGACCCACATCCCGAATAGTCCGACCGGAGTCGAGCACCAACGCCGCAGCCTGACGGCGGAACTCCTCGGGGTACTTGCTCTGTCGAGCCACAGCGTTTCCTCCTCCTCAGCAGGATGCCAAGTCAGGAGGTGTCCAGTCTCAGGGGGTCACTTCAGCTCGACGGGTGCCGAATAGCAGGTATGCCACTCCCCCACGGCTGGCGCGCAGCCTGCGACCTCCCGCAGCCGGGCAGCGCCATCAGCCCCGACGTACGCCGTCACGAACTTGTGGGATCGCGCCGAGAAGTGCGGGCGGTCCTCAGCGCCGCCGGTCAGCTCGCCGAACAGGTCATGGGGCTTTGCGTCGTACGCCAGGCAGTAGAGCTGCCGGTAGATCGGGTCGGTGACCGCCACACGCCCGGTCTCGTGGCGGTACATCGCTTTCTCAATGGCCTCGACCGTGGGCGTCTCGCGGATGCCGCGCTGTTGGCCGACGCGGTGCAGCTCTCGCGCGGCGCGCTTGCGCGACTCCCAACCGGCGGCCTTGCGGCGGTTGACCAGCACGAGATTGGGCTTGTACTGCCGTGGAACCTCAGTGGACATAGGCCGTGTCCTTCGTGTCCGTGCATAGGGCCTGCCCGGATCGCCGCCCGCAGGGCAGTCTCATTGGCAGGCGAGCAAGGTGCCGCCGCAGACGGGAGCCGAGGACAGGAGGCACCAAATGATCCGACCTAGCCGGTGGTGCCTTTACGCGGCCTCTCGGCCTGCCACTTCCGGATGGTTTCGGGCTGCCACGCCGGGGACCGGCCGAACATCCGGTCAGGCGCGGGAGCCTGCCCGCGTGAGACGTAAGAAGCCCAGGTTGCGCGACTGATCGGCGCACCTACCGAAGCGAGGTAGGTGCGTACATGGTCCGTCGTCCACCAGTCGGCGGGCAGGTCAGCGTCAGTCATCAGTACAAGCCTACGCGGTACAGGTGCTTGCACGAATACAACGTGGCGTTGTAGCGTCATGAATACAACGCCACGTTGTACCGTCCGGATGGCTCGGGGAACGACGGCACGCCGTTGCCGCACGCCCATGAGACGCCGGATCAGGCCGTTCATTGAGAACTCCACAGCGACAGGAATGAGCACGCGAAGGCCGCCGAGCGGCATCCCTGCCTTGAACCACCTGGTGGTCGACCCCGGTAGGTCCCGGGCGAGCGGGGCGAGCGGAGCGGATAGCGCGTGCTGCACAACCTTCCCAATCGAGCCGAAGACGCACCGGCTTTACCGGCTCGGTTGGCAGATCCCCCTGCTGTTCCGATCTTTACGGAGGTTTCCCGTGAGGAAGCACCTCGTTGCCGTCACCCCTGAGCCGACCATCGCCGACCTGGCTGCGATTGAGTCGGAGTGGCCGTTGATCGCCGCCGAGTTGGACGTGTTGGACGCGCAGATCACGCTGCTTTACGCCGAAGATCAGGGTGGCCCGACCGTCCTGGATTGGCGCAGGTTGCGCCGGGCTGAGGCTCGCGTGACCCGCGCCGCCGCTGAGGTGGCCGACCGCGCCACCGGCGCGGGTCGCGTGGCCTGATGTCCCGTATCCGCGCTGCCTACTACGACCCGGAGGGGTCGCGGTACGGCATCCCCACCTATTGGTGGCGTGGCGCGCCGCCGGGCTACGCCACCCGCCGTCAACTGCGTGCCGCTGGGCTGTGCCCTGGTGGTCAGCCGATCGCCGCTCAGATTCTCTGGCGCGGTGTGGGTGGCACCCGCACCGCGTACCTGTATCGACTGGATCTGGCCCGGCCGAAGCGTGTTGCCACCCCTGCCCAGCTTGCCGCGATCGGCAAGGCGTTGACGGCCCGTCGCACCTGCCGGACCTGCGGCACGGTGCGCCCTTACTGCATCCCGCGCTCGCTCGGCGAGTGCGTCGACTGTGCCTACCCGGAGGAGGTGGCCGCGTGATCGTCGCTGTGTTGCTGCTGATCCTGCTCGGCGGACCGGTGGTGATGCTCGCCCCGTTCGCTCTCGCTCATGTCCTGAACACCGAGACCATGCCCACGAAGGAGACGCTGCGATGACCGCCCCGACGATGAGCATCTACCCCCGGTCGGTTGATGAGTTGATGCCGGAAGCCCTCGCCCTGGTCGACCGGCTCGGCGCGGTCCCGTCCCGTAACCGGATCAAGACTGAGTTGCGGGTCGGTGCGCCGAAGGCGGACGCGATCCTGGCGCGGTTGACCGCCCCGACGGTCGACCCGGACCCGGTAGCGGACGTCGACCCGGCCGACCCGACCGGCACCCCGGACGGCTCGGACGCGGTGGCGGACCCGTCGCCGGTCGACCCGTCGCCGGTGGCCCCGGCTCTGTCGGCGCTCGAAGTGCCGCCGGTGGTGTCGACGCAGGCCCCGCCCGTCGTAGACCCGGATCCCAAAATCACCAACGCCCCGACCGCGACCGGGTCCCGCAAGCGGGTGACCGGTCGGGGGTGGGCTTACGTCGGAGTGATCCTCGGTGGGGTGGTGTCGATCGCGGCGAACGTGGCGCACACCTACCTGCCGAAGCCGCCCGACGGCGCGCCCGTCGGATGGACCCCGGATCCGACCTGGTCCCCGTCGCCGCTCGCGGTGGCGTTCTCGGTGTTCTGGCCGGTCGCCCTGTTCGTCGCGGTGGAGATCCTGACCCGCATCCCGTGGGGCGACGGGATCGGCTCGTTCGTCGCTCGGGTCTCCGGGGTGCTGCCGGTGGCGATGGTCGCCGCTGTCGTGTCTTACCGGCACCTGTCCGGGCTGCTGGAGCACTTCGGCGAAGACCCGCTCACCGTCGCCATCGGCCCCCTCGCCGTCGACGGGCTGATGGTGATGGCGTCGGCCGCACTGCTGGTCACCAGTCGCCGCAAGTCCACCGGTAGCTAGCTCTGCCCGGCGGCACAGCCCCACGGCCTAGGAAACCTGTGCTGTGCCGCCGGTCCTCGGTCCCTCCGATGGAAGGCGAGGCCCTTGATGGTGCCAGATCGGCGCGTCATTTCGGGCTTCTCCTGCCGGTCTCCCGGCCGTGCTCAGCCACCACGCGGTGGTGGGTGGGTGCGGGGGCCGACCGGCCCACCGTTTGCGCCGGGCGCGGCGCACGCCTGAGAAACGTTCCGCGCCCGGCCCTCCCGTGAAGGAGAACCCCCAGCATGGCAGGCACGAACGATCAGCGTGGCATCTTCACCGGTGCCGACGCGCTCACGGACAACGTCGCGTTGTCTCAGTGGTTCAACGAGACCCGCCGGGTGCTGCACGCCGCCGCCCTGGAGTTGGGCGTGACCGCGTCGGAGTTGGACGCGCGGTTGCGGGCCATCTCCGGCGGGGTGATCGTCGGTGGGCTGACGGCGCGGGCGCGGGCGCGTCAGGTGGCCAAGCCCATCACGCACGCCTCGGATGCGTTGGTGGTGGCGTCGCAGTACATCGTGACCGCGTCGACGCGGTTCGAGGCGGTGTACATGCCGGAGTTGGAGGCGGTCGGCCACCGGCCCCGCAAGACCGATTTCCGGTTCACCGACGGGTCCGGTCGATGAAGCGGCCCCGCACGCGGATGCCCCGTCACGGCGGGCTGTCCCCGATGTCGTACTCCGTGGACCTGCGGTCGGCCGCGTTGCCGTACCTGGTGTGCCCGACCGGGTGCCTGCTGGCGTGGCCGGTGGCCGCCGCCTCGCATCACTGGTGGGGGTCCAATCCGTGGGCCGCTGCCGGGCTCACCGCCGCCGGTGGCGGGTTGACCGCGCTGACCTGGTTCGCCGGGCGTGCCCGTGGCGTGATCCGGCAGCGCATCGCCACGCTGTTGACCGCGTCGGGATCGCTGTGGATGCTCGGCGCGACCATCGCCGCGCCGTGGGAACGGCCCTGGCTGGACTTGTGGGCCGGGGGCACGCTCACCGCCTCGGTGGCGGTCGCGGTCATGCGGCTCATGGCCAAGGCCAACCCCGACGAACAGGCCACCCGCACCACCGGCGGTGGCCTCGCCGACGCGGTCGCCGCGCTCAAGGACGCGCGGATCGGACGGCCAACCGTCGACGGGGCAAAGGTGAAGGCCAACGTGGCGATGCCGCACGGCGACACCCTCGCCGACGTCGAAGGATCCCGCGATGCCATCGCCTCAGCGTTGGACGTGGCGCCGTCGGCGGTGCGGGTGCACCGCGACCCGGACAGTGTCCGCACCGGCCGAATCGAGGTGGTACCGGTCGACCAGCTCCGACACACCATCGCGTGGGGCGGACCGTCCGCTCCCGGCCGCTCCGTCGGCGACGCCCCGCTTCGGTTCGGTGTCGCCGAGGACGGCGAACAGGTCGGACTGTGGCTGACCGGCCGCCCCGGTGTCCGCCCCGCCACCCACGTCCGCGCCACCGGCATGACCGGCTCCGGCAAGACCGAATGGGCGCTGGTCGTGATGACCGACTACCTGACCCGCGCCGACGGCGCGCTGGTGGTGGTCGACACGGTGAAGCGTGACCAGACCGTGAAGCCGGTCAAAGACGGCCTCACACTGCTGGTCACCGAGGATGAGCACGCCGAAGCGTTCTTCGACATCCTCGCCGAGAAGGTCATCCCGGCCCGCACCGAAGCACTCGGCCGGGAAGACCTCACCGAGTGGATGCCGGGCTGCTCGCTGTCGCATCTGCTCGTGTGGGTCGAGGAATCCGCGGCATGGTCCGGTCACCCCGCCCTCGTCCAGGTGGCGGAGCGGGCGCGGTCGGCCGGTATCTCCCTGGTGCTGTCTCAGCAGCGCTGGACCCACGACCGGGCACCGACCTCCCTCCGCAGCCAGTTCGCCACCAACGTGTGTTTCGGCATCGACAGCCGCGACGACCCATCGTTGGCCCTGTCCGGAGAGACGGTCGACGCCGGGGCGTCGCCGGAGACATGGGGGAGCAGCAAGCCCGGATACCTCTACATCGAATCACCCGGCATCCCCACCGGCCGGTGGCCGATCCCGTGCCGCTCCGAACTGGCCCAGCGTGGCGACCTGGCCGCCGCCGTCACGGGGTGGGCACAGGTCCGGCAGCCGCTCGACCCGGTCACCGCCCGCGCTCTGGCCCCCGTCATGCCCACCACCGCCAAGCCGTCACCCGGCCCACGCCCCACCGCCCACGGCGACGGTGGCAGGGATCAGGAGGTACCCGCCATGGCCGCCCGCCCCGGCGTCAACCCCCACGACCCGCCCGACAACGTCGACCCCGCCCAGGAACTCGACACCACCCCCACCCCGCGCCGCTTCTCCCTCGCCCTGCCCCAGCAGAGCAGCCCGGAACAGGCCCGCGTGATCCTGCGCGAGCACATCGCCGCACTCGCCGCCCAGGGCGAGACCGAGGTACGCCCGGCCGACCTCGGCGACGTGCTCGCCGCCACCGGCTACACCGCCAAGTGGCTGTCCAAGGCCCTCGCCGAACTCACCACCGGTAACCAACCGCTGCTCATGGCGATCAACCGCAACGGCCGATACCGCATCCTGCGCACCGCCTGACGCAACCCTGCCGGGGCCGTGGAATCCACGTGGATTCCACACCGATTCCACGGCCCCTCACCTAGACAAACCCGCCGTGGGATCTCCGTGGGATCCACGGCCCGCCCTGCCCTGCCCACCACCCGGGAGCATCGATGAACCTCGCCGCCGTCGCGCTCACCGCGCTCGCTGTCGGCACCATCCTCGGAATCACCCTCGGTATACCTCTCGGCCGTCGCGTCGAACGCGTCGCCTGGCACGCCGAAGCCGCCATCGGCCGCGCCCGCGTCACCGGCTGGCTCATCCGCGACCTCACCAGCCTCGCCCTCACCACCGCCGCCGTGGTCGCCGTCGCCGCATTCGTGCTCTGGGCACTCCTGCGCCCCGGCCGCTAAAACCCACAACCCTGATCGGCGCGCTTCGCGCGCTCATCACCGGGTGGCCAGCCTTCCGCCCGTGCTGGCCATCCACCGCCGCGCACGGAAGACGGCCCGACGTATGGCCCTCACCGCTCCCCGGTGCGGGCACTGGATCGGCGCTGACCGGCGCTACTGCCACAGCCCTGACCAGGTCCGCCCGTACCTGCAAGGCCCTCGCTGCCCCACGCACACGCCGTCGGCCCTCGCTGGCCGACCCGAACCTGTCTCCACACCCGTCGACGCTGGGAGGAACCCCATGCCCGACCTATCCGCACTGCTCACGGCTGCCCTCGACTACGTGGCACGCGGGTGGCCGGTGTTCATGCTCGGCCGCACCAAACGCCCCGTCGCCAACTGCCCCGACTGCGCCACCACCACCGCCGGCCACGACCGGGAAGCCTGCCCCTGCCTGACCTGCCACGGCTTCTACGCCGCCACCACCGACCCCGACCGCGCCGCCGCCATCGTGCGCGCCGTCCCCACCGGACAGTTGGCCCTGCGAACCGGTGCCGCGTCGGGCGTGGTCGTGGTCGACGTCGACCCGGCGCACGGTGGCCGGGACAGCATGAACGCCCTGATCGCCGACGGGCTGTTGCCACCCACCGCGTACGTGGTCACCGGCTCCGGTGGCCTGCACCTCTACTACCGGCACCCCGGACAACCGGTGCCATGCAGTCAAGGCAAGCCCGGACAGGGGCTAGGTCCCGGTATCGACGTCAAAGCCGACGGCGGGTACGTCGTGCTTCCGCCCAGCGTGCACCCGCGTACCGGCCGTGCATACCGGTGGGCACCGGACCGGGCGATGGAGGAGATGCCCCCGCGCTGGTCACCGCCTGCCGACCGGCCCCGCCGACACCACCGGTGGCCGCGACCATGCCGACCACCACCCGCGAGGCGGGGGGCATCTCCTTCCCCGACCGGCTCTTGGCCGCGCACCTGCAAGCGGTCACCGACGCACCGGAAGGCACCCGCCGCACCACCCTCTACGGCGCGGCGCGCGGCGTCGCGCGCATGGTCGCCGTCGGGGCCATCGACCAGGCCGACGCCGTCGCCGTTCTCACCGACGCCGGGCGTCGCGCCGAGCAGACCGACCGCGACATCCGCGCCGCCATCCGAGGCGGCTTCCGCGCCGAAGGACTCGCCGCATGACCCACCAACCGACCAACACTGACCAGCACCACGACGGCGTGGCGATCCTCGACGCCCTACACGCCTGCCTCACCAAGTACGTCATCCTCCCCAGCGCTGAGGCCGTCGACGCGGTGGCGCTGTGGATCGCCGCGACCCACGCTCAAGCCGCGTGGGCGCACGCGCCCCGCCTGGTCATCCGCGCACCGGAGAAGCGGTGCGGGAAGTCCCGGCTTCTCGACGTGGTGGAGGGCACCTGTCACGACCCGCTCATCACCGTCAACGCCTCACCTGCCGCCGTGTACCGGGCCATCGGCACCGGCCACCCGCCGACGCTGCTCGTCGACGAAGCCGACACCCTCTTCGGCGGGAAGAACGCCGACGCCAACGAAGACCTACGCGGCCTGCTCAACGCCGGACACCAACGCAACCGCCCCGCCATCCGCTGGGACAACAACACCCAAAGCTTGGAGAAGATCCCCACCTTCGCCATGGCCGCCCTCGCCGGAATCGGCGCGATGCCCGACACCATCGAAGACCGCGCCGTGGTCATCCGCATGCGCCGCCGCGCCCCCGGCGAGAAAGTCGCCCCCTACCGGCACCGCCGAGACGGCCCCGCCCTACGCGCCGTCGCCCAACAACTGGCCCGATGGCTACACGCCAACCTCACCGCGCTCGAAGCCGCAGAACCACCCATGCCGGTAGAGGACCGCGCCGCCGACACCTGGGAACCCCTGGTAGCCGTCGCCGACCTCGCCGGGGGCACCTGGCCCCAACGCGCCCGACAGGCCGTCACCATTTTGACCGCCGAAGCCGACGGAGCCGGGAACGTCTCCCACCGGGTACGCCTACTCGCCGACATCCGCACCGCCTTCACCACCCTCGGCGACCCGACCGCCGCGCCCACCGCCGACCTCCTCGCCGCCCTCAACGGCGACCCCGAAGCACCCTGGGCCGACAGCGGACCATCCGGCCTCACCGGCAAGAAACTCGGCGACCTGCTCCGAGAATTCGACATCCGATCGGAGACCATCCGCTTCCCCGTCGGGCAGGCCAAGGGCTACACCCGCGACGCCTTCACCGACGCATGGCAGCGCTACTGCCCCACACCCGAAACCCCTTCCACCGAGGTATCCGTACCATCCGTACCAACCTCATACCCGCAGGTCATTCCCGGTACGGATCACCCCGCCGGTACGGATCGATCCGTACCACGACGCACCCTCACCACCGCCCCCGGTACGCATCAATCCGTACCGCGAACCAATCCGTACCACCCCTGACCAGCCAAAACGAGCTTGGTACGGATGGTACGGATACCCCCGGCCACCGGGACACCCCAACCACCACGCCGTGGTGACCAGTACCCCCACCAGAACGGCCCGCTGAGAAGCCCTCAGCCGCATTCGGCCACACCCACACCACCGGACACCCCGGAACGTGGCCCCACGGCGCTCTCAGTGGGCCGTTCTACGCCCCTCTGCACCCGACATTTCTCTGCCCTTCACAGATGCCACTTCGTGTCAGAAAGGCGCGCATCGTGCGACTCGTGACGCAGAATGCCTCACCAGATATGCCCGCCCCGGAAGGAGGCGACATCATTCGGCTCTCGCCAAAGCCGTTCATGTCCACCGAGGAGCTTGCCGAGCTGCTGGACGTCGACCCGTCGACCATCCGGCGGTGGCGCACTCTCCAACCGTTGCAGGGTCCGCCGTTCATCCAGATCTCTGACCGGGTGGTGAAGTACGCGACGGCCGATGTTGAGCGGTGGCTGTCGGCCCGTCGTGTCTACCCGCAGGCGGCTTGATGGCGTCGCCGCAGCAACCACCGATCGGTGTACGGCTGGCCACCGATGTGGAGCACCGGCCCGGCCGCGACCGGCCCTACCGGGCGCGGGTGCGGTGGACCGACCCGACCAGCAAGCGCCGGATGTCCAAGTCAACGACGGTCGCCACACCGGAAGAAGCGCAAGCCTGGATCGACGGCATGGCCAGCGCCGCACAAGGTGGCGTCGACCCGGTCGCCGCTACCAAGCGACTCGCCGAGTACGGCGAGAGCGTGATGACGCTGGCCCTACGCGGCTTGGAACGCAAGACGCTTGATCCGTACCTGGCGGGGTGGCGTAAGCGGGTGGTGCCGACGCTCGGGCACATTCCTGTTCGGATGATTACCAATGGTGCGGTGGATCGGGCGGTGCATTCCTGGATCGCCGACGAATACAGCCGATCCACGGTGAAGAACAGTCTCGCCGTGCTGGTCCGGGTGATGGAACAGGCCGTACGGGACGGCATCATCCAACGGAATCCGGCACAGGTGACCGGGTGGCAACGCGAATACCAGCGGGCCGCCGATGAGTTGGACGATCCGCGCTCGCTGGCTTTGCCCGATTGGGAGACGCTGACCAAGCTTGCCGCTGCCCTGGTCGACCGGTCCGCGAATCACTTCACCGGGTGGGCCGACGTGGTGATATTCGCCGCCTGCACCGCCGCTCGAATCGGTGAGGTTTCCGGCGTACGGGCCGAGGACATCGACCGGGAAACGTGGATGTGGACGGTACGCCGCCAAACCACACCCAGCCCCGGTGGTCTCATCGACAAGGGCACCAAGGGAAAGCGCGCCCGGACCGTGCCGCTGATCGAAGAGGTACGGCCGATCGTGGCTCACCGCCTGGACGCCGTGACCAAACCCGATTCCCGGCTGTTCACCGGGCCACGCGGTGGCCGGATCAGTACCGCAGTTCTCCGTGACGCGACGCATTGGGATGAGGTGGTCACCACGCTGGGATTTGAGCACCTACGCCGACACGACCTGCGGCACACCGGCCTTACCTGGATGGCCGACGCAGGCGTACCGGTGCACGTCCTACGGAAGATTGCCGGACACGGATCGCTGACCACGACCCAGCGCTACCTACACCCCGACCGGCAGTCGATCACGGACGCCGGAACGGCGCTCAGCGCTCACTTGAAGGCCCGCCGGTCCCCAGGTGGTCCCCAGCTACGCGCCGTCTAGATCAGGAAACCCCTACTACCCCGGCACGAATTAGAGGCCGTTGACCAGGGAGAATATCCCGGTCGACGGCCTCTTTTCGTGCTGTCGGGACGGCCGGATTCGAACCGACGACCCCTTGACCCCCAGTCAAGTGCGCTACCAAGCTGCGCCACGTCCCGTTGCTACCGCCGGACCTTGCCCGCGACAGCCGGTACAGCTTAGCGCAGCTTCTCCCATCCGTCGCACAGCCCCCACCCCCACCGACCCCCTGAGCCGGACAGGTCACTACCTCTAAAGTGTCCTAGGAAGGAGGGTGAAGAGGGCGGGCCCAGGTGGGAGGGCAAGCAGCCTCTCACCTGGGCCCGGGAAGCAGATCAGCCGTGTGCTTTGCCTCGGCCGCCGGGGCCGAGCTTCTTGCGGGGGCGTACCGAGATCTCGATGGGGCTGCCCTCGAAGCCGAACTCCTCGCGGAGCTTGCGCTCGACGAAGCGTTGGTAGCCGGCGTCCAGCGGGCCGGTGGTGAACAGCACGAACCGTGGCGGAGCCACGCCCGCCTGGGTGGCGAACAGGATCCGCGGTGCCCGTCCCCCACGTACGGGGTGCGGGGTGGCCTGGACCAGGGCGGTGAGCCAGGCGTTGAGCTGCGCGGTGGGGATGCGGGTCTCCCAGCTGTCCAACGCCCGGTGCAGGGCGGCGGCGAGCTTGTCGACGGCCCGACCGGTCATCGCCGACAGGTTCAGCCGGATCGCCCACGGGATGCGGCGCAGTTCCCGGTCGATCTCCTTGTCCAGGTAGTACCGACGGTCGGCGTCGACCAGGTCCCACTTGTTGAAGGCGATGACCATGGCCCGGCCGGCCTCGGTGACCATGGACAGGATCCGCTGGTCCTGTTCGCTGATCGGTTCGCTGGAGTCGAGCAGCACCACCGCCACCTCGGCCGCTTCGATCGCGGCGGCGGTACGCAGGCTGGCGTAGTACTCGGTGCCGCTGGCCTTGCCGACCCGCTTGCGCAGGCCGGCGGTGTCCACCAGGTGCCAGGTTTCGCCGCCGATGGTGACCAGGCTGTCCACCGGGTCGACGGTGGTGCCGGCGACCGAGTCGACCACCGCGCGTTCCTCGCCGGAGAAGCGGTTGAGCAGGCTGGACTTGCCGACGTTGGGTCGGCCGACCAGCGCCACCCGTCGTGGGCCGCGCGGG
Organism: Micromonospora maris AB-18-032; assembly: GCF_000204155.1. Taxonomy (NCBI): domain Bacteria; kingdom Bacillati; phylum Actinomycetota; class Actinomycetes; order Micromonosporales; family Micromonosporaceae; genus Micromonospora; species Micromonospora maris. Next base: position 2,370,098 of record NC_015434.1, on the reverse strand, counting down.
CGGTTCTCCACGATCTTCGGTGCCTCGGGCAGCGCGGCCATGATGGCGTCGAGCAGGTCACCGGAACCACGGCCGTGCAGCGCCGAGATCGGGTGCGGTTCGCCGAGGCCGAGCGACCACAGCGAGGTGGCCTCCAGCTCGATGTTGGCGTTGTCGGCCTTGTTGGCGACCAGGATGACCGGTTTGGCGCTGCGCCGCAGCATCTTCACCGCCGCCTCGTCGACGTCGGTGGAGCCCACCGTCGCGTCGACCACGAACACCACCACGTCGGCGGTGGCCACGGCCGTCTCGGCCTGCGCGGCGATCGCGGCGGCCCGGTCCTTGGCGTCCGGTTCCCACCCGCCGGTGTCGACCACGGTGAAGGACCGGCCGGACCACTGCGCGTCGTAGGGGATCCGGTCGCGGGTCACCCCGGGTACGTCCTCGACGACCGCCTGGCGGCGGCCGATGATCCGGTTGACCAGAGTGGACTTGCCGACGTTGGGTCGGCCGACCACGGCAACCACCGGCTGCGGGCCGGTCGGCTCCTCGGTGTCGAGGTCCGGTTCCCGCAGCTCCACCCAACCGTCGTCGTTGCTCACGCCACGCCCCGCTCGGTGAGCAGCTCACGCAGTCGGGCCACGACCTCGTCGATGCCCAGTTCGGTGCTGTCGAGCACCACGGCGTCGGCGGCCTGGGCCAGCGGGTCGGCCTTGCGGGTCGAGTCCAGCTGGTCGCGCCGGGCCAGGTCGGCGGCGGTGGCGGCGACGTCGGAGGCGTTCTCGGCGCTGCGGCGGGCGGCCCGCGCGGCAGCCGAGGCGGTGAGGTAGACCTTCAGGTCGGCGTCGGGGGCCACCACGGAACCGATGTCGCGGCCCTCGACCACGATCCGGCCCGCCTTGTCGATCATGTCGCGTTGCCGGGCGACGAGCAGCGCCCGCACCGCCGGTACGGCGGCCACCGCGGACACGGCGGCGGTCACGTCGGCGCCTCGGATTTCGGTCTCGACGTTCACCCCGTCGGCGGTCACGGCGTACCCCTCGGGGTCGGTGCCGATGCGCAGGTCGACCTCGCCGGCGACCTTGGCCACCGCGTGCGCGTCGTTGAGGTCGACGCCGGAGCGCAGCACCGCCCAGGTGATGGCCCGGTACATCGCGCCGGTGTCCAGGTAACGGGCGCCCAGGCTGGTCGCGAGCCGTCGCGACACGGTGGACTTACCCGAACCGGACGGCCCGTCCACAGCGACGACGCAGCGCCCGATCGGTACGTTTTCTCCCACCGTTGTCCTCCTCAGCCCGTACCTCACGATCCGCCGTCACCGACGTCACGCAAGCGGTTGACACACATGTCCCATCATGCCCGGCGCCGAACCCCACGGCCCGCCGGGCCGTCCGCGAGCCTACCCTCAGCGGTACCCGCGACCGCGCGGTCAGTCACCCACGGCCTTGAACAGGGCGGCGACCTCCGCGTTGGTCAGCCGTCGGGTCCGCCCGCTGCGCAGGTCGCCGAGCCGGATCGGCCCGATGGCGGTACGCACCAGCCGGCTCACCGGGTGCCCGACCTCGGCGAGCAGCCGCCGGACGATGTGTTTGCGTCCTTCGTGCAGGCTCAGCTCGACCTGGGCGGTACGCCCCAGACTGTCCACCACCCGGAACGCGTCGACGCTCACCGGCCCGTCCTCCAGCTCGATGCCGGCGGCCAGCCGCTTGCCCAGGTTGCGCGGGATCGGCCCGGCCACCTCACACAGGTAGGTCTTCTGCACCCCGTAGGAGGGGTGCATCAGCCGGTGCGCGAGGGTGCCGTCGTTGGTGAGCAGCAGCAGGCCCTCGCTGTCCGCGTCGAGCCGCCCGACGTGGTAGACCCGCTGCTCGACCCGGTTGTTGAGGAAGTCGGCCAGCGCGGTGCGGCCCCTCTCGTCGGCCATGGTGGAGACCACCCCGCGGGGCTTGTTCATGGCCAGGTACACCAGCCGGGTGTCGGCCTGGAGTCGTTCACCGTTGACGTGGATGACGGCGGTGGCCGGGTCGACCTTGTCGCCGAGCTGCGCCACCCGCCCGTTGACCGTCACCTTCCGCCGGAAGATCAGGTCCTCGCAGGCACGCCGGGAGCCGACACCGGCGGCGGCGAGCACCTTCTGCAGGCGTTCCGGGCCGGTATAGACGGGCGCGTCGGGCGAGGGGGTGCGGTTATCGCGAGGCATCAGCAAGCTCTTCTACGTCGTCGGGGAGGAACGGGGCCAGCGGCGGCAGGTCGTCGAGGCTGTTGAGGCCGAGTTTCTCCAGGAACATCGTGGTCGTCCGGTACAGGTACGCCCCACTGTCGGACTCGGTGCCACACTCTTCGACCAACCCCCGGGAGACCAGGGTACGGATCACCCCGTCGCAGTTGACACCGCGGATGGCGGAAATGCGCGACCGGGTCACCGGCTGCTTGTACGCGACCACGGCCAGGGTCTCCAGGGCGGCCTGGGTGAGCCGCACCGACTGCCCGTCCAGGATGAAGCGCTCCACGTAGCTGGCGTATTCCGGCCGGGTGTACAGCCGCCAGCCACCGGCCGCCCGCCGCAGGTCGAAGCCGTGTCCGGCGGCGGTGTAGCCGGCGGCGATGTCGTCGAGCATCGGGCCGATCCGCTCCGGCGGCTGCTCCAGCACCTGGGCCAGGGTCAGCTCGCTGACCGGTTCGTCCACCACCAGCAGGATCGCCTCCAACGCGCCCCGCAGTTCGGTGTCGTCCAGCAGCGGCGTCGGCTCGGGTGCCGGCCTGGCCCGCCCGGACCGCTGCCTGCGCCCTGCGCCGGCATCCCCCACCGCCGTCCCGGCCCGCTCACCGGCCGCCTGCCCGTCGGCACCCGGTGCACCGACCGAGTGCGTCGATGACGCATCTGTCCCCTGTTCGTCGGCACCCGGCTCACCGACCGAGTGCGTCGATGACGCATCTGTCGGCTGTTCGTCGGCAACCGGTTCACCGACCGCAAGCGTCGGCGACGCATCCGCTGCCGGCTCGTCGGCAACCGGTTCGCCGGCGGGAAGGGTCACCGACGCGTCGGATGCCTGCCCGTCGCCGGCCGGCGGCGGGGTGTCGTCGGCGTCCAGTTGCGGCGGCTCGGTCGGGCTCTGCGGGCCGGACTCACCGGTGTCGTCGACGGCATCGTCGGTGGGCCGCGCCTGGGCAGGCACGGTGGTGGCGGTCTCGGCGGGTGGAGCGGGACGCTGCCAGGGTGGGATCCAGGCGGCTGCCTGGTCGGCAAGCGAATCCCGGCGTTCCTCGTGACTCATCCGGCGTGCTCCTGCCTCGTTGCCGTCCCGTCCGTGCCTGCTTCGCTTCCCGACACGGCCCCCGAGTCCGTCACCGTGTCGACCACCACCACGGGCCCCGGATCCGTGTGGACCACCGGCGCGGGCCCCGGATCCGTGTCGACGACCGACCCGGGTTCCGGATCCGTCTCGGCGGCCGGTGCCGTCGGGTTCTCCGCCGGCTCGGCGGGGGCGCCGGCGTACTCGTCGATGGTCAGCGCCGGTCCGCCGTCGGCGGGTCCGGTCCAGCGTACGGTCAGCTCCTCCAACGCCTGTTCCTGCACGAAGGCCACCACCCCCTGCCGGTACAGCTCCAGCAGGGCGAGGAAGCGGGCCACCACCTCCAGGGTGGCCTCGCAGTCGGCGCAGAGCAGGGAGAAGGTGGCGGTGCCGGCGCGGCGCAGTCGTTCGGCGATGATCCCGGCGTGTTCCCGGACACTGACCCGGACCATGTGCACGTGGGCGATGGAGACCTCGGGGATCGGTTTCGGGGTCATCGCCTTCACGGCCAGCTTGAGCAGCCGTTGCGGGCCGATGCCGAGCACCAGGTCGGGCAGGGCTTCGGCGAAGCGGGGTTCCAGGGTCACCGCGCGCGGGTAGCGGCGTCCGCCGACCTCCTCCAGCGCGGCGATGTGCGCCGCCGCCTCCTTGTACGCCTTGTACTGCAACAGCCGGGCGAAGAGCAGATCCCGCGCCTCCAGCAGGGCGAGGTCCTCCTCGTTCTCCACCTCGGCGGAGGGCAGCAGCCGGGCCGCTTTCAGGTCGAGCAGGGTGGCGGCGATGAGCAGGAACTCGCTGGCCTCGTCGAGGTCCCAGTCGTCACCCATGGCCCGGATGTAGGCGATGAACTCGTCGGTGACCTGGTGCAGGGCGACTTCGGTGACATCCAGCTTGTGCTTGCCGATCAGTTGCAGCAGCAGGTCGAACGGGCCGGTGAAGTTGGCCAGCCGTACGGTGAACTTGCCGGTGTCGGCACCGTCGACCGCGTCCGGATCGGCCACCGGCGTCTGATCGTCCGCGGCGGCGGGGTCGAGGGGCGGGGCGGTCACGCCGACGACCGTAGTCCACGGCCTGGCCACGGGATTGCGGAGCCTACCGCTCCGCCTGCGCGGCGATCACCTCGCGGGCGAGCTGGCGGTAGTTGCGGGCTCCGGAGGAGGCCGGGTCGAGGGTGGTGATCGGGGCGCCGGCGACGGTGGACTCGGGGAACTTCACGGTCTTGGTGATCACCGTCTGGTAGACCTTGTCGCCGAATGCCTCCACCACCCGTTGCAGCACCTGCCGGCAGTGGGTGGTGCGGCTGTCGTACATGGTGGCGAGGATGCCTTCGAGTTCCAGGTCGAAGTTGAGCCGTTCGCGGACCTTGTCGATGGTGTCCAGCAGCAGCGCCACGCCGCGGAGGCTGAAGAACTCGCACTCCAGCGGGATGAGCACGCCGTGCGCGACGGTCAACGCGTTGATCGCCAGCAGGCCCAGGGAGGGCTGGCAGTCGATCAGGATGTAGTCGTACTCCTTGCGGACGCTCCTGAGCACCCGCGCCAGGGCCATCTCCCGGGCGACCTCGTTGACCAGTTGGATCTCGGCGGCGGAGAGGTCGATGTTGGCGGGCAGCAGGTGCAGACCGGCCACGTCGGTCTTGATCAGGACGTCCTCGGCGGTGACGTCGTCCTGCATCAGCAGGTTGTAGACCGACAGGTCCAGGTTGTGCGGGTTGACCCCCAGGCCGACCGAGAGGGCGCCCTGCGGGTCGAAGTCGACGAGCAGCACCTTGCGGCCGTACTCGGCCAGCGCGGCACCCAGGTTGATGGTGGTGGTGGTCTTGCCGACGCCGCCTTTCTGGTTGGCCATCGCGATGATCCGCGCCGGGCCGTGCCGGTCGGTGGGCATCGGCTCGGGGATGGGCTTGCGCATTGTGTAGGCGGCCGGGTCGGCGGGCCCCAGGTCCGCACCGAGGGCGTTCTGCTGTTCGCGGAGCTCCGACGTCCAGGTCTCGGCACGGTCACCGTTGCCAGCCATGTCCTCGTTGCCCCCTCCCGACGACCATCCGGCGTCGGAGCCGCCCGACGTCCTTTGCGGCGCCGCTGCACACCCCGGTCATCTCACCGCCAAGGCTGCGCTGCCGACTGTACGCCACCGGCGAGCAGGGCGTTCGGCACCCGCTCGGCGTGTCGGCCAGCGGCACCGACCAGGGCCGCTCAATCGCGGGCACGTGGGTGGGCGGTGGCGTAGACCTCGCGCAGCCGGTCGACGGTGACCAGAGTGTAGACCTGGGTGGTGGTGACCGAGGCATGCCCCAGCAACTCCTGCACCACCCGCACGTCGGCGCCGCCGTCGAGCAGGTGGGTGGCGTACGAGTGGCGCAACGTGTGCGGGGAGACCGCCTGCGGCCCGTCGACGGGCAGAGCGGCGCGTTCGGCGGCGCGGCGCAGGATCATCCAGGCGCCCTGGCGGGTCAACGGACCGCCCCGGGAGTTGAGGAAGACCCTCGGGGTGCCGCGGCCGGCGGCGACCAGCCCGGGGCGGGCCCGGACCAGGTAGGCGCCCAGCGCCTGCATCGCGTACCCGCCGATGGGCACCAGGCGGTCCCGTCCGCCCTTGCCGCGCAGCTGCACCACCGCGTCGGTGAGGTCCACATCGTCCACCGCGAGGCCGACGGTCTCGGAGATGCGGGCGCCGGTGCCGTACAGGAACTCCAGCAGTGCCCGGTCGCGCAGCGCGAGCGGCGCGGTGTCCCCGGCGGCCTGCACCGGTCCGGCGGCGTCCAGCAGTCGGACCACGTCGTCCAGCGACAGGGCGCGCGGCAGCCGGCGCGGCGGGGTGGGTGGTCGCACGTCGCGGCTCGGGTCGGCGGCGGCGAGGCCCTCGCGCAGCGCGAACCGGTGCAGGCCCCGCACGGCGCTGGCGGCGCGGGCGGCTGATGAGGCGGCCAGCGGCGGATGCCCGTCGTCACCGGCGCGCAGCCGGGCCAGGTGGCGTTCGATCTCGCCGGCGGGGACGGCGGCCAGGTCGCTCACCCCGGCGGCGGCCAGGCTGTTCAGGTAGCGGTCCAGGTCCCGGCGGTAGGCCACCAGGGTGTTCGCGGCGAGGCCCCGTTCGACGGTGAGGTGGTCGAGGTAGCCGCGCAGGGCGCGGCGCAGAGCCGGCGCGGGCTGGTGGCCCGTGCCGGCTCCGTCCGCTGCGGCGGTCGGGGTGCGGCCGGTCAGGCCAGCACCTCGGCCAACGGGGTGGTCGGCAGGTCGTGTGCCTCCGCGACCGGGCCGTACACGACCTGTCCGTCGTGTGTGTTCAGGCCCAGCGCCAGCGCCGGATCGCGGCGGGACGCCTCACGCCAGCCGTGGTTGGCCAGCTCCAGCGCGTACGGCAGGGTGACGTTGGTCAGTGCGTACGTGCTGGTGTTCGGTACTGCGCCGGGCATGTTCGCCACGCAGTAGAAGATCGAGTCGTGCACCTTGTAGACCGGGTCGGCGTGCGTGGTGGGCCGCGAGTCCTCGAAGCAGCCGCCCTGGTCGATCGCGATGTCGACGAGCACGCTGCCGGGCTTCATCCGGGAGACCAGTTCGTTGGAGATGAGCTTGGGGGCCTTCGCGCCGGGCACCAGCACCGCGCCGATGACCAGGTCCGCGTCCAGCACCGCCCGCTCGATCTCGTACGCGTTGGAGGTGACGGTCTGCAGATGGCCCCGGTAGATGGCGTCGGCCTGCCGCAGCCGGCCGACGTTCATGTCCAGCAGCAGCACCTCGGACTGCAGGCCCAGCGCGATCGCGGCGGCGTTCATGCCGGAGACACCGGCGCCGATGACGACGGTCTTGGCCGCGTAGACGCCGGAGACGCCGCCGGGCAGCACGCCCCGACCCCCGCCGGTACGCATCAGGTAGAAGGCGCCGACCTGCGGGGCGAGTCGACCGGCCACCTCGGACATCGGGGCGAGCAGCGGCAGCGACCGGTCGGGCAGCTCCACCGTCTCGTACGCGATGCCGGTGACCTTGCGGTCGAGCAGCGCCTGGGTGCAGTCGGGGGACGCGGCCAGGTGCAGGTAGGTGAAGAGCACCTGCCCCTCACGCATCCGGTGGTACTCCTCGGCGACCGGTTCCTTGACCTTGAGGACGAGTTCCGCGGTCTCCCATACCTCGTCGGCGGTGTCCAGGATCTTGGCGCCGGCGGCGGCGAACTCCTCGTCGGTGATGCTCGACCCGACTCCGGCGCCGGCCTCGACGAAGATCTGGTGACCGTTGCGGGTGAACTCGTTGACTCCCGCAGGCGTGATCGCCACCCGGTACTCGTGGTTCTTGACCTCGCGGGGAATGCCGACCTTCACGATGCAGACCCTCTCTCCGCCGGACCGCTAACCCGACTACGCGGCATGTGGTGGCCCCTTTGCCACTACACGGACAACCGGTCCTGTCGGCGCAGTTTATTCGGGCTCGGCACCACGTCGGAGCATGCACTGTGACACCTGGTGCCCGCGGACGTTGACGAAGTGTCAGGTGCGGCACCCCACCCTTCGGCGGAGTGGCAGGTCAGCCGTCCAGACGGTGATCGGCCGCATCGTCCCACTCATGGCATGCCGGTCACACGGGCCGCCGGATGGATCACTACTGTGTCGCCTCATGACATATCCCCCTCAGCCCGGGATTCCCCAGGGCGTTTCTGACAAGAGCAAAGTCGTCGCGGGCATCCTGCAGATCCTGCTGGGCGGATTCGGTGCCGGCCGCTTCTACATCGGCGACACCAAAACCGCTGTCATCCAGATCATCGTCACCTTCGTGACCTGCGGTGTCGGCAGCCTCTGGGGCCTCATCGACGGCATCCTGATCCTGGTCAACGGTGGCACCGACGCGCAGGGGCGTCCGCTGCGCGACTGACCCGTGACAGCACGCAGGGGCCGGGCGATGTTCGCCCGGCCCCTGCGCGTCGTCTGCTCCCGGCTCAGCCCGGCAGTGGGGCGTCCGCCCGGCGTAGCGCCGACCAGCCGGCGTCGCGGGCGCGGGCGGCGGCGAGCAGCCCGGCCACACAGGACGCATTGGTGATCTCGCCGGCCAGCACCATGCCGACCGCCTCGTCGAGGTCGATCCGGACGATCTGCAGGTCGGCCTCCTCGTCGTGCCGGTCGTGGCGCTGCTGCTCAGGCACGTCGGCCAGATCGCGAGCCAGGAAGACCCGGACCAGTTCGTCGGTGAAGCCCGGCGAGCTGTGCAGGTCGACCAGGACGTCGAGACGACCGGCGGTCAGGTCGACCTCCTCGGCCAACTCCCGTGCCGCGGTGACCGCCGGGTCCTCGCCGGCCACGTCGGTCAGCCCCGCCGGCAACTCCCACAACCGTCGGCGCACCGGCTGGCGGTACTGCCGGATCAACACCACCTGACCGGCGTCGTCGAGCGCCACCACCGCCACCGCGCCGACGTGCCGGACCAGGTCACGGGTGGCGGTGCCACCGCCGGGCATGGTGACCTCCTCGGAGACCACCTCGAAGATGCGCCCGGAGTAGCGCACCTGGCGGGAGCGCACCTCGTAGCGGTGCTCGACCGCGCTCACGACGCGGACGTCGCCGGCGCGGCGGTGCCGTTGCGGGTGACCCGCTCGGCGGCGTCCAGGTCGACCGGAAGCTGGTCGGCCTGCGAGTACGCCACAGCGGCCTGCACGAACGCGGCGAACAGCGGATGCGGCCGGGTCGGACGGCTCTTGAGTTCCGGGTGCGCCTGGGTGGCCACGAAGAACGGGTGCAGCTCGCGGTCCAGTTCGACGAACTCGACAAGCCGCCCGTCCGGCGAGGTGCCGGAGATGTGCAGCCCCGCCTTGGTCAGCTGGTCACGGTAGGCGTTGTTCACCTCGTAGCGGTGCCGGTGCCGTTCGCTGATCTCGGTGCTGCCGTACGCCTCGGCGACGATCGACCCCTCGGCCAGCTTCGCCGGGTACGCGCCCAGCCGCATGGTGCCGCCCAGGTCGCCCTTGCCGGCGACGATGTCCTCCTGGTCGGCCATGGTGGCGATGACCGGGTGCACGGCCTCGGCGTCGAACTCCACCGAGTTGGCCCCTTCGAGTCCGGCCAGGTGTCGGGCCACCTCGATGGTCATGCACTGCAGGCCGAGGCAGAGCCCGAGCAGCGGGATGCCGTTCTCCCGGGCGTACCGGGCGGTGCCGATCTTGCCTTCGATGCCACGGACCCCGAAGCCACCGGGGATGACGATGCCGTCGACACCGGCCAGGGCGGCCGCCGCGCCCGTCGGGGTGACGCAGTCGTCGCTGGGCACCCAGCGCAGCTGCACCCGGGCCCGGTTGCCGAACCCGGCGGCCCGGATCGCCTCGCTGACCGACAGGTACGCATCCGGCAGGTCCACGTACTTGCCGACCAGGGCGACGGTGATGGTGCGCTGCGGCTGGTGCACCCGCTCCAGCAGGTCGTCCCAGCCGTCCCAGTCCACGTCGCGGAAGGAGAGCCCGAGCCGACGCACCACGTACGCGTCGAGGCCTTCGCGGTGCAGCACCTTGGGGATGTCGTAGATGCTCGGCGCGTCCGGGGCGGCGATGACCGCCTCGGCGTCGACGTCGCAGTACAGCGACAGCTTGTGCTTGAGCTTGTCCGGGATGTCGCGGTCGGAGCGGCAGACGATCGCGTCGGGCTGGATGCCGATGTTGCGCAGTTGCGCCACCGAGTGCTGCGTCGGCTTGGTCTTCAACTCCCCCGACGGCGCCAGGTACGGCACCAGCGACACGTGCAGGTAGAAGCAGTTGTCCCGGCCCAGGTCGTGGCGGACCTGACGGATCGCCTCCAAAAACGGCAGCGACTCGATGTCACCGACCGTGCCACCCACCTCGGTGATCACCACGTCGGGGGTACGGCCGTCGTCGTCCGGGTCACCCATCGCCAGGATCCGGGACTTGATCTCGTTGGTGATGTGCGGGATCACCTGGACGGTGTCGCCCAGGTACTCGCCGCGCCGCTCCTTGGCGATCACGTCGGAGTAGATCTGGCCGGTGGTGACGTTCGCCTTGCCGGACAGCGCCCGGTCCAGGAAACGCTCGTAGTGGCCGACGTCGAGGTCGGTCTCGGCGCCGTCCTCGGTGACGAAGACCTCGCCGTGCTGGAACGGGTTCATCGTTCCGGGGTCGACGTTGAGGTAGGGGTCGAGCTTCTGCATCACCACGCGCAGTCCCCGCGCGGTCAGCAGGTTACCGAGGCTGGAGGCGGTCAGCCCCTTACCCAGCGAGGAGGCGACTCCCCCGGTGACGAAAATGTGCCTGGTCGTCCGTGCTGTTGGGGCCAAGGCCTGCTCCCGTGTCGTCCGTCGCGGTCGTGCAGACCGCCGAGCCGATCAGCGAAGTGATCACGCGATCCACGGGATTCCACGCTAACACCTTCCCGGTGCGGGCCTGGTGGCGCACCCGAGGTACGCCTCATCGGCTCACCCGGTCGCCACCTCGGCCGATGACCGTATCGCCCGGCCCCGGTCGCGTCGCGGCTCGTGCGACGCCCCGGCGTCGCCCGCCGGGGCGGCGCCGCTGCCCTCGTCGCCGGCACCGACCGCCCCGGCGCCCGACGAGTCGGCATCCGACGCCCCGGCCTGCGGCGAGGCGGCATCAGAGCGGTCGGCGTCAGCGGGCCCGGCATCGGACGAACCGGCATCCGACGGCCCGGCAGCAGGCGGCCCGGCATCGGACGGCCCGGCGTCCTGGGGGCGGTCGGTGGCGGGTCGGGTCCGGTCCGCGGCGTGGTCGAGCACCCGCAGCGCGGACAGCGCCGCCATCGGCACCACCACCGCCGCGGCCGCACCGGCCACGTCCAGGGCCACCGCGCCCAGCACGCCACCGATCCCGACCGCCACACCGGTGCCCGCCATCGCCGCACGGATCGCCGGATAGATCCCGAACAGCCGCCGCAGGCCGCCCCACGGTTGCAGCAGCGCGAACCACAGCAACAGCGCCCCGACCAGCGCCAGCACCGTCAACGGACTGTTGACCAGGGTCTGGAAGCTCGACGCGCTGGACCGCTGCACCGTCAACCCGCCCGTACCGTCGCCCAGGGCGGCGAGGAACCGGCCCAGGCTCCCCCGCTCGCCGGGCGGACGACCCAGGTCCACCACCGCGAACCCGATCATCACCGCCAGCCCGGCCATGCCCGCCCAGGCCAGCCGGGTCATGGTCAGCCAGCCGCCGGTACTGATCGCCGCGGCCACGCTCACCCCGGCGGTCAACGCGATCGCCCCGATCGAGTCGGCGCCCAGGTAGGGGCTGCCGACCACCACCACGGCAGCACCACCGATCAGCACCATCACCGTCGGCCGCCACTCGCGACGCACCCGCTGGGCCAGCCATCCGGCGGTCAGCAGCGAGGCGGCGATGAACACGCCGAGCCCGACGGTGCCGAGCCCGGCGTACCGGCCGCCTTCCAGGGCGGAGTAGCCGATGACCCCGTTGAGTTGCAGGCGCGCGCCGGTGACCACGTCCAGACCGACCGCCAGCATGGTCAATCCGGCCACCGCACCCAGCGGGCCGAGGGTGCTGCGGTAGCCCGGCGCGAGTCGCACCAGCAGCGTCGCGGCGGCGAGCAGCGCAGCCGTCAGCCCGGCGAAGGTGACAGCCGGGTAGGTGTTGCGCCACCAGGGCACCGCCTCGGCCAGCAGCGCCGCCGGCATGGCCAGCGCGGCGGCGACGAGCAGCAGTTCCACCACCGCCACCACCCGCCGGGACACCGGCTTCGGACCGTACGGTCCGGCGTGTCGGCGGGCACGGCGCAGCAGCGGCAGCACCGCCACCGCCAGCGCCACCTGCACGCCGGCCAGCAGGATGAAGAATCCGCCGGCGACCTCCCGCTGCGCGGCGGCCTCCCGGTCGGCGTCGGCGGGCTCGGCGATCGCCGCGGCCAGGTCGTCCGGCCGGCCACCGACCGACTCGGCGGGTCGACCGAGGAACTGCCGGTCCGGCATCGGACGGCCCAACGCCGTCAACGCGGTCGGCGCGAGGTCGATCAGTTGCAGGTAGCCGCGACGCCCGGTGGTCGGCGAGGTCAACCAGCCGTTGTCCCAACCCGGCCCGTCGGCGACGGCCACGTGCAGCCGCGACGGCTGTTCGGTGTCCGCGACCCCGGCCACGATCACCAGCGAGTGCGGTGGCCGGGCGGCCAGCACCCGGGCCAGTTGCGCGTCGGCGTCGCGGGCCGCCGCCGCCCGCTCGGCCGGGTCGGTGCCGGCGACCGTGCCCAGGTCGACGATGCTGAGCACGCAGGAGCCGAGCAGCCCGGCCGGATCCGCCGGCAGGGTCGGCTCGTACCGGTCGACCCGGCCGAAGGGTCGGGCGGCGGCCACCGCCGCGCCCGGACCGACCGCCACCGAGCAGCGCACCGACTCCGACAGGGCGCCGGGCACCGTGCCCCACGGCAGCCGGTCCTGGTTGTGCATCACCACGCTCTCCTGCTCCGGCAGGTTCGCGCCGATACGGTCCGGCTTGTCCACCCTCACCTCGGTCGGCGGGCACGTGCCGTCCCGCTGACCGCCGGTCCACCCGGCGAAGCTGCCCGCCCCCAGCGTCAACCAGCCGTCCAGCGGGCAGGTGGGCCGGTAGGCCGAACGCACCGACAGCGACCCGATCGACCCTTCGCGGGCCAACTGCCACAGCGTCGGGGTGCGCTGCGGGTCGACGTCGTCCCACCGCAGCCCGGCCACCCCGACCAGCACCACGAAGTCGGCGCCGGGTCGAGGCGGCGGCGTCCGCGGCCCCGCCGCCAACGCGAAGATGCCCACCACCACCACGACCAGGGTGAGCACGATCGGAGCGACTCGTCGCAGCATCACCGACGTCCCGTCGACGAGGCGTCGGCGTCCGGCGCGGCCAGTTCGGCGTAGAGCGCGACCACCTGGGCGACGGTGTCCGTCTCGGTGGGCCACGTCGCTGCCCGCGCCGCGCCACGCCGCCCCCACTCGACGCGGCCGGCGTCGTCGTCGAGCAGGCTCTGCACCGCCGCGTCGACCGCGTCGACGTCGCCCGGCGGCACCAGCACGGCCGCGTCGCCGACCAGCTCCGGCAGGCCGCCCACCGCGGTGGCCACCAGCGGTACGCCGGCACGCAACGCCTCCTGGGCGAACAACTGACGCGCCTCCCAGTCGCTGGTCACCACGGCCAGGTCCGCAGCGGCGAGCAGGTCCGCCACGTCGGTGCGGTGCCCGAGCAGGGTGATCGGCGCGCGCACGGCACTGATCCGGGCGGCCAGCGGCAGATACGCCGGCCCGCTGCCGGCGATCACCACGACCGGGGGCGGGGTGCGCTCCCGCCACCGGGCCGCGGCGTCGATCAACACGTCGTAGCGTTTCTGCGGGTGCAACCGACCGACCGAGAGGATCAACGGCTGGTCGGCGGCGACGGCGAACTCGGCCCGTACGGCGGCGCGCCCTCGACGCGGCGCAGGCAGCACCGGCGCGGCCACCGGCGCCAGCCGGGCGTCGGGCGCACCGAGCGCGACCGCACGGTCGACCAGGTCGGCCGACGCGCCGAGGGTGACCCGGGCGCCCCGGGCGACGATCCGCTCGACCAGGCGCGAGATGCGGCCCCGCAACCCACCGGTGAGCACCGCGTTGTGCCAGGTGACCACCAGCGGGGCGGACGGTCGGGCGAGCACCGCCACCAGAGCGGCGCGCAGTCCGTGCGCGTGCACGACCCGGACCTGCTCGTCGGCGAGCACCCGACGCAGCACCGCGACCGCCCGGGCGTCACCGGGGGCGGGGCTGGCCGGGATCTCCACCGCCGCGAACCGGGCACCGGCCGCTTCGAAGTCGAACTGGTCCTGGGTCGCCGCGGGCCCGCAGACCAGCACCGGCAGCCCGGCGGCGGTCAACCCGCGGGTCAGTGCCCGCACGTGCTGTCCGACACCACCGGTGCTGGAGGCCAGCAGCAGCACCACCGTGCCCGTCCGCTCAGGCGTGCCCACCGGCTGATCACCCCTTCCCGTCGGCCTGCTCCGGGCGGTTCCCGTCCGCCTGCCTACCCCGTACGCGGGCCGGCAGCCGTCGGCGCAGCCCGGCCAGCACCGGACGCACGTCGCGTCGGTCGACCAACCAGACCACGGCGAGGAACACGACACCGACCAAGGCTCCGGACAGCATGCCCTGCCCGAGGGCCACCCACCGCGTCGGGGTGCCGTCGGCGTCCGCGAGCAGCCGCAGCAGGCCCAGCGCGGCCAGCGTCCCCGCGGTGGCGCCCAGCAGTCCCGCGCCGGCGGCCCTGCCGGCACCGGCCAGCGCCACCGGCCCGGCGGCGCGCCGCACGGCCAGCAGCAGCAGCCCGCCGAGCAGCAGCATGCCCACCGAGTTGGCAAGTGCTGCGGCGAGCACCCGGTCGGCCACCGGCAGCAGCGTCGACAGCGGCAGCAGGGCCAGCGGGACGACAAGCCATCCGGCGGTGATGGCGGCGGTGGCCGAGCGGGTCGCCCCCCGGGCGTACAGGGCCCGGGAGAGCACCGCGAACAGCCCGTACCCGAGCAGCCCGGGGGCGTACCCGGCGATGGCGTGGGCGGTGGCGTCGGCGTTGAGGGGAAAGAACCGCCCGATCGGCCCGGCCGTGCCGACGAGCACGGCAGCGCCGAGGAAGCTGAGCAGCAGCACCCCACGCAGCGTGGCCGCCAGGGTGCGACGGTAGGTCTGCTCGTCGCCGCCGGCGGAGGCCGCGGCGAGGGTGGGGTACGCGGCGGTGGCCAGCGGCACCGACAGCACCGCCCAGGGCAGCAGGTAGAAGGTCTGGGCGAGGTTGAACACCTGCGGCGCCTCGGTGAGCCCACCGGCGACCCGGTACAGGATCACCGCCAGCGCCACCTGCTGGGCGGTGACCGTCACCACCCCGGCCACGGCCAGCCCACCCACCCGGGCCCGGGCGTCGGCGGTGAACGTGTAGCCGAAGCGGGGCCGCAACCGCAGCCGGCGGATCGGGATCAGCAGCGACAGCGACAACACCGCCACGCCGAGGGTGGTGCCCGCCGACAGGATCAGCTCCGCGCCGCGGCCGGCCTGCGCCACGCTCGCCCCGGGCCCGGCGACCCCGACGAAGACCAGGTACACGACGATCACGGTGAGGCTGGACAGCAGCGGCGCGATCACCGGCCAGGCGAAGCGGCGGTGCGCCTGCAGCACACCGCTGAGCACGATGCCGATGCCGTACAGCGGCAACTGCGGCGCGAAGACCCGCAGCATCCGGGCCCCGGCGGCGAGTTCCTCCGGCGACCGGCTGTCCCCCAGCAGGTTGATCAGCGGGCCGGCGCCCAGCGCCAACAGCACCGCCAACGGCACCAGCAGGGTCACCGTCCAGGTCAGCAGGGCACCGGTGGTGGCCGCCACCGCCCGCCGGTCACCGGCGGCGACCGCACCGGCGAGCAGCGGCACGACCAGGCTGGCCAGCGCCCCACCGGCCACGATCTCGAAGATGATGTTGGGTGCGGTGTTGGCCAGCACGTACATCGCACCCAGGTCGCTGTCCTGGACCACCCAGGTGAACACGGCCGTACGCCCGAACCCGGCCACCCGGCTGAGCACGGTGAGTACGGCGATGAGCGCGGCAGCCGAGGCCACCCGGCCGGCGCCGGCGAGGGGGGCCGGTCTGGTCACGTCAGTCGGGGCGGCGGCCCAGCGCGTCGAGGTCACGCAGCCCCGGCGTACTCGCGATGACCTTCGTGAAACTGACCTTCTCGCTGGCGGCGGTGAGTCCGGCGAGCACCGCGAGCAGGGCGGCCCGACCGACCGGGCCGGTGCGGGCGGCCAACGCCACGCCGAGCACCGCGCCGAGGGCGTTGGCGCCGCTGTCGCCGAGCATCACGTCCTCGTCCAGGTCGGCGGGGAGCAGCCCGGCGGCGGCACCGACCGCACCGGCGGCGATCCCACCCTGCCGGCCCGCGGTCAACGGTGCGCCGAGCAGCAGGCCGGACTTCAACGCCCGCCCGGGCCGCAGGTCGAGCAGGTTGAGCAGGTTCGCGGTCCCGGCGATCACACCCGCGCCGAGCAGCACGTCGACGCCGCGACCCAGCGGGCCCTGCCGCGCTCGCCGCCGATGCCCGGCCACGCCCTGGTCGGCGGCGAGCAGCGTCGCGGCACCGAGACCGGCCGCACCCACCCCGACGATCTTGACCAGGCCGGCGGTGACCCGGCCCTGCCGCAGCGCGGCGAGGTGCCCCGCGAAGCCCTTGTACGCCTTCTGTTCCGGCCGCGCGCCGACCACGTCGTCGTACAGGCCGACGGCACCGGCGCCGAGCCCGGCCAGCAGGGTCGCCGCGCCGGCCGGCACGCTCGCCGCCCCGCACGCCGCCGCGCCGCTGGCGCCCGCCGCGAGCGCCGGCCCGGCCGCCAGGGTGACGGTACGGCCACGGAAGTTGGTCCGCGCAAGCCCGGCCCCGGCCGGGGAGGTCCGCACCTGACGCAGCGCGTACCGGGCGGCAGCCGCCCCGATGCCCGCCGCCAGCAGTCCCCGCACAATCGTCACGCCGCCGCCTCGCTCCGCACGCTCACACGGCCCTCCTGCCAGTCGGCGGACATCGTCGAAATCGGTGCACCGGGTGCACCGGCGCTCACTGGGGCAGTTTAGGCAGCAGCGACGCGGCGTTGTCACCCACGCCGTACTGACCGGCCTTGCGCTCGGTGAGCTGCTGCACCAGGGCCAGCGTGGTGACCAGTTGCCCCTGCACGGTGTTGGCGTTGTCGATGGTCGAGATGGTCTGCGCGAGCACGGCGTCGCCGCGGACGAAGGCCACCAGGTTGCCGTTGGCGGAGCCGTTGCCGGCCACCACGATGCCCCCGGTCCGGTCGAACTGCTCGGCGATCTTGACGACCGATTCGTCCTTCTTGGCGGAGTCCTTGTCCACGTACGGCAGCCCACTCACCACCACCACCGCCTCGGCCGCCGTGGTGATCCGGTCGGCGGCGCTCAGATAGCTGGCGTTGCTGTACGCGGCCAGCACGGCCCGCCGGTCGGCCTCGGTGACCGGTTCCGACCCGGCCGGCTGATCCAGCAGCACGGTGGCCAACAGGGCGCTGGAGGTCTCCACCCCGTGACCGTTGCCGGGCAGGTTGGCCGTCGGCGCCCCGGTCGGCCGGGCCGCGGTGACCGCCAACTCCAGCAGGTTGTTGTTGTTCTCCGGGTTGATGAACTTGTCCTGCAGATCGATGCGCCCGGTGAGGTCGGCGCCCGCCAACTGCAACATCTTGATCACACCTTCGGCGTGGTCACGGCCGGTCGGCGTGGTCAGCACCAGCACCCGCTTGCCGGTCAGCTTGCCCGGCAGCGTGATCTGCGCCATCTCGGCGGCGAACTGCTCCTCCAGCTCCAGCTCCCGTTCCATGCTCTGGACCGTCTGACGCATCTGCTGGTTGGCCTTGCTCAGCGCGTCGACGTGCTCCTTGAGCGAGTCGGCCACCGGGCCGTTGAGCGCGGCGGTGCCGACCACCAGGCCGATCGCCAGTGCCAGGAAGACCGCGGTCAGGGAAACCACGTGGTAGCGAAAATTGATCACGCTTGCAGCCTCTTGAATCGGTCGGGGGCTAGAAGAGCTGGCCGAGCTGGAACACGAAATTGTCCCACCACTCGGAGACCACACCCAGGTACGCCTTACCAACGGTGGAGACGGCCACCGCCGATGCCATGGCCGCGACCGCCGAGAGCACCAGCAGCAACAGGGAGGAACCGGAGATGCCCTGCCGGTAGAGCCGGCTGACGCCCTTGGCGTCGACCAGCTTCCCGCCGACCTTGAGCCGGGTGAGGAACGTCGAGGCCATGCCGCCGCGGCCCTTGTCGAGGAACTCGACAAGGGTGGCGTGGGTGCCGACCGCCACGATCAGCGAGGCGCCCTTCTCGTCGGCCAGCAGCATGGCCAGGTCCTCGCTGGTGGCGGCGGCGGGGAAGGTCACCGCCGACACCCCCAAGCCGTTGACCCGGGACAGGCCGGGCGCCCGCCCGTCCGGGTAGGCGTGCACGATCACCTCGGCGCCGCAACGCAGCACGTCGTCGGTGACCGAGTCCATGTCACCGATGATCATGTCCGGTGTGTAGCCGGCCTCGACCAGCGCGTCGGCGCCACCGTCGACGCCGATGAGCACCGGCTTGAACTCCCGGATGTAGGGGCGCAGCACGTCCAGGTCGGCCTTGTAGTCGTAACCCCGGACCACGATCAGGCAGTGCCGGCCCTGGACCTCGGTGACGATGTCCGGCACGCCGACACCGTCGAGCAGCAGGTCACGCTCCTGCCGAAGGTAGTCCATGGTGTTGGCGGCGAACGCCTCCAACTGCACCGACAGGCCCTCCCGGGCATCCGTCATCGCCTTGGCCACGCTCTCGGCGTCCTGCAGGCTGCCGTGCGCCACCGGGTCGTCACCCAGGAAGACCGTGTTGCCCTCGATCCGCACGGTGTCGCCCTCGCGGATCCGCTCGAAGATGCCCTCACCCAGGTCGTCGAGCAGCGGGATGCCGTTGGAGACCAGCACCTCCGGCCCGAGGTTGGGGTACCGGCCGGAGACCGACGGCTTGGCGTTGAGCACCGCACCGACACCGACCGCGACCAGCGAGTCGGCGGCGACCCGGTCCAGGTCGACATGGTCGATGACCGCGATGTCACCCGGGCGGAGCCGCCCGACCAGGCGTTTCGTCCGGCGGTCCAGGCGTGCGGTGCCGAGGATCTGTCCCGGTTCCGCGTTCCGGGCCCGGCGCAACGTGGGTAGACGCATCGTGACCATCCTGGCATGTGAGGCAGGCGAATCCGTCGCGACATGCCTGAGCAGGGCCGCCTACCCAGGGAAGCACATACCGGCGAAGGCCGGTGTGCCTCCGCTCACAATGATGGTCTCACGACCGCCTTTCCCGGGCCGCCACGGCCAGCAACTCCTCCGCGTGAGCGATACCCAGATCCGAGTCCGGCAAACCCGCCAACATCCGGGCCAACTCCCGCGCCCGCTCGGTGTCCTCCACCACCCGCACCCCACTGGTGGTCACCGCACCACCGGTGTCCTTCGCCACCACCAGATGCCGGTCAGCGAACGCCGCCACCTGCGGCAGATGGGTCACCACCAACACCTGGTGACTGCGGGCCAACCGGGCCAACCGCCGCCCGATCTCCACCGCAGCCTGACCACCGACCCCCGCATCGACCTCGTCGAACACCAACGTGGGCGGGCCACCGGAACCGGCGAAGACGACCTCGATGGCCAACATCACCCGCGACAGCTCACCACCGGAGGCACCCCGCTGCAACGGCAACGACGGCGCACCCGGATGCGCCAGCAACCGCAACTCGACCTCGTCGCCACCGTCCGGCCCGACACCGACCTCCACCCCGTTGACCGGCAACGTGGGCTCGGCCCGACCCGCCGGTCGGGGCAGCACCGCCACCTCCACCCGGGCGTGCGGCATGGCCAACCCGGCCAACTCCGCGGTGACCTGATCGGCGAAACGAGCCGCCGCCTCCTGTCGGGACACCGACAACCGCCCGGCCAACTCGGCCACCTCACCGGCCAGCCGCGACGCCTCCCGATCCAACTCGTCGAGCAACTCATCCGAGGTGTCCAGCTCCGACAACCGGGCACCGGCCCGCTGCGCCCAGGCGATCACCCCGTCGACGTCGTCGGCGTACTTGCGGGTCAACGCCCGCAACGCCGCCCGACGCTCGTAGATGGCCTGCAACCGGGCCGGATCGGCATCCAGACCGGCCAGATACGTCGACAGTTCCACCGACACGTCGGCGACCAGGGTCGCCGCCTCCTCCAGCCGCGCCGCCAACTCACCGAGAACCGGATCCGTGCCGGCCTGCGCCTCCAACGTCCGCCGGGCGGTGCCCAGCAGCGACGACGCGTCCGGCGTGTCGTCGGTGGCCTCCAGACCACCGGCCACGCACTGGTGCGCCAACTGCGCCGCGGCGCGCAGACCCTCGGCATGCTCCAGCCGCTGCACCTCCGCCTTCAGCTCGTCGTCCTCACCCGGCTGCGGATCGACCCGGGTGATCTCGTCGAGACCCAACCGCAGCAGATCCGACTCCTGATGACGCTCCCGCGCGTTACGCCGCCGGTCGGCCAGGTCGTCGACCACCCGCCGCCACTGCGTGTACGCCTCCCGCGTCGCGTCCAGCAACTTCTCGTGCTCCGGGCCGGCGAACCGGTCCAACGCGGCACGCTGCTCGGCCGGCCGCAACAACCGCAGCTGATCGGACTGGCCGTGCACCGCCACCACCTGCTCGCCCACCTCACCGAGCATCGACACCGGCATGCCCCGCCCGCCCAGATACGCCCGCGACCGCCCCTCGACGGTGACCGTACGGCTCAACAGCAGCGCACCGTCCTCGTCCGGCTCACCACCGGCGTCACTGATGCGCGCGTGCACCGTCTCGGCGAACCGCCCGGACAGCCGCAACCGCCCCTCCACGACCGCCCGACCCGGCTGGGCGCGCACCCGCCCCGCGTCGGCCCGGCCACCGAAGAGCAGACCGAGGCCGGTCACCACCATGGTCTTGCCCGCACCGGTCTCGCCGGTGATGACGTTCATCCCGCCGGTCAACGGCAGCGTGGTGTCCTCGATGACGCCCAGTCCGGTGATGCGCAGCTCTTCCAGCACAGCACCCGACAGTAGACGCGGTGCCCGACAGTTGACCAGCCGGCGCGGGCCGCGGCGCGCCCCGACCGCAAGCGTCGTACAGTTCAGCCCCATGTTGGAGGTGGTCGGCCTGACCCCGGCCGAGGAGGAGCTCTACCGCTGCCTGGTGCAGCTCACCACGACCCACATCGACGAGCTGACCGAACGGCTGCACCGCCCCCGTACCGACATCATCACCCACCTCGACGCCCTGCGCGCCCAAGGACTGGTCCTACCGGCCGACCCCGAACCGGACGCGGCGCTGCGCCCCCTTCGCGCCGGACGTCCCGCTCGGCAGGGCACTGCTGCGCCAGCAGGAGGCCCTCAAGTGCTCGGAGTCTGCGACGCGCCGCATCGCACGGTCACCAGTCGCGGCACGCCACACCGGCGACACGTCGCCAGGTGGACACCAGGCGGACCGCCGGCCGGCAGACAGGCGTCCGTCCGATTACCGCCGGGGCCTCACGAAGCGGGCCCGGTCAGCGACGGGAGCCCCGCCAGCCCTGCACCGGCAGGTCGAACTTGGCCACCAGCCGATCGGTGAACGGCCGATCCCGCAGCCGCACGACCCGCACCGGCAGCGCCCCGCGCCGCACGGTGATCCGCGCCCCCGGCGGCACGTCGTAGACGCGCCGACCGTCGCAGGACAGCACCGCGAGCGTGGTGTACGGATCAACCGTGATCGAGATGGTCGACGTGGGTGCGGTGACCAGCGGACGGCTGAACAGCGCATGCGCACTGATCGGCACCAGCAGCAGCGCCTCCACCTCCGGCCAGACCACCGGCCCGCCACCGGAGAACGCGTACGCGGTGGAGCCGGTCGGAGTGGCGCAGACGACGCCGTCGCAGCCGTACCGCGACAACGGCCGCCCATCCACATCGACCATCAGCTCCAGCATCTGGGACCGCTCGCCCTTCTCGACGCTGATCTCGTTCAGCGCCCAGGACTCGATGGTCGGCCCGCCGTCGAACTCGGCCGTGACGTCGACGGTGAGCCGCTCGTCGACTGTGTAACTGCGGGAGACCACGTCACTTACCGCACTGTCCAGGTCATCGATCTCCGCCTCGGCCAGGAAACCGACCTTGCCGAGGTTGATGCCCAGCAGCGGCACCTTCGCCGGTCGGGCCAGCTCCGCCGCACGCAGGAACGTGCCGTCGCCACCGAGCGCGAAGACGATCTCCGCGCCTTCGGCGGCCTGCGGGCCGCTGACCGGGATGACCCCGGGCAGGTCCAGATCCTCGGCCTCCTCGGCGACCACCCGCACCTCGAAACCGGCGGCGATCAGGTCGCAGGCCACCGCCCGGGCATGCTCGGTGCTGCGGCGACGACCGGTGTGGGTGACCAGCAGAGTGGTCCGGCTCACCGGCCCCACCCTCCGGCCACGGCAGCATCCCGCCGACCGGCGAGCGGCCGGTACGGGTACGCCGTTCGACGCCCACTGTTCGCGCTCACCCTGCGACCTCCTCCGTCGCCGCGCCCGGCACCTCCCCGGACATCGTCGGACCCTGCGGCCCGGCGGCGACCACCGCCCGGACCCGTTCCGGATCGGCCGGCGGCGCGCCCCGGCGTAACCATACGAAGAACTCGACGTTGCCGCTCGGCCCGGGCAGCGGGCTGGCCGCCACGTCCACCAAACCCAACTGGTGCCCGGCAGCCGCTGCCGCGACATCGAGCACCGCCTCGGCCCGCAGCGCCGGATCCCGCACCACCCCGCCCGCGCCCACCCGTTCCTTGCCCACCTCGAACTGCGGCTTGACCATCAGGACGAGGTCCCCGTCGGTGCAGCCCGCCAGCGCCGGCAGCACCAGCCGCAGCGAGATGAACGACAGATCGGCGACGGTCAACTCGACGGGCCCACCGATCACGTCGGTGGTGAGCGTCCGCACGTTTGTGCGCTCGAAGACCCGTACCCGCTCGTCGTTACGCAGCGACCAGGCGAGCTGCCCGTAGCCGACGTCGACCGCGACCACCTCGGCCGCACCGGCGCGCAGCAGCACGTCGGTGAAGCCCCCGGTGGACGCGCCCGCGTCGAGGCAGCGCCGACCGGCCACGGTCAACCCGCCGGGACTGAACGCGGCGAGCGCCCCGGCCAGTTTGTGGCCACCCCGGGACACGTACTCCGAGGTGGGATCGTCACCGGTGACCAGCAGCGGATCGGCCGGATCGACCATGGCGGCGGCCTTGTGGGCCCGCACCCCCCGCAACTGGACCCGACCGGCCTCCACCAGAGCGGCCGCCTGCTCCCGCGAACGGGCCAGGCCACGGCGGACGAGTTCGGCGTCCAACCGGTTTCGACGTGCCATTGACCGACGGTCTCCTCAGGCCTGATCGATGGTGGCCAGCGTTTCCCGCAACGTCTGGTACGCGGCCTCGTACTGCGCGATCTGGTCGGCCGGGGCCAGGGCCGCGGCGTTGGCCATCGCCTGGACCGCGGCCTGCACCGCCGGGTGCTCGACGTCGTCGGTGTCCTCCGCGCTGAAGCGACGTGGCGGCGGACCCGGACGTGGCCCCGGCAGCGGCCCCGGCGCACTCATGCCGCGCCGTCCGCGTCCGCCCGACGTGCCGAGGCGGACCCACCACCAGTGGCCTTCTTCGCCACGGCCTTCTTGGCGACCGTCTTCTTGGCCACCGCCTTCTTCGCGACCGCCTTCTTCGCCACGGTCTGCTTGGCCAGGGCCTTGCTGGGCGGGGCAGCCGCAGCGGTCGCGGGCGTACCCACCGACGAAGCCTCGCCGGACGTCGCCGGCCCGCCCGCCGCGCCGGCCGTACGCAGCCGGCGCTCCAACTCCCGCACCCGGCGCTCCAACTCGGCCACCTCGTCGGCGCTGGCCAGCCCCACTGCACCGAGCGCCCGCTCGACCTCGAACCGCACCAGCTTGGTCAGCGACTCCCGGTTCGCCGCTCCGGTCGCACGGAGTTCGTCGGCGAGCGCCTGGAGTTGAGCGGCGGTCGCGCCGGTCGAGCCCATCGCCCGACGCACCGCGTCCTGCGCCTTCTTCCGAGGCGCCTCCGTCAAGCCCATGGCCAGTTCGAGGTAGGCGCGCCACGCGTCCTGCATGCCTGATTCCTTCCACCCGGCGGGTCTGCAGGTGTCACGCTACCGGGCCACCCGGACCACCCCGTGCGGTACGGTGCCCGGGGGATGACGTGGTGTGGCGAGGAGGCGATGGTGGCCACGGTGGACGAGTGCCGGCAGGCGTTGCAGGATCTGGCCGCCCGGCTGGAGAGCAACGCGCAGACCGTCCGTGAGCGGGTCGACCTGGATCGCACCCTGGCCTGCCGGATCACCGACCTGGAGACCGCCTTCCACGGCCGGATCAGCGACGGACGGCTGATCGACCTCGCCGACGGCGACGACCCCAAGGCCAAGATCGCCTTGAGTACGACAAGCGACGACCTGGTCGCCCTGGTTCGCGGCGAACTCGACGTCACCCGCGCGGTGGCCAACCGCCGGGTGTCGATCAAGGCGAACCCGTTCGACCTGATGAAGCTCCGCAAGCTGCTCTGAGCGCGGTCAGGAGGCCAGGCCGAGAGCGTCCAACGCCTGCGCCGCCTCCGCCGACGCCGCCCGGGGCACTCCGGTCGGCCGATGCCACCAGGCCACCGCGCAGAGCGCCGCAAGCGCGTCCAGGGGGCGCCCGGCACCGGCCAACTCCCAGCCGTCGGTGCCGGTGACCACGTGCCAGCCGCCGACGTCACCCGCCGGCGCCGGCACCCGCACCACCTCCGCCGGGTCGAAGAGCCCGGCCAGATTCCAGCCGACGTACGTGGGACGCCGGTCCGACGGCGCGGCAAGCAACTCCGGTACGTCACTGACACCGGTCAGGACCAGCAGACTGTCCAACCCGGCCCGGTTGGCGCCCTCGATGTCGGTGTCCAACCGGTCACCGACCACCAGGGTCCGCCCCTCACCGGCGCGACGCGCGGCGGTGGCGAACAACTCCGGTGCGGGCTTGCCCACCACCTCGTCCGGCTGCCGACCGAGCGCCGTGGCCAACGCGGCCACCAGCGCACCGTTGCCGGGCAGCGGTCCCCGACCGCTGGGCAGCGTCCGGTCGGTGTTCGTCGCGATCCAGGACGCACCCTGCCGCACGGCCACCGCCGCCTCGGCCAGGTCGGCCCAACCCACCTGCGGACCGTAACCCTGAATCACCGCGACCGGCGAGTCCTCGGCCCGCGACACCGGCTTCAGCCCGACCGCAGCGACCTCGGAACGCAACGCCTCCGCACCGACCACCAGCACGGGTGCCCCGGCGGGCAGCCGCTCACCCAGCAGTTGGGCGGCGGCCGCAGCGCTGGTCAGCACCTCGTCCGGCCGGGCCTGCACACCCATTCCGGTGAGCAGATCGGCGACGTCGGCCGCGCGACGCGACGCGTTGTTCGTCGCGTACGCCACCGCCCGGCCCTCATCATGCAGCCGCGCGACGGCCTCGACCGCGCCGGGGATCGGCCGGTCGATCAGGTAGATCACGCCGTCCAGGTCGAAGACCACCAAGGCGTAGCCGTCGACCAGCCGTTCCCCGCCACCGTTCATCGCCGCTGCGTCTCCGACTCCGGCGAGCCACCCTGCTCGGACCGGTCCGCACCGTCGACGGGCGTAACCGTCGGCGGCACCACCGCGTCGGCGTCCCGCTCCTCGTCCGCAGCCTCCCCGGCCACGTCCTCGACCGCGTCGCCCTCGACGACCGGGCTGTCCTCGACCGCGTCGCCCGCGTTCACAGCGTCACCGGGCTCGCCTTCGAGGGCGACGGCGACGGTCACGTCCTCGGTCGCGCCGTCCTCGTCCTCGTCCTCGTCCTCGTCCTCGTCGTCGTCGTCATCGTCATCGTCATCGTCACCGGCGCGTTCGGCGAACGCGACAGCGGCCCCGGACACGTCGGTGTCCGGCTGGGCCTCGACGGCTCCGGGCGCACCCGGGCCGGCGACCAGTTCCTCGGCCGCCTCGTCCTCTTCGTCGCCCTCGATGAGCACGCCGTCGAGTTCGAGCAGCCGCTCGGCCGCGTCGGTCTCGGCGTCGGCGTCGACCTCCGCCGCACGGGAGAACCACTCCCGGGCCTCCGCGCGCCGTCCGACGGCCAGCAGAGCATCGGCGTACGCGTACCGCAGTCGCGCCGTCCACGGCTCCGCCGTGTCGGAGGTCAGCTCACGCACCTGGAGCATGGCCACGGCCGCGTCCCGCTGTCCGAGGTCGCCTCGGGCACCAGCGGCCACGATCAGCAGTTCGATCGCGACGGCCCGGTCGAGCTTCTCCTGGTCGGCGCCGCGGAACAGGTCGATCGCCCGCTCGGGGCGGCCCAGGGCCCGCTCACAGTCCGCGATGACCGCCAGGTGACTCTGCAACCCACTCATCCGGTGGTACGTCCGCAGCTCTGCGATCGCCGTCTGCCACTCGCCGGCGTGGTACGCGGCCAGCCCGACGGCCTCCCGGACCGCGGAGATCCGCGATGCCAGGCGACGCGCGGCCAGGGCATGCGCCAGCGCCTGCTCCGGGTCCTCGTCGATCAGCTGTCCGGTCGCCACCAGGTGACGCGCTACGGTCTCCGCGACCGGCTTGGCAATCGAGAGCAGCTCAGCGCGAACGTCCTTGTCGAGGTCGGTCGCGAGGATCTCGTCGGGCAGCGTCGGGGCCGCCGTACCGTCGGCCTGCTCCGCTCCGTCCCGCCGAGCACGCGCGTCGTCGCCGCGCCCCCTGTCGTCGCGGAAGCCACCCTCACGGCGGTCACCGCCCCGGAACCCGCCCTCACGGCGGTCACCATCACGGAACCCGCCCTCACGGCGATCACCGCCACGGAAGCCACCTTCACGACGGTCACCGCCGCGGAAGCCGCCCTCGCGACGGTCACCGCCGTCACGGAACCCGCCGGAACGCTCACCGCTGTCGCGCCGGAAGCCGCCTTCCCGGCGGTCTCCGCCCTGGAAACCACCGGAGCGCTCGCCGCTGTCACGGCGGAAGCCGCCCTCACGACGGTCGCCGCCTTCGCGGAAGCCGCCAGAACGTTCCCTGTTGTCGGGACGGAAGCCACCCTCGCGACGGTCACCGCCGCGGAAGCCACCAGAGCGCTCGCCATCGCGGGAGCCGCCTTCCCGGCGGTCGCCGCCCCGGAAACCACCGGGACGCTCACCGCTGTCACGGCGGAAGCCACCCTCGCGGCGATCCCCGCCGCGGAAGCCGCCTTCCCGGCGGTCTCCGCCCTGGAAACCACCGGAGCGCTCGCCGCCGTCGCGGCGGAACCCGCCCTCACGACGGTCACCGCCCCGGAAACCACCGGGACGCTCGCCGCTGTCGGGACGGAAACCGCCCTCACGGCGATCCCCGCCTTCGCGGAAGCCGCCAGAACGTTCCCTGTTGTCGGGACGGAAGCCACCCTCGCGACGATCCCCGCCGCGGAAGCCGCCCTCACGACGGTCGCCGCCCTCACGGAAGCCACCCTCACGGCGGTCACCGCCCCGGAAACCACCGGGACGCTCGCCGCTGTCACGGCGGAAGCCACCTTCACGACGGTCACCGCCGCGGAAGCCGCCCTCGCGACGGTCTCCGCCGTCACGGAACCCGCCGGAACGCTCACCGCTGTCGCGCCGGAAGCCGCCCTCACGGCGGTCACCGCCCTCACGGAAGCCACCCTCACGGCGGTCACCGCCCCGGAAACCACCGGGACGCTCGCCGCTGTCACGGCGGAAGCCGCCCTCACGACGGTCGCCGCCTTCGCGGAAGCCGCCAGAACGTTCCCTGTTGTCGGGACGGAAGCCACCCTCGCGACGGTCACCGCCGCGGAAGCCACCAGAGCGCTCGCCATCGCGGGAGCCGCCTTCACGACGGTCGCCGCCCCGGAAACCACCGGAGCGCTCACCGCTGTCACGACGGAACCCGCCCTCACGACGGTCGCCGCCCTGGAAACCACCCTCGCGGCGGTCTCCGCCGCGGAAACCGCCGGAGCGCTCGCCGCTGTCACGACGGAAGCCGCCTTCACGGCGGTCACCCTCGCGGCGGTCGCCGCCCCGGAAACCACCGGGACGCTCGCCGCTGTCACGACGGAAACCACCCTCACGACGGTCACCCTCGCGGAAACCGCCGGAACGGGAACGGTCAGCCCCGTCACCGCGTCCCTCACGGGAACCACGGTCCCGGTCACGATCGTCGCGGTACGACGGGCGGTCGTCCCGGCGGAAGCCGCGGTCACGGCCCTCGGGCCGGCCCTCCTGGCTCCGGGGACGGTCTCCGCCCTGAGCTCCTGAACTCACAGGTACATCCTTCCTCAGTGCGCCATTCCATGGCGCAACGCAGTCGAGGGCCGACCCGATTCCGGGTGGCCCTCGACTGTGACGTGTGTCCGGCGGTGTCCTACTCTCCCACACCCTCCCGAGTGCAGTACCATCGGCGCTGGAAGGCTTAGCTTCCGGGTTCGGAATGTAACCGGGCGTTTCCCTTCCGCCATAACCGCCGTAACCCTATCAACATATCAAACAACACCACACCAACAACTTGTCGGGGTATTTGTTTGTTTGTTGTGAGTTACACAGTGGACGCGAGCAGAACCTTTGTGAGCAAGTCCTCGGCCTATTAGTACCGGTCAACTGAACCCGTTACCGGGCTTACATTTCCGGCCTATCAACCCAGTAGTCTAGCTGGGGGCCTTACCCACCCGAAGGTGGTGGGATACCTCATCTTGAAGCAGGCTTCCCGCTTAGATGCTTTCAGCGGTTATCCCTTCCGAACGTAGCTAACCAGCCGTGCCCCTGGCGGGACAACTGGCACACCAGAGGTTCGTCCGTCCCGGTCCTCTCGTACTAGGGACAGCCCTTCTCAAGTATCCTACGCGCACGGCGGATAGGGACCGAACTGTCTCACGACGTTCTAAACCCAGCTCGCGTACCGCTTTAATGGGCGAACAGCCCAACCCTTGGGACCTGCTACAGCCCCAGGATGCGACGAGCCGACATCGAGGTGCCAAACCATCCCGTCGATATGGACTCTTGGGGAAGATCAGCCTGTTATCCCCGGGGTACCTTTTATCCGTTGAGCGACACCGCTTCCACACGCAAGTGCCGGATCACTAGTCCCGACTTTCGTCCCTGCTCGACCCGTCAGTCTCACAGTCAAGCTCCCTTGTGTACTTGCACTCAACACCTGATTGCCAACCAGGCTGAGGGAACCTTTGGGCGCCTCCGTTACCTTTTAGGAGGCAACCGCCCCAGTTAAACTACCCACCAGACACTGTCCCTGAACCGGATAACGGTCCGAAGTTAGATACCCGAATCAACCAGAGTGGTATTTCAAGATTGCCTCCACACATACTGGCGTATGCACTTCACCGGCTCCCACCTATCCTACACAAGCTAACTCAGATACCAATGTCAAGCTATAGTAAAGGTCCCGGGGTCTTTCCGTCCTGCCGCGCGTAACGAGCATCTTTACTCGTAATGCAATTTCGCCGGGCCTGTGGTTGAGACAGTGGGGAAGTCGTTACGCCATTCGTGCAGGTCGGAACTTACCCGACAAGGAATTTCGCTACCTTAGGATGGTTATAGTTACCACCGCCGTTTACTGGCGCTTAAGTTCTCCGCTTCGCCCCGAAGAGCTAACAGGTCCCCTTAACGTTCCAGCACCGGGCAGGCGTCAGTCCATATACATCGAATTACTTCTTCGCATGGACCTGTGTTTTTAGTAAACAGTCGCTTCCCCCTCGCTCTCTGCGGCCATACAACGCTCCACCCGCGCGGGGCTTCACGTCTCCGGCCCCCCTTCTCCCTAAGTTACGGGGGCAATTTGCCGAGTTCCTTAACCACAGTTCGCCCGATCGCCTCGGTATTCTCTACCTGACCACCTGTGTCGGTTTGGGGTACGGGCCGCTCAGAACTCGCTAGAGGCTTTTCTCGGCAGCATAGGATCACTGACTTCACCTGAATCGGCTCGGCATCACGTCTCAGCCTACATGTGCCACGGATTTGCCTATGACACGGCCTACACGCTTACCCCGGCACAACCACCGGCCGGGCTCAGCTACCTTCCTGCGTCACCCCATCGCTTGACTACTACCCGCCAGGTTCCCACGCTCCCCAACCTCAACCCGAAGGTCTTGACTGGTTTGGGTGGTTAGCACAACGAGGTTCATCAGGGACGCTCCTTCGCGGGTACGGGAATATCAACCCGTTGTCCATCGACTACGCCTCTCGGCCTCGCCTTAGGTCCCGACTCACCCAGGGCGGATTAACCTGGCCCTGGAACCCTTGGTCATCCGGCGGAAGGGTTTCTCACCCTTCTTTCGCTACTCATGCCTGCATTCTCACTCGTGCCGCGTCCACAACTCGATCACTCGGCTGCTTCACCCCCGGCACGACGCTCCCCTACCCATCCACACACCTGCACAAGGCTCCAAAGAACCTCGCGAAGTACACGCGTGAATGCCACAGCTTCGGCGGTGTGCTTGAGCCCCGCTACATTGTCGGCGCGGAACCACTTGACCAGTGAGCTATTACGCACTCTTTAAAGGGTGGCTGCTTCTAAGCCAACCTCCTGGTTGTCTATGCGACCCCACATCCTTTTCCACTTAGCACACGCTTAGGGGCCTTAGCTGGTGATCTGGGCTGTTTCCCTCTCGACTACGAAGCCTTATCCCCCGCAGTCTCACTGCCGCGCTCTCACTTACCGGCATTCGGAGTTTGGCTGATTTCGGTAAGCTTGTGGGCCCCCTAGACCATCCAGTGCTCTACCTCCGGCAAGAAACACACGACGCTGCACCTAAATGCATTTCGGGGAGAACCAGCTATCACGGAGTTTGATTGGCCTTTCACCCCTAACCACAGGTCATCCCCCAACTTTTCAACGTTGGTGGGTTCGGCCCTCCACGCGGTCTTACCCACGCTTCAGCCTGCCCATGGCTAGATCACTCCGCTTCGGGTCTAGAACATGCGACTCAAACGCCCTCTTCAGACTCGCTTTCGCTACGGCTCCCCCACACGGGTTAACCTCGCCACATGCCACTAACTCGCAGGCTCATTCTTCAAAAGGCACGCCGTCACCCCGCAAGGCTCCGACGGATTGTAGGCGAACGGTTTCAGGTACTATTTCACTCCCCTCCCGGGGTACTTTTCACCATTCCCTCACGGTACTCGTCCGCTATCGGTCACCAGGAAGTATTTAGGCTTACCAGGTGGTCCTGGCAGATTCACGGCAGATTTCAGGAGTCCGCCGCTACTCGGGAACACCCACAGAAGACCAGCTGTTTTCACCTACCGGACTATCACCGTCTACGGTCAGCCTTTCCAGACCATTCAGCTAACAACTGGTTTTATAACTCCTCAAACGAGTGTCAGCTCGTTTAGCAGGGTCCCACAACCCCGACCACGCAACCCCTGACAGGTATCACACGCAACCGGTTTAGCCTCAATCCGCTTTCGCTCGCCACTACTCACGGAATCACTAAATTGTTTTCTCTTCCTACGGGTACTGAGATGTTTCACTTCCCCGCGTTCCCTCCACACACCCTATGAGTTCAGGTGCAGGTGACATCACATGACTGATGCCGGGTTACCCCATTCGGACACCCTGGGATCACAGCTCGGTTGACAGCTCCCCCAGGCCTATCGCGGCCTCCCACGTCCTTCATCGGCTCCTGGTGCCAAGGCATCCACCGTTCGCCCTTGACAACTTGACCACAAAGATGCTCGCGTCCACTGTGCAATTCTCAACAAACAACCAACCCACAACCCACAGCCCCACACCAGCAACCCCACCCCAAGGTGACATCCGGTATGCGAGACCAGGCCATGCCTGGCAACCAACCCCCACCAACCGGTGGAGTAATCGGCTCCGAAGAAAACAACCCATGGTTGTTCCTTCAGGACCCAACAGGGTGCTCTACATCCCTCCCCAGCCGCACCAGAGCAACCGTTCCCACCAACCCGAAAGCCGGCTGTACTAAGCGCCCCGACCGTTGCCGAGGAAAAACTCGCCAGTGTCTCCGCCATTGAGCACCCCGACCTGACATTCGCAGATCGCGGGCTCCATACCAGCCTTCGCTGGATGGTGCTCCTTAGAAAGGAGGTGATCCAGCCGCACCTTCCGGTACGGCTACCTTGTTACGACTTCGTCCCAATCGCCAGCCCCACCTTCGACGGCTCCCTCCACAAGGGTTGGGCCACCGGCTTCGGGTGTTGCCGACTTTCGTGACGTGACGGGCGGTGTGTACAAGGCCCGGGAACGTATTCACCGCAGCGTTGCTGATCTGCGATTACTAGCGACTCCGACTTCACGGGGTCGAGTTGCAGACCCCGATCCGAACTGAGACCGGCTTTTTGGGATTCGCTCCACCTCACGGTATCGCAGCCCATTGTACCGGCCATTGTAGCATGCGTGAAGCCCTGGACATAAGGGGCATGATGACTTGACGTCATCCCCACCTTCCTCCGAGTTGACCCCGGCAGTCTCCCATGAGTCCCCAACCGAATTGCTGGCAACATGGGACGAGGGTTGCGCTCGTTGCGGGACTTAACCCAACATCTCACGACACGAGCTGACGACAGCCATGCACCACCTGCCACCGGCCCCGAAGGACCCCACATCTCTGCAGGATTTCCGGCGATGTCAAACCCAGGTAAGGTTCTTCGCGTTGCATCGAATTAATCCGCATGCTCCGCCGCTTGTGCGGGCCCCCGTCAATTCCTTTGAGTTTTAGCCTTGCGGCCGTACTCCCCAGGCGGGGCGCTTAATGCGTTAGCTGCGGCACAGAGAACCGGAGAGGCCCCCCACACCTAGCGCCCAACGTTTACAGCGTGGACTACCAGGGTATCTAATCCTGTTCGCTCCCCACGCTTTCGCTCCTCAGCGTCAGTATCGGCCCAGAGACCCGCCTTCGCCACCGGTGTTCCTCCTGATATCTGCGCATTTCACCGCTACACCAGGAATTCCAGTCTCCCCTACCGAACTCTAGCCTGCCCGTATCGACTGCAGGCCCGCAGTTGAGCCACGGGTTTTCACAGTCGACGCGACAAGCCGCCTACGAGCTCTTTACGCCCAATAAATCCGGACAACGCTCGCGCCCTACGTCTTACCGCGGCTGCTGGCACGTAGTTGGCCGGCGCTTCTTCTGCAGGTACCGTCACTTGCGCTTCGTCCCTGCTGAAAGAGGTTTACAACCCGAAGGCCGTCATCCCTCACGCGGCGTCGCTGCATCAGGCTTCCGCCCATTGTGCAATATTCCCCACTGCTGCCTCCCGTAGGAGTCTGGGCCGTGTCTCAGTCCCAGTGTGGCCGGTCGCCCTCTCAGGCCGGCTACCCGTCGTCGCCTTGGTAGGCCATTACCCCACCAACAAGCTGATAGGCCGCGAGCCCATCCCAAGCCGAAAAACTTTCCACCCACAAACATGCGCCCATGAGTGAATATTCGGTATTAGCCCCCGTTTCCGAGGGTTATCCCAAAGCCTAGGGCAGGTTGCTCACGTGTTACTCACCCGTTCGCCGCTCGAGTACCCCGAAAGGCCTTTCCGCTCGACTTGCATGTGTTAAGCACGCCGCCAGCGTTCGTCCTGAGCCAGGATCAAACTCTCCAACAAAAACCTGTTGAACAATCCATCCCGACAACAAACAAAATGTTGCCAAAGGAATCCCAACCAGATCAGACCACAAAGGCCCAACCCAGTCCGGGGTATCAAACTACTTGGCACTGGCTTATCAAGCACCCTGTTGAGTTCTCAAAGAACAACCACACACCATCAAGCAACCCACCAGGGCCACCATCCGGGGCATCCGTTCCACTCTCACACCCGCCGCTCTCGCGCCGGGCACTTTTACTACGTTACCCGCTGGTTTCCGCCGTGTCAAATCGGCTTGCGCCGGTTTGTCACGCTTCCACCCTTTCTCCGGGCACCATGAGCGAATCGGCTGACGCCGTTACGTTCGTGGTTTCCGGCAGGCCAGCCGCTGCGGTTTCCCGCTAGCGCGCCTGGGCCCCTGCCAGCGGCCAACCATACCCGGTCGGTTCCGCTTCACCAAATCCGCCTCGCGGCGACTCTGGGGCACCACCCGGTCCCGTCTCGAAGCGGCTACGCCGCCCGCTCGGGAAGGTTGACCTGCGCTCGGCCTTCAGGTCTTTCGACCTGTTTCGTCCGGTCCGCGCTGGCAGAGAGAAAGTTACGCGCCCGGCGGTTTGATCGTCAAATCCGCCGGACGCGTCGCGCGTCACACTCCGCGACAGTGGCTCATTCGACCGCGGCGGGAACGTCCAGTTCGACACCGGCGAACGAGCGCTTGCCCCGGCGCAGCACCAGGTAGCGGCCGTGCAGCAGGTCGTCGGCCCCGATCACCGCGTCGGCCTCGGTGACCCGGACGTTGTTGACGTAGGCGCCGCCCTCGGCGATCACCCGGCGGGCCTCCTTCATGCTGGGCACCAGGCCGGACTCCTTGAGCAGGGCGGCCGCCTCCGGCAGCTTGTCGAGGCGTACCAGGCCGGCTTCGGTGAGCGCGGCGCGCAGGGTCGCCGCCGACAGGTCCGCCAGGGAGCCTCGACCGAACAGCGCCTGACTGGCGGCCACCACCTGGGCCATCTCCCGCTCGCCGTGCACCAGGGTGGTGAGTTCCTCGGCGAGGGCACGCTGGGCGGCACGGGACGCGGGCCGTTCCGCGGTCTCCTTCTCCAGCGCTTCGAGCTCCTCGCGGGAGCGGAAGCTGAAGTAACGCAGGTAGCGCCCGACGTCGCGATCGTCGACGTTGATCCAGAACTGGTAGAACGCGTACGGGCTGGTCATCTCGGGGTCGAGCCAGATCGCGCCGCCCTCGGTCTTGCCGAACTTCGAGCCGTCGGACTTGGTGACCAGCGGTGTGGTGAAGGCCTGCACCGGGCCGGCGCCGCGACGACGGACGTAGTCGACGCCGGCGGTGATGTTGCCCCACTGGTCGGAGCCGCCGAACTGGAGTTGGCAGCCGTGCCGGCGGTGCAGTTCGAAGAAGTCGTTGGCCTGGAGCAACTGGTAGCTGAACTCGGTGAAGCTGATGCCGCTCTCCAGCCGGGCCCGGACCACCTCCCGCGCCAGCATCTTGTTCACCGGGAAGTGCTTGCCCACGTCCCGGAGGAACTCGACCACCGACATCTCGCCGGTCCACTCCAGGTTGTTGACCAGCAGGGCTGCGTTGTCACCGGTGTACGACACGAAGGGCGCAAGCTGGTCGCGGATGCGCTGCACCCAGCCGGCGACCACCTCGGGCGGGTTGAGGGTGCGCTCGGCGCTCTCCTTCGGGTCGCCGATCTGACCGGTCGCGCCACCGACCAACAGCAGCGGACGGTGGCCGGCGAGTTGCAGGCGACGGGCCGTGGCGACCTGCATCAGATGGCCAACGTGCAGGCTGGGCGCGGTCGGGTCGAAGCCCACATAGAAGACGGCCGCCGGGCCGTCGAGCAGTGCGCGCAGCTCGTCGGGGTCGGTGGAGTCCTGGATCAGGCCACGCCACCGCAGGTCGTCGGTGAAGGAGTCCCGCCCGGCCGGCGGGAGGTTGCTGTCGGTCACGGTCACCGATTCTCCCCCATCAGCGCCTCTGGGCCCTACCGGGTTAGCAGCGCTGCCACCTCGGTAGGGTGACGTTGCCAAGATCGAGGAGGCCGCCATGGAGATGTCCGAGCTCTCGACCGGGTTCTTCGCCCTGCTCGGCTTGGAGTACGGCGAGGCCAGCGGTGATCGGGTGACGGTCCGTTGGCGGGTACGCCCGGAGCTGCTGCAGCCGTACGGCATCCAGCATGGCGGGGTCTACTGCTCGGTGGTGGAGACCGCGGCCAGCGTGGGTGCCGGCCTCTGGTTGGGTGAGCGCGGACGGGTGGTCGGCGTGTCGAACCAGACGGACTTCCTGCGGCCCGTCGGCGACGGGGAGTTGACCGCGATCGCCACTCCGGTGCACCGGGGGCGCAGTCAGCAGTTGTGGCAGGTGGAGATCACCGATGCCAAGGATCGCCTGGTCGCGCGGGGACAGGTCCGCCTGCAGAACCTCTACCCCGACAGCTGAGCCCGGCCGGATCACCGTGTGATCCGGAAGTCGTTGAGCAACAGACCCAGCCCTATGCCCGTTTCGCGATAGTTTGCGGCTTAGCGGCGATATTGTCGCGTCGATGACCGAGCCCGCGACGCCGTCGACGTGAAGAAGCTGCTCGCCGCCACGCTCGGCATCCTCTCCGCGGTCGGTGGCTTCGTCGACATCGGCGACCTGGTCGCCGCCGGTCAGGCCGGTGCCCGCTTCGGCATGGCCCACTCCTGGGTGCTGCTGCTCGGAGTCATCGCGATCTGCGCGTACGCCGAGATGGCCGGACGGATCGCGGCGGTGACCGGCCGGGCGGTGTTCGACCTGGTCCGGGAGCGGCTCGGGGCCCGCATGGCGCTTGTCAACCTGATGGCGTCGTATGTGGTCACGGTGATCACCCTGGCCGCCGAACTGGGCGGTGTGGCGCTGGCCTTGCAACTGGCCAGCGGGGTGCCGTACCTGCTCTGGGTGCCGGTCGCCGGGGCGGCGGTGTGGCTGGTGCTGTGGCGGGTGCGCTTCCCGGTGATGGAACGGCTGTTCGGGCTGGCCGGCCTGACGTTGGTGGTCTTCGCCGTGGCGCTGTTCTGGTTGCCGACCGACTGGGCGGCGCTCGGCCGTGGCACGGTGAGCATCGACGACGGCGGGCAGGGGTGGGGGGCGTACTGGTTCGTTGCGGTGGCCCTGTTCGCCTCGACGGTCAGCCCGTACGAGGTGTTCTTCTTCTCCTCCGGCGGGGTGGAGGAGCGGTGGAGCGCCGCCGACCTGGCTGACGCCCGGTTCAGCGTGCTTGTCGGCTTCCCGATCGGCGGGTTCCTGGCGCTGTCGCTGATCGCCACCGCGACCGTGGTGCTGCGACCCGCCGGCCTGACGGTCTCCGACCTCGGCGACGTCGCCCATCCGATCGTGCTGGCCTTCGGCGGGGTCGGCCTGGCGATCGCGGCCCTGGCGTTCTTCGCGGTCACCTTCGGCGCCGCGTTGGAGACCGGGTTGTCGGCCGCGTACGCCGCCGCGCAGTACTTCGGCTGGCAGTGGGGCAAGCGGGTCAGCCCGCGTGAGGCGGCGCGGTTCCACACCGTGTTGCTGGTCAGTGTGCTGCTCGGGGTACTTCTGCTGCTCACCAGGATCGATCCGGTGACGCTCACCGAATACATGTTGATCATCAGCGCGGTGGCGTTGCCACTCACCTACCTGCCGATCCTGGTGGTGGCCAACGACCGCACCTATCTCGGCGACCGGGTCAACGGGCGGTGGCTCAACGCGCTGGGGGCCGTGCTGCTGCTGATCATCGTGGCCGCGGCGATCGCCGCCATTCCAGTGGCCATCGGGACCAGAATGGGGCAGTGAGGATCCAGATCAGCCATGATCTGCTCGACCGCCAACTCGTCGACGTCGACGGCCGGCTGATCGGCAAGGTCGACGACGTGGAGTTCGCCCTCGACGCCCACGGGACGCCGTACCTGCGAACCCTGCTCACCGGGCCGGGCGCGCTCGGGCTGCGGGTCGGTGGCCGCATCGGCCGGATGCTGGCGTTGACCGCGGAACGGTTCGTCTCCGACCGGCCGATGGTGCCGCTGCGCATCCCGTACGGATTCGTCGCACGCATCGACAGCGCGGTGTGGCTGCGGATACGCGCCGAGGACCTGCCCACCTCGCCGGTGGAATTGTGGCTGCGTCGCCACCTGATCGGCAAGATTCCCGGAGCCGGCCGTGCGGGCGGGTGAGCTGCTCGGCCGCACCGCGTACGACGAGCAGGGCCGGCGGCTGGGTCGGGTAGTGGATCTGGTGGTGCGCGGCACGCCGGGCGGACCGCTGCGGTTGACCGATCTGGTGGTCACCCGGCACTGGTACGGGCGGCTCAGCGGCCGGTTGATCGGGCCGGAACGCCACCCGTCCGGGCCGTGGGCGATCCGCGCCGCCGCCCGATTGCTCGGCCGCAGCACCGTTCAGGTGCCGGTGCACCGGCTCAGGCTCGATCCGCCGGTGCCAGGTCTGCCCGAGGATCCCCCGACCCGGTGACGGCAGCGGACTCCGGTGCCTCCTGCGCCTCCTGCTCGGTCGCGTCCGGTGCGGTCGACTCCGCGTCGGCTGCCGATTCGGCTCGGCACAGCCGTACGCCGGTGATGGCACGTTCGTCGACCTGGGTGATCTCCAGCCGCCAACCGTCGACGGTGAGGTGCTCGCCGGCGGTGGGGATCCGCCCGAGGGCGGCGAGCACCAGGCCGGCGACCGTGGTGTAGTCGCCGGCCGGGCGGGCCGGCAGCTCCACGCCGATGTCCGGCAGGTCGTGCACCGGGAAGGTGCCGGGCAACGCCAACGCGCCGTCGGCGTCGGTACGCACCTCGCGGACGTCCCGGTCGGTCTCGTCGTAGATCTCCCCGACGATCTCCTCGAGAATGTCCTCCAGGGTGACGATGCCGTCGACGGCGCCGCGTTCGTCCACGACCAGCGCCATGTGCTGGCGTTCCGCCTTGAACTGGCGCAGCGCGTCAACCACCGACACCGAGTCCGGCAACAGCATCGGTGGTCGTACGCACTCGTCGACGGGCTGGTCGTCGCGGACGCCGACCAGGTCCCGCAGGTGGATGACGCCGACCGTGTCGTCGAGGCCGCCGTGGCGGACCACCGGTGCGCGGGAGTGCCCGGAGGCGGCCAGCACCAGCCGGGCCGCCTCGGCGGTGGTGCCGGTGTCCAGGCAGAAGACGCTCAGCCGGGGCACCAGCACGGCGCGCAGCTTGCGGTCGGCGATCTCCACGGCACCGGCGATGATGGTCTGCTGCTCCTTGGTGAAGCCGTGGTGGCCGGCGACGATGTCCCGTAGTTCGTCGGGGCTGATCTCGTCGCGTTCCGGCTCCGGGTTCAGCCCCGCCATCCGGACCACCAGGTCGCTGGTGGCGCCCAGCAGCCACACCGCCGGGCGGGTGAGCGTGGCGAGCAGGTCCAGCGGACGGGCGACGAGCAGTGCCCAGCGCTCGGGAATCTGCATCGCGATCCGTTTGGGGGCGAGTTCCCCGAAGACCAGGGTGACGAAGGTCAGCACCAGGGTGACCAGCACGATGGCGACCGGTTCGGCGGCTCGACCGAGCACCTCCAGCAACGGGGTCAGGGGCCGGGCCAGTGACACGGCCGCCGCCGCCGAGGCGAGGAAGCCGGCCAGGGTGATGCCGATCTGGATGGTGGCCAGGAACCGGTTGGGGTCGCGGGCCAGGCGGGCCAACACCTGCCCGGCTCGGCTGCTGCGGGCCAGCCGTTGGATCTGGCTGTCGCGCAGCGACACCAGAGCCAGCTCACTACCGGCGAAGATCGCGTTGATGACGATCAGGACCGCGACCAGGGCCAGCTGACTCCAGTAGCTCTGCACGCCCGGCTCCCTCGTTGGACCGCGCCCGGTGGCGCCGCCGGTGGAAGTCCCACCGGCGTAGCGGTGCCTATGCCCAATGGCTGCGACGGTGAATCATCGTCATCATCCGGGCAGGTCGAGCACGTACGACTGGCCGTGCGGACGAAATCCGATGCGCTGGTAGTAGGGGGCGCGCATGCCCGGCGGGCTGATCACCCGACGGAAGCCACGGTCGGTGAACAGGCTGCTGCGTCGGTAGACGAACTCGCCCGGGGTGAAGTCCCGGAAGGCCGGGGTGACGTAGTCCAGGTCGACCTGGGCCACGCCGTCTCCGGCGTCGTGGGCGAGCACCACGCCGACGACCTCGTCGGCGCGTACCACCAGGAAGGCCGAACGGCCGGTCACCCGATCGGGGTGGAAGCCCGGGTTGAACCGGGCGATGTCGGCGGCGTGCACCCGCAGCGTGTGCGCCAGGAACGCGTCGTCGGCGCCCACCTCGACCACCTGGTAGGTCTGCTCGTCGTGCCGGGTGGCGAGCAGTCGGCGCAGATACCAGATGTTGATCACTGCCAGGACGATGTTGAGTCCCACCATGGGCCACACCCGCAGTGCGCCGTTGTAGCCGATGAGCACCAGGCAGCCGATCAGGTTGACCGCCCGCAGCCGCAGGATGCGCGTCTGCAGCAGCGACCAGACCAGCAGCGCGGAGCCGGTCCAGCCGACGAGTTCCAGCCAGTTCACCCCGCGAGGGTAGTGCCGCCCAGCCCGGGCCGCCGCCTGGCGGGGTCGGGCCGATCAACCCGGCGGGGTGTCAGGCCGGCAACTCCAGCAGGTACTCGTCGATCTCCTCGCCCCGGCCGGGGGCGTACGCCCGTTCGGTGGACCGGATGACGAACCCGCAGCGGCGCAGCACGGTCAGCGAGCCGATGTTGTCGGTCGCGGTGCGCGCGTACAACGGGCGACGGGTCACCTCGCGCAGCAGGGCGGCCAGCGCGCGGGTGGCGTAGCCGCGACCCCACCGGGCCGGGTCGATCCAGTAGCTGACCTCGGTGCGGCCCTCGGCGGGGAAGACCAGCACGTGCCCAACCACCGCGTCGTCGACGGTCACGGTCCAGGCGAGATTCCGCGGGTCGGTCAGGATGCGCATCCAGTGCGCGGCGAACGCCCGCGTGTCGGCCGGGTCGGCGGCGCCGAAGGCAGCCATCCGGCCGGCCTCGGGGTCGAGTTGGTGGGCGTAGAACTCCGGCAGGTCGTCCTCGGCGACGGCACGCAGCCGTAAGTCGTCGCTCATCGCCGACGACGATACGCCGCGCGACGGCAGGGCCGTTGGTCCCGTGCCGAGCGGGCCGTCGACTCTGCCGGACACCGGCGGTGGCACGCCACGCTGGTGGTGCAGGGCAGCCGTCGGGGCACGGCCTCGGGGCAGGGGTGAAGCGGTGAGGGGTACGAGGGCGTGGGCAGGGGTGCATCGTGAGCACTGACATCGTCACCCGGCCGGTAGCCGTCAACGGACTCAGTTCCGCCGAGGCCGCCGAACGGCTGCGCCTGGACGGGCCGAACGCCGCCGAGGCGCCACCCCGCCGGCACCTGACCGTCCGCGTCCTGCGGCAGCTCACCGACCCGCTGGTCGCCCTGCTGCTGGCCGCCGCCGTGGTCACCACGGTGCTGCGGGACTACCCCGACACGGCGGTGATCCTGCTCGTCGTCGCGGTCAACACCGTCATCGGCGTGGTGCAGGAGGTACGCGCCGAGCGGGCGATCGCCGCGCTCGACCAGTTGGCCGCACCGACCGCCCGGGTGGTGCGCGACGGCCGGGACCTGGTGCTGCCCGCCGCCGACCTGGTCCGGGGCGACCTGGTGCGCGTCGAAGCCGGCGACGTGGTCCCCGCTGACCTGCTGCTCGACGAGGCCAGCCGGCTGCGCCTGGACGAGTCGGCGCTCACCGGCGAGTCACTGCCGGTGGCCCGCGACGTCGGCGAGGAGGCCAGCGCCGGCACCGTGGTCACCGTGGGCCGGGCCACCGGCACGGTGGTACGCACCGGCGCGGCGAGCGCGCTGGGCCGGATCGCCACCCTGGCGGCCACCACCCGACCGGGTCCCACCCCGCTGCAGCGGCGTCTCTCAGCGCTCGGCCGGGTCCTCGGCCTGGTCGCCGTACTGCTGTCCGGGCTGGTCTTCGTCGTCGGTGTGCTCGGCGGGCGGCCGCTGGTGGACATGGCCGTCACCGCGGTGAGCCTGGTCGTGGCCGCGGTCCCGGAGTCGCTGCCCGCGGTGGTCACCCTCGCGCTCGCGCTCGGCGCACGGCGGATGGCGCAGGCCCGGGCCATCCCCCGCCGGCTGCACGCGGTGGAGACCCTCGGTTCGGTCACCGTGATCGCCTCGGACAAGACCGGCACC
Source organism: Micromonospora maris AB-18-032 (assembly GCF_000204155.1). Taxonomy (NCBI): domain Bacteria; kingdom Bacillati; phylum Actinomycetota; class Actinomycetes; order Micromonosporales; family Micromonosporaceae; genus Micromonospora; species Micromonospora maris. The sequence continues at coordinate 2,328,516 of NC_015434.1, read as the reverse complement.
CTCACCGAGGGACGGATGGCCGTGCAGCACGCCCGCACCGCCGACGGCGCCGGCTTCGACGTCACCGGCACCGGGTACGCCCCGCACGGCGCGATCCACCGCGACGGCCAGCGGATCGCGGTCACCGACGAGCTGCGTCAGCTGGCCCGGGCCGGGCTGTTGTGCAACGACGCGACGCTGACCCCGCCGGATGACCAGCGGCCCGAGTGGGGTGCCGTCGGTGACCCGTTGGAAGGGGCCCTGCTGGCCTTCGCGGCCCGGTGCGGCCTCGACCCGCAGGCCACCCGCCGCGCATGGCCACGCGTCGCCGAGCACCCCTTCGACCAGGAACTGCGCCGGATGACCACGGTGCACCGCTGCTGCGACAACAGGTATCTGGTGGTGTGCAAGGGTGCGCCGGAGAGCGTGCTGGCCGCGCCGCTTGTCGACGCCGACGCCGAGGAACTGGCCGAGCTGGCCGCCGCGGCACAGGAGATGGCGGGCGCGGGCCTGCGGGTGCTCGCCCTGGCGGCGGCGCTTGTGGACACCCCGCCGGTCGACCCCGCCCACCCGGTCGGGCTGCGAGCGGTGGGCCTGGTCGGTGTCGGCGATCCGCTGCGCGCCGGTGCGCCGGAGATCGCCGGCAGCTTCACCGAGGCCGGGGTGCGGCTGGTGCTGGTCACCGGCGACCATCCGGCGACCGCGGCGGCCATCGCCGGTCAGCTCGGCGTCTGGGACACCGGCGACCCGGTGGTACGCGGCGACGACGGTGACCCCGCCGAGGCCGACCCGGCGGCGCGGGTGTTCGCCCGTACCCGCCCGGAGCAGAAGCTCGACATCGTCGCCGCGATGCAGGCCCGCGGGCATGTGGTGGCGATGACCGGCGACGGGGTCAACGACGCGCCGGCGCTGCGCCGCGCCGACATCGGTGTGGCCATGGGCGGCGGCACCGAGGTGGCCCGGCAGGCGGCCGACCTGGTGCTTGTCGACGACGACCTGTCGACCGTGGCGACCGCCATCGGCGAGGGGCGGCGGATCTACGACAACATCCGGCGGTTCCTGCGCTACGCCCTCTCCGGCGGGGTGGCCGAGATCGTGGTGATGCTGCTGGGTCCGCTGTTCGGGCTGGCCGTGCCGCTGCTGCCGGCGCAGATCCTCTGGATCAACCTGCTCACCCACGGGCTGCCGGGTGTCGCCCTGGGCGCGGAACCGGCGGAACCGGGGACGCTGCGCCGGGTGCCGCGCTCGCCGCAGGAGTCCGTGCTCGGGGCGGGCCTGGGCCGGCACATCCTCATCGCCGGCGCGTTGATCTCTGCGGTGACTCTCGGCGCGGGTGTGCTGGCCGCCCACTGGGACCGGCCCTGGCAGTCGGTGGTCTTCGTGGTGCTGGGTCTGGCCCAGCTCGGGGTGGCGTTGGCGGTCCGCGCACCGCGCCCGCCCGACGGGCGGCGGGGCAACCCGGCGCTGCCGCTGGCGGTGGCGATCTCCGCGTTGTTGCAGGTCGCCGGGGTGCTGGTGGCACCACTGCGGGACCTGCTCGGCACCGAAGCGCTGGGTGCGGTGGAACTGCTCGCCTGCGCCGCGGTGAGCGTCCTGCCCGGCCTGCTGCTCCGGCTGACGATGATGATTCGTCGCCGGAAGGCGGGGTCGGTGAACCTGACCTCCCCTGATGGGTCAGGCTGGTAGTGAGCCGAAGGAGGACTCGATGAGCAGCAACAACGCCCCCGTCGTGGTGGGTGTGGACGGTTCCGAGACTGCCCTGCACGCGGTGCGGGCCGCCGCCCGGGAGGCCGCGTACCGGCAGCGACCGCTGCGGGTCGTGCACGCGTTCATCTGGCCGTTGATGCGGGTGCCGCTGGGCCCCGCGCCGGGCGCGCCGGCCGACGCCGGCCTGCGCAACCAGGCCGAGCAGTTCGTGGCCGAGGCGGTGGCCGAAGCCACCAAGGTCGCCCCGGAGGTGTCGGTCACCGGCGCGGTGGTGCACGGCGCGGCACCGGCGGTCATGCTCGCCGAGGCCGACAACGCCGCGCTGCTGGTGCTCGGCAGCCGGGGCCTGGGCGGTTTCGCCGGGCTGCTGCTCGGCTCGGTGGCCGTGCAGCTCAGCGCCCGGGCCAGCTGCCCGGTGCTGGTGGTCCGGGGTGAGCAGCGCGCGGACGGGCCGGTGGTGGTCGGCGTCGACGGCTCCCCCGCCTCCGATGAGGCGATCGGTTTCGCGTTCGAGGAGGCCGCCCGGCGCGACACCGAACTGGTGGCCGTGCACTCCTGGCTCTACCCGGCGCCGGCCGGTCCGGGCGACATCCTGCCGCTGGTCTACGACCTGGACGCCTTCCGGGAGCAGGAGGAAAAGGTCCTCGCCGACGCCGTGGCCAGGTGGTCGCCGCGGTACCCGAAGGTGCCGGTGCGGCAACTGCTGGTCCGTGGCTCCCCCGCCCGGGCACTGGTGGAGCAGTCCCGCGACGCCCAGTTGGTGGTCGTCGGTGCGCGGGGACGCGGGGCGCTGGCCGGGCTGCTGCTCGGCTCGGTCAGCCACGCGGTCCTGCACCACGCGGACACTGCGGTGGTGGTGGTCCGCGAGCCGCGTACCGTCGACGGTTCGTGATCCGGTGGGGTCGCGCCGCTCCCCCGGCGCCACCTCACCACGGGTGGCGGGCCCATCGGCCCGCCCGGCCGCCGGTGGACCGGCCCCGCATCAGGTGTGTCGGGGGCCGGTCTACCGGCCGGCGACGTTCGACAATGGCGTGACGACGTCTGGAGGCATCATGAACCGACCTGTCGTGGTGGGAGTGGACGGCTCACCGCCGAGCCTGGTCGCCGCGGAGCACGCGGCCCAGGAGGCGGTGTGGCGGTCCCGTCCGCTGCACCTGGTGCACGGCTACCTGCATCCGCTCGGCTACGGGGTGCCGATCAACCCGTACGAGATGGGTCTGCCGGCGCCCTCGGAGGACGGTCGGAAGATGCTCGAACAGACCGCCGCCGAACTTGTCGACCGGTGGCCGTCGCTCACCGTCGAGGTGCGGCAGGTGGCCGGTGGACCCGGCGCGACCCTGGTCGAGGAGTCACGTCGGGCCGAGTTGGTCGTGGTGGGCAGCCGGGGCCTGGGCGGCTTCGCCGGCCTGCTGCTCGGCTCGGTCGGCACCCAGGTCGCCGCGCACGGGCACTGCCCGGTGCTGGTGGTGCGGCCCCCGGACCGGCCGCTGCCGACCGACGGGCCGGTGCTGGTGGGGGTGGACGGCTCCGAGTCGGCGGAACTCGCCGTCGGCCACGCCGCCGAGGAGGCCGTCCGACGCGGTGGCACGCTGCTGCTGGTGCACGTCTCCGGTGAACGGGACGTCGACGGCGAACACCTGCTGGCCACGGCCGCCGCGGCCACCCGGGGCAGCCACCCCGGCCTGACCGTCGAGGAGCGGGTGATCACCGGCCGCAAGCCCGACGAGGCGCTGATCGAGGCCTCCGAACAGGCGGCGCTGGTGGTGGTCGGGTCCCGGGGCCGGGGCGGTTTCGCCGGCCTGCTACTCGGCTCGGTCAGCCAGGCGCTGGTGCACCACTCCCGCTGCCCGGTGCTCGTCGCCCACCCGCACGCTGCCGAGCACGCCGTCTGACATCTCGTCGCCCCGCACCACGATGTGTGGTGCGGGGCGACGCCGTACGCCTGTGCCTTCGGGTCAGGTGTCCCCGCCGCGCAGCAACTGTTCGAAGTCGGTGGTCAACGCGAACGGGTCGACCGGACCGGACGACGGGGCGCTGCGGTGCACCTGCCCGGCCAGTTCGGCGGCGGCCCGCGCGATCCGGGTCCGCAACGCGCCCTGCGCGGTACCGCCCGACCAGTCCTCGGGGGCGGCGAAGACGGCGGTCGGCAGCACCACCGCCCGCAGGTAGGTGAACATCGGCCGGATCGCGTGGTCCAGGGCCAGCGAATGCCGGGCGGTGCCGCCGGTGGCGCCGATCAGCACCGGCCGACCACCGACGGCGTCGGCGTCGACCAGGTCGAAGAACGACTTGAACAGCCCGCTGTACGAGGCGTTGAAGATCGGTGTCACGGCGACCAGCCCGTCCGCGCCGGTGACCTGGTCCAGCACCTGCCGCAGCGGCTCCGACGGAAAGCCGGTGAGCAGGTGGTTGACGATGTCGTGGGCGTGCTCACGCAGCTCGATCGGGTGCAGCGTGACCTGTTCGCCGTGGCCGACCAGCTCGTCGCGGGTGGCGGCGGCGAGCTGGTCGGCGAGCAGCCGGGTGGACGACGGCTGGCTGAGCCCGGCCGAGACCACGGCGAGGGTACGCACGGTCACCGCCCGGCCTCCGCCCCCGCGCTCTGGTCGGTGGCGGCCTGCTCGGCGGCGGCGCGCAGCGAGGCGTGCGTGGGCGCCAGCGGCACGTGCGCCGGACGCAGCGACTCGAACTCCTTGCGCAGCACCGGTACGACCTCCTCGCCGAGCAGGTCGAGCTGCTCCAGCACCGTCTTCAGCGGCAGTCCGGCGTGGTCCATGAGGAACAGCTGCCGCTGGTAGTCGCCGACGTAGTCACGGAACCCGAGGGTCCGGTCGATGACCTGCTGCGGGCTGCCCACGGTCAGCGGGGTCTGCGCGGTGAACTCCTCCAACGACGGACCGTGCCCGTACACTGGGGCGTTGTCGAAGTAGGGACGGAACTCGCGTACCGCGTCCTGGGAGTTACGCCGCATGAACACCTGGCCGCCGAGGCCGACGATGGCCTGGTCGGCGGAGCCGTGCCCGTAGTGCGCGAAACGCTGCCGGTACAGGCCCACCATCCGCTTGGTGTGCTCGGCCGGCCAGAAGATGTGGTTGGCGAAGAACCCGTCCCCGTAGTAGGCGGCCTGCTCGGCGATCTCCGGGCTGCGGATCGAGCCGTGCCACACGAACGGCGGCACCCCGTCGAGCGGACGCGGCGTCGAGGTGAACGACTGCAACGGGGTACGGAACTTGCCCCGCCAGTCGACAACGTCCTCACGCCAGAGCCGGCGCAGCAGGTCGTAGTTCTCGATCGCGAGGGGGATGCCGTTGCGGATGTCCTGCCCGAACCAGGGGTACACCGGGCCGGTGTTGCCGCGACCCATCATCAGGTCGACCCGACCGTCGGCCAGATGCTGCAACATCGCGTAGTCCTCGGCGATCTTCACCGGGTCGTTGGTGGTGATCAGCGTGGTCGCGGTGGACAGCAGCAGCCGCTCGGTACGCGCGGCGATGTATCCCAGCATGGTGGTGGGCGACGAGGGCACGAACGGCGGGTTGTGGTGTTCGCCGGTGGCGAAGACGTCGAGGCCGACCTCCTCGGCCTTGAGCGCGATGGTGACCATCGCCTTGATGCGCTCACGCTCGGTCGGCTCCCGCCCGTTGGTCGGGTCGACGGTGACGTCACCGACGGTGAAGACTCCGAACTGCATGATGCGCTCCTCGTGTCGTCCGACCGGGGACAGGTGTCCCCGGTGCCCCCGACAACATATTTGACGAGTCAACTATTCCGCGAGTCGGGCTGCCCTCGTCTCCCCCGGCAGGCCGCTTCCAACCGGTTGCGCGGAGGATCGTCGACCTGCATTCAGAGCGGATGGGAGCGGCTACGACTTCGGGCTGGGGCCGAAGCGGTTCGGACCGGGCGTCCCGTTCTGAAGGGCGAACACCAGCAGCACGATCCACCCGACGATCGGGATCAAGGCCAGCAGGAGCCACCAGCCGGTGCGGTCGATGTCGTGCAGCCGTCGGACGGCGACTGCCAGTGACGGCAGCAGTACCGCCAGATTGACGAGCAGGGAAACCGGCCCGCCCGACCCCTCGAAGTCGACACCCAGCGCGCCGTCGAGGACCGAAGCCACAATCCCGACCAGGAGAAGGAACAGCGAGAACCACCAGTACTCGGAGCGACGGGCCCGCCCTCGGAACGTGGCGTACTGGGAGAAAGCGGAACGAATGGCATCGGGGAACGACACGACAAGCTCCATTCATCAAGAGCGATGCTGATGCCAGCAGGGTAGGTCGTCGTGTCACGCGGCACTGGCCCATGATCGGCCACGAGAGCGTCAGCGGATCGACGCCGGACGCCGCCGTGGGACATGGCGGCGGTAAGGGCTGACGGTCGGGTCGCCGGTGATCCAGAAGCGCCAGGGCACGTCGTGGGCGGCGGCCACACCGACACGCGGGCCGGCGGAGACGGCCGACGGCGCGACCGGCCGGGTCGGCGGAGTCAGCAGCAGCGGCCCGGTCCCGTCCAGCATGCTGGTGCCGTTGGCCGCCGCCGTCACACCCAGCGCCATCACCAGCCGGGCCGGCCCACGGGCCAGGTCCCGGTCGGGCACCCCGCCGCGCCGCTCGCGGGCCAGATCCCGCCCCTCGACCACCTCGCCCGCGCGCAGCAGCACCGCCGCCGCCTCTCCCTCCGCGCCGCAGACGAGATTCAGACACCAGTGCATACCGAAGACGAAGTACGTGTAGGCGTACCCCGCCGGACCGAACATGACAGTCGTACGGGGCGTCGGACCCCGATGGGCGTGCGAGGCCGGATCCTCGCCGGTGCCCGCGTACGCCTCGACCTCGGTCAGCCTGATCCGCACACCGTTGGCCGTCACCTCCCAGCCGAGCAGCGACCGCGCGGTCTGCGCGATGTCGGCGGCGGGGGCGTTCAGCCAGGGATGGTCCACCCGTCCAGGTAACCCGGTCCCGCCCTGACCGGCAACCGCGCCCCCACGCTCGGTGCGGGTGCCTCCGGTCGAAGTGCGGACCCTGCCGCAGTTGACCAGGGGTTTCGCTCCTACATGACGGGTAATCGCGGGTACCGGCGCTGCCGGCGGTGAACAGGTCTCGGAGTGAGGGAGCGTGCGCATGTCCGATCAGCAGCCCACCATCATTCTCGTGCACGGAGCGTTCGCCGAGTCGGCAAGCTGGAACGGTGTGATCGACCGGCTGGGTGCCGGTTACAACGTGGTCGCGCTCGCCAACCCGCTGCGGAGCCTTCCCGGTGACGCCGCCTACCTGCGGGACGTGATGCGGTGGGTGGATGGCCCGGTCGTGCTCGTCGGGCATTCGTACGGCGGCATGGTGACCACGCAGGCGGCGGCCGACAACCCGTCGGTGCGGGCCCTCGTCTACGTCAACTCGTTCGCGCCGGACACCGGCGAGTCGGCGCTGTCGTTGTCCGGGCAGTTCCCCGGCAGCACCCTCGCCGGCACGCTTGTGCAGTATCCGGTGTCGACCGGCGGCAACGAGGTGGCGATCGCCCAGGACGCCTACCACAAGCAGTTCGCCGCGGATGCGTCCGCCGACCTCGCCGCACTGATGGCCCGGACCCAGCGGCCGGTCACCGAGCAGGCTCTCAATGACGGTCTCGTCGGCGACCCCGCCTGGCGCTCGCTGCCCAGTTGGTTCGTGTTCGGCGACGCCGACATGAACATTCCGGTCGCCGCGCACCGGTTCATGGCGGAGCGGGCCAACCCGCAGGGCCAGCGCGAGATCGAGGGCGGCTCGCATGCGATGGCCGTGGCCCGACCGGGTGAGGTCGCGGAGACCATCATCGAGGCGGTCCGGGGCTCCAGCTGATCTGGCGGGGTGACGCAGCGGGGCCGTCCATCAACGAGGTGTTGACAACACTTCGTTGAAGTGCTGGAGTTGGCGCATGGCCGACTCCAGCACCACGTCCGAGGATCGGGCGCACCGCAGCTATGCCGCACTGCAACGACTCACCGAACGGCACGCCGCCAGCGAACAGCAGCGGCGGCGGCACACCAACCCGTACGCTGCCGACCCGTACGAGGCGATCGCCGTGCTCCTGGCGCTGGCTGCCGGGGCAGCCCAGCCGGAACCGGGCGAGGAGCCGGTGGACGAGGCGGATCTGCTCGCCGCGCTGACCCTTTTCCCGCACCTGCGCGCGGAGATCGACACCATGGAGGCGGGCCTGTTCCACCTCGCCCGCAACCGGGGCCTCACCTGGCAGGCCATCGGCCAGGGCCTCGGCCTGGGCAGCGCCCAGGCCGCCAAGCAACGCTACGACCGCCTCACCGCCCGCACCCCGCCACCCCAACCCGCCCCCTGAACCAAGACCGCCCCCCGCCGATACGGCGGCAGCAGGTTCGGGGAAGATGCGGTCCCGATGGACCGGGAGGCAGCATCTTCCCCGAAGTTGCAGGCACCGCACGTGGGAGCGGAGGGGTCAGCGGGGGACGACGGTTTCGGCGGCCCACTCGCGCCAGGTGGCGAGGTGGTCGGCGGCGGCGGCGAGTTGGTCGGCGACCGGGCCGGGGCCGGTGGAGCCGGGAGTGATCCGGGCGGCCAGGGCCGAGCGGACCGACAGCACGTCGCGTACGGACGGGTCGAGGTGTTCGCTGACGGTGGCCAGGTCGTCGTCGGAGACCTCGTCGAGGGCGCAGTCCCGGGCGGCGCACAGCGCCACCAGCTTGCCGGTGATCTCGTGGGCGTCGCGGAACGGCACGCCCTTGCGGACCAGCCAGTCGGCCACCTCGGTGGCCAGCGAGAAGCCGACGGGTGCGGCGGCGACCAGGCGGTCGACGCGTACCGTCATGGTGGAGATCATCCCGGCGAGGGCCGGCAGCAGCAGTTCCAGGGTGTCGACCGCGTCGAAGGCCGGCTCCTTGTCCTCCTGCATGTCCCGGTCGTAGGTCATCGGCAGGCCCTTGAGCATGGTCAGTACGGCGACCAGCCCACCGACGAGCCGGCCGGACTTGCCCCGGGCCAGCTCGGCGATGTCCGCGTTCTTCTTCTGCGGCATGATCGACGAGCCGGTGGCGAAGGCGTCGTCCAGCTCGACCCAGCCGAACTCCTGCGACGTCCAGAGCACCACTTCCTCACCGAGGCGGGACAGGTGCACGCCGATCATCGCGGTGATGAAGAGGAACTCGGCGACGAAGTCCCGGTCGGCGACCGCGTCCATCGAGTTGGCGAAGGACGTGCGGAAGCCCAGCTCCTTGGAGACCGCCACCGGGTCCAGCGGCAGGCCCGAACCGGCCAACGCGCCGGCACCGAGCGGGCTGACCGCGGCGCGGTGGTCCCAGTCGCGCAGCCGCTCCAGGTCCCGCAGCAGCGGCTGGACGTGGGCCAGCAGCCAGTGGCCGAAGGTGACCGGCTGGGCGTGCTGCAGGTGGGTCATGCCGGGCGCGGCGGTGTCGACGTGCCGCTCGGCCTGCTCGACAAGCGCCTCGGCCAGCTCGACCAGCCGCGAGGCCACGCCCCGGGCATGGTCACGCAGGTAGAGCCGCAGGTCGGTGGCGACCTGGTCGTTGCGGGACCGCCCGGCGCGCAGCTTGCCGCCGAGGCTGCCGAGACGCTCCAGCAGACCGCGTTCCAGCGCGGTGTGCACGTCCTCGTCGTCGACGGTCGGCCGGAAGGCACCCGAGGCGCAGGCGGCTTCCAGGTCGTCCAGGGCGGCGAGGATGCGACCCAGTTCCTCCGGGTCGAGCAGCCCGGCACCGGCCAGCACCCGGGCGTGGGCCCGGGAACCGGCAATGTCGTACGGGGCCAGTCGCCAGTCGAACTGGACGCTCACCGACAACCGGGCGAGCGCCTCCGACGGGCCGCCGGCGAACCGGCCACCCCACAGGCTCGTCCGGTTGGCTGCGGTGCTGTTCTCGGTCAGGGTCTTGTCGTCCACCCCGCCCATTCTGGTGGTCACGATGGCACCTCATCCAACCGGGCGTACCGAGCGTTCATGGTGTGACACTCCCGTCGACGTTCTCGTCGCGGCGGGCCCAGCCGGCGAGCCGTTCGCCGAGCGCGGCGCCGCCGTCGCTCTCGCGGGCCACGACGAGGATGGTGTCGTCGCCGGCGATGGTGCCGACGACCTCCGGCAGGCCAGCCCGGTCCAACGCGCTGGCCAGATACTGGGCGGCCCCCGGTGGGGTACGCAGCACGGCGATGTTGCCGCTGGAGTCGACCTCGTTGAGCAACTCACGCAGCAGCCGTACCAGCCGGGCCGGGGCTGCCTCCGCGTCGCGCAACGGGCGGTGCCCGTCCTCCGGGATCACGTACACGGCGCGTCCGTCGCCGCCGCGGGCGGTGACGGCGCCGAGCTCCTTCAGATCCCGGGAGAGGGTGGCCTGGGTAACCTGGACGCCCTCGTCGCCGAGCAGTTCGGCGAGTTCGGTCTGCGACCGGATCGCCTTGTCACGGATCAGCTCGACGATGCGGGCGTGCCGGGCGGCACGGGTCAGCGGTGTCGTCATGGGCTCCTACCCTGCCAGGAGGAAGGCCAGCAGCGCCTTCTGGGCGTGCAACCGGTTCTCCGCCTGGTCGAACACCGCGCTCTGCGGGCCGTCGAGCACCTCGTCGGTGATCTCCTCGCCGCGGTGCGCGGGCAGGCAGTGCAGCACGATCGCCTCCGGCGCCGCGTGCCCGAGCAGCGTCTTGTTGACCTGGTAGGGCAGGAACGGGGTGATCCGGTCCAGGCCGTCGCTCTCCTGCCCCATCGAGGTCCAGGTGTCGGTGGCGATCACGTCGGCGTCGCGGACGGCGGCCACCGGGTCGGTGAACACCTGCGCCGAGCCGCCGGTGTCGGCGGCGATCTCCTCGGCTCGGGCCACCACCTCGGCGGCGGGCTGGAAGCCCTCCGGTCCGGCGATCCGCACGTGCATGCCGGCGGTCACCCCGGCCAGCAGGTACGAGTGGGCCATGTTGTTCGCCGCGTCGCCGACGTAGGTCAGCGTCCGCCCGACGGTGCCGCCGCACCACTCCCGCACCGTGAGCAGGTCGGCCAGCAGTTGGCAGGGGTGGAAGCCGTCGGTCAGCGCGTTGACCACCGGCACGGACGCACCGGCGGCCACCTCGGCGATCCGGTCGTCGCCGTGGGTGCGCAGCACGATCGCGGCCACGTACCGGGACAGCACCCGGCCGGCGTCGCTCAGGGCCTCACCCCGACCGAAGTGCGTGACCTGGGTGTCCACCACCAGGGGGTGGCCGCCGAGTTCGGCGATACCGACGTCGAAGGAGATCCGGGTCCGCAGGCTCTGCTTGTCGAACAGCACGGCCACCGCCCGGGGCCCGGCCAGCGGGGTGTGCGCGAAACGGTCGGCCTTCATCCGGGCCGCCAGGTCGAGCACGGCGGACTGCTCGGCCGGGGTGAGGTCGTCGTCGCGCAGGAAGTGCCGGGTCATGCGGGGGCCTCCGTCGGGGTCGGATCCACGTCGGTCGGCGTGGTGTGTACGGCGATCGGTCCACGCGGGTGCTGATCGGTGGCACCCGGGGCCACCGACGCGGCGGCGGTCAGCGCGATGGGCAGGGCGGCCAGGAAGGCGTCGGCCTGCGCGGCGGTGAGGATCAGCGGCGGGGCGAGCCGGAGCACGTCCGGCTGCACCGGGTTGACCAGGAAACCGGCCGTCCGCAGCGCCTCGGCGGCGGCCGGGGCCACCGGCGCGGTCAGCGTCACGCCGAGCAGCAGCCCGGCGCCCCGGACCCCGGCGACCAGCGGGTGCCCGAGCGCGTCGATGCCCCGGCGGATCCGTTCACCGACCCGCTTGACGTGGTCGAGCAGCCCTTCGTGGGCGATGGTGGAGATCACCGCGAGGGCGGCGGCGCAGCTGACCGGGTTACCGCCGAAGGTGGTGCCGTGCGAGCCGGGGGCCAGCAGGTCGGCGGCCGGGCCGAAGGCGAGGGTGGCGCCGATGGGCAGCCCACCGCCGAGCCCCTTGGCCAGGGTCACCACGTCCGGTTCGACGCCCTCGGCCTGGTGGGCGAACCAGTGCCCGGTACGCCCGATGCCGGTCTGCACCTCGTCGAGCACCAGCAGCGCGCCGTGCCGGGCGGTGATCCGCCGCGCGGCGGCGAGGTAGCCGGCGAGTGGGACGACGACGCCGTTCTCGCCCTGGATCGGCTCCAGGATCACCATGGCGGTGGCGTCGGTGACGGCCGCCTCCAGTGCGGCCACGTCGCCGTACGGGACGTGGGTGACCTCGCCGGGCAGCGGGCGGAACGGGTCGGCCTTGGCGGGCTGGCCGGTCAGGGCCAGGGCACCCATGGTGCGCCCGTGGAAACCACCCACGGTGGCCACCACGTGGGTGCGGCCGGTGCGCCGGGACAGTTTGAACGCCGCCTCGTTGGCCTCCGCGCCGGAGTTGGCGAAGAAGACCCGGCCGGGCCGGCCGGCCAGCGCCAGCAGCAACTCGGCCAGGGCCACCGGAGGCTCGGAGATGAACAGGTTCGACACGTGCCCGAGGGTGGCGACCTGCTTGGACACGGCGGCCACCACTGCCGGGTGGGCGTGCCCGAGGGAGTTGACGGCGATGCCGCCGAGCAGGTCGACGTACTCGCGGCCGGTCTCGTCGACCACGACGGCGCCGGAGCCGGAGACGAGGGCCAGCGGTGGGGTGCCGTAGTTGTCCATCATGGACTGACGCCACCGGTCGCTGAGGGCGGTCATGACGCCACCGAGCCTTCCTGGTTCGCGGGGCCGGCAACCTCGCTGGACGCGCTCACGACCATGGTTCCGAAACCTTCCGAGGTGAATACTTCCAGCAGCGTGGAGTGGGCCACCCGGCCGTCCACCACGTGCGCGGCCGGCACGCCGCCGCTGACCGCCCGCAGGCAGGCCTCCATCTTGGGCACCATGCCCGACTCCAGCGACGGCAGCAGCTTCGCCAGCTCGTCGGTGGTGATCTCGCTGATCAGGCTGGAGGTGTCCGGCCAGTTGGCGTAGAGGCCGGGTACGTCGGTGAGCACGACCAGCTTGCGGGCCTGCAACGCGATCGCGAGCGCGGCGGCGGCGGTGTCGGCGTTGAGGTTGTGCAGCACCCCGTCGGTGTCCGGCGCCACGGTGGAGATCACCGGGATGCGGCCGGCCGCGATCAGGTCCGTCACCGCGGAGGCGTTCACCGACTCGACGTCGCCGACCTGCCCGACGTCGACCGGCTCCCCGTCGACGTACGCGGGGCGGCGTACCGCGGTGAACAGGCCGGCGTCCTCACCGGAGAGCCCGACCGCGAGCGGACCGTGGGAGTTGATCAGCCCGACCAGTTCCCGCCCGACCTGGCCGACAAGCACCATCCGGACCACGTCCATCGCCTCCGGCGTGGTCACCCGCAGGCCGCCCCGGAACTCGCTGTCGATGCCGAGGCGCCCGAGCATCGCCGAGATCTGCGGGCCGCCGCCGTGCACCACGACCGGCTTGAGACCGACGTGGCGCAGGAACACCATGTCGGCGGCGAAGGCCCGCTGCAACTCCGGGTCGATCATGGCGTTGCCGCCGTACTTGACCACGACGGTGGCGCCGGAGAACCGCTCCAGCCAGGGCAGCGCCTCGATCAGGGTGGCCGCTTTGGCCTGGGCGCGGGTCAGGTCCGAGTTCAGGTTCATGCTCATGTGGAGTAGGCCGAGTTCTCGTGCACGTACGCGTGGGACAAGTCGTTGGTCCACACCGTCGCCTCGGTGACGCCGGCGTGCAGGTCGATGCGGATGGTGACGTCCCGGCCGGTCAGGTCGACCTTCGAGCGGTCCTCGGCGGCGGCACCGCCCCGGCAGACCCAGATCCCGTTGACGGCCACGTCGACGGCGTCCGGCTCGAACTCGGCGGCGGTGGTGCCGACGGCGGCGAGGATCCGACCCCAGTTCGGGTCGTTGCCGAACAGCGCGGTCTTCACCAGGTTGTTGCGGGCCACCGACCGGCCCACCTCGACCGCGTCGTCCTCGTCGGCCGCACCGACGACCTCGATGGCGATCTGCTTGGTGGCGCCCTCGGCGTCGGCGATCAACTGTTGGGCCAGGTCGTGGCAGGCGGCGGTGACCGCCGCAGTCAACTCCGCAGCGCTCGGCGTGACCCCGGCCGCGCCGCTGGCCAGCAGCAAAACGGTGTCGTTTGTGGACATGCAGCCGTCGGAGTCGATCCGGTCGAAGGTGACCCGGGTGGCGGCGCGCAACGCGGCGTCGAGCGTCTGCGGGTCGGCGACCGCGTCGGTGGTCAGCACGCAGAGCATGGTGGCCATCGCCGGGGCGAGCATGCCGGCGCCCTTGGCCATGCCGCCGACGGTCCAGCCGGCACCGGAGATCACCGTGGTCTTCGGCCGGGTGTCCGTGGTCATGATCGCCTCGGCGGCGGCGTCCCCGCCGTCGACCGTCAGACCGCCGATGGCGGCGCTGACCCCCGGCAGGAGCTTGTCCATCGGCAGCCGCTCGCCGATCAGGCCGGTCGAGCAGATCGCCACCTCACCCGCGCCGAACGGCTGGTCGGGGTGCTGCGCGGTCAGTGCGGCGGCGGCGTGCTCGGCGGTGGCGTGGGTGTCCTGGAAGCCGGCCGGGCCGGTGCAGGCGTTCGCCCCGCCGGAGTTGAGCACCACCGCCCGGACCACGCCGCCGTGCAGCACCTGCTCGCTCCATGCCACCGGTGCGGCCTTGACCCGGTTGCTGGTGAACACGCCGGCGACACCGGTGTCCGGGCCGTCGTTGACGACCACCGCGATGTCCGGTGCGCCGCTGCTCTTGAGCCCGGCGGCGACCCCGGCCGCCCGGAACCCGGCGGGTGTGGTGACGGTCATGGCGTTACTCCCAGCGGGGACAGGCCTGTGGTCTCGGGCAGGCCGAACATCAGGTTGGCGTTCTGCACCGCCTGACCTGCGGCGCCCTTGCCGAGGTTGTCCAGGGCGGCGACCACGATCAGTCGACCGGAGTCGACGTCGACGGTGGCCTGCAGGTGGCAGGAGTTGCTGCCCAGGGTGGCGGCGGTGTGCGGCCAGCGGCCCTCGGGCAGCAGGTGGACGAAGGGGCTGTCCGCGTACGCCTGGGCCAGCACGGCCCGGGGGTCCGCCGAGCCGGTCGGCCGGGCGGTCACGGTGGCCAGGATGCCGCGTGGCATCGGCGCGAGCACCGGGGTGAAGGACAGGCCGGTCGCGCCGGTGGCCTGCTTGATCTCCGGTACGTGCTGGTGGGCGCCGACCTTGTAGGGCGACAGGTCGCCCATCACCTCGCTGGCCAGCAGGTGGGTCTTGGCGGCCCGGCCGGCCCCGGAGGTGCCGGAGGCGGCGACGACCACCACGTCGGCGGGGTCGGCGACACCGGCGGCGATCAGCGGCGCGAGCGCCAAGGTGATCGTCGCGGCGTAGCAGCCGGTGTTGGCGACCCGGGTGGCGGCGGCGATCCGCTCGGCCTGCCCGGGCAGTTCCGGCAGGCCGTAGGTCCACGCGCCGGCGTGCGGGCCGCCGTAGTAGCGGGCCCAGGCGTCACCGTCGGTGAGGCGGTGGTCCGCGCCGAGGTCCACCACCCGGACGCCGGTGGGCAGCTGCGCGGCGAGGGCGGCCGACTGGCCGTGCGGCAGCGCGAGGAAGAGCAGGTCGGCCTCGGCGAGCGTCTCCGGTACGGTCTCGGCGAAGGTGTGGTCCAGCCCGACCAGCTGCGGGTGCACGCTGTCGACGCGCTGCCCCGCCTGACTGTGCGCGGTGGCGGTGACCAGATCGAACTCAGGATGCCCGGCGAGCAGGCGGAGCAACTCACCGCCCGCGTAGCCACTCGCACCGGCGACCGCGACCCGGATTCCCATGCCTACCTCCGTATGACTATGCAGGGAGGTTAGCAGCAGCGAGACTGGCGCTGCAAGTTCATGCAGTCGACCGTATGAGAATACTTGCTGTGTTAAGAAGGGGCCCCTGCTCTACCGGAGGCGTTAACAGGGGGCCCTTCCTTGCACCTACAGGCGGCCGGCGTGCACGGCGTCGGTGACCCAGGGGATGACCTCGTCGAGCATCGTGTCGAGCGAGGTGGTGGCGGTGAAGCCGAGCACCTCGGCTGCCTTCGTGGTGTCCGGCACCCGCTTGCGGACGTCGTAGCGGAACGGTTCGTCGCTGACGTACCGGAACGGCACCTCCGCACCCTTGATCTTGTGCCAGATCAACTCGGCCAACTCCAGCACCGTGGTCGACCGGGCGGTGGAGAGGTTGAAGTCCTCGTTGTGGGCCGCCGGATGCTCGATCGCCGTCGCGATGCCCCGGGCCAGGTCACCACCGTAGGTGTAGTGCCGCACCTGATCGCCCTCGCCCAGGATGTGCAGCGGATCCTGCCCCTTGACGATCTTCTGCACCAGGTCGGGCACCACGTGCGACATGGCCAGCTTCACGTTGCCGGAGAGCACCTCGGCCTGACCCAGCGCCCGCCCCTCCCCCACGCCCACACAGTTGAACGGCCGCACGATCGTGAACGGCAACTGGTACTGCTCCCAGGCGGCGCGGGCGTAGTACTCCACGGCCAACTTCTGGAACCCGTACGACGACAGCGGCGGCGGGATGCGCCGCTCGTCGCCCTCCCGGCTCGGCCAGTGCTCCGTCGACTCGTACACCATCGAGGAGGAGAGGTAGGTGACCTTGCGCAGCGTGCCGTCGCGGTGCGCCCGCAGCGCCGCGTCGCAGGTCGCCGCCATGATCCGCTCGTTGGTGGCGAGCAGGTCATAGGCGTACGCGTGGAAGTAGGAAATCCCACCGATCATCGCCGCCCCGGCGACCAGATGGTCACAACCGTCCAGCAGCTCGGTCAACAGGTCGGTGTCACGGGCGTCGCCCTCGACGAACCGGAACCGCGGATGGGTGTCGTAGCTGTGGCTGACCGGGCCGTACTTGGAGAAGTTGTCCACCCCGACGACCTCGTGGCCCCGGTCCAACAGCTCCGCGACCAGGTAGCCGCCGATGAAGCCGGCCGAACCAGTTACCAGGACCTTCGCCACGTGCGCTCCTATGCGGTCTTCTCGTACTCGGTGGACTCGACGCTCTGCACCGCCGCCGGTCGGGTCCGGGCGGCCAGCTTCTCCCGGCTCAGCCGTCGACCGTAGGCGAACAGATACCAGCGCAGGTACCCGGGGAGGAACCGGCCCAGGTCGAAGTGGGACTCCCCGAGCGGCCGATCCAGCCAGATCGTCGGGATCTCGGCCACCGGCAGCCGCAACCGGGTCGCCTTGGCGGTCAACTCCAGCCCGATCTCGAAACCGGTCCGCGACTCGATGCCCACCTCCCGGACGAAGGCCGTGTCGTACGCCTTGAAGCTGTTGGTGGCGTCCCGGGTGCCCACCCGCGCCAGGGTGTAGAGGCTGCGCCCCGCCCAGCGGGACATCAACCGCTTCAGCCTCGGCCCACCCACCTGCTGACCGCCGGGCATGTACCGGGAAGCGGCGGCGACCACCACGCCCCGGTCCACCAGCCGGGCCAACTCGTCGATCTGCCGGGGATCGTCACAGCCGTCGGCCATCGTCACCACCACAACCGGGGCCCGCGCCACGTCGATGCCGAACCGGATCGCGTTGGCCGGCCCCCGCCCGTACGTGTTGAGCACCGCCCGCACCCGCGGGTCGGTACGGGCGGCCTGCACGACGTACGGGACGGTGGTGTCCTCCGGCATGTCGTGCACGATGAGCACCTCGGCCGGCAGCAGCATCTCCCGCAGCATCCGCTCCAGACAGCGCACGATCGCCGCGCCCTCGTTGTAGACCGGCACGATCACCGAGACCCGGGGGATCACACCCGCACCCCCTGCCCGGTCAGACCCCACATGTCGATCACCGGTTTGTCGGTGTCCAGGCGGGCGTACTGCTCGTGCGGGGCGGCGATGACCAGCAGATCGGCCCGGCGCAGCACCTCGTCGAGGTCGACGAAACGCTCGTCGATGACGTACGGGTCGGTGCAGAGCGTCTCCCGGGTCTTCAACGCCAGGATCTTGCGCAGCTTGTACGCCAGACTCTCCCGGGGATCGTCGCTGCCACCCTTGAACGCCATGCCGAGGATGCCCACCGTCGAGCTGGCCAGGTCGAACCGGTCCTCCAGCCGCGAGACCAGGTACAACGGCAGACCCTCATTGATCAGCATCGCCGAGTGGCCGAGCACGAAGTTGTTCCGGTTGAACGCGGCCAACTGCATGGTGTCCTTGAACAGGCACGGCCCGGCCGCGAACCCGGGCATCGGCAGGTCGGCGGCGCGGGGGTACTCGTACGCCACGGCGTGCCGGATCCGGGCGAAGTCCAGCCCGAAGTCGTTGGCCATCATCCAGAACTGGTTGGCGGTGGCGAACTTGATGTACCGCCAGGTGTTGGTGAACAGCTTCGCCAGCTCCGCCTCCTCCGGCGTCAGCGTGACGATCCGGTCGGTCAGGTGCCGGAACAGCTTCTCCGCCCGGGTCAGCGACTGCGGGGTACGCGCCGCCACGATCTGCGGCAGCGTGAACAGCTCGGTCATCGCGTGCCCCTCGGCGATGCGCTCCGGGCAGAAGGCGACATCCGCCTGCACTCCCCGGCCGACCAGCAACTTCTCGGTCAACGCGGTCACTCCGGGGTAGACGGTGCTGCGCAGCACCACCAACTGCCCGTCGCGCAGATGCTCCGCACAGCGTTCCAATGCCCGCGGCACGGCCCCCAGGTCCGGGTTCAGATGCTCGTCGACCGGGGTGCCGACCACCACCACCAGATGCTCGGAGGTGCCGACAGCGGCCGGGTCGGTGGTGGCCCGCAGCCGCCCGGCGGCCACCGCCTCCGCAAGGGGTCCGGCCGCCCCGGCCTCGGCGAACGGCAGGGTCGCCGAGTTGACCGTGGCGACGGCGTCGGCGTTGATGTCGTACAGCACGACGGAGAGCCCGCGGGCGGCGAACGCGATGCCCAGTGGCAGGCCCACCCGGCCGCAACCACCGACTATGCAGACGTCGACCGAGGCGGGTGGCTCATCGGGCATGAGGGGGCTCCCGTGGGGGTGGCGGGTGTGATCCCAGGGTCATCGGGGTCACAGCAGGCTAACCCCTCAGAGGTGACTCGTGGGTAACCAAATAATCCAACCGTCGTGACCTTTCGGCCGATGCCGCCCGCCGCCGACTCCTCCCCCGCCCGATCAGGGGGAAGAGTCGACGACCCGAGTTGTCACATCGACTGTCGGGTAAGCCCCTGCTGCCGCTCGTAGGTGCGCAGCGCGATGTCCCATGCCTGGGTGTACTCGGACGGGCCGAGACCGAGATCGCCGTGTCCCTTGACGGCCTCCCGCAGCAACTCCACAAGCTTCGGAACGATGTCGCGGCGTTCCGTGACGTAGCGCTGGAACACCTCGGCGAACTCCGCGCCGGTCAGTCTGGCGGCGTACGCGGTGACCGGTTCGTCCTGGAGGTTCTGCAACACCGCCGCCCACCGACGGGTCAGATCGTCGGCCTGCCGGGTACGGATCTTCTCCAGTTCGTGCTCACACTCCAGCGCGATCCGCTGTTCCCAGTACGGACGCAGCCATTCCCGCACCCGCTCGTCCGGGCTGACCCGGAGCCGCACCGTGAACTGGGGCAGGTGCGCTTCCTGCGGCCAACGCTGGTGCATCAGCAGATCGTTCAGCGCCCGTTCGAGGTCGTGGGAACGGTGCGGCTCATGCTCGCGAGCCAGGTCCACAGCACGCTCACGGACGATCCCCATCGCCCAGGGCAACAGCGCCTCGGCCCGCAGCCGCAGCCCGTCGAAGGTCATGTTGGTCGCGGTCCACAGGTAGACGACGTGCAGGTTGAAGTCGAACGCGTCGCCCTTCGCCGGCACCAGCAGGGGTTGTGGCACGTCCTGCCGAAAGGTGACCCGGGTAGGTGCCGGGGGCGGCAGTGCGGGGGCGGGAACGGGAACCGGGGCGGGCGGGAAGATCGCGTGCCACCAGCGGCGAGGCCGCGGCGGCACACCCTGCCGCACGTGAGACGTCCCGGAAGGTCCAGTGATCATCAGGCATCCTCAAAGGTCAGAGTTTCGACGTCGTTGAGCAGGGCGCACCCGGGCATGACCGGGCGCCAGACGTGACGCAGCTGGTGATGGAGCCGACGACGCAGCGGAGGCCGTCCGGCCAACACCAGCCGCAGCAGCGCCAGCACGTGCGCGGACACCTCGGCCTGACCGTCCGCCCGGCTGAGCCAGAAGCCGAGCGTCCGCCAGGATCGGTACGCCGTCTCGGGCAGGCTCAGCGCTGTCGCCCAGAGAGTTGCCAGGTCGTGGGCGGAGACGATCTCGCTACGCGCCAGATCCAGCAGCTCCGGCCAGTGTTCCCGAGGTGGTCGTGCCCACCGTTCGGCCAGGATCCGCAACGCTCGCGCGGCGTGCAGCCGCACCTCTCGGTCTTCCGGGTCGGTCGATCTGGCCCACTGCGCCAGAGACGTCACCAGAGCAGCCCCGTGTCCGCCCTGGTAGACCTCGACCAAGCCACGCACGACCGAGTTGTGCCAGCGTTGCATCCGCCCGGAGGCGACCAGCCGAAGCTGCACCAGGGCGGCGTCCGGCCACAGCCGGGCCAGCCCCAGTTCGTGGGCGCGGGCGACGGTGTCGCGCAGATGTGCCGCCGGCCCGGCGGCCCAGCGGTCCAACTCGACGCTGACCCGCTGCCGCAACCGAGGCTGCATCGCAATCGCGACAAGAACGATCGCGGCCGCCTGCCGTACGCTCGCTCGCCGCTCCCGGGCAAGGTCGCGCACAGTGTCCAGGGCCGTCTGCACGTCCCGGCCGGCCGACCATCCGATGGCGGCGGCTGCCGCCTGTCGTACGTCCGGCTGCTCGGCCCGCACCATGTCCGCGAACCAGCCGAGCAGCGCCCGGGGCGTCCACCAGTCGGTCCAGGCCACATCCAGGACAGCGGACCGCAGCTGCTCGGTGCCGACCGAGAACTGCATCCGGATGCCGCCGGTCGCCCAGTCCTCGTCCGGTATCACGATGGCGCCGCGCAGCATCGGGCCGAGCACCTCGTCGAGGGTGACGCCGCGCAGACGTACCGTGGCCGACTGTAGCCCTTCCGGGCCGGACACCAAGCGTTCAGCCGCGAGGCGGATCTCGACCGTCGACAGTCCGGCGAGAACCACGCAGGCCAGCCGGAAGGCCCGTACCTGCTCAGCGGACCAGCCCACCGAGGCACCGGCGTCGGCCGGCACGTCGAGGATCTGGGAGGCACGCTCACGAAGCTGTCGGGGCAGCAGTTGCGCCAGCCGGTCCGTCAGTGCCCTGGCGCGCGGCACCGTCTGCGCGAGCGCCGCCACGACGGGGACCACCTCGCGGGGCCGAGGTGCTCCGGCCAGGTACACCGAGAGCAGTTGATGCCGGAGGCATTCCTCGTCGACGTACTGATCCACGCACTCGCCGACACAGTGGCCGGCGCAGAAGCCCACACAGCGCCCGGCCAACTCCCGCCGTAGAGCGGCGCGGAACACCTCGGCCGCAGGTGCCGGACGGTGCTCGACGACGTGCCCGGCGAGGTCCTGGACACGCCGGGAGAAATCGCCGACCAGCAGCAGTGTCATGGCATTGGCCGCAGCCCGCTCGGCGAGCCCCATCAGGGTGTAGCCGTCCAGCGCACCGACCATCTCATCGGTCAGCCGCAGCACGTAGCCGCTGCCCCGGCGCTGACCCAGCTTCGTCCGGAACACATCGGTGAGCTGCTCGACCCCGAGGATGTTCACCCCGCCGACACCGTGCCGGCGAGCCGAGGCGACCAGCGCTGAGGTGAGTCTTCCGCTGCCCGACGGTCCGGACAGGCACACCAGATGGCGCTGCTTCAGATGGTGATCGAGTTGCTGATCGCTGCCGGCCGGCGCGTAACCCCGCACCAGGTCCAGCACCGTCGTCTCACTGAGCGTCTCCGACCAGACCCGACGGCCGTCCACCGAGTCGGACGCCGCAGTGACATTGACCGTACCGATGGCGAGGGCACCGTGCCCGGTCGCGTTCTGGCCCCGGACGTACATGTTGCCGGCATCGATCCCCGCGTCACCGAACAGACCGGCCAGCCGGCGCAGCACATCACCGGAGTCGAGCGCATCCTCACGGTCCTCCTCATCGCCGTCGTCCGACTCGTCGTTCGGAGCTGGGTCGGCGTCCGTGTCCGGTGCCGATCCGTCAGCGGCACCACTGGCCGGATCCCCGGGACGTCCCTGACCCGAATCGCCGCCGGCATCTGGTCCGACTTCGGCCGCACCGGCTTCGGACTGGCCCGGCCGGGATCCGCCCGCCTCGCCGAACGTGGCCGGGTCGGTGCGCCCCGGCGGGTCCCCGGCCACCGGCTCCGGATATCGGTCGTTCATCGGTCCACGTCCGGGCGCAGGATGGCGTCACGACCGATGGATCCGATCGCCATCGCACCCGGTCCCACGGCGTTCTGGCCGTTGACCCGGATGTTGCCGGTACGGATGCCGCCGGCCGGCGGCTCACCACCGTGCCCGGTTCCGCTCTCCCCGCTCGGCTGCGCCGCCTCGCCCGGTTTCACCGCCTCGTCCAGCGACGATGGCTGCTGGCCGGGCGACGCATCGTCCCGCCAGGAGGTCACATCCTCGTCGAGAACACAGAGCCACGCCGGCTCAGAGAACCCCTTCTCTGGCTGGACCACCTCGATGCGCCGGAACCGGTCCGGCCGAATCTCCTCCGGGTACTCGGTCACCACGTCCCGGTAGATGTCGGAGGAGACCACCAGGGCAACTCCGGCGTCCGGGAAGGCCGCCAACGCTCGGCGCACCGGTGTCGCGTCGCAGAGCCGACTGACCATGACGACCGCCTGGCCGGGAAAACCGTTGGCCCCGTCCAGGTGCACCATGCCCTGATGTACCGCCACACGTAGCCGGATACGGGCCACCGGGAGACGGCTGGCGTTGTACTGCCGCAGTCGCCGGTTCAGTTCCGGCAGGAACCGCCCGATCACCCTCGCCTCGGGAATCTCGCGGGGCAGGACGGCCAGTTCCCCGTCTCCCGCCTGCTGCGTCGCCCAGCCGACACGATCCATGCCCACCCCGTCGGCTGCCTCACGCAGCAGCCGATGGAAGTCCTGCTGCGCTTCGTACTGCTGGACGTTGCCGCGCCGGCTGTAGCGCTCCATGTCCACGCAGACCAACAACCGCCGCTCCGGATGTTGCATCTCGTCACCCTCCTCACCCCGGTCCGTGAGGCCGGGCACGAGCGACATCCAACTGGGGGCGACGCCCAGAGACCCCGTAGAAGTACGGCTTCAGTGGCAATGTCCGTCAGCAGTCATCCCGCACGACACGGGTATTTTGGGCGACTGTCCAGGGTGCACTTGTGGCATGTGGAGCGTCCCGATCGACGTACTGTTGGAGCTGGGCCTGGATCTGCACCTCACACTCGGGCTGTTGCTCGCCTACCTGCTCGGTGTGGTGCTGGCACGACGGGTGAGACGTATCGCGGCCGGACGGTTACGCTGCGGACGCTGTCGTCGCTTGAGCGGAGTGGGAGCCTGGATGCGGCGCGAACCTACCCAGAACTCGCAGTGGCCCTACGGCACATTTCTGCAACGGCTCGGCCCACCCGTACGCTCCGCCCTGTTGGAGCTCGGCGTACGTCGCCAGGTGCCGGCCGGTCAGATCCTGATCCACGAAGGACAGCAGCAATCACACCTGGTGCTGATCGAAGAGGGCCTGACGAAGGTCACCGCCGCCCTGCCCGACGGCCGCACGGCGCTGTTGTCCCTGCGGGTCGGCGGTGACCTGGTCGGCGAGATGTCGGCACTCAACGACCGGCCACGCTCCGCGACTGTCACCACCTGCAGCGCCGCCCGCTACAGCGTGATCCCCTCGGAGCGGTTCCGCGCGTTCCTCAGAACCAATCCGGACGCCGCGCTCGAACTCGCCGCCATGGTCTCCGACCGGTTGCGCTGGTCGAACCGCCGACGGATCGACTTCTCCTCGTACCCGGTCAAGATAAGGGTCGCCCGGGTGATCGCCGAACTGTCACGTACCCACGGCCGCCAGACACCCGACGGCGTCGTCATCGACGTCCGACTCACCCAACCGGAACTGGCCTCCATCTGCGGCGCCTCCGAGACCTCGGTCCAGAAGATCCTCCGGGAGCTGCGCACCGACGGGCTGGTCGACACCGACTACCGCCGGATGACCGTCCGGAATCTGCCCGGCCTTCAACAGGTCGGGCAACTCCAAGCCGACGAATGTTAAGAAGGGCCCCTTCCTATGCACGAGGCGTTAAGAAGGGGCCCTTCCTTACATCTCAGGCGCCGCGGAGAGTGGCGCCGACGCGTTCGGTGGCGCGGGCCACCGCGGCGTCGCGGGCGGCAACCGCCTCCTCGACGGTCAGGGTGCGGTCGGGTGCCCGGAAGGTGAGCTTGTAGGCCAGCGACTTGCGGCCAGCACCGAGCTGCTCCGAGGCGTACACGTCGAACAGGCGCACCGCCTCCAGCAGTTCACCGGCGCCCTCGGTGAGGGCCTGCTGGACGTCCTGGGCGGGGACCGCCTCGTCGACCACCAACGCCACGTCGATCAGGGCCGGCGGGAAGCCGGAGACTCCGGGCGCGGGCAGCACCGGCGCTGCCGGCAACGCGTCCAGGTCCAGCTCCATGGCACTGGTACGCCGAGGCAGCTCCAGTGTGGCCAGCACCGCCGGGTGCAGTTCACCGGCGTGACCGACGACCGTCCCGTCGACCAGCAGCTGCGCGCAGCGGCCGGGGTGCCAGGGGGCGTACTC
Source organism: Micromonospora maris AB-18-032 (assembly GCF_000204155.1). Taxonomy (NCBI): domain Bacteria; kingdom Bacillati; phylum Actinomycetota; class Actinomycetes; order Micromonosporales; family Micromonosporaceae; genus Micromonospora; species Micromonospora maris. The sequence goes on along the minus strand of NC_015434.1, from coordinate 2,304,162 downwards.
GGCGGCCCGTACCTCGATCCGGTCGGCGGGCACGCCGGCGGCGGCGAGGACGTCACGGCCCGCCTCCACGGCGTCCGCCCAGGTGGCCGGTCGCCCGGCACCCCACCAGCCGGCCGGCTCGATGTCGCCGGTCAGCACGACGGCGACGTGCCGGGGCTGGTGCGGGACCACCGCGTCGGCGGCGGCGAACTCGGCGTCGGTGGGTCGCCGGTCCACCCCCATGGCCGGCGGGCTGCCGGCGCCCGGGCGCGGCTGGAAGACCACACCGATCTCGTAGAGCGCCAGGTCCCGCAGGCCACGACCGAGGTTACGGCGGACGATGCCGAGCAGCGGGCCGAGCAGCGTGGTCCGCAGCAGCGGCTCCTCGTCGGACAGCGGGTTGGCCACCCGTACCGCCTGGCGACGCGGGTCGTCGGCGGGCAGGGCGAACTGGTCGGCGAGGTCGGTGGCGACGAACGGGTGCGCCAGCACCTCGACGTAGCCGCGCTCGGCCAGCGCCCGGGACACCGCCCGGTTACGCCGCTGCTGCCAGGTCAGCCCCCGGCCGGGCGGTGCGGTGGGCAGCAGCGACGGCACCTTGTCGTACCCGTCCAGGCGGACCACCTCCTCCACCAGGTCGGCCGGGTCGGTCAGGTCGGGCCGCCAGGTCGGCGGGGTGACGCTGAGGACGTCGGCGTCACCTGCGGCGACACCCACCTCGCCGGGATCCTCGGCGAGCCGGTCGGTACCCCGCGCCACGGTGCAGCCGACCTGTTCCAGCAGGGCGACCACCCGTGCCGGCGAATACTCCACCCCGACCCGCCGGCTCGGCAGGTCGACCGGCAACGTCACCGGGGTACGCGCCACGACGTGGTCGATGTCCAGCACCTCGTCGCCGGCGGTGCCGCCCGCGTGCTCGGTGAGCAGGGCTACCGCCCGGTCCAGGGCGACCAGCGGCAGGGCCGGGTCGACGCCCCGCTCCCACCGCTTCGCCGCCTCACTGAACAGCTTGTGTCGACGCGCGGTACGCCCCACCATCGCCGGGTCCCAGTGCGCGGCCTCGAACAGCACGTTGACGGTGCTGGGCAGCACCTCACTGGTCTCGCCACCCATCACGGCGGCGAGCGAGATCGGCACCCCGTCGCCGTCGCCCGCGACCGGGTTGGACAGGCCGGCGTCGCAGATGACCATGTCTTCCGGGGCGAGGGCGCGGGTCACCCCGTCGAGCGTGGTCAGCTTCTCCCCCGGTACCGCCCGACGGACCACCAGCGGGCCGGCGAGACGGTCGGCGTCGAAGGCGTGCATCGGCTGCCCGAGTTCGAGCATCACGTAGTTGGTGATGTCGACGGGCAGCGAGATGCTGCGGATGCCGGCAACGGTGAGCCGCCGCTGCATCCACTGCGGGGTCTGCGCCGTCGGGTCGACGCCGCGCACCATCCGGGCCGCGAACCGGTCACAGCCGACCGGGTCGCGTACCTCGACCGGGTACGCCGGTTGGGCGGTGCCCGGCGTGGCCGGCATCCGACCCGGGTCCTGGAAGCCGACGCCGAGGGCGTGCGCCAGTTCGCGGGCGAGCCCGCGCAGGGACATCTGGTAGCCCCGGTCCGGGGTGATCTCCACCTCGACGACGATGTCGTCGAGCCCGACCACGGGACGGGCGTCGTCGCCGGGCTTGGCGGCGACGTGTTCAGGCAGCACCAGGATGCCGGAGTGGTCGTCGCCCAGACCCAGCTCCTTGGCGGAGCAGATCATGCCGTGGGAGTTGCGCCCGTACGTCTTGCGGGCCCCGATGGCGAAGCCGCCCGGCAGCACCCCGCCGGGCAGGATCACCACGACCCGGTCGCCGGGGGCGAAGTTGCGCGCCCCGCAGACGATCTCCTGCGGTTCACCGGTGCCGTTGGCGGCGCCCACGTTCACCCGGCAGAACCGGATCGGCTTCTTGAAGCCGGTCAACTCCTCGATCTCCAGGACCTCACCGACCACCAGCTGTCCGGTTACCGTGGTGGACAGGTCCACGATGGACTCGACCTCGATGCCGAGGTCGACCAGGGCCCGCTCCAGGTCGGCGGCGGGCAGGTCCGGCAGGTCGACGTACTCCCGCAACCAACTGACAGAAACTCGCATGACTCGTTACCACCGTCTCCGTTACTCGCGCGCCCGCACTACGCCCCGTGGCCGAACGCCCGGGTGAACCGGACGTCGCCCTCGACCATGTCCCGCATGTCGCCCACCCCGTGTCGGAACATCACGGTGCGGTCGATGCCCATGCCGAAGGCGAACCCGGAGTAGACCTCCGGGTCGATGCCGCAGGCGCGCAGCACCCGCGGGTTGACCATGCCGCAGCCACCCCACTCGACCCACTGTGGGCCCTTGCGGTGCTCCGGGAACCACACGTCGAACTCCGCCGACGGCTCGGTGAACGGGAAGTAGTGCGGCCGGAACCGGGTCTTCGCGCCCTCGCCGAACATGGCGCGGGCGAAGTGGTCGAGCGTGCCGCGCAGGTGGGCCATGGTGATGCCCTTGTCCACCACCAGGCCCTCGACCTGGTGGAACACCGGCGAGTGGGTGGCGTCCAACTCGTCGGTGCGGTAGACCCGGCCGGGCACCACCACGTAGATCGGCGGCTGGCGGGTCAGCATCGTGCGCGCCTGCACCGGTGAGGTGTGGGTACGCAGCACCAGCCCGGACTGCTCGGGTGCGATGTGGAAGGTGTCCATCAGGCCCCGGGCCGGGTGGTCGACGGGAATGTTGAGCGCGTCGAAGTTGGTCCACTCCAACTCGACCTCGGGGCCCTCGGCCACCTCGTAGCCCATCCCGATGAACAGGTCGCTGATCTGTTCCATCAGCACGCTGACCGGGTGCCGGGAGCCACGCGGGCGCCGGTCGTAGGGCAGCGTCACATCGACGCGCTCGGCGACCAGGACCCGCTGCGCCTGCTCGCGGTCGAGCACCTCGGACCGGGCGGCGTAGGCCTGCTCGATGCTGCGACGGGCCTCGTTGACCCGCTTGCCGGCGTCGGCCTTGGCGGCGGGCGGCAGCGCGCCGATCTCCCGACGGGCCAGCGAGACCGGGGCCCGGTCGCCGAGGTGCGCCGGGCGGACCGCGGCCAGCGCGTCGGGGTCACCGGCGGCGGCGAACGCCTTCTCGGCCTCGGTCACGGCCTCGGCCAGGGCGGCCGGGTCGAGCAGGGCGACCTGCTTCGGGTCGTACGGATCGTTGCGGTAGGTCATGGCGTACGGGCACTCCTCACGGCGGCGCCGGCCCTCACAGGCGGCGAAGCGAGTCTACGGACGCGCGGCTGCGCCGCAGCCCGCCGGTGGGAGTGGTGCGGAGAGCAGGTCAGGCTCGCCGCCCGCCGACACCGGCGGGCTGGCTAAACGTACGCCGTGGTGCGTCCACCATCACCGGCCGCTCTCCTCGTGCTCTGCACATGTTCCTGCGCGTGATCTCATGTCAGCGCTGGGCTCTCGCCGAAGCGTACAGGCAGACCGCCGCGGCCGCAGCCAGGTTGAGGCTCTCGGCCCGCCCGTGCAGCGGGACCCGGACCCGGGCGTCGGCGGCGGCGATCAGCTCGTCGGGCAGGCCGTGCGCCTCGGACCCGAACAGCCAGGCGGTGGGAACGGCGAGTCGGCCGGCGTCGGCCAGGTCGTCGAGATCCGCTTCGCCGTAGCCGGTCGCGGCGAGCACCACCAGACCGGCGGCGCGGGCGGCGTCGACCACCGCCGCCGGGTCGCGTTCGCGTACCACGTCGACGTGGAACAGGCTGCCCGCCGAAGACCGGACGCACTTGCCGTTGTACGGGTCGACCGCCTCCCCGGCGAAGACCACCGCCGCGGCGCCGGCCGCGTCGGCGGTCCGCAACACGGTGCCGGCGTTGCCCGGGTCCCGGATGCCCGCGAGCACCCCGACCAGCCGCGGACCGCGGGACAGCGCGGTCGCCAGCGGCACGTCGAGGTGTTGGCAGACGGCGACCAGGCCCTGCGGGGCGACGGTCTCGGCGAGCGCCGCGAGCGCCTCGTCGGTCACCTCGGAGACGGGTACGTCGGCGCCGGCGGCGGCTGCCGCCAGGTCGGCGTGGCGGTCGAGCGCGGTGGGCGTACCGAACAGTTCGAGCACCGTCCGGGAGCGGGCCAGGGCCTCGCGGACCGCCTGCGGTCCCTCGGCGAGGAACCGGCCGGTGGCCTCGCGGTCGCGGCGGCGTTGCAACCGGCGGGCGGCGACCACCCGGGGTGTACGCGGCGTGAAGGGCATGGTGTCCTCACCACACACGCGCGAGGCGCCCCCCGTCGTCGAGGGACGCCTCGCTGCGTTGTGCGGGGATCAGGCGGCCTGGGCCGCCGCGCCGCCGGTGCCCTCGGCCTGCACCGCGGCCCGGGCCAGCTCGACGATCGCCGCGAAGGCGGCGGCGTCGTTGACGGCCATGTCGGCCAGGATCTTGCGGTCGACCTCGATGCCGGCCAGGCGCAGGCCCTGGATCAGCCGGTTGTAGGTCATGCCGTTGGCGCGGGCACCCGCGTTGATCCGCTGGATCCACAACTGCCGGAAGTCGCCCTTGCGGTCACGACGGTCCCGGTAGGCGTACTGCATCGAGTGCAGCACCTGCTCCTTGGCCTTGCGGTACAGCCGGGAGCGCTGACCGCGGTAACCACTCGCGGTCTCCAGCAGGGTACGGCGCTTCTTCTGGGCGTTCACAGCCCGCTTGACGCGTGCCATCTCAACTCCTTCTTGGGCTCAGGTGGCGCGCGTCAGCGGCCGAGCAGCTTCTTGAGGCGCTTGACGTCGGACTTGGCGGCCTCGACCACGCCCGTCAGCCGCCGGGTACGGGTGGAGGGCTTCTTCTCCAGGTTGTGGCGCAGACCGGCCTGCTGCTTCATGATCTTGCCCTTGCCGGTTACGCGGACCCGCTTACCCGTCCCCGTGTGGCTCTTCATCTTCGGCATGTGGAACGTCTTCTCCCCTGTTACTGGCCGCTGGTGTCAGCGGTCCCGCCGGTCTCACCGGCTGCTGCGCTCTCACCGGCCGTCACGGACTCGGTAGCCGCTGCGGGCTCGGTAGCCGCCGCGGAATCCTCCGCGGTCCGCTCCCGAGGTCCGCCACGCGACGCCGTGGCGGCGACCGCGGAGGCCTTCACGGCCCGGTGCGGAGCGAGAACCATGATCATGTTTCGGCCGTCCTGCTTAGGAGCGGACTCGACATATCCCAGTTCCGTGATCTCCGACTCGAGCCGACGCAGGAGCCGGTAACCCAGCTCCGGGCGACTCTGCTCGCGACCGCGGAACATGATCGTCACCTTGACCTTGTCTCCGGCCTTGAGGAACCGCACCACGTGACCCTTCTTGGTCTCGTAGTCGTGCGGATCGATCTTCGGTCGGAGCTTCATCTCCTTGATGACGGTCTGCTGCTGGTTACGCCGCGCTTCGCGCGCCTTCAGTGCGCTCTCGTACTTGAACTTGCCGAAGTCCATGAGCTTGCACACCGGCGGGCGCGCCATCGGCGCAACCTCGACCAGGTCCAGATCGACGTCCGCGGCCAGCTGAAGGGCGCGCTCCAGCGGGACGATGCCCACCTGCTCACCCTCGGGGCCGACCAGTCGGACCTCACGTGCCCGGATCTGCTCGTTCACGCGTGGTTCGACGCTGATGGGGCCTCCTCGAGTCGGTTCTTCATCGGTGGCCGACCCGTGCGGCTCCCGTCGGGAACCGGCGCGGAAAGCAGAAGGCCCCGGCGCATGCCAGGGCCCGCTCGACCGGTCGGCACGATCACAGGATCGCGCATCCGGAGCCGGGACGTGCCCGGAACCGGTGACCGGACCCGGCCGCCGCAGTTGGCGAACTCGGGTGGGAGCAGGCGCCCCACTTTCGTGGCCGCCCGCTCACACGGACAGCCTGGTCGACTTGACCACACTACACCCCGGTCACCGAGGCCTCAAACCGACCCACCGTGTCGCCTGCGCTGTCGCACGGACCGGTGGTGCCGACGCTGTCCGCCGCCGGGCGGCAGGCAGGTCAGGGGCCGGGGGTGCGCTCGGCAAGGGCGGCCAGGTGCGCCTGGTGCAGCCGGCGCAGGGCACGCACCCCGTCGACCGCATGCTGCTTGTCGGCGGCCTGCAGCGCCACCACCGGCAGCAGATCGTCGTCGTACAACTCCAGGGCGGCCCACGGCGCGCCGCGGTCGAACCGGATCCCCCGGACGACCTCCCAGGGCAGCTCGTACGAGCCGATGATGTTGCGGACCCGCACCCCCCGCGCGTCCGCCTCCACCCGGGGACGGGTGAACAGCAGGGCACCGAGGGCGAAGAGCACGCCGAGCCCGATCATGGCGAACTGGTCGCCGCGCTGGAAGGTGCCGTAACCGTTGCCGGTCGGCCCGGTCAGCGTGGTGGCGATCACCGCGAACAACACCACCACCACGACCGCCGACACCCAGCAGACCACCCGGATGCGCCGGGGCCGCAGCCGCACCGGCTCGCCGCCGGTCACCGGCCCACGGTCGGCCGTATCGGCACCCGGCTGCGCTGCACCCCGCTGAGCTGCGTCCCGCTGACTCATGGCACCAGTCTGCCATCCGCCCCCGGCCCGGCGGACGGTGCCACACGCAGCGACACCGTCCGCCGCACCGGTCACAACCGGCAGGCGTGGATGTTGGTGACCAGGATCGCCCGGGCCCCGAGCTCGTAGAGCTCGTCCATGATCCGGTGCACGTCGTCGCGGAGCACCATGGCCTGCACCGCCACCCAGCCCTCACGGTGCAGCGGCGAGACGGTCGGTGACTCGATGCCCGGGGTCAGCGAGCTGGCCCGGTCCAGCAGGCCGGCCGGCACGTCGTAGGCGAGCATGACGTACCGGCGGGCCACCAGCACCCCGTGCAGCCGGCGCAGCAACTGCTCCGCCTGCGGGTGCGCGGTCGCGCCGGCCCGGCGGACCAGCACCGCCGAGGAGCGCAGCAGCGGCTCGCCGAAGACCACCAGGCCGGCCTGGCGCAGCGTGGCGCCGGTCTCGACCACGTCGGCGACCACGTCGGCCACGCCCAGGCGGATGGCGTTCTCCACCGCGCCGTCGAGGCGGATCACCTCGGCCTTGACGCCCAACTCGGCGAGGTGACGCTCGACCAACCCCGGGTACGCGGTGGCGATCCGGTGCCCACCCAGCTCCTGGACGTCGTCGACGTCGTCCGGGCGGGCGGCGAACCGGAAGGTGGCCCGGCCGAAGTTCAGGTCGACGACCTCCTCGGCCGGCGCGCCGGAGTCGATCAGCAGGTCCCGGCCGGTGATCCCGACGTCCAGGTCACCGGAGCCGACGTAGGTGGCGATGTCCTTCGGTCGCAGGTAGAAGAATTCGATGTCGTTTGCCTCGTCCCGGCAGACCAGGTCCTTCGGGTCGCTGCGCTGGCGGTAGCCCGCCTCGCGCAGCATCTCGGCGGCCGAGGAGGCCAGGGCGCCCTTGTTGGGTACGGCGACACGCAGCATGACGGAGTGCTCCTTCGATCGGGTCAAGAGTCGACGGCGGGCACTCAGAGATGTCGGTAGACGTCCTTGAGCTCCAGTCCGCTGGCGAGCATCAACACCTGCACCTGGTAGAGCAGCTGGGAGATCTCCTCGGCGGTGCGTTCGGGCCCCTCGTGCTCAGCGGCCATCCACGACTCGGCGGCCTCCTCGACCACCTTCTTGCCGATGAAGTGCACCCCCTTCTCCAGCGCGGCGACCGTGCCCGAGCCGGGGGTGCCGGCGGCGGCCTTGGCCTGCAGCTCGGCGAACAACTCCTCGAACGTCTTCACGGAACCGGATTCTCCCAGTTGCCCCGGGTCGTGGCGTGCACCGGGTCCGGTGGTGACCGGTGAGCGGGACCTGTATTCCCTACCACCATGGTGGGACAGCTCTACGGCAGCTGCCGATGGTGGTCGTACGCTGTCGGCCATGGTCAGCACCCCACGCATCCGTACGCTAGCCACGGCCGGCGCGGTCCTTTTCGCCGTCACCGCCTGCGCGCCGCAGAACGAGCCCGCGCCCCCGCCCTCGACCTCCGACGCCGCCTCGTGCGCGAAGGAGAACCTGCCCACCCAGACCCCCGGCAAGCTCACCATCGCCACCGACCAGCCGGCCTACCAGCCGTGGTTCGTCGACGACAAGCCCGAGAACGGCCAGGGCTACGAGTCGGCGGTGGCCTACGCGGTGGCGGAGAAGCTCGGCTACACCCGCGACGAGGTTGTCTGGACCCGGGTCAAGTTCGACTCGGCGATCGCCCCCGGACCGAAGTCCTTCGACTTCGACATCAACCAGTTCTCGATCACCGAGGAGCGCAAGAAGGCCGTCGACTTCACCGCGCCCTACTACCTGGTGCGGCAGACCGTCATCGCCCTGAAGTCGTCCAAGATCGCCGGTAAGACCAGCCTGGCGGACCTGCGCGAGGCCAAGCTCGGCGCCCAGGTCGGTACGACCAGCTACCAGGCGATCACCGACGTGGTGAAGCCGACGACGAAGCCGCAGGTCTACAACAGCAACGACGACGCCAAGAAGGCCCTGCAGAACGGTCAGCTCGACGGCCTGGTCGTCGACCTGCCCACCGCCTTCTACATCACCGCCGCGGAGATCGACGACGCGGTGATCGTCGGCCAGTTGCCGCAGGTGGGCACGCCGGAGGCGTTCGGGCTGCTGCTGGACAAGGACTCCCCGCTGACCGGTTGCGTCAGCAACGCGGTCGGGCAGCTCACCGCCGACGGCGTGTTGAAGCAGTTGGAGCAGCAGTGGCTGGCCCAGGTCGCGGGAGCCCCTGAACTCACGTGAGCGCAACCTCGTACGTCCCCTCCCCCGCCCAGCGGGCCCGAGAGGAGTACCGCCGCAGGCAGACCGTACTGAGCGTGCTGATCGCCGCCGCCTCCACGGCGGCGGTCGGCACGCTGCTGGCGTTCGCGGTGACCGGGGCGCCCGGCTGGGACCGCGTACGCGCCTCGTTCTTCGACCCGCAGATCGCCCGGGACGCGCTGCCGGCGGTGCTGACCGGGCTCTGGCTCAACCTGCGGTTGCTGGTCTGCTGCGCCATCGGCGCGTTGCTGCTCGGGCTGGTGATCGCGATCCTGCGTACCCTGCGCGGGCCGGTCTTCTTCCCGATCCGGGCGCTGGCCACCAGCTACACGTACGCCTTCCGGGGCCTGCCGCTGATCATCGTGCTCTACCTGCTCACCCTCGGCGTGCCGGGCCTGCGGTTGCAGGGCATGCCGCCGGTGCTGGTGCTGGGCGGGCTCGCGCTGGTGCTCACCTACAGCGGGTACCTGGCCGAGGTGTTCCGCGCCGGCATCGAGTCGGTGCATCCCAGTCAGCTCGCGGCGGCCCGGTCGCTGGGGCTGACCTACCGGCAGACCATGCGGCACGTGGTGCTGCCGCAGGCCGTCCGGCGGGTGGCGCCGCCGCTGCTCAACGACGTGGTGGCGTTGCAGAAGGACGTCGGCCTGGTCTCCCTGGCCGGCCCGATCGACGCGGTCCGGGCCGCGCAGATCGCCACCGCGCAGAGCTTCAACTACACGCCGTACATCGTGGCCGGGGTGCTCTTCGTGCTGCTGGCCATTCCGCTGATCGCCGTCACCGACCGGGTCACCCTGCGGGCGGCCCGACGCCAGTCCGGAGGCTGAGCATGGACGTGTTGCGGTGCCGCGGGCTGCGCAAGGTCTTCGGCGACCAGGTGGTCCTCGACGGCCTCGACCTGACCGTGGCCGAACACCAGGTGGTGGCCCTGATCGGGTCCTCCGGGTCGGGCAAGTCGACCCTGCTGCGCTGCATCAACCTGCTGGAGGACCTGCACGACGGGACGATCGAGCTGGACGGCGAGGACATCACCGCCCCCGGCGTCGACCCCGACAAGGTACGCCGCCGTATCGGCATGGTGTTCCAGTCGTACAACCTCTTCCCGCACCTGAGCGTGCTGGACAACATCACCCTCGCACCCCGCCGGGTGCACCGTCGGGCGCGGGCCGAGGCGGAGGCCCGGGCCCGGGAGCTGCTGGAGCGGGTGGGGTTGGGGGCGAAGGCCGACGCGTACCCGGACCGGCTCTCCGGCGGCCAGCAGCAGCGGGTGGCGATCGTGCGGGCGCTGGCCAACTCGCCCCGGCTGCTGCTGCTCGACGAGGTCACCTCGGCGCTGGACCCGGAGCTGGTCGGTGAGGTGCTGACGATGATCCGCGACCTCAAGACCGAGGGCATGACGATGATCCTGGCCACCCACGAGATGGGCTTCGCCCGCGACGTGGCCGACCAGGTCTGCTTCCTCGACGCCGGCCGGGTCATCGAGTCCGGCCCGCCCAGCCAGGTGCTCGCCGATCCCGTCCACCCGCGTACCCGCCAGTTCCTGGCCCGCATCATCGAGGCCCGCCGCCTCTGACCGACCCGGTCGAGGGCGGGATGAGCGGTTACCGGCACCGATTACGCCATGATCGAGGCCACAATGTGGTGGGTCGGTAAGCTCGATTGGGTACAAAACGCACCCATGACGATGTCGCCAGAGGTAGCAGCCATGTCCAGTCAGCCGTCCGTACCCGTCGACGTCGCCCGCCTGCGAGAGGTGCTGGACGGACCGTGGGCCGAGGTCCGCGAGGCCCACCGCACCGAACTCGACGACAGCTTCCTGCCGGTGTACGGGGAAACCGGCGACCAGGCACGGGAGCGGATCACCGGGCTGCTGCCCCGGCTGCCGGTCACGATGGGCATGCCCGCGGCCTTCCCCGCCGAGTACGGCGGCCGGTCCGACATCGGCGCCTCGATCGTGGCCACCGAGATGCTGGCCCAGGTCGACCTGTCCCTGATGGTCAAGGCGGGCGTGCAGTGGGGCCTGTTCGGCGGCGCCGTGCTGTCGCTGGGCACCGGGCGGCACCACGACGCCTACCTGCGCGACATCGTCGCCGGTGACATCCTCGGCTGCTTCGCGATGACCGAGACCGGGCACGGCTCGGACGTGCAGCAGCTGCGCACCACCTGCACGTACGACCCGGCCACGCAGACCTTCGACCTGCACACTCCGCATCAGGCGGCCCGCAAGGACTACATCGGCAACGCGGCCCGCGACGGCCGGATGGCTGTCGTCTTCGCCCAGCTGATCACCAACGGGCAGCGGCACGGCGTACACGCCTGGCTGGTCCCGATCCGCGACGCGCAGGGCAACCCGATGCCCGGGGTGACCATTGGCGACGCCGGGCCCAAGGCCGGCCTGCTCGGCGTGGACAACGGGCGGCTCAGCTTCGACCACGTCACCGTGCCCCGGGACATGCTGCTGGACCGGTACGGCCAGGTGGCCGCCGACGGCACCTACTCCAGCCCGATCTCCAACGACTCCCGACGCTTCTTCACCATGCTCGGCACCCTGGTCCGGGGGCGGGCGAGCGTGGGTGGCGCTGCGGCGGCGGCCACCAAGGTGGCGCTGACCGTCGCGGTGCGCTATGGCGACATCCGCCGCCAGTTCAGCAGCCCCGACGCCGAACGCGAGGTGCTGCTCAACGACTACCTGGCCCACCAGCGCAAGCTGCTGCCCGCGCTGGCCACCACGTACGCCCTGCACTTCGCCCAGGCCGAGCTGGTCGCCGCGATCGACCAGGTGCAGGGCGGCGACGGCCCGGTCGACGAGCATCGGCAGCGGGAGCTGGAGTCGCGGGCCGCCGGTCTGAAGGCCGCGCAGACCTGGCACGCCACCCGCACCATCCAGATGTGCCGCGAGGCGTGCGGCGGGGCCGGCTACCTGGCCGAGAACCGGCTGCCCGGCCTGAAGGCCGACACCGACGTCTTCACCACCTTCGAGGGCGACAACACGGTGCTGTTGCAGCTGGTGGCCAAGGGGCTGCTCACCGGCTACCGGGACGAGTTCGGTTCGCTGGACGGCTGGGGGCGGGCCTCGTTCGTCGCCGAACAGGTCCGCGAGATGGTGTTGGAGCGTACCGCCGCACGGTCGCTCATCGAACGGCTGGTCAGCGCCGTGCCCGGCCGCGACGAGGAGGTCGCGGTCACCGACCGCGGCTGGCAGCTGAAGGCCTTCGAGGACCGTGAACGACACCTGCTCGACGGTGCGGTCCGGCGGCTGCGCAACGGCGCCAGCACCAAGAAGGACCGGCCCTTCGACATCTTCAACGACGTGCAGGACCACGTCCTGGCCGTCGCCGCCGCGCACGTCGACCGGGTCACCCTGGAGGCGTTCGTCGCCGGTATCGAGGCCACCTCGGATCCGGCGGTCAAGGCGCTGCTGTCCCGGGTCTGCGACCTGTACGCGCTCAGCGTCATCGAGGCCCACAAGGGCTGGTTCCTGGAGCACGGCCGGCTCACCCCGGCCCGCGCCAAGGTGATCACCGCCGTGGTGAACAACCTGCTCAAGGAGCTACGCCCGCAGATGGGCACGCTGGTGGACGGGTTCGGCATCCCGCAGTCGTGGCTGCACTGCGCCATCCTGCGCGAGGAGGCCGACCGGCAGGAGGCCATGGCCGCCCACGACGCCGCCGGTGACCCGCAGACCGTCCCGGCGTAACCGGACCGCCGGTCGGCGGCGGGACCCGCCGGGGTGGCGGTCGGCGTCGGGGTGGCGTACGCCCTCAGACGCCGAAGCCGACGCGCTGGTTGCCGCCGGTGCTGACGCCACGGATGGCCAGGGCGGCGTCCAGCGCGGCGACGGTGGCGGACCAGCCCTTGTCCTCCGCGGAGCCGGGCAGCCCGGCCCGGTCGCGGGCCTGGTCGAGGGTGTCGACGGTGAGCACCCCGTGCGCCACCGGCTTGCCCTCGTCGAGCGCGACCCGGGTCAAGCCGTCGGTGACCGACCGGCAGACGTAGTCGAAGTGGGCGGTGGCGCCGCGTACCACCACGCCGAGGGCGACCACCACGTCGCAGCGGCGGGCCAGGGCCTGGGCCACCACCGGCAGTTCCACCGAGCCGGCCACCCGGGCCACCACGGCCTGCGCTCCGCACGCCTGCGCGGCGGCCACCGCCCGGTCGAGCATGTGGTCGGTCAGCTCGCCGTGCCAGCGTGCGGCGACCACGCCCACGGTCATTCCCGACGCGTCGACCGGGGTCGTCCCCGGCTCACCGAAACCTGCCATCTGTCCTACGCTCCGATCTCGTTGCCGGCCACCGGACGACCCATCGGGGCCTCGGCGGTCTCGTCCACGTCGAGCAGGTGCCCCATCCGGTCCCGTTTGGTCCGCAGGTAGCGCACGTTCTCCGGGTGGGTGCGCACCGGCAGGCTCTCCCGGCCGGTGACGGTGAGCCCGTAGCCTTCCAACCCGGCCCGCTTGGCGGGGTTGTTGGTGAGCAGCCGCATCGAGCGCACCCCGATGTCGTAGAGGATCTGCGCGCCGGTGCCGTAGTCCCGCGCGTCGGCGGGCAGACCGAGGTCGAGGTTCGCGTCGACCGTGTCGCGGCCCTGGTCCTGCAACTGGTACGCCTGAAGCTTGTGCAGCAGCCCGATGCCGCGCCCCTCGTGGCCGCGTACGTAGAGCACCACGCCCCGCCCCTCCTTCGCCACCCGGTCCAGGGCGGCGTTGAGCTGGGGACCGCAGTCGCAGCGCACCGAGGCGAAGGCGTCTCCGGTCAGGCACTCGGAGTGCACCCGGACCAGCACGTCCCGGCCGTCACCGATGTCCCCCATCACCAGGGCCACGTGCTCGGCCGAGTCGGTCTCGCTGCGGTAGCCCAGCGCCCGGAACACCCCGTGCTCGGTGGGCATCCGGGCGTCGGCGACCAGTTCGACCTGCTTCTCGATGCGACGCCGGTAGGCGATCAGGTCGGCGATGGTGATCAGGGCCAGCGAATGCTCGGCGCAGAACTTCTCCAGGTCCGGCAGGCGCATCATGCTGCCGTCGTCGTTGACCAGTTCGCAGAGCACCCCGGCGGGTCGCAGACCGGCCAGCCGGGCCAGGTCGACGGCCGCCTCGGTGTGTCCGGCCCGCCGCAGCACCCCGCCCGGGCGGGCCCGCAACGGCACCACGTGCCCGGGCCGGGCCAGGTCGGCGGGCCCGGTCGACGGGTCGGCGAGCAGCCGGATGGTGTGCGCCCGGTCGGCCGCCGAGATGCCGGTGCTCACCCCTTCCCGGGCGTCCACCGTCACCGTGTACGCGGTCTGCCGGCGGTCCTGGTTGGTGTGGTGCATGGGCGGCAGGTCCAGCCGGTCGCACTCGTCCTCGGTCAGCGGTACGCAGATGAAGCCCGAGGTGTGCCGCACGGTGAACGCCAGCAGTTCCGGGGTGGCCAGTTCGGCGGCGAAGATCAGATCGCCCTCGTTCTCCCGGTCGGGGTCGTCGACCACGACGACCGGCCGGCCGGCGGCGATCTCCGCGAGCGCCTGTTCGATGTCGGTGAAGGGTCCCGGCTCGCTGTGCTCGGTCATGCGACGGCCTCCGCGTAGGTGGATGGAATCGGGACGGACGCCGCGGTGGTGGTCCGCGCGGTGCGCCACCGGCTGACCTCGGCGGTGACCGACCGGCCGCACGCGCCGGTCACGACGCCACCGGGCCGGGCACGGGCGCGTCGGCCGGGCGGGCGCCGAGCAGCCGCTCGACGTACTTGGCCAGCACGTCCATCTCCAGGTTGACCGGGTCGCCGACGGCTCGGGTGCCGAGGGTGGTCAGTGCCAGGGTGGTCGGGATCAGGCCGACGCTGAACCAGTCGTCGCCGACCTCGGCCACCGTCAGCGAGACCCCGTCGATGGTGATCGAGCCCTTCTCCACCACGTACCGCGACAGCGCCACCGGCAGCCGGAACCGGACGGTCTCCCAGCGCGGCGCGGGTTCCCGCGCGAGCACCTCACCGACGCCGTCGACGTGCCCCTGCACCAGGTGCCCACCGAGGCGGCTGCCCAGCGCGGCGGCGCGCTCCAGGTTGACCGGGTCCCCGGCACGCAGCGTGCCCAGCGCCGAGCGGCGCAGCGTCTCGCCCATCACGTCGGCGGTGAACACCCCGCCGTCGACGTCGACGACGGTCAGGCAGACGCCGTTGACCGCGATCGAGTCGCCGTGCCGGGCGTCGGAGGTGACCAGCGGGCCACGGACCGCGACCAGGACGGAGTCCTGCGCCGTCGGGGTCACCCCGACGACCTCACCCAACTCCTCGACGATGCCGGTGAACATGCCTAGCCCTCCCTCTTGCGGGGCAGCGCGGTGATACGTAGATCGGGACCGATCTGCGTAACGTCGGTGATCTCCAGGTCGATGGCCTCGGCGATGGTGGTAACACCGGCGTCGACCAGGGCCGCCGGGCCCGCGCCGAGCAGCCGGGGGGCGAGGTAGCCGACCACCCGGTCGACCAGGCCGGCGGCGAGGAACGCCCCGGCCAGCTTCGGCCCGCCCTCCAGCAGCACGGCCCGTACCCCCTTGGCGTGCAGGGCGGCCAGCAGCGCGGGCAGATCCACCCCGCCGTCCGGGCCGGCGCCCACCTCGGCCGCGGTGGCGATCCAGGTGCGGGCGGCGGCATCGCGGATCTGGGCGTCGAGCGGGGTACGCCCGGCCGAGTCGACCACCACGCGCAACGGTTGCCGGATGGCCAGGCTGCCGTCACGCAGGTTGCGCACGGTCAGTCGAGGGTCGTCGGCGAGGACCGTGCCCACCCCGACGATCACCGCGTCGACTGTCGCGCGCAGCGCGTGCACGTCCATCCGGGCCGCCTCGGAGGTGATCCACATGCTGGTGCCGTCGGCCGCCGCGGAGCGGCCGTCAAGCGTCGCCGCGTACTTCCAGATCACGTACGGCCAGCCCCGGCGCATCGCGGTCAGCCAGGCGACGTTGCCGTTCTCTGCTTCGGTGGCGCGTACCCCCAGGTCGACCCGGATGCCGGCGGCCCGCAGCGTCGCCGCACCCCCGGCGGCCACCGGGGTGGGGTCCGGCACCGCGATCACCACGCGCGCCACCTGCGCCTGCACCAGGGCGTCGCTGCACGGGCCGGTACGCCCGGTGTGATCGCACGGCTCCAGGGTGACCACCGCGGTGCCGCCCTTCGCCCGGTGCCCGGCCTGGGCCAGCGCGACGATTTCGGCATGCGGCCCACCGGCGTACGCGTGGAAGCCCTCGCCGACCACCTCGCCGTCGGCGTCGAGCAGCACACAACCGACCACCGGATTGGGACTGGTCGTGCCGAGCCCGCGCGCCGCGAGTTCGATCGCGCGACGCATCGCCTCGTCCACGGAGACGCTCGCCATCGCCTGACCCCTGCCCTCTCGCTGTCCGGGCGCGGGCGGGGAGGCGACAGGCATGCGGGCGGAATCCGGGAACGGCACAGCCGCCCCGGCAGGGAGGGTGCGCACGCCACGACACGGCGAGCACCGACCCCTTCCGATCCGCGCGCTGTCTCCCATCCGGACTGTCTGGGCGCGGACGGGCCGCACCCAACCGTCGGCCCCGGATTCTCACCAGGTCCACCGGGCGGACGAACCGCTCCCGGGTCGCGGGCTTACCACGGTCGGACCGTGGATCACCGCCGGTTCGGAATTACACCGAGTCCCGCCAGCGCGTGGTGGGTACTGAGGGAAAGTCTTACACGGCGAGTGGGTGGTTTGGCCAGAGCGGCGAGCTACTTCACATGACGCTGATTCGGATCGGAGACGCCGCGCCGACGATCCACCGCCACGTACGAACCGGGCTGGCTCTTGGCCACGCTCTTCATCTCCGAGGCGATGGTCATCGCCTCAAGTGGGCTGGTCAGACGCTTGTCGGCGTCGGAAACGCAGACCCCGATGGACAGCGTCACCAAAGCCGCTTTTCGCATGTTTCCGCGCCGGTCCTTCAGCTCCACATACCCCCGTTCGCGGTCCGTGGGGTCGTACAGCGCGTCGGCCGCCTTCTCGAAATCTGCGGAAACTCGGGACGTCAACGCCAGAACCTGATCCGGGGTACAGACGAACACGAAGTCGTCACCGCCGACGTGACCGAGGAAGGCCGGCGGCGGCGCCACCGAGACCACCGCCTGGTGCAGGGTCCGGGCCAACGCGGCGATGAAGTCGTCGCCGCGGACGAACCCGTACCGGTCGTTGACGCTCTTGAACCGGTCGATGTCGATGTACCCGACCGCGTAGTCGGTGCCGCTGCGGACCCGGTCGGCGATCTCCCGGCGGATGCGGCTGTTGCCCGGCAGCCCGGTCAGCGGGGAGACCTCGCGGAACTCCTTGTTGCGGCGCAACGTCGAGGTGACCCGGGCCAGCAGTTCCAGGGTGTCGAAGGGCTTGACCAGATAGTCGTCCGCGCCCGCGCTGAGTCCGTTGACCTTGTCCTGGGTCATCCCCTTGGCGGTCAACATGATCACCGGCAGGACCGCGGTCATCGGGTCGGCCCGCAGCCGCCGGGTCAACTCCAGACCGTCGATGCGAGGCATCATCAGGTCCACCACGGCGAGATCGGGACGCTGACGTTCGATCAGCTCCAACGCCTCCTGACCGTCGCTGGCCAGCATGACGTCGAAACCGTGCAGCCGCAGGTTGAACTCGACGAAACGGGCGATGTCCTCGTCGTCGTCGACGACGAGGATCACGTCCCTGCGGTCACCGGCGGCCTCCACCTCACTGCCCGTCGGCCGCGCGCTCCGCCAACTGCCGCAGCCGGCGTACCGCCTCGGCCGGATCGTCGGCGCCGTAGACCGCGGTGCCCGCGACGAACGCGTCGGCACCGGCCGCCGCGGCCTGCTCGATGGTGTCGGCGGCGATCCCCCCGTCGACCTCGATGCGCAGTTCCAGATGGCCGGCGTCACGGTGCCGACGGACGGCGCGGACCTTGTCCAGCAGCTGCGGGATGAACCGCTGACCACCGAACCCGGCCTTGATGGTCATCACCAGCAGCGTGTCGAAGTTCGGCAGCAGGTCCAGGTACGGCTCGATCGGGGTGTCCCGGTCGATCGCCAGCCCCGCCTTGGCGCCGGCGGCACGCAGGTCCTTGGCCAGCGCCACCGGATCGTCACAAGCCTCGGCGTGGAAGGTGACGTTGTAGGCGCCGGCGTCGGCGTAGCCGGGCGCCCACCGCTGCGGATCCTCGATCATCAGGTGGACGTCGAAGGGGAGTTCGGTGGCGGCGCGCAGGCTCTGCACGACCGGCAACCCGATGGTCAGGTTCGGCACGAAGTGGTTGTCCATCACATCGACGTGCAACCAGTCCGCGGCGTTCTCGACGGCACGGACCTCTTCGGCGAGGCGGGCGAAATCAGCGGCGAGGATGCTCGGCGCGACGATCAGCGGCGGTACGGTCACGCGGCCAGTGTACGAAGGCGGCCACCGGCCACCGGCAGCACGGCACCATCTGACGGACACCGCGTGACCCAGAGGTGACCAATGGTGCAGAATGGCACCCGCCGGAGGCGATGGCACGGTGTGCAGGTGGTCCCGACTGGCCAGACGGGGAAATCGCGGCGACACTCCATCCGGGACGGTGACGGTAACGTGCAGGCCGGTTGGCACGGGAGCCGACAGCCGGGCACCGACTCCCGGAAAGGGCGGACGATGCGACGGTGGTTCGCAGCGCTGGCGTTGGCGAGCGCGGCTGCGATTGCACTGAGTGGCTGTGTACGGCAGGGCGCGACGGACGGCGACCTCACCGACGACTGGCCCGCGCTGCGCGTGCCGACGATGTTCGTCCCGGCCACCGACGCCTGCCTGCCGCGGGTCACCGCGATCGTGCAGGCGAGCACCTACGAGACGGTCGACTGCGCGCGCAACCATCTGGCCGAGGCGGTGCACGTCGGCGCGTTCACCGGACGGGCGGCCAACGGTCCTCGACCCGAGCCCGGTTCCGCGGCGCTGCGCACCGCGCGGGCCGAGTGCGACCAGCGGGCCCGGCTGGTCCTCGGCGGCGACTGGCACGTCGCCCGCCTGACCCTGAACATCGCCCTGCCGTCGGTGTCGGCCTGGAACGGCGGCGCGCGCTGGTTCCGCTGCGACCTGAGTGAGACCGACAGCATCGACAACACCCGGCCGGTCAACCGCACCGGCAGCCTGCGCGGGGCGCTGATCGGCGACTCACCGCTGGTGCACCGCTGCTTCGACCCCAAGCTCATCGGCAACAGCCTGAACTACATGGCGCCGGTGCTGTGCACCGAACCGCACGGCGCCGAGTTCGTCGGGGTGTACACCGAGCAGGACATGACCTGGGAGGAGTTCACCAACTCGGCCGGCCAGGCACACCGCCGCTGCATGTCGCTGATCGCCGAGTACGCGGACGTACCCAACAACTCCGACCTGCCCTACCGCGCCGGCTCGATCTTCTACCCGCCGTCGCAGCGCGAGTGGGAGGAGGGCGACCGGGGGGTGCGCTGTCTGTTGTGGAGCGACGATCGCAAGCTCACCGGTTCGATGCGGGGGGTCGGCCCGCAGGGACTCCCCGTGACCTGATCACCGTGCCGTATGCTGCCGCTGCGCGAGCCGGCGGGCGGGGCGAGCGCGGACGGCGGGAGGGCCGACGGGGATGCGACGATGGCTGACCGGAATCGCGCTGGGCACGGTGGTGACGCTGGCGCTGGCCGGCTGCACGAAGCCGGCCGGGATCGACGGCGACCTCAGCGACGACTGGGCACCGATGGCCGCGGCCGAGGTGTTCACCCCCGACTCGGGGACGTGTCACACGCAGGTGCTGGACGTCGGCTACGTCGGCGCGTACGACCCGGTGGCCTGCGATCAACCGCACCGGGTCGAGACCCTGCACGTCGGCGCGCTCACCTCGGACGACGGGGCGACGCCACCGGCCGTCGGCAGCGCCCCGATGCGTACCGCCTTCAGCGAGTGCAACCGGCAGGTGCGCACCGCCCTGGGAGCCGACTGGCGTAGCGCCCGGGTCTGGCTGAGCGTGGTCTTCCCCTCACCGGCGGCGTGGGGCGGCGGCGCCCGCTGGTTCCGCTGCGACGTCACCGAACTTCGCGGCCTGGACAACCCGGACCCGGTACTCCGCAAGGCCAGCCTGGCCGGCGCCCTGTCCGGCACATCGCCGCTGCGGCACGGCTGCTTCAACGCCAAGACCAGCGGTGACAAGGTCACCGAGATGGTCGCCGTGAAGTGCACGGCGCGGCACCGGGCCGAGTTCGTCGGTGTCTGGACGGCCCCGAAGGGCAGTTACAAGGCGTTCCTGGACAACGCCGACCGGGCCCACCGGGCCTGCCGCAGCCTGATCGCCAAGTTCGCCAAGCTGCCGGACGACAACAACGTCCAGTACCGCGCCGGCACCATCTTCTACCACCCCGCCGAGGACGACTGGCGTAACGGCAACCGCGGGGTGCAGTGCTTCCTCTGGAGCAGCGAACGCGTCCTGACCCGGTCGATGAAGGGTGCCGGCAGCCGAGCCCTGCCGATCAACTGAGGCCGCGGGCCGCAGCTGTCCGGCAGGACCGGCGCCAGCGTCGGTCGGGGTTGGTGGGCTGGGCGTCAGCCGCGGCGCAGCACGGCGAGGAACATCGCGTCGGTGCCGTGCCGATGCGGCCACAGCTGCACCGTCGGCCCGTCCCCCAGCCCCGGCATGCCCGCCGGCAACAACGGCCGGGCGTCGACGAAGTCCACCGAGGCGCCGGATCGGCGGGCCGCCTCGGTGACCGTCACATGGGTTTCCACGGTGTGGGGGGAACAGGTCACGTAGGCCACCACCCCACCCGGGCGGACCGCACGGAGCCCTGCGGTGAGCAACTCGCGCTGCAACCGGGTCAACGCCGGCAGGTCCGAGGGCTGACGCCGCCACCGCGACTCCGGACGGCGGCGCAGCGAACCCAGACCGGTGCACGGGGCGTCGACCAGCACCCGGTCGAAGTGCCCCTCGGGCAGCTTCGGCTCGGCGCCGACCAGCCGCCCGTCGGTGTGCAACACGGTCACCGGCAGGCCACGGGTGGCACCTTCGACCAGGCGCGCCCGATGCTCGGCCACCTCCACCGCGGTCACTCGCGCGTCGCGTTGCGCGGCGAGCGCGCCGAGCAGCCCCGCCTTGCCGCCCGGCCCGGCGCACAGGTCGAGCCAGCGGCCGTCCGGGCCGTCGATCGGCGCCACCGCCAGAGCGTTGGCGACGAGCTGGGAACCCTCGTCCTGGACGTGGGCGCGCCCGTCGGCCACCGCCGCCACGTCGCCGGGTGCACCGCCACCGAGATAGACGGCGTACGGCGAGAAGGCGCCCGGCGCGCCACCGGAGGCGTCGGCGAGCTCGACCGGGTCGGCGAGACCCGGGCGGGCGCACAGGTGCACCGGTGGGCGTTCGTTGTTCTCGATCAGCAGGCGGGTGGTCTCGCCGAGGTCGCCGTCGAGCGCCTCGGAGAACGCCCTGACGATCCACTGTGGATGGCTGTGGGCGAGAGCCAGGTGACCGATCGGGTCGGTCTCCATCGACGGGGCGAGGCGGGACACCCACGTGTCCAGGTCGCACGCCGCGACCTCGCGCAGCACCGCGTTGGCGAAACCGGTGGCGCCCTGACCGACCATCCGGACCAGGTCGACGGTCGAGGAGACCGCCGCGTGCGCCGGCACCCGGGTGTGCAGCAGCTGGTACGCGCCGATGCGCAGCGCGTCGCGGACCGGCGGGTCGATGCGCTGCACGTCCCGACCGGCGGCCGAGGTGAGAATCGCGTCGAGGGTGCCGGAGTGCCGCAGCGTGCCGTAGGTCAGCTCGGTGGCGAAGGCGGCATCGCGCCCGAACAGCCCCTCCTCGCGCAGGATCGACGGCAGCACCAGATTGGCGTACGCGTCGTCCCGGTTGACCGCGGCGACGGCCTGGTACGCGGCGTACCGGGGGCGGTCCACCGTCGGACGCGCAGGGCGTGCGCCCCGACGGTCCGTTCCCCCGCGGGGCGCGGTGTCCCTCACGCCAGTTCCTCCCCGGCACTGACCCGAACGCCGCGCGCCCAGTCGGTCGCCGGCATGGCCCGCTTGCCTGCCGCCCGCACCTCGCCGAGGCGAACCGGGACGGTGGCCGTGCCGACCAGCACCCGCGACTTCTCCACCTTCAGCTCCCCGGGCTTGAGGGCGTCGGCGTCCGGTGCCGCGACGACCGGTCCCAACTTCACCCGCTCGCCCCGGAACGTCGTCCACGGCCCGGGCGCGGGGGTGCAGGCACGGATCCGACGGTCGACCGCGAAGGCGGGGTCGGACCAGCGGACCCGGGCGTCCTCCACGGTCAGCTTCGGTGCCAGGGTCACCCCGTCGGCGGGCTGCGGCTCGGCACGGGCGGTGCCGTCGGCCAACGCGTCCAGCACCGCCACCAGCAGCCCGGCGCCGGACTGCGCCAGGCGCTCCAGCAGGTCACCGGAGGTGTCAGCGGGCCGGATCTCGTCGGTCAGCGTGCCGTAGACCGGACCGGTGTCCAGCCCTTCCTCCAACTGGAAGACGCTGGCACCGGTGAGTTCGTCGCCGTGCAGCACCGCGTGCTGCACGGGTGCGGCACCGCGCCAGGCGGGCAGCAGCGAAAAGTGCAGGTTCACCCAGCCCAGTCGGGGAATCTCCAGCGCGGCCGGCGGCACCAGCGCGCCGTAGGCCACCACCGGCACGCAGTCCGGGGCGAGGTCGCGCAGCCGCTCCAGGAACTCCGGCTCACGCGGACGGGCCGGGGTGAGCACCTCGACGCCGTGCTCGTCGGCCCAGGCACCCACGGGGGAACGAACCAGGCCACGGCCGCGACCGGCCGGCGCGTCGGGGCGGGTCACCACGGCGATCAGCTCGTGCCGGGACTCGGCGACGGCGGCGAGGGCGGGTACGGCCACGGCCGGGGTTCCGGCGAAGATCACACGCATCCCGGTCACCGCCCCAGACCGAAGGGGCTGCCGGCGGCGTGCGGGCTCACCTTGACCGTGGGCGGGGCGCCGTCGTCGTACCACTCGGCCTGGCGGATCGCCTTCATCGCCTCCTTGCGACCGGCCGGGTCCAGCCGGTCGATGAACAGCACACCGTCGAGGTGGTCGGTCTCGTGCTGCACGCAGCGGGCCATCAGGCCGGTGCCGACGATCTGCAGCGGGTCGCCGTAGCCGTTGAAGCCCTTGGCGATCACGTTCTGCCGGCGCTTGGTGTCGAAGTACATCCCGGGGATGGACAGGCAGCCCTCCGGGCCGTCCTGCTCCTCGGCGTCGGGAAACTCCAGCACCGGGTTCACCAGGTGACCCACCACGTCATCGACGTCGAAGGTGAACACCCGCAGGCCCACACCGAGCTGTGGCGCGGCGAGCCCCGCCCCGGCGCTGTCACGCATGGTGTCGGTCAGGTCGGCGATGAGCTTGCGTAGCTCCACGTCGAAATCGACAACCGGATCGGCCGGCGTGCGCAGCACCGGATCGCCGAACAGACGGATGGGCTGGACGGTCACGCGGGTTGACTCCTTAACGGGCGGGCGGTGGTGCCGTACCAGTCTACGGAGTGTCCGGGGTCGCCCCGACCGGCGCACCATGATCGGCGACCGGGGCCAGCTCACCCACGGTGACCGGCAGCGTCTCGTACCCGCGCAGGGTCAGCCGCGACCGGCGCCGGGGCGTACCCGACAACGCCAGCGCGGGCAGCCGGCGCAGCAGCCGGGTGAAGGCGACCTGCCCCTCCAACCGGGCCAACCCGGCCCCCAGACAGTAGTGCGGGCCGGCCCCGAAGGACAGCGGGCTCAGCAGCGCCCGCCACGGGTCGAAGCGGGCCGGGTCGGGGTAGCGCCGGGCATCGCGGTTGGCCGCCCCGAGCAGCAGCAGCACCCAACTGCCGGCCGGCAGCTCCACCCCACCGGCGCGCAGCGTCTCGCTGCTGGTACGGCTGGTCAGTTGCACGGGCGAGTCGTAGCGGAGCAGTTCGTCGACGTACGCCGGGGCGTGCTCCGGGTGGCGTCGCAGCACGTCGGCGGCGCCGCGATGGGCCAGCAGCACCGCCAGACCGTTGCCCAGCAAATTGGTGGTGGTCTCGAAGCCCGCGACGAGCAGGACCACGAGGTTGGCCAGCAGCTCGTCGCCGGTGAGCCGGTCACCGGCGTCGTGCGCCTGCACCAGAGCGGTGGTCAGGTCGTCGGCCGGCCTGCGTCGACGCGCCGCCACCAGCTCGGTGAAGTAGCCGACCAGCTCGGTGGCACCCGCGTCGGCGACCACCAGTTCGTCCCAGGTGATCTCGGGTTCCAGGACGCCGGTCAGATCGGCCGCCCACCGCCGGAACAGCGGACGGTCGGCGGCGGGTACCCCGAGCAGCGCGCAGATCACCGCCACCGGCAGCGGATAGGCGAAGTCGGCCATGAAGTCGACGGGTCGGCCGCCACGGCCGGCCGACGCCATCGCCTCGATCAACTCGTCGGCCTGGGCGGCCACCACGTCCCGCATGGCCGCGATCCGGCGTGGGGTGAAGGCCCCGGCGGCGAGTCGGCGCATCCGGCTGTGATCCGGCGGGTTGGTCTCCAGCATCGACCGGGCGATCGTGGACAGGGCCGGGCTGTCGCGCCACTGCGGCAGCATCATGTCGCGCCACTTGTCGTCGGAGACCCGCATCCGGGGGTCCCGCAGGAGTTCGTCGACCTCGGGATAGCCGGTGACCGCGTACACGCCCGGACCGGTCTGGACCACCGGCCCGTGGGCACGCAGCCGCTCGTACGCCGGATAGGGGTCGAGGCGTCCCTCGGGCGACATGAGGGTGGCGAAGGTCTCCGCAGGGTCCATGGCTGGCCTCCCGGTGTGCCGGAAGGCTTCATCATGCCCACCGCACGCCACCCGGCGCGCACCGCGCCGGGTGATCTATCAGCGCGCCGCCCGAATGGTCAGCACGCCGGCCCAGTGGTCAGCCGAGGCCGCCGGGCTCCCCGGCCAGCACCGCGTCCCCGGCGAGCAGGGCGTGCTCGGGCAGCGGCAGACGGATGTCGTGGGCCGCCTCCCAGTCGTGGATCAGGCTGGGGCGGGCCTGGGCGGCGAAGAAGTCGACCGCGCTCGTGGTGCCCACCACCGGCTCGTCGACCTCGGCGACCAGCCGGCCGGGCACCAGCCGGAAGCCGTTGCGCAGGGCGGCGCTGAGCCGACGGTGCCCGTTGATCACGAAGAAGTACTCGCCGGTGTAGCCCAGCTCCAGCGGCTCCAGCCCCGTCTCGCCGGCCTCGGCCACCGCCCCGACGTCCGTCGAGTCCCACAGGCCACGCAGACCGGCGACGTCCTCGGTCGGGTAGACCCGCGCCGGGTCGAGCAGCAGCAGCGGCGGCGCGGTGCGCAGCACCTCGGGGGCGAGCCGACCCTCGTACACGTCGACGATGCGCTCGATCACCTCGTCGGCGGGGGCCCGGGTGGTGTCGCAGACCAGGTCGTAGTTACGCAGCCGGGCCTTGTCCACGCCGTAGCGGACCAGGAACCGACCCCGCTCGCTCTCGCTGCGTTCCCGGAGCTTGGCCTTGGCCTCCTCCAGCGAGGTGTAGCTCTCCGCCGGCCCGGAGGGGCGCAGCAGCACCCGGCGGGCCGCCTCACCCGGCTCGGTGATCATGTGCACCTTGAGCGCGTCGGTGAAGAAGTGCCAGGCCAACCGCGAGTCCATGACGAGGCTCTCACCGGAGGCGGCGATGTCGCGCTGGAGCTGGTCGACATAGCCGTCGACGGCCTGGTCCAGCTCGGCGTGCAGGTTGAGCTGGAGCGCGGTCATCTGACGCTCCTGGGCCATCTGCCGGTAGAGGTCGCCGACGCTGACCCGGCGCAACCCCAACCGCTTGGCGATCTCCACCGACACGGTGCTCTTGCCGCTACCGAGGTCACCGTTGAAGACGATCGACTGACGAACGGTCACGACTGGCCCACCCCTGATAACCGGCTGATTTGGAAGCATCGATATCGCGCCGGACCGACGCGGTCGCGCCGCCCTGCGACAACCCCTACCCTTGCGCGCCTGCCGCCGCGCCGTGACCTGGAGCTGTCGTGCGCCCCGGCATGACGGGCGACTCTATCACCTTCGGTACGGCGGCCCCGAAGACACGACCACCGACGCGCGCCATCGACACGCACGGCAATGGCACCCTCACATATGGCAGATAATTGCCGTGTCGGCCGCCACACAAACCTGAACGCACGGACGGCGCAGGGCGTGGGCGGGTGGCGTCAGAACATCGCGAGCGGGTCGACCTGCAGGCGTACCGGGTCGGCCGCCTTCCGGGCGCTGCGCACCCCGGCCGCCGCGTGCAACGCCTCGGCCAGCGCCGCCGCCCGCGCCCGGGGCACTCGGACGAGCATCCGCTCCCGGTCACCGTCGGCAGGCACCGGACCGAGCAACTGCGCCTCCTCGGGCAGGCGCGCCTGCGCCAACAGGTCGGCCACGGCATCCGGGGCACCGGTCAGGCTGGCCATCCGCACGGCCGGCGGAAAGCCGAGTTCCCGCCGCTCGGCCAGCTCGCGGGCGGCGAACCAGGCGGGATCCCAGCGCAGCAGCGCCTGCACGGGGGCGAGCGCGCCATCGGCCACCACCACGACCCGACCCCCGTCGGCGGCCGGCCTGGCCAACGCGGCCGCCGCCGCCCACCGCCGCAGCGCCTCCTCCCCCGCGCGCAGGTCGGCTCGGGTGAGCAGGGCCCAGGTGTCCAGCAGCAGCACCGCCCCGTAGCCACCCTCGGCGACCGGCTCGGCACCCGGGGTGGCGATCACCAGTCCGGCGCCGCCGGGAACGTCCGCCAGCACCTCCTCCCGTCCGGAGGTGCGCACCGGCACGCCGGGAAAGGCTCGCCCCAGTTCCTCGGCGGTCCGTCGGGCCCCGGTGACCGAGGCCCGCAGCCGCCTCCCACCGCAGTGCGGGCAGGCGTACGCGGCCGCCACCCGTCCGCACCAACGACAGGCCGGAGTCCCCCCGGCGGACGGCAGCGCCAACGGCCCGGCGCAGTGCACACAACGTGCCGGGGTACGACAGTCGTCACAGGCCACCGACGGCAGGTAACCGCGTCGGGGCACCTGCACCAGCACCGGAGACTCCGCCCGCAGCGCCTCCCGGGCAGCGGTCCAGGCCAGGCTGGGCAGCCGGGCGGTCGCCGCCGCCGGATCACGGGCCAGCTGAGGGTCGTCACCGGTCGGCGCCACCGCCGGGGCACGGGCCCGCAGCACCTCCCGGGCCGCCACCACCTCGCGGGCCCACCCGGTCTCCACCAGCAGTTGCGCCTCGGCGGTGCGGGCGTAGCCGCCGACCAGTGCCGCGGCCTCGTCGAGCTGGGCGCGGGTGAGCAACACCTCACGAGCGTGCGGGTACGGTGCCCGCGGCTCGGCGTGCAGGTCGTCGCCGTCGTCCCAGATCGCCACCAGGCCCAGCCGGGCCACCGGGGCGAACATCGCGGCCCGGGTGCCGATGACCACCGGCGCATCGTGGTGGCGGGCGGTGAGGAAGGCGCGATAGCGGCGGGCCGGACCGAGCGCGGCGGAGAGGCAGACGTGCCGGTCCGGCCCGAGGGTCGCGGTCAACGCGGCGTCCAGCCGATCCAGGTCCCGACCGTCGGCGACCACGACCAGCGCGCCCCGGCCGGCGGCCACGGTCGCGGCGACCGCGGTGGCGTACCTCGCCGCCCAGTCCTCGCCCGGCAATGCCGACCAGACGGCCCGGGCCGGGCGACCGTCCGCGAGGGCCCGCAGCAGCGCCGGCCCGGCCGGGTAGTCCCGCCAGCCGCCCGGCTCGACGGGTCCGACCGGTCCATCGGCCGCGACGGCCGGCATCGGCGGCCCGACGGAAGTGGAAACGGCTCCGGTGGAAGCGGAAACCGGTTCGGCGGGCGGGGTGGGCGGCGCGGTGGCGTCGGTGCGGGGAAGGAACTCCTTCTCCACCCGCGCGTGCCGGGGTGGGATCGCCAGACGCAGCACGTCGGCGAGGCTGCCGGCGTACCGGTCGGCGACCGCGCGGGCCAGCCGGAGCACCTCCGGGGCGAGCACCGGCACCGGCGAAACCACCTTCTCCAGGTACGCCAGCCGGGGATGATCGGAGTGGTCGAGGCGTTCCAGCAGCCAGCCGTCGACCTGCTGGCCGGCGAAGCGCACCTTCACCCGTACGCCGGGCCGCGCGTCCTCGCCCAGCCCGTGCGCCACCAGGTAGTCGAAGGGGCGATCCAGGTGAGGCAGCGGCACGTCGACGCAGACACGAGCGACCGGCGACCCGTCCACGGGCCGCCGGTCGTCTCGCCTGGTGCCGGTCAGGCTCCCGCGGCCGACTTGAGGTCGGCGGCCCGGTCGGTGCTCTCCCAGGTCAGCTCCGGCAGTTCCCGGCCGAAGTGACCGTAGGCGGCGGTCTGCGCGTAGATCGGGCGCAGCAGGTGCAGGTCCCGGATGATGGCGGCCGGACGCAGGTCGAAGACCTCGGTCACCGCCTTCTCGATCGAGGCCACCGGCACGGTCTCGGTGCCGAACGTCTCGATGAACAGGCTCACCGGGTGCGCCTTGCCGATGGCGTAGGCGACCTGCGCCTCGCACCGCTCGGCCAGGCCGGCGGCGACCACGTTCTTGGCCACCCACCGCATCGCGTACGCGGCCGAGCGGTCGACCTTCGACGGGTCCTTGCCCGAGAAGGCGCCACCGCCGTGGCGGGCGTAACCGCCGTAGGTGTCCACGATGATCTTCCGGCCGGTCAGGCCGGCGTCGCCCATCGGGCCACCGATCTCGAAGCGCCCGGTCGGGTTGACCAGCAGCCGGTAGCCGTCGGTGTCCAGGCCGAGGCTCTCCAGCTCCGGGGCGATGACGTGGTCACGCACGTCCGGCGTGAGCAGCGACTCCAGCGAGATGTCCGCGGCGTGCTGGCTGGAGACGACGACGGTGTTGAGGCGTACCGGCCGCAGCCCTTCGTACTCGATGGTGACCTGGGTCTTGCCGTCGGGCCGCAGGTAGGGGACGGTGCCGTCCTTGCGGACCGCGGCGAGGCGACGCGCCAGCCGGTGCGCCAGGGCGATCGGCAGCGGCATCAGCTCGGGTGTCTCGGAGCAGGCGAAGCCGAACATCATGCCCTGGTCGCCGGCGCCCTGCGCGTCGAGCGCGCTCTCCGACGCGCCGGTACGCAACTCGAAGGCGTTGTCGACACCCTGGGCGATGTCCGGTGACTGGGAGCCGATGGAGACGCTGACACCGCACGAGGCGCCGTCGAAGCCCTTCTTCGACGAGTCGTAGCCGATGCCGAGGATGGTCTCCCGCACGATCGTGGGGATGTCGGCGTAGGCCTTGGTGGTCACCTCGCCAGCGACATGCACCTGACCCGTGGTGATCAGGGTCTCCACCGCCACCCGGCTGTGCGGGTCCTGGCTGAGGAGGGCGTCGAGGATGCCGTCGCTGATCTGGTCGGCAATCTTGTCCGGGTGGCCTTCCGTGACCGATTCGGACGTAAATAGGCGGCGTGTCACGGCACTCCTAAGTCAGTGGATGTCGTTCGGCGGCAGTGTAGTCACCAACAGGTACGGGTACGTCGATGGTCGTCTAGCGGTCCACCCGTAAGGAGGAGCCGCCGCCCAGCCTAACGACGACCTGGTCCCACACCTGGTCGGCGAGATCCTCCTTGGACTGTTCGGCCAGCCGGGTGACCGAACCGTCCACGTCGATCACGGTGGCCGCGTTCGTGTCGGCACCGAAGACCTTGTCCGGCCCGACCTCGTTGATGACGATGAGGTCGGCCCGTTTCCGGGCGAGCTTGGCCCGGCCGTTGGCCTCGGCGTCGCCGGTCTCGGCGGCGAAGACCACCAGCACCTGCTCCGGCCGCCGCCGCTGACCCAGCTCGGCGGCGATGTCCGGGTTGGTCACCAGTTCGATGGTGGGCGCCACCCCGTCGTCCGTCTTCTTGATTTTGCCGGATGCGTAGGTCGCCGGCCGGAAGTCGGCCGGCGCCGCCGCCATCACCACCGCGTCGGCCTCGACCGCGGCCTTCAGGGTGGCGTCCCGCAGCTCGGCGGTGGTGCCCACCCGGATCAGGTCGACCCCGGCCGGATCGGGCAGCGACACGTTGGCCGAGATCAACGTGACCCGGGCGCCGCGGGCCACCGCGGCGCGGGCGAAGGCGTAGCCCTGTTTGCCGGAGGACCGGTTACCCAGGAAGCGCACCGGGTCCAGCGGCTCCCGGGTGCCCCCGGCGGTGACCACCACGTGCCGGCCGGTCAGGTCGGCTGGGGCGGCGACACCCCGGGCCAGGGTCCGGCGGGCGACGGCGAAGATCTCCGCCGGGTCGGGCAGCCGACCCTTGCCGGTGTCGGCCCCGGTGAGCCGTCCCACCGCGGGCTCGATGACCCGCACCCCTCGACGTCGCAGCGTCGCCACGTTCTCGACGGTGGCGGGATGCTCCCACATCTCGGTGTGCATGGCCGGTGCCAGCACCACCGGGCAGCGGGCCGTGAGCAGGGTGTTGGTGAGTAGGTCGTCGGCGATGCCCTGGGCGGCCTTGGCCAGCAGGTCGGCGGTGGTGGGTGCGACCACCACCAGGTCCGCCTGCTGGCCGAGACGTACGTGCGGCACCTCGTGCACGTCGGACCAGACGTCCTCGGCGACCGGTTGCCCGGAGAGCGCGGCCCAGGTCGGCGCGCCGACGAACCGGAGCGCGGCGGCGGTCGGTACGACCCGGACCTGGTGGCCCGACTCGGTGAACAGTCGGAGCAGTTCACACGCCTTGTACGCGGCGATCCCGCCGCCGACCCCGAGGATGATCCGGGCGTTCATCGAACGTGGAACGGTTACGGCTGGTCGGTCGGTTCAGCGGTGAGCAGACCCGCGTTGATCTCACGCATCGCGATGGAGAGCGGCTTCTCCTGAGGGGTGGTCTCGACCAGCGGGCCGACGTACTCGAGCAGACCCTCGCCGAGCTGGCTGTAGTAGGCGTTGACCTGACGCGCACGCTTGGCCGCGAAAATGACCAGAGCGTACTTCGACGTCGTCTTCTCCAGGAGCTCATCGATCGGCGGGTTGGTGATGCCTTCTGGGTTGGCGATGGATCCCACGGATAAACCTCTGCGTCTTTCGCACGGACCGCGCGAACGCGGTGCCGGCGCTCAACCGCGCAGGCGCGGCCGGGCCGGAGCCAGGAAGGAAGAACCGATGAATCCTACCAGTTCGTCCACGACCTGCTCAGTGCGGTCGTACGAGACGGCGTGGTCGAAGGCCGTCGTCACGGTCGGAACCGGCATCCGACCGGGTGGGTGAAGCAACACCAGGCGGGCCTGCGGCCAGGCGGCCCGCACCAGCAGCGCCCCGTCGAGGTCCAGGGGCAACAGGACCGGCACGCCGGCGGCGATGCGGCTGCGCAACGGGGCGATCTCGGTGCCCCGGCGGTGCGCACCGAACCGGCTCCACTCCAACAGGTCACCGGCGGCCAGGCGCCGCTCGAACTGCTCAGGGGTCAGGAAGTGGCGATCGACCCCGTCCAGCTCGCCCTCACGTCGGGGGCGGGTGGTGACCGGAATCGGCCGCCACACGGACGGAGAACGCGCCCGGACCAACTCGACGACACTCTCCCTACCGGCACCGGATGGGCCAGCCAGGACAGTGAGCCGAGCCGCCGGGCGCGTCTCGTCATCCAAGCTCACTGCTTGTTTCTACACGCAGCCACACTCAGTTGGCGGCGAACTCCCCAAGCAGGGCCTTGCGCTGCTGCTCGCCGAGGCCACGCAGGCGACGGCTGTCGGCGATCTTGAGCTTCTCCATGATCTGGGTGGCCCGGATCTTGCCGATGCCCGGCATCGCCTGCAGCACGGCCGACACCTTGAGCTTGCCGACGACGTCGTCGGACTCGGCCCGTTCGAGAACGGCTCCGAGGGTGGTCTTGCCCTGCTTGAGCTGCTCCTTCAGCTCGGCACGGGCTTTGCGGATCTCCGCAGCCTTCTCCAGCGCGGCTGCGCGCTGCTCGGGGGTCAGTGACGGGAGCGGCACCAGTTCTCCTCAGGTCCCTATCGCGACGGGCGGGACGCACCGCCGCATCTGTGAAACGTGGTGTCGCTGTGAACCCAGGGGTTCCCAGCGCCGGGAAAACTAGCGGTCAACGGAGCTTTCGGCAACGTGGGCGCGCGATGATCACCACAAAGTGACCGAGCCATCAGTCAGTCACGACAGCTTGAGCGCGGCCCGGCAGTCGACTACCGCCCGGTCGGCTGCGGCCCGCAGAGCCTCCGGGTCTGGGCCCGCTCCCAACACCTCTCGGGAGTACGAAGGCAGCACGGCGGGCAGGCTCGAGCCGAACACGACGCGGAGATCCGCCGCCGTGGCGCCCTGCGCGCCGAGGCCCGGCGCGAGCAACGGACCGTTCATCGCCGACAGGTCGCAGCCGGTCTCGCCGACCGTCGCCCCGACCACCGCACCGATGCTGCCGAGCGGCTCCGCACCGGCGTTGAGCTGCGAAATCTCGTCAATCACGGTCTGCGCGACGGTGCGTCCGTCGGCGGTCGTGGCCCGCTGGACCGAGGCGCCCTCGGGGTTGGAGGTGAGCGCCAGAACGAAGACCCCGCCGCCGTGTTCGGCGGCCAGTTCGAACATGGGGGCCAACGATCCGACCCCCAGGAATGGGCTTGCCGTGATCGCGTCGACATGCATGGGGCTGGATGGGTTGAGGTACGCCGACGCGTACGCCTGGACCGTCGAGCCGATGTCGCCACGCTTGACGTCGAGCAGAACGAGCGCGCCGCGCTCACGCAACTGTCGGATAGTTGACTCAAGCACCGCCACCCCGTGGGACCCGAATCGCTCGAAGAACGCCGACTGCGGCTTGACCACCGCAACCCGGTCACCGAGGGCGTCGACGACCGTCCCGGCGAAGTGACTGAGCCCGTCCACGTCGTCGGCCAGACCCCACCGGGCCAGCAGTGCCGGGTGCGGATCGATGCCGACGCAGAGCGGGCCGCGCTCGCCAACGGCCCGATGCAGCCGGGCGCCAAAGCTCTCCATCCGTGCCTTCCTCTCAGTGCTCAATCTGCCCTGTCCGACTACTCAAACTCGGCTTCTGCGGGCTACCGGTTACTCAGGCGACCCGGGCGGCCGCGCCGATAGCCGCCGCGATCCGGGCCAGGTCAGCGTCGTCGGTGACGTACGGCGGCATCGTGTAGATCAAATCCCGGAACGGGCGCAGCCACACCCCCTGGCCCACCGCGGCGGCGGTGGCGGCCGCCATGTCGACCTCGTGGTCGAGTTGCACCACGCCGATGCCGCCGAGGACCCGGACATCGGCCACGCCCGGCAGGCCGCGCAACGGCTCCAGGCCGGCCCGCAGATGGCGCTGGAGCCTCGCCACCTGCCCGGCCCAGTCGCCCGCCCGCAGCAGCCCCAACGACGCGTTGGCGACCGCACAGGCGAGCGGATTACCCATGAACGTCGGGCCGTGTGCCAGCACCCCACCCGTACGGATGCCCGCCGCCACCTCGGGGGTGCACAGCGCGGCGGCGAGGGTCAGGTAGCCGCCGGTGAGGGCCTTGCCCACACACATCACGTCCGGGACGACCCCCGCGTGCTCGGCGGCGAACATCGTCCCGGTACGCCCGAACCCGGTGGCGATCTCGTCGAAGATCAGCAACACCCCGTGCGCCCGGGTCACCTCGCGCAGCACCCTCAGGTAGTGGGGGTGGTGGAACCGCATGCCACCGGCGCCCTGCACCACCGGCTCGACGATCACCGCGGCCAACTCGTCGGCGTGCCGCTGCACCGCGTCGACGAGCGCCGCCTCGTACGCCGGGTCGGGGGGTGTGTCGAAGCCGCCCGGCGGCACCGGCGCGAAGACCTGCCGGGGCAGCACGTCGCCCCAGAGATGGTGCATGCCGCCCTCGGGGTCGCAGATGCTCATCGGGTGGAACGTGTCCCCGTGGTAGCCACCGCGCCAGGTGCCCAGCCGCCGCCGCTGCGGCCGGCCGGTGGCCCGCTGGTACTGCAGGCACATCTTGATCGCGACCTCGACGCTGACCGAGCCCGAGTCGGCCAGGAACACGTGCTCCAGCCCGTCGGGGGCCAACTCGACAAGCGTGCGGGCCAACTCGACGGCCGGGGCGTGGGTCAACCCGCCGAACATGACGTGGCTCATCCGGCCCAGCTGGTCGGTCACCGCCGCGTCCAGCACCGGATGCCGGTAGCCGTGGATCGCCGCCCACCACGACGACATCCCGTCGACCAGCTCACGCCCGTCGGCCAGCCGCAGCCGCACCCCCTCGGCCGCCTCCACCAGATACGGCGGCACAGCCGGCGGCAGGGTCGCGTACGGATGCCAGACGTGCGCGGCGTCGGCGGCGAGCAGCTCCTGCGGAGTCACCCGGTCTCCCCTCCGGCACCTGGTCGTCGGTGCCGCGAACGGCCCGCGCCCGGCACCCGTCGCTCGTACACCTCGGCCCCTTTGCTCTGCTTCACCGCACGCACCGGTTCCGGTCGAAACCCGGTGCGTGGGTTGGCGCAGAGCAAAGGGGCCAAGAACAGGTGGGTCGGGCCCGTCGCGGCCTGCCGTCGGGTCCGGCGCAGCCCGCCCCACCGTGATCGGTCATGGTGTGGTGGTGGCCGCCCGCGGTGCGGTCGCCGCCGCCCGGGCGACGGCGCGGGGCAGGGCCGGGCCTCGGTAGATGAACCCGGTGTAGAGCTGCACCAGGCTGGCGCCGGCGTCGAACATCCGGGCGGCGTCGTCGGGGTGCACGATGCCACCCACCCCGATGATCGGCAGCCGTCCACCGGTCTCCCGGTGCACGAAGTCGACCACCTGTCGGGCCCGGTCGGTCAGCGGTCGACCGGACAGGCCGCCGGCCTCGTCGGCGCGGTGTCGGTCGCCCGGCGCGAGGCCGTCGCGCCCCAAAGTGGTGTTCGTGGCGATCACCCCTGCGGCACCCCGGGCCAGGCACACCTCCAGCAGTTCGGCGATGGCGGGTTCGGTCAGGTCCGGGGCGATCTTCACCAGCACCGGCTTCTCCCCCACCAGAGCGGCGAGCAGCGCGTCCAGGTGGTCCCGGTCCTGCAGGGCACGCAGGCCGGGGGTGTTCGGCGAGGAGACGTTGACCGCGAAGTAGTCGCCGTGCCCGCGCAACGCACGGTACGACGCCTGGTAGTCGGCCACCGCCTCGTCCAGCGGCGTCACCTTGGACTTGCCGAGCGAGATCCCCAGCGGTACGCCCAACGGGCGCGGCAACGCCGCCAGCCGGGCCGCCAGGGCCTCGGCTCCGGCGTTGTTGAAGCCCATCCGGTTGATCACTGCCTCGCTGTCCGGCAGCCGGAACAGCCGGGGCCGGGGGTTGCCCGGCTGCGGGTACGCCGTCACCGTGCCGACCTCGACGAACCCGAAGCCCAACGCCGGCCACGCCGGCAGCGCCACCCCGTCCTTGTCCATCCCGGCGGCCAGTCCCACCGGGTTCGGAAAGCGCACCCCGAACACGGTCCGGGGTGCGGCCACCGCGTACCGGGCACGCAGCACCGCCAACGCCCCCGGCGTCCGCGACAGGGCGCTCAACCGCCGCAGCGTCCACTCGTGGGCCGCCTCGGCGTCCCCGCCACCGACCCGGAACAACCCCCGCCGCACCGTCTGCTCAAACATCACGCTCACCTCCCGGCGCCACCGCCGCCACCCCCATGACCGACATGGGTGCAGCGAGGGTCATCGGGAGGTCCGGAGGCTGGCGTGCAGGGCCTGCAGCGGGCGGACCTGCATGTCGCCGCGGATGAGGGCCTCGATGCCCATCACGGCGGCGGCCACCCCGGGCACCGTGGTCACGCAGGGGATGTCCGCCGTGACCGCGGCGCTGCGGATCTCGTAGCCGTCTGAGCGGGCGCTGGCACCGGACCCCTGCGGGGTGTTGATCACCAGGGCGATCTGGTTGCTGCGGATCAGCGACACCGCATCGTCGTCGGCACCTGCCTCGTAGTGCTTGCGGGCAACCTCGCAGGCGATCCCGTGCCGGCGCAACACCTCGGCGGTACCGGCCGTCGCCACGATCTCGAAGCCCAGATCCGCCAGCCGCTTCACCGGGAAGATCATGCCGCGCTTGTCCCGGTTCGCCACCGAGACGAAGATCTTGCCCCGGACGGGCAGTGACCCGTACGCGGCCGACTGGGACTTGGCGAAGGCGTGCCCGAAGGCGGTGTCGATGCCCATCACCTCACCCGTCGACTTCATCTCCGGGCCGAGCAGCGAATCCACCCCCTTGCCGGCCGGCGTCCGGAAGCGCTTGAACGGCAGGACCGCCTCCTTGACCGCGATCGGGGCGTCCGGCGGCAGGGTGCCACCGTCCCCGGTCGCGGGCAGCATGCCCTCGGCCCGCAGCTCGGCGATGGTCGCCCCGAGGGCGATCCGGGCCGCCGCCTTGGCCAGCGGCACCGCCGTCGCCTTGGAGACGAACGGCACCGTACGCGAGGCGCGCGGGTTGGCCTCCAGCACGTACAGGGTGTCGTCCTTCAACGCGTACTGCACGTTGAGCAGGCCGCGTACGCCGATGCCCCGGGCGATCGCCTCGGTGTACCGGCGGACCTGCGCCACGTGCGAACCGGCCAGGGTGATCGGCGGCAGGGCACAGGAGGAGTCGCCGGAGTGGATGCCCGCCTCCTCGATGTGCTCCATCACACCGCCGAGGTACACCTCCCCGTCGGCGTCACAGAGCGCGTCCACGTCGATCTCGATGGCGTCGTCGAGGAACCGGTCGACAAGCACCGGGTGATCCGGCGAGATGTCGGTGGCCCGCCCGATGTAGTCACGCAGCGTGGCATCGTCGTAGACGATCTCCATGCCCCGGCCGCCCAGCACGTACGACGGGCGGACCAGCACCGGATAGCCGATTTCGTCAGCGATCTCCTTCGCCTCCTCGTACGAGGTGGCGGTGCCGTGCTCCGGAGCCCGCAGACCGGCCCGGGCCAGCAGCGACCCGAATGCGCCCCGCTCCTCGGCCAGGTGGATCGACTCCGGGGAGGTGCCGACCACCGGCACACCGGCGTCCTTGAGCCGCTGCGCCAACCCGAGCGGGGTCTGCCCGCCCAGCTGCACGATCACGCCCACCACGCCGGGCCCACCGGCCTCCCGACCGGAGGAGTCCTCGGCGTGCCAGACCTCCAGCACGTCCTCGAAGGTCAACGGCTCGAAGTAGAGCCGGTCGGCGGTGTCGTAGTCGGTGGAGACGGTCTCCGGGTTGCAGTTGACCATCACGGTCTCGAACCCGGTGCCGCCGACACCCGACTGCGCACCGCGCAGCGCCTGGACCGCGTGCACGCAGGAGTAGTCGAACTCGATGCCCTGCCCGATCCGGTTGGGTCCGGAACCCAGGATCAGCACCTTCGGTCGCGGCGACCCGATCACCTCGGTCTCCGCGTCGTACGACGAGTAGTGGTACGGCGTGGTCGCCTCGAACTCGGCGGCGCAGGTGTCCACCGTCTTGTAGACCGGCCGGATCCCGAGCCGGTGCCGCAGGGTCCGCACGCCGTCCTCGGCGGCCAGTTCGGGCCGCAGCGCGGCCAGCTGACGGTCGGACAGGCCGGCCCGCTTGGCCTGGTAGAGCAAATCACCGTCGAGCACCGGCGCGGCCACGATCTCGTTGCGCAGCTCCACCAGCGCGGCGATCTGGTCCACGAACCATGGGTCGATGCCACCGGAGGCCGCGGTGACCTCGGCGATCGAGGCGCCCAGGCGCAGCGCCCGCTCCACCGTGTAGAGCCGGCCGTCGTGCGGGGTGGCCAGGGCGGCGAGGGTGTTCTCCTTGGTCGCGCCGGCCGGGTCGGGCACCGTCCAGAAGCCTGCGGCCTTGGTCTCCATCGACCGCATCGCCTTGTTCAACGCCTCGGTGAAGTTGCGGCCGAGGCTCATCGCCTCGCCGACGGACTTCATCGTGGTGGTCAGCTCCGGGTCCGCGCCGGGGAACTTCTCGAACGCGAACCGGGGGATCTTCACCACCACGTAGTCCAGCGTCGGCTCGAACGCCGCAGGCGTCTTACGGGTGATGTCGTTGGGGATCTCGTCGAGGGTGTAGCCGATGGCCAGCTTCGCGGCGATCTTCGCGATCGGGAAGCCGGTCGCCTTGGAGGCCAGCGCCGACGAGCGGGACACCCGCGGGTTCATCTCGATGACCACGATCCGCCCGTCGGCCGGATTGATCGCGAACTGGATGTTGCAGCCGCCGGTGTCCACCCCGACCTCGCGCAGCACCGCGATGCCCAGGTCACGCAGCTGCTGGAACTCGCGGTCGGTGAGCGTCATGGCCGGTGCCACGGTGACGCTGTCGCCGGTGTGCACACCCATCGGGTCGATGTTCTCGATCGAGCAGACCACCACCACGTTGTCGTGCCGGTCCCGCATGAGTTCGAGCTCGTACTCCTTCCAGCCGAGCACGCTCTCCTCGATCAGCACCTCGTGCACCGGGCTGGCGGCCAGCCCCGCACCGGCGATGCGCTCCAGGTCCTCGTCGTTGTGCGCCATGCCGGAACCGAGACCGCCCATGGTGAACGACGGCCGGATCACCACCGGCAGACCGAGGTCGGCAACGGTCTCGCGGACCTCGTCCATCGAGTGGCAGACACGCGAGCGGGGCACCAGACCCTCCGGGTCGGCCACCTCGAGCCGTACGCCCGCCTTGGCCACGATCTCCTTGAACAGCTGCCGGTCCTCGCCGCGGCGGATCGCGTCGATGTTGGCGCCGATCAGCTCGACGCCGTACTTCTCCAGCACCCCGGCCTCGTGCAACGCGACCGCGGTGTTCAGCGCGGTCTGCCCGCCGAGGGTCGGCAGCACCGCGTCCGGCCGCTCCTTGGCGATGACCAGCTCGACGAACTCCGGGGTGATCGGCTCGACGTACGTGGCGTCGGCGAACTCCGGGTCGGTCATGATCGTGGCCGGGTTCGAGTTGACCAGGCTGACCCGGATCCCCTCGCTGCGCAGCACCCGGCACGCCTGGGTGCCGGAGTAGTCGAACTCGCAGGCCTGCCCGATGACGATCGGCCCGGAGCCGATCACCAGAATGTGCTTGAGATCGCTCCGCTTAGGCATTGCTGTGTCCCTCGTTGTGGGTCCGACCCTCGATCAGTTCGGCGAAACGGTCGAAGAGGTAGTCCGCGTCGTGCGGGCCGGACGCCGCCTCCGGGTGGTACTGGACGGTGAACGCGGGCACGTCCAGGGCCCGCAGCCCCTCGACCACGTTGTCGTTGAGGCAGACGTGGCTCACCTGCACACCGCCGAACTCGGTCTCGATGACCTCGTCGGGCACCGTCGCGCCCGGCGTGACGCCCGGCACCTGCACGGCGAAGCCGTGGTTGTGGCTGGTCACCTCGACCTTGCCGGTCATCCGGTCCAGCACCGGCTGGTTGATGCCGCGGTGGCCGTAGTCGAGCTTGTAGGTGCCGAAGCCGAGCGCCCGACCGAGGATCTGACTGCCGAAGCAGATGCCGAACAGCGGCACCTTGCGGCGCAGCACCTCACGGGCCAGCTTCACCGGCCCGTCGGCGGTGGCCGGGTCACCCGGACCGGGCGAGAAGAAGATCGCGTCCGCGCCGGTGGCCAGCAGATCGTCGATGGTCGCGGTGACCGGCAGCACGTGGGTGGTCACACCCCGGGCGGCGAGTCGACGCGGCACGTTGCGCTTGATGCCCAGATCCAACGCGGCCACCGTGAACCGGTGCTCGCCCTCGGCGGCCACCACGTACGGCGCGGTGGTGGTCACCTCGGCGGACAGGTCCGCGCCCACCATCTGCGGCGACTGGCGGACCCGGGCCAGCAGGGCGCGCGGGTCGTCGTCGATGCTGGAGATGCCGACCCGCATCGCGCCACGCTCACGCAGGTGCCGGGTCAACGCCCGGGTGTCCACCCCGCTGATGCCGACGATGCCCTCGGTGGCCAGCCGGTCCTCCAGCCCGCCGGTGGCGCGCCAGTTCGAGCTGATCCGGGCCGGGTCACGCACCACGTAACCGGCCACCCAGATCCGCCGGGACTCGTCGTCCTCGGCGTTGACACCGGTGTTGCCGACGTGCGGGACGGTCTGCACCACCACCTGCCGGTGGTACGACGGGTCGGTCAGCGTCTCCTGATAACCGGTCATCCCGGTGTTGAAGACCGCCTCACCGAAGGTCTCCCCGACACTGCCGTACGCCTCACCATGAAACGTGCGCCCGTCCTCCAGGACGAGAATCGCTGGACGCCTACGACTCACTTGACTGCCTTTCCGTCCAGGACCGTCGCCTCGCCACGCAGGAAGGTCGCCACGATGCGACCCGGCAGCGTCATCCGGGCGTACGGGGTGTTGCGGCTGCGACTTGCCGACTCAGCCGGGTCGATCAGCCGGCGGCTCGCCGGGTCGACCAGGGTCAGGTTGGCCGGGACTCCGGGGGCCGGATCACGGCCGTGCTCGGTCAGCCCGGCGATGCGGGCCGGGGTGCGCGACATCCGCTCGGCGATCATGTCCCATTCGGGGCCGAGCACGTCGAGCGCGATCGACAGCGCCGTCTCCAGCCCGAGCATGCCCGGCCGGGCGTACGCCCACTCGCACTCCTTGTCCTCCACGGCGTGCGGGGCGTGGTCGGTGGCGATGATGTCGATCACGCCGTCGACCAGCGCGGCCCGCAGGGCGGCGACGTCGGCGGCGGTACGCAGCGGCGGGTTGACCTTGTACACCGGGTCGTACGCCCCGGCCGGGTGCCAGGTGTCCGCGATGGCGGGGCTGGCGAGTTCGTTGCTGCCGCCGACGACCGAGTCGGTGAGCAGCAGGTGGTGCGGGGTCACCTCGGCGGTGACCCGTACGCCGCGCGCCTTGGCCTGACGCAGCACCTCGACGCTGCCGGCGGTGGAGACGTGGCAGACGTGCAGCCGGCCGCCGACGTGCTCGGTCAGCAGCACGTCCCGGGCGATGATCGCCTCCTCGGCCACCGCCGGCCAGCCGGTCAGGCCCAGCCGGGTGGAGACCTCACCCTCGTGCATCTGCGCGCCCTCGGTGAGCCGGGGCTCCTCGGCGTGCTGGGCGATGATCCCGTCGAACGCCTTGACGTACTCCAGGGCGCGGCGCATCAGCCTCGGGTCGGCGACGCAGTGCCCGTCGTCGGAGAAGATCCGCACCCGGGCGGCCGAGTCGGCCATCGCGCCCAGCTCGGCGAGGCGCTCGCCGGCCAGCCCGACGGTGACCGCGCCGATCGGCTGCACGTCGACCAGCCCGGCCTCCCGACCCAGGCGCCAGACCTGCTCGACCACCCCGGCGGTGTCGGCCACCGGCGAGGTGTTCGCCATCGCGCAGACCGCGGTGTAGCCGCCCAGCGCCGCCGCCCGGGAACCCGTCTCGACGGTCTCGGCGTCCTCCCGGCCCGGCTCGCGCAGGTGGGTGTGCAGGTCGACCAGGCCGGGCAGGGCCACCAGCCCGTCGGCGTCGATCACGACTGCGTCCGGCGCGGACAGCCCCCGACCCACCTCGGCGACCACGCCGTCGCGCAGCAGCAGGTCGGTCGGTGCCGCGCCGAGCACGCTGACGTTTCTGATCAGGTACGAGTTCACCGGTTGTTTCCCCCGAGCAGCAGGTAGAGGACGGCCATCCGTACGGAGACTCCGTTGGTGACCTGTTCGACGATGGTGGAGCGGGGCGAGTCGGCGACCTCCGGGGTGATCTCCATGCCCCGGTTCATCGGACCGGGGTGCATGACGATCGCGTGCTCCGGCAACCGGCGCATGCGGGCGCCGTCGAGACCGTAGCGGCGGGCGTACTCGCGGGCGGACGGGAAGTAGGAGTCGCCCATCCGCTCCCGTTGCACCCGCAGCATCATCACCACGTCCGTCGACGGCAGCACCGCGTCGAGGTCGTAGCAGACGGCGGTGCCGGGAGCCAGGGCGGCGGCGATGTCGACCGGGATGAGGGTGGGCGGCCCGACCAGGGTGACCTTCGCGCCGAGGGTGGACAGCAGCAGCACGTTCGACCGGGCCACCCGCGAGTGCAGCACGTCCCCGACGACCGCGACCGACAGGCCGGCCAGCCGGCCCATCCGGGAGCGCATCGTGTACGCGTCCAGCAGCGCCTGGGTGGGATGCTCGTGGGTGCCGTCACCGGCGTTGACCACCGAACCGTCGACCCAGTCGGCGAGCCGGTGCGGGGCGCCGGAGGCCGGGTGCCGGACGACCACCGCGTCGGCGCCCATCGCCTGCAGGGTCAGCGCGGTGTCCTTGAGGCTCTCGCCCTTGGCGACGCTGGACCCCTTGGCCGAGAAGTTGATCACGTCGGCGCTGAGCCGCTTCGCCGCCGCCTCGAAGGAGATCCGGGTCCGGGTGGAGTCCTCGTAGAAGAGGTTGACCACCGTACGCCCGCGCAGCGCGGGCAGCTTCTTGACCTCGCGGCCGGAGACGGCGGCCATCTCGGCCGCGGTGTCCAGGATCTGGATGGCGGTGTCGGCGTCGAGATCGGCGCCGGAGAGCAGGTGCCTGATCATGAAAGCGCGGCCTCCCCGTAGAGCCGTACCTCGTCGACGCCGTCGGTCTCGGCCAGCGTCACCTTCACACTCTCGGCGAGGGCGGTCGGGATGTTCTTGCCGACGTAGTCGGCGCGGATCGGCAACTGCCGGTGGCCCCGGTCGACCAGGACCGCCAACTGCACGGACGACGGACGTCCGAGGTCGCTCAGCGCGTCGAGGGCGGCGCGCACCGTACGGCCGGAGAAGAGCACGTCGTCGACGAGGATCACCCGCATGCCGTCGATTCCGCCCGGCGGCACCTGGGTCGGGCCGACCGCCCGGGTGGCGTTGCGACGCAGGTCGTCGCGGTAGAGGGTGATGTCGAGCACACCGACCGGCACCGCGGTGCCCTCGAAGGCGTTGATCCGCTCGGCGAGGCGTCGCGCCAGCGGGGCGCCTCGGGTCGGCACTCCGAGCAGTACGGTGTCCGCCGCGCCCTGGGTCTTCTCCAGGATCTGGTGGGCGATCCGGTCGACGACACGTTGCACCTCGGCACTGGTCAGAATCACCTTCACCGAGGGTTGTCGCGGTGGCGACGGGTGGGCAGCCGGTGGGCAGGCCACGGCGGACCTCCTTCCCCGCCTCACGGGACGGGTCGTTAAAGGATGTCGGATCCCCCCAGGTCAGCCGGGTACGGCCGGCGGGAGGGCTTGGGCCACGTTACCAGTGGTCGTTGCCGTAACCACGGTCGGGCACGAGTGGCTCAGACCACGTCGGGGAGGGACCGGTCGGCGTATCGGTTCAGCGGGCAGAACGGGACAAGTCGACCGGGGTGTTCAACTGAGGTATCGCCACCACTTGACCACGTTTACGAATCCCCGTACCGTCACGCTCCGTAGCGATCGCTGGGAGAACCCCGAGCAGCACTGGGAGTGTCCGAATGCCCTCTGAATACGCCAAGTCTCTGGGCGCCCGTCTGCGCTCCATTCGCCAGCAGCAGGGTCTGTCCCTGCAGGGCGTGGAGGAGAAGTCGAACGGGCGTTGGAAGGCGGTTGTGGTCGGCTCGTACGAGCGCGGTGACCGGGCCGTCACGGTGTCCCGCCTGGCCGAGTTGGCCGAGTTCTACCGCGTACCGGTCTCGGAGTTGCTGCCCGACGGCAGCGGGGTGCGG
The DNA here is from genome assembly GCF_000204155.1 of Micromonospora maris AB-18-032. Taxonomy (NCBI): domain Bacteria; kingdom Bacillati; phylum Actinomycetota; class Actinomycetes; order Micromonosporales; family Micromonosporaceae; genus Micromonospora; species Micromonospora maris. Next base: position 2,260,873 of record NC_015434.1, on the reverse strand, counting down.
CACGAGCCCACCAGCAAGATCGTCTTGGACCTGGAGCGGCTCTACGACGAGGCCAGCGAGGACCTCGCCTACGTCGCCCGGTACGCCCGCGCCATTCAGCAGCAGCGCGGTGACTACAACGGCCGGGTCCTGTCGATCCGCGCCGACGACCTGCGGGCCCTCGCGATCGTCTACGACGCCTCGCCCTCCGGTCTGATCGAGCGGCTGACCGAGCACGGCGTGCTGGTCGCCGACCCCCGGGCGTTCTTCGCTTCCTGAATTCCCAGCAACGAAAGGCCCGCGCCGTCCGGCGCGGGCCTTTCCGTTCGTCGCACTCCCCGACGCGGCTACGACCGCAAGCGGTGTCCCGCGTCGGAGCCGATCAGCGGGTGGCGTACTCGGCGATGCGGCCGAGCAGACCGTTGAGGAAGCGAGGCGAGTCGTCGGTCGACATCTGCCGAGCCAGTTCGACGGCCTCACTGATCGCCACCGCATCGTCGATCTCGTCGACGTAGAGCAGTTCGTAGACCGCGATCCGGGCGAGGTTACGGTCGACCACCGGCATCCGGTCCAGCGTCCAACCCTCGGCGTAGCTGGAGATCAGCTCGTCGATCCGGTCCAGATGACCGGCCACGCCCTCGACCAGGCCGACCGCGTACCCGAGGTGATCGGGGCGCGGCTTCTCGATCCGCTCGATGTAGCCGGCCAACACCTCGACCGGCGGACGATCACGCAGGTCGGCCTCGAAGAGCACGTCCAGCGCCCGCTTGCGCGCCTTGCGGCGCGCGGGCATCTGCTGCTTCGGACCCTCGGCCATCAGGCGCGGCCGAGGTAACGGCCGTCGCGCGTGTCGACCTTGATCTTCTCGCCGGTGGTGATGAACAGCGGCACCTGCACGGTCGCGCCGGTCTCCACCGTCGCCGGCTTGTTGCCACCGGTGGACCGGTCGCCCTGCAGGCCCGGCTCGGTGTAGGTGATCTCCAGCACGACCGAGGTCGGCAGCTCGACGTAGAGCGGCACACCCTCGTGCGTGGCCACCGTCGCCTCGGCCTCGGGCAGCAGGTAGTTCGCCGCCTCACCGACCGTCCCACCGGGCACGGTGATCTGGTCGAACGTCTCCATGTCCATGAAGACGTAGTCCTCGCCGTCGGCGTAGAGGTACTGCATGGTGCGCTTGTCAACGGTCGCGGTCTCGACCTTGGTGCCCGCGTTGAAGGTCTTGTCGACGACCTTGCCGGAGAGCACGTTCTTCAGCGTGGTACGCACGAACGCACCACCCTTACCGGGCTTGACGTGCTGGAACTCAACGACGGCCCAGAGCTCCCCGTCGAGGTTGAGTACCAGGCCGTTCTTCAGGTCGTTGGTGGTGGCCATTTCCTGCCTTGATCGTCATTTGGCGGACAGACCTAGCAAGTCTACTAGCCACCCTGCGGCACCCCGACCGCCGCCGTCCACGGTCAGTCCGGCCCCACCCGACCCGGACCGCCACCCTCCGTGACACAACCCACCCCACCGCCTCCCCCACCCCGCCCCTTTGCTCTGCTTCAACCCACGCAACGGTTACGCCCCGTGGCGAAAGCGCGGGACATCTCGCGCCACCCGCAACACGAAGATGCTGCTCATCGACGGTTGCGTGGGTTGAAGCAGAGCAAAGGGCGAAGCGAGGGTACGAGGGACGGAACGACGGCCATCACCGAGCGTGATTGAAGCAGGGGAAGCCGAGCGTAGTGCTCGCGCGGCCGACCGGAGCATGCGTGCCGGCGGGGAGATCAGCTGCTCTGGTCGCGGCGGGCGGGAGGTCAGCTGCGCTGGTCGCGGCGGGCGGCGAGGTGGTGCAGGGCGAGGCGGTAGCCGTCGACGCCGAGCCCGCAGATCACGCCGGTCGCCACCGCCGAGACCACCGAGCGGTGCCGGAACTCCTCCCGAGCGTGGATGTTGGACAGGTGCACCTCCACCAGCGGCCCGCGCAGCATGGCGCAGGCGTCGCGCACCGCGATGGAGTAATGCGACCAGGCGGCCGGATTCAGCACCACGGCGGCACCCTCGTCCGCGGCGGCGTGCAGCCAGCCGAGCAGCTCGTGCTCGGCGTCGGTCTGCCGCACGACGACGTCCAGGCCCAGGTCTCGTCCCGTCGTCTCGCAGAGTGTGACCAGGTCGGCGTAGCTGGTCGTCCCGTAGACGTCGACCTGGCGGGTGCCCAGCCGGCCCAGGTTCGGCCCATTGAGCACGTACACCTTCATGCTGGTTCGCCTTCCACTCGCGACAGTTCAGCCGCAGAAACCCGCGACGATTCAGCCGGACACCGCGTCGTACGCGGTGTGCAGCAGGTCGTCGTCGGGACCGTCCAGGATCGCCGGTCGGGCCAGCCCGTCGAGCACCACGAACCGCAGCCGGTTGCCCCGGGCCTTCTTGTCGACCCGCATGGCGGCCAGCAGGCCGGGCCAGGCGTCGGCCGGGTAGTGGGTCGGCAGGTCGAGCGCGGTCAGCACGGCACGGTGCCGGCCGGCGGTGGCCTCGTCCAACCGGCCGGTGAGGCGGGCCAGTTCGGCGGCGTAGACCAGGCCGACCGAGACGGCGTGCCCGTGCCGCCAGCGGTACTCCTCGACCTTCTCGATGGCGTGCGCCAGGGTGTGCCCGTAGTTGAGCACCTCGCGTACGCCTGACTCACGCAGGTCTCCGCCGACCACGTCGGCCTTGACCCGGATCGCCCGCTCGATCAGCTCCCGGGCCACCGGCCCGGTCGGATCGACGGCCGCCGCCGGGTCGCTCTCGACCAGGTCGAGGATGACCGGGTCGGTGATGAAGCCACACTTGACCACCTCGGCCAGACCGGCGGCCAGGTCGACCGGCGGCAGGGTGTCCAGCGTGCTGAGGTCCGCCAACACCCCGACCGGCGGGTGGAAGGCGCCGACCAGGTTCTTGCCGGCCGTGGTGTTGATGCCGGTCTTGCCGCCCACCGCCGCGTCGACCATGCCCAGCAGCGAGGTGGCCACCGGCACCCAGCGCACCCCGCGCAGCCAGCAGGCGGCCACGAACCCGGCCAGGTCGGTGACCGCGCCGCCGCCCAACCCGACCACCGCGTCGGTACGGGTGAACCCCGCCTCGCCGAGCCGGTCCCAGCAGGCCGCCGCCACGTCGACGTGCTTGCCGGCCTCGGCGTCGGGCACCTCGATCGGCAGCGGTGTCATGCCGGCGGCGCCGAGCCGGTCACCGATGGCGTCGGCCAACTCCTTCAGCGGCGGGGCGTGCAGCACCGCCACCCGGGTGGCATCGGGCAGCAGGCCGGGCAGCGTGTCGAGCAGGCCACGACCGACCAGTACGTCGTACGGCCGTTCGCCGCCGACCGGGATCCGGGTCACGTTGTCCATCGCCGGGAGCCTAGCCCACCGTCGACCGCCTGGACCGGATCCGCTCACCGGTGCCCGATCAATGGAACGGAGGTTTACCGGTTCGTGGACCGGGCAGGGGCACCATCACCAGCTATCCAGGGGGCACCATGACCGAGCGGACGATCGACGGCGCCGACATCCGGCTGCCGGCCACCATCCTCGGCGTCGGGCTCGGCGGTTTCGTCGACGGCATCGTGCTGCACCAGGTGCTCCAGTGGCACCACCTGCTCAGCAACACCGGCGCCGACAACATCGGCATCCGCGAGTACCCGGTGGACACCGTCGCCGGATTGCAGATGAACACCCTGTGGGACGGGCTCTTCCACGTGGTCACCTGGGTGGCGGTGCTGACCGGCCTGGCCATGCTCTACGCCCGGGTGACCCGGTCCCGGGGGCGACTGTGGCGCTCGCCGATGCTGTGGGGCTGGGCGTTGCTCGGGTGGGGGCTGTTCAACCTGGTCGAGGGCATCATCGACCACCACATCCTGGCCATCCACCACGTCCGGGCCGGCGAACACCAACTCTGGTGGGATCTCGGCTTCCTCGCCCTGGGCGTCGTGCTGATCGCCGTCGGGTGGCTCGTGCAACGCCGCGCCACCGCCGTGGACCTCTGCGCCGACGACACGACCTCGGCGAGCCGACGCCGATGAGCGTGGCGCACACCGCGCAGCACGCCACGACCGTCGGCCCGGCTGTGCTCGTACCCCTGGTGGCGGGTTGGTGTTATCTGGCTGCCGTGTTGCGGCAGCGCGAACCGGACCGGCCGGGCTGGAGCCATTGGCGTACGGCCGCGTTCGCCGCCGGATGTGCGCTGCTCGCCGTCGCCCTGCTGCTGCCGGCCGACGGGTTCGCCGCGCACATGTGGCAGCACCTGCTGCTCGGCATGCTCGCCCCGCTGGGCCTGGTGCTCGGCGCGCCCGGCACTCTGCTGTTGCGTACCGTCGACCGGCGGGTCGGGCGGGCGGCGCTGCGGGCGCTGCGGCATCCGGTGGCGCGCACGCTCGCCCACCCGGTCACCGGGCTGCTGCTCACCGCCGGTGGGCTGTGGCTGCTCTACCTCACCCCGCTGTACCGGGCCACCCTCGCCAGCCCGGTGCTGCACGACCTGGTCAACCTGCACTTCCTGCTCAGCGGGTTGCTGTTCACCTGGTCGATCGCCGGCCCGGAACCGTACCGGCACCGGGCGTCCGTGCCGGTACGGCTGGTGGTGCTCGGCGCCGCGGTCGTCGCGCACGCCAGCCTGGCCCAACTCCTGTACGCAGGGCTGCTTGTCGACGTACCGGCCCCGCCGCAGGCGCTGCGGGCCGGCGCAGCGGTGATGTACTACGGCGGCGATGCGGCCGAGATCCTGCTCGCCCTGGCCCTGCTGGCCAGCTGGCGCCCACAGCCGCGCCGCGCACCGGCACCGGCCGCGCGTCAGACGTTAAAAGGGGACCCCTGCTCTACCTGAGGCGTTAAGAAGGTGCCCTTCCTTACCGCTTGAGCAGGGGGATGATCTCGGCGGCGATCTCCTGCGGAGTGCGGCCGTCGGTCACCACCGTCACGGTCGCCACCTCGGCGTAGAGCGGTCGCCGCTGGTCCATCAGGTGTTTGAGGGTGGCCCGCGGGTTGATCGCCAACAGCGGACGCCCGACACCGAGACCGACCCGCTTCACCGCGTCGGTCAACTCGACCGACAGGTGCACCACCTGGTGACCGACCAGCGCGGCCCGGTTCTCCTCGGCCAGCACCGCGCCACCGCCGAGAGCCAGCACCCCGTCGCAGGAGGCCAGCGCCGCGGCCACCGCCGCCCGTTCGAGGGCACGGAAGTGCTCCTCCCCCTCGTCGACGAAGATCTCCGGGATCGGCTTGCCGGCCAGGCGCTCGATGTCGGCGTCGGTGTCCCGGAACTCGACCCCCAGCTCGGCCGCGAGGACCTCACCGACAGTGGTCTTGCCGGAGCCGGGCGCGCCGACCAGCACGCAGACCGGACGGGTCCGACCGGTCACCGGATCACCAGCGCGTCGAGGTAGCCCGCGAGGTTGCGGCGCATCTCGGCGATCGAGTCGCCGCCGAACTTCTCCACTGCCGCCTCGGCCAGCACCAGCGCCACCATCGCCTCGGCGACGACGGCGGCGGCGGGCACCGCGCAGACGTCGGAGCGCTGGTTGATCGCGGTGGCCGGCTCACCGGTGGTGATGTCGACAGTCGCGAGGGCCCGGTTCAGCGACGAGATCGGCTTCATCGCGGCCTTCACCCGCAGCGGCTCACCGGTGGTGATGCCGCCTTCCAGGCCACCGGCCCGGTCGGTGACCCGACGTACGCCGGTGGCGGTGGGGATGATCTCGTCGTGCGCCTCGGAACCGCGCGAGCGGGCCTGCTGCCAGCCGTCGCCGATCTCCACACCCTTGATCGCCTGGATCGACATCAGCGCGGTGGCCAGCCTCGCGTCGAGCTTGCGGTCCCACTGCACGTGGCTGCCCAGGCCGGGCGGCACGCCGTACGCCAGCACCTCGACCACACCACCGAGGGTGTCGGCGGCCTTCTTCGCGGCGTCGACCTCGGCGACCATCCGGGCGCTGGCCTCCGGGTCGAGGCAGCGCAGCGGGTCGGCGTCGATGCGCTCGGCGTCCTCCGGGCGGGGCCGCAGCCCCGGCTTGACGGCCACCGGGCCCAACTCCACCACGTGCGAGACGATCTCCACGTCGAGGGCTTGGCGCAGCAGCGCCTTGGCCACCGTGCCGACGGCGACCCGGGCGGCGGTCTCCCGCGCGCTGGCCCGCTCCAGGATCGGACGGGCGTCGGTGTGGCCGTACTTCTGCATGCCGGCCAGGTCGGCGTGGCCGGGCCGGGGCCGGGTGAGCGGGGCGTTGCGGGCCTGGCGGGCCAGCTCGTCGGCGTCGACCGGGTCGGCGGCCATCACGGTGCGCCACTTGGGCCACTCGGAGTTGCCGACCCGCAGAGCGACCGGGCTGCCCAGTGTCACCCCGTGGCGCAGGCCACCGATGACCTCGATCTCGTCCTGTTCGAAGGACATCCGCGCACCCCGGCCGTAGCCGAGCCGGCGGCGGGCCAACTCGCCGGCGATCTCGGTGGTGGTCACCTCGATCCCGGCCGGCACCCCCTCCAGCAACGCGACGAGGGCGGGTCCGTGCGATTCCCCTGCGGTCAACCAGCGCAACACAGCCATGAGTCTGTCACGCCCGGTGCCCGCCGCCCCGCACCGCCCGCCGAGTCCCGCCCTACGGAACATCGGCCCACAGCAAAACGAGTCCAAGCAGCGAACGACGCGTCGAGGGGGCACGGCACGTGCCCCCTCGACCGTTGCCCTACCCCTGTCGCCTGCCCCGTCGAAACACTGCCCTCAGGACGAGGCGTAACGCGGTATAGCCAAGAATGCAGCTAGCGCACGCAACTGTGAGGTAGGCCAGTCCCGAGCCCCAGCCGAGGGCAAAGAGCACCCCAGCGAAAATGGCGTAGAGACATACGAAGACGACCATCTCGGCGAGGAACGCTGGCCACGTCACCTCGCTACGCTTCCGCAGGTTGGCAACGAAGGTTTGCCGGATCCGACCAAACCGCTGACACATCGATCCAACCAGCATTTGCATCAGACGAGAGCCAGGCCGCGCTCCGCGCCCGCCGCTTGGCGCCGTACGAGGTGGCTGAGTCGACAAGTCGGAGCCTGAATGCAGCGCCATCGACGTCTGATCCTTCGGTAGGGGTTGATAGCTCTGCTGTGCAGCGGCGCGGCGCGGTCAGATGCCCCGGCCGCGCTTGTGCAGGGTGCGCAGCACGGCGTCGGCGCGGACCACCCGCCCGGCCACCGCCAACGCCAGGTACGCCCGAGGCTCGCGCGGGTTGCGGCGCAGGGTGCGCCGGGCCCAGCGCATCGCCCCGCGCCGGTCCCCCGAGGCGGCCCGCGCGAAGGCGATCTGCCCGGTGACCCGGGCCTGACCGGCCGGCTGGGTGGCGAACTCGGGGTAGCGCTCCAGCAGCCACTGCAACGCCTCGGAGATGGTGTCCCAGCGCTGGGCGAAGTACGACCGCTTGTGCCAGCGCACCAGCACGTACGGGGTGCGCAGGTTGACCAGCGGGGCGCTGCGGGCGGCCCGCAGCAGGAACTCGTAGTCCTCGGCGTAGCTGCCCGGGATCTCCTCGTCGACCAGCCCGAACCCGTCGCGCAGGGCCGCCGCCCGGATCAGGAAGGTCGACGGGTGCAGTTCGGTCATCCGATCCCGCAGCAGGTCGGCCAGGCTGATCGAGTCGCGTTCCAGTACCCGCTCGACGGTGTGCCCGTCGTAGCTGACCCGGATGCCGCAGCTGACGAACTCGGCACCGGGCACCGCGTTGAGGGCGTCGACCTGGGCCGCCAGCTTGCCCGGCAGCCACTCGTCGTCGTCGTCACAGAAAGCGATCAGCTCACCGGTGGCGGCCATGGTGCCGGAGTTGCGGGCCCCGGCCAGCCCCGGGGTGCGGGTATTGGTCACCACCCGTACCGGCCGGTCCGCCGCCGACAACTCGGCCAGCGACGGGTCCGGCTCGGACTGGTCGTACACCACGACCGTCTCGACCTGCCCCGGATAGTCCTGCCCGACGATGGCCCGTACCGCCGCCCGGAGCAGTTCGGGACGGTCCCGGGTGGGTACGACGGCGGTGACGCTCGGGTACGCGGTCATAGCTTGTGCCTTCCATTCGGGCCGGGCCCGCGCCACGGCCGCCACCAGGGCCGGTGACGCCGCTGCGCGGCCTCGGCCACCAACTCCTCGACGATCATGCCCACCCGGCGCACGGCGGTGCGTTGCGCCTCGGCCGCGTCGGCGTCCACGGTCACCGTGAACCGTCCCGGCTCTGCCAGGCCGGCGGTGAGGGCGTCCCGCAACTCCTGCCGGGTTTCGCAGAGCGCGACCAGGCCTGCCGCACCGAGCCGACGGGCGAACAACTGCTGGTGGTTGTCGACGTGCTCGCCGAGACTCGGGTCCCGGGGCACGACGATCGGCAGGTGCCCGTGCCGGCGGGCCTCCAGGATGGTGGCCGGGCCACCGTGGCAGACCACCAGGTCCGCCCCGGCCATCGCGGTCTGCAACTCGGCGTGCCCGAGGAACGGCACCGCGTCGGGCAGACCCTCGACCCGGGTGTGGCCGTGCTGCACGGTCAGCACCACCTCGTCGGCGACCTCGCCGTACCACTCCCGCAGCCAGCCGACCAGCCGGTCGAAGGGGTGCTTGTCGGTGCCGACCGCCACCAGCAGCTGGGCCCGACCGACCCGGTTGCCGTCACGGGGCGCCGGGATGTGGGCCGCGGCGGCGTCCGCGGATGCGCCGAACTGCGCGTCGGTGCGCGTCGCCTCGCCGCTCACAGCAGCGTCCCCACGACGGTGGCCTCCGGGTACTGGCGGCGCTGCTCGTCCCACTGCACGAGCATCTTCGACAGGAACGGGCGACACAGCCGGGCGGTGAGCGTCGGGGTGTCGATCCGGTCGTAGACCTCGATGTAGACCGTCGGGATGCGGCGCAGCCGGGCCAGCACGACGAACGGCAGCGCCACCCCGGCGCCGGTGGTCACCACCGCGGCGATCCGCCGCCGGCGCAGCACCCGGGCCGCCAGCAGGGCGTTGCGCAACAGGTTGCGCACGTTGCGGGTGGTCGGATGGTAGGCCGGGATCAGGTCCTCGCCGGCCAGCAGGGACACCGCCTCCGGCGTGTCGAAGGTCACCCAGCAGCGTTGCCAGGTCTCGTACCAGGGTTTCAGGGCGAGCAGCTGGGCCAGGTGCCCGCCGCTCGACCCGACCAGCAGTAACTGCTGCCCCACTTTGTCTACGTTGTCCACGCGACTCCCCACAAGTCCGCTGTGCCTGCACCACGGTCGAGCCGTACCCCCAGCGGTCGGCCCGACCTTCTCTCACTGTCGTTTCTCGATGACGTCAAGCAACGCCGGATGCAGCGCCGGGTTCCAGCCGGCACCGGCGTCGGCCAGCCGCCAGGTCCGCAGCCACATCTCGATCAGGTACGCGTCGGCGACCAGGCGGCGGCGGGCCGGGTCCAGGCCCAGCCGGTCGCCGTACCGGTCCAGCCACTGAGTCACCTGCTCGGCCGCGGTCGCGGCCGGTTCACCGCGCAGCACCAGGGATCGCTGGAACGCGTCGTGGGCCAGGTCGAAGCCGACCGGTACGTCCGGCCCGCTGTGCTCCCAGTCCCAGGCGACCAGCTCACCGGCGTGCCGGCCGAGGTTCCACGGCACCCAGTCGCCGTGCCAGTGGCCGAACTCGACGGCCACGTCGCCGTGCCGGCGGGCCAGTTCCGCCACCGCCGCCACCGCCCGCGCCCCGGCCGGATCCGTCTCGGCCGCCCGCTGCGCCGCTACGGTCAACCGATCGAGGAACGACGAGCCGGCCAGCGGACGCGGGGTCGCCGGTGGCCGACCCCGCCGGGCCACCGCGAGCAGCGCCGCGAGCTCCGGCGGGGCGTCGACCGGCACCCCGCGTACCCCGGTGGGCAGCGGCTCGACAAGCGCCACGGCCTGCCCCGCCCAGTTGGTCTCGGCGAGCAGCCGGGGGGTGGCCGGGTGCCCGGCGACGCCGGCCACCTCCGCCACCTCGCGCAGCGCCGCCGCCTCGGCGGTGACAAGCGCCCGGGTCGCGTCGTTCCAGCCGATCTTGGCGTAGCCGCGGGGCGTCCCCGCGTGGTCGAACAGTTGCAGGGTCGGCTTGTGGTTCGGATCCGGCGGGCGGACCCCGCAGGCCGCGTACGCCCGGCCGCCGCCCAACTCGGTGCTGAGCCGCTCGGCGAGCAGCACCTCGGCGGGATCGAGCGCGGCCGGCACGGCGACACTCAGCACCGGAAACGGTGCCCGCGCGACCACACCGGCCCGCGCCGCCACGCCGAGCGCGGCCCGCACGGCTCGCACCTTCACCGGCCGCAACGCGTTGTACGCCAGCAGCGCCGCCGCAGTGGCCCGCGACGAGCCCAGCGGCAGCAGGAACCGGGCCCGGTCCACCGACGGGACGACGGCGTAACGGGCCACCACCGTGTGCCCGGCCGGCACCGGGGCGTCCACGACCAACGTGATCCGCTGGTCACCGAAGACCGCCCGGGTGACCCACCCCAACCCGTCCTCGCGGCTACGCAGATCGTCGGCCCCGGTCACGCGACCTGGTCCGGCCAGTCGAGACGCAGCCCCAGCCGCTGCCGCAACGCCTCGTTGTACGGACGGTAGTACTGCGTCAACTCGGCCCGCAGCGCCGGCTCCAGCGGCGCCGACCGCCGGTCGTTGTAGACCTTGAAGTCGGGCAGGTCGTGCGCGGGCAGCCCGAGGAAGTCCAGGGTGCGCCGGTAGGTGGCCCGCGCGTCGCGGTACAGGTCCTCGCTGGGCAGGAAGAGCAGCTGCGCGCGGTCGAAGTGCGTCAGCCACGGCTCCAGGTGCTCCAGGTAGCGGCCCCGCGCCCGGTAGGTGTACCAGTCGTAGGCCTCGCTGAAGTACTCCGGCTCGGCGATCAGCCGCTCCCGCTCCCCCGCCGTACGCTCCGGCTCGGCGGCCAGCGCGGCGGCGAAGTCCAACGGCTCCACCCCGTTGGTGCGCCGCTCCTTCCAGTGCGAGTACGCCCGCTCCACCGGATCACGCAACAGCACGATGAGCTTCACCTGCGGCATCAACGCGGCGACCCGCTGCGCGGCCAGCGGGTGGAACATGTACAGCGGCGCGGCCTCACCCACCCGCACCGGACCACCGTGCCGGTTCTCCAGCGTCTCCCGCTGCCGCTGGGTCGGGAAGTGCGACCGGTACCACGCCTCGCCCCGGCCCCAGTTCTCCTCGAAGTAGTGCGAGGACTTCGTGTTCCAGGCCGGGAAGAGTCGCGGCACCAGCGGATGCTGGATGAGGTAGTTCCACAGCGATGTGGTGCCGCCCCGCTTGGTGCCGATGATGAGGAAATCCGGTAGCGGTCGACGGTCGCTGGTGCGTACCCCGTAGTCGACGAGGCTCTCCCGCACCCGGCTCGTCACCTGGGTCGGCACCAACTGCTTCACCCGGTCGCGGATGGACGCCACGACGATGTCACCTGCCCTTCGAGGGTCGTGGCGAGACGCTCGGCGCCCCGCCACGGATCTGCACCATGGTCGCCCGGATGCCCTGCCGCACCCGAGGCAACGTCAACAAACCGACGCAACCGACGGCCAGTACGGCCAGCGCCACCGCCAGACCGACGATCCCCCGGCCGCCGACCAACACTCCGACGATCGCCGCGGCACCCACACCGCCGACCGTGAACAGCGCGGCCCGCAACATCGACATGTCGGCCAACGGCTGACCGACGACGATGCGGGCACAGGTCACCGCGATCAGGTTCTCTGTGACGATGCCCGCCGCCCAGGCGCAGGCCGCGCCGGTGGCACCGTGGGCGGGGATCAGCACCAGGCCGAGGGAGACGGTGACCGTGAGACCGGCCACGGTCGCCGCGAGATGAAGCCCGCTGCGCCCGCTCATCAGCAACATGCTCTGCACGTTGCCCACACCCGTGTTCACCAGCATGGCCAGCGCCAGCACGGTCATCGCGGTGGCACCGCCGGCGAACCCGGAGCCGAAGAGTTCGAGAAACCCCGCACCGAAGACGGCCAGCAGCAGGTACACCGGCCAGGACAGCACCAGCGCCCAGGTGGTCAACTGCCGGTGCAGGGCGGCGGCCGCGTCGGGACGGTCCTGCCCGAACAGCCGGGACAGCTGCGGCGACACCGCCACCCGCAGCCCCTGCATGGCGAGCTGGCCGGCCAGGATGTAGCGGCTCACCGCGCCGAAGATGCCGGCATCGGCCGCACCGGCGAGCACTGTGGTGAGCAGCACACCGATCCAGACCGCACCCGAGTCGATGGCCGCCGACGCGGCCCGGGGCAGGGAGAACCGCCAGAAGGAACGCCACTCGTCGCGTCGGGCGCGCAGTCCCGCGCCCCGGCCGATCCCCAGCGGCCCGACGACCAGCAACAGGGTCACCGCAGCGGCCAGCAGGGCCGGCAGCACCCAGCCGGTCATGCCGGCCAGCAGGCCACCGCCGGCCAGCAGCACGGCCGCGCCGACCAGCAGCGGCCGCGCGGTGGGCAGCAGCACCGACTGCACCGCGACGTACATCCGCATCGGCCGTACGCAGCGCAGCACGCCGAACAGCAGGGTCATCGCCACCACCACCGGCACCGCGGCGAAGCTGACCCGCAGCAGCGCAGCACCGTCGACGCCGGCGCCGTCGAGCAGCCGACGCGCGAGCGGGTCGGCGGCGAGAATCCCGACGGTCGCGATGACGAGCGCCGTCGACAGCGGCGGAATCAACGCCACCGGCAGCATCCGGGCCGCGTCGCCCTGCGGGCCGAGCCGGCGTCGGGGCAGGCTCCAGATCAGGCCGGTCTCCGCGCCCAGCACGCAGAGCGCGGCGGCCACCGTCACCACGCCGATCGCCGCGAAGAAGACACCGGAACCCTCGGTGCCGTAGCCGCGGGTGATGACGACCACCAGGACGAAACCCATCAGCCCGTTGACGGCGGCCCCGAGCAGCCCGGCCGCGCCGCTGCGGGCGCCCCGGCGGGTCTCGGTCGCGGTGCTGTCCGACGCGGGTTCGGCGGGGCCGCCCGTGGCGGGTGGCTGCGGCGCGGGCGGGTGGACGGGGAGGCTCATGCCACCACCTCCGGTTGGGCCGCGGACGGGTGGGGCAGGGCCGGGCCAGGCGGTCGGGCCTCGCGTTCCACCAGGGACATGGTCAGGGCGACGGCGAAGAACGCCACCGCGAGGTTCGGGCTGGCCAGGCCGTAGAACGGGATCTGCACGATGCACACCACCGGCACCACCGCGAGCCACTGGCCCGCCGCCGAGCGGGCCCGCGCACAGATCACCGCCACGAGCGCGAACCAGGCCAGGAAGAACAACAACGCCGGTACGCCGTGACAGAACAGCACCATCCACAGCTGGCCCTGGGTGCCCACCGGGACGGGTGCGCTGATCGTGTCGACGGTGGCCGGCGCGCCGTAACCGAGCCAGGGTGACTCCGCCACCCGCCGCAGCACCTCTTCGTAGAGGGCGAACCGGTCGCTGTTGGTGTCGCTGGACTCGACCCGGTTGCCGATCAGCTCGGTGACCGGGATGAACAGGGTGGCCAGGCCACCGATGAGCAGCACACCGACCACGGAGGCGCCGACCCGGACGTTGCCGCGCCGGGCCGCCCGCAACCCGAGCACCAGCAGGCCGACACCGAGGCTGACGAACATCGTCCGGTTGAGGGTGAGGAAGGCCGGCGCCAGCGACAGCGGCAACGACACGATAACCGCCCAGCGCAGCACGCCCTGCCGCCGCAGCATGACGAAGGCCACCACGCAGGGCAGCGTCATCGCGTACGCGCTGCCGTAGTTGTTGGTGTACGGGAACGGCGCCGACGGCCGGTAGATGGGGTTGAGCGCACGCGGGCTGTACTCGCTGGCCGCGATCCGTACCAGGTCCTGGATGTAGGCGTTGCCGGAGACGCCACCCGGCAGGAGCATCTCCATCGGCGTGCTCATCTCGAAGCGGGGCGCCAGCACACCCAGCCAGCCGAGCACGACCAGCCCGAACCAGAACAGGCAGATCGGCACCAGCAAGGTGGACAACTCGATGCCCTGGCGCGCCACCGCGTACACGTACACGCCCACCACGAGGGCGGTCACGTAGAAGCCGAGTCGCAGGCCGAAGGCGAGCAACGAACCGACCGAGGACAGCTGGGTGGCGCTGACCACGACCAGCGACAGGAACAGCAGCCACAAGCCGGTGCCCGGCGGCAGCGGCACCCGACCCCGGACCAGCAGCAACGCCAGCAGCACCGCGCCCAGCAACGACCAGCCCAGGTAGAACGCGCCGGCCAGCCACCAGAGCGGCACCAGCCCGAACATCACCACCAGCGGCCACACCGGCAGCCGGGGCAGCACCGGAGCCGCCAGCCGGGCGCCCGGATGCTGGCCAGCCGGCTCGTCGACCGACGGCGGGCTGAGGGTGGGCACGGTCAGCCCCGGCCGGTGCGGGTCAGGACGAATCCCAGCGGGGCCACTCCGGCGGCCCGCAGTCGCTCCGCCAGGCGGCGCAGATCGCCCTGCTTCGTCCGATCCTGCTCGACCACCACGACGGCGGTGCCCTGCCGGGCGGCGGCCACGCCCCGCTCGTCGGCCTCGGCCGGCGGGGCGTTGAACAACACCAGCCCCTGGGCGGCGCGCTGCCGCCAGGTGCCGAAACGCACCCCACCGGCGCCCACCGGCACCTCGTCGGCCTGCTCGGTGACCGGGCTCTTCGCGGTCACCGGGCCGCCGCTCATCCGGGGCAGCATCATGGTCGCCTCCGGGTCACCGGCCGCCGGCCGGGCCGGGTTGGGATGCGGGGACGGACGGCGTACCGGCGTGATCAGCTCGGTGACGTCGTCGATGGAACCGGAGCCGTCCGGGCGCGGCTTGGGGATGGTGGGGCGGGCCGGGTTGACCGCGGCGGGCAGCCGACCGCGATCCGTCATCACCGTCGCGCGCAACTCGTCCAACCGGCCGCTGTCGTCGGCCACGTAGACGTCCCGGCCGGTGGCCGCCAGGGCCACCGCCAGGCCGGCGGTGAGGGGGGTCTGGTCCTCCCGGGTGGTCAACAGGGCGATCCGGGCCGGTTCGCGTACCCGCTCCGCGATGGCCATCGCCACGTACCGGATGTCCGCGTCCACCGGCCGGCGCCGTCCGAACAGCCCCTGCCCCCGCACGGTGCCCAGCAACGGCAGGCCGGTGGCGTCGCGCCCGTCGTCGACCGAGCGGATCCGCCGGTCCATCGACTCCCAGGCGTAGGCCAGCACCACCCCGAACAGCAGACCACCGAGCAGCCCCGCCGCCACGTAGAGCGGGCCGCGCCCGCTGGAGGAGACCAGGGCCTTCTCCGCACTCTGGGTGACCCAGCCCGGATTGACGTCGACCGCCGCGATCTCGGTACGGGCGGAGCTGAGCTGGGTCAACTGGTTGTTCACCCCGGCGAGTTCGGCGACGACCGCTTCGCGCGCCCCGTCCCGCGCGTTGGCCATCCGTTTCTGCAGGGCCGCCTGCCGCGCGGCGACATCTTCGATGCTCTTGTCGTACGAGCGCAGCATCTCCTCCCGCTGCCGTTCGTACATGTTGCGACGTACATCCAGATAGGACTGGGCGGCCAGGTTGGCATTGTTCACCGCCGACTCGGCCGAATCGGCGGTGAAGGTGAAACGCAGGATCTGCCCGCCGGCCGGTACCTCCACGTCCAGTGCGTCGCGCACGTCGCGGGGATCCCGGCCACCGGCGTCGGCGAGCCGCTGCACCACGTCGGTGCCGGTGGCGATTCCGCTCTCCACGTTCATGTTCACCGCCCGGTCGGCGGCCGCACCGCTGGGGGTGAAGGCGTCGGTGACCACCGGGCGGACCGCGACCACCGCGCTCGCGCTGACCGCACCGGGGATCAGGAAGACGTACCCGATCGCCGCCGCCAGACCCAGCACCGCGACTGCGGCCACCAGCCGGATCCGGTGCAGCGGAACCCGCAACAAATCGGTCAGCGTGACCGTACGAGCCGCAACCGTACCGCCGGACCAGCCGGGCTGTGCATCAGTCATGAACGCCACCGTCGCTACGTTGTCGAAAAGGAGCATCGCGGGTGCAGCGGCCTGCGGGACAGCTCCGCCCAGCGCTCGGGCCGGCGACGGGAATCCGCCGCCGGCCCGACCTGAACAAGTTACCGACCTTCTGCTACAACGGGTACACCCCTACTGCACCGCGAAGAACATCCGCGGAATCGACCAGGAGAGCCCATCTGCGGCCGTGGTGAGCACCGTACTCGCCGCCCCGCTGACCGCGGGCGCGGCCGTCGGGTCGAACGGCACGCTGCGCAGACTGCCGTCGGTGTGACCGTACACGATCTTGCCGTCGACCCAGGCCAGCCCCCGGACCGCAGACCAGGTCACGCCGGTGGTCGGCAGGGTGAACTCGGTGGCGCCCAGGTAGTTGCCGTCCACCTCGTAGTACCGGTAGTAGAGCCCGTTGGCGCCGGTACGGGTGTAGTAGAGGCGACCGTCGAGGAAGAAGGCGCCGGTCATGTTCGCCGGGTTGTACCAGGCGTTGAAACCGGACGACTCCCACGGCACCCCGACATTGCCGCCGTTGAACATCGAGATGTCGATCCGGCTGCCGGTGGTGCTGCCGGGGACGGTCCGCGACCAGTAGATCCGGTCACCCAGACCCCAGGTCGCGCCGGCACCGGTGTAGTTGGGCTGGCTGACCGTGGTCGGCGTGCCGACGGTGGTGCCGTCGAACGGCACCCGCTGCAGCTCGCCCGCGGTCACACCCAGGTACAGGTGACCGGAGCTGGCCGCCGACGGGTTGCGCGGAGTGATCGTCCGACCACCGGCGATCGGGAACATGCCGAGCCGGCCGTGGTACTCGTTGGCCATGCCGTCGGAGTTGTGCCCGAAGTAGAGCCCGTCGCTGCCCCGCCAGATCACCGGCACGGCCGAGCCCCAGTTGCTGGCTCCCGAGGGCAGGGCGCTGCCGCCGCGACGACCCGGGTTCCAGTTGACCGGCATGCCGGTGGCCGGGGTGACCGCGGCGATACCGAGCCGGTCGATCGCACCCGCGCCGGCCCGGTCGCTGGCGTTCGGGTTGTTCAGCCAGCGGAAGTGCCCACCGAGGTAGATGATGTTGTCGGCCACCTCGACCGAGGTGATCGTGTCGTTACCGGTGTAGTTGACCCAGGTGCCCAGCTGGTTGGGACCACGCGCGGCGGTCTCGAACCGGATCAGGGCGTCGCAGTAGGCGGCCGGCCAGCCGGAGCCACCGTTGGTGCCGACGACGAACCAGCTGCCGTCACCACCGAAGCGCAGGTCCTGCACGTAGTGCACGAAGGTGGCCGGGTCCACGCACGGCGCGACGAACTTCTCCGAACTCCAGTCGATCACGCTCGGCGTACCGGTCAGATCGATGAGCGCGATCTGGTTACGGGACAGCCCGTCGACGAGCGTGAAGTTGCCACCCACGGCCATGGTGCTGCCGTCCGGGGTGACGTCGATGGTCCAGGCGTACGAACCGGTGCCGTGCCGACCGACCGTGGCGTTGATGTTGAACGTCGGGTCGATCGCGCCCGTGGAGGCGTTGAGCCGGGCGAGCCCGGAGTGCGCGGTGCCGTTGATCCAGTTGAAGGCGCCGGCCAGGTAGAGGTCGTTGCCGTGCAGGACCATGTCGCGGATCATTCCGCCGTCGGAACGGCCGACCCAACTGGCGATGGTCTCGCCGGTGGCCGGGTCGAGAGCGACCAGGTTGCGACGCGACTCACCGTTGACGTTCTTGAACGCCCCGCCGACGATCAGCGTGCCACCCGGCCCGGCGATCAGGGCGTTGACGGCGCCGTCGAGCACCGGCACGAAGGCGGTGTTGATGACACCGGTGGTGCGGTTGTACGAGAACAGGTACCGCTGGGTGATCCACGGAGAACTGGCGGTCTGCCGGATCTGGGTGAAGTTGCCCCCGACGAACACGGTGTTACCCACTTCGGCGAAGGTACGAGCCTCACCGTCGCGGCCGTGCGGGGTGTGGTCGACCGGGTTCGTCGACACGAGGGTGCCCGTCTCAGGTACGGGCAACACGGCCGCCTCGGCCGCTTTGGGTACGGCCAGTACCGCCGCGAGAGTTGCCAACGCGACAGCTGCGACCCGTACTCGACGTCTACGGGTGGGATGCCGCCGGAAGGAGATTATGGGCACGCTACGCCTCCAGGGTGGACGGGATTGCCGGTAGCCTCTCGCGTCCACCCTGCAGGGCGACATCCGCCGATTGGGCGGTCGGTGAATCCGTTAGCGGACAGTGGCGACACCAGAGGCTTCAGCAGCGACCGAGTGTCCCAAACCGCTGTCCGGTTGCCGTCAGCGGCTCCCTCCGGTGGGTTGCCGCAGGTAGCTGTCCCGTCCCGCGGCGGTGAACCCGGCCAGCGCCGCGGCGTCGTGATTCATCGTCATGTTGCAGGTCTTGGTCGTGGTCGTCATGCCCGGCGAATTGAAGTAGATCGCTGCCTTGATTTTCGGGTGGGCCTTCAACGCCGCCGGGAATTCCTCGAACCAACGCCGCTTGGCGTTCGGATCATTCGCGTCGAAGTTCGTACCGAACTCGGCAAGCATCCGCGGCTTGCCCGCACCGATGCCCTTCTCGTCCAGCCACCGGTAGAACGATCCGACGGTGGTGCTCGGGCTCTTCCAGACCGTGCTGCCGTTGCAGACGTGGAAGTTGTACGGATCCCAGGCGACCCAGTCGACGTACCGGTCCCCGGGGTAGAGCCCGGCGTACCTGTCGTAGTGACCGGACCAGCCCATCATCGTCCACACCCAGACCGCGTTGCGCACGTCGGCTGCGGCGAACCGGTCGTGCACGTACCGCCAGGCCCGGACGAAGTCGGCGTCGCTGCCCTTGGCCGGCTCGTCCTCCGGTTCGTGATCGAAGCCGATGAAGACCGGCTGTCCCACCGCCCGGATCCGGCCGGCGACCGCGTCGATCGTCTCGTCGTACCGGCCGCTGTACACGTCCTTCCAGGTCAACACGGTGCCGGAGGAGAAGACCCGGCTCTCCCAGGCGAAGAACATCAGCCGACCCTCGCGCATCTGCTGCTGCTGGTACGCGTCCGGGAACGCACCGTTGCTGCCGGTGTTGGAGAAGTCGTGGTAGCGGTGCACGATGTCGAACTTGCGACCCACCTGCGCCTCGATGTCGGTGACGGCCCGGCCGTGGTCCCAGGTCTGTGGGTTGGTCGGCGAGTACATCCCCCACCAGGCGCCGCAGGACGGCACCAACTTGTCCGACACCTTCCCGCAGGCGCCGGAGTCGGCCGGCGGTCGGGTCGCGGTCGGCGTCGGCCGCGCGGGCGTCGGACTCAGGC
This sequence comes from Micromonospora maris AB-18-032, assembly GCF_000204155.1. NCBI lineage: Bacteria > Bacillati > Actinomycetota > Actinomycetes > Micromonosporales > Micromonosporaceae > Micromonospora > Micromonospora maris. The sequence continues at coordinate 2,241,620 of NC_015434.1, read as the reverse complement.
TGGGCGAGGCGCTGGGCGACGGGCTCGGCGAGACGGGCGGTCGGGTCGGCTCCGCGGTGGGCGGCAGGGTGGCGCTCGGCGGGGGCGGCGCCGGACGGCCGGCGACGTCGTAGCTGAGCACCAGGTTGGGCCGCAGATCCGCGCTGCGGTTCTCGGCGGAGGCCCAGTAGATGCGGGTGTCGAGACCGGCCTGGGCCAGCGAGACGGTCCAGATGCCGTTACCCGTGACCAGCCCGGAGACGTCCCACTCGTTGAATCCCTTGGCGACGCCGGTGACCGTGTCCAGAGCCGAGGCGAGGCGCTCCGGTGCCGGGCGCTGCGCGGTGGCGTCCAGGTTCGAGGCGTGCGCGCTCACCGTGGCCTTGAACGCCTGCCAGGCGTGCACCCGCAGGGTGGCCCGGACGTTCGTCGCGTTCGCCGGCAGCGTGGTCACCATGAAGGCGAGCACCGCGTCCCGGCCACCACGTGGATTTCCGTCGCACCGCGCCGGGCAGGTGGCCAGGGTCGACTTGACGCTGTTGTCCCCGTCCTGCACCACGGCCGTGGCGGTGGTGTCGGCGACCACCGGGATGGAGACGTCGTCGTCGGCGAGCAGCGGCACCATGGTCGCGGTGAGTCCGAGCACGACCGTGATGCCGAGGGCACCGAGGACAACGGCCTTGCGCCGGGGACCGGGGTGCCGGATGAGGCGATGCAGTCCACGCCTGGTCACGGAAACTCCTTGCGTCTGCGGCGGTAACGCTGTGCAGCGTATCGGTGTACACAACAGAGCATGGGCATGACAGGGGGACCTAAGCGGGTCTTAATCCTCACCTAAGGCTCAGCGCAGAAACGACCCTTTCGGTCCGTGATCACTCTCGTCCGGATCCAGCATCACCACACTCGTCCGTAGATCATGGACGGTTGGCGTAGGCGGCGGTCAACGCCGAGGACATCGCCGCACGCGGGGCCGGCACACCGGTGAACTGCTCGAACTGGCCGATCGCCTGGGCCAGCAGCAGGTCCAGACCGGAGACGACGCGGCAGCCGGCGGCCGCGGCCGACGCGGCGAGCGGGGTCGGCCAGGGATCGTAGATGGCGTCGAAGAGGACCGTGGTGGGACGCCAGGCCACCGCATCGGCCAACCCGTCTGCGGCACCCTTGGGCACTGTGGAGATCAGCACGTCGGCGTTCGTCGATGCCACCGCCTCGGACCAGGGCGCGGCGGTCAGCGCCAGGCCCAGGGTGTGCGCCACCGGCGTCAGTTCGGCGACCGCCGCCGCTCGGCGGGCGATCACGGTGACGCCGGCCGCCTGCAACCGGGCCGCCGCCGCCAGCGCCGCCCGGGCGGTGCCACCGGCACCCAGCACGGTGACCGTGGCACCGGCACCCACCCCCGCCTCGGTCAGCACCTCGACCATGCCGGTGACGTCGGTGTTGTCGGCGTACCAGGAACCGTCGGGTCGGCGTACCAACGTATTGGCGGCACCGACGGCGGCAGCGACCGGCGAGACCTCGGCGGCCACCGCGAGCGCCGCCTCCTTGCCGGGCATGGTCACCGACAACCCGGCCCACTCCGGGCCCAGACCCGCGACCAGATCCGCCAGCTCCGCCGCCGCGCACTCGATCCGGGTGTACGACCACCCGTCGAGCCCGGCGGCCGCGTAGCCGGCGTTGTGGATCACCGGGGAGAGGGAATGCGCGATCGGCTTGCCCACCACCGCCGCCTTGTGCACCGAGCCCGCCACCGACGCTCCTCCACCGCAGGGACGACTGTCGCCTAACATCCAACAATGTCCGACAGCAGCCTGCGACACCGCATCGGAAAGACCACCCTCACCCTGCGTGGGCCGGACCGGCGGGCGCTCGCCGAGCAGGTCGTCACCCTCGCGCAGCGGCGGCACGCCTTCGCCTTCGGCAACATCGGCTTCGACTTCGTCAACCTGGTCGGCGGCCCCGATCCCGAGAATGCCCAGCCCTTCGGCGGTACGGATTCCGCGGATCTCGACCGGCTCGGCGACCTGTGGCTCGGCCTGTTCAACACCGCCACGCTGCCGTTCTACTGGGGCAGCTACGAGCCACGACGCGGCGCACCCGACACCGAGCGGCTGACGAGGACCGCGCGCTGGCTCGCCGATCACGGGGTGACGGTCAAGGGTCACCCGCTGGTCTGGCACACCGTGCAGCCGCCGTGGCTGCTCGGCCTCGACCTCGACGAGGTCGAGGCGCTGCAACGGGCCCGCATCCGCGACCTGGTCGGCGGGTTCGCCGGCCTGATCGACACCTGGGACGCGATCAACGAGGCGGTCATCATGCCCGTCTTCGCCAACGGGGACAACGCCATCACCGACCTGGCCCGGGCCCGAGGCCGGATCCACATGGTGCGGATGGCGTTCGAGGAGGCCCGGGCGGCCAACCCGACGGCGACCCTGGTGCTCAACGACTTCGACCTCAGCTCGGCCTACGAATGCCTGATCGAAGGCGTCCTCGAAGCCGGCGTCGGCATCGACGCGATCGGCCTGCAGACCCACATGCACCAGGGGTACCGGGGCGAGGAGTACATGCACGAGATGCTCGACCGGTTCGCCCGCTACGGCCTGCCGCTGCACCTGACCGAGACCACGCTGGTCTCCGGCCACCTCATGCCGGCGGAGATCGAGGACCTGAACGACTACCAGATCCCGCAGTGGCCGAGCACCTCCGAGGGCGAGGCCCGGCAGGCCGAGGAGATCGTCCGGCACTACCGGTCCCTGCTCGCACACCCGGCAGTCGAGTCGGTGAACTACTGGGGGCTCACCGACCGGGGTGCGTGGCTGGGCGCCCCTGCCGGCCTGGTCCGTGCCGACGGCAGCCGCAAGCCGGCGTACGACGCCCTCGAAGCCCTGATCAAGGGCGAGTGGTGGCTACCGCCGACCCCGATGCGCACCGACGCCGACGGCCGGGTCACCGTCGAGGGCTTCCTCGGCGACTACACGGTGAGCGCGGGTGAGCACCGCGCCCACTTCACCCTCGACGCCGCCGACAGCGCCGCCACCATCAGCGTGGCCTGACCATGATCGGCACCGGAGGTCCTGCAAATCTCCGCAACACAGAGAAATCCGAGGCCAGGAGAGCCAGCCACATTGCCAACGAGCGCGCGATGACATTTTCGGTTGCCGCCGACTGCCGTCAACTCACCAAGACCCGATTTCACTAACGGATTAAAGCGCGCCCAGCAATTGCTGACCGGGCGCGCTTCAATCGTCAGACTTGAGCAGCGCCCTAGCTAATACAGCGTCTTGGGCGCGGAGCAGTTGCCGATACCAGTCCGGCAGATGCGGTACGAATACTGCGCGCGCCCGAAGGTCGCGTGCTGCTCGGTGGCGGTGCAGACGCTACTGCCTTGCCAGTTCCAGGTGCTGGATCCAGGCGCCCGGTACTGCCATCGTGCGCAATGACTGTCAGTCAGAGTGTCCCTGGCGTAGAGATTCCAGTCCCCGTTTCTGATGTATTCGGCTCTCCCCGCTGCTCCGGTCGTGCTGAAGTACTCGTTCACGGCCGCCTGAACGGGCAGCGCTGAAGCGGCGAGAACGGCAGCCACGCCCGCTGCGACCACTGCTAAGCGGCGTGAACCTCGAACAACACCCACAGAATCAACCCCCGAACTCTCCGTTAACTTCTGCAAAGAAGACCCTAGGCCATCGATATGGGCGAGTCAACAGATCGATCAGGCGAGTTGTTGTTATAGCGTTGAACAGCCCCAAAGCACAATGACAAGACCGCAACTCGGTAACGACGTTGCCGGCCGCCGGTGCTGGTGTCATCCGGCGAGGGCCGCCGAACGCCGGGCTCGGGGCACCCGTACCGGCTCCGCGCGCGTTGACCTGCTTCTATCAGGCGTTGATGGTGCTCATCCGGTTCCGCAAAGCCGAGGACGTCGCCTTGCACGGCGCGGGGTTCGGCGCTTCACGGGCCACCGCGTACCGCTACCGCGACGAGGGCTTCACTGTCCTCGCGGCCCAGGCGCAGGATCTGCACACGGCCCTGCGGCGGGTCGCCGCCGACGGCTGGTCTCATCCTCCTAGGCGGGAAACCGTTCGACTGCGACCGGCCTCACCGAGACCACGCTCAGCGTCAAGGGCGACATGATCGACGCCTGGTATTCCAGCAGCATCGCGACTTCGGCGCAAACATGCAAGCCGTCATGCGCTCTCAGAGAATTCCGTTTTCCTTGGCCTTCGCCACGTTACGTTCGTGCTCGGCGTTGGTCTCGGCGAATGCGGAGCGCCCTTCCTTGTCGATCGCAACAAAGAAGAGCCAATCACCCTTGGGCGGATCCATCGCCCCTTCCAGCGCCTGCTTTCCTGGATTATTGATCGGCGTGGGCGTCAGACCGGGGTGCGAGTGCGTGCTGTACGGGTTCTTCGGATCACGAATTTCCTCCCTCCGCATTTCTTTCGAGGACTTGGTCTTTTTTCCAGTCAACTCCCAGTAGTAGTTGACCGACACGTCGAACTCAAGACAATTACACGGAAAGTTGCCGCTGTAGGCGCGGTTGTACGCCACCCGGGCGATTTTTCCTAGATCCTCGGCATTACCAGCCTCAGCCTGGGCCAGCGAGGCGACGATCAGCGCCTCGTACGGGCTGATCTTGCGGTCCTTCTGCACCCGGTCGGCGAACTCCATCTCACCGGTGACGCTCAGGAAGTGGTCGACCATCTGTCCGAGGATGGTCTCGGCGGTGGCGTTCGGCGGGATCTCGTAGGTGTCCGGGAAGAGGAAACCCTCGATGGACTTCTTGGACTTCTTGCCGTCGTCCCGCTTGAACCACCAGTCCGGTACGCCGAGCTTCTCCGGGTCCTTCGCGGCGGCCTCGAACTCCTTGACCGGGATGTCGGTCTTGTCGCTGAGCAGCTTGAAGATGCTCTTGGCGGTACGCCCCTCGGGGATGGTGATCCCATTGACGATCCGGCTGGCCGGGTCGAGCATCGCGGCCAGCGCCAACTCGCCGCTCATCTGCTTGCGCAGCTTGTAGGTGCCCGACTGGATGTTGCGGCTGCGGGAGTTCTTCTCGGCCGCCTCGATGAACGCCTTGGTGCTCTTGATCACGCCCGCGTCGTAGAGCGCCACGGCCATGTCGGCCAGGAACGCGCCCTGCGGAATCTGGATCGTCACTTCCTCGGTGCCCGCGCCGTCGTAGTCGGGGGTGACGAAGTAGCTCTGGACCCGGTCGAAGCCGTAGAAGGCACCACCACCGATGCCGCCGAGCAGCACCAGGGCCAGCAGCAGCGCCAGCGCTGTCTTGCCCCGGCCCCCGCCGGAGCGACCGCCCCGCTTACGACCTCGGCGGTGCTTGCCCTTGTCCCCCCGATCCTGCTCGTCGTGACCGAGGTCCAGCTCGTCAAACATCTACGTCCGCCTCCGCTGCGTGTCCAGCCAGCTCTGCAGAATCTCCACCGCGGCGGCCTGGTCGACCACCGCGCGTTGCTTCTTTCCCCGGACACCTCGTTCGGCCAGCCTACGGCTCGCCACGACCGTGGACATCCTCTCGTCGGTCAGCGTCACCGGGACAGGCGCTATCACCTCGGCCAGTTGTCGAGCGTACGCCTTGACGTGCTCGGCTGCGGGCCCATGTCGACCAGCGAGGTTGACCGGCAGGCCGACCACCACCTCGACCGCCTCGTGCTCGACGACCAACGCGGCGATCTCGACAAGATCCTTCGGCACCGCGTCCGGCCTGGGCTTCTGCTCCCGAGCGACGGTGACCAGCGGGGTGGCGAGCACCCCGTGCGGATCGGACCGGGAGACCCCGATGCGGACCTGACCGACATCCACACCCAGCCGTACACCCCGGGACAACTCAGTCACCGACCGTCACCTCTGTAGCGAAGGGGCCAGGGCGGACCGAAGTGGTCCGCCCTGGCCCGCTGTGCCGATGATTCACGCCTCGGCGATCGCCTTCTCGACCGTCAGCAGCAGGGTCGGCACCTCGGACTCGGGCAACCCGCCGCCCTGGGCGAGGTCCGGGCTGCCGCCGCCGCGCCCGGAGAACGCCGCCTTGACCAGGTCGTTGGCGGCAAGACCCCGGCTGCGGGCGGCCGGGTTGACCGACACCACAAGCGACGCCTTGCCGTTCGACCGGGACGCCACCGCGACCACACCCGGCCGGGCCGCGTCGATCCGGCCCCGGATCTCCTGCGCGAGGGTACGCACGTCGTTACCGGCCGCGCCCTCGGGCGCCTCGATGCCGACGTAGGCGACCCCACGGACGTCCTTGGCCTGGGCGGCGAACGCCGCCGCGCCGCCGAGCACCAGCTGGGCGCGCAGCTTCTCCAGCTCCTTCTCCGCGTCGCGCAGCTGGGTGACGGTCTGCTCGACCCGGTCCGCGACCTGCTCGGAGGGAACCCGGTACAGCTCGGCGAGACGGGACACCAGCAGATGCTCCCGGGCCAGGAAGTTGAACGCGTCCATGCCGACGAGCGCCTCGACCCGGCGGACCCCGGACCCGATGGACGACTCCGAAAGGATCTTCACCAGGCCGAGCTGGCCGGAGCGGGACACGTGGGTGCCACCGCACAGCTCGCGGGCGTAGTCACCGACCTCGACCACCCGGACCTGGTCGCCGTACTTCTCGCCGAACAGCGCCATCGCGCCGATGCGACGCGCCTCGTCCAGCGAGGTGACGAAAGCGTGCACCTCCAGGTCGGCCAGCAGCACCTCGTTCACCTGCTGCTCCACGTCCCGCAGCACACTCGGGGCGACACCGGTCGCGGTGTTGAAGTCGAACCGGAGCCGACCCGGAGCGTTGAGCGAACCGGCCTGGGTGGCGGACTCGCCGAGGAAGTTGCGCATCGTCTGGTGGACCAGGTGGGTCGCGGTGTGCGACCGGGAGATGGCCCGCCGCCGACTGGTGTCGATCTCGGCGTAACCGGTCTCCCCCGCGCGCACCTCGCCCCGGATCACCCGGGCCCGGTGCACGATCAGCCCCGGCACCGGCTGCTGCACGTCGAGCACCTCGACCTGCCCACCGCCCACGGTGATCATGCCGAGGTCGGGCTGCTGCCCACCACCCTCGGCGTAGAAGGGGGTGGTGTCTAGCACCAGCTCGACCATGTCACCCTCGACCGCCGCCGCACGCGGGCCGTCGGTGCCGAGCACCGCCCGTACCGTCGACTCGCGGGCCGTCTCGGTGTAGCCGGTGAAGGTCACCGGGCCCCCGGCGTCGAGCACCGACCGGTACGCCGACAGGTCGGTGTGCCCGGTCTTGCGCGCCTGCGCGTCGGCCTTGGCCCGAGCCCGCTGGTCGGCCATCAGCCGGCGGAAGCCCTCCTGGTCGACGTCGAGCCCCTGCTCGGCGGCGATCTCCAGGGTCAGGTCGATCGGGAAGCCGTACGTGTCGTGCAGCTGGAACGCCTTGTCACCGGAGAGCGCCGGCTTGCCCGCCGACTTCGTCTCGGTGATCGCGGTGTCCAGGATCGTGGTACCGGCGCGCAGCGTGGCGAGGAAGGCGTCCTCCTCGGCGTACGCGTACGCGGAGATCCGGTCGAAGTCGGTGGCCAGTTCCGGGTACGACGGCGCCATGCAGTCCCGGGCCACCGGCAGCAGTTCGGGCAGCGCCCGCTCCTGCCAGCCGAGCAGCCGCACCGCCCGGATCGCCCGGCGCATGATCCGCCGCAGCACGTAGCCCCGGCCCTCGTTCGACGGGGTCACCCCGTCACCGATGAGCATCAGCGCGGTCCGCACGTGGTCGGCGACCACCCGCAGCCGTACGTCGTCGGGGTGGGACTGGTTGGCCGCCTGGCCGGACTGCGCGCCGTACCGCTTGCCGGTCAGCTCGGCCGCGCGCTCCAGGATCGGCCGAACCTCGTCGATCTCGTAGAGGTTGTCGACGCCCTGCAGGATGGAGGCCATCCGTTCCAGGCCCATGCCGGTGTCGATGTTCTTCTTCGGCAGCTCACCGACGATCCGGAACTCCTCCTTGCTCCGGACGTCCGCGATCTCGTACTGCATGAAGACCAGATTCCAGAACTCCAGGTAGCGGTCCTCGTCGACCTCCGGGCCGCCCTCGAGGCCGTACTCGGGGCCCCGGTCGTAGTACAACTCCGAGCAGGGGCCCGCCGGTCCGGGGATGCCCATCGACCAGAAGTTGTCCTTCTTGCCCCGGCGCACGATCCGCTCCGCCGGCACGCCGGTGTGCAGCCAGATGTCGTACGCCTCGTCGTCGTCCAGGTAGACCGTCGCCCAGATCCGCTCCGGGTCCAGCCCGAACCCCCCCGCCTCGACGGACTTGGTGGCCAGGTCCCAGGCGAACGGGATCGCCCCGTCCTTGAAGTAGTCACCGAAGGAGAAGTTGCCGTTCATCTGGAAGAACGTGCCGTGCCGGCTGGTCTTGCCGACCTCGTCGATGTCCGGCGTACGGATGCACTTCTGCACGCTCACCGCGCGGGGGAACGGCGGTGACTGCTGGCCCAGGAAGTACGGGACGAACTGCACCATGCCGGCGTTGACGAACAGCAGGTTCGGGTCGCTGATGGCGGGCAGCGGAGCGGACGGCACCACGGCGTGGCCATTCGCCTCGAAATGGGCGAGATACCGCCGCTTGATCTCCGCCGTCTTCATCGCTGGTGTTCCTCCGGAAAGATTTCTCGATCACCGAGCCGCGGGTCCTCCCGCAACTCGGCGAACTGGTCGTCGAACGCCTCACCCTGCGCGAACGCCTCGTGGATCTCCTGCTCCCGCTCGGCCATCCCGGCGCGCACGTCCGCCACGAAGCTACGCAGTTCCTCGACGAGGCCGCCAGCGGATTGCGACAGGTTGTCGGCGATGCCGGCCGGAGTGTACGCGTGCGCGGCACGGGTCGCCTTGCGGACCACCACCACGCCGACGGCCAGTCCGATACCCAGCCAGAACAGACGCCTCATGCTCGTACCTCCCGACGGGTCACTGGTTGCCGCGCCGGGCGGCGCGCCGCTGGGCCTTGATGGTGTCGCGGACCTCGCGCTCGGTCTCGGCGTGCCGGCGGGCGGACGCGGCCTTGCGCACCCCGTAGCCGAACGCGGCCACCTTGACCAGCGGGTTCGCCGCGGCGGCGGAGACGACGGTGACCAGGTTGGCGACGTTGGCGCTGATGTTCTGCGCGTGGCTGGTCATCGTGTCGACCTTGGCGAGTTGCAGGTTCACCCCGTCGAGCGAGGTCTGCACCTGCTCCAGGGTGACGTTGACGTTGCGCACCGTGGTGTTGACATCACCCAGCAGCGGGCCGGTCCGGTCGTTGAGCTCGTTGATCATCCGGGTGGTGGCGTCCACGGTGTGCCGCAGCCGCAGGATGGGCAGCGTCAGGATCAGCACCAGCATCGCGAACGCGATCGCCGCGATCAGCGCCGCGACCTCCAAAAAGCCCACGCCTGTCCTCCTCAACGAAATGTCTCGGGGCGGCATTATCCCCGATCCGCACGACCGTCTCGCCCGCGCCGACGCCCGCTGGCCCTGCCGAACGAACGGCAGGGTGACACGCGTGACGCCAGACCAGACCCTACCGTCCGTGATGACATTCGGCTCAGGACGGTGGTGACGGCGTCAAGTCACCCAACGGGTCGTCGCCCAGGGTCGGGTAGGGGTCCACACCGGTCAGTGACGGATCGGTGCTCGGCTGGGGCCGGGTCCGGTCGTCGTCGATCGCGTTGCGCACCTTCACCGTCACCAACGATCCAGGGCACTCCTCGGCGGCGGTCTCCGGGTCCAGCGACGGCACCACCGCCGGCTCACCGTCCACCGGAGGCGGTACGCAGGTGGGTGCCCGGACCCAGAGATCGAGGGTCAACTCGTCCCGCCGCCAGCAGGTGTAGCTGCCCTTCTCCTCCTGTTCGGGGCAGTAGGCCGGCTTCCACGGCTGCCAGCCGTCCTGACTGAGCGCCGACTCGTACACCTGGGCGGTCTCCTCCGGTGACCGCTCGGAGTTCACGGTCCGCTCCCGCAGCCGGCAGTCCAGCAGACACCAGCGGCTGCCGCTGACGGCGTCGACCGGGTCGACCGCGGCCCAGGTGGGCACCGCCAGGTCGTCCAACGAGGCGAAGACCGGGTCGCGGCCCTCCGCCCGCAGACCGAAGAAGGCAGGCACCACGCCGAGCAGCAGCACACTGGCCACCGCCAGGACCACCACGCGCAGCCGTTGGTTGCCGCCACCCTGGTGGCGCAGTTCGCCACCGTCGTCCGGCCCGTCGTCGACCGGCCCGTCGGCGTCCCCGCGTTCGGCGTCGGCGGGTCGCCGTACCTCCGGCTCCATGCCGGGTCGGAGCACGGCCGGGCCCATCGGCGCGACCGCCGCGGCGGCCCGGGCCACCACCGGCGATTCACCGACCCGCGACGGCGACGGGGGTACCGGTGCGGTGCCGGACGGTTCCGGACGCGACGGGTTACGTGGTGGCGGGGCGGCCCGACCCGCCTGCCGTTCCTCAGGGCGAACGTTGCCCCGGTGAGGGCCCGGTGGCGGGCCACCGGGTCGGCCGGGGCCACCGGCGGGTCCTCCGTCGGGACCACCCGCAACGCGCGGTCCGCCGCTGGTGGGCGCCGCCCTCGGCGGCACCGGCGGTTCGTCGCCGCGCCGCGCCCCCGGCGGGGATACGGATGGAAACTCGCCCGACCGTCCCGTCCTCGGCGGCTCCGGCAGCCTGCCGGGGCGTGCCACATTCGGTGGCAGGTCGTCCGGCTCGACGGCGCGGCGCGCCGCTCCGGGCACTGCGGTGTCCGGCTGCCCCGGCACCCGGACAGGCCCGGCCGCCGGCGCTGACCCGGCGCGCCCGGCCACCGACGCCGATCCCGCCCGCCCGGCCGTCGAGGCCGTTCCGGGCCAGCCGGGCAGTGACTGGCCGGTGGTCGGCGGCCCGCCCGGCGATGGCTGACTGCCGGCCGGCGGCATGCCGGGCTGGTTGCTGACCGGCGGCACGCCGGGCGGCACGGCACGGCCACGGCCGGTGGGCGGCTCGTCGTGGCGCGGTGCGCCGGCGGCCGGCCGCCGTGGTCCGGTGCCGGGCCGACCCGTCTCGACGCCGGGGGCCGGACGGCCCGGTGGCGGCCCGGTGGGAGTGTCCATGCCGCGCTGCTCACGCGTCGCGGGCAGGTCGTCGGTGGACGAACCGGCCGGGGCGTTGCCCGGCCGGATCGTGCGCAGCGCCGGATCGGTGTGATGGGCACGACCGGCCTGTCGCAGCCAGTCCGCCGGCCGTTGTGGGCGGCCGGCGCCGCCAGCCGCGTCTGCCGGTGATTGTGGGCGGTCGGCACGGCTGGCCGGGTCGGCCGGTCGTGGGGCGCGACCGGTGCCGCTGGTCGGGTCGGCCTGGTGTAGGGCGTGGTCGGTGCGGCCGACTGGATCCGCCGCCCGCCGCCCCAGGTCATCGGCCGGGCCGGACCTGGTGACCGGCCCTTCCTCGGCGGCTCGCCGGCCAGGCCGGCCCAGCGGTTCCGGTTCCCCTGGGTGTACGGAGGCGGGCACGTCCGTCGCGCCGGCCGCCCGAGCACCGGTGACCGGCGGCTCGGGTGCTGCCCGACGCCCCCGGGACGGAGTCGCCGGGGTCTGCGGCGGGACCGACGCGGCCCGGCGGGCCCGGGGCGGATGCTCGTCGCCGGCGGAGGACGACTCGGGAATCGACGGAGCGTTGCCGGACAACGGCACCGCCGGTTGGTCCACGTCGGGCTCGGCGGCGCGCCGTCGACCGGCGCGCCGGCCGCCGGCAGGTGCACCGGTGGGACCGGCCCCCGACACGGGCGTCATGCCGGCCGGCGGACGACCCGGGCCGCGCTCGATCGGTTCGCCGCCGGAAGGTGCCTCGGGAACCGCCCGACGACCCGGCTGAGCGTACGGACGTGGCCCGGTGTTGCCTTCCGCCGGACCGGGAACGCCAGCAGGGTCCAGATGGTCCGGCGCGGCACGACGAGGGCCGGCGGGTGTGCCGGCCGGCCGGCCGACCGTGCGACGCGACGTGGGCGGGCCCGACACCGGACCGACCGGCACACCGGAGACCGGACCGTCCGGCGTACCGGGGATCGGGCCGGTCACCGGCCCACCGAAGAACGGCGGGCCGCCGGCCGGACGGGGCCCACCGGCCGCAGCGGGCCCTCCAGGCACAGCGGATCCCCCATGCGCTGCGGGGCCTCCAGCCGGGATGGACCCCCCAGCCGGACGGGGTCCGCCAGCCGGGGCAGCCCCACCGGCCGGACGGGGTCCGCCAGCCGGGGCGAGGCCACCGGTCTGATGCGGGCCGCCAGCCGGGCGGGTGAGCGGCGCGCCTGGCCAGGGGCCGTCCACCGGGCGGGCGCGGGGCGGTTCGGCGGTTGCCGGACGCGGCGGGGACGACGGGTCGGCACCAGCGGGACGTCCGAGATCCGGTTGCGTACGCGCGTCAGCGGTAGGCCCTGGGACCGGCCCCGTCGGCGGCCCCGACGAGCCCGGGGCAGGGTGAGGGCGGCCCGGAAGTGGACCGATACGGCCGGCGGCCGGCGGGCCGGCACGATCCGGGCCGGGTGGCACCGCCGCGCCAGGTGGCACTGGACCGGGTGGCACCGCCGGGCCGGACCGCGCGGCCGGTGCCTCCGGTGTGGGTGGCGCGCCGTCGGGACCGAGACCACCGCGCTGCTGCTTGGCCGAGCGCAGATCGTCGATCCAGCCGAAGTCCTCGCCGCCTTCCGGTTCCTCCGCGACGGCCTCGGACTTGTTGCGGCCCCAGCGGCGGTTCTTGGGACGCCGCTCGTCCTGGCCGTCCTCCGGTCGCTCCGAACCAGGCGATCTCACTGTTGACCCTTCCCGTCGGCGCGATCGCCGACCTCATCGGTCACTTCGGCGTCCGCGGTCGTCAACTGCGGTTCCTCGGCACCGGGTCGGGCCGGAGCCCGACCGGAGACCGGTGGCGTCGTCGTGGGGGCGGCCAGGCCACGGACGATCCGGCGCAACAACGGCAGCCGGGTGGCCACCGACCGTTCCGCGCCGTGCTGGCTCGGCTGGTAGTAGTCGGTCCCGACCAGGTCGTCCGGCACGTACTGCTGGCGGACCACGCCACGCTGGTCGTCGTGGGGGTAGCGGTACCCGGTGCCGTGACCGAGGCCGCGGGCACCGGCGTAGTGGGCGTCGCGCAGACTCCGCGGCACCGCGCCACCCCGACCCGCCCGTACGTCGGCGATCGCCGCGCCGATCGCGGTGGTGGCCGAGTTCGACTTGGGTGCGGTGGCGAGGTGGATCACCGCCTGAGCGAGGTTGAGCTGCACCTCGGGCAGGCCGACGTACTCGACCGCGTGCGCGGCGGCGGTCGCCACGCTGAGCGCGCTCGGATCGGCCATGCCGACGTCCTCGCTGGCGAAGATGACCAGCCGTCGGGCGATGAACCTCGCGTCCTCCCCGGCGACCAGCATCCGGGCCAGCCAGTGCAACGCGGCGTCCACGTCCGAACCCCGCATGCTCTTGATGAAGGCGCTTGTCACGTCGTAGTGCGCGTCGCCGGCGCGGTCGTAGCGCACGGCCGCGGTGTCCACCGCCCGCTCGGCGGTGGCCAGGTCGATCCGACCGGTGCCCAGCGCGGTGGCAGAGCCGGCCGCCGCCTCCAGGGCGGTCAACGCCTTGCGGACGTCCCCGCCCGCCAGCCGGACGAGATGGTCCTCGGCCTCGCTGTCGAGGGTGAGCGCACCGGCCAGACCCCGCTCGTCGGTCATCGCCCGGCGCAGCAGGCCGCGCACCGCCGCGTCGTCGAGGGGTTGCAGGGTGAGCAGCACGCACCGGGACAGCAGCGGCGAGATGACCGAGAAGTACGGGTTCTCCGTGGTGGCCGCCAGAAGCGTGACGGTACGGTCCTCGACGGCGGCGAGCAGGGAGTCCTGCTGGGTCTTGCTGAACCGGTGCACCTCGTCGATGAAGAGCACGGTGGGCGGTCCCCCCGACCGGCGCTGCCGCCGCGCGGTGTCGATCACCGCTCGGACGTCCTTCACCCCGGCCGACAACGCCGACATGGCGACGAACCGCCGGTCGGTGGCAGCGGCCACCAGATGGGCGATGGTCGTCTTGCCGCTTCCAGGCGGCCCCCAGAGGATGACCGACATCGGGGCGTCACCGGTGACGAGTTGTCGCAGTGGCGCGCCGGGGGCGAGCAGGTGGTCCTGACCGACGAGTTCGTCCAGGGTCGCCGGACGCATCCGCACCGGCAGCGGGGCGTCCGGGCCGACCGGGGTGAAGCCGCCGACGCCACTGGAACCCGCCACCGCACTGGCTGCTGCGGCAGGTTCACCCAGGGTGAAGAGCGTCTCGGACTCCATCACGAGAACAGTACCGGGCTCGACCGACGGCGCCAGAATCACGCCGTCGACCGAGCCCGGGATGATCCTTCTCGGTCAGCCGCGACCGGGGCGACGGCCCCGGTACCAGCGGCCACCGCGCCCGCCCACGCCGGCCAGGTGCAGCGCGAGCAGCAGCAGGCCGATGAGTACGAGGGTGTTCCAGTTGAACAGGTCCGGCGCTCCGAGGTTGCTGCCCAGCAGGTCGAGCAGAAGTGCGAAGCCGAAGACCACGGCGGCGGCGATAGCGAGCATGACGTTCCTCCGGTGGGGGTGCCAGTAGGTCGTCCCCGCATGTACCCGATCGGTCCCGACGCCAATCTCCACGGTGGAGCACCGACCCGCGCCGAGAAGGGCAGGCCGCCACCCCGGGAGGGGCCGTTCGTGCCCTTGTCCCGGCACCCCTAGGCTCATCCTCATGGTCATCGCCGACGGGGCGCTCGCCGAGCGGGAGGCGATTTTGAGCGCCATGGACCAGCACCCGTTCGTCCGACACTCACTACCGACGCGGGAGACCTTTCGGGTCTGGCGAGGGGACGGCACCCTGGGCTGGCTGCTACCCGCTGCCACGCTGGGGCCGCTGGGTGGAGTCTTCGGGCCGCCGGCCGAGGCGCTCGAATTGTTCGGCGCGCTCACCGCCCAGGGTGTCTTCCAGCCTGGCCGCTGGGTGCACCTGCCCCGGCTGGCCTCGGAAGCCCTCGACGCCGTGCCGAGCGTGACGGGCCACGAGGACTGGGACTTCCTCTGGACGACCACGCCACCGCCGCGGCAGCCGGGCGAGGAGCGGGTCGTCCGGCTCTCCGAGGCGGACCACCCGGCGTTGACCGCGCTCATCGACGAGTCGTTTCCGACCTCGACGGCACGGCCGGGCAATCCACAGGTCGTCGACTGGTACGGCATCCGCGAGGGCGACCGGCTGATCGCCTGCGGGGCCGACCGGACCCGAGGTGACGTGGGCTTCCTCGCCGGGCTGACGGTTGCTCCGGCCTTTCGCGGTCGCGGCCTGGGCGCCGCGCTCACCGCCGGCATGAGCCGCGCGCTGGCAGCCCACCACGACACGCTGGCGCTGGGTGTCTACCCGGCCAACATCGGCGCGATCCGGCTCTACCGTCGGCTCGGTTACACCGCCGCCTTTCCGCTCACCTCGGTGCGCTGCGCCTGACCAGCCGCCGGCTCACCGTCCCCCGCCAGTCTGGCCACCGGCACGCCTGGCGGTCCGGCCGCCGGCACGCTGTCCCCCGACGGTCTGGCCGCCGACTCGCCGTCCCCCGGCGACGGGCCGGTGTCCGGCACGCCGGCATCCCGCCCATCGTCTGCGGATTGGCGGCCGGCGCGCCAGGCCGGTAGGTAGAGCGGCGCGGCGACGGCCAGCACCACCGCGCCGACCAGCATCGCCGTACTCACCCCGGCTCGGTCGCCGATGTAGCCGAGCACCACCCCACCGAGGGCGCCCGCCGGCATCGCCACCATGGAGTTCAACGAGATCAGACTGGTCCGGTACGGGCCGGCGACCTGCCGATGCAGCAGCCCCATGTGCAACGGGTTGGACGCGCCGTGCACGGCGTAGCAGGCGACGAAGGCGATCAGCACTCCGGTCGGACCGGCGAACAGCGCCATGCCGACGACGGTGATGCCCTGCAGGATCCGCAGCAGGGCGGCACCGGGCGCGGCACCGAGCCGACGGATGAGCAGTGGCGTCAACGCCGCGCCGCCGGCCGAGGCGAGCCACGCCGCCGTACTGGCCGGGCCGAGCAGGGTGGCGGCCCGATCCGCGTCGGCGACCACCTCGGCCAGCCGGATCGGCAACAGCCCCTCGAAGGTGGCCATGCCGAAGCCCCAGAACAACTCGACCGCCACCAACGCGAGCAGCACCCGGGAGCGGCGCAGCAGGCCGAACGCCTCGCCCACCATCCGTGGGGCCTCCCGCACCGAGGCGCGCAGCGCCGCCGGCCCGGTCACCGCGCGTCGTTCGGTCAACAGAGCCAGCAACGCCACCAGGTAGACCACCTGCAAGCCGACGGCGGCGATCACCGGTCCGGTCAGCGCGCTGAGCGGACCGATCGGCCCGAGGGCCACCAGGGCGCCGCTGAGCAGCGCGCCGGCCGCCATGGCCAGGCCGAGCACCGTGCCGCCCTGGCCGAGCCCGTTCTCGTACCGGGCGTCGGGGTCGGCGGCCAGGGTGGTGTCGACGTACCAGGACTCCAGGGGGCCGCTGTCCAGGGCGCGGAACACACCCTGCAACGCCCAGACGGCGACCAGCAGGGCGAAGGAGTCCGCCACCACCAGCAGCCCGGTCGAGACGAGACCGACCAGGCTCGCCACCACCAGCACCGGCTTGCGCCCGAGGGCGTCGGCGAACCCACCGGTCGGCAACTCCAGCGCCAGGACCACCACGCCCTGCGCGGCGATGGCCAGACCGATCTGGGTCAGCGTCAGGCCGCGTTCCTGCATGAGCAGGATGGTCACCGGGATCAGCAGGCCGACCGGCAACCAGCGCAGGCCGTGCAGGACCAGGTAACGCCGCCGGACCTGGCGTACGGACAGGGGGTTCACCGGCCGCCACCGATCAGCAACGGCAGCGCGGCGAGGAAGATCTGCACCTGCTCGGCACCGGGCTCGGCCGGATCAGCCTCGGCACGGTAGCGCTCCAGCACCTGCCACACCTGTGTGCGCAGCTCCGCCAGCCGGGTCACCGGAATGGTCATGAAGATGTCGCTCATGCCGAACGCGTCGCGCCAGGCCGGCGGCCACTGGTCGCGTACGGCGAACCACCGCTCGGCTTGCTCGGCGTACTGGCGTACCTGCTCGGCCTGGATCCACTCGATGGCCGCCCGCGCATCCGGGTCGTCGTCGAAGTCGGTGTTCTCCCAGTTCGTGACGTCGTGCGCGGCCCGCCACCATCGCTGCCGCCCGGTCCCCCGGTCGGGTTCCTCGACCACCAGCCCCACCTCGGCCAACTGCCGCAGGTGGTAACTGGTCGCCCCGGTGTTGGTGTCGAGCAGCTCAGCAAGCCCGGTAGCCGTCGCCGGCCCCTTGATCCGCAACGCCCCCAACAGCCGCGTCCGCAGCGGATGCGCCAACGCCCGAACCTGCCGCCCATCGATCCGCACCCGCCTGGGCCGGCCCTTCTCACCACTCCCCATTCATCCACAATACCTATGCAGAACTCTTATGCACAATCCCTGTGCACCCTCCTTGCCCCGCGATCTTGCACTCATGGTCGCCCTTTAGCGGCTTTTGCACGGGTTCGCCCCGACAGAAAGAGCAAGATCGGCGCGGGCGGGCGGGCGGCGCGGGGTGGGGTGGGCGGGCCGCGTGGGGTGGGGCTCGCGTGGGGGTGGGTTAGAGAGTGAGGAGTTCGGTGATGCCGCGTAGGCGGGTGCGGAGCAGGGTGGTGGCGCGGGTGGTGTCGAGGCGGATCGTGGTGGGACGGACCAGGCCGTACTCGACCGTGGTCGTGGTCTTCAGGGCGGACGCGTCGAGTCCCTGGTGGTGCGCCACCAGCCGACCCAACTCGGCCCGGCTGACCGCCTCCGGACCGGCCACGTTCAGCGTCCCGGCGTAGTCGGAGCCGACCAGTTCCACCACGGCGGCGGCGAGGTCGGTGACGTCGATCGGGCAACGCAGCTCGTCGGTGAAGAGCGTGGCCCGACCGGCCAACGCGTCGCGACAGAGCTGGATCTGCTTGCTGCCCTGACCCACGATCAGCGAGGTACGCACCAGCACCGCAGACGGGTCGAGCGCCCGTACCACCGTCTCCGCGGCCGCCTTCGCCGCACCGTACGGGAAGATCGGGGTGGGTGGGTCGTCGTCGGCGTACGCCTCGGGACGCCCGGCGTGCAGCGCGTCGCTGGACATGTGCACCAGCCGGGCACCCACCTCGGCAGCGGCCCCGGCCACGTGCGCCGCCCCGTCGGCGGTGACCGCCCAGGCGTCGTACCGGTAGGAGGCGTTGACCACGACGTCGGGGCGCACGTCCGCGACCAGCGCACGCACCGCGGACCGGTCCGTCACGTCCACCCGCCGGACCACCACCCCCGGCACCCGCACGTCACCGCAGTGGCACGTCCCGACCACCGACCACCCCGCGCCGACCCCCCGCCGACACACCTCCCGCCCCAGGAACCCGCTACCCCCCACCACCAGAACCCGCATCCTCAGCCTCCCCCGGTTGGTCGATCAAGAAGTTGCGTCGCCGAAGCGCCTAGAGCATGACGCAAACTTCTTGATCGACCAGGAAGCCAAGGAGGCCGCGGGGGCCGAGCAAGGGTGGGTGGGTCAGGTGGGGTCGGCTACCGGGGCGGCGGGGCCGGCGGTGCCGGGGTGGGGGGCCTGGGTCGGCTTGGGCTTGGCGTCGATGCCGGCTTCGGTGCGCTGCTGGGCGGTGATGGGGGTGGGGGCACCGGTGAGGGGGTCGAAGCCGCCTCGGGTCTTCGGGAAGGCGATCACCTCGCGGATCGAGTCGGCACCGGCGAGCAGCATGCAGACCCGGTCCCAGCCGAAGGCGATGCCGCCGTGCGGCGGCGGGCCGTAGCTGAACGCCTCCAGCAGGAAGCCGAACTTGTCCTGCGCCTCCTCGGGCGTGATGCCGAGCAGGTCGAAGACCCGCTGCTGCACGTCGCGGCGGTGGATACGGATCGAGCCGCCGCCGATCTCGTTGCCGTTGCAGACGATGTCGTACGCGTACGCCAGCGCCCGGTCCGGTGCCTCCTCGAAGCGGTCCACCCACTCGGAGTTCGGCGAGGTGAACGGGTGGTGCACCGCCGTCCAGCCATCCGCCGCGCCGCTCTCGTCCGAGGTCCGTTCGAACATCGGCGCGTCGACCACCCAGCAGAACGCCCAGGCACTCTCGTCGATCAGGCCGGCCCGCTTGGCGATCTCGATCCGGGCCGCGCCGAGCAGCTCCTGCGCCTCCCGGGTCTCGGCGCTGGCGGCGAAGAAGATCGCGTCACCGGGCTTGGCGCCGACCGCGTCGGCCAGCCCGTTCAGGTGCTCGGCCGACAGGTTCTTCGCCACCGGGCCGCGTGCCTCGCCGGTCTCGGCGTCGAGCACCACGTACGCCAGGCCCTTGGCGCCGCGCGCCTTGGCCCAGTCCTGCCAGCCGTCCAACTCCTTGCGGGTCTGGGACGCGCCGCCGGGCATGACCACCGCGCCGACGTAGCCGCCCGCGTCGATCGCGCCGGCGAAGACCCGGAAGGTGGTGCCGCGCAGGTAGTCGGTGAGCTCGGTCAGCTCGACGCCGTAGCGCAGGTCCGGCTTGTCCGAGCCGTACCGGGCCATCGCGTCGTGCCAGGTGATCCGCGGGATCGGCCGGGGAATCTCGTAGCCGGCCAGATCCGACCAGAGGGCGGACACGATCGCCTCACCGAGGTCGATCACGTCATCCTCGGTGACGAAGGACATCTCGATGTCCAGCTGGGTGAACTCCGGCTGCCGGTCGGCCCGGAAGTCCTCGTCGCGGTAGCAGCGGGCGATCTGGTAGTACCGCTCCATGCCGCCGACCATCAGCAGCTGCTTGAACAGCTGCGGCGACTGCGGCAGGGCGTACCAGCTGCCGGGCTGCAGGCGCACCGGGACCAGGAAGTCGCGGGCACCCTCCGGGGTGGACCGGGTCAACGTCGGGGTCTCGATCTCCAGGAAGTCCCGCTCGTGCAGCACGGTGCGGGCCAGCTGGTTGGCCCGCGAGCGCAGCCGCATCGCCTTGGCCGGGCCGCTGCGGCGCAGGTCGAGGTAGCGGTACTTGAGCCGGATGTCGTCGCCGGCGACCACCTGGTCGTCGACCGGCAGCGGCAGCGGCGCCGCCTCGGAGAGCACGTCCAGCTCGGACGCGGTCACCTCGATCTCGCCGGTGGGCAGCTCCGGGTTCTCGTTGCCCTCGGGGCGTCGGGTCACCTCACCGACGACCTTGACGCAGTACTCGTTGCGCAGCGCGTGCGCGTCCTCCTCGCGGAAGACCACCTGGACCACGCCGGAGCCGTCGCGCAGGTCGACGAAGATGACACCGCCGTGGTCGCGCCGGCGGGCCACCCACCCGGCGAGCGTCACCGTGGTGCCGGCGTCCGTCGCGCGCAGGCTGCCGGCGTCATGGGTACGGATCACGGCGTGCGTCTCCCTCGTGAAGCTCTACATCTGTTCCCGGCATTCTCGCAGCACGCCCCCGCCGCCGTTTGCCGGGTGCAAGGAAGGGCACCTTGTTAACGCCTGAGGTAGTAAAGGGGCCCCCTTTTAACAGTCGGCGCGCACCGGATCGAGGTGCTCCGCTACCTGGTGCCCGCGCACACGCGGGCGGCCCACCAGATCGACATGCGTCGGCGCGTGAACGGCGGCACGCATGCGGGCGGGCCGCCGGAGGAGGAATTCGGCGGCCCGCTGCGGTGAGGAGGGTCAGTGGTGCGAACGGATCAGTAGACGCTGACGCCGTAGCGGCTCAGCACCGGCCCGACCGGCTGGAAGTAGGTGGTGCCGCCGATGCTGCAGTTGCCGCTGCCGCCAGAGGTCAGGCCGAGCGCGATGGTGCCGCTGAACAGCGAGCCGCCGCTGTCACCGGGCTGGGCGCAGATGTTGGTCCGGATCAGGCCGCGGACCTGACCCTCGGCGTAGTTGACCGTGGCGTTGAGGGCGGTCACCGAGCCGCTGCGTACGCCGGTGGTGCTGCCGGAGCGCTGCGCGGACTGGCCGACGTAGGCGTTGCCGGAGGCGGTGATGTCGCGGAAGGTGCCGTTGTAGAGGGAGACGTTGCCCGGCTGCACCACGCTCTGGTTGCTGTACCGGACGATGCCGTAGTCGCTACCCGGGAAGACGCTGCCGGTACGCGAACCCAGCAGCGAGGTCTGGCTGGAGTTGCTGTACCAGTTCGCCGCGATGTTGGTGCAGTGCCCCGCGGTGATGAAGTAGTACGTGCTGCCGGCCCGCACGTTGAAGCCGAGCGAGCAACGCCCGCCGCCCTGCGCGTAGATGGCCTCGCCACCGGAGATGCGAGTGCTCAGCACACCGGCCTCGGCCTCGATGCGTACCGCGCCGTTGGTCCGCGCCGCGGCGGCCTTGACGCGCTCCAGCTTGGCGCCGGTCACCGTGCTGTCGACGGAGACGACGACCTGGTTGGTGGCCGGGTCGACCCACCAGGCGGTGCCCGGGATGGCCGCGGAGCGGTCCAGTTCGGCGGTGGCCCGGTTCAGCTCCGCCGCACCACGCTTGACCAGCTTCGGGGTGGCGCCGGCCGACGCCACCTGGCGGGCGGCGAGGCTGTCGGTCACCGCCACGACCATCTTGCCGGCCGCATCGGCGTACGCGCCGGCGGCGCGGGCGCCGAGCCGCTCGGCGAGAGCCGCAGCGGAGTCAGGCGTGGCGGACGCGGGGGCCGCCTGGGCGGGGGTGCCGGCCAGTACGCCAGCAACGAGGGTTCCGGCCGCGGCGACGGTGACGGCGCGGCGCAGCATTGACCTTGTGGGTCGCATGTAACAGCCTCCCGGAGGGGGTTGGAGGGCCCTGTCACGTCGACAGGGCAGGGCAAAACTCGGCCACCTGGGGAAACGGCCAAGCGAAGGCAAGTATTCACATATTTAAGATCATTGACAAGGCCACCCTTTGCCCCCACTTTCACCGTTCGACCGAGGTAACCCGTCTGCAACATTGTGGATACAGACAGTCGTCTATACGCTCTGGTCACCGCGCCGCCACCCGGCAACCGTGAACCGGAGGCCACCATGACCCTCGTCCGACGCGCGCTGGCCACCCTCGCCGGCGTCACCGCCCTCGTCCTGTTCGCCACCGGCCCCGCCGTCGCCGACCCCGGCCCACCACCGAACTCGATGGCCAGCCTCGGCGACTCGATCACCCGCGGCTTCAACGCCTGCGGGTGGTACGTCGACTGCACCGGCCGCTCGTTCAGCACCGGCGACGACACCACCGTGAACAGCCACTACCTGCGAATCCGCCGAGTCAACTCGGCCATCAACGGCCGCAACCACAACGCCGCCCGCACCGGGGCCAAGTCAGCCGACCTGTACGGCCAGGCCGGCACCGCGGTCAGCCAGGGCGTCGGCTACGTGACCGTCCTGATCGGCGCCAACGACGCCTGCACCAGCTCGGAGTCGACGATGACCTCGACGGCCACCTTCCGGGCGAACATCGACTCCGCGCTGACCCGACTCAAGTCCGGCCTGCCGAACGCCAAGGTCTACGTGATCAGCATCCCGGACGTGCACCGACTCTGGTCGGTCGGCAAGGACAGCAGCAGCGCGCGTACCGCCTGGTCGCTCTTTGGCATCTGCCAGTCCATCCTGGCCAACCCGACCTCCACCGCCCAGGCCGACGTCGACCGCCGCAACCGGGTCCGCCAACGGGTGGTCGACTTCAACGCCCAACTAGCCGCGGCCTGTACCGCATACGGCGCAAACTGCCGGTACGACAACAACGCCGTCTTCAGCTACCCCTTCACCCTCGCCCAGCTCTCCACCTGGGACTACTTCCACCCCAACACCACCGGCCAACAAGCCCTGGCCACCATCTCCTACCCCGCCGGCTACCCCTGGTAGCCCTCCCTCCCCCCTTCCCCTCCCCCGCCCCCGCCCCGTACCCTCCCCGCGATCTTGCACTTTCTGTCGGTGCGAACCTGAACAAAAGCCCCGAAAGCGCGACCGAAAGTGCAAGATCGACGGGCGCGGGGCGGGAGCACGGGCACGGGGCGGGAGCCCGGGCACGGGGCGGGAGCCCGGGCACGGGGCGGGAGCCCGGGCACGGGGCGGGAGTCTGCGGGGTGGGGAGGCTAGCGGGGGTGGGCGCCGGGGCCGGGGCGGGGGATGAGGTCGCGGGGGTCGGTGACGGGGTGGCCTGCGGTGCAGTGGAGTTCCACGTGCACCTCGGCGCCACAGTCACGGTGGCCGACGCTCAGCGGCGACCCCTCCGGGTCGGCGAGGTAGCGGTCACCCCAGGCCAGGACGGCGACCAGTACCGGCCACAGGTCGAAGCCCTTGGGAGTGAGGCGGTACTCGTGGCGGATCCGGCTGCCCGGCTCCCGGTACGGCTCGCGGCGTAGCACGCCCTGCTCGACCAGGCCGGCCAGCCGGTTGGTCAGCACCTGCCGGGGAATCCCCGTCCGCACCCGCATGTCGTCGAAGCGGCGGACCCCGTTGAACACCTCACGCAGCACCACCAGGGTCCACTTCTCGCCGAGGATCTCCATGGCGCGGGCGACCGTGCAGTTGTCCACCGACCAGTCCAACGCGGCGGGTCTCATCCCACCAGGCTAGGTCTCGTTGACAGACTCAGCAACCGCTGCCAGGCTGAGTCCATGACGCAGACGCAGGATGCGACGCGCAGCCGCACCTTCTCGTGGTCCGACCCGAGCATCAACGCCGCGCAGATCGGCCGGCGCAGCGGCCTGGACCTGCTCCGCGCCATGGTCGCCGGCGAACTGGCCGCCCCTCCGGTGATGCACCTGATCGACATGGCCAGCATGACCGCCGAAGAGGGACGGGTGGTGGTCGAACTGCAGCCGCAGGAGTTCCACTACAACCCCCTCGGCACGGTGCACGGCGGCGTCATCTCGACGCTGCTGGACACCGCCGCCGCCTGCGCCGTACACAGCACCCTGCCGGCCGGCATCGGCTACACCACACTCGACCTGAACGTGAAGTTCCTCCGCCCGGTGACCGTGAACTCCGGCACGCTGCGCTGCGAGGGGACGGTGCTGCAACAGGGCCGTCGTACCGCCCTGGCCGAGGCCCGGCTGACCGACGGGCGGGACCGTCTCGTCGCCCACGCCACCTCCAGTTGCCTCCTGCTGCCCCTGGAGCCTCCCGCCGCCTGACGCAGCCAGCACCGGGCGGCACACGAGCCGCCCCGGGCGTGATCGTCGCCAGAGCCAGCAACGACCACGCCCGGGGCTTCACCGGGGTACGAGCACAACCAGGCCCGGTAGACGGCCGAGTTCGGGTCCGCCGGCAGACAGGCGGTCCGGGCTGCAGCGGGACCGCGCCGGCACCGGCTCGGTGCCGGCCCGCTCAGCCGACCAGCGGCTTGAGGTCGGCCTGGGGTGGGGTCCACTCCCCTGCTGCGGCGGCGACCTGGTCGCCGGAGCGGATGTCCTTGACCTCGTCGGGCGCGCCGTCGGTGCCGGGGAACCAGACGTACGGGATGCCGCGCCGCTCGGCGTACCGGATCTGCTTGCCGAACTTCGCCGCGCTCGGCGAGACCTCGGTGGGGATGCCCCGCGAGCGCAGCGCCTCGGCGACCCGGTTGCTGGCCGCGCGCTGCTCCTCGCTGGTCACGGCGACCAGCACGCAGGTCGGCACCGACCGGGACACCGACAGCGCGTCCGCGCCGAAGAGCAGGCCGAGCAGCCGGGTCACCCCGATGGAGATGCCCACCCCGGGAAAGCGGACGTTACCGGCGCTGGCCAGGTTGTCGTACCGGCCGCCGGAGCAGACCGAGCCGAAGCGCTCGTACCCGATCATCTGGGTCTCGTAGACGGTGCCGGTGTAGTAGTCCAGGCCCCGGGCGATGCGCAGGTCGGCCACGCAGAGGCCGGGCGAGTGCGCGGCGGCGGTCTCCACCACCCGGACCAACTCCTCGACGCCCTCGTCCAACAGCGGATCGCTGACCCCCAGCCCACGCACCGCGTCGGCGAAGGACGGGTCCGGCGCGGAGATCTCGGCCAACGCCAGCACCGCCTTGGCCTGCGCATCGCTCGCCCCGGCCGTGGTCGCCAGCAGCTCCGTCACCCCGGCCGGGCCGAGCTTGTCGAGCTTGTCGACCGCGCGCAGCGCCGCCTCCGGGTCGGTCAGCCCGACACCCCGGTAGAAACCCTCGCAGATCTTGCGGTTGTTGACCTGAATGCGTACCGGCGGGATCGGCAGCGACCGCAGCGCGTCGCCGATGACCAGCGGCATCTCCGCTTCATAGTGCGGCGCGAGGGTGTCCCGGTCGACGATGTCGATGTCGGCCTGGAGGAACTCCCGGTAGCGACCCTCCTGCGGGCGCTCACCGCGCCACACCTTCTGGATCTGGTAGCGACGGAACGGGAAGTTCAGCTTGCCGGCGTTCTCCAGCACGTAGCGGGCGAACGGCACGGTCAGGTCGAAGTGCAGGCCGAGGGTGTCGTCGCCGGACGGGCCCTCCGGGTCCCCGTGCAGCCGACGGATCACGTAGACCTCCTTGGAGGTCTCCCCCTTGCGCAGCAGCTGGTCCAACGGCTCGACCGCGCGGGTCTCCAGCGGGGCGAAGCCGTACAACTCGAACGTCGACCGGATCCGGTCCAGGACGTACTGCTCGATCATCCGCTGGGCGGGCGTCCACTCCGGAAAGCCGGAGATGGGCGTGGGCTTGCTCATGATGCTCCGTTCGGAAACCCGCACGGTCCGCGCGGGTGAGCGTGGGAGCGGCCGCTACAGGCCGCGGGTGGAGGCCGCCGGTCGCCCGCCGCCCATCCCGGCCACCTCGGCGAGGTACGGGTTGGTGGCGCGCTCGCGGCCGATGGTGGTCGCGGGGCCGTGGCCAGGCAGTACGACGGTGTCGTCGGCCAGCGGCAGGATCTTGTCCCGCAGGCTGGTCAGCATCGTCGGCATACTGCCGCCCGGCAGGTCGGTACGGCCGATCGAGCCGGCGAACAGCACGTCACCGGAGAGGCAGACCTGATCGGCCTCCCACGGCGAACCGGCGCCGGGCAGTCGGAACAGCACCGACCCGCCGGTATGGCCGGGCGCGTGATCGACGGTGATCTCCAACCCGGCGAGGGTGAGCGTCGCACCGTCGGACAGCTCGGCCACGTCCTCCGGTTCGGCGTACGGCAGCCGCCCGCCGAACAGCTGGGTCAGGTCCATCGACAGCGCCTTGGCCGGATCGGCCAGCAGCTCCCGGTCCCCCGGGTGCACGTAGGCGGTGATCCCCCGCGCCCCGCAGACCGGCGCCACCGAGAAGGTGTGGTCCAGGTGGCCGTGGGTGAGCAGCACCGCGGCCGGATGCAGGCGATGCTCGGCCAGCAGCGCGTCGAGCCGGTCGATCACCCCGATGCCGGGGTCGACCACCACGCACTGTTCCCCCGGCCCGGTGGCGACCACGTAGCAGTTGGTACCGAAGGCGTCGGCGGGAAAGCCGGCTACGAGCACGTCCGCTCCTCATCTGTCGTGCTGTCCGGTCGAAGCCTAACCGGCAGCTCGCGACGTTTTCGTCGTCCGCCCCACCAGCCTCACCGGGCGCTGGTATGTCCCGATCAGCCTGTGCACAGACCTCGTACACGACTTTTCCAGCCAGTACCCGTACACTCTGGCGGGCGTGTGGCGTGGCGCACCTGCCGCCCGACGGGTACGCGCAACCACCGGCTTGACGAACAGGGTAGAGGAAGGGGAGCACGGGTGGCTTCCAGCAGGGACCGGCAGCGCAAACTGGCGCGGGCCAAGCTCGACCGGCAGATGGCTCGTCGGGCCGCCGCCCTCAGACGACGTCGGCAGAT
Organism: Micromonospora maris AB-18-032; assembly: GCF_000204155.1. Taxonomy (NCBI): domain Bacteria; kingdom Bacillati; phylum Actinomycetota; class Actinomycetes; order Micromonosporales; family Micromonosporaceae; genus Micromonospora; species Micromonospora maris. The sequence goes on along the minus strand of NC_015434.1, from coordinate 2,214,904 downwards.
TCGTGCCGGGGTCGGTACCGCCCTGATCCTCGTCCTTGTCGTGGCGGGCTCGGCCTGGGCGCTGGGTGCGTTCGACCGGGAACCGACCGAGGACACTGCGGCCCCCGAGGTCTGCCTCTGGACCCCGCAGAACACCGAGGGCAACAGCAACCTCAAGGACGTGGGCGAGCCGGCCACCACCGGGCTGCCGACCACCGGCACACGGCCCATGACGGTGACCACCAACCAGGGCGCGCCGATCAGCATCGAGTTGGATCTCGCGAAGGCGCCGTGCGCCGCCGCGAGCATCGCTCACCTGGCGAGCCAGTCGTTCTACGACAACACCAACTGCCACGAGATCACGGCCGACGGCGCGGTGCGCTGCGGTGACCCGAGCGGCACCGGACTCGGCGGCCCGGCGTACTCGTTCTACAGCGAGAACGTGCCGACCGCACCGGAGAGCAGCCCGGCCCCGGCGACCGAGCCGCCGACGTACCCCAAGGGCACGGTGGCGATGATCTCGAGCCCGCCGGGTGCCAACAGCAGCCAGTTCCTGATCTTCTTCAAGGACTCCATCAGCCACGAGCCGGCGTACCCGATCATCGGTCGGGTCACCGGGGGCCTCGACGTGGTGGAGAAGATCGGTGCCCTGCCGACCGTGGACAATGAGGCTGGGCAGAAGGTCAAGCCGGAGAACGACGTGGTCATCCAGAGCCTGACCGTCGGTGAGCCGGTGCTCGATCCGGCATCGCCGGCCGACCCCACGGGTACGCCGAGCCCGGCGGTCTCCGGCTCGACCGAGGCCAGCCCGAACGCCGGCTGACCCGCCACGGGCCAGCGGCATCCACAGACAGTCCAGGAGGATCGAGCGTGACGTCCACCAGAGAGCGGCAGCGCGCGGCGGCCCGCGCCCGGCTCGAGAAGGAGATGGCCGAGCGGGCGGCCCGGGCCCGCAAGCGCCGCCAGACGCAGGCGGTCGTGGGCGGCGGCGTGGTCCTGCTGCTGGTGGTCGCCGGTACGGTCTGGCTGGCCAGCAGCCTGATCGGCGACGACAGCGGCACCGACACCACCGCCCAGAGCGCGGACACGGTGCAGTGTGACTGGGTCGAGCTGCCCAACGGCGAGCGGAGCCCGACGACCAAGGACGTCGGTCTGCCGCCCGTCGAGCAGAGCAAGGTCGGCATCCAGACCATGACGATCACCACCAACCTCGGTCCGATCACCGCCCGGATCGACCGCTCGGCGGTGCCCTGCACCGCAGGCAGCTTCATCCACCTGGCCGAGCAGAACTTCTTCGACAACACCAAGTGCCACCGCCTGGTGACCGAGGGCATCAAGGTGCTCCAGTGCGGCGACCCGAGCGCCACCGGCAAGGGCTGGCGGGACAGCGACGGCACCGGCGGCCCGAGCTACCGGATGGCCGAGGAGAACCTGCCGACCGACAAGCGTCCGCCGTACCCCGCGGGCGTCATCGCGATGGCCAACTCCGGCCAGCCGGCCAGCAGCGGCAGCCAGTTCTTCATCGTCTATGGCGACTCGCCGCTGGACCCGAACTACACCGTGCTCGGCACCATCACCGACGGCATGGACATCGTCGAGGACGTCGCCAAGGCAGGCGACGACGGTGCCTTCGCCCAGCAGGCCGGTGGCGGCCACCCCAAGAAGGAAGTCGTCATCACCGACCTGACGATGAGCTGACCTCCTCCACCGCATTGTTGAAGGGCCCGCCGGCTACCCCGGCGGGCCCTTCAACATTGCACACCCGCACACCCGCACACCCGCACACCCGCACACCCGCACACCCGCGATCTTGCACTTCATGTCGCCTTTATGCGCAGTTCATCCCGCTATGTGACGACCAAGAGTGCAAGATCGCCGCGCACAAGGCCCGCGGGCGTAGACCCTCAGGCCACGCGCACCACGCGTACGCGTGGATCTTGCACTTTGTGTCGCCGTTACGCGGCATTTATCCCGGTATTCGGCGACCGAAAGTGCAAGATCAACGCATGAAGGGGCCGCGCGTGCAGGCCCCCGGGGCAGGTTCCCGTGCACGGCCCGCACGGCATCGACCCACGCAGGGCATCGACCCACGCAGGGCATCCCCGTGTAGGGCACCCCTGGGCAGGGGTATGCCGCTGCACGGGCACGCGCGTGCGAGCTTTGCCGCGGGGTTGGGGGCGCGGCGAGGGGTGGGGTTAGGAGCCGGAGGTTACGCGGTAGGCGTCGAAGACGCCGTCTACCTTGCGGACGGCGGCGAGCAGGTGCCCCAGGTGTTTCGGGTCGGCCATCTCGAAGCTGAACCGGCTGACCGCCACCCGGTCGCGGGTGGTGGTGACGGTGGCGGAGAGGATGTTGACCCGCTCTTCGGAGAGCACCCGGGTGACGTCGGCGAGCAGTTTGTGCCGGTCGAGGGCCTCCACCTGGATGGCGACCAGGAAGGTCGAGGCGGAGGTGAGCTTCCAACTCACCTCGACCACCCGTTCGCCCTGGGCGCGCAGGTCCTCGGCGTTGGCGCAGTCGTCGCGGTGCACGCTGACGCCGCCGGAGCGGGTCACGAAGCCGAAGACCGAGTCCGGGGGTACCGGGGTGCAGCAGCGGGCCAGTTTGATCCAGACGTCGCTGACGCCGCGTACGACCACGCCGGGGTCGTGGCTGGAGACCCGGCTGCGCGGCGGCCGGGTGGCCACGGCGGTCTCGGCGATGTCCTCGGCCGCGCCCTCCTCGCCGCCGTAAGTGGCCATCAGCTTCTGCACCACCGACTGGGCGGAGACCTGACTGTCACCGACCGCCGCGTACAGCGACGCCACGTCGGCCAGGTGCAGGTCCCGGGCGATCGCCATCAGGTTGTCGGAGGTGAGCATCCGCTGCAGAGGCATGCCCTGCTTACGCATCGCCTTGACGATCGCGTCCTTGCCCTCCTCGATCGCCTCCTCGCGGCGCTCCTTGTTGAAGTACTGCCGGATCTTCGTCCGCGCCCGAGGACTCTTGACGAAGCCGAGCCAGTCCTGCGTCGGGCCGGCCGTGTCGGACTTCGAGGTGAAGATCTCGATCACGTCGCCGTTGGACAGCGTCGACTCCAACGGCACCAGCTTGCCGTTGACCCGCGCCCCGATGCACTTGTGCCCGACCTCGGTGTGCACCGCGTACGCGAAGTCCACAGGCGTCGACCCGGTCGGCAGCGGAATGACGTCACCCTTGGGGGTGAAGACGTACACCTCCTGGCTGGACAGGTCGAACCGCAACGCGTCCAGGAACTCGCTCGGGTCGGCGGCCTCCCGCTGCCAGTCCAGCAACTGCCGCAGCCAGGTCATCTCGTCGATGTGCGCCGGCGGGCCGACGATCTGAGTGCCCTTGTGCTCCTTGTACTTCCAGTGCGCCGCGATGCCGAACTCCGCCGTACGGTGCATCGCGTACGTGCGGATCTGCATCTCCACCGGCTTGCCGGTCGGCCCGATCACCGTGGTGTGCAGGGACTGGTACATGTTGAACTTGGGCATCGCGATGTAGTCCTTGAACCGGCCCGGCACCGGCTGCCAGTTCGCGTGGATCACACCCAACGCCGCGTAGCAGTCCCGCACCGTGTCGACCAGGATCCGCACACCCACCAGGTCGTAGATGTCGTTGAAGTCCCGACCCCGCACGATCATCTTCTGGTAGATCGAGTACAGGTGCTTCGGCCGACCGGTGGTCTCCGCCTTGATCTTGGCGGCCTTCAGGTCGGTCTGCACCTTCTGCGTCACCTGCCGCAGCAACGCCTCCCGCTGCGGCTGGTGCTCCCCGATCAGCCGGTTGATCTCCTCGAACCGCTTCGGGAACAGCGTGCCGAAGGCCAGATCCTCCAGCTCCCACTTGATGGTGTTCATACCGAGACGGTGCGCCAGTGGGGCGAGGATCTCCAGGGTCTCCTTGGCCTTCTGCTCCTGCTTGGGCCGGGGCAGGAAGGTCAGCGTACGCATGTTGTGCAGCCGGTCGGCCAGCTTGATCACCAGGACCCGAGGGTCCTTGGCCATGGCGACGACCATCTTCCGGATGGTCTCCGCCTTCGCCGCGTCCCCGAGCTTGACCTTGTCCAGCTTGGTGACGCCGTCGACCAGCAGGGCGACCTCGCCACCGAAGTCCGTCCGCATCTGGTCGAGGGTGTACTCGGTGTCCTCGATGGTGTCGTGCAGCAGCGCGGCGACCAGCGTGGTGGTGTCCATGCCCAGGTTGGCGAGGATGGTCGCCACCGCGAGCGGATGGGTGATGTACGGGTCACCGGACTTGCGGTACTGGCCGGAGTGCCAGCGCGCCGCCGTGTCGAAGGCCCGCTGCAACAGCCGCGCGTCAGCCTTGGGGTGATTCTCCCGGTGTGACGAGATCAGCGGCTCCAGCACCTCGCTGACCTGCGAGGACTGCCAGGGCGCGTTGAATCGGGCCAGCCGCGCCCGGACCCGGCGCCCGGTGGGCGCGTGGGACAACGCGAAGCTACTGCTCGGCGGGGAATCAGCGGCGGCCTCGACGGGTGTGATGTTGGCACCGGCACCCGTACGGGCCACATCGCCGGTGGGTAGCGCCGTACCCGGCCCGCCGCCCGGCGCCGCAGCGGCGCTGTTGCGGTTCACCGAGCCGTCCGCGTCGCCTGTCGGATGCACCGTGCCCTCCACCGGAGGGGCGACATCGTGGGACACCGGCCTCCTCACCGCTCGCCGGAAACGAACCGACCGTGCGCCGGCCGGCCTGGTCTCGTGCCGCTCGGACGGCTCACCGTCCGCTCAGCAATGGGCAATGCTACCCGCACCGACAGTGCCCTGCCGCTCCGCCGGACGTACCGTGCCGCCTCGTCCGGTGGCGGTCGGCGCTCAAACGGTCAACAGGGCATGGACGTCGCGTGGCGCCAGCCGCTCCCGCCCCTTGAGGAAGGCCAACTCCAGCAGCACGGTGAACCCGGTCACGGTGCCACCGGCGCGCTCGACCAGGTCCAGCGTCGCCGCGGCGGTGCCTCCGGTGGCCAGGACGTCGTCCACCACCAGGACCCGGTGTCCGGCGGTGAAGGCGTCCTGGTGCACCTCCAGGGTGGCCTCGCCGTACTCCAGGGCGTAGGAGGCGGCGTACGCGGGTCGGGGCAGCTTGCCGGCCTTGCGGACCGGCACCACACCGACCCCGGTGGCGTACGCGATGGCGGCGGCGACGACGAAGCCCCGCGCCTCGATGCCGACCACGGTGTCGAAGGACTCCCGCCCGTGGTACGCGACGATCCCGTCGATCACGTCACGGAAGGCGGCACCGTCGGCGAACAACGGCATGAGGTCCTTGAACATGACGCCAGGCTTGGGGAAGTCGGGCACGTCGAGCACCCGGCTGGCGACCAGCCGAGCGACATCCGGGCCGCTGTCCCCCCGTACCCCGCTGCTGTGGGTCTCCGTCACGGTAGCTCCGCTCCCCTTCCACGACGACGGCGGCGTCCGGCACGCTGCTCGCACAGCATGCCGGACGCCGCCGGATGAGTTCCTACCGGGTGGCCCCGGTGTCGCTCAGCGTCGCTTTCCGCCGCCCGGGCGGTTGCCGCCGCCAGGCCGCCCACCGCGGGCGCCGCCGGAGCGCTTGCCCGCCGGCCGGGCCCCCACCTTCGGGGCCGCCGCACCGGCCAGAGCCGCACCGGCCTCCGCCGGCACCGGCTCCTCGTCGTCCTGGTCGACCGCGGCGGCCGTGGCCGCTTTGGTGCGGGCCTCCTTCGCCGGCACCGGGTTGGCCCGACGGGCCTCCACCCGCTTGTTGTGCGCCTGGATCCGCGGGTCGCGGTTCTTCAGCACCACCAGCAGCGGGGTGGCCAGCGTGATCGAGGTGATGAACGCCATGGCCATACCGACGAACAGCACCAGACCCAGGTCCTTCAGGGTGCCCGCACCGAGCAGACCGGCACCGATGAAGAGGATGCCGCCGACCGGCAGCAGGGCCACCACCGAGGTGTTGACCGACCGCATCAGGCTCTGGTTGACCGCCAGGTTGGCGGCCTCGCCGTAGGTCTGGTTGTTGTTCGCCGTGATGCCTCTGGCGTTCTCCTGCACCTTGTCGAAGACCACCACCACGTCATAGAGCGCGAAGCCCAGGATGGTGAGGAAACCGATGATCGTCGACGGAGTGACCTCGAAGCCGACGATCGAGTAGATGCCGGCGGTGAGCACCAGGTTCATCACCAGGGAGAAGATGGCCGCGACCGCCATCTGCCACTCGAAGCGCAGCACCAGGTAGGCCGTGACCAGGGCGATGAAGATGACCAGACCGAGCAGGGCCCGGTTGGTCACCTGGCTACCCCAGGCCTCGCTGACCCGGTTGGCGCTGATGTCGTTCGCGTCGATGCCGAACCGCTCGGCCATGTCGAGGCGGACGGTCTCGGCCTGCGACTGGTCGAGCTGGGTGGTCCGCAGCTCGTAGAACGAGCCGCCGGCCCCGCCGACCTGCTGGGCGGTGACCACGTGGGCACCCGCGGTGCTCAGCGACTCGCCCGCGGTCTCCTCGGCCTGCTGCATGGTGCCGACGCTGGTGGGGATCTGGAACGAGTTGCCACCGGCGAACTCGATGCCCGGGTTGAACCCCTTGATGAGGATGCTGGCCAACGCGATCAGCACCAGCACGGCCGCCGCGGTGAACCACATCTTGCGCCGGCCGACGACGTTGAGGCCGGCCTCGCCCCGGTAGAGGCGGCTTGCCAGAGAGTTCTCAGCAGCCATCTCAGGCCTCCTTGACACGCGGGTTGCGGGGCTGGGCCTGCTCCGACTTGGCCGGTAGCACCCGGCCGAGACCACTGACCCGCGGGGACAGGAACGCTTGGCTCCGGGCGAGCATCGTCATCATCGGGTGCCGGAAGAGGAAGACCACGACCAGGTCCAGCACGGTGGCCAGACCGAGGGCGAAGGCGAATCCCTTGACCGTTCCGACCGAGACGATGTAGAGGACCACCGCCGACATGATCGTGATGGCGTTCGCCGAGATGATCGTACGGCGGGCGCGGACCCAGGCACGGGAGACCGCGCTACGCGGGCTGCGGCCCTCGCGGATCTCGTCCTTCAATCGCTCGAAGTAGATGACGAAGGAGTCCGCCGCCACACCTAGCGAGACGATGATGCCGGAGATGCCGGCGAGAGTGAGGGTGAAGCCGATCTGCCGGCCGAGCACCACCAGCGCGCCGAAGAGCAGCAACGCCGACAGCACCAGGCTCGCGAAGATCACCGTGCCGAGCAGCCGGTAGTAGAAGAACGAGTAGATGATGACCAGCAGCATGCCGATGCCGGCGGCGAGCAGACCGGCCCGCAGGTAGCTGGCGCCCAGGGTGGCAGTGACGTTCTGCTGCTCCTGCGCCTCGAAGGTGACCGGCAGGGCACCGTAGTTCAGGTAGCCGGCCAGCTCGCTGGCCTCGGCGTTGCTGAAGTTACCGGTGATCTGCGAGTTGCCGGTGAGCACGCCCTGGATCTGCGGCGACGAGATGATCTGGTTGTCCAGCACCACGGCGACGCGGCAGCGGCCCTCGTCACCGAGCGCGGAGGCGTCACACGCCTGACCCTCGTTGTTGAAGGCCTCGCGGGTCAGCGCGGTCCACTTCTCCTGACCGTTGCGGGTGAAGTCCAGGCTGACCACCCACTGGCTGGTCTGGTCCCGCACCGCGGCGGCGGAGTCGACGTCGGTGCCGAGCACCTTCGCCTGGTCCAGCAGGTTCTTGGCGTAGCCGCCCTCACAGGCGACGACCTGCTGGTCCGCGGCGGAGATGGACGCCGGCGGCCGGTCGTCGAGCTGGAGGCAGCCGATGGTCGGCACGTTGAACTGCATCTGGGTCGGCAGCACCGCGACCTCGCGGCCGGTCAGCTCGGCGAACGGCTTGAGCTTTTCGGCAAGCGTCGGGTCGGCGCTGAAGTCGGCCGGTGCCTGGAGGCCGCTCGCGGCGGCCCAGGCCTCCGCGCCGACCTTCGCCTCGACGGCCTTGCGCTGATCTTCGAGGCTCTGCGGCACCGGCTCCTCGCTGGCGCTCGGCGACGCGCTGGCGCTCGGCGACGGGGTCGCGCTCGGGCTCTCCGACGGGGCTCCACCGCCCTGACCGCCGGACGGCGATGCCGTGGCCTCGGCGTTCGGGGTGGGGGTGGCGCTGCCGGTCGGGCTCGGGGTGGCGGCCGGGTCGGCGGTGCCGCTCGGGCTGGGGGCCGGCGAGGGGATCGCACCGCTGCCGTCGACGATCTTCAGGACCTTGCGGAAGCGCAGCTCGGCGGCGCTACCGATCTCGGTCAGGTCCCGGTTCTCGCCGGGCAGGGAGACGACGATGTTGCGGTCGCCCTCGGTGACCACCTCGGCCTCGGCAACGCCGTACGCGTTGACCCGGCTCTCGATGATCTGGCGGGCCTGCTCGAGGTTGTCCGCCGTCGGTGCCCGGCCGTCGAGGGTGTTCGTCGCCTCCAGCGTGAGCCGGGTGCCACCGACAAGGTCAAGACCGAGGCGCGGTTCGAGCCGGTCCTTCCAGCCTCCGCTGGCACCGCCCGCGAAGAACACCAAAAGATAGAGGACGACAAGGATGCCGCCCAGTACGGCCAATTGCCGTCCCGGGCGCATCTGTCCCTGAGGTGGTGCCACGGCTGTCCTGTCTCCCTGTGCGGTCGCGCCGCCGCAGGCGCGACGGCGGGTCGGCCGGTCTGCCCGGCCGACGATCTGCCTTCCGACGGCGCCCGGGGCTGACGCCGCCGCCTCTGATGGTCGACGCGGGGGGCGCGTGGACCGGACCGAGCCGGCGCGCCGACGCCCGGCGTCGGCCTGCTATTCAGTTGTCACACCGCATCCGGCGGTGGGTGCCCGACGGGGACGCGTGCGGGCTGTTCCCCACCCCGGCGCACCGGCGTACCGGCAGGCCAGGGCGGGTGCGGTGCTCACTCCTTGACGGCGTCGGTTTCCTCGGCCACCGGCTCCGTGGGACGCTCCGCCTTGGTCACCACGCGGGCGATCGCCGGTCGGGCGTAACGGGTCTGCACTCCGGGGGCGACCTCGAGCAGGACGCTGTCGTCCTCGACTCCGGAGACCGTGCCGTACAACCCGCCGATGGTCACCACCTCGTCGCCGATGGAGAGGCCGGACTGCATCGCCTCCGCCTCGCGGCGGCGCTTCTGCTGCGGGCGGATCATCATGAAGTACATGACGCCGAAGAGCAGCGCGATCATGAGGATCGGCGTGAAGCTACCCGCTCCGCTGCCTTCTGCTGCGTAAAACACGGTTGTCGACCTTCCCATTGGCCCCGAGCCGGCACATGGCACCGGAGCGGAGGCGGATTTTCACATCCTGTACAGACCGCGGCGAGTCTAGTCGCTGTATCTGGGAACGCCGAACGCGCCGCAGATCACGAACAGATCACGCCTCCCCCGTGTCCACGGAAAACAGATCGGGTGCCAGGGGAACTTCAGCAACAAATGTACCATTTGGCGGAGTACGGCCCAGGTGTCGCCAAGCAGCCTCCGTGGCCACCCGGCCCCGCGGCGTACGGGCCAGCAGCCCGGCCCGCACCAGGAACGGCTCGCACACCTCCTCGACCGTGTCCGGCTGCTCCCCCACCGCCACCGCGAGGGTGGACAGGCCGACCGGACCGCCCCGGAACGAGTCGACCAACGCAGTGAGCACCGCCCGGTCCAGCCGGTCCAGACCGAGCGCATCCACATCGTAGACCGTCAATGCGGAACGGGCGGTGTCAAGGGTGACCACACCGTCGGCGCGTACCTCGGCGTAGTCACGCACCCGGCGCAGCAGCCGGTTGGCGATCCGGGGGGTGCCCCGGGACCGGCCGGCGATCTCGGCCGCGCCGTCGTCGGTGATCGGCACGCCGAGGATGCGGGCCGAGCGGTGCAGCAGCGTCTCCAGGTCGGCCGGGGCGTAGAAGTCCAGGTGCGCGACGAAGCCGAACCGGTCACGCATGGGGCCGGTCAGCAGGCCGGACCGGGTGGTCGCGCCGACCAGGGTGAACGGCTCGACATCCAGCGGGATGGCGGTGGCCCCGGGACCCTTGCCGACCACCACGTCGACCCGGAAGTCCTCCATCGCGCTGTAGAGAAGCTCCTCGGCCGGCTTGGCGATGCGGTGGATCTCGTCGATGAACAGCACGTCGCCCTCGGCGAGGCTGGTCAGGATCGCGGCCAGGTCACCGGAGCGCTCGATCGCCGGCCCGCTGGTCACCCGGATGCCCGCGCCCAGCTCCGCGGCGACGATGTTGGCCAGGGTGGTCTTGCCGAGGCCGGGCGGCCCCGAGAGCAGGATGTGATCCGGTGGCGAGCCGCGCCGCATCGCGCCCTGCAACAGCAGGTCGAGCTGGTCACGGACCCGATGCTGGGCGATGAACTCGTCGAGGCGCTTGGGCCGGACGCTGACCTCGGCGTCGCGCTCCGCATCGTTGACGTACGCCGAGACCAGGCCGTTGTCGGGGCCGGTCACGGGATCATCCTCATCGGCGACCGCAGGGCTGGCAGACCCGCCTCACTCCGCGCGCTCATCGGGTCCGGCCCAGCAGCCGGATCGCCTGCTTGAGCAGCACCGGCACCGGCGGGGCGGCCCCGTCGACCGTCTCGGCGACCGCGGCGACCGCCTGGTCGGCCTGGCTCGCCGTCCAGCCGAGCCCGATCAACGCCTGACGGACCTGCTCCGGCCAGGCGCCCCCGGTGACCCCGGCCGCGCCGTCGGCGCCGACCGGGACCGGGCCGATGCGGTCACGCAGCTCCAGCACCAGCCGTTCGGCGCCCTTCTTCCCGATACCGGGGACCCGGGTCAGCGCGGCGGTGTCGGCGTTGGCGATGGCTTTGCGTACCGCGTCGGGGGTGTGCACGGCCAGCACCGCCTGGGCCAGGCGCGGCCCGACGCCGCTCGCGGTCTGCAGCAGTTCGAACAGCGCCTTCGCGTCGTCGTCGGCAAAGCCGTAGAGGGTCAGCGAATCCTCCCGGACGACCAGGCTGGTGGCCAGCCGGGCGGGCTGGCCGACCCGCAGGTCGGCGATGGTGCCGGGGGCGCACTGCACGGCCAGGCCGACGCCGCCGACCTCGATGACCGCATGGTCCGGGCCGGTGGCGGTCACCACGCCACGCACACTGGCGATCATCTCGCTCCTCCTCGTCTCGCCCGGTCCGCGGCGGCGGCCAGCTTGGACCGGGTACCACCGCGCCACACGTGGCAGATGGCCAGCGCCAGGGCGTCCGCGGCATCGGCCGGTCGGGGTGGCTCGGACAGCCGCAACAGCCGGGTCACCATCGCGGTCATCTGCGCCTTGTCCGCCTGACCGGAGCCGGTCACCGCCGCCTTCACCTCGCTCGGGGTGTACGTCTGCACCGGCAGCCCGGCCCGCGCCCCGGCGAGCACGGCGATCCCGCTGGCCTGGGCGGTACCCATCACCGTCCGGACGTTGTGCTGGCTGAACACCCGTTCCACGGCGACACTGTCCGGCCGGTGCTCGGCGACCAGGTCGGTCAGCGACCGGTCCAGGTGCAGCAGGCGGGTCGGCAGCTCGTCGGCCGGGTCGGTGTAGATCACGTAGTAGGCGACGAGCGTGCAGGGGCGACCCGGCACTCCCTCGACCACACCCACCCCGCACCGGGTGAGCCCCGGGTCGACGCCGAGCACCCGCACGCCTCCCCCTCCCAGCCGTCGAGCAGTACGTGTGTTCGACACCCTACCGATGCTCCTGCGGGGCCGCGCCCGGGGACACGCCCGCGCGACGGCACCGCCGCCACGCCGGTGACGTCAACGGCGACGGAATGTAGCCGGAGGCCACCTGCCACCGTAGGAGTATGTGCGCGTACGCCATGTGCGCCCGGCCACCCAGCTCGTAGTTTCATGCGCCATGACGGCAGAACCCGTGGCGCGCCCCCACGTCGTGAACGTCGACCTCACCGGCCGCATTGCTGTGGTGACCGGCGGCGGCAGCGGCATCGGTCGGGCCTGCGCCCTACGGCTGGCCGTGGCCGGCGCCCAGGTGCTGGTGGTCGACCGCAACGCCGAGGCGGCCGAGCAGGTGGCGGCGGAGGCCGGTGGCCGGGCTGTGGGGGTGGATCTGGCGGACGCCGCCGCGGTAGACCGGCTCGACGCCGGCGTGGACATCGTGGTCAACAACGCCGGTCTGCAGCACGTCGCCCCGATCCAGGACTTCCCGGTCGAACGCTTCGAGTACCTGCAGCGGGTGATGGTCGAGGCGCCGTTCCTGCTGATCCGGCGGGCGCTGCCGCACATGTACGCGCAGGGCTGGGGCCGGGTCGTCAACATCTCCTCGGTGCACGGGCTGCGCGCCTCGCCCTACAAGGCGGCGTACGTCGCGGCGAAACACGCCCTGGAAGGGCTGTCCAAGGTGGTGGCGCTGGAGGGCGCGGCGCACGGCGTCACCGCCAACTGCATCAACCCCGCGTACGTGCGCACCGCCCTGGTGGAGGACCAGATCGCCGACCAGGCCGCCACCCACGGCATCCCGGAGACCGAGGTGATCGAGAAGATCATGCTGGCCCGGGCCGCGATCAAGCGCCTGATCGAGCCGGACGAGGTGGCGGAACTGCTGGCCTACCTCTGCTCACCGCCGGCGGCGTTCCTCACCGGCGCGTCGATCGCGCTCGACGGGGGCTGGACGGCGAACTAGTGTCTCCCCGCACAATGTCGGTCATGTCGTCGCCGCTGGAGTTCCTGGAACTGCTCGCCCGGGAAGCCGCTGCGGTCGAGTTCGAGGGTCCGCTGGTCGCCGCCCGCTCGGCCGGGCTGCCCGCCGACCAGATCGCCGAGCTGGAGCAGGCCAAGACGGTGGCGCTGCGGGTCCGCGCGCTGCTGGAGCGCCGCCGCCGCCGGGAGAGCGAACTGCTGAGCCTGTACGACACGGTCAGCGACCTGGCCGGGCTGCGTGACCTGGACGACGTGCTGCGGGCGATCGTGCACCGGGCCCGGCACCTGCTCGGCGCGGACGTCGCCTACATGACCCTCAACGACGCCGAACGCGGCGACACCTACATGCGGGTCACCGACGGCTCGGTGTCGGCCCGCTTCCAGCAGCTGCGGCTGCCGATGGGCGCCGGCCTCGGCGGGCTGGTGGCCCAGTCGGGCGCCCCGTACGTGACCGCGAACTACCCGCAGGACGAACGCTTCCACCACACCCGGGAGATCGACGCCGGGGTGGGCGAGGAAGGGCTGGTGGCGATCCTCGGCGTGCCGCTGCGGCTCGGCTCCACCAGCATCGGCGTGCTCTACGCGGCGAACCGTTCGGCCCGGCCGTTCGTCCGCGAGGAGGTGGCGTTGCTGCTCTCGCTGGCCGCGCATGCCGCGGTGGCGATCGACACCGCGCGGCTGCTGGCCGAGACCCGGGCGGCGTTGGCGGAACTGTCGTCGGCCAACACCACCATCCGGGCGCACAGCAGCTCCGTCGAGCGTGCCGCGGCGGCCCACGACCGGATGACCGCGCTGGTGCTGCGCGGTGGCGGGGTGGAGGACGTGGCCGCGGCGGTCACCGAGGTGCTGGGCGGCACGCTGCTGGCGTTGGACGCCGAGGGCCGGCTGCTGGCCCGGGTCGGTGCGCTCGACGAGCCGGACCGCGCCGACCTCGTGGAGGCGGTGGCCGCGTCCCGGACCGAGGGACGCAGCGTACGCCGGGGTGAGGTGTGGTATGCCGCCGTGGTGGCCGGCGCGGAGAACCTGGGTGCGCTGGTGTTGCACCCCGAGGGCGAACTGGCCGACGCCGACCAGCGGATCCTGGAACGCGCAGCGCTGGTCACCGCGTTGCTGCTGCTGTTCCGGCGCACCGTGGCCGAGGCCGAGGGCCGGGTCCGGGGTGAGCTGCTCGACGACCTGATCGCCCGGCCGTTGCGCGACACCGAGGCGCTGCGCAGCCGCGCCCGCCGCCTCGGGGTGGACCTGGACGCCCCGCACGTGCTGGTGGCGGTCGACGACGACGCGATCGCGGCCACCGGCTCGGCCCGCCAGCGGGTGCTCTCCTGGGCCACCACGTACGCCTCGACCCGGGGTGGGCTGGCCGCGGCACGCGACGGGCGGGTGGTGCTGATGCTGCCCGGGCAGGATGCCGGTGGCAGCGCCCGGGCCGTGTCGCGGGACCTGTCCCGAATCACCGGCCGGCCGGTGACCGCCGGAGCGAGCGGCCCGGTCGCCGGGCCGACGTCGCTGGCCGTCGCCTTCCGGGAGGCCGACCGCTGCCTGGCCGCGTTGGGCGCGTTGGGCCGGGCAGGGCAGGGTGCGAGCACCGCCGAGTTGGGCTTCGTCGGGCTGCTGCTGGGCACGGTCTCCGGCGACGGTGACGCCGACGTGAGTCAGTTCCTCGCCACCACCATCGGCCCGGTCGTGGACTACGACGCCCGTCGGGGCACCGCCCTGGTGCGGACGCTGGAGGCCTACTTCGGGGTCGGCGGCAGCCTGGCCCGGGCCGCCGAACTGCTGCACGTGCACGTCAACACGGTGACCCAGCGGCTGGAGCGGGTCGGGCAACTGCTCGGCGCGGACTGGCAGAAACCGGAGCAGGCGCTTCAGGTGCAGCTCGCGCTGCGGCTGCACCGGCTGCGTACCCCCGGTGGTTGAGCCAGCTGCTCATCCCTGGCTGCCGGCCCGCGACGACCGCGCGCGGCTCAGTGCTTGCCGTAGTGCTGCCGGGTCTCCCGAATCGCCTCCTCGGCGGCGGCCTGCTCCTGCGGGGTGGTTCCGCGCCGGGCGGCCAACCAGGCCCGCAGCAACTCCACCGCGATCGGCAGGACCGAGATCCCCACGATGCCGATCAGGATGAACTCGATGTTCGCCTTGACGAACGGGATCTGCCCGAGGAAGTAGCCCAGCACGGTCACGCCGGTGCCCCAGAGGATGCCGCCGACGACGTTGTAGATGACGAAGGTGCGGTAGTTCATCCGGCTCACGCCGGCCACGATCGGGGTGAACGTCCGCACGATCGGCACGAACCGGGCCAGCACGATGGAGCGCGCGCCGTACTTCTCGAAGAAGTCATGCGCCTTGAGCAGGTTCTCCTGCTTGAACAGGCGTGAGTTGGGCCGCCGGAACAGCGCCGGGCCGACCTTGCGACCGAACAGGTAGCCGACCTGGTCACCGGCGATCGCGGCGACGGTGATGAGCAGACACACCAGCCACAGCGGATATTTGAGGTACTGCCCGTCGGCGACCAGCAGCCCGGTGGTGAACAACAGCGAGTCACCCGGCAGGAAGAAGCCGATCAGCAGCCCGGACTCGGCGAAGACGATCACCAGGATGCCGATCAGCCCGAAGGTCGAGATCAGCCACTCCGGTTCGAGCCAGTCCGGCCCGAGGGCCAGGTCGGTGACGGGCGAGGGCACAAAGACCTCCGATGACGGGAACGATCCCGACGACTGCGGGACGCCCGTAGTCTAGGCCGCTCCCGGTCCGCCGGGGACCCGACACCGATACACGCCGATGTCGCCGTTGCGCACCGGGTCGCCGTGGCCGTCCGCCGGCCGGAGCCCCGGCGGTGCGCGGCCCTGCCTCAGCGGGCCTGGATGCCCGCCAGCACCTGGTCGACGACCCGCGCGGGCAGCGTCGTCTCGTCGAGGTCAGGGTTCCAGTTCAGCATCCGTTGGATGAGCAGCGGGCCGGTGATCAGGGCCAGGGTGACCTCGACGTCGATGTCGGGGCGGAGTTCGCCGTCGCGGATGCCGCGCCGTAGCACCTCGCGCATCACCGCGCGGCGGGGCTCCACGATGCTCTGGTACAGCGCGTAGTGCTCGGCATTGCGTTTCACGTTGGGCACCAGACAGGGCATGATCTTCGCCGCGCGCGGGTCGATGTTCTGCCCGACCGCGCCGACCAGGGCGATGAGATCCTCCCGGACGGACCGGCCGGACGGCTGCGGCGGCTCGCCCTTGAGGGTGCGCAGCGCGTCGTGCAGCAGCGCGTCCTTGCCCGCCCAGCGACGGTAGATGGTGGCCTTGCCGACCCCGGCCCGCGCGGCGATCGCCTCGACCGAGATCGCCTCGATCGTGCTGCCCTCGGCGAGGAGGTCCAGCGTGGCCTCGATGATCGCTTCGTCTGCGCGGACGCTCCGCGGCCGGCCGGGCGGCCGCGGAGCGTCTGCCGTGCTCGTCATGCCCGCATTGTTCCCGACGCTATGCGGTGCCGGCCAACTCGGGTTCACCGACCGCTGCCGGCGCGCCGGTGCCGGACCGGGTGGGCATCCAGCGCAGCGCCACCAGGATGCCGGCGGCGGTGACCAGTGCGGCAAGCGCCGCCGACCAGTGCATCGCCGAGATGAAGGCGTCGTTGGCCGCCGTGATCAGCTGCGGCGCCGTCGGCCCGAGCTGACCAGCGGCGGCGTACGCCCCGGAGATCGACTCGCCGGCCGCCTCCCGCGCCTGCGGTGGCAGCTCGGTCAGGGCCGGGTCGATGCCGTTGCGGTAGCCCGCGGCGAGCACCGAACCGAGCACCGCCACGCCCAGCGCGGCGGCCACCTGGCGGATGGTGTTGCTGACCGCGGAGCCGACACCGGCCTTCTCCCTCGGCAACGCCGACATGATCGACTCGGTGGCCGGCGGCATGATGTTGGCCATCCCGGCACCCTGGATGAAGAAGAACACCAGCACCACCCAGATGGGCGTGACCGCGTCGATGAGGGCGAACGCGCCAAGCGCCACGGCGGACAGCACCAGCCCTACCACCGCGACCGCCCGGGGTCCGTACCGGCGCACCATGGCGGCGCTGCGCGGGGCGAAGAAGAGTTGGGCGACCGCGAACGGCAGGAAGATCAGGCCGGTCTGCAACGGGCTGTAACCGCGTACCAGTTGCAGGTAGAACGAGCTGAAGAACATCACGCCCATGGCGGCGAAGAAGACCAGCCCGATCAGCGCCACCGGAACGGCGAAGCGCGGTTCCCGGAACAGCCGTACGTCCAGTGAGGGATGGCTGCTGCGCCGCTCGTGGGCGATGAACCAGGCCAGCACCGCCAGCCCGCCGACGATGGCGGCCCAGACCAGCGGCCGACCGAAGCCGTGCTCGCCGCCGTCGATGATGCCGTACGTCAACGTGACCAGGCCGACCACCGACAGCGCGACACCGAGCACGTCGATGCGCCCCGGGTTCGGGTCCCGTGACTCCGGCACCAGCAGCGCCACCAGGACGACGCCGAGCGCGACGACCGGCACGTTGATCAGGAAGACCGAACCCCACCAGAAGTGCTCCAGCAGCAGGCCGCCGAGGATCGGGCCGATCGCCATCGCCAACCCGACCGCGCCGGCCCATATCCCGATGGCCCGTCCCCGTTCCCGCGGATCGAAGACGTTGGAGATGATCGACAGGGTGGCCGGCATGATGGCCGCACCGCCGGCCCCCATCAGCGCGCGGGCGGCGATCAGCTGTGCGGGGTTCTGCGCGTACGCGGACAGCAGCGACGCCAGGCCGAACAGCACCAGGCCGATGAGCATCATGCGACGGCGACCGGCCCGGTCGCCGAGCACGCCGAAGGTGAACAGCAGCCCGGCGAAGACCAGGGTGTAGGAGTTGATGAACCATTCGAGCTCGCCGTGGCTGGCTCCGAGTCCGTGTACCGGATCGGCGAGCCTGCGCAGCGCGACGTTGAGGATGGTGTTGTCCAGGACGACCACGAGCAGGCTGATCACCAGCACCCCGAGGATCGCCCACCTCCTCGGATGTCCAGTGTTCGCATTCGGCGGCATTCCCCGCACCCCCCGCTTTTCGATACGGTCGCGTCCGTAATCGCATCTGAGCGTAGGCCCGACAGTATCGATACGGAACCGTTTCGTATTTAATGTGACCGCCGTCACACCAGCACCCCGACAGCCCCCACCCGCCAGGTCACCAGATGCCAACTTGGGGCCATTGTCCGGAAATGGTTGGCGCTCACCGGGCCGTGGACGGAATCCCCGGCGGGTGGGTGGCGTTGTAACCCATGGCTGACGAAGTAGGGGCCAGGTAGGCGCCAGTCACACCCGAGCACCCACGGTGACCAGCGCGATCCTCCCCCACGGCCCCGACCGACCGCCCAGGGAATGGGCCGGCCCTCCCGGTCGTTACACCTGGACCCGGCACCACGACGGGCGTGCACCGTACGCGTCAGCGACGCTTCCCCCAGCGCATCGCAGCACGCCGTACCTGCGCTTCTGGACTCTTCGCGCCGCGCCCCCTGGTCCTCCGCGCCCTTGCCGGCGCACACCTCCCCGCGCCCCTCCCCCGCGCGGACATCACCCCCGAATGGAGCTTTGATCATGAACACCATGCTGCGTAAGAGCGTCCTCGCCATCGCCGGTCTCACCGTCGCCGGTGGTCTCGCCGCCGGCCCGCTCAACCACACCACCACCGACACCACCACGAACACCACCACCACCGTCGCGCAGGCCACCAAGCCCGACACCACCACGCTCATCCCCCACGGCGTCCAAGGCAACCAGTCCCACATCGACCTCAACGACGAACAGATCGCCAACACCAAGGCCATCATCGCCGCCACCAAGAAGACCGGCATGGACGAACGCGCCGCCGTCGTCTCCATCGCCACCGCCCTGCAGGAGTCGAAGCTGGAAAACCTCGGCCACCTCGGCGACCGCAACGACCACGACTCCCAAGGCCTGTTCCAGCAGCGCCCGTCCAGCGGCTGGGGCACCGTCGAACAGATCACCGACCCCGAATACTCCACCACCGCCTTCCTCAAGGGCCTCCAGCAGGTCGACGGCTGGCAGAACATGCCCCTGACCGAAGCCGCCCAGACCGTCCAGGTCTCCGCCTACCCCTTCCACTACGCCCAGTGGGAACAACAGGCCGCCGACCTCGTCACCGAACACTGGAACAGCTGACCCCAAGACCTTCCACCACAGGGGGAACAAGACGCCGATGGCCGGCACCCGCACCCGGGTGCCGGCCATCGGCGTCTTCACCGTCCGCACGACCGCCCTCCGCCCGACTGCCCTCCGCCCGACGGGCGTCTGCGACACGAGCGGGCGGCGGCGTGCAGGCGGGGGGTTCCGAAGGGGGCTTGCGCAGGGCCGATAGGTTGATGATCCACTCAGCAGGTCGCTCCGGAAGGTACGTAACCCATGCCCATCGGCTTCATCCTTGCGATCGTCGGCGCGGTCATCGCGGCCGTCGCCGTCGCCGTCGCACTGCTCGGCGGACACCGGAACGTACGACAGGTCGGCGCCCTGACGGCGGTCTCCGCACTGGTCGCGACGCTCCTGCTCACCGTCGCGTCGAGCGCCCACTCGGTACCGATCCGCTCGGTCGGGATCGTCACCAGCTTCGGCAAGCCGACCGGTGAGGTCACCGGCTCCGGCCTGAAGTGGGTCGCGCCGTGGCAGCGGGTCGGCGAATGGGACGCCGGCCGGCAGAAGTACGACCACATCGGCAACGATGCCTGCGTACGGGTGCGTACCGGCACCCTCGCCGACGCCTGCGTCGAGGTGCTGATCGAGTGGCAGGTCCAGCCGGAGAACGCCCCGCAGCAGTTCATGGACTACAAGGGCGACTTCGACAGCTTCCGCGGTCAGCGGGTCGGTGTGCAGCTCGACAGCGCGGTCAACGACGCCTTCGCCTCCTACAACCCGCTGGAGCGCATCGACGCGAAGACCGGCAACCTGAACGTCGACCTCAAGCCGTTCGCCGAGAGCATCAAGTCCAGCGCCGAGGGCCGGCTGGGCAGCGACGTCGACATCCTGTCGGTGACCATCACCCGGGTCAATCACGACGAGAAGACCGAGGGCAACATCAAGGCCTTCCAGGACAAGCTGGCCCAGACCCGCAACCTCGAACAGGACCGCCGCAACGCCGAGATCCAGAAGGAGATCACCGAGACCAACGCCAAGGTCGACAAGGTGACCCGCTGCCTGGAGATCGCCGAGAAGAACGGCAGCTCGCCGGGCCTGTGCATCAACCCGGGCATCGTCACCGGCACCGCGAAGTGAGCTGACACCCCTCGCCGGACGGTGATGAGTTGTCTGGGCAGTCCGGCGAGGGCGTGTGATCAGCTGGTCAATGCGTCCAGGGCAAGGTCGACGTCGTCCTGGGTCGAGTACAGGTGGAAGGAGGCGCGGACGTTGCCGGCGCGGACCGCTGCGCGGACACCGGCCCGTTCGAGCTTCTCCTGCGCGCCGGCCACCTGGACGGTGACGATCGCGCTGTCGCCCGGCGGCTGCCCCAGCCCGGTGAGGAACCGGTTGGCCAACGCTACGTCGTGCGCGTGCACCGCCGACACCCCGATCTCCAGCAGCAACTCCAGCGTCGGGGCCGCGCCGACCCAACTGAACCAGGCCGGTGAGATGTCGAACCGGCGGGCGTCGTCGGCCAGCCGCAGCGGTGGACCGTAGTAGGAGCCGTGCGGGTCCTGGCCGGCGTACCAACCGGCGGCGTCCGGACGCAGCCGCTCCCGTAGCTGCGGCGCGAGGTAGGCGAACGCGGTGCCGCGCGGGCCCATCAGCCACTTGTAGCCGCCGACCACCACCGCGTCGGCGCGGGCCGCGTCGAACGGCAGCCAACCGCAGGCCTGGGTGGCGTCGACCACGACCAGCGCGCCGTGCGCCCGGGCCGCCGCGACGATCTCGTCGTACGCGGCCACCGCGCCGTTGGCGGACTGCACCAGGCTGAACGCCACCAGGTCGGTGCCGGCGTCGATCGAGGTGGCCAGGTCGGCGAGGGGCACCGTGCGTACCTCGACACCGCGTTCCCGCTGCACCAGCCAGGGGAAGAGGTTGGAGGTGAACTCCACCTCGGGTACGACCACCCGGGCGCCGGCGGGCAGGGCGGCCGCGATCGGTGCCAGCAGCTGCGAGACGTTGACGCCGACCGCGACGTCGGCCACCGGCACCCCGGTGAGCTGGGCGAAGGCCGCCCGCGACCGGTCGGTCGCCGTGCTCCAACTCTCCCAGGAGGCGGTACCTGCCCGCCACCCGGCGAGCGCCTCCTGCAACGCGTCCCAGGCCGGGTCGGGCGGTAGACCGTAGCTGGCGGTGTTCAGCCACCCGGGATGCGGTTGCCACAGCTTCTGTGCCTGCTCAAGCTCCACGCCAACCGACGCTAGTCGCCGGTCCCGGCCGGTGAGCAGCGCCAATCCGCACCCCCTGGCTCTCGACCCCGGCGAAGATCGACGCCGTTTCGGCGTTGTGGCGGGGTCCCGAACGGCCGGTCACCCCCACAGCGCCGAAACGGCGCTCAGCCACTGAGTGGCGCGCAACCGCCGGGCGGGTCAGCTGACGTTGGCTGGGCCTAGGACGCTCTTGAGGTCGGCCATCAGGGCGGTGGTCGCCGCCACCCGGACCGGGCCGAGCCGCAGGAGGGTGGTGCGGCTGCCGTTGAGCAGCTTGACGTGCACCTCGGCGTCGCCCGGATG
Source organism: Micromonospora maris AB-18-032 (assembly GCF_000204155.1). NCBI lineage: Bacteria > Bacillati > Actinomycetota > Actinomycetes > Micromonosporales > Micromonosporaceae > Micromonospora > Micromonospora maris. Next base: position 2,193,615 of record NC_015434.1, on the reverse strand, counting down.
CAGCACCAGCGTCTCCTTGAGCCGCTCCACCAGCGGCGGAGTGCACCGGGTCACCGGGATGGTCAGGGTGACCGCCTTGTTGGTCGTGCTGGTGGAGACGTCGGGCAGGGACATGTCCATCGCCATGATGCGGGGAATGTCGTCGCGCCGGTCCACCCGGCCCTTGACCACCACGATCGCGTCCTCGGCGATGTACTGGCCGATCACCTCGTAGGTGTTCGGGAAGAACAGCGTCTCCACCCCGCCGGCGAGGTCCTCCAGGGTGGCCGAGGCCCACGCCCGGCCCTGCTTGGTGACCCGCCGCTGCACGCCGGAGAGGATCCCGGCGAGGGTGACCACCGCACCGTCGGGCACGGTGCCCTCCTCGGACAGGGCGGAGATGGTGCAGTCAGCGGACGCGCCGAGGATGTGCTCCAGGCCGAACAGCGGGTGGTCGGAGACGTACAGGCCGAGCATCTCGCGCTCGAAGGCCAGCTTGTCGCGCTTGTCCCACTCCCCGTCGCCGATCGTCGGCATGACCTGGGTGTTGGTGGCGACCTCGGCTTCGCCGAAGCCCGCCCCGAACAGGTCGTACTGGCCGACGGCCTCCTTGCGCTTGACGTCGGCGTACGCGTCGATGGCGTCGGCGTGCACGGTGAGCAGGCCCTTGCGGGAGTGCCCCATCGAGTCGAACGCGCCGGCCTTGATCAGCGATTCGATGGTCTTCTTGTTGCAGACCACCGCGTCCACCTTGGACAGGAAGTCGTAGAAGTCCGCGTACTCGCCCTTCTCCTGCCGGCAGCGCATGATCGAGGTGACCACGTTCGCGCCGACGTTGCGGATCGCGCCGAGGCCGAAGCGGATCTCCTTGCCGACCGGGGTGAACGGACCGGCCGAGGTGTTCACGTCCGGCGGCAGCACCTGGATGCCCATCCGGCGGCACTCCGACAGGTAGAGCGCCATCTTGTCCTTGTCGTCGCCGACGGAGGTGAGCAGCGCCGCCATGTACTCGGCCGGGTAGTGCGCCTTCAGGTACGCCGTCCAGTACGACACCAGTCCGTACGCGGCGGAGTGCGCCTTGTTGAAGGCGTACCCGGCGAACGGGACCAGCACGTCCCAGACCTTCTGGATGGCGTCGTCGGAGTAGCCGCGTTCGCGGCAGCCGTCCCGGAACGGAATGAACTCCTTGTCCAGGATCTCCTTCTTCTTCTTGCCCATCGCCCGGCGCAGCAGGTCCGCCTGACCCAGGGTGTAGCCGGCGAGGATCTGCGCGGCGCGCTGCACCTGCTCCTGGTAGACGATCAGGCCGTAGGTCGGGGCGAGGATCTCCTTGAGCGGCTCCTCCAGCTCCGGGTGGATCGGGGTGATCTCCTGGAGGCCGTTCTTGCGCAGCGCGTAGTTGGTGTGCGAGTCCACGCCCATCGGGCCGGGCCGGTACAACGCGAGGACGGCGGAGATGTCCTCGAAGTTGTCCGGCTTCATCATCCGCAGCAGCGACCGCATCGGCCCGCCGTCGAGCTGGAACACGCCAAGGGTGTCGCCTCGGGCCAGCAGTTCGTACGCGCCCTTGTCGTCCAGCGGCAGACCCAGCAGGTCCAGCTCCTTGCCGTGGTTGAGCTGGATGTTCTTCACCGCGTCGTCGATGATGGTCAGGTTGCGCAGGCCGAGGAAGTCCATCTTCAACAGCCCGAGCGACTCGCAGGTCGGGTAGTCGAACTGGGTGATGATCACCCCGTCGGAGTCCCGGCGCATCAGCGGGATGTGGTCGATGATCGGCTCGGCGGACATGATGACGCCGGCGGCGTGCACACCGGTCTGCCGGATCAGCCCCTCGATGCCCCGCGCGGTGTCGATGACCTTCTTGACGTCGGCCTCCGACTCGTACATGCCGCGGATCTCGCCGGCCTCGGCGTAGCGCGGATGCTTCGGGTCGAAGATGCCTTCGAGGGGGATGTCCTTGCCCATCACCGCCGGCGGCATGGCCTTGGTGATCCGGTCGCCGACCGCGTACGGGTAGCCGAGCACCCGGGCCGAGTCCTTGATCGCGGCCTTGGCCTTGATGGTGCCGAAGGTGGCGATCTGGGCGACCTTGTCCTCACCCCACTTGTCGGTGACGTACTTGATCACCTCACCGCGCCGACGCTCGTCGAAGTCGATGTCGACATCCGGCATGGAGACGCGCTCGGGGTTCAGGAACCGCTCGAAGATCAGCCCGTGCGGGATCGGGTCCAGGTCGGTGATGCCCAGGGCGTACGCGACAAGGGAACCGGCTGCCGAGCCACGGCCCGGACCGACGGCGATGCCCTGGTTCTTGGCCCACTGGATGAAGTCGGCGACCACGAGGAAGTACGACGGGAAACCCATCTGGATGATGACGCCGAGTTCGTACTCGGCCTGCACCACGTGCCCCTCGGGGATGCCGTTCGGGAAGCGGCGGGCCAACCCGGCGAAGGTCTCCTTGCGGAACCAGGACTCCTCGGTCTCCCCCTCGGGCACCGGGAAACGCGGCATCAGGTTGTGGAACTCGAACATCCCGGTCGGGTCGACCTTCTCGGCCACCAGCAGCGTGTTGCGGCAGCCCTCCAGCCACACGTCGGAGTTGTCCACGCCGCGCATCTCGTCGGCCGACTTGATGTAGTAGCCGCTGCCGCCGAACTTGAACCGGTTCGGGTCGGCGACGTTGCTGCCGGTCTGCACGCAGAGCAGCACGTCGTGCGCCTCGGACTGGGCCTCGTGGGTGTAGTGCGAGTCGTTGGTGACCACCGGCGGGATGTTCAGCTTGCGGCCGATCTCCAGCAGCCCGTCCCGGACCTGCTTCTCGATGTCCAGGCCGTGATCCATCAACTCCAGGAAGTAGTTCTCCTTGCCGAAGATGTCCTGGTACTTCGCCGCCGCTTCGAGGGCCTGCGCGTCGTGGCCGAGCCGCAACCGGGTCTGCACCTCGCCGGAGGGGCAGCCGGTGGTGGCCATCAGTCCGTCGGCGTGCTCGGCGAGCAGTTCCGCGTCCATCCGGGGCCACTTCACGAAGTAGCCCTCGGTGTACGCCTTGCTGGTGAGCTTGAACAGGTTGTGCAGGCCGACCCGGTTGCGCGCCCAGATGGTCATGTGGGTGTAACCACCGCTACCGGAGACGTCGTCGCTCTTCTGCTCCGGGCGACCCCACCGCACCCGCTTCTTGTGGAACCGCGACTCCGGCGCCACGTACGCCTCGATGCCCAGCACGGGCGTCACCCCGGCAGCCATGGCCTGCTTGTAGAAGTCGTTCGCGCCGTGCATGTTGCCGTGGTCGGTCATCGCGACCGCCGGCATTCCCTGCCGCTTGACCTCGGCGAACAGGTCCTTGAGCCGGGCCGCCCCGTCGAGCATCGAGTACTCCGTGTGCACGTGCAGATGCGCGAACGAATCGCCCATGCCAAGCCCCCCGGGTCGGCTGATCAAGTCGGGTCGACTTACCCTAACCCGCCACCGAGGGGCCTTCCGAGCGGCGCGCGGCGGGCGTACCGCAGACCACCTGGCCATTGACGGAGGGTGACCGGCCAGCGACGCCGGCGTGGTCGGCGTCGCCTGGTCTGCACCGCAACTCCGCCCGGCTGAGCGACGTCAGCCAGGCGGCCTGCTGAGCAGGCCGGGCGGCTCCCGTCGGGTACGGGGGCCGCCCGGCCTCAGGTTCAGTGCGCGACGGGCAGGTTCGCCTCCTGGCGGGCCCGCTCGTCGCCGCTGAGGGTGTGCAGCGGCTTCTCCCGGATGAACAGCACCGCCAGCAGGGCGAGGAACGCGATCGGCGCGCCGATCAGGAACAGTTCCGAGGTGGCGGTGGCGTACGCGTTCTGCACGATCCGCAGCACCGGCTCGGGCAGCGTGGACAGGTCGGGTACCTCGGTGGTGCCGCCGTCGGTCGCACCGGCGGCCGGTCCGAGTTGCGCGGTCATCAGGCTGGTGACCCGGTTGGCCAGCACCGCGCCGAGGGCGCTGACGCCGATCGCGCCGCCCATGCTGCGGAAGAAGGTGAGCACCGAGGTGGCGGCACCCAGTTCGTGGGCGGGTACGTCGTTCTGGGCCGCCAGCACCAGGTTCTGCATGAGCATGCCGACCCCGATGCCGAGCAGCGCCATGTAGCTGAACAGCAGCGGCAGCGGGGTGTCGATGTCGATGGTCGACAGCAGCAGCATCGCGACAACCATGACGGCGGCCCCGGCCACCAGGTACGCCTTCCACCGGCCGTACTTCGTGATGAGCTGGCCGGCGATCGTGGAGGAGACCAGCAGACCGAGGATCATCGGCAGGCTCATCAGGCCGGCGATGGTCGGCGACTTGCCCAGGGAGGTCTGGAAGTACTGGGACAGGAAGACCGTCCCGCCGAACAGGGCGACACCGACAAGCATGCTGGCGACGGTGGTCAGCGTGACCGTACGGCTGCGGAAGATCTCCAGCGGAATGATCGGCTCGGCGGCGCGGGACTCGACCCAGACGGCCACCACCAGCAGCGTCAGGCCACCGACGACCATCAGCGCGGTCCAGCCGGAGGCCCAGGCGAACTTGTGCCCGGCCAGCGAGGACCAGATCAGCAGGGTGCTCACACCGGCGGTGATCAGCGCCGCGCCGGCCCAGTCGATGCGGGCCTTGCGGCGGATGATCGGCAGGTGCAGGGTGCGCTGGAGCAGGAAGATCGAGATGAGGCTGAACGGCACCCCGATCAGGAAGCACCAGCGCCAGCCCAGCCAGGAGGTGTCCACGAGCACGCCGCCGATCAGCGGGCCGGCGATGGTGCCGACGCCGAACACCGCGCCGAAGATGCCGGCGTAGCGGCCCAGCTCACGCGGCGGGATCATGGCCGCCATCACGATCATCGCCAGGGCGGTCATGCCACCCGCGCCGATGCCCTGGATCACCCGGCTGACCAGCAGCACCTCGACATTCGGGGTGAGACCGGCGACCAGCGAGCCGAGCACGAACAGCCCGAGGGAGAGCTGGATCAGCAGCTTCTTGCTGTAGAGGTCGGCCATCTTGCCCCACAACGGCACGGTGGCGGTCATGGCCAGCAGTTCGCTGGTGACGATCCAGGTGTAGACGGTCTGGCTGCCGTTGAGGTCGGCGATGATGCGCGGCAGCGCGTTCGCGACCACCGTCGAGGCGAGGATCGCCACGAACATCCCCACCATCAGCCCGGAGAGGGCTTGGAGGATCTCCCGGCGGGACATCCGGCCGCCGTCCGCCCCTGCGGCGTCGACCGGCTCGATCGCAGTCGTCATGACACTTCTTCCTCACGCATGGTTCAGTCCTCGACGCGGTCGCGCCGGAGAGGTGGTCCTGGTCTGGGTGCCGCGGCCAGCCTCGCCGGACGCCAGGCTCGACAGGCTCGACAGGCTCGACAGGCGGCAGATTCGGTGGGTGACGGGCGCGGCTGGCGGTGGGCTCGGCAGGTGGCAGGTGGGGCGGGCCCGGTGGTCAGCCGGTGCGGGGGTCGGGCAGGCCGGCGGCGACGGTGGCGAACGACTCGTCAAGCAGCGCGGCCAGGCGGTGGGCATCGCCGGTCGCCCACCGGATCATCGCGGCCCGCAGGGCAGCCCCCGCGACCGCCACGACCAGCGCCGGGTACGCGTCGTCGGCCGGCAGTCCGGTACGCGCGGCGATCGCCTCGACGAGGGCCCGTTCGGTGGTGGCGTTGCCGGTGACCAGGCGGCCCAGCAGCACCGGATGCTGGGTCACCACCCGCAACCTCAGCTGCCACAGTTCGGCGTCGCCCTGTGCCTCCTCGACGGCAGCGATGAAGGCGCGGCGCAGCGCCTCCAGTGCGGGCTGCTCGGCAGGTACGGCGGCCAGTGCCCGCAGCACCCGCTCGCGGTCGCCCTCGCTGTCGCCCACCAGGGCGTCGTCCTTGGTCGGGAAGTAGTTGAAGAAGGTACGGGCGGAGACGTCCGCCGCCTCGCTGATGTCCTCGACCGTCACCTGGTCGAGGCCGCGCTCGGCGACCAGCCGCAGCGCGGCGGCGGCCAGGGCGGCCCGGGTCTGCCGCTTCTTGCGGTCCCGCCGTCCCAGCGTCGTCAGCTCGTCCACCTGCACGTCAGAAACCGTAAGGCCAAAGGTGCATAGGCTGCAAAGTTTTAGCGTGTGACACGAATTTCCCTGACTGACACCATGTCGGGCAACCAACATCATTGGCGGGCCAACACCATTGGCCAGTGGACAACACTGTGTGCCACACAGTATGGTGTGACGCATGGGCAGTGACGACGTGTTGCGGACGCATCTGCAGGAGTTACGCCGGGGGACGGTGGTGGTGGCCAGCCTGGTGGCGCTGCGCCAACCCGGCTACGGGTACGCGCTGCTGCAACGGCTCACCGGGCACGGCTTTCCGGTGGACGCCAACACCCTCTACCCGCTGTTGCGCCGGCTCGAGGAGCAGGGGCTGCTGACCAGCGAGTGGAACACCGAGGAAAGCCGGCCGCGCAAGTTCTACCGCACCAGCGAGGCGGGCGAGCAGGTGCTGGACCGCCTGCTCACCGACCTCGCCGCCGTGCAGACCTCTTTGACCGCCCTGATCGAAGGAGCCCCCCGATGACGACCTCCCTGACCGACAGATACCTCGCCGCCACCCTGCGCTCGGTGCCGACGGCACGCCGCGAGGAGATCGCCGACGAGCTGCGCGCCTCGATCGGCGACATGGTCGACGGCCGGACGGCCGAAGGAGTCGACGCCGCGACGGCCGAGCGCGAGGTGCTCACCGAGCTGGGCAACCCCGCCGAGCTCGCCGCCCGGTACGCCGACCGGCGACTGCAACTCATCGGCCCGACGTACTACCTGGCCTGGCAACGGCTGATGATCGGACTGCTGAGCACCATCCCGGCCATCATCGGCGTGCTGATGGGTGTGCTGGAGGCCACCGTCTCCGACAACGCCGGCGGCGCGATCGGCAAGGGCATCGTCGCGGCGTTCAACGTCGCGGTGCAGATCGCCTTCTGGGTGACCCTGGTCTTCGCGGTCATGGAGCGGGTGGGCACCCCGCTCAACCAGCCACAGTGGAGCGTCGACCAGCTCCCCGACGAGCCCGTCGAGCGGGACGTCAGCCTCACCGACGTGTGCGCCTCGATCGTGTTCCTGGTCCTGTTCATCGCCGCCCTGCCGTGGCAGCACTTCCAGACGGTCGTCGGCGACGGTGACCGGTTGCCGATCCTCGACCCCGCGCTCTGGAGCTTCTGGCTGCCGGCGCTGCTCGTCGTCCTGGTCGCCACCATCGGACTGGAGGTCGCCAAGTACCGGGCCCGCCGGTGGACCTGGCCGCTGGTCGCCGTCAACGCCATGCTCAACCTGGCGTACGCGGTGCCGGTGATCTGGCTGCTGTCCAACGACAAGTTGTTCAACCCCGAGTTCGTCGCCCGCTTCGCCTGGCTGCGCGAGGGCGGCATCGACACCGTCGCCCGGATCAGCATCGTGGTCGTCGTCGCCACCACCCTCTGGGACGTCGTCGACAGCGCCCTCAAGGCCCGCCGCGCCACCTCCTGACCCCCATCCCAGCACTGTTGGTCATGAGGTTCGGCGGCAGCTGTGGAGATCCACCACTGCCGTCAACCTCATGACCAACGCCGTGGGGCGGCGGTCGGGTGGGGAGCGCGGGTGGTGGGGCGTCAGTAGGGTGGGCTTGACGGAACTGGTGCGGACCTGGGAGTTGCCGTGGAAGTGATCATCGGTTTGGTGTGCCTGGTCCTGATCGTCGTGGCGGTGCTCGGTTTCGGGGTGTCGATCTACAACGGGTTGGTTCGGGCCCGCAACACGTACCGCAACGCCTTCGCCCAGATCGACGTGCAGCTGGTACGCCGGCACGATCTGATCCCCAACCTGGTGGAGACCGCCAAGGGCTATCTCAAGCACGAGCGGGAGACCCTGGAGGCGGTGATCAAGGCCCGCAACGCGGCGGTCAACGCGCAGGCCACGGCCGCCGCAGCGCCGGGCGACCCGGCGGCGATGCAGCAGCTCAGCGGCGCGGAGAACGCGCTCACCGCCACGCTGGGTCGACTGTTCGCGCTCTCCGAGGCGTACCCGGACCTGAAGGCCAACCAGAACATGATGCAGCTGTCGGAGGAGCTGACCTCGACGGAGAACCGGGTCGCCTTCGCCCGGCAGGCCTACAACGACGCGGTGATGGCCTACAACAACAAGCGTGAGGTCTTCCCGTCCAGCCTGATCGCGGGGATGTTCTCGTTCGGGCCGGCCGCGCTGTTCGAGCCGGACGACCCGCAGCAGCGTCAGGCCCCGCAGGTCTCCTTCTGATGAACTTCTTCGAACGGCAGCGCCAGGTACGCCGGCTGTCGACCCGGCTGGTGCTGCTGTTCGTGCTGGCCGTGATCGGCATCGTGGTGGTGGTGAACGTCGCGGCGATCTTCGCGTTCAACGCCACCGCCGCCGACCCCGGGCAGCTGGCCGGCTTCGTGGCCATGGTGACCGTGGCGACCGTCGCGGCGATCGGGCTGGCCGCGCTGGTGCGTACCCTCGCGTTGCGCGGCGGTGGCGGGAAGGTGGCCCGTGAGCTGGGCGGGGTGCCGGTGCCGCCGGACACCACCGACCCGGAGCTGCGCCGGCTGCGCAACGTCGTGGAGGAGATGGCGCTGGCCTCCGGCGTACCGGTGCCCGAGGTCTACATCCTGCCGGAGGAGACGGCGATCAACGCCTTCGCCGCCGGCTGGGGCCCGTCGGACGCCGCCGTCGCGGTCACCCGGGGCGCGTTGCAGCGACTCAACCGCGACGAACTCCAAGGGGTCATCGCGCACGAGTTCGCCCACGTGGTCAACGGGGACATGCGGCTCAACATCCGGCTGATGGGCCTGCTGTTCGGCATCCTGTTCCTGACCGTGATCGGCCGGGGCCTGTCCCGTTCCGGCCTGATCAGCGGCGGCAACCGGCAACGCGGCAACAGTGGCGGTGGCGTCAACCCGCTGCTGCTGGTGGGGCTGGCACTGCTGGTCGCCGGGTACGTCGGCGTGCTCGCCGGGCGACTCATCCAGGCCTCGGTGTCGCGGCAACGGGAGTACCTCGCCGACGCCTCGGCCGTGCAGTACACCCGGCAGACCCGGGGCATCGCCGGGGCACTGAAGAAGATCGGCGGTCTGGCCGACGGCTCGGAACTGAAGTCGCCCAAGCGCGACGAGGTCGGGCACATGCTCTTCGGCGAGGCGGCCCGGACCTCCTGGTTCGCCACCCACCCGCCGCTTGCCGACCGGATCCGCGCGTTGGAGCCGTCCTTCGACCCGGCCGAACTGCAACGGCTGTCCCGGCAGTGGGCGGCGGCGCCACCGTCCGGCCGGCAGGAGGACGTCGCACTGGGCCTGGCACCGGCCGCACCGCCGCAACCCGCGCCCGGCCAGGTCCCAACCGACCGGGCCGCCGGGGCGGAGGCAGCCGGTGGGGTACGCCCGGAAGCGTCGCCGTTGCCGGTGCCGGGAACCCGGGTACGCCTCGCGCCGACCGAGGTGCTCGGGCGGGTGGCCGCGCCGACGGAGAACGCCTACCAGCACGCCGCAGCCCTGCTCGACCAGATCCCGGCCCCGCTGCTCGACCGGGCCCGCGGCCGCGACACCGCCGTGCCGCTGCTGCTGGGCCTGCTGATCAGCGCCGAGCCGCAGGTCCGGCAGCACCAGCACGCCGCCCTCGCCCAGCAGCACGGCCGCGAACTGGCCGACGCCGCGCTCGGTCAGGCGCAGGCCCTGACCGGGCTGCATCCGATGCTCGTGCTGCCGCTGGCCGAGCTGACCTTCCCGGCCCTGCGTGACCGGCCGGCGCCGGAACTGGAGTCGACCGTGGCGGCGGTGTTCACGCTGATCCACGCCGACGGTGCGATAAACGTCTCCGAGTACTGCCTGTCCCGGCTGATGCTGGCCGAGATCCAGGAGTCGCTGCGACCGGACTCCCGCTGGCGTACCGACCGGCGGACGCTCACCGACGCCCGCTCCGCGGCGGGCTTCCTGCTGGCCACGCTCGCCCAGGTGGGGCACGCCGAGCGCGCCGACGCGCAACGCGCCTTCCAGGCCGGCGTCGACCTCCTGCTGCCCGGCACCACCTGGTCGTACGCGCCGCCGGAGAACGGCGTGCTGGCCCTGGAGACCGCCTGGCCGGTGCTCGACGGGCTGCGCCCGGCGGACAAGGAACGTCTGGTCGCGGCCGTGGTGGCGGTGATCAGCCACGACCAGATGATGACGGTGGCCGAGATCGAACTGCTGCGGACGATCTGCGGTCTGCTGCACTGCCCACTGCCGCCGATGGTCGGCGCCGGGATCGGCTGACCGCACCACCCGCCGCGAGCAGCCCCACCTGTTCGGCCGACATCACGTCGGCGCAGGTTGGGACACCGGCCGCCGAAGTGGCATCCTGACCCGAGTGACCAGCGAGACAGCCGACGGGTGGCAGCGGCCGGGGCCCACCCCCGAGCAGCAGCGGGTGGACCTCTACGCCGGTCTGGCGGCGACGGCCCTGGCGCTGTTCAGCCTCACCCTGGCGCACAGCACCGGGTCGTTCCTGCTCGGGCCGCCCCCTTCCGGCCTCGAACAGATCCTCTGGACCGTCGCGGTGCCGCTGCCGCTGATCTGTCGCCGCCGCTACCCCACCGTCACCACGCTGCTCATCTCCGCTGCCTTCATCGGGTCGCAGGTCCGGGCCGTACCCGAGTGGCAGCTGTCCCAGTGGGCGCTGTTCGCCGCGATCTTCACCCTCGGCGCGTGGGGGCGCGATCGGCGGCTGTCCCGTCGGGTGCGCGTCGGCGTGATCGTCGCCATGTTCGTGTGGCTGGCGATCTCCTACGGGATCAACCTCGGCAGTCTGCCGCCGGACGCCTTCGCGGACGCGGTCGGGCCGGTGCCGCCCGTCCTCGCCGCGATCGTCACCGGCGTCCTGATCAATGTGCTGTTCTTCGGTTTCGCGTATTTCTTCGGCGAGACCGCGTGGGTCGCAGCCCGCCGACAGCACGAGGTGGCCGAGCAGGCCGAGGCGTTGCGCCGGTCGCAGGCCGAGGCACGCGAGAACGCGGTGGTCGGCGAACGGGTCCGCATCGCCCGTGAGCTGCACGACGTGGTCGCCCACCACGTGTCGGTGATGGGCGTGCAGGCGGCGGCCTGCCGGCGGGTCTTCGACAAGGACCCGACCAAGGCCCGCACCGCGCTGACCGCGATCGAGGAGTCCGCCCGCACGGCGGTGGACGAGCTGCGCCGGATGCTCGGTGTGCTGCGGGCCCGCGACAGCGAACCCGACGCACCCCAACAGGTGGCCGGGATCGCGCAGGTCGAGGCGGTGGTCACCCGGGCCCGCGAGGCCGGCCTGGAGGCCACCCTCGGGGTGTACGGTGACCCGACGCCGCTGCCCGAGTCGGTCTCCCAGGCCGCGTACCGGGTGGTGCAGGAGGCGGTCACCAACGTGTTGAAGCACGCCACCGGGGCGCGGCTGCTCGACGTACGGATCCGCTATCTGGCGCAGGAGGTGGAGATCGAAGTGACCGACGACGGCCGGGGCAGCCGGGCACCGAACGCCGACGGCCTGGGCCTGATCGGGATGCGGGAACGGGTCGCCACGCACGGCGGCGAACTGGAGGTCGGTCCACGGACCGGCGGTGGCTGGCGGGTACGGGTGCGGTTCCCGCTGCCGGTGCCGACGGGACGGGCGACGTGAGCACCGCTGCGGGCCACGCCGAGGAGTCCGGCAGCGACCGGCCGATCCGGGTGCTGCTGGCCGACGATCACCACCTGGTGCGTACCGGCTTCCGGGTGATCCTGGAGATCGAGGACGACATCGAGGTGGTCGGCGAGGCCGCCGACGGGCACCGGGCCGTCAGCATGACCCGCGCCCTGCGCCCCGACGTGGTGCTGATGGACGTGGAGATGCCCGACGTCGACGGGTTGGAGGCGACCCGGCGGATCCGCGCCGAGCAGGACCAGGCAGGGCCGGCCGTGCTGATCCTCACCACCTTCGACCGTGACGACTACCTGTTCGCCGCGCTGCGCGCCGGGGCCAGCGGCTTCCTGCTCAAGAACGGCACACCGGAGGCGTTGATCGAGGCGATCCGGGTGGTGGCCCGGGGCGACGGTCTGCTCGCCCCGGAGATCACCCGCCGGGTGATCGCCACCTTCGCCCGGCCGGGCGGGCCGAGCACCGGCGGGACAGATCCGCAGGCGGCCCTGCGTGACCTCACCCCCCGGGAACGGGAGGTCCTGGTCCTGGTCGCCGGGGGCGCCAGCAACGCCGAGATCGCCACCGCGCTGCACCTCGGCGAGGCGACCGTCAAGTCGCACGTCAGCCGGGTGCTGGCCAAGCTGGAGCTGCGGGACCGGGTGCAGGCGGTGGTCTTCGCCTACGAGCAGGGGGTGGTCCGCCCCGGCGGGTGAACGGACTCCACCGCGAGGAGGAGCCGCGATTTCCGTCGCCGGGCGGACGGCAGTCGATCATCAAAGAATTAGCGTGGACGCCGTGACCACAGTCCTCCGCCTCGACGGCGTCGACCGCAGCTTCGGCGACCGCCAAGTGCTCAAGAACGTGTCCTTCGAGGTCGCCGCCGGCCGGATGACCGGCTTCGTCGGCGGCAACGGCGCCGGCAAGACCACCACCATGCGGATCATCCTCGGCGTACTGGCCGCCGACGCGGGTCGGGTGACCTGGGGCGGTCGGCCACTGGACCGCCAGATCCGGGGACGCTTCGGCTACATGCCGGAGGAGCGCGGCCTCTACCCGAAGATGAGCGTCCGCGAACAGGTGGTCTACCTGGGGCGGCTGCACGGGATGACCGCGGAGGGCGCGCGGCGCGCCACCGACACCCTGCTGGAACGGATCGGGCTCGACGAGCGGGGCGACGACCTGCTGGAGACGCTGTCGCTGGGCAACCAGCAGCGCGCCCAGATCGCCGCCGCGCTGGTGCACGACCCCGCGGTGCTGGTGCTCGACGAGCCGTTCTCCGGGCTGGACCCGATGGCCGTGGACACCATCCTGACGGTGCTGCGGGAGCGGGCCGCCGCCGGCGTACCGGTGCTGTTCTCCAGCCATCAGCTCGACGTGGTCGAACGCCTCTGCGACGACCTGGTGATCATCGCCGACGGTACGATCCGCGCCGCCGGCAGCCGGGAGCTGTTGCGGTCCTCCGCCACCACCCGCCGCTTCGAACTGGTGGTGGACACCGACGCGGGCTGGCTGCGGGACCAGGCCGGGGTCAGCCTGGTCGACCTGGACGGCCCCCGCGCCGTCTTCGACCTCGCCGCCGACACCGACGAGCAGCCGGTGCTGCACGCCGCGCTGGCCCGTGGCCCGGTGCGCACCTTCCGGCCGGTCACCCCGTCCCTCGCCGAGATCTTCCGAGAGGTCACCAAGTGAACACCTTCGAGGCCACCCGGCTGGTCGCCGCCCGCGAGGTCCGGGTCAAGCTGCGCGACCGCACCTTCCTGATCAGTACGCTGTTCTTCCTGCTCATCGCAGCGGCGGCAACCATCCTGCCGCCCCTGCTCGCCGGTGGGCCGTCCACCGTGGCGGTGACCGAGGCAGCCGCCGGCCCGCTGCGGGAGGCGGGGCTCGAGGTGCGGATCGTGGCCGACGACGCCGCCGCCGAGCAGGCGGTCCGCGACGGCGACGCCGATGCGGCGGTGGTCGCCGGCCCGGCCGTGCTGGCCATGAACGACGCCCCCAGCGACGTGGTGTCCGCCCTGAGCAGCGCACCCCCGGTGCGGCTGCTGAACCCGGACGCGGTGGACCCGGTGGTGGCCTTCCTGGTGCCGTTCGCCTTCGCCTTCATCTTCTTCATCACCTCGCAGACCTTCGGCATGCAGATCGCGCAGAGCATCATCGAGGAGAAGCAGACCCGGATCGTGGAGATCCTCGTCGCCGCGGTGCCGGTACGCGCCCTGCTGGCCGGCAAGATGCTCGCCGGCACCCTGCTCGCGCTGGGACAGATCGGGCTGATCGCCGTCGTCGCAGTGGCCGGCATGGCCCTCGGCGACAGCAACCAGTTGCTCTCCCTGCTCGGCCCGGCAATCGGCTGGTTCGTGCCGTTCTTCCTGCTCGGCTTCGTGTTGATCGCCTCGATGTGGGCGGCGGCCGGCGCGCTGGTCAACCGGCTGGAGGACATCAGCGGGGTGTCCATGCCGGTGCAGCTCGCGGTGATGCTGCCGTTCTTCGCGGTGATCTTCCTCAACGACAACGCCGGTGCCATGCAGGTGCTGTCCTACCTGCCGTTCTCGTCGCCGACCGCGATGCCGCTGCGACTGTTCACCGGCGACGCCGCCACCTGGGAACTGTTCGCCTCGCTGGCCCTGCTGCTGGTCGCGGCGGTCGGGTTCGTGCTCGCCGGGTCCCGGGTGTACGAGGGCTCGCTGCTGCGCACCAACGGCCGCACCTCGATCCGTACCGCCTGGCGGGAGCGCGAGACGCTGGGCTGACGGCACCCGGCCCAGTGCAGCGTGCCGACGTCCTCCGGGACGTCGGCACGCTTGCAGATCACCCGTACTCGTGATGAATAGCTACATAACGGTCACATAATGACAGAAGCCCCTAATCTCCTCCTCGACAGAGTGACCTATCTGGAGGAGGTAGCTGGATGAGACGACGACTGGTGACAACCGCGCTGGCAGGAGTGGCCGCACTGGCGGGCACGCTACTGGCCGCAGCGCCCGCGCAGGCCGAAACCTGCGAGGCCGGCATCGACTGCGAGACAGACCTGACCTTCGAGGTCACCGCCGGGCCGCTGCAGATCACCGTGCCCGACGACGCGACACTCAGCAGCGGCCCGCCGGGCGGATACGCCTCCGGCCAGATCGGCGACGTCCTGGTCGAGGACCTTCGGGCCGAGTCGGGAGTGGGTTGGGTCGCCTCGGTCAGCAGCAGCGACTTCACCACCGGCACCGGCGTCGGCGCCGGCGAGACGATCACCAGCGACAACGTCTACTACTGCTCGGGTGATGCCGACACCACCGGAACGGGCACCTTCACCCCCGGCCAGGTGGGACCCTGCACCGCCCCGCCGCCTCCTGCCGGAGTCGCGCTGGACGCCGCCGTAACGGCCTACAGCCACGGCACCGACGGCTCCGGCAACAACACAGCGACCTGGGACCCGCTGGTCACCGTGTCGATTCCGCTGCAAAGCGTCGCCGGGACGTTCACGGGCACCATCACCCACAGCGTGAACTGAGTTCGATGCGCTCAGGGACAACCCGTTCGTGGAGCCTGCCGGTCGCGGCGCTCGCCATCCTGGTGGCGAGCGTCGTGATCGGCGCCCCCGCGGACGCCACCGACCGGGACCGCGGCACCGGCGCGAGCCCCGCTCCGGCATCGGGCAGCATCGGCATCCGGCTGGTCGAGGCATCGGTGGACCGGCGTGACGACCCCCGCGCCCGGGTCTACATCGTCGACCACGTCAAGCCGGGCAGCCGGATGACCCGACGGATCGAGATCAGCAACAGCTCCGCCTCGACCCATCAGATCACCATCGGGGTCGCCGCAGCCGAGATCAAGGACCACGAATTCGTGCCGGCGTCCGAGCCGGACGCCAACGAGCTGTCCGAGTGGACCACCATCGACCCACCCGTCATCGTGGCCCGGCCATACAGCACCACGACGGTACGCGCCACCATTGCCGTACCGCCTTCGGCGTCCCGAGGTGAGCGTTACGGCACGATCTGGGCCACCGTCGGCGCCGCGGAACGCCGGGACGCGGCGATGCTGGTGCGCAAGGTCAACCAGGTCGGCATCCGGGTCTACCTCGACGTCGGCCCGGGCGGCGAACCGCCGTCGGACTTCCGGATCGAGGAACTGACCCCGGGCCGGACCGAGCAGGGTGCCCCGGTGGTACGGGCGCGGGTGCGCAACACCGGGGAACGGGCCCTCGACCTGACCGGCAAGCTGTGGCTCTCCGATGGTCCAGGCGGACTGTCAGCGGGACCGTTCCCCGCGACCCTCGGTACGACCGTGCTACCCGGCGACACCACCCACCTTGAGGTGGTGCTGGACCAGCAGGTCCCCAACGGACCGTGGCAGGCCCGACTGCGGGTGGAGAGCGGACGCCTCCACCGGGAGGTCACCGCGAAGATCACATTTCCGGACCAGAAGGGTTCCTGGGGACTGCCGACCACCTTCTCCGAACAGCTACCGATGATCATCCTGGCCAGCGGTGTGGTCGCCACCATCGCCGGCGTGGTCATGGTCGTCGGCTACCGGTACGCCCGACGCCGCAGGTACCAGTTCGTCCGGTGATCCGGTGTCCGCCGAGTACGGCAGCGTGTCCCAGCCGGCCGGCAGACGCGGCACCGGCCAGGTCGGATCCGGGTGCCAGGTCGCCCACGATTCGTCCCACCAGCGCTGGCCCGCGTCGAGCAGGGCGGCGATCCGGTCACCCTCGGCCCGGATCGCCTCGGCCATGCCGGGATAACGCCCCTCCACCAGCCGCTGGGCGAACAGTTCCACATCCTTGAAGACGTACCGGTCGGCGTCCGCCGCCCACCACAGGTCCAGCTCGTGGTCGAGGGTGTCCACCCCGATCGGCGTACGCCGGAACGGGTCCTGGAGGTTGAAGTACCAGCCGGCGAAGGCGCGCTGCGGGCCGGACCAGAAGACGTCGACGGCGTGTGCCTCGCCGGGACGCTGGAGCATCAGCTTGCCGTGCCCGCTCCAGGCCCGGTGGCCCGCCAGCTGCCAGGGATGCCGGCCACACGGAAACCTGCCCTCGACCGGAAAGCCGAACTCCGCACCCGGCGGCAGGTAGAGCGCCAGCAGATCGGGGCTGTCCTCGACGCAGATCGTCGGGCAGGCGAACCAGGCCTCACCGTGCAGGATCTCCCGCCGGATCACCACGTCACCCGGGCTGAAGCGTTCGACCGCCACCACTCCCCCTGGTCAGTCCTGGGCCAACTCCGGCCGATACTCCCTGATCCAAGCCTCCACATCCGACTTCCGCCACACCTTGCCCATCGCCAGCACCGCAATCGGCTCGGGGAAGTTCCGCTGGTTGGCGATGACGGACGCGCGCTGCCGGGAGACGTTTCCCAGCATCTCCCGGATCTCCGACACGCCCACCAACTCCATGAGTTGACAATGACAGCGTCAACCCTACTCGACGCCGACAACTACGGAGTCTATTGACGTAGGCAACAAGGCGAGGCAGCATGGCTGCATGAGGGCACTGAACCTCTCACCCGATCAGGGGCAGCCGCTGGGCCGGTGGCATCCGGTGCACCGGCATCTGCCCGTACGCCCGGGGTGGTCTTGTGGGGTGTGCGCGGCGCCGTGGCCGTGCCCCAGGGCGCGGATGCTGCTGCGGGTCGAGTACGGCGCCGACCGGGTCGGCCTGTCGGTTTACCTGGCCGGGATGCTCTTCGACGCCACCGGCGACCTGCTGCGGCACACCGGGGGCCCGCTGCCCGCGCCGGAGGAACTGTTCGACCGCTTCCTGGCCTGGACCGCTCCACAACCCCGAGCCCGGCACCGGGCCGCGGTGTCGCAGCCCGGTGGTAGAACTCCGGGAACCACCTGCCCGAGGAGCATGATCATGGATGTACGGGACGCCGCGCAGCGCTGGGCGGACGCCTGGGCCCACGGCTGGCCCGCCAAGGACGTCGAGAGCATCGTCACGTTGCAGGCGACCGACGGCGTCCACTGGGCCTCGCTGTTCCGCCCCTGCCGAGGGCGTGACGGGCTGCGCGCCTACGTCGAGGAGTGTTTCGGCGAGGAGACCCGCCCGGCCGAGGTCTGGTTCGCCGCACCGCGCTGCGACGGTGCGACGGCGACTGTCGAGTACTGGGCGATCACCTACCCGTACGACGCGCCGCTGACCATCTCCGGCTGCACCCTGCTGCGCTTCGACGCCGACGCCCTGGTGGCCGAGTCGCGCGACTACTCGCACACCAGGGAGGGCAGGTTCCCGCCACCGGCCGGCATCTTCGACTGACGGGTCTGCCGATCGGAAACGCGGCGGGGTGTCACTCTTCGGGCAGCGTGCGCATGCCCCGCAGCGGTGAGAAGACGACCCAGAGCAGCCCGAGCAGGGCGCCGATGCTGGCGATCCAGAGCGCGGGACGTACCCCGATCGCCGCACCGAGTGTCCCGCCGACCAGGGCGCCGATCGGTCGGATGCCGTGGTTGACGGTGCGTCGGAACCCGGAGACCACGGCGAGCATGGCCACCGGTGTGGCCGCGATCTGCACCGAGCCGACCGCGATGTCGAGGACCATGACACCCAGCGCGGAGACGAACTCGGCGGTGAACAGCAACGCGAGCACCACCGGCTCCGGCCCCATGGCCAGCGGCACGAGGACCAGTGGGGCGGGGAAGGCGACGAAACCGACGAGCACTGCGGGGCCGATGCCGATCCGGCGACTGACCGGGCCGGTCACCGCCGCGCCGAGGAGTCCGCCGACTGCGCCGGCCCCGATGACCAGCCCCAGGATGCCGGGTGAGACGCCCAACTCGGTGGTCACGTACAGCACGAAGAGCGCCGCGAACATGTAGTTGAACAGGTTGAGCGTGGTGGTGCCGAGCAGGGTCGCCCGCAGGATCTCGGAGCGGGCCACGAACCGTACGCCCGCCGCCATGCCCAGGGCGGTGCCGGTGGTCACGGTGTGCTCCGTGACCCTCGTCCGGGCCAGGAAGACCGCCGACACGAGATAGGTGAGCACGCCGGAGAGGAGCGCGACCGGGGCGGTGAGCACCTGCACGAGCAGCCCACCGATGCTCGGGCCGGCCACATGCGACATGGCCCGGCTGCCGTTGACCAGACTGTTGGCGTCCACATAATCCGGTCGACGGACCAGGGCGGCGAACAGGCTGCTGTGCGCCACCTCGAAGAACACCGAGAGACAACCGATCAGGAAGGCCACGGCGCACAGCAGCATCAGGTTCAGGGTGCCGGTCCACCAGAGCAGCGGCACGGCCAGCAGCAGGCCCGCCCGGCCCAGGTCGGCGGCGATCATCACCCGACGTCGGCGCGGGTGGCGGTCCACCCAGGCGCCGGCCGGCAGGGAGAGGAACAGGTTCGGCAGCAGCGAGGCGGCGGTCAGGTAGCCCATCTCGGCCGGTCCGGCACCGACAGCGAGCAGGGCGAGCAGCGGCACGGCGAGCATGGTGACCTGGTCGCCGAAGAGCGAGACGGTCTGCGCCGACCAGTAGCGACGGAAGGCCGTCTGCCGCAGCAGGCGGGGGATGCGGGGCCGGCGCGGCGGCGCCGGGCCGGCCAGGACCAGGGGTTCAGTCATGGTCGGACTCCGCGCGCTGACCCTCGGCGGGTACGGCGCCGCGCGGGAGCGCCATCTGGACGAAGGTCACCGGGCGGGACCCGGGCGGACGCTTCGCCGGATCGGCGATCCGTTCGTCGTACCGGGCCAGCAGCGCATCGACCTCGGCTGTGAGCTCGCGCAACTCGGCGGCGGTGACGTGCAGCAGCGTGTCGCCGAAGCCGGCTGCGATCCGCCACTCGACAGGCTCGTCGGCACGGATCGCCAGGTAGTTCTGCGCCCGTTGCAGATAGATGTCGACCATCACGCTGTTGATCTGGTCCGTAGCGGCCCGCATGGCCGGATCGTCGGAGTCGTCCCAGGACGTGTACAGCGTGGTGGCCCGCCACGGTCGCTCCCGCCCGTCCGCCCCGGGCACCCGCTCGGCGAACCCGTACTTGGCGAGTTGCCGCAGGTGGAACGAGCAGTTGGGCACGTTGTCGTCGAGCCTGGCGGCGGCCTGCGTCGCGGTCATCGGGCCTTCGCCGCGAAGGAGCCCGATCAGGCGCATCCGCAGCGGATGCGCGTACGCCCGCAGGGCGCGAGGATCGGTGACTTTGACGGTTCGCTGAGGCACCTCTTCGCTCATATGGTAGAGAATGCTTTAGAAAGATATCTCTAGCAACCCTTGATGGGCGACGAACGCGCCGACGAGTCTCCGACCGGGTGAGGCGTCTCGTGCGACCGACCTCCGGAGCGGATCACAACTGCATCCGACTACGGCGCTCAGGTAATCCGTTCTTGACTCAGTTGCGGCACCAGCCGGGCAGCAGTCTCGAAGTCAGCGTTCTGATGAAGTACCACCAGTTTCAGCCGAATGGCAGTAGCCGCCACGAGGTGATCTGCCACGGAAAGCCCTTGGTGGGCATTGTGACTGGCGAGTTCCTGCCGCACCGCCCGCACGACCTGCCAGGCGTCGTCCGGCACGGGAACCCAGGGATACAGGTCGCGGAGTCCGCGTTCGACCCGGTCGTACGCCTTGGCATCCGCGATGGTCAAGGTCTCCACGAGCACCGGGTCGCAGATGCCGATCAGACCACGGGCGGCCAGGCCGGACCAGTGTGGTTCGGCTTCACGACGAACCATGCGGACCAGCGCGCTGGTGTCGATGAGGTATTTCACCTGTCGAGTTCGTCGAGCTGATCGAAGTCGAAGCCGCCCCCGTCAGCGACCTCCTGAAGGTCAGCCAGGGCTCGCTGCCGTCGCTCCCGGCTGGACTCCACCGCCTGCCTGAGCGCCTCTGTCACCGTCTCCTTCTTGGTCGCGGTGCCGAGCGCAGCAGTCGCCTCCGCCAGAAGATCCTCATCGAGATCCAACAGGGTTTTGGCCATGAGATACACCTCCCGGACAAGGATATATCCGGGAGGTTCACATATCCAACGAAGCGGCTGTCAGCCGACGGCCGCCATGATCTCGTCGCTGACGTCGAAGTTGGCGTAGACGTTCTGCACGTCGTCGCAGTCCTCCAGGACGTCGATCAGCTTGAAGACCTTCCGCGCGCCCTCCTCGTCCAGCGGCACGTTGACGCTGGGGATGAGGGAGGACTCGGCCGACTCGTACTCGATGCCGGCGTCCTGCAACGCGGTCCGGACCGCCAGCAGGTCACCCGGCTCGGAGACCACCTCGAACGCCTCGCCCAGGTCGTTGACCTCCTCGGCGCCCGCGTCCAGGACGGCCAGCATCACGTCGTCCTCGCTGGTGTCGGCCTTCGGCACGATCACCACGCCCTTGCGGGAGAACATGTACGACACCGAGCCGGCGTCAGCGAATGAGCCGCCGTTGCGGGTCAGCGCGGTACGCACCTCGGTCGCGGCACGGTTGCGGTTGTCGGTCAGGCACTCGATCAGCAGCGCGACGCCGTTCGGGCCGTACCCCTCGTACATGATCGTCTGGTAGTCGGCGCCGCCGGCCTCCAGGCCGGAACCGCGCTTGACCGCGCGGTCGATGTTGTCGTTGGGGACCGAGTTCTTCTTGGCCTTCTGGATCGCGTCGTAGAGGGTGGGGTTACCGGCGGGGTCGCCGCCGCCGGTCCGCGCCGCAACCTCGACGTTCTTGATCAGCTTGGCGAACATCTTGCCGCGCTTGGCGTCGATGACCGCCTTCTTGTGCTTGGTCGTCGCCCACTTTGAGTGGCCGGACATCTGTTACCTCCGTTGCTACCCGCCGTCTGCATCGACCGCACCGCGCACGCCCCGCTCCGCACCCGCGCACGCGGTGGTGCCGGTCTGTTCTGGTGGAAGCCGTGGCGGGCAGATGGCCCTGCCGAATCTCGACAATCCTACCGACGGACGGCGGGGAACCGTCACCCGCCGCACGCCCACAGCCTTGTCGATCAGCGCAGAACGCCGGATAGCGGGCGAAGCTACTCCCCCATGCCGTACGATCCCGACACGCTGACCTCCGACATCTCGAAATCCTCGCAACGCTCGTCGAACCCGGTCCGGTAGCGGACGAACGCCGGCAACAACGGCAGTGGCGCCGGCAGACGCGGGCCGATCACCACATCGATGAAGCGGTGCCCGTCGGCAAGCCGCAGCGACAGGTAGCGCAGGCCGGGCGGGCGGGTGTGAGCCAGTTCCCGGTAGACCTGATCGAGCAGGGCCAGGTGCTCGTCGAGCCGCTCCGGCCGGACTGCGCCGAGCCGAGGTCGCCACACTGGCCCAGGTCAGCATGGAGTACCTGACCCGCCTCGAACAGGGACGCGACAGCCGCCCGTCGCCGGAGATCCTCGCCGCGCTGGCCGACGCCCTGCGACTCGACGACGCCGACCGGCGGCACCTTCAGCAACTCGCCTCGGTCGACCACCATCGGCACCTGTGCGCGGGCGAGCGACCGTCGGTGTCGCATACCGTCCGCCCGACGGTCCGGACGCTGCTGGAGGCGCTGCGGGATCGGCCGGCGTACCTGCTCAACCGCCTCGCTGACGTGCTCGCCTGGAACGAGCCGTTCGACCGGCTGGCCCGCCCGCTGGGGCTGCTGGACGGCGAACACCCCAACCTGGTCTGGTACGTCCTCGCCGACGAACGCGCCCGGGAGCACTTCCCCGACTGGGCCGACCTCGCCGACCAGCAGATGGCCGACCTGCACCGGCTGCGCGAGGGTGACCCCGCCACCGACGCCCTCGCCGAACGACTCGACCGTACCGTCGGGGAACCGTTCCGGTCCCGGTGGCAGCGCCGCCCGGTCGCGACCCACTCCAGCGGCGTGCGCCGGCTGCGGCATCCGGAGGTCGGGCCACTACGGCTGGCGTACGAGACCCTGGAAGTCGCCGGCGACCAGCAGCGACTGGTGGTGGCGCAGCCCGCCGACGCCGACAGCGCTGCGGCACTGGATCGCCTGCTCGGCCGCCGCCCAGACAGCCTGCGCTCCGTGGTCGGCTGATAGCCCGGCCCCCGCCTACCCCCCCGGCCATGAGGCGGCGCTCGTCCAGGTCCTCGATCATGCTCCGCCGCCCTGCGGCGCTGCGGGACGCGGCGATGCGGCTGCGCGCTGCGGGACGCGGCGATGCGGCGATGCGGCGATGCGGCGAGCAACTTCGGGGATGTTGCTGCCTGCCTCCGACCGAAGGCAGCAACATCCCCGAAGTTGCTGCCGATACCTGCCGGGTTCGGCGGGTCCGGCGGGTTGGGTGGCATGGTGGGTTCGGCGGGCGTCTTTGGCCGGTGGGACCCGTGGGCCGGTGGGACCCGTGGGCCGGTGGGACCCGTGGGCCGGTGGGACCCGTGGGCCGGTGGGACCCGTGGGCCGGTGGGACCGGTGCCGGGTGGGATCGGTGGGGCCGGGACCGGTGTGGCCAGTGGGGTCAGGTTGCGGTGCGGACCATGTCAACGAAGTGGGCGTGCAGGCGCAGGTCGCCGGTGAGTTCCGGGTGGAACGAGGTGGCCAGCAGGTTGCCCTGACGCACCGCCACGATGCGGCCGGTGGCCGGCCCTTCGGCGACCGTGCCCAGGATCTCGACGTCCGTGCCGACGCGCTCGACCCAGGGGGCGCGGATGAAGACCGCGTGCAGCGGGCCACCGTCGATGCCGGTGATCTGCACGGGCGCCTCGAACGAGTCGACCTGGCGGCCGAAGGCGTTGCGCCGCACGGTCATCGCGATGCCGTCGAAGCCGCGCTGGTCCGGGCGGCCGTCGAGGACCTCGGCGGCCAGCATGATCATCCCGGCGCAGGAGCCGTAGACCGGCATCCCGGCGGAGATCCTCTTGTCGATCGGGTCGCGCAGCTCGAAGATGTCGACGAGCTTGCTGATCGTGGTGGACTCGCCGCCGGGGATGATCAGGCCGTCGACCGCGTCCAGTTCCGCGCTTCGGCGCACCGGGCGGGCTTGCGCGCCCGCGCCGGTCAGGGCGGTGAGGTGTTCACGGACGTCGCCCTGAAGGGCGAGCACGCCGATCACGGGTGCGGGCACTGTGCTCCTTCCGGGAAGCGTTAAGAAGGGACCCTTTCTCTACCGCAGGCGTTAATAAGGTGCCCTTCCTTGCACCTCACCAGCCGCGGTCGGCCAGGCGGTGGGGGACAGGGATGTCGTCGACGTTGATGCCGACCATCGCCTCGCCGAGGCCGCGGGAGACCTTCGCCAGCACGTCCGGGTCGTCGTGGAAAGTGGTCGCCTTGACGATCGCGGCGGCCCGCTGGGCCGGGTTGCCGGACTTGAAGATGCCGGAGCCGACGAAGACGCCCTCCGCGCCGAGCTGCATCATCATCGCCGCGTCGGCCGGGGTGGCGATGCCACCGGCGGTGAACAGCACCACCGGCAGCTTGCCGGTCTCGGCGACCTCCTTGACCAGCTCGTACGGGGCCTGCAGCTCCTTGGCCGCGACGTACAGCTCGTCTTCCGGCAGCGAGGAGAGTCGGCGGATCTCCTGACGGATCTTGCGCATGTGGGTGGTGGCGTTGGAGACGTCCCCGGTGCCGGCCTCACCCTTCGAGCGGATCATGGCGGCGCCCTCGGTGATCCGGCGCAGCGCCTCGCCCAGGTTGGTCGCCCCGCAGACGAAGGGGACGGTGAAGGCCCACTTGTCGATGTGGTTGGCGTAGTCGGCCGGGGTGAGCACCTCGGACTCGTCGACGTAGTCGACGCCGAGCGCCTGGAGGATCTGCGCCTCGACGAAGTGGCCGATGCGGGCCTTGGCCATCACCGGGATGGAGACGGCGTTGATGATCCCGTCGATCATGTCCGGGTCGCTCATCCGCGACACCCCGCCCTGGGCGCGGATGTCGGCGGGCACCCGCTCCAGCGCCATCACCGCGACCGCGCCGGCGTCCTCAGCGATCTTGGCCTGCTCGGCGGTGACCACGTCCATGATCACGCCGCCCTTGAGCATCTCGGCCATCCCCCGCTTGACGCGGGCAGTGCCGACGACCGGGGTGGTGCCGCTGGTGTTCGGGGAAGTCGTCTCGGACACGGCTCATCGCTCCTTGATGCGCACCGGTGGGGCAGCGACATGCTACGACCGGCGCGAGTGCCGTGCCGACAGCCAATCAGGGCCGTGGTGGCCTGCGGTGTGGCCGCCGTCACCGTACGCAGGGGCGGCGGGTCAGCGGGTGGTGACGTCGGCGGCGGGCGTGGTCAGGGTCGGGTCGTCGATGTCGAAGTAGCGCGGCCAGGTGTGTCGGCGACCCATCCGGAACAGGCGTACCAGGCGACGGCTGCGCGCCGTACGGGCGTCGCGGACCAGGTCGGTGTGCACCTGCCGGGCCAGGGCGAGCCGCCGGCTGGCCGCGATGACCGCCTCGCAGTCCGGGTCGGTGGGGTCGAGTTCGACCGCGCGCAGCTGCCGGGTCAGGTCGTTCTCGGCCGCCTCCCGCTCCTCCGGCTGCGCGTCGAGCGCGATGCGCGCCGCCGCGTACAGCTCCACGCCGTAGCGGCGTTCGGCCAGCACCGCCGCGGCGGCGGCCCGGCGCAGCAGGTGGGCGTCGAGGGCACGGGCCGCGAGCTGCGCGCGGGCCTGCAGCCGCTCGACCCGGCCGGCGGTCCAGATCAGGTACGCCGCCACCAGGCCGACGACCACCGTCGCGCCCACCACCCACCACATGCCCGGCATCGTAGTGCTGCTCCCGTTCCTCCCGGTCAGTCCGACCCCACCCACTCCTGGTCGATCACCCGCCCGTCGGTCGCCTCGATCGCAGCTGCGTATACCTCCAGAACCCGGCGGGCAACCACGGGCCAGTCGAAATTTGCCACCACCTGGTCGCCGCAGGCGGTCAGCTCCGCCCGGGCAGCCGGATCGTCGAGCAGGTCAGTGAGGGTCTGCGCCAGCGCCGCCGCGTCGCCGGTGCGAAACAGCCGCCCGGCCCGCCCGTTGTCCAGCACCCGGCGGAAGGCGTCCAGGTCGCTGGCGACCACGGTGGTGCCGGCGGCCAGCGCCTCGGTGAGGATCATGCCGAACGACTCGCCCCCGGTGTTCGGCGCGACGTAGAGGTGCACGCTGCGCAGCATCCGGGCCTTGTCCGCCTCGGGTACCAACCCCAGGAAGGTGACCCGATCCCGCAACTCGGGCGGAAAACGGTCGAACAGGTCGTCCGGGTCACCGGGGCCGGCGACCAGCAGACGCAGTCCGGGACGTCGGGCGGCCAGCTCGACGAACGCGTCGCGCAGGATCGGGAAGCCCTTACGCGGTTCGGTGAACCGGCCCAGGAAGCCGAGCGTGCCGCCGGTGCCCGGCCCGCACTCCCCCGGCCAGCCGGGCAGCGGCTGCATGCCGGCGAACTTGGCCACCGCCACCCCGTTGGGGATCTCCACCGCGCCGCCGTCGAGGTGTTCCACCTGGACCTTGCGGGCCAGCGCGCTCACCGCGATCCGGGCGGTGATCCGCTCCAGCACGATCTGAAGGGCCCCCTGAGCGGCGGAGAGCACCCGGGACCGGGTCATCGCGGTGTGGAAGGTCGCCACCACCGGTCCCCGGGCGGAGAGCACCGCGAGCATGGAGACGCTCAGCGTCAGCGGCTCGTGCACGTGCAGCACGTCGAAGTCGCCGCGGGTGATCCACCGGCGTACCCGGGCGGTGGAGACCGGGCCGAACGCGATCCGGGCCACCGAACCGTTGTACGGCAGCGGCACCGACCGGCCCGCCGACACCACGTACGACGGCAGGGGTGAGTCCTCGTCCGCCGGGGCGAGCACGCTCACCTCGTGGCCGAGCCCGATCAACGCCTCGGCGAGGTCCATGACGTGGTTCTGCACCCCGCCCGGCACGTCGAAGGAGTACGGACAGACGATGCCGATCCGCATTGCGCCCGTCCCCTCAGTCCAGCCACATCCGCTGCAACATGTGCCAGTCTTGCGGATGCCGGGCGATGCCCGCCGCGAGACCGTCCGCGATCAGCTGGGTCAGCGACCGAACTCGCTTGTCCAGCGTGCCGTCCTGGTGGCCCGGCACCGGCAGCGGACCCTCGAGCGAGGCACACGCCGCATCCGGTTCGTACCACATGGACGCCACGTACAGCGGCGCGCCGGTACGCAACGCGAGCAGCGCCGGACCGGCCGGCATCCGGGTCCGGCCGCCGAAGAAGTCGACCTCCACCCCGCGCGCGGACAGGTCCCGGTCGGCCAGCAGCGGCACCACCGCCCCGTCGTTCAGCCGGTCGGTCAGCACGTCCAGCGGCGGCCGGTGACCACCGGTGGTGGGCAGGATCTCCATGCCCAGGCCCTCCCGGAAGGCCACGAACCGCTGGTAGACGGCCTCCGGCTTGAGCCGCTCCGCGACAGTGGACAGCGGCCAGCCGTTGGCGACCACCCAGGCACCGGCCAGGTCCCAGTTACCGGCGTGCGGCAGTGCCACCACCGCACCCCGACCGGCCGCCACGTCGGCGGCGAGCAGCTCGGCACCGTCCAGCCGGAAGGTGGCGAGCACCTGCTCGCGGCTCAGCGACGGCAGCCGGAAGGCTTCCATCCAGTAGCGGGCGTACGACCGCAGGCCCGCGCGTACCAGCTCGTCCAGCTCCGCCTCGGACAGGTCGGGGCCGACCACCCGGCGCAGGTTGGCGCGCAGCCGGGTGGCACCGGCGCCCCGACGACGGTGAGCCCGGTCGGCGCCGGCGGTGAACGCCGCCGCAGCCACCGGGCGGGGCAGGGCGCGGACCAGCCGCCAGCCGGCGACGAAACCGATTTCGGTGAGATTCACCGGCACCCCCGTCGCCGGGCTGTGCCGCTCACCCGCGGCCACCCGGCGCGTCGACCTGCTGGGCCTGCCGGTAGACGTGCCGCATCCGCTGGCCGACGGTGAACAGCGACACCGCCGCGAGCAGCCAGAGCGCGATCGGCAGCGCCAGCGGGTGCACCAGGGCGGCAAGCAGACCACCGACACCGACGATCAGCAGGCGCTCGGTACGCTCGGCGACGCCGACGTTGGCGTTCATGCCGAGTCCCTCGGCGCGTGCCTTGACGTACGAGACGAGCCCGCCGGCGGCCAGGCAGATCAGCGCGGCGGCCATGCCCGCGTGGTCCCCCTCGGTGGCCAGGTAGTACGCGACCGCGCCGAACACCGCGCTGTCGGCGACCCGGTCCATGCTGGAGTCGAGGAACGCGCCGAACCGGGTCGACCCGCCGCTCATCCGGGCCATCGTTCCGTCGAGCAGATCGGTCAGCGCGAAGACCGTCACGATCAGCGCACCGGCGACCAGGTGGCCGCGGGCACCGAAGCCGAGAGCGCCGACGAGCACCCCGAGGGTGCCCGCGACGGTGACCGCGTTGGGGGACACGCCCGCGCGCAGCAGGCTGCGGGCAATCGGTTCGACGACGCGGGTCATCCCCGCGCGGACCGACACTTGGAAGATCTTCGCCATGGCGGTCCCACGATAACGGTCGGCCCGACCACGCCGACAACGCCGGTCCGAGCTGGGAGGGTTGTGTCGTGCGGCCATCGGGTGTGGGATCGGGTCGGGAGGGTGACCCAGCTCACCCGACCGCCCGTTGACTGCCCGGTCCGGGGCGATCCACCGGAGGATAGCGCCGCGGTACCCCGTCCGGGCCGCATCCCCGTCGCGCGCGGCGGTCGTCACCACCACCGGTTGAGGGAGGTGCGCCCGATGGCGCAGAGGAGTCAGGACAAGCACGCCGCCGGGGTACCGGTGGTGACCGATCCGGCGAAGATTCGCAACGTGGTGCTCGTCGGGCATTCCGGCGCGGGCAAGACGACCCTGGTCGAGGCGCTGCTCGCGGCGACCGACACGATCGCCCGCGCGGGCTCGGTCACCGACGGCACCACCGTCTGCGACCACGATCCGGCGGCCGTACGCCAGCAGCGTTCGGTCTCGCTGGCCTGCGCGCCGCTGATGCACGACGGCATCAAGATCAACCTGCTGGACACGCCCGGCTACGCCGACTTCGTCGGCGAGTTGCGGGCCGGCCTGCGGGCCGCCGACGCCGCGCTGTTCGTGGTCTCCGCCGTGGACGGGATGGACGCCGCCACCGCCGCCCTGTGGGAGGAGTGCGCCGCCGTCGACATGCCCCGGGCGGTCGCCGTCGCCCGGCTGGATCACCCCCGCGCCGACTTCGACGAGGCGGTGGCGCTGTGCCAGCGGGTCTTCGGCGACAACGTGCTGCCGCTGTACCTGCCGATGCTCGGCGACGACGGGGTCTCCACCGCCGGTCTGCTCGGGCTGATCACCCGGCGGGTCTTCGACTACACCGACGGACTGCCGGCGCAGGTGCGCCAGCCCGACCCGGAGCACCTGCCGGCCATCACGGAGTCCCGCGACGAACTCATCGAGGGGATCATCGCCGAGAGCGAGGACGAGACCCTGATGGACCGGTACCTCGGCGGCGAGGAGATCGACGCCGAGATCCTGATCGAGGATCTGGAGAAGGCCGTCGCCCGGGGCCACTTCTATCCGGTGGTGCCGGTCTGCGCGGCCACCGGGGTCGGGGTGGACGTGCTGCTGGAGGTGCTCACCGCCGGCTTCCCGTCGCCGCCGGAACACGCGCTGCCCGCGGTCACCGGGGTGGACGGCTCCCCCCGCCCGCCGTTGACCTGCGACCCGGACGGTCCGCTGGTCGCCGAGGTGGTCAGGACCACCATCGACCGGCACGTCGGCCGGGTCTGCGTGGTCCGGGTCTTCTCCGGCACCCTGCGCCCCGACCAGACGGTGCACATCGCCGGGCACGGGCTGGCCGAACGCGGCCACCCCGACCACGACGCCGACGAACGGATCGCGCACCTGTACAGCCCGCTGGGCGCCACCTTGCGCGAGGTCGGTGTGGCGGTGGCCGGCGACATCTGCGCGATCACCAAGTCCGGCAGCGCGGAGACCGGCGACACCATCTCCGCCAAGGATGATCCGCTCCTGATCGCCCCGTGGGAGATGCCGGAGCCGCTGCTGCCGGTGGCGATCGTCGCCCGGTCCCGCTCCGACGAGGACGCCCTGGCCCGCAACCTGGCCCGCCTGGTCGCGGGCGACCCGACGATGCGACTGGAACGCAACCCGCAGACCCATCAACTGGTGCTGTGGTGCATGGGCGAGGCGCACGCCGACGTGGTCCTCGACCGGCTGCGCGCCGGCGGGGTCGAGTTGGACACCGAACCGGTCAAGGTGGCGCTGCGGGAGACGCTTACCGCCCCGGCAACCGGGCACGGCCGGCACGTCAAGCAGTCCGGCGGGCACGGCCAGTACGCGGTCTGCGACATCGAGGTGGAGCCGTTGCCGCGCGGCGCCGGCTTCGAGTTCGTCGACCGGGTGGTCGGCGGGGCGGTCCCGCACAACTACATCCCGTCGGTGGAGAAGGGGGTACGCGCCCAGATGGAACGCGGCCTGCTCGCCGGGCACCCGGTGGTGGACCTGCGGGTGACCCTTGTCGACGGCAAGGCGCACAGCGTCGACTCCTCCGACGCGGCGTTCCAGACCGCCGGGGCGCTGGCCCTGCGCGACGCCGCCGCCAAAGGCCGCCCGGCGCTGCTGGAGCCGGTCGACGAGGTGACCGTACGGGTCCCCGACGGCAGCGTGGGCACGGTGCTGGGTGACCTGTCCGGCCGGCGGGGCCGGGTGCTCGGCACCGAGTCGGACCCGGAGTCGGAGGGACGCACCCTGGTCCGGGCCGAGGTGCCCGCCACGGAGTTGCTGCGCTACGCCGTCGAGTTGCGGGCGATGACCGCCGGCGCCGGCACCTTCCGCCGCCACTTCGTGCGGTACGACCCGATGCCGGAGCACCTGGCCGACCAGATCCGCAAGGAGCACGCCTGACGGGAGCCCAGGTCCGGTCAGGGGCGGGCGGTGGGCAGCATCGGGCTCGGCCAGTAGGGGCGGTCGGCCTCGCGGAGGGCGGCGGTGCGCAGCGCGGCGAGTTGGCGTTCGACCTCGGCGAAGTGGTCGGGGGTGAGCGGGCCGAGGGTCAGCGCGGCGGCGTTCTCCTCGACCTGGGCGACGCTGCGGCAGCCCGGGATCGGGATGGTGCGGTCGCTGCGGGCCCAGATCCAGCCCAGCGCACCCTGGGCTAGGGTACGCCCGTCGGCGGTCAACGCCGCCCGGACCGCCTGTACCCGGCGCAGCCACTCCGGGGCGGGTCGGCCGCCCCGGAACCACTCCAACCAGCCCGAGGCCATGCCCCGTACGTCGTCGTGGGGCAGCGTCGAGTCGGGCTGGTACTTGCCGGTGAGCAGCCCCATGCCGAGCGGCCCCCGGTTGACGCTGGCCAGGTCGTACTTCTCGCAGACGCCGAGCAATTCGGGGGCGTCCCGCAGCACCGACAGGCTGTGCTGCACGGCGGCGGCGTGCGGGGCGTCACCGAAGGCGGCAGCCCGGTCGGTGCGGTCGGTGCTCCAGCCGTACGTCCGGATCAGGCCGTCGGTGACCAGGTCCTCCAGGGTGCCGATCAGCGCCTGCGCCCGGGCCGCCGGCAGGTCGGCCAGGTGCAGCTGGTAGAGGTCGATGCGGTCGGTGCCGAGCCGACGCAGCGAGGCCCGCACGGCCCGGTGCAGGTACGCCGGTGAGGCATCCGATCCGGTGGCCTGCCGGGTCTGCTCGTCGAAGGTGTAGCCCCACTTGGTGGCGATGATCGACACGTCCCGCCGCCCGGCCAGGGCCCGCCCGAGGATGCGCTCGCCGTGCCCGGCCCCGTACGTGTCGGCGGTGTCGAACAGCGTCACACCGAGGTCGAGGGCGCGACGGATGGCCCGTACCGACTCGGCGTCGTCGACCGCTCCCCAGCCCAGCGGGGTGCGCCCCTCCGCCCACGGGCCACCGATCGCCCAGCAGCCCATGCCGAGGGCACTGACTTCGATGCCGCTGCGCCCCAGCGTCCGCGTCGACTGCACCATCGGCGCATCGTGCCATCTTCCAGCCGGTGCTGGGCAGAGATCCATCACGACCATACGTACGAACGACCAGACCCGGAGGATCACCCGCATACGGGTCCGTCTCGCCCGTGTTCCCGGCGCGGATCCATCCGTCCCAGCTCACCGCCGGATACCGGCCCGTCACCGAGCGGTCGGACTGCTCACGCAGCGCCACCGCGCCCTCACCGACATCTCCGGACACCGGACCGACCCGGTCCGGCCCGCCGGTCAGCTGGGCCAGGCGCGCACGAACAGGTCGCGGGTGTCGCTGAGCAGTTGCGGCAGGACCTTGGTACGCCCGATCACCGGCATGAAGTTGGCATCGCCGCCCCACCGGGGCACCACGTGCTGGTGCAGGTGGGCGGCAATGCCCGCGCCGGCCACCCCGCCCTGGTTCATCCCGAGGTTGAAGCCGTGTGCGTTGCTGACCTTGCGGACCACCCGCATGGCGGTCTGGGTGAACGCGGCCAGCTCGACGGTCTCCGGCTCGTCCAGGTCGGTGTAGTCGGCCACGTGCCGGTACGGGCAGACCAGCAGGTGACCCGGGTTGTACGGGTACAGGTTGAGCACGACGAACACGTGCTCGCCCCGGGCGACCACCAGGCTCTCCTCGTGGGGTCGACCCGGGGCCAGGCAGAACGGGCAGCCGGAGGGCTGTTCGTAGCCGCCCTCGGGCCGGTCCTCACCGGAGATGTACGTCATCCGGTGGGGGGTCCAGAGCCGGTCCAGCCCGTCTGCCATGTCCCTGTCGATGTGCTGCTCGTCCGCCCCAGTCACACGGCGATCCTACGTACCGCACGGGGCCGGTTCGCCACCCCGTACCGCAGACGTCCGGCGATCGCGGCCACCGGGTGACGGCCAATTGCAGAATGCGACAAGGATTTCTTGACTATTACATCGATGTCGATGAAACTTTCACTCCTCACAATTCGAAGATCGTCGATTGGAGTGGTTGTGGAACGACGTACCGTCCGGCACCGTCTGGTCAGTGCCCTCACCGCCTGCGCCCTGGCCGCACTGGCCAGCCTGGCGGCGGTGACCGCCACCGGCGCCCCCGCCCAGGCCGACGCCTGCTACACCTGGGGTCGAACGCTCTCCTCCGGCATGACCGGCGAGGACGTACGCCAGTTGCAGATCCGCGTCTCCGGCTACCCCGGCTACGGCGCGGTGCTCACCCTCGACGGGGCGTACGGCCCGGCCACCCGGTCGGCGGTGATCCGCTTCCAGCAGGCCTACGGGCTGGCCGCCGACGGGGTGGCCGGTGCGCAGACCTTCAACCAGATCTACGCCCTGCAGGATCCGGACTGCACGCCGGTCAGCTTCAGCTACGCCGAGTGGAACCGGTGCAACAGCGACTGGTCCGGCGGCGCGGTGTCGGCGAGCACGGCCCGGTTCAACGCCCTGGTCTCGATGTGGAAGCTCCAGGCGATGCGCCGCGCCATGGGCAACGCACCGCTCTACCTGAGCAGCGGATTCCGCAGCTACTCCTGCAACAGCGCGGTCGGCGGCGCCAGCAACAGCCGACACCTCTACGGCGACGGGATCGACCTGGTCGGGTCGCACTCCTTCTGCGCGCTCGCCCAGCAGGCCCGCAACCACGGGTTCACCAACATCCTCGGCCCGGGATATCCGGGACACAACGACCACACCCACCTGGGCAACACGCCCAGCCGTTCCTGGTCGGCACCGAGCTGCGGGATCTGACGCACCCGTGCGACGGCAGCCCCGCCGAATGCGGGGCTGCCGCAACGGCGGGTCAGGCGGCGGACGGGCCGACGTTGGTGCGGGTGTTGACCACGTCGAGGACGTGGGTGACCGCCTCGGCCAGCGGCACGCCGTTGCGCTGCGAGCCGTCGCGGTAGCGGAACGAGACCGTACCGGCGGCGACGTCGTCGTCCCCGGCGATCACCATGAACGGGATCTTCTGCTGCTGGGCGTTACGGATCTTCTTCTGCATCCGCTCGTCACCGGAGTCGACCTGGGCACGGATGCCCTCGGCGCGCAGCGCGGCGACGAAGCCGTGCAGGTAGTCCGCGTGGTCGTCCCGGATCGGGATGCCGACCACCTGCACCGGGGCCAGCCAGGCCGGGAACGCGCCCGCGTAGTGCTCGGTGAGCACCCCGAAGAACCGCTCGATCGAGCCGAACAACGCCCGGTGGATCATCACCGGCCGCTGCCGGGTGCCGTCGGCGGCCTGGTACTCCAGGTTGAAGCGCTCCGGCAGGTTGAAGTCGACCTGGATGGTGGACATCTGCCAGGTCCGGCCAATGGCGTCCTTGACCTGCACGGAGATCTTCGGCCCGTAGAAGGCCGCCCCGCCCGGGTCCGGTACCAGGGTGAGCCCGGACTCCTCGGCGGCCGAGCGCAGCGCCTCGGTGGCCCGCTCCCAGTTCTCGTCGGTGCCCACCGACTTCTCCGGGTTGCGGGTGGACAGCTCCAGGTAGAAGTCGTCCAGGCCGTAGTCGCGCAGCAGTTCGAGGACGAAGGCGAGCAGCGACTTCAGCTCGCCGGCCATCTGCTCCTCGGTGCAGAAGATGTGCGCGTCGTCCTGGGTCATGCCGCGCACCCGGGTCAGACCGTGCACCACACCGGACTTCTCGTACCGGTAGACCGTGCCGAACTCGAACATCCGCAGCGGCAGTTCCCGGTAGGAGCGGCCACGGGAGCGGAAGATCAGGTCGTGCATCGGGCAGTTCATCGGCTTGAGGTAGTAGCTGGCGCCCTCCACCTCCATGGGCGGGAACATGCCGTCGGCGTACCAGTCCAGGTGACCGGAGACCTCGTACAGGTGCCCCTTGGTGATGTGCGGGGTGTTGACGAACTCGTACCCGGCCTGCTCGTGCTTGAGCCGCGAGTAGTTCTCCATCTCGCGGCGGATGATGCCGCCCTTGGGGTGGAAGACCGCCAGGCCGGAGCCGAGCTCGTCGGGGAAGCTGAACAGGTCGAGGTCCACACCGAGCTTGCGGTGGTCGCGCCGGGCGGCCTCCTCCAACAGCTTCAGGTACGCCTTGAGCTCGTCGCGGGTCGGCCAGGCGGTGCCGTACACCCGCTGCAACTGCGGGTTGCGCTCCGACCCGCGCCAGTACGCGGCGGCCGAACGCATCAGCTTGAACGCGCCGATCAGCCGGGTGTTGGGCAGGTGCGGGCCCCGGCACAGGTCCGACCAGCAGACCTTGTCCTCGGTGGCGGCCAGGTTGTCGTAGATGGTCAGCTCGCCGCCGCCGACCTCCATCACCTCGGAGGAGTCCAGCCCCTCGCCCTTGACGTCGATCAGTTCCAGCTTGAACGGCTCGGCGGCCAACTCGACCTTCGCCTCGTCCAGGCTGTCGAAGCGGCGGCGACGGAACCGCTGGCCGGACTTGATGATCTCCTGCATCCGCTTTTCGAGCTTGGCCAGGTCGTCCGGCTGGAACGGCTTGTCGACGGCGAAGTCGTAGTAGAAGCCGTTCTCGATCGGCGGGCCGATGCCGAGCTTGGCCTCGGGGAAGATGTCCTGCACCGCCTGGGCGAGCACGTGCGCGGTCGAGTGCCGCAGCACGTTGAGCCCGTCCGGGGAGTCGAGGGCGACCGGCTCGACGACGGTCTCCTCGGCCGGACGCCAGTCCAGGTCCCGCAGCACGCCCTGCGGGTCACGGACCACCACGATCGCCTTCGGACCGCTGGTGGGCAGTTCGGCGGCGGCCACCGCGTCGGCCGCCGTCGTCCCGGCGGCGACGACGACAGGGTCGGCCACGGCGGGGGTACGGGGTGCGGACACGGGGAACTCCTCGCAGCAGATGTGACGGAAGGTGCCGGTGACGGCTCACCGCGATGGTATCGGTCGGCCCGACGGCCACCGTCCCCGACACCGTAGGGGACGAATCCGGGCGGCGTTGAACCTTTTCGGCCCGGAAACCGAACTACCAGGTGTGGCCGGAGCCGGTTCCGGCCACGTCGACACGGATGGGGAACCCAGGATGGCGATGACGCGCGGCGGGAGCCGTCGACGCCGGGGTGGGCTGGTGGCCGCCCTGGCCACGGCCGGGGTGCTGCTCTGGCCCGCGACCACGGCGTGGGCCGACGGCGTGACGTTCACTCCGACCGAGGCCCAGCAGGGCAACTCGGTCAAGCTCGAGTTCCTGGTGCCCGACGAGCGGCCCGGGGTCCGGACCGAGCGGATCGAGATCCGGATGCCGGCGGAGACTCCGGTGGCCGAGGTGTATCCGCTCTCGGTGCAGGGCTGGGCGCCCGCGATCACCACCCGCAAGCTGGACGTCCCGGTCGCGGGCATGCACGGTCCGGCGACCGACGTGGTGACCGCCGCGCTGACCTGGACCCGGGGCACCGGCGAGGCGGGCACGGGCCCGGCCCGGCTGGTGTTCTCGATGGCGCCGCTGCCGCAGACCGACCAGGTGCGGTTCGAGCTGACCCAGACCTACGCCGACGGCCTCCAGGTGCACTGGGGCGACCGTCCCGGCCAGCGCCCGCTGCCCGCGCTGATCCTCACCCCGGGCGACCCGGCGTACCCGGGTGCCGCCCACGGTGGTCACGGCGCGGCCCCCGGCGGTGCGGTGCCGGGCGCCCCCGCGCCGGCCGCCGCCACGCCCGACGAGGGCCCGAACGCCAACAGCCTGCTCGCCGCCGGCCTGGTCGCCGGCCTCGGCGGTGGCGCGGTGGTCGGTTGGCTGATCAGCCGACGCCGCCGCGCCGACACCGAGGAGATCGACCGGTCGGTCCTCGACGAAGAGCCCGCCGCCGAGAACGGCCCGACGGCGGTGGCCGACGCGGAGCCGACGCAGCGCCGCGACGACCGGGTGGCCCGGGCCGGCGCTACCCGCTGAGCGGCACAGGTCAGCCGGTCCACTCCGGCAGCGGTTCACGGGCCGCCAGCCAGCCAGTGGGCACCCCGCCCGAGGTGCCCACTCCGGTGTACCCGGCCACCGTCCCGCCGACGATGGCGGCGGTGGTGTCCACGTCCCCGCCCGCCTCGACACAGGCCCGTACGGCCGCCGGATAGTCCTCCAGGTAGCTGGCGGCGACCCACAGGGTGAAGGCGACGGTGTCCTGGGCGGTGACCCGGCTGCCGTTGCCGAGCGCCGCCACGACCTCGGCCAGCGGTCGACCGAGCAGGTCGACTGCCCGGCGTACGCCCCGGTGCACCTCGGTCGCCGGATCCAGCGCGGCGGCCACCCCGGCGAGCAACCGGGCCGGGTCGGGTCGGTCGCCGTCCAGGCGGGCCCGCGCGGCCAGCGACGCGGCCACCGCCACCGCGACGGCACCGGCGATCCCCTCCGGGTGGGCGTGGGTCACCTCGGCCGACGCCTGCGCCTGCGCGGCGGCCCGGCTGGTCGAGTCGGCGAAGTACGCGCCCAGCGGCGCGACCCGCATCGCCGCGCCGTTGCCGCAGGAGCCCTGCCCGTCGAAGGCGGCGGCCGCGGCGACCGGCCAGGGGGTGCCGGTACGGATCAGCCGCAGGATGCGCACGGCACCGGGGCCGTAACCCCGGTACGGTTCGCAGCGCTCGGCGAACGCGACCGCCAGGGCGTCCCGGTCGATGCTGCCCGTCTGCGCCAGGGCGGCCAGCACCGAGCAGGCCATCTCGGTGTCGTCGGTCCACTGCCACGGTGCTGGCGGAAGCAGCCCGGCAGCCAGGTCGGCCGGCTGGCGGCCCGGTACGAAGAACTGGGATCCGAGGGCATCACCGACCGACAGACCCGCGAGGCTGTCCCGGGCCAGCGTCAGTCGGGTGTCCGGGTAGAGAGTGAACGTCATCGTCGTACCAGCTTGGCGGGTTCCGGGGTGGGCCGCAACGACGAACCATCCGCCGCGCCGAGTACCGTGCTGGGGTGGCCACCGTCCTCCTGGTCGAAGACGATCATGTCGTACGCGGCGCGATGCTGCGTTCGCTCACCGACCGGGGTCACGCGGTACACGCCGTGGGCACCGCCCTGGACGCGCTGCGGAGGGTCGCTGCGGAGGCGCCTGACCTCGTCGTCCTCGATCTGGGGTTGCCGGATCTGGACGGCTCGGACGCGCTGCGGATGCTGCGCGGCATCACCGACGTGCCGATCATCATCGCCACCGCCCGCGACGACGAGCAGTCCGTGGTCAAACTGCTGCGGGCCGGGGCCGACGACTACATGGTCAAGCCGTTCACCGGCGCACACCTGGACGCCCGGATCACCAGCGTGCTGCGGCGGGTGGGCCGGGCCAGTCGGGCGGAGCAGCCGGTCGTGCTCAGCGTCGGCGGCCTGCGGGTCGACCTCGGCGAACGCAGCGCACAGCTCGACGGGGAGTCGCTGGCGCTGACCCGAAAGGAATTCGACCTGCTGGCATACCTCGCCGCGCGTCCCGGCCGGGTAGTGTCCCGGCGGGAGCTCTTGGAGGAGGTATGGCGGCAGCCATCGGTCGGCGAGGACCAGACCATCGACGTTCACCTGTACTGGCTACGCCGCAAAATGGGCGAGTCCGCGGCGAAGCCACGCTACCTGCGCACCGTGCGGGGGGTGGGCTTCCGGCTGGTGGCGCCGGACTGAGGCGTGCCCTGGCCCTGGCGACGACCGGCATGGGCGTACTGCTGGCGCTGGTCTTCCTGGTGCCGCTCGGGCTGACCCTCGGCAGCCAGGCCCGGGAGGAGGCGATCGCCGACGCCGCCCGGCGCAGCGCGCTGGTGACCGGGGCGCTCGCGGTGAGCACCGACCCCGACGTGGTGGCCCGCGCGATTGAGGCCAGTGGCGACGACGCGGCGACCCGCCCCGTGGTGCACGGCCTGGCCGACGCCGCCGCCGACTCCGACTCCGACGTCGCCGCGACCGGACGGGCCGACGCCGACCAGCTGGCGCAGGCGCAGGCCGAGCGACGTTCCGTGGTGCTCGACGTCGACGGTGGCGTGCTGCGGTTGGATCCGGTGGTGCTGGCCGACCGGACCGCCGTGGTGGAGGTCTTCGTGCCGGACTCCGCCCTCGGCGGGGACGCCGGCAACCGGTGGCTGCTGCTCGCCGGTGTGGCCGTCGCCCTGGTGGGCGCGGCGGTGCTGGTGGTGGACCGGGTCGCCGCGCGGACCGTGGACGCCACCCGGGATCTGGTCAAGGCGGCGCTCGCGGTCGGCGACGGCGACCTGGGCGTACGCGTCGAGCCCAGCGGCCCACGCGAGTTGGCCGAGGCGGGCCACGCCTTCAACCGGATGGCCGAACGTCTCGTCGCGGCCCGCACCGACGAGCGGGAACTCGTGGCGGACCTGTCGCATCGGCTGCGTACCCCACTGACCGTGCTACGGCTCGACGCGGAGGCGTTGGAGCCCGACGACACAAGCGTGGGCTCGTTCAGCCAGGCGGAGTTGGACCACCGGCGGGGGATCCGGCGCATCCGGCAGGCGATCGTCACCCTGGAGGGTGAGATCGACACGCTGATCAAGACCACTCGCAAGGCGGTGGCCACCGAGGCGGGGCCGGCCATGTGCGACGTCAGTGAGGTGGTCCGGGACCGGATGGTCTTCTGGGCGGCCCTGGCGGGCGACCAGAACCGTCCGCACCGGGTGATCGGCGCCCAGTTGCGGATTCCCGCGCCGGTGCCCCGGGCGGAGTTGGCCGCCGCGCTGGACGCGGTGATCGGCAACGTGTTCCGCTACACCCCGCAGGGCACTGCGTTCGAGGTGGCGGTCTCCCGACGCGACGGGTACGTGGCGATCCGGATCGACGACGCCGGACCGGGCATCCCCGACGCCGACCGGGCGTTGCGCCGGGGTGCCAGCGACCAGGGCTCCACCGGGCTGGGGCTGGACATCGCCAAGCGGGTGGCGTTGCAGGCCAACGGTTCGGTGAGCATCGACCGGGCCCGGCTCGGCGGGGCCAGCGTGGTGATGCTGCTCGCCGACCCGGAGGCGACACCGCGTCAGGTCAGTCGTTTCGGCCTGGTCGGGCGGATGGCCCGGGAGCAGAAGAGCAGCGGGCGGCGGTGGCCCCGGCAGCGTCCGACGGGCCAGTGAACCTCGACGCGTACGGGGACCGTCAGGCGTCGCCGAGATGAACGGGTTGTGCCCCGGAACAAGTCTTCCTTAGATCGGGATTAACCCGGGCGGTGCGCTCGCCGTCCACTGGCAGGATTCCTTCGAACCCAGCAGTTCCACCGGCCTTTCGCTCCCAGCGCACCGGCCGGTGGAGCCGTGCGCGCGGCGGGAGACATGGTCCCCCCACACCTCCTCCCGCCGCGCGCCACTCGCTCGGGTCGTTGCGCTTCTGCGCCGGTGCTCAGGCCAGCGCGGTCGCCAGGTAGGCGTCGATCTCGTCGAGGATCCGGCGCTTGCCGGTCTCGTCGAGGAACGACGCGGTCACCGCGTTGCGGGCCAGCTGCGCCACCTGCTCCGGGCCGGCGTCGAGCAGCCGGGCGGCCACCGCGTACTCGTCGTCGAGGGTGGTGCCGAACATCGGCGGGTCGTCGGAGTTGATGGTCACCAGCAGCCCGGCCTCGACGAGGTGGGGAAGCGGGTGCTCCTCGATGGCCGGCACCGCCCGGGTGCGCACGTTGGAGGTCGGACACACCTCCATCGGGATCTGCCGCTCGGCGAGGTACTTCAGCAGCTCGGGATCCTGCGCGGCGGAGATGCCGTGACCGATGCGTTCGGCGCCCAGGTCGCGCAGCGCGTCCCAGACGGTCTGCGGGCCGGTGGTCTCCCCGGCGTGCGGCACCGAGCGCAGTCCCGCCGCCCGAGCCTGGTCGAAGTAGGGCTTGAACTGCGGGCGCGGCACCCCGATCTCGGGCCCGCCCAGGCCGAAGCTGATCAGCCCGTCCGGGCGCTCGTCCAGGCTGATCCGCAGCGTCTCCTCGGCGGCCTCCAGCCCCGCCTCGCCCGGGATGTCGAAGCACCAGCGCAGCTCGATGCCGAAGTCGGCGGCGGCCCGCCGGCGGGCGTCCTCAATGGCCTCGCAGAACGCCGGGGCGGGGATGCCGCGGCGTACGTGCGAGAACGGCGTCACGGTCAGCTCGGCGTAGCGGACCTGCTGGCGCGCCAGTTCCCGGGCCACCTCGTGGGTGAGGATCCAGACGTCCTCCTGGTCGCGGATCAGGTCCACGACGCTGAGGTAGAGCTCGATGAAGTGCGCGAAGTCGCGGAACACGAAGTAGTCGGCCAGCAACTGCGGATCCGCCGGGACCGGGCTGCGCCCCTCGTGCCGCGCGGCCAACTCGGCCACGATCCGGGGTAAGGCGGAGCCGACGTGGTGCACGTGCAGCTCCACCTTGGGCAGTCCGGCGATGAAGGTACGCAGATCGGTCACAGATTCTCCTGGGCGCTGGCGTCGACACGGGCGACGACGAAGATCCGGCGGAACGGGAAGTACACCTGCCCCTGCCGCACCGGGTACGCCTCGGCGAGGCGTACGCCCAGGGCGGCCCGGAAGGCCGACCAGCCGGCGGCGTCGAGCGTGGCCCGGACCGGACGCAGCGCGGTGCCCTCCATCCAGGTCAGCACCGGATGATCCGCATCGGGCCGGGCCTCCAGCAGGTGCACGTAGGTAGTCTCCCAGGCGTCCACGGCGCAGCCGGCGGCGACCAGCGACTCGGCGTAGTCGGCCGGCTCGGCGACCGGCGCCTCCCGCTGGAACGGGGCCAGTTCGGCGCGCCAGGCCGCGAGCCCGGCGACCTCACGCAGCGCGCGGTGCGACGGGGCCGCGAAGTTGCCGGGCACCTGGATCGCCATCCAGGCACCGGCGGGCAGCTGCGCGGCCCACCTGGTGAGCAGCTCACGGTGGTCCGGCACCCATTGCAGGGCGGCGTTGCTGACCAGCACGTCGGTGTGCGGTTCGGGATGCCAGTCACGCAGGTCGGCCACCTCGAAGGTGACCGGTACGTCGAGCGTGGCGGCCCGGGCGATCATCTCCGGCGAGGAGTCCAGGCCGACGATCCGACTGTCCGGCCAGCGGGCGGCGAGGGTGGCGGTCAGGGTGCCCGGGCCGCAGCCGAGATCGACAACCGTCCTCGGCTGTTCGGCCGGCACCCGGGCGAGCAGGTCCTCGAAGGGCCGGGAACGTTCGTCGCGGTAACGCAGGTAGGTCGCCGGGTCCCACATCTCACGCCTCCAGAAATACAAACCGTACGTACGTCTTGTTAGATTACGGCCCGCTCCGGCTCACAGCAAGTGAGCAACTAGGCTCAGCCTCATGGAGCAACGCACCTTCCCCCGACTGGGTCGGCAGGCCGGCGTGGTCGGTCTCGGCGCCTGGCAGCTCGGTGCCGACTGGGGCACGGTAAGCGAGGACGACGCGATGGCGGTGCTCGATGCCGCGGTCGAGGCCGGCGTCACCTTCCTGGACACCGCCGACGTGTACGGCGACGGGCGCAGCGAGCAGCTCATCGGCCGCTTCCGGGCCGCCCGCCCGGACACCGCGCTGACCGTGGCGACCAAGATGGGCCGCCGCGTGCCGCAGACCCCCGAGGCGTACACCCTGGACAACTTCCGCGCCTGGACTGACCGGTCCCGGGCCAACCTCGGCGTGGACACTCTGGACCTGGTGCAGTTGCACTGCCCGCCGACGGTGGTCTTCGCCGACGACGCGGTCTTCGACGCCCTGGACACCCTGGTCGAGGAGAAGCGCATCGCCGCGTACGGCGTCAGCGTGGAGACCTGCGACGAGGCGCTGACCGCGATCGCCCGCCCCGGGGTGGCCAGCGTCCAGATCATCCTCAACGCGCTGCGCCACAAGCCGCTGGAGCGGGTGCTGCCGGCCGCCGCGAACGCCGGTGTCGGCATCATCGCCCGGGTGCCGCTGGCCAGCGGTCTGCTCTCCGGCCGCTACGACGAGCACACCACCTTCGCCGCCGACGACCACCGCTCGTACAACCGGCACGGGGAGGCGTTCGAC
The DNA here is from genome assembly GCF_000204155.1 of Micromonospora maris AB-18-032. Lineage (NCBI taxonomy): Bacteria > Bacillati > Actinomycetota > Actinomycetes > Micromonosporales > Micromonosporaceae > Micromonospora > Micromonospora maris. Next base: position 2,151,318 of record NC_015434.1, on the reverse strand, counting down.
GTCGGCGAGACGTTCTCCGGCGTCGACTTCACCACCGGCCTGGCCGCCGTACGCCGCCTCGCCCCGCTGGTCGGCGACGACCGGACGATGGCCCAGTTCGCGCTGCGCTGGGTGCTCGACCAGCCGGGCGTCACCGTGGTGATCCCCGGTGCCCGGGACGCGGCACAGGCCCGCGCCAACGTCGCCGCAGCCGATCAACCGCCACTGTCGACATCGGAGCTGGCCGAGGTGGCCTCGGTCTACGACGAGCTGATCCGGCCGCAGGTGCATCACCGATGGTGAGTGACACACCGGCCGACAGCGTCGCGCCTCGCCGGCCCGACGACCAGGAGATCGCGATGAGCGGATGGTTCCGGCTCACCCTCGGCCTGCTGGGCGTGGTCCTCGGTGCGGCCTGCACGGTGCAGGGGCTGGGCTATGTCGAGGGCAGCGTGATGGCCGGCCAGCGGATCTGGGCCGTCATCGGCCCGGTGCTGATGCTGGCCGGCCTGGTCCTGCTCTGGCTGGGCGCGCGCGCCCGCAACCGCCGAGGATCGGGACCGCCTGCCTGAGGTGGGCAGGAAAAAGCCCCGCGTCCTGTCGGAACGCGGGGCTTCACACCGATGTGTGGGGCGGCCTCGCCACTGGCCGGCAGCCGCCGACCGGTGTTCTCAGAGGGGGCGGACCTGCTCGGCCTGCGGACCCTTCTGGCCCTGGGCGATCTCGAACTCCACCCGCTGGTTCTCCTCCAGCGTGCGGTAGCCGCTGGACTGGATGGCCGAGAAGTGGACGAACACGTCTGCACCCCCGCCGTCGACGGTGATGAAGCCGAAGCCCTTGTCAGCGTTGAACCACTTCACGGTTCCCTGCGCCATGTGTATCTCCTTCTAAAACTGGCGGCCCAGCACGCCGTGCGGCCGGTTGGCCGTTTTCGAGCAGCGGTGCCTGAGGCGGCCCCCGGTGAAGGAGAGCTTCTCTCAACCACGCCATCTCTCAACAGCGTGGAACAGCAAACCACGTACGCAAAAACTCTGCACAGCCTACCGGACGAAATTCTCCGACATGTGACCTGACGGATACGTCGGGACCGCTCGGCGGTGGCTGTGCATGAGTCGAAAGTGCCCTGCGCGCGGCCGTTCTAGTCCGGCCAACTGCCGGTCAGGCGGCGTACGCCCACCGCTCCGCCGCGGTCCACGGCGGCCCGTACCACCGCGAAAATTGCTCCCTGCAGGGCCGCCGCCGCGAGGATCTCACCCCAGCGACGGTCCTCATCGGTCGCGTTGGGCGCCTCGCCGTCTCCGGCGGTCATCTTCCACACCTGACGGAAGATGCTGCCGGCGATGGCACCGGCGGCGATGCCCATCAGCACCCCGACCGGCCGATAGGCGGCCTTGCCGATGCCCTTGCTCATCGACGCCTCCCCTGGATGATGGCCAGAATCACCGCGGCGACGACCGCGCCGGCGGCCAGCGCCACGAAGGGTGCCGGACCGCCGCGAGCCCCGTCTGCGGACATCTCCCGGCGCAGGCCGGTCTGTGCACGGACCCGGGCGACGGTCATCGCGGCTTGGTCACGCACCCGCTCCCGGGCCTGGTCCGCAGAGGACTTCAGCCGCTTCTTGACGTCGGCCTTCGCGGCCAGCGCCTCCATCGTCTCGCCCAACTCGACCCTGGTCCGCTGGATCTCCGCCCGCAGCGCCTCGGTGTCGCCGGTGCCGTTGCGCGTCATGCCCGTCCCCTGTCCTTCACCGCGGCGCTGACCACGTCGACGTCGGCGCGCAGGCTGCGCACGGTCGCCTGCGGCACCGGCGGCACCGCCCGGCTGACCTGACGGCGTCCGATCAGCGCCAGCACGCCGGCGATCAGGAACATGGCCACCGCCACGATCAGCGCGGCGGCCCACGCCGGCAGCACCAGGGCCAGCAGCAGGATCGCGGTGGTCACCAGCGCACCGAGACCGAAGAACGCGAACGCGCCGCCGCCGGCGAGCAGACCGGCACCGATACCGGCGCGCTTGCCCTTCTCCGTCAGCTCGGCGCGGGCTAGCGTGAGTTCGTCGCGCACCAGCCGGGAGACCTGCTCGGCCGCCCGCTGGACCAGCTCGGCGGTGGACGGTTCGCTCCCGAGATGGGCGGTCTTCCCGTTGTGGGATGTCCTCCCGTTGTGGGATGTCCGGATGTTCGCCACGTCGGCCATGCTGTCCCCCTCTCGTTCATCACCGCGCTGTATGCCCGAACTCGCCGCCGGTCAATCCTCGACTCGTCACCCGGCGCAGCACCGAGATGGGACAGAAGCGTCCCGCAGCAGGTCCCCAGAAAACGCGCCGGCAAACGGACGCCACCGAGCCGGATGTGAAATCCGACGGTCGACCGAGTGCCGGGACGTCCGCGCGCCACCGCCGGTGCCGCGACGTCCCGCGCCGACGCGGCCGGCGCCGGGTCAGTGGCGCGCCTCGGCGGGTTCGTCGGGGCCGACGAACGCCTCGCTGCGGGCCTCGCCGTCGTCGCTGCCACCGAAGAGGCGCGCGTCGTCCGGCACGTCGGAGCGACGGCGTGGGGCCCGTGCGGGCCGCACCCACTGCCAGGGCAGGGTGCCGGCGCCGTCGCCGACCTCGGCCCGCAGCCGGGGCATCGCGGTGGGCCGCTGGTCGCGTACCCAGGCCACCAGGTGTTCGCGGACCAGGCAGCGCAGGTCCCACAACGCGCCGGCGCTGGCGGCGCTCACCAACGCGCGAATCTTGATCATGCCGCCGGTCGCGTCCGTCACCTGGAGTACGCAGACCCGGCCGTCCCACAGGTCGGTGCCCTCCACCAGGCGACGCAACTCCTCCCGCATGGCCTGCACCGGCACCGACCAGTCGACCTCGAACTCGGCCGTGCCCAGCACGGCGGCCTCGGTCCGGGTCCAGTTCTGGAACGGGGTGCTGGTGAAGTAGGAGGTGGGCAGGATCAGCCGCCGGTCGTCCCAGATCTGCACCACCACGTAGCTGAGGGTCAACTCCTCGATGCGGCCCCACTCCCCCTCGACCACCACCACGTCGTCGAGGCGGACCGCGTCGCTGAAGGCCAGTTGCAGCCCGGCGAAGAGGTTGCCGAGCAGGCTCTGTGCGGCCAGCGCGGCGACGATACCGACCACCCCGGCGCTGGTCAGCACACCGGCACCAATGCCGCGGACCGCGGGAAAAGTCATCAGCATCACGCCGAGGGTGAGGATCACGATCACCACGATGGTGACCCGGCGGAGCATGACGACCTGGGTGCGTACCCGGCGGGCGTGCCGGTTGTCGGGCACGTCGACGCGGAACCGGGCCAGCGCGGTGTCCTCGACCACCACCAGCAGGGCGGCGACCAGCCAGGCGCCGGCGGCGATGACCGCGAGCACCAGCAGATGCAGCAGCACCCGCCGCCAGGTGGCGTCGACGGCGTAGCCGGTGCTGAAACGGACGGCGAACTGCACGGACAGCACCGTCGCGGTCACCTGTGCGGCGCGGTGCGCGTGCTCGGCCAACTCGGTCAGCAGCACCGACCGCCGTCCCCACCGTCCGATCAGCCGATGCACCACCTCGACGACCACGACAGCGGCCGCCGCCGCGACGAGCGCGGCGACGACCGTAACCAGGTAGCTGTGCACGTGTTCCTCTCCCTCCGGTCCGACGACAAGATCCGCACAAAGGGGCCATGTTGCCTCGGATCGCCGTCACCGGCCACCGCTGGGGACGCGGTGGCCGGCCGGAGGGTTCAGACCTTGCGGTAGCGGGACTGGAGGAAGCAGTAGACGCCGAAGGCGGCGATGCCCAGGCCGATCAGGATCAGCAGGATGGTGCCGAACGGCTGGTCACGCAGCGTTCGCAGCGCGGCGTCCAGGCCACGGGCCTTCTCCGGGTCGTAGTTGACCGCGGCCAGCACGACCAGCAGACCGGTGACCGCGAAGGCGCTGCCCCGGGAGATGTAGCCGGCCATGCCGAGACGGCGGGCGAGCTGGGTGGTCCGGGCGTTCATCTCGCCGGTCTTCAGCCGCTTCATGAACTTCTTCTTGGCCCCGTAGATGACCATGCCGACACCGACGCCGGCGAGCACCAGACCGGCGAGGCCGACCAGCCAGCGGCCACCGCTGGACTCCATCATCCGCGCGGTGAGCTCCTCCTGCTGGGAGGCGCTGTCGGAGTTGGCGTTGGAGAAGACCTTCCAGGCCGTCCAGGCCAACCAGAGGTAGATGACCGTCCGGGCGGCGGAGACGACCCGCTCCTTGGTCCGGTCGTTGCCCTGCGCGGCGTGGTGCCCGACGGCCGCCTCGAGGGCCTGCCAGATCGCCATGGCGAGCATGCCGACGGCGATCGCGATGACAAGGAACTTGCCCATGGGTTGCGCCGCGAGGGTACGCAGCGCGCCGGACTGGTCGCCGTCGTCGGCAGACTTGCCGAACGCGAGCTGCAGGACCAGCCAGCCGAACAGCAGATGCACGATCCCGTAGCCGATGAAACCGGCCCGGGCGAGGAGTTCCAGCCACCGGCTGTCGGCCGTACGGGCGGCGGTGGCTTCGGCGTTCCGGGTGAGAGACATGGGCTCTCAATCACCGAACACGAAGATTTCCAAACGTGGGCCGCCGCCCGCCGTGACCGCTCAGCCCGGGTTGCGGGCGATCCGGACCGCGACCTGCGAATCGGTGACGCTGTCCAGGGTGACCCCGAGGCCACCGACCTCGGCGGCCTGCTGGCCGACGGTCAACGTCAACTGCTCACCGGCGATGTCGAGGGTGACCTGGTCGTTCTGCACACCGACCAGCTTGGCCTCGACGCCGAAGATGTTGGCATTGGCCTCGACGCCACGGTCGAAGGTCACCGTGCAGGCGTCCAGGCCGCAGTTGGTGCTGGCGCCTTCCGAGCTGCAACCGGCCAGCAGTGCCGTGCCCAGGGCGAGGCCGGCGAGCAGACCGACGAGTTTGCGGGTGCGGGGAGTCTTACCGGCGGGGGGTCGGTTCATCACGTCGCCCAGCGTACGAGACGCCGGCGAACGCCGTCGGCGTCGCGCCGGCCGGTGGACAATGGGCGGCGTGAGCATGCTGGTCGAGGAGAACGCCGCCAAACACCGCTACGAGATCCTGGTCGACGACGCGCTTGCCGGGTTCACCGCGTACCTGCCCCGCGGGGAGGCGCTGGTCTTCACCCACACCGAGGTGGACCCGGCGTTCCAGGGCATGGGTGTGGGCTCGGCGCTGATGCGCGGCACGCTGGAGCAGGTCCGCGCCCAGGGTCAGCGGATCGTGCCGCAGTGCCCCTTCATGGCCGCGTTCATCAAACGCCACCCCGAGTACGCCGACCTGGTCACCAGCTTGACGTGACCGTGACCCCGCTGAGGACCTCGGCCGCGGCCCGTCCCGCGGCCCGGGTGGCGCCGTGGGTGGCGATGTGCACCGGACCGGTGACCAGCGCGGGGACTCCCAGCTCCACCACCACCGCGTCGGGGCGGGCGATCAGCGCCCGGTCGACGGCGGCGCGCATCCAGGTGTGCCGGTGCAGGTCCCGCACCACCAGGACCAGGGGACGGCCGGCGGCGTCGGCGCCCGGGTCGGCCGGCGTCGCCGCCTCGGTGTAGCGGGCGACGGTGGTGCCCGGCAGCAGTTCGGCCAGCGGTGCGGCCACGCCCCACGGGGTGTCCGCGCCGATGGCGATGTTGTGCGGTGGCGCGAACTCCACCACGTGCGCGGCGCGGCCCAGCGGCAGCGCGGCCTCCCCGCCGGTCCGGGTGATCCGGACGGCGCGACGGGCCGCGTGCAGACCGACCGCCGAACCGGTGCCGTCGGCCGGATCGCCGACCGGCCCGGCCGCCCGGGCGGCCACCGTCCAGGCGGCGAGCTGACCGACCCGTTTGGCCGCTTCGGCCAGCCGCTCCTCCGGCAGGTCCCCGGTGACGACCGCGGCCACGATGGCGTCCCGCAGGTGACGGACGGTCTGCTCGTCGGCGTGCTCACCGCCCACGCAGATCGCGTCCGCACCGGCGGCGAGGGCCCGTACGACGGCGCCGGCGAGGCCGTACCGGCCCGCCACGGCCTGCATCTCGATCCCGTCGGTCACCACCACCCCGCTGAAGCCCAACTCCTCCCGCAGCAGGCCACCGAGGATCCGGCTGCTCAAGGTGGCCGGCAGGTGCGGGTCCAACGCGGGCACCAGCAGATGGCCGGTCATCACCGCCTGCACGCCGGCGGCGACAGCGGCCCGGAAGGGGGCCAGCTCGACGGCGTCCAGCCGGGCCCGGTCGGCGGTGATGCGGGGCAGGTCGTGGTGCGAGTCGACGTGGGTGTCGCCGTGGCCGGGGAAGTGCTTGGCGCAGGCGGCGACACCACTGGACTGCAGGCCGCGTACCCAGGCGGTGGTGTGCCGGGCCACCAGCGCGGCGTCGGCGCCGAAGGAACGGACCCCGATCACCGGATTGTCCGGGTTGGAATTGACGTCGGCGTCCGGCGCGTAGTTCAGGGTCACTCCGGCGGCGGCGAGTTCGGCCCCGAGGTCGCGGGCGACCTCCTCGGTGAGCGCCGGGTCGTCCACGATGCCGAGGGCGAGGTTGCCCGGCCGGGAACTGCCCCGCACCGACTCGATCCGGGTGACGTCGCCGGCCTCCTCGTCGATCGCGACGATCACGTCCGGCCGTTCCGCCCGCAGCGCGGCGGTCAGCGCGCTGACCTGCTCCGGGTCGACGACGTTGCGGCTGAACAGGACCACCGACCCGAGCCCGTCGCCGAGCCAGCGGCGGACCCAGTCGGGTGGGACGGTGCCGACGAAACCCGGCTGGAGAACGGCCGTCGCCAACGCCGCCAGGTTTCCGTTGGACGCGCTCATGCCCGTTCTCCTCCGCTCGTACCGCCACCCGACGGTGCAGACATGGTCACACCGCGCCCACGAATAGTCAATAAACCTTACAGTTGCCTTGGGAGCGCTGCCCCGCGAGAGTGCGGGGATGGAACTGCTGCTCGCCGACGCGACGAACGCGGCCGACATCCCCGGCGTACGCCTGCTCGGCCTGGTGGTCGGCGGCCTGCTGCTGCTCCTCGCGATCCGGGCGATGTTCCGGCGCTGACCCCCGTCGGGTGTGACCGGAACACCGTGGGGTACCGCCTGCCGCAGACACCGACACAGCGAGGGGGCAGCCCATGAAGATCGGCTACTTTCTGTCCACTGAGGAGTATGCGCCTGCGGAGCTGCTGGCCCAGGCACGGGCCGCGGAACGGGCCGGATTCGCCGCCCTCTGGATCTCCGACCACTACCACCCGTGGATCGACGCGCAGGGCCAGGCACCCTTCGCGTGGTCCATGATCGGCGCGCTGAGCCAGGTCACCCGGCTGCCCGTCACCACGGCGGTGACCTGCCCGACCACGCGCATCCACCCCGCCGTGCTGGCCCAGGCGGCGGCCACCAGCGCGGTGCTGCACGAGGGACGCTTCGTCCTCGGGGTCGGCTCCGGCGAAGCGCTCAACGAGCACATCCTCGGCGACCGGTGGCCGCAGGCCGGCATTCGACTTGAGATGCTGGAGGAGGCGGTCGAGGTGATGCGCAAACTCTGGGACGGCACGTTCGTCAACCACCACGGGCGCCACTACCAGGTCGAACACGCCCGCCTCTACACGCGGCCCGAGACCCCTCCGCCGGTCTACGTCTCCGCGTTCGGCCCCAAGGCGGTCGACCTCGCGGCCCGCATCGGCGACGGCTTCATCAACACCGTGCCCGACGCCGATCTGGTGCGCCGGTTCCGCGACAACGGCGGCGGCGACAAGCCGTGCCAGGCCGGCTTCAAGGCCGCGTACGCGCCGACCGAGCAGGAGGGCGTACGGCTGGCGTACGAGCGGTGGCCGACCGAGGCGATCCCGGGCGAACTGTTGCAGGTGCTGCCCTCGCCCCGGCACTTCGAGCAGGCCGCCCAACTGGTCGACCCGCAGGCGATGCGCGAGGCGATCGTCTGCGGCAACGACACCGACGCACACCTGGCGCGGATCGACGCGTACGCGAAGGCCGGTTTCGACGAGGTCTACGTCGCCAACACCGGACCGCACTGGCAGGAGCTGCTCGACCTGTACCAGCGGGAGGTGCTGCCCCGACTGACCTGACCGGCGACTCCGGTATCCGGTTTCGGCGCGGCTGCGCCCGGGTACCTGCGGCCCTCGATGAAACTGACCACGCACTCGATGTCGTTGCGCCGCGCGGCTCGCAGCCTGTTCGGTTGGAGCACCCTGCGGCCCAACCAGCTCGCCGCCATGCGGGCCGTGATGAAGCGCCGCGACGCCCTGGTGGTCCTGCCCACCGGCGCCGGCAAGTCGGCGATCTACCAGATTCCGGCCAGCCTGATCCCCGGCCCCACCGTGGTGATCTCGCCGCTGCTCGCCCTGCAACAGGACCAGATCGCCGCGCTCAACGAACGGCAGCGACCGGAGCTGCGCGCGGTGCGGATCAGCTCGGACGAGGCGCCCAGCCAGCAGGCCGAGGCGATCGCCGAGATCCGCGACGGGCGGGCCGAGTTCCTCTTCATCACCCCGGAGCAGCTGGCCAACCCGCAGCGGCTGGCCGAGGTCCGCGACCTGAAACCGGCGCTTGTCGCCATCGACGAGGCACACTGCATCTCCGCCTGGGGGCACGACTTCCGCCCGGACTACCTGGCCCTCGGCCAGCTCATCGAGGGCATCGGTCGGCCCCCGGTGGTGGCGCTGACCGCCACCGCCTCCCCGCCGGTACGCGAGGACATCGTCGCCCGGCTACGGCTGCGCAACCCGGAGATCGTGGTGTCCGGGTTGGACCGGCCGAACCTCTTCTTCGAGGTGGCGCACTGTCCGACCGAGGACTACCGGTGGCGTCGGTTGATCGCGCTGTTGGAGCAGGACGAGCGGCCGGGCATCATCTACGTGCCGACCCGTCGGGCCGCCGAGGAGCTGGCCGAGCGGCTCACCGCCGCCGGCTTCCCGGCGCAGTACTACCACGGCGGGATGGCCGGCGGTGCGCGTGCCCGGCTGCACGAGGCGTTCCTCGCCGACCAGGTGCCGATCATGGTGGCCACCTCGGCGTTCGGCATGGGCATCGACAAGCCCAACATCGCCTGGGTGGTGCACATGGCGCTGCCCGACTCGCCGGACAGCTACTTCCAGGAGATCGGTCGCGCCGGACGCGACGGCCAGCCCGCCCGGGTCCTGCTGCTCTGGCAGGCCGAGGACGTCGGGTTGCAGCGGTACTTCAGCGGCGGCCTGCCGGACGTCACCGAGCTACGCGACCTGGCGGCGCTGCTGCGCAGTGGCCCGACCACCCGTAAGGAACTGCGCGAGACCACCGGCCTGGGGCCGCGCAAGCTCGGCCAGTACCTGGCGTTGCTGGAGCAGGTGGGCGCCGCGCAACCGCGCGCCGGGCAGCGGGTCGGCGCGCCCCGCTACTCCCCCACCCCGGTCCAGGCCGCCGAGGCGGCCCTGGCCGAGGCCGAGCGGCAGCAGAACCTCACCCGCTCGCGCACCGACATGATGCGCGCTTTCGCCGAGACCAACGCCTGCCGTGGCCAGACCCTGCTGGCGTACTTCGGTGAGCAGATGAGCGCGATCTGCGGGCACTGCGACAACTGTCACGCCGGCACCAGCGTCGCCGACGACGGCGCGGTGGGGCCGTTCCCGGTGCACAGCCAGGTCCGGCATCCGGAGTGGGGTGCGGGCCTGGTGCTCAGTTACGAGGAAGGCCGGATGACTGTGCTGTTCGACGAGGTCGGGTACAAGACGTTGTCGGTCAGCGTGGTGTCCGAACAGGGGCTGCTGTCGCTGGACTAACCTGGGCCAGCCATCGGCCGCACCCTTGCCCGGGTGCGGCGAGGAGACCGACGACGAGCGGGAGGGCACATGATCGAAGAGCCGGCGTACACCGGTTTCGGTTTCACTGACGAGGAGTGGGGGCTGCTCGTCGGTCTGCCGCAGTCGGTGCTCACCGCGGCGAGCGCCGCCGAGTCCGACGGCACCAGGGCGACGATGGCCGAGAGCGCCGCCGGCCTGGAGAGCATCTCCGCCGGTCGGGAGTCGGCCAGCCCGCTGGTGGCGGCGGTCGCCGGTGAGCTGGTGACCCGGGTGGGCGACCCGGAGGCCGGCGAGGAGTTGCCCGCCATCGCCCCCGCCGACCCGCGCGCCTACGCCGAAGACGTGCTGGTCCGGGCGAAGGAGGCGATGGCGCTGTTGGCGGCCAAGGTCGACTCCGGTGAGGCCGGGGCGTACCGGCACTGGCTCGTGGAGATCGCCGAGCGGGTCGTCGGCGCGGCCAGCAGCGGCGGGGTCCTCGGCCTGGGCGGCAGCCAGGTCAGCCCGTCGGAGCGACGCTTCCGCGACCGGCTGGCGCAGGTTCTCGACGACTGATTCGACCGTACGGCGGCGCTGTGCAGCGCCGCCGTACGTCTGCGTCGGACCACGTGCCGCCCGCTTCGCCGACCGCGACGGCAGGTCAGGCGACCCGGCGGCGGAACAGCACCGCGGAGAGCACCACCCCGAGGGCCAGGATGCCGAGGAACCAGGCCAGCGCGCGGACCGGCGCCGATCCGACCGGCGTGTCCAGCAGCAGCCCGCGCAGGGACTCGATGACCGGCGTGACCGGCTGGTGCTCCGCGAAGCCGCGTAGCCACCGGGGCATCGTCTCCACCGGCACGAACGCGCTGCTCGGATAGGGCAGGAACATCACCAGGAAGGTGTAGCCGTTGGCCGCCTCGGGAGTGCGCGCCAGCAGGCCGAACGCCGCGGACAGCCAGGACACCGCCAGCACGAACAACACCAGCAGCCCGGCTGCGGCCAGCCAGCGCAGTGGCGCGACGGCCGGACGGAACCCGATGGCGACGGCCACCGCCAGCACCAGCGTCGTGGCGACCAGGTTGCGGGCCACGCTCGCCACCACGTGACCGGCGAGGATCGAGGTGGCGCCGACGTCCATCGTGCGCAGCCGCTCGATCATCCCCTCGGTCAGGTCGGTGGTCACGCTCACCGCGGTGCCCGCCGCGCCGAAGCCCGCACAGAGCAGCAGTACGCCGGGCACGACGTAGGTCACGTACGCCGAGCCGGTCTCGATCGCCCCGCCGAAGAGGTAGACGAAGAGCAGCATCAGCAGCACCGGCAGCACCAGCGAGGTGAGCAGTGCGTCGACGTTGCGCCGGGACAGCCGGACGCAGCGGCTGATCATCACCGCGGTCTGCGTACCCCGTACCGCGAGCTCAGACATTCGCCACCTCCTGCGGCGCGCCGGTCGGTCGGCCGGTGAGGGTGAGGAAGACGTCGTCCAGCGTCGCCTCCCGGACGGTGAACCGGACCACCCCGTGCTGGTCCGGGTCGAGGTCGTCGAGCAGGCGTCGGACGTCCGGCGCGCTGCCGTCGGTGGTCACCGACAGTTCTCGCCGGGCCGGGTCGCGGTGGGTGACCCGGTCGCCGAGTCGCTGCGCCGCCTGCTCGAAGGCGACCGCGTCCCGCCATACCAACTCCAGCCGCTGGGCGCCGAAGCGCTGCTTGAGCTCGGTGGCGGTGCCTTCGGCGGCGAGCCGACCCTGGTGCAGCACGGTGATCCGGTCGGCGAGGCGGTCCGCCTCCTCCAGATACTGCGTGGTCAGCAGCACGGTGACGCCGGCCCGGGCCAGGTCGCCGATCACCTCCCACAGGCCCTGCCGACTGCGGGGATCCAGCCCGGTGGTCGGCTCGTCCAGGAAGACCACCGACGGCGTGCCGACGAGGCTGGCGGCGAGGTCGAGCCGGCGTCGCATGCCACCGGAGTAGGTCCGTACCCGCCGGCCGGCGGCCTCGACCAGGTCGAAGCGTTCCAGCAGGGCGGCGGCCCGCTGACGGGCGGCGGAGGGCGACAGACCGGCCAGCCGGGCCAGCATGGTCAGGTTCTCCACGCCGGTCTGCCCGTCGTCGAGAGCCGCGTGCTGGCCGGCGAGGCTGATCGCCCGCCGCACCTGCCGCCGGTGGCGCAGCACGTCGTGCCCGGCGACCCGGGCGGTCCCCGAATCCGGCCGGGTCAGGGTGGCCAGGATCCGCACCGTGGTGGTCTTGCCCGCCCCGTTGGGCCCCAGCAGCGCGTGCACGCCGCCGGCGGCCACCCGCATGGTCAGCCGATCCAGCACCACCAGGTTGCCGTAGGTCTTGCGCAGGTCTTCCAGTTCCACTGCCGGCGGCCCGTGTGCCATGATCACTCTCCTTAACTGCGTATGCAATACGCTTTTCTGCGTAAACCATACGCAGAGGCTAGGATGACGGTCAAGGGAGGTGGAGTGGACGACATCGAACTGCCCGAGAACATCGCGCTCGCCTGGGGGCTGCGCGACCGGTCGAGTCGCGGCCCGAAGCGCAGTCTCAGCCTGGAGCAGGTGGTCGCCACCGGCATCCAGGTCGCCCAGGCCGAAGGGCTGCCGGCGGTCTCGATGAGCCGCGTCGCCAGCGAGCTGGGCGTGTCGACCATGTCGCTGTACCGGTACGTGCCGACCAAGCACGACCTGCTCGATCTCATGGTCGACACCGCATTCGGCCCGCCGCCACCACCCCGCGCCCCCGACGAGGGCTGGCGAGCCGCCCTGGCCCGCTGGGGTGAGGGCAACCTCGTCGCGTTGCGCCGACAGCCCTGGATGCGCCACGTGGCGATCAGCGGTCCACCGATCAACCCGAACCAGGTCCGCTGGTTCGAGTACGGGCTGGTCGCCCTGCGGGGCACCGGGCTACGGGCCACCGAGCGGATCTCCACCATCATGCTGGTCAGCGGGTACGCCCGCAGCTGGGCCATGATCAGTCTGGATCTCGCCGAGGCCGCCGCCCGATCCGGGCAGACCCCCGACGAGGTCGGCCTGCGCTACTGGCGCAACCTCGCCGTGCTCACCGCGCCCGGCCCGTACCCGGCCATCCACGAGCTGCTGGCCGAGCCGTTCGACGACGAGGAGCACCCCGACGAGGAGTGGCGCTTCGGCCTCGAACGGATGCTCGACGGCGTCGAGATGCTGATCCGCAGCCGCGCCTCGGGCCCACCCCGGCGCTGACCTGCCCTCAGGCCCCCTCCAGCAGCGTCAACACCGCCCGCTCGGCCTGCTCGCGAGAGGCGTCACCGTCCACCGGCGCCAGCACGCCGTCGTGGAACAGGTCGACCACCCGAGGGTCCACGTAGGACGTACGCGCCACCGTCGGGGTGTTGCCCAGCAGCTCCGCAACCTCCCGCATCACCCCCGCCACCGCCCGGCGACGCGCCGTCACCGACCGCAGGGTGCCCAGCGCAGCCAGTTGGGTGGCCGCCCGTACCGTCGCGTGCCAGGTCCGGAAGTCCTTCGCGGTCATCTCCCCGCCGCTGGCCTCACGCAGGTAGTCGTTGACCTCGTCAGCACGCACGTCGCGCCAGTCCCGGCCGTCCCAGTAGCCGAAGAGCCGCTGCGCCGCGCGCCGCCGCCGACGCAGGTTGGCCAGCACCTGACACAGCTCGGGGTCGGAGACCAGCCGCACCTGCTCGACGCCGCCCTTGGCGGGGAACTCAAAGACCACACAGCCCTGCCGCAACCGGGTGTGCTCGGCGCGCAGGGTGGCCACCCCGAAGGTCGGTTCGTCCCCGGCGGCGTACTGGTCGCTGCCGACCCGGAAGGTGCCCATGTCCAGCAGCCGGGTCACGGTCGCCAGCACCCGCTCCCGGCGCAGCCCTCGCCCGGACAGGTCGTGACCGACCCGTTCCCGCAGCACCGGCAGCCGGCGGGCCACCTCCAGCACGTGGTCGAACTTCGCCTGGTCCTGACGCTGTCGCCAGACCGGGTGGTAGAGGTACTGCTTACGCCCGGCGGCGTCGATGCCGATGGCCTGGATGTGCCCGTTGGGGTACGGCGAGATCCACACGTCGCGCCAGGCCGGCGGGATGACCAGTGCCCGCAACCGGGCCAGCTCGTCGGGGTCACGTACCGGTTCCCCGCCCGGCCCGAGGTACGACCAGCCCTGGCCGCGCCGGCGGCGTCCGTACCCCGGCCGACCCGGATCGCTACGCCGCAACCGCACGGTCCGCACGCACCGCCCGTTCCACTTCGTCGACGGCCGCCAGCACCTGGTCGAGATCGAGCGCGGCCATCGTGGGGTGACTGCCTACCCCGTCCCAGTCCGGCCATGCCCCGCCGCCCGCCCAGAGCACCCGGTGTCGCCGCCGCTCCGGCGGCGGTCCCCACCGGCTCGGCGGAACCGGGCCGAACAGCACCACCGAGGCAGTGCGGTAGCCGGTGGCCAAGTGGGCCACCCCGGTGTCCCCGCTGACCACCAGACGGGCGCCCGCGACCAGCGCCGCCAACCCGGCGACGTCGGTGCGCCCGGCGAAGACCGCCTCCGGCGGCAGGCCCGCCTCGGCCGCGACCCGCGCGACGGTGTCCCGCTCGCGCGCGCTGCCGGTCAACACGACCCGGTGCCCCCGCTCGGTCAACGTCCGGGCCAGCGCCGCGTACCGCCCGGGTGGCCAGCACTTGGCCGGCACCTTCGACCCCGGATGCAGCACCGTCACCCCGGCGGGCAGACTCGTCGTCGCCGGCCGACGCAGGTCCAGGTCCGTCGGGTCGGCCGCGATGCCGTACGCGGCCAGCAGCCGGCACCAGCGCGCCACCTCGTGCTCGTCGTCGTCCCACGCCGGCCCGTCGAGATGCCCGGCCTCGGCGTTGGCGAAAGCGAGCAACCGGGCGGGGCCGACGGCGGCCAGCAGCCGGTGCGAGTCCGGCCCCCGCCCGTGCAGGTTCACCGCGACCTCGACCGCCGCCCCAGGCCACGCCAGCCGCTCCAGCCCGGCGGTCGGCAGCACCCGGTCGACCCCACCGACCAGCTCCACCAGCGGGGCGAGCCAGGCCGGCGCGGCGAGCACCAACTCACGATCGGGGTACGCCGCCCGCAACGCCCGCAACGCCGGGACCGCCGTGGCGAGGTCACCGACACCCAGGGCACGCAGCGCCACGATCACGGGTAGGAGGTCTCCTGCTCGGCGCAGACGACCAGCTCACGGACCGCGCAACCGGCGGGCTGGGAGAGCGCGAACATGATCGCGGCGGCGGTGTCCGCCGGCTCGTTGAGGATCGCGTCCGGCCCGGGACGGTACTGCGCGTCCCGGTCGTCGAAGAAGGCGGTACGCATCCCGCCCGGCACCAGCAGGGTCACCCCCACCGACCCGGCCAGCTCGGCGGCGAGCGCCCGGGTGAACCCGACCACGCCGAACTTCGCCGCGCAGTACGCCGTCGCGTCACTGACCGCCTTCAGCCCGAGAGTGGAGGCCACCGTGACGATGTGCCCCCTCGACGCCTCCAGGAACGGCAGCGCCGCCCGGATCACCGCGGCGGTGGCCAGCAGGTCCACCGCGACGATCCGGTCCCACGTCTCGCCGGGCACGTCCGCCAGCCGGCCCGGCACGTCGATACCCGCCGCCGTGACCACCGCGTCCAGCCCACCCGTGCGCTCGACGAGCCGACGGGTGGCCTCCTCCGCACCCCGGGTGTCGGCGAGGTCGCACTCGATCCACGGCACGCCGTCGGCCGGCGGCTGCCGGTCGAGCACCAGGGGCCGGCCGCCGGAGCGGGCCACCGCCGCGACCACCGCCGCCCCCAGACCGCTGGATCCGCCGGTGACCAGCACCGTCCGGCCGGTGTCCGGGGCGCTCATGCCAGCGCTCCGGTGGCCCGGGTGGCGGCGATCAGTCCGGTGGTCGAGCGACCGTCCAGATAGGGCACCACCACGCTGTGACCGCCCCAGCGGCGCAGGATCTCCGCCTCGGGCAACGCCTCACCGTCGGCGCCACCGGTGGCGTAGTCGCCACCCTTGACCCAGATGTCCGGTCGCAGCCAGGACAGCGCCGCCGCCGGGGTGGACTCCTCGAAGATCACCACGGCGTCGACACAGCTCAACGCGGCCAGCAGCCGACCACGGTCGGCCTGCCCGATGACCGGCCGGTCCGGCCCCTTCAACCCGCTGACGCTGGTGTCGGAGTTGAGGCACACCACCAGGCAGTCGCCGAGCTGCCGGGCGGCCTGCAGGGTGGCCAGGTGACCGGCGTGCAGCAGGTCGAAACAGCCGCCGGTGGCGACCACCGTGCCACCGGCGGCCCGGACCCGGGCGACCACCGCGGCGGCCGCCGCCACCCCGACCCGGTCCCCCGCGACGGCGGTGTGCACCGGCTGCGGGGCCCGCCGCACCGGCTGCGGCAGCGCCGTGGCCACTCCCCCGTCCGCCACGTACGCCGACGCCTCGGTCACCGCCTCGGTCACCGCCTCGGAGACGAGCGCCCCACCGGCCAGGGCGAGGCTGGCGGTGGCCGCGAAACGATCTCCCGCACCGCAGGTGTCCCCCTCGGCGGAGACCGGAGCGGGCACCATCAACGGGGTCGAGCCGGCCTGGCTGAGCAGGGCGCCGTCGGCACCCAGCGTCACGGCGACCGCGCCCGCCCGCCACCGCTGCCGCAGCCGCTCGGCACCCTCGGCGGCGGTGGCCAACCGGGTCGCCCCCGGCGACGCCTCCACCAGTTCCCGCACCTCCGCCTCGTTCGGCGTCGCCAGTCGTACCCCGGGCACCGCCGCCGGCCCACGGGGATGCGGGTCCCAGACCACCGGGGCCCGGGTCGCCGCCAGCGCCGCCCGCAGCGCCGGCTGGCGGGCCACCCCCCGCCCGTAGTCGCTGACCAGCACCACCGACGCCCGGTCGATCACCCGTAACACCGCCTCCGCGGGCTCCCCCGGCTCGCTGACACCACCACCTCGGTCGTGGCGTAGCAGCACCCGCCCGCCGGCGCGCAGCCGGATCTTCTCCGGGGTGGCCCCGGCCAGCCGCAACGGATACACCTGCACCCCGGCCGCGGCCAGCAGCACACCCAGGCGGGCCGCACCGGCGTCGTCGGCCAGCGCGGTGACCAGGACCACCTCGGCGCCCTGGGCCGCCGCGAAGACGGCCGCCAGACCGGCACCGCCCGGCCGGTCGACGTGCGCCATCTCGTCGAGCACCGGCACCGGTGAATCCGGACAGAGCCGGTTGACCACACCCTCGACGTCGCGGTCGAGCAGGGTGTCGCCGAGCACCACCACGGGTCCTGTCACGCTTGCCTCCTCACGCCTCGACCGGTCGCCCGGCGCCGCCGTCCAGCACCACCTCGACACCCGCCCGCACCGGGCCCTCCGCCGGGGCGCTCGACACCGCCGGCACCTGCGGCTCGACGTAGCGCGGTGTCGTGCCGCCGGTGTGCTCCGGCATCGCCTGTTCCACGTACTCACAGAGCAGATGGCTGGAGACCAGGTGCAACTCCTGCACGACCTGGCTGTCCGACGACTCCACCGCGAGCACCTCGTGACAGGCGTCGGCCAGCGGATTCGGGGCCGGTCCGGTGAAGGCCCAGCACCGCAGCCCGGCTTCCCGCCCCGCCCGGGCCGCGGCGAGCAGGTTGCCGCTGCCACCGCTGGTGGACAGCAGCAGCAGTACGTCGTCGGGCCGACCGTGCGCCCGGACCTGGCGGGCGAAGACCTCGTCGTAGCCGTAGTCGTTGCCGATCGCGGTCAACGCCGAGGTCTCGGCGTGCAGGGCGATCGCCGACAGGGGTTGACGGTCGTCGCGCAACTTGCCGACCAGTTCGGCGGTCAGGTGTTGCGCCTCGGCGGCGCTGCCGCCGTTGCCGGCCACCAGCAGCCGACCACCGGCGGTGAGTCGCTGCGCCAGCGTCGCACCCCACCGGGCGAGCAGCGGCTCACACCGCTGGTACGGCGGCAGCGCCGCAGCCAGGTTCGCCAGGTGCCGCTCCAGCAGGGTGGCCGCCGGCATCAGGCCACCACCCGGGTCGGCCGACGTACGGCGACCACCTCGGCGTACACCTCGGCGATCCGCTCGGCGGTGACGGTCCACGAGTAGTGCTGCCGGGCCCGGGCCCGCGCCGCACCGGCGTAGGCGAACCGGCGGATCCGGTCGTCGAGCAGCCGGCGCAGCGCCTCACCCAGCGCCCGGGGATCGCGGGCCGGCACCAGATCCCCGGTCACCCCGTCGACCACGGTGTCCCGCAGGCCGCCGACGGCGGTAGCCACCACCGGCACCCCGCACGCCATCGCCTCCAGCGGGGTCAGGCCGAACGGCTCGTACCAGGGGGCGGCGACCAGGATGTCCGCCGAGCGGTACCAGCGACCCATCTCCTCCCGGGGCACCGCACCCACCAGCCGCACCCGGTCGGCCACCTCGCAGCTGCCCGCCAGGGCCCGCAACCGCCGGGCGTACGGGTCGGTCTCCAGCAGCCCGGCCGGCGGGCCGCCCACCACCACGCACTCCGCCTCGGGTACGTGTGCCATCGCCCGCACCACGGTCTGGAAGCCCTTGCGTTCCACCAGCCGGCCGACGGTGAGGATCCGGGGGCGGTCGGGTTCCCGCTCGGCCGTCGGTCCCAGCGGCGCGAAGGTGCCCAGGTTCACCCCGGACGGGACGACGGTCATCGCCGAGCGGGGCACCCCCATCCGGACCAGTTCCCCCACCTCGTCGCGGCACTGCGCGATGACCCGGTCGACGCAGCGGCCGAGATGCAGCTCGTAGCCGATGCGGCGGGCCGGGCTGGTGTCCTGCACGCCCTGGTGGCGGCGCTTGACCGTGCCCAACGCGTGGTACGTCTGCACCACCGGTATCCCGAGGGCCCGGCCGGCCTGGAGGGCGGCCAGTCCGCTCATCCAGAAGTGCGCGTGGATCACCTCGGGCGTCCAGTCGCCGCCGCGCCAGCGGTCCACCAGCCACGCGCCGAACGGTCGCATGTGCGGCAGCAGCGCGTCCTTGGCCACCGGTTCGGCCGGGCCGGCCGGCACGTGCACCACGTCGTAGCCGTCCGGACTGCGGACCAGCACCGGCAGGTCGACCGCGTCGCGCCGGGTGTAGACCCGTACGTCGTGCCCGGCGGCGGCGAGCGCGGCGGACAGCTCCGCGACGTGCGTGTTCTGGCCGCCGGCGTCCTCACCGCCCAGGATGGCGAGCGGGCTGGCGTGCTCCGAGATCATCGCTATCCGCATACTTCCTCCTCCAGCAGCCGGTCCCAGTCGGCGAGGAATCGGTCGAGGCCGTAGCGCTCCCTGGCCGCGGCACGGGCCGCGAGGCCCGCTCGGCGGGCCTGCTGCGGCTGCGCCACGAACCGGTCGGCGGCCGCGAGCAGGGTGTCGACCCGGGTGGACAGCGCACCGGCGTCCGGCGGCACCGCCATCGCCGCCTCGGTGGTGGCCAGCGCCACCACCGGCATGCCGATGCTCATCGCCTCGATCAGGCTCAGCCCGAGCGAGGTCCACCGGCACAGGTGCAGGTACGCCCGGCGGCGCGCCAACTCGGCGTGCATCCGGTGCTGCGGCACGTCGTCGTGGCTCATCAGCCGGTCGGCGGGCAGCCCGAGGTAATCGGCCAGCCCGGCCACCTTCATGCCGAAGACGTCCAGCGGGGCGATCTCGGCGAACCGGGGCAGCAGGTCGGTGCCGGTGACCCGCCAGCGGCGTACCGGCTCGTTGATCACGACGGCGAGTCGGTCCAGCTCACCGGTGTACTCCACCGCCGGGGGCACGATGCCGTGGTCGACGACGGTGGTCCGGGTCGCCCCGGTGTCCCAGAAGAGTTCGTTGAACGCGGTCACGTGCGCGATCAGCAGGTCGTCCCGGTCGGCCATCGGGTGGCGGCTGTGCGGGACGTCGCCGTCCTTGGGGGTGTTGTGCTCCACGTAGATCGCCGGCAGGTCCCGGCCGGGGCGGCGGCCCAGCCACTCGGTCGCCAGGTCCAGCTCCTCGGGGCGTTGCAGGATGACCACGTCCACCTCGGCGTCGCGCAGCTGCTCCGGGCTCACCTCGGTCGCGCTCTCCGGCCAGGTGTACGTGCGGGCGCGGCCCAGGCCGTACGGACCCCGGTCCGGGGTGGCCGGCACCAGGTAACG
This sequence comes from Micromonospora maris AB-18-032, assembly GCF_000204155.1. Classification (NCBI taxonomy): domain Bacteria; kingdom Bacillati; phylum Actinomycetota; class Actinomycetes; order Micromonosporales; family Micromonosporaceae; genus Micromonospora; species Micromonospora maris. The sequence goes on along the minus strand of NC_015434.1, from coordinate 2,131,461 downwards.
GTGTTTGCCGTGCACGAAGGAGGTGGTCCAGGAGCCGTGCACGTGCCACAGCAGGATGTTCATCGGCCACTCCCACCGCTCGGCACGGCCAGCAACCGCAGGGCGGTCAGGACCGCTTCGGGTTCGACCCGGCTCAAGCAGGGATGCCCGGGTACGGGACAACGCGCGGCCCGGGTGTCGCGACACGCGGCGGTGGCGTCGCCGAGGCGTACCGTCGGCACCCGCCAGGGTCCCCACTGGCCGAACGGGACGGTGGGCGCGAAGAGGCTGACCACCGGCACCTCGTGGGCGGCGGCCAGGTGCGCCGGGCCGGTGTTGCCCACCACGACCGCGCCGGCTGCCGCGACGACCCCGGACAACTCGGCCAGCCCGGTCCGGCCGCCCAGGTCCACGGCGTGGGCGCCGGCCACCCGGGCGGTCAGGTCGCGTTCCTGCGGGCCGCCGGTGACCACCACCCGGTGGCCGGCGTCGACCAGTTCTCGGGAGATCCGTTCGGCCAGCTCCGGTGGGCAGCCCCGGGCCTGGGCCGCCGAGCCGGGGTGCAGCACCACGTACCCCGGTTCGCCGGCCTCGGGTGGGGGCGGTGGCGCCGGCCGCAGCCGCAGGCGCGGCTCGTCGCCGGGCGGTAGCGGGTAGCCCGCCGCCGCGGCGAGGGACAGGGCACGCTCGGCCTCCGGCACACCGGCCGGTACCCGGTGCCGCACGTCCAGCAGCGAGCCGGGATAGTCGTCGCTGATCGCGGCGATCCGCGCGACACCGGCCATGCGCAGCAGCAACGCCAACGGCAGCGGCGACTGGTGGAAGGAGGTGAAGACGACCGCCTCGTCGGCGGCGACCGCGGCGAGCCGGGCGATCAGCGTGGTCATCTCCGCCGGGTCGACGGGTCCGGGCGCGGGGTCGATCCACGGCAGCCGGTGTTCGATCACCTCGTCGACGCCGGGCAGCAGGTCGGCGGCGGCCCGACCATGCGGACCGCAGAGCAGCACCACCCGGTCCGCGCCGGCGGCCACCGCCCGGATGCCCGGCCCGGTCACCAGCACGTCGCCCGCCGAATCGGAGCGGACCACCAGCACGGTCCGTTCTGCCTCGACGCGGGTGGCGGTCGTCGCCGGTGTCAGCGCCTGCTGGCGGCGCAGGATCTCCGCGACCGCCGACGGCAGGTCGTCGGCCACCCAGGGCGCCGCGGCGATCTCCTCGGTCCGGGTGACCGGCGTCGGCACCAGGATGCCTGCCGCACCGGCGGCCAGCGCCGCCGTGATGTCCCGCCCGATGTCACCGATCAGCGCGCACCGGGCCGGTACGGTGCCCAGCGCCTCGGCGGCGGCGTGCACCAGACCCGGTGCCGGCTTGCGGCAGGCGCAGCCGTCGCCATCGTCGTGCGGGCACACCTGCCAGCTGTCGAAGGGCCCCAACAGTTCCTCGACCCGGCGGTGCACCCGGTCCAGTTGCGCCTCGGTGAACAGGCCCCGGGCCAGCCCGGACTGGTTGGTCACCACGGCGAGTTTCAGACCGGCGGCACGCAGTCGGTCCAGCGCCGCGCGGGCGCCGGGCATGGCCCGCACCTTGTCCGGATCACCGTTGTACGGCACGTCCTCGATCAGGGTGCCGTCGCGGTCCAGCAGCACCGCGTCGAACAGCGGGGATTCGCGACCGACCGGTCCCGCGCCGGCCAGCACCCCGGCTGACCTGCGCTTATCCGGTTCCCCACGGTCCCCTCGCACGGGCGGCGGGTTCCCGACGCCCCGAGGAGTAAACGTCGACTGCGACGCGGCGGACGGATGCCGCGCGTCGGCGGCCTGCTGGGCGCCGCCAGCGGTGGCCTTACCCGTCGCCCCGGAGAAGCTAACCCGGGTGCGGTTAGCCGGCGACGCCGGCGGGGTACGGGCAACCGGTGGCGATCGTGCAGCAAGTGATCAAGGCCCCGGTCCAGCAGGTCTGGGCGGTCCTCGCGGACGGATGGACCTACAGCGACTGGGTGGTCGGCACCGCCCACATGCGCAACGTGGACGACGGCTGGCCCGCCGTCGGCACCCGCCTGCATCACCGCGCCGGTCCCTGGCCGTTCTCGCTGGAGGACTCCTCCCTGGTGTTGGAGTGCGAGCCGGAACGCAAGCTGGTGCTGCGGGTGAAGCTCTGGCCCGCCGGTGAGGCGATCGTGGTGTTCGCCCTGGAACCGGTCGGTCCGGACGCCACCCGGGTGTCGCTGGGCGAGGACTTCGCCGCCGGCCCGCTGCGCTGGGTGCGCAACAAGCTCAACGACCTGGTGCTGCACCAGCGCAACAAGGAAACGCTCAACCGGCTCTCCGACATCGCCCGCCGGCAGAAGACCCCGGACTGATCCGGCGTCGACCGACCGCGTGCCGGCAGACCGGCCGACACCGGGCGGGGGAGCCATTTCGCCCCGGAAGGGGCAAGTAGCTACTCTCTGAGAGACCCTGTTCGCAGACCGAGGATGTCCCCCATGATCGAACCCGTCCAGTTGCCCTCGCCGTGGCGGGACGCGCGCCTGACTGTCGTGGTGCCGACCTACAACGAGGCCGGCAACCTGCCGACGCTGGTCGAGCGGCTCCTGGCGCTGCCACTGCCCGGCCTGAAGGTGCTGGTCGCCGACGACAACTCGCCGGACGGCACCGGCGACGTGGCGGACAAGCTGGCCATCGAGCACCCCGAGCGGGTCGAGGTGGTGCACCGGCCGGGCAAGGAGGGGCTCGGGCGCGCGTACGTGGACGGGATCAGTCGGGCCCTCGACGGTGGGGCGGAGTACGTGGCCCAGATGGACGCCGACCTGTCGCATCCGCCGGAGGCGCTGCCCGGCATGCTCGGCGCCCTGCTGTCCACCCAGGCCGGCGTGGTGATCGGATCGCGGTACGTCCCCGGTGGCGAACTGGACGAGAACTGGCCGCTGTACCGGCGGGCGCTGAGCGGCTGGGCGAATCTGTACGTGCACACCCTGCTGCGGGTACGCATCCGGGACCTGACCGCCGGCTTCAAGATCTGGCGGGCCGACGCGCTGCGCGACATCGGGTTGGAGCGGGTCCAGTCCAACGGCTACAGCTTCCAGGTCGAGATGCACTACCTCGCCACGAAGCTCGGGCACACCATCCTTGAGGTGCCGATCCGGTTCGAGGAGCGGCGGGACGGCATCTCGAAGATGACCACGGCCACCAAGATCGAAAGTGCGCTGATGCCGTTCAAGCTGCGCACCCGGCATCGCCACATCGAGCGCTGACCCGGGTCAGCGGTAGATCGCGCGGTGCGCGGTGCGTACCGCGCCGTGGTAGAGGTCGCCGGTGAGCACGCCGTCGCGGGCCAGCGCGGCCCGGGCGGCGTTCGCGCCCGGCGCGCCGTGCACCCCGCCGCCCGGGTGCGCCGACGAACTGGCCAGGAAGAGCCGGTCCACGGGCGTGTCGGCCCGGCCCAGGCCGGGGATCGGGCGCAGGAACAGCTGCTGGTACGGCGCGGCGGTGCCGCCGCCGAGCGCCCCGCCGACCAGGCTCGGGTTGGCCTGCTCCAACTCGGCCGGTCCGGCCACGTGCCGGCCGACGACCAGTTGCCGGAAGCCGGGGGCGGCGGCCTCCAGCACCTCCTCCATCCGCTCCACGTGCGTCATCAGTTCCTCGGCCCGCCAGTCCTGCCGGAACGGCAGGTGGGTGTACGACCAGAGGGACTCGGTGCCCGGCGGGGAGTGGCTGGGGTCGGCCACCGACATCTGCCCGAGCAGCAGGAACGGATCACGCGGCAGGTCGCCACGGGCCAGGTCGGCGGCGTACCCGGTCAGCCCACCGAGATCGGCGCCGAGGTGCACGGTGCCGGCGGTGGACAGCCGCGGGTTGCGCCACGGCATCGGGCCGGACAGCGCCCAGTCCACCTTGAGCGTCGAGCCGTCCCAGCGGAAGTGTTCCAGGTCCGCCACCAGCCGGGGCGGTAGCGCCGAGGCCCCGACCAGGTCGAGGTAGAGCGCGGGCGCGGGCACGTCGGCCAGCACCGCCCGGCGGGCCTGCCACAACCGTCCACCCACCGTGCGTACGCCCACCGCCCGTCCCCGGGCGATCAGCACCCGATCCGCGCGGGCACCGTAGCTGATCCGGCCGCCCCGCTCGGTCAGCCGGTCCACCAGCGCGTCGGTGATCTTCTGCGCCCCGCCGACCGGCACCGGCCAGCCGACCTGCTGCCCGAGCATCGCCAGCAGCCAGCCGTACACCCCCGAGCCGGCCTCCTCGGGGGACAGGTCGGTGTGCAGGGCGCAGCCCGCGAGCAGCGCGGTGCCGCCGTCACCGGCGAACAGTTCCGCACCGAGGCGACGTACCGGCAGCACCATCCGCCGGGCCAGCCGCAGCGCGCCACCGACCCGCAGCCGACGCAGCAGGTCCAGCCCACCGCGTACCGGTGGGAACGGCGTGGTGATCACGTCGATCATCGGGGCGGCGACCTGCCGCCACTGCTCGTACGCGGTCAGCCAGCGCTGCCCGTCACCGGGCGCGAACTCCTCCAGGGAGGCCGCGGTGACCGCCGGATCGCGGTTGAGCAGTGCCGCCCGCCCGTCGGGAAACAGGTGCGCCAGCACGTCCGGGGCGTGTCGCCAGACCAGCCCGTGGCGCGGCAGGTCCAGGTCCCGCAGCACCGGCGAGACGTAGCCGAGCGGGTAGAAGGAGCTGTAGAGGTCGCTCAGGTAGCCCGGTGCGGTGACCTGGGCCGACCGCACCGCCCCGCCGGGCACCTGGGTCGCCTCCAGCACCAGGACGTCCCAGCCGGCGTCGGCGAGCAGATTGGCGGCGACCAGTCCGTTGTGTCCCGCTCCGATGACGACGGCGTCCGCCCGCTCGGAACCGGTGGAACCCGGCGAAATCATCCACCGACGCTACCCCGCGGCCAACCGGACGAAACGTTTGCCGGCCCCGACGTCGGGCATCCAGCGCCCATGTACACGGTTGCGCAGCTGATCGGCGGGGTGTGGGGGGCCGGCGGGGACGACGGCGAGTTCGTGGTCTGCGACCCGTCCGACGGCAGCCGGGTGAGCACCGCGCCGATCGCGATCGCCGACGAGGTGGGCAAGGCCGTGGCGGCGGCCCGGGAGGTGACCGCGCAGTGGGCGGCGACCGCACCGGCGGAACGGGCGGCGGCGCTGCACCGCGCCGCCGACGCGGTGGCCGAGGCCGCCGACGAACTCGCGCAGGCCACCACGGCGGAGATGGGCAAGCCGCTGGCCGACGCCCGGGGCGGAGTCGACGCCGGCATCGGCACCCTGCGCCAGTACGCCGAACTGGCCGCGACGCGTGGTGGGCGTACCCTGCACGGCGATCCCGCCGCTCTCGACTTCATGGCCCCCGAGCCACGCGGGGTGGTCGCCGTGATCACCCCGTGGAACGATCCGGTGGCGGTGGCCTGTGGGCTGCTCGGCGCGGCCCTGGTCACCGGCAACGTGGTGCTGCACAAGCCGAGCGAACGGACCCCGGCGACCGGGTGGCTGCTGGCCCGGGCGTTCGACACCGCGCTGCCGGCCGGGGTGTTGTCGCTGCTCACCGGCGGGCCGGAGACGGGCGCGGCGCTGGCCGCCGCCGAGGTGGACGTGGTGGCGCACGTCGGCTCCACCGCCACCGGCCGGGCCATCGCCGCGGCTGCCGCGGCCGGCGGCGCCAAGGTGCTGCTGGAGAACGGGGGCAGCGACCCGCTGATCGTCGACGCCGACGTCGACCCGGTCTGGGCGGCCGGTCAGGCGGCGCAGGGCGCGTTCGCCAACGCGGGGCAGATCTGCGTCGCCGTGGAACGGATCTACGTCCATCGGGACATCGCGGAGGACTTCGTCGACGCACTCGTCGAACGGGCTGCGGCACTGCGCGTCGGGCCGGGCCGCGACCCGGACACCGAACTCGGCCCGCTTGTCGACCGGCGGCACCGTGACCAGGTGCACGGGCAGGTCACCGCGGCGGCGGCCGACGGTGCCCGGATCCGGGTCGGCGGCACGCTGCCCGAGGGCCCCGGCGCCTTCTATCCCGCCACGGTGGTCGACAACTGTCGGCACGACCTGACGCTGGTCCGGGAGGAGACCTTCGGGCCGGTCGCGCCGGTGGTGGTGGTCGACTCGTTCAGCGAGGCGCTGCGGTGTGCGGCCGACTCGCCGTACGGGCTGGCCGCCACGGTGCTGACCGGGTCGATGAGCCACGCCCAGCGGGCCTGGCGGGAGTTGCCGGTCGGCACCGTCAAGGTGAACGCGGTCTTCGGCGGCGCCCCCGCCGGTGCCGCCCATCCCCGTCGGGGCAGTGGTCAGGGCTTCGGCTACGGGCCGGAACTGCTCGACGAGTTCACCGCGATGAAGGCGGTGCACATCGAGGCGCCCGGCGGCGGGCACTGGTGAGCGCGAGGGTCCCGGTCGCGGGCGTACCCCTGCGACCGGAACCCTCGACGTCAGCTCAGTCGCCGCGGGCCTTGCGGGTCTGCCGGTCGTTGGCCTTCTCGATGGCCTTGACCAGTTCCGGCTTGGTCATGCTCGATCGGCCCCGCACGTCCAGCTTGCGGGCCACCTCCAGGAGGTGGTCCTTGGGGGCGTTGGCGTCCACCCCACCGGCCGTGGGTGCCCGCCGCTGCGGGCCGCCACCTGCGGCCTGCGCGTCGCTGGGGCCCTTGCGGCCCTTGGGCTCCCAGTGGTCGCCCACCTTCTCGAACTGGTGCTTCACCGCGGCGAAGGCGGTACGGTGCGCCCGCTCGCCCTCGCCGTAGGTCTCGACGGCGGAATCGTGCGTCTTCTCCCAGGTGCGCTGGGCCTTCTCCGGGGAGCGCCGCAGCGTGCTGGGCAGTACCTCGCGCCCGGGCATCTCGTCCTCCTGTCGTCTGCGAGCGTTCCTACTGGCGTCCCCGTTGCCGCAGCCGGTAAACGGGCGAGCGGTTTGCCGACGGCTGAGGCCGGGTACCGGCCGGGCCACCCGAACCGGGTCGCGAACTGCGAGGGAGCGGTGATGACCACGACGAACTCCGACGTCCCGCCGGCCGACGGTCGCACCGCCGGGCTGCCCCGCCGGATCCGCCAACTGAGCTGGCCGACCTGGCGTGGCGTGCTGATCCGCAGCGGCCGCAACTTCCTGCGGGACAACTGCACGGACTGGGCTGCCGCGCTCACCTACTACGGGGTGCTCGCGCTGTTTCCGTCCACCGTCGTGGTGGTCGCCCTGGTCGGTCTCGTCTCTGACGGCGAACGCACCGTCGACACCGTCCTGGACCTGGCCCGTGGCGTCGGCGCCGGTGATGTGGTGGGCAACGAGAGCTTCGTCGGGGTGGTTCGGGCGCTGGTGGACCAGAACAGTTCGGCCAGGGTCCTGCTCAGCTTCGGCCTGTTCGGTGCTCTCTGGTCGGCGTCGAACTTCATCGCGTCGTTCACCCGTGCCTCGAACGCGATCTACGGGGTGATCGAGGGCCGGCCGATGTGGCGGTTGCGTCCGATGCAGATCGGGCTTGCCGCCCTGTCGCTGGTCCTGATCGCCACGGTGGCCGCCGGTCTGATCGTCAGCGGCCCGGTCGCGGACGCGGTCGGTGACCTGATCGGTGCCGGTGGCGCGGCTCGTACGGCCTGGGCAGTGGCCAAGTGGCCGGCCCTGGCGATGATCGCGATGCTGCTGCTGTCCCTGCTGTTCTGGGTCGCGCCGAACGTGCGCCAGCCCCGCTTCCGCTGGCTCACCCCGGGCGGCGTGGTGGCCCTGCTCGCCTGGATGATCTCCTCCTTCGGCTTCGGCCTGTACGTGGCGAACTTCGGCTCGTACGACGCCACCTACGGCAGCCTCGGCGCGGTCATCGCGTTCCTGGTCTGGCTCTTCCTGTCCAACTCGGCGCTGATGCTCGGCGTCCAGATCAACGCCGAACTCCAGCGCGGTCGGGTGATCCAGTCCGGTGCGAACGACACCACCGAACCGGTGTTGCCGCCCCGCTCACCGGCCGGTTCGTGACTGCTTGCCGGGTTTACCACTCACCGTGGCGGGTAGCGCAGAAGGCATGGATCGCGGCAACAGCAAGCACGCACCGAGAGTCGACGAGCAGATGAGCCAGGAGGTCAACGGCCTGGTACAGGGGCCGGGGACCGGTGGCTCGCGGGTCGACGAGTCCCGGGTGCCGGAACCCGCCGGGGAAGACCAGCCGGAGGCGACCACCGCCCCCGGCGGTGACCTGCGCAGCGGCACCCCACAGGGGATGACCTCCGAGGACGTCGAGGCGCGAAGTCGGCTCGGGCGGTTCATCACGATGACCGCCCTGCCCGGCGACCGGGCCGCGTTGCTCGCCAACGCGCGGGAGAACGAGGCACCCGACGACGTGATCGCCGCGCTGGAGCGTCTGCCCGACGGCACCCGGTACCAGACGGTGTCCGAGGTGTGGGCGGCGTTGGGGCACAAGAACGAGACGACGCGCTGGTGAGACGGGCCGTCCAGGCCCGTCGCCCCCGCCGGCGCAGGGAGGGATGCTGATGAGTGGCGTAACCGAACATGTCGACGTGGCCGTCCCGGTGCGGACGGCGTACGACCAGTGGACCCAGTTCGAGGAATTCCCCCACTTCATGGAGGGCGTGGAGTCCGTACGCCAACTGTCCGACACGATGACCCACTGGACCGTGGAGATCGCCGGGGTCAAGCGGGAGTTCGACGCCGAGATCACCGAGCAGCTGCCCGACGAGCGGGTGGCGTGGCGCTCGACCGGCGGCACCCAGCACGCCGGGGTGGTGACCTTCCACCGGCTCGACGAGCACAGCAGCCGGGTCAGCCTGCAACTGGAGTTCGACCCGCACGGCGTCATCGAGCAGGCCGGCGACAAGCTCGGCGTGGTCGACCGGCGGGCCAAGGGTGATCTGCAGCGGTTCAAGCAGTTCATCGAACGACGCGGGCAGGAGACCGGCGCCTGGCGCGGCAAGGTCGACCGACCGCAGCCCTGAGCATGATCTCGTCGACGGCCGCCGGTGTCCCCACCGGCGGCCGTCGCCGTGCACGGCGCACCGTCGGTCGCCGGGCCGGCTGGGCACCGTCGGTGCACGGCTCGGGCCGCGGGTGGCCGCTCCCGTTTGCGGCGACCCGGCGGGGGTACGGCTCAAGGCATGACGGACGACAGGACGTGGCGCAAAGAGGAGCGGCTCTCGCTGGAGGAGTTGGACCGGGCCGTGGCCCGCAACACGCTCGACGGGCAGGCCGATGACGTGACCGCCAACGACGCCGGTGAGGAGGCCGCCTTCGGGCACGGCCCGGAGCCGGCCGACCGCGGTCGGGTCGTGCCCGGCAGCGACCTGGAGCCGACCGACCCGGAGCGGGGTTACCGCCCGTCGACCACCGGCCGGACCGGACCCGACACCATGTGACGCCCGCCCCGACCGGGGCGGTGAGGCGCTGGCCGGACGGTCGGAAATCCGGACAGCTCGGCCAGAATCGGCCGTTCGGCTGACGGCAACGCCCTCGATGCGCGTAAGACTTTCGGAATGCATCAGGGCTCCGGCTTCCTCACCACGCGTCAGCGCCGCCTGGCATGGATCGGCTTCCTCCTCGCCGCCGTGCAGGCACCCGTCTCCGCCCGGCTGGTCGCGGACAGCTCCTGGCTGTTCAGCCTCTGCGTCGCGCTGATGGTGGCCACTGTGATCATCGCCGACGACGCCGCCCGCCGACGCCCGCTCGTCCGACTGACTTCACCGCCGACGGCCCGGCTCGCCGGGTCGTCGGCGCTGTGTGATCGGTCACCCCGGCCGAGGGTCGGGTTCGCTCGGTGACGTTGCCCGCTGGTCCGTTTCGTGCCTTGCTGAGGGCTGGTGCACCATCCGCGGCGGCGTGGGCTGCCCGGTCCGCACCGACTCGGAACGCGCGGACAGCCGACGGCGACCAGCGGTGGATGCGCCGGCCAACCGAGTGGACGAGGACGCTACCGGTCCGGGTTGGTTAGATTCGTTCCCCATGCGCGTGCCCCCGAACGAGGTTCCCACCTCCACTGCTGTCGACGCTACGCGAACCACCCTCGTGGGGCTCGCCAACGCCGTCGGGCTCGACGGGTTGGCCGCCGCCAACCAGCTGCCCGGGCTGCTCGCGGTCGTCGATCAGCACGCCGCCGCCGTACGCGACAGCCTGCACGGTGACCAGCGCCCGTTGACCGCCGCCGCGCTCGCCGGCTACGCCGAGGGCGTACGCGCCGCAGCCGACGAACACGGGTGGCAGCCGCCCACGGATCCGATCGACTGGTCGGAGGCCGACTGGGTGCTGGTGCGCCTGCTCGCCGTCTGCGCGCTGACCGCCGCCCTCGACACCCCGGCCCCGCAGCCGCCGCCGTTGTGACGGCAACGGGTGCCCGCCGTCGGCGGACACCCGTTGCGACCTGCTGCCGTGCTCACCGGCGAAACTGCTGCGTTTCGTCACTCGCGGCCCCGGACTGGTGGGTCGCCCGGCCACCGGCCATCGCCTGACTCCGCTCGGCACCGGCCCGGTCGGCCATCTGCCGCTGGGTGTCGCCGCGACCGGCCGCAGCGCCCTGCCGCTGTTCACGAACGGCCCGTGACTCGTCAGCGATCCGGCGCAGCCAGTCCTCCCAGCGGTTCTGCATCGGCTTGACGAGACCACCACCGACGCCGATGATCAGAATGCCGGCCACCGTGGCGAGCACCGCGATGAGCACCGGCGTCGTGACGGTGGTGGCGATGCCCACCTGGTTGAGCGCCGCGATCACACCCAGGGCGATCACGAAGAAGGCCGTCACGTCGGCCAGCACCTTGCCGTACGACAGGCCGCCCAGGAACCCGCTGACGATGTCCCGTACGGCGTTGGCGATCGCGAAGGCGATCACCACGATGACGATCGCGACGAACGCGCGTGGCAACCAGGCCACCACACCCGAGATCAGGTTGCTGATCGCGTTGGGTCCCCAGACCCCGAACGCGAACTGCAACGTGAACAGCAGCACGGCGTAGTACGCCAGCTTCGCCAGGATGTCACTGGCGTCGTACTTCGTTCGTTCCAGTGCTCGTTTGATGCCACCTCGTTCGACCGCCCGGTCGAACCCCACCCGTTCCAGCGCCGCGTCAACGATCTTGAGCACGGCTCTGGCGATGAGCCATCCGACCACCAGGATCGCGATGAACGCGATGGCCCTCGGTACGAACAGCAGCACCGACCTCCACATGTCAGCCACGGCATTGCCGATGTCGACCTGCCTGGCCGCGAAGGTTTCCGGCATGATGTCCCTCCTGTCGCATGGTCTGCCCCGCGCGCTTACCCCTTCGCTCGGACGGCACGCCGCGCCGATCGCCTCCTTTTTCTCGACAGATCGCCACAGGATTGCTCTGAACTGGACTTATGTCCCGAGCCTCGGGGATCGCGGCGCATGATCGAAACACTGTTCGGCTCGCCGGACTAGGCTGCTGTCATGCCAGGAACGGTCGGGCGAGTCCCCACGCCAGCAGGCAGCGTCCCGAGCGCGCGGATGCCTGGCGTCACCGGCATGGTCAGCCGCCATCAGTGGAGCGGCAGCAGGCTCGGCCCCCCGGAATACTGGGACCTGGCCGTACGGGCCGCCGCCGAGATCGTGCTCGCCTCGCCGGCACCGATGGTGCTGCACCTGAGCGACGAGTTCTTCCTGCTCTACAACGACGCGTACGCCGAACTGATCGGCGACAAGCACCCCCAGGCCCTCGGACAGCCCGCGCCGCAGGTCTTCGCGGACATCTGGCCGATGCCGGGCATCGGTGACGTGGTGGAGCACACCTACCGCACCGGCGAGCCGTTCCTGGAACGGGAGATGACCCTGCCGCTGCGCCGGGCCAACGGGCAACTCGACCAGGTGGTGTACGTACGGGCCTGCTCCCCGGTGCGGGACAGCCGGGGCCGCATCGTCGGTGTGCTGTCCGTGATCACCGAGACCAACCCGGCGATCCGGCAGTTGCAGGGGATCAGCGAACTCGCCGCGGCGCTGTCCGGCACCCTCACCCTCGACGACGTGGCCCGGGTCGCGCTGCGCTACGCGATCACCTCGTTCGACGCCGACCGGGTCTCCTTCGCGGTGGACGACGGTGGCGGCTGGCGGCTCGCCCGACGGGTGCGGGGCGAGTTGGTGGACGAGGCCGACGAGCGGCTCCCGCCGCTGTGGCGGCGCGGGCCGGCGGACTGGCCGGCCCCGGCAGTGGTCAGCGCCCGCACCGGGCGGGCCAGCTACACCGACGACGGCGAGCCCCTGCGCGAGGTCGCCGCCGACCGTCACGACCAGAAGATCCGATCCCTGGCCACGGTGCCGTTGAGCGCCGCCGTGGTACGCGGTGCCCTCACCGTCGGCTACCGCTCCCCGCACAGCTGGTCCGCGCAGGAGCGGGTGTTGCTGGCGGCGTCGGCCGAGTTGGTCGGTCAGGCCACCGAGCGGGCCCGCCGCTTCGAGACCCAGCACGGTACGGCCCAGTTGTTGCAGCGCAGCATGCTGCCGGAGAATCTGCCGGGCCTGCCCCGGCTGCGGATCGCGGCGCGCTACGACCCGGGCGTGGACGGCAACGCCGCAGGTGGCGACTTCTACGACGCCTTCGTGCTGCCCACCGGTGAGCTGGGCGTGGTGCTCGGTGACGTCGCCGGACACGACGTGCAGGCCGCGGCCCGGATGGGTCAGGTACGCGCGGCCCTGCGGGCGTTGGCCCTCAACGAGCCGCGCCCGGACCAGGTGCTCGTCGGGCTCGACCGTCTGGTCAGCAGCCTGGGTGCCGAGGCCGGTACGCACGAGCTGTTCGTCACCGTGGCGTTCGGGGTCATCGACGTGGCCCGGGAACTGCTCACCCTGGCCAGCGCCGGCCATCCGGCACCGTTGATCCGGCGTTGCTCGGCCGACGGCGAGCCGCGAGCCGAGTATGTGCAGGTGCCGGCCGGCGCGCCGCTGGGCGTCGGATACCAGCCGGCGACCTGCACCGTCGCGTTCCCGCCCGGCGACACGTTACTGCTGTTCAGTGACGGCGTGGTGGAACGGCGGCGGCAGGGGCTCACGCACGGTCTGGCTCGGCTGGCCGAGTCGGTGGGCGCCGCGCACAGCGGCGACCCACGCGCGCTCTGTGCCACCGCCACCGCCGCGGTGCCCGGCGCCACCGAGGACGACGTGGCCGTGCTCGCCGTCGAGTACGCGCTGCGGCCGAGCCGGTCGGCCCGGATGGAGGTACCGGCCGAGCCGACGGCGCCGAGCCGGGTACGGCACTGGATGACCGCCCAGCTCACCGAGTGGCAGGTGGCCGAGTCGGTGATCGGCGCGGCGGTGCTGTGCACCAGTGAGTTGACCACCAACGCCCTGCTGCACGCCGGCACGGCGGCCCGGGTGGAGATCGACCTGAGCCCCGAGCGCCTGCTCGTGTCGGTGGCCGACTCGGGTTCGCGCGGCACGGTCACCCGGACCCGGACGGACACGTTGAGCAGTCGGGGCCGTGGGCTGGGCCTGATCGAGGAGTTGAGCGACGCCTGGGGCACCGATCCCACCGTGCGGGGCTCGACCGTCTGGTTCGAGATCCTCACCCCGCCGCAGTAGGGCTTTCAGCGCGGGTAGCTCAGGTCAGCCGGCTGGCAAGCGCGCGACCGAGGTCGTGGCCGGAGCGCCACGCTGTCTGTACCCGGGGTGGCGCACCGTACGCGTCTCCGGCCAGCCCGATCCCCTCGTCGTCGAGGTGGAACCCGGCGGCGGAACCGGCGGTGGGCTGGGCGTACGTCCACCGGTGCAGGTGCACGTGTACCGCCGGTTCGGGCAGGGCGAGCAGGTCGCGTACGGCCGCCTCGACCGCCGGGGCGGCGGCGGTGGGCTGGGCGAGATGCCCGGCGGCGAAGTGCGCGGTGGTGTGCGCGACGAGCACGGGCTCCCGGTCACCTCGGCGGTCGCCGTCGTCGCAGACCAGGCGCAGCACCGGGTGGTCGTTGACGAACGCGCCCCGGAAGTCCGGCCAACGCCGGTGCGGGAACCGCAGCATCGCCGCCAGTGACGGTGACCAACGCTGGTTCCGCAGCGCCTCGGTGGCGGCGGTCAGGGCCGGGTCGAGCACCAACGCGGCCTGTGGCCCGGGCATCGCCAGTACCGCTGCCTGGCACCGCTGGCCGTCCACCGACGGTCCCGGGGCCACGTCGAGCACCAGCCGGTTCACCAGCACCGGCAGGTCCTGCGACAGGTGCTCGACAAGTGAACGGAGTCCGCCCGGCGCCGCCCACCGCATCGGGCCACGGACCTCGTGCCGCCCCTGCGCGCCGTACGCGACGAAGGTGTCCGTCCACTCCCGGACCAGCCCGGCGGCCTGCCACTGCGCCACCACCTCGGCGAAGTCCGGATCGCTGACGGTGAAGTAGGCCGCGCCCAGGTCGGCCGGACGCCCGTCGAACCGTTTGCTGGCCATCCGGCCACCGGCCACCTGGGCACGTTCCCTGAGCTGGACGGGCACGCCGGCCCGTTGCAGCTGCACCGCGCACGCCACACCGGCGATGCCGGCACCGACCACCACGACGCCGGTCCGCTCCGTAGTCACCCGGTGATCTTACGTACCGGTCCCTGCTGGCTCCGTCGTACCTGGCCGCTGGCCGGGCCGTCAAACATACCTAAAGCCATCGATGCTTCCGGAAGGTCTTCACAATCTCGCAACGGGTGCGTACCTTGACGGACATGTGGGAGCGCTTCCACGCAACTTGCTCGATATATCCGAGGAGCAGACCATGAGAACCCGACGCACGTCCGCCGTGGTCGGCGCGGTGACGGCACTCACCGTCGCCGCCACCGTCGGCGTGGGCGCGCTGCTGGCGGCGCCCGCCGCGGCTGCCGATTCCGCCTTCTACGTGGACCCGCAGACCAGCGCCGCCCGCTGGGTGGCGGCCAACCCGGGCGACTCCCGGGCCGCCGTGATCCGGGACCGGATCGCCAACGTGCCGCAGCCCCGCTGGTACACCACCACCAACACCTCGACCGTGCAGGGCGAGGTGAGCCAGTTCGTCGGCGCCGCCGCGGCAGCGGGCAAGATCCCGATCCTGGTGGTCTACAACATCCCCAACCGCGACTGCAGCAACCACAGCGGTGGCGGCGCGCCCAACCACAGCGCCTACCGTCAGTGGGTGGACCAGGTGGCGGCCGGCCTGCAGGGTCGACCGGCCACCATCATCCTGGAGCCCGACGTGCTCCCCATCATGACCAGCTGCATGGACGGCAACCAGCAGGCCGAGGTCCGGGCCTCGATGGCGTACGCCGGTAAGGCCCTCAAGCGCGGCTCGTCGGCGGCGAAGGTCTACTACGACATCGGCCACGGCGGCTGGCTCTCGGCCGGCGAGGCCGCCAACCGGCTGCTCGCCGCGGACATCGCCAACAGCGCCGACGGCATCTCGGTGAACGTGTCGAACTACCGCAGCACCGCCGGTGAGGTCTCCTACGCCAAGTCGATCATCGCGGCGACCGGGATCTCCCGCCTGAAGGCGGTCATCGACACCAGCCGTAACGGCAACGGTCCCGCCGGCTCGGAGTGGTGCGACCCGCCGGGACGGGCGATCGGCACGCCGAGCACCACCAACACCGGCGACTCGGCGATCGACGCCTTCCTCTGGGTCAAGCTGCCCGGCGAGGCCGACGGCTGCATCGCCGCCGCCGGTCAGTTCGTGCCGCAGCGGGCGTACGACCTGGCCATCGCGGCCGGGCCGCTGCCCACCACGCCGGCCCCCACCACCCCGGGGCCCACCACTCCCCCGCCGCCCACCACTCCTCCGCCGCCCAGCACCCCGCCGCCCGGTGGCGCCGGTTGCACGGTGACGTTCACCCCGAACACCTGGACCGGTGGCTTCACCGCCGAGATCCGGGTGACCAACCGCGGCAGCTCGGTGAACGGCTGGACCCTGGCCTTCACGGCCGGCTCCGGGGTACGGCTGAGCAACGGCTGGAACGGCGTCTGGAGCCAGTCCGGCGACCGGATCTCGGTCCGTAACGCCGACTGGAACGGCAGCCTGCCCAGCGGTGGCACCCTCAGCACCGGCTTCCAGGGCACCTACAGCGGCAGCAGCCTGCCGGCACCGAGCGGTTTCACCCTCAACGGCACCAACTGCACCTGATCGCACCTGCCTGGGCCCCTCGCCACCGCCTTCGGGCATCGGCGAGGGGCTCACGCCTGCGTCACCCTTGTCGGCTGATTCTCCGTCGGCTGTCGCCTCCGTCGGCTTCAGCGCCGGTGGCCGACGTCCGGTTCGCCGGCCCGGCCGACGCGTTACCGCTGCCCTCGGGCGGGAACGCGTGGAGCGACGAAGGAGGAGACCCATGACCACACAGTCGAATCCCCCGGCCTGGCAGCCGGGCGTGACCGGTGGCGGCACCCTCCCGTCGGGGCCGGGTGGCCGTACCGCGGCGCCCAGCGGCGACGGGCACGGTCCGCAACTCGGCCCGCCGACCGTGACGATCGGGGCCTACCCGGACTATCCCTCCGCCCAACGGGTGGTGGACCACCTGGCCGACAACCGGTTCCCGGTGGAACGCAGCGCGATCGTGGGCACCGATCTGACCCTGGTGGAGACCGTGCTGGGTCGGATGACGACCGCTCGTGCCGGTCTGATCGGCGCCGGCACCGGTGCCTGGTTCGGTCTGTTCATCGGCCTGTTGTTCGGCATCTTCACCGTCGGCAACTGGCTCGCGGTGATCCTGGCCGGCCTGGTCATCGGCGCGATCTGGGGCGCGGTGTTCGGCGCGGTCGCCCACGCCATGACGGGCGGCAAGCGCGACTTCACCTCGGCCAGTTCGCTGCGCGCCAACCAGTACGCCGTCATCGTCGACGCGGACGTCGCCGAACAGGCCCGTCAACTGCTGGGCCGACTGCACCTGGGTGGGCGCGCCCCGCAGACCGCAGGTTGACCTCAACCGGGCACGATTCCCACCGCCCCCGACCGGTACGGTCGGGGGCGGATCGTGCCCGCGACGGTCAGTCGGTGGCCAGGCGGGCGTGCAGATGCTCGTCGTGGCGCCGGCCGTCGCCGTAGCGGTGCGACTGCCGCAGGGTGCCTTCGGCCAGGTAGCCGGCCCGTTCGGCGACTCGGCAGGAGGCCGGGTTGCCCACCGCGTGACACAACTCGATGCGGTGCAGTCCGAGTTCGGCGAAGGCCCAGGCGGTGACGCGGGCGACCGCGGCCGAGGCGAGCCCTCGTCCGCGGGCCGCTGGCACCACCCAGTAGCCGATCGAGGCGTCCCCGTCGTGGATGCGGTGCAGCGACACCGAGCCGAGCAGCACGGCCGGATCGGTCGGATCGGCCAGCGCCAGCGCCACGTTCGTGCCGTTCGACCAGTCGGCGCGCCGCCGTACCCACTGTCGGGCGGCGTCCAGGTCGAGACCGTCGCCCTGGGGGTTCCACAGAGCGATCTCCGGGTCACCGAAGGCGTCGAGGGCGGCAGGGGCGTCGCCCTCCTGCCAGGGACGTAGCAGCAGGCCAGGGCCGGTCAGGTTCACCACGTCGGGCAGTGTGGCACACGCTCCTCGCGTACCACCGCTGGAATACGGTCACCGGTCCAAGGCTGTAATTCAAACCTTCAATATCTTCTCCCATGAGCCCTGCTGCCCGCTTTCCGGGCAGCAGTTCAGCGAGATAGTTCAAATTTTAGTTTGTGCTACCGTGGGGGCATGACCGAGAGCCTGAGCCCCGACCGCCTCGCCGCCTGGCGGGGGTACATCGAGGCCAGCCAGCGGTTGCTCACCCGGCTGGAGGAGGATCTGCGCGCCACCAGCAACCTGAGCCTCGCCGACTACCACGTGCTCGTGCTGCTCAGCGAGGTCCCCGGGCAGCGACTGCGGATGGGCGAGCTGGCCGAACGGCTGGTCTTCTCACCCAGCCGCCTGACGTACCAGATCTCCTCGATGCAACGGCGCGGCCTGGTGGCGCGGCAGCCGTGTGCACAGGACGGGCGGGGCAGCGAGGCGGTGCTCACCGCCGCCGGCCTGCTGGCCCTGCGCGAGGCCGCACCGCAGCACCTGCACTCGGTACGCACGCACCTGATGGACGACCTCGACGACGCCGAGATCGCCTGCCTGACCAGGATTTTCACCCGACTCGGCCAGCGGCTGCAGGCCACCGCCAGCCCCGCTCACAGCGACAGTTGAAGGAGCCTCCGATGCCCGCGATCACCGTCGACAACGTCCTCGTCCTGCCCCGACTGCCCCGGCTCGACGAGTCCACCACCACCATCCGCCCGGTCCGCCGGCTGACCACCGCGCCGAGCGGCTTCGAGGGCGAGGGCTTCCCGGTGCGCCGGGCCTTCGCCGGGGTACCGACCAGCGAACTGGACCCGTTCCTGCACCTGGACCAGATGGGCGAGGTCGAGTACGCCCCGGGCGAGCCGAAGGGCACCAGCTGGCACCCGCACCGGGGCTTCGAGACCGTCACCTACATCATCGACGGAATCTTCGAGCACCAGGACACGCACGGCGGTGGCGGCACCATCACCAACGGCGACACTCAATGGATGACGGCCGGCAGTGGCCTGCTGCACATCGAGGCGCCGCCGGAGCACCTGGTGGTCAGCGGCGGCCTGTTCCACGGCACCCAGCTCTGGGTCAACCTGCCCAAGGTGGCGAAGATGAGCCCACCGAAATACCAGGACATCCGGGGCAACCAGGCCGCTCTGCTCACCACGCCGGACGGCGGCGCGCTGATCCGGGTGATCGCCGGTGAGATCGCCGGACACCAGGGACCGGGCTCGACGTACACCCCGATCACCGTGACCCACGTGACGGTGGAGCCGGGGGCGCAGGTCGACCTGCCCTGGCGGCCCGACTTCAACGCCCTGGTCTACGTGCTGGGCGGGCGCGGCACGATCGGCGCCAACGGCCGTGGCGTACGCACCGGGCAGCTCGCGGTGCACGGCCCCGGTGACGCGCTGCGGTTGCGGGCCAACGCCCGGCAGGACAGCCGCACGCCGACGCTGGATCTGTACATCATGGGCGGTCAGCCGATCCGCGAGCCGGTCGCCCAGTACGGCCCGTTCGTAATGAACAGCCGTGACGAGTTGATCCAGGCCTTCGAGGACTACCAGGCCGGCCGGCTCGGGGTGATCCCGGCCGAGCGGCTGGCGCACACCGACGGCCAGGGTTCGCGACCCTGACCCGGTGACGACAGATGGGGGCGCCCGATGCGACCGGGGCGCCCCCGCTGGTCAGGAAACGGCGAATATCCCGGCCACACCGAGCACCACCATCACCAGTACGGCCAACAGCGCTCCCCGCTCCCCCTCCACCGCCTGCTCACGGTGTTCGGTCACAGCGCGCTCCGCCGGGCGCACCCGTACCGTGAGGGCGAGGCCATGCGGTACCGGTGGAGGATCAGAGAAAGACCAGGCGGGCGGCGAGGGCCACGAAGACCGTGCCGGCGATCCGGTTGAGCAGCGTGTCGACCCGGTGCCGCCGGTGCAGCCACTCCCCCAGCCGACCGGCGGCGAGCGCGATCACCGAGTCGACCAGCAGCCCCACCAGCACGAAGAGCAGCCCCAGCACCAGCAGTTGCACACCCGCGCCCCCGGCGTCGGCATCGACGAACTGCGGCAGGAAGGCCAGGTAGAACAGGACGATCTTGGGGTTGAGCAGGTTCGTCATGGTGGCACGCCAGAGCACCGTACGCAGCGGCACTACCGCACGCTCCTGGACCTCCGACGCCGACGAGGAGTCCAACCAGGCCCGGACACCGATGTAGACCAGGTAGGCGGCACCGACGTACTTGATCACGTCGAAGAGCACCGGCACCGCAGCCATCAGTGCCGCCAGGCCGAGCGAGACCAGCACGGTGTGCACCAGCATGCCCAGGGACATGCCGACCGACGCCACCAACCCGGCCCGGATGCCCTGGCTGACCGAGGTGGCCAGGATGTAGAGCATGTCCGGGCCGGGCGTCACGCAGATGACCAGCACCGCGACGAGGAAGACGGCCAACAGGCCAGGATCGATCAGCACAGACACCAACCACAGTGAACGGAGGTTCCGAAGAAAGGCACTACCTTGCCACATCCAACCGATCAAGAAACGCCGCCAGGTCCGCCAACGGGGAACCGGCCGCGAACGCCTGCCCAGCCAGCTCACAGGAGGTGAAGTGCGCGGAGCTATCGGTGAAGAGACGGTCGAAGCTGGCCGGGGCGACCGGGTCGGCGCCCTGCGGTGCCGGCAACAGCATCGCCACCCGGACCAGCCGCTCGTCCGCGTCGCCGGACGCCGCCAGCGCGCTCAGCCGGGACCGGAACTCGGCGTAGCCGAGGTGTTCGGCGCCGGCCTCGGCCAGCCGGGCAAAGATCTCCGCGTACCCGAGACCACCGGGTCGGAGCAGGTGCACCGTGCCGCCGGCCGCAGGTGCCGCACCGAGGACCGCGTCGGCCAGACAGCCGGCCAGCAGATCCACCGGCAGGTGGTCGGTGCGCGCCCCGGTCGGAAAGACCACCCCGGTACGCGCCGCCGCGTAGACCACCGAGTGCGCCAGTGACGCCCGGTTCGGCAGCCCGATCCGACGGTGCGGCCAGATCTCGCCGAGCCGGTAGACCACCGCGTCGACCCCGAAGCCGCGGGCCCGCTCCAGCAGGTGCTCGGCGACCAGCTTGGACTGGTCGTACCCGCCCGGCGGGAGCGGCTCGTCCAGTCCGGGCAACCGGTCCGGGCCGATCGGTGTCCCGGACGTGCCGCGCGCCGCGGCGGACAAGACGCTGAACGTGGAGAGCACGTGCAGCCGGCAGCCGGATCCGGCGGCGGCGAGCCGGACCAGCTCACCGGTGCCGAACACGTTGGGGCGCCGGTGGGCGCCGTAGTCGCGCAGAAAGTTGACCAGTGCACCGGCATGCACCACCGCGTCCACCGCGCCGGCCAGGGCCCGGAAGGCAGTGTCGTCGAGGCCGAGCAGCGGTGCGCCCAGGTCACCGGTGACCACCCGGACCCGCCCCTGCACCAGGGCGTGCTCCAGGGCGGTGAGCGCGTCGGTCAGCCCGTACGCCCGCAGCACCGCCACCAGCCGGGCCGCTCCGGCAGCCGGATCGGCCGCCCGGACCAGGCAGTGCAGCTCGACCTCCGGCCGGGTCACCAACTCGGCCAGTACGTGCGCGCCGACGAAACCGGTGACCCCGGTCAGCAGCAGCTGTCGGGCCACCGTCGGTGCCGGCGGCACGCCGGCACCGACCAGGTCGCTCGGGTCGGCGTCGCGGGCCAGCAGCCCGAGATCCACCGCTGCGCCGGTGTCGCTCTGCCCGCTACCCAGCAGCCGGGCCTGGGCCCGTACGGTGTCGGCCGCCAGCAGGTGGGCCAGGGACACCGGACCGGCCTGGCGCAGGCCGAGCAGTGCGGCGAGCTGGTGGGTGAGCAGCGAGGTGCCGCCGTAGTCGGCGAAGGGCACGCTGACCGAGACCTCGGCGCGGCCGAGCACCTCACACCAGGCCGAGGCGACCAGCTCCTCCGCCGGGCTGCCGGGCGCCTCCACCGGAGCACTGCCGGCGGCCGTCCGGGCCACCTGCTCCAGGGCGCGCCGGTCGAGTTTGCCGTGTGGGGTCAGCGGAATCTCGTCCACCACGGTCACCGCCCGGGGCACGGTCTCCGGGGGCAGCGACGCCCGCAGCCAGTCGACCAGGGTGGCCGGGGTGACGGTGTGGGACTCGTCGGACCGCAGACTCACGAAGGCTGCCAGGGACCGGGCGTCGCCCTCGCCCCGGACGATCACCGCGGCGCCACGTACCGCCGGGTGCGCGGCGAGGACCCGCTCCACCTCGGCCAGTTCGATGCGGACCCCGCCGACCTTGACCTGGTCGTCGCGGCGGCCGTCGAACATCAGCAGCCCGTCCGGGGTGTGGTGACCCAGGTCCCCGGTGCGGTAGAGCAGGTCACCGGCGATCTCGGGGAACGGGTTGGGCACGAAGGCCCGGGCCGTGCGCTCCGGATCACCGAGATAGCCGGCGCCGACGCAGAGGCCACCGATGTAGATCTCGCCGACGGTCTCCGGGGGCACTGGGCGACGTGCGTCGTCGAGCACCACGGCGGCGGTGTTGCCGATGGCGGTGCCGAGGGGGATTCGGCCGGTGACCTCGGTGATCTCGTGGAAGACGGAGCCGATCGAGCACTCGGTCGGGCCGAAGGTGTTGGTCACCCTCAGGTCGGGCAGGAGCTTCCAGAGGCGGTCGAGCACCGCACCGTTGGCTTCCTCGCCACCGATCAGCATCCGGCGCAGACCGGCCAGTTCGGCGCAGAGGTCGGCCCGGAGTTCGAGGAGGCTGACCAGTGCGCCGAGCACCGAGGGGACGAAGTCGGTGATGGTCACCGCGTACCGGCCGAGGATGTGGCAGGTCTGCTCCAGGTCCAGGATGCCCTGCCGGTCGGGCAGGACCACCTGGCCGCCGGTGGTCAACGGCCAGAGCAGTTGCCACATCGAGGAGTCGAAGGTCGGCTTGCTGTTCTGCAACACGATTTGCTCGGCGCCGTCACCGAAGTGGTGTGACATTGCCGCGAGCCGGTTGACCAGACCCCGATGTCTGTTCAGTGCGCATTTGGGAGTGCCGGTGGAGCCGGAGGTGAAATACCCGTAAATCAGGTCGTCCGGGCCGGGGCGTGGGCCGGTCGGAGTTCCGCTCACCAATTGTGTGCGGTCAATTATCAGAACATGGTCGGCGGTGCCGAGGCCGACCAGTGCCGGTGCAGTGGCGGCCACGGCGAGGACGACCCGGGGCGAGAGTTGACGGAAGAGTTCGGCCAACCGGGACGCCGGCCAGCCCGGGTCGACCGGCACGAAGGGGGCACCGACCTTCATCGCCGCCAGCAGACCGATCGGAAACTCGACGCCCTCGGCGATGACCAGCGGGACGAAGTCACCGACGCCCACCCCGCGCTCGACCAGACTCTCGGCCAGCGCCTCGGCATGCTGGTTGAGCTTGCGAAACGTGAGGGTCTGGTCGCGGAAGCGGACGGCCGGCCGGTCCGGGGTCCGTGCCACCGTGGCCTCGAAGAGGTCGATGACCGAGCTTTCGGCCGGCACCGGCAGGATGGGCCCGAGACCAGCCCGGAGCGTAGAGGCGGGTCGTGGTGCGGATGATCGGGCGTCCAACGCTCGTCCCTTCTGCCGTGCCGCCGGCAGGTGTCGCCAGCGCGCACGGTCGAGGACCGGCGATTCACTGGGAATCGTCAGGCCATAGTGGATCTTGGTGTGATATGACCGAAATAATGGTTGCCGATCGTCGGCGAGGATTCGATTTACGCAAATCGAGTTACGTTTTAACATAGACCCGCTTGTCGCGACAGTCCTTGATGAGTGACGGATCAGGTTGCTAGGGTGTGCCGGCCCTGCCAGGAGCCCTTTCGGGCAGTGCTGCCCCATGACGAGAGGCACCGAACACATGCGACACGGGGACCTCGCCGACCAACGCGTCGGCGTCTTCCAGGCCGGTGGCCTCTCCAGTCTGGCCCTCGGTGTGTGGCTGCGGGAGCAGGGCGTGGCCAGTCACCACTACGTCGCCGACCTGGGACAGAGCGACCCGGACGAGATCGCCGACCTGGTCGCCTCGCTGCGCGACGCCGGCCTGCCGGCCAGCGTCGTCGACCTGCGCCCCCGGATGGCCGAGATCGGTCTCGACCTGCTGCGTTACCAGGCGCGACATGACGGCGGTTACTGGAACACCACCGGTGCGGCCCGGCTCGTCCTCGTCGAGCAACTGACCCCGGTGCTGCGGGCCGACGGCTGCACGGTGCTCGCGCACGGCTGCGTGGGCGGCGGCAACGACCAGCGTCGCTTCGCCGCGTACGCTCGGGAGTTCGCCCCCGACCTTCGGGTCTACGCCCCCTGGACCGACCCGGACGCCCTCGAGCGCTTCGCCGCCGGCCGGGGCGCCATGCTCAACGCGGTCAAAGACGCCGGCTTCTTCCTCGACCGGGGCAGCGACGCCGACCGCTCCACCGACGCCTGCCTCGCCGGCGCGTCGCACGAGTCCTCCGCCCTGGAGGATCTGGCCACCCCGGTCGACGCCGGCAGCCTGACACCTCGCTGGAGCGTCTATCCGAGCGAGGCACCGGCACAGGCCGAGACGGTCGCGGTCAGCTTCGACGCCGGCCGGGTCACCGATGTCGACGGCAGCGGTCCCGACCCGGTCGACGTGCTGCGTACCGCCCGGGATCTCGGCGCCCGGCACGGCGTCTGGTTGCGCGACGTGGTGGAACGCCGGATCATCGGCACCCGGTGCCGGGGCGTCTACGAGGCACCCGGGCTGGAGATCCTCGACACCGCCTGGCAGCGGGTGCTGGAGGTCTGCCTCGATCCGCACGCCCGAGGGCTCTACCAGTCGCTCGGGCCGGTGCTCGGCGCGGCGGTCTACGAGGCCCGCTACGCCAGTCCGGTCGCGGCGGCCGCCCGCGCGGCGATCGACGAGCTGGTCCGCCCGGCCACCGCCACGGTTCGGCTGGTCCTGCACCGGGGCACCGCCCGGGTCGCCGGCATCGACGCCCCCGGGGTCGGCCACGACCAGCAGACCCGCTTCGGCACCGGCGGCAACCGGTGGCGCGAGCCGATCGTCGGCCTGCGCTGACGGCATGTCACCGGCGCCTCGGCCCGGTCCCGCACCACCATCGAAGGCAGCGACAGGACAGGAGAGGTCCGTGCAGTACCGCAGGTTCGGTCGGTTGGGCTGGTCGGTAAGTGACGTCGGTTACGGCATGTGGGGCATCGCCGGTGGCGAGGGGGGTTGGAGCGGCGCCGACGACGCCACCGGCCACGCCGCCCTCGACGCGGCGGTCGAGGGGGGTTGCAACTTCTTCGACACCGCCTGGATCTACGGCCGCGGCCACAGCGAGGTGCTCCTCGGTGAGCTGCTGCGCCGGCATCCGGACCGCCGGCTCTACGTGGCCACCAAGATCCCGCCGAAGGACCGTAACTGGCCGTCCACCCGGGAGTCGAGGCTCGAGGACGTCTTCCCGGCCGACCACGTCCGGGAGTACCTGCACAAGAGCCTGGAGAACCTCGGCGTCGAGCGGATCGACCTGTTGCAGTTCCACGTCTGGGAGGACTCCTGGGCCGAGGATCCACGCTGGCAGGACATGGTGCGGGAGCTGCGCGAGTCGGGGTTGGTCACCGGGATCGGGCTCAGCCTCAACCGCTGGGAACCGTGGAACGGCATGGCCGCGATGCGTACCGGCCTGGTGGACGCCGTCCAGGTGATCTACAACATCTTCGACCAGGCCCCGGAGGACGAACTCTTCGGTCTCTGCCAGGAGCTGGACGTGGCGGTGATCGCCCGGGTGCCCTTCGACGAGGGGACGCTGACCGGCACCCTGACCATGGAGAGCACCTGGCCCGAGGGTGACTGGCGCAACAGCTACTTCGTGCCGGAGAACCTCGCCGCCAGCGTGGCGCGGGCCGAGGCGCTGGCCAAGGACGTACCGGACGGGATGACCATGCCGGAGCTGGCGCTGCGGTTCATCCTCGCGCACCCGACGGTCAGCACGGTCATCCCCGGCATGCGCAAGATCCATCATGTGCAGGCGAACCTGGCCACCAGTGACGCGCCCCCGCTGGAGGAGTCGGTACTGGCCCGGCTGCGCGAGCACCGCTGGGACCGCCAACCCACCGCCTGGTCCCAGTGAGCGGCACCCCGGTGATCGCCCTCTGGGCGGTGCCGCGCTCCCGCTCCACGGCGTTCCTGCGGATGCTGATCGAGCGCGGTGACCTGGCCGTCGTGCACGAACCCTTCTCCAACCTGGCGGCCGTGGGGCACTTCGACATCGACGGCGAGCGCGCCGCCAGCATCGGTGAACTCTTCGACCTGCTGCTCGCCCTCGGCCGGCGCAGCGGACAGCGGGTCTTCCTCAAGGAGACCACCGACTACCCCTACGACGAGATCCTGCGCGACCGGCGGCTCTACACCGACGTCACCAACACCTTCATGATCCGGGACCCGGCCGCCGTGGTCGCCTCGCACTACGCGATGAACCAGTCGGTCGAACGCGACGAGATCGGCTTCGAGCGACTGCACGGCATGGTCGAGGCGGTCCGCGCGGTCACCGGGGAGGTCCCGCTGGTGCTCGACGGCGACGAGGTGGCCGCCATACCGGAGGCGGCCACCGAGCGGTTCTGCCAGGTGACCGGGCTCCCGTACCGCCCGGAGGCGCTGCGCTGGCAGCCCGGCGAGCAGCAGGCCTTCGCGCGCACCCGGGCGTGGCACCGGGACGTGGAGGCGAGCAGCGGCTTCACCACCCGGACCACCCGCCACGAGGTACGCCCCGACAACGACCCCTGGCTGGCCGCGCTGGAGGCGTACCACCGGCCGTTCTACCAGGCGCTGCACGCGCTGCGGTTCTCGCCGCACCCGGCCTGAACAGCGCCCGGACTGCAGTCCCGACGACCTTCCACGGCCGGTGCCGGGTCACTCCTCGCTGGCGGCATGCAGGGCGTTCGCGGCCCTGACCCGACTGTGACGACAGATGGGGGCGCCCGATGCGACCGGGGCGCCCCCGCTGGTCAGGAAACGGCGAATATCCCGGCCACGCCGAGCACCACCATCACCAGTACGGCCAACAGCGCTCCCCGCTCCCCCTCCACCGCCTGCTCACGGTGTTCGGTCACAGCGCTTGTCGTCTCGCCGGGCATGGTGCGGCCTCCTCGAGGTAGGGGTGAATGCCGATCCAGCCCCTGGGTTACCCGAATGGGCCTGCGGAAACCCCCGTCGCGCCACTGGACAGCTCCAGTTCGCCCCACACCGTCAGCCCGCCCGGGTAGGCGAACGACGACCGGGGGGCGTAATAGCCCCAGGCGATGGTGAGCGGATTCTCCGGACGCAGCGCGTAGACCGGATGCTCCGGTTCGAGGAACTCCACCGACTCGATCTCGAACCCGCCTACCGGTTCGGAGATCACCGGATAGGTGCTGCTGACCACCTGCCCGTCCAGGGCGGTGAGGTAGCGGTGGTGGCCGTTGTGTGTGGTGGTGCCCGTTTCGCCGACGCGGGCCTGGGCCCGGATCACCGGTACCCCGCCGATCTCCGTCTCGGCCACCACCTTGTCGTGGTCCGACCTGATGGTGGTGCTGCCGGCCAGGGCGGGAGCGCCGCGGGCGAGGGCGTAGTCGCGGACCTGGTCGCTGGAGGCCACGTAATGGGTCCACCAGCCGCCCGGGGTCACCCCGTCCGGAGCGGGCACGTCGGCCAGGGTCACGCCGAGATAGGCAAGTGAGTACGAGCCGAACCCGGAGGTCTGGACGGGGTCGTCCACCACGTACTGGTTCATGAACACCTGCCGGTCCGGATGCGGTCGCAGGCCGGCCGGAACGAGCGCGGCCACCGCGTCGGGATCCGCCGGCAGCCAGCTGAAGTAGAGCGCGCGGCTGTTGACCACGAGGTGGGGAACGGCAGGATCGAGCACGGTGCCTCCGGACAGGGGATGTACCGCGACGCTACGGCTAGTCCCGTGGACGGGACAAGGGCGAAAACTCGACAGTCACCATCTTTCGCCATCCAAACCACCAACCTGTGTCCGATTCATGTCGTTAAGCGACCTAAAATCACTTAAAGACATCGTCCGTTCGGCTAGATTTCCGCTGCCCTATCAGGCTATGGTGACTCCCGAACGTACGAACAGCGCCTAACCGAAGCGTCACGTCTTTATCCGCGGACGAGGTGCAGGGAGGACCACCATGACCGCGCCAACGATCACCGAGCCGGCGACCGCGCCGACGACCGCGACGAAGCTCGACCCGCGAGCGCTCACCGACAGCGCCACCGACCTGCTCAACGCGATGGCCGCGCTACCCGCCGGGCACCCGTCCCGTGCCGCGCTGCGCGACCGGGCCATCGAGGCATGGCTGCCGCTGGCGAACCACCTCGCCCACCGCTACAGCGGCCGGGGCGAGCCGACCGACGACCTGGCCCAGACGGCGGCGGTCGGCCTGATCAAGGCCATCGACAAGTTCGACCCCACGCGCGGCGTCGACTTCGCCGGCTACGCGATCCCCACCATCATCGGCGAGCTCAAGCGCCACTTCCGCGACCGCACCTGGGACATCCGGGTCCCCCGGCGGCTGCAGGAGCTGCGCCTGGCCATCTCGGACGCGAACAGCTCGCTGCTGCAGACCCTGGGCCGCTCGCCGACGGTGGCGGACATCGCCGCCCACCTCAAGCTCACCGAGGAAGAGGTGCTGGAGGGCCTGGAGGGTGCCCGCGCCTACAACGCGGTGTCGCTGTCCACGCCCACCGGCGACGGCGACCGGGCGACCGAGCTCGGCGACATGCTCGGCGGCGAGGACAGCGAGTTCGAGCTGGCCGAGCTGCGGGTGGCGTTGGGACCGGCGCTGGCCACGCTTGACGAGCGCGAGCAGAAGATCCTGACGCTGCGCTTCTACGGAAACCTGACGCAGTCGCAGATCGCCGAGCAGATCGGCGTCTCGCAGATGCACGTGTCCCGGCTGCTGGCTCGGGCGCTGACGAAGCTGCGGGGGCAGCTCGACGGTACGTACTAGGAGGGGGTGGCGACGATGGCCGGGCCGGCGGGCCCGGCCATCGTCGTGTTCACGATCAGGCCGGCTGGCTGCCCGGTTCCCGCCACATCGGCCAGAACGGCGTGCCGTCCGGCAGCCGGAACGGCTCGGCGACCCGGTAACCGTGCCGGGCGTACAGATCCCGGCTGGTCTCGCTGCTCGCCTCCAGATAGGCCGGTACGCCGTTGGCGTCCAGCCAGGCATGGTGGTGCCGCAGCAACGCACTCCCGACACCCGTGCCCTGCCGGTCCGGCCGCACGGCCAGCATCGCCAGATGGTGGTGGTCGGCATGCGGGTGGTTCGCCGCGAACAACTCGTCGAGGTGGGCGAAGCGGGGCGTCCACTCCCCGCACGCGGCGGCCAGCCGGGCGTCGTAGTCCTCCGGCTCGGGCAGCGGATCGCCGACCGACGGCAGCCAGACGGCCACGCCGACCCGGTCCGCGGTGCCGAAGACCAGCCCGTGCCGCAGCGCGTGCGACACGACGATCTCGAACTGGGCGGCCAGCACCGCTTCCCGCTTGGCCTCGTCCGGCACCAGCCACCGGGTCGCGTCCAGCACCAGGAATGCCTCGGCGATCCGTTCGGCCACCCACCGGGCGTCAGCGGGGCCGAGACGATCGATGTCCGCCTGTGTCATCACCGCACCCCCGTCGTGGGCTGCACCGGATCGGTGCCCGCCGGCGGCAGCCCGACTACCGCGGCGGTGCTTTCCGCGCCCAGCCCGATCCGGGCGTACGTGTCGGGTCGGGTGCGCCGCAGCACCACGCCCCACAGCACACCGAGCGCGGCGGCGACCGGGTACGCCGCCGGGAAGAGCCAGCGCAGCGGCGAGTCGGGCTCCACGCCGAGCAGGTTGGCGAAGTTCTGCACCGCCAGCACGATGATCGCGAACAGCGCGATCGCGGCGATGCCGGGCGCGATCAGCCGCCGCCACAGGGTCTCCTGCTCACCGCTGCGCGCGAAGTACACGATGATCGCGATGGCGGTCGTCGCGATCAACAGCAGCACACCGAAGCCGCCACTGGTGCCCAGCCAGAAGAACAGTTGGAGCACCGGGTCCCAGCCGTTGACGGCGTACAGCAGGATCACCGCCAGGCCGAGCGTGCTCTGCGCCAGCGAGGCGGCCCGGGGCGCGCCGGTGACCGGCGAGGTCCGCCCGAACGCCGCCGGCAACACCCGCTCCCGGCCCAGCGCGAAGGCGTACCGGGCGGTCGTGTTGTGGAACGAGATCATGGCGGCCAGCACCGAGGTCAGGAAGAGCGCCTGGCCGATGGTGAGCACGGTGTCGCCCAGGTGCGCCCCGGCAAGGTTGAAGATCAGGTCGATGCTCTGGGCGCCGGCCTCCTCGACGATGCGGTCCGGCCCCACGGCGACCGTCATGCTCCACGAGGAGAGCGCGTAGACCACGCCGATGATCGCCACGGACAGGTAGGTCGCCATCGGCACGGTCCGCTTCGGGTCCTTGCTCTCCTCGCTGAACACCACCGCGGCCTCGAAGCCGACGAAACCCAGGATCGCCAGCACCAGGACCGCGCCGACCCCCGGCACGAAGAAGTTGTCAGGCGAGAAGGCCGCAAAGGTCGCGCCCCCGGCGGCCGGGTTGCTCAGCTGGCCCAGGTCGAACAGCACGATGATGGCGATCTCGGCGCAGAGCAGCGCGGCCAGCACCATGCCGTTGATGTCCACCCGGAGCAGGCCGAGGACCCCCACCAGCGCCCAGGCCATCAGCGCCACGATCCACCACTGCGGGGTGATGCCGAAGAGCCGGTCCAGCACCGGCGTGGCCGCCGCGCCGATGGTGCCGTAGAGCCCGACCTGCAACGCGTTGTAGGCCAGCAGCGCGACCCAGGCCGTACCCACCCCGGCGGGGCGGCCCAGGCCACGCGCGACGTAGGCGTAGAAGGCGCCGGCGTTGGCCATCCGACGGGCCATCGCCACGTAGCCGGCGGAGAAGATGGCCAGCACGGCGGCGACCGCCAGGAAGGCCAGCGGGATGCCGAGCACGCCGATGACCCCGTAGCCGGTGGTGACCACCCCGGCGACCACGGTCAGCGGCGCCGCCGCGGACAGGACGAAGAAGACCACGGAGGGTACGCCGAGGCGGCCACGGGCCAACGCCTCGGAGACGTTGCTTGGTCGCTGCGATGTCACTGTGGAGGACATGGGAGCTCCGGTGTGAGAGTGAGGGGTAGGGGGTGCCGGCTCAGGGAATGCCGCGCAGCACGGCCGCGCCCACAGCGGCCTCGGTGTGCGCCACGAGTTCCTTCAGCGGCGCCGGCAACGCGGGGATGATCAGATTGAGCCGGTGGTGTGCGCGGGGGCCGGCGCTCCACAGCACCTCCCGGGTCAACCCGGCGGAGGCGACGAGGCCGAGCAGCAGCGCGTCGGGCACGCTTGGCGGATCGGGGCGTTCCAGCACCGCGCGCAGCCGGGTGGCCGGCCAGGCGGCCACATTGGGGTCGATCGGTACGTAGCTGACGGTGGTGCGCAGCAGCCGGCGGCTCTCCTGCCGGCGTAGCGCGCCGGCTCGGGCGAGCCGCTCCCCCACCGCGGTCACCGCGGTCTGGGCGAGGAAGCTGAGCCAGGTGCGCACCGACTGGTGCTGGGCCTCACCGATCAGCTGGTCGAGCACGGTGTGCGCCAACGCGTCGGCGGGTGGACGGCGGTCGATCACGCCGACCTGGCCGTTGGCGACGGTGATGTGTCCGTAGAGGATCAGCTCACCGAGCAGGCCACCGGCCAGACCGAGGCCGGTGGCCGCCGGATGCAGCTTCGCCCTGCCCCGGATGTCGTTGTGCGCGATCAGGAAGAACTCGTCGGCGATGAGCACCGGTCCTCCCCCGAATCGCCGTCCATTGTGATCGCTAGCTCGGGGGCAAGCATGCACGTCGGACCCATTCAATGCAACTCCCGTTTTCGACAGTTGCACTCCGTGCTGATGCGACCTGCAGGTTTTCCCGTGACAGACTCGGAGGGTGACTGCGAGCCCCACTGTCCGACGCCGCCGCATCGCCCGGGAACTACGTCAATTGCGCGAACGCGCGGGAATGACCCTGGATGTCGCCGCCCGGCAACTGGACATGTCCAAGAGCAACCTGTCCCGCATCGAGAACGCCCAGATCGGCATCAAGCCGCGCGACGTCCGTGCCGCGCTGGCGCTGTACCAGGTGACCGGAAGCGACGCCGAGGCACTCATCGAGATCGCCCGTGGTGCCCAGCAACGCGGCTGGTGGCAGCACTACAGCGACGTACTGCCGGAGTGGTTCGAGTTCTACGTCGGCCTGGAGGCCGAGGCCGCCACCCTGCGCACGTACGAGGCCGAGGCGGTGCCCGGCCTGCTGCAGACCGAGGCGTACGCCCGGGAGGTCTATCGCCTGACCGCCGGCGAGGAGGACCTCGACCGCAAGGTCGCCGCCCGACTACGCCGACAGAACGTGCTGCGCGGCGATCAGCCGGTCGACCTGTCGGTGGTGTTGAACGAGTCCGTGTTGTTACGCCCGGTTAGCGATCGAGGCGTGATGGCGGGGCAACTGTCTCATTTGGAGGATGTCGCTCAGTTACCGAACGTCACTATCCAGGTACTGCCGTTCGAGGCCGGTGGTCATCCCGCGCTGAACTCCCCGTACGTGATCCTCACGTTCCCCGACGCCGCCGACGCCGCCGTGGTCTACCTGGAAAATCTCACGACAGGCCTGGCACTGGAGGAGGCTGCGCAGGTGCGCTCGTATAGCCTTGTGCACGAGAGGCTGCGCCAACTGGCGCTGGATCCGGCGGCATCCCTGGTCCGCCTCAAAGAGGCCTCTCGCTACTTTACGTGATCGCGTCGCCGCGATCACCCTGAGTATCGATGAAGGGATCGCGATGACCGCGCTCGACCTGTCCCGAGCGAAGTGGCGCACCAGCACCCGCAGTGTGGGCAACGGCAACTGCGTGGAGGTCGCCACACTCGACGGTCATGTCGCGGTGCGGGACAGCAAGGACCGCGGCGGACCGGTGCTGACGTTCCCACCGTCGGCCTGGACCGCCTTCGTCGGCGGCCTCCACGACGCCGACGGCCGCTGACCCGGCCCGCGCCGAGAGACGCACACCGACGTCGGACAGCGGCAGCCCTCACCGAGGGGTACTGCCGCTGTCCGACGTCGACCGTGAGCCACGTCGACGGCGTTTCACTCGGGCGGCGCACGGATCTCTCGCCGCGATGCCGCCGACACTCAGGACATCACTAGCGCAGCGACCGGAAACCGGCGCGCAGTTCCTCGGCGAAGACCTCCGGCTGCTCCCAGGCGGCGAAGTGCCCGCCCTTGTCCAGCCGGTGGTAGTAGACGAGATTCGGATACGCACGCTCGACCCAGCTGCGCGGGGCCTGGTACAGCTCGTCGGGGAAGGCGCTCACCGCAGCCGGTACGGAGACCCCCTTGGTGGCGAAGAAGGAGAGCGGGTTCTCCGCGTACAGGCGCGACGCGGAGACCGCCGTGTTCGTCAGCCAGTAGAGCGTGATGTTGTCCAGGACGTCGTCGCGGGTGAGGCCGACCTGACGCCCGGCGAACGCCTGCGAGATCAGATCCAGGCTACGGGCGTCGTGGTCGAGCAGGAACGCCGCCAGGCCCACAGGTGAATCCGCCAGCGCGGTGAGCGTCTGCGGCCGGGTCGCCATCATCAGGGCGTACGCGACGTGCTTCCACACGAAGTCCAACTGCTCGCTGGCGTGCCTCTCCTCGGCACTGAGACCGGCCGGCAGGGAGCCGAGCGCGTTGGTCGCCCCGGAGATGTCGGACTGGAACAACGCGTCGAGGTCTGGTGGCACCGCGCCGGGCATGTTGGTGTGGATGCCGAGCAGCTCCGCCGGCGCCTGCACCCCCATCAGGTCGGTGATGATCGCGCCCCAGTCGCCGCCCTGGGCGACGAACCGGGTGTAGCCGAGCCGCCTCATCAGTTCCGTCCAGGCGCGGGCGACATGCTCGGGTCCCCACCCCGGCACCGACGGCTTGCCGGAGAAGCCGTGGCCGGGCAACGACGGGATCACCAGGTGGAAGGCGTCGGACTCGGATGCGCCGTACGCCGTCGGATCGGTGAGCGGCCCGATGATCTTCAGCTGCTCGATCACGGACCCGGGCCAGCCGTGCGTGACGATCAGCGGTAGCGCATCCTCGTGCCGGGACCGGACGTGGATGAAGTGGATGTCCAGGCCGTCGATCTCGGTCAGGAACTGCGGCAGGTCGTTCAGTCTCGCCTCGACCTTGCGCCAGTCGTACTCGTTCTCCCAGTAACGCGCGAGTGCCTGGATGGTGGCCAGCGGCACGCCCTGCGACTGGTCGTCGACGGTCTCCTTCTCCGGCCAGCGGGTGGCCGCGATGCGCCTGCGCAACGCGTCGAGCTCCGCCTCGGGAATCTGCACCGTGAACGGCCGGATCTGCTCGGTGCGTACCGGCGCTTCGATCTTGACAGCCATGCAGGCCTCCTGTCCCCGTCGATCAGGATCACGCAGGTGGGATCGCCGACCGTCGCCCTTCGCCGGCGCGCATCCCGCAGACGGCGGCTGTCTCGGCCAGGCCGGTTGTCGAGAACCAGACCGCCTCAGCCCAACACTAGGTCTCACCGCCGTGACGGCGAGCGCCCTCGGAGCAACGTCCCGTCCGTGCCCGCTCACGGTGTTCGGCGGGATGCCGCAAGCGGTACCGCCCTGTGGGCGGCTCAGCCCTCGTCGATCACGTCCGCGACGACGACAGTGACGTTGTCCGGTCCACCGGCCCGCAACGCGAGGTCGATCAGCCGGCGCGCGCACTGCTGACGGTCCGGATATTCGGCCAGCACCTCGGCCAGGGTCTCGGCGCTCACGACGTTTGACAACCCGTCGCTGCACAGCAGCCAGCGGTCGCCGGCCCAGGGCAGCATGGTCGCGTACGTCGGTGAGACCTCCTCGCCCTGCAACGCCTGGGTGACCACGGCCCGGCGGGGGTGGCTGCCGGCCTGGTCGGGGGTGATCAGGCCCTGGTCGACGAGCATCTGCACGAAGGTGTCGTCCCGGGTGATCTGCTTGAGCACGCCCTCGCGGAACAGGTAGGCCCGGGAGTCGCCCACGTGCGCCAACGCCAGGCAGCTGCCGGTACGCGCGAACAGCAGCGCGGTCAGTGTGGTGCCCATCCCCTGCCGCTGCGGATCCTCGGCGACCGCCTGGCGGATCCGGTTGGTGGCCAACTGGATGCCGCTCTGCAACGCGGCGACCAACGCGTGCTCGGGAGTCTCCACGTCCAGCGGTGCCATCGCCTCGATGGCGATCGAACTGGCCAGGTCGCCAGCGGCCATGCCGCCCATGCCGTCGGCGACCGCGACCAGCCAGGCACCGGCGTGCAGGGCGTCCTGGTTACCGCTGCGGATCAGCCCACAGTCGCTCGTTCCGGCAGAACGTAGCTTCAGGGTCATGGGACGCAGCCTGCCAGGCGAAGGGCGCGGTTGTCTCTAGGAGATCGGGACGACCGGGCGTGGCGCGGCGAATCTCACTGGCGAGCGCCCCTGAAGAAGATCGGGTGCGATCGATTGACACGGTCGGCTGTGCCTGGAAACATGCCCGATACCTGGGAGCGCTCCCAGCTTCTTCTTCGCCACCATTCGCCCGTCCCCCGTTCGTCGGAAGGATCCCCCGTGACGCCACCCCGACGTCGTCTCGCGGTACTCGCCGCGGCAACCGCCGTGGCGCTGGCCGGCACCACCGCCGGCACCGCGTACGCCGACCCCCCGGCAGACGCCCCCGAACAGATCAACAACGGCGACTTCAGCAACGGATCGTCGCCCTGGTTCTCCTATGGCACCGGCCCGCTCGGCGTGGTCGACGGCGAGCTGTGCACCACCGTCGCCGGCGGCCTGGCCAACACCTGGGACGCCGGCATCGGCCACGACGGCGTCCCGCTGATCGCCGGCGCCGAATACACCCTCGGCTTCGACGTGCACGCCACCCCGGGCACCTCGGTGACCGCCGTGCTGCAACTCGGCAGCGCGCCCTACACCGGCTACTACTCGGTCACCGCGGCCGCCACGCCCACCCTGCAGCGTGTCGAGCGGACCTTCGTCGCCTCGACCGACGACAGCCGCGCCCAGCTGATCTTCCAGGTCGGCGGCGCCGCCCAGGAGCAGACCGTCTGCCTGGACAACGTCTCGCTGCGCGGCGGCAACCCGCCCGAGCCGTACGAGCCGGACACCGGCCCCCGGGTCCGCGTCAACCAGGTCGGCTACCTGCCGCACGGGCCGAAGAACGCGACAGTGGTCACCGACGCCACCGAGGCGCTGCCCTGGCAGCTGAAGTCCGCCTCCGGCGCGGTGCTGGCCAGCGGCACCACCACCCCGCGCGGTGTCGACCCGGCGTCGGCCCAGAACGTCCACTCGGTCGACTTCTCGTCGTACCGCACCCCCGGGCAGGACGTGACGCTGACCGTGGACGGCGAGGTCAGCCACCCGTTCGACATCTCCGGCACGATCTACGAGCAACTGCGCTCGGACGCGCTGCAGTTCTTCTACATCCAGCGCAGCGGCATCGCCATCGACGGTGACCTGGTCGGCGAGGAGTACGCCCGCCCGGCCGGCCACCTGGGCGTCGCCCCCAACCAGGGTGACACCGACGTGCCCTGCCAGCCCGGCGTCTGCGACTACCGGCTCGACGTGCGCGGCGGCTGGTACGACGCGGGCGACCACGGCAAGTACGTGGTCAACGGCGGCATCGCCACCTACCAGCTGCTGAGCGCCTTCGAGCGGACCAAGAACGCGGCCACCGCCGGATTCGGCGCCGCCCTCGGCGACGGCACGCTGCGACTGCCCGAGCGGGACAACGGGGTACCGGACATCCTCGACGAGGCCCGCTGGGAGCTGGAGTTCCTGCTGCGCATGCAGGTGCCGGCCGGAAAGCCGCTGGCCGGGATGGCCCACCACAAGATCCACGACGAGAACTGGACCGGCCTGCCGTTGCAGCCCGAGGACGACCCGGAGCTGCGTGAGCTGCACCCGCCGTCGACCGCCGCCACGCTGAACCTGGCCGCCGTCGCGGCCCAGTGCGCCCGACTGTTCGCCCCGTACGACGCGGCGTTCGCGCAGCGCTGCGGCACCGCGGCGAAGACCGCCTACGCCGCGGCGAAGGCCAACCCGACCCGGTACGCCAGCCCGACCGACGGCAACGGCGGTGGCGCGTACGACGACAGCAACGTCACCGACGAGTTCTACTGGGCGGCGGCCGAGCTGTACCTGACCACCGGTGAGACCAGCTACCTGGCCGACCTGACCGCCTCGCCGCACCACACCGGCGACGTGTTCGACGCCCGTGGCTTCGGCTGGCAGAGCGTGGCTGCGCTGGGCCGCCTCGACCTGGCCACTGTGCCCAGTGGGCTGCCGACCGCCGAGGTGACCCGCATCCGGGCGTCGGTCACCGACGCCGCCGACCGCTACCTCGCCGAGATCGCCCGGCAGGCGTACGGGCTGCCGATGCCCGGTGAGGCCAGCAGCTACTTCTGGGGCGGCAACAGCAACGTGATCAACAACGCGATCGTGCTGGCCACCGCCTTCGACCTGACCGGGCAGGCGAAGTACCGCGACGGCGCGGTGCAGACGATGGACTACATCTTCGGACGCAACGCCCTGAACATCTCGTACGTGACCGGTTGGGGCGAGCACGCCGCGGAGAACCAGCACAGCCGCATCTTCGGCTACCAGCTCGACCCGAGCATGCCGAAGCCGCCCGCCGGCTCGCTGGCCGGTGGTCCCAACGCCGACCTGCAGGACCCGTTCGTGGAGCAACTGCTCGCCGGCTGCGCCCCGATGTTCTGCTACGTCGACGACATCGCCTCCTACTCGACGAACGAGGTGGCGATCAACTGGAACTCGGCGCTGTCCTGGATCGCCTCGTTCCTCGCCGACCAGGGCGACTCGGCGGCGGTGCCGGCACCGAGCTGCTCGGTGACGTACACCAACTACGGCTCCTGGCAGGGCGGCACCGGCTTCACCGGCCAGCTGACCATCCGCAACACCGGCAGCACCACGCTGAACGGCTGGACCGCCAAGTTCGCCTTCACCGGTGACGCCAAGGTGCGCGAGGCGTGGATGGCCGACGTGAAGCAGTCCGGTGCCACGGTGACCGCGAAGAACGAGTCGTACAACGGCAAGATCGCCCCCGGCGGCACGGCGATGTTCGGCTTCAACGCCACCACCGGCAAGGGCGCCAACCCCGCCCCCAACCTGATCACGGTCAACGGCGCTCCCTGCACCGTCTCCTGATCCCCGGGTGGGGTGCCGTCGGCGACCGGCACCCCACCCGGCCCCACCCCCGTCTTCCCCCACCACCACCCCACCAGGGCCCGGTTGATCAAGAGGTTTTGGTCTGGATTCCGCATCCAGGCGACCAGAACCTCTTGATCACCGGGCCCTCGTGGGTGGTGGGGGTGGGGTGGAGGATGGGGGGGATGGTGGATGTAATGGTGCGGGCGGGCGGGCCGGGGGATGCACAGGCGGTGCTGCGGCTGCTTGATGGCGCTACGGCGTGGTTGGTGGAGCAGGGGCGTACGGGGCAGTGGGGTACGGAGCCGGCTTCTGCCGACCCGCGTCGTGTTGCGCAGGCTGATGGGTGGGCCAAGGGGGGCGGTCTGTGGTTGGCGCAGGTGGGGGAACAGCCGGTCGGGGCGCTGGTGGTGGGTAGCGCCTATGACTACGTGCCACCGGCCACCGAACCGGAGCTGTACGTGAACCTGCTGGTCACCGACCGCGCGTACACCGGTGCCGGCATCGGCGGTCGACTGCTGGCGCACGCCGCCGACCTGGCTCGGGAGCGCGGCGTCGAGCTGCTCCGTGTGGACTGTTACGCCGGTGACGACGGCGCCCTGGTGCGCTGGTACGAACGTCAGGGCTTCACCCGCACGACCGGCTTCACCGTGGAACGTCCCGGCCGACCCCCCTGGCCCGGCCAACTCCTCACCCGCCGCCTCTGACCCCGGGGTCAGGGGTGGGCGAGTTTGGGGAGGACCTGGGTGCCGAAGGCGTCCAGGAAGGGGCGTTGGTCCTGGCCCACGTGGTGCAGGGCGATCTGGTCGAAGCCCAGCTCGATGTAGTCCTCCAGCCAGCCGGTGTGCCGACCGAGGTCGGCGGAGATGTTCACGACCTCGGCCAGCCGGGCCATCGGCACCTGCGCGGAGACCACGTCGAAGTGTTCGGGGGTGGCCAGGTCCCAGCAGACCGGTGGGGCGAAGACGTTGCTGCGCCACTGGTCGTACGCGATGGCTTCGGCCTCGGCCTGGGTGTTCGCCCAGCTCAGATGCACCTGGAGGTGCACCGGGCCGCGACCGCCGGCCTCCCGGTAGGCGTCGATCATGCGGCGGAGGTGTTCGGTCGGCGCGTTCACGGTGATCAGCCCGTCCGCCCACTCGGCGCACCAGCGGGCGGTCTCGACGCTGACCGCGGCCCCGACCAGCGCCGGCGGCTGCTCGGGGCGGGTCCAGAGCCGGGCCCGGTCGACCCGGACCAGGCCGTCGTGGCTGACCTCGTCACCGGCCAGCAGCGCCCGGATGATGTCCACGCACTCGCGCAGTCGCGCGTTACGCACGTCCTTGCGGGGCCAGGCATCGCCGGTGACGTGTTCGTTGGCGGCCTCGCCGGAGCCCAGCGCGGCCCAGAACCGGCCCGGGTACATCGCGGCCAGGGTGCCGATCGCCTGCGCGATGATCGCCGGGTGGTACCGCTGGCCCGGCGCGTTGACCACACCGAACGACAGCCCGGTGGCCTGTAGCGCGGCACCCAGCCACGACCAGGCGAACCCCGAGTGCCCCTGCCGCTCGCTCCACGGTGCGAAGTGGTCGGAGCACATGGCGGCGTCGAAGCCGACCTGCTCGGCGTGGCACACCGCCTCCAGCAGGGCACGCGGATGGATCTGCTCGTGGGAAGCGTGGAACGCGATCGCCGTCATGCCGGCCATCCCTACCCAGGCCGGCAGGAAAGTAAGCCGGACTACTCGGCGTGGGCGCCGGCACCGACACCGGCCGTTCCCTCCCCGATCCACACCGTCTTGACGTTGCAGAACTCGTGCATGCCCTGAGCGGACAACTCCCGGCCGTACCCGGAGTTCTTCACCCCACCGAAGGGCAGTTCGGGGTACGACGTGGTCATGCCGTTGATGAAGACGGCCCCGGCCACCAGATCGGTGGCGAAACGCTCCTGCTCCTGCGGGTCCCGGGTCCACGCGTTCGCGCCGAGCCCGAAGGCGGTGCCGTTGGCCACCTCGATCGCCTCGTCGTACGACGACACCCGGTACAACCCGGCGACCGGCCCGAACACCTCCTCGGCCCACATCCGCATGCTTTGGTCCAGGTCGGTCACGACCGTCGGCGGGTAGAACCAGCCCTCGCCGGTGGGCTTCTCCCCGCCGCAGAGCACGGTGGCGCCCTTGTCGACCGCGTCGCGGACCTGGGCGTCGACCTCGTCGCGGCCCCGCTCGCTGGCCAACGGCCCGACGTCGGTGTCGGCGTCCATCGGGTCGCCGACGCGCAGCGCCGACATCCGGTGCGCGAACGCCTCGGCGAAGGCCTCGTACACGTCGGTGTGCACGATGAACCGCTTGGCCGCGATGCAGGACTGGCCGTTGTTCTGGCACCGCGCCGTGGTGGCCACCTCGGCGGCCAGTTCCACGTCGGCCGAGGGCATCACCACGAACGGGTCGCTGCCGCCCAGTTCCAGCACCGTCTTCTTCAGCTCGCGGCCGGCGATCTGGGCGATGGAGCGGCCGGCGGGCTCGCTTCCGGTGAGGGTGGCGGCGCGTACCCGCGGGTCGGCCAGGATCTGCTCGACCGCGTCGGAGCTGACCAGCAGGGTGGTGAAGGCGCCCTCGGGGAAGCCGGCGCGGCGGATCACGTCCTCCAGCAGCAGCGCGGTCTGCGGCACGTTGGAGGCGTGCTTGAGCAGCCCGGTGTTGCCGGCCATCAGCGCCGGCGCGGCGAAGCGCACCACCTGCCAGAGCGGAAAGTTCCAGGGCATCACCGCGAGCACCGGCCCGATCGGCTGGTAGCGGACGAACGCCCGGGTGGCGGAGACCGCCGCCGCGTCGGCCGGGGCGTCGGCGAGGAACTCGGCGGCGCGGGCGGCGTAGAAGCGGCAGGCGGCGGCGCACTTGCTGACCTCGGCCTTGGCGGCGGCGTACGTCTTGCCCATCTCGGTGGTCATCAGCCGGCCGATGTCGTCGCGTTCCGCCTCCATCAGGTCCGCTGCCGCGGTCAACCACTGCCCGCGCTGCTCGATCGTGGTGCCACGCAACTGCTGGTACGCCAGGTCGGCCCGTTCGATCGCACCGCGCAGCTGCTCGTCCGACATCGGCTCGTACGTCTTGAGCACCTGGCCGGTGAGGGGGTTCGTGGTGGCGATGGTCATCAGGGCATTTCTCCCGTCACTCGAAGAGCGAGTGCCGTGCGCCGGGCTCCTCACGGCGGCGGGCGGCACGGCGGCGTTGGATGACGGCCAGGTCGACGACCGCGACCACCGCGAAGATCACGCAGGCGACGCCGAGCCAGGCCAGTTCGGCGCGGAACGCCAGCACCGCGAAGACGACCATGGTGACGAGCCCGAAGCTGGCCAGCACGAGCCGCAGGTTGAGCGCACTGTTCGCGTGGCCGACCGTGCCGCGGGCACGCCGTGGCTGTGATCTCGTCATCACTCCCACCTACCCGACAGCGCCCGAACTAACCGTCGGCACCGGATCCGGTGCCACTTAACACGCTCACCGCCCCGGCGACAGGGCTCTGCCACATCTCCGACAAGGCGGCACGAACACCACCCGCCCCACGCGTACAGTCACCATGCCATTGCTGCGCGCTACGAGGCTGGGGAAGTCATGCCGGGACGCTGGACAACGGCCGCCGTCTGCCTGCTCGCGTTTGTCGCTTTGGCCTGCGAGGCCGGTTCAGAGGTGACACCAAGGCCGACCGGCAGCGCCCCGCCCGGCTCCCCCAAGGTGGTCGCGGCCCTCGGTGACTCCATCACCACCGGTTTCGGCTCCTGCCTCGTGCTCACCTCCTGCGAACGCAACTCCTGGTCGACCGGGTCAGGGCTGCGGGTCGACAGCCACTACCGGCGGCTGCTCGACCGCAACCCGGGCCTGCGTGACAAGGCGTACAACCACGCCCGGCCGGGCGCCCGGGCCGCCGCGCTGGCCGGCCAGGCGGAGGCGGCGGTACGCGACCGGGCCGACTACGTGACGGTGCTGATCGGGGCCAACGACGCCTGCCGGGGCACGATCGAGGCGATGACCCCGGTGGCCGAGTTCCGGGCCGAGGTGGACCGGGGCCTGCGGGTGCTGCGCGACGGCCGCCCCAAGGCGCGGGTGCTGGTGGTCAGCATCCCCAACCTGTACCGGCTCTGGGAGGTCGGGCACGACGACTCCCGGGCGGCCCGGGCCTGGCGACGCGGCGTCTGTCCGGCGCTGCTGGCCGATCCGACGTCGACGGCACCGGCCGACCGGGCCCGCCGGGCGGCGTTCAAGGAGCGGGTCGCCGCCTACAACAGGCAACTGTCGGCCGCCTGCCGTGCCTACGGCTCCCGCTGCCGGTACGACGGCGGCGCGGTGCACCGGGTCAAGTTCGACCTGGACCTGGTCAACCCGTTGGACTACTTCCACCCGAACACGGCCGGCCAGTCCCGGCTGGCCGAGGTGACCTGGCGGTCCTCCGGCTACGCCGACTGATCGTCGTCCTCGGGAGAACGGCGGGGCTGGGGAATGTGCGGGTTGCCGTGCCGGCGGTAGTGGACACGCGAGCGTTCGGCGAGGTTCTTGGTGGCCGAGGAGTTCGCCCAGGTGCCCAGGATGATGGCGGCACCCGGCACGATCTTGGCGAAGACCCGTTTCGCAGCCCGCACCCCGGCCATCTGGGCCAGCCGGACACCCAGCCGCAGCATCGCCCGGCCGAGTGTCGTCTGGCCGAGTGTCGTCTGGCCGCCACCGCCGAACAGCGCCCCGGCCCGTTCCCGGCCCGCCGCCACCCCCAGGGCCAGCCGGGCACTCGACGTCACCTTGTGCACCTTCTGCAGGACCAGCAGGTCGGCGGCGCGGTCCGGGTGCGCCGGGTCGGCGCCGTACGCGGCGGCGATGTGCAGCACCATGCGGGCCTGCGTCCAGGCGAGCACGCCGACGTCGAGCACCGCGCCGGGCAGCCCGGCGGCGCCCGAGACGGCACCGGAGAGCCGGGCCTGGTTGACGAACCGACGTACCGCCTGCTCGGCGAGGGCTTCGGCGGTGACCTCGGGCCGCTGGGCACGGGCCTGCCGGACCCAACCGGCGGCCTCCGGGCCGAGCCGGCGCACCGCCTCCAACGCGAGATGCTCCGGGGCGTACTGCGGGTCCTGGCGCATCCGGTCCCAGAGGGTGACCGGTGGCGTCTCGGGGGCGTCGCCGGCGGGCCGGGGTCCCGAAGTTGCCGGGGTACCGGGCTGTCCGTCGGCCGCAGCCGGGTCGCTCATCGACTCTCCCTTCCGTGGTGCCGACTCATATGTACCCCGGCCCCGCAACGCCTTATTCGGGCAGGGTCGGGTCGAATCCGGGCCGCGCGGACCGGCGCGGCAGGAATGCGCCAGGATGGCGGGTACGTTCTGGCGATCGGGGAGCCGTGAACGAAGGTGACCCGTTACGCGCAACCAGGGAGGCCGCACCGGTGCTCGATCCACACGAGCTCTACGAACTCACCGACGATCTGCCCGACCTCGGGCAACCGGTCCTGATCCAGGCACTCACCGGTTTCGTCGACGCCGGCAATGCCAGCCGGCTGGCCCGCGAGCAGTTGCTGACCTCGCTGGAGTCCCGTCCGATCGCCCGCTTCGACCTGGACCAACTCTTCGACTACCGTTCCCGCCGCCCGGTGATGACCTTCGTGGAGGATCACTGGGAGAGCTACGACACGCCGGAGTTGGAGCTGCACCTGCTGCACGACGACGACGAGACCCCGTTCCTGCTGCTCACCGGGCCGGAGCCGGACCTGCAGTGGGAGCGGTTCGTGGCCGCCGTCGCCGGGCTCGCCACCCGGCTGGACGTACGCCTCACCGTCGGGCTCAACGCGATCCCGATGGCGGTGCCGCACACCCGGCCCGCCGGAGTGACCGCGCACGCCACCCGCCGCGAGCTGATCGTCGGTTACGAGCCGTGGCTGCAGCGGGTCCAGGTGCCCGGCAGCGTGGGCCACCTGCTGGAGTTCCGCCTCGGTGAGGCCGGCCGGGACGCGCTGGGCTTCGCCGCGCACGTGCCGCACTACGTGGCGCAGGCCGAATACCCGGCCGCCGCCGAGGTGCTGCTCGCCTCGGTGTCCCGCAGCACCGGGCTGCTGCTGCCCCGCGACGGGCTGCGCTCGGCCGCCGAGGCGGTCCGGGTGGAGATCGACCGCCAGGTGGCACAGAGCGAGGAGGCGGCCACCCTGGTCCAGGCGCTGGAGGAGCAGTACGACGCGTACGCCCGGGGTCGGGAAGGCAAGAACCTGCTGGCGGCGGAGAACGGTCCCCTGCCCACCGCGGAGGAGCTCGGCGCCGAACTGGAGCGTTTCCTCGCCGAGCAGACCCGCCCCAACAACGAATGAGGTGTAAGGAAGGGCCCCTTGTTAACGCCTGGTGCAGAGCAGGGGCCCCCTGTTAACAACCTCAGGGGTGGCGGCGCGCGGAGCCGCCCCCGATACGGCAGGCTGACACCATGCGCCTGGCGACCTGGAACGTGAACTCGGTGAAGGCCCGCCTGCCCCGGCTGCTGGACTGGCTCGCCGGCACCGAGCCGGACGTGGTCTGCCTCCAGGAGACCAAGTGCCCCGACGGCGCCTTCCCGGTCGCCGAGGTGGGCGACCTGGGCTACACCGTGGCCAGCCACAGCGACGGCCGGTGGAACGGGGTGGCCATCCTGTCCCGGATCGGCCTGTCCGACGTCACGGTCGGCTTTCCCGGCGAGCCCGGCTTCCCCGAGCCCGAGGCCCGAGCCATCGCCGCCACCTGCGACGGGGTACGCGTCTGGTCGGTGTACGTGCCGA
Organism: Micromonospora maris AB-18-032; assembly: GCF_000204155.1. NCBI lineage: Bacteria > Bacillati > Actinomycetota > Actinomycetes > Micromonosporales > Micromonosporaceae > Micromonospora > Micromonospora maris. The sequence continues at coordinate 2,087,042 of NC_015434.1, read as the reverse complement.
ACGGGCGCACCCCCGACGACCCGCACTACGCCTACAAGCTGGCCTGGCTGGCGGCGCTGCGGGACGCGCTGGACGCCGAACTGACCGACGGTAGAGCCCTGGCGGTCTGCGGCGACTTCAACGTGGCCCCGACCGACGACGACGTGTGGGACCCGGCGCTGTTCGCCACGTCGACCCACGTCACGCCGGCCGAACGGGCCGCCCTGGCGGCGTTGCGTGACCTCGGCCTCGTCGACGTGGTGCCCACCCCGATGAAGGGGCCGCACCCGTTCACCTACTGGGACTACCGGGCCGGGATGTTCCACCAGAACAAGGGCATGCGCATCGACCTGGTGTACGCCTCGGCGCCGTTCGCCCGTACGGTCAGCTCGGCGTACGTGGACCGGGAGGCCCGCAAGGGCAGGTCGCCCTCCGACCATGCCCCGATCGTCGTCGACGCCAGCCCCACCCCGAGCGTCGAGACGTTCTGACCGGGGCGAAGGACAACTCTGCGCCGTGGCAGGCGCGGAGCGCGTCTAGGGTGAGGGCATGGCAGTCGTGAAGATCAACGCAATCGACGTACCGCCGGGGGCCGGCGAGGAGTTGGAGAAGCGGTTCGCCGCGCGGGCGCACGCCGTGCAGAACTCGCCCGGCTTCCTCGGTTTCGAGCTGCTGCGCCCGGTCGCCGGGGAGAGCCGCTACTTCGTGTACACCCGCTGGGAGAGCGAGCAGGCCTATCAGGACTGGGCCGCCGGGCCCGCTCGGGCCGCGCACGCCGCCCCGCCCGGCGCCGAGCAGCGCCCGCCGGTGGCCACCGGCACCAACCTGCTCGAATTCGAGGTCGTCCAGCAGGTCCCTTGAGCCGAGACGGACGCTAGGCGGGGCGGGTCGTGGTGTGGGTGGCGAAGGCGATGACGTTGTCGGCGTATCCGGTCGGGCCACCGACCCACTGACCGCCGCAGGTGATCAGCCGCAGGCTCGGCGGGCCGTCGTGGCCGTAGATCCGGTCGGCCGGCAGTTCGTCCTTGGGGAAGCGTTCGACGGAGTTGACGGTGAACACCGCCACCGAGCCGTCCTCCCGCTTCACCTCGATCGTGTCGCCGACGCGCAGCTTGTGCAGGTCGTAGAAGACCGACGGGCCGGTCTTGGTGTCGACGTGGCCGACGATGACGGCGGGACCTGGCTCGCCGGGCACCGGTCCCCGGTCGTACCAGCCGGTCTCCTCGTGCCGGCTCAACGGCGGCACGTCGATGGTGCCGTCCGGAGCGTCGCCGACCGGCTTCACCGCGGCGGAGATGTCGACCGCCGCGACGGTGAGGCTCACCGGTCGGGGTGCGGTGGGCGCGGCGGGCACGCCCCGGGTCGACGTCTCGCCACCGGCAGCGGTCACCCACTGCAGTGGATCGCCCACGCTGCGCCCCAGCCCGGCGCCGGTGGCGAAGACACCGAGCAGGACGAGCACCACGGCCAGCGGCAGTGACCAGGGGCTACGGCCTGATCGGGTGTCCCGTCGGGCCGGCTTGGTGGTCGCGGACTTTCCGGCGTAACCGGTCAGCCGGGGCGGTCTGGCAGAGCCACGCGCCGGGTGACCGGTCGGCGCCGGACGCTCGGGGGTCGGTGGTGCCGGGCGCTCGGGGGTCGGTGGCTGCGGCACGAAGAGGTCGGGGTGGGGGCCGGTCGACCGCCGCGCCGGATCGCCGGCGGGCGGCACGAACATCTCGGGTCGGGGTACGGGGCTCGGTCGGCTACCCGGCGCACGGCCGGTGCGTACGCTCCCGGTGCCTCGCACCGCGCCCAGCGGCCGTGAGCCACGGGCGGAGTTGGTGGGGCGGGATGCCCGTGCGGCGGCCATGGCGGGTCACCGGCCGGTCTGGCGACGCCGGGCGGCCACGACCCAGAGGATCGTGCCGCTGACGGTCAACGCGAGCCCGCCGGGCAGCAGCAGACCGGAGGTGCCCCCGGCCCCGCCACCGAATCCGGTGGCCGGTCCCCGGCTGGGTTTGACGGCGCGGACCACCTGGAGCATCGTCGAGGCGCTCTCCCCGCCCCGGCACTCCAGCTTGACCCGGTAGTTGCCGGGCAGCACCCGGTCCTTCACCTGGGCAGTGCCGGTCAGCAGCCCGCGTTGCGGCTGCACGGCGACCCGGCCGAAGGCGTCCGACACCGCGATGGCGCCGACGGAGTTGTCCTGGCAACTGGCCCGCAGGCCGACCAGATGTCCCGGTTCCACGGTGCTCGGGCTGACCTCGATGAACACGTTCGGGCCCGGCGGCTGCGGGGCGGCGACCGGCTGCCCCACGACGTGGGCGGCGGCCGGACCGGCGGCCCGGGCGGGCGTCGGGGCCCCGACCAGGGCCATGGCGAGCAGTGGGGCGACGGTGATGAGGGTGAGCACCGGGGCCGCGAAGGTGGCGGCCGACAACGCTGGGCGAGTACGGGTCACTGACACGATGCCCCCTCCCGGCGCGACGGAGCAGTCGCCGGGCGCCGCCGGACACCCGGTCTGCCGTACGGGATGATGGTCTCACCCCCGGTCGTACATCACATCCGATCCGGCACCGTGCTCGCGTAAGCTCGGTTCGCTGTGACCTCCACCGAACCGATCTCCGCAGGCACCGCGCCGCATCCGGCGCGGGCGATCCGCACCTTCCACCCGCGGCGCGGCCGCATGAGCGACCGGCAGACGACGGCGCTGCAACAGCTCTGGCCGGTGTACGGCCTGCGCGTCTGCGATGCCGTGTCGTCCGATCCTGCCGTGCCGTTCGATGCTGCCGGGCTCTTCGGCCGCCGGGCTCCGCTGGTGGTGGAGATCGGGTCCGGCATGGGTGACACGACGGTCGAGATGGCCGCCGCCGACCCGGATCGAGACTATCTGGCGGTCGAGGTGCACACGCCCGGAATTGCCAACCTGCTGGACCTGGTACACCGGCGTGAGCTGCGCAATGTCCGCGTCGCCGAGGGCGACGCGGTGGAGTTGCTGCGGGCGATGCCGGCGGACTCGCTGGACGCGGTGCACGTCTTCTTCCCGGACCCGTGGCCCAAGTCCCGGCACCACAAGCGGCGGCTGATCCAGCCGACACACGTGGCGTTGCTGCGCTCCCGGCTGGCCGTCGGCGGCACGCTGCACTGCGCCACCGACTGGGCGGAGTACGCCGAGGCGATGCGGGTCACCCTGGACGCCGACCCGGGCCTGGTCAACCTGCACGACGGGTACGCGCCGCGGCCCGCCCACCGGCCGGTGACCCGGTTCGAACGGCGGGCGCTGCGCGCCGGCCGCCCGATCGCCGACCTGATCTACCGCCGCCGCTGAGAGGTAAGGAAGGGCCCCTTTTCAACGCCTCGTGCGGTAAAGGGGGCCCCTGTTAACAGCCGGCCCGGCGAAACCGGTCACCCGGTTGGCGTCGGAGGGCATGATCCAGGCACCATGGACCGGCCATGACTCTCACCGCCGCGCTGCCCAAGACCGCCGACCCCGACACTCTCTACGACGCGTTCGCCGGCTGGGCCTCCGCGCGCGGCCTCAACCTCTATCCCCACCAGGAGGAGGCGGTCATCGAGATCGTCTCCGGCGCCAACGTGATCATGAATACGCCGACCGGCTCGGGCAAGAGCCTGGTCGCGATCGCGGCGCACTTCGCCGCGCTGGCCGACGACCGGACGACCTTCTACACCGCGCCGATCAAGGCCCTGGTGTCGGAGAAGTTCTTCGCGCTCTGCGAGGTCTTCGGCGCGGAGAACGTCGGCATGCTCACCGGCGACGCGAGCGTCAACGCCGACGCGCCGATCATCTGCTGCACGGCGGAGATCCTGGCCAACCTGGCGCTGCGGGAGGGCGCCCGGGCCGACGTCGGCCAGGTGATCATGGACGAGTTCCACTTCTACGCCGAACCGGACCGAGGCTGGGCCTGGCAGGTACCGCTTATCGAACTGCCCCAGGCGCAGTTCGTCCTGATGTCCGCCACGCTGGGCGACACCACCCGGTTCGTCGACGATCTGGCCCGGCGTACCGGCCGCTCCACCGCCGTCGTCCGCTCGGCCGAGCGGCCGGTCCCGCTGATCTTCACGTACGCGATGACGCCGCTGCACGAGACGCTCGAGGAGTTGCTGGAAACCAAGCAGGCCCCGATCTACGTCGTGCACTTCACCCAGGCCGCCGCCCTGGAACGCGCCCAGGCGCTGATGAGCGTCAACGTCTGCACCCGCGCCGAGAAGGACATGATCGCCCAGGCGATCGGCAGCTTCCGGTTCACCTCCGGCTTCGGCAAGACGCTGTCCCGGCTGGTCCGCCACGGCATCGGCGTGCACCACGCCGGCATGCTGCCCAAGTACCGCCGGCTGGTGGAGACCCTCGCCCAGGCCGGACTACTCAAGGTCATCTGCGGTACGGACACCCTCGGCGTCGGCATCAACGTGCCGATCCGTACGGTGTTGTTCACCGGCCTGTCCAAGTACGACGGGGTGCGTACCCGGCTGCTCAAGGCCCGTGAGTTCCACCAGATCGCCGGGCGGGCCGGCCGGGCCGGCTTCGACACCCTCGGCCGGGTCGTGGTGCAGGCCCCCGAACACGTCATCGAGAACGTCAAGGCGCTGGCCAAGGCCGGTGACGACCCGAAGAAGCGCCGCAAGGTGGTGAAGAAGAAGCCGCCGGAGGGCTCGATCGGCTGGGGTGAGCCGACGTTCCAGCGGCTGGTCGAGGCCGAGCCGGAACCCTTGACCTCCAGCTTCCAGGTCAGCCACTCGATGCTGCTCAACGTCATCGGCCGCCCCGGTGACGCCTTCGCCGCCATGCGGCACCTGCTCACCGACAACCACGAGGATCCCGCCGCCCAGCGCCGGCACATCCGCCGAGCCATCGCCATCTACCGGGCGCTGAAAGCCGGTGGGGTGGTCGAGGAGCTGCCCGAGCCGGACGAGACCGGCCGACGGGTCCGGCTCACCGTCGACCTGCAACTCGACTTCGCACTCAACCAACCGCTGTCACCGCTGGCCCTGGCGACCATCGAACTGCTGGACAGCGAGTCCCCCTCGTACGCCCTCGACGTGCTGAGCGTGATCGAGTCGATCCTCGACGACCCCCGCCAGGTGCTCTCCGCGCAACAGTTCAAGGCCCGCGGTGAAGCGGTCGCCGCGATGAAGGCCGAGGGCATCGAGTACGAGGCCCGCCTCGAACTGCTCGACGAGGTGACCTGGCCCAAGCCGCTGGCCGAACTGCTGAACAACGCGTACGAGATGTACCGGCAGGGCCACCCGTGGGTCGCCGACCACCAGCTCTCCCCCAAGTCGGTGGTCCGCGACATGTACGAGCGGGCGATGACCTTCACCGAGTTCGTGCAGTTCTACGGGCTGTCCCGCTCGGAGGGCCTGGTGCTGCGCTACCTGGCCGACGCGTACAAGACGCTGCGGCAGACTGTGCCCGAGGAAGCCAAGACCGACGAGCTGATCGACCTGATCGAGTGGCTCGGCGAACTGGTCCGCCAGGTCGACTCCAGCCTCATCGACGAGTGGGAGCGGCTGCGCAACCCCACCGACCTGCCGGACGTCGCCGCCGCCCTGGACGACCGCCCCACGGCGGTCACCCGCAACGCCCGCGCCTTCCGGGTCCTCGTCCGCAACGCCCTGTTCCGCCGGGTCGAGCTGGCGGCGCTACGCCACTGGGACGCTCTCGGCGAACTGGACGCCTCCGCCGGCTGGGACGCCGACGCCTGGGCCGACGCGCTGGAGCCCTACTTCGACACGTACGACGAGATCGGCACCGGCCCGAACGCCCGCGGCCCGGCGCTGCTCATGATCGAACAAGGTCGCGAACGCTGGAGCGTACGGCAGATCCTCGACGACCCCGACGGCGACCACGACTGGGGCATCAGCGCCGAGGTCGACCTAGCCGCCTCCGACGAAGCCGGCACGGCGATCATCCGCATCACCAACGTCGGCCAACTCTGACCCACCCAAGCAACCGGCCGCGTGTCTCGGCCGGCACGGCTTGTTGACCAAGAGGTTTGCGTCAGGATCCGGCGATCGCCGACGCAAACCTCTTGATTAACCGTGCGTCACCGATGCCGCAGGGGTGGGAGCGGAGGACCGGCCCACCCCTGCGGTCGACAGGCGTCGGTCAGTCGCGTGGGGCTTGGAATGCCAGGCGGCGACGACGGAACATCACGAAGAGGACCACGCCGAGCGCCAGCACGGCGGCACCCACGCCGGCCACGGCGGCGGCCGGAGCGCCGGTCACCGGCAGGCCACCGCCGGAACCGCCGTCGCCGTCACCGTTGTCGATGACGATGCGGGCGGTGTTGTTCTCCGGCTTCGACTCGGTGGAGTACATGGCACCGTCGACCACGATGGTGCCGTCCGTACCCGGCGTTGACTTGATCTTCAGCTGGACGGTCGCCTTGATCCGACCATAGCCGGACGCGATGCTCGGGAACTCGCTCTCGAAGTTGCAGCGCAGCTTCTTCGACTCGGGCAGCGTCCCGCCCGGCTCGCCGTCGGTGTAGCACCACTCGGCGGGCAGCAGCACCGTGCCGCTCGGCGCGGTGATGAGCACGCCCGGGCCACCCCCGTCGGAGGGACCGTGGTTGACGACCTCGTAGGTGAGGTCGACCGTCTCACCCACGGCGCCCTTGACGGCCGGGGCGGTGACAGCGACGTCGATGGTGTTCTTCTTGCTCCAGAACCGGAAGTCCGCGTAGTTGTCCGACTCGTCGAGCTCCCACTTGGTGCTGGACTGGCGGGCGACCTTGGCATCCGCAGCCTTGACCTGCAGGGCCTTGACGGCGTCGGCGAAGGACGGGCCCGTACCCTTGCTGCCCGCGACCTTCTTCGCCGCTCGCGACTCCCCCGCCAGGGCGACGCTGACGAAACCGTAGTGCTCGCCGGGACCGGGCAGGTTGCGACCGAAGGTGATGTTGAAGACCGACTCGCCGGTCTCGTCGTCGAACAGCAGCAGCCCCTCACCCGGTTCGAGGGTCAGCGGCAGGACGCAGGTGACCTCGCTGGGTCCGTACACATAGGGCGCCCCGACATCGTCGGGGTAGTAGTCGGCGTACGTGCAGTCGCTGTAGCGCTCGACGAAGGTGGCGCCGGTGGTCAGGCTGACGGTGAACGTGAAGTCCGTGGCGGCAGTGTCGCCCTCGTTGAACACGCCACTGTAGAGCGGCACCGTGTCACCGGGGCCGACCCGGTCGGACTTGTCGTTGAGGTCCGCGGCGGCGGCCACCAGATCGGGCCCGGAAGCGACCACCGTGACCGGGAAGGTCGTGATGTCGTCGTCGGGATTCGCGTCGCCCTCCGTGCTGGCGATGGTCACCGTGACCGAGCCGGCATCGCCGGGCTTGGCACCCTGACGGCTGGCCAACGACACCGGGTAGAGGGTGTCGACCTGCCCAGCGACGAGCACGCCGACGTCGCAGGTGATCTTCTTGTCGGCGAGCTTGCAGTTGTCGACCCAGTCCGGCACGGTCGCGACGACCGCGTCGGAGAGCTTGCTCAGGTCGATGGTGACGGTCACCGCGTTCGCGTCCGCCTCGCCGTAGTTGTACACGTACATGCCGACGGTGGTGCCGCTGTTGTCGACCTCCGCGACCGGCTCTCGGGTGAACGAGACGGACAGGTCGGGAAGCGCGTCCGCGGCGTGTGCCACGGGGACGGGACCGAGAAGCGCCGTCGTCGCCAGCACCGCCGCGCCGACGGCAAGGCGGGGCCAACGGGCCGTAAGGGATGTCATGTGTGCTCCGAAAGAGGAATGAGGAAAGCCCGGACTGTAATCGATCTTCGAGCGGCGCGCTGTCCCGTCCGGCAGGGCTCGTACCGGCATCGGCCGGCCCGTTTTCTCCCCTGGGCGATGTCAGACCCGTCGATTAGAATGTATGTACTAATCGAGTTCCTGACCTGGGAGGATGCTCGTGACCGCGCCCATCTCCGCCCCCCTCACGCCGTACGCCACCCTCCTCGGCTTCACCCGCTACGTCGACCGCACCGGGCCGACCAAAGCCAGCTTCGTCGGCGGCCTGCGTCGACAGCGGGCCAGCCGCTCGGGTTTCAACCCGCACGGCCAGTTCGTCAAGGCGCTCAAGGCCGACATCGCCTTCCACACCGGCGGCACCCACCTGGCGCAGGTGGTCGACGTGGTCAAGCCCCGGTGGCGCCCCCTCTACCAGGCACTGGTGCCGGGCGCCACGGCCTGGCTGCACTCCCTGGGCGAGCCGCGCGAGGTGGACCTGGCCCAGACCCGTGACGCCCTCGCCCTGCTCGGCGACCTACCCGTCAAGATCAACCCCCATTTCGGCGTACGCCATTGCGACGGCCGCGCCGAAGCCGTCCGGCTGTACTTCGACGAGACCCCGCCCAGCGAGGAGGCCGCGCTCGCCACCCTGCACCTGATGGCCCGGCACATGGACGCCGTCCTGCCGCACGCCGAGCCGATCCTGGTCGACGTACGCCGGGGCGTAACCCACCGCATGCCCGAGAGCGCCAAGTCCGACGAGATCGAACGCTGGCTCGCCGGCGAAGCCGCCGCCTTCCGCGCCATCTGGTCCGCCGCCGCGTAACCCCACTCCGCACCCCGCGCCCTCCCCCGCGCCCCCCGCACCCCGCACCCCGCGCCCCGCGCCCCCGGCCCGTGCAACTTCGGGGAAGGTGCTGCCTCTGCCAGCACCGAGGCGACACCTTCCCCGAAGTTGCATTAGCGTCTCGTCGGCGTTGGCGTTGCGGTGCAGGAGTTATCCACAGGGGGTGTCGAGAGTGGGTCGGCTCGTCCAGAGTGGATGTCATGCCGACATCCGCGCGGCGCCCGCCGCAGCTACGCGGACGCGTCTTCCGAGGGTCCCGTGCCGTGGCCCGAGGGCTGCTGACCCGGGGTGAGCTGCGCAGTAAGGCATGGCGGGCGATCTTCCGAGACGTGTACGCCGACGCCCAGCTCACGGTCTCGCACCGCACCCGGTGTCGGGCCGCGGCGCGGTGGCTGCTCCCACCCGGTGCGGCGATCGCCGGACGCAGCGCCGCGGCACTGTTCGGTGCCGGATTCGTCGCCGACGCCGAACCGCTCGACGTGCTGGTTCCCGCCGGGCAACGCTTCGGGCCTGTCGCCGGTCTCGCCGTGCACACCGTCGAGGTCGACCCGTTCGAGGTGCAGCCGCACGACGGGATGTCGGTCACCACGCCGCTGCGGACCTGCTGGGATCTGGCCCAGTGGCTCGATCTGGAAGAAGCCGTGGTCGTGGTGGACCGACTGCTCAACCGCCGGCTGGTGCGCTGCGAACAGCTGCGGGACCTGGCGCACAACCGTCGCGGTGCGCAGGGCTGGAAACGCATGCTGCGGCTGGCGGAGTTGGCCGATGCCGGCGCGGAGTCGGCACAGGAGTCACGGCTTCGGGTGCGGATCGTGCTGGCCGGCGTCCCACAGCCGGTCACTCAGTTCGTGGTACAGCGAGACGGTCGATTCATCGCCCGAGTCGACCTCGCCTGGCCGCACCTGCGGATCGCGGTCGAATACGACGGCCTCTGGCACGACGACCCGGAGCAGTTGCACCGCGACCGCCGCCGTCTCAACCGCCTGCTCGGCGAGGACTGGATCGTCTTGCACGTGACAGCCCGACGCCTCCGCGAAGACTTCGACGGCTTCCTCACCGAACTCCGCCAAGCAATCCACACCCGCGCCCGCTAACCCACCCGCCCCACCCCCCTGCACCCCTGCTCCTGCATCGGCCCATCACCTCCCCGCCCGCCTCCACCGCCCTGCACCTGCGCGACCGCCCTGCACCCACCTGCACCCGCACCCGCACCTGCACCCGCACCTGCAACTTCGGGGAAGATGCTGCCTCCGCACGCGCCGAGGCGACATCTTCCCCGAAGTTGCACACCACCTTGACTGCGGCGGGCAGGCGGCGGGGCCGGGGGTGGGGTGCAGTGGGGTCGTCGGAAGGTCAGTGGGGGGTGGCTGGGGGGAGGTCGGTGATCGGTACGACCCGGGGGGTGTCGAGGGGGCCGATGATCACGCGCAGCGATGGGAAGAGGTCGCCCAGGAGTTGGCGGCAGGCGTCGCATGGGGTGACCAGGGACCGGCCGCGGTCACCGACCGTGACGATGGTTTCCAGTTCGCCCACGCCCTGGGTCACTGCGGTACCGATCGCAACGACCTCGGGGCAGGCTCCGCCGGTCGCGTGCACCACGTTCACGGCGGAGACGACCCGACCATCGGCGGTACGGGCCACCGTGGCGAGAGTGTGGGCTGCGCTGCGGCAGCGCAGCTTCGCCACCGCGCTGGCGGCCTGCACCAAGGCCCGATCGGTGTCACGCATCGTCATCGGCTTCCCCGTGTTCCGTCCCCCGCTCGACGCACAACGATAGACCGCCACCCCCGCACCCCCGCACCCCCGCACCCCCGCACCCCCGCACCCCCGCACCCCCGCACCCAACAGTGCACTGCGGTTGGTGGACGAGGCCGTGTCACGTCAGCGCCCTTTGCTCTGCTTCACCCCACGCACCGATTGGCGACGACATCCATTGCGCCGGTTGAAGCAGAGCAAAGGGGTGCTGCGGTCTACCTGCCACCGCTCGGGCGGCCAGGTCCGGGGTCGATTGGGCCCGGGACGACCGACTCCGGGACGGCACGGTTCGGGACGGTCAGGCTCGGGGTAACCCGGAGGCGGGGCGGCGGCGGGCTGCCTATCCTTGGGCACGACATGCAGAATCCAGTCTCACCTGCCGCGACCGATCCGATCCGCGCGTTGCAGCGTCGCCTTCCCCCGTTGATGTTCCGTGACCAGCGTCAGCTGCGCCGGCGGCTGGACGGGGTACGCAGGCTGCGCGACCCGCAGCGGCGGGAGTCGGCGCTGGCCGAGATCGCGGCCGAGGTGGCCGTGGCGGAGGGCCGGTTGGAACGACGCCGGGCCGCGCTGCCGAAGATCACCTATCCGCCGGCGTTGCCGGTCAGCGAGCGTAAGGACGATATTGCCGAGGCGATCCGCGATCACCAGGTGGTGATCGTGGCCGGTGAGACCGGGTCGGGGAAGACCACCCAGCTTCCGAAGATCTGCCTGGAGTTGGGGCGTGGGATCAGCGGGCTGATCGGGCACACGCAGCCTCGTCGGCTGGCTGCGCGTACGGTGGCTGATCGGATCGCCGAGGAGTTGGGCACCGAGCTGGGTGACGTGGTCGGTTACAAGGTGCGCTTCACCGACCAGGTCAGTGAGCAGAGCCTGGTCAAGTTGATGACCGACGGCATTCTGCTGGCCGAGTTGCAGAACGACCGGATGCTGCGCCAGTACGACACGCTGATCATCGACGAGGCGCACGAGCGCAGTCTCAACATCGATTTTATTCTGGGCTATCTCAAGCAGCTGCTTCCCCGTCGACCCGACCTCAAGGTGATCATCACCTCGGCGACGATCGAGACCGACCGGTTCGCCCGGCACTTCGCGGGGCCGCCGACCGAGGAGCATCCCGAGGGCGTACCGGCGCCGGTGGTCGAGGTGTCCGGGAGGACGTACCCGGTCGAGGTGCGCTACCGGCCGCTGGTCGAGGTGGCGGACACCGACGAGGAGGAGGCGGACGAGGAGAACGTCCGCGATCAGATCCAGGCCATCGGTGACGCGGTCGAGGAACTGGCCGCTGAGGGGCCCGGTGACATCCTGGTCTTCCTCAGCGGGGAGCGGGAGATCCGGGACACCGCGGACGCGCTGGGCAAGCTGGTGCAGAACAAGCGGTCGCTGCTCGGCACCGAGATCCTGCCGCTGTACGCCCGGCTGAGCGTCGCCGAGCAGCACCGGGTCTTCGCCCCGCACAGCGGACGGCGGGTGGTGCTGGCGACGAATGTCGCGGAGACCTCGCTGACCGTGCCCGGCATCAAGTACGTGGTGGACCCGGGTACCGCCCGGATCTCCCGCTATTCGCAGCGGCTGAAGGTGCAGCGGCTGCCCATTGAGCCGGTCTCGCAGGCCAGCGCCAACCAGCGTAAGGGCCGCTGTGGGCGTACCTCGGACGGTATCTGCATCCGGCTCTACGACGAGCAGGACTTCCTGTCGCGGCCCGAGTTCACCGACCCGGAGATCCTGCGGACCAACCTGGCCTCGGTCATCCTGCAGATGACCGCCATCGGTCTGGGCGACATCGCCGCCTTCCCGTTCATCGACCCGCCGGATCGACGCAACATCGCCGACGGGGTCAACCTGCTGCACGAGTTGGGTGCCCTGGACCCGACCGAGACCGACCTGGATCGGCGACTCACCGCGCTCGGGCGGCGGCTGGCTCAACTGCCGGTCGACCCCCGGCTCGCGCGGATGGTGCTCGAAGGGGAGCGCAACGGCTGCGCCACCGAGGTGATGGTGATCGCCGCGGCGTTGTCGATCCAGGATCCGCGTGAGCGGCCGGCCGACAAGCAGGCACAGGCCGACCAGGCGCACGCCCGGTTCGCCGACAAAGAGTCGGACTTCGTGGCGTTTCTGAACCTGTGGCGGTATCTGCGCGAGCAGCAGAAGGACCTGTCCTCCAGCGCGTTCCGCCGGATGTGCAAGGCCGAGTACCTCAACTACCTGCGGGTACGCGAGTGGCAGGACATCGTCAGCCAGTTGCGCCAGGTGCTGCGTACCGCCGATTCGGAGGGCCGGGGGCGCGGACGGCGAGGCGCCGACGACGACGCCCCGCGCGGAGGCGGGCGACGCCAGTCCGGCGCGGACCTGCCGGAGGAGATCGACACCCCGAAGGTGCACCAGTCGCTGCTGCCCGGCCTGCTGTCGCACGTCGGGCTCAAGGACGCCCAGAAGAACGAGTACCTGGGGGCCCGGGGGGCGAAGTTCGGGCTGTTCCCCGGCTCGGCGCTGTTCCGCAAGCCACCGCGCTGGGTGATGGCCGCCGAGTTGGTGGAGACCTCCCGGTTGTGGGGTCGGGTGAACGGGCGGATCGAACCCGAGTGGGTCGAACCGCTGGCCCAGCACCTGGTCAAACGCAGCTACAGCGAGCCGCACTGGGAGAAGAAGCAGGCGGCCGTGATGGCGTACGAGAAGGTGACGCTGTACGGCGTACCGCTTGTCACTTCTCGCAAGGTCAACTTCGGTCGGATCGATCCGGTGCTGAGCCGGGAGTTGTTCATCCGGCACGCGCTGGTCGAGGGCGACTGGTCCACCCACCACCAGTTCTGGCGGGACAACGAGCGGCTGCGTACCGAGTTGGAGGAGTTGGAGAGCCGGGCCCGGCGGCGCGACATCCTGGTCGACGACGAGACGATCTTCCAGTTCTACGACGAGCGGATCCCCGCCGACGTGGTCTCCGGGCGGCACTTCGACACCTGGTGGAAGAAGACCCGCCGGGAGCGCCCGGACCTGCTCACCTTCACCCGTGAGCTGCTGGTCAACGCGGGTCGGGGCGGCGTGGACGAGGCGGACTTCCCCGACCGGTGGCACACCGAGGGTGTCGAGTTGCCGTTGACGTACACGTTCGAGCCCGGGTCCCCGGCCGACGGGGTGACCGTCGACATCCCGCTGCCGCTGCTCAACCAGGTGCCGGCGGAGAGCTTCGACTGGCAGGTGCCGGGTCTGCGGGAGGAACTGGTCATCGCGTTGATCCGTTCGCTGCCCAAGCCGGTGCGGCGCAACTTCGTACCGGTGCCGGACTTCGCCCGCGCCGCGCTGGCCGCGATCACCCCCGGCGAGGAGCCGCTGCTGGACGCGCTGACCCGGCAGCTGCGCCGGATGACCGGGGTGACCGTGCCCCGCGAGGCCTGGGATCTCGGCAAGTTGCCGGCACACCTGCGGGTCACCTTCCGGGTGCGCGGCGACGACGACAAGCCGGTCGCCGAGGGCAAGGATCTGCCGGCCCTGCAACGCCAGCTCAAGGCCGAGGTACGCCAGGTGGTGGCCGCCGCCGCGCCGGACGTGGCGCGTACCGGGCTGACCGGCTGGGAGATCGGCACCCTGCCGCGCACCATCGAGCAGATCCGGGCGGGGTACGCGGTGACCGCGTACCCGGCGCTGGTGGACGAGGGCGCCACGGTCGGGGTACGGGTCTTCGACTCGCCGGGCGAGCAGGAGGCCGCGCACTGGGCGGGTACCCGTCGGCTGCTGCGGCTGACCGTGCCGTCACCGGCCAAGTTCCTCCAGGGCCGGCTCTCCAACGAGGCGAAGCTGGCGTTGTCGCGCAATCCGCACGGCGGGGTGCAGGCGCTGATCGAGGACGCCACCGGCGCGGCGATCGACAAGCTGATCGGCGACGCCGGCGGGCCGGTCTGGGACGCCGAGGGTTTCACCGCGCTGCGGGACAAGGTTCGCGCCGATCTGGTGGACACCGTGGTGGAGGTGATGGAGCGGGTCCGGGCGGTGCTCGCCGCCGCGTACGCGGTGCAGCAGCGGCTCGGCGCGACGAGGAACCTGGCCGTGGTGGCCGCCCTGGCCGACATCCGTAACCAGCTCACCGGGCTGGTGCACGCCGGTTTCATCACCGAGGTCGGTTACGCCCGGCTGTCCGATCTGCTGCGCTACCTGACTGCCATCGAGCGGCGGCTGGATCGGTTGCCCGGCAATCCGCCCCGGGACAAGCAGTTGCAGGACCGGATCGCGGTGGTCCAGCGGGAGTACGACGAGATGCTCGCCGTACTCCCGCCGGCCCGACGTGACTCCGTCGCCGTACGGCAGATCCGCTGGATGATCGAGGAACTGCGGGTGAGCGTCTTCGCCCAGGCCCTCGGCACTCCGTACCCGATCTCGGAGCAACGCATCTACCGGGCCATGGACGACGCCGAAGGGCGCTGACGTGCGCCGAGGAGTACCCGGAGCATCACCCCCGGGCCGAGCAACCGGGCCGGCGGATCGATCAGGTTTATCACCCGCAGGAAGGCGGCGCCGAGCGCCACGTCGTGCGCGGCCGCCGCGTGCAGTCGGGCCAGGTAGGCGTTGACGAACCGGACCTTGCGGGTACGGTGCCCGGTGACTCCCGGAAAGCGCAGGTCGGTGCCGACGGCGATGGACCAGGGCGCGTCGATCACACGCGCCGCCCGCCGGAAGAAGCGCCGGGCCAGCCGGTGACGCCCGCCGCGGGCGAGTAGCCGGCGTAGCAGCAACGCCTGTACGGCGGCGACGGTGATGCCCTGCCCGTAGACCGGGTTGAGGCTGCACAGCGCGTCGGCGAAGACCAGGTGGCCGTCCGGGAAGCGGGGCAGCCGTTCGTAGCGACGTCGGACGCTGGCCGGGAAGCGCATCAGCACCGGCTCGTCCAGCGGTTGGGCGTGCCGGACCAGTTCGCCGACCTGCGGGGCGGCCAGTGAGGTCGCGTACCTGACGAATCCGGCCTCGTCGACCGGGGGTTCCTCGCCCAGGATGCCCGCCATGGTGACCGCGAACCGCCCACCCTCCTGCGGTGCGACGACGCCGTAGCGGGGACAGCCCGGCATCGCGTTGGACAGGACGCCGAGCTTGTCCTCCAGTTGGCCGGCCTCGCGCCGGTATCGGCGGGTCACGTAGGTGACCCCGACCTCGACCCGTTCCTGTTCCACCGTCGGGTAGCCGAGCTCGGTCAGCCAGATCGGGCTGCGGCTGGCCCGGCCACCGGCGTCGACCACGAGATCGGCGGTCAGGGTCGACGGTCGGCCGTCGCGCGGAGCGAGTCGTACTCCGGTGACCCGGCGGTGGTCGTCGGTCGCGAGCAGGCCGGTCACCTCGCAGTCGGGCACCACGGTCACCCCGGGAAGCGCGACGGTGCGCTGCCTGACCACCTGTTCGAGCAACGGTCGGCTCATGCCGAAGGCGGTCAGGTCGGAGCGGGCCGGCAGCATCCGGTGCCCGTCGTTGTACCAGTGCACCTGACCGTGCAGGTCGACCGGAGTGGCGCCGAGGCGGTACAGCTCGGCGCCGAGTTCGGGGAAGAGACTCTCCAGGGCTTGGCGGCCCCGGTCGAGCAGGACGTGGACGTGACGGCCCTGCGGTACGCCCCGGCGGTGCACCGGCTCGTCCGGCGGGGTGTCCCGGTCCAGCAGGATCACCTCGGCGAAGCTCTCCGCCAACGCCCGGGCGGCGAGCAGTCCGCCCAGACTGGCTCCGATGACGACGGCGCGACCGGAGGCTGCCATGCGGGGCAGCCTATGCGCGCGCCACGACCCCTGGCTGCTTCGATCGTGCTCGATGCCGTGCGGTCTCAGGTCAGCGGCTCGACCCCGGGCGGAAGCTCGTCGTCGGCGGTGGCGGTGTGCACGTAGTCGAGCAGGATGCGGCGCAGTTCGCGGCCGGCGTGGGTGGGCACCACGTCGCGGCGGCGGGCCACCGCGATCGTGCGGCGTACCCCGGGCGGGGCCAGTCGGGTGACCCGGATGCCGGGCCGGCGGGCCACCACGATGCCGGGGACCAGGGCGATGCCCAGGCCGGCCTCGACGAAGCTGAGCACCGCGTCCATCTCGCCGCCGTCGACCGACAGGGTCGGTTCGAAGCCGGCGGCCCGGCATGCCTGCAGGGTGGCGTCGCGCAGGTCGTAGCCCTCGCGGAACATCACCAACGGCTGGTCGCGCAGGTCGGTGATCTGCAGGTCGGCTCCGGGGTACGCGGTCGGCAGCGGATCGACCGAGGCGACCACCAGGCTCTCGGTCAGGATCGGATCGGCGCGCAGCCCCGGGTCGATGCCCTGCGCCGGCATGATGATCAAGGCTAGGTCGAGGTCGCCGCGGAGCAGGTGGCGGACCAGGTCCTGTGAGCCGCCCTCCTCCACCCGCAGGTCGACGGTGGGGTGGACGTCGCGGAAGCGGCGCAGCACCGGCGGCGCGAGGGAGGTGGCCAGGCTCGGGGTGGCACCGAGGCGGACCCGCCCGCGCCGCAGACCGACCAGTTCCTGCACCTCGCGGGTGGCGGTCTCCACGTCGGCGAGGATCCGCTTGGCCAGGGGCAGCAGCACCTCACCGGCCGCGGTCAGGGTGATGTTGCCCCTTACCCGCTCGAACAACGGGGCGCCGAGGGTGTCCTCCAAGGCGTGAATTTGCTTACTCAGCGACGGCTGGGTTATCCCGACGACATCGGCCGCCTGGGTGAAATGTCGTACTTCGGCTACTGCAATGAAGTACTTGAGCTGATGGAGCTGCATCTGGATAGCCTATGGCTATCCAGACTGCGGTGTCGATGCATTGGACGACTGATCGAAGTGCTCCTAGCGTCGGGCACGTGGTAGTCACGACTCGAACTCGGTCGCCCATCCGCTCCAACGTCGGCCTCAAGGCCGTCATGGCGGTGACGGGCATCTTCCTGGTGTTCTTCCTCATCGCACACATGCTGGGCAACCTGAAGGTCTTCTCGGGCGACTCCTCGTTCAACGGGTACGCGCACTGGCTGCGCGAGGTCGGCAAGCCGCTGCTGCCGGGCGTCTGGTTCCTCTGGTTCATGCGCATCGGCCTCGTCGTCGCGGCCGTCGGGCACATCTGGGCCGCCACCGTGCTGGCCCTGCGCGCCCGTGCCGCCCGCCCGGTGCGCTACGCCCACCGCAAGAAGGTCCAGGGCAGCTACGCCGCCCGCACCATGCGCTGGGGCGGCGTGATCATCCTGTTCTTCGTGATCTATCACCTGCTCGACCTGACCACCGGGCACCTGAACCCGGTCGGCGACCCGTCCCGGCCGTACGCCAACGTCGTCGCCACCTTCGCGCCGCAACGGTGGTACGTCACGCTCTTCTACACCCTGGCGGTGGTCACGCTCGGCTTCCACCTGCGCCACGGTGTCTTCAGCGCACTGCGCAGCCTGGGCCAGCAGACCCCGCGCGGCGAGCAGCGGGCCAAGGCGGTGGCGCTGGTCTTCTCCGCCGCGCTCGTCGCCGGCTACCTCGTGGTCCCGTTCGCCGTACTCACCGGATTGGTGTCCTGACCATGGATCTGTACATCGAGGGCGACCCGGTCGCCGACACCCGGGCCCCCGACGGCCCGATCGAGAGCCGCTGGGAACGCCGCCGGTTCGAGGCCAAGCTGGTCAACCCGGCCAACCGACGCAAGATGACGGTGATCGTGGTCGGCACCGGCCTGGCCGGCGGCTCGGCCGCGGCCACGCTGGCCGAGCAGGGCTACCAGGTCAAGTCGTACTGCTACCAGGACAGCCCGCGCCGGGCACACTCGATCGCCGCGCAGGGCGGCATCAACGCCGCCAAGAACTACCGCAACGACGGCGACTCGGTGCACCGCCTCTTCTACGACACCGTCAAGGGTGGCGACTTCCGCTCCCGCGAGTCCAACGTGCACCGGCTGGCCGAGGTCTCGGTCAACATCATCGACCAGTGCGTCGCCCAGGGTGTGCCGTTCGCCCGCGAGTACGGCGGCCTGCTCGACACCCGCTCGTTCGGTGGCGCCCAGGTGCAGCGCACCTTCTACGCCCGGGGCCAGACGGGCCAGCAGCTGCTGCTCGGGGCGTACCAGGCGTTGGAGCGGCAGATCGGCCTGGGCAACGTGGAGATGAACGCCCGGCACGAGATGCTGGAGCTGATCGTCGTCGACGGCAAGGCCCGGGGCATTGTGGTCCGGGACCTGGTCACCGGTGAGATCACCAGCGAGTTCGCCGACGCGGTGGTGCTCGCCTCCGGCGGCTACGGCAACGTGTTCTACCTGTCGACGAACGCCAAGGGCTGCAACGTCACCGCCACCTGGCGGGCCCACCGCAAGGGCGCGTACTTCGCCAACCCGTGCTACACCCAGATCCACCCGACCTGCATCCCGGTCTCCGGCGACCACCAGTCGAAGCTGACCCTGATGAGCGAGTCGCTGCGCAACGACGGCCGGGTGTGGGTGCCCAAGGCCAAGGGCGACGACCGGGCCCCCCGCGACATCCCCGAGGACGAGCGGGACTACTACCTGGAGCGGATCTACCCGTCCTTTGGCAACCTGGTGCCCCGGGACATCGCCTCCCGGGCCGCGAAGAACGTCTGCGACGAGGGCCGAGGGGTGGGCCCGACCAAGCTCGGCGTCTACCTGGACTTCGCCGACGCCATCGACCGGCTCGGCCGCAAGGCCATCGAGGCCAAGTACGGCAACCTGTTCGAGATGTACGAGCGGATCACCGGCGAGGACCCGTACGAGGTCCCGATGCGGATCTACCCGGCCGTGCACTACACGATGGGTGGCCTCTGGGTCGACTACGACCTGCAGTCCACCATCCCCGGCCTGTTCGTGATCGGCGAGGCGAACTTCTCCGACCACGGCGCGAACCGGCTCGGCGCCTCGGCGCTGATGCAGGGGTTGGCCGACGGCTACTTCGTCCTGCCCAACACGATCGCCAACTACCTGGCCGCCGGCCCGTTCGAGAAGATCGACGGCAGCCACCCGGCCGCGATCGAGGCCCGCCGCAACGTGGAGGATCGCCTGCAGCGGCTGCTCGCCGTCAACGGCGACCGCACGGTGGACTCGTTCCACCGGGAACTCGGCCAGATCATGTGGGAACACTGCGGCATGGAGCGGTCCGAGGCCGGGCTGCGCAAGGCGATCGACGAGATCCGCGCGCTGCGCGAGGAGTTCTGGCAGCGGGTCCGCATCGTCGGTGACGCCGACGGGCTCAACCAGTCGTTGGAGAAGGCCGGCCGGGTGGCCGACTTCTTCGAGCTGGCCGAGCTGATGTGCATCGACGCCCTGCACCGGGAGGAGTCCTGCGGCGGCCACTTCCGGGCCGAGCACCAGACCCCCGACGGCGAGGCGCAGCGCGACGACGACAACTTCGCCTACGTCGCCGCCTGGGAGTTCACCGCCACCGGTGAGCCCTCGGTGCTGCACAAGGAAGACCTGAAGTTCGAATACGTCCACCCCACGCAGCGGAGCTACAAGTGAACCTGACCCTGCGCATCTGGCGCCAATCCGGCCCCGCGGACAAGGGTCGGATGGTGACCTACCAGGTCGAGGACGTCTCCCCGGACATGTCGTTCCTGGAGATGCTCGACGTGCTCAACGAGCGGCTCATCCTCGCCGGCGAGGAACCGGTCGCCTTCGACCACGACTGCCGTGAGGGCATCTGCGGCATGTGCGGTCTGATGATCAACGGCAACGCGCACGGGCCGCAGCGCGGCACCACCGCCTGCCAGCTGCACATGCGACAGTTCAAAGACGGCGACACCATCGACATCGAGCCGTGGCGGGCCCGCGCCTTCCCGGTCATCAAGGACCTGGTGGTCAACCGCAACGCGTTCGACAAGATCATCGCGGCTGGTGGGTACATCACCGCGCCGACCGGCAGCGCGCCGGAGGCGCACTCGGTGCCGGTGGCCAAGGCCAACGCCGACGCCGCCTTCGAGTCCGCCGCCTGCATCGGCTGCGGCGCCTGCGTGGCGGCCTGCCCGAACGGCTCCGGCATGCTGTTCACCGCCGCCAAGGTCACCCAGCTGGGCCTGCTGCCCCAGGGCCAGCCGGAGCGGTACACCCGGGTCATCGGCATGCTCGACGCCCACGACGAGGCCGGCTTCGGTGGCTGCACCAACGCCGGCGAGTGCACCGCCGTCTGCCCCAAGGGCATCCCGCTGACCACCATCGGCCGCCTCAACCGCGACTACCTCGCCGCCACCACCACCAAACGCCCCGACACCCCCTAACTCCGCACCCCCACCCCACCCTTTCGATGTTGATCAAGAGGTTTGCGTCGGCGATCGCCGGAATCCTGACGCAAACCTCTTGATCAACGTGCACAGAGGGGTTGGTTGAAGGGCGCCTTGTCGGGTAGCAGGCCAGCTACATCGACGACTAGGAGGCGGGTATGCGGGCGTTGACGTGGCAGGGCAAGCGGGACGTACGGGTCGAAGAGGTGCCGGACCCGCGGATCGAGGAGCCGACCGACGCGATCGTACGGATCACCTCCACCGCGATCTGCGGGTCGGACCTGCATCTGTACGAGGTTCTCGGGCCGTACCTCAAGCCGGGCGACGTGCTCGGGCACGAGCCGATGGGGATCGTCGAGGAGGTCGGCGCGGGGGTGACCCGGCTCAAGCCCGGCGACCGGGTGGTGGTGCCGTTCAACATCGCCTGCGGCTCCTGCTGGATGTGCTCCCGCCAGTTGTACGCGCAGTGCGAGACCACCCAGGTCACCTCCGAGGGCAAGGGCGCGGCCCTGTTCGGCTACACCTCCCTGTACGGCTCGGTGCCCGGCGGTCAGGCCGAGTACCTGCGGGTGCCGCACGCCGAGTTCGGGCCGATCAAGGTACCGGAGACCGGTCCGGACGAGCAGTGGCTCTACCTCTCCGACATCCTGCCGACGGCCTGGCAGGCGGTGAAGTACGCCGACACCCCGCGCGGCGGCACCCTGGCCGTCTTCGGCCTCGGCCCGGTGGGTCAGTTCTGCGCCCGGGTCGGTCGGCACCTCGGCGCGGAACGGGTGATCGGCCTCGACGTGGTGCCGGAGCGGCTGGAGATGGCTCGCCGGCACGGCGTCGAGGTCCTCGACGTCAGCCAGATCGACGACGTGCCCGGCACGTTGATCGACCTGGTGGACGGGCGTGGACCGGACGCGGTGATCGACGCGGTCGGCATGGAGGCGCACGGCGCGCCACTGGGCAAGATCGCTCAGACCGCCGCCGGGCTGCTCCCCGACAAGCTGGCCGGGCAGATGATCGACAAGGCCGGGGTGGACCGGCTCGTCGTGCTCAAGGCCGCGTTGAAGGCCGTACGGCGCGGCGGCACCGTCTCCATCTCCGGCGTGTACGGCGGCGAGGTCGATCCGCTGCCGCTGATGGAGATGTTCGACCGGGGCATCCAGATGCGGATGGGCCAGTGTCACGTCCGCCGCTGGACCGACGAGATCATCCCGCTGCTCGCCGACGACAGCGACCCGCTCGGCGTGACGGACCTGCGTACCCACCGGATGCCGCTGGCGCAGGCCCCGCAGGCGTACGAGATGTTCCAGCGCAAGGAGGACGGCTGCGTCAAGGTCGTGCTCGCCCCGTGAGCGCATCGACGGGCACACACGCGTCGATGCGTCGGCCTAAGGTGTCCCGAGGACACGATCGGGCACCGACGGGAGAGACGATTGACCATCCGAGTGAACCGCAGGACCGCGCTCGGCCTGGGCACCGTGGCCACGGCCGGCACCGTGTTCGGCCCCAGCGTGCCGGCCGCCGCTGAGCCTGGCCCGGCCGCGACGACCTCCGCAGAGCCGGGCCAGGCTGGGACGACCGCCGCGCAGCCGGGCCCGAGCGCCGAGCGCAGGAGTGCCGTGGCGCGCGTCGCTGCCGCGTACCGGCGGGAGACCGGCCGGGCCGGTGGGAACTGGCAGGCGTACGTCAGCCTCACCAGCCCGACCGGCGGTGACCCGCTGGTCGCGGTGGCCGAGTCGGCGGACCGCCGGATCGAGGCGTACAGCGTCAACAAGATCGCTGTGGCGGTCGCCGTGCTGGACAAGGTCGACCGGGGTCTGCTCACCCTCGACCAGCGGGTCGAGGTGAGCGCCGCCATCGTGGTGCCCGGCGGCGATGGCATCTTCAGCCTCGACGGTGCCTACCCCAGCCAGGTGACCCTGGGACACGTGCTGGCCAACCTGCTGACCGTCTCCGACGACACCGCGGTACGGCTCTGCGGGCTGGTCTGCCCGGCCGCCGAGCTCAACCAGATCCTGCAGGCCAAGGGCTTCCCCAACACCCAGGTGCAGCCGGTGGCCAACCCGAACCGGTTCTTCCTCGGCACCAGCACCCCCCGGGAAACCCACGACCTGCTCCAGGCCCTGGTCGGCGGCACCCTGCTCACACCGTCCTCGACCGATGTCGTGTTGCGGCTGCTGCGCGCACCGGTGGCGTTCACCGACGGCATCCGTCGCGAGATGTCCTCGGCGCAGCGGGCCCGCATCGCCACCAAGGCGGGCTGGTTCGCCGACGCCCGGCACGAGGCAGGTGTCATCTTCGACGCCGCCGGGGCGCCGGTGCTGACGTACGCGCTCTTCGCCGACGGCCAGCCGGGCGCGGACGACTACGGCGCCACCCACCCCGCCGTGGCGGCCCGGGCCAGGCTGGGGCGGTGGTTCCTGGACGCCACCGACCGGGTCGGCGGCAGCGGGACCCGACACCGCGCCCACCCGCACCGACCCAGCAACGGCGGCTGACCGAGCCGACGGCGGTTAACGTGGACTCCGGGCCGCGACGGAGGGGGAACCATGCGTGCGTCGAAGAAGGTGACCGGGCGACGGATCAGCGGCTCGATGGCGGGGCTCGCGGCCCTGGCCGGGTTGGCCGGTCTGGCCTGGGCGGCCCGGGACGTCCCGGCCGCGCTCGGTGGTCGGCTCGCCGGGGCCCGGGCGGACCGGGCGGCCCGGTCGCCGCAGTTCCGCGACGGCGTCTTCCACAACCGACCGGGCACCCCGATCACCGCCCCGGCCCCGGACCGCAACCTGCTCCGAGAGTTGCTCTTCGGTAAGCAGAAACGCCGTCCGAGCGCTCCGGTGCCGCTGGTCCGCCCGGTCGCGGCGACGCCGGTCGACCCGGCCCGCGAACTGAACGTCATCTGGTACGGCCACGCCACCACGCTTGTCGAGATCGAGGGACGGCGGGTGCTGCTCGACCCGGTGTGGAGCGAGCGGTGCTCACCGTCGGCCACGCTCGGCCCGCGCCGGCTGCACGAGCCGCCGGTACGCCTCGACGAACTGCCCCACCTCGACGCCATCCTGATCTCCCACGACCACTACGACCACCTCGACATGGCCACGGTCCGGGAGTTGACGGCCCGGCAGTCGGCGCCGTTCCTGGTGCCGCTGGGCGTCGGCGCTCACCTCGACCGGTGGGGCGTGCCGGCCGACCGGATCATCGAACTGGACTGGACGCAGACCCACCGGGTGGCCGAACTGGAGATCACCTGCGCCGCCGCACAGCACTTCTCGGGGCGCGGGCTGCGCCGCAACGGCACCCTCTGGAGTTCCTGGGTGGTGGCCGGGCGGCAGCGCCGCGTCTACTACACCGGAGACTCCGGCTACTTCGCCGGCTACGCCGAGATCGGCGCGGCGTACGGCCCGTTCGACGTGACGCTCATCCAGATCGGCGCGTACGACCACGCCTGGGCGAGCATCCACATGTTCCCGGAGGAGGCGGTCGCCGCCCACGTCGACCTGCGCGGTGGACTGCTCGTACCGGTGCACTGGGCGACCTTCAACCTGGCGCTGCACGACTGGTCGGAGCCGGTGGACCGGCTCTGGGCCGAGGCCAAGGCGCGCGACGTCCGGCTGGCCGTGCCGCGCCCGGGTGAGCGGGTGACGGTCGACGATCCGCCCTCGGTCGACGGCTGGTGGCAGGCGATCGCCTGAGACGTCGGCCGGACGGGTCGCGGACACCGATGACTCGCCGGGGCCGGCGGATGACTGCGCCTACTGCGACAAACTGGCTAATCTGCTCGCGGATCGGTCAGCGGTCAGTGGTCATCGGTCAGTTGTCAGTGGTCGGAGGAGACGCATGCAGGTTCGCCGCCACCAGGAGACCACCCTCCCGCAGGCGAGTCTCGACCTCGTCATCGTCGGTTGCGGCGGCCACGGTCGGGAGATCGCCCAACTGGTGGCGGCGGCCAACGAGGCGGCCGGCCGCGTGGTCTGGCAGCCGGTTGGTTTCGTTGACGACGCCCCGTCGGACGTGAACCGTAAACGGGCGGAGGCGACCGGTCTG
This sequence comes from Micromonospora maris AB-18-032, assembly GCF_000204155.1. Taxonomy (NCBI): domain Bacteria; kingdom Bacillati; phylum Actinomycetota; class Actinomycetes; order Micromonosporales; family Micromonosporaceae; genus Micromonospora; species Micromonospora maris. Next base: position 2,062,514 of record NC_015434.1, on the reverse strand, counting down.
CCGTACCTCGGCACCCTCGCCGTACTCGGGCAGTTGCCCCCGCAGACCCACGTCACGCTCGCCCTGGGCGACCCGAGGGTCCGCCGGACGGTCGCCGCCCGCGTCGACTCCTTCGGCCTGCCGGTGGCCAGCCTGGTGCACCCGGACGCCACCGTCGGCACCGACCTGGTCTGCGCCGAAGGGCTGGTGGTGTTCGCCGGTGCCCGGATCACCACGAACGTCACCGCCGGACGGCACCTGCACGTCAACCAGAACGCCACCCTCGCCCACGACTGCGTGGTCGGCGACCATGTCTCGCTGCACCCGCTCGCGGCCGTCTCCGGCGACTGTCGTCTGGACACTGCCGCGCTGATCGGCGCGGGTGCCGTGGTGCTGCCCAGGCTGCGCGTCGGTGCCGGCGCTATCGTCGGCGCGGGGGCCTGCGTGGTACGCGACGTGCCGCCGGACACCGTGGTCAAGGGCGTGCCGGCCCGTTGAGCCGCGCCGCTCAGAGCACGAACGCGTCGGTCCAGAGAGCGCCGGAGCGGCCGGACAGGGAATCGAGCATCGCCACCGCCTGCCCGTCGGTCAGTTGCGCGACGAAATCGACGATGGCCCGGCCGCGGGCCTTGCCGATCCGGTCCGGGGTACGCGGATGCAGCTCCGCCTCGGCCAACTCGACCAGGTCGTGCAGGCGGCGAGGCAGCCGGGACTCCTCCTCCGGGTCGAGCAGCCATTCCAGCAGCGCCTCGACCAGGGTGCCGAGCAGCCGGGCCTGACCACGCTGGTGCAACGCCAGGTCCGGACGGGCCAGCACGAACCGGTGGTGGACGAACTTGAGCACCTGCACCTCGTGCCACTGCGGTGGGGCCAGCAGCACGTGCCCGGAGCGCAGCGACGGCTTCTCGGTGATGGTGATCGCGTCGACCAGCCGGGTGGTCCACCGGGCGGAGAAGCGGGCCACGTACTGTTCCGCCTCGATCGAACCGTCGAAGGGCATGGCGAGCAGCCCGTCGACAAGTTCCTCGCGGACGTGTTCGACCGCCGAGGCGAAGGCGTCGTCGTCGGCGACCCAGCCGTCCTTGCGGTGCAGCTGGCGACGCAGCCGCTCGATCGCCGCGCCGGGGCGGCGTGCCGAGGTGGCCAGCGCCGCGTCGGTGATGGCCCGCAGGTGCCCGCCCTCGCGCTGCCAGGCCATCAGCTCGGCGGCCACCGCGCCCTGCTGGAGCACCCCGACCCGGTAGAAGTCCTCCACGTCGTGGATGGCGTACGCGATGTCGTCGGCGATGTCCATCACCGACGCCTCAACGGTCTGCTGCCAGTCGGCGATCCGCCCGACGAACGGTGCCCGGGCCTGCCGCAGATCATCTACCTCGGTGCGGTACGCCCCGAACTTGGCCGAGCCGCTGTCCGGGTCGTCCGGCGGCGGGCTCGCCCCGCGCGGCGGCGGGTCCAACAGGCGCGGATGCGGATCGGGGTGGTCGAGCCGGGTCCACGGGTACTTCAGCATCGCGGCCCGCACCGCCGCGGTCAGGTCCAGGCCGGTGGTGGCCGCGCCCCGGATCTCCGTCGAGGTGACGATCCGGTACGACTGGGCGTTGCCCTCGAACCCGTCGGGCAGGCCGAGCCGGTGCCGGGCCAGCCGGTCCAGCACTCGCTCCCCCAGGTGCCCGAAGGGCGGGTGGCCGAGGTCGTGGGCGAGCGCGGCGGCCTCCACCACGTCCGGATCGCAGCCGCCCAACTTCTCCGCCAGGTCACGCTGCCAGCCGTCGGCGGTGAGGCGTTCGGCGATCGCCCGGGCCACCTGGGCGACCTTGAGGCTGTGGGTGAGCCGGTTGTGCACCAGCAGCCCGGACCCGCCGGGACTCACCACCTGGGTGACCCCGCCGAGCCGGGCGAAGAACGGCGAGCCCACGATGCGGTCCCGGTCGGTGCGGAACGGGCTGGTCGCAAGGTCGCCGAGAGCACGCGCGCTGCCACCGAACAGCCGCCGCGCCCGAGGCTCCACAGGTGCTTCCATGATCGCCACGGTAGCCCGGCAGAATGCACGACGGAACCCACACCAGAAGGCGGAGCGACATCGTGACCCTCTCTGTTCATCAGCGCATCGCCGGCGAGCTCGGCGTCGCCGAGCACCAGGTACGCGCGGCCGTTGAGCTGCTCGACGGCGGTGCCACGGTGCCGTTCATCGCGCGGTACCGCAAGGAGGCCACCGGGCTGCTCGACGACACCCAGCTACGCACCCTGGAGGAGCGGCTGCGGTACCTGCGCGAGCTGGACGAGCGGCGGGCCGCGGTGCTGGAGTCGATCCGCAGCCAGGGCAAGCTCGACGAGGCCCTCGAAGCACAAATCATGGCCGCCGACTCGAAGTCCCGGCTGGAGGACATCTACCTGCCGTACAAGCCCAAGCGGCGGACCCGGGCCCAGATCGCCCGCGAGGCCGGGCTGGAGCCGCTGGCCGACACGCTGCTCGGCAACCCCACGCAGGACCCGAAGACGGTGGCGGCCGGGTTCGTCGACGCCGACAAGGGCGTGGCGGACGCCGCCGCCGCGCTGGACGGGGCCCGGGCCATCCTGATCGAGCGGTTCGCCGAGGACGCCGACCTGATCGGCACGCTGCGCGAGCAGATGTGGTCGCGGGGCCGGCTGGTGTCGCGGGTACGCGAGGGACAGGAGACCGTCGGGGCGAAGTTCGCCGACTACTTCGACTTCGCCGAGCCGTACCCGAAGCTGCCCTCGCACCGGATCCTGGCCATGTTCCGGGGCGAGAAGGAGGGCGTACTCGACCTGACCATGGACCCGGAGGCCGACGGCGACGCCGACGCGGTCGTCACCGGCCCGACCCGGTACGAGGCCGCGATCGCCGGCCGGTTCGGGGTCACCGACCAGAGGCGGCCGGCCGACAAGTGGCTGACCGACACGGTGCGCTGGGCCTGGCGTACCCGCATCCTCATCCACCTCGGCGCGGACCTGCGGATGCGGCTGTGGCAGGCGGCCGAGGAGGAGGCCGTCCGGGTCTTCGCCACCAACCTGCGTGACCTGCTGCTCGCCGCCCCGGCCGGCGCCCGACCCACCATGGGGCTGGACCCGGGCCTGCGGACCGGGGTGAAGGTGGCAGTGGTGGACGCCACCGGCAAGGTGGTCGCCACCGACACCATCTACCCGCACGAGCCGCGTCGGCAGTGGGACGCCTCCCTGCACACCCTGGCGACCCTGGCCGCCGCGCACGGCGTCGAACTGATCGCCATCGGCAACGGCACCGCCAGCCGGGAGACCGACAAGCTGGCCGCCGACCTGATCAAGCGGCACCCCGAGCTGAAGCTGACCAAGCTGGTGGTCTCCGAGGCGGGCGCGTCGGTCTACTCCGCCTCCGCGTACGCCGCGCAGGAACTGCCCGGGCTGGACGTGTCGCTGCGCGGCGCGGTCTCCATCGCCCGCCGTCTCCAGGACCCCCTCGCCGAACTGGTCAAGATCGACCCGCGGTCCATCGGCGTCGGGCAGTACCAGCACGACCTGTCCGAGGTGAAGCTCTCCCGCTCGCTGGACGCCGTCGTGGAGGACTGCGTCAACGCCGTCGGGGTGGACGTCAACACCGCATCCGCGCCCCTGCTCACCCGGGTCTCCGGCATCGGCGCGGGCCTGGCCGAGAACATCGTGCTGCACCGGGACGCCAACGGCCCCTTCCGCACCCGCGCCGAGTTGAAGAAGGTGTCCCGCCTCGGCCCGAAGGCGTTCGAGCAGTGCGCCGGCTTCCTGCGCATCCCCGGCGGCGACGACCCGCTGGACTCCTCGAGCGTGCACCCGGAGGCGTACCCGGTGGTGCGCCGGATCCTCTCCTCCACCGGGCAGGACCTGCGCTCCATCATCGGCCGCAGCGCCATCCTGCGCGGGTTGCGCGCCACCGACTTCGTCGACGACACGTTCGGTCTGCCCACGGTCACCGACATCCTCGCCGAGTTGGAGAAGCCGGGCCGCGACCCACGCCCGGAGTTCAAGACGGCGACCTTCGCCGAGGGCGTGGAGAAGATCAGCGACCTGACCCCCGGCATGGTGCTGGAGGGTGTGGTCACCAACGTCGCCGCGTTCGGCGCGTTCGTCGACGTCGGGGTGCACCAGGACGGCCTGGTGCACGTGTCGGCGATGTCGCGCACCTTCGTCAAGGACCCGCACGAGGTGGTGAAGTCCGGCGACGTGGTCCGGGTCAAGGTGCTGGACGTGGACGTGCCGCGCAAGCGCATCTCGCTGACCCTGCGGCTGGACGAGGACTCCGCAGCCGGTCGGGGCGGCGCGGACGGCCGGCGGGAACGCGGCGACGACCGTGGCGGTCGGCGCGGCGACACCGGGCGCGGCGACCGGGGCAGCTCCGGTGTCCGGGGCGGCCAGGGCGGACGCGGCGGCCAGCCGCGGCAGGGTCGGGGCACGACCCCGGCTCCGGCCAACAGCGCGATCGCGGACGCGTTGCGCCGGGCCGGGCTCGCCTGAGAGCCCACCTACCCACCGGCGGCTGTCGCCGGGGGCTCGCGCGCGACAGGGTCCCGTCACCGTCGGTGACGGGACCCGAACGTCAGCCGGTCAGAGGCGCTCGACCGTCGGGCCGGGCCACGATTGCGGGCATCGATGACGTACGCGCGTGCCTCATCACCCCCCCACGACCTCGCAACGACGAGACGGTCCACCGCGACGCCGCAATGCCGGGGCGTACCGTCGGTGTCGTGCGTGCAGAGAACGGCCCGGACTGGCGTGAACAGCGACGGCGGGCGGTGGCGGCCCACGCGGCTGCCGACGAGCGCCGGCGGGCGAGCGAGCAAGTGGCGGCGGCGGAGCTGGTCGCGTGGTTCGTCACCGAGGCCCGCCGTCGCGGGATACCGCCCGAGCGCCTGACCGCGCGCTCGTATGACGGCCGAGGCCGCTACCGGACGCGGTTGCGCGGCTGGTACGTGGACCGGGCGCGCAGTCGGGCGATCGACGTCGACGGCCGATTCCACCTGCTGACCGTGCCGGGCAGCCTGCGCGCCCGACTGTTCGGAGCCGACCCGCAGCCCAGCCCGCCGCCGCTCGTTGTGGGCGCGGGTGGGCGGGACGGTGAATCGATGCCGCTGCGAACGATGCTCAGCCGGCGGCTCACCGACGACGGCCCAGATACCACCACAGTTGCTGCACCACCACCAGCGTGACGACCATCGCCCCACCATGCGGATCGGCTGGTCGAGCAGGACGCCGATGCCTGCGATCATGGCGCTGACCATGATCGGGACAAGGTAGGTCGCGGACAGCTCGACCTGTCCGCCGGTCCTTGGCGGACATCTCTTCCCAGACGATGGCGTACGCCCCGCCGCCCGGAGCCTCGTCGGCCGCCCGGTCTTCTGGGAGATGGCCGCCCCCGTGTCCTCATCACGAGTTCTGCGGTTGTTCCGGTGGGATCACTGCCGACTGTGTACCTTTGCACCTTATAAGCCTGTTTGGGCTTTATGTCGGTTAAACCGTTCTGTGCAACCTACTGTCGGAGGTAGAAGCCGTGCCGGTGGCAGGTGTGGTGACGTCTGAACAGGCTCCGCCGTCGGTCCGATCAGATGCGGGGAAGCGGGCGCTGGACGTCATGATCGCGGCCGCCCTGCTCGCGCTGCTCGCACCGGTGTTCGCTGCTGTCGCGCTGCTGGTCGCCGGTGGGCTCGGCCGCCCGGTCCTCTTTCGCCAGCGCCGCGTCGGCCGACACGGCGAGCTGTTCGAGGTGATCAAGTTCCGGAGCATGCTCCCACCCGACCCCCGACGTGGCTTGACCGGGGACGCCAACCGGCTCACACCGCTCGGTCGCTGGCTGCGATCCACCAGCCTGGATGAGCTGCCATCGCTATGGAACGTGCTGCGGGGGGACATGAGCCTCGTCGGTCCCCGCCCACTGCTGCCCGAATACCTGTCCCGATATTCACCCACCCAGGCCCGTCGGCACGAGGTGCGGCCAGGCATCACCGGGCTGGCCCAGGTTCGCGGACGCAACGGCCTGAGCTGGGAGGAGAAGTTCGACCTCGATGTGGAGTACGTCGACAGGCGCAGCCTCCTCATGGACCTGTCGATCCTTGGCGCGACCGTGCGTACCGTGCTGCGCCGGGACGGGATATCGGCGCCCGGCGTGGCCACCGCCCCGGAGTTCCTCGGCACACCGGCCGGTACGGCACCCACGGACGCGCCCGAGGTCACGCTGTCGACTAACCCTAGCGGGACCGTGACAGCCCAGCAGGGCAGACGGCAATGACGCACAGAGTGCACCTGTCGCCGCCCGACATCGGGCCGCTGGAGGAGTCGTACGTCATCGCCGCACTGCGGTCCGGTTGGGTCGCGCCCGCCGGCCCGGATCTGGACGCCTTCGAAAGCGAGGTCGCCGCCCGGGTCGGAACCCGCAGCGCCGTAGCGGTCAGTTCGGGGACTGCCGCGCTGCACCTTGCGCTGCTCGCTGTCGGCGTCTCTCCCGGCGACGCCGTCCTCGTACCCACACTGACCTTCGTGGCGACCGCCAACGCGGTCCGATACACCGGCGCCCGGCCGGTCTTCGTCGACTGTGATCCGCACACCGGAAACGTTGATGTCTCGCTGGTCGTCGAGTTGCTGAACCGGCTGCGGACACGTGGAGAGCGGGTCGGGGCGGTGGTGCCCGTCGACATGTTCGGTAGCTGCGTGGACTACGGCGAGCTACTGCCCGCCTGTGCCGCGTCAGGCGTACCGGTGGTGGAAGATGCCGCCGAGGCCCTTGGGGCAATGCACCGCGGCCGGGCAGCCGGCTCGTTCGGTCGAGTCGGTGCCCTGTCGTTCAATGGAAACAAGATCATGACTACCTCCGGTGGAGGCATGCTCGTCTCCGACGATCTGCCGCTGCTGGCCCGGGCCCGGCACCTGGCCAACCAGGCACGAGAGGCCACGGTGCACTACGAACACCGGGAGACCGGGTACAACTACCGGCTCAGTAACCTGCTGGCCGCCTTGGGTCGCGCCCAGCTGATACGGCTCGACGAGATGATCGGCCGCCGCCGCCAACTGCGGGACCGGTATGCAAAGCTCTTCGCCCCGGTACCCGGCGTCGAACTGCTCGGGGCGAACGACCCGGCGTCGAACTGCTGGCTCACCGTCATCCGGGTGCGGCCCGAGCTGTCCGGCTGGAAGGTCGCCGAGCTCGCGGCCCACCTCGCAGACCGAAACATCGAGACGCGCCCGGTTTGGAAGCCGATGCACCGACAGCCCGCGTACGCCGGCTCGGAATGCCTGCTCACCGGGGCATCGGACGACCTGTTCGCCGAGGGTCTCACATTGCCCAGCGGCAGCGCCCTCGCCGAGCGGCAGGTCGGCGCCGTGTTCGGCGCGATCGACGAGTTCCTGACCTCGCGGGCCGGAGCGTCGTCCGCCTGATACGGCGAGCAGGCTGTGGTGGCCACGCTCGGGCGGAGAACCTCATGCAGGTGTCCGAGTCGACCGGCACGTTCATCTCAACCAAGGCGGCGACGGTCGGCCACGACAATGCGCCCACCCGACCAGAAACGCCGCTGAATGCGGTGACAACACTAATAGGTGAAGCTTCTTACTTCCGGCCAACCCTATGAAACGCCACGAGCGAGGTTGGACCTCTGATAGAACAAATTCAGCTGTTACATTCAGACTCTAGTGCAGGGCAGGATCCGTGAATCCCGTCAGACAAGGCGACCCACATCGCCGCTTCACTTCCCCGGGTAGTGGTGCCCGGGCAAGCGGCAAGGTCCACCCGTCCGCGTCGGACATCGGGTCCGCGGCAGCCAGTCCGCTGTCGGGTGCTAAGCGTCCTCGGCTAACCTTTCTCGGTACCGGATACCTCGGCGCGACGTACGCAATCTGCTTCGCCGAGATGGGCTACCGGGTAATCGGATTCGACGTGGATGTCGACAAGATCGCAAGACTGGCGAATGGCACTCTACCATTTCATGAGCCCGGCCTGGAGAATCTACTCAGGCGCAACCTCGCCGCCGGTCGGCTTCAATTCTCGACCAACCTGGCGCAGATAGCCGAATTCGGGGACGTTCACTTTATCTGTGTCGGCACCCCTCAGCGGGCCGACGGGATGGGCGCGGACTTGTCGTACGTCGAAGCGGCGGTCACCGGACTATCTCAGAACCTGACCCGTAAGGCGCTGATCGTAGGCAAGTCGACGGTGCCGGTGGGCACCGTCGAGTGGGTCGAGCAACTGGTCTCCAAGAACGCGCCGGCCGATCTCGGCATCGAGGTGGCCTGGAGCCCCGAGTTCCTCCAGGAGGGCTTCGCGGTCGACGACGTGCTGCGACCCAACCGGATCGTGATCGGCGTCAAGACAGAGTGGGCGAAGGACATGCTCCACGCCACGCACAAGGGCGTGCTCGACCTCGCCGCCGCCGAGGGCCGTACGGTGCCGCTGATGGTCACCGACTTCGCCACCGCGGAGCTGGTCAAGGTCGCGGCGAACGCCTTTCTGGCCACCAAGATCTCCTTCATCAACGCGATGGCCGAGGTCTGCGAGGTCGCCGGCGGAGACGTGGTCCAGCTGGCTCAGGCCATCGGCTACGACCCCCGCATCGGTAATCGCTTCCTCCAGGCCGGGGTCGGCTTCGGCGGAGGATGTCTACCCAAGGACATTCGAGCCTTCCAGGCCCGGGCCCAGGAACTCGGTGTCGGTGATGCATTGCGCTTCCTCCATGAGGTCGATCTGATCAATCTGCGGTGCCGCCCCCGGGTTATGCGGCTCGCCGCTGAACTACTCGGCAGATCCGGGCCGGCTGGCCCGGATCTGTCCGGCACGCGGATCGCCGTACTCGGCGCGACCTTCAAACCCAACTCCGACGACGTACGCGACGCCCCGGCACTGGCGGTAGCGGCACTGCTGGCCAAGTCCGGGTCGGACGTACGGGTCTATGACCCGCAGGGCATGGAGAATGCCCGGGTAGTACAGCCGAAGCTGACCTACGCACCCACCTTGAACGACGCGGTCCGCAGCGCCGACCTCGTCTGCGTGCTCACCGAGTGGGCCGAATTCCGCGAGAGCGACCCCTACGTCCTCGGCACCCTCGTCGCAAGCCGACGTGTGGTCGACGGCCGCAACTGCCTCGACTCGGCCCGTTGGATGAAGGCAGGGTGGCAATACCGTGGCATGGGCCGCTCCTGACGCCGGCCCTCGACCCACCGGTCGTTCGCGCGGCTGATCGCCCGCAGACAAAACGTGAATCGTCGTGCGATGGCGGGCGGAAACGCTAATCCGGGGAAGAAGCGCTACCGCGCCGTATCCGACCCCGTTGCCAAATAGTTCATTCAACGGAACACCTACCGCCCGATTCGCCGAGCAAGTCGGTCGTAGAAGGAGTGCCAACGCGGTGACACAGCTGTCCAGGTTGGCCACCGCGGTGCGCCAGATACGCGACGACCGGGTCGTGCGCACTGCCGGCGGGCTGATCGGATCGCAGATCGTGATCGCGGTCGTCAGCTTCGCCATCAGTCTGCTGTCCGCCCGGGTGCTCGGCCCGACCGGCCGCGGCGAGCTGGCACTGTACGTCCTGCTGGCGCAGGTCGCCTGCGTGTTCTGCGTGCTCGGTGCCGAACAGGCGTATCCCGCGGCATTGACCGCCCGGCCCGGCGTACAGCAGGCCGGCAGGGAAGTGTGGCGGCTCGTTCGGTGGTCCACCCTGCTGGTGGTCACGGCGGTCGCCAGCGCCATCGTGATCAAGAACGGCGCGACCGGCAACGCCTGGCTCCTCTGCCTGGGATTCATGCTTTACGTGACGGGGCTGGTGCTGCTCCGGGTGCTGACCGCCGCCAGCGCTGCGGCGAGCAGCGCCCGCCGGCAACTCGCCGTGGTCGTGGTCTGGCAACTCGCGCTGCTTCCCGTCGGCGGGCTGTTGGCTCTGCTCGAAGTACAGTCACCCGGCCTCTGGCTATGCCTCTTCGGCGCTACCGGCGTGTTGCCGCTCGCCGTGGTCGTGTTCGGACGCCGAGCCGGACGGCCGCAGGAACAACCCGGCCCTGACCTGAGCCGGGCACGGGCCCTCGGGCTCCGACTGATTCCCGCGACGATCACCAACCTGCTCCTGCTGCGGGCCGAGCGATTCCTCATCCCCTGGCTGGCCTCGCTGGCAGAGTTGGGCATCTACGTCGTGGTCGCCACTCTGACCGAACTCATCGACCTACCGATGCGCTATCTGCTTCGAGCAATGGCCCCAGACCTGGCCGACCAGATTCGTACCGGCCGCCTGCGGCACCGCCGCATCCTGCTGATCGGACTCGCCTACGGCGTCGGCGGCGGATCGGCGGTCGGCGTCGTGGTCGGCATCGTGCTCGTACCGCTCTTCGGTGCCGAGTACGCGGGCGCCGTTAACCTGGCTCTCCCACTGGGCCTCGCCGCCGGCATCTACTCCTTCAGCCGGGTCGGCGCGACCATCTGCGTCGCCGCGCACATGCCGCATCTGAACACCATGATGGACCTCTTCGGCCTCGTGGCGAGCGTGGTCGGCTGTCTGCTCCTGATCCCCGGGCACGGCGCGACCGGTGCCACCATCGCCACGCTCGTCGCGTACTGCCTGGTGGCTGTTGTGAGTGTCTGGTGCGTGCGGGTGGTTGTTCGCCAGATCGAGGCGCGGGCCAACCACATCGACTCCCCCAAGGGCGGCCCTGATAGTGCCGCCGTTCGAGACAAAACATCGGTGAGCTCATGAAACGCGACACGCACAGGGTCACTCCGCGAGCCGTTCCGGCTGGGCCGCCGGTCATCACGGCCAGGCTGGCCGGAAACGGGCCGGCCGGGGGCCGGCCGCGGCCGAACTCGGCCCCGCGAGGAGCCAGTTGGGACCGATCGGGTTTCAACCCGCCGCCACAGGGCTCCTATGACAGTCCACCCACGAGGCAACACGCCATGCTCGCCCGACTCGCGTGGTCACTGCTGCTCGTCCTGCTCTTCGGCACCATGATCGCCGGCCGGCTCACCATGTCGCGTTGGGGGATTTCCGAGGCTGGCGACCTGGAGATCCGGCTCCCGTTGCTCGGGCTGCTACTCACCTGGTTCCTGCTCTGGCCCTGGGCAACCCGGCGAGAGCTCAGTGAAGGCTGGCCCACCGCGATGAAGCTGGTGGTGCTGCACCTCGGCGTCCTGATTCTCGCCGGAATGTGGGCCGACCCGCAGGCCCGGGTCTGGCGCTCGATCTTCGACCTGCTGGTCGTTCTCACGATGGTCGGTATAGCGATAGTGGCGACTCGGTGGGACCCCCGTCAGGCGGCGCTCCAGTTCGTCGTGATGCTCTACGCCACCGGCATCTTCTTCGCACTGGTCGGCTTGGCGACGGCCAGCTTCAGTGACCGCGGGCGGCTCGCCGCGCTCGGCGGTGGCCCGAACGTGTTCGTGCGCTTCATGGTGCTGGGCCTGCTGGCCGCCATCGTGCTGGCGGTGCACCGTAAGCGACTCTGGTATCTCGCTCCCGTGCCCCTGCTGGGCTACGCCGCACTCCTCTCCGGATCGCGTGGCGGGCTGATCTCGGCGCTGCTGATCGCGCTGGTCGCGTTGCTCTGGTACGCCCGGCGGATCAGGCCACGTTATGTCATCGGTGGGGCACTGCTGGCTCTGGTCGGACTACGCTTTCTCACCAACACGGATACCGATGGTCGGCTTGGCTGGATCTACCGGCGCTATTCCATCGAGAGCCTCACCGAGAACCAGTACGCGAGCCGGCCCGAGCTGTTGCGGCAGGCGCTGGACATCTTCAACCAGCATCCGATCGCCGGGGGCGGTATCGACTCGTTCGCCGCGACCTACGCGCCCGGCCAGTCCGGCGCGTACGCCCACAACTACTTCGCCTCGGTGGCGGCGGACACCGGCACCGTCGGTCTGTGCGTACTCGCGGCAGCCCTGCTAGCGATCCTGGTGTCCGCGGCGCGCAACCTCTCCCACGCCACCGCCCCGCAGGCCGGACTGGTGTTCGGCGCCCTGTTCATCCTGACGGCCAGCAACTTCAGCGGCGACTACTACGACAGCCGGATCGGCTGGGTTCTCCTCGCCGTCGCGTTGACCGGTCTCACGAGCAGGCATGCCCGTGACACCGCCGCTGCGGCGCACCGGGCCCGGCCTGCGCCATCGGCAACTGGCCATCGGGCCAGGCGGGACTTGCCCCCGTTGCGATGAAGGGAAGTGAGAGATGCACGTCGTACACGCCTTTGCCGACTCCCGGCTGGTCAGCGGGGTGAATCAGTCGGTCTGGCAACTTTCGGCAGCACAGGCCGCCATGTACCCCGACTCCCAGGTCACCGTTCTCACCTTCGATCCCCGCGCGACCGCACCGCCCGGCGTCCGAGTGGTGCTGGTCAGTCCGCACAGCGTGCCGGCCGTGCTCGCCCGGCTCCGGCCAGACGTACTACACCTGCACTCGGTGTTGCGGCCCACGCTGACGATCGCCACGCTGGCCGCGCGACGTCTCGGCGTGCCGGTCGTGGCATCGCCCCGTGGCGGATACGCGCCGCGTGCGATCGCCCGGCGCAACCTGCTCAAACGGTCGTATACCCGGTCCGTGGAACTACTTCGTATGCGGCACACCCAACTGTTCCTGGCCCTCACTGACAGGGAGGGCAGGGACATCCGGGCGCTCTACCCCGACGCGATCGTGCGGACGGTAGGCAACGGAATCGCGCCCCTCGTCGCAGCGCCGGTAGCCGGGCAGCATCCACCGCACCGACGACCATCCCTGATCTATCTCGGCCGACCCGACGTCGAGCACAAGGGTCTGGACAGACTGATGCGGCTCGCCGCAGAGCTTCCCGAGGCCGAGGTGCTGATGTACGGCGACGGACTGGAACGACTCCATCGGGACGGTCCTGTGCCGACGAACGTCCGCCTCATGGGCGTCGCCGCCGGTCCGGAGAAGGCCGCTGCGCTGATCGGGTCGTCCTGCTACGTGCACCTGAGCCGGTGGGAGGCTTACGGCCGGTCGATTGTCGAGGCGATGGGCCTGTCGGTGCCAGTGGCGATAAGCGCCGAGTGCGACCTGGCGGACGAGATCCGCCGGCTCGGACTCGGCCTGGTGCTGGCCGACGCCGACGATGCGGGCGGCTCAGCGCGAGCGCTGCGTCGTTACCTCGATAGTCCGCTCGCCGAGCAGTCAACGCGGCGTGCGCGCGAATGGGCTCTGACTGAGGCAACCCCGTCCGCAGTGGCACAGCGGATCGCTCAGGCGTACGCCGCAGTGATCCCCGACGCGGCGGAACCGTCGGACGTGGGTCCATCCGGCCGCAACTCGATCATCAACCACTAGCGCTCGGCAAGAACGATGAGTGACATTCGATTGGACAGCAAGATGAGCAGACTGCGCTCGGTGCTTCGGCATGCCTACTACCAGTCGGGCGTGCGGCGGGCACACATCGCGGCTCACCGGGCCGCCCTGCGCGCTCGATCTGGCGCGATACGCAACGGCGTCGGCGTGGTGCTGCACGCCGATCCGGCCGATGACCGCGGGACGTTGCTGGCGATGAAGCGCGGCATCCTTGACCGGAGGACAGTGGCCACGTGGCGCCGGCTGGTGGCCGAGGAGCGCCCGTCCGTGGCCATCGACGTCGGCGCCAACTACGGAGAGGTGGCCTTCAGCACTCGCTACCCAGGGTTGCGGGAGTTGCACCTGGTGGAGCCGAACCCCGCCGTGCTCCGCTGGCTGAAGGAGACGGTCCAGGGTGTCGACGGCGACTTCCCGGCTGTCGTCCTGCACACCGGGGCGGCCAGCGCGGCGGCCGGCCGGGCACGACTGAGCTTTGATGCTGCCTACTCCGGTACTGCATCACTGACTGATGCACGCCTGGGGATCGAGAGCAACCACCGGGCCGGCGGGCAGCGCAGCGACGCAGCGGGCGCGGGGTTCGAGGTGGAGTGCTTCCGCATCGACGAGCGGGTATCGCTCGCCGATGACGACACGCTGCTGTTCAAAGTCGACGTCGAGGGACACGAACTGGCGGTGCTGACCGGCATGTCCGGGCTGCTCGACGGCCGTCGTGCGGTCGGCATCTGCGAGGTGCAGCACGCCGACGAGGAACTCATCGGTTATCTCTGCGACACCTTCGACGTTCACCTGCTGCTGCGGGGAGAGGAGTCGCGGGTCGACGTCCGACAGTTGCGTACCGCGTTGGCCCGGGCCCGGGAAACGGGTTGGGGCGAGCTGGGCAAAGACGTCGTGCTCCGCTCGCGGTGAGCAGCGAAGCGGCCACTCGGTCACGTTGTTCCCATGGTTCTCATACCCAAGTCTGCGGCGACAGGGAAGCTCGAACATGAAGATCGTCTATCTGCATCAGTACTTCCGAACACCTACCATGGCCGGTGGAACCAGGTCGTACGAGTTCGCCCGGCGGATGGTGGAGCGCGGGCATCAGGTGCACGTGATCACCTCGGACACCGGCCTCAGCGACGCTGGACCGACCGGCAACCGCCCCGGGCCGACCTGGCGCACGTCGGTCGAGGGCGGCGCCGTCGTGCACTGGGCACGGGTGCCGTACGACAACTCGATGCGTTACCGCGACCGGTTGCGGGCGTTCGGCCGGTTCGCCTGGCTCGCCGCGCGGCGCGCCAGCGTGCTCGACCAGGACGTGGTGCTGGCGACCAGTACACCGCTGAGCATCGCGCTGCCGGCGGTCTATTCGGCCCGGCGGAAGCGGGTTCCGATGGTCCTGGAGATCCGAGACCTCTGGCCGGAGATACCGATCGCTCTCGGTGCCCTCCGGTCTCCGTTGACGCGGAGAGCCGCTTGGCTGTTGGAGAGCTGGGCGTACCGGAACGCACGGCACGTCATCGCGCTCTCCCCCGGCATGGCCGACAGCATCAGCACCCGACACCCTGACCGGCCCGTCACAGTGGTGCCGAACGGTTGCGACCGGGAGCTGTTCGCCGACGCGGAGCGCGCCGGACGAACCTTCCGCGCCAGCACCCCGTGGCTCGGCGACCGACCGCTGATCCTCTATGCCGGAACGCTGGGACTGGTCAACGATCTGGGCTATCTGGTTCGGATGGCCGCCGCGATGTCCGGCCGGCATCCGGAGATCCGGTTCGTGGTCGTCGGTCGAGGTGGCCAGCAGGAGCACGTACGGCGGCTCGCAGCCGAGTTGGGAGTGCTGGACCGCAACCTGTTCATGCTGGACCAGGTTCCAAAGTCCGAGGTGGTCGGATTGTTCGGTGCTGCCGACCTTGCCATCTCGACGGTCATCGACGATCCGACGCTGCACGCGAACTCGGCCAACAAGGTCTTCGATGCCTGGGCGGCAGGCTGTCCGGTCGCGCTCAATCAGGAGGGCTGGCTGGCCGATCGGGTACGTGCCAGTGGTGCGGGGGTGATCCTACCGCCCGGTGACCCGACCACGGGGGCGGCGCTGGCCGCGAGCTTCCTCGCGGAACCCGCCCGAACAGCGGCCGCGCGAGCTGCCGCCCTGCGTCTGGCTCGCGAGGAATTCGACCGAGACCTGCTCTTCCAGAGGCTGGAGGACGTCCTGTGTCAGGTGGTCGGTGCGGACCAGAGCTCACTTGTCGGGGCCTCCGGGGGCTTGCCCGCCTGATGCGCCACGGCAGCAACGCCGGCTCGCAGCCCCAGTAGCGGATCGAGCCGATCCTCCCCCGACCTGCGCGGGGGCGCCTTCGTCATCCGGCATGATCACCCCGACGCCACCCCAGCCGAGCCGCGACAGCTCACCGTCGGTCGCACCGTCGTGGCGCACCGGAGATGAAACGCATTGCTGAATTGCGCGGCCCCATCGAATCCCAGTACCGAATCAAACCGACAACCGGTCCCAGAAATGTGAAAACCGGACTAGCCGGGGCAAACTTCCGCTAAGCAGTTAGGGGACGTGCGTGGCCCCTGACCTGCCGTAGGTCACCGTCGGCCACGGACAGGACAGGACAGGGGAGTTTGTACATGCCGCCGGAAACCGAGCGTGTCCAGCCAACGTCATCCACGACCACCGGCCGAATCAGGGCGAACAGTCGTCGTACCGCCGTCTTTCTCGTCGCCGACGCGCTCGCCTGGGTCGGCGGATTCACGGTCGCCGGTTGGGCGAGGTACGAACAAAGCCTGACCATCGATCAGGCTGTCAACGCGGTGATACTCGGTAGTGCGGCCGCCATGCTGCATGTCGGTGTGAGTGCGATGCGCCGGGTCTACTCGGGCCGCCAGCCTCTCGGCAGCATCGAGGAGGTCCGTGGTCTCGCTGGCACCACCGCCGCCACGGCCACCGTCGTGCTGGTCGCCCTCCTGACCATCAGTGAACGCCCGGTGCCCGCCAGCACCCCGGTGGTCGGTGGTGCCCTGGCGCTCTTGCTGATGCTCAGCTTCCGTCTTTTGCATCGGCACCGACGGGACCGTGCCATGCGTCCGGACGCCCGTTCGGCGACCCCGGTTCTGCTCTTCGGCCTCGGCGAGGCCGGACAGGGACTCGTCCGCGCGATGCTCGGCGACCCGAAGGGCCGCTACCTGCCCGTCGGCGCCCTCGACGACGACCCGGACAAGCAGGACCTGCGCATCGCCGGCGTCCCGGTCCTGGGTGGCCGGGCCGAGATCGCCGAGGCCATCCGCCGTACCGGTGCGACCGCGCTGATCTTCTCCGTGGCGAACGCCGACGCCACGCTGATTCGTGGGGTCCGGGAGGCAACTCTGCGCACCGGCGCCGCGTTCAAGATCCTTCCGCCGGTACGCGAATTGGTGGATCACCGCATAACGGTCAGAGATGTGCGGGACGTCCAGATCAGTGACCTGCTCGGCCGGCGCCAGGTCACTGGCGAGCTGACCCTGGACGACAACGTGCTTACCGGCAGGCGTGTCCTGGTCACCGGTGCGGGTGGCTCGATCGGCTCCGAGTTGTGCCGACAGATCATGCGAGCCAACCCCGGTGAGCTGATGATGCTCGACCGTGACGAGTCGGCCTTACACAGCCTCCAGATGTCGCTCACCGGCCGGGCGCTGCTGGACGGCCCCGAGCTGATCCTCGCCGACCTGCGCGACGACGAGGGAATCCGACGCATCATGCAGGAGCGCCGCCCCGAGATCGTCTTTCACGCCGCGGCGCTGAAGCATCTGACGCTACTGGAGCGGCACCCGGGAGAGGCCGTCAAGACCAACGTCTGGGGCACCCTCACCGTGCTCGACGCATGCCGGGACGTGGCCCGGTTCGTGAACATCTCCACCGACAAGGCCGCCGACCCGATCAGCGTGCTCGGCTACTCGAAGCGCATCACCGAGATGCTGACCGCGCACGCCGCAGCGACCTACCCGGGCACCTTCCTCAGCGTCCGCTTCGGCAACGTACTCAGCAGCCGAGGCTCCGTGGTGACCGCCTTCCAGCGACAGATCGAGGCCGGGCAGCCGCTGACCGTCACCCACCCCGACGTCACCCGGTACCTGATGACGGTGCAGGAGGCGGTCCACCTCGTCCTCCAGGCAGCGAACATCGGCCGAGACGGTGAAGCCCTGGTCCTGGACATGGGCGAGCCGGTACGCATCGACGACATCGCGCGCCGGATGGTCGAACAGGCCGCCAGCACAGTCGAGATCGTCTACACCGGTCTGCGGCCGGGCGAGAAGCTGCACGAGGATCTGCTGGGTAGCGGCGAGTCCGACCACCGGCCGCTGCATCCGCTGATCTCGCACGTCAGAGTGCCTGTGCTGGATCCCCTGGAGGCCAGCGGACTGGATCCGTTCGACGAGCCGGACAAGGTCATCGACCAGCTCGCCCGGCTCTGCGGCGTCCTTCCCGGCGCGCTTCTCAACCAGAAGACCGGCATACCGCTCGCCCGCTGAGCCGAATCCGGATGCAGACGGCGGGGACCCTGTTGTTCAGGTCCCCGCCGCTCAGCCTGCCGCCTTCAGCACCTCGGTGACGAGGGCCTGGGCCTCCTGCTGGATCCGGGCCAGATGCTCCGGCCCCTGGAAGGACTCGGCGTATATCTTGTACACGTCCTCGGTGCCGGACGGGCGGGCCGCGAACCAGCCCGACTCGGTGGTCACCTTCAGACCACCGATCGGTGCCCCGTTGCCGGGTGCCGTGGTGAGCGTGGCGGTGATCGGCTCGCCGGCGAGCTCGGTGGCGTGTACCTGTTCAGGGGAGAGCTTGCCGAGCACGGCCTTCTGCTCCCGGGTGGCCGGGGCGTCGATCCGGGCGTACGCGGGCGCGCCGAAGCGTCCGGCCAACTCGGCCCAGTGCTCGCTCGGCGTACGGCCGGTCAACGCGATGATCTCGGAGGCGAGCAGGCAGAGCAGGATGCCGTCCTTGTCGGTGGTCCAGGTGCCGCCGTCGCGGCGCAGGAACGACGCCCCCGCGCTCTCCTCCCCACCGAAGCCGACCGTGCCGTCGAGCAGCCCGGGCACGAACCACTTGAAGCCGACCGGCACCTCCAGCAGCGGACGCCCGAGGTCGGCCGCCACCCGGTCGATCATCGAGGAGGAGACCAGGGTCTTGCCGACCGCCGCGGCCGGACCCCACTGCTCACGGGTGCCGAACAGGTGGGCGATCGCCACGGTCAGGTAATGGTTCGGGTTCATCAGCCCGGCGTCCGGCGTGACGATGCCGTGCCGGTCGGCGTCGGCGTCGTTGCCGGTGGCCACCTGGTAGTCCGCGCGCATGGCGATCAGCGACGCCATCGCGTTCGGTGAGGAGCAGTCCATCCGGATCTTGCCGTCGCCGTCGAGGGTCATGAACCGCCAGGTCGGATCGACGGTCGGGTTGACCACGCTCAGATCCAGGCGGTGCCGGTCGGCGATCTCACCCCAGTAGGCGACGCTGGCGCCGCCGAGCGGGTCGGCGCCGATGCGGACCCCGGCGGCACGGATCGCGTCCAGGTCGAGCACCGCCGGCAGGTCGTCGACGTACGCGCCGAGGAAGTCGTACGTGCCGGTGGTGTCGACGGCGCGGGCCCGCGCGTACGGAATGCGGCGCACCTCCTTGCCCCCGGCGGCCAGGATCGCGTTCGCCCGGTCCTGGATCCACTTCGTGGCGTCGGAGTCGGCCGGACCGCCATGGGTGGGGTTGTACTTGAACCCACCGTCGTCCGGCGGGTTGTGCGACGGGGTGATCACGATGCCGTCGGCGAGCCCGGCCGTGCGGCCCCGGTTGTGGGTTCCGATCGCGTGCGACACCGCCGGGGTGGGGGTGTAGCCGTCGCGGCTGTCCAGCAGCACCGTGACCTCGTTGGCGGCGAGCACCTCCAGCGCGTCGACGGCGGCCGGCGCGGACAACGCGTGGGTGTCCCGGCCGAGGAAGAGCGGCCCGTCGATGCCCTGGGCCTGGCGGTAGTCGCAGAGCGCCTGGGTGACGGCGAGGATGTGGTCGGAGTTGAAGGCGTTGCGCAGGCTCGACCCGCGGTGCCCCGACGTGCCGAAGGAGACCTGCTGGGCCGGGTCGGCGGGGTCCGGATGCTCGGCGTAGTAGGCAGTCACCAGCCGAGGCACATCGACCAGGTCGGCGGGCTGAGCCGGCTGCCCGGCACGAGGATGGGAACTCATGGCTCTACCTTCTGTCCCTTGCCGATGACGACGATGCCGTTGTCGGAGACGGTGTAGCGCTGCCTGTCGCGTTCCAGATCGACGCCGATCTCGGCACCCTCGGGAACGTGGACATTCTTGTCCAGGATGGCCCGACGCACCACCGCGTGCCGACCGATCTCGACACCTTCCATTAGCACCGAACCGTCCACGTGCGCCCAGGAGTGCACTTTCACCTTGGGCGAGACGATCGAGTTCTCCACAAGTGAGCCGGAGATCACCGCGCCGGGCGAGACCATCGAGGCGACCGCCCGGCCGACCCGCTCACCCCACTGGTGCACGAACTTGGCCGGCGGGTACGGCGGCTGCTCGGTATAGATCGGCCAGTCGAAGTTGTAGAGGTTGAACACCGGATGGACGTTGATCAGATCCATGTGCGCGTCGTAGAAGGAGTCCAGGGTTCCCACGTCACGCCAGTAGCCCCGGTCCCGGTCGGTGCTGCCGGGCACCTCGTTGTCGCGGAAGTCGTAGACGTTCGCCTCGCCCCGCTCGACAAGCATCGGGATGATGCTGCCGCCCATGTCGTGCTTGCTGGACCGGTCCTCGGCGTCCCGCTCGACCGCGTCGATGAGCGCCCGGGTGGTGAAGACGTAGTTGCCCATCGAGGCGTAGATCTCGTCGGGCGCGTCGGGCAGCCCCACCGCGTCGGTGGGCTTCTCCCGGAAGGCCCGGATCCGCCGGCCGTCCTCGGCCACCTCGATGACCCCGAACTGGTCGGCGGTGGACAGCGGCTGCCGGATGCCGGCCACGGTCACGGCTGCCCCGGAGGCGATGTGCTCCTCCACCATCTGCCGTGGGTCCATCCGGTAGATGTGGTCGGCACCGAAGACGATCACATAGTCGGGCTGCTCGTCGTAGATCAGGTTGAAGCTCTGGTAGATCGCGTCCGCCGAGCCGGAGAACCACCACGGGCCCCGGCGCTGCTGCGCGGGCACCGGCGTGACGTAGTTGCCGAGCAGGGTCGACATCCGCCAGGTCTTGGTGATGTGCCGGTCGAGGGAGTGGGATTTGTACTGGGTCAGCACGACGATCTTCAGGTACCCGGCGTTGGCCAGGTTGGAGAGGACGAAATCGACCATGCGGTACATCCCGCCGAACGGGACGGCCGGCTTGGCCCGATCCGTGGTGAGCGGCATCAGGCGCTTGCCCTCTCCGCCGGCCAGGACGATCGCGAGCACCTTCTCAGCCATGACCAGACGCTATCCATCCCGGTGCCGCTTCACCACTCGTACGGGCACACTTCTGCACTAGGGTGCCGGGCATGACCGACTCCACCGGACTGCGCGTCGACCTGCTCACCCGGGAGTACCCGCCGGAGGTCTACGGCGGCGCCGGGGTGCACGTCGAGTACCTGGCCCGGGAGCTGCGTCGGCTCGCCGAGGTCCGGGTGCACTGCTTCGGCGCGCCGCGCAGTGAGCCGGGCGTGCGGGCGTACCCGGACCCCCCCGGCCTGGCCGGCGCGAACCCGGCGCTGCGGACCATGGGGGTGGACCTGGAGATGGCCGCCGGGTGTGCCGGCGCGGACGTGGTGCACAGCCACACCTGGTACGCCAACCTGGCCGGGCACACCGCGAAGCTGCTGTACGGGGTGCCGCACGTGGTGACCGCGCACAGCCTGGAGCCGCTGCGACCGTGGAAGGCCGAGCAGCTCGGCGGCGGCTACGCCCTCTCCTCCTGGTGCGAACGCACCGCGTACGAGTCGGCCGACGCGATCGTGGCGGTCAGCGCGGGGATGCGCCGGGACGTGCTGACCGCGTACCCCTCGGTGGACCCGGACCGGGTGCACGTGATCTACAACGGCATCGACACCGCGCAGTACGCCCCCGACCCGGGCACGGACGTGCTGGCCCGACTCGGCATCGACCCGGCCCTGCCCAGCGTGGTCTACGTCGGGCGGATCACCCGGCAGAAGGGACTGCCGCACCTGCTGCGCGCCGCCCGCGCCCTGCCCCCGGAGGCCCAACTCGTGCTGCTGGCCGGGGCACCGGACACGCCGGAGATCGCCGCCGAGGTGGAGGGTCTGGTCGCCGAGCTGCGGGCGAGCCGGTCCGGGGTGATCTGGGTGGCCGAGATGCTGCCCAAGCCCGAGGTGATCCAGGTGCTCACCCACGCCACGATCTTCGTCTGCCCGTCGGTGTACGAGCCGATGGGCATCGTCAACCTGGAGGCGATGGCCTGCGAGACCGCGGTGGTCGCCACCGCCACCGGCGGCATCCCCGAGGTGGTCGCCGACGGCGAGACGGGACTGCTGGTCCCGATCGAGCAGGCCGGCCTGGACGGCACGCCCGCCGACCCGGCCCGCTTCGAGGCCGACCTGGCGGCACGGCTGAACGAGCTGCTGGCCTCCCCCGATCGCGCCGCCGCTCTCGGCCGGGCCGGACGTCGGCGCGCGGTCGAGCACTTCTCCTGGGACGCCATAGCCGCCCGCACCCTCGCGCTCTACGAGCAGGTGAGGAAGGGCCCCCTGCCAACGCCTACGGCATAGACGGGCCGCCCTCGGGCGCGATCAGCGTCAAGGTCGGGAAATACGTGCGGTAGCGGCTGCTGTCGCGGGTGAGTAGGCGGTAGCGGCAAACCGCCGCGTGTGCCCCGATGTAAAAGTCGGCAATCGGCGAACGCTTGGCGCCGCCCTGTCTGCGGTATCGCGCGTACGCCTTGCCGGCGAGGAAGCCTGCGGAGTACGGCAGCTCCTCGCGGAGGAAGTCCGAGGCGGGCAGGGCATCGTCGAGGTCCTCAACCCGCGCGAACCGCACGGACACCTCGGCGTACACGATGGGGTTGATCACCAGCACGCCGGCGTCGCGCGCGGCGGCCAGTGCCTCGGCCGACCAGTCGGCCCACTTCGGATCGTCGGTGAAGATGTCCAGCAGGACGTTGGTGTCGACCAGAGTCGCGATCGTGTCCGGTGCCCGGTTGGCCACGCCCCGGATCCGTTCAGTCGCCACGAAGCAGATCCATCAGGTCGTCTGTCGACATGCCCTCCACCTCCCGGGCACCGCCCCGGCCACGCATGTGCCGAACCAGGCGTCGCCCACGGGTCTCGGCATCCTCGACGCGCACGATGCGCAGGGCGCCACCTTCCTCGATCACGTCCACCTCGTCGCCCTCGTGCAAGTTGTACCGAACGCGCAGCTCGGCCGGGATGGTCACCTGCCCCTTGCTGTTCAACTTCATGACTGCCCCCCTGATACGTAATACACACGATACGTGTTACAGGCGGATGCCGACAGGTGACCCATCAGCATCAGCCCCGATTATTGACGCTTCCTGCCAAAAATGATTCACTGGTCGCATGGCCTCGGAACCCTCGCCCACCCCGCGCCGACGTGGTCGACCCACCGTGCTCGATCCCGAAGCGGTCGGCACCGCGGCCCTGAAGCTCTGGGCCGAGCGCGGCTACGGTGCCACCGGCTGGGACGACATCTCCGCGGCCACCGGGATCAGCGCCCGCACCCTGATGCGGCACTTCCCGTCCAAGGCCGCCCTCGCCTGGGTGGGGGTGCCCGCCGCCACCCGGCGGCTGACCGAGACGTTCCGCACGCTGCCCCTCGACATCCCGCTGTCGGACGCGCTGCGCGCCGCCGTGGTCGCCTCCGTCTCCGACGACGCGCTCGTGCTCAGCGCGGGCGGGTACTGGATGCGGGTCGTCGCCGAGGAACCCGAGCTGGCGGAAGCCTCCGCCCGCGCCTACGCGCCCTGGACCGAGGCCCTCGCCCGGGAGATCGCCCGGCGTCGACCGGGAGCGCCGAGCGCGATCTACCACGCCGTCGCCACCGCGTACCGCGAGGCGGCCCAGGCCGCGCTGTACGACTGGGCCCGCAGCCCCGACGGCTCGCCCGCCCTCGCCGTCGACGCCCTGCTGCGTCGGTTGGACATCCGCATCACCACACCCGAGGAAGCCCCGTGACCACCACCCGCCCGATTCCCGACCCGCTGGCCCCCGCCACCCTCGGCCCGGTACGCCTGCGCAACCGGGTCATCAAGTCCGCCACCTTCGAGGGGGCGACCCCGGACGCCCTGGTCACCGACCGCCTGATCGAGTACCACACCGCTGTGGGTCGCGGCGGCGTCGGCATGACGACTGTCGCCTACCTCGCCGTCGCGCCCGAGGGGCGCACCGAACGGGGCCAGGTCTACTGGCGGCCCGAGGCGTTGCCCGGGCTACGGCGGCTGACCGAGGCGGTGCACGCCACCGGCGCCAAGGTCAGCGCCCAGATCGGGCACGCCGGCCCGGTGGCCAACTCCCGCTCGAACGGGCTGCCCTCGCTCGCCGCATCGGCGCGGTTCAACCCCCTGTCGATGGGCTTCGACCGCGCCGCGACCCACGACGACATCCACCGCATCGTGGCCGCCCACGGCAGCGCCGCCGCGGCGGCGCGCGAGGTGGGCTTCGACGCCGTCGAGGTGCACCTGGGCCACACCTACCTCGCCGGATCGTTCCTGTCACCGAAGCTCAACCGACGCCGGGACGAGTTCGGCGGCGCGCTGGCCAACCGCGCCGAGTTCGCACGCCGGATCCTGGCCGCCGTCAAGGAGGCCGCCGGCGACGACGTGGCCGTCATCGCCAAGCTGAACATGAGCGACGGCGTGCCCGGCGGTTTCGACCTCGACGATTCGATCCCGTTCGCCCGGATGCTCCAGGCCGACGGGCACCTGGACGCCCTGGAGCTCACCGGCGGGTCCTCGCTGCTCAACCCGATGTTCCTGTTCCGGGGCGACATCCCGCTCGCGGCGATGGCCGCGCCCCAGCCGCCGCTGCTGCGGCTCGGGATGAAGATGTTCGGCCGGTTCCTGTTCCGCGACTACCCCTACCAGCCGCTCTACTTCCGCGACCTCGCGCTCCAGTTCCGCCGCGAGCTGTCCATGCCGCTGATTCTGCTCGGCGGCGTCACCGACCTCGACGGGATGCGCACGGCCATGAGCGACGGCTTCGAGTACGTCGCCATGGCCCGCGCCCTGCTCAGGGAGCCGGACCTGATCAACAAGATCCGCCGCGACGCCACCACCCGGTCGCGCTGCACCCACTGCAACCTCTGCGCCGCCAGCATCTTCACCGGCACCCACTGCCCCCTGGACACCGAGGGGACGACGGCGCTCGTCGCCGCCGGCACCCGGCCCGTCGTCGCCCCATAAGCAAGGAGTTCCCCGATGTCCGTACCCCGGCAGCCCCGGCCCACCTCGGTCGACCTCGTCGTGATCGGCTCCGGCACCGGCCTGGCCGCCGCGCTCAGCGCCCACGAGGCCGGCCTCTCCGTCGTGGTCGTGGAGAAGTCGCGCTGGGTCGGCGGCTCCACGGCACGCTCCGGCGGCGCCTTCTGGATCCCCGCCAATCCCGTGCTGACCGCCGAGGGCTCCGGGGACACGCCCGAGCGCGGTGCGGCGTACCTGGAGGCCGTCGTGGACGGCTCGGCGCCCGAACAGCGCTGGCGCAGCTTCCTCGAGCACGGCACCGCCACGATCGAGATGCTCACCCGGACCACCCCGATGCGCTTCCTCTGGGCCCGCGGCTACTCCGACTACCACCCGGAGTTGCCCGGCGGCACCGCCGACGGCCGGAGCTGCGAGTGCCGTCCGCTCGACCTGAAGGTCCTCGGTGCCGATCGGGCGCGGCTGCGTCCCGCCGTTCTCTCCGCGCCCGTGCCCATGCCGGTCACCGGCGCGGACTACAAGTGGCTCAACCTGATGGCGAAGACCCCGTTTCGCGCGCTGCCCCGCATCGTGACCCGCCTCGCCCAGGGCCTCGGCGGCCTCGCGCTCGGGCGCGAGTACGCCGCCGGCGGCCAGGCCATCGCCGCCGGCCTGTTCGCCGGCGTCCGCCGCGCCGGCATCCCGGTCTGGACCGAGACGGCGCTGGAGCGGCTCCTGGTCGAGGGGGACCGGGTCGTCGGGGCCGAGCTGCGCCACGGGGATACGACGTTCGCCGTACGGGCCGAGCGGGGTGTCGTGCTCGCCACCGGCGGCTTCGACCACGACCTGCCGCTGCGGCACACCCACCACCACCGCGACCTGGGCGACTGGAGCCTCGGCGCGGACAGCAACACCGGCGACGGGATCCGCGCCGCGCAGGAGGCGGGCGCCGGCACCGACCTGATGGAGCAGGCGTGGTGGTTCCCCGCCGTCGCGCCGGTCGGCGACGCCGCGCCGTCGGTGCTCCTCGCCGAGCGTTCCCTGCCCGGGTCGCTCATGGTGGACGGCACGGGCCGCCGGTTCGTCAACGAGTCCTGCGACTACATGACGTTCGGGCAGCGGGTGCTCGGCCTCGCCCGCGAAGGTGGGGCGTTGCCGGCCATGTGGCTGGTCTTCGACAAGCGGTACCGCAACAGCTACGTCTTCGCCGGCACGCAGTTCCCCCGCGCCCCGCTGCCGAAGTCCTGGTACGAGGCGGGCATCGCGCACCGCGCGGGCAACCCGGGTGACCTCGCCCGGTCGATGGGCGTGGACGCCGACGCGTTGAGCGCCACCCTGGCACGGTTCAACCAGCTCGCCGCCGCGGGCGTGGACGACGACTTCGCGCGGGGCGCCAGCGCGTACGACCGCTACTACGGCGATCCGACGGTGACGCCGAACCCGAACCTGCGGCCCCTGGCCGGCACCCTGTACGCCGTCCGGGTCGTCCTGTCCGACCTCGGGACCTGCGGTGGGATCCGGGCCGACGGCCTCGGCCGGGCGCTGTCCGACACGGGGACCCCGATCCCCGGGCTGTACGCCATCGGCAACGCCGCCGCCAACGCCTTCGGCCGCACCTACCCGGGGGCCGGGGCGACCATCGGGCAGGGCCTGGTCTACGGCTACATCGTCGGGCGGCACGCGGCGGGCAAGCTCCCCGCCGCCGACCGGGCCCCGAGCCGTCAGACGGCGGAATAGGCACGGTTTTGCCGCACCCGGGGCCGCCCGGCGTGCCAGCATCCGGCAGGACGCACGGGGCCGCCCCGGACCGACCGTCGGCGAAGCGGAGAGGAACCGAGATGGGTACGTACGCGGTGACCGGCGCGGCCTCGGGCATGGGCCGGGCGGCCGCCGAGCGGCTGCGGCGCGACGGGCACACCGTCGTCGGCGTGGACCTGCGGGACGTGGAGGTGATCGCCGACCTCTCCACGCCGACCGGGCGCGCGGCGGCGGCCACCGAGGTGCTGGAGCGCGCCGGAGGGCGGCTCGACGGGGCGGTCTGCGCCGCCGGGCTCGGCGGCATCCCCGGCCGGGACCGGCTCGTGCAGCAGGTCAACTTCTTCGGCGTGGTGGAGCTGCTCGAGGCGTGGCGACCGACGCTTGCCGCCGCCGGCAACAGCAAGGTCGTGGTGTTCGGCTCGAACTCCGTCACGCTCACCCCGATGGTGCCGGAGCGCGCCGTGCGGGCCCTGCTCGACCGCGACGCCGACCGGGCGCTGCGCGTGGTGGGACGCTTCGGCAAGCGCTCGGCGCCGTTCGCGTACGCGAGCTCGAAGCTGGCGGTGACGCGGTGGGCGCGCCACGCCGCGATCTCGCCGGAGTGGGCCGGCGCCGGCATCCGGGTGAACGTCCTGGCCCCCGGCATCATCGCCACCCCGCTGCTGGAGGAGCAGATGGCCCGGGGCGAGAGGGAGGCGGTCGAAGGGCTGCCGGTGCCGATCGGCGGGCGCGGCAAGCCGGCGGACGTCGGCGAGTGGGTGGCGTTCATGCTCTCGCCGGCCGCCGACTTCCTCTGCGGTTCGGTGATCTTCCTGGACGGCGGCTCGGACGCCTACTTCCGCACCGACGACTGGCCCGTCTCGACCGGCCCGGTCGGGGTGCTGCGCTACCTGCGGCGCGCCAAGGCGTGGCGGGCGCGGCGCTGACCGGCGTGGTGGAAGCAGCGCGCAATCGAGCGCGAAAGGATCTCGCGCAGTAGGTTGACGGGGTGACTGGACGGTTCCCGATCGAAGACGTCTCCCCCGTCGTCTCCTGCGGACGTTATCCGGCCCGCGCCGTCGTCGGGGAACTGGTGCCGGTGTCGGCGACCGCGTACCGCGAAGGGCACGACGCGCTCGGCTGCAACGTGGTCTGGCTCGGGCCGGACGGTCGGGCCCGTCCGTTCACCCGGATGCGGCCCGGGGAGCCCGGCCGGGACCGGTGGCACGCCACCATCACCCCCGACGCGGTCGGCGAGTGGATCTTCACGGTGGAGGCGTTCAGCGACCCGTACCTGACCTGGCATAACGCGGTGACCAAGAAGATCGCCGCCGGCCAGAGCGCGGAAGACCTGACCAACGACCTGGCCGAGGGCGTACGCGTGCTGACCGCCGCCGCCGACCTGGTGCCGGCGGCGCAGCGGGCCCGGATCGAGCAGGCTGTGGCCGCCCTGGCGGACTCGACGTTGCCCCTGCCGCAGCGCAGCGCCCCGGCGCTGACCCTGGCCGATCTGCTCTGGGCGCACCCGGTGCGGGAGTTGGTCACCACCGGCGAGGAGTACCGCATCTGGGTGGACCGGGAGCGGGCTCTGTACTCCGCCTGGTACGAGTTCTTCCCCCGCTCGGAGGGGGCGATCCTGGCCACGACCGAGACACCGGCCCGCTCCGGGACCTTCGCCACCGCCACCGAACGGCTACCCGGGGTGACGGCGATGGGCTTCGACGTGCTCTACCTGCCGCCGATCCACCCGATCGGCCGGGTCAACCGCAAGGGCCCGAACAACAGCCTGACCGCCGGGCCGGAGGACGTGGGTTCGCCGTGGGCGATCGGCGCGGCCGAGGGCGGCCACGACGCCATCCACCCCGACCTGGGTACGCCGCAGGACTTCCGCGACTTCGTGGCCGCCGCCGCCGAACACGGCCTGGAGGTGGCGATGGACCTGGCGTTGCAGTGCGCGCCGGATCACCCGTGGGTGACCGAGCACCCGGAATGGTTCACCACCCGCGCCGACGGCAGCATCGCGTACGCGGAGAACCCGCCGAAGAAGTACCAGGACATCTACCCGCTGAACTTCGACAACGACCCCGACGGCATCCGCACGGAGATCCTGCGGGTGGTACGGCACTGGGTCGGCGAGGGCGTGAAGATCTTCCGGGTGGACAACCCGCACACCAAGCCTGTCGACTTCTGGCACTGGCTGATCTGGGAGGTCAAGCGGACCGACCCGGACGTGCTCTTCCTCGCCGAGGCGTTCACCCGACCGGCGATGATGCACGGGCTGGCCAAGGTCGGCTTCACCCAGTCGTACACGTACTTCACCTGGCGGACCTCGCCCACCGAGATGCGCGAGTACTGCGCGGAGCTGGTGGCGGCGGCCGACTACATGCGACCGAACTTCTGGCCCAACACCCCTGACATCCTGCACGAGAGCCTGCAGCACGGCGGGCCGCCGATGTTCAAGATCCGGGCGGTGCTGGCCGCGCTGCTCTCCCCCTCCTGGGGCATGTACGCCGGCTTCGAGCTGTTCGAGCACGTCGCGCGTCCGGGCGCGGAGGAATACCTCGACAACGAGAAGTACGAGCTGCGGCCCCGGGACTGGGCGCAGGCCCAGGCGCAGGGGCGGTCGCTGGCGCCGTTCATCGCCACCCTGAACCGGGTGCGCCGGGAGAATCCGGCCCTGCACCGGCTGCGCAACCTGGTCTTCCACGACATCGACAACCCGGCGCTGCTGTGCTGGTCCAAACACGACCCGGTGACCGGCAACACGGTGCTGGTGGTCTGCTCGTTCGACTCGCACACGGTGCAGTGGGGCAACACCACGCTGGACATGCCGGCGCTGGGCCTGGACTGGCACGACCGGTTCACCGTGTACGACGAGTTGACCGGGGCCGGCTACGACTGGGGGCAGCGCAACGCGGTCCGGCTCGACCCGTACCTGCAACCCGCCCACGTGTTCACCCTGCGCCGCCCCGCCACCACCGTGCCCGCCACTGCCGCCGGTCCCCGTGGCGGCACCGCCTCCGCGACGAAGGACGACGCCCGATGGACCAGCTGATCTCCGGGGAGACCCACGACCCGCACGCCGTGCTCGGCGCCCACCCGGCGAACGGCCGTACGGTGATCCGCACCCTGCGGCGGGGCGCGACCGAACCGTGCCTGCTGGTGGGTGAGCAGCGGTACCCGATGACCCGGGTGCACGAGGTGGGCGTCTTCGAGGCGACCGTGCCCGGCGAGGTGCTCGACTACCGCATCGAGTGGAACGGGCAGCCGCACGACGACCCGTACCGGCATCCACCGACCCTGGGCGAGCTGGACCTGCACCTGATCAGCGAGGGCCGGCACGAGCGGCTCTGGGAGGCCCTCGGCGCCCGCGTCCTCGACGGCGGGGTGGCGTTCACCGTCTGGGCCCCCAACGCCCGGGGCGTGCGGGTGGTCGGCGACTTCACCGGCTGGGCGCCCGACGACGGCTGGCCGATGCGATCACTGGGCTCCACCGGCGTGTGGGAGATCTTCGTGCCCGGGGTGCAGGTGGGGGCCCGGTACAAGTACCGCATCCTCGGCGCCGACGGTCACTGGCGGGACAAGGCCGACCCCCTGGCGGGGTACGCGGAGGTGCCGCCGGCCACCGCCTCGGTGGTGCACCGCTCGACGTACGAGTGGGGCGACGCGGACTGGCTGGCGCGGCGGGCGAAGCAGCAGCCGCATCAGGAGCCGATGAGCGTGTACGAGGTGCACCTCGGCTCGTGGCGGCCCGGCCTGGGCTACCGGGAACTGGCCGAGCAGTTGGCCGCGTACGTGACGGAGCTGGGCTTCACCCACGTGGAGTTCCTGCCGGTGATGGAGCATCCGTTCGGCGGTTCCTGGGGCTACCAGGTCACCGGCTACTACGCCCCGACGTCCCGCTTCGGCGACCCGGACGACTTCCGTTACCTGGTGGACCGGCTGCACGCCGCCGGCATCGGGGTGATCCTGGACTGGGTGCCGGCGCACTTCCCCAAGGACGAGTGGGCCCTGGCCCGCTTCGACGGCACCCCGCTCTACGAGCACCCCGACCCGCGTCGCGGCGAGCACCCCGACTGGGGCACGTACGTCTTCGACTTCGGTCGCCGCGAGGTGCGCAACTTTCTGGTCGCCAACGCGCTCTACTGGCTGGAGGAGTTCCACGTCGACGGGCTGCGGGTCGACGCGGTCGCCTCGATGCTCTACCTGGACTACTCGCGCGCCGACGGGCAGTGGGTGCCCAACCAGTACGGCGGCCGGGAGAACCTGGAGGCCATCGCGTTCATGCAGGAAACCAACGCGACGGTCTACAAGCACCACCCCGGGGTGGTGATGATCGCCGAGGAGTCCACCGCCTGGCCGGGAGTGACCCGACCGACAAGCGACGGCGGGCTCGGGTTCGGCTTCAAGTGGAACATGGGCTGGATGCACGACACCCTGCTCTACACCTCGAAGGACCCGATCTACCGGCAGCACCACCACCATCAGCTCACCTTCTCCCTGGCGTACGCCTGGAGCGAGAACTACGTGCTGCCGATCAGCCACGACGAGGTGGTGCACGGCAAGGGCTCACTGCTGGGCAAGATGCCCGGCGACCAGTGGCAACGACTGGCCAACGTCCGCGTGCTGCTGGCGTACATGTGGGCGCACCCGGGCAAGCAACTGTTGTTCATGGGCTGCGAGCTGGCCGACGACCGGGAGTGGAGCGAGGAGCGCGGCCTCGACTGGTACCTGCTGCACGACCCGGCCCGGGCCGGCGTGCAACGCCTGGTCGGCGACCTCAATCGGGTCTACCGGGACACCCCCGCGCTGTGGGCGCAGGACACCTCCCCCGCCGGCTTCCGCTGGCTCGCCGGAGACGACGTCGCCAACAACACCATCTCGTTCGTCCGGATCGCCCCCGACGGGGCGACCCTGGTCTGCGTGGCCAACTTCTCCGCCCTGCCGCTGGAGGACTACCGCATCGGCCTACCAGCCGCCGGGGCGTGGGCCGAGCTGCTCAACACCGACGCCCACCACTACGGCGGTTCCGGCGTCGGCAACCTCGGCACTGTCCACGCCGAGCCCGTCCCCTGGCACGGCCAACCCGCCTCGGTGGCGCTGCGCGTCCCCCCACTCGGCGCCCTCTGGCTCCGCCCCGCGTAACCGGGCACGCAGGCGGACTCAGACCAGGCCGGCGCCGCGGAGCAGGGTCCACAGGCCGGCGCCGTCGGGGGCGGAGAGCCACTTCTGGCCTATCGGCCCCTCGGTCGGCTGGTCGTGCGGGACCGGCAGACTGCCGGCGAGCACCGACTGGGCAGGCGAGAGGCGGCGGATCGCCACGGCGGCCACGTTGTCCGGGTGGGCGGCGGCGAACTCCCGGTAGATCTCCGGGTCGTGCTGGCCGTCGTCGCCGACGAGCAGCCAGCGTACGTCGGGGAACTCCTTGGCCAGCCGGGCCAGGGTGGCCCGCTTGTGTTCCCGGCCGCTGCGGAACCAGCGGTCCTGGGTGGGACCCCAGTTGGTGAGCAGCAGCGGTCCCGCCGGGTAGAGATGCCGGGACAGGAAGCGGGTCAGGGTCGGGGCGACGTTCCACGCTCCGGTGGACAGGTAGAACACCGGTGCGCCGGGGTGGGCGGTGACCAGCCGCTCGTACAGCACGGCCATGCCGGGCACGGCGGCGCGGGCGTGCTCGTCGAGAACGAACGTGTTCCAGGCGGCGAGCAGCGGGCGCGGCAGCGCGGTCACCATCACCGTGTCGTCGATGTCGGAGAGGATGCCGAAGCGGACCTCCGGATCCAGGATGCGTACCGGTGCCTCGACCGGTTCGGCGTCGGGCATGCTGAGCCGCACCGAGCCCCAGCCGGGAGGCAGGTCCGCCTCGACGGTGGTGTCGATGAAGCCGCTGCGGTCGGCCTGCGCCTCGTGCACCACCCCACCGGTCTCGATGGTCACCGTGACGTGCTTGGCCGGCAGGGTGGTGAAGCTGCGCCAGCCTCGGACCTTCTCCAGCCGCCCCCGCTGCCGGGTGTCCGGCCGGCCCAGCAGCACCCGGCACATCACCCGCGCCCAACCGGGCGCGCCGTAGCCGGTGTAGGCGATGATGTTGGTCCGCCAGCCCGTCCGCCGGAGTCGGCGTTCGACCAGGTTGTGCACGGCGTCCTCGATCCGCGCGGCCCGATGCAGGTTCGGTATGGCCAACTGGCCTGCGGGTGTGGATGGCACGTCTGCAACCCTGCCACACCCCGCCGACCTCGGCCACGCGAGACCCGGGCTTCTTGATCGTCTCCGCTCGGGCCGGCCCGCGGGCACGGCGGCGGGAATGAAGACGATCAAGGGCAACCGCGCCCGGGGCGACTGCCGAGCGTGAAACACTCCGGTCGGGACGACGACGGGGGCGATAGTCGTGCCACAGGCAGAGTCGCGGGCAGAGCGACGGCGCGGGCGGTGGCAGCCACGGCTGGACCGACCCGCCCTCGTCGCGCTGATCCTCGGCGTGCTCGGGGTCGGCTACCGGTTGTATCTGGTGCTGCACACCGTGCCGGTGGCCAACAGTGACGAGGCGACCTTCGGGCTGGCCGCCCTGCACATCGCCCAGGGCCGGGAACATCCGGTCTTCCTGTACGGCCAGCGCTACATGGGCATGCTGCAGTCCTACCTGGCGGCGCCCCTGCTCGCGGTGACCGGGCCGAGTTGGCCGGCGCTGCGGCTGCCGGTGCTCGCGCTCTACGCGCTGTTCCTCTGGCTGATCCACCGACTGACCCGGCGGATCGGCTCACCATGGTTCGCCACCACGATCGTCGGTCTGCTGGCGCTCGGCTCCGAGCGGGTCATCCGCGACCAGGTGACGACGGTCGGCGGCCGGCCGGAGGTCAAGGTCGCCGTGCTGGTGATGCTGCTGATCGTGGTGGGGCTGGCCCGCGGCACGGTGCGGCACCGCCGGTGGGCCGTCGGCGGCTTCGGGTTGCTCGCCGGGCTCGCCCTGTGGTCGGACTGGCTGATCGCGCCGTACCTGGCGGTGGCCGGGGCGGCCCTGCTCTGGGTGCTGCGCCGGGAACTGCTCGGTGGGGCCGGTCTGCTGCTGCTCGTCGGGTTCGGCGTCGGGATCGCCCCGATGATCCGCGACAACCTGGTGGCCCCGGCCGGGCAGGATTCCCTGTCGGTGCTGGGCCGCATCAGCGGCGCGCAGGGGCCGTCCCCGACGTGGGGGCAACGGCTCGACGGCGGGCTGCTGGAGGGGGTGCCACTGGCCGCCGGGCTGTGCCCGATGACCGGCTGTGCCGGCTGGCAGGAGTGGTTCGGCCTGCTCTACCCGGTGCTGCTGGTCGTCGCCGCGGTGCTCGCCGGGCTCGCGTACCGCCGCCGGGTCGGACAGGGTGAGCGGGTGGTGGCAGTGGTGCATCTCGCCCTGCTCGTCGGCGCGGCGGCGACCCTGCTGGCGTACGTGCGCAGTTCGCTCGCCGCGACGGATCCGCTGGGCAACGCCCGCTACCTGTCGGTGCTGCAACTGTCGCTACCGGCGGTGCTGTGGCCGCTGTGGGTGGCGGCGGTGGCGTGCGCGCGCGGCACGGTCGGGGCTGCCGGTCGGCTCGTCGGCGCGCTGGCGACCGCGCTGCTGGCCGCGTTGGCGGCGACGTCGCTGGTGGTCACCGTGCTGTTCGCCACCGTCGGCGCGGCACCGGGCCGGGTGCAGGAACGGCAGTCCCGCCAACTCGCGGACACGGTCCGTGCGGCCGGGCTGCGTGAGGTGTACGGCGAGTACTGGACGTGCAACCGGCTGGTCTTCAACACCGGCGAGCAGGTGGTCTGTGGCGTGCTCGACGGTGACCTGCATCCCGGGCAGAACCGCTACCCGGCGTACTGGTGGCGGCTGGCCCGCGCGACACGGCCCGGCTACGTGCTGGAGGCCGGCGGGTCGGCGGACCGACGCCTGCGGGAGTTGCTCGGCGACGGGGCGGACGCCGCGTTGCTGGCCGAGGTCGGCGGCTTTCGCGTCTACCACCCGCCGACGCCGCTGCGGCCGTGGCGGTGAGCCGGGTCGTACGCTGGCCGGACCCCCGGCGCGGATGGTGCGGTCCGGGACGTCGAGGAGTCTGTCGATGCTCATCCTGCTGCCGCCCTCGGAGGGCAAGGCCGAGGCCGGCGCCGGTCGCCGCCTGGACCTGACCCGGCTCTCGCTGCCGGAGCTGAACCCCGTCCGCGAACAGGTGCTGGCCGCGTTGCTGACGCTCAGCGCGGGGCCGGCGGAGGCGGCGTTGACCGCGCTCGGGCTCGGCAGCGGCCAGCAGGGCGAGCTTCGTCGCAACGCCCGCCTGGAACGGGCGGCCACCGCACCGGCAGGCCGGATCTACACCGGGGTGCTCTACGAGGCGCTGGACCTGGCCACCCTCCCGGCGGCGGCACAGCGCGCGGCGGCCCGGCAGGTGTTGATCTCCTCCGGCCTGTGGGGGGCGGTCCGGTTGACCGACCGCATTCCGCCGTACCGCTGCCCGATCGGGGCCCGGCTGCCCGGCCTCGGCGCGCTGCCCGCGCTCTGGCGGCCGGTGTTGGGGCCGGCGTTGACCTCGGCGGCGGGTGCCGCACCGGTGCTCGACCTGCGCTCCGGTGCCTACGCCGCCGCCTGGACGCCCCGTGGCGAGCTGGCGGAACGCACCGTCACCGTCCGGGTGCTGCACGAACGGGAGGTCGACGGGACAGCGGTGCGTTCGGTGGTGAGCCACTTCAACAAGGCCACCAAGGGTCGGCTGGTGCGTGATCTGCTGCTGCACGGCGTCCGGGCGCGCAGCGCCGACGCGCTGGTGGGCGCGCTGCGCGATCTGAAATACACGGTGTGCGATCAGCCGTCGGCACCGGGACGGTCACGGCAGATCGACGTTGTCGTGTCGGCGCTGTAACCAGCCGCAAGATTTCCTCAAGGCTGGGCCTGATCGGTACCACGGCAGGGCGTCTCGGGTCACCGTTATGACACCCGACACCACGAGGAGGCCCTCCGGGTGGTTGCCGAACCGATTCTGCTCGACCGACCCCGCTCGCCGTCGACCCTGCCGCCGCTGGACTGGACGACCCTGGCCGACGCCTTCGAAGCAGCCTGCCTGCTGCGCTGCATGCCGCCGCCGGCCAGGCCCGGTCCACGCCACGCCGGGCAGCGTCCCAGCCTGCCCACCGCGATCGAGTTCAACCGGGAGGAGGCGGCCCGGCGTACGCGACAACTGCTGGACCGGCTCGGTATCCCGGTACAGCACGAGTTGGCCGTCGGTGGCCTGCGTCGCCGCTACGAGTTGCACCGGCTGCACGTGGCCCGTGACGCGCGATCCGACTACACGGCGCTGATGGAGAACGGCTGGCACCGGGGCCGACGGGAACTGCTCGGCGGCCCGGCGCCGGGCGCCTCGACGGCCCGCCGTCAGTGGCGCACCCGGTTGGCCTCCGCCGCCTGGCGGGCCGCGCTGCTGGCCGGTGGACGGCACGTGCGCCGGCACATCCTCGGGGTACGGATCACCGATCGGGAACTCGCCGCCGTGCTGGTCCGTGGCGCCGCCCTGCTCGACGTACCGGCGCTGCTGCGCGCCGGCACCGGCTGTTACCTGGTCAGCGTCGCCCACGGCCCGGACCGCGACCGGATTCTGCACCATGCCGGTGAGGAGGTGGCCCACCGCCCGGTCGCCTGAGTAAACGACCCGGTCAGGGGAAACTGCACCGCGGTTGGGACGAACTCCGCCAGCCTGGGGTTGCGCCACAGGGGTCCGGCGGCGCACAGTGCTGCCCGTGACCCGTACCCGGTTTGCTGCCCGAGACCGGCGGCCCGTCGCCAGCGCCGTCGTCCTGGTCGCCGTGCTGCTGGTCCTGCCCAGCAGCCTCAGCGCCTGCCGGGACGATCCTGACGACACGGTACGCATCCGCATCGCCACCGGCAGCCCGACCGCCGTCTACCACGCCTTCGGCACGTCGCTGGCCACCATCCTGAACCGGGAACTGCCAAACGTACACGCTGAAGTGTTGGTCACCGCCGCCTCGGTGGAGAACGTCCGGCTGCTCAAGGCCGGCGAGGTCGAGCTCGGGTTCACCCAGGCCGACGTGCTGCCGGCCTATCCGGGGCCGGACCCGCCGGTGGTGGCGGTCGCCCGCGTCTACGACGACCTGTTGCACCTGGTCACCACCGCCGCCAGCCCGATCCGCAAGCTGACCGACCTGGCGGGTCGGCGGGTGTCCATCGGCGCGGCCGGCTCCGGCACGGAGATCACGGTCAACCGGCTGCTCACCGTGGCCGGGCTGGACGACGCCGGGCTGCACCGGGTGCAGCTCGGTCTGGACGACTCGGTGAGCGCGCTGCGCCGTGGTGAGATCGACGCCTTCTTCTTCTCCGGCGGTCTGCCGGTGCGGGCCGTGGCCCAGTTCGTCGAGGACACTCCCGCCCGCATCGTCGACCTCGGCGAGTGGACGGTGCCGCTGCGCCGGGGCAACCGGGAGGTGTACGTGCCCCGGGACATCCCCCGGTCGGTGTACGGCATGGACCCGGTCACCGCCGTGGCCAACCCCAACTACCTGCTGGTCCGGGCCGACCTGCCGGAGGACCTGGTCCGTCAGGTGACCCGGCTGCTGATGGAACGCCGCGCCGAGCTGGCCGAGGCGCACCCGGCGGCCGGGCGGATCAGTGCCCGATCGGCGATCGCCACCCCGCCGCTGCCGCTGCATCCGGGTGCCGCCGAGTACTACCGCGACAGCAAACCCTGACCGGGCCGGTCAGCCGGATCGCACAGCCGACTCCAGTTCGGCGGGCGGGCCGTCGGCAGCGGGTGGCACGTCGAGGTCCGACGACTCGGCCGAGGTGGACGGCTCGTCGGGGGCGGGGAACCACAGCGCGGCGACCAGCCCACGGGGCGCGTTCGGGTGCATGGTGAGGCGACCGTCGGAGGCGTCGACAAGCACCGCGGCGATGGTCAACCCCAGCCCGGCCCCGTCGACGTTCTGCACCTCCGGGGCCCGCCAGAACCGCTCGGTCGCCTGGCCGAGCTGACTGGGGGTCATGCCGGGGCCGGTGTCGCGTACCTCCAGCGCGCAGCCTCCGTCGCGGGCCGTGACGGTCACCGTCACCTCGCCGCCCGCGCCACTGAACTTCACCGCGTTGTCGATCAGCGCGTCGAGTGCCTGGTCGATCGCGGTCGGCACGGTCTGGGCGTAGACCGGGGCCGAGCCGGTGGTCAGCCGCAGCGACACCGACCGGTACCGGGCCAGCGGCTCCCACGCCGCCACCCGGGACTCGGCCACCTCCACCGCGTCCACGGTCACCCGCTGGTTCTCCCGGCGCTCGGCCCGGGCCAGGGTGAGCAGCCCGTCCAGCAGCAGGGTGAGCCGGTCGGTCTCCTCCAACGCGAGCTGGTGTTCGGCGCGGCCATCCTCGTCGGTCAGGCTCGGCCCGAGTTCCTCCACCCGCAGCCGCAGCGCGGTCAGCGGGTTGCGCAGCTGATGGCTGGCATGGGCGACGAACGCCCGCTGCCGGTCCATCACGTCGGACACCACGTCGGCCATGTGGTTGAAGCTCGCCGCCAGCCGACGCAGCTCCGGCGGGCCGAGCCGGTGCTGTACACGGGCGCCCCGGTCCCCCTCGGCGATCTCGTGGGTCACCGCGTCGAGTTCGGTGATCGGACGCAGCACCCAGCCGGCCAGCCCGAACGCGGTAAGTACGCAGGCCAGCACGGCGACCAGGCCGCTGCCGGTCAGCAGCAGCCACCAGGTCGTCACCGTACGACGAACTCCGTCGGACGGACTGGCGGTGATCACCGCCCCGAGGACCTCGCCCCCGTCGTTGATCGGCACCGCCACCACGATCGGATCGTCCACCCACGGCCAGACCGAGTCGGGCCGGCTGGTCTGCTGCCCGGACAGCGCGACGTCCAGCGCCTCCCGGGTGCCCAGGGTCCACTGCCAGCCCGGCGACGGGATCACCGCCGCGCCGTCCCGATCGACCACCGCCGCGTTGATGCTGTACAGCCCCTCGTAGCTGGTCAGTTCGCTGGACAGCGGGCCGGTCGTGCCGTCGCGCAACGCCGGCCCGGCCAGCGAGGCGAACCGGGTGGCGTCGGCGATCCGGTCGGCCCGGATCCGGTCGGTCTCCCGGGTGGCCAGCGTCATCGCCAGCGGCGTCCCCAACGCCACCAGCACCAGCACCATCAGCAGCAGATAGCTGATCACCAGGCGGCGTCGCACACCCGGCCCCTCACTCGGCCCGTAGCCGGTAACCGACGCCGCGGACGGTCTCCACCAGGCGTGGGTCGCCCAGCTTGCCGCGCAGCGAGCCGACGTGCACCTCGACGGTGTGCCGGTCGGCGAAGGTGGTGCCCCAGGCGTCGAGCAGGATCCGGTCCCGGGGTACGGCGACGCCGGGTTGCCGGGCCAACGAGAGCAGGACGTCGAATTCCTTGCGGGTCAGCGACACCGGCTCGCCGGCCACGGCGACCGTACGCGCCGACACGTCGACGCGGATCCTGCCGACCTCGATCAGGCTGCGGTGCGGCGTGGCGTGCGAGGCCCGCCGCAGCACCGCCTCGATCCGGGCCTGCAACTCCACCATGGAGAAGGGTTTGACGACGTAGTCGTCGGCACCGATCCGCAGGCCGAGCACCCGGTCGCGTTCCTCACCCCGGGCGGTCACCGCGATGATGCCGAGTTGGCTGCTGCGCCGACGCAGTTCCCGGCACAGGTCGGTGCCGTCCCCGTCGGGCAAAGTCAGATCGAGCAACACGAGGTCGCACGGAGCGGCGGAGAGGGCGGCGGCGACGGTGGCGGCGTGCTCCACGTCGTACCCGCGCCGGTGCAGGGCCGACGACAGGGCACCGGCCACCCGGCGGTCGTCCTCGACCAACAGGATCCGCACCTGGCCTCCCATCAGGTCTGCTCCGCGCCGGAACGGTTCCGGTTGATGGTGGCAGAAGACCGGCCGGGGTGACAGGCCTGGGGGCGGTTGACCCGTGCTCAGAGACCGAAGACCTCGTCGGAGGTGGCGTCGCGTACCCCGTCGACGAAGCCCTTGAAGGCGGGGTCGTCGTGGCTGGCGGGCACCGTGGTGACGATCTCGCCGGTGGCCTGGGTGACCGCGTCGACCAGCGGCGGGAAGTCGATCTCGGCGTCGGCCAGGGTGTCGTCGTCGGCCTCGCCGAGATTGATCACGTGCTGCACGTCCTCGGCGGGCGTGGCCGGGTCGTCGGCCCAGTCGGTTCCGCAGCGGTAGCACTCGTCGTAGAGCGCGCGTTGACTGTCGGTCCAGTCCTCGTGGTAGCTCTCCATGCTTATCTCCTGTGTGCGGCGGCCTGCCCTGTGAGCATGCCCGCCCCGGCGACGGATCGGGCGGGTACGGCCCAAGCCGCCGCCGGCCACGCGAAATTCGGTCCGGCTCAGCCTGGCGACGGGCTCGGCCGGAGCTGGTCACTGCCGGACCATGCAGGTCACCGCGTTGGGGTGCACGGGCGGCTCGGCGGGCCGCTCGGCGATCATGGTGTAGCCGGCCCGCTCACCGGTACGCAGGGCGTAGCGGTTCTGGCTGTAGAAGCAGATCGTCCCCACGTCCAGCCGTTGCAGCGCGGCGATCACGTCGTCACGTTCCGGCCGCTCCACCCTCGGGCCCCCGTTGGCGAACGTGGTCAGCAGCAGCCGGTCCTGCGAGAACTGCGAGTTGATGTCGTACTCGACCAGGAAGAAGTCGCGGGGCAGCACCACCCGGGGTGCGCTGCTCATCACCGGAATGGTCCGCATGATGCTCGCCGGGGCGAGCACCAGGCCGTCCGGACGGTCGAGGTCGATGATGAACTGCGCGATGGCCTGCCGCTGCGGCCGAATCTTCCAGGTGGGCTCCTCGTGCACCAGCACGCCGCTGCGTTCGTCCCACATCGGCACGGCGTAGACGGCGAACGAGGTCACCATCGCGGCGGCCAGCACCACACCGACCACGGCCCGCACCACCCGCAGCCGGGTGGGCAGCCAGACGGTGCAGAGCAGGCCGATCAACGCCGGGACGGCCAGCAGCCAGGGAACCCGCCAGAGCACCACCGAGATGCCGGTGACCGCGCTGAGCCACTCCAGCACCCCGGGAACCAGCAGGACGCTCAGCGTCAGCGCACCGCCGGCCGCGAGCAACGCCGGGGTACGACGGCGGGCCAGCAACGGACCGCACCACAACGCGAGCCCGCCGATCACGCCCACGATGCCGATCTCGAAGGTCCGCCGGTAGGTGTGCGCGGCGTTGTAGAAGTTGACGTCCGCCGCCGCCTCGTTGGCGGACGTGCCGATCAGCAACTGGGTGACGACCACCGCCCCGACCGGGTAGGCCAACGCGGCGACCCCGGCGACCAGCGCCGAGGACCAGCGCCCCACCAGCAGCATCATCAGGGCCGCCCCACCGACCAGCATCGGCAGGATGATCGCCGCGGTGGTGGTGAGCCCGATCGCGGTGATCGACAGGGCGACGATGAGCACCAGGTTCCGCTTGGCGCGGTCGTCGAACCAGCGGGTCAGGTAGAGCCACATCAACGGCACGACCGCGGAGACGAACATGCCCTTGCCCTGGTAGAGGCGGGGCAGGTGGAAGGTGCCCAGCGCCGCGTCCGGGCCGCAGACCAGCGCCAGGAAGGTGATGGCCACGGTGAAGGCGAGCACCGGGCGGCGCGGCGCCCACCGCTGCACCAGCCGCCACAGCGCCAGTACCGCCAGGACGGCCAGGACGGGCAGCAGCAGGTACCAGGTGGCCGAGGCGGCCGGGATGCCGAAGAAGCGGGCGAGTGCTCCGGCGAAGACCTCGATGCTGGCGACCGGGGGCTGCGAGGCCATCGCCGGGAGCACGTTCTCGCTGAACAGGAAGTCGTTGAGGGGGACGATGTCGCGCTCGGCCACCCAGACCGAGCGGCCCACGTAGTAGATGTCGTCGGGGGTGCTGCGGGCCAGGTAGAGCGAGGCGACCGCAGCCACCCCGGCGATCAGCAGCGCGTACACCGACTGCCAGGCCTTCGGCGCGGGGGCGTCCGCCCGGGTCGGCGGGGTGGTCCGCCAGGTCTGCCAGGTCAGCAGCACCACACCGACTGCCGCGACGAGCCCGGCGGAGCCCGGAACCCACCAGGAGATGTCGGCACCGGCCGGGGTCCCGGCCAAGCCGGCCGTGATCGCCGCGACGGTGCCGACCAGCAGGGTCAGCACCGTCCCCCACCGCTGCGCCACGCTCATCCGTCCGGCCCGGTCGACGGCCGACGACGCCGGCACCGACGACTCGGCCGCGCGGGAGGCGGGTTCAGGATCGGAGGCGGCTTCGGCCGCGGCTTCCGGGTCGGAGTCGGAACCCGGGGCCGGGACGGAGTCGGCGTGCGCGGGCTCGGGCGTGGGTTGCGGCATCGGTGCCGGTTCCGCCGTCTCGGCCGGCCCCGGGGTCGCGCGTCGGCGTCGCCGGCGCAGGCCGAGCCGGAGCAGGACGGCGAGCACGGCCAGCACCGATCCGGCGACGAGCCAGATGCGCAGTGTCAGCGACGGGGCGAGGCCCAACGGGAGGGCCGCGTGGTAGAGCAGCGTCCAGAGCGCGAAGGCCAGCACGGCGCAGTCGGTCAGCAGCGCGGGTATCGCCGCGATGCCGTCACGGACCCCACCGAGCACGACCCGGATCCGGCTGCGGTGGACCGGAGCGGGTTCGGCCGGTTCGTCAGCCGTGCTGATTGCGGCGACAGCGACCGAGTGGTCGGTCATCGACACGAGCGTCCTTGTCGTCGTACGGGCAGGTGCGGCTCAGGCGGACGGCTGTCGCTGCGGCAGCCACCGCGCCGAGCGGATCCACCGAGGGTAGTAGCCGGCTCCCCGGGACCGGTGGTGGCGGTGGCGGTCCGTGCCCGGGTCGCGGTGCCGGCCCGAGCCAGCCATACCCCGGGCCCGCCCAGCTCAACCCGATGCCGGCGATGCACGCTGACGGGGCAGGGGGTCCACCCCGCCCAGCGCCCGCAGCACCGAGTCCACCAGGGTTTCCAGGTAGCTGTCGGTGACCGGGGTACGGGCGATGGCCAGCCGCCAGTACAGCGGCCCCACGATCAGGTCCACCGCCGCGTCCGGATCGGTCGTGGCCGGCAACTCGCCCCGGTCCACGGCACGGGTGATCAGCCGACCGGCGACCTCCTGCTGCCGGGCCCGCAGTACCTGCTGGAGCGTCTCGTCGATGGTCGGGTTGCGGGCGGCCTCGGCGAGCAGGTCCGGGATGATCTGCGCGGCCAGCGGGTGCCCGAGCGCGTGCGCCACCACCTGGAACAGCAGGGCAAGGTCGCCGCGCAGGCTGCCGGTGTCCAGGGCGGGCAGTCGCGCGCCGGCGGCGGCGGTGACCACCTCCAGGACCAGGTCGAGCTTCGAGTTCCAGCGGCGATAGATTGCCGTCTTGCTGACTCCGGCGCGGCGGGCCACCGCCTCGATGGAGAGTCGGCCGTAGCCGACCGCGGCGAGTTCCTGCATCAGGGCGCGGCGGATGGCCGTGGTGATTTCTCCACGAAGCACCGCCGCACCGGCCGGCGCCCGCCTCTTCCCGGTCGTCACCTGGGACTCTTCTCGGCTGTCACGCAGGACAATGTACCGCAACGACGGTACGGTTGCGTCCCGACGTATTTCGGACTAATGTCCACGCAGCGGCGAGGCGGCGCTCCGGGTACGAACACGCTAGATTCCATCGTCGCGAACGCACCCGCCGGCTCGACAAGATCGGAGCGCCCATCCCTATGGCCAACAGCACGCTGGCCGATCCCGACTCCGGCCTTCCCCCTGCGCAGCTGGCCGCCCGGCACGGGCTGCGCATGGCCGGTCAACGCCCCTCCCTGGGCACCTACAGCCGTCAGCTCTGGCGCTACCGGCACTTCATCACCGCGTACGCCAATGCGAAGCTGGCGGCTTCGTTCAGCAACGCCCGCCTCGGGCAGCTCTGGCAGGTGCTCACCCCGCTGAGCAACGCGGCGGTCTACTACCTGATCTTCGGTCTGGTGCTCCAGCAGAGCCGGGGGATGGACAACTTCATCGCCTACCTGACCGCCGGGCTGTTCATCTTCAACTTCACCCAGACCAGCGTGCAGCAGGGCACCCAGGCGATCAGCGGCAACCTGGGGCTGATCCGCGCCCTGCACTTCCCCCGGGCCAGCCTGCCGCTGGCCATCACCATCACCCAGTTCCAGCAGCTGCTCGGCTCGATGGTGGTGCTGATCGCCATCGTGCTGGTCACCGGTGAGCCGATCACCCTGATGTGGCTGATGCTGGTGCCGGCGGTGCTGCTCCAGACGGTGTTCAACGCCGGGCTGACCATGACGGTGGCACGGCTGGGTGCCAAGGCCACCGACCTCAAGCAGGTGATGCCCTTCATCCTGCGGACCTGGATGTACGGCTCCGGCGTGCTCTACAGCGTCGAGCTGTTCGCCGAGAACCTGCCGGGTTGGGCCACCGCCATCGTGCAGTTCAACCCGATGCTCGTCTACATCGAGCTGGCCCGCGTGGCGCTGCTGGAGAACACTCCCCTGCTCAACGACTCCCTGCCGCTGACCTGGCTGGTCGCGATCGGCTGGTCGCTCGTGATGGGCCTCGGGGGCTACCTTTACTTCTGGCGCGGCGAACAGGAGTACGGCCGTGGTTGATCACCTCGCGATGTCCAACGACGTGACGGTGACCCTGCCCCGGATCCAGGATCGGATCCCGACGGTGGTGGTGGACGACGCGCACGTCGTCTACCGGGTGCACAAGGGTGCCGCCGGCAGCCACAGTCCGGTGGCCGCGCTGCGGCGGCTGGTGACCCGCACCTCGACACCGAACGTGCGGGAGGTGCACGCGGTGCGGGGTGTCACCTTCACCGCGTACCGGGGCGAGGCGATCGGGCTGATCGGCACCAACGGCTCCGGCAAGTCGACCCTGCTGCGGGCCATCGCCGGGTTGCTGCCGGTGGAGCGGGGCGCGGTCTACACCGAGGGCCAGCCGTCCCTGCTCGGGGTGAACGCCGCACTGCTCAACGACCTGTCCGGCGAGCGCAACGTCACACTCGGCTGCCTGGCCATGGGCATGTCCCCGGCCGAGGTGCAGCGCCAACTCCCGGAGATCATCGAGTTCTCCGGGATCAACCAGCGGGGTGACTTCGCCTCGCTGCCGATGCGCACCTACTCCTCCGGCATGTCGGCCCGGCTGCGGTTCTCCATCGCCGCCGCCAAGCAGCACGACGTGCTGCTGATCGACGAGGCCCTGGCCACCGGCGACAAGCGGTTCCGCAAGCGCAGCGAGGCCCGGGTGCGGCAGCTGCGGGAGAACGCCGGAACGGTGTTCCTGGTCAGCCACCAGCTCTCCTCGGTACGCGACACGTGTGAGCGGACAATCTGGCTGGAATCCGGAGTAATCAAGATGGATGGCCCGACCGATGAGGTATTGAAGGCATACGAGGCGTTCACCAGCGGGAAGTAGAGTTTCGGTGAATGTCCGGCATCGTTCGGGCGACAGCGCCGCGTCCGAACGATGCCCACCCGCGTTA
Source organism: Micromonospora maris AB-18-032 (assembly GCF_000204155.1). Lineage (NCBI taxonomy): Bacteria > Bacillati > Actinomycetota > Actinomycetes > Micromonosporales > Micromonosporaceae > Micromonospora > Micromonospora maris. Next base: position 2,017,670 of record NC_015434.1, on the reverse strand, counting down.
TCGTTCATCCCGTCGTCCCGTCGACAACACCTTCCGTTCACACAACCCCCCACCGCCATGTACCGAGAGTGAGGACCGGCAATGACGCAGGACCAGACCACCGATTCGGGCACCACGCCGCAGAACGCGGCGCCGTGGCGACCCTCACGGACGGTGGCCGTGGTGCTGGCCGGCGGCACCGGTACCCGGCTCGGCCTCGGCATCCCCAAGCAGCTGCTGAAGATCGCCGGTAAGCCGATCATCGAGCACACCCTGGCCGTCTTCGAGGCCGCACCGGAGATCGACGAGATCATCGTGCTGATGGCCAGCGGTCACGTCGCCGAGGCGCAGCAGATCGTGACCAAGGCCGGCTTCCGCAAGGTCACCAAGGTCATCGAGGGTGGCGACACCCGCAACGCCACCACCCGCATCGCCCTGGACGCGGTCGGCGAGCAGGACTGCAACATCCTCTTTCACGACGCGGTACGGCCCCTGCTCAGCGGCCGGATCGTGCGGGAGTGTGTGAACGCCCTCTGGACGTACTCGGCGGTCGACGTGGCCATTCCGTCGGCCGACACGATCATCCAGGTCGACGAGAACGAGTGCATCACCGACATCCCGGTGCGCTCCACGCTGCGCCGGGGGCAGACCCCGCAGGCGTTCCGGTCCAGCACGATCCGGGAGGCGTACCGGCGGGCCGCCGGTGACCCGAACTTCGCCGCCACCGACGACTGCGGTGTGGTGCTGCGCTACCTGCCCGAGGTGCCGATCAAGGTGATCGACGGCTCGGACGAGAACATCAAGGTCACCCACCCGGTCGACGTGCACCTGGCGGACAAGCTCTTCCAGTTGGCCGCCGCCAAGGTGCCCCGCCTGGCCGACCAGCGCACCTACAGTGACGAGGTCGCGGGCCGCACGATCGTCGTGTTCGGCGGCAGCTACGGCATCGGCCACGACCTGACCGAGCTGGCCCGCCGCTACGGCGCCCAGGTCTTCCCGTTCAGCCGCTCCAGCACCGGCACCCACGTCGAGCGCCCGGCCGACGTCGAGGCCGCGCTGAAGACGGCCTTCGAGGCCACCGGGCGGATCGACTACGTGGTGGTCACCGCCGGCATCCTGGAGAAGGGCGCGCTGGCCGAGATGGATCAGGAGACCATCGACCGGGTGCTCCAGGTCAACTTCGTCGGCCCGGTCACGGTCGCCCGGCAGTCGCTGCCCTACCTGCAGCACACCAAGGGTCAGCTGCTGCTGTACACCTCCAGCTCGTACACCCGGGGTCGGGCGGACTACGCGCTCTACTCGGCGACCAAGGCCGCCCTGGTCAACCTCACCCAGGCGCTCTCGGACGAGTGGGCCGAGCTGGGCGTACGCGTCAACGTCATCAACCCCGAGCGGACCGCCACCCCGATGCGGACCAAGGCGTTCGGCACCGAGCCCGAGCACACGCTGCTCGCCGCCGAGATCGTCGCCCAGGCCTCGTTGGACGTGCTCGTCTCGGAGCTCACCGGCCAGGTGATCGACGTGCGCCGCTCCCCGGGCGAGACGCCGACCCCTGTCGTGCCGGCCCAGGGCAGCCGGTCGACCAGCACCACCCCCGTCGGCTGACCGACGCACGACGACCGCGGAAGGCAGCACCGAGATGCGTGGTGACCTGGTCAGGAAGCTGGCCGCCCGGGGCCTGGCCACCGGTGCGGCAGTCCTGGCGTTCATCGTGGTCGCGCTCACCGGCGCGACCACCTGGGGGCTCGCGCTCTCGGTGCTCGCCCTCGCCGCCACGGTCTGGGAACGTCGCGTCCGCCCCGGAGCGGACAGCGGTGCGGAAACCACACTGATCGCGGCCGGGGTGCTTGTCGGTTACGCCCGGCAGCTCGACGCCGGCTTCGACCCGGCCCTGGCCGGTACCGCGCTGATCCTGCTGGGGCTGATGGTGCTCACCGGCCCGCTGCGCGACGCGGGGCACCTGGAACTGCGCGCCGCCAACCTGCCGGTACGCACCTGGGTGCCGCAGGTCACCGCCCGCCTCGGTGACCTGGTGGCCGCCCTGCTCGCGGTATTGGCGCTGGCCGCACTGGCGGCGCTGCCCGCCGTCGTCGCCCTGGCCGCGAGCCTGCTGGCCGGTGGGGCCGTCGGCGCGGTCGCCGTCAAACTGGTCCAGCGACGGATGCGTCCCGCCTCCGGTGGCTCCCCGGTGACCCGGGAGCTCCGCCGGCACCAGCCGGAGTTCCTGCTCTACTTCTCCGCCCCGCCCGGCTCCGAGTACCAGGTCACCATGTGGCTGCCGTACCTGGAGCGGATCGGACGGCCGTTCGTGGTGATGCTGCGGGAGCCGGACGCGCTGCCGGTCATCGCGGCGGCGACCACCGCTCCCGTGCTCTACTGCCCCACCCTGCGCAACATGGACGAGGTGCTGGTGCCGAGCCTGCGCGCGGCGTTCTACGTCAACCACGGCGCCAAGAACAGCCACTGCCTGCGCTTCACCCAGCTCACCCACATCCAGTTGCACCACGGCGACAGCGACAAGGCCTCCAGCGCCAACCCGGTGTCGGCGATCTTCGACCGGATCTTCGTCGCGGGCGAGGCGGCCATCGACCGGTACGCCCGGGCCGGGGTGGACATCCCGGCCGACAAGTTCGTGGTGGTCGGCCGCCCCCAGGTCGAGGCGATCGAGGTGGGTACCGGCCCGACCGGCCCCCGGCCGAACCCGACGGTCCTCTACACCCCGACCTGGACCGGGCACCACGCCGACGCCGACTACTGTTCGCTGGGCGTGGCCGAAGGACTGTTGTCGCGGCTGCTGGACCGGGGTGCCACGGTGATCCTGCGGCCGCACCCCTACACCACGCAGAATCCGACCTCGGCCCGCCAGTTGGCGCGGCTGCACGACCTGCTCGCCGCCGACCGGGCACGTACCGGCCGTCAGCACCTGTTCGGTGCCGCCGCGAGCGGGCTGACCCTGGCCGAGTCGGTGAACCGCGCGGACGCCCTGATCTCCGACGTCTCCGGGGTGGTGTCGGACTGGTTGTACTCGGGCAAGCCGTACGCGGTCACCGACACCGGCGCCGACGGTGACCGGTTCCTCGAACGGTTCCCGCTGGCCGCTTCCGGTTACGTGTTGCGCCGGGACATGGTCAACCTCGACGAGGTGCTGACGCAGCTGCTCCAGACCGATCCGCTCGCCGGGGTCCGGTGGGCCACCCGTCGCCGATACCTCGGCGACTTCCCGGCCGAGACGTACGCCGAGGCGTTCCTGGCGGCGGCCCGGCGCGAGCTCGACCCGTCCTGGTCCGCCCCGACTCCCCGCACCGCCAGCGACTCGCCGCTGTCCCCCGCCACCTGAGCACCGCCAGCGCCCTGACCGGACGCCTCCGTGACGGCAGCCCGGTCAGCGTACGGCGTCGAGCAGAGCCAGCACGGCCGCCGGGTCCTCCACGTGGGCGTTGTGGCCGAGCCCGGGCAGCGTCACCACCGGTACGCCGTACTCCTTGAGCTGCGCGTCGGTGACCATCGGGTCGTGCTCGCCACGGGCCAGCAGGACCGGCGCGTCGATCGTGGCCAGCAGCGCACCCAGGTTGGGCTCGCCGACAGCGAAGGCGCTCGGGTCCATTGCCAACCGCCACCGGCCGTTTTCCTGCCGTAATCCGGCCGCCACGGCGGGATCCTCCGGGCTGAGCAGGTCGGCCAGCCCGGCGACCCGCAGGTAGCGGCGTGCCGCCTCGTCGCGGCTGTCGAACCAGGTGACCGGGCGGGCGGCCAGATCCGTGGCACGGGACAACTCCGCCGGGGACCACACCGCCTTGATGCCGAGCCCGACCACCGCGTCGACGGTGACCGCCCGGCTCACCGCGGCGAGCGCCAGCCCGACCACCCCGCCGAGCGAGTGGCCCAGCACGATCACCCGGTCGCCGGGGTGCAGGCTCGCGGCGACCTGATCGGCGAGGGCGGCGAACGAGTACGCCGGCAGCGGGGGTGACGCGCCGTGACCGGCCAGATCGGGGGCCATCCACCGTCCCGGCCACCGCTGGTGCAGCAGCGGTGCGCAGGGCAGCCACCCGTCGCCGGTGGCACCCATCCCGTGCAGCAGCAACAACACCGGCGCGCTGCCCCGCTCACCCGACTCCGTGATCATGTCGGGCAGTCTGCCACCGCCCGGGCCGGTCGGCGAGAGCCGCGACCGGGATACGACACCGGGCGCCGACCCCGAAGGGTCGGCGCCCGGCACGAACAGCAGGAGTCAGGACGAATAGCCCCGGGTGGCAGCCCAGTTGGCCAGGTCGATGGTGCTCAACCAGTACGAGTAGTACGACGCGTCGGCCGAGTCGGCGATCTTCACCATCCGGCCCTCGTCCTCGTAGCCGACCACGGCGACGTAGTGGCCGCCGGGGAAGGAGTGCCAGCCACCGGCGGTGTCCACGACGCTGCCGGCGACGTTCACCACGACGCCACGCCCGTCGGAGATGGCCGCCACGACATCGGCCTGGAGCTGGTCCATCTGGGCCGGGGTCGCCGAGCCACCGGGGATCATCGTGGTCTTGTACGGCTCGCCCTTGACCGCGGCGTTGAGCGCCCGAGTGGTGTCGTACGCCGAGTTGGTGCCGGCGAAGGTGGTGCCGAGCTGGGCGGCGAGGGTCTCCTGGCCGCGCTCGATGCCGGCGGCGCTCAGCGCGTTGCGCACCGCGGCCGGGCCGCAGTAGTAACCGTTGATCTGGGCCTGGTAGTCGTACGACAGCACCTTTTCCGCCGGCGGCTTCGGGGCGGCCTTCTTACTGGCCACGTCCGGGTCCGCCGTGGCGGCCCGCGCCGACGGCGAGGCGGCGGCGCTGCTCGGCGCGGCACTGCTGGGGGCGGCGCTGCTCGGCGCGGCACTGCTGGGAGCGGCGCTGCTGGGGGCGGTGGCGACCCGCGCCAGGGAACGGGAGGCCGCACTGTCGTCGCGCAGCTCGGCCACGGCGGCCGCGGTGGGCGCGTCGACCAGGTTGTCGTCGGTCCGGGCGACCAGGGCACCGGCGCCGGTGGCCAGCACGAGGGCCGCCGCCGACGTGGCGAGAAGCTGATAGGGGCGTTCGGTGGCCAGCTTACGGAGCTGACGCTTGAGGGTGTGCTTCACGAGATCCTCCACGGGCTGAGGGGTGGACGGGTGGGCCTGGCTCAGGCTGCGGAGAGCGGACCGGCGAGCGCAGGCACCACGGTGCCGTGGAGGCGGGGGAATATCGGGGGGATCGAATTGTGCTGCACGAGGACAGGAACTCCTTCCGACACCGCCGACCGGGTTAGCTGACGGATTCGGGCGGGAAGATCGCCCTACCGCGAGCCGTGGCTCACGGATTCACCCCAAGTGGTGCAGTGGTTCCCCGGTTCGTGTGATCACGATTGAGCGGGTCGGCGCGGCGTCGCCACTTGCGATCATTTACCGCACCGGACAGGGCGACACTACTGGTCGGTATCGCTCCTGCCAAGCCTGCCCTGACCTGCTTAAACCTGGTCCGGTGCGATTATTTTCGGGTATCGCGGAACTGTCGTCGCTCAATGGGACAGCGCTCGCGGACATCCCTGTCGGGGCGGTAACCGGACCGGACGTTCACAATGTCCCCGCACATTGCGCCCCACCTTCGACGTCTGACCCACGTTGACCGATTCGGCAATTACTGTGACCGGGGTCACCGAATTTCGGCCCACCTGTTGTTGAACCGGCGTGGTCGCGACGGCTCATCCCACCCGGGCCGGCCGCCAGCGCAGGGTCGCTGCGGGCCGACCGACGACCACCCGGCGCGGCACCGGCAGCGGGTTCGGCCGTAGCCGCTGCGCTGCGGCGTACGCCTCGGTGGAGAGCGCGCGGGCGGCGTCGGCGGCGAGTTCCGCGGCCCGCCAGGCGTCGCGTTCCTGCTGCGCGGCCGCCTGGTAGGCCGCGAGGCGGCCGTCACGTACCACCCGGGCCAGGAAGATCTCCTGCTCGGCGGGGTGCCGTCGGGGATCCCAGCCGGCCCGGTGGGCCAGCGCGTCGGCGAGTTGCCGCCCGGTCAGGTCGCCGCGCCAGTATGCGGCCATCGCGGCGTGGTGCAGCCAGCGCTCCCGAGCCGCGTACTCGGCGGGGGTCCGGGGCGTACCGGGGCTGGGCCAGGCGGTGGCGGCGGCGAGCCGTCGGGCGGCGGCCTCCGCCTCGTCGTACGCGGCCCAGGCGCGGTCGAGTTCCGTCTGCGCGCGGTGCCATGCGGCCCGGCGGCGGCCGGCGTTCTGCGCGGCGCCCGCCGCGGCGACGGCGACCTCACCGGCGTAGCGACGCTGGTCCGCGACATCGTCGTGGTCCGGGAGGTCCGGGGTCCGGTCGGTCGGCGGGACCGGCTCGGGCCGGGCGACAAGCGCGGTGAGCACGCCCAGCGCGAGCACCAGCAACACCGACCAGATGGCGGCGGCCCGAGGCGCGTCGATCAGGAACTGGTAGAGAACGGTCTTCTCCATGTCGATACCTCACGGAAGCGGATGTGGCGGCCCGGGGTGCCGCCGGTGGCGGGTCGCCGGGTCGCGGCGGATCGTCAGGGTGGTGGAGCGCGGCAGGACACCCACGGTGGGGGCCCGATCGCAGAGGGCCGTCCGGGTCAACCGACGGTACGGGCGGGGATCAGGCGCCGGGCGGGGCGCGGCCGCACCGCAGACCCGAGGTGTCCACCGCAGGAGGCTGATCGTCGGCAGCCGCGCCAGCCAGGTCGACGCCCTGGTCGGTCCGCGCCGACGGCACTGGTGCCGTCGCGGCGCCAGCGCCGGGGCGGTCGTCGTCGCCACTCGCCAGTCCATCGGCTGTCGGCGGGATCGCGGCGCACCGGTCGGATGCCAACGCCTCGGTCGGCGGGGCGAAGCTGACCATGCTGGGCTGCCCGGCAGGGCCCGCCGCTGGGCCGAGATCACCGGGATGGGCGGCGGGTGCGGGCATCGTCCAGGCGCCGACGGCGAACGCGGCGGCGACAGCGAATCCGGTCAGCAGCCGTGCCACCCGACGCGCCAACCACCACAGAGAAGGACGAGTGGGGACGATCGGGAGCACGCTGCCACGCTACCGTCAGGTCCCGCGGGCCGCACTGCCGCCGGGCGTGTCGCAGCGAAGAACCTGATTCGGGTCACCCGGAGCGCCGCGCGTCAGCGGAGTGAGCTCACCGTCCAGGCTGGACAGCGGGAGGGGACCGGCGCGGGGCCAGGCGACGCATCATCGGTTGTTCGACGAAGCGGTGCACCAGTGCGGCGAGCCCCAGCGTGAGCGCCAGGAAGCCGATCACGGCGGCCGGGCCCCACCAGCCGGGCAGGCCGGTCCCCCAGTCCCCGGTGATCCGGAGAATCGTCATGATCACGAACACGTGCACCAGGTAGAAGGCGAACGAGACCTCGCCGAGCCAGACCATCGGGCGCGACCGCAGCGGGGAGCGCCGCCCCCGCACGTCGGCGTCCGCCGCCGCGGCGATGACCAGGACGTACGCCGCCGCCAGCAGCGCCGCCCAGAACTCGGCCCGGATCCACTCGGCGGCGGCCACCCAGGTGCCCACGAAGATCAGGCTCGCCAGGGGCAGGCCGGGACCCCGCCACCGCCCGCGCAGCATGAGTTCGGCGGCGGCCACGCCCATCCAGAACTCCAGCGAGCGGACCAGGGGGAACACCTGGGTGAACCACCATCGGCTCTGCTCCGGCACCAGGGTCTGGGCGGGCCACAACGCCAGAATCAGCAGCGGTACGGCGATCACCACGGCCCACAGCTGCCAGGGCCGGGCCCGGCGTACCAGTGGCAGGACCAGCGGCAGGCACAGGTAGAAGAACAGCTCGCAGGAGAGCGACCAGCTCACGTTGTTGACGCTGTAGAAGTACCCGGGACGGGGATCCCAGGCCTGGATCAGGAACAGGTTCTCCAGCGCCGCGACGGGGTTGATCGGATCGGCGAACCAGACGGCGGCCCCCATGGCCAACGCCCAGAGCAGGACGTGGTTCGGATAGATCTTGGCGAACCGGCGCCGCCAGAACCGCCGCCGGGAGTCGCCGGGTCGGGCCGACCAGACCAGCACGAAGCCGCTGAGAATGAAGAAGAACTGCACTCCGGACAGGCCCAGAGTGAAGACCTTGCCGACGACCGCCTGGTAATCCGGCTCGGCGATGATCCGCATGGTGCCGGCGTGAAAGCCGAAGACCAGCAGCGCGGCTATCCACCGCAGCCCGGTCAACGACGGTAGCCGGCTGGCCAGGGCTCGGTCGGTCGCGGAGCCCGGCGGTGCCGCCACCGGTGCGCTGGTCATGCGGGCACCTCCGGCGTCGGCGGCACGCGTCTCTCCTTCCCAGGGCCGGTTGGCCCGTTCCGATCGGCTGCCGGGGCCACCCGGCGTCGCCCGTCGGGCACCCTACCCGCTGACTGATCGATCCACTCGTCGGGTGATCGGTGACCGTACGCTGTCACGCTGTTCAATCGCTTCACCGCTGCCGGCCATGTCTGGTTCCCGTCCTGTCCATCCGGGCGGTCGAGGGTGTCGGCGTGGTCAATCAGCCGACGCAAGCGCCGCTGCTGAGCATCGTCGTGCCGGTCTACGGCGTCGAGGCGTACCTGCGTCAGTGCCTCGACTCGATTCGCGAGGACGTGCCCGCGAACGAGACGGCGGCGGTGGAGCTGATCGCGGTCGACGACGCCTCGCCGGACGGGTGTGGACAACTGCTGCGCGAGTACGCCGCCGAGCACCCCGGCTTGCGGGTGCTGCACCTGGAGAGGAACGTCGGTCTCGGGCCGGCGCGCAACGCGGGCCTGGACGTGGCCACCGGCGAGTACGTCTGGTTCGTCGACAGTGACGACTGGCTGCCGCCGGGCACCATCGCAGCCATGCTCGACCGGCTGCGTACGGACCGGCCCGACGTGATGATGATCGACCATCTCCGGGTGCACGAGTGCGGACGTCGCGACATCGACGCCAGCAGTCACCTGCTGCGCGGGACACCCGGCGTGGTGCGGCTGGTCGACCGGCCGCAACTGCTGCGGGTGCAACACACCGCCTGGAACAAGGTGGTACGCCGGGCGTTCATGGCTGAGCTGGGGCTGCGCTTCCACCCCGGCTGGTACGAGGACATTCCGTTCAGCCATCCACTGCTGATCGGCGCGGATCGGATCTCGGTGCTGGACCGGATCTGTTACCTGTACCGGCAGGGCCGCCAGGGCGCGATCACCTCGACCCGCAGCGGCCGACACTTCGACGCCTTCGACCAGTACGACCGGCTCTTCGCCTGGCTGCGGCAGCACCACCCCGACGGGCGTTGGCATGCGGAACTGTTCGACCTCATGGTCAACCACTTCCTGGTGGTGGTCGGCAACGACGACCGGCTGCACCCGCACCTGCGACGACGCTTCTTCCGCCGGGTCGCCGCGCACTACCGCCGGCACCTACCCGGCGGCGGCTACCCCCGGCCCGGCGGGGTGGCCGGGCTCAAGCACCGGCTGGTCGACCGGAACAACTACCTGGCCTACGTGGCACTGCGCCGCGCCCACCGGCTGGCCGACAGGCTACGCAGCCCGTCGGCCCCACCGCCCGCGACGACCAGCCCCGACGCCGACCACGACGCGGGGTCCGACCCCACCCGACCTCGCACACTGGTGCGGACACATGGAAACGGAACGCGATGACCACGCTCAAGATCGGGCCACATCTGGTCGGCACCGGCGAACGTCCCTTCGTGGTGGCGGAGATGTCCGGCAACCACAACGGTGACCTGGACCGGGCACTGGCCATCGTGGACGCCGTCGCCGCCAGCGGTGCGCACGCGTTGAAGCTCCAGACGTACCGGCCGGACACCATCACCATCGACGTCGACGCCCCGGCCTTCCGCATCTCCGGCGGCCACGAGTTGTGGGGCGGGCAGAACCTGTACCGGCTCTACGAGCGGGCCCACACCCCGTACGAGTGGCACGGTCCGATCTTCGAGCGGGGCCGCGAGCGGGGCCTGACGGTCTTCTCCTCCCCCTTCGACGCCACGGCTGTCGAGTTGCTGGAGAGGTTGGACGCGCCCGCGTACAAGATCGCCTCCTCGGAGTTGGTCGACCTGCCGTTGATCCGGCTCGTCGCCGCCACCGGCAAACCCGTGATCATCTCCACCGGAATGGCCACCCTGGCCGAGATCGACGCGGCGGTCCGTACGGCCCGGTCCGCCGGTGCGAGCGGGATCGTGCTGCTGGCCTGCACCGCCGCCTACCCGGCACCACCCGCCGACAGCAACCTGCGCCGCATCCCGGTGCTCGCCGAGGCGTTCGGCGTACCGGTCGGCCTCTCCGACCACACCCCCGGCATCGGCGTGCCCGTCGCGTCGGTGGCCCTCGGCGCCTGCTTCATCGAGAAGCACATCACGCTGGACCGGGCCGACGGTGGCGTGGACTCCGACTTCTCCCTGAACCCCGCGGAACTGTCGGCCCTGGTGGTCGAGGCGGAACGGGCCCACGCGGCACTCGGCGGCACCGCCATCGGCCCGACCCCGGCCGAACGGGAAGGGCTACGCTTCCGCCGCTCGCTCTACGTGGTCGCGGACGTCCGCGCCGGCGACGAGGTCACCCCCGCCAACGTCCGCTCGATCCGACCGGCCGGCGGACTGTCCCCAGTGGAGATCGACCGCGTCCTGGGCCGCCACTTCACCGCCGACGTCACACGCGGCACCCCGCTCAGCTGGGACCTGATCTGACGATCAGGCGAGCCACCGGGCCGCCGACCTCAAGCTGGCCAACGGGGTCCTGACCGTCACTGACACGACTCGGTGAACAGCCACCGAGACGACACGCAACCTCACCGCCACAACTTCCCTGCTCACGAGCTACTGCGTGGGTTGAAGCAGAGCAAAGGGCGGGTAGGGGACATGGGTGGGTGGTGGATCGTTGTCGCGGACGGTGACTGTGGTGGAAGAAATCGATTGTTACTTGCGGTAGTGGGCTGCGGCTGCTGGGTGGTCCGCGTCGCCACGCGGGCGTCGCGACCCGGGGTCGCCGTCAGGTAGGGGTACGTCCGCGGTGTCGCGGGGCCGGTCGGTGGCGACGAAGGCGACGGTGACGACCAGGTCGGCGAGGGTCAGCGTGCGCCACAGCCAGTCGATGCGGGGCGGCACCTCGAGTCCGTGCCGCTGCCACCAGATGGCCATCGGGACGTCGGTGAGCTTGGCCAGGCATTCGGCGCGGGTCCAGCGGGCCCAGAACTCGCCGGTGCCGAAGCGCCGCGCGAGCGCCGTCGGCACCGGTGCGCCGACTCGCTCGGCGTCGATCGCCACCCGCCATCGCGGCACCGGCGGGGCGTACCAGCCGAGGCAGCGACCGTCGTCCAGATAACTGCGGGTGGTCGCGTCGGCCGACTCGGCCGGGGTGGCGAGGCGCAGGTGTCGGTGGGCGACCGCGAGCAGCGATACCACCGACGGCACCGCAGAGACCGGAGACATCCCGGCCCGCGTGCCCACCGACGGCGTGACAGCCGCGGGCGCGGATGAGCCTGCGTCGGCGGTGGGCGGGGCGGAAGGCAGGAGACCGCCGGTGTGGCCGTGGCGGTGGGCGGGGTCAGATCGAGGCAGCACCGTCGACCACGAGGACCTGGCCGTTGATGTTGGTCTGCTCGCGCAGCAGCATCCGTACCACCGGGAGCACCTCGTCCGGCTCGGTCAGGTGGCCGGTCGGGGTGCGGCGGACGATCTGGTCCAGTTGGGTCCGGCCCAGCACCGCCGACATCTCCGAGGCGAAGAAGCCGGGTGCGACGGCGTTGACCAGGACCCGTCCGCCCAACTCCCGGGCCAGGGAGCGGGTGGCCGCGTCCATGCCGCCCTTGGTGGCCGAGTACGCGACCAGGCCGGGGAAGCCGCGCTGCCCGCAGATCGAGGTGATGTTGACGATCCGGCCGCGTCGGCCCTGCGCCAGCATTCGGCGTACGACCAGGCGGGTCAGTTGCAGCGGCGCGGTCAGGTTCGTCTCGACGATCCCCGCCAGGTCGGCGGTGGCGGTGTGTACGTGCAGCGAGTCCTGCCCGACGGCGGCATTGTTGACCAGGCCGTCGATCGGGCCGAGGTGTTGCTCGGCGGCCCGGACGAACGCCTGCACGGCGGCGAGGTCGGTGACGTCGACCGAGCCGACGTGCGTCCGACCCGGATGGGTGTCGGCGAGCTTCGCCAACTCCGGAGTGACGGTACGGGCGAAGGCGGCCACCCGCAGACCGGCATCGAGCAGGTCGGTGACGATGGCGAGGCCGAGCCCGCGCGAACCACCGGAGACGAGCACCACGGTGGACGGCGGGACCGCCGGGGCGGACATGGTGGGGTCAGACATCGCTTTTCAGGGTCTCCTTGACAGGGATCTCGGGCAGCAGACGGATCCGGCGGGGCACCGCGTACTCCGGTAGCCGGTCGGCGCACCAGCGCACCAGCGCCGCCTCGTCGGGCGGCCCGACAGTGGCGGTGGGTACCACCTCGGCGACGACGAGGTGGCCGAGCAGTGGCGCGCGCCGGGCACCGACCCGGGCCCAGGCCACCTGCGGATGGGCGGTCAGCACGTCCCGTACCGCGCCGGCGGAGACCTTGCTGCCGCCCACGTTGATCTCGTCGGAGTCGAGTCGACCGGTGATCAGGACCCGGCCGTCGACGACCTGCACCCGATCGCCGGTACGGATCGGGCCGGCCAGGCCGACGCCGTGATACGGCGAGGTGACCACCAGTTCCCCGTCGCGGACGCCGAGAGTGGGGCGTCCCGGCGCCGGCCGGTCCAGCCACTCGACCGGGAACCCGGCCCGACCGTCGTGCACCACGATCGCCGCGCCGACCTCGGAGGAGGCGTAGATCCAGGAGATCCGGGTGGTGGGGAAGACTTCGCGGAGCCGGTCCAGGATCGCCTGGTCGACCGGTTCACCACCGAGGGTGAGCTGGCGCAGCGGCACCCGGGCGAGGGCGGCGGGGTCGCGGTGCAGGGCCCGACGCCAGAAGGTCGGGGTGCCGGAGGCCGCGTCCACCCCGTGCGTCGCGGCCAGCGCCGGCCAGTCGTCGAGCTGCTCCGGCTCCACCACCACCAGGTGCTGCCCCGGCTGGGTCAGTGACAGCGTCACCACCTGCCACCAGGCGTAGCTGCCCGGCGCGTACGGGCACAGCCAGGTGCGGTCGGGTTGGCGGCCACGGACGGTGGTCAGTGACTCCAGGGTGTGCCCGACCCGCTTGGGGCGGCCGGTGGTGCCGGAGGTCAGCAGCCACAGTCGGCCGGCTTCGCCGGCACGCGGGCGCGACGGCGTGAGGTCCGCGCCGCCGGTGTCGGTGACGGTGAACCCGGCCTCGGACAGTTCGGTGCGCAGCACGCTGTCGGCCCGGCTGGCCGTGGTGATCAGCAGTTCGGTGCCGTGCACCGCGTGGTGGCGGGCGGCGGCGAGGGCGTACCGGGCACGGTGCGCGAGCAGCGCCACCGGGGCGGGCAGGCGCAGCTCCGGCAGGCCCCGCCAGGACAACGCGGTGCCGTCGACCACGACCCGGTTGTCCAGACCGGCCGGGAGCGGTGCGGCCGGGCGCGCGGTGTCGACGCTCACGGCCGCGCCAGGTCGGCGAGGAAGTCCAGGACGTCGCCGACGGTGGCGATCCGGCGCAGTCCCGCCGCGTCGAAGTTCAACTCCTCGTCGGTCTCGTCCTCCACCCGCAAGGCCAACTCGGAGAAGTCCAACGACCGGAAGCCGATCTCCCGCAGATCCGCGCCGTCGTCATCGGGCAGCACCTTGCCCTGATTGGCCAGCACCTGTCCCATGAGGTCGCGAATTCGCGCACGACTCAATTCCGTCATGCGGCGGAGTGTACAGCCAGATCGTTGGCGACTAGGGTTCCCGGGGGCCCGGAAATGGATCAGAAAGCGAGCGGGACATGCTGCGTGACGCCACCGAGGAAGACGTTAACCTGATGTTGTCCTGGCGTAATCAGGAAATCAACCGACTGGCCAGCAAGACGCACCATGTCATCAGCGCCGACGAGCACGCCCGCTGGTGGGCCGCCGCCCGGACCGACCCCACCCGACGGGTGCTGATCTACCTGCGCGACGGGCTTCCCTGCGGGGTGGTGAACTTCTTCGACCTGCGGTTCGACCCCCCGCGTACCGGCTCCTGGGGCTTCTACCTGGATGCTGACGCGCTGGCCGAGCGGGGTGAGACGCTGCCCGCCTGGATCGACGTCATGCGCGCGGCGGTGGACCACGCCTTCGATGTGCTGAATCTGGACCGGCTCGACGGCGAGGTGCTCGCGCACAACACCGCCGTACGACAGATGAACCGACGGTTTCGATTCGTCGAAGGCACCGGACGGATCGAGATTCACGACGGTCGGGAAATCACCGTCATTCCCATTTCTCTCGATCGCGCCGCTCGCCGCAGGCGCTGATTTACCGTACCGTCCATCAACTGTTCACGAACCGTTTTCCCTCGGGGGGCCATTCACCGGTTGAGTGGGTCCGGTTAACCGCAGGACGCACCCGCGTTAACCGAACACCCCTAGCGTCCCACCCGGCCGACGGGGCCCGCCGCCCCACGGATCACCGACGAACACGGGAGCACCACATTGAGCGAGCTGAGTGGATCGTCCATCCTCGTCACCGGGGGTACGGGTTCCTTCGGCAGGACCTTCCTACGGCATCTCCTCACCGAGGCCGACCCGGCGCGGGTGGTGGTCTTCTCCCGCGACGAGCTCAAGCAGTACGAGCTGCGCCAGCAGCTCGGTGACGACCCCCGACTGCGCTGGTTCATCGGCGACATCCGGGACCGGCACCGGCTGACCCGGGCGATGCACGGCGTCGACCATGTGGTGCACGCCGCCGCCCTCAAGCAGGTCGACACGGCCGAGTACAACCCGTCGGAGTTCATCGCCACAAACATCACCGGTTCCCAGCACGTCGTGGACGCGGCGATCGAGGCCGGGGTACGCAAGGTCATCGCGCTCTCCACCGACAAGGCGTCCAGCCCGATCAACCTGTACGGCGCGACCAAGCTGGTCGGCGACAAGCTGTTCATCTCCGCCAACCACTACGCCGCGCACCACCCGACCCGGTTCGCCGTGGTGCGTTACGGCAACGTGGTGGGCAGCCGGGGTTCGGTGGTGCCGCTGTTCCGCCGGCTCGCCGCCGAGGGCAGGAGCCTGCCGATCACGGACAAGCGGATGACCCGCTTCTGGATCACGCTGGACCAGGCCGTGCAGTTCGTCATGGACTCGTTCGACCAGATGCAGGGCGGCGAGCTGTTCGTGCCGCGCATCCCTAGCATGCGCATCCTCGACCTGGTCGAGGCGGTCGCCCCGGACGCCACCACCCACGAGATCGGCATCCGGCCCGGCGAGAAGCTGCACGAGGAGATGATCGCGCCGGACGACAGCCGCCGGACGCTGATCGCCAAGGACCGGTTCATCGTCCAGCCGACCATCGCCACCTGGGGCTACCAGCCGCCGGTCGAGTGTGAGCCGGTGCCGGACGGTTTCGCGTACCAGTCGGACACCAACGACGAGTGGCTCAGCGTGCCGCAGTTGCGCGACATGCTCGGCATCACGGCGGCGAGCCTGCCGCCCGGTGGCGAAGCATGACCTCACTCCTGCCGTACGGCCGGCAGTCGGTGACCGACGACGACGTCGCGGCAGTGGTCGCGGCGCTGCGCAGCGACTGGCTCACCACCGGCCCCGAGGTCACCGCCTTCGAGGCGGAGCTGTCCCGGTGGGCCGGCGGGGCCGGGGTGGCCGTGGTCGCCAACGGCACGGCGGCGCTGCACGTGGCGTACGCGGCGGCCGGGGTCGGCCCCGGCGACGAGGTGATCGTGCCGCCGATGACGTTCGTCGCCACCGCCAGCAGCGCGGTCGCGTTGGGCGCGCGGGTGGTCTTCGCCGACGTCGAGGAGGAGACGTTCACCCTCGACCCGGCGGCGGTGGCGGCGGCGACCACCGGGCGGACGGCTGTCGTCGCCGCGGTGGACTACGCCGGTCACCCAGCCGACTACGACGCCCTGCGGGCCAATCTCGCCGGCAGCGACGCGCTGCTGCTCGCCGACGCCGCGCACTCCATCGGCGCCACCTACCGGGGCCGTCCGGTCGGCTCGCTGGCCGACCTGACCACGTTCTCCTTCTTCCCCACCAAGAACCTGACCACCGCCGAGGGCGGCGCGGTCGCCACCGGCGACCCCGAGCTGCTCACCCGGGCCCGCCGCTTCCGCACCGTCGGACTGGTCCGGGAACGCGACGAGCTGCGGTGGCCCGACGAGGGCGGCTGGCACCAGGAGGTGCACGCCTTCGGGCTGAACTACCGGCTGCCGGACGTGCTCTGCGCGCTGGGCCGCAGCCAACTGCGCCGCCTGGATGCCTTCCTGCGCCGCCGCGCCGAACTGGTGGCCCGCTACGACGAGGCCCTCGCCGACCTGCCGGGCGTGCTGACGCCCGGGCGACGGGACTGGGCGAGCCCGGCCTGGCACCTGTACCCGATCCGGGTGCTCGACGGTCGACGCCGCGAGGTGTACGACGCGATGCGCGCCGCCGGCATCGGAGTACAGGTCAACTACCTTCCCGTGCACTGGCATCCGGCGTTCGCCGACCTCGGCTACCGGCGGGGCAGCTGCCCGGTGGCCGAGGGGTTCTACGCCCAGCAGTTGTCGCTGCCGCTGTTTCCGGGGCTGCGCGACAGCGACCAGGAGCGTGTCGTCGACGCGCTCGCCGCGGCCCTGCGCGGCGTCCCGGTCCGCCCCGTCACCTGAGGGACGCCGATGCACCACGCGAACCACTTCTACGGCCACGCCCACGTGCTGGCCCGTTACGCGGGCCTCGGCGACGGGCATCCACCGCGGATCAACGGGTACGTCCAGCACGGCTGGAACATCGGTGACGGCCTGGCCCCCGGACACCCGTACGCCGAGGGCACGCCGAGCCTGCTGTGGTCGGAGCAGACCCGGCGGCGGGCCTGGTCGGTCGGGCGGCGCAACGTCACCGTGATCGGGGCACCGTTCGGCTACCTGCTGGCGATGCGCCCCGAACCGCAGTCGCCGCCGCAGCGGGCCGGCACCATCTGGTACCCGTTCCACGGCTGGGAGGGCCAGCACGTCGAGGGCGACCACGACCGGCTGATAGCCCAGATCCGCCAGACCGAACCCGGACCGGTCACGGTCTGCCTCTACTGGCACGAGCACCGGATGCGCCGGGTACGCCGCCGGTACGAGAACGCGGGTTTCCGGGTCATCTGCCACGGCTATCGCGGGCACTGGTGGTCCGGCACCGACCCGGATTTCCTGGACCGCCAGCTCACCGAGCTGCGCCGGCACGCCCGGGTCGCCTCCAACCGGCTGACCAGCGCCGTCTTCTACGGCATCGCGGCCGGTTGCGAGCCGGCGGTGTACGGCAACCCGATGGTGCTGGCCGGCGAGGATCCGACCTTCGGCGGCACCGCCCGGATCCGCCGGCAGTGGCCCGAGCTGCACGGCGAACAGGTGCACCTGCCGACCGCCGTGGAGATCGCCCGCGCCGAACTGGGCGTCGACCACCGCTACCCACCGGCCGCGCTACGCGAACTGCTCGGCTGGACGGCTGCTGTGCAGGAGGAGAGCGCGTGACGACCGAGACGGCGGTGACGCTGCCCGGCGGCGAGATGTTGACCTGGTCCGACCAGCGTGCCGACGCCGGCAACCCACCGTTGGCCGCGCTGGTGGCCCGGCTGGTGCCGCCCGGCGCCGACGTGCTGCTGGCCGGGCCGGTCGATCCGGCGGTGCTCGACGCGCTGGGTGGGGCCCGGGTCACCGGTCTGCTGCGCGGCTACCCGGACGCGGCGGTGCTGGCCGGCCGGGTCGACCGGGTGGTGGCCGCCGGTGCAACCGGCCTGCCGGCCGATGAGGTGTACGACGTGGTGATCGCCGCCGCCGGGCTGGACGCCGTCGAGTCGGTCGAGGGGCCCCGACTCGGCTGGGACGGGGTGCTGGGCCGGTTGGCTGCGGCGGTACGCCCCGGCGGTGTCCTGCTGCTGCGGCTGGACAACCCGCTCGGCGTCCACCGGCTGGTGGCGACCTCCGGCTGGTACGTCGGCCGTGACGACGCCGAGTGGACGGTCGGCGGGGTACTCGACACGGGTCGCCCGGCGAACCTGGACCAGTTGCGGCTGCGCCTCGACGCGGTGGGGCTGCGGGTGGCGGGAAGCTACGCCGGCTATCCCCGCCCGGCGTCGACCACCGCGTTGCTGGCGACCGACGAGTTGGCTCGGCGGACCACGTCCGGGCTGTTCGAGGCGGTCCTGCAGGAGAGCTGCACCCACGGTTACGCCGGCCGGTTGGTGCTCGCCGATCCGGCCCGGCTGGCGGTCGACGCGCTGTACGCCGGCCGGGCGGGTGATCTGGCCCCCTCCTGGTTGGCCGTCGCCCACCGTCCACCCGCCTTCGACGACGAATGCGACCGGCTCACCGCCACCCGTACCCCGCTGCCGGCGGCGGTGCTGTCGACGGGCGACCGCGCTGCGCGGATCGTCGAGGTCGTCGACGGTCCGCACGGCTGGCACTGGCATCGACCGGGGCCGGTGGCGGTTGCGGCGACGCCTGCGCCGTACGCCAGTCGGGAGATCGCCCGCCTCGACCCGGCAGCGCCGGACGGGCCGGTGCCCGACGGGCGGCTGCTGCACAGCCTGCTGCTGGACGGCTGCCTGCGTCGCGACACAGCTCTGCTGCGCCGGCTGTTACGCGGCTACGCCGACTGGCTCACCAACCAGGCCGGGACCGACCGGCTCACCGGTGCGGTGGCGTTGGCCGGGGTGGACAACCTGGTCGTCGCCGGTGACCGGTTCGCGGTGCTCGACCCGAGCTGGCGGGCCGACGAGCCGTTACCTGTCGACGTGGTGCTGGCCCGCGCCCTGTGGCGCTTCGCCACCGAACTGCTCACCGGCGGCTACGCCCACCCGTGGACCTCCACACTGGACGCGGTCGGCCTGACCGTGGTCCTCGGTGGCGTGGCCGGACGGGACTTCGACCGGGCCGTGGTCGACGCCGCGCTGGACGTCGAAGCCGCCGTCCGACGCATCCGAGAGGCAGAACACCGGGACAGCCGGGACGCGGAGCGAGGCGGTGGCCCCGAGGCCGGACTGCGGACGGTCACGTCCACCGACCCGCCGCCCGGACGGCACAGCTACCAGCAGCTGCGCGACGCCTGGCTGCGTCAGCGGGACGAGAACACCCGGCTCGCCGCAGCGCTCAAGTGGACCGAGGACCTGCTCGCCTCGCGGGAGAAGGCGCTGCGCCGGGCCGAGGCGAAGCTCGACCTGCTCAGCGGGACGGTCAGTTACCAGCTCGCCCGGCTGGCCATCACCCCGGCCCGCATCGCCCGCCGAGGGGCGCGGGCCGCGAAACGACGGGCCCGTGCGGCCATCACCCGGAAGGACGGCAACCGTGAGTGACCGGATCGTGGGCATCGTCCAGGCCCGGATGGGTTCGTCCCGGCTACCGGGCAAGGTGCTGCGCCCGCTGGCCGGACGCAGTGTGCTCGGCCGGGTGGTGCGGGCCGCCCAGGACAGCGGGGTGCTCGCCGACCTGGTGGTGGCGACCAGCATCGACTGCTCCGACGACGCGGTGGTCGCCGAGTGTGACCGGCTCGGGGTGGCCTGGCACCGCGGACCCGTCGACGACGTGTTGACCCGGTTCGTCGGGGCGCTCGACGCGCATCCCGCCGACGCCGTCATGCGGTTCACCGCCGACTGCCCGCTGCTCGACCCGGAGATCGTCGCCCTGGTCGCCGGGGTGTACCGGGGCGCGCCGGGGCTGGACTACGTCAGCACGTCGATCGCTCGTACGCTGCCCCGCGGGCTGGACGTCGAGATCATCCGGGCCGACGCGTTGCGGACCGTGGACCGGCTCGCCACCGCACACCACCGGGTGCACGTCACCTCGTACGCGTACCGTCATCCGGAGTTGTTCCGGGTGCTCGGCGTGACGCTGACCCCGGATCGTTCCGCGCTGCGGCTCACCCTGGACACCGAGCCGGACTGGCAGCTGGTGCGGGCGGTGGTGGAGCAGTTCGGCGACGTCAGCGTGCCGTTGGCCAAGCTCGCCGACTGGCTCGACGGGCAGCCGCAGTTGCGGGCCCTCAACGCCGACGTCCGGCAGAAGCGGTTGGAGGAGAGCTGAACACGCCACGGGTCGGTCTGCGGTGCGACGCCGGACCGCAGCGCGGGGTCGGGCACCTGGTCCGCTGCCTCGCCCTCGGCGAGGAGTTCCGGAGCCGGGGTGCTCGGGTCCAGATGTTCGGCACGGTGGCCGGCGTCGGCTGGGCGGCCGACCAACTCGCCGCCCGAGGCATCCCACTGCGTCCCGGCCCGGAAACCCCCGAGGAACTGGTCGAGACGGTACGCCGACACGAGGTGGACGTGCTGGTGCTCGACTCGTACGAGTTGGATCCGGCAGCGGCCGGCGCGGTGCGTGCGGCGGGGGTGGTGACCCTGGCGATCGTCGACGGCGACACCCGGGGACAGGACGCCGACCTCTACCTCGACCAGAACTTCGACACCGACCTGGTGGTGCCGGCGGGACGGCTGCTGGCCGGCAGCGCGTACGCCCTGCTGCGGGGTGAGGTGCTGGCCGCCCGGCCGACGGCGGCCCGCCCGGCGGTGCCGGTGGACCGCCCGACGGTGCTTGCCTTCTTCGGTGGCACCGACGCGGCCGGCGCGGCACCGCTGCTGACCGAGATGCTGCTGTCCACCGGCCGGCCGATGGCGCTCACCGTCGTCGCCGGCCGTCCCGAGCTGGCCGACCGGCTGGCCCGGCTCGCCCCGGCGCCGGGGCAGACGCTGACGGTGCTGCCGCCGACCGGCCGGTTGCCGGCCCTGATCGCCGCAGCCGACCTGGTGGTCAGCGCGGCCGGCACGTCAACCTGGGAGCTGTGCTGCCTGGGTGCGCCGTCGGCGCTGGTCTGCGTGGTGGACAACCAGCGCGAGTCGTACCACCGGGTGGTTTCCGCCGGGCTGGCCGCCGGGCTCGGCGACCTGCCGACCCTGGTCGTCGACCCGTCCGCCCGGGCCGCCGCCGCGCGGACCCTGGATTCGCTGCTGGGCAGTGCGGAACGCCGGGCGGCGCTGTCGCAGCGGGCCTGGTCGGCGGTTGACGGGCGGGGGCGGGCCCGGGTGGTCGACGCCGTACTCGACACGCTCGACAGTTCGGTCGAACGCTTGTGCTAATCGCCTGCTAGGGTGCCCCTATGTCGCAGGCCTCCTACCAGCCGTCGATGCTGGACGTCACCGACGCGGAGCCGACGCTCGGGTCGCTGCCGGGACGACTGCGCCGGCATCCGTTGAGTCGGGGCGCCTGGGTGGACCACCTGCCGGGCTGGGTGCACGGCTCCGACCAGGTGCTCGACGTCCTGCTGCGGGAGGTGCCGTGGCGGGCCGAGCGACGCACCATGTACGACGCCGAGGTCGACGTCCCCCGCCTGCTCTGCTGGTACGGCGCGGGCCGGCCGCTGCCGCACCCGGTGCTCTCGGCCGCCCGCACCACGCTGACCCGGCACTACGCCGACGAGCTGGGCGAAGCGTTCGTCACCGCCGGCATGTGCCTCTACCGCGACGGCCGCGACAGCGTGGCCTGGCACGGCGACACCCAGGGCCGCTCCGCACACACCGACACCCTGGTCGCCATCGTCTCGTTCGGCTCCCCCCGCCACCTGCTGCTGCGCCCGCGCGGCGGCGGCGCCAGCCTGCGCTTCCCCCTCGGCCACGGCGACCTGGTCGTGATGGGCGGCTCCTGCCAACGCACCTGGGAGCACGCCGTGCCCAAGACCACCCGCCCGGTCGGCCCCCGCGTCAGCGTCCAGTTCCGCCCCGCCGGCGTCGCCTGACGGTAAGGAAGGGCACCTTATTAACGCCTCGGGTAGAGGAAGGGCCCCTTCTTAACGCCGCAGCCCGCCGCAGCCCGCCGCAGCCACCCGCAGCCACCGGCGACCGGCCGTGCTAGAAATTACCTCCAGGGTCGATCGCCCCCGTCAGCACTGCGACGCGAAGGGCCATCCATGACCCAGTCCCCCACCGAACCGCGTTCCCGCTGGTCGCCCTGGTCCCTGCACGGCGACGGCCGCACCGTACGCCCCGGCGACGTGGTGCAGCCCGACGAGCGGCTCTCCTGGCCCCGTACCCTGGGCATCGGCGTGCAGCACGTGGTGGCGATGTTCGGTGCCACCTTCACGGTGCCGCTGATCACCGGTTTCCCGCCGGCCACCACGCTCTTCTTCTCCGGGCTGGGCACCCTGCTGTTCCTGCTCATCACCGGCAACCGGCTGCCGTCGTACCTCGGCTCGTCGTTCGCCTTCATCGCCCCGGTGCTGGCGGCCAAGGCCGGCGGTGACATCGGCCCGGCCCTCGGCGGCATCGTGGTGGCCGGCGTCGCGGTGGCCCTGGTCGGCCTGGTGGTGCAGGTCGCCGGCGCTGGCTGGATCACCCGGCTGATGCCGCCCCTGGTCACCGGCGCCATCGTGATGCTGATCGGGTTGAACCTCGCCCCGGTGGCCTGGGACGGTGGCGGCGACGGCGGGGTCAAGGCCCAACCCCTGATCGCGGTCGTCACGCTCGTGTCGATCCTGCTGTTCACGGTGCTGTTCCGGGGCTTCCTGGCCCGGCTGTCGATCCTGCTCGGCGTGCTCGTCGGTTGGCTACTCGCCGCGTTCACCGGCGGGCTGGACCCGGCGACGGTCACCGGACTACGGGAGGCTGCCTGGATCGGGCTGCCCGAGTTCCACACCCCCAGCTTCAGCCTGCGCGCGGTGGTGCTGATCATCCCGGTGGTGCTGGTGCTGATCGCGGAGAACGCCGGCCACGTGAAAGCGGTCGCCGCCACCACCGGCCGGAACATGGACCGGGACATGGGCAGGGCGTTCATGGGTGACGGCCTGGCCACCGTGCTCGCCGGTTCCGGCGGTGGCTCCGGCACCACCACGTACGCCGAGAACATCGGCGTGATGGCGGCGACCCGGGTCTACTCGACCGCCGCGTACTGGGTGGCCGGGCTGGCCGCGGTGCTGCTCGGGCTCAGCCCGAAGGTCGGCGCGCTGATCCTCACCGTGCCGGCCGGGGTGCTCGGCGGTGCCACCACCGCCCTGTACGGGCTGATCGCCATCCTCGGCGCCCGCATCTGGCTGGACAACCGGGTCGACTTCCAGGACCCGGTGAACCTGCTCACCGCCGCCGTCGCGGTGATCATCGGTGCCGCGAACTACACACTCACCGCCGGCGACCTCTCCTTCAACGGCATCGCCCTGGGCACCGCCGCCGCCCTGATCGCCTACCACGGCATGCGCCTGATCGCCCGCCTGCGCAACACCACCCCGACCTCCGGCCAGGGCCCCGAGCCGGAACTCTGAGCAGATCCACCACCCGCCACCGGCGTCAGGGCTGGACCGGGTGTCGAAGTCCCCGGCCGGTGCCGGGGACTTCGACACATCCGGATCAGAACTGCGAGAAGAACCGCCAGACCTCGCCCTTGGTCCAGGTCCTGGCGCCGCTGTCGCCGCCACCGTCCACGTGACCGGGGGTGTGACCGCCGTCGAACGCGCCCCACTGCACCGGATACCCGGCACGGCAGCCCGAGTAGACGGTGGTGATGTGCGTCCGGCTACCCGGCGCCGGCTCCGGCGCATTCTGCTGGTTGCAGCCGTTGTTGCGGACGAACCTGTCGCGCAGTGCCCGTCCGCTGGCGATGTTGTCGGAGATGCCGTGGATGCCGAAGTACGCGACCGGCTGGGTGCCACCACTGCACCCGCTCAGCTCACGTGGCGCACCGTACACCGCGACGGCCCGGAACACGTTCGGTCGGGCGCAGGCGAGCGCGTAGCTCATGGCACCGCCGTAGCTGAAACCGAGGGCGAAGCGCTGCGTCGTGTTCACGCAGAGGTCGCTCTCGATCCGCCGGATCATGTCGTCGACGAAGGTGACGTCCTCGCCGCCGGAATTGGCCCAGCCGTTGCCGATGCCCTGGGGGGCGACCAGGATCGCGCTGTTGTTCGACTGCTCCTGCTGCCCGTAGTAGGCCCAGGCGGCCCCGTCGGCGCCACCGTAGGCGACATCACCGGAGGTGCCACCCAACCAGTGGAACGCGAACATCAACCGGTAGCGGGTGTTGTTGTTGTAGTTGGCGGGAATCCGCAGGATGAAGCTGCGGCTCTTGCCACCGCTCTGGATCGTGTGCGAGCCACTGCTCAGCGTCGGCGCCCTGCCGCACCCGGCCCCCGGTTCGCCCGTGGGCGGTGGTGTGGGTCCGCCGCCGACCGCCACCAACTGCCACTGCTGGTTGGCGCCGTTGTGGTCGGCATATTGGACGATGTTCGCCCCGTCGGCGGTCGAGGCGCCCTGCACCTCCACCGCCTTGTTGCTGTGCCGGGTGATCAGCCGGACGTGGCCGGAGTCGGAGTCGGCCAGCCGGAACTGCTGGTTCGCCCCGTTGTGGTCCGCCCACTGCACGATGGCGCCACCGTCGGCGGTCGACGCCCCTGACACGTCCAGGACCTTGCCGGAGTGGCGCGACTTCAGCCGGTAGTAGCCCCCACCGGAGTCCACGAACTGCCACTGCTGGTTGGCCCCGTCGTTGCGCGACCACTGGCTGATCCGCGCGCCGTCGTTGGTGGCCAGCCCGTACACGTCCAGTGCCTTGCCGCTGTTGCGGTTGACGAGCACGTACCAGGCATTGGTGTCCGGCGTCGCGGCAGCGGCGGGGGTCGCGTCGACCGCGACGAGTGTGCTGGCCACCAGGAGCGCCGCACCGGCCGCAGCCACTGCGGGCCACCGTCGGCGTCTTTCAGGAGAGGCGGGACGAACCTCACCGGTCATTGACTGACTCCTTCGACTGGGACCACGCGCGCTCAGGACAGGCGCACGTCGCCGCAGGCGCCGACGTCCGGGTGGTGGTGCAAACACGTCAAGGCTGCCCCTGCGGACAGCCTCAACGTAGCGTCGTCATACGTCTTACGTCAATGACGAACATCGATATGACTCCGACCTGCCCGATTCACCCGTCCAGGCCAGACCGGGACCTCCAGCTACTGGCGATCGATCTGATGACCGATCACGGTGGGGCCGAGCATCACGGCGAAACCGGAACCGTCCCGACGCGGATCGGCGGTCGGCAGCTCGACCGGTTCACCATTTGCCGTCGAGCCCACCGGCCGAGGACCGATCCAGGCGACGACCACGTCGGTCTCACCCTTGAGGAACCGCTGCGCGCGCACCCCGCCGGTCGCCCGCCCCTTCGCCGGGTACGCCGCAAACGGCGTCACCTTGACGGTGGCGCCGGTGGAGGTGACCACCATCGGCTCACCGTGCTGCGGATCGTCGGTGCGCACCGCACCGAAGTACACCACCTGCGCCCCATCCGGCAGGGCGACACCGGCCATGCCGCCACCCTTGAGCCCCTGCGGGCGAACCGTGCCAGCGGGAAAACGCAACAGCGACGCCGCGCTGGTCAAAAACGCGAGGGACTCGGCACCGTCGGTCAACCAGGTCGCCCCGACCACCTCGTCGCCGTCACGCAGCCCGATCACCTCGAACTCGTCGGAGCGGACCGGCCAGTCCGGGGCACACACCTTGACCACCCCCTGACGGGTGCCCAACGCCAGGCCGGGTGAACCCTCGGCCGTCGGACCGAGCGGTGCCAGACCGACCACGCTCTCCCCCGGCTCCAACGGCACCAACTCGGCCGCGGACATCCCACCCCGCAGCGACACCGTGCCCGCCTGCTCCGGCAACACCGGCAACGGCAACACGTCCACCTTGAACGCGCGACCGGCGCTGGTCACCAGCAGCACCCGACCCCGGGCGGTGGAGTGCACCACCGCGCGTACCGCGTCATGCTTGACCCGGCCGTGCCGGCGCCGCCCCTCGGCGGCCTCCTCCGACTCGGCCGCGGTCCGCGCCACCAGGCCGGTGGCGGACAGGATCACCTGACACGGGTCGTCGGCCACCTCCAGCGGCCCGGCCGGCGCGGAGGCGGCGAGCACCTCCTTGAGGTCACCGTCGACAAGCGTGGTCCGACGCGGGGCGGCGAACTGCTTGACCACCGCGGCCAACTCGTCGGAGACGAGCTTCTTCAGCACGTTCTCGTCGTCCAGAATGGTGGACAACTCGGCGATCTCGGCACGCAGCTTCTCCTGCTCGGCCTCCAACTCCAGCCGGTCGTACTTGGTCAGCCGACGCAGCGGGGTGTCCAGGATGTAGCTGGCCTGGATCTCGGAGAGCTTGAACTTCTGCATCAGACCGTCCTTCGCGGCCTGGGCGTCCTCGCTGGCCCGAATCAGCTTGACCACCTTGTCGATGTCCAGCAGTGCGATCAGCAGACCGTCGACCAGGTGCAACCGCTCCTGACGCTTACGCCTGCGGTACGCGCTGCGCCGGGTCACCACCTCGTAGCGGTGCGCCAGGAACACCTCCAGCAGCGCCTTCAGCCCCAGGGTGCGCGGCTGCCCGTCGACAAGCACCAGGTTGTTCACACCGAAGGACTGCTCCAGCGGAGTGAGGCGGTACAGGTCGGCCAACAGCGCCTGCGGGTTAACCCCGACCTTGCACTCGATGACCAGGCGGGTGCCGTTCTCCCGGTCGGTCAGGTCCTTGACGTCGGCGATCCCGGTCAGCCGCTTGGTCTTGGTGACCTCGTTGGTGATGGCCGCGATGACCTTCTCCGCGCCCACCCCGTACGGCAACTCGACCACGGTGATCGCCTGCCGACCCCGACTGCCCTCCAGCGGGCCGATCTCCACCTTGCCGCGCATCCGCACCACACCCCGGCCGGTCTCGTAGGCACGGCGCACCTCGTCGAGGCCGAGCAGCAGCCCACCGGTGGGCAGGTCAGGGCCGGGCACGAACTCCATCAGCTTGTCGAGGGTGGCGTTCGGGTGCCGGATCAGCCAGCGCGCCGCCGACACGACCTCGCCCAGGTTGTGCGGGATCATGTTGGTCGCCATCCCGACCGCGATCCCGGAAGTGCCGTTGACCAGCAGGTTCGGGAAGGCGGCCGGCAGCACGGTGGGCTGGGTCAGCGAGCCGTCGTAGTTGGGCTCGACGTCGACGGTCTCCTCACCCAGCTCGCCGACGAGCAGCATCGCCTCCCGCGACATTCGAGCCTCAGTGTTGTGGTTGACGAAACCGCCAGCGAGGAATGAGTGGTCTTCTGTGTCGACCCTGATTGAGTAGACCTCGGCCGGCTCGCACGGGGTCACCTCGGTGATCCGCTCGAATCGGTAGCCCGAGTCCATCACAGGCAGGATCGTCGCCAAGATCTCGGGATCCTTGATCCGATCGACGATGCGAAGCCGTTCAGTCTCCCAACGCTCTACCCGGTCGAAGTTGTGCCGAGTCAGCCACTTGCGGCCCGAACCACGCCTGTCGAAGGCGAGCGCCCCACGAACGTACTCGGCCACGAAGGGCGCGTGGTCTTTACTGAGTCGATGCGGGCGCAGCGGTGAACGCTTGAGCACCCTGTGCAGCACAGCCTGCTTGGTACGGAGGAACCCGACTCGATTGGCGAACGCCGCGATGTTCCGCATCCCTGAAATGACCAGTCGATGCTCCACCGAGCCACTCGGACGCGTATATTGCCGCCAACACGCGATGACGCCGAACTCCGCCAACAACTCTTGGACGTCCCGAGTAAGGCGTTCACTGAAGCTCGTGTACTGAATGGTGAAGCTGTCCTTCGCTACCCGTACGCCGCCGTCTCCTTCAAACAACGCCGTCAGGAACGCACGCTTCACACCCCACCCTCCGGTCCAGACGAACTGCGGAACGAACTTGTCCCGCGCCTGATGTCCGATGAGTTCGGCTAGCGGGCTGGCACGGAACGCGGCCATCCCCCCGGCATACTCCTGTACATCCAGCTCCTGGATGCGTTTGCGGTCGCGGCGGGTATGCCGCTCGCTGACGTAGCGCTGCCCGCCTACGACTTGGTCGTATGCATGCAGAACCTCGCCGAAGAAGTGCTCATCCGTATTGTTGAAGCCCGCTCGCGACTCACTCGCGAACCCTTCGGATACCCAGGCACCCCCGAGTACTCCCAGCATGTACTCCCGAGCCGTAGGGGTTACCTGGTACCAGGCGTTTCGCGCGATGCAGACGACCGTGTCGGGGGCCACCTCGTCGAGACGTCGCCATTGGAACACTGGCACGCCGAGCGGTGCTTCCAGGCACAAGACCAGGTGATTCTCGCTGCCCCGGAGTGAGAACCCGGCTTCGGTACGGATCTGGATGGTGGGATGGACTCCCGAGTTGAAAACCTTGCTTGCCCGGACGGCCTTGCCGTCCTTGTCGAGCACCTCGAAATCGACGTCAGCCTCACTATCGGGAGCGAGATCCACCAGCTCGCCGATTCGAGGACTCGAACCGTCCGCCAGGCGAATTCGAGTATCGCCCGTCACGCAGTAACGCGCCGCAGCCGGTCCATCGTCTGGACTCCCAAAATTTCCATGCCCGTCGATGAGTGGGACGTTGAGGGAGAAGTCCTGCGCCATCCGAACCATGGCGTCGTAGATCGCGGTGTCGCCGTGCGGGTGGTAGCGGCCCATCACGTCACCGACCACGCGGGCCGACTTGACGTGCGCCCGGTCGGGCCGGAAGCCCGACTCGTACATGGCGTAGAGGATGCGCCGGTGCACCGGCTTGAGGCCGTCGCGGGCGTCCGGCAGGGCGCGGGAGTGGATGACCGAGAAGGCGTACTCCAGGTAGGAGTCGGAGACCTCGGTGACCAGCGGGTTGTCGAAGACCCGCGCGCCGGCCCGGTCGAACGCGGAGTGGTCGACCTTCGTTTCCTTGCGGCGTGCCATGGCTCAGCTTTCCTTCCGAAGAACCCGTTGGTCAGGCGTCGATGGCGTCGCGGTCGACGCGGTCGGCGGAGTCGATCAGCCAGTTGCGGCGCGGCTCGACCTTCTCCCCCATCAGCAGTTCGAGGATCCGCTCGGCGGCGTCGACGTCCTCCAGGGTGATCCGGCGCACCGAGCGGGTGGCCGGGTTCATCGTGGTCTCCCACAACTCGTCGGCGTCCATCTCGCCCAGACCCTTGAACCGGGGGATCGGGGTGACGATCTGCTTGCCGGCCTGCTCCAGCTTGCGGACCGTCGCCTCCATCTCCGCCTGGGTGTAGGTGAAGATGGTCTCCGGGTTACGCCCCTTGGTGGTGATCTTGTGCAGGGGCGGCATCGCGGCGTAGAGCCGACCCGCCTCGATCAGCGGCCGCATGTACCGGGCGAACAGGGTGATCAGCAGGGTCCGGATATGCGCGCCGTCGACGTCCGCGTCGGCCATGATGAGCACCCGGCCGTACCGCATGGCGGACAGGTCGAAGGTGCGCCCGGAGCCCGCGCCGAGCACCTGCACGATCGCCGCGCACTCGGCATTGTCCAGCACCTGCTGAAGGTTGGCCTTCTGCACGTTGAGGATCTTGCCGCGAATCGGAAGAAGCGCCTGATATTCCGCGGTACGGGCGACCCGAGCGCTGTTGTGCACGAAGACGCCCGCCTCCAACGCGAAGTTGTGGTAACCCTCGACCGTCAGGTCATACACGTCCGCCGTCTCATCGAGCGGTTCGACGGACACCACCTGGTGATTGACCAGGGCAGCAGCCTCACGAAGGCGGGCATAGTCACCGTCGTAAAGCTTGAGGAGCCGGTCGAAGCGCAGCCCGGTACGGGCCGAACGCAGGCGCTCAGCCTCGTACGCCGCCGCGAGGTCACCGTCTTCCAAGGCGAGCATCGGCGCGAGTCGGCGCAGCGCGGCAAGCCGACGCCCGTCCTGCTGGCGACTCACCCGTTCGCCACGCGGCACGGTCGCCACGTACCGGGCTCGTCCAGCCTGCACCTTGGCGAGGTGGTCGTTGTTCGGATCGGTCAGCCGCTGCTTCATCCGGCGCGAGTGATGCTCGCCGAACTCCGGATTGTCCGCGTGCCAAGCCAACACCGCGTTGCGCTGCCGGGTCCTTTCCGCAGGGTCCGAGAACTGCTCGATCGTCTTCTGCGACCGCCAGGCACGCAGCTCGGAGTCCTGCCACTGCCGCACGGACCGCTCCCGCCACTGCTCACGCCGGGCCGGGTCGGCGAAGTACCGCCTGACCCGCTCCGCAGCCGCCGCCCGGTGCTCCGGATTCGACCAGTAACCAGCCTGCCGCTGGCGCATCCGGTCTGCGTAGGCACGCCGTTGGTCGTCACTGAGCGCGGCGTACCAATCCTGGAATCCCTGCTCGAACTTTGCCCGGAAGGCGGGTGACTCGTTGAGCGCGAAGAGCCGAGCCAGGCATGCTTCACGGAAATCAGGGTCCCGCCACTGAGCCGTCAGCATCGCCGACTTGAACTCACGACCACCGTTCGCGAACCACTCACGCCACCCGGCATGGACATGTTCGCCCATCATCGAGGCGTGCAAGGCCGAGTGGTCGGCCCAGGTCATGCGCTGAATGTTGCGCGGGTCGTTGTTGCGCTTGTCGATGTCGATGTGGTGCCGCACGTTGCCGTTGGCAGCGCTGTCCCGGCCGTGCCTGAGATTCCACGCGTCGGCGAGGTAGTGGGTGTAGACCCACTCGTCCTTGTCATTCATCCAGACCCGCTCGTATCCCTGTAGCTTCTGCCCAGCAGCCTTGCTGGACAGGCTGCGGTAGAGCGGCATGAGGGAATCGCCGGGCGTGAGGGCGTCGGCGCGCCGGTAGGAGCCGTCGCGTAGGCGGAAAAGGTGATCCGGGGTGCATCTGACCGACTCGCCGTTGTCGAGGGTCACCCGCACCAGCGGCGCGGCCCGCTTGGTCAGGCGCGGCTCGACCAGTGGCGCAACGACGACCCGACCCGCCTTGTTGGTGGTGTAGCCGAAGTGGGTGACGCCCCGCTGCCAGTCCTCGGCAAGATCCGCGAACGAGCGGCTGATGCCCGAGGCCAGCGCAACCATGGTGTCACCGGTAAAGCACCCGAGCGCGCTGTCTCCCTCGACGATGAACAGCTCGCTGCGGTCCACGCCGGTCGCGCGGCAGTCGACCAGTTTGGCCGGCATGGCGGCGCCTTCGAGGGCGGTCTTGCGGCGGGCGGCGTCCTTCTGCTGCTTCTGGGTCAGGCGCACCCGCGCGGCGTCGACGATCTTCTGCAGGACCGTACGCGCCTCGGTCTTGGTCTTACGGTCGTCCAGCCAGGACTTGAGGTGCTGCTCGACCAGGCCCTGCACCACCTTGGTGACGCCGGCGGTGGACAGCTCGTCCTTGGTCTGCGAGGTGAACTGCGGCTCGGGCACCCGCACGTGCACCACCGCGGTCATGCCCTCCAGCACGTCGTCCAGGGTGGGCGCGTCCTCCTTGGCCTTGAGCAGGCCACGGGTGTTGCGCACGGCGTCGGCCAGGGTACGCGCCAGGGCCCGCTCGAAGCCCTTGCGGTGGGTGCCGCCGTGCGCGTTGCGGATGGTGTTGGTGAAGCACTCGACGGTGCGCTCGTAGCCGGTGCCCCAGCGGAACGCCACCTCGATCTCGGCGCGCCGCTGCACGTTGGACTGCATGACGCCGTTGGCGTCGGCGGCGTTCTCCCGGTAGGTGCCCTCGCCGGTGACCAGCAGGGTGCCGGAGACCGGCCGGTCGCCGGCCGGGGCGAGGAACTCCACCATGTCGGTGAGCCCGTTGGGGTAGTGGAACTGCTCCTTGGTCGGTTCCTCGGCGGTGAGGTCGCGCAGGGTGTAGCTGACCCCGGGCACCAGGAAGGCGGTGTGGCGCAGCTTGGCGCGGACCGCGTCGTGGTCGAGGGTGGCGCCGGTCTCGAAGTAGCGGGGGTCGTACCAGTAGCGGATCGAGGTGCCGGTGCGCTGGCCACGCTTCATCGCGCCGACGACCTGCAGGCCGGGGCCGGGGGTGAACGGCGCGTCCGGGCCGTCGCCGTCGAAGATGCCCGGTACGCCGTGGCGGAACGACATGGTGTGCACCTTGCCGCTGCGGCGCACGGTGACGTCGAAGCGGCGGGACAGCGCGTTGACCGCCGAGGCGCCCACGCCGTGCAGACCGCCGGAGGTCTTGTAGCCGGAGCCGCCGAACTTGCCGCCGGCGTGCAGCCGGGTGAGCACCAGTTCGACGCCGGAGATGCCGGAGCGGGCGTGCACGTCGGTGGGGATGCCCCGACCGTCGTCGTCGACCTGCACCGAGCCGTCGGCGTGCAGGGTGACCTCGATGGTGGTGGCGTGGCCGGCGACGCCCTCGTCGGTGGAGTTGTCGAGGATCTCGTTGACGAGGTGACCCACGCCACGGCTGTCGGTGGAGCCGATGTACATGCCGGGCCGTTTGCGGACGGCGTCCAGCCCCTCAAGGTGCGTGAGGTCGTCGGCCCCGTACAGGGTCTCTGGCTCTGCGGTCAACTCCGTCGTACTCCCCGGTCTCGGCGATGCGCTGC
The DNA here is from genome assembly GCF_000204155.1 of Micromonospora maris AB-18-032. Classification (NCBI taxonomy): domain Bacteria; kingdom Bacillati; phylum Actinomycetota; class Actinomycetes; order Micromonosporales; family Micromonosporaceae; genus Micromonospora; species Micromonospora maris. The sequence goes on along the minus strand of NC_015434.1, from coordinate 1,985,354 downwards.
CCCGCACCGTCGGTGGTTGGCCCAGCGTGGGACGGCCGCAGCGAGCGTAGCCGTACGCCCCGACAGGTGATGCGGACACCCGCGCGGCGCGCCGCAGGAGGCCGCCGCTGGTGGTACCTGCCGCGGTCAACGCCCCGGCGTCGCGCCTTATGCCCGGCGCCGCCTCCGGTGTGGGCTGGGATTTAACTCCCGCCTGACCCAGATGTCACATCTGTTTCCCGTTGTTGACGTACGTCACACCTGCGTGATTCCATCACGCACAAGAGGATCTTTCATATTTCGATGAATGGATGGGGATGCCATGTCCGGGTTGCGTCGTACCGCCGCCGCGATGGCTCTGGCCGTCGCTGCGGCGACCCTTTCCACAGCCGTGACCACCGCCGCTCCCGCGGCCGCGGCGCTGCCCACCGCCGCGGTCGCCCTCGGCGACAGCTTCATCAGCGGTGAGGGTGCCGGGGCGTACCAGCCGGTGGTCGACTCCACCGGGGTCGCGCGCAGCTTCCCGGGCTGGACCGCGGCGAACAGCAACGCCTTCTTCTGCCACCGGTCGGCCAACGCCTCGTTGCACAAGGCGTCGCTGCCCGGCATCCAGGACCGGTTCAACCTGGCCTGCTCCGGCGGCCAGCCGCACGACATCGCCGCCGCTTCCTCGGCGCGCACCAGCGGTCGTCAGGTGGCCGCCCAACTCGACCAGCTCCGGGCCGTCGCCCGCACCCACGACATCGACCTGGTGCTGATCGGGCTGGGCTCCAACAACAGCTCGTTCACCTTCGGCGGGGTCGCCGAGAAGTGCGCCAACCGGTTCATCGCCGACGCCTGGACCGGCTGGTGGGAGTTCTGGGCGTACCTCAACGGCCCGGTGGAGCAGAAGCCCTGCACCGACGCGGACCTGGCCACCGCCGCCCAGATCAGCGCCGCGACCGCCGAGACCACCGCCGCGGTACGCCAGATCCTGACCACCCTGCGCGAGGTGGACGCCGACGGTCAGCACCGGGTGGTGCTCCAGGACTACACGAACCCGCTGCCGCTGGACCTGGCCTCGCCGTACCACTCCGAGGACAGCCGGGACGACACCCGGGACAAGTTCCGCGCCCTCGGTGCCGAGCGGTACGCCGCCGGCTGCCCGATCCACCGGGCCAGCCTCGCCCCCGGTCACCGCTTCTCCCAGGGGCTCGGCACCATCGTGCGCTCCACCCGGGACACCCTGGCCGCCGAGTACCCCGGTGCCGACCTGGTCTACCTCAACGTCCAGCGGGCCTTCGACGGCGCCCGGCTCTGCGAGACCTCGAACAGCCCGACCGGCACGCTGGCCACCCCGATCCGGTTGATGGACAACCCGCCCAACGGCACCTTCGTCACCAGCCTCTCCGGCAAGGACAAGATCGCCATCCAGCGGATCGCGAACACCTGCGTGACCTACTTCCAGACCTGCCAGGAGTCGTGGCACCCGAACGCCGCCGGGCACCAGGTGCTCGGCCAGTGCCTGGCCGGAGCGGCCACCACCACGGCCCGCTCAGTGGCCTGCGTACGGGCCTCGAACGGCACGATCAGCGTCTCCTGACCATCCGGGACCGGCCCGCATCCCGAGGTGCGGGCCGGTCGCCGTCACCGCTCAGGCGCAGGCGGGGCACCGAGTGCGAGCAGCACCGGGCCGGTCGGTGAGTCGACGAGATCCGCCAGGCTGACCCGGTCGAGCACGGCGAGGAACGCCTCCTGCGCCCGGCGCAGCTCGATCCGCAACCGGCAGGCCGCCCGCAGCGGGCAGGCCGGCGCCTCGCAGTCGACCACCTCACCGTCGCCCTCGAACGCCCGGACCACCTGCCCGACGGTGTAGGTCGCGCCGTCCGCGGCGAACGCCACCCCGCCGGAACGGCCGCGGATGGTCACCAGCACGCCGAGGTGCTGCAACCGCTGCACCACCTTGGCCACGTGGTTGCGAGGCAGCGCCAGTCGCTGCGCCAACTCGTCCACAGTGGTCCTGCGGCCGGAGGCGGCGGTCAGCATGGCGATCCGCATCGCCATGTCGGTGGACCGGTTGAGCTTCACCTTTCGACCTTACGGTGGCCCCGGGCCGCACCGGCCGCCGGTGTGATCCGCGCGACCGGTGATCCGGGACCTTCGACCCTAAAGAGGTACCTGCAATACCTGTTTTTGTGGGCGCGTCCGTAAGGTTCGTCCCGAAGGAGAACATCGTGCTCACCCAGTCCTCAGCAGAGGTGGTTACGGCGACCCTGCCCGCCGTACGGGCGCACGGCGAAGCCATCACACGCCGGTTCTACCAGCGGATGTTCGCCGCGCATCCCGAGCTGCTCGACCTGTTCAACCGGGGCAACCAGGCCAGCGGCAGCCAACAGGCGGCCCTGGCCGCCGCCGTGGTCGCGTACGCCGAGCACCTCATCGGCGCGGGCGCCACGCCGTGGGGTCCGGTGCTGGACCGCATCGCACACAAGCACGCCTCCCTGGGGATCACTCCGGCCCAGTACACCGTCGTGGGCCGGCACCTGCTCGCCGCCGTCGGCGAGGTGCTCGGCGAGGCGGTCACCCCGTCCGTCGCCCTCGCCTGGGACGAGGTCTACTGGCTGCTCGCCGTCGAACTGGTCGCCCGGGAGGCCCGGCTCTACGCCGCCGCCGGGCTGACCGAGGGCGAGCCGGTGTGGCGCCCGTGGCGGGTGACGGCGCGCCGGCAGGAGACCCCCGACGTGGTCTCGTTCACCGTGACGCCCGACGACTCCGGCGAGGTGCCCACCTTCGTGCCGGGCCAGTACACCTCGGTCGCGGTCGACCTCGGCGGCGGCCGCGGCCGGCAGATCCGCCAGTACAGCCTCGCCGGACGCCCGGGTGCCGCGCACTGGCGGATCGCCGTCAAGCGGCTGCGCGGGATCGACGGCGCACCGGACGGCCAGGTCTCGACCTTCCTGCACGAACACATGACGGTCGGTACGACGCTGCAGCTCAGCCCACCCTTCGGCGAGGTCAACGCCGTCGCGGGCGACGGCCCGCTGCTGCTGGTCAGCGCCGGTATCGGGCTGACCCCGGCGATGGCCGCGCTGGAACATCTGGCGGTCACCGCGCCGCAGCGCCCGGTGGTGCTGGTGCACGCCGACCGGGCCGGCGCCGCCCACGCGCTGCGCGGCGACCTGCCGCGCCTGCACGCCGCGCTGCCGAACCTGCGCACCAGGCTGTGGTACGAGGACACCAGCGACGTCGCACTGCCCGGGGTAGCCGTCGAGGTGACCGGCGGCCGGGTGGACCCCGAGTCGATCCCGCTCTCCCCCGACGCCCACGTGCACCTCTGCGGGCCACTGCCGTTCATGAACATCGTCCGGGGTGGACTGTTGCGCCGGGGCGTACCGGTGGAGCGGATCGCCTACGAGGTGTTCGGTCCGGGCATGCTGCGCGGCTAGTGCGCCGCCCCCGGCGGGTCGAGCGACCCCGCCGGGGGCCGCCCCCACCGCACCCTACTCGCGGGTAACCTGTACGGGTGAGCGCGACTGTGGAATACGTGCAGGATTTCGTCCAGGTCGACGGCGCCCGCCTCGGCATCCAGGTCTACCCGGAGCCGGTCGGCCCGGCAGGAGCACCGGTGGTGCTGGTCGCGCCGGCCATGGGGGTGCGGGCGCGGTACTACCGGCCGTTCGCCACCGCCCTGCGCGCCGCCGGGCTGGCCGTGGTCGTGGCCGACCTGCGCGGCACCGGCGAGAGCACCCCCCGACCGAGCCGGGCCTGCCGGTACGGCTACACCGAACTGGCCGCCGACATCGGTGCGGTACGCACAGCGCTCAAGGCCCGCTTCGACGGTCGGCCCACCCTGCTGCTCGGGCACTCCCTCGGTGGGCAGGCCGCCGTGCTGCACCTGGCCCTGCACGGCGAGCAGGAGGTCGACGGGTTGGTGCTGGTGGCCGTCGGCATCCCGTACTGGCGGGACTTCACCGGCCCACGGCGGTACGGCGTGTTGCCGTACACCCAGGGCATCGCCGCCACGACCCGGCTGCTCGGGGTCTGGCCCGGCTGGGGATTCGGTGGCCGGCAGGCGCGCGGGGTGATCCGCGACTGGGCGCACACCGCGCGGACCGGCCGCTTCCCGCACCTGGACGGCGTCGACACCGAGGCGGCGGTGCGGCAGATCCGCACCCCGGTGCTGGCGGTCAGCGTCGACGACGACCAGTACACCCCCCATCCGACGCTGGACCGGCTCTGCGCCAAGCTCGCCGCGGCTCCCGTCGTACGCGAGCGGCACGGTGGCCCGGACGGCGTCGCGCTGGACCACTTCACCTGGGTACGGCACGCCGCCGAGCCGCTGGCCGCGCGGGTCGCCGCGTTCGCCGCCACCCTCCCCGCACGCTGACCCAAGCCGTCCCCGACCCCACGATTAGTGCCCCGCATCGGGGGTAAGCCGCAGCGCTCGAAACGGCTGAGGGGGACACATCATGTCGGACACGCACACCACCCTGCGATCCATGCACGACCTGGGCCTGGCGGCCTGGTTCGGCGGCTCCCTGATGGGGGCGTTCGGCGTCAACGGCGCCGCGGCCCGGGTCGGCGACTCGACCCAACGAATTCCGGTGGCTTCGGCCGGCTGGTCCAAGTGGACGCCGGTCAACGCCGCCGCCATCGGCGCCCACCTCGCGGGCGCGGTCGGTGAACTGGTCACCGAGAGCCCGCGGATGGCCGCCCAGCGCGGCGTCGGTCGGGCGAGCACGCTGAAGACGGCCCTGACCGTCGGCGCCCTCGCGGCGACCGGGTACAGCCGGATGCTCGGCAATCGGCTGTCCAGGGCAGGCGGCACCAGCGTGGCCGGCGTCACCGAGCCGAACCAGCAGACGCCGCAGAACGTGGCCGCCTGTCAGCGGCAGCTCAAGCTGCTCCAGTGGGCGATCCCGGCGCTCACCGGCGCGCTGATCGTGGTCACCGCGTACATGGGTGAGCAGCAGAAGCCCGGGCAGGTGCTGCGCGGCATGCTCGGCCGGGCCAACGGGCTGATGCACACGCCGAAGACGATGGCCAAGGGCGGCGGCCTGATGCAGATGTCGAAGGCGATGAGCCGCAACGGTCACTGAACGGCGGCGACGCGGGCGGTCCGGCGGCGCAGGGCTATGTCGGCCGCTGAGGCCGACAGCAGCATCCGACCGCCGGCCGGCAAAACCGGCCCCGATCAGCGAGGTGGCCATGACGGACAGGAACAGGCAGGACCGGGGCCCCGAGGGCGTCGAGCCCTGGGGGACCACGGACGGCTTCGACGCCGACCCGCCGTGGGGTGTCGGCGAGGACTCACCGATGGACGAGGGCAGTGAGCCGACCGCCGTGGCGGAGGGTCGGCGTGGTGAGCGGCGGGCGGGTGAGACCCCTCGGGAGCATCCGCCCGCCGGCCGGCACGGATTCGGGTCGGTGGAGCCGACCCGGACGCCGGCGGCCGGTCCGGGCGCGCCGCCGGATCCGGCGCCGCCGCGCCGCTCGTTCCCGGAGGAGGTGGCCGGGGAGGATCTGCCGGACAACGCGCTGGAGGAGGCGACCGGCATGCGGCCGGAAGGGATCTCCCGGCGCGGCTGAGCGCGGCCTCGGGGACGGGCTGAGCGCGGCCTCGGGACGAGCCCGCGGGGCTGAAGACGGCCTCGGGGGCGGCCCGCTCAGCGGCGCGCCGACCGTCCGGCGGGTACCCGCCGGGCAGCGAGCAGCTCGGTGAGCCGTTCGGCGTCGCGCTGGGCCTGCCCGGCACAGCAGTTGTTGAACAGCACGTGCAGCTCGTCGGCCTGCTCGGCGAGCTCGGTCAGCAGGTCCGACCAGATGCGCAGTTCCCGGTCGCCGTAGGCGTACCGGAAGCGCTCTTCCTTGTCTCCGCTGTCCCAGGCGGTGCTGTGCCCGTGCATCCGCACCATCGCCAGCTCGGCGGTGGCGTGCAGGATCGGTGGCACCGACTCGCGGTGGCCCTGCGGCATGTCCACGCAGCAGAACGTGAGCCCGCGGTCGCGGAGGAAGGCCAGCGTCTCCAGCGCCGCCCGACCGTCGAACCAGGACCCGTGCCGTAGCTCGACGGCGACCCGCCACGGCCGGCAACGGTCGGCCAGTTCCGCGATCCGCCGCCGGGCCGCGTCGCCGCGGGCCAGCCACGGCGGGAACTGCAACAGCACCGCGCCGAGCCGGTCGGCCGCCGCGATCGGGTCCAGCGCCGCACGGAACCGCCGCCACAACTCGTCGTACGCCGTCGGCGGCAGGTCACGCCGACGGATCTGAGCCGGCCCGCCGACCGGGCGCAGGTCGGCGGGGAGGGTGGCTACCGGTGTCGGATGGCCGGTGAAGAGGCGGTACGCCTTGACGTTGAAGGTGAAGTCGTCTCCGGTGGCGTCCACCCAGCCCTGGGTCGTCTCCGGTGCGGGCACGGCGTAGTACGACGTGTCCACCTCGACCAGAGCGAACCGGCCCGCGTAGTAGCTCAGCCGGCCGGCCGGGGTGTTCGCCTCGCGCGGATACCACCCGGAGCGCAACAGCGTCCGGTCGGCCCACGAGGACGTGCCCACCTTGATGACAGTCATGTAATTCAGTGCACCGCCACCGGCGGGAATCGGCAACCGGTGGCGGCGCCAGTGGGTTTGGGCCGGCGTCCACCGGGGAGCCCACTGGTTGGCGACAGCGGACGACAGGAGGCAAGGATGCGTGCGCTACGGCTGCCTGCATGGAAGAGCGACCCGGAACTGGTCGAGGTCGACGAGCCGACACCCGGCCCGGGTGAGGTGGTGGTGAAGATCGGCGGCGCCGGCGCATGCCACTCCGACCTGCACCTGATGCACGACTTCGAAGCCGGTTCCCTGCCCTGGAATCCGCCGTTCACGCTCGGTCACGAAAACGCCGGCTGGGTGCACGCCCTCGGCGCCGGTGTGACCGGACTGGAGATCGGCCAACCGGTCGCCGTCTACGGCCCCTGGGGCTGCGGCGTCTGCGCCCGTTGCCGGGTCGGCGCCGAGAACTACTGCGAGAACCCGGCCGCCGCACCCATCCCCGGTGGCGGCGGCGGTCTCGGCCTGGACGGCGGGATGGCCGAGTACGAGCTGGTGCCGGCCGCCCGGCTGGTGGTGCCGCTGCCCGAGGGGCTGGACCCGGTGCTGGCGGCGCCGCTGACCGACGCGGGTCTGACCCCGTACCACGCGATCCGCCGCTCCTGGGCGAAGCTGCCGCCCGGCAGCACGGCCGTGGTGATCGGTGTGGGTGGGCTCGGTCATATCGGGGTGCAGATCCTCAAGGCCACCACCGCTACCCGGATCATCGCCGTGGACACCCGCGACGAGGCGTTGCAACTGGCCGAGGAGTGCGGCGCCGACCAGACGCTGCGCTCGGGTGAGCGGACCGTCGAGGAGATCCGCTCGGCCACCGGCGGGCGGGGCGCGGACGTCGTGCTGGACTTCGTCGGCGCGGACGCCACCATGAAGATGGGCGCTGCCGCCGCGCGTACCGTGGGTGACCTGACCATCGTCGGCATCGGCGGCGGGTCGCTGCCGGTGAGCTTCTTCTCCGTGCCGTACGAGGTCAGCATCCAGACCACCTACTGGGGCAGCCGACCGGAGCTGATCGAGGTGCTGGACCTGGGCGCACGTGGGCTGCTTCGGCCGAAGACCACCACGTTCTCCCTGGACGACGCGATGAGCGCGTACCGGAAGATGCAGGACGGCACCCTCGAAGGCCGCGCCGTGATCGTGCCCTGACCGCCGGTTCCCGCGCCCTCTAGGATGATCATGTGGTCGCCGCGCTGGAGCTCTACCTGGACCCGGTCGCCACCCGCCGGATCCGGGTGCTCTGGGACGCCCTGGAGGCCGAGGGGGTGCAGAGCCTGCGGTCGCTGTTGGAGCAACGGCACCGCCCGCACGTCTCGCTCGCGGTCGCGCCCCGGTTCGACCCCGAGCAGGTGGCGGCGGCGTTGGCCGGTTTCACGGTGGCCGCACCGCTGCGGCTGTCGTTCCAGCACGCCGGGCAGTTCGTCGGCCGGGTGCTCTGGCTGGGCCCGGCCCCCACGGCGGAACTGCTGGCACACCACCGACGGGTCTACGACCGACTCGCCGCCGCCGGCATCACCCTGCACGAGCACTACCACCCGGGCCGCTGGATCCCGCACTGCACCCTGTCGATGCGCGTGCCGAACACCCTGATGGCCGCCGCCATCCGCCGCTGCCTGGAAGTCCTCCCCCTGGAGGCCACCATCACCTCAGCCGCCCTGACCGACCACGCCCACAACATCTCCCACCCCCTCCCCTAACCCCACCCACACCCCTCTTTCCCCGTCGATCTTGCACTTCTGGTCGCGCATCTGCCCTACTTAGGACCGATTCGCGGGGACACAAAGTGCAAGATCGACGGGGGAGGAAGGGGCGCGTGGGGAGGGAGGGGTGGGGTTAGGAGGTGGGGTCGGGGCGGCCTTGGCGCCAGTAGCCCATGAAGGCGACGGCGCGGCGGTCGAGGGCGCAGTCGGAGACCAGGTGGCGGCGCAGGGTACGGATGACGCCCGCCTCCCCGGCCAGCCAGGCGTAGAGCGGGGCCGACGGCGGTACGTCGGGGACCTCCCAGAGGATCGTGGTGTCCACGTCCACGTCGTCGACCGGCGCACCATCGGCCATCCCGTCACCGGCCACGGGCACGTGCGGCTGTGGGGTGGACTGCCGATGCTGGCCACCGCCTGACGCGGCGAGCAGGTCCCGGGCCGCGTCGGCGACGGCGCCGATCAGGCGGTCACCGTACTGACCGCCGTTGCGGGGCAGCCAGGTGACCTCGACACCGGGGGGCGCGACCAGCGGCAGCACGTCCGCCGGATCGGGAACCTCCAGCAGCACCCGGCCGCAGGCGTCCAGCGGCAGCCGCTCGCAGATGCCGCTGATCGCCGGGACCGCCGTCTCGTCCCCGGCCAGCAGCAGGCACCCGGTCGACGGCGGCCGGAACTCCCGTCCACCGTGGTCGCCCTCGTAGCCGGCGTCCGGGCCGGCGATGGCGATCTCGTCGCCGGGGCGGACCTGCTGGGCCCACCGGCTCGCCGGGCCACCGTCGCCGTGCAGCACCAGGTCGACGTCGAGTTCGTGCAGGTGCGGCCGGACCGCTCGGGCGGTGTAGGTGCGGATCGGGTTGCGCCGGTGCTCCGGCAGCGCCCGCCACTGCGCGTACCAGTCGGGGCCCTGCGGCAGGTAGACCGCCCGCTGCCCGGGCAGCGGCAGGGCCAGCTTGATCCGCTGGTCGTAGCCGTTGTCGGCGAAGCGGTCCAGGTCCGGGCCGGTGAAGGTGACCCGGACGAAGGAGGGGCTGAGCCGGCGTACCGCGCGGATCTCGACGGAGAACAACCGCCACGGTGCGACGGGCAGGGTGTTGGTCATGCTGCCTTCCAGGGTGCGGGCCACGCGGACCGGTTACCGGGACTGAGGGGCTGAGGCACGCGAGCGCCACAGCAGCCAGACGAAGTACGGGGTGCCGATCAGGGCGGTGACCAGACCGGCGGGGATCTGCGCCGGGGCGATCACGGTGCGCCCGAGGGTGTCGGCGACGCTGACCAGGGCCGCGCCCAGCAGTGCGGCGACCGGAAGCACCCGGGCGTGCCGGCCGCCGACCAGCGCGCGGGCGGCGTGCGGGGCGACCAGACCGACGAACCCGATCACGCCGACGGCGGAGACCGCGGTGGAGGTGAGCAGCGCCGCCGCGCCGAGCGCGACCAGTCGGGTACGTTCCAGCCGGACTCCGAGCACCCGGGGGGTGTCGTCGTCCAACGCCATCAGGTCCAGCTCGCGGCGGGCGGCGAGCACGGCCGGGGTGAGGACCAGCAGCGCGATCGCCACCGGCAGCACCTGGGTGGCGGTGCGTCCGTAGGTGGAGCCGGACATCCAGGTCAACGCCTTGCCGGTGTTCCACGGGTCGTGGGCGACGATCAGGAAGGTGATCAGTGCCATGCCGCCCTGCCACGCCCCGAACCCGATCAGCACCAGCCGGTCGGAGCTGAGCCCGCCTCGCCAGGCCACGCCGTAGACCAGGGCGAAGGCGAGCATCGCGCCGAGCCCGGCCACCCCGGAGACGGCCCAGACGCTGGCCAGCGGCACGAAGGTGATCAGCGACACCGCGCCCAGTCCGGCACCGGCGGTGATGCCGAGGATGCCGGGTTCGGCAAGGGGGTTGCGGCAGACCGCCTGCACGGTGGTGCCGGCCACCGCGAGCGCCGCGCCGGCCAGCAGCGCGGCGGCGACGCGCGGCCACCGCTGGTCCAGCACGAAGGTGTACGCCGGACCGGTGTTGCCGTTGACCCAGTTGACCAGGTCACCGAGGAGCACCCAGGTGTCCCCGGCCAGCATGCCGACCACCACCGCGACGCCGGCGACCGTGGCCACCACGATGACGACGGTGCGGTGGAAGCCGGCCGAGCGGACGGCGGCGTGACCGCCCGGCGGTCGGCGGGTGGGGCCGGCGTCGCGGTGCCGTCGGGCCAGCCAGATCAGGATGGCCGCGCCGAGCAGGGTGGTTACCACGCCGGTGGGAATGTCGACACCGGCCTGGGCACCCATCGCGGCCCGAAGCAGCACGTCGGAGCCGAGCACGATGATCATTCCGGCGATGCCGGAGAGCGGCAGCAGCACCCGATGGCGGTGTACGCCGGGCACCAGTGGCCCGAGCAGCCGGACGATCACCGGCGCGCAGAGGCCGACGAATCCGACCGGCCCGGTGAGGGTGACCGCCGCGGCGGAGAGCAGAACGGCCAGCACCGTGACGATCAGCCGGGTACGCCGCACGTCGAGACCGAGCACGGTGGCGGTGTCGTCGCCGAGGGCGAGGATGTCGAGGCGGTGGCCGAGCAGCATCAGTGCCACGATGGCCAGGCCGATGACCGGGGCGAGCTGGGTGAGCGCGTTCAGGTCGCTCTGCACCAGCGAGCCGTTGCCCCAGGCGAACAGGCCGATGGTGGCCTGTTCGAAGAGCAGGAGCAGCAGCATGGTCACCGAGCTGAGCGCCAGTGCGGTGGCCGAGCCGGCGAGGATCAGCCGGGTGGTGCCGGCCTGCCCGCCGGAGGACATCGCCATCACCAGTCCCGCCGCCGCGAGACCGCCACAGAAGGCGAGCCCGCCGGCGGGCAACGCGGGCAACGCGATGCCGAACGCGGCGACCGAGACGATGGCCAGGTGGGCACCGGCGTTGACGGCGAGGGTGTCCGGCGAGGCGAGCGGGTTGCGGGCGATGGACTGCAGGGCCGCACCGGCGAAGCCGAGCGCGACGCCGATGGCCAGCCCGGCGAGCAACCGGGGCATCCGAGAGGCGACGAGCACCCGTACGGTTTCGTCGTCGCCGCCGGTGAGCAGCCGCAGCAGGTCGAGCGCGCCCACGGCGGAGGTGCCCTGGGTGAGGTGCACGACGGCGACCACGAGCGCCAGCGCGGTGGCCGCGATGAAGGCCCCGACGACGCGGGTACCGGACAGGCGTCCGGCCGGAGCCGGCCCGAGGGCCGGCTCCGAACGCGGAGGCGCGGACAGCTCGGTCACACCGCGTAGGTGTTGACGAACTGGTCGATGTACTGCTTGGCGGAGAGCGGCCCGCCGAAGGTCCAGATGCCGTCCGGCATCCGGTGCAGGTTGCCCTGCTTGACGAAGGGCAGCGACTTCCAGATCGCGTTGTCGGCGAGACCGTCGGCGAAGACGTCGGTGCCGTCCGAGGCGTTGTAGAAGAAGTGCAGGTCCGGGCTCTTGAGTGCGGTCAGGCCCTCGACGTCGGTCTGCCCCAGGCCCCACACCTCGTCGACCTTGCCGTTCCAGGCGTTGGTGAGGCCGAGCTGGATGCCGAGCTGGGAGACGAACGCGCCCTGGCCGAACATCCGGATGCTGACGGTGCTGCCTTCCTTCCAGCCGTCGGCGATGGCGAACGGCTTGCCGGCGGCACCGGCGTCGGCGATCTTCTTCTTGCCGTCGGCCAGGGCGGCGTCGAAGTCGGCGAGCAGCTTCTCCGCCTCGGCGGTCTTGCCGACCGCCTTGGCGATCATGTTGAGGTCGGCGCGCATCCGGCCCACGTTGTCGGTGGCGTCACTGCTCTTGGTCACCAGCACCGGCACGTACTTCTCGAGCTGGTCCAGCAGGGTGGCGCCGCGACCGTCGGAGACGACCACCAGGTCGGGGGCGAGCGCGACGATCGAGTCGACGCTGGGTTCGCCGCGGGTGCCGACGTCCTTGACGGCGGGGTCGAGCTTGGCGGCGGTGACCCAGGTGGCGTAGCCCTTGGGGTCGGCGACACCGACCGGCATGACGCCGAGGCTGACCAGCATCTCGACCTCGCCCCACTCCAGGCCGACGACCTTGGTGGCGGGGCTGTCGAGCTTGATCTCCTTGCCACGGCTGTCGGTCACGGTGACCGGTCCACCGGCGGCGGAGGCGGAGGGTGCGGGCTCGGCGGTGTTCTCGGTGGTGCCGCAGGCGGCCAGCAGCAGGGCGGTGGCGGCAGCAGCGACCAGGGCGGTGACACGGGTACGGAACATGGTGTTCTTTCTCGTTGCAGGACCGGTCCGGGTTCAGACCGGGATTCGGGTCAGGTGACGTCCCACGGGGCGGGTGGTCACCAGACCGGTGAGGGGATCGGTGGCGACCTCGATGCGGATGCCGTACGTCTCGGTCAGGTCGGTCTCGGTGAAGACCTGCGCCGGGGTGCCGGTGGCACGGATCCGGCCGTTGTGCAGCAGGACGACCTCGTCGGCCACCGCGGCGGCCTGGTTGAGGTCGTGCAGCACCACGCCGACCGCGACGCCGTGCTCGTCGGCCAGGTCGCGCATCAGGTCGAGGATCTCGACCTGGTAGCGCAGGTCGAGGAAGGTGGTGGGTTCGTCGAGCAGCAGCACCGCGGTGTCCTGGGCCAGGCAGGTGGCCAGCCAGACTCGCTGGAGTTCGCCGCCGGAGAGTTCGTCGACGGGCCGGTCGGCCATCGCGGCCACCCCGGTGACCGCCATCGCGCGGGCGATCGCGGTCGGGCCCTCGGGGTCGTCGGTGCGCCAGCGGCCCCGGTAGGGGTGGCGGCCGTAGCCGACCACGTCGCGGACGGTGACGCCGTTGGGCACCGGTCGACTCTGGGCGAGCAGGGTGACCCGGCGGGCGAACTCCTTGGCCGGCAGGCTGGCCGCGGCGATGCCGTCGGCGCAGAGCACCGTGCCGGTGTCGATCGGGTGCAGCCGGGCCAGCGCGCGCAGCAGGGTGGACTTGCCGCTACCGTTCGGGCCGACGAGGGCGGTCACCTTACCGGCACGGAGCCCTATCGAGGCACCGTGAACCACTGCCGTACCGTGGTATCCCAGGCAGAGGTCGACGCCGCGTAGGCGCTGGTCAGCGTCGTTCGACGCCAGTCCGCTCGACATGCGATTAGGTTAGCCTAACCTAATCGGGTGTCAAGACGCGGGCCTCCTTCACGTTCCGCGGTACCCCGCCCTGGTCGGTGTCCCTCGATGCCACCGACCGACTCCGACCGCCTTCGGTCGCCGGCCGGACACACTCGGCAACCTTCGCTGGGCACACCTGCGAAACCGGCACCCGGGGAACGCGAAAACGTACCGGGGTGGGACGACAGATCGACACGAGCGGCGGTAGCGTTGCGCGTCATCGCCGCCGGGTCGCCGGTGCGCCGACCCGCGATCGTACGGAGGATGAGGCATGTCCATCGGCGAGGAGCCGTACGCCATCCGCGACGACCTGGCCTCGCGGCCGACCTTCGAGGTGACCCTGCGCGGTTACGAGAGAAAGCAGGTCGACCGCTATGTGGAGCAGTTGGACGGTCAACTCAGCACGGTCTCGGCCGAGCGGGACCGTGCCCTCGGGCGGGCTCGGGAGCTGACCGCCAAACTTCAGGCGGCCCAGGCCGAGGTCGCCGACCTGCGACAGCGTCCGGCGCAATTGGACAAGGCGACCTTCCAGGATGTGGGCCCGATGGTCGGCCAGATCCTGGACCTCGCGGAGAAGCAGGCCGCGGCGATCATCGACACGCACACCCAGCGGGCCAACAAGCTCCAGGCGGAGGCGGAGAAGACCCTCGCCAACGCCCGGGAACGCACCGTCAAGGCGCTGGCCGATCTCGAAGAGGAACTCGCCGCCCGCCGCGCCGAGCACGACAAGAAGTACGAGGAACTCCGCGCGGCCGCCGACGCCGAGCTGGCGGAGAGCCGGGAGCGGGCCGACAAGCTGCGCGCCGACGGTGAAGCCGCACACGAGCGGGCCCAGCAGGAGGCCCACCGTATCGGGGAACAGTGCCGCCAGCAGGTGGAGCAGGCCCGCGCGGCGGCGGAGGCGTTGACCACCTCCGCGCGTACCCAGATCCACCAGGAGATCCAGGCGGCCCGGTCGAAGAGCCAGCAGGAGCTGGCCCAGCGGCGGACGGCCGTCGAGGAGGAGCTGGCCGAGCGGCGCGCCGCGGCCGAGGAGGATCTGGCCGAGCAGCGCGCGGCCGTCGAGCGCGAGCTGGCCGCCCAACGCAGCGCCGCCGAGCAGCGGGTCAGCTCGATGATCGCGGACGCCCAGCAGTACTCCGCGGAGATCCGCAAGCGCGCCGACGAGCAGGCCGCCGAGGTCCGCAGGCACAGCGACGAGCAGGCCGCAGCCGCCGAGGAGCAACTGCACGCCGTGCAGCTGGAGATCGGCGAGCAGCAGGACGCGTTGGCCGGGGTACGGGAGGAACTGGACACCGCCCGCCGGCAGCTCGACGAGACGCAGCAGGGCAGGGAGACCACCGAGGCCGAGCTGACCCGGCTGCGGCAACAGCTGGAGGAGACCGTCCGGGACCTCGCCGCGGAAAGCCAGCGACTGGACGAGGTACGCCGGGCAGTCGAGGCCGCCGAACGGCACGCCAAGGAGACCCGGGCACGGGTGCAGCGGGAGGCCAAGCGGGTCGCCGACCTCGCCGCCGCAGCCGTGATGGCCGCCGCGGCCGGCGGTGGCGAGACCGCCGAGTATCCGGTGGTCGGTGCCCGCGCCGGGCAACGCCCGCCGACGCCGGCAGCGGAGGCCGAGCCGATCGTGCACGACGCCACGCCCGAACGCGGTGCCCACGAGGCGAACGCGGGTGACGGTGGTGCCGGAGCCGACGGCCAGCCGACGACGAGCCCGACTGCCGACGCCCGCCCGACGCCACCGAGCCTGGAAGCACCCGGCGGCGAACCGACCGTCGAGGGCGAACCGGCGGGACAGACGCACCTCGGACCGACCGTCGCGATGCCGAACGCCGCGCTGGCGCGGGCCGAGGCGGCGCTCGCCGGCGGTCCGGCGGGCATCAACTGGTTCGCCGGGCAGCCCGAGGGGCAGGAGGACGACGCGGCCGATCGCGCGCCGCAGCCGTCGACACACTGATCACGAGCCCGGCCCCGTGCGCCACTGTGGAGCATGGGGCCGGGCATCTCTCGCGTCTGACACCGCTGAACGTGCTCGGCGCGTCAGGCGTCCGCACGATGGTCACCGGCGGTGCACGGTGCCAGAATCGCCCCATGCGGCGTGCGCTCGTCGGCCGGGACGAGATATTCGACCAGGCCTGGCGCTCGCTGGGCGAGCCTGGGCAGGTGCTGCTGGAAGGGCCCGCCGGCATCGGCAAGACCGCGCTGTTGCGGGCGCTGACCGCCGAGGCGGCCCGGTCGGGCTGGCTCGTGCTCTCCTGCGCGCCGACCGAATGCGAAGCCGAACTCCCCTTCGCCGCCCTCGCCGACCTGCTCCGCCCGCTTGCCGACCTGGCGGCGGAGCTGCCGCGCCCGCAGCGCATCGCCGCCGAGACGGTCCTGGTCACCGGCGACAGCGACGAGACGATCGACGAACGCGTGATCGGGGCGGCCACCCGGTCGCTGCTGGAGGCGGCGCTCGCCTCGGGCCGGCCGGTGCTGCTGGCCGTGGACGACGCGCCCTGGCTCGACCGGCCGAGCGAACGCGCCCTGCGGTTCGCCCTGCGCCGGGTCGGCCCGGGACCGGCCACCCTGGTCAGCAGTCGCAGCGCGAGCGGCCCGGCGGTGCCGGCGGCCCCGCTCGGGCTCGACGCGGGTTCCGGCCGGCTGACCCGGCTGGCAGTGACGCCGCTGGGCGTGAACGCGCTGCACCATGTCCTGCGCGAGCGGGTCGGTGCCGATCTCGACCGCCCGCTGCTGGCCCGCATCGCCCGGGAAGCCGGCGGCAATCCGCTTGTCGCCATCGAGGTGGCCCGCGCGGTGCAGCGGCTGCCGAAGCCACCGGAGCCGGCACAGGAGCTGCCCGTCGCCTCGTCCATGCATCAGCTGCTCGCCGACGTGCTCGCCGAACTGCCGGCCCGGTGTCGCGACGCCGTCCGGCTCGCGGCACTGCTCACCGTCCCCCTGCTGCGGGACCTCGCGGCGGCGGGCGTGGGGCCGCGCGCCTTCGACGGTGCCGAGGAGGCCGGACTGCTGGCGGTGACACCGGCCCGGGTGGAGTTCACCCATCCGGTGTACGCGGCGGCGGTGCGGGCCGGCATCCCGCCCGGTGTCCGCCGAGGGCTGCACCGCAGGCTGGCCGGGGTGGTCGCCGACCCCGACGAACGGGTACGCCAGCTGGCCGCCTGCACCACCACCGCCGATCCGGTGGTGGCCGATGCCCTCGCCGCCGCCGCCGCGAGGCAACACGCCCGAGGTGCGCCGGACGCGGCGGCGAACCTCTATGAGGCAGCCGCGCGGCTCACCCCGGCCGACGACCGCCCCACCCTCGGGCAGCGGCTGCTGGCGGCGGCCCGGTGCCGGTTCGACTGTGGCGACCATCCGGGTGCCCGGACGGCCGCCGAGGAGGTGGCCGCCAGCTTCACCGGTCACGTCCGCGCCGAGGCGCTGCTGCTGCGCGCCGTGGTCGCGTGGAGCGCCGACGAGCCGGGCGGCACCGCGCTGGCGGCCGCCGGTCGGGCGCTGGCCGCCACGCAGCCCGATTCCCTGCTCGCCGGTCGGATCCACGCCCACCTGGCCCTCTTCGTCGACCTGCCGGACCCGGCCCGTACCCACGCGGAGTCGGCCATCGCTCTGCTCAGCGGCCCGGGTGGGGACCGGGAACTGCTGGCCGCGGCGCTGCTGCACCTGTTCAACAGCGAGGTACGCGCCGGTGCGCCACCCCGCACCGAACTGCTCGACCGGGCACTGGCCATGGAAGGGCCGGAACCGTCCTGGCTGGCGGGCACCATTCCGGCGGTCTGGTGGAAGGGCATCGACGATCCCGACCGGGCCCGGGAGCGGCTGACCCGGCTGCTGGACCGGGCGGCGGCGCGCGGCGACGAACCCTCCCAGTACGAGCTGCTCAAGCATCTCGGTGAGACCGAACTGCTCGCCGGGCGTTGGTCGATGGCCGAGCGGCACATCGCGGCGGCCCGTGACCTCGGTGAGCTGCTGGGCACCGAGTTGACCGCGGAGACCTGGCTGACCGGGCTGCTCGACGCCCTGCGGGGGCGGCTCGACGCGGCGGCGCGGGTGGCGCAGGCGGGCGTACGCCTGGGCGAGGAACTCGACGACGACTGGTGCCGCCGGATCCACCTGCAACTCGGCGCGTTCGTCGCGCTCTGCGCCGGCCGGGCCGCCGACGCAGCGGCCGGTTACGGTCGGCTGGCCGCCTTGGTGGACCGGATGGGGCTGACCGAGCCGTTGGCGCAGCGCTTCGAGCCGGACTGGATCGAAGCGTGCGTGGCCGCCGGTGATCTCGCCACCGCCCGCGTCGCCCTGCACCGGCTGACCGAACGGCACCGCCGCCTGCCACGGCCGTGGACGCTGCTGGGCCTGGCCCGCAGTCGGGCCCTGCTGGACAGCGCCGAGGGCCGGGACCCGTCGGCCGCCCTCGACGATCTCGCCGCCGCCCGCGCGGCGGTGGCGCCGCACGTGCTGCCCCTGGACCGGGCCCGCTGTCTGCTGGTCGCCGGAGTGGTGCACCGGCGGCTGCGCCGTAAACGGCCGGCCCGGGAGGCGCTCACGGCGGCAGCGGCCGAATTCGACGCCCTGGACGCGGCGGCGTTCGCCGCGCGGGCCCGGGCGGAGGCGGCCCGGCTGGGCGGCCGGCCTCCGGCACCGTCGGCGTTGACCGCCACCGAGGAGCGGGTGGCGCGGCTCGCCGCGCTCGGACGGACCAGCCGCGCCATCGCCGACGAACTGTTCGTCAGCCCCAAGACGGTGGAGACGAACCTGTCCCGCGTGTACCGCAAGCTGGGCATCTCCCGACGGGCCGAACTCAACGCGGCACTGGCCCGGATCAGCGCCGACGTGGTGCCGACCGGCGGCCACAAAGGCTAGGGAAACACCGGATTCCTTCCCCGGGCGACGGCCGTACCGTCGAGTGCACCCCGACTGCCGCAGGCGCTGGTGCGCAGCGTCTGCGCCCGGGCGGAAGAGGGGGAACTGACCGGTGCGACGACTGATTCTGCCTGTGCTGCTCGCGACGGCCCTGGCACTGACCGGCTGCGGCGGCAGCGAACCGGCGGCACGGGGCGCCGGTCCGGACGCCGGGTCGGACGCCGATCTCGATCTGCCCGTCGACGGTGCCGACACGGTCCGGCCGGCCTGCCCCTTCACCGCCGAGCAGGTCACCGGGATCGTCGGCCAGCAACTCGACGACAAGGGCAACTGCAGCTTCGGCGACGGCATCGCCCTGCTCACCGTGACCACCGCGTCGCGGGTCGCCGGTGAGATGACCTACGACTACCAGCGCCAGCAGGCCGACCAGACCTACCAGTCGGTGACCGACCTCGGCGTCGGCGACAAGGGCTACCTGGCGGTCAAGGACATCGAGGCGGAAGCGGTAGTGATCAACGGTGCGGGCAGCTTCACCGTGACGCTGAGCAGCTTCCAGCGTCTCGGCGCCCAACCCGACGGATATGCCCAGGCGATGCGCAAACTTGCCGACGCCCTGCCGAACTGAAGCCCCGACGAAGGAGACACCGTGCGGCACCTGACCTGCGTCGCCCGACTCGCCGTGGCGGCCACCGTTCTCACCGTCCTGGCCGGCTGCGGCGGTACGGAGCCCGCGGCGGCACCGCCGGCACCGGCGCAGCCGTCGGAAGCCGCGGCACCGACCGAGGCCACCGAGGCACCCGAGCCCTCTGCCGCGGCGCCGGTCGACGCCTGCGCGCTGGTCTCGAAGGAGGACGCCGAGAAGCTGGCCGGTACGCCGCTGGAAGACCCGCTGCCGAGCGGGGAGACCTGCTGGTTCACCGGGCCCGTCTCCGGGCCGGTGGCACAGGTCGAGGTGCACGTCGGCGACGGGGCGAAGAAGATCCTGGACATCGACCGCGACCTGAAGCACGAGTTCGAGACGCTGTCCGGCATCGGGGACGAGGCGTACCTCGAGGAGGGGATGGTCTTCGTCAACGTCTCCGGGGTCTGGGTGGCCATCCGGCTGGTCCGCACCGACGACATGGCCAAGTACGACGAGCGGCTGACCGAGTTGGCGCGAACGGTCGCCGGCCGACTCTGATCCGCCCCGCTTCGGTCACGTCGGGTCGGGCTGCCCGGTGATTTCGTACCGCGCGTCGAAGCGTTTCCGGATCACGTCGCTGGCCTCCTGTTCGTCGCAGCCGAGGCTGCGCAGCAGGTCGGTGGCGACGGTACGGATCTGCGCCACCACCACGCTGCCGGAGAAGCCGACCCCCTCGGCGTACGCCTCGGCGGCCCGGTCCACCGCCTTAAGGATCAACTGTTCGGACCGGTCGGTGGGGCGCCCGCTCTCCGCCTCGACCTGGAGCAGCGCGAGGGCGTCACCGAAGTAGTGCACGGCGGCGGCCAGCCCGGATGGCACGGGCTCGTCGTCCCGGATCGCCGTGGCCGCCCGGCGCAGCATCTCCTGGCCGCCCCGGATGGCCAGGGCGAGATAGCGGGTGCCGCGTTCGTAGTGCTCGAACTCTTTACGCCGGTGCCACCGCGCCGGTGATATCGCCACCGCCTCCCCGGCCCCGGAGACCGCGTCCTTGAGCAGCTTCAGTTGGGGGTCCAGCCCGCTCAGCGCGTCCCGGGCCTGGGTCACAGCCGGGTAATCGCTGCGGGAGATGCCGTCCGCGGCGTCGTGCAGGTGCTCGATCAGGGCCGCGAAGAGCGGACGCGCCGCCCGCTGGATGATCCGTACCGGGTTGACCGGTAGGACGGCGACCACCACCACGGCGGTCACTCCGCCGATCACGGCGTCGACGATGCGGGGCACCTCCAGTCCGCGCTGCACCGGAGCCAGCGTGGCGATCAGCACGGCGGTGCCGCCGGCCTGGGTGACCACCTGTCCGCCCCGGCTCAGGCTCAACGCGAGCAGGATGGCCAGGGTGACCACGGTGCCGGTCTGCCAGGGGCCGGTGCCGATCACCGCGATCAGGGCGTCGCCGACCAGCAGCCCGGCCAGCACGCCGAGCAGCAGTTCGACGGTACGCCGGGTGCGTCGGCCGATGGCGGCGGCGATGGTGCCGACAGCGGCGGTGGGGGCGAAGACCGGTGACGGGTGGTGCAGCAGGTTGTGCGCCACCCACCAGGCGAGCGCGGCGGCCACCCCCGCCTGCACGGCGAGGATCGCGTACAACTCCAGGGTCCGTCGCCGCTCCCGCCAGTCGACCCGGACGCTGAGTGCGGCAACCGTGCCCGCGATCCGGTCCCTCGCCGAGCCGGCGGCGCCACGCGCCCAGCTCCCGTTCCGCTCGCCCGCCGCCACGCGGCC
Source organism: Micromonospora maris AB-18-032 (assembly GCF_000204155.1). Taxonomy (NCBI): domain Bacteria; kingdom Bacillati; phylum Actinomycetota; class Actinomycetes; order Micromonosporales; family Micromonosporaceae; genus Micromonospora; species Micromonospora maris. The sequence goes on along the minus strand of NC_015434.1, from coordinate 1,964,742 downwards.
GAGTACCCCGGCGGGCCACGCTCATTCACACCGACTGTTCCCGAACAGATCGCACGTTCAGGCGGCACGGACCGAATTGTGAAGTACGGTGCCACCTGCACAGAAGCCCCGTACATCGCGTTGCGTCGATTGACAAAGTTCATGATCCCAACTTATTGTGCGAGCCGGCCGGATGTTGCCGGCGATCCGGTGACACGCGGCCAGCCACCCGTCGACACCATCACCACACGAGGAGCGTCATGGCCGGGCTGCGCGGCACACTACGAAGGACACGATGGCGACTGGGCGTGGTCGGCGCCGGGGTCGCCGCCCTGCTGGCCGGGGTCGGACTGGTCAGCGCGGGCGCCGCCCACGCGGCGGCCGGCTGCCGGGTGGTCTACTCCGCGCCGAGCCAGTGGCCGGGCGGTTTCACCGCGAACGTCGACCTGACCAACCTCGGCGACCCGCTCAACGGTTGGCGGCTGACCTGGACCTTCCCCTCCGGTCAGCGGGTGACGCAGGCGTGGAACGCCACCGTCACCTCCGCCGGCAACGACGTCACCGCCACAAACGTCAGCTACAACGCGGCGCTCGGCACCAACCAGTCGGTGTCGTTCGGCTTCAACGGCTCCTGGTCGGGCAGCAACACGGCCCCCACCTCGTTCGCCCTCAACGGGGTCACCTGCACCGGCAACGTCGGCCCGACCACCCCTCCCCCGACCACGCCACCGCCGACCACCCCACCCCCGACGACCCCGCCGCCGACCGGTGACGCGATGGCCTACGTGGCCGCGATGCAGCCCGGCTGGAACCTCGGCAACACCTTCGACTCCGTCGGCGCCGACGAGACCGCGTGGGGCAACCCGCGGGTCACCGAGGCCCAGTTGGACGCCATCCGGGCGCAGGGATTCAACAGCATCCGGATCCCGGTCACCTGGAGCAACCGCCACGGGCCCGCGCCGTCCTACACCATCGACGCGGCCTGGCTGAACCGGGTCAAGGAGGTCGTCGGCTGGGCCCTGGACGACGGCTTCTACGTGATGATCAACCTGCATCACGACTCGTGGCAGTGGATCCACGAGATGCCGACCAACCGGACGACGGTGCTCAACCGCTACAACGCGCTCTGGACCCAGATCGCCGCGGCGTTCCGGGACGCCTCACCGAAGCTGCACTTCGAGAGCGTCAACGAGCCGCAGTTCGCCAACAGCTCCGGTGACGCCCAGAACGCGCAACTGCTGCACGAGCTGAACGTCAACTTCCACCGGATCGTGCGCGCCTCCGGCGGCAACAACGCCACCCGGATGCTGGTCCTGCCGACCCTGCACACCTCCTCCGAGCAGGCCCGGATCAACGAGCTGACCACGACGATCAACCAACTCAACGACCGCAACCTGATCGCCACCGTGCACTTCTACGGCTACTGGCCGTTCAGCGTGAACGTCGCCGGCGGCACCCGCTTCGACGCCACCACCCAGCAGGACCTCGTCGACGCCTTCGATCGGGTCCACAACGCCTTCGTCACCCGGGGCATCCCGGTGGTCATCGGCGAGTACGGCCTGCTCGGCTTCGACCGGCACACCGGCACCATCCAGCAGGGCGAGAAGCTGAAGTTCTTCGAGTACTTCGGCTACTACGCCCGGCACCGACAGCTGACCACCCAGCTCTGGGACAACGGCCAGCACTTCAACCGAACCACCTTCGTCTGGCGGGACACGGAGCTGATCAACCAGATCAAGTCGAGCTGGACGACCCGCTCCGGCACCGCCTCGTCCGACCAGGTGTACGTGCCGCGCACCGGCACGATCACCGCCAAGACGCTGACCCTCAACCTCAACGGCACCACCTTCTCCGGTCTGCGCCAGGGCAGCACCGAACTGGTCCGGGGCACCGACTACACCGTCTCCGGCAACCAGCTGACGCTGACCGCCAGCGCCGTGACCCGACTGGTCGGCAACCGGGCGTACGGCGTCAACGCCACCCTCCAGGCGCGCTTCTCGGCCGGCGTACCGTGGCGGATCGACGTGATCAGCTACGACCCACCGGTGCTGTCCAACGCCACCGGCACGACCGCCTCCTTCGCCATTCCGACCCAGTTCCGCGGCGACCAGCTCGCCACCATGGAGGCGCGGTACGCCGACGGCAGCAACGCCGGACCGCACGACTGGACGTCGTTCAAGGAGTTCGACGTCACCTTCTCCCCCGACTACACCGGCAACCGGATCACCCTCACCGACACCTTCTTCGGCGAGGTACGCGACGGCAGCCCGGTCACCCTCACCTTCCACTTCTGGAGCGGTGCCCAGGTGACCTACCGCGTCACGAAGTCCGGCGGCAGCGTCACCGGCCAGACCGGCTGACCCGCCGCGCGCCACCGGCCTCCCCCGGCCGCCCCCTGCGGGGTGCCCGGCCCTCCCCCCGGGGGCCGGTGGCGCGCACCGGTCATGATTGGTTCATGATCCGATTCGTACTGAACGTGCTCTGGCTCATCTTCGGCGGCGGGCTCGTGCTGGCGGTCGGCTACGGCATCGCCGCTCTGATCTGCTTCGTCCTCGTCGTCACCATCCCCTTCGGGGTGGCCTCGCTGCGGCTGGCGTCGTACTCGCTGTGGCCCTTCGGCCGCACCCTGGTCCCCAAGCCCGGTGTCGGTGTCGCCTCCGGCGTCGCCAACGTCATCTGGGTCGTGCTCGCCGGGTGGTGGCTCGCCCTGTCCCACATCGTCGCCGGCGTCAGCCTCTGCCTCACCGTCATCGGCATCCCGTTCGGCGTGGCCAACTTCAAGCTCGTCCCGGCCGCGATCTGGCCGCTGGGCCAGGAGGTCGTCCCCGCGCCGTAGGCCGGACCGACACAGCCGCCGCACCGAGCCGGTGCCGCGATCGGCGGCCCGCACGGCCGACCGCTGGGTATAAAGAGGGTGTGCCGTCTCTCCGGATGCTCGCCGGCACGACGGCCGCCGGGTTCGCGCTGCACGCCGTACCGGCGCTGACGTCCGTGGCGCCGGTACGCCGTCGGCTGCTGCCCGAACTGAGCGGGATCGGCCGGCCCGGGCACGTGGCGCTGACCTTCGACGACGGGCCGGACCGTCGGTCCACGCCCCGCTTTCTGCACCGGCTCGACCGGGCGGACGTACGCGCGACCTTCTTCCTGCTCGGCAGCCTGCTCGACCGCGATCCCGGACTCGGCCGAGAGATGACCGCGCAGGGCCACGAGGTGGCGGTGCACGGCTGGGAGCACCACAACCTGCTGTGCCGCACCCCGTCGGCGACGTACGCCGACATCGCCCGCGCCCGGGACCGCATCGCCGAACTGACCGGCCAGCCGCCACGCTGGTACCGCCCGCCCTACGGGGTGCTCACCACGGCGGCCCTGCTGGCCTGCGCCCGACTGGGTCTGCAACCACGGCTGTGGACGGCCTGGGGCCGGGACTGGCGGGCGGATGCCACCGCCGGCTCGATCTGCCACGACGTCCTGCGAACGCTGCGTCCCGGCGGCACCATCCTGCTGCACGACTCGGACCACGTCGCGGCTGCCGGATCGTGGCACGCAACGTTGACGGCGCTCCCCGCCCTGATCGACTGGGCCACGCAACGGAACCTGACGCTCGGCACACTCAGCGACCACCAGCCCGTCGGTGCTCGGCCGGTGACAGCGCCGCCCGGCCGGGCGTGACCTGCGCAACGACGGGTATCCGCGCCTGCGTGACGGAGTGCAGGCGCCAGACACAGCGGGCAGGTCCGGTGGTCGACGACTGGACGGAAGTGACGCTGGGTCGCACCGGCGGCGCTTCGAACGCGCCCGACGGCCGGATCGTGGTGGTCTCGGCGGACATCGGGGCCGGCCACGACGCCGCCGCCGCCGAACTGGAACGCCGGTTGACCGATCAGGGCCGGCAGGTTGACCGGCTGAACTTCCTGTCCCTGCTGCCCGGACCGCTCGACGTCACGGTGCGCGAAAGCTACCGGGGCATGTTGCGCTGGCTGCCCTGGTGCTACGACGCGCTGTTCAGCGCGACCGGCCGCTCGCCGGCATCGGTGCAGCTGTTGCGGGCCGCCTTGCGTCCGGTGTTCCGCCGCATGCTGGCCCGCCTGCCGCCGGACACCCGGGCCGTGGTGACGACCTTTCCCTTCGCCAACCAGATCCTCGGGCCGATGCGGGTCGCCGGGCTGGTCAACGCGCCGCTGGTGACCTACGTGACCGACTTCGCGGTGCACCCGACCTGGATCGCGCCGGGCGTGGACCTGTACTGCGTCGTGCACGAACTCTCCCGTCAGCAGGCCATCGCCGGCGGCAGCGCCCCGGTCCGGGTGGTCCGCCCGCTGGTCAACGCCCGGTTCGCCGCTTCTGCCCAGCTGAGCACCCAGGCCGCACGGCGACAGTTCGGGCTGCCCGAACAGGGTCGCCTCGCATTGATCGTCGCGGGCTCCTGGGGCATGGGTGACGTGGCCCGGACCGCGACGGAGGTGCTGGCCACCGGCTGCGTCGAGCCGGTCGTGGTGTGCGGACGTAACCAGCGGTTGTACCGCCGGCTGCGGCGGTTCCCCGGGCACGTGCTGGGCTGGGTCGACGACATGCCCACCCTGATGCGGGCGGCGGACGTCGTGGTGGAGAACGCCGGCGGGCTCACCTGCCAGGAGGCCCTCGCCTCGGGCCGCCCCACGATCACCTACCGGCCCATCGCCGGGCACGGCCGGGCCAACGCAGACCTGCTCAGCCGCTCGGCCCTGACCAGTTACATCGACTCCGCGCAGCGACTGCGACCGGCCCTGACCGAGCTGCTGGCCGCAGCCGAGGGCGGCGACCCAGGTGCCGACGCGCGCATCGACATGGCCGGCGTCGTGGCCGACGTACTGACGCCGATGAGGTGAGGATGGCCGGGCTGACGCGCAGCCGACGCCGGGACCTGCTGCGCGGCGGCGCTCTGGTCACGTTCGGGGCCGGACTCGGGGTGGTCGACTTCGCCGAGGCGGCGGACGTGGCCGACCGGAGGCTGCCGATCCGGGCCGCGCCTCAGACCAGCCGTTGCCGGGCCAGGATCCGCAGCGCCACGTAGCCGAGCGGGGCGGGCAGCCAGAACGTCGCGAGCCGGTAGAGCAGCACGCCGGCGACGGCGGTGTCGACGGGTACCCCGTAGAGCAGCAGCCCGGAGACCAGGGCCGCCTCGGTGGCGCCCAGGCCGCCGGGAGTGGGTGCGGCCGAGGCCACCCCCTCCCCGACGACGCACACCAGGATCACCGGTGCCAGCAACGCGAGATCGATCGGCTCACCGACGGCGAGCAACCCGAAGTAGAGGCTGAACCCGTACGCGAGGGTGAGCGCCAGGGCCGCGCCGATCAGCCGGGTCAGCCGATGCCGGCGGGGCAGCGCGCGCAGGGCGGCGATGCTCTCCCGCAGCACCGCACGGCCACGACGGCGCAGCTGAGGTACCGCCAGCACCGCCGCGACGGCGAGCAGCACCAGCAGCACACCGAGCAGCACGGGCAGCGCCCTGGCCGTGACGGCCTGCTCGGCGGCGCGGGTGGGTCGGCGGGCGAAGGGCAACAGCACCGGCAGCAGCAGCGCCACCGACACCACGCCGGCCACCCGTGAGACGACCACGGCGGTCGCCGACTCGGCGGCACGCAATCCCTTCTGGTGCAGATAGCGCAGGCTCAGCGCGGCGCCGCCGACACTGCCGGGCGCGAGCCGGTTGGCGAACGACGCGGCCACCTGCACCGCGGTGGCCTCACCGAGCGGCACCCGGTTGTTCGACGCCAGCCGCAGTACGACGGCGCTGAGCAGGTAGGTCGCGGCCGAGCCGAGCAGGGTGGCGGCCAGGGCCAGCGGATGTGCGTGCAGCATCAGGCGCAGCGCGGCGCGTACCTCGCCGAGCTGCGGCAGCAGCAGGTGTACGAGCAGGCCGAGCGCGATCAGCAACAGGACGCCCCGGGGCGTGATCCGGACGACCCGGGCCAGCCGTTGTTCCCGCTGCGGGCAGCGGCGCATGATCTGGCCGCGTAGCTGCTCCAGCAGGTCAGGGGTATGTCGCAGCAGGTCACGGCTGGCCCGGGAGAGCACTGCCGGTTGCAGGTACGGCAGGCTTCCCGCGATGTCGTCGACACCGAGTTCGGCAATCGCCACGTCGACCGCCGTGCCCGGATCCACCCGGCCGGCGAGGGCGACCAGCAGCTCGACGATGTCCCGGGCCCGCTGGTCAGCGGCGGCGTCGTCGACGCCGAACCCGAAATCGACCAGGTACGCGCCGTCGCGGTCGACCAGGATGTTGGCCGCCCGCAGGTCACGATGGGCGATCCCGCCCCGGTGCAGCAGCGCCACCTGCCGGCACACGTCGGCGATCGACGCCGTCGGCAGCGGTCCGTACGTGGCGTCCAACGGTGCCGCGTCGATGAACTCCTGCACCAGCACGGCCTCCCCACCGGGCAGGGTGGCGGTGGTGACGACCGACGGAACCCGTACGCCCGCCCGTTCGGCCAGCAGCGTCAGGCAGGTCTCGTGCTCGCTCTGCTGCTTCGCGCTGAGGTACGGCGGCTCGTCGGCGACGTGCCGGTAACGCAACCGCCGGTACAGCTTGTAGGCCCAGTCGGCGTCCCGCTGCTGCCCACCGGTGACCTTGACGAACAACCGCCGCCCGTCGCCGGTGACCACCAACCACGGCCACGAGCCGCGGGCGTCGCCGCTCAGCGGCGCGAGCCGGACCACGTCGAAGCCACGGTGTCGCAGTGCCTCGCGCAGCACGCCGGTGGACCGCTGCGGACCGACCTCCCCGACGACCAGCCGGGTCAGACAGACCGCGAGCCAGCCGACGAGCAGCCCGCCGATGGCGTCCACCGGCAGATGGGCGCCGACATGCACGCGCGCCACGGCGACCACCGCAACCGCCGGCCAGAGCAGGCGCCGCCAGCGGGTGCCGCCGGCCCGCGCCGCGACCAGTGCCAGGGCGGTGGCGACCGCGACATGCCCGGAGGGATAGCCCAGCGAGCCGGTGACCCGATCGTGCAGCACGGCGTCGGCCAGCAGCGCTCCGGGCCGCTGCCGGGCCACCGCGACCTTGTTGACCACCGCCAGCCAGTACGCCAGGTTCCCGGCCAGCAGCAGGTCACGGGCGACCGCGAAGCGCCGCAGCACGGCGGCGAGCGCAGCCGTGCCGAACACCGTGAGGTACGAGCCGAGCTGCATGACCACGATCAGCACCGGCGTCACCCCCGCCGGCAGACGGTTGAGCAGGGTGAACACGTCCCGTTCCCAGGCCGCCACCGGGTGCTGGCGGACCAGCAGGCCCAGCCCGACCAGCAGGACGGTCGAGACTGCCAGGCTGACCAGCAGAGCCGGCGACGGACGATGCGTCCGGGATAGCACAGTCCTCGTCCCTGGGGCGTTCGTTGACCTGCTCTCGATTCGTACGCTACGGGCTGACCCACCGCCGGTTGGCGGTTTCCCGGTTCGCCCGCCCGCCGGGCCGTCGCGAAGCGCCAGAATCAGCAGATGGAACGGGTACTGGCTGGGATCGCCGCACTGCCGCCGTTGGTCGTGCTGGCTCTGGTGTTCCTGCTGCCCGCGCTGGAGTCCTCGACGCTGCTGGGGCTGCTCATACCCGGTGAGACCGTCGTACTTGTCGGCGGCGTGGTGGCCCACCTCAGTGGGCTGCCGCTGTGGGCGGTGATCGTTGCCGCGGCCGTCGGGGCCTGCCTCGGCGACCAGGTCGGCTACCTGCTGGGTCGCCGGTACGGGCCCGGGGTGCTGGCCCGCGCGCCGGCCGTGCTCCGTCGTCGCCTCGACCTGGACCGGGCCCGACGCCTGGTCGCCGCGCGAGGAGCGATGGCGGTGGTGATCGGCCGGTGGGTGGCCGTGCTGCGGGTGCTGGTGCCGCTGGCGTCCGGTGCCAGCGGCATGCGGCGCAGCACGTTCGGCTGGGCCAACGTCACCGGCGGGCTGCTCTGGGCGGTGGCGGTGGCGACGCTCGGCTACCTCGGCTCGGCCTCCTACCGCTATCTGGAGCGGGAACTGGGCATCGGCACGTACACGCTGCTCGCCGTGATCGTGGTGCTCGCTCTGCTGGCGTTCTGGCGGCACCGCCGGCGGGCGCACTGACCGCCGACCGTCGGGGCGGGCGGGCTCACCAGAGGGTGGACCAGTAGTCCCAGAAGCGGACCAGGATAGCCAGCATGATCAGCACGTACCAGGCGACCAGGATGAGGCTGTGATAGCCGGTGAGACCGGAGAGCCGGGCCAGCGGCGACCTCGGCGCGACCGCGCCGAGGTTACGCAGGCTGGTGTAAAGGAAGATCGCGATGGTGACGACCCAGACCACCATGCAGTACGGGCACAGCGCCGAGATCACGTAGAGGCTCTGGTAGATGAGCCAGTGCACGAAGACCACGCCGAAGGTGGCCCCCGCCTGCAGGCCCAACCAGCACCAGCCGGGCAGCCGCACCCGGGCCAGCAGCAGGACGCCGAGCGTGGTGACCACGGCGAAGCCGGCGATGCCGAGCAGCGGGTTGGGGATGCCGAAGGCGGCGGCCTGCGGCGTGGTCATCACCGAGCCGCAGGACAGGATCGGGTTGATGCTGCAGGTGGGCACGTAGTCGGCGTCGGCCAACAGGTTGATCTTCTCGACGGTCAGGGTGCCCGCGGCGAGCAGTCCGATGCCGCCGCCGACGGCCAGGACCCAGGCGGTGACCCGGGCGACGAATCCGGCCTGCGGCGTCTCGGGACGGCGGGCGACGGTGGCGGTCACTGGGCGAGCGCGGCGTCGATGGCGGCGACCATGTCCGACTGGGTACGGACCTCGGTCAACTGCCGGCCGTTGAGGAAGAACGTCGGGGTGCCCCGTACCCCGGCGGTCTCGCCGTCGGCCCGGTCAGCAGCCACCCGCTGGGCGGTGGCCGCGGCGTCGAGGTCGCGCCGGAAACGCTCCACGTCCAGGCCCAGGTCCCGGGCGTACCCGACGAACCTGTCGGTCTGTGGCGCGCTCTGGTGTCCCCACTGCGCCTGGTTCTCGAACAGCGTGGCGTACATCTCGGGGAACCGGCCCTGCTCGGCGGCGGCCTGCGCGGCGCGGGCGGCCAGGTCGGCGTTGGGGTGGCTGGCGATCGGGAAGTAGCGCACCACGAACGTGATCCGGTCCTGGTAGGTGTCCAGGATCTCGGTGATCGACGGGTAGACCGCGCCACATGCCTCGCACTCGAAGTCGAGGAACTCCACCAGGGTGACCCTGCCGTCGGTCGCCGTGCTGAGCCGGTGGCTGTCGTCGCGGACCAGCACGGCCGGGTCGACCGGCGCGCCGCTGGCGACGGGCCGGCTGGTGTTCCGGTTCACGGCGATCACAACGATCATGGCGAGAATGACCACCAGGATCATCGCCAGGGTCAGTCGCGTATTCCTCGTCATGCCGGAGCCAGCCTTTCGGTGCGGGTGCGCCCCATGCTGGCCGGGTTTCCTGTCAGCTTCCTGAAAGCACGCGCTGCCGGCCCCGCACCGGGCGGTCGTGGCCCCGCCCGGGTGTCACCAGTGCGCGCCGTGGCACACGTCCTCGGCGTCCTGCGGCTCCACCTGAAGGGTGGCGTGCTCGATGGCGAAGCGGTCGTGCAGGACCTGCCGGGCGGTGCTGAGCACCCGGCCCAGGTCCGCCCCGGCCGTCAGTTTCAGGTGCGCCGAGGCCACCTCCATGCCCGAGGTCAGGGTCCACACGTGCAGGTCGTGCACGTCGGCGACGCCGTCGAGGGCGCGCAGCCCGGCCCGTACCTCGGTGATGTCCACGTGTGGCGGCGCGGCCTGGACGAGCACCCGCAGGGCGGCCCGACCCAGCTTGTAGGTGCGGGGCAGGATGAACGCGCCCACCGCCACCGCGACGATCGGGTCGGCGTACCACCAGTCGGTCACCGCGATCACCACGGCGGCGACGATCACGCCGACCGAGGCGAGCAGGTCACCGAGGACCTCCAGGTACGCCCCGCGCACGTTGAGGCTCTCCTTGGAGCCGGAGCGCAGCAGCAGGAACGCCACGACGTTGGCGACCAGACCCGCCACGGCGACGATCAGCATCGGGCCGACCAGCACCTCCGGCGGTTCGTCGAACCGGCGTACCGCCTCGACCACCACGTAGACGGCGACCCCGAACAGCAGCACCGCGTTCGCCAGTGCCGCCAGCACCTCCATCCGGTACAGCCCGAAGGTGCGTTGGCCGTCGCGGGACGCCTTGCTCGCCGCGGTGATCGCGGCGAGGGCCATGCCGATGCCGAGCACGTCGGTGAACATGTGCCCGGCGTCCGACAGCAGGGCCAGCGAGCCGGTCACCCATGCTCCGACCGCCTCCACCACCATGAAGACGGCCAGCAGGGCGAAAGCCGCCCACAACCGCCCACGGTGCTTCTCTCCGGCGCGCAGCACCTGCCGCCCGTGGTCGTGCCCGGCACCCATCGTGCGTCCTCCCGCCCAGCAGTCGCCGATCAACATATGCGGGCATTGCAATAAGTGCAACTTTAGCGGTTGGCGGGCGACCGGTACCGCGGTTCGCGCAAAATGCTGCGGGGCCGGTCCCGGCGTGACCAGCGGGGTCACACCGGGACGTCAGTGCGCGCCGCGCAGGTTGAGCAGGACGACGCCGGCGATGATCAGACCGACCCCGACCACCTTGGTGACGGTCAGCGGTTCACCCAGCACGGTCGCGCCGATGGCCACGATCGCCGCGGTGCCCAACCCCGACCACAGGGCGTACGCGACACCGACCTCGATGCCCTTCACCGCCTGGGCGAGCAGCGCGAACGCCGTCAGGTAGGACACCGCCAGCCCGAGCGTCGGCCACAGGCGGGTGAATCCCTCGGTGGCCTTGAGCAGGCTGGTGCCGGTGACCTCGGCGGCGATAGCGAGCAGCAGGAAGACGTACGCCACCATGCACTCCGTTCCACTCCGGATGAGCCGACGGAGATCACTCTGCCGGTCGGGCGCGGCGATCACCAGAGGCGTGCCTCGTCACCGGGCCCGCAGGTTCGCGCGCAGCGCACCCAGGATGACCCCGGGCCTGGCCAGCGCGTTCGGGTGCTCGCACAGGGACACCACGTCGTTGAACCGGCGGGCGGTGGCGATGTCGGTGACGGTCGCGTCGACGATCTGCCGGCTGACCCAGCGGGAGAACCGGTAGCCACGCGGGTACGGGCCGTCGACGTGCGGCAGGGCCAGGTCGGCGGAGGTCGACATCGACCACGCGGCGTCGACCACGACCTGCTGCAGGGCCAGGAACTCGCGGGCCGGCTGCCGCAGATCCGGCCCGGCACGCAGGTACGTCGACAGGCAGGCGGCGTGCAGGGCCGCCGCCGTGATGCCCTGCCCGTACACCGGGTTGAAGGAGGCGACAGCGTCGCCGACCGGGACCAGCCCGGCGGGGAAGCGGCTCAGCTTGTGGAAGTCCCGCCGCCGGCTGTCGGCGTGCCGGTAGGTCTGCACGTCGCCGAGCAGTTCGCTGTCGGCGACCTCGTGGAACTCGGGTGGGAACTCGCGCAGCCGGCGAACGAAGTCCTCAGGTGTACGGCCCGGACGATTGTCCGCGTACCCGGCCATCATCGCCATCCACCGGCCGTCCTCGATGGCGAAGAACGCCGCCCCGGCCACCGCCGCCGACGTCCGCGGGCTGTTCAGCGCCAGCACGACGGTGTGCTGCGGCTTGTCCGCCCGACGCCGGAACAGCGCGGTGGCGTAGTTGAGGTGCACGCTCATCCGCCGCATCTCAGGGCGTTCCCAGCCCGCCTGCTCCAGCCAGTCGGAGAGCCGGCTCGACCGGCCCATGGCGTCCACCACGAGATCCGCGTTCTCGGTGCCGGCAGTGCCACCGACCTCGTAGCGGACCCCGCTGGTGACGGCGCCGTCGAAGACGAGACCGGTGGCGCGGGCGGTGATCGTCTTGACGTTGGGCAACCGCAGGACCTGCTGCCGGATCAGCCCTTCCAACAGCGGCCGGCTGCCGGCCAGGCTGTCGGCGTCGCCCGGCACGACGACCTTCAACCGCCCGTCGAGGTAGCTTCGGCGGGCCTCGGGTGGCGCCTCGACCGCTCCCTGGGCCACGGCCTGCCTGCCGAAGCCCGGGAAGAGCCGCTCGAGTTGCAGGAAGCCGCCCGGCAGCAGGGCGTGCAGTTGCGTCCCCTGCGGCACGCCGGGCCGGCGACCCGGGACGTGCAGGTCGTCCCGATCGATGACGACGACGCTCTGCGCGTGCTCCGCCAACGCCCGCGCGGCCAGCAGACCGGCGACACTGCCGCCGAGCACGACGGCCTTGTCGATGGACGGCGACGGCTGGTCGAGCGGTCGCACCGCGTTCAACGTGGCGAAGACCTGGGCCGGAGAGAGGGACATGGGCTCTCCAAAGAGGGGTACGAGACGGCGCCTGCCCGCGCGCGCCTGCCGTGGCGTCACGGCAGCGACAGAGCGGCGAAACGGGTGATGGCATGAACGTTCAACGATCGTTGTACCCGCACGGCGCGTCACCCGTTGCCCCACGGGCTGTCAGCGTCACGACAGTCGCATACCTCACACGGTGGTGGCACCGCTCGGAGAGGTGCTGGTCCGGGTGCCGACGCGGTTCACCAGATAGCCGAAGGCGGCGGCGGTGAAGAACATGACAACGCCGTACACGGCTGCCGGGATCGCCATCTGGCTGCTGTTGAGCAACGCCGGGCTGAGCGCGATCGTGATGGCCAGCGTGCTGTTGTGGATGCCGATCTCGAAGCCGGCCGCCTTGGCGGCACCCCGGTCGATGCCGGCCAGCCGGGGCACGCCGTAGCCGATCCCGAGGCTCACCAGGTTGAACGCGAGCACGGCGAGACCGACCGAGACGAAGTAGTCGGCCAGGTTGTCCCGCTCGCCGACCACGGCACCGGCGATCACCGCGACCAGCACGACCACGGACAGGATGCGTACCGGGCGGTTCAGGCTCTCGGCGACCCGGGGGACCCAGGCACGGACCAGCATGCCGATGGCGACCGGGACGAGCACGATGGCGAAGACCTGGAGCACCTTGTCGAACTGGAGACCGATGCTGCGCGCGTCGCCGAGGAAGTACGCCGCCGAGAGGTTGACCACGATCGGCAGGGTGAACACGGCGAGCACCGAGTTGATGGCGGTCAAGGTGATGTTGAGCGCGACGTGCCCGCCGAAGAGGTGACTGTAGAGGTTGGCCGTGGTGCCGCCGGGCGATGCTGCGAGCAGCATCATCCCGACGGCCAGTTCCGGCGGCAGACCGAAGGCGAGCACCAGACCGAAGCAGAGCGCCGGTAGCAGCAGCACCTGGCACGCCAGCGCGATCACGGCCGCCTTCGGATGGTGGGCCACCCGGCGAAAGTCGGCGACGGTCAGGCCGAGACCCAGACCGAGCATGATGACGCCGAGGGCGATGGGTAGTCCGATCAGGGTCAGGGCGGAGTCCATGACACAACATCGTTACCACCCGGTAACGCATTTACCATCATCCGTGTGGCCGGATGCTGTGGCAGTTGTCAGGACCACCGCTCGCAGGTGAGCGTGAACCCCGCCGGCACGCTGCTGGTCGCGGCCAGCAGACCGAAGGTCGTCGACGCACCCGGTGCGAGGACCCGGTTGTACTCGGCGTGCCGCGCCGTCACCTCGGTCGACGTCGTCTCCACCACCGCGTTCCAGATCGATTGGACGCTGCCGCCGCCGGGCCAGCTCCACCGCACGCGCCATCCGTTGAGCTGGTCCGCACCGGTGTTACGGACGGTGACCGTGGCGACGAAACCGCTTCCCCATCCACTGTCGACGGTGGCGGTCGCGCTGCACGGTGCCGGCAGCCCGGTCCGCGCCGGCCCGCCGATGACGTACCGGTCCCGCACCCCGTGTGCGTCGCTGAGCCGGAACCAGTACTCGGTGCCCGGGGTCAACCCGTCGATGGTGACCGTGCCGGAGCGCTCCGGTCCCGAGGTGCCCTGGGCGATCGGGTCCTGCCAGTCGATGGCGTCGTCGTGGCTGCCGAACAGGTGGAACGTGATCGGCGGGTCGTAGCCGCAGGGCGGGACGACGAACGCGCTGTAGGTGATGGTCACGCTGTTCGCGGTCGTCCCGGTCACCATGGCGTTGATCGGCAGCACCGGTGGGCAGACCGGGGTCGGCGACGGCGTCGGGGTCGCCACGGGTGCGGTCTGCGCGACGGCGGGTGTGGCGAGCCCGGCGGCCAGGGTCAGGGTCGCGGTGGCCAGCACCACGCCGAACATGCGTTTCATCCGTACCTCCCGGGTCGGCCACCGCTCGCGGCGGCCGGTCGTTCCAACTGGAGGAGGACGGCCCGGCACGGGGTTCTTCCCGTGCGTCCTCTTGCCCTGCAACGAATCGCGCGACTCCCCACGCGATCCACACCGAGTCTTTCAGTCGACGATCGTCGATACAACGGTTGTCGTGACGAAGATCCGGGGCCCGACCGGAGCCGGCCGTCGACCGAACGGGCCTTGCGTCGGCAGCGTGGTCGTCGGATCAGGGCAACAGGACGACGTGCAGGGTGCGCGGCCCGTGCACGCCCTCCACCCGGTCGAGTTCGATGTCGCTGGTGGCCGACGGACCGCTGATCCAGGTCAGCGGACGCCGCGGGGTGAGCCGGGCGAGCGCCTCGGGCACGGTCGCCACCACCTGGGCCGACCGCAGCACGCAGACGTGCCGGTCCGGCAGCAGGCTGAGCACCCGTCGACCCTGGTCGGGTGAGCCGTCGAGGACGACCGTGCCGGTCTCGGCGACCGCCACCGCCGCGGCGGTGACCACGGCGTCCGCCGCCGCGATCCGCCCGTTGTCGAGGTCGCGGTCGGGCCGCACGGTCACCGTCGACGGCAACCAGGCCGACGGCAACCCCGGCGGTACGACGACCGTCGCTCCCGCCGGCAGGATCGCGGCGATCGTGTCGGCGACGGCGTCCTCGCTCACCCGGTGCACCCGGGCCCGGTAGTCGATCAGCCGCGCGACGAACCGGTCCAGGTCGAGCGGGCCGGTGTGCCGGTAGTCCCGGGGCACCTCGACGGAAGCGACCGGGCCACCGGCGGCGAGGGCGGCGCGCAGCCGACCGAGCACCAGGTCCCGGGAGCTCATCGCCCGGCCCACCACTGGCGGAACGTCTGCGACGGCGGGTCGGGCAGATCACGACTTGCGGCCCAGCCGTCCAGCGGCGGCGGCAGCGCGCGCCCACGCCGTCCGGCGAGCCGGCTCAGCCGTACCGCCCGCTGCGCCGCCTCGTACAACCGCGGATGGTCCATCGTGTACGCGGCCGCCGCCATCGCCGCCGCCTCGGCGCGCGGGTGCGGTGCCTGGTCGCGCAACTGCACAAGCAACTCCGGAATGTTGATCATCACCGGGCACGCGTCGTAGCAGGCGCCACAGAGCGACGAGGCGTACGGCAGCGAGGCGTTGTCGGCCACCCCGGTCAGTTGCGGGGACAGCACCGCCCCGATCGGCCCCGGGTAGACCGACCCGTAGGCGTGTCCGCCGGTGCGCTCGTACACCGGGCAGACGTTCAGGCAGGCCGAGCAGCGGATGCAGTGCAACGCCCGCCGGCCGGTCGGGTCGGCCAGTACGGCGCTGCGGCCGTTGTCCAGCAGCACCAGGTGGAACGCCTGCGGCCCGTCCCCCGGCGTCACACCGGTCCACATCGAGGTGTACGGGTTCATCCGCTCCCCCGTCGAGGCGCGGGGCAGCAGTTGCAGGAACACCTCCAGGTCCTGCCAGGTCGGCACCACCTTCTCGATGCCCATCACGGTGATCAGCGTCTCCGGCAGGGTGAGGCACATCCGTCCGTTGCCCTCGGACTCCACCACCGCGAGTGTGCCGGTCTGCGCCACGGCGAAGTTGGCCCCGGAGACGGCCACCTTCGTGGTGAGGAACGTCTGCCGCAGGTAACCACGGGCGGCGGCGGCCAGGGCGGCCGGCTCGTCGCTCAACCCGGGATCCACACCGGGCATGGCCCGCAGGAAGATCTCCCGGATCTCGGCCCGGTTACGGTGGATGGCCGGCACCAGGATGTGGCTCGGGCGGTCGTCACCGAGTTGGACGATCAGCTCGGCCAGGTCGGTCTCCACCGGCGCGATCCCGGCGGCGACCAGCGCCTCGTTGAGCCCGATCTCCTGGGTGACCATCGACTTGACCTTGATCACCCGCTCGCTGCCGGTGGCCCGCACCAGGTCGGTGACGAGCCGGTTGGCCTCGGTGGCGTCGGCAGCCCAGTGCACCACTGCACCGGCCTCGGTCACCCGCTCCTCAAGCTGCTCCAACAGCTCGGGCAGGCGCGCCAGGACATCTGTCTTGATCGCCCGGCCGGCCTCGCGTAACTGCTGCCAGTCCGGCACCTCGGCGATCATCCCGGCCGATCTGGCCCGGATGGTCGCGGTGGCGTGCCCGAGGTTGCGCCGCAGTTGCGGGTCGGCGAGGCTGCGCCGGGCCGCGCTCGGGAACGGCTCCGTGCCGCGCAGGTGTCCCACGCCGGGCGGCGCGGTCGACGGCATGCCGAGGAAGGTGTGGGTCACGGCTGCACCGCCACACGCTCACCGGCGGTCGCGCTGCGCTCGGTCGAGGCCAGGATCTCGGCGAGGTGCACCGTCCGGACCCCGGTACGCAGCCGGGACAGGCCGCCGCCGAGGTGCATCAGGCACGAGGAGTCGCTCGCGGTGCAGACGTCCGCCCCGGTGGACAGCACGTGACGCATCTTGTCGGCAAGCATCGCCGTCGAGGTGTCGGCGTTCTTCATCGCGAAGGTCCCACCGAATCCGCAGCACTGCTCGGCGTCCGGCAGCTCGACCAGGTCCAGACCGCGTACCGCGCGCAGCAGTCGCAGCGGCCGGTCCCCGACCCGCAGCATCCGCAACGAGTGGCAGGTCGGGTGGTAGGTGACCCGGTGCGGGTAGTAGGCGCCCACATCGGTCACCCCGAGCACGTCGACGAGCAGTTCCGACAGCTCGTACGTCCGCGCCGCCACGTCCTCGGCCCGGCCGGCCAACCGGTCGTCGCCCGCTCGTCGGGCGACCAGCGGGTGCTGGTGGCGCACCGACCCGACACACGACCCCGACGGCGCCACGATCACGTCGTACGGGTCGAAGGTCCGTACGTGTCGACGGATCAACGGCAGCGCCTCGCGTTGGTAGCCGGTGTTGACGTGCATCTGCCCGCAGCAGGTCTGCTCGGTCGGGAAGACCACCTCGTGACCGAGCCGCTCCAGCAGCCGTACCGTGGCCTTCGCCGCCTCGGGGAAGACGGTGTCGGCCAGGCAGGTCACGAACAACGCGATGCGCACGTCCCACCTCCCGCCGGGTGACCGGCAGTACGGCGGCCCGGCCGGCCGCGCGATCACCTGAGTCTGCCGCACCGACCGTCGCCGGGCGAGCGAGGCGGCTCCGCGCGACAAGCTCGACACCTCGGGTGCGGTCGGGGCCGGCCGGCACCGCTGACCGGCCCCGGTCTCCGGCTACCATCGCCCGATGGATCTTCGAGGAACGATCAGCCCTGATCGCCCGCTGCTCGTGCTGGCCCTCGCGGAGGAGGCCGCCCACCTCGATGCGCGCCTGCCGGTGCTGCTCACCGGCATGGGCAAGATCAACGCGGCGTCCGCCGTCGCGGCGACCCTGGCCCGCACACCGCTACCCGCGGCGGTGATCAACCTCGGTACCGCCGGCGCGCTGCACCCCGGCTGGGCCGGCACCCACGAGGTGGGCAGCGTCCTGCAACACGACCTGGACACCGACTTCCTCCGCCGGCTGACCGGTCAGTCCGTCGGCGCGCCGCTGGCCCTCGGCGACGGCCCGGTGCTCGCCACCGGCGACCAGTTCATCGCCGACGACGACGCCCGCGCCGCCCTGGCCACCCGCGCCCACCTGGTCGACATGGAGGGCTACGCGGTCGCCTCGACCGCCCAGCGGTTCGGCGTACCGGTCCGTCTGATCAAGCAGGTCAGCGACGAAGCCGGCGACGGGGCGGCGCGTACCTGGCAGGAGTCGGTGGACCAGTGCGCCCGACTGCTCGCCGACTGGGTCCGCGACCACCTCTGAGCCACATCAGCCCTCAACCCGGCAGGGATCGGGCCGGTCAGACCGCCAGGCAGCTGGCCCGGTTGCCGCCCGCGCGCTTGGCCGCGTACATCGCGCTGTCGGCGTGGCTGAGCGCCTGCTCCAGGCAGTACGCCGGACCGTAGGCGACCCCGACGCTGACCTGCGCCGGCCAGGCGGTCAGGCCGGCGACGGCCTCCACGGTCCGCTGCGCCACCAGCCGGGCGAGCGTGGCGTCCGCGCCCGGCAGGATGGCGACGAACTCGTCCCCGCCCAACCGCGCCACGAAGTCGCCCTGCCGCACGCTCGTCGTGAGCAGCTGCGCCACCGCCCGCAGCACGTCGTCGCCGGTGGAATGGCCAAGCGAATCGTTTATGTGCTTGAACCGGTCGATGTCCACGGCGAGCACCGCCACCGGGTGGTCGGCGGCGTCGGGATGGGCCAGAGCACGCAGGAACCTGTCGAGACCACGGCGGTTCGCCACACCCGTCAGCGGATCGGTCTGCGCCGCCCGCTCGGCCTGCTCGTGCTGCCACCGCAGCGCGTCGTACGCCTGCATCGTCATCGCGGTGTGCAGCCAGTGGTGCCGTTGCCGCCACAGCAACTCGGCGAGGGTGTCGCCGTAGGTGAGCCCGGGTCGCGCACCGGCCGAGCCGGTCGCCGCCAGCAGCACCGCGTGGGTACGGTGCACCGCCGCCGAGATCAGGCAGTCGGTCTCGGGTGACAGCAGGGCGACGGCCTCCTCGATGACCCGCAGCGCCTCCTCGGGTCGCCCCGACCGGCGCAGCGCGACGGCGTGGAAGGGCCGGCACAGCAGGATCTCCTGATGCTGTTCGGGCAGGCCGTGAACGCGCAGCAGGTTGGTGTAGCGGGGAATGTCGACCGCCGCAGCGGCCGGGTCCTGCCGGTCGGCGCGGGAGCACGCCGCGTACAGCAGGGCCGAGAGCCGCCACACCTCCGCCTTGGGGCCGGACGCCTCGGCGACCGCCCGCATCGCGTACTCCTCCGCAGCGGTGGTGTGCCGTTCCGCCTCGGCGATCCGACCGACCTGGTACAGCTCCAACGCCCAGATCAGGTTGAGCTCGGCGAGGTTGCACAGCCACATCGCCCGGTTGCCGTTGTCCGGATAGGACGCGTGCCGGGTCGCCTGGTAGGCCGCCTCGAACTGGGGTGCGGCCAACTCGTAGAGGCGAAGCTGGGCGTAGCCGATCGCGATCCCGGTGTGCGCGTTGCCCGTGATCACCGGGTTGGGTTCGTCGGCCAGCAGGGCGGTTTCCGCGCTGACGAGATCGCGGAGCACCGCTTCGATGTCGTACTCGGCGAGGTCCTGACCGCCGAGGCGGAGCCGCCGGGTCGCCCGCAGCGACAGCGCGCAGGACCGCCAGCCGGCGCTGCCCTCACGGTCGGCGGCGGCCAGCATCAGATCGGCGGCGTCGATCGCGGCCCGCAGGTCACCCAGGCGGGTCAGGGCCACCACGCGGGCGAAGTGCATCGCCGCCGGGCCGTCGCCGATCTGCCCGGTGGGTTCGCGAAGTGCCGACTCCGCGGCGGTCAACACCTGCGCCGCGCCACCGGCCTGCGCCTCCTCAAGGAGGCGGAGCGCCCCGAGGGTCACCTCGTCCATGCGGCCTCCGCACCGGCCAGGTAGGAAATCAGCCCGATGGTACGGCAACGGCCTCACTTCGGGGAGTCACCGACATCGACCCTCGAGGACCGTCCAGGCGCGACAGTGGTTATTCCGGTGGTGGGGCCGGTGGCAACGGCAGTTCGACGGCGGCGGGCTCACCGAGCCGTACCGCGGAGTGGGCCGGCGGCTGCATCCGGGCCCGAGGCAGCCGGCTGTGCACCCGGCCTCGTCCGGCCGGATCCGGCCGGGCGGTCACCTCGCAGGTCACCATCTGGATCGGTGGCGGCGGTGGGGCGAAGCGGCCGGTGCCCCAGCGCAGCCAGAGCGGGATCCGTCCGGCTTCCGCCTCGGCGAGCAGCTTCTCCCAGGTGCGGCGGCGGGTGCCGTGGTCGATCTCGACCACGACCGGCGGCCCGTCGGGGCGGGCACAGGCCACGTCGAGCACCGACTGCTGGGCGGACATCGGCGGCGGCAGCGGCAGCACGCTCGGCGCCCGCCGGTAGACCCGCCAGCCGCGCCCCTGCGCCCAGTCGACCACGGTGTCGACCAACAGTGCGGTGACCTGGTCAGTGCTCAGATCGGTGAAGACGAGCCGGTCGACCCGCTCCGCCAGCCACCGTCCCTCCTCGCCCACCCCCGCAGCCTAACCACTCCCTCATTCCCACCCCGCCCACCTGGTGGTGGCAGTGGAGCTGGTCGGCACCCGGGGTGCGGACCAGCTCCACTGCCACAACGACGGCTGCGATGGGTTCAGGGCACCTGTTGGATGCGGACGAGGTTGCCGGCGGGGTCACGTACGGCGCAGTCGCGTCGCCCGTACGGCTGGTCGGTCGGCTCCTGGACCACCTCGACGTCGGCGGCCTGGAGCCGGTCGAAGGTCTTGTCCAGCTCCGGGGTGGCCAACAGGATGCCGGCGTAGGTGCCCTTGGCCATCATCTCGGCGATGGTGGCGCGTTCGTCGGCGGTGATGCCGGGGTCGACCGCCGGCGGCGTGAGGACGATGGAGGTGTCGGGCTGCCCGGGCGGACCGACGGTGATCCAGCGCATCCCACCGTGCCCCACGTCGAGGCGGACCTCGAAGCCGAGGATGTCGCGGTAGAAGGTCAGTGCCGCCTCCGGGTCGGTGTGCGGCAGAAAACTCGCGTTGATGGTGATGTTCATGCTGGTCACGCTAATCGCGCCCGGACCGGTGCGGCTTCTCGATTCCTGACCACCTGCCTCACCGGCCGACATAGCCGGCCAGGTGCTCACCGGTCACGGTGGAACGGGTGGCGACGAGATCGGCGGGGGTGCCCTCGAAGACGACCCGGCCACCGTCGTGGCCGGCCCCCGGGCCGAGGTCGATGATCCAGTCGGCGTGCGCCATGACCGCCTGGTGGTGCTCGATGACGATCACCGACTTGCCGGCGTCGACGAGCCGGTCGAGCAGCCCGAGCAGGTGCTCGACGTCGGCCAGGTGCAGGCCGCTGGTCGGCTCGTCGAGCACGTACACGCCACCCTTCTCGGCCATGTGGGTGGCCAGCTTGAGCCGCTGCCGTTCGCCACCGGAGAGGGTGGTGAGGGGCTGGCCGAGGCTGAGGTAGCCGAGCCCGACGTCGACCAGCCGGGCCAGGATGGCGTGCGCGGCCGGAACACGGGCCTCGCCGGTGCCGAAGAACGCCTCGGCCTCGGTGACGGACATGGCCAGCACCTCGCTGATGTTCCGCCCGCCGAGGTGGTATTCCAGCACCGCGGGCTGGAACCGCTTGCCCTCGCAGTCCTCACAGGTGGTGGCGACCCCGGCCATCATGGCCAGGTCGGTGTAGATGACGCCGGCGCCGTTGCAGGTCGGGCAAGCACCCTCGGAGTTGGCGCTGAACAAGGCCGGTTTCACCCCGTTGGCCTTGGCGAACGCCTTGCGGATCGGTTCGAGCAGTCCGGTGTACGTGGCCGGGTTGCTGCGCCGCGAGCCGCGGATCGGAGTCTGGTCGACCGCCACCACGCCGTCGCGCCCGGACACCGACCCGTGGATCAGGGAACTCTTGCCCGAGCCGGCCACCCCGGTCACCACGACCAGCACGCCGAGCGGGATGTCCACGTCGACGTCGCGCAGGTTGTGCGTCGCCGCGCCACGGACCTCCAACGCACCGGTGGCGGTCCGTACGCTCTCCTTGAGGCTGGCCCGGTCGTCGAGGTGCCGACCGGTGAGGGTGCCACTGCCCCGCAGACCCTCGACGGTGCCCTCGAAGCAGACCGAGCCACCGGCCGTACCCGCGCCGGGGCCGAGGTCGACGACGTGGTCGGCGATCGCGATGGTCTCCGGCTTGTGCTCGACCACGAGCACCGTGTTGCCCTTGTCCCGCAGCCGCAGCAGCAGGTCGTTCATCCGGGCGATGTCGTGCGGGTGCAGCCCGACGGTCGGCTCGTCGAAGACGTAGGTGACATCGGTAAGCGACGACCCGAGATGCCGGATCATCTTGGTGCGTTGCGCCTCGCCACCGGAGAGGGTGCCCGACGGCCGGTCGAGGGAGAGGTAACCGAGACCGATCTCCACGAACGAGTCGAGGGTGTGCCCGAGCGAGGTCAGCAGCGGCGCCACCGACGGCGCGTCCAGCGACCGGACCCATTCGGCCAGGTCGCTGATCTGCATCGCGCAGAGGTCGGCGATGTTGCGCCCGTCGATCTTCGAGGACCGGGCCAGCTCGCTGAGCCGGGTGCCACCGCAGTCGGGGCAGGTGCCGAAGGTGATCGCCCGGTCGACGAAGGCGCGGATGTGCGGCTGCATCGCCTCGCGGTCCTTGGACAGGAAGGACTTCTGGATCCGCGGGATCAGGCCCTCGTACGTCACGTTGATGTTGTCGACCTTGATCTTGGTCGGTTCCTTGTAGAGCAGGTCGTTCAGCTCGCGCTTGGTGAACTTGCGGATCGGCTTGTCCGGGTCGAGGAAGCCGCTGCCGCTGAAGATGCGGCCGTACCAGCCGTCGACGCTGTAGCCCGGGATGGTCAGGGCGCCCTCGTTGAGCGACTTGCTGTCGTCGTAGAGCGCGGACAGGTCGAAGTCGCTGATCCGGCCCATCCCCTCGCAGCGGGGACACATGCCGCCGGTGACGGTGAAGCTGCGGCGCTCCTTCGTCGTGGCGCCGCCGCGCTCGATGGTGACCGCGCCCGCGCCGCTGATCGACGCCACGTTGAAGGAGAACGCCTGCGGCGAGCCGATGTGCGGCTGACCGAGCCGGCTGAACAGGATCCGCAGCATGGCGTTGGCGTCGGTGACCGTGCCGACCGTCGAGCGGACGTTCGCGCCCAGCCGTTCCTGGTCGACGATGATCGCGGTGGTCAGCCCGTCGAGCACGTCGACCTCGGGACGCGCCAGGGTCGGCATGAAGCCCTGGACGAAGGCGCTGTACGTCTCGTTGATCAGCCGCTGCGACTCGGCGGCGATCGTGCCGAACACCAGCGAACTCTTGCCCGAGCCGGAGACCCCGGTGAACACCGTCAGCCGGCGCTTGGGGATCTCGATGCTGACGTCCTTGAGGTTGTTCTCCCGTGCGCCGTGCACCCGGATCAGGTCGTGGCTGTCGGCGACGTGCGACGACGGGGCGCCCGCGCTCGTGGTCCTGCTCATCGATCTCTCCATCCCCGTGAACGTTCGTGTGCGCCGGTCACGCTAGCTGCGGCCGGCCCACCGACGCTTCTCGAATCCTGATCGGCCGGGTCACCTGCTTCGACACGCACGCGGGCAGCTCTGCGGCGGCGGTGAGCGCCTGACGCCGGTAGGTGCTCGGCGGCACACCGACCAATTCGGTGAACCTGGTGCTGAACGTGCCCAACGAGCCACAACCGACCGCGAAACAGACGTCGGTGACGCTCAGGTCGCCACGACGCAGCAGCGCCATCGCCCGCTCGATGCGCCGGGTCATCAGATAGGCGTACGGCGACTCGCCGTAGGCGAGCCGGAACTGGCGGCTGAGGTGACCGGCCGACATGTTCACCCCACGGGCGAGCGCCTCGACGTCCAGCGGCTGAGCGTACTCACGGTCGATCCGGTCCCGGACCCGACGCAGCCGCGCCAGGTCCCGCAGTTGCTCGGCCGAGGCTCTGCTGGTCACCCGCGAAATCGTGCCATGACGCACCGACAGTTGCCCACTTCCGGCGACGACCCCGCCGTGTCGTCTTCGCGCCGACCGGGGGCGACGGGTCAAGGACCGGATCGCGCAGTTAAGGCGAAGACACCAAAAGGTTTTGTGTGGTTCCTACAACCCGGCCGCGCAGGCTTCGGCGGTTACGGCATGGCGCTACCCGTCTCCAGGCAGAACAGTGTTCACTGCCGGGGCTGCCGTCCTCGGCGCACCGTACGTCACAGGTCTACCGGAGGGGTCGGTCGGGTGTTCAGCCGTATCGCCATCGTCAACCGGGGTGAGGCCGCCATGCGGCTCATTCACGCGGCCCGAGAACTGGCTGCGCAGACCGGGACACGGATCGAGACCGTCGCCCTCTATACCGACGTGGACCGCACCGCCACCTTCGTACGCGAGGCGGACCTGGCCTACGAGCTCGGCCCCGCCTCCGCGCGGCCGTACCTCAACCTGGCGACCCTGGAGCGCGCCCTGGTGGCGACCGGGGCCGACGCGGCGTGGGTCGGTTGGGGCTTCGTCGCCGAGGATCCGGCCTTCGCGGAGCTGTGCGAGAAGATCGGTGTCACATTCATCGGGCCGAGCCCGGAGGCGATGCGCCAACTCGGCGACAAGATCGGTGCGAAGCTGCTCGCCGAGCAGGTAGGTGTGCCGGTCGCGCCGTGGAGCCGGGGCGCGGTCGAGAACCTCAACGCCGCGCGGGCGGCGGCTGCCGAGATCGGCTACCCGCTGATGCTCAAGGCGACCGCCGGCGGTGGTGGGCGCGGCATCCGGGTGATCACGAGCGAGGCCGAGCTGGCCGACGCGTACGAGCGCACCAGCCAGGAGGCGGCGCGGGCGTTCGGCAGCGGGGTGGTCTTCCTGGAGCGCCTGGTCACCGGCGCCCGGCACGTCGAGGTCCAGGTGATCGCCGACGGTCAGGGCACCGCCTGGGCGCTGGGCGTACGCGACTGCTCGGTGCAGCGGCGCAACCAGAAGATCATCGAGGAGTCGGCCTCGCCGGTCCTCAGCGCGGAGCAGGCCGCCGAGCTCAAGGCGTCGGCCGAGCGGTTGGCGCTGGCCGTCGGCTACCGCGGAGCGGCGACCGTCGAGTTCCTCTACCACCCCGGTGACCGGCTGTTCGCCTTCCTGGAGGTCAACACCCGGCTGCAGGTCGAGCACCCGATCACCGAGTCCACCACCGGGTTCGACCTGGTGAAGGCGCAGCTGTGGGTGGCGGCGGGTCGACGGTTGGAAGGCGAGGCGCCGGTCGAGCGGGGGCACGCCATCGAGGCCCGGCTCAACGCCGAGGATCCCGACCGCGATTTCGCCCCCTCCCCCGGCCGGGTGGCCCGGCTGGACCTGCCCGCCGGGCCCGGCATCCGGGTGGACACCGGCATCAGCGAGGGTGACACCATCCCGGCCGACTTCGACTCGATGATCGCGAAGATCATCGCCTACGGTCGGGACCGCGACGAGGCGCTCGGTCGACTCCGTCGGGCGATGGCCGAGACCACGGTGATCATCGAGGGTGGCGCGACCAACAAGAGCTTCGTGCTCGACCTGCTCGACCAGCCCGAGGTGATCGACGCCAGCGCGGACACCGGCTGGATCGACCGGGTCCGTGGTGCCGGCGGGCTCGTCGGGCACCGGCACTCCGCCGTCGCGCTGGCCGCCGCCGCCATCGAGGCGTACGAGGAAGAGGAGCGCGGCGAGCGGCACCGGCTGCTGGCCACGGCGGCCGGTGGACGCCCACAGGTGCAGCACGTCGGCGGCCGACCGTTGGACCTCAAGCTGCGCGGCGTCGGCTACCGCATGCGGGTGGCGCGCACCGGCGCGCACCGGTTCCGGGTCGGGATCGAGGCCGGCGGCGAGGTTCGTACCGCGGACGTCGAACTCGACCGTTTCGACAGGCACACCGGGCAGATCGTCGTCAACGGCGCTCAGCACCGCCTGCTCACCGCCACGCACGGGCCGATCCACCTGGTCGAGGTGGACGGGGTGACGCACCGGGTCAGCCGGGACGAGGGCGGCGTGCTCCGGGCACCCATGCCCGCGCTTGTCGTCGCCACGCCGTTGGCGGTGGGCGCGGAGGTCGAGGCGGGCGCGCCGGTGCTGGTGCTGGAAGCCATGAAGATGGAGACGGTGCTGCGGGCGCCGTTCCGGGCGCGGCTCAAGGAGTGCGCGGTCTCGGTGGGCAGTCAGGTGGAGGCGGGCGCGCCGCTGCTGCGGCTGGACCCGATCGCCGACGACGACGCCGAGCCCGGCACCGACCCGGCCGGTCCCACCGTCGAACTGGATCTGCCGACCGCCCCCGGGCAGGTCCCGGCGCTGGCGCGCGCCCGGCGCGGCCAGGAGGATCTGCGCGGTCTGCTGCTCGGCTTCGACGTCGACCCGCACAACGACCGGCGGGTGCTCGACGACTACCTGGTCGCCCGGCAGGAGGCCACCGAGGACGGTCACCGGCCGCTGGCCGAGGAACTGGACCTGCTCAACGTCTTCGCCGACCTCGCCGAGCTGAGCCGCAACCGGCCCACCGGCGAGGACGGCGGCAGCGCCCACGTGCACAGCGACCGGGAGTTCTTCCACACCTACCTGCAGAGCCTCGACGTCGAGCGGGCCGGCCTGCCGGCCACCTTCCAGGGCAAGCTGGCCCGGGCCCTCGGGCACTACGGCGTGACCGAACTGGACCGCTGCGGCGACCTCGAAGCCGCCGTCTTCCGGATCTTCCTCGCCCAGCAGCGGGCCTCCGCCGACGCCGCCGTCGTCACGGCGTTGCTGCGGGCGTGGCTTCAGGAGCCGCCGCCGGAGGAGTCGCTGCGCGAGCCGATCGGTCTGGCCCTGGAGCGGCTGCTGGCCGCCACGCAGGTCCGCTTCCCGGTGATCGCCGACCTCGCCCGGGGAGTGGTATTCGCCTGGTTCGCCCAACCGCTGCTGCGTCGCAACCGGGCCCGCGTCTACGCGGAGGTCCGCAAGCACCTGCGGCACCTGGACGCCCACCCGGACGCGCCGGACCGGGCCGACCGGATCGCCGCGATGGTACGCAGCACCGAGCCGCTGGTCCGGCTGCTCGGCCAGCGACTGCTGCGTGACCACCTCGACAACACGGTGATGCTGGAGGTGCTGACCCGCCGGTACTACGGCAACAAGCAGCTCATCGGCGTACGCGCCCACGAGGTGGGTGGCTGCACCTTCGTGGTCGCCGAGCGGGCCGACTCGTCGCTGGTCTCCGCCGCGGTCGGCTTCGACGCGCTGGGCGACGCGCTGCGCGGGCTCGCCGAGTTGGCCGCCGACGAGGAGGCCGTCAACGCCGACATCTACCTGGCCTGGGAGAACCAGCCGGAGGACTTCGACGCGATGGCGGCGGCGCTGCTCGCGGTGATCAACGCGCAGCCGTTGCCACCGCAGGTACGCCGGCTCACCGCCACCGTCGCGGGCAGCGGCGGGGCGGTCATGCACCACCACTTCACGTTCCGTCCGGCGAGCACCGGGATGGCCGAGGAGCGGTTGATCCGCGGTCTGCACCCGTACATCGCGCAGCGGATGCAGTTGGAGCGGCTGCGCAAGTTCGACCTGACCCGGCTGCCGTCGGCGGACGAGGAGGTCTACCTGTTCCAGTGCGTGGCCCGGGAGAACCCGTCCGACGACCGGCTCGTCGCGTTCGCGCAGGTACGCGACCTGACCGAGCTGCGCGACCACGACGGTCGACTGGTCGCGCTGCCGACCACCGAGGACGCGGTGGCGGCCTGTCTCGACTCGATCCGCCGGGCCCGGGCCCTGCAACCGTCGAAGACCCGCTTCCACACCAACCGCATCGTGATCTACGTGTGGCCGCCGAGCGGCCTGACCCGCGCCGAGATGGAGATGATCGCCGGTCGGGTACGCCCGACGACGGCGGGTGCCGGGCTGGAGGAGATCCTGTTCATCGCGCGGCAGCGCGACCGCGCCACCGGCCAGTTGACCAAGGTCGGGATCCGGATCACCTTCGACGCCACCGGCGGTGCCGAGCTGACCGTCGGTGAGCCGCCGATCGAGCCGATCGAGCCGCTGGACGACTACCGGCTGAAGGTGCTGCGGGCCAGCAGCCGCAACACGGTCTACCCGTACGAGCTGACCCGGCTGCTCGGCGACTTCGTCGAGTACGACCTCGACGACACCCACACGCTCGTGCCGGTGGACCGGCCGAAGGGCCGCAACAGCGCGGCGATCGTCGCGGGTGTGGTCAGCACGAAGACCGCCCGGCACCCGCAGGGCATCAGCCGGGTGATCCTGCTCGGCGACCCGACGAAGGCGCTCGGCGCGTTGTCGGAGCCGGAGTGCCGCCGGGTGATCGCCGCGCTGGATCTGGCCGAGCGGATGCAGGTGCCGCTGGAGTGGTACGCGCTGTCCGCCGGTGCCCGGATCTCGATGACCTCGGGCACCGAGAACATGGACTGGGTGGCGGCGGCGCTCAAGCGGATCGTCGAGTTCACCCAGGACGGCGGCGAGATCAACATCGTGGTGGCCGGCATCAACGTCGGCGCGCAGCCGTACTGGAACGCCGAGGCCACGATGCTCATGCACACCAAGGGTGTGCTGGTGATGACGCCGGATTCGGCGATGGTGCTCACCGGCAAGCAGTCGCTGGACTTCTCCGGTGGCGTCTCCGCGGAGGACAACTTCGGCATCGGCGGCTACGACCGGGTGATGGGTCCGAACGGGCAGGCGCAGTACTGGGCGCCGAACCTGCCCGCCGCGCGGGACGTGCTGATGGCGCACTACGACCACACGTACGTCGTGCCGGGCGAGTCGGCCCCTCGGCGTACGGAGACCACCGACCCGGTGGACCGGGACATCTCCGGCTTCCCGCACTCGGTGGCCGGCAGCGACTTCAGCACGGTCGGCGAGATCTTCTCCGCCGAGGCCAACCCGGACCGCAAGAAGCCGTTCGACATCCGTACGGTGATGCGGGCCCTGTCCGACCAGGACCACCCGGTCCTGGAGCGGTGGGCGGGGATGGCCGACGCGGAGACCGCGGTGGTGCAGGACGTCCACCTCGGCGGCATCCCGGTGTGTCTGCTCGGCATCGAGTCGCGGTCGGTGCCCCGGCACGGCTTCCCGCCCACCGACGGCCCGGACACCTACACGGCGGGCACCCTGTTCCCCCGGTCGTCGAAGAAGGCCGCGCGGGCGATCAACGCGGCCAGCGGCAACCGGCCGCTGGTGGTGCTGGCCAACCTGTCCGGCTTCGACGGCTCACCGGAGTCGATGCGCAAGCTGCAACTGGAGTACGGCGCGGAGATCGGCCGGGCGATCGTGAACTTCCGTGGGCCCATCGTGTTCTGCGTGATCTCGCGGTACCACGGTGGCGCGTTCGTGGTCTTCTCCAAGGCGTTGAACCCGAACATGACGGTGCTGGCACTGGAGGGCTCCTTCGCCTCGGTGCTGGGCGGCGCCCCGGCTGCCGCCGTGGTGTTCTCCCGCGACGTCGACGCCCGTACCGCCGCCGATGCCCGGGTACGGGACATGCAGGCCCGGGTCGCCGCCGCCGCCGGCACCGACCGTGCCGAGTTGACCGCGGAACTCGACGAGCTGCGTTCGTCGGTGCGGGCGGAGAAGCTCGGTGAGGTGGCCGCCGAGTTCGACCGGGTGCACAACATTCACCGTGCGGTCGAGGTCGGTTCCGTCGACGCCGTCATCCGCGCGGCCGAGTTGCGCCCCCGCATCATCGAGGCCATCGAGGCGCACCTGCGGTAGGTCGCTCGTGGCAGGGACGGTTCTCGCGCCGGCCCTGCCAGGGTGGACGACAGCCGCCCCCACCGATGTCGGTGGGGGCGGCTACAGTGCGACCCTGTGTCGTCGACCGAGGTCCTGACCGCCACTGCGGCGGATCGTCCGCAGGTGGTAAGCGCTCTCGTCGCCGCCTTCGCGGACGACCCGGTGCTGCGTCATCTCTTCCCCGACCCGCAGGACTACCCGCGGTTGGCCGCCGTGTTCTTCGGCCATCTCTTCGACAAGCGGGTCGGGCTGGGCACGGTCTGGACGATCGGGCCGGGTGCCTCGACCGCGGTCTGGCAGCCGCCCTCCGGCGGTGATCCGACCTCGACCGACCTGCTCGAAACCCACCTGCCCGCCGACGCGCTGGCCCGCACCCGCGCCTACGACCACGCGGTGCACGCCGCCCTGCCGGCCGAGCCGTTCTGGTACCTCGGTGTGCTGGGGACCCGCCCGGACAGCGCCGGGCGCGGGCTGGGGCGGGCGGTCATGGCGGCCGGACTGCGTCGGGCCGCCGCGGACGGCCTGCCCGCGATCCTGGAGACCAGCAACCCGGCCAACGTCGAGTTCTATCGCCGGGCCGGGTGGCAGGTCGTTGGCCGGGTCGACGAGCCCCTGCCGATCTGGGTGATGCGGCAGTGATCAGCCCCACTAGCGGCTGGGCCGGCGATCGGATCGGCTGGGTCGGCGACGGGATCGGTCAGGCCAGCGACAGGAAGAGCTTCTCCATCTGGTCGAGGTTGGCCTTGCGCTCCTCGCCCGGTGCGGCGGTGACGCACTGCTGGAGACCACTGGCGATGATTTTGAATCCGGCGCGGTCCAGGGCGCGCGACACGGCGGCGAGCTGAGTCACCACCTCGGCGCAGTCCCGCCCGTCTTCGAGCATGCCGATGACGCCTCGGATCTGCCCCTCGGCGCGGCGCAGCCGCTTGATCACGTCATCGACCGCATTCTCGTCGACCTGCATGTTCCCCCCTCTCGATCGGCCCGAATCAACGATACACCCCGGGGTATAAGCCCGACCTGCACCCATCGGTGACCTTCGTCGGTTTGCCGTCGCCGGCCGGCTCGGCCATACTCGATTCAGATACCCCCGGGGGTATCAATGCCCACGGATCACCAAGGAGCAGCCACATGAGTGCCAAGAATGCGTCACCCGCTGTCGACGTCGCCACCGCCCATGCCTTGATCGCCAACAACCCCGACACGTTGATCGTGGACGTGCGCACACCCGGGGAATACGACAGCGCTCACGTGCCCGGCTCGATCAACCTGCCGCTGGACCAGGTCGACGCGCACCTGGGGCGGATCGTCGACGACGCCGGCGGTCGGATGCTGCTGATCTGCCAGTCCGGCGCCCGGGCCACTCAGGCGTGCACCAAGCTGGTCAACGCCGGGCTGCCCGCGGCCACCGTGGTCACCGGCGGAATGAACGCCTGGATCACCGCGGGCGGCCCGGTCGAGCGGGGCCGTGAGCGGTGGAGCCTGGAGCGCCAGGTGCGCCTGGTGGCCGGTGCCATCGTCCTGCTGTCGATCGTGATCAGCATCTGGGTGCCGGCGGCGCGGTTCGTGGCCGGGTTCATCGGGGCCGGCCTGACCTTCGCCGCGCTGAGCAACACCTGCGCCATGGGCATGATGCTGACCAAGCTGCCGTACAACAGGGGTGCCGCCTGCGACGTCGACGCCTCCCTCGCCCGGCTGCGCGCACCGGGGCTGCGGGCATGAGCTCGACCTATCCGACCCAGGACCGCTCGGGCCTGGCCCGAGTGGTGCCGTTGGTGGGGTGGTTGCGCCACTATGACCGGAAGATCCTCCGGCACGACCTGGTAGCCGGTCTGACCGTGGCCGTCATGTTGGTGCCGCAGAGCATGGCGTACGCCACCCTGGCCGGAATGCCACCGGTGACCGGCCTGTACGCCTCGATCGTGCCGCTGGTGGTCTACGCCCTGCTCGGCACCTCCGGCTCCCTCGCCGTCGGCCCGGTGGCCATCACCGCACTGATGACGAGCGCGGCACTGGCCGGTCGGGCCGACGGTGACCCGGCCCGGTACGCCGCGCTGGCCGCCCTGCTCGCCCTGCTGGTCGGCGGCATCCAGGTGCTGCTCGGGGTGTTGCGGCTCGGGGTGCTTGTCAACTTCATGTCGCATCCGGTGCTGTCCGGGTTCACCTCGGCGGCCGCGATCGTCATCGCCGCCAGCCAGGTCAAGGACCTGTTCGGGCTGAACATGGGCCGCGCCGAGACCTTCCCCGAGATCGTCGCGGCGTTGTGGGGCGCGGTCACCACCGCACACGGCCTGACCATCATCGTGTCGCTGGTCAGCGTCGCCGCGCTGGTGCTGCTGCGCCGGTACGCACCACGGCTGCCCGGCGCGCTGCTCGTGGTCGCCGGTGTCACCGCGGTCAGCGCCGCGTTCTCGTTCGGCGACCGAGGCGTCAAGATCCTCTCGAACGTGCCGGCGGGTCTGCCGGTACCTGCGCTGCCGACCCTGTCCGGCCAGGACGTCCAGGCGCTCCTGCCGGCGGCGATCGCCATCGCGCTGGTGGCGTACCTGGAGGGCATCGCGGTGGCCAAGACGCTCGCCGCGAAGTCCCGCCAGCAGGTCGGCCCGGACCGGGAACTGGTGGCGGTGGGCGCGGCCAACCTGTCGGCCGGGCTGTTCCAGGCGTTCCCGGTGGCCGGCGGGCTGTCCCGCAGCGCGGTCAACTTCTCCGCCGGCGCTCGTACGCCGGTGGCGACGCTGGTGACCGCGGCGATGGTGGCGGTCACCGCGCTGCTGCTGACACCTGCCTTCCACCACCTGCCCCGGGCGGTGCTCGCCGCGATCGTGGTGGTCGCCGTGCTCGGCCTGGTGGACCGCAAGGGTGCGGCCACCACCTGGCGGGTACGCCGTACCGACGGCCTGGCACTGGCCCTGACCTTCCTGGTCACCCTGCTCGTCGGGGTCGAGCCAGGGCTCGCCGCAGGCGTGGCGTTCAGCCTCGGGGTCTTCGTGTGGCGCTCCGCCCGGCCGCACACCGCCGAACTCGGCCGGGTGCCGGACACCGACCGGTACCGCAACGTGCAGCGGTTCCCCGGCCTGCTCACCGACCCACGGTTCGCGGTGGTCCGGGTCGACGGCACGCTCTACTTCGCCAACGCCCAACGGCTGTCCGACCAGTTGCTCACCATGGCCGGACAACGGACCGGACTGGCGGCCATCGTGTTGGACGCCAGTGCGATCACCGACATCGACACCGACGGCGCGACCGCCCTGGCGGAGCTGCGCGAACGACTCGCCGGGCACGACGTGGTGCTGCACCTGGCCACCGTCCGGGGACCGGTCCGCGATCTGCTCGATCGCGCCGGCGTGTGGCGGTACGTCCGCGACGCGGGCCACGTGCACCCCGACATCCCCACCGCCCTGGCGGCGGCCGAAGGCACTCCCGTTGGGGACAGAACGACCCTCGCGGTGGTCGGTGGCGGCGCGGACCGGGAGGTGCGGTGACAGAGTCGCAGCGCTTCGCCACGATGGTCACCTGCATCGACGGGCGCATCCAGCGTCCGCTCGACGAGTGGGTACGACAACACCTCGACGTCGACTACCTCGACACGATCACGGAGCCGGGACCTGAGGCGGTGTTGGCCGCGACCGGCGAGCAGCGGCTGACCGCCGTACTGGAGAAGGTGGCGGTGTCGCAGCAGGCTCATGGCAGCGGCACGCTTGTCATCGCCGGGCACGCCGACTGCGCGGGCAATCCGGTGTCCGCCGAGGAGCATCGCGACCAGCTCCGTCGGAGCGTGGCCCGACTCGCGCGACGGTTGCCCGACACCCGGATCCTCGCGGTGCACGCCGGCCAGTGCGGGGAGCGCTGCTGGGATCCCGAACTCGTCGCGGAGGTCTCGCCCGCGCCCCGGCCACCGGTGTAGCGCGAGACACCGTACGGGTGGCGCGAAAGTTGCGTTGGTCACGACTGTCGTTCAGATACCCCCGGGGGTATACGTTAGGAGGCGGTACATCCGCCGCCGTCACTGTTGAGGAGTTGGCAGAAATGCTGTTCACCCAGTACTACCTGGACTGCCTGTCCCAGGCGTCGTACCTGATCGCCGACGAGAGCACCAAGCGTGCCGTGCTTGTCGACCCGCGCCGGGACATCGAGGAATACCTCGCCGACGCCCGGGCCCGCGGCCTGACCATCGACGGGGTGATCAACACCCACTTCCACGCCGACTTCCTCGCCGGCCACCTGGAGGTGGCGGCGGCCACCGGAGCCTGGATCGGCTACGGCCACCGGGCCGAGACCGAGTACCCGATCCGCAAGCTGCGCGACGGGGAGCGGATCAGCCTCGGCGAGGTGACCCTGGAGATCATGGAAACCCCGGGCCACACCCCGGAGTCGATCAGCATCCTGGTCCACGAGCGCGCCGACGCCCCGGTGCCGTACGGGGTGCTGACCGGCGACGCGCTGTTCATCGGTGACGTCGGCCGCCCCGACCTGCTCGCCTCGCTCGGCGTGACCGCCGACGAGCTGGGCCGGATGCTCTACGACAGCGTCCAGCGCAAGCTGATGGGCCTGCCCGACGAGGTGCGCGTCTTCCCGGCCCACGGCGCCGGTTCCGCCTGCGGCAAGAACCTGTCCACCGAACGGCAGTCCACCATCGGTGAGCAGCGCCGCACCAACTACGCCTGCGCCCCGATGAGCGAGGAGCAGTTCGTCGCCCTGGTCACCGGCGGGCAGCCGGCCGCGCCCGGCTACTTCGCCTTCGACGCCGTGCTCAACCGCAAGGCCCGCGAGCTGTTCGACCCGCACCGGGCCGCCCGCCCGCTCACCGCGGCGGAGTTCGCCCAGGCCCACGCCGAGGGTGCGGTGGTCGTCGACACCCGCGACCCGCAGGAGTTCGCCACCGGCCACCTGCGGGGTGCGATCAACATCCCGGCCGACGGACGGTTCGCCGAGACCGCCGGCAGCGTCCTCTCCCCGGAGCACCGGGTGCTGGTGGTGGCGCCGCAGGACCGCGAGGAGGAGATCGTCGTACGCCTCGCCCGGATCGGATTCGACCAGGTGCTCGGCTACCTCCGCGAGCCGGAGGCCGCCTTCCTGGAGATGATCGCCGAGATGACCCGGGCCAGCCGGGTCACCGCCACCGAGCTGCGCGAGGCGCAGGAACGCCCCGAGCCGCCCGTGGTGCTCGACGTACGCAACGCGGGCGAACGGGAGCAGGGTGCGGTCGAGGGCTCGCTGCACATCCCCCTGGCCGAGTTGACCCGCCGCCTCGACGAGGTGCCGACCGAGCGGCCGATCGTCGTGCACTGCGCCGGCGGCTACCGCTCCTCGGTCGCGGCCAGCCTGCTGCGCAGCGCCGGCCGGGTCGACGTCTCCGATCTGCTCGGCGGGTACGCCGCCTGGCAGTCGCTGCACGCCGCCGCGCGCTGAGGATGTGGTCGGTTCGGGGCCGGGTCGCTACGCCGCCCGGCCCCGACCGGCCGCCCTGCTCAGCAGCCGCGCCACGATCAGCGGCACCAGATGCAGCACGCCGACGAGCAGCAGCGCCAACGTGAGGATCTGGCCGACAGCAAGCCCGTGCAGCACCAGCACCAGGGCGGTGCAGGCGCCGGTGGACAGCAGGTGCCATCCGAGGCGTCGCACGATCGACCAGGTGGTGGGCGGTTCCGGCTGGTCGGCAGGGGTACGCAACGCACCGACCGCCGCGCCGATCGCAATCAGCACGGCCACCTGCCCGGCCCAGAGGGCGACCCGGCCGACGCCGGCGTCGTCGGTCACCGACGGTGCGACGAGGGTCGTGGCCGTGAAGACGACAAAAGCGGGCAGCGCGACGAAGATGAACGCCGTCGTCGCTGCCCGCGCGGCCCGTCCCGGCAGGCTCTGCTGCGGCTGGACCTGTTGCTCGATGCCGGCGCGCACGTCGTCGGGGGCCCAGACGAGATTGGTCGCCGGCTGCGGTTCGCGCCCCGAAGCTGACATGTCGCGAGACTAGTTCCGACTGTCAATGTCCGGCCGTCCGATTTGCCGGGCATCGCCGAGAGCATCAACCGCCGGGCGCGATCAGCCCTGGCGACTCTTCCACTGCGGGTTGGCGCGGTTCAGCACGACCACCCGGCCCCGGCGGCGTACCACCACCGAACCCGGCTTCTGCTTCAGCGAGCGCAGGGAGCTGCGTACCTTCATGGTGTCCCTCCTCCGTTCGAATGCCTGGGGGAACGCCTCCTCGACCTGCGGGATTCCCCCGCCGCCCCCGGACCGGATAGCCTGCCGAGAGCGGGACCTGGTGAGTGTGCGTTGAGTATGGGGTGGGTAGTTGTGGCTGCAGTGGGCAAGATAATCCGGTTTGACGAGGTTCGCGGCTACGGGTTCATCGCGCCGTCCGCCGGCGGGGAGGACGTCTTCGTCCACGCCAACGACTTCGGCGAGCACCGCCACCTGGTACGGGTCGGCCTACCTGTCGAGTTCGAGGCCGTGGACAGCGATCGTGGCCTGAAGGCCGCGTCGGTGCGGATCGTCGAGTCGGAGCCGATGGCCGTCGGCGGCGAACGGCGGCTGCGCCCGCGCGTCGAGGGCGACGAAGAGCTGTGCGACGTCCTGTCCCCCACCGAGTTCACCACCGCGGTGACGGAGGTGCTGCTGCGCTGCTCACCGTCGTTAACCGGCGCCCAGATCATCGCGGTACGGGAACGGTTCGTCGAGTTCAGCCGCGCCCACGGCTGGGTCGACGGCTGACCGGTCAGGCGTCGCTCGGTCCGGGCGTCCAACCGATCCGCTGCGCCCACCCGTCGGCACGCCGAACGATCTGCCAGACGAACGGATCCTTGGCCTGGACATACGCCTGCCGATCGTGCCGGAACTGTTGGGCGTATCGGCGCTTCACCGTGGCGTACTCGGCGGCCGCAGCTGGGTGGGCTCGCAGATAGTCGCGAAACAGCAGTGGCAGCTGCTGCGAGAAACTACCGAGCTGCCGTACGTGCACATGCGTGCGGCGACGACCCGGCGGTTCCCGGAAGTAGCGTTTCGTGCGCTCCGGATTGTCGGCTCGGTAGACGTAACCCAGCCGCTCCAGCGGCAGTCGGAAACCGTCGACCGGCTCCAACGTGAGTACGGAGATCTGGATGTCGATGACTGGCTTCGCCGCCAGGCCCGGTACGGCGGTGGAACCGATGTGGTCGATCCGCTGCGCGGCGTCGCCGAGCGCGATGCGCAGCGCAGAGCCCAACTCGGTGAAGTCCACGCCCCAGGCGGGCTGGTAGTCGACGATCTCCACCGCCCCGGACATCGCTTCATGATGCCAGCGATGCACCGTCGCCGGGGCGACCAGGGCCGTCCGTGGCGGCTACCTGACCACCACCGGTGCCACGTCGGACGCCCAGACCAGGCGCGGCTCGTAGCGGGAGAGCAGGTCGACGACGGCCTGCTCGGCTTCCGCGGGCACCAGCACGTCGAGCCGTAGACGCGCCAGCAGTGGCTGCTCCTGCCAGTAGCCGCGCGGCAGCACCTGGCGCACCGTCCCCTCGGTCGCCGCCGTGGTGTCGGAGACGGTAAGCGAGATCGCACCGGCACCGAGCAGTTCCTCGCG
This sequence comes from Micromonospora maris AB-18-032, assembly GCF_000204155.1. Classification (NCBI taxonomy): domain Bacteria; kingdom Bacillati; phylum Actinomycetota; class Actinomycetes; order Micromonosporales; family Micromonosporaceae; genus Micromonospora; species Micromonospora maris. The sequence continues at coordinate 1,927,719 of NC_015434.1, read as the reverse complement.
CAGCATCCCGCTGTCGGACACCCGGGACGGGTCGAGCAACGCGCTGACCAGCTTGACCGGATGCCCGGCCGGCACCGGGGCCGCACCGGCACCGCCCGGCCTGGGCCGTCGCTGTGGTCCGCCCGGCGCGGCCAGGCTCGTCACGCCACCCAGGTGGTAGGCGTCGGTGCCCTGCTGCGCCTGGTCGAGCCGGTCCTGGTCCTTGTCGGGCACCCGCAGGCCGATCACCGCCTGGATCCCGGCGGCGATCAACCAGGTCAGCACGAACGAGAAGGCCACCACGCTGACCACCCCGACGAGTTGGTCCCACAGCAGGCCCCCGCCACCGCCGAGGAAGAGACCGTCGCGGCCGAGCGGGTTGATGCCGTTGTCGCCGAACAGGCCGAGCAGCAGCGAGCCGAGCATGCCGCCGACGAAGTGCACCGCGAGCACGTCCAGCGCGTCGTCGAGCCGCAGCAGGTACTTCAGTCGCAGCGCGAAATGGCAGACCAGGCCGGCGATCGCACCGATCGCGACGGCGGAGAGCGTGTTGACGTACCCGGCGGTCGGGGTGACCGTCGCGAGCCCCGCGACCGCCCCCGACACCCCGCCGACCACCGTGCTGTGGCCGTCGGAGAACCTTTCCACCAGCAGCCAGACGAGCATCCCGGCGGCGGCGGCGAGGTGGGTGTTGAGCACCGCCTGGGCGGCAACCCCGTTGGCCTGGAGCCCGTCGCCGCCGTTGAAGCCGAACCAGCCGAACCAGAGGATCCCGGCGCCGAGGATGGTCAGCGGGATCGAGTTGGGCGGTGCCGCCGCGTGCGGCCAGTTCCTGCGTCGACCGACGACCAGCAGTACGGCGACGACCGCCGCGCCGGCACTGGCGTGCACGACCATCCCGCCGGCCCAGTCCTGGGTACCGAGCTTCGCCAACCAGCCACCGGGATGCCAGAGCCAGTGCGCGATCGGCGCGTAGACCACGATGGACCAGATCGCCAGGAACAGCACCCAGCCGCCGAACTTCAACCGGCCCGCGGTGGCCCCGGTGACCAGCGCGGGCGTGATCACCGCGAACATCATCTGGTACGCGACGAAGGCCAGCGCCGGAATGGTGATCCGGGCGTCGACCACGTGCAGGTGGGGTGCGGGTGGCACCTTCAGGTCGGTCAGTCCGAACAGTTCGAGGTTGCCGAACAGGCCGCTGCCGGCGTCGTCGCCGAAAGCGATGGTGTAGCCGACGAACACCCAGGTCAGGCTGACCACGCCGAGGGCGATCATGTTCTGCTGGAGCATGGCCAGGACGTTGCGGCTGCGCACCATTCCGCCGTAGAAGACGGCCAGGCCGGGCGTCATGAACAACACCAGCCCGGTGCAGACCAGCACCCAGGCGGTGTCGCCCGGATTCACGGCGACATCAGCGGACACGACCTGCCCCTTTCTGCGTACGGTCGGTCAGACCGAACGCCGGACGGACGACACGACGGTCTCTTTGACCCGCTCGTGATTGGGCACCGGCGCGAAATGCCGGTCGGGCAGCAACAGCAGCCAGGTGGCGACGTTGAACGGGCCGGTCAGCACCGGGATGCCCAGCGGGGTCAGCACGGAGGCCATCGCCATCTGGATGAACAGCGTCAACGCGATCCCGAACAGGGTGTATCCGGTCACCAACAGGCCCGGCCGATGCAGCACCGCACCCACCGCGATCGCGGTCAGCACGGCGTTGAAGCCGAACAGTCCCTTGTCGAGGCTCGTGCCGTCGGCGCCGAACCAGAGCGCGAGCAGTGTCGCGCCGACCGCGCCGACGATGGCGAAGACCGCCGACCAACGGGAGTTGATCAGCAGCGCGATGATGATCAGCAGGCCGCTGACCCAACTGTTGATCAGGAAGACCTGGGAGATTCCGCGCAGGAAGATCGGCACCAGGTCCCAGTTGAAGTGCCCGCCGGTCAGCGTCCCCTCGCCGGGGAACTTCGGCGTCAGCTGGGTCAGCACGGTGAATCTCTCGAACTGGTACGCGGCCAGCAGCAGCACCCAGGTGGTGAGCACGAACGGAAAGGTGAACGCGGTCAGACCCCACCGTTTGAACACGGCGTTGAGGGCGAGCGTCACCACCGTGGTTCCCGCGGCACCGAGCACCAGGTAGAGCCACATCAGGGGCCGTTGGTCCAGGAACGTCGGTACGGCGATGCCGGTCAGGAAGGGGCTGAAGCCGAACAGCCCCTTGCGCCAGGAGGCCCGGTCGACCTGGAGTGCCAGCGCGGTCGCGGTGCCGACGACCAGCCCGAGCACGCCACCACCGAAGATCCGGGGGTGCCCGCTGTCGAACGCCCCCCAGGCGACCGCGAGGAGGATGACCACGCCGGTCAGGGGGTTGTTCTGGAACACCACCTGCGCCGGTCCGCGAAGGCAGGCGTCGATGAACTGGACGAGCGGGTTGTGGTCGGCCAACCCGTCCCAGCGCCGCGCGATCGCCGTCACGTCGGTCTCCTGTCCGATCAGCGCCAACTGAAGGCGGGTGGGAAGGTGCAGCCGACCACCTCTTCGCGGGCGGCGGCGCAGAACGCCCGGACCGCCGCCCGGACGGGCTCGGTTTCCTGGCCGAGGACCTTGAAGACGAGACCTGCGTCGTTGGGCAGTCGGCTGACCGCGCTGGCCAGCGGGGTCTGCTCGTCCCAGACGGGGGCGGCGGTCCGTTCGTAGACGCGTGCGGCCCGGTCGGTGTCGGTCAGCAGCATGACGTTGCCGAAGACGTGGAAGCGGTCCATCATCGCGATCCGGTCGACCGGGAACTGGCCGGGCGAGATGACGAACTTCTCCACGAACAGCCCTCGCCCGTCGGGCCGCTCCGCCCGCAGCTGGGAGGAGAACAGGTCGTAGGCGAAGATTTCCCCGTCGCGGTAGTACTTGCGGCCGGGTTGGAGCACCTCGGCGTAGAGCAGGGTGGCGCTGGCCGGCAGCCGTACCCGGGTGTGCGAGACGAACCGGCTGCGCCGGAACGGGATCACCGGCTCCGGCAGGAACTCCAGGTAGGCGTCGTCGGCGAGGGTGATGTTCTGCTGCTGGGTGCCGTAGTTGGCGTCCATCTCCTGGATCTTGGTGGCGGACTGGGTGACCAGGTGCGCCTGCGCCTCGGGGCCCAGGTCGACGTCCATGGACAGCCGGTCACCCTGGAGCACCCCGCCGGAGGTGGTCAGGATCATCACGCACGGCAGCCCCGGCATCTCCTCGTCCCAGTACAGTGCCCGCTGCACCAGCAGCGGCGACTGTCGGTAGAGGTCGCGCAGGATGGTCCGGTCGCCGCGCCGCTCGAAGCCGAGCCGCAGCATCCCGACCTTGCCGTTTGCGGCGGCGGGCAGCTGAGCCGGCTGATCCTGGTACGGCGCGAGTTCCCGGACCAGATCCAGGGATGTCGTCATGCCAGCACTTCGGCGTCGAACAGCACGTTGCGACGCACCAGATCGACCAGCTCGTCAATGCCCGCACCGGTCTTGCAGTTGGTGAAGACGAACGGCTTGCCGTTGCGCATCAGCTCCGCGTCGCGGGCCATCACGTCCAGGTCGGCGTCGACGTACGGCGCCAGGTCGGTCTTGTTGATCACGAGGATGTCGGACTTGGAGATCCCCGGACCGTTCTTGCGCGGGATCTTGTCGCCGGCCGCGACGTCGATCACGTAGATGAAGTAGTCGACGAGCGCGGGGCTGAAGGTCAGGGTGAGGTTGTCGCCGCCGCTCTCGATCAGCACCACGTCGCTGTCGGGGAACTTCGCCTCCATGTCCTCCACCGCCGCCAGGTTCATGCTCGGGTCCTCGCGGACGGCGGTGTGCGGGCAGGCACCGGTCTCCACGCCGACGATGCGCTCCTCGACCAGCACCCCGGTCAACGCGCGCCGGACGTGCTTGGCGTCCTCCGTGGTGACCACGTCGTTGGTGATGACCAGGACGCGTAGTCCCTGCTCCACCAGGCGGGGCACGACGGTCTCGATGATGGCGGTCTTGCCGCTGCCCACCGGGCCACCCACGCCGATACGGCTTGCTGACTTCATCTCTGCTCGACCCTTCTCGAAGTAAGTCGCGGTTCAGCTCATGAACATGCGGACATGCGCGTGCTGGTGTGCGGCGGCGAGGATGTCCAGATGCGGGGCGAAGCCCTGCATGTCGTCGAGGGTGGCGCCGCGGATGTCCTGGTAGTCGTCGTCGACCCGCTCGTTGACCGCGAACAGGATCGACTGCGCGTCGAGGTGGTCCACCCGCAGCAGCCGGATCGCCGCGCTCAACACCATCGACGCCGCACCGTACTGGTGGGCCGCGAAGGCGCCCTGCTCGTCGACGCCGAGTTCGGCGAAGAGCACGCCGAGTGCCACCGGATAGGTCACCGGGACGAGGCTGTCGCTCTCGCCGGCCCGCTTCTTGAGCAGGGACTCACCGATGACCCGGTTGGCCGCCTCGGCGAGCTTGCGACCCATGCGTACCGACATGGTGCGCATCTCTTCGTTGATCTTGCGAAGATGGACGGCCTCGTCCGCCCGCCGGATCTGGTCGAGGTCGCCGAGGGCCGCGCCACGGTGCCCGACGAGTACGCCGACCCCGTCGCCCGTCGCGGCGAGCCGGGTGATCGTCCGGACGTACTCCTGCAGGCTGCTCCGGTCGTGCACGGTCCCGTGCTGGACGGCCATCTCCAGACCGTTGGAGAAGGAGAAGGCGCCGACGGGAAACACCGAGTCGCCGAACTGGAGCAGCCGCAGCGCCTCGGCCATGCTGGGCACAAGAGGCTCCTTCAGTTGAGCTCGGCGGGCAGGTGCGAGTGCGGGGTGGAGTCCGCTCCGCCGAACAACCGCCGCGACTCGTGCGGGGCGAGGTAGGCGATGACCTCCGTACCGGCGATGAACTCGTGCGAGATGCCGGTGAACGAGTGGGTCCGCATCACCGAGTCCATGACCTTGCGGTCCACGGTCAGCGGCACGTACATCTTGGTGCCCTTCACCACGGCCGGCCAGTGCTGGTTGCCGATGGCGTGACCGAGTTCCACTGCCGAGCGGATCACCATGTCCAGGGATTCGCCGTGCAGCTTGTCCAGGTGCACGACCATCACCTCGCCGAGCGCGATGCGGGCCACCACCGCCGTCGCGGTGAGTTCGTCCCAGGCGAGGATGTCGCCGTCGCGCAGGCGTACGCCCCGGGACAGGGTCAGCGCGAGTTCGGTGCCGAGGCTTGTCGCCTTGCGCAGCCGGCTCTTCTGGGCCTCCCACTGGTCGAGGACCAGGTCGTCGACCTTGGCGTTGCTCAGCCGCTCGGTCCAGTCCGGCTCGGCCACGTTGCCGAGTACCGCTTCCACGATCATGTGTCGTCCTTTCACGCGATCCGCGCCCGGGCGGTGCCGCGTACGCGTCAGCTGAAGAAGTAGAGCTGGCTCATCGGGAGGTTCTTGGCCGCCGGCACGGTCGCGTGGACGCCGTCCATCTTCACCGCGAAGGTCTCGGGGTCGACCTCGAGCTTCGGGGTCCGGTCGTTGCGCACCATGTCCCGCTTGGTCAGGTTGCGGCACTGGTAGACCGGCATGACCTGCCGTTGCAGGCCCAACTGTTCGCCGATGCCGTTCTCGTGGGCGGCCTTGGAGACGAAGGTGACGCAGTTCTTGGCGACCTGGGTGCCGGTCGCGCCGAACGAGGGCCGGTAGTAGACCGGCTGGGGTGTGGGCAGCGAGGCGTTCGGGTCGCCCATGATCGACCAGGCGATCATGCCGCCCTTGAGCACCATCTTGGGCTTCACGCCGAAGAAGGCGGGTTCCCAGAGCACCAGGTCGGCCAGCTTGCCCGGGGTCACCGATCCGATGACGTGCGAGACGCCCTGGGTGATGGCCGGGTTGATGGTCATCTTGGCGACGTAGCGCAGCACCCGGAAGTTGTCGTTGCTTGACGAGTCCTCGGCGAGCTTGCCGCGGACGTTCTTCATCTGGCCGGCGAGCTGGATGGTGCGCAGCCAGGTCTCCCCCACCCGGCCCATGGCCTGCGAGTCGCTCTGCATCATCGAGATGACGCCCTCGTCGAGCAGCACGTCCTCGGCCGCGATGGTCTCGGTGCGGATGCGGCTCTCCACGAATGCCACGTCGGAGGGGACCTTCGGGTTGAAGTTGTGGCAGACCATGATCATGTCGTACAGCTCGGACTGGCTGTTGATGCCGTACGGCACGGTGGGCGTGGTCGAGCCGGGCAGCACGTTCATCTGACCGGCCACCTTGATGATGTCCGGCGCGTGGCCGCCACCGGCGCCCTCGGTGTGGAAGGTGTGGATGGTCCGGCCCTCGAAGGCGGCGATCGAGTCCTCGATGTAGCCGCTCTCGTTGAGGGTGTCGGTGTGGATGCTGACCTGCACGTCGTACTCGTCGGCGACCGCCAGGCACGAGCGGATCACCGCAGGCGGCGCACCCCAGTCCTCGTGGATCTTGAAGCTCGGCACCCCGGCCATGATCTGCTCCACCAGCGGCGCGCGCCCACTGCTGTTGCCCTTGCCCAGCAGGCCGATGTTGATCGGCAGGGTCTCGAAGGCACGCATCATGTTGTGGATGTTCCACGGGCCCGGCGTGATGGTGACGCCGTTTGTGCTGTCGGTGGGGCCGGTGCCGCCACCCCAGAGGGTGGTCACCCCGTTGCTGAGCGCCGTCTGCACCTGGAACGGCGTGACCAGGTGGACGTGGGCGTCGATGCCGCCCGCGGTCAGGATCAGGTGTTCACCGGAGATCGCGTCGGTTCCCGGTCCGGTCACCAGAGCGGGAGTGACCCCGTCCATGATGTTCGGGTTGCCGGCCTTGCCGATGCCGGCGATCCTGCCGTCCTTGATGCCGACATCGGCTTTGATCACGCCGAGCAGCGCGTCGAGGACGGTGACATTGGTGATCACCAGGTCCAGCACCCCTTCGGCGCTGGTGGCCTGACTGCTGCTGCCCATGCCGTCGCGTAGGGTCTTGCCGCCGCCGTACATGACCTCGTCGCCCAGGACCCGCAGGTCCTTCTCGATCTCGATGTAGAGGTCGGTGTCGGCCAACCGGATCTGGTCGCCCGTGGTGGGGCCGTACATCCCGGCATACTCTTGCCGCGAAATCTGACTCATTCTCTTCCGCTCCAGGTTCCGTACGCGCTCGTCGGCGCCTACTGCTTCTTGTTGTCGCCCTGGTCCTGCGCGCTGAACTTGAAGCCGCGTGTCCTGGCGTTGTGCAGCGACTCGGCGCGATCCGGTCGGTAGTCCGGCGGCGTCGGGTCGTCGCCGGTCCAGCCCTGGACCAGGCCGTTGAACCCGTACACGCGTTGCAGACCTCCGAACGGGATCAGTTGCACGGTCTTGCGGTCACCCGGTTCGAACCGGATCGACGTGGTCGCCGGGATGTTGAGTCGTTTGCCGAAGGCGGCCGGTCGATCGAATTCGAGGTACCGGTTCGCCTCGAAGAAGTGGAAGTGGGAGCCCACCTGGATGGGCCGGTCACCGGTGTTGTGCACGACGACTTCGATCACCGGGCGGCCGGCGTTGAGCTCCAACGGCTGGTCGCTGAGCTTGTATCCACCGATCGGACGGAGGTGTTTGGAGTTCGGTCCCGGATGTTGTTTCGCCATTTCTGCCTCGCTCTGTCACGAAAGGGAGCGCCTCATTGAATGGGCGAGTGGATGGTGATCAGCCGGGATCCGTCGGTGAACACCGCCTCGACCTGGAGCATCGGGATCATGTCCCCCACGCCGGGCATCACGTCGTCGGCCTTGAGCACGGTGCGCGCGTCGTTCATGACCTCTTCGACGGTCTTTCCCTCGCGGGCGCCTTCCAGGGCCGCGGCGCAGATCACCGCCACCGACTCGGGATGGTTGAGCTTCAGACCCTTCGCCCGTCGGGCATTGGCCACCATTGCCAACGAGAGGATGGTGAGCTTGTCGAACTCTCTCGGAGTGAGATGCATTTCCTGATCCTTCTCAGCAGTCGCCGGATGGCGTCGCCGGCCGGTTGGGCGGACCCGTCGGTACGGGTTCGCGCCGAGCCACCCTGCTGCCGCGTCTGGCGTTCCCGCTCATCGACCTACCGAATGCCAAGTCCGACTGTAGGACTAGTTAGACCGGTTTGCGGTGGTTTGATCCGAGAGGCAGGATTTAAGGCTTTCGGTGACCGTGCGTCCTGCCGCCGGCGGCCCACATGTCCTGGATCTGTTCCAGCGTCTTGCCCCTGGTCTCGGGCAGGTAGCGCCAGACGAACAGGAACCCGAGCGCGCACAGCCCGGCGAAGAGCGCGAACACGCCGGCCCTGCCGAGCGCGTCGAGCAGGCTCAGGAAGAACTGGGTGATCACGTACTCGGCACCCCAGTGGGTCGCCGAGGCGATGGCGACGCACCGCCCCCGGATCGGGCCGGGATAGATCTCGTTGATGATGGTCCAGGTCGCCGGGCCGATCGTCATGGCGTAGAAGGCGATGAACAGGATCACCCCGGAGAGCAGGAAGACACCTGCGTCGGGCAGCCCCGGTGTCTCGGTTCCCGACCGACCGGAGCCGAGCTTCAGGAAGCTCACACTCACCATGACCAGCGCGGCAGCCATACCCAGCAGCCCCACCAGCAGCAGCGGACGTCGGCCGACCCGGTCCAGCAGACCCACGGCCACCACGGCGAAGACGGTGTTGACGGCGCCGATCGCCCACGTCGTGGCGGACAGTTGCGCCTCGGCCGTCCGGAAGCCGGCCGCCGCGAAGATCGAGTCCGCGTAGTAGATGATGCCGTTGATGCCTGTCGTCTGCTGGAACAGCGCCAGCCCGATGCCCAGTGCCAACGGCCGCCGCCACTGCGCAGACAGCAGCTCCCGCCAGCTCGCCCGCCTGCCCCGCAGGCTCTTCTCCATGTCCTGGAGCCTGGACTGCACCTTCGCCCGAGGCACCGTACTCGCCAACGCACGCTGCGCCCGATCCCGGTCGCCCCGGCGCAGGTACCAGATCGCGGAGTCCGGTATCACGACGGTGATCAGGATCAGGGCCACGCCCAGCAGCACCGCGACGCCCAGCAGATAGCGCCACGACCCGGATCGGGTGAACAACTCGTCGGCGAGGTAGCCGATGAAGATCGCGGCGGTGATCGAGAGTTGGTAGACCGCCACCAACCCGCCCCGGATCCGCTCGGGGGCGGCCTCGGCCGCGAACATCGGCCCGGCGACCGACGCCACCCCGATACCCACGCCGAGCACCAGCCGCGCACCGGACAGTACGGCGATGCTCGGCGCGGCAGCCTGGACGATCGTGCCGACGATGTACGTGGCGGCGGCGACCCACAGGGCGCCCCGCCGACCTACCCGGTCCGCGAGATGACCACCGACCAGCGCACCGACCAACGCGCCGATCGTCACCCAGCTCGCCGCTGCCTCGACGGCGAAGGTGTCCGCGTGGAAGGCCTGACGGATGTCGCTCAGGGTTCCGCTGATGACGCCCTGGTTGTAGCCGAAGAAGGCGCCGGAGAGCACGACGATCGCGATGATCGCCACGAGATTGCGTCTGGGGGGCTTGGTTCGACCGGCCGCGCTGTCACCCGCTGTCACGGTCACCTCTTCCGCCCGGAACCACCACCTCATCCCTTTTGTAGCAAGAATGAGAGGTTTACGGATCTGGACGGAAAAGTCCCTGTCAGTGGCCGGGCGCGGGCCGCCGGGTCAGCACCTGCGGGCCGGCCGCGGTGATGGCGACCGTGTGTTCGGAGTGGGCGGTGCGGGAGCCGTCGGCGGAGCGGATCGTCCAGCCGTCGCTGTCGTACCTGATCTTGTCGGTGGAGCGGCAGAACCAGGGCTCGATGGCCAGGGTCAGGCCGGGGTCGAGCTTCAGCCCGCGGCGGGGACGGCCGTCGTTGGCCACGTGCGGGGCCTCGTGCATGGTGCGGCCGATGCCATGTCCGCCGAACTCGGCGTTGACCCCGTAGCCGTACGCCTCGGCGACCTCGCCGATGGCGGCGGAGATGTCACCGAGGCGACCGCCGGGCTGGGCGGCGGCGATGGCGGCCTCCAGTGCGACCTCGGTGGCCTCGATCAGCCTCAGGTCGGCCGGGTCGGGGGTGCCGACGACGAAGGAGAGCGCCGAGTCGGCGACCCAACCGTCGATGCCGACCGCCATGTCGATGCTGAGCAGGTCGCCGTCGCGCAGCACGTAGTCGTGGGGCAGGCCGTGCAGCACCGCGTCGTTGACCGACAGGCACAGCACGTTGCGGAACGGCCCCCGACCGAACGAGGGAGCGTAGTCCCAGTAGCAGGATTCGGCGCCGCGTTCGGCGATGCGGCGACGGGCGTGGTGTTCGAGGTCCATCAGGTTGACACCGACTGCGGCGACAGTGCGCAACTCGGCGAGCAGTTCGCCGACGAACTGGCCGGTCACCGCCATCCGACCGATCTCCTCGACGGACTTCAACTCGATCACGACTACCCCCCTCGATGAAGCGGTATTTTTATACCACGACCCGTCGGGGTGCCGGCGGACTATCCTGCTGGCATGGTTCGCCAACCACTCACCGCCGAACAGATCGCGGCGGGCCAGCGCCTCGGAACGGCGCTGCGGGCCGCACGCGCCGGCCGCAGCCTCGTCGAGGTGGCCCTGGCAGCCGGCATCTCCCCCGAGACCCTGCGCAAGATCGAGGCCGGTCGCCTGCCCGCACCGGCGTTCGGCACGGTGGTCTGCCTCAGCCAGGCCCTCGACGTCCCCCTCAACGAGCTGGCGGACGTCTGGCTGGCCGACATGCCGACCCGTCAGGCGTCCTGAAACCCCGTTGAACCGGTGAGCCCGCCGGCACGTCATGCCAGAAGCTTCCCGACCCACGGAGGGACTTCGATGACCTATCCAGACCCCGGCGGCGCCAACAACGAGTTCTACACCGACCCGCCACCTCCACGGACTGCTCGTGAACTGGTCACCCAGTTGGGCATCGAGGAGGCCCGAGCGTTCCTGCCCGAAGCGCAGCAACAAGCCTTTGACACCGCGAACCCGTGGACCGACATCGTACGAGCAGACGAACGCCTCGCCCAGCGTCAGGAAGAACTGGCGGCCTTCGATGGTGATGTTCAGCGGCACATCACCGAACAGGGATACACCGTCGAGCAAGCCCGGGTCGTATACGCCCAGACGGCGGACGTACGACAACCGCTCCAGGACGCGGTGAACCGCGCCGCTCAGAGGGCGAGCAACGCGTACAACACCTACGAGGCGAATCTCGTCAATTTCATCGAGAGTCGCCGGCTGACGCAGATAGTCGCGTACCAGTCGGGTCGGTACAGCATGCAGGATCCCCGAGTTGCGGCGGCGGCCTCACTGTCGTCGTCGGGCAACAACCGACACGACCGACGCGACCGGCGCGACCGGGACGGACGCGGCGGCGGCCGCGCTCCCCTGGGGCAGATCAGCGGTAACCAACGACACACCCCCGCCAGGTGACCGGGAGCAGGCGGTGGGACCCGGTCCCACCGCCTGCTCCGCGGGCTCGTCCGCACGTACCCGCGCACGCCTGCCCGCGCGTCACCTACCGAGAGTCAGGTTGTGCTCCTCCAGTGCGCTCTGGATGATCCCGAGTGCCTTCGGTCCCATGCCGTGCAGCTCGGCCAACTCGGCACGCGACACCCCGACGAGATCGCGCAGCGTCGCGTAGCCGGCGTTGTGCAGCGCCCGTGTCGCCGGCGCACTGATCTTCGGCAAAGTGTCGAGATCGGAATTCATGCTCTTGATCCTAAGCTGGCGGACAAAATCCGCGAATCACTCGTCACCCGGTCCTGGTAACCGGCGGCGAACCTCGGCGAGGAGATCGACCTGTGCCCGCCAGTCCGGGCCGGACAATCCGATGACCACATGGTTCGCGCCGTGGGCGGCGTACTCCGCGAGGCGTTCGGCGGCCTCGTCCGGCCCGCCGGTGATGGGAAGTTCCTCGGCGTCGCGGGCGGTGTGCCGGTACGCGCCGGCCAGCCCTGCCGCCAACTCCGCGCGGGAGGGCGTGCCCGGGGCATCGCCCAGCGCACCGGTGGCACCGATGGTCACCGTCGGCACCGGTCGGCCGGCGGCGACAGCCACCCCATCGAGCCGGGCCCGACCCTGGGCCAGTGCCGTGGGAGTGATCAGTGACGGGAACCAGCCGTCACCCAGCCGGGCCGCCCGGTCGATCGCCACGGTCGAGGCATTGCCCACCCACAGTGGCGGAACCTCGACGCCGGGCGAGAGCGTGACCACGCTTCCGTCCGGCGTGGTCACCGACTCGCCCGCCAACAGTCCGGGTAGCAGCCGCAGCGCGGTGTCGGTACGCGGGCCGCGCTCGCGGAAGGCGACACCCGCCGCCGCCCACTGGGCGGCGCCACCACCGGAGCCGACACCGAGCAGGAGGCGGTTGCCGGAGACCAGTTGCAGGCTCGCCACCTGCTTCGCGGCCCACACCAGCGGGCGGATCGCGGGAATGAAGACACTCGCGCCGATCCGGATGCGGGCGGTGGCGGTAGCGGCGACGGCCAGGGCGATCGTGCAGTCCACGGTGGGCATCCCGACGGCGAGATGATCGCCGTGCCACACGCTGTCCAGACCAGCGTCCTCCGCGTGGCGGGCGGCGGCAGCAAGGTCGAGGGAGTCTCGCCGTTGGATCGTCAGCGAGGGCAGGATCACGCCGACCTTCATCGGACCAGGACCACCTTGCCCCGGCCGTGGCCGGTCTCCACCTCCCGATGGGCGTCGGCGGCCTTCGCCATCGGATAGGTCCGACGGACAAGGAAGCGCAGGTCACCTGTGGCATAGAGGGCAGCAAGAGCGGCGAGGCGGGCAGCGGAACGCAGGTTCGGGGTGGTCCGGATGCCGAGGTCGGCAGCGCGGGCATGCTCGGTCAGGGTGAGGATCCGGGAACGGTCGGGGCACAGGGCCAGGGACGCGGTGAGCGCCTCGCCCCCGGCACCGTCGAGCACCAGATCGGCGCCGCCCGGCAACAGGCCGCGGAGACGGTCGACCAGGTCAGGGCCGTAGACCACCGGCATCGCGCCGAGGGTACGCAGATAGTCCTGGTTGGCGGTGCCGGCGGTGCCCACCACACGGGCTCCGGCCCGCAGCGCGAGTTGCACCGCCACCGCGCCGACGGCACCGGCCGCGCCGTGCACGAGCAGGGTTTCGCCGTACGCGGGCCGGATCTGTTCGAGGGCGATGTGCGCGGTCTGGGCCGCGCCGCTGAACCCTCCGGCGACCTCCCAGGGCATGGCGGCCGGCTTGGCGGTCACCTGGTCGGCGGGTACCACGATGAACTCGGCCGCGGCGTTCATGAAGCCGAAGCCCAGCACCTCGTCACCGACGGCCACGCCGTCGACCCCGTCACCAACCTGATCGACCACTCCGGTGAACTCGTTGCCCGGCACCGCGGGCAGTGGGGCCCGCGCCCAGTCGGGCGTACGTCCGGCGCGTACCGCGCAGTCGATGGGCTGCACGCCGGCCGCCCGCACGCTCACCCGGACCTGGCCGGGGCCCGCCTCCGGCGTCTCGACCTCAGCCCATTCCAGCACCTCTGGCCCGCCGACCTGCCTGAACACCACTGCCTGCATGCGTAGCCTCCCCGTGATCCGTCGCCGCCGGGGCCAGTCTCAAACCTCAACCACACGTGAGGTCAAGGATCGATCGCCGACTGGTTGCGCGCGCCGCGGCGATTCATCAGGCTGCCGGCTTGGTCAGGCAGGTGGTGCCGTCCGGGCTGGCGAGCGACACCGGCCGGTACCCCTCGCTGTGGTAGAGGTCGATGTTGCGCTGGCTCCTGGCCCCGGTGAACAGCACGATGCGGCGGCAGTCGGGATCGGCGGCGGCTTCGGCGGTCCGCAGCAGCCACCGGCCCAGCCCCTGGCCGCGCAGGTCAGGAGCGACAGCGAGCCGGCCCACGTGCCAGTCGGTGTCGACGCGACGGGATCGCACCATGCCCAGTAGCCGGCCGTCCCGCCAGAGGCCGGTGGCGTGCCAGCTGGTCAGCCACTCGCGCACCTGCTCCGGCGACTCGTGCAGGGCCGGTATGTCCATGGTGTCGTTGGCGAGGGCCTCGTCCACCCAGCAGCACCGCTGGAGCACCGTCACCTGGCCCACGTCGTCGGCCGTCAGTCGCCTCGCGTAGGAGCCAGGCAGCGGACCGGCGCAGGATCCGACGTGCGCGCGTTCCCGCATCGGCCGCAGCGCGTGGGCGACCCGGACCAGTTCCTCCAGCAGGCCGACACCCGCCGCATGGTGGGCGGCGTCGGGCCGCAGCCGGCCGTCCTGCATGGCCGCACCGATGCGGATCGCGACGGTGGCACCCAGCGGGACCAGACGCAACGTGGTGACCACCTGCTTGGCGTGCTGGACCGCCCGGGTGCCGGCCGAGGTGTGGCCGTAGCTGACGAACCCGATCGGCTTCCAGGCCCACTCGCGACTGAGGTAGTCCAGCGCGTTCTTCAGGGTCGCCGGCATCCCGTAGTTGTACTCCGGGGTGATCGCGATGAAGGCGTCCGCCGCGTCGACGGTCTCGCTCCAGCGGCGGGTGTGCTCGTGCCGGTAGTCGCCCGACGACGGATGCCCCTCCTCGTCCAGGAACGGCAGGTTCAGGTCGCCGATGGCGACCGGTACGAGCTCGACGCCGAGCTCCGCAGCCCGTGGGGTGAGCGTTTCGATCAGCCACTGCCCGACAACCGGGCCGAGGGCACCGGGGCGGGTGCTGCACACCAGGGCAAGAACACGAATCGGTCTCGTTGACATGGAAACGAATCGTAGGTGCTAGATTGATTACATGTCAACGAAACCGGCAGCGAGGCCCCGCTGGCTGAAGCCGGACGAGGAGCGGGCGTGGCGGGCGTACCGGCGGGTGATGGTCGCCGTCTCGACCGGCACGAGCCGCGATCTCGCGGCGATCGGGCTCTCCGAACCCGACTACGAGGTGCTGAGCACCCTCTCGGAGCGCCCCGACCACACCAGTGGCCTGGGTGAGCAGGCCGACAAGATGGGCTGGTCGCGCAGCCGACTCTCCCGGCACGCCACCCGGATGGAAGCTCGCGGTCTGCTGCGGCGTACCCCCGACCCGAACGACGGTCGCGGCTGCCTCCTCACCCTCACCGCGCAGGGTCTGACCGCACTCGAAGACGCCGCACCGACCCACGTCGAGTCGGTACGACGTCATTTCATCGACCGACTCGACCCGGAAGACCTCAGTGCCATCGAACGGATCGCCCGAAAGCTGGAAGAACGCACACGGCGAGAATGACATTCCCGTCGCAGGGAATGACGAACGCCGGAACCAGCCCTCTTTTCGGATCAAATGCCACTTGCCGATAAGCCTCACGGCCATTCGGCAGACCGCGGAGATCGAATTCCACGAGCCCTGCAAGCAGATCGAAGCGCCTAGCCGGCAGCGAGTATCAGCAGCTCCAGAGCATGATGCTGCCGGCTAGGACTGCTCGGTGCGTCAGCAACAAGAGCAATTCCTTGTCGCTGACACCGGTTCACTGACCGTCAGACCGCGTTGGCCACTCCACGAACGTCACCCTTCACCGTGATCACCTCCTAGAATTAGGGACCGCGTGATGGTGAATCAGCGTACGCGCATGCCTTCACGATCGACACACGCAGCACGAGTTCTTTTCTCAGTCCGTCAAGGGCACATCAGTTCCCCTTGCCAACAACCGAGCACAGAACAGCAGGTAACGCGCTGAATGGTCGCGCTCGTCAATACCGGCGCGTTACAGTCCGAACTGGACACTGCTGCGGACGTGTTCTCCGGAGTCGGCGACCGGTTGCGCGTACGCCCGCCGGGCGGTCACCCGCTCCCCCCGGTCGCATGTTGCTCTCAACACCTGCTGCCACCCGAGAACTCTCCCGCCATGAGCGACTCAAGGTCGCAGCAACCTCCGCGCCACCGCGCCGCTCCGATTCGACGACTGCCAGTTCACCCTCTGCGCAACGACGGTCGCCTGGCCACACCAGCCCGCCGTCGTCGATTACCACGCCACCGAGGGCCGCGATCAGCTCATCGCCTGGGACCCGTCCCTGTAACAACGATGTCAATTGTCCTGCGTACGCCAGGATGGTGGCATGCTGCGATCGCCTCGTGCGCTTCTGCTGGACTTCGGTGGCGTCCTGGCCGACGCTCCGCGACAGTCACCGGCTCCATCGGACCTGGTCCGGCGGCTGTCCGACCTGGTCGGCGACACCGTGTCGGTCGAGCAGATCACCACCGACCTGACCGAGGGCGGCAGGGCGTACGCCCGGTGGCGCGACGACAGCGGCCACCTCGACGATCCGATCGAGCTGCCCCACGCCCAGGTGTGGGCGGACTTCGTCACCCACTCCTGGCCCGCGCCGGCCCGCACGGCGGTCGAGGACGCGGCGACCCCGCTGGCGTACGCCTGGGCCTGGCGACCGGATTGGCAGGTCCGACCCGGGATCCCGGAGGCGTTGCACGCCGCGGCGGCTGCGGGTCTGCCGATGGCCGTGGTCAGCAACGCGCTCTGCGGGGCCGCGCATCGCGATTTCCTCGCGACCGCCGGATTGTCCGACCTGTTCGCCGCCGAGTTCTACAGCGACGAAGCCGGACTCCGTAAACCCAACCCGCGGCTGGCCTGGTCGGCCGCCGACGCCATCGGCGTACCGATCGGAGAGTGCTGGTTCATCGGCGACACTGTGCACCGCGACGTTGCCTGCGCCCGACGAGCCGGTGCCGGTGCCGCGATCCTCATGCGCTCACCTCGCACCGACCACGAACCACCGCACCCCCAGTTGCGACCGGACGCCCGCATCGACGACGGCCACGGCCTGGTCACCCTGCTTCACCAGAGCCGGGGCACGGTAGAGGGTCGGCCCGAACGTGACGATGGTCTGCTCGGCCGCGCCACCGCACAGACACCTCGGCGAGGTTGACCACTGTGCGGAATCGGCCGCCGCAGCGTCGACGGTGGCCTGCCCCAGGGCCACCGTCGACGCTTCCCGGCGTCAGACCCGGGAGGTGAAGGTGGCCAGGAAACGGTGCGGGGTGATCACGCCGGCGTTGTCGAAGCAGATCACGTCGACCTCGGCGTCAGTGGTGTACGACCAGGGTTGGGTGAGGTGGCAGTAGTTGCTGCCCGGCCCCTGCGCCACGACCTGGGCGTGCGTCTCCCTGACGCCGAGCTGCGGGAAGGTCGCCAGGAAGCGGCCGGTGGGCGCCACCGGCACCACCGTGTTGGCACCGACACCGACCATCGAGTTGTCGTTGGTCGGTCCGCCGACGGCGGTACCCAGGTATCCGATGTAGTTCGGCGGGCCGAAGGAGCCGATCACCGACCGCCGGCGGTGGTACGAGAGGACGAAGTCGGTGTTGGTGAACGCGCCGGCCTGGTCGTAGCAGAAGACCTCCACCTGCACGTAGGTGCTGACCGGGCCCCAGGAGTTGACCTTGCATCGGCGGGGAAGGGCGTTCGGTTGCACGGCGGTGACCTGGACGTTGCCGGCGAGCAGGTCGGGCAGCCCCACCCCGGGCAGCCGCACCGCGTACTGCCCGACGCCGAACGCCCCGGCCGCGTTCGCCATGCCCGTGGAGTTGTACGACTGCGTCAACGCGCCGCCGGCCCACTGCACGTACGCGTAGGAGTTGCCGGCTGGCAACACGCCCGAGCTAGTGGTCCAGAGCACGGTGAACGGGGTGTCCTCGCGTGCGCCGCCGGGCCGGTGGCACTGCACCTCAACGATCTGGTCGGCACCGGACTGGCCCCAGCGAACCACCTCGCAGTAATGCCCGCTCCGGTTCACCGGGGTCACGTGCGGCACGCCCCGCGGACCGGCACCTACCTGCGGAAAGCGGACCTGGAACAGGCCAGGTGCAAGCTTGGCGCCCTGGGCCCAGGCGGTCGGGAATGCCGTCTTCCAGCTGCCCCACTGCCGGGTGGTGTCGAGCACGGTCCAGGCCGGCACGGTGGGGTCCTTGACGTAGGCGAACCCCCAACGGTCAGCGGTGGCCGCTGCGGCAGGTGCCATCGGCATGAGTGCGCCGGCGGCGGCCAGGACCGCAGCCAGCGCTGTGCTGACAAATGATCGGAGACGCATGTGTTCCTCCGTTCGACCGGAACATGACGCACAGGAGTGTGCGAGCGGTAACGACGGGGTCACAATCAGCGGCATCAATGTTTCGGTGTCGTGAAACAACCGCCTCCGGCATGTATCAAAGTCGGCTATCGCGACTCATGCATAGACGCGCTGTCTCCACCGGCTACCGTCGACCGGTGCTCGATCCCGCAGCCGTCTTCGACGGAACCGGCCCGCTGGAAGACCCGCTCACCGACGAGGTCCTGCGGTCGGTCCAGGCGCAGCTTGGGCGTCGACTGCCCACCGCGTACGTCGATCTGGCCCGTCGGCACAACGGCGGCTCGTTCGCCCGTACCGCCCACCCTGCGCCCAGCCGGACCTCATGGGCGGAAGACCACGTCGGCGTGGACATGCTCGCCGCGATCGGTCGAACTGCTCGTTTCAGCTTGTGCGGCGAGTTCGGCAGCGCGTTCTGGGTCGCGGAATGGGGCTACCCCGACATCGGCGTCTACATCGCCGACTGCCCGTCGGCGGGCCACGACATGATCGCCCTCGACTACCGTTCGGTCGGCGAGCCGGCCGTCGTACACGTCGACCAGGAGTGGAACTACCGGATCACGGTCCTCGCCCCCGACTTCGAAACCTTCGTGGCCGGCCTCGTCGACGAATCCGAACTCGAAGCGGAGGCCCGGGCGGATCCGACACCATGATCACCACGAGTGAATGACGATGCCCTCAGCAGAATCGCTCGCTTCCCGACCTGTGTCGCCGCAGGCTGTCGACATGAAGGCAAGCTTCAGCGGTGAGGTGGCGACGTACTACGCCCGGCACCGACGCGGTTACCCGCCCGAGGTGCTCGACGCCCTCGTCGAGGCGTTCGACCTCGGTCCCGACGACACAGCTGTCGACCTGGGCTGCGGCACCGGCCAGTTGAGCCTCCCGCTCGCCGCCCGGGTCGGGACCGTCATCGGCGTCGACCCGGAGCCGGACATGCTGGCCCTGGCCCGCCATGCTGCCCTCAACGCCGCAAGACCCAACACGATGTGGCTGCTCGGCGATGACAGCGACCTACCCACACTGGGCCGGCTGCTCGGCGACCGGACGATCGGTGCGCTGACCGTGGCCGTCGCCATCCACTTCATGGACCGCGACGCGCTGTTCAGGACCGTCCGACCGCTGCTGCGTCCCGGCGGCGGCATCGCCGTGATCACCAACGGTGCACCGCTGTGGATGCAGGACACCGAATGGTCCGGGGCACTGCGCGAATGCCTGCAACGGCTGCTCGGGCACCCCGTCACCGCAACGTGCCAGACCGACGAGCCCGGCCGCCTGCACCACCAGAACGCCCTCGTCCGCGCCGGCTACCGATACGCGGAATCGTTGGTGCAGTACGACGCAGTGCTCACCATCGACGACATGATCGGCGGCGTCTTCTCCGCCATGTCGGCAGAACGGCTGCCCTCCGCACAGGGCCGAGCCAGGTTCACCGACGAGCTCCGCGACGCCCTCGGCGGGCGCGACAGGGTCACCGAGCGCGTCCGCGTCTGGGTGCAGTTCGGGGTGTAGGCAGACGGACGGCCGGGTACCTCGCGACCAACCCTCACCCTGCCAGGAGGACCCATGACCGTCGTACTCGCCGTTGTCTGCAGCGACGGGGTGGTGATCGGCGCGGACTCCCAGATCACCGAGAGCGACCGCGGTCTGAGCTTCCCCGCCCAGAAGCTGCACCCGCTGGGCACCTGCGCCGCCTGGGGCGGCAGCGGCGCGCGGGGAGTCCTCAACGACCTGCGCCCCCTCCTTGAGGAGTCGGCCACCGCCATCCTCGAAGCACCCGAGATCGGCGACGAGTTGCAGGAGCGTGTCCTGCCGGTCTTCAAGAAGCACTACCAGAACTACATCCCGGACGTGCCCGGCGAGGACAGCGGCGGCGGGGTGTCGGCGTACCTGCTCGCGGCCGGCTACAGCCAGGGCGGACCGTGGATCGTGGAGATCAACCCCAACGGGCTCATCGGCCGCTACGAGGACGTGGGCTTCCACGCCATCGGCTCCGGCGCACCCATGGCCCAGCAGGCCGGCGCGCTGCTGTCCCACTTCCGGATGACCACACGCACCGTCGAGTACGGCGTGGTGGGCGTGGCACGGGTACTGGAGGCCCTGGAGCGGACCTCACCGTCGGTCGGCAGGCCGTTCAGCATCGCGTGCATCCGTGAGGAGGGCGCCCACCACCTCGACGAGAAGGAGATCGCCAAGGCGCTGAAGGACGCCCAACGCTGGCGCGACCTCGAACAGGAAGCACTCGACCGGCTGTTCGACTGACGCCGTCAGGTGATCGCAGGTCAAACTCCGTCACCAGTCGCTGGCTGCCCCGCGGCTTTCGCAAAGGCGCCGGGATCAGTTCAGCTTGGGAATCGTGTTGATCTACACGCCGGGTGACCACGAAGCGTCGGTCCAGCACTCGGCGGGCACACACGGCTTCAGACCGCCGCCGCTGTTGACCCAGCTTGCCCCCAACATCGGGTACGGACCGGGCGCGCTCAACGGCCACCGCCCATGCCGGGCGGTGGCCGTTGATTCATGTGGTGATGTCAGGGTCCAGGTGATTGCCGTGGTTCGTTGATTACTGCATCGACTCTGTGGCTCACCAGTACTTGGGCAGATCGTAGAAGTGGTTGCCGTTCAGGTTGTCGACGGACTTGTCCGCCATCCGGTCCGCGATTCCGAAGAGGCCGGCCTGCACGACCTGGGTCAGCATGCCGTTCTGCTTCTGGCCCCACGCGTGCGACTGGCCACGTACCTCGAACAGCACCGTGGCGCTGCCGTTGAGGGCGAAGGCCGACCTGGCCTGGCCGGCGTAGTCCCGGTCGTAGCTGTATCCGTCGGCGACCTGGTAGTGGACGTAACGGCTCACCCCACCGACGAAGGGCGAGTTGGTTCCCGATCCGTTACCCCCGTGGTCGATCATGCCGAGGGCGGCAGCCAGCGCGTGACGGCGAGAGGCATCCTGGTCGAGCAACGGCCAGTCGGCGTACCGCGGGTTGCCGTCGACCTCCGAGCCGAGCGGCGGGAAGTCCAGCGACACCGTCACGTACTGCTCGGTGTCGTTGTTCTGGTTGCACGGGCCCATGTGGTGCAGGTCGACGTAGGCGTGGACCTTGCCGAACTCGTCCCGGAGGTCGACGTACAGGTCACGCAGCGCCCGGGACTCGTTGGTCAGGTACATGCCGGGGAGGGTTTCGTTCGTCGGCCGGGTCTCGGGGGACGGCTCGGCGGTGAGGTCGGCGCTGAAGTCCCGGTTGATGTCGAAGCCCTGTGCGCCGTTGTTGTAGTAGTACGGCGGGTTCGTTCCGGCCAGCTGCGGGAACTTCTGGACCACCTCGCTCCACGGGAAGTCGTTCTGCCGACGGTTCAGCTCCGCACCGTCGGGGTTGAACTTCGGGACAGCGACGATGGTCAAGTTCTCGCGGATCGCCTTGGCCTGTGCACTGCCGCTGGATCCGAGGGTCTTGAGCATCTGCAGCAGGGCCTCGGTGCCGGTCTTCTCGTTGCCGTGAATCTCGCTCGTGATCAGCAGTACGCGGTCACCCGTGCCGACCCGCGCCGCGTAGATGTCCCGACCCCGATTCGACTCTCCGATGACGTCCACGTTGACGCGGCCGTGGCTGGTCGCCTCGATCTGGGCGAGTCGCTTGCCGAGTTCCTCGTAGTTGGTCCAGCCGGAGGTGGCCCGCTCGCCGGGAAGGTTCTTGCAGTCGGCGTTTCCGTTCTCAGCCGACGAGGACGGCGCGGAAAGCGTGACAGCACACAGCGTTGCGACGGTTGTCGACACCAATAGGCGTCGTTTCATCATGACCTCCTACAGTTGTAGAAGTAATGAACTTGAATCGTTTTTCCGGTAGGGCGGCCGCGCCAATCGGATGCGAAGAAACTAAAGGCGTCAGTGAATTTAAATGCAGCTAAGCGCAGCATTTGAGGAAATCTTGAGCTTTCGGTGTCGAGTCAGGGCCCCGGCAAAGTCGTGACGATGTCCGAATACCGTGCCGTCCTCGACCGGCCAAAGTGGCGCGTCACTGTCCGCGCGGGCCTCGGCCCGACCAGCGACTTCATCGGCGTGCAGACTCTGGTCGGCGTACCCGGCAAACGTCGTCGCCCCATCCAGGACCTCGGTTGGTTGTCAAGCCCCGGGTTTGCTGGAGAGTTGGTGAGCCGGTTTCCAGGGATGCGGTGACCGGGTGGGTCATCGCGTGTCGTGCTTCGTGCTCAGCCGGTGGGACGTGTCCGAGTTCGCCCTGCAGGCGGCGGTTGTTGTACCAGTCGATGCACTCGACGGTGGCCATCTCCAGCCAGCCCCCCTTACAGGGCCGCGCCAACGCCGCCGTACGCGTGCCAGCCTGGGCGGTCGCGGCCGACCAGCCGACCCTTTCCGGAACTTCCGGAAAACTTCCGGAAATCATTGACGTGTTCGAAACGCCGTTGCAATACTCCGAACGCGATGGCATCAACTCCTGTCGATTACAACCATGCGTCGTCAGGTGCCATCCGTCCCAAGGAGGACCTGCACATGTACGCCAGTATCGGCGGCTCCCGCCGCCCGTCCGCCCCCCGAAAATCGCGTCTCACCGTCCGGTTGGCCGCGCTCGCCTCCACCGTGGCGCTGAGCGCCACCGGTCTCGCGGTCGCCGCCACTCCGTCCAGCGCCGCCGTCTGCAACGGGTACGTCGGCATCACCTTCGATGACGGGCCGAACAGCAGTACCAGCGCACTGCTGTCCGTGCTTCGCGCGAACGGCGTACGGGCGACCATGTTCAACGTCGGGCAGAACGTGCAGAGCAACCCGTCCGCCGCGCGGGCCCAGGTCGACGCGGGCATGTGGGTGGCCAACCACAGTTGGAACCACGCGCACATGACCTCGATGAACCAGAGCCAGATGCAGTCGGACCTCTCCCAGACCAACTCGGCGATCCAGGCGGCGACCGGCGTCCGGCCGCAGTTGTTCCGCCCGCCCTACGGGGAGACCAACTCGACTCTCCAGTCGGTCGCCTCGTCGCTCGGCCTGCGCCAGGTGATCTGGGACGTCGACTCCCAGGACTGGAACGGCGCAAGCGTCAGCCAGATCGTCTCCAACGCCAGCCGTCTCCAGGCCGGCCAGGTGATCCTGATGCACGACGGCATCCAGAACACCCGCAACGCGATTCCGCAGATCATGGCAAACCTGAGCAGCCGTAACCTCTGTCCGGGCATGATCTCACCGAGCACCGGCCGAGCGGTGGCACCGGACGGCACTCCGCCCCCCACCACTCCCCCGCCGACCAGCCCGCCGCCGACCACGCCTCCACCCTCCGGCTCCGCCAGCCAGATCGTCGGCAGCCAGTCGGGTCGATGCATCGACGTACCCAACGCCTCCCAGAACAACGGCACCCGGGTACAGCTCTACGACTGCCACGGACAGACCAACCAAGCCTGGACCTACACCTCGGACAAACAACTACGGGTGTACGGCAACATGTGCCTCGACGCAGCAGGCTCCGGCAACGGCGCCGCCGTCCAGATCTACACCTGCCACAGCCAAAGCAACCAGCAATGGAACGTCAACTCCAACGGCACCATCAGCAACGTCCAGTCCGGACGCTGCCTGGACGCCTGGAGCACCGCCAACGGAGCACAGGTCCAGCTCTACGACTGCCACGGCGGCACCAACCAGCGATTCAGCCTCGTCGCACGATGACCATCGCTGATCCACTGTTCGCCGGCGCCCAGGACGACAGGCTGGCGGGCTAGGCCCAACACCGGAGAACCGGACCGAAACCGGGCGGGCTCGACCTCACGTCGGGCCCGCCCGCTCGACACACCAGCAGCCATCCGCCACGAGAGGCGAAATGACAAGGCTCTGACCGCGTTCAGTCAGAGCCGGCAGGCCGGTCGGATCGGGTGTCGTACGAGGTCATCCGGCCTGGTGGCGCTCCTGCCGGTCGGGTTCAGCTGGCACGGTTGCTGTACTTCGCAGAGCTGGGAGTCCGGGCGTCGGCCCTTCACGGCGGTACCGCTCGGGCAGGCGTTCGCCGTCCGACGCAGGCTCGGTCGGCTCGGAGCGAACGTGACCCTGCTCGCCGCACTCGACGACGCCGCCGAGGCAGACTTCATCCTCGCCGCAGTCCTGGACGGCCAGGTGGATCGGTGCGACATCGCCGAACAGCCGCTCGGCTGGTGCGTACTCACCCACCGTCTGACCGATCTGATCCTCTGGGCTGTTCTCGGGCAGACACCGACCTTCGCCAGAGGCATACCCGTCGCCCATGCCCGGCGAGGTCCGGTGGCGTCGGGGCCGGCCCTGCCCGCCGACGAGCAACGCGCGTTCTTCACCCGGCTTCACATACTCGCCGAACGGGCAGCCGCCGGACGTGACCCGAGCGTTCTGCTGCATCGACAAGCGTGCTTCCTCGCCGGCATGGACCCCACCAGGACAGCCGCAGGATGGCTCTCCCAGACCACCACCCGTACCCGCAGGGCGATCACGTTCCGAACCTGGTCACCGCTGTGGCCCGACGCCCGCTCCGTCGTCACATCCCTTGCGAACCAGGGCGACCCGGAACCCTTACGAGACTTCCTCGCCCGCGCGCATCCGGACGACGCCTGCGAGCGAGCAGCCCTCAACTACTCGGCCTACTGGGTCGGCGAGATCCCGTACCGCCAACACGACGACTCATTCATGCCTGCACCGCTCGCAGACTGGCACGGCTCGGTTCTCTTCCGGCACCTGGTCCAGCGCCTCAACCCCACGCACCCCTTCGTCGACCTCAACGTCCACAACATCTGGGCTCTGCTCGCCGTACGCCGCAGGCTCACCCTCGACAACCCCGCCGAGAGCCGCGCGCTCCTCAAACGCAGTACCCGGATCCTGGACAGCGACCACATCTCTCCACAATCCCGGCAGGAACTAACCTCTATCGTCTACAGCCTGCGAGCAGACGGAGTCACCGGCACAGGGACGGGCACATGAACGACGACCACGACGCCGCCGGAGCCATACGCTTCATCTTCGAGGCCGGCGTACTCAAACGCGCCGCCCGCACCGGCTGGTGGTTCGCCGGCATCAAGCACCCCGAATCCATCGCCGAACACTCCTTCCGCACCGCGCTCATCGGGATGATGCTCGCCGCCATGGAAGGTGCCGACCCGGCCCGGGTATCGATGCTGTGCGTTCTGCACGACACCCAGGAAACCCGGATCACCGACATCCCACACATCGCCAAGCGCTACCTCACCGCCGCGCCCAACACCACCGTCACCGCCGACCAGGTCGCCGCCTGCCCACCCGCCGTCGCTGACCTCATCAACGCCGCCGTCGCCGAATACGAAGCAGGAGAGACACCAGAGGCCATCGTCGCCCGCGACGCCGACAAACTGGAATGCCTCATCCAAGCAGTCGAGTACCGCCACCAGGGCATAGACAACGTGCAACGCTGGATCGACAGCTCACGCGCGGCACTCAAGACCACCAGCGCTCACCGCCTCGCCGACGCCGCCCTCACCGGACAACCCCTCGCCTGGCTCACCCCTCCCCCACCACCGGCATAACCACCAGCACCAGGCACAGACCTACCATCGAGCCGATCACCTGAAGCAGGTTGACCCCTCGCTTGTAACTCACGGCAGGCCGGTCGGATCGGGTGTCGTACGAGGTCATCCGGCCTGGTGGCGCTCCTGCCGGTCGGGTTCAGCTGGCACGGTTGCTGTACTTCGCTGCTGTACTTCCGGTGACTGCCTGGCCCAACCGATGAAGCGCCGGTGCAGCGCACCGGCCGGTGCCCAGGGCATGTCCTCGGCAGCCTGGACGAGACAGACACCGGGATAGAGAGCCAGCGACACCGGCGCGTCCGCGTACTCCGCGCGCAACTCCCGCCGCCGCGTCGGGCACGGCCAGGGCAGGTCACAGCCACCGCAGCTCCAGATCGGCATCACCGGGCCGTGGCTGGTCACCGCACACCGCCGAGGAACCGGGCCACGCTCGCGCGAGCCTGCCGACTGGTCGCCCATTCCACCTGCCAGCACGGGTACGGCACCAGCCGCGCCCACCACACCCGGCAACCAGCACACATGCCGTCGAGCCCACGAACGTGTACGGCGAGGATCGTCCGTTCCGGCCCGCCGGCCACTGCTCACTCTCCTGCGGCCAGTGCCCGCGATTGATCGGAATTCGGTGCCGGGCACGGCAGGGCAGATCGGACCCACATCGACAGGTCCACCGCCACCGCCGCCAACACCAGACCGGCCGATGCCGACGGGCAAAGGTCAACGCAGTAGCCGACAGGTACTCGTCGTAGGAGACGCGCCGGCCGCTCAGAGATGACCGCCCGGACGAATCGGCCACGCGTCGGATCACCGGAGGCCCTCCGATCGGCGTGGGCTGAGCCGAGCTGCCGAATCGTGGTGGCCCTGGCACCGCCGTAGTTGCCTCGCGTGGTCGAGCAGCCGCTGTTGCGCCGCCGCCTGTTCAACGTCCTGGTACCGCTGCCCGGTCCCGGGCGGTGGCGGCGGTTGAGGCCGCCGAAACAGCCACCGCATCGACGCGCACAGTTCAGACCAGGTCGCCACAAACACGCCCCCTCGATCGAGCAACAGGGGGCGGCGACGAGACTCCGTCCGGCTCTATCGGGTGTCAGGCAGGCACAGGCTCGCCGCCGCCAGTGACGGGAACGCTACGAGTGGTCACCGGCTGTGGCAGGGAGAGTTTGTACCTCAGGGAGAGTTACCCGATAATGCCGATGGCCAAGGCCAACTCTCGGGCGTCCTCACCGACCGTGCCCGGCCGGTTCGACAGTTCCAGGGCGACAGTGCGGGCGTACGGGTTGTGTCGCACCGTGTCGACGCTCTCCCGCAGTGCCCGGCCGAGCAGGTGCACCGCCGCGACCTCGCCACGGTCCAGCATGTGCGCCCGAGCGGCATCGATCAGCGCCGCAGCCCGGCGGGTCTGCGAGGGCAACGCCCGATAGTCGGTTGCGTCGGCCCGCCGCACCGCCTCACCCGTGCGGCACAGGTCCGTCTCGATGGTGACCGCGTACGCCGCACACGCCGCCGATCCGAACATCAGCCACGGATGGACGTACCCACCGCCGAGTCGGCTCGCGGCCGAGTCGGCGGCATCCCACGCCCGCCACGCCCGACCGGCCCGGCCAGCCTTGCTGTGGCCCAGCGCGATACCGAGTTGCACCTGACCCCATCGCGCCAACTGCTCACCACCCGCCGCCGGATCGACCAGATCCGCAGCCTCGGCCAGCACCTGCTCGGCGGCGTCGACCTGGTTCGCGCCCCGATAGACGTGCGCGTAGTACCAGGCAGCCACCGCCGTCGCCGCCGGGTCGTCGGCGTCCTGGGCGGCCGACATCGCCCGGTCGGCGGCGAGCCACACCAGTTCCGGATACGGCTGGTGCGCCAGGTACAACTGCACCAGGTGATACACCCGCGCCAACTCCGCCGACGCCAGCCGACGGTCTCCGCCATCGAGCATCCGAGCGCTCCGCTGCGCATCCGTCAGCAACCCCGGAAGCACCGCCGCCACCGCCGTACGCTCAGTCGTCGACCGATGCCACAACGCCCATGCCTGATCCACCAGATCGCGCATCACGACAACCGGTGTCACCGCGCCCCCCGGCACCGACGCCCGCTGCATCACCGCCGCCACCTTGCCGACCTCGGAATGCCCCGCCCTGGTCACCGACACCACCGGCAACGACTGATCGCCAGTCAGATCCGCAAGATCCGAGATGTCGAGCACCTCGGCCAGCCGCAGCAACATGGGCAGACGAGGCGGCAGTAGCCGACCATTCTCCAACGCCTTGACCCACTCCGCGCTACGCCCCACCAGCCCACCGAGAACCGGTCGGGTCTTTCCCGCACGCTCGCGATACATCCGAAGGCGCGCACCGAAGGCCGCAGGTTCGCTCATCATCGTCTCCCAGGTAGCGGTCTGGGCAGCGGACCACCAGCCACTACCCGGCAGACCACCACAGTCGACGGTACTCCCGCCCATCGTCTCGACGCGCCCCACCACGACAGCTAATGCCGCAACCGCCAGGCGAATGCTTCCGACCTTCGCCACAAACCGACCAAGAGTGACCCCTCGCTTGTGAGTTCTGGTCGCGCCGTCCGGTGGAGTTCGTCCGCATACGCAACCTCAGACGGCTGGCTGCCTGCGGCCGCTGGCGGCTGCTCTCCTCCCGGCCGCTGCTGTCACCGCTGCTGTCCGCGACCTCCATGCGAGAACGATCAGATTCGGTGATGAGGTTCCGTCCCGGAAACGTCGTCGTACGGAAGCCCGACGCCCAAGGCGCGCCAGAGGTCGTGGAGCACCCTCCGGAGCCTTTCGCTGTCGCCGCTCGACAACTGAGCGATGGGCATGCCGGCGGCCTGGTGCTCGCCGACGGAGGCAAGCCGGCTGCCTGGAACCGTTTCTCCTTGCCTAGGCGTGCGATCACCCTTCGTGCCCCTGGCGCTTGTGCTGTACCTTCTACGGCGACACCCCGGAGGTGTTCCGCCTACCGTCATGTTGGTGCGTCATCCAATGACCGCTCGCCCTCCAGCGCCCGAGGGCCAGGGTAGTCATGCGTCGGGAGGCCCCGAAGTGACTGATGAAGTCGCACCGAGGGATGTCAGCACTGGCAACAAAGCTCTAGGGAGTAGGACCAGGAAGGGCCTTCCCCAACCGGGTGCAGGAAGCGCAGGCTCCAGCCCGGATAGACGGGACGACGCGTTGCATGTGGTCGTACCTGGCGCGTCCGATCTCCATGGTGCCACCCACCAGGCCCTTGCCGAAGCTCTTGCCAAACACGGTCGCGCGCTCCTCAACGAGGCAAGCCGCCTTGAGGCCGCCGCCAATCCCGGGCTCGCGGCTCCCATGATCACGCCGGGGATGATCCACGACGCGGAAACCCTGCAGCGGATCGGCTACGCCCAATCCGGCAAGGCAGCTGACCGTCGAAACTGGATGCTCGGCAGCCTTGCGGCAACCTTCGTAGGCGGGTTCTTCACCAACAACTTGACCGAACCGTGGGGAGCGATCGGATTCGTAGTCTGCGGCGCCCTGGCGCTTGCATTCTTTAACAAGGGGTCGCAGACATGACAGCAAATGATCGCGGAAGCCCAGACCTCCAACTCACGGAGGACGGGAAGGAACTTCTGACCAACACCTTGATGGAGTTGCGCTCGGAGGCCCTGTCCCTGGCCGCCAGTCGAGCGGCGGGGGAAGGGTCAAACAAAATCTCCTCTTCGGACGTGCGGGCAGCCCTGATGGAGCTCGGCGTAATTTCAGCTGCCGTGTTGGACCGCAAAGAAGCCACACGGAGACGCTATCGAGCCTTTGTGGTTGTTATTACCGCTCTAGCGACATCCGCTTCTGCACTCATTGCCATCCTCCTTTCAGGCGGCTGGGACGGCGATATACCACTTGACCGCGCTGACCAAATTGCGGCCAGCATTGGCCTGATGGTGGCAACAGCGTCAGCGGTCGTGGCCGGTTCCGCTTTCTTCCGCGCAAAGCAGGCCACGAATGAGGCAGGAAAAATGGCCCATGTAATTCAGGATAGGGTCAGAGCTGCCGACTTCCTCACTCTTTGGGGAGAACTTGAGACTCAGATTCGGACTGCGGTAGCCGAGAGTTCAGAGCACGCAAAGCGAGAGATTCCCATTGGCGTTTTGTTCAAGCATTATGCTCAGCTAGCCAGACTGAGCGACTCCGAGCGTGAGTCGCTGACGAGCGTTCTGAACCTTCGAAATATGGTTGCCCACGGCCGAGTTGATTACACGAGCGCTGCTGACGACATCCGGAAGGGCTCCGTAACAATCGCTAACCACATTGAGCGTGCCAGGATGCTGGCAACGAAGTAGTGCGGCTCCTGCCATCTTCGTTTGCCATCGGCCCGCCCTCCTGGAGGCGGGCCGCCGCCCGGCCCGCCACGTCAAGCGGACCTTGACGCACGTTCGGACGCTGGCGGGTCGGGTGGTGGTCTGCTCGGCTTGCCCGGGTCGATGGTAGGCGGGGTGGCCTACCGCAACCACCCACGGACCGCGACCCGCCGACGGAGCCCGGCCATCCTGGAGCCTGAGCGCCCCCGCCGGAGGCGCCCTAACCGCAACCCCTCGACCGCCGCTCCCTCGCCGACGCTGGTCCAGCGCCTCGACCCCACGCACCCCTTCGTCGACCTCAACGTCCACAACATCTGGGCTCTGCTCGCCGTACGCCGCAGACTCACCCTCGACAACCCTGCCGAGAGCCGCGTACTCCTCAAACGCAGTACCCGGATCCTGGACAGCGACCACATCTCTCCACAATCCCGGCAGGAACTAACCTCTATCGTCTACAGCCTGCGAGCAGACGGAGTCACCGGCACAGGGACGGGCACATGAACGACGACCACGACGCCGCCGGAGCCATACGCTTCATCTTCGAGGCCGGCGTACTCAAACGCGCCGCCCGCACCGGCTGGTGGTTCGCCGGCATCAAGCACCCCGAATCCATCGCCGAACACTCCTTCCGCACCGCGCTCATCGGGATGATGCTCGCCGCCATGGAAGGTGCCGACCCGGCCCGCGTATCGATGCTGTGCGTCCTGCACGACACCCAGGAAACCCGCATCACCGACATCCCACACATCGCCAAGCGCTACCTCACCGCCGCACCCAACACCACCGTCACCGCCGACCAGGTCGCCGCCTGCCCACCCGCCGTCGCTGACCTCATCAACGCCGCCGTCGCCGAATACGAAGCAGGAGAGACACCAGAGGCCATCGTCGCCCGCGACGCCGACAAACTGGAATGCCTCATCCAAGCAGTCGAGTACCGCCACCAGGGCATAGACAACGTGCAACGCTGGATCGACAGCTCACGCACGGCACTCAAAACCACCAGCGCCCACCGCCTCGCCGACGCCGCCCTCACCGGACAACCCCTCGCCTGGCTCACCCCTCCCCCACCATCGGCATAACCACCAGGCACAGACCTACCACCGGAGCCGACCACTCCAAGCAAGTTGACCCCTCGCTTGTAAGTTCTGGGCGTTCCCTCCAGCAGGGTCCACTGATGCATCTGTCAGTCTGCGGTTACTGGCGGCACCCGTCCACCGGTGCCCACCGTCGTCCAGCCAGGTTTCGGCTGTCATGCAGGTCAGCCACTTAGCTAGCTGGGTACGCTGGTGCCGTTCCCGCTGCCTCGCCGCCAACCGTAAGGGCGAATAGACGGCGAGGGCACCTCACCCACCCCGCCATTGAGGCGGCGCAATCTGCCTCTGACTCCGCTAGGGTCCCATAAGCCGAGGCCGAGACCTGATACGGCCCTTACGGTCGCCTCGAACTGCCGAATGGTGGCCCTGTAGCTGTCCCATGCCTTGGACCAAGCGTCATCATCGTCGAAGTGGTCGTACAGATCGTGGTAGGCGTAAACAAGGCGCCGGCCTGCATCATGCAGCCCTGGCGGTGCTGGCGTCATGAAGAAGTTAGTGGTCGCTTCATGGCGCTCGGCACGAAGGGCCGAGGCCGGCCGTGGCATCTCATGAAACCTGGCGTCGATCATCTCCCCACATGTCTTGTTGATGACCATGGCGAAGGTCGCACTCGCGGCAAGGACTCTGTCCACTGCGCGGTCTCGCCGCTCTGATCGGCGGCGGAGGACCTCGCCGATCAGGACCAGCAATCCGCCTATGACCGCACCAAATAGAGCTGTCACCGCCTCCATAAGCACGATGATGGCCGGTCGGAGCAAGTGGATAGAAAGGTACAATCCACCAAAGCTGCGCTCCCTCACGGCCGCCGAACGATCACACGTTGAAGCGGAACCAAGGGCCACTGCTGCGCCCAGCGGCGATGCTGTCCCGACCCTCGTGCGGGCTCTCGCGTCGAGGGCTGTCGTCGTTCGGGCTCGATGCCGTCACCCCTTGGTCTCCCGCAGCAAACCCAGCCGGACTCAGAGGTCACACCAGGTGGAGGTAGACGGAGCTCGCTACAGTGGCCCTGCGTAGCCATACGGTCTGTCTATGTAGGACGAGGGATGCAGTGGGAACGTACCAGAAACCAAAAAAGAACCTTCATCGAGAGTTTATTTATCTGAACCACGATAGCGTCCTCAACTCTCTATCGGCGTTCGAAGCTGGTCAAGTTGACCAAATTCTCGAAAAGACCAGCGAGGCGTCTGAAGGTGGAGTTGACGCCGGGTTAGGATTCAAGGGCACCCGCGTAGGTGGGTCCAAAAAGCGGCAAGGCAGCATTCAGGAGGAGCTCGTCAGGACGAGAACAAGGTTCTCTTCGTTCGAATCGTGGCTACAGCGACTGACAGACGAGGGCGCTATAGGATCCTTCGACGAGTGGGATATGCAGGTGCGAGATCAAATCTCCGCAGGCGACACCATTCACTTCACTGCCGATGTCTACACGAGCCCTCTTTACAAGCTCGTAACTGCATTTTCGTCTTTCGCGGACAATCCTGCCATGTTTGGGACCAGACAACAGGACAACGCCTCCAACAAGCGTCAGGCGAAGATGATGGAGTCTTGGATCACGGGAAATGATGGCAATCTGTCGGTAGCTGTCTATCTTCGCCCCAACGGCGTTTCAAGACCACGCATTATCGCCCGACTTTCCGCCAATTATCTGGTATCAGGCTTGAGCAACATTGAAGAACGCTACCAAGTAATAGCACAAGTTCGCACCATCCTACGGCCAAATGAAAAAGAGTCCCTTCTGCGCATTTTGAAAAACGCTCCACCGGTTCCGATTGAGGTTGAAACGGTTACCGAAGCGATGAAGCACATGCAGGAGGGCGCCGCCCATCTGCGGGTCCCATTCGACGACGATGACTTGTCGTTCACGCACCCAGATGTAATTGTGCATCCCATCGCAATCTTCAAGTAACCGTTCCCATTCCGTGTGCCGTCGACCCGCCCTCCTGGGGAGCGGGCCGCCGCCCGGCGCGCCACGTCAAGCACACCTTGACGACGGCACGTCCGCTGGCGGGTCAGGCGGTGCTCTGCTCGGCTTGCCCGGGTCGACGGCAGGCGGGATCGCCCACGCAACCACCCACGGACCGCAACACGCCGACGGTGCCCCGGCCATCCTGGAGCCGGAGCGCCCCGCCGGAGGCAGCACGTCACTTGCCGGCGGGTGACACCAGACCTCTTGCTGACTTCTTGCTGACGAACGTCATGTCACAGTGTTCGCCGCTGCTGACGGAAGGCGCTGCCAGAGTTCAGGGTTGTATGCATGCTTGATCGCCTCCGCGAGTGCTTCCAGAGCCACACCATGCACCTGAGCCTGCCATTCACGTGGATCGTGCACTCCCGCTGCCCAGACAGCGCTAACGATCGTCTTCCCGGCTAGCCGTGCGCGGATCTCACTGCCCTCAACCGAGGTGACGATCTCGATCGGAGTAACCATGTCGGGAATTTCATTTGCCATTGTAAGTCCTCACGTTGTCGGACGGGACTCGGCATCTCGAATCGATACTTAGTGGTCGGCCACACCGTTAGGAACCCGACCGAGATCAAGCAAGGACCTTTCAATTGCGCGCAGCTTATCAATCACCTCCGACGCAGATTCAGCAAAAGCCTCCTTTGCCCCAGATTCGTCTTCGGCAATCCAGGCGAGAACCTTGCCAAGAAGCAGGCGCTTCGCTTCCCGACGCTTCTTCTTGTCTGCTTGTGCAAGTGCACGTTCAGCATCCTCCTTGAAAAACGAAGGATAGTAGAGCTCAAAGTCGGCGCGGTCGAAATTGATGAACCGGTCAGGTGGCCACCCGGAAAATTTCCGCTTTAGTCTTTCGATGACCGAGACGCCCGACTCGTCTCCGTCTGCGATGACCCATGCTCGACCGCGATACATCGGTTCAAGGTGAGCGAACAAAAATAGTTCTAAGTAGTCTTGCATAATCGGCTCAAGTCGTGAGGTGCCGCTGGCGGCCAGCGTTCTAAGACGAAGCAGCCGCGGAGCGAACCAGGGAATAAGAAACTCCCTTGCTAGGCGTTCGGCGCTGGACTCCTCAAAAATTAGCCAACCTTCCCCAAGATCGAGATCGGCCAACTCATAGCCAAGATCCTGCATCACGGATAGCCGTGAGCCCGGCGAATCGACTACTTCATAGGTACTGGTTGGTGGAATCTCCCCGTTGCTTCTACTGTGGAGGACCACAGCGCCAGGAACAACACCGAGCTTAGCCATCACGATGCTACTGTGAGTTGATATTACGAATTGGTTGGTAGCTGCGGCATCAAGGATTATATCCAAGAGGGCCTTCAGAGCCTGCGGATGTAGGTCATTCTCCGGCTCTTCAATCAGGAACAGCTTGTTGCGGCTGGAACTGAGACTGAGCAACAAGTTCAAAGCTGAAGTAATACCCGCGCCCATCGCGCTTAGCGGTATTTCGGTGAACCTATCCACCTGAACGCCTAGCCGCTGCTGCCCGTGCTCGTTCGTCAAAATATTTAAGTTGATGCCAAGAACATCTCGACATGCGGCACGGAACGCACGGGCCTCAGGAATTTCGGAAGTAGCAAGAGCCATCACCCTCGAAACCAGATTTGAGTCCGTTGGGCTTACAGTGATGGCGGATTCGCGTCGGACCTGCTCTTCGTAGCGCGACTGTCGTCGGCTAGCCAGCACTGGGTATATCGCATTCCTTGGCTCAACATTCGCGGCTAGCTGCACATAGGAATTTCCCTTTTCGCCAGTCCAGCCATTAACCGAATCGTGACTTCCCCGTAGGCGAAGAGTAGATCCAGGCTCAAGCCTACTGTTACCCACCCCGAGAAAGTTGTGCCAATCGCCCAACTTGAGGCTGATCTCGAATTGGGAAGCTCCAACCCGAGTGTCACCTTCTTCCCGCGGCGCCCCTTCCTGAGAGAGATAGAGTGCGCGAATTATGGTCGACTTCCCTGAATTGTTCCGACCGACGAGCAAAGTCACCGGGCCCAGTGGCATCTCACCAGAGTCGACGATTGAGCGAAAATTTTTGATCGACACCGAGGTAAATAACACTTTCCCCAAACCCTCCCCTGAGCTCTTGCCTAAACCATGTACAAGTAGATCGGACTCGACCAAGATCCGCGCCTATCCCCCGGCCTTCCGATCGCGATGCTCAGCGCCTCGACGCAGCTTAGGCCCTCATCTGCTGTCTGCCATCGACCCGCCCTCCTGGGAAGCAGGCTGCCGCCCGGCCCGCCATGTCAAGACGGCCTTGACGGCTCGTACGGACGCTGGCGGGTCGGGCGGTGGTCTGCTCGGCTCGCCCGGGTCGATGGCAAACGGGATGGCCTACCGCAACCACCGCGGACCGTGACCCGCCAGCGCAGCCCCGGCCATCCTGGAGCCGGAGCGTCCCCGCCGGAGGCCGCCTGATGCCCGCCCGTGCCCGCGCCAACGGCGAAGGCTCGATCTACGGCTTCGCCGCGTACGTCTGGGTCACCAAGCCGGACGGCAAGCGGACCCGCAAATACGTCTACGGCAAGACCCGTGAAACCGTCCACGACAAGTGGATCAAACTGCATCAGCAGGCCAAGGCGGGACCGGTGGCGACCAGTGTGCCGACCGTGGGCAGCTTCCTCGCCTACTGGCTCACCGAGATCATCGAGCCGAACCGGGTGCCGCTGACCTTCGCCACCTACGAGACGTTCGTCCGCCGTTACCTCTCCCCCGGGCTCGGATCCAAGCGACTCGACCGGCTCCAGGCGCGCGACGTGCAGACCTGGCTCAACCAGGTGGCCCGCACCTGCCAGTGCTGCGCCCAGGGCAAGGACGCCGCCCGCCGTAAGGAGAAACGCCGCTGCTGCGCGGTCGGCCGGTGCTGCCAGGCCGTCCCGTCGACCCGCACGGTCAGCGACATCCGGGCCGCACTGCGGGCCGCCCTCACCCACGCCCAAGCCGAAGACCTCATCACCCGCAACCCGGCCGTGCCGGTCACCCTCGCTACCGTCCGCCGTCGACGCGGCAAGTCCTGGTCCAGCGACGAGGCACGGAGGTTCCTCGAATCCGCCCGCGCCGACGCCGACCCGCGCTACGCCCCTGATCCTCGTCACCGGCCTGCGTAAGGGCGAAGCCCTCGGCCTCACCCGGGCCGACGTCGACCTCGACGCGGGCGAGCTGACCATCGGCCGGCAACTGCAACGCGTACGCGGGCAGTTCCTGCACCGCGACACCAAGACCCAGGCATCCGACGCCACCCTCCCACTGCCCGACATCTGCCTGGCAGCACTCCGGCTGCGCAAACACCAACGCGACGAGGCACGAGCAGCCGCCGGTAAGGCGTGGCACGAGAACGACCTCGTGTTCACCACCCGCTACGGCACACCTATCGAGCCGCGCAACTTCCAGCGCTCCTGGCAGACCCGCTGCGACAAAGCGGCAGCGAAGCCAATCACAGTCCACGACGCGCGGCGCACCTGCGCCACCCTCCTGGCCGACCTCGACGTCCACCCGCGAGTGGCCATGCAGATCCTCCGCCACGCCCGCTTCTCCGTGACCATGGAGATCTACACGCAGGTCACATCGACAAAGACCAGAGACGCTCTCAAGCGCCTCGGCGAATCCCTGACGCGATGACGAACTGCTGTACTTCGCTGCTGTACGGGCAGCAGAAAGGCCACCTCCCGGAGCCGGGAAGTGGCCTGAGCTGCGTGGGCGATACTGGGATCGAACCAGTGACCTCTTCGGTGTGAACGAAGCGCTCTCCCGCTGAGCTAATCGCCCTCAGCGCGGATGACTCTACCCGATCGTGCGACCGGACCGCGAACCCGGGGTCAGTGCGTCGCGAAGTAGTGCAGGACCTGGGCGATCACGTCGATGTCGAGGCTGAGTTTGATCGAGATCAGGGCCACCGCGCCGACGAAGACGATGCCGACCGCGCCGAGCACGAAGCGTACGGCCAGTGATTGTCGCTTCACCCAGTTGGCCCAGCCGTGGACGTGGCGGCGGGTGAAGGTGAGCAGTCGTTTGGCCCAGTGGAACTCGACGGCCCAGATGCCGAGGCCGGCGATCACGATCAGCCAGCCGGGGCCGGGTAGCGGGATGAGCAGGATGCCGACGGCGACGACGAGGGCGCCGAGCACCCCGATGATGACCCGCAGGGCGAGCCGGCCGGTGGGGTTGGATCGGATCAGTGCGAGGGTGGTGGACACCCGACGACGCCAGCGGGGTCGGTCACGTCGTTCCGGCATGGTGACACCCCTCCTCTCGCGCCGTGTGGCCTGGCCCGCCTGCACTCGCTCATCCTGCATGAGGGGGTGGTTACCCCGTCGGGCGGGAGCTTGCCCGTTGGCAGGGCGGCGTGGGTTGCGGCGGTTGCGGTCGCCGCCTGTCGGTCGGCGGTCGGCTGTTGACCGGCCGCGCTGGGCCTCCTGCTTTTTCGTCACCCCGTACCCCCGCTGTTCGTCTCGCGGACCGCGACGATCGACGGATCCGCCGTGCCGTGGGATCCACTCAGGATCACTCAGCGGCCATTTCACCACCTAGTGTGGCGCGGGCCCGTCACTGTAACGGCCGACTGGACGTTACCGGAGTAAGTCGACGACTGAACCACCCGATGCCGGGCGGGATCTACGCACTGGGCAGAACCGGAAATCCTAGATGAATTTTCACATTCTCGTGGCCTTTCCGACCCCCTTCCCACCACTGGGTGAAGTCAGCGTATGGCGGAGCGTAGCCAGGAGTAGCGGCTGAGTATGGGAAAAGCGGGACACGCGCGTTCCGCACGCGGTGCCGGGGGGAGAACGTCCATGAGTGTCATCCGACCGACGACCGTTGAGGTCGAGACGTCGCTAAGGCTAGTCGCGCCTGACGCCACCGCCTTGCCGGTGCGTGCCAGCCTGCGCTACGACCCTGCTGACCCGTATGCGGTCCATGTCCTGTTCCATGCCGAATCGGCCGGCGGCGAGGCGGTGAGTTGGTCGTTCGCCCGCGAGCTGTTGGTCACCGGGCTCGACGAACCGGCCGGCATCGGCGACGTCCGGGTCTGGCCATGGGCCACTCCGCGCGGCGACTTCGTCGCGCTGGCGCTGTCGTCGCCGGACGGCAACGCCCTGTTCGAGGTGCCGCGCAGCGTGCTGGTGCGGTTCCTGCGGCGCACCTACGTCGTCGTCCCGCGCGGTCGCGAGGCCGAGCACCTGGACGTCGACACGGCGGTCAACCGGCTGCTCGCCGGGCGCTGACCACGACCCGAGCCAGGGCCGCGCAGACCTTCGGGGTCCGCGCGGCCCCAGCATGTCCGACGGTACGCGGACAGCCTCCCGCCATCGGCCACGCGACCCGGATCCCCCCGCCCGGTCGCCGGCTCAGCCGTGCGTGGTGATGCCTCCGTCGACCGGGATCACCGCACCGGTCAGGTAGGCGCCGGCCCGCGACGCCAGGTAGATCGCGGTGCCCGCCATGTCCTCGGGTCGACCGATTCGTCCCAGTGGTACCTGCGACTCGATGGCGGCCCGCGACCCCGGGTCGTCAAGCGCGAACGCCATCATCCTGCTCTCGAACGGGCCGGGCGCGATCGCGTTGACGGTGATCCGCTCGCCGGCCAGCTGGTGGGCCAGGCTGCGGGTCAGCATGTGCACCGCCGCCTTGGTCGCCGAGTAGGCGTACACCTCCATCGACGGCACCCGCAGGCCGTCGACCGAGCCGATGTTGATCACGCGGGCCGGGTCGTCGTCGGTGGCGGCGGCCCGCAGCGCCGGCAGCAGTGCGGTGGTCAGCCGGAAGACGGCCTTGACGTTGATCGCCCAGAGCTTGTCGAAGGCGCTCTCCGGGTACTCCTCCAGCGGTGCGCCCCAGGTCGCGCCGGCATTGTTGACAAGCACGTCGAGGGTGTCGACCCGCTCGCGTACCGTCTCGGCGAGCGCCTGCGCGGCCTCGTCGCTGCTCAGGTCGGCGGGGATCGCCTCGCACCTGCCGTACGCGGACAGTTCCTCGGCCACCGCCGCGCAGGCCTCCGCCTTGCGGGACGAAATGATCACGCGTGCGCCGGCCTCGACGAAGCCTCGGGCGATCATCAGCCCGATCCCCCGCGTCCCGCCGGTGACCAGGACCGTCTTGCCGTGGACCGAGAACAGATCGGTCATGCCCATCCTCTCGCAGGCCGGCCTGCCGGCCGGGATCGGCGACCCGTGCCCGCGCGAGCAGCACCGCGGCCGGGGCGCTATCGATCGGAACCTAGTCGTCGTGTCCGGCCACGACAAGCCGGTACGAGGACGCGGACGCGCGGGCCGGAGAAGATGCATACCGCTGGCGGGCGGGCTAACGTCGCTGGTGATGGTCGCTTCCGGTCACCTCTCCCCCGCCCGGCTCGATCCCACCGGCGAGATCGAAACGGTCACGCTCTGCAGCCTCGCGCCCGACCCACGGTGGCGCCGGCCGATGCTGCTCGACCGGGAGCTGATCGTGCTGGCCACCAGCGGTCACGGGTACGCCGAGGTCGATTTCCGCCCACTGCCGTGCCGGCCCGGCACGTTACTACGGGTACGGCCCGGCCAGGTGCTGCGCTGTGCCCTGCCCGACCTGGACGCCACGGTCATCCGCTGGCACCCGGAGGCGCTGCACGGGTTGGACGTCGCCGCCGACGACGGGCCGGCCTGGTTCCAGCTCGCCGGGGAGGACGAGGACGCGGTCATCAACGAGGTGAGCCAGTTGACCGTGGACGCCCGCCGGCACCGGGACACTCCGGCCGGTCGGAGCCTGCTGCGCCATCAGCTGAGCGTGCTGCTGCTGCGGTTGAGCATGCTGCCGAACGCCGACTGGCGACCCTCGCGTCCGGAGGAGGTCACCTACCACCGCTTCCGGCGTGAGGTCGAGATCGGGTTCTCGCACAGCCGTCGGGTCGAGGATTACGCCGACCGGCTCGGCTGCTCGGTGCGTACGCTCACCCGGGCCTGCCTGGCGGTGACCGGGCGCAGCGCGAAACAGGTGCTCGACGAGCGGGTGGCGCTCCAGGCCGGTCGGCTGCTCGCCGCCACCGACGAGCCGATCGCGCAGATCGGTCGACAGCTCGGCTTCACCGAGCCGACCAACTTCGGTCGGTTCTTCACCCGTGAGGTCGGGGTCAGTCCGGGCTCGTTCCGCGCCGCCCGCGACCAACGCGGGCCGGGTCCGATGGTCCGTCCGCGTACCCCGGTCGACGCCCGGACCGACAGTCACCAGGGGTGACGAACGAATTCGACCGGGCCCGGCGGCGCTGCCGGCGGGACGGATTGGGCATGATGGCAGGGTGCAGATCTCCGCGCGTGGCGACTATGCGGTACGGGCGGCGCTGAGCCTGGCGGCCGCGTACCCGGCACTGCTGTCCACCCAGACCATCTCCGCGGAGCAGGACATGCCGCGCAAGTTCCTGGAGGCGGTGCTGGCCGACCTGCGTCGGGCCGGTGTCGTTCGCGCCCAGCGCGGGGCGGAGGGCGGCTACGCCCTGGCCCGGCCGCCCCGGGAGGTGACCGTCGGTGCGGTGCTGCGGGCGGTGGAGGGGCCACTGGCCGGCGTACGGGGTCTGCGTCCCGAGGAGACCAGCTACGAGGGTGTGGCGCAGCACCTGCCCGGCTTCTGGGTGGCGGTCCGCGCCTCGCTGCGGCGGGTGGTCGACGAGGTGAGCCTGGCCGACGTGCTCAGTGGGCGGTTGCCCGCCCACGTGCGACGGCTGACCACCCAACCCGATGCCTGGGAGCCTCGCTGATCCGCACCACTGTCATCTGACAGCCGGCGTCGCCGTGGCGTAGCCGCCGGGCTGATGCAGCAGCGGGTCTCCGTCGACGCCGACGGAGAGCGCCAGCGGCTCGGCGACGACGAGCGTGTGGTCGCCGACGGGAATCCGGTGCACCACCCGGCAGAGCAGTCGGCCCAGCACGCCGGTCAGCAGCGGCAGCCCGAACGGACCGGCCTCCCAGTAGGGGTATGCGGCGAACGGGTCGACGCCGGGGGTGGCGAAGACGGTCGCCGCTTCGGTCTGGTTGGCGGCGAGCAGATGTACGGCGACGTGCTCGGCCCGGTCCAGCACCGGCGCGGTGGGCGCGGCGGTGTCGTGGCTGAACGACACCCGTGGCGGGTCCAGCGACACGGTGGTGAAGCTGGTCGTGGTGAAGCCGGCTCGTGGTGTCGCGCCGAGGCCGCCCAGGCAGGCGGACCGGTTGTTCCGGGCCACCGCGGTGACCACGGTGACCGTGCCGACCTGCTGCTGCCGCAGCCGGTCGAACAGGTCACCGTCCACCGGTCGCAACTGGTCGACGCGGTCCCGCCCGGCGGTGGTCACGCCGGTGTCGGTGTCGCGCCGCGGCAGGATGGTGTTGCTGGCGCGCAGAGGTGCGGGGTGTTGCATGAGGGGTCCTCTCCGGTGCGCGAGATCGAGCGAGCTCCCGGCACCATCAAAATCTGAGACAGATGCCGCCAGCTCCCCACAACATCGATCCAAGCAGCATCTACTGCTCGGC
Source organism: Micromonospora maris AB-18-032 (assembly GCF_000204155.1). Classification (NCBI taxonomy): domain Bacteria; kingdom Bacillati; phylum Actinomycetota; class Actinomycetes; order Micromonosporales; family Micromonosporaceae; genus Micromonospora; species Micromonospora maris. The sequence continues at coordinate 1,886,309 of NC_015434.1, read as the reverse complement.
AAAACCCATCTGATAAATGGGATATTCGGGTTGCGGTGAGGCGACGGCCTCCACTGGAGACCAGCGGAGTTTGCGGCGTGGGCGTTACGGGCATCTTCGAGCGCGCAGGGGACGCGACGAAGGGAGGCCCGCAATGGGTCTGATGTTCCGCAAGCGCAAGAAGTTCGGGCCGCTGATCCTGAACTTCACCCAGAACGGCTTCTCGTCCTGGAGCATCAAGCTCGGACGATGGTCCTGGAACTCGCGGGCCAAGGCGCACAGGGTTGACCTACCCGGCCCGCTGTCCTGGAAACAGGACAAGTCTCAGGCGTGAGGTTTCGAGGTCGAGCGGGGCACCGGTCCGGTGCCCCGCTTTCCTGTCGGGTCTCCGTGTCCCGGCAGGGAAATGACCGATCGACCCGATGCGCGACCGGCCAAATCAGACAATGGAGAGATGAGGCAGAAACCGGACCATCCGCAGGAGTTTCGGCGTGCCGGGCTGGCCTGTGCCCTGCTGCTGGTGACCTACTTCGTCATACCGGTGGAGCCCGACTCCAACACCGCGCGGATCGGCGTACGCCTCGGCCTCACCCTGTCGATGGTGGGTGCGGTGGCCTGGCTGGTGACCAGCCAGGTACGTCGCCAACTCGTCGCCGGGCCGGCCCGGGAGGCCCGGTCGCTGGCGCACCTGGCGATAGCCCTGGTCGCCGGGCTGCTCGCCTTCGCCCTCGCCGACTTCGTCGTGGCCCGGGCCGCCCCGGCACAGTTCGTCGACCTGGAAACCCGGATCGACGCGCTCTACTTCGCGCTGACCACGTTGACCACCGTCGGCTACGGCGACGTGCACGCCGAGGGTCAACTGGCCCGAGGGCTGGTCATCGTGCAGATGCTGTTCAGCATCGGGGTGATCGCCACCGGGGTGTCCCTGGTGGTCAGGCAGTTGACCGGACGGCCGTGACCAGCACGTCGCCACCGAGGCGGCCCTGCTCCGGATCGCGGCTCACCTGCCCCGCGTCGAGCAGTCCGGTCAACGCCCGGACCGCGTCCGTCGCCCGGTAGGCGGTGTCGGTGACCGCGTGTCGGCGCAGTTCCGTGACCGTACGCGGGCCGTGCCGGACCAGTTCGGCCAGCAGCACACCGGCCAGCGGCGCGACGTCCACCGGCAGGTCGGCCCGCAGCGGCACGCCGTCCGGGTCGCGCAGCGCCGCCCCGGTCGCCCACACCGCCTCCTTGAGCGCCTCCAGGTTGCGATCCGAGCCGGTGCCGAACCCGATCCGCCCAGCGGGGTCGGCCAATTCCACCTCGGTCACCAGCGGGAACCCGGCGTCGGCCAGGGCCGGTCGCAGCGACGTGCCCGCGCCGGAGAGGACCAGCACCTCGGCGGGCCGGCCGGTCGCGGCGGCGGCGAGCGTCGCCGGGTCCAGCGCTCCCCCGGTGCCCAGGTAGGACAGGACCGGGGCACCGGCGGCACCGGCCGCCCGCAGCGCCACCGACAGTCGACCGGGAGCACCGGGCGCGCCCGGCATCAGGTGCACCGCCACCTGCGGCGGCAGCTGGGCCTCGACGGCACCGAGGCGGGCCGGCAGGTCTTCGGTGCCGTCGGCCAGCACCAGCACGGAGAGCCGGCAGCCGCGCAGCCGGTCGCCGTGCTCGCCGATCACCCGCAGCGCGATCTCGGCCGGGCGGGCGTCGTCACCGGCGTACACGATGGCGAGGGTGGCTCGCCGGGCCCGCTGGCACGCCCCGGTCAACCACCCACCCAGATACCGCTCCCAGACCCACAGACCCGCCACCCTCCCGTTCTACCCCACCGACCCCGGCCGCGGCCGGTCAGGGCCACCGACGAGGTGACGCGGTCAGGCGGGGACCGAGATGCCGACGCCGCCGCGGGTGGCGCCGCCGTAGCGGGCGATCTCGGCGGGCAGGTCGAGCCGGCCGATGCGGGTGCGGGCGGCGAGCGCGGCGTCATCGAGCCGGTCCGCCGGCACCAGCCAGACCACCTCGAACTCCAGCCCGTCGGGGTCGCGACCGTAGAGGCTCTTGGTGGTGCCGTGGTCGGAGGCGCCGACGAGGGCGTCCGCTGCGGTCAACCGGCGGGCGGTCTCGGCCAGTTCGTCGAGGGTGTCCACCTCCCAGGCCAGGTGGTACAGCCCGACGGTGGTGCGGCCGGCGGTCGAGGGGCGGGCCTGCGCGCCGAGGGCGAACAGGCCGAGGTCGTGGTCGTTGGTGGAGCCGGGTGCCTGGAGGAAGGCAGCGCCGTGGAAGCCCTTCGGGGTCATCGGGACCAGTCGGAAGCCCAGCACGTTGCGGTAGAACGCGACGCTGCGGTCAAGATCGCTCACGTAGAGCACGGCGTGGTTGAGGCGGTGAATTCCCATGTCACGACGGTAGCGCGATTTGGTTGAGCGTTCAACTATCGCGACTATGATGGCGGTCATGACCCGCTGGCTTGATCCGGACGAGCAGCGCACCTGGCGAGCGTTCCTGGCCGCCTCCCGCGCGTTGATGGACACCCTCGACCGTGAGCTGCAACGCGACGCCGGGATGCCGCACGCCTACTACGAGATCCTGGTCCGGCTCTCCGAAGCGCCCGAGCGTCGGCTGCGGATGAGCGAACTGGCCGACGCCACCGGCTCCTCCCGCAGCCGGCTGTCCCACGCGGTGACCCGACTCGAAGCGGCCGGCTGGGTGCGCCGCGAGGACTGCCCGACCGACCGACGTGGGCAGATCGCCCGGCTCACCGACGACGGTTTCGCCACCCTGGCCGCCGCCGCGCCCGGCCACGTCGAAGGCGTACGCCGACACCTGTTCGACGCACTCAGCCCAGCTCAGGTGGACCAACTGCGGCGCATCAGCGAGGCGCTGACCGATCACCTGAACCAGCCATGACCGGATCCTGACCGAACCGCTACGGCGCGGGACTTGTACATAACGTCGTCGGATGAGCACGATGGGGCGTGCCTTCCGGCTTCGGTGAACTGACTGATCAGGCTCACGACCTGGTCTCCGCCGGCGACCTCGCCGGCGCCCAACGGCTGCTCGCCGACGCGTTGACCGGCGCTGACCCGCGCCCGGCCCACGCGACACCCGAGCTGGCCGAGGCGGCGAGCCTGCATGCCCGCGTCCTGGTCGCGCTCGGCGAACCGCACTCGGCCCGGGGCTGGGCCGCCTTCGCGTACGCCGCCACCACCGGTCTGCACGGCCGCTCCGACCCGCGTACGGTCGCCGCCGCCGCGACCCTCGCCGCGGTGCTGCACCGGGTCGGCAGCTGGTCCCGGGCCGCCCGGCTCTACCAGGAAGTCATCATCGAGCTCACCGCCACCGACGGCCCCGAATCCCTGCGGGTACTGGCCGCGCACGCCGACCTGGCCACCGTGGAGTACGCCCGCGGCCAGTGCCAGGTCGCCCGCGACCGCCTGCAGGACGCCTGGGAGCTGCACCGCGAGGTGTACGGCGACGGCCACCCGAGCGGAATCAAGATGCTGGCCCGGCTCGGCTCCATGCAACGCGACTGCGGGCAGTTCAGCGAGGCACACGACAACCTCGCCCTCGCCCGCGAGCTGAGCCGCCAGCACCTGGCCCCGGACGACCCGCTGACCGCACAGGTGGCGGCCCTGGCCCGCGCCGCGGCCAACCCGGATCACGTCTGCGCCGACAACCCGCCGGTCAGCAACGAGGACCCGGTCGTGCCGGCCGCCCGCACCCCACCGCCGGGCGACACCCCACCGGCACCACAGTGGCCGATCGACCCACCGGAGAGCGCCACCGTCCCGCCCACCACCGCCCCGCCTGCCGACGGCCCGGCCGCCACCGTCTCGCCCGCCGACAGTCCGGCCTGGCCCACTGACGGTCCGGCCTGGCCCAGCGGGGAGTCGGGGTGGCCGGCGGAGCAGGATCCGGCGACGGCGCACCCTTCCGCCGAGGAACAGCACCCGGTCGAGGGCTACCACCCCAGCCACGGGTACCACCCGGGGAGCCCACCACCTGCCGGCGCAGCCTCGCCGGTCCCCACCCCACGCCAGCCCGCCGAGGGCCCGGCCGGGCCACCGGACGACTGGTGGACGCCACCGGCCACCGACCAGCACCCCGACCGGGACCGATACCCGGACACCGACCGGGACGCGTACGCCGATACGTACGCGGACACCGCCCGCGACCCGTACTCGGACACCGCCCCCTACTCGGACACCGCCCCGGATCCGTACAGCGACCGGGATCCGTATGCCGCGCCGGACCCGTACCGCACCGACCGGGACGCGTATGGCGCGCCGGATCCGTATGCCGACGAGAGCGGGCCGACGGCGGGGCCGGCCGATCCGTACGCCGATCGGAGCACCTCGATCCCGCCGAGCGTGGTGGGCCTGACCGGGCCCGCGCCGCAGGCGCCCGGGGTCTACCGGCTGCGTCGGGTCGACGAGCCGCCGCAGTCCGGGCCACCGTCGCGGCTGCTCCCGGTGCCGGTACGCCGCGCCGCCCCGCCCCCGCGCCAGCCCAACCGGATGGTGCCGATCGTGGCCGCCGGGGTGGCCGTGGTGCTGCTCGGTACCGCCGCGGTCATCGCCGGCATGTCCCGGCTCGACAGCGGCGCCGACCCTGGTGCGCCCGCCACCAGCGGCGCCCCGGGCAGCACGCCGGTCACCACGGCACCGCAGGCGTCCGTCTCCCCCGGCGCCCCGCCCACCGGGCTCGCGTTGCGCGACAACCGGGACAGCGTGACGTTGAGCTGGGAGTACCCGGCCGGCAGTGAGGGGCCGGTGATCGTCTCCGGTGGCCGGGCGGGGCAGCCACCCAGCCCGTTCGCCGATCTGCCCGCCGGCACCGACAGCTTCGTGGTGTACGGGTTGAACCGCAGCCTCGACTACTGCTTCACGGTGGCGGTCGCCTGGTCCACCGACGTGGTGGCCCGCTCGGAGCAGGTCTGCACCGACCGTAGCTGACGGTCACCGCCGTGGCCGCGCACGCGTTGATGTGACGGCCACCCGCTGACTGGTTTCATCAGTGCCCGGCGCGGTATCTTTATCCGTTCAGGCAACAAAAAAGAACGGCGATAAAAGCCGTTCCTATCTCGAAGGCTAGCCAATTGGGAGACGGATTGTCAAGGCACTCCGACGGTTCGCCGTCCGACGACGAGATCGGCCGCGAGCAGGAGTACGTCTCGATGCTCTACCAGCGCCTGGACGGCCTGCGGGAGCAGGCGTCGCAGCGGCTGACCGAGGAACTGCGGGTGACCGGTGGCACATTGCAGGCCCGTTCCCAACGCGACAGCGCGGTACGGATGTACGCCGACCAGGTCGAGCAGTTCTCGGCGGTGGAGAACGGTCTGTGTTTCGGCCGGCTGGACACCGACGACGGCGCGCGCCACTACATCGGCCGGATCGGCATTTTCGACACCGACGGTGACTACGATCCGCTGTTGATGGACTGGCGCGCCCCGGCCGCCCGCGCCTTCTACCTCGCCACCGCCGCCAACCCGCAGGGCATCCGGCGGCGGCGGCACCTGCGGACCCGACAACGCAAGGTGATCGGCCTCAACGACGAGGTGCTCGACCTGAACACCGCCTCCCCCACCGCCCATGAGGAGTTGACCGGCGAGGCGTCGCTGCTTGCCGCGTTGAACGCCGGTCGTACCGGGCGGATGCGCGACATCGTCGAGACCATCCAGGCCGAGCAGGACCGCATCATCCGTGCCGACCTGCCGGGGGTGCTGGTCGTGCAGGGTGGCCCCGGCACCGGCAAGACGGCGGTGGCGCTGCACCGGGCGGCGTACCTGCTCTACACGTACCGGCGGGAACTGTCGACCCGGGGCGTCCTGCTGGTCGGCCCGAACCTCACCTTCCTGCACTACATCTCCCAGGTGCTGCCCGCGCTGGCCGAGACGGGCGTGCTGCTGCGTACCCAGGCCGATCTGTTCCCGGGGGTGAACGCGCGACGCGCGGAGCCGGCCACTACCGCGGCGGTCAAGGGTCGGCCGGTGATGGTCGAGGTCCTGACCAACGCGGTACGCGACCGGCAGCGGGTCCCCGACGAGCCGCTGGAGATCGAACTGCCGCAGCGGGAGATCCTCGTGCTCGATCCGGCGACCGTGCAGGCAGCCCGCGACCGGGCCCGCCGCAGCGGTCGGCCGCACAACCTGGCCCGCGCCGTGTTCGACATCGAGATCATCCACGCGCTGGCCGACCAGGTCGCCGAACGCATCGGCGCCGACCCGCTCGGCGGGGAGAACCTGCTCGAGGAAGCAGACCTCGCCGAGATCCGCCGGGAGCTGCGCGAGGAGCCCGAGGTACGCGCCACCCTCGACGAACTGTGGCCGGTGCTCACCCCGCAACGCCTGCTCGCCGACCTGTACGCCGACACCGACCGGATCGCCACCGCCGCGCCGATGCTCACCGCGGACGAGCGGGCCGCGTTGCACCGCGAACCGGGCGGCTGGACCCCGGCCGACGTGCCGCTGCTGGACGAGGCGGCGGAGTTGCTCGGCGAGGACGACCGGGCCGCCGCCGCCCGCCGGGAACGCCTGCGCGCCCTGCAGCGCGAGTACGCCGAGGGTGTGCTGGAGATCGCCCGGGGCTCCCGGTCGATCGACGTGGAGGACGAGGCCGACGGCGGCGAGATCCTCGGCGTGACCGACCTGCTCGACGCCGACCAACTGCTCGAACGTCAGGAGGAAGCCGACCGGCTGACCACCGCGCAGCGGGCGGCGGCCGACCGGTCCTGGGCGTTCGGCCATGTGATCATCGACGAGGCGCAGGAACTCAGCCCGATGGCCTGGCGGCTGCTGATGCGCCGCTGCCCGAGCCGGTCGATGACCATCGTCGGTGACGTGGCGCAGACCGGCGCGCTGGCCGGCACCCCGTCGTGGGCGCAGGCGTTGGCGCCCTACGTGGCCGACCGGTGGCGGCTGACGGAGCTGACCGTCAGCTACCGCACCCCTGCCGAGATCATGGCGGTCGCGGCGGAGGTGCTGGCCGAGATCGACCCGACCCTGCAACCACCCCGCGCCGTACGCTCCAGCGGCCGTACGCCTGTCGCTCGCCGCGCCCCGGCCGAGAGGCTGGCGGCGGAGCTGGTCGAGATCGTCACGGCGGAAGCCGCCGCACTCACCGACGGACGCCTCGGCGTGATCGTGCCGGCCGGCCGCGTCGACGACCTCGGCGCGACGGTGACCACGGCGCTTCCCGAGGCCACCGTCGGCGAACAACCCGACCTGGAGAGCCGGGTGGTCATCCTGACCGTCGCCGAAGCCAAGGGCCTCGAATTCGACTCGGTCATCGTGGTCGACCCCGACCAGATCGTCGCCGAGTCCCCCCGGGGCCGCAGCGACCTGTACGTGGCCCTCACCCGAGCCACCCAGCACCTGACCACCCTCACCCCTACCCCCTGACCCACCCCGCCCTCGGTCGATCATGAGGTGGCGCGATCTCCACGTCGCCGCCTCATGATCAGTGCCGTGGGGCGGGGTGGGTGGGGTGGGTGGGTCAGTCGAAGTTGCCGACGTGGGTGGCGGGGGTCGACTGGTCGCTTGTGGAGCCGCCGCGTGGCGTGCTCAGGCCGCCGGTGGTGGCGTCACCCGTGGTGGTCGGTGCCACCTTGCCCCGGTGACGCTCCGGCTGGCGGGCCACCCGCCGTACGCTCGCCGGACCGGCCGTGCCTCCGGTGGTGGTGATCGCGCCCTGTCCGCGGGTCGGACCGCCGTCACGCAGCACGTTGGGGTCGATCGGCACCTTCGCCGGATCGTCCGGGTCATCGCGCTGGATGGCACTGTTCACATCGGTGGGCGGCACCGTCACCTCGTCCAGCGCCCCCTCGCCGTACACGCCGGCGGTGAGCCGCTCCTCGGCCCGACGGGCAGCGTCCTGTCGCAGGTCGTCCTCACGCATGATCCATCACCTCGCTCACGTGTCGATCCCTGAAGCGTGCCCGGTGACCGCCCAAACAAACCCCGCCCCCGCTGGCCGCACAGCGTCCCCACCCGGGCCCAGGCGGATGATCGCGCTCGATCCGGGATTGAGTGGTGTCCAGACAGCCCCGAAGCCACTCGATCCCATATCGAGCAGAGGAGCGAATCGGACGGTGGGAACAGGGGACGCGAGGTGGGACCGGACATTCGGCCGAGCCGGCGCGGTGTGGGCCATAGGTGGACGCGGGACGGGTCTGGCCGGCGGATCCGGGGTTACTGCTGTCGAGCCACCGGGTAGACCCGTCGTGCCCCCGCCAGTACGCGAACCGTGCCGTGGCCGAAACGCGGTAGCGGGGCGAGGGATCGCAGGACTCATCGCATCCTGAGGAGGACAGATGAGCACGCAGGCTGCATCCACCAGGCCGATGAACCGTCCGGCGCAGGACGTTCAGCATCGTCAGGCCATGCAGGACATGCCCACCCGGCAGATGCCGGCGTACGACGGTCATCGGGAGCCGGCGCAGGCGCCCGGTACGGAGACCAAGCAGTCGTTCCTGACGACGGAATTCTGGATCTACGCGGCGGCCGTGGCTGCTGTGGTGATCGCAGCGTTCTGGCGAGGCACGACGGCGAACGGCCTGAACCTGAACAACCCGGGCCAGGCGTGGTTCTTCATCACCCTGCTGACCCTGGGTTACCTGGGTAGCCGTGGCCTGGCCAAGGCCGGTAGCCCCAAGCGTTCGGGCGAGGAGCGTAAGCGGGGGCGTTGATCGGGAAGCCCCAGCGGGCGTGTCAGACAGCCCCAGCGGGCGTTGAGCCCCGAGCATGACGCACGGTGGCCCTCCGGGAACGATCCCGGAGGGCCACCGTCTGCTGTCGGCTGACCTGCACCCCGGTTCGACCGGGACGCCATCGGCTCCTAGAACTCCTCGAAGCCGCCGAAGTCGCCGCCGAAGTCCTCGCCACCGAAGTCACCGGCGGCCTCGGCGATCTGCTCCTCGCCACCTTCCAGGGCGCTGCCGATCATGTGACCGGCGACCATGCCGCCCATGGCGCCGAGCGCCGCGCCCGCGACGATCCCGCCCATGCCGGGGCCGCTGCGGTGGTGCTGCTGCGGGTGGCCGTACTTGTTGGGCGGGCCGTATCCGGGCGGAGCACCGTAACCCTGCTGCGGGTAGCCCTGCTGCGGGTAGCCCTGGGCGGCGTGCGGCGCCGGGTAGCCCTGCGGCGGGTAACCCTGCGGTGGCACGCCCTGCGGCGGGTAGCCGGGCGCGCCGCCGTAGCCCGGCTGCGGACCGTAACCCTGCGGCGCGCCGTACCCGGGCGCAGCGAAGTGCTGGCCGCGCATGCTGCCGTACCGTCCGACCGTCTCACCCAGCCAGCCGTCCACGACCTGCACCCAGTCCGGCCGGTCGGCCTCGGCGTGCGAGACCTGGTACCGGCCGAAGACGTCGTGACCCGGGTTGAGGAAGCCGCCGCGCTTGTCGCACTCCAGCACCACGTCCACGCCGTGCGGGTTGGTGACGAAGGTCAACTCCAGCTCGTTGATGGTCTGCGCGTACTGCGGCGCGGCGAAGAACTCGATCTCCTGGTAGAACGGCAACGTCTGCTGTACACCGTGGATGCGTCCACGCTCCAGGTCGGCCGCCTTGAACCGGAAGCCGAGCTGGAGGAACGCCTCCAGGATGCGCTCGTGCACCGGCAGCGGGTGCACGCTGACCTGGTCGAGGTCGCCCTTGTCGACCGCTCGCGCGATGGACAGCTCGGTGCGCAGCCCCATCGTCATGCCGCGCAGACGCTGGCCGTACACGTCGGTGATGGGGGTTTCCCAGGGCACCACCAGCTGGAACGGGATGGAGAGCTGCTGCTTGGGGGCGAGCTGGAACGCGCCGCTGATCGGGTGCCGGTGGAACTCCATGACCCCGGCGTACTCGCTGTCGCCGCTCTCGATCTCGACCCGGGTGACCAGCCCGACGGCAAGGTGCTCGATGTTCGCCGGGGCGTCTCCGCCGATCAGGTTGACCTGGCCGTCGAGGGTCTGCCCTGGCCGGGTATGCGGATTGGCCAGGACGGTGTCCACACTGGGACCGCCCACCCCGAGCGCGCTCAACATCTTCTTGAAGACCATCGGTACTCCCGCTGGGGTCTGGTGCCCGGTCTCCCTTGAGGAGCGGACGCTGACGCTGGCACCCTATCGACTGCCGCTGTGAGGTCGCTGAAAACCGACACGACACACAGCAGAAGCGGTCGGTACAGCCCCACCGGGCGCGGCGGTCGGCGGTGTTGCGGTGTCGGGAGCAACCCCTCCGGTGGCCGGGTCCGGGTGGACCCGGCCACCGGGGTCGTCAGCTCGCGGTGCAGGTCACCGTGGGTACGGAGTTGGTTCCGGCCCAGCCGCCGATGAAGCCGAAACTGGTGCTGGCACCGGCACCGAGCCGGCCGTTGTAGTCGACGTTACGGGCGGTCACCGTCGAGCCGCTGGTGCTGACGGTGGCGTTCCACGACTGGGTCACCGACTGGCCGTTGGCGTACGTCCACCGCACCGTCCAGCCGTTGATGGCGCTGGCTCCGGCGGTCACCCGTACGTCGCCCTGGAAGCCGCCCTGCCACTGGTTGCTGATCGCGTACGTGGCGGTGCAGCCGGCGCTCGGCGGCGGGCTGCTCGGGGGCGGCGAGGTGGGGGGCGGCGAGGTCGGCGGCGGAGTGGTCGTGGGCGGGGGCGAGGTCGGCGGCGGGAGCGAGTCGTAGACGCTTGCCTGCCGCGAGGTCTGCCGGATGCCGTTGGTGCCGTTGAACAACCGCTGTCCCCAGCTGGTCAGCTGGTTCGGGTTGAAGTTCGTGGCCATGTCCAGGTATTCGACGCCGCCACCGTTGCCGCTCCACGACCAGCCCAGCCAACCGATCCCGTTGGCCTGGGTGTACGACAGGATGGCGTCCTCGTCGGGGTCGCCGTCGGAGTGGTAGTGGCCGAATTCGCCGACCACGATCGGCAGCTGTCGACTGCGGAACCGACCCAGGTAGTCGCTGATCTCGGCGGCGGTGTCGAAGACGCCGTACATGTGGATGGAGAAGACGATGTTGCGGGCCGGGTCGGCGTTGAACACCGTCGGCGCGTTGTCGCGCATGGTGAAGGACCAGTCCTGACCCCAGTTCGGGCCGTCCACCATGATGGTGTGGGTCAGGCCCGCGTTGCGCAGCCGCCGGATCGCGTTGCTCGTGTCGGTGGCCCAGGACGAGTAGTTCTGGTTGCCGTACGGCTCGTTGCCGATGTTGACGATGACGAACCGTTCCTGGCCGTTGAGCGCGCTGGCGATGCTGAGCCAGTAGTCGACCGCGCGATCGAGGCTGACCGCGCCGCTCTGCTCGCCGTAGCCGGTGGTGTCGTGCACCTCCAGCACGCAGATCAGCCGGTTGGCCTTGCAGAGCTCGATCACGTTGCGCACGTCGTCGGCGCTGTTGCGGGTCCACCGGTCGCCGCTGGAGAGCACGACTCGTACGGTGTTCGCGCCGAGCGCCTTGATGTTGGCGAAGGAACTGGTCTGGTGGGTGTACCAGGTGTGCGCGTGGTTGACCCCGCGCATGATGAACTCGTTGCCGTTGGCGTCGTAGAGTTTGCCGCCGCTGACCGTGAAGCCGGAGGCTGCCTGCGCCGACGGGCCGAAGGCGAACACTGCGGCGACGGTCGCCAACAGGATGGCGCCGACGCCCGCGAATAGCTTTCTCATGGTCTTCCTCGCATGAGGTTTCTCCCCCGTGCCCAGGGGGTGATGAGTGACGGGTGGCGGCTGCAGCCCGACAGCCGCGGAAGCAGGGCCCGGCGAGGCGGACATCAGCGTAGGCCGATGAATCGATGGAAAGCAACCGGTTCAGTACGCCTAGCGAACCGCACCGCCCCCGTGACTGCGTACAGGACCGAGCTGTCACGGGGGCGGCCATCCCCACCACAGGGCACGCGGCAGGTCAGCACCTGAACCGGTTCAGGTCAACGGTAGGCAGGGGGCCGGTGGGCGTCAAGCATCGGCGAGGGTTGACACGTGCGGACCGGGGTATCCGGAACGGGCCACCCGGCCCGGAAGGAGACACCATGGTCAACATCGGCTACACCCTGATGTGTGAACAGGCAGGCCCGAAGGAACTGGTCGACTACGCGGTACGGGCCGAGGCGGCCGGTTTCGACCACATCGTCACCTCCGACCACTACTACCCCTGGCTGGAGTCACAGGGCCACTCCCCGTACGCCTGGTCGGTGCTCGGCGCGGTCGCCCACGCCACCTCCCGCGCGGAGCTGATGTCCTTCGTGACCTGCCCGATCCGCCGCTACCACCCGGCTGTCGTGGCGCAGAAGGCCGCCACCATCGGGGTGCTCTCCGACGGACGGTTCACCCTCGGCCTGGGCGCCGGGGAGAACCTCAACGAGCACATCGTCGGCGCCTGGCCGCACGTGCAGCAGCGGCACGAGATGTTCGAGGAGGCGTTGCAGATCATCCGGCCGCTGCTGGGCGGTGAGACGTTGACCTTCTCCGGCAACCACTACGACGTGCCGGACGCGTACATCTGGGACCGGCCCGACGCTCCGGTGCCGATGGCGGTGGCCGCCTCCGGCCGACAGTCGGCCACCCTCGCCGCCGAGTACGGCGACGCCATGGTCGCCACCGACCCGGAGGCGCGCCTGGTCGAGATGTACGAGCAGGCCGGCGGTGCCGGACGACCCCGCTACGGGCAGGTGGCCATCTGCTACGGCCCGGACGAGGCGGAGTGCCGCAAGATCGCCCACGACCAGTTCCGCTGGTTCGGGCTGGGCTGGAAGGTCAACACCGACCTGCCCGACAACGACGCCTTCGAGGCCGCCACCCGCAGCGTCCGCGAGGAGGACGTGGCAGCCGGCATCTCCTGCGGGCCGGACGTGGACAAGCACGTCGAGGCGTTCAAGAAGTTCGTCGACGCCGGGTTCACGCACGTGGCGCTGGTCCAGGTCGGCGGCGACAGTCAGCCGATGTTCCTCGACTGGGCGCAGGAGCAACTGCTGCCCCGCCTGCGCGACCTGTGAGCACCGGGGCACCGGGTCGGGGCACGGCGAGCCGAGCCCCGCTGCGCCTCGCGCTCGCCGCACCGGCCGACGCGGCCGGGCTGACCAGTCAGTGGCGACACGTCGACGGGCTCCGCACCCACGTCCGACGCAGCGTCGACGCACCGCCCGGGACACCGGTCCTGCTGGTGCACGGGCTGGCCGTGTCGCACCGCTACCTCACCCCGCTGGCCGTGGCGCTGGCCGACCACCACCCGGTGTACGCGCCGGACCTGCCCGGCTTCGGGCTCAGCGCCCACCCCGCCGAGGCGTACGACGTACCTCGGCACGCCGACCACCTGGCCGCGCTGCTGGCCGCGTACCGGCTGCCGCCGGTGTGCGTGTTCGGGCACTCGTTCGGCGCGGAGGTCGCCGCCGCCCTCGCCGTACGCCATCGACACGCGGTACGCGCCCTGGTGCTCGCCGGACCGACAAGCGATCCGCGGGCCCGGTCCCGGACCGGCCAGCTCCGCCGCCTGCTGCTCGACCTGCCCCGGGAGGCGCTGTGGCAGGCCCCGGTCCTGGTACGCGACATCGCCGACGCCCGCCCACGGCGGGTGTGGGCCACCCTCTCGCACTCGGTCCGCAACCGGATCGAGGACGACCTGACCCGACTCACCGTCTCCACCCTGCTGCTGACCGGTGCCCGGGATCCGATCGCACCGCCGGCCTGGCGGGACCGGGCAGCTGCCCTGGTGCCCCAGGTCCGTACCGTCTCGGTGCCGGGCGCGGCACACAATGTCGCCAGCACCGCCCCTCGCCAGGTCGCCGAAGCCGTCCGGGCTCTGCTCGACGACCGCGTCCTCGACCGACTCGACACGCTGACGAACAGGTGAACCCATGCGTATCGGCAACACGGAGATCCGACCCGCTGGTGGCGGCCTCGGCTGCCTTCTGATGATCCTCGTTTCGATCGTCGCCTCGATCGTGCTGACCGTCCTGCTCAACCTGGTCCTCTGACCGTCCCGCTCGCCTGGTCGGGCGACCGCCCCGCTCGGTGGGTGGCCGTCGCTCAGCGGAGCAGGCCGAGGGCGAACAGCGTCTTGCGGATCTCCCGCCCGACCGGCTCCAGGACGCTGGTCCGCAGCCAGCGGGCCGGCGCTACGACGGTGAATCGCCAGACGGCGCGGATAGCCCGGCCCACCGGCACCACCATGTTCCGCCACAGCCAGCGGGTGGCCAGCCAGAGTGGACGCAGGGTCAGCGCCCAGCACCACCACAGGATCCGGCCGGACGCCCACCAGGCCCAGGACAGCGCCGCGCCCAGGTGCCCGCCCACGACCACCAGCCACCGGCCCACCTGCTGCCAGGCCGGGGTGAGCACCCGTACCAGCCAGGTCACCGGCACCCAGACCAGGTAGTACAACGGCACCCACACCAGGGTGTGGAACAGCCAGGCCAACCCCCGCGCGCACCAGCGCAGCGGGGGCCACAGGACGTGGTGCCACAACCAGACCAGGCCCTGCCACAGCCAGGTCAGCGGCAACCAGACCAGGGTCTGCCACAGCCACCCTGCGGCGCGGCCCAGCCAGAGCAGCGGAATCCAGATCAGATGCTGCAACAACCACCCGAGTGGACGCAGCAGCCACCGGTCCAGGAACCGGCCCGTCGGGGCCAGTACCCAGCGGTACAGTCCTTTGCCGACGGCCGCCAGCAGCTCCCAGGCCAGCCGGAACGGCAGCACCATCACCAGCACCACGCCGCGCGCGAGGACCCCCACCACCGACGGGTCATCGTCGCCGTTGTCGCTACGCCGAACCGGCGACGATGAATCCATCACAGCCGGCCACCCTAGCCCTCACCCACAACCCTCACCCTCCCCTGCCCTCTCGCCCCAGCCCACCCCAGCCCCAGCCTTGTTGGTCAAGGGGTTCTGGTCATGACAGGCCGGGTCGGTAGACCAGAACCTCGTGATCGACAAGGGCAGGGCGCGGGGTCAGGTGGGGGTTAGGGAGAGGGTGGTCAGGAGGGGGTGGTGGTCGGAGGCCTGGTGGGTCTGGGGGGTGCGGAGGACGTCGACCGTCAGCAGGTGGGTGGCCAGGGCGGGGGTGGCGAGGAGGTAGTCCAGGCGCATGTCCGAGAATTCGGCGCCGGCGTAGCCGGTGGGCACGGTGGGACCGGCGGCCGCGCCCAGGTCGACCAGGCCGGCGGCGAGCAGTCGGGCCACCGCACGGGTGTCCGGGGTACGACCGTCCCGGCGCAGGTGACGGCGACGGTACGTCTCGGGCAGCCGGGCAATCTGTTCGGCGTGTTCGGCGTACGGGTCGAGGGTGTTGAGGTCACCGGCGAGCAGCGCCAGGCCGCCGCGGGCCCGGCGCAGCGCGGCGGCCGCCCAGCCGGCTTCGATCAGGCGGCGTCGACCGGAGTACGGATAGAAGTGGGTGCTCAGCACGGTCAGCGGGCCGGCGTCGGTGCCGATCGTGACCCGTTGGGCGCCGTGGTGGAACGGGCGGCGGACCGGCGCGGCGGCCAGCACCGGCCAGGTGGGCCGGACCAGCACCGCGACCGGCTGCCCGAACCAACTGCCCGCCACATAGGGCCGCAGGCCCAGCCGGGCGGCAAAGGCGGTCACGTCCAGTCCTCGCAGCTCCTGCAGGGCGAGCACGTCGGGGCGGGTCTGCGCGATCACCCGCAGCAGCGCGTCGCGTCGATCCGGGCCACCGGAGTCCCGGCCGCCGTTGCGGACGTTCCAGGTGAGCACCCGCAGCACGGCGGATCAGTCCGCCCGACCGGCCTTGGCCAACTCGTCGTCGAGGGTGTCGACATCCTCGGACTCGATTGTCGGCTGGTTGCCTTCGTAGACGTCCTCGTTGGGTCGCAGCACCCAGTACAGCAGCCCGATCCACAGGCCGGTGAGCATGATGGCGCCCATGAAGTCGGTCGGGTGGTGCATGCCCCGGTACATCCGGGAGACCGCCACGCCGACCGGCATCACCACCGCCGACACCACGAACAGCCACCGCCACCACCGGTCGGTACGCGGAAAGACGATGACCGCGATGGCGACCCACAGGCACAGGGTGGCCGCGATGTGGCCGGACGGGAAGGATGAGGTCGGCATCGGGCCGTCCAGGTTCTCCACCGGCGGGCGCGGGCGGTCCACCGCGGCGGCGGAGGCGAGGAAGAGGGTCAGCTCGCCGAACATGGTCAGCGCCACGAACAGCACCGGCCGCCAGCGCCGCCAGATGGCCAGCACCAGCGGGCAGAAGATCATCGAGACGAGCAGGATGGCGTGGGTGTCGCCGAACTTGCTCCACCACCAGCTCAGATCGTTGAGCGCCGGGGTCTGCCGGGCGGCGAACCAGGTCGGCACCACCTCGTCCCAGGTGGCGAGGAAGGTGCCCTTGGCGTGGTAGCCGACGAACGTGCCGAAGGCGTACAGCGCACCGAAGACCAGCACCCAACCGACGATGATCTCGGCGATGCCGGCTCGGGCGTGCGGCAGCAGCTTCTCCTCGTCCGGCGCGGGCGCCACCTCGTGTGCCGCCTCCGGTTCCAGTCCCTCGGTCAGCGGCGCGGCCGGGCGTCCCCGCTCCACCCGCCACAGGCGGAAGGCGTACGCGGTGACGCCGAGCCAGGCCGCGCCGAGCAGCCAGGCGCCGATCACGTCGGAGAGGAAGTGCACGCCGAGTGCGATCCGGGTGAAGCCGATCAGGAAGACCACCACACCGACCGCGACCATCGCCGGCTTCCGCCAGCGCGGCGCCATCGCCGGCAGGAAGACCAGCAGCAACGCACCGTAGGCCACCATCGACCCGAGCGCGTGGCCGCTGGGGAAGCTCTGGCCGGCGTACGACCCGATCGGCGTGGCCACCTCGGGCCGCAACCGGTCCACCAGGGTCTTGAGGGCCGGGTCGAGGATCAGCGCGCCGGCACCGGTGACGATCACGAAGACGGCGAGCCGGCCCTGCCGCCGGATCAGCAACCCCACCACGGCGACGGTGACCAGCCAGACGATGACCGCTCGACCACCCAGATCGGTGATCGCGTTGAGCACCGTGACCAGCGGGCCGATCGGCGAGACCCGAGCGTTGAGCCACTGCGCCACACCGTGGTCGATGTCGTACAGCGGCGACCACTGCACGCGGACCAGCACCAACACCAACCCGAAACCGACCCCGGCACCGAGTACGAGCGCCAGGCCGGCGAGCGTACGTTCGGTGAAGTGTCCCAGGGGTCGACGCAGTACGTCCTTGACCGCGCCCACGGCAGCCTCCTTCGCCTCTGGCGTGCCGCTGTACCCGGTCGATGTGTCGCGTACACCCGTCGCGTGTCGTGTACACCCGGCGCGTCGGCGGGTCGGCTCGTTCGGGCTACAGGGCGGTCATCTCGCCGGTGTCGAGCAGGTCGTCGCGTTGTGCCTCGGGCTGCCACAGGTCCGGCTGGGCGGGCTCCGGTACGCCGATGCGTACCGCCTCCAACTGGGCCGCGAACGCGAGACCACCGAACAGCGCCATGCCGGTGAGGTTGGCCCAGAGCAGCAGCGCCATGATCCCGGTGAGTGCACCGTAGGTCTGCCCGAAGTCCGCACTGAACCGGACGTACCCGGCGAGCAGCAGGCTGGCCAGCCACCACAGCACGGTGGCGATGCCGGCGCCGAAGAACAGCCAGGACAGGCCGGGTTGGTGGCGTCGGGGCGCGTGCCGGAACAACACCGCGACGGCGAGCACGGTCAGCCCGAGACTCAGCGGCCAGCGGATGACGTCCCAGCCGGTGGCGGCCACGTCGCCCCAGGCGTAGTGCCGCTGCACCGAGTCACCCATCGGCCCACCGCCGACCAGGATCACGAAGCCGGCCAGCGCCGGCAGACCGGCGGTCACGGCGAGCACGGCGGCCCGCAGGTACTTGCGCAACGCCGGTCGGTCCCGTTCGACGCCGTAGATCCGGTTGGCGCCGCGTTCGATCTGCGCCATGGTGCTGGTCAACGCCACCAGCCCGGTCATCAGACCCAGGGTCAGGGCCACCTCGCCGATGTCCTCGGCCCGTTCGGCACCGGCCCCCTCGCCGTCGCCGAGCAGCTCGGCGACCACCTGCTCACTGGCACCCGGCGTCAACGCCAGAACGGTGTCGGCGACCACCTCGCCGCCCTCGGCCGCACCGAGCTCGGCGATCAGCCCGGTCAACGCGATCAGGAACGGCACCACGGCCAGGCAGAGCTGGAACGCGAAGGCCCGGGAGTGGCTGAACCCGTCGCCGTAGCGGAACCGGGTGAAGGCGTCCCGCAGCAGGTGCCAGCCGCCCTCCCGGCGCAGCGTCTGCCAGGCGTGGTCGGCGCAGAGCTGCTCGTCGGACATCAGCCGGGTCTCCGGCACCAACTTGGTACTACTCATGACCACTTCTCTCGACGAGCTGTTCACCTCGCTCGGCAGCGGCTTCAGCGTCGTCGGTGAGGTCGGGGGCCTGCTCGGGCCGGGGTACGCACAGCCACAACGCGCGGCGGTGGATCTGCGCCTGCAGGGTGGTCCCCGGCTCGATCAGGTCACCGTCGAGTTCGCGGGGTTGGGCCCGGTTGCTGGTGATCTCGACCCGCCGGGCCCGGAACTCCTCCATCCGGGGCACCCGGTCGCGGCGGCGCAGCACCCCCCAGCCGAGGGCGAGCCAGTGCCGCAGCGTACGCGGGCTGAGCACGGCGATGTCGAAGTAGCCGTCGTCGGGCGCGGCCTCGGTGAGCAGGGTGACCCCACCTTGGAGCCGGCCGACGTTGGCGACCAGCACCGAACGGGCCCGACGGGTCAGCGGCGGCTGGTCGTCCAGCCGGATCGACACCCGCATCGGCCGGTCCCGCAGGTGTCGCACGGCTCCCACCACGTACGCCGGCCAGCCGATCCGTCGTTTGGTGGTCTCGCTGGTGGCGGCGAGCATCTGCGCGTCGAAGCCCATGCCCGCCATCACCGCGAAGTGCTGGCCGTCCACCTCGCCGACATCGAGCAGCCGGCGACCGCGTTCCACGGCGACCGCCAGCCCGGCGGCCAGGTCGGTGGAGAGTCCGAGGTTGGCGGCGAGCAGGTTGCCGGTGCCCTGCGGCAGCACGGCGAGCGCCACCTCGGTGCCGACCAGCGCGCTGACACAGGCCCGTACGGTGCCGTCGCCGCCGCAGGCGAAGACGACGTCGACGCCGGCGGCGACAGCCTGCGCGGTCTGGCCCCGACCGGGGTCGTCGATGGTGGTCTCGTACCACAGGGGTGCCGGCCAGCCGGCGGTGGCGAGGGTGTCCGCCACGGTGTGGCGCAGCGCGTCGAGGTCGTCCACCTTGACCGGGTTGACCACCACCGCGCTGCGCAGCGACCGCGTCTGCCGTCCAGCTTCCACGGCGTCAGTGTGCGCCATGGTGCGGGGTTCGGCGACCTGGCGGCGAGTGGGCAGGTTCACCCGGCCGACGCGTTTGGATCGCGCCGAAGAACTCAGGCGGCGGTACGCAGGGCGGCTTCCACCCGGCGACGGGTGTCGGCCAGGTCGACGCCGGCCTCGGCGAGGACCAGCGCGCCCAGTCCGCTGCCCTCGCGCAGCAGGCCGAGCAGGATGTGTTCGGTGCCGATGTGCCGGTGACGCAGCCGGATCGCCTCGCGCAACGACAACTCCAGCACCTTCTTCGCCCGGTGCGAGAACGGGCCGCCCGGCCGCTGGCGGCGGCCCCACCGGCGTCGTGGCGGCGGTACGGCCTCGCGCAGCGCGTCGGGGCCGAAGGATTCCTCGATCCGGGCCACGATGGCGGCCAGGTCGATGCCGATCTCGCGCAGCGCGGCGGCGTCGGCCTCGGCCAGCCCGGTGCTGCTGGTCTCGGTGTGTCGGCGGATGCGCGCGCGAAGGTCGTCGGCGGTGACGCCGGCGTCGCGCAGCACCCGGACGGCGAGGCTGTCGCCGTCGGCGAGCAGGGCGAGCAGCAGGTGCTCGGTGCCGACGGGTCGTTGCCCCTCGGCCCGGGCCTCGTCGCGGGCCTGGCGCACCAGGGTGCGTGCCCGGTCGGTGAACCGTTCGAACATCACGCCTCCCAGGAGGATTCGACCGCCGGACGCCCGGCGTGCTTCTTGTGGACCGCCTGCCGGCTGACCTCGAGCGCGTCGGCGATCTCCTGCCAGGACCAGCCCTGTCGTCGGGCGTTGTCCACCTGGACCACCTCCAGTCGTTCGAGCAGCCGACGCAGTGCGCGGACCGCGCGCAGGCCGACCCGGGGATCGGTGCTGCCGGCCGCAGCGGCGAGTTCGGTAGCCTGACTCATGCTGTCAACTTACATTGACAACGCCCCGTCGTCAACCAATGTTGACACCCAGTCTTCCGATCGCGCCCCTGAGCAGCACCGCCACGACTAGCCTCGTACGCAGGTCAGGCGGGGACAGGGGGTGAGGTCGGGGTGGCCTCAACCAACGACGCGCCGGTGCTGGCCGGCATCGGTCCGGACGACGCCCTGCCGGTGGCCCGGGTGGCCGCGCGGGTGGCCGCCGGGCACGGCTGCGGCGTACACCTGCTGCACGCCTTCAACTGGGCGGCGATGGCGGCGCCGGCGGTCTCCGGTTCGCGGGCCGACGCCGAGCGGCTGATCGCCGAGGCCAGCGAGGCGGTCCGGCTCAGTCAGCCGAAGGTCCCGATCACCACCGAGATCGTCGAGGGTCCGGCGGTGGCGAACCTGGTACGCAAGTCCGAGTCGGCCTTCCTGGTGGCCGTCGGCGACGGCGGGATGGCCCACTGCGACAGGTGCATCCCGGCGGACAGCCCCGCGGTCCAGGTGGCCGCCCGCGCCGACTGCCCGGTGCTGGTCGTCCGGCGGGAACCACCGCCGCAGGGGCCGGTGCTGGTGGGCGTCGACGGGTCGGCCTCCGCGGAGACCGCGCTGGCCTGGGCCGTCGCCGCCGCCAAGGAACTGCAGGCCCGACTGATGGCCGTGTGGGTGGTCGACACCGACGACGCCATCGAGGCGGCCACCCAGCGGCTCGGCGACCTGGTGGCCCGGGTGAGCGCCGACGAGACGGCCGTCGAATGCCACGTCGTACGCGGTGAACCCGGCTCGGTGCTTGTCGACCAGTCCCGGTCGGCGCAGCTGACGGTGGTTGCCGCCCGCGGCGACGAGCCGTGGCGCGGCATGCTCGGCGCGGTCAGTCAGGCGGTGCTCTACCACGCCCCGTCACCGGTGATCGTGGTGCGTGGGGTGACCGGCGGACCGGATGCCGACGGGTCGTGACACCCGGGCGGGCGGGACCAATGGCCCTGATTCATGGCCGCCGATGTCGCCAGACTCAAGGAGGAACCCACGTGTTGCGGATGCGAAATCCGCCGAACAGGGAGAGGCTCACCCAGTATGGACACCGCCCTGAATCCGAAGAGCACCCTGACCGATGAGGAGCTGCGCCGGCTGGACGCGTACTGGCGGGCGGCGAACTACCTGACCGTCGGCCAGATCTACCTGCTCGACAATCCCCTGCTGCGCGAGCCACTGGCCCCCGAACACGTCAAGCCCCGGCTGCTCGGCCACTGGGGAACCTCCCCCGGCCTGAACCTGATCTACGCTCACCTGAACCGGGTGATCGTGGCGCGGGACCTGTCCGCGATCTACATCACCGGCCCCGGGCACGGTGGTCCGGCCCTGGTCGCGAACAGCTGGTTGGAAGGCACCTGGAGCGAGCGGTACCACGGCATCGACCGCGACGAGGCCGGGATGGCCCGGCTGTTCCGCCAGTTCTCCTTCCCCGGCGGCATCCCCAGCCACGTGGCGGCGGAGGTGCCGGGTTCGATCCACGAGGGCGGCGAGCTGGGGTACGCGCTGAGCCACGCCTACGGCGCGGCCTTCGACAACCCGGATCTGCTTGTCGCCTGCGTGATCGGTGACGGCGAGGCCGAGACCGGCCCGTTGTCGGGCAGCTGGCTGTCCAACGTGTTCCTCAACCCGGCCCGCGACGGCGCGGTGCTGCCCATCCTGCACCTCAACGGCTACAAGATCGCCAACCCGACCGTGCTGGACCGGATCCCCGAGTCCGACCTGCTCGACATGATGCGCGGCTACGGCTACCAGCCGTACGTGGTGGCCGGTGACGAGCCCGCCGCCGTGCACGAGTTGCTGGCCGCCACGTTCGACCGGGCGCTCGACGAGATCGCGGAGATCCAGCGGCAGGCCCGCTCCGGGGGAACCGTCACCCGTCCGCGCTGGCCGATGATCGTGCTGCGTACGCCGAAGGGCTGGACCGGGCCGAGCGAGGTCGACGGCAAGCAGGTCGAGGGGACGTACCGGGCCCACCAGGTTCCGCTGTCGCAGGTACGCACGAACCCGGCGCACCGGGCCGAACTGGAGCGCTGGCTGCGCAGCTACCGGCCGGAGGAGCTGTTCGACGCCACCGGCGCACCGGTCGCCGAGCTGACCGCGCTGCCGCCCACCGGTGACCGGCGGATGAGCGCCAACCCGGTCACCAACGGCGGGCAGGTGCTGCGCGACCTGACCCTGCCGGACTTCCGCGACTACGCGGTCGAGGTGCCCCGACCTGGTGCGACGGTCGCCGGAGCCACCGGTGAGCTGGGCAAGTGGATCCGCGACGTGATCGTCGCCAACCCGCAGACGTTCCGACTGTTCGGCCCGGACGAGGTGGCCTCCAACCGGCTCCAGGCGGCCTTCGAGGTCACTGACCGCGCCTGGATGGCCCGCACCGTCCCCGGCGACGACCACCTCTCCCCCGACGGCCGGGTGATGGAGGTCCTCTCCGAGCACCTGTGCCAGGGCTGGCTGGAGGGTTACCTGCTCACCGGCCGGCACGGCATCTTCACCAGCTACGAGGCATTCATCCACATCGTGGACTCGATGGTGAACCAGCACGCCAAGTGGTTGAAGGTGACCCGCGACATCCCCTGGCGGCTGCCTGTCGCGTCGCTGAACTACCTGCTCTCCAGCCACGTCTGGCGGCAGGACCACAACGGCTTCTCGCACCAGGACCCGGGCTTCATCGACCACGTGATGAACAAGAAGGCCGAGGTGGTCCGGGTCTACCTGCCGCCGGACGCCAACACCCTGCTGTCCACCATGGATCACTGCCTGCGCAGCCGGCACTACATCAACGTGGTGGTGGCCGGTAAACAGTCCGCGCCGAACTGGCTGACCATGACCGAGGCCGTCCAGCACTGCCGGCGCGGCCTGGGGATCTGGGACTGGGCCAGCACCGACGGCGACAGCGAACCGGACGTGGTGCTCGCCTGTGCCGGCGACGTACCGACGCTGGAGACCCTGGCCGCGGCTGACCTGCTGCGCCAGCACCTGCCCGAGCTCAAGGTACGGGTGATCAACGTGGTGGACCTGATGCGGCTGCAACCGCCGAGCGAACACCCGCACGGGCTGCCGGACAACGAGTTCGACACGCTGTTCACCCGGGACAAGCCGATCATCTTCGCGTACCACGGCTACCCGTGGCTGATCCACCGGCTCACCTACCGGCGTACCAACCACGACAACCTGCACTTGCGTGGGTACAAGGAGGAGGGCACCACCACCACTCCGTTCGACATGGTGATGCTCAACGACCTGGACCGATTCCACCTGGTGATCGACGTGATCGACCGGGTGCCCGGGTTGGCGGCCCGCGCCGCACACCTGCGCCAGGAGATGACCGACGCCCGGCAGTCCTGCCGCGACTACACCCGGCAGTACGGCGAGGACGACCCCCGGGTCGCCGAGTGGCGTTGGGTCCGCGAAACCGACCAGACCAACCCGTAGCGAGGTGACATCGTGAGCGACGAGCAGATCCTGGTGGGTTACGACGGCTCGCCGGACGCGGCGGCGGCCCTGGAATGGGCACTGGCGCAGGCCGGACGGGACGGTCGGCCGGTACGGCTGGCGTACATCTTCGAATGGCTCACCGTGGCCGGCTGGGTCGGGCCCGGCATGACGCCCGGGATGTGGCCGGACGAACAGGCCCGGCAGCAGGTCGAGGAGTTGGTGCGCAAGGCGGCGGCGGACGCCGCCGCCGCGCACCCCGACCTGACGGTCAGCGGCGAGGTGCTCGACGGGCCACCCGCCCTGGTGCTGGAGGAGTGCTCCACCGAGGCCGGCCTGGTGGTGCTGGGCAGCCGTGGGCACGGCGGCTTCACCGGCCTGCTCGCCGGCTCCACCGCCGTCAGCGTCACCGCACACGCGCACTGCCCGGTGGTGGTCGTCCGCCGGGACACGGCCAGCACCGCCCGGGCCGGACACGTCGCGGTCGGCGTGGACGGCTCGGAGCAGTCCCTGCTGGCGCTCGGGTTCGCCATCGAGCAGGCGGCGTTGCGCCGGGTGCCGCTGCACGTGCTGCGGGCCTGGCAGCCCGGCCGGGACCAGTGGAACCTGACCGGCGAGCAGGCCCGGGAGGCGGCGCTCGCCGCCCAGCGCACCGAGCTGGACGAACCGCTGCGCCGCTGGCAGGCGACCTTCCCCGACGTCGAGGTGAGCGTCGAGACGGCCGCCGCCGCACCCGCCGGGCTGCTGATCGACGCCAGCCGCAACGCACAGCTGATCGTGGTCGGCACCCGGGGACGCGGCGGGCTGCGCGGCATGCTGCTCGGCTCGGTCAGCCAGCAACTCATCCAGCACGCCCACTGCCCGGTGGCGGTGGTCCGGGAGCGCTGAGCGTCACGCCACCGGTTCCCCCTCGGTCGTTCAGGCCGACGGGGAACCGGTGGCGTGTAGACCGCCGTACAGGGCGCGTAGCGCGTTGAGGATCACCAGCACGTCGATGCCCTCCTGGAGGAAGGCACCGGCCACCGGTGGAAGCAGGCCGGCCGCCGCGAACCCCATCGCGCACACGGCCAGCCCCATTCCGATGGTGGCGCTCTGCACGGCGATCCGGCGGGCGTACCGGGCGATCTCGACCGCGTCGGCGAGCGGATCGAGCCGGTCGACGGTGAGCACCGCGTCGGCCACGTCGGCGGAGGCGGTCGCCCCGGTGGCCCCCATCGCCACCCCCACGTGCGCCTCGGCCAGCGCCGGGGCGTCGTTCACCCCGTCGCCGACCATCACCGTGACGGCCCGGTCGGCCTCGGCCCGTACCCGCGCCACCTTCTCCTGCGGCGCGCACCGGGCAATCACGTCGTCGACACCCACCGCCTCGGCGACCCGCCGGGCAGCGTCCGGCCGGTCGCCGGTGACCATCACGATCCGGCTCAGGCCGGCCGCGCGCAGCCGGTCGACGGCTCGGCGGGCGTCGGGGCGTACCGGATCCTCCAGCAGGATCGCCCCGATCGGCCCGGTGTCGTCGGCCACCCAGACCACCGAGTGTCCCGGTTCCTCGATCCGGGGCCGGGCCCAGGACGGCGGGTCACCGTCGAGTTGCCCGACCCGGATCCGCCGCCCGTCGACCCGCCCGCGCACCCCCCGGCCCGGCTCCTCGGTCACCTCGGTCGGCATGGTCAGCCGCAACCCCCGGTCGCGGGCGTGCTCGACAAGCGCCGCCGCCATCACGTGCGGAGACAACTGCTCCACCGACGCGGCCCACCGCAACACCTCGTCGGGGTCACCGCCGGCCGCGACGACGGTGTCGGCGACCCGCGGGCGGCCCGCCGTCAGCGTGCCGGTCTTGTCCACCAGCAGGGTACGGACCCGGCCCAGCGCCTCCAGCGAGCCGCCGTCGCGTACCAGCACGCCCCGGCGGGCCACCCGCGACAGCCCGGAGACGATCGCGATCGGGGTGGCCAGCAGCAGCGGACACGGGGTCGCCACCACCAGCACCGCCACCGCGCGGACGATGTCGCCGGACAACAGCCAGCCCAGCCCGGCCAGCACCAGGGTGAACGGTACGAAGGCGGCGGCGTACCGGTCGGCCAGCCGTACCGTCGGTGCCTTGCGGGCGGTCGCCTCCTCGGCCAGCCGCACGATTCCCGCGTACGTGCTGCGGGCGGCGCTCTCGGTGGCCCGGAGCCCGAACCCGGCGCCGGCGTTGACCACGCCGCTGGCCACTGCCGCACCGACGGCCTTCTCGACGAGTTGGGACTCCCCGGTGACCACCGACTCGTCAAGCGTCGCCGGATCCTCGGTGATCCCGTCGACGGCGACCACGTCACCCGGGCCGACCAGCAGCCGGTCGCCGACCGCCACCTGGTCCACCGGCACCACCTCGATGCCGCCGTCGGCGGTGCGCCGTCGCGCGGTTCGTGGTGCCCGCTCCAGCAGGGCCCGCAGGTCCCGGGTCGCCCGCCGCTGCGCGTACGCCTCCAGCGTCCGACCGGTGGCCAGCATCACCGCGATCACCGCACCGGCCAGGTACTCCCGCACGACGAGCGCACCGACCAGCGCCAGGACCGCGATCACGTCCACGCCGAAGCGGCGCCGCCACAGATCACGCAGCACGGAGAGGGCGGCAGGCGCCAGCGCGACCAGGGTGACCGCCGCCCACACCAGGTCGGCCGCGCCAGAGCGCCCGGCCCACCGCAGCGCCGCGCCGACCAGCACCAGCACGGTCAGCCCGGTCAGCGGCGCCCACAACGCCCACCGCCGGCGCAGCGGACCGCCGGACCGGCCGTGCTGCGCCGGATGCTCCGGCAGGCACTCGTTGCCGCCCTGCCCCGGCCCGCTGGCCCCCGACTGCTCCCCCACCAGCGGATCGTCCCAACCCGCGAGCCCCGACGTCACCACTTCCGGCACACGACCCGGGCGAGGTCGGCCGGTTGCGTACGCCGACGTACGGCCGGATCCGGGCCGGAGTGCCCCCGCCGGCGGGCCCAGCGGTCCGTGCGGACGGCCGCCGTCTGCCCCAGGATGAACGGGACCCGCCCCACAGCCGTACCGAGGTACGGCACGATGGGGACATACGGAAAGGTCGTGACGATGAGCCACCAGACGCCCGCTACCCGCCGCCCGTTGACCACCGCCCTCGCGGAGGCCGCCGCGATGGCCGGTCACGCGCCGTCGGTGCACAACACCCAGCCCTGGCGTTGGCGGGTGCTTCCCGAAGCGTTGGAGCTGCGGCTGGTCTCCGACCGCCAGCCGACGGCCACCGACCCGACGGGCCAGTTGGTCATGCTCAGCTGCGGTGCCGCCCTGCACCACGCGCGCCTGGCGCTGGCCGCCGAAGGCTGGACGGCGACGGTGCACCGGATGCCCGATCCGGGCGAGCCGGAACTGCTCGCCCGGTTGACCGACCCGAAGGCCTCCGGCGTGGACCCGGACGCGATGCGCATGGTGCAGTGCATGCAGGTGCGACACACCGACCGACGGCCGGTCAGCGAGGAACCGGTCAGCGAGGAGCACCTGACCGCGATCGCGTCGGCCGCCGCCGGGGAAGGCGCCCACCTGGAGATCCTCGACCGCGACCAGGTGCTGCAACTGGCCGCCGCGGCCTCGCACGCCGCCGAGGTCGAGTCGGAGGATTCCCAACTGCGTGCCGAGCTCGACTACTGGACCAGCCGCGCCGGTGGCAGTGGGCTTCCGCCGGAGGTGCTGCTGCAGCAGCCCGCGCAGACCACCGTGCCGGGCCGTGACTTCGGCCGTCCCGGCACCCTGCCCGGCGGTCCGGGGCACGACCGGGCGGCCTCGTACGGGGTGCTCTACGGCGACGAGGACGACCCGCGCGCCTGGCTGCGCGCCGGAGAGGCGCTCTCCGCCGCCTGGCTGTTCGCCACCCGGCTGGGTGTGTCAGTGGTCCCGTTGAGCGGGGTGGTGGAGGTCGGTGGCACCCGCCAGATCCTGCGTCAGGTGCTGGCCGGATTCGGTCACCCGTACCTCGTCCTGCGGCTGGGGATCGCCGACCCGGAACACGCCGGTCCGCCGCACACCCCGCGGCTGCCGCGCGAACAGGTGGTGGACACCACGGCCGTGGACCACTGACCGATCGCGCGGCGTTCTGTCCCGCCGGTGCGCCGGATAGCATCGCCGGGTGACTGACGGCGCATCGAACCCCCGCCACGAGCCCCCCTCGCTCGGGCTCAGTCCGTTGTCCCGGGTCCACCTCGACGAACTGCTCCAGGAGATGCTGGACCGGGTCGGCGAGGTGGTGACCAGCCGGGAACGGCTGCGCGCGCTGCTCGACGCGGTCGTCGGCATCGGCACCGACCTGGATCTGCACAGCACCCTGCTACGGATCGTGCAGTCGGCCTGCGAGTTGGCCGGCGCCCGGTACGGCGCGCTGGGTGTGATCGGCACCGACCGGACCCTGCACGACTTCATCACGCACGGCATCTCGCCGGAGCTGCACGCCAAGATCGGTGACCTGCCGCACGGGCGGGGCGTGCTCGGTCTGCTGATCGATGATCCGAAGCCGCTGCGGATGCCGGACATCACCCAGCACCCCCACTCGTACGGCTTCCCGCCGAACCACCCGCCGATGCACACCTTCCTCGGGGTGCCGATCCGGATCCGGGACCAGGTCTTCGGCAACCTCTACCTGGCGGAGAAGCAGGGCGGCGCGCAGTTCACCGACGACGACGAGGAGATCGTCGTGGCGCTCGCCGCGGCGGCCGGCGTGGCGATCGAGAACGCCCGGCTGTACGCGCTGGCCAGCCGGCGGGAACGCTGGCTCGCCGCCACCGCCGAGATCACCTCGCTGCTGCTCGGTGAGGTACGCCGCACCGACGCGCTGACCCTGGTGGCGCGCCGCGCCCGCGAGGTCGCCGAGGCCGAGTTGGCCCTGGTGCTGCTCTACGACGACATGGCCGACCATTTCACCGTCGAGGTCGTCGACGGTTCCGGCACACAGGCCCGCGCGCTGGTCGGCACGGTGCTGCCGGCCGACGACACGAGTTTCGCCGCTGCGGTCGCCGAGGGCCGGCACGCTTCGGTGGACGACCTCGCGCACGCCGCGCCCTGGCCGGCGGTGCTGCACACCGGGCCGGCGGTGATCTCACCGCTGGCCACCGCCGACACGCTGCACGGTGTCCTGGTGATCGCCCACCGCGCCGACCACGACGGTGCCACCGACGACGACGTGGTGCTGCTGGGCAGCTTCGCCGGGCAGGCCGCGCTGGCCATGGAGCGGGCCCGGGGGCAGGAGGAACGGGAGCAGTTGGTGGTCCTGGAGGACCGCGAACGCATCGCCCGGGACCTGCACGACGTGGTCATCCAGCGGTTGTTCGCCACCGGTCTGCAACTGCAGAGCGCGGTGCCGCTGGCCGGTCGTCCGGAGTTGGCGAAGCGGATCAACGCTGCGGTCGACGACCTGGACGCCACCATCAAGGACATCCGGCGCACCATCTTCGAGCTGCGCAGCCCGGTGAGCGCGGCGTTGCGCACCGAGATCCGGGAGGCGATCGAGGTGGCCGCCGAGTCGCTGGGGTTCCGGCCCCGACTGGAGCTGATCGGGCCGATCGACAGCGCCGTGCCCGACCCGGTCCGCCCCGACCTCACCGCCGTGCTTCGCGAGGCCCTCTCCAACGCCGTACGCCACGCCGAGGCGTCGGCGGTGTCGGTGACCGTCAGCGTCGAAGCCACCCGGGTCAGCGTCGTCGTCACCGACAACGGGGTGGGGTGCGACCCGGCCGCCGCCCGGGGCGGGCTGATCAACCTGCGCGAGCGCGCCGAACGCCACGGCGGGGTCTTCGAGGTGCACCCGACCGAGCCGCGCGGCACCCAGCTGCACTGGTCGATCCCGCTGCGGGACTGACCAGCGACGCCGTTCCCCCGCGGGCCGGTCGTCTCGGCGTACCGTGGCGCGGCCAGGCCCCGGTGGGCCTGGCCGCCGTTGGTCAGTGGCCCTTGCCGAGCAGCCGGGTGGCGAGGACGGCGGCCTGGGTGCGCCGCTCCAGCCCCAGCTTGGCCAGCACGCTTGACACGTAGTTCTTGACGGTCTTCTCGGCCAGGAACATCTTGCCGGCGATCTCCCGGTTGGTCAGCCCTTCGGCCACGTACTCCAGGATGCGCCGTTCCTGCTCGGTGAGGGACTGCAACTCGCGCGGCTGCTCCACGCCGCTGCGGATGCGATCCAGCACCCGGGTGGTGATCGCCGGGTCGAGCAGCGATTGACCGGCCGCCACCCGGCGCACCGCGTCGACCAGGTCGGTGCCGCGGATCTGCTTGAGCACGTAGCCGGAGGCACCGGCCATGATCGCAGCGAACAGCGCCTCGTCGTCCTCGTACGAGGTCAGGATCAATCCCTTGATCGAGGAGTCCACCGCCCGGATGTCCCGGCAGACGTCGATGCCGTTGCCGTCGGGCAGCCGAGCATCGAGGATCGCCACGTCCGGACGCAGTGCGGGGATCCGCCGGGCCGCCTCCTGCGCGGAACCGGACTCACCGACCACCTCTATGTCGCCGCTGGCGTGCAGCAGATCGGCGAGACCACGACGGACGACCTCATGGTCGTCGAGCAAGAACACCCGGATCATCCCCCGTTTCTACCCCCTCCACCCCACCCCCCGCACGGGCCAAAGGTCCCAACCACCCCCTCTCCCCCGCCTCCACCCCTGTTGATCAAGACGTTTGCGTCGTCATCGCGCCGGATCCAGACCGATAGCTCTTGATCAACACGGGCGAAGGGGGGGTGGCCGGGGGTCCTGGGGGGTTGGGACCAGTGGCCCTGCTGTCGGGGGGTGGTGGGAAGGCACCGTGGAAGGGGTAACGGGAGAGTGTGAGGGGGTCCGACCATGGACATCGGCTACAGCGTCGAACAGTTGCGGGTTGCGGCCACCGATGCGGTACGCGCGCCGTCCCTGCACAACGTCCAGCCGTGGCGGTTCCGGCTGCGCGACGGCGGCATCGAGATCCTCGTCGACCCGGCCCGCCGGCTACCCGCCACCGACCCCAGCGGCTGGGGTGCCCGTGTCGCCGCCGGCGCGGCACTGTTCAACCTGCGGCTGGCCCTCGCGGTGGCCGGCCACCCGGCGACGGTCCGGCTGCGACCGTACCCGGCGGAACCGGACGTGGTGGCCCGGCTGATGCCGGACGTGCCACGTCGCCCCACCCCGACCGAACAGAGCCTGTACGCGGCCATTCCCCGCCGGTTCAGCAACCGTGCCCCGTTCTGGCCGGATCCCGTACCCGCCGACGCCCGCTGGCGGCTCAGCGACGCGGCGCGCGCCGAGCACTGCTGGCTGGAACTGCTGATCGGGGTCAGCGCGGTCAACGCGTTCGCCGAAATCGCCAACGGCGCGAACCGAGTCCTGGAACGCGACCCGGCCTACCGGGCGGAACGGCAGGCCTGGATCCGCCGTGAGCACGCCCTCGACGGCGTACCCACCGCTGCCGGCGGCCCTCGTGCAGAGCCACAGGACCTGCTGCCGGCGCGGGGCTTCGGCGACCGGTGCCGCCCGCCCGGCCGCGACTTCGAACCCGAACCGCTTGTCGCGGTGCTCGGCTCGACCGGCAACACCGCCGTCGACCAGGTCGTCGCCGGTCAGGCGTTGCAGCGGGTGCTGCTCACCGCCACCGACTGCGGATTGTCGGTGTCGATGCTGTCCCAACCGGTGGAGGTGCCCTCGGCGCGGGAGCAGTTGCGCGTGTCGCTGGGACGCTTCGGCGCCCCCCAGATGGTGATGCGCATCGGGTACGGCCAACCCGGCTGGCCCACCCCGCGTCGGGACGTCGACGAGGTGCTGGACCTGCCGGTGCACCAGGTGTAGCGGCGGCTACCCGGTCCGGTCCGCGGTGGGCGTGGCGAGCAGGGCGGCCTCCCGCTGCGGGTCGAGACCGACCGGCGGCCGGGCCGGTCGACCGGCCCGGGACGGCAGTTCGCCGACCCGACGCAACCACGACCAGGTGTCGGCCACCGTGTCGGCCAGTGGCCGACAGCGCAGTCCGTCGGCGTACGCGCGGGTGACGTCCTTCTCCTGCATCCACCGCCATTTGTGGCCCGGCGGAATCCAGATCGGCAGGTCGTTCCACGGCACCACCCCGGCGGCGAGGATGCGCTCCGGCTCGACCCAGCGCAGCCGGGCGTCGGCACCCGTGACGGTACGACAGGCGTCGAGCAGTTCGCCGAAGGTGGCCGACCCGGGCCGACCGACCACGTTGACCGGCCCGCCACGGCGTGCGCTGCCGGCGTCCAGCAGGAAGGCGGCCAGGTCCCGGACGTCGATGTACTGCACCGGCAGGTCCGCGGGTCCCGGTGCCAGCACGTCGCCGCCGCGCGCGATGCGACTCAGCCACCACGGCAGCCGACCGATGTCCTCGCCGGGACCGAGGATCAGCCCGGCCCGGGCCAGCAGCACGCGCTCGCCGAACACCTCGCGCAGGGCCCGTTCGGCGCCGGCCTTCACCTGCGGGTAGTCGCCCTCGGTGGCGTCCGGGTCGGCGTCCACCACCGGGCTCTGCTCGGTCACCCCGACCGGCACCGGCGGGGCGTAGACGGAGCCGCTGGAGACGTAGACGTAGTGGCCGATCCGACCGTCCAGCAGCCGCGCCACCGTCCGCGCCGCCCTGGGTGCGCCGTCCCAGGTGTCGACGACCAGGTCCCACTCGCCGTCGGCGAGGGCGGCCAGCCCGTCGGGGGCGAGGCGGTCACCCACCAGCCGTCGTACGCCGGCCGGCGCAGCCCCGTGCCGCCCCCGGTTGAACACCGTCACCGACCAGCCACGAGTCAACGCTTCCCGGACCGTCGCCCCGCCGACGAATCCCGTCCCACCCAGCATCAGCAGTCGCATACCGCCACCCTGCCGTCGCTTGCGGACGGACGGGAGTCCGGTTCGCCGTCAGCGGATCTGCCGACGGCAGAACGAGGGTGCCCGCGCCGGCCGGACGATCAGTTGTCCGGTCGACGCGGGCCAGGTTCGGCGGTGCCGCGGGCACGGCGGGCGACCACCTGATCACGTCGTTACGAGAACGGGTGACCGACTCCATCGTCGGCGGCGGCCGATACGTCGGTCAACAACTTCCGGAAAATTATCGGTAGATTGCTATGCCGCCGGGGCGGCACTGTCCCGGATCACGAGTTCGGTGGCCAACTCCACCCGGGGGCTCTCCACCTTCTCCCCCTTGGCCAGCCGCAGCACCGTACGCGCGGCCAGCATCCCCATCTCGCTCAGCGGTTGACGTACGGTGGTCAGCGGCGGCGAGCACCAGCGCACCTCGGGCAGGTCGTCGAAGCCGACCACGCTGATGTCGTCCGGAATGCGCAGCCCACGCCGTCGTACGGCCTCGTAGACGCCCAACGCCATCTGGTCGCTCGACGCGAAGATCGCCGTCGGCGGATCCGCCAGCCCCAGCAGTCGCCCGCCACCGACGAAGCCGGCCTCGTGGTAGAAGTCGCCGGGGCAGACGAGTGCCTCGTCGAAGGCGATCCCGGCGGCCTCCAGGGCGGCCCGGTAGCCGTCCATCCGGGCCCGACTGCACATCAGCTGCGGCGGCCCGGCGATGAACCCGATCCGCCGGTGCCCCAGGCCGATCAGGTACTCGGTGGCGCGCAGTCCACCGGCCCAGTTGGCGGCACCGATCGTCGGCGCCTCCTGGGCCGGCAGTCCGTCCGCGTCGACGATCACCACGGGCACGTCGAGCCGACGCAACTCGGCCTGCAGCGGCGCTTCGACCATAGAGGTCACGAAGATCACGCCCTCGGTGCCGCGCCGCCGCATGCCGTCGAGCCACTGTTCCGCGGAGGTGTTCTGGCGGTGGATGGCGGAGACCACCGTGCCCACCCCGGCGCCGTGCGCGACGTCCTCGACCCCGCGGATGATCTCCACCGCCCACGGACTGTCCAGGTCGTTGAAAACCAGATCCACCAACCCCGAACTCGCCCGCATACTCGGCGGCCGACGCCGATAACCATGCCGCGACAGCAACTCCTCCACCCGCTGACGCGTCTGCGGAGCCACATCCGAACGACCATTGATCACCCGCGACACCGTCGGCACCGACACCCCGGCCAGGTCGGCGATCACGGAGATGGTGACTTTGCGGGTCTCTCTGGCAGCCACAGCACTCCCAACCGGTACGGCGACAGCCCGCGCGGCGACGAGGAGCGGCCGGGACGGGCTGCCGGCTGCCTCCCCTACCCTAGTGCCGAGAAATTCCAGCCGCCTACCGGTAATTGGTGCAATTCACATCGGGCCAACGGCCATCGCACGGCAGCGGTCGGGCTGCTGCCGTGCTGCCCCGGCCAGGTCAGACCTTGGGTGGTGCCGCACTGTCCCGAATCACGAGTTCGGTGGCCAACTCCACCCGGGGGCTCTCCACCTTCTCCCCCTTGGCCAGCCGCAGCACCGTACGCGCGGCCAGCATCCCCATCTCGCTCAGCGGTTGACGTACGGTGGTCAGCGGCGGCGAGCACCAGCGCACCTCGGGCAGGTCGTCGAAGCCGACCACGCTGATGTCGCCGGGCATCCGCAGCCCGCGTTGCCGTACCGCCTCGTAGACACCCAACGCCATCTGGTCACTCGACGCGAAGATCGCCGTCGGCGGGTCCGCCAGCGCCAGCAACCGCGCCCCGCCCGCGAACCCGGCCTCGTGGTAGAAGTTGCCGGGCTGGATCAGCCGGTCGTCGATCGGCAGTCCGGCGGCTTCCAGGGCGGCCCGGTAGCCGTCCATCCGGGCCCGACTGCACATCAGCTGCGGCAGTCCGGCGATGAACCCGATCCGCCGATGGCCCAGGCCGATCAGGTACTCGGTGGCGCGCAGGCTGCCCGCCCAGTTGGTGGCGCCGATGGTCGGCGCGTCCTGGGAGGGGACACCGGCCGGGTCGACGATCACCACGGGAATGTTGAGCCGGCGCAACTCGGCCTGCTGCGGTGGCTCAAGGGTGGAGGTCACGAAGATGACCCCCTCGGTGGACCGGGTCCGAATGTTGTCGAGCCACTGCTTGGCCGACGATGTACGGCGGTGGATGGCGGAGACCACCGTGCCCACCCCCGCGGCGTGCGCCACGTCCTCGACCCCGCGGATGATCTCCACCGCCCACGGACTGTCCAGGTCGTTGAAAACCAGATCCACCAACCCCGAACTCGCCCGCATACTCGGCGGCCGACGCCGATAACCATGCCGCGACAGCAACTCCTCCACCCGCTGACGCGTCTGCGGAGCCACATCCGAACGACCATTGATCACCCGCGACACCGTCGGCACCGACACCCCGGCCAGACGGGCGATCGCCGCGATGGTCACCGTGCGGTTGTCGTTGGCACCCACGCGGCCCTCCCTCTTGCTCACTTTTCCTTGCCGGCCGTCGGCCGACGGACATCACTACTGCTTCTGCGCAACTCGGGTGATGTCCTTGACGATCTGCTCCGGCTTCTTGGAACCGACGATCAGATCGGCGACGCTCTTGTTGATCTGCTCGCCGACAGCCGGCGGGAAAGCCTGGTCGAGATAGAGCTGGAACCCGCTGGCGACAGCCAGATGCGCCGCGACCACCTGGTTGTTCGGGTCCTTGATCCGACCGACGGCCGCCAGGTTGGTGGGCAGCACCGCGCCGGTCTCCGCCGCCCAACGCTGGTTTTCCGACCGCAGCAGCGACCGCAGGAAATCCACTGTGGCCGGTGGCGCGTTACGGCCGACCGCGAAGCCGTTGCCACCGCCGAAGGCGTCGGTGGCCTCGCCC
The DNA here is from genome assembly GCF_000204155.1 of Micromonospora maris AB-18-032. Taxonomy (NCBI): domain Bacteria; kingdom Bacillati; phylum Actinomycetota; class Actinomycetes; order Micromonosporales; family Micromonosporaceae; genus Micromonospora; species Micromonospora maris. Next base: position 1,850,971 of record NC_015434.1, on the reverse strand, counting down.
TTGCCACCCTCCACCGTCGGGAAGGTGAAGAAGCCGAGTTGCCCGCCGATGCCGAGCTTGCTGGTCGACGACGACGCCTGGATGGAGGGGGCCCACTGGCCCATCAACTCCATGGCCGCCTCGCCGTTGCCCATCGCCGCGGCCTGCCCGTTCGACGACCCGTACTCGGCGCGCCGGAAGCCCGGCTGGAACGGTTGCAGGTCGATCAGCTGGCGGAAGTGTTCGCCGGCCGCCACGAAGTCCGGAGTGTTGAAGTTGCCGTCCTCAGCCGCCTGTCGCAACGCACCCAGGCCACCGATCCGCATCGCCAGGTACGCCCAGTAGTAGTGCCCGGGCCACTTGTCCTTGCCGGCCAACGCGATGGGCACGATGCCCGCGGACTTGAGCTTCTGAACCGTGGTCAGCAACTGGGCCCAGGTGGTCGGTGGCGAGGTGATCCCGGCCTCGGCGAAGAGGTCCCGGTTGTACCAGAAACCGATCATGCCGATGTCGAACGGGATGCCGTAGATCCGGCCGTCGATGGTGTACGGCTGCAACGCGGCCGGCAGCAGTTGGCCGATCCACGGCGACACCTCCGAGGTGATGTCCTTGACCAGCCCCGCCTCGGCCTGTTCGCGCAGCAGGCCACCACCCCAGGACTGGAACAGGTCCGGCGGCGAGCCCGCCTTGGTGACCTTGGCCAGTTCCGCCTTGAAGACCTCGTTCTCCAGCGGATTGACCTCGATGGTGATCTTGTCATGCCGGGTGGTGTACAACCGCGCCATCTCGGCCCACACCGGCAGCATGGGATCGGTGTTCTGGATGTGCCACCAGTCGATCTGTTGTGGACTGGTCGGGCCGCTGGGCTCGTCGTCCGCACAGCCGCCGAGCAGAACCGCGCCGACACCCGCACCAGCCAGGCCGAGCAGCGATCTGCGGGAAACGTGCGTTGTCATGCCTCATCCCTTTCAACCATGTGACGTGCGCGCGCCACACCACAAACGGCGAGAGGCCAGTCGGCAGCCCGAAAGTTTTCAGCCTGATGCCGGTATTTTCGAGGTGATGGCCGGCACGTTACGACGCGTTGACACACGCGGTCAAGAGGGGTGTCGCAAGGAGACGCCAGCCGATACCGTGAGGGCAATCCTGGCGTGTCCAACGGCGAATTTTCCGGAAGTAGTCCGGGATCAGAGCCTGAAGGAGTCGAACATGTCGACCGAGACCGCAGACGTGACGACCACCCGGTCGATCCGCAATCCCGTGCTCCCCGGCTTCCATCCGGACCCGTCCATTCTGCGGGTCGGCGACGACTACTACCTGGCCACCTCGACCTTCGAGTGGTACCCGGGGGTACGCGTACACCACTCCAGAGACCTCGTCCACTGGCGGGCGCTGGGCGGCATCGTCACCGAACGCCGGCTGCTCGACCTGCGCGGCTGCGGCGACTCCAACGGCATCTGGGCTCCCGACCTCACCTGGCACGACGGGCTGTTCCACCTCGTCTACAGCGACGTGGCCAGCTTCGCCAGCGGCTACTGGGACGCCCAGAACTTCCTCACCACCGCACCGGCCATCACCGGCCCCTGGTCGGATCCGGTCCGGCTGCACTCGCACGGCTTCGACGCCTCCCTGTTCCACGACGACGACGGCACGGTGTGGCTGCTGGCCATGAGCGCCGACTGGCGTCCCGGCCGCAACCGCTTCGGCGGCATCGAGATCCAGCAGTACGATCCCGACCGCCGGCAACTGGTCGGCCCGACCCGACTCATCTTCACCGGCACCGAGGTCGGCCTGACCGAGGCACCGCACATCTACCGCCACGACGGGTGGTACTGGCTGGTCACCGCCGAGGGCGGGACCAGCTGGGAACACCAGGTCACGGTCGCGCGCTCGCGTGAGCTGTTCGGGCCGTACGAGGTCGACCCGGCCGGGCCGCTGCTCACCTCGGTGGGCCGACCGGATCTCACCCTGCAGAAGGCCGGCCACGGCAGCCTGGTCCGCACCCAGCACGGCGAGTGGTACCTCGCCCACCTGGTCGGCCGCCCCTACACCCCGCTGGGCAACTGCGTCCTCGGCCGGGAAACCGCCCTGCAGAAGGTCGAATGGTCCCCCGGCGGCTGGCCGCGGATCCCCGGCGGCATTCCGGCCGACGAGATCGCCGCCCCCGACCTGCCGGCCCATTCGTGGCCAGCCGAACCGGCCACCGACCACTTCGACACGCCGGAACTGGCCAGCTGGTGGTCCACCCTGCGCCGGCCCGCCACCGACGACTGGATCGACCTGCGGTCGCGCCCCTCGCATCTGCGCGTCTACGGAGGTCAGTCGCCGGTCGGGAAGCAGACGCCGAGCCTGGTGGCACGGCGGGTCGGTGCACCACGCTGCTCGCTGGAGACAGTCGTCGAGTTCGACCCCGGCAACCACCGTCACCTGGCTGGCATCACCGGCTACTACAACACCCAGAACTGGCACTATCTGTATCTGACCCGGGCCGACGACGGGCGGACCGTGCTGGAGTTGCTCAGCTGCGACAGCGGACGACGCACCGCGTACCCCGAACTCACTGTCGACACCGGCGGTGCCCGCCGGGTCGGGCTACGGGTGAGATTCGACGGCCCGGCGTTGCACTTCGCGTACGACCTGGGCGACGGCTGGCGAGAACTGCCCGTCACTCTCGACGCCACCATCCTCTCCGACGAGCACGCAGCCCAGATCGTCGACGGGGAACCCGCCGCCTGGGGCTTCACCGGCGCCCTACTCGGCCTCTGGGTGCAGGACATCGGCGGCGACGGCCACTACGCCGACTTCGACCACGCCACCTACCACCAAAAGGGCTGACCGATGTCCCCGCACCCCGCACCCCCGATGACCGCGCGGCACAGCAGTTCCATGCCGGGCGTCCCGGCCTGCCCCGAAGCGACGATCGGCACCGACCGCGTCCTCTGTCTCACCTTCGACGACGGACCGCATCCGGTGCACACCCCACGCCTGCTCGACGTGCTCGCCGCCCACGATGTGCCGGCGGTCTTCTTCCTGCAGGGCGACCAGGCCGCCAGCCACCCCGACCTGGTCCGTCGGATCGTCGCCGCCGGGCACGCGCTGGGCAACCACAGCATGCATCACGACGACATGAGCGACTGGACCCCCGGCCGGATCGCCTCAGACCTGCTGGAAACCAACGCGGTCATCCGCCGGGCCGTGCCGCAGGCGCCACTGCCCTACTTCCGGGCCCCGTACGGCGCCTGGGGTCAGAGCCCGACCGTGGCGACCGCGTTGGGGATGCGGCCGATGGGTTGGCAGTTGGCCGTGACCGACTGGGTGCCACCCGGCACCGACGAGTTGGCCCGCCGCCTCACCGAGGGCGTCACCCCCGGCGCGGTGGTGCTGCTGCACGACGGCGGCGGCGACCGCAGCCAGACCGTCGACGCAGTCGACCTTGTCATCCCACCACTACTGGCCGACGGCTGGCGGTTCGCCCTGCCCGCACCAACCGGAGCCTCCACCGGCAGGTGAACCGACACGTTACTGGTGAGCCTTGATCAGGGTCTGCTCGCCCTGGCTGACATCGGACGAAACCGGGCCGACCGTTCTGCCCTTCACCGCCCGCCAGATCGCGATCGCCGCGGCGATGACGCCGAAGGCCACCGTCAGCACCGCGGCGGCCAGGATGGTGAACTCGGCACCGACGCCGGTGATCAACGGCCCGGCGGTGATGGTGCCCAGCGGCACGGACAGCGTCGCGATCGCGGCGTACGCGGCGAGGACCGGTGCTCTGCCGGCACCGTCGGTGCTGCGTTGCAGCAACGCCATCGTGGCGGCCGGGTACGGCGCCCAGATCAGGCCACCGATCGCGATGGCGACCAGGGCCACGCCTGTCGGTGCGCCGAGCCCGAGGGGTAGCAGTGCCGCACCCCAGCCGACGACGATGGCGATGATGGTCGGCCACAGCCGCCAACGGCGCAGGTAGCCGGCGGCGAATCCGCCGATCAGCGCCCCGGCGCCGAACGCCGTCCAGAACGCGGCAAGGGTGCCGGCGGAGTTGCCGAGCGACTCGGCGACGTGGATCGGCAACGCCACCTGCACGGGCCCGTAGAGGAAGAAGAACCCGAAGGTCAGCGTGGACAGTCCGAGCAACGGGCGATCGCGCCAGATCGCGGCGAAGCCGGCGAGGCTCGATGCCTGCCGCTGCTCGATGGGGGCCCGAGCCGCCCTCGGCACGGCGATCAGGTAGCTGACCGCGAGGACGGCGTACGTGCCGGCGGCGACGGCGATGACGAGCACCGGCCCGGCGGCCGCGATGAGCAGCGCCGCCAGGGCCGGCCCGATCAGGGTCGACGCCTCGCTGAACAGTCCGATGAGCGCGTTGCCCGCCAGCCGGTGCTCGACCGGCAGCAGCTCCGCGATGAGGGTGAACCGGCCGGCCGACCCCCATGAGCGCAGCAGTGCGGAGCACCCGAGCAGCAGCGTGAACCACCTGATGTCGAGGGCTCCGGCGAGGTGGACGACGGGGATCGCCCCGAGCATCACCGCCCGGAGGACAGCGTCCCAGGCGGCCAGCTGAGCCCCGCTGCGCCCACTGAGCGCCCGGGCGAACAGCACGGTGCCGAGGGCACCCGGCAGCGTGTACGCGGCGACCGCGGCGGCCACCCAGACACCGGCGTTCGCCCGGGGCGCCAGCTGGATGGCCAGCCAGCTGACCGCCAGCAGCGCCATCCCCTCCCCGAGGTACGACAGCGCGAAGCCCGGCAGCAGCCGCCGCAGGATCCGGTGCCGGACCACCGGCCAGTAGGGTGACGAACGAACGAACGCCGGGGTGCCCATGCGGGAAGTCTGGCAGCCCGATCGATCATTGCGGCCCAGGCTTAGCGCCCGGCAGAACGCGGATCACCGCCTGCTCATTGAGCACACTCCTGGCCGCGGTCTGGATCGCTGGTCAGCCGCGTATCCAGGTGAGAGATGCAGTGAGAGGTGCGAGGAGATGGCGCGGAGGAAATCCGGGGCGTCGAAGATCGCGCCCGCGGAGGCCACGCCGGTGCCCCTGGTCCGGCCCGTGAGGATGCGGGCGACGGCCTCCACCGCGAGGGGTGCGCTGACGGCGTAGATGTCCTGGCCGGCGGCGGCCAGGCGGCGTTCCGTTCCGCCGGAGCGAACGAGGACGTCGACGACGAAGGTCTGCGCGGAACGGCCGCGCTCATCGACGGCGTCCGGCGCCGAAGCGTACGGAGCGGAGAGCTCCGCGGCCGCCTTGGCGGTCATGTAGGTGCGAATCTCCGGGACGGCCAGGTGGCTGGCAATGGTGACGATGTCGGCCATGGTGAACTCTGCGATGACGCTCTGCGGGCCGAGCGGAGCAGGGAAGTGCCACTGCACGGTCGGCAGGGCGTCGTCGTGGTACTCCACGTGTCCGCCGGTGTAGCGGACCCGCCGGCCACCGCGTCGCTGCTGCGACACCACACCCGAAGCGACCGTTCCGCCGGTGGGGCGCCAACTGCTCAGGCCGTAGGCGACGTGCACCTCGTCGGCCGTCGTCCAGTCGCCCATCGCGGTGGTGACCAGCAGGTCACCGAGGCCACCGTAGAAAGCCATCGCTGGCACCACCACGGTGCCCGCGGCGTTGGCGCGCTCCGCGAAGTGCGCGAACGTGTCGAGGTTCGCCTCGATCTCGGCCGCCACGTCGACGTACGCGATGCCGGCGCGTAGCGCCGCCTCGACCATCGGGGCCGCCGTGGCGGCGAAGGGCCCAGCGCAGTTGATCACGGCGGCTACGCCCTCCAGCGCACGGTCGATCGAGGCCGGATCGTCGACCGAGGCCTGACGCACCCCGAGCCCCGGATGGGTCTGCGCAAGCGCCCGCAACTTGTCCTGGTCGCGGCCGAGGAGCAGCGGGACGTATCCGCGCTCGCGTAACTCCGCGACCACGAAGCGCCCAGTGTGCCCGTACGCGCCGAACACCGCCACGGTCTGACCTGATCCCACGCCTGCTCCCAGGTACTCGAAGTGATCCACTGCGGACAATCCTTTCCCTGTCGACCCACCCGGACCAGTGTCTGAAACGACACGCCTCGTACAATTCCCGACATGAGTCCTGCGCGGCGCTCCGTTGCGGTCGCCGCTACCCACGGGATGCTGCACTTCGAGCTGGGCCTGGCCTACGAAGTCTTCGGCTCCAAGCCGGACGTCGTGCCAGGCCCCTGGTACGACGTCCGGGTGTGTGGCACGGCCACCGTCCGGGTCGGCCGGTTCCTGCTGGAGCCGGACTGCGGGCTCGACCGGCTGGCAGATGCCGGCACCGTGATCGTCCCCGCCCTGGCCGATGTCGACGAGGAGCCACCGGCCGACCTGGTCGAGGCGGTGCGTGCGGCCCACGCGTCAGGCGCGCGGGTGGTCTCCCTGTGTACGGGCGTGTTCGTGCTCGCCGCCGCCGGCCTGCTGGACGGGTTGTGCGCGACCACGCACTGGGCCCACACCGTGCAACTGGCCACGCGCTACCCCCTGGTGAAGGTCGACCCGGATGTGCTCTATGTCGACAACGGCAGCGTGCTCACGTCCGCGGGCAAGGCTGCGGCGATGGACCTGTGCCTCCATCTCGTCCGCCGCGACCACGGCTCGGCGATCGCCAACGTCGTCGCCCGCCGCCTGGTCGTGCCGCCGCACCGGGCCGGTGGCCAGGCCCAGTTCGTCACCACACCGGTACCCGCCCACGACGACCATCCCCTCGCCACGTTGCTCCCCTGGGTGATGCGGCGGCTGGACCAGCCGCTGACCGTGGAGGACCTGGCCCGCCAGGCGAACATGAGCTCGCGCCACCTGGCCCGCCACTTCCACGCGGTAACCGGCACCACCCCGTTGCAGTGGCTGCTGACGCAGCGGATCCGCCGCGCACAGGAACTGCTGGAGACCACGGACGACAGCATCGACACCATCGCCTCGACTGCGGGCATGGGCACTGCGACGACCCTGCGCCGCCACTTCCAGCGCACCGTCGGCGTACCGCCGGACACCTACCGTCGCACGTTCCGTGGATGAGGTGCGTTTCGAGTGGGCGATACTGGGTTTGAACCAGTGACCTCTTCCGTGTCAAGGAAGCGCGCTCCCACTGCGCCAATCGCCCGTGGTGACCGCCACACCCGATCGGGTGTGGGCGAATCGCGAGCGGACGACGGGATTCGAACCCGCGACCCTCACCTTGGCAAGGTGATGCGCTACCAGCTGCGCTACGTCCGCCTGCCCCGGCACCGCCGGGGACGCGCCAACTGTACCCGATGACAAGATCGCCCGAGTGGGCACCCCACAGTGCGGGTGATTGCGCCGGTCACCGCCGGGGTACAGAGCCCTTCGACAGCACACCGCATCCCCGGAAAAAGGAGGCTGTCATGGGTATCGGCACCAGTATTTTTCTGCTCGCGGTGGGCGCCATCCTCACCTTCGCGCTCAACGCCAGCATCGGCGGTCTGGACCTGGACGTCGTCGGCTGGATTCTGATGGCAGCCGGTGTGGTCGGCCTGATCATGACCACGCTCGTCTGGGGACGCCGGCGTGAGGTGGTCGCCACGACCGAGGAGCCGGTGGAGTACCGCCGCGTCGAGGAGCGTCGGGACGTCGCACCGCCGCTGTGACCAGCGGTCGAGCAAGCTGAGCGGTCAAAACGACGGTGGCGGCTACCGAAGTCGGTGGCCGCCACCGTCGTGTCCGGGCGCGGATCGCAGCGCCGCCGGTCAGTGTTGCGCCAGCTCCGCGCTGACCGGGGCGTCCCAGTCGATGCGGTAACGCTGTTCGGCGCCGAGGGACCGTTCCGGGTTGAGGAAGGTACGCAGCGCCAGCGGCATCATGATCCGCATCATCCGCTTCGCGACAGGTCCGGCCGTCTTGGTGGAGGTGGTCTGCCGGCCACGGCGGACCACCTTCTCCACCCGCGGGCGACGCAACCGTTCGTAGGCGGTCAACGCCGCCGGCAGGTCAGGGTGGTCGCGCAGGCAGCGCGCCAGCTGCACGGCGCTCTCCACGGCCAGTGACGCGCCCTGGCCGGAACTGGGTGACGGGGCGTGCACCGCGTCGCCTACCAGGACCATCCGATCGCGGTACCAGTGCGGCACCGACGGCATGCTCTCGATCGACCCGATCGCCACCACGTCGGCGGCGTCGGTGTGCGCGAGCACCTGGTGGGCCGGCACGTCGTCGGCGTACACCTCGCGCAGCCGGTGCAGCCACTGGTCCGGCGGGGTCTGGTTGGCCTCGGCCCAGGTGGTCGGTCGCGGGTCGGGCACGTTGGCGAACCAGGCCGTCCGGCCGTCCGGCTCGACCCAGTAGCCGAAGAACCCCCGGGAGCCGAAGACCAGGTACATCGCCTCCGGATCGGCGTCGGGCACCGCGTACCGGGCGGCGCCGCCGAGGTTGAGCAGCGGCAGCACCTGCGGGTCGGGGGCGGCCGGATCGATCAGGGTACGCACCCGGGAGCGGATGCCGTCGGCACCGATCAGCAGGTCGGCGGTGGCGGTCGAGCCGTCGCCGAACCGGGCCAGCACCCCGTCGGTGGTCGACTCGGCGTCGACGAGGCGTTTGCCGTGCACGATGGGCACGCCCTGCGCCTCGGCCCGCTCACGCAGGGCCCGTGCCAGGTCGTCGCGCCACAGACCGACGGTGACCGGCTCCACCGCGACGTGCGGAAGGGTGCCGATCAGCCCGCCGCGACCGTCGGTGATCACCGTTCGGCGCATCGGCAGGCCGACCTCCCGGACGGCCTGCTCGGCGTCGACGGCGCGCAGCGCGGCGAGCCCGTTGGGGGCCAGGGTCAGGGTGACGCCGGCACCGTCGGCGGCCGACGGGTGGCCCTCGTACACCGTGGCTTCGATCCCGGCGCGGCGCAGGGCCATCGCGGTCACCGGCCCGGCGATGCCACCGCCGACGACCAGGGCGGTACAGACAGCTGTCATGTTCTATCCCCCATGGTTTCCTGCCAAGACCTGGCGTAGTCCGGCTGCTTGAGCGACTCGATGAGGTCGGCGACGAACCGCCGTTCCGCCTCCAGCAGGGCGAGGCTGTACTCCTCCTCGACCAGGTAGATCCAGGCGAGACCGTCGGCGCGGGCCTCGGCCACGGTGGTCCGGGTCTCCTCGATCTGTCCGGCCAGCGCCGCCGAGCGGCGGCGCAGCACCTCGACTGCCTCGTCGGGTGGCAACAGGCTCAACAGGGACAGCGCGACGGCGAAGTGCGGGTACTCCTGGCGTGGCTGGGCGAGCAGCGTACGCAGCCAGTCGTGCACCTCGTGCCGGCCCTCGTCGGTGATCGCGTACACGGTCCGCTCGGGTCGGGCGCTGTCTCGGACGGTTTCCTGTGGTGCGACGAAGCCCGCCCGGGTGAGCTGCTCCATCACCATGTACAGCGAGCTGCGGGTGTAGCGGATCTGCCGGTCCTGGCCGGCCTGCTTGAGCCGCCGCCCCAACTCGTACGGATGCATGGGCTCCCAGAGCAGCCAGGCGAGCACGGCCAGGGCCAGCGGGTTGGGAACCTTGCGTCGGCGCTCCACGCCACCTCCTTTAGTCAGTACTGACTATGCAGGACTGACTAAAGGCCCGTCAACGATGAGCGGAGGAAGGAGCTGGCAGCGCGAAACGACGAAGCCCGTCACCGCGATCCGGTGACGGGCTTCGTCGTCAAATTCATCTGGTGGGCGATACTGGGTTTGAACCAGTGACCTCTTCCGTGTCAAGGAAGCGCGCTCCCACTGCGCCAATCGCCCTTGCTGTTGTCCGAGGTGGGGACGGGATTTGAACCCGCGTACACGGCTTTGCAGGCCGTTGCCTCGCCTCTCGGCCACCCCACCGAGGTTGCCCCCGTCAAGCGTGGCGGCAGCTCCGAGCGGACGACGGGATTCGAACCCGCGACCCTCACCTTGGCAAGGTGATGCGCTACCAGCTGCGCTACGTCCGCGTGCCCCCGGCGCGTTCTCCGGTGACGGATGAGAACTTTAGCCGAGCCATGGAACGGTTGCCAAATCGGGTACCACCCTCCGGCGAGTCAGAAACGCTCCGCCCTCGTCGGAAACCTCCACCGCCGGGCTTCCTAGGAGGATGGGTAGGTGGGCTTGCCGCGCAGGCCGGGAAGGTGAATGCCGAACGAGAAAATTCCCCACGAACAATTGTCTGGTGTCCGACTGTCGCAAGATGGATCTACCGGGCTTTGGTGACAGGCCGTATCCGCTTCGATGGGCTACGGTGACGGACGTGACGAGACGTGCGGCTGAAATCCGCCTGGATGCCCTGCTACGCACCGCGTGTGACGTGATTGCGCAGCGCGGATTGGCGAACACCCGCACGGCGGACGTGGCGCAGGCCGCCGGGGTGAGTCAGGCACTTGTCTTCTACCACTTCGCCACCAAGGAACGCCTGCTCGCGCAGGCGTTCGCCTACGCCGTCGAGCAGGACCTGGCCCGGCTGGACGCGATCACCCGGTCCAACGCCCCGCCGCTGACCAAACTGCGGCGCATCCTGCGGCTCTACACCCCCACCGGGCGGCCCACCTCCTGGTCGATGTGGATCGACGGCTGGTCGGAGTCACTGCGTACCCCCGAACTGGAGAAGTTGTCCCGCCGCCTGGACCTGCGCTGGCGGCAGGACCTCGCCGCGGTCATCTCCGACGGCGTACGCGAGGGGGTCTTCGAGTGCGCGGACCCGGCCGGCGCGGCGTGGCGGATCAGCGCGGTGATGGACGGCCTGGCGGTGCAACTCGCGGTGCACGAGCGGGTGATCTCCCGCCGGCAGTTCGCCGAATGGGTACGCCTGGTGGCCGCCCGGGAACTCGGGCTCGACCCGACACAACTGGACTGAGCCCGGGAACCGGTCACCGGCGGCGCTCCTGGCCGCCACAATGACGCCATGGACCTGCTGGAAACGTACCGGCGCAGCGTGGCCGAGTTCGCCGACCGGGTGCCGCTTGTCGCCCCCGGACAATGGTCGGCGCCCACCCCGTGCGCCGACTGGGACGTCCGAACGCTGGTCAACCACGTGGTCGGCGAGGACCGCTGGAGCGTCGCCCTGCTCGCCGGGCGGACCATCGCCGAAGTCGGCGACCGGTACGACGGTGACCAACTCGGCGCGGACCCGGTCGAGGCCGCCCGCGACGCGGCGGCGCAGGCCGAGCTGGCCGCCACCCGCCCCGGGGTGCGGGACGCCACCGTGCACCTGTCGGCCGGCGACACCCCGGCCGAGGAGTACCTGCGCCAGCTGATCGCCGAACACCTCGTACACGGCTGGGACCTCGCCGTGGCGATCGGCGCCGATCCGAAGCTGGACGCCGAGGCCGTCGCCGAGTGCGCCCGCTGGTTCGCCGGGGAGGTCGACGCCTACCGGAACAACGGTCTGGTCCGTGCCGAGGTGGATGTTCCCACCGAAGCTGACGAACAGGACCGGCTCATCGCCGCCTTCGGCCGTGACCCCGACTGGGCCCCGTGACGGCCCCATCGGCCACCGACACCACCGGACACCCGCTCAGCGGGGCACCGTCCGCCATCGCCGTCGGTCCGGCGGCTGTTCCCACTCCCCGGGCGGCCGTTCCCACTCCCCGACCCGTCCCGGGCCGACCGTGACGGTCGCGGGCTCGGTCACCTCCGGATCGCGGGTCAACTGCCGTAGCCGCATGAGCAGACCGACGCCGAGGAAGAGCAAGAGTCCACCGAGCAGGAAGGCGGCCTCGGTCAGGCCGATCCCGGTGCCGGACTGCGAGACCTGGTTGCCGGCCGCGCCGGCCGCCGGCGGCTCGGCCGCAGCGCCCGCGTCCGCCTCGTCGGTGGCGTCGAACTCCTCGTCGACCGGATCCACCGTCGGCACCTCGGTCGGCTCGTCGGTCGGGTCCACCGTCGGCACCGAACTCGGTGTCGGCGCCGCCGTGGTGGGTGGCGCCACCGCAGCCCGGCCGATCACCTCGCGCGTCGCCGTCTGGCGCGACAACAGCCGCAGGTTGCGGTCGTACGCCTCGGCGGCCAGGCTCACCCGGCCCTGCGCCGCATCCGCGGCGAACCCGATCCGGTACTGAGCGGTCACCGTACGCCCCGGGCAGAGCGTGCCCGGGTCCAGTTGCCGGTCGGTCAACCGGGCCACGTCACCGTCGATGCGCACCTGCACCGGGAACGAGCCGGTCTCCTCGATCCGGTCCACCCGGACCTGATCGAGGCGCAGCCCCTGCACCGCGAGCACCAACGACCAGCGGACCTTCAGACAGCCGCCGGGATCGTCGCGGGACACCACGGCGGACACCGTCGCCGCCTGCCCGCCCGCCGTGAACCGCTCCGGCAGACCGCTGAGCTCGGTGGCGAACGCCGCGTGCGCGGGCGCGGCCATGGCGACGTCCACCCCGGTGAGACAGGCCAGCACCACCCCGATCCGTAGCGTGCTGCGCCACAGCCTCTTCACGATCCGCCCTCCCGTTGGTCGTCTCCATCGGCAACGCTAGGAGCGCCGGAGGCCACCCGGTAGACGGGTGTGTTCGCACGGATGGTGAAGCAAGATGCCCGTTTTCACGTACGGTATTGAACCGCTCACCGCCGACCCGCGACACGCCGGGAAACGCACCGGTGGACAATCACCGGATGTCCGCGCTCTCCACCGCCTTCGTCCGGCTGCACGCCCGGCTCGCACCCGTCGCCTTCGTACCCGAGGTGCGGCTGCATCAGGCCGACGAGCCGATCGGGTTGTGGGAGTTGACCGAGGGCGAGTTCCGCAGCGACCAGCCGCCACCGTTCTGGGCCTTCGCCTGGGCCGGCGGGCAGGGCCTGGCCCGGTACGTCACCGACCATCCACAGCTGTCCGCCGGCCGCCGGGTGCTCGACCTGGCGTCCGGCTCCGGGCTGGTGGCCATCGCCGCCGCCAGGGCCGGGGCCGCCGCCGTGCGCGCGGTGGAGGTCGACCCGCTGGCGGTCGCGGCGATCACCCTCAACGCCGAAGCCAACGGGGTACGCGTCGACGCCGAACTCGCCGACATCCTCGACGGCGAGGCCGGCGACGCCGAGGTGATCTTCGCCGGGGACGTCTTCTACAGCGCGGCGATGACCAACCGGGTGCTGCGCTTCCTGCTGCGCGCCGCGCGCGGCGGAGCACAGGTGCTCGTCGGTGACCCCGGCCGGGCCTTCCTGCCCCGGGACCGTTTCGATGAACTCGCCAGCTACGACGTGCCGGTCAGCGAGGCGCTGGAGAGCGTACGGGTGAAGCGCACCACCGTGTGGCAGCTCCGCGCGGGACGACCGGAGGCGACCGGCTAGCGTGGCGCGCGTGCTGTTCCGCAGCTGGGAGCAGGCCCCGGCGGCGCACGACGACGCCTGGGCCGGCAGCGGCGTGGCCCGCGTCGCCGATCACGTGGGCGTCGAGCATCTGCTGGTGACCCGGCACGCGCTGGTCCGGCAGGTGCTCACCGACCCGCACACGTACCGGCCCGACAACGCCCTGGACGCGGTGACCCCGATGCCGGTGTCCGCGCTGCGGATCCTCGCCGCACACCGGTTCCGGCTGCCGCCGACGCTTGCCAACAACGGCGACGCCAGCCATCCGGGCATCCGGGCCCTGGTCGCCGACGCCCTGCACCCGAAGCGGGTGGCCGAGCAGCAGGACTGGCTGACCGCGCTGGTGCGCCGACGGGTGGCCGGGCTGACCGCCGAGCTGGACGCGGGCCGACCGGTCGACCTGTACGCCGGACTCGCCGCCGACCTGCCGTTGCTGGTCCTGGCCCGGCTGGTCGAGCTGCCCGACGCCCCGGTCACGGCGGTGAAGAGCTTCGCCCGCGCGGCCCTGGAACTGTTCTGGGCCCCGCTGGACGCCGCCCGGCAGCAGCAGCTCGCCGCCGAGGTGGGTCGCTTCCACCTGGTGCTGCGGGAGTTCGCGGCCACCGGCGGCGGGCTCGCCGGGGCACTGCGGGCCGCCGGGCACCCACCCGACGTGGTGGTCGGCGCGCTGTTCTTCCTGCTGGTCGCCGGTCAGGAGACCACGTCCCAGTTCCTCACCCTGCTGATGCACCGACTCGTCGGTGAGCCGGGGGTGCTCGCCGGGCTGCGGGACGGCTCGGTCGCGGTCGCCGACGTGGTCGAGGAAGGGTTGCGGCTGGAACCACCGATCGTTACCTGGCGTCGGGTCGCCGCCGTGGACACCACGCTGGGCGGGACGGCGGTTTCGGCGGGTACCAGTGTGGTGTTGTGGCTGGCCGGGGCCGGACGGGACCCGGCGGTGGTGGAGTCACCCGACGAGTTCCGGCCCGGCCAGCGCGGGTCGCGCCGGCATCTGGCCTTCGGGGCGGGCGTACACCGCTGCGTCGGCGACCAGTTGGCCCGGATGGAAGCTGCGACGGTGGTGGCGGAGGCGGCCCCGCTGCTGGCCGAGGTCCGCGTGCTGCGCGCACCCTGGTACCCGGACAACCTCACCTTCCGGATGCCGGACACCTTCCTGGTGGCCCGCTGACCGGGGGCCGTTCAGTTGATCTCGTCGGCCCAGGCACGCCAGTCGTCGAGGACGCCGTACAACGCCGGGGTGAGCCAGCCCGGAGCGGACCGGCGGAACACTCCCGGGTCCATCGCGCCGGCACCGGCGGGCAGGGCGCCGAGCAGGTTCGGCAGCAGGTCGCTCAGGTTGGCCCAGTGCACCAGCTCCGGATCGGCCGGCCAGGCGCCGATCACCACCCCGGCCGGCACGGCCCGCCGGTCGAGCGCCTCCAAGGTGAGCGCGGTGTGGTTGAGGGTGCCGAGCCCGGCGCGGGCCACCACCACCGCGGGCGCGCCCAGCGACACGGCCAGGTCGGCCACCGTCCACGGCTCGCCGGAGGGTCGCACCCCCATCGGTACGAGCAGCCCACCGGCCCCCTCGACCAGCACGAGGTCGTGTTTGTCGGCCTCGTCGCGGATCGCGTCGACCGCGTTGTACAGCTCCAGGGGCGGCAGTTCGGCGACCCGGGCGGCGACCAGCGGGGCGAGCGGGTCGGGGAAGCTGGCCAGGGTACGGCCGGTCATCGGGGCGGCCAACCGGGTGACCGCCTCGACGTCACCGGGCTCGCCGGTGGCCGTACCGGTCTGACCTGGTTTGACCACCGCGACTCGCAGCCCGGCCGCCTGCGCGGCGGCGGTGATGGCCGCCGTCACCACGGTCTTGCCGACCTCGGTGTCGGTCCCGGTGACCAGCACCGGTCCCCGCCACTGATCCGTCATGGCGCACATTCCACGATGACCTCCAGGGCATGCTCGAAGTCCGCCCGCGGCACCCCGGCACCGATCGTCAACCGCAGCCGGGACCGGCTGTCCGGGGTGGAGGGCGGACGGAAACAGCCGACCGCGACGCCCCGGTCCCGGCAGGCGGCGGCCCACTCGGTGGCCGCCTGCGGGCTGGGGGCGGTGACCGAGACGACGGCGGCGTCGGGGGTGGAGACGTCCAGGCCGGCGGCGCGCAGCCGACGCACCGCCGTCGCGGCCCGCTCGGTCAGGACGGCACGCCTGTCGTCGCCGGTGCGGGCCACCTCGACGGCGGCGTGCACTCCGGCGGCGACGGCCGGCGGCAGGGCGGTGTCGTAGATGAAGGTGCGGGCGGTCTCCACCAGGTGCCGGACGAACTCGGCCGGGCCGGCCACCACGCCGCCCGCGCCGCCGAGCGCCTTGGACAGGGTGGCGGTGACCACCACGTCCGGCTCGCCGGCCAGCCCGGCGGCGGCCACCGCACCGGCACCGGCCGGCCCGGTCACGCCGAGCCCGTGCGCGTCGTCGACCAGCAGCAACGCCCCGTGTTCGCGGGCGACCCGGTGCAGGTCCACCAGCGGAGCCAGGTCACCGTCGACGGAGAAGACCGACTCGGTGACCACCACCGCCGGCCGTCCGGGTGCCGCGGCCAGCGCCGCCGCGACGGCCGCCACGTCGGCGTGCGGGGTGACCACGGTCTGAGCACCGGAGATGCGGCACCCGTCGATCAGGCTGGCGTGGTTGTGCGCGTCGGAGACCAGCAGCGTACGGGGACGCACCAGTGCCCGGACGGCGCCGACGTTGGCCAGGTATCCGGAGGAGAAGACAAGTGCCCGCTCGGTGCCGAGCCAACCGGCGAGGGTGTCCTCCAACGCGTGGTGCGCCTCGGTGGAGCCACGGACCAGGCGGGAGCCGGTCGCCCCCAGCCCGTACCGGGACAGCGCCTGCGCCGCGGCGGCAATCACCTGAGGGTGCGTAGACAGGCCCAGGTAGTCGTTGCCGGCGAGGTCGACCACGGCGTCGGCGGCGGCGCGCGGATGCAGCCGGCGGGTCAGTCCGGCCTTCGCCCGCAAGTCGGCGCGGCGGGTCAGCGCCGCCAGCCAGTCCGCCACCGCCACGTCCCTCCCCCGGGTTCCCGCCGGGCGAAATTACCACCCGTACGGTCGGCCCCGGCGTGGCGCAGTACGGCTCGCCGGGCAGGCGCCGGCCGTCCGTTCGTGCTGGCTCGCCGCGCCCGTTTCCGCCCGTCTGGCGGCCTTGTAGGGTACGTGCCATGCCAGAGATCCTCGACCAGGCCCGTAACCAGGTGCTGGAGGGTGGCGTCGGCCTCGACCAGGCCGGCGTCCTCGCGGTGCTCAACCTGCCCGACGAGCACCTGACCGCCACGCTTCAACTCGCCCACGAGGTGCGGATGCGCTGGTGCGGCCCGGAGGTGGAGGTCGAGGGCATCGTCTCGCTGAAGACCGGCGGCTGCCCGGAGGACTGCCACTTCTGCTCCCAGTCCGGCCTGTTCACCTCACCGGTGCGCTCCGTGTGGCTGGACATCCCGTCGCTGGTCAAGGCGGCCAAGCAGACCGCGGCGACCGGGGCGACCGAGTTCTGCATCGTGGCCGCCGTACGCGGCCCGGACGCCCGGCTGATGAAGCAGATGCGCGAGGGCGTGGCAGCGATCAAGGCCGAGGTCGACATCCAGGTCGCCGCCTCGCTGGGCATGCTCACCCAGGAGCAGGTCGACGAACTGGTCGACATGGGTGTGCACCGCTACAACCACAACCTGGAGACCTGCCGCTCCTACTTCCCGAACGTGGTCACCACGCACTCCTGGGAGGAGCGCTGGGAGACCCTGCGGATGGTCCGCGAATCCGGCATGGAGGTCTGCTGCGGCGGCATCCTCGGCCTCGGCGAGACGGTGGAGCAGCGGGCCGAGTTCGCCGCCCAGCTGGCCGAGCTGGACCCGCACGAGGTGCCGTTGAACTTCCTCAACCCCCGCCCCGGCACGCCGCTCGGCGACCGGCCGGTGGTCGAGGGCAAGGACGCGCTGCGGGCCATCGCCGCGTTCCGGCTCGCCATGCCGCGCACCATCCTGCGGTACGCGGGTGGCCGGGAGATCACCCTGGGAGACCTGGGCACCCGCGACGGGCTGCTCGGTGGCATCAACGCGGTGATCGTCGGCAACTACCTAACCACCCTGGGGCGATCCGCCACCGACGACCTGAAGCTGCTCGACGACCTGAAGATGCCGGTCAAGGCGTTGTCGGCGACGCTGTGACCCCGATGGACGAGGCGGTCGGGATGTGGTGTGACAGGTGCGGCGAGGCCGCGACGACCGGCACCCACCCGGGTTGTGCGGCGGCCCGCACGCTGGAGCCGCCGCGCTACTGTGCGCACTGCCGGCGCCGGATGAAGGTGCAGGTGCTGCCGGTCGGCTGGTCGGCGGTCTGTGTCGAACACGGCGAGTTGCGAGGCTGAGCATGCTGCTGCGGGGACGATCGGTGGTGCTGCGACCGGTGACCGCAGCGGACGTACCGGCTCTCGCGGCGATCCGCGCCGAGCCGGAGGTGCGCCGCTGGTGGCGCGGTGACGACGACCTGGCCGCCGCCGTCGCCGCCGATCTCGCCGACCACGACCTGACCGTGTACGCCATCGAGCACGGCGGCCGGGTGGTCGGCGCGATCCAGTGGTACGCCGAGGACGACCGCGACTACCGGCACGCCAGCCTGGACATCTTCCTCGACCCGGCGGTACGCGGTGCCGGGCTCGGCGGCGACGCCATCCGCACCCTGGTCCGGCACCTGATCGACGAGCACGGCCATCACCGGTTCACCATCGATCCGGCCGCGGCGAACACCCCCGCGATCCGGGCGTACGCCAAGGTCGGTTTCCGCCCGGTCGGGGTGCTGCGCCGCTACGAGCGCGGTGCCGACGGCCGCTGGCACGACGGCCTGCTGATGGACCTGCTCGCCGACGAACTGGCCGACTGACGTCGCCTGAACGGGCACGCGCCCCACTGTCGCGGGGCCTCAAGGTCACACTCGATGTCGGATCGAGTGGTTACCGTGCCGCTCGGAGGCCACTCGATCTCAGATCGAGCGTGATCTTGCGCATTGGTCTCGGACGAGAGTGAGCAGGGCGGCGTGGGTCGGCTCGTCGGCGGCTACGACAAGACCGCCGAGGCCGGTGTGGAGCGGCCTACCGTCGATGCCGGTGACCACGCAGCCGGCCGCCTGGCACACCGCGATGCCGGCCGCGAAATGCACGTTGTCGCGCAGTTGGCCGTCGGTGACGTAGGCGGCTCGGCGGCCGGCGGCGACCCAGGCAACGGCCAGGGTGGTGGAGACCACCCGCGGGCGGAAGGTGTCGATGAAGCTCTGGTCGGCGAGCAACCGGGCAGCCGAGAAGACGTCGATGTTGGGAAAGGGCGGGTCGAGATTGACGTCGACCAGCCTCGACTCCGATGACGGGTCGAGTCGCTGGTCCACACCACGGTGACGCAGGTACGCACCGGCACCGTCGGTCCAGAACACCTCATGGCTGAACGGATCGGCAGAGGCGGCCACGGTGACCTGCTCCCCGACCCGCAGAGCCACGTTCACCGCGGCCAGCATGTTCCTGACCGCGAAGTTCAGGGTTCCGCACAACGGATCGACAAACCACACGCGACCGCTGACGCCGGTACCTGTGCGTCCGCTCTCCTCGCCCACGAAAAGATCATTCGGGCGCGCACTGTGCAGGACATCGAGGATCGCCGCCTCCGCCTCGACGTCGGCGGTGGTGGCGAAGTCACCCGCGGACTTCGGGAAGTGCGTCAGCGCTGACCCGTAGTGCGAGCGGACGACCGCCGCCCCGGCTTCCGCGGCGGCAACGACCAGCTCCTCATCGCTGATCGGCATGCAGGCACCATACGCCCGGGGTCCAGCCGGCAGATGTGGACGAGGGCGGGACGGCTCACCGGTCGGTGAGCCGCCCCGCCCCACAATGCGTCCGTCAGCCGATGGTGCAGGTGTTGCCGTTGAGGGTGAAGCTGGTCGGCCTCGGGTTGCTGCCGGTGTGGGTGCCGTTGAAGCCGATGCTTGTCGAGGCGCCCGGCGCGATGGTGCCGTTGTAGGACAGGTTGGTGGCGGTCACCGAGGTGCCGGTCTGCTGGAAGGTGGCCGACCAGCTCTGGCCGACCCGCTGGCCGCTGTGCGGGAAGGTGAACGCCAGCGTCCAGCCGTTGATCGCCGTGGTGCCGGTGTTGGCGATGGTGATGTTCGCGGTGAATCCGGTGCCCCAGTCGTTGGTGCCGTAGGTGATCCGGCAGGGCGACGTGGGCAGCGGCGCCGAGGTGGTCACCGTCACCAGCTCCGACGGCGGCGAGGCGTTGCCGGCCGCGTCGATCCCGACCACGTAGAAGTAGTACGTGGTCTGCGGGTTCAGCCCGGTCACCTGGTACGTGGTCCCGGTGACCGTGGCAACCAGTTCCGCGCCGAGGTGCGTACGGTAGATCCGGTAACCGGTGACGCCCACGTTGTCGGTCGACGGGGTCCAGGTCAGGGCCGCTCCGTTGGCGGTGATCCCGGATACCGTCAAGCTGCCCGGCGCGGTCGGCGGGGTGGTGTCGCCCTCGTCGACGGCGGGGGTCGTCACGGTCAGGCTCGGCGAGGTGGCGGACCGGTTACCGGCCCGGTCCCGGGCCTGCACGCTGAACACGTAGGTTCGGGCGGGGGTCAGGCTGTCGATCGTCACCGAGTTCGTGGCGCTGGTGCGCAGCAGGATCGCGTCGCTGCCGACCTGCCGGATGCTGACGCTGTAGTCCTCGATTCCGCTCTCGGTGTCGGTGGACGCCGGCCAGGTCAGGCTCACCGAGCGGGAGGTGACCGCGGTGGCGACCGGGGTGCCGGGGGTGGTGGGCGGGGTGGTGTCCGCAGCGGTCGTCGGTTCCTGTCCCCAGACCCGGGCGCCACCGGCGTAGAGCGGCACGTTGCGGTTGGGCCCCGCGGTGGCCTGGAACGACGGGTCGTTGGCGGTGTTCCAGGTGCCGCCCTCGGGCACCCCGACCTTGAACTGGACCTCCATCCGGTGCTGCGACTGGCCGGCCGGGGCGATGGTGTGCCCGGTGCAGTCGACCTCGACGTACCAGAGGTCACCAGCGGCCTGCCGGGCGGTCGACGGTGCCGGGCAGCCCTGGGTGTATCCGGGGGTGACGGTGACCGGGCCGGTGCCGTCGGGACGGAAGTAGTAGCGGAACTTCGCATCCGTCAGGGCCCGTGCCGGGAAGGCCGACTTGTTGTAGATCATCACCTTGAGGCCGGTGGCCCGGGTCTCGTTCTGCATGACCGTGGTCTCCACGGTCAACTCGTCGATGTCCGGCTGCTCGGCGACCGGGAAGTTGGCCAGCGGGGTGCCGCCGTACTCCTGGGTCAGCCGGGCCAGGGCGGAGGTGAAACCGGCGTTGTAGTCGGTGGCGACCTCGTTCATCACGTAGTCCGACCGGTTGTCGGTGTACGCGTCGTTCGGCGAGGACGGGCCGCCGACCAGGGCGCCGTAGAGGGTGTGCCGGGTCTCGGTGGGTACGGTCATGCTGTCCCACCAGGAGCCGTGCGCGGTGCGGTGGTGCGGGTTCTTCGGGGAGTTGGCGCCGAAGCCGATCATGTAGCTGGAGTTGCGCGGGTTGTCGCCGAGCGCGTAGTTGATCTGCCGGACGGCGAAGTCCTTATAGCGGGCCTTGCGGGTGGCGTCGGTGGTCTTGTCGCTGTAGACCAGTGCGGCGAACGCGGTGTTGGCCGCGTAGCGCAGGGCCCCCCAGGAGTCGAGCACCGCCATCCCGCCGGGCGAGTAACGGATCCGCTCCCCGTTGACGCCGACGGTCCAGAAGTCCAGCCAGCGGTTGGCGTCGTCGATGTACTTCTGCTTGCCGGTCAGGTTGGCCAGCAGCACGTACGCCCCGAACTGCTTGTTGTCCCAGGCCACGGTCCACTTGTAGGAGCGGGTGGTGGTCTGCGGCTCGGTGCCGAGCTTGTCGTACTCGCTCTCGGCCTTGGCCAGGTAGGCGGCGTCGCCGGTGGCCCGGTACAGCCAGATCGCGCCCCACACCAGCTCGTCGGTGTAGCCGCTCCAGGAACGGTAGAAGCTTGTCGCGTCGGTGATGCACTCGTGGTAGTTCTTCCGCACCGTGTCGGCGAAGGTGTAGAGCTGCCGGGCGTGGGTGAGCAGCTTGTCGGCGTACGCGGCGTCGGTGGGTCGGAACACCATCGACGACGCGGCCATCGCCGCCGCCGTCTCCCCGGCCAGGTCCGCGCCGCCACAACTGGCATCGATCTTGTACGCGGGCCGCGCCATCGGCATCACCTCGGCCGGGCCCCACCACTTGTGGTCGTCGTCGCCCTTGCCCACCTGCCCGTAGAGCACGTTCGGCGACGGGTGCGCCTTGACGAAGTAGTCGTTGACGAACCGCAGGTTGTTCAGCAGGTGGGTGAGCTGACCGGAGGCGGCGTAGCCGGAGCGGTACTCGACCGCACCCCAGGCGAGCATGGTGGTGGTGAACGCCATCGGGAAGCCGAACTTGACGTGGTCACCGGCGTCGTACCAGCCACCGGTCAGGTCGATCCCGACGTCGGAGCCGTCGCGCAGGCCGGAGTCGCCGCGCCAGGAGACCCGGTTCCAGTCCGGCAGTTTGCCGGACTGCTGCGCCTCGTAGAACAGCAGGGACTTCTGGAGCGCCTCGGCGTAGTTGAAGGCGGGCGCGGCGGCGCTGGTCGAGGCGTCGCCGGAGGTCGGCGCGGCGACACCGGCCGCCGGTACGCCGAGCACGAGCGCGAGCCCGGTGGCGAGGGCGGTGCCGGCGGTGCGGAGCCGGCGGGACCAGGGCTGGTGGTGACCGGGCTCGTCGCCGCGGGCGCGACGCGGCCGTCTGGTGTGGTGCATGCGGCTGCTCCTGTCGGTGCGGGGCAGGCAGCGCCGACGCGTGCCGCGTCGGGATGGACGGCTGCCGGCAAAAGTGGCGGAGGATGGGATCCAGCAGGACCGGGAGCGCTCCCATGGATAGGTAGCAATGTAATCTGGCACCGACCACTTTGGGAAGGCCGACGCGGAGCCGCGAGCAGCGCCGAAAGAGCCTGGTGTGTTACGTCGACACGCCGTCTTCAGCCCTCGAATCGTCTCCGTCGTACCGACAGGAGATCCTCCCGTCCGCCCAGGTCAGACCGTTCACCTGAGATCAACACAGGTGGTGGGCAGGCACACTTGTGTCATCCCCCGACCAGGTCGGGAAAGCTCGCTGCGAACCAACCACCAGAAAACGGCCGCCGGTGTC
Source organism: Micromonospora maris AB-18-032 (assembly GCF_000204155.1). Taxonomy (NCBI): domain Bacteria; kingdom Bacillati; phylum Actinomycetota; class Actinomycetes; order Micromonosporales; family Micromonosporaceae; genus Micromonospora; species Micromonospora maris. The sequence goes on along the minus strand of NC_015434.1, from coordinate 1,828,508 downwards.
CCTCCGGCGGCCGTTTTCTCGTGCCACAGGCGAAGGGCAGGGCCTCCGCACCGGAAGTCCTGCCCTTCTCACCGTCCTCCGCATCGGAGGTCGGTCGTCTGATTCCCCCGGTCAGCCCGCGCTCTCCACCGGCACCTCGGCGACCAGGGGCATCGTCACGGTCAGCAGGCCACCGTCCTGCTCGATCGTGGTCGGTCGGTGCAGCCGGCGCAGCGTCCGCAGCATCGGCGTGTTGTCGGCCTGGGTGTGCAGCACCGTGGCCGCGTACCCACTCGACTCGGCCTGCCGGACCAGCCGCCGCAACAGCATCGAACCCAGCCCGCGCCGCTGCCAGTCGTCACGTACCAGCAGCGCCAACTCGGCCTCGTCGCCCTCGGCGAGCAGGTTCGCCATCGCCACCACCGACTCCGTCGACGGATCGGCGTCGTTGGTGACCGCGACGAGGGTCAGTCCACGGGTCGGCTCCAGCAGCCGCCGCAGCCGCGCCGGTGTCGGCAACGCCGCCCCACCCAGGTAGCGCCGTTGGCGGGTACGGGCCGAGCAGGCCTCGTGCAGCTCGGCCACCGCGGTCAGGTCCTCGGCGACCGCCGGTCGTACGGTCAACTCCGCCCCGTCGGGCAGGACGACGGTGATCTGGTCAGCGCCCCGACCCGCCGCGGTCGCGCCCAACTCCAGCAACGCCTGCGCTCGTGCGTACTCCGCCGGGGTGAAGCTCGGCGCGACCCGGCGCAGGTGGTACGCGCCCCCGTTGGGGTCGGCCAGCAGCATCGTCAGGCCGTCGATCCCGCACCGGGCCGCCTCGGACGCCGGGCGCCAGGTCACCTCGTCGGCACCGAGCAGGGCCCGCAACACCTCCCCGGTCGCGTCCGGGTCACGCACCAACCGGGTCGCCAGAGCGAGCACCCGGGTCGGCTGGTCGACCAGGCCACGCGCCTCGCTGCGCGCCACCCAACAGTCCCGCCCCCGACCCCGCTCGACAGCGGCGACGAGGTCCGCCTCGTCGAGGGTGTCCGGCGCGTCGACCAGGAAATCGTCGACGGCACCGTGCTCGGTGGTGTGCACCTGCACGGTGAGGATGTTGACGCCGCGCAACGCGAGGCTCGCCGTGAGCACCGACAGATAGCCCGGTCGGTCGTCGACGGTGGCCCGGATTCGCCAGAGGGTCATTGGTGCCTCCCTTCGCGTACCACCCTCGCGCCCGCCTGTTGCCGGACGATTGCCCCGCCGTGTCGAGCCGCGTCCGGCCCTGCGGCGTACGTCACAGCTGGCCAGGGGCGGTCACGGCGTGGCGCTGATCGGCGGGACGTCGACCAGGTCCAGCCGGTCGCCGAGGATCACCGCGCTGGCCCGGACCAGCTGCGCCAGCCGGTCCACCTCGGTGGAGTGGAACGTGGCCGGGGTCAGCGACTCGCTGTGTTCGCGGCAGACGACCATGACCAGCCCGGCCCGACCGAAGGGCGCGACCGCGAAGTGCCCGCCGTCGCGCATGGTCATCGACCGGGCCCGCAGCGGGGTCACCTCCGGCAGGCGGGGCGGCTCGGGCGTACGCCAACTGGCGTGCGCGACCGTGGCCCCACCGCCGCCGGTCCGACTGGCCCAGTCGACGGGCACCACCGCGGCGACCGCCCAATCGGCGGCGAGCAGTCCGGGCACCGCGTCGACAAGGGTGGCCAGCCCGTCGGCCGGGTTGGCGGCGACCTGTGCCAACAGTTCGGCGTCCTGGCCGGTGGTGGTGGGCGCGCCGATCGCCCGCCACACCCCGTCCACCCGGACGCCGGGGATCGCGGCCAGGCCGGCGAGCAGCCGTTCGACCCGAGCGGCGCCGGGCCACACCACGGTGAAGTCGTCGACCGCGCGCCCGCCGAGCCGTTCCAGCACGACCACCTGGACGATGTCCGCGCCCGACACCCCGAGGGTGCGGGCCACCTGGCCGAGTGTGCCCGGGCGGTCCGGCAGGGTGACCCGTACGCGCAACAACATCTCGAACCCCTCCGCTCGGCGGGCCAGCACGAGGGCCGGCAGGCTGATCATCAGGCTGCCAGGTGACCATTTCGTCCCTGTTGCGGCGGCATGACCCGAGGGTCAAACCTGACCTTGACAAGCGGTCCGAGCTGCCCTGGACTGTCCGGATGACCGATCCGGCCACCCGCCACCCGACGCCGGAGCGGCACCGGGGCACCGGCGGCGACTCCCCCGCCGGTCTGGACCTGGGTCGACTCAGCCACTACCTGGCCGAACACCGACCCGACCTGGCCACCGCCCCGCTGCGGGCCGAGCTGATCACCGGCGGCCGGTCCAACCTGACCTACCTGCTCCGGGCCGGCGGCCAGGAGCTGGTGCTGCGCCGTCCGCCGCTCGGGCACGTGCTGGCCACCGCGCACGACATGGCCCGGGAGTTCCGGGTGATCTCGGCGCTCGCCCCGACCGACGTGCCGGTGCCGGACGCGGTGTTGCTCTGCTCGGACCCGGACGTGCTCGGCGCGCCCTTCTACCTGATGCGACGGGTGCCCGGCGAAGTGTTCCGCAGCCGACAGCAGACCGACGGGCTCACCGCCGAGCAGCGACACGGGCTGGCCATGGCGATGATGGACACCCTCGCGGCACTGCACACGGTCGAACCGGAGGCGGTCGGCCTGGCCGACTTCGGCCGCCCCGACGGCTACCTCGCCCGGCAGGTACGCCGCTGGGCCGGGCAGCTGGACCGCTCCCGCAGCCGGCCGATGCCCGGCATCGACGAGCTGCGCGACCTGCTCGCCGCCACCGCACCCGAGGGCCGCAACGCCGGCCGCATCGTGCACGGCGACTACCGCCTGGACAACCTGCTCGCGACTGTCGATCCGGTGACCGTGGCGGGCGTGCTGGACTGGGAGATGGCCACCCTCGGCGACCCACTGGCCGACCTCGGGCTGCTGTTGACGTACTGGGAGGTGCTCGGCGGCAGAGACATCGCCGACGGCAACCCGGTCGCCGACGGCCTCGGCCCACGGGCCGGCTTCCCCACCGGCACCGAACTGATCGACCGGTACGTCGACCGCAGCGCCGTCGACGTCGGCCCGCTGCACTGGCACATCGCCCTCGGTTGCTTCAAGCTCGCGGTGATCTGCGAGGGCATCCACTACCGGTACACCCTCGGGCAGACCCTCGGCGAGGGCTTCGACACCATCGGGGACATGGTGGCGCCGCTTGTCGCGCACGGACTGAACGCGGTGAGGGAGAGCTGATGGACTTCGGGTACGACGCCCGCACCGAGCAGTTGCGCGCGGAGCTGACGGACTTCCTCGACCAGCACGTCTACCCGGCCGAGACGGTGCACGCGACGCAGGTGGCCGCCACCGGTGACCCGTGGGCCCGTCCGCCGGTGCTTGCCGAGTTGAAGGCCGAGGCCCGTCGGCGCGGCCTGTGGAACCTCTTCCTGCCCGACCCGCGCTACGGTGCCGGGCTGACCAACCTCCAGTACGCCCCGCTGGCCGAGCTGACCGGCCGCAGCCCGCATCTCGCCCCGGAGGCGCTCAACTGCGCGGCACCGGACACCGGCAACATGGAACTGCTTGCCGAGTTCGGCTCCCCCGCCCAGCGGGAACGCTGGCTGGCCCCGCTGTTGGCCGGCGAGATCCGGTCCGCGTTCTGCATGACCGAGCCGGAGGTAGCCTCCTCCGACGCCACGAACATCGCCACCTCGATCCGCCGCGACGGCGACCACTACGTGATCGACGGACGCAAGTGGTGGTCGTCCGGGGCGATGGATCCGGCCTGCGAGCTGTTCATCGTGATGGGCAAGACCGATCCGGGCGCCGAGCGGCACCGGCAGCAGAGCATGGTCCTGGTCCCCCGGGACACCCCGGGCGTCACGGTCCGCCGGGGCATGACGGTGTACGGCTACAGCGACGGCCCGCACGGCGGGCACGCCGAGATCGACTTCACCGGCGTACGGGTGCCGGTGGAGAACCTGATCGGCACCGAGGGCACCGGTTTCGCCATCGCCCAGGCCCGCCTCGGACCGGGGCGGATCCATCACTGCATGCGGCTGGTCGGGATGGCCGAACGGGCCCTGGAACTGCTCTGCCGGCGGGTCACCGAGCGAATCGCGTTCGGCCGACCGCTTGCCGAACAGGGTGTGGTACGCGAGTGGATCGCCGAGTCCCGGGTCCGCATCGAACAGGCCCGGCTGCTGGTGCTCAAGACCGCCTGGCTGATGGACACGGTCGGCAACAAGGGCGCACACACCGAGATCCAGGCAATCAAGATCGCCACCCCGGCGATGGCCGAGTGGGTGATCGACAAGGCCGTCCAGGCACACGGCGCCGCCGGGGTCAGTCAGGACACCCCGCTGGCCGCGCTCTGGGCCCAGGCCCGCACGCTGCGGCTCGCCGACGGCCCCGACGAAGTGCACCGGGCCAGCCTCGCCAGACGCGAACTACGCCGCTGGACTGACTGAGCCCGCCTGCTGGGCGCCGTTTCGCCGAAACGGCGGGGTAGGCGCGGACGGGAACCGCCACGACGGCGTAACGCAGTCGATCATCGGCTCGGGGTCAGGTGGAGGCGCGCTCCACCAGCTGCGTCTGGAGCACGATGTGCGGGGCGGGAATCTCGTCACCGCGGATCCGGGCCACCAGCAGCCGGGCCATCTGCCGTCCCATCTCCTCCACCGGCTGGAAGACCGAGGTCAACGGAGGGACGGCCTGCCGGGCGATGGGCGCGTCGTCGAAGCCGATCACCGCCACGTCCTCGGGTATCCGGCGGCCGGACTCGCGCAACGTACGCATCGCGCCGAACGCCATCAGGTCGGCCGCGACGAAGACCGCATCCAGGTCGGGGCAGCGCTCCAACAGGTGCCGCATGGCGGTCGCGCCGCTCTCCTCGCTGAAGTCGCCGTACCCGATCAGGTCGGGGTTGATGCCGAACCCGGCACTGCGGACCGCGTCCCGGTAGCCGGAGAGGCGGGCCAGGCCGGCGCCCATGTCCTGCGGGCCGGCGATGGTGGCGATGCGCCGCCGACCGCGGCCGGCCAGGTATTCCACGGCCTGGCGTGCCCCGCCGACGTTGTCCACGTCGACGAAGGAGGCGGGTTGGGCCTCCGGGTGCAGCATCCGCGCGGGCCGACCACCGAGCACCGTCGGCAGGCCGCGCTCCTCCAGCAGCGTGGGTAACGGGTCGTCGTCGTGCAACGACAGCAGCAGTACGCCGTCGACGTGCTGGTTGGTCAGGTGGTGCTCGACCCGCTCCCGCTCCAGCGGGGACTGCGCCATGGCCAGCCAGAGCTGAAGCGGGGTCTCCAGCAGGGTCGAGCTGATCCCCCGCACGATGCCGGCAAAGAACGGTTCGGCGAAGATCCGCTCACCGGACTCGCTGACCACCAGCGCCACCGAGTCGGTCCGCTGGGTGACCAGCGCCCGGGCGGCCCGGTTCGGCACGTACCCCAGTTCGGCGATGGCCTGTTGCACGGCGGCACGGGCCTCCGGGCTCACCTGGGGAGAGCCGTTGACCACGCGGGAGACAGTCCCACGGCCAACACCCGCACGCGCCGCGACCGCGTCCAGGGTCGGGCGCCCGAGTGACCGGGTGCGCTGCGTTGTCATCGTCTGCTCCTCCGACGTCAGGCGGCACCGGCACCTGGTTGAGCGTCGGTGCCGGGCCGCCCGTTACTGGCTGGCCGTCGCCTTATTGTGCGGCCAGACCGTTGCGTCGGATCACCTCTGCGTACCACCTGGCGCTGGACTTGGGGATGCGAGTCTGGCTGTCGTAGTCGACGTAGATCATGCCGAACCGCTTGGTGTAGCCCCAGGCCCACTCAAAATTATCCAACAGTGACCATGCGAAGTATCCCTGCAGGGGGACACCGGCGCTGATCGCCTCGTGCGCGGCGCGCAGGTGCGCGTCGAAGTACGCCAGGCGTTCGACATCGTCGACCTGGCCGTCGATCACCGCGTCGACGAACGCGGAACCGTTCTCCGTCACGTAGAGCGGAAGATCGGTGTACTCCTCGTGCACCCGACGCAGCGTCTCCACCAGCCCGGGGGCGTCGATCTCCCAGTCCATGTCGGTGACCGGCACGCCCCGGGTGACGAACCGGACGTCCTCGCTGCCCGGCCAGTTGGTCGGTGCCCGCCAGTACCGCTCGGGCTGCTCACCGGGGACCGGCGCGGCGACCACGTGCCGGCTGTAGTAGTTCACCCCGACCAGGTCCATCGGCGTGGAGATGACGGCCAGGTCCCCGTCGCGGACGTGCCCGAAGTCGGTCACCTTCGCCAGGTCGGCGACCAGATCGTCGGGGTACTGGCCACGCAGCATCGGGTCGAGGAAGAACCGGTTGGCCAACCCGTCGATGCGTCGGGCGGCGTCGACGTCGCCGGGCGCGTCGCTGGCCGGGGTGACCGGGTAGAGGTTCACGGTGACGCCGAGTTGCGCCTGGGGCAGCGTCGCGCGCAGCGCCTGCACGGCGAGCCCGTGCCCGAGCATCAGGTGGTGCCCGGCCTGGACCGAAGCCGCCCCGTCGGTACGGCCCGGGGCGTGCACCCCGGAGCCGTAGCCGAGGAAGGCCGAGCACCAGGGCTCGTTCAGCGTGGTCCAGTACTTCACCCGGTCGCCGAGGGCGTTCGCCATCAGCTGCGCGTACTCGGCGAACCGGGCGGCGGTGTCGCGGGCCGGCCAGCCCCCGGCGTCCTCCAGCTCCTGGGGCAGGTCCCAGTGGTAGAGGGTCAGCCAGGGCTCGATCCCGTTGGCCAGCAGGTCGTCGACCAGCCGCTGGTAGAAGTCGAGCCCTTCGGCGTTGACGGGACCGGACCCGCCGGGCTGCACCCGGGGCCAGGAGACCGAGAACCGGTACGACTTGAGCCCCAGCTCGGCCATCAGTCGTACGTCGTCGCCGACCCGGTGGTAGTGGTCGCAGGCCACGTCACCGGTGTGCCCGGCGACCGTGCGTCCCTCGGTGTGGCTGAAGGTGTCCCAGATCGACGGGGTACGTCCACCCTCGGCCGCGGCCCCCTCGATCTGGTACGCGGCGGTGGCCGCTCCCCAGAGGAAGCCCGGCGGGAAGGTCAGCGGTGCACGCTCGTCGAGGACGCCGACTGCGGGTGGGGTGGCGGGGTTGCTCACGACTTGACTGCACCTTCCATGATCCCGCCGATGATCTGGCGGCCGAACACGATGAAGACCAGGACCAGTGGCAGGGTGCCGACCGCCGTGGCGGCGAAGACCTGGGAGTAGTCCGTGTAGTAGGCGTACGAGAGGAAGGAGAGCGACACCTGCAGGGTCGGGTTCTCCGGGCTGAGGATCGCGTACGGCCAGAGGAACGAGTTCCAGGTTTCCATGAAGGTCAGCAGGCCGAGCACGGCCGCGGCCGGCCGCAGCGCCGGCAGCACGATGTTCCAGTAGATCCGGAAGGTGCTCGCCCCGTCGACCCGGCCGGCCTCGATCAGCTCGTCCGAGATCGCCTGGCTGGCGTACTGCCGCATCATGAACACGCCGAAGGCGCTGACCAGGAACGGCACGGTGACCGCGAGCAGGCTGTCGTACCAGCCGAACGACTGCATCATGCCCCAGAGCGGGATCAGGCCCATCTGGGTCGGGATCATCATGGTGACGATGATCGACAGCAGCAGGATGTTACGGCCCCGGAAGCGCAGCTTCGCGAAGGCGAAACCGGCCAGGGAGCCGGTGAGCACCACCGACACGGTGACCACCGAGGAAACGATGACCGAGTTGACCAGACCGGTGACGAAGTTGGCCGCGTCGTTGTCGAGCACCCGGCCGAAGTTGTCCCCGAACGAGCCGGCCGGGGTGAACGGTGGCGGCACGTCGTTGATCGCATCCAGGCTGCGGGTGCCGATCACGATCATGTAGTAGAACGGGTAGATCGAGAGCAGGGCCGCCATGACGAGCGCCAGGTAGGTCAGCGGGCTGGTACGCCAGAGGCGAGAAGCCGATTTCACTGGTCTCTCCTTACTTCGCCGTACGGCGGACGAGTACGAAGTTGATCAGCGACACCAGCACGATGATCATGAAGATCGCCCAGGCGACCGCGGCTCCGTAGCCGGCGGTGTTCAGGTTGACGATGCCCATCTCGTACATGTACATGGCCAGGGTCTGGAACTGCCGCTGGTCACCACCGATGATGTTGCCGTTGGCGAAGAGCAGCGGCTCGGTGAACAGCTGCATGCCGCCGATCGTGGAGAGGATGACCACGAAGATGAAGGTCGGCTTGAGCATCGGCAGGGTGATCTGCCAGAACTGCCGCCACTGACCGGCCCCGTCGATCGCGGCCGCCTCGTAGAGATCCTTCGGGATGGCCTGCATGCCGGCGAGCAGGATCAGGGTGTTGTAGCCGGTCCACCGCCAGTTGACCATGGTGGCGAGCGCCGTCCAGGAGCTCCACTTCTCGCCGTTCCAGTCGATGGCCTCGACACCGGCGAAGCTGAGCAGCCAGTTGAACAGACCGAAGTCACGCTGGTACAGCATGCCGAAGACGATGGCGACCGCGGCCACCGAGACCACGTTCGGGATGAAGATGGCCATCCGGAAGAAGGTCTTGGCCCGCAGCAGGGTGCGGTTGAGCAGGTTGGCCAGGAAGAGCGCCAGCAGCAACTGCGGGATGGTCGACAGCGCGAAGATGCCGAACGTGTTGACCAGCGCGTTCCAGAAGTACTCGTCGGAGATCAACCGGGTGTAGTTGTCGAACCCGATGAACGAGTTCTCGCCGATCATGTCCCAGTCGTGCAGGGACATCCAGGCGGTCCGCAGCATCGGGTAGAACCCGAAGACCCCGAAGATCAGGAAGAACGGTGCGATGTAGAGGTACGGGGAGTACTTGAGATCCAGGCGGTTGAGCAGATGCCCACGCCGGCGCCGGGGCTCGGCGTTCGGAGGCGGTGGTGCTGACGACGGCGGTGCCGTCGTGGCCGACAGACTCATCAGGTTTCCTTTCCGGGCGACGCCCCGGGGCCCGCACGCGGTGCCACGCGCAAGGGGGGACCGACCGGTGGCGTCCGGGCAGGAATCCCGAACGCCACCGGATGGGAATCACTCAGAAGGCGCCCTGAGTCTCTGCGTCCTTGGTGAACTGCTCCCAGGCCTGATCCTTGCTGGCCCGCCCGTTCTCGAAGGCCCGCATGGCCGGCTCGAACGCGTTCTCCTTGACAGCCTGGTGCTTCGGGCCCAGGTGGACCGGCTCGATCTTGGCGACGCTCTCACCGAAGATCTTGCCCGTCGGCGCACCGCTGAAGTACTCGTTGGTGTAGTTGAGGAACTCCTCGTTCTTCAACGCCTCAAGGTTGGTCGGCAGCGGGCCGGTGGCCTTGAAGGCCGCGACCTGGCTGGTGGCGTTGGTCAGGAACTCGGCCAGCTTGGCCGCCTCCTTCTGGTGCTGGCTCTGCTCCGGCACGGCCAGCCAGGAGCCGCCCCAGTTACCGCCGCCACCCGGAACGGCAGCCACGTCCCACTTGCCCTTGTTGCCCTCGCCGGAGTTCTCCTCGACGATGCCGAGCATCCAGGACGGGCAGAAGGTCGCCGCGAAGGTGCCCTGCTTGAAGCCCGCGTTCCACGCCGGCGACCAGGTCTCGGCCTTGGCGGAGATGTCCACCATCGAGGTGGCGGTGTCCCAGGCAGCCTTCACCGCGGGGCTGTCCTTGGCGATGACGTTGTTTTCCTTGTCGTAGAACAGGTCGCTGCCCTGCTGGAACAGCACGCCGTTCGAGACCGCGGTGATCGAGTCGATGAAGCCCTTGCCAGTGGCCTGCTTGTACTTCTGGCCGGTCTGGTGGAAGCCGTTCCAGTCCGGCCACAGGGCCGAGACCTGGTCCCGCTCGGTGGGCAGGCCAGCCGCCTGGAACAGGTCCTTGCGGTAGCAGACGGCGAGGCTGCCGACGTCGGTGGGCAGACCGATCAGCCGCCCGTCCGGCGCCTTGCCCAGCTCCCACTTCCAGGGCAGGTACTCCTTGGAGTGGTCGTCGATCAGCGGAGCGAGGTCGGCCCAGTTGCGCGGGTTGGCCTTGAACTCGTTGAGGATGCCCTCTTCCAGGGCGGTCACGTCGGCCGCGCCCTTGCCGGTGGCCAGGTAACGGACCAGCTTGGGGCGGTACTCGCGCAGCTGCGCGGTCTTGCGCAGCTCGACCTTGATGCCGGTCTGCTGCTCGTACTGCTTGACGAGCTCGTCGTAGCCCATCTCGCCGAAGGTGTCGACGACCAGCTTGGCGGGCTTGCCGCCCTCTGCCGACGTGTTGTCGTCGTCGTTGCCGCAGGCCGCGAGGCCACCGACGGCGGTGACCGCCGCCAAGGTGGCCGCCGCCAGGCGGGCACGCCGCTTGGTGAGGTTCATCCTGACCCCTCTTTCAGTGGTGAGGCTGGTTTATGTGGTGGGGGGGTGCCGCAGCGTCTGCCGGCCGCCGGCTGGTCAGCCGGGCGTCGACGCCCCGGGCGCGCTGAGATGTGATCTACGCCCCTTGGGAACGCTCCCATGAGATTGCCGGGAGGTATCAGGAGTGTCAATAGGCCATTGGGAGCGTTCCCAGATCGTTACCACCGGACCGGTTTGATCCCGCTTCGCGCCAGCCTCGACGACTGTCCGGTCAAGGTGCCGGAACGTCCTTGATCAGCAGAAGCGCCGCAGCAGTGTGGTCACCCGGCCGGCGTCGAAGGCCTCCGGGTCGAAGCCGTCACCGACCCACGCCCGCATCGCCGCGTGCTCCGGGTGTCCCGGATCGGCGACCGCGGCGAGCAGCAGCAGGTAACCCTGCGCGCCGCCGACGTTCTCCGGCGGAGCGGCCCGCTCGCCGTCGACACACCTCGGGTAGCGCTCGTCGGCATCGGCGGTGACCACGTCCTCCACCAGCAGGTCGTGCTCCCACCAGTCACCGAAGTCGTACGTGTACTGCAACCGGCTGCCCTTGCCCGCCACCGCGTCCAGCCGCACGTCCAACTCGTCGTGCAGGGTCAACTCGTCGTCGAGCGCCAGGTCGCCGTCCGGGTCCGGCTCGCCGTACTGCACGCCGTCGATCTCGAACGAGTGCAGATGACAGTCGCGCCAACCCATCGCGTGCTGCACCACCCGGTGCAGGCGATCCAACGTGTAGCCACCGGGCACGAGCACCCGGCGCCAGATCGTGGGACGAACCCCGGACAGCGAAATCCTCAGCTGGAAGATATGACGCGGCATGCGTGTCCCATCCTTCCTCGGCATAGGCTGCGGACATGATCTGCCGAGCGTGCCGGGCGCGGCGGCACGACGACTGCCCGGGCCGGAACTGGTGCGACTGCCAGCACCGTACCCCTCGACCCACCCCTGTCGTCACCGGTCCGGCCAGCGAATGACCGCCGACGCGCCGATTTCCGCCCTCTGGCCGGATCCGTCACCCGCTCCGCTGGACGACGATGCGCTGACCGCGCTCTATCGCCGGGCCGACACGCCGCAGCTGCGGATGAACTTCGTGACAAGTGTCGACGGCGCGGTGAGCCTCGACGGCTACTCGGCCGGGTTGTCCGGCGAGCCCGACAAGCGGGTCTTCCGGCTGCTGCGCATGGTCTGCGACGCGCTGCTGGTGGCCGCCGGCACGCTGCGCCACGAGGGTTACCGGGCGCTGCGGCTCGACGAGCAGCGCCGCGCCTGGCGACGCCGGCACGGGCTGGCCGAGTACCCGACGCTCGTGGTGGTCTCCAACAGCCTCGACCTCGATCCGACCCAGGCCGCCTTCGCCGACGCGCCGGTACGCCCGATGGTGCTCACCCGCGACGGCGCGCCCGCGGCACCGGGCCTGGCCGCCGTGGCCGATCTGGTGCACTGCGGCACCGACGAGGTCGACCTGGCCGTCGGCCTGGCCGAACTGCGGCGGCGTGGCTTCGACCAGGTGCTCTGCGAAGGTGGCCCGCACCTGTTCGGCGCGCTCACCGCCGCCGACCTGGTCGACGAGGTCTGCCTGTCGGTGGCTCCGCTGCTCGCCGGCGCCGGCGCCGGCCGGATCACCGCCGGTACGCCGAGCCCGGCCCGGCAGCTGCCGCTGCGCCACGTGCTGCTCGCCGGCGACGGCACCCTGCTGCTGCGCCACGCCCGCCACTGACCACCTGCACGACTGTCGGCGGAAATGGCCGAACCGCCACCGGCGACGAGGTCAGCTCAATACCGTGAACCGGGATCGGCAGCTGCCGGAGGACGGGACGTTGACGCACGAGGTGGTCGAACTACGGGTGCACGGCGTCTCGGGGACCTCCGCCGAGACGCTGCTGGACCACCCTGTGGTGATCCGGGTCGCCGGTGACGACAACGCCGGCTTCTACCGCCCCCGGCCCGGGTTCGGCATCAGCGACCGGCCGAGCGGGCTGAAGGTCGAAGCGTACCGCTGGGGGGCGCTCACCGCCGGAGCCGCCGTGCGTACCCTCTCCCTGCTGTTCCTGTTGCCGTTCATGCTTGTCAACCTCGCCGTCTGGGCCCGGCCGGCGACCGGCGGGGCCGGCGGGTTGATCGGCCCGCTGTGCCGGCTGCTCGCCGCCACCCTGACCGCGGCGTTCGTGTTGTCCGTCGTGGGGGTGAGCATCGACCTGGTCGGCTGGCAGTGCGTCGGCTACCAGCCCTGCCGGGCGGGCCGCGGCTACCTGGCCTGGCTCGGCAGCCTCCCTCTCGGGCCACGCCTGGCGATCCTCGCGCTGGTGCCCATCGCCGCGCTGCGGCTGCTGTGGTGGCTCGGCGCACGTTCGTCCCGGGCCTTCGAGGCGTTTCCGGCCAGGCCCGGGCAGGCACGCGACGCGCTCGGCGAGGACCGCATCGACGAACCCGGCTTCTGGAACGACGCGATCGTGGTGCGTCGACTGCTGACCCTGCACGTCGCGGTCGGGCTCGGCATTCTCGACACGATCCTGCTCGGCGCGCAGATCCATCTCCGTCCCACGCCCGTGGTGTACGTGCTCTTCGGTACGGCCTGGTGCCTGCTCGCCGTCGCCGCCGTCCTGCTCTGCCGACCGGCCCGCGCCGTCGACGAGGGGCCGGGCCGGGGACCTGTCGACATGCGGGGCGTACGGCGGCTGCGCCAGGCCACCACGGTGGTCACCCTGCTGGCGCTCGCCTACACCGTGGTGCCGTTGGAACCGGAGCCACCGCACGGGCAACTCCCCGGATACGAGGGCGCGGTGGCCGCGTTGATCGCGGTCCAGGCCGGCCTGCTGATCGCGCTGACCGTCACCACCTGGCACCAGCGCCGGCGCAGCCGCGCGGGAACCCCGTTGTGGCTGGGTGGACTGGCCGGCCCGCTGCTCGCCACCGCGGCGGTCGCCGCCGCCTACGGATTCGCCGCCGCGCTGGTGTACCGGGTGGCCGACTTTCTGGACCGCAGCGACATCCCCAACCCGGCACGGCCGGATCGCCCCGGCGCACCACCGCTGGAGCCACCGGTCTCCTACCGTTGGGCGGCCCTGGCCGGGCTGGCGGCGATCATGGTCGTCGCGATCGCCGCACTCTGGCGGATCGTCGCGACAAGGCGACGGCGACGCCGGATGGCCGAGCAGATCGTCCGGCGCGACTTCCCCGATCCCCCGCCGGAGGCGCTGCCCCAGCGCGCCGCCGTCCGGGAGGTCGTCGCCCGGGCGGCGTTCACCGAACAACTCGGGCCCATCTTCATCGTCTTCCTGGTCCTGTCCCTGCTCGGCGTGGCGATCGTCGCCCTGGACCTGATCGGCGTCGGGCCGTCGGAGCTGTCGCGGTACCTGGCCAGAACCGACGGCCAGGCGACCACAAACCTGTCGCTCGTGACCGATGTCGGGATCTACGTGATCGGGCTGGTTGCGGCCGGGATCGTCGTGCTCGGGCTGGCCTCCTACCGCTCGGAGGGCACCCGCCGCTCGGTCGCGGTGATCTGGGACCTGGGCACGTTCTGGCCACGTACGGTGCATCCGTTCGCGCCACCCTGCTACGCCGAACGGGCCGTGCCGGAACTCGCCAAGCGGGTCAGCGCACTGGCCCGCAAAGGAGGCGTGATCCTCTCCGGGCACTCCCACGGTTCGGTGCTCGCCGCCGCCACCCTGCTCCAGTTGCCGCCGGAGGTGCTGCCCCGGGTGGCGTTGCTGACCCACGGCAGCCCGTTGCACCGGCTCTACTCCCGGCTCTGTCCGGCCTTCCTCGGTGACGACGTGCTGCACGAGATCGGCGACCGGATCGGCTGGCGATGGGTCAACCTGTGGCGCGACACCGACCCGATCGGCGGTCCCGTCTTCTCCGCGCACTGGCCCGGGCAGCCACCCCGGGTGCCGCCGCCGGCCGGCACCGTCGACCGCCGGTTGCGGGACCCGGTCGAGGTCACCGTGCCGCCGGACGACACCGTGCCGCCCCGCATCGACCAGCATTGGCCGTACCACACCGATCCGCAGTACGAGGCTGCCGTGCGGGAGTTGGCCGGGCGACTCGACCCGGACCTGCTCCACCTGAGCCGGGACCGGTAGCAAACCCGGCCGATCGACACGAGCAGTGGGGGTGCCGTCGCGCTGCGCGGTCGAGGCCGGAGTCTCGACGTGGCCTCCGCCGCGTCGCGTGGCGGTGTGTCGTACTCCTCCGGCAGGATGCAGGGCGTGCGTGCCGACCGCGATGACCGCCCGGTACGCGATAACCGCCGAGGAGGAGCCACCCGATGACTGACCCGGGGTTCGACGTCACGGGCGAGGGCGCGGGTGAAGGTGTCGGCCGGGTGCTCGGCACCGCCGACGCCACTCCCCTGCAGTTCTGGACGGCCGTCGCCCCCGGCAGCTATCTGCAGCTCGACGACGTGGTGGTGACCCGCCGGGAGTTGCCCGACCGGGAGCCGGTGACCATCGCCGGGGTGGTCACCCAGGTCCGGGCGCGGCACGAGGGCGCCCAGTTCGACTCCGACGTGTTCGCCATCGCCGACGGCACCCTGCCCGCCCAGGTGCAGGAGGCCGCCGAGATCACCACCACCCGGGTCGACCCGGAGTTCTACGTGCCGCCGCAGCCCGGCGCGGTGGTGCACCGGGCCGAGGGCGACGCCCGGGCGCGGGCGCTGCACTTCGACCGGATGGAGCGCCGCATCCCGATGGGCACCGGCCGCGACGGGGTGCCGGTCTACCTCAACGCCGACTTCCTGGACGGCACCCGGGGCGCCCACGTGTCGATCTCCGGCATCTCCGGGGTGGCCACCAAGACCAGCTTCGCCACCTTCCTGCTCTACTCGGTGTTCCGCTCCGGGCAGTTGGGCGGTGACGCGGTAAACGCCAAGGCGCTGATCTTCAACGTGAAGGGCGAGGACCTGCTCTTCCTCGACCACCCGAACAATCGGCTCGACGACGCCACCCGGGCCGCGTACGCCCGGCTCGGCCTGGTCGCCGACGCCTTCGGTGACGTACGGGTGTACGCCCCGCCGAGGGTCGGCGACTCCTCCGGCACACCCGACGTGAGCAGCCGGCTCACCGGGGTCGACAGCTTCTACTGGACGCTGTCGGAGTTCTGCGCCGACCGGCTCCTGCCGTACGTCTTCGCCGACGCCGACGACGAACGCCAGCAGTACACGATGGTGGTCCACTCGGTCGCCGCCCACCTGGCCCGCTATGCCCAGCCGGCCGACGGTGGGGTGAGCCTCGACGGGGTGCGCCTGGGCAGCTACGGCGACCTGGTCGACCACATCGTCGAGCAGCTCAGCGACGACGAGACCCGCGGCGAGTGGGCCGGCAGCGCGGTCGGCCTGGGCACGGTCAACGCCTTCGCCCGGCGGTTGATCGGCAGCAAGAAGGACCTGTCCCGGTTGATCCGGGGTGACCTGGCCACCCGCCGCCCGCACTCGATCAACACCGCGGAGAGCGCCCAGGTCACCGTGGTCGACCTGCACAACCTGCCCGACCGCGCGCAACGGTTCGTGGTGGGTGTGACGCTCAAGAGCGAGTTCGAGCGCAAGGAGAAGGCCGGCACCGCCAAGCCACTGCTGTTCGTGGTGCTCGACGAGCTGAACAAGTACGCCCCCCGGGAGGGCTCCTCCCCGATCAAGGAGGTGCTGCTCGACATCGCCGAGCGGGGCCGCTCGCTCGGGGTGATCCTCATCGGGGCCCAGCAGACCGCCAGCGAGGTGGAACGCCGCATCGTCACCAACTCGGCGATCCGGGTGGTGGGCCGGCTCGACCCGGCCGAGGCGTCCCGTCCCGAGTACGGCTTCCTCCCGCCGGCCCAGCGGCAACGCGCGTTGCTGGCCAAGCCGGGCACGATGTTCGTCAACCAGCCGGACATCCCGGTCCCGCTCTGCCTGGAGTTCCCCTTCCCGGCCTGGGCGACCCGGGTCTCCGAGGCCGGGGCCGCACCGTCGCAGACGCTGCGCTCGATCACCCAGTCCGCCGACCCGTTCGCCGTGGTCGGCTCCGGCGGCGGCAGCGTCGACGACGACATCCCGTTCTAGGCACAGGGAAGGCGGACCCAGTGAAGATCCTGCACACCTCCGACTGGCACGTGGGCAAGGTCCTCAAGGGGCAGTCGCGGGCCGAGGAGCACAAGAACGTGCTGGCCGGGGTCATCGACATCGCCCGGCAGGAACGGCCGGACCTGGTCGTCATCGCCGGTGACCTCTACGACACCGCCGCGCCGACGGCGGAGGCGACCCGGCTGGTCACCCGGGCGTTGACCGCGCTGCGGCGTACCGGCGCGGACGTGGTGGCCATCGGCGGCAACCACGACAACGGCCCGGCGCTGGACGCGCTGCGTCCCTGGGCCGAGGCCGCCGGCATCACCCTGCGCGGCGCGGTCCGCGAGGATCCGGCCGAGCACGTCATCGACGGCACCACCGCCGGCGGGGAACGCTGGCAGCTGGCCGCCCTGCCGTTCCTGTCCCAGCGGTACGCGATCCGCGCGGTGGAGATGTACGAGCTCACCGCCGCGGAGACCACCCAGACCTACGCCGACCACCTGGGCCGCATCCTGGCCCGGCTGACCGAGGGCTTCACCGAGCCGGACCGCGTCCACCTGGTCACCGCGCACCTGACCGTGGTCGGGGCGGCCACCGGCGGCGGTGAACGTGACGCGCACACGGTGATGGGGTACGCGGTACCCGCCACGGTCTTCCCCGGCACCGCGCACTACGTCGCGCTCGGGCATCTGCACCGCGCCCAGCGGGTGCAGGGACCGTGCCCGATCCGCTACAGCGGGGCACCCCTTGCGGTGGACTTCGGCGAGCAGGAGAACGTCCCGTCGGTGACAGTGGTCGAGGTCAGCGCGACCACCGCGGCGCAGGTGCGGGAGGTGCCGGTGACGGCGGCCACGGCGCTGCACACCGTACGCGGCACGCTGGCGCAGCTCGCCGGGATCACCGCACCGGAGGGTTGGCTGCGGGTGTACGTGCGCGAGCAGCCTCGCGCCGGGCTGCGCGAGGAGGTGCAGGAGTTGTTCCCCCGGGCGCTGGAGATCCGCATCGACCCGGAGCTGGTGCCGGCGCCGGGCAGCGGCACCCGGGTCGCCCAACGATCCGGGCGTTCTCCCCGGCAGCTTTTCGCCGACTACCTGGACAGTCGGGGGCACGCCGACGACGGCGTCCGGGACCTCTTCGACGAGCTGCTCGAGGAGGTCGAGCACTGATGCGGCCGATGCGACTGGACCTGGCCGGTTTCACCGTGTTCCGCGACGAGACCACCATCGACTTCACCGACGCGGACTTCTTCGCCCTGGTCGGGCCGACCGGTTCCGGCAAGTCGACGGTGCTCGACGCGATCTGCTTCGCCCTCTACGGCACGGTGCCCCGCTGGGGTGGCACGCGCGGGCTGGGTAACGCGCTGGCCCCGTCGGCGACGGAGGCCCGGGTGCGACTGGTCTTCGAGTCGGCCGGGGCCCGGTACGTGGCGACCCGGGTGGTGCGCCGGGACGGCCGCGGCAACGTGAAGACCGCCAACGCCGGGTTGCAGTTGATGCCGGACGGCTTCGACGTCACCAAGCTGGACACCGGGCTGAGCCCGGAGGATCTCGGCGAGGTGGTCGCCGGCACCCCGGGCGAGATGGACGAGGCGGTGCTGGCGGCGGTCGGCCTGCCGTACGAGCAGTTCACCAGTTGCGTGGTGCTGCCGCAGGGGCAGTTCGCCGACTTCCTGCACGCCCGGCCGGCCACCCGGCAGCAGATCCTGGTCAACCTGCTCGGCCTCGGCGTCTACGAGCAGGTGCAGCAGCGGGCCACCGGGCGTGCCGCGCAGGCCGAGGCGAAGCTGGAGGCCGTCGACCAGTTGCTCGCCGGGCTCGCCGACACCGACGACGCCACCCTGGAACGGGCCACCGAGCAGGTCGAGCGGATGACCGAGCTGGCCACCGCGGTCACTGCCGCCGTACCGGAGCTGGAGACGGCGCGGGCGACGGCGCGCGAGGTGATGCAGGCGCTGGCCGCCCTCGACGCCGAGTTGTCCGTGCTGGACGCGGTCCGGGCGCCGGACGGCACGGCCGAACTGACGCAGGCGGTGGCCGCCGCCCGTGCGGCGGCCGACGCCGCGGTCGACGCGGTGTCGCTGGCCGAGGAGCGCGAGGAGAAGCTGCGCGGCGAGTTGACCGCCCTCGGCGACGAGAGCACCCTGCGACTGCAGCTGCGCTCCTACGCCGAGCGGGAGCAGTTGGCCGGTCAGGCCGACGCGCTGCGCGCGGCGGTGCAGGCCGCCGGCGCCGAACACGACGCGGCCGTGGCGGCGCTGGCGCAGGCGACCGCGGCGGCCGAGCGGGCCGAGGCGGAGCTGGCGGCGGCGTTCCAGGCCCACGAGGAGGCCAAGACCGCCGACCAGGCGGCGGCGCTGCGGGCGCACCTGAGCGACGGGGACGCCTGCCCGGTGTGCGAGCAGGTGGTGGCCCGGGTACCAGCGGTGCCGGCCGGGTCGGCGGTGGCCCGCGCGGTGGCCGCCGGCAAGTCGGCGCGGGCGGCCAGCGAGGCCGCGAAACGACTGGTGGTCGAACGCGACGCGGCCGCGCGGGACCTGGATCGGGTGCTGGTGCGTACCCGCGCCGAACACGACGGGATACAGGCCCGACTGTCCGCATTGGACGAACTGCTCGCCGACGCGGCGAGTGCGCAGACGCTGCGCGAGCGGCTCGACGAACACACCCGGCTGCGGGCGGCCCTGGACGAGGCGGCCACGGCGGTAAGGGCCGGTCGGGACGCCGCGCGCCGGGCGCGGGGCACGGTGGATGCCGCGCAGGAACGGCTGCGTACGGCGTGGCGGCACTTCGACGGCACCCGCGACGGGTTGGCCCGCTTCGGTCCGCCGGCCGCTGACCGGGACGACCTGGCCGCCGCCTGGGCCACCCTCGCCGAGTGGGCGCAGGAGCAGGCACGACAGCGCCGGTCGCAGCGCGACGGCCTGGCGACGTCGGTGGCCGACGCGGAGGCGGCGACCCGCGCGGTGGCCGCCCGCATCGACGGTATCTTCGCCGACGCCGGGTTGCCGGCCCCCGACGATCCGGTGCGCGCCGCCACCGTCGCCGTGGAGCGGGCCGAGGCCGAACTACGCCGGCTGGTCGAGCGCCGTGAGCAGGCCGCCGAGCTGCGTGAGCAGCGCGCCGAGCACGAGCGGCAGGCCCAGGTCGCCCGGGCGTTGGCCGGGCACCTGCGGGCCAACAACTTCGAGCGGTGGCTGCTGGCCGAAGCCCTGGACCTGCTTGTCGACGGGGCGTCGGGGATCCTGCGGGAGCTTTCCGGCGGTCAGTACGACCTGATCCACGACAAGGGCGAGTTCTTCGTCGTCGACCACCACGACGCCGGTCTGCGTCGCGGGGTGCGGACGTTGTCGGGCGGTGAGACGTTTCAGGCGTCGCTGGCGTTGGCGCTGGCGTTGTCCGAGCAGTTGGCCGGGCTCTCCACCACGGCGGCCAGCCTGGAGTCGATCGTGCTCGACGAGGGCTTCGGCACTCTCGACGCGGCCACCCTCGACACCGTCGCGGCCACCCTGGAGAACCTGGCCGCCCGGGGGGACCGGATGGTCGGGGTGGTCACCCACGTGCCGGCGCTGGCCGAGCGGATCCCGGTCCGCTTCGAGGTACGCAAGGACGCCCGCTCGGCCCGCGTCGAACGCACCGGCCGGTGAGGCTCTCATGACGCGGTTCTTCGTCGACAGTTGGGATCCCGCCTACGGGGCCTCGTTCGAGGCGTCGGCAGCGGGGCCGGCCGCGCCGAGCAGCGCCCAGGTCGACGCCGACGCCGAGTTGCCCGCGCTGGACTGGCGGGCCATCGGCCCCCGCCCGGGGGTGCGGGCCCCGGACGTGGTGCTGCTTGTCGACGGGGTACGCCGGATCGACGCCAGCGTCTGGACGGCCGAGGAGGACGGCACCTCCTTCCCCGGCCTGGCCGCCTCGTACGCCGCCGGGGTGGTGCGGTGCGATCTGGAGCGTGGGGCGGCACACCTGGCCGGGGCCAAGGTGGGCCGGGGACTGTTCACCGCCAGCCCGTCGGCGGGCGACGTGGTGGCCGGCACCGTCCGCTACCCGGTGCACCGGGTCAGTGGCACCGGCGAGTTGGCGAAGTTGCCGGCTGCGGTGCAGGGGCCGCTGACCGCGCTGGAGGTGGAGGTCTCCGACGCCGCGCGTACCGATGACGACCTGCTGGTGGTGGACGGGCCGTTGCGCAACCGGCGGCAGTTGCCGCGCACCCTCGGCTACATCAAGACCCAGCACAGCCAGTATCTCGACGCCCGGCTCACCGCCGTCGTCACCGGGCTGGCGCCGGGACACCGGTCGCCGGTGTTCCGGCTCGGCACCGCCTGGGGTGGCTGGTCGTGGTACCTGCGGCTGCCGGTGTCCGCCGGGGCGCCCTGGGCCGGCATCGTCCGGATGGAATGCTCCGCCGACCTGGAGATCACCGAGGCGGTACGGCTGGCGGATCTGTCGCTTGTCACGTTGCCCCGGTTCGCCTCCAGTCCGTACAAGGATCCCCGGGCCCCACAGAATCTGGTGCCGATCGCCGGCCTGGAGCGGCTGCTGCGGTCCCGGTTGGGTGATGCCCGGCTGCTGCACCGTGCGCTGACCGCCGCCGCCCGGACCAACCGCTGATGGGCCGCCGCCGCGACACCGAGCGGGTCACCGAACAGGTCGACACCGGGCTCGCCGAACTGACCCCGGATCCGGACCGCCCCGGCTCGTGGACGCTCATGCTGGACGGCGCACCACAGTCGCATGTGGATCTGAACGACCCGACCCACCTGGAGTTCGAGTACGTCCGGCGGCTGGCCGCCGCGTTCGACCTGATCGCACCCGCCGGTGCCCCGTTGCGGGTGCTGCACCTGGGCGGCGGGGCGTTGACGCTGCCCCGCTACGTCGCCGCCACCCGGCCCGGCTCCGCCCAGCGGGTGGTCGAAGTGGACGCCGCCCTGGTCGACCTGGTCCGGCGGGCCCTGCCGTGGCGGGCCGATGCCCGTTTGAAGGTGCGGGTCGACGATGCCCGCGCGGCGTTGACCGGCACCCGGGACGACAGTTACGACGTGGTGGTCGCCGACGTGTTCGCCGGTGCCCGCACCCCGGCCCGACTGACCTCGGTCCAGTACGCCGCCGAGGTGGCCCGGGTGCTGCGCCCGGGCGGCTGGTACCTGGCCAATCTCGCCGACGGCCCGCCGCTGCGCTACGCCCGGGGGCAGGTCGCCACCGTCCGTACCGTGCTGCCTCGGGGTTGTCTGGTCGCCGACGCCGCGGTGCTGCGCGGCCGCCGTTACGGCAATCTGGTGCTGGTCGCCGGTCGACAGGAGCCACCGGTGGCGGAGTTGACCCGGCGGGCCGCCGGTGACTGGTTTCCCGGCCGGGTCCTCGCCGGAGCCGACCTCGACCACTTCGTCGGGGGTGCTGCCGTGGTCCACGACGAGCAGGCCACCGACTCCACGCCACCGCCGTCGGGAATTTTTTCCGTCCGACGTTGATCTGTTCGGCAGGGCCGTGCGTATCCATCGGCAGCCATGCCCGTGGGGGGACGGCTTTCTGTCCATGGACAACGGAGGTCTGCATGCACACACTGGCGGCCGGTTGGCACGGCGAGCGGGTGCGGGTGGACTGGATGTCGGCCCGGTCCCAGTCGCGGCCGACCACGACCACCAACGGGGTCGACTCGCGTGCGGTGTCTCGCCAGAATAGCCCGGTGACGCCGCGACCCGCCCCTGGCCGCCACCAGGCGACGACCACCGAGGCCGCCCACTCCGACCAGTTGATCCGCACCCTGTACGCGGAACACGCCGGTCCGTTGCTGATGTTCGTGATGCGGCTGACCGGCGGTGACCGGCAGCGGGCGGAGGACATCGTCCAGGAGACGCTGCTGCGTGCCTGGCGCAACGCCCACCGGCTGGGCACGCAGGGGCAGGGGTCGCTGCGCCCCTGGCTGGTGACGGTGGCCCGGCGCATCGCCATCGACGAGCATCGCAGTGAACAGGCCCGGCCGGCCGAGACGTACGACCGGGATCTGACCGCGTTCGCCGAGTCGGACAACACCGACCGGGTGCTGCGTTCGATGACGGTGGCCGATGCACTACGAACGTTGAGCCAGTCGCACCGGGAGATCCTGGTCGCGACCTACTTCCGAGGACGTACGGTGCCAGAGGCGGCCGAGGAACTTGGGCTGCCGCTGGGCACCGCCAAGTCACGGGTCTACTACGCGCTGCGCGCCCTGCGCACAGCCTTGCAGGAAAGGGGGGTGACGGAATGAGCCGGGTTGACCACATGGACGTCGCCGCGTACGCGCTCGGCGTGCTGGACGAACAGGACATGGAACGGTTCGAGGAACACCTCGCAACCTGCTGGGCGTGCGCCGCCGAGCTGGAGTCGATGGTGCCGGTGGTCGGGCTGCTCTCCGACATCGACGCGGAGTCGGTGACGGCGCTGGAGCAGACCCACACGAATCCGGTCCTGCTGGACCGGACGCTGGTGGCGATGCGTACGCACCGCCGCCGGGCACGGTTCCGGCAGATCCTGGCGACCGCCGCCGCGGTGGTGGTCTTCGGCGGGATCACCGGGGTGGTGTTCAGCAACCTGGCCGACAGCGGCACCGCGCCGCAGATCGCCGGGCCGACCAGCGGCCCGGTGCAGGTGCCGAACACCGGCTCGGGTGACCCGGGTGATCCGGGGGTCGGCGGTAACGCGCAGGAGGGCAGGAAGGTCAACGTCACCGACCCGACCACCGGGGTCACGGCGACCTTCTTCCTCGCCTCGAAGGATTTCGGCACCAACATCGCCTTCACGCTGGGTCGGCTGCCCGGTCCCCGGGAGTGCCGGCTGGTGGTGGTGCGCGAGGATGCCAGCACCGAGGTCATCTCCACCTGGTCGGTGCCGCAGGGCGGCTACGGCACCAACAGCAACCCGCAACAGCTGAGCCTGGCCGCCGCCACCTCGTCCAAGTTGGACGCGGTGAAGCACTTCCAGGTGCAGGAGGTCGACGGCAAGGGTGCGGGCAAGCCGCTGGTGACGGTGCCCGCCAACTGACCACCGCAGCGCAGCAGGGCCCGCCTCGGTCGAGGCGGGCCCTTGCTCGTCTGCGCCGGCGGAGGTACGCCCACACACGGACAGCTGTCGATTCCGGTTCAATCATCCGGGTGTGAAATGAGCCACCCTTCCGCCTTCAACCTTGACAGCCTCGTTTCCCGTACTTCCCGGTGACTTGTCAAGTATGAGGAGGGCACGTGGCAAAGATGAAGCGCACCGTCGTTGTCGCGAGCGCCATGGTCGCACTTACGGCCTGCGCGCCCGCGGGCTACAACGGAGCAGACCCCGGCGTGGCGGAACCGGTCGCTGTCGCCGCGGCCGACTCCACGGCCACCCCGGACCCGGAGAGCAGTGCGGATCCCGAGGCCAGCGCCGAACCGGGCGCCTCGGCGTCGCCGGGAGCGGAGCCTGAAGCCGACGCCCCGCTGCCCGACGGTGTCGAGTTGACCGAGAGCCTGACCGGCAAGAAGTTCCCCCGGATGGGCAGCGCGGTCGTCAACCAGGACGGCTTCCTGCTGTACCGCTTCGACCGCGACAGCAACGACCCGCCCGCCACCAACTGCGAGGACCAGTGCGCCGAGGTGTGGCCGCCGGCGCTGACCGACGGCAACCCGAAGCTCAAGGGCGTCTCCGACGACGCGGTCGGCACCATCACCCGCCCCGACGGCACCCGCCAGATCACCCTGGACGGCTGGCCGCTCTACACCTACATCGGTGACAAGAAGCCGGGCCAGTGGAAGGGCCAGGGCGTCGGTGGCACCTGGTTCGTGGTCAACCCCGACGGCAGCAAGAACCTGGAGTGCCTGCCCAAGGGCACCCCGAAGGCGGTCGAGCCGCCATCGAAGACCAAGTCCGACAGTTCCGACTCGGACTACGACTACTGATCCTGTCAGTCGGATGGCCGGCCGCAGCCCGTCGGGGCGCGGCCGGCCATCGTCGTCTGTCGGTGAGCCGAATCGACCGGGCACGGTTATGCGAAAGAAGACGAACAGTTGATGGCCGGTGACCGAACGGCAAGTATCCACACGAACCGGCTGACTGGTACATTGCCACACGTCGCGCGCCGGGGCGTCCGGCCACGGTGCGCCGAGCCTGACGCCCATCGCGGTGAGTCGACAACTTATCGGGGGCTCCCGGCCTGGCCCGGGGCGACGACACATGGGATCTCGGCTTGTCTGCTGACCTTCTCTGGCATCGCGTTCCGCGTAGTTCGGCCACCGTCGAAGCGAGGCGATGACGATGGCATTACGCATCCACCGGGTAGTACCGAAGCGTTATCGACTCCGGATCGTCCAAGCCCTTCCGCCGCAACGGCAGCTCTGGCTCGTACGCCGGCTGACCCGGCTGGCGCCACGTCAGACCCACACCCCCGTCGGTCGAGTGCACCAGGTCCGCGACGGCGGTCGTCGAGTAGCAGCCGAGGTGGTCGAGCAGGCCACGCCGCTCGCACTCTGGCAGCGCAACCTCGACCTCGTGACCCAGACCCTGGACAAGGCGGGGATCGACTACTTCTGCGTCCGTCACGCCGACGACCTGCGCAGCGCGGTCGCCGTACCCCTTGCGCGCAAGGGCGAGACGCTCCGGGTGCTGCAGGAGCTGGCCGGGCAGCCGCAGGTCACGGTGAGCGTGGTCAACGCACAGGGTAAGCAGGTCAGCGCGAGCGAGCAGGGCGCCATCGTGCAGGTCTTCCACTGCGTGTCGGACCCGGGCAGCACCACGATCATCGGCAGTCGCTTCGCCTCCGAGGTCGAGTTCTGGCAGCTCGTGACGCCGAGCGACCGGCCGACCGCGGAGATCGTCGCACCGCGCGGCAACCAGGTGGCCGCATCCCTGCCCGCGCAGGGCGAGCCGGTCACCGTACCGGCCTCCCGACTGACCCGCTTCGCCCCCGAACGTGGCGAGCCGGGCCGATACCGCAGCCGGGCGGAATTCGCAGGTCTGGGCCACGAGCACGTCACCTTCCCGATCGATGCCGTCTACACCTGGGTCGACGGCAACGACACCGACTGGCTGGAGCGCAAGAACCGGGCGCTGCGGCAACAGGCGGGAGCCGAGATCAACGAGGTCGCCCTCGACCCGTCCCGATACGTCAGCCGGGATGAACTGCGCTACTCGTTGCGCTCCCTGGTGGGCTTCCTGCCCTGGATCCGGATGATCTATCTCGTCACGGACGATCAGATTCCACCGTGGCTGGACGTCGACCATCCCATGATCAAGGTGGTCCGGCACCGCGACATCTTCCGGGACACCGGCCAGTTGCCCACCTTCAATTCACACGCCATCGAGTCCCGGTTGCACCGCATCGAGGGTCTCAGCGAGCACTTCATCTACGTCAACGACGACATGTTCTTCGGGCGGCCGCTGTTGCCGACCAAGTTCTTCCACGCCAACGGGATCGCCAAGTTCTTCCCCTCGCCGGCTCAACTCGACGTCGGCCCGGCGACGATCCACGACGCTCCGGTCACCGCCGCCGGGAAGAACAATCGGCGGCACATCCAGGATCGGTTCGGACGCACGATCACGCAGAAGATGCGCCATGTGCCGTACGCCCTGCGCAAGAGCGTGCTGGAAGACATCGAGCGACAGCTCACCGACGAGGTGCTGGGTACCGCCGACCATCAGTTCCGGCACCCGGCCGACCTGTCGATCCCGTCGTCCCTGCAGCACTACTGGTCGTACTTCTCCGGCAAGGCGACACCCGCGACCATCGCCTACACCTACGCCGACCTGGCCCATCCCGCCACGCCTGTGCAGTTGGCACGGCTCCTCGCCCGGCGTGATCGGGACGCCTTCTGCCTGAACGACACCGAGTCGGCCGAGGTCTCCATTCCCGAACAGCACGCGATGCTCACCGAGTTCCTCACGGCGTACTTCCCGTTCCGCGCCCCGTTCGAGCTGCCCGCCGACGTCGAAGCGGAGCGGGCACGACACACCGCGACGGCGCTCGCCTCGGCGAGCCTGCCACGCCACGCCACGCCCGCCGCCGCCCGGCCGTCTCGCGACGGCCAGGTCGACGGCGCGATCGGCGACCGTGAGCCGGTCGGATGAGCCCGAGCGAACGTCGCCGGCCGGCACAGCCTCCACTGCGACTGCTCCAGGTGGTGTACGGCGCCCGACGGCGAGCCGGTCTGGTCGCGGATCGTCTCGCCCGCCGCACCAACCAGCTGCGCCGGGATCCCGTCGCCGATCTGCCCGAGGTCGACTGCGACTTCTTCGCGGTACTCGACGGACGTACGCTGCACCTGCACGCGCTGCTGCCCAGTGCCGCGGTACCCGCTCCGAGCCGGGCCACCCTGATCTTCCTCCAGGGTGCGCAGGTCGTGGAGTGCCCGGCAACGGTCGAGGCGGAAGGCGACGCCTTCGGGGTACGGGTGCAGGCCGCCTTCGGGACGGGCAACGACGACATCTCGCTCGCCAAGGGTGTCTGGTCGCTGGCGCTCGCGGTGTCCGGCGAGGCCGGTGAGCAGCAGTTCGCGTTGCGCGCCGGCGAGTCGCCGGAGCACGACGGACCGACGGTGCCGGCACCGCCGCACCCGATCTCCGGCTGGCGGTACGAACCCGGCCTCGGCCCGCACGGGCTGGCCCAACTCACGGTCGCGGGGGCCAAGGCCCGTGCCGAGGTGATCCAGCTGGCAACGGGACGCACCGAGGCGCGAATCCAGGCTCGCCTGCTCGGCGTCCGCTCGCTGGAGGACCCGGTCGTGGTCTTCACCCCGCGCGCCGGTGGCGCAGACCTGGTCATCCCGATCGACCCGGTCGACGGCCGGTTCGAGTTCGTCGTGCCCCTGGCCGAGCTGGCCTCCGGTCCGCCGGGCACCGAGGTGATCTGGGAGGCATGGGTACGCACCTCCCCCACGCGCATGATTCGTCTCGGCCGGTTCCTCCACGACCTGCGTGATCCGCGCACGGTCCTGCGGGTCAGCCGGTCCACCGTGGTGGTCGGCGACCGGCACTTCGTGGGATACCGGCCGTACTACACCAAGGCCGGCAATCTTGCCGTTGCCTGTCTGCACTTCACGGGGGCACCGACATGAAGATCACCTTCCTGCTCAACACAGCCGACGCCCTTGGCGGAACCGAACGGGCCATCCTGACCCAGGCCGACTACCTGGCACGACGACACGACGTCGAAGTGATAAGCGTCTTCCGCACCAGCGACACCAGCTTCTTCGCCATCGACGAGCGGGTACGCCGCCGTTACCTGGTCGACCTGACCGGGCCCACTCCCCGCCCTCACCGGGCCACCTCGGTCGACGACGCCAGCTACGTGGCGTTGGCGAACAGCGCCAGCCGACTGATCCCGAAGCCCTGGGAGAGGCAGTTCAACCGACTGGCCGACCTGGAGGTCGAGCGGGCGCTGCGCTCGCTCGACACCGACGTGCTGGTCTCGTCGTCACCCGCCCTGATGTCGCTGGCGACCACGCTGGCGCCCCCGGGGGTGGTGACCGTGCACCAGGAACACCGGCCCTCGCAGCTACGTGGCGGGACGGGCCAGCCGCTGTTCCAGATGTCCCCCCGGTTGGACGCCCTCGTCGTGCTGACCGACCGGACACGGGACTGGTTCGTCGACACCTTCGGCACGTCCTGCCCGCGGCTGGAAGTCATCCCCAACAGCATTCCGGACGGCTACCGACCCCGCTCCGACCTGCGCAACCCGGTCGTGGCCATCGCCGGGCGGATGGTGCCGGAGAAGCGGATCGACCATGCCATCCGCGCCTTCGGCAAGGTGGCCGCCGCCCATCCGGACTGGACCTTGCGGGTCTACGGCGACGGCCCGCTGCTGCCGGAGATGCGTCGCCTCGCCTCTGACCTCGGTCTGCACGACAACGTGCAGGTCCTCGGCGCGACCGACCGGATGACCGAGGAGTGGTCGAAGGCGAGCGTCGCCCTGCTCTCCTCGCGGGACGGCGAAGCGCTGCCGCTGGTGTTGCTGGAGGCGTTCGCCGCAGGTGTACCCGCGGTGAGCTACGACATCCAGACCGGCCCGGCCGAGATCATCACGCACGGCGTGGACGGTCTGCTGGTCAGCTCCGGCGACGAGGACCAGCTCGCCCAGGCGCTGATCCGGCTCGTCGCCGACGACGAATTGCGGCGTAGCTTCGGCGCGAACGCTCTCGTCGCTGCCGAGCGGTACCGCATCGGGCCGATCATGCAGCGGTGGGAGAACCTGTTCGCCGAACTCGTCGCCGAGCACGCCGGCACCGAACAGCTTCGCGCCGACCGGCTCGCGACCTGGCTGGCACGGGCGGGCGGGTCCGGCTTCGCGCCCGCTGCCCCCCGGCCCTCCCATGTCGCCACCGGCCCCGACCTGGAGTCGCTGGAGCAGCAGGTCGACGAGGCAGTACCCGGACTGGTGCGCAGCGGTGGACGGCTCAGTGTCGTGGCCGATGACCTGACGCCCGCCGATGCCGCGTACGCCAACTTCACCGCCGTGGTCGACGTGCTGGAGCGGTCCGGCATCCCGTACTGGGTCGCCCGCGATCCGGGCGTACGGCACCGGGTTGTCGTCGCGCTGGAGCAGCAGGAGGCGACGCTGTCGGCGTTGGCCGCCGCCTTCGCCAAGGCCCCGTACTACGTCGAGACCCTGACGACCGATGCCAAGGTGACCGGGGTGACGCTGGCAGCGTGCCTGGCCACCGAGCCGCGCGCAGCCGACGCGCGGGGACTGCGGGTGTTCCGACCGATCGTCTCCACGTCGCGGACCTTGCGTTACGGTCCCGCACTCGGCTGTGACGTGGAGTTCTGGGTGCCTTCAGCGGAGGGCGACGCACTGATCGCGACCCGCCGCACCCTGCTCGGCAACTCCGTGCCGGTGGCGGCGATGGCACCGGCAGTCCTCACCGTCCGGGATCGGCAGCACCCCACCATCGAGCCCTTCACCCAGCGACTCGTCTCCGAGGTGGACTTCCCCGTCGACGTGGTCTACACCTGGGTCGACGGGTCGGATCCGACCTGGGTGGCCGACAAGAACAGCCTCCTGGCGAGCCTGGGGCGGGCACCGGTCGAGGCGGCGGGGAGCACCGCCCGGTTCCGCGACCGCGAGGAGCTTCGCTACTCGTTGCGGTCCATCGACATGTACGCGCCCTGGGTACGCAACATCTACCTGGTCACCGCGGGGCAGAGCCCGTCCTGGCTGGACACCGACCATCCGCGGATCACCGTGGTGGACCACCGGGATCTCTTCGGCTCCCGAGGCGCGCTGCCGACGTTCAATTCGCACGCCATCGAATCGCAACTGCACCACATCGACGGCCTGGCCGAACACTTCCTCTACTTCAACGACGACTTCTTCCTGGGCCGCCCGGTCGGGCCGACACTGTTCTTCCGCAGCAACGGCCTGTCGCAGTTCTTCCTCTCCCCGACCTCCATTCCCATGCTGGAGGTCAGCGCGGACGACGACTTCAACTTCAGCGCGGCGAAGAACAACCGACGGCTCATCCGGCAGGCGTTCGACGCCACCCTCACCCACGGCCTCCTGCACGCGCCGTACGCGATGCGTCGGAGTGTGGCGTACGACCTGGACAAGGCCTTCGCCTGCGAGATCGACCGGACTGCGGCGAGCCGGCTACGTGACCACGCCGACGTCTCGGTCGCCTCCTCGTTGCACCACTACTACGGGTATCTCACCGGACGTTCGGTGCAGGGCGGCATCCGGGTCAGCTACGTCAACACGGGCGATCCGAGCGAGCACCCGCAGCTGACCCAGATCCTCATCACTAGAGGCTATGACGCGTTCTGCCTCAACGACACCCACCACGGTCAACTCGACGAGGCGGAGCAGAATCGCATCGTCGCCGGTTTCCTGGAGAGCTACTTCCCGGTGGCCAGCCAGTTCGAGCGAGGCAGTAGGCGCAACCGCGCGCACCGGTACGCGTAGCGGGGCCGTACCGACAGATCGGCCAGTTGCCCCGGGCCTTCCGCCCGGGGCAACTGGCCGATCTGGTCAGGAAACCTGAAAATCGCCCAACGAGCTGCGTCTGCTGTTGGGCAGGGTCGGTGCGTCGACCTGTGGAGCCTGACGCGTACCCGGGACGGGCCGCTGCGCATCGCGCCACAGGGCGCTGGCGCCGAGGTTGCGGCGCTCGGCCACCTCGTCGTCGGGCAGTTCGAACGGTGCGGGGAACGGCAGGTAGCGGGGCAGGAAGTCGGCAAGCATCCGTTCCTGCTCCTCGAAGGCGCGCGGGTCCGAGTCGGTGTCGTTGAGGCAAAACACGTCGCGGTTACGGTGGGCCAGCAGCTCGGCCAGGCGCGCGGGCGTCGACGGGTGGCCGAGGTCGGCGTACTCGTACTCGATGTGGCCTGGGACGGCCTGAGCGGTCAGATAGGCCCAGTACTGGTGCAACGACGACGGGATCGACAGGTCTTCGTGGTGGCGGAACCGGTGCCGGGCCGTGGCGAGCACATCCGCCGGCAGCATCGCCTCGATCTGGTGCATGATGCTGCGCCGCAGGGCGAACGGGGTGTGCTTCATCTTCTGCGTGATGGTCACACCGAACTGGCGCTGGATGTGTCGACGGTTGTTCTTCCCGGCGGCGTTGACCGGCGGGTCGCTGGGTCTCGCCTCGCCGAGCCCGAACTGTGCCGGGGAGAGGAAGAACTTCGCGATCCCGTTGGCGTGGAAGAAGTGCGTCGGCAGCAGCGGCCGGCCCAGGAAGACGTCGTCGTTGAGGTAGAGGAAGTGCTCGGCCAGGCCCTCGATGCGGTGCAGCCGGGACTCGATGGCGTGCGAGTTGAACGACGACAGGCCACCGATGTCGGCGAACAGTTCGGCGTGCGAGACGACGGTGATCATCGGGTGGGTCGGGTCGAGCCAGCTCGGCAACTGGCTGTCGGTGACCACGAAGATCTTCCTCAGCCAGGGTGCGAAGCTGTGCAGCGAACGCATCGAGTACCGCAGCTCGTCCCGGTTGTGGTAGCGCGAGGTGTTGGCGGCGATCGCGTGCAGCGGACCGCCGGGCGTACCCATCGCCGCCTGCTTGCGCTCACGCCATTCCGGGTCCGAGCCGTCGACCCAGGTGTAGACCGCGTCGATCGGGAAGCCGACCCGGTCCGGTGCGCGTACGGCCAGGTCGCGACGGGTGCCGTAGGTGTGATCGTCGGCCTCGGGCACGAAGTGGCTGAGCAGCGCGGCGGCGACCCGTACCGGTTCGGCGCGGGCCGGGGCCTCGTCGATCACCGCGTTGTGCCGGGGTGCCCGGACCACGTCGCCGACCCGGGTCCACAGCTCGATCTCGCAGGCGAACTGCGCGCCCAGCACCACGCCCGCCCGGGCGTCCGTCACCGGGAACCACACCTGGATCACCTCGGTCGGTGCCCGGTCCGGCTGGTGGCGCTCGGGCCGTACCTCGACGATCCGCACCTGTGCGCCCGACAGTTCGGGCGCGGAGCGGACCAGCCGCCGTAGCGCGTCACGCTTGTCGTCCAAGACCGCCACCGTGCTCCGCAGGTAGTCGTCGTTGCGTACGCAGTGGTATTCGATGCCTGCGGACTCCAGGCTGGAGGTGACGGCGGTCAGGTTGCGGTGCCACATCTGCAGCGGCGTGGCCGCCGCGACGACCTCGGCCTCGCTGCGGACCCCGTCGTCGGAGACGGTCACCCGGGCGCCGACCGGGTGCACCGTCTCCCCGCCGCGAGGGCGGGTGAGGGTACGCACCATGGCGAGCCGCTGATGCTCGGGGAGCAGCCGGAGCAGGTGGCGCCGGACAGCAGGCGGAAGAAGGCGGTAGACGCGCAGCGCAATCATCAGATCGTCGAGGTCCGACGGGTCACCCTTCGGTGACCACGTCAGTGCTGAGGCCCGTGCGGCGGAACGACGGCCGTGGGCCGTCCTGGTTGAACAACCGCTACGGCAGTCATTCCGTTACCTCCTGCACAAGTCCCCGTGGTGCGCGGTCCCGGCCCTGTCGGTTGACCGGCGTCCGCCACCGGGCCATGCACCGGCGTCGTTGCAGGCCGGACGGATACCGCGCAGGTCGGACCATAACAGCGCAGTTGACTAACGAGATAGTGATCAAACCTTGCCATTACCGTCGTGTCGGATTGTGGCGCCAGCTACATCTGTATTTGCGGGTATTTGACCGAAGAATCCTGGCCATTCAGGTGGCCAGGAGGTGAACGTACGGTTCATTGGCACCGTCCGGGGACCCGAAACGTGCCAGGCCCCGCGCTGATCAGGCGTCCGCCGAGGTGGCACAGTGGGGTCGTGACCGGGACCGCGCCCACCGCGAGCCGGACGCTGCGCCCGCCACCCGACTACCGGCTGGTCGCATCGATCCGGCCAATCACCTTCAGCCCGTACGATCCCTGCGCACGAATCACCGGCGACACCCTCTGGTGGGCCGCTCGTACCCCGATCGGGCCCGCCACCCTGGCCCTGCAGAGCACCGGCGGGGAGCTGCGTGCCGACGGGTACGGGCCCGGCGCCGGCTGGATGGTCGAGCACGCCGACGCGATCGCCGGGCTGCACGACGACCTCACCGGCTTCGCCGACCTCGCCCGGTCGCACCCCGTGGTGGCCCGACTCGCGGCCCAGCACGCCGGCTTGCGGCTGCCCGCCACCGGGCTGGTCTTCCCCCGGGTGCTCCGGGCCGTCTTCGAACAGAAGGTCACCGGCAAGGAGGCATACCGGGCGTACGCGGCCACCGTCCGCCACTTCGCCGAGCCGGCGCCGGGACCTGTGTCGCTGCTCCTGCCCCCCGAGCCGGCAGCCGTGGCAGCCGCCCCCTACTGGGTCTTCCATCCGTTCGGTGTGGAGCAGCGCCGCGCCGAGACGCTGCGCCGCGCCGCCGCCGTCGCGGACCGCCTCGAACGCAGCGCGGACTCGTCAACGGCCACCCGTGCCCTGTTGTCGATCAACGGGATCGGCCCGTGGACAGCCGCCGAGGTCGTCCGGGTGGCGTACGGGGACGCGGACGCGGTAAGCGTCGGCGACTACCACGTACCGAACACGGTGGCCTGGGCCCTGGCCGGCGAGGCACGCGCCGACGACGCCCGGATGCTGGAGTTGCTGGAACCGTTCCGGGGGCATCGGGGCCGGGTCTGTCGGCTGCTGGAAGCCGCCGGCATCCATGCGCCGCGATTCGGCCCGCGGATGCCGATCCGTTCCTTCGCCCGCTACTGACCTGCGGTCCTGCTGACCTTCGGGCACTGCCGAGCGGCCGCCCGACAGGGTGTCACGCGGCCTCGTGCAGGTCGGCAAGATCCACCGGGCTCCACCGGCGCAACAGCGCCGCCAACTCGGCCACCGTGGCCACCTCGCCGAGCACGTTGTCGCCGCCGCCGAAGCGGCGGGGATAACGGTGGACCAGCCGGTAGACGTGCCGGCCCCGGATCAGCTCGACGCTGACCCGCCACCGTCCGCAGCACCCGCACACCCACTCCGACACCCCGCGAAAGTAGCTCTGACCTGCGGTTATGCGAATCTCCCAGGCGAGTGGTGACGACCCATCGACGGACACGCCGCCCACCGACCAGCCGTGATCTGCCTCACCGTTGTCGGTGGGGTCTGGTTGACTGTCGCCGTGGACCTGCCGATCAACCCGCCGGTGGAGCCGATGCTCGCCCGCAGCGTCGCGTCGATCCCCACCGGGCCGGGCATGACCTACGAACCCAAGTGGGACGGTTTCCGCTGCATCATCTTCCGCGACGGCGACGAGGTGGAGCTGGCCAGCCGGGGCGGCAAGCTGATGACCCGCTACTTCCCCGAGGTGGTCGAGCAGGCCCGCCGACAGTTGCCGGCACGCTGCGCGGTCGACGGCGAGCTGATCGTGATCCGCCGCGACAGCCCGAACGCCGCGCCCCGGCTCGACTTCGAGCTGCTGGCCCAACGCATCCACCCGGCCGCCTCCCGGGTGAAGCTGCTCGCCGAGACCACGCCCGCCGACTTCGTCGCCTTCGACCTGCTCGCCCTCGACGGCGAGAGCCTGCTCGACGTGCCCTACCCGACCCGACGCGCTCGGCTGGAGCAGGCCCTGGCCAAGGTCCGCCCGCCGGTGCACGTCACCCAGATCACCACCGACGCCGACACCGCCCGTCGCTGGTTCGACGTGTTCGAGGGCGCCGGGCTGGACGGGCTGATCGCCAAACCCGCCGACCTGCCCTACGAGCCGGGCAAGCGGCTCATGTTCAAGGTCAAGCACGCCCGCACCGCGGACGTGGTGGTCGCCGGGTTCCGCTGGCACAAGTCCGGCCCGGTGGTCGGCTCGCTGCTGCTCGGGCTCTACGACGACGCGCAGGTGCTGCACCACATCGGGGTGAGCGCCTCGTTCACCATGGCCCGCCGGGCCGAGTTGCTGGAGGAGCTGGCCCCCTACCGCGAGGTCGGAGCCGAACACCCGTGGGTGCACGGCGACCACGAGCGCGGCCAACGCATCCCGGGCGGGGTCAGCCGGTGGACCGGCACCAAGAACCTGGAATGGGAGCCGCTGCGCCCGGAGCTGGTGGTCGAGGTGGCCTACGACGCGATGGAGGGTGACCGGTTCCGGCACACCGCCCGGTTCGTCCGCTGGCGGCCCGACCGCGACCCGCTCTCCTGCCGGTACGACCAGTTGGACCGGCCGGTCCGGTTCGACGTGGACCAGGTCCTGCGCGGCGATCCGACGGTGACGGTCGGGTCCGGCACCGGCTCCGCGTAGCCTGACGATCGCACCGATCACGGAGGCTCGCTCGTGACCCGTACTACCGACCCGATCCGCCGCCGCCGACGGCTGACCATCGCCGGCCTGGTGTCCGCTGCGGTGGTCGCCGCCGGATGCACCCTGCCGGCACTCGCGCCGCGCAGCGACGTCGAGGGCGAGGCCGCCCCACCGGGCACGACACCGACCTGGCAGGCCTGCCCGGAGGTGGCCGACGAGGTGGTCGGGCGGGGCGCGCCCGGCATCCGGTACGAATGCACCCGCATCCAGGTCCCCCGCGACTGGGCCGGCGGCAGCGGCGCCACAACAGGTCCCGGCGCCGGCGAGACCTTCGAGATCGCCCTGATCCGGGCCCGCTCCGACAAGCAACGCGACCGCATCGGCTCCCTGCTGGTCAACCCCGGTGGCCCCGGCGGCTCGGGCGTGGACACCGCCGTCTACCTCTCCTTCGGCGAACAGTACGGCGGCCTGCCCGACCGCATCATGGAACGCTTCGACATCGTCGGCTTCGACCCACGCGGGGTGGCCCGGTCCAGCCCGGTGGAGTGCATCTCCGACGCCGACCTCGACGCCGTCTTCGGCTCCGACCCCGACCCGCAGAACCAGGAATCCTTCGACGACCTCGTGGCGCTGGCCAACCGCATCGGCCGGGGCTGCGGCGACAAGTACGGCGACCAACTCCCGCTGTACGGCACCGAGCAGGCCGCCCGGGACATGGACGCGATCCGCGCGGCGGTCGGCGACGACAAGCTCACCTACCTGGGCTACTCCTACGGCACCCTCCTCGGTGCCACGTACGCCCAGCTGTTCCCCGCCCGGGTGCGGGCGCTGGTGCTCGACGGCGCGATCGACCCCCGACAGGGCCTGATCGAGGGATCGGAGAGCCAGGCCAAGGGCTTCGAGCGGGCCTTCGACAACTTCCACAGGTGGTGCGCGGCCAACGCCGCCCGCTGCCCGATCGCGCCCGACGCCCGCGCCGCCGTCATCTCCGCCATCGACAAGGCCCGGGTGTCACCGGCCCGTTCCGCCGACGGCCGGGAAGCCACCGCCGGCTGGGTCTTCTACGCGGTCATCTCCTCGCTCTACACCGAGAGCGGCTGGCAGGAGCTGGCCCGCGCCATCGACCAACTGGAGGGCGGCAACCCGCAGGGCGTGTTCCGCCTCGCCGACAGCTACGCCGACCGCGACGACAAGGGCCACTACACAAACCTCTTCGACGCCAACACGGCGATCAACTGCGCCGACGAGGAGGAACGGCCCAACCTCGACCGCATCCGCCAACTGCAGTCCCAGTGGCGCACGCAGTACCCGCTGTTCGGCCCGGCGCTGGCCACCGGCCTGATCTCCTGCACCGAATGGCCCGGCGGCAGCGACCCCTACCCCACCGGCCGCGCCGACGGCGCCCCACCGATCCTGGTCGTCGGCACCACCGGCGACCCGGCAACGCCGTACGAGCAGACCCCGGCCCTGGCCGAGATGCTCGGGGTGGGGCGGGTGCTCACCTGGGAAGGCGAAGGCCACACGGCGTACCCGCAGACCGCCTGCATCACCCAGGCCGTCGACGCGTACCTGATCGACCTCACCGTCCCCGCCGAAGGGAAACGCTGCCCCGCCCGCTGACTTCCGGCCTCACTTCCCCTGCCGGCACCCGCAGGCATTCGGGCTCTGCGGGAAGCGCCCGCCCGCGGCACGACGTGGCAGCAGGCTGGCACCGCGGCCGACCCGAGCATGATCACCTCGATCATCAGGACGTCATCGCGGTGCGACGCCGGGGCGTGACCATTGCGCGGTGGGGCGGCCGTTGAGACGCCACGGGTGCCCGGTGACCCGTGGCCAGCCTTCAGGCGAGTTTTCCCAGTTCTCCTGCCGGCCGTACACCGTGAGGTCCAGGGCGTGGTAGGTGGTCGTCAACGCCTCCACGCCCCGCCCGGTGGTCCAGTAGGTCTCATAGACCTTGTCGCCGTCGCGCAGGTAGCACGCGATGAACCCGGAGCCGCGACCGTCGGCCAGAGCCGGGTCGGAGTCTCTCGCCGAATACCAGGGGAACCTGTAGCCCATGAACTCCGCGAACCGGGCACTTTCGTCGTAGGGACCCTCGCAGAACACGGCGTAGGTGACGTCCCGAGCGTGCAGGTAGTCCAGCATCTGCATGTGACAGGTCGAGAAGGTGCACCCCTCACACTGCTGCTCGTACGGCTTGCCGTCGTGCCACATGTGGAAGTAGGCGATGAGCATCCGGCGGCCCTCGAACACCTCCACCAGCGGGGTGTCCCCGCCAGGGCCCCGCACCGTCACC
Source organism: Micromonospora maris AB-18-032 (assembly GCF_000204155.1). Lineage (NCBI taxonomy): Bacteria > Bacillati > Actinomycetota > Actinomycetes > Micromonosporales > Micromonosporaceae > Micromonospora > Micromonospora maris. The sequence continues at coordinate 1,791,205 of NC_015434.1, read as the reverse complement.
GTCGGCATCAAGGTCATCGGCAGCTGGCGACGGGCGGCTGCGATCGCGTCTCCTTCGCGGGTATGGGCCTTCTCCCGGACCAGCAGTTCGTCGCGCTCGCGCAACCAGGTCTCCCGGTCGACGACCGGGGGCGCGGCGGCGCTGGACGCGGGGATTGCCGTCATGGCTGTCTCCTTCGTGCAGTGGGGATCGGTCACAGGTACAGACGACCGAGTCGACGGTCGTCATCGGTGACCGATGACGGATGGGTCCTCAGTCGTCAGTACGGTGGTGAGGACCACTCAGCCCCGGGGAAGTCACATGTCCGAATCGCCTGATGAGCCGGCGGTCTGGCTTCAGCGCGCCTTCGACGAGCACCGGCGTGAGCTACACGTCCACTGCTACCGCCTCGCCGGGAACGTCACCGACGCGGACGACCTGGTGCAGGAGACCTTCCTGCGGGCCTGGCGGGCTCGCGACCGCTTCGAGGGTCGGGCGTCGGCGCGCACCTGGTTGTACCGGATCGCCACGAACGTCTTCCTCGACAGCCGCAAGGCGGCCGGTCACCGGACGGTACCGTACGGTGATCCGCTGGAGTGGTCCACCGAGCTCGGTCCCTATCCCGACGCCCTGCTGGCCGACGATCCGCAGACCGGTCTCGCCGCCCGGGAGACCGTCGAGCTGGCCGTGATCGCAGCGCTCAGGTACCTGCCGCCGCGGCAGCGGGCGGCCTTCGTGCTGCGCGACGTCTACGGCTGGACGCCGCAGGAGATCGCCGCCGCGCTCGACACCGCCGTAGCGGCCGTCAACAGCCTCCTTCAGCGGGCCCGCCACACTCTTCGGCGGCACGCTCCGTCGGACCCGAAGGACTGGCGCCGCCCGCAGCTCACCAGTGAGGACGAAGAGATCCTGCGCCGCTACGCCAACGCGAAGGACCCGGAGACGGTCCGGGCACTGCTCGCCGAGGACGTACGGATCACGATGCCGCCCGAGCCGCCGGTCGTCGGGATCGACGCGGCCGCGGAGTTCCTCGGCCGACCGCTCGACTGGCGTACGTTCCCCACCTCGGCCAACGGGCGCCCGGCGCTGATCAACTATCTCCGCCGGCCCGGCAGCCCGCGCTACGAGGCGTTGGTCGTCGACGTACTCCGGATCGAGAACGGGAAGATCGTAGAGAGCAACGCCTTCATCGGTGCCCGTCACGTCGCCGCCTTCGGCATGCCCGCCACGCTCGAGCCCTAGACGAGTAAGTCTCAAGCTAGGTGGTTGCCTGAGCCCCCAGCCGGGGTGTACTCCCCTTCGCTCATCAGCTCATCCTGTCGTCACCGGGATGCCGAGATTGCCATGCCCGTTCGTCGGGCGCTGCCCGGTGCGGTAGAGCCCGACCACGCGCACGACCGCGTCGCGGTCGCCGGTGACGTGCACGTCACCGGCGCGTTCGGCGTCGGCGAGCGGCAGGCCCTCGAACAGGATGCCGCCCCACACTGTCGAGTCGGCGGTCACCGTCGCCACCGGCTCCTCGGCGAACCCGACCTGGATCGTGAGAGTCCGGTCCACGGCGGTCAGGTGGTACCGGTGTACCGGTGGGTCGGGCCGGCGGGCGTCGTACAGGTGAAGGGCGATCGGCGGCAGGGCGGCGAGCAGGGGCGGCGCCATGGTGCGCATGGCGAGGACCGTCGCGTCGGGAGTCATGCCACCGCAGGTGTCCGGGGCCGGGCCGGTCGCGTACCACTGTCCCAGCGCCGCGAGGACCGTCTCCAGGCCCTGGCCCCACGTGGTGGCGGCGTACGCCTGGGTGTGGGGTTGATCGGTGAGCGTGACCTGCTCGACGATGCCGGCCTGCTGCAGCGACCGAAGTCGGTCGCTGAGGACGGCCGGGGTGATGCCGCGAGCCGCCTCCGCCAGGTCCGAGAAACGTTTCGGTCCGAGAATCAGTTCGCGTACGACGATAAGCGTCCATCGGTCGCCCACCAGGTCGAGCGCGTTCGCCGCCCGGCAGGCGTCACCGAGTTCGGCGTAGGTCCGCTTGATAGGCAACCAGATCAGCCGTCCCTTCTGCCCGGAGACACAGTGCCAGGATGGCTCCACACCCGCACCGACTATGTTTAAGGTACCGGCATGGAGAATATCGACAGCAGTCCGCTTCCTCCCATCGTCGACCGGGAGACCTGGCTGCGGGAGCGGGATGCTCTCCTGCCCCGCGAGAAGGCCCATACCCGCGAGGGTGACGCGATCGCCGCTGCTCGGCGCCGCCTGCCGATGACCGAGATCCAGCCCGTCGAACTCATCGGCGAGCGGGGCCTGACCTCGCTGCCCGACATCTTCGAGGGCCGCGACCAACTCGTCGTCTACAAGCACATGTGGCACCTCGGCAAGCCGCTCGAGGGGCAGTGTGAGGGCTGCACCCTCAGCATCTGGGACTTCCAGAACGCGGTCTACCTTGAGGAGTGCGGCATCACCTTCGCCGTCTTCTGCGAAGGGCCGTACGAGGAGATCGCGCCGTTCCGGGAGTTCATGGGCTACACCCACCCGTGGTATTCGACGTACGGTGTCGACGAGCCGGCCTTCGCCGACAACGGTGCCATCGCCTGCTACCTCCGTCAGCACGACCGGGTCTTCCTCACCTACGAGACGACCAGCCGGGGCGTCGAGGCGATCATGGGCTCACTCAAGCTGCTCGACATGACCGTCTACGGCCGCCAGGAGGAGTGGGAGGACTCGCCCGAGGGCTGGCCGCAGCGTCCGCCGTACAGCTTCTGGCGCAGGGACGGCCGGCCGACCGCGCAGTGGACCCGCCCGCAGGTCACGCCGGTCACACCCGCCGGCGCATCCCACTGCCACTGACGACTACGCCGACCAGGCCGGGCTGCCAGGGCAACCAGCGGAAACGAACGGCACGGCAGCTTGCCTGACCAGTTTGTGCCCGTTCTACTGGCCGCATGGTTCGGATCGCCGTGTGCACTTGCGCGCTGCTGCTGGCCCTGGCCGGTTGCGCCGGGGACCATTCGCGTCCGCTGACCACCGAGACGTCGACTGTCCGAGGGCCCGCCAGCCCTACCAGTGCGGGAGGCAGCCTCCTGACAGGGGAAGGCTTCCAGACGCTGGTCGCGGCCACCGAAGTGCATTTCCTCGCCGCGTTGCGCGGTGAACTTAGGGTCGGCAGCGGCGGATGCCTGGTCCTGCGCGACGCCGAGATGCAATCGTACGTGGTGGTCTGGCCCCCGGGCGTCACGCTGCTCACCGACGGCAGAATCGGCGTACGGGTGCCCAAGGTTGGCGCGTTGACGGCGGGCGACCGGATTTCCGCTGGCGGCGGATACGAGGAACTGCCGACCGTCGCACAGCCCTCCGACCTGTATCCGTTGGTCCCGCCCGAATGCAACGATGTGGCGGCGATCGCGTTGGTCGGTAGCGTCGGCAAGAGCGCGTAGGTCGTACTCGTAGCCTCCGACCTTTCCGGTCGCCATCAGGTCAACTGGTGCTTGTGGGAACGATGCCGAGGCTGACCAACCAGGCCCCTTGGTAGACGACGACTGGTTTGCCGGTGCCGTCCCGGCGAGCGATCATGACGACGTCGAGATCTCCTGGCGCTGTCCGGCTGTTGAGCGGACGCAGCGAGATCAGCAGGTGCTGCTGGTCCGGTGTGAGGATTACGTTGGCGACCCGCTGGTCGGGGCCGGCGCCGGTGGGAATCTCCACCCTGCCGCCGGAGCTGTCGGTCACCAGCAGCCGATCCACCCGCTCGCGTCCGCTCTCGGCGAGCAGGGTGTGCAGCACCGCGCCGTCACCGAGGGTCTCTCGGGGAAAGGTTCCAGGCGGGGCGCTGGTGACCGTACCGTCGGGGCTGAGGGTGAGGGTCTGCTTGCCTGGCGCGAACCACAGCGCCGACAACGCGGCTGCGTCGGTCGGCGGGAATTCGTGCCGCCACACCGTCACCTCCGACGCCTCCGGGGTGTTCGGGTGGGAGGTCGCGGTCGCGGTGGAGAGTCGTACCGACCAGGCGCGGCTGGGCCGGGGCACCCGTTGGCGGGGGTCCGGACCGGCCTCCAGCTCGACGACCAGGGCGTGGTCGCCGGAAACCGTCGCGGTGACGGTGCCGGTCACCGGCGGCAGCTCCGCCGGCCGGTCGGGCTGCTCGGTGCCGTCGCCGACCACCGGGGTGACCGCGCCCGACTTCAGGTCGAGTACGGAGAGTCGGCCCTTGCCGGAGCGGGTGTCCACCACGATGGCGCGCCGCCCGTCCGGGGCGAAGGCGACCTCGCCGACCGGGGAGAGCAGGTCACGTACCTCCCCCTTCGGGGTGACCAGGCTGATCCGGCGGGTGCCGGGAACGGGCCGACGCAGCACGGCGAACCCATCGCTGGTGAAGACCCCGGGGAACTCCGCCCCGCGGTCCGCCCCGCTGACCGTCACGGTGGGCCGGGACTGGCCGGTCCTGGTGTCCGCGATGACGAGTTGCCGAGGGTCCTGGCTGGTGAGCGCGGCGAGGTAGCGGCCGTCGGGTGTGGCGGCGATCGGCTTCGACGGCAGCTCGACGGCCGGGCTCGCCGCCCCGGACGCCAGGTCGATCCCGCCGTACCGGCCGCTCTGTCCCTGCTCCCAGATCACCCCGCCCCGGTCAGCGATCTTGCAGAATGCCTCGACCGCCGGCAGCCCGACCCTGCCGTCGCCGGTCACGGTGAGACAACGGGATTCCGTGATCGACAGGTTGGATTCGACACTGAAGGCCCGATCGGCGTACCCAAAATCGGGCAGCGTGACGTCGCGCAGGCGGCCGTCGACGAGTACGGCGTCACGGCGATCCTCACCCAGCCCTCGGGCGACGGTCGGGAAACGGGGATCACCGCCGAGAGCGACCTGGGTGTGTCGCCGGGCGGGCGTCAGGCCGGCGAGGTCATCGCCGAACCGTTCCAGCGCGAGCAGCCCTGTCGCCTCGTCGGTCAGGGGAACCGCAAGCAGCGCCGGACCGAGCCCACGCACCTCGGCCGGCACCTGCGTCACTCGGACGGGCAGATCGTCCTGTTCCGCTTGGGTGCAGCTCGTGGCCGTGGTCAGCACCAGCAGTGCAAGCGCAATCGACGCAGCCTGGCGGATAACAGTCATCCGGGCATTGTGATCCCCTTCGACAAGCCGCCGCTCCGGAGCGGGGCCCGAAGGTTCATGCCCGACACCGACCTGCCGTCCGGTATGTGGCCGTTTGCGGGGCGCACCGATCGGTCGACGGCGGAATGACGCCCGGCCACGGGTCGTTGTACATGGCATACCGCGAGGGCCTCCCCCCGCCACGCGGTCTCCCGGAACCCCGTGGAATGTGGGGCCGCCCGGGATCGTTACATCCCTCGGACGCCCGAGCACCTCGCCGGGCGTTCCTCTTTCCCCCCGCAGCACGGCACGCCCGAACCGGCTGATTCCTGCTGCGTACCCCCGAACGGAAGGTGTGACTCAATCATGCGTACCACCCTCCTGCGTAAGACCGCCCTGACCTTCGCCGCTGCCGCCGCCACCGCCGGTGGCATCGCCGGCCCCGCCGTCGCCGCCCACGCCGCCCCCGCTGGCGTGCAGGCCGACCGCAAGCCCAGCGACGAGCGCCAGCTCGACGTGCGCTACGAAGCCCAGCCCAACTTCTACTTCTGCGGCCCCGCCGCCGCCCGCAACGCCCTGAGCGTGCAGGGCAAGAACATCGACGTGTACGACATGGCCGAGCGGATGGGCACCACCGAGGCCGGTACCGACTCCATCAACGACATCACCCCGGTGCTGAACAAGGAGACCGGCAAGGACGTCTACAAGTCGGTGGAGATCCGTGACGCCAAGGCCGCCGAGAAGCAGACCGACAAGCTGCGCGAGGACATCAAGCGCACCGTCGACGACGGCCGTGCCGTGGTCGCCAACATCGCCGGCACCGCCACCGACACCGACGGCGTCGCCCACAGCTTCGAAGGCGGCCACTACGTCAGCGTCACCGGTTACGACGACGAGGGCAAGACCGTGACCATCGCCGACTCCGCCAACCCCGCCCAGGCCTCGTACCAGATGGACATCAAGACCCTGGCCAACTGGATCGCTACCCGCGGTTACAGCGCCGCCAGCTGACGATCCGACAACTGAACACCCGAAGGGCCGGCCCCCAGGTGGGGTCGGCCCTTCGGTCTGCCACAGACCAGTCGCCGTGGGTGTGCGATTCTCACGGGATGAGCGACGTGATCTTCCGTGCGGCGATCCGGGCCGACCTGCCCGCCGTACTCGACCTGCTCGCCGACGACATGCTGGGGCGCACCCGGGACGTCGGCGAGGTCGACGCCACCTACGAAAAGGCGTTCGCGGACATCACCGCCGACCCGCGCAACCACCTCGTCGTCGCCGAGGCCGGCGGCGAGGTGGTCGGCTGCATGCAGCTCACCTACATCCCCGGGCTCGGTCGGCAGGGTGCCGAACGGCAACTGATCGAGTCGGTACGGGTCCGCTCGGACCGGCGCGGTCAGGGCTTCGGCCGACTCATGATGACCTGGGCGATCGATCAGGCACGGCAGCGCGGCTGCGGCCTGGTGCAGCTCACCACCGACAAGAGCCGCCACGACGCCCACCGCTTCTATCTGGGCCTCGGCTTCGTGGCCAGCCACGAGGGCATGAAGCTCAGCCTCTGACGCCTGTCGGCGGGTCGGCCAGCTGGGGACGCCCGACCTCGCAGTCGAGCCGCACCCCGCAAGGTCACGCTCGATCTGGGATCGAGTGGCCTCGCCGCGAACGGGAAGCCACTCGATCCAGGATCGAGTGTGACCGTGCAGAGCATGCCCCGCCCGGCAGTAAGCACCGCGGCAGACACGGACCAACACGACGGCGTGCGGGCCCGAAGCAACGCGGCGGGGTGGGTCAGCGGGGGCGGTCGCGGTCGCGGGAGGGCTGGACCCGCTTGGGTTCGCCGGGCATCTTGGGGTGGTCCGGTGGGTAGGGCAGGTCGCCCTCGCCGGCTGCGGCGTCCCGCTCGGCCCACTCCAGCAGCGGGGTGATGTCCCATCCGGCGTCGTCGATGCCGGCGTGCGGGTCACCCTGCTCGGCCAGCCGCTGCGGGACGGTACGCAGGTCGAAGTCGTCCGGGTCGACGTCGGGCAACTCGTCCCAGGTGACCGGGGTGGAGACGGTCGCCCGGGCGTTGGCCCGCAGCGAGTACGCGCAGGCGATGGTGCGGTCCCGGGCCATCTGGTTGTAGTCGACGAAGACCCTCTCGCCGCGTTCCTCCTTCCACCAGGCGGTGGTGACCAGGTCGGGGCGGCGGCGGGCCAACTCCCGGGCCAGCGCGATGGTGGCCCGGCGCACCTCGACGAAGCTCCAGCGTGGCTGGATGCGCAGGTAGACGTGCACGCCTCGGCCGCCGGAGGTCTTCGGCCAGCCGGGGACGCCCAGCTCGTCGAGGATGACGTGCAGCTCGCCGGCGGCGGTGGCCGCGTGGGCGAAGTCGGTGCCGGGCTGCGGGTCGAGGTCGACGCGCAGCTCGTCGGGGCGGTCGGGCTCGGCGGCGCGCACCGGCCACGGGTGGAACACGACGGTGCCCATCTGCGCCGCCCAGGCCACGTGGGCCAGGTCCACCGGGCAGAGCTCCGCGGCGGTGCGCCCGCTGGGGAAGGTGATCTCGGTGGTGCGCACCCAGGGTGGTACGCCCCGGGTCGGCACCCGCTTGGAGAAGAACATCTCCCCCTCGATGCCGTCGGGGAAGCGTTGCAGGGTGGTCGGCCGCTCGCGCAGGGCGCGCATGATGCCGTCGCCGACGCCCAGGTAGTAGCCGAAGACGTCGGCCTTGGTGAAGCCGCGCTTCGGGAAGATCACCCGGTCCGGGCTGGACAGCCGTACGGTGTGTCCCGCGACCTCGATCTCCTCGGCCGCCGCCTTCGTGCCTGCCATTTCGCGACCATATGCGATGGGTCCGACGTTCGACGTACCGTTGACGGGTGAGTCTTCCCGACAGCGAACTGCCCCGCACCGAGGACGAGTGGCGGGTCCGGCTCAGCCCCGAGGAGTTCCGGGTGCTGCGCGAGCACGGCACGGAGCCGGCGTGGACCGGCGAGTACGTCGACACCAAGACCCCCGGCATGTACCGCTGCCGCGCCTGCGGTGCGGAGTTGTACCCGAGTGACACCAAGTTCGACTCGCACTGCGGGTGGCCGAGCTTCGACGACGCCATCCCGGGTGCGATCAAGGAGATCGAGGACAACTCCCTCGGCATGCGGCGCACCGAGATCCGCTGCGCCCGCTGCGACAGCCACCTGGGGCACGTCTTCCGTGGTGAGGGCTTCACCCCGAAGGACACCCGGCACTGCGTGAACTCCCTTTCCATCCGCCTGGACCCCAGCACCCCCTGAGCCGGTCAGGCCGCTGCCGGGTGGGCGGCCAGCATCGCGACCTGGGCGGTACGGGACTGCTCGATGCGTCGGGCGAGGTCGCGTACCCGCTCGTCGGTGCCGGCTGCCAGGTGCGCGCGGGCCAGGTCGGCGGCGCCCTTCTGGTGGGCGCCGAGCACCTCGACCAGCACCCGGTCGACCTCGCCGGCCGGGGCGTCGCGCAGCCGGGCCAACTGGTCCGGGCCGGTGCCGTGGCCGGCGTGCTCGTCGGCGCGGGCGCTGCGCCCGGCCTGCGCCAACCAGCCGCGTGCGGTGGCCAGTTCGTCGGCCTCGGTCACCTCGATGGCGGCGATCAGGGTCCGCAGCTCGGGGTCGGCGAGCCGGTCGTGGACCAGCCGGGCGATCTGCAGGGTCTGCTCGGTGTGCCCGGCCATCATCGACAGAAACAGCAGGTCGATGCCGGCCATCCCGGTGGCTGCCGGCGTACCGGATCCGGCGGGTCGCGGTGCGTCGAGAGCGGGTGACGCCGTCGGGCCGCCGGTCGCCGATGCGGTCGCGGCCGGCGGTGCCGGCGCGCCGCCACCGCCGTGCTGCCCGCCGCAACCGGTGGCGAACAGCACGGCGGTCAGGGCCAGCACCGCCCGGAGGCGGGCCGGCGGGAGGTGCGGCCGGGACCAACCGCACCTCCCGCTGCTCAGACCAGGCTCCACAGCGCTGGTACGTTCGGTGGCTCCCAACCGGCGATCGCGGTGTGCGCCTGCCGGCAGCGGTACGTCCGACCGCCGTAGGTGACCTGGTCGCCGACGGCGTACGCGCGCCCCGCGGTCCAGGTGCCACCGGCCGGCGGGTTGCTGGTCGGCGCGACGGTCGGGGTGGGCGACGGTGCCGGCGGGGTGGTCGGGCTCGGGCTCGGCGGCGGGTTGCCGCCACCGCCGATCTGCAGGTCGACGCAGGAGTAGAAGGCGTTGGCGGTGTCGGCGATGTTCCAGACGGCCAGCAGCTTCTGGCGGCCGGAGTAGCCGGACAGGTTGACGCTGTGCGAGACGGTGGGGCCCGGCTGGCGTCCGCCGCCGCTGAACACGGCGACCCGGGTGTTACCGATGTAGTACTCCCAGTCGCGGGTGGCGTGCATCGCGGTGTTGACCCAGGTGAAGGTGACAGTGGTGCCGACCGAGGTGGCGGGCCAGCCCCGGTTGTCGTCGTTGAGGACGGCGAAGTGGGAGATGTTGGCGTGGCAGTTGCGCAGCCCCTTGGGGCCTTCCACGCTCTGCGGTTCCCAGCGGATCTGCCCGCAGTCGGGGACCCGGTTCTGGGCGCAGAGCGCCTGCCGGCTGGGCGGTGACGAGACGTAGCCGTGGGCCTGGGCGGGGGCGGCGACGGCCAGGGTGGCGACCATGGCACCCGTCGCAAGCAGCGGGAGAGTGATTCTTCGACGCATGGCGGCGGCTCCTTCGCGGCATGTTGCCTGGTGAGGTGCCACCAACATAATTTAAACAATGTTAACAGTAAAGACCGCTATCAATAAAAGTGGCGGCGATCAGAGCAGCAGCAGGCCGCCCTGGTCGTCCACCCGGTCGGCGGACTCGTCGTCGAACCACAGCCCACCGGTGGCCAGGTAACGGAAGCGGTGCTGCCCCGGCCCCAGCCGTACGGTCACCGTCCGGGTGCCGTCCCGGCGGGCCACCAGCACGTGTTCACCGGGCTGCCAACCGTTGAAGGACCCGACCACGCTGACCGTTCCCGGTGGGGTGTCTCGGGGAAGGCAGAAGGTGACCCGAGTCTGGCTGCCGAAGAGTCGGTTCCGCTTGATCATCATTCCTCCCGGTTCGCGCACTTCACCGAAAGGCGGCGGCCGAGCCGCCGCCGGCCAGGTCACCAGGTACAACGGCCGATCTGCGGCGAGCGACACGCCGCCCCGTCCGGGCGATCCGCGCCGATTCCGGCCACCCCGGCCGATCGCGTGCCACACGCTGAGGACAACAACCGGCTATCGAGGGGATGCGTCGTGGCGACGTGCGAGGTCTGCGGAAACGACTACTGGCTGGCCTTCGAGGTACGCACGGTCAGCGGCGACGTGCACACCTTCGACAGCTTCGAGTGCGCCGCACACAAGCTGGCCCCGATCTGTGAACACTGCCAGGTGAAGATCATCGGGCACGGGGTGGAGGTTTCCGGGCGCTTCTTCTGCTGCGGTCACTGCGCCCGCGCGGTGGAGGCCGAGCAGGGCGCCCAGATCCGCGACACCGTCGGTGCCCGCCCCGCCTGACCGAGCACCTCACCACGGCTGACCGCGCACGCCCCGACCAGGCGCGCACCCGCCCCGCCTGACCAGGAACGCTCCCCGTCGCGGCTGACACCCACCCGCGACCGGCGGCCGGTCGGTGACGCCCTAGCCTGGGCCGATGCCGAGCACACAGCTGCGGGTCGCCGGTTTCGCCGACCTCGACGCCCGCACCTTTCACGACCTGGTACGGCTGCGCGTCGACGTGTTCGTGGTCGAGCAGGAGTGCGCGTACCCGGAACTCGACGGCCGCGACGTCGAACCCGGCACCCGACACCTCTGGCTGGCACGCGACGGCGCTGTCCTGGCGTACCTGCGAATCCTGGCCGACCCCGACGGCGTGGCCAGGATCGGTCGGGTGGTGGTGGCGCCGTCGGCGCGCGGCGCCGGGCATGCCGGACGGCTGGTAGTCGCGGCGCTGGCCGAGATCGGCGACCGACCGTGCGTGCTGGAGGCGCAGTCGCATCTGGTCGACTTCTACGCCCGGCACGGGTTCACGGTCAGCGGCCCGGAGTACGTCGAGGACGGCATCCCGCACACCCCCATGCGCCGCGACCCCTGATCCGGCCGCAGCGATTGACGGATGGCGATGTTTTGTGCCATTCTTCCGCACGGAGCCAATAACCGCAGTGCCACGCGGACCGGCGCGGGAGAGGCAACTCCCGGGCGTTCGGGCGATGTCGCAATCCGACGACTCCCCCTGGGGGCTCCACGCATGTCCAAAATGCTCAAACCCGCCAGGCTGGCCGGCCTGCTCGCCACCGCGGCAGCCGCCACCCTGCTCGTCTCCACCGCCCTGGTCAACTCCGCCTCCGCACACGGCTCGGTCGTCAACCCCGGCGCCCGCGCCTACAGCTGCTGGGAGCGCTGGGGTGGCGACCACATGAACCCTCGGATGGCCACCGAGGACCCGATGTGTTGGCAGGCCTGGCAGGCCAACCCGCAGGCCATGTGGAACTGGAACGGCCAGTTCCGTGAGGGCGTCGGCGGCAACCACCAGGCCGCCATCCCGGACGGCCAGCTCTGCTCGGGCGGCCGCGCCGAGGGTGGGCGCTACAACGCCCTGGACACCATCGGCGCCTGGCGGACCACCCAGGTCTCCAACAGCTTCCGGTTGAAGTTCTTCGACCAGGCCAGCCACGGGGCCGACTACATCCGGGTGTACGCCACCAAGCAGGGCTTCGACGCGCTGACCAAGCCGCTGGCCTGGTCGGACCTGGAGCTCGTCGGGCAGATCGGCAACACCCCGGCCTCCCAGTGGCAGCGTGAGGTCGACGGAGTCTCCATCGAGATCCCGGTGAACGCGCCGGGCCGCAGCGGCCGGCACATCATCTACACCATCTGGCAGGCCAGCCACTTCGACCAGTCGTACTACCACTGCAGCGACGTGCAGTTCGGTGGCAGCACCAACCCGCCGCCCACCACGCCGCCGCCGACCACTCCCCCGCCCACGACCCCGCCGCCCACCACTCCCCCGCCGTCCACTCCGCCGCCCAGCAACCCGCCGCCGGCGGGTGCCTGCTCGGCGACGTACCAGGTGACCAACAGCTGGTCCGGTGGCTTCCAGGGTGAGGTGAAGGTGACTGCGGGCAGCGCGGCCATCCGCAGCTGGCGGGTGACCTGGACGTACGCCAACGGTCAGCAGGTCAGCCAGGCGTGGAACGCCACGCTCAGCTCCAGCGGCTCCACGGTGACCGCCACCAACGTCAGCTACAACGGCAGCCTCGGCTCCGGAGCCAGCACCACGTTCGGCTTCCTGGCATCCGGCTCCAGTGCCAGCGCACCCACGCTGACCTGTACGGCCACCACCTGATCCCGAGCGGGGTCGCGCCCTTCTCCCTCGGGCGCGGCCCCGCCCGGCTGGCCGACGGGCCGAGGCTGACGCGTCGGCCCGTCGGCGCCGGTGAGTGTTAACAGGGGGCCCTTGCTATGCACGAGGCGTTAACAAGGTGCCCTTCCTTTCACGCCAGGGCGGTGACGATGTCGGCGATCGAGCGGCGGCGGCCGGTGTAGAACGGCACCTCCTCGCGGACGTGCAGCCGGGCCCGCGAGGCGCGCAGGTCCCGCATCAGGTCCACGATCCGGTGCAGCTCGTCGGCCTCGAAGGCGAGCATCCACTCGTAGTCGCCGAGCGCGAACGAGGCCACCGTGTTGGCGCGTACGTCCGGGTAGCCCCGGGCCATCTGGCCGTGCTCGGCGAGCAGTTCCCGCCGCTCCGCGTCGGGCAGCAGGTACCAGTCGTACGAGCGGACGAACGGGTAGACGCACAGGTAGGCGCGGGCCTCCTCACCGGCGAGGAAGGCCGGGATGTGGCTCTTGTTGAACTCGGCCGGCCGGTGCAGCGCCATCTGCGACCAGACCGGGGTCATCGCCCGCCCCAGCGTGGTGCGCCGGAACCGCAGGTAGGCGTCCTGGAGGGCGTCGCTGGACGAGGAGTGCCACCAGATCATCAGGTCGGCGTCGGCGCGCAGCCCGGCCACGTCGTACGTGCCCCGGACCACCACGTCCTTGCCGGCCAACTCCTCGATCAGCGACTCGACCTCGCCGGTGACGTTGTCGCGCAGCGACGGCAGCGGGGCGCTGACCCGGAACACCGACCACATGGTGTAGCGGATGGTGGAGTTGAGTTCCTTCAGCCGGGCCGCGTTGCTCTGCTCGGTCATCTCGCCGATCCTCCCAATGCTGTGATGATCTCCTCGGCTGCCGTCTCGCCGGAGCGGACGCAGACCGGGATGCCCACGCCGTCGTAGCCGGCACCGGCCAACGTCAGCGTCGGATGCGCCGCCCGCAGGACGGCCCGCGCGGCGGCGATCCGATCGAGGTGGCCGGGGGTGTACTGCGGCAACGCCCCACCCCAGCGCTGCACGTGCCCGGCGATCGGGGCGGGCAGCGGCGTGCCGAGCACCGCCGACAACTCCCGGTGCACGGTGGCGGCCAGGTCCTCGTCGGAGCGCTGCAACTGGGCCTCGTCGCCGTAGCGGCCCACCGAGGCGCGCACCAGCGCCACCCCGTCGTCGCGACGCAGGTGCCCCCACTTGGTGGTGAAGAACGTGGACGCCTTGATCAGCAGCCCTTCGGTGCCGGGCACCAGGAAGCCGGACAGCTGCGGCAGCGTCGGCTCGGGCAGGGCCAGGGTGACAAGCGCGACGCTTGCGTAGTCCAGCCCGCCGATCTTGGCCGCCACCGCGTCGGCCACGTCGGTGAGCAGCCGGGCCGCCGGCCGGGCCGGCACCGCCAGCACCACCGCGTCGACGTCGACGTGCTCCGGGTCGCGGGTCGGGCCGACGGTCAGCCGCCAGCCGGTGCCGGTCGGGGTGAGTTCACGGACCGCGGCGTTGGTGCGGATGGTCGCCCCGCTGGCCGTGGCGGCGGCCTCGACCAGGGTGCTCAGCCCGCCGTCGAGGGTGCCGAAGATCGGTTGGCCGGTGTATCGGGGGGCGGCGGCCTGCGCCGCCCGGACCGCGTCGAGCAGCGTGTGCCGGGTGCGGGCGGCGCGGGCCAGGGCGGGCATGGTGGTGGCCAGGGACAGGTCGTCGGCCCGGCCCGCGTACACGCCGCCGAGCATCGGGTCGACCAGCCGGTCGACCACGTCGTCGCCGAACCGGGCGCGGACCAGCGCGCCGACGGAGACGTCGTCGGTGGCACCGAGCAGCGGCGCGCCGCCGTCGTGGTCGGCCTCCGGGGTCGGCCGGGCCACCGTCGCCACCTTCTCCAGATCCCCGGGTACGCCCATCAGCGTGCCGCCGGGGATCGGCCGCAACTGGCCGTCGACGGCGAGCGCCGCCTGCCCGACGGTGGGGTGCACGATGCGTTCGGTCAGCCCGAGGCGGCGGATCAGGGTCACCACCGCCGAGTCGCCGCCGGCCGGATCCCGCATCAGGAACGACTCGGCACCGAACTCCACCGGCCCGCCGAGCAGCTCACCGGTACGCAGCTTGCCGCCGAGCGCGCCGGACTGCTCGTACACGATGATCTCGGTGCCTTCCGGGGCGCGGTCGCGCAACCGGACCGCGGCGGCCAGGCCGGCGATGCCGCCGCCGACGACCGCCACCCGCCACCGCGACGCCATGGCGGTCAGGCCCCCTCGGCGGGGCGGGCGGACAGTTCGTGCACCAGGGCGACCACCCGGGTGAGCACCTCCGGGTCGGTCTCCGGCAGCACCCCGTGTCCGAGGTTGAACACGTGCCCGGGGGCGGCGCGGCCCTGGTCGAGGATGCGGCGCACCTCGGCCTCGATGACCGGCCACGGGGCGAACAGCAGGCACGGGTCGAGGTTGCCCTGCACGGCCTTGTCGGGCCCGATCCGGCAGGTCGCGACGTCCAGCGGGGTACGCCAGTCCACGCCGACCACGTCGGCACCGGCCTCACCCATCGCGCCGAGCAGCTCGGCGGTGCCCACCCCGAAGTGGATCCGCGGGATCCCCGCGTCGGCCAGCCCGGACAGCACGGTCGTCGAGTGCGGCAGCACGAACCGGCGGTAGTCGGCCTCGGAGAGCGCGCCCGCCCAGGAGTCGAAGAGCTGCACCGCGCTGACCCCGGCGGCGATCTGCACCCGCAGGAACGCCAGGGTCACCTCGGCGAGCCGGCCGGCCAGGGCGTGCCACAGCTCGGGGTCGCCGTACATCAGGGCCTTGGTCTTGACGTGGTTGCGCGACGGCCCGCCCTCGACCAGGTAGCTGGCCAGGGTGAACGGCGCACCGGCGAAGCCGATCAGCGGGGTGTCACCCAGTTCCTTGACAAGCATCCGGACCGCCTCGTCCACGTACGGGACGTCGTCGCGACCGATCGGGCGGATCCGCTGCACGTCGGCGGCGGTACGCACCGGCTCGGCCACCACCGGCCCGGTGCCGGGCACGATGTCCAGGTCGACCCCGGCGGCGGCGACCGGCACCACGATGTCGCTGAACAGGATGGCCGCGTCCACCTTGTGCCGGCGTACCGGCTGGAGGGTGATCTCGGTGACCAGGTCGGGGCGGCGGCAGGACTCCAGCATCGCCACGTTGGCCCGGATCTCGCGGTACTCCGGCAGCGACCGGCCGGCCTGGCGCATGAACCAGACCGGGGTGTGCGGGACGGGCCGGCGACGACACGCCCGCACGAAGGGCGAGTCGGCGGGCCCGCCGGGGCGGGAGGCGTCGTCTCGGGCAGCGGCGCCCGTGGTGTCGGTGGTCATCGCGGCAATCGTGCCACGCGCCCCATCCCGCTCCCTCCCCCACCGCCCACTTTGTGACGTGGCAGCCCTTCGAGGAAGCAAGGGGCAGGCGGTAGAGCCGCGGACCGCTGTCGACACCGCCGCTGGGCGGGTTCGTCGGCAGCCGGCGGATGATCACCAGCTGGTGATCCTCGGCGTGCCGTCACGGCGAGGCGGCGGGTGGCGGCTTAGGCTGCGGACATGGCCCCCCCGATCGCGCTTCCGGACACCTTCGCCCGCGCGGTCGCCGGGCTCCGGTCGGCGACGCCCCGGCCGGAGATCGGCCTGGAGGAGATCGGTGCCCCGCAGCGACTCGCGCCGTACGCCTTCGCGCTGTCCGCGTCGGTGCTGCGCGACGGCGACGAGGTGACCACCGGCCGGCTGATCCTGTTGCACGACCCGGTCGGACACGAGGCCTGGCAGGGCACCCTGCGGCTGGTCACCTACGTCACCGCCGAGTTGGAGAGCGACCTGGCCGCCGACCCGCTGCTGCCGGGGGTCGCCTGGACCTGGCTCACCGATGCCCTCGACGCCCAGGAGGCGGGTTACCGGGCCATCGGCGGGACGGTCACCCAGACGATGTCGAACCGGTTCGGGGATCTCGCCGGCCCGCCCGCGACCGCCGACATCGAGATCCGCGCCTCGTGGACGCCGACCGACGGCGACCTCACCTCGCACCTGTACGCCTGGTGCACCCTGCTCGCCTCCACCGCCGGCCTGCCGCCCCCCGGCGTCACCGCCCTGACCGACCGCCGAGCCGCCGCCACCGGCTGAGTCGGCTGGGTCGACACGCGGCGGGGGCGGGTGCGCGCGGTGTGTTCCGCTTCCGCACTAGGGTTGTCAGGTGACCGACGAACCACCCCTGCGCCGTCGGACCGCCGCAAGCCGTACGGGAAACGACATCGAGACCCCGCCGTCGGCGCGGCCGGAGCCGTCGGACGCGGGGACCGAATCCACCGGCGGCGAGTCCGTGCCGCTGACCGCCCCCCGCGAGGGCACCCCTGAGCCGGTGACCGTCCCGGAACAACTTGCCGAGGTGGTGGCCCGCTTCGCGGCCGGCAGCGGCCCGGTGGCCCTGGACGCCGAGCGCGCCTCGGGCTACCGCTACAGCCAGCGGGCGTACCTCGTGCAGTTGCGGCGCAGCGGCGCCGGTACCGCGCTGATCGACCCGTTGCCGCTGCCCGATCTCAGCGCGCTCGACGCCGTGATCGCGGACACCGAGTGGGTGTTGCACGCGGCCAACCAGGATCTGCCCTGCCTCGCCGAGTTGGGACTGCGTCCGCGACGGCTGTTCGACACCGAGTTGGCCGCCCGGCTCGCCGGATTCGAGCGGGTGGGCCTGGCCGCGCTCACCGAGCAGCTGCTCGGCTACAGCCTGGAGAAGCACCACTCGGCGGCGGACTGGTCCAGCCGGCCGTTGCCGGAGTCCTGGCTGACGTACGCGGCGTTGGACGTGGAACTGCTGACCGACCTGCGCGACGCCCTGGACGCGGAGCTGACCCGGCAGGGCAAGTCGCAGTGGGCGGAGGAGGAGTTCGCCGCCCTGGTGCAGGCCGGCACCCGCCCGCCCCGGGTACGCGCCGAGCCCTGGCGCCGTACCTCCGGCATCCACCGGGTCCGTGGCGCACGGGCGCAGGCCCGGGTGCGGTCCCTGTGGTATGCCCGCGACCAGATCGCCGCCCGCCGGGACTCGGCACCGGGCCGGGTGCTGCCCGACTCGGCCATCGTGGCGGCGGCGGAACTGGACCCGAAGGACGAGAAGACGCTGCTCACCCTGCCCGGTTTCGGCGGCCGGTCGGTACGCCGACTGGCCCGGACCTGGCTGGCGGCGCTGGACGACGCGCGGCAGTTGCCGGACGAGGATCTGCCGGTGACGCCGACGGTGGAGGGCCCACCCCCGCCGCACCGCTGGGCCGAACGGGATCCGGCCGCGGCCGCCCGACTGGCCCGTTCCCGCGAGGTGGTGCTGCGGCTGGCCGGCGAGCACAATCTGCCGCCGGAGAACCTGATCTCCCCAGACACGGTCCGCCGGCTCGCCTGGCAGCCCCCCGAGGAGATCACCGAAGCCACCGTCGCCGACGCCCTACGCACCCTCCACGCCCGCGAATGGCAGATCACCCTCCTCCTCCCCGCCCTGGCCCAAGCCCTCCTCCCCACCTGACAGCCCCTTTCGGGTGGCATGAAGGAAGGGTGGGGTGTGGGCTGGGCCACAGGGTGGGGTGGGGCAGGGATTGTTACTGGCGGGTAGCATTCGGGGAAATGCCAGTGCCGGCTAGGAGGCTCCAGTGCCCCGTGAAGTTCGGGATGTCGTCTTCGTCGACGGCGTCCGTACCCCGTTCGGCAAGGCGGGTGGCATGTACGCCAACACCCGCGCCGACGACCTGGTGATCCGATGCATTCGCGAACTGCTACGCCGTAACCCGCAGCTGCCCCCGGAGCGGGTCGAGGAGGTGGCCATCGCCGCCACCACCCAGATCGGTGACCAGGGTCTGACCATCGGCCGTACCGCCGCTCTGCTGGCGGGTCTGCCCAAGAGCGTCCCCGGCTTCGCCATCGACCGGATGTGCGCCGGAGCGATGACCGCCGTGACAAGCGTCGCCAGCGCCATCGCCGTGGGCGCGTACGACGTGGCGATCGCCGGCGGCGTCGAGCACATGGGCCGCCACCCGATGGGCGAGGGGGTCGACCCCAACCCGCGCATCGTCGCCGAGAAGCTGGTCGACCCGTCCGCGCTGGTCATGGGCGCCACCGCGGAGAACCTGCACGACCGGCTGCCGCACATCACCAAGGAGCGCACCGACGCCTTCGCGCTCGCCTCCCAGCAGAAGACCGCCAAGGCGTACGCCAACGGCAAGCTCCAGGACGACCTGGTGCCGGTGGCCATCCGGGACGAGGAGGGCGGCTGGGGCCTGGCCACGGCCGACGAGGCCCCCCGCGACACCTCGCTGGAGAAGCTGGGCAGCCTCAAGACCCCGTTCCGCCCGCACGGCAAGGTGACCGCGGGCAACGCCGCCGGTCTGAACGACGGCGCCACCGCCAGCCTGCTGGTCGCCGAGGACGTCGCCCGCGAGCTGGGCCTGCCGGCCGCCATGCGCCTGGTGTCGTACGGCTTCGTCGGCGTCGAGCCCGAGGTGATGGGCGTCGGCCCGATCCCGTCGACGGAGAAGGCCCTGCGCATCGCCGGGCTGACCATCGACGACATCGGCCTGTTCGAGCTGAACGAGGCGTTCGCCGTACAGGTGCTCGCCTTCCTCGACCACTTCGGCATCGCCGACGACGACCCGCGGGTCAACCAGTGGGGCGGCGCGATCGCCATCGGTCACCCGCTGGCTTCCTCGGGCGTACGGCTGATGACCCAGCTCGCCCGGCAGTTCGCCGAGCACCCCGAGGTCCGCTACGGCCTCACCGCCATGTGCATCGGCATCGGCATGGGCGGCACCGTGATCTGGGAGAACCCGCACTGGGAGGGTGAAGACAAGTGAGCGCGCTCACCGCACCGAACGAGGTGGTCACCCGGGCCCTGCTGCGCCAGGTGAACGTGCCGGGGCTGGACCGCCCGGCCGCCCTGATCACCCTCGACAACGGATTCGACCACACCAAGCCGAACACCTTCGGCCCCGGTGGCCTGGCCAGCCTGGACGAGGCGATCAGCGCCGCCCTGGCCGCCGAGCCGGCGTTCATCGCGGTCACCGGCAAGCCGTACATCTTCTGTGTCGGCGCGGACATCACCAGCCTGCCGCTGCTGGCCGACCGGGAGCAGGCGCTGGCCATCGGCCAGTTGGGCCACCGGGTCTTCGCCCGGCTCAAGGACAGCCAGATCCCGACCTTCGCCTTCGTCAACGGCGCGGCGATGGGTGGCGGCCTGGAGCTGGCCCTGCACTGCCACTACCGGACCCTGTCCGCCGGTGCCGCCGCCCTGGCGCTGCCGGAGGTCTCCCTGGGTCTGATCCCGGGCTGGGGCGGCACCCAGCTGCTGCCGAACCTGATCGGCATCCCGGCGGCCACCCAGGTGATCATTCAGAACCCGCTCATGCAGAACAAGATGCTCAAGCCCAAGCAGGCCGCTGAGCTGGGCATCGCCGACGTGCTGCTGGAGCCGGCCGACTTCCTGGAGCGGTCCCTGGAGTGGGCCGCCGGCGTGGTCCGGGGCGAGGTCACGGTGACCCGGCCCGAGGTCGACAAGGACATGTGGGCCGGGGTGCTCTACTTCGCCCGGCAGACCCTCGACCAGCGGCTGCACGGCGCGGTCCCGTCCGCGTACAAGGCGCTGGATCTGCTGGAGACGGCGAAGGACGCCGACTTCGCCGCCGGCACCGCCGCCGAGGACGAGGCCCTGGCCGACCTGATCTTCTCCGAGGAGTTGCGCAGCGGCCTGTACGCCTTCGACCTGGTGCAGCGGCGGGCCAAGCGGCCGGCCGGGGCACCGGACAAGGGCCTGGCCCGCCCGGTGACCAAGGTGGGCATCGTCGGCGCCGGCCTGATGGCCAGCCAGCTGGCCTTGCTGTTCGCCCGTCGCCTCCAGGTGCCGGTCGTGATGACCGACCTGGACCAGGCGCGGGTCGACAAGGGTGTGGGCTACGTGCACACCCAGATCGAGAAGCAGGTCAGCAGGGGCCGAATGGACAAGGGTACGGCCGCCAAGCTGTACGGCCTGGTCAGCGGCTCGGTGGACAAGTCGGCTTTTGCTGACTGTGACTTCGTCATCGAGGCGGTCTTCGAGGACCTGAACGTCAAGAAGCAGGTCTGGGCCGAGCTGGAGAAGATCGTCAAGCCGGAGGCGGTGCTGGCGACGAACACCTCCTCGCTGTCGATCACGGCGATGGCGGCGGAACTGGAGCACCCGGAGCGGGTGGTCGGCTTCCACTTCTTCAACCCGGTGGCCGTACTGCCGCTGCTGGAGATCGTCCGGGGCGAGCGCACCGACGACGCCACGCTGGCCACCGCCTTCGCGGTCGGCAAGCAGCTGAAGAAGTCGTCGGTGCTGGTCGCCGACGCCCCGGCCTTCGTGGTGAACCGGCTGCTCACCCGCTTCCTCGGGGCGATCTTCGCCGCAGTGGACGCGGGCACCCCGCTGGAGGTGGCGAACCGCGCGGTGGACCCGCTGGGCCTGCCGATGCGTCCGCTGGCCCTGCTCCAGTTGGTCGGCCCGGCCGTGGCGTACCACGTGGGCGGCACCCTGCACGCCGCCTTCCCGGAGCGCTTCGGCATCAGCGAGAACCTCAAGCGGATCGCCGACTCCGGCCAGCCGATCGTCGTCGACGACGAGATCAACGCCGAGGTGGCGAAGCTGCTGGTGGTCGGCGACCAGCCGCTCACCGAGGAGCAGGTGCGGCAGAACGCGCTGGACGCGCTGGCACAGGAGATCCGGCTGATGCTCGACGAGGGTGTCGTGGCGCAGGCGCAGGACATCGACCTGTGCATGATCCTCGGCGCCGGTTGGCCGTTCCACCTGGGCGGCGTCACGCCGTACCTGGACCGGACCGGCACCAGCGAGCGGGTGACCGGCCAGCGGTTCCTGCCGCGCGGGGTGGCCAGCCTGGCCGGCTGACCCCACCCGAGCACACCGGATCGCGGTGGTCGCCCCTCCGGGGGCGGCCACCGCGATCTCATTTGGTGGCCGCCCGCGGCCTGGTGTCCGGGGGTCAGCTGCCGCCCCCGCGCCGAATGGTGTTCGTGCGGGTGCCGGGTGGGGCGGCAACCCGTGGTCCGCTCGGTGACGGTCAGGAGGTTCGTCGTCTTCGGACCACCAGCAGGACTCCCTGATGGATCAGCACGCCGACGGCGGTGTTGAGTACGGCCAGCCCGGCCGCGGCGAGCAGGCCCGGTCCGACTTCCTCCACACCGCTCGCCACCAGCAGAACCGGCCATCCCAGCGCGGCGAGGGTGAGTGCCGAGCGCCACCAGCGCCCGAACAGCAGGCCGAACACGATCAGCGCCGGGATCATCGGACCTCCATGGTCAACTGCCCCACCCGCGAGAGGCCTGACGGCCTCGCCGTCGGGCATGGCTGACGGCCTCGACGTTACGCCGTAATGGCGGTGACCCGCCCGGCCGGATACCGCCATTACGCCGTAACGGAGTCGATCAGCCAGGGCCGACAGCAGTCCGTCAGCTGGGCAGGTAGCCGGGTTTGAGGCCGGTTCGGGCCTGCTGGATGCGGTTGTGGGCGAGGTCTTCGGCTGCCGCGCCGGGCAGGATGCCCTGCCTGCGGGCCAGGTCGAGCACCTCGGTCACGGTGTCGAAGATCTTCGCAACCTGGGCGGGCACCTCCTCCAGGGGAATCCGCCGGTACTCGGCCGATCCGGTGGTGACCCCACCGGCGCTGGCGACGAAGTCGGGCACCCAGAGGATGTCGCGCTCGACGAGTTGCTGCTCGACCTCGGGGGTGGCGAGTTGGTTGTTGGCGGCGCCGCAGACCACTGCCGCGTGGATCGTCGGGACCGAGTCGCTGGTGAGGGTGGCGCCGAGCGCACACGGGGCATAGATGTCGACAGGCGCGTCGATGACCCGCTCGGCGAGGAGCACCGCGGGCAGTTCCCGTCGGACGCGTTCGCGGGCGGGCGCCGAGATGTCGGCGGCGGTGACCGTGGCCCCTGCCTCGACGAGGAGCCGGACGAGTTCGTAGCCGACCTTGCCGAGCCCTTCGACCCCGACGGTACGGCCGGCCAGCTCGGCGGTCCCCCACCGGACGGCAGCGGCGGCACGCAGGGCGTGGAAGGCACCGTACGCGGTCATCGGGCCACTGTCGCCGTACCCGCCGGCGGTGGTGGTGCGCCCGAGGACGTGGTCGGTGCCCCGGCCGATCACATCGAGGTCGGCGGCGCTGATCCCGACGTCGCCGGCGGTGACGTAACGGCCACCGAGGCTCTGCACGAAACGTCCGTAGGTCTCCAGCAACGCCTCGGACTTGATCGTGTCGGGGTCGCCGATGATGACCGCCTTGGCACCGCCGCAGGGCAGGCCGGCGACGGCGTTCTTGTAGGTCATCCCCCGCGACAGCCGCAGCACGTCGGTCAACGCCTCGGCTTCGCTGGCGTACGGATGGAACCGGGTGCCCCCGACGGCCGGGCCGAGGGTGCTGTCGTGGATGGCGATAATGGCCCGCAGGCCGGTCTCCGGGTCCTGGCAGAAGGTCACCTGCTCGTGCGGGAAGTCGGGGAAACGGCCGAACACCGGGGCGGACGGCTGGGGTGCGGACATGGGCTTGCCTTTCAGCGGTTCAGGGGGTGGTGAGGTCGGTGTCGACCTGGATGAGCCGGGGTTCCCCGGCAGCTAGGGCGTCGGTGACCGCCTCGACGAGTGCCGTACGGCTGGCGACCGTCACGCCGGTGACGCCGTACCCGGCGGCCAGCGCGGTGAAGTCGATGTCGGGGATGTCCAGGCCCGGTGCTTCCCCGGCCGCCAGCACCTGGGCGAACCAGCGCAGCGCGCCGTAGGTGCCGTTGCGCAGGATGACGAAGATGACCGGGATGCGGTAGCGGGCGGCGGTCCACAGTGCGGTGATGCCGTAGTTGGCCGACCCGTCACCGACCAGGGCGACGACCTGCCGGTCGGGGTCGGCCAACTGCACCCCGACGGCCGCGGGCAGCCCGAAGCCGAGGCCGCCGGAGGCGGGGAAGTAGTAGCTGCCGGGTTCGCGCAGGTCCGCCTGTGCCCAGAAGGCACCGGTGGTCGAGGTGGATTCGGTGACCCAGACGGTGTCGGCCGGAGCGGTGTCCCGCAGCACGGCGAACACCTCCTCCGGATGCAACCGGCTCGCCGAGCCGGATCGCGGTGCCGGGATGGGCGGCAACGGTACGAGGGCGGCCCGCCGCCCGAGGGTGACGGCGGCGGTCAGCCGGGCGAGGGTGTCGGCGAGATCGCAGACGATCGCGTCACCCATCGGCGCGCGGGCGGCTTCGCCCGGATCCACGGTCAGGTGCACCAGTCGGGTGCCCTCGGACAGATACCGGCCCGGGTCGTACTGGTGGTAGCGGAACACCGGCGCGCCGACGACCAGGACGAGGTCGTGTCCGGCCAGCAGGTCGCTGATCGCCTTGACCCCGGCCGGCAGCACGCCACGGAAGGCGGGGTGGCGGGTGGGGAACGGGCAGCGCGACGCCGAGGGGGCGATCCAGGCCGGGGCGGCCAGGGCTTCGGCGAGCGCCACGGCATGATCGTTCGCGGCGACCGCGTCGACGTCGGGGCCGAGGATCAGCACCGGCCGTTCGGCCCGGTCCAGCATCGCGGCAAGCTCGGTGAGCTGCGGGGTGGTCAGCGCCGCGGCGGTCACGGTGGTACGGGACAGCAGGTGCCGTGCCTCGACGGAGGACTCCGCCCGCCAGTCGTCGTACGGCACCGACACGTACACCGGTCCCTGGGGTGCCAGGGTGGCGGTGTGGATCGCCTGGCTGATGGTCCGGGGCACGTCCTCGGCGGAGGCCGGCTCGCTGCTCCACTTCACCAGCGGCCGGGGCAGCGCGGCGGCGTCCACGTTGGCGAGCATCACCTCCTGGCCGACGGTCGAGCGGACCTGCTGCCCGGCGGTGACCACCAGCGGGCTGTGCGAGTAGACCGAGTTGGTCAGCTGGCCCATCGCGTTGCCGGTGCCGGCTGCCGCGTGCAGGTTGACAAGCGCCGGGCCTCGGCGGGCCTGGGCGTACCCGTCGGCCATGGCCAGCACCACGCCCTCGTGCAGGCCGAGGAGGTACCGGAAGTCGTCCGGCAGGCCGGCCAGGAACGGCAGCTCGTTGGAGCCGGGGTTGCCGAAGATGGTGGTCAGGCCGTGCGCCCGCAGCAGCTCGAAGGTCACGTCCCGCACGCTCGCCACCGCACAACTCCTCTCCCTCGACCGCGACCAGTAGACCTGGATCTTCCGTCATGCAGAAGGGTCTGGGAGAAGGGTTCCTCTGTGCGGAATACTGCCCTGGTCGGTGGCGAGCAGTGGGAGGCAGGCCATGGAGTCGGTGGGCAACGCGCTACGCGCCCTGCGGTATCTCGGCGCCCAGGAGTCGGTAAGCGTGGCGGACCTCGGCCGGCACCTGCAGGTCGCCCCGTCCACCGCGCACCGGCTGCTGTCCACGCTCAAGGAGTTCGACTTCGCCCGCCAGGACGACTCCCGTCGCTACCGGCTCGGCCCGGCGGCACACGAGGTCGCCACCCGACAGGCCCCCTGGGACGTCGTCGCCGCCGTCCGCCCACACATGGAAGACCTGGCCGCGACCACCCGCGAGACGGTCAACCTGATCGGCCTGCAGGGCGCCAGCATCGTCTTCCTCGACGGCGTGGAGAGCACCCAGACCGTCCGGGTCGGGGTCCGCACCGGCGACCGGCTACCCGCGTACACCACCGCCGGCGGCAAGGCGCTGCTCGCCCAGATGCGCCCGAAGGACATCCGGGCGCTGCATCCGCGCATCTTGGCCGCGCTGACCTCCGCCACGATCACCACGACCGACCAACTGATCAAAGAACTCGACGCCGTACGCGCCCGCGGCTACGCCTCCAACCTTGAGGAGTGCGTCGATGGTGTGTACGCCGTCGGCGTGGCCGTCGTCCACCCCACCCGGGGCGCCGTGGCCGCACTCACCATCTCCGCCCCCGCACACCGGGTCGACGAACGGCGCGCCGACCTCCTCGCCCAGCAACTCCTCCAGGCCAACACCCGCCTCACCCAGGGCTGGCGGTGAGCCAGGCCCGTTATGCCGAGTGCTCGGCCGCGCTGCGCTCCACGCAGAACTCGTTGCCCTCCGGGTCGGCGAGGACCGCCCAACCGGTGCCGTCGGGTCGGCGCTGGTCGTCGATCAGTACGGCGCCCAGGCCGAGCAGCCGGTCGACCTCCTCGTCGCGGGTCCGGTCGGTCGGCTGCAGATCCAGGTGTACCCGGTTCTTCGCCGTCTTGCCCTCCGGTACCCGCTGGAACAGCAGCCCGCCCTCGGCGATCTCCGCCCCGGACAGCAGGGCACATTCCGGCTCGCCCGGCTTGTTGTCCGGGTCGTGCCGCATGCCTGTCGCCTCGGACCAGAAGGTCGCCATGGCGAACGGGTCGGCACAGTCAAAGTCGATCCATCGCACCCTCGAAGTCATGGGCCCAATCTCTCACCGTGATCAAGCGAATTACGCCGCCGGATCACCGGGCCGCAGCGGGTCACCCGGCCCGCGCCGGGTCACCGGGCGGGGTTCTCCCCCGTCGACGCGGCGTCGGCGGCGGGCAGGTTGACCGTCACCTCCAGGCCACCGCCGGACTGCGCCACCGCGGTCACCGTGCCGCCGTGCGCGTCGCAGACCGCCCGGACGATGGACAGGCCGAGCCCCGACCCGCGCGCCCCGGTCCGCTCCCGGCCGCCCCGCCGGAACGGCTCGAACAGTCCCGGTACGTCCGCCTGGTCCACCTCGAAACCGGTGTTGCCGACCACCAGCCAGGACCGCTGCCCGTCGGAGCCGGTGCGTACCCAGAGTCGGCCGTGCAGGTGGTTGTAGCGGACCGCGTTCTCGATCAGGTTGCCGGCCAGGCGGTCCAGCAGACCAGGATCACCGACCACAGGTGCCGGTTCCAGCGAGGTGTGCACGTCGAGCTTTATCCGCTCCACCTCACGGCGGACCGCCGACAACGCGTTGAGGGTGCCGGCGGCGAGGTCACACTCGGTACGCCGGCCCAGTCGGCGGCCGGTCTGGGCCTCGCTGCGCGCCAGCACCAGCAGCGCGTCGACCAGGCTGTTGGCCCGCTCCGAGGCGTCGCGCACCACGGTGGCCATCCGGCGGTACTCGGCCGCGTCCGCTTCGTCGTCGCTGAGCGTCACGTCGATTTCGGTACGCATCACGGCCAGCGGCGTACGCAGTTCGTGCGAGGCGTTGGCGACGAACCGTTTCTGGGCCTCGAAGGCGGCGGCGATGCGGTCCAGCATCTCGTCGAAGGTGTCGGCCAACTCGGCCACCTCGTCGTTGGCCCCGGAGTAGCTGATCCGCTGATCCAGCGTGGTCTCACCGAGCCGCCGCGCGGTCGCGGTGACCTGGTGCAGCGGTCGCAGCGCCCGACCGGCCACCGCGTACGCCCCGACCACCCCGACCGTCCCGATGGCCAGCAATGCGGCCAGTCCCTTGGCCAGCAGTTCCCCGGAGGCCGAGTCGACAAGTTGCCGCTGCCAGGCAGCGGCGTCCATGGAACGCCCGTCGGCCAGCAGCACCGTCGTGCCGGGCAGCAGTTCGTCGGTGGGCCGCAGCGCGTCGCGGACCAGCAGCCAGGACAGCAGCACCAGGATCGCGCCCGCGCCCACCAGCAGGACGCCGTTGAGCAGGGTCAGCCGCAGCCGCAGGGTGGGCCGCAGACGCGGGTGCCGCCGCGGGGTGCCCGTCACGCCGGCACCTCGGCGGTACGGTAGCCGGCCCCCACCACGGTCTCGATCAGCGGCGGATCGCCGAGCTTGCGACGCAGGGTCATCACGGTGACCCGGACGATTGTGGTGAACGGGTCGGTGTTGGCGTCCCAGACCCGCTCCAGCAGTTCCTCGCTGGACACCACCGCACCGCGGGCCTTGAGCAGTTCGCAGAGGACGCCGAACTCCTTGTTGGTCAGCTCCACCGGTGCCCCGCCACGGGTGGCGGTCCGGCGGGCCGGGTCGACGACCAGGTCGGCCAGTTCCAGCACCGGCGGTGCCGCCGGGGTGGCCCGGCGGCCCAGCGCCTGCACCCGGGCGACCAGTTCGTCGAAGGCGAACGGCTTGGGCAGGTAGTCGTCCGCGCCGAGTTGCAGTCCTTCGACCCGGTCGGCGACGGTGCCGCTGGCGGTGAGCATCAGCACCCGGGTCAGCGCGCCCGAGCTGGCCAGCTCCGCGCAGATCTGGTCACCGTGCATCCCGGGCAGGTCACGGTCGAGCACCACCACGTCGTAGCGGGTGACGAAGGCCATCTCGTGACCGCTGTCGCCGTCGTACGCGACGTCCACCGCCATTCCGCGCTTGCGCAGGCCACGCGCGATCGCGTCGGCGAGGTGGCGTTCGTCCTCGACCACCAGTACCCGCATGTCCAGCCCCTTCCCGGCGACGACAACTCGACAACCTAACGCTGCTGGCCAAACCGACCCCAACCCCCCCACGTCGGTGGTGCCGAGATCCTTCCGAGTCGGCACTGGCGGTCGAGGTGCCCCTGCCCGCTCAGTCGGGCAGCTGCCACACGCCGAAGTCGCCGCTCTGGCGGCGGCAGGCGATCAGGTCGTACCGGCTCTGACAGTCGCCGACGACACCGGGAAGCACGTCGAGGCGCCGTGGCTGTGCCTCCGCCGGGTCGAGCCGGGCCAGCACCGCGCCCACCTCGGGCAACAGGTGGATGCCGAGCAGCCGGAGCTCCTGCTCGTAGCTGGCGACCGTCTCCCAGGAGCCGTACCCGGTCAACACCCTCCCGGTCGCCGCGTCGAGCGTGACAAGCCCTGATTCGCCCAACTGCGCGAGAGCCCTCGTCGGTGTCACCCGCAGCAGGTCACCATCCTCGCTGGTGCTCCACCGCACGTCTCCGGCCACCGGGTCGATGACATGCGTGCCGCCTCTGTTGGCCCTGGCGCAGAGCAGCGCGCCGCAGCTGGTCACGTGGTCCGCCAGCGGCACGGTGGTCTGCCAGCGCGGCACCAGACCGGCCAGGTCGTAGGCGGTGATGGTCCGCGAGTTACGGACCACCAGCAGCAGGTCATCGACCACCGACGACTGCTGGTAGCCGGTGCTGTCGGCGGCGGGCAGCCGGTCGCGGAGCTGTCCGGTCCGGGCGTCGAGCACCTCGACGTCACCGGCGGTGGTGGACACCACGATGGCGTCGATCACACCGTCACGCTGGTGGTGTTCCACCCAGGACGGCGGCAACGTCCTGGACCACAGCTCACGGCCGGTGGCCACCTCGACCGAACGCAGCGTTGTCGACTGCTGAACGGCCCACGTCTGAAGCAGCACCCGACCCGACGCGTCGCGGGTGCCGAACCCGGCGCTGCGCCAGCGCTGCTGCCCGGTGGCGGCGTCCAGCAGCATGGTCTCGCTCGACCGGCCCAGGTCCTGCGACGGGACCAGCGACAACAGCACGCCGGCGGCGGTGTCCTCCACCCGGAAGAACCGGATTCCTGGTGCCACCGGCATCCGCCACAGCGGTACGAGGCGCTGCGGGGTGACAGTGGCTCGCCGGGGCCGGGCATAGGCGGTGAGTTCCCGCGACCCGTCGGTCACCCCGCGGACCGGGGTGACGGTGAAGATGCGCTGCGCGGTGAGGAACAGGTCGGCCGCCAGGCCGCCCGGCACCGTCGCGTGCACCCGCACGGGTGGAGGTGCGGCGCTGGTAAGCCCCACCAGTGCCGCCAACGCCACCAGCGCGAGGGGCCACTGTCGCCCCCGACCGCTGGGGCGACGCCGCGAGCGTGGCGGTTGCGGGTCAGTCGGCTCGGTCAGCTCACCGAGGTCGATCAGCGTCACACTCGTCCCTCTCCGCCACGCACCTCGCTGGTCGCCGGAGCTTAACGCCGCAGGCAAGCGAGCCACTCCAGCCGCGTTGCGGTCAGTCACGCAGCTGCCACAGCCCGAAATTGCCGTCCCGACGGCGGCACACGATCAGGCCGTCCCGGTGACGGCAGTTGCCGACCGCACCAGGTAGCAGGTCGATGCGGCGTGGCTGCCCGTCTGCCGGATCGAGCCGGGCCAGCACCGCGCCCACGTCGGGGATGGACCGCGTCCCGAGCGGATGTGAGGCGACGACACCGAAGTCTTGCACCAGATCCCAGCTGTCGTCGACGGTCCGAGGCCGTCCTGTTCCCGCCTCGATGGTCGCGACCGTTGGCGGGCGCTGCCGGTGGTCGACCACCAGAGCACGTCGGTCCCCGGCATGCAGAACGTCGAAGCCCTCGCCGACGGTCCACCGGAGTGCTCCGGTCGCCGGGTCGAGCAGATGCACACCGGATCCGGCACTCGGCGCACAGATCAGGGCTCCACACCTGTAGATCCGCTCGACCGACTGCACGTCGGTCCGCCATCGCCGGGCCAGACCGTCGAGCTGGTACGCGGCCACTGCGCCGGAGCTGCGAACCACCACGAGGTCACCGATGACCGAGGCGTACCGCTGGTCGCCCGGATCGTCGACATCGGCGGGGAGACGGCCTCGCCGCGTGCCGCTCCGCGCGTCCAGCACCTCGACATCGCCGTCCACCGTGGTGACCACCACGACATCGATCCCCGCTGGGTCCCGGTGATAGGAGGGCCAGAACGCCTTCGACGACACCGACCACAGCTCGCGGCCACTTGCCACGTCGACCGCGGCGACCCGGTCCAGGTCCTGCCTCTCGTAGGTCTGCAGCAGAATCAGGTGCGAGGCGACGAACACCGCGACCCCGTTCTGCCGCCAGCGGAGCTGACCGGTACGGCTGTCCAGCAGCATGGTCTGCACGCCGGCATCCGTACCGGTCAGGGAGAACACCAACGCGGAGTCGTCCACGCGTTCGACCACCATGGGCTGAGCGGACCCGACGGGTGTCCGCCACAGAGCGGTGAGCTGCTGCGGTGCACCGGTGGCCCGCTCCGGCTGCCGATAGGCGAGCAGTTCCTGGCTACCGTCGGCGACGCCGGTCACCGGTTTCACGGCGACGATCTGGCCGCCGCCGGTGAGGAACACCTGGGCGGACAGCGACGACGGCAGGATCGCCTGCAGCCGAGGGGCCGGGGGTGCCGCACCGGTCAGGACCAGCAGCACGACCAGCGCCACCGGCACCAGGAACGAGCGGGAAGGTGGGGGCCGCCGGCGGCGACGCCGTGGCTCGGTCGGCTCGGTTCGGTCGCCGAGGTCGATCACCGTCACGCTCGCCCCTCCCCCGCAACACATCCGGTACGCACCCTATGGGTGCCAAAAGCCCCAAGAGCCCGCCTGTACGATGGCCCGTCGTGGCTGTGCCGGTGGTAAATCCCTCGCTGAATCCCGTCTCCCCGACCGTCGAGACGCAATCCACAGGGCGACCTCGGCGCCGGCCGGCCCGTGTCGACGTGCTGGCCATCGGAGCCTACGTGCTGCTCGGTGTCGTCGTCTGCCTCAACTACTGGGTGGACGTCAACAACCGGGTCTCCTCGCACCTGCCCACCGACCACAGTTGGTTCGAGTGGCTGTTCTCGCACGGCGCGTACTCGCTGCGCAACCTGGAGAACCCGCTGTTCAGCACACAGCAGAACGCCCCCGACGGGGTGAACATGATGGCCAACACCTCGCTGCTCGGGGTGACCCTGCCGTTGGCCCCGTTGACCTGGCTGCTCGGCCCCCAGGTGGTGTACGCGCTCTACCTGGGCGGTGCGCTGGCCGCCACGGCCGGCACCGCGTACTGGATGCTGTCGCGGCACCTGGTGCGCTCGCGGGCGGCGGCCTTCATCGGTGGCGGGTTCCTCGGCTTCGCCCCGGGCATCGTGCACCACGCCAACGGCCAGCCCAACTTCGTCTCCAACTTCCTGCTCCCGCTGATCGTGGTGCGGGTGTTCCGGCTGACCGAGCCGGGTCGGTGGCGGCGCAACGGGCTGGTGCTGGGGCTGCTGGTGGCATACCAGATCTTCATCAACGAGGAGATGCTGCTGCTCACCGCGCTGGCCTGCCTGGTCGTCGTGATCGCGTACGCGATCATGCGGCCTCGGGCGGCGCGGCAGCGGGCCGGCACGTTCGCCGCCGGGCTGGGTGTCGGCGGCGGGCTGGCCCTGCTGCTGACGGCGTATCCGATCTGGTTCCAGTTCAACGGCCCGCAGTCCTACCGGGGCTTGCAGGGCGGGGTGTTCCACAGCTGGGGCGAGGACATTGTCGCCTTCGTCACCTTCCCCCGCGACACCATCGCCGGCACCGAGGCGGTGGAGAAGACCATCGGCATGACCGAGCAGAACACCTGGTTCGGTTGGCCGCTGGTGCTGGTCTGCGTGGTGGCGCTGGCGTTGCTGGTCCGCCGCTGCATGGTGGCCCGCATCCTGGCGGTGCTTGTGGTGTTCTTCTCCGTGGCGGCGCTCGGCCCGGAGATCCGGTTCAACGGCGAGCTGACCGGCATCGGCGGACCGTGGTCGTACATCCCGGAGGACCTGCCGCTGGTCGAGATGATGATGCCGACCCGGCTGACCCTGGTGACCACGGCCGCGCTCGGTGTCCTGCTCGCGCTGGCCTGGGACGCGGTGGCCGGGCACGGCCGACCGCCGGTACCGGCCCCACGCGCCCCGCATCCCGCGGAGGGCTCGGCGGGCGTCTCGGAGCCGGCGAGCAGCTCGGAGTCGGCGGGCCTGGGGCGGCGACCGCGTTGGCAGCAGGCCGTCGGGTACGCGGCGATCACGCTTGCCGTACTGCCGCTGATCCCCACCCCGCTGCCGGCCGAGCGAGTCGATCCGCCACCGACCTTCATCACCTCCGGCGCCTGGCGGCCGTACGTGCCGGACGGTCGGACCCTGGTGCCGGTGCCCATCCCCAGCAACGTGCACGGGCTGTCCACGCTGCGCTGGAGCGCGCTGACCCAGCACCAGTTCCCGATCCCGGCCGGCTACTTCATCGGCCCCAACCTCGACGGCGAGGGTGTCTTCGGCGCACCGAACCGGCACACCAGCACGCTGATCTACCGCAGCATGGACACCGGCGAACTGCCCGAACTGACCGACGAGGACCGCCAACGGGCGGTCGAGGATCTGCGCTTCTGGCGGGCCTCGGTGGTGGTCCTCGGCGCCCACCCCAGGGAGGCCGTGCTGCGGGAGCTGATGACCGCCCTGCTCGGCGAGCCGCAGCGCATCGACGACGTCTGGCTCTGGGACGTCCGCGACCGGGTGTAGCGGTCAGCCGACCAGCGGGCGGACGTCCCAGACGAGTGCGCCGTCGATCGGGCGGGACGGCCCGAGCAACGCCTCGACGGTACGACGTACCGCGTCGCCGTGACGCAGTTCGCCCTGCACCACCACCGCCGCCCGCCAGTGCCGCAGGTCCGCCACCGCCTGCCGACGGTCCGCATCGGTGATCGACGGCAGCTCACCGGTGTCGGCCACCCGGCGCAGCAGCGCCGAGGTGGGGCGGTCCGGGGCACCCCAGCGGGCCGTCGGATCGTCCGCGGCCTTCGGGCCGATGAAGAAGCCACCCGGTGCGGTGAACGCCAGCCCGGTCCGGGCCGACCAGAGCATCGCCGGGCTGCGGCCGTGGTTGGTGACCGGCGGCACCGCCACCAGCGTCCGCCCGGCCGGCACGTACGCCCGCCAGGTGCCGTCGGCGACGAACGCCGGCACCGGCCAGACCGACACGGTCCGGATCGGAGTCGGCGTCAACGGCAGCAGGGCGGCGGCGAGCGCACCGGCCCAGAGCAGCCGCACCGCCGACCGGGTGGCGGCCCACTGCCGGGCGACCCGGTCCGCGGCCAGCGCCACCAGCATCCCCAGCACCGGTACGCAGACCAGCGCGAACCGGGCCGGCACCACGTGGTCGAGCAACGGCAACCCCGAGATCAGCCGGTACGGCCCGGCCAGCTCGGTGACCTCCGCGTCGAGGCGTACCGGGGTGCCGAGGGAGAGCAGGGCGAAGACCACCCCGCACCCGGCCAGCGCCCGCACCAGTGGCCGACGCCAGAGCCAGGCGGTGGCGAGCACGGCCAGCACCAGCAGTCCCGGCCCGAAGAAGGAGTTCTCCTCGGTGGGGTTGGGTGCCAGCAGGGCGCTCGACCGGCCGTCCCCGAGCACGGTCTGCCGGGCCAGGGCCGGAAAGGACGCCACGTCGAGCTGGTAGGCGTGCGCGTAGAACGGCATCCCCCGGTAGTGGCCGGGGCCGAAGAACTGGAACCACAGCGGGTACGCCAGCAGCACTGCTGCCACCACCGCGCCGATCCCGATCCGGGCGGCGAGCCCGGGGGCGAGTCGGCGGGCCGCCGCCCGGTCGGCGAGCGCGTACCCGAGCGCGAACACCCCGGCCGCCAGCGCCACGAAGAGCAGCAGTTCCTCACCGAGGAAGACCTGGTAGGTGACGGCCAGCCCGAGCAGCAGCCCGTACCGCCACACCCGGCCGGCGGGTTCGGCACGGAACACCAACGCCAGGATCACCGGCACCAGGAACTGGGCGGCCATGTGCAGGTGCGCCCCGGCCTGGGCGACCATTCCGGGGGCGAACCCGCAGATCAGCCCACCGATCGCGGCAGCCACCCGGGAGCGGACCAGCCGCCGGCGCAGCAGCACGTACCAGGCGGTGGCGGTGCCGGCGAGGCAGCCGACCACCGCCACCACGAAGGCCGTCTGCGAGCCGAACAGCAGGGTGACCGGGGTCAGCGGCACACCCAGCCCGAGCACGGAGGTGTTGGCCATCAGGTTGACCCCGCCGGGAACGTTGAGCGCGTCGCTCCACAGCGGATTCTCGACTCCCGTCACGGCCCGGGCGGCGCGGGCCAGCATCCACTCGAAGAGGATCTGGTCCCCGGCCTGGTGGAACAGCCGGTCCGGGCGGCCCCACTGGCGGCTGGTCAGCCACGCCGCCACCGCCAGGTATCCGGCCACCACC
Source organism: Micromonospora maris AB-18-032 (assembly GCF_000204155.1). Classification (NCBI taxonomy): domain Bacteria; kingdom Bacillati; phylum Actinomycetota; class Actinomycetes; order Micromonosporales; family Micromonosporaceae; genus Micromonospora; species Micromonospora maris. The sequence continues at coordinate 1,756,957 of NC_015434.1, read as the reverse complement.
GCAGCATCCGGGGTACGGGGAACCCGCAACCGGCGGCGGGTGGTGGCCTGGACGGGACGTTCGGCTGTGCCGACCGGCATCAGGCCGTCCGGTCGGTCAACGCCCGTACGTCCCACACCCAGACGTCCAGTTCCTGGCGGGCCGGGCCGACGAGTTGCTCGACGGTCTGCCGCAGCGGCTCCGAGTGCGGCTGACTCACCGGCAGCACCAGGACCGCCGCCCGCCAGTGCCGCAACTCGTCGAGGGAGCGGCGCCGCTGGCGGTCGTTCAGTTCAGGCGTACGCCCGGTCGTCGCGACCTCCTCCAGCAGCCGGCCGATGCCGCTGGGTCGACCGCCGAACCGACCCGGGTCGCCGGTGTTGCCGTTGCGCGGGGCGAGGAAGTACCCGCCCGGCATCTTGAAGTCGAGGTTGGTGGCGGCGGCCCAGCGCATGCCGTGGGTGTTGCCCATGTTCGGCACCGGGATCGGCACCAGCGTCTGATCCGGCCCGACGTAGGCGCGCCAGCGGTCGGAGGTGATGAAATCCGGCACGGGTGGCCGGGTGGTCATCGGCAGCGGCATGGGCGCGATCGGCAGCAGGGCGAGGACCAGCCCACCGGCGGTGAGCGTACGCAGGGTGCGCGGGTCCAGCGGCAGCGTCCGGCTGCGTTCGATGGCCAGGGCCAGCAGGATCGCCACCACCACGCTGGTGATCATGCCGAACCGGGTCGGTACGACGGCGTCCAGCAGCGGCAGTCGGACCAGCCACTCCCACGGTCCGACCATCAGTTCCCGGTCCCACCAGGTGATGCGTTCGCCGAGGGAGAGTACGGCGTAGAACCCGGCGGTGGCCGCCAACGCCCGGACCAGCACCTCCCGCCGCAGCCACAGCACGATCCCCACGGCGATCAGCGCCAGGCTCCAGCCGAAGAAGGCATTCTCCTCGGAGTAGTTCGGCGCGAGGTTGACGTTGGCCCGCTGGTTGCCGCCGATGGTCGGCGACCCGGGAGCGAGGTAGGCGGCGATGTCGTTGCCGTAGTCACGCACCGCGTCGCTGAGCCCGTGGTACGCCATCGGCCCGGCGAACTGGATGTACAGCGGGTACGCCAGCAGCGCACCGGCGATCACCGTGCAGGTGGCCACCGCCTTGCCCAGCGGCCGCCAGGCCGCCGACCAGAGCGCGGGACGCTGGACGACCACCGCGATCAGGAAGATCCCGCAGCCCATCGCGGTGAACAGCAGGATCTCCTCGTTGATGAACGCCTGCGCGGTGACCAGCAGCGCCAGCAGCGCCCCGTCCCGGTACGGCCGGGTCGACCGGGTGATCACCATGACCCGCCAGACGATGAACGGCAGCAGGAACTGGCTGATGATGTTCGGATGCCAGCTGGCGTGGGAGAGCATCGCCGGTGAGAAGCCGCAGAACCAGCCGCCCACCACGGCCGCCAGCCGGTTGCTCACCACGTGCCGGGACAGCACGTGGTACCAGGCCGAGGCGGTGCCGGCGAGGGCGAGGGTGACAAGCACCACGAACGTGACCGCCGGCCCGAACAGCAGCGTCACCGGCACCATCGGGATGCCCAGCGCGAGGATGGCCGTGTTGGCCATCAGGTTGACCCCGTCCGGATAGTTGAACTGCTCCGTGAAGAACGGGAACTCCCCGTGCAGCACCACCCGCACCGAGTGGGCGAGGAAGAACTGCACCTGCGCCGGGTCACTGCTGTAGAGCGACGCGACCCGGCCGGCCGGGTCCGCCCAGATCTGACTGGTCACCCAGACCGCGACGAGCAGGAACCCGCCGAAGACGGCGAGATCCATCCGACGGGGGGTCCATCGGAACCGCCGCTTCGGGGTGGCGTACGCCTGGTCCGACCCGCCGCCGGCCACCTCACTGTCCACAGTAGAGTCGGATACAACGGAACCTTGCCCATCTTCACGCTCAGTGATGGGCTCGGCTGGCAAGTCTGAAGTGACGTCGGTTTTCGGCGGGATTGCGGCGCGGGTCTCGGCAGGCGTCACAGTCGGCGGAGTCTACCCGAGTAGGGAAATAGCGCCCAAGTTGACGGGCCCTCCCCTGTGGTCGATGTATGCCGATGCGACGCAGCGTGAGGCGGAGAAGAGCATGGGCGTGACATCTCGTACTATTGCCCTCCGAAACGACGACCGACGCGATCGGGGGCGTAACAGGTGGGTCCAGTCCGCTGGCGCGGCTTGACGGCCACCAGCCTGTCGGCACTGCTGGTCGCCGTCTCCGCCTGCGGCCCGGTGGCCGAGCGCCGCCCGCAGGACCTGCGGGTCGGCTACGACAGCCTGGACGGTTCGCTGACCGTCTGGCCCCCGCGCGGCTCCCTGGCCGAGGATCCGGCCGCGACGGCCGCAGCAACCCGGGCCGTACGAGACTGGCGCTCCCCGATCGACGATCGGGTGCACGTACCGTCGTCCGGCATCCTCTACTCCGGCCAGGTCGACGGTACGCCGCTGGCCCTGGTCGCCGCCTCGGTGCCCGGCCAGGCCGCCTCCTGGCTGCTGCAACTGACAGGTGACGGCGACGGATACCGGGTCACCCACGCCACCGAGTACACCGACCCCGGCTACCTGGTCTACTCCGACGTGCTGCCGGTGCAGGCGGCCGACGGCCGGCGCTACTTCACCTCCGAACGGGTCCGCCGCCTGGTCGGGCCGAACGGCCGGATCCTGTCCGCCACCGACGGTCTCACCGACCCGGTCGACGTGCCGGAATGCCGTGCCGTGACGGTGACCGCCACCCTGCGCTCCACCACGTCGCTGCCTCGGGGCCGCGCCGCCGACCGGCTGCTCGACCTCGGCACCGGCATCGCCGCACCGCGGTACCCCCTGGTCCGCGACGAGAGCGGCTCGGGCCGGCGGGCGCTGACCGGCCTCGACACCTGCCAATTGGCCGACAAGGACGGTCCCTTCGGCAGCGTCACCCGACGCGTGGGGGACCGAGACACCCCCGACTCGGTACCGGCCTCCTGGCCCATGGCGAAGGTGGCCGTCCGTACCCTCGGCGAGGTGGCCCTCGACGGAGGCGAACCGGCCGAGCTGGAGCAACTGACCTGGGAGACCGCCGACGGCACGATGAGCGCCGTGGTCTACCGACCGGCCGACGACACCCCGCTGGTCTACTCACCCGCCGACCGGACCAGTCCGTTGCAGGTCTACGAACTGCCGGTGCCCGGGCAACCACTGGTCGTGCTCAGCTGGCGGTCCACCAAGGACACCACCCTGTCGGTCCCACCCGGCACGACCCGCCTGGTCGACCGCCCCGGCCTGGTCGTGGCACCGCTGCCCGAGCGCCGCCAGACCTTCAGCCTCGCCGCCGACGACAAGACCCACTACCGCACCGCAGGCCCCGCCCGCCGCTGACCCGCCGCTCCGGCCACCCGACCGACGCCGGTCAATCGCCGCCGGAAGTCACTGCCAGTGACTGACCTTGACCACCGCTCCCGTCACCGAACGTCACAAGGGATAACCGACCCCCGGCACCCCTCCCCCGCCCTTTGCTCTGCTTCAACCCACGCAATAGGTCCTGAGCTGTGCAAACAGAGATCGGGATAAGCATCCGTTGCCATGCGCCAAACACGCAGGGTAAACCGTTGCGTGGGTTGAAGCAGAGCAAAGGGGCCGCGCAGGGGTATGGGCGACTGCCCAGGTCACACGCGCTGTTATCGGTCCGACTTCCCTTCGCGCGACGACGCCTGCACGGTGCGCTGGTAAACAGGCAGACGCGGAGAAGGGGCGCGGAGAACGGGCCTGGAGATTTACGGGTGGACCGGCCCCGGGGAGGTCACCGGGGCCGGTCCACCTACGCGACGAGTCGATCGAGCTGGGCAGCTTGGTCGATCGGCGTGGATCAGTTGTGGGTGGGGGTGTTGTTGGTGGGCACCGGGAGAGGCTCCACGGTCTGGGTGTCCAGGCGGGAGATCCAGCCGGTGACGTCGCGGGCGACGTCCTGGGCGGTCAGGCCGAGGTCGGCGAGGATCTGAGCACGCGAGCCGTGCGGGTGCCAGTCGGCCGGCACGCCCAGGTCGCGCAGCGGTACCTGGACGTCGGCGTCACGCATGGCCTGGGCGAGGGCGTCACCGACGCCGCCGATGCGTACGCCGTCCTCGACGGTGACGACCAGCCGGTGCCCGGCGGCCAACTCGACGAGCTCGGCCGGGACGGGGCGGACCCAGCGCGGGTCGACCACGGTGACCCCGTAGCCCTGCTCGGCAAGCCGGGTGGCGACCTCCATGCCCAGCTGCCCGAAGGAGCCGACGGCGACCAGCAGCACGTCCGCCCGCTCCGACTCGGTCAACACGTCCACGGTGCCGACCCGGCGCACGGCGGGCAGGTCGGCGGCGACCGCGCCGGTGGGGTAACGCACCACGGTCGGGCCGTCGTCGACGGCGACCGCCTCGCGCAACTCCTCGCGCAGGGTGGCGGCGTCACGGGGGGCAGCCATCCGCAGGCCGGGCACCACCCCGAAAACTGACATGTCCCAGATGCCGTAGTGGCTGGGCCCGTCGGGACCGGTGATGCCGGCCCGGTCCAGCACGAAGGTGACCGGCAGCTTGTGCATCGCCACGTCCAGCAGGACCTGGTCGAAGGCCCGGTTGAGGAAGGTCGCGTAGACCGCCACCACCGGGTGCAGCCCACCGAGCGCCAGACCGGCCGCGGAGGTGGCCGCGTGCTGCTCGGCGATGCCCACGTCGTAGGTGCGCTCCGGGTACTTGCGGGCCAGCTTCGCGATGCCGGTGGGCTCGGCCATCGCGGCGGTGATGCCCACCACGTCGGGCCGCTCGTCGGCGATCTTGACCAGCTCGTCGGCGAAGACGTTCGTCCACTTCACCGTCGGCGCGGCGGTGGCCTTGCCGGTGGCGATGTCGAAGGCGCCGGGGCCGTGGAAGCAGTCCGCCTCGTCCTCCTCGGCGGGGCGGTAGCCGTAGCCCTTGCGGGTCACCGCGTGCACGATCACCGGGCCGCCGAAGTTCTTCGCGGCGCGCAGCGCCGTCTCGACCGCGGCCACGTCGTGCCCGTCGACCGGGCCGACGTACTTGATGCCGAGGTCCTCGAACATCGCCTGCGGGGCGACCGCGTCCTTGATGCCCCGCTTGACCGCGTGCAGCACCTCGTACATCGGCTTGCCGACCAGCGGGGTCGAGCCGAGTGCGTCCTTGACCGCGTCGAGGACCTTCTCGTAGCCGGGGTTCAGCCGCAGGGTCGACAGGTGGTCGGCGAGGCCGCCGATGGTCGGCGCGTACGAGCGGCCGTTGTCGTTGACCACGATGACCAGGGGGTTGCCGGCGGCGGCGATGTTGTTCAGCGCCTCCCAGCACATGCCGCCGGTCAGCGCCCCGTCGCCGACCACTGCCACCACGCTGCGGGCCTCGCCGCGCAGCGCGTACGCCTTGGCCAGCCCGTCGGCGTACGACAGGGCGGTGGAGGCGTGCGAGTTCTCGATGATGTCGTGCTCGCTCTCGGCCCGGCTCGGGTAGCCGGAGAGCCCGCCGCGCTGGCGCAACTGGTCGAACCCGTCCTGCCGACCGGTGATGATCTTGTGAACGTACGCCTGGTGGCCGGTGTCGAACAGCAGCCGGTCACGGGGAGAGTCGAAGACCCGGTGCAGGGCCAGGGTGAGTTCCACCACTCCCAGGTTGGGGCCGATGTGCCCGCCGGTGCGCGACACCTTGGCGACCAGGAAGTCACGGATCTCGGCGGCGAGGTTGTCCAGCTCGGTGCCCGACATCCGCCGGACGTCCTGCGGACCGTGCACCCTGGCCAGCAGCCGGCCGTGGTTGGCCGTGTCCTCTTCAGCACTCATGACCGCAGAGTCTATCGGCCTTCGCCCACCTCGCAGCCCGGTCACCGGACCGGGGAGGCTGAGCACGAGGTCAGCGCCACACCCGGGAACAGGCGGTGTTCACGCCGGCAACAGCAGCCCGACCAGCTCCACGTGCTGGGTCATCGGAAACAGGTCGTACCCACGCAAGGCGGCCAGCCGCCACCCGAGATCGGTGAAGACCCGCAGGTCGCGGGCGAAGGCGGCCGGGTCGCAGGCCACGTACGCCACCGCCCGGGGCCCGGCGGCGACCACGTCGCGCACCACCCGCGCTCCGGCACCCGAACGCGGCGGGTCGAGCACCACCACGTCGACCGGTCCGGTGATCCGGCGGCGAGCCAATGCCGTCTCCACCCGGGCCGCCACCACCTCCACCTGGGCCAGGTCGCGCAGGTTCTCCCGGGCGGCGGCCACACCGTCGCCGGCCGCCTCGACGAGGGTGACCCGGCCGCTCTCGCCGACCCGCTCGGCCAGCGCCGCGGCGAACAGCCCGGCCCCGCCGTAGAGGTCCCAGGCCCGTTCCCCCGGCTTCGGCCCGGTCAGCTCCAGCACGGCGGCGACCAGGGTGTCCGCAGCCGCGGGATGGACCTGCCAGAACGACGAGGCGGGCAGGTGCCACTCCCGGTCCGCAGCCAACTCCCGGACCCGCTCCGGTCCGCTGACCCGCCGGGTACGCCCCGCCGTCGAGGCCGTCACCGTCACGTCGCCGCCGGTGGAGGCGACCACCTCCACCGCGTCGTCGGCGGGCCACCGGGTGCCGCTGGAGGTGAGCACCGGCTGGTCCTGAATGGCCGGGTGGGCGATCAGGCACCGGTCGACCGGCACCACCTCGTGCGAGCGGTGCTTGAGCAGACCCGCCCGGCCCGCCGCGTCGACGGCGTAGCGGACCCGGGACCGCCAGCCGAGCGGACCGCCGGGCAGCGTCTCGACCCGTACGTTCAGCGCGTCGCACCCGGCCTCGTCGAGGCCGCCGAGGCGGATCAGTTGCTCCCGCACCACGTCGGTCTTCCAGCGCAGCTGGGCGGGCACCGCGACATGTTGCAGGTCGCAGCCACCACAGCGCCCCGGCCGGGCGTACGGGCAGGGTGGCTCGACCCGGTCCGGCGAGGGCTCCAGCACCCGTACCGCGTCGGCTCGGACGAAACCGCGATGCACCTCGGTGACCTCAGCCACCACCCGTTCGCCGGGCAGCGCGTGCCGGACGAAGACCACCTGCCCGTCCACCCGGGCCACGCAGTGCCCGCCGGGGGCGACAGCCGCCACGGTCAACTCGACCTGCTCGGCCTCGGTCAACCCACCGCGACCATCGGCCGCCTCGGACTGCTGCACCGGGAGGGTCACCTCGTTCACCGCGTCTCTCCGTTCGACGACTGCTGGCCCGGCCCGGACGGCGCGGGGTCCACCGGCACGGGGTTCATCGGCGTGGGGTCCACCGGCGCGATGCTCGGCGGAAGGATGCTGCGGGGCACCGCCCGGGGACCCCGCACCGGCCCCCGCCCCAGGGTGGCGTCCATCCGGTCGAGGTCCTTGCCGGCGGTCGAGGCGAGCTGCCACGGCACGCTGGTGACCATCACCCCCGGCTCGAACAGCAGCCGACCCTTGAGCCGCAGTGCGCTCTGGTTGTGCAGCAGGTTCTCCCACCAGCGCCCGACGACGTACTCGGGGATGAAGACCGTGACCACGTCGCGCGGCGAGTCCCGGCGGACCCCGGCCACGTAGTTCAGGATCGGTCGGGTGATCTCCCGGTACGGCGAGTCGATCACCGTCAGTGGGATCGGCACGTCCCGACGTTCCCACTCGGTCTGCAACTGCCGGGTGTCGACGTCGTCCACGTTGACGGTCACCGCGGTCAGCGTGTCCGGCCGGGTGGCCTGGGCGTACGCCACGGCCCGCAGGGTCGGCTGGTGCAGCTTGCTGACCAGCACGATGGCGTGGTTGCGGGCCGGCAGCACCGGCCGCCCGTCGTCCGGTGCCAGCTCGACGGCGACCCGGTCGTAGTGCCGGCGGATGGCCAGCATCAGCAGGTAGATCACGCCCATCGCGACGATGGCGATCCAGGCGCCCAGCAGGAACTTGGTGATCAGCACGATGACCAGCACCGCGCCGGTCATCGCCATGCCGAAGGTGTTGATCGCCCGGGACCGGAGCATCCGGCGACGCACCTGCGGATCCCGCTCGGTACGCAGGCGCCGGTTCCAGTGCCGGATCATGCCGGCCTGGGAGAGGGTGAACGAGACGAAGACCCCCACGATGTAGAGCTGGATCAGCTTGGTCACCTCGGCCTGGAACCCGACGATCAGCACGATCGCGAAGGCGGCCAGGAAGAGGATGCCGTTGGAGAAGGCCAGCCGGTCGCCTCGGGTGTGCAGTTGGCGGGGCAGGTAGCGGTCCTGGGCGAGGATCGAGCCGAGGACCGGGAAGCCGGTGAAAGCGGTGTTGGCGGCCACGAACAGGATCGTGGCGGTCACCCCGACGACCAGGAACAGCAGCACCGAGCCGGAGCCGAAGATCGTCTCGCCGAGCTGGGCGGTGACCGTCTTCTGCACGTACCCCTCGGGGCCGGCGACGATCTGCTGGCTCGGGTCCTCGACGAACTGCAGCCCGGTGAGCCGGGCCAGCCAGATGATGCCGACCAGCATGGTCACCGAGACCAGGCCGAGCATCAGCAGCGTGGTGGCGGCGTTGCGGCTCTTGGGCGCCTTGAACGCCGGTACGCCGTTGGAGATCGCCTCCACTCCGGTGAGCGCGGCGCAGCCGGAGGAGAAGCTGCGCAGCAGCAGGAACGCCATGGCCCAGCCGGTGGTGTCGTGCCATTCGGCGGCGATGACCAGGTCGGCGCTGGGCGCCCGCAGGTCCTCACCGAGCACCACGATGCGGACCAGCCCGGTCAGGATCATGCCGACGATCACGATCATGAACCCGTAGGTGGGGATGGCGAAGGCGCTGCCCGCCTCCTTGAGCCCGCGCAGGTTGACCGCGGTCAGCAGGATCACGGCGCTGACCGCGATGAGCACCTTGTGGGTGGCGACGAACGGGATCACCGAGCCGAGGTTGGCCACCCCGGAGGAGACCGACACGGCGACGGTCAGCACGTAGTCGACAAGCAGCGCGCTGGCCACCCCGACCCCGGCGCGGGGGCCCAGGTTGACGGTGGCCACCTCGTAGTCGCCACCGCCGGAGGGGTAGGCGTGCACGTTCTGCCGGTAGCTGGCCACCACGGTCAGCATCACCACGACGACCCCGAGGGCCACCCACGGCGAGAAGACGAAGGCCGAGGCGCCCGCGATGGAGAGCATCAGCAGGATCTCGTCCGGCGCGTACGCGACGCTGGACAACGCGTCCGAGGCGAATACGGGCAGGGCGATGCGCTTCGGCAGGAGGGTGTGCTTGAGCCGGTCGGACCGGAACGGTCGACCGACGAGCAGCCGCTTCAGCAGGGTTCGGGCCACGGTCGCCAAGCGTACGGCTGACGTCGCCACTCCCGTCGTCCTGGACCGGGCTGAGGTCGGTGCGGGTGTCGAACGTGAGCGGAGTACCGTCGGTCCCCGCCTGGCGTCAGGACGTGGCAGGCTCGCGGTGACGGGCGCACCTTGGGAGGGCGGCGTGCATATCGTGATCATGGGCTGTGGCCGGGTCGGCTCGATCCTGGCGCACAACCTGGAGTCCCGAGGTCACTCGGTGGCGGTGATCGACCAGGACGCCGACGCGTTCCGCCGGCTGGGCCCCGAGTTCGCCGGCACCACCGTCACCGGGGCGGGATTCGACGGCGACGTGCTCCGTCAGGCCGGCATCGAGCGGGCCGACGCCTTCGCCGCCGTCTCCAGCGGCGACAACTCCAACATCATCTCGGCGCGGTTGGCGCGGGAGACGTTCGGGGTGTCCCGGGTGGCCGCGCGCATCTACGACCAGCGGCGGGCGCAGGTCTACGAGCGCCTCGGCATCCCCACCGTGGCGACGGTGCGCTGGACCGCCGACCGGATGCTGCGACACCTGCTGCCGGAGGGCAACGTGGAGATCTTCCGCGACCCGACCAGCACTGTGTCGATCATCGAGGTGCCCGTGCACCGGGAGTGGATCGGGCATCGGGTGCAGCGGCTGGAACAGGCCACCGGGGCCCGGGTGGCCTACCTGCTGCGCTTCGGCATCGGCACCCTGCCCACCGCCTCCAGCGTGGTGCAGGAGGGTGACCAGATCTTCATGCTGGTGACCGACGACATGGTGGCGACGGTCACCGAGATCGCCGCGGCACCGGACGGGGGGCAGTGATCATGCGGATCGCCATCGCCGGCGCAGGCAACGTGGGCCGCTCCATCGCCCAGGAACTGATTGAGAACGGCCACCAGGTGATGCTGATCGAGCGGCAGCCCCGGATGCTGCGGCCCGAGCGGGTGCCGGACGCCCGTTGGGTGCTCGCCGACGCCTGCGAGCTGACCAGCCTGGAGGAGGCCGACCTGGCCGGCTGCGACGTGGTGGTCGCGGCCACCGGGGACGACAAGGCCAACCTGGTGGTCTCGCTGCTGGCCAAGACGGAGTTCGCGGTGCCTCGGGTGGTCGCCCGGATCAACCGGGCCGAGAACGAGTGGCTGTTCACCGAGCAGTGGGGCGTGGACGTCGCGGTCAGCAAGCCGCGCGTGATGGCCGCCCTGGTCGAGGAGGCGGTGACCGTCGGCGACCTGGTACGGCTGATGACGTTCCGGCAGGGCGAGGCGAACCTGGTCGAGATCACGTTGCCGCCCACCGCGCCGTACGTCGGTCAGCCGCTGCGGGCGGTGCCGCTGCCCCGCGACGCCGCGCTGGTGGCGATCCTGCGCGGCAAGCGGGTGCTGGTGCCCAGCCCGGACGATCCGATCGAGGCCGGCGACGAGTTGATCTTCGTCTGCACCACCGAGGTGGAGGACGCGGTCCGCGCGGTGGTGCTCGGCCCGGACAGCGTCGAGCGGACCCGCGAGTCGCGCTGACCGGCGCGGCTGCGCCGGTCAGCTGCCGGGCAGCGGCGTCGGCTCGTTGTTGCGGGTGACCCGGCGCACCGTCCAGACCGTGATCAACAGCAGCATGACGTACGGCGGGTAACCCAACGCCAGGCGGGCCACGCCGAGCGCGGTGTCCTGCTCGGCCAGGTAGAGCGCGGCCTGCACACCGACCTTGGCCAGCCAGACCACTCCCCAGAGCACGGTCAGCCCGGTGAAGGTGCGCACCAGCTTCGGGTCGTCCCGCCAGGCGGAGCTGCCCTTGGCCACCAGCACCGACCAGAGCCAGCCGACCAGCGGCTGACGGATCGCTGCGGAGGCCAGCAGGGCCAGCCCGTACCCGATGCCGTAGAGGATGCCGGGAAGGTAGAAGTCCCGGGCCTCGCCGGTGCGCCAGGCGATGGCGGCACCGATGCCGATGCCGAACAGCCCGTTGACGGCGTGCCGCACCGGCTTGCGCTGGGCCAGCCGCAGCCCACCGATGAGCACCGCCACGCCGACCGAGGCGATCACCGCGGGGCGCAGCGCGCCGACGATGTTGACGACCACGAAGACCACGACCGGGATGCTGGACTCGACCAGCCCCCGCCAACCGCCGAGCTGGTCGGCCATCTGCTCGGCGACGGTGGGCAGCCGCTCCTCGTCGCCGGGGCCGGTGTCCGGTTGGGTGGCCGGTTGCTGTCCGGTGGTCATCGCCCGCCTTTCCGAGGCAGTCGGTGCTGTCGTGCCGGGATGTCCGGCCAGTCTCTCATCCGCCGGGCCGCAGGCGTCACGTCGACGGTTCCAACTCGTAGTACGGGTTGTAGATCACCTTACGGTCGTCCCGCAGCGCGACCCGCCCCCGCGCGGTCAGGTGTCGTCCCGGCTCGATCCCGGTGATGTGTCGCCGGCCGAGCCAGACCAGGGTGACGACGTCACTGCCGTCGTAGAGATCCGCCTCCAGCGCCGGCTGGTTGGTCCGGGGCGTGTAGACGACGGTACGCAACCGTCCGGTTACGGAGACCACCTGACCTCGCATGCACTGGGTCACCGGCACCCCGCCGCAGCGGGCGCTCTCCTGCTGCAACTGCTGGGCCTCGATCTCGGCCTCGCTGGCGGTGAACCGGCGCAGCATCCGCCGCAGCGAACCCTGACCCTCGTCGGTGGTCATGACCTCCGCGTCACCCTCTCCACACCGGCCGACCCGTGCCGGCACCCGGCCGACCCGGCGGGACCGGGACGACTCACGCCAGCGTACGCCGACGCGAGGCCGTCCCGATGCCGACGATGTACGCCCGGACGGTGCGCAACGGCAGACGTCCCTCAGCTCGCGCCGGGGGCCGCGTCCGCCGCGGCGGCCTGCTCGCCCGCCTCACGCGGCAGCCGCAGCGGCAGCGGCTCGCGTACCGGCTTGGCCTCCATCCCGCGATCCACGACCAGCCCTTCCATGCACCGGGCCAACGCTCCGGCCGCCGCCGGATTGGTCGCCGCCTCACCCTGGTAGACCGCGCGGACCATCCAGCGCGGCCCGTCGATCCCGACGAACCGCAGGTCGGTCAGACCATCCTCGGTACGGACCCGGGCCCGCAGCTCGGTGCCGTACTCGCCGGTCACCTCCTGCGCGGCGGCGCCGTCGTTGAACAGCGACTGGCGGATCTCCTCGCGCACCTCGTCCCAGATCCCCTCGCTGCGCGGGGCGGCGAAGACACCGAGCTGCAGGGCGCTCTGCCCGTGCACCAGGACGACCTGCTGGATCACGCCCTGCGGGTCGGCCTGCACCCGCACCTCGACGTCGGGCACCGCCGGAATCTGGAGGCTGCCCAGGTCGAGCCGCTGCACCCCGGCGGGTGCCTCGCTGACGTCGTACGGGCCGCGCGCGGGCTCGGCCGGAGCCGCCTCGACGGTGTCCGGGGCCTCGACGGCCCGCTCGTCACTGGCGTGCCGTCCCGTGGCTCGCTTCCGGGAGAAGATCACTGGGTCCATCCTCCGCTGTTCACACTCACCGTGCCATCGTTTCCGTCCGCGCCGTCGGTCGCCCGCGGCGGCACCAGACCGGCGTGTCCACCGGTGGAGCCGTGCCCACCGCTACCGCGTCCGGACGCGGGCAGCTCGGCCACCGGCTGGAAGGCCGCCCGTTCCACCCGTTGCACAACGAGTTGTGCGATCCGGTCGCCCCGGGAGATCTTCACTGGCACAGCCCGATCATGGTTGATCAGGTTGACCAGGATCTCACCCCGGTAGCCGGCGTCGACCGTACCGGGCGCGTTGAGCACCGTCACGCCGAGTCTGGCCGCTAGCCCCGATCGGGGGTGGACCAGGCCCACGTACCCCTCGGGCAGCGCGATCGCCACGCCGGTCGGCACCAGCGCCCAGCCGCCGGGCGGCAGCTCGACGTCGGCGGCCGCCACCAGGTCGGCACCGGCGTCACCGGGATGGGCGTACGCGGGCAGCGGAAGCTCGGGATCGAGCTGCCGGACCAGCACGGGTACCACGTCGGTCACGGTTCCCTCTTTCGTCTTCTGCGCCGGGGTGACCCTGCCATCCTGCCCGGTACCCCGGCGGTCGCGCGCCGTACCCTGGTATGAGTGAGCGTGTCACCCTCCCACACCGCACCATCCGTCCCGGCGTACGCCGAGCGGCTTCGGCTGCCCTGGTGGCTGTGGCTGGCCGGGCTGGCCACCGCCGCCCTGCTCGCGGTGGAGTTGTGGATGGGCGCGACCGGCGTACGGGCCTGGTTGCCGTTCGTGGTGCTGCTGCCGGCCGCTGCCGCCGGCCTGGCCTGGCTGGGTCGGATCCGGATCGCGGTGGCCGACGGCGAGTTCCGGGTCGACGACGCCCGGCTGCCGGTGCGGTTCGTCGCCGACGTCGTCGCTCTGGACGCCGAGGGGCGCCGTGAGGTGCTCGGCGTCGGAGCCGATCCGCTGGCCTTCGTCGTCCAACGGCCCTGGATCTCCGGCGCCGTCCAGGTGGTCCTCGACGATCCGGACGACCCCACCCCGTTCTGGGTGGTCAGTACCCGCCACCCGGTGGAGCTGGCCGAGGCCCTGCTGGCCGCCCGCGACACGACCCGCTGACAGCCCACCCCGGAACCGGTCAGGAGCCGGGTAGTGCGGGTGGAGGGCCGGGCACGGTCGGTGGGGAGCCGGGCAGGCTGCGCCGCTGTCGACGCAGGTCGGTGCGGAGCTGGTCGGCCAGGGTACGGGTGGCCCGCCGGTTCAGGTAGCTCGCCACCGCGGCACCGGTGAGGAAGGGCCCCAGCGTGGTCAGGTTCCGGCCGAAGCGCTTGAGCAGCGTGTCCCGCAGCTCGCGGCGGGCGGCCGTGCCGAGCACCGCACCGATGCCCACCCCGGGCACCATCGGATTGACCCCGCGTTGGTTGGCCCAGGCCTGCATCAGCGCGACGGCGCGTTGGGCACCACTGGCCGGCAGCGGCGCGCCGTAGATCTCGTGCAGTTCCCCGGTCAGCTTCAGCTCGATGGCCACCACGGCGACCGTCTCGGCGGCGAGCAGGACCGGCGCGGACAGCAGGGTCGGCGTGACCGTCCACTGGACGGCCGAGGCACCCCCGCCGGCCGCACCGATGCCCGCGGTCGCCCGGGCGGCGTTGCGTACCAGCCGATCGGCCAGCGCCTCGTCGTCCAGGTCGGGAAAGTGCCGGCGCAGGGTGGCCAGGTCACGGATCGGCACGTGCGGGGCGATCTGGGCCACCGTGTCGGTCATCCAGCGCAGCGCCGTCTTCGGCTTGAACAGGCCGCCCACGCCACGGGCCCGGGCCTGCCGGACCAGTCGCCCCAGCAGCTGACGCCGCTTGGCGGGCTCGATCTCGTCGGCGGTCAGCGCGGCGACGGTCGTACCCAGTTCGTCGGCACCGCCGTCGTCGATGCCCGCGCTCCACTCGCTCATGCCGGCGCTCCGTCGCGCGCCACCCGGTGACGCCACCGCCGCACGCCGATGGTTCGTTCGTTCACTGCCCCGACCTCCCCGGCTGGACGACCGCCGGCACGGCGGCCACCCCATTACGAGTGAAGCAGGTCGATCGGCGCGGCGCTCGCCGAGCCGGGCAGCGGCGGCTCCTCAGGGAAGCCGCCGCTGTGCGGTGGTGTCGTACGTTCGGTCAGACGCACTCTCGGCAGATCAGCTCGCCGTTGCGCTCGACCGCCAGTTGGCTGCGGTGGTGCACGAGGAAGCAGCGAGCACAGCGGAACTCGTCCTGCTGCATCGGCAGCACCTTGACCGTCAGCTCCTCGTCGGCCAGGTCAGCACCAGGCAACTCGAAGCTCTCAGCCACTTCGGCCTCGTCGACGTCCACGGCGCCCGACTGCGAGTCGACACGCCGGGCCTTCAGCTCTTCCAGGCTGTCCTCGCCGAGGTCGACCTCGTCGCGGCGCGGGGCGTCGTAGTCGGTGGCCATCGGTTTCACTCTCCCATTTCGATGTTGTCGCTTCCGGTTGTAACGCCGGACGACGCTGTTTCGGTTCCGCTGGCCGGCCACCGCTAGTGTCGGCCACCCGACCCGACGACCGCTCGGGCCAGTCCGCCAAGAGAATCTCCCGGCGAGCGCGGAACCCTACCCCCCCTTTGGGCGAGGCATGTATACCGCCCTCGTGGCTGAGATGTACGCCCCTGCGCGGGAACTTGTTCCCAATGTGACTCAGGCGACACGAAGATAGGGGTAGTACTACCCGCTTCTCGGATGGCGCGCCGGCATGTCGGACTGTTTCCACGCGACGGTCGGACAACGGTTAACCTCAGCGGCGTACCAGACGGCCGCCGGCCCGACCGTCGACGGTCGCCGCCACCCAACACTGCCCGGGAGCCCCCTGATGAGCTTTGCGCGAGTGCGAGCACTCGTCATCGTCGGCACGCTGGCGGTGGTCGCCCTGGTCTTCGTCGTGATCGCCGTCGTCCGGGACACCCAGAGTAACGCCGGTACCGCCGAAGGGTGCCCCGCGGACTGGCCCCGCGCCGATGTGACCCTTCGCGACCACAAGGACGTCAAGATCCGCGTGTACAACGGCACCGACCGTCCCGGTCTGGCCGCCAGCGTCGGCGACGACTTCCGTAACCGCGACTTCCAGGTGGAGAAGGAAGCAAACGAGAAGAAGCAGATCGACGACGTGGCGGTGCTGCGCTACGGCCCGAAGGGCGTCGGGTCGGCCCACCTGCTGCGCGCGTACTTCCTGGGCAACGCCGCACTGGAGTACGACGTCGAGCGTCCGGACGACGTCGTCGACGTCGTCCTCGGCAACGGCTTCCAGCAGTTGGCCACCACCACCGAGGTCAACCAGTCCATCGGTGACCTCGGCGCGCCGGTCGCACCGCCGGGTTCCTGCCCGATGCCGGTCGGCAACTGACTCAGGCCACCCGGCCACTCGAATCCCGTGACGTGGACAGCGCGCTCGACCGGACGGACCGATCTCACCGGCCGCCCGGTCGAATCGCTGCTCAACCGGTCGGCCGGCACCGGTGGGTCGACGCGAGCCGACCGGCTCGACGATGACCGCCGAACGGTGTCAGGGTCCGCCGTCGGCGTCCAGGTCGACCAGGCGATCGTGCAGCGGGGCGAAGATCGCCGGCGGTGCGGCGATGACCATGTCCGGGCCCGGTACGCGCCCGCCGAGGCCACCGACCCGCAGACCGGCCTCGGCGGCGACCAGCGCTCCGGCTGCCTGGTCCCAGGCCGCCAGCCCCTTCTCGTAGTAGGCGTCGGCTCGGCCCTCGGCGACCAGGCAGAGGTCGATGGCGGCGGCGCCGAGCCGACGGATGTCCCGCACGTGCGGGATCAACTCGGCCACCACCCGGGCCTGGTGTGCTCGGCGGGCCGGGTCGTAGCCGAATCCCGTGATCACCAGCGTCTGTCCGAGGTCGGTCTCGGTGGAGCAGCGCAGCTGTCGGCCGTCCCGCCAGGCGCCGCCGCCGAGCGTGGCGGTCCACTCCTCGCCGGTGTGGATGTTGCGCACCACCCCCGCCACGACCTCGCCGTCGACCTCCGCGGCGATGGAGACCGCGGAGTGCGCCAGCCCGTACAGGTAGTTGACCGTGCCGTCGATGGGATCCACGATCCAGCGCACCCGGGTCGAGGCGTCGCTGCCCGGTCCCGCCGCGCCGTACTCCTCGCCCAACATGGCGTCGTCCGGCCGCAGCCGCCGCAGCGCGTCGCTGATCTGGCGCTCGACGGCCCGGTCGGCGGCGGTCACCACGTCGGTGACGGTGCTCTTGGTCGCCGTGACCGAGACACCCTCGGCCCGCATCCGGTACGCCGTGGCGGCGGCATCCCGGGCCACGTCGACCGCGATTTCCAACAGTTCCGGTGCCGACGAGCGATCCATCATCCGTCCCCTTCCCGCACGGCCGGGTATCCGGGTCGCACGCGGGTATCATCCTTACAAAGTCCACAAGCACACCGAATCGGCGGCCCCGGTCGCCGATCAGCCGTGCGGCGCAGGATGATCGCCGCAGACGGCGTTACAATTCACCCCTGCCCACGCGCCACGGACGACCGAACGACCGGTCGGCCGGGGACACGGGGGTTCCTCAACCACATCGCCCGGCACGGTGCACCACTGCGCGCCGGACGATCCGGCCGTGCTCGCTCTTCGCCTCCGGAAGGTCATTCGTGACAGAACCCCGCCAGACCGGCGCCGACGTTCGCTCGCTCACCGACACCCTGATCGCCCACGCGCAGAGCGCCGGCGGCCAGCTCACGTCGGCCCAGCTCGCGCGCACCGTCGAGTCCGCCGAGGTGACTCCGGCCCAGGCCAAGAAGATCCTGCGGGCGCTCTCCGAGGCTGGAGTGACCGTGGTGGTCGACGGCTCGGCCAGCACCCGCCGTCGGGTCGCCGCCGCTCGCTCCGCGACCCCGGCCTCCCGCGCCACCACCGCCAAGACCACCAAGAAGGCGGCACCGCCTGCCCCGAAGCAGGCGCCCGCGGCCGAGGAGGCCACCGCGCCGGCGCCCCGTAAGGCGACCTCGCGCAAGACCACCGGCACCACGGCCGAGGTGGCCGCCAAGGCCGCCGTACCGGCCAAGAAGTCCACCCGGGCCACCAAGGCGACGGTGGCCGCCGCGAGCGCGGCGAAGCCCACCAAGGCGGCCGGCAAGGCCAAGGGCGAGGGCGCCGAGGGCGACGTCGACCCCGAGGAACTCGCCGCCGAGATCGAGGACGTGGTGGTCGAGGAGCCGGCCGAGCTGGCCCAGGCTGCCGAGGCCGACGCGGCGAGCTCCGCCAGCGACAACGACTTCGAGTGGGACGACGAGGAGTCCGAGGCCCTCAAGCAGGCCCGCCGGGACGCCGAGCTGACCGCCTCGGCCGACTCGGTCCGGGCGTACCTCAAGCAGATCGGCAAGGTTCCGCTGCTCAACGCGGAGCAGGAGGTGGAGCTGGCCAAGCGGATCGAGGCCGGCCTCTACGCCGCCGAGCGTCTGCGGGCCGCCGAGGAGGGCGAGGAGAAGCTCGCCCGCGACATGCAGCGTGACCTGCTCTGGATCTCCCGCGACGGCGAGCGGGCGAAGAACCATCTGCTGGAGGCCAACCTCCGGCTGGTCGTCTCGCTCGCGAAGCGCTACACGGGTCGTGGCATGGCCTTCCTCGACCTCATCCAGGAAGGCAACCTCGGCCTCATCCGCGCCGTCGAGAAGTTCGACTACACCAAGGGCTACAAGTTCTCCACCTACGCCACCTGGTGGATCCGCCAGGCCATCACCCGCGCCATGGCCGACCAGGCCCGCACCATCCGCATCCCGGTGCACATGGTCGAGGTGATCAACAAGCTGGGTCGGATCCAGCGCGAGCTGCTCCAGGATCTGGGCCGCGAGCCCACCCCGGAGGAGCTGGCCAAGGAGATGGACATCACACCGGAGAAGGTGCTGGAGATCCAGCAGTACGCCCGGGAGCCCATCTCGCTCGACCAGACCATCGGCGACGAGGGCGACAGCCAGCTCGGTGACTTCATCGAGGATTCCGAAGCTGTGGTGGCGGTCGACGCGGTTTCCTTCTCGCTGCTGCAGGATCAGCTCCAGCAGGTACTCCAGACGTTGTCCGAGCGTGAGGCGGGTGTGGTACGCCTGCGGTTCGGTCTGACCGACGGGCAACCGCGCACGCTGGACGAGATCGGGCAGGTCTACGGCGTGACCCGCGAGCGCATCCGACAGATCGAATCCAAGACCATGTCCAAGCTGCGCCACCCGTCCCGTTCCCAGGTACTCCGCGACTACCTCGACTGATCAGCAATCGTCAACCGATCGTGTCGTTTTGATCACCTGGCGTCAACGCCGGATGGTGATCAGGTGGTTGCACGAATGTGATCGTTGACGTGGCACCCTGGGTGCACGGCACACTGTCGGTGCCAGGTGTGACCTCGGTCCCCCGGGGGCACACAGGGAAGGCGAGGCCCGACATGGGTGTTGCACGATAGGTGACCAAGACCGAAGAGAGTGTTCATCGGTGACGACCAGAGGAGGAAGGCGATGACCCCGACCCTCACGCCGCCGCCCGAGACGGTGAGCCCCCCGGCCGCCGATGAACGGTGCGACCGCTGCAATGCCGCTGGCAAGCTTCGGATCACCCTCGCGGGTGGCAGTGAGTTGGTGTTCTGTGGACACCACGCCAACAAGTACGCCGAGGATCTCGTGAAGATCACCGTGCGGTACGCGACGGACCCGGAGTTCTCCTGGCGTGGTGCCGACCTGATCTCCAACTGAGATCCATAACCCGACATAAGCGGCCGGAGGCATCCAAAGGATGCCTCCGGCCGCTTTCTGCCCAACTCACCCTCGCACTTGTTGATCAAGAGGTTTGCGGGCAGGCCGACCCTCGGTCAGAGGGTTTGGACGGTGGCTATGCGTTCTTCCAGTTGTTCGATGGTGGCTTGGGCGCTGGGGGGGCCGCCGCAGAGGCGGCGGAGTTCGGCGTGGATCTTGCCGTGAGGTTGACCGGTGCGGTGGTGGCGGGCGGCGACCAGGGCGTTGAGTTGTCGGCGCAGCGCCACCCGGCGCTGGGCGGCACTCATCGGGGCCGGTGGGGCCGCCACCGGGGCCGACGCCTCGGACTGCCGTTCGGCGGCGCGGCGACGTTGGGCGGCCAACTGCTCGGCCTGCCGCTTGGACAGCAGCGCGGCGACCTGGTCCGCGGTCAGCAGACCCGGCAGCCCCAGGTACTCCTCCTCCTCCGGGGTGCCCGCCTGGGCGGCCGTACCGAAGGAGGCGCCGTCGAAGATCACCTGGTCCAGTTCGGCGGTGGCCGACAGGGCGGCGAAGCGCTTCTCCAACTCGCCGCTGGCCTGCTCGTCCCGCTGGGCCCGCTCCAGCAGGTCGTCGTCGAAGCCCTCCCGGTCCTTCGGCTTGCCGAGTACGTGGTCCCGCTCGGTCTCCATCTCGCTGGCCAGCCCGAGCAGGTGCGGCACGCTGGGCAGGAAGACCGACGCGGTCTCCCCCGGTCGGCGGGCCCGGACGAACCGCCCGATGGCCTGGGCGAAGTACAGCGGGGTGCTGGCGCTGGTGGCATAGACCCCGACGGCCAGCCGGGGGATGTCCACCCCCTCGGAGACCATCCGCACCGCGACCAACCAGCGCTGCTCAGAGGCCGCGAACGTCGCGATCCGGGCCGAAGCACCCACGTCGTCGGAGAGCACCACCGCGGCCTTCTCCCCGGTCACCTGCTCGATGAGCTTGGCGTACGACCGGGCGGCCTGCTGGTCGGTGGCGATGACCAGCCCACCGGCGTCCGGCATGCCGGCCTCCCGCAGCACGCTCAGCCGGGCGTCGGCGGCCCGCAGCACCTGCGGCATCCAGTCACCGGCCGGGTCCAGGGCGGTACGCCACGCCTGGGCGACGAGATCCTGCGTCATCGGCTCCCCCAGCCGCGCCGCCAACTCCTCACCGGCGTTGGTGCGCCACCGGGTCTCCCCCGAGTACGCCAGGAACAGCACTGGCCGCACCACGCCCTCGCGGAGCGCGTCGGAGTAGCCGTAGACCGAGTCGGCGCGGGAGCGCAGCAGACCGTCCTCGCCGCGTTCGTAGCTGACGAAGGGGATCGGATTGTCGTCCGAGCGGAACGGGGTACCGGTCAGCATCAGCCGGCGTACCGCGGGCTCGAAGGCGGCCTTCACCCCGTCGCCCCAGGTACGGGAATCGCCCGCGTGGTGGATCTCGTCCAGGATGACAAGGGTCCGCCGGGTCATGGTGCGCCGCCGGTGCACGTGGGGGGCCATCCCGACCTGCGCGTAGGTGACCACCGCGCCGTGGAAGTCGGCCGAGGAGTGCAGATCGGCGTTACGGAACGCGGCGTCGAGTTGGATGCCGACCCGGGCCGCGGACTCCGCCCACTGGGTCTTCAGATGCTCGGTCGGGGCGACCACGGTGACCGCCTCGACTGTGCCGTCGGCCAGCAGTTCGGCGGCGATCCGCAGGGCGAAGGTGGTCTTACCCGCGCCAGGCGTGGCGACCGCGGTGAAATCCTCGCTGCGCCGGCGCAGGTACTCCACCAATGCCTTGCGCTGCCAGGCGCGCAGGGGCGGGAACGACTCGAGCGCCGGCGTCCGGGCTGCCACGCGTTAGCTCCTCTCCGATGCGCACGATGGCCCGACCGCAGGCCTACGAACCGGGCCGAGGGGCACGTCAGCCGCCCCATGAAAACGCCTCCGCGCACCGATGGCCGCGAAGGCCGACTCAGCATAACCAGCAGCGGCCCCGAGCCCCACTCGACGCCACACCGGCGCTGGGTGCCGTGCACCACTGCAACCGGCAGACCCTAGTCGGGTGGGCCGGTAATGCCGCCGGTGCGGGGTGGTGGCCGGAGCGCCGCCACCGGCGCCGACCAGCGGCGCCGCAAGGCCACCAGGCGTAGGCCGAAGACCAGCAGCACCGCCGCGACGAGCGGGATCGGCCCGGCGTATCCCAGGCCGTCGAGGAGAACCACCACGATCGAACCGGCGAGCGCCGCCACAGCGTAGATCTCCCGCCGCAGTACGACCGGGATCTCGCCGGTCAGCAGGTCGCGACAGAGTCCGCCGCCGATCGCGGTGATCATGCCGATCAGGCAGGCGCCCACCGGCGGCACCTGGGCGTCGAGGGCCTTGAGGGTACCGGCGACGGTGAACAGGCCGAGCCCGGCCGCGTCCAGCACCAGCACGGTGGTACGGAGCCGGGCGAACTGCGGGTGCAGCCAGAAGATCGCCCCGGCGGTCACTGCGGCGGTGGTCGCGTACCGCCAGTCGGCGAAGGCCAGCGGCGGAACCTCGTCGATCACCAGATCACGGACGATCCCGCCACCGAGGGCGGCGACGAAGCCGACGAAGACGACACCGAACAGGTCGAGCCGTTTGGCCACCGCAGCGGAAGCACCCGAGGCGGCAAAGACCGCGACCCCGGCCAGGTCGGCCAGGAGAAGGGCGGTGGAGGTGGTCACCGCCGCAGGTTACGCGGCCGACGCGGGCTCACTCGGTGTACGAGTCGTAGATCTCCTTGCACTTCGGGCAGACCGGCGAGCCCGGTTTGGGGGTTTTCGTCACCGGAAACTTCTCCCCACACAGCGCCACGACGAACGTGCCCATGACGGCGCTCTCGGCGATCTTTTCCTTCCGGACGTAGTGGAACATCTCCGGACCAGTGTCGGCGTCCTTCAGTTCCGGACGCTCGAGAACCTGTGCACTCACGTCTACACCTCCAACCCACAAGTCTGGCAGGTCACCTGACCCCGGTCCACCTGAGGTACGCGGCGTGCCGGCAGTACGGTGGGCGACTGTGACCAACTTTCATCTTCGCTACGGCACCGAGGTGGCCGAGGCGCTGCGCCAACACCGTCCAGTGGTCGCGCTGGAAAGCACAATCGTCTCGCACGGCCTGCCCCGACCGGACAATCTGACGGTGGCCCGCCAGATCGAACAGGCCGTCCGGGACGCGGGGGCGGTGCCGGCCACCATCGGCATGGTCGCCGGTGAGCTGGTGGTGGGCCTCGACGACGCCGAGTTGACCCGGTTGGCCACCGCCGACGGCGTGACCAAGCTTTCCGTACGCGATCTCGCCGTGGCTGCGGCGACCGGCGCGGACGGCGCCACCACGGTGGCCGCGACCAGTGCGCTCGCCGCCGCCGCGGGGATCAGGGTGTTCGCCACGGGTGGCCTCGGCGGGGTGCACCGTGAGGCGGCACAGACCTTCGACGAGTCGGCCGACCTGGTCGCGCTGGCCTCGACGCCGATCGCCGTGGTGTGTGCCGGGGTCAAGTCGATCCTCGACGTGGGCGCGACGCTGGAACGCCTGGAAACCCTCGGGGTGACCGTCGTCGGCTACCGCACCCGCCGGTTCCCGGGCTTCTTCATCACCGACAGCGGCTTCGACCTGGACTGGTCCGCCGACTCCCCGGAGTTGATCGCCGACATCCTGGCCGCTCGGGAGCAGCACGGGGTCCAGCACGGCGGTCTGGTCGTCGCGCACCCGCTGCCCACCGACGAGCAGCTGGATCCGCAGCTGCACGACCGTACGCTCGCCGAAGGGCTGGCCCGGCTGGAGCGCGACGGGATCAGCGGCAAGGCCGTGACGCCGTACCTGCTGGCGCACTTCCACTCGGCCACGCAGGGCGCGAGCCTGGCGGTCAACGTCCGGATCATCCTGCGCAACGCCGACCTCGCCGCCCGGATCGCGGTCGCCGCCGCCCGCCGCGCGGACCCTGCGGCGTGACCGCGAACAGCGCGCCGGCCCTGCGAGCCGCGCAGCCACGAACCCTGGCGGAGCCGTGAGCGAGCGGACCGCCGGGCGGGACACCGGTGCCGTCGGCACACCGGACGCGGCCAGCCGTACCGGTCGGATCATCGTTGTCGGTGACGTGATCACGGACGTGGTGGCGGTGCTGACCGGCCCGCTCGCGACCGGCTCGGACACGGCGGCGGCGATCCAGTTCACCGGGGGCGGCCAGGCCGCCAACACGGCCTCCTGGCTCGCCGCGCAGGGTGTGCCGGTGACGCTTGTCGCCGCGGTCGGCGACGACACCGCGGGACGGGACCGGGTGGCGGAGCTGACCACCGCGGGGGTCGACTGCGTGGTGGCCCGGGTACCCGGCTGTGCCACCGGAACGGTGATCGTGCTGGCCGTGGGCGATGAACGCACCATGGTGACCGAACGCGGGGCGAACGTCCGGTTGACGCCCGAGCACGTCGACATGGCGCTGGCCGCCGCCGAGGACGCGACCCATCTGCATCTGTCCGGCTACGCCCTGCTGGACGCCGGCTCCCGGCCGGCCGGGCTGCACGCGCTGAAGGTCGCCCGCCAGCGCGGCATGACGACAAGCGTCGACGCGGCCTCGGCCGCACCGCTGCGAGCGGTCGGTGCGGCAGCCTTCCTGTCCTGGATACGCGAGGTCGACCTGCTGCTGGTGAACACCGACGAGGCGGCGGTGCTGGCCGGTGGCCTCGACCCGGTGGCCCAGGCACGCGCGCTTGTCGCCTCGGCCCGGCGGGTGGTGGTCAAGCAGGGCGCGGCCGGCGCGACCTGGGTGGACCGGAAGCCGACAATCGTCACCATCCCGGCCCGCCGGGTGGCGGTGGTCGACGTGACCGGAGCCGGTGACGCCTTCGCCGCCGGACTGCTGACCGGATGGCTGGCCGGCGCCGCGCCGCACGCCGCCCTGGAGCGGGCCACCCGCCTCGGCGCGGCGGCGGTGTCCCAGGTCGGTGCCCGCCCGTCCGGCTGACCGGGTAACGCGGACCACGACGACAGCACGGCCTCGCGCGGGGTTGACCGGGATTCCTCCGGCCCCCGCGCGAGCTGCGCCGGCGGTCAGGGCTCGGCGTCGATGACCTTGTGCGGGCGTTCCTCGGCGGTGAGACTTCTCGCCGGGGCCTCCGTCGGCTGGCCGCGCCGGAAGCGGTTGGCGAATCGGTGCTCGTCCTTCGGGGGACGGTCGTTGGCCAGCAGCACCGCCAGCCAGGGGACGATCAGCATGCCCAGCGCCACCAGGGGTAGCCAGAGCCAGAGCAGGGGCGCCTTGGCGCCGACCAGGATCGCGCCGACGACCACGCAGGCCGCCCGGACGCACATCATCATGACGTACCGCCGCTGCCGGGTGGTCAGCTGGTCGTCCTGGCTTCGCGAGGCGTCGGTGATGAGGATCGGTCGGTACGCCTGACGCTTCACCGTGTACCTCCTCGGGGATCCCACCCATCCTGTCACCACCGCGGCCCGGGCGGCGAGGTTCGTCGGCCCACGGTTCGTGTTACGTGCGTGGTACGCTCTCGCTGTGGGCAGCCGGTTCAGCTTCACCGACGAGGCGTTGGCCAACCTGCGGGTCTACGACGTCACACCCGGGGAAGTCTGGGCGGCGCTGCACAGCAGCCGACGCGTCATCCGCCACCTCGGTGACGACGTGATGGTGGTGTACGCCACCACCGCCCGGGGGCGGCGGATCGCGGTGCTGCTGGCCGAGGCCGACGGGGCCGACAACGACTGGGACGTCCTGTCCGCCCGCGAGTTGAGTGACGTCGAGGCCAAGCGCTACGACGAGGCGGTACGAAAATCTCCGGAGAGCAGGAGGCGGTGACGATGGACCGTCACGACGCGACCAAGCAGTTCCACAGCGGCGGTGAGCGGCTCGCCGAGTTGATCGACGAGAGCCGAGCCGTGGAGCTTCCCGTCCCCGACACCGACACCCCGATGGTCAGCCGCTCGGTGCGGCTGCCGCTGGAGACCTACGAACGGGTCCGGGCAGCGGCCGACGCCCGAGGCATCGGTGTGACCACCCTGATGCGGCAGTGGATCGAGGCCGGTCTCGCCGACCTGGACGACTCGGCCACCGTCTCGCTGGCCGACGTCCGGCGGGCCATCGCCTCGCTGGCCCAGCCCAGCGCCGCCTGACGATCGACCCGGCCCGGCCGAGGGCGGAAACCCGGCCAGCGGTCAGGCGCCGGTGGCTTTCGCCTTCGCCGCCGCCTTCATCTGCTGCTTGTACTCCCGGACCAGGCGCAGTGACTCGGCGTCGGTGACGTCGGCGACGGAGCGGTGCGCGTCCGGGTCGCCGTAGTCGCCCGCCGCCTCCTGCCAGCCGGGCGGCTGCACCCCGAACCGCTTGCCGAGCAGGGCGAGGAAGATCTGCGCCTTCTGCCGACCGAACCCGGGCAGGGCGGCGATGCGGGCGAGCAACTCACGGCCGTCCGCCGCATCGGCCCAGAGCCGGGCCGCATCGCCGTCGTAGTGCGCGACCAGCGCCCGGCACACCTCCTGCACCCGGGCCGCCATCGCCTTCGGGAACCGGTGCAGGGCCGGCGGCTGGGCGAAGAGCGCCACCAGGGCCTCCGGGTCGTACCCGGCGATCTCGCGGGCGTCCAGGTCGTGACCGAGTCGCTGAGTCAGCACGTACGGAGAAGAGAACGCCTTCTCCATCGACACCTGCTGATCAAGAACCATGCCGACGAGCAGGGCCAACGGGTCAGAAACCAGCAGCTGGTTCGCTTGCGGGTCAATGGGCAGTGCGAGCGTCATGGCAGCCATGTTCCCCTACCGGCCCGGGCAACCGACGTCGGACGACCGAGGCGTGTCGAATCCCATCAGCAGGCCGACCTCGGTCCCATGCCAGCAGAGGGAGAATCAGACATGGGCCATGCCGACCTGATCGACCACGAGGAGTTGCGGACTCCTCGGCTCTCACTGCGCCGCCCGACCCCCGCCGACATCGACACCATCCATCGCCTCCACCGCGACCCCCGGGCGTACGCTCACAATCCGGCCGACGCCCTCGACACCCGGGCCGAAGCCGAGGAGCGCTACCTGCGTTGGAACGAGCACTGGGAGCGACACGGTTTCGGCTACTGGACCGTCCACCTCCACCTGCGGGACCACCAGCCGCTCGGCTTCTGCGGCATCAAGCTGATGACGCTGCACGGTCGTACCGTGTCGAACCTCTTCTACCGTCTCGACCCGCCGGTCTGGGGCAACGGGTTCGCCACGGAGGCCGCCACCGCCGTGGTCGACTGGGCAGCCGGACACCTGACCGCGCATCCGGTCATCGCCCGAGTTCGACCCGACAACACCGCGTCGTCGACAGTGGCCGTACGCGCCGGTCTACGGCGGGCGCCGCAGCTGGACACGGAAGGGGAGGACGGCCTCGACTGGATCTTCACGGCCAACTGGCCGGAAGATCCGGACAGTCAATGACCTGCCTCACCCGAACCGGTGCAGCACCCTACCGAATTCCGAACTGAGGTTAGCCTGTGCTAACTTCGGCGCGTCGGTCGCCTGACCAGTACCGGGCTGCCGGATCAACCGGAGAAGGGGTTCACCGTGCCTGCCACCCGCCGCATCGCGCGTGCGTTGCTCGCCGCCAGTCTGCTCACCGTCGGCCTGGCTGCCTGCGGATCGGGCGAGGAGGACAAGGCAACCGGCTCCGATCAGTCCGCCGACAAGCAGATCACCGTTTACAGCGGGCGCAACGAGCAGCTGATCAAGCCGCTGCTGGACAAGTTCACCGAGCAGACCGGCATCGCCGTCAACGCCCGCTACGCGAACACCGCACAGCTCGCGGCCCAACTGGTCGAGGAGGGCGACAAGTCCCCGGCCGACGTGTTCCTCGCCCAGGACGCCGGAGCTCTCGGCACCGTTGCCAAGCAGGGCATGTTCAGCACCCTTCCGGAGGCCACCACGGCGAAGGTGCCGGCCACCTACCGCGCCGGCAACGGCCAGTGGGTCGGCGTGAGCGCCCGCGCCCGGGTGCTGGCCTACAACCCAGACCTGGTACCGGCCGACCAGCTGCCCGCCTCGGTGTTCGACCTCACCGGGCCGGCCTGGAAGGGCAAGGTCGGCGTCGCACCGACCAACGCGTCGTTCCAGGCGTTCATCACGGCCATCCGGGTGCAGCACGACGACGCCAAGGCCGAGGAGTTCCTGCGCGGGCTCAAGGCCAACGACCCGCAGATCCGCGACGGCAACGGCAAGATCCTGGAGGACGTGATCAGCGGCGCGATCCCGGCCGGCCTGATCAACCACTACTACCTGGGCGAGGTCGCCAAGGAGCAGGGCACCACGCCGGACGCGCTCAAGGCCAAGCTGCACTTCTTCCCCGGCGGTGACACCGGTGGGCTGGTCAACGTGGCGGGCGTGGGCGTGCTCAAGCGCGCGGCCGACAACCCGGACGTGCAGACGTTCGTGGACTTCCTGCTCGGCACCGAGGCCCAGACCTACTTCGCCGAGCAGACCTACGAGTACCCGGTGATCGACGGCGCGCCCGCCCCGGCGTTCGTGCCGGCCCTGGCCGACCTGGCGGTGCCGCAGATCGACCTGAACGACCTGGACACGCTCGACGCCACCGTCTCCATGATCAAGAACTCGGGGTTGGTCCCCTGACCGCTCCGCCGACCGTCACAGGGCCGTCCCGCACCGGGTCGGCCCTGTTCGGCGTACCCGGGCAGGTGCGGCGGCTGGCTCCCCGGCCGGCGTTGCTCGCGGCCTCGACCGCCGCGGTGGCCGTCGCCCTGATCCCGCTGGCCTACCTCGCGGTACGCACCGCCGAGGCGGGCTGGGACCGGATCGCTGCGGAGTTGTGGACCGAGCGGGTGGGCCTGCTCGCGCTGCGCAGCATCGGCCTGGCGGCGGTGGTCACCACGGCCTGTGTGCTGCTCGGCGTGGGTACCGCCTTCCTGGTCACCCGCACCGACCTGCCCGGTCGTCGAATCTTCGCCGTGCTGGCGGCCCTGCCGCTGGCCGTACCGACCTACATCGCGGCCTTCGCCTGGGTCTCCACGGTGCCCCAGTGGGAGGGGTTCTGGCCGGCCGCGCTGGTGCTGACCCTCTGCTCCTACCCGTACGTGCTGCTGCCGGTCGCCGCCGCGCTGCGCGGGGCCGACCCGGCCCAGGAGGAGGTGTCCCGGTCGCTGGGGCGCAGCGGCTGGCAGACCTTCACCGCGGTGACCCTGCGGCAGATCCGCCCGGCCACCGCGGCCGGGGCCCTGCTGGTCGCGCTCTACGTACTCTCCGACTTCGGTGCCGTGTCCATCCTGCGCGCCGACACCTTCACCCGGGCCATCTTCGTCGCCTTCGACATGGGCTTCGACCGGACCGGAGCGCTGGTGCTCTCCTGCGTGCTGGTGGCGCTGACGGTGCTGCTGCTGACCGGCGAGACCGCCACCCGTCGTCGGGGCGCCCGGTACTCCCAGCTCGGCGGTGCCCGTCGGCCGGTGTCCCGGCTGCCGCTCGGCCCGGCCCGCTGGCCGGTCATCGCCGTTCTCGTCGGGGTCGCCGGGCTGGCGCTCGGCGTGCCGGCGGTCAGTCTCGGGCGGCGGCTGGCCGCCGGCGTGTCCCGCCCCGGCGCGCTGCCCGAGGTGCTCGCCGCAGCCGGGAACTCGCTTACCGTCTCACTGGCCGGCGCAGCGTTGACCATGCTGCTGGCGCTGCCCCTGGGGTTGCTCACGGCACGGGCGCCCGGCCCGCTGACCAGCCTGCTGGACCGGCTGGCCTATCTGGCCCACGCCCTTCCCGGCGTGGTGATCGGGCTCTCGCTGATCTTCTTCGGCATCAACGTGGCGTACCCGCTCTACCAGACCTGGTGGCTGCTCGCCCTCGCGTACGCCACCCTGTTCCTGCCGTTGGCGGTCGGCGCGGTGGCCGGCGCGGCCGCCCAGTCCCCCGCCGGTCTGGAGGAGGTGGCCCGGTCACTCGGCCGTGGGCCGTGGACCGTGCTGCGGACGGTGACCCTGCCGCTGATCCTGCCCGGCATCGGCGCCGGGGCCGCGCTGGTCTTCCTCACCGGCATGAAGGAACTGCCCGCCACCCTGCTGCTGCGGCCCACCGGGATGGACACCCTGGCCACCGAGCTGTGGACCAGCACCGCCGTCGGCGCCTACGCCGCCGCGGCACCCTACGCTGCGCTGCTGGTGGCGATCTCCGCCCTGCCCACCTGGCTGCTGGTCGCCCGTAGCGGCCTGCTCGACAAGGAGGAGCGGGCATGAGCCGAACACATCATCAATTCAGTGGAGGGCCGGCATGAGCGAGGTCGTGCTCAGCGGGGTGGTCAAGCGGTACGGGCAGGTCACCGCCCTGGCCGGGGTGGACGTCAGGGTGCCTTCCGGCAAACTGACCGCCGTGCTCGGGCCCTCGGGCTGCGGCAAGACCACGCTGCTGCGCTGCCTGGCCGGCTTCGAGCGGATCGACGCCGGGGAGATCCTGATCGACGACAGCCGGGTGGCGGGCGGTGGGCGGCACCTGCCGGCGCACCGCCGCAACATCGCGGTGGTGCCCCAGGAGGGCGCGCTCTTCCCGCATCTGAGCGTGGCGGACAACGTCGGCTACGGCCTGGACCGCGCCGCCCGGCGATCCGACCGGGTCGAGGAGGTGCTGACGCTTGTCGGGCTCGCCGGATACGGCGGCCGGATGCCGCATCAGCTCTCCGGCGGGCAGCAGCAGCGGGTGGCAGTGGCCCGGGCGCTGGCCCCCCGGCCGTCGGTGGTGCTGCTGGACGAGCCGTTCAGCGCTCTCGACGCGGGCCTGCGGGCGGGCCTGCGGCACGACGTACGCGAGGCGTTGCGCGCCGACGGCGCGACCGGCGTGTTGGTGACCCACGACCAGGGCGAGGCGCTGTCGGTGGCCGACAAGGTGGTGGTGCTCCGCGACGGACGGGTGATCCAGGCCGACGCGCCGACCGCCATCTACCGCGAGCCGGTCGACGTGTGGGTGGCCGGGTTCGTCGGCGACGCGGTGCTGCTGCCCGCGGTCGTCGAACAGGGCAGCGCCCGGACCGCGCTCGGCCTGCTGCCGGTGACCGGACCGGTGACCGACGGCCAGGTCACCGTGCTGGTCCGCCCGGAGCAGGTGCGCGTCGCCGCCGGATCGGCCGGGGTCACCGCCAGCGTCCTGCGACACGACTTCCACGGCCATGACGCGTTGATCGGGCTCCGGTTGGCCGACGGCACCCGGATCACCGCGCGGATCCTCGACGGCGGCGCCGACTGGCCGGTGGGCGGCCAGGTGACGGTGCACGTCGACGGCCCGGCGCGGGCCTTCCCGGCTCAGACTGCTTCGACCACCTCGGTGCTTGTCGACCTGGCGGCGTGAAGCGGCCCGGCGGATCGGTGATCCGCCGGGCCGGTTTCAGGTCAGGGTCAGTTGACCACGAACAGCAGGCGGTTCGGGGAGCCGCTGCCCGGGCTGGTGACCACGCCGGTGGTGGCGTTGTTGACCAGGTAGGTCTTGACCTGGGCCGGGGTCCAGGACGGGTTGGCCGAGAGGACGAGGGCGGCGGCGCCGGCCACGTGCGGCGAGGCCATCGAGGTGCCGCTGATCGTGTTGGTCGCGGTGTTGCTGGTGTGCCAGTCCGACGTGATGCTCGTGCCCGGCGCGAAGATGTGCACGCAGGAGCCGAAGTTGGAGAACGAGGACCGGGCGTCGGTGTTGGTCGTTGAGCCGACGGTGATGGCGGTCGAGACGCGCGCCGGCGAGTAGTTGCAGGCGTTGGCGCTGGAGTTGCCCGCCGCCACGGCGTAGCTGATGCCGGCGCGGATCGAGTTGGCCACCGCGTTGTCGATGGTCGTGCTGGCCCCACCGCCGAGGCTCATGTTGGCCACGGCCGGCTTCACCGCGTTGGCGGTCACCCAGTTCACGCCGTTGACCACGCCGGTGGTGGAGCCGCTGCCGGAGCAGTTGAGCACCTTGACCGCGATCAGACGGACGCCCTTGGCGACACCGTAGGTCGAGCCGCCGACCGTGCCGGCGACGTGGGTGCCGTGGCCGTTGCAGTCGGTGTTGTTGCTGTCGACCGTGTTGGTGCCCCAGGTGGCCCGGCCGCCGAAGTCGTTGTGCGTGGTCCGGATGCCGGTGTCGATGATGTACGCCCGCACGTTGGTGGCCGTGTTCGGGTAGGTGAAGCTCCTGCTCAGCGGCAGGTTGCGCTGGTCGATACGGTCCAGGCCCCAGGTCGGGTTGCTCTGGGTGGCCGCGAGCGTGATCTTCTGGTCCTGCTCCACGTACTCCACCGCGGGGTTGGCGGCGAGCCGGGCGGCCTGGGCGGCGGTCATCTTGGCGGAGAAGCCGGTCAGCGCGGCGCTGAACACGTCGGAGACACTGCCTCCGTACCGCTTGACCAGGGTGCTGGCCCGGTCCGGGACGGCGGCGCGGGCGGCCGACGATCCGGCGGTGCCGACCGCGTCGGAACGAAGAACGACAAGGTAGCTTCCGCTGATCGCGTTCGACGCGCCGGCACCGCGGATCTCACCGGTGGGTGCGGCGACCGCTGCGGTGGTGCTGGCCGCAGAGACGGCCGCCGCGGTGGCGACGACGGCGAACGCCCGGATGAGGCGGCGCCGCGCGGGGGACCCTGAGGACATCGTCTTGCCTCCCTTACCTGGGCAGCCGACCGGGCTTCTGGCCGGACGGTGCGCCCGTGGATTGAGTTGCAGGAGATGCTAGCGTCATATCGATGGATATAACAGAGATGTGCATCGATTGACTTCCCATGTCACGGGTGCTAGCGGTCGAGCCCGGTGCGACCAGGCAGGATGACAGCGTGGACGGACACGACATGCTGCTCTCCCCAGCCGGCGTCGACGCGCTGCGGACCGCGTTGACAAACGCCGACTTCACCGCCAACGGCATCGCCGGCCGGCTCGGATCGGCAGCGACCAGCGGGGTGGCCCGCAACGACTTCCGGGCCGCGCTGCGCGCCACCACCGACCGGGATCCGCTCGCCACCCTGATCCGGGTGTTCATCTGCGAGCAGACCGAGCCGGAGACGGCCGTGGCGGCGGCGCTCGCACCCCTGACGATCACCGAGGCGCTGGAGGCCGGGCTCGTCGAGCGGCACGGCGACGGACTGCGGATGGGCCTGGACCTGGAACCGTACGCCGACGACTGGTGGGTCCTGGCGGACGTACCGGCCAGCGCCCGACCCGGCCGACCGCTGCACGCCGAGCACGTGCTGGGCATCGGTGGAGCCACCCAGACAATGATCGGCGCTGCCGTCCGCCGGCCGGTGGAGACCGCGCTCGACCTGGGCACCGGGTCCGGGGTGCAGGCGCTGCACCTGAGCACCCACGCGCGGCAGGTCACCGCCACCGACGTCTCGCGGCGGGCGCTGCGCTTCGCCGCCACCACCGCCGCCCTCAACGGTCAGGACTGGGAACTGCTGCGCGGCGACATGGTCGCGCCGGTGGCGGGCCGCCGCTTCGACCTGGTGGTGAGCAATCCGCCCTTCGTGGTCGGACCGGGCACCACCACCCACGTGTACCGCGACTCCGGCCGGGTCGGCGACGCGATCGGCGCCGAACTGGCCGCCGCCGCGCCGGCCCTGCTCACCGAGGGCGGCACCATGCAGTACCTGGCCAACTGGGTGCACGTGAGCGGCGAGGACTGGGCCGAACGGGTGACCGGGTGGTTCGCCGGTACCGGGCTGGACGCCTGGGTCATCCAACGCGAGGTCGCCGACCCGATGGCGTACGTCAACCTGTGGCTCACCGACGTCGGTGACGTCGCCGACCCGCAGCGGATGGCCGACTGGCTCGACTGGTTCGACGCGCACAAGGTGGAGGCGATCGGCTTCGGCATCGTCTCGCTGCGCCGTAGTGGCCACGACGACCCGGTACTGCGGGTCGAGGATCTGCGCCAGCGGGTGCAGGCACCGATGGGCGACCGCATCGCCACCTGGTTCGACCGGCAGGACTGGCTCCGCGAGCAGGGCACCGACGGCGTGCTGGCCGCCCGCTACCGCGCCGCCGACGGGCTGCGACTGCACCAGGAGGCCACCATGGGCGACGACGGCTGGGGGGTGGATCGCCAGGTCCTGGAGATGCCGCACGGGCTGCGCTGGAACGAGGAGATCGACCCGCTGGTGCTGGCACTGGTCGGCGGGGCCGACGGGCGGCTGCCGCTGCGGGACCAACTCGCGCTGCTCGCCGTCGCGCACGACGTCACCGTCGACGAGTTGGCCGAGGCAGCCGGCCCGATCGTGGCGCACCTGGTGGAGCGGGGCTTCATCGAGCCGGTGGAGGCGTAGTGCGCGCGGTGGTGCAGACCGTCGGCCGGGCCAGCGTCACGGTCGACGGCGAGGTGGTCGGTGCGATCACCGACGGGCTGCTGGTGCTGATCGGGGTGACCCACACCGACACCGTCGAGACCGCCCGGACGATGGCGCGCAAGGTGCACGAGCTGCGGATCCTCGACGACGAGCGCTCCGCCGCCGAGGTCGCCGCACCGATCCTGGTGGTCAGCCAGTTCACCCTGTACGGCGACGCCCGCAAGGGTCGCCGCCCCTCCTGGACGGCGGCGGCGCCGGCCGAGGTGGCCGAGCCGCTTGTCGACGCGGTGGTCGAGGCGTTGCGGCAACGCGGCGCACCGGTCCAGACCGGCCGCTTCCGGGCGCACATGCTTGTGGAAAGCGTCAACGTGGGTCCCCGCACCATCCTGCTCGACCTCTGACGACCGGGCCGCCCCCATCCGTGCGGTGGGGGCGGCCCGGGAGGTCAGCCGAACAGGCCCCGGCGTTGCAGGGATTGGCGCAGCCAACCGTCGAGTTGGGCGGCCCAGTCGGTCTGGTCCAGGGTCGCGTAGTCCATGGTGAACCGGCCGAAGACGTCCCGGCCCTCGGTGAACAGCCCGCCGCGCTTGTCCAGCTCCAACACCACCTGCAGCTGCCGGGGATCGGCGATGAAGGTGACCTCCAGTTGCTTCATCGCGCCGGCGTACTGCGGTGCCGGATAGAACTCGATCTCCTGGTAGAACGGCAGCGTCTGGTGGACGCCGTAGATGTGTCCCCGTTCCACGTCGGCGCGGGCGAACCGGAAGCCCAGCCGCAGCAGCGCCTCCAGCAGCCGTTCCTGGGCCGGCAGCGGGTGCACCGCCACCGCGTCCAGGTCGCTGGAGTCGACCGCCCGAGCCACCTCCAGCTCCGTACGCAGTCCCATGGTCATCCCGGCCAGGTGTCGTCCGTACAGCTCGGTCACCGGGGTTTCCCAGGGCACGTCGAAGCGGAACGGGATGTCGTGACGTTGCCCGCCTTCGAGCCGGAACGCCCCGGTGACGTGCTGCCGTTGGAACTCCTGGTTGGTCGAGTACTCGTTGTCGCCGCTCTCCACCTCGACGCGGGTCATCAACCCCAGCGCCAC
This sequence comes from Micromonospora maris AB-18-032, assembly GCF_000204155.1. Lineage (NCBI taxonomy): Bacteria > Bacillati > Actinomycetota > Actinomycetes > Micromonosporales > Micromonosporaceae > Micromonospora > Micromonospora maris. The sequence continues at coordinate 1,722,120 of NC_015434.1, read as the reverse complement.
GTACGAGATGTCCACCGAGTGGTCGCCGCCAGTGACCGTGATGGTGCCCTCCAGCTGGCCTCCCGGCCGACAGTTCGGGTTCGCCAGCACCGTCTCCACCGACGGGCCACCGACTCCCATCGCCTGCATGAGCCGCTTGAAGACCACTGTTGCCTCCGTCGCTTGACCGTCGTGTCCGTTGCCGGCAGACCGCCTGTCGACCGGCCGCAGGCACGGTAACCGGAGCCGGCAACCCGAACCGGGTGAATCGACCAACCCGACCGGACTCCGGGCTGTCAGGTTCGTGATCGCCTCACTCCCGTTTTACGCCCCGACCGCCAAGCTGTGTGTCACCGGCAGAACTGGCCACGCAACACCGCACGGACGAAACGGGGAGACGGAGATGGGCCTGCAGATGATGGAGCACCGGACGAGCGTCGGCATCGAAGCCGAGCCCGGCATCGACACCCTCACCGACCTGGACGCCACCGACGAGCGCGGCGTCTCCACGGACCTGGTCCGCGCCTACCTCAACGGCATCGGCCGCACGAAGCTGCTGACCGCCGCCCAGGAGGTCGAGCTCGCCAAGCGGATCGAGGCCGGGCTGTTCGCCGAGGAGAAGCTGACCACCTGCACGCCGGTCTCCGCCCAGTTGCAGGCCGACCTGACGCTGATCGCCCAGGAGGGCCAGGCGGCGAAGAACCACCTGCTGGAGGCGAACCTCCGACTCGTGGTGAGCATCGCCAAGCGCTACACGGGTCGTGGCATGGCCTTCCTCGACCTCATCCAGGAAGGCAACCTCGGCCTCATCCGCGCCGTCGAGAAGTTCGACTACACCAAGGGCTACAAGTTCTCCACCTACGCCACCTGGTGGATCCGCCAGGCCATCACCCGCGCCATGGCCGACCAGGCCCGCACCATCCGCATCCCGGTGCACATGGTCGAGCAGGTCAACCGGATGGTCCGGGCCCGCCGTGAGCTGTCGGTGTCGCTGGGTCGCGAACCCTCCGTCGCCGAGATCGCCCGCGCACTCGACGTGCCCGAGTTCCAGGTGATCGAGCTGATCTCGTACGACCGGGAGCCGGTGAGCCTGGACCAGACGGTCGGCGAGGACGGCGAGAGCGCCCTCGGTGACTTCGTCGCCGCCGTCGACCCGTCCAGCATGGTGGACGACGCCGACCGGGGCGAGTTGCGCAACGAGGTGAGCATCGTGCTGGCCACCCTGTCGCAGCGGGAGCAGGCGGTGATCCGCCTGCGGTTCGGTCTCGACGACGGTCGGCAGCGCACCCTGGACGAGGTCGGCCGCGAGTTCGGTCTGTCCCGCGAGCGGATCCGGCAGATCGAGAAGGTGACGCTGCTCAAGCTGCGGGCACCGGAGCGGGCGCAGCGACTGGAGGCGTACGCCTGCTGACACCGGTGAGGTGAGCTGCGATGTCGGCCCCGGCGGTTCGCCGGGGCCGACATTCGTCGTGTCGGCTTGACGTGGCCTGACCGGGTCGGATACAAACCTCTTGGTTATAAAACCGAGAGGTTATACAGCGTGCACATCGACCTGGACGCCACCTTCGCGGCCCTGGCAGACCCGACCCGACGCGCCATCCTCGCGCGCCTGGCAACCGGCGAAGCGACAGTCACCGAACTCGCCGCGCCCTTCGCGATGAGTCAACCGGCGATCTCCAAACACCTCCGGGTACTGGAACGGGCCGGCCTGATCAGCCGGAGTCGATCGGCCCAGCGACGCCCGTGCCGACTGAACGCGGGCCCGCTCCAGGAGGCCACCGCCTGGCTCGCGGCGTACCGCGACCACTGGGCGGAGTCCTACCAACGCCTCGACAACCTGCTCGACGAGCTACGCGCGACCGAGGAGACCGCTGCCGGCGAGCCGGCCGAGGCGGAGGGCGGCGACCGGGCATGATCGACGATTACCTCGTGGTCGACACCCCCGGCGATCGGGAGATCGTGCTCAGCCGGATGTTCGACGCCCCCGCGCGGCTGGTGTTCGCCGCCTTCACCCGCCCCGAGTTGCTGGTCCGCTGGTACGGCGCACGCGGCTGGCGGCTGGTGGAGTGCCAGGTGGACCTGCGGGTCGGCGGGCCCTGGCGATTCGTCTCCCAGGGGCCCGCCGGGCAACTGATGGGCCAGAGTGGGCACTACCGGCAGATCGAGCCGCCCCACCGGCTGGTCTACACCGAACTGTTCGACGATCAGTCGTACCCCGGCGAGACCGTGGTCGACCAGGAATTCACCGAGCTGGCCGGGCGCACCACGGTGACCACCACGCTGCGCTTCGCCACCCCCGGCGGGCGGGACACCGCCCTGCGCTACCCGATGGCTCGCGGCGTCACCGAGAGCTACATCCGACTCGCCGGACTGCTGGCGACGACACCAGGAGCAGAGCTGTGAACTGGACACTGGAAGTGGTGGTCGTACCGGTCTCGGACCTCGACCGGGCCAAGGCGTTCTACGCCGAGCGACTCGGTTTCACAGTCGACCACGACACCGTGGTCAACGACGACATCCGACTCGTGCAGTTGACCCCACCCGGCTCCGGCTGCTCGATCGTGATCGGCAAGGGCGCGGTGCCGCAGATGCCGCCGGGGTCGCTGAAGGGGCTCCAGCTCGTCGTACCGGACCTGCACAAGGCCCGAACCCAACTGCTCGAACGCGGCGTCGAGGTCAGCGAGATCCAGGTGATGGGCGAGAACCCTCGGCCGGTACCGGACCCGCTGGACAATGTCGGCTTCATCCACTTCGCGGACCCGGACGGCAACGCCTGGGCGGTGCAACAGATCTCCAGCCGGGCCTGATCGATCCGACACCTGCGGCGGCTCGGTACCGCCGCGTCAACGCTTTACAGACGACGGGGGCCAGTGTCGGGGCGGGCGGCAGCGGAGCCCACCCCGACACTGGCGTGCAGCACCGACAATCCGTCCGGGCGGGCCAACACCGGGTTCAGGGTCAGGGAACGCACCCGAGGCTGTTCGTCGGCCAACCGCCCGACCCGCATCAGCAGGTCGGCCAGGGCCGCCCGGTCCACCGGTTCGGCCCCCCGGTGCCCGTGCAGCAGCGGTGCCGCGCGCGGTGCGTCCACCAACTCGGCGGCATCGCGGTCGGTGAGCGGCACGGCCCGCCAGGCGCGGTCGCCGAGCAGTTCGGTGGCGACGCCACCGAGCCCGAAGCCGACGACCGGACCGAACGCCGGATCCTCCACCAACTCGACCACGCAGGCCACCCCGGGCGGGACCATCGGCTGCACCAGGACGTCCGCGCCGAACGCCGCCGCCAGTTCCGCGTACGTGCGGCGTACGGCGGCCTCGTCGGCCAGGTCGAGCCGGACCGCACCGAGGTCGAGCCGGTGCCGCAGCCCGCTGGCGGCGACCTTCAACGCCACCGGAAAACCGAGCCGGGTCGCCGCCTCGACGGCTTCGTCCGCCGAGCCGACCGACACCGACTGGACCACCTCGATGCCGTAGGCGGCGAGCAGCGCATCGCTGTCGACCCCGTCGCCGCGCAACGCCGCCTGCGCCGCGATCGGATCGACATCGGACAGTTCGGGCAGCGCCCCGGGCGGTCGACGCAGCCAGTCGGCGTACGCGGTGACCCGGGCGAGCGCGCGGACCGCCTCCTCCACGCTCGGGTACGAGGGCACTCCGGCTGGTGCCCGACCGACCAGGAAGGTCGCCACCGCAGGCTTGTCGGCGGTGAACGCCGCAGGGAGGGTGGCTGCGAAATCCGCCTCGGTGCCGATGATCTGACCGGGCAGCGGGGGCGCGAAGAGTGCCACCAGGGCGTCGACGTTCTCGTCCGCAGCGGCGGCGGTCAGCGCCTCGGCGAACTCGATCGCGCCGGCCTGCGGGCCGACGTCCCGGGGATATCCCGCCGCGACGGTCAACCCGGCGGCCGCACAGGCGGTCGCCGCCAGCCCGGTCAACGCCGAGGAGTTGCCGACGATGCCGACCCGGTCACCGGCCGGCAGCGGCTGGTTGGCCAGCAACACCCCGACGTCGAGCAACTCGGCGACGGTGTCGACCCGGATCACCCCGGACTGCGCGAACAACGCGCTCACCGCCGCCTCGTCCGGGCCGACGGAGTCACCCACGCCGGGCGGACGCGCCGGGGAGGCCAACGCCACCACCGGCTTGTCCCGACCGATCCGCCGGGCCAGCCGGGCGAACTTGCGCGGGTTACCGAAGGTCTCCAGATACAACATGATCACGTCGGTGGCCGGGTCGTCCTGCCAGTACTGCAGCAGGTCGTTGCCGGAGACGTCGGCACGGTTACCGGCCGAGACGAAGCTGGACAGGCCCAGGCCACGCCGATCCGCCTCGGCCAGCAGGGCCACCCCGAACGCGCCGGACTGGCTGAAGATGCCGACCCGGCCGGGCACCGGCAGGCGCGGGGCGAGCGTGGCGTTGAGGCGTACGGTCGGGTCGGTGTTCGCCACCCCCAGGCAGTTCGGGCCGATCACTCGCATGCCCGCGGCGTGGGCCGCGCGGACCAGGGCGCGCTGCGCGGCGGCGCCCTCGACACCGGACTCGGCGAAGCCGGCGGAGATGACCACCAGGCCGTGCACACCCGCCTTTGCCGCGTCCGCGACCACCTCGGGCGCGGACTCCGGTGGCACCGCCACCACCGCCAGGTCGACCGGCAGCCCCGCGTCGGCCGCCGACGGGTACGCGGGCAGCCCGGCGACCCGGACGGCGGTCGGATGCACCGGCACCACGGAACCGGTGAAACCGCCGTCGCGCAGGTGCCCGAGCACCGCCGCGCCGACACCCTGGCCGGTGGCGCTGGCCCCGTAGACGACGACGCCGCGTGGGGCGAGCAGCCGGGCGATGGATCGGGCCTCGGTCCGCTGCTCCCTGCCGCGCTGCACCTCCAGGGTCGCCTCGGTGGGAGCGATCGGGAAGGTCAGGTGCACCACGCCGTCGGCGAACTGCCGTTGCAGCTGGTAGCCGAAGTCGGCGAAGACCCGCAACATGGCCCCGTTGGCCGGCAGCACCTCGGCGACGAAGTTGACGATGCCGGCCCGCCGGGCGGCGTCGGCCAGATGCTCCAGCAACACCGAGCCGATGCCCCGCCCCTGGTAGGCGTCCTCCACCACGAAGGCGACCTCGGCATCGGGTGCGGCCGGGCCGAGCCGCTCGTACCGGCCGACGGCGACGATCCGCTCGCCGGCCAGCACCACGAACGCCTCCCGGTCGACGTGGTCGACGTTGACGAACCGTTGCAGATCCCGTTCGGGGATGCGCGGGTACGGCGAGAAGTAGCGCAGGTAGCGGGTGCGCTCGGAGAAGCGGGAGTGCATGGCGACGATCGCTGGCGCGTCCGACGGCCGGATCGGTCGCAACTGGACCGTGCGGCCATCGCTGAGCAGCACGTCGATGGCGTTGTCGGCGGTGGTCACCTCGGGCCCGGCCAACTCAGTCGCGCGGATCGTGCGGGTCGAGACCGAGCAGCGGGAAGACCGCCTTGCGGGTCGCCGCGATCGCCCGGTCCACCGGGTTCGGCTCGCCGGTGGGCTGCCACGGCTCGTACCCCGGATCGATGCCGTCGGTCATCCGCAACGGCACGTCGGAGCCGGGTCGACGGGCGGCGGCCAACGCCCGCCACGCCGGCGGGGTCAGCGTGGCCGGATCCAGCGGCGCGCCGGTGGCCGTCGCCAGCAGGTGCGTCCAGGCCCGGGGCACCACCTCGACCAGGGCGTACCCGCCACCACCGGTGGCCACCCAACGCCCCTCGCACAACTCGTCGGCGAGGGCCCGCAACGCCAGGTAGGTGGCCCGCTGACCGTCGACGGACAGATGCAGGTCGGCGAGGGGATCACTGCGGTGCGCGTCCGCGCCGCACTGGGTGAACAGCACCTGCGGACGGAACGCGCGCAGCACCGACGGCACGATCGCGTGGAAGGCGCGTTGCCAGCCGGCGTCGGAGACCGCGGGCGGCAGCGCGATGTTTACCGCGCTGCCCTCGGCACCCGGGCCACCGGTCTCGTCGGGGAAGCCGGTGCCGGGGAACAGCGCGAGGGGGGTCTCGTGCAGGCTGACGGTCAGCACCCGTGGGTCGTCCCAGAAGATCTGCTGCACCCCGTCGCCGTGGTGCACGTCGACGTCGACGTACGCGATCCGCTCCGCGCCGAGGTCGAGCAGCCGGGCGATGGCCACCGCCGGGTCGTTGTAGATGCAGAACCCGGCCGCCCGGTCGGACATGGCGTGGTGCAGGCCGCCGGCCACGTTCACCGCGCGCCGGGCCTGCCCCCACCACACCGCCTCGGCGGCGGCCACCGTCGCACCCGCGATCAACGCGCTGGACTCGTGCATCCGGTCGAAGACGGGATTGTCCGAGGTGCCCAGGCCGAAGCCGGAGAAGAAGGGTTCGCGGGGGGCCATCCGGACCGCGTCCAGGTAACGCTGGTCGTGCACCCGGGTGAGCAGCGCATCGTCGGCGGGCCACGGCCGGATCAGGCGTACCCCGGGCCGTTGCAGCACGCCCAGTTCCCGGGCCAGTGCGATGGTCAACTCCACCCGTACCGGGTCGAGCGGGTGGTCACCGAGGTCGTAGGCGAGCAGCGACTCGTCCCACACCACCACCGTGTCTTCGGACATCTGTCCATGGTCGCACGCGACCGGCCGGGCGGCAGGTGCCGGCTACCGGGCCCTCAGGCGTCCGGCGGCGGGGCGACCGCGACCGGTCGGTCCGGGTCGGCGACCCAGTTGCTCCAGGAACCGACGTAGAGCGCGGCGTCCGTCCGGCCGGCCAGGTGCAGCGCCAGCACTGCCTGCGCGGCGGTCACCCCGGAGCCGCAGTACGCACCGACCGGCGCCTCGGCACTCACCCCGGCGGTGGCGAACCGGTCGCGCAGGGCCGCCCCGGACGGGAACCGGCCGTCGGCGACGTACTCGGGTGCCGGCAGGTTGACCGCGCCGGGAACGTGCCCGGCCACCGGGTCGACCGGCTCGTGCTCGCCCCGGTAACGGGGTGCCGCGCGAACATCGAGCAGGACACCGGCGTCGGCGGCGGCCAGCCGGGCGGCAGCCGCCGCGTCGAGCACCGGCAGCCCGCCCGGCGTGACTGTCACGTCGCCGGGCACCGGGTGCGGCTCGTCGGTGCTGACCGGCAGGTCGGCGGCCAACCAGGCCGGAAAACCACCGTGCAGTACGCGTACCGGGCGGTGTCCGGCCCAGCGCAGCGTCCACCAGGCGCGAGCGGCGGCCATGCCGTCGCCGCCGTCGTACACCACCACGGGGTGACCCGCGCGCACCCCGGCGGCCCGCAACGCAGCCTGCAGTGCGGCGGGGTCGGGCAGCGGGTGGCGACCGGCCGGGCCGGGCGGACCGCACAGCGCGGTGTCCAGATCGACGAAGACCGCGGTCGGCAGGTGTCCCGCCGCGTAGTCGATCCGCCCGGGTGGGCCGGCCAGCCGCCAGCGGACGTCGAGCAGGGTGGGCGGGTCGGCCGTGTCGAGCTCGGCGGCGAGCTGCGCCGCCTCCACCAGAAGACCGTCGGTAGCGGACATGTCGTTCAGTCAACACCCTCGGTGAACCTCGCCGCGGTTCGGCGGCGGTCATGACAGGTGCGGCAGGGTACCATCGATCATTGGAGGGCCGCTGACACCATGAAGTCTCACGACCTGGTCGATACGACCGAAATGTACCTGCGCACGATCCTCGAACTCGAGGAAGAGGGTGTGCCGCCGCTGCGCGCCCGGATCGCCGAACGGTTGCGCCAGAGCGGCCCCACCGTCAGCCAGACCGTCGCCCGAATGGAGCGCGACGGCCTGCTCACCGTCGAGGGTGACCGCCACCTCAGCCTCACGCCGCTCGGCCGCAGCACCGCCGTGTCCGTGATGCGCAAGCACCGGCTCGCCGAGTTGCTGCTGGTCAACGTGATCGGGATGCCCTACGAGGAGGCCCACGAGGAGGCCTGCCGCTGGGAGCACGTGATGAGCGACGCGGTCGAGAAGCGGGTCTACGACCTGCTCAACCGGCCGACCCGGTCGCCGTACGGCAACCCCATCCCCGGTCTGGAGGATCTCGGCTCCCCCGGCGAGACCGAGCCGGAGCCGGTCGAGGGCGAGCGCAACCTGGCCTTCCCGGGTTTGACCGGCAAGGTGATCGTCCGGCGCATCTGCGAGAGCGTGCAGACCGACGCCGAGGTGCTCCGCCAGTTGCACGCCGCCGGCGTCGACCCCGGTGCCATGGTCACCGTCGCCCAGGAACGCGACGGTGTGTCGATCGACCGTTCCGGGGAGAGCATCCGCCTGCCCCGTGAGGTGGCCTCCCGGGTGTTCGTCGCCGCGGCCTGAGGCCGAGCCTCAGGTCACGTACGGGCAGTGCCGGCAGCCCTGGTCACAGCAGGTGCCGCGACGGGCGAGAAAGCCGGCGGTGAGCACGAACAGTCCGGTGACCGGGTCCCGGTAGCCGGCGTCCCCGGCGGCCAGCGCCGCCGCGTGGGCGGCCAGGATCCGCTCCCGCTCCGGATGCTCCAGCGGCAGTCGGGACGGATGCGGTTCGGTCAGCGGCCGCTTCGCCAACGGCCGTCGCGTTCCGCTCATCGCGGCAGTCTAGGCAGTCGTACCGGCACCGGACGCGCTGACCGGTGCGGTGGCCGCCCTGTCGTGCTGTGCGGGTGGGCGCCTCGGTGGAGAAATCTCCCCACCCGGGCCGATTCGTGCTGGCCTCCCGCGCCGGTTGCGCCGAGGATGAACAGCGATTCGAGGAGGACCCCATGCCCCAGTACGCAGTGCTGATCTACTCGCCCGCGCCGGCCGACCCGATGGAGCTCACGCCCGACTACGTCGCGCTGCTCGAACAGTATCCGGCGAAGGTCACCGAACTGGGCGGGCGGATCGTCACCGGCTTTGCGCTGCAACCGAGCACCACCGCCGCCGCGATACGCGGCGACCTCGTCACCGACGGCCCGTTCATCGAGGCCAAGGAGGTCGTCGCCGGGTTCTTCGTGCTGGAGGCACCCGACCGCGACGTGGCACTGGAGATCGCCAAGCTGAACCCGGCCACCATCCACGGCGCCGTGGAGGTCCGGCCACTGTTCGTCGCGCCGACCGAGTGAACGACGGCGAGCAGCCCGCTCCGTTCGAGGGTGCCGAGCCGCCGAGGGCTGTCGGCGTCCGGTTCGCCCAGCCCGACCCGGCGGAGCGGACGAACCCGGCGGAGCGGGCGCTGGTTGACGCGCACCGCCGGGAGTGGGCCTTCGTGGTCGCCGCGACCGCGCGCGCCGCCGGTGACCTCGACCTCGCCGAGGAATGCGTCCAGGAGGCGTACGTCGCGGCGCTGGGGGCCTGGACCAGGGACGGCGTACCGGACAAGCCCGGCGCCTGGCTCACCGCCATCGCCCGCCGCAGAGCCCTCGACGTGCTGCGCCGCCGGCAGGTGCTCCGCACGAAGCTTCCGCTGCTCGTGGAGCCGGAAGCGGTCGAAGCGGATGAGTCCGACGAGGTCGCCGTACCCGATGATCGGCTCCGTCTGGTCTTCACCTGCTGCCATCCCGCGCTCGCCCGGGAGGCGCAGGTGGCGCTCACCCTGCGCCTGGTCTGCGGAGTCAGCACCGCCGACATCGCCCGGGCATTCCTGGTCGCCGAGTCGACAATGGCGGCGCGGGTCACCCGGGCCAAGAAAAAGATCTCGGCGGCACGGATCCCGTACCGGGTACCGGACACCGCCGAACTGCCCGAACGGCTGGACGCGGTGCTCAGCGTCGTACACCTGCTCTTCACCACCGGGCACACCGCGCCGACCGGCGTTGACCTGGTCCGCGCCGACCTGGTGGACCGGGCTGTGCACCTGGCCCGGATGCTGCACGAGCTGATGCCCGACGAGCCCGAGGTGAGCGGACTGCTCGCCCTGCTGCTGCTCACCGACGCCCGCCGCGCCACCCGCACCGACGAGCAGGGCCGGCTGCTGCGGCTGGAGGACCAGGATCGTTCCTGCTGGGACCGGACCGCCATCGGCGAGGGCCATCGGCTGGTGGTCGAGGCCCTCCGCACCGGACGAGCCGGCCGGTACGCGCTACAGGCGGCCATCGCCTCGCTGCACGCCCACGCGCCCAGCTACGCCGCGACCGACTGGCCGCAGATCGTCCGGCTCTACGACGCGCTGCTGGCCCACTGGCCGTCGCCGGTGGTCGCCCTCAGCCGAGCCGTAGCAGTGTCCATGGTGGACGGACCGGCCGCAGCGCTCGCCGAGGTCGACGCCCTCGCCGCAGATCCCCGCCTGGCCGGCTACCACTACCTACCGGCGATCCGTGCCGACCTGCTGCGCCAACTCGACCGCCGCAGCGAGGCGGCACAGGCGTACCGAGCCGCGCTGGCCCAGGTCGACAACGACCCCGAACGCGACTTCCTCACCACCCGCCTGACAGAAGTCACCTAACCCCTGCCCCGGCACTCCGCCGATCTTGCACTTCTGGTCGCCGAGATGACCCTTTTCACGGCTTTTGCCTCGGCGGAAAGTGCATGATCGACGGGCTAGTTCACGGCGGGCGGTGGGAAGGCCGCCCGGTAGTCGCGCGGGCTGACGCCGACAACGTGCCGGAAGCACTCCCGGAAGGCGGTCGGCGAGGCGAACCCGACGAGCGCGCCGACGCGTTCGACCGGTTGGTCGGTCTGTTCCAGCAGCTGCTGGGCCCGCCGGACCCGGTGCCGGCTGAGCCAACGCATCGGCGTGGTGCCGGTCTGGTCGCGGAAGTGCCGGCTCAGCGACCGGGTGCTCATCGAGGCGTACGCGGCGATCTCGGCCAGGGTGAGCGGACGGTGAAGGTTGTCGGCCATCCAGGCAAGCAGTGGCTGGATGCCGTGTCCCGCCGGCACGGGTGGCTCGTACGCGATGAACTGCGCCTGTCCCCCGGCCCGTTCCAGCGGCATCACGCAGCGACGCGCGGTGTCGGCGGCGACCGCCGCGCCGTAGTCCCGCCGGACGACGTACAGGCACAGGTCGAGCCCGGCGGCGGCACCGGCCGACGTCAGCACCGGATCGTCGTCGACGAACAGCACGTCCGGGTCGACGGTGACGGCGGGATACCGGCGGGCCAGCTCGGCCGCGGCGGCCCAGTGGGTGGTGGCCCGCCGCCCGTCGAGCCGGCCGGCTGCGGCGAGCACGAAGGCGCCGGTACAGATCGACACGAGCCGGGCCGTGCAGGTGGCCAACGCCTCCCGGATCGCGGCGGGCAGCGGGGCGGCCAGGTCGGCGACCCCCGGTACGACCACCGTGTCGGCCTCGGCCAGCACGGACAGATCATGCGGTATCCGCACCCCGACCGCGCCCGCCCGCACCTCCTCGGTGACCGCACAGACCCGCACCTGATAGGCCGGGCGGCCGTCGGCCAGCCGCGCGCGGCCGAACACCTCGATCGGCACGGACAGGTCGAACGGGACCACGTCGTCGTTCGCGACGACCACCACCCGGTGCATATGCCCATTCTGGCGAGAACCCGTCGATCGATGGCTCGCCGGCCCCTGCTCGCCACCGGCGACCGCACCTAGATTCACCGGCCATGACCATCCTCATGCCGCTGCTCGTCGCTGCCCTGTACGTCTGCCTCAACTCGCTGATCCGGGAACCACACCGCCGCCGGTTCAACGCGATCATGGTCGCCGGGGCCGGTGCGGCGTACCTCAGCGGCGGCGGACTGGCGGGCTGGGAGTTCCCGTTCGTGGTGGTGCTGGTCTACGTGGCGTACCGGGGGCTGGAGTCGTGGCGGTGGATCGGCGTCGGCTGGCTCCTGCACACCGGCTGGGACGTCGTCCACCACCTGTACGGCAACCCGATCATCCCGTTCCTGCCCGGCTCGTCGTTCGGCTGCGCGATCTGCGACCCGGTCATCGCACTGTGGTGCCTGACCGGCGGGTGGTCGCTGCGGGACCTGCTGCGCGCCCGCACCATCCGCCAGCCCGAGCCGGAACCGGAAGCAGCCAGCCGAACGAGCTGACTAGGCCGAGTCCATGCGCGAGTTGGCCCGCGCCGGACGCCAGCGAGGCAGGTGGAGCACGTACCGCAACGTCGTCCCGGACTGGTTCCGCCAGTACCTCGATCTCGAAGCCGATGCCACGGAGATCCGCTGGTACCAGCCCGAGATCGTGCCTGGGGTCCTTCAGGTCGAGTCGTACATCCGGGCGCTGAATGCCACCGCCCATCCACGCCTCACGGACGAGGACGTCGACCGCCAGGTCGAGGTACGGCTGGAACGGCAGGCGATCTTGCGTAACCCGGAAGGTCCGCAGGTCAGCTTCGTGCTCAGTGAATCAGCACTGCGGCGAACCATCGGTGACCACGAAGTCATGCGGGACCAACTGTTGCATCTGGCCGAGGTGAGCGGCCGACCCAACGTCGAGTTGCAGATCTTCCCGTTCGACGCGCAGACGTACGCCACGGCCTCGTACAGCTTCATCATCCTGCGTTTCGGCGAGGACGCGACCACGGACGTGGTCTACGTCGAGACGTTCACGGACGCGGATTACCTCGACCGCCCGGATGCTGTGCGGGCCTACACTCGGTTGTGGGACCGACTCCGGGCAGCCGCTCTCGGGCCGGTAGAGTCGCGCAAGCTCATCCAGCGGATGGCGGACGACATGAAGCGGTGACAGACCCGAGGGGGGTGGCCATGGAGACCCCGGATCGCCTGGTCTGGCGCAAGTCCAGCTACAGCGACAACAACGGCGGTGCCTGCGTCGAGGTGGCTACCCGGCGCGGAAATGTCATCGTCCGCGACAGCAAGAACGCCGCAGGCCCGGTCCTCCGCTTCGACGGCCAGTCCTGGTCGGCTTTCCTCCGCACACTCAAGCGCTGACGATCGGGATCGCTGACCGCCGAACGGGCGGGGCCGTGCTCGATGCAGGAACAAGTGGCATCCGCGCGCCCGCGAGGCCACTCGATCGTGGATCGAGCGTGATCTTGCGCGAGATGCACCGAAGGGCGACTCGGCCCCAGGATTCAGCCCAAGGAGCCGCGCCGGATCGCAGCCGGACGGGACGAGCCCCGGGCGGTGATCCGCCCGGGGCTCGTCGCTTTCTCGTACGTCAGCTGCAGCCGCTGGTGGAGCCGCAGCCTTCGCAGACGTAGCAGCTGCCGGCGGGGCGCATCTTCGTACCGCAGGTGAAGCAGAGCGGTGCGTCGGCGGCCTTGCCGATCACGGCTTCGAGCAGTTCGGTGCTGGAACCGACCGACGGTGCCGGCTTCGCGGCGGCGACGTCGGCGAGTTCCTGGGCGGGCTGGGCGATCGGCCCGGCCTTCGGCTCCTCCGGCCGGGTCTCCACCGGCGCGGACGAGGCCATCGCGGTCAGGTCCGTGCCGTTGGCCTCCGCCTCGGCTTCGGCCGCCAGCTGCGCGGCCCGCTCCTTGGCGGTGAAGATGCCCAGCTCGGCGCGGCGGTCGTACGGCAGGAAGTCCAGCGCGAGGCGACGGAAGATGTAGTCCATCACCGAGGCGGCCATCCGCACGTCCGGGTCGTCGGTCATGCCGGCCGGCTCGAAGCGCATGTTTGTGAACTTGCTGACGTACGTCTCCAGGGGGACGCCGTACTGCAGGCCGATGGAGATGGCCACCGAGAAGGCGTCCATCACTCCGGCCAGGGTGGAGCCCTGCTTGGACATCTTGAGGAAGACCTCGCCCAGGCCGTCATCCGGGTACGACGAGGCGGTGAGGTAGCCCTCGGCGCCGCCGACCGAGAAGGAGATGGTCTCCGAGGGGCGCTTCTTCGGCAGCCGCTTGCGCACCGGGCGGTACTCCACGACCTTCTCCACCACCGGCTCGACGGCGGTGGTCGGGGCCGGCTCGGCGGCCTTGTTGGGCTTGGCGACCGACAGCGGCTGGCCGACCTTGCAGTTGTCCCGGTAGATCGCCAGGGCCTTGAGGCCGAGCTTCCAGCCCTCGAAGTAGATCTTCTCGACGTCCTCGACGGTGGCCTGCTCCGGCATGTTCACCGTCTTGGAGATGGCGCCGGAGATGAACGGCTGGACCGCCGCCATCATCCGTACGTGGCCCATCGGGGCGATGGACCGCTCGCCCATGGCGCAGTCGAAGACCGGGTAGTGCTCCGGCTTGAGGCCGGGGGCGTCCACCACGTGGCCGTGGTCGGCGATGTGCTCGACGATCGCCTCGACCTGCTCCTCGGGGTAGCCGAGGCTACGCAGGGCGCGCGGCACGGTCTGGTTGACGATCTGCATCGAACCGCCGCCGACCAGCTTCTTGAACTTGACAAGCGCCAGGTCCGGCTCGACGCCGGTGGTGTCGCAGTCCATCATCAGGCCGATGGTGCCGGTCGGCGCGAGCACGCTGGCCTGCGAGTTGCGCCAGCCGAACTTGTCACCGATCTTGTTGCCCTGGGTCCACTGCCTGGTGGCCTCGCGGACCACCGCGGTGGCCACGGTCCCGGTGGGCTTGATCTCGTCGTTGGCGGCGGCGTGCTTGCGCATCACCCGCTTGTGCGGCTCGGCGTTGCGGGCGTAGCCGTCGTACGCGCCGACGATGCCGGCCAGCTCGGCCGAGCGGCGGTACGCCGTGCCCGTCATCAGCGAGGTGATCGCGGCGGCCAGCGAGCGGCCCTGGTCCGAGTCGTACGGCAGGCCGGAGGCCATCAGCAGGGCACCGAGGTTGGCGTAGCCGATGCCGAGCTGCCGGTACGCCCGGGTGGTCTCGCCGATCTTCTCCGTCGGGAAGTCGGCGAAGCAGATCGAGATGTCCATCGCGGTGATGACGAACTCGACCGACTTGACGAACTTCTCCACCTCGAAGCCGCCGTCGGCGCGGAGGAACTTCATCAGGTTCAGCGAGGCCAGGTTGCACGAGGAGTTGTCCAGGTGCAGGTATTCCGAGCACGGGTTCGAGGCGGTGATCCGACCGGTCTCCGGGCAGGTGTGCCAGTCGTTGATGGTGTCGTCGTACTGCAGGCCGGGGTCGGCGCACTCCCAGGCAGCCTGGGAGATGGTGCGGAACAGCTTCTTCGCGTCGATGGTCTCGATGGTCTGCCCGTCGAGCCGACCCCGCAGGTCGAAGCCGCCGCCGTTCTCCACCGCGGTCATGAACTCGTCGGAGACCCGTACCGAGTTGTTGGCGTTCTGGTACTGCACGCTGACGATGTCGGCGCCGCCCAGGTCCATGTCGAACCCGGCGTCGCGCAGGGCGCGGATCTTGTCCTCCTCGCGCGCCTTGGTGACCACGAACTCCTCGATGTCGGGGTGGTCCACGTCGAGGATGACCATCTTGGCCGCCCGCCGGGTGGCGCCACCGGACTTGATGGTGCCGGCGCTGGCGTCCGCGCCGCGCATGAAGCTGACCGGGCCGGAGGCGGTGCCGCCGGAGGAGAGCAGCTCCCGGGAGGAGCGGATCCGGGAGAGGTTCACCCCGGAGCCGGAGCCGCCCTTGAAGATCAGCCCCTCTTCCTTGTACCAGTCGAGGATGGAGTCCATCGAGTCGTCGACGGCCAGGATGAAACACGCGCTGACCTGCTGAGGTGAGGGCGTGCCGACGTTGAACCAGACCGGCGAGTTGAAGCTGAACACCTGGTGCAGCAGCATCCAGGTCAGCTCGTGGGCGAAGACCTCGGCGTCGGCCGGGCTGGCGAAGTAGCCGTACTCCTCACCGGCGGTGCGGTAGGTGGTGACCACCCGGTCGATCAGCTGCCGCAGCGACCACTCCCGCTCCGGGGTGCCCACCGCGCCCCGGAAGTACTTGGTGGTCACGATGTTTGCCGCGTTGACGCTCCAGCTCTCCGGGAACTCCACCCCACGCTGCTCGAAGTTGATCGAGCCGTCCCGCCAGTTGGTCATCACGACGTCGCGGCGCTCCCAGGCGACCTCGTCGTACGGGTGCACACCCTCGGTGGTCCAGACCCGCTCGACCTTCAGACCCGCGCCGGCCTTGCTCCGTGTCCTGCTTGTTGTCACGCCATCCCCCGGCATCTCATCCGCCCCCTCGTCCGCGCGGCACCGCGCGATCCGACTGTCACTACCACTGAAGAAAGCTCACTGTGTGTGGCCGGCGGCGCCGGCCGTCTCGGCCTGCGCGTCCTGCCGGGCACGTGCGGCGGCCCGCAGCGTCTCGATCTCCCGCTCGAAGTCGGCGAGCGAGTCGAACGACCGGTACACGCTGGCGAACCGCAGGTAGGCGACCTCGTCCAGGTCCCGCAGGGGACCCAGGATGGCCAGCCCCACCTCGTGGCTGGGGATCTCGGCGGCGCCCTTGGCCCGGATGGTTTCCTCGACCCGCTGCGCCAGCAGCGCGATCGAGTCCTCGTCGACCGGTCGGCCCTGGCAGGCCTTGCGCACCCCACCGATGATCTTCGTACGGCTGAACGGCTCGGTCACCCCGCTGCGCTTCACGACCGCGAGCACCGCCTCTTCGACAGTGGTGAACCGTTTGCCGCACTCCGGGCAGGAGCGTCGACGACGGATCAGCTGGCCGTCGTCGGCCTCCCGCGAGTCGACCACGCGGGAGTCGGCATGCCGGCAGTACGGACACCGCATCGCCCGACCTCCTCGATCGACCACGGGCACGCCTATGGCCGCCTCCGGGCACGCAACAGCGCGGCGGGCCATCATCGAAGGATGGCCGCCGACCTGATGGTACGAGAGTGCGGTCCGTAGTCGAACCCAACCTGTAGGCGAGTTACGCCTGTGTGACTACTACATCTAGGGGTTGACCGTATGCCGCTGGCGAACCGCGGTCAAGTTGACCGGCGTGTCCGGCGCGTCACCCGACAACCTCGCCGCAGCGCGACCCGAGAGCCCAACGCGGCGCGGCGACACCGGTTACCGGCCGACCGGATCTGATCTTCAGAAAAGGCGTTCGATCGAACACCCGTTCGATCAGACGTATCATTTATCAGAACAGGCGTACGACTGTCACGCCTGCGCGTGTCGACACGCGGAGAAACCTCGTACAGATGTTTGAAAATGACCGATCTCACCTATACGGTCATGGGCAGCCGGAGGTGACCATGGTCGACCAGCCCGGCAGACCACCGCATGCACCACGAGCCGCCGAGGCACCCAGCGCCGACCAGGGAGGACGGACGTGACCCAGGACCGGGCCAACCGGCCACAGAGCCCGCAGCAGAGCAGCGAGGCGGGGCCGCCGCCCACCCGACGCCGCAGCGTCACCCGCGCCCGAGCCGCGCAGCCCGCCGTTCGCCCGGTGACATCGGTGGCCAACACCTTTCCGGACCCGGCGGCCGCCGACCTCACCGCCCGGCAGCGTCGCATCCTGGACTTCATCCGCACCTGGGTGGAGCGGCACGGCTACCCGCCGAGCGTGCGGGAGATCGGCGAGGCGGTCGGGCTCGTCTCCCCGTCCAGCGTCGCCTACCAGCTCAAGGAGCTGGAGAAGAAGGGCTTCCTGCGGCGTGATCCGAATCGGCCACGCGCGGTCGACGTCCGGTCCCCCGGCGACATCGACGACGAGCTGAGCCGCTCGCAGCGCCCCACCCCGGCGTACGTGCCGATGCTCGGCCGCATCGCCGCCGGTGGGCCGATCCTCGCCGAGCAGTCGATGGAAGACGTCTTCCCGCTTCCCCGCGAGCTCGTCGGCGAGGGCGAGGTCTTCATGCTCCAGGTCAAGGGCGACTCGATGCTCGACGCGGCCATCTGCGACGGCGACTGGGTGGTGGTCCGCCAGCAGCCGACCGCCGACTCCGGGGAGATCGTCGCCGCCATGCTCGACGGCGAGGCGACGGTGAAGACCTATCGGCGGCGCGACGGTCACGTCTGGCTGATGCCGCAGAACCCGGCTTTCGATCCCATTCCCGGCGACGACGCCACCATCATGGGGCGCGTGGTGGCCGTGCTACGCCGGATCTGACCCCGGGCATCGACCGGTGCTGGCCGCAGGGTCAGTACCGGTCGCCGCGGTAGCCGTAGGTGCCGCCGGGCGGCTGACCGTACGGCTCGGAATTGTCCTCCCGGTAACGACCGGAGCGCCGACCGTGGTAATCCGGCTCGGTTGGTCCACCGCCACGTCGGGGTGGCTCGGCACGTCCACCGCCGCGTGGCGGTTCGACGCGGCCGCCGCCACGGGGTGGTTCGGCGCGGCCGGCGCCACCGGGACGTCCGCCACCTCCGTACACGCCGCCGCCCGCCGGTCGACCGCCGCCGGCCCGGCCACCGGAGCCGGGCACGCCCTCACCGGCACGGCCGCCACCGCCGTAGACGCCACCACCGGCCGGTCGGGCACCGTTGCCGCTGGCCCGTCCCCCGTACACCGGTCCGGGCCGCGCCGGGCCGGGTCGCTCGGCGTTCGGCGAGCCGCCGCCGTAGACGCCACCGGTCGCTGCGCCGCCGTACACACCGCCGGACCGTGCGCGGTCGCCGGCCGCGCCGTCGTCGTCCTTGCCTGTGGGTTTCGGGCCGTCGTCACGGCCACGCCCCTTGCCGGCCGGTCCCGGCCGCTTGCGGGCCCGCAGGATGCCGTAGATGCCCGCACCCACGAGCAACGCACCGAGTACGCCCACCGAGGCGATCAGGTACGTGATGTCGTCGAGGGTCAACCCGTCGATGAACGACTGACCGGATGACTTCTTGGCCGCGTCCGGATCCTCGGCCAGGTTCTTCGGGCCTTCGGTGGACGGGGTGTAGCTGAGGATGTCGACCGGCTCGTCGTCGTCCAGGTGACCCGCGTCGGAAACGGTCAGGAAGGTCTTCCCGTCGGTGGAGTACGAGATCGCCTCACCGAACGGGTCGGCCAGCGCGGTGACCCGGGGCGTGCCGGTGGTCAGCGCACCGACGATGTCGCCGTTCTGGACGTCGTACTCGAAGGCGTCGGCGTAGGTGCGCAGCACCACCCGGGAGCCGTCGGGCGACCGGGCGGCACCGGTGATCGCGACGCGGCCGAAGGTGCTCAGCGGGTTCTCGGTGTCCGTTCTCGGCAACGTGATGTCGCCGAGCTTCTTCATCGGCACCGGCTCGGTGTCGCCGGTCTTCAACGCGCCGTCCGGGGTGAAGATCTCGGCCTTGCCGGAGGTGACCTTCGTGATGATCAGCGGCAGGTTGTCGTCGCCGATCAGCAACGCCTCGGCGTCGCGGGGCTTGCCGTCCGGGTACGACAGCCGGTGCAGGACCGGCTGCTTACTGCCGTTGACCGGCATGCTCCAGACGGCCACCCGCTCGCGACGCTCCCGGCTGGTGACGTTGTCACCGGTGTCGGCGATCCACAGCTTCGTCCGGTCCGGCGAGAGGGCCAGATCCTCGGTGTCGAACGGCCCGGCACCGGTGTAGCCCACGTTGCGGACGACCTGGCAGTCCTTGTTCAGGTAGAAGACCTGCTTGCGGTCGTTCTGATCGGTGCTGTCGTTGATCACGATGTACCCGCTGCGGGTGGCCACCAGGCCGGACATCTCCCGCAGTCGGGGATCGGTGACGGTGCACTGCTTCTTGCCGGCCTTGGTCAGTGGTGCCGACCCGAGCACGGCCGGCCCGAGCGCCGCCGGGACCACCGTCTGGGGCCCCGCCGCCGCCTGGCCCGTCACCGCGACGGCTGCCGCGGCGGGGACGGGCGACGACGCCGCCACGGCGACACCCGTGACTGCCACGGTGGCCCCGAGCAGGCCGAGTGCCACCGTGACCGAAGAAACAGTGCGGAGCATGAAAGAAGTGTCGCATGCCGGAAGTTTCCGTCGGGTGACGCCGTAGCAGCGTTACCGGGCGGTGCTGACCGCCTCCGCCGTGTCGCGGTACGGGGCCAGTTCGGCCGCCAACGCCTCGTTGACCCGTACGTGCAGCATCGTCCCCTCCGGCAGGTGGGCGGTGCTGAGCACCTCACCCTGCCGGTGCAGTCGGGCCACCAGGTCACCCCGGTCGTACGGCAGCACCACCCGCACGTCGACGGCCGGACGGGGCAGCCGCTGCTCGATGGTGGCGCGCAGGTCGTCGATGCCACGCCCGCTGTACGCGGAGACGAACACCGCCTCCGGCCAGATCCGCTTGAGCTGGAGCAACGTCTCCTCGTCTGCCGCGTCGGTCTTGTTGACCACGAGCAGCTCGGGCAGCCGGTCGGCGCCCACCTCGGTCAGCACCTCGCGGACGGCGCGTACCTGCTCCTGCGGATCCGGGTGGGTGCCGTCGACCACGTGCACCACCAGATCGGCCTCGGCGATCTCCTCCAGCGTCGAGCGGAACGCCTCGACGATCTGGTGCGGCAGGTGCCGGACGAAGCCGACCGTGTCGGAGAGGGTGTAGACCCGCCCCTCGGAGGTGGTGGCGCGGCGGGTGGTCGGATCCAGGGTGGCGAACAACGCGTCCTCCACCAGCACACCGGCTCCGGTGAGCCGGTTGAGCAGGCTCGACTTGCCGGCGTTGGTGTAGCCGGCGATGGCGACCGCGGGAACCGCGTTTCGGGTACGGCGGGACCGCTTGGTCTCGCGTACGGTGCTCATGGCCTTGATCTCCCGGCGCAGCCGGGCGATGCGGTGGCGGATCCGACGCCGGTCGGTCTCCAGCTTGGTCTCACCCGGGCCACGAACACCCACGCCGCCGCCGGCACCGCCGCCGCGACCCGAACCACCGGTCTGCCGGGACAGGGTCTCACCCCAACCACGCAGCCGGGGCAGCAGGTATTCCAGCTGGGCCAGCTCGACCTGGGCGCGGCCCTCCTTGCTCTTGGCGTGCTGGGCGAAGATGTCGAGGATCAGCGCGGTGCGGTCGACCACTTTGACCTTGGTGCGCTGTTCCAGGTTGCGCAGCTGGGACGGGGACAGCTCACCGTCGCAGATCACCGTGTCGGCGCCGGCGGCGAGCACCACCGCGCTGAGGTCGTCGACCTTGCCGCGACCGATGTAGGTGGCCGGGTCGGGCCGGGTACGTCGCTGGATGAGCCCTTCGAGCACCTGCGACCCGGCGGTCTCCGCCAGCGCGGCCAGCTCGGTGAGGGAATTGTCCGCGTCGGCCTGGGTGCCTTCGGTCCAGACCCCGACCAGCACCACCCGCTCCAGCCGCAGCTGCCGGTATTCGACCTCGGTGACGTCGGTCAGCTCGGTGGAGAGGCCGGGGACCCGTCGCAACGCCTGCCGCTCGGAGAGTTCGTACTCACCGGGGGTGGTTTCGAATTCGTCGTTGGAAACGTGGGTCTCCTGGTCTCGCAAGCGTCTCTCCTGTCCGATCTGAGCATGTACTGAGCAATCCTGTCATGTGACAACACCGATCGCACCCGCAATATGCCCTGCACACAAAGGGCCCAAAGTGGGGGTGGCTGCCAGACGCCCAGGCAGGGCGGGTAGAAATGCCACGAGCCGTTCAGCGCCGACGGAGGGACCTGCGTGGCCATCACCCGACTGCCCAGTGCCGGATTCTCGATCACGGTCCGGATCGCCGTGCCAGCCGATGCCTCCTCGATCGGCCGACTCACCACCTCGGTGGGAGAGGCCGGAGCGATCGTCACCGCCCTGGACGTGGTCGATTCCGACCCGAACCACGTGATCGTGGACCTCACCTGCGACACCGCCGACGCCGGACACGCCGACCAGGTGGTCGACGCGCTGCGGGCGCTCGACGGCGTGGACGTGCGCAAGGTCTCCGACCGCACCTTCCTGCTGCACCTCGGCGGCAAGATCGAGGTGAGCCCCAAGGTCGCGCTGCGTACCCGGGACGAGTTGTCCCGCGCGTACACCCCGGGGGTCGCCCGGGTCTGCCAGGCGATCGCCGACAACCCGGCCGACGCCCGCCGGTTGACCATCAAGCGCAACACCGTGGCCGTGGTCAGCGACGGCTCGGCGGTGCTGGGTCTGGGCAACCTCGGCCCGGCCGCCTCGCTGCCGGTGATGGAGGGCAAGGCCGCCCTGTTCAAGCGCTTCGGCGGGGTGGACGCCTGGCCGGTGGTCCTCGACACCCAGGACACCGACGAGATCGTCGCCATCGTGAAGGCGATCGCGCCCGCGTACGGCGGGATCAACCTGGAGGACATCGCGGCGCCGCGCTGCTTCGAGATCGAGGCACGGCTGCGTGAGGCGCTGGACATCCCGGTCTTCCACGACGACCAGCACGGCACCGCGATCTGCGTGCTGGCCGCGCTGACCAACGCGCTGCGGGTGGTGGGCAAGCGCCTCGCGGACGTCCGGGTGGTCGTCTCGGGCGCCGGCGCGGCGGGCACCGCGATCATGAAGCTGCTGCTGCGTCAGGGCGTCGGCGACGTCATCGCGTACGACCGCCAGGGCGCCCTGCACCGCGGCCAGCCCGACCTCAACTCGGCCTGGCAGTGGCTGGCCGAGAACACCAACCGGGACGGCTACTCGGGTGACCTGCCCGGTGCGCTGGAGGGTGCCGACGTCTTCATCGGCGTGAGCGCGCCGAACCTGCTCACCGGCGACGACATCGCCCGGATGGCCAAGGACTCGATCGTCTTCGCGCTGGCCAACCCGGACCCGGAGGTCGACCCTCGGGAGGCGCGCAAACACGCCGCCGTGGTGGCCACCGGCCGCTCGGACCAGCCGAACCAGATCAACAACGTGCTCGCCTTCCCCGGCGTCTTCCGCGGCATGCTCGACGCGCACGCCGAGGAGTTCACCGAGGAGATGGCGATCGCCGCCGCCCAGGCCATCGCCGACGTGGTCGGCGAGGAGAAGCTCAACGCGACGGTCATCGTGCCGAGCGTCTTCGACTCCCGGGTGGCCCCGGCGGTCGCCGCCGCCGTCCGCGCCGCCGCCCAGAACCCCGCCAGCACTCCCCCGCCGGCCGCCGACCCCGGCCCCGCCGACCTCCCCGAGATCGCCGCCAACGCCTCCGCCACCCCCTGAGGCCCCACCCGCAAGACCCCCGCTGGCCCCCTCCTCGCGGCGCTCCCTCGCGCCGGCCCTCGCACCGTCCGAGCTCCACGCCTGACGGCGCGTCGATCTTGCACTTTTCGTCGGAATGAATCACCGCAAATACGGTGATTATGGCGACCGAAAGTGCAAGATCGGCGCGCACAAGGGCGCGAGGGCGGCGCGGGAGGGAGGGGTCGGAGGGTGGTTAGGGGGTGGGGAGGGTCAGGGTGCCGGTGGCCGTGAGAAGGGCGGGGCCGGAGAGCCAGCAGGAGTTGTCTGTCAGGGTGACGGTGAGGCGGCCGCCGGGGACGTCGACGGCTATCGTGCCGGTCTCCCGGGCGATGTCGCGCAGGGCTACGGCGGCCACGGCGCAGGCGCCGGTGCCGCAGGACAACGTCTCGGCGGAACCCCGTTCGTAAACCCGCATCAGCACGTGCCCGTCGACCCCGTCGAGTGGCTCGCCGTCGGCGGTGAACTCGACGTTGACCCCGGACGGGAAGATCGTCGGGTCGAATCCGGGTGCCCGGGTCAGGTCGAGACCGGTCAGCTCGAGCCCGGCCGGCAGCGGACAGACCAGGTGCGGGTTGCCGACGTCCACGGCGGTACCGGGCAGGGTCAGTGCGCCCAGGGCGGCCGTGGAGGTCGCGTACAGCCGGGGTCGGCGCATCTCGACGGCGATGTCCTCGCCGTCGAGGCGGGCCCGCACCAGGCCGGCGCGGGTCGCCACCGGCAGGACACCATGGATCGGCGTGGCCAACCCGCTGTCCAGCAGGAACCGGACGAAGACCCGAGCGCCGTTGCCGCACATCTCGGCGAAGGAGCCGTCGGAGTTCCAGTAGTCCATGAACCATTCGGCGTCACCGGCCAGCGCGGCCCCGTCAGGGTGCTTGGCGGCCCGGACGACACGCAGCACGCCGTCGCCACCGAGGCCCCGCCGTCGGTCGCAGATCGCGGCCACCAGCTCGGGTGTCAGGTCCAGCGCGCCGTCCGGGTCGGGCAGGATCACAAAGTCGTTGCCGGTGCCGTGGCCCTTGGTGAACTTCACGCTCTCATCATCGCGCAGCGTCACGGAGGATCCGCAGGGCATCCTCGACCAGCGTCGGCTCGGCCGAGTCCAGCCAGTGGATCCTCGGGTCGCGCCGGAACCAGGAACGCTGGCGGCGGACGAACCGGCGGGTCGCCCGTACGGTGTCGTCGCGGGCCTCGGTCTCGGTCAACTCCCCGGACAGCATGCGCAGCACCTGCTGGTAGCCGAGCGCCCGGCTGGCCGTACGCCCCTCGGGCAGGCCCCGCTCGACCAGCCGCCGGGTCTCGGCGACCAGCCCGTCGGCCCACATCCGGTCCACCCGTACGGCGATCCGCTCATCGAGCCGGGCGGTGTCCAGGTCGACGCCGACCTGCACGGCGGGATAGTAAGGCGTCGGCTCGGGCAGCGCGGCGGTGAACGGCGCCCCGGTCAGCTCGATCACCTCCAGCGCGCGGACGATCCGCCGACCGTTGCCGGGCAGGATGCCGGCCGCCGCCACCGGGTCGGCCTCGCGCAGCCGCGCGTACAGCGGCGCCGGGCCGACGGTGGCGAGTTCGTTCTCCAGCCGCGCCCGCAGCGCCGGGTCGGTGCCGGGGAACTCGAACTGCTCCAGCACTGCCCGCACGTACAGTCCGGACCCGCCGACCAGCAGTGGCACCCGCCCTCGGGCGAGGATGTCGTCGACCGCCGCCCGGGCCAGCGCCTGGTATTCGGCGACGCTCGCCGGCTCGGTGACCTCCCAGATGTCGAGCAGGTGGTGCGGCACGCCGTCCCGTTCGGCGACGGTGAGTTTGGCGGTGCCGATGTCCAGGCCCCGGTAGAGCTGCATCGAGTCGGCGTTGACCACCTCGCCGTCGAGGGCGTGCGCCAGGGCGATGCTCAGCGCCGACTTTCCGGCCGCGGTGGGTCCCACCACGGCGAGCACCGTGCCCGGGGTCACGACCGTTCCCAGGTGGCCACGAAGTAGGCCACTCCGTAGGGCGCCGCGTGGTAGCTCAGCTCGCCCCGCCAGTCGCCGCCGGCGGCGCGGGCCGCACCGGCCAGCACCTGCCAGGCCGCCCGGCCGACGACCCGCAGCTGCGCCGAGAGCTCCGGGTCCAGGTCGAGCAGGGCGTCGAGGTCCGCGTCGGCCAGGGCCTCGGCGACCCCGCTGTCGTACGCCTCGGCGCGTGGGTCCGCGTAGCCCGGCGCTGCCGCCCCCCGGCAGGCCGACCCGTCACCCAGCACCAGCAGCGCCCAGTTCCGATCGCCGCCCCAGCCGGCGCCGAGCTGCGCGCACGACACCGGGTCGGTCTGCGGCGCCACGGCGTACATGGCCGACACCACGGGCACCGATTCCGAGCGGGAGCGCCCCAGCAGCCAGGCGCCGATGGTCAGGCTCAGCGGCAGGTCGGGCCGGCTTCCGGGGCCGGGCCGACCCACTGTCGGTTCGACGGGCAGGCCGTACGCGGCGAGGGACCCGTGGAACGGCGGATCGTAGCGGTGGGTGTCCGGGCCGTCACCCACGACCAGCAGTTCGTCGGCGCCCGAGTCGACGAGTCGGGTGACCGCCGTGTCGCAGGCCCGACGGAGGTCGTCCAACTCTGTGGCGGCGGCCCCCGCGACCTCGGGAATCAGCAGCGGCGGGTGCGGGCAGACGGCGGCGGCGACCAGTGGCACCCGGCAACCGTATCGGTCGGGCGGCCGCAGCCGTGCACCCGAGGTCGCCGCCAAGCCCGCTGAGCTGCGACAGCGGCATCCCGACGCGGTGCCGGCGGCATCCCGACGCGGCCTCGGCGACACGTCGATGCGACCTCGGCGGCGTGGCGGCGGCGTGGCGGCACCGGTAGGCGACGGCTCGCCGGTCCGGATGATGCCGCGGAGCGCCTAGGACACCGTATGGTCACGGTCGGCGATAGGCGCTCGACGCGGACCGGGGCGTACCTGTGACAATGCCCGGAGAAACTTGGC
The DNA here is from genome assembly GCF_000204155.1 of Micromonospora maris AB-18-032. Lineage (NCBI taxonomy): Bacteria > Bacillati > Actinomycetota > Actinomycetes > Micromonosporales > Micromonosporaceae > Micromonospora > Micromonospora maris. The sequence goes on along the minus strand of NC_015434.1, from coordinate 1,696,427 downwards.
TGCGCCGTGGCGGTGCCCGGGAGAGAGTTCTCCGAGGGGGCACCGGGAGAACGAGGATGGGCACATGAGCGACTGGACTGCCTTCGGACGGGTGGACGCGGACGGCACCGTTTACGTCAAGACCGCCGAAGGCGAGCGGGTGGTCGGATCCTGGCAGGCGGGAGCACCGGAGGAGGGGCTGGCACACTTCGCCCGCCGCTTCGCCGACCTGGTGACCGAGGTGAACCTGACTGAGGCACGGCTCAACTCCGGCGCCGCGGACGCCAACCATTCGCTGGCCACCGTACGACGGATTCGCGCTTCGCTGGCCGACGCGCACGTGGTCGGCGACATCGACGCGCTGGCCGCGCGGCTGGACCGGCTCGCCACGGTGGCCGAGGAGAAGGCCGGCGAGGCCAAGGCCGCCAAGGAGGCGGCCCGCAGCGAGGCGTTGGCCCGCAAGACCGCTCTGGTGGAGGAGGCGGAGAAGCTCGCCGCCGAGTCGACCGGCTGGAAGACCGCGGGCGACCGACTCAAGGAGATCCTCGACGAGTGGAAGACCATCCGGGGGGTCGACAAGAAGACCGATGGTGAGCTGTGGAAGCGGTTCGCCGCCGCCCGTGACGGCTTCACCCGTCGTCGGGGGGCGCACTTCGCCTCCCTGGACGCGCAGCGCAAGCAGGCGCAGACGATCAAGGAAGAGCTGGTCGCCGAGGCCGAGAAGGTCTCCGACTCCACCGAATGGGCTTCGGCTGCCAACCAGCTGAAGGACCTGATGAACCAGTGGAAGGCCGCGCCGCGCGCCTCCAAGGAGGCCGAGCAGCGGCTCTGGGAGAAGTTCCGGGCCGCGCAGGACGCCTTCTTCACCCGGCGCAGCGAGGTCTTCTCGGCGCGGGACAACGAGCAGCGCGCCAACCTGGAACGCAAGCAGGCGCTGCTCGCCGAGGCGGAGGCGCTCGACATCGACGGTGACCCCAAGGGCGCTCAGGCCAAGCTGCGCGACATTCAGGCGCAGTGGCACGAGGCCGGTCGGGTACCGCGTGAGGCGGCTGCCGGGCTGGAGCGCCGGCTGCGCGCCGTCGACGAGAAGGTCCGCGAGGTGATGGACTCGGCGTGGCGTCGGACCAGCCGTGAGGACAACCCGCTGCTGGCCCAGATGCGGGCCCAGGTCGCCGAGGCCGAGGAGCGGTTGGCCCGGGCTCAGGCCGCCGGCGACAACCGGCGGATCAAGGAGGCCGAGCAGGCGCTCGCCTCCAAGCGTCAGTTCCTCCAGCTGGCGGAGCAGGCCGGCTGAGCTGAACCTGTCGAAAGCCCCCGGTTCCGGCTGGAACCGGGGGCTTTCCGTCTCTATTGCCGCTGGTCACGGCGATGTTAACGTTCGACATTTACATCGACGTCGATCTGTGATTATCTGAGGAAAGCGGTTGCCCCTACGGGGTGGGCACGGGAGCCGGTTTTCGACCAGTTCATCCGACGGCAGGGCGCAGATTCTGCGTCCGTCACCGGCATCGCTGCCGCTGGGCACGGCAGCCTCCGATGTCGGGGCGTACTCCTGCCGACCGCACGCCGACGACGCATCCAGGCGTACGCCGCGGCGCTCCACCACCATCCATGGTCGCCGCGGCCACCCGCGTCACGGACTCTGCCGCCGGTGCCGGCAGCCCATCCGTGACGCCCTGACGCGCGTCGTCCGACCCGTTCCGCGTACCCAGAGGATGAGGAGATTGACCGTGCTTGCAAGCGTCACACGTCGCCTGACCCGGCGACTGGCGGTCATGGCCGCGACGGCGGTCGCACTGCCCGCGGCGGTCGTCGCGGTGGCGGTGAGCCCCGCTTCGGCGGCCACCGTGGACACCAGCGCACAGTACGTGTTCGTCAACCGCAACAGCGGCAAGGCGATGGACCTGTGGAACTGGTCCACTGCCGACGGCGGTGAGATCCGGCAGTTCACCCGTACCGACGGCAACAACCAGCAGTTCCAGTTCGTCGACGTAGGCGGCGGCTACTACCAGCTGCGCAACCGGCACTCCGGCAAGGTCGTCGCCGTTCCGAACTCCAACGACGGCGTGCAGGTCACCCAGGTCACCGCGAGCAGCGACACCAAGCAGCACTGGCGGCTCGCGGACTCCGCCAACGGCGACGTGCGGTTCATCAACCGGCACAGCAGCAAGGCCCTGGAGGTGTGGCAGTGGTCCACCGCTGACGGCGGCGTCGTCTCGCAGTACGCGGATCTCGACGGTGCGAACCAGCGCTGGCAGCTGATCCGGCTGGGCAGCGGCGGCACCACTCCCCCGCCCAACCCGGCCCCGCAGACCGGGCTGGTCGGCTGGGCCACCCAGAACGGCGGCACCACCGGCGGCGGCAGCGCCGGCACCACCACGGTCACCAGCGCCTCGGCGCTGACCAGCGCGTTGAACTCCAGCAGCGCAGCGGTGATCCGGGTCTCCGGCACCATCAACTGCTCGGGGATGCTGCGGGTGCGGTCCAACAAGACCATCCTCGGCAACGCGGGTGCCACGATCGTGGGCTGCGGTTTCACCATCAACGGCGACCGCAACGTGATCATCCGGAACCTGACCTTCCGGAACTGGGGCGACGACGCGATCAACATCGAGCAGTCGGCCACCAACATCTGGGTCGACCACAACACCTTCAGCAGCGGCTATGACGGTGCGGTCGACATCAAGCGGGGGTCGGACTTCATCACCGTGTCGTGGAACCGGGTGTTCAGCCACGACAAGACGATGCTGCTCGGGCACAGCGACGACAACGGCAGCCAGGACATCGGCAAGCTGCGGGTCACCTACCACCACAACTGGTTCGACGGCAGCAACCAGCGCAACCCGCGGGTCCGCTTCGGCAACCCGGTGCACGTCTACAACAACTTCTACAGCAACGTGCGCGGCTACGGCGTGGCGTCCACGATGAACGCCGGTGTGCTGGTCGAGGGCAACTACTTCGAGAACACCCCCGACCCGTTCCACCGGGGTGAGGGCGACTCCGGGCCGGGTTCCCTGGTGGCCCGCAACAACCACTTCGTCAACTCGGGCAGCGGGCAGTCCGGCGGCAGCGTGGCGGGCATCCCGTACGGCTACAGCCTGGACAGCGCGAGCAGCGTGAAGTCGATCGTGACGGGCGGCGCGGGCGCCGGCCGGATCTCGGTCTGACCGTACGACGGTCGGGGTCCGGTTCTCACCGGGCCCCGACCGGCTCAGTGCGAGACGGCGCAGCCGGTCGTCGGCTCGGGCGCCGCGGCCGGCGCACCGATGGTGGGCAGACCGAGCAACACCCCGGGGGTACGCGCCGACCGCCCGGCCTCTGCCGCGTCGCCGGCCCGGGTACGCCGGTGCGACAGCGGCTCCCCGTCGGCGTTGAGGTGATGCGGTGCCGCGTAGGTGACCACGGTGTGCACGATGTCGCCCGGACGGATCGCCCCGGCGTACGACCCGGCGTCGAAGTGCACGAGACGCCCGTCGCGGGCCCGCCCGGACAGCCGCCCGGTGCGCTCGTCCTTGCGGCCCTCCCCGACGGCGACCAGGACCTCGACCGCCTCGCCGACCAGCTTCTTGTTCTCCGCCCAGGTGATCTCCTCGACGCAGGCGATCAACCGCTCGTAGCGCTCCTGTACGACCTGTTTGGGCAGCTGCCCGTCCATGGTCGCGGCCGGCGTGCCGGGGCGCTTCGAGTACTGGAAGGTGAAGGCGGAGGAGAACCGGGCCGCCCGGACCACGTCCAGGGTGCGCTCGAAGTCCGCCTCGGTCTCGCCGGGGAACCCGACGATGATGTCGGTGGTGATGGCGGCGTCCGGCATCGCCGCCCGGACCTTGTCGATGATGCCCAGGTAGCGCTCGGCCCGGTACGACCGGCGCATCGCGCGCAGCACGTCGTCGGAGCCGGACTGCAACGGCATGTGCAGCGAGTGGCAGACGTTCGGCGTCTCGGCCATCGCCGCGATCACGTCGTCGGTGAAGTCCTTCGGATGCGGGCTGGTGAACCGCACCCGCTCCAGCCCGTCGATGTCCCCGCAGGCCCGCAGCAGCTGGGCAAAAGCGGACCGGCCACCGCTGCGTTTCCAGTTCGGCTCGCCAGCGTCGCCGAACGCCACGCCGTAGGAGTTGACGTTCTGCCCGAGCAGGGTCACCTCCAGCACGCCTTCGTCGACCAGGGCGCGGACCTCGCTGAGAATGTCGCCGGGGCGGCGGTCCTTCTCCTTGCCGCGCAGAGCGGGCACGATGCAGAACGTGCAGGTGTTGTTGCAGCCCACCGAGATCGACACCCAGCCGGCGTACGTCGACTCGCGGCGGGTGGGCAGGGTGCTCGGGAAGACGTCGAGGGATTCGAGGATCTCCACCTCGGCGGCGGCGTTGTGCCGGGCCCGCTCCAGCAGCACCGGCAGTGAACCGATGTTGTGCGTGCCGAAGACGACGTCCACCCAGGGCGCCTTGCGGACGATGTCGCCCCGGTCCTTCTGGGCCAGGCAGCCACCGACCGCGATCTGCATCCCTGGATGCCGGTCCTTGACGGGACGCAGATGACCGAGGTTGCCGTACAGGCGGTTGTCGGCGTTCTCCCGGACCGCGCAGGTGTTGAACACCACCACGTCCGGGGAGTCGTCGCTCTCGCCCGCGCGGACGTAGCCGGCCTGCTCCAGCAGCCCGGAGATGCGCTCGGAGTCGTGGACGTTCATCTGGCAGCCGTAGGTGCGCACCTGATAGGTGCGCGGGCCGCCCGCCGCTGCGGTAGTCATGACGTGCACAGCGTATCCGGCGCCCTGTGATCGGACGGAACGAGGAGGAGCCGTGTGCCGAAGCATCAAGACCCTGCGTGAGCCGTACACCCCGGAGGTCACCGACGCGGACGTGGAGGCCGCGGCGTTGCAGTACGTGCGGAAGATCTCCGGTTTCCGCGCGCCGGCGGCGCACAACGCCGCCGCGTTCGACGCCGCAGTGGCCGCCGTCGCCGCCGCTACCCGCAATCTCCTCGACGACCTCGTCGTCCGCGGCCGGTAAGGAAGGGCCCCTTGTTAACGCCTGCGGTAGAGCAAGGGGCCCCTGTTAACGCTCAGGCCCCGTGATGTGCTCAGGCGGCGGCGAGGGCGGGGTTCACCGAGTCGGGGGCCCAGCGGGACCGGTGGCAGCGTGACCAGCCTCGGCAGCGCGGGTCGGCCTCGGTGCACAGCCGCCGGTTGCTGAGCACCTCGCCGTCGTCGGTCTCCTGCACGTCGAAGTGCACCGGGCGGATGCTGCCGTCCGGCGCGACCAGCAGGTGCCGGGTCTCGTCGAGCGTGTCGTCGCGCACCAGGCAGTTGCGGTCCAGCAGCCGGGCCAGGGCCGCGATGCTGGGCAACTCGGGCAGGCCGTCGGGCACGCCGTAACAGTCCACGATCGTGGCGAACTCCCCGGGCGCCTGCCAGACATCGCAGACCACCGCGTACGTGGGCAGCCGCGCCGGGTCGGCGACGGCCAGGGGCATCACCACCCGACCGAGCGCATCGGCCAGTGCCGGGTAGACCTCCACCGGTCGTACCTGGTCGATTCTCCAGTTCCACAGCTCGGTCATGCCGCCTCCTCGCTGTGCTCGTCCGACGGGCCTCGGGATCGGGCCCTACCCACGATGGTGCGGGGCATTTGCCCCCAGGCGGGGGCAAGTTACCGGTCTGTGACCATTCTGGGCAAATTTCCCCGCAGCACATCGCTGTGGGTAGCGGGAAGGTGACAGTTTATCGGGTATCGTGCGCGCTCCAGCGCACGGCTCGCCGCATGCCAGCGCCGACGACGGCACCTCGGGCGCAGGGCGACAGACCACTGCCGGCGCAGAGCGACCGGACCGCTGCCGGCGCAGGGCGACCGGATTTCGGCTAGCGCAGGACGACCAGGTGGTCGCCGCGGGGCAGGAGTTCACCGATCACGGGCGCGCCGGGAATCTCGCCGGCCACCAGCAGACCGCCCGAGGTCTGCGCGTCGGCCAGCAACAACCGGTCGATCTCCCCGGCCGCGGCCAGGTCGGTCCACGGCGTCACCCACTCCAGGTTGCGGCGCGAGCCACCGCTGACGTACCCGTCCCGGGCCGCCTCCCGCGCACCGGCCAGATAGGGCACCCGGTCGATGTCGATGGCCACCGTCAGCTCGCTGGCGCGGGCCAGCTTCGAGGCGTGGCCGAGCAGACCGAATCCGGTCACATCGGTCCCGCACCGCACCCCGGCCGCGACCGCCGCTCGGGCCGCCTCCCGGTTCAGCGTGGTCATGGCCGCGACCGCCTCGGGGAAGCTCTCACCGGTGTTCTTGTGCCGGGTGTTGAGGACGCCGACGCCGAGCGGCTTGGTCAACGACAGGGGCAGTCCGGCCTGCCCCTTGTCGAGGGTGATCAGTTCGTCGGGGCGGACCAGCCCGGTTACGGCCAGTCCGTACTTCGGACCGTCGTCGTCGACGCTGTGCCCACCGGCCAGGTGGCAGCCGGCGGCGCGGGCGACGTCCAGCCCGCCACGCAGCACCTCCCGCGCCAACTCCAGCGGGAGCACCTCACGTGGCCAGCAGAGCAGGTTGAGTGCGACAAGCGGCTCGCCGCCCATCGCGTACACGTCCGACAGGGCGTTGGTCGCGGCGATCCGCCCCCAGTCGTAGGCGTCGTCGACCACCGGGGTGAAGAAGTCCGCAGTGGTCACCACGCCCGTCCGCTCGTCGAGCCGGACCACGGCGGCGTCGTCGCCGTGTTCCAGCCCGACCAGCAGATCCGCGGAGCCGGCGGCGGGGCCGAGGCCGGCCACCATCGCCTCCAACTCGCCCGGCGGGATCTTGCACGCGCATCCGCCACCCCGGGCGTACCTGGTCAATCGCACCTGCTCGGCCACCCTCACATGATCTACATCACCGGCCCGGGACGCCACCCGGAGCGGGCAATTTCGGACGCCGGGACGTGATCCGCCACGGTGTTACCGCTCCGTGACCATCTGAGTTGTGTTCAGCCACGTCACCCCGCCTACAGTGGCCGTCATCCAGGGGTCGACCGACCCCGAAAGTAACGAGGGACGGTGGACGACGTGGCGACGGGCGAACCGCTCATCGTGCTGGACTCGGTCAACAAGTGGTTCGGGCCGCTGCACGTGCTGGACGACGTCTCACTGTCGGTGGGTCGTGGCGAAGTGGTCGTGGTGATCGGCCCGTCCGGCTCCGGCAAGTCGACCCTGTGCCGCACGATCAACCGACTTGAGCCGATCAACTCGGGCACCATCACCTTCGACGGGCAGAAGCTGCCGGCGGAGGGCAAGGCACTGGCCAAGCTGCGCAGCGAGGTCGGCATGGTGTTCCAGTCCTTCAACCTTTTCGCGCACAAGACGATCCTGGAGAACGTCACTCTGGGCCCGGTCAAGGTGCGCAAGGAGAAGCCGGCCGCGGCCCGCGAGCGGGGTCTCGCCCTGCTCGACCGGGTGGGCATCGCCAACCAGGCCGACAAGTTCCCGGCCCAGCTCTCCGGCGGCCAGCAGCAGCGTGCCGCGATCGCCCGGGCGCTGGCCATGCAGCCCAAGGCGATGCTCTTCGACGAGCCCACCAGCGCCTTGGACCCGGAAATGGTCGGCGAGGTGCTGGACGTCATGACCTCGCTCGCCCGCGACGGCATGACCATGGTCGTGGTCACCCACGAGATGGGTTTCGCGCGGCACGCCGCCAACCGGGTCATCTTCATGGCCGACGGCAAGCTCGTCGAGGACGCGGCCCCGGCGGAGTTCTTCGCCAACCCGCGCAGCGAGCGCGCCAAGGACTTCCTCTCCAAAATCCTCACGCATTAAAGGCCCCCCGTAGCGGAGTGTGCCGTGGCCCGGCAGGCTCCCGTTTCAGAAGGAGAACAAAGTATGCGAATGAAGCGTATGGCGGCAATCGCCGCTGCTGCCGGTCTTGCGGTCACCATGGCCGCCTGTGGCGGCGACAGCGACGAGGCCGGCAGCGGCACCGGCGCCACCGGCATCGTCGGCAAGGCCGAGAGCCAGAAGAAGCTGGTCATCGGCGTCAAGGCCGATCAGCCGGGCCTGGGTCTGCAGACCGGTAGCCAGTACGAGGGCTTCGACATCGAGATCGGCAAGATCATCGCGAAGGGCCTCGGCGTCGACGCGGGCAACATCGAGTGGAAGACCACCGTGTCGGCCAACCGTGAGCCCTTCATCGAGCAGGGCACCGTCGACCTGGTGGTGGCCACCTACACCATCAACGACGAGCGCAAGCAGAAGATCAACTTCGCTGGCCCGTACTACATCGCCGGCCAGGACCTGCTTGTCAAGTCCGACTCGACCATCACCGGCCCGGACCAGCTGGCCGGCAAGACGGTCTGCTCGGTCAGCGGCTCGACCCCGGCCAAGCGGATCCAGGAGAACTACCCGGACGCCCGGCTGCAGCAGTTCGACTCGTACTCGAAGTGCCTGCCGCTGCTCGACGGTGGCCAGGTTGACGCCGTGACCACCGACGACATCATCCTCGCCGGCTACGCCGCGCAGGACCAGTACGCCGGCAAGTTCAAGGTCGTCGGCAGCACCTTCTCGGACGAGCCGTACGGCATCGGCCTGAAGAAGGACGACACCACCGGCTGCGAGAAGGTCAACGAGATCCTCAAGGCCGCCGCCGCCGACGGCAGCTACAAGGCCGCCTGGGACACCACCCTGGGCAAGAGCGGCACCCCCGCGCCCGAGCTGGACACCACCAAGCTGACCCACTGCGGCGCATGACCGGTTCCGGAGCCGGCATCCTGAGTGGGTGCCGGCTCCGGCCTGTCACCGGCCGCCAACACGTGCCCCGGGAGCCGAAGCATGCACGTATTCTCTGATCCGAAGAACTTCGACGCGTTCGTGTCGAGCTTCCTCTGGATCCTCAAGCTGACCGGCGCGTCCGCCGTCGGCGCGCTGGTGCTCGGCGTGCTGTTGGCCGCGATGCGGGTCTCACCCGTACCCGTGCTGCGCGGCTTCGGCGCAGCCTGGGTCAACATCTTCCGCAACACCCCCCTGACCCTGGTCATCTTCTTCTGCTATTTCGGCCTGTTCGTCACCCTCGGGCTGAGCCTGTCGCAGGATCTCTTCCTGAACATCTACTGGCTCGGGGTCATCGGCCTGTCGACCTACACCGCGGCGTTCGTCTGCGAGGCGGTCCGTTCCGGCATCAACACGGTGCCGACCGGGCAGGCCGAGGCGGCCCGCGCGATCGGGCTGACCTTCGCGCAGACCCTGCGGATCGTGGTGCTGCCGCAGGCCGCGCGTTCGGTGATCGCGCCGTTCGGCAGCATCCTGATCGCGCTCTGCAAGAACGCCACGATCGTCGGCACGATCGGGCTGATGGAGTCCTCCAGCGTCATGAAGGACCTGATCAACTTCAACGGTGACGCGGTCATCCCGATCTTCCTGGTCTTCGCCGGCACGTTCGCCGCGATCCTCATTCCCACCGGCTACTTCTTCGGCTGGCTGGCCAACCGTCTGGCGGTGAAGCGCTGATGAGCACCAGCAGCGTCCTCTACGACCACCCGGGACCCCGCGCCAAGGTTCGCAACACCGTCCTGAGCGTGATCTTCGGTGTCGCCCTGCTCGGGCTGGTCTACTGGATCTACAGCAAGTTCGACCAGGCGAACCAGTGGGAAGGGTGGCTCTGGAAGCCCTTCGCCGAGCCGAAGACGTGGACGCAGTTCATCCTGCCGGGCTTGTGGGCCACCCTCAAGGCGGCCGGCGTCGGCATGCTGCTCTCGCTCGCCTTCGGCATCATCTTCGCCGTCGGGCGGCTCTCCGAGCACAAGTGGATCAGCGTCCCCGCCGGCGCGGTCGTGGAGTTCTTCCGGGCCGTACCGCTGCTGCTGATGATCTTCTTCGTCTTCTACGGCCTGCCGTACGTCATCAAGCAGCCGGTGACCGCCTTCTGGTCCGTGGTGATCGGTCTGACCCTCTACAACGGGTCGGTGCTGGCCGAGGCGTTCCGGGCCGGCATCCGGGCCCTGCCCGGCGGGCAGTCCGAGGCGGCGTACGCGATCGGCATGCGCAAGACCCAGGTCATGCAGCTGATCCTGATCCCGCAGGCGGCCCGGGCCATGCTGCCGATCATCGTCAGCCAGCTGGTGGTGCTGCTCAAGGACACCGCGCTCGGCTACATCGTGGCCTACCCCGAGTTGCTCCAGCGCGGCGTCAACGACCTCGCCGCCAACTACGGCAACATCATCCCCGCCGCCATGGTGATCGCCGTCATCTACATCATCATCAACTCCATGCTCACCTGGTTCGCCGGTTGGCTGGAGCGGCGTACCGGCACCCGTCGGGCGCGGGTACCACGGCAGCGCGCCGGCACTGCCGGCTCCACCGTCGTCGAACCGCAGGGCTGAGCGCAGTTCGACATACCCGAAGCGGGGCCGGTCCGGTTGGGCCGGCCCCGCTTGTTTCGTCTGTGGCCGTGTCCCGATGGCGTGTGTCCCGCGGCCCACCTGCGGGTCGCTTCTCTCCGAGACCTGACGCTCACGTGGCTCGATGTCGCTGCCGACTCGCCGATCCTCCGCCGATAAGCGCCAAAACGACCGAATCGAATCAAGGGAGCCTGCGGCGGACTCTTGCCAAGCCACAGGAAATCGGCCATCATTCATATGTCCCAACGGGGTTCAGGTTCCCCCGATCTGGGACCACACGGGGATTCTTACAGTTCTAGCCAACAGCGACTGCTGTTGCTTCCAGCCTGCTTGAGGCTCCGTGCTGGCATTTTGCGCCACCGGATTTTGCATGCCTCGGCAACCTCGACGCTCGAGGCGTTCCGCATATTCCTGGAGCGCAACCAACGGGGGCTCAACGGTTCAGGTGCGACGTATACGCTCCTGCCGTAATTCCGCGCAGCCCCTCGACGATCGAGGAGAGTGCATGCGAGTACGCCAAATCATCGCCGCCGCCATGACGGGAGCCGCCGCAGTGGCAATTGCCGCCGCACCGGCGCAGGCCGACAGAGGCGATTCGAAGGCCGCCTGCAACAAGGGCGAGATCTGCTTCCAGTGGATCTACGACAATTTCTCCACCAGTTCGTACCAGCGACACTTCTGGTACAACGACTCGAACCACGGCGACGACTACTGGTCGAACATCCCGGATCTGTACCCCGCGTTCGTGATCAAGGACGACGCCGAGGGCCTCTGGAACAGGGACACCACCTGCGCCGTCACCATTTACGACCTGGCGAACTACGTCACCCCGTACACCACCTTCCCGCGCGACTTCCGGGCCGCCATCAGCCCTCGCAACAACTCTCACAAGCGCTGCGCCTGATCGCCCGTCGGCGGGCACGCCAGAACGGCGTGCCCGCCGACGCACAGGAAGCGGTAATTTTCGGGGGATCAAGTGAAATTTCGCGTGCGCATGAGTGCCCGGTGGCTGGTCGCTCTCGTTACCGTCTCGTTCTTCGCCACAGCTTGCTCCAGTTCCGCGACCGACCCGCCCGCAGATCTGTCGGCGGCAAGCTCGGACAATCCATTCTCGCTCTTCCTGGGCGAAGAGATCGGCCAGATCGACTATGCGCAACTGAAGGTGCGAAACAAGTGTCTGGCCAAGGCCGGCTACCCGCAGAACCTGAACGTGATGCTGGGGCAGCCTCGAAACCCGTTCCGACACCTGATCATCACAGCTCGCACCTTCGGCCCCACTTCGGTCGAAGAAGCGAAGCGAGTTGGTTTTGGCCGAGACTCGTTGTCGGCACCACCGTCGGTCGTCAGCTTCGATCCGAATTACGACAGAGCCTACGACAAATGCACCGAGGACGCCTGGAAGGCCTTGTCGGATGACGCCAAGAACGTGTATTACGGCTACTTCGACCTGGGAAACAAGCTGAGCCAACCCCTCTCGCGGACCATCAACGAGCGAATGGGCGACTCGGCATGGCGAAAGCTGCTGTCCTGCCTTGACGACAAGGGTCACCGGCCGAGGAGCGAGCAGGAGTTCCTCCAGACCCCGAACCCGGGACTCTTCGGTGTTCCCGTCGGCGTAGATGCCGCTGAAGGCCTGGATCGGTGGCAGCCCAAGCAGATACCTGGAACGATTGAGGTGGGGCCTGCGGTGCCTGCGACCCAGTATCAGGCCGGTCCGGTGGAAAGCGCCCTCGCAGTCGCCTGGTTTGAATGCCGGCGTCAGACCGGCATCGACAAACTGCAACTTGAAACGGCAGTTCAGGTTCAACGGGAACTCGTCGACAAGTACGAGTCCTCGTTCATGGAGCTGAACCCGCAGGTTACCCGCATCGCGAAGCAGGCCGCCGAACTGATCGGCGCCCCGTGATCGCCGTCGACGCCCTCGTCGCTCGACGACGGCGCGCCCTCCGCATTGTCGTGCTCTTCCTGGCCGCCGTTGTGCTGGTCACCGCCGGCGCGGTCCTGGTCGGTCCCACCCTGCGGTCGCCGGACCAGCTGGCCGCCGACGCCGCACCGCCCTCGCCTTCGCTGGTGACGGCGGTGGTGGAGCGCCGCACGCTTGTCGAGCCGGTCGTGCTTCGGGGGCGTGTCCAACCGGGGGCGAGTGTACGGCTACTCGCTCCACCCGCCGCGATGGGCCCGAGCAGCGTGGTGACGAAGGTGCCTGTGCGTAAGGGCGATCGGATACGGGAGGGGCAGGTACTGCTTGAGCGTTCCGGAGAGCCACTGTTCGCCCTGGCACTCCGGTTCCCCCTCTACCGCGACCTCACCACCGGTGCGCAGGGACCGGACGTCGTGGAGGTGCAGCGGGCACTGCGCCGTACTGGCTATTCCGCACCGACGACCGGAGTGCTCGACGGCACGACTCTGCGGCAGTTGGCGAAGTTCTACCGTGACCGCGGCTACCGGCTGGGCTCGGCGCAGGAAGATCGACGTTCCGGGCAGTCGCGTGCCGTGCAGATGCCGCAGTCCGCCGTTGTCGTGATCGACCGGACGGGCCGTCGTATCAGCAAGGTTCATGCGCGGGTCGGACAGACTCTGGTAGACCCCAAGACGCCGATAGTCGAACTTGACGGCCAAGCGCCCGTCATCGTCGCGACCGCAGCTGTGGATCAAGCAGCGCTCATCCGGCCCGGTCAACAGGTCGACGTCACCGACGAGCTTGGTGAGACACGTACGAAGGCGCGCGTCAGCGAGGTCAGCGAGCAGGCGACCTCGGGCCCCGACGGCCAGACCGGCATCGAGATCCGGCTGAAGTTCGCCGAGGCGCCGATGAGCGGGGGCACGAACCGGTCGGTACGGCTGGATGTCCGGACCACCGCCGCGGCGGAGGTGCTGGCCGTGCCGGTGTCGGCCATCTACTCCCGCCCCGACGGCTCGATGTTCATCACTGTCGTGGATGAGGACGACGCGACAACCGACGTCACGGTGCTGACGGGACAAATCGCGGGCGGCTGGGTCGAACTCAGGGAACCGGTCCCGTCGCCGGTCGCCGCCGGTTCGTCAGTGTTGGTCGGTGAGCAGACGGCGGAGGGCTGATCCATGCTGGTTCTCCGCAACGTCTCGCGTACCTATCAGGACGGTCAGCCCGTTCATGCGCTACGCGCCACCAACCTGCGTGTCGACCAGGGCGATTACATCTCGATCACCGGCCCGTCCGGGTCGGGCAAGTCGACTCTGCTCAACCTCGTCGGCCTGCTCGATGTACCCACGGCCGGCTCCTATCTGATCGGCGGGTTGGAGACGGCGGACTGCGGGCCCGCCACCCTCGGCGCCATCCGTGGCCAGCTCTTCGGATTCGTCTTCCAAGCATTCCACCTGCTCCCCGGGCGCACCGCCCTGGAGAACGTCGAGCTTGGGATGCTGTACGGACCGCACGCACGGCGGCAACGCCGGTCGATGGCCTCCGAGGCGTTGGAGCGTATGGGCCTGTCCCATCGCATGCACGCCGACCCCCGCCAGCTCTCCGGTGGCGAGAAGCAGCGGGTAGCGATTGCCCGCGCGGTCGCGGCACGCCCCCAAGTCCTCTTCTGCGACGAACCGACCGGCAACCTCGACACGACGAACACCGCTGCGGTACTCGCCGTGTTGCGGCAACTCAACGAGGAAGGGCTGACTCTGATCGTGGTGACCCACGACTCGCAGGTCGCGTCGGAGGCCCGTCGCCGGCTTCGTGTCACCGACGGTGTCGTGGACGAGACGTGAGGACGAGACGGCGCAAGGAACGCGAGGAGATCGGGCACCTAGGGATCGGTCGGTCCCGGCTGAACGTCCGCGACCTGTTCTGGGAGGCCTCTGTCTCCGTCCTCAGCAACCCTGGCCGATCACTCGTAACGGTCGTAGGCACGATCCTCGGTGCGGCGGCGTTCGTAGCCAGTCTCGGTCTCGGCTCCACGCTCAACCAGCAGGTTTCCACCGCTTTTGATCTGCGGCGGGCCACCGAGGTCCTGGTTGAACCGGAAGACCAGGCGACGACGGACAGCTGGCTTCATGATGCGGCCATCGGTCGACTCACCCGGCTCAACGGCGTTGTGGCCGCCGGACGGCGGACGAGTCTCGGGGAGCGTCCGATGCGTCGGATGACCGATGTTCGGCAATCCTCGGCGGGCGTACCCGTGATCGGAGCGGATCCGTCGGCGTTGCAGGTGATGGCACCCCGGGTGACCGTGGGACGCAGCTTCGGCGAGTTCCACGAACGCCATGCCACGCCGGTGGTCATGCTCTCCGCCACGGTGGCACGCCAACTCGGAATCCATCGGACCGGCGTCGCCGTCTTCGTGGCCGACCAGGCCCATACGGTGGTCGGGATCTTTGACGACGTCGTGCGCAGACCGGAGGCCATGGCTGCGGCCATCGTGCCGTACTCGGCGGCAGAGCGCCTCAACCAATCCGGTGGCAGCCAGCCCGCGAAGAGGGACGTGCTGGTGGAAACGTCTCCCGGCGCGGCACAACTCATCGGCAGGCAGGCTCCGCTTGCCCTCCGTCCGGAGGCGCCGGCCGAACTGAGAGCCATTGCGCCGCCTGATCCGCGCACACTGCGCCAGGAGATCGAGGGCAGCACCACCAGGACGACTCTGTTGATCAGCGGTGTCGCCCTGCTGATGGGCACCATTTCGATCGGTAACGCCGCGACCAGTGGCGTAGCTCAGCGCACCGGAGAGATCGGCCTGCGACGGGCAGTCGGGGCGCGGCGACGTCACATCTTCGGTCAGTTGGTCCTGGAAACCACTGTATTGGGCTGGCTGGGTGGGGGGGTCGGTGCCCTGCTCGGCGTGCTGACCATCTCAATCGTGTCCGTCGTCAACGGCTGGACACCAGCGGTCGAGATCCGGTCCGCCGTGTTCGCCTGCACGGCCAGCACCATCGCCGGACTACTGGCCGGGCTCGTTCCGGCGGCGCGGGCCGCCCGCATCCCCCCGGTCCAGGCACTACAGCGCTGACACGTCCAACGACCTGAGGCGAGACCAACCATCAACAGCGCGCCACGACATCGATGGAGGCAATGGTGGACGACAAGGTCCTTGAGGCACAGCAATGGGTCAATTCCACGTACGGCGCAGTACCCGGCTACAACCGCTGCCCAGAGAACGGGCGCACCGGCTGGTCGACCATGTACTCCCTGACCAGAGGGCTCCAGCACGAGCTTGGCATCACCAGCCTGTCCGATGCCTTCGGTCCGACAACCCTCTCTCGGCTGGCGGCGCTCGGCGCCATCGGCCCGGACACCACCAACCCCAACATCGTCAACATCGTGCAGTACGCCCTGTTCTGCAAGGGTTACTGGGGTGGGCCGGGTGACGGCGTCTACGGCGTTGACACGGCCTCTGCCATCGCGGAACTGAAGTACAACGCCGGCTTGGACGCCTCCGACACCAATGTCCAGCCGAAGATCTTCAAGGCACTGCTCACCATGGACGCCTACGTGGTGCTCGCGGGCGGAACCGAAACGATCCGGTCGATCCAGAAGTGGCTGAACAGCCGATACTTCAGCCGCCGTGATTTCTTCCTCATCCCCTGCGATGGAATCTTCTCCCGGGACGTGCAGAAAGCACTCTTCCTGGCCATCCAGTTCGAACTGGGGTTGACCGACGATGAAGCCACCGGCGTGTTCGGGCCGGGAACACAGGCCGGTTTGCGCAACAACCTGCTGTCACAGGGCTCGTCGGGAATCTTCGTCAGCATATTTACCGCTGCGATGGTCTTCAATCGCATACGTCTGTCCAACGGCAACACCTACGCCAACTTCACCAGCAGTTTCACCTCAAGCGTCGCGTCAGCGGTCAGTGATTTCCAGACATTCTCGGCCCTGCTGCCCCCGAACGGCCGTGGCGACTTTGCCACCTGGTGCCAGCTACTGGTGTCCACTGGGGATCCCAGTCGCCCTGGCACCGCCGTGGACTGCATCACCACCATCACCGATGCACGCGCCAAGACGTTGTACAGCAACGGGTACAGGTTCGTGGGCCGATATCTGGACGAGAAGCCCTGGGGCACCCTCAACAAGAGGATCCAGCCGGGCGAGCTGGACACGATCTTCGCGAACGGCCTGAAGGTCTTTCCAATTTCACAGTACTACGGTGAAGTGGTCTCCTACTTCACCTATTCTCAGGGATTCCAGGACGCGGTGGATGCCCATATCGCCGCCACAGGGTACGGCTTCAGCACCGGTACCGTAATATATTTTTCGGTCGACTACGACGCAACTCAGGATGAGATCGAGTCTCACATTCTTCCATATTTTCGAGGCGTAGTCGCCGGACTGGCCGATCGAGGGAAGAAGTACATCCACGGCGTGTACGGATCACGCAACGTCAGCGCTCAGGTGACCGCCCACACGTACGCACGGTGGTCCTTCGTGTCGGGCATGTCCACCGGATTCTCCGGCAACATGGGCTTCCCCTTGCCGGAGAACTGGTCGTTCAATCAGATCCAGACGCTGTGGCTCGGCACCGGTGACGGGCGAATCGAGATCGACAAGAACATCTACAAGCCGGGATCGGACCCTGCGGTGGCCTCGGTCAACGACCCCATTTCAGAGGCCGACACGTTCGTGGGATACATCAGCACCTTGCTCTCGTGGGCTCGCAGTTACGGGGGAAACCGCCCAGCAGATCAACTGGTGATGGAGTTCCTTCGCCATGAGGACTACAACAGCGAGCAGTGGAAGCTGTTGATCGGGAGCATCGACGAGGGATTCAAGAACCATGTGCTTGATCGACTCAGAGCAAACAACATGCACATGATCAGAGAATTCCGGGACCCCTTCTATGGCGTAGACATCAAGGTCTCCCACCTTGGCGCGTCCTGCAACGCGGCGTACCTGCTACCACAGCCCGCCGGGACCTACACCAACCGAGGCGACGTCGGCGGCTGGGGCGGCGACTGGATGACCTTCTACGGCGAGTGGCGTCGGGACAGCGACAGCTACTCGTCTGGGCGCACCTACTGCCACGAGAAGTTGGCCAAGGTCGACGGCGTCGGAACCTTCAAGTTGCGTGATCTGATCGAAGACGCGGACGCCTACAACATCGCCAAGGATGTGCGGAACGGAACGAGCATCTGGGCGTCCATGTACGTCAATTATTCCGGGGGTGGCCACCTCTCTAGATTCAAGCGATTCTATGAGGGCCGCTTCGTCAACGCGGCCAACGCCAAGGCGATCAGCCGGGACATCCTGCTGACCACGGCCGACCCTATTCTTTCCACCGGCCGGGCCTATCTCATTCAGACAACCGGTGGAGTGCCCACGCTCATGCCACACCTGTTGCCGAGCAACAAGCTCGACGAGTTCTGCCAAGGCTTCGCCGACATGCTCTTGGATCGGGTGGGGCAGGAGAACGCCCGCGTCGCGGCGCTGCGCGCCCAAGGCAAGATCTGAGCCATGAAGACAGCTGCAGGGTTCGTCGTCGGAATCGTCGTGGCACCAGCTGCTGCCATTGTCACGTACGTGCACGGCCTGTGGGTGAGCCACCTTCTCGACATTCGAGCCACCAGCGAGTACTGCACCGCCAAGCCACTCGCTTCCACCGCGACCAGCGCCGACTGGCTGCCACTGCGCCACGTGTGCCGCTATGCCGACGGCACCAGCACCGATCTGGTCCCCGGTTACGTCAACCCGATCATCTTCCTCTGCCTGTTCATCGCAGTGGTGAGCACGGCGCTCGCTTTACGATCCGCCCGCCGCTCCCGTGCAGCCGAACCGACAACCTTGGAGTCGCCACAATGAGTAATGCGCCAGGTCTGTCTCGCCGGCAACTTCTGTCCACCACCTTCGCCGCAGCCGGTGCGGTGGTCGTCGGCGCTGCTGCCACCGCGCCGGCCCAGGCAGCACCGCCGCGTCCGAGAAACTGGGCTCGGTCCACAAGTCAGAACGGTTGGCCCGTGGTGGATGGCGCCAAGGTGGCGAGCCACCGGGTCGAGGGTAGCGACGCGCGTATCACGCTGGCAGCCGGCGCGGTGTCCACCGTCCTTCTCCACGTGCTACGCCGGTTTCACTACGAGGTCGGTGCAGTCGGGCGCGGCGACCTGATCGGACATCGCACAACAAGGGCGGTAGTCGCGGCGTTCGAGTCGAACTACCTGTCGGGCACCGCTGTGGCGATCCGGCCGAACTTCTATCCGGTCGGCTCCGCCGGCAACTTCTTCACCGGCGAAATGCTGGTGATCCGCGACATTCTCGCAGAATGCGACGGTGTTGTGCGCTGGGGTGGAGACGACCGGGACCACCCCTCGGAAGGGCATTTTCAAATCGACGTACCTCCGGGTGACACGCGACTCGACCGGTTGGCACGCACCTTCGAGGAGTGGGCCGACCAGCCGGACCGAGGACCAGGAACGATGATCGATCTGCTCAACGCTCGTCGCCGAAGCGCGGCCAAGGACCTGCGGGCGCGTCAGCGGCCGTTTTGAGGCGGCTGAGTGGAGGTACCTGGACCGGGACGGCGCGGTTCGCCCCGCCGTCCCGGTTGGCGTCCTCCGTCAGCGGGCGATCTCGGTGACTCGGGACTCACGGACCACGGTCACCCGGATCTGACCGGGATAGGTCAGCTCCTCCTCGATCTGCTTGGCCACGTCCCGGGCCAGCACCGCCGCGCCGATGTCGTCGACGTCGTCGGGCTTGACCATCACCCGGATCTCCCGGCCCGCCTGCATGGCGAAGACCTTCTCCACGCCGAGCTTGCCGGCCGCGATCTCCTCGATCCGCTCCAGCCGCTTGACGTACGCCTCCAGGCTCTCCCGCCGCGCCCCCGGCCGGCCCCCGGAGCAGGCGTCCGACGCCTGGGTCAGCACCGCCTCGACGGTCTGCGGCGGGACCTCGTTGTGGTGCGCCTCGATGGCGTGCACCACGTCCTCGCTCTCGCCGTACTTGCGGGCCACGTCGGCGCCGATGATGGCGTGGCTGCCCTCCACCTCGTGGGTGAGCGCCTTGCCGATGTCGTGCAGGAACGCCGACCGCTTGATCAACGGAACGTCGAGGCGCAACTCGGCGGCCATGATGCCGGCGATGTGTGCGGTCTCCACCAGATGCTTGAGCACGTTCTGCCCGTACGACGTGCGGTAGCGCAACCGGCCCAGGAGGGTGACCAGCTCCGGGTGGATCTCGGTGATGCCGACCTCGACCAGGGCGTCCTCGGCGGCCCGCTGGCACAGCTGGTCCACCTCCTGCCGGGCCAGGTCGTGCACCTCCTCGATCCGGTGCGGGTGGATCCGCCCGTCCAGCACCAGCTTCTCCAGCGTCAGCCGACCCACCTCACGGCGCACCGGGTCGAAGCAGGAGAGGAGCACCGCCTCCGGGGTGTCGTCGATGATCAGGTTGACCCCGGTCACCGACTCGAAGGCGCGGATGTTGCGGCCTTCCCGGCCGATGATCCGACCCTTCATCTCGTCACCCGGCAGATGCAGCACGCTGACCACGCTCTCCGCGGTCTGCTCACTTGCCACCCGCTGGATCGCGTCGACCACGATGTGCCGGGCCCGCTGCTCCGCGGTGGACCGGGCATCCGACTCGATCTCCCGTACCAGCAGCGCGGCCTCCCGCTTGGCCTGGCCCTCGATCGCCTCCACCAGCTCGGCCCGCGCGCTGTCGGCGGTCAACCCCGCGACCCGCTCCAACTCCCGACGCCGCTGGCTCTCCGCCTCGGCCAGTTCCTTCTCCCGGGCATCCAGGGCCGCCTCCCGGGCGGCGAGCGCGGCACTGGCGGCGGTCAGCTGCCGTTCCCGCTCGGCCAGCCGCTCCACCTCCTCGGTGTGCATCCGCTCCCGCTCGTCCATCCGGGCCGCCCGCCGCTCCACCTCGGCCGCCTGCTCCCGGGTGGTCGCGGCGAGCACCGCCACCTCCCGCTCGCCGCTGCGCCGGGCTGCGGTCCGCAACTGCTCGGCATCGGCCTCGGCCTGCTTGTGCGCCCGTTCGAGCACCGTGTCCGCCTCGGCGCGGGCGTCGTCGAGGACCCGACGGGCCTCCGCCCGGGCCGCCTTCGCCTCCGCCTTGGCCGCCGCCGCCTCGGTGCGGGCCGCAGCCGCGGCGGACTTCGCGACGTCGATCGTGCTGTTCGCCTCGTCGGCAGCCGTCCGCAACGCGGCCAGCGACTGCTCCTGGCGATCCTTCTCCGCGATGTACGCCGGATCCTCCGGTGCCGGCCGCGTCTGCAACCCGCGCAGCACCCGTGCCCCGAAGACCGCCGCGGCGAGCACCACCAGGGTCAACACCAACACGACGATCAGAAGTACGACGTCCAGCGCCCTCATGCCGGCACTCCGCTCCGCCGAACCGCCCGACGGCTCGACTCGGCACACCCTCGAAACGCCGGTTCCGGGTGCCCTGAGCTCTGCTCACCCTCGTCGGCCGCGCCGGAGTCGGCGCCGGCCGGTTCGCAACGCTCGCTCATGCTGGCCACCCGGTGAACCTCTGTCGCCTCGCCATGGCGCGCCTCCCCTGAACGTCGCGCCGTAGGAATCCGCCGGTGGGCGTGTTCCTACGGCTCTGGACGCCCGACCGGAGCGCAGGCCGTGGATAGCTCTCCCCGCCGACGGTGTCCCTCGAACCGTCGGCAGGCCAGGTGCAGTTGTCGCCTCGGCCCCGGACCGGCCTGTCCGAAGCTGGCGTCAGTGGCCGTTCCTGCTGGCCAAAGTGATGCTGTTCTGTTACGCGATCTATGTTGTGCGCTTAGCCTGCGCTTGGTCGGGCAATGTGAGCCTTTATGGCGAGGCTAGGTCTCTGAGGGCGTCCGGTCAAGAAGTCATGATCAAACCACCCGGACGGAGAGAAGTTGCGCGGTGACGCTGCGCTGATAACGAGTCGGGCGGCTGCGGACAATCGCGACGTTCGGTCGCCTGCCGAGCCAGCTACCGCCGGTTACCGCACGGTCAACCGGCACCCGACGCCACGGCGGCGGCCACCAGAGCGGCATTGTCCCGCGCGAGCGACCCGTCGGGCAGCCGGAGCGTGTCCTCCAGCCCGATCCGGGTGTCCAGGCCCCGCCGGACCGCCTCCGCCAATACCACCCAGACGCCGGCACCCTCGGCGTGCAACAACACCGGTGGCCCCGACGGCGCGAGCGCGTCGAGCATAGCCGCCGCTTCGGCCAGGGCAGACTCCGGCGACGGCGCCATGCATTCCACAAGCACCCGACCGACCGGCACCCGCCATCCGCGGTACGCCTCGACCGCCGGCACCGTCCAGAGCCCGGCCTCCACCATCACGCCTCGCTCGTGCAGCGCCCGCGCGACCGCCTCCGCCCCCGGCTCGTGCACGTTGACCGAGGCGAAGTCGGGCAGCACCGTCCAGGCACCGACCAACGCCGCCCGGGCGAGCGGATCCGGTTCGATCCACGCCCCGGTGCTCACCCCCACCGGCAGGCCCGGCACCGCGGCACGGATCGCCACGACCGCGTCGGCGATGTCCGCCGGACGCAACGACTCGACCCCGTCGGCGGTACGCGGATGGACGTGCACCGCACCGACACCGAGCCCGACACACCGAGCCGCGTCGGCCGCCAACTCGGTCGGGCTCAACGGCACCCCAGGGTGGGAGTCACGACCACGGTCACCGTTGAGGCAGGCCAGCAACACCTCGCGCCTCCTCTCGACCGGTCAGCGATCACCCCTCGGCGGCTGCCCCACCCGCCCTCGGCGATCACCCTTCGGCGGGCGATCACCCCCTGGGCGGTCATCCCTCGGCGGCGGTCATCCCTCGGTGTCGGCGAGGGCGTCGGCGTCGATCTGTTCGGCGAACTCGGCCGCCTCGGCGCTCTGCGCCGCGAGTGCGTCCTTCACGGCCCGAATCGCCACCCCCGGTGGGTAACCTTTGCGGGCCAGCATGCCGACCAGCCGCCGGAACACCGCGTCCGGCTCACCACGGGCGGTACGCAGCTTGCGTTCGACAAGCGCACGGGCCGTTTCCGCCTCGGTGCTCTCGTCCAGCTCGTCGAGCGCCGCGCTGGCCGTGTCACCGTCGACTCCGCGTTGCCGTAGCTCGTTGGCCAACGCCCGACGCGCCAGCCCACGACCGGCGTGCCGGCTGCTCACCCAGGCCCGGGCGAACGCGGCGTCGTCGATGATGCCGACCTCGTCGTAACGGTCGAGAACCGCGTCGGCGGTCTCCTCGGAGATGCCCCGCCGGGCCAGCACCGTGGCCAACTCGGCCCGGGTACGAGGGCGGACCGCAAGCTGCCGCAGACAGATCTCCCGGGCCACCTCGGACTCGTCCCGGGGAGTGTCAGCCGCCTGGTCGGCGTCGGCCCGCCCGACGGCACCGGAGCCCGGTGTGGACTCGTCGCCGGACGTGCGGCGGCCCCGGCGCGGACGCAGTGTGGGATCGCCCGTGCGGGGCGGACTGGCATCCCAGCCCCGCCCCGTACGGGCACGTCGTCCAGCCACTGATCAGATCAGAAGTCGACCGGCGGCAACTCCGGGCCACCGGCGGCATCGCCCGCGCCCACCCCGACGCCGAGCTTCTCCAGGATCTTCTTCTCGATCTCGGCGGCCACGTCCGGGTTCTCCCGGAGGAACTCGCGGGCCTTCTCCTTGCCCTGGCCGAGCTGGTCGCCCTCGTAGGTGTACCAGGCGCCGGACTTCCGGATGATCGCCTGCTCGACACCGACGTCGATCAGCGAACCCTCACGGGAGATGCCCTTGCCGTACATGATGTCGAACTCGGCCTGCTTGAACGGAGAGGCGACCTTGTTCTTCACGACCTTGACCCGGGTACGGTTACCGACCACGTCGGTGCCGTCCTTCAGGCTCTCGATGCGCCGCACGTCGAGCCGGACCGAGGCGTAGAACTTCAACGCCCGACCACCCGTGGTCGTCTCGGGGCTGTTGTGCACCATGACCCCGTCGACGAAGTAGTTGTGGTTGCCCTCCACCTCGATGTCGAACCGGTTCATCGAACGGGTCTTCGGCTTGACCCGTACATCGATGATCCGAGCCGGCACCGGCATGATTTCTTCCGGGACGAACTGCGGCTCGACGACGCACTGCCCCCGGAAGCGCGGCAGCAGCTTGGACTCCATCGCGGCAGGCACGTACGGAGCGATCAGTTCCTGGAACTTCGCTGACGCCTCGGTGGTGAAGATGATCGACGCCGTCTGGCGTGCGCCCCGGGACACCAGCTTCACATCCATGCCGTACGCGTCACGCAGATGCTCCACCAGGCGTTCCCGACTGCCCTCCGCCATCGCCTCGACGCAGATCTCGATCCGGCCGGAGCCACCAGCCGTACGCGCCTGCACCCCCTTGGACCGGAGCGTGAAGCAGCCATCGTCCATGTACCACACCGCGAGGGCCAACGGAGTGAGCGCCTTGAGGTAATCCCAGCTCAGGTGCTTCTTGCCGTCGCCCAGGTAGACCGCACGACGCAACTCGCCCAGCTCGGACAGCGGCGTGAAGTCGACGAAAGCAGCGCCCCGGCTGTCGGTGCGCCGGGAGTGGCTGATGTTGCCCAGCAGCGAGACCTTCCAGTCGAGGTAGTCGACCTGCTGCTCGCCGTGGCCGAGGCGGAATCGAACGCCGTTGCGGTCCTGGCGGTTCGGCGACAGGGCACCGTCACCCATCAGCGAGCCGAGCACGACCTGCCACTGCTGCTCGCTGAGCCGCCGAGCCTCGGCGAGCATCACCCGGTCACCGGCGATCAGCTCGCCCGCCTCCCGCCAGCCGCCCGGCGTACGCACCAGGTGGTTGGCGGTGGCAGCGAACTGGGCGCGACCGTTTCCGCCCGACTTGGCGACGGTGAACTGGAGGAACTGTTCCGCCGGGCCGTTGTTGAACCAGTTGGTGATCCGTTTCGGCTCCACCCGGTCGGTGTCCGGGTTGTAGGAGAGGACCTCGACGTCCAGCCGCTGGTTGACGATCTTGCCGATCTTCTCCTGCGTGCCGTCGGCGAGAGTGACCCTGGTCGAGTACGACATGCACCCGAACATCACGCCGATCTTCTCGCGGAGCTGGTTGATGAAGATCGCGGTGGTGCCGGTGTTGTTGAGCACACCGGTGATCTTCCGCAGCGCCTGGCTCATCAGCCGGGCCTGCAGACCCACGTGGCTGTCGCCCATCTCACCCTCGATCTCGGCGCGCGGCACCAGCGCGGCGACCGAGTCGATCACGATGATGTCCAGCGCGCCGGAGCGGACCAGCATGTCCGCGATCTCCAGCGCCTGCTCACCGGTGTCCGGCTGGGAGACCAGCAGGGCGTCGGTGTCGACACCGAGGGCCTTGGCGTACTCCGGGTCGAGCGCGTGCTCCGCGTCGATGAAGGCGGCGATGCCGCCGTTGCGCTGGGCGTTGGCCACCGCGTGCAGGGCGACCGTGGTCTTACCGCTGCTCTCCGGGCCGTAGATCTCGATGACCCGCCCGCGGGGCAGACCGCCCACGCCGAGCGCGACGTCGAGCGCGATGGAGCCGGTGGGAATGATCGCGGTCTGCACGACCGGCCGCTCCCCCAGCCGCATCACCGAGCCCTTGCCGAACTGCTTGTCGATCTGAGCGAGAGCAAGGTCGAGCGCCTTCTCCCGGTCAGGCCCTGCCGCCATCGTTGCCACCCCTGCCTTCGCCGGCGTCTTTCCTGAGCTTCGCGTCACGCGACACACGCTAGGCGCTGGGTCCGACAGAAAACCAGCCGACCGGCCGTGGCCTGTGGACGAGCACCTCGCTGTGGACAATAGCCGAACAGGTGTACGAGTCGGCAAGAGACACGCGGAAGTAACGAATCGACTGCTCAGCGTAGCCGGGTCGGCACCCGGTCGGGGTAGGCGGCGACCACCGCCCGCCACACCACGTGCGTCTGCTCACCCTCGGCGAAGGCCTGCTCGATGGTCCGCCCACCGAGCTGCGACAGCACCTGATCGCTGGCGATACTGGCCGCGTAGCCCGGCCCGAACGCCTCCTCCAGTCGCGTCCAGAAATCGGTCAGCCGCACTATGCCCGACCCTCCTCGTCCGGTGCGCCCGTCCGCACCGGACGCAACGCTAGCGCCAGCAACGGCGCCACCGCGACCGCGGCGAGCAGGCTCAGCACCGGATAGCCCGCCCACTGCATGACAAACCCGCTGACCGCCCCGGCCAGCGCGCCGGCCAGCCCCATCAGCAGGTCGGACAGGCCCTGCGCGTGGGGACGGACCGCGTCCGGCACCGACTCCGACAGCAGTGTGGAACCGGCCACCATGGTCGCCGACCAACCCAGCCCGAGCAGCACCAGCCCGACGGCGAGCCGGAACGTGCTGTGCCCGGCGGTACCGGCGACCGCGCAGGCGGCCAGCAGCATGCCGACCCCGCCCAGGATGACCCCGCGCCGACCGAGCCGGTCGGCCAGCCAGCCGACCACCGGCGCCAGCGCGTACATGCCGGCGATGTGCAGGCTGAGCACCAGGCCGACCACCGGGAGCACATCCTCGACGGGATAGTGGTCCCGCAGGTGCACCGGGGCCATCGCCATCACCGCCACCATCACCAGGTGGCCGACCGCCACGGCGGCGACACCGAGCCGGGCGGCGGGCTGGGCGCGTACCACCAGCCAGCCGGCACGCAGGCCCGCGCCGCGCCCGGCCGACGACGCGGCGGGCAGCTTGCCCGGCGCCGCCGCACCGGCCCCGGCGGCCACCGCCCCGGCCGGCTCGATGCCGCCCGGCCCGGTGGCAGGGTCCACGCCCGCCGCCGCGAGCAGGCGGGCGGTGAGCAGCGGGTCAGGTCGCAACAACAGCAGCAGTACGCCGGCAGCCAGCAGAAACGCCACCGTGCTGAAGGCGAACGGGCCGGACAGGGGTGGCAGTCCCAACCCCCCGCCGGCCCGGTCGGCGAGCGCGGCGAAGTTCGGTGCCGCCACTGCGCCGACCGTGGTGGCCCAGACGATCAGTGACAGTTGCCGGGCCCGACGATCCGGCGCGGCAAGATCGACTGCGGCGTAGCGGGCCTGGAGATTGGCCGCGGAGCCGCCACCGAACATGAGCATGCCGAGGAAGAGCAGCGGGATCGACCCGCTCGCCGCGGCGAGCACCACCAGGGCCCCGCCTACGGCCCCGACGCCGTACGCGAAGGCCAGGCCGGGGCGACGGCCGTGCCGGGTGATGATCCGGGTGACCGGGATGGCGAGCAGCGCACCACCGACCACAGAGGCGCTCAGCACCAGGCCGGAGACCGCGGTGCCGGCGATCTCGGCAGCGAGCAGCCCGCCGACGGCGATGCCGATGGTCACCCCGATGCCACCGATGATCTGGGTGCTGAACAGCAGCCGCAGGGTACGCCGCTGAATCGGCACGATGTCGGGCGGCGCGGCTGCCGTGGTGGTCAGATCGGTGGTCAACGCTCGTCCTCGGCTTCCGTCACGATTCCCGGCCGCGCCCGATGATCTCTCCTTCGTGATCCCCTGGTGCCGCCTGGCCTGCTGGCGGCAAGTGTGTCACTGACCTGCCTGATTCCGCTGCGGGTCAGGTGGGCGGGCAGTTGGGTGCGTACTGGGAGCCAGGTGCGGCCGCGGAGCCGGGTGCGGGCAACGGTCAGGTGAGGGCTCGTTCGGCGACGGTCAGGTCGGCGACCAGTCCTTCGTACGCCTTGTCCTGGTCGTCCGCGCGGAGCACGGCGGACGGGTGGATGGTGGCCAGCAGTTGGGTCGGTGGCGCGTCCGTGGTGTCCCCGGCACTGTCCACCGGCACCCGCTGAAAGTCCTCAGGGTGCTCGGCGGCGGCCGGCCAGGGCAGCAGCTCGCCGCGCTGACGGGTGACCCGGAAGCTCGGGCCGAGCAGCGCCTTCGCGGCGGTCGCGCCGAGCACCACGATGACCTGCGGGTTCAGCTGGGTGAACTCGGCGACCAACCAGGGTCGGCAGGCGGTGATGTGCACCCGGTCCGGAGTCTGGTGGATCCGCCGCTTGCCGCGCAGCTCGAACCGGAAATGCTTGACCGCATTGGTCAGGTAGATGTGGCCGGGGTCCAGCTTGGCGTCGTCGACGGCGCGGCGCAGCAGCCGACCTGCGGGGCCGACGAAGGGCAGACCTTTCTGGTCTTCCATGTCGCCGGGCTGTTCACCGACGAAGACCACCCGCGCCGTGGCGTCTCCCCGGCCGAAGACGGTCTGTGAAGCGTCGCGGTACAGCTCGCAGCCCTGACAACCGGCCGCCGCAGCCCGCAGTTCGTCGAGAGTGTCCGCCTGCGGCGGAATGAACTGCTGGGCACCAGGCGCAATCTCGACCATGCCGACCTTTCTACCCGCCCCACCCCCCCACACCACTCCCCACCCCTACTCCACCACACCACGCACACCGCCCACACAGTCCACCACGCCGCCACACCAGCACGCCGCCACCCGCACCGCGCCACCCGCACCGCGCCACCCGCACCGTCGCCCACGCCATCGCCGATCACGTCGACCGCACTGTCCACGCCGATCAGACTGTGTCGATCATGCACTTCCGGTCCCCCTTTGGGGCGGATATGACTGTTATGCCCCGACGGAAAGTGCAAGATCGCGGGGGCGGGGGGCGGGGGGTGGGGGGTGGGGGGGTGGGGGGTGGGGGTGGGTTAGGTGGTGAAGGTGGGGGGTGGGGTGGGGTGGGCGGCTTGGGTGAGGGTGTGGGTTAGGGGGTGGAGGTCCGGCTCGGTGAGCGGGCTGACGGTGAGGCGTAGGGCGGGTGGGCTGGCGATGCGGAAGAGAGCGCCGGGGGCGGCTAGCCAGCCGGCGTCGCGCAGCATGGTGGAGGCGACGGTTTCGTCGGTCACCGGCACCCACACGTTGAGTCCGCTGCGGCCGTGTGCGGTCAGGCCACGTTCGGCGAGGGCGTCGACGAGTCCGCGGCGGCGGCGTTCGTAGCTGTCGGCGGCCCGTTCGATCAGGGCGGTCACCGCCGGGTCGCGCCAGAGGGACAGCACCAGCCGCTGCGCCACGGTGGAGACCCAGCCGGTGCCGACCCGGGTACGGCCGGCCACCCGGGCCACCGTCGTCTCGTCTCCGGCCAGCACGGCCAGACGCAGGTCGGGGCCGAAGGGTTTGCTCACCGAGCGGACGAAGGCCCAGTGGGCGGTCGCCCCGGCGAGCGGGTGCAGCGGTACGCGGGCCAGTTCGGCGGCGTGGTCGTCCTCGATCAGCAGGACGTCGGCGCGGCCGGCGAGCAGGGCACGCAGGGCGGCGGCGCGGTCGGCGGAGACGGCGGCGCCGGTGGGGTTCTGGGCACGACTGGTCACGATGAGCGCCCGGGCACCGGCCGCGAGCGCGGCGGCGACGCCCGCGACCAGTGGGCCGTCGTCGTCGAGTGGTACGCCGATGGGGCGCAGGCCGAGGGCGGCGATGAGGTCGAGTTGGTTGGCCCAGCCGGGATCCTCCACCGCGACGGCGTCACCGGGGCGCAGGTGGGCTGCGAGGAGTCGTTCGATGCCGTCGAGCGCGCCGCTGCTGAGGGTCAGTTCGGTGGCGGGTACGCCGTCGGCGGCGAGTCGCTGGCGGGCCGCCTCGGCGAACTCGGGCAGCGTGCCGGCGTCGGAGTAGCTGATCGCCGGGCCGATGGTGTCGGCGAGCGCGGCGAGGTGGGGGCCGAGCGGCGGCAGCAGCCGCGCGTCGGGTTCGCCTTTGGACAGGTCGCGCAGCCCGGCGGCGGATGGGGGGCGTAGTGCGGCCCGGCGGGCGGCCACCGGTGGGCGGGGGCGGACCCGGGTGCCGTGCCGGCCGGCGGTGACGATGAGTCCGCGTTGGCGCAGTTCGGCGTAGGCGCGGGAGACGGTGGCCGGGCTGACGGCCAGGTCGGCGGCGAGGGCGCGTACCGGTGGTAGCGGGTCGCCGGGGGCGAGGGCGGCGTCGCGGATGCCGGACTCGATGCTTGCGGAAATCTCGGCGGCTGTCGCACCGCTCACCTGATATCGTGCTGACACAAATTCAGCATTGTACTAGAACAAAGGTGGGAGCATGTACGCGCCGACCGCCCGCACCACCGCCAGTCGCTCCCGGGAGCGGATGAGTTACGACCGCGCCGCCGCCCACGCCGTCCTCGACGAGGCGTACCACTGTGCCCTCGCGTTCACTGTGGACGGTGAGCCTCGGGTGCTGCCCACCCTGCACGTACGCCTCGGTGACACGCTCTACCTGCACGGCTCCACCGGCAGCCGGCCGCTGCTGGCCGCCCGCGGTGACGGGCTGCCGGTCTGCGTGGCGGTCACCCTGCTCGACGCCCTGGTCTACGCCCGCTCGCAGGTCCACCACAGCGCCAACTACCGCTCGGTCATCGCGCACGGCACGGCCCGACTGGTCACCGACGCCGCCGAGAAGGCCGAGGTGCTGACCGCCCTGGTCGACAAGGTCGGTGCCGGTCGCGCGGCGGACAGCCGACCGCCGAACCGGCGGGAACTGGCCGAGACCGCCGTGCTGGCGTTGCCGTTGACCGAGGTCTCGGTACGCTCCCGTGCCGGTGGCGTCATCGAGGAGCCGGCTGACCACGCGCTGCCGCACTGGGCCGGGGTGGTCCCGTTGCGGTTGACCGCGGGCCTGCCCGAGCCGGACGTCGGGGTCACCACGCCCGTGCCGGCCTACCTGCGACCGACCCGTACGCCGTGGCACGAGCCCGTGGTGCTGCGCGGCGAACACGTGCTGCTGGAGCCGCTGGACCTGAGCCACACCGAGGGCCTGTTCGCCGCGACCGCCGATCCGCAGGTGTGGCAGCATCTCGGGTTCCCCCGGCCGGCCGCCGCCGACGAGTTGGCCGCCCACGTCGGCGCCTACCTGGCCGCCTGGCAGCGCGGTGAACAGGTGCCGTGGGTGCAGCGCTGCGCGGTGACCGGTGCGGTGGTCGGCACCACCTCGTACTACGAGATCGACCCCGACCGGCGGTCGGTGGCGATCGGGCACACCTTCCTCGGTCGGCCCTGGTGGCGTACCGGAGTCAACACCGAGGCCAAGCTGCTGCTGTTGGAGCGGGCCTTCGGCGACCTGGAGGCGGTGCGGGTGGTCTGGCACACCGACATCCGCAACGAACGTTCCCAGCGGGCCATTGAGCGGCTCGGGGCCACCCGCGAGGGCGTGCTGCGCAAGCACCGGCTGCGCCCGGACGGCTCGTGGCGGGACACCGTCCAGTATTCGATGACCGTCGAAGAGTGGCCGAATGCACAGGTCAGGCTGCGGGAAAGGCTTCGCGCGAAGGCACCTTCGGCCTGATGATGTCCAGCGTGCTGGGGATCACCGACATCTGGACGTACGTGCTGGGCACCGTGGCCATCGTGCTGCTGCCCGGGCCCAACTCGCTGTTCGTGCTCTCCACCGCCGCACGACGCGGGGTGGGTGTCGGTTACCGGGCCGCGGGCGGCGTCTTCGTCGGCGACGGGGTGCTGATGTTCCTCTCCGCGGCCGGGGTGGCGTCGCTGCTCAAGGCGTACCCGCCGGTCTTCCTCGTGATCAAGTACGCGGGTGCGGCGTACCTGGGCTATGTCGGGTTGACCATGCTGCGCGCGGCCTGGCGGCGCTGGCGGGACCGCAACGATCCCACCACCCCGCGGCTGATCGACGCCGCGCAGCCGGCGGAGATGCGCAGTCCGTTCCGCAAGGCGCTGGTGATCAGCCTGCTCAACCCGAAGGCGATCCTGTTCTTCGTCTCGTTCTTCATCCAGTTCGTCGACCCGACCTACCCCTGGCCGGCGTTGTCGTTCCTGCTGCTCGGCCTGATCGCCCAGGTGACCAGCGCGCTCTACCTGACCGCGTTGATCTTCGCGGGCACCTTCCTGGCCGCCCAGTTCCGCCAGCGTCGCCGGCTCTCCGCCGGCGCGACCACCGCCGTCGGCGCGCTCTTCCTCGGCTTCGGCGTCAAGCTCGCCCAGGGCTGAGGTGCAAGGAAGGGCCCCTTGTTAACGCCTGAGGTAGTGAAAGGGCCCCCTGTTAACACCTCGGCTCCGGCGCGCGGGCGGAAGGGTCAGGTGCCGTCGCCGCCGGTGCCGGCACCACCGGCCGTGCCGCCGAGGCCGTAGCCGGGCGGAATCGGCTGGTCGGGCGGGCGGCTGACATGCGCGGACTCGCTGATGTTCGCCGACCAGTCGGCGTGCGCCGCGGCGGCGGCGTGCCGGTTGATCGTCTCGCGTAGCCAACCGTCGACCGTGGCGGTCCAGTCCCGCTTGTCGGCGTCGACGTGCCAGCTCCGGAACCGGCTGATGCTGGTGTGGGTGATGCCCGCCAGCGCCAGCCGACGGTCGCACCAGAAGATCACCTCAAGGCCGGCGGAGTTGGTCACGAAGATCACCTCCAGCTCGGTGATCGGCCCGGCGTAGAGCGGGCCGACCCAGAACCCCCACCGCTGGTGCAGGGACAGGGTCTGCTCCACCCCGGGCAGCCGGCCGTCGATCAGACCGGACTGCCGCGCGCTGAAGCCGAGGGTGTCCAGCGCGCCGAGGATGTGCTGCTGGGTGGGGAGCGGGTGGACGAAGATCGGCACCATCGCGCCCTGGTCCAGCGCCGGTTCGATGGCCACCTCGGTACGCAGCCCCATCCGCAGGCTGAGCAGCGGTACGCCGCCGAGCGTGGTCACCGGGGTCTCCCAGGGCAGCGGGAACTCGAACGGGATCGACCGGGCCCGCCCCGCCCGTAGGACCAGAGCGTCGGACACCTGCGCCTGGTGGAACTGCACCAGGCGGCGGGGTGCCTCCGGGTCGTCCGGCTCGACCGTGCTGACCAGGCCGAGCCGGACATGGTAGACCGGCACGTCGACGGAACCGGCGATCAGGTTCACCCGCCCCGGCAGCCGTAGGCCGGGGCGGGTGCTCGGATTGGCCAACGCGGTCTGCACCGTCAGGCCCGTACCGCCCGGTGACACCCCCGTCAGCCGCATCCGCGTCGCTCCTACCTCAGCCGGCGTACCGCGCGCGGGATCGGATCGGTTTCGTCGTCGAACTCACCGATGACTTCCTCCAGCAGGTCCTCCAGGGCGACGAAGCCGACCGGTCGGGTCGGACCGGCGCCGTTGCGGACCATGGCCAGCTGGGACTGGCGGGCCCGCATCACGGCCACCGCCTCGGTCACCGTCGCCGAGTCGGGCAGGGTGATCGCGTCGTTCATCAGATCCGCCGCGGTGGCATCGGGCCGCACGGCGGCGGCACGTACCGCCTCCCGTACGTGCACCAGACCGCAGACGTCACCGGCGGCGTCCAGCACCGCCAACCGCGACCGGCCGCTGTCCCGGCTGACCTGTTCGATCCGCTCGACCGGGTCGTCGCGGCGGACCGTCACCATCCGGTCGAACGGCTCCATCACCTGGGCCACCGTGGTGCCCTGCAGCTCCAGCATGCTGGTCAGCAGCTCGTGCTGGGCGGCACCGAGCAGGCCGTGCTCGCGGGACTGCTCCAGCAGCATCCGCAGCTCGTCCGGGCCGTGCACCTGCGCCAACTGGTCCTGCGGGTTGACCTTCGCCAGCCGCAGCATCGCGTTGGCCACCGCGTTGAGGGCCGACAGCACCGGCCGGGCCACCCGGGCGAAGGCCCGGAACGGCAGGGCCAGCAGCAGCGCGGAGCGCTCCGGGTGGGTGATCGCCCAGGACTTCGGCGCCATCTCGCCGACCACCAGGTGCAGGAAGGTGACCAGGCTCAGCGCGAAGATCAGCGCGATCACGTGGCTGGCGCCGGAGGGCAGGCCGACGGCATGCAGCAGCGGCCCGACCAGTCGTTCGATCGCCGGCTCGGCCAGGGCACCGAGGCCCAGCGTGCACAGGGTGATGCCCAGTTGCGCGCCGGCCAGCATCAGCGACAGCTCGCGTACGCCGTCGAGGGCGGCCTTGGCCGCCCGGCCACCGCCGACGGCCGCCTGTTCCAGGCGGTACCGCTTGCTCGCCACCAGGGCGAACTCGGCGGCGACGAAGAACCCGTTGAGGGCGAGCAGGATCACCGAGGTGATCAGCGCGAATCCGGTGCTCACGCGGTCACCTCCTCACGCCCGCCGGCCAACTGCAGGCGGACCGAGTCGGCCACGTGCCGGTCGACCGCGAGCACCTCGACCAGGGCTCGCGGGGAGACCTCGGCGTTGTCACCGTCGGCAGGCAGGTCGATCTCCAATCGGTCCCCGACCTCGGGCACCCGGCCCAGCTCGCGCATGACCAGACCGGAGAGGGTGTCGTACTCGGGATGTTCGGGCAGCGAGATGCCGGTGCTGTCGGCGACCTCGTCGATGCGCCAGCGCGCCGGCACCACCCAGGAGCCGTCGTCCTGCCGGGCCGGGGCCCGCTCCGGCGGGTCGTCCTCGTCGCGGATCGGGCCGACCAGTTCCTCGGCGATGTCCTCCAGCGTGATCACGCCGGCGAAGCCGCCGTACTCGTCGACCACGCAGGCCAGCTGACGGTGCCCGGAGCGCAGCCGGTCCAGGACCGTCGGCAGCGGCAGCGTCTCGGGCACCAGCAACGGTGGTACGGCCACCTCGCTGATCGGGGTGGTGGCGCGCTGCGCCGGAGGCACCCGGAGCACGTCGGAGATGCCGACCACACCGACCAGGTCGTCCACGCCCTCGGCACCGCGTACCGGGAAGCGGGACCGGCCGGTGTCGAGCAGTTCGACCACCCGGCTGATCGTCTCGTCGGCGCGTACGGTGTGCACGTCGACCCGGGGCACCATGACCTCACCGGCGGTCAGCTCGCGGAAGTCGAGGCCTCGATCGAGCAGCTCGGACATCTCGGCGTCGAGGTGCCCTTCCAGGCGGGACTCGGCGATGATCTGTTCCAGGTCCTCCGGGGTGGCGCCGCTGGGCAACTCCTCGATCGGCTCGATGCCGACCCGTCGCAGCAGCCGCACCGCGGCCCGGTCGAACAGCTTGATCAACGGGCCGGCGATCGCCATGTAGAACAGGGTGGACCGGGACAGGGCCCGGGCGACCGGCTCGGGGCGGGCGATGGCCAGGTTCTTCGGGGCCAGCTCGCCCACCACCATCTGCACCACGGTGGCGATGACCAGAGCCAGCACGACGGACAGCGGCAGCGTGACGCCGGAGGAGACGCCGGCCACGCCGAGCAGTTCGGCCAGTCCGGCGCCGAGGTACGGCTCGGCCACGTAACCGACGAGCAGGGCGGTGACGGTGATGCCGAGCTGGGCGCCGGAGAGCATGAACGACAGCCGCGCGGTCACCTCCAGGGCCCGGGCGGATGCCTGGTCGCCCTCGGCGGCGCGCTGCTTGAGCTTGCCCCGGTCGACGGCGACGTAGCCGAATTCCTGCGCGACGAAGTAACCCGTCGCGACGGTCAGAACGATGATCAGGAGAAGACCGACGAGGATCAACACGGGAAGCTCAGGGCTCCCGGGGTCGTCGGGTCATGTGGATGCCGGGGCTTACCCGGCTGGCTACTGCTGCCCTCCTGGGCAGAAGAGTCGATCATGCGGTCATTCTACCGGCCCGGCCGCCCCCGTCGTGGGGGCTGGGCGGCCCGTGCCTCCGGGATGTGAGATGTCCGCCGGCCCGAGCGTCACCGGGACACCGCGGTCATCAGCAGACCCATCCGTCACCGTCAGCGGTCGGCCAGTTCGTCGGCGTCGAGCAGGCCCCGATCGAAGCGCCCGGTGCGGTAGGCGGCCCGACCGATCATCTGGGCGGCAACCGGGGCGGTGGCCAACTGGAAGACGCCCACCAGCGCGACCATGCCGAGGTCGGAGAGGGTACGCAGCCGCAGCACCAGCCCGAGCAGCAGCAACAGCACGCCCAGCACCTGTGGCTTCGTGGCGGCGTGCATCCGGCTCAGCGTGTCGGGGAACCGCAGCACCCCGATGGCGGCGGCCAGGCTCAGCAACGCCCCGGCGACCAGGCTGACGGCACCGAGCCAGTCCGCCACGTCGGTCACGGTGAGGGCCCAGTCCACGGCGGGCGGTATCCCGCCCGGCCCGGCGGCGGGCGGCGTCACGACTGCTCCCGAACGGCGAAGCGCACCAGGGAGACCGAGCCGACGAAGCCGAGCAGGGCGAGCACCACCAGTACGGGCAGCGTGCTGGCGTGCCGGTTGAGCGCCGCCTCGGCACCCACCGCGCCGACCATCGTGGCGAGCAGCATGTCGGCGGCGACCACCCGGTCGAGCAACGACGGCCCCCGGTAGAGCCGGACGAGGGCGAGCAGCGCGGCCATGGAGAGCAGGCCGGCGATCATCAGGCCGAGGAGGAAGGTCACGACAACTCCTTGTCGACGGGTACGGAGAGCACCTGACGCAATTCGGCGTTCGAGCCGACCGCGGCGACGATCCGCCGCTCCACGACGCGGACCTGCCGACGGGCGGCGACGAGATCCGCCGGGCCGTGCACGTCGAGCACGTGCACGTAGAGAACCGCGGCCTGCCGATCCGTCTCCACGATCAGGGTGCCGGGGACGAGCGACAGCACCTCGGCGGTGAGCGCCAGGTTGAGATCGGTGGGCACCCGCAGTCGGACCGCCACGATGGCCGAGCGCGGGACGTAGCCGGGCTGCACCGCGATCCGGGCCACGTGCAGGCTGGCCCGGATCAGTTCGCCGACGAACCGCACCGTGAACACCAGCAGCCCGCGCAGCCGCAGTCGACCGTCGAAGGTCACCGGCGGTAGCGGGAAGAACAGCACCACCGCCGCGGCCACCAGCATCCCACCCAGCAGATTCGCCCAGCTGAAGTCGCCCCAGAACAGGTTCCAGGCCACCACCAGCCAGCCCACCGCCAACGCCCGGTCGCGTCGACGTCCCAGCCGGGAACGCACACCCTGCGCGGGCGTCGCGTCCGGCTCCGGCCGGGTCACGGCGGCCCGCCCGGCAGGACGGCATGGATGTACGGGGTTCGTTCCCGCAGGTCGACCGCTGCGCCCGTGGTCACGTCGAACAGGGGGCCGGCCGCCACGGTCAGGGCCACGCCGAGGACCACCAGGGCCGCGGTGGCCCCGACCGTCAACATGGGCAGCGGTGCGCTCGAGTTGACTGTCACGCAGGGCACCCGCCAGAACGCCATGCTCCACGCCCGGCTGGCCACGTAGAGGGTGAGCAGGCTGGTGACCGTGCCGACCGCCACGAGCGTCCAGGGCAACGCTCCGCCGACGGCCGCGCCGGCCTGGAGCAGGCCGAGTTTGCCGAGGAACCCGGAGAACGGTGGGATGCCGGCGAGGTTCATGGCCGAGACGAAGAAGAGCAGTCCGAGCAGGGGCGCGACCCGGGCCAGCCCGCCGAGGCGGCGCAGGTCGGTGCTGCCGGTGCGTTGCTCGACCAGGCCGGCGACCAGGAACAGGGTGGTCTGGATGGTGATGTGGTGGACCACGTAGAAGATCGCGCCGACCAGGCCGGCCACCGTGCTGAGCCCGACTCCGAAGATCATGTAGCCGATGTGGCTGACCAGGGTGAACGAGAACAGCCGCTTCATGTCCGACTGGGCCACCGCGCCCAGGATGCCGACCAGCATGGTCAACCCGGCCACCACCAGCAGCAACGTGCCGGCCTGCCCGCCGGGGAAGAGCAGCGTCTGGGTCCGGATGATCGCATACACGCCGACCTTGGTGAGCAGGCCGGCGAAGACGGCGGTGACCGGGGCCGGGGCGGTCGGGTAACTGTCGGGCAGCCAGGCCGACAGCGGGAAGACCGCCGCCTTGATGCCGAAGGCCAGCAGCAGCATCAGTTGCAGGCTCAGCCGGACCCCGTCGGGCAGGGCGTCCAGTCGGGCGGCGAGGTGGGCCAGGTTGAGGGTGCCGGTCGCCGCGTACACCAGGCCCACCGAGACCAGGAAGATCATCGAGGCCAGCACGTTGACGACCACGTAGGTGGAGCCGGTACGGATGCGCAGCCGGGTGCCGTTGAGGGTGATCAGGACGAAGCTCGCGGCGAGCAGCATCTCGAAGCCGACGTACAGGTTGAACAGGTCACCGGCGAGGAACGCGTTGGTCACGCCGGCGGTCAGCACCAGGTAGGTGGGGTGGAAGATGGCCAGCGGCGCGCTCTCGCCGGTCTCCCCCTGACCCTGGCCGATCGAGTAGAGCAGCACGCAGAGGGTCACCGCCGAGGAGACCACCAGCATCAGCGCGGCCAGTTGGTCGGCGACCAGCACGATGCCGACCGGTGCGGGCCAGGCGCCGATCTGGACGACAAGTGGCCCGTGCTGGTAGGCCCGCATCAGCAGCAGCACCGACACCAGCAGGGTGGCGCTCAGGCAGCCGACGCTCACCATCCGCTGCGGCAGGGGCCGATTCGCCAGCAGCAGCGTCAGTGCCGCGCCCAGCAACGGCAGCAGCACCGGCAGCGGTACGAGCGCGCTCATCGTCCGCTCCGGCCGGGCTTCGACGCGTACCGGATCATCCCGGCCCCTCCCCGCGCCGCCGCCCGGGTGCGGGCGCGTCGAGTTGTTCGGGGTCGAGTTCCGGTGGCTCCTCACCGAAGTCGACGGTCGAGACCTCCTTGCGCGCGGCGCGTTGCTTGATCCGCTGGTCCTCGATGTCGTCGGGCACCTCGTCGTCGCCGTCCAGGTACCAACTGCGGTAGCTGATGGCCAGCAGGAAGGCGGTGAAGCCGAAGGTGATCACGATGGCGGTGAGCACCATGGCCTGCGGCAGCGCATCGCTCATCGCCGCCGGGTCGGTGACCCCGGCCACCGGCGCCCCGCCGGGCCGTCCGCCGAAGATGATCAGCAGGTTGATCCCGTTGCTGATCAGGATGACGCCGAGCAGGACCCGGCTCAGGCTGCGTTCCAGCAGCAGGGTCACGCCGCACCCCACGAGGATCCCGATCGCGAGGAAGGACACCAGGTTCGCACCGGTACCGGTCACCTGCGCCGCCCTCTCCCACGTTCGACGGCGAGCACCCCGGGCCGCCCGCCCGAGGATTCGATGTTCCGGTCGACCTCGGCACCGAGACTGCGCAGCACGTCCAACGCCAACCCGATCACCACCAGGTAGACACCGACGTCGAAGAAGAGCGAGGTGACCAGGTAGAAGTCGCCGACCAGCGGCAACCAGAAGTCGATCTTGGCGCTCTCCAGCGCCTCGCCACCGGCGAACATGCTGGCCAACGCACCGCCGACCGCCACCGCCAACCCGGCCCCGAGCACGGTGCCGGCGTTGACCGGCGCGGCCTCGGCCAGTTCGTACCGACCACCGGCGAGGTACCGCATGGTCAGCGCCAGGCTGGCGACCAGCCCGCCGGAGAAGCCGCCGCCGGGCGCGTTGTGGCCGGAGAACAGCAGGTAGAACGAGAACAACACGGCGGTGTGGAAGATCAACCGGGTGACCACTTCCAGCACCAGGGAACGGTTGCGCTCGTGCAGGGTGGCACCGCCACGCAGCCAGACCGGTCGACCGGCGAGGACCTCGCCCCGGTCGACGTCCAGTCGACGTGGCCGGGGGCCGGTGCGGGACCGTTGGAAGACCAGGCTGGCCACCCCGGTCGCGGCGACCACCAGGACCGACAACTCACCCAGGGTGTCCCAGGCGCGGATGTCGACGAGCGTCACGTTCACCACGTTGCGGCCGTGTCCCTGCTCGACGGCGAGCTGGGGGAAGTCCTCCGAGATGCTGCGCGCGTGCCGGGCGGTTGCGGCGGCGACGGCGAGGCCGGCCACGGTCAGCCCCACGATCGCCCCGATCCCCCGTCGGAGCCAACGGCTGCTCCACAGCGGACGCACCGAGAACCGTTTCGGCAGGCGGCGCAGCACCAGCACGAAGACCGCGATCGTCACGGTCTCCACCAGGAACTGGGTCAGCGCGAGATCGGGAGCGCCGTACAGCACGAAGAACATCGCGGTGCCGTAGCCGGTCATGCCGACCAGCAGCATCGCGGTCATCCGGCGACGGGCGCCCACGGCGAGGAGCGCCGCCACGCTGATCACCACCAGCACCACCGGCTGGGCCGGCGTCAGCCACAGCGCGATCGGGTACTGCCACGGCTGGATGTACAGCAGCACACCACCGGGCACGGCGGCCAGCACCAGCAGGATCAGACCGAGGTACTGCGGCAGCGAACCCCGCTGGGTGACGCTTGTGACGTCCACCGCGACCCGGTCGAAGCGGTGGGTGACCCACTCGTACCCCTGCTGACCGGTGACCGGCGCGCGTACCCGCGCCAGCGCGGGGGCCAGCGGACGGCGCAACCAGAACACCACCGCGCCGCCGGCCAGGACCAGCACCGACAGTCCGAGCGCCAGGTTGAGGCCCGACCAGATCGCCAGGTGCGCGTGCACGGGCCCGAAACTCTCGGCGTACGGCCGCAGCAGGTGGTCGACCGGGCCGGCGGCCAACCCGGCGGCGAGCCCGACGAGGGCCAGTCCGGCCGGCGGCAGCAGCATCGTCGGCGGGATCCGCCCCAGCCTGGTCGGCGCGATCCCCGGGCGGCTGCCGAAGGCGCCCCAGAGGAACCGGAGGCTGTAGGCGACGGTGAGCACGGTGCCGACGACCAGCACCGCCAACACCACCGGTCGGTCGGTGAACGCGGCGAACACCGCCTCCTTGGCCACGAACCCGAGCAACGGCGGCACGCCGGCCATGGAGGCGGCGGCGAGCACGGCGACGCCGGCCAGCACCGGTGCGGCGCGTCCCAGCCCGGAGAGTTTGCGCAGGTCCCGGGTGCCGGCACCGTGGTCGATCACGCCGACCACGAGGAACAGCGTCGCCTTGAACAGCGCGTGCGCGGCCAGCATCGCCACGCCGGCCAGCGCGGCGTCCGCGGTGCCGACGCCGATCGTCACCGCCAGCAGGCCGAGTTGACTGACCGTGCCGTAGGCGAGCAGCAGCTTCAGATCGTGCTGCCGCAGCGCCGCCCAGCCGCCGATCACCATGGTGGCCAGCCCGGCGACCAGCACCACCGGTCGCCACGGCGCGGCCCCGGCCAGCACCGGGGCGAGCAGGCCGAGCAGATAGACGCCGGCCTTCACCATCGCCGCGGCGTGCAGGTACGCGCTCACCGGTGTCGGCGCCGCCATCGCCACCGGCAGCCACGAGGTGAACGGCAGCAGCGCCGACTTGGACAACGCGCCGAGCAGGATCAGCAGCACCGCAACCACCAGGTACGTGCCCTCGGGCAACGGGCGCGCGGCGATCTCCGACCAACGGTAGGTGCCGGCGTGGTGGCCGAGCATGATGAACCCGACAAGCATGGCCAGGCCACCGAGCGTGGTCAGGATCAACGCCTGACCCGCCGCCCAGCGGGCCGAACGCCGCTCGGCGCTGTGCCCGATCAGCAGGTACGACAGGACGGTGGTCAGTTCCCAGCAGACGTAGAGCAGGAGCAGGTCGTCGGCGAGGACGAGCCCGAGCATCGCCCCGGCGAAGCCGACCATGACGGCGGCGTACTGGGCCGTGCCGACGGCGTCCGCCGGCAGGTAGCGCGCGCTGTAGACCAGCACCACCGCGCCGACACCGCCGACCAGCAGCGTCATCAGCCAGGACAGGGTGGTCATCCGCAGCGCCAGGTCCAACCCCAACTGCGAGATCCACGGGTACGTCTCGACCACCGCGCCGCCGTGCGCCACGTCCGGCGTACGCACCAACGCCCACCCGAACGCGGCGGCGGGTGCCAGGGCCAGCGGGTAGCAGGCACGCGGTCCCCACCGACGCACCAGTAGCGGCGCCACGATGGCTGCCGTCAGGTGCAGGGTCAGCAGTACGAGCACGCGCGCTCCCGTCGAGGTGGGGCAGCGGCGCCCTTTTCGCGTGCTGGCGCCTAAGAGGGATCAGACGACAGTTTCACCGCAAGCCAGGCGACTTTGGCGAAAAAGCCCCATATCTGATGCACCTTGCCGCAATGGCATGACGGTTCTCGGCCAGCCGTGCCACCGCCGCTTCGGTGGCACGACGGCGGCTGCGCGTCGGACGCGGTGCGGGTGCTGTGCGTCGGACGCGGTGCGCTGGTGGTGGCCGGTGGCGCGCGGTCAGCTGTGCGAGGGCCGCGCCGGGTCGCGCGCGGGCTCCACCATCAGATCCGGCCGGCCGATGCGCCGCGCCGCCTCGTTCACCAGCCGCTGGGTGGCGGTCAGGGAGCGGACGGAGAGCAGTCGACCCCGACTCTCCCGACGCAGCACGAAGTAGTGCACGGCGACCCGCACCTGTGCCCTGTCGGCGGCGCTGGCCTGTGCGGTGACGACGACCAACTCCCGCAGGCAGCTGGCGAGCCGTTCGGCCAACTCGAGGTCGGGGCCGCGCAGCCCGGCACGCAGAGCGACGACCCGACTGTCGACCTTGCGGATCAGAACGTCGGTGCCGGATCCTGGGCCCCGCTGCTCGACGGCCATCCGACCTCCTCCCCGCTCATCACGCCGCGGGTGAAGTTACTTTATGTTGCCTGTCACAAGCAAGCAGTTAAGTAAGACTTAACGGATTAAGCGCTCAAACAGCGATGAGCCTTTTAATAACCCCCTAATCTCCTCAGTTTGCCCCCGGTGCCGGTCCGCGGATGTCGGTGCCTCGGTGCAGGATGGGCTGGTGGACTCCAGCGCAGCACCGACGGGCGACTCGACGCTCCCCCGTTTCGGTGCGGCGACCCGGGAATGGTTCAGCGCCGCCTTCGAGGCGCCGACGGCCGCCCAGGCGGGTGCCTGGACGGCGGTCGCCGCGGGCCGCAACGCTCTGGTCGTGGCGCCGACCGGGTCCGGCAAGACCCTCGCCGCGTTCCTCTGGTCGCTCGACCGGCTGGCCCGCGAG
The DNA here is from genome assembly GCF_000204155.1 of Micromonospora maris AB-18-032. Lineage (NCBI taxonomy): Bacteria > Bacillati > Actinomycetota > Actinomycetes > Micromonosporales > Micromonosporaceae > Micromonospora > Micromonospora maris. The sequence continues at coordinate 1,654,517 of NC_015434.1, read as the reverse complement.
CCCGCCCCGGCCGATCCCCGACACCGGTGCCGGGTGCTCTACGTCAGCCCGCTCAAGGCGCTCGCGGTCGACGTCGAACGCAATCTCCGCACCCCGCTGGCGGGCATCCGGCAGGCCGCCAGCCGGCTCGGGCTACCCCCGCCGGAGATCACCGTCGGGATGCGTACCGGCGACACCCCGGCCGACGAACGCCGGGCCTTCGCCCGTACCCCACCGGACATCCTCATCACCACCCCGGAGTCGCTGTTCCTGCTGCTGACCTCGGCGGCACGCGACTCGCTGCGCGGCGTCGAGACGGTGATCGTGGACGAGGTGCACGCGGTGGCCGGCACCAAACGCGGCGCGCACCTGGCGCTGTCCCTGGAGCGGCTCGACGAGCTGTTGCCGGCGGCGGCGCAGCGGATCGGGCTCTCCGCGACGGTCCGACCGGTCGACGAGTGTGCCCGGTTCCTCGGCGGTGCCCGCCCGGTCGAGGTCGTCGCCCCGATCAGCGCCAAGACGATCGAGGTCAGCGTCCAGGTGCCGGTGGAGGACATGACCCACCTCGACGAGGCACCGGCCCCCGGGGACGAGCTGGGCGGTCCGCGCACCGCGTCGATCTGGCCCGCTCTGGAGGAGCGCGTCTACGCCCTGATCCAGGCCCACCGTTCGACAATCGTCTTCACCAACTCCCGCCGCAGCGCCGAGCGACTCTGTGCCCGGCTCAACGAACTCGCCGCCGAGCAGCCGGTGGGCGAGTCGCCGACGGCACCGACCGGCGCCCACCGCACCCCGGCGCTGATGATGGCTCAGGCCGGTGCGGTGACCGGCGCCCCGCCGGTGATCGCCCGGGCGCATCACGGCAGCGTCTCCCGAGAGGAACGCCGGCACATCGAGGAGTCCCTCAAGGCGGGTCAGTTGCCCGCCGTGGTCGCCACCTCCAGCCTCGAACTCGGCATCGACATGGGCTCGGTCGACCTGGTGGTGCAGATCGAGGCACCGCCGAGCGTCGCCGCCGGTCTGCAGCGGGTCGGCCGGGCCGGGCACCAGGTCGGCGCGGTGTCGCGCGGCGTGGTGCTGCCCAAGCACCGGGGCGACCTGCTCTCCTGTGCGGTGGTCGCCGAGCGGATGAGCGCGGCCACCATCGAGGAGCTGCACCATCCCCGCAATCCGTTGGACGTGCTCGCCCAGCAGATCGTCGCGATGGTCGCGCTGGACCAGTGGCGGGTCGGGGACCTGGCCGCGGTGGTGCGCCGGGCGGCACCCTTCGCCGAGCTGCCCGACTCGGCCCTGCACGCCGTGCTCGACATGCTCTCCGGGCGCTACCCGTCGACCGCCTTCGCGGAGTTGCGTCCCCGGCTGGTCTGGGATCGCGCCACCGACGTGCTGACCGGTCGGCCGGGCGCGCAGCGACTCGCGGTGACCAGCGGCGGCACCATTCCCGACCGAGGGCTGTTCGGCGTCTTCCTGGCCGGCGCGCAACGCGCCGCCCGGGTCGGCGAGCTGGACGAGGAGATGGTCTACGAGTCCCGGGTCGGCGACGTCTTCCTGCTCGGCTCCTCCTCCTGGCGGATCGAGGAGATCACTCCGGACCGGGTGCTGGTCTCCCCCGCGCCCGGGCAGGCGGCCAAGATGCCGTTCTGGAAGGGCGACCAGCCGGGCCGCCCGGTGGAGCTGGGCCGGGCGATCGGGGCCCGGATCCGGACCCTGCTGCGTCACGGCGACGAGCAGGCCACGGCGGCGCTGCGGGCCACCGGGTTGGACGACTGGGCCGCCGGCAACCTGCTGGCGTACCTGCGCGAACAGCAGGCCGCGACCCGCGCGTTGCCGGACGACCGGACGGTGGTGGTCGAGCGGTTCCGCGACGAGCTGGGCGACTGGCGGCTGGCCGTGCACAGCGTCCTCGGCGCCCGGGTGAACGCACCGTGGGCGCTGGCCGTCGCCCGTCGACTCGGCGAACGCTACGGCCTGGACGCCCAGGTCCTGCCCTCCGACGACGGCATCGTCGTACGCCTGCCGGACACCGCCGACAGCCCACCCGGCGCCGACGTGGTGGCCTTCGATCCCGACGAGATCGCGCAGTTGGTGGAGGAGTCGGTCGGCACCTCGGCGCTGTTCGCCGCCCGGTTCCGGGAGTGCGCGGCGCGAGCGCTGCTGCTGCCCCGCCGGGACCCCCGCCGCCGGCAGCCGCTGTGGCAGCAGCGGCAACGCGCCGCGCAACTGCTCGACGTCGCCCGCGAGTACGCCGACTTCCCGGTCACCCTGGAGGCGGCCCGGGAATGCCTCCAGGACGTCTTCGACGTGCCCGCTCTGGTCCAGGTGATGCGCGACCTCGCCGGCCGCCGGGTACGCCTGGTCGAGGTGGAGACGCCCCGACCGTCGCCGTTCGCCCGCTCCCTGCTCTTCGGGTACGTCGGCGCCTTCCTCTACGAGGGCGACGCCCCACTCGCCGAGCGCCGGGCCGCGGCCCTGGCCCTGGATTCGGCCCTGCTCGGTGAGCTGCTCGGCCGGGTCGACCTGCGCGAGTTGCTCGACCCGGCGGTGCTCACCGAATCCGAGCGGCAACTGCGCTGGTTGACCCCACAGCGCCGACCCCGCGACGCGGAGGACGTGGTCGAGTTGCTGCGCCAGCTCGGCGACCTGAGCGCCGAGGAGTTGGCCGAGCGTGGCGTGCCGGTGGCGTGGCTGACCGATCTGGCGGCCGACCGCCGGGTGCTGCGGGTCCGCATCGCCGGGCAGGACCGCTGGGTGGTGGTGGAGGACGCCGGTCGGCTGCGGGACGCGCTCGGGGTGGCGCTGCCGGTGGGAGTGGCGCAGGCGTACCTCGAACCGGTGGCCGACCCACTCGGCGACCTGGTCGCCCGGTACGCCCGCACCCACGGTCCGTTCCCGGCGGCCAGTTGCGCGGCCCGGTTCGGCCTGGGGGTCTTCGTGGTGGAGCAGGCACTGCGTCGACTGGCCGCCACCGGGCGGGTGGTCTCCGGCGAGTTCACCCCCGACAGCGTCGGCACCCAGTGGTGCGACGCGGAGGTGCTGCGTCTGCTGCGCCGCCGGTCCCTCGCGGCGCTGCGTCGGGAGATCGAGCCGGTGCCGCCCCGCGCGCTCGCCACCTTCCTGCCCCGGTGGCAACAGGTCGGCTCGTCGGCCCGGGGCGTGGAGGCGGTGGCCGCCGTCGTGGAGCAGTTGCAGGGCGTGTCGGTGCCGGCGTCGGCGCTGGAGCGGCTGGTGCTGCCGGTTCGGGTGGCCGACTACTCTCCCGCGTTGCTCGACGAGCTGTGCGCCAGCGGCGAGGTGCTGTGGGCCGGTGCCGGTGCGATCGCCGGCGGGGACGGCTGGGTCACGTTGGCCTACGCCGACGTCGCGCCGCTGCTGCTGCCCCCGCCGGACGACGCACTGGCGCGTACTCCCCTGCACGACGCGGTGCTCGACGCCCTCGGCGACGGTCAGGCATTGTTCTTCCGGGCGCTGTCCGACCGGGTCGGTGCCACCGACGACGCCGAGTTGACCACGGTCGTCTGGGATCTGGTCTGGGCCGGGCACCTCACCAACGACACCCTGGCGCCGCTGCGGACGGTGCTCGGCGGTGGCGGCGCGCACCGGGCCCGACCGGCGGCAACACGCGGCCGCTACCGACGCCCGGGGCGGGTGGCGCTGCCCAGCCGGGGCGGTCCACCGACGGTGGCCGGTCGGTGGTCCCGGTTGCCGGAACGCGACGTCGACCCGACGCGGCGGGCCGCCGCCCTGGCCGACGTGCTGCTGGAACGACACGGCGTGCTCACCCGGGGGGCGGTCGTGGCCGAGCAGGTGTCCGGTGGCTTCGCCGCGGTCTACCCGGTGCTGGCCGCGCTGGAGGAACGCGGTGCCGCCCGACGTGGCTACTTCGTCGACGGGCTCGGCGCGGCACAGTTCGCCGTGCCCGGCGCGGTGGACCGGATCCGCGCCCTGGCCGAGCCGCTGGACGCCACGCCGGCCCGGGGTGGCCCGGCCGTGGTGCTGGCCGCCACCGACCCGGCCAACCCGTACGGTGCGGCGTTGCCCTGGCCGGAACGGGTGGTCGACTCCGGCGACGCGGCGGCACCGGCCACCGGCCACCGGGCCGGCCGCAAGGCCGGTGCCCTGGTGGTGCTGGTCGCCGGTGACCTGGTGCTCTACGTGGAGCGGGGCGGGCGGACCATCCTCTCCTTCACCGACGACGCCGACGCCCTGACCGGTGCCGGAAAGGCCCTGGCCGACGCCGTCGGTTCCGGCGCGTTGGGACCGATCTCGGTGGAACGGGCCGACGGCGAGGCGGTACGCACCTCCGCGCTGCACGACGCGCTCACCGCCGCCGGTTTCCGGGCCACCCCGCGCGGCCTGCGCCTGCGCGCCTGATCCCACCGGCGGCGGGGTCGCCCCGCGCTCAGCGCAGGTCGGCGAGGACCTTCTCGTAGCGCGGTCGCTCGGCCTTCGGCGTCGACGCCTTCAGGTAGTTCAGCACCACCGTGCCCTTGCGGTACGAGACGCCGTCCCACAGTTCGGCCATGTCGGTGGCGCTGCCCTCGTCCGGGAACACGTACACCGCGATGCCGTCGGTGACGACCAGTTCGGAGCAGCCCAGCCCGAGCCCGTCCGGCCCGCACTCGTCCGAGCGGTCCCGCGAGTTGGCGACCTTGAGCCCGGCGGCCCGGAACGCCGCGATGACCTCCCGGGCGCTGGGCGCGTCCGCCTGGCGGGGCGGCAGCTCGATCGGCGGCGGGCTCAGCGGCAGCTTCGGCGAACTGCTCTCGGTGCTCGCCTCGTCCGACGGCGCGCCAGTGGACTCGGGTCCGGCGGCGGCGGTGGCGGTGGCTTCCGGGCTGGGCGGCGGCGGCGCGGTGCTGTCGGCCGACGTTACCGTCGGGGCGGCCGTGGACGGCCGATCCGGGTCATCACCGCAGGCGGTGAGCGCAACGGTGGCCGAGAGCAGGACGACGGCGGGCAGAATCTTCCGGTAAGTCACTCCTGGCAGTCTGCCGAACCCTCCGGTTCCCGGGCAGTGGCCGGTCGGTCAGTGCGCCTGTCGCCTATCCGCTATGGCGGGCGCTGCCCGGCCGGATGGCGGGCGCTGCCTGCGGGGGCCGGTCGCCGCACGTACGATCCGATGCCGTGACCAGTCGTACGCGCACCACCGGGTCGGCCGAGGTCGTCTCGCTGACCACCGACTACGGTCTGGCCGACGGTTTCGTGGCGGCCTGTCACGGGGTGATCGCCCGGCTCGCGCCGACGGTCCGGGTGATCGACGTGACCCATCTGGTGCCACCGGGAGACGTCCGGCGGGGTGCGGCGGTGCTCGCGCAGACCGTGCCGCACCTGCCGGTCGGGGTGCACGTGGCGGTGGTCGACCCGGGTGTGGGCACGGCCCGCCGGGGCATCGCGCTGGCCACGCCCGAGGGCCTGCTGGTCGGGCCGGACAACGGTCTGCTGCTCGACGCCGCCGCCGCGCTCGGCGGGGTGACCGGAGCGGTGGAGTTGACCAACCCACGGTGGCAGGCGGATCGGGTCTCGGCGACCTTCCACGGTCGGGACGTCTTCGCCCCGGTCGCGGCCCGGTTGGCGGCGGGTGGCGCGCCGGCCGACGCAGGCCGGGCCGTCGATCCGTCGACGCTTATCCGGCTGCCCGACCCGGTGGTCGAGGTGCTACCGGACGGCTTCACCGCCGAGGTGCTGACGGTGGACCACTTCGGCAACGTGCAACTGGCCGCTGCGGCCGAGTTGCTGTTGCCGCTGCCGGACCGGGTCCGGATCCGCCGCGTGGGCGAGGAGGGCTGGGAGCGTACGGCGGTGCACGGTCGTACCTTCGGCGACGCCCCGACCGGCGCCCTGGTGGCGCACGCCGACTCGGCCGGCCGGGTCGCCTTGTCGGTCAACGGCGGCCGGGCCGCCGAGCTGCTCGCCGTCACTGCCGGTACGCTGCTGCGGATCGATCGACTCGCCGGCTGTTGACCGGCCCGCTGCCACACGCACGAAACGTCCACTGTGGAAGGCTGTCGGAGTGGAAGAACGCTGGGTGCCTGCCGCCTGTCCCTGCTGCGCCTCCCGCACCGGCGGCGGCACCTGTCCGGTCTGTTTCTGGACCGACGACGGGCAGGCCGACGCCGACGCCGACGTGGTACGCGGCGGGCCGAACGGCGACCTGAGCCTGACCATGGCCCGGCTCAACTTCGCCGTCTACGGTGCCTGCCACCCCCGCTACCAGGATGCGGTACGCCCCCCGCGGCCCGAGGAACTGCCCTGACCACAGGGCGAGCCGTAGCGGCGCCCAGCGGGTGCGAGGCGGGCCGGTGCTGCCTGACACCGGCCCGCCTCGACGCACCGGTTCAGCAGCGCGGCACCGTCCCGCCCCAGACCGTCGAGATGTACGCGTGGCTGACGAACTGCCCGCTGGCCAGCCGGTTCCACCGGTTGGTGGTGCGGTACGGGCCGGTCACGCTCTGCCCGGTCACGTAGCACTGGATCGGCACGTTGGCGTACTGGGCGGCCAGGCCGCGCGTCGCGTAGCTTGTGCCGGGGCCGCTGCGGATGTTCAGCGGTCCGTCACCGACCACACCCCGAGATCCGGTACCGGTCCACAGGTACGCCACGTCGACCCAGGCGTTCGTGGTCAGTTGCAGCCCGTCCCAGAAGGTGCCGTCGGCCAGGTCGATGCCGGCCGGGTTGAGCACCACCCGACCGAACTGGTCCCGTCCCCCGTTGTAGCCGGACTGGTAGGCGGCCTGCGCCTCCGGCCGACCCTGCGGCAGGTCCTTCCAGTTCTCCCGGACCGCGCTGGGGTTCCAGTAGTCGTCGCGGGTGTTCCACGGACCGACGTCCCAGACCGGGGCGTACTCGCATCGGCTGCCGGTGGTGGTGCAGACCCGGACGGTGTAGTCGCCGCTGTTGCGGGGTGACAGACCGCGCCGCGACGGCAGGGCCACGAAGTGGTCACGGGCCACCACGACGTGCCCGTTCGCGGTCGTGTTGCCGACCAGGCCGATCCGGGTCGCGTACACCCGGTAGGTGAGGCCCGGGGTGGCGGCGGTGACGGCGACCCGGTCGGCGGTGAGCCGGACGGCGCGGACCTCGGCGGTCGCGCCGGACCGGCTCGCGCTGAGCACCACCCGGGCCTGCACCTGGCGGACCGGGCTGTCGAAGACGGCGGCCGGGACGGCGTCGCGCCATTCGGTCCAGCCGTGGGCCCGCCAGCCCCGGACCTGGACCGTCGCGGCGGCGCCGGGCCGGGTGGTGACGGTGACCTCGGCGCGGACCCGGGTCGCCGGTGCGGCGAGGGTACGCGCGGAGGTCACCAGCATGCCCTCGGCGACGGCGCTACGCCGTGCCGGGGCGGCGGGTGGGCGGGCGTCGGCCAGTCGCAGACCGGCCCGGGTGTGCCGCACGTTTACGTCGTCTGTGTCGACGACCGACAGATCGGCCTGCCACCGGTCGGTACGGGCGGCGGACGCGGATGCGGGGTGCAGGGCCACCGTGAGCACGGCGGCCATGGCGAGCGAGAGGACGGGGATGCGGAGATAATTCATGGGCAATCCTCCAGATATTTCCCCAATCCTGCCTAGGTACGCAGATCAACGAGAAGTGCGATACAGATAGCGATACACGCGAATTGCGCTCGGTCGGGGGATAATGCCGGGATGCCCGAGGGTGACACCGTGTGGAACACCGCCCGCGTCCTGGCTCGCGCGCTCACCGGGGCCCGGCTGACCGGCAGTGATTTCCGGGTGCCCCAACTGGCCACCACGGACCTCACCGGGTGGCGGGTGACCGACTGCGCCAGCCGAGGCAAGCACCTGCTGATCCGGCTGGACGAGCCGACCGGCGCAGCACACTGGACGCTGCATTCGCATCTGCGCATGGACGGCACCTGGCGGGTGTACGCCCCGGGAGAACGCTGGAGCGCCCGCCCGGCCCACCTGATCCGGGTGGTGCTGTCCACCGCGACCTCGACCGCCGTCGGCTACCACCTGCACGAGGTGGCGCTGGTGCCGACCGCCGAGGAGCATCGGCTCGTCGGGCACCTCGGCCCCGACCTGCTGGGGACGGACTGGGACCCGCAGGAGGCGGTCCGCCGGCTGGCCGACCGACCGGCCGAGAGCATCGCCGAGGCACTGCTGGACCAGCGCAACCTGGCCGGGGTCGGCAACCTCTACAAGTGTGAGCTGCTGTTCCTGCGCGGGATCAACCCGCGCACCCGCGTCGCCGACGTGCCCGACCTCGCCGGCCTGATCACCCTGGCGCACGACCTGCTCGCCGCCAATCGGGGACGGTGGACGCAGAGCACCACCGGGTCGCTGCGTCGCGGCCAGACCAGTTACGTGTACGGGCGACGGGCCCAGCCGTGCCGGCGGTGCGGCACCGCGATCCGCAAGGAGGAACTGGGTGAGCGGGTCACCTACTGGTGTCCCCGCTGCCAGCCCGCCCCGACCTGACCTGGTCGGACCGGCCGTTGTCGGGGTGGCGGGCGACAACACGCCGGATGAGCAGCAAATTGACACGATTGGGTACTTCCTTAACCGGCAGGTCACGTCGCATGCTGCGGTTGAGCGCTCACGGATAGTCAACGCAGCGCGATGTGGCCGACCACGTCGGGGTGGTGGCCGCCGCGCCCCGATCACCGGGAGAGCCATGGCCGTGTTCCGTAGACTCCGGTCGACCTGGCTCGACCGTGCCACCCGCAGTGACCAAAGCTCGTCCCCGACCGTCCCCAGTGCTCGCACCGGCCCGGCGGCGGTCACCGACGTCACGGCCGTACCCGAAGCGGCCGGCACCCCCGCACCGGCGAGCCTGGACCCGGCGGCGGCACCACGCTGCTTCGGCCCGGTGCCGAACCACGCCTACAGCCCCCTGCCGGTCCTCGACTCCACCGGCGCGGTGGTGACCGGCACCGGCATCCGCAAGTTCGTCGACCCACTGCCCGGCCTCGGCGCGTTGGGGCGTACCCCCCTCGGGGCGGAGCTGCCCGTCGCGGTGCCGGACACCATCAGTCACCCCGGCTGCGACTACTACGAGATCGGGCTGACCGAGTACACCCAACGGCTGCACCAGGACCTGCCGGCGACCCGGCTGCGCGGCTACCGACAGCTGAATCTGGGCACCGACAGCGACGGTCACAACACCGTCGCCCCGCCGTCGCGTGCCTGGCACCTCGGCCCGGTCGTCCTGGCCCGCCGGGGCCGACCGGTGCGGATCAAGTTCATCAATCAGCTGCCGGCCGGCCCGGCCGGTGAACTCTTCCTGCCGGTGGATCCGACCGTGCCCGCAGCGGGCGAGGGTCCGCTCGGCGGCCCGGCGCCGTACCCGCAGAACCGGGCGGTACTGCACCTGGCCGGGGCGCACACCGGTTGGATCAGCGCCGGCAACCCGTACCAGTGGATCACGCCCGCCGGTGAGATCACTCCCTACCCGACAGGCGTCGGCCTGACTCCGGTGCCCGACATGCCGCCGCCGGGGCCGGGTGCCACCACGCTCTACTACCCGAACGAGCAGAGTGCCCGGCTGCTGTGGTTCCACGACAACACCGTCGGACTGTCCCGGCTGACCATCTATTCCGGACAGATAGCGCTGTTCCTGCTCACCGACGAGGCGGAGGATCGGCTGGTCGCCGACGGGGTGCTGCCCGACGAGCAGTTGCCCCTCGTCTTCGAGGACAAGACCTTCGTACCGGACGACGCCCAGCTCGCCGCGCAGGACCCGACCTGGGACCGGCACCGCTGGGGAGCCCGGGGCAGCCTCTGGCACCCGCACGTCTACCAACCCCGACAGAACCCGTACCAACCCGACGGCCGCAACCCGACCGGCCGCTGGGACTACGGCCCGTGGTCCCGCACAGTGCCGGCTGCCGGGTCGGACGCGGCGGCGGTGCCCAACCCGCGCCACGACCCCGTCACCGAGCCGGACGAGCCGCCGGAGATGCCCGGCGTGCCGCATCCCAGCGCGGTGCCCGGCACGTACGGCGACACCGTGCTGGTCAACGGCGCCGCCTACCCGTACCTGGAGGTCGAACCCCGGGTGTACCGGTGGCGGATCCTCAACGCCTGCACCGACCGCTGGCTCAACCTCCAGCTGTACCGGGCCGGCTCGGACGAGCCGATGTGGACGCCCGAGGGTCAGCTCGCCGACGCCGACGCCGGTGAGGTGCCGATGGTCGACGCGGTACGGGCACCGGGGCGTCCGGCGGGCTGGCCCACCGACGGTCGACCCGGCGGGGTCCCCGACCCGGACGCCGGCGGACCCGAGCTGATCCGGATCGGCAACGAGTGCGGCCTGTTGCCGGCCCCCGTGGTGATCCCCAACCGGCCGGTCGGGTTCCGCTACGACCGACGGGATCCGGCCGTGCTCAACGTCGACGGGCACGCGCTGCTGCTCGCCCCCGGTGAGCGGGCCGACGTGCTTGTGGACTTCGCCACCGTCGCCCCGGGCAGCACGCTGATCCTCTACAACGACTGCCCCGCGCCGTTTCCCGCCTTCGACCCCCGCTACGACCACCACACCGGCGCGCCCGACCGTACCGCCGAGGGTGGCGCGCCGCCGTCCGTCGCCGGCTACGGCCCGAACACCCGGACCCTGCTGCAGATCCGGGTGGCGGGCACCCCGGCCACGCCGTACGACCTCAACCGGTTGCGCGAGCGGCTACCCACCGCGTACGCGGCCAGCCAACACCCCCCGATCGTGCCCGACCCGGCGTACGACCCCTGCTACGGCACCGTCACTGCCGGCGCGACCCGCATCCCCGTGCACGCCACCAGGGTCGATTTCACCCCCGCCGGTGCCGCCGCACCGGCTGCCCTGCCGCTGACGGTCAAGGCGGTCCGGCAGGTCTTCGAGCCCGAGCACGGCCGCCTCACCGGGCGGCTCGGGGTGGCGCATCCGCACGCCGGGCCACGCACCGAGACCGTCCTGCCGCTCGGGCCGACCGACCCCGCCACCGAGGTGCTGCACGTCAGCGACCCGGCCGTGCCGGTCGGCGCGCCGGGCGACGGCACCCAACTGTGGCGGGTACGCGGCACCGGCCGCCAGAGCCACCCGGTGCGTTTCGACGGGCTGGACGTGCAGGTGGTCGGCCGGGTCGGGCGCGACGGCGCGATCCGCCCCCCGTATCCAGGAGAGCTGGGCTGGAAACAGATCGTCCGGGTCGACCCCGGCGAGGACGTGATCCTGGCGCTGCGCCCGGAGGCACCGCCCCTGCCGTTCAAGATCGGTGACAGCGTACGGCTGCTCGATCCGACCCGGCCGGTCGGTGAGCCGGTCGGGTCCACCCCGGTCAGTCCGCTGGACGGGCGACCGGCCTCGGTGGTCAACCAGTTGGTCAACCTGGGCTGGGAGTACCGCTGGTGCAGTGGCGCGGGCGGGCACCGCGACCAGGGCATGAGCCGCCCTCTCGTGGTACGCGTGTCACCCCGGGCACCCAGCGGGCTGACCGCCACCGCCGCGCCCGGCTCGGCGACCGCCCTACCGGCGATCAACCTGACCTGGACCGGCAACGGCAGCCGCCCACCGGCCACCAGCCATCTGCTGCAACGCGCCACCGACGCGACGTTCACCAGCGGGCTGACCGAGCTGACCGTGGCGGCCACCGCGACCCGGTACACCGACGCCACAGTCACCCCCGGCGTGACCTACCACTACCGGATCCGGGCCGAGAACGCGGTCGGCTGCTCGGCCTGGTCGAACAGCATCCCGGCCTCGGTGCAGCTCACCGCGCCGACGAAGCTGTCCGCGGCGATCCCACCGGCCGCGCCGCTGCGCGTCGCGCTGCGCTGGGCCAACCGGTCCTTCGCCACCGGCATCGACGTGCAGCGGGCCACCAACCCGACCTTCACCAGCGGGCCGGGCACCACCGCCATCGGCGTCGGCGACCATCACCTCGACCCGGCGGTCGCCCCCGACACCACCTACTACTACCGGGTACGCACCACCTACCTGGGTGCCGCCTCACCCTGGTCGACGGTGGCCACGGTGACCACCCCACCGGCGCCGGGGGTACCGACCTCGGTGAGCGTGGCCACCAGCACACCCGGCCCGGACACGGCGACGGTGATGTTGAGCTGGGCGGCGAGCACCCCCGCCAGCCAGGGCGCGGGCTTCACCGTGGAACGGGCCCTCGACGTCGCCTTCACCCGCGACCTGGCCACCTTCACCGTCACCGGCCGAGGCTTCACCAACACCGGCCTGGCCCGAGGAGTCACCTACCACTACCGAATCCGCTCGTTCAACGTCGTCGGCACCTCTCCCTTCACCCCGCCCCTCCCCATCACCACCCCCGAATAACCCTCCTGTGTTGATCAAGAGGTTTTGGTCTGGACCCGTCGCTCTGGAGACCAAAACCTCCTGATCAACGGGGCATTCCGGGGGTGGGGTGGGGGCGGAGTTCGGAGAGGGCGGAGGCGAAGCCGTGCAGGAGGTCGGTGGCCTCCGTGAGGCGGGTGGCGGCGGGGTGTTCGAGTTGGGGGCGGTACTCCTCGGCGAGGTAGCCGGCGGCGGCCACCACCAGACGCTCGTACGCCGCCACACCTGCCTCCAACTGACCGGTCAGCGCCTCGTGCGCTTCGGCCAGCGGTGGCCGGGCGTCGGCCGGGGCGAGCCGGACGGCGCGTTCCACGCTGGCGACCTGGTGCGCCAACTCACGCAGGGAGTGCTCGGCGACGCTCGCCTCCGCGACCGCCGGCTCGGCGAGACCGGTGAGTCGGTCCGTCATCCCGGCCATGGTGGTGGCGGCCCGGTCCAGCCGTTCCCACGGACCGGCGGCGCTGGTGCCGCGCAGTGCGGTGCGGGTACGGACCCGGCGCACCTCGGCCACCACCCCGGCACCGGCGGGCAGCCGTTCCACGGCGGCCACCAGGCGGGCCCGGTTGCGGGCGGCGGCCTGGGCCGGATCGAGGGCGGGCGGAGCCGGCTGGGCGGCCAACGCCCGCAGGTCCACCCAACGCCAGGCGGCCAACGCGGTGGTGGCGCCCGCAGCGGCGGCCCAGACCGCGTCGGCCAGCCCGATCCCGGCGTACGGAGTCAGAATGACCGTCGCGCCGCCGAACCCACCGGCCAGGACGCTCCACCGACGCGCGGAGCGGCGCAGCTTGCCCAACCGCCGGAAGTACCGGGTGCGTTCGTCTGCTGCCACCGTGGCCTCCTCGATCCCCCGCTCAACCAGCGGCGCTGGTGTCCCCGGTGCCCCGGTCCCGATTCATGGTCGCCCTGATCTCGTCCAGTCGGGCGACGGCCGGGTCGGCGGTCGCCGGCTGCGGAGCGCCGACCGCGCCCTGCCCGGTGCCGGCACCGAGCTGCTCACCGGCCATGCTCGCCCGGATCTGGTCCAGCCGGGCGGTGCCGGCGGTGTCCAGGGTGGCCTTCTGGATCTCCAACATCCGCCCCTCGGCCGAGTTGCTGGCCAGCTCGGCACGGCCCATGGCGTTGGCGTAGCGCCGCTCGATGCGGTCGCGGACCTCGTCCAGGCTGGGCGTCGTGCCGGGCGCGGTGAGCGCCGACATCGACTCCAACGACGCGGCCACGCTCTCCTGCATCTTGGCCTGCTCAAGCTGGCTGAGCAGCTTGGCGCGCTCGGCCAGCTTCTGCTGGAGGATCATGGAATTGTTCTCCACCGCCCGGCGGGCCTGCCCGGCGGCGGCGAGCGCCTGATCGTGCAGCGTCTTCAGGTCCTCCGCGGCCTGCTCGGCGGAGACCAGCTGGGTGGCCAGCGTCTGCGCGGACTGCTCGTAGCGCCCGGCCTCGACCTCGTCACCCTTGGCCCGGGCCTGGTCGGCGAGGACCAGCGCCTGCCGGGCGTTGCTCTGCAACCGCTCGACGTCGGACATCTGCCGGGACAGCTTCATCTCCAGCTGACGCTGGTTGCCGATCACCGCGGCGGCCTGCTGGACCAACGCCTGGTGCTGCCGGTGCGCCTCGTCGATGGCCTGTTGGAGCTGCACCTTGGGATCGGCGTGCTCGTCGATACGGGCGCCGAAGAGCGCCATCAGGTACTTCCAACCCTTGACGAACGGGTTCGCCATCTCCGCGGTATCCCCTCAGTAACGTCGCTGCGCCAGCCCCCATGTCGGGTGGCCCAGCTCGGCCACCGGCGATGGTGGGTCCATCGTCCCAGCCGAGCACCAGCACGACATCCGTACCGGCGACGAGGGGACGTATGCGATCAACCCTACGCGGCGGTCGCCACCGCGACCATCCGCCACTGAGCCCTTCGCGCGTTCAGGCGGCGCAGACCACGTCCCGGTCGGTGCGGTCGGCGGGCCGGACCCGGGTGCTGCGCAGGGTCGCCTTGAGCGGGGACTCCTGACGCACCGATACCGCGACACCGTCCGCGCTGACCTGGCGTACGGAGCGGTTCGTCGCCGCGCCCACCGTCGCGGTGACCGGGGTCGACTCGGCCGGCTCGTCCTGCATGGGCACGAGCACACCAGGCAACTGCTCGGCGAGCGCCACGGTGTCGCTCACCTCTCGCAGCAACTCGGAGAGGCGGGCGCCCAGCGCATCGCAGATCGCCGCGAGCAGTTCGCTTGAGGGTTCCTTCTGGCCGCGTTCGATCTCGGACAGGTAACCCAGGCTGACGTTGGCCGCGGACGAGACCTCGCGCAGCGTGCGGTGCTGCCCCTGCCGGCGCGCCCGTAGAGCGTCACCGATCACCCGGCGTAGCAGGACCATCGCACCTCCCCTGGGGGACAGAGTACGCCTGACCGTGCGGCCGGGCGGCGGCACCGGCTCCGATCGACGGAGCCTTCCCGCAACCGTACCCGCTATGGGCCGCCACGACATCCCACCCCGCCCGGCTACTCCGCTGCGTAACCGCCGCGGCCACCGCCGCCGGCCGCCGCCGTGACGCCTTCGGAAAGCTGCGCATGCTCGGTGAGCAGCCGCAACGCCTCGGTCACCGAGGCGCCCCGGATCTGGTCCCGCCCGCCGTCGAGGTGCAACTCGCGTACCTCGGTGCCATCGGGGCCGGCGACCGCGACGAAGACCAGCCCGACCGGCTTGCCGTCCTGCGGTTCCGGGCCGGCCACACCGGTGGTGGCCAGGCCCCAGTCGGCCCCGCAGCGCTGCCGCCCACCCTCGGCGAGCGCCGCCGCCACGTCGGCGTCGACCGGGCCACGCTCCGCCAGCAGTTGCGCCGGTACGCCCGCCAGCCACTCCTTCAGCTCGGTCGCGTACACCACCAGCCCGCCCCGGTAGACGGCGCTCGCCCCGGCGATCTCCACGATCGTGGCGGCCAGCAGTCCCCCGGTCAGCGACTCGACGGTGGCCAGGGTCTCCCGCCGCTCGGTGAGGCGGTGCACCACGCCGGCCGCCGCGCGGCCCATCGATCCTTCGGCTTCTCTCACACCCACGACTGGCATCCTTCCCGACCGGACCGGTTCCTACTCGCCACCAGGCGGGATTTCAGCTGGCAGAGGCGGCACCGGCTCAGTCGCGAGCGCGTCGCAGCCGCAGGGCCTGGGCGATGTAGTCGAATCCGGTGACGACCGTCACCACGACCGCCGCACCCATGATCCAGGGACCGATCACGGCCAGCCCGTCCGGCATCGGCCACAGGTACCAGACGATGGCCAGGATCTGCAGGGCGGTCTTGACCTTGCCGCCACGGCTGGCGGCGATCACCCCCCGCCGGATCACCCAGAACCGCAGGGCCGTGATGCCGAGCTCGCGAGCGAGGATGAGCCCGGTCACCCACCAGGGCAGCCGGTCGTACCAGGACAGCAGCAGCAGGGCGGCACCGGTGAGCGCCTTGTCGGCGATCGGATCGGCCACCTTGCCGACCGCGGTGATCAGCCCGAACCGGCGGGCGATCCAGCCGTCGACCAGATCCGTCGCCGAGGCGACGGCGAAGATCAGGCAGGCGGTGATCTGCCACCCGGCGTGGGTCATGCCCGAAACGATCACCGAGGCGGCGAAGACCGGTACGAGCAGCAGCCGCAGGGCGGTCAGCCCGTTGGCGGCGTTCACCACCGGCACCCGGGCCGCCACCGGAGCCGGTGTCGACTCGGTCGCGCCGGTCATCGGCCCACGCTCGGGCACCCCATGCTGTCGTTCCCTCTCGTCTCGGCCCGCCGTCACCGTGTCGCGCCGGGCGCCGCCGAGATCATCTCATCCGGCACCGCCAGCAGGTCCACTCCCTCCGTGCCGGTCACGGTGGCCCGGACCAGGTCACCCGGGCGAAGCGCGGCCAGGTCGACGCCACCGTCGTCGGGCGCGACGAGGGTGGTCGAACCATCGACTTCCGGTGCCTGGTGCGCGGCTCGTCCCTCGACGACGTCGCCCTCGATCGAGTCGACAAGCACCTCGACTGTCGTGCCGAGCCGGTCCTCGGCACGCTGCGAGCACAGCTCGTCGGCGAGCGCGCTGAGCTTGTCGTACCGACGCTTGATGGTGGCGGCGGAGACCTTGCCGGGCAGCCCGGCGGCCTCGGTGCCGTCCTCGTCGCTGTAGTCGAACATGCCGATCGCGTCCAGCCGGGCCTCGGTCAGGAAGCGGACCAGTTCGTCGACGTCGGCCCGGGTCTCGCCGGGGAACCCGACGATGAAGTTGCTCCGGGCCCCGGCCTGAGGGTCCAATTCCCGCGCCGAGGCCAGCAGCTCCAGGAACCGGTCGGTGGAGCCGAAGCGTCGCATCCGGCGCAGCACGGGCTCGCTGGAGTGCTGGAACGACAGGTCGAAGTAGGGCGCGACCCCCGGCGTGGTGGCGATCGCCTCGATCAGGCCGGGGCGGGTCTCGGCCGGCTGGAGGTAGCTGGCCCGGACCCGGACGATGCCGTCGATCGCGGCGAGCTGCGGCAGCAGCTTCTCCAGGGCACGCGGATCACCCAGATCCTTGCCGTACGAGGTGGAGTTCTCGCTGACCAGCACCAGTTCACGGACACCGCTCTTGGCCAGCCACTCCGCCTCGGCGAGCAGCTCGTCCGGGGTACGGGAGACGAAGGCGCCACGGAAGGCCGGGATGGCGCAGAACGCGCAGCGACGGTCGCAGCCGCTGGCCAGCTTGAGCGAGGCCACCGGCCCGCTGTCGAGCCGGCGACGCAGCACCGGGCGCAGATGCGCGGGGGTGTGCTCGTCGACGTCGGCCCCTCGGCCGTGCCCGGGCAGCGACACTGCGCTGTCCCGCCGGGCGACCGGGGTCAACGGCAGCAGCTCACGCCGGTCGCGGGGGGTGTGCGCGGTGAACTCGCGGCCCTCGACCACCGCGTCCAGCCGGGCCGCGATCTGCGGGTAGTCGTCGAAGCTGAGCACCGCCTGGGCCTCGGGCAGGCTGTCGGCCAACTCCCGGCCGTACCGCTCGGCCATGCAGCCCGCGGCGACCACCTTCGCGCCGGTGTCGGCGGCGGCCAGCAGCGTCTGGATGGAGTCCTGCTTGGCCTTCTCCACGAAGCCGCAGGTGTTGACCACCACCACGTCGGCGCCCTCGCCGTCGGTGGTCACCTGCCAGCCGTCGGCGTGCAGGCGGGCGGCCAACTCCTCCGAGTCGACCTCGTTACGGGCACAGCCCAGGGTCAGCAGGGCGACACGGCGACCGTCAGAAGAGGTGGCAGACACCATCCGAGGGTACCGGGCCGCCGCGCCCGGCCCGGCGGGGCGGGCGCGCCGTCCAACGGGTTGGGCACGCTGTCCACCAGGTGGGGCGGGGCGTCCAACGGGTTGGACGGGGCGGATCAGGTCGGGACGGCCGGGGCGAGGGCCCGGACCACCTGGTCGAGCAGGAACACTTCGGTGCCGGCCAGGCCGACCGAGCAGAAGACCGAGACCTGGTCCGCGTCGGTGCGGCCGGGCGCGGCGCCGGCCAGCACCGCTCCCAGGTCGCGCAACCGCGAGGCGTACGGCGCTTCGGCGGCCAGCATCGGTGGCACGTACGCCCCGGCCTGCGCCGGTGAGTCGGTGACCAGCACAGCGGCGGCGTCGAGGAGATCGGTGCCGAATTCGGCCCGGTCGCGCTGTTTGAAGCCGACCGCGTTGACGTGGGTGCCCGGGGCGAGGTCGGCGGCGTCCAGCACCGGTGTCGGGCTGGTGGTGGCGAGCACCACCACGTCGCGGTCACGCACCGCCGCGCGGGCGGTGTCCACGGCACGGGCCGGGACACCCAGCTCGGCGCGGACCCGGTCGGCGAACGCGGTCCGCCGGGCCGCCGAACGGCTGAACACGGTGACCTCACGCAGCGGGCGTACGGCGGCGGCCGCCCAGACCTGGGTCCACGCCTGACCGCCGGCGCCGATCACCCCGAGGGTGCCGGCGTCCGGGCGGGCCAGCGCGTCCACCGCGACCCCACCCAACCCGCCGGTACGTCGGGACCCCAACTCCTCCCCCACGGCCACCGCCCGCACCGCGCCGGTCTGCCCGTCGTGCAGCACCACCACCTGCTCGGCTCCCGGGTGACCGAAGGTGTCGTACGACCGGTAGCCGTACCACCGTCCGGTCAGGTGCCCGGCGGTGAGCACCATCCGGCCCCCGCCCAGCGGCGCGGCGGCCCGGGGCGGGGCCACCAGCCGCCCGTCGTACGCGGCCAGCAGAGCCCGGCGCATGGCGTCCACGGTGGCCGGTGCGTCAAGCGCGGCAGCGACCTGCGGATCGGAGATGAGCAGGGTCATGCCCCCATCGTGCAACGTCAAGCAAGGTTGAGGTCCACCCGAGGTGATCGGCCTCACCCGAGCCGCGGCTTCCCCCGGTGCTACGGTCGGTCCCGGTGGCCCGCGAGGGTCCCCCGGACGAGTCGTGGGCGTACCCGGTCAGGCCAAGACGCCCCGTGCAAGGACCCGACTCGTCCCGCGCCAGGTGGCCCGGGCGACCGCGAAAGGTGACCCCGATGGCCTGGATCGTGCTGGTGCTCTCCGGACTGCTGGAAACGGCGTGGGCGATCGCCCTGGACCGCAGCGCCGGCTTCACCCGTCCCCTCCCCTCCGCGATCTTCGCGGTCACGCTGGTGCTGAGCATGGGCGGACTGGCGTACGCGCTGCGGGAGATCCCCGTCGGCACCGGGTACGCGGTCTGGGTCGGCATCGGCGCGACCGGTACCGCCCTGGTGGGGATGCTCGCGCTGGGCGAGTCGACAAGCCTGCCCCGGATCCTCTGCCTGCTGCTGGTGGTCGCCGGGGTGGTCGGCCTGAAGATCTACCACTGAGCCTCGGCACCGGGGGCGTGACGAACCGCACCAGTGGGTAGAGACCGGACGGCAGACGCAGACTCACCATCCGGAGGCAGACATGGCCACCAGCACCGTTCGTTCGACCAGCGCCGCCCGCATCTGCACCATCGTGGGCTTCGTGTGCGCGGTTCTCGCGTTGCTGCTCAATCCGATCCTCTTCGGAGTCATCGGTCTGGTCCTAGGTGTCGTCGGCGCGGTGCTCGGCGACAAGCCACTCGGCTGGTACGCCGCCGGCGCCAACGTGGTCGCCATGCTGCTCAGCATGTTGATCCTCAGCGCGCTCTGACCCACCAGCACGACGGGCCCGCCGCACCACGCGGCGGGCCCGTGGCATGTCTGCGGCAGGGTCTGCCGCCTACGGTCCTCGCCGCCGGTCGGTCGCTGCCGGCGGTCAGTCCTCGTCGCCGCGCAGGCCCGCCAGGACCTCTTCCAACTCGTCCGGTTTGACAAGCACGTCGCGGGCCTTGGAGCCTTCCGAGGGGCCGACCACGCCCCGGGTCTCCATCAGGTCCATCAGCCGGCCCGCCTTGGCGAAGCCGACCCGCAGCTTGCGCTGAAGCATCGAGGTCGAGCCGAACTGCGAGGTGACCACCAACTCGACCGCCTGCACCAGCAGGTCCAGGTCGTCGCCGATGTCCTCGTCGATCTTCTTCTTGCTGTCCTGCGCGGGAGCCAGCACGTCCGGTCGGAACTCCGGTTCGCGCTGGTCCTTGCAGAACTTCACCACGTCGTTGATCTCGCGCTCGGTGACCCAGGCGCCCTGGATACGGATCGGCTTCGAGGCGCCCATCGGCAGGAACAGCCCGTCGCCGCGGCCCAGCAGCTTCTCCGCGCCCGGCTGGTCGAGGATGACCCGGGAGTCGGCCAGCGACGAGGTGGCGAACGCCAGGCGGGACGGCACGTTGGCCTTGATCAGGCCGGTCACCACGTCCACGCTCGGCCGCTGGGTGGCCAGCACCAGGTGGATGCCGGCGGCCCGGGCGAGCTGCGTGATCCGGACGACGGAGTCCTCCACGTCACGGGGGGCAACCATCATCAGGTCGGCCAACTCGTCGACGATCACCAGCAGGTACGGGTACGGCCGGATCTCCCGCTCGCTGCCCGGCGGCGCCTTGATCTCACCGTTGCGCACCTTGCGGTTGAAGTCGTCGATGTGCCGGACGCCGTTGGCCGCCAGGTCGTCGTAGCGCATGTCCATCTCGCGGACCACCCACTCCAGCGAGTCGGCGGCCTTCTTCGCGTTTGTCACGATCGGCGTGACCAGGTGCGGGATGCCCTCGTAGCCGGTCATCTCGACCCGCTTCGGGTCGATCAGCAGCAGCCGCACCTCGTCCGGCGTGGCCCGGGTCAGGATGGACACCAGCAGCGAGTTGAGGCAGCTCGACTTGCCCGCGCCGGTGGCGCCCGCGATCAGGATGTGCGGCATCTTCGCCAGGTTGGCCACCACGTAGCCGCCCTCGATGTCCTTGCCGAGAGCGACCACCATCGGATGGTGGTCGCTGGTCGCGGCGCGGGAACGCAACACGTCGCCGAGGGCCACGTTCTCCGGGTCGGTGTTCGGGATCTCCACGCCGACGGCGCTCTTGCCCGGAATCGGACTGAGGATGCGGACGTCCGGCGACTTCACCGCGTACGCGATGTTGCGGGAGAGCTGGGTGATCCGCTCGACCTTGACGCCGTGGCCCAGCTCGACCTCGTAGCGGGTGACCGTCGGCCCTCGGGTGAAGCCGGTCACCGCGGCGTCCACATCGAACTGTTCGAAGACGCCGGTGAGTGCGGCGATCACCTCGTCGTTGGCCTTGCTGCGGGTCTTCGGCGCGGCCCCGCTGCCGAGCATGTTCGCCGGTGGCAGGGTGTAGTCGCCGGCCAGGCCGGTCAGCGCGAGCTGTTCGGCCCGGGTCGGTGCCGGCGAGTGCTCCGGCGGCTCGGCCGGCTTGCGGCTCGCGGGCACCCGCGACGGCGGCTTGCGCGGCAGGACGATGGTCTCCTGGAGATCCACATCGCCCGGGTCGTCGAAGTCGTCCGGGTCGAGCGGCGGCGGGGTCCGCTTCGCAGGACGACGCCGGGCCGGCGTGACGGCCGGCTCGTCGGTGTCCTGTTCGGTCTGGCCGATCACGCTGCCGGCGAGCAGGCCGAGCCGCTCAGGGATCTTGTTGATCGGCGTCGCGGTGACCACGAGCAGGCCGAACACCAGCAGCAGGATCAGCAGGGGCACCGCGACCCAGGCGGTGACCGCCCGTTCCAGCACGCTGCCCACACCCGCGCCGACCAGGCCACCGGCGAAGTCCCGCTCACCCGGGTCACCCGGCTGCTGACCGATGTGCAGCATCGCGGCGGTGGCGATCAGCATGGAACCCCAGCCGATCCAGCCCCGGCCGCGGTGCTCGGGGTCACCGGGCTGGCGCATCAGCCGCCACGCACCGATGCCGAGCAGCACCGGCACCACCACGGAGATGGCGCCGAGGAAGAGCCGGACCGTGTCGGCCAGGCGGGCACCGACCGGCCCGGCGGCGGAGAACCAGAGGGCTGCCGCGCTGAGCAGGGCGAGGCCGATCATCAGCAGCCCCGCGCCGTCCCGGCGGTGCTCCGGGTCCAGGTCACGGGCCGAGGCGGCCTGCCGGCCGACGGCGCGTACCGCCCAGCCGACGCCGTGGGCCAGGCCCATCCACAGTGCCCCGACCGCGCGACCGACGTAGGCGGCCGGACCGGGGCCCCGCGAGGTGGTGCGACGCCGCGCCGGGGCGGCCTTCTTCGCCGGTTGACGGGCACGACTGTTCGCGCCAGCACGCGGCGACGCGCCGCGTCGCCGGCTCGCTTGAGAGGTACGGCCCGCCATAGCATCACCGTAACGGCGGGTCCCGCGATACGCCGGTCTTCCTGGTCGGCTCCGCGTGTCGCAACGCGGTCCCCGCCACCTGCCGTGATATTTGCCTGGCGAAGGGATGCCCGATGGCGTCGCCGGAGTACGACGACGGTCTGGACGGCCCGCTGGCCGGGCATCCGGACACGCTACGACCGTTGACCCACGACCTGGTCGCCGCGGTGCTCGCCAACCGGGGCCACGCGGTCACCACCGACGCTGGCGGCAACCTGGTCGGACGATGGGCCGAGGCGCACATCTGGTTCCTGCGCGCCGGCGACCTCGGAGAACTGCTCCAGGTCCGTACGGTCGCCACGCACACCTTCCCGGTGGAGCTCGTACCGAGGCTGCACGAGTTCTGCAACGGCTGGAACCGGGACCGGTTCTGGCCGAAGGCGTTCGTGCACGTCGACGACGCCGGGCAGGCCCGGATCTGCGGCGAGGTCATCACCGACCTGGAACGGGGAGTGACACCGCACCAGCTGGACCGCCTGCTCGACCGGGGCATCGTCACCGGCTGCGGGCTGGCCACCGAGGTGGGACAGATCCTGGGGACGGCACCCCGGTGAGCGGGTGGGCCACCGGCCGCCGCAGCCGGCCACGGATGTCGACGCCGGCCGACGGACGGGCCGACCGGGGTCCCGCCGACCTGCTGGCCGACGCGCGTGACAGGCCCGACGGCGAGGCGCGCATCGCCGAACTGGAACGCGTCGCCGCCCTCGCCGAGGCCACCGGCGATGCCGGGTCCGCGATGGACGCCTGGGCCGAACTGGTCGAGGCCCACCTGCGTGGCGGCCAACGGTGGCGGCTCTTCGAGCCCGTCCGGCGCTGCCTCGACACGGCCCGCCGGCCGCAGCGCCCCGGCGGCGGCAGGCGCCCCGTCGGCCCGGACGACGAGACGCTGCGCCGCTACCAGCGGTACGCCGTCGAGGCCCTGCTCGGCACCTCCCGCATCGGCCTCGACCAGGCCCGGACCGTACTGGACGGGCTGGACGACCCGGCGCGCCACGACGGCGAGGCCCTCGTCGCCCAACTGCGCTGCCGCATCGCCGACCACGTCGGGGACGAGCCCACCGCCCGACACTGGCTGCGACGCTGGCAGACCGCCGGCCCGGACCCGGCCGCCGGCTGCCCCGACTGCCTGCCCGTACGCCAGGCCGAACTGCTCGCCGGCTGGGGTGACTGGGCCGAGGCGCTCGCCGCCGTCGAACCCCTGCTCGACGGTACGGTCGGCTGCACCGCCCAGCCCGAGGCCGCGTTGGCCGGTGCGCTGCTGCCGTGGTTGCGGGCGGGCGCGGCGCAGCGGGCGGCGCAGGCGCACGTGCGGGCGTACCGTCGCCACCGCGTCGCCCCGGACGGGTTCGACCACCTCGCCACCCATCTGCGGTTCTGCGCGCTCGGCGGCCACCTCGACCGTGGGCTGGAGATCCTCGTCGAGCAGGTGCCCCGGCTCGACCAGCCGCACGACGACCTGGCCGTGATGGAGTTCGCCGCAGCTGGCGCGCTGGTCTGCGCCCTGGCCGCCGAGCAGCGCGGCGACCGGACGGTACGCCGGCCGGCGTACCACGGGCGGCCCGCCGCGACGGTCACGGTGGCGGCCCTCGGTGCGGAACTGCTCGCGGTCGCCACCGAGTTGGCCGGCAGCTTCGACGCCCGCAACGGCACCGGACACCAGTCCGGCCGAATGGCCGCCTGGCTGGCCGAACGACCGTCGGCCCCGCCGGTGCCCCTGCCCGCCGACGAACCGATCGACGATGAGCCGATCGACGGCGAACCGGTGGACGGCGGGGATCTGGCGGGCGACGACGAGCCGGCGGGCGAGCGTTGGTCGGACGGCGGAACGGCGGGCGAGCGCCGGAGCATGGCCGAGGAGGAGTTGGGGGCGCTCTCCGTGGCGATGATCACTACGGTGTTGGACCGGCGGGGCGACCGGTACGCCCTCGACAGTGCCGGCACGGTGCTCGGGCGCTGGGGCGACGCGGTGATCCAGTTCCGGCGGGCCGGGGAACGCGGCGACGTGCTGCACGCGCGGGTGGTCGCCGACCGTCGACTGCCGACGGCCCGCCGGGCCGAGGCGTACGCCTTCTGCAACGGCTGGAACCGGGACCGGCTGCTACCCAAGGCGTACGTGCACGATCCCGGTGACGGTGAGCTGGTGTTGGCCGGTGAGGTGGTCACGGACCTGGCGTACGGGGTGGCCCCGGCCCAGGTGACAGTCCTGGTCGACGCGGCGGTACGGACCGGCGTCGCGTACGCCGAGGCGGTCGCCGCCCTGCCCTGACCCCCGCCGGCGCTCGGGCCCGGCCGCGAGCAACCGCGAGCGGGCCCGACCGGCTGGCGTGCCGGCCGGGCCCGGCAGATCAGCGCTGGCCGCTCAGGGCGCGGAAGTTCTGCGTGGTGAGCAGGGTCAGGTTGTTGCGTTGCAGGATTTCGTTGATCGGCTGGTAGAACGTGGTGCCGCCACGGACGCAGTCACCCGAGCCACCGGAGGTGACGCCCTGGGCCTGGTTGCCCGAGATCCACGAGCCGCCGGAGTCGCCGGGTTCGGCGCACACGTTGGTCCGGACCAGCCCGCTGACCAGCCCCTCCGGGTAGCGCACGGTGGCGTTGCGGGCCTGCACGGTGCCGCAGCGGACCCCGGTGGTGGAGCCGGACCGGCAGATCGACGAACCGGCGGGCACCTCCCGCGAGCCGGCGACCCGGGCGATGCCGCCCCGGAAGTCGGTCACCTCCGGCAGCACCCGGGTGTTGCTGTTGACCTGCACGAAGGCCCAGTCGTCGCCGGGGAACGAGGATGCCCGGAAGACGCCCTGCAACTCCCCGTCCGGGCCGGAGGTGCGGGCACCGACCCGGCCGCAGTGCCCGGCGGTGACGTAGCCGCCGACCACCGCGAAGCCGACCGAGCAGCGTCCCGCGCCGACGAAGAACGGCTCACCGCCACGTACGTCGGCGAAGAGTCGCGGCTGCTCCTCGGTGGCCATCCGGACCGCCTGGCGCGGCACCCCGGCGCGGGCCACGAACCGCCACCCGGCTGCCTCGGCACCCGGCTGGGCGAGCACCACGAGACTGTTCGAGGCCACGTCGACGTACCAGCCGGAGACCTGCTGGGCGCGGGCGGCGCTGCGGTCCATTCTGGTCTTGAGCGCATCGAGCTGCCCGACCCCACGCTCGACCACCTTCGGCACCGCCCCGGCGGCACGGACCCGCGCCGCCTCGGCCGGGTCGGCGACCGCCACGTTCAACTGACTGCCGTCGGCGCTGAGCCAACTGCCGCCGTAGTCCGCCCCCAGCTCCGTCCGGAGCTGATCGACCACGCCGCTGGCCCAGCGTTCGGTCTTCAGCCGGGCCGCGACCTGGGTCTCGTCGAGGCCCAGATCCCGGCGCAGCGCCTCGACCACCTGCGGGTCGGCACCCTCCACCGCCGGACCGGCCGGCACCCGCGGCGCACCGCTGTCACCGGCGAACGACGGCAGGGTCACCGCCGCCGCCGCGCCCACCGCGGCCACCACGACACCGATGGCTGTCAATCTTCTGCGGTCCATCCGCCACGCTCCTCCCGGCGGGCGCGGGCACGCCTGCCGGGTCGGAGTACGGGCAGAACCGCCGGACGGTTCAGACTTCGACGACGGTGGGCACGATCATCGGCCGGCGCCGGTAGGCGTCGTTGACCCAGCGGCCCACGGTCCGACGGACGATCTGCTGAAGCTGGTGTGGATCGGTGATCCCGTCCGCAGCGGCCCGGTTCAGCGCCTCGGTCACCAGCGGGATCACCGCGTTGAACGCCGCAGCGTCCTCCGAGAAACCCTTGGCGGAGACGGTGGGACCGGCGACCACCTTGCCGGTGACCGAGTCGACCACGACGGTGGTGGCGATGAACCCGCCGTCACCGAGGATGCGCCGCTCGGTGAGCAGCGACTCGCTGACGTCACCGACGGCGAGGCCGTCGACGTAGACGTACCGACTCTTGACCCGCCCGACCAGGCTGGCGCGGCCCTCGACCAGGTCGACCACGTCGCCGTCCTCGCAGAGCACCACCCGGTCCGGCGCGACGCCGGACTCGATGCCCAGTCGCGCGTGCGCCCGCAGGTGCCGCCACTCGCCGTGCACCGGCATCAGGTTGCTCGGGCGTACGACGTTGAGCAGGTAGAGCAGCTCGCCGGCCGGGGCGTGGCCGGAGACGTGCACCTTGGCCACGTCCTTGTGCACCACCACGGCACCGGCGCGGGCCAGGCGGTTGATCACCCGGTAGACCGAGGTCTCGTTGCCGGGCACCAGCGAGGAGGCCAGCACCACGGTGTCGCCGGGGGCGATGGTGATGTGCCGGTGATCACCGCTGGCCATCCGACCCAGGGCGCTCATCGGCTCCCCCTGCGAGCCGGTGGACATCAGCACGATCTGCTCCGGCGGCATCGAGGTCGCCTCGTCCAGGCCGACGACCAGGCCGGCTGGGATGTTCAGCAGGCCGAGGTCGCGGGCGATGCCCATGTTGCGCACCATCGACCGGCCGATCAGGGCTACCTTGCGGCCGTGCTCCAGCGCCGAGTCGAAGACCTGCTGCACCCGATGCACGTGGGAGGCGAACGAGGCGACGATGATCCGGCCGCGGGCCTTCGCGAAGATCGAGTCGAGGACCGGGCCGATCTCCCGTTCCGGCGTGACGAAGCCGGGGATCTCCGCGTTGGTGGAGTCCGACAGCAGCAGGTCGACACCCTCGGCGCCGAGCCGCGCGAACCCGGCCAGGTCGGTGATCCGCCCGTCCAGCGGAAGCTGGTCCATCTTGAAGTCGCCGGTGTGCAGCACCAGCCCGGCCGGCGTACGGATGGCCACCGCCAGCGCGTCCGGGATCGAGTGATTGACGGCGAAGAACTCACACTCGAACGGGCCGAGCCGCTCCCGGCCGCCCTCGCGCACCGTCAACGTGTACGGCTGGATCCGCCGCTCGGCCAGCTTCGCCTCGACCAGCGCCAGGGTGAACTGCGAGCCGACCAACGGAATGTCGGCCTTGTGGGCGAGCAGGTACGGCACGGCGCCGATGTGGTCCTCGTGACCGTGGGTCAGCACGATCGCCTGGATGTCGTCGAGCCGGTCGAGGATGGGCCCGAAGTCGGGCAGGATCAGGTCGACGCCGGGCTGCTCCACATCGGGGAAGAGCACCCCACAGTCGACGACCAGCAACTTCCCGTCGTACTCGAAGACGGTCATGTTCCGACCGATGGCGCCGAGCCCACCGAGCGGGATGATCCGCAATCCGCCCTCCGGCAGCGGCGGGGGAAGTTGAGCCTCCTCGTTGTGCGCCTCGGTCACGCGCTCACCTCATTCTGTGACGCCGTCACCCGGCGTCCGTCCGGTCGTTTGATCATTCGGGAAGTGGTAGGCCCGCTGCCGCGCAGTCGGCGCGCAGCTGAGCCACCTGGTCCTCGGTGGCGTCCACCAACGGCGAGCGGACCGGGCCGGCCGGTAGGCCCTGCACGGTCAGGCCGGCCTTGACCAGGATGGTGCCCTGGGTACGGAAGATCCCGGTGAACAGCGGCAGCAGTCGACGGTGCAGCGTCAACGCGGTCGACATGTCCCCTGCGTCGTACGCCTCGATCATCCGCTTGGTGTCCGCGCCGCTGAAGTGCGTCGAGGTGCCGACCACGCCGACGGCACCGACAGCCAACGCGGGCAGCGTGAGCGAGTCCTCGCCACTGTAGTACGCCAGGTCCGTACGGCTGGTCACCCAACTGGTGGCGGTCAGGTCGCCCTTGGCGTCCTTCACCGCGACGATGCGGCCGTGCTCGGCGAGCCGGACCAGAGTCTCGGTCTCGATCGGCACACCGGAGCGGTGCGGGATGTCGTACAGCATCACCGGCAGCCCGGTGGCGTCGGCCACCGCGGTGAAGTGTCGCAGCAGCCCCGCCTGGGGCGGCTTGTTGTAGTACGGGGTGACCACCAGCAGCCCGTGCGCACCGGCCTTCTCCGCCGAGGCGGCCAGCTCGATGGTGTGCCGGGTGTCGTTGGTGCCCACCCCGGCCAGCACCCGCGCCCGGTCCCCCACGGCCTCCACCACGGTGCGGATCAGCTGTTCCTTCTCAGCCTCCGTGGTGGTCGGCGACTCGCCGGTGGTGCCGTTGATCACCAGCGCGTCGTTGCCCTGCTCAGCGACGAGATGGTTCGCCAGCCGCGCGGCGCCGTCCAGGTCGAGCGTGCCCTCGGCGGTGAACGGGGTCACCATGGCGGTGATCACCCGGCCGAAGGGGCGGGACACCGCCCGTGCCGGGGCGTCAACGTGGTCGTGCGTCATGGTGACAACCTATCGGACAGCGACTGGAGGACTGCCGGGGAAGGGTGGCATGCGCCCCGGGCGGGCAGCGCCCGGAACCCGCTCAGGACTGCTCGGCGAGCGGGCTCGCCGCGACCTCGGTGCCGTCGGGCAGGGTCGAGATGACGAAGTCGGCGAAGACGTTCGGCGCGACCCGCTGCAACTGCCGCAGGCACTCCACCGCCAGCTCGCGGATCTCCACGTCGGCGTGCTCGGTGGCCCGCATCGCGATGAAGTGCCGCCAGGCGCGGTAGTTGCCGGACACCACGATGCGGGTCTCGGTGGCGTTCGGCAGCACGGCCCGGGCCGCCTGACGGGCCTGCTTGCGCCGCAGCGTCGGGTTGGGCTCGTCGACGAAGTGCCGCTCCAGCCCCTCCAGCAGCTCGTTGTAGGCCCGTACGCTCGCCTCGGCGGCCTCGACGAACCGCTTGTGCAGCTCCGGGTCCTCGGCGATCACCCGCGGCTCGACCATCGCCGCGTCCCGCTCCGGCACGTACCGCTGGGACAGCTGCGAGTACGAGAAGTGCCGGTGCCGGATCAGCTCGTGGGTGAACGAACGCGACACCCCGGTGAAGTAGAAGCTGACCGACCCGTGCTCCAGCACGGAGAGGTGCCCGACCTCCAGGATGTGCGCGAGGTAACCGGCGTTGGTGGCGGTGGCCGGGTTCGGCTTCTTCCAGCTCTGGTAACAAGCCCGCCCGGCGAACTCGGCGAGCGCCTGCCCGCCGTCGGCGTCCGTCGACCACGGCACGTCCTGCGGCGGCTCAAAATGAGTCCACGCGATCAACCTGACCTGGGGCTGCACCATCTCCGGCATTCCGCGACTCTAACCCCACCCCTCCCCCGCCCCCACACCCTCCCCACCCCACCCACCACTCCGCGATCTTGCACTTGTGGTCGCCGAGATGCACCCTTCACCCCTTATGCCGCGACCAGAACTGCAAGATCGCGGGCGCGGGGGGGTGGGGAGGGTGGGGTGGGGGTGGGTTAGACGTAGAGGGTGGTGAAGGGGTACCAGGGGAGGTTGCGGGCTACGGAGAAGGCGAGCCAGGCGGCGAGGAAGACGCCGACCGCCTTCGGGCCGACGCGCAGCTCCGGCAGTCGCCAACCGAACGCCTGCTTGCCGGCCCAGGCGATGAAGAAGTACGCCAGGAAGGGCAGCGCGAAGACGAAGAGGAAATGGTGCCGGGCGGCGGCGGGCAGGTCGGCGTGCAGCACGTACCACAGCGCGCGGGTGCCACCACAGCCCGGACAGTCCAGCCCGGTGGTCAGCTTGAGCAGGCAGCTCGGCAGGGCGTCCGGCGCCGACCGGGTGGGGTCGCTGATCAGGGTGTAGCCGATGCCCGCGCCGACACAGCCGAGCGCGGCCAACGGCACCACCCAGCGGGGCGTACGAGCGTGCACCCGCGCGACGAACCGGGACAGCCGATCCGACTCGACCACCGGATAGCCGCCCGGATATCCCTGCGGCCACTCACCCGGCCCCACACCATGCGGCGCACCAGCCCCCGGCCCGACACCGCCCGGCCAGGCTCCGTCCGCCCCGGCAGGGGTCGGCCCCGCTTCGCCCCGCCCGACAGCACCGGGTGCGGCGGGGGCCTGCCCGACACCGCTCGGCGCGGCGCTGCCCGATGGGGCACCGGGTGCGGTGGGGGTTGGTTCGCCGGTCGGCTGGTGCGGCTGGGCGGGCGGCTGGTCAACGCTCGTCACGAGCCTCACCGTACACCTGACACGCCCAGCAGGGCGGCGGCCAGCGGGGCGGCGAGGTCACCGGCGGCCGGCGGTGCCACCGCGTCCAGGCCCAGCCAGCCGGCCAGGCGGTACAGCTCGGCGGCCAGCGCCACGGCGGTCTCCCCCGGGTCGGCGCCCGGCTCGATCCAGGCGGCCGGCACCAGCAGCACGCCGGCCTTGCGGTCGGCCTTCAGGTCGACCCGGGCGGTGAAGCGTTCACCCTGCCGGAACGGCAGCACGTAGTAGCCGTGCACCCGCTTCGCCGCCGGCACGTAGATCTCGATGCGGTAGCTGAAGTCGAACAGCCGCTCGGCACGGGCACGTTCCCAGATCAGCGGGTCGAAGGGGCTGACCAGCGTGTTGCCGCGTACCCACCGAGGTAGCCGGGCGTCGGTGTGCAGCCAGGCCGGATGCCGCCAGCCCTGCACCGTGACCGGTCTCAGCTCCCCCGCCTCGACCAGCTCGGCGATGGCTTGCCGAGCCCCGGCCACCGGCAGCCGGAAGTAGTCGCGCAGCTCCGGCTCGGCGGCCACCCCGAGCGACCGGGCGGCGATGCCGACCAGGGTCCGGTACGCCTCGGCCACGGTCGGCGTCGGCGCGGCCAGCACCTCGGCGGGCAGCACCCGTTCGGGCAGGTCGTAGCGGCGGGCGAAGGACGTGGTGCGCGTGGCGGCGCAGACCTCACCGGCCCAGAAGAGGAACTCCAGGGCCTGCTTGACCGCCGACCAGTTCCACCCCCAGTTGCCTGTCGTCCGGGGCGCGTCGTGCTCGATCTCGGCGGCGGTCAGCGGCCCCCGGGCAGCCACCTCGTCGCGGACCCAGGCCACCAGCTGCGGCTGTTCCTGCGCGATGCCCCGCATGCCGCCCCAGGCGTCGTCGTGCGCCCGGGCCATCCGCCAGCGCAGCGTCGGATGCAGCCCGACGGGCACCAGCGACGCCTCGTGGCCCCAGTACTCGAACAGCTCACGAGGCGCCCGGTAGGCGGCCGAGTCGAGCAACGACGTCGGGTAGGGCCCGATCCGGCTGTAGAGCGGCAGGTAGTGCGCCCGTTGCAGCACGTTCACCGAATCCATCTGGATCAGGCCGACCCGGTCGAGCACCCGACGCAGGTGCCGGCGGGTCGGTGCCCCGGTGGGCAGGGGGTCAGCGAAGCCCTGGGCGGTCAGCGCGATGCGTCGGGCCTGGGCGAGCGAGAGCGATTCCGGTGCGGCCATCGCAGGCAGGCTACGTCAGCCGTACGACACTCGTGCGCCACGCTGGACCTGCCGTCGTCGGCCGCGTAGAACGGCAGTCATGCCGACCATCCGCCGCGAGCAGGCCACCGACGCCGAGGCGATCGCCCGGGTGCACATCAGCGGATGGCGGGCCGGGTACGCCGGGATCATGCCGGACGAGGTGCTGGCTCGACTCAACCCGGTGGCCTGGGCACAACGCCGCCGTGATCTCGGCACCGCCGAACCGGAGCACCCGTTCACCACCCTGCTCGCCGAGATCGACGGCGTGCTCGCCGGGTTCACCACCTTCGGGCCGTACCGCAACAACCAGGACCGGGGCGACCTCGACCCGGCGTACGGCGAGGTGGTGGCGATGTACGTGGCACCCCAGCACTGGGGTGACGGCACGGCGAAGGCGCTCTTCGCGGCGGCCCGGGCGGGCCTGCGTGATCGGGGCTGGACGCAGTACCGGGTCTGGGTGCTGGCGGACAACCATCGGGCCCGCCGCTTCTACGAGCGGGCCGGGCTGTCACCGGACGGTGAGCGGTCGACCTATCAGGTGCCACTGTCCGGCGGGCGTACGCCGCTCGGTCTGGTCGAGCTGCGCTACACCGGACGGCTCGACGACTGAGGCCGGTGGCCCGTCGGCCCGCACGGCTCGGCGTACCGGCAGGAAAGCCAGCAGCGCCAGGCTGATCCACACGTAGGTGTTGCTGAACACGAACCCGTCCAGCCCGGTGAAGTCCCTCTCCCACGCCCAGACGATCCGGCTGATCAGGAAGCCGTACCCGACGATCGCGCCGGCCAGCAGGAGGCGGCGTCGGCGGCTGCGCGACGGCGCGGCCACACCGCCCTCGACCAGCAGCAGCAGCGCCGGCAGCAGCCAGACCAGGTGGTGCACCCAGGTGACCGGGCTGACCAGGCACATCACCGCGCCGGTCAGGGCCAGGCCGGCGGTCTCGTTCCCGGCGGACACGGCGGCACGGGACCGCCACACCCACAGCGCCACCGTCGCCGCCACCAGCGCCAGCCAGGCCAGCGTGCTGGGGCTGGTCGGGTCGAGCCGGGCCACCACGCCACGCAGCGACTGGTTGGAGACGAACGCCAGCTCACCGACCCGGCCGGTGTTCCACAGCGCGGTGGTCCAGAACTCCCGGGAGGCGTCCGGGAACAGCGCCGCGGCGAGCACCGTCGCACCGGTCGCGGCGGCGACGGCGGTGACCGCGGCCCGGATGCGGCCGGTCACCAGCAGGTAGACGATGAAGATGCCCGGCGTGAGCTTGATCGCGGTGGCCAGGCCGATGCCGATGCCGGCCCACCGGCTGCCACCCGGCAGCAGCCGCAGCAGGTCCACCGCGACCAGGAACAACAGCAGCGTGTTGACCTGGCCGAAGTTGATTGTCTCGCGCATCGGCTCGAACGCGGCGGCGAGGCAGAGCGCCACCGCGAAGGCGAACCAGCGCGTCCAGCCGGCCCGGCGCGACACCGGGTCGAGCAGCCACCAGATCAACACCGCGCTGGTCGCCACGCCGGCGGCCACGCTCACCACGATCGCCGCATGCCAGGGCAGGTACGCCATCGGCAGCATCAGCAACGCGGCGAACGGCGGATAGGTGAAGCCGTACTGGGTGCCGGGGCGCAGGTAGTCGTAGAGTTCCCCGCCGTCGCGGGCCCACCAGACCAACGCCCCCCGGTAGACCTGAAGGTCGAAGAAGCCGTGTCGGGCCGCCGCCACGGACAGGAAGGCGGCCACCGCGACGGCGAGCACGACCACGACGACGATCTGTCCGACCGTCCGCCTGGCACCCTGCGCCACCGTCGCCTCCCTCACCCTGCGTAGGCTGTCGTCCCATGGCTCTCGGGTTTGTCCGCCCGGCGCGTCCCGAGGACGCCGGCGAGATCGCACGCATCCAGCTCGCCACGTGGCGGGTCGCCTACCGGCGACTGCTGCCCCGGCACGTGCTGGCCAACCTCGACGAGGCGATGCTCGCCCAACGCTGGGAGGCTGCGGTGCGCCAACCGCCCAGCGAGAACCATCGGGTACTGGTCGCCGTCGAGCAGGCCGAGCAATCGTATCTGGTGGGCTTCGCCGCCTCCGGTCCGGTCGACGCCGAGGCGCTGGCCCCGAACGAGCCGGCCGAGGCCCTCGGCCCGGACGTGGTCGCGGTGACCGACCTGCTGGTCGAGCCCCGGTGGGGCCGCCGTGGACACGGCAGCCGGCTGCTGGCCGCCAGCGTCGACCTGTGGCGCGAATCCGGCTTCAGCACGGCCCTGGCCTGGGTGTTCGAGGGCGACCAGGCGTCCCGCAAGTTCCTCACCGCCGCCGGCTGGGAACCCGACGGCGCGGGCCGCGCGCTGGACGTGGACGACATGCTTGTCCCCCAGCTCCGCCTGCACGTCGCCGTCCCGACCGAGCCGACCGAGGCCAGCTGACCGGCGCCCCACCGCCTCCGCAACAAGCGCACCGTCTATTCCTTGGTAGCACAACGATTGGCGGACCGCTGGCTCTTCGCCGCCTACCAGAACACTCCGTTGGGCGGTCACTGACGATCGTGCGGCTCAGTCGAGCAGCGGGTCCAGGCCGACGGTCAGGCCGGGGCGGTTGCCGACCGCGCGGACCGCGACCAGCACGCCGGGCATGAACGAGACCCGGTCGTACGAGTCGTGCCGGATGGTCAACGTCTCACCGGTGGTGCCGAAGAGCACCTCCTGGTGGGCGACCAGCCCGGTGGCACGAACGGCGTGCACGCGTACCCCGTCGATGTCGGCGCCCCGGGCACCGGCGACCTCGTCGGCGGTGGCGTCCGGCACCGGGCCCAGGCCGGCCTCGGCGCGGGCCGCGGCGATCAGGCGGGCGGTGTGGGTGGCGGTGCCGCTGGGCGCATCGAGCTTGCGCGGGTGATGCTGCTCGATGATCTCCACGGACTCGAAGTGCCGGGCGGCGCGGGCCGCGAACTGCATCATCAGTACGGCGCCGATGCCGAAGTTCGGGGCGATCACCACACCCACGCCCGGCTTGCCGGCCAACCAGTCGCGCACCTGGTCGAGACGCTGCTCGGTGAAGCCCGTGGTGCCGACCACCGCGTGGATGCCCTGCTCGATGCACCAGCGCAGGTTGTCCATGACCACCCCGGGGGTGGTGAAGTCGACCACCACCTGCGCACCGGCGTCCGCGACAGCAGCCAGCTCGTCGCCCTGGTCCACGGCCGCCACCAGCGTCGTGTCGGCAGCGGCGTCGACGGCCTTGCACACCTCGGCACCCATCCGGCCCCGCGCACCCAGCACGCCGACCCGGATCGGCCCACCCATTTCCCGCTCGTCAGTCACGCGGCACAACCTATCCCAAGCGGCTCCGCAGCCACCGCCAGAGGCAGGAGATCCGGCGTGATCGACTCCGTTACGGCGCAACGGCGGTATCCGGCCGACCGGGTTACCGCCATTACGCTGTCATGGAGTCGATCACCGCGCACGAAGCCGACAAGGGCGGTCGGGCGGTCAGAGGGTGCGGTTGGCGAAGGGGCCGACGACTGCCAGGGACATCGGTCGGGCGAGCAGGTCGGCAGCGAGGGTGTTGACGTCGTCCAGGGTGACCGAGTCGACCCGGTCGAGCAGTTCGTTGACCGGCATCAGGTTGCCGTAGAGCAGCTCACCCTTGGCCAGTCGGCTCATCCGCGAGCCGGTGTCCTCCAGGCCGAGCACGAACGACCCCTTGCTCATCCCCTTGCCCCGGGCCAGCTCGGCCTCGGTGATGCCCTGTTCGGCGGTACGCGCCAGTTCGGTCCGGGTCAGCTCCAGCACCTCGTCGACCCGGCCGGGCGCACACCCGGCGTAGACACCGAACAGTCCACTGTCGGCGTACTGGCTGGCGTAGGAGTAGACCGAGTAGGCCAACCCTCGCTGCTCCCGGATCTCCTGGAACAGCCGGCTGGACATGCCGCCGCCGAGCACGTTGTTCAGTACGCCGAGCGCGAAGCGCCGCTCGTCGAGCCGGTCGATGGCCGGGCAGCCGAGGACGACGTGCGCCTGCTCGGTCTCCTTCACCTGCACCACAGTGCTGGCGGCCCGGGTGCGTACCGCCGGGGCGGCCGGTCGGTGCGGCGCGGGCGACGCCGGTTCGGTGTCCAGCGGGGTGCCGCGCAGCGCCTGCCGGACCAGCCGGACCACGGCGGCGTGGTCGAGGTTGCCGGCGGCGGCGATGACGATCTGCGGCGCGACGTACCGACGCCGGTAGAAGGTCTGGATCTGGCGGCGGGTCATCGGAGTGACCGTGTCCGAGGTGCCGGAGATCAGCCGGCCCAGCGGATGGTCGCCGTAGACGGCCCGGGCGAACAGGTCGTGCACCTCGTCGCCCGGCTCGTCGTCGTGCATGGCGATCTCTTCGAGGATCACGCCCCGCTCGGTCTCCACGTCGGCCGGTTCCAGTACCGAGTCGGCGACCAGGTCACACATCACGTCGATGGCCAGCGGCAGGTCCTCGTCGAGCACCCGGGCGTAGTAGCAGGTGTACTCCTTCGTGGTGAAGGCGTTGGTCTCGCCGCCCACCGCCTCGATCGACGAGGAGATCTCCAGCGCGCCCCGCTTGTGGGTGCCCTTGAACAGCAGGTGTTCCAGGAAGTGCGCGGCTCCGGCCGTGGGCCCGGTCTCGTCCCGCGATCCGACCGCGACCCAGATGCCGAACGAGACGCTACGCATCGCCGGGATCGCCTCGGTCAGTACCCGCAGCCCGCTGGGCAGCACGGTGCGGCGCACCGTACCCCCCAGGGGGTCCTCGCTCAGCGTCCGGGTGACGGCCCGGGTCGAGCCGCCGGCCGACCGGATGGTGCCGACGGCGTGCCGGTCGGTGCCGGGTGGCGTCGCCCCCGGGCGCGCCACGGACGGGAACGAACGCCGGGTACGACTCACGGCAACCTGCTTCCAGTACGACGGGGGTGGACGGTGACGAACCGGCCGGGCGACTTCGTCGCCCGGCCGGTCAGCGGATCATTCAGTACGGGTGGGAGATCAGCTGTGCCGGGTGCGCCGGCGCGGCCGGGAATCGCCGCCACCTTCGCCGCCCTCGCCCCGCTCCGGGCCGCGGCCGCCACGGTCGCCGCCGCGCTCCCGGTCACCCCGGTCACGCGGACCACGGTCACCCCGGTCACCACGGCTGGCCGGCCGCTCACCCTCCGCCTCGGCGGGAGCCGGTGCCTCGGCGCCCTCGGGACGGACCTTGTCCAGGTAGATCTTGCCGCGCTGGTCGATGTCGGCGATCTCGACCTCGACCCGGTCGCCGACGTTGAGGAAGTCCTCGACCTTCTCGACCCGCTTGCCGTCGCCCACCTTGGAGATGTGCAGCAGGCCGTCACGACCCGGCAGCAGCGAGATGAACGCGCCGAACGGTGCGGTCTTGACCACCGTGCCGAGGAACCGGTCACCGGCCTTCGGCATGGTCGGGTTGGCGATCGCGTTGATCCGCTCGACCGCCGCCTGCGCCGACGGGCCGTTGGTGGCGCCGACGTAGATCGTGCCGTCGTCCTCGATGGAGATCTCGGCGCCGGTCTCGTCCTGGATGGCGTTGATGGTCTGACCCTTCGGGCCGATCACCATGCCGATCTTGTCGACCGGGATCTTCACCGTGGTGACCCGCGGCGCGTAGTCGGACATCTCGGCCGGAGCCTCGATGGCCCGCTGCATCACGTCGAGGATGGTCTGCCGGGCCTCGTGGGCCTGCTGGAGCGCGGCGGCCAGCACGTCGGACGGGATGCCGTCGAGCTTGGTGTCGAGCTGCAACGCGGTGACGAAGTCCCGGGTGCCGGCGACCTTGAAGTCCATGTCACCGAAGGCGTCCTCGGCACCGAGGATGTCGGTGAGCGTGACGTACTGGGTCTTGCCGTCGACCTCGTCGGAGATGAGGCCCATGGCGATGCCGGCCACCGGGGCCTTCAGCGGCACACCGGCGCTGAGCAGACCCAGCGTCGAGGCGCAGACCGAGCCCATCGAGGTGGAGCCGTTGGAGCCGAGCGCCTCGGAGACCTGGCGGATGGCGTACGGGAACTCCTCGCGCGAGGGCAGCACCGGGATCAGCGCCCGCTCCGCGAGCGCGCCGTGGCCGATCTCGCGACGCTTCGGCGAGCCGACCCGGCCGGTCTCACCGGTCGAGTACGGCGGGAAGTTGTAGTTGTGCATGTAGCGCTTGGACTTCTCCGGGGAGAGGGTGTCCAGCGCCTGCTCCATGCGCAGCATGTTGAGCGTGGTGACGCCGAGGATCTGCGTCTCGCCGCGCTCGAACAGCGCCGAGCCGTGCACCCGGGGCAGCACGCCGACCTCGGCGTTCAGCGGCCGGATGTCGCGCGGGCCACGCCCGTCGATGCGGACCTGCTCACGCAGTACCCGGTTGCGCACCTCGGACTTGGTCAGCGAGCGGAAGGCAGCCGACAGCTCCTTCTCCCGACCCTCGAAGCGCGGGCCGAGCTCCTCCACCAGGCGGGACTTGATCGCGTCCAGGGCTTCCTCGCGGTCCGCCTTGCCGGCGATCTGGAGGGCCTCGGCGACGTCGGCGCGAGCGAACTGGGCGACCGCGTCGTACGCGTCGTCGGAGTAGTCCAGGAACACCGGGAACTCGGCGACCGGCTTGGCGGCCACCTCGGCCAGCTCGCTCTGCGCCCGGCACAGCTCACGGATGGCCGGCTTGGCGGCCTCCAGTCCGCTGGCCACGACCTCCTCGGTGGGGGCCGGGGCACCGTCGGCGACCAGCTTGACGGTGTGCTCGGTGGCCTCGGCCTCGACCATCATGATCGCGACGTCGCCGTCGGCCAGGGCCCGACCGGCCACCACCATGTCGAAGGTGGCCCGGCTCAGCTCCTCGTGGGTCGGGAAGGCGACCCACTGGCCGTCGACGTGCGCCATCCGGGTCGCCCCGATCGGGCCGGAGAACGGCAGGCCGGACAGCTTGGTCGACATCGAGGCGGCGTTGATCGCCACCACGTCGTACGGGTGCTGCGGGTCGAGCGCGAGGATCGTCTCGACCACCTGGACCTCGTTGCGCAGGCCCTTGACGAACGACGGGCGCAGCGGCCGGTCGATCAGGCGGCAGGTGAGGATGGCGTCCTCGCTGGGACGACCCTCGCGACGGAAGAACGAGCCGGGGATGCGACCCGCGGCGTACATCCGCTCCTCGACGTCGACGGTCAGCGGGAAGAAGTCGAACTGCTCCTTCGGCTGCTTGCCGGCGGTGGTGGCGGAGAGGACGACCGTCTCGCCCAGCTGGGCGATGACGGAGCCGGCGGCCTGTCGGGCCAGCCGACCGGTGGAGAACGTGATCTCGCGGGTGCCGAAGGACCCGTTGTCGATCACGGCGGTGCGGGATTCGGTGCCGAGTTTGGTCTCGGTCATGGTGCGGCAATGCTCCTTCGCATCGGGGGGCCACGAGCGGGAGCTGTACCGACGGCCGGTCTTCGATCGAAGCGCCCGGGACCACCGACGAGATGCCGGAGGCCCGGAGGCCACTACCGGAGACCGGTACGCCGACGGCTCCCCTGTCTGGGTGCTCGCGGCCCGTGTCTCGAGTTGGGACGCCGACGGGGGAGCGGCCCGGTGGCCACTCCCCCGTCTCACGTCACCGGCGCAGGCCGAGCCGCTCGATGAGCGACCGGTAGCGGTTGATGTCCTTCTTCTGCACGTAGTTGAGCAGCCGACGGCGGCGGCCGACCAGCAGCAGCAGCCCACGGCGGCTGTGGTGGTCGTGCTTGTGCACCTTCAGGTGCTCGGTGAGATCGGCGATCCGCTTGGTGAGGACCGCGACCTGAACCTCCGGCGACCCGGTGTCACCCTCGGCGGTCGCGTACTCCTCGCGAATCTTGGCCTTTGCCTGCTGGTCGAGCGCCATGTTCTCCCTGTTTCAGTGGGTTGTCGATGCAGTCCGTGCGGGCCAGGCTGAATTGCTACAGGCTGGGCACCTTTTCCGGACCGTCCTCGCATCCGCGGCGTCGAGCAGACATGCGAGGACTCACGTCGGTCAGCCGACGTCTCCGCCAGCCTACCAGCACCTCGTCCCGATCGCCCGGATGAGGCCACTCAGTGCAGCGCCCGGCGGGTCAGTCCAGCGCTCGGCGGGTTCGCTCGACGTCCTGGGCGATCTGGGCCACCAGCGGTTCGATCCCGTCGAAGCGGATCTGCCCCCGCAGATGCGCCACGAAATCCAGGGCCAGCCGCTCGCCGTACAGGTCGCCGGTGAAGTCCAGCGCGTACGCCTCGACCCGACGTTCCCGCCCGGAGAAGGTCGGGTTGGTGCCGATCGAGACGGCCGCGCCCAGCGGCTCCCGTCGGCCGCGACGGATCAGCCGGGCGGCGTAGATGCCGTCGGCGGGAATCGCGGCGTACCGGTGGCAGAGCAGGTTCGCGGTCGGGAAGCCCAGCTCACGGCCGCGCTGGTCGCCCCGGACCACCACGCCCTCCAGCCGGTGCGGCCGGCCCAACGCGCTGGCCGCCGCCGTGACGTCGCCGGCATCCACGCAGGAGCGGATGTACGTCGAGGAGAAGACCGTGCCGGCCTCGGCCACCAGCGGGGCGCTCTCCACGGCGAAGCCGAAGGTACGACCGAGTTGCTCCAGCAGCGCCACGTCCCCGGCCGCCCGGTGCCCGAACCGGAAGTTGTCCCCCACCACCACCAGCGCGGCGTGCAGGTGTTCGACCAGCACGTCATGGACGAACGCCTCGGCCGGCAGCCGGGAGAACTCGGGCGTGAACGGCACCACACAGAGCACGTCGACGCCGAGGGCCTCGATCAACTCCGCCTTGCGGGCCGGCTCGGTGAGCACCGCCGGATGGGAGCCGGGCCGGACCACCTCCGCCGGGTGCGGGTCGAAGGTGACCACGACCGACTGCACGCCCAACTCCCGGGCGCGGGCCACGGCGTACCCGATGGTGGCCTGGTGGCCCTTGTGCACGCCGTCGAAGACGCCGATGGTGACGACCGCGCGTCCCCAGCCCCCCGGCGCCGCGTCGTACCCCCGCCACCGCTGCATGCTGATCCTTTCCTGTCGCCGGTATGCCGGTGTCCCACCCCGGGCACCGGCCGCTGTCACGCCGGGGCGAGCACGATCTCCGCGCGGGCCCGACCGGCCCGCTCGCTGACGATAGCGATCAACTGGCCGGCCGGATCGAAGACCGCGTACGGCCCGGCGTGGCCGACCGCGTCGAGTGGTCCGCCGTGGGAGAGCACCTTCGCCTCGTCCGGGCTGGCGTCCCGGCGGGTGAAGAACCGGGCGGCCGCCG
The DNA here is from genome assembly GCF_000204155.1 of Micromonospora maris AB-18-032. Lineage (NCBI taxonomy): Bacteria > Bacillati > Actinomycetota > Actinomycetes > Micromonosporales > Micromonosporaceae > Micromonospora > Micromonospora maris. The sequence goes on along the minus strand of NC_015434.1, from coordinate 1,614,043 downwards.
CCGCCAGCGGCAGATCGACCACCTCGGGCGCCCGCTGCTCCAGCTCGTCGAGGGTGGCGGCCTCGGCCAGGGTGAAACCGCCCACAGCGGTACGCCGCAGGGCGGTGAGGTGCCCGCCGACCTGTAGCGCCAGGCCCGCGTCCCGGGCGATCGCCCGGATGTACGTGCCGGTCGAGCAGGCCACCTCGACGTCGACGTCCACCAGGTCGGGCTGATCGCGTCGGATCGCCAGGACGTCCAGCCGGGACACGGTGACCCGCCGGGCGGGCAGGTCGACGCTCTCGCCGTCCCGGACCCGCTTGTACGCCCGCTGCCCATTGATCTTGATGGCGCTGACCGCGCTCGGCACCTGGTCGATCTCGCCGGTCAGCGCGGCCAGGGCGGCGCGGATCGCCTCGTCGGTCACGCCACCGGCGGGTGCGGTGGAGATCACGTCGCCTTCCGCATCGTCGGTGACGGTGGACTGCCCCAACCGGATGGTGGCGGCGTACGTCTTGTCGGCACCGATCACGTACGTCAGCAGGCGGGTCGCCCGCCCCACCCCGATCACCAGCACGCCGGTGGCCATCGGATCGAGGGTGCCTCCGTGGCCCACCCGCCGGGTACGCGCGAGGCGGCGCAGCCGCGCCACCACATCGTGCGACGTCATGCCGCCCGGCTTGTCCACCACGATCAGACCGTCTGTGCTCACGACGTGCAAGCCTGCCAGATCGACCCGGCGCGCTCGGCAGCGGACGACCGGCCCTCCGAACCCGATTTACGGCATGGAACCCGACTGTAACGATGAGCTGACAGCGGCGTCGGCCGACCCGGTGCCGCCGACCACGGGGAGACCGAGATGACCAGGGACGGCACACCCACCGAGCAGCCCGCCACGGATGAGACGATCCGCCTGCGTACGCCTCGACAGGCGAGCACGCTGCCCGCCTGGATGCTCGATCCGCCGCCGCCGAGGCGCACCCTGGGCGTTCGGGTCGGCCAGGCGTTCGCCGCGCTGCCCGGCGCGGGCCGGCTGCGCCGCCGTTGGTGGGCCTGGCAGGACCGGGACCGCCTCTACCAGCGCTATCCCATAGCATTCAAGCTGGTCGCCATGGTCGTCTCCTGGGTCGTGGTGATGGCTCTGGTGCTGCTGGTCTACGCCCTCTACGGCCAGATCTGACCCCTGCGGGTGATCCGAGGCGGCCCGATCCGACCGACCCGGAAGGGGATCAGCTGGCGGTTCGTGCGCGACCTTCGGTGCGGACGGCCCCGGTGACCGCCCAGGCGCCACTGCGCAGGCGCAGCAGCAGGCCGATCAGCCGGATCACGACGAACAGCAACAGACCCGCCCAGATGCCGCCGAGGCCAAGCGCGAAGGCGTGGGAGAGCCAGATCGCGGGGAGAAATCCGCCGAGGGCGCCGACCACTGTCAGATTTCGCAGATAACGGATGTCACCGGCACCGATCAGGACACCGTCGAGGGCGAACACCACCCCGGCCAGCGGCAGCATGACGACGAACCAGGGCCAGGCCACCAACGCCTGCTCGTGCACCGCCGGGTCGGAGCTGAACCAGGTCGGCACCACGCCCGCACCGGCTGCCGCCAGCACGGCGAACGCCGCCCCGCAGACCGCACCGAACCGACCGATCCGCTTGGCCAGCATGCTCGCCGCCACCGCGTCGCCGGCCCCGAGCGCGGCACCGACCAGCGCCTGCGCGGCGATCGCCAGCGCGTCGAGCACCAGCGCCGCGAAGAACCAGAGTTGTACCGCGATCTGGTGGGCACCGACCGCGGCGGCGCCGAACCGGGCGGCGACCGCCGTCGCGGACAGGAAGCTGGCCTGGAAGGCCAGGCCCCGGATCAACAGGTCGCGGCTGAGTACGAGTTGCTGGCCGATGACCCGCGGACGGGGTCGCAGAGCCACCCGCTCGGACACCAGTGCCGCGGCGAAGAGCACGCCGGAGAGGGTCTGGGCGATCACGTTCGCCACGGCGGAACCGTTGAGGCCCATGCCCACGGGATAGACCAGCACCGGGCAGAGCACCGCGGAGAGCAGGTTGGGCCCGACCACGAACCAGAGCGGCCGGCGGGTGTCCTGCACGCCGCGCAGCCAGCCGTTGCCCGCCGCGGCGAGCAGCAGCCCGGGCGCGCCGAACGCGGCGATCCGCAGCCATTCGCCGGCGGCCCGGCCCACGTCACCACCGCCGGCCAGGGCGCCGGTCAGCGCCGGGCCACCCACCTGCATGCCGACGGCGACCAGCACACCCAGGGCCAGGGCCAGCCAGGACGCCTGGACACCCTCGGCCACCGCGGCGGCCCGGTCGCCGGCACCGAAGCGGCGAGCCGCCCGCCCGGTCGTGCCGTACGCGACGACGGTGCCCACCCAGGCGGTGAGGGTCATCACGGTGCCGCCGACGGCGACCGCCGCCAACGGGACCTGGCCGAGGTGTCCGACGACAGCGGTGTCCACCAGGACGTAGAGCGGCTCGGCGGCAAGGACCACAAGGGCCGGCAGGGCGAGCGCGGCGATCCGGCGCAGCGAGGCGACCTGGTCGACGGCGGGGGTGGAGTGGCTCATCGCCGCCGATACTGGCACGCGATGTGTAAGGAGACAAGACCGGGGCGCTGCTTACCTTCGGCGGGTCGCGTCACACCGTCGGGCGAGCAGCGGAGGATCGGACGGAGCAGAAGAACCGCCGGACGGTGACGCCGTACGCACGGAGGCGGCTCGGCGTCACCGCCGGTCGCGTACCGTCACTGACGGGTGTCCATGGAGGTCTGCAGGGCGCGACGGGCCTGCTCGCGGGCCTCGTCGGTGGTCTCGGGCTTGGGCTTGGCGGCCATGGTGGAACCCCTTCCAGGGCGCGCGTCGCCGAACACGGCGGCGCGTCACGGGCGGTGTCGCTGACGGCGCCCGGCCACGGACTCCGGGGTCGCCGGAGCGGTGGATGGACGACCTTACGGCCCGGGTCGGTCGACCCTGGAGGAAAGCGGCGCAGGGTATGGCTCCGCCATCCTGACCTGCGCCATAGTGGCGTCGGCCGATACCCAAGCTATCGTTCAGGTCCACATGTTGTCCGGTGTTCCCGACATCTGGACAGGTCCACCCCCGTCACCGAGCCAGGAAATGCCACCCCACCCACCACCAGAAACCGAACAGCCCGATCCGACCGACCGGGACCGGGCCCACCTCGTAGCGCATCACGTAGGCGCAGACCTCACCGAGGGTCGGAATCCGTGAACCCTCCCGGCGGGCCAGCCACTCCACCAGCCCGAACAGCGCCAACCCGAGCAGAAATCCACCGATCGCGACTGCCCGCATCATCGCCGCACCAGCCCCCAGAACGCCGACAGCCACACCAGCCAGCCGGCCGATCGCACCAGCCGGTCCTCCAACAACGGGTCCGCCAGCAACGAGAAGGTGGGGAAATCCTCGCCTGCGGCCGAGAAAAACGTCGCACCTTCGAAGACGCCGAACACCAGCACCGGCAGCGTCCACCAGACCGCACCCGAACTCAGCCGCTGCGGCGCCGGTCGGCGCGGCACCCGGTTCGACAGACCGAGCCAGATCAGCGCGCCGCCGGCACCGAAGACATAGAGGTTGGCCTCCGTCGAGAAGGACGGAAAACGACCGCCGACCAGGGAGAGAGCGACGAGCACCGGCACGCTGACGACCGGGCGTTCCCAGGTACGAGGGGCGTCGAGGGTGAGATCGTGGGGCTGCTCCATCATCCGATTCTCCCGATCCTGTCCAGGTACGGAAATGTCGACACCCCCGGAAGCGACCCTGATATCACCCCTGCTGGTCGACGCCTTCCCGCACCGCAGGCACGTCCAGTTCGGTCCGGATCCGCTCGATGACCTCGTCGACGGTCCCCCGGGCGGTGAAACCGGCGGCGAGGCGATGCCCCCCACCGCCCAGCGCGACAGCCACCCGACTGACGTCGACCGCGCCCTTGCTGCGCAGCGACACCGCCCACTCGGCCGGCCCGGTCTGCTTGACCACACAGCTCACGTCGGCCTCCGCGGTGCACCGCACCGGGTCGATGAGGGCCTCCAGCACGTACGGTCGCTGCTCGTACCGCGCCAGGTCGTCAAGCGTCGCGTAGGTCCACACCAGGCCGGTCCCACCGGCGGCGGCGGGTTCCAGCCGGGCCCGACCGAGCACCTCTCCGAAGAGTCGCACCGCACCGAACGGACGGTTGTCGAAGATCCGCCGGGAGATCTCGCCGGGCCGGATGCCGGTGGCCAACAGCCGGGCCGCCATCTCGTGCACCGACGCGGTGGTCGCGTCGAACCGGAACGAGCCGGTGTCCGTGCTCAGCGCGACGTACAGGCACTCGGCGATGCCCGCATCGAGCGGTACGCCGAGCCGAGCCAGCAACTCCTCCGCGACCACCGACGTCGCCGCAGCACCCGGGTCGACCAGGTTGACGTCACCGAAGCCGGGGTTCGACGCGTGGTGGTCGAGCACCAGGGCGGTGCCGGTCCCGGTCAACCGGCCGGCCAGGTCGCCGAGGCGCGACGTGCTCGCCGCGTCGAAGCAGATGACCAGATCGGGCTCCGGCTCCGCCTCCGTCGCCGGCACCAGCAACTCCATGCCGGGCAGCCCGCGCAGCGGCTCGGGAACCTCCGGCGGGCCGGGAAAGGTCGCCTGCAGCCGCCCCACGCCGAGCCGGCGCAGGCCGAGCCCGAAGCCCAGCATGCTGCCCAGCGCGTCACCGTCCGGGTTGACGTGGCAGATCAGCAGCACCCGGGCGTCCGGTGGCAACCGACGCACCGCCGCCACTGCCGCCGCCCAGTCGGCCTCCGTGGGACCCGCCGATCCGGCAGGCGTGCCCGCCGACCGGTCCGGGACCGAACCGGAGGAACCCGGCTGCTCCGGAACCGCACCGCCGATGCCGACCCGCGCCGCTCCCGGCGGCGTGTCGGCCGGCCCCACCTCAGTCGTGGCACCGCCGGAGGGGGCGGTCACCGCCGGTCCCCGCCCCGGGCCCCGTCGGAGTCGGCACCCTCGGCCTCGTCGCCGTCCTCGGCCTCGTCGACGTCCTCGTCGTCGGCCTCCAGGCGGTACGGCTGGGCGTCACCGGCGTACGCGGCCCGGGCCGCGAGGCGCTGCACCTCGGCGTCGGCGTTACGGGCCGCCGCGAGCAGATCGTCGATGTGCTTGACCTGATCCTGCACGTCGTCGAGAACGAAGGTCAGGGTCGGCGAGTGCCGCAGGCCCAGCGCCTTGCCGACCGTGCTGCGCAGCATGCCCTTGGCGCTGTCCAGCGCGGCGGCGGTGCCCGCCTGGGCCGCCGCGTCACCGAGCACGGTGTAGAAGACCGTGGCGTCGCGAAGGTCGGCGGTGATCCGGGCGTCGGTGATCGTGATCATGCCCAGCCGCGGGTCCTTGATCTGGCTCCGCACCACCGACGCGACCAGTTCACGCACCCGTTCCGCGTGCCGGCGTACCTTGGCCGGATCCGTCATCTCGCCACCTCCACGGCGTGCCGCTACCGACCGGACCGGATGGCGCCGTACGCCACCGGGCCCGGACCGGCCCTGACAACTCGAACCCTACCTGCGCCGCACCCGCCCCCGCGCGGGGCGGCCGATGCCCCGGTCAGTCCTCCTCGCCGTGCAGCCGGCGGCGTACCGACAGCAGTTCGATCTCCGGCCGACCGGCCACCATTCGCTCACAGGAGTCGAGCACCTCGCGGGCGTGCGCCGCCTCGGCAGCCACGACCGCCACACCTATCTCCGCTCGCCCGTGCAGGTCGAGCGCGCCCACCTCAGCGGCCGAGACCTCGAAACGGCGCAACGCCGCCACGATCGGCCGTACGTACGATCTCTTGGCCTTCAGCGACCGGGAGTCGCCCGGCAGCAGCAGGTCGAATACTGCGGTTGCGGTGTACATCGTCTGCGGACACTACCCGCACCCCACCCCACATGATCAAGGGGTTTACGCCTTTCGGCGTAAACCCCTTGATCAGTGCGTCACCGCAGGATCAGGCGCGAACCTTCTCCCGCATCTCGAAGGTCTCGATCACGTCGCCGACCTGGACGTTGTTGTAACCACCCAGGGTCAGACCACACTCGAAGCCCTCGCGGACCTCCGTCGCGTCGTCCTTGAAGCGCTTGAGCGAGCTGATCGTGAGGTTGTCCGCCACGACCGTGCCGTCGCGCAGCAGGCGCGCCTTCGCGTTGCGCCGGATGACACCCGACCGGACGATGCAACCGGAGATGTTGCCGATCTTGGACGAGCGGAACACGTCGCGGATCTCCGCGGTGCCGAGCTCGACCTCCTCGTACTCCGGCTTGAGCAGGCCCTTGAGCGCCGCCTCGATCTCCTCGATGGCCTGGTAGATGACGGTGTAGTACCGGATCTCCACGCCTTCGCGGTCGGCCATCTCGCGGACCTTGTTCGAGGCCCGCACGTTGAAGCCGATGATCGTGACCGGCTCGGACGAGGCGCTGGCGAGCATGACGTTGCTCTCCGTGATCGCGCCGACGCCCCGGTCGAGGACCTTGAGCTGGACCTCCTCGGGAATGTCGAGGTTGAACAGCGCGTCCTCCAGGGCCTCCACCGAACCGGAGACGTCACCCTTGAGGATGAGGTTGAGCGACGTCTTCTCGCCCTCCTTGAGCTGCTCCATGAGCGTCTCAAGGGTGGCCCGGCCACGGGAGTTGGCGAAGGCCGCCGCCCGCCGCCGTGCCTGGCGCTGCTCGGCGATCTGCCGCACCGTACGGTCGTCCGCCGCGGCCAGGAAGGTGTCGCCCGCGCCCGGCACCGCGGTCAGACCGAGAACCATGACCGGACGCGCCGGACCAGCCTCGGTGACCTGGTTGCCGTTCTCGTCGAGCATCGCCCGGACCCGGCCGTGCGCCCCACCGGCGACGATCGAGTCGCCCGCCCGCAGGGTGCCCTTCTGCACCAGCACCGTCGCCACCGCACCGCGGCCCTTGTCCAGGTGCGCCTCGATGGCCACACCCTGCGCCGGCCCGTCGATCGGAGCGGTCAGCTCCAGCGACGCGTCGGCGGTCAGCAGCACCGCTTCGAGGAGGTCCTCGATGCCGATGCCGGGCTTCGCGGCCACGTTGACGAACATGGTGTCGCCGCCGTACTCCTCGGCGACCAGGCCGTACTCGGTCAGCTGCTGGCGGACCTTGTCCGGGTTGGCCTCCGGCTTGTCGACCTTGTTGACCGCGACCACGATCGGCACGTCCGCCGCCTTGGCGTGGTTGAGCGCCTCGATGGTCTGCGGCATCACGCCGTCGTCGGCCGCCACCACCAGGATCACGATGTCGGTGACCTGGGCACCACGGGCACGCATGGCGGTGAACGCCTCGTGACCCGGGGTGTCGATGAAGGTGACCGCCCGGTCCTCGCCCTCGTGCGGGACGTGGACCTGGTAGGCGCCGATGTGCTGGGTGATGCCACCGGCCTCGCCGGCCACCACGTTCGCCTTACGGATCGCGTCGAGCAGCTTGGTCTTACCGTGGTCGACGTGACCCATGACGGTCACCACCGGCGCACGGCTGACCAGGCGGTCCTCCGCGACCTCGGCGTCGAGGTCGATGTTGAACTGCGCGAGCAGCTCGCGGTCCTCGTCCTCCGGGCTGACGATCTGCACGTTGAAGCCAAGGTGCTCACCCAGCAGCAGCAGGGTGTCGTCGGAGCACGACTGGGTCGCGGTGACCATCTCGCCCAGGTTGAACATCTCCTGGACCAGCGAACCCGGGTTGGCGTTGATCTTGTCGGCGAAGTCCGACAGCGAGGCGCCCCGGGAGAGCCGGACCGTCTGCCCCTGACCCCGGGGAGCACCCGAGCTCATGGTCGGAGCCGACAGGTTGTCGAACTCCTGTCTGCGCTGCTTCTTGGACTTGCGACCACGGGTCGGCTTGCCACCCGGACGCCCGAAGGCACCGGCGGCACCGCCGCCACGGCCACGACCGCCACCACCCGGACGGCCACCGCCGCCGGCCGGCGCACCTGGCCGGAAACCGCCGCCGGCACCGGCGCCACCGCCGGGGCCGCCACGGTAGCCACCGCCACCGGCACCACCACCGGGGCCGCCACGGTAGCCACCGCCACCGCCGCCACCACCGGGGCCGCCACGGTAGCCACCGCCACCGCCGCCACCACCGGGACGACCGGCACCGCCGCCGCCACCGGGACGACCGGCGCCAGGACCACCCGGACGACCGGGACGCTGGCTCGGCATCGACGCCGGGCTGGGCCGCGGCGGCATGGACGCCGGGCTCGGACGGGGCGGCATGGACGCCGGGCTCGGACGGGGCCCACCGGCACCGGCGGCCGGCGGACGCTGCTGCTGGCTGCCCTGGATGCCGAACGGGTTGTTACCGGCACCCCGCGCCGGCGGACGGCCCTGCCGGCCACCAGGGCCGGGGGTCGGACCACCAGGGCGGCCCGCGGCCGGGGAACCCGGACGGGGCGGCATGTTGCCGGGGCCGGGACGGGGACCCGGACGGGCGGTCCCTTCCGCCGGGGCCTCCCGGCGGACGTTGTCACGCTGCTGCTGGCGGGCGGCCTGCGCGGCCTTGACCGCAGCCTCCTGCTCAGCCTTCAGCGCAGCCGCACGCGCCTCGGCGGCGGCCACCTCGATGTCGTGAGCGCTCGCCGGCTTGGCGACCGGGGCCGCCGGCGGCGGCGGACCGGGCACCGGGGCCTTCGGCTTGGGCCCGGGAGCCGCCGGACGCCGAGGCGGCGTCGGCTTGGCGGTGATCCGGGGCTCGCCGGGGGTCGGCGACGGGGTCGGTGCCGCCGGAGCCGGCGCGGCCGACGGCGCAGCCGCCGGAGCACCAGCTCCACCGGAGGCGACGAAGGCGCTACGCAGCCGCCGGGCGACCGGCGCCTCGACGGTGCTCGATGCGGACTTCACGAACTCGCCCATTTCCTTCAACTTGGCGAGAACGGTCTTGCTTTCGACCCCGAGCTCCTTTGCAAGCTCGTGTACGCGGGCCTTACCTGCCACTGCACTCCTCACTCCGAGGTCGTGCGGGCAGCACCCGCAGCGACCTCACTCGTGCACTTGAAGCCTGGTCATTTCTGGGACTTCATCGTGTGCTCATGCTGGTCGTCCTACCTTGCTAGCGAACCTCGCCCGACCGGATGGCCGGACGTGGTGGTTGACGCGTCAGGTACTCCGCGAGGGCTCCGTCATCGGGAACCCCGGCGAGGCGCAGCGCCCGCCCGAAGGCGCGGCGCCGCACTGCCTGCGCGAAGCAGGCCGGATCCGGGTGCATGTTCGCTCCCCGACCCGGCAGTCTGCGGGCCGGATCGGGTCGGAGACCGTAGCCAGCCTCGTCGTCGATCGCGACGATCCGCAGTAACTCACTGGCCGGCGCACGCTGTCGGCAGCCCACACAGGTGCGCTCCGGCGGCGTGCGTCGTACCACTGGTGGAAGTCTACCCCTAGCTGCCCGAGACCGCGCCGCCCGGTTCCCGGACCTGATCGACTCCAGGGCGACCGGCAGCGCCAGCCTGCTCGGCATCGGACCGAATGTCGATCCGCCATCCGGTCAACCGGGCAGCAAGCCGGGCGTTCTGCCCTTCCCGCCCGATCGCCAGCGACAACTGGAAATCCGGGACGGTCACCCGCGCCGCCCGGTTCGCCAGGTCGACCACCTCGACCCGCAGGGCCTTGGCCGGAGAAAGCGCATTACCGACGAAGGTGGCCGGATCGTCCGACCAGTCGATAATGTCGATTTTTTCGCCGTGCAGCTCGCTCATCACAGCCCGGACCCGCTGACCCATCGGACCGATGCAGGCACCCTTGGCGTTGACACCGGGCGTGGTGGAGCGCACAGCGATCTTCGTACGATGACCCGCCTCGCGGGCGATCGCGCTGATCTCGACGGTGCCGTCGGCGATCTCCGGCACCTCCAGCGCGAAGAGTTTCTTGACCAGGTTCGGATGCGTACGCGACAGGGTGATCTGCGGGCCGCGCATGCCCTTGGCCACGTGCACCACCACGCACCGGATCCGCTCACCGTGGGTGTACCGCTCCCCGGGGACCTGCTCCGACTGCGGCAGGACACCTTCCAGCTTGCCCAGGTCGACGGTGACGATGCCCTTCTCGGCCCGCGCCTCGTGCGCCTGCACCACCCCGGTCACCAGGTCGCCGTCGCGGCCCACGTACTCGCCGAAGTGCACCTCGTCGGTGGCCTCCCGCAACCGCTGGAGGATCACCTGCTTGGCCGTCATGGCGGCGATCCGACCGAAGTCGTGCGGAGTGTCGTCCCACTCCCGGACGACACCGCCCTCCGGGTCCATCTCCTGGGCGTAGACCAGGGCCGCGCCGCTCTTGCGGTCGATCTCCACCCGGGCGTGCGACTGGGCACCCTCGGTGTGCCGGTACGCGGTCAGCAACGCGGTCTCGATCGCCGCGAGGATCGTGTCGAACGGGATCTCCCGCTCGCGCTCGAGTGCGCGCAGCGCCGCGAGGTCGATGTTCACCTCTCCTCGTCCTCCACATCATCTTCGTCGTCGACGTCTTCTGATTCGGGTAGTTCGTCGAGGCGGCTGAACTCGACCTGCACCCGGCCCGGGCCGAGATCGGCGTACGGCCACTGGACGCGCTCACCGTCGACCTCCAGCGCCACGGACTCGTCGTCCGCGGCGACCACGCGACCGGTCACCTGCCGGTCGCCCGCCGGTCGGGCACCGGACTCGCCAGCGCCCCGGACGGTCACCCGGACCAGCCGGCCGACGTTGCGTCGCCAGTGCCGGGGCAGGGTCAACGGACGGTCCACGCCCGGTGAGCTCACCTCAAGCTGATATTCACCGGCGACGATGTCGCCGCCGCTCTCCTCGGCCGCGTCCAGCGCCGCCGAGACCGCCCGGGAAACGTCCGCCACCGCGTCCAGGTTGATCCCGCCGTCGGCGTCCACGATCACCCGGACCACGTGCCGACGGCCGGCCCGGGAGACGGACAGGTCCTCCAGGTCGTAACCGGCGCTGTCGACCACCGGCGCGATCACCGCACGTAGCCGCTCCCGGCGGGCGGCAAGGTCACCCCGGGCACCCTGGCCGCCACGCGGGGCCGGGCCGCCACGCGGTCGCCCCGCCGTTCTGGTGGCACGGCCACGCTGCGTCATCTGTCCGACCCTTCCACTGCTCGCCGACTGCCATGCCGGCACGCCACCGGTGCGGACGCGCCGGTGGCTGCGCAGAGCGTAACGCGCCCGCCTCCGGACGGCCCGGGCGGCGCACCGACGCCACCGCCGTACACGGGCCGTGGTGATGGTGTTGACTTGTCCGGTGGCGATGGGCAGAACGACTCGGCGGGACGGATCCTCCCCACTCTCCCGACGCGCGGTGCTGCGGGCCGGCGCGTTGCTGGCGCTCGGCGGGGCCGCCGCGCCGCTGACCGGATGCGGCTTGCTCGACCGCGACGAGCCGCCCCGGCCGGACCCGCTCGCTCCGCTGATCGACGAGTCGCTGCGCCTCGCGGCGGGGCTGCGCTCCGCCGCCGACGCCCATCCCGACCTGGCCGCCCGCCTCGTCCCACTGGCCGAGACACATGAGGCGCACGCCACAGAACTCGCCCGGGTGACCGGCACGGCCCTTCCGTCGGGGTCGCCGTCCGGATCGGCCGCCCCACCGTCACCGGAGCAGCCGGCGGGCCGGGCCGCCACCCTGTCCGCGCTGCGCAAGGCCGAACGCGCCGGGCGGGACTCGGCCACCGCGGCCTGCGCCGCCGCACCCGGTGACCGGGCCGCGCTGCTCGGCTCGATCGCCGCCGCGCGGGCCACCCACCTGGAGGCGCTCAAGTGATGACCGCACCGACCGGCACCGAGGACCCGCTCGCCGCCGCGCTCACCGCCGAATACGCCGCGATCTGGGCGTACGGCCCGATCGGGGTACGCCTCGCCGACGCCGAACGCAAGGCCGCCGTCGAGGCGGAGGACGCCCACCGCGGCCGGCGCGACGCCCTGATCCTGGAGTTGAGTACCGGTGGCGCCGCCGTTCCGCCGGACCGACCCGGCTACGCGCTGCCCTTCCCGGTCACCGACCGGGCCAGCGCGCTGCGGCTCGCGGTGGAGGTCGAGGAGCGCACCGCGGCGTTCTGGCGGGCGGTGCTGCCGGCCAGCACGGGTGCCGAACGGGACCGGGCACTGAGCGCTCTGATCGAGTACGCGGTACGGGCCACCCGCTGGCGACGGGCCGCCGGGATCACCCCGCTGACCGTGGCGTTTCCGGGCCGTCCTGGCTGAGCAGGCAGGCCCCGCGAGCCGCCCAGCGGTTGCGATCTGACATACCAGGTATGCATACTCCGCAGCATGTCCATCCGCCACGGTCTGCTCGCCCTGCTCGAACGCGGCCAGATGTACGGCTACCAACTGCGCGCCGCGTTCGAGGAGTCGACCGGCTCGACCTGGCCGCTGAACATCGGGCAGGTCTACACCACGCTGTCCCGGCTGGAACGTGACGGACTGGTCCGATCCCTGCCGGAGAGCGAGGCCGGGCAGCGGCCGTACGAGATCACCGACGCCGGGCGGGCGGACCTGGCGCTGTGGTTCGCCACGCCGATCAGCCGCACCGACCGCCCCCGCGACGAGTTGGCGATCAAGTTGGCATTGGCGTTGACCACGCCCGGGGTGGACGTCCGCACGGTGGTGCAGAACCAACGCACCGCCACCATGCGTACATTGCAGGAGTTGACGCGGTTGAAATACACCAGCGACCGGCCGGAGGATCTGCCCTGGCGGTTGGTGCTGGACGCGATGATGTTCCAGGCCGAGGCAGAGGTGCGCTGGCTCGACCACTGCGAGACGAGTCTGGTGCGACACCGCCCCCCGGCTTCCGGCCCGACGCCCACCTCCGAGGCGGTGGGCTTCAGGGATGAGGAGGCGCGACGGTGAGTTCGGGCAACGAACCGACACCTGCCCTTTCCAATCGCAGCGGTCAGCCGGGCGCGGGGGGCCAGGGCAGCGCCCCGACCGCGACGACGACCGACGCGGTGCTGGAACTGCGTGACGTACACCGCACCCACGGCAACGGCCCCGCCGCCGTCCACGCCCTGCGCGGAGTGAGCCTGGTCGTACGCCCCGGCGAACTGGTCGCCGTGATGGGTCCCTCCGGCTCCGGCAAGTCGACCTTGCTCACCCTGGCCGGTGGCCTGGACAGCCCGACCTCCGGTGAGGTGCACGTCGAGGGCCAGCCGCTGCACGCCCTGGACCGCAGCGGCCTGGCCCGGTTGCGGCGACGCCGGATCGGCTACATCTTCCAGAACCTGAACCTCATCGGCAGCCTGACCGCGGTGGAGAACGTCGCGCTGCCCCTGGAACTCGACGGGACGGGTGTGCGCCGGGCCCGGCGGCTCGCGCTTGACGCGCTGACCGAGGTGGGCATGTCGGAGCTGGGCGATCGGGTTCCGGACCAACTCTCCGGCGGTCAGCAGCAGCGGGTGGCGATCGCCCGGGCCCTGGTCGGCGAGCGTCGCCTCGTGCTGGCCGACGAGCCGACCGGAGCACTGGACTCGCAGACCGGGGAGGCCGTCCTGCGGCTGCTGCGCCGCCGGGTCGACGCGGGCGCCGCCGGTGTGCTGGTCACCCACGAGGCCCGACACGCCGGCTGGGCGGACCGGGTGGTGTTCCTGCGCGACGGCCTGGCCGTCGACTCGACCGCACCGCTGGTCGGCATCGAATCCCTGCTCTCCGGCAGCGGCCGGTGAGCGAGCAGGGACGCCCGAGGTTCGGTAAGGCACGGACGGCCGAGTTCGTCGGGTCGTGGCGCGCCGCGCTGCGCATCGCCCGCCGGGAGGCGAGGCGAGCGCGCGGCCGTACCGCCCTGGTGCTGAGCATGATCATCCTGCCGGTGCTGGCACTCACCTTCGTCGCGGTCAGCGTGGACATGTCGCGGCTCACCGCCGACGAACGACTCGACCGCCAACTGGCAGCGGCGGACGCCGAGCTGCGACTCGTCTCCCGCGCCGGCCCGATCACCCAGAGCGGCAACGGCGACCACTGGAACGTGGCGGTCGAGAACGACGACGAGACCACCGAGGTTCCGCGGCCGCCCAGCACGCAGGAGATCGCCGCCCTCCTTCCCGAAGGCAGCCACGTCCTGCCGGTGGTGCGCTGGCTGCCGATCACCACCTGGGATGACGACCAGGACCACATGCACGAGCTGACCGCGTCCGTGGTCGACCTGACCGATCCGCTCGGACGCGGACTGGCGCACATCCACGCCGGCCGGGCACCAGTCGGTGCCGACGAGATCGCGGTGAACCCGGCCGCTCGGCGCAAGCTCGGCGTAGCCCTCGGTGACCAGGTCAACGCCAGCAACGGCAGGCAGAGCTGGACGGTCGTCGGAGTGATCGAGGCTCCCGATCAGCTGAGCCCGGCAGCGATCCTGCACCCCGCCGGGGTGCCACCGGGCGCGGTGGAAATCGACCCTGTCTTCCTGGTCGACCTGCCCGGACCGATCACCACCGACCTGTTCCGCCACCTCAACGACCACGGCGTGGTGGTGACCACCCGGACTCCCGCGCCACCGACGGAGTACGACGCCGCGTGGCGCGGCGGGATCGGGGCGCGGGAGGAACTCAGCCTCGGGGTGCTGATCGGCGGACTCGGTCTGCTTGAGGTGGTGCTGCTGGTCGGCCCGGCCTTCGCCGTCGGGGTACGGCGCCGACGGCGGGAACTCGCGCTGGTCGCGGTGGCCGGTGGCGACGCCGCCCAACTGCGCCGGGTGGTACTCGCCGACGGTGTGGTCCTCGGCGCCGTCGGTGCCCTGCTCGGCATCGCGCTCGGCATCGGTCTGGCCGTGGCCGGTCGACCGTTGATGGAGGAGTTCGTCTTCCAGCACCGCTTCGGCGGGTACCGGTTCTGGCCCGCCGCCCTTGTCGTGATCGGGCTGGTCGCGGTGCTCGCCGGGGTGTTGGCGGCCCTGACACCGGCGTGGATGGCCGCGCGACAGGACGTGGTCGCCGGGCTCGCCAACCGGCGTACGCCTCCGGTGCACTCGCGGCGGTGGCTGATCGTCGGCCTGCTGCTGGCCGCCGGTGGGGCCGCGGTGGCCGCGCTCGGTGCGGTGGTGTCCTCGGATTCGGTCACCCTCGCCGGGCTGCTGGTCGGTGAACTCGGGCTGGTCTTCGCCACCCCGACGCTCGTCGGGCTGGTGGCCCGGGTCGGCCGGTTCCTGCCACTCGTGCCCCGGATGGCACTGCGCGACGCCAGCCGCAACCGGTCCTCGGCCGCGCCCGCCATCTCCGCGGTGATGGCCGCGGTCGCCGGCAGCGTCGCACTCGGTCTGCTGCTGGTCAGTGAGCAGGCGCGCGACGAGGAGCGGTTCCGACCGTCGTTGCCGGACCGCAGCGTGCTTGTATCGGTCGACGGTGCGCCCGGCGACCATTCGCCTCCCACGCTCGCCGAGATCACCGAACCGGCTCGCGAACATCTCCACGCCCGGGCCATCGCCCCGCTGATGTCGGCCGGTTGCGTGCGGTTGCCGGACAACTGTCTGATCACCGCGACGTTGCCGCCCGAGCGGGCCTGCCCGTGGCGAAGTGACCGGACGCTCAGCGAAGCCGAGCAGCTCCAGGCCCGGGCCGACCCCCGCTGCCAGGGACGACCCGACGACTACTTCGGTCTCACCTTCCGGGTGGCCGTCGACGACGGGTCGGCGCTGCCGATCCTCACCGGTGCCGGGCCGGATCAGGTCGCCGCCGCCACCGCCGTGCTGCGCGCCGGCGGTGCGGTGCTGACCGACCCCCGCTACGTGGTGGACGGTCGAGTGGAGTTGCAGGTGCTCCGCCACCTCGACGAGGAGCGGCAGGAGCAGGTGCGGACCCTGGAGGTGTCCGGCCACGCGCTGCACCACGATCTCGACATGAAGTGGCTGCTGCTGTCTCCGGCCGCAGCCGACCGGCTGGGACTCGTCACCAGACACACCGGCTGGGCGATCGGCAGCGATTCCGTACCCGAGCAGGAGCAGCAGATCCGGTTCAACACCGCGATCCGCGCGATCGGACCGCTCGGGGTGGAAATCTCGGATGCGCATTACCGCAGTGGCACGCTGGGCGGGTTGCTCCTGCTGGCCGGGGTCTCCGCGGTGGTGACGGTGGGTGCCACGGCCAGCGCCACCGGCCTGGCCGCGGCCGAGGGGCGCGCCGACCTGTCCACCCTCGCCGCGGTCGGCGCCAGTCCGCGCGTACGTCGACTGCTCTCCCTCTGCCAGGCCGGTGTGATCGCCGTGCTCGGCTCGGCGCTGGGCATCGTCGCCGGCCTCGGCGCCGCGATGATCATCTTGCTCTCCACAAACCAGCGGTACGTGGACACCTGGCCGATCGAGCCGCCGTACCCGGTGATCGTGCCCTGGATCACCCTGGGCGTACTCGTCGCGGTGCCGCTGGTGGCGATGGTCGGGGCGGCATTGTTCACCCGCTCCCGGCTGCCGGTGGAACGACGGATGGACTGAGCCGGGACACTAGGAGAATGTCCACTCTGGGTTCCCTCACCCGCCGACTCGGACGACACCGCTGGTTCGGTGCCGCCATGCGCCTGCTCGTCCCCGCCGACCGGCTCGTCGGGCGGCTCACCCGGGGCCGGGTGGTGGCGCTCGGGCTCGTACCGTCCCTAATCATCACCACGACCGGTCGCCGCTCCGGCAAACCCCGCAGCAACCCCCTGCTGTACGTACCCGACGGCACCTCGTACGTCGTGATCGGCTCCAACTGGGGACAGACCCACCAGCCGGCCTGGTCGCTCAACCTGCTGGCCAACCCCGAAGCCGAGGTCGACGTCGGGGGACGACGCATCCCGGTACGCGCCGAGTTGGCCACCGGCCCCGAACGCGACCGCCTGTGGCAACTGCTGCTCGACGAGTGGCCCGCCTACCAGGCCTACGTCGAACGATCCGGCGGCCGCCAAATCCGCATCTTCCGCCTAACCCCCACCACCCCCTAGCCCCTGCCCCTGCCCCTGCCCCTGCCCCGTCGATCTTGCACTTTTGGTCGCTGAATTGCGGCTTAAGTCGCTTTCACCCCGACAGAAAGTGCAAGATCGACGGTGCGGTCGGGCGGGGGCGGGGTGGGGGTGGGGGTGGGGTGGGAGGGGTGGGGGTGGGGGGAGGGCTAGCCTAGGCCGCCTTGGACGCCGATGAGGGTGCCGATGGCGTAGGTGGCTGCGGCGGCGGCGGCGCCCAGGAGCAGTTGGCGCAGGCCGCCGGTCCACCAGCGACGGTTGGTGAACCGGGAGACGACCGCGCCGGCGACGAAGAGGCCGAGCCCGCCGACCGCCAGGGCCAGCGCCAGGCTCGTCGCACCGAGCAGATACGGCAGCAGCGGCACCAGCGCGCCGACGGAGAAGCAGAGGAACGACGAGGTCGCCGCCGTCCACGGGTTCGGCTGTTCGTCCGGGTTGACGCCCAACTCCTCCTGCACGTGCACGCGCAGCGCCGTCTCCGGGTTGCGGCGGATCGCCTCGGCCATCTGCCGGGCGAGGTCCTCCGGCAGACCTCGGGCGACCCAGATCTCGGCCAGTTCCCTGGCCTCGCCCTCGGGGTTGCGTTCCAGTTCGCGCCGTTCCTTGGCCACCTCGGCGGCGATCTGCTCGTTGGCCGACCGGACGCTCGTGTACTCCCCGAGCGCCATCGAGATCGCGCCGGCGACCAGACCGGCGGTGCCGGTCAGCACGATGTTGCGCGGCGACACTCCGCCGCCGCCCACGCCCGCGATCAGCGCGATGTTGGTGACCAGGCCGTCCATCGCCCCGAAGACGGCCGGCCGCAGCCAGCCGCCCGAGACGTCCGCGTGGTGCGGCTCCCGAAGCGCCGCCGGAGTCTCGGTCACGGCAGGGTCAGGATCTCGTGACCGTCCTCGGTCACCACGATGGTGTGCTCGAACTGGGCGGTCCACTTGCGGTCCTTGGTGACCACCGTCCAGCCGTCGTCCCAGAGGTCGTACTGGTAGGTGCCGAGAGTGATCATGGGCTCGATGGTGAACGTCATGCCGGGCTCCATCACGTCGGTGGGCCGAGGGCTGTCGTAGTGCGGCACGTAGAGCCCGCTGTGGAACGCCTCACCGATGCCGTGGCCGGTGAAGTCACGGACCACCCCGTAACCGAACCGCTTGGCGTACGACTCGATGACCCGGCCGATGACGTTGATCTGGCGGCCCGGGGCGACCGCCCGGATGCCGCGCATCATCGCCTCGTGGGTCCGCTCGACGAGCAGCCCGGCTTCCTCGCTGACCTCACCGACGCAGAAGGTGGCGTTGGTGTCGCCGTGCACCCCGCCGATGAAGGCGGTGACGTCGACGTTGATGATGTCGCCGTCGGCCAGCACCGTCGAATCCGGGATGCCGTGGCAGATCACCTCGTTGAGGCTGGTGCAGCAGGACTTCGGGAAGCCCTTGTAGCCCAGTGTCGACGGGTATGCGTCGTGGTCGACGAGGAACTCGTGCACCACCCGGTCGATCTCGTCGGTGGTGACGCCGGGCTTGCAGTGCTCCCCCGCGAGCTGCACGGCCTGGGCGGCGATCCGCCCGGCGACCCGCATCTTCTCGACGGTCTCCGGAGTCTGCACGTGCGACCCCTGCCACGGCCGGGGCGCCTTCTTACCGACGTACTCGGGCCGGGCGATGTTGGCGGGCACCTGCCGCCACGGGGATTGCCTGCCTGGGGTCAGCGGCGCACGGACGGTCATGCGGCAAGCCTATCGCCGAGCGCTCGGTGACCCCCAACACCGTCCGGGACCGACGGTTGTTGCCACACCAGGAACGCTGTGTCAAGGTGTCAGCGTGGATCAAGGGAGCGCACCTCCCGTCTTCTCCGCCGTCGCGGAGACCGACGGTGATCACCTCATCGTGGTGGTCACCGGTGAGGTCGACATGGCCACCGCCGACACCATGCTGCAGGCCGCGCTCCGCGAGCCGGCGGCCCGGGTGACCCTCGACCTGCGGGCGGTCACCTTCTTCGACTCGGCGGCCATCCATGCGGTGGTTCGACTCGCCGGCCACTATCCGGGCACCCTGACCGTGCTGCCCTCCCGACAGGTCACCCGGGTGCTGGAGATCGCCGGGCTGGGCGGGCAACCCTGGCTGCCGCCCGGCTGACCGGCCGACCGACGCGAAGATCAAGTGCGGCGGTCGGGAGGACTCAGTCCTCCAGCCTTCGGCGCAGGGTGACCTGCGTCCCTTCTGGGGTGTGGTCGACCGACAGCTCCCCGAGTGCCCGGATCAGCGACAGGCCCCGGCCCCGGAAGCCCGAACCTGTCGACTTGCGCCACCGGCCGGTGTCCCGCACCGTCGCCACGACCTCCCGGTTCTCCACCGACACCTCGATCTCGATCACCGGCTCCACCGGGTCGACCGGATGCTCGATCGCGTTCGCCGCCGCTTCGGAGACCGCCACGGTGAGGTCGAACAGGTCGGTTTCGCTCACCTCGTGCGCGACGAGGAAGTCCTCAAGTCGCTTGCGGAGCACGCTCAGCCGGGTCGGGTCGGCGGGCAGCCGCAGCGCGAACCGGTTGAGTTCGGTGGCCTCCAGAGCGAGCACCGCCACGTCGTCGCGGCGCGGCCGGTCGGCGACCCGGTTGACCACCGTGTCGACCAGATCCGCCACGTGTTCGCTGGCCCGGGCGGCGTCGGCCCGCAACTGGGTCAGGGCCACGTCGATGGCGACCTGCCGGTCCTCGATCAGCCCGTCGGTGTAGAGCAGCAGACGGTCACCGGCCCGCAGCTCGCCGGAGACCGTCTCGTACGCCGCGCCGGGGATCGCTCCGACCGGCGGACCGAGGGCCCGGTCGTGCAGGAACGCCACGTCGCTGCCGCGGATCAGCAGCGGGGACGGGTGGCCGGCGCTGGCGTAGCGCAACTGCCCGGTACGCGGGCTGAACCAGAGGCAGAAGACCGTGGCGAAGGTACGCGACTCGGTGGAGTCCACCAGCCGGTTCAGTCGGGTCAGCGACTCACCCGGGTCGAAACCCTCCAGCACGTACGCCCGCAGCGCGTTGCGCAGCTGACCCATGGCCGCCGCGGCCGGCACGCCCTTGCCGACCACATCGCCGATCACCAGGACGAGTTCGTCGTCGTCGCGGGCGACGACGTCGTACCAGTCGCCGCCCACCTCGACGTCGGCGCTACCCGGCAGGTAGCGGCTGGCGACCACGGTGCCGGGCAGTTGCGGCAGCGTACGGGGCAGCAGACTGTGTTGCAGGGTGGTGGCGATGCGGTGCTCGGCCTCGTAGAGCTGAGCGTTCTCCAGCCGGACGCCGACCAGTCGGGCCAATTGGGTCAACGCGGCCTCGTCGGTGCCGATGCCGTCCACGGACGGCCGCCACACCCGCAGCTCACCGAGCTGCCGTCCGGCGACGCCGGTCAACGGCAGCACGAAGGACGGGTCGACCGGCGCGGTGCCGCCGCCGTCGGCCTCGTACCGTGCCCCGCCGGCGGCGACCACGACCCGGACGGCCTCGGCGAGGCTGAGCGCGTGCCGGGCCGCGACCTGGAGCACGTCGGCGGTGGACCGGGCGGTGTTCACCGCGACCGCGGCGTCGGCGAGGGCGCGCAGCCGGCGGATGATCTGGCCGCGCAGCTGGCCGAGTTCCACGTTGGCGCGGACCCGGGCGATCAGCTCCTGCCCGGAGAAGGGCTTGGTCAGGTAGTCGTCCGCGCCGACCGACAGCCCGGCCACCTCTTCGGCGGAACCGGCTCGGGCGGAGAGCAGCACGATCGGGACGTACCGGGTGCGGGGGTCCGCGCGCAGCGCGGCGACCAGGCCGAATCCGTCCAGCCGGGGCATCATCACGTCGGTGAGCACCAGGTCGAAGGCAACCTCGGTGGCTACCCGCAGCGCCTCGACGCCGTCGGTGGCGGTCACCACGTCCCAGGTCGGCCCGAGCAACCGGGCCACGTGTTCGCGCAGGTCGGGGTTGTCGTCGACGACCAGGATGCGGCCGTGCGAGCCGGCCGGGACCGATCCGGGGGTGGGCGTGGCGTGGTCGTCGCTGGTCCAGCGAGCCGACTCGGCCACGAACAGCGGGGCCTGCCGCAGCTCGCGTTCGGTGGGGTCGGCGTCGGCGACCCGCTCGGCGGGCAGGTGCGCGGTGCCGAACGGGATGGTGACCGCGAAGGTGCTGCCCTTGTCGACCTGACTGCTGGCGCTGACCTGCCCGCCGTGCATCTCGACCAGTTCACGGACCAGCGCGAGCCCGATGCCGGTGCCCTCGTGACTGCGGGAACGCACCCCCGGCACCCGGTGGAAGCGTTCGAACACGTGCGGCAGTTCGTCCGGGTGGATGCCCACGCCGGTGTCGGTGACCTCCAGCCGGGCCGCCCCGTCGACCGGCCGGACCCGGATCTGGATCTCGCCGTCGAAGGTGAACTTCACGGCGTTGGAGACCAGGTTGAGGACGATCTTCTCCCACATGTCCTGGTCGACGTAGACCGGCTCGGCCAACGGCGGACAGTCCACCACCAGGCGCACGCCGGTGCGTTCGGTGGCCGAGCGGAAGGTGCTGGCCAACCTGCCGGTGTAGTCGGCCAGGTCGGTGGGCTCGTAGTGGGCGGCCAGCCGGCCCGACTCCAGGCGGGAGAAGTCCAGCACGGTGTTGACCAGCTTGAGCAGTCGCAGCCCGTTGCGGTGCATCACGGTGAGCCGCTGGGTGTACGCCTCCGGCAGCTCGGGATCGGCGAGCATCTCCTCCAGCGGGCCGAGCACGAGCGTCAGCGGCGTACGGAATTCGTGGCTGACGTTGGCGAAGAAGTTGGTCTTCGCCAGGTCCAGCGCGGCCAGTTCGGCGGCGCGGGCCCGTTCCTGCTCGTACGCCCGCTGTTTGCCGACCGCCCGGGAGATCTGGGCGGCCACCAGCTCGAAGAAGGTGCGGTAGTCGTCGGTGAACGGCAGCCGGCGGGCCACGCCGAGCACCAGGACACCGGCCGGCTCGTTGGTCGCGCTGATCGGCAGCACCACCACCTCGTCGGCGGCTCCGGTGGGGACCCGGCCGAGCAGATCGACGGTGGGCACGGTGACGGCGGCACCGGTCATCGCGACCTCGACCAGCCGGCTCGCCGGATCGGCGGGCGCGCTGTCGAGCCCGGTCATTCCGGCCCGACGCAGGTGCCCGTCGCCGGCGTCGAGATAGAGCAGGGCGAAGGGCACGTCCGCGCGATGCCGGTCGAGCACGGCCGTGACGGCGCGACCGAGGTCCTCGATGCTGCCCGGATCGGCCAGTTCCGACCCGAGTTCGGCCAGGGCGCGCAACCGGCGTTCACCGAGCACCCGGCCGGTGGTCTCGCTGCAGATGCAGAGGACGCCGTGGATGGCCCCGTCCGCGCCACGGATCGGGTCGTAGGAGACGTCGAAGTAGACGTCCTCGACGAAGCCGTGCCGGTCGAGCAGAAAATGATGGTCCTGCGCCTGGTACGCCTCGCCGTCGCGCAGCACCCCGGTCAGCAGCGGCCCCAGCACCTCCCAGGTCTCCGCCCAGTGTTCGCGGGCCGGCTGCCCGAGCACGGCGGGATGCTTGTCGCCGATGGTCGGCCGGTAGGCGTCGTTGTAGAAGGCGCGTAACTCCTCGCCCCAGAACACGACGATCTGCGCCTTGGAGGCGAGCATCGTGCTCAACGCGTTGCCCAGCGCGTCGGGCCAGTGCTCCGGGACGCCCAGCGGACTCGCCGACCAGTCATGATCGCGCAGCAACCGGCCCATCTCGCCGCCCCCGGCGAAGGCTGCCGCGAGAAGAGGCGGAATCCGGCCGTCCGTCCCGGACGGATAGCCTCCGCCCGCACCCCCTTGGGCCGAGTTCATGCAGCCTCCCCGGCCGTCCACATGCGCTCCGATCATCTCTGCCGCGTCCGCCTTCTACCCCGACGGGCCAGCAACGTAACGCATCAGGACTGCCAGACGCTGCTTGGAGCCGTCCGGTCCGCGGCACCACCCGGGCCGATCACTTTTCGCATTGGGGCCATCACAGCGGGGTGACATACGCTCCGGTGATCCCGCCGTCCACCACGAACTGTGCAGCGGTCATGAACGATGCGTCATCGCTGGCCAGGAAGGCGACCGCGGCGGCGATCTCGCTCGGCTCGCCGAAACGCCCCATCGGCACGTGCACCAGCCGACGCGCGGCGCGTTCCGGGTCGGCCGCGAACAACTCCCGCAGCAGCGGGGTGGCCACCGGGCCGGGACACAGGGCATTGACCCGGATGCCCTCCCGGGCGAACTGCACGCCAAGCTCCCGGGTGAGCGCCAGCACGCCACCCTTGCTCGCGGTGTAGGCGATCTGCGACGTCGCAGCACCCATCAGCGCCACGAAGGAGGCGGTGTTGATGATCGATCCACGGCCCTGCCGACGCATGTGCGGGATCACGTACTTGCAGCAGAGGTAGACGCTCGTGGTGTTGACCCGCAGCACCCGTTCCCAGGCGTCCAGGCCGGTTTCCAGGATCGAATCGTCGTCCGGTGGGGAGATGCCGGCGTTGTTGAAGGCGACGTCCACCCGCCCGTACCGCTCGACCACCCCGTCGAACAGGGCCCGCACCGCCGCCTCGTCGGCCACGTCGGCGGCGACGAAGCTGCCGTCGACCTCCTCGGCGGCCCGTCGACCGGCCTCGGCGTCGATGTCGACGCAGACCACCTGCGCCCCCTCGGCGGCGAACCGGCGTACCGTGGCCAGCCCGATTCCGCTGGCCGCTCCGGTCACCACGGCGACCCGGTCCTGCAACCGTCCCGGCATGCTCACTCCTCTGTGCTGATGAACACGTTCTTGACGTCGGTGAAGGCGTGCAGCGCGTCGGGGCCCAGTTCCCGGCCCAGCCCGGAACGCTTCATGCCGCCGAACGGGGTCCAGTAGCGCACCGAGGAGTGCGAGTTGACGCTGAGGTTGCCGGACTCGACCGCCCGGGCCACCCGCAGCGCCCGGCCCACGTCCCGGGTCCAGATCGAGCCGGACAGGCCGTACTCGGTGTCGTTGGCCAGCCGGATCGCGTCGGCCTCGTCGTCGAACGGGAGCACCGAGACCACCGGGCCGAACACCTCCTCCCGCCAGTGCCGGTCGGCGGGCGAGTCGGTGAGCAGCACCGTCGGGGCGTACCAGTAGCCGGGGCCGGAGGGGCAACCGCCGGTGAAGGCGACCCGCGCGTCGTCGACGTAGCCGGCGACCCGGTCGCGGTGCCCGGCCGAGATGAGCGGCCCCATCTCGGTCTCCTCGGCGGCCGGGTCACCGACCCGGAAGGCCTGCACCGCCGGTTCGAGCAGTTCGAGGAAGCGGTCGTGGACCGACCGCTGCACCAGCAGCCGGGAGCGGGCGCAGCAGTCCTGGCCGGCGTTGTCGAAGACGGCGTACGGCGCGGTGGCCGCCGCCCGTTCCAGGTCGGCGTCGGCGAAGACCACATTCGCCGACTTGCCGCCCAACTCCAGGGTCAGCCGTTTCACCTGGGCCGCGCAGCCGGACATGATCCGGGTGCCGACCTCGGTGGAACCGGTAAAAACGATCTTGCGTACGGCCGGATGGGTGACGAACCGTTCGCCGACCACGTCACCCCGACCGGGCAGTACGGTGAACACCCCCTCGGGCAGGCCCGCTTCCAGCGCCAACTCGGCCAGCCGCAGCGCGGTCAGCGGGGTCAACTCGGCGGGTTTGAGCACCACCGTGTTGCCGGCGGCCAGGGCCGGGGCGAAGCCCCACGCGGCGATGGGCATCGGGAAGTTCCACGGCACGATCACCCCGACCACGCCCAACGGCTCGTGGAAGGTGACGTCCAGCCCACCCGGCACCGGGATCTGCCGTCCGGTCAGCCGCTCGGGCGCGCCCGCGTAGTAGTCGAGCACGTCCCGCACGTTGCCCGCCTCCCAGCGAGCATTGCCGACGGTGTGCCCGGCATTACGCACCTCCAGCCCCGCAAGTTCCTCCAGATGCGCATCCACCACCGACGCGAACCGCCGCAGCATCCGCGCCCGCTCCCCCGGCGCCACCCTGCGCCACCGCTCAAACGCAACCCCCGCCCGCGCAACCGCCGCATCCACCTCCCCCACCGAACACCCCGCAACCTCCCCCAACACCACTCCCCGAGCCGGATCCCAAACCACCCCCACGCCCAACCCCCTCTCCCTCAGCGCCCTCAACACCCTCAACACCCCACCCACCCCTACCCACCCACCCCACCCACCCCACCCGCCTCAGCCCGTCGATCTTGCACTTTTGGTCGGGACAAAAGCCGCTAACCGCCACGAAAGAGCGACACAAAGTGCAAGATCGCGGCGGAAAGGAGGGGCGGGGGTGGGGAGGGAGGGTTAGAGGCGTTCGAAGCCACGGGTTAGTTCCCAGTCGGTGACGGCGGCGTCGAAGGCGGAGAGTTCTACGCGGGCCATGTTGGCGTAGTGGGCGACCACTTCGGCGCCGAAGGCTTCACGGGCCATGGTGGAGGACTCCCAGAGGGTGAGGGCGTCGCGCAGGGTGCCGGGGACGCGGTCGGCCTCGGCGTCGTCGTACGCGTTGCCGGTGCACTCCGGTGGCAACTCCAGTTCCTGCTCGATGCCGCGTACCGCGCCCGCCACCAGCGCCGCAATCGCCAGGTACGGGTTGACGTCGGCGCCGGGCACCCGGTTCTCCACCCGCATCCCCTGGCCGTGCCCCACCAGGCGCAGCGCGCAGGTGCGATTGTCCGTGCCCCAGCGCAGCGCGGTCGGCGCGAACGAGCCCGGCTGATACCGCTTGTAGGAGTTGATGTTCGGGGCGAAGAGCAGGCTCAGCTCACGCATGGTGGCGAGCAGCCCGGCGAGCACCCGCTGCCCGGTGACGCTCAGGTGTGCCGGGCCGTCGCCGAGCATCGCCGAGCCGCCGGAGGCGTCCCGCAACGAGAAGTGGATGTGGCAGGAGTTGCCCTCCCGGGCGTTCGGCTTGGCCATGAAGGTGATCGACATGCCCTCCTGGGCGGCGATCTCCTTCGCCCCGTTCTTGTAGATCACGTGGTGGTCGGCGCAGGCCACCGCCTCGTCGTACCGGAAGGCGATCTCGTGCTGACCGAGGTTGCACTCCCCCTTCGCGCTCTCCGGGGTCAGCCCCGCGCCGGCCATCTGGTTGCGGATGCGCCGCAGCAGCGGCTCGACCCGGGCGGTACCCAGCAGCGAGTAGTCCACGTTGTACTGGTTGGCCGGGGTCAGGTCGCGGTAGCCACGCGCCAACGCCTGCTCGTACGAGTCCCGGAACAGCACGAACTCCAACTCCGTGCCGGCGTACGCGGTCAGCCCGTGCGCGGCCAGGCGGTCCAGTTGACCGCGCAGGATCTGCCGGGGCGAGGCGACCACCGGACCGCCGCCGTCCGGCCACTCCAGGTCGGCCAGGAGCATGGCGGTGCCCGGCTGCCACGGCACCCGGCGCAACGTGTCGAAATCCGGCTTCATCACGAAGTCGCCGTAGCCGCGTTCCCAGCTCGACATCGCGTACCCGTCGACGGTGTTCATGTCGACGTCCACGGCGAGCAGGTAGTTGCACCCCTCGCTGCCGTGGCCGACCACCTGATCGAGGAAGTACGGCGCATGGAACCGTTTGCCCTGCAACCGGCCCTGCATGTCGACGAGCGCCAACGCCACCGTGTCGATCTCACCCTCGGCGACGGCGACCCGCAGTTGTTCCAGCGTCAGCGGGCCTTTCCTCATCCGCGAGCCTCCATCACCAAGGTCTACCGGCCGCGCCGATGACCGTCAATGGGCCGCTCCGCTCGTACCCCGATCCCCTGCCCTGACAAACCGACAACCGCTCACCTCCGGTCGCGCCGCCGCGCCCAGCCGAGAAAGCGGTCGTACAGATCCGGGGTGTGCTCGGGGTTGAGCTGGGCGAGCTGATCGCGGGCCTGGACCATCAGCCCACCCAGGTAGAGCAGCAACCCGAGCCGGTCCCTGCGGTACTCCATCAGCAGCGCCAGCCGGGCCGGCTGACAGGGCCACTCGGCACCGCAGTTGCGGCACCGCCAGAGCGGACGCATCGCCACATGGGGAATCACCCGCCGCCCCATCAGCGCACCCACCGTCTGCGGCCTGCGGCGTCGCCCCAAACCCCGAGACAAGGTACGGCGAACAGACGCGAACGAACAGACATGTCGACCCCTCTCGGCTCTGGAGGGGGTCACCCCGCCCGGCCGAAGCAGGGCGACCCCGCGCAGGAGCCCACCCCGCCGCCGATCCCGACAGAGCAAGCCCGCTCGACCGACACGCTGCCAACAGTGACGGGATCAGTACACGACGTTCATCTATTCTCGGGGACGTTCAGGACATCCACCCTTGGAGGCGGGATGAACCATGCACTTCAAGCAGCCATGGCCGAGGCAGGCGAAACGGCAGAGAGCTTGGCAGCCCAGACCGGGGTGGACCCCAAGACGGCGGCGCGCTGGATCTCGCCGGGACGAATTCCTCAGCCGCGCCGACGCGCGCAGGTGGCTGCGATCCTGGGACGGGACGTTTCAGCGTTATGGCCCGATGTCCTGAAGCGCCGCGAGCCGCATTGGCTACGGGAGTGGGTCGATTGGGAACGCGAGGCAGTCGCCCTGCGCTGGTTCGAGCACGCATGGATCCCCGGCCTCCTGCAAACCGAGGCGTACGCCCGAGCCACCCTCGCCGGAGAGGTGCTGGCACCGGACGACGTCGACGGACTCGTCGCGTCCCGGCTGGACCGACAATCCATCCTGCGCCGCGATCGGCCCCCGATGCTCGTCGCCACCGTCTTCGAAGGGGTGCTCCACCAGTCGGCCTACGGCAACCGCGATCTGATGCGCGAGCAGCTCACCCACCTGCTCGCGTGCGCGGCGCTTCCTGCGGTGCAGGTGCTCGTCGTACCGAAGGATGTCGGGATGTATCCGGGCCTCGGCGGCGGCTTCATCATCGCCGAGTTGCCCGGCGGCGAGTACGTCGCCCACGCGGACAGCCAAGCGCGGGCAGAGATCGTTACGGGAGCCGAGGAAGTTGCTACCCTCAGTCGAAGGTGGGAGCGCATCAGAGGCGAGTGCCTCTCCCGAGCCCAGTCCCTGGACTTGATCAGGAAAGCGGCAGAGTCATGGACCTGACTGGCGCGCAGTGGCGCAAGAGCACGAAGAGCGGCAACAACGGCGGGTCGTGTGTCGAGGTTGCCGACAATCTGCCGGGGGTCGTGCTGGTCCGGGACACCAAGGACCGGGAGGGCGGCACGCTGCGCCTCACGCCGTCGTCGTGGCAGTCCTTCGTCGACCTCGCCAGGCAGATCGGTCCCGTGGGCTGACCGCTTAACGTCGTACCCGCCCGAACAATGGTGGGCATGTCGCAGCCGACCACGCACCGCCACCATTGCATCGACTACATCGAGTTCACGGTCACCGACCTGGCCGAGGCCAAGCGGTTCTACGCCGAAGCGTTCGGTTGGCAGTTCACCGACTACGGCACGGCGTACGCCGGCATCCGGGGCGGTTCCGGCGCTGAGGTGGGCGGCCTGCGTCAGGAGCAGCAGGCACGCACGGGCGGCGGTCCGTTGGTGCTGCTCTACTCGGCCGATTTGGAGCAGAGCGTCGAGGCGGTCGAGAAGGCCGGTGGCACGGTGGTGGCGGGGCCGTACGAATTCCCCGGTGGTCGTCGCTTCCACTTCACCGATCCGAGCGGGAACGAGCTGGGCGTCTGGGCCGAGGCGTAGCCCTGCGGATGTCGCCGGCGGAACGCTTGCTCCTCACGTGGCGTCAGGTCACATAGTCGGTGGCGTGGATGAGCTCCTGACCGTCGGGCGGGTGGCGCGGTTGACCGGCGTCAGCGTTCGCACCCTGCACCACTATGACGAAGTCGGCCTCCTGGTGCCGTCGGCACGGACCACGTCGGGGCACCGGGCGTACTCCGCCGAGGATGTGGAGCGGCTCCGGGAGGTGCTCGCGTACCGGCGGCTCGGTTTCGGGTTGCGGGAGATCGCCGATCTGGTGGGCGACCCGGCCACCGACGCGGTCGCGCACCTGCGCCGGTTGCGTGGCCTGCTGGTGGACCGGCAGGACCGGGCCGCCGCCATGGTGGCGGCCATCGACCGGGAGTTGGCGGCGCGGGCGATGGGGGTCACGACGCCGCAGGTGCCGCTGAAAGCGTTCGGTGCCCGGTTGTACGACGCCATCGGGTCGGCGTACCCGGCGACGCGGCGCACCGAGCCCCGGATCGCCGCGCGGGTCTGGGCGGCGCTGGGCGACGCACGGACGGTCCTGAACGTCGGGGCGGGCACCGGCTCCTACGAGCCGCCCGACCGCGAGGTCACGGCGGTGGAGCCGTCGGCGGTCATGCGGGCCCAGCGTCCCCCGGGCGCGGCACCGTGCGTGGCCGCCGCTGCGGAAAGCCTGCCGTTCGAGGACCAGTCGTTCGACGCCGCGATGGCCTTCAGCACCATTCACCACTGGCACGACCCGATCGCCGGGCTGCGCGAGATGCGGCGGGTGGCCCGGCGGGTGGTGGTGTTCACCCACGATGCCAGTGACACTGGTTGGCGGCACCGGTTCTGGCTCACCCGCGACTACCTGCCCGAGGTCGTCGACCTGGTGGCCGACCGTCCGTCGGTGGACCAGGTGGCCCGCGCGATCGGGGCCCACATGGAGCCGGTGCTCATTCCGTGGGACTGTGCGGACGGCTTCTTCGAGGCACACTGGCGCCGCCCTGAGGCGTACCTGGACGAACGTGTCCGCGGGGCGGTGTCGGTATGGGCCAGGGTCGGCCCGCAGGCGCAGCGACGGGCGGTAGAGACGCTCCGCGACGACCTCGCGTCCGGCCGGTGGGTCGAGCGCAACCGCGAGATCCTCGCCCTCGACGCGGCGGAACTCGGCCTCCGTCTGCTTGTGGCCTGACCGGCGCTGGTGAGCGGATCAGCGGCCCGGCGGTGGTGCGGGGTTCTCGCTCAGCCGCGCGGTCTGGGTTTCCTGCACGTGGCGGGCGGTCTTCAGGAAGTCGAGGATCGTGGCGAGCTGGTCCCCGCTGTACCCGCCGAGGGCCCGGGCGCCGGCCTCGCCGACGGGTAGGTAGATGTCCTGTTCCACGGCGCGGGCGGTGTCGGTGGCGGTGACCAGGACCCGTCGTCGGTTCTCGGCGTCCCGGGTACGGGCCACCAGGCCGGCGCGTTCCAGCCGGTCGATGACCGTGGTGGTCGCCGCCGGGCTGATCTTGAGGGCGCGGGTGAGTTCCCCTGCGGAGAACGGCCCGTCGTTGGCGAGGACGAGATCCAGCGCCCGCAGGTCGGTGCGGTTGAGCCCGAGCCGAGCGGCGGCGGCCTCGTCGAAGGCGTCGAAGCTCTGCTGAAGCAGCCGTAGCTGCATCGCCACGTCCCGGATGAGGCCATCTTTCGACATTCGAAACCTTCTGCTATCGTAAGATCAGATGATCGAAGCGATCCTAGCCCACGGGGGCGTAGATGACCATGGACGACCGCCAGATCCGCGACCTGTTCGATCGACTCATGCGGGCCTGGACCGACAACGACGCCGCCGCCTACGGGGCCTGCTTCACCGACGACTCCGACTACGTCTCCTACGACGGAACCCGAGCCGTCGGTCGCCACGACATGCAGGATGCCCACGATCGACTGTTCCGCGGCGTGCTCGCCGGGTCCGCACTCGTCGGCGACATCGAGTCGATCCGGTACGTCGTTCCGGGAGTCGCGATCGTCCACGGCACCGCGTCGGTGCTGATGCCCTGGCGCTCCAGGCTGCCCAGGCGACGCCTGTCCCGCCAGACCCTCGTCGCCGTACGCACCGACCAGGGCTGGCGGTTCACCGCACTGCACAACGGACGGGTGCGCCCCGTGCAGATCCCGGCTCCGGACTCGCTGCCCTCCCGCATGTCCCAGGCCATGGGTCACGCAGCCCGCCGCCTCGGCATGGGCCGAGCCGCCGCCCGCATCTGACCGGCACGCCGGTTCATCGGGCGGGCCCGGCCGCCCGCCCGTCCACGCTCACTCGACCACGCTCCCGGCTCAACCACGTGCACCGCATCTCCGTCGCCCGGCCTCGCCGGACAGGCGGTCGCGTCGCCCTGTCAGGGCCGTGGCAGAGCTGCCAGGATTGCGGGCACGAGCCGACTGTGCACTGAGGAGACGACGTGAGCGACTGGAACGACAAGATCATCGCCGAGTTTCGGGCCAACGGCGGGCAGGTGGGCGGCCATTTCGCGGGCCAGCCGCTGCTGTTGTTGCACACGGTCGGCGCCAAGAGCGGCCTGCCGCGCGTGAACCCGGTGATGTACCAGCAGGTGGACGGCGGCTACGCCGTGTTCGCCTCCAAGGCGGGCGCGCCCACCAGTCCCGACTGGTATCACAACCTGCTCGCCCACCCCCGGGTGCAGGCGGAGATCGGCACGGAGACGGTCGAGCTGGTCGCCCGAGTCGCCACCGACGACGAGCGGGATCGGATCTGGAGCGCGCAGAAGGCGGCGTACCCGTTCTTCGCCGACTACGAGCGCAAGACCACCCGTCGGATTCCCGTCGTGGTGCTGGAGCCGGTGCGCTAGGCGTCGCCCGGATCTTCGCCTGCCGGCTGGGCGGCGGGCCTCGGGGCGGACGTGGTCAGGATGACGTGACCACGGAATCCGGGACCGAGGACGATCGCCGCGTGGCCGGCGGGCGGGGCGCCGAGGGCGCTGCTTTCTGCCGCCGGTATCGCAGGAGCGAAGTCCGGCCCGCCGAAGTCCCCGGCGTCCGCGTCACCGTCACCCATGATCACTCCCCTGTCGTCGGCGCCTGCGTACGCCAGGATATCTTGTCTTCCACTATATTAGGGGGATGAGTGCTCGGGCTATGACCGAACCGGCCTTCTTCATCCTCACCGCGCTGCTCGACGCCCCGCGCCACGGCTACGGGATCGTCGCGGAGGTCGCGGACCTGTCCCAGGGGCAGGTGCAGCTGAAGATCGGCTCCCTGTACGGAGTCCTCGATCGACTCGTCGGTGACGGCCTGGTCGAGTTGGACCGCGAGGAGGCGTGGCAGGGGCGATTGCGCCGGTACTACCGGGTGACCGAACAGGGCCGCGCCACCCTCGCCGCGGAGGCGCACCGGCTGGCCGCCAACGCGCGCCTCGCCTCCACCCGGTTGCACGAGCAGCGCAACCCGATCACGGGGACGTCGTCGTGAGTCGCCTGGAGGAGCGCTACCGCCTGCTGTTACGCCTGCTGCCCGCCGCCTACCGGCAGGAGTGGGAAGACGACATGGTCGCCGCCTTCCTGGAGAGCATGGACACCGGCGACCCCGAGACCACCGCGTACCTCGCCGACTACGGCCGGCCGAGCCTGTCGGAGGCCGCCAGCATCGTGGCGCTCGCGGTGCGGCTGCGCCTGCGCGCCGACACGTCACCCCGGTCGCGGGTGTGGGGACACGCGGTGCGGCTGGCGACCCTGATGCTGCTGCTGACCCACGCCGTCATGGTCACCGGCAGCATCGCCGTCACACTGTGGTACGCCGGGAAGCTCGCCTGGCTGCCCGCTCCGGCACCCGAGTTGACGTTCAGCACACCGGCGAGCATCTGGAGTACGACGTGGCACCTTGCCGGCTACGCCTGGTTGCCGGCCTACCTCGCGCTCGTCCTCGGCTACCGACGCGTGGCCCAGGCGGTCGCCCTGATCGCCATCGTGCCCCCCGCGATCACCGTCGCGATGGCACAGGCCGTCGGCGACGTACCGCTGACCGTGTCGCCCTGGGCGATGCGGCTCGTCGACGTCGCTCTGCTCCTCGCCATGGCGGCCTTCCCCCACGGTGCCGCACCCGTGTCACGCCGGCCATGGCTCCTCGCGTTACCGACCGGCATCTTCCTCGTCGCCCTGCCGCTGTTCAGCCTTCAGGCGGTCGAACCGGCGCTGAGACTGCTGGACTGGCCGGGCCTGTTGTGCACGGCGGTCGCTGTGGCCATGGCGGTCCACCTGACCGCTCGCGCCACCGGTCGATCGACGCGCACCCTGCCGTGGTCACTGGCGTTCACGCTGCTCGCCGCAACCGCGCTCGTCCTGCGCGCCGCTACCCTGCCCGACTTCCTCGACCAGGCAGAGCGCACGACGCTCACCACGATCGCGTTCGTTCAGGTCATCGCCGTGCTCGCGGTAGGCGTACCGCTCGCGGTGTCGGCCCTTCGCGCGCTGCGCAACGTTCCCTCGGCCCCCGCCGCCACCCCGAAACCCACCACACCGTCGTAGCAGCCGGTCACGGTCCGAGATTCCGCGCGCCCGGCAAGCGTAAAAATGGCAGAGCCAGCGGTTAGCCTGCCGTCATGGGGAGCGCGGAACTGGATGAGTTGATCGTCGCGGACGCCGATGCGCTGCGCGACTGGTTGTCGGCCCACCACGCCACGTCGGCCGGGGTCTGGCTGGCGCTGACCAGAAAGGGTGGCACCGTCACCACGCTGACCTGGCAGCAGGCGGTCGACGAGGCGCTGTGCTTCGGTTGGATCGACGGGCAGGCCCGCAAACGCGACGAGGAGAGTTCCTGGATCCGGTTGACTCCGCGCCGGTCCCGCAGTTCGTGGTCGCAACGGAACGTGTCCCATGTGGCCCGGCTTGAGGAACAGGGGCGGATGCAGCCGTCCGGCCGCGCCGCGGTGGAGGCCGCGAAGGCGGACGGGCGTTGGGCCGCCGCCTACGCCCCGCCGTCGGAAGCGGAGGTGCCGGCCGATCTGCTCGCCGCCATTGCCGCCAACCCCGCTGCTCAAGCCATGTTCGACGTGCTCACCAAGACCAACCGGTTCGCCCTCATCCACCGTCTCAACGCCGCCAAACGGGCGCAGACCCGCGAGCGGAAGATCGTCGAGTTCGTCGCCATGCTGGCCCGCCACGAGACGGTCTACCCGCAGAAGGCCAGGCCCTCGACGCCGCCGACCGGCTAGTCGGGTCGCGATCCTCGGATGAACTGGTCGACGGCGGCCGGCACGAGACCGTCGACCAGGTGCGGTGGGACCAGGTTGCCGTTGATCAGGGTGGCGATGCCGTGCAGGGTCGCGAACAGCACGATGCCCACCTGCTGCGGGTCGCCGGGGGCGAGTACGCCCTGCTTCTGCCCCTGCACGATCAGATCGTCAAGCAGTCCGAACGCCGCCGCGGCGGCGGCGACGAGCCGGTCGGCGCCTTCGCGGTGCTTGCCGGCGAACATCAGTTCCAGCAGCGCGGCGTCCTCGGTGGCGAACCGCAGATAGGCGGTTGCCACGCCGTGCAGGCGAGGCTCGAACTCCGGCCCGGCGGCGGCGAGCGCCGCGCGCAGTTCCGCGTCCAGGCGGGCGAATCCAGCCTCCGCGAGCGCGTCCAGCAACGCCTGGCGGTCGGGGAAGTGCCGGCGCGGCGCGGCGTGGCTGACCCCGGCCTCCCGCGCCAGCTCGCGCAGGGAGAGCTGCTCCGCGCCGTGTTGGCGCAGGCTGCGCTCGGCGGCGGCGAGCAGTGCCGCACGGAGGTTCCCGTGATGGTACGCGGACATGGGCTCCACTCTAACGGAATGTAGTCGTTGACATCATTGTTGTCAGTGCATACATTGTTTCCCATGACAACATTCACGCCCGGTCAGATCCCTGCCATGAACAACCGGACCGTCGTCATCACCGGCGCGAACAGCGGCATCGGCCGCGCCGCCGCCCGCGCGCTCGCCGCCAAGGGCGCCCGCGTCGTGCTCGCCGTCCGCGACCCCGCCAAGGGGCAGGCCGCCGCCACGACCATGACCGGCAAGGTTCTCGTACGCCGACTCGACCTCGCCGACCTCGCCTCGGTGCGGACGTTCGCCGAGGGGTTCCAGGACCCGATCGACGTGCTGATCAACAACGCCGGCCTGATGGTCCCGCCGCTCGGCCGCACCGCCGACGGCTTCGAACTCCAGTTCGGCACCAACCACCTCGGGCACTTCGCGCTCACCAACCTGCTGCTGCCACGGATCCGGGGCCGGGTGGTCACGGTCTCCTCCAACGGGCACCGGGCCGGCACGATCGACTTCGACGACCTC
Source organism: Micromonospora maris AB-18-032 (assembly GCF_000204155.1). Lineage (NCBI taxonomy): Bacteria > Bacillati > Actinomycetota > Actinomycetes > Micromonosporales > Micromonosporaceae > Micromonospora > Micromonospora maris. The sequence continues at coordinate 1,579,172 of NC_015434.1, read as the reverse complement.
AACTGGGAGCGCAAGCCCTACCGGGCCTTCCGGGCGTACGCGCAGTCGAAGTTGGCGAACCTGCTCTTCACCGCCGAACTGCAGCGCCGCCTCACCGAGGCCGCCTCACCGGTGCTCGCGGTCGCCGCGCACCCCGGCCTGGCGGCCACCAACCTCATCGGGCACCTCGACGGTGAACCCCTGCGGAGGCGTCTGGTGCACACGGTCGCGGTCAACTTCCTGGCTCAGAGCGAGCAGGACGGTGCGCTACCCACGCTCTACGCGGCGGTGGCCGACATCCCGGGCGGCAGTTACGCCGGCCCCGGCGGCCTGCTGCAAGGACGCGGCGCACCGAAGCTCGTCGGCCGTTCCAAGGCTGCCCGGGACGCTGCCACCGCCCGTCGCCTGTGGCTGGCCTCCGAAGAACTGACCGGCGTACGGTTTCCGCTGCCGGTCACCCCGTCGCGGAGCCGGTGACCCCGGCCGGTGGCCCCGCAATTGCGTTGCCGGGTAGGTCGGCGTACCCCATCCTTGGGTTTGTGACCAGGCCCGATCGCGACGGGCCGACCCGGGCCCTCGGAACGGCCCGGCAGCCGCGGCGGCGCGGGGAACGTCACCTCTCTCTCGGGTACGGCGCTGCGCCCTACCCTGGCTCCGCCCCGCGCCGCCCGGTCCCCAGCAAGCCCGGCCCTCAGTGAGCCCGGCCGTCAGGTCAGCACCAGGCCGGCCACCCAGAGTGCGCCGATCACCACCCCGGCGAGGAACTCGATCAACATGGCCAGGCCGGCGGCGGCGACCGCCTGCTTGGTAGCGGGCCAGGCCAGTCCGGTGTCGCCCAGCCGCAGCCGTTCCATCAGGAAGATGCCGACGACGAACCCGATGATCAGCCCGACGACGGGGATGACGAAGAAGCCGACCAGACCGAGCAACGCCCCGACGAGCAACGTGGCGGTGGGTACGCCGGCCCGTTTGAGGTTGCGGCCGGGCCAGAGGTACTTGACCACGGTGCCGCCCAGGGCAACCACGGTGGCCGCCGCGAGCACCAGCCAGCGGCCGGCGCCGGCCTCACCGAACAACGCCCACACGAGTACGCCGCCCCAGCACAGCGGCAGGGCCGGCAGGCCGGGCACCACCACACCGGCCAGCCCGGCGAGGATGGCCAGCGCGGTGATCACCGAAACCACGGCGCCGGTCTCTGTCAGGCTCACGGCTCCCCATCCGATCGCTTCATCTGTTAAAAGGGGGCCCTTTCTCTACCGCAGGCGTTAATAAGGTGCCCTTCCTTACCCGCCGGCCAGGCGGGTGGAGATTGCTGCGGCGGGCGCTGGTGGGCCGAACAGGCGCCCTTGAGCGGAGTCGCAGCGTAGCGCCCGGAGCCGCTCGGCCTGCGGCTCGGTCTCCACCGCCTCGGCGGTCACCCACAGTTCCAGAGCGTGGGCCAACCGCACCAGCGCGTCGACGATCCGCTCGTCGCGGTGGTCGGCGGCATCCGGCTCGTCGCCCCGGATGCCCTCGACGAACGGCGCGGCCAGCTTCAGGCAGGTGATCGGCAGCCGACGCAGGTACGCCAGGTTCGAGTAGCCGGTGCCGAAGTCGTCGACGGCCAGCCGGACCCCGAGCTCGGCCAGCCGGTACAGCGTCCGCAGCGGCTCACCGCCGGAGCCCATCACGGCGCTCTCGGTCAACTCCAGTTGCAGCAGTTCCGCCGGCAGTCCACTGCTGGACAGGGCATCGGCCACGGTGTCCACGATCACCGGAGCGTCGGCCTGCCGGGCGGCCAGGTTGACGCTGACCACCAGCCGCGCCTCGGGGAAGTCGACGTGCCACCGACGGGCGTCCCGACAGGCCTGCCGCAACACCCACTCGCCGAGCCGGACGATCAGACCGGTCTCCTCGGCCAACCCGATGAACCGGTCCGGACCGATCAACCCCAGCTCCGGATGCTGCCAGCGGACCAGCGCCTCGACCGCCAGCATCCGACCGTCCAACAGCGACACGATCGGCTGGTAGTGCAGCACGAACTCGTCCCGGTCCAACGCCACCGGCAGTCCGGCGAGCAGGGTCGACCGGGCGATGTCCCGGGCGCTGCGCTCCGGGTCGTACACCGCCCACCGGCCCCGGCCCTCGGCCTTGGCCCAGTACAGCGTGGTGTCGGCGGCCTTCATCAGCTCGGCGGCGCTGGTGCCGACGAGGTCGGAGGCGACGATGCCGACGCTGGCCGAGACCATCAGCTGGTGGTCGTCGATGAAGACCGGGGCGGACACGGCGGTCAGCGCCAGTTCGGCCACCGCGATCATGTTGTCGACCCCGGCGTCGCCGTCGACCAGGATGACGAACTCGTCGCCGCCCATCCGGGCCACCAGGTAGCCGTACTCGGCCACGCAGCCGGCCAGCCGCCGGGCGATCGTCATGAGTAGCCGGTCACCGACGTCGTGCCCGAGGCTGTCGTTGATCGCCTTGAAGCCGTCGAGGTCGAGGAAGCAGACTCCGACCCGGCCCGAGGCGCTGAGCAGGCGGCTCAGCGTCTCGAAGAACAGCGTGCGGTTGGGCAGTTCGGTAAGCGGGTCGTGCAGCGCCTGGAAGCGCAACCGACGCTGGAGTTCGTACCGTTGCGTGATGTCCTCGGCAACGGCGATGGTGAACCGGGGCCGGCCGTCGTCGTGCCGGATCAACGAGACTGCCAGGTCCGTCCAGACGGAGGTGCCGTCCTTGCGGTAGTACCGCTTCTCGACCCGTGCGGATTCGTGTTTGCCCTCGATCAGTTCCCCGTACAGCTCCCACATGCCGGGTGCGTCGTCGTGGTGGAACAGGGCCGTCACGTTGAGCTGGCGCATCTCCTCGATGGAGTAGCCGAGCATGTCGGCGAAGGGCTGGTTGACGTCGATGATCTGCCCGTCGACGTCGGCGATGCCGATGCCGATCGCCGCGCCCCGGAAGACCGCCCGGAACCTGGCCTCGCTGTCGCGCAACGCCCGCTCGACATCGTCGCGGGCCTGCCACGCCGACCGTGCAATCCGCTCCTGCTGGGCGAAGGTGCGATCACGCAGCGCGCGGGCGAACCCGGCCGCGAGCGCGCCCTGCGCCACCGCGATCCGGTCGTCGAGCCCGGTCGACCCGCCCAGTACCTGGTCGGGCAACCGGTCGGCGAGCGAGCGCACCGACCACTCGATCATGTCCGGTTCGGTCAGGTGCGCCTCGACCAGGGCCTGACCGACCTCCGCCGCCACCGGGGCCACCTCGTCGGCGTGCAGCAGCGCCTCGGCCAGCCGCAGGGTGTACGACAACAGCAGCCGCTCGGTGTCGGCCGCGCTCATCGGTACGAAGCCGAGCCGGCGTACCGCCTGCGCCCACTCGGTCGCGTAGTTGTGCGCGCCGGCCGGATCGACGGCACGCCCTCCGGGGGCACCGACGGCCGACATCAGGTCACCCCGCTACGTCGTCGTTGCGAGCCACCGCGCCGAAGGCACCGAAGCGTTGCGCGTCGGCGGCCACGTCGGACGGCGAGTCCGGACGCCACAGCTCCATGTGCACCACGCCCGGTTCGAGGATCGTCCAGTCGCCGAAGAACGAGGTGATCTCGGCCCGCGACCGGAGCGTGATCTCGGTGCTGGTACGCGCCGAGAGCCGCTGCGCGTCAAGCATCTCCTGCGGCTGGTCCTCGAAGGTGGAGTGCGAGATCACCAGGTGGCTGCCGGGTGCGGCGGCGGCCCGCAGGGTGGCCAGGATGTCGCCGGGCCGGTCGGCGTCGGGTACGAAGTGGACCACGCCGGCCAGCAGGATGCCCAGTGGCCGGTCGAAGTCGAGCAGGTGCAACGCCCGGGTCTCGGCGAGAATCCGCTGCGGGTCGCGCAGGTCGGCGTGGATGACGCCGGTCGACTCGTTGCCGGCCAGCAGTTGCCGACTGTGCGCCACCGCCACCGGGTCGATGTCGACGTAGACCACCCGGGCCTGCGGGTTGGCGGCCTGGGCGACCTCGTGCACGTTGCCGACGGTGGGGATGCCCGAGCCGATGTCGAGGAACTGGTCGATGCCGGCGTCGAGCAGCACGCGTACGGCCCGGCGCAGGAACTCCCGACCCGCCCGCATGGTCGCCGGCAGGTTCGGCGTCATCGCCGCGATCTGGTCGGCCAACTGCCGGTCGACCTCGAAGTTGTGGGCACCGCCCAGGAAATAGTCGTACACCCGGGCCGCGCTGGGCCGGGAAAGGTCGATCTCGATGGGTGCTCCGTCCGGCTGCTGCACTGGTTACCCCAAGTCGTCGCGACGGATCAAGTAACGCTGCCTACTCTAGGCCCGCGCGCCACACCCTGGGAGATCCACAACCGCCTTTGTCCGGCGACCGTGCCGGCGCGCCCGGTCAGGCAGCGCCGGCCCGGCGATCAAGCAGCCTCGACCCGGCCGTCAGGCGGCTTCGAGCAGCATGGAGATGCCCTGGCCGACGCCGACACACATGGTGGCGACGGCTCGGCGGCCGCCCCGGCGACGCAGCTCCAGCGCGGCGGTGAGCGCGAGCCGGGCGCCGCTGGCACCGAGCGGGTGGCCCAGCGCGATGGCCCCACCGTTCGGGTTGACGTGTTCGGCGTCCTCGGGCAGGCCCAACTCCCGCAGCACCGCGACGGACTGGGCGGCGAACGCCTCGTTCAACTCGATCACGTCGAGGTCGGTCACGGAGAGGCCCTGCCGCTGAAGCAGTCGCCGGGTCGCCGGCACCGGGCCGATGCCCATGATCCGCGGCGGCACCCCGGCCGTCGCCGTCCCGACGACGCGGGCCAGCGGGGTGAGACCGTACTCCTCGACGGCCCGCTGCGAGGCGACCAGCAGCGCCACCGCACCGTCGTTGACCCCGGAGGAGTTGCCGGCGGTCACCGTGCCGCCGGTACGGAACGGGGTGGGCAGCGCGCCCAGCTTCTCCATCGAGGTCTGCCGGGGGTGCTCGTCGACCTCGACCAGCCGCGTCTCGCGCCGACCGGCAGGCACGGTCACCGGCACGATCTCCTCGGCCAGCCGGCCGTCGGCCTGCGCCTTGGCGGCCCGCATCTGCGAGCGGTACGCGAACTCGTCCTGGGCGAGCCGGTCGACACCGAACTCGACGGCGACGTTCTCCGCCGTCTCCGGCATCGAGTCGACCCCCCAGCCCTGCTCCATCAGCGGGTTGACCAGCCGCCAGCCGATCGTGGTGTCGTACATCTCGGCGGCGCGGGAGAAGGCGCTGGTGGCCTTCGGCATGACGAACGGGGCCCGGCTCATGCTCTCCACCCCGCCGGCGACCATCAGATCGGCCTCCCCGGCGACGATCGCCCGCGCGGCGGTGGCCAGCGCGTCGAGGCCGGAGCCGCAGAGCCGGTTGACCGTGCTGCCGGAGACCTGCTCCGGCAGGCCGCCGAGCAGCGCCGCCATCCGGGCCACGTTGCGGTTGTCCTCACCGGCCTGGTTGGCGCAGCCGAACACCACGTCGTCGGTGCGGGACCAGTCCACCGACGGGTGCCGGGCGACCAGTTCGCGGATCACGTGCGCGGCCAGGTCGTCGGGGCGTACGCCGGCGAGGGCGCCCGCGTACCGGCCGATCGGGGTGCGGACACCGGCCACCAGGTATGCCACGGTCATCGCGAGTCCTTCGGGGGTGGGAAGGCAGGGGTGGGGAGCGTCCAGCGGATCAACCAGGACGTCCTGCCGCCAGGATATCGCCGCCGAGTCCGGATAGGTTTGTCGGCATGGCAGGAGCCCAGTTCAGCGCGGAGACCAGTGAGGCCGGCGCGTTCGTCCGTCAACCCAACCGGTTCACCGGTCGGGTCACCCCGCACTCCGGTTCGCCGCCCGGTGCCGGGCCGGACGAACAGGACCGCTGGCCGCTGGAGCCCGGCCGGTACCGGCTGATCTGGTGCCGGGCCTGCCCGTGGTCGCACCGGGCGCTGATCGTCCGCAATCTGCTGGGCCTGGACGAGGCCATCTCACTGGGCACCGTCGATCCGATCCGCGACGAGCGGGGCTGGCGGTTCACCCTCGACCCGGACGGCTTCGACCCGGTGCTGGGCGTCGGCTTCCTCGCCGAGGCGTACCTGGCCACCGATCCCGACTACACCGGCCGGGTCACCGTGCCGGCGCTGATCGACACCGTCACCGGGCGGGTGGTCACCAACGACTATCCGCAGCTCACCCTGGACCTGTCCACCGAGTGGCGGCGGCTGCACGCACCGGACGCACCGGATCTGTACCCGGTCGAGCTGCGCCCGGAGATGGACCAGCTGATGGCAGACATCCACCGCGACGTCAACAACGGCGTCTACCGGTGCGGCTTCGCGACCTCCCAGCAGGCGTACGACGAGGCGTACACGGCGCTGTTCGCACGCTTGGACGCGCTGTCGCTGCGGCTGGCCGAGCAGCGGTACCTGATGGGCGACACGATCACCGAGGCGGACGTGCGGCTGTTCGTCACGCTGGTCCGCTTCGACGTGGCGTACCACGGACACTTCAAGTGCAACCGGCGCAAGCTCACCGAGATGCCGGTGCTGTGGGCGTACGCCCGGGATCTGTTCACCACCCCCGGTTTCGGGGAGACAGTCGACTTCGACCACATCAAGCGGCACTACTACGCCACCCATCACGAGATCAACCCGACCGGCATCGTGCCGCTCGGCCCGGACCTGCACGGCTGGACGACGCCGCACGGACGTGGCTGAGCGCCGAGCCACGGACGTGGCCGAGCGCCGTGCCGCGGGTGTGGTCGAGCGCCGTGCCACGGGCGCGGCGGTCTGCGTGCTCGTCGGCGCGGTCGCGGCGACGTTCGCCGTGGTCGCCGGTCCCGGCCCGGGCCTGACCGGGTACGTCAGCGAGGCCGGCGTGGCCGACAGCATCTACGCCTGGACGTACCGGCTCGGGGTGCTCACCCTGGGTGCCGCGCTCCTGCTGCTCGCCGCGGCCCTACGCGACCAGCCCGCTGACGACGCCGCGTCCCGACCGGCGCGACAGCCCGACAGAGCCGTGCGGATCGCGGTGGTGCTGCTCGTCGTCGGGGCGGTGGCCACCGCCCTGTCCGGCGCGGTGACCTGTAGCGACGGCTGCCCGTTACCGCCGTTCGAGACACCCACCGTGGCGGATCTGGTGCACGGCGCGGCGAGCATCGTCGCCGCCGGTGCCACGGTCCTCGCCATGATCGCGATCCTGGTCTCCCGGGCAGCGGCGCCGCTGCGCCGCACCGCCACGATCTGCGTGGCGGCGGCCCTGCCGCTGGCGGGCGCGCTCGGCCTCGCCATGCTGCTCGTCGGCCGGGGAACGCTGGCCGGCCTGCTGGAACGACTGCTGCTGCTGGTGATCGTCGCCTGGGGTGTGGTCACCGCCGCGATCCTGGCGACCGCGGATCCTGGCGACCGCGAGAAGATGAACCCATGAGTACGTTGTTCACACCGCTGACGCTGCGCGCGGTCACCCTGCCCAACCGGATCGCGCTGGCCCCCATGTGTCAGTACAGTGCCGGCCCCGACGGCCTCCCCCACGACTGGCACCTGGTGCACCTCGGTACACGGGCGGTCGGTGGCGCCGGCCTGGTGATGACCGAGGCGACCGCGGTGCTGCCCGAGGGACGGATCAGCCCGCAGGACACCGGCATCTGGTCCGACCGGCACGTCGACGCCTGGCGTCCGGTGACCCGGTTCGTGGCCGCCCACGGCGCGGTGCCCGTCGTACAGCTCGCGCACGCCGGGTTCAAGGCGTCGACCTACCGGCCCTGGGACCCGCATCGGGGCGGAGTACCCGACGCCGAGGGCGGGTGGACTCCGGTCGGGCCCACCGAGCAGCCGTTCCTCCCGGAGTACCGGACGCCGACCGCCCTGGACGAGGCGGGCATCGCCGCCGTGGTGGAGGCGTTCGCGGTGGCGGCCGACCGGGCACTGGCCGCCGGATTCGCCGCCGTGGAGGTGCACGCGGCACACGGCTACCTGCTGCACGAGTTCCTGTCCCCGCTGACCAACCACCGCACCGACGCCTGGGGCGGCGACCGGGCCGGGCGGATGCGGCTGACCCTGGAGGTCGCCCGCGCGGTCCGCGCCGCCGTCGGTGAGCAGGTGCCGGTACTGGCCCGGATCTCGGCCACCGACTGGGTCGAGGGCGGCTGGACGGTCGACGACAGCGTGGCGCTCGCCGTCGAGCTGGCCCGGGCCGGGGTCGACCTGGTCGACTGTTCGTCGGGCGGGGCGTCGCCGAACGCCACCGTCCCGGTCGGCCGTGGTTACCAGGTGCCGCTCGCCGCCCAGGTGCGCCGGGAGGCGCAGGTGCCCACCGGGGCGGTCGGCCTGATCGTCGAGCCGGAACAGGCCGAGGCGATCATCGCGGACGGCGAAGCCGACCTGGTGCTGCTCGGTCGCGAGCTGCTGCGTAATCCGTACTGGCCGCGCCAGGCCGCCGCCAAGCTCGGCGCGGAGACCACCTGGCCCGAGCCGTACCTGCGGGCGGCCTGAAGGCCCGAGGCTGAGCCCGGCAGGTCACACTGCCGGGCTCAGCCCGCTGGGTGGCACTGCCGGGCTCAGCCCGCCAGGTGGCCCCACTTGTCTTCCAGGTCGCACCACGGCCCCTGGGCCGCCACCACACCGTCGGTGAGCACCACGACATGGTCGGCCCGCACCAGCGCGGCCCGCTTCGACGTGGAGCCGACGACTGTCACACCGTGCTCGCGCAGCGCCTGCCACAGTGCCAGCTCGGTGGTGACGTCCAACGCGGAGGAGACGTCGTCGGCGACCAGCAGTTCGGTGCGCGGCGCCAACGCCCGGGCCAGCGCCAGGCGCTGGAGTTGGCCGCCGGAGAGCCGGGTGCCCTTGTGCCCGATGAGCAGCCCGAGCCCGCTGCCGGTGGCCGCCAGGTCGTGTTCCAGCTGGGCGGTGGCCACCGCGTGCCGGGCGTCGACCGGATGCCCGAGGGTGATGTTGTCGGCGACCGTGCCGGAGAGCACCCGGGGCAACTGGCCGACGTAGCCGACCTGGTTGGGGCGCAGGAACAACTCCGGCTCGGTGACCGGATCGTCGTTCCAGGTCAACTGCCCGATGTGCGGGGCGATCCCGGCCAGGGCGCGCAGCAGGGAGGACTTGCCCGAACCGACCGGGCCGACGATCAGGACGAGCTGGCCACGCTCCACGGTCAGGTTGACATCGCGTACCGCCACGGTGCCGTCGGTGTGCCGTACGCCGAAATTGGTCAGCTCCAGCCGACGCAGCGGGGTACGCGGCGCCTGCGGTGGGGCGGGCGCCGTCCCTGCCATGAGATCGACACCCGGGATCCGCGCCGAGTACGCCTCGACGCCGGCCATCTCCACCGTCCGACGCGTCCACACCCGAGCCGACGGCACCTGCGAGACCAGCGACGCGGTGGTCCACGCGAACCAGCGGGCCGCGCCCAGCGTGGCGACCGCGACCAGCGCCGCCCCGGCGGTCAGACCGCCGGACAGATACAGCGCCCAGACGCCGATCGGCAGCAGGCCGCTGGCCAGTGCCGGGGTGGACCGGGCCCACACCTGCACGGCGATCTCCCGACGCTGCCGGTCGCTGCGGACCGTGTCGAGGCCGGCCAGGTGGGTCAGTACCGGCCGGGTGGCCCCGGCGAGCTTCACCGTCCGGGCCGCCGAAAGGCTGGACACCAGCGCGGTGGCGAAGGCGGCGCGGGCGGCCACCGTGTCGCGGGCCGCGCGTTCCAGTCGCGGCCCGAACGCCGTCGCGGCCAGCCCGGACAGCACCATCGTGCCGATGAAGAACAGCCCCGGCACCACGCTGTCGGTGACCACGGTCATCACCACCAGCAGGATCACCGCGACCGTCTGATCCAGCACGTTGTCGGCCAGTTGGACGACGCGTTCGGTGTCACCGCCCTGGGCCACCACCTCGGCGGGGCTGTGCCGACTGATCCGGCGTGGACCGGTCTGCCCGTGCACCAGGCGGGCACTGATTCGCAGCATCTGCCGGACGAACCAGGCGGGGAACCACAGGTGGGTCCAGTAGTTGGCGGGAATGGCGAGGATCAGGCCGGCCGCGATGCCCAACGCGGGCAGCCACGGACTACCGGTGCCGTCCACCACGTCGACCCAGAGCCAGGCCAGCAACGGCCCGTCCAGACCGAACACGGTCAGTACGGAGAAGATGCCGATGGCTGCCAGGCCGTAGCGGGGATCGTTGAGGCAGAGCCGGACGATCTCCCGCATCGTCTGGAACCGGGACGCCGGTCGACGCTCCACCCCCGGCCCACCTGCCGGCACGTCACCGCCGCCCTCGGTACGCCCGCCGCCCTGGCGTCCCTCGACCGGCTCGACCGGTTCGGGTCCGACGACCGGCGCGGGATCGTCGGCGGACCGCTCGACGCCCGGCATCGACGATCCGCCGCGTTCACCGCCGAGCGGGCCACCCGACAGCGCGGCAGCGTCGGGGAACGCGCCGGCGGCCAACTCCGTCGAGGCGGCCCCGACCAACGCCGGTTCACCCTGCGCGCCGTCGGATCGCACGAGCACGGCGGCGTCGTACGTGTCCGCGTGGCTGGCCGCGAGCAGCTCGGCGAAGCGGCGGGAACTGGCCAGCGGGCCGGCCTCCACCACCGCGCCGTCGGCCAGCACCACCACCTCGTCGCACTCGCGTACGGAGGAGAGCCGGTGCGCGATGACGATGCCGATCCGGTCGCGCAGCAGCCGCGAGGTGGCCCGCTGTACCCGTGCCTCGGTGACCGGGTCGAGCCGGGCGGTGGCCTCGTCCAGGATCACCACGTGCGGGTCGCGGACCAGGATGCGGGCGAAGGCGACCAACTGCTCCTGCCCGGCCGACAGCACATGCCCGCCCTCGCCGAGCCGGGTGTTCAGGCCGGCGGGCAGCTCGGCGATCCAGCCGGCCAGGTCCAGCTCGTGCAGGGCCCGTTCGGCGGCGTCGAGCAGTTCGGGGTCGAACAGCGCCACGTTCTCGGCGAGGGTGCCGGCCAGGATCTCGGTACGCTGCGGCACCACGGCGATCCACCGACGTAGCTCCTCCACGTCCAGGTCGAGCACGTCCCGCCCGCCGAGCAGCACCGTGCCGGCCGGCACGTCGACAGCCCGGGTGAGCACCTTGGCCAGCGTCGACTTGCCCGAGCCGGTCCGCCCGACAAGCGCGTACGACCGGCCGCGGACGAAGGTCAGGTTGACCTCGCGCAGCGCCGGACCCCGCTCGGCCTCCGACTCGACCGGGTAACGGAAGGTCAGGTCACGGATGACCAGGTCCCCGTCGACCGGGGAGTCGCCGCCGGTCGGTTCCTGCTCGGCGTTCTGCAGCAGTTGCACCCGACCCCAGGCGCCGAGGGCGTACTGCACGTCGGGCACCATCCGGCTGACGTGTTCGACGGTCATGCCCAGGGAGAGCGCGAGCAGCCAGATCGCAGTCAACTGGGCGGCGTCCACCCGGCCGGTGCCGAACGCCCACACCCCGCCCAGCACCACCAGCGCGATGCCGGCCCGGGTCACCCCGGCCGCGATGGCGTTCACCTGCGCACCCATCCGCCAGACCCGCAGTCCGCGGCGGAGCACCTCGGACGCCCGGCGGGCGTACAGGCGCAGCACGTACGGCCGGGCCAGGCTGGTGCGTACGTCGTCCTGGCCGTGGATGGACTCCTCCATCACCGCCGCCAGGTCGGACCAGGCCGCCTCCTCCTTCATCCGCGCCGGGGCGATCCGACCGGCGGGCCGGCGCAGGGTGACCGCGAGCAGGACGGTCACCAGCAGCATGCCGATTCCGGCCGGCCACCAGACGGTGATCGCGACCAGGGTGGCCACCACACCCACCGCCAACGACTGGGCCAGCCGGATGCCCGGGCCGCGTACCCCGGAGGCCACGTCGTAGACGTCACCGTCGATGCGGTCGAGCATCTCCCCGACCGGCGTCGTCTCCAGGGCGGGCACGGGTTGCCCCAGCGCCACCCGACAGAGCCGGCGGCGCAGGTCGGCGGACCAGTCGGCGGTCACCCCGGCCATCACCAGGCTGACCACCAGGTCGCTGAGGACAGCGGCGGTCAGGGCGATCGTCAGCAGCACGAAGAAGACGACGGACCGGTTCACCAGCACCGGCCCGGCCAGCGCGGCGGTGGCCGCCTGGCCGATGCCGCCCATCACGACCAGAACGGCCACCAGGGTCATCCTGCGGGGCGAAGTGACCCACAGATCACGAAGCAGTCGCACGGGTCGCGTCCTCCGGTGTGATGGCGAAGGTTCTAGCCTGAGGGCAGGACCGTGCCGCTTCAACGCCTTTTTTGCGCAATCCGGCCCGACCCGTTGCTTTCCGCCGGGTCGCGTGCCGTAGTCACCAGCGGGGGACCACCGAGCAGTCAGGCGGCTCAGAACAGCACGGTCGCCAGCGTGCCGACCGGGCGGAACCCGCACCGCTCGTAGACCCGCCGGGCGGGCAGATTGAAATCGTTGACGTACAGGCTCACCGTCGGGGCGACCCGGTTGAGCGCGTCGCGCACCACGGCCGCCATCGCCGCCGTCGCGATCCCACGCCCACGCCACTCGGGCGCCACCCAGACCCCCTGGACCTGCGCCGTGTGCCGGGTGACAACCGCGAGCTCCGCCTTGAAGACCACCTGACCATCGACAATCCGGGCGTACGCCCGACCCGAGCGGATCATCTCGGTGACCCGGCGGCGGTACCCGCGCCCGGCGTCCTCGGCCAGCGGCGAGACGCCGACCTCCTCGGTGTACATCGCCACGGCCGCCGGAAAGAGCAGGTCGAGCTCACTGCCACGAACCAGGCGTACGTGCGGGTCGGCGGGGACCCTGGGCAACGCCTCGGTGGCCAGCAACGGCTGATTGGGGCGTACGTCCCGGGCCGGCCCCCAGGTGTCGGAGAGCCGGTCCCACAGTTCCAGCACCGCGTCGGCCCGTCCCACGATCGACGAGCAGATCCGGTCCTCACCGGCGAGCAGATCGGCGAAGGCGGCGGTCGCCTGTCGGGTGGCCAGCACCGGGGTCAGGTTGCCGCCCAGCCAGCAGACCGATTCGAGCTGCCGGCGGGAGCCGTACCCGAGCACCCGCCCCTCGGCCCGCCACCACGCCAGCCCACGCGCGGCGATCCGCTCCGCGACCTGCGCACCCGCGTACGGGTCGAGGTCGAGCAGCCGCTCGACCGCGCGACGCTCTGACTCACCCAGTTGCCGCACCGGCGCCGTCAGCACGGTTACCAGCCTGCCAGATCCGCCCGAGTCGTGTTGGCGGACGGTAACCGTCCCCGCCACCTTCCGCGTCGAGGGCACCCGACACCCCATTCCCCCGCTCAAGATCGCGCTCGATCACAGATCGAGTGGTCTCGTCACGAGCACAAGCCACTCGATCCCACATCGAGCACGATCATGGGCGACTGTGGGGTGGGTCAGTGGACGGTGACGGTGGCGCCGGGGAGCAGGCCGCGCAGTTCCTCGGGCAGTTCGGCGCCCATCTCGTCGGCCAGCCGCAGCGCCTCTTCGATGAGGGTCTCCACGATCTGCCCCTCGGGCACGGTCTTGACGACCTGGCCCTTGACGAAGATCTGCCCCTTGCCGTTGCCGGAGGCGACACCCAGGTCGGCCTCGCGGGCCTCGCCGGGGCCGTTGACCACGCAGCCCATCACGGCCACCCGCAGCGGCACCGGCAGCCCTTCCAGGCCGGCGGTGACCTCCTCGGCGAGCTTGTAGACGTCCACCTGGGCACGCCCGCAGGACGGGCAGGAGACGATCTCCAGGCCGCGCTCGCGCAGCCCGAGGGACTCCAGGATCTGGTTGCCGACCTTGATCTCCTCGACCGGCGGCGCGGACAGCGACACCCGGATGGTGTCGCCGATCCCCTCGGCCAGCAGCGCGCCGAAGGCGACCGCCGACTTGATGGTGCCCTGGAAGGCCGGGCCGGCCTCGGTCACGCCCAGGTGCAGCGGGTAGTCGCACTGCTCGGCGAGTTGGCGGTACGCCCGGATCATCACCACCGGGTCGTTGTGCTTGACCGAGATCTTGATGTCCCGGAAGCCGTGCTCCTCGAACAGCGAGCACTCCCACAGCGCCGACTCGACCAGGGCTTCGGCAGTGGCCTTGCCGTACTTGGCGAGCAGCCGCTTGTCCAGGGAACCGGCGTTGACGCCGATGCGGATCGGCGTACCGGTGGCGGAGGCCGCTGCGGCGATCTCCTTGACCTTGTCGTCGAACTGACGGATGTTGCCGGGGTTGACCCGCACGGCCGCGCAGCCGGCGTCGATCGCGGCGAAGACGTACTTCGGCTGGAAGTGGATGTCGGCGATGACCGGGATCTGTGACTTGCGGGCGATCGCCGGCAACGCCTCCACGTCGTCCTGGCTGGGCACCGCGACCCGGACGATCTGGCAGCCGGAGGCGGTCAGCTCGGCGATCTGCTGGAGAGTGGCGTTGACGTCGGCGGTCAGGGTGGTGGTCATCGACTGCACGGAAACCGGCGCGCCACCACCGACCGGCACCGAACCGACCATGATCTGGCGGCTCGCCCGGCGGGGGGCCAGCGGCGGCGGCGGTACGGCAGGGATACCGAGGCTGACAGCTGTCACTTCAGGCACTCACCTTGGGAAGAGGGTGATCGGGTTGACGACGTCCGCAGTGATCGTGAGCAGGGTGAACACCCCACCGATCAGGATCACCACGTACGTGAAGGGCATCAGTTTGAAGTAGTCGACGCGGCCCGGGTCGGGGCGGCGCAGTCGCGCGTACACCCAGGAGCGGGCCCGCTCGAACCAGGCGATGGCGATGTGGCCGCCGTCCAGTGGCAGCAGCGGCAGCAGGTTGAACACCCCGATGAAGAAGTTCAGCGAGATGAACAACATGATGAAGATTTCCCAGGCGTTGTTGGCGACGGCCTCGCCGCCGAGCACGCTGGCGCCGACCACGCTGATCGGGGTGTCGATGTCGCGTTCGCCGCCGGTGATGGCGGTCCAGAGCGCGGGGATCTTCTCCGGCAGGCGCTGCAACGCCTTCGCGGTGGCCACCGCCATGTCGCCGATGAAGGTGCTGGTCGCGCCGACGGCCTCCACCGGACCGTAGGAGACCAGACCCGGGGTGCTCAGGACCAGGCCGACGCCGAGCGCGGAGACCTCGGTGACCGGGCCGTCCGGGTTGTCGATCGGCGGACGCTTGGTGGTCGCCAGGGTGGTCTCGGTGGTGCCGGGCTGGCCGTCGCGCTCGTACCCGATGGTGGCGGTGCTGCCCGGGGTGGTGGCCCGCAGCGTGGTCAGCAGCTCGCCGTAGTTGTTGATCGGGGTGCCGTTGATCGAGGTGATCCGGTCGCCGTTGCGCAGCCCGGCCGCCCCGGCGGGGCTTGCCGCGTCGCCCGCGGCGCACTCCCGGTAGGTGGTGTCCGGCAGGACGCAGTCCTGGATGGCGATCACCGCGGGCTCGGCGCGGATCTGCTGCTCGTCCCGCGGGAAGTCGGGGTTGGGCAGGCCGAAGGTCATCGCCGCCAGCCAGGCCGCGAAGATCGCCAACCCGAAGTGGGTGATCGACCCGGCGGACATCACGATGGTCCGCTTCCACACCGGGTAGCGCCACATGGCCCGCTTCTCGTCGCCGGGCTCGACGTCGTCGTCCTGCGGCGTCATGCCGACGATCTTGCAGAAGCCACCGAGCGGGATGCCCTTGAGGCCGTACTCGGTCTCGCCCCGCTTGAAGGAGAAGATCGTCGGGCCGAAGCCGACGAAGTAGCGGGTGACCTTCATGCCGAAGGCCTTGGCGGTGAGCATGTGGCCGGCCTCGTGCAGGCTGACCGAAACCAGGATGCCGAGGGCGAACAGCGCCACCCCGAACGCGAACGACATCAAGCTCCTTCCACCGCAGCAGCGATGATCTCCTGCGCGTGCGCGCGGGCCCACGACTCGGCTTCGAGTACGTCCTCGACGGTACCCGGTTCACCGAAATCGGGAGCTCCCTCCAGCACTCGCTGTAGCGTGTCGACGATGCCGAGGAAGGGCAGTCGCCCGGCGACGAACGCCGCGACGCACTCCTCGTTCGCCGCGTTGTAGATCGCCGGTCGGCAGCGCCCCGCCTCACCGGCCGCCTTGGCCAGCGCCACCGCCGGGAACGCCTCGTCGTCGAGGGGCGCGAACTCCCAGGTGTGACTGGTCGTCCAGTCGACGGCGGCGGCGGCGTCCGGCACCCGGTCCGGCCAGCCGAGGCCGAGGGCGATCGGCAGCCGCATGTCCGGCGGGCTGGCCTGGGCGATCGTGGAACCGTCGACGAACTCCACCATCGAGTGGATCACCGAGGTCGGATGGATCATCACGGTGATGTCGGCGTACGGCACGTCGAACAGCTCGTGCGCCTCGATCACCTCCAGCGCCTTGTTGACCATGGTCGCCGAGTTGATCGTGACCACCGGCCCCATGTTCCAGGTCGGGTGTGCCAGGGCCTGCTCGGGCGTGACGGCTGTCAACTCGTCGCGTCGCTTACCCCGGAAGGGCCCACCACTGGCGGTGACGATCAGTCGGCGTACCTCGGCCCGGGTGCCGGAGCGCAGGCACTGGGCGAGGGCGGTGTGCTCCGAATCCACCGGGACGATCTGCTCCGGCCGCGTCACCGCGGCCTTGACCAGCGAGCCGCCGGCGACGAGGGACTCCTTGTTGGCCAACGCGAGCGTACGACCGGCGCGCAGCGCGGCCAGGGTCGGCGCCAGCCCGAGGGACCCCACCACCCCGTTGAGTACGACGTCACAGGGCCACTGCGCCAACTCGGTCATCGCGTCCGGCCCGGCCACGATCTTGGGCAGCTTGAACTCCCCGCTGGCCCAGCCCCGCCGACTGGCCTCGGCGTAGAAGGCCAACTGGAGGTCCTGGGCGGCGGAAGCCTTGGCCACCCCGACCGCCTCGACGCCGAGTTCGAGCGCCTGGGCGGCGAGCAGGCCGACGTTGCCGCCACCGGCACCCAGCGCCACCACCCGGAACCGGTCCGGGTTGCGTCGCACGATGTCGATGGCCTGGGTACCGATCGACCCGGTAGAACCCAGCAACACAAGATCACGGGGGGAACTCACGCCGCCCATTCTTCCCCACGCCGCTGGGCGAGAAGGAAGGGCACCTTATTAACGCCTGCGGTAGAGGAAGGGCCCCTTGTTAACAACGAGCTACCCGCAGGAAGAACGGCACTGCGGCGGCAGCGTACTCGCGCGGCCGGTCGATGACGTCCCTGCGCCGGTTACCCGCAGACACGATCTCGCCGAGCAGCACCGCCGTGGCGATGTCGACAGCGGTGCGGCCACCACCTGGCCAGCGAACCACACCCAGCCGGCGTCAAGGCCCTAACCGCCCGTCCCGATCTCCTTCCGGTCAGACCCTGCCCTGTCACACTGTCCAGCCCTGCTGATCGTCAGGCCATCCGACGTGATCGACACCGTTACGCCCGAACGGCGGTGTCCCCCTGCCGTGGTCACCACCATTCCGCCGAATTGCTGACTGATCATGGCTGGGCCGGGCGGACATACACAGCATTGCGAGCCTTCGGCTGACCTCAACAACCTGAGGGCCTGAGCACTTCGCTGCGACGGCCCTCGCCGACTTCGCCGTCGCCGATCAATCGAGCTGCGCGCGGCGGAGGGCTTCGCGGGAGAGGAAATCGGCTCGGCGGATGACCTCCGGGAGGCGGTAGCGCGGGCTCAGGTCGAGGGTCAGCGTGGTCGCCTGATGCAGGGTGGTGCGGTGGCCCACCGACACGAACACCGGCTTGACGCCGGTCTGCGTACGCAGCACCCGGCCCAGCACCTCGCCGTCGGCCCGCAGTGGCGACCAGTCGCCCCGGCTTCCGCCCGGCTCGTCGTACCCGGCGACGAAGGGGGTCTTCGCCACCCCGAAGGTCGGCAGCCCGGCGACCACGCCCAGGTGACAGGCCAGCCCGAAGCGTCGGGGATGGGCGATGCCGTACCCGTCGCACACCACCAGGTCCGGGCGCGCCGCGAGCCGGTCGAGCGCCGTCAGCAGGATCGGCACCTCGCGAAACGCCAGCAGCCCGGGAACGTACGGGAAGCTCACCTCGCCGGGCACGACGGCCGACTCCACCTCGACGCCGGTGGCCAGGTCGAAGACCACCGCGGCGGCCGTGACACACGGCGACGATCTGTCGTACGACACGTCGACGCCGGCCACGAGTCGTGGCGCGGTGGTCAGGTGTTCGTGCAGGTCGAGACGCTGCCGCAACTGTTCCTGGATGCCCTCGGCCTCCGCCACCGTCGCAGGAGCCACCAAGGCAGGAGCTACCGAGGCAGGAGCTACCGAGGCAGGAGGGGCGGGCTGCTCACCGGGGTCGGGTGGTCGAGTCACGCCGAGCGGGCCAGGACGAAGGTCTCCAGCTCCTCGCCGCCGTACCAGTCGCTGCGGCGACCGACGGGTGTCATGCCGAGCCGGCGGGCCACCGCCATCGAGGCGGTGTTGCCGGGGGCGATCACCGCGTGGATCAGCGGTGTGCCGGTGGCGAATTCCCGTTCCATGCAGGCGCGTGCGGCTTCGGTGGCGTATCCGTTGCCCCAGGCTTCCGGGTGTAGGTGCCAGCCCACCTCGATGTCATCGGTGAGCACCTGCTCGTCGCGCCCCGGCAACGGCTTGATCATCACCGTGCCGACCACCACGCCGGTCTCGCGCACCTCGACCGCCCACAGGCCGTACCGCTCGCCGTACGCCGCGTGTCGTCGGTGCCACCTTGCCAGCAGCTCGGCCGCCTGTGCCGGGTCCGTCAACGGGAACCTCGATGCGGCGCCGAGCCACTGGGCGATCTCCGGCCGGGAGTAGATCTCGAACAGCCGGGCCAGGTCCGCCGGCCGATCGGTCCAGTCCCGCACGAGTAGCCGCTCGGTGGTCGCGATCGTCATGAACCATGATCATAATTATCGCCGACCTGGCCGCAACACCATTTGGAACACGACGGGCGATCCAGGTAGACCTTGGCACCCCCGATCAGCTGGTGGAGCGAATTGCCCCGGCCGATGCATCGCGCACCGGCCGGGGCAACGATCACCCGAGCTGGTCAGTTCACCACCACAGGGCGGCGGCGACCTGCGGGTACAGGCCCTCGGGGTGAGCCCGGAACAGCGGCTCGGTGCCGAACAGGGTCACGTTCGCCCCCTTCGCCACGCCACTGACCACTACCGCGTGACCGGCGGCGGCCTCCTGGCCACCCCAGTGCCCGGCGAGGAAGAAGCCCTCGGCGGCCAGGCGCTGGTCGACGCGGACGCCGTCCCCGACGCGGGTGAAGTACTGCGGTGCGTCGACGAACGCGGTCGGCAGCGCGTTACCGGTGATCGGCGAAGCCGGGTCGTTGATCACCTTGACGATGCCGTTGGCGTCGCTGCGTCCCGCCGCGATTGTCACGTCGAGCAGCCCGGCGCGGTCGTTGAACTGCTTTCCGCTGGACCCGCGCCCGACGATGGTGCCGCCGTCGGCCAGCCACTGGTTGAACGCGGCGGCCTGGGTGGCGTTGAGGCTCAACGGGTTGAACGCCGTCGTCGAGACGAAGAAGGCGTCGAAGTCGGCGAAGGACAGGATGCCGTTGTTGAACGCGGTGTGCGTCACCGAGATCGGCTGGAAGCCCATCTGCTGCAGGGCGAAGATCTCACCACCGTTGGCGGCGACACCGAGGCGCGTCTTCGACACCGGGGTGGTGTTGCGGACCTGCGGCGGGGTCATCCGGATGAACTCCACCCCGTACGCCTCGGCGACCTGGCGGACGACGGTCAGGTCACCGGGCACCACGAAGGTGCCGTCGGCGGTCCGGGACAGCCGTACCCCGTCGTTGAGCAGCTGGTTGACCGCCTGGATGCCGGCCACGGAGTCGACGACCAGGCCGTAGTGGGCCTGCTTGCCCGGCGGCACGGAACCGGTGGCGCGGGCCTCGGTGACCGTGCGCAGCGCCTTGTCGTCCAGGGTGACGTTGCCGTCCACCTGCTGCACGGTGGCGCCCCAGAGGTGACCGTGGCTCCAGGCCGAGATGTCGTACATCGCGTTGAAGTCGTTCGTCACGTCCCGCCCGACCCCGAGCAGGGTGCTGGCCAGGCCCCGCTTGGCCTGACGCATGTCGACGACGTAGGTGCCGGCCTCGTAGTGGGTGCCGCCCAGCTTGAACGGCCGCGAGGCGCGCTGCACCTCAAGGTCGTTGTCGAGCATGAACTGCACCAGCCGGGCCGCCGCGGTGGCGCTGCGCTGGTCCTTGCCGGCCGGGATGACGTACGCGCGGGCGAAGTCCTGCAGGTGCGTCTTGACGTTGTCGCCGCGGGCCAGCGAGATGGCCAGCGGGTCGTCGATCGGCCGGGTCGACTCACCGTCGACGCCACGGCGGAACCACTCCAGCTGGTTGGCGAGCAGTTCCTCGCGGTTCTGGGTGGCGTACTCGAAGTTGCCGCGGATGGTGGCGGCGGCGACGGCGGTGTTGATCCGGGTGCGCTCGTGGCGCTCGGCGACGGTCAGGTTGCCGCGCGGGTTGAGCGGCACCTCGATGGTGTGGCCGATGGCGCCGTGGTACATGGCGTACATCGGGGTGAAGATCGGCGGCCAGTCGTCCCAGCCCTGGGTGCGGTCCCGGAACGGGATGTCGTTGCGCCGGGTGCCGTCGGAGTTGACGCAGCTGGCCCGGGTCTCGCCGGTGGCCAGCACGGCCCGCTCCATGGACAGCCCGTTGCGCAGCGCGTGCTTGATGTACAGGTCGTACTCGTAGTTGTCGCCGTGCGGGCCGGTGGTCGGCTCGATGAGCGTGCAGTTGACGTACCCGTGGATGTCCAACATGGTCAGCGGGCTGTAGCGGACCAGCTGGGCCCGCACCGCGCGGACCTCCGGCTGCGAGGCCGTGATGTAGTCACGGTTCATGTCGA
The DNA here is from genome assembly GCF_000204155.1 of Micromonospora maris AB-18-032. Lineage (NCBI taxonomy): Bacteria > Bacillati > Actinomycetota > Actinomycetes > Micromonosporales > Micromonosporaceae > Micromonospora > Micromonospora maris. The sequence goes on along the minus strand of NC_015434.1, from coordinate 1,558,378 downwards.
AGCCGTTGGCGTTGGCTCGGGTCGCGGCCACCCGGCCGTCCGGGTTGTTGGTGACCACGAAGGCGAAGACGTGCTTGTTGAGCATGTCCACGATCGCCGGGTCGGTGGAGAACGCCAGGTCCTGCAGGATCTGGAGGCTGGCGTCGGTGCCTTCCCACTCGTTGCCGTGGATGTTGTTGTTGACGAACAGCGGGGTGCGCCAGTTGGCGTACCCGCCGGCGGCCAGCTTGGCCTGCGCCGCGTGCGGGTCGTTGATCCGCAGGTCCGACAGCTGCTGCCAGGTCTTCCACTGGGCGTCGCTCATCGGTGCGGTGGCCACCACCAGGTGCAGGTCCCGGCCGAGCACGGACTGGCCGATCACCTCCACGCTGATCCGGTTGCTGCGCTGCAGGTTGCGCAGGGCCGCCGGGATGTCGTGGTACGGGATGAGGTTGAGCGGGATCGACGCGTCGGTCAGCTCCACCGGCACGTCGACGATGACATCGTTGCGGGGTTTGCCCGGCAGTTTGGCCGTTGCGGCCGGCTGGGCGGGCTGCCGTCCGGGGGCGTCGGCGGAGCGTCCACGCTGGCCGGGGCCGACGCCGAAAGGCAGCTCGGTGTCGGACTGGCCGCGCGGTGAGGCAGCGGCCGGGCCGCGCTCCGCCGGGTCGGGGGGTGCCGCCACGGCGGCGGACGCCGGTCCGAACAGCAGCGCCGCGGAGATCAGGGCTATCAGTGGTCGTCGTACAGCCACGCAGATACCTCGCTTCGAGGAGTGGGCGCAAGGTGGCGACTCTTGATCGCCAGCGCCGATGATTGGCTGTTCTACCAGCGACGACAGCACAAGTCGATAGCCGAGCCAGCGGGAGCGCTCCCCTGCCTATTCGCCGGTCAGGACGAAGGTCTCCACTTCGGTGCCGCCGTACCAGTCGGTGCGTCGGCCCAGACTGGACATACCGAGCCGCCGACAGACCGCCATCGACCGCTCGTTGCCCGGCATAACCACCGCGTACACCTGGCGGTTGCCTGCGGCGAACTCGCGGGCCAGCACGGCGCGGGCCGCCTCGGTGGCATAGCCGTGGCCCCAGGAATCAGGGTGCAGATGCCAGCCCACCTCGATGTCGTCGGTCGGGGTGTGGCCGTCGGCGCCGGGCAACGGCTTGAGCAGTACGCTGCCGGCCACCGTCCGGGTGTCGCGGACCTCGATCGCCCAGAGGCCGTACCGCCCGTCGTACGGGGCGTACCGCTGCCGCCAGGTGGCGAGCCGCTCGGCGGCCTGGTCGGGGTCGAGCAGCCGGCCCGCTCCCCCGCCGAGCCAACGCATCACGTCCTCACGGGAGTAGATGTCGAAGATCCGGGCGAGGTCGTCCGGCGAGTCGGTCCACTCTCGCAGCACGAGACGGTCGGTGCTGGCTACGGTCATGGCTGGCGATCCTAACGTCGCCGCGAACCCCTCGACGCGACCACGCGAGCACGCCGCCCGCCACCCTGCCGGCGCAGCCCGGGCGTGAGCGGAGCCGGTACGGGGAACAGGGGCGTGATGGGCGAGGCATGGCGGCGGACGAAGCGGATCACCCGGGCCGCCTTCCGGCCGGTACGCGGACGGGATCTGTCGTTGCACGCCGCCGCGATCACGTTCTACGGTGCGATCGCCGTGGTGCCGGTGGCCCTGCTGGCGATCTGGCTGACCACGCTGGTGGCGGGCGCCGACCGGGTACGACGGCTCACCTCGTACGCCGTGGAGGCACTGCCCGACGCGATCGGTGCGCCGCACGCGGTGGCCGCCCTGGTCGAGGCCGGGGTGGATCTGACGCCGTGGCTCGCGCTGGCCGCCGTGCTGCCCGCGTCACTGTACGGCGAAGGGCTGCGTCGGGCGTTCGTCTCGGTCGCCGCGCCCCGCTCCGATGAACACCTGATCGGCTGGCGGGGTCGGCTGTTGCTGCTGCCCCTGCTCGCGCCGGCCCCGGCGCTGCTGCTGGCCGTCCTGCTGGCCCTGCCGACCACCACCGGCCTGGTCCGCCGGGGCGGCTGGGCCGGCGCGCTCGGCGTGGTGCTCTCCTTCCTGGCGGTGTGGCTGGTGCTCACCCCGGTGCTGCTGTGGGTGTTCCGGGTGGTCGGTCGCGCGTCACCGGACTGGCTGTCGGCTCTGCTTGTGGGTTCGTTCACCGCGGCGAACCTCTCCGGTTTCCTGCACGGCTTCGTGCTGTTCGCCTCGCTCCCGCTGGACCTGGGCGTCCCCTTCGGCGGCCTCGACGAGGTGGGTGCCGCCGTCGCCATCCTCCTGTGGCTCTACGTCTTCCACGTCATCGTCCTGGCCGGCTACTCCGCCACCCTCGCCCTGTCCGGGTGGCGTGACCGCAGGCGACGCACCGCACCGGTCACCTCCTAGCCGAACGCGACAGCATGTCGCACTGCGGTCCGCCCGCCTGGATGCGCCGCAATCCCGAGCAGTCGATACTGACCCGCACGGAGCGACAAGGTCATTCCGCGCCAGGCACCTACATACCGGGATATCAGGAGGAGCAACCAGATGACCGACACGTCTGCACCCACCACGGCGGCCCGCAAGCCGCTCGGCTCGACCGTACGACTGCTGTCGATCCTGGTGATCATCGCCGGGCTGGTCATGCTGGCCGCCGGAGCCACCACATGGTTTGTCGTGCAGAGCCAGCTCGCCGACGAACGCATCACCGTCTCCGACGACGCCGACAACTTCGCCGGCAAGCAGATCAAGGGCCCGTTCACCGCGTACGCGGAGGCGGAGGTCATCGAGAAGCACGCGCTGGAGGCCAGCGGCGGCAAGACCTATGCCGAACTCGACCGGGAGGACCCCAACCGGCAGGTGGTGATGACAGGTTCGTTCCTGCGCTCGTCCCTGTTCACCTCGGTGGTGTCCTTCGGCGTCGCCGCCCTGGCGATGGGGATCGGGGTGGTGCTCGCGCTGATCGGCTACGCCCTGTTGGCCGTCTCCCGTCAGCTCAACGCCATCACGCCCGCATCGTCGAGCACCTCCTGACCAACCGAGGGCCGGCCACGAACCCCTCGGCGTTGGTGGCCGGCCCGCTACGGGTACGAACAGATCAGGCAGGTCGCGGGTTAGGGTGCGGGGATGACGGGTGAGCTGCCGGGCAGAGTCGACGTGGTGGTGGTCGGGTCGGGGCACAACGGGCTGGTCGCGGCGACCCTGCTGGCCCGGACCGGGCTCGACGTGCTGGTGTTGGAAAGCGCCGAGGTGATCGGTGGGGCGACCCGTACCGAGAACCCCTTTCCCAAGGTGCCGGCGCTGCGGCACTCCACCGGGTCGTACCTGCTCGGGCTGATGCCGCCGGAACTGCTCGCCGCGCTCGACGTGCGGATCCCCGTGCTGCGTCGCGACCCCCACTACTTCCTGCCCACCCCCGGCGGGGTCGGCTCGCCGTACCTGCTGTTCGGCACCGACACGAAGGCCACCCGAGAGCAGCTCGCCGAGTTCTTCTCCCCCGCCGACGTGGCCGCCGACGACGCCCTCCAGGCCGAACTGGCCGCGCTGCGGGCCGACCTGGCCCCGGCCTGGCTGGCCGAGCCGCTCGACGTCGAGCAGACCGCACAGCGTTACGTCCGTCCCGAGTTGCAACAGGTCTTCGTCGACCTCGTCCGGGGCTCGGTCGCCGACTACCTGGCCCGCTTCGAGTTCCGCTCCGAGCTGCTGGTCAGCATGTACGCGGTCACCGACGGCCTGTCCGGGCTCAACGCCGGCCCGGACGACCCCGGCACCGGTCACAACTTCCTGGTGCACAACATGTGCCGGCTACCCGGTGCCGGCGGCACCTGGATGATCGTCGAGGGCGGCATGGGCACCGTTTCGGGCACCTTCGCCGATGCGGCCCGCGCCTCCGGTGCCCGCATCGTCACCGGCGCACCCGTTACCGCGATCACGCTGGACTCAGGTGCCGCCAGTGGCGTGGTGCTCGCCGACGGCCGCGAGATCGGCGCCGAGGTGGTGCTCGGCGCCTGCGACCCGTACCGGCTGATGGAGCTGTTGCCCGACGGGGCGCTGCCCACCGCGCTCACCGATCGGATGGCGGCGGTCCGACGCACCGGCACCACTCTCAAGCTCAACCTGGCGCTGCGCGGCCTGCCCCGCTTCTCCTGCCTGCCGCAGGACGCGCCGAGCCCGTTCGGCTCCACGATCCACCTGCTGCCCGGGTCGGCGTCGCTGACCTCCGGCGGTGGTGAGTCCCCGATGGCGGCCCTGCGGGGGATGTGGGCGGACGTGCAGGCCGGGCGGCTGCCGGCGGAGCCGACCATCGAGTGGTACCTGCACACCACCGTCGACCCGTCGCTGGCCGACCCGGACGGGCACCACTCGTCGGCGCTGTTCGTCCAGTCGGTGCCGTACGAGTTGGCCGGCACCACCTGGGAGGCGGCGCTGCCCGGCTACGTCGACCAGTTGGTGGCCATCTGCGAGCGGTACGCCCCCGGCACCGCCGACCTGATCGCCGACGCGGTGCCGCTTCCCCCGCCCGGCATCGAGGCGCACTTCGGCATCACCGGCGGGCACATCCACCACGTCGACAACACCGTCTCGTTCACCGACCGGATGCCGTACGCCACCGGGGTCGACGGGGTGTACGCGGGCAGCGCCGGCTGTCACCCGGCGGGCAGCGTGATCGGCGCCGCCGGGCACAACGCGGCTCAACGCATCCTCGCCGACCTCGGCCGCTGAGCGCGCACGGGACGAGGTGCAAGGAAGGGCACCTTATTAACGTCTCGCGTAGTGAAGGGGCCCCTTCTTAACACCTCGGGCAGGCGGCCTAACTCGTCGGTTGGGCGACCTCGGTCTCCTCGCCGACGCGGTGCGCCCGGACCTTGTGCCCGACGCTGGTCAGGCAGCGGCCGCTGGGCAGGTCGAAGCGCCAGCCGTGCAGCTGGCAGGTGAGCTGGTCGCCGTCGACGATGCCGAAGCGGCTCAGGTCCGCCTTCAGGTGCGGGCAGCGGCGCTGCACCACCCAGTCGCCGAGGGTGATGTCCTCGGCGTCGACGGCCCGTTCGTGCTCGTCGTACCAGCCCTCGGCGTACTGGAGACGCTCGGTGGACAGGCACTTGAAGAAGGCGTACACGAACTCGTTGTACTGGCCGATCCGGGCGGCGGAGAACCGGCAGGACAGGAAGAGCGAGTTGACCCAGTCCACCTCGCCGATGTGCAGCAGGTGCTCGACGAGCGCCCGCTCGGTACGGAACCGGTACCTGACCTTCTCGTCGGCGTACGGCCGCACCTGCTTGCCGGGGAAGTCCACCACGATCGACTCGATGCTCTCGCCGTCGTAACCGACCAGGTCGAAGCGGACCGGGCCGCCCACACCCTTGGCCAGGTAGATCGACTCGTCGAGCAACGGCTCGATGCGCTGCTTCAACTCCTTGAGCACGTCGATCTCGGGGTGCCGCCAGGACGCCTTCTCCGCCTCGATGATCGGGCGCTTGCGCTCGCGCATCTCCTCCAGGTGGGCCACCTTGTTGGCGAAGAACTCCTCCACCGGCACCGGGTGGGTCGTCGTCGCGCCGGAGGTGGTGATCTCGGAGACGCTACCGGGCAGCAGCACGATGCCGTTGGTACCGCCGACCTTGGCGTACTCGGCCAGGAAGACCGACTGGTCGGGGAAGATGTTCCCCTCGTCGCCGAAGATGTCGTTGAACTGCCACAGCTCGTCGTCGAGGAAGCAGGGCGGGCCGGCGATCGGGAAGACGTGGTCGGCCTTGAGGTCGTCGATGTAGCGCCAGGTGCGGTCGAACTGCCGGTCCCGCTTCTGCTTGCCGAACGCGGTCTTCGCCGACTGCGGCAGCTCGTAGACCATCGGGTACCAGATCGCCCCGGAGAACTGGAGCATGTGGGCGTGCACGTGACCCAGCTCGGCGAAGGTGCTCAGGTCGGTGGGGCGGGCGTCGTTCTGGTTGAGCAGCCGCACCCCGTCGTACTCCACCCACAGCGACGAGTCACCGATCGGGCCGTCGGTGGGGCTGGTCAACGCCTGGATCATGATCTTCAGGCCGCCGTCCAGCTCCACGACCTCCTCGTTGCGGGTCTTCAGGAACTTCGTGAAGCCCAGCGCGCGGAACTCGTCCTCCATCTCGGAGGTGGGGAACTCGGGCAGCAGCACGGTGGCCTTCTTCGACACGTACCGCTTCAGGTGCGCCGCGTCGAAGTGATCCCGGTGCAGGTGGGAGACGTACAGGTAGTCGACGTCGCCGAGGGTCTCCCAATCGAGCAGGGAGTTGTCCGGGAACGGGAACCAGGAGGCGAAGTAGGCCGGGTTGACCCACGGGTCGCACAGGATGCTGCCCGCGCCCGTGTCGATCCGCATGCTCGCGTGCCCGGTACCGGTCACTCGCACCGCAGTTCCCCCTCAAGAAGACAAATCAAGGCGTACGCCGAAACGCTACCGGAGGTAGCGTGCTCGCCGTCCCTCGACACCGGTAGTCCCCTCCGGCCCGGGGATGACGGGCCCTTCGGCCCGGGCGCTCGCTTTCGGACCGGCCCGTTCGGCGCGTCACGCCGGTCAGTCCCGGGTGATCTTTTCTCTATCGGCCGGACCCTGCGCCAGGGCCGTCAGCGGGCGTGCCAGACTAACCGGAGATCCGATCGCGAGGGAAGGACCGACCAGTGGCAGGAAGCGAGCCGGTAACGTCGCCAGACCAGCACAAGCCTGGGCACCGCAAGTCCGGGCGGATCGGCGCGATCCTCACCGCACTCGCGCTGCTGGCGATGCTCTGCGGCAACCACGAGGGCAGGGTCGAGAACCTGTGGCTGATCGGCCTGGCCGCGCTCCTGCTGCTCATCGTGATCGGCGACGCCGTGCTGCGCCGCAACGGCCTGCGTTCCTGACCCCGCCGCGGTCCTGACGCCCGAGGCTTGGACACCCCTCGGCAGCCGCAACCGGCGCGGGGGTGCTGACGCGGGGCCGAACGGCATGACCACCGGGGCCGTTCACGTCCGGCAGACACGAGTAGGGCCCGCCTCCGACAGCGGAGGGCGGGCCCGATTCGTCGTCGCCGGTCAGCGGCCGAAGAGGATGTCCTGCACGTTCTTCAACGCGGCGTCGACCTCCGCCTCGAAGTAGCCGCCCTGCACCAGGCCGAAACGCAGCGTGTCCAGGTCCTTCGGGTTCACCGGCATCGGGTTACGCCCGGCCATCCCGCCGAGCAGGCTGTCGAAGAACCGGTCGACCTGGTCGGGGTCGTACCCGCTGCCGAACCGACGCACCTGGAAACTGCGCCGGATCTGGTCCACCCGGTAGAGGTCGCTGCCGGGCGGGCCGGCCATCGGCGGGCCACCCATCGAGGGCCCGGCCATCGGCGGCGGACCCGCCATCGACGGACCACCGAGTGCCTGCTGCGGCACCGCGGGCGGTCCCGCCGGGCCGCGACGCGGGTCACGATCCGGCATGCGGATCTCCGCAGTCATATCGGTACGGGCGCGCCGGCCCGCCTCGAAGCCGTCGAAACGCGGCTCGTCCGGCGGACCGTACCCACCAGGACCATCGGGGGGACCGTAACCGCCAGGACCGTCAGGCGGACCGTAGCCACCGGGGCCGTCCGGGGGGCCGTAGCCACCGGGGCCGTCCGGGGGGCCGTAGCCGCCCGGCCCGGCGGGCAGGCCGCGCGGCGGAGCACCATGACCCATCGGGCCACCCGGGGGGCCCATCGGCGCGCCTGGCCCCATCGGGCCGCCAGGGCCGCGGGGTGCGTCGTAACCGCCGCGAGGTGCGTCGTAGCCGCCGGCGAAGGCGCCGGTGGGCTCGTCGTAGCGGCCGTACGGGCCGGCCTGCGCCGGCATCGGCCGGGGCGGCATCGGCGGCTGCGGCACCGCCGACATGCCCCGGTCCTCGCGCATGGGCGGACCCATCCGCTCCGCCGGCCCCATCCGCTCCGCCGGGCCCATCCGGGTCTCGCCACCGGCGCGGGTCTGACCCCGCTCCTCCAACTCGGCCAGCTGCCGCTCGACCCGGTCGAGGTGCAGGTCGACCTGCCACTCGTCGTAGCCGTTGAAGCGAACCCGGAAGACGACGTCGTGGACCTCCTGCGAGGCCACCGGGGCACCCACCGGCTGGCCGGCGAGGGTCGCCTCGACCCGGTCCAGGAAGGCGTCCACCTCGTCAACCTTGTATCCCCGGCGGAGCGCCTTACGCCGGAAACGCTGACCCTGACTCGCCACTATGTCTCCTGGTCTCGTTCGCCACGCCCGGTCATGCCGACGGGTTTCCGGCCGGGTCGGTGCCCATGTCCTCCGCGGCGGCCAGCTGCCCACACGCCCCGTCGATCTCGCGACCTCGGGTGTCCCGTACGGTGGTGGACACCCCGGCGTCGCGCAACCGCCGGACGAACTCCCGCTCCACCGGCTTCGGGCTGGCGTCCCATCGGCTGCCCGGAGTCGGATTGAGTGGAATCAAGTTCACGTGGGCCAGCTTGCCGGCCAGCAGCCGCCCGAGCAGATCAGCTCGCCACGGCTGGTCGTTCACGTCCTTGATCATCGCGTATTCGATCGACACACGACGCCCCGTGCGAGCCGCGTACGCCCAGGCGGCGTCCAGCACCTCGGACACCTTCCAGCGCTGGTTGACCGGCACAAGTTCGTCGCGCAGCTCATCATCGGGGGCGTGCAGCGACAACGCAAGAGTCACCGAGAGGTCTTCGCTGGCCAGTCGGTGGATGGCCGGCACCAGGCCGACCGTGGAAACGGTGATGTGGCGCTGCGACAGCCCGAGGCCCTCGGGCGCCGGCGCGACCAGCCGACGGATCGCGGCCACCACCCGGTTGTAGTTCGCCAGCGGCTCGCCCATGCCCATGAAGACCACGTGCGACAACCGTGCCGGTGAGCCCACCACCGCGCCGGAGGCGGCCACACCCGCCAGGTAGACCGCCTGGTCGACGATCTCGGCGGTGGAGAGGTTCCGGGTCAGACCGGCCTGGCCGGTGGCGCAGAACGGGCAGGCCATGCCGCAGCCGGCCTGGCTGGAGATGCAGACGGTCACCCGATCCGGGTAGCCCATCAGCACGCTCTCCACCAGCGCCCCGTCGTGCAGCCGCCAGAGCGCCTTGCGGGTCGCCCCGTCGTCGCAGGCCAGCTCGCGGACCGGGTTGAGCAGCCGGGGCAGCAGCTGGTCGGCCAGCCGAGCCCGGGAGGCCGCCGGCAGGTCGGTCATCTGCGCCGGGTCGCGCACCAGCCGGCCGAAGTAGTGGGTGGAGATCTGCCGGGCCCGGAACGCCGGTTCACCCAGACCGGTGACCAGGGCTTTCCGGCCGGCCAGGTCAAGGTCGGCGAGATGTTGCGGTGGCATCGACGCCCGGCGCGCGCCAGGCGCGTCCGGGTCGACCGGGATCAGTGGCAGGCTCGTCATGGCCCGTCCAGTCTGGCACGCCCGGCGTGGACCGCATCCCTCCGGAGGGTGCGGATCGGGTCCGGCCACGTCCGCGACCAGGCTGCGTGGCCGTGATCCATGCCTCAGTTCACCGCCGGCACGAGGACCACGAGCAGCAGGTACGCCGTCGGCACGGCGAACAGGACCGAGTCGAGGCGGTCCATCAGGCCACCGTGCCCGGGCAGCAGGTTGCTCATGTCCTTCACACCGAGATCCCGCTTGATCATGGATTCGGCGAGGTCACCGAGGACGGCGGCACACGACACCGCCACCCCGAACACGGCACCCCACCACGGTGCCACGTCGAACAGCAGCCAGAGCAGCAGGGCGCTGCCCAGCGCCGCCGCACCGACCGACCCGGCGAAACCCTCCCAGGATTTCTTCGGGCTGATCGTCGGGGCCATCGGATGCTTGCCGAAGTTGGCGCCGGCGGCGTACCCCCCGGTGTCGGAGAGCACCACGGCGACAAGCGTCACCAGAATCCGCAGCGCCCCGTCGTCCGGCGACGACGCGAGCAGCGCGGCGAAGCCACCGAGGAAGGGCACGTACACCGCGATCAACGTGGCCGCGGTCATGTCCCGCCGGAAGTTGGCCATGCCGTCGCCGAGCCGCCAGACGAGCGTGCCCGCGATCGTGACCAGCAACCCCAGCAGCAGCGCGTCCAGACCGCCGAACCAGCCGATGGTGACCGTCAGCACCCCACCGACGATCAGGGGAACCAGTGGCACCACGGCGCGGGCCCGGCGTACCGCGCGGGACATCTCCCAGATGCCCACCCCGAATGCGGCGGCGAGCACCAGCAGGAAGGACGGCGTGTAGAGGAAGAGCGGGAGCAGGACCACAGCCCCCAGGCCGAGCCCGACCGAGATGGCCGCCGGCAGGTTCCGGCCGGCGCGGCTCGGCGCAGCGGGTTTGCCGGGGCTCCCCGCCGGCCGGTCGAGGTGCGACGCGGGCTGCTCACCGGGGCTCGATGCGGGTTGCCCGTTGGTGGGCCGCCCGGCGCGACGACGGCCGCGGTGACGGCGTCCGGGCGGCGGATCGTCGGCCTCCGGTTCGTCGCCGGGCACCGGGGCGAACTGGGCCGTCGGGGCGTCGTCGTGGTCGAGGCCGACACCGGCAGGTATCCGCTCGATCTGCCCGGTCGGGGCGTCGTCGTGGAGCAGATCGGCAGCGCCACGGACCGGTTCGATCTGGGCGGTGGGGGTGGCGTACCGCTCGGCGTGCGGATCAGCGGCCCAGGGGCCGGGATCGAGGTTCGGGTCGGGCCAGGGCAGTTGGGCGGGCTGGTCCGGCCGATCCCAGCCACGGGCCTCGGCGCCGCCGTAGGGGTCGAGGTGGGACATCACGCACCAGAGGGGAGCGGGACGAAATCCACCACTTGCCGTACAACCACTACCATCCCCTACCCGCGCGAGGCGCTCCGTTGAGATTTGCCGGCCGGCCGGTTGACCGATCCCCACCCTTCACCGCCGGGCCACCGGGAATCGTGCCGAGCCTACTGCACCTGTCCGCCCCACAGGCCGCACCAGTACCCACCCACACCCTCGACCCCGCCGTGTTGCTCGCGAAGCTGTCACCACGAGTGCGACGACTGACTTCAGGATCAACCGGACGGGGACGGGGGTGCAGTGGGTGGGCTGGGCGCACCGTGGATCACGGCGCGAGGTCAGACCTCCAGGAGTTCGGTCTCCTTGTGCTTGACCAGTTCGTCGACGTGCGCGACGTAGCGCTGGGTGAGGTCGTCCAGTTCCTTCTCCGCGCGCCGGCCGTCGTCCTCGCCGACCTCGCCGTCCTTGACGAGCCGGTCCAGCTCTTCCTTGCCCTTGCGGCGAATGTTGCGGATGGCGACCTTGGCTTCCTCGCCCTTGTGGCGCGCGACCTTGATCATGTCGCGGCGGCGCTCCTCGGTCATCTGCGGGAGCAGGATGCGCAGCTGGTTGCCCTCGTTGTTCGGGTTGACCCCGAGGTCCGAGTCGCGGATCGCCTTCTCCATGGCATTGATCTGCGAGTTGTCGTACGGCTTGATGATGGCCATCCGCGGCTCGGGAATGGCCACCGACGCCATCTGGGTCAGCGGCGTCGGGCTGCCGTAGTAGTCGATGATGATCTTGGAGAACATGGCCGGAGTGGCGCGGCCGGTGCGGATGGCACCGAACTCCTCCTTGGCGTGCTCGACCGCACGCTCCATCTTCTCCTCGGCCTCGAGGAGGGTGTCGTCGATCACCGTTCTCCTCGCCTCCTTCTTGTGCTCGTCGTGGGGCTTGTCGGGTCACCGGGACCGTCGGGGTGAGGTCGACGGTCGCTTCAGGTGGTGATCAGCGTGCCGATCTTGTCGCCGCCCACCGCCCGGACGATGGTGTCGTCTCCCTGGGCGCCGAAGACCAGCATCGGCAGGCCGTTCTCCATGCAGAGGCTGAAGGCGGCGGCATCGGCGACCCGCAGGTTGCGGCGCAGCACCTCGGAGAAGGTGATCGAGTCGAACTTGCTGGCGGTCGGGTCGATCCGCGGGTCAGCGGTGTAGACCCCGTCGACGCCGTTCTTGCTCATCAGCACCACGTCCGCGTGGATCTCCAGCGCACGCTGCGCGGCCACCGTGTCGGTGGAGAAGTACGGCATGCCCGCCCCGGCGCCGAAGATGACCACGCGGCCCTTCTCCAGGTGCCGGATCGCGCGCAGCGGGATGTACGGCTCGGCGACCTGGGCCATCGTGATGGCGCTCTGCACCCGGGTCTCGATGCCTTCCTTCTCCAGGAAGTCCTGCAACGCGAGGCAGTTCATCACGGTGCCGAGCATGCCCATGTAGTCCGCCCGGGCCCGGTCCATGCCCCGCTTCTGCAGTTCCGCGCCCCGGAAGAAGTTGCCACCGCCGACCACCACAGAGACCTGCACCCCGCGTCGTACCACGGTGGCGATCTGCCGGGCGATGGCCTGTACGACGTCCGGGTCGACGCCGATCGCACCGCCGCCGAACACCTCGCCGGAAAGCTTCAACACCACCCGCCGGGACCGGCCGGGCGGTGGCGCCGTCGGGTCGTCCGCCGCCAGCGTCCGGTCACTCACAACCTGCGTCATCCGCCCGTCCTTCCCCCACCGGTGCACCGGGTGCGTATCTGCCGCTGCCGACCTTATGGGACGAGGAGGCCGCGGTGCTTGTCGCGTACACCGGCGGCCTCCTCGTCGTGTCGTTGCTCAGCCCACGGGCGCGGCGCGCCCGACGGCGGCTCAGGCCTGGCCGACCTCGAACCGCACGAATCGGGTGACCTCGATGCCGGCCTCGGCCAGCACCTGCTTCACCGTCTTCTTGTTGTCGGTGACCGACGACTGCTCCAGCAGGACGAAATCCTTGAAGAAGGAGTTCACCCGGCCCTCGACGATCTTCGGCAGCGCCGCCTCGGGCTTGTTCTCCTCGCGGGCGGTCTGCTCGGCGATACGCCGCTCGGACTCGACGACCTCGGCCGGCACCTCGTCACGGGTGAGGTACTGCGGACGCATCGCGGCGATCTGCATGGCCGCACCACGGGCGTCGGCGTCGGCGGCCTCGTCGGCCTTGCCGGTGTACTGCACCATCACGCCGACCGCCGGGGGCAGGTCCTGGGCCTTGCGGTGCAGGTAGACCGCGACCGTGCCGTCGAGCTTGGCGAAGCGGTTCAGCACCAGCTTCTCGCCGATCTTGGCGGACTGCTCCTGGACCAGATCGGCGACCGGACGGCCGTCGATCTCGCTGGCCAGCAGCTCCTCGGCGTTGCTCACGCCGGAACGCTCACCGTGCTCGACCAGCTGCTGGGCCAGGGCGATGAAGGCGTCGTTCTTGGCGACGAAGTCGGTCTCGCAGTTGAGCTCGAGCATGGCCTGGCCGGCGTGGGCGATCAGCCCGTTGGCGGCGGTACGACCGGCCCGCTTGCCGACATCCTTGGCGCCCTTGACGCGCAGGATCTCGACGGCCTTGTCGAAGTCGCCCTCGGCCTCGGTCAGGGCCTTCTTGCTGTCCATCATGCCGGCGCCGGTCAGGTCGCGGAGCTTCTTGACGTCCGCGGCGGTGATCTGGGACATGGCTCTCTCTTCGGTGTTGAGATTGCGATGGGATGGTCTGAGGTGCCGGTTACCCGGATTCGGGAAGTTCGTGCCGACCTGGTCGCCGCCGGTCACCATCGGCGAACCGACGGTGACCGGACGGCGGCGGAATCACTGGCCGGAAACGGCCGCCGGCTGCTCGGCGGGAGCCTGCTCGGCCGGGGCCTGCTCGGCGGCGGGCTCCTCGTCGGCCTTCTTGGGCTCCTCGAGCAGCTCGCGCTCCCACTCGGCCAGCGGCTCGTCGGTGGCGACACCCGCCTCCGGCTTCTCGTCGCCACCACGGCGACGACCGGAACGGGCGATCAGGCCGTCGGCGACGGCGGCGGCCACGACCCTGGTCAGCAGCTCGGCCGAGCGGATCGCGTCGTCGTTACCCGGGATCGGGAAGTCGACCTCGTCCGGGTCGCAGTTGGTGTCGAGCACCGCGATCACCGGGATGCCCAGCTTGCGGGCCTCGTCGACGGCGATGTGCTCCTTCTTGGTGTCGACGATCCAGACCGCGGCCGGGAGCTTCTGCATGTCCCGCAGACCACCGAGGGTCTTGGTGAGCTTGATCTTCTCGCGGGAGAGCTGCAGGGTCTCCTTCTTGGTGTAGCCGGCGGCGGTGCCGCTGAGGTCACCGAGGGCCTCCAGCTCCTTCATCCGCTGCAGCCGCTTGTACACCGTCTGGAAGTTGGTAAGCATGCCGCCGAGCCAGCGGTGGTTGACGTACGGCTGGCCGACCCGGGTCGCCTGCTCGGCGATGGCCTCCTGGGCCTGCTTCTTGGTGCCGACGAACAGAATGCTGCCGCCCTCGGCCACCGTGTTGCGCACGAACTCGTACGCCTTCTCGATGTAGTCGAGGGTCTGGCGCAGGTCGATGATGTAGATGCCATTGCGCTCGGTGAAGATGAAGCGCTTCATCTTCGGGTTCCAGCGCCGGGTCTGGTGCCCGAAGTGAACACCACTTTCCAGCAGCTGACGCATGGTCACGACGGCCATGGTTCGTACTCCTTGGGGTCCCTGGTTCGTCCGCTCGGCCGGCGGCCGAGTGGCCTGGTGCCCGGTCGTCGGCCAGGATGGGCCCGACAGGGTCGGGACCAGGGAGGCCGCCGCCGCACGACGACTTCGTGAGGAGGGCACGCGAGGTCGACCGCGCGAGGCGGTCGCCAGTCGACCAGTGTACGCGCCCGCCCCGCCGCCCGACCCCCGGGTGCAAGGAAGGGGCCCTTGTTAACGCCTGCGGTAGAGGAAGGGCCCCTTGTTAACAACCGCCGAACGCGAGGTCAGCCGGCGGCGAGCGCCGCAGCGAGGAAGAGCGCCAGCCCGACCGTCAGGTAGGCCGTCGGCGGCCGCAGCCAGCCACGCGCCCCGTCGGCGAGCGAGAACCCGGTCGTCCGCAGCCCGTACAGGCCGACCGCGAAGATCGGCAGACCGGCCACCAGGAAGGTGCCCACGAGCACGTCGGCGGCGGAGACCGGGTCCGCGGTCGCCCCGTGCAGCAACACCCGCAACGCCGGCACCTCGAAGATCACCACCAGGACGGCGAAGAGTACGGCCAGCACCGGCCGGCGGGTCCGGTAGACGCCGTCGCCGCTGGGCGGCCCGGCCGGTACGCCCGGCACCTGGTAGCCGCCCTCCCCGGTCGTCGGCCGGAATCCGGTGTCCCCGGCGGCCTGCTGGTCGCCGGTGTTTCCCGCCGCCAGGTCGCCCCGGGGCGCCACCGGCGGCATCGGCCCGGTCGGCTGCTCCAGCGGATTCATCGCCTCCGTGCCCCGCTTCGCCTCCACGATCGGGTACCCGGTCAGCGGCACGGACCGGGCCGGGTCACCCACCACCGACGCCAGCGGGGCCGGCTCGTCCACCGCCGACGCGAACGGCGCCGGATCGCTCACCACCGGAGCGAACGGGGCCGGATCGTTCAGCAACGGGTCTGCGCCGACCGGCGCGGTGGTCTCCCGGGCGGCACGCCTACCCGGACGTTCGGTGGGCAACTCGCCCGAAACGTCCGGATCGGTCGACCCGGCTCGTCGGGCGCGTGAGGCCCGATAGCGCTCGGGCTCCGCCGGGATGTCGGCGAGCGGGTCCACCCCACCGAAACGTCGCGCGGCGGTGTCGTACCGGTCCTCGTCGTCGATCCGCTGCTCGGGGGGCACCGGCGTGTCGTCCCGGTACCGCGCCTGGGCGGTATCGCGCCAGTCCGGGTCGCCGTAACCGTGGTCGCGGTCACCGGGATACCAACCCGACTCGTGGTCATCGGCAAAGCTACGTCGTCCGTCCACGCCCGGCACCGTATGCGACCGGCCGACCGACCGCCATTCGACCCCGGCCCTGGCCAGCGGCGGGGAAGGGCAATTCGACCGGGTACGCAGAGTAAGAAGCTGATTCGTCACTCAGCTTCGCTTTAGCACACCGAGGGCATGATCGTTTGTCTGTCCACAGCACCTCCGGTCGTCCACAGGCCGCACCGGTGGGGGCACCTCGACCGGCCCGCTGCGGGCAGGGTGCCGGCCATGACCAAGCGGAACCAGGCGGTCGGCGGGTACGGGGAACGATGCGCCGTCCGACACCTGATCGAGGCAGGGCTGCGCCCGGTGGCCCGGAACTGGCGCTGCCCCTCCGGTGAGATCGACATCGTCGCCTGGGACGGGCCGGTGCTCGTCATCTGTGAGGTGAAGACCCGCCGCAACCACGACTTCGGCACCCCGGCCGAGGCGGTGGTCCGGCACAAGGCCCGCCGGCTGCGTCGGCTCGCCGCCGCGTGGCTGGCGGCCACCGGCACCACCGCCGACGAGATCCGCTTCGACGTCGTCTCGGTGCTGCTGCCGCGCGCCGGCCGGGCCCAGGTCGAGCATCTCAAGGGAGCGTTCTGATGAGCTACGCCCGGGTGCTCTGCGTCGGCCTGGTCGGCGTCACCGGTCACCTGGTGGAGGTGGAGGCGGATCTCGCGCCCGGCCTGCCCGCAGTGGTCATCTCCGGGCTGCCGGACACCGCGCTGCACGAGGCGCGCGACCGGGTGCGGGCCGCCGTGGTCAACTCGGGTCAGCGCTGGCCGAACCGCCGCATCACCCTCAACCTGCTACCGGCCACCCTGCCCAAGTTCGGCTCGGCCTTCGACCTCGCGATCGCGGTGGCACTGCTCGGTGGCTCCGGCGAGTTGCCCCTGGCACCGCTGGACGGCGTGGTGATCCTCGGCGAACTGGGCCTGGACGGGACCGTCCGGCCGGTACGGGGCGTCCTGCCGATGGCCGCCGCCGCGGCCCGGGCCGGCGTCGAGCGGGTGATCGTGCCGGCCGCCAACAGCGCCGAGGCCGCCGTGGTGCCCGGGCTGCGCGTCCGGGGCGTGGACACCCTGCACCGGCTGATCGCGTTCGTCCGCGACGGTGCGCCACTGATCGAGCCGCCGACCCACGTACCGGCACCCGCCACCTCCGGTCCCGACCTGGCCGAGGTGGCCGGGCAGGGGCTCGGCCGTCGAGCCCTGGAGGTGGCTGCCGCCGGCGGCCACCACCTGGCGCTGATCGGCCCACCGGGTGCCGGCAAGACGATGCTGGCCGAGCGTCTGCCGTCAATCCTTCCTGAGCTGGACGACGACGCCGCGCTGGAGGTCACCGCCCTGCACTCGATCGCCGGGCTGTTGCCGGCGGACGGTGGGCTGCTGCGCCGCCCGCCGTTCCAGGCCCCGCACCACACCGCGACCATCCCCGCCATCGTCGGCGGTGGGCCAGGACTGGCCCGGCCCGGCGCGATCTCACTGGCCCACCGAGGGGTCCTCTTCCTCGACGAGGCTCCGGAATTCAGTCGTGCCGCCCTGGAAGCGTTACGCCAACCGCTGGAGCACGGCCGGGTGCACCTGGCCCGCAGCCGGGGCGGCGCGGAATACCCCGCCCAGGCCCAGCTGGTGATCGCGGCGAATCCGTGCCCATGCGCCAACCCGGCCGGCGACGACCGTTGCGAGTGTCCCCCGCAGGCCCGCCGCCGCTACCTGGCCCGGCTCTCCGGTCCGCTGCTCGACCGGATCGACCTGCAGGTGCGGCTGCTGCCGATGCGCGCTGCCGAACTCATGGAGGCCGGCACGCAGGAGTCCTCCACGGCGGTGGCGGCCCGGGTGGTCGCCGCCCGTGCCGCGGCGGCGGATCGCTGGTCGGCGTTGGGCCGCCGACTCAACGCTGAGGTGCCCGGCACGCGGCTGCGCCGGCCGCCGTGGCAGCTGCCCGCCGCCGACACCGCCGAACTACGGGCCCGGCTGGATTCGGGGTCGCTCTCCGCCCGCGGCTTCGACCGGGTCATCCGCCTCGCCTGGACGATCGCCGACCTCGACGGGCGCGCCCGACCGGACCGGCACGACGTCGGCGAGGCCATCCACCTCAGGACGGGAGAGGCAATATGAGCAGGTACGACGAGACGACGCTGGCCCGGGTCGCGTTGACCTGGCTGGCCGAGCCGGGCACCCGCTCGGTGTACGCGCTGGTCACCGAACTCGGCCCGGTGGCCGCCCTGGAGTTGCTGCTCGACGGCGCCGCGCCGTACGAGGACCTGCGCGACAGCGTGGCGGCACGCAGCCGGGCCGGAGACGCCCGGGCCATCGCCGCCGAGGCCCTCGATCGCGGCGAACGACTCGGCGCCCGGGTCGTCGTGCCCGGCGACGACGAATGGCCCGGCACTGTCGAGGAACTCCGCAAGCTTCGGCTCTCCGACGCGCGCCGCCGGGTCGACCGGGAGACCGCCCCACCGCTCTGCTTCTGGGTACGCGGACCGTGGCCGCTGGCCGAGGCGCTGGACCGGTCCGTGGCCGTGGTGGGGGCGCGAGCCGCCACGCCGTACGGTCTGCACGTCGCCCGGCAGTTGGGCTACGGCCTGGCCGACCGGGACTGGACGGTCGTCTCCGGCGGCGCGTTCGGCATCGACGCCGCCGCGCACCGAGGTGCGTTGAGTGCGGGTGGCCGGACCGTCGCGGTGCTCGCCTGCGGCGTCGATCGCCCCTATCCGGTGGGCAACACGGCGTTGTTCGACCGAATCGCCGACTCGGGGCTGCTGGTGAGCGAGTGGCCACCGGCCGCCGAGCCGCTTCGTCCCCGTTTCCTCATCCGCAACCGGGTGATCGCGGCCGGCACGAAGGGCACCGTCCTGGTGGAGGCGGCGGCCCGCAGCGGCGCGACCCAGACCACCAGACGAGCCCTCGCCCTGAACCGGCCGGCGATGGTGGTGCCCGGCCCGGTCACCTCGGCGATGTCGGTCGGCACGCACGAGATCCTGCGCGAGGAGCCGGGGGCCCGCCTGGTGACCGGTCTCGCCCACGTGCTGGAGGAGGTGGGCCGGATCGGCGAGCTGGCCCCGGTGCCGCGCGGCCCGGACCGACCCACCGATGTGATCGACGACGATGCGCGGGCGATCGTGGAGGCGATGCCCCGCCGAGGCACGATCGGCGTGGACGACCTCGCGGCCCGAGCCGGCCTGGCCGTACGCACGGTGCTGCGCAAGATGTCCCTGTTGGAGGAGCTGGCCCTGGTGGTACGCCGCGACGACGGCTACGCCCTGGTCCCGCCGCGCCGCGCAGGCTGAGCGGCAGTATCGGTGCGCGGCAGGTTCGCGGGCGCCACCGGCCTCGTCCTAGGCTGGGCCGCGTGGGGGGTACCGAAGACCGCAACACCCGCGGCACCCGGGCCGTGCACGCGGCGCTGCCGGAGCCGCTGCGGGACGCGGTGGACGAGTTCGCCCGACACCTCGCCTCGGTCCGCAACCGCTCGGCCCACACCGTGCGGGCGTACGTCGCCGATCTGGTGTCCCTGTTGGATCATGCCCACCGGATGGGCTGCGCCGAGGTGGCTGAGCTGAGCCTTGACACGGTACGCAGTTGGCTGGCCAAACAGCGGACGATGGGAGCGGCCCGGGCGTCGCTGGCCCGGCGGGCAGCGGCGGCACGCACCTTCAGTGCCTGGGCGCACCGGGGCGGCCTGCTACCCACCGACGTGGCCGCCACGCTGGCCAGTCCCCGTCCGCAGCGCACCCTGCCCACCGTGCTCCGCACCGACCAGGCCGCGCTCCTCGTCGAGGCACCGACCCGCCACAGCACCAGCCCCACTCACCCCACCCCCGACGACCACCCCGTTGATGACCACCCCGTTGATGACCACGCCGACAGCCACCGCACCGCCGATGCCCACCCCACCGCTGACGGGCACGGCACCGCCGGCGGGCCGGTCGCCGCTGAGACCGGGGACGGTGCCGGGGCGGAAGAAGTGGTCGCCGAGGCGGTGCGGTTGCGGGACCGGGTGCTGCTGGAGTTGCTCTACGGCACCGGAGTGCGGGTGAGCGAGGCCTGCGGCATCGACGTCGCCGATATCGACCATGGCCGGCGGGTGGTTCGGGTCCGGGGTAAGGGCGGACGGGAACGGGTCGTGCCGTACGGCTCGCCGGCCCAGCGGGCCCTCGACGAGTGGCTGCGGCGGGGACGGCCGGTGCTTGTGGTTCCGGGCTCCCGCGACGCGTTGCTCCTCGGCGTCCGGGGTGGCCGGTTGAACCCGACGACGGCCCGCCAGATCGTCGGGGCGTACGCACAGGCCACCGGCCTGCCCCGGATCGGCCCGCACGCGCTGCGCCACTCGGCCGCCACCCACCTGCTCGAAGGCGGGGCGGACCTGCGCGCGGTGCAGGAGTTGCTGGGGCACTCGTCGCTGGCCAGCACGCAGGTCTACACCCACGTCTCGGTCGACCGGCTCCGCGCCGCATACCGCCAGGCCCATCCCCGCGCCTAGGGACTGCACAAGATCCATCACGACGGGCCGGGGACAGCGTTACGATCATCCGGTGAGCGTCCCGTTGCCTCCTGAGCCGATCCCGGGCGCTCGTCTGCTCTTCTCCCTCGACCCGGCGGTCAGCCACCTCAACCACGGCTCGTTCGGCGCGGTGCCGATCACCGTGCAGCGGGCCCAGCAGCGGTTGCGCGACGAGATGGAAGCCGATCCGCTGCGCTTCTTCACCCAGGGTCTGATCGACCGGATCACGCACGCCCGCCGGCACCTGGCCGGCTTCCTCGGCGCCGACCCGGACGGCACCGCCCTGACCGTCAACGCCACCACCGGCGTGGCCGTGGCGTTGCAGTCGGTCGGGCTGCGCCCGGACGACGAGGTGCTCACCACCGACCACGGCTACGGTGCGGTCGACTTCGCCGTCCGCCGGGAGTGTCACCGCACCGGGGCGACCCATCGGGTGCTGCGGGTGCCGCTGTCCGCCACCACCGAGGAGATCGTGCAGATCGTCCGGTCCGGGCTGCGTCCGGGGCGTACCCGACTGGTCGTGGTCGACCAGCTCACCTCGGCGACGGCGCGACTGTTCCCGGTGGCTGCCATCGTCGGCGTGGCACGGGAACACGGCGTGTCGGTGCTTGTCGACGCCGCCCACGCGCCCGGCATGCTGCCGGCGACCGTGCAGAGCATCGGCGCCGACTTCTGGGTCGGCAACCTGCACAAGTGGGGGTACGCGCCCCGGGGCACGGCCGTCCTCGTGGTCTCCCCGCCCTGGCGGGAGCGGGTCGAACCGCTGGTGGTCTCCTGGGAGCAGGAGGCGGGCTTCCCGGGCCGGGTGGAGTGGCAGGCGACCGCGGACTACACCGGCTGGCTGAGCGCCCCGGTGGGGCTCTACGTCCTGCGTACGCTCGGCGTGGACCGGGTGCGTGCGCACAACGCGGCGCTGGCCGCGTACGGGCAGCGGGTGGTGGGGGACGCTCTCGGCGTGCGACCGGCCGACCTGCCCGACCCCGGCGGACCTACGGTCGCCATGCGGATCGTCCCGTTGCCGGCGGGCCTCGCCACCACCATGGACGGCGCGCGGGCGCTGCGGGCCCGGATCGCCGAGCGGCTCGCCGCCCAGGTCGCGGTCAACACTTGGGACGGGCGGGGCTGGCTGAGACTGTGCGGCCAGGTGTACAACTCGCCCGACGAGTACGACCGGCTCGCCGTGCAACTGCCCACCCTGCTCGACCAGCGCTGAGCGGCGCGTCGGCAAGCGGCAGCAGCCGGGTCCGGCCGAGACCGAGCAGGGCCAGCGGGTCGAGGTAGTCGTCGCCCCGGCGCAACCCCCAGTGCAGGCAGGCGGCCTGCGGACAGCCCGCGTGGCCGGGCAGCAGAACCCCCAGCACGGTGCCCGCATGCACCGACGTGCCGACGGTGACCGCCGGTTCCACCGGCTCGTAGGTGGTGCGCAGCCCGTCGGCATGGGCCACCGAGATCACCGGACGGCCGGCGACCATGCCGGCGTACGAGATCGTGCCGTCACCGGCGGCCCGGATCGTCGCGCCGGCCGGCGCGAGCAGGTCCACCCCACGATGGCCGGCCAGCCAGGGACGAGGCGGCGGATCGAACCGGCGCACCGGCCGGGGCTGCCCGTCGACCGGCCACCGGTACCGCCCGACGCTGTCCGCCGCGACGACCCTGGACGGCGGCACCAGCGCGGACGCCGAGACGACCAGGCCCTGATGATCGGCGGCCAGCGACATCGCCGTCGGCAGCGACGACGAGGGCGGCGGCGGGTACGTGACAAGTGGCACGAGCAGGAGGGCGCAGAGCGCGCCGGATCGGGTCACCATGGCGGCGAGTGTGCGCGTCGTCGGCGCGGCTTCGCTGCCCGGCCGGCCTCGCCTGTGGACGACGCCACGCCCTGTGGACAGACCGCGCCGACGCAGTTGATCTGCTATGGCGTGACGCGGCGACCGAGGGCGATGGCTGCTGCGGAGGCGACGCGGAGAGCCGGACGGGGCCGGGCACGCCGATGTGGACCGATCACGGGCGGGTGGGGGCCGCCGTGACGACAACGGACCGAGGATCAGCCGCCGAAGCCGGAGTCGGCGGGCAGCGAGATGTCGGGCTTCTCCAACTCCTCGACGTTGACGTCCTTGAACGTCATCACCCGGACGTTCTTGACGAACCGGGCAGGACGGTACATGTCCCACACCCAGGCGTCATGCATCTCGACCTCGAAGTAGACCTCGCCGTCGGAGTTGCGCACGTGCAGGTCGACCTGGTTGGCCAGGTAGAACCGCCGCTCGGTCTCCACCACGTAGGAGAACTGACGGACGATGTCGCGGTACTCCCGGTAGAGCTGCAGCTCCATCTCGGTCTCGTACTTTTCGAGGTCTTCCGCGCTCATCGCACTCCGCCTTCCATGACCACATCTTCCCCCACCGGCGCTGGACGCTGACGCTGCTCGCCCAACGCCACGCCGACGGTACCCCCTGCGAAGCCTGAGCGCTCCATCGGCTCGTCCCAGCTTGCGCCCAGCGGTCGACGTGAGCGGGGCGGGCGGCCGTCCAGGCCGGAGACGGCAGCGACGTTGACATAGGAGAACCGGTGTTCCCGGCACGGACCGTGCTCGCGCAGCGCCGCCGTGTGGTCGGCGGTGATGTACCCCTTGTGCTCGGCGAAGCCGTAGCCGGGGTGCTCGGCGTCGAGGTCGACCATGATCCGGTCCCGGGTCACCTTGGCCAGCACGCTCGCCGCCGCCACGCAGGCCGCTACCCGATCACCCTTCCACACGGCGAGACCGGGCACGTCCAGACCGTCGACGCCGAACCCGTCGGTCAGCACGTACTCGGGTCGCACGGTCAGCGAGGCCAACGCCCGGCGCATCGCGGCCAGGTTGCACACGTGCAGCCCGCGGGCGTCGACCTCCTCGGCCGGGATGACCACCACGGCGTACGCCAGGGCACGCGCGACCACCTCGTCGTACACCCGCTCCCGGCTGGCCGGGGTGAGCAGCTTGGAGTCGGCCAGGCCGTCGATCTCGCCCCGCCGCCCCTCCGGCAGCACCGCAGCGGCGGCGACAAGCGGCCCGGCGCACGCGCCCCGGCCGGCCTCGTCGGCACCGGCGACGTACCGGAAGCCACGCCGCTGCAAGGCCCGTTCCAGCGCGTAGAGCCCGGCCTCCCGGCGCACCACCGTGCGCGGCGGGGTCAGCACGGCGCACCGCCGGCCGTGGCCGGGGCGCCGGTCAACGCCCGGGTCAGGATCGCTGACAGCTCCTGCGGGTAGCACCGCTCGGCGGTGCTGCGCAGCTCCTCGGCCGACCACCACCGGTAGCCGTCCACGCTGCCCCGCTCCGCCTCGCTGAACCCGGTGGTGTCCACCTCGTGGGTGGCCACCCGCACCAGGAAGAACCGCTGCTCCTGCCGGTACCACACCCCGTCGAAGGAGAACTCGGTGATGTCGGCGTGCACCGGTTCACCGAACTCGGCCACAGGCAACCGCAACCCGGTCTCCTCCGCCAGCTCACGCGCCGCGCCGTCGGCGTACGTCTCCCCCGGGTCCAGACCGCCGCCGGGGGTGAACCACCAGCGTCCGCCCTGCGGCTGGGCCGGATCGAAGCCGCGGAAGAGCAGCAGCCGATCGGCCCGGTCGACCAGGAGCACCCGGGCGGCGCGCCTCGGGGTGTATCGCGTCACCGCACCAGACTGCCAGACGTCACCGACAACGCCCACGTCGCCGTCCCAGCCGGCCCGCCGGCACCGTCAGGGTGCCGGAATCGCCTCGAACCCCTCGGGCACCGTGAGCAGGGTGGCCCGGTTGAACGGCCAGAAGACGGTGAAGGCCCGGCCCACGACGTCCTTCTCGGGAATGGTGGCCGCGGTGACGTTCTCGCCGGACTGCTGATAGTGCTCCAGCGAGTCGCCGGAGGCGGAGCGGTGGTCGCCCATCACCCAGAGCCGACCCTCCGGTACGACGACATCGAACTCCTGGTCCGCCGGCTTGTCCCGCTGACCGTCGAAGGAGAAGATGTACGGCTCGTCCAGCGGCACCCCGTTGATCACCAGACGGTCCTGCGCGTCGCAGCAGACCACCCGGTCACCGCCGACGCCGATGACCCGCTTGATGAAGTCCTCGCCCGCGGGGTTGCCGCTCCACTCGACGGGCGCCTTGAAGACGATCACCTCGCCGCGGTGCGGTGTCCGGAAGTTGTACACCAACTTGTTGACCAGCACCCGATCGTCGATCTTGAGAGTGTTCTCCATGGACGGCGACGGGATGAAGAAGGTCTGCAGTACGAAGGCCCGCACCAGTACCGCGACCAGGATCGCCACCCCGAGAAGGATGGGCAGTTCCTTCCAGAAGGAGTGGCGCGGCTTGTCGGTCTGCTCGTCAATCACGGGAGGAGCCTACGTTGCCCGGATCGGTGCCACCGCGTCGAACGCGCGAGAACGGAGAGTACGGCTGCGATCGGAAGTGCCAGGAAGGCACCGCCCTCGGCGGTGGGCCGCACCGCCGGCGCGGCACCGCCGGTGGCCGTGACCGGTGACGGCACGTCGGCGAACGTCTCCGGGATGGGCAGGGTGTGCCAGCGGTTGGAGGGCCAGACCACCGCGAAGGCTCGTCCCACCACGTTGTCGATCGGCACCGTGCCCTGGCAGCGGGCGTCCTGCGAGACGAGACGGTGGTCGCCGAGCACGAACATCTGCCCGGGCGGGACCACGATCTCCTCGAACCGCCGGGAGCGGCACTCCTGCGCGTTGGGGGGCAGGTCCAGTGGCGAGTCGCGCAACACGTACGCCGACTCGTCCAGCGGGGTGCCGTTCACCAGCAGCCGCCCCTGGTCGTCACAGCAGCTCACCCGGTCACCGGGAAGCCCGATGACGCGCTTGATGAAGTCCTTCTCCCCGGGGCGGCTCAGCCCGACCAGGTCACCGACGGTGCGGCCGAGGCGGTCGACGAAGCCGTCGGCCGGCTCCACCTCCACCTGCGGGACCCACTTGTCGGTGCCCCGGAAGACCACCACCTCGCCGCGCTGCGGATCCCGCACGTTGTAGACGACCTTGTTGACCAGGACGCGGTCACCGACGAGCAGGGTGTCCTCCATCGACCCGGAGGGGATGAAGAAGGCCTGGAGCAGGAACGTGCGGATCAGCACGGCGAGGCAGAAGGCGACGACGAGCAGCAGCGGCAGTTCCTGCCAGAGCGGCATCTGCGGCTTGTTGCGCCGGCTGCGCCGACGCCAAGGATCAACCGAGCCGCTGTCGTCAAGCGCCTGTACCACGCGCACTCCCCGGTCCACAGAAACGACTACCGCCCGGCAGTCTCGTCGAGACTCCCCGGGCGGTAGTGGAGGTCACCCGCCGTGCACGGCGGGTCGCCGCCGCGCTGCGCCCGTACGACCAGGGTAGTGCGACCCCGAGCGTACGACACACGCGCAGCTTAGGCGGCGTGGCGCAGAGCGAGGTCAGCTCGGCTGCTTCTCGCGCAGCTCCTTGATCTTGGCCTTCTTGCCCCGCAGCTCACGCAGGTAGTAGAGCTTGGCCCGACGGACGTCACCGCGGGTCACGACCTCGATCCGGTCGATCGCCGGGCTGTTGATCGGGTAGGTCCGCTCGACACCGACGCCGAAGCTGAGCTTGCGAACGGTGAAGGTCTCGCGCAGTCCGTCACCCTGGCGGCGGATGACGACGCCCTGGAAGATCTGGACCCGGGACCGGTTGCCCTCGACCACCCGGGCGTGCACCTTGACGGTGTCACCGGCACGGAAGTCGGGAAGGTCGGTGCGCTTCGACTGGGCGTCAAGGGCGTCCAGGATGTTCATCGCTGCGTCCTCGTGAGGCTCACGGCGCACCGTCAATCGGCGCGCGGATGGGTGATACTGATCCCCGGGTGGTGGTCGCTGACACCAGACCCCGGTCGGGGATCCTCGCAGCCGTCCACGGCGCAGACGACTGCGGCAACCCCTCTACTTTGCCACATCGGGTCCGGGCACCGGAAACCCGGCCCGGTCCAGCGCCGCCACGTCCCGTTTGTCCAGCTCCCCGGGGTCGAGCGCGGCGAGCATGTCGGGCCGACGTCGGGCGGTACGCGCCAACGCTGCGTCCCTGCGCCAGCGGGCGATCCGACCGTGGTCACCGGAGCGCAGCACCTCCGGCACGTCCAGCCCCCGCCAGGTCGCCGGCTTGGTGTACATCGGCGCCTCCAGCAGCCCGTGCGCATGCGACTCCTCGGCCAACGAGCCGGCGTTGCCAAGCACCCCGGGCAGCAGCCGGACGACCGCCTCCAGGATCACCAGCACCGCGACCTCGCCACCGAAGAGCACGTAGTCGCCGAGGCTGACCTCGGTGACCGGCATCCGGGTCGCCGCGTGGTCGAGCACCCGCTGGTCGATGCCCTCGTACCGGCCGCAGGCGAAGAGCAGGTGCGGCTCGGCGGCCAACTCGTACGCCAGCGCCTGGGTGAACGGCACGCCGGCCGGGGACGGCACCAGCAGCCGGGGCGCAGCCGACTCGGCGGGGGCCAGGGCGTCCAGCGCCGCACCCCACGGCTCGGGCCGCATCACCATGCCGGGCCCGCCACCGTACGGCGTGTCGTCGACGGTGCGGTGCACGTCGTGGGTCCAGCTCCGCAGATCGTGTACGGCCAGCCGCAGCGTGCCGTTGGCCCGCGCCTTGCCGATCAGCGACAGGTCCAGCGGAGCGAAGTACTCCGGGAAGATCGACACGATGTCGACGCGCATCAGGGGTGCTCCGCGGGATCAGAGGTCGAGCAGGCCACCGGGCGGGTCGACCACGACGCGACCACCGGCGAGATCGACCTCGGGGACGATCGCCTTGACGAACGGAATCAGCGCGGTACGCCCCTCGGGACGACGGAGCACCAGCAGATCCGAGGCGGGTGCGTGGTCGATCCGAGCCACCTCGCCGAGACGCTCGCCGGACGGGGTGACCACGGCCAGCCCCACCAACTGGTGATCGTGGAACTCCTCCGGATCCTCCGGCGGTGCCACGTCGGCGCTGTCCACGGTGAGCAGGGTGCCCCGCAACGCCTCCGCGACGTCACGGTCCAGTACCCCCTCGAAGGCGACCAGCAGCCGCCCCTGGTGCCAGCGGACAGCCTCCACGGTCAACGCGTCGGGCACCTCGTACCGCTCGCCCGGTTCGGCGGCCGGCTCCTGGCCGCCCCGGGGAACCACCCCCGGCATGGTGGCCAGCACCACACCGGGGGCGAACCGCGTATCGGGCTCGTCCGTACGGACCTCCACGGTGACCTCACCGCGGATGCCGTGCGGCTTACCGATCCTGCCGACGATGAGCAGCATCAGTACGAGTCGACGATGTCGACGCGCACGCCGCGCCCACCGATGGAGCCGATCACCTGGCGCAGTGCCTTGGCGGTCCGACCGGACCGCCCGATCACGGTGCCCAGGTCCTCGGGGTGCACGCGAACTTCGAGCCGCTTGCCCCGACGGGAGTCGACCATCCGGACGCGTACGTCATCGGGGTGGTCGACGATGCCCTTGACCAGGTGCTCCAACGCCGGCCGCAGTGCCATGTCAGGCCTGCTCGCCGGAGTCCGCAGCAGCCGGCGCCTCGGCCTTCGACTCCTCGGCCTTCGGCGCCTCAGCCTCGGCCTTGGCGGCCTTCTTGGCCGGCTTGGCCGGGGTGTCGGCCACACCGGCGGCGGCCTTCGCCTCGGCCTCGTAGGCGGCCTTGCGGTCGGCCCGCTCCGGCGCCACCTTCAGCGGCGGCGGGGCCGGCAGGCCCTTGTACTTCTGCCAGTCACCGGTCAACTCCAGCAGCCGCTGCACCGCCTCGCTGGGCTGGGCGCCGACGGACAGCCAGTACTGGACCCGCTCCGACTTGACCTCGATCACCGAAGGGTCTTCCTTCGGCTGGTAGATGCCGACGAACTCGATCGCCCGGCCGTCACGCTTGGTGCGCGAGTCGGCGACGACGATGCGGTACTGCGGGTTGCGGATCTTGCCCATCCGCAGGAGCCGGATCTTTACGGCCACGGTTGTTTCGCTCCTGTTGCGATCTCACCGGCCCAGGTGGGCGGTGTGCACGGGTGAGCGCCAACCGGCACAGTGGGGTTGGGCCGGAGACTGCTCGGGTGGACTGGCGACGCGCCCGGGTTAGAGGGCGCCGGACACGCGCCGGATACCAGCCAGCCATTCTGCCAGATCCACCCCGGATCCCTCACATCGGACCAGGGCGGGTCACCCGAACCGGCCCGTATGTGACCCAGAACACACCGAAACAGCCAGCTCGGCGCAGGTGGGCGACTCAGCGCACGGGTGGGCGGTCCCAGCCGGCGGGTAGCCACTGCGGGGTTTCCCACTCCGGGGGCGGCGTGAAATCGCACCAGGTGCCGTCGAACGGGAACTCACCGGCCTCGGCCAGGGCGATCACCCGCTTGCCCTCGGCTCGTACGGCCGCCTCGTCGGTCACCCAGTAGTGCTCCGGGAAGGCCAGCCGCTCGACGAACTCGCCCTCGTCCTTCCACTCCCAGCTGCGGTCGGGTCGGACCCACACGTCGAGATCCTGGTCGATGATGTCGATACCGGCCAGCCCGCCGTCGTCCCACCGGACGCCGGTCTCCTCCAGGTTGACGTACCACCCGGTGAACCGCCCCTGCGCGTCCCGGAACCACCAGACGGAATGCGCCGCCCCGGCAGGCAGGAACTTCAGCAACGGCGGCCCGTTCCACCGCCCCTGCTTGAGCTGAAACGTCGGAGTGAGCCACTGCGCGAACGGAACCGCCCGCATCCCCAGCCCGGCAGCGTTCACCTCCCCCGCCACCGCCGACCCCTCAGCCACCCACAACAGCAGCCCACGCTCATCGTCGCTGACCACCCGGGCGGGCCGCACCCACCCGATCCGCCCTCGCCGCACGTTGCGGTGCACCACCAACCGCCCCACCTCAAACCTCACGCCCCGACCCTACCGCCCCCCAACCCCCGCGATCTTGCACTTCTGGTCGCCGAAATACACCTTTTCCTCGGGTTTACCCCGACAGAAAGTGCAAGATCGACGGGCAGAGCGGGGGTGGGTGGGGACGGGGGCGGGGGCGGGGGCGGGGCAGGGGGTTAGTAGGCGCGGGCGAGGATGGCGGTGAGGTTGGGTTCGTCCTCGGTGTCGGGGACGGAGTTGTCGGCGCGGACCAGGCAGCGGACGGTGACGCCCTGGGCGTTGGCCTTGGCCTCGCCTTCGACACCTACGGCCGACCACGGGACGCGGGCCCAGCCGGTGGCGGCCGCCTCGATCGCCTCGTCGAGGGTGGCGACGTCGATGGTGCGGGACTGGCGGAAGGCCAGGGCCTGGTCGTGCAGGGCCTGCTGGTCGGCGTCCAGCGCGGCGAGCACCGCGCCGACCACGTCCGCGATGGGGGTGGGGGCCTTCGAGCCGTCCGTACGCCGGACCACGACCGCGTTGCCGGCGGCCAGGTCGCGGGGGCCGACCTCGACGCGTACCGGGTAGCCGCGCAGCTCGGCGTCGACGGCCCGGCGGCCGAAGGGGGTGTCGGTGCGGTCGTCGAGGGCGACCCGGACGCCGGCGTCACGCAGCGCGTCACGCAGCTTGGCCGCCGCCTCGCCGACACCGTCGCCGTCCTTGACCACCATGACGTACGCCTGCACCGGCGCCAGCTTCGGCGGCACCCGCAGCCCGTTGTCGTCGCCGTGGCACATGATCAGACCGCCGAGCATCCGGGTCGAGGTGCCCCAGGAGGTGGTCCAGGCGTGCTCCCGACCGCCCTCGGCCGAGGAGTAGCTGATGTCGAACGCCTTGGCGAAGTTCTGCCCGAGCTCGTGGCTGGTGCCGAGCTGGAGCGCCTTGCCGTCACCCATCATGCCTTCACAGGTGTAGGTGGCGGTCGCCCCGGCGAACCGCTCCCGGGCGGTCTTGAGCCCGACCACCACCGGGATGCCGAGCACGTTGACCATCAGGTCCTCGTACGCCTCGTGCAGGATCTTGCGGGCGTAGGCCCGGGCGTCCTCGCGCGTGGCGTGGGCGGTGTGGCCCTCCTGCCAGAGGAACTCGCTGGTGCGCAGGAAGATCCGCGGACGCAGCTCCCAGCGGACCACGTTGGCCCACTGGTTGAGCAGCAGCGGCAGGTCCCGGTACGAGTCGATCCACTTGGCCATGAACTCGCCGATGACCGTCTCGCTGGTGGGGCGCACCACGACCGGCTCGGCCAACTGCTTGCCGCCGCCGTGGGTGACCACCGCCAACTCCGGCGAGAAGCCCTCGACGTGCTCGGCCTCGCGCTTGAGGTAGCTCTCCGGGATGAACAGCGGGAAGTACGCGTTCTCCGCCCCGGCCGCCTTGATCCGGTCGTCCATCTCGGCCTGCATCCGCTCCCAGATGGCATAGCCGGCCGGTCGGATCACCATGGTCCCCCGCACCGGCCCGTTGTCGGCCAGCTTCGCCTTAGCGATGAGGTCCTGGTACCACCGGGGGAAGTCCTCAGCCCGGGGAGTAAGCACGCGCGCCATAACCGCACATCCTATGCAGGGGCGGACAGGGCAGCGCGATCGGGCGCGGCATCACCCCCATTCAGCGGGTCAGCGGATGACCCGGCCCCGCAGCACGATGCGGGCAGGCTCGCGAACCACCCGCAGGTCCCGGCGCGGGTCGTCGGAGTAGACGACGAGGTCGGCGAGGCCACCGTCGACCAGGCCAGGGAAGCCGAGCCACTCCCGGGCCCGCCAGGTGGCGGCGGCGAGCACGTCCTCGGTGCTCATGCCGGCCTGCTCGTGCAGCAACAGCATCTCCTCGGCGGCCAGGCCGTGGTCGATGCCACCGCCGGCGTCGGTACCGACGAAGATCGGCACCCCGGCCTCGTACGCCGAGCGGACCACCTCGGGGAAGCGGTCCCGCAGGGCGATCATGTGGTCGGCGTACCCGGGGAACTTGGGTCGGGCCTGGTCGGCGATGTGGCCGAAGGTCTGAATGTTGATCATTGTGGGGATCAACGCGGTGCCCTGCCGGGCCATCAGGTCGATCAGGTCCAGGCTCAACCCGGTGCCGTGCTCGACCGAGTCCACCCCGGCCCGCACCATGATCTCCACGGCCGACTCGCTGAAGGTGTGCACGGCGGCGCGTACCCCGGCGGCGTGCGCGGCGGCCACGGCGGCGGCCATGGTGTCCGCGTCCCAGGCCGGGGCCAGGTCACCGACCCCCCGGTCGATCCAGTCCCCGACCAGCTTGACCCAGCCGCTGCCGGCCGCCGCCTGCTCGGCCACGGTCGCCACCACCTGGGCCGCCTCGACCTCCACCCCGATGTCGCGCAGGTAGCGCCTCGGCGGCGCGATGTGCCGCCCGGCCCGGACCATCCGGGGCAGGTCGGGTTCATCCTCAAGCTCCGGGTACGGGAAGGGCGAACCCGCGTCCCGGATCGCCAGCACACCCGCGTCCCGATCGATCCGCGCCAACGCCCGCGCCTGATCCAGTGAGGTGATCGGGGTCGCGCCCCGGGCGATGCCGATGTGGCAGTGCGCGTCCACCAGCCCCGGCAGGACGAACCCGCCATCGACGATGGTCTCGGCGCCGGGCACCGGTTCGAAGGTGATCCGGTCGCCGACCAGCCACAGATCCCGGACCTCGTCGTCCGGCAGGAGCACACCGCGCACATGCAGAGCCATGCGCACAGTCCTACCGGATCACTCTCCGTCGCCGGCGAGGAGCCCCGCCCGCCGTACGGTCAGCGAGGCGGCTGACCGCCCTTGCCGAGCTTGTTGAAGTCGATCTTCGGGAGCTTGAAGCCCGGCGGGAGGCCCTGACCGGCCGCCAGGTCCTCCGGCTTCATGCCCGGCGGGAGCTGCGGCATGCCGCCCGGGAAGCCACCGGGCATGCCGGCACCGGTACGCGGCCGACCGCCGCCCTTCGTACCCTTGCGCTTGTTCTTCGGGCTCTTGGTGGCCTTGCGCCGGCCGCCCGGCAGGCCCATCATGCCGCCCATCTGCTTCATCATCTTCTGCGCGTCGGCGAAGCGGTTGAGCAGCTGGTTGACGTCCATCACGGTGACCCCGGAACCGTTGGCGATCCGGGCCCGACGGGAGCCGTTGATGATCTTCGGGTTGGTGCGCTCGGCCGGGGTCATCGACCGGATGATCGCGGTGATCTTGTCGAAGTGCTTGTCGTCCACCTCGGCGAGCTGGTCCTTGACCTGCCCCATGCCGGGCATCATGGCCAGCACGTTGGCGATCGGCCCCATCCGGCGCACCGCGATGAGCTGGTCGAGGAAGTCCTCCAGGGTGAACTGCTCGCCGCCCATCAGCTTGGCGGTCATCTTCTCCTTCTGATCGGTGTCGAAGGCCGCCTCGGCCTGCTCGATCAGAGTGAGAACGTCGCCCATGCCGAGGATCCGGCTGGCCATCCGGTCGGGGTGGAAGACGTCGAAGTCCTCCAGCTTCTCGCCGGTGGAGGCGAACAGGATCGGCTGCCCGGTCACCTCACGCACCGACAACGCGGCACCACCGCGGGCGTCGCCGTCGAGCTTGGAGAGCACCACACCGGTGATGCCGACGCCGTCGCGGAACGCCTCGGCGGTACGCACCGCGTCCTGACCGACCATCGCGTCGATGACGAAGATGACCTCGTCGGGGTCGACCGCGTCGCGGATGTCGGCGGCCTGCTGCATCATCTCGGCGTCGATGCCGAGCCGGCCGGCGGTGTCGACGATGACCACGTCGCGGGCGGCACGGCGGGCGTGTTCGAGGGACGCCTTCGCCACCTGCACCGGGTCACCGACGCCGTTGCCGGGCTCCGGGGCGTACACCTCGACGCCGGCCCGGCCACCGAGCACCTGGAGCTGCCCGACGGCGTTGGGACGCTGGAGGTCGGCGGCGACCAGCAGCGGCTGGTGGCCCTGGGCCTTGAGCCAGCGGGCCAGCTTGCCGGCGAGGGTGGTCTTACCGGAACCCTGGAGGCCGGCGAGCATGATCACGGTCGGCGGCTGCTTGGCGAACTGGAGCCGACGCCCCTCGCCGCCGAGGACGGTGACCAGTTCCTCGTTGACGATCTTGATGATCTGCTGGGCCGGGTTGAGCGCCTGGGAGACCTCCGCACCGCGCGCCCGTTCCTTGACGTTCGCGATGAAGCCCTTGACCACCGGCAGCGCGACGTCGGCCTCCAGCAGCGCGAGGCGGATCTCGCGCGCGGTGGCGTCGATGTCGGCGTCGGTGAGGCGTCCCTTGCCGCGGAGCTTGGTGAAGATCCCGGAGAGGCGGTCACTCAAGGTGTCAAACACGCGAACATCCCGATCGTCGTCTTCGGCGGGCACGGTGCGGACACGCGGGTGGCGTCCAGCCCACCGCTAGCCTAGCCCGACCCCGCTTCCCCGGCCCGGCCCAGCCGCCCCCTTTACCGCCGGCAACCCCTCCCACACCCCGCCCCCACGCCGCCCTGCGGGGTGTGCGGGCCGCACCCCGCAGGGCAACGACGCCGCTGCGCGCGCAACATCAGGGAAAATGCTGCCTCGTCGGCTGGTGAGGCAGCATTTTCCCCGAAGCTGCTGGCAGCACGTTCTCGGAGACGCCGCCAGGGCCGACTACACGGCGGCGAGGACGGCGGCTTCCAGGCGGGTGCGTTCGTCGTCGGAGGGCCAGCCGCCCACCAGGTAGAAGACGTCGACCACGTCCCCGCCGAGGGTGGCGATGCGGGCCGCGCGGACCTGGGCGCCGGCGGCGTCCAGCGCGCTTGTCACCCGGTACAGCAGGCCGGCGGCGTCCGCGGCCCGCAACTCCAGCAGTACCGCGTCGGTGGCGGCGTCCCGGTGCCAGACCACTCGTGGTTCGGCACCGGCCCCCCGTGCGGCCAGGGCCCGTCCACGCAGTCGCTGGGTGACCGACACGTCGCCACCGACCGCCCGACGCAGGTCGGAGCTGAGCGCCACCGGCTCGGGGGGCAGCCCGTACCGTGGCTGCACCCGGCACTCCACCAGGGCCCGCCCGTCCACCGTCGAGGCGTCCGCCGCGAGCACCTCCAGGCGGTGCAGGGCCAGGCAACCGGCCACCGTGGCGAGCAGGCCACGCCGGTCCGCCGCGGCCACCGCCACCCGGTCCCCGGTCAGGTGTACGACCGGCAGCGGCCCCGCCACCAGCGCCGGGTCCGGTGCGGGCGGCTCGGGTACGGCGCCGGTGTCGAGCGTGGTGCGGACCCGGGCCACCAGTTCGGCGATCAACCGGCCCTTCCAGTCCGACCAGGCGCCCGGCCCGGTGGCGGCAGCGTCCGCCCGGGCCAGCGCGTGCAGCAGGTCGAGGGTGGTGACGTCACCGACTGCCTCGGCCACCCCGGAAATGGTCACCGGATCGGCCAGGTCGCGGCGGGTGGCCACCTCGGGCAGCAGCAGGTGCAGCCGGACCAGGGTGCCGATCAGTGTCGCCTCGGCGGCGGGCAGGCCGATCCGGGCGGCCATCGCCTCGGCGATCGGCGCACCGACCGTGGAATGGTCACCCGGCAGACCCTTGCCGATGTCGTGCAGGAAGGCAGCGAGCAGCAGCAGGTCGGGGCGGTCCACGTCGCGGGTGTGCCGGCTGGCCTCGAAGGCGGTCTGCACCAGGTGCCGGTCGAGGGTGAACCGGTGCACCGGGTTGTGCTGGGGCAGGCTGCGCAGCCGGGTCCACTCCGGCAGCCAGCCGTCGATCAGCCCGTACCGGTCACAGGTCTCCCAGGCGGGCAGCAGCCCCGCACCGGCGCCCAGCAGGGTGGTCAGCGCGGCGCGCGCCTCCGCCGGCCACGGCGTGGGCAGCGGCGGACAGTAGGTGGCCAGCCACTCGCAGGTGGCGCGGGCGATCGGCAGCCCGGTGACCGCCGCCGCGGCGGCCACCCGTAGCGAGAGGTTGGGGTCGGGGCGGGCCCCGATGGCGGTACGGGCCAGCACCAGTTCCCCGTCGTGCTCGACCACGTCCCGGGCCACCGGCCGACGCAGCGGCCGTCCGTCGGCACCCCGGCGACGACCGGAACGCAGCCGGTCCGCGGCGCGGAAGGCGTCGTGCAGAGCATGACTGACGGTACGGGCGTCACCGGCCACCCGGCGCAGCAGCGCGTCCCCGTCCCCGGCCGATCCACCCGGGCCGGCGGTGTGAGCGGTGTCAGGGCCGCCGGGTGCTGCCTGGCGCAGGCCGAGCAGCGCGGCGACCCCCTCGCGTTCCTGGGCCAGCAGCCGGTCGACGCGCCGGCCGACCTGGTGATGCAGCGCGTCACGGGTGTCCAGCAGGCGCAGGTGGGCGGCGTGCACGGCGGGCCGCAGCGCGTCGGTGATCCCGGCGATCGCGATGGCCCGCAGGATGCCGACGTCCCGCAGGCCGCCGGCCGCCTCCTTGAGGTCGCCCTCAAGCAGGAAGGCCAACTCGCCGTGGGCCTGCCAGCGGGCGACCGTGGTTTCCCGCAGCGGGGCCAGTTGGCGTACGGCGGTGCGCCGCCAGTGGTCGGTGGCGCTGCGGATCAGTGTGTCGGCCAGGTCGGGGTCACCGGCGACGAGACGGGCGTCGAGCAGCCCGAGGGCCACCTTGACGTCGTCCTGGGCGACCGACAGCGCCTCGGCGACGGTGCGTACGGAGTGGTCCAGCCGCAGCCCGGCGTCCCAGATCGGGTACCACAGCTCGGCGGCCAGCTCGTCGATCCCGGCCACCCCGGAGTGCACCAGCACCAGGTCGAGGTCGCCGTAGGGGGCGCACTGCCGCCGGCCCAGCCCACCGACCGCGAGCAGGGCGACGCCCGGCCGCGGTGGCAGCAGCCGGGCCAGCCAGGCGTCGTACGCGTCCGAGCGGGCCCGACGCGCGGTGGCGCCGATCCCGGCCGGTACGCCGACGACCTCGTTGACCTTCGGTGCTGCCGTGGGGCTCGAAGCCGAGGCTTGCCGAGAGATCAACGAGGTCATCGACGGTGTCTCCTTACAGGGCGTCCAGGCCGCGCTCGCCGGTGCGTACCCGGACGACCTCCTCGACTCCGGTCACCCAGACCTTGCCGTCACCGATCTTGCCCGTCCGGGCGGCACCGACCACCGCGTCGACGATCTTCTCGACGTCGATCTCGTCGGTCAGCACCTCCACCCGAATCTTGGGCAGGAACTCGACGGTGTACTCGGCACCCCGGTAGACCTCGGTGTGCCCCTTCTGTCGCCCGTAACCCTGGACCTCGCTGACAGTCAACCCGGCCACGCCGAGGGCGTGCAGGGCCTCCTTGACGGCGTCCAACTGGTGCGGCTTGATGACCGCGGTCACCAGCTTCATGTCCAACCCCTCCATCTCACGAACGTTAGCCGGCGACCTTTTCGCTTACCGCTTCGGTGGGCTCACTCTTCGGCTTGGCCGAGGAAGCGATACCCGCGGCGGCGAAAGCCCCGCCACCACCACTCGTGGAGCTGAACTCGTACGCGCTCTCGGCGTGCTCGGCGTTGTCGATGCCCTCGACCTCGGCCTCGGCGCTGGCCCGGAAGCCGATGGTCTTCTCGATCGCGAACCCGATGATGTACGCGACCACGAAAGAGTAGACAAGCACCGCGATGACGCCGACCGCCTGCAGACCCAGCAGCTTGATGCCGCCGCCGTAGAGCAGACCGTCGTTGCCCTCACCGGCCAGCACCTCGATGGCCAGGAAACCGATGAGCAGCGAGCCGATGATGCCGCCGACCATGTGCACGGCGACCACGTCGAGCGAGTCGTCGTACTTGAGCTTGTACTTCATGCCGACGGCGAGCGCGCAGATCGCACCGGCGATCAGGCCGAGGGCGATGGCGCCCAGCGGCTCCAGGAACGCACAGGCGGGGGTGATGCCGACCAGACCGGCGACCGCGCCGGAGGCCGCACCCAGGGTGGTCGGCTTGCCGTCGCGCAGCCACTCGACCACGATCCAGCCGAGCACCGCGGCGGCGGTGGCGACCTGGGTGTTGATCAGCGAGATGGCGGCGGTGCCGTTGGCCGCGCCGGCGGAGCCGGCGTTGAAGCCGAACCAGCCGAACCACAGCAGACCCGCGCCGAGGAGCACCATCGGCAGGTTGTGCGGCTTGAACTTGTCCTTCGGCCAGCCAACCCGCTTGCCGAGTACGAGCGCCAGAGCGAGCGCGGCGGCACCGGCGTTGATGTGCACCGCCGTACCACCGGCGAAGTCGAGCACGCCGAGCTCCATGATCCAGCCGCCGCCCCAGACCCAGTGCGCGACCGGGAAGTAGACCAGGGTGGCCCACAGCCCGGCGAAGAGCAGCCACGGGCCGAACTTGGCCCGGTCGGCGATCGCACCGCTGATCAGAGCGACGGTGATCACGGCGAACATCAGCTGGAAACCGGCGAACAGCAGATCGGGAATGCCGCCCTCGGTGCCGCTCTCCAACATGCCACGCAGACCGGCGGCGGAGAGATCACCGGTGATCCCGCCGATGTCCTCGCCGAATGCGATGCTGTAGCCGTAGAACACCCACAACAGGCTGACCAGGCCGATCGCGCCGAAGCTCATCATCATCATGTTGAGCACGGACTTGGATCGCGTCATGCCGCCGTAGAACAGCGCCAGGCCGGGCGTCATGAGCAACACCAGCGCGGCAGAAGTCAAAATCCAGGCGGTGGCACCAGAATCTAGCTCCGGCACGCTGCCTCCTCTCGGGTCGTTTTCCCTCCCTCCCGGCATCGCGCAGCATCGCCCGTACGCCGGTTGGCCGGAACTCTCGTCGTCGGCTGTTTCGACGAGGGGCCCCGACTGGTTTCCGGTGCGTCACGGCTTGTTTCGGACGTGTGAAGAAAACCGCACAGCTCCACGCTTCGACGGGGGTGGATCAGCCATTTGGTGATGGTCTATCCCCCCGACGGGTTACTGCAGGGCGGATTCCAGGGCACGCCGCTCGTAATCGAGCAGTCGAAGATCGCGCATCGGCCGGCGCAGGTGGCCCTTGTGCACGATCCGCACGAAGGCCGGCTCCCCCGCCGCAGCCATCCGCCGGATGCCCTCGACGTGGTCGATGATCCGCTTGCGGATGGTCCCGATCAGCCGGTGGCGGTCGCGGGGGATCAACCCGTACGCGTCGGCGAACAGCCGCAACCGGCGCGGCCGGTCCGGACGCTTCCAGCCCAGGGTGATCGAATCCCGGTCGGAGAAGATCGGCACCCAGGTCCAGGCCGCGTACGCCACGTCGTAGATCCGCGCGCCGGGTGAGGCGAGGTCGAAGTCGATCAGCCCGAGGGTGCCGTCCGGACGCCAGATCACGTTGTGCGGCGCGGCGTCGTGGTGGCAGATGACCTCGGTGTCCGGTGGCGGCGGCCCGAACGAGCGCCACACCGCGTTCGCCGGCGGCGCGAAGCCGTACTGGGCGTCGTGGAACATCCGCAGCATGGTGGCGACGGTGACCAGCGCCTCGTCGGTGACCCAGTGCGGGGCCAGCGGGTATTCCCCGCACTCCCCCTCCAGGTACGACAGCACCTCCCGGTTGCGCTCGTCCATGCCGAGCGCGCGGGGGGCACCGGTGAAGCCCACGTACTCCAGGTGGCGCAGCAGGGCGTGCACCGACGGCGTCCACGGTCCGGCGTTGCGCCGGACCGTGTCGCCGACCCGCACCACGGTGCTCACGTTGCCGCCGTGCAGGGGGATCTCCTGCGAAGTCACGTACGGTCTCCCGAGGCGCTGCGACGGGTGGCTCGGGTCGCGCCAGCCCGCGTACGCGCGATTGTCTCTGGTCACCCGAGGTTACGCGGCCGGACCGGGGGCTTCGGTGCCCAGCAGCGCGTCGACGAACTGCGCGGGGTCGAACGGCGCCAGGTCGTCCGGGCCCTCGCCGAGCCCGACCAGCTTCACCGGGATGCCGAGCTTGCGCTGCACGGCGATCACGATGCCGCCCTTGGCGGTGCCGTCGAGCTTGGTCAGCACCACTCCGGTGACGTTCACCACCTCGGTGAAGACGCGGGCCTGCTCCAGACCGTTCTGCCCGGTGGTGGCGTCGAGGATGAGCAGGGTCTCGTCGATCGGGCCGTGCTTCTCCACCACCCGCTTGACCTTGCCCAGCTCGTCCATCAGGCCGACCTTGTTCTGCAGCCGGCCGGCGGTGTCCACGAGCACGGTGTCCACGCCGGTGTCGATACCCCGCCGGACCGCGTCGAACGCGACGCTGGCCGGGTCGGCGCCCTCCGGGCCCCGGACGGTCTCCGCGCCGACCCGTCCCGCCCAGGTCTCCAACTGGTCGGCGGCGGCGGCCCGGAAGGTGTCGGCCGCGCCGAGCAGCACGCTGCGACCGTCGGCGATGAGCACCCGGGCGATCTTGCCGCAGGTGGTGGTCTTGCCGGCGCCGTTGACCCCCACCACCAGCAGCACCGCCGGCACGCCCTCCTTGGGGGTGGTGCGCAGCGAGCGGTCCAGCTCCGGGTCGAGCGCGTTCACCAGTTCGGCGGCGAGCAGGGCACGCAGTTCGGCGGCCGAGCGGGTGCCCAGCACCCGGGTCCGCTCGCGCAGCCGGTCGACGATCTCGCGGGTGGCGTCGATGCCCACGTCCGCGGTGATCAGGCTGTCCTCGATCTCCTCCCAGACGTCCTCGTCGAGGCGGTCGCGGCTGAGCAGGCCGAGCAGGCCCTTGCCGAAGGCGTTCTGCGAGCGCGACAGCCGGGACCGCAGCCGGACCAGCCGGCCGGCGGTCGGCTCGGGCACCTCGACGGTCGGGGTCGGCGCCTCCACCACCGGCGGCGGCTCGACCAGGATGCCGGTGGACAACTCGGCCTCCGGGGCCTCCACCGGCGGCCCGGCGAGATCCTCCTGCGTCCGGGTGTCGACCTCCGTGCGCGGCAGCGGCGGTGCCGGCCGCCGGCGCAGCCTCGGCACGACCAACCCGATGCCGCCGAGGATCAGCACACCGAGCAGGGCGAGAACGATGAGGAGGTAGTCCTTCATGCCGAAATCCTGTCAGATGCCGCCGACCGCGTCTCAACCACCGCTGCCCCGCACCCGGCGCGGGGCGGCGGTAGTCTCGGCCACAGCCAGCAGTGGTGCGACGGCCGGCCGGGTAGTAGAGGTCGAAACACTCTCATCTGGAGGTCCCACATGCCCGCCGAGCTGCTCATCGGCCCCCTGCTCCGCCGGGTGGTCGGCACGCGGGCCACGGTCTGGGTGGAGACCACGGCCCCGGCGGTGGTCACCGTCCGCACGGCCGACGGCGCCACCGGCACGACGAACACCTTCACCGCGTACGACCACCACTACGCACTGGTGGTGGTCGACGGGCTCACCCCGGACAGCACCACGGCGTACCAGGTCTTCGTCGACGACCAGGAGGTCTGGCCGCTGCCCGACGGGCGTTTCCCGCCCAGCGTGATCCGCACCCGCGCCGCCGAGGACCGGGATCAGCCGGTCCGGCTGCTGTTCGGCTCCTGCCGGGAGACCACCCAGCACGCCACCACCCGCAAGCTGCCCCCGGACGCGCTCGACGCGTACGCCCGGCGGATCCTGGCCGACCCGGACCCGGCGGCCCTGCCGGACCTGCTGGTGCTCCTCGGCGACCAGGTCTACGCCGACGAGACCTCGCCGACGGTGAAGCGCCTGCTGCGCCGACGGCGACGCCGCCCGGCGGGCGCGCCAAGCGACCAGGTGGTCAGCTTCGACGAGTACACGAAGCTCTACCTGGAGTCCTGGGGCGACCCGGAGATCCGCTGGCTGTTCTCCACCGTGCCGAGCGTGATGATCTTCGACGATCACGAGATCATCGACGACTGGAACACCTCGGCGTCCTGGCGCGCGGACATGCGCGAGCAGCCCTGGTGGGCCGAGCGGATCACCAGTGGCCTGGCGTCCTACTGGGTGTACCAGCACCTGGGCAACCTCTCCCCCGACGAGATCGCCGCCGACCCGATCTTCGCGAAGGTGACCACGGCGGGGGACGCCACCGAGGTGCTTCGCGAATTCGGCCAGCGGGTGGACACCGAGGCAGACCTGGCACACGACATCGAACGGTGGCAGGCGGTGCAGTACCAGTGGAGCTACTCGCTCGACCTGGGTCGCACCCGCCTGGTCATGCTGGACACCCGGTGCAGCCGGGTGTTGCAGCCGGGCCACCGGGCGATGTTGCCGCCGGGCGAATGGTCCTGGTTCGTCGACCGGGTGCACGGCGACTACGACCACCTGGTCGTCGGTTCCTCGCTGCCCTGGCTGCTGCCGCCCGGCATCCACCACGTCGAGGCGTGGAACGAGAAGCTTGCCGACTCGTCCCGGCCGTGGCTCGCCGCCCTCTCCGAACGCCTTCGCCGCGGGCTGGACCTGGAGCACTGGGGCGCGTTCCGCCGTTCGTTCGACGCCATGGGTGCGCTGTTCGCCCGCGTCGGCGGCGGCACACCGGGTGAACCCGACGACCGCAAGGGTGCCGGCCCGGCGTACCCGCCCCCGGCGTCGATCAACGTGCTCTCCGGTGACGTGCACCACTCGTACGTGGCCCGGGTCCGGTTCGCCGACCCGACCGTACGCACCCCGGTGCATCAGCTGACCTGCTCGCCGATCCACAACCAGGTGCCCGCCGGGATGCGTCCGCTGATGCGGTTGGGCTGGTCCCGTGGGCCGGCCGGGGCGACCCGGGCGCTGGCCCGTACCGCCGGCGTACCCCGGCCGCAGGTCCGCTGGCGCAAGCTCGCCGGCCCGTACTTCGGCAACGCGGTGGCCACGCTGACCCACGCCAGCCGGACCGCCGACGTGGTCATCGAGGGCACCACAAACGACGGCCACCTCCGCCAGGTAGCCCACCACCGCCTGACCCCGTGAAAGGAAGGGCACCTTGTTAACGCCTGGCGTAGTAGAAGGGCCCCTTGTTAACACTGCGGGCGGGGTAACCAACCGGTACGGGGCGACTAACGCTGTGGTACGGGGCAGTCAGCGGACGGTCACCCCGGCTCCGTAGTCTCGTCGCCGTGGACGACGATCTGCCGGAGCGCCTGCGCGAGGTCGAGGACGAACTGACCGCCCTGTTGCGGCGCGGTCGGGCCCTCTCGTGGGAGATCGCCAGCGAGGTACACCCGAATCTGGAGCCGAACGCGTACGGGCTGCTGCTCTGGCTGCGCCGCTCCGGCGCGATCCGGCTCACCGACCTGGCCGCCCGGCTCGGGGTCGGCAAGGGCACGCTCAGCCGGCAGATCCACAGCCTGGAGACCCTCGGTCTGGTGAGACGGGATCCGGACCCGAGTGATCGGCGGGCCGCGCAACTCAGCCTCACCGAGGAGGGCCAGCGCCGGTTCGACGCCGCTCGGGCTCCCCGACTCGGACAGATCCGTCGGGCGCTGCAGAGTTGGCCGCAGCAGGACGTCGAGGAGTTGGCCCGGCTGCTCCGCCGCTTCAACGACGCCTGGGGCTGACGCCGTCCCACCTGACGCCGTCCCACCTGACGCCATCCCACCTGACGCCGATCCGGCGATCCGGCGATCCGGCGATCCGGCGATCCAGCGATCCGGCGATCCAGCGATAATCGAGTCGGATTTTGACCGCAATTCCGACGTAACGGCGCTTTCAGCGACACTCTCCGGCCAGACGGGCGGAATAGAGCCCTCGCCGAGCAAGTTGTTGCTTCAGGCAACCAAGTCGTACGGTTGCCTCCGGCAACAATTTCCACTCCGCTTGGAGGCTTCTCCATGACTCAGGCGAGCGCTCCCGCCCGAGCGATGCCCGTACAGATGAGTCACCGGCAGATCCTGGAGGCCCTCTCCGGTCTGCTGCTGGGCATGTTCGTCGCGATCCTGTCCGGCACGGTCGTCGCGAACGCGCTGCCGAGGATCATCACCGAGCTCAACGGCAGCCAGTCCGCGTACACCTGGGTGGTCACCTCGACGCTGCTGGCCACCACCGCGACCACCCCGCTGTGGGGCAAGCTCGCCGACCTGACCAGCAAGAAGGTGCTGGTCCAGCTCTCCCTCGCCATCTTCGTGCTCGGCTCGGTGCTGGCCGGGCTCTCGCAGTCCACCGGGCAGCTGATCGCCTGCCGGGTGGTCCAGGGCATCGGCGCCGGTGGTCTCACCGCGCTGGTTCAGGTGGTCATCGCGACGATGATCGCGCCACGGGAACGGGGCCGCTACAGCGGCTACCTCGGCGCGGTGATGGCCGTCGGCACCATCGGCGGTCCGCTGATCGGTGGCGTGATCGTGGACACCTCCTGGCTCGGCTGGCGCTGGTGCTTCTACGTCGGCGTGCCCTTCGCGCTGGCCGCCCTGGTCGTGCTCCAGCGGACCCTCGACCTGCCGGTCGTCCGCCGCAAGGTGAAGATCGACTGGTGGGGTGCCACCCTGATCACCGGTGCCGTGTCGCTGCTGCTGATCTGGGTCTCGCTCGCCGGCAACCAGTTCGACTGGGCCTCCTGGCAGACCGCGGTGATGGTGACCGGCGCGCTGCTGCTCGGTGCCGCCGCCGTACGGGTGGAGACCCGGACCAGTGAGCCGCTGATCCCGCCCCGGCTGTTCCGCAACCGCACCATCACCCTGTCGGTGGTGGCCAGCATCGCCGTCGGTGTGGGCATGTTCGGTGCCTCGGT
Source organism: Micromonospora maris AB-18-032 (assembly GCF_000204155.1). NCBI lineage: Bacteria > Bacillati > Actinomycetota > Actinomycetes > Micromonosporales > Micromonosporaceae > Micromonospora > Micromonospora maris. The sequence goes on along the minus strand of NC_015434.1, from coordinate 1,514,742 downwards.
CTTCCTCGGCCAGTACTTCCAGATCAGCCGTGGGGCCAGCCCCACCATGTCCGGCCTGATGACCCTGCCGATGATCCTCGGCCTGCTGGTCTCCTCCACCGTGGTCGGCCGCATCATCACCAACACCGGCCGCTGGAAGCGTTACCTGGTCGCCGGCTCGGCGCTGCTCACAGTCGGTTTCGCGTTGATGGGCACGCTGCGGGCAGACACCCCGTACTGGCAGGTCAGCATCTACATGGCGATCATCGGCGTCGGTGTGGGCATGTCCATGCAGAACCTGGTGCTCGCCGTGCAGAACACCGTCGAGCCCCACGAACTCGGCGCGGCCAGCTCGGTGGTGGCGTTCTTCCGCAGCCTCGGCGGCGCGGTCGGCGTCAGCGCCCTGGGCGCCCTGCTCGGTCACAATGTCACCCGCTACCTCAGCGAGGGGTTGGCCGCGCTCGGCGTACCGAGTTCGGGCGCCGGCGGTGGCACGTTGCCCGACGTACATGCGTTGCCCGCACCGATCCGGGCCGTGGTGGAGTCCGCGTACGGGCACGGGGCCGGAGACATCTTCCTGGCCGCCGCACCGTTCGGGCTGATCGCTCTGATCGCTGTGCTGTTCATCAAGGAGGTGCCGCTGCTGCGGCACACCGGTGGCCCGCTCACCGACGAGGTGGAGCAGGAGTCGACGGTGGCCACCGGTGGCGCGACGGCCGTGATCCGCACCGGCGTACGGGACTGACCCGACATGGACACCATGGATCGTCAGCAGTACGGCCCGCAGGCCCGCGCGGTGCCCTATGAGCGGGGCACCGACGGGCCGCGGGTGGTGCTGGTCGGTGTGGACGGCACCCGGACCTCGCTGCGCGCCGCGTCGTACGCCGCCGGTCTGGCTCGTCGACAGGGTGCCCGGCTGGTGGTGGTGTTCGTCAGCTCGCCGGCCGGCTTCGCCGCCATGATGTCCGGGGTGGTGGCGGAGGCGGTGCAGCAGACCCACGACGAGCTGGCCGAGGATCTGCGCCAGGAGTGCCGCCGCAGCGCCGAGGAGCTGGACGTGCCGGTGACCTTCCTCTGCCGACGGGGTGACGCGTACGCCGAGCTGTGCGCCGCGGCCGACGAGACCCGGGCGGACCTGGTCGTGGTGGGCTCGTCCGAGCAGGCCGGGCATCGCCTGGTCGGCTCGGTCGCCACCCGCCTGGTCCGCACCGGCCGCTGGCCCGTCGTCGTCGTACCGTGAAAGGAAGGGCCCCCTGTTAACGCCTGGCGTTGTACCGGGGCCCCTTCTTAACGCCGCAACCACAAACTCGCTCGCACTTGTCGTACCCGGGCCGCACGATGACCGGCATGACGTGGACCGCACCGGCGATCGACCGCCGCAACGAGCCCTACCGTGCCGACGAGCGCACCATGCTGGAGGGCTGGCTCAACTACCACCGGGACACATTGCTGCTCAAGTGCGCCGGGCTGACCGGCGAGCAGCTACGGACCGCGAGCGTGTCGTCGTCGACGCTCACCCTGCTCGGTCTGGTGCGGCACATGACAGTCGTCGAACGGTGGTGGTTCCGGCAGTGTTTCGCCGGTGAAAGCCTGCCCGAGCTGTACGACTTCGACGCCGACCCGGACGCCGAATTCAACACCGTGGACAGCGCCGACCCCGAGGCCGACCTCGCTGCCTTCCGCGCCGAGGTCACGGCCGCCGACGCGGCCACCGCCGGCCACGACCTGGACGAGGTCTGCACAGTCAAGCGCCGCACCGGCACCGAGGAGATCAGCCTGCGCTGGATCTACCTGCACATGATCGAGGAGTACGCCCGGCACAACGGGCACGCCGACCTGATCCGCGAGGCGATCGACGGGGTGACCGGCGAGTGACCGGCCGCCGTCAGCAGGCCAGCGCGGCCCGCAGGTAGCGCAGGTCCTCCGGCCCGTTCCAGCGGTACGCCGACAACCCGGCCACCCGGGCCCCGCTGATCGCCCGGTCCTCGTCGTCGACGAAGAGCACCCGGTCCGGCGGGGTCTCCAGGGCCACGCAGGCTGCCTGGAAGTACTCCTTGGCCGGCTTGTGGATGCCGATGGCCGAGGAGTTGACCACCACGTCGAGTTCGTCGGTGAGGTCGAGCGCGGTCAGGTCGGCGTCGAGCTGGTCGGTGGCGTTGGTGCCCAACCCGACCCGGATGCCGGCGGCCCGCACCTCGCGGATGAACGCCAACACCTGCGGGTCGACCTCACCGCGGTAGCGCTGCCACTGCTCCACGGCCGCGCGGGCCCGGTCCGGGTCGCCCACCGACGGGGTCAGCGCGTCGGCCACGCTCGACATCCAGTCGGTGTGGCTGACCCGGCCGGTGAGCACCGGCTGGAGCAGCCCCCAGGACGTGGCGATCTCCCCGAGCACGCCGGCGGAGAGGCCGTACTCCCGCTCCACCCCGGCGGCGACCGCCGGGTCCCAACGCCGCAGTACGCCGTCGAAGTCCACCAACAGCGCTGTCGCGCGTTCCCGAGCCACTAACCGTTCTCCTCGCCGCGGCTTCGCCGCTCGTCGTCCGTGTCGGCCCGGTTGAGCCGTTGACTGATCACCTGGGTCACCCCGCCCCGCATGGTCACGCCGTACAGGGCGTCGGCGATCTCCATGGTCCGTTTCTGGTGGGTGATGACGATGAGCTGACTCTTCTCCCGCAACTGCGCGAGCAGGGTGATCAGCCGACCCAGGTTCACGTCGTCGAGCGCCGCCTCGACCTCGTCCATGATGTAGAACGGGCTGGGCCGGGCGCGAAAGATGGCCACCAGCATCGCCACCGCGGTCAGCGACCGCTCGCCACCGGAGAGCAGCGACAGCCGCTTGATCTTCTTGCCGGGCGGGCGGGCCTCGACCTCGACGCCGGTGGTCAGCAGGTCGTCCGGGTCGGTGAGCACCAGCCGCCCCTCCCCACCGGGGAACAGCACGGTGAAGACCTGCTCGAACTCCCGGGCGGTGTCGGCGAAGGCGCTGGCGAAGACCTCCAGGATCCGCTCGTCGACGTCCTTGACCACGGTGAGCAGGTCCCGCCGGGTCGCCTTGAGGTCCTCCAACTGCTCGGAGAGGAACTTGTAACGCTCCTCCAGCGCGGCGAACTCCTCCAACGCCAGCGGGTTGACCTTGCCGAGCAGGGCCAGTTCGCGTTCGGCCTTGGCGGCCCGCTTCTCCTGCACCGGGCGCTCGTAGCGGACCGGTTCGGGCACCGGCAGGCCGTCGCGTTCCGCGGCGGCCACCTCGGCCTCGGTGGGCGGCACCGGCTGGTTCGGGCCGTACTCGGCGATCAGCGTCTCCACGGTCAACCCGAAGTCCTCGGCAGCCTTGGCCTCCAACTGCTCGATGCGCAGCCGCTGCTCGGCCCGGGCCACCTCGTCGCGGTGCACCTGGCTGGTCAGCCGCTCCAGTTCCGCGCCGAATCGTTTCGCGGCGGCCCGCACCTCCTGAAGTTCCGCCTCGCGGGTGGCCCGTGCCCGGGCCACCGCGTCACGCTGCTCCTCCGCCTGGGCGATGCTGGTGGCCAGCCGGGTCAGCGCCTCCCGAGCTCCACCGGCCACGGCCCGGGCGATGCCCGCGCCCCGCACCCGCGCCGCCCGCCGGGCCGCGGCCCGCTCCCGCGCGGCCCGTTCGGCGGCGGCCTGCCGGCGCAGCGAGTCGGCCCGCCCGGCGATGGAGGACACCCGCTCCTCGGCGGTACGCACCGCGAGCCGGACCTCCATCTCGTTCTGCCGGGCCTGCGGCACCATCGCGGCGAGCTGGTCACGTTCCTCGGTGGAGGGTTCCGCGTCGATCGGGGTCGCCTCCGCCAGGCGCAGCCGCTCCGCCAACTCGGCCAGGGCGGTCAGGTCCCGTTCCCGGGCCGCCTCGGCGCGGGCCCGCGACTCGCCCAGCCGGTCGGTCTCCGCCTTGGCGGACCGGGCGGCGGCACCCAACTCGGCGAGCCGGCGGGCGGCGGCGTTGCGGTGGCTCTCCGCCTCCCGCTTCGCTGCGGCGGCATGCTGCACCCGCTCCTTCGCCTCGGCCACCGCGGCCCGCGCCTCGACCAGTTGTTCGCGCAGCTCCGCGCTGGTGCGCTCGGCGGCGAGCCGGTTGGCCCGGGCCTCCTCGACGGCCGCCTGCACCTCGATGTAGCTGGGTGCCTTCGCCGATCCACCGGCCGCCGCGTACGCCCCGACGACGTCCCCTTCCCGGGTGACCGCCCGCAGCTCGGGGTTGCCGGCGACCACCTCCGCTGCGGCAGCGAGGTCGTCGACAAGTACCACGTCCCGCAGCGCCCGGTGCACCGCCGGTCGGATCCGCGCGTCGCACTCGACCAGGTCGGGTGCCCAGTGCGCGCGGTCGGGCAGCTTGGGACGCAGCGCGTCGGCGGAGCCGGACATGCCCGGCCCGGCCGGGCTGCCCACCAGCAGGCCGGCCCGCCCGGCGTCGGAGATCTTGAGCAGCCGCATCGCCTCGACCGCCTCGTCCACCCCGCTGACCGCGACCGCGTCGGCGAGCCCGCCGAGCGCGGCGGCGAGCGCCGCCTCGTGGCCGGGGGCGACGGTGAGCAGGCCGGCGAGGCTGCCCAGCAGCCCCGGCACCTGGTCGGCGCGGGCCAGCAACGCTCCGGCGCCGTCCTTGCGGCGCAGGCCGAGGGCGAGCGCTTCCTCGCGGGCCTTCCAGGTGGCGGCGTCCTTCTCCGCCGCCCGCTCGGCGTCGGAGAGCGAACGGACCGTCGCCTGCGCCTGCTCCTGGACGCTGACCGCCTCGGCGTGCCGGGCATCCAGGTCGGCGTTGTCGCGGTCGGCCTCGGTGGACTGCTCGGCGACGGCGTCCAGGTCGGCCTGGGCCCGCTCGGCCCGGGCCATCGCGTCGGCGTGCGCGGCGGCGAGCCGCTCGATCTCCTCACCGGCGCTGGTGGTCCGGGCGCGGGCCGAGTTCACCTGACCGGTCAGCCGGGCCAGCCCTTCGCGCCGGTCCGCGATCGCCTTCGCCGCAGCGACCAGTTCGCGTTCCGCCGCCGCAAGCTGCCGTTCCAGTTCCTGCCGGTGCTCCACCGCCTCGGCGAGGCGGATCTGGTCGTCGGTGAGCGCCGCCCGCAGCTCCTCCTCCTGCTCCCGGACCCGTTCGGCCTCGGCCTCCAACTGGTCCGGGTCGCGGCCCGGTCGCTCGTCGTCCGGGGTGGCGCTGAGGTGTCGCAGCCGTTCCATCGCGAGCTGCTCGATCGAGCGGAACCGCTCCTGCAACGCGGAGAGCTTGTACCAGGTGTCCTGGGCAGCGGCCAGCAGCGGCGCGTCGGCGGCCAGCGCCTCCTCCAGCTCACCGAGGCGGGCCTGCACCTCGGTGTGCTCGGCCTCCACCTCCTCGCGCCGCTGTCGCAGCGCGGTCTCGTCGGCGATCTCCCGGTCCAGGGTGGTCCGCAGGGTGGCGAGATCGTCGGCGAGCAGCCGCAGGCGGGCGTCACGCAGGCTGGCCTGGATCACCGCGGCGCGGCGGGCCACCTCGGCCTGTCGGCCGAGCGGCTTGAGTTGACGCCGCAGCTCGGCGGTGAGGTCGGTGAGCCGGTTCAGGTTGGTCTGCATCGCGTCGAGCTTGCGCAGCGCCTTTTCCTTGCGCTTGCGATGCTTGAGGACGCCGGCCGCCTCCTCGATGAACGCGCGCCGATCCTCCGGCTTGGCGTGCAGCATGCCGTCGAGCCGGCCCTGCCCGACGATGATGTGCATCTCCCGGCCGATGCCGGAGTCGGAGAGCAGTTCCTGGATGTCGAGCAGGCGGCAGGTGTCGCCGTTGATCTCGTACTCGCTCTCGCCGGAGCGGAACATCCGGCGGGTGATGGAGACCTCGGTGTACTCGATCGGCAGGGCGCCGTCGGTGTTGTCGATGGTCAGGGTCACCTCGGCACGACCGAGCGGGGCACGACCGGCGGTGCCGGCGAAGATGACGTCCTCCATCTTGCCGCCGCGCAGCGCCTTCGCGCCCTGCTCGCCGAGCACCCAGGCGATGGCGTCGACGACGTTGGACTTGCCGGAGCCGTTCGGGCCCACCACGCAGGTGATCCCCGGCTCCAGCTTCAGCGTCGTCGCGGAGGCGAAGGACTTGAAGCCCTTCACCGTCAGGCTCTTGAGATGCACCTTCTCGATCCTCGTCCGGTGGCCGCCGTACCGTCGCCCGGCTGCGCGGACCCTGGTAAACCCGCAGAGTAACCCGGCACCAGGTGGGCTGCGCGACGCGACCCACCCGCCGGCACGCCGCGAGCGTTCCTTTTCACAGGTGTCGGACGGTTTGGCTTCGGCGTCGGAGGGCCCAGTCGATCATCAGGCCACAAAGTCGATCAATGGTGCACAGAATTGCGCGCCGGCACTTGGTGTCGGCGCGCTTTTTGTGCGGTGGTGCTATTCGGTTGTGGCGGCCAGGTGGATCAGGTCAGCGCGGGCTCGGCAAGACGGAGCAGATCATCCGCCTCTGCCGCAGCCGCCGCGAGCCGATCGTTCTCGGCACGCAGCCGCGTGATCTCGAACTCCAGTGACTGAACCCTGGCACGCAGTCGGGTGACCTCGTCGAGCAGGCGCCGGTCGGGCGCTGCACCTACGTGGCCGAAGAGGGCCTTCGCCATGTTGACTCCTTGAATTGCGCTGCCGGAGAGGCCGGCCAACGCGCGCCCTTGTATACGCGACTACCATTCCCACGAATTCTGGGCACGGCCGGGCGCGACTGGCGACATCTCTATATTGAGCCGACAGCCCCTGTTTCGTCAAGTTCACGCAGGCCGTAGATCATTTCGACGTCTACCCGACCCGTCGCGGGAGGCTGCCACACGGCGCGGACACACTCTGTCCGGACACCCCAACTCTACGCACCGAATCGCCGGAATACCTCACCCGGATGTACAGGGTCCTCTTAACTCTTCCTTAGCCACATTGCTGCTGCTCAGACCGACCACGTAGCGTCACCCCGGCCCCTAACCGACCCGTGGAGGCGACAGGCGTGCACGGCTGGAACGACCCGCTCGACCCGGATGCCACCCGGCGGCCAGCGCCACCGACCGACGACCCGGCCTGGCTGACCGACCGCCCGGCACCGCGCTCGTCGTACCTGTTCGGTGACGAACCGGAGAGTTCGTCCGACCGGTGGTACCACGACCAGCCCACCGAGCAGTGGCACCGCCCACACCGACCCGCCGAGGCGGGCTATCCGGCACCGGCCCACCCCCGCTGGGCCGACCAGGACGGTGCCGGCCAGGACGGTGCCGGCCAGCACCATCGGGACACCGCCTGGTCGACCGAGGGCCACCACGGCGCGCCGAGCCACGGCCGGCACGACGGCGGTTGGCGCGCCGACGAGCCGACCACGCAGGTCAGCCGCTGGTCCGACCAGCACGACGGGCAGCAGCCCGCGCGGCACGCCGCCCCCGACCCGCACCACGACAACCAGGGGTACGACAACCAGGGGTACGCCGACACCCGGCCGCCCTACACCGGCCAGGCCCCCTACGGCGCCCAGCCCTACGGTGATCAGCCTTACGGCGCGCAACTGCCCTACGCCGGTCAGCAGCACTACGGGCGGGGTGACGAGGGCCAGTGGCACGGGGAGGGGTCCTACGGCGTACCGGAGGATCCCACCGCCCGGACCGAGGCGGTGGCCGACGCGTCCGGGACCGACGCCCGGCCGTCCCGTCGTCGCCTGTCGCGTCCCCTGGTGCTGGGCGGTGCCGCGGCGGCGGCCACCCTCGCGGTGAGCATCGGCGTCGCGGCCCTCGCGCTGCCCGGCAACGATGCGCCGACCAGCACCACCGCCGGTGAGCGTCCGGTGGCCACCGGACCCGCGCTGCTGGAGACCGACGAGTCGGTCGACGTCCTCGACCCGCTCGACTCCCCGAGCCCCAGCCCGAGCCCGAGCGTCTCGCCCAGCGCCGCCACGCCCTCGCCGTCGCCCAGTCAAGCGGTGAAGCCGAAGCCAACCCCCGCGCGCAGCAGCACCGCACCCTCCCGGCAGAGCGCCGAGCGTCGAGGCAGCCCGAGTCGCGGTGCCACGGTCACCGCCTCGCCGTCCAACCCGGCCGGTGCCTCGCAGGCCGCCCAGGTGGTCGACCTGGTCAACGCGGAACGGGCGAAGGCCGGCTGCGGCGCGCTGACCGTCGACGAGAAGCTGACGACCGCGGCCCAGCGGCACAGCCAGGACCAGGCCGACAACCGGAACATGTCGCACACCGGCAGCGACGGCAGCGACCCGGGAGAGCGGATCGACCGGGTCGGGTACGCCTGGCGCACGTACGGCGAGAACGTTGCCTGGAACCAGCAGTCGCCCGCCGCCGTGATGGATGCCTGGATGAACAGCCCCGGTCACCGGGCGAACATCCTGAACTGCGCCTTCACCGAGATCGGCGTCGGCGTGGCGAGCAGCAACGGACCGTACTGGACGCAGGTCTTCGCCGCGCCACGCTGAGTGCGGCGGGCGCGGCACCCGGAACTCGTCGCGTTCCGGTGCCGCGCCACGTCCAGCCGCGAATCCTTGTCGGGTCTGCGCTCGTTTGAGTGGGTGAGGTACGCCGACGGCGTACCGGCTCGGGCGGCGTCCCGCCGCCGGCGCAACCTGCGGAGCTGGCGATGCGGATCGGGCTGGGCGGGGCACAGGTACGACGGGCGATGCGCGCCGGCCTGGCCTGCACCGTGCTCGTGTCACTGGCCGCCTGCCGGCCGGATCTCACCCCGCCCGGCGCACCGACGAGTTGGCCGTCCGCCTCGGCCCGGCTGTGGCGTTGGCAGTGGCAACTCGACGGCGTGCTCGACGTGACGGTCGAGGCGGACGTGTTCGTCCTCGATCCGGTCAGCACCACCGCGGCGCAGACCGCCGACCTGCGGGCCCGTCACCGTCGCCTGGTCTGCCAGGTGCACGTCGGCACGGTGCATCCGGACGATCCGGACGCGACCCGGTTCCCGCCGCAGGTCCGCGGCGCGACAGCCACCCCCTCCGGCCGTACCTGGCTGGACGTACGCCGATGGGACGCCCTGCGGCCGGTGCTGGCCGACCGGTTCCGGCTCTGCCGGGGCAAGGGCTTCGGCGCGGTGCTGCTCGCCGACGCCGATGGCTACACCCACTCCCCCGGCTTCCGGCTGGATTTCGACGACCAGTTGCAGTTCAACCGTCGGGTCGCGGCGTTGGCCCGTTCGCTGGATCTGTCTCCCGGGCTGCGGGGCAACCTCGGGCAGGTCGCCGCGCTGGCGCCGGACTTCGACTTCGCGGTCGACGAGGAGTGCGTACGGCTCAAACGGTGCGACAAGCTGCTGCCGTTCGTCGACGCCGGCAAGCCGGTGTTCCACGTCGAGTACACCGGCGGGCTCACCGACTTCTGTGTCACAAGCGTCGGCTACGGGCTCGCCTCCATCCGCAAGCACCGCAACCTGGACGCCTGGCGGCTGCCCTGCCCCGTACCGTGATCGCCGTCAGCCGCGCAGCGTGGCGCGGGGACGGGGCTGGCAGCGCGGGCAACTGTACGACGACCGGTTCATGAAGGCCTCCCGACGGATCGGCGCGCCGCAGCGCCGACAGGGCTGCCCCTCGCGGCCGTAGACGTTCAGCGACCGGTCGAAGTAACCGCTCTGCCCGTTGACGTTGACGTACAGCGCGTCGAAGCTGGTGCCGCCCGCCGTGATCGCCTCGGTCAGCACGTCGCGTACGTGGCCGAGCAACCGCCGTACGGCCGGGCCGGTCAACGCGTCGGTCGGTCGGGTGCCGTGCAGTCCGGCCCGCCACAGCGCCTCGTCGGCGTAGATGTTGCCCACCCCGGAGATCAACGTCTGGTCGAGCAGCGCACGCTTGACCTCGGTACGGCGGCGGCGCATCGCGGTGACGAAGTCCGCGTCGGAGAACTGCGGATCCAGCGGATCCCGGGCGATGTGGGCGATCTCCGCGGGCAGCGTCGCGCCGCCCTCGCTGACCGAGAGCCCACCGAACGTACGCTGGTCGACGAAGCGCAGTTCGGGACCGTCGTCGGTGAACCGGAAGCGGACCCGCAGGTGCGGCTCCTCCGGGGCGGTGGCCGGTTGCAGCAACAGCTGCCCGGACATCCCGAGATGCCCGATCACCGCGTCACCGCTGTCCAGCGGCAACCAGAGATATTTGCCGCGCCGGCACACGTCGAGCACGGTCCGACCGGCCAGCACGTCGGCGAAGTGGGCGCCACCGGCCACGTGTCGACGCACCGCACGCGGGTGGCGTACCTCGACGGACTCGATCCGTCGGCCGGTGACCCAACGCGCCAGCCCCTGCCGGACGGTCTCCACCTCGGGCAGCTCAGGCACGGGGTGCCTGCACCTGCGGCTGACCGACGTCCACGACAGCCCGCCCGTCGTCGGCCGCGACCTCCGCCGGCTCGACGGTCACCGCGGCGACGGACGGCTCGTCGACCGTCGCCGGCTCGGCCCGGTCGGCTTCGGCATCGGCTTCGGCCTGCGCGTTCAGGGTCCGCCAGGCCGACTCCGCAGCCCGCTGCTCGGCCTCCTTCTTGCTGCGCCCGTCGGCACCGCCGTACCGGTTGCCGGCGACCACCACCCAGGCGGTGAAGGTCTTCAGATGGTCCGGTCCGGCACCCTCGATCCGGTACTCCGGCACACCGAGACCCAGCGCCGCGGTCAACTCCTGGAGGCTGGTCTTCCAGTCCAGGGCGGCACCCCGACCGGCCGACTCGGCCATCAACGGGTCGAACAGCCGGTGGATGACCTCGGCGGCGGTGTCCAGCCCGTACTGCAGGTAGATCGCGCCGAGCAGCGCCTCCAGGGTGTCGGCGAGGATACTCGCCTTGTCCCGACCGCCGGTGGTTTCCTCACCCTTGCCCAGCAGCAGGTAGGGGCCGAGCCCGTCCGGGCCCAGCCCGCGCGCCACGTCGGCCAGCGCGCGCATGTTGACCACGCTGGCCCGCAGCTTGGCCAGTTGCCCCTCGGGCAGGTCCGGGTGGTTGTGGAAGAGCGCGGTGGTGATCACCACGCCGAGCACCGAGTCGCCGAGGAACTCCAGCCGCTCGTTGGTCGGCAGGCCGCCGTTCTCGTACGCGTACGAGCGGTGGGTCAGGGCCCGCTCCAGCAACTCCGGGTCCATTGACACGCCGAAGGCTGCCTCGAGGTGGCCGATGGAGGGCCGCCGTCGCTTGTCGATGCTCATGATGTGCGTACCTCAGTGTCGGTCGTGCGATCGGTGCGGTCGGTGGCAAGCAGCGCGGCGACCCGGTCGGTGGCAGCTCGCCGCCAGAGGTGAGCAGCCAGCGCGATGCCGGAAGCGATGTCGGCCGGGCGAGCGGCGCCGTGACAGACCACCACGGTGCCCGCCACCCCGAGCAGCGCGGCTGCCCGCGGCGCGCCCCCGTCGGGCGGTGGTCCGCCCGCCATGGCGTACGCGCCCTCGATCGCCTTGAGCAGCACGTTACCGGTGAACCCGTCGGTGACCACCACATCGGCGCGCGTGCCGAGGCAGACGTCGTACCCCTCGACCAGGCCCACGTACCGAGCGTCACCGGGCAGTTCCGTAGCGCGCAACATCGGGTCGGCGAGGCGTCGGGGCCGGTCACCCTTGCCCGGTTCGGTGCCCACGGAGAGCAGCCCCACCCGGGGGGCGTCGAGACCGTGGGCGATGGCGGCGTACGCGGCGCCGAGCACGGCGTGCCGTGCCAGGGTCGCCGGACTCGGCTCCATGGAGCCGCCGACGTCGAGCAGGACGACCGGTCCGGAGACGCCGGGCAGGGTGGCGGCCAGGGCCGGCCGTCGGATCTGCGGCCAGCGGCCGAGGCCGAGGGCGGCAGCGGTCACGGTGGCGCCGGTGGACCCGGCGGAGACCAGCGCGTCGGCCTGGCCGGCGCGGATCGCGGCGACGGCCGCCCGGACCGTGTTCTCGGCGCGGGCCGCAGTGAGATCGTCGGCCGTTTCGACGGCGGTGCGCGCAGGTCGCAGCGTCAACCGGGCACGTTGGGCCGGGTCGAGGGCGTCGACAAGCGCACCGGCGGCCCTGGTCGGGCCGACGAGCAGGAGGTGCAGATCAGGGTCGGCGCGCACCGCCCGTAGAGCGCCGTCCACCACCACGTCGGGAGCGTCGTCCCCGCCGAGGAGGTCAACGGCGATCCGTGCGGTTCCCGGCTCCGTGACGACGCCGGCCGGGGAGAGCCGGCCGGCGTCGGCGGGAGCAGCAGGCGATCGCCGGGGTATGCGCGTCGCCCGACCTGTGGTCGGAGACGTCACGCGGCGTCCGGGTCAGACCTCGAGGACCTGGCGGCCGTTGTAGGTGCCGCAGACGGAGCAGGCGGCGTGCGGCAGCTTGGGGGACTTGCACTGCGGGCAGGCCACGGTCGCGACCGCCGCGGCCTTCCAGTTCGCCCGGCGGGACCGGGTGTTGCTGCGCGACATCTTGCGCTTGGGGACGGCCACGGTTCTTACTCCTCTGTACGGGTCAGTTGCGACAGGCCCGCCCAACGCGGGTCGACCTGCTGGTGGCTGTGGTCCGCCGGCAGATCGTCCCAGTGCACCCCACACTCGGAGCACAGTCCCGGGCAGTCCTGGCGGCAGAGCGGGTTGGTCGGCAGTGCGAGCACCACCGCATCCCGCAGCGCCGGTTCCAGGTCGATCAGGTCACCCTGCAATCGACCGACTTCGTCCTCTTCGGTGGTGGCGTCCGTGGTGCTGTTCTCGTACGCGTACAGCTCCTGGATCGTCACCGTCACCGAGTCGTCGATCTCGCGTAGGCAGCGACCGCACTCGCCCCGGATCGGACCGCTGACGGTCCCCGACACGAGCACGCCCTCGGACACCGACTCCATCCGCAGATCGAGGTCGAGGTCCGCGCCCTCCGGCACGCCGATCAACTCCACGCCGAGGTCCGACGGTGCCTGAACCACCCGTTCGACGGTACGCAACGCACCAGGTCGGCGCGGCAGCTCCCTCGTGTCGAGGACCAGCGGCGACCTGGGGTCGAGTGGAGAAGGCGAGTGTTTGGGCATAGTCAGACTCCGGCCGGTGAGAGGCCGACAAACGAGGTTACCTGGACGGGCACTCGAACGTCGAACCGGGGGCGGCCCCACCGCTGGCGGCGGGGCGGATGCGGGTGGCGGGCCGGCCGCCGGTTTCCGGACGGCCGTCGGGCTCCGGTCGACTGCCGGTTTCCCGGACGGTCGCCGGTTTCCGGACGGTCGCCGGCTCTGGTCGGTGGCTGGAGGATCGCGGCACCGATGCGGTCGCGCCGCTCAGAACGGTAGCGGCCGCTCCGTCTCCTCGCCACCGAAGGTGCCGATCTCCCGCAGCGCGTGCATCTTGTCCCGCCCGCGCTCGATGGAGGCCAGTGCCCTGGTGAGGAACTGCTCGAAGTTGGCCAGCGCGGTGTCGACGTAGTCGTCGACCTCCTCGCGGAGGCGCTGCGCCTCGGCGCGGGCCTCGGCGATGATCCGGGCGCCCTCGTGCTCGGCGGAGACGGTGATCTCGTTCACCGAGACCAGGCGGGCGTGCTCCGCCTCACCCTCACTGATGATCCGGTCGGCCTCCCGCTTGCCGGCCTCCATGATCTTGTCGCGCTCCTCGAGGAGTGCCGCGGCCCGGCGTAGGTCTGCCGGCAGTTCGGCGCGCAACTCGTCGAGAGCACCGATCATCTCGCCCCGATCGACCATGCAGTTGTTGCGCGACATCGGGACGGAGCGCGCCTGCTCCACCATGGCAATCAGTTCCTCGATGCGGTCGAGCGGGTCCACCGGCACCTCACTCCTGTCGTTGGTCAGACCGACCTACATCATGCGGGCTGAAGCCAGTCTCCCGCCTCACCCAATGATGTCGTCCCCCACCCCACCCAACCGCCACCCCTCCCCCCGGCGCGTCGCCCACCCCTTGCCCCCCGCGATCTTGCACTTCTCGTCCCCACAAAAGCCGCACACGGGGCATATCCCCGACCACAAGTGCAAGATCGACGGGAAGAGGAGGGTGAGGGAGAGAGGAAGGAAGGAAGGGGTTAGGCCGGGGGTGGGGGGGTCAGGCGGGTTTTGAGGGCTTCGCGGACTATGTCGGGGACGTGGGGGGTTACGTCGCCGCCCCATTTGGCCACGTCCTTGACGAGGCTGGAGGAGAGGAAGGAGTAGAGGGGGTTGGTGGGCATGAAGAGGGTTTCGACGCCGGCCAGGCCGATGTTCATCTGCGCCATCTGCAACTCGTAGTCGAAGTCGCTGACCGCTCGGATGCCCTTGATCAGCACACTTGCCTGCTGGGCTCGGCAGAAGTCCACCAGCAGCCCGCGGAAGGACTCCACCCGGACGTTGTCATAGGAGGCGGTCACCTCGCGGAGCATGGCTATCCGCTCCTCGACGGTGAACAGTCCGGTCTTCGACTGGTTGATCAGTACGCCGACGATCACCTCGTCGAACAGCCGGCTGGCCCGGCCGACGATGTCGAGGTGACCGTTGGTGACCGGATCGAACGAGCCGGGGCACACCGCACGTCTCATGATCGGCGACCGTACCAAAGCGTGGTCTCGCCGTAACGACGACTGCGCTGGCCAGTGATCCCTTCCACCCAGTCGACCGGCCCGCTGCGGGTGGATCGTTCCACCACCACCATGGCGTCCTGGGCCAACCAGTCACCGTCGACCAAGGCGGTGAGCATGGCACGCACCCCGTCGTCCGACAGCGAGTACGGCGGGTCGGCGAAGACGACGTCGTACGGCTCGCCGTCCGGGCCGGCCGCCAGCACGGTGCTGACCTTCCCGGTGACCAGCCGTGCGGCGGGTGCCGCCCGCAGGATGGCCATGTTCTCCCGGATCACCCGGGCCGCCCGGGCGTCGGATTCGACGAGCAGCACGTGCCCGGCCCCACGGGACAGCGCTTCGAGGCCGACCGCGCCCGAGCCCGCGTACAGGTCGGCGAAGCGTGCCCCGACCAGGTCGAGCTCCGCCTGCACGGAACTGAAAAGCGCTTCGCGTACGCGATCGGCGGTGGGTCGGGTGCCGGAACCCGGCGGTACGGCGATGCGCCGACCACCGAGGCTGCCCGCCACGATCCGGGTCATCGCCCCCTCCCGACCACGCCGTGGGGGCCGACCCCACACCCGCGCACACCGTCGAGCCTGCTTCTGCTCATGGCGCCGACGCTACGCGACCTCCGGGTGACACCCGCAACGAACCACACCGCCTGAAGTCGCCCAGATCGATCCCATCCGATGCAGGCCGCCTCAGGCGCATCACTCTACGTAGAGCAACTATTTCATGTTCATCACATCATCCTTAGTGCTCGCTGAGGGCTGTCTCGATATCGACGATCTCGCTAGGGTCTGCCCGATAACCGGCTCATCGATGCCGGATCACCGCACGGGAGGCACCCTCTCCGGCGCGGCACAGCTCCGCCGACGCCGTCCGTTCCTCCCGCGCCGCCCCTGACGCTTCTTCACCCCGGGAGTACGCGTGTTCCGACCCAAGCTGTCGCTACGGCGACCGCTGGCTGTCCTGGCAGCCGCCGTCATCGGCTCGACCGGCGCAGCGGTGGTGGCGGCCACTCCGGCCAGCGCCCACCACACCACGATCACCGGCACCGTCGACTGTGACCGGCTCACCGGCGAGCGGGTGATCACGTGGACGGTGGTCAACAGCGAGCGCGGCAAGACCGCCACCATCACGGGTGTCACGGCCGATCCGGCGACCCCGGTCCTGCTCGTGGCTGAGGGCACCGATGCCACCGCCGAGCTCAAGGGCACCCCGATTCCGAAGGCCGGCCAGGTCCAGGGGGTCCAGCGGGTTCCCGGCGACACCCAGCGCGCCACGCTGACTGTGGAGGCCGCCTGGTTCCAGAAGGGCGACTCGCAGCGCAAGAAGCCTCCGACGTCGAAGGACCACAAGACCATCGAGCTCGGCGCGGACGGCACGTGTGCGCCGGCACCGAAGTGCGTCGACGCCAGCGACGCCAAGTACAGCCACACCTTCGACGGCCCGAAGGGCACCGCGACCGTCAAGCTGGCGGGTGACCTGCCGCTGTGCGGCGAGGAGAAGCAGTACTTCACCCTGGTGTCGTACTTTGCGCCGCGCCCGCAGTTCGCCACCCCGCAGTACGTCTACGGCACGCCGGACAGCGACTTCCTCGGCGGCACCCAGACCGAGATCGAGCTGAAGGTCGACGTCCCGGACTGCCACACCCAGGTCGACCTGATCTGGGGCGGGGTCGACGAGGTCATCGACCCGCTTGTGGAGAACGGCCCCCGCTACGGCTCCAAGAAGCTCGGCGACCGGGGTGCGCCCGGCAACCGCTCGACCGGCCCGCAGGGCTGGTACAACGGCGGCAAGAAGAACTGCACCACCCCGGCGGCCACCTTCGCCTCCGCCTGCGACGGCACCGTCACCGTGTCGCTGAGCAACGACGGCTCGATCTCCAAGTACCCGGTCGAGTTCGAGGTCCGGGGCGAGAACGGCTTCTCTGAGAAGGTCACCGTCGAGCCGGGCAAGGCGAACAACGAGACCGTGGTGCCCGCCGAGCACGCCGGCGCGATCGAGGTGCTGGTCGACGGCGAGGTGATCGACAACGGCAGCTACGAGTGGGAGCGCCCGGAGGACTGCCCGCTGCCGACGATCACCGCCGACGCCACCTGCGAGACCTTCGCGCTGACCGCGTCGAACCCGGAAGGTGCCCAACCGGTCAAGGTGGACTTCACCTACGGCGACAAGACCGAGAGCCGTACGGTCAAGCCGGGCTCGTCGGAGTCCGTCACCTTCCCGGCCGGCGACGACGAGGCGGCGCTTGTCGCCCTGCCGGAGCTGGACCTGGAGCTCGAGGTCGTCTACGCCCCCGAGGGCTGCGGCGGAGGCGGAGGCGGCGAGGAGCCGCCCGGCCTGCCGGTGACCGGTGTCGCGGCCGGTGGCATCGCCGCAGGCGCCATCGTCCTGCTGGCGGTGGGCGCGGTGCTGTTCGTCATGGCCCGGCGGCGGCGGATCCACTTCACCGCCTGAGCCGCCCCTGAGGGTGCCCTCGCCGCACTGAGGACACCCCGCAACACCTGACCCGAAGGCGCGTCGACCACCCGTCGATGCGCCTTCGGCGTTCCCGCCCCGTGGCGGCAGTCGCTCGATCCGGGATTGAGTCCCCTCCGAGCGACGCCAAAGCCACTCGATCCCGAATCGAGCGCGATCATGGTGAACGCGGCGGTGACGAAGCGCGAGGTGGGGTCAGCCCTTTTCGAGGTATTCGGCGCGGTCGGCGTCGACCAGGGCCGCGACCGAGGCGGCCAGCGCCGGCTGGCGGGTCAGGTCCGGGTCCTCCTCGACCAGCGTGATCGCCTCCGCCCGCGCGTCGCGGATCAGGTCGGCGTCCCGCAGCAACGACAGCAGCCGCAGGTGGGAGCGCCGGCCGGACTGGGCGGCACCCAGCACGTCGCCTTCACGCCGCTGCTCCAGATCCAGTTCGGCGAGCTTGAAGCCGTCTGTGGTGGAGGCGACCGCGTCCAGCCGCTCCCGGGCGCTGGTGCCCTCGGTCGCCTCGGTGACCAGCAGGCAGAGCCCGGGGGCGCTGCCCCGGCCCACCCGTCCGCGCAGTTGGTGCAGCTGGGAGACGCCGAACCGGTCGGCGTCCAGCACCACCATCATTGTCGCGTTGGGTACGTCCACACCGACCTCGACCACCGTGGTGGCCACCAGGACGTCCAGCTCACCGTTGGCGAAGGAGCGCATCACCGCGTCCTTCTCGTCGGCGGGCAGCCGGCCGTGCAGCACGCCGATGCGCAGCCCGTGCAGGGGCCCGTCGGCCAGCAACGGCGCGACCTCGGTCACCGCCAGAGGTGGGCGTCGACCGGTGTCGTCCACCGCCGGTGGTTCCTCCTCGGCGCCGGTGGTGGAGTCACCGATGCGCGGGCAGACCACGTACGCCTGATGGCCGTTGGCGACCTCCTCGCGCAACCGACGCCAGGCCCGGTCCAGGAAGGCCGGTTTCTCGGCGGCCGGCACCACGTGCGAGGCGATCGGTGACCGGCCCCGGGGCAGCTGCGAGAGGGTGGAGATCTCCAGGTCGCCGTAGACCGTCATGGCGACCGTCCGGGGGATCGGCGTGGCGGTCATGACCAGCACGTGCGGGGGCTGTTCCGCCTTGGCCCGCAACGCGTCGCGCTGCTCCACCCCGAACCGGTGCTGCTCGTCGACCACCACCAGACCGAGGTCGGCGAAGTCGACTCCCTCGTACAGCAGGGCGTGGGTGCCCAGCACGATGCCGGCGGCACCGCTGGCGACCTCGGCCAGCGCCCGCCGTCGGGCTGCCGCGCCGAGTGAGCCGGTGACCAGCTCGACCCGGGTGGCGTGCTCGGCGGCGCCCAGCTCACCGGCCTGGGCGAGCGGGCCGAGCAGGTCGAGCATGCCTCGGTAGTGCTGGGCGGCGAGCACCTCGGTCGGGGCGAGCAGCGCGGCCTGCCCGCCCGCGTCGACCACCTGGAGCATGGCGCGCAGCGCCACCACGGTCTTGCCGGAGCCGACCTCGCCCTGCAACAGCCGGTGCATCGGATGGCGGCGGGCCAGGTCGGCGGCGATCTCCGCCCCCACGTCGCGCTGACCACCGGTCAGCTCGTACGGCAGCCGGGCGTCGAAGGCGTCGAGCAGGCCACCCGCGCGAGCCGGCCGGGCCCTCGCGGGTGAGGCGGCGGCCTGGTGCTTACGCCGGACCAGGGTCAGCTGCACGGCGAACGCCTCGTCCCACTTCAACCGTCGACGGGCCCGGTACAGCTCCTCGCGGCTGGACGGCCGGTGGATCTCCCGCAGCGCGCCACCCAGCCCGACCAGGTTCCGGCTGGCCCGTACGTCCGCGGGCAGCGGGTCCTCCGGCGGTGCCACGGTGTCCAGCACCACCCGGACGCAGCGGGCGATCACCCAGGTCGGTACGGCAGCGGCAGCCGGGTAGACCGGGATGAGTGCCCCGGCGAACTCCTCGATCTGTTCGGTGGCCGCCGCCTCGCCGTCGGTCCGGTCGCCGAGCAGGACGTACTCCGGCCCGTTGAGCTGCCGTTTGCCCCGGAAGTCGGTGACCTTGCCGGCGAACAGTCCCCACCGGCCGGGCCGCAGTTCCCGCTCGCGCCACGCCTGGTTGCCGAAGAAGGTGAGGGTGAGGGTGCCACCCGAGCCGTCACCGACGGTGACCTCCAGCAGGTTGCCCCGGCGCTGCCGCATCGGGCGTACGGCGGTGCGCTGCACCTGAGCCAGCACGGTGACCTGCTCGCCGACGTCGAGCGCCCGGATGTCGGTGTGCTCGCCCCGCTCGTCGTAGCGGCGCGGGAAGTGGTACATCAGGTCACCGGCGGTGTGCAGGTCGAGGTGGCCGGCGAGGGCCTTGGCGGTCTTCTCGCCGACCAGCTTTTTCAGCGGCGTGTCCAGGGTCGACGCCTCTGCGGTCATTCGACACCCACCAGCAACGGATAGCGTGGCTGCCCACCCGGATACGTCTGCACCTCGACGAACGGCCAGCGTCGCGTGATGTGCGTGCACACCGCGTCGGTCAGCCCGTCCGGCGCGTCCGCGCCGACGAGCAGGGTGACCATTTCACCGCCGCCACCCAGCATCCCGTCGACCAGGGCGACGCAGGTGTCGATCAGGTCGGTGCCGATCAGGTGCACCTCCCCCTCGACCAGGGCGAGCACGTCGCCGGTGCGGCAGGGGCCGGCGACCGTGAGCGCGTCCCGCCCGGCGTGACAGACCTCGGCGTACCGGCAGGCCCCGGCGGCCTCGGCCATCGCGATCACGTCGTCCTCGAAGTGGCGGCGTGGATCGCGTACGGCGAGGGCGGCCAACGCCTGCACCGGTGACCGGGTGGGCACCACGCTGACCTTGACGCCCGCCCGGTGCGCCTCCTCGGCGACCTGGTTCGCCACCGCCTGTGCGTCCGGGTCGTTGGGCAGCACCACCACCTGGGCCGCCCCGGTGCCGAGCACCGCCTCCAGCAGTTCCCCCGTGGAGGGGTTGCCGGGCACCACGACCGCGCCCTCCCCGGCGAGCAGCTCGGCGATCCCGGCACCGGCGGCGACCACCACGGCGGCCCGGCCGTCGGACACCGGTGCGGGGGCGGGCGGGCGCTGGTCGGCGAAGCGGGTCACCGAGATCTGGTACGGGCGGCCGGCCACCACGCCCGCCTCGATCGCCGCCCCGACGTCGTTGACGTGCACGTGCACCTGCCAGGTGTCCTCGTCGCCGACCACCACCAGGGAGTCACCGAGGGCGTCAAGCGTGTCGCGCATCCGGCTGACCGCCTCGGGCTCGGCGTCGAGCAGGAACTGCACCTCGTAGGCGTACTCCGGGGAACCGGTCTCCCGGGCGGCGGTGGCCGGCGGCGGCGCGTTGCGGGCGGCGGTGGGCGCCGGCGCGGGTCGCTCCGGACTCTCCCCCGGTGATCACCTCGACCAGGGCGTCCAGCAGCAGGCACAGCCCTCGCCCACCGGCGTCGACCACGCCGGCGCGGGCCAGCGCCGGCAACTGCTCGGGCGTACGGGCCAGCGCCTGCGCCGCGGCTCCGGCCGCCTGGCGAGCGACGACCGGCAACTGCTCGCTGTCGGCCTGCTCGGCCGCGCCGGCGGCGGCGGAGACCACGGTCAGCACGGTGCCCTCCACCGGGCGGGCCACCGCCGCGTAGGCCGCGCCGGTCGCGGCACGCAGCGCGGCGGCCAGCTCCGGGCCCCCGACCGTCGGGGTGGTGGCCAGCGCGTCGGCGAAGCCGCGCAGGATCTGCGACAGGATGACGCCGG
The DNA here is from genome assembly GCF_000204155.1 of Micromonospora maris AB-18-032. NCBI lineage: Bacteria > Bacillati > Actinomycetota > Actinomycetes > Micromonosporales > Micromonosporaceae > Micromonospora > Micromonospora maris. The sequence goes on along the minus strand of NC_015434.1, from coordinate 1,494,069 downwards.
AGTTGCCCCGGGCGCCGAGCAAGGCACCCCGGGCCATCAACCGCAGCGCGTGCCCGTGCGGGGTGGCGGCGCCGTCGGCGACGGTGTCGAGGTCCATCGCCAGCGCCTGCTGCGCCGAGGTGAGGGTCAGCACCAGGTTGGTGCCGGTGTCGCCGTCGGGCACCGGATAGACGTTGAGCTCGTCGATCTCCCCCTGGTGCCGCTGCAACGCGGCCAGCCCGCTGGCGCACCAGCGGCGCACGGCGGCGGCATCGAGGGTGTCCAGCACGCTGGGAAGCCTACTGGCGTACGCTGACAGTCGCTGCAAGGCCGGGCGTGTCCGGCAGGCGCCGGGCATCGTCCGTTTTCTCGCCCCTGCCCGGTGGCGGTGACCTCCGCGGCGGGGCGTGACCGCTGATGCCGAGCCCGGTTGGGCGGGGCCTTCCACCATCGGGTAACCTGGCCAGGTTGCCCGGGCTGCGCCTGGCGGCGACCTCATGAACGTTTCAATCCCAGGAGTATCCCGTGGCTAGCGTGTGCGACGTCTGTGGCAAGGGACCGGGCTTCGGCCACAACGTGTCCCACTCGCACCGGCGGACCAACCGCCGCTGGAACCCGAACATCCAGTCGGTGCGTACCCCGGCCGGTGGCGGCACGACCAAGAAGCTCAAGGTCTGCACGTCCTGCATCAAGGCGGGCAAGGTCACCCGCGCCTGACGCGGTAACACCCACGATCTGTGATGCCGGCGGGCCCTCGGTGGCCCGCCGGCATCGTCGTGTCCGCATGTCCGCCGCCGCCCGCCGGAGCGGCTGTTAACAAGGGGCCCTTCCTCTACCGCAGGCGTTAAGAAGGTGCCCTTCCTTTCACCTCAGAGGGTGCGGCCGAAGGAGAGGCAGCCGGGCTCGTCGGCGTAGTAGCCGAAGTTGGGGATGCGCTCGTAGCCGGCCGAGGTGTACATCGCGATCGCCTCGGGCTGCCGGTCGCCGCACTCCAGGATGAGCCGCTTGCGGCCCTGCTCGCGGGCGGAGCGTTCGACGGCCGCGAGCACCGTGCGGGCCACGCCGCGGCCACGGGCCTGCGGTGCGGTGTACATCCGCTTCAACTCGGCGGTCTCGCCGTCGGTGCCGTGGCTGCGCCAGCCACCGCAGCCGACCGGCTGCCCGTCGAGGTGGGCGACGAGGAAGGTGCCGTGCGGCGGGGTGAACTCACGCGCGTCGACAGGCGTCTCGTCGCCGTCACCGCCGTACCGGGCGCCGAGGTCGGCAAGCGCGGAGGTGATCAGCCGCTGTGCCACCGGAGAGTCGAACGGCACCACGTGGATCTCGATTTCGTGCACCAGTGAAGCGTACGACCGCAGCGACCCGTCACCGCCGCCGACCTGGGCCGACAGCCTGCGGCAGTGATCGACCACTCACTCAGCCCGCTCACTCAGCGGAAATGGTCCCAGCCGGTCGGGCCGTCGAACGGCGCGCCGTCCACCGTCACGCCCCGGCCCTCGGCGACCCGGCCGACCTCGCGCCACCCGTCAGGCAGCACCGTCTGAGACGGGAAGGTCGCGACCAGCGCATGGTCGTCGCCACCGGCCAGCAGCCAGGCGTACGGGTCGACGCCGAGCGCCTGCGCCGCGTCGCGCATCTGCGGTGGCACCTCGAAGGCGTCCCGCCGCAGGTCGATGGCGACCCCGCTGGCCTTCGCCACGTGCCCCAGGTCGGCGAGCAACCCGTCCGAGACATCGATCATGGCGGTGGCGCCGAGCCGGGCGGCCGCCGGACCGGCGGCGTAGGGCACCTCCGGCCGCCGGTACGCCTCGACCAGCAGCCGGGGCGTCCGGAAGCCGCGGGACAGCACGGTGAACCCGGCCGCCGCGTAACCGGTGCGCCCGGCCAGGGCCACCAGGTCGCCCGGTCGGGCACCGGCCCGGGTGACCGGCGACCGGCCGGCCAGGTCGCCCAGCGCGGTGACCGCGATGGTCAAGGTGGGGCTGGCCGACATGTCGCCGCCGACCACGCTGGCGCCCACGCTCGCCGCCTCGGCACCGAGCCCGTCGGCGAGCTGCTCGACCCAGCCGGTCTCCACGTCAGCCGGCACGCAGAGCGCCACCAGCAGGGCCGTCGGCTCGGCACCCATGGCCACCACGTCGGCGAGGTTCGCCGCCGCCGCCCGACGGCCGATGTCGTGCGCCCCGGCCCAGTCCCGGCGGAAGTGCCGCCCGTCCACCAGCACGTCGGTCGAGGCGACCACCCGGGCGTCCGGCGCGGTGACCACCGCCGCGTCGTCGCCGGGGCCGAGCAGCACCGTCGATCCGTACGACAACCGGGCGGTGACCCGGTCGATCAGGCCGAACTCCCCGACCTGTGCGACGCCCACACCGCCGCTGTCGCCCCGCTCGCTCACCGCTTCTCCTTGACCACCGATAGGGATCACACCTGGTCCGTAAGGTACTTTCTCCCTTCAGGCCGTCTGGCAGGCGGCGACGGAGGGAGGTCGAGTCGTGGTACAGGCGTACATCCTCATCCAGACAGAGGTCGGCCGGGCGCGTGACGTGGCCGGTCTCATCGCGGATCTCCCCGGCGTGGTCCGGGTCGACGCGGTGACCGGGCCGTACGACGTGGTCGTGCTCACCGAGGCGAACACCGTCGACGAGCTCGGCAAACTCATCGTCAGCAACGTGCAGATGGTGCCCGGCATCACCCGCACCCTCACATGTTCGGTGGTGCGGTTGTAAGTGTCCAGGATTTCCGAATCCCCCGGCGAGACCCGGCGTGCGAAGGACGCCGCACCGGCAGCCGACCGGACCAACCGCACCGCCGCGCTGGTCGCCACGGCCGTGGCGCTGCCGGTGGCTCTCCTGGTAGGCACCCTGGCCTTCGTCAACCTCGCCCCGGACAGCTCGACCGCCACCCCGGATCCCTCGCCGAGCGCGGCCCGACCGCAGTCCACCGCGCCGGTCGAGATGGCCGCCCCGGCACTGGCCGAGCGGCCGGCGACCGTCTGCCGCGCCCTGCTGTCGCAGCTGCCCGCCTCGATCCGCGACCTGCCGCAGCGGCCGGTGAGCGCCGGGCCGGAGCAGAACGCCGCGTACGGCGATCCGGCCCTGACGGTGGCCTGCGGCGGGACCGAGCCCGAGGTGGCGCCCACCGACCACATCTACCTGGTCAACGCAGTGTGCTGGCACGGGGTGGAGGAAGCGGACGCCACGGTGCTGACCACGCTCGACCGGGAAACCGCGGTGACCGTACGCGTGCCGCACTTCTACGGCGAGGCGTTGCAGTGGGCCGCCCCGATCGCCAGCACGGTCGTCGCCTCGGTCCCCTCGGCGGGCCCGGTCCCGTCCGGCTGCACCTCCTGACCCGGCCGCCCGCAGTCGGCGTCGGCCGGGCCAGGCCGGTCAGTAGTGGCCGGTGCCCCGGGTCAGGGCGGTACGGATGAGCCGGTCGACAAGCTTCGGGTACTCCAGCCCCGAGGCCGCCCACATCCGGGGGAACATCGACGTCGGGGTGAAGCCCGGCATCGTGTTGATCTCGTTGAGGTAGATGTCCAGTTCCGGGGTGACGAAGAAGTCGGCCCGGGCCAGTCCGGCGCAGTCCAGCGCGGTGAAGGCCCGTACGGCGTAGTCGCGCACCTGCCGGGCGACCCGCTCGGGCAGGTCGGCCGGGACGTCGTACTCGCAGGCCGACTCCGCGTCGATGTACTTGGCCTCGAAGTCGTAGAAGTCGTAGTCGCCGACCACCCGCACCTCGGCCAGCACGGACGCCTCGGGCGTGCCGCCGGCCTCGCCCTCCAGCACGCCGCACTCGATTTCCCGGCCGATGATCGCGCCCTCGACCAGCACCTTGCTGTCGATCTCCCGGGCGATGGCGATCGCGGCCTCCAGGTCGGCCCAGTCGCTGACCTTGCTGACGCCGAACGACGATCCGGCCCGCGAGGGCTTGACGAAGACCGGCAGGCCGAGGCGCTGCTTGTCCTCCTCGCTCAACGTCATGCCACTACGCAGCACGGCGTACGGGCCGATCGGGATGCCCTCGGCGGCGCAGATCTTCTTGGTGAATTCCTTGTCCATCGCGGCGGCCGAGGCGAACACCTTCGCCCCCACGTACGGGATGCCCGCCATCTCCAGCATGCCCTGGATGGTGCCGTCCTCGCCGTAGGCGCCGTGCAGCACCGGGAAGACCACGTCCACATTGGCCAGTGCCCGAGGCCCTTCGGTGGGGTCGAGCACCAGCAGGCCGCTGCCGGTCGGGTCGGCTCGCAGCACGATGTCGGCCCCCGACTCGGCGGTGATCTCCGGCAGCCGGCGCGAGTTGATCGCCAACTCGGTCGGGTCGCCGCTGGTCAGCACCCACTGACCCGCCCGGGTGATGCCGACCGGCACCACCTCGAACTCGTCGGGGTCGAGCGCGCCGAGCACGCTGCCGGCGCTCACACAGGAGATGCCATGTTCCGGGCTGCGGCCGCCGAAGACGATCGCCACGCGGGTCTTGCCTGGGGTGGTCACTGCGGTCACCTTTCCGGGACGCACTGCTGGCGCTCTCCCGGATGACCTTACTGTGCGTGGCGAGATCGGGAAGTCGATACCCCACGAGACCGCAAGGCAGGCGCAATCGGTCAAGGAGCCCTATACCGTACGTGACCAGACGGTGCGTCAGCCAGCCAGTTCCCGCTCGCCGAAGGCGTGCCGCCGGCCGATCGCGATCACCTTGACGCGCTGCCGACCGGCTCGCACCATGCCCAGGGCCATGAACGCGCCCGCGATCCGCTCGGCCGCCTCACGGCTGCTCGCGCCGACCACCTGGCGGCGACGTTCCGGGGCGAGGCGCTCGTTGCGAGCACCGCCCTCGCAGGGGCGCACGTCGGTCAGCACCACCAGGAATCGGGTCATCGCCGCGCGCCGCCCACCGCCGGTCGGGCCCGTCGTAGCGGCCGCGAGATTGCCGGACAGTATCTGCGCACGTCGCTCTCCCTCCGGTGCCGCCTCAAAGGCTCGTGGCGCGGCACGCGGCGGCCGGGTACGGGGGAATAACCCGACCGCCGCGCGCCCCATCCCCTCCGGTCGCTCACCGCCACCGTCGCCACGACAACCGGCGGTGAGGACGTGATGACAGCCTGACACCTTCACCGCCGTGAATGCAACTCCCACTTACGTTTTCTCATGTACACGATCCCGAATACATGCGACCATCGATGCATGGCACCGAAGACCGCCCGCGCCCGACGACTCGGCATCGCCCTGCGCCAGCACCGTGAGGCCGCCGGCCTCACCCTGGAGGCCGCAGCCGACGAGATCAACAGCACCCGCAGCACGCTGTCCCGCTACGAGAACGCGCAGACGCTCGTCAGCCCGGCGACCGTACGCGCGCTGCTCACCCTCTACGGGGTCGGGGCGGACGACGTCGCGGCGGCTGTCGCGTTGGCCAAGGACGCCCGCAAGCCCGGCTGGTGGGTGTCCTATTCGTACCTGCTCGACCGGCGCACCATCGACTTCATCGCGTTGGAGGCCGAGGCCACCGGCATCGCCAACTTCGAACCGTCGGTGGTGCCGGGGCTGTTGCAGACCGCCGACTACATCCGGGGCGTGATGCGGGGCGGCCCGCACACGCTCAGCGACAACGACGTCGAGGAGCGGGTCCACCTGCGACTGGACCGCCAGCAACGACTCACCGGTGACGATCCACCGATCTTCGACGCGATCCTCGACGAGGCCGCGCTCCTGCGCCCAGTCGGTGACGAGGCCGCGATGCAGGGCCAACTGCGGCACCTGCTCAAGATGAGCGAGCTGCCGAACATCACCGTGCAGCTGATCCCGTTGGCCGCCGGTTACCACCGGGGCACGCGGGGCTCGCTGCACATCCTCGAGTTCGCCGACCCGGAGGACCCGATCATCGCCTCGGTGGAGACGGTCGCCGGGCAGATGGTCCTCGACCGGCCCGGTGACCTGCGAACCTGCACCAAGATCATGGAACACCTGCGGACCGTCGCGCTCAGCCCGTCGGCCAGCCGCGACGCATTGATCAAGATCCTGAAGGGACGGTAGACGATGACACCGACGACCAACGCCACCCCGGCGGTGGCCGGATGGCGCAAGAGCAGCCACAGCGGCGACGAGGGCGCCTGCGTGGAGGTGGCGGTCGTACCCGGCACGGTGGCGGTACGCGATTCCAAGGACCCGGACGGCCCGCTGCTGCTCTTCGCGCCGTCGGCCTGGACCGCCTTCGCCGAGACACCGCCGCAGCGCTGATCCACGGGTGAACCCATAGCCGCTGACCGGGCCGGTAAGGGCACCGCCGGCCCGGTCAGCCCACCCGAGCGATCAGTGGCCGACCAGCGGCGGCGGCACCGGCAGTTCACGGGCCGCCGCCAGGGCGGCGAGGGCGGCCCCCCGAGCGCCGGCCATGTCCCGCTCCGGCACCAGCGCGAAGGTGGCCGACGCGGCCTGCTCGTCCCGCAGCACGGTGTGCTCGCGTACGGTCGCCAGGAACCAGTCACGGAACTCGGGGGCGGTTTCCACCACCCCACCGCCCACGAAGTAGGCGTGCGGATCGGTGAAGTTGGCCGCGATGGTGAACAACGCCCCGAGCGCCCTGGCCTGCTGGGCGAAGACCTCCCGGGCCATCTCGTCGCCCCGCTCGCCGTAACCGCGCACCAGCTTCGCCGCCAGGGCCGGCGGCTCACCGGCCAGCGGATGGTCCGGAAACCGGGTGAGCCAGTACGGCAGCAGGTTGCGCTCGATCGCGGTCAGCGAGGCGATGGACTCCACGTCCCCGGCGAAGCCGCAGGCGCAGACCGGCACCGGCTGACCCGGTGCGAGCACATCGGTCAGCGGGACGTGCACGTGCCCCAGCTCGCCGGCCATCCCCGCCGCGCCGGCGATCACCCGTCCGTACTCGACCAGACCACCGCCCAGCCCGGTGCCGACGATCGCCGACACCGACGACCGGTGCATCGCGTCGACTCCGAAGTGGACGTGGTGGGCGTAGAGCGCGGCGGCGTTGCCGTCGTTGTGATAGATCACCGGCAGCCCGAGCCGTCGTTCCAGGGCACCCCGGATGTCGTGGCCGCGCCAGGCCGGTTGGGAGAAGTTCGTCGACCCCTTCGACGAGATCACCCCGGTGGCGCTGGCCGGACCGGGCGTGTCCAGCCCGACGGCGCGCACCTGGTCGCGGGACAGCCCGGTCAGGGCCAGCACACCGTCGAAGGAGCGGGCCATCGCCTCGACGGCGGCCTGCGGGCCGGCGCGTACCTCGCTGGGGGTCTCCACGAGCTGATCGACCAGGAAGCGTCCATCGAGCGTGAGCACCGTGGCGTTGTTGCTCGTACCGCCGTTGTCGATGCCCACGACCACAGTTGTGTCAGCCACCGGTCAACCGCCTCCCACCCGATTCGATCTGACGTGAGGCTAGTTCTCGCTTCCCTGCCCCGCCATGCCGACCGGCCGTCGGGCCGTCATCGCGGTGGCCGCCAGGGACTCGTCGCGGAACGTCGACGGCAGCAGCCCCGCCTCCGCCAGCACCGTCGCGAGCAGGTCGACCTGCGACTGGCCGACCTCCACCACCAGGTGCCCGCCGGGAGCGAGCCACCTCGTCGCGTCGGCGGCGAGCCGGCGCAGCACCGCCAACCCGTCCGGGCCGCCGTCGAGCGCCACCAACGCCTCGTACCGGCGCGACTCGGCCGGCAGCAGGTCCAACGCCGCCGTCGGCACGTACGGCGCGTTCGCCACCACCAGGTCCAGGGTGCCGCGCCAGGTCGCCGGCAGCGCGTCGAACAGGTCACCGGCGTAGACCGGCACGGCCAACTCGGCGAGATTGCCTCGGGCACAGGCCACCGCTGCCGGGTCCACGTCCACCGCGGCCAGCAGCCGTGGGGCGTGGAGTCGACGCGCCAGCGCCCGGGTGAGTGCACCCGAGCCGCAACACAGCTCGACCACCCTAGCCGCCGGCCCGGTCACCGCCTCGGCCGCCGCGACGAGCGCCGCGGTCCGCGCCCTCGGCACGAAGACACCGGGTACGACGGTGATCCGCTCGCCGCAGAACTCCGCCCAGCCGAGCAGGTACTCCAGCGGCTCCCCGGCCACCCGCCGGTCGACCAGGACCGCGAGCGACCGCGGGTCGTCGGCCGCCTCCACGAGCAGCCGCGCCTCGTCCTCGGCCCAGACACAACCGGCCCGGCGTAACCGGTCGACCGTGGCGGCCCGTACCGCCGAGGAGACGGCGATCATCTAGGCGCTGGCATCCAACGCGGCCGACACGTCGGCGATCAGGTCCACCGTGTCCTCCACGCCGCAGGAGAGCCGCACGAAGCCCGCCGTGGTGTCGTCACCCCACTGGGCCCGCCGGTCGGCGGTGGTGTGCAGGCCGCCGAAGGAGGTGGCCGCCGAGACCAGCCGGGTCGCGTCGAGGAACCGGGCGACCCGTTCGGCGTCGCCCAGATCGAAGGAGAGCACCCCCGGCATCCGGCGCAGCTGACGCGAGGCGACCGGGTACGCCGGATCGTCCGGCAGGCCCGGCCAGCGCAGCCCGGTCACGTCGGCACGGTCGGCCAGCAGCCGGGCGAGGGCCTCGGCGTTGGCGCTCTGCCGGGCCAGGCGCAGGTCGAGGGTGGCCAGCGAGCGGTGCGCCAGCCAGGCGTCGAACGCCCCGGGCACCGCCCCGGTGTTCGTCCGCCAGGCGGTGAACCGCTCCACCAGCTCGGCAGACCGGGTGGCCAGGTAGCCCAGCAGCAGGTCGGAGTGCCCGGTCAGGGCCTTGGTGCCGGAGGCGACCACCAGATCCGCGCCGAGGTCCAACGGACGCTGCCCGAGCGGGGTCGCGGTGGTGTTGTCGACCGCCAGCAGGGCACCGGCGGCGTGCACCCGCTCGGCCAGCGCCGGCAGGTCCACCACGTCGAGGCCCGGGTTGGCCGGCGTCTCCACAAGCACCAGGCGTACCCCGTCGAAGGACGGGTACGGCCCGGCGGTCGGCGCGAGCAGCACCCGTACCCCGTTGCCGGTGAGCGTGTCGGTGGCGAACGCCCGGACCGGAAAGTACCCGTCGGCGGGCAGCACCACCGCGTCACCGGCGCGCAGCAGCCCCAGCAGCAGCCCGGTGATGGCCGCCTGGCCGCTGGCGAAGACCCGGCACTCGCCGCCCTCCAGCTCGCCGATCGCCGCCTCCAGCAGTCGCCGGGTGGGGTTGTCCGGGCGTCCGTACCCGTTCGGCGCCGCCTCCGGACCGTGTCGGGGATCGAGATGGTACGGCGCGGCGAAGACCGGCCCCGGCAGGAAGGGCTGTCCCGGTTGCGGTGCGGGCAGGCCGGCGCGCACGCACCGGGTGCCGTCACCGTCGGCCGGAAGTCGCTGGGGTACCTCGTTCTCGCTCATCGGCTCATTCCGGTTTCGTGGTACGGCTCATCAGGGCGCGTACCGCGACCCGCGGGTCGACGCCCTCGTGACAGACCAGCTCGACCTGCTCGGTGATCGGCATCTCCACGCCGTGCGCGCGGGCCAGGTCGCGGATGGCCAACGCGCTCTTGACCCCCTCGGCGGTCTGCCGGGTGGCCACCCGCGCCTCCTCCAGGGTGGCGCCCCGGCCCAGGTGCTCACCGAAGGTGCGGTTGCGCGCCGACGGCGACGAGCAGGAGGCCACCAGGTCACCCATGCCGGCCAGGCCGGCGAAGGTGAGCGGGTCCGCGCCGAGGGCCACCCCGAGCCGGGCGGTCTCGGCCAGCCCCCGGGTGACAAGCATCGCCCGGGTGTTGTGGCCGAAGCCCATCGCGGTGGCGATGCCGTACGCGAGGGCGATCACGTTCTTCACCGCGCCGCCCAGCTCACAGCCGATCACGTCATCGTTGGTGTACGGCCGGAAGTACGGCGTGGTGATGGAGCGCTGCACCAGGGTGGCCCGGTCGACGTCGGTGCAGGCGACCACCGTGGCGGCCGGCTGCTCGGCGGCGATCTCCGGCGCCAGGTTGGGGCCGGAGACGACCACCACCCGGTCCGCGGCCACCTGCGCCGTCTCGATGATCACCTCGCTCATCCGCTTGGTGGTGCCGAGCTCGATGCCCTTCATCAGTGAGACCAGCGTGGCGTCGGCGTGCAGGTGCGAGACCCACTCGGCGAGGTTGCCCCGCAGCGTCTGCGACGGCACCGCCAGCACCACCATCTCCGCGCCCTTGATCGCCTCGGCGGCGTCGCCGGTGCCGGTGACCCGATCCGGCAGCACCACGTCGGGCAGGTACTCCGGGTTGCGCCGTTCGGTGCGGATGACGTCGGCGATCGGCTGCCGCCGGGCCCAGATGGTGACGTCCCGCCCGGCGTCGGCCAGGATCTTCGCGAACGCCGTACCCCAGGAACCGGCGCCCAGCACCGCCACGTGCCCACTCACGCCGTCGCCTCCGGGCGCCGCTGCTCGATGTTGGTCCGACCGCCGCGCTGCCACAGCGGTGGTGGTGTGCCGCCCCGGATCTCGGCGAGCATGTCCCGCAGCCGCAGCATGATCACGTCGGTCATCTCCTCCAGCACCGCGCGGCTCGGGGCGGCACCGGCCCACTGGCTCAGGTCGATCGGTGGCCCGGCCACCACGGTCACCGGGATCCGGGGCCGCGGGTTGAGCCGGGAGCGGTGCGGGTCGAAGATGCGCTCCGGCCCCCACATCACCACCGGCACCACCGGGGCGCCGGTCGCCAACGCCAGTCGAGCCGCCCCGGTCTTGCCCTTCATCGGCCACAGGTCCGGTTCCCGGGTGATGGTGCCCTCCGGGTAGATGATCACGGCATCACCCTCGCCGAGCGCCTTGATCAGGGCGTCCAGCGACTTGGCCGCGTCGACCGTCCCCCGCTCGACCGGAATCTGCTTGCACCGGTGCAGGATCCAGCCGATCACCGGCACCTTGAACACGCTCGCCTTGCCCAGGAACTGCGGCCACCGGCCGGAGTCGTAGATGAAATGGGCGGCGACCAGCGGGTCGGCGTGCGACATGTGGTTCGCCACGATGATCATCGGGCCCTCGGTGCCGAGGTGCTCCATCCCCCGCCAGGTGCGCCGGGTCCAGATCGTCATCACCGGCTTGACCAGCACCACGGCCAACCATTGCCAGAACCCCAGCCTGCGCCGACCCACCGTGCCTCCTCGTGCCCGCCCCGTCCACCGGAGGAACCGGTGACACCCGCAGCCGAAATCATGCCTGCTCGCCCCTGGTACGGCCAGTGAGGGTACCGACGCGCGGCTGGCAGGATGACAGTGTGAGTCAGCCATGGACCGTGGTGGTACCGGTCAAGCGTCTGACCGCCGCGAAGACCCGGCTGCGCGGCGGGCTGCCCGGCGTACCGCACGAGGAGTTGGCGCTGGCGCTGGCCGCCGACACGTTGGCCGCGGTGGGTGCCTGTTCGCCGCTGGTGCAGATCCGGGTGGTCACCGACGATCCCCGGGTGAGCGCGCTGGCCCGGCTGGCCGGCGCCCAGGTGCTGCCGGACGCCCCGGACGCCGGCCTCAACGCCGCGTTCCGGCACGGTGCGACCGGTGCCGCCGGGTGGGTGGCCGGGCTCACCGCCGATCTGCCCGCGCTGCGCCCGGCCGAACTGGCCGCCGCGCTGGCCGAGGCCCGCAGGACCCCGGCAGGCGTACGGTCCTTCGTCAGCGACGCCCCCGGCAGCGGCACGGTGCTGCTGGCGGCACCTCCCGGCGTACCCCTGGATCCCCGGTTCGGGCCCGACTCGGCCACGGCACACGCGGCCAGCGGTGCCCGCGCGTTGGCCGGTGACTGGCCCAGCCTGCGTCGGGATGTCGACACCGCCGACGACCTGCTGGCCGCGGCCCGGATCGGGCTCGGCCCGCGCACCGCGGCGCTGGCCGCCGGCTGCCCCACCGGCTGAACCCCGGCTGGACCGCCCGCTCGGCCGGTGGAGACCCGGCCGAGCCGCGTCCCGTGTACGGTGCTGGGCATGCAGGGCACGGTGGCGACCTTCGACGCGGCGACCCGCAGCGGCCTGCTGCTGCTCGACGACGGCACCGAGTTGCCCTTCCCCGCCCGTGCCTTCGACGCCTCCGGGCTGCGGCTGCTCCGGCTGGGGCAGCGGGTCCGGGTGGAGACCGACACCGGCGGTGACGTCGTTCGGGTGACGTTGCCGACGATGCCCTGACATCCCAGCTCAAGTTCAATTTGTGTTAACCCGCATCGGGTGATTATGGGCGGGTGAGCACCCCTCGCGAACGCCCGGACCACTCCGTCGGCACCGACCCGGCCGCCTCCTCCGCCGGGCTGGAGGAGGTGCTGGACCCGGTCTCCGGGGCTGGCCTGCCGGAACCCGCCGACCGGGAGACCTCGTTCGATCGGCCGCTGCCGGAGGACCGGTTCCTCAACCGGGAGCTGTCCTGGCTCGACTTCAACGCCCGGGTCCTGGCGCTGGCCGAGGACCACCGCACGCCGCTGCTGGAGCGGGCCAAGTTCCTCGCCATCTTCGCCAGCAACCTCGACGAGTTCTACATGGTGCGGGTCGCCGGGCTGAAACGACGGCTCACCGCGGGCCTGCCGGTGCGCGGCGGCGACGGGCTGCCCCTGCGTACCCAACTCGAACTGGTCGCCGCGAAGGCGGCCGACCTGGTCGCGCGGCACGCCGCCTGCTTCATCGACGACGTGTCGCCGAAGCTGGCGGCGGAGGGCATCCGGGTGCTGCGCTGGTCCGACCTCGGCGACAGCGAACGGGACCGGCTGCGCAGCTACTTCCGCGAGCAGATCTTCCCGGTGCTCACCCCACTGGCGGTCGACCCGGCCCACCCCTTTCCGTACATCTCGGGCCGGTCGCTGAACCTGGCCGTGTCGGTGCGCGACCCGGACGGTGGGGCCGAACTGTTCGCCCGGGTCAAGGTGCCCAACAACGTGCCCCGGTTCGTCCGGGTCGACCGGGACCAGCCCGGCGTACGGATGCTGCCGGTGGAGGACCTCATCGCGGTCCACCTCGGTCAACTCTTCTCCGGCATGCAGGTGGTGGAGTGCCACCTGTTCCGGGTCACCCGCAACGCCGAGGTGGAGGTCGACGAGGACCGCGACGAGGACCTGCTCCAGGCCCTGGAACGGGAACTGGCCCGGCGACGGTTCGGTCCTCCGGTCCGGCTGGAGGTCGCCGCGTCGATCTCCGATCACATGCTGGAGTTGCTGGTCCGCGAACTGGACATGGACGCCCAGGACGTGCTGCGGGTCCGCGGACTGCTCGACCTGTCCGCGCTGTGGCAGCTCTACGGCGAGGCCGACCGGCCCGACCTGAAGGATCCGCCCTTCGTACCGGCCACCCATCCCCGACTCGCCGAGGGCGAGGTGCCGCGCAGCGTCTTCGCCACCCTGCGCGACGGGGACGTGCTGGTGCACCACCCGTACCACTCGTTCGCCACGAGCGTGCAACGCTTCATCGAGCAGGCCGCCGCCGACCCGCACGTGCTGGCCATCAAGCAGACGCTGTACCGCACCAGCGGCGACTCCCCGATCGTGGACGCGCTGGTCGAGGCCGCCGCGGCCGGTAAGCAGGTGGTGGTGCTCGTCGAGCTGAAGGCCCGTTTCGACGAGGTGGCCAACATCGGCTGGGCCCGCACGCTGGAACGCGCCGGGTGCCACGTGGTCTACGGGCTGGTCGGTCTCAAGACCCACTGCAAGACCGCCCTGGTGGTACGCCAGGAGGGCAACCAGATCCGGCGCTACTGCCACATCGGCACCGGCAACTACCACCCCAAGACCGCCCGACTCTACGAGGACTTCGGCGTGCTCACCGCAGACCCGGAGATCGGCGCCGATCTGACCGACCTGTTCAACGTGCTCACCGGTTACAGCCGGCAGACCGCGTACCGGCGACTGCTGGTGGCGCCGCAGGGCATCCGGGGCGGCCTGATCGAGCGGATCGAACGGGAGATCACCCAGGTCCGGCTCGGCATGCCCGGCCTGGTGCAGTTCAAGGTCAACTCGCTGGTCGACGAGGCCGTCACCGACGCCCTGTACCGGGCCTCCCAGGCGGGCGTACACGTCGACCTGATCATCCGGGGGATGTGCACGCTGCGTCCCGGCGTACCCGGGCTCTCGGACAACATCCGGGTCCGTTCCATCCTCGGCCGCTTCCTGGAACACTCCCGGATCTTCCGCTTCGGCAACAACGGCGACGCCGAGTTCTGGATCGGGTCGGCCGACATGATGCACCGCAACCTGGACCGACGGGTCGAGGCACTGGTCCAGGTCAGCGACCCGGTGGCCCGCGCCGAACTGGACCACGTGCTCCAGGCCGCAATGAGCCCGGACGTCGACGCGTTCGAGTTGAGCGCCGACGGCAGTTGGACCCGGCGCAGCGGCACGCCGACGACACCGCTGGTCCACCTGCAGGATCTGCTGCTGCGTCGGGTCGGCAGCACCGCCGGGTGAGCGGTGCGGGCATAGGCTGAGCAGATGGTCAACGAGGAGGACCTGGCGGTCGCCGGCCGCCGGCAGGACCCGCACACCGGATCCGGCGTGGCCGTGATCCGGGCGGCCGGCGGGGTGGTGTGGCGGCCGGCGCCGGACGGCAGCGTCCAGGTGTGCCTGGTGCACCGCCCCCGGTACGGGGACTGGACGTTGCCGAAGGGCAAACTGGAGCCGGGCGAGCATCCGCTGCTCGCCGCCGCCCGGGAGGTCGCCGAGGAGGCCGACGCCCAGGCCGTACCGCAGGTGCGCCTGCCCAGCGTGCAGTACCGCAGCGAGGGCCTGCTCAAGACGGTCGACTACTGGTCGATGCGGGCGGTGGGCACCGGCGGTTTCCAGCCCGGCACCGAGGTCGACGACATGCGCTGGCTGGATGTGGACGATGCGGTGGCGCTGGTCAGCTACCCGCATGACGCCCAGGTGCTGGCCGCGTTCGCCGCGCTGCCCCAGGCCACCGCGGCGATCCTGTTGGTCCGGCACGGCCACGCCGGTGAGCGACTGGGCTGGTCCGGCCCGGACACCGGCCGCCCGTTGGACGCCCGAGGCTGGTCCCAGGCACACGCGTTGGCCCCACTGATCGCGCTGATCCGCCCGACCCGCCTGATCTCCGCCTCGCCCCGCCGGTGCGTACAGACCCTCGACCCGGCCGCCGCGTTGCTCGACCTGCCGATCGAGATCAGAGGTGACCTGGACGAGCCACGCGCCGGACAGCAGACCGACGAGTGCGCGCTGGCCGCCGCGGCAGCCCTCACCGCGCTGGCGGCACAGGGCGCGCCGGTGGCCGCCTGCAGCCAGGGCAAGGTCATCCCCGGTGCGCTGGAACGGCTCGTCGGCCAGCCCGGCGACTACGCCACCGGAAAGGGCGGCGGCTGGCTGCTCGCCTTCACCGGCGACCGACTACTCGCCGCCGACCGCCTCTGAGCAACCCCGCACCCCCGCCAGCGCCGCGCAGCCTCACTCCCCGCGCTGACTCTGAGCGCCCCCGCACCGAAGACGGAGATGTGTCCGGGGTCGTGCGACGACCGCCTGCCGTCACTGCGGTGTGCCAGGTGGCAGCTTGAGGGTCACCGCGACCGGCAGGTGGTCGCTGGCGGTGCTGGCGATCGCGACCGGATCGGTGGTCGGCAGGTCCGGGGAGACGAAGATGTGGTCGATCTGCGTGCGCGGATCGTCGGCCGGGCTGGTGGGCAGTGGGCGTACGGCCGCGAAGGCGTCGACCAGCCCGGCGTCGGTGAGCGCCGTGAACGCCGGATCGCCCGGCTCGGTGTTGAAGTCACCGGCCACCACCAGCGGCCTGCCGTCGGCGTACTCGGTGGCGAACTCGGCGACCGCTCGGGCCTGCACCACCGGATCCGTACCGGGTGGGGGTTGCAGGTGGGTGCTCACCACCGCCAGCCGCACACCGTCGCTGAAGTCGACGGTGACG
Source organism: Micromonospora maris AB-18-032 (assembly GCF_000204155.1). Taxonomy (NCBI): domain Bacteria; kingdom Bacillati; phylum Actinomycetota; class Actinomycetes; order Micromonosporales; family Micromonosporaceae; genus Micromonospora; species Micromonospora maris. Next base: position 1,478,261 of record NC_015434.1, on the reverse strand, counting down.
CCGAGAGCCTGTGCACCGGTGGGTGCGCCCACCGCGGGTAGCGCGCGGGTCTGCGCCTGCCGGACCGGCCAGCGGCTCAGCACCGCATCGCCCCAGAGCGCCCCGGCGGCCGGCGCGAAGACGTACGGCATCTCCAGGCGGGTTGCCAGCAGGTGCAGGGTGTCGTGGCCGCCGTTGAGCAACCAGCCGCGGTCGACCTCGCTGAGCAGCACCACGTCGGCCCGCCCGATCGCCCGGTCGAGAGCGGCCAGGTCGAGGCGCCCGTCCAGACCGAAGCCCATCCGGATGTTGTACGCCACCAGCCGTATCTGCGTCGGCGGTCCGGGCCGGTTCGTCGCCGTCAACCACGGCCCGTGCATCACCGCGGCGATAAGGGCGACCAGAGCTGTCAGCAGGGCCGCCAGCCATGCCTGTACCGGCTGGGCAGCGGTCACCGGGCGCGTCGGCTCGGTGGTGGCGTCGACCGGGGACGGCGCCGCACCGGACGCCCACGGCCGCCCACCGTGCGCGACGGCACCCACCACCACCGCCACCACGACGGGCAGCCATCCGTTGGGGTAGCCGATGTCGTAGGCGGCGTAGAAGAGCACCGTCGCGACGGCGAAGACCAGCATGCCGCCGGTCGCCGCGTACCCGCGCCGGGCGACGGTCGACGGACCCCGCTGGGCGGTCGTGAGGGCCAGGCAGCCACCGAGACCGGCTGCGGCGAGCAGCATCGCGACGCCGAGGGCCGAGGGTGGCCCGTACCCGAACAGCAGCGTTCCGGCCAGCAGCAGCACCGGGAACAGCGGACGCAGGCGGCCCTGCGGCGGCGGGTACAGCGCGCAGAACACGAACAGCGCCACCGCGCCGGTCAGCGGTGCCAGGGCGAACAGGGGCGGTTCGGCGGTGCCGGCGTGGCCGAACCAGAACGAATTCGCGGTGCCGGCGACCGCCGGTGACAGCGCGAGCATGCCGCCCAGCAGCAACGACGGCCCGGCGAGCAGCCAGCTTCGGGCCGGTGGCAGCGTCGTGGCGTCGGCGTCCCGCTCGTCGACGTCTGGTCGCCGAGCGGACGCGACCGCCGCGACCAGCAGCAGCGCCACCACGGCGACACTGGGCAGCCACGCCTGCCACCGCCCCCACCACACCGGGTCGTGGGTGGCGAACATCGCGTGGCCGAGCGCCCCGGCGGTCAGCCCGTAGACCAGTCCGGGCACCGGATGCGTGACCTGACTCGCGGCCGCTGCCAGCCACACCAGCCCGGCCAGCAGGCCGGCGGTGGCCAGCCAGAGCTGCGTACGGCCGCCAGGAACCGCGGTGAGGGCCAGTCGGGCGGCGCCCAGTACGACCAGGGCCACCAGACCGACAGGACGGGCACCGACCCGCACGACGAGGGCCGGTGCGGCGAGGGCGAGCACGAACCAGCCGAGCGCGAACGCGCCGAGCAGCTCGGCGGGGGTCGACGCGGCCTGCCCGAAGATGGTGATGACCGACGGCAGGAAGACGCGGAGCACGTCGGTGAGGACGACGAGGCCCAGCGCCAGGGTGACGGTGGCGAGGTGACGGTGGCGCAGCACGGTTCTCATTTCGCCGAGGGTGTGCGGCGATTCTGGTGCCGTACGGCGCGTCGGTCAACGCCTGCAAGGCGATCGGACCCGGACACGACGAAGGGCGCCCACCGGTGTGGTGGGCGCCCTCGTCGTACGACCGGCTCAGCGTCGGGTTGCCGCCTTCTTGGCCGGTGCCTTCTTCGCCGGAGCCTTCTTGGCGGCCGTGGTCTTGCTGGCCGCCGTGGTGCTCTTGGTCGCGGTCTTCTTCGCCGGAGTGGCCTTCTTGGTGGTGGTCTTCTTGGCCGCGGTGGTCTTCTTGGCCGCCGTGGTCTTGGCCGCGGTCGTCTTCTTGGCCGCTGCGGTCGTCTTCGTCGCGGTGGTCTTCTTGGCCGCCGTGGTCTTGGTGGCGGTGGCGGTCTTCTTCGCCCCGGTCGCCTTCGCCCCGGTCGCCTTCGCCCCGGCGGCCTTTGCGCCGGCCGCCTTCGCGCCGGTGGTCTTGGCGGTGGCTGCGGCTACCTTCTTCGCCGCCGCCGTGGCCTTCGGCACCTTGCCGCTGGCCACCATCTCCTTGAACCCAGCGCCGGGGCGGAAGGTCGGCACGGAGGTCTTCTTGACCTTCACCGCCTCGCCGGTACGCGGGTTGCGCGCTGTTCGAGCGCCCCGAACGCGCTTCTCGAACGCTCCGAATCCGGTGATCGCCACCTTCTCGCCCTTGGTGACCGCCGCCTGGACCTCAGCGAGGACCGCGTCTAGCGCGGCCGTCGCCGTTTTCCGGTCCCCCAGGCGAACGGCGAGCGCCTCGATGAGCTCGGCCTTGTTCACGACTTCCTCCTGATTGTGCAACTGACTCGACGCGAGCCATTCTGCGCGCACGGTATGCCCTGTGCTGCCGGGACACAAACATTCGGTGGAAAAAAGCCCTTGTGTCGTAACGGATTCGCCCCCACCGGTGGCACCGGTGGGGGCGAAATCGGCGATGGAACGCGGCGAACGGCTATGCGACCCGGGGCAGGAAGGACGGCCGGGTGGCCTCGAAGGTACTGATCTGCGCCTCGTGCCGGAGGGTGAGTCCAATGTCGTCCAAGCCCTCCATCAGCCGCCAGCGGCTGAAATCGTCGAGCGGGAACGACCACGTGGCGGCACCGGCCTGGACCTGGCGGGTGGCCAGATCCACGGTGATCGCGGTGGCGGGGTCGGACTCGACCAGACCCCAGATCTCCTCGACAGCTTTCAATTCCAGCTCTACCGGAAGCAACCCTTCCTTGAGCGCGTTGCCGCGGAAGATGTCACCGAAGCCGGGTGCGATCACGACCCGGAACCCGTAGTCGCGCAGCGCCCAGACGGCGTGCTCGCGCGAGGATCCGGTGCCGAACTCCGGGCCGGCGACGAGAATCGATGCTCCGGAATAAGATTGATCGTTGAGTACGAATCCCGGGTCCTCGCGCCACGCGCTGAACAACCCGTCCGCGAAACCGGTACGGGTCACCCGCTTCAGGTAGACGGCCGGGATGATCTGATCCGTGTCCACGTCGGAACGGCGCAGCGGCACCGCGGTGCCGGTGTGCACGGTGAACTTCTCCATCTGTCGCAAGCCCTTCTACAGATCGGCGGGAGCAGCCAGTCGGCCGGCCACTGCGGTCGCGGCGGCGACCGGCGGACTCACCAGGTGGGTACGCCCACCCCGACCCTGGCGACCCTCGAAGTTCCGGTTGGACGTCGAGGCGGAGCGCTGCCCCGGGGAGAGCGTGTCCGGGTTCATGCCCAGGCACATCGAGCAGCCGGCGAAACGCCACTCGGCACCGGCGTCGGTGAAGACCTTGTCCAGCCCTTCGGCCTCGGCAGCCTCCCGCACGGCGGCGGAGCCGGGCACCACCAGCATGCGTACGCCCTCGGCGACCCGCTGACCGCGCAGCACGTCCGCGGCGGCCCGCAGGTCCTCCAGCCGGCCGTTGGTGCAGGAGCCGACGAAGACCACGTCGACGGCGAGGTCCCGCAGCGGCGTGCCGGGCCGCAGGTCCATGTACTCCAGCGCCCGACGGGCGGCGGCCCGCTCCGCGTCGGTGCCGAACTCCTCCGGGTCCGGCACGACCGCGCCCAGCGGGGCACCCTGCCCGGGGTTGGTGCCCCAGGTCACGAACGGGGTGATCTCGGCGGCGTCCAGGACCACCTCGGCGTCGAAGGTTGCGCCCTCGTCGGTGGGCAGCGTCCGCCAGTAGGCCAGCGCCGCGTCCCAGTCGGCGCCGGTAGGCGCGTTGGGCCGCCCCTTGAGGTACGCGAAGGTGGTCTCGTCCGGCGCGATCATGCCGGCCTTGGCACCCCACTCGATCGACATGTTGGCGATGGTCATCCGGCCTTCCATGGACAGCGCCCGGATGGCCTCGCCCCGGTACTCGACGATGTGCCCGCGCCCGCCACCGGTGCCGACCTTCGCGATCAGCGCGAGGACCAGGTCCTTCGCGGTGACGCCGGGGCCGAGCTGACCGTTGACGGTGACCGCCATGGTCTTCGGCCGGGCCTGCGGCAGCGTCTGGGTGGCCAGCACGTGCTCGACCTCACTGGTGCCGATGCCGAAGGCCAGTGCCCCGAAGGCGCCGTGGGTGGCGGTGTGCGAGTCGCCACAGACGATGGTCATGCCGGGCTGGGTGAGCCCGAGCTGCGGGCCGATGACGTGCACGATGCCCTGGTTCTCGTCGCCCAGCGGGTGCAGCTTGACGCCGAACTCGGCGCAGTTGCGGCGCAGCGTCTCGATCTGCGTGCGCGAGGTGGGGTCGGCGATGGTGAGCAGGTCACCACGGCGCTGCTGGAACGAGGGATCGGCGTACCCGGTCGGGGTGTTGTGGTCCTCGGTCGCGAGGGTGAGGTCGGTACGGCGCACCGGGCGCCCGGCGAGCCGCAGCCCGTCGAACGCCTGCGGGCTGGTCACCTCGTGCAGCAGGTGCAGGTCGATGAAGAGCAGATCGGGCTCTCCCGCGACAGACCGGACGACATGCGCGTCCCAGACCTTCTCGGCCAAGGTTCTCGGCTGAGTCGTGGCTCCCACCATCTGGACATCCTAAATTCTGGGAGGTAAATTTCGGCTTGTGGGACACAGTATGAGCGGTGTCGGCGTTCTCGACAAGGCGGTGGTCATCCTGGCCGCCTGTGTCGACGGCGCCAGCCTGGCCGAACTCGTTGAACGCACCAAGCTGCCCCGAGCCACCGCACATCGGCTGGCCCAGGCGCTGGAGATCCATCGGATGCTCGTCCGGGACACCCAGGGGCGGTGGCGCCCTGGCCCCCGCCTGGGTGAGCTGGCCAACGCCGCGCCGGACGTCCTGCTGACCGCGGCCGAGCCACTGCTGGCCGCATTGCGGGACGCCACCGGCGAAAGCGCCCAGCTCTACCTTCGCAGAGCGGACGAACGGATCTGCGTGGCCGCCGCCGAGCGAGCCAGCGGCCTACGGGACACCGTCCCGGTCGGCTCGGTGCTGCCGATGACCGCCGGATCGGCGGCCCAGATCCTGCTCGCCTGGGAGCCGCCCGAGGCGGTGATGCCGCTGCTGCCCCGGTCCAAGTTCACCGGCCGCACCCTGGCCGAGGTACGCCGCCGCGGCTGGGCGCAGAGCGTCGCCGAACGCGAGCCGGGTGTGGCCAGTGTCTCAGCCCCGATCCGCGACCGTACCGGCCGGGTGATCGCCGCCATCAGCATCTCCGGCCCCATCGAACGCCTCGGCCGCCGCCCCGGCGAACGCCACGCCATGGCCGTGGTCCGAGCCGGCCAACGCCTCTCCGGCCTCTAACCCCGGCCTCCCCCTCCCACCCTCGCCCCGTTGATCAAGAGGTTTGCGGCTACGAACAGCCGGTTCGAGACGCAAACCTCTTGATCAACTCAGACAGGGAGGGGTGCCCGCGAGCGGGAGGGGTGGGGGTATGGAAAAGCCCGCCTCGCCGGAGGCGAGACGGGCTTGATGTGGTAGCCCCGACCGGATTCGAACCGGCGCTACCGCCTTGAGAGGGCGGCGTCCTGGGCCGCTAGACGACGGGGCCAGAACTTTCCTGGTTCACCGCCGTCTCCGGCGGTGCGGCAGTAGTCTAGCGGCGTTTCCGCCCGCTGTATCAGCGGGGTGGGGTGGGATCGGCGTGCCGGCCGCGCGCTGGACCGGAGGGCAGGCGTGAGCTGGTCTTCTACCTCCGTGCGGGGTCGGGACCGACTCGGGGGCGAGCACAGCGGGGCACGGTCCGACGCTGGCGGGACCTGGGCAGGGAGCATTGGAGAGGCGGAAAGCGAAACGGCTCGTCCCTAGGTGGGACGAGCCGTGACCTTCTACCTGTAGCCCCGACCGGATTCGAACCGGCGCTACCGCCTTGAGAGGGCGGCGTCCTGGGCCGCTAGACGACGGGGCCAGAACATAATGCGACACCACCCTAGCGGTGGTGCCGCCGAACTCTACCAGACCTACCGGCCGAATCCCTTGCGGATCTTCGGCCGGATTCCTACCAGAATCCAGCGTCCTCGGTTCTTACGAACCTCGGCTGCGCTGGGGTACCAGGACTCGAACCTAGACTAACTGAACCAGAATCAGTCGGGCTGCCAATTACCCCATACCCCATCGGCCCCTTGCGGTGCCGGGATCAAACTTTACCCTCCCGGCACCGGCAGGCCAAATCGACTTCCCCAAACCGCACCTGACCTGCTGAAACGCCTCGGTCAGGTCGCGGATACCACCGGATTGGTCAGGTCGCCGATCCCCTCGATCCGGACGGTCACCGTATCCCCGTCCACGAGCGGGCTAACCCCCGCCGGGGTGCCGGTCAGCACGACGTCGCCCGGCAGCAGGGTCATCACGTGCGAGATGTACGACACCAGGGCGGGCACGTCGAAGACCATGTCCCGGGTACGGCCCAGCTGACGGACCTCCATCTCCTCCGGTTCGTGCCCCACCTCACACCGGATCTCCAGGTCGCGCACGTCGAGGCCGGTGGTGATCCAGGGCCCGATCGGACAGAACGAGTCGAATCCCTTGGCGCGGGTCCACTGGCTGTCGGTGCGTTGCAGATCCCGGGCGGTGACGTCATTGGCGCAGGTGTAGCCGAAGATGGCCCGCTCGGCGGCGGCCCGATCGGCGCGGCGGGCACCGGGTGCGCCGATCACCACCGCCAGTTCCGCCTCGTGCTCGACCTGCTTGCTGAACTCGGGCAGCCGGATGGCGTCGCGGGGACCGATGACGGAGGTGGACGGTTTGAGGAACAGCAGCGGCTCACTCGGCACCTCGCTGCCGTGCTCGGCGGCGTGCTCGGCGTAGTTGCGGCCGACGCAGACCACCTTGCTGGGCAGGATCGGTGAGAGCAGGCGGACGTCGGACAGCGCCCACCGGGGGCCGCTGAACGTTATCTGGCCGAACGGGTGCCCGGAGATCTCGGCGATGGTGAGCCCTTCCGGACCCGCCCCCGGCTCCCCCTCGACGACCCCGAACGACATTCCCTTGGCATGAGCGAAACGAGCGATACGCACCCCGCCAATCTAGCCCCGCCCCCGGACCAGCTGCGGCAGCTTACCCCCGACGATCACCCTCGGTGCCGGATTCACCGCTTCGTACCCGCCCGACGACACCGCCCACCTAGCGTCGGCGGCGGAGGTTCGTTCGTATGCCTGCATCGACACGACACCACAGGGCCCTCGCGGCGATCGTGCACTGCGTGGGGTTTCTCACCGCCGCCGTACCGGCGTTGCCGGCGCTCACCACCGCGGACGCCGCGGCGGCGGGGCGTCCGCACCCGGCAGCGGCGACGGCGGAACCCACGATGCCCTCGGCGCCGCCGGCCGTACCCACTCCGACAAGGGTCGCCTCGCCAGTTCCGAAGCCGAAGGTCAGCGTGATGGTCGCACCGGCGAGCACCCCGCAACCCGGCTACCGGATCGAGGTGCGCAACGCCGGCAACGCCCCGGTGGACACCACCGTGCGCCAGGAATTACCCCAGGGGGTGTCGGCAACCGCGATCAGCGACGGCGGTCGGCAGGTACGCCCCGGCGGGTCGACGGCGACCGAGGTGACCTGGCGGGTGAAGTTGCCGCCGCGCAGCACCACCACGCTGGACACCACGCTGACCAGTACGGCGGCCCAACAACCGGTGACCGCCCCGGCGTGCGCCTTCGCCGTCGACGGTCGTCAGCCGTACGACTGCGCGACCGCCACCTGGACGGCACCCGGCGCTACCGCGGCGGCCCCCTCGACGCAGACCTCGGGGTGGCGCGGTCAGGTCCCCGCGCTGCTGGCCGGCGCGGCCGTGCTGCTGGCCCTCGCCGTGGTGGGGTTCGTCACCTGGCGGCGTCGGCGGCCCCCGGTCGCGGCCGCGCTGGCCTCGGACGGGCCGGGGCGGATCTATCCGCGACCGGCCGCGCCCCGACCCACCACACGTCGGCGTACCCCACCGGTCTGGTTGATCGTGCCGGTGGCCGCGACGGTGCTGGCGGCCACGCTCGGCACCGCCGCGTGGACCGCCACCCGTCGGGTCGCCGCGATCGACACCGACAGCCAACCGACCAACGGGGCGTGGAAGGGCAGCGGGGTCAGCGGTGGACTGGGCGTACCGCTGCGCGAGGACGCGTTCGAGTTCACCGTCTACCGGATGACCTGCGATCCGGGTCAGGGCGCCCGGCAGTGCCAGGCCACGGTCGGGGTCCGGAACCTGGCCCCGGAGCACCACAGCTGGCACGGCAAGCTGCAACGGGCGTACCTGGCGAACGGCAACTGGGTCACCACCGACGAGCAGGCCACCCGGCGGGCCAACCAGGGGCGGGACGTCTTCGCCGAGCCGATGGCGGCGGGCAGCCGGCTGGTGCTGCCGCTGGTCTTCACCGTCAACGGCGACGAGGCGCCACAGCGACTGGAGCTGCGCAGCGGGGTCTTCTCCGCCGGAGTGCGGGTGGACGTGCCCTGATCAGCGGTCCGGCGGCGGTCGTACCCTGGGACGGTGACCGCCGCCTGCGCCCCCGCCGGCTCCGACCGCCTGCCGGCCGCCGTCTGGCTGCCTCGCGCATGGGCGCACGAGGAGCGTGCCGACGCCCTCACCGCCGGGCACCGCCGGCGTCGGGCCGCGCGGCAACGCCACGCGATCGACGACTTCCTGTACGAGTACTACGGCACCAGGCCATCGGTGCTGCGGCGCTGGCATCCCGGGGTGGGTATACGGCTGGAGCCGGGACCGGACGGCCCGGCACCGAACGGGCAGTGGCGGTGGTACGTCACCGACTCCGACGGCCTGGTGGGTTTCGACGCGGCGGCGTTCCTCGCCGACCGCGCCGAATCGGTACGCTTCATCAGCCGCCTGCTCTCCGCGATCGCCACCCGCCCGGCCTTCACCGGCTGCTTCGGGTTGCACGAGTGGGCGATGGTCTACCGCCAACGCGAGCACCGGCACCCGCTCCCGCTGCGACTCGGCCAGGACGGCACCGACGCGGTGGTCGAGGCGCACCAGATCAGGTGCTCACACTTCGACGCGTTCCGGTTCTTCACCCCCGAGGCCGTCGGCCTCAACCGGCTGCGGCCCACCCGCGCCAGCCAGGTCGACCTCGACCAGCCGGGTTGCCTGCACGCCGCGATGGACTGTCACAAGTGGGCGACCAAGCTCGGCCCCGCCGTCCCCGGCGAGCTGGCGTTGGACTGCTTCGAGCTGGCTCGGGACATCCGGCTGCTGGACATGCAGGCGTCGCCGTACGACCTGTCGTCCTACGGGGAACCGGCGGTGGCCATCGAGACACCGGAGGGCAAGGCCGAGTACGTGGCGCGGCAACGCGAGTTCGCGGAGCGCGCCGGTCGACTCCGGGCTCGGCTGATCGAGGTCTGCGCGACGCTGTTGGAGACAGTCGAGCAACCGGCACCGGCCTGACGCCCACGCCGAGCCGGACCGGGGATGGGGGCCAAGCCGAGCCGGACCGGGGCTGCGGGGCTACCTGGTCGGTGGCCCCGCAGCGGTGGTCATGACCGGGAGCAGTGTGCCGTCGGCGTGGTGTTGGTGCTGCCGGCGGAGGCCAGGAAGCCGAAGGTGGTCTGCGCACCGGGCGACAGGGTGCCGTTCCAGGCGGCGTTGCGCGCGGTGACCACTGCGCCGGCCTGGGTCACCTCGGCGCTCCACGCCTGGTTGACCCGCTGACCGTCGGTGTAGTCGAGCCGTACCACCCAACCGGTGAGCGGGGTCGCACCGTTGTTGCTGACCGTCACCTCCGCCTGGAATCCGCCCTGCCACTGGCCGACGAGACGGTAACTCGCCACGCAACCGGCCGGCGGCGGGGTCGCCGGCCCCGTCGGCGTCGGCGTGACCGTGGGAGTGGGCGTGACCGTCGGCGTCGGCGTGGGAGTCGGCGTCGGTGTCGGGATGCCGGTCAGGGCCGACACCAGGGCCGGATACCAGCGGTCGGACATCTTCTGGTCGCCGGCGGCATTGGGATGCACCCCGTCGTAGGTGTCGGCGGCCGTGTTGAAACCGGTCCACTGGTCCACCACGACGATCGGCGACTGCGTGGTGGTCTTGCCCGCCGCCCAGCCGTCGATGGCGTTGTTGAGGGCCACCGCCCGCTGGCCGCACTCGGGGCAGCTGCTCGGCGCCATCGGGATGATCTTCGCGACCAGGATGCGCATGGTGGGGTTGCTGGCGCGCATCTGATCCACCAGCCTGCTGTAGGCGGCGAGGATCGTGGTCGGGGCGATGTTGCTCCACACGTCGTTGGTGCCGAAGTGCATGAGCACGATGTCCGGGCGGGTGGCCGACAGCCAACCCGGCAGCAGGTTCTGGTTGGCCACGGTGGTGGCCAGGTAACCGCCGTGGCCCTCGTTGTCCCCGTCGTACGGCTGACCGCAGCCCTGCGGGCCGAGGGTGCCGACGAAGTCGATGGCGGTGTGCCCGGTGGACTGGAGGCGGTTCCAGAGCAGTGCACGCCAGCAGCCTGGTGAGCCGGTGATGGAGTCGCCGAACGGCATGATCCGTACCGGATCGGCGAGCGCTGCCGTCGCGGCGACCGGCGAGGCGTACTGGCTGGGGAGGGTGGTCGAGGAGGGTGGCGCGGACCAGGCGGTGACGGTGAGGACGACGGCCGCGAAGCCGGCGGCGGCGTTGCGCAGAGACCTACGGAGCATGGTGGTGGAACTCCTGTCACGTGTCGTTGGTGGTGTGACAGCCCGGTCGCTCCCGCGCGCATTCAATCAACAAAAACGAAAATCATCAATGTTTGCGCTGCCATGTCCCGCGTGACTAGTCGCCGTCCACCCGGCGGTCGCGCTTGCGCTGGGAACGGCGCTTCTTGTCGGCCAGCCGCCGCTCCTTGGCCCCCCGCGACGGCCTGGTCGGCCGACGCGGCGGTGGTGGTGGGGCGACCGCCTCACGCAGCAGCGCCACCAACCGCTCCCGGGCCGCCTCTCGGTTGGCCAACTGGGCCCGGTGCTCGCTGGCGGCGATGGTCAGCACGCCGTTGACCAACCGCCCGGCGAGCCGGTCCAGCGCCCGGGCCCGCAGCGACTCCGGCAGGCTGGGCGAGCCGGCCAGGTCGAAGCTCAACTCCACCCGGGAGTCGGCGGTGTTGACGCCCTGCCCGCCCGGCCCGGATGACCGGGAGAAGCGCTCCCGCAACTCGGCGGCGGGCACGACCCACCGATCGGTCACCCGCAGTCCGTCGTCCACGCCCTGAGGCTAGCGCCCCGGCCGCTCGTCGGGAGTACTGCTCGGGTTCGGTGGCGCAGGCTCCGACCCGTCCTCGCCACCGGCCGCGGCATAGGCGACCGCCCCGATCAACAGCAACAGGATCACCCCGATCTTCGTGGTGACCACTTTGATCAGCAACCAGGCGGCACGGCGAGCGCCGGGCACGGTCTTCTTGGCGGTCTGGTAGTCGTTCCACCCCCGCCGGGCGCGGGCGTACGACGAACCCACGCCAGTTCCGATGATGAGGCCCACCAGCAGGAGGACCGCGATGAGAGGACGCTCCACCCACGCCAGTATCCATACTCAGCGTAATATTTCCATTCTCCGATCATCGATCGCCGGAATCCGACAGTTCGCCCGATCACCCCGTAATCGGACAGTCACTCTCCGTGATTTCAGCCGCCCTTGCCGATGATCGTGTCGGCGGTCTGCTGCACCTGTTCGATGGGGATGGCGAAGCCGATGCCGATCGAACCGTTGCCGTCGATGGTGGCGATGGCGGTGTTCACCCCGACCACCTCGCCTCGGGCGTTGACCAGCGGGCCACCGGAGTTTCCCGGGTTGATCGACGCATCGGTCTGCACCGCCCGGTGCCGGTTGTCCCCGAGGCGCACCTGACGGTCGAGCGCGCTGACGATCCCGGCGGTGACCGTGCCGGACAGCCCGAGCGGCGACCCGACGGCCAGCACCGGCTCGCCGACCCGGGTCGAGCCCGGCTTGGCCAGCGGCAGCGACGCCAGCCCGGCGGACGCCGGCACCTTCAACACCGCGAGATCGCTGCCCGGCTCCCGGCCGACCACCTCGGCGCCGAACCGGCGGCCGTCCGGCAACTCCACCGTCACCGGACCACCGCGCCCCTTGGCCAGGATGTGGTCGTTGGTGATGATGTGCTGCTCGGAGTCGACAGCGAAGCCGGAACCGGTGGCCCCACCCACCAGCACCGACACCACCCCGGGCACGGTCTTCTCGGCGGCGGTGACCAGTTCGGCCGGCACCGGCGCGGCCGACGCCGCAGCCGGTTCGGGAATTCCCCGACTGGCCACCCAACCGCCGGCCACCGCCCCCGAGCCGGTCGACAGGGCCAGCACCGCCAGCCCGGCCATCAGCCGACGACGCCAACCCCACGCCGCCCCGTCGCGCGTCCCGGCGGCCTGCCCCGTCCCGTCCCCGCCGTACGGGTCGAATTCCGGCGAGACGAACCACGGCCCCCGGGGCTCGCCCAGTCCGGTCTGCACTGCCATACCTACGCTCCTCACGTCTGCGGCCGCTGCCGCCCCGGGCCGACACCGGTCCCGCCGACCGATGCCGGTCGAGCCGGGTCAGGGCAGGCGGGAAAACCAGCGCATCGAGCCGAACGCCGCGCCCATCGCGAACACCAACCCGAGCCCGATGAAGCGGGCCGAGATGTCCTGCCGTTCCTTGCGCCAACCCACCGAACTGCCGATGTCGTCGTAGACGGCATGCAACTCGTCGCTCGTGTCGGCCTGGTGGAAGGCGCCCCCGGTCTGCTCGGCCACGGCCTGCAACGTCTCCCCGTCCACCGGCACCTGGATCGGCCGCCCGCCCCGGTCCACGAAGCCACCCGGCGTACCGAACGAGATGGTGTGCACCGGCACCTCGAAGGCGACCGCCTCGGCGGCGGCCTCCATCGGATCCATGCCGGAGGTGTTCGCGCCGTCGGAGAGCACGATGATCCGGGCCGGCGGTGGTTGCGTGGTGGCCTGCTCGTCCAGCGCCTTGACCGCGCCCAGCGAGGTGCTGATCGCCTCCCCGATCGCCGTGCCCTGCACCCCGGTGATGCCTTCGGCGAGGCGTCGGATCCCGTCGTGCAGCGCCTCCCGGTCGGTGCTCGGCGGGACCAGCACGGCGGCGCTGCCGGCGAAGGCCACCAGCCCGACGTTGAACTCCCTGGGCAGCCCGTCGACGAAGTCCCGGGCGGCGCTCTTGGCCGCGCTGAGCCGATCCGGGTCGACGTCGGTGGCGAGCATCGAGGTGGAGACGTCCACGGCGACCATCACGGTGGCGCGTTCCCGGGGCACCCGTACCTCGGCCGTCGGCCGGGCGAAGCCGACCACGAGCAACGCCAGCATGGCCAGGAAGAGGCCGGCCGGCAGGTGACGACGCCAGGTCGGGCGCTGGGGCGCCACCCGGTCGAGCAGGCGCAGGTTGGTGAAGCGGACGGCGTACCGGCTGCGGCGGCGCTGCGCCACCAGGTACGCCACGGCCAGGGCGGCCACCCCGAGCAGCAGCCAGAGCCGGATGGGCGACTCCCAGATCATGCCGCGCCTCCCCGCCTCGGAGCGGCCGGTGCCAGGGCCAGCCGGCGCTGGGTGTGCACGTGCCGCACGATGTCCGCCGCCCAGTCCCGGTCGGTACGCAACGCGAGGTGGGTCGCCCCGGCCCGGCGCAGTGCCTGCCGGAGTTGGTCCCGCTGCGCGGCGGCGGCCGCCGCGTACCGTTCGCGCAGCCCCGGGTCGCCGGTCCAGACCTCGCGTCGCCGGCCGGTCTCGGGGTCGGCGAGCGTGATCAGCCCGACGTCCGGCAGCTCCAGTTCGCGGGGATCGACGACCTCCACCGCGAGCACCTGATGCCGGACGGACAACCGACGCAGCGGACGTTCCCAGCTGGCCGGTGAGCGTGGATCGTCGGGCAGCCCGTCCAGGAAGTCCGAGATCACCACCACCAGACCGCGCCGGTGGGCCGTCCGGTGCACCGCCGCCAACGCCGCGGACAGGTCGATCTCGTCGGCCGTCCGGTGGCCGTCCGGCTCGCCGGTCTGCCGGGGCGCGGCCAGCAGCCCGCGCAGCAGCCCGATCAGGTGGCTGCGCCCGCCCCGGGCCGGCACCCGGTGCAGCCCGTACGGGGTGAGCACCTGTGCGCCGAGCCGGTTTCCCGCCCCGGCGGTCAGGAAGCCGATGGCGGCGACCGCTGCCACGGCCAGTTCCCGCTTGTCCAGTTCGGCGGTGCCGTACTCCATGCTGGGGCTGGCGTCGACCAGCAGCCAGGTGGTCAGCTCCCGGTCGGCGTCGACCTCCCGCACGTGCGGGACGGTGGTCCGGGCGGTCACCGACCAGTCCATCCGGCGTACCTCGTCCTCACCGGGCCGGTACTCGCGGCTGCCGGCGGGTTCACTGCCCGGTCCGGGCAGCAGCCCGCGACGCTCGCCGTGCAGCAGGCCGTCGAGGCGGCGGGTGACGGTGAGTTCGAGCCGACGCAGCCGCTGGTTCGGGGTGAGGTCGGTGAGCGTCGGGTCCGCCGCCACGGGCACCGGGAAGCGCCCGCGTCTCATCACGCGGCCGCCAGATCGGCGACGTACTCCGGCTGGCCGTTGGCCACCCTCGGCAGCGGCACCACGTCGACCAGTCGGTGCACCACCGACTCGGCGCTGATCCCGTCGGCGACCGCGTCGAAGGAGAGCACCAGCCGGTGGGCCAGCACGTCCACGGCCAGGTCCCGGACGTCGTCCGGCAGCACGTACTCCCGACCGCGGAGCAGGGCCTGAGCCCGCGCGGCGGCAACCAGGCCGAGGGTGGCGCGCGGGCTGGCACCGTACGCGAGCAGGGGGGCGATCTCCGGCATGCCGTACCGGGCCGGGTCGCGGGTGGCCAGGATGAGCCGGACGATGTACTCGGCGATGGCGTGGTGCACGAAGACCTGCCGGGCGCGCAGCTGGAGTTCCCGCAACCGGTCCGGCCGCAGCACCTGGTGCGGCCGGGGACGGTCGGCGCTCATCCGGTAGAGGATGGCCAACTCGTCGGCGCCGTCCGGATAGTCGACGACGATCTTCATGAGGAAGCGGTCCCGCTGCGCCTCGGGCAGCTGGTAGACCCCCTCCGACTCGATCGGGTTCTGGGTGGCCAGCACGAGGAAGGGCTCCGGCACCGGGTAGCTGCGCCCGCCGATCGAGACCTGACGTTCGGCCATCGCCTCCAGCAGCGCCGACTGCACCTTCGCCGGAGCTCGGTTGATCTCGTCGGCCAGCACCAGGTTGGCCATGATCGGTCCGAGCTCGACGTCGAAGCTCTCCTTCGAGGCCCGGTAGATGCGGGTGCCGACGATGTCCGAGGGCACCAGGTCGGGGGTGAACTGGATCCGGGAGAAGGTGCCGCCGACGACCGTCGCGAGGGTCTGCGCGGCAAGTGTCTTGGCCACCCCGGGAACGCCTTCCAGCAGGCAGTGCCCGTCGGCGAGCAGGGCGATGAGCAGGCGTTCGACGAGCTGATCCTGCCCGACGATCACCCGTCTGACCTCGTTGAGCGTCTGCTCCAGGTCGGCCGCGGTCGCGTCCGGATCGGCCGGGCTGGGCAGGCTGGCCATGGTGTCCGAGATGTCCGTCACGGTGCTTGCTTCCCGAGCCGACCGTCGGACAAACGTCGGAATTTCCGGCCTTCGCCCACCCAGACCGCGCGGCAACGCCGTTACGACCTGGACCGGTCGGGAGCACGCAGACCCGGCCGGGCGGCACCGTCGAGGAGCTAACCGGGCACGGCACGCACCGTCGCCGGCCCCCACGAGAGGGACCGGCGACGGTACGGGTACGACCTGCGGATCAGCGGTGCACGAGGAGGTGGAACGGCAGGTCGGCGGGGCTGCCGGTGGAGTTGCGGGTCTGGATGAAGACGCCGTTGGGGGTTTGCAGGCGAGCGGCCACCACGGCCTCCCCACCCGCCGGGATGCAGCACGCGTCCGGTCGGCCGATCGTGGCGACGTAGACGCCGCGGGTGACATTGGAGCCGAACTGCACCTCGTACTGCCCGACACCGTACTTGATGACCACGCCGTCACCGCGCGCCTTGGTGCCGTTGCCGTTGACCACCGTGGCGTAGAAGCCGACCGCCTGGGTGCCGATCGAGTCGCCCTTGGCCAACGTGGCCTTGGCGCTCTTCAGCGACGCTGCGGTGACCGCCGGCTGCTGGCCACCACGAGCGGCCGTCTCGACTGCACCGGTCGTGGGCTTCGCCGCAGCGATCCCGCCACCGGCCAGGGCCAGCGCCAGGGCTGCGATCGCCACCGCAGCCGCCTTACGTCGGAAAAAACCGGTCATGACAAATCTCCTTGTGACCGTGGGGATGCGGCCGACCCGCCAGGTGGGGATCGGATATTGCCTGACTCCAGGCGGGCGACAATGAGCGGAAACCCCGGCGGGATCACGCCTTCAGAGGACCGACCAAATAGTGGCTAACATGGGGCCTGACCTGGGGTTTCCACCCTCGGCATACCGCCCGACCAGCAGAAACGTAACACCGGAAAACACCAATGGTCAACGTTCGATCATGGACAGAATCAACCGGAAGCAATCCCCGCGGCAATAGTGAAAAGCGAAGCATCGCTCATTCATGAAATTGCTTTGATCGTGTACGACCGCCTGCTGCCGTTCTTTCGTCGGTGCCATGCGCGGCACCGACCCAGTAGCCTCTCGCTGTGAAGATCACCGACGCGGGACGCCGACGGATCGGCACCGCGATCTGCTGGTTCGCCGTGGCGCCGGGCGCCGGCTGGGCCCTCGCCCGAGTGGCGGGCCTGGACCGCGGACCACTTGTGCAGTTGCTGGCGTTCACGCCGTACGCGCTGCTCGGGACTCTGGTGCCGCTGTTGCTCGCGCTCGCCCTGCGGCGCCGCTGGCCGGCGGTGGTCGCGGCGGTGGTCACCACGACGCTTGTCGCGGTGGTGGCGCCCCGGGCGCTGCCGTCGACGCAGCCGGCGGTCACCGGTCCGACGGTACGGCTGCTCACCGCCAACCTGCTGGCCGGCGCCGCCGACCCGGCCACGGTGGTCGACCTGGTCCGCACCGAGCGGGTCGACGTGCTGGTCGTGCAGGAGTTCACCCCATCGGCGCAGGCCGAACTGGACCGGCTCGGCCTCGACCGGCTGCTGCCGTACCGGCACCTCAACCCGGTGGTGGGCACGCCCGGATCGGGTCTGTACGCCCGGCACCCGATCAGCGGCGGCGGCATCCGCACGCTGCGCGGTGGCTGGGGTTTCACCCAGGCGTACGCGACGGTCGCCGTCCCGGGCGCACCCGAGGTACGCGTCGAGTCGGCGCACCCGGCGGCACCGTACGCGCTGGACCAGACCGGTCACTGGCGCACCGACCTGGCCGCCCAACCACCGGCCACCCCGCAGGGGGCGCTGAGCGTCCTCGCCGGAGACTTCAACGCCACCCTCGACCACGGGCCGCTACGTGCGCTGCTGCGTACCGGCTACGTCGACGCCGCCGCGGCGGTCGGAGCGGGGCTCGTCGGGACCTGGGGGCCGTACGACGGCGACCGCATCCCGCCCGTCACGATCGACCACGTGCTTGTCGACCGGCGCATCGCGGTACGCGACGTGAGCGTCCGCCCGCTGCCCGGCAGCGACCACCGCATGATCCTGGCCGAACTGGCCCTTCCTCACGCCCTGCCGAGGCCGTAGGTGAGGGCGTCGACAAGCGCGTGCCAGCTCGCCTCGACCACGTTGGGGTGCACGCCTACCGTGGTCCAGCCGCCGCCACGGCCGTTCGCCGTCTCGACAAGCACCCGGGTCACCGCGCCGGTGCCGTGGCTGCCCTCCAGGATGCGCACCTTGTAGTCGGCCAGCTCGAAGTCCCGCAACTCCGGGTAGTGGCGGCCCAGGCCGACCCGCAGCGCCTCGTCGAGGGCGTTGACCGGGCCGTTGCCCTCCGCCGTGGCGATCACCCGCTCACCGCGTACCCGGATCTTCACCGTCGCCTCGGAGACCACCGCGCCGTCCTCGCGGTGCTCGACCAGCACCCGGTACGACTCCAGCGCGAACGGCCGTACCGGCGCGGCGTCCGGCAGTTCGGAGCGGACCAGCAGCTCGAACGAGGCGTCCGCCGCCTCGAACGACCAGCCGCCGGCCTCCAGCTCCTTGACCCGGTTGGTGACCCGGGACAGCGCCTCCGGATGGCCGGCCAGATCCAGCCCGAGCTCGCGACTCTTGAGCTCGATGCTGGCCCGGCCGGCCATCTCGGTGACCAGGATCCGCATGTCGTTGCCCACCACCTCGGGTTCGACGTGGTTGTAGAGCAGCGGATCCACCTTGATCGCACTCGCGTGCAGTCCCGCCTTGTGAGCGAAGGCTGCGGCCCCGGCGTACGCCTGGTGGGTGTCGGGGGCGATGTTGGCGATCTCAGCGATGGCGTGGGAGACCCGCACCATCTGCTCCAGGCAGCCCTCCGGTAGGACCGGCAGCCCGAGCTTGAGTTGAAGGTTCGCGACGACCGCGAAGATGTCGGCGTTGCCCGGCCGCTCGCCGTACCCGTTGGCGGTGCCCTGCACGTGGCGTACGCCCGCCTCGACGGCGGCGATGGTGTTGGCCACCGCGCACGCGGTGTCGTTCTGGGCGTGCATGCCGAGCAGTTCGGGGGCCACCCCGATGCGGTCGGTCAGGTCGGTGATGGCCGCCGTGACCTGCGAGGGCAGCATTCCGCCGTTGGTGTCGCAGAGCACGAACCGCTCGGCGCCCGCGGCAAGGGCGGTCTCCACCACCGACGCCGTGTACGCCGGGTCGTGGCGGTAGCCGTCGTAGAAGTGCTCCCCGTCGACGAAGACCCGACGGCCCTCGGCGACCAGGTGGGTGACCGTGTCGTGGATCATCGCCAGGTTCTCCTTGGCGGTGGTCCGCAGCGCCCGCTCGACGTGTCGCAGGTCGGCCTTGGCGACCAGCGCGATCGCCGGGGTCTGCGCGTCCAGCAGGCCACGCACCTGGGGATCGTCGGCGGCGACCGTGTTGGCCCGGCGGGTCGCACCGAAGGCGACAAGCACCGCGTGCCGCAGCTCCAGCTCGGTGCGCGCCCGGCGGAAGAACTCGGTGTCCTTGGGCACCGCGCCCGGCCAACCACCCTCGATGAACCCGACGCCGAACTCGTCGAGCAGTCGCGCCACGGCGAGCTTGTCGACCACCGAGTAGCTGACCCCCTCGCGCTGGGCACCGTCGCGCAGGGTCGTGTCGTAGACCTGGAACGTCATGGGGATCCCTTCATCTGGCACCGGCCGGCGCAACAAAAAGACCCCCCGCGGGTGCGGGAGGTCTGCGCGCTCGGCGGAGGGAAGGCCGGCGCGCTAGTTGCCAATAATGCGGGCGGTGCTGTTCACGCTCTGCACTCTGCCACCCGGAAGCGGATCTGGGAGGCAGAATCCACATCTCGGGACGATGAGTTGGGTCTCATTCTGGGTCACGGGTGTAGGCCGAGTCGTACGGGGTAGGAGTTTTCGGGACAACGGAACACGTACCTCCGAGACGACTGATCAAGTCGAGGCAGGAGAGATCCCATGGACAGGCTCGACCCGAACACCACGAACGCCACGCCGGACCCCGCTCTGCGCGCCGTTGACCGGGACGTGGTCACCACCGGCGGCGCCACCAACGCCTTCGACCCGTGGAGCTACCGCGACGAGGCCGGGGTCGCCGGCACCAACCTGATCGGCTACAAGGTCGAGGCCACGGACGGCTCGATCGGCAAGATCGACAGCGACAGCAGCGAGGTCAACGCCAGCTACCTGGTGGTCGACACCGGGCCGTGGATCTTCGGCAAGAAGGTCATGCTGCCGGCCGGGACGGTCAACCACGTCGACCACGACGAGCAGAAGGTCTACGTCGACCGCAGCAAGGACCAGATCAAGGCCGCGCCGGAGTACGACGACACGATCAACGACCCGTCGTACCGGGACAAGCTCGGCGGGTACTACAACGACACCTACGCCGCGACCCCGCCCGGCGGGCTTCGCTGAGCCACCCTGACGCACTGAATCGGTGTAACGGCCGGTGGGAATGGTTCTCACCGGCCGTTACCGTGTCCGGATGGACGCGATCGAAGACAGACGCAGAATCCCCTTCACCGCGATGTTCAACTTCCGCGACGTGGGCGGCCATCGCGGCCTGGACGGGCGCACGGTGCCCTTCGGCCGGCTGTACCGCTCCGACTCGCTGCACCGGATGGACGGTGCGGACCGGGACGCGTTCAGCGCCCTCGGCGTACGCACGGTCGTCGACCTGCGTCGCCCGCAGGAGGTCGAACGCGACGGGCGGGTCCCCGACCTCGACGGTCTGACCTACCGCCACATCCACCCCGAGCACGCGGACTGGTCCACGCAGCCGTACCAGCCGGAGCAGGACCTCGCCCGCTACCTCGCCGACCGGTACGCCGACCTGGCCCGTACCGGCACCGCCGGGCTCGCCCAGGCGATCGGCCTGATCGCCGACAGCGCCAACGCGCCGGTGGTGGTGCACTGCGTCGCGGGCAAGGACCGCACCGGCATCGTCTGCGGTCTCACCCTCTCGGCGCTCGGTGTCGACGACGCCGAGATCGCTGCGGACTACGCGCTGAGCAGCGAGGCGTCGCAGCGCTTCGCCGCCTGGATCGCCACCGCCTACCCCAACCTGTCCCGGCTGCCCGCCGCCTACCTGGCCTCACCGGCCGAGACGATGCTGCTGTTCCTGGCCGAGATCCGCCAAGGGTACGGGTCGGTCGACGACTACCTGCGCCACGCCGGGGTCACCGACGAGCAACTCGCCGCGCTCCGCACCCACCTGCTCAGTTGAGCCGACGCTCGGCGTCCACGCCAGGTCCTGTTAAGAAGGGGCCCCTGCACTACCTCAGGCGTTAACAAGGGGCCCTTCCTTACCGCTCAGACCGGCTAGAAGACGCGGTGCACCCAGTTGTGGGGGTCGGCGGCCTTGCCCCGCTGGAGGTCGACCAGTTGCTGACGCAGCGCCATGGTGACCGTGCCGGGCTCGCCACCGCCCATGGTGAACTCCCCGTCCGGGAAACGGACCCGACCGATGGGCGTGATGACCGCGGCAGTGCCGCAGGCGAAGACCTCGCGCAGCCGACCGCTTGCCGCGTCCGCCTGCCAGTCGGCGAAGCTCACCGGCCGCTCCTGCACGGTGTGTCCGGCCGCCGAGGCCAGGGTGAGCACCGACTCCCGGGTGATGCCGGGCAGGATCGTGCCGGTCAGCGGTGGCGTCACCACCGAGCCGTCGTCGTAGACGAAGAAGACGTTCATGCCACCCAGCTCGTCGACGTACCGGCGCTCCACCGCGTCGAGGAAGACCACCTGCTCACAGCCGTGCTCGGCGGCCTCGGCCTGGGCGGCCAGCGAGGCCGCGTAGTTGCCGCCGCACTTCGCCGCGCCGGTGCCGCCGGGGGCGGCGCGGGTGTAGTCGGGCGACACCCAGACCGTCACCGGCTTGACCCCGCCGGAGAAGTACGCGCCCACCGGCGAGGCGATCACCGCGTAGAGGTACTCGTTGGCCGGGCGGACGCCGAGGAAGACCTCGCTGGCGAACATGAACGGCCGCAGGTAGAGGCTGCCGTCCTCGCCCTCCGGAATCCACTCGCGGTCGATCTCGATCAGCCGGTGCAGCGAGTCGACGAAGGTCTGCTCGGGCAGCGTCGGCATGGCCATCCGGGTGGCCGAGGTGTTGAACCGGGCCGCGTTGGCGTACGGCCGGAACATCGTCACCCCGCCGTCGGCCGTGCGGTACGCCTTCATCCCCTCGAAGATCTCCTGCGCGTAGTGCAGCACCGCGCTGGCGGGATCCATCGGGATCGGCCCTCGCGCCTCGACCCGGGCGTCGTACCAGCCCTTGCCGTCGGCGTAGCGGATGGTGACCATGTGGTCGGTGAAGACCCGGCCGAACCCGGGGTTGGCCAGCAGCGCGTCCCGGTCGGCGGCGGATACCGGCGCGGGATTCGGACGGATCTCGAAGTCGAGCTTGTCACCACCGCTCATCGCGCTGACCTCCCTGGGGGATGACGGCATGCGCCGACCGCACGCCGCAAAGATATGTGCCAGAAACTTACCCCGAACGGTCGTTCAGCGGGTAGGCGCACCGGTCGGTGGCACCGTCGGGTTCCCGCTTCGAGGCGACCGTTCGACAGGTCGCGATCCACTACCGCCGGTTACGACGGTCGGTCGGAGTCAGGCCGCTACCTGGGCGGCGATCCGATCGCCCACCTCGGCGGTGCGTACCGCCTCGCCCGGGGTACGGGCGGCCAGTTCCGCGCCGACCGCGGCGGTGATCCGGGCCGCGGCGTCGGCGTGCCCGAGCTGGTCGAGCAGCAACGCGGCGGAGAGTACGGCGGCGACCGGGTCGGCCAGCCCACGCCCGGCGATGTCCGGCGCGGAGCCGTGCACCGGCTCGAACATCGACGGGTAGCTGCCGTCGGGGTTGATACTGCCGCTGGCGGCCAGGCCGATCCCGCCGGTGACCGCGGCGGCGATGTCGGTGAGGATGTCACCGAAGAGGTTGTCGGTGACCACCACGTCGTAGCGCTGGGGCTGGGTCACCAGGAACATCGCGGCGGCGTCGACGTGCTGGTACTCGGTGCTCACGTCCGGGTACTCGGCGGCGACCGCCTCGAAGGCACGAGCCCACAGCGAGCCGGCGTGGGTGAGCACGTTGGTCTTGTGCACCAGGGTCACCTTGCGCCGTTCGCGGCGGCTGGCCCGGGCGAAGGCGTCGCGGACCACCCGCTCCACCCCGTGTCGGGTGTTCAGGCTCTCCTCGGTGGCCACCTCGGCCGGGGTGTCGCGGTGCAGCGTGCCACCGGCACCGGCGTACAGCCCCTCGGTGCCCTCGCGGACGACCACCAGGTCGACCTCGCCGGGCTTGACCGTGGCCAGCGGGCTGGTCACGCCGGGCCAGAGCCGCGACGGCCGGAGGTTTACGTACTGGTCGAAGGAGAAGCGCAGCTTGAGCAGCAGGCCCCGCTCCAGCACGCCGGGCGGGACGGTGGGGTCGCCGACCGCGCCGAGCAGGATGGCGTCGTGCCCGGCCAGCTCGGTCAACACCGAGTCCGGCAGCACCTCGCCGGTGCGGTGGTAACGTGCCGCACCGAGGTCGTACTCGGTTGCCTCGACCCCGGGCAGGGCCGCATCGATGACCTTGCGGGCCTCCGCGACCACCTCGGGTCCGATCCCGTCCCCGGCCACCACCGCGATGCGTGCCACGTCCGTCAGCTCCTTCGCTCGTATCGGCTAGACGGTACGCCGCCGTCCCGCCCCCCGGTACGAGTGTTCCACTTTTCGGGATACGAGACACACACAGCAGCTTCTCAGCGTTCGCTCACGCTGCCGTCATCTGCGGTCCCTAACGTGAGCCCGACGGGCTGGGCAGGCCCGGACGACCACCACGAGGGGGTGGCCGGTCGTCGAGGAAGGGGCGGACGCGATGTGGACCGACGAGCAGCCACGTACCCGCTGGGTCGACCCGGCGGCGTTTCGGTACCGCCGGCCCGACCTGCGCCTGGGCGCCCGCGAACCGCGTCCTGACCGCGCCGGCCCGGCCGTCGACGACCGACTCACCGTGCGTCACACGGTTCGCACCTCGACCGCCGACTACACCCTGCTGCTCAACGCACCGGCCTGGCTCGGTCGCCGCGGCGTCGGCGACGCGCTCCGCGACGCGGTGGCCGAACTACGGGCGATCGACCTCACCTACGGTCCGAACCGTCCGGAGAGTCTGGTGTCCCGACTGCGCCGGGGCGAGATCAGCCCCGAGTCCTACCCGCCGTTGGCGGACCTGGTGGACCGGTGCAGCGCCATGCGGGCCGCCACCGACGGCTGGTTCGACGCCTGGGCGGTGCCCGGCGGGTTCGACCCCGGTGGCCTGCTCGGCGGGTGGGCGGTCGAGCGGGCCGCGGCCCGGCTCCGCGCCGCCGGCGTCCAGGACTACGCCGTGCTGACCGGTGCCGACCTGGTGGTACGCGGTCACGCCGGGCACGGCGGCCCGTGGCGGGTGGCCGTGCACCATCCGACCGACCGCCGCCGGCCGCCACTGATGCTGGAGATGACGGCGGGCGCGATCGGCACATCCGGGGTCACCGGCCGGCGCGGGCACGTGGTGGACCCGCACACCGGCGAACCGGCCGACCAGATGGTGGCCGCCACCGTGGTCGGCCCGAATCTCGCGGTCGCCGATGCCTACGCCACCGCGCTGTACGCCGCCGGCCCGAGCGGGTTGAACTGGTTCCGCTCCGGATCGGACTACCGCGCCCTGATCGCCAACCACCACTGAGCTCTTACCGGTGCCGCCGGTCCCCCCGGCGTCGTCGCTGGGGCGTCCATCGTGGAGAGCAGCGATCGGCCTCCACGGCCGCGGCAACGGCTGTGGAGGCCGGTCGACGACGAATGCGCATGGCTCACGCAATCGAGGGGTGCGGGCTGGCCGGCCGGGACATCGACCTCGCCACCCGAAGACGGGCCGCGTCGCGAGCTGCCAGAAACCGCATCGGTACGCTAGCGAATCCGCGCGTTTCCCGGCAAGGGTTCCACAGGGGACCATCCACCCAGTCCGGTCGACTCGCCGGACGCCTTGTGGTAGGGGCGTTTTCGACAAGGTGAATCGCGGATGGCACGCTGTCGGCCGTGAGTTTCGATCTGAGCGTGTGGGCCCTGGCCGACGGGGCGACGCCTGAGGACGTGCGAGCGGCGGTGCAGCGGTGCCGGGAGGGCCAGCACGGCCAGCGCCAACCGGATCCACGGGTGGTCGCCTTCTACCGGGCGATCACCGCCAGCTATCCGGACCGGCCGGCGGTGCCGGGTAGCCCCTGGGCGGTGGCACCACTGCACGCGGCAGCCGACCATGTCGAGTTGAATCTCGACCCGGCCTGCGCGGACCAGGTGCTGCTCGACATCGAACGGCTGGCCGGAGAGCACCGGCTGATGCTGTTCGACGCCCAGGACGGCTCGGTCTATCCGCCGCCGGCCGCCCGGCTGCCCGGCTGACCAGCCCGCCCCGCACAACTGAGACGGATACGACCAGGGGCCCGGCCGAAACCGGGCCCCTGGTCGCCATGTGCGTGAAACGGCTACTCGTCGCGCAGGTCCGCCGCGCTGGCCGAGGCCGCACCGATCGAGTCGGCCGCCGAGGTGAGCAGGTCGGCGCCGAGCGCCTGGTCGACGGTGAGGGTCATCAGCGTCTCGCCGCCGGCCTCCCGACGGGCCACCTGCATCGCCGCGATGTTGATGCCGGCCTCGCCGAGCAGCGTGCCGACGGTGCCGACCACGCCCGGACGGTCGGCGTAGCGGAGGAAGAGCAGGATGCCCTCCGCCCCGATCTCCACGTCGAAGCCGTCCACCTCGGTCAGCTTGATGATGTCCCGGGTGCCGGCGTGGGTCACCGTGCCGGAGACGCTGACCGTACGACCGTCGGGCAGGGCGCCGCGCACGGTGACCAGGACCGGGTGCTCCACGGTCTCGGCCTGGGTGGTCAGCGCCACCTCCACGCCACGCTGGGCGGCCAGGTGCGGCGCGTTGACGTAGGTCACCTGCTCCTCCACCACGGAGCTGAACAGGCCCTTGGTGGCGGCGAGCTTGAGCACCGACACGTCGTGGTTGACGATCTCGCCGCGTACCTCGACGGTGACGCTGGCGGCGACGCCGCCGGCGACCGCGGTGAAGGCCCGGCCGAGCTTCTCGGCCAGCGGCAGCAGCGGACGTACGTCCTCGGCGACCACGCCACCGGCCTGCACGTTCACCGCGTCCGGCACGAACTCGCCCTGCAACGCCAGCTTCACGCTCTTGGCCACGGCCAGACCGGCCTTGTCCTGCGCCTCGGCGGTGGAGGCGCCCAGGTGCGGGGTGGCCACCACGTTGTCGAAGGCGAACAGCGGCGACGAGGTGCACGGCTCCTTGGCGTAGACGTCCACCCCGGCACCGGCGACCCGGCCCTCGGCCAGCGCGTCGGCGAGCGCCTGCTCGTCGACCAGCCCACCGCGGGCGGCGTTGATGATCCGTACGCCCGGCTTGACGATCGACAGCTCCTTCTCACCGATCAGGCCCACGGTCTCCGGGGTCTTCGGCAGGTGGATGGAGATGAAGTCGCTCTCCCGCAGCAACTCCTCCAGGCCGACCAGGCGTACGCCGAGCTGCGCGGCCCGGGCGGGCTGGATGTACGGGTCGTACGCGATCAGCCGGGTGCCGAACGCGGCGATGCGGGACGCGAAGAGCACGCCGATGCGGCCCAGGCCGACGACGCCCACGGTCTTGCCCTGCAACTCCACGCCTGTGTACTTCGACCGCTTCCACTCCCCCGCCTTGAGGGCGGCGCTGGCGGAGGCGGTGTTGCGGGCGACCGCGAGCAGCAGCGCGACGGCCTGCTCGGCCGCGGAGACGATGTTGGAGGTGGGGGCGTTGACGACCATGACGCCCCGCGCGGTGGCGGCCGGCACCTCGACGTTGTCCAGACCCACGCCGGCCCGGGCCACGACCTTCAGCCGGGGTGCGGCGGCGATCGCCTCGGCGTCAATCTGGGTGGCGCTGCGGACGATGACGGCGTCGGCCTCGGCGAGTGCGGAGAGCAGAGCCGGACGGTCGGTGCCGTCGACGTGCCGGACGTCGAAGTCGTGGGCGAGCACCTCGATTGCGGCAGGAGCGAGTTCTTCGGCGATCAGTACGACAGGAGTCATTGGTCCTCGTAGATGTCGTCAGAGCGGTCGGCCAGCGCTGGACGCTGCGCTGCGCCCGGCGTGGGCTGGGCCATGGCCGTCAGGTGCAGCGGCCTGGAACACCTACCCGCGATCGTAGGGGCCCGGCCGCCCCACATACCCCGCAGTACGGGGTGAGTGCCCTCACAAACCGGACGTGACGTGCGTGTTAACGACCGTTGTCCGGCCGCTCACAGCACGGCACCCGCACCCGGCGTCGGGGAGAACGCCGGGTACGGGTGCCGTTGGGGTGAGACTGCTCTCAGTGCGCCGACGAGACCTCAGGCGGTCTCGGTGATCGGACGGTCCACCCAGCTCATCATGCCGCGCAGCTTGGCGCCGGTCTCCTCGATCGGGTGAGCCGCGCCCTCGGCCTGCCACTTGCTGAAGTTCGGTCGGCCGGCCTCGTCCTCGGCCACCCACTCGCGAGCGAACTCGCCGTTCTGGATCTCACCGAGGATCTTGCGCATCTCGTCCTTGACCCGGCTGTCGATGACCCGCGGGCCCCGGGACAGGTCGCCGTACTCGGCGGTGTCGGAGACGCTGTACCGCATCCGGGCGATGCCGCCCTCGTACATCAGGTCCACGATCAGCTTCAGCTCGTGCAGGCACTCGAAGTAGGCCACCTCGGGGGCGTAGCCGGCCTCGGTGAGCACCTCGAAGCCGGTCTGCACCAGCGCCGCCGCACCACCGCAGAGCACCGCCTGCTCGCCGAAGAGGTCGGTCTCGGTCTCCTCGGTGAAGGTGGTCTTGATGGCGCCCGCCCGGGTGCCGCCGATGCCCTTGGCGTACGACAGGGCCAGCGCGAGGGCGGTGCCGCTGGCGTCCTGCTCGACGGCGACCAGGCAGGGCACGCCCTTGCCGTCGACGTACTGCCGGCGGACCAGGTGGCCGGGGCCCTTCGGGGCGACCATCGCCACGTCCACGTCGGCCGGCGGCTTGATCAGGCCGTAGCGGATGTTGAACCCGTGCCCGAAGAACAGCGCCTTGCCCGCGCTGAGGTTCGGCGCGATCGACTCGGCGTAGATGTGGCGCTGCGCGGTGTCCGGGGCGAGGATCATGATCACGTCGGCCTCGGCCGCCGCGTCGGCCGGGGTGAGCACCCGCAGGCCCTGCTCCTCGGCCTTCGGCCGGCTCTTCGAACCCTCGGGCAGACCGATCACCACGTCGACACCCGAGTCGCGCAGCGACAGCGCGTGGGCGTGGCCCTGGCTGCCGTACCCGATCACGGCGACCTTCTTCGCCTGGATCAGGCCCAGGTCGGCGTCGTCGTCGTAGTACACCTCAACGCTCATGACTTCCCTTTCGTACGGCGGCCGATGCGGCCCGTCGTGGCTGTGGTTACGCCCGGCCCGCAGGCCGACCGGTGGTGATCAGGCGGCCCGCAGGGCCGGGCCGGCGGTGATCGCACGCGGACCGCGCCCGATCGCGACCAGGCCCGACTGGACCATTTCCTTGATGCCGAACGGCTCAAGGTCGCGCAGCAGCGCGTCGAGTTTGTCGGGGGTGCCGGTCGCCTCGATGGTGAGCGTGTCCGCGGCCACGTCGACCACCCGGGCACGGAACAGGCTTACCGTCTCCAGGACCTGCCCCCGGGCGTTACGGTCGGCACGCACCTTCACCAGCAGCAACTCACGGGCAACCGAGGTCGACGGGTCCAGCTCGACGATCTTGAGTACGTTGACCAGCTTGTTGAGCTGCTTGGTGACCTGCTCCAGCGGCGAGGAGTCGGCGTTGACCACGATGGTGATCCGCGAGACGTCCGGGTTCTCGGTCTCGCCGACCGCGAGACTGTCGATGTTGAAGCCGCGCCGGGAGAACAGCCCGGAGACCCGGGCCAGCACACCCGGCTTGTTCTCCACCAACACAGAGAGCGTGTGCATCGTCATTAGATATCGTCCTCGTCGAAGGTCGGGCGGACGCCGCGGGCGAACATGATCTCGTCGTTGCTGGTACCGGCGGCGACCATCGGCCAGACCATCGCGTCCTTGCCGACCACGAAGTCGATGACCACCGGTGCGTCGTTGATGGACATCGCCGCCTCGATCGTCTTGTCGACGTCCTCGGCGGTCTCGCACCGCAGTCCGACGCAGCCGAGCGCCTCGGCCAGCTTGACGAAGTCCGGAATGCGGTGCTTGTGGGTGCCCAGGTCGGTGTTGGAGTAGCGCTCACCGTAGAACAGGGTCTGCCACTGGCGGACCATGCCGAGGTTGCCGTTGTTGATCACGGCGATCTTGACCGGGATGCCCTCCAGCGCGCAGGTGGCCAGCTCCTGGTTGGTCATCTGGAAGCAGCCGTCACCGTCGATGCCCCAGACCACCGTGTCGGGCCTGCCGACCTTGGCGCCCATCGCCGCCGGCACCGCGTACCCCATGGTGCCGAGGCCGCCGGAGTTCAGCCAGGTCTGCGGCTTCTCGTACGAGATGAACTGGGAGGCCCACATCTGGTGCTGGCCGACCCCGGCGACGTAGATCGCGTCCGGGCCGGCGATCTCGCCCAGCCGCTTGATCACGTACTGCGGGGAGAGGGTGCCGTCGGAGGGCTCCTCGTAGCCCAGCGGGTAACGCGCGCGCAGGTCGTCCAGCTGCGTCCACCAGTCGCCGAGCTCGGCGACCCGTCCGGCCGCCCGCTCGGCGGTGACCGCCGCGAGCAGCTCGTCGATGACGTACCGGGCGTCACCGACGATCGGCACGTCGGCGTGCCGGTTCTTGCCGATCTCGGCCGGGTCGATGTCGGCGTGGACCACCGTGGCGTCCGGCGCGAACGAGTCCAGCTTGCCGGTGACCCGGTCGTCGAACCGGGCGCCGAGCGCCACGATCAGGTCGGCCTTCTGCAGTCCGTAGACCGCGGCGACCGTGCCGTGCATGCCGGGCATGCCCAGGTGCTGCCGGTGGGAGTCGGGGAACGCGCCGAGCGCCATCAGGGTGGTCACCACCGGGATGCCGGTCAGCTCGGCCAGCCGGCGCAGCCCCTCGGTGGCACCGGCCTTGAGCACGCCACCGCCGACGTAGAGCACCGGGCGGCGGGCGGTGGTCATCAGCCGGGCCGCCTCGCGGATCTGCTTGCCGTGCGGGTGCATGGTCGGCCGGTAGCCGGGCAGATCCAGGGTGGGCGGCCAGGCGAAGGTGGTCTCCGCCTGCAGGACGTCCTTGGGGATGTCCACCAGGACCGGGCCGGGTCGACCGGTCGAGGCCAGGTGGAACGCCTCGGCCAGGATGCGGGGGATCTCACTGGCGTTCTGCACCAGGAAGTTGTGCTTGGTGATCGGCAGCGTGATGCCCTGGATGTCCGCCTCCTGGAAGGCGTCCGTGCCGATGGCGGGCCGGGCCACCTGGCCGGTGATCGCCACCAGCGGCACCGAGTCCATGTACGCGTCGGCGATCGGGGTGACCAGGTTGGTCGCGCCCGGGCCGGAGGTCGCGATGCAGACACCGACCCGGCCGGTGGCCTGCGCGTAGCCGGTCGCCGCGTGGCCGGCGCCCTGCTCGTGCCGGACCAGGATGTGCCGGACGGTCGAGTCGTACAGCGGGTCGTACGCCGGCAGGATCGCGCCGCCGGGGATACCGAAGACGACGTCGACGCCGAGCGCCTCCAGGGAGCGCACCAGCGAGCCGGCTCCGGAGACCTGAGCGGGGCGTACCGCCGGGGCCGTGGCGGCGGCGCGGGTGTGGTCGTTGTCACCCGTGGTCTCGGCGGAGCCACGGGCGCGCCGGACGGAGTGGGCGAGCGTCTCTGGTGTGGGTCTCGTCATGGCGATTGCCTTCGGCTGGAGTTGGTTGGGCTGCTCACACTGTGCTCGCGGGCGGGCCGCGGGCGATGGGTCGACGGCAACAAAAAAGCCCTCGTGCCAGATGCACGGGGCCAGCGCACTCTCAGACAGGGAGAGTGCGCTCAGATAAGTACTCGCAGCGACCGGTACGACATGGCTCAAGACTGACGCATCTCATGCGATGAGTCAACTGATCCCACATTTTGGTTCACGGACTTGGCGTGCCACCCCCCGACAGGCCCCCTGCACCCGGCTTGACGTGCTCTGATGTGCCGTTTCCGACCCTCGGTGCCGGCGTCGGCCCGGATGCCGGATTCCCCGGCCGTGCCGGTCGGGCCCCCGGCGAGGTGGCCGCCTCCAGCATCGCCTCCAGGTGCTCGGCCGGTACGCCCCAACCGAACAACGCGCCCTGCCCGAAGCGGCAGCCGGCGGCCACCACGGCGGCCAGCTCGGTGGGCGTGGTGACCCCCTCGGCGATGACCTCCAGGCCGAACTGGTGACCCAGCCGCATGACGATGTCGACCATGGGCGCGAAGGCCGGGCCGTCGCGCCCGACCGGCCGGACCGGCTCGTGCTCGGCCACCAACCCGTGGTCGATCTTGAGAATGTCGATCGGGAGTCGGCGCAGCTGCCCCAGCGAGGAGTAGCCGGCACCGAAGTCGTCCAGGGCGATCCGCACACCGGTGCGCCGCAGCGCCGTCAGCCGACGGATCAGCTCGTCCAGATCGGTGGCGACCGCGTGCTCGGTGACCTCCAGCACCAGCCGCTGCGGCGGGACGTGGTGGGTACGCAGCGCCTCGGTCACCTGGGCCACGTAGGCGGGGGCGTGCAGTTCGCGCGGTGAGACGTTCACCGACACCCAGACGTCGTGTCCCTCGGCGAGCCACCGGGACAGTTGACGACAGGCCTCGTGCAGCACCCAGGCACCGAGTTCGGCGATGATCCCGGACTCCTCGGCCAGCGGGATGAACTCGTCCGGCCGGACGTTGCCGAGTTCCGGGTGGTGCCAACGCAGCAGCGCCTCCGCGCCGACCGGGCGCACCGACGGCAGGGAGGCCACCGGCTGGAAGACCAGCCGCAGCTCGTTGCGGCCGATCGCGCCGCGCAACTCGTGCTCCAGCGTGGTCCGCCGGCGCAGCAGCCGGTCGTACGCGCCGTCGTAGCGCTCGATCCGGTTCTTGCCCCGCTGCTTGGCGTAGCGCAGCGCCAGATCGGCGTGCCGCAGCAGCAGTTCGACGTCCGGCGTGTCCGCCCAGGTCGCCAGACCGATGCTGACCGAGCAGAAGACCGGCCCCTCGGGCTGCGGGTAGGCCCCGCCGAGCACCTTCAGCAGCCGCTCGGCGACCGCCCCCGCCTCGGCCGGCCCACCGTGCATCAGCACCGCGAACTCGTCCCCGCCGAGGCGGGCGGCGAGGTCGCCGGGGCGCAGGTTTGCCCGCAGCCGCTGGCCGACCTCGACCAGCACCGCGTCACCGACGTCGTGGCCGCGCATGTCGTTGACGTTCTTGAAGCCGTCCAGGTCCAGGCTGAGCAGCATGCAGGGGGTGTCCGCCGCCGCGCACCCGTGCAGCGCCCGCAGCAGCCCGCGCCGGTTGGCCAACCCGGTCAACGCATCGGTGTGCGCGAGCTGCCGGAAGTGCGCCTCCCGCTCGGCGAGCCGCCGGGCGTACGCCCGGACCTGGTGCAGCGTGAGGTGTTGCCGGGCGACCAGGGCGAAACCCTCCACGCTGCCGGCGACGATGCCCAGTGCGTCGAACCGGCCGTCCTGGAGGAGGTGGTACATCGCCGAGCCGGCCATCGCGGCCATCGGGACGAAGGCGTACTCGCCGTCGTGGCGGATCACGTCGGTGGTGAGCTGCCCGGCCGGGTCGATGCGGCTCATCGCCACCGCGGCGGTCAGCAGGCCCACAGCGAGCACCACCAGGCTCATCGAGGTCATCGCGGGACCGACCTGACAGAGCCCGGTCGCCACGCCGAGGCCACCGCTGGTCGCCACGGAGATGCCGGCGCCCAGCACGGCGAGGCCACGGCGCGGCGGTCGGGCCCGCAGCACCAGGATGATGGCGAGGCCACTGCACAGCGCCGCGCTGATCGAGGCGAGCAGGATCGCCGGGCAGGCCATCGGGGTGGCGTCGCCGAGGACTCTGGTCGGCTCGGAGAGCAGCACCCAGCCGACGAACCACAGCGCGGCGCCCACCACGACGCTGTCCAGCGCGAGTCGGGCGGCCGCGCCGACCGAACCGGCCACCCCGGGCATCCGGAGCAGGCCGGCACAGAACAGCAGGCCGCTCACCGCGGTGCCCACGGCGACCGCACTCGCCCAACTGGTGCGTTGCGGCTGCTCGTGCGCCCAGTGTTCACTCGCGCTCAGCGCACCCGCGGTGGCCAGCAGCAGGGTGACCAGGGACACCGCCGCCGCGCCGGTGAACAGCACGTACGCCTGCCGATGGGGGCCACTACGACGCCGGGCGGCGGCGGCCAGCAACACACCGGCCACGATGGCGACCAACGCACTCAGCACCGCGGCGCCGATCATGCCCGGGGGTGTGTGCACGGTCTCAACTTTGCCGGATCACCGCCGTCCGTGGGGATCTGGTGTGCATCTGTTGGGACACAGTGCGCTCGCCTGTCCGTTGCCGGTTCGCCGGTGTCAGACTGGTACACATGCCTGAGCTGCGGTCGAAGACCTCCACGCACGGTCGGACGATGGCCGGTGCCCGGGCCCTGTGGCGGGCCACCGGGATGACCGACGACGATTTCGGCAAGCCGATCGTCGCCATCGCGAACAGTTTCACCCAGTTCGTCCCGGGTCACGTACACCTCAAGGACATGGGCGGCCTGGTGGCCGACGCGGTGGCCGAGGCCGGCGGGGTGGGCCGGGAGTTCAACACGATCGCGGTCGACGACGGCATCGCCATGGGCCACGGCGGCATGCTCTACTCCCTGCCCAGCCGGGAGTTGATCGCCGACGCGGTGGAGTACATGGTCAACGCGCACTGCGCCGACGCCCTGGTCTGCATCTCCAACTGCGACAAGATCACCCCGGGCATGCTGCTGGCCGCGCTGCGGCTCAACATCCCGACCGTCTTCGTCTCCGGCGGCCCGATGGAGGCCGGCAAGACGGTGGCCATCGAGGGCATCGTCCACTCCAAGATCGACCTGATCGACGCGATGATCGCCTCCTCCAACGAGGCGGTCACCGACGACCAGCTCGGCGAGATCGAGCGTTCCGCCTGCCCGACCTGCGGCTCCTGCTCGGGCATGTTCACCGCGAACTCGATGAACTGCCTCACCGAGGCGATCGGGCTGGCGCTGCCCGGCAACGGCTCGACGCTTGCCACCCACGCCGCGCGGCGGTCGCTGTTCGTCGAGGCCGGCCGCACCGTCGTGGACATCGCCAAGCGGTGGTACGACCACGACGACGACTCGGTGCTGCCCCGGGTGGTGGCCTCCCGGGCCGCGTTCGAGAACGCCGTCGCCCTGGACGTGGCGATGGGCGGCTCGACAAACACGATCCTGCACCTGCTGGCCGCCGCCCGCGAGGCCGAACTGGACTTCACCGTCGCCGACATCGACGCGATCTCCCGCCGGGTGCCCTGCCTGGCCAAGGTCGCCCCGAACTCCCCGCAGTACCACATGGAGGACGTGCACCGGGCCGGTGGCATCCCGGCCATCCTCGGCGAACTGGACCGCGCCGGCCTGCTGCGCCGGGACGTGCACGCGGTGCACTCCCCCACTCTGGAGCGCTGGCTGGCCGACTGGGACGTGCGCGGCGGCTCGGCCACCCCCGAGGCGACCGAGTTGTTCCACGCCGCGCCGGGCGGGGTGCGCACCACCGAGCCGTTCTCCACCACCAACCGCTGGTCCACCCTGGACACCGACGCCGCCGAGGGCTGCATCCGGGACCGGGAGCACGCGTACAGCGCCGACGGCGGGTTGGCCATCCTCTACGGCAACCTGGCACCGGACGGCTGCGTGGTGAAGACCGCCGGGGTGCCCGAGGAGTGCCTGACCTTCCGCGGCCCGGCGAAGGTGTACGAGTCGCAGGACGACGCGGTGACCGCCATCCTGGCCAAGGAGATCGTCGCCGGGGACGTGGTGGTGATCCGCTACGAGGGCCCCAAGGGCGGCCCCGGCATGCAGGAGATGCTCTACCCCACCTCGTTCCTCAAGGGCCGAGGGCTGGGCCGGGCCTGCGCGCTGCTCACCGACGGCCGGTTCTCCGGTGGCACCTCGGGCCTGTCCATCGGCCACGCCTCCCCCGAGGCCGCCGCAGGTGGGCTGATCGCGCTCGTGGAGCCGGGCGACGAGATCGTCATCGACATCCCGAACCGGTCGATCGAGCTGAACGTGCCGGCCGACGTGCTGGACGCCCGACGGGTCGCCCAGGAGAAGCGGGATCGCCCGTACACCCCGGTCGACAGGCAACGCCCGGTCTCCGCGGCGCTGCGCGCGTACGCCTCGATGGCCACCTCGGCCAGCGACGGCGCGTACCGGCGCGTCCCCGAGTGAGCTGGACACCAGGGATGGGCGCACCGACGTTCATCCCTGGTCTGTCTCTCACGGCCGACACCCACCACGACTGAGGACCCGCGCGGTCACCGACGCGCTGTACGGACCACGCGCACGCTGAGCCCGGCAGCACGATCGTCGATCACGGTTCACCCTGCCGCCATGCCGTTTTCGGTAGCGTGGCGATCGTGAATCGTGAATGGGGAGGTACCTCGATGGGTGCGAGGCGGAGGGTCGGTGCCGGTGTCACGGCGACGCTTATCGCGGTGACGGCGACGCTCACGGTGCCGGCACCGGCGGGTGCCGGTGGACGGCACCCCGCACCGGTACGGGTGGCCACGTTCAACGCCTCGCTGAACCGGGACACCGCCGGTGGGCTGGTCGCCGACCTGTCCCGCCGGGACAACGCCCAGGCCGCCAACGTCGCCGAGGTGATCCA
This sequence comes from Micromonospora maris AB-18-032, assembly GCF_000204155.1. Classification (NCBI taxonomy): domain Bacteria; kingdom Bacillati; phylum Actinomycetota; class Actinomycetes; order Micromonosporales; family Micromonosporaceae; genus Micromonospora; species Micromonospora maris. The sequence goes on along the minus strand of NC_015434.1, from coordinate 1,442,907 downwards.
GCGGGTACGCCCCGACGTACTGCTGATCAACGAGTTCGACCACGACCCGGCCGGCCGGGCGTTGGCGCTCTTCCAGGACAACTACCTCTCCGTGCCCCGCAACGGCAGCCGGGCCATCCGCTACCCGTATCGGTACGCCGCCCCGTCGAACACCGGCGTCCCCTCCGGCCACGACCTCAACAACGACGGCACCGTCGGCGGGCCCGACGACGCGTACGGCTTCGGTCTCTTCCCCGGCCAGTACGGCATGGCGGTCTACTCGGCGTACCCGATCGACGTGGCGAAGGTCCGTACGTTCCAGACGTTCCGCTGGCGGGACATGCCCGGCGCCCTGCTGCCCGACGACCCGTCCACCCCCGAGCCGGCCGACTGGTACTCCCCGGCGGAACTGGCCGACCTGCGGCTGTCCTCGAAGAGCCACTGGGACCTGCCGATCCGGTTGCCGGGCCGTACCCTGCACGTGCTGGCCAGCCACCCGACGCCGCCGGTCTTCGACGGGCCGGAGGACCGCAACGGCCGCCGCAACCACGACGAGATCCGCTTCTGGGCCGACTACGTCTCCCCCGGTCGGGGCGGCTACATCTACGACGACGCCGGGCGGCGCGGCGGGCTGCGGCCCGGCGCGGCCTTCGTGATCGCCGGGGACCTCAACGCCGACCCGTACGACGGGGACAGCGTGCCCGGCGCGGCGCAGCAACTGCTCGACCACCCGCGCGTCGACGATCGGGTCGTGCCGGCCAGCGCGGGTGGCCCGGCCGCCGCCCAGCGGCAGGGTGGCGCGAACCTCGACCACCGCGGCGACCCGCGCTTCGACACCGGCGACTTCGCCGACACCAGCCCCGGCAACCTGCGGGTCGACTACCTGCTGCCGAGCCGGGGTCTGCCGGTCCGTGCCGCCGGGGTCTTCTGGCCGGTGCCGGGTGACCCGCTGTTCCGGCTGGTCGGCGACTACTCCCCCGCCCTGCCGGGCGGCTTCCCCACCTCCGACCACCGGCTGGTCTGGCTCGACCTGCGCTGAGGTGAGGCTGCCCGCGGAACGGCGTCCGGTCCTCGTTCGCTGGTCAGGCGGGGGCGGGCAGGGCGAGGACGCGGGCGTACGCGATGGCCGCCGGGGTGTCGGGGAAGATCAGGTTGTCGCGACGGAGTTGGTCGGCCACGCCGAGGGTGTCCAACACCTGGTCGTGACCGGGATCGATGCCGGAGAGCAGCACGGTGATGCCGCGCCCCTGAAGCCGGCGGATGGCGTCGCCGAGCACCTGGGCACCTGTGGCGTCGATGGTGGTGACCCGGGCCATCCGGAGGATGACCACCCGGACGTCGGCCACGTCGGAGAGTTGGAGCAGGAAGTTGTGTGCGGCGGCGAAGAAGAGCGGCCCGTCGAGCCGGTAGGCCACGATGTGCTCGGCGAGCAGGGCCTGCTCCTCGGCGGTGTGGTCGTCGGCGTCCAGGGGGACCTGTTCCATCTTGGCGCTGCGGGCCACGGCACGCAGCGCCACCACGATGGCGACGGCGACGCCGACCGCCACGGCGGTGACCAGGTCCCAGATGACGGTGACGGCGAAGGTGAGCACGAGCACCAGCGCGTCGCCCCGGGTGGCGCGGGCCAGCGCCCACAGCGAGGCGGCTTCCACCATCCGTACCGTGGTGGCCAGCAGGACCCCGGCGAGCGCCGCGAGGGGGATCCGACCGACAAGCGGCGCGGCGGCCAGCACGATGCCGGCCAGGGCGACGGCGTGGGTGAGCGCGGCGAGCCTGGACACCGCGCCGGCCCGGACGTTCACCGCGGTACGCGCGATCGCCGCGGTGGCCGGGATGCCGCCGAACAGCGGAGACGCCAGGTTGGCCAGCCCCTGCCCGAACAGTTCCCGATCCGGGTCGTGCCGCTGGTCGACAGTCATGCCGTCGGCGACGGTGGCCGAGAGCAGGCTCTCCAACGCGGCAAGCGCCGCCACCGCGAATGCGGCGGGCAGCAGGACCCCCACCGCGCCGAGGTCGAGGAAGTCCAGCGACGGCGCGGGCAACGTCTGCGGCAGGGCGCCGATGCGGATCAGGTCGACCGGTACGAGTTCCGCGATGATCGTGGCGGCAGCCACGGCCAGCAGTGAGAACGGCACGCCGGGCCGCCACCGGGCACCGACAAGCATCACCGCCGCGACACCGAGGGCCACCGCGATCGCGGCCGGGTGCGGGTGTACGACGAAACGGGCGACCGCGTCGGCGGCCACCGCCCAGACCCGCTCGCCCTGCGCATCGGTGACGCCGAGCGCGGCCGGCACCTGCTGCAGGGCGATGACCACGGCGATGCCGGCGGTGAAGCCCTCGATCACCGGAACGGGAAGATACCTGACAAATCGCCCGAAGCGCGCGAAGGCCAGGACCAACAGGATCACCCCGGCCATCGCGCCGACCAGCAGCACGCCGTTCGCGCCGAACTGCGCCACGATCGGCACCAGCACCACAGTCATCGCGCCGGTGGGCCCGGAGACCTGGAGGTTGGAGCCGCCGAAGACGGCGGCCACGGCACCGGCGACCACGGCGGTGATCAGCCCGGCCTCCGCGCCCAGCCCGGAGGTGACCCCGAAGGCGAGGGCCAGGGGCAGCGCGACGATGGCGACGGTGAGCCCGGCGAGCAGGTCGCGGCGGGGCGCTCGGCGTACCGCCTGAAGGTCGGCCCGGCCGGGCAGCAGGGCACGGACCCGCCCCCACGCGGCGGCCAGGGCAGGACGCGGCGTGGCGGGAGTCGCCGCGTCGGTGCCGTTCACTGGCTCGCCCCGCCGGCCCGCAACTCGTCGAGCAGGCCGTCCCGGTCGGCGAGCACCGCGCCGAGGATCCGCCGGCCGGCGGCCAGCAGGTCGGCCACGTCGGGGGTGCTCAACGCGTACATCACCAGGGCGCCGTCCCGGTAGGTGGTGACCATGCCGGCGCGGCGCAGCACGGCGAGCTGCTGGGAGAGGTTCGACGCCTCGACGTCGATGGCGGCGAGCAGGTCACGCACCGGCTTGGGGCCGTCCTGCAGCAACTCCAGCACCCGGATGCGGACGGGATGCCCGAGGGTGCGGAACAACTCCGCCTTCGCCTGGTACAGCGGCACCGACACGCCTCAGCCTCCTTCGCCGCGCCCGAACGGGCATACTGAAGACTTTAGCACTTGCAGGATTCTTCAAGTCAGTAGGTCGTCCGCTACCGGGCCGGGCGGTCCGGCCTCACCTCAGGTGCCGGACGAAGAAGCGGTTCGCGTCGTCTCCCTCGAACTGCGGGACGCCGGTGTGCCCGCCCATGTTGGCGTGCAGTGTCTTCTCCGTTGAGCCGAAGGCGTCGAACAGCTCCAGGGCCTGCTGCCGGTCGTTTCCTTCGTCGTCCCACTGCAGCAGAACCTGTAGCGGAATGGTGACCTTCCGGGCCTCCTCGAACATGGCGCGGGGCACGAAACTACCGGCGAACAGCAGGGCGGCCACGATGCGCGGCTCGACCACCGCCAGCCGGACGCCAATGGCGATGATCCCGCCCGAGTACCCGACCGGGCCGCCGATCTCGGGCAGCGAGAGCAGGGCGTCCAGGGCGGCCCGCCATTCCGGGACCGCCTGGTCGACAAGTGGCAGAACAAGCCGGTCGACGACCTCGTCGCCGACTGGCTCGCCGGCCTGCAGTGCCCGGCGCAGCTCGGTGCGGGCCTCCTCGACGGCGACGAGACGGGGCCGGTTACCGCCACCGGGAAGCTCGATGGTGGCCGCGGCGAAGCCCTCCGCTGCGCAATGCTGGGCCCGGGCCGCCAATCGCGGATACATCGTCGGCAGTCCGCCGGGGTGACCGATCAGGATCACCGGCGCCCGAGCGGATACGGATGCGGGCCTCCACAGAATGCCGGGAATCTCGCCGAGGGTGAATTCGCGCTCGAGGACGCCGTCGTTGAGGCGCTGTTCGGAAGTGAACTCCATGGTCGTGCCTTTCGGGAGTGCTCATGAACGGCGCTCCCGGACGACCTATCGCCCGACCGTGACAACTGAGTGGAGCACCCATGTCGACCCATTCACGGATACCACCTCCTCGCTCTCCCCACGGACTCCGCGAAACCTAACAGCGCCCCCCACCCCCCGCCACCGCATTACTACGCGCCCACCTCTCCCAGTAAACGTTGATCAAGAGGTTTGCGTCAGATCCGGCCGGATTCCAGACGCAAAACTCCTTGATCAACCAGTGCCAGTGCCAGTGCCGTGCGGTTGGAAGTCGTTGACGCAGCGGAGGGTGGGGTGGGTGGTGAGGGCGGTGGGGTCGAGCGGTGGGGTCGAGTGGACGGTGAAGGTCGTCGACTCGCCGGGAAGCAGGGTGATCAGGGCGTCGTCGACCTGGGCGGACGGGTCGAGTCGGTCGGGGAAGAGGGTGAGGTCGCGCAGGATGGTGCGGGCGGTTACCCGGACCAGTTGGCCGCTGTCGGTCGGCTCGACCGTGGCGTCGTACTCGGCCGGCGGGTAGTCGATCTCGCGGTCCTCGGCGAAGAACCAGAGCGCACGGCCAACGGGATCACCCGCATCGGCGATCAGCAGTTCGCGCCGGGCCTCGTCGGGCCGGGTCAGCTCCGCCGGCAGCGCCAGGTTGACCGTGTCGTACGCGGGGACGTCGAGTTCCAACGTGGTCTTCGCCTGTGGGTCCCCGGCGACGGTCAGCCGGCTGATCGTCACCGACGCCCGCCAGGGTCGGCCACCGTCGTTGACCGCGACCAGCACCAGCCCACCGGCGTGGGCTCGGAAGCCGTCGCCGGACCGGCCATCGGTGCCGGACTGACCGCCGTCGCGGGGCTGCACGGTGAGCAGCCGGTCGGCGTACGCCCGGCGCAGCGCGTACCACAGGGGTTTGCGTCGGCCGTCGCCGTCGATGGCCGACCAGGAGGTGACCGGCCAGCAGTCGTTGAGCTGCCAGACGATGGTGCCCATGCACCGCCCCCGGTGGGAGCGGAAGTGCTCCACCCCGAGTTGGATGGCACGGGCCTGGTTGAGCTGGGTGAAGTAGTGCCAGTCGTCGAAGTCGCGCGGCGCGGGCAGGTGGGCGTCCAGCCCTCGGCGCAGTTTCGCGTCGCCGTCGGTGGCCTTCTGGTGGTGCGCCATGCCGGGCGAGTCCGGGGCGAGCGGCTCGTCGGAAAGCGCCCGGCGCAGCGTCGCGTACGCCGGCGGGCCCTGGTAGCCGAACTCCGCGACGAACCGGGGCAGATAGTCGCGGTACTTCACGTAGTCGTCGGTGTTCCACACGTCCCAGATGTGCGTGGTGCCGTACGCCGGGTCGTTGGGGTGAGTCTGCTCGCTGCCCGACCAGGGACTGCCGGGCCAGTACGGGCGCGTCGGGTCCAGCTCGGCGACGATGCGGGGCAGCAGGTCCAGGTAGTAGCCGCGCCCCCAGGTGCGCCCGGCCAACTGCTCCTGCCACCCCCAGTCGTGCCAGCCCCAGATGTTCTCGTTGTTGCCGGTCCACAGCACCAGCGACGGGTACGCCGCCAGCCGGGTCACCTGCTCGGCGGCCTCGGCGGCAACCTCACCGGCGTACGGCTCCTCCTCGGGGTAGGCCGCGCAGGCGAAGAGGAAGTCCTGCTGCACCAGCAGGCCACGTTCGTCGGCCAGGTCGTAGAAGTCGTCCGACTCGTACCGGCCGCCGCCCCAGACCCGCAGCAGGTTGATGTTGGCGTCGACGGCCTGGTCGAAGCGGTGGGCCAGCCGCTCGCGGGTGACCCGGGTCGGGAAGACGTCGTCGGGGATCCAGTTCACCCCCCGGACGAAGACCGGCACCCCGTTGACGTGCAGGGTGAACGGCGCGCCGTGGGCGTCGGGGGTGGTGTCGAGGCGTACCGAGCGGAAGCCGATCCGCCGGTGCCAGGCGTCGAGGGTGGCGCCGTCCGGCCCGTGCAGGGTGACGTCCAGGTCGTGACGGGGCTGGTCGCCGTGACCGCGCGGCCACCACAGGGCGGGCCGCGGCACGTCGAGGGTCAGCGTGGCGCTGCGCTGTCCCGCCGCGACCGTCGTCTCGGCGGTCACCCCGGCCACCTGGGCCCGCACGGTGAGCGGCAGGTCGGCCAGCCGGTCCACCTCGACCTGCACCGCCACCCGCCCGTCGACGCCGTCGAGGGTGACCAGCGGGCGTACGGTGGCCAGCCGGGCGACCGACCAGCCGTGCAGGCCGACCTCCTGCCAGATGCCGGCGGTGACCAGGGTCGGCCCCCAGTCCCAGCCGAAGTTGCAGGCCATCTTGCGGATGAACTGGAACGGCTCCGGGTAGGCGTTGGGCCGGTCACCGAGGCGGTCGCGGTGCGCGTGGGCGTACCGGTAGGCGGAGTCGAAGCGTACGGCCAGGGTGTTGTTCCTGGGTTGCAGCAGCGAGGTGACGTCGAAGCGGTAGCCGCGATGCATGTTCTCGGTGCGGCCGACCTCGACGCCGTTGACGGCGACCGTGGCGACCGTGTCGAGCCCGGCACAGACCAGGTCGAGCCGCTGGTGGCTACCGCTCGGGCGGTCGAAGGTCGTCTCGTACGCCCAGTCGGTGTGCCCGATCCAGGCCAGCGCTGTCTCGTTGTCGTCGAGGTACGGGTCGGGGATCAACCCGGCGGCGAGCAGATCGGTGTGCACGCAGCCGGGCACGGTGGCCGGCACCGTCACGCCGTCGACCTCGGGTGGCACCTGCGGGCCGGACATCGCCCGCAGGGTCCAGCCGTCGTGCAGCGCCTGCCGTAGCGGACCGGTCCCCCGCGCGTCGCTCACGATTTCACCGCGCCTTCCATGATTCCCCGGACGATCTGCCGACCGCCGATGACGAGCATGATCAACAGTGGCACCGTTGCCACGAACGCACCGGCCAGCACCCGCCGGTAGATGACGTAGTTGCCGCTGGCCAGGTCGGAGACGGCCACCATCGAGGTGGGGTAGTCGCTGCCGTTGAGGGTGATCAGCGGCCATTGGAAATCGTTCCAGGTGGCGACGAAGGTGAGCAGACCGAGCACCGCGAGGGCGGGACGCACCGCGGGCAGCGCGACGGTCCACCAGATCCGCATGGTGCTGGCGCCGTCGATCCGAGCCGCCTCGATCAGCTCGTCGGGCACCGCGTTGACGATGAACTGTCGCATGTAGAACACCCCGAACGCGGTGACCATGCCGGGCACGATCACCGCCAGCAGGGTGCCGTTCCACCCCAGCTTGCCCATCACGATGTAGAGCGCGACGATGCCGAGTTGGTTGGGCACGGTCAGGGTCAGGATCACGAAGAGCATCAGCGCCCGACTGCCCTTGAAGCGCAGCTTGGCGAAGGCGAAACCGGCAAGCGAACAGAAGAAGAGCACCGAGGCGGTCACCGCGGTGGCGACGATGACGCTGTTCACCAGGGAGGCGGCGAAGTAGACGTCCTGGAGCGAGAAGACCTCGTCCAGGTTCGCCAGGAACCGGTCACCGGGGATCACCACCGGCGGCAGCTGCGAGGTGGCCTCGTCGGTGCTGGTGGCGATGACGAACATCCAGTACAACGGGAACGCCGCGAACAGCGCGGTCACCGCCAGGAACAGGTAGGTGCCGATGCCGGCCGGGGTGTCCTGCGGGGCTCGGCCTCGGGTGGCGGGCCGTTTACGCGGTGCCTGCCGGGGTCGCTCAAGAAGGCTCATCCACGTCCCCCCGAGATGCGACTGGTAAGCGCGGTGTTCAGCGCGGCGACCACCAGGATGACGAGGAAGAGCGTCCAGGACATCGCGGCGGCGTAGCCGAGGTTGAGGTCCTTCCAGCCCACCTTGTAGATCAGCTGGGCGACGGTCTGCCACTCCCCGCCCGCGCCACCCCGGGCGGCCTGGGCGTTGAGGTCGAACAGCATCGGCTCGGTGAACAGTTGCAGGCCGCCGATGGTGGAGAGCACCACCGTGAAGATGACCACCGGTCGGATCATCGGCACGGTGATCCGCCAGAGCTGCCGCCACGGCCCGGCGCCGTCGAGCGCCGAGGCCTCGTAGACGTCCCGGGGGATGGACTGCATCGCGGCCAGGTAGAGCAGGGCGTTGTAGCCGACCCACTTCCAGTTGACCATCGTGGCGATGGCGATCCAGGAGTGCAGCTTGTCGGCCCGCCAGTCGATCGGATTCTCGGTGCCGATGCCGACCAGCCCGAGCGCCCAGTTCGCCATCCCGAGGTCACGGGCGAAGAAGACGTTGAACACCAGCGTGGAGGCGGTGATCGGGGTGATGTACGGCAGCAGCACGCTGACCCGCCACCAGGTCTGCGCCCGCAGCCGGCGGTTCAGCATCGACGCGATGACCAGCGCCAGCAGCAGTTGCGGAACGGTGGAGAGCAGGAAGATGCCGAAGGTGTTGTAGAGGGCGTTGCCGAAGTCGCCGTCGGTGAACAGTCGACGGAAGTTCTCCGTACCGGCCCAGCCGGTGCGGTCCGGCTCGTCGAGACGCCAGTGGCGCAGCGCCACCACCGCGTTGAAGACCATCGGAAAGAGCCCGAAGACCACGAAGAGCAGGAAGAACGGCGCGATCAACAGGTACGGCACGTACCGCACGTCGAAGCGGTGCAGCCGATCCCGCCAGGTCGTCGACCGGCCGGTGGGCGGTCGACGGGTGGCCGGTTCGGGAGCCGTGGCTCGGCTCACCTGCCGGCCTTCTCGGCTTCCTTGATCGCCTCGGCCCAGGCCGCGTCCGATGCGAGCGTGCCGTTCTGCACCCGGTTGATCACGTTCTCCACCGCCACCCGGGTCGGCCCGTTCTTCCGGCCCAGGTACTGCGGCGTCAGGCCCTCGGCCATCTTCGGGAAGATCTGGCCGACCGGGGCCGAGTTGAAGAACTCGTTCTTGAAGTCGGCGATCGCCGGATCGCGGTAGAGGCCGGGCTGCGAGGGCAGGTTGCCGACCGTCTTGAAGACCTCGATCTGCTGCTCCGGCTGGACCAGCCACTCCAGGAACTTGTACGCCTCGTCGACGTTCCTCCCCTGCTTGGGGATGGTCAGGAAGGAGCCGCCCCAGTTGCCACCGCCACCCGGCACCGCGGCGATGTCCCACTTGCCCGAGGTGGCGGGCGCGGTGTTCTGGATGTGGCCGAGCATCCACGCCGGGCAGGCCAGCACGGCGAACGAGCCGTTGGTGAAGCCCTTGTCCCAGTCGGCCTGGAAGCTGGTCAGGTTGGCCGACAGGCCGGCCTCGACGGCCTTGACCGCGTAGTCGAAGGCGACCTTCGGGCCGCCCTGCATCTGCAGCTGCTCGCTCGGGTCGTAGAAGCCGACCGGCTGCTGGCCGAGGATCGGGTTGAACAGGTTGGTGGCGTTGTCGAGGAACTTCTTGTCCGTCTCGGCGACGTAGCGCTGGCCGACGGAGATGAAGTCGTCCCAGGTCGGCCAGAGCGCGGAGACCTGGTCGCGTTCGGTGGGCAGGCCGGCGGCGGCGAACAGGTCGGTGCGGTAGCACATCGCCAGGCCGCCCACGTCGGTGCCGAGGGCGATCTGGGTCTTGCCGTCGGCCGACAGCGACTGCTTCCACTTCCACGGCAGGTAGTTGCTCTCGTACCGGCCCGCGCCCTTGTCGAGCAGGTTGACGAACTGGTCGGCCTGGCTGCGGAACTGGACCATGAAGCCCTCGTCGATGGCGGCGATGTCGGGCGCACCGGAACCGGCGATCAGTTTCTTCTGCAGGTCCTCGTGCTGGGCGTTGTACTCACCCGAGTTGAGGGCGATCTTGACGTTGGTGTGCTCCGCCTCGTACCTGGTCTTGAGCTCCTGGAGGCCGAAGTCGCCCCAGAAATTGATGGTCAAGGTGACCTGACCGGCACCGCTGCCACCACCGGTGGTGCTGCGTCCACTGCAGGCGACGACGAGTGAACCGACCGCCAGTGCCACGGCTGCGACGCGCAGCCAACGAGGCGAAGACCGTTTCATGACCCATCCTCCAAAGACGAGTGGGGACCGCCCCCATAGATCGAGACACGTCGACTGAACCGGATAAGTGACGCCACCGTACGGGGGCACTTCCCGAGTGTCAACGACGAGTTAACGCCGGGTCAGAACGTGATCTCCGGAGCGCAAAGCCCTGCACTGATCACCACTTCAGGCCGAACACCTTCTCGTCGAGCAGCCCGAGGCGGACGCCGTTTCTCGGACTGAACCGAACAAGTAGCGCCGTTCAGGCCCACACCTGGTCGATGGCGGTCGACGGGTAGCCTGTCCAGCGGACAACGGACTGGCTCAGGGGGGCGTACGCCGGTGAAGCGGCCCACGATCGCGGATGTCGCCCGCCGGGCGGGGGTTTCCAAGGGCGCGGTGTCGTACGCGCTCAACGGCCAGCCCGGCGTCTCCGAGGCGACCCGACAACGCATCCTCGCCATCGCCGCCGAAATCGGCTTCAGTCCGAGCAGCGCGGCCCGGGCCTTGTCCGGCGCGACCGCCCGGGCGATCGGCCTGATCCTCGCTCGACCCGCCCAGACGCTCGGCATCGAACCGTTCTTCATGGAGTTGATCAGCGGCGTCGAGGCGGAACTGTCCGCCCGGTCGTACGCGCTGACCCTGCAGGTGGTCGCCGACGCCGACGCCGAGATCGCGGTCTACCGCCGGTGGTGGGGTGAACGTCGGGTCGACGGGGTGCTCGTCTGCGACCTGCGCACCGACGACCAGCGGGTGCCGGTGCTGGAGGAGTTGCGGCTGCCCGCCGTGGTGATCGGCGGGCCGACCGGCACCGGCCGGCTGGCCAGCGTCTGGTCGAACGACGCGGCGGCCCTGGTGGAGACCGTGGAATACCTGTACGCCCTGGGGCACCGCCGGGTGGCCCGCGTCGCCGGCCTGCCCGACCTGCTGCACACCACCATCCGCACGCAGGCCTTCACCGAGGTGTGCCAGCGCCTCGGTCTCGCCGAGGCGGTCGTCGCCTCCACGGATTACACCGGCGAGGAGGGCGCGCGGGCGACCCGGCGGCTGCTCAGCTCCCGGATCCGCCCCACCGCTGTCATCTACGACAACGACGTGATGGCCATCGCCGGCCTGTCGGTGGCCCAGGAGATGGGGCTTGCCGTCCCCACCGATCTGTCCATCGTGGCCTGGGACGACTCGCCGCTGTGTCGGCTGGTGCATCCGCCACTGACCGCGGTGGGACGCGACATCCCCGCCTACGGCGCACATGCGGCCCGGCAGCTCCTGCAGCTGATCGAGGGCGCCCCGGCGACGGACCTGGAGGACGAGCAGGCACACCTGACGCCTCGCGGCAGCACCGGCCCGCCCGGCGTGGGGGCGTGAACCGGTTAAGCATTCACCGCGAGGTGGACGGAAACTCCTCGAAGTACGCCTCGACCCGCTCGGCCGTGGCGGGGCGCGCCAACTCGTACCCCTGGCCGTAGCGGCACCCCGCGCGACAGGCCGCCTCCACCTGATGGGCGGACTCCAGCCCCTCGGCCACCAGTTCCGCGCCCAACCGGTCGGCAATGGTGACCACCACGTCCAGCAGCGGGCGGTCCCGGCTCGCCTCGGTCACCTCGGGACTCACCTTGAGCAGGTCGATCGGCAGTCGCCGGAGCTGGGCGAGGGAGGCCTGCTCGGCCCGGAAGTCGTCAAGCGCGGTGCGGATGCCCATCGACCGCAGCCCGGCCAGCCGCGCCACGACGGTCGGCAGCTCGGTGCAGACCCGCGGCTCGGCCACCTCGATCACCAACTGGTCCGGTGTTACCCCGTGTGCGGCAAGCACCGCCGCCGTCCGGGGTACGAAGTCCGGTGAGATCAGTTCGCGGGTGGTGACGTTGACCGCCATCCACAGCCGCCGCCCGCCCACGGACCACTCCGCCACCTGCCGGCAGGCCCGGTCCAGCACCCAGACGCCCAGTTCACCGACGATGTCGAGATCCTCCGCCACCGGCAGCAGTTCGGCCGGAAACACCGTGCCGAGGACCGGGCTGCGCCAGCGCAGCAGCGCCTCCGTACCGACCGGCAGCCGGTCGGCGAGCCCGATCACCGGTTGGTAGACCAGATCCAGCTCGCCTCGGGCGACCGCGCCGGGCAGTTCCCGCTCCAGATCCAGCCGCCGGACCAGTTGCTCCTCCAGGTACGCGTCGTACCACTCGATCCGGTCCCGACCGAGTTGCACCGCGCGTCGGCGGGCCAGGTCGGCTTGGCGCAACACGTCCTCCGGGCGGCCGTGAGCCAGTTCGGCCAACCCGACGCTGGCCCGCGAGCGCAGCACTGCGCCGGACACCTCGTACGGCCGGTCCAACGCCTCAAGCAGCCGAGCGCCCAACGCGTAGGCCAGCAGCGCTCCGGCACCGGTGACCACCGCGAAACCGCTGCCGGCCAGGTCGATCACCTCGTCGTCGGCGGCCGTCACGGCCCTTGCCCGACGGACGGCCTCGGCGGCCACGTCGTCCCGCGCGGACACCCCGGGCACCTCGGTGAGGTGCAGGTCCACCACCAGCAGGGTGCCGCCCGCCGCCTCCGACCGCGCCGCCAGCGCCCGCAGCAGCGCGGCGCGTCCGACCGGTACGGGTTCCCCGACGACCGCCCCGCTCCCGGCCCCGGCCCTGCTCCGGACCTCGGTCCCGGTCTCGGCGGTCTGAGCCGGCGTGATCTGAGCCGGAGCGGTCTGCGGAGCGACGGTGAGCAGTTCACGGGCCACCAGGGCGGGTACCGCAGCGAGGGCGAGCACGACTGTGGTGTGGTCGGGCAGTTGCCCGGACTGCAACTGGTGCACGATGGCCAGTACCACCCCGACCGCCGGAACCACCACGCGCGGCCAGACCACCGAGGCGGTCGGTGGCGGTTCCCCGGCCGCCTCCACCACGCGCCGCACCCCGGCGGCGGTCAGCAGCACGCCGGTCACCAGCGGCGCGACCGCCAGCAGGGCCGTGCGCCCGGTGCCGGTACCGGTCGGCAGCGCAGCCAGCAGCGTCAACGCGAGCAGGGTCAGTCCCGCGCCGGCTCGGCAGCGGGTGATGCCGGACGCCCGGTCCGGCCCGGTCAGCAGGGCGAGCACGGTGCCGGTCAGCAGACCGGTGGCCATCGCGGCGACCAGGCGCACCGGGGTCGGCACGCCCGCGTACGGCAGCAGCAGCCAGGCGGTGAGCACCAAACAGGCACCGGCCACGGCACCGTCGAGCAGTCGACGCCACCACAGCCGGGCCGGCGTCGCCGCTCGACGCGGCAGGCTGAACAGGCCGCCGCCGAGCAGCGCGGCGGTGCCGGCGAGCCCGGCGACGGCGGCGGTCGAGCGGCCACCGACGGCGACCAGCGGCAGCACCGCCGCGGTCAGACCGGCACTCACCACCGCGGCGTGCAGCAGGGCAGCGGCCCGACGCGGCCGGGCGGCCCGACGGCGGGCGAGCCGCCCACCGGGCGTACCGAGGGTCGGGGCATCGGGGCCGGCGGCGAGCCGGGACAGCCGTACGCCGGCCAGCGTCGAGCCGGCCGCACCGGCGAGCGCCACCACCGCCAGCTCCGGCATCGACCCGGCCGCACCGACGACGACGAGTACGGACACCACCGCGAGTACGCACGTCTCCGGCAGGGCGGAGCGTCGGACGATGGCGCGGAACACGGACGCGACAGGCACGACATTCGCCTTCGTGAGGGGGCACTGGGGCGGTGCGGCGGTGCGAGGGCGGACAATTGGTCGGCTACTCATCCCCGGAAACGAGCAAGCACGCAACCAGTGACGCCCATTGAGCCAGATCACTGTACGCGGTCGGATGACCACACAGAATCAGGCCCCCCGGACAGCCCGGTTCGCAGCCCGGTGCCGTCCGGGCCGGTGATGGTGGGATCATCGAGGGGTGAGCCGCACCGATACCACCCGATTCCGACACCACCAGGCCATCCTGGTCGGGGCGATCATCGCCACCATCGGCGCCCTGCCGCTGGCCGACGCCCGCGCGTACCTGCTGCCGGTGCTGCTGGTGCCCCTGGCGGTGGCCGTCTGGGCCTGGCGGGCCGGCACCGACGCGAATCCGCACGGGCTGCGGCTACGGGCGCTGCTCGGCGACCGCCTGATCCGTTGGGACCAGATCGTCGAGCTGGGCGGCGACACCCGCGGCCGGGCGGTCGCCCTCCTCACCGACGGCCGGCGACTCGTCCTGCCCGCGGTACGCCACGTCGACCTGCCGCGGCTGGTGGCGGCGGCCGAGCGCGGCGAGCCGGTGGCCGACCGCGACGACGTCCCGGTGGCTCAGTAGCCGTCCACCACCACGTTGTCGGGCTGCTCTCCGGCGACGAACCGCCGGATCTGCTGGCCCACCAGGCGGTACGCCCGGGGCAACAGGCCCCGTACCGAGCCGGCCACGTGCGGGGTGATCAGCACGTTCGGCAACTCCCAGAGCGGATGATCGGCCGGCAGCGGCTCCGGGTCGGTGACGTCCAGGGCCGCCCGGAGCCGACCACCGGCCACCTCGGCGACCAGCGCCTCGGTGACGACCACCGGTCCTCGGGCGGCGTTGACGAGCAACGCGCCGTCGCGCATGGCGGCCAGGAACGACTTGTCGACCAGGCCCCGGGTCTGCTCGGTCAGCGGCACCAGCAGCACCACGACGTCGACCTGCGGCAGCAGGGTGGGCAGCGCGTCGACCCCGTGCACGCCCTGCTCGGGGCGAGCGGTGCGGGCGACCAGGTCGAACTGCACCTCGAACGGGGCCAGCCGGTCGCGCACGGCGGTACCGATCGAGCCGGCGCCGACGATCAGAATCCGCTTGCCGGCCAGCTCGTCGGTCGGCGCCACCTCGTCGTACACCCACCGCCGCTGCGCCTGGGCGCGGACCATCGCCGGGAAACCGCGCAGCTGGGACAGGATGGCGGTGACCACCCACTCGGCGGTCGACGGGTCGTGCACGCCCCGGGCGTCGCAGAGCACGACTCCCGGCGGAATCCGCCCGACCCAGGTGTCCGCCCCCGCCGAGAGCAACTGGACCACCGCCAGGTCGGGCAGTTCACTCAGCAGGGCGGTGGCCGCCGCCGGGGCGAGGAAGGGTGGCACCCAGAAACGCACGCCGGACGTCGACGACGGCAGCCGGGCCGGATCACTCATCGTCTCGACGACGACCTCCGGCGGCAGCTCACCCAGCAGGTCGTGGCCGGTCTCGTGCGGAATCCATACCTTCACGCCCGCTGACGATAGCCCTCGCGACGGTTACCGCCGCCGAGGGGCCGCGTACGCGCACACCGACGCCCGCGTCCGCAGCGGGCTACCCTGGGCCGGGTGAGCGCCAGTCCCCCAGTCTCCCGCGCCCGTAAGCTCCGTACGCTTCTCGCCGCGTCCGGCGCGACACTCCTGCTGGCTGCCGGTTGCAGCCTCGGCGAACCGGAGCCGGACCCGGCCGGTAAGCCCCCGAACCTGCCCAGCCCCTCGGCCAGCGCGGGCAACGGCGGCCAGGAGGTCGTCGCCACCGTGCTCGCCAAGGGGTTGCGGGTGCCGTGGGGCATCGCCTTCCTGCCCGACGGCGGTGCCCTGGTCACCGAACGCGACACCGGCCGGATCGTCCAGGTCGGCCCCGAGTCGTCCCCGGACGGCCTGCGGGTCACCGAGGTGCAGACCATCGACGACGTGGTCGCCTCGGGCGAGGGTGGCCTGCTGGGCATCGCCGTGTCACCGAAGTTCGCGCAGGACCGGACGGTCTTCGTCTACTACACCGCCGAACAGGACAATCGGATCGCCCGGCTGCGGCTCGGTGAGGAACCCACCCCGATCCTGACCGGCATCCCCAAGGCGGGCATCCACAACGGC
Organism: Micromonospora maris AB-18-032; assembly: GCF_000204155.1. Taxonomy (NCBI): domain Bacteria; kingdom Bacillati; phylum Actinomycetota; class Actinomycetes; order Micromonosporales; family Micromonosporaceae; genus Micromonospora; species Micromonospora maris. Next base: position 1,427,220 of record NC_015434.1, on the reverse strand, counting down.
GGCGGGCTGGCCTTCGGCCCCGACGGGCAGCTCTACGCCAGCACCGGCGACGCCGGGGACACCGACCAGTCACAGGACGTCAAGCAGCTCGGCGGCAAGATCCTGCGGATCACCCCGGAGGGCAAGCCGGCACCCGGCAACCCCTACCCCGACTCGCCCGTCTGGTCGCTGGGCCACCGCAACGTGCAGGGCATCGCCTGGGACGGCGACCGGATGTACGCGGTGGAATTCGGTCAGAACACCTGGGACGAGATCAACCAGATCACCAAGGGCAAGAACTACGGCTGGCCCGAGGTCGAGGGCAAGGGCGACGACGAGAAGTACGTCGACCCCATCGTGCAGTGGCCGACCGACGAGGCGTCCTGCTCCGGGCTGGCCGCCGTCGAGCGGACGTTGGCCACCGCGTGCCTGCGCGGCCAGCGGCTCTGGCTGGTCGAGCTGACCGACACCGGTACGGTGCTCGGGCAGCCCCAGGCGCTGCTGACCGAGCAGTACGGGCGACTGCGTGCCGTGGCCGCCGCCCCGGACGGCTCGATCTGGGTGAGTACCTCCAACCATGACGGCCGGGGTCGACCCGCCCCCGAGGACGACCGACTGTTGCGACTTGTTTTCGCAGGTGGCGGAGCTGGGCGAAGCTGAGGCACCCTCGAAGCACCACACCTCAGGTTTGTCAAGATCCTTCGGCGGGCAGGTCAGAATCTCACCATGGGCGATCAGGAACACGAGCAGCCGGAGCACGGCCGACAGGCCGAGACGCCGGCCCGCCGTCAGCGCCGGTTTTCGTCACTACGACGGACCGGTGCCGCGCCGCGCCGCCCCGGGCGGCTCACCGGCGTACGCCGGGTCGGGGTCGCCCTGGCCGTGCTGGTCGTCACCCTGGCCGGTGTGCTGCTCGGCACCCTGGCCGGCGGGCAGGTCGGCACGGACATCGGCCCGTTCCGGGCCAAACTGTCCCTTTCGCCGGCCGTCGACGGTGGTACCACCGTCAAGATCCCGCCGCTGGGGGCGCTCCTGCTCAACAGCCACGACGGGCCGACCCAGCTGACCGTCGAGCTGGGCGCGCTGGACCAGAGTCGGGTCGAGGCGCTGTTGGACGACCCGGCGAGCCTGAACCGGGCCACCCAGTCGGCGGTCGACGAGGTCCATGAAGGGGTGCTGCGGCTCGGGCTGCGTACGCTCGGTGCCACCGTGCTGGCCACCGTGCTGCTGGCCCTGCTGGTCTTCCGCAACACCCGCCGGGCCGCCTGGGCCGGCACACTGGCGCTGCTGATCACCGCGGGCAGCCTGGGCACCGCGGCGACGACGATCCGACCACAGGCGATCGAGGAGCCGACGTACGAAGGGCTGCTGGTCAACGCACCCGCGATCGTCGGTGACGTACGCAAGATCGCCAACGACTACACCCGGTACGCCGAGCAGCTCCAGCGCCTCATCGGCAACGTCACCCAGCTCTACACCACCGTGTCGGCGCTGCCCGTGTACGAGCAGGAGCCGGGTACCACCCGCGTGCTGCACATCTCCGACATGCACCTCAACCCGACCGCCTGGCAGCTCATCCGTACCGTGGTGGAGCAGTTCGGCATCGACGTGGTCATCGACACCGGCGACATCACCGACTGGGGCAGCGAACCGGAGGCGTCCTACGTCGGCTCGATCAGCCTGCTCCGCAAGCCGTACGTCTACATCCGGGGCAACCACGACTCGGGGCGTACGTCCGCGGCGGTGGCCCGCCAGCCGAACGCGATCGTGCTGGACAACGCGACCACCACGGTCGCCGGGCTCACCATCGCCGGCATCGGCGACCCCCGCTTCACCCCGGACAAGAGCACCTCACCGGCCGCCGGCGGCCCCATCCCGCCGACCGCCGACGAGCTGACCGCCACGGGTGAGAAACTCGCCGCCACGATCCGCAGCGCGCCCACGCCGGTGAACATCGCCCTGGTGCACGACCCGGTCATCGCCACCCCGCTGTCCGGCACCACCCCGCTCGTGCTCGCCGGCCACATCCACCGCCGGCAGATCGACCAACTGCCGGAGGTCCCCGGCCAGCAGCCCACCACCCTGATGGTGCAGGGCTCCACCGGCGGTGCCGGCCTGCGCGGCCTCGAAGGCGAGGAACCCACCCCGCTGACCATGACGGTGCTCTACTTCGACCAGGAGAAGCAGCTCCAGGCGTACGACACCATCACCGTCGGCGGCACCGGCCAGGCCCAGGTCAACCTCGAACGCACCGTCATCAACCCCCCACCCACCCCCCTAACCACCCCCACCCCCACCCCCACCACCCCAACCCCCACCCCCACCCGCTAACCCACCCCTCCCCACCCGCCCCTCCCCACCCACCCCTCCCCACCCGCCCCGACCTCCGCGATCTTGCACTTTTGGTCGCCGAAATGCCTGGTTCGGCATGATTTGCGGCGACCAAGAGTGCAAGATCGACACGGTAAGGGCGTGCGACGCAGCGAGGGTGCGCGGTGAGGGCGTGCGACGGGGTGAGGCAGGCGCGGTGAGGGGCGCGGGTGGAGGTGTGGCGTGGGGTGGGGTGGCTAGTGGAGGGAGAGGGCGGCCAGGGCGGCGTTGACGATGCTGCCGGGGAGTAGGTCGTGCAGGTCGTAGAGCTCCTCGACGCTGCCGGACTGGCCGAACTCGTCCACCCCGAGTGGCACCGCCGGGGCGGCGAGGGCCGAGCCGAGCCAGGCCATCGCGTGCGAGGCGGCGTCGTGGACGGTGACCACCGGCACCCGGTCGGCGAAGGCCGACCGCAGGGCGCCGGGCACGCTGGGCACGGTCGCCGTGCGTACGCCCTGGCGTAGGGTGCGCTGCCAGGCCCGGTAGAGCCGGTCGAGGCTGGTGACGTCCACGACGTGAGCGGCGACGCCCTCCTCGGCCAGTTCCGCCGCGGCGGTCAGCACCTCGGGCAGTACCGCACCCGAGGCGGCCAGCTGCACCGTCGGGGCCCCGGCCAGGTGCGGGTACGCCTGGTGGGCGTCGACCAGCCGGTACGCCCCGGCGAGCACCTGCCGCCGCAGCACCGCGTCGCCGAGCCGGGCTCGGGCCGTCTCGAAGGGTGCCTGGTCCACCGGCCGGGTGCTCAGCCGGAAGTAGTACGCCCCGTCCTCGGCCGGTGCCGCGGTCGCTGCGGGCTGGTCCGGGCCGGCGATCTGCCCGAGCGCGTCGCAGAGCAACCAGTCCAGGCTTGTCGCGTACGCCGGTTCGATGAAGGTCACCCCGGGCAGTTCCAGGCCGACGCTCGCGGTGATCGTGGACTGGTGGGCGCCGCCCTCGGGAGCGAGGGTGATGCCCGACGGGGTGCCGGCGACGACGAACCGGGAGCCGGAGTAGGTGCCGTAGAGGAAGGCGTCCAGACCACGCAGCACGAACGGGTCGTACACGGTGCCGACCGGCAGCAGCGGCTGCCCGGACAGGTCCCAGGCCAGGCCGAGCTGTCCGAGCAGCAGGAACAGGTTCATCTCGGAGATGCCCAGTTCGATGTGCTGCCCGTCGGGGCTCTCCGTCCAACGCAGCATCCGGTCTTCCGACCAGGACCGCTGGGCGGTCGGCGCGAACACCCCGGTCTTGTTGATGAACCCGGCCAGGTTTGTCGACGTCGCCACGTCCGGCGCGGTGGTGACCAGATACCTGCCCACCTGCGGATCCCGGGCCAGGTCGACAAGCACCCGCCCGAAGACCTCCTGGGTGGAGATCGGCTTCGTGGCGCGTACCTTCGTGGCCTGTGGGACGGTGACCCCCAGCGCCCGCTCGCGGGGCGCGCGGGACAGCGACTCCCGACGCTGCCCGGCCCGGATGCCCGCGGGCGAGGCCGGGTCGAGACGGTCCCACTCGGTGTCCGGGGTCAGGCCGAGCGCCGCCCGCTGGGCGTCGACCTGCTCGCCGGAGAGCAGCGCGGAATGGTTGCGCGGATTGCCGGCGATCGGCAGACCCCAACCCTTGACCGTGTACGCGAACACCACGCTCGGCCGGTCGGTCACCGCGTCGCACTGGGCGTACGCGTCGAGCAGCGCCGCCAGGTCGTGCCCGCCCAGGTCGGTGACGAGCGGGCCCAACCGGTCGTCGGGGATGTCCGCGACGAACGTGGCCACCGCGTCCGGCGCGCCGTCGAGGAACTGCTTGCGCAGCGCCGGCCCGGTCAGCCCGAACAGCGACTGGTACTGCTCGTTGGGCATCGCGTCGATCCAGTCGCGCAGCGCCTCGCCACCGGGCTGGGCGTACGCCTCGGCCAGCTTGCGGCCGTACTTGACCTCGACCACGTGCCAGCCGGCCGCTTCGAACTGCCCGCGCCACTGGTCGATGCGTACGCCCGGCACCACCCGGTCCAGCGACTGCCGGTTGAAGTCGACCACCCACATCACGTTGCCGAGCCCGGTGGTGGCCGGGTCGGCGACCGCCTCCCAGATGTTGCCCTCGTCCAGTTCGGCGTCACCGATCAACGCCACGAACCGCGAGTGGGGGCGGGTGCCGAAGTGCGCGTCGACGTACCGGCGGGTCACCGCGGCGAACAGCGGCGCGGCCGCACCCAGGCCGACCGACCCGGTGGAGAAGTCCACCCCGTCCGGGTCCTTCGTCCGCGACGGGTACGACTGCAGGCCACCCCGGGCCCGCAGCCGGGTCAGGTAGGACCGGTCCAGGTTGCCCAGCAGGTACTGGATGGCGTGGAACACCGGCGAGGCGTGCGGCTTCACCGCGACCCGGTCCTCGGCGTCCAGATGCGCGAACCACAACGCCGTCATCGCACCGACCAGCGACGCACTGGACGCCTGGTGCCCGCCGACCTTCACCCCGTCTCCGGTCACCCGCTCCCGGTTGGCGGCATCCACGATCCGGGTGGCCAGCCACAGCACCCGCCGCTGGATTTCGTCGAGGACATCGATGTCGTGCTGGTTCACGGTGGGCTCCAGGGGCATCGCCGTTGACGCCCGGTCGGGGACAGGGGTGGTGGTGCCGTGACGCGCCGACGTCAGGGTCTGTGACGCGCCGCCGGAGCGCCGAGGTTGGTCGCCGGCTCGGCTATCGAGTCGAATGTTAAGAAGGGGCCCCTCCTCTACGCCAGGCGTTAAGAAGGGGCCCTTCCTTACACCTCAGACGCCGAGGCGGGAGAGGATCAGCTCGCGGACGGTCTTCGCGTCTGCCTGGCCACGGGTGGTCTTCATGACCGCACCGACCAGGGCGCCGGCGGCGGCCACCTTGCCGCTGCGGATCTTGTCGGCGATGTCCGGGTTGGCGGCGATCGCCTCGTCCACGGCAGCGGTGAGCGCGCCCGTGTCGGAGACGACCTCCAAACCCCGGGCAGTCATGATCTCGGTGGGCGAACCCTCGCCGGCGACCACACCCTCCAGCACCGTACGGGCCAGCTTGTCGTTGAGCTTGCCGGCGTCGACCAGGCTCTGCAGCTCGGCGACCTGCGCCGGGGTGGCCCCGATGTCGGCCAGCTCCACACCCGTCTCGTTGGCCCGCCGGGACAGCTCGCCCAGCCACCACTTGCGAGCGGCGGCCGGCGAGGCACCGGCGGCGACCGTCTGCTCGATCAGCTCGACGGCACCGGCGTTGAGCACCGACTGCATGTCCGCATCCGACAGACCCCACGCCTCCTGGAGGCGACGGCGGTGCAGCCGGGGCAGCTCCGGCAGGGCGGCCTTCAGCTCGGCCACCCAGGCCGGGTCGGGCGCGATGGGCACCAGATCCGGCTCCGGGAAGTAGCGGTAGTCGGTGGCGGTCTCCTTGGACCGGCCCGGGGTGGTGTCCCCGGTGTCCTCGTGGAAGTGCCGGGTCTCCTGGGTGATCCGACCGCCGGCCTCCAGTACGGACGCCTGGCGCAGCATCTCCGAGCGGACGGCCCGCTCGACCGAACGGAGCGAGTTGACGTTCTTGGTCTCGGTGCGGGTGCCCCACTCCTCGCCGGGCCGGTTCAGCGACGTGTTGACGTCACACCGCAGCGAACCTTCCTCCATGCGGACGTCGGAGACGCCCAGCGAGCGGATCACGTCACGCAGCTCGGTGACGTACGCGCGGGCCACCTCGGGGGCGAGCGCACCGGTGCCGGGGATCGGCTTGGTGACGATCTCGACAAGCGGAATGCCGGCCCGGTTGTAGTCGACGAGCGACTCGGTGGCGCCGTGGATGCGACCGGTGGCGCCGCCGACGTGCAGCGTCTTGCCGGTGTCCTCCTCCAGGTGCACCCGCTCGATGCCGATGCGCACCAGTTCCCCGTTGACCTCGACGTCCAGGTAGCCGTCGAAGCAGAGCGGCTCGTCGTACTGGCTGATCTGGAAGTTCTTCGGCATGTCCGGGTAGAAGTAGTTCTTCCGGGCGAACCGGCACCACTGCGCGATGGAGCAGTTCAGCGCCAGGCCGATCCGGATGGTCGCCTCGATGGCGGCCTTGTTCGCCACCGGCAGCGAGCCGGGCAGACCGAGGCAGACCGGGCAGACCCGGGTGTTCGGCTCGCCGCCGAAGTCGGTCGGGCAGCCGCACCACATCTTGGTGTTCGTGCCCAGCTCGACGTGGGTCTCCAGGCCGATCACCGGCTCGAATCGCGCGACGACCTCGTCGTACGCGGGCAGCGTCGTGGTCATGAGAACTCCAGCTTTGCAGGCGGTAGCCGGCCCACGGCGGCATCCGGACACAACGCCGCCAAGCCTAACCGCTCGACCCGGCCCGCCTCGGCGGGGCGTCACCCAGGTGTCGGACCGCGTGTCACTCGGGGGCGCGGAAGCGCCGATGACGGTTGACGGTCAGCACGAGCAGGATCCCGCCGATGGAGAACGCCAGGACGCTCAGCAACAGCAGCACAAGTGTCGAGTTCGAGCCGGTGACCGGCAGCCACGCCCCGCTCGTCTTCGACGGCGACGGGACCGGCGCGGCAGGGCTCTCCGACGGCGTCGGGGTCGGCTCGACCGCTGTCGGCGTGGCCGTGGGCGCGGTCGGTGTGGCGCTCGGAGCGGTCGGGGTCGACGTGGGGGTCGACGTCGCGGTGGCGGCGACGACCAACTCCACCTCGGCGGTGGCGCTGGTCTTGGCACCTGCCGCCCGGACCATGAAGTCGAACGTGCCGGCGCTGCTCGGGGTGCCGCTGAGTCGGCCGTCCGTGGCGAGGGTGAGCCCGGTCGGCAGAGTTCCGGCGGCCAGGGCGAAGGTGATGTCGTCGTCACCGGTGGCGGTGAACCGGAACGAGTACGGCTGCCCGACCCTGCCGGAAGGCGGGTTGCCCGAGGTGAAGGCGGTCGCGGCCTCGGCGACCACGATGGTGATCTCCTGCTCGCCGAAGAAGTCGTTCTTGTCGGTCATCCGCAGCGTGGCGGGGTAGGTGCCGGCCGTGGTCGGCGAACCACCGAGCGAGTTACCGACCACCAGCATGCCCGGCGGCAGGCTCCCCGTACTCACCGACAACCGGTACGGCTCGGTGCCACCGGTCGCCTCGACCGTGTGGATCGCGTACACCTGACCCAGGTACATCGGCGTGCGGGGCGCGCCCGAGGCGATCTCGATCGTGGGTTCGCGCACCTCGATCGTGGCTGTCTGCTCGGCGAACTGGTCGGCCGCGTCGGTCATCCGCAGGGTGAAGGTGTAGGTGCCCGCCGTGGTCGGCGAACCACCGAGCGAATTGCCGACCACCAGCATGCCCGGCGGCAGGCTCCCCGCACTCACCGACAACCGGTACGGCTCGGTGCCACCCGTCGCCTCGACCGTGTGGATCGCGTACACCTGACCCAGGTACATCGGCGACCGGGGCGCGCCCGAGGTGATGGTGACGGCCGCCGCTGCGGCCGGGGGTGCGATGCCCAGCAGCAACGCGAGCACCATCGTCAGGGCCATGACCGGGCGCAGTGTCTTCATCGCACATCCAGGTCTGATCAGAACGGCTCGCGTTCGCCAGCGACCAGCCGGTCCAGCCGACTCGCAGTCATCCAATCAGGAAGCTTGATGACGGACAATTACCCGAACGGTGACCAGCGTGTCGCGGTGGCGGTGCGGGCCGGGCCGATGGCCGCGCACGGCGACCGCGCCGACGCCCCTCGGGTGACCGCAGCGGGCGCGCGACGGTGCCGTGCGCAGGCGGCGGTCGGCCGCCTGCGCACGATCGATCACAGCGTCGGTGGGGTGAGCGTGCCGACGGCGCTCTCCAGGGCGGCGGCGACGCGGTACATCCGGTCGTCGGCCATGGTCGGGGCCATCACCTGCAGGCCGACCGGCAGCCCGTCGGCCAGACCGCACGGCACCGAGATGCCCGGACCGCCGTACAGGTTGGTCGGGATGGTGAACAGGTCGGCCAGGTACATCTGGTACGGGTCGGAGGTGCGCGCCCCGAGCGGGAACGCCACGAACGGGGTGGTCGGCGAGATCAGCGCGTCGACCTGCTCGAACGCGGCGGTGAAGTCGCGGGTGATCAGCGTACGGACCTTCTGGGCCTGCCCGTAGTAGGCGTCGTAGTAGCCCGAGGAGAGCGCGTACGTGCCGATCATGATGCGTCGCTTGACCTCGGGGCCGAAGCCGGCCTCCCGGGTCAGCGACATGACCTCCTCCAGCGACCGGTTGCCGTCGTCGCCGACCCGCAGCCCGAACCGGACCCCGTCGAAGCGGGCCAGGTTGGAGGAGCACTCGCTCGGCGCGATCAGGTAGTACGCCGGCAGCGCGTACTTGAAGTGCGGGCAGGAGACCTCGACGATCTCCGCGCCCAGCTTGGTCAGCGTGTCGACGGCCTCGTGGAAGGCGGCCATCACACCCGGCTCGGCACCCTCGCCGGCGAACTCGGTGACGATGCCCAGCCGCACCCCGCTCAGGTCGCCGGTGGCACCGAGTTTCGCCGCCGCCACCACGTCCGGCACCGGCGCGGCGATCGAGGTCGAGTCGCGCGGGTCGTGCCCGCCGATGGCCTCGTGCAGCAGCGCGGCGTCGAGCACCGTACGCGCGCAGGGGCCGGGGGTGTCCAGCGAGGAGGAGAACGCCACCAGGCCGTAGCGGGAGGTGCCGCCGTAGGTCGGCTTGGCACCGACGGTGCCGGTGACCGCGCCCGGCTGACGGATCGAGCCACCGGTGTCCGAGCCGATCGCCAGCGGCGCCTCGTACGCGGCCAGCGCGGCGGCGCTACCACCACCGGAGCCACCCGGGATGCGGTCGGTGTCCCACGGGTTGCGGGTCGGCCCGTACGCGGAGTACTCCGTGGAGGAGCCCATCGCGAACTCGTCCATGTTCGTCTTGCCGAGCATCACCGTGCCGGCGGCCTGCAGCCGCTGCACGATCGTCGAGTCGTACGGCGGACGCCAACCCTCCAGGATCTTCGACCCGACGGTGGTCGGCACACCCTTGGTGGTCAGCACGTCCTTGACCGCGACCGGCACCCCGGCCAGCGGGCCCAGCTGCGCACCGGCGGCCCGCTGGGCGTCCACCTCACGGGCGGCGGCCAGCGCGCCCTCGCTGTCGACGTGCAGGAAGGCGTTGATCTGCCCGTCGACGGCGGCGATCCGATCGAGGTGCGCCTGGGTCACCTCGACGGCGGAGGTCTGCCCCGAGGCGACCAGGCCGGCGATCTCGACGGCGCTCAACTTCGTCAGGTCACTCATGCCGCCACTCCGCTTCGCCCCGTGCCGTCACCGAGCACGATGATCCGCTCGCTCACGATGCCACATCCTCGTCCAGGATCCGCGGTACGCGGAACCGCTGCTCCTCCGCGTCGGGTGCACCCGACAGCGCCTCCTGCGGGGTCAGGCACGGCGTCACGACGTCCTCGCGGAACACGTTGGTCAGCGGCACCGAGTGCGAGGTCGGTGGGATGTCGGCGGCGGCGACCTCACCGACCTGGGCTACCGCCTGGAGGATGACGTCGAGCTGGCCGGCGAAGGTGTCGAGTTCCTCCTCCGTGACGGCGAGCCGCGACAGTCGCGCCAGGTGCGCGACCTCCTCGCGGGAGATGGCGGCCATCGGTGCCCCCTTCATGGCTGTCCTGCGTCTGCCTGCGCCCACCGGAGTCGCTACGACCCGTGGTGACGCCCAGCGAGTCTATTGTTCCGTGCCCGACCGGGCGCTGGCGGCTCCCCGGACGCCGATCCGCACCCCCGGATCGGCTCCCGCGGATCAACGGCGCTGTCTGCGGGTCAGCGAGGGTGTCGGCGGGGCAGTTCCGCTTCGTCGGAGGTGGCGAGCGGGCGCACCGGGCGGTAGCGGGCCAGCCAGGCGACCAGTTCCTCGGCCGGCATCGGCCGGGCGTAGAACCAGCCCTGGGCGGCGTCACAGCCCGCCGCGTGCAGCATCCGCCAGGTCCGCTCGTCCTCCACCCCCTCGGCCACCACCCGCAGCCCCAGCGCCTTGGCCAGCTCGATGGTCGACCGTACGATCGCCGCGTCGTCGCTGTCGTCGACCATGCCGAGGACGAAGGACCTGTCGACCTTCACCTCCGACAGCGGCAGCCGACGCAGATGTTGCAGGGACGAGTAGCCGGTGCCGAAGTCGTCCAACGCGATGCCCACGCCGATGCGGTGCAGCTGGGTGATGGTGGCCAGCACCCGACGCGGATCGGCCATCAAGGCGCCTTCGGTGATCTCCAGCTGCAGCCGCTCGGGGGCCACGCCGTAACGGGTCAGCCGGTCGGCGATCTGCTCGGCGATCTCGCCGGTGTGCAGGTCCCGCACGCTGACGTTGAGGGCCGCCCGCAGGCTGACGCCGGCCGCCGACCACTTCGCGAGCTGCTCCACCACGTCGTCGACGACCCGGCGGGTGAGCAGCCGCATCACCGCGCTCTGCTCGGCGACCCGGATCAGCTCCTCCGGGTCGACCATCCCCCGACGGGGATGACGCCAGCGCAGCAACGCCTCCACGCCGACCACCTCGCCGGTGGCGATCTCGACCTGCGGCTGGTAGTAGAGCATGATCTCGCCCGCGTCCGGGGCCGACTCGGCGGAGTCGTCGGGATCCGTGGGTCGGGCCCACACCTCGCCGTCGTGAGGTGCCGGCGGGGTGGGCTGGATGCTGCGGCGCAGGATCGGGTCCGCGGCGGTCACGATCTGGTTGATCAGCTCGTCGTCGTGCACCCCGGTCGGCAGCCGGCGGCGACGTCGACTCCACCAGCTCTGGCCGGTACGCCCGTCCACCGGTGCGGCAACGGTCATGCTCGCGCCGTCCCCGCCGCGTACCGGGGGCGTGGCCTCCGCTGCGTGCGGCTGGCCCGTCGGTCCCCCCTCCAGCACCCGACGCAGGTCGGCCAGCAGGCCGAGTCGCTCGGCGGAGTTGTGGTCGGACTCGGCCGTGTAGACGGCGACGGTGTCGTTGCGGTGCTTCGCGTCGTACATCGCCACGTCGGCGTGGCGCATCAGGGTGGCGAAGTCCTCGCCGTGATCGGGATAGAGGGCGATCCCGATGGAGCCGCCGACATCAAGCGGCAGCCCGTCCAGCGGCACCGGCTCGGCCAGCACCCGCACCACCTGATCGGCGAAGGCGCGGGCCTGCCCGACCTCGGTCAGGCCGGTCATCACGATGGCGAACTCGTCGCCGCCGAGCCGGGCGACCAGGTCCGGCGGTTCGACCACGCCGGTCAGCCGGGCGCTCACCTCGACCAGCAGCCGATCGCCCACCGCGTGCCCCAGGGCGTCGTTGACGTTCTTGAACCGGTCCAGGTCGATCAGGAGCAGAGCCAGGTGGGCGTCCGGCTCACCCCGTGCGGCGCGCTCGGCGTGCCGGTGCACCTGCTCGTTCACCTCGGCCAGCAGCGCCTTGCGGTTGGGCAGACCGGTGAGCGGGTCGAGCGCGGCGAGTTGACGCTGCTCGACGGTGAGCCGCGCCATCCGGTACACCGCGAACAGCGGCACCAGCACCAGCGGGACCAGGGCCGCGCTGGCCCGGGCAGCGGTCATCAGGATCGGGGCGAGCAGCAGCAGGGAGCCGGTGGAGAGCAACTCGAACGGCAGGCCCCGCCAGGCGTTCGGCCACCACCGCTCGCCGAACCGCAGCCGTACGGCGGCGGTGACCAGGCCGTAGTTGACCAGGAACCAGGCGACCCCGGCACCACCGATCGCCGCGACGTCCGCCCAGCTCAGTGGCCCGCCGTCGAACGCGGCACCGGGCCCGAGCCGACTGACCGCGTACGCGGCGCCCAGGGAACAGGCGTACTGGGCCGCGTTGAAGGCGGTACGCCACGGCGCGTGGCCCATCCGGACCCCGGACACCAGCACGGCCACCGCCTGCACGGCGACGGCGGGGCCGAGCCCCCAACCGAGCAGGATCGCGAAGGTGAAGCAGCTCGACGGGTAGACCGCCGAGGTCTGTCGCTGGCCGGGTGCCACGAACGGGCGCGCGTCGCAGGCCACCGCGAGCACCGCCATCGTCCAGAACGCCACCGGCAGCGCGTCCAGCGTCGTGGCCAGGGACGCCAGCGCGCCGGCCGAGACCAGCACGGCCACCGCGAGCACACCGGCCACGAAGGCGGTGAACTGCGCCGCCCGTCCGGGCGGGACCAGGTTGCGCGGGTCGGGCGGCTCCATCACACCTCCCGGTACGGGACTCGGCACGTGCTTTCACGTGCCGTGACCCAATGAAACGCCCCTGGCAGGGGTTTTCCCTCCGCGACAGTCACGAATCGGTCGTAGTCGTGACTAAGTTGGTATCCGCCGCGGGTGCGATGAGGGCCTACTCGTCGACGCGGGCCACCTCGCGGGCCGCCTCGACCCCCGCGTCGAGCAACACCTGGAACCCTTCCTCGTCGAGGATGGGCACCTTCAGGGTGGCGGCCTTGTCCGCCTTGGACCCCGGGTTGTCACCGACCACCACGAAGCCGGTCTTCTTCGACACCGAGCCGGAGACCTTGCCGCCGCGCGACTGGATCGCCTCGGCGGCCTGGTCGCGGGAGTATCCACTGAGGGTGCCGGTGACCACCACGGTGAGGCCTTCCAGCGGGCGCGGGCCCTCGGCCACCGCCTCCTCTGCCATCCGTACGCCCGCCTCGGCCCACTTGCGGACCACCTCGCGGTGCCAGTCGACGGCGAACCACTCGCGGATGCTGGCGGCGATGGTCGGGCCGACTCCGTCGACGGACGACAGCTCCTCCTCGGAGGCGTTGTCGATCGCTTCGATCGAGCGGAAGTGCCGGGCCAGGGCCTGCGCGGCGGTCGGCCCGACGTGCCGGATGGAGAGCGCCACCAGCACCCGCCACAGGTCACGTTCCCTGGCCACGGCGAGGTTGTCGAGCAGCTTGGTCGCGTTGCTGCCGAGGCTGCCGTCCTTGTTGACGAAGAACGGCGACCGGGCCAACTGCTCGGCGTCGAGCGAGAACAGGTCGCCCTCGTCGGTGATGATCTGCGCGTCGAGCAGGGCGGCGCCACTCTTGTAGCCGAGCGCCTCGATGTCGAACGCGCCGCGCCCGGCCAGGTGGAACACCCGCTCGCGCAACTGCGCGGGGCAGCTGCGCGAATTCGGGCAGCGGATGTCGACGTCGCCCTCCTTGGCCGGGGCCAGCGGGGTGCCGCAGGCCGGGCAGGTGGTGGGCATGACGAACGGTCGGGCGTCCGGCGGGCGCAGATCGACCACCGGGCCGAGCACCTCGGGAATGACGTCGCCGGCCTTGCGGATCACCACCGTGTCGCCGATCAGCACCCCCTTGCGCTCCACCTCGCGGGCGTTGTGCAGGGTCGCGTACGCCACCGTGGAGCCGGCCACCTTCACCGGTTCGAGCAGGGCGCGGGGGGTGACCCGACCGGTGCGGCCGACCTCGACCTCGATGTCGAGGAGCTTGGTGTTGACCTCTTCCGGGGGGTACTTGAAGGCGATCGCCCAACGGGGTGCCCGGCTGGTCGAGCCGAGTCGTCCCTGGATCGGCACCGGGTCGACCTTGACAACCACACCGTCGATCTCGTGCTCGACGTCGTGCCGGTGCGCGGCGTAGTGGGCGATGTAGTCGCGGACGCCGGTCAGATCCGGCAGCACCCGCCACCGGTCGCTTGTCGGCAGACCCCACGCCTTCAGCGCCGAGTACGACTCGGACTGGGTGCTCGGCTGGAAGCCCTTGCGGGCCCCGATGCCGTGCACCACCAGGCGCAACGGTCGGGACGCGGTGATCCGGGGATCCTTCTGCCGCAGGCTGCCCGCGGCCGCGTTACGCGGATTCGCGAACGGCGCCTTGCCCTGCTCGACCAGACCGGCGTTGAGGTCGGCGAACGCCTCGACCGGGAAGTAGATCTCGCCGCGCACCTCGATGAACTCGGGGACCGGGCCGTACTCGGCCGAGTCGGTCAGCCGGCTGGGCACATCCCGGATGCTGCGCACGTTGGCCGTGACGTCCTCGCCGGTGCGCCCGTCACCTCGGGTCGCCGCCCGGATCAGCCGCCCGCCCTGGTAGGTCAGGTTGATCGCCAGCCCGTCGACCTTCAGCTCGCACAGGTAGGGCACCGGCCCACCGGCGTCCCGCTCGACCCGTTCCGCCCAGGCCGCCAACTCCTCGTCGGCGAAGGCATTGTCCAGCGACATCATCCGTTCGGCGTGCGCGACCGGGGTGAAGTCGGTGGAGAAGGTGCCGCCGACGCGTTGGGTAGGTGAGTCCGGCGTCCGCAGGGCGGGGAACTCCTCCTCCAGCGCGGTCAGCTCGCGCAGCTGCCTGTCGAACTCGGCGTCGGAGACGGTCGGCGCGTCGAGCACGTAGTAGCGGTACTGATGCTCGGTCAGCTCCTGACTGAGGGTGGCGTGGCGTTCCCGCGCCTGCGGGGTCGGCTCGGCGCCCGCCGCCGCCTCCTGCTCCGCGCTGAGCGGCTGACCGCTCGCCTCTTCGGACACGCTGCCGCCTCCGGCCACCGGACCTCCCGTGATCGTGCTACCCCCGCACGGTAGCGCCCGGGTGGGACAACCCGGCCGACCAGGGCAGCAACGAGCCGCTGCCGAGGCCGTGCCGGTCAGTCTCGCCCCGCCGACAGGGCGGTGAGTTGGTCGGCGTACTCGATCCGCTCGGCCCACCCGGCCGGCCAGGCGACCATGCCCTGGGCCGCACCGACGAACGCGCCGGCGAGCGCGGCGATGGAGTCGGAGTCACCGCAGGTGCGGGCACCCCGGACGAGGGCGCCGACCGGGTCGTCGGCGTGCCGCACGGCGCAGTAGAGGGCGGTGGCCAGGGCCTCCTCGGCGATCCAGCTCTCGCCGGTGAGGCGGCACGGGTCGCCGCCGTCGTCAGGTGCGGACAGCGCCGCGTCGAGCCGACGCAGCGCCGCAGCGCACTCGTCCCAACCGGCGGCGATGAACGCCTCGGGCGTAGCGGCGTTCGCGCGCCGCCACAGGTCACCGAGCCAGTCGGCCCGGTAGACGGTCCGTTGCGCGGCCACCCGTTCGCCGAGCAGGCCGGGCAGCTCGGCCAGGCCGACGCCGGTCCGCAGCAACCAGACGGCGTACGCGGTCAGCTCGCTGGCGGCCAGACCGGTCGGGTGACCGTGGGTGAGGCCGGCCTGAAGGTGGGCCAGCCCGGCGAGGGTGTCCAGGTCGACGTCGAGCAACCCGACCGGGGTGACCCGCATGTTGGCCCCGCAGCCCTTCGAGTCGATCACCGTGGCCTGCTGCCACGGCAGGCCCCGGGACAGCTCGGCGCAGGCACGTAGACAGGTCATCCCCGGTGCCCGGTTGTTGTCCGGGCTGGCTGCCCAGGCCAGGAAGCGTTGCCTCAGCAAGGGCTCCACCGCCTCGGGCGTGAGTTGCGGGGCGTCGTGCAGCGCCCAGGCCACCGCCAGCGCCATCTGGGTGTCGTCGGTGACCAGCACCGGGTCGCCGACCAGGTCCCGAGGGCCGGCCGGCCCGTACTGCTCGTCGATCTCGGCGACGCTGAGGAACTCGGTGGGCTTGCCCAGGGCGTCACCGAAGGCGAGCCCGAAGATCGAACCGGCGACTCGACCCGGCGCAGGAGTGGTCATGGAGGCGATCATGCCGTTCACCGGCAAGCCCGGGCCACCACCCCCAGGTGGCCCGGGCTTGCATGGTCGTCGAGCCGGGTCGCCGGGTGCGTCAGTCCCAGCAGAGGCAGAACGGGTGACCCACCGGGTCGGCGTAGACCCGGAAGCCGTCGCCCTCGCCGGGCAGTCGCCGCGCGCCCAGCGCCAGCACCGCCCGCTCCGCCGCCTCGACATCGTCGACCGTCACGTCGAGGTGCAACTGTTGCGGCCGTTCCGGATCGGGCCAGTCGGGAGGACGCAGGTCCGGTGCCCGCTGGAAGGCCAACCGGGGCTGATGGCCGGGTGGGCCCCCGAGCACCACCCACCCGTTGCCCTCGGAGTCCTCCTCCATCAGCGGCAGGCCGAGCAGCTCGGCGTAGAAGCCCGCCAGGGCCCGGGGGTCAGGACAGTCGATGACAGTGGAACGGAGTCGTCCAATCATGTCCGTCATCCTGCCCACCGGGTACGACGGGAAACGTCACACCTCGGCGAGCCGACGACCCGCGTCCCGGCAGGCGGCCAGGACGGCCCGGGCGTACGCCGGAGTTGCCCCGGCCAGCCCGCAGGCAGGAGTGACCACCACCTGCTCGGCGAGTTGGGCGCGGGGGAAGCCCAGCCGGTCCCAGAGCCCGCGTACCCGATCGGCGACCTGCGCCGACGTCGGCGCGCCACCGGCCGGCGGTGCTGTTCCCGGGCGGCCGCGAGGCGTCGGCTGGCCACCAGGCGTCGGTTCGCCGCCGGGTGGTGGTGACGTCGGCACGGCACCGGCCAGCAGGCCCAGGCCGGCGTCCAGCGCCTCGCCCAACGGATCCAGCTCGGTCACCCGGCTCAGGTCGAGCGCCACCCCGACCGCACCGGCCGACCGGATCAGCTCCAGCGGCACGTCCGAGGCGCAGCAGTGCACCACGGTCGGTACGCCCGCCGCCTCGATCACCCCGCGCAGCAGCGCCCGGGCCGTTTCCGATTCCACGGCCCGGTACGTGCCGAGGCCGCTCTCGGTCGGCACCCGACCGGCCAGCACCGTCGGCAGCGAAGGCTCGTCCAACTGGAGCAGCACACTGGCCCGGGGCAGCCGGCGGGCCACCGCCTCGACGTGGCCGCGCAGCCCTTCGGCGAGGGAGCCGGCCAGGTCGCGTACGGCGCCGGGATCGCGCAGCATCCGGCCGCCGATCGGCAACTCCAGCGAGGCGGCCAGGGTGAGCGGGCCACCCGCCTGGATCTTGATGGTGCCGGCGTACTCCTCGGCCTGCTCGGCGAGCTGGTCGAGGTCGCGTTCCATCAGGTCACGTGCGCGACGCAGATCCTTGCCGGGCCGCGGCGCGACCCGCCAGCGCGCGGCGTACAACTCCACCGGCAACTCGACGAGCAGGCCGGCGGTACGCCCGATCAGGTCCGCGCCCGGCCCCCGGGCCGGCAACTCGGGCACATGTGGCAGGGCGGGAAGTTCGCCGAGCACGATCCGCTGTGCCTCGGCGATGTCGCTGCCGGGCAGCGACCCGATCCCGGTCGCCGCGCCCACCGGCCAAGGCCAATCCCGATCACTCACGGCAGCACCCTACCGCTGCCGTGACCCACCCGGCCGCCACCACCGGCAGACCGGCCACCCGGCACCGTTGGCACGACCGGCACCACCAGCACCGCCGCCAGCCGGGGTGGGAAGAGGCGGGGACGGTCAGTCGGTGATGGTGGCGGAGCCGAGGACGATGTCGCCGGCCGGGTCGGGGCGGTAGGCCACGATCGCCTGGCCGGCCGCCACCCCGCGAACCGGCCGACGCAGGTCGGCGTGCAGCCGGTCACCGTCGACGGTGACGACGGCGGGCACGACGACACCGTGCGCCCGCAGCTGCACCTCGCACTCGATCGGCTGCTCGGGGCGCGCGCCGCCGGTCCAGACCGGACGGGTGGCGGAGACGGTGGACACCTCCAACGCCTCGGCCGGGCCGACGGTCACCGTGTTGGTCTTGGGCGTGATGGACAGCACGTACCGGGGTCGCCCGTCCGGGGCGGGCCGGTCCAGGTGCAGGCCACGTCGCTGCCCGATGGTGTACGCGTACGCCCCGGCGTGCTGGCCCACCACGGCGCCGGTGGTCGCGTCGACCACGTCGCCGGGCGACTCGCCGAGCCGCTGGGCGAGGAAACCTCGGGTGTCGCCGTCGGCGATGAAGCAGATGTCGTGCGAGTCAGGCTTGTCGGCCACGGCCAGGCCACGCTCGGCGGCCTCCTGCCGCACCTGGGCCTTTGTCGAGTCGCCGAGCGGGAACATCGACCGGTCCAACTGCTCGCGGGTGAGCACGGCCAGCACGTACGACTGGTCCTTGGCCTCGTCGACGCTGCGGCGCAGCAGGCCGTCCGGGCCCAGCCGGGCGTGATGGCCGGTGACCACCGCGTCGAAGCCGAGAGCCACCGCCCGGTCCAGCACCGCGGCAAACTTGATCTTCTCGTTGCAGCGCAGGCACGGGTTGGGGGTACGCCCGGCCGCGTACTCGGCGACGAAGTCGTCGACCACGTCGGCGTGGAACCGGTCGGCCATGTCCCAGACGTAGAAGGGGATGCCGAGCACGTCGGCCGCGCGCCGCGCGTCGCGGGAGTCCTCAAGCGTGCAGCAGCCCCGCGCGCCGGTGCGATAGGTCTGCGGGTTGCGCGCCAGAGCCAGGTGTACGCCTGTGACGTCGTGACCGGCCTGCACCGCCCGCGCCGCCGCCACGGCGGAATCCACGCCGCCGGACATCGCCGCCAACACCCTCACCCGGACCACTCTCCCTTCCCGTCGAGCCTATCCCCCGCGCCGGCACTTGCCGGTGACCGGTACGGCCGGTGTTAACAAGGGCCCCCTGCTCTACCGGAGGCGTTAACAGGGGGCCCTTCCTTCGCCGTCAGCGAGGGCTGCGTTGGGCGGCGCGACGGGCTCGTTCGACCGCCCCCGGGAGGGCCGCGATCAGGGCGTCGACGTCGGCGGAGGTGCTGGTGTGGCCGAGGGAGAACCGCAGCGACGAGCGGGCCCGGTCGTCATCGGCACCCATCGCGAGCAGCACGTGCGAGGGCTGCGCCACCCCCGCCGAGCAGGCCGAACCGGTCGAGCAGTAGATGCCCTGGGCGTCCAGCAACAGCAACAGGGCGTCGCCCTCGCAGCCGGGGAAGGAGAAGTGCGCGTTACCGGGCAGCCGGTCGTCGGGGTCGCCGTTGTAGACGACCTCCGGTACCGCCTGCCGTACCCGCTGGACGAGGTCGTCGCGGAGCGCGGCCACCCGGGCCGCGTACTCCTGCTGGCCTTTCACGGCGGTCTCGACGGCGACGGCGAAGGCGACGATGCCGGCGGCGTCCAGGGTGCCGGAGCGCACGTCGCGTTCCTGCCCGCCGCCGTGCAGCAGTGGGACGGCGGCCACGTCCCGGGCCAGCACCAGCGCACCCACCCCGACCGGGCCACCGAGCTTGTGCCCGGTCACGGTCAGGGCGGCGACGCCGCTGGCGGCGAAGTCGACAGGTACCTGGCCGACCGCCTGGATGGCGTCGGTGTGGAACGGCACGCCGTACTCCACCGCGACGGCGGCCAGATCGGCGATCCGCTGCACGGTGCCGACCTCGTTGTTCGCCCACATCGCGGTGATCAACGCCACCTGATCGCCGTGCTCGGCGAGTTCGGCGCGCAGCGCGTCGGGGTGCAGCCGGCCGACCTCGTCGACCGGCAGCCAGCCCACCTCGGCGTTCTCGTGCCGCTCCAACCAGTCCACCGCGTCGAGTACGGCGTGGTGCTCGATGGCGCTGGAGACCACCCGGCGACGTCGGGAATCGGCGTCCCGGCGGGCCCAGAAGATGCCCTTGACCGCGAGGTTGTCGCTCTCCGTACCGCCACCCGTGAAGATCACTTCGGAGGGCCGGGCACCGAGGGCGGCGGCCACCCGTTCCCGTGACTCCTCCACCCGCCGACGGGCACGTCGACCGGACGCGTGCAGGGAAGACGCGTTGCCGACCTCGCGGGCGGCCACGACGTACGCCTCGAGTGCCTCGTCGAGCACCGGGGTCGTCGCAGCATGATCCAGGTAAGCCATCACGACTCAGCCTAACGACCGCTAGCGCCCCGACCGCAGGCTGGATAACCCGACGTCGACATCAGAGCGGCACCGCGGTCACCACGATGTTGTCGCGGTACCGGCGGGCCTCGGCGTCGAAGGGCCCGCCGCAGGTGATCAGAGTGAGTCGCGGCCGGCCGTCACGGGCGAAGTAGCGCGCCAACGGGATCTTCGTCTTGTCGTACTCCTCGCGCGCCACCACCCGGTAGGTCCGCTCGATCCCGTCGTCACCGGTGGCCGTCAGCGTGTCGCCCGGCGCGAGGTCCCGCAGCCGGTAGAAGGCGCCCCGGCCCTGCTCGGCGCTGTCGACGTGGCCGGCGATCACCACCGAGCCGGTCTCGGCGGCGAGGCCGGGGCCGTAGCGGTACCAGCCGACCTGGTCGACGCTGGGCGGTACGTCGAACTCGCCGGTGCGCCTGTCCACGCCGACCGGGTCGACCCGGGCGGTGACGTCGATCGCGGGGATCCGGAGCCGGACCGGCGGCACTGTTCCGGTGTCGCCGGGCAGCGCCCCCGGGGCGACCGGCACCGGGGTTGACCCCGCCGACGACGCACCGAGCGACGACGCACCGGCCGACGGACTCGGTTCGGCGAGCGCGGCGGCCTGGTCGGCGCCGACGCTCCCGTCCGGCCGGGACACCACGGCCAGCACGGCCGCCACGGCGAGCGCGGTGGCGCCGGCGGCGACCGCCGCCAGCGCCCCACGGTTGACCTTGCTCACCGGCGGCCCGACCGGACGACTACCGCCCGCGCCCCACCGGCGACCAGCAGCAGGACTCCGGTGCCCGCCAGCGCGTACCACCAGAGACCCAGGCCGGTGTCGGCCTGGCCACCGGTGCCGCTCGGCACTCCGGAGGGCGCCGAGTGCAGGCCGTCGATGGTCTGCGCCACCACGGTCAGGTTCTCCGCCTCGGCGGAGCCGGTGGCGTAGACGATCGTGGCGGTGCCCTCGCGCAGGTTCAGGTCGGCCGGCCCGATCACCACCGTGTCGGTGCCCGCGAGCACCACGTCCGCCGAGACGCTGCCCGCGTCCACGTCGGCCTTTGCCTCGTTCGGGTTGGTCAAGCCTTCGAAGACCGGGCTGCCGCCGGCCCGTACGTCCACCGCCGGCGCGGCGGCGGTGTGCCGGACGATCAGCCGGGCCTTGCCGGCGTCGACCTTGGCGGTGTCGTTGACGAACGGGGTGATCGTCGGCTCACCCTCGGCGTCGAGGTGGGCGGCGATGCTGATGTTCGCCCCGCCCGGCACCTCGGCGTCGTCCGCGGTCAGGATCGCCTGTCCGATGGGCTCGCCGGGCTTGGTCAGGGCGATGTCGTACGACCCCTCCGGCAGGTCCAGCGGGCCGGCCACGTCGCCGGGCTTGAAGTTCTCCAGCGTCTTCTCCCCGTTGACGTAGACGTCGACGGGGGTGTCCGGAATGCCGTGGACGACGGAGACCTTCGAGGTGGCGGCGTACGCCGGGGTGGCCGTCGCGATGCCGGCACCGACGAAGGTCAGCGCGGCGACCGCGCCACCTGCGGCGGCCCGGCGAAGGTACGCGAACTGCATGTCTGCCTCCTGCTGTTTCGTGCTGGTTCGTCAGGCTTGCTGTGCACCCCGAGTTACGCCGGCACCTCGCCGCCCGGATGCGGTTGGAGGCGACTTTCTTTTTTCGTCCGAGAGCGCATCCAACGGGCACCCGGCGGACGAAAAGCAGTGGAGGAGCCATCGGGCTGACGGACGGGTCGCGGAGCCACGCCGGGCGACAGAGGGGACGGCACTGGTGCGAGCTACAGTCGGGCATGCCTCCAACCAGGCGAGCCGTCTCGTGACAGAGATCCGGCAGCAGCCGGACACTCCCGAGGACGAGTTGGCCCGACGCTTCCGCGCCGGTGACGAACGGGCGCTGCGCGAGGCGTACGAGCGTTACGGGCGGGCCGTCCTGCACCTGGCCACCAGCACACTTGTCAACCGCAGCGACGCGGAGGACGCGACCCAGGCCACCTTCGTCGCCGCCTGGCTCGGTCGGGACACCTTCGATCCGACGAAGGGCTCGCTGGTCGGCTGGCTGCTCGGAATCGGCCGGCGCAAGGTCATCGACCGCCTGCGCTCCTCCGCGCGGGAGAGCCGGGTGGTCGAGACCGTACGCCAACTGCCCGAGCCGGTGCCTCCCGGCAACGACCCGGACACCGTGGTCGACCGGTTGGTGGTGGCCGACGAGTTGGCACGGCTGCCGGACGAGCAGCGACGCATGTTGGAATTGGCGTTCTTCGACGATCTGACCCACCAGCAGATCGCGGCGGTCACCGGGGTGCCGCTGGGCACGGTGAAGAGTCACATCCGGCGGGGCATGGCGAGCCTCAAGCGCAGATGGGAGGTGGACGGTGCAGCATCTGGAGCACGACCGGCTGATATTTCTGGCGCTCGGTGAGGGTAAGGCGGACAACGCCGACCGCACCCATCTCGACGCCTGCTCGCACTGCCGCGCCGAGTTGGCGGGTCTGCGTGAGGTCGCCGGTCTCGGTCGGTCCACCCAGTCCCTGCGTGACCTGCCCGACCCGCCGGAGCACCTCTGGCAGGGCATCACCGCCGAGATCAGGACGGCTGAGCAACTGCCCACGCTGACCACCGCTCGGCCGCAGCCGGCCGATCAGCGGGACGGTCCGGTCGCGCCGCGGTCGCGCCGACCTCGACGGTGGGTCCGGTACGCGGTCACCGCGGTCGCCGCCGCCGCGGTCGGCATCGCCGGCACCGCCGCCGTGCTGCGCGAGGGCACGCCACCGCCACCGCCGGTGACGGCCAGTGCCCAACTGGCCGCGTACGGTTCGACCCCGCCACAGGCCCGGGGCGACGCCCGCGTGCTCGGCACCGGAGAACTGCACCTGCACGTGGCGAATCTCCCGCCCGTGTCGGGGTATTACGAGGTGTGGCTGATCAACCCGCAGAACATGGAGATGTTCTCGATCGGCGTTCTCGGTGGCGGCTCTGACGTACTCTTACCGCTGCCGCCGAACGTGGATCTCGGGCAATATTCTGTCGTCGACGTCTCCGCCGAGCAGTTCGACAACAACACCGCCCACTCCGGCGACAGCCTGTTGAGGGGCTCCCTGACGGGCTGATCGGCGGGCCGGTTCAGCTCCCCGGCCCGCCGATCAGCTCCCATACGGCGCGGCCGCCGCCCGGTTGAACCGGACGGCGGCCGCGACTGTCTCGGGCGGATGCCCTACTTGCGCTTGCGGATCTCCTCGGCGGCCTGCGGGACCACCTTGAACAGGTCACCGACCACGCCGAAGTCGGCCAGCTCGAAGATCGGCGCCTCACCGTCCTTGTTGACCGCGACGATGGTCTTCGAGGTCTGCATGCCGGCCCGGTGCTGGATCGCGCCGGAGATGCCGAGCGCGACGTACAGCTGCGGGGAGACGGTCTTACCGGTCTGCCCGACCTGGAACTGGTGCGGGTAGAAGCCGGAGTCGACCGCCGCGCGGGACGCGCCGACGGCGCCGCCGAGCAGGTCGGCCAGCTCCTCGACCAGCTTGAAGTTGTCCGCGTTGCCGACCCCACGGCCGCCGGCGACGACTACACCGGCCTCGGTGAGCTCGGGGCGGGAGCCCTTCTGCTCGGCCACCCGGTCGACGACCCTGGCCAGCTTGTCGGTGTCGCTGACGGTCACGGTGAGCTGCTCGACCGCCGGGGTGGCGGCGGCCGGGGCCGGGGTGACCGAGTTCGGCCGGACGGTGACCAGCGGCAGGCCCCGGGTCACCTTGGAGGTGACGATGGTCGAGCCGGCGAAGGCCACCTGGGTGGCGGTGCCGTCGGCGGCCAGGGCAACCACGTCGGTCAGGATGCCGTTGTCCAGCTTGACCGCCAGCCGGGCGGCGATCTCCTTGCCCTCCTGCGAGGAGGCGAGCAGGACGGCGGCCGGCTGCACCCGCTTGACCAGGTCGGCGACCACGGTGGCCTTCGGCGCGACCAGGTAGCCGTCGATCTGCTCACCCTCGGCGGCGTAGATCTTCTCCGCGCCGTACTCACCCAGTTTGGCCGACAACGCGTCGGCGGCACCGGCCCCGCCGAGCACCACGGCCGACGGGGTGCCCAGCTCACGGGCCAGGGTGAGCATCTCAAGAGTGACCTTCTTGACGCCGAACTCGCGAGTGGCCTCGACGACGACGAGAACCTCAGACATGTCCCACACCCCTCACACGAACTTCTCGGTGGCGAGGAACTCGACAAGCTGCACGCCGCCGGAACCCTCGTCGGTGACCTTCGCGCCACCGGAGCGCGGTGGACGCTTGCTGTGCTCCACGACCGCGCTTGTCGCCCCGGCGAAGCCGACCTCGTCCGCGGCCACGCCCAGGTCGGCCAGGGACAGCGTCTGCACGGGCTTCTTCTTGGCGGCCATGATGCCCTTGAAGGACGGGTACCGGGGCTCGTTGATGG
Source organism: Micromonospora maris AB-18-032 (assembly GCF_000204155.1). Taxonomy (NCBI): domain Bacteria; kingdom Bacillati; phylum Actinomycetota; class Actinomycetes; order Micromonosporales; family Micromonosporaceae; genus Micromonospora; species Micromonospora maris. Next base: position 1,402,835 of record NC_015434.1, on the reverse strand, counting down.
TGTCCCACACCGAGACGATGGCCGGCGTGGTGGCGGTGACCACCTCGTAGCCCTCCTCGGTCTGCCGCTCCACGGTCAACGTGCTGCCGTCGACGGTGAGTTTGCGGGCACCGGTCAGCGCCGCGACACCGAGCCGCTCGGCGAGCATGTGCGGCATCACCTGCACCCGGCCGTCGGTCGACTCCGACCCGCAGAGCACCAGGTCGGCGTTGAGCTGCCCGAGGGCGGCGGCGAGCACCTTGGAGGTGGCCACCGCGCACGAGCCGTGCAGGGCGTCGTCCACCACGTGCACCGCCTTGTCCGGACCCATCGACAGCGCCTTGCGGATCGACTCGGTCGCCCGGTCCGGACCCATGGTCAGGATGGTCACCTCGCCGCCGTGCGCTTCCTTGATCTTCAACGCCTCTTCGATGGCGTATTCGTCCATCTCGTTGATGACGTTGTTCGCCGAACCGCGGTCGACTGTGTTGTCGTCACTGCGCAGGTTGCGGTCCGCGCCCGAATCGGGCACCTGCTTGACGAGTACGACGATATTCATCGCGCTTCGACGACCCTCCTGCTGTGGTGGTGTGATCACTTGCCCGGGTATCGGGCGCAGCCTCGCTCCTTAATGACCGTTAGGTCAACCGGAAGCCGCTGTGCGGTTGCCCACGACGCAATGTTACCTGTCAGTAGCTTTGCCTTCCGGGCACACCCCGAGTGACTCAGCTCACCGACATTCTGCCGTCCCTGGGCACCGTCGCCGAACCGGCACGCGCCGACCGCCTCGGGCCGCCGGCCCGCTTCAGGCCGCCGGATCGCCCAACGCCGCCGCGATCCGCTCGATGACCTGCGCCTCTGCCGCACTGATCCCGTTGTGGGCCCGCGCCGTACGATCGGCGGCGGCCAGCACCACCGAGCGGTAGATCGCAACGTCCTCCGGCGCCTTCTCGGTCAGGGTCCTGACCGCCTGCCGCAGCGCGGGCAGCACCACCGACTCGACCTGCGACTGCGAATCACGCGGCAGCTTCGGCAGCGGGCCACTGCTCAGCGCCGCCTTGACCACACCACTGGCGTCGGCGATCGCGCCGGCGGCGGCGAAGCTCTCGCGGAACATGGCCAGCACCCCCGGGTCGGCGTTCGACACCAGGAACACGGCGCCGAAAGCCCCCGTCTTGAGGATCAGCATCTCCTCGTCCGTCAGCGACTGCGCCATGATCACGGAGTGTAGACGTAGGGCGTGGTGCTGGTGACCGGGACGAGCCCGAGCCGCCCCAGCAGTGGACGACTCTCGTCGGCGGCGTCCACCTGCAACAGGGTCCGGTCGCGCTGGCCGGCGAGCCGCGCCCGGTAGGTGACGAGCGCCCGGTAGACGCCCTGCCGACGCCACTGCGGATGCGTCGACCCGCCCCAGAGGGTGGCGAAGGTGGTGTCCGGCGGGTAGCGGACCCAGCCGGCGCTGATGACCGTCTCCCCCGCCTCGGCCACCACGACCGTGATCGCCTGCGGATCGGCGGCGATCTCCCGTTGCAGCCCGTCGGCGAGGCCGGACACATCGTGTCCCCACAGCTCGGTCTCCAGCGCCGCGATCCGGTCCAGGTCCGCGCGGGTGGTGACCTCCCGCAGGCGTACGCCCTCGGGCACCACCGGCAGCGCGGAGGCCAGCGGGGCGACCGGGCCGACCATGACGGTCTCCTGGGCCTGCGGCACGAAGCCGGCCGCGCGCAGCCGCTGCGGCAGGTCCGCCGGCTCGTCGTGGCCGTGCAACTTCCACTCGACCGGCTCGCCCCGCTCCCGGGCCACCGCCGTCTGGCGGGCGATCAACGCGTCGAGTTCGGCGTCGACCGCCCCGCCGAGGTCCCGGTAGGTCACCAGGCCGACGTCATCGAGGCCGAACACCCGGAACAACGGTCCGTCCTGCTCCACCCGTGCGCCCTGCGGTACCGGGTCAGGCAGGCCCGGCCGAAGCTGGGCGTCGTACGCCGCACGCAAAGTGGTCACATCAAGATCCGTCATGTTTCCAGGCTATGCCCAGTTCGCACCGGATAATCACCACCGTGTGGCAAAGGATCAGGAATTGGTTCGACCCTGATGAGCTTCGGTCGGTGGGCACCACCCCCGACTACCGCTTCTCGCTGGCCAACGAGCGGACCTTCCTGGCCTGGCTGCGTACCGGGCTGGCCCTGGTGGGTGGTGGACTCGCGGCCGCGCAGTTCCTCCCGGCCCTGCCGCTGCGGCACCTGCGCGAGGCGATCTCCATCGCGTTGCTGCTGCTCGGCGGCGCGGTCGCGGTCCGCGCCATCGACCACTGGGCACGCGTCGAACGGGCCATCCGGCTCGACCAGCAACTGCCCGCGTCCCGCTTCCCGGCCGTACTCGCCGTGGTGGTGGGGCTCGGCGCGCTGCTGCTGGTGGTGGCGGTTCTGGCCGGGGCGCTGGGCGGATGACCGCTGTACGCGACCCCGGTCTCCAGCCCGAACGGACCCGGCTGGCCTGGCGTCGCACCATGCTGGCGGTGACCGTGGTGACGATCCTCGCCGTCCGGCTCGGGCTCACCGGCGGCCGGGTCGGTGCGCTGCTGACCGCGCTCGCCATCCTCGGCTGGGGAGCCACGATCACGCTCTGCTGGCGACGGGCGGTCGGCAGCGGCGTACCCGACACCAGCGTCCGTACGCTCTCCGCCGTGGGCCTCTGCGTCGCCGGTCTCGCCCTGATCGGCGTCGTACTGGTCGTGTGCGGGGTGTGAGCATCGACGGGGAGTAGGACATGATGGGTACATGGCCCGGCTCTACATCCTCTTTTTCCTGGTGCAGGTCGTCCTCGCCGTCTGCGCTCTGATCAGTTGCCTCTCGGCCGAGGAGGAGGACGTTCGTCACCTGCCCCGGATCGCCTGGGTGCTGATGATCCTGTTCTTCCCGGTGATCGGCTCGATCGCCTGGTTCCTCGCCGGCCGCAAGCGCAACCCCGCCGGTGGTGGGGTGTTCTCCGGCGGAGCTCAGCCCGCCGTACGCCGGCCGGCCCGGCCGCTCGCGCCGGACGACGACCCCGAGTTCCTGCGCTCGATCGAGGAGCGCTCGCGCCAGGAGGACCAGGAACTCTTCCGCCGCTGGGAGGAGGACCTGCGCAAGCGCGAGGACGACCTGCGCCGCCGCGAGGGCGACCCGCCCCGCGAGGAGCCCCGCCCCGAGGTGTGACCACCCGGGGCAGGTCGCCCCTTGCTCAGGCCAGGTTGGACGAGCGCGGGTAGGCGTCGGCCGGGTCGGTGATGACGTTGACCAGGTAGGGCACCCCGGCATCGAAGGCCCGCTGCAGGGCCGGGCCCAGGTCGGCCGCCTTGGCGACCGTCTCCCCCGCCCCGCCCAGGGCGGTGACCACCTGGTCGTAGCGCAGCTCGGGCTGCAGGTCGGCGGCGACGTCGTAGCCGTACATGGCCCGCATCGGGTGCTTCTCCAGACCCCAGATGCCGTTGTTGCCGACCACCATGACCACCGGCAGCTTCTGCCGGACCAGGGACTCCACGTCCATCAGCGAGAAACCGGCCGCGCCGTCGCCCATCAGCACACAGATCTGCCGGTCCGGGTGGGTGACCCGGGCGCCCATCGCGTAGCCCATGCCGGTGCCGAGGCAGCCGTACGGGCCCGGGTCGAGCCAGGTGCCCGGCTGGGCCGGCTCCAGGTAGCGACCGGCGTACGAGACGAAGTCCCCGCCGTCGCCGATGGTGATCGCGTCGCGGGCGAGGACCTTGCGCAGCTCGCCGTAGACGCGGGCCGGGCGGATCGGGTCCGTCTCGGCGGCCATCTCCTCGGCGTCGCGGGCCTTCGCGGCGTCCTCGGCGGTACGCAGCTGCGCCACCCAGTCGGTGTGGTCGGCCCGGTCGCCGGTGTATCCGGCCAGGGTGGTGAGGATGGCACGCAGGTCACCGGCGGGCGCGACGGCCGGCTGCACGTGCGTGGCCCGCTGGCTAGGCGCGTCGACGATGTGCACCACGGTGGCGTCGCCGAAGTCGCCGAAGGAGAGCCGGAAGTCCAGCGGGGTGCCCACCACCACGACCACGTCGGCACCCTTGAGCGCCACCCGCCGGGCCTTGGCGAAGGCCAGCGGGTGCTCCGGCGGCAGCGCGCCGCGGCCCATCCCGTTGGTGAAGACCGGCACGTCGAGGGCCTCTGCGGCGGCGCGCAGGGCCGCCACGGCGTCACCGGCGTAGACGTCGGAGCCGGCAATGACGACCGGCCGCTGCGCCCCGGCGATCAGGCCGGCGGCCTTCGCCACCTCGTCGGGGTCGGCCTCGACCGGGTCGAGGGCCGGCCCGGCCGGCAGGTCGGCGTCGCCGGTGGAGAAGATCGCCTCCAACGGGAAGTCGAGGAAGACCGGGCCCCGGTGCGGGGTGAGCGCGGTGGTCAGCGCCGCGGCGACGGCCCGGGGGATGTCGTCGGCGCTGAACACCGTCTCGGCGTGCTTGGTGACCGGGGCGACAAGCGGCAGGTGGTCCATCTCCTGGAGGCTGCCGGAACCCCACCGGAACTGCGGTGCCCGCCCGCCCATCACCAGCACCGGCGAGGCGTTGAAGTAGGCGCTGGTCAGACCGGAGATGCCGTTTGTCACGCCGGGGCCGGCGGTGAGCACGGCCAGGCCGGGGCGGCGCTGCAACTTCGCCACCGCCTCGGCGGCGAAGACGGCGGACTGCTCGTGCCGCACGTCGTAGAGCGGGAAGCCGGTCTTGTGCGCGGCGTCGTAGAGCGGAAACACGTGCCCGCCGGAGAGGGTGAACATCTCGCGTACCCCGTACGCGCGCAGCGCCGCGAGGGCGAGCTCTCCGCCGTGGCCTTCGATCCGCTCCGTCATCGCCGCTCCCTCTCGTCGCCTGACCGGAGTCACACGCTACTGGCCGGTAGGAGAAATGTGAACCATTCTCAGCGACCGGTGAAGTCCGGTTTGCGCTTCTCCACGAAGGCGACCATCCCCTCGCGCCGGTCCTCGGTGGCGAACAGCGCCGCGAAGAGTTGACTCTCCCAGGCCAGACCCGAGTTCAGGTCCATGTCCAGGCCGCCGTCGACCGCGAGCTTGGCCGCGCGCAGCGCCTGCACCGGCCCGTTGAGGTACGGCTTCACCAGCGCCACCGCCGCGTCGTAGACCTCGGCGGCCGGGACCACCCGGTCGGCCAGGCCGATGCGCAGCGCCTCCTGGGCGTCCACCATCCGGCCCGACATGATCAGATCCTTGGCGCGGGCCGGGCCGATCAGCCGGGCCAGCCGCTGGGTGCCACCGGCACCGGGGATGATGCCCAGCTTGATCTCGGGCTGGCCGAGCTTGGCGTCCTCGGCCACCACCCGCCAGTCGCAGGCCAGCGCCAGCTCGCAGCCGCCACCGAGGGCGTACCCGGTGATCGCGGCGACCACCGGCTTGGGGATCCGGGCGATCGCGCCGAGCGCGCTGGACAGGTCGGCGGCCCGAGCAGCCATGTCCACGTAGGACATGTCGGCCATCTCCTTGATGTCCGCGCCGGCCGCGAAGACCTTCTCGCCGCCGTACACGATGACCGCGCGCACCTGCGGGTCGGCGGTGGCCGCCGTCGCGGCGGCGCGCAACTCCTCCTGGACCTGAGTGTTGAGCGCGTTCATCGGTGGCCGCTCCAGCCGAATGGTGCCGATGCCGTCCCCGGTCTCCAGCCGCACGAACTCGCCCACGCTGAGCCTCACTTCCTCGTCGAAGTCGCCTGCCAACCTTACGACCAGCCGCCGTCGGCACGTAGTCTGGCTGCCAGTCCCGCGCCCCGGAGTTCCCATGGTCACGTACTACGACGACAAGTCGGTCCAGGTCACCTCCACCGCCGTCACGGTCGACGGCGACGCCTACCCGCTGGCCGAGATCACCGAGGTCTGGCACCACCAGGGCAGCCGGTCGTGGCGGGTGCTGATCGGCCGGGGTGCGCTCGGCGCGGCGATGATCGGCCCGCTGGTGGCCGCCGTTCTCGGCATCGCGTTCGCCGTCTGGCTCGACGGCTCGGCCACCGTCACGGTCGCCGTCGTCGGCGTCTCCATCCTGATCGGACTGGCCGCCGGGCCGATCGCCGACCAGCTCTTCGAGTACTTCGACAGGTCGTACGCCCGGGGCAGCCGCCCTCGCGAGGTCTGGATCCGCTGGCGGGGCCACCCGGTACGCCTGCTGTGCACCCCGGACGCGCTGCGCTTCGGGCAGATCTACCGGGCCGTACAACGCGCCATGGAAGCCCAGGTGCAGGGCCGGGCCGCCCGCTAGCCGACGTGTTCAGGACAGCAGGGCCGGCCTCAACTCGCCACCGAGATTGATCGCGCCGACCACCCCGTGACCGGCCGGGTCGTACACGTTCGTGGTGTTGTTGCGGCGCATCAGTTCCCGCACCGGCTGCGGCAGCGGCGGCGGATCCGACAACGCGGCGTTGATCTGCCGAGCCGCCGAGATCAGCCGGAGGACCAGCTCGGCACCGTCGGTGTCCGGCCGCACCCGGCCGTACTCCCAACCGGTGGTGGTGAGGTCGAACAGCTCGAAGACCGCGGACAGCACCGGGGCGGGGTCGGTGGCCTTCACGACCCGGGACGCACGGTCGCCGAGCACCGTGGCCGCCGCGGCCACCTGCACGTACGGATGCAGGCCGCCCGGCGGATCGAACAGCGGCCACCGCAGCGCCGAGGCGGCCTCCCGCCACAGCACCCGATAGTTGCGACGATCGACCACGAGCCGGTAGCCGGTACGTCGGTGCAGGTCGGCGGCTTGCGCCAGCAGATCCGTGTGGGCCGCGTCGGCGACCTCGCGCACGATCCGGGTCGCCACGACCAGACCGTCCTCATCGTCCAGCAGCCGCGTGATCTCCTCGATCTGATCACGGGCACGGACCTGGCTGCGGCTGCCGAAACCGTGCCGGACCTGCTGTAACAGCGCCTCCTGCCGGCCGGGATCGTGCTCGACCTGCCGCCCACCCAGCACACGCTGGAGCCACCCCATAGAGCCTCGTCTCCGCAGTCACCTCAAGACGCGGCGATGTTAGCGTGCCGCCCGCACCGGCGAGCATCGTCGGGGCCGGTGCCGACGATCCGGCGTGGATTTCACAGGTGCCGCCGGGCGCACCGAGGGCAGCCGATCGCCACAGGGTGACGACGCCATCGCCATGGGTTGCCGGAAGATGGTTAGGCTTAGTGATGGCGCTCTATTACCAGGACGACACGGTGCAGGTTTCCTCGGAGTCGATCCGGGCCGGAGGACACGTCATCCCGATCTCCGAGGTCACCTACGTCTGGCATCAGAAGGGACGCACCACCCTCGCGGTGCGGGGGCGGGTGCTCGGCCGGGGCGTACTGGTGCTGCTGCTGTCCCTGCCCCCGCTGGTCGGGCTGGTCTGCGTACTGTCGCTGGTCTGGTCGGCACCGGACCGGGGTTGGGTGCCGGCGCTCGTGGTGCTGGTGGCCTGCCTGGTCATCGCGCTGGCGCTGGTGCCGTTCCTGGAGATCCCGCTCGGCTGGCTGGACCGCTCGTACGAGCGCGGCAACCGGGTCCAGGAGTTGTGGGTGCAGTACCGGGGGCAGGAGGTCATGATGTTGCGCACCCCGGACGCGCTGCGCTTCGGGCAGATCTACCGGGCGGTGCAGCGGGCCGTGGAGCAGCAGGGCGACCACTGGTGAGCGGCCCTCGCCCGCCCGAGGAACACTGGAGCCCATGGTGATCCCCCTTCCCCGGCCGACCGCGGTCGTCGGCCTCACCCGTTCCGCCCTCGACTCGGCCGCGTCCTTCGCCGCGATCCCGGCCCGCGCCTTCGCGGTGCTCGACGGGGTGGAGGCGTTGCTGACCCGGATCAACGGGGTGGTGGATCGGATCGAGCAGACCCTCGACCGGACCGACCAGGTGCTCGCCGACGCCGAGGTCGCCGTCCGGGAGGTCGCGGTGATCAGCGCCGCCGCGACCGTCGCCGTCGACAACGCCGGCACGGTCGCCGCCGCCGCAGCCGACGTGGTGGCGCGGGCGGAGAAGGTGTCCGGCCAAGCCGCCGAGACGGTCGGCGCGGCGGCCGAGGCGACGGCCACCGCCGCCGAACTGCTGGCCGCGTACGAGCCGGCGTTGCGCCGGGCCGCACCGATGGCCACCCACTTCATCGAGCAGCTCAGCCACGAGGAGGTGGCTGCGGCGGTACGGCTGGTCGACGAGTTGCCGAAGCTGCGCCAGCACCTCACCGCCGACGTGATGCCGATCCTGGCCACCCTGGACCGGGTCGGCCCCGACCTGCACGACCTGCTCGACGTCACCCGGGACCTCAAGCTCGCCGTGGCGGGCATCCCCGGCCTGGCGATGCTGCGCCGACGCGGCGAGAAGCTCAACGACGACGGGAGCTGACCGCGGGCGGAGCCGTTGGTCAGCAGTCGCAGCCGACGGCCGCGCGGGGCGCGGTCAGGTCGTCCACCGGTCGACGGATCGACCCGGTCGCGGTGACCACCGGCAGGCCCTCGCGGACCCAGTACTCGTAGCCGCCGCGCATCCGCTTGACCGGGTAGCCGAGCCGGGCGAAGGCCAACGCGGCCCGGGTGGCACCGTCGCAGCCGGGACCCCAGCAGTAGGTGACCACTCGCGTGCCGGCCGGGACCACCCGTGCGGCCTGCTCGGCGATCCGGGCGGTGGGCAGGTGCACCGCGTCGGGCAGGTGACCCTGGGCCCAGGCGGCCTCGCCCCGGGAATCCACCACGACCAGGTCGGGCACCCCGGCGGTGAGGTCGGCGTGCACGTCGGCGACGTCGGTGGTGACGCTCAACTCGGCCAGGAAGTGGGCGATGGCGGTGGCGGGCTCGGCGGCCGGTACGGCGAAAGCGCGGGTCATGGGAACGATCCTGGCCGCCGCCCGGGCACGCGGACGAGTGGCAGGGACGACGTACTGCGCTAACATCCCGCCATGGCTCCGGTCGCCCGCACCGTCGCCGTGCTGGCGTACCCGGGAATGTCGGTCTTCGAGACCGGCATCGTCACCGAGGTCTTCGGACTCCCCCGCCCCGAACTCGGCGTGCCCTGGTACGACCTGCGGCTGTGCGCCGAGCGGCCCGGCCCGGTGCCGGTGATCGGTGGCGCCACCCTGCACAGCCCGTACGGCCTGGACGTGCTGGCCGAGGCCGCAACGGTGATCGTGCCCGGGGTCTGCGACGTGCACGCGACACCGTCTGCGCAACTGGTGGCGGCGCTGCGTCACGCGCACCGGGCCGGCGCCCGGCTCATGTCCATCTGCTCGGGCGCGTTCGCGCTGGCCGCCGCCGGTCTGCTCGACGGTCGCCGGGCCACCACCCACTGGCGGTACGCCGATCTGCTGGCCCGCCGCTATCCGGCGGTGACCGTGGATCCCGACGTGCTCTACGTGGACGACGGTGACGTGCTGACAAGCGCCGGCAGCGCGGCCGGTCTGGACCTGTGCGTGCACGTGGTACGGCGCGACCATGGCGCGGCCGTGGCCAACGCGGTGGCCCGCCGGTTGGTGACCGCGCCGCACCGCGACGGTGGGCAGGCACAGTTCATCGAGGCGCCGGTGCCGGCGGGGGCGGACGACGACCGGGTCGCCGGCAGCATCGCCTGGGCGCTGGCGCACCTCGCCGAGCCGGTGACGGTGGCCCGGCTGGCCCGGCAGGCGCACATGTCACCGCGCACCTACCTGCGGCACTTCGCCCGGGCCACCGGCACCAGCCCGATCCGCTGGCTTGTCGACCAGCGGATCCGGGCCAGCCTGGCGCTGCTGGAGACGACGGATGCGCCGGTCGCGCAGATCGCCGCGGCGGTCGGGTTCGAGACCGCGGTGACGTACCGCCACCACTTCACCCGGGCGATGCGGACCTCACCCTCGGCGTACCGGCGGGCCTTCCGCGCCCATGACGGGGCGGCGACGGCCTCCGTCGACCGGTGAGGCCGGGTCAGGTGGCGGGGAGGTAGAGCTGATCGATCTCGGCGCGGTGCGGCAGCGACACGCTCGCGCCGAGCCGGCGTACGCAGGCCGCGCCGGCCGCCGCCGCCCAGCGGACCGCGTCGACCAGGTCGCGGCCCTCACCCCAGGCCACCGCGAGCGCGCCGGTGAACGCGTCCCCGGCGGCGGTCGAGTCGACGGTGTCCACTGTGGTCGCGGGCACGTGCACGGCGGTGCCGTCCCGGTCGCCGTACCAGGCGCCCTGCGCGCCGAGGGTCAGCACCGCCCGGGGCACCAGGTCGAGCAGAGCCTGGGGCTCCTCCCGCCCCCGACCGGTGTACGCCTGCGCCTCGTTCTCGTTGACCACCAGCAGGTCCACCACGGCCAGCAGCTCGGGCGGGAGCGGCAGCGCCGGTGCGGCGTTGAGCACCACCCGGGTCCCGGCAGCGCGGGCCGCGACCGCCGCCTCGGTCACCGTCTCGACCGGAATCTCCAGCTGCGCGACAAGCACGTCGGCATCGCGTACGGCGGCGAGTTCGCTCTCGGTGAGCGCCCTCAGCGAGTCGTTGGCCCCCGGCGTGACCAGGATGGCGTTCTCACCCTCGGCGTTGACCATGACCAGGGCCACCCCGGAGGCGCCGTAGGTGGTGCGCAGCTGGCTGGTGTCCACCCCGGCGGCGGTGATCCGGGCCCGCAGGGTCACCCCGAACGAGTCGGAGCCGATCGCGCCGAGGAAGGTGCAGGCGGCACCGGCACGGGCGGCGGCGATCGCCTGGTTGGCACCCTTGCCACCGGGCACGGTGACGAAGTCGGTGCCGAGGGTGGTCTCCCCCGGGCGGGGCAGGTTCGGCGCGGTGGCGACCAGGTCCATGTTCGCGCTGCCCACCACGACGACTCGGGTCTGTGGCACCGGAGCCTCCTGCGTCTTGTTAACAGGGGCCCCCTGCTCTACCGGAGACGTTAAGCAGGTGCCCTTCCTTACACCGCCTCAGGCGGCGCGGGCGGTGAAGCGGTCGCCGGTGCGGTCGACGAGCAGCGGCAGGCCGAAGGTCTTGGTGAGGTTGTCGGCGGTGAGGGTCACCTCCAGCGGGCCCTGCGCCATCACCGCGCCGTCGCGCAGCAGCATCGCGTGGGTGAAGCCGGGCGGGATCTCCTCGACGTGGTGGGTGACAAGCACCAGCGCGGGGGCGTCCGGATCCTGTGCCAGCATGGCCAGGCGGGCCACCAGGTCCTCCCGGCCGCCCAGGTCGAGCCCGGCCGCCGGTTCGTCGAGCAGCAGCAGCTCCGGGTCGGTCATCAGGGCCCGGGCGATCTGCACCCGCTTACGCTCCCCGTCGGACAGGGTGCCGTAGTCGCGGTCGGCCAGTGCGCCGGCACCGAGCTGGTCGAGCAGGGCCAGGGCGCGGGCCTCGTCGGCCGGGTCGTACTCCTCCCGCCAACGGCCGACCACCGACCAGGCGGCGGTCATCACCACGTCGCGGACCTTCTCGTCGGCGGGCAGCCGCTCGGCCAGCGCCGCCGTGGTCAACCCGATGCGGGTACGCAGCTCGTTGAGGTCGGTACGGCCGATCCGCTCGCCCAGCACGTGTGCGACGCCGGTGGTCGGGTGCAGCCGGCCGGCGGCGAGGTTGAGCAGGGTGGTCTTGCCGGCGCCGTTGGGGCCCAGCACCACCCAGCGTTCGTCCGCCTCCACCCGCCATTCGACATCGTGCAGCAGGGCGGTGCCGGACCGGCGTACGCCGACGCCGTCGAGGCTGACCACCAGATCCGCGTCCATGGATGCAGGGGCGGGTGTGGCGCCACCGGCGCCAGCGATCAGGTCACCAGTCACCCGCCCATCCAACCACGCATCGCGTGCCGCCCCCACGGGCGGGCGCTGCCACCGTAGGGTGAGCGCCGTGTCGTTGCTCACCTGATCCGGAGGGGCCGTTCATGCCCAGTCGTCGTCGGGGCCCCTCCGCGTGAGCGGGGTCATCGAAATCGAGGGTCTGCGGAAGACTTTCCGCAGCGTACGTAAGGGCCACCGGGTCGCCGTCGCCGGCTTCGACCTGCTGGTCGAGGCCGGTCAGGTGCACGGCTTCCTGGGCCCCAACGGGTCGGGCAAGACGACCACCCTGCGGGCGTTGCTCGGGCTGGTCCGCGCCGATGCGGGACAGATGCGGGTGTTCGGCGCCGACGCACCGCAGTCGCTGCCCCAGGTGGCCCACCGGGTCGGCGCGATCGTGGAGAGCCCGCAGTTCTTCGGCAACTTCACCGGCCACCGCACCCTGCGGCTGCTCGCCCTGGCTGGTGGCGTACCGGTCAGCCGGGTCGACGAGGTGCTGGAGCAGGTCGGCCTGCGCGATCGTGGCCACGATCGGGTAAAGGGTTACTCGCTGGGCATGAAGCAGCGACTGGCCGTGGCCTCGGCCCTGCTCAAAGGGCCTGAACTGCTGATTCTCGACGAACCGGCCAACGGGCTGGATCCGGCGGGCATCCGGGAGATGCGGGACCTGATGCGCACGCTGGCCGGCAATGGGGTGACCGTGCTGGTCTCCAGCCACATCCTGGCCGAGATCCAACTGATCTGCGACCACGTCACGATCATTTCGCGGGGGCGGCGGGTGACGGCCGGCCCGGTGACCGAGGTGCTGGCCGGATTCGACCGCAACGAGTGTCTGGTCCGCGCCGACGACCTGATCCGGGCCGAGCAACTGCTGCAGGCCGCCGGGCTGACCGTCACCGCCCACGCCGACCACCTGGTGGTCGGTGGGGTACCGGACCCGACGCTGATCAGCCGGACGCTGGGCGAGCAGGATGTCTGGGTACGCGAGCTGACCCCGGTACGGCCGGATCTGGAGAGCGTCTTCCTGGAGTTGACCGGTGCCGGGCAGCAGCCGACGCTCCCTCGGCAGACCGACGGTGGATCCGCACCCGGCCCGTCCGGCGCACCGTCGATCGACCTCGACGAGTTCCGGGGGGTGCAGGCGTGAACCTGATCCGCGCCGAGGCGGAGCGGCTGGCCGCCCGCCGATTCGTGCAGCTGATGGTGCTCCTGCTGATGTTGGCGTTCGTGGTGACGGCGGGGACCACCCTGGCCAGCTCACACACACCCACGAGCGCCGAAGTGGCCGCGGCCGAGCAGCAGGCCGCCGCCGAGCGCAGCGTGATGGAGCGGGAGCACGCCCGCTGCCTGGCCCGGGACCGCGGTGAGGCGTGGGCCCACGACGGCAACCACTACCTGCCCGCCGATTGCCGCGAGATCGATCCGGTGGTGCAGGGTTGGTCGCCGACGGCTGCCAACTACCTCACCGACGTGTTCACCTTCACCCAGCAGGCCGAGGCGCTGCTGTACTTCCTGGTGGCCTTCCTGGTGCTGTTCGGCTTCCTGGTCGGTGCCTCCTACATCGGCGCCGACCTGAACTCCGGCGGGGTGGTCAACCTGCTGCTGTGGCGACCCCAGCGGCTGACCGTGCTCGGCACCAAACTGGGCACCCTGCTCGGCGCGGTCCTGGTGTTGTCGGTGCTCGCCTCGGTGGCGTACCTGGTCACCTTCTGGGTCATCGCCCAGGTCGCCGGCTATCCGGGGCCGACCGATGCGACCTTCTGGGCCGACCTGGCCGCCCGGTGGGGCCGGGGCGTCGGGTTGGTGGTGTTCGCCACGGCGATCGGCTTCGCCCTCGCCACCATGGGTCGGCACACCGCGGCGGCGGTCGGCGCGGTGCTTGCCTACCTGGTGGTGTGGGAGATGGGCGGGCGGATCATGATGCAGATCCTGGACGTCTCCCGGCCGGACCAGCTGCTGCTCAGCAACTACGTGGGCGCGTGGCTGGCCGGCGAGCTGCGGTTCTGGGACGCCACGCCCTGCGCTGACGCCTTCACCGGGTACTGCAATGGCACGTACCCGCTGACCTGGCAACTGGCGCTCGTGGTCCTGCTGCTGTGCACCGCCGGGCTCACCACCACCGCGTTCGCCGTGTTCCGCCGCCGCGACCTGATCTGACGCCTGCGTCGGCGCTCAGCCGACCGTGGAGCCGAAGACCTCGTCGCGGACGGCGTCGAGGGCGGTGCGCAGTGCGCCGCGCAGGATCGGCTCCTCGGGCAGGCCGGTGGGCACCACCCGGGGGCGGACCAGCGTGATGGCGGCGACCTCGTGCTGCACCCGCTCGGCCAGCGCGGCCCCGCCGGCCTGGCCGACCTCCCCGGCGAGCACGACCAGCGGCGGGTCCAGCACCACGCAGGTGCTCGCCACACCGAGGGCGAGTCGGCGGGCCACCTCGTCGAGCATCGGTCCGCCGGCCGTACCGGCGGCGATGGCGGCCTTCACCGCCTCGGCGGCGCCACCGTCGGGGTAGCCGTGTTCGCGCGCCAGGGCAAGGATCGCGTCCGCCCCGGCGACCTGCTGGAAGGCCGGCTTGGCGCGGCGGGACACGTCGCGTGGGATCGGTGCGCCGGGCACCGGCAGGTAGCCGATCTCGCCGGCCGCGCCGCTGCTGCCGTGGTGCAGCCGCCCGCCCAGCATGATCGCCAGACCGACGCCGGCACCGATCCAGACCAGCACGAAGTCGGACATGCCCTGGGCCGCGCCGGACTGCGCCTCGGCCACCGCGGCGAGGTTGACGTCGTTCTCGAAGACGACAGGGGTGTCCAGGTCGTCGCGGAGCGCGGCGAGCAGGCCGCGGTGCCAGCGGGGCAGGTTGAACGCGAAGGTGATGTCGCCGGTGCCCGGATCGACCAGGCCGGGGGTGCCGAGCACGATCCGCCGTACGCTCGACAGTTGGGCGCCGGCGCTGCTGGCCGCCTGGACCACGGCGTTGTGCACCACGCCCACCGGATCGTCGGTGTCCTTCGTGGACTGTTCCACCCGGCCGGCGACCGTGCCGGTGATGTCGGCGCAGGCGGCGACCACCCGCTCCGGACCGACGTCCACCCCGACCACGTACGCGCTGCCCGGTCGCACGGCGTAGAGCTGGGCGTTCGGCCCGCGCCCGCCGGCCTGTTCACCGACCCGGGTGACCAGACCGCGTTCCTCCAACCGTTCCACCAGTTGGGACGCGGTGACCTTGGACAGGCCGGTCAGCTCACCGATCCGGGCCCGGGTCAGTGGCCCCTGCTCCAGCAGCAGTTCCAGCGCCGCACGGTCGTTGAGAGCCCGCAACAGCCGTGGGGTGCCGGGGAGCCGGGTCGCACTCATGCCATGTCCTCGAATTTAGTGAGCTTTGCAAACTATGACTTTGCTACGAACGGGTAGCCGTAGCGTATCGGCAGGGTGGAAACGGATCGCTCAGCCGATCCGGCACCACGATCAGCGCCGCCGGCACCGGAAGGAGAAACCGTGCGGCTGGATCCCGGACTTCGCCGGCTCGCCCTGGGCACTCTGCTGGCCGCGTACCCGGGGTCGACCCCACCCGACTGGGCGGTCGAGTTGGTCGCCGACGGACTGGCCGGGCACACCCTGTTCGGCCGCAACATCGACGAACCGGCACGGGTGGCGGCGAGCACTGCCGCGTTGCGCACCGCTCGGGCCGACGTCCTCGTGGGCATCGACGAGGAGGGCGGCGACGTGACCCGGTTGGCGCACGCCACCGGCAGCCCGTATCCGGGCAACGCGGCGCTCGGCGCGATCGACGACGAGGCGTTGACCCGGGACATCCACCGGGCCATCGGCGGGGAGTTGGCGGCGCTCGGCATCACCGTGAACCTGGCGCCCACCGTCGACGTCAACAGCACCGACGACAACCCGGTGATCGGCACCCGGTCGTTCGGCGCCGATCCGGCACGGGTCGCCGCACACTCCGCCGCCGCGGTCGCCGGCCTCCAGGCCGCCGGGGTGGCCGCCTGCGCCAAGCACTTCCCCGGGCACGGCGCGACGGTGACCGACTCCCACCACGAACTGCCCACCGTGGACGTGCCGCCGGAGGTGCTGCGTCGCCGAGACCTGCCGCCGTTCGCCGCGGTGATCGCGGCCGGAACCAGGGCGGTGATGACCGCCCACATCCGGGTACCGGCCCTGACCGGCGCGGCGCCGGCCACGTTCAGCCGGGCCGTCCTGGTCGACCTGCTCCGCCAGGAGTACGGCTTCACCGGGGCGGTGATCACCGACGCGTTGGAGATGAAGGGTGCCGCGCTCGCGGCCGGCGGGATCGCTCCCGGCGCGGTACGCGCCCTGGCCGCCGGCGCGGACCTGCTCTGCATCGGCGCCAAGGTGGACGCCGGCCTGGTCGAACGGGTGGCCACCGAGATCGTCACGGCGGTGGGCGACGGCCGGCTGGCGCGGGACCGGGTCGAGCAGGCCGCCGGACGTGCCGCGGAACTGGCCGCGTGGACCCGCGACACCGGCCCGACCACCGTCGCCGCCGCCGACCTGGGGTACGCGGCGGCCCGCCGTGCCGTCCGGGTGGAGGGCTCACTGGCCGGGTTGGACCATCCGCTGGTGGTACAGGTGCACGCGCGGTCGACGGTCGTGCAGGGGCGGGTGCCGTGGGGTCTCGGCCCGCACCTGCACGGCACCGAGCTGATCGAGGTGGTGGCCACCGAGGCCGACCCGGAGGAGCTTCGGCGGCGGGCCGGCAACCGGCCGATCGTGCTTGTCGGCCGGCGGCTGCACCAGTTGCCCGGCGGGCCGGAGCTGGTCGCCGCGCTGGCCGGTACGCATCCGGTGGCGGTGGTCGAGATGGGCTGGCCGGCCAGGTGGCGGCCGACCGGCACGCGGGCCTTCGTCATCACCTACGGCGCCAGCCACGCCAACGGTCTAGCCGCCGCCGAGGTGCTGGGTCTGGCCGGCTGAGGCGTACGCCACTCTCGACCGTCGCTCTTGAACATGTTCAAGTTCCACCCTACGCTGGCTCGTGTCGATACTTGAACACGTTCAAATTGGAGCGCGGTGGCATGGACATCAAAGTCTGGATGTACCTGGTCTACCTGGCGGTCAGCATCGGTCTGACCGTCTGGGTGGCCCGGACGCTGGCCCGCAACGGGCTGGTCTTCCTGGAGGAGGTGTTCTCCGACGAGCGGCTCGCCCGCGCCGTGAACAACCTCCTGGTGGTCGGGTTCTACCTGCTCAACCTCGGCTACGTGACGGTGGCGATGCGCCACTCCGAACCGATCGAGTCGACAAGCGAGGCCATGGAGGAACTCTCCTGGAAGATCGGCCTGGTGCTGCTGGTGCTCGGCGCTCTGCACTTCTTCAACGTCTTCACCCTCAACCGCTACCGGAAGAGCCGGCTACGTCAACTGGCCACCGCACCGCCGCTGCCGCCGGCCGGCTTCCTGCCGATGCAGCAGCCCCACCCGGCCGCCGCGCCCGGCCAGCGCCCGGCACACCCGGCCGCATACCCACCGGTGCACCCGGCCGCACCTCCGCCGGCGAACCCGGCGGCACCTCCGCCGGCGAACACGCCCACGCACCCGCCGGCGCCGCCCCGATGAGCACCCACGGCCCGGACCGGGCTGGTGGGATGCCGGATGCCACCACGCACGGGGGTGGTGGCATCCGGTACTTCACAGTCCTCTACGACGCGCACTGCCCGATGTGCCGGGCGGCACGTGGCTGGCTGGCGTCGCGGGCGCAACTCGTACCCCTGGAGTTCGTGCCGGCCGGCTCGGCCGAGGCCCGGCAGCGCTTCCCCGGCCTGGACCATGCCGCGACCCTGCGCGACATCACGGTGGTGGCCGACACCGGGGCGGTGTACGTCGGCGACGGCGCCTGGTTCGCCTGCCTGTGGGCGCTTGCCGAGTACCGGGCGACGGCCGAGCGCCTGGCCGCACCGCACCTGCTGCCGTTGGCTCGACGGGTGGTGGCCGCCGCCTCGGCGCTTCGCGAACGTGTCCGCGAAGCAGGGCCGCCGTCGCTCGACGGTCCGGCGGGATACGGTGGCCCGGATGACCGACCAGTCTGTGCCGACGACCGCTGCGGGTGAGGCGACGACCGCCCGGGGCGAGCAGACCCGGCAGTTGATCCTGGAAACCGCGATGCGGCTGTTCCGCGAGCGCGGGTACGCCCGCACCACCATGCGCGCCATCGCCCAGGAGGCCGGGGTGGCGGTCGGCAACGCCTACTACTACTTCGACTCCAAGGAACGCCTGATCCAGGAGTTCTACACCCGGACCGAGGAGGAGCACCGGGCCGCGGCACGACCGGTGTTGGAGCGGGAGACGACCTTCGCCGGCCGACTGGCCGGGGTGCTGCACGCGGCCATCGACGTGTCGACCCCCTCGCACGACTTCGCAGCCAGCGTCTTCAAGGTCGCCGCGGAGCCCACTTCACCACTGAGCCCCTTTTCGCCCGAGTCGAGCGGCCCGCGCCAGGCCTCCATCGCACTGTTCGACGAGGTGTTGAGCGGCTCCACCACCAAGGTCGACCCGGAACTGCGTCCCCACCTGCCCGAACTGCTCTGGCTGGCGTACATGGGGATAGTGCTCTACTGGGTCTACGACCGCTCGCCGGGGCAGGCCCGTACCCGGGCGCTGATCGACGGCGCGGTGCCGTTGATCGACCGGCTGGTCTCGCTCTCCCGGCTGCGGGTGCTGCGGCCAGTCACCCGGCAGATCGTCGAACTGCTTCGCACCCTGCGCCACTGACCCGTTTGCGCTGGTCAAGTCCACTATTGGACAGCAGTGAATCGACGTTGGATGCTTGCCGTGGAAGCAATCGGATACGTAGCGTGATCGGCAGCGAGCCGCACGCGGACCTGGGGGGAGGCTGCGGACCGTGGATCCGGCCCGGGATCCACGGTCCGCGCCCTGCCGTCGCAGGTCAACTGGGGTAGACCCCGTACGACCGCCAGCCCCGGTCCGGGAAGCCGGCCGCCTCGGCGACCCTTGCCGAGGCAGCGTTGGCCCGGTCGTGCAGATAGGTCGGCACGGCACCCTCGTCGAGCACCCGCCGGGCCGCCTGGGCGACCAGCCGCCGTGCCAGTCCGCGCCCGCGGGCTGAGGGCACCGTGCCCACCGCCAGCTCGTGACCGAAGTGGTCGTGCCGCTTGATCCCGACACCGGCCAGGTAGCGGCCCTGATCGTCGCGGACCACCAGCACGGGCCGGTCGAACAGCCGCAGCCAGGACGGCAGGCCGAGGATGGTGGGGGCGACCCACTCGCCGACCTCGGGCAGTGGCGCGGGTGCCATGGTCCAGCGGAACACGTCGTCGTGCACCGCCCAGCCCGGCTCGCCGACCGCCGCCGGCAGGGTGGGCAGCAGCGTGTCGGGCCGGCGGGCCAGGTCGCGTACCGCGGCGACCCGGTCGGTCGGTACGGACAGCACGGTGCTGGCGCCGGCGGTGACCGCGATCGCCGGTCGCAGTCGACCGTCCCAGGCCGGCTGACTGCGTCGCCAGGAACCGACCACGTGCAGTCCCGCGGGTGCCGGCCACCGCCCCAGCCAGGTGGCCAGGTGCAACTGGAGCCGCCGGTCACGCACCGTCCACCTCCTGCGCCGTCGCTGCCGCCCGCCCACCGTACGACGGATCGGGGCTGCGACGCCGACCGTCCGGCCGGAACGCGTCGGCGCGAGACCTCGGCACGAGTGACCTCGGCGTGATCTTCGCTGGGCACCGGAACCCCGGTCAGCGGTCTACCGTCATACCCAATTCCATACATGTACAACTTTCTCTGGAACGGTGGGCTCATGCCGATGCAACCGCACGACCGTCACCAGCAGGACCTCACCCGGATCTGGCCGGACGGCCACGCCGCGCGACGATTCCCCGACCAACCGCCACACCGCAGCCGCCGTACCGGCCCGCTGTCCTGGGAGGCGCTGAACCGACTTCCGGTGGGCAGTTCGGCCCGCCATCTCAACACGCACTGACCCGGCGGCGACCGCCGTTTTCTCCCCGCCGCAGCCCGAGTGGCCGCGCCGACTCCGACGGCGAGCCAGCACCGCCGTTCGCACACCTGTCGGGTAACGTCTGCTGGTCCTCCGACCGGTTACGACAGGAGCTAGCGCACCCATGGGCAAGAAGACGATCCGCGTCTCCGACTTCAGCGGCACGGTGCTGGGCCCCGACGACGAGGCCGTCCGCGTCGTCGTCCTCGAGCACCCTGACCTGGTGGCCGGGCCCGTGCAGCTGGACGCGACACCGGTGGAGGTGGAGAGCCTCGACGACGCCGCGCTGGACGTGGCGGTGATTGAGATCCATGACCGGCACGGCCACGGCGAGCCGCGCCGGGTGGTGCTGACCGCGAGCGAGTTCGACGCGATGGCCACCGACATGCCGATGGCCCAACTGCTCAAGACCGCCGAGCGGGTACGCCCGCCCAAGGCGCGGCGGGCCACCGAGAAGATCGACTACGGCACCATCGAGCACGCGGGCAAGCCGCACCGGGGGCGGGTCACCGAGGAGGAGGCCCGGCTGGTGCGCGAGCACCTCGACGAGGTGAACAAGCGCCTCGCCGACACCGGCCTGCGCCAGATCGACCCGGCCGACCCGGAGCACGCCGCCCGGTACGGCTTCCCCACCGCCGACTGATCACCTATTCGAACACCCGGAGCTTGTCCAGGGTCGCCACGATGTTCGCCTCCGTGGCGGCCTTGGTCACCCCGAGCCCGGTCAGCACTCCGTCGCCGTCCTCCTGCTCCAGCAGCGCCAGCAGGATGTGCTCGGTGCCGATGTAGTTGTGCCCGAGCCGCAGCGCCTCCCGGAAGGTCAGCTCCAGCGCCTTCTTGCTCGCCGCGTCGTACGGGATCAGGTCGGGCGCCTCGTCGGCCGCCGGTGGCAGCGCGGCGGTGGCGGCCTCCCGTACCGCCTCGGCCGACACACCGGCGGCGGCCAGTGCCTTCGCCGCCAGGGCCTCCGGCTCGGCGAGCAGCCCGAGCACCAGGTGCGCCGGGGTGGTGTGGGCGCTGCCGGCGGCCTTCGCCTCGTTGTGCGCGGCAGCCACCACGTTGCGGGCGCGCGGGGTGAACCGCTGGAAGCCCTCCTGCGGGTCCATCGTCCCGGCGACGAAGCGCTTCTGCGCGGCCTGCTTGCTCACCCCCATGCTGCGGCCGATCT
This sequence comes from Micromonospora maris AB-18-032, assembly GCF_000204155.1. Lineage (NCBI taxonomy): Bacteria > Bacillati > Actinomycetota > Actinomycetes > Micromonosporales > Micromonosporaceae > Micromonospora > Micromonospora maris. The sequence goes on along the minus strand of NC_015434.1, from coordinate 1,381,988 downwards.
CGGTCCACGACGCGCCGGAGCGTCGGGCCTGGTCGACGAAGTGGCCGATCAGATGGTCGGCCACTTCGCCGATGTGGTCGGCGACCAGGACCGCGCCGGCGAGTTGATCGAGGGCGTCGGTGTGGGTCTGCTTGATGGTCTGGATCAGGTCGTCGAGCCGGACCGTGCTGGTCATCTGGACAGGATTCGTCATGCGTCAACCGTAGGTTGACGCATCGCTCCCGTCAACCCCAGGTTGACGCTGCGCGCCCGGACAAGATCGTTGTTAACAACCTTGACTATATTCATTCATATCGACAGACTGCGATAAGGAGAGCGCTCTCCCTCCCTCGCCGGGGCGTCCGCTCAGTCCGTCCACCTCAAGGAGATCAGCCATGTCCGTCATCTCCCGCAGGCTCCGACGGCCGGCCGCCGTCCTGGTCGCGGCCCTCGTCGCCAGCACCCTCGTCGTACCCGTGAACGCCACCCCGGCCGCCGCCGCCATCGGCGGGCTCACCTGGCAGGACGAGTTCAACGCCCCGGCCGGCACCCCGGTCGACCAGTCCAAGTGGCGCTTCGACATCGGCGGCCACGGCTGGGGCAACAACGAACGGCAGTACTACACCAACAGCACCAGCAACGCTGTGCACGACGGCCAGGGCAACCTGGTCATCACCGCCCGGCGGGAGAACCCGGCCAACTACCAGTGCCACTACGGCCGGTGCGAGTACACCTCGGCGCGGCTGCTGACCGCGGCCACCTTCAACCAGGCGTACGGCCGGTTCGAGGCCCGTATCAAGATCCCCCGGGGGCAGGGCATCTGGCCCGCGTTCTGGATGCTCGGCAGCGACTTCGGCAACGTCGGCTGGCCGGCCTCGGGCGAGATCGACATCATGGAGAACGTCGGCCGGGAACCCAACACCGTGCACGGCACCATCCACGGGCCTGGTTACTCCGGCGGCGGCGGGATCGGCGGCAGCCGCACCATCGGGCAGCCGCTGGCCGATGCCTTCCACACCTACCGGGTGGACTGGGAACCGAACGTCATCCGGTGGTACCTCGACGGCCAGGAGTTCTTCCGGGTCGACCCGAGCCGCCTCGGCGGCAGCCGCTGGGTCTACGACCACCCCTTCTTCATGATCCTCAACGTGGCGGTGGGCGGTAACTGGCCCGGCTACCCGGACGGCAGCACCCAGTTCCCGCAGCAGATGCTCGTCGACTACGTCCGCGTTTACGGCTACGTCCCGGACGGCAACACCGGCACCACCCGCATCCGCGGCCAGCAGAGCGGTCGCTGCATCGACATCCCCAGCGCCAACCCGTACGACGGCGCGCCGCTGCAGATCTGGGACTGCAACACCACCGCGGCACAGGCGTGGACCTTCGCCGCCGACGGCACCATCCGCGCCATGGGCAAGTGCATGGACCCGGCCTGGGCCGGCACCGCCAACGGCACCGAGGTCAACCTGGTCACCTGCAACGGCAACCCGGCCCAACGCTTCACCCTCAACGCCGCCGGAGACCTGGTCAACCTCAACGCGAACCGCTGTGTCGACGTCCGGGACAACAACCCCGCCAACGGCGGCCGACTGCAACTGTGGGACTGCACCGGTGCCGCCAACCAGAAGTGGTCGCGGGCCTGAGCAGACACCATCGCCGGGGCGCATCGTCGTCGAACGATGGTGCGCCCCGGTACGTAAGCGTCGGTGACGGGCGCGGTGGGTAGTAGCCCGCAACAGTCACCGAGGTGCGGGAGGCGAGATGGACGACGCGCGGACGAGCGGCGGGCGACAGCTCTGGTGGTGGCTCGGCGGCGTGCTGGTGCTCGTGGTGGTGGTGCTGGTCGCCAGCTGGACCTGGGTGACGGTACGCGGCGACGGGCGAGCCGGGCACGTCGTCACCGGCGCCGCCGACGATCTCCAGGAGGCCACCTTCGTCCTGCTCGACGGTGCCGACGTGATCCGGGTGCGCACCGCCGACCTGGGCGAGGACGCCTACCGGGTGTCCACCCCGCGCGACGCCAGCGTCCGGCCGGCCGTCTCGCGCACCGACGACACCCTGATGACCAGCCTGCGCGGCACCGGTAAGGACGGTCCGGCGATCGTCGAGGTGGTGCTGCGCGAGTCGGTACGCTGGCACATCCGGCTCGACGGCGGAGCCAAGGAGCAGCACCTGGACCTGAGCAACGGCCAGGTCAACGGGGTCGAATTCACCGCGGGCGCGAACCGGATCGAGCTGACGCTGCCCGCACCCACCGGCACCCAACGCGTCGTGCTCGGCGGCGGCGCCAGCCAGGTCGTCGTACGCCTCGGCACCGATGCGCCGGTCCAGGTGCGCGCGGGCGGTGGCGCCGGCTCGGTCACCATCGACGGCACCACCCACTCCGGGGTAGCCGGCGGCAGCACGTTCACCGCCCCGCAGTGGGAGACGGCCACCGACCGCTACGACATCGACGCGACCTCCGGGGTATCGCACCTCTCCGTCGAACGCGCCGACGCCGGTCGCTGAGCACCGGCGAAGAGTCGGTCGAGCTGGTAGTCCAGCAGGGCGAGGGCCGCCTCGGGCGTCCGCATCGCCGCCATCACCCCGTCGGCCAGGCCGGTCGCCAGGGCCAGCAGGTTGACCGCCTCCGCCTCGACGTCGCACTCGTCGGAGACCTCGCCGGCTCGTTGCGCCGCGCGGAGCAGGTCGCCGAGCAACGCCTCCAGATCGCGGGAGTACCGGCTGTAGGAGAGCTCGGCCAGCGCCGGGTCGGTCAGTGCGAGCGCGTGGTAGGCGGCGAAGACGGTGTACGCGGCGCGCTGCTCGACGTCGACGGGGATGATCTGGACCAACCAGGCGCGTACGCCGTCCCGGCCGGCACCGGTCGGCATGCTGCCGGCGACCCGCCGGCCGACCATCTCGGCCTGGTGTCGCAGGCCGGCGAAGAGCAGCTGCTCCTTGCTGTGGAAGTAGTACTGCACGGTGCTGACCGAGACGCCCGCCTCGGCGGCCACCGTCCGCATGCTCGCGGCGTGCAGCCCACGACTGGCCGCGATGCGCAGGAGCGCGGCGAGGATCTGCCCTCGACGCTCGTCGTGGTCGGACAGTTTCGGCACCGTCACCCTCCCTGGTCACCTTTGGTAGTACGAGTGTATAGTACGGCCGTACCACCAAGACGGGGAGGTTCGCATGGCGAAGACCAGGCAGACGAAGGTCGGCCGATTCACCAGCGACGCGACGCGGGAACGCTTCCTGCAGGCGTACGACGTGGCGATGCAGGCCTGGCCGCAGCCCCGGCAGGAGTTCGACGTGCAGACCCGGTTCGGCACGGTCCGCGCCTACCGCCACGGCGCTGGTCAGGGCCAACCCCTCGTGCTGCTGCACGGGGCACAGGGCAACTCCGCCAACTGGTACCGGCACGTCGCCACGCTCGGCGAGCACCACCCCGTCTACGCGCTGGACTCCGTCGACGACCCGGGCCGCAGCGTGCAGTCCGCACCGGTACAGGACAGCGCCGACGACGCCGCCTGGATCGAGGAGACCCTCGCCGGCCTCGGACTTGACGGCGTACACCTGGTCGGCATGTCCTACGGCGGCTACCTGGCCCTGGCTCACGCGGTGCACCAGCCCGCCCGGCTGGCGTCGGTCACCCTGCTCGACCCCGGCGGGCTGCAGAAGGTGCCGGTCAAGTTCTACGCCAACCTGATCGCGGGTGCCCTGGCGACGTTGGCACCCCGCAGCACCCGGGCCTGGTTCGCCGACCGGCTGGCCAACGCCGCGCTCGTGGAGCCCGCCGAGCAACTCGCGCCCGTCATGATCGCCGCCCGGTACTGGCGCTCCGGTCGGGCCGCTGCCGCCCGGCCGTTCACCGACGACGAACTGCGCTCCATCGGCGTACCTGTGCAGTTGGTGGTGGCCGAACGTAGTTCGCTGCTGCATCCCGCGCAGGCGGTGGCCCGGGCGGAGGCGTTGATTGCGTCGGTGCGCGCCGAGATCGTGCCCGGGGCCGGCCACGGCCTGCCGTTGGAACGTCCCGAGTTCGTGAGCCGGCGCATCCTCGACTTCGTCGCCTCGGTGGGTAGGCTCGCCGGCGAGTGAGGGGAGGTCGCCGGAGATGCGGCTGCACGTCGGCTGTGCCATGTGGACACACAAGGCGTGGCAGGGCCGGCTGCTGGCGCATCCGCTGCCGGCCGAGGAACGCCTGCGGCACTACGCCGGCTGGTGCGACGCCGTCGAGGGCAACACCACCTTCTACGCGACCCCGGCGCGGGACACCGTGGCCTCCTGGGCACGACAGACCGACGCGAGCTTCCGATTCGTGCCGAAGCTGCCGAAGGTGGTGACGCACGACCATCGGCTCACCGACGTCACCGAGCCGATGCGGGCCTTCCTGGACGCGATCGAGCCGCTGGGCCCCCGCGCCCACGCGCTCTGGGTGCAACTCCCCCAGTCGTTCGCGCCGACGGACGTACCCACTCTGGCCCGCTTCCTGCGCCGGATGCCGAGCAGTCACCGGTGCGCCGTCGAGGTACGCCATCCCGAGTTCTTCACCGACGCCCGGGCGGCGCGAGAGCTGACGGAGGTGCTCACCCGGGCCGGTGCCGAGTGGGTGCCGTTCGACACCACCGCGTTCTTCGCCAGCCCGCCGACCAGCGACGCCGAGCGGGACGCCTGGGTGAAGAAGCCCCGCACCCCACTGCGTACGGAGGCGCTGACCGACCAGCCGATCGTCCGCTATCTCGGCCGTGACGACCCGGACCGCACGGTCGACGGATGGCAGCGCTGGGTCGACATCACCGTCGGCTGGCTGCGCGAGGGACGTTCACCTACCGTCTTCATCCACACCCCGGACAACGCGCAGGCGCCGACGCTCGCCCGCCGCTTCCACGACGAGGTACGCGCCCGCCTGCCCGAACTGGCGCCCCTACCGAGGCCGATCCCGGTCGAGCCCACAACCCTCTTCTGAACGCTCCGTGCGCCCGGTGACCGCCGGCGGCGGCACCGGCAGCGACCGGCCACCCGGCGAAGCGTCGCCGGAGGGCCGCCCCGGACCGCCACCGGAGCGGCGGGTCACCCGGTAGGCGCGGGCGAGCTGGCCCGGCCAGCCCAGGAAGCGATCGAACATGTCGACGGCGCTGCCGGTGACGCTGGGGCTGAGCCGGTGCAGGTCGTCGATGGCGTCGCACAGGCAGCCGGCCAGGTAGAGGCGCAGGCTGACCGGGTTGCCGGCATAGTCGGCGAGCAGGGCGAGCTTGGCCTGCGTGCACGGCCACGGTTGACCGCACCGGCGACACAACCACAGCGGGCGCATCGGTGGATGTTCCGCGGGTTCGGTGGCCGGCAGCGGCGGGGGCGGCTGCTCGATGTGCTCAGCCACGACCACCCCACCCCCGGAGTTCGTTTCCCGGGGAACGAAACTGACACGTCCACTCCGGGACGTCCACGCGTGACCGACGGCACCTCACACAGTGGGAGACTGCGTGACCGACCCATGGATAACGGAAATCGGGTCAGGCCCAGGGATCCCGTACGACGAACGCACTGTCGGCCGCGAAGGCCGAGCTGCCGTCGGGAACGTCCAGCCAGAAACCCCCGTCGCGGTGGTGCACCACGTGCGACGGGTAGTTGTACGACCGCAGGGTCACCGATCCGCTGCTTGCCCCCGGCTCAGGGCAGAAGGTCGCGTCCTCGCGGAAGATCGTCGAGTTCTCCTCGGGGCTGAGCTGCACCTGCATCCCCCAGTGCCGCAGGTAGCGACCGTCGGTGGCGAGCAGGGTGACGCAGTTCGGGTCGGCCAGCCCGCGTTGGACGGCGAAGGTGGCTCGCTGCCGGGCCGATTTCGGGCTGGACCCGTCGACCGTGCCGAGGGTGGCGTACTTGCCGTCGTGGCTGAGGTATCGGCCGGCCTTCCTGGCCGACTCCAGTGACCAGACGCCCACACCGATGGTGCCCGGTGCGATGGCCGGCCGGCTCGACGGCGGCGTGGCCGACGACGGCGGTGGCGCGGGTGGCGCCGGTGGTGGTGCGACCGGCGGCGACGGGACCGGGGACCGCCGGGCCAGGGACGGCTGGGCCGGGGAGGTGGTGGGCGACGGCGCGATGCGCCCCGCTGCGGGCGCCACCGAGGTGGGTGCCGCGATGGCCGGTGGGGTCGGCGTCGCCCCGGACTGCACCACGACCGCCACCGCACCGGCGAGCAGGACCGCACCGGCAGCCAGGCCCGCCATCGGGTGGGCACCGACCACCTGGGAGATCTTGCCGAACAGCAGAGCGGGGGTACCTCCGTTGGTGGTCGCCGCGGTGGAGGCCGCCACCAGCGTCGGCGTGGCCACGGTGGTCGTGGTGGTCGTGGTCAGCAGGCCCTTGGCGGCGAGCGCGGCGACGAGCCCGGCCGGCACCGCCAGCGGCGCGATGCCCAGCAGCAACCGCTCGGTCGGCACCTGGCCCCCGGTGCACGTCGAGCAGGTCGGGCAGGCGCGGGTGTGCCGGGCGATCCGCTTGCGCCACACCGGAGTGGGCGCGCCGTCCCAGCCGTCGACGGCGGTGGCCAGCCCGGCGCAGCGCGGCTGCGCGGCGAGTGCCGCGACGATGCCACGGCTCAGTTCGAGTTGTTCGCGCATCCGTTGCAGGCGTACGCCGACGTGCGCGACCCGGGTGTCACAGGCGGCGGCCACCTCCCGGCGGGTCAACTGGCCGGCGCACTCCTGCCACCACAGGGCCAGCATCGGGCGGTGCGCGGGGTCGAGCCAGCGGCTCGCTTCGACGACCTGACGGCGCTGGTCGGTCAGGTGCAGCCGCAGAATCGCCTCGTCCGCGACGTCGCCACCGGCGGCCAGCAGGTCGGCAGGGTCGACGGCGCTGGCCCGGTGGGTGGCGGTGCGCACCCGCTGGCGGTGGCTGGCGATCTGCCGTACCGCGATCGCGACCAGCCAGGACCGGAAGCTCTCCGGGGCACGCAACGCGGGCAGGTCACGGATCACCCGGACCAGGGTCTCCTGCACCACATCGTCGATGTCGGCGTGACCGTGCAGGGCCCGACCGACGATGTTGTAGAGCAGCGGCAGATGCGCGGCGATGAGCTGCTCACGCGCCGACCTGTCGCCCGACCGCGCCGCGGTGACGAGTTCCACGTCATTCGCAGTGATCGTCATCCAGCACCCGCCCCAATGTGGAGTCTTCCGCCGAGCACGACGTCACACCCTAACCAGAACCGCCCCGATGATCGAGTCATCCTCGGCTTTCATTCAGTGAAAGCTGTGGTCCCGATCACGCGTGGGTCACGGGATGATCCGGCTGGTTCGTCTCAGGAGGAGGTCCCCATGGCGTTCGCACGTGACCAGTGGTACGTGGCGGCCTACGGCAGCGAGGTCGGGCGGGAGTTGCTGGCCCGTACGGTGCTGGGTGAGCCGTTGGTGCTGTACCGCACGGGTGCCGGGGAGGCGGTGGCACTTGCCGACCGGTGTGTGCACCGGCGCTACCCGTTGTCGGAGAGCCGGCTCGATGGCGACACCATCGTCTGTGGATACCACGGCTTCACCTACGACCGGACCGGCTCCTGCGTCTTCGTGCCGGGTCAGCAGCGCATTCCGCGTACCGCCCGGGTGGCGGCGTACCCGGTGGTGGAGCAGGACTCGTTCGTCTGGGTGTTCATCGGTGACCGGGACCGGGCCGATCCGGCCACCATCCCCCGCGCTCCCTGGCTGACCGACCCACGCTACGCGGTGGTGCGCGGGATGGCACCGCTGAACGCGCGGTACGGCCTGCTGGTGGACAACCTGATGGACCTGTCCCACGAGACCTATCTGCACGGTGGCTACATCGGCACGCCCGAGGTGGCGAACACCCCGATCACCACGGAGGTGGACGACGAACGCGGCATCGTCTACGTCAGCCGGCACATGGACGACGCCGAGTGCCCGCCCTTCTACGCGCGTTCCACAGGCATCCAGGGCCGGATCACCCGCTGGCAGGACATCGAGTACCACCCGCCGTGCCTGTACCTGCTGCACAGCCGGATCGCGCCGCAGGGCGTCTACCCGCCGGCGCAGGGCGAGGACAACGAGGCGTTCCACGCCGAGATCGTGTACGCCATCACCCCGTCGACCGAGCACACCACGTACGACTTCTGGGCGGTGGCCCGGGACTTCGCCATCGACGACGAGTCGGTGAGTGAGTACCTGCACCAGAGCAACCACACGGTGGTCATGCAGGACGTGACCGCGCTGAACATCCTGGAGCAGGTGATCGCCGCCGAACCGGAGAAGTACCAGGAACTGAGCATCAACATCGACACCGGCGGCCTGGCGGCCCGGCGGCTGCTGGCCCGCCTGGTCGATGCGGGGAGGGTGGAGGCGACCCGGTGAGCGGGCCGACCGGCATGCTCACCGGTGACCGGGTCTACCGGATCCACTGGATGCCGGGCACCGACATCCTGCGCGGAGTCTGCCACTGCGGGGCCGAACGGGTCGCCGAGGAACCGGTGGAGCTGTGGGAGTGGCTGCTCGCCCACCCGCAGGGCCACCGCTCCCCCGCCCCGCCCGCGCCCGAGCTGCCGACCCGGACGGCGGTGCCGGCGTGACCGAGTGGGACCTGGTGGTGACCGCCCGGGAGCAGGTGGCCCGCGACGTCGTCGCACTCACCCTGGGCCGCCCCGACGGGGGTGACCTTCCGCAGTGGACTCCGGGCGCACACCTGGATCTGCTGCTCGGCCCGGACCTGGTTCGCCAGTACTCGCTCTGCGGCGACCCGGCGGACCGGTCCGGGCTGCGGATCGCGGTGCAGCGCGAGCCGGACGGGCGCGGCGGCTCGCGGCAGGTGCACGACCGGCTGACGCCCGGCGCCACCGTCACGGTGCGCGGTCCCCGGAACAACTTCGCGCTGGTCGCGGCAGCGCGATACCTCTTCATCGCCGGGGGCATCGGCATCACCCCGATCGGCCCGATGGTCGCCGCTGCCGACGCCGCCGGTGCCGACTGGCGACTGGTGTACGGCGGACGCAGCCGCGCCACCATGGCCTTCGCCGACGCGCTGCGGGAGAAGTACGGCGACCGGGTGACCCTGTGCCCGCAGGACGAGACCGGCCTGCTCGACCTGCCGGGACTGCTCGGCCGCCCGGAGGCCGGGATGCTGGTCTACTGCTGTGGCCCGGAGGCGCTGATCACGGCGGTGGAGCAGCACTGTCTCGGCTGGCCGCCCGGCTGCCTGCACGTCGAGCGGTTCACCCCGGCATCCGGCGTCGACGGCGTCGACACGACAGTCGAGGTGGAACTCTCCATCTCCGGCCAGACGCTGACGGTGCCGCCCGGTACGCCGATCCTCCAGGCGGTCGAGGAGGCCGGCGTGCAGGTGCTCTCCTCCTGCCGGGAGGGCACCTGCGGCACCTGCGAGACCACCGTGCTGGCCGGGGTGCCGGACCACCGGGACAGCCTGCTCACCGAGGAGGAACGGGCGGCCGGGGACACCATGATGATCTGCGTGTCCCGGGCCCGTACGCCCCGGCTCGTGCTGGAGCTGTGACGCGCCCGGCGCAGGCGGGATGATGGCGGGGTGGACGCGCAGCCCGGCCGATCGGTCACCAGCAAGGTGCTGGCGCTGCTGGACGCGTTCACCCCCGCCACCCCGGCGTTGACCCTGACCGAGCTGGCCCGCCGCGCCGGGCTGCCGCTGCCCACCGCCCACCGCCGCGCGGCGGAACTGGTCGCCTGGGGCGCGCTGGAGCGTGGCGACGACGGGCGGTACCGCATCGGCCTGCGGCTGTGGGAGGTGGGTTCCCTCGCACCCCGGGGTCTGGGGCTGCGGGAGCTGGCCCTACCGATCATGGAAGACCTCTACGAGGTCACCCACGAGAACGTCCAGCTCGCCGTCCGGCAGGGCCTGGAACTCGTCTTCATCGAGCGGATCGCCGGGCGGCACGCGGTGCCGGTGCTCACCCGGGTCGGGGGGCGGTTCGCGCTGCACGCCACCGGGGTCGGGCTGGTCCTGCTCGCCTACGCGCCGGCCGAGGTCCAGGAGCAGGTGCTGGCCGCACCGCTGGAGCGCTACACCGAGCTGACCATCACCGACCCGAGACGGTTGCGTCGGTGCCTGGCCGAGGTACGTCGGGTCGGGTACGCGGTCAGCGACCGCCAGGTCACCATGGACGCGCTCTCGGTCGCCGCGCCCATCCGGGGATCAGACGGTGTGGTGGCCGCCATCTCGCTGGTGGTGGCCCACGACCGCGCGGACCCGTTGGCGCTGGCGCCGCTGGTGCAGGCGGCAGGCCGGGTGCTGTCCCGGGCGCTGGGCACCTCGTACCGCCGGCCGCCCGGTCGGGTGCCGTCGCCGACGCGTTCTGAGACGCAGTAATTTATCCGGATGTCCGACCTCCATCACGCGCTGGAGCCGCCCACGGACGGCGCGGCGGCGGTCGGGCGGGCGCGGGCGCAACGGCTGCTTGTGACGTTGCTCGGGGACTACTGGCGCGCCGGGCACGCGCCGCTGCCCTCCGGCGGCCTGGTCGCGGTGCTTGCCGAATTCGACATCGCGCCGGCCAACGCCCGCGCGACGCTCAGCCGGCTGACCCAGCGCGGGGTGCTGGAGCGGACCAAGGAGGGCCGCCGGACCAGCTACCGGTTGACCGAGTCGGCGGCGCAGATCCTGCGGCGCGGGGGCCGGCGCATCTTCGCCAGCACCGACGAGAGCAGCTGGGACGGCAGGTGGACCCTTATCGCGTTCACCCTGCCGCTTGACGACGCGAACCAGCGTCGGCTGCTGCGGGCCCGGCTGCGCTGGTTGACCTTCTCGCCGTTGTACGACGGCACCTGGGTCACCCCGCACGACCGTTTCGACGAGGTACGCGAGCAGTTGAGCGAGCTCGGCGTCAGTGATGCGGTGGTGTTGCGCGCCACCGACCTGGATCTGCTGCCCGGTGGCCGGGCCCGGCTCGAGGCGGCGTGGCGGATCGACGAGTTGGCTGCCGGCTACCAGTCCTTTCTGGAGCGTTACCGGGATCTGGTCTGGCCGGCCGCCGCGGGCGAGGTGTCACCCGCGCAGGCGCTCGTGCGGCGTACCGAGATGGTCAACGACTGGCGGGCGCTGGTGGGCGAGGATCCCGACCTGCCGGCCATGTTCCTGCCCGCCTCCTTCCCCCGCGCCCAGGCGCGGGCGATGTTCCTGGAGACCTCCGCGGCGTTGGCCCGGCCGGCGCAGCAGCGTTTCGAGGAGCTCGTCCAGACTCCCGACCATGCGGCAGACGGCGCGAAGTCGCGTCTGAAGTAGATACATTGCAGATTCGTTGACGCGCGATCAGAATTCGCATTAGGTTCCCCGTGCACATGTGACCAGGAGGTCCAGCCGCCCGTTCCCGGCTGAAAGGGGCCCTGCTATGCACTCACGTCGATCCCGGGAGAAATCTCCGCAACGAACCTGGAAACTCGCCCTGACCGCGATCGTCGCCAGCACACTTGTCGGCGGCCCAGCGGTGCCCGCCCTGGCCGCACCGCCGCCCCAGGCAGGCGTCGACCGCACCTTCGACGTGGAGGTCGTCTCCACCCGCGCCGACCTGGTCAGCGGCGGGGACGCCCTGGTCCGCATCGGCGTGCCCCGCAACGTTCCGCCGCACCAGGTGAAGGTCCACCTCGACGGCCGCAACCTGACCAGCCAGTTCCGCCCGATCGGCGACGGTCGTACGCTGCTCGGCCTGGTCGACGACCTGGCGCTGGGCGACAACACCCTCCAGATCCGGTCCAACGGCAACGGGCAGGGCCGCCCGACGGCCGACGTGACGCTTGTCAACCACCCCGCGCAGGGCCCGGTCTTCTCCGGCCCGCACATCCCGCTGTTCTGCACCGCCTCCGGCAGCCCCTGGAACCTCGGGCCGGTCGACGAGAACTGCCACGTGGCGGCACCCCGGGTGACGTACCAGTACCGCACCACCGCCGGCAGCTTCACCGCCCTGCCCGACGGCCCGCTGCCCGGCAACGTGGCCACGACCACCACGATCGACGGCCGCACCGTGCCGTACGTCGTACGCATCGAGCGGGGCACCATCAACCGGGCGGTCTACGAGATCGCGCTGCTGCACCAGCCGGGCACCGCCCTGCCCGACCCGTGGACGGCCACCGACGGCTGGAACGAGCGGCTGGTCTACACCTTCGGCGGCGCCTGCGGCATCGGCTACACCCAGGCCACCAGCACCGGCGGGGTGCTGGACCACGGCCTGCTCAGCCGGGGTTACGCGGTGGCCAGTTCCACGTTCAACGTGTTCGCCAACAACTGCAACGACGTGACCTCCGCCGAGACCGCGATGATGGTCAAGGAGCACTTCATCGAGACGTACGGGGTGCCCGCCTTCACCATGGGCTGGGGTGGCTCGGCCGGCACCATGCAGCAGTTGCTGATCTCCAACGCGTACCCCGGCATCATCGACGGCGTGATCGGCCAGATCGGCTACCCGGACGAGCGCTCCACGACCGTCAGTGGTCACGAGTGCCGCTTCATCAGCCAGGCCGCCTCCGCCGCCGGTCTGTCCACCGCGCAGCACACCGCGGTGACCGGCTTCGCCAGCCCGAACACCTGCTTCGGCTACCAGTTCTTCGACGGTGTCGACTGGCCGGCCAACTGCCCGAGCCACGTCCCGGCGGCGCAGCGGTACCACCCGGTCACCAACCCGACCGGCATCCGCTGCGCGATGGCCGACTTCATCTCCAACGTGTACGGCGTCGACCCGGCCACCGGCTTCGGCCGGCCGATCATTCCGGACACGGTCGGCGTGCAGTACGGCCTGCAGACCCTCCAGGCGGGCACGATCAGCCCGGAGCAGTTCGTCCGGCTCAACGAGGGCATCGGCGGCCTCGACGTCCAGGGCAACCGCACCCCGCAGCGCACCTCGGCGGACGTCGACGCGATCAAGGTGGCGTACGAGACCGGCCGGGTCAACCAGTTCGACGGCGGTCTGCGCTGGACGCCGATCATCGAGACCCGGGGCTACACCGACCCGTCCGGCGACTTCCACGACCGGTTCCGGTCCTGGACGATGCGGGAGCGGATCGTCGCGGCCAACGGCAACGCCGACAACCACATCAGCATCACCGCCGCGCCGGGCGCTGCCGCCAACACCGCCTCGACCCTCGCCCTGGAGGGCATGGAGACCTGGCTGACCGCCCGGACCGCGCTGGCCGCGGCGCAGCCGAAGCTGGACGACGTGACGTTGACCCGGCTGTCCCGGCCCGAGGGCCTGGCCGACGGCTGCATCGCGGCCAACGGCGACCGGATCACCGAGGCGCTGACCCTGGACCCGGCGGCCCAGTGCAACCAGCTGTTCCCGTTGCACCGCAACCCGCGTGTGGTCGCCGGCGGACCGACCACCTCCGCCGTGCTCAAGTGCCAGCTCACGCCCCTGAACCGGGAGTCGTACGGGGTGAGCTTCACCGACGAGCAGTGGCAGCGCCTGCAGGCGGTCTTCCCCGGCGGCGTCTGTGACTGGTCGAAGCCCGGCGTGGGTCAGGTGCCGCTTGCCGACACCTGGATCCGCTGGTCTCCCGAGCCCCAGGTGCGACCGGTGCTGCCGGTCACGGTGACCGTGCAGGCCCGGTGCATCGCCGGCCGGGCGTACGTGGCGGTGCAGGTGCGCAACGACCACGTCGCGCCGGTGGAGATCGCGCTGGAGACCGCGTACGGCGAGCGGTCGTTCGCGGGCGTGGCACCGGGCGGCAACGCCTTCCAGCAGTTCGCCACGCGGGTGGCGGCCCTGCCGACCGGCACGGCGACGGTACGTGTCACCGGGTCACTCGACGGTGAGGCGGTGACGACCGCGGTGATCCGCGGACACGCGGCCGTCGACTGCGCCGCGTAGCGGTCGCACGGGTGCAGACCGGGACCGGGCGGTGCCATCGCAGGTGCCGCCCGGTCACGGCGTCAGTCGGGGAAGGCCAGCAGCCGCAGCAGTTGGGCCAGCCGCTCATGGTCCTGCGGCGTGACGGCGGCCAGCAGGCCCAGCTCCACGGCCCGCGCGGATTCCTGGGCCTGAGCGAACAGGGCCCGACCGGCGTCGGTGGCGACGAGGACGTTGGCGCGACGGTCGGCGGGGTCGGTCTGGCGCTCGACGAGCTGGCGTTTCTCCAGCCCGTCGACGAGCGCCACGACCTGACTCGGATCCAGCCGCAGGAACTCGGCAAGTTCCCGCTGGGTGGGACGGACGTCGTCGGCGGCGAGCGCGAGCACCGAGTAGGAGCGGGCCTTGAGCCCGTGTTCGGCCAACGCCGCGTTGGCCGCGGCGAGGGTGAGGGCGTTGGCGCGGGCCAGCAGAAAGCTCAGGTCCCCGGCGAGCACGCTGTCCCGCAGCCGGTCGCGTCCGGTCGGCCGGGTCTTTCCGATAGGGGACATGACGACGATGGTAGCAAGCTTCACAAATAATTGACTTTTTCAACGGTTCGTGCTCAGATCGGCGTGGACGCAAAGGAGCACCTCTATGTCACCACTGGACGGCAAAGTCGCGATCGTCACCGGATCCGGTCGAGGTCTCGGCCTCGCCTACGCCAAGGAGCTGGCCCGCCGGGGGGCGTCCGTCGTGGTCAACGACGTCGATGCCGGTGTCACAGCCGACGCGGTCGCGGCGATCCAGGCGTCCGGTGGGCGGGCCGTCGCGGTGACCGCACCGGTCGGCCCCACCGAGACGGCGAAGCAACTGGTCACCGCCGCGGTCGAGGAGTTCGGGCGACTCGACATCCTGGTCACCAACGCGGGCGTGCTGCGCGACACGGTGCTGTGGAAGATGAGCGACGACGACTTCGACACGGTGATCAACGTGCACCTGCGCGGCACCTTCACTACCGTGCGCGAGGCGGTGCTGCACATGCGGCAGGCCGGCGAGGGCGGCCGGATCATCTGCATCGGCTCGCCCACCGGGCAGCGGGGCACCTTCGGCCAGACCAACTACGCGGCCGCCAAGGCGGGCATCGTGGGCATGGTCCGCACCTGGGCGCTGGAGCTCAAGCGGGCCGGCATCACCGCAAACACCGTCGTACCGGTGGCGGCGACCGCGATGACCGCGACCGTGCCCTACTTCGCCGCCGCCGTGCAGGCCGAGGCGAACGGCGAGCCGATGCCCGCGTTCTTCCGCCACGACCTCGGCTTCGGCACCGCCGACGACGTGGCCGGGCTGATCGCCTTCCTCGGCTCCGACGCGGCGGCCGGGGTGACCGGCCAGGTGATCGGCGTCGGCGGCGACCGCCTGCAGATCTGGACCCACCCGGAGGCGGCGCTGACCGCCTACCACGAGGGCGGCTGGAGCTACGAGGCGCTGGTGCAGGCCTGGCCGACCGAGTTCGCCGCCGCCCTGCAGAGCGTCGGCGAACGCTTCCCCGAGCTCCCCGAGGAGTTCCAGCCCGCGGCCTCCTGACCGCCCCTGACGCCACCCCGCCCGACGAAGGTGCCCCTCATGTACCAGCCCGCGATCGACCTCGACGCCGTCACGGCGATCGACATGCACGTCCACATCGAGGTCGACGACCACGGTCACGCCTCGCTGCCCGAGCCACTGGTGGCGGCGGTGTCGAAGTACTTCCGCACCGACGGGCCGCGACCGGCCGTCGACGCGGTGGCGCAGTACTACCGCGAGCGCAACATGGCCGCCGTCGTCTTCACCGTCGACGCCCGTACGCAGCTCAAGCATCCGCCGTTGTCCAGCGCCGACATCGCCCGCGCCGCGGCCGAGCACGCCGACGTGCTGATCCCCTTCGGCTCGGTCGATCCGCGCACCGGTGAAGCGGCCCTCGAACTCGCCGCCCGCTTGATCTCCGACGAGGGCGTACGCGGCTTCAAGTTCCACCCCACCGTGCAGGGTTTCGACCCGAGCCACGAGAAGTACGCGCCGCTGTGGGCGCTGATCGAGCGCGCGGGCCTGCCCGCCATCTTCCACACCGGACAGACCGGCATCGGCGCGGGCACACCGGGCGGCTACGGGCTGCGGCTGGGGCTGTCCAACCCGATGCTGCTCGACCCGATCGCCGCCGACTTCCCGGACCTGCAGATCATCATGGCCCACCCGTCGGTGCCGTGGCAGGACGAAGCGCTGTCGGTGGCCACCCACAAGCACAACACCTGGATCGACCTGTCCGGCTGGAGCCCGAAGTACTTCCCGGCCGAGTTGGTGCGCTACGCCAACTCGATGCTCAAGCACCGGGTGCTCTTCGGCACCGACTATCCACTGATCACCCCCGACCGCTGGCTGCGCGATGTGGCGGCCACCGACCTCAAGCCCGACGTGCTTCCGGGCATCCTCAAGGACAACGCGGCCCGACTGCTGCGCCTTGCCCGGTGACGACGAGAGGAACCGCCATGACGACCACCATCGCCTACGACCAGCTCGCCGACCTCGCCGGCACCGACCTCGGTTACACCGAGTACCGGACGGTCACCCAGGACCAGGTGAACCTCTTCGCCGACGCCACCGACGACCACCAGTGGATCCACGTCGACCCGGAGCGGGCGAAGACCGGCCCGTTCGGCGCGCCGATCGCGCACGGCTTCCTCACCCTCTCGCTGGCCGTTCCCTTCTGGACCGAGCTGCTGGAGGTCAAGGGGGTGACCACGAAGGTGAACTACGGCCTGGACAAGGTCCGCTTCCCGGCGCCGGTCACTGTCGGTTCCCGGGTGCGCATGCGGGCCACCATCGCCGAGGTCACCGAGGTCCGGGGTGGCTACCAGATCGCCGTCGACCAGACCATCGAGATCGAAGGCGGCACCAAGCCGGCGGTCGTCGCCCGTGGGCTGTACCGCTTCTACGCCTGAGCCGGCGCTGACAGGCTTCACGCCCGAGCGGGGGGTCAGCCGGGCCGGGTGAGCACACCACCTCCACCACCAGGAGACTGATGATGCACCAGCACGGAATCGGCGTCTGGATGGCCAAGCGTCGACTCAAGTCCCCCGACAAGGTCGCCCTCGTCCACGGCGAGGGCTCGACGTTGACGTACGCCCAACTTGCCGACGCCACCGACCGGGTCGCCGCCGTGCTGCGCGACCAGGGCGTCGGCAAGGGCGACGCGGTCGCGTACCTGGGTGAGAACAGCCCCGAGTTCCTCCAGGTGATGTTCGGCGCGGCGCAGTTGGGGGCCGTCTTCGTCCCGGTCAACACCCGGCTCGCGGCACCGGAGATCGCCCACGTCCTGGACGACTCCGGTGCCCGGGTGCTCATCCACGACCCCGAGTTCGCGCCCCGGGTGGCCGCAGCCGTACCGGCCGCGCGAACGCCGCACGTGGTGGTCACCGGCGACGGCGACGCGGACCGACCGGGGCTGGCGCGACTGGCCCGCACCGCAGCCACCGATGCCGCAGGTCCCGTCGCCACCGATCACGGGGACCCGGCGGCGATCGTCTACACCTCCGGCACCACCGGTCGCGCCAAGGGCGCGGTGCTGACCCACGGCAACCTGACCTGGGTCGCCATCAACTGCGTGGTCGACTACGACGTCGTCTCGACCGACGTGGCACTGATGATCTCGCCGCTGTTCCACGTCGCCTCGCTGGGCATGGGCGCCCTGCCGGTCATCCTCAAGGGCGCCACGATGGTGCTGGAGAAGGGCTTCGAGCCGGGACGCGCGCTGGCCCAGATCGAACGGCACGGCGTCACCATGCTCAGCGGGGTCCCCACCACGTATCAGCTGATGGCCGACCATCCGAGCTGGACCTCGACCGACCTGTCCACGCTGGCGAAGCTGACCTGCGGGGGTTCGGCGGTGCCGCCGCGCATCCTCAACGCGTACGAGGCACGGGGGTTGTCGTTCTCCCAGGGTTACGGGATGACCGAGGCGTCACCGGGCGCCACCTCGCTGCCGCCGCACATGACCCGCGCCAAGCAGGGCAGCGTCGGGCTGCCGCACTTCTTCACCGAGGTACGGATCACCGACGTGAGCGGGGAGCCGGCGCCCACCGGCAGCGTCGGCGAGATCGAGATCGCCGGGCCGAACGTCTTCCCCGGCTACCACGGGCTGCCCGAGGCGACCGCCGACGCGTTCACCCCGGACGGGTGGTTCCGTTCGGGCGACCTCGGCTACCTGGACTCCGACGGCTACCTGCACATCTCCGGCCGCCTGAAAGACATGATCATCTCCGGTGGGGAGAACATCTACCCCGCCGAGATCGAGCAACTGCTCGGCGAGTTGGAGGGGGTGACCGCAGCGGCGGTCATCGGCGTGCCCGACGAACGGTGGGGCGAGGTGCCGTGGGCGATCGTGACGGTACGCGACGGCGCGGCGGTGGACGTCGAGGCCGTACGGGCGTACCTCGACGGCCGGCTCGCGCGCTACAAGCTGCCGAAGAACGTCATCATCGTGGACGAGTTGCCGCGGACGGCGTCGGGGAAGGTGCGGAAGGCGGACCTGCGCGCCCGTTTCGGCGTCTGACCGAGGTGCGGGCGGCGACGAGTTCGGCGAACTCCGCGGCGGACGCCTCGGCCAGCTTCTCGTGCATCCGGCGGTAGGTCTCCGCCGACCGGGTGGCCGGCCACTGCTCGTCCATGAACTCGGCCGGCAGCCGGGGATCGGCGCGCAGCAGCGCCAGCCAGTCCGCCACCAGCATCGTGCGTACGGTCAGCGCGCTCGGTGCCAGCGCCACGGCGGCCGGGTCGTCCCACACCTCGATGAAGGCCAGATGTTCACGCCGGATCGCCTCGATGTCCCAGGCGGCGCGCACGCTTTCCCCGATCGGAAAGCCGTCCAGCTCCCGGGCGTGGAACGCCATGACGGTGTGCGGTGGCAGATCCTGCCGTAACGGCTCCAACGAGCCGGCGAGGTCGACCTCGCCGGGCGCGAGCCACAGCCCGTCCCGGATCGGCGCGAACCCCTCCCAGGTAAGGGTCGAGCGCAGCCGGTGCCGCAGCATCCGCTGGCCCTCGGGGATGGAGAAGGTGACAAGGGTCCACCCGTTGCCCTGCGGGTCGAACGGCCGAGGGCCACGGACCCGGTCCGTTGCCTCGCGCAGCACTGCCGCACCGTGCTCGGTCAGCGAGAACAGCGTCTCCCGACCGTTCCTGGTGCGGGCGAGGATGCCGCTGCCGACCAGGCGGTCGAGGGTCGCGCGGGTGGCCGGCGCGGCGACGCCGGCCGGTTCCAGCACGCTGATCAGGGCACTGGCCCGGATCGGCCCGGTTGCGGCGTCGACCACATGCTCACCGAAGAAGGCGAGCAGCAGTTGCTTCGGCTGACGGCTACGCACAGCCCTCCCTTTCGGCGAATCCGTCGTGGCGGCCGCAGCGGTCACCGCGCCGGTTGCGCGTCGACAGTCTTGCCACGCTTGGCCCGCTGGATCTGGTCGTAGACGTGGGTCCGCAGCTCGGTGAACCGGGGCAGGGCGCGGGTGGTGATCTGATCACGCGTAGGCGGCAGATCGATCGCGAGGTCCTCTTGAACCCAGGTCGGCGACTTGGACAATACTAGAACCCGTTCTCCCAGGTAAACCGACTCGTCGATGTCGTGGGTGACGAAGAGGATCGACATGTTACGGCTGGTGTGCAGCTCGCGGACGAGGTCCTCCAGGTCCGCCCGGGTCTGCGCGTCGACCGCCGCGAACGGCTCATCCATGATCATGACTTCGGGCTGGTACGCGATGGCCCGCGCGATCGCCACCCGTTGCTGCATGCCCCCGGAGAGCTGCCACGGATGGCTGCGGGCGGCATGGTCCAGCCCCACCGCGACGAGCGCGTCGGTCACCAACTTCTCCCGCTGGGCGCGGCTGAGCTTCTTGTGCCGCAGCGGCAACTCGACGTTACCGCGTACGGTCAGCCACGGGTAGAGACTGCGGCCGTACTCCTGGAACACCACAGCCATGGCCGGGCTCGGCCCGGTCACCGGCGCACCGTCCATCTCGACCACGCCGCTGGTCGGGCGCAGCAGACCGGCCAGGCACTTCAGCAGCGTGGTCTTGCCACAACCGGACGGCCCGACGATGCAGACCAGTTCACCGGCGTTCATCGTGAAGCTGATGTCCCCGATCGCCTCGACGTTGCCGGTGGCCGATTCGTAGACCTTGCGCAGATGCTCCACCCGCAGCAGGGTGCTCCGGTCAGGCACGGTTGACCTCCCTGAGTCCGTGATACCAGCGCAGCACGCGCCGCTCGACGATTCCGAAGACGACGGCGAGGAAGACGCCGACGAGACCGAGCAGGAGGATTCCGCTCCACATCTCGGCGATGAGGTAGTTGCGCTGGAAGTAGGCGATGCGGTAGCCGAGCCCGGCGGACGAGGCGAACATCTCCGAGATCACCATCAGGATGAGCGCGACCGACAGGCCCTGCCGGACCCCGGCCATGATGCGCGGGCTGGCCGCCGGCAGCACCAGGAACCAGAGCCGCTCCCACCAGGTGACCTGGAACGAGTCGGCGGTCTCGGTCATCACGCTGTCGGTGGCCCGTACGCCCTCGATGGTGTTCAGCAGGATCGGCCAGACCGCGCCGGAGACGATGACCACGACCTTCATGGTGTCGGTGATGCCGAGCAGCAGCATCGCCACCGGGATCAGCACCGGCGGTGGGATGGCCCGGAAGAACTCCAGCAGCGGTTCGAGCAGTTCGCGCAGCCACTGCATCAGGCCGATGATGGTGCCGGCGGCGATGCCGACCACGATCGAGGCGGTGATGCCGAGGCCGAGGCGGTACAGGCTGGGCAGTACGTCCTCGACGAACGCGGGCCCGACCCAGGTGTCCACGAAGGCTTCGAAGATGGTCAGCGGGTCGGGGAAGAACCGGTTCGTCGACCTCGTCGCGAGCAGCCCCCAGACCACCAGCAGCAGCATGGGCAGCCCGAGCGAATAGCCGAGACTCGCCGCGATCCGGGAGCCGACCCCGGGCCGACGCGCGACGTCGGGCCCGGCCGTGCGCTCGGCGACGGCGATCCGGTCAGGGTGCTTGGTCACCGGGCCTGCTCCCCTCGGATCGACTCGTGCCAGGACAACGTGCGCCGCTCGACGAACCGGAAGACCAGGTTGACCGCGAGCCCGAGCAGGCCGGTGACCACCACGAAGGCGTACAGGCCGACGGAGTCCCCGGCGGAGCGGGACAGCTCGATCATCCGCCCGAGGCCGGGGTTGCCGATCACCATCTCCGCGGTGATGGCCAGGATGAGTGCGACCGCCGCGGCGAGCCGCACCCCGGTCATCAGGTACGGCAGGGCGGTCGGCAACACCAGGTGGGTCAACTGTTCGCGGCGGGTCAGCCCGAAGCTGCGGGCGGTGTCCCGGGCGACCGCGTCGACGTCGGCCACGCCGTAGATCACCTGCACGAACACCTGCCAGAACGATGCGTAGATGATGATGACCAGGGCGGCCTGCATCTGGATGCCGAACATCAGCACGGCCAGCGGGATCAACGCCACCGACGGGATCGGCCGCAGGAACTCGATCATTGTGTGCGTGGCGCGTCGGAGGAACGGCACCAGGCCGACGACCGTGCCGAGGACCACGGCGGCGAACGTGGCCACCGTCAGTCCGATCGCCCAGGACTTCATGGTGGACCCCAGCCGCCGCCAGAACGCGAGGTCGACGGATTCCTCGGCCAGCCGCGCGAACACGTCCGTCACGTACGGCAGGTACTGCGAGTTGATCAGGCCCAGCGTCGGGATCAGCTGCCAGACGACGAGGAATCCGGCCAGGCCGGTGAGGCCCAGCAGCGCCTTGCGCAACCCACGCAGGCGTCGGGTGGATGGGACAGCCATGTCACTCCCGTGAACAAGCGGCGGCGACGCCCTCCCCGGTCTCCGGCACCGGGGAGGGCGGGCAATCGCGGGCTACTTCTGCTGGATGAGCCGGTCGAGGTTCGGCTGCTTGTCGAGCACGCGGTACTTCTGGGCGAGTTCCGCGAGCGTCTGCAGGCTCGTCCGGTCAAGGTCCCACCCGAACTCGGGCAGCTTCACCGAATCCGCCACCGGCTCCGGCAGTTGCAGGTTGTCCTTGATGGCCTGCCGGACCGCCGTCTCGTTGGCGGAGTCCTGGGCCCACTGGAGCGTCTCCTTCATCGCCGCCGCGAAGTCGTCGACGAGCTTGGCGTCTTTCTCCGTACGCTCCTTGGTGGTGATCGTGGTCAGCGTGGTCAGACCCGGCACGACCGCCTGGTAGGGCGCCACGATGAAGGTGTCGCCACGGCTGCGCAGCTGCGTGACGAACGGCTCCGGCACCCAGGCCGCGTCGATGTTGCCGGCCTCCAACTGCGCCGGGGCGTCCGGGAAGGCGACCTCGACGAACTTGATGGTGGACGGGTCCCCGCCGTCCTTCTCGACCGCCGCCATGATCGTCACGTCGCCCGCCGCGCCCAGGCTGTTCACCGCGACCCGGCGACCCGCCAGCTCGGCCGGCCGGGTGATGCCGGACTTCGCCGAGGCCACCACGGCGTTGATGTCGTCACCCTCGGCGTACGAGGAGGCGTAGTTGCCGATCATGACCACGCCGAGGTCCTGGAGGTCGGCCCGGAACGGGCCGAAGGGCTGGCCGATCGCGAAGTCGATGTCGCCGTTGAGCAGTGCCGGAATCGCCTGCGCACCACCCTGGGCGGGCAGCACCTCCACGCTGAGGCCGCGCTTGGCGAAGATGCCCGCCTTGATGCCGCCCCACAGCGCGGCGGTCTCGGTGATGGGCAACGCCGCGACCCGGACCTGGCGCAGGTCGCCGTCGGCCGGGTCGGACGGGGAGGACGCATCGGAATCAGTACATGCGGTGAGGGCGATCGCGGTGGCGGCGATCAGCCCGAGTGCGATGACCTTCTTCATTGACGAGGCCCTTCCTGGGCGGGGGTGGTGGGGTGCGTCAGAAATCGGCGGATGCCACGGATCTGCAGGTGACCTACCACTGTGTGAGAGGTCACGTCGCTGTGTTGGCCATGGTCAGTCACCCGGCACCGGAAGTCAAGAAATTCTGACGCCCGTCATGAATAAGTTGAACAACGACGCAACGCCACCCACCGCAGCCCGGCCCTGGTAGCAGATACGGGGAAAGTGCTGTCTCGCCGACTGACGAGGCAGCACTTTCCCCGAAGTTGTCCGGACTTCCCGGTGCATCCCGGCGGGCACCGCGCCGCGCCTCGCGTCAGTGGGTCCTGGGCGGGGGGAGGGTTTCAGAGGTTCACGGTCGGCTGTGTGCCCTTCAGGCTCGCAGGTCGCGCAGGGCCTTGAGTTCCGCCTCGGTCAGCGGGCCACGCGCCTCGGCGGCGAGGCACTCGGCCAACTCGGCGCGGTTCTTCACGCCCAGCACCACGGTCGCCACACCGGGCACGCTGAGGGCGTACCGGTGGGCCAGGGAAGCCGGCGACTCACCGAACTCGGCGGCGAGCGCACGGAACGGCTCGGCTCGGGCGAAGTCGACCGCGACCGGCGAGTCGTCGTCCACGGCCCGGTCGATGCCCTCGGTGAGCGCTCCCGCCGCCACCGCGCGGATCGCGATCACCGAGACGCCGTCGTCGACCGCGGCCTGACGAATCTCGTCGTTGCGAGGTTCGGCCGACGACCCGAGCAGCCACATGTCGCCGCTGAGGTCGAGGGCGTTCACCACCGCCTGGACCGCGTCCGGACGCGGCTGCCGGTGCATCGCCTCGATCACGGTCTGCGGGTGGCCGACCCCGGTCAGCCCCCAGGCCCGGATCTTCCCTTCGGCGCGCAGCCGTTCGAAGGTCGGCACCACCTGGTCGAGGTAGAGGTCCCAGCCCAGCGTCCGGGGGGTGGGGCCGGTCCAACCGTGCGGGTGCAGTTGAGAGTGGAGCAGGAAGAGATCCAGGTGCTCGCGACCGATGCGGTCCAGGGTCGCGTGCAGGCTGCGGATCATCTTCTCCGGAAGGTCACCACCATCCTGCTCGGGAAGCTCGATCTTGCTGGTGACCAGGACGTCGGCGGCCGGCATGGCGCGTAACGCGGCACCGGCGACGTTCTCGGCCGCGTAGCCGTCACCGTAGGTCGGCGCCAGATCGAGCATCGTGACACCACCGTCGATGGCCGCCTGGACGGTCGCCACCGCCTCGGCGTGGTCGGTCGCTCCCCAGACGTTACCGATCCCGCCCCCGCCCAGGGTGAGCGCGCTGACGCTGCCGAGACGACCGAAATCCCTGCTCTGCATGCCTACCTCCGCGACTGATTCCCGCCACACTCCGGACGGGACGATGAATCACATCAATGCGCTGGCCCGTGCACCCTGAGCCCGGAACAGCGTCGCATACCGGTCCAGACAACCCTGGACGCTGAACTCCTCGATGGCCCGCTTCGCACCCTCACGCCGGGTTGCGGCGTCCCAGCCGAGCACGTCCAGCAGCGCCGCGCGCAGCCCGACCGGGTCGCGCGGTTGGACGATCCGGCCCATCCCGGTGGCCAGCACCGGATACCGTCCGCCGGGCAGGTCGGTGGTGACCGACGGGATGCCGCACATCATCGCCTCGGCCTGCGCGATGCCGAAGGACTCCGCGATGGAGGGCAGGGCGAACGCGTCGATCGAGGCGTAGAAGTCGTTGATCTGCTGGCCGCGCAGCAGACCGAGGATCCGGATCCGGGGATCGCGTTGCGCGGCGGCCCGGATCCGGTCGATCACGCTGCCGCCGGCGACGGTCAGGTAGTCGCCACCGAGCAGCAGCCGCGCCTGCGGGTCGGTGATCTCGGCGAACGCGGCCACCAGGTAGTCCAGGCCCTTGTCCGGCACGATCCGGCCGAGGAAGCCGATGTGCGGGCCGTCGGTCTCCCGGAAGGTCGGCTCGCCGCCACGGCGGTCCAGGCAGGGCGCCGGAATCGCCGAGCGCTGGCTGGACCGCAGGATCGGCCAGAGTTCGGAGTACTGCGCCTGGTCGTCGCTGTTGACGACGACGGCGTCCGAGCGGCGCAGGGTGATCCGCGACGACACCCGTACGGCCGCCATCGCCGCCCGGGTCACCAGGGTGGGCGGCAACCAGAGATCGATGTGGTACGTGCTGACCACCGGCACCCCCAGCGGCAGGGCGGTGATCAGCGCCCCCTCCAGCATCGGCAGGTGCAGGTTGACCACCTGCGAACGGCGGGCGATCCGGCGTACCAGGGCAGGGAAGCCGGGGCTGACCGGGCCTCGGCTGATGGAGGCGACCACCGGGCTGCGGTAGACGTCGACGCCGTTGCGGCTCTCCCGCAGCGGCAGCTCCGGGTCGTGCCGGACGGCGACCACCGCCACCCGCCAGCCCCGCTCGACGAGGCCCTCGGCGAGCACCCTGGCCACCTCGGTCAGCCCGCTGACGTACGGCGAGTAGTAGTTGACCGCGACGCAGAGGTCGTATTCACGGGAGTTCTTGCTGCTCACGGGTTTCTCCAGGGTGTCGTTCGGTTACCGGAGCTGCCAGATGCTGGTCAGCATCGCCTGGGCCAGCACCGCAGCCCAGAGACCGACGTTCACCAACATGGCGCGGTCCCGGAAGAGGTCCTCGACCGGATCGCCGCCGGAGCCGCCCATGGCGATCATCTGCAGGTAGCGGTGCACCGCGAAGGCGGCGAACGGGAAGGTCAGCCCGGCGGTGACCGGCCCGTACGGCGGCGTCTGCGCCCAGATGAACGCGACGTAGCCGACCAGCGCCGCCACCAGGTTCACCAGCACGACCTGATCCAGGAACGGGACCGAGTACGCCCGCAGCGCCGGCCGGTGCTCCCCCGCTTCGCCACCGGCGGCGGACAGGGCGGCGAGTTCGTGGCGTCGCTTGCCGAGGGAGAGCGCGAGGCAGGCGCAGTAGACCCCGATCAGCAGCGCCGGTTGGACGGCGATGCCGACGGCGATCGTGCCGGCCAGCACCCGCAGCACGAACCCGACGGAGACGACCGACACGTCGACCAGCGGCTGGTGCTTGAGCGCCAGGCAGTACCAGAGGTTGATGGCCAGATAGCCGGCGACGATGACGCCGACCAGGACGGGCAGCAGCATCAGCAGGGCGGCGGTGCCGGCGAGCAGGACGACCAGCAGCGTCACCGCGGCACCGGCGCTCACCCGCCCGCTCGCCAGGGGACGGTTGCGCTTGACCGGGTGCAGCCGGTCGCGCTCACGGTCGCGCAGGTCGTTGAAGATGTAGACGGCCGAGGAGGCGGCCAGGAAGCTCAGCAGGGTGCCGAGCAGCGGCACGACCTGGGTCACCGCGGTGGCCGGGGAGGCCACGAGCGGCGCCAGCAACACCAGGCTGCCCTTGATCCACTGGCGAGGTCGGAGCAGGATGAACAGCCCGCCGACGCGGGCCAGGGGTCTCAGCGCCTGTACCGCGACCACCGGGTCGACGGAGACCACAGGCAACTCGGGTGACGAGGAGCTCGGCGCTTCCAGGGCGTGCTTCATGGCGGACCTCTCCTTGCTCCGTGGAGTGTCAGAACAGCGCCTTCGCCAGGCTCAGGGCGCCCTGCTTCCAGGGGTCGCGGTGGGTGCGTCCGGCGCTGCGCCGCGTCCCGGCGGCGTTCGCCCGCCACCAGTCGTACGTCTTCAGCAGGGCCTGTTCGTTGCTGAACCGGGGACTGAATCCGAGCTGCTGCACGGCCCGGTCGATCGAGACGTACGAGTCGCGGGTCAGCTTGTGCACGAGTCGCTTGTAGACCGGGGAAAGCCGCGTGGCCGCGAGAACACGTAGCACGGCGACGGCCGGCCCCACCGGCATGGCCAGCACCCGCTTGCCGTGGCCGGCGGCGTCGAGCACCGCCTGGAAGTCCTCCCGCAGAGTGCGGAACTCCCGTGCGCCGATGTTGAACGTGTCGTTCGCCGTGTCGTCGGGTGCCTCGCAGATCAACTGGATCGCCGCGCAGAGATCCTCGACGTCGAGCATCTGGGTGGCGACGTCGCCACCACCGATCAGCGGAAAGTGGCGGCCTTCGTCGGCCCACTCGAAGAGCATGGCGAACAGACCGAGACGCTCCTCGCCGAGGAAGGTCTTGGGCCGCACGATCGGTGCGCAGAGCCCTTGTGCACGATGCCGGAGCACGGCGTTCTCGGCGCCGAGCTTGGCGGCCGAGTACGGGTCGACCGGCTCGCAGGGGTAGTCCTCCGGAGTGGGGCAGTCCCGGGGAAGTCCGTAGACCGCCGTGGAGGAGATGTGCACGAAGCGGTCCACACCTGCCCGTCGGGCCGCCTCCAACGCCGACACGGTGCCGTCCACGTCGACGGATCGGATGTCCGCGGAGCGGTGGCTCGGCAGGGCGGCGGCGGAGTGGATGACCACGTCGGCACGGCGGAAGGCGCGGGTCATGGCGTCGGCGTCGCGCACGTCGGCCTGGATGAAGCCGGCCCGATCCCGCACCCTCGGCGCGAGAGGTCGGATGTCCACTCCGGTCCAGGTCACACCCGGCCAGTCTCTGGCCAACAACGCGGTGCCCAACATGCCCGCGGCCCCGGTCACCACTGCGTGCACTTCCACCTCCCGTGTCGAAAAAATGCCGCTTTCTTGACGGCGACGTCACGTCACAACGACGGCCGTGTTTCCGGCATTCGTCGCTATCAACTATTCACCTGCGGATCATCCACGGCGGGCTTCGCCGACCGATCCGACCGGCCCACCGCATTCCGCGCAATTCGCACACCGACCGGCCGGTAGCGCGTCTTCGACGCCCCACCCGGTGAGCGCCGATAAGCTGCATGTACGCCCATCTCCGCTCCTTCCAGGGTCGACAGAATCCGGTATTGGCACTCGTGACGCTAGCGATCGGCGATTGCCCCCTCCTTGGCATGCGGAACAAGCTTCGAACAAGGTTCCGGTCGATACCTTTTCCGAGGCCGGTACCGGCAGGAACCGGGGTGACGTAAAGGAGTTGCCATGGCGGAAGCGGCGGCAGGGACGACCACAATAATGGACGAAAAGGAACCAGCGCCGTCGCCGGAACCCCGTACCCCTTCGCGTCGCCGACGGTGGGGACTGCGCCTCGCGGCGGTGGCCTGCCTCGGCTGGCTGGCGGTCGTCGCGCTGCACCACCTGCTCAGCGCCCGGACGTACGTGTGGGGGCCGATCGACCTGCTCCCGCCGATCACCTGGGCGGCGGTCCCGGTGCTGCTGCTGCCCGTGGCCTGGCTGGCCCGCTCGATGCGCTGGCAGCTGGTCGGGGCGTCACTGCTGGCCCTGGTGCTCGGGGTCGGCTACAGCGGGATCAACTTCGCGACGATCTTCCACACTCCGCCGCCGGCGCCCGCAGACGCCGTCAAGGTGGTGACCTGGAATACCGAATACTGGGACCAGGATCGGCGTAACGGCGGCGAGCAGCGCACCACCACCGAAGAGTTCTACGACTTCCTGCGGGACATGGACGCCGACGTCTACATGCTGCACGAGTACGCCAACGTCGACGACTCGCTCGTCGACATCTTCGCGCAGGCGTACGAGATCGACCAGACGGCGGAACTACAGGCGGCCTTTCCCGGCTACACCGTGGTCCGCGAGGGCCGGAACATGACGATCACCCGGTTGCCGGTGGTCGGGCATTCCTGGCTGGACTCGACGCCGTACCTGCCGGACGACCTGAAGCCCGTGCCGCCGGCCCTCGTCGACCGGCCGCTCTTCTACACCTCCCAGGCGCTGCGCACCGACATCCAGGTCAACGGCCAGGTCGTCTCGTTCTACAACACGCACATCTTCCAGCCGCCGGTGCGGATCCTGCTGCTGCGCAGCGACGACGACCGGAACATGTTCGAGATCGACCGGTTCAACTTCGAGATCCGCCAGGCCAGCTACCAGGCTGTCGCGGCGGATCTGGCGACCAACCCGAATCGGGCGGTGATGGCCGGCGACCTCAACACCTCACCGTCGATGAACCTTCTCGACATGGTCTCCGACCGGCTGGTCGACCAGACCAAGGTGCTCTCCTCGCTCTACCCGGTCACCTGGCCGGTGGGCGACAAGCCACGGATGTGGCGAATCGACTGGCTCTTCACCACCCCGGACATCACGGTGCACAGCTACGACCTGACCATGCCCCGGGGCCTGTCCGACCACAAGGCACAGCAGTTCGTCATCTCGGCACCCTCATCGAGATGAGGGTCACATTGACGCCGAGCAGGCGAACGGGACCAATCCCGGCCTTTTAACGCCCACCAGCTTGATCAACGAGTGTCTACGGATGTCGGACGTGTACTAGGGTGGTCGACGGATCTTCTCGACGATGAGAAAACCGATGAGCGGACGCGTCGTCCACCTCCCAGCGCAGCCGAAATCCTGCCCGAGGAGCATCAATGAAGCCCGAGAAAACGCCGCTGGTCTCGGTGGTTATACCCTGCCACAACAGCGCGAAGACCATCACTCTGAGCGTGCTCTCCGCATTGCATCAGACCTATCCCTCGGTCGAGGTCATAGTCGTTGACGACGCAAGCACCGACGACACCCCGGAGATTGTCAGAAAACTCGATTGCACCCTCATCGAACTGACCGAGAATGTGGGTGCCGGCCCGGCTCGCAACCGCGGCATAGCGGCAAGTCGGGGCGACATCCTCTTCTTCCTCGACTCCGACGTCGCCCTCGCACCCGAGGCGGTCGCCAACGCCGTGAAGATCTTCGAGGAGAACCCCTCCTACGGCGCCGTCTGGGGGGTGTACGGCGACCGTCCCCTGGTCGACGACGGCGTGGTGGAGTGGGTGCAGGTGCTGTACGGCCACTACCGCGCCACCCGCAAGCTGGGGGCGGCGCGCACCGGCCACTTCGCCAGCGGTGCCATCCCGCGCGCGGTCATCGACAAGATCGGAGCTTTCGACGAGCGGCTGCTGGGCCAGTACGCCAACGAGGACCACGAGTTCAGCCTCCGCATCGCGGAGCACTATCCCGTCATCCGCACCCTGTCCGTGGTCGGGTACCACGACGACGACGATCAACTTTCTTCGATCCTGCGTAAGCTCTACCGGCGGTCCGGTTCGCTGGTCCCGCTCGTACTCAAGCAACGTGAGTTGAAACCCGAGCGGGAGGCCACCCACCGGCCCGCCGAGGTGGCAGCCGCCACCCTGACCACCGCCAGCCTCCCCCTGGTGCTGGTCTCGCCCTACCTGGCGGTCGTACCCCTCCTCTTCCTGGCCTGGTTCATCAGCGTCGATCTGCCGCTCTTCAACTACGTGCGACGCACTGCGGGCTGGCGGATGGTTCCGCCCAGCGTGTTTCTCAGTTTTCTGTACAGTCTCGCGATTTCCGCGGGCGCGTTGAGTGGTGGCCTGCGCTACGTGCTCGACGCGCGCTTTCGACAGAGGTACCGGACGCCGGCCGGAGTCCATTGAGAACTCCGGTCGGGTCCGACGTGATCAGGGGGAGAGCGTGTGAGGATCCGACTACTGGGGCCTGTCGAGGTGGAGTCGGCTGACGGCCCGCTGGACGTGGGACCACGTCAGCGACGGGCGGTCCTGGCGGCCCTGGCCGTGGACGCCGGTACGCCGGTGTCGATCGACACTCTGACCGAGCGAGTGTGGGGCCCGGCGGCTCCGGAGGCGCCCCGTAGCGCTCTC
Source organism: Micromonospora maris AB-18-032 (assembly GCF_000204155.1). Taxonomy (NCBI): domain Bacteria; kingdom Bacillati; phylum Actinomycetota; class Actinomycetes; order Micromonosporales; family Micromonosporaceae; genus Micromonospora; species Micromonospora maris. The sequence goes on along the minus strand of NC_015434.1, from coordinate 1,351,634 downwards.
TACGCGCACGTCGCGCGGCTCCGCCGGGCCCTGGCGCAGGTCGACGACGACTCGGGCACGCCGATCAGCCTGAGCCGCCACGGAGACGGATACGTACTCAACGTCGACCGCCAGCAGGTCGACCTGCATCGACTGAACCAGCTCATCGACACCGGCCGCGCGGGGACGCAGACCAGCGACGTCGAGCGGATCGCCGCCCTGCGGGAGGCGATGGAGCTGTGGCGGGGGGACCCACTGGCCACGCTCGCCGGCGACTGGGCCAACCGGGTCCGGCGCAGCGTGGCATCGCAGTTGATCAGCCTGGCCGGCGCCTGGAGCAACGAGGAGCTGCGGCTGGGCAACCCGGAGGCGGTGGCCGATCGACTGGCGCGGATCCTCGGCTCGTACCCGCTCGCCGAGCCGCTGGTGGCGCTGCAGATGCGGGCGCTCTGCTCGATGGGGCGTACCCCCGAGGCGTTGCAGTACTACGTCGACACCCGGGCACAGATCGTCGAGCAGTTCGGCGCCGAGCCCGGGCCCGAGCTACGGAACCTGCACGTGGCCATCCTTCGCGGCGAACTCGACGAGCCGTACGCGGGCAACGTCGGCCCGGTCGCCGCGCCGGTCCGGCACGTGCCGCGGCAACTGCCCGCCGACATCGCCCGGTTCTCCGGCCGACACGACGACCTCGCGCCGCTGCTGAAATGGCTGAACCCCGCCGGCACGGCGGACTCGGCCCCGGTCGTGTCGATCTACGGGGCCGCCGGGGTGGGCAAGTCGGCCCTGGCCATCCACGCCGCGCACCGGCTCGCCGGCCGGTACCCGGACGGCCAGTTGTACATCGACCTGCGCGGCACCAGCGTGGACGCCGAGCCGCTGACCCCGGTCGACGCGCTCGCCCGGCTGCTGCGCACGCTCGGCGTCAGCAGCATGAGCTCCGACCCGGAGCAGGTCGACGAGGCCGCCGCCCTGTTCCGGTCGGTCGTCGCCGGGCGGCGGCTGCTGCTGGTGCTGGACAACGCCGTCGACGCCGCCCAGGTGCGACCGCTGCTGCCCAGCGGCGCCGGCTGCGGGACGCTGGTGACCAGCCGACAGCCGCTGGCGGGGCTCGGCGACGTCAGCCAGTTGCGGGTCGGGCCGCTCACCGTCGCCGACGCCATCGCGTTGCTCAGTCACTGGGTCGGCGCCCAACGGGTGGCCGCGGAGCCGGAAGCCGCGACCGCGATCGCCGAGTGGTGCGAATGCCTGCCACTGGCGCTGCGCATCGTCGGTGCCCGGCTCGTGGCCCGTCCCGGGTGGCCGCTGGCCGAGCTGCGCGACCGGCTCGCCGACGAGCGCCGCCGGCTGGACAACCTGGAGTTCGACGGTGTCGGGCTGCGCGCCAGCATGGCCGGTTCCTACGACCGTCTCTCCGGCAGCCCCGATCTCTCCGAGCGGGCCATCGCCGAGGCGTTCAAGCTGCTCGGCACGTCGACGATGACGGAACTCAGTCGGTCGACCGCCGCCCGGCTGCTCGCCCGATCGGAGGCACACACCGAACGCATCCTGGAGCGTCTCGTCGACGTGCAACTGCTGGAAACGTCGACACCGGGCAGTTACCGGATGGGCGAACTCCTGCGACTGTACGCCCGGGAGCGCTTCGCCGGCCTTCCGGAGAAATGACCGGCAGCCGGTCGGACAAGGAAGAAGCAAGCGGTTCACCGTTAGCGTTGGTCACCCAGGTCGAATCCTTTCCATGATCGGAGAAGGTGGCCAGTGTCGACAAAAGAACTGGACGCAGAGCAGGCCTTCCCGGAAATCGCCGAAACAATCACCGCGGCACCTCGGAAGCGGTGGCGGACGGTTGCCCAGAAGGTCGTCATGGGCCTTCTGCTGGCGGTGACCGCGATCTTCATAGTGATCACGCTGCGTGGTCAGGACTGGTCCACGGTCGCTGCCACGTTACGCGGCCAACGGCCCGGTTTCGTCGCGACGATGGTGGTGTTGGCCGTGCTGGCCAACGCCGCCGGGCTGGTCGCGACGATGATCTCGTGGCGGGCGATGCTCGCCGGTGTCGGCGAACGGGTCGCCGCCGTGGACGCGGCACGGATCTTCTACTTCGGCCAGTTCGTCAAGTACGTGCCCGGCAAGGTGATGGGCTTCCTGGTCAGCGTCGAGATGGGCCGGCGCATCGGCGTACCGGCGGCGCGGATGGGTACGGCCTGGCTGCTGGCCCTCGTGGTCAGCCTGCTCACCGGCGCCACCGTGGGGCTGGCGGCCGGCCCGGAGGTCTTCGGCGCGTCCGCCGCCTGGCTTCTGCTGGCCGTCGCGCCGGTGGCGGTGGTCCTGGTCCGCCCCGAACTCGTCGGCCGGGCCGCGACCCTCCTCGCCCGGGTGCGCCGTCGCCCGGAGCCGTCGACGGCGATGTCCGGCACCGGCATCCGGCAGGCGGTCGTCGCGCAGCTGCTGGCCTGGCTGATCGGCGGAGCCCACCTGTGGCTGCTGGCCGTGGCGATGGGCGCGCCGCCGCTGCGCGCGCTGCCGCTCTGTCTCGGCGCCTTCGGGCTCGGCGCGGTGGCGGGCGTGATCGCCGTCTTCGCCCCCGACGGCATCGGCGTACGGGAGGTGGTGGTGACCGCCGCGCTCAGTGTCATCCTGCCGGTGCCGGTGGCTTCGGTGGTGGCGTTGGTGAGCCGAGTAGTCGTCACGGTGAGTGAGCTTGTTACTGCCGGCATCGGCCTGGGTGTCACCGAGGCGATCCTGCGTCGTCGCGCCCGGACGTCGCCTGCCGCAGCGGCGGAGGTGGTGCCCGTGAATGTCGGCTCACCGGCTTCCAAGAAATCGCCAAGCTGCCTGCCGCAGGCAGACCGCTAATGTGCTCAGGGATCAGGGAATTCTGCCGTAGACCTATCTCAGAGAATGCGGTACTGATGCCGGACAGGAATTACGATCTGACGATTGCGTCGCCCTTCTACGAGCCGTACGTCAGTGGCTTGACGCAGACGGCGCGCAGCATCGCCGAGGGCATGGCCAATCGGGGTTGGCGGGTCGCGGTGGTCACCGCCCAGCACGAGGTCGATCTGCCCCTGCGCGATGCCGTCGGCGGCGTGGACGTCTACCGCTCCCCGATGCTGACACGGTCGAGCCGGACCGCCATCGTCCCCCGCTACCCGATGCTGGTCGGGCAGTTGGCGCGCCAGTCGTCGGTGCTGCACCTCAACCTGCCGATGCCGGCAGCGGCGCTGCTGATGCCGCTGGCTTCTCGCGTGCCGGTGGTGAGCATGCTGCACAGTGATCCGCACCTGCCGCCGAGCTGGTTCGGCCGGGCCGTCGCGTACGCCTCGGACGCCGCCGCCCGATCGGCCATCCGCCGTTCCGCCGCCGTCGTGGCGGCCAGCCGCGACCAGGCGTACGCCTCGCGGTTCTGGCCGGTCATCCGGGACCGCACCTTCACCCCGATCGCGCCGCCCTGTCTGGACCGGCGGGGCGGCGAGCCGAGGTACCGGGAAACCCGCGGCCTGCACGTCGGATTCCTCGGCCGGATCGTGGCGGACAAGGGCATCGCCTACCTGGTACGGGCCTTCCACCGGATCGCCGACCCGGACGCCCGGCTGCTGATCGCGGGCAACTACCACACCGTCGCCGGGGGCAGCAATCTCGCCGCCGTCCAGGCGGAGATCGACCGGGACAGCCGGGTCCGGATCCTCGGCGAGCTACGCGGCCGTGAGGTCAACGACTTCTACGCCTCGGTGGACGTGTTCGCGCTACCGGCGGTCGCCGGATCGTTCGGCACTGTGCTGGCCGAGGCGATGATGAGCGGCATTCCGTCGGTGACCACCGATCTGCCCGGCAACCGGTACCCGGTCACCGCGACCGGATTCGGTCGGGTGGTGCCCCCTCGGGATCCACGAGCCCTGGAACAGGCCATCTCCGAGCTCGCGGCCGTGCCGCGGGACTGGAGGGAACGCAAGGCCCGGGCGGCCCGGGCGCGATTCTCCGTGGCCACCTCGTTGGACGCGCACGAGGTTCTCTTCAGCACCCTTCGCGGACGCACCGCGGCACGGCAACACCGATGAAACAAGGGAAAGGTTGGAGTCCGATGAACGAGCAACCGCTGGTCTCAGTGATCATTCCGAACTACAACTACGCCAGCACCATCGGCGAGTGCATCAAGGCGGCGAAGAACCAGACCTACCCGGCCGTCGAGGTCATCGTGGCCGACGACGCGAGCACGGACGACTCGGTGGCGATCGCCCGCGCGCTCGACGTCACGGTCCTGCAGGTGCCGGTCAACAGCGGCGTCTCCACCGCGCGGAACCTGGGTGCCCGGCACGCCAACGGTGAGGTGCTCTTCTTCGTCGACTCCGACGTCGCGCTCGACCCGGACGCGGTCGAGCGGGCGGTCGAATACCTGCGGACCGAGCCGGGACTCGGCGCGATCTGCGGCATGTACCGGGCCGAGCCGATGTTCCCCGACAGCCTGGTCAAGCGCTACCGCGCGATCCAGCAGTACGTCTGGTTCTGCGAGGTCGAGGGCGCCATCCCGGGTCTGCACTCGGCGCTGTTCGCGATGAAGAAGGAGACCTTCCTGGAGATCGGCGAGTTCAACGACCGGCTCCGGTGGACCGAGGAGCAGGACTACGGCTTCCGGCTCAACGCCCGCTACGAGGTCAAGGCCGTCCCGACCATCCGGGGACGCCACGACCACGACGGCACCCTGCGGGTGATGCTGACCAAGGTTTTCAACCGTACCCGGCTCGGCGCACCGAACTGGCTGCGGCTGAACAAGCTGCCCGGCGGCGCCGGCACCGGCTACCGGGCGTTGGGCAGCGCATTCGTCCTCGCCGCGGTCCTCGCACTGATCTCGGCAGTGCTGCTCGGCCCCTGGGCGCTGCTGGCCGCCGCGGTGCTGACCGCGATCGGCGTGCTCCTCGACAAGCGCACCTACGCGTACGCCTACCGTCACCATGGAGTCACCTTTGGACTACAATTCACGGTGCTCCATCTCTTGGTGACGCTCACGTCGGCGGTGGCAGCCAGCATCGGCATCCTGCAGGGCCTGCTGTATCCGAGCATGACCCAGCGGCTCTACCGCGTCGAGACGCCCGCCTGACCCCCCTTCGCGCCAGCAGCAGTGGTGCCCGACCGGAAAGTAGAAAATGACTGTTTCTGACCAGCATGACGACCTGAGCTTCGGTATCGACAGCACCGCGACAGAGGTGCTCGCCGGCATCGACCTCTCCGGCAAGGTCGCCATCGTCACCGGCGGCTATTCGGGCCTGGGTCTGGCAACCACCCGTGCGCTCGCCGCCGGCGGCGCCCGGGTCATCGTCCCGGCCCGGCGTACGGACGTCGCGCGGGAGGCGGTCGCGGGGATCGACGGGGTGGAGGTCGACGAGCTCGACCTGGCCGATCTGGACAGTGTGCGGGCGTTCGCCGAGCGGTTCCTCGCCTCCGGCCGCAGCATCGACATCCTGATCAACAACGCGGGGATCATGGCCACCCCGCTGACCCGGGTCGGTCCGGGCTGGGAGGCCCAGTTCGCCACCAACCACCTGGGGCACTACGCCCTGGTCAACCGGCTCTGGCCGGCGCTGACCGCCGACGGTGGGGCGCGTGTCGTCGTGCTCTCCTCCGGCGCCGGGGAGAACCCCCGCATCAACTGGGACGACGTGCACTTCGCCGACGGCTACGACAAGTGGGCGGCGTACAGCCAGTCGAAGTCGGCGAACATCCTCTTCGCCGCCGAACTGGACCGGCTGGGTCGGGCCGCCGGTGTCCAGGCGTTCTCGGTGAACCCCGGCTACATCCTCACGCCGTTGCAGCGCCACCTCGCCAAGGAGGAGATGGTCGGTGCCGGCTGGATCGACGAGGAGGGCAACGCCCTGCTGCCCGAGTTCCGGGCCCCCGAGCAGGGTGCCGCGACCCAGGTCTGGGCCGCCACGTCACCGGCGCTGGCGGGTGACGGCGGCGCCTACCTGCAGGCGTGCAAGGTCGCCAAGACCTTCGACGGCCCCGAGGACCGCGAGGCGGCCGAGCGGCTCTGGGCGCTCTCGGCCGAGTTGACGGGCGTCGACGCCTTCGGCAAGTCGGAGTGACCCGGTCCGGTCCGGTGCACCGGACCGGTTGAGCAAGGGCCCGGGGGGCCAGGCATCCTGCCTGGCCCCCCGGGTCGGTTCTCAGCTACGTCGAGTCCACTGCTGGTTCGTCCCGCCGTTGCACGACCAAAGAATGATCTTCGTGCCGTTGGCGGTGGCGGCCCCGTTGGCATCGATACAGAGTCCGGACTGGACGCTGGTGATGGTGCCGTTGGCGTTGACGTTCCACTGCTGGTTGAGCCCGCCGTGGCAGTCCCAGATGATGACTGCCGTGCCGTTGGTCGTGCCGTTGCCGAAGGCGTCCAGGCACTTGTTGCCGTACACGGTCAACTGCTTGCCCGCGGTGTAGGTCCACCGCTGGTGGGTGCCGGCGCCGCAGTCCCAGAGTTGCACCTGGGTGCCGTTGGCGGTGGCCGCGCCGGGCACCTCGATGCAACGACCCGACTGACCGCCCACGAGCTGGACGCTCTGCCCGCTGCTGGTGCCCTGCCGCCGCACGATCGACACGGATTCGGCCGACCGGTTGCCCTGGGCGTCGAGGACGAAGAGCCGGTAATCGCCCGAGGTCGTGGGCACCGCGATGCTTGTGGCGTTGCCGTCCGCCCTGGTCATCGTCGGGCCGGCCGCGAAGCTGGTGGTGCCGGAGGGTGCCAGCCAGAGGCTCCTGGCCGCGTCCCCGGTGCTGCGGATCGGAATCGAGGTCACGCCGCTGGCGGCGGTCGTGCTGGCCGGCAGGACGTGGTCCTGCATCGACACCCCACGGGCCTGGACGACGTCGCGGTACGACTCCTCCGGCCCGGAGTTCACCGCGATCTGGTACGCCGCCGCCGGCCACACGTAGTCGGAGGAGACGATGATGTCGTCGATGGTGCTGTTGGGCAGGTTCTTCTCGGAGACCTTGTTGATCGGGCCGTAGGTGCGGGTGATGGTCAGGTCGTGCTTGCGCCCGAAGTTGTCCGAGTTGATCATCCAGGTGATGTTCTTGTCGACGCTCAGGACGTTGTCCCGGAAGGTCATGTACGCCGAGCCCTCGTCCGGGTGGAGCCCGTACTTGTGGCCGGCGGGAACGCCCTGGAGGTAGTTGTTGCTGACGACGGTGCCCGGCTGGCTGCCCAACGTGTAGATGGGTGCCGTGTCGCTGAGCCGCTGCACGGTGTCGATGATGTGGTTGTGGCTGATGGTGTTGTTCTTCGCCGTCGTGGTGGGCCGGTTGGGCACGATCGATCCCGATGAGCCGTCGAAGTTCCACCACCCCCAGCCCATGGTGATGCCCGCCCAGGGGGCCTTCTCGATGCGGTTGTACTGCACGGTGAGGGCATCGACGAAGTAGGCCGCGACCGCGCCGTGCCCGTTGAACAACACCGCACTGTCATGGATGTAGTTGTTCTTGATCTCGATGTTCCGCGGTGCCCCCTCGACCTGGGGCGAGTACTTCTCCCGGTTGCTCGACGTGTGGTCCCCGATGTAGACGTGCTGCGGATGGCCCACGCTGACCGCGGTCCCCGCGACGTCGTTCGTGTAGTTCCCGATCAACCGGGTGTTGATCACGTCGTTGACCATGTTGATCCCGTCGGCACCGGTGTGCTGGACGCGGTTGCGTTCCAACAGGATCCCGTCGGCGTTCTGCAGGTGGACGATGCCGGGCGTGACGTCGACGTTGCGGTAGTGGTAGACGTGGAAGTTGCCCCGGGCGTACGCGAAGGCGCTGAGGTTGCCCTGCTGCGCCTGCTTGAACACCGAACCGGCGACGTTTACCAGGTTCCAGTCGGAGTGCTCCACGGTGAGCCCGGAGAACGTGATGTTCCGCGCCCGGTTGCTTGTCGACGTGCCGGCGATCCGCAGCACGGTGGCCACGTTGTTCGGCGCGAAGACCGAGGCGGTCGCCATGTTCTCGCTGCTGGCCTTGTAGTAGTAGACCGTCCGGCTGGACTTGTCGAAATAGAACTCCCCCGGCGCGTCCAGGAACTCGTACGCGTTCATGACCTTGTGGCTGCCGTTGATCTGGGCGTTGCCGTTGAAGGCACCCTGGGCGATGGCGGCACCCGGCTGCTGGAACAGGGCCACCCGGTTGGACCCGTCGGTGATCACCTGGCGGACTCCCACGATGGCGGTGGTCCAGGTGGTCGCCGTCTCGATCTCGATGTCCTCCTGGTTTGCGGCCACGGCCGGGAAATCCGCCTGGCTGTATCGCGCGCCCGCGCACTGCGAGCCGGATTCCCAGGCCCAGTCGGCCTGTCCCGCGGTGATGGCGTACGACCCGTGGCAGCCGGCCGAGTTGATGGTCTTGGCCGCCATGAAGGCCCGCTTGCCGTTGACGTAGAGCGACCGCAGCTTGTTGGCCCGGTCGAGCGGGGCCTTCCAGATGTTGCCGCTGTGCTGGGTCCAGCCGGCGACCTGCACACCACCCTGAAGCACCGGCGTCTCGCCCGGGTAGGCGGCATAGCTGACCCGGTACCCGTTGGTGCCGGAGTCGCTCGCCCCGAACTCGATCGTGCTGCTGACCGGATAGGTTCCGCCGCGCAGGTAGACCTGGATGTCGCCGGTCATGTTCGCATTTATCGCGCGAACGGCGTCCCGGGCGCGCTGCACGGTGCGAAATGGTGCGGCGAGCGTGCCCGCGTTGCTGTCGTTGCCCCCCGGAGCGACGTAGTACGTCGCCTGGGTCGCCGCCGAAGCCGGCGCCTGATCGGCGACCACGGCAGGCAGTACCGCGGAGACGAGGACTCCCACCGCCAGCAGCAGACCTCTTCCGGCCCGAACGAATGATCCCATTGCTGCCCTTCCCACCTTCGTCGACCGGCCGCCGCCTGAGCCATCATGCGAACCGGGGGTGTTGGTCAGATGTTTTCTGTCTGCCACTTCTGGTTGTCGCCGCCCCAACAGGCCCAGAGCTGGACCTTCAGGGTGGTGGTGTTCACGTCCAGGCAGAGGCCGGACAGTGCGCTGCGGATCGAGCCGTCGCCGCCGATCGTCCACCGTTGGTTGTCGCCGCCGTTGCACACGTACGTCCCGACGACGGTGCCGTTTGCCGTCCCCCGGTTGTACGCGTCCAGGCACCGCTGGCCGGCGAGCGCCGTCAGTTGTCCGCCGGCCGTCACGGTCCAGCGTTGGGCTGTGCTGGTGTTGCAGGCGTACACCTGGACCTGGATGTTGGCGGTGGTGCCGCCGGGGATGTCCAGGCACTGCCCGGTGCCGACGTTGCGCAGCCGGCTCACCCGGTCTCCGACGCCGCCGTCGGTCAGGCCCCAGGCGTACCGGAGGCGATCGAGGCCGCTGGCGTTGGGGGTGCTCAGGGTGAGGTTGGTGGCGGTGCCGTGCAGCTTCTGCATGGCGTACCAGTCGTCGCCCTGCCCGGCGGTCACCTTGCCGCCCAGGCCCGGCCAGTAGATCGAGCCGATCCGCAGCTCCCGCAGCACGTCGGTGGTGGCGCGGAAGTAGCGCACGAAGTTGTCGCTGCTGGCGGCGTCGTGGTAGTTGATCCCGGTGTCCATGGGCGCGCCGAACTCGTCCATGACGGTACGCCCGGCGCAGGGACCGATCGCGTCCCGCAGGAACGTCACCCACTGGTCGTAGTTCTTCGCACCGCTGAAGAAGGTGTAGTGGTGCAGCGAGACGATCGTCCCGTCGAGCCGGCGGTCGGCACACATCGACTTGATGTCGGTGTTCAGGCCGGCGCCGCTGACGAAGACGCGGTCACGGGGAATCGCCGGGCGGGCGTTGAGCCAGTTGACGACCACGTTGGCCCAGTCCGCGGCGGTGTGCCCGCCCGGCTCGTTCATCGGCTCGAAGTAGACCAGGTCGTTGCTGCCGTACCGGGCGACCACGGTGTTCCACATGGTGTTGAAGGCGCTCGTGTTGACGATCCGGCCGCCGCTGGCGGCCACCCCGTCGTCCCAGTAGGAGAGGACGACCTTGAAACCCTTCGCCGTCGCGGCGTCGATCGCGCCGGTGTACGAGTTCCACCAGCTCGTACCGACGGTGTAGGTGTTGATCGGCAGCCGGACCGTGTTGGCGCCCAGGTTGTTCTGGAGTCCGGTGTAGACGGCGTTGGCCTTGGCCTGGACCGTGGCGTAGCTGTCGGAGCTGTTCAGCCCGTGCAGGACCAGCGGTCCGCCGTGGAAGTTGTCGCCCAGCCGGGCCCAGTTGACGCCGCGGAACGCGGTGGTGTCCGCGGCGGCAGGCGAGGCGTCGGCGAGCACGGCGGTCGGCACCGCGCCGAGCGCGACCATGGCGCAGGCGAGTACCCGGGTCAGGTAGCGACTCGAACGGGATCTGGCCATTGTCGTTCCCTTCTTCTCGGTGCCGACCGTCGTGCTCGCTGGTCAGCTCAGGCCCGTGCCCAGCGCTGGTTGCCGCCGCCGTGGCAGCTCCACACGATCACCGCGCTGCCGTTGGCGGTGGCGGCGCCGTTGACGTCCAGGCACAACCCGGTCTGCGCGCTGCTGATCGTGCCGTTGCTGTTGAAGACCCACTGCTGGTTCGCCGCGCCGCTGCAGTCCCAGATCTGCACCCGGGTCCCGGTGCCGGCGTTGCTCGGCACGTCCAGGCATTTGCCCATCACCTGCAACGCCCGCCCGTTCTGGGTGAACTGCTGGTTGGCGTTGCTGTGGCAGTCCCAGATGATCATTTGTGACCCGTTGGTCGAGCTTGCCCCGTTGACGTCCAGGCATCGACCGGAAGCCTCGTTGCGCAGCCGGTTGCCGGTCGGGTTCGGGTTCGGGTTCGAGCCGCTGTTGAGGGCGTCGAGGACGGCGTTGTACGCGGCCTTCTTGTTGCCCGCGCAGTCGAAGAGCAGGGCGTTGTCGCCGCCACGCCAGGAGTCGCAGTCCCGTACGCCCCAGACGGTGATGCCGGTGCAGCGCGAGATCGCCAGGCAGGCGCGGGTGACGGCGCCGTACATGTTGGCCTGGTTGCCGCCCTGGGTGATGTCCAGTTCGGTGATCTCCACGTCCACGCCCAGGTCGGCGAAGCGCTGGAGGTTGGCCTGGTAGTCACCGGGGAGCGTGGTGCCCAGGTGGGACTGGAAGCCCACGCAGTCGATCGGCACGCCGCGCGACTTGAAGTCGCGCACCATGTTGTAGATGCCCGTGGACTTCGCGTTGATCCCGTCGGTGTTGTAGTCGTTGTAGCAGAGCTTGGCGTTCGGGTCGGCCGCCCGGGCGGCACGGAACGCCGCCTCGATCCAGTCGTTGCCGGTGCGCTGCAGGTTCGAGTCCCGTCGGGCGCCACTGCCACCGTCGGCGAACGCCTCGTTCACCACGTCCCAGGAGTAGATCTGCCCCCGGAAGTGGCTGGCCACCTGGGTGACGTGGTTGATGGCGGCGTTGCGCAGGTCTCCGCCGGACAGGCCCTGGGCCCAGCCGGGCTGCTGGGCGTGCCACAACAGGGTGTGCCCGCGTACCTTCATGCCCCGCGACCGGGCGTGGTTGACGATGCGGTCACCGGCGCTGTAGTTGAACACCCCGCGCTGCGGCTCGGTCGCGTCCCACTTCATCTCGTTCTCGGCGACCAGGCTGTTGAACTCGCGGTTCAGCACGGTCATGTACGTGTTGTCGTTGAACTTGTACGTCCCGACCGCCGCGCCGAAGTAGCGGCCGCCCTTCTCGGCCGCCGAGGCGCCAAGTGTGGAGGCCGCGCTGGCGGCCGTGACCGGCGCCAGAACGAAGCCGGCCGCCAGTGCGGCGGCAGCCACCGTGCGCAGCGTCGCGGTGATGAACCGCTTACGTCGTGGAGAACCACTCTGATGTACGAGATCCATGTGCCAGCACCCTCTCGGAGTCGACTACTTCCGACGGGTTAGCGCTAACATCACCAGCCGGCTGAAACCGTCCACCGGGGCGACACAGGAGACGAGAGAACGCTAAGCGTCGATGAAGCTGAGATTGCCACAAAGTTTCGGTGCGCTCAAGAAGCCCTGCATAATCGACTCAACTTAATCATGATCATCGACGTCTGCTGAATTTCGTCGACCCCTCGCGATACCCGACGAGCACGGCCGCGCCGGTCCAGGTGAGCGATAACGCAGTGATCCCGATCAACGCCTCGACCAGGCACGCTGCGCATGATCTACAACACTTCCGCGCCGGCCGATGAGATCCCGACCGGACCGGCCGTCGTCCAGGGTGGAACGAGTTCCTGGTGCTGCTCGACGCGCAGTGGCGGGGCACCCCGGTGGCCTGGTGCCCGTTCATCTGGGTGGACAACGACTCGTCGCTGGCCGGGCCCCGGCCGGCGTCCGGTTTCGCGGTTGAGGTGCTTTCCGGTGCTACCCGGTCTCGGCCGGCGGGTCTGCGGCTGTCGACGCCGCCGCTGTGGGCTCGTTGAACTGGATCAGGAAGTCGGGTACGCCGACGAGTTCGATCACCTCGGTGCTGGGCTTGCCCCGGCCGCTGATGACCACCGTCCCGTAGTCCCCCGGCGTGAACGGCCGACGGGAGTCGAGCGCCGCCCTGACATCCTCGATCTGCTGCTCCGATACCCGCAGATAGCTGTAGACCTCCTCGCCGGCCATGTTCCGACCCAGGACCAGCAGCAGCGACGATTTCGGCATTCCGCTGCTCTCGGCCGCGGCTTGCGCCAGGCGTCCCTGACCCTGCTCGCCGGTCGCTCGCGGCGATCCGGATCCGCGACCCGGGCCATCGGTAGCCGACGGCACCAGGGCGACCAGCGGCACCTTGGCACCGGCGGCGGCAGCGGTGACCGCACCGAGTCGCTGGGTCAGCGCGGCCGGCAGCTCGATGCTCTCGGTCTGCTGGAGATAGTCGATCTGGTAGCGGACCGGCTCGTCGATCGGCACCTCGCCGGTGAGCCGCAGCGTGACGGGCTCCCCGTTGACACCCTCGGCCGGAAGCACCACACCGGCGTGGACCGCCTCCGACTCACGCAACCGCCGGTCCGACTCGATCCAGCCGATGGCCTGCCGGCAGGCATCCGCCAAGGTGCCCAGGCTGCTGATCCGGCCGTCGCGTTCGAGCAGGACGTGCCGGGTGGCGTCCGGACGACGGATCGCGCCGGCCACCGCGGCCAACGCCGTCCGCTGCTCGTCCGGCCCGAACACACCCTGCCTCGCGAGCGCGGCGAGCATCTGCACGGCGAAGTAGGCCCGGGCGACGAACGGGTCGGCGGTGGCCCGGACGAGTTCCGCCAGGCCCTGCTCGGTGACCCGGTCCAGCCACCGGAACGACCCGAGCACCCGTTCCCCGACCGCGTCGGTGTCCCAGGCCATGTCCAGCAGCGTCCGCAGCGACGGCGCGTCACCGTCGCCGAGGATGGCCAGCAACGCGCCGGCGACACTACGGGTCGCCCACCCGGGCTCGTGCCCCAGCAACGTCAGCAGCAGGGCGGGCAGGTCACGGGGTTCACCGGCGACCGCCTCCCGCAGCGCCGCCGGTTGTTGCACGGCCACGGCGTACAGCACGGACAGGTAGTCGGCACCGGCATCCCAGCGTGGCCTGTCGGGCGCCTCGGCCTGCTTCACGAGCTGCGCGACGACCTGATCCAGCAGCAGCGCGAGCAACGGGTTCGGGTCGGTGCCCTCCCCCACCGGGGCACCGTGCAGCACGAAACGCGCGGCCCGCCGCAGATCGGCCAGCCACTGGTCACCGACCACGAACGGGTCCACCGCCCCGACAAGGCCGCGCAGGACGAGGTCCGGCGCGATGGAGACGTCGTCCTCGATGGTCACCCCGGCGCGGGCCAACGCGGTCAGCGCGGCGACCGCGATCGGCTCGTGCGGATCACGGGCGAGCAGCCACAGCTCCGTGACCGCCTCCGCGGCATCCAGCTCCGGTGCCTCCCACCGGGCCCGGTGCAACAGGAACCCGAGGCCGTCACAGGCGGCTTCGGCCAACCCGTCACCGGAGAGCGCCTCGCCGACCAGCGCGTCGACGGAGAGCCCGGTCACCGGCAGGATCAGCCCGAGCAGGCGCAACGCCTGTGCCGCCGGTCCGTCGCCGCTCTCGTTGACGCACCGTCGGGCCGCGCCGGCCGCCCGACGCAGCCGGGTGGCCTCCATCCCGAAGCGGCTCGGCGTCCAGGCCACAGTCTGCAACGCCCACAGGACCTCCATCTGCTCCTCGTCGGGCAGCCGCGGCAACTCGGCGAGCAGCATGTCCAGGACCGGCAGGCGAAGGTGATGGAGCGCGACGAGGAGCCGCCGCCGGGCAGCCGGTTCCCCGGCGAGCAGGTCCAGCGCCGACCGCAGTACGCCGGGTGCGTCGTGCACGATGTCGGCCAGCGCCCACGACAGGTCGCCGTGCAGGTGCGGGTGACGATCGCGTGCCGCGCAGACCAGCCGTACGAGTTCGACGATCGACTCCGCGCCGAGGGCGCTGGCCCGCAGCCTCGGTGGCCCCTGCCCGCCTCGGGACACCGAGGCGATGGCGGTTCGGGTGCGCAGCCGGATCCGGTCGTCTTCGCTGCGGAGCAGGTCCGCCAGGCGGGCCACGGCAGGTGGATCCAGTTCGCCGGACTCGATCGCCAGCAACGTCGCCACCCCGGCCAGGTCCGCGCGGGGATGCTCGCGCCACCGACGCAGGCGCGACACCGCACTGGTGGCCCGGCCGGCGGCCAACAGCTCCACGGCGTCGTCGACCTGCTCCGCGGCGAGCAGCGCGTCGATGCCGGCCACCGCCTCCTTCTCCAGTCGAAGGGCTGTCACACCGGCTGCTGCCCGCGCACGGAGGGCGGCGAGCGCGGCGGGTCGTCGCTCGAGGTCGGACAGGGCGGACCAGGCGGCGCGTTCCGAGGTGAACCGGCCCGCCGTGTCCCGGAGCAGGTCCAGGCCGCGTCGGCACAGCATCGCCGTGGTGAGCGCGGCCCAGGCCTGCACCGTGTCCGCGTCCCGGTCGAGCCGATCGTGGCTGAGCAGCGCACCCGCCGCGTCGCCGCGGGCGATGCTGCGTTGGCGACGGAAGGTCAACACCGCCTCGCACCGTCGGCGCAGGGCCCGCGTCTCGTCGCTCGTCGGCGGCGGCAGGACCGACAGCACGCGGGCAACCTCGTCGGGCGGCGCATGCCGCAGCGCGACGAGCGCCTCGCGCAGCAGTCCCTCTTCGGTGTCCAGGTCGGTCCACCGGGCGGTCCGGGCCAGGGCACTGGCCCGGGCGGCGGGGTCGTCGACCTGCCGGGCCGCGGCCACCGCCCGCTCCAGAAGCTCGGGGCCCGGTACGACCAGCCGCTCGCCCACCGCGAGTTCGATGGCCCGCAGCCGCTGATGCGCGTCGGTCAGGCCACCGAGCGCCTCGTCGAGGACACGCACCGTCCATCGGTCGCCGAGCAACGCCGCGAGCCGGATCCGGCCG
The DNA here is from genome assembly GCF_000204155.1 of Micromonospora maris AB-18-032. Classification (NCBI taxonomy): domain Bacteria; kingdom Bacillati; phylum Actinomycetota; class Actinomycetes; order Micromonosporales; family Micromonosporaceae; genus Micromonospora; species Micromonospora maris. The sequence goes on along the minus strand of NC_015434.1, from coordinate 1,336,276 downwards.
CGAAGCTCGGCGTACGCGGATCCGGACCGTCCGCTCGACCGGTCGAGGCGGGACAGCGCCACCGGGTCACCCGGTAGCCCACTGCCGGCGAACGGGGCGTCGCCCGGCTGCGCTTCGACGTCACCGGTCTCCTCGTGCTGGTCGCTGTGCTCCGCCGCCCCGCCGGTCGGAGCGCCGGCCGCCGTGCCGAGGCGGTCGAGGGTGCGCCGGGCGCTGATCGGGTCGGTGACCAGCACCTCCAGTGCCAGGCAGGCCGCCTCGGTGCGGAATCCCTCCGCGATGATCTGCTCGGCGAGCCGATCCAGACACCAGCACCGCAGGAACCCCCAGCGGGGATGCAGACCCGCGAGCACCGTCAGCGCCTCCGCGAGGTCACCGGTGGGGGGCGAGAGCGGGTCGAGCCGCCAGTCGTCGGTGCCGGCAGCGGCGACCGACTCGGTCCGCGCCACGTCGGCCAGCGCCGAGGCCAGGCCGCCCGCGACGTTGACCATGTCCCGCCCCTTGACGTCGAGGGTCACGGCGACGGCGTACTCCTTGTCGTCGTTCGCCCCGCAGACCGCCAGCGCCAACTCCTCCGACAAGGGCCGGCTCGTCGAGTCGCCGTCGGGCCGAGGAGTGCCGACGCTCCACAGCGCACGGACCACGTCGGTGAAGGCGTCCCGGAACAGGTCGGTCGCGGCGTCACCGGTGAGCCCGGCACCGGCCGCCAGCGGGTTCAGACCGGCGAGCGCGTCGCTGAGCAGCATGTCGGTACGGCCCAGCCGCCACCGGGCCCGCCGCCGGACCGCCTCCACGGTGGCGATGTCTTCCTCGCTCACCAGCTCGACGAACGGCGCCGTGGCGCCGGCCTGAGCCTCACCGGTGTCCAGCACCAGCCAGGCGGCCAGGGCGTCCCCGCGTACCTGCGGATCTGCTCGCCGATCGGTGAGGACGCCGGCGAGCAGATCCGGCAGGTCGTGACCGGGCACGCCCGCCCGCAGCCAGGTCAGCAGGTGATCCGTCAGTGGGCTGTCGATCGCGATCTGTTCCGGGCGGAACGCCACCGGACGCGGGCCACGGGCGGCGATCGCCGGTCGGATGAGGGTGTCGAGCAGGACCGCCGCCCGGTAGCGTTCCGCCGGTTCGCTGGTGGGCGCGGCGAACACCGACACCGCTTCGTCCTGGCGACGCAGCCAGTGGATCATGTCGAGGAAGGGGATGCCGCCGTAGAGGCAGAGCAGCACCCGCAGCCAACCGAGGTCACTGCCGACCCGCTCGCGCAGCACCGCTTCGGTCGTCAGGGCCGTCCGCATCTGGTTGCGTACACCGATCGTGGTGGCGGCACGGATGCCGGCCCGGCGTCGGCCGCTGCCCGCGGCGGTCGTCGGTGGCGCGGCCCTGACCATCGTGTCGACAAGCGCCCGTTGGTCCGCATCCAGCCCGGCCCGGACGGTCTCAGGATCACCGCCACCGATCGCGGTCATCCGCCGATGCAGCACGGTGAGCAGTGCCCGGGTCACCTGCCAGCCGTGGTCCGCGCTGTCGCGGTACTGCGCCTCCAGCAGCGCCTGCACCACCGAGCGGTCGTCGAGGCGCAACGCGTCGATCAGCCGAGCGGCGGCCGCCGCCATCGCCGGGGCCGGGTCACGCAGGTGCTCGCAGAGGGCTTCGCAGAGCAGTCGAGGCGCCGTGTCGCCCTGCACGCTGACGGTCCAGCGCAGCAGCGGCTCCAGCATCCGCGCGCCGTCCGGGTGCAGCGTGACGACGGTGCCGGTCAGCTCGGCCTCGGTCTGGACCGCCACCTGGACCAGGGCCCGCAGGTGTTGCCGGCGCAGCCCGGCGATGTCGGCCAGGCTGTGACTGAGCATCTCGGCAGCCAGCCGTCTGCCGGGCCCGGCGAGCAGCTTGTCGACCACCGCCGCGAAGACGGGTTCGGAGACCCGACTGAGCTGACCGAGGGCGAGCCGGACCGCTTCCAGCCAACGCGGATCGCCGAGGCGGTCGCCGACGGCGGTGACGATCGCGTCCACCGTCCCGGCATCGATCAGCCACCGGCCGGCGAAGTACTCCTGCACGGTCAGGTGCCGAAACCCGTACAGCTCCTGCCCGCGGGCGGTGAGCAGGTCGATGCCGGCGATCACCGGATCCACCTGCTCGGCCGCGACCGGCGGGGCCGGCTCACCGAGCAATTCCCGCGCCCGCCGGCACAGCTGGGTGAGCGTGGCGCGGTCGACGAGCCCACTTCGCGACACGTCATGCATCTGGTACGCGACCGCAGCCTGAAGCCGGATCAGGGTGTCGACCGGCACGTCGGGAAAACGCAGCCCGCCCCGTCGCACCGCATGCTCGACCATCGCGGTGTAGAGATCCACCCGCAACCAGCGGTCGCCGCGCACACCGGGACGTCCGGAAAGCCCGGACAACACCACCGAAACCAACGACACCAACAGGTACGGGTTGGCGGCGAGCTGCCGCACGGCGGCACCCCCGCCGGTGATCAGCTGTTCGATCTCGGTCCGACGCTGCACCTGGGTCAGCTCGGGCACCCGAGCCAGGGCGAAGTAGCCGCTGAGCCAGTAGTCGACGACAGCGGCGGCCCCGTCGCCGTCGAGCGGGCCGATCAGGAACTGCTCGAACCGGTCGCCGAGCGCGGCGGCGTAGTAGCCCGCGATCCGGCTGGTGATGATCGTCTGATTCCCGGGGGCCCGGGCGGGATGGTCCAGCCGGACACCCCCGGAGGCGGCGAAGACGTCCAGCGCGGCGGCGACGGACCGGCGATCGGCCAGCGAGGGCACTTCGTCGAGACCGTCGACGATCAGGACCAGTCGCCGGCTACGCAACGCGACCCGGGCGAGCCTGGCCAGTTCGTCGGGCGGCAACCGGTCGCCGCTGGCCGGGTCGGTCGGGAGCGCACCGGCCCAGCCGAGCTGGATGGCGAGGGCGGCCAGTCCCTCCGCCGACTCCTCGGCACCGGCCAGCCCGACGGCGAGGTCGGCGGCCCGGCAGAGCACCGGCAACCGCCGTACCTCGTCGCGCTCACCGTCGTCGGCGAGCCGCCGGGCGGCGGTGTCGTACGCGAGCCGACGCACCATGCTGCTCTTGCCACTGCCCGGCTCGCCGAGCACGATCGCCCGCCACACGGTGCCGGCCAGTCGGCCCGGGGACAGTTCCGGCAGCCCGGAAAGATCGAGCCGGTCGATCGACCGGGTCGGTGACAGGTACGTCGGCAGCGGCCGGTCGGCGAGCACCGAGAACTCGGCCCCGCTGTCCGGCGTCGTACCGCCGCCCCCGGCCACCTGACGGGCCCGGCTGCGCAGATGGTCGAGTTCGGTGCTCCGGGTTCGGCCGGACGAACCGTCACGGACCAGCGGACCCGGTGGCGGACACTCGGCCAACGGCATCGTCACCGACACCCCGGCGACGACGGTGTCGATGACACTGTGCGTCCGACACACCCACCGCAGGTACGCGTCGCGTACCGGGCCGAGCGCGTCCTCGTCGACCACCCGGTCCCGGGTGGCGACCGGCTCGGCACGCGGCGTCAAGCGGATGGCCCGGACCAGCCGGTCGTCGGCGGCGGCCCGGGACGCCGCGGTCACCTCGCCGACCGGCATCGCGACCATCGGCAGGCCGGCGAGCCGATGGTCGATCGCCTCGGGCCGGCTGTCCGGCTGGCCGACCAGCACCACCCCACTGCGGTCCGGATGGTTGTCGAGCCAGTAGGCGACCTGGTCGCGCACCCGACGGTCACGCACCACCGAACCGTCCCGACCCACCACGATGAGCAGCGACGCCTTGTCCATGACGGCGTACACCATCTCCCAGTCATCGGGTTGACTCAGGTGGCCGCCGGAGTAGAAGAGTTGCATCGGCAACGGATCGAGCGCCGCCAACAGCGACTGCTCCACCCAGTCCCGGTCACTCTCCGGGTAACTGACGAAGGCGGTGGTCGATGGTTGCGGAGGTGCGGCCGACAACGCCACCGTGAGACGTTCGATGACACCGCTGTTGGCGATGTTCGTACCGCCCGTGTTGGCCTGCCCGGTAGCGCCGGTGGTGCCGCCGGACAGGTGGCGAAGCACCCCGGCGAGAGCGTCGGCGGGCGGCTGCTGCGGTTGGCTCACGGATGGCACATCATCCTGCGGCGGTGTCACCGCTTCAGAAAACCCGGCGCGCAGAGACCGCACAACCATACGTGGCGCGACCATTACTGGCCGAACGGCTTACCGAACCGGTGAAGTGACAGGCCACGATGGAGACATGTGGGGTAGTCGACGAGCCGTCGGTTGGGTCACCGTCTATGTGCTGGCGGGTGCTGTCCTGCTGGCCATCGGCGTGATCTTCCTGGTCGACGAGGGGCTCGAACGCGCAAGCTGGTGGGCCGGCCTGGGAGCGTTCGTGATCACCGTGGTCAGCGCCGCGATCGCCGTGACGCGTACCCGACAGCAGACACCCGTCGACCCGAAACCAGCACCTCCCGCCGAACCGGATGCGCCTTTGCGCACCGATGAGTCCGATGTGCCACTCCCGCAGACCGGCACGATCGAGCAGCACAACACCGGCGGCATCAACATCGCGAACACCGGCACCATCGGCGAGGTCGACGTCCGAGCGGACGGAGGGTCAGCCCGGTGAGATCCTTCATGATCGACTGCCAGTTCGGGACAGCACGCGCGTCATTTCCCCTCTACGTCGGCGAGCCGGCAGTCGGCACCCACCCGATGGAACAACAATCCGCCTGGTTGCAACGCGTACGCGGCGGATCGGTACCGACAGAGGTGATGGACGCGTTCGCGACGCTGTTCACGATCGCGCTGGAGAACAACGTCTCCTTCGAGGAACTGTGCGCGTACGCGATGGAACAGGCCACCGACAACTCGGAAACGACGGACGAGAACGACGCCGCCCCTACCGAGGCTGACAACGACTCCGCAGACACCTAAACCAAACGGGATCGGGGCACAGCAACATCGACCAACATCCCGGCGCGATCGAGCCCGACACCCCCGCTCTCTGCACACCGACAGCGTCGATGCGATTGACGATGATTCCGCTACTGCGAATCCTCAGGTTTCTCCGAGGCTGATTCGTCGGCCTCGACCGAGCGACGGGCGGCCTTCCGGGCCGGCCAACCGAGGAACCGCTCGAACAGGTCCCTGACATCGCCGGTGGAGCGCGGATCGAGGCGGTGCAGGTCGTCGATTGCCTCGTGCAGCAGACCGGCCAGGTAGAGGAAAAGACTGAGCGAGCTGTCCCGGTAGCTGGCCAGGAGGTTGAGTTTCGCCCGTCCACAGGGCCAGGGTTGACCGCACGTCCGGCACAGCCAGAGCGGACGCATCGGCAGATGCCCCAAGGAATCGGGCCCGGACCGGCCGGCTTCGACAGCAGGCATGCCGTCACCGCTCATCGGCGTCGTTCTGCCGCGCCGGCCGCTCGAACACGACCCGCCAAACGTGCGTCAGCAGTGGCGGGTCGTCCGGGTCCGGCCGGGTCGACGCCGAAAGGCCATCTTCGGCGTCTGACGTCAGCTCGCCGGTCGCGGCGTACCGCGATACATACACCGTCATGGCCGCCTCCCGGCGCGCGCTGGCTTCGGCCTGCGGTGGGCCTGCCGGCACGCCGACAAGCCCACCGCCGCCGGCCAGCAGCAGGGAACAGACCGCCGGCCACCCGCCCTCGCAGCCCCGATGGCGGTACGCGAACGAGGGATCACCCGTACGGTCGACGGACCGCCCGGCGCGAGCACTTGCCGGTGCGTCGGGTCGCATTCCGACCTGCCGCCGTGAGGCGTGTCCATCTCGATCTCCCTGGCGTGACATTGCCGCTGGCCTGCCGACGCGCCGCTGGGGGTCGGCGCGTCGGCACATCCAGGTTGTCCTGAGCGGTGGAAGGACGGAATGTCCTGCCGGTGCACCGACGGTGCACCAGCCGTCACCCCATGTACGGCTACCATCACCTCCACCGGTGACTGTCCGTTCCGGAAGGACGTGTGATGGCTACGGTGACGACCTGGACCGGCCAGGACGCGAATGCGCTGCGGAATGCGTTGCGGATGAGCGTGACCGCCTTCGCTGAGCACGTCGGCGCGGCGCGACGGACCGTCGCCAAATGGAGCAGCCGGGGTGACAAGGTCCTCCCCCGTGCGGACATGCAGGCCGCGCTGGACACCGTGCTGTCCCGAGCGACGCCTGAGGTCCGGGAACGTTTCGAGGCCCTGCGCGCGAAAGGCACCAGCGGTGCAGCCGCAGATGCAGCCGGGCCGCCTGCTGATATCCAGGCGGATACTGGCGCTGACGGTGATGGCGACTCGGGCTCGGATGGTGACGTGCGACGCAGGGATCTCCTACGCGGAGCGGCGATCGGCATCGCCGCCACCCCCAACGTCGCGCCGCTACTCGACGCGCTGTTCACGCCCACGACCTCGGACAGTGCGGCACTGTCTATCCCACACCTCACCCGAGCCGTCGCTGCTGTCAAGGTCGACTACCAGGCATGCCGCTACGAGCGCGTACTCGACCGGCTCGTGACGCTGCTGCCCAGTCTCGAACCGGTCAGGTCCAGCACGGAGGGCGAGCGGCGGCAACGGGTCGAGACTCTGGCTGCCGACCTGTACCACGTCGTCGGCAGTGTCCTGCTCAAGGTGGGCGATCGGGGGATGGCCCTGATAGCGGCCGAACGAAGTGCTCGGGCCGCTGCTCTGAGCGAGGACCCGGTGGCGATCGCCGCAAGCGCTCGGATCATGACCCATGCGCTCATGGGCAACAGCCACGACGCCCAAGCGGTGACCCTCGCCGGAAACGCGGCCCAGTCGCTCGACCGGGACACCCGTTTAGCGTCGAGCGATGCGGTGGCTGTCTACGGTGCCCTCGTCCTGCGCGGAGCCATCGCCGCCGCCCGCCGCGACGACCGGGACACCGCGCACACGATGCTCGATGAGGCAACCCGCGCGGCATCCCGCCTCGGCTACGACGGCAACGACCGGTGGACCGGCTTCGGTGCCACCAACGTCCAACTGCACCGGGTCAACATCGCCCTGACCCTCGGCAACGCCGGGACAGCCATCGCGATCGCCCGCACCGTGGCGTTGGAGAAGGTGACCCTGGCCGAGCGCAAGGCGTCCCTGTTCGTCGACGTGGCACGCGCCTACACCCAGTGGGGACGTTACGAGCACGGCCTCAACGCGCTGCGCACCGCGTACGAGGTGGCACCCGAAGAGATCCGCTGCCGACCGACGGTCCAGCGCATCGCCAGCGACCTCGCCATGCGTGCCAACGGCTCGGCCCGGATCTCCGCTGTCGCTTTCGCCCAGAGCGCTGGGATCCGGCTGTGACCAGCGGTCACCTCCAGATCGTCGTCTGCGGTGCCGGCCCTGCTTCCGACGTGGCCCACCTCGTCAGGGCAGCGCAGCAGCAATCCTGGACAGCCGCGGTCACCGCCACTCCGAGCGCCATGGCCTTCATCGACGTGCCTGGGATCGAGGAGCTGACCGGTGCTGAGGTGAGATCCAGCTACCGGACATCCCCCAGCGGGCGCCGGTCCCTGCCCAGCACCGATGCTCTGGTCATCGCCCCCGCGACGTACAACTCAATCAACAAGATCGCGCTCGGCCTCGCCGACAACTACGCCATGACCTCGGTCGCCGAACTGATCGGCAGGCAGGTGCCGACCGTCATCGTCCCGTTCGTCAACGCCGCCCTCGCCGCGCGGGCACCGTTCCGGAACGCCGTAGCCAGCCTCCGCGACGAAGGCGTACGTGTCCTTCTCGGCCCCGACCATCAATGGGAACCACACCCACCCGGCAGCGGCAATGAACGACAGAGATCCTTTCCCTGGACGATGGCCTTCGAGACAGCAGCCCAACTTCGTCAACTGGTCCGTGACACCTCGGCCCGCTGATTGCGATAGATCAGGATGTCCGCAGTGGTCGGCGGTGATGCGAAGGCCCGCAGCAGGACGGCACATGCACAGCTGCAAGGATCGTGGCCATGCGGTTGGAGTCACGGTGACGGCTACGCCGGATCGTGGAGTGGTTCCGGAACACGGTTCGCTGGCCGTCTATCCCGGTACTTTCGATCCGTTCACTCCGGGGCACCTCGATCTGCTGGCCCGCGCCCGGGTGATGTTCGACCAGATCATCGTGTTGCTGGCGGTGAACGCCGACAAGCGACCCACCGCCGAGGCCACCACCAGGGCCGTACAGGTGCGTGAGGCCCTGCCGTCAGCGTGGGGCAATGTCGAGGTGGACACCTGGACCGGCCTGACCACCGCCTACTGCCTGCGCCGCGGCGCGACGGTCATCGTCCGCGGCTTACGCACGGCCGCAGACTTTCACCACGAGTACCAGCTCGCAGCGATGAACGAGACACTCGGTATCCAGACCGTCTGGTTGCCGGCCCGTCCTGAGTTGGCCGCCACGTCGTCCACGACCGCACGCGCATACCGCGCGGCTCTGTCGGACCGTCCTCCTCTGAACGCCGAAGAGTGACCAGAACGGTGGCAACGCCTCCATGGGGAATGCACTCATCTCGGCTGGATCCGCACGGCTTGAGGGGGCACCGAAACGGGTCAGGGCCGGTCTCATCGACCGGCCCTGAGTGTTACTGCTGGTGCGCCGCCAGGGACTCGAACCCCGAACCCGCGGATTAAGAGTCCGCTGCTCTGCCAGTTGAGCTAGCGGCGCTCGTTGGCAACGGGGAGAAACGATAGCAGGCCGCTGGTCGGGCCCGCCCGCCAGGAGGCGTATCCGCTCGGGGACGTTCACACGGTGATCACGGCGCGCCGTCCGCGCAGCTCGCCCTGCTCGATCATGCGGTGCGCCTCGGCGACCTGGGACGGCGGCAGCGGCACCACTGCGCGCGGAGCGAGCCGCCCGGCGGCGAGCATCCGGTTGACCGCGGCGGCGGCCTCGGCCAGCTCGGCGGTGCTGGCGTGGGAGATGACGAAGCCGATCACGCTGCGGTCGTTCATGTAGAGCGCCCCGGCCGGCAGCACCGGCCGGGACCGGGCGCCGGCGAGCAGCACGATCCGCCCCCGCAGCCGTGAGCTGGTGATGTCGGTGGCGTCGATGACGAGCAGTCGGTCGTTCGGGTGGTACTCGACGTGGGCGCCGAGGAGCCGGGCGAGGTCGACCGCGCGCTGGACGTCGGTGATCGCGGGGACGTTGCGTAGCACCGTCTGACCGCGTCGGGCGAGCAGCGCGGCGCCGATCATGGGCAGGGCGGCGTTCTTCGCGCCTTGGACGACGGCGGTGCCGTTGAGCGGCCCGGCCGGGCGGACACGGTAGCGAACTTCGGTCATGTGACGCTCCTCCAACAGTGATCAGATGGGCCATACCTCTGCCTTCCGGCGCACGTAGGACCCACAGGATGTGACCTCTGGCCCACTGGCTCAACGAAGCATCACGGGTCGGGCTGACGTCTTCACCTCTCGCCCTTCTACGAACGACTCGGCCCGGATCCGACGCCTGCCGCGAGGAAGTTCCAACCCGCGTACGCGAAAAGGCCCGACCGGTGGTAACCACCAGGTCAGGCCCTGCTCATTGCCCTGGTGATCAGCGATACGCGGCCGCCTGCAGGCTGAAGAACTCGGCGTACATCCCGTTGAGCGCCAGAAGCTCTTCGTGGCTGCCGGACTCTGCGATCCGCCCGTCCGACACGACCAGGATCAAGTCCGCCATCCGGACGGTCGAGAACCGGTGTGACACGAAGACGGTGACGCCGCCGGTACGGATCCCCACGTCACGCGCCGCGTCGGAGTACCGGTCGAACAAGGCGTGCTCGGTCAGCGGGTCCAAGGCGGCGGCGGGCTCGTCGAGCAACAGCAGCAGCGGATCGTCGCGCATCATCGACCGGCTCAACGCGATGCGCTGCCACTGCCCGCCCGACAGTTCAGCGCCGTTGTCGTAGGACTTGCCAAGGTAGGTCTCCAGGCCGATCGGCAGCCGGTCGATCACCTCCTCAGCATCTGCACGCCGGATTGCCCGCTCCACCGTGCCCGGTGCATCGAGTCGCGGCAGGTCACCGAGGCCGATACTGCTTCTGGCCCGCAGTTCCAGCCGGAGGTAGTCCTGGAAGCTGGCGGAGATCCGCCGGCGCCATTCCAGCGGGTCGAGCCGCCGCAGGTCGGCGCCATCGATGGTGATCTCACCCGCGGTGGGCCGGTAGAACTGGCAGAGCAGCTTGACCAGGGTGGACTTGCCGGAGCCGTTGTCGCCGACGATGGCGACGATCGTGCCGGAAGGGATGCGCAGGCTGAGGCCTTGCAGCACGTCGGTATCGGTGCCCGGGTAGCGGAACGCGACGTCACGCAGCTCGATGCCGTCGGCGAGGACGGCGGGCGGCGCCTGGTCAGCCGGCGGACCGGGTTCCGACGGCGTGGCGTCGCGGATCCAGCTCAACCAGCCGATGGCGCGGGCGTTGCGTTGCAGCGCCTGGGCGAGCGCGACGGCTCCGGCGGCCTGCGCGTTGGTTTGCACGGCCAGCGTGATGGCGAGGACAACGTCGCCGACGGTGCGCTCGCCGCTGATGGCGGCGCGGACGACCAGGACGATGGAGCCGATGTATCCGAGCGCGAAGATCAGCTGACCGGTGAACCGCAGGGCCGCGCCAGCACATTCAGCCCGGCGCAATCGGCTGTCCACCTCGCGGCGGACCGTCCCATGGCGGCGGCGGAGCTCTCCGCCGAGCCCGAAGAGCCGAATCTCCTTGGCGGCGATCGAGCTGAGGGCCAGATCGAACAGGTGCCAGCTCATGCGGGTCGACTCGGCGGTCACGAGTTCGGCACGTTCCAGCCGCTTCTCGGCCAGCCGCCCGGCGATCAACGGGGGGACACCGAAGATCGGCAACAGGAGCAGCCACGGCTCGATGCGGGCGAGGAGCACGGCGGTCAGGGTGAACTGGGTGACCAGCACCCCGATCGTCAGGACGGTCTGCACGCTCTGACCCAGCGTCCACGACTGCTGTCGGAGCAGCTCGAAGCGATCCGCGGCGTCCCCCCGTTCGTGCAGCGCCAGTCCGACCGGCCCGTGCGCCAGGTCGCCGAGTTGGCGTTCGGTGTCCTGCTTGTGCAGATCACCGAGCTCGAAGAAGAAGATGTGGGCGAAGTGCTCCATCGTCAAGCTGAGCAGGATACTCACGGCGGCGGCCGTCGCCGTCCAGACCGCGACATCGGTCCGCCGGTCGAGGGCCGCATCGACCGCCACACCCAGAAAGAGCGCCAGCAGGGGTCCACTCACCGCGCCGAGCATCATCAACAGGGCGGCGGTGATCAGCCTTCCCGGGCTGAGCCGCCACGCCGACGCCAACGTCGCGCGGACACTGCGCAGGACTCTATGCACAGCCTTCCACCTCTTCCTCGGTGAACCGCGCGGCCTGCAGCCGAAACAGCTCCGCATAGCGGCCGTCGAGGGCGAGCAGCTCTTCGTGGGTGCCCTCCTCGACGACGCGACCGTGTTCCAACACGACGATCCGGTCGGCACGGCGCACCGTGGAGAACCGGTGCGAGATGACCACGCTGGTGACTCCTCGGGTGAGGTCGAGGAACCGCTCGAAGAACGCCACCTCCGACCGCACGTCCAGGTTGGCGGTCGGCTCGTCGAGGACGAGAATGCTCGCGCCACCCTCGACGGCGACCAGAGCACGGGCGATCGCGATGCGCTGCCACTGCCCACCGGACAGTTCGGCGCCGCCGGCGTATCGCCGTGACAGTGGAGTCTCCAGGCCGCGGGGGAGCTGGTTGACGAAATCCGCCGCGCCGGCCTTTTCCAGGGCGGCCCGGACCACCTTGTCGGCACGCTCCGGCTCGGCGAGCAACTCGATCGCGCCGAAAGCGACGTTGTCGCGCACCGGCAGCTCGAAGTGGGTGAAGTCCTGGAAGATGGCGGCAACCCGGCGCTGCCACGCCGTGGCCGGGAAGGTCCGAATGTCGACGCCGTCAGCGGTGATCGTCCCGGCCGTCGGTTCGTAGAGCCGGGCCAGCAGTTTCACCAGGGTCGTCTTGCCTGCGCCGTTAAGGCCGACGATCGCCAGCGACCGGCCCGCCTCGATGGTGAGGTCGAGGTCGTTCAGCACCGGTAGCCCGCCCGGGTAGGCGAAGGACACCTTGTCGAATCGCAACAGCGTCCTGGGCAGTCCCGCCGGATCGCCCCTGCCGTTCTCGGTGGTGCGGGCGTCGGCTTCGCTCATCCTCTCGATCCGCTCCACCGACCGGTAGGCATTGAGGCCCTGCTCGGTCGCCACATCGGACTCGGCGATGAAACCGCCGATCCTCATGGCGGCCAGGGACGCCTGGAATACGAGTATCAACCCGCCCAAGCCGAGCAGTCCGGACGCCGTTGCCTGAGCCGCTCCCGTCAGCAGCGCGCCCAGCAGCACGAAGGCGACAAGAACATAGAGTATGTAGGGGCCGTAGAACAGCCTGCGTCGGGCCCGCCAGACCGGGAGCACGGCGTCCATGGCGGCCGTCGTGTACTCCTGCTTCAACCAAGGTAGAAGGCCGAAGACCCGCAACTCCTTCGCCGCCGCGGGCTGGAGCAGCATGGTGCGGAGATATTCGCTGCGGCGCCGCAGCCGGGCGGTGCTGCGAAAGACCTCGGTGAACACCGACAGGCCGAGCCGGTAGCCGAAGCGGATCGTCAGGGCCGCGAGGAGCAGAGCCGGCCCCGCCCACCACACGAAGGCAACCGACGTGACCCCGGCAGCGAGAACGGTCTGCAGGTACCGCGAGATCAGCGCGATCTGACCGGCACCCGCGGCACCAGGCGACCACATCTCGGTCCGCAGCCGGTCCTTGGCGTCGGCGACGTGATCGAGCAGCTCCGGATCCTCCATCACGGCCACGCCGCCGCTCGCTTGGGAGGCCGCCATCAACCGGTCACGGACGAGATCGTCGAGGCGACGGCGGATCAGGTTGCCGAGCAGTTCCTGTACCGGCAGCAGCAGCTGCACTCCGAAGAACGCGGCCGCCGCGAGGATCAAGTTGGTCCGAAGATCGCTCCAGGCCGCCGACCCGAGCCCGCCGGCTACCGCGTCCGGCACTCGGGCGACCACGGCTGAGGTGGCGAGGATGAACGCGACCGGCAGGATCCCCGCGGCGATCTGGATCATCACGGCGGACGAAACCAGCGACCAGCCGGCGTTGGGCACCAGGTGCAGGATTCTCATTCGCCCGTCGAGGCGCGATCTGTGGCCGCGAACAAGTTCCGCCCACACAGACCTTTCGTGCGTCGTCACCACCAGGCGCCTCCCGTGCGGCCGTGAATGAGGTAGGGAGATATGGGCGTGCCGTCCCCCAACTCTGCCTACGCGGCAGGAACGGAAAATCCGCTTTCCTCAACCTCGGCAGGTGACCCATGAGAGGCCGTGGGGGTGGACCTTGCGCACATTTCGAACTGCTCGTAGAGAGCGACCCAGTTGGCGCCGACCGCAGGGTTGAATATCGGCGCAAGCATGGCCTGCAGGATCACCTCGGGAGCTCCCTCGTGTAGCGCGATGAATAGGCTCAGGTTCTTCAGCCAGCCCTCGTAGACAGTCTTGTTGGGGCTCAGCGGCGGCCCTTGATGATAGGCGAAGCTATCTTCGTCGAAGACGAGCTGCGTGCCGGAGCGCTCCAGTCTGTACCCCAACTCGGAATCCTCCAGGCCCCATCCCCGGAATTCCTCGTTGAATCCACCGACGCGCGTGAAGTCGACGCGTGGAACAGAGACGTTGCAGGTGAAAAATAGATGCCACGATGTCTTCACATCACCGCCGATATCGCTCAGGCGACTCAGCAGGTCCAGCCTGATGTCGCTCTTGATCACGCCGCCGAGGAATTCCTCGCCGCCGTACTCCATGAAGCGGTCGTCGAACGCCTCCGGAGTCCGCAGATATTTTCTGAAGCCGATGACGGCCTTCTTCGCGGAAATGCCTTGGTAGCGCCGAAGATGCTGTTCGACAAAAGTGGGCGGAACCAGTTGATCACCATCGACGAAGATCAGGATGTCGCCGGTCGCTTCTTCTGCACCGCGATTTCTTGCGGCGCTTCTGGACGACGTTGCAGACCGAGGCAGATGCAGGTAGCGGAACCGGGAGTCCGCCAACACGTGACGCCGCACGGTCTCTGCTGTCGGGTCGGTCGATCCATCATCGACGACGAGCACTTCGAGAGAATCGGAGACAGCCAGATTCTGTGCACGGAACGTGCGAAGGCATCTGTCCAGCAACACGAACGAGTTGAATGTCGGCACAACCACTGATGCCTTCATCGACGGACGGTCTCCGTTCCAGAGCAGAAACCGGGTTCCCGACGTGGGAAGCCCGCATCACGTTCTTGCAAGTTCGATGTCGAACCGACAGCCGACGACCGACGCCCCACTGTTGGTTAATCTACGGTTCCGCCGCGGTCAGGTGGCCCGGCCGCATCGCCCTCTGAGGCGTGACGGGATTCCGCGCGCCAGGTGCATCCGTCGCCTGCCTGTTCGCACGACACCGTGACGTCCGATTCGACGTAGCGGGCGGCGATGGCCGTGTTGAGTTCCTGACAGTACGGGCATGGTGACGCGTAAGTCAGTTTGACGCCGGCACCGGCGGCCTGTTTGCGGTACCGCAGGATCCCGCACTCCGCGTTGCGCAGGACGGTGCCAGAAGGCTGGGGCTCGCTGGTCACCGCCGAGTCGTAAAGCAGCAGTTGGCGCTGCAGCCGATTCATGAAGTGCACGGTGGCTGACTCTCCGGCGGGTCGCTGCGACTGCAGCAGGTCCGCGGTGATGCGTGAGTTCGCCTGGATCCACGCGGACACGCCCTCATCGCCGTGCACGCCCAGAATGAACTCTTCGGCCGCCGCCTGGGCCTCGAAGAAACGCTGGCGCCAGAGATCGACCTTGACGGCGGGGTCGAGGGCAGCAGGGTCATTGGTCATGGTCGGCGTCCTTGCCGGTGGCGAGCTCGGCGAATACCTCCTGGGCGATGCGCAGCCCGTTGTTGGCGACCGGCCATCCCCCGTAGTAGGCGAGCTGGATGATGATTTCGACGATCTTCTCTTGTGACATCCCCAGATGCAGGGCGGCGCCGATGTGGCCACGCAGCTCCCAGTCGGTCCGGGCCAGGGTGACCGCGGTCAGCGCGATCAATTCGCGCTCCTCGACGCTCAGGTGCGGGCGGGTCCAGATCTCACCGAACAAGTGGTCGATGGTGAGCTGGAGGAAATCGGGGTAGGAGCCTGGGCGGGGCTCGCGGCCGAAGACGTGCTTGAACATGGCCTCACCCCGCTCATGTCGGGCAAGCGGCTGGTTCATCGATCACTCCTTCGTGTTGCCAGGTGGCCTGCCGGACAGTGGTGAATTCCTACGACGCCACGAAGGCGGCGAGCAGCGGCGCGGGGCAGCCTGAACCAGACCCACCCCTGCGTCGGAGCTGTGCGGAGGGCCGTGTCTCGGTCAGATCTCAGAGGATGATGCTGAGCTTTCCGTGTTCGCGAAGACTCTCGTGGTCGAGCACCACGAGACGTCTCCGGACCCGGAACGACTCGCCCTCGACGGCGAGTTCGAGCCGATATTTTCCGACGTATGAGTCAGAGCGCCCGTGTCCGAACCGGTACACGACGACATTCGCCGCCACCTCGATGTGCGTGCCCCGATCAGCCAGGATCTCCACGTTGGTGATCATCCGATTCGTTCGCGACAGGGGATTCTCGCACCACACCTCGCCGTTGAGGAGTTGCTCGATCCGCTGGCGCAGCCGGGCGGCGTTGTCGTCGATCAGCCCGAGCGCGGTGGCCGACTCGCCCCGGACGTCGGTGGCCGGCACCAGGTAGCGGATGTCGTCGGTCAGCATCTCGTCGTACCACTCGCGCAGGCGCCACTCGTCGAGCAGTCGCGCCTCACGGAAGAGGAACTGGCTCACCCGGTGCCACAACCGCAGCTGGGCCGTCTCGTCGACCGCCGGATCGGTGTTTATCGTGTCGGTGGTCATCGCCGTTGCGCCCCTTGCCTCTCGGCCCGCTGAGTGACGTCTTGAGCTTCCTCGTGGTCGTCGTCGCCGTCGTGCATCAGCCGGTCCCACTGCCGCCAGAACTCGCGGGCGGGAAGCTCGTCGGTGGTCTCGGGGACCTCTTTGGCCATTCCGCGTGACAGGTCCGAAAAGCGGAGCGTGCGATTGAGGTAGCCCCGTTGACAGGACTCGACGATCTCGATGTCGTCGGGGGTGGCGAAACCGGCGGGACCGAGGAAGGTCAGGTAGTGACTCTTACGCAGTTCCCGGATGTCCGGATCCTCGTCCTTGGGGGCCAGCGCGACCGAGGTGATGGACATCTGGCCGGCGCTGACCGGGTCGATCTTGCGGATGGTGATCCCGATCGCGTCGATGATCATCAGGTTGGGGAAGATCATCAACGCCCGATTGGCACCGGTGATCCGTTGGGCGCGTTCGGCGCCGAACCGTTCGACGAACCGTGCGGCCGTCGCCTCCATCCGTGACCTGACCTCGGGGGGGAACATCGGCGTCCAGTAGGCGAGCGGTCGGGCTGCCGCCGGTACCAGCTCGTTGGCGCCATGCCCCCGCCCGAGAGCGCGGGCGAAGCCGCCTCGTCGTCGCGGTGCCATTGTGCCGAGCGACTCGATGTAGCTGACGTAACGCTTGTGCAGGGCGCGGAAGTGGTAGATGTCGACGCTGTTCTCCATCATGAGCTTCCAGTTGGCCCGGGCCCCGTGCAATTGCGCACCTTGGATCACCTCCATTCCCACTTCGGACTGGTCGGCGATCAGATCGAGGTACTCCGTCGCGCCCGCCAGATACTCGGTCAAGGTGCGTGGCTGCTCAGGATCGAAGGTCGCGAACACGAAACCCCGGTAACTGTCGCTGCGGTGCCGCGCCAGGCCGAAGTCGGATTTGCGGAAGCCTGGACCGTACCCGTCCGGGAGCGGAACTCCGACCAGGTCACCCTGGTTGGAGAATGTCCAGTCGTGGTACGGGCACCGGAACGATCTGGCCTGCCCGGCTGGCTGCGAGCAGATCAGGGCCCCCCGGTGCGGGCAGCTGTTGGCGAACACTCGAATCACCCCGTCGGAGCCGCGCGCCATGACCACCGGGCGCCCTCCGACGTCTCGTGACACGTAGGAGCCCGGCGCGGGCACCTCCGACTCGTGCCCGACGTACAACCAGCAGCGATCGAAGATCTTGGTCATCTCCTGTGCGGCCACGTCCTCGTCGGTGTAGGCCCGGTGGTCGACCCGGAATGAGAAATTCTCAAGATCATCGAACACGATCCGGTCGCCCACCGTCCGCTGTAGTTCTATCGTCACTGCTCCCCCTTTCGCGGTAGCTTCTCGCCCATGCTGAGAACCAATTCCGCCGTGCGCGCGGCGGAATCGCCGCACTCGGGCTGCGCCGCGCGCAGCCGCGCCCGGCAGTCCCGCCCAGGATCAAGCAGATCGGTGACCGCGTCAGCGACCGCCCGTTCTGTGACGTCGGCCGGCTCAATTGCCGTCCCGAAGCCCGCGGTTTCCACGAAGTACGCCTGGATAGGCTGATCCACCGCCAGCGGGATCACCAGCATCGGTGTCGCCGCCCGGATCGACTCCGCCACCGAGTTGTAGCCGCCATGGGTGATGAACACATCGGCGCGCGCAAGGACCTCACGTTGTGGCACGTACGGGGCGGTGAGCACGTCGGCGGGCAGCGCGAGTTCCTCAGCGAGATCTCCCACCGCGGCGATCACCTGTGCACCGGTCTTCACCGCCCCCATGATCACCGTGCGGAGGAGGTCGGGCCGCCGGAAGAAGATCGTGCCGAAGGAGACGAACACCAGCGGACGACCGGGGTCGATCTCCTCCAGGCCGGGAAAGGCGACCTCGTCGCCGCGCTTTCCGGCCGCTCCCGGCAACCCGACCAGTTGCACACCGTCGTCGGTGACCGCTTCATCCCCGACGAGCGAGGGAATCGTCGGCATCAGATTGAGAATCGGCGAGCGCGCCGAATGAGTCCGGGTCGACCACAACACCCCGTGCCTGGTCAGATAGTCGCCAACCTGTTCGTCGTACAGCCAGCGACCTCGCCGACGTTCCTTTGGGCATACTCCGCCTAGGTTTGCCCAGATCATCCCGTACGGCACACCGGACGCCTGCGCCCCGGCCATCGCCGCCGCCAATACCGGCAGCGAATCGAGCAGCGCGAAGTCCGGCGCCGTCGCCCGCAGCGCATCAGCCACCTGGTCCGCCAGCGGTGACGATTCGAGCATCGGACCGATCTTTGCCGGATCGTCGCTCCACGGCGCCATCTGGACCTGCCCGACCATGTGGACCTCCGCCGGACCCAGGGCCTGGCGACGCTGTTCGCCGAGCGCGCCACCGTCCGCTGACAACAACAGCAGCACAACCTCATTGCCGGTGGCTTGGAGCGCATTGACCACCGGAATGTACGGGTTGAGGTGACCATGCTGAGTGGTGGTGAGAAAGGCGATGCGCACTAGGTCTCCGATCCATGGGAAAACGAACAAGCCGACTCAGATCTGGGCCGGGATCGACCGTATTGGGCACGATTACCACACCCGGCCTTCGAAGACGAGTCGGCACCGCGACGTACGAGCGGCATAAATCCGCCCGCAGGCACGCGAGAACCCCGGCAGTGCGACGGAACCATCGACGTCCCAAAACTGTTACGAGGATCTACGCAATCCCCTCCATCATTGAGGGGACGCGGACCCGTCTACGTTTGCTACTCGGAAACAAACTTGCAACAAGGGGTCCAGCGCCTGCACCGAGGCGACTGCGGAAAGTTTGCCGGACAGCGTGATCAATGTCAATGCCTCAACGCTGTCGGCGCACCCGCAACACCGCCACTTTGACCGAACTCCGCCTCGACCCGCAGCAGGCGGGGCAGGTTCCTCGGCAGCGAAGGCGGGAAGGCTGCGGGTTCACAACCCTTCCGGCGGAATCGCCAGATTTCATGCAATGGTGTCAATGAAGTTTGAAATGTCACCCTGGGCGGAGCTGCGAGCCATGGTCACCGGCTATCCGTTCCGACTCACAGACGAGGCCCCTACCCCGGGTCCCCGTTGTTCGAGAGGGGCCTTTCCCTGCCTTATTCCCGATAAGGCGACGCGATCGGCCCGCAGAGCACACGCTCTGCGGGCCGATTTCGGTGCTCCGCCGGACAAAGGAGGCTGACTATGAACACCACTGTCACGCGCAGCGCGCGCCGCCCACGATGTCGAGCCCCGGACGGCGTAGCGTCAGCTGTTGCACCAGCGCCGTTATCGACGGCGGCGAGGATCAGGTCGTGTCGCAGCGGTCGGAGGTCTTCCACCCGACGATCCGCGCTGGTGGGGTCCCATCCGGGCCCCACTCATGATCAAGGCCGCATAGCCAGTTGGCTATGCGGCCTGATCAGAGGTGGTGCGCCGCCAGGGACTCGAACCCCGAACCCGCGGATTAAGAGTCCGCTGCTCTGCCAGTTGAGCTAGCGGCGCTCGTTGGCAACGGGGAGGACATTAGCACGGTCCGCGATCCGGGTTCCAATCCGATACCCGGGTCATCCCTTCGGCCGACCTTGTGCGGACATTCGGCACCAAGCACGCACAAGACTTGGGACAGGCTGATGCCGGATGGCTCTGGTACGGCACGATGTCCGCCAGGTGCGTGAGACAGGGGTGGGGATGGGCAGGTTCGCGCGGACCGGGACGTTACTGGGCGTTCTGGGCCTGGTGGCGTCGCTGGCGTTGTCGGGTTGCAGCAGCGATTCGAGTGGGGCCCAGTTCGTGGAGGGTACGCAGCCGGCGGCGACCGGTTCGTCGGCTCCGGGCACCCCGGAGGCGACAACTGGGCCGCCGTTGACGGTGAGCCCGGCCGACGGTGCGAAGGACCGTCCGGTCAGCGCGGAGATCGGGGCCAAGTTGCCGGACGGGGGCAAGGTCACGCAGGTGACGTTGACCACCGACAACGGCAAGAAGGTCAAGGGCAAGTTGCGGACGGACGGCTCCTCGTGGGTGCCGTCGGCGCCGTTGAAGTGGTCCACCACCTACACCGCCACGGTCACCGCCACCCAGCCGGACGGCTCGGTCAGCGAGGGCACCAGCACCTTCACCACGATGACCAAGCCCGCCTCGGTGATCAATTCCGGGTTGTACCTGTTCGACGACCGGACGTACGGGGTGGCGATGCCGGTGGTGGCGGAGTTCCACCCGGGCATCGCCAAGAAGGACCGGGCGAAGGTGCAGAAGCGGATGTTCGTGCAGACTGATCCGCCGCAGCCGGGTGCCTGGCACTGGGTGGGCAACGGCACCCAGGCGTACTACCGGGCACCCGAGTTCTGGAAGCCGGGCACGAAGATCTCCGTACGCATCGCGCTGGCCGGTATCCCGCTGAGCAACGGCCGGTACGGAAACGTCGACCGGACCGCCACCGCCAAGATCGGCTCCGCCTTCGAGATGAAGGTGACGAACTCCGACAAGCAGATGCGGGTGTACGAGAACGGCAAGCTGATCAAGACGCTGCCGGTGAGCCTCGGCAAGACGAAGACGCCCTCCTCCAGTGGCACCCTGGTGGTGATGGAGAAGAAGGAGGCGACGGTCTTCGACACGATGGACGACCCCGACCCGGAGAACCGGTACGTCACCGACATCCAGTTCGCCCAGCGGTTGACCTGGGGTGGCGAGTACATCCACGCCGCGCCCTGGTCGGAGCACGTGCAGGGGCGGCAGAATGTCTCCCACGGCTGCGTGAACGTCTCCATGGCGAACGCCAGGTGGCTCTTCGAGCGTACGAAGATCGGCGACCCGATCACCATCACCGGCACCGAGCGTAAGTTGGCAGCCGGGAACGGGTGGACGGCGTGGGATCTGAGCTGGGCGGAGTTCGTCAAGGGCAGCGCGCTGCCGGTGCCGGACGGTGGTGCCGGTCCGGCTTTGTGACCGGGCCGAATATGTCACTATCCGGACATCCAATTTCAGGTGTTTCGGTTCACCCTCTGCAACGGGTACGTGAGCTGATGCGTCTGTGATGTGGATGGGCAGCGGACCACGACTGTGAGGACACCATGCGAGTTCGGGACCAGCGCAACCGGCGGCGGGGGGTGCTCGCCGCGGGGATGCTCGCCGTGGCGTTGGCGCTGACCTCCGCCTGCACGGGCGGCGGCGGTAAGGGCGACGGCAATGCGCCGGGCTGGCAGGGCGGTGCCGATCAGCCGGCCGCCAAGGCGTCGGTGACCATCAGCGAGCCTGCTGCGGACGCGAAGAACGTGCCGGCGGCCACGGCCATCACCTTCGCCACCGAGCAGGCCGAGGAGACCTCGGTCGAGTTGACCGACTCCGCCGGGAAGAAGGTCAAGGGCGCCCTGGCCAAGGACGGCAAGAGTTGGCTGCCGGCGAAGGCGTTGGCGTACGGCGAGTCGTACACCGCCACCGTCACCGCGACCGGGGACGACGGCCTTCCGGTGACCGCCACCAGCGCGTTCACCGTGATGAAGCAGCCGAGCAAGCAGGTCCGGATCACCAGCTTCCTCGGTGACGACCAGACCGTCGGGGTGGCCATGCCCCTGATCGTGAAGTTCGGTCGGGCCATTCCGGAGAAGTACCGGCCCGAGGTGCAGCGGCGGATGACGGTGACCTCGTCGCCGGCCCAGGAGGGCATCTGGCACTGGGTCAGCCCCACCGAGGTCCGCTACCGGCCCAAGGAGTTCTGGCAGGCCGGGAGCAAGGTGTCGTACCGGGTGCAGGCCGGTGGGCTGCCGCTGGGCGACGGCTGGTACGGCCGGGCGGACCTGACCGTCGACATCAAGATCGGCCCGAAGCTG
Organism: Micromonospora maris AB-18-032; assembly: GCF_000204155.1. Lineage (NCBI taxonomy): Bacteria > Bacillati > Actinomycetota > Actinomycetes > Micromonosporales > Micromonosporaceae > Micromonospora > Micromonospora maris. The sequence continues at coordinate 1,314,536 of NC_015434.1, read as the reverse complement.
GTCATGACCGTGGACAACAGCACCAAGCGGATGGTGGTCACCCGCGACGGCGAGACGATCAAGACGATCCCGGTGAGCCTGGGCAAGAAGAGCACCCCGTCGTCCAGCGGCACGATGGTGGTGATGGAGAAGCTGCGCAAGACGGTCTTCGACACGTACGACGAGTTGGGCCCGGAGGACGGGTACCGCACGAAGATCGACTACGCCCAGCGGCTGACCTGGGGTGGCGAGTTCATCCACGCCGCGCCCTGGTCGGAGGGGCAGCAGGGCACCACGAACGTCTCGCACGGCTGCGTGAACGTCTCGATGGCCAACGGTGCCTGGCTGTTCAACAACACCAGGGTCGGCGACCCGATCGTGGTGAAGGGCACCGAGCGCAAGCTCCAGCTCGGCAACGGCTGGACGGACTGGAACGTCAGCTGGGAGCAGTACGTCAAGGGCAGCGCCCTACCGTACGAGCCGGCCGAGGACGAAGCCGCAGACGACGAGACCGCCGACGACGGGACGACCGAGGACGAGTCGACCGACCCGGACGTCTCGGCCAGCGCCGCCCCCTGAGCCTGCCGCGCTGAACCAGCCGCTGCGCCCCCATCGAGCCGACGCCCGGGGTACCGGTCAATCACCGGTACCCCGGGCGTCGGGCCGTTTGTCGGAGCAGCATGCTCACCGGGTGGGCTGAGGGTCCCCGCCTCGGCTGAGCTTCAGGGTCAGCACGTCGGTGCGTACCGTGAAATGCCCGTGGAAGAGGGCGGCGCCGTTGCTGCCGTACCCGATCTGGGTTGCGGTGATCAACGGATGCCCGAGCGCCACGCCGAGCCGGGCCGTCGACTCCTCGTCGGCGAGGACGGCGGCGAGTTCGATCTCGGCCCGGCACACCGGCATGCCGGTGGCGCTGGCCAGGAACTCGAACATGTCCAGGTCGATGCTGACCAGCCCGGACGGGTCGAGGTCACGGCCGTCGAAGCTCAGCGGCAGGTGGTCACGGATCCAGGCGGCGGGGACGCCGTCCACGGCGAAGAGTCGGTCGACCCGCCACACCGGCGCCTCCGGCGCCAACCCCAGGACCTTCGCGCAGTCAGGCGGGCAGGTGGCCCGGCTGACTGCGGCGTCCTGAAGGGTCGGCCGGTGGCCGGAGGCGGTGATCCGGTCCCGCAGCGCGGTGACGTCGCTGATCGACACCGGCACCCGCTCGGCGCCGTCGTGGACGAAGGTGCCGATCCCCCAGGTACGGGTCACCACTCCCTCGGCCGCGAGCTGACCGAGCACCTCGCGTACGGTGGCCCGGCTGACCTCCAGCCGCTCGGCCAGGTCCCGCTCGTTGGGCAGCTTGTCGCCCGAGCGGAACTCACTGCCGATCAGCTCCCGGAGTCGGCCGTGCGCCGCTTGTAGCGCGGTTTCGCGCCGAGCCATCCGCCCTCACCTCATCGTTCCCGCCGTCGACGGCCTAGGGAGTTTAGTTCGTCGGTGCCCCACTGGCCGATCGGCCGGAAGGTCACCAGACCTGCTCAAGCACCCTGATCGTGTTGCCGCCGATCACCTTGGCGATCTCGTCGTCGGAGTAGTCGTGCTTGACCAGCCAGCCGACGATGTTGCCGAATGCCTCGCCCGGGTTCTCCACGCCGGACACGTACTCCACCCGCGGGTGTTCCGGCCGGTTGCCGGCATCGTGGGCGTAGTTGCCGGCGTAGGTGTTGTGCACCCCGACGTGGTCACCGAACATCGTGTCCGGACCGAACGTGACGTGGTCGATGCCGACCAGGTCGACGCAGTACGTGAAGTGGTCCATCACCGACTCGATCGAGTGGTGCTTGTGCGCCTCGGAGAGCGTGGTGTGCGGGGCGGCCTCGATGCCGATCACGCCACCGCGCTCGGCGCAGGCCCGGATCACCTCGTCCGGCTTCATCCGGGAGGTGTCCCACACCGCGCGGGCACCGGCGTGGGTGATGAACACCGGCACCCGACTGGCCTCGATGACGTCCAGACAGGTCTGGTCGCCGGAGTGCGAGATGTCGATGGCGATACCGAGCTTGTTCATCCGGTCCACCGCGCGCCGCCCGAAGTGGGTCAGCCCGCCGTCGTGCTTCTCGGACAGCCCACCGCCGAGCATGTTCGCCTGGCTGTAGGCGATGCCGAGCTGGCGTACGCCGAAGCCGTACAGGATGTCGATGCGGTCCAGTTCGTTCTCGATCGGGCTGCTGCACTCCAGGCCGGCGACCAGCGCCAGCCGACCGTCCCGCTTGGCCGCGTGGATGTCGGCCAGCGAGGTGGCCAGGAAGACGTGGTCCTGCTTGTAGAGGTCACTCATCCGCATCCCGAGGGCGTAGATGAGGTCGTTCCACTTCCAACCGTTCTCGCTTGTCACGCAGGAGGCGCCGGCCATGAAGTTGTCGAAGACGGCGGTCAGGCCGGAGCGGGCCAGGCCCTCGTAGCCGGTGCGCTGGCGCGCGGTCCGGTTGTAGGCACGCAGCTCACGGACGTCCTCGGGCAGGATCACCGGGTGCTCGTGCAGCGAGATGGCGGTGTGCTCGGTGAGCAGCCGGGTCACCCGCGCACGCTGGGCGTCGGTCAGTCCGAGGTCGTGCTCCGGCACCCGACCGACTTCCTTGGCCAGCGTGAACACCCGGTAGTCCGAGTGCGGCTCCAGGTACGAGTACGACCTGTGGCCCTGGTACCGGGGGGCGGGATCTAGCAGCAAGACACCTTCTCCTTGTCAGGACGGGTAGCCGGCCGTCACGCGGCCAGCGGATAGTGGCAGGCGACCGGATGTGCACCGGCGGCCAGCGGGGGTTCGGTCGTGGCGCAGGTGTCGGTGGCCTGCCAGCAGCGGGTCCGGAACCGGCATCCCGACGGCGGGTTGACCGGGCTGGGCGGGTCACCGGCCAGCAGGATCCGCTGCCGTTGTCGGCGGCCGGCCGGGTCGGGCACCGGCACCGCGGAGAGCAGCGCGCTGGTGTACGGGTGCTTGGGCGACTCGTACAGGTCGATCTCCGGACCGGTCTCCACCAGCTTGCCGAGGTACATCACGGCGACCCGGTCGGAGATGTGCCGCACCACCGACAGGTCGTGGGCGATGAAGACGTACGCCACGCCCAGCTCGTCCTGCAGGCGTTCCAGCAGGTTGACCACCTGGGCCTGGACGGAGACGTCAAGTGCGGAGACCGGCTCGTCGCAGACGATCACGTCGGGGTTCAACGCCAGCGCCCGGGCGATGCCGATGCGTTGCCGCTGCCCGCCGGAGAACTGGTGCGGGTAGCGGTCCAGGTGCAGGCTGGCGTCGAGGCCGACCAGGTCCAGCAGTTCCTTGATCCGCTCGACCCGGCGTCGACGGTCCAGCACGTCCGGGTGGATCTCGAAGGGCTGGAGCAGGATCTCCCGGATCGTCCGGCGCGGGTTCAGCGAGGTGTACGGGTCCTGGAGCACGATCTGGATCCGCCGGCGCAGCGCCCGCAGCTCCCGCCCCTTGGCCTGGTGCACCACCGACTTGCCGAAGCGCACCGCGCCGGAGGTGGGCTGTTCCAACCCGACGAGCATCCGCGCCAGGGTGCTCTTGCCGCAGCCGGACTCCCCCACCACGCCGAGGGTCTCGCCGCGGCGCAGGTCGAAGGAGACCCCGTCGACGGCCTTGACGACCCCGCCGGAGACGAACGGGATGCGTCCCTTGACGGGGAAGTGCTTGACCAGGTTCTCGACCCGTAGCACCACGTCATCGCTGGGTGGCACCGAGCACCTCCTCGTGGTGGTGGCAGGCGCTGGCCCGGTCGGCCGGCAGCGCGTGCAGCGGCGGCAGGGTCACCAGGCATTCGTCGGTGGCCCGGGGGCAGCGCAGGTGGAACGGGCATCCGGTGGGCAGCCGGGCAGGGTTCGGCGGGGCGCCGGGAATCGCGTAGAGCTGCTCGTCGCGCCGGTCCACCCGGGGCATCGAGGCGAGCAACCCTTCGGTGTACGGGTGCGCCGGCCCGGCGAAGATCTGCTCGACCGTGCCGCGCTCGACGATCCGGCCGGCGTACATCACCGCCACCTCGTCGGCGACCTCGGCCACCACGCCCAGGTCGTGGGTGATCAGCAGCAGACCCATGCCGCTGTCCCGCTGGATCTCCGCCAGCAGCTCCATCACCTGGGCCTGCACGGTCACGTCCAGGGCGGTGGTGGGTTCGTCGGCGATCAGCAGGTCCGGTTCCAGGGAGATGGCCAGCGCGATCATGATGCGTTGGCGCATGCCACCGGAGAACTGGTGCGGGTAGTCGCGCAGCCGGTCCCTGGCCGCCGGGATGCGTACCCGGTCGACAAGTTCGATGGCCCGGCGGCGGGCGTCGGCGCGGGACATGCCCCGGCGTACCCGCAGCACCTCCATGATCTGGTGGCCGATGGTGAAGACCGGGTTGAGGGCGGCCATGGCGTCCTGGAACACCATGCCGATCTCCTCGCCGCTGATCCGCTCCCGCTGCTTGCGGGGCAGGTTGAGCAGCTCCCGGCCCTGCAACCGGACCGATCCGCTGACCGTGGCGGGCGGTACGTCGAGGATGCCCATCACCGCCTGGGCGGTGACGCTCTTGCCGGAGCCGGATTCGCCGAGGATGGCCAGGGTCCGTCCGGAGTCGACTTCGAGCGACACCCCGTTTACCGCGTTGACCGGCCCGTTCGGGCTGGGAAACGCGACCCGCAGGTCGTCGATCTCCAACAGGCTCATCGCAGCACTCCGGCTCGGTGCAGGAAGTCCCGCACCACCTGCTGGAACAGCTCGGGCTCCTCCAACTGCGGGGAGTGGCCGGAGTTCTCGAAGACCACCAGCTCACCGTGGGGCACCAGGTCGGCGATCACCTGCGAGGCCTCCACCGGCGTACGCCAGTCGTGCCGGCCCACGGTGACCAGGGTCGGGCAGGTGATCGAGGGCAGTTTCGGCTTGAGGTCGTACCGGGGCATGTTCTGCCCGAAGGCGGCGTTGTGGGTCCGGTAGTGGAATCGGGTGGCGGCCAGCCGCGCCTCGTCCTTGGCCGGATCGTGCTGGTGGTCGTAGAGCGGCAGGATGGCCCGCCAGTACTCGCGCAGCTGCTCGTTGCTCTCGAACCGGCCGGTGCCGATCCGGTCGATGACCCACTCCGGGATCACCGAACGGTCGGTGTTGCGGGCCCGCTCGACCGCCAGGTGGTCGTGCGCGGTGTCCGCTGCGGTGTCCCGCAGCACCAGCGCGGAGACCCGGTCGGGGTGCGCGATGGCGTACTCCATGGCGATGAAACCGCCGTACGAGCCGCCGGCCATGACGATCTTCTCGTAGCCGAAGTGCTCCCGGATCGCGTCCACGTCGGCCACCCACTGTTCGTGGGTGAACGGCTCGTCGTCACTGGACTCGCCGGAGCCCCGCGCGTCGAAGACGATGACCCGCAACCGGTCGGAGAAGGGGCCGAAGGACCGCTTCGGTTCGCTGCGCGAGCCCAGCCCCGGCGCGCCGTGGTGCACGATCATCGCCGGGCCGTCCTCGGGGCCGAACGCCTCGACGACCAGTTCCGCTCCGTTGATTTTCACCGGACCCCCTCGATGATGTTGGACGCCAGGTCGCGCGGGTAGCCGGTGAGCCGGCGCGGACCGTCCTGCTGCACCAGGACCGTGTCGGAGATGCGGTAACCCGCGTGCCCGGGCACGTAGACACCGGGCTCGCTGGAGAGCAGCATCCCGGGGGCGAGCACGGTGTGATCGCCGTCCTCGACCCACGGCGCCTCGTGGTTCTGCAGCCCGATGCCGTGCCCCTGCCGGTGCCGGATGTAGTCCCCCAGCCCCTGGTCCCGCAGCACGTCCAGGCAGGTCTTGTTGACCTCGGCGCAGGTCCGGCCGGCGATCATCGCCTGGGTGCCGACCTCCTGCGCCTGCCGGTCGGCCTCGTAGTAGCGCACCTGTTCGGCGGTGGGCTCGCCGATGATGAATGTCCGTTCGCTCTCCACGAAACGGCTGGCCACCGCCGCGCCGAGGGAGAGGATCAGGGTGTCGCCCGGTCGTACCCGCCGACGGGTCGGCAGGCCGTGCGGCAGCGCCGAGTTCGGCCCGGCGTAGACGAGTCCCCCGGCCAGCTTGGTGGTGTAGACGACCAGGTCGTAGTGGGCGTACATCTGATCGGTGCCGTAACCGATCACGTGCCGGGCGATCTCGTCCTCGCGGGGCAGCGGGCCACCGGAGGCCAGCGCCTCCTCGATCAGCCCGCGCCCGGCGGCGAGCATCTCGTCGCAGATCCGGGCGGCGGCCTCGTGGAACGGGATCTCCTCGGGGAACTTGCACAGCCGCAGCTTCGCCACCGCGTCGGTGGTGACCAGTTCCGCACCGCCGATGGCCCCGGACAACGCCCGGAACGCGGCCACCGACACCCCGGCGCTCACGCCGATGCGGCGTCCCGCCCCACCTGGCCGTGACAGCGCGGCGGCCAGGGTCTCCTCGGCGCTGACCACACCCGGGTACTCGAAGTAGCTGACCATCGGCATGGTGACGCCCTGCTGCGCGGCGTACTCCTCGTCGAGGCGGGGAATGACCAGCAGTGGCTCACCCTCCCGGGGCATCCACAGGTAGACCGGTCGTTCGGTGGCGATGTAGAAGAAGCCGCTGAGGAAGGCGACCTCCGGCGGCGAGGTGGCCAGGTAGCCGTCCAGGCCACGCTCGTCGAGCGCCTCGCTGAGTCGGGTACGGACGCTTGTGTAGAAGCTGTCGGGAAGTCGCACTTGTCAGCCTCCGTTGCGGCGGGGGTCACGGGAGTCGTTGAACCGCATTCCGGCGAGGGTCGCGGCGAGCACCAGCAGCAGGATCGCCAGGGACGGGAAGAGGGTCTGCCACCAGGCGATCGCGATCGTGCCGCTGCGCTGGGCGTTGAGCAGGATCCGCCCCCAGGACCAGGCGTCCGGGTCGCCGAGGCCGAGGAAGCTCAGGCCGGCCTCGGAGATCACCGCCCGGGAGGCGGTGAGCAGCACGCTGACGATCATCAGCGAGACGACGGCGGGCAGGATCTCGCGGGTGACGATCCGCCAGCCGGTGGCGCCGAGCACCCGGGCCCCGTCGATGTAGGGCATCGCGCTGATCACCAGCCCCTGCGAGCGGATCAGCCGGGCCACCTCGGGCCAGGCGAAGAACCCGATGATCAGGGTCAGGGTCACCACGCTGGGGCTGACCACCGCGGCCAGCATGATCATCAGGGGCAGGGTGGGCAGCGCCAGCATCACATCGGTGATCACCGTGGCGACCGCGTCGATCGGCCGGAAGTACGCCGCCGCCAGCCCGATCGTGGTGCCCAGCACGATCGCGATCAGCGAGGCGGCCAGACCGATCACCAGACTGGTCCGGGTGCCCCAGACCACCTGGGCGAAGACGTCCTGCCCGAGGTCGTCGGTGCCGAACCAGTGCGCGCCCGACGGCGACTGCAACACATCCGGGCCGGCGCCGCTGGGCTCGTCGGCGATCAACGGTGCGAAGACCGCCATCAGCACCATCACCAGCAGCACCAGCACCGACAGCGCCACGGTGGGCTGCCGCAGGTAACCCAGCAAGGAGGACCGCTTGGAGGCCGTCGGCGCCGACGGCGGTGCCGGCTCGGTCAGCACAGGGGCACTCACGGCACCCTCCCTTCGTTCACGGTGGTGGGGACGCGCACGGGTCCGCTTTCGTTCGCGACTGCGGGGCTCCGCTGCGCTGCACTCCTCGCGCTCACAGCTGCGGCGCTCACAGGCGGATCCGGGGGTTGAGGACCGCGTAGAGCATGTCGGTCAGGGCGTTGGCGAACACGACGGTGACAGCGAGCATGATGAACGCCCCCTGGATCACCGGGTAGTCCTGCTGACCCACCGCCTCGTAGATCAGGCGGCCGACCCCGGGATAGGCGAAGACCGTCTCGGTCAGCACCGCGCCGCCGACCAGGGTGCCCAGTTGCAGGCCCATCAGGGTCAGTGCCGGCAGGATCGCGTTGCGCAGACCGTGCTTCCAGACCCGCCGGCGGGCCGACAGGCCCCGGGCCTGGGCGGCCCGGATGTAGTCCTCACCGAGGACCTCGATCATGTTGGTCCGCAGCGTCAGCGCGTACGGGCCGAGTTGCACCAGGACCAGGGAGAGCACCGGCAGCACCAGGTGGTGGGCCAGGCTCAGGTAGGCGCCCAGTCCCCGGGTGTCCGGGTCGATCGCCCCACCGATCGGGAACCAGCCGAGCTGGGCACCGAAGAAGACCAGCAGCAGGATCGCGACGCTGGGCACGAAGAGCGCGTTGGCGCTGATGCCGAAGCCCTGCAGCGCCCGGTCGAGCCACTTGCCCCGGTTGACCGCGGCGGTCACGCCGATCGGGATGCCGACCGCGACGGTCAGTACGAACGCGCTGCCGGCCAGCAGCAACGTCCAGGGCAGACGGTCGAGGATGATGTCGGTGACCGGTTGGATCTGCCGGAACGAGATGCCCAGGTTGCCCTGGACCAGCTCGCGCAGGTACGACACGTACTGCTCCCACAACGGACGGTCCAGGCCGTACGTCTTGAGCAGTGCCGCCTGCATCTCCGGCGTCATGTCGCCCTCGACCATGAGGGTCGTGGGGTCCCCCGGCAGCAGCCGGAGCAGGAAGAACGTCGAGGTGATCGCGATCCACACGGTCAGGACGGCCTTCAATGCCCGGCTGAGCACGAAACGCACCACGGGGGACCCCTCCTTTCCCTCTGGTTGGGGGTTACTTGACCGGAGTGACCTGGGCCAGCGAGTACGCGGTGACCATGCCGAGCAGGTCCGACGGCGACGCGACGAAGCCGGTGAACTTGCTGGCGTTGTAGGCGAACTGGAAGTTCTCCACGTACAGCGGGGTCAGGTACGCCTGCTCGTGCACGACCTTGTCAATGTTCTTGATCTTGGTCTTGAACTCTTCGGCGTCGGTGGTGCCGGCCGCGTCGTTGATCAGCGCGTCCATCTCGGCCGACTCGAGCAGGTTGTAGTTGATGCCACCCGGGTTGCTGGACAGGTAGGTGCTGCGCAGCTGGTCCATCGGGTTGTCGAACACACCCCACTGCGAGGCGTCGATGTCGTACTCACCGTTCTTGGTGCGGGTGAGGAAGGTGTTGCGCTCGACGCACTCGTTCTCCAGCTTGATGCCGGCCTTGGCCGCGCTCTCGCGGAAGAGCTGCACCACCCGGGTGATGTTGGCGTTGGACTGGTCACAGGCCACGCCGAAGGAGAGCTCGTCGAAGAAGCCGTCGTTGTTGGCGTCCTTGTAACCCGCCGCGCTGAGCTTGGCCTTCGCGCCCTCGGGGTCGAACGGGTACGGCTGGAGCTCGGTGTTGTCGTACTCCGAGAAGATCGGCGAGATCGGCCCGGCCATCTGCTGGCCGTCACCCTGGAGCACCGCGGAGATGATCGCCTTGGTGTCCACCGCCATCGACAGCGCCTGCCGGACCTGCTGGTCGGCGAGGTACTTGTTCTTCATGTTGTAGGTCAGGTGGGCGAAGCCGAGCGCGCCGACCTTCTGCAGCTTGATCTTGTCGTCGCCCTCGAAGGTCTTCGCCGCCGAGACCGGCACCGGGGTACCCATCAGGTCGATGTCACCGTTGCGCAGCGCCAGCATCATCGTGTTCACGTCCGGGTAGACCCGGTACTCGACCTGGCTGACCGCGGCCTTGCCACCCGGCGCGAGCGGGTAGTGCTCGTTGCGCTTCATCACGTAGCGCTGGCCCTTGGTCACGCTGTCCAGGACGAACGGTCCGGCACCGACCCAGTTCGAGTCGTTGGCGAACTTGGAGAGGTCGCCGGCCGGCTCGAAGATGTGCTTCGGCACGATCGCCATCCAGAAGCCGACGCCCTCGGCGAACGGCGCGTACGGCTGGGAGAGCTTGAACTTGACAGTGGTCGCGTCCGGGGCCTCGATCGACTCGACCCAGGTCAGCTTGGCGGCGACGTTGCCGAGCTTGTACTCCATGATCTTCTCGGCGCTGAACTTCACGTCGTCGGCGACCACCGGCTTGCCGTCGGACCACTTGAAGTCGTCGCGCAGCACGAAGACGGCGGTCTTGCCGTCGTCCTCGTAGCGGTACTCCTTGGCCAGCTCCGGGGACTTCTTCGCGTTCTCGTCGATCCGCAGCAGGTGCGGGTACATCGCGTTGAGAATCCACGAGTCGGTCTTGCTGAGCGACTGGAGCGGGTTGAAGTTGCTCACGTCGGTGGTGGTGCCGATCCGCAGCACCGTGTCCGACGACGAATTGCTGGAGGACGAGTTGTTGTCCTCGTTCAGGCCGCAGCCAGACACACCCAGCGTGGCCACCACGCCGAGCGCGACAGCGAGCCGCCAACGACCCTTCACTGCCATTTTCACCAAACCTCCTGAAGAACCCGGATGATGTTGCCGCCGATGACCTTGGCGATCTCGTCGTCGGAGTAACCGTGCGTGACCAACCACCCGACGATGTTGCTGAAGCACTCCGCCGGGTTCTCCATGCCGCTCACGTACGGAACACGCGGGTGGTCCACCACCCCGTGGGCCTTACCGATCGCCAGGTGCTGGGTAAAGCTGTCGTGCAGCCCGACGTGGTCACCGAAGTTGGTGTCCGGGCCGAACGCGACGTGGTCGATGCCGACCAACTCCACGCAGTACGTGAAGTGGTCCATCACCGACTCGATCGAATGGTGTGGGTGGCCCGCCGAGAGGGTGGTGTGCGGAGCGGCCTCGATGCCGATCACGCCACCACGCTCGGCGCAGGCCCGGATCACCTCGTCCGGCTTCATCCGAGGGGTGTTCCAGACCGAACGGGCACCGGCGTGGGTGATGAACACCGGCACCCGACTGGCCTCGATCACATCCAGCGAGGTCTGGTCGCCGGAGTGCGAGATGTCGATGGCGATACCGAGCTTGTTCATCCGATCCACCGCGCGCCGCCCGAAGTGGGTCAGGCCGCCGTCGCGGTCCTCGGAGAGGCCGGATCCGAGCATGTTCGCCTGGCTGTACGCGATGCCCATCTGGCGTACGCCGAAGCCGTAGAGGATGTCGATCCGGTCCAGCTCGTTCTCGATCATCGTGGCCGCTTCCAGACCCGCCACCAGGGCGATCTGGCCGTTGCGCTTGGCCTCGAAGATCTGTTCCAACGTGGTCGCCACCACCACGTGGTCCTGCTTGGCGATGTCGGCGAAGCGCAGACCGATGTCGTAGATGACGTCGTCCCACTTCCAGGCGTGCTCACTTGTCACGCAGCCGGTGCCGTTCATGAAGTTGTCGAACACCGCGGTCAGACCGGAGCGGGCCAGGCCCTCGAAGCCGAAGGAGTTGCGGCCGGTGCGGTTGTAGTCGCGCAGCTGAGACACGTCGGCCGGCAGGATCTTCGGGTGCTCGTGCAGCGAGATGGCCATGTGCTCCTGGAGCAGCCGGGCCACCCGGGCGTACTGCTCGGCGTTGAGACCCAGATCGTGCTCCGGCACACGGCCGAGCTGCGGAGCCAGCTCGAAGACCTTGTAGTCCACGTGCGGCGTCAAGTAGTCGAAGGACTGGTATCCGGCGTACCGGGGGGCGGGTTCCTGCACTCGTCAACTCACCTCGTCAGCTAAGAGGCACGAGGAATGAGGTCCGACCTCATGCCTTGCTGCAACCTACCGAGGAAGTTCAGGTCAGGTAAGACTCCGTGACGCGTTCGTTATCCGCAACCGCCAAAGTTCCCGCAGGTCAGGACGGATATTCGGGCGGCTGATGCGGCGGACACCGAACACCTGAGACCAGCCGACCGAACAGCGGATCACGACCGACCAGATCGCCGATGATTGGTAGGTGGTCAGACCATTAGCACTGGAACAGGCGGAGGACTGGGCGGACCACACTGCCGAGATGGTCTGACCTTGGTACGGCAGCACCGCTCGGCCTGGACACTCGGCCCGCACGTGCTGCACCGGGTCGGCGAGGTGGCACAAAAAGCTCAGGCCCCCTACGAGAGGGGGCCTGAGCTAGTGGATCTGATCCACTGACTGGGTGACTGATGGGAATTGAACCCACGACAACCGGGACCACAACCCGGTGCTCTGCCAACTGAGCTACAGCCACCATGCCGCCACGCCCGGTCTGCGCCCGAGCGGTGCGAAGAAATCATACCCCCACCACTGTCGAGCGCGTCCAGCGGGTTGCGGGGTGGTTCAGAGGCCGGCTGCGATGCCCTTGGCGGTGTCCACGTCCGGCCCGGGCAGCGGCACGAAGATGGTGCGCCGGTAGTACTCCAACTCCCGGATGCTCTCCCGGATGTCGGCCAGGGCCCGGTGCGCCAGGCCCTTCTGCGGCTGACCGAAGTACACCCGCGGATACCAGCGCCGGCACAGCTCCTTGATCGAGGACACGTCGATCATGCGGTAGTGCAGGTGGGCGTCGAGGCGGGGCATGTCCCGGGCGATGAACCCCCGGTCGGTGGCAATGGAGTTGCCGCACAACGGGGCGGTACGGGGATCCTTGACGTGCCGGCTGACGTAGTCGAGCACCATGTCCTCGGCCTCGGCCAGGGTGACCGTGGAGCGGCGTACCTCCTCGGTGAGCCCGGACTTGCCGTGCATCGTCCGGACGATCTCCGGCATGGCGTCCAGCGCCGCGTCGTCCGCATGGATCACCACGTCCACGCCGTCACCGAGCACGTTGAGATCAGGATCGGTGACCAACGCGGCGACTTCGATCAGCTTGTCGCTGCCGAGGTCCAGCCCGGTCATCTCACAGTCGATCCAGACAAGAAGATCAGCCACCGGGACAGCCTACGCGCAGCCCAAGCCTCGTGGCTGCACGCCGCCGGGCCGAGCGACCGCTAGGGTTTTCCCGTGCCCGCCGATCCCGCCACACCCCGCACCGTCGATGTAGCGGACCCTGGTGCCCGCCGGGACCGCCGGATACTCAGCGTGTTGGTTGTCGCAGCGGCACTACCGGCTCTCTACCTGCCCGGCAGGGTGCACAACTTCTTCGATCTGAAGATCTACATGTCGGCGATGGACTGGTGGTCCGCAGGCAACCCGCTCTACGACTACGTGCAGCCCGATCGGGTGCAGGGCGAGTTGTACTTCACCTATCCCCCGTTCGCCGCCCTCCTGCTGCTGCCCTTCGGCCACCTCACACTCGGGGTCACGGTGGCGATCTTCACCGGGTTGACCCTGTTGGGCGTACTGGTCACCACGAAATGGCTGCTCGACCCGGTGATCCGCCGACACCGGCTGCCGTACCTGTTCACCCTGGCGGTGGGGGCGCTGTTCGTCCTGGGGGTGGAGAGCACCCGGGAGACCATCACCTTCGGCCAGATCAACATGCTGCTGGTGGTGCTGATCCTGGCCGACCTGTTGTTCGCCGTACCCCGGGACAGCCGGTGGGCCGGCGTGGGCATCGGGTTGGCGGCGGCGCTCAAGCTGTTCCCCGGCATCTTCGTGGTCTACCTGCTGGCGACCCGGCGGTGGCGGGCCGCGGCCGTGGCAGCCGCGACCGCCGCCGGAGCGACCCTGCTCGCCGCCGCGGTCGCGCCCGGAGACTCGTGGCGCTTCTGGACGCACGAATTGTGGGCCACCGACCGCGTCGGCCGCACCGACTACACCGGCAACCAGTCACTGTTCGGGCTGCTGAGCCGACTCTCCGCCCCGGAAGATCCGAGCCGCCTGATCTGGCTGCCGCTGGTCGCGGCGATCGTCGGGTACGGACTGTGGCGCGCCGTACGCGCCTCGCAGGCCGGTGACGCGCTCACCGGCCTGACCCTGACCGGCCTGGTGGCGGCGTTGATCAGCCCGATCACCTGGACCCACCACATCTACTGGTTCATTCCGGCGGTGGTGATCCTGATCGACGCGACCCTGAGCACCGACCCACGCACCGCTGAGGGAGCACGCCGTCGTCGTCGACTGGCCGCCGTCGCCGTCGGCACCAGCGCCATCATCGTGTACGGGGTGGTCTCCTTCTACGACTGGGGAATCGCCCCGACACCGACCGACACCCCCTGGGAATTCGTCGGACGCAACGCGTACGTGCTGCTGTGCCTGCTCCTCCTCGCCGTCCTCCCCATCCGCACCCGCACCGGCACCAAGCCCACAAAATCCCCCCACCCCACCACCCACCCCAAAACCCCCATCCCCCGATAACCCACCCTCACCCACCCCACCCCCCACCTACCTACCCCCACCCCCCACCTACCTACCCCCACCCCCCACCTACCTACCCCCGCCCCACTCACCCCGCTCCCGCCCGATCCCAACCCCGCTCGACCAGCCCTGCCCGGACAGAGAGCCCCGCTCGTCTCACCCCGTCGATCTTGCACTTTCAGTCGCCGAGGCGCGGCTTATGTCGCGTTCGCCCCGACGGAAAGTGCAAGATCGCGGGGGCGAGGGGGTGCTGCGAGGGCTGGGGCGGGAGGCTGGGGCGGGAGTCGAGCGGGGCGGGGCATGCCCGGGGAAGGTGTTAGTGGGGTGGGGCTGGTGGGCGTAGGGGGTGGTGGGGGGCGGGGAGGTCGGCGAGGGTCTGGGGGCGGGGTACGGGGGCTATTGCTCGGGTGGCGGGCAGGGTGCTGCCCACCGCGACGAGTTGCCGCTCGGCGAAACGGTTCGGGGGCGGGGTGCCGAGGCCGCTGAGCGAGCTGATTCCGAGGCGGCCGGCGAGGATCGGTACCTGGTCCGGCTCTACCACGATGATCACCTCGCGGGGGCGTACCGGGCGTAGCAGGAGCAGCGCGGCGACGATCACCAGCAGCATGCCGGCGGTCAGCGAGCCCCAGGTGGCCGGGGCCAGCCAGCCGGGTCGCAGCTCGGCTCGCAGTTCCAGGGTCAGGTCGGCGCGACCGTCGGTGCGCATCAACACCAGGCTGAGGCGCTGCCCGGCCAGTTCGTCGGGGGTCCATTCCAGGGTTCCGTTGCCGGCGCGGGTCCAGAAGGTCTGCGCACCGGGTCCGGCCGGTACGGTCGGACGCTCGTCGGCGGACGGGGTGACCGGTGTCAGGCGGACCGGCAGCGGGCCCCGGGCCAGCGCCATCCGCTCGACGACGGCGTACGGCGCGCCGGCCAGCCAGCGTCGTACCTCGTCGGCGGGGGCCAGGCCGACGAAGGCCGGGCCGTCATGGGTGCGGGCGTCCAGTCGCATCCGGGCCTCACCGACGCCGGCGAGCGGCACCTCCTGGCGTACCAGCTCGTCGAGGTCGGTCACCACCACCGCATGCCCGGTGGTCTGCACGGTCTCGAAGCGAGCCGCGTAGGTGCCGCCCGGGTCGGCGTGACCGGTCAGCAGGCCGAGCGCGGCGGCACCGACCAGCGCGGTGATGCCGACGGCCAGCAGCAACATTCCGGCCAGCGTCCACACGAAACGCATCCGCCACATCCCTCTCCGTAGTCAACTACCCGGCCGACCTTACCTACGACGAACGGCTGGTCAGTGGATATCGGGCAGGCACGCGGAGAAGACCTGTCGGACCACCAGCCACAGAGCCAGCGGAGACCGCAGGACCGCAGGAGACGGCGGGACGGCGACGACAGCAGGAACGAAGAGGGCGGCGGAGACGGCGAGACCCGCCGGAGGATGCCGGCGGGTCTCGTGGTGGGCGGGGTGGGGGTCAGGAGGCCGCCGTCGCCTCGCCGCCC
The DNA here is from genome assembly GCF_000204155.1 of Micromonospora maris AB-18-032. Lineage (NCBI taxonomy): Bacteria > Bacillati > Actinomycetota > Actinomycetes > Micromonosporales > Micromonosporaceae > Micromonospora > Micromonospora maris. The sequence goes on along the minus strand of NC_015434.1, from coordinate 1,298,990 downwards.
TGGCCGGGACCGCCGGCCCGTCGGGTACGCGCGAATGCCAGGCCGCCCAGCACCAGCCCGGCGAGCCCGGCCACCAGCCCGGCGACGCCGAGACCGACCGCGAGCCCGTTGCCGTCCTCGTCGTCCTCGGCCGCCTGGGCGGGTGCGCCGGGCGATGCGGTGGGCGCGTCGGTCGGCTCCGCCGTGGAGGTCGCGGCGGTGAGGGTGAGCACCGGCGCCGGGGTGGCCGGCTCCTCGCCACCGGGCTGCGGCTCGTCGATCCAGCGCACCACGCCGCCGTCGGAGTAGGTCTGCAGCGCCTTGAAGACCATCTGATCCACGTCGGGCAGCGGGCCCATGGAGACCGGGAACTCCTGGAAGGTGCCCGGGGCGATGGCCGCCGCAGCGCCCTCAGCCGTCCAGATGATCTTGGAGATCACCTCGGAGATCTCGGCGCCGTGCACCTGCACCGGCGGGTCGACCCGGCGCTTCTCCACCGCGACGGTCCAGCCCGGTACCGGCATGGTCGACACCGAGCCGACCGGGGCGTTCTCCGGCAGGAAGATCTCCAGCTTGGTGGTCGAGGCCTCGTCACTCTCGTTCGGCACCCGGAACGCGAAGCGGCCGTAACCGCCCTGTTTCGCCTCGCTCGGGCTGATCGACACGTGCGCCGACGCGGGCGCCGCGAAACCGAACACGGCCGTGGCGACGGTGCCGAGCGTCAGGGCGACGATGGCACCCACGGTACGCCGGTGACGGATCATCGATGGAACCCTCTCTATCGGATGGACACGGTGGCGGTCACCGTGGCCTGGTCGATCTCGGTGGTACGAGCGGTCACCCGCAGTTCCCACTCGCCTGCCGACGGCAGGTTGATCTCGCCGGTGGCGTGGTTGTCGGTCAGCGGCAGCAGCGGTACGTCGATCGCCTCGATACCGGCCGACGGCAGTGCGACGGTGGCCTTCCACTCCTTGATCGGCAGCGGCTGGTTGTCCAGCGTGTAGGCGTAGAAGTGCACCGAGTTGTTGCCCCGCTGGGCGGGTGCCATCTCGATCTGCATCGAGTAGAGGCTGCTCTGCACGGTGGTGGTGAAGTAGCCGCTCTCGGCACCGGCCACGTCGGCGCCGGCGGTACGGGCCGGTGGGGTCTGCACCAGCACCGAGGTCACCGCGAGCACGACCGCGGTGACGGCCAACTCGACCCAGACCGCCCGGCGCATCGGTGCCGGGCGGCTGGCCGCGATCCGCTTGCGGACCAGGTGCCGTGAGTACGCGGCGACCGCGATCACCAGTGCGAACAGCCCGACCTTGGCCAGCACCAGCCGGCCGTACGTGGTGTTCACCAGGGCTGTCGGGGTGGCCACCTCGATCAGGGCCTGGACGATGCCGGCGAGCAGCAGCGCCGACACCGCCAGGGCGGCCCACCGGGACCAGATCGGCAGGATCGCGCCCAACTCCCGTTCGTCGGCCCGGGGCAGCAGGAACACCACGAGCATCACCAGGCCGCCCAGCCAGACGGCCATGCTGCCCAGGTGCACGGCGTCGACGAGCACCGACACCGCCGGGGCGGGCGAGGCGGCCGGGTGGCCGGCCAGCGGCCAGGTGAGCAGTGCCGCCCCGCCGAGCACCCCGAGGATGATCAGGTCGGTACGGCCCACCGAGCCGGCGAACAGCGGCCGGAGCAGGACCGCCGCAGCGGCCAGCAGACCCAACCGGACCAGGTGGGCGGCACCGAACGTGCTGCCGAGCACCAGGCCCAGGCCGGCACCGGTGATGTCGAACGGGCCGCCACCGTTGGTGTAGGGCACCTGCAACAGGGTCGTCGCGACGGTGGCCAGGGCGACCAGCCCGAGGCCGATCCAGGCCAGCCGGGCCGGCGCGGTCCGGGGCAGCCGACGCGGCCAGAGCAGGGCGAGCACAAGCGTCGCGCCGACCAGCAGGAGCAGTCCGGCGTACCCGACGAACTTGCTGACCTTGACCGCGTTGCTGACCACCGGGTCGGCCCGACTGTCGTTGCCGGCGTCCACCGGCGGCTCGGACGGCGCGCCGACGGAGAAGGTGAACGCCCCGGAGACCGGGTGGCTGTCGGCGGAGATGACCCGGTAGGTGACCAGGTAGGTACCGTTGCCGGCGGAGTTGTCGACGGGGATGCTCACCACACTGTCGGCGAAGGTGGGCTCACCCCGGTCGACCCGAGATCCGTCCGGCGCGATCACTCGGATCTTGTCCGGCACCTTGCGGACCGGCTCACTGAAGGTGAGCACCACCTCGGTCGGCGCGTTCGGCACCACGGACGAGGCGGCGGGGCTGCTACTGGAGAGCACGGCGTGCGCCGCGGCCGGGCTCGCCGGAGCAAGCAGCAGGGCCACGACGGTCACCAGCAGACCGGCGGCGGCGGTCAGCCGGGCGAATCGGCGGCGAGGGGCGGCAGTCATGCTGGCCATGCTCGCCGATTCAGGGCCGGGAGTCATGCTCGGGTAGTCGGACGCTGAGGGAAAAAAGTTCCCGGCGTGGCGCATTGCATGGGAAGGGCCGAAGGACCCTGCTGCTCAACGCGCTGCCGCGTAACCTGGGTTGTCGTGATCCCCGCCCCACGCGACAGCGCCGCTGCCGACTCCGACGCGGCCGACCGCCGCGCCCAGGAGTGCCCGGAGACGGCCGACCTCGCCACCGTCGCCGCGCTGGCGGCACGCGACGGCGATCCGGCCGCCCAGGCCGACTTCGTCCGCGCCACTCAGGCCGAGGTGTGGCGCTTCGCGGCGGCCCTGGTCGATCCGGACAGCGCCGACGATCTGACCCAGGAGACGTACCTGCGGGCGTTCCGCGCCCTGCCGGCCTTCGAGGGACGTTCCACGGCCCGTACCTGGCTGCTCGGCATCGCCCGACGGACCTGCGCCGACCACCTGCGCACGGTGGTCCGCCGACGCCGGCTGGCCCAGCGGCTCACCGCCGACGCGTACACCGATGTGCCGCACCCCGACCCGGCCGGGCAGTTCGGTGCGGCCGACCTGGTCCGGCGGCTGCCGACCGAACGGCGGGGCGCATTCGTGCTCACCCAGCTGCTGGGTCTGTCGTACGCGGAGGCCGCCGCCGTGGAGGGGGTGCCGGTGGGCACGATCCGGTCCCGGGTCGCCCGCGCGCGCAGCGAACTGGTGAACGCCGTCGGTGAGGCGTTGGCCGGGTGAACAGGAAGCTGCTGCCCTGGCTCGGGCTGGTCGTCCGCCTCGGGCTGGCCGCCGTCTGGCTGTACGCGGGCGCGACGAAGGTCGGTGACCTGGCCGCCTCCGGCCGGGCGGTGCACGCCTACCAGGTGCTGCCGTACGACGTGTCGGTGGTGGTCGGGGCGGTGCTGCCCTTCGTCGAGCTGGCGCTCGGCGTACTGCTGCTGCTCGGGCTGGCCACCCGACTGGTCGCCGGGGTCTCCGCGGCGCTGCTGGTGGTCTTCATCGCGGGCATCATCTCGGCCTGGTCGCGCGGGCTGGCGATCGACTGTGGCTGCTTCGGCACCGGCGGCGCGCTGCCGCCCGGGCAGACCCCGAGCTATCTCCCGGAGATCCTCCGGGATCTGGGTTTCCTGGCATTGGCCGGGTTCCTGCTGATCTGGCCCCGCACGGCCGTCTCGGTGGACGGCGCGCTGACGGGCGAACCGGTGGAGGACGAGGATGAGTAGTCGCAAGGGGCGCAAGGACGCGGCCCGCGTGGTCCGGGAGCAGTTGGCCCGGGAACGGCGGCGCAAGCGGACGCTGTGGGTCTCGATCGGGGCGGTCGCGGTGCTGGTGGTCGCCGGCCTGATCGGCTGGAGCGTCTGGTCCAGTCAGAGTTCCGGAACCTTCGTCGCGCCGCCGGGGGCGACCGAGGACGGCACCGGCATCGTGGTCGGCAGCGGACCGGTGACCATCGACGTGTACGAGGACTACCTCTGCCCGGCCTGCAAGCAGTTCGAGCAGACCAGTGGCGCGACCATCGAGCAGCTGGTCAGCGACGGCAAGGCCCGGGTGGTGTACCACCCGGTGGCCTACCTGAACCGCTTCTCCAGCACCCAGTACTCGACCCGCGCGTCGGCCGCGTCCGGTTGTGCCGCCGAGGGCGGCAAGTTCACCGAGTTCAGCAAGGCGCTGTTCGACAAGCAGCCGCCGGAGAACGGCGCGCAGCTCAGCGACAACGAGTTGATCGACATCGGGGCCGAGGTCGGGTTGAACCGCGACAGCTTCGGCAGCTGCGTGCGCGACGGCAAGTACAAGCCGTGGACCTCGCACGTCAGCGAGGAGGCGACCAGGGCCAACGTCACCGGCACCCCGACCGTCCTGGTCAACGGTGAGCAGGTGCGGGAGTGGACGCCGGAGAACATCACCGCCGCGGTGGAGGCGGCCGGGCGGTGAGCCGTGCCCTGCTGACCCGGGCCGGGCTGCTGCTCGCCGGCCTGGTCACCACGCTGATCGCCACCGCCGCTCCGGCGGTGGCGCACGGCGCCGACGCCCCGAACGGGACCGACTACCGGGTCGAGATCGGCGCCGTGGCCCCGGACCGCCCGCACCTTTCGGTACGGGTGATCGAGGCGGGTGCCCGGCTGGAGCTGACAAACACCGGTGACCAGCCGGTGGAGGTGATCGGCTACTCGGGTGAGCCGTACCTGCGGGTGGGACCGGACGGGGTGTACGAGAACCTCCGCTCCCCCGCCACGTACCTGAACCGCACCATCGCCGGGGAGACCGTCCTGCCGCCGGAGGTGGATCCGGCGGCCGCACCGCAGTGGCGTCGGGTCGAGTCGGGTTCGACCGCCCGCTGGCACGACCAGCGGGCACTGTGGCGGGAGGCCGGACCGCCCGCCCAGGTCCGCGCCGCACCCGACCGGGAGCACCGGGTACGCGACTGGGTGGTGCCGCTGCGTGACCCGGACGGGCCGGCGGAGATCCGGGGCAGCCTGCACTGGGTACCGCCGCCGGACGCGTACCCGTGGTGGGTGGTGGCGGTCGTCGGCGCGCTCGCGGCGGGTGCGCTCGGCCTGCTGCCGGCGGCTTCGGCTCCGGGCCGGCGAGCGCTGGCCGGCCTCGGCGGTCTGCTGGCCGTCGGCGGAGTGGCGGCCGTGCTGCTCGCGGTCGGCCGGACGCTGGACGCCGGGGCGACCGGGGTCGGCGCGATGCTGCTCGGGTTGCTGACCGGGCCGGTGTGGACGCTGCTGTCCGGGCTCGGCGCGCTCGCCGCCGGCGGGTGGGCGGTGCGCCGTCGGACCGGTGCCGACTTTCCGCTGGCGTTGGCCGGGGCCTGCCTGGCGTTGTTCGCCGGGGTGACGAACGCGGCCCTGCTCGCCCGGTCCGTCGTGCCGGTGCCCTGGCCACCGACGCTCGCCCGGGTGCTTGTAGTCCTGGCCGTCGGGGCCGGGGCGGGGGCGCTGGCCGCCGCAGTCCTGCGGCTGCACGCCGCCGGCCGCGCGGCCACCAGGTCGGTCCCGGTGGCCGTGGCGACGGTCAGTTCCGAGCGGGACTGAACGGGTACGGCAGTTCGAGGCGGTGCCGGGCGAGCAGGTCGGTGTCGCCCAACAGGTCGGCGGTGGGCCCGTCGGCCACGATCCGGCCGCCGTCGAGGATCACCGACCGGTCGCAGAGTTCGAACGCGTACGGCAGGTCATGGGTGACCATCAACAGGGTCACCGGCAGAGCGCGCAGGATGGTGGCGAGTTCCCGCCGGGCCGCCGGGTCGAGGTTCGACGACGGCTCGTCGAGCACCAGGATCTCCGGGTGCATCGCCAGCACGGTGGCCACCGCCACCCGGCGGCGCTGGCCGAAGGACAGATGGTGCGGGGCCCGGTCACGATGCTCGGACATGCCCACCGCGGCCAGCGCCTCGTCCACCCGGGCGGCCAGTTCCGCCCCGCGCAGCCCCAGGTTGGCCGGCCCGAACGCCACGTCCTCGGCGACGGTGGGCAGGAAGAGCTGGTCGTCGGGGTCCTGGAAGACGATGCCGACCCGCCGCCGGATCTCGGCCAGCCGCGCCCGGTCGCCTGTCACCGGCAGCCCACCGACGCTGACGCTGCCCTCGGTGGCGCTCAGGATGCCGTTGAGGTGCAGCACCAGGGTGGTCTTGCCGGCACCGTTGGGCCCGAGCAGAGCCACCCGCTCGCCCCGGGCCACCGTCAGGTCCACGCCGTGCAGGGCGACGTGCCCGTCCGGATAGGCGTACCGGACGCCTCGGACGTCGAGGCTGGGTGCGGTCGATGCCACACCGTGAATCATGTCAGTACGGCGGCGGTGGCGGCGACGGTGCCGGCCAGCAGCGGCACGGTCGCCGCGACCAGCCACTGCCCGGTGGTGGCCGCCCCGGCGCCCTGCCACACCGCTGGCATCCGCCCGGTGTAGCCGCGCGACAGCATGGCCAGGTAGACCCGTTCCCCGCGTTCGAAGGCACGCAGGAACAGCGCGCCGATGCCGGCGGCGAAGCCGCGCAGCTGCCACAGGAAGCGCGGGTCGTCGCCCCGGGAGATCCGCGCGACCCGCATCCGGCGGGCCTCGCCGACCAGCACGTCGAGGTAGCGCAGCATGAAGGTGGCGATCTGGGTGATGATCTGCGGGCAGCGCAGCCGGTCCAGCCCGACGATCAGGTCACGGGTGGTGGTGGTCGCGGCCAGCAGCAGCGACGCCCAGACGCCGAGCGTGCCCTTGGCGAGGATGTTCCACGCGCCGTAGAGGCCCTCGGTGGAGAGGTTGAGGCCGAGCACGTCGATCCGTTCGCCCGCGCCGATGACCGGCAACGCGAACGCGAACAGCACGAACGGCACCTCGATCGCCGACCGGGTGAGCAGCCATCGAGGGCTCACCCGGGCCAGCGCCGCCACCACCGCGACCAGCAGGGCGTACGCGCCGAAGGCCCAGAACGCCGCCCGGGGGGTGGCGACCACGGCGACGGTGAACGCCACCATCGCCGCGATCTTCACCTCCGGTGGCAGCCGGTGCACCGGCGAGTCGGCGTCCCGGTAGAGCACGTGGGCGTGCCCGGCTCCCACCGGCGCTACCCCTGGCTCGACGCGGGTGTGCCCGCGTCGAGCGGTTCCTGAGTCGGGCCGACCGGTTGCGGGGTCGGGTCGGTGCCGCGCCGGCGGACCAGCCAGAACGCGCCGCCGGCCAGTGCGAAGGTCAGCAGGACGCCCAGTACGCCGGACAGCCCGGTGGAGAGGAGCTCGTTGTCGATGCCGGCGATGCCGTAGTCGGCAAGCGGCCCACCGATCTCGTGCTCCTTCTCCTGTTGGGCCGGGCAACTGCCGCCAGTGATCTCACCGTCGGCGTCGACGGTGCAGCCCTCGCGCAGCGAGGAGTCCAGCCCGTCCGGGTGCGGCGAGGCGAAGTTGCTGACCACGCCGGCCAGCAGCAGGGCCACCAGCAGCCCGCCTGCGAGGAAACCCCAGAAACGCTTCACCGGACACCTCCGACGGCGGGGACGGACGCCGGTCCGACCGGCTTACGGGCGGCGCGCAGCGCGTACACCAGATCGGGTCGGACCTTCGCCACGGTGACCACCGTGGTGGCGGTGATCAGGCCCTCGCCGATGCCGATGAACAGGTGGGACACGGCCATCGTCCCGGCCAGCCCGGCCAGGTTGCCGCCGAGGTCGGCGGTGCCGCCGAGCCAGTACTGAAGGACGAAGCCCATCGCCGCGACCACCACGCTGATCAGCGCGGCGACGAAGGCGGTGACGGCCAACCCGGCAGGGGTACGCGGCAGCACCCGCAGCAGCAGCGCGATCAGCAGGTACGCCACCGCGACCGCGATCACCCCCATGTTGGTGATGCTGAGCCCGAGCATGGCCACCCCGCCGTCGCCGAACACGAGGGCCTGCACCACCAGCACCACGGCGATGCAGAGCGCGCCGACCCAGGGGCCGACAAGCATGGCGGCGAGCGCGCCACCGAGCAGGTGGCCGCTGACCCCGGCGGTGAAGATCGGGAAATTGAGCATCTGCACGGCGAAGATGAAGGCGGCGACCAGGCCGGCCATCGGGGCCAGCCGGTCGTCCAGGTCCTGCCGTCCACGGTGGACGGCGACCGCCATCGCGACCAGGGCGATCACCGCGAAGAGCGCGGCGACAGGACCGTTGATGATGCCGTTCGAGATGTGCATGGCCAGGTTTTCCACGTGACCTCCCACGGGACGGCGGGCCCGCGCTCGCCGGCAGACCGAGCCTATTTCCCACCCGAGCTTGTTGCCAATAGCTTGCAAAAACACAGTTGTGTTAATTCCGGTGGAATGGCGTGCGTCCACCGGAGCCTGCGGTCGGCCCGGTTGAGCCTCGGCCGGACTGTGCCCTCGGCCTGGTCGGCCCGGCGGTCGGCGGGGTCGGCTCGGGCCGGCGGTATGGTCGGGCCATGACCGCACCCGCTCGCCTCTCCCCCGGTGACCCGGCGCCCGAGTTCACCCTCCCCACCGACACCGGCGACCAGGTCACCCTGGCCGACCTGCGCGGCCGCAAAGTCATCCTGTACGCCTACCCGGCGGCGATGACCCCCGGCTGCACCAAGCAGGCCTGCGACTTCCGTGACTCGCTCGCCTCGCTGCAGGCCGCCGGCTACGAGGTGATCGGCATCTCGCCGGACAAGCCGGAGAAGCTCGCCAAGTTCCGCGAGCGCGACGCGATCTCCTTCCCGCTGGTCGCCGACACCGACAAGACGGTGCTGACCGCCTACGGGGCGTACGGCGAGAAGCAGTCGTACGGCCGTACCGTCACCGGCGTGATCCGCTCCACGTTCGTGATCGACGAGGACGGCAAGATCGAGCGGGCGCTGTACAACGTCAAGGCCACCGGCCACGTCGCCAAGCTGCGCCGCGACCTCGGTCTGGACTGAGCTGGCGTGATCGACACCGTTACGGCGCAGTGGTGGTATCGGCCCGACCGGGACACTGCCACTTCGCCGCAACGGTGTCGATCACACCCTCGGAGGCCTCGACAGCGGGCCGGTGCGACGCCCTAGACTCTCCAGTGCCGGCGGGAGTGGCGTAACGGCAGCCGCGGTAGGTTTAGGTCCTATTGTCCGAAAGGACGTGGGGGTTCGAATCCCCCCTCCCGCACCAACACCCTCTGCCCTGTCGGGCGCATCACGATCACGGGCGTCGGGCCGGCGACTTGGCGAGGATGTGCGGGTGACCCTGCGTTTCGTCCTCGACCCCGAACTCACCCCGCATCTGCGCGCCGACATCGTCGCGCTCTGGGTGGATGTCACAAACGCGGGCGGCGCGGTCGGCTTCGTGGCACCGGTCACCGCCGACAAGGTGCGGACGATCGCCGACCCGACCCTCGCGGGCATCGCCGACGGCCCGGACCGACTGCTGCTCGGTTACGACGACGACCGACTGGTCGCCATGGCGATCTTCACCGACCCACGGTTCCACCTGAAGCAGCACCTGCGGGTCCTCACCCGGGTGATGGTCCACCCGGACACCCAGGGACGCGGCGTCGGCGACGCGCTGATGCGTAAGGCCGCGCAGGTCGGGCGGGACCTCGGGCTGACGGCACTGCACGTGACGGTGCGCGACGGGCTGGGGCTGGACCGGTTCTACCGGCGACTCGGCTACCGCGAGGTGGGCCGGTGGCCCGGCGCGATCCGGGTCGCCCCCGGCGACGACCGGGACGAGATCCTGATGTGGCTCGGACTGAGCGAGGACTCCGCCAAGCAGACCACCTCAGGCCCGACCTTCTGACCTGGGCAACCCGCCAGGCCGGTCCTGACCACAAACGGGCACGCCGCCGCAGCTTCGGGCAGTCGACCGCAGATCCAGACGGGCGTCGCCGCGGATACGGGGGCGGTCAGGCGCAACCTCGGGGTCCTGCGTCGGGCGACGACGACGCCAGCGCCACCGCCTCCCCGTCCGGAGCACCGATCACCGCCGGTGAGGCAGACACGTCAACCGGGGCCAGAGTGGACGGGGACGGACTCGGGCGTGCCGACGCGCGGGCGGTCGGCTTCGGGCTGGACGAGGGCGTCCTGGGGGCCGCGCTCGCAGTGGGCGCGGGGGTGGACCCGCCCGAGGTGCCGCCGTACATCCGGACCGTGCTGCGCTGGACCTGGCCGGGGGTCATCCGGATGCCGGCGGCGGTGACCCGGTGGCCCCGGGTGTCGGTGACCCGGATCTGGAACGGGCCGGGGCCGGCCCCGGAATCGATCAGCCAGTAGTTGTAGCTCTGCCGGCTGGCCGCCCGCCAGTTGCCCGAACTGCCGTGGCGTACCTCGACGGCACGCAGCGGATTGCCGTGCCCGGCGACCAGGACCGCGAACCACCACTGCGACGCGCCCTCCTTGATTCGGAAGGTGAGCGGGCCGGTCAGCGGCGGGTCGACGACCAGGCGGTAGCTGACGTCGACGACGCCGCGCACCGGGTCGGCGATCCGGGTGAACGCCTCCCTGGACAGGTCGAGGTGTCCGGGTGCGCACTCCGGGCACTGGTCGGCGACCATGACCCGTACGGTGCCCTTGGGCCCGGTGACGTCGAGATATCCGCCGCAGGCCGCACCGTCGGCGTACTCGTCGGGGCCGAGCGCGACGTAGAGCCGGGCGGCGGGGGCGGTCGGATAGGAGCAGTTGCCGTCCGTACCCGTCGAGTCGTAGAAGGTCGCTTTGCCCTTGCCGACGGTGCCGGCAGCCGGCGGAGCCAGCAAAGCAGCCGGGGCCAGCGGCGCGGCGGCGTGCTGCGAGGGGATCGGCGCGGCGCAGGCGGGTGCGGCACCGGAGCGCAGCGCCAGGGTGAGGCCGAGGAGCGTGGCGACGACGACCACGGCCCCGCCTGCCAGCCAGCGACCCGTGCGGGGACGGCTGGCTGTTGTCCGTGCGGCGGGGCCGTCGGTTCCGTCGGTCACGTGCACCGATGCTGCCCGACGACGGCCATACCGGACAAGCGACCTAAGCGAAAGCTAAGACGGGGTCGCCGACGCTGATCCGGCCGGATTCCAGCGGCACGAGGTTCAGCCCGAACAGCAGCTGACGGTCGATGTTGCGGTGCCGCGCGAGGGTGCGCAGCGGCTCCCGGCCGCGTACCCCCGTCTCCTGGTCGGTGGTGGTGACCAGGCAGCGGGCCGACGAGCCGGCGGCCCGGAACGCGACGTCGCCGATCCGCAGTTCCCGCCCTTCCCAGCCGTCCTCCGTCCAGGCGGGTGCCCCGTCGACGACCAGGTTGGGCCGGAACCGGGCCATCGGGACCGGGTCCGCGCCGGCCTCGGTGAGCCAGTCGCCCAGGGCGGCCAGCGACGCGGTGCTGGTCAGCAGCACCGGGTACGCGTCGGCGAAGCTGACCCGGTCGCCCGGGTCGTGCTTCTTTCGGCCCGGTTCGATGTGCCGGGCCGGCTCGGCGAGCCAGACCAGGCGGACCGGCCGGTCGAGCACCTGGCCGAGCCAGGCGTCGGCGGTCGGGCCGGCGGGCAACGCGTCGACCAGCAGCACCCGGCGGCGGAAGGTGCGCACCTGCACCGGGGGGACGCCGACCGGCTCCGGGACCAGCAGGTCCGGGTGACCGGCGGCGCTCAGCCGCAGGCCGCCGGCTTCGGGGTGGGCGTGCACCCGGACCAGCGCGGTGGTGTCCCGCTGGGTCACTCCGACACCGTCGGCGTCGACGAGCATCCACCGCCGGTCGCCGTCGAGCCCCCACGGCCGCACCTCGGACTCGTCGTGGGTCAGGCCGCGACAACCCTTGACCGGGTACGTGTTGATCTCACTGAGCCGCACCCGGTCACCATGCCACGCCGATGCCGTCCCCGGGGTACCAGTGGTTCGCCGGGGTCTCCCGGTAGGCGAGGAACTTCCGGCCGGTGCGCTCGGCGTGCCGGGCCAGCACGTTGGTGTGGGTGACGTTGTCGGTGAGCAGCATCGCCCCGGGGGCCAGTTTCGGCTCGACGGCCTCGAACTCGCGCTTCTCGTACGCCCGGCTGTGGTCGCTGTCGTGCAGGAACAGGTCGACCGGCTGGTCCAACGCGCTTATCGACTCGACCGAGTCACCGATGACCAGGTCGATCACCTCGGACCAGGGCGCGACGCGGGCGAGATAGCCGGCCTCGGGGTTGATGTCGATGGAACTGACCCGACCGGGGTGGCCCTCGGCGGCGTTGCGCAACAGGGCTGCGGCCAGGACGCAACTGCCCAACCCCTTGTCCACACCGGTCTCCACGATGTGCGCGGGTCGGCGGGCGCGCACGATGGCGTACCACCCGATGCGCCGGGCGTACCGGACCTGCTTGTCGGCCAGGCCACGGCGCGCGGCGCTGCCGATGGTGGAGGCGATGTGCTGGCGCAGCGCGTCGTCCGACTCGATCTCGTCCAGGTACCCGCGGACATGCGCGACCGGCAGGTCACACACCACGCTCACGAACCAGGCCAGGTGGCTGCGGCTGAGCTTGGTCAGCTCGTACGTGTAGTTGTGGTGTTCGCGGGAGGCGAGCAGCCATCGGGCCGAGGTGCGCAGCACCTTGGCGTCGTGACGGGCCACCGTGACCAGCCGCTTCGGAAAGGCGGCAACGGGGGCGAGACGGGTCCGGGCGATGGCCCGACGCAGCTTGACGGCATCCACTTGTGGGTTGTACCAGACGGACCGAAACATCGGGGTAACACGATGACCGACGCTCGGCGCTATTCCCGACCCGCCGGGGCAGCCCGCATACGTCAGGTTCAGTAGCATCGCGCCCATGTCGAGTGGAGAGCAGGCCGGGACGGTCGTCCCGGAGCAGACACTGCCGGCGGGGGACACCGACGGGTCGGAGAATGCGGCAGACCCCACGGCGAGGAAGCCGCGCCGACGGTGGCTGCGGATCACGCTGATCAGCGTGCTGGTGTTGGCACTGGTCGGGGTCGGCGCAGTGGTGGCCGCCGGTTTCTATCTCAAGTCGGTCGAGTCGGACATCGAGCGGCTCGACGCGTTCGACGGCATACCCGAGGAGACCCGGCCCGAGGTCGTCGAAGCGGGCGCCTTGAACATGCTGATCCTCGGTAGCGACTCGCGCGATCCGGAGAGCACCGGCGGTTCCCGCGCGGACACCATCATCCTGGCGCACGTGCCGAAGGACCGTTCCGGGGCGCAACTCGTCTCCATTCCCCGGGACACCTGGGTTTCGATCCCGCGCACCAAGGAGGGGCGTGGCGGTCGCGACGCGAAGATCAACGCCGCGTACGCCTGGGGTGGCCTACCGCTGATGGTGCAGACCGTGGAGCAGTACACAAAGGTTCGGATCGACCATGTGCTGATGGTCGACTTCGCCGGATTCACCGAGATCATCGACGCTCTCGGCGGCATCGAGGTCAACTCGGAGAAGAAGTTCACCTCGATCCACCCACCCTTCCGCACCTTCGAGCAGGGCAGACAGCGAATGGACGGGGCGACCGCGCTGGATTTCTCCCGCCAACGCAAGCAGTTCGCCGACGGTGACTTCACCCGGATCAAGCATCAGCAGCAGGTCATCAAGGCAATTCTGGACAAAGCCGCATCAGGTGGGATTTTGACAAATCCCAGCAATCTCAATTCCTTCGTCCGCGCCACCTCCAGCGCCGTATCCGTCGACAAGGACATGTCCCTTGTCGACATGGCAATGGACCTGCGAGGCCTGCGCGGCAACGATCTGACCTTCATGACCAATCCGACAAAGGGCACCGGACGGGTCGGCAGCGAGAGCGTGGTATTCGACGATTCGGACAAAGCGGCGAACTTCTACGACGCAGTTCGGCGGGACTCGGTCAAAGAAATTCTCAACCTAGGCAAATAGGGCATGAATTGTTCCGGCGGCTCTGGCGGCTGTCGCCGGAGCCGCCGTATCCTGCGTTCGCTCCGGTGGCTTCTCAGGCGTCAACGGATGTCACTCCACGGGGGAGGATCCACACATGTCGAGGCAACCTGTCATGGGTTTCCCGGCCACCATCGCACCCGGTGAGGAGGGGTCACCCCGCCTGGGGCACCGATCGGAGTCGACGGAAACGGACGACGACGGGGACCCTCCGCACGAGGGCACCGCGGCCGATGCGGGATCGACACCGGCGGAGAACGGCGACACCGCGCGCCCCGGCCTGGACGCGACGGCGGTACTTCCCTACCCCGGCTCCCGCACCTCGACCCGCACCCGGGGCCTGCGCGCCTGGATGTTGACCGCACCGGTCGACGTCGCCGCGCTGTTGTCGCCACTGCTGATCGACCAGCAGTACTGGCGCGGCACCCTGGTCATGACCGCCCTGACCGTGGCCATCTTCGCCGCCGGCGGGCTCTACCAGGCCCGCCGGCACGTGAGCATCCTCGATGAGATCCCGAGCCTCTGCGGCCGGTTGCTGGCCGCCGCGGCGATCGTCGTCATCATCGCCGCGCTGCGCCACGACTCCCCGGAATACCTCGTCGAGTTCATCCGCGGCATAGCGGTGGCCGCCGTCCTGGTGCTCGCCGGTCGCCTGCTCACCCGGGAGATCGCCACGCTGGCCCGCCGGCAGCGGTGGGTGGAACACAACGCCATCGTCATCGGCAGCGGCCCGACCGCCGTGGAGCTGGCCCGACTCCTGCGCCGCTATCCCCGGTACGGGCTGCGGTTCGTCGGCCACGTCGACAGCCCCTCGGCGACGGCCACGTCCACCACGCCCCTGATCGGGACGCTCGACCAACTCGAATACCTGGTCCGGCTGACCGAGTGCGACGTGCTGATCATCGCCGACCCGGAGTGCCCCGAACTGGTGCTGATGGAGATCCTCCGCCACCCGAAGGTCGCCACCTGCGACCTGTGGGCGGCACCCCGGCTCTGGGGGTCCCGGTCGCACGGCGACCACATCGGCGCCATCCCGATCGTCAAGGTCGGTGACACGACGCTGTCGGGGCCGCACTGGGCACTCAAACGCACCTCGGACGTGATCTTCGCTGCGACGGCGTTGCTGCTGCTCAGCCCGATTCTGCTGCTCAGCGCGGGGCTGGCGTTCCTCGACGGTGGCCGGGGGATCTTCTTCCGCCAGGAACGCATCGGTCGACACGGCAAGCCCTTCGACATCATCAAGTTCCGCACCATGCGGCCGCTCAACGAGCACGAATCCCAGACGAACTGGTCGATCGCGCACGACCGGCGGGTCTCGCCCATCGGTCGTTTCCTGCGGCGCACCTCCCTGGACGAGCTGCCGCAGCTGTGGAACATCCTCAAGGGCGACATGAGCGTCGTCGGGCCGCGGCCCGAGCGGCCGTACTTCGTCGAGAAGTTCTCCGCCGAGTACCCGAGCTACGCCATGCGTCACCGGGTGCCGGTCGGGCTCACCGGGTTGGCCCAGGTCAGTGGCTTGCGCGGGGACACCCCGATCTCCGACCGGGCCCGGTTCGACAACTACTACATCGAGAACTGGTCACTGTGGCTGGACGCCAAGGTGCTGCTGCGAACCGTGGCCGAGGTGTTCCGCGGTGGTGGCCGCTGATCGACCGGTCAGCGCCCGGATTCGGGTGGGCGGTAGGCTCCGCTCCGATCGGCTTCGGGACATGCGCATCGACGGTCCTCGCCGTACGCGCCGCCACTCGGCATGGTGGCGCCCAGCCCAATTCTTGGAGAATCCGATGCCGGACGTTTCGGTGGTCATCCCGACGACGGGTCGCCCCAGTCTCGCGGAGGCGGTCGCCACGGCCCGCGCCCAGCAGGGTGTGTCCGTACATCTGGTGGTGGTCTGCGACCTGGCCGAGGTGCCGACCGGCGTGACAGACCTGCGCGACCAGATCGACGAGATCGTCTGCACCGGCGGCGGCCGGCGGGGCTCGTACGCGCGCAACCTCGGGGTCCGGCACGCCGCGCCCGGCAGCCACATCGCCTTCCTGGACGACGACGACGCCTGGCTGCCGCACAAGCTCGTGGCCCAACTGCCGGTGCTGGAACGGCTGGCCGGCGAGGGCTGGCTGCCCGTGGTGTCCTCCCGCACGCTGCAACGCAAGGCGGGGAGCAGCCCGCTACCGACCGCCGTACCGACCACGCTGATCGCCGACGGCGCGCTGCCGGAGGACTATCTCTTCCGTCGCCGGCACCTCGGGGTCGGTCGCCAGTCGCTGCCCACCTCGACGCTGCTGACCACCGCCGACCTGGCGCGACAGTGCCCGTGGGACGAGACGCTGCCCCGGCACCAGGACTGGGACTGGCTCGTCCGGGCCGCCCGGATCCCGCGAGCGAAGATCGTGCAGATCGAGGAGGCCACCGCCATCTACACGGTGGGCAGCCCGGGATCGATCTCGGCCAGCGCGGACTGGCGTACCTCCTGGGACTGGGCGCAACGCTGGGAGGGGGTGTGGGCACCGGAGACGTTCTCCGACTTCATCGCCGCCCAGACCCTGCGCTACGCGGTGCAGGCCCGCGACCGCGAGGGCGTACGCGAGATGGTGCGCGCCATCCGCCGCAACCGTCCCCCGTCGGCCCGCAACGCCGTCCTCGCGGCGCTCGGGCTGGTGCCCCGGTCGGCGCTGGAGCGGGTGGCGATGCGCGGTTCGCGGACCACGGGTGGCGGCGACCCACTCCAGGCCGACGGGACCCGTTGATGCGCGTGCACTTCGTGCTGGCCCAGCTGGAGCCGCTCTACGGCATGGAACGTGCCGCCGTGCTGCTCATGCGGGCCTTGCAGGAGCAGGGCGTCGAGGTCTCGGCGACCGTGCTGTCCCGCTCGATCCCGCCCGGCCTGGACGATCTGACAGTCGACACCCTCGGGCTGGGTACCCGGATCACCCGCCTGCTGGAGGCGGTCCCGCCGTTGCGGCGTCGGCTGCGGAACCTGCCGGCGGACGTCCGGATCGTGGCGAGCGGCCTGTGGGCCAGCCTGCCGGCCGGTGCCGCCCTGGCCGGTTCCGGTCGCCGCTTCGTCGGCTGGGAACATTCGCTGCTGCCGGAACGGTTGCGCTTCGATCGCCGGGTCCGCACGCTCGCCCGGCTGGCCCGGACCAACGGACTACGGCCGCAGCTGGTGGTCGCCGTCTCCGACGGGGTGGCGCGCACCGTACGGCAACTCGCCCCGGGGCAGTCGGTGCTGACCATTCCGAACGTGCTGCCGCCCAAGCCGTTCGTGCCGCCCCGCGAGGTCGCCGACCGCGAGCGGATCACGCTCGTCACCGCCGGCGCGTTCCGCCCGATCAAGAACCACGTCGGCGCGCTCGAAGCCCTGGCGCTGCTACCCGCGCACTACCACCTGACCCTCGCCGGCGACGGCGCGGAGCGTGAACTCCTGCACGAGCGGGCGTCCGCGCTCGGGTTGGCCGGGCGCACCACCTTCCTGGGTCGGGTGCCGCAGGTGGCGGGGCTGCTCGCGGAGGCGGACGTGCTGCTGCACCCGTCCCGGGCCGAGACGTTCGGGTTCAGCCTCCTGGAGGCCGCCGAGGCCGGGCTGCCCGTTGCCGCCCTGCCGGTGCCGGCCGTGGACGAGATGATCCCGACGTTCGTGCCGGGCATCCTGGCCCGGGACACCTCACCGGCCGCGCTCGCCGACGCGGTCGTACGCCTGACCGGCGACCAGCGGCCCACCGTCACGGACTTCGAGAAGGCGTGGCACAACCGACGCGCGGCACTGGATCCGGCCGAGGTGGGCCGCCGATGGGTGGAGGCCCTGAGGTGACGGCCGGTCACGGTGAGAGCTTCCTGCGCAAGTTCGGCAAGTTCTTCACCGGCAACCTGCTGCGTACCCTCGCCCAGGGCGTGCTGTTCGTGTTGCTGGCCCGGGAAATGCCGATCGACACCTACGGCCTGTTCGTCGGTGTCACGGCCCTCATCGCGGTGGTGTCGCCCTTCGCGTCGGCCGGCGCGCCGAGCCTGATCATCCAGAACTACGCCGACTCGCCGGCCGACTGGCCCCGCCACCTGTGCCGTGGCCTGTTCCTGTCGACGGTCTTCGGCGGGGCGGCCACCGTGTTGGTAAGCGCCGCCGGCCTGGCGATCTGGGGCGCGCAGATCGGCCTGGTCGACCTGCTCTGTCTCGCCTTCGCCGATCTGGTCGCCTGGCGGCTCATCGAAGCCGTGGCCGCCTCGTTCCATGTCCGTGGCCGGATCATGCTGGCTGCCCTCATTCCCGCCCTGCTGCATGTCTGTCGGCTGGCCGGAGCAGCGGTGCTGGCCCTCTCGGACGAGCCGGTCACGCTGCGCGGCTGGGCCACCACGTCCGTGGTGATCTCCGTGGTCGTGTGCCTGCCGGTGCTCCTGGCCGGGCTCAGTGGCGCCGCCGTCGCGTCCCTGGGCGTCGGCGGTGCGTTGCGGCAGGCCCGCACCGGGATGTTGTTCGCGGTCGGTCTCTCGGCCCAGTCGGTGTACAACGACAGCGACAAGGTCATGCTGTCCCGCCTGGGCACCCCGGAGAGCGCCGCGATCTACGCCGCCGCCTACCGGGTGGTCGATCTCGCGTACACCCCCGCCCGGACCATGGGCGCGGTGGCCTACCCCGGGTTCTTCGAGGCGGGGCGCAACGGCCCCCGGGAAGCGCTGCGGATGGCCCGTCGGCTGGTGCCGCGCTTCCTGGCCTTCAGCGTGCCGGTGAGTCTGCTGCTCGTCGCGTTCGCCTGGATGATGCCGCTGGTCTTCGGGCCCGACTTCGAGGCGGCCATTCCGGCACTCCAGGGGCTGAGCGCACTGCTGGTGCTGAAGTCGCTGCACTACCTTGCCGCCGACGCGCTCTCCGGGGCGCGGATGCAGGGCCGGCGGACGATCTGTCAGATCGGCATCGGCGTGCTCAACGCGCTGCTGAACCTGTGGCTCATCCCGGTCTACGGGTGGCAGGGTGCGGTGGTGTCCAGCCTGGTCTGCGACGCGCTGCTCGCCGTACTGCTCTGGGGTTGTCTCGCCGCCGCCGTCCGCCGCGACCGGGCCGGCGCACCTCCTTCGCCGCATTCCATGGAAAGGGTCTGAGGTGACCACACTCTTCGCCGTCCTGCTCAGCGCGGGTGGCCTCGTGGCGGCCGGTTGGCTGGTCCACGCGCGTCGGGCCGTCGTGGCCGCCTTCGGCAGCGGCGCGAACGCCGTCGCGTTCCTCGGGTTCGTGGTGCTGGCGAACGCCGCGCCCGCGATCGCCGGTGAGCACTCGTCGGCGCTCATCGGCCTGCTGGTGCTCGCGCTTGTCGGCTGGCTGGTGGCCGTGGGCCGGCGACGGCTGTGGGCGCTGCCCGAGTTCTGGCGGCGGATCTGCCTGGGGCTGGCCGCGGCACTGCTCGTCTGGTGCCTGGGCGTGGATCTCCTCTCCGGTGACGGCGTGTACGGGTCGAGGATGCCGGCGTACGCCACCGCAGGGCTGCTCCTGGTCGCGGCCTGGCTGATGGCGGCCGGCACCACGGTGAGCCTGCGCGCGATGGCGTACGCCGGGCTGGCCGTCCTGTCGGTGCTGACCATCCCGACCGCCGTCTACGGGCAGGCGTGGCGGGCCTGCACCGGCGGGCAGTTGGAGAAGTGCTCGGTCGCGGGGGCATTGTTCAAGAGCTTCTACAACTCCGAGAACTACGTCGCCCTGATCGCCTCGTTCACCGTGGTCGCCGCCGCCTGCGCGCTACGTGGGGCGGAGCGGGTGGCGGTGCTGGCGTTCGGTCTGCTGATCATCGTCGCCACCGGGTCCCGGACCAGCTATCTCGCGCTCGCCGCGGCGGGCGTGTGGGTGCTGGGTGCCGTGCTGCTGCAACGGCGGCGGCCGTACCCGCACATCAACCTCGCCCTCTGCACGGCGCTTGTCGTCGGGGCCGCCGCAACGGCGACGTATCTGACCTGGAGCGCGTCCCGCACCACCCTGAGCAACCGGGGCAACATCTGGGTCCACGTGCGGGAGTACATCGCCGGGTCGGAGGCCACCGGCGTCGGCGTCTCGAAGTGGTACTACCTGCGGGACATCGGCGAAGCGCCGTACCACTTCTTCCACTCCGGTTACGTACTGGCGATCTTCTCCGGTGGTTTCGTCGGCCTGGCGCTGTTGACCTTCCTGCTGGCCGCCCTGCTGCGCGCGCCGGTCGCCGACGGCCGGGCGTTCACCGCCAAGGCCCCGGTGGCGCTCTTCGTCGTCTACTCGTTCACCGAGGTGGTCTGGAACCCGCTCTCTGTCGACGGCTTGACCTGGATCTTCGTCGTGATGGTCCTGATCACGTCCACGTCAGGGGCGACGGATTCCGCTCCGGTTGCCGCCTCGGCAGCCGGTGCCGACCGGCCGGGACCGCTGGCCCGGCTGCGCCGGACCGCCGCTCGACCGCCCATCGGCCATGCCACACCTGATGCGCGAGACTGACCGGGCCACGTCCTTGCGTACGGTGCCGGGCGAACCTTTCGTCGCCCGGCAACCCACCGCTGCACGGCCCCGGTTCCGTCCGGACATTCAGGGGTTACGGGCCTTCGCGGTAGTGGTGGTGATCCTCGAACACGTCCTCGGCCGGCCCGCCGGCGGGTTCGTCGGCGTCGACGTCTTCTTCGTGATCTCCGGCTTCCTGATCACCAGCCTCCTGCTCGACGAGCACGACCGCGTCGGTCGGATCTCCTTCGCGAACTTCTACCGTCGACGGGCACGCCGCATCCTGCCGCTGGCGATGCTGGTTCTCGGGTGCACCTTCCTCGCCTCGTCGCTGCTGTTCATCGGCGACCGGGTCAGGTCGACGGCCTGGGACACCATCTGGTCCGCCCTGTTCGCCGCCAACTGGCGGTTCGCCTCCACCGGCACGGACTACTGGCAGACCGACGGGCCGGTCTCGCCGCTGCGGCACTACTGGTCGCTGGCGGTCGAGGAGCAGTTCTACCTCGTCTGGCCGGTGCTGCTGGTGGTGGTGCTGGGCCTGGCCGCCCGCCGGGGCCGGTACGGCAGCAGTGCCCGGTGGGTGACGGGTCCGGTGCTCGGTGCGGTCGTGCTGGGCTCGGTGCTGTTCGCGCTCTGGGAGGTCGAGCATCGCCCGACGGTGGCGTACTTCTCGACCTTCTCCCGGGCCTGGGAACTGGGCGTCGGCGCGCTACTCGCGGTGCTGGCACCGCTGTTGGCCCGGATACCGGCGCCGGCCCGTCCGGCGTACCAGTGGCTGGGGCTGGCCGGTCTGGTCGTCTCGGTGCTCGCCATCACCGCCGAGTCGCCCTTCCCGGTGCCCGGTGCCCTGCTGGCGGTGATCTCGACCGGGCTGGTCATCGCCGGGGGTGTCGGCGGGCAGCGGCTGATGTTCCCGCTGACCAACCGGGTGGTCCGGTACGTCGGCGACATCTCCTACTCGCTCTACCTGTGGCACTTCCCGCTGCTCATCCTGATCGGCGCGGTGATCCCCGCAGGCCCGACGGCCGTCGCGGTCCTCACGCTCGGCGGCACGGTCCTGCTCTCGGTGCTCTCGTACCACTTCGTGGAGGATCCGGTTCGTCGGTCGGCCTGGCTGGAACGGCGGCAGCCGGGGACGCCCACCCGGCGGACCAGGGCGACGGTGGTTCGTCGGTGGGCCGCGCCGGTGGCGGTGCTCAGCCTGGTGGCCGCGGTCGTGGTGACGGCGACCCGCCCGCCTGCGCCGCAGCCGCCGGAGACCGTGGCGATCACCTCTCAGGACGAGCTGACGGCGCAGATCGCCACCGCGTTGGCCGCCGACGACTGGCCGGTGCTGACTCCTCCCCCGGGTGAACTGGGCAGCCTGCGCTTCACCGACGGGGACGGGCAGGGCTGCCGGCCGGCGATCCGGGACGGCAACGACTGTGCCGTCACGGGCCCGCGCCCGCGCCGGCTGGCAGTGGTTGTCGGCGACTCCATCGCCAGCGCCTGGCTGCCGCTGGTGCGCCGGTCCCTGGAGCCGGCGGGGTGGATGGTCCAGGATCTGACGTACGCCGGTTGCCCGTTCCTCGCCGCCGACACCGTCTCGCCGATCGAGCGCATCACCCGAGCCTGTCCGGGGCATCGGCGGACGGTACGGGCGTTCATCGAGGACCGGCGGCCGGATCTGGTGGTGGTGAGCAACGCCTACCACCAACGGTTCGCCGACGTCGGCGGCCGCCCGTCGCTGCCGGACTGGGAACGGGCCGCCCACCTCGCCCGGGAGCAGTGGCTCGCCAGCGCGGCGAAGGTCATCGCCCTGCAACCGCCACCGTCGGGTAAGGATCCGAAGAGCTGCATCACCCGGGTCTCCACCCCCGAGGACTGCGTGTCGCGGCTCGACGCCGAATACCGGTCGTACGCCGAGGCCGACCGGCGGGTCTGGGGCGGGCAGGGCACCTGGCACATCGCCACCACGGACTGGTTCTGTCAGGCCGGTCGCTGCCCGATCTTCGTCGGCGGCGTCGTCGTGCGACGCGACGGCAACCACGTCACGGCCGAGTACGCCCGCAAGTTGACTCCGCTGTTCGACGAGGCACTGGCACCGATTCTCGGCAAACCCGAGGACTAGAACGAGGCGACCGCCCGCGCCCGCACCATCGACGGCGCTGCGGCAGAATCCCCGCCATGAGAATCGCTGTGTCCGCCGTCGAGGGACGCGCCGACGACGTCCACACCTGGTCGGGGATCCCGGCCAACGTGGTCCGGACGATGCGCGACCTGGACGTCGATCATGTGGTGCTCGATGAACCGTCGCCCCTGCTCGTACGCTCCGGCAAGCTCGTCGCGGCGGCCTCCAAGCGGGCGGGACACAAGCTGAACTGGGAGGTGGAGCCCCGACTGGTGCGCCATCTGACCCGGCAGATCCAGGCGCAGGCCCGCCAGGCGAACGCCGATCTGCTGCTGCTGCTCGGTTGGCACACCCTCGGTGTCGAGCCCGGTGACGTCCCGGCGGTGATCTGGACCGACGCCACCTACGCCCAGCGGGTGGAGCGGGCACCCCACTGGCAGCACCTCTCCGGCCGCACCCGGGGCCAGGTCGAACCGGTCGAGGGTGAGTCGCTGCGCCAGATGGCGGCAGTGGTCATGTCGTCGACAGTCGCGTACGAGGACGCCGCCGCCCGGTACCGGGTCGACCCGTCCCGGCTGCACCGCATCGGCTTCGGCGCCAACCTGACCGCGACCCAGGCGGGACCGCGCTCGCGCATCGGCGACCCACCACGGCTGCTGACCGTGGGGGTGAAGTGGGAACGCAAGGGTGTGGACCGCTCGGTGCTGATCGCCGACGAGTTGCACCGACGGGGAATCCCGGTGCATCTCGACGTGGTCGGCGTACGGCCGCCGGACGACTCGTGGCGACGTGACCATGTCACCTACCACGGTTTCCTGCACCAGGACCGCGAGGCGGACCGGAACCGGCTGCAACGGCTCTACGCGGATGCCGACCTGTTCCTGCTACCGACCCGCAACGAGCCGTTCGGCATCGTGTTCGCCGAGGCCGCCGCGTACGCTCTGCCGTCGCTGGGCAGTGCGGTCGACGGCGTACCGGACGTCGTGCAGCATGACCGCAGCGGGATCCTCCTGCCGGTCGACGCCACCGCGCAGCAGTACGCCGACGAGATCGCCGCCCTGCTCGCCGCGCCGGATCGCTACGCCGACCTCAGCCTCGGTGCGCTCACCCACTACCGGTCGTCGCTGACCTGGGACAGCGCCGTGCGTCGGGTACTCGACGTGTGCGAGATCGCGGTCAAGCAGGACTGACCGGATCGCCGACGGCCGGGCCGCCTACCGGTTCGGCCGTCGACGGGACCAGATCAGCACCCCGAGCCCGGCCAGGAAGGCGACGCCTGCGACGACGAGTACCGGCACCGCCCAACCGGGCCGCCGCTCGGCGGTGTCGCCCCCGGCGGCGACGGCCGCCTCGCGGTACGCCGCCGCCAACGCGTTGGTCGGGGACTGCTCCGCGACCTCGGCGAACTGCCGGGCCGCCTTCGCCTCGTCACCGCCGAAGTAGGTCTCCAGAGCGCTGCGGTAGGTCTGGTCCGGCTCGCCGAGCTGGTTCGCCACACCGGCCGCGTCGAGCAGCCTGGTCATCCGCGACACCGGCACCACGAGGCGGTTCGGCCGTTCGGGCGCCAGCAGGTCGTTGTCCAACATCCCGACCACCCGCCCCTGCGCGTCGATCGCGATCCCGCCACGTGAGTACCCCCCGATGTCCGCGTTGATCCGGTAGACCGAGGACTCGATGTCCACCTCGGTCACCTCGACCGGCGCGGAACGCACGGTGTAGGTGGCGGAGCGGTATTCCGCGTCGGTGGTGGCGTAGCCGAGAACGTGCAGCGCCGTCCCCGCGGCGATGGTGGCGGAGGTGTTCAGTTCGGCGACCGGAAGGTCGGCCCGGTCGAGCTTGACCAGCGCGAGGTTGCCCTCCTCCAGGGTGAACGTCCGCAGCACGGTGCCCGGGATCGCCGGGTCGTCCTTGAGGTCGCCCTGGGACACGTTCAGCTGTCCGTGCAGGATGACCGCCGGCTCGGTGCCCGCATCCGGGCCGGTGAAGGCGCTGCTCGCCTGACGACCCCGCACATATCCGCCGACCTCGCCGGCCTTCAGCTTGCCGTCGGCGACCAGGGTGTCGGCCAGCGAGCCGAGCGCGTGTTCGAGCAGGATGTCCACAGTGGGCGCCACGCACTGGCCGTTGGTGAGCAGATGCCCGTCGCGGTTGATCACGACGCCGGTGCAGCGACGGCTGAAGGTGAAGGGCTCGGGGTGCAGCAGGGCGTTGTCCTGCTTGTTCCGGACGTAGCCGGTGAAGATGGCCTCAAGGAACACCACGGCCGGCGCGGCCGTGGCGAGGGCGTGCTCGGCAGGGCTGCGGGGCGTGGCCTCCGCCCAGGGCTTGAGCCCGGGCTGGGGTGGGGTTTCGGTCGGTGCGGTGGCCACCGGCGGGGTGTCCGTGTCGCCCGCCGAGATGGCCCAGATGCCAGCGCCTCCGCCGATGGCGGCCACCAGCAGGAGGGCGGCGATGGCGATCCAGAGGCCGCCCTGACGCTTGCGGGAGGTCGACGGTTGGATCCGGCGGGCCGGCGAGCTGAACGGGTCGTGCCGCAGCGGATCGTCGACGGTGGGGCCGAAGCCGGGCGAGGCCGGTGCGCCCGAGACCGGATCCGAGTAGACCGGCTGCGCGGATACCGGCCCGGCCGGCTGTGGCGCCGCGAACACCGGCTGCGGCGGACCGGACACCGCTTGCGGCGGACCGGACGGATACTGCGGCGGGCCGGACGCGGGCTGCGCAGCACCGGAGACGGGCTGCGGCACACCGGATACCGGCTGCGGCGGGCCAGAGACCGACTGCGGCACGCCGGATGCCGGCTGCGGCACACCGGGGACGGTTTGCGGGACGCCGGAAACCGGGTGGGGGACGCCGGAGACGGGCGGGGACACCGCCGGTGGGGCGGAGGGGGGCACGGGTTGGTACGCGACACCGAGCGCCTGGAACAACTTCTCCGCCGCCGGGCCGGCCTCCGGGCCGTACGCGACCCACGGGGCGGCCGCCGAGAAGTCGGCGTACACGAAGGGGGTTCCGCCGGGTGTCTGGGCGAGGTGGTTGACGATCCCGGCGAACGCTTCCCGCCAGCCGGGGGCGGCGGCCACAGTGGCGTCCAGGACGGCGACGGTCACGAACCGGCCCTGCTGGTCGAGGGCCGCCCATGCTTTGCCGACCGGCGATCCACCCAGCAGATGGGTGTACCGGTAGGGACCGTCCGGCTGCATGGCAACTCCTCTGCTCAATCGCCGTGCGGATCCTACCGAGCCACCGCACCTCAGCCGCCCCGCCGGTGACCGCACGCCGGGCCATCGCGGCGAAGTCGCAGCTCAACGACGAGCCATGAGATCGACCACTTGCCCGGTGAAAGTTTTTATGCACACAATCTCGGAATGAATGAAGGGGCTGCCATCGCGCCGACCGAACGGGTCGTCGGCCTGTTCGACGGCGTCCGACTCACCCCGACCCAGCGACGCATCGCGCACTGCCTGGTGCAGCACGCCCCCGCCGTCGGCTACCTCTCCGCCGCCGAGGTCGCCGAGCTGGCCGGCGTCAGCCAGCCGTCGGTCACCCGCTTCGCCGTCGCGCTGGGCCACGACGGCTATCCCGCACTGCGTCGACGGCTGCGCGAACTCACCGCCGCCGCCCCCGGCCCGGCCACCGCCGGCAACGAACTCCAACAGGCGGTACGCGCCGAGATCGGCAACCTGGACCGGCTCGCCGAGCAGCTCACCGACCGGGAACGGTTGGCCGAGACAGGTCGACTCCTGGCCGCCAGTCGACCCCTGCCGGTGCTGGGGCTGCGGGCCGCCGCCCCGCTGGCCGCCTACTTCGCGTATTTCGCCGCGAAGGTGCACCCGGACGTGCGGGTGCTCGACGACGGGGGCAGCCTGCTCACCGACCGCATCGAACAGGCCGCCGAGGCCGGGGCGAGCGCCCTGCTGGCCCTCGTGCTGCCCCGCTACCCCCGGGAGACCCTGGACGCGCTGCGCGAGGCGCGCGTCGCCGGGCTCACCGTGGTCGCGATCACCGACTCGCCGGTCAGCCCGGCGGCCGAACTCGCCGATGTGGTGCTGCCCGCCGCGGTCGGCACCCAGCTCGTGTTCGACCTGCACACCGCCCCGATGACCCTGGCCATGGTGCTGCTCCAGGCGATCTGCGACGCCGCCCCGGCCGAGACCCAGCGGCGGTTGGAGGCGTTCGAAGCCTCCGCCGCCCGTCGCCAGTTGTTCCTCGGTTAGGAGGAGACACACCATGACCCACGCAGCCCCCGGTCCCGTCCGGGCCGCCCGAGGCCCGGAACGCACCGCCCGTGGTTGGCCGCAGGAGGCGGCTCTGCGGATGCTGATGAACAACCTCGACCCGCAGGTCGCCGAGCGCCCCGACGACCTGGTCGTCTACGGCGGCACCGGGAAGGCGGCGCGGGACTGGCCGTCCTACCACGCCCTGGTGCGCACGCTTACCGACCTGCGGGACGACGAGACCATGCTTGTGCAGTCGGGCCGGCCGGTCGGGGTGATGCGGACCCACGAGTGGGCGCCCCGGGTGCTGCTGGCCAACTCGAACCTGGTCGGTGACTGGGCCACCTGGCCGGAGTTCCGCCGACTGGAGCAACTCGGGCTGACCATGTACGGCCAGATGACCGCCGGATCGTGGATCTACATCGGCACCCAGGGCATCCTCCAGGGCACCTACGAGACGTTCGCGGCGGTGGCCGCCAAGCGCTTCGACGACACCCTGGCCGGCACGTTGACCCTGACCGGCGGCTGCGGCGGGATGGGCGGTGCGCAGCCGCTGGCGGTGACCATGAACGGCGGCGTGTGCCTGATCGTGGACGTCGACCGCAGCCGGCTGGACCGCCGGGTGCACGACCGCTACCTGGACGAGGTCGCCGACGACCTGGACGACGCGGTGCAGCGGGTCCTCGCGGCGAAACGGGACCGTCGGGCGCTCAGCGTCGGCGTGGTCGGCAACGCCGCCACCGTCTTCCCCGAACTGCTGCGTCGGGGCGTACCGATCGACATCGTCACCGACCAGACAAGCGCCCACGACCCGCTGTCGTACCTGCCGGTGGGGGTGGAGCTGGACGACGCGCGGGACTACGCGGCGGCCAAGCCGGCCGAGTTCACCGACCGGGCCCGGGAGTCGATGGCCCGGCACGTCGAGGCGATGGTGGGCTTCCTCGACGCCGGTGCGGAGGTCTTCGACTACGGCAACTCGATCCGGGGCGAGGCCCGCCTCGGCGGGTACGAGCGGGCCTTCGACTTCCCCGGCTTCGTGCCGGCGTACATCCGGCCGTTGTTCTGCGAGGGCAAGGGACCGTTCCGGTGGGCGGCGCTCTCCGGCGACCCGGCCGACATCGCCGCCACCGACCGGGCCATCCTCGACCTGTTCCCGGAGAACGAGTCCCTCGCGCGGTGGATCCGGTTGGCCGGCGAGCGGGTGGCCTTCCAGGGTCTGCCGGCCCGGATCTGCTGGCTCGGCTACGGCGAACGCGACAAGGCGGGCGTACGGTTCAACGAGATGGTCGCCTCGGGTGAGCTGAGCGCACCCGTGGTGATCGGCCGGGACCACCTGGACTGCGGCAGCGTCGCCAGCCCCTACCGGGAGACCGAGGCGATGGCCGACGGCTCGGACGCGATCGCCGACTGGCCGCTGCTCAACGCGCTTGTCAACACCGCCAGCGGTGCGTCCTGGGTGTCCATCCACCACGGTGGTGGGGTGGGTATCGGCCGGTCCATCCACGCAGGTCAGGTCTGCGTGGCCGACGGCAGCACGCTGGCCGGGCAGAAGATCGAGCGGGTGCTCACCAACGACCCGGCGATGGGAGTGATCCGGCACGTCGACGCCGGCTACCCCACCCCGCACACCGACGTCCGCATCCCGATGGCGGAGTAAGGAAGGGCCCCTTGTTAACGCATACGGTAGAGGAAGGGCCCCTTCTTAACAGGTTCCGCAGGCTGTGGGACGAGATCGCGCCGATCGGCCGCGACGGGCGCAGCGGCGGCTACCTGCGCTACGCCCTCACCGAGCCGGAGCTGCGGCTACGGGAGTGGTTCCGGACGCAGGCCGACGAGCGGGGCATGCCGGTCACCGAGGACGGCAACGGCAACCTGTTCGCCTGGTGGGGTGACCCGGACGCCGGTGACGCCGTGTTGACCGGCAGCCACTTCGACTCGGTGCCGCACGGCGGGGCGTACGACGGGCCGCTCGGCATCGTCAGCGCCTGGCTGGCCGTGGACGAACTGCGTGCGGCCGGAGTCACCCCGAGCCGGCCGCTTGTCGTCGCCGCGTTCGTCGAGGAGGAGGGGGCTCGCTTCGGCGTACCCTGCCTGGGGTCGCGGCTGCTCACCGGGCAGATCGACGTCGAGCGGGCGGGCGCGTTGCGCGACGCGGCCGGGGTGAGCTTTGCCGAGGCGTTGGGCGCCCGACCTGCGGGCGGCGTCCCGGCGCTGCTGGGCCGCTTCGGCGCCTTCGTGGAACTGCACGTGGAGCAGGGCCGCGCGCTCGTCGAGCAGGACGCGCCGGTCGCGGTGGCCACCGCGATCTGGCCGCACGGCCGCTGGCGCTTCGACGTCACCGGCGAGGGCAACCACGCCGGTACGACCCGGATGGCCGACCGCCGCGACCCCATGCTCACGTACGCCTTCACGGTGCTCGCCGCCAACAAGGAGGCCCGGCTGCGCGACGCCCACGCCACCGTCGGCCGGGTGGCCGTCGAACCGAACGCCACAAACGCCATCCCGTCGCGGGTGACCGGCTGGCTGGACGCCCGCGCCGCCGAACCGGAGACGCTCACCGGCCTGGTCGAGGCGGTCCGCACCAAGGCCGTCGAGCGGGCCCGCCGCGACGGCACCGAGATCACCCTGACCGAGGAGTCGGCGACCCCGCTGGTGGCTTTCGACAACGGGCTGACCGACCGGCTGGCCCGACTGCTGGACGCCCCGGTGCTGCCCACCGGCGCGGGCCACGACGCGGGGGTGCTGGCGGCGCACGTACCGACGGCGATGCTCTTCGTCCGTAACCCGACCGGGGTGTCGCACTCCCCCGCCGAGTCGGCCGACGACGTCGACTGCGCCGCCGGGGTGATCGCCCTGGCCCGGGTGCTGGAGGAGCTGGCATGTCGCTGAGCACGGTGACCGAACCGGCGCGGGCGACCGCCCGGTCGGGTCATGATCGGTTGATGGCGCACACGGTTCCGCTCGACAGGGGGCAGCCCCGATGACGTCGACCCGCTGGCTCGCTGAGTACGCCTGGTTGCCCGAACGGGCCGCGCCGACCCCGGAAGTGCTGATCGAGACGGTCAACGGCCGGATCACCGCAGTCACGCCGCTGTCGCCGGGCGGCCCACCGGACGCCGGGGTCGACGTGCTGGCCGACGCGGTTTGGCTGCCAGGGCTGACCCTGCCCGGCCTGGCCAACGCCCACTCGCACGCTTTCCACCGGGCGCTGCGCGGGCACACCCACGGTGGGCGCGGTGACTTCTGGAGCTGGCGCGACCAGATGTACGCGGTGACCGCCCGCCTGAACCCGGACTCCTACCTGGCGTTGGCGCGGGCGGTCTACGCCGAGATGGCCCTGGCCGGGATCACCTGCGTCGGCGAGTTCCACTACCTGCACCACGGTGCCGGCGGCACCCCGTACGACGACCCGAACGCGATGAGCGCGGCGCTGGTCGAGGCGGCGGCGCACGCCGGGATCCGGCTGACCCTGCTGGACACCTGTTACCTGACCGCCACAGTGGACGGTCAGCCGTTGACCGGTTCGCAGCTGCGCTTCGGTGACGGTGACGCGCTGCGCTGGGCCGACCGGGTCTCCGCGTTCACCCCCGACGGCAGGCACGCCCGGCTCGGCGCGGCGATCCACTCGGTGCGCGCGGTGCCCGCCGAGCAACTCGCCACGGTGGCCGGCTGGGCGCACCGGCGGGACGCGCCACTGCACGTGCACCTGTCGGAGCAGCCGGCCGAGAACGACGCCTGCCGGGCGGTGCACGGGCGGACCCCGACCGGGCTGCTGGCCGACCACGGCGTGCTCGGCCCGGCCACCACCGCGGTGCACGCCACCCATCCGACAAGCGGCGACATCGGCCTGCTCGGGGAGAGCCGCAGCGGGGTCTGCCTCTGCCCCACCACCGAACGGGACCTCGCCGACGGCATCGGCCCGGCCCGCCGGATGGCCGAGGCCGGCATCCCGCTCAGCCTGGGCAGCGACAGCCACGCCGTGATCGACCCGTTCGAGGAGGCCCGCGCGGTCGAACTGGACGAGCGGCTGCGTACCCGCAAGCGGGGGCATTTCGCCCCGGCGGAGCTGTTGCACGCGGCGAGTGCGGCCGGACATGCCGCGCTGGGGTGGACCGACGCCGGGCGGATCGCCGTCGGTGGCCGCGCCGACCTGGTCACCGTGCGGCTGGACAGCGTACGCACCGCCGGGGTCGCCCCGGCCGGGGTCTGGTTCGCCGCCGGCGCCGCCGACGTCACCCAGGTGGTGGTGGACGGCCGGGTCCTGGTCCGCGACGGCCACCACCTCACCGTCGACGTACCGCAGGAACTGGCTGACGCCATCGCGGAGGTGACACCGTGAGCGCGAGGAGTGAGCTTGCGAGCCCCGCAGTCGCGAACAAAAGAGGGCACAGCGTCGGTAGTCTGCTGATCCACAACATCGGTGAGTTGGTCACCAATGTGGCGGGCACGGGTGAGGGCGGGCCGCTGGGCATCCGGCGACGCGCGGCGATGCTCGTCGAGCAGGGCGAGGTGGTCTGGGTAGGTCCGACCGGCGACGCCCCGGCCGCCGACCGGCGCATCGACGCCGAGGGCGCGGCGGTGCTGCCCGGCTTCGTGGACAGCCACGCCCATCTGGTCTTCGCCGGGGACCGGGCCGCCGAGTTCGCTGCCCGGATGGCCGGGCAGCCGTACACCGGCGGCGGCATCCGCACCACGGTCGGCGCCACCCGCGCCGCCTCCGACGACGAACTGCGCGCCACCGTGCGCCGGCTGCACGCCGAGGCGTTGCGGCAGGGCACCACCACGATCGAGATCAAGAGTGGGTACGGCCTGACTGTCGCCGACGAGGCCCGCTCGCTGCGCATCGCCGCCGAGGTCAGCGGGGAGACCACCTTCCTCGGCGCGCACGTGGTCCCCGCCGAGTACGCCGACCGCCCCGACGAGTACGTCGGGCTGGTGTGCGGGCCGATGCTGGCCGCCGCCGCACCGTACGCCCGCTGGATCGACGTGTTCTGCGAACGGGGCGCCTTCGACGCCGACCACGCCCGCGCGATCCTCGCCTGTGGCCAGGCTATGGGGCTCGGCGTGCGGGTGCACGCCAACCAACTCGGCCCCGGCCCGGGGGTGCAGCTCGGGGTGGAGTTGGACGCGGCCAGCGTGGACCACTGCACCCACCTGACCGACGCCGACATCGACGCGCTGGCCTCGACGGCCGTCGACACACCGGCCGGGCCGCAGACGACGACCGTGGCCACCCTGCTGCCCGGTGCCGAGTTCTCCACCAGGTCGCCCTACCCGGATGCCCGTCGACTGCTCGACGCCGGTGTCACAGTGGCGCTGGCCACCGACTGCAACCCCGGTTCGTCGTACACCTCGTCGATGCCGTTTTGCATCGCGCTGGCCGTACGCGAGATGGGGATGACCCCGGCGGAGGCGGTGTGGGCGGCGACCGCCGGTGGCGCGCGGGCGTTGCGCCGCGACGACGTCGGGGTGCTGCGGCCCGGCGCCCGGGCCGACCTGATCATCCTCGACGCCCCGTCCCACCTGCACCTGGCCTACCGGCCGGGGGTGCCTCTGATCCGCCAGGTCCTGCACAACGGAGTACCGCGATGACCGTGACCATCCAGCCCACCGGAATCTGTCCCGCCGACGTGCTCGCCGTGGCCCGGGGCACCGCCAAGGTCGTCCTCGACCCGGCCACCCTGGACGCCATGGCGACCAGTCGGTCCATCGTGGACGGCATCGAGGCCGCCGGCCGCCCGGTGTACGGCGTCTCCACCGGCTTCGGGGCGCTGGCCAACACCTTCGTGGCCCCCGAACGCCGCGCCGAGTTGCAGCACGCGTTGATCCGCTCGCACGCCGCCGGGGTCGGTGCGCCGATGCCCCGCGAGGTGGTCCGGGCGATGATGCTGCTGCGGGTCCGCTCGCTGGCCCTGGGCCACTCGGGCGTCCGCCCGCTTGTCGCCTCGGCGCTTGTGGACCTGCTCAACCACGACGTCACCCCGTGGGTGCCCGAGCACGGTTCGCTGGGCGCCTCGGGTGACCTGGCGCCGCTGGCGCACTGCGCCCTGGTGCTGCTCGGCGAGGGTTGGGTGCTCGGTCCCGACGGTCAGCGGCTGCCCGCCGCAGACGTGCTGCGCCAGGCCGGGCTCGCCCCGATCGAGCTGGCCGCCAAGGAGGGGCTGGCGCTGATCAACGGCACCGACGGCATGCTCGGCATGCTGCTGCTGGCCATCGACGACGCGGCGCACCTGTTCACCATGGCCGACGTGACCGCCGCGCTGGCCATCGAGGCGATGCTCGGCTCGGACCGACCCTTCCTGCCGGAGCTGCACGCCATCCGCCCGCACCCCGGGCAGGGCCGCTCGGCGGCCAACATCCACCGGCTGCTGCAGAACTCCGCGGTGATGGACTCGCACCGCGACGACGTCGACCACGCGGTGCAGGACGCCTACTCGATGCGGTGCGCCCCGCAGGTGGCCGGCGCGGCCCGGGACACCCTGGACTTCGTGCGTACGGTGGCCGGGCGGGAACTGCTGTCGGTGGTGGACAACCCGGTGGTGCTGCCGGACGGCCGAGTCGAGTCGACAGGCAACTTCCACGGCGCTCCGCTCGGGTTCGCCGCGGACTTCCTGGCCATCGCAGCCGCCGAGGTCGGCGCGATCGCCGAGCGCCGGGTGGACCGGCTGCTGGACGTGACCCGCTCCCGTGACCTGCCGGCGTTCCTCTCCCCCGATGCCGGGGTGAACTCCGGGCTGATGATCGCTCAGTACACGGCGGCCGGCATCGTCGCGGAGAACCGCCGGTTGGCCGCGCCCGCCTCGGTGGACTCGCTGCCCACCAGCGGGATGCAGGAGGACCACGTCTCGATGGGCTGGGCGGCGGCCAAGAAGCTGCGTACCGTGCTGGACAACCTGACCAGCCTGCTCGCGGTGGAGCTGCTGGCCGCCGTACGCGGACTGCAACTGCGGGCCCCGCTGACCCCGTCACCCGCCGGGCGGGCCGCCATCGCCGCGCTCGGCGAGATCGCCGGCGAGCCCGGCCCCGATGTCTTCCTCGCGCCGGTGATGGAGGCCGCCCGCGAGGTGGTCGCCACCCCCACCCTCCGCACCACCATCGAGCAGGCGGTCGGCACCCTCGACTAGCTCCCTGGACCTCGGCACCGTCGGGATCTTGGTACGGCAGCGCCCCTGGAGGGGCGATTTCATACCAAGATCCCGATGCTCAGCGAGACGGCGGACCTCGCGGGGTCAGAGGACCTTGGCGACCAGGGCGGCCAGTTCGCGTAGGGCCTTGCCGCGGTGGCTGATGGCGTCCTTCTCCTGCGGGGTCAGCTCGGCGTTGGTGCGGTCCTGACCGTCGCCGAGGAAGATCGGGTCGTAGCCGAAGCCACCGTCGCCGCGCGGGGCGCGCAGCAGCCGACCCTGCTGCCGGCCGTCCACCAGATGCTCCTTGCCACCGGGCAGCACCAGCGCCACCGTGCACACGAAGGAGGCGCCCCGGTGCTCGTCCGGCACGTCACCGATCTGGTCGAGCACCAGTTGCAGGTTGGCCTCGTCGTCACCGTGCCGACCGGCCCAGCGGGCGCTGAACACCCCCGGCATGCCGTTGAGCGCGTCCACCGCCAGCCCGGAGTCGTCCGCGATCGTCGGCAGCCCGGTGCGCCGGCAGCCCTCCCGCGCCTTGATCAGCGCGTTCTCCCCGAAGGTGAGCCCGGTCTCCGGCAACTCCGGGTACGCCTCGACGTCGTCCAACCCGACCAGGGCGATCCGGTGCGCGCCGAGCGCGCCGTCGAGGATGCGCTGCAACTCGATGAGCTTCTTGCGGTTACGGGTGGCGAGCAGCACCTTGTTCATAGAGAACCACCTTTCGTTCGCGACTGCGGGGCTCGCAAGCTCACTCCTCGCGCTTCACAGGGGCTACCTTTCGTTCGCGACTGCGGGGCTCGCAAGCTCACTCCTCGCGCTTCACAGGGAGCCAAGAGCCTTTCGCTGGGCTTCGGCCAGGTCCAGACAGCCGACGGTGGCCAGGTCGAGCAGGGCGTCCAACTGGTCGCGGGCGAACACGCCGGCCTCACCGGTGCCCTGCACCTCGACGAAGTCACCGGCGCCGGTGCAGACGACGTTCATGTCGACCTCGGCGGCCACGTCCTCGTCGTAGCACAGATCCAGGCGCGGCTCGCCGGCGACGACACCGACGCTGATCGCGGCGACAGACCGGTGCATCACCTTCTCCGGGGTGCCGGTCAGGGCCTTGCGGGCGGCGAGCCAGCTGACCGCGTCGTGCAGGGCCACGTACGCCCCGGTGATCGCGGCGGTCCGGGTACCGCCGTCGGCCTGGAGCACGTCGCAGTCGAGCACGATCGAGTTCTCGCCGAGCGCCTTGAGGTCGATGGCGGCGCGCAGGCTGCGGCCGATCAGCCGGGAGATCTCGTGGGTACGCCCACCGACCCGGCCCTTGACGCTCTCCCGGTCCGAGCGGGTGTTGGTGGCCCGGGGCAGCATCGCGTACTCGGCGGTGACCCAGCCGAGCCCGGAGCCCCGACGCCAGCGGGGCACCCCCTCGGTGACGCTCGCCGTGCAGAGCACCCGGGTCGCGCCGAACTCCACAAGCACCGATCCCTCGGGATGGGTACTCCAGCCTCGGGTGAGGGTCACCGGACGGAGTTGGTCGGGCTGCCGCCCGTCAGGTCGCGCCATGCCTGCACCCTATGCGGTGCCGTGATCGAACCGTCCCCCGGTGCCCGGCCGGCGACTCAGATGTCGTACGTGGAGCCGGGGCGGACCACTTCCAGCGGCCCGGTGTACGCGGCGGCGGCGGAGGCGACGGTGTGCGCCTCGCTGCCCCAGGCGGCCACCAGGTGGGTCAGCAGCAGCCGACCGACGCCCGCCTTGGCCGCCGCCTCGCCCGCCTCCCGGCCGGTGAGGTGCAGATCCGGCGGGTTGTCGACGCCGTCGAGGTAGCTCGCCTCGCAGAGGAACGTGTCCGCGTTCTGGGCCAGCCGGATCAACGCCTCGCAGGGCGCGGTGTCCCCGGAGTAGCAGAGCACCCGGCCGTCGTGCTCCAGCCGCACCCCGTACGTCTCGATGGGGTGCAGCACCCGGTCGACGGTGACGGTGAACGGGCCGATCGGGAAGGTGCCGGGCTCCAGTGCGTAGAACTGGTAGACGTCCTCGACGCTGGCGCCCTCCTGCCCGTACGCGGTGGCGAGCCGTTCCGGGGCGCCGGCCGGGGCGTAGACCGGCAACGGCGGATACGGGCCGTCCGGGGCGTACCGGCGCACCACCACGTACGACGTGGCGTCCAGGATGTGGTCGCAGTGCAGGTGGGTCAGGAGGATGGCGTCGGGGGCGTGCAGCCCGGCGTAACGCTGCAGGGTGGACAGCGAGCCAGGGCCGAAATCGATCAGAAGCCGGAAGTCCTCGGCCTCGATCAGATAGGCCGAACAGGGGGACTCGGGTCCGGGGAAGCTGCCCGCACAGCCCAGGACGGTCAATCGCATCGAGTTGTCTCGCTGTCACGGTAGGTGGTGATCTTCCGGGCCACCGCTCCGGCGGTGATCACTACCGACGCGTACGCCACGCTGCGCAGCCTACGCCCGCCGATGCGAAGGCAAGAATGATCCGCTGGAAGTTGTCACCAACGTGACACCCACCCCGGCCGTCCGATCGAGTCGACGTTGGCTGAGTGGCCAGTCAGTCAAGGCCGACGGACGAGGGCCACCGGCGTACCGCCGGTGGCCCTCGGAGTCGTCACTTTCCGCACAGGGTCAGGCCCAGAGCTGCCCCTCCAGGGCCTCCTCCGCGTCGGCGAGGGTGCCGCCGTACGCCCCGGTGCTGAGGTACTTCCAGCCGCCGTCACTGACCACGAACGCCACGTCGGCGCGACGGCCGTCACGGACCGCCTCGTGCGCCACGGCCAACGCCGCGTGCAGGATCGCCCCGGTGGAGAAGCCGACGAACAACCCCTCGACCTCGACCAGCTGCCGGGTCCGCAACACCGCGTCCCGGGTGCCCACGGAGAACCGCCGGTTGAGCACGGTGGCGTCGTAGAGCTCCGGGACGTACCCCTCGTCGATGTTGCGCAGGCCGTAGACCAGTTCGCCGTAGCGCGGCTCGGCCGCGACGATCTGAATGCCTTCGACCTTCTCCCGCAGGTAGCGGCCGGTCCCCATCAGGGTGCCGGTGGTGCCCAGCCCGGCCACGAAGTGCGTGATCGTCGGCAGGTCGTGCAGCAGCTCCGGGCCGGTCGTCTCGTAGTGCGCCCGGGCGTTTGCCTCGTTGCCGTACTGGAAGAGCATCACCCAGTCCGGATGCTCGCCGGCGATCTGCTTGGCGGTGGCGACCGCCTGGTTCGAGCCACCGGCCGCCGGCGAGAAGATGATCTCCGCGCCGTACATCCGGAGCAACTGCACCCGCTCGGTGGAGACGTTCTCCGGCATCACGCAGACCAGCCGGTAACCGCGCAGCTTGGCCACCATGGCCAGGGAGATGCCGGTGTTGCCGCTGGTCGGCTCCAGGATCGTGTCGCCCGGGCGGAGCCTGCCGGCCGCCTCGGCGGCCCGGACCATGAACAACGCCGCCCGGTCCTTGATGCTGCCGGTCGGGTTGCGGTCCTCAAGCTTGGCCCACAGCCGCACCGGCGGCGCCCCCTCGGGCACCGTCGGCGACAGTCGGGGCAGGCCCACCAGAGGTGTGCCGCCGCAGGCGTCCAGCAGGCTCTCGTACCGCGCCATCGAGCTCGCCTCAGCCGGCGGTGACGGGCGTACGGCCGTGCTGCGCGATCGCCGCAGCGGCGGCGAAGCCGAACGCGCCGCCGGCCACGGCCGGCAGGATGGTGACGCTGTCGCCGTCGGAGAGCTTGGCGTCCAGCGCGCCGAGGAAGCGTACGTCCTCGTCGTTGACGTAGACGTTGACGAAGCGGTGCAGCGCGCCCGCGTCGGTGACCAGCCGCGCCCGCAGCCCGGCGTGCCGGGAGTCAAGGTCGGCGAGCAGGTCGTTCAGGGTGTCGCCGCTGCCCTCGACGACCTTCGCGCCGCCGGTGTAGCTGCGCAGGATGGTGGGGATGCGAACCTCGATGGCCATGATGTCTTACTCCTTGATCAGGTGTGCTCGGTGACGTGCCGGAAAGGGTGTGCGGGGCTGGGATCAGCTGCCCGAACACTCGTAGTCGACAGTCGCCGGGCTCTGCCCGAACATGTAGGACTGCACGGCGTGCGGATCCACCCCGGCGTCGAGAATCCGCACCGGCTCCTCGGTCACCATCCCGTCCACGATCCGGAAGGAGCGAATCTCCTCGGTGTCCGGTTCCCGGGTGGAAACGAGCAGGTAGTGTGCGCCCGGCTCGCCGGCGAAGGCGATGTCCGTACGTGACGGGTACGCCTCGGTGGCGGTGTGCGAGTGGTAGATGACGACGGGCTCCTCGTCCCGATCGTCCATCTCCCGCCAGACCCGCAACTGCTCCATCGAGTCGAACTCGTAGAACGTCATCGAGCGGGCGGCGTTCTCCATCGGGATGTGCCGGGTGGGCTTGTCGCTGCCTACCGGGCCGGCGACCACGCCACAGGCCTCGTCAGGGTGGTCCCGACGGGCGTGGGCGACGATCGCGTCAACGATCGACCGGTCGATGGTCAGCACGTCGCCAAGCCTAGCGCCCGCCGCTGGCGATCCGCGAGGCGGCGCGGGTCACACTCACTCGATCAAGGCGTTGAGCAGGGATTCCTGGAGGTAGCCCAGGTATGCGTAGACCGAAAGTTGGAACACCCGGCTGGAGGAGGGATCTTCGGCCACCGCGTCGTCGAGCTCGGCGCCCAGGTCCGTCCCGTCCTTGATCTCCAGCCGTACGCCCATCGCCAGCCGGGCGTCGTTGAGTGCCCGCAGCCACGCCTCGGCCGCCTCGGCGTCCAGGAGTACCTCGCCGCCGCCCTCGCCGGGCAGCGCCGCCAGGATCGCCCCGGCCTGGTCGATTTTCGCGGTCTTCAGGTCACCTTCGGTGTACCTGCGGAACTCCGCGGTCCCCGCCGCGTCGTCCGGATACACCTCGGGGAACAGCCGGCACACCACCGGATCGGTGTGGTCGAACCCGTCGGTGAGCAGGCCGACCACCTCGGAGGCGACCTTGCGCAGCACGCGTACCTCGTCGACGGCCAAGCTGGCGACATACCGGTCGCCCTGACGGCGGAACATGCTCACGACCGGTCCACCGTCGCCCAGAGCCCGTACGCGTGCAACTGCGCGGCGTCGTGTTCCATGCGTTCCCGGGCGCCGCTGGAGACCACGGCCTTGCCCTTGTGGTGCACGTCCAACATCAACTGCTCGGCCTTCTCCCGGCTGTACCCGAAGAGCTTCTGGAAGACCCAGGTCACATAGCTCATCAGGTTGACCGGGTCGTCCCACACGATCGTCACCCACGGCCGGTCCGAAGCCGACACCTCGTCGGTGGCCGGAGTCTCGACCGGTGCAACCTGTGGAGCCGCCATGCCCCCCATCGTGCCACCGGATCGGCGGAACCGAGGAACCGGAACGCCGGACCGCCTTCCGGCAGCACCCGCAGGCACCCCGCCGGGGCCGCCGACGGGGTGCGCCGACGGGCGGTCAGGCGAGCAGGATGCCGTGTTCGGCAGCATCGGAGAGCACCGTGCCGAGCGAAATGCGGATCGCCTCGAAACGGCGGGCAACCTCTCGGGACAGTTCCAGTTCGATCTCGCGCAGGGCGCGCTGGGCCCAGGCCCGGGCCGCGTCCGGGTCGTTGTTCGCCGGGGTACGCCAGTGCTGCCAGCAGCCACCCGACAGCGCCACCGCCACCGGCGGAAGCACCTCACTGCGGGCCGGCCCGGGATACGTCGACAGCGCGTCGATCGCGGCGGCGCCGCTCAGCCCCGCGACACCCGCGGTACTGGTGATCAGCAGCACTCGCTCCAGCTCCGGTCCGGGAGTGTGCTCGGGCATGCTCCAGGCGACGGCCTGGTAGATCCGCTGCCGGACGCCGGCCGCCAACGGCCCGCCGAAGAGCCGACCGGCGATGTCGTCGACGAGCACCCGTACGGCGTGGTCGCACTGCGCGGTGGCCAGCAGCGACAATGCCTCCATCTCACGGTCGACCAGTTGGGGCAGGCCGGCGCAGCCGCCGCCGAAGAGGATGTCCTGCACCACGCGCAGGTGCACCCTGGCCAACTCCAGCGCCAGACACTGACGGATCCGCTGGGCGGCCGCACGCGACTGCCGGTCGAGTTGTTCGGACCAGGCCCCCGGCTCCGCCACCACCGGCACCCGACCGTGCGTACCGGGCAGCTCCGGCGGCTCGCCGCTGGCGCGGCACAGCCCTTCGTCGGCGGCCCAGGCGACCATGGCCCGCTTCAGGTCGGCCGCGTCACCGTTGATGATCGGGAACCAGCGGGCGTCGGCCAGTCCCGGCACAGCGGCGAGCAGCGCGGCCCGGCACGCGTCGACGGCGGCCGGATCGATCGTGGGGTTGCCGGTGCCCGGCGTGACCGCGAAGAAGACCTGCACCGGGGTTCCTGCGATCTCGGCGAGCAGGTTCAACTCGGCGGAGCTGAAGGACTGGTCCGCCGCGATCACGAAGAGCAGGGCACCGGCCCGACCGACCGCGTCCAGCAGGATCTGTCCGCCGGCCGGGCCCATCGTCCCGGTGTCCGGCGTGTCGACCAGGGCGAAGTGCTTCAGCAACGGCTCGGGAAGGTTCAACTCGACCCGGCGCGGCGGCCGCGCCAGGGCCGGCCCCACCGTGGGCAGGTCCACCCGGTACGAGTGCGGCTGCCGGTAGCCGGGCACGAAGGCGGCCCGGGAAGGCTGTAGGGCATGGCGTACCACCAGCCAGCTACCGGCCAGGGTGGTGAGCATGCCGGCGTCGAGTTCCAGCAGCGCGGCGAGCACCTCGGTGCGGCCGGCACCGGCCGGGCCGACGGCGATCACCGCGAGCGGCTCGCGCGGGCTGGTGGCGCTGACCCCGAGCCGTTCCGGAAACGGACCGGTGCCCGATAGGCCCGGCGTGCCGTCGGTCGTACCCAGGTGATGGAGAGGGCCCGGCTTCATCAGGCGGCGGCCTCCGTGGCAAGGCGACCGGCAGCGCCGGCCGCGTGAGCATCCGGTGGCGACATCCGGATGCCGGAAGAGTACGGCCGCCAGCGTCGCGTACGAGACAAATCGAGTACTCAGCGGTAACTGTGGCACTACTCAACTTCGCCCGGTCGGGCTACCGGTCGACGCGCAGTAACGTCGATATGCTGCGCGGATGACTCCGTGGAGGTTCGTGGGCCGCACGATGGAACTCGACCGCCTGCATGCGGCGGTGACCGGCCCTCAGGGACG
This sequence comes from Micromonospora maris AB-18-032, assembly GCF_000204155.1. Classification (NCBI taxonomy): domain Bacteria; kingdom Bacillati; phylum Actinomycetota; class Actinomycetes; order Micromonosporales; family Micromonosporaceae; genus Micromonospora; species Micromonospora maris. The sequence goes on along the minus strand of NC_015434.1, from coordinate 1,258,197 downwards.
GGGGATGTTCTTCACCGGCAGCGCCGGCATCGGCAAGAGTCGCCTGCTGCGGGAGGGCATGGCCGCCCTGCCCGCCGAGAACTACGCGGTCTGGTGGATCGCGGCCAGCGCCACCACCGCGGCGATGCCCTTCGGTGGCCTGGTGCAGGTCCTTCCCGTCGAGCAACCGCAAGGGCTCTCGCCCGCCGGCATCCTGCGGTGGGCGGTCGACGTGTTGCAGCAGCAGGCCGCCGGTCGACGGATCGTGCTCGCGGTCGACGACGCGCATCTGCTGGATCCGCCGTCGGCGGCCCTGGTGCACCTGGTGGCCCGTTCCGAGAACGCCTGCGTGGTAGGCACGCTGCGCGACGGTGAGCAGATCCCGCTGCCGATCAGGGCACTGTGGACGGACGGGCTGGTCGAGCACGCCGAGCTCAGTCCACTGGCGCCGACCGAGACCGCCGGGCTGCTCGCCGCCATCCTCGGTGGCCCGGTCGACGGCGGCTCGTCGGACCGGCTCGGCCGGCTCAGCTCCGGCAATCCGCTGCTGCTGCGCGAGCTGGTGCACGCCGCCCAGGGCAGCGAGGAGCTCACCAGGCGGTACGGCATCTGGACCTGGACCGGGCGGCTGGAGCTCGCCCCCAGCCTCACGGATCTGATCGACATCCGGATCGGCCAGCTCAGCCCCGGGGTGCGCACGGTGGTCGAGTTGGTCGCCTTCGGCGAGCCGCTGGGGCTCCAACTGCTCTACCGGGCCGCCAGTCAGACCGATGTGGAGACCGCTGAGGAACGTGGGCTGATCACGATGGTCAAGTCCGACCGGCGGCTCGACGTCCGGCTGGCCCATCCGCTCTACGGCGAGGTGGTACGCCGGCAGTGCCCGGTCAGCCGGACCCGTCGGTTGCAGGCGGACCTGGCCGAACTGTTGGAGGGGGTCGGTAAACGGCGGCGGGAGGATCTGCTGCGGGTGGCGGTCTGGCGACTGGACTCCGGCACCGCGCAGGATCCGTCGATGCTTGTCGCCGCCGCCGGGCAGGCGTTCGCCCGGTACGACGTACCGTTGGCGACCCGGCTGGCGCGGGCGGCGCTCGACGCCGACGGCGGCTTCAACGCGGCGGAGCTGCTGGCCACCATCCTGATGTTCGCCGACCGGCCGGCCGAGGCGCTCGGTGTGCTCGACGCCGTCGCTCCCGACAGCGACGACGAGGATCGGCTCAGCCGGTGGCTGACCGCCCGCGGCATGGTCAGCTACTGGGGGCTCAGTCAGGAGTCGACGGTGGAGGAGATCGCCGAGCGCGGCGCCAGCCTGACCGATCTCGCCGCGCAGGCCCGGATCCGCGCCTTCGAGGGGATCATGCGTCTGCACCGGCTGGACGCGCCGGCCGCGCTGCGGCTCGCGCAGGGCGTCCTGGACCGGCCGGCGGCCAGCACCGCCGCGCGTGAGCTGGCCCGGTGCACCATCGCCCACCTTCAGGCCGTGCAGGGTCAGCTGTGCCGCAGCGCCACGGCGGTGGACCTGGTCCAGGCGAAGGCGGCCAGTTGGCGGGCGGACATGCCGTACCTGCAACTCGCGGTGGAGCTGGCTCGGGGCACCCGGCTGGCGCTCTCCGGCGACCTGGCCGGCATCGACCGGCTGGTCGCGGACGAGTTCGCCGACCTGGCCGACGCGGGTGACTTCCGGCTCGGCAGCGGATATCTGGCGATCCTGCGGGCGTACGCGGCACGGCTGCGCGGGCGCAGCGACACCGCCCTGCAGGCCGCGCTCGGCGCCTGCGCGATCCTGGCTACCAGCCGGGTGTACGCCGGACTGGCCCAGGCCGAGCGGGCGCAGGCCGCCGCCCTGCGCGGTGACGCCCGGCAGGCGGCCGAGGCGATGGCCGAGGCCGACCGGATCCACGCGCCGAACATGGCGGTGCTGTACCCGTGGCTGGAGCAGGCCCGGGCGGCGGCGCTCGCCGTCGGCGGTGACCTGCCCGCAGCCGTGGCACACCTGCACGACCTGGTCGGTCGGTTGCGTGCCGACGGTTTCACCGGGCACGAGGTGCTGGCCCTGCACGACCTGGTACGCCTCGGCGAGGCCGGCGCGGCGACCGGCCCGACCTGTTCCGACGACAACCGCCGTACCGTCGCCCAGCGGTTGGCCGAGTTGTCGGAACGGGTCGACGGGGATCTTCCCCCGCTGCTGGCCCGGCATGCGCGGGCGGCTGTCGAGGGCTCACCCGAGCAGTTGCTCTCGGTCGCCGACAACTTCATGGATCTGGGGCTGGCCCTGCCGGCCGCGGAGGCCGCCGCAGGGGCCGTGCACCTGCTGCGGCAGCGCCGCTCGCCGGACATCGCCGTGGCCAGCGAGCGGCTCGCCGTCCTGCTCGGCTGCTGCGACCTGGTGCAGACCCCGGCCCTGCGGGCGGCCACGCCGGTGCTGACCGAGCGGGAGTGGCAGGTGGCCCGACTGGCGGCGGACGGCGAAACCAGCCGGGCCATCGCCGAACAACTCTTCCTCTCCGCCCGTACGGTGGAGAACCACCTGCAGCGGGTGTACACCAAGCTCGGGCTCAACGGTCGTGCGGAGTTGAAGGCGGCATTGCGGACGATCCCGGGGCACGACGGCACGACGAGCACCTGAACTCTAGGCTGAGGGCGTGCACACCCTTCGTCCCGCGCTGTTGACCGACCACTACGAGCTGACCATGGTCAGTGCCGCCCTGCGGGACGGCACAGCGCACCGCCACTGCGTCTTCGAGGTGTTCAGTCGCCGGTTGCCCGCCGGACGTCGCTACGGCGTGGTCGCCGGCACCGCGCGGCTGATGGAGCTGATCCGCGAGTTCCGCTTCGACCCGGCCGAGATCGACTTCTTGCGGCGTACCGGCGTGGTGGACGAGCCGGCCGCCGCGTGGCTGGCCGACTACCGGTTCACCGGCGACATCGACGGGTACGCCGAGGGTGAGTTGTTCTTCCCCGGGTCGCCCATCCTCACCGTCTCCGGCACCTTCGCCGAGTGCGTGGTGTTGGAGACGGTGGTGCTGTCGGTGCTCAACCACGACTGCGCGGTGGCGGCCGCCGCGGCCCGGATGGTGACCGCGGCCCGAGGTCGCGCCCTGATCGAGATGGGGTCCCGCCGGGCGCACGAGGAGGCCGCGGTGGCGGCGGCCCGGGCGGCGTACCTGGCCGGGTTCCAGTTCACCTCCAACCTGGCCGCCGGTCAGCGGTACGGCATCCCCACCGCCGGCACCGCCGCGCACGCGTTCACCCTGCTGCACGACGACGAGCGGACCGCGTTCGCCTCGCAGGTCGCCACGCTGGGCAGCCAGACCACGCTGCTGGTCGACACGTACGACATCAGTCAGGGCATCCGCAACGCGATCGAGGTGGCCGGGCCGGAGCTACGGGCGGTCCGGATCGACTCCGGTGACCTGGCGGTGATCGCCCAGCAGTCTCGGGAGTTGCTGGACTCGCTCGGCGCCACCGAAACCAAGATCATCGTCTCGGGTGACCTCGACGAGTACGCCATCGCCGCGCTGGCCGCCGAGCCGGTCGACATGTACGGTGCCGGCACCTCGGTGGTGACCGGCTCCGGCGCGCCCACCGCCGGCCTGGTCTACAAGCTGGTCGAGGTCGAGGGACGTCCGGTGGTGAAGCGCTCCGAGCAGAAGGCCACCATCGGCGGGCGCAAGGTCGCCGTACGCCGGCACAAGCCGACCGGCACCGCCACCGAGGAGATCATCGTCCCGCAGGGCGTGCCGGACCGGCACCCGAACGACCGGCTGCTGCAACGGTCGTACCTGACCGGCGGCGAGGCGGTGGCCCTGCCGACGCTTGACGAGTCGCGGGATCACCTGCGGCAGTGCCTGATCTCCATCCCGTGGGAGGGACTGAAGCTTTCCGCAGGTGACCCGGCCATTCCGGTCACCGTGGTACCGACCGAGTAAGAGGAGCAGGTCCATGGCCAACGCCCTGATCATCGTTGACGTGCAGAAGGACTTCTGCGAGGGCGGCTCACTCGCCGTCGCCGGCGGCGCGGGGGTGGCCGCCGGGATCTCCCGGTTGCTGGCCAGCGAGCCGCACCGCTGGGATCACGTGGTGGCGACGAAGGATTACCACGTCGATCCCGGCGCGCACTTCGGCGATCCGCCGGACTTCGTGAGCACCTGGCCACAGCACTGCGTGGTCGGCACCCCCGGTTCGGAGTTCCACCCCGAGTTGGCCACCGACCGGGTGGAGGCCATCTTTCACAAGGGCGAGTACGCCGCCGCGTACTCCGGTTTCGAGGGCCATGCCGGGGACGGCGAGACTCTGGCCGACTGGTTGCGCCGGCACCAGGTCGACTCGGTCGACGTGGTCGGCATCGCCACCGACCACTGCGTACGCGCCACCGCCCTGGACGCCGCGCAGGAGGGCTTCGCCACCACCGTGCTGCTCGACCTGACCGCCGCCGTCGCTCCGGACACCCTCGACGTCGCGCTGCGGGCGTTCGAGGGGGCCGGGATCACCACGCATGGCACCCCTGTGATCAGGGCCGCATGATGCGCTAATTCGTTGGCGGTCGTCGTGCCACCGGTCGAGGATGTCCGGCGGAGGTACGGACCGACGTGAACATGAAGCCTTACCGGGAGGCGCTCGCCCTGCCCGGTCTGCGGTCGCTGCTGCTGGTGGCGATCCTGGCCCGGGTGCCGTTGACCGCGACCGGGATCACGCTGACGTTCTACGTCGTACAGGATCTGGGGCGCGGCTACGGCGCGGCCGGGCTGGTCGGCGCGGCGATCACCGTCGGCGCGGCGATCGGTGCTCCGCTGCTCGGCCGGCTGGTGGACCGCCGTGGCTTGCGGCCCGTCCTGGTCCTCACCGTGGTGGCCGAGGCGATCTTCTGGTCCACCGCGCCGATGCTCTCGTACGCCCTGCTGCTGCCCGCCGCGTTCCTGGCCGGCCTGCTGGCACTGCCGATCTTCTCGGTGATCCGGCAGTCCATCGCCGCGCTGGTGCCGGTGGCGAAACGACGCCCGGCGTACGCGCTGGACTCCATGTCGGTCGAGCTGTCCTTCATGATCGGCCCGGCGCTCGCCACGGTCGGCGTCACCACCATCTCGGCCCGTCTCACGCTCTACCTGGTCGGCGCCGGCATCGTCGTCTCCGGTGCCGTGCTGTGGCTGCTCAACCCCCCGGTACGCAGCGCAAGCGAGACGACCAGCGGACCGCAGCCGAGGCTGGCCCGCCGGCAGTGGCTCACCTCCCGGATGATCGCCGTCTTCGCGGTGAGCGCCGCGGCCACCCTGGTCCTCGGCGGCACCGACGTGGCGGTCATCGCCGCACTGCGGGAGAACGACGACACCGCCTTCACCGGTGTGGTGCTCGCGGTCTGGGCAATCGCCTCGCTGGTGGGCGGCTTCGCCTACGGCGCCGCCCGCCGCTCCTTCTCACCGGTCGCGCTGATCGGCCTGCTGGGCCTGCTCACCATCCCGGTCGGGTTGGGCGGTTCACACTGGTGGCTGCTCGCTCTGGCGCTGATCCCCGCCGGCGTGCTCTGCGCACCGACCCTCGCCTCCACCTCCGACGCGGTCAGCCGGCTCGCTCCAGCGAGCGTCCGCGGCGAGGCGATGGGCCTGCACGGTTCCGCGGTCACCCTCGGCATGGCCGTGGGCGCCCCACTGTCCGGGGCGGTCATCGACGCCTCCAGCCCGCTGTGGGGCTTCGCCGTCATCGGCGCGATCGGCACCCTGGTGACCCTCGCCGTACTCCCCGTCGAACTACGCCACCGCCGCGACGACGCCGCCGCGCTCACCACCGCCACCACCGACAAGAACACCCCGCAGCCCCTCACCCCCACCTCCGCCTGACCACCCGCCCTGACGCCCACACTCGGAAGGGCTGACGCGCTGGGGGCGAGGCGTGCGGAGAGCGAGGTGCCGGGAGCCAGGCGTCCCCGGGGTGGCGAGGTGCGGGAGCCAGGGGTCCCTGGAGGGCGAGCGTCCGGAGGGGAGGGCGTCCGGCGAGGTGTCGGGGGAGGGCAGGCAAACAGGAACGGGCGCCACGCCCTGGTGGGGGCGGCGCCCGTTCTGCGGGGTACGGAGGTCAGCGGCGGTCGATGTCGCTGGCCACGTCCTCGGTGTAGCTGGCGCCACCGTCGGACTCGCTGGTCAGGGGCTTGGAACCACCCTCGGGCGGGCCGGCGATGGTCTGGCCGGCCGCCAGCTCGGGGAACTTCGCGTCGAAGGCGGGGCGCTCGGAGCGGATCCGCGGCATCCGGTCGAAGTTGCGCAGCGGGGGCGGGGAGCTGGTCGCCCACTCCAGCGAGTTGCCGTGGCCCCACGGGTCGTCGACCTCGACCACCGGGCCGGCCTTGTAGGCCTTCCAGCAGTTGTAGAGGAACGGCAGCGTGGAGATACCGGTGATGAACGCGCCGATCGTGGAGACCATGTTCAGCGTCGTCCAGCCGTCGATGGCCTGGTAGTCGGCGTAGCGGCGGGGCATGCCCTCGTTGCCCAGCCAGTGCTGCACCAGGAACGTGGTGTGGAAGCCGATCATGGTCAGCCAGAAGTGAATCTTGGCGAGGCGCTCGTCGAGCATCCGGCCGAACATCTTCGGGAACCAGAAGTAGATGCCGGCGAAGACCGCGAACACGATCGTGCCGAAGAGCACGTAGTGGAAGTGCGCCACCACGAAGTACGAGTCGTGCAGGTGGAAGTCCAGCGGCGGGGCGGCCAGCAGAACGCCGGTCAGACCACCGAAGAGGAACGTCACCAGGAAGCCGATGGACCAGAGCATCGGCGACTCGAAGCTGATCTGGCCCCGCCACATGGTGCCGATCCAGTTGAAGAACTTCATACCGGTCGGCACGGCGATCAGGTAGCTCAGGAAGCTGAAGAACGGCAGCAGCACCTGGCCGGTGGCGAACATGTGGTGCGCCCACACGCTCATCGACAGGCCGGCGATGGCGATGGTCGCGGCGACCAGGCCCTTGTAGCCGAAGATCGGCTTGCGGGAGAAGACCGGGATGATCTCGCTGATGATGCCGAAGAACGGCAGCGCGATGATGTAGACCTCGGGGTGCCCGAAGAACCAGAACAGGTGCTGCCAGAGCATCGGCCCACCGGTGTCCGGGCTGTAGACCTGGGCACCGAGCAGACGGTCGGCGGCGAGTGCGAACAGCGCGGCGGCCAGCAGCGGGAAGACCAGGATCACCAGGAGGCTGGTGACCAGCATGTTCCAGGTGAAGATCGGCATCCGGAACATGGTCATGCCGGGGGCGCGCAGGGTCAGGATCGTGGTGATCAGGTTGACCGCGCCGAGGATGGTGCCCAGACCGGAGATGGCCAGACCCATCACCCACATGTTCCCGCCGACGCCCGGGGCGTGTTCGGTGGTGCTCAGCGGGGTGTACGCGGTCCAGCCGAAGTCGGCCGCTCCGCCCGGGGTGAGGAAGCCGGCGGTGGCCATGGTCCCGCCGAACAGGTACAGCCAGTACGCGAAGCTGTTCAACCGCGGGAACGACACGTCCGGCGCGCCGATCTGGATCGGCACGATGTAGTTACCGAACGCGAACACGATGGGCGTCGCGAAGAACAGCAACATGATCGTGCCGTGCATGGTGAACAGCTGGTTGTACTGCTCGGGCGACAGGAACTGCAGCCCGGGCCGGGCCAGCTCGGCCCGCATGATCAGGGCCATCAGACCACCGATCATGAAGAACACGAACGCGGTGACCATGTACATGATCCCGATTTGCTTCGCGTCCGTGGTCCGCAGCATCCGCGCGATGGCCGACCCCTTGACCGGCTCCCGGACCGGCCAGGGCCGGGTCACGACCGGCTTGGGTGCGACGGTGGTCACGAGTGGCCTCCGGTTCTGGGTTGTCCCGCTCGGCACGCTGTCGGGGCGGCCGTCATCCGCAAGGAGGATAGTCCCCGGCAGGTGGCAGCGCCGCGTGGGGTCACCGGGCGTGGATCACAGGGGGCCCAGTAGCAACCGATAGTGCTCGCCGAAGATGCGGTCGCCGCGTCCGCGCAGCAGCGGATCGCGCAGCGCGGGCGGCACGTCGCGGGTGCGGTTGCGGTCGCGGGTCCGGTCCCGCACCCATCGGGTACGCGGCCGGCGGCGACTCTCGTACGCGGTGAGCGCGGCCTCCACGCTGTTCGCGGCGTGCAGCGACTCGGCGAGCACCACCGCGTCCTCCAGCGCCATCGCCGCCCCCTGGGACAGGGTCGGTGCGGTGGCGTGGGCAGCATCACCCACCAGCAGCACCCGACCCCGGTACCAGCGCCCGAGTTCGACCTCGTCGGTGGTCGTGACGTGCACCTGGTCGAGTGCGTCGAGCACCTCCGGCACCGGCCCGCCGTAGTCACCGAACAGCTCCACCAGCCGAGCCCGGGGGTCCGCCGGCACCTCGGTGCCGGCCTCGTCGGCGTAGCAGTGCAGTCGGCCGGCGCCGATCGGCACCACGAGGAAGCCGCTGCGCTGCCCGAGCAGCGCAGTCCACTCGTCGACCGCCGGGCCGTCGCGCACGATGCTGCGGTACACCACCTGCCCGGCAGGTCGGGGCGGGCCGCCGAGGGCCGCCAGAGCGCGGATCGAGGACCGTGGCCCGTCCGCGCCGATCACCAGGTCGTACTCCGACCAGGTGCCGTCGACGAAGGTGACGCCGACGCTTGTGGGCAGCAGGTCGATGCTGCACACCTCGGCGCCGTGCCGGACCGCGCCGCCGGCTCCGCTGAGCAACACCCGGTGCAGGTCGCAGCGGGACAGTGCCCGGCACTCGCCGACCTCGGCCCACAGCGCGTCGAGATCAACCTCACAGAGCGGCAGCCCGGCCGCGTCGAGGAAGCGTTGCCGGTGGATGACCTGACCGAAGGGGCGGACCGGACCGTCGAGATCCAGCCGCTGCAGCGCCCGGGCGGCGTTGCCGGGAAGGTAGAGACCGCCGTCGTCGAGCTCGTTCGATGGCGCCTTGTCGGTGACATCCGGCCGGAAGCCGGCCAGGCGCAAGGCCCGGGCCACGGAGAGACCGGCGATGCCTGCGCCGACGACAAGGATGCGCAGGGGGGAGCCACGCATGGGGGTGTACGCCTCCCGGAGGGGGTTCGGAACGCGTCGGAGGCAAGACACTACTCGGCGCAATCGCCGCACACCAGAGGCAATCGGATTCAGCACCGGCGCCCACCGATGGGCCACGCCGCCCTTCAGACCCCTCCCGATCCGACCAAGGGGCAGCGGCGACGCACCGCTCGGGCGACGCCTGACACACCTCACTTTCCACCTCATTCTCCCTCGTCGGTTGCGCCAATTGGTCGAGGGATGTAAATGTGACGATGAAGATGGGAGCGCTCCCGGTCCCCACCACCCGTCCGCGTTCCCCCACCACTTCCGTCCGCACCTCCCGTCCCCGGCGTTTCTGCGACGCCGCAGCGCAAGGAGCACTCATGAGACGTACCCTGCGAGCCCTCGCGGCCGCCGGCCTGCTCGCCGCGAGTTCGGTCGTCGCCGTGGCTCTCGGCGGCACCGCCGCCGCCGACACGGTGATCTGCGAGCAGTACGGCAGCACCGTGATCCAGAACCGCTACGTGGTGCAGAACAACAAGTGGGGCACCACCGCCCAGCAGTGCATCAACGTCACCAGCAACGGCTTTGAGATCACCACCCAGAACGGCAGCAACCCGACAAACGGCGCCCCGACGGCGTACCCGTCGGTCTTCCTGGGCTGCCACTACACGAACTGCTCCCCCGGCACCAACCTGCCGATCCAGGTCAGCCAGATCAGCAGCGCGACAAGCAGCATCAACTACCGGTACGTGAGCAACGCCATCTACAACGCCTCGTACGACATCTGGCTGGACCCGTCGCCCAAGCGGGACGGGGTGAACCAGATGGAGATCATGATCTGGCTGAACCGGCAGGGCTCGATCCAGCCCATCGGCTCCCCGGTCGGCAACGCCAACATCGACGGGCGCAACTGGGAGGTCTGGCGGGGCAACAACGGCGGCAACAACGTCATCTCGTACGTGGCCCCGTCGGCGATCAGCAGCGCGAACCTCAACCTGCTGGCCTTCATCAACGACACCCGTAACCGCGGTGCGATCACCAACTCCTGGTACCTGACCAGCATCCAGGCCGGCTTCGAGCCGTGGCAGGGTGGCGCCGGGCTGGCGGTGACCAACTTCTCGGCCGCGGTCAACGGCGGCGGCAACAACCCGCCGCCCACCACCACGCCCCCGCCGTCGGGTTCGGGCGCCTGCGCGGTGAAGTACACGGCCAACTCGTGGAACAACGGTTTCACCGCCGACGTGCAGATCACCAACACCGGGTCGAGCACCATCAACGGCTGGACGCTGGCGTACTCGCTGCCGTCCGGTCAGCAGGTGACCAACTCCTGGAACGCCACGGTGAGCCAGAGCGGATCGTCGGTGACCGCCCGCAACGTCGGCCACAACGGCACGATCCCGCCCGGCGGTACGGCCAGCTTCGGCTACCAGGGCACCCTGAACGGGGCGTACGCCAACCCCACCAGCTTCACCCTGAACGGCACCGCCTGCTCGCGCTCCTGACCAGACCGGCCGGGGGCGCGGCGGTTGCCGCGCCCCCGGCACGGTTCAGACCGTGCCGAGGGCGTCGATGTCGCGCATCTCCTCGGCGGTCAGCGAGAAACCGAAGACGTCCGCGTTGGCCCGGATCCGCTCCGGGGTCACCGACTTCGGGATGGCCACGATCTCGTGGTCGAGGTGCCAACGCAGCACCACCTGGGCCGGCGAGACGTCGTGCGCCGCGGCGATCCGGACCAGCACCGGATCGGACAGGTCGCTGGTCTTGAACGGGCTGTATCCCTCCAGCACCACCCCACGGTCCCGGTGCTCGATGTGCCGCTGCCGGTCGTACAGGAACGGGCTCCACTTGATCTGGTTGACCGCCGGGTTCTCCTCGGTGGCCTGGATCAGCTCGTCGATCTGCCCGGTGCTGAAGTTGCTCACGCCCACCGCGCGGGCCAGCCCTTCGTCGCGCGCGGCAAGCATCTCCCGCCAGACCGGGATCAGCGCTCCCGGCTCACTCGGCGGCCAGTGCACCAGCCAGAGGTCGACGTGGTCGACGCCGAGGGCACGCAGACTCTCCTCGATGGTCCGCCGTTCCTGGCCGACGCGCTCGGGCGGCAGTTTGGTGGTGAGGAAGACGTCCTCTCGACGCAGCCCACTCTCCCGGACGGCCCGGCCGACCTCCTCCTCGTTGCCGTACATGGTGGCGGTGTCGATGTGCCGGTAGCCGGCGTCGAGCGCGGCGAGGACGGCCTTGAAGGCGGTTTCGCCTGTCGCCTGCCAGGTGCCGAAGCCGAGCAGGGGGATCCGGACGTCGCCGGGGAGAAGTGCGGTGGGCTGGTGAGCATGCTCCATACTGCCCGTTTTACCCCTGATTGTGCATACCTCGCGCGGGAACGGAGACGCCAGCCGGATCGCAGGCGGCAACCGGCACCCCATCGGGGTGGGGACGGGTCGAACCGGGCACGACCGGCCGGCGTGACGGAGAATGCGGGTGTGGCTGACCGGCTGGAGGAGTACCGGCGCAAGCGCGACGCGACGCGTACCCCGGAACCGGTTCCGGCGGAACGACGGCGCCGCCGCTCCGGCGGCGACCGGAGGCGGTTCGTGATCCAGCAGCACCACGCGCGCAGCCTGCACTGGGACCTTCGGCTGGAGCACGACGGGGTGCTCGCCTCCTGGGCGGTGCCGCGCGGCCTGCCCCGTGAACCCGGCCGCAACCACCTTGCCGTGCACACCGAGGACCACCCGATGGAGTACCTCGACTTCGCCGGTGAGATCCCGGCCGGCGAGTACGGCGGCGGACAGATGATCATTCACGACCGGGGCACCTACCACTGCGAGAAGTGGCAGGAGCGCGAGGTGGTCGTGGACCTGCGCGGCGATCGGACGGCCGGCCGGTACGTGCTGTTCGCCACCGGCGGCCGGGACGGCCGGGACTGGATGGTGCGGCGCACCGACCCGGCGCCGCCGGGCTGGACCTCCATGCCCGACCTGGTCGCGCCGATGCACACCACCTCCGCCACCCGGCTGCCGAACGACCCGGCGAACTGGGGGTACGAGCTGAGCTGGGACGGCGTCCGGGCGGTGGCGTACGTCTCGGGAGGCCGGTTGCGGCTGCTCTCCGCGACGGGTGAGGACATCACCGGCGAGTACTCCTGGCTGCGGCCGATGGCCGAGACACTGGCGCCCACCGAGGCCGTACTCGACGGTGTGCTGGTGCGCATCGACCGGGCCGGGCGGGTTCGGCCGGCCCGCGGCGGACGTGGCACCACCGACGCCCAGTACCTCCTGGTCGACCTGCTCTGGCTGGAAGGGTCGACCAGCACGGACCTGCCGTACCGGCAGCGCCGGGAGCTGCTCGAAGCGCTGGCCCTGACCGGCCCGCACTGGCAGACTCCGCCGTGGTTCCCCGGCAGCGGCGCCGAGGCCCGGCACACCGCCCGCGAACAGGGCCTGCCCGGGGTGATCGCGAAACGGTTGGACTCGGTCTACGAGCCGGGTCGGCGCAGCCGGGCGTGGCGTCGCATCGAGGCGAGCTGAGACGGCGAGGAGCATCGTGTACCTGACCCATCTCGAATGCCCGGGCTGCGGCCGGGAACACGACGCCGACGTACCGCAGAACCTGTGCGACTGCGGCTCGCCGCTGCTGGCCCGCTACGACCTGGCCACGGTCGCCGGGGTGCTGCAACCGGAGCGGTTCGGGTTGCGCCCGGCCACCCTGTGGCGTTACCGGGAGTTGCTGCCGGTGGCCGACCCCGCCCACGTCACCACCCTCGGCGAGGGGTGGACGCCGATGCTGCGCGCCCCGACGTACGGCGCCCGGATCGGCGTGGACGAACTGCTGGTCAAGGACGAGGGGCTGACCCCGACCGGCTCGTTCAAGGCACGCGGCGCGGCTGTGGGCGTCAGTCGCGCCCGCGAGCTGGGCATCCGTCGGATCGCCATGCCGACCAACGGCAACGCCGGTGCCGCCTGGGCCACCTACGCGGCCCGAGCCGGGCTGGACGCGATCATCGCCATGCCGGTGGACGCGCCGAGCATCTGCCGCCGCGAGTGCGTGGCCGCCGGCGCGGACCTGCGTCTGGTCGACGGGCTGATCGGCGACGCCGGGCGGCAGATCGCCGCGCTGGTCGCGGCCTCCGCCGGCACCATCTTCGACGCCGGCACGCTGCGCGAGCCGTACCGCCTCGAAGGCAAGAAGACGATGGGGTACGAGATCGTCGAACAGCTCGGCTGGCAGGTGCCCGACGTGATCATCTACCCGACCGGCGGTGGGGTGGGGCTGATCGGCATCCACAAGGCGCTCGGCGAGCTGCGCGAACTGGGCTGGATCGAGGACCGGCTGCCCCGCCTGGTGGCGGTGCAGTCCACCGGCTGCGCGCCGATCGTGCGGGCCTTCGCCGCCGGGGAGGACCGGGCCGATCCCTGGCCGGACGCGCACACCGTGGCGTTCGGCATCACGGTGCCCGCGCCGCTGGGCGATCAGCTGATCCTGGCCGCGCTGCGGGCGAGTGCCGGCACCGCGATCGCGGTCGACGACGCCGAGATCCTGGCCGACCTGCGGGACTTCGCCGCCCGGGAGGGCCTGCTGCTCTGCCCGGAGGGGGCTGCCTGCCTGACCGCTGCCCGCAAGCTACGGGCCGGCGGATGGATCCGGGCCGGGGAACGGGTGGTGGTGCTCAACACCGGAGCAGGCGTGAAGTACCCGGACACGGTGGACGTCTCCGACGTGCCGGTGCTGCCCAGCTGAGGGCAGCTCACTGCCCGCCCGACTCGGTCAACCGCCACGCGGCGTTGATCAGGCCGATGTGCGACAGCGCCTGAGGCGTGTTGCCCAGGTGCGCCCCGCTGTCCAGGTCGATCTGTTCGCTGAGCAGCCCAAGGTCGTTGGCGTGGCCGGTGATCTGCTCGAACAGCGACGCCGCCCGCTCCCGCTCACCGGCCATCGCCAGGCACTCCACCAGCCAGAACGAGCAGAGCAGGAAGCCGCCGGGTTCGTCCTGCCAGCGGCGGATCAGTCCACCGGGGCCGCCCAACTCCCGCTCCACGGCCGCGATGGTGGCCCGCATTCTCGGATCGTCGGCCGGCAGGAAACCCATCACCGGCAGGTACAGCGCCGAGGCGTCCAGTTCCGACGAGCCGAAGGCGCCGGTGTACGCCCCGCTGCGTTCGTCGAAGCCCTCACGCAGCACCGTGGCCCGGATCTCGTCCCGGATGGCCGCCCACCGCCGCACGTCGGCACGTTCCCCGAGGTGCGGGCCGAGTTGCACCGCCTTGTCCAGCGCCACCCAGCAGAGCACCTTGGACGACAGGAAGTGCCGCTCCTTCTCGCGCGGCTCCCAGATGCCCCGGTCCGGCAGCCGCCAGGTGGCCGCCACCTGCTCGGTCAGACCGAGCACCATCTCCAGCATCTCGTCGTCGAACTCGTCACCGAGGTAGTCACGCAGCAGCCACGCCGCCGAGACGATCTCGCCGGGCACGTCCGACTGCCGTTGCTGCCAGGCATCGTTGCCGACGCGTACCGGCGTGCTGCCCGCATAGCCGGCGAGGCGGGGACACTCGTGCTCGTAGACGTCGCGTTCGCCTTCCAATCCGAACAGCACCGGGATCGGCTCGGCACCGATGCGACCGATCGAACGGGTCGCCCAGGCGAACAGCCGCGACGACTCGGCCGGGCAGGCCGCCACCCACAGCGCGCGCAGTGTCATGGCGAAGTCCCGCAACCAGGCGAAGCGGTAGTCGTAGTTGCGGTCACCGCCGATCACCTCCGGCAGTGAGGTGGTCGCCGCCGCGGTGACCGCGCCGCTGCGGGCGTACGTCAGGCCGGTGAGCACCGTCGCACTGCGCCGAACCAGATCCTGGTAGCGGCCCTCGTACTGGTGGAGCTCGCGGAACGCCTGCCAGGCCTGCACGGTGTCGGTCACGGCGGCGACCGGGTCCAGTTCCGCCGGAGGATCGCCGTAGGCGGCGCCGTACGCCAGGTCGAATCCGAGCACCTGCCCCTCGGCGATCTCGAAGCTCTGTCGGACCCGGTCGTCATCGGCGCGCAGCCGCAGGCCGTGGCAGCGCAGCACCAGGTCGACCGGGCCGGCACCGGCCAGCACCGCACCGTCGGCCCGTTCCTTGAGGTACGGCGCGGTCAGGCTGTACTGCGGTCGCGGCCGGAACTCCACGGTCATCGGCACCCGACCGGACAGCCCTTCGACCACGCGCACCAGCACCGCCGGCGAGTTCATGCCGAGTTCGTGAGCCCGCGCCCCCGGTTCACCGGCCAGCGCGTCGGTGACCGCGACACTGCCCTCCGGGGTGCGGTGCACGGTGCGCAGGACCAGCGTGTCCGGCTGGTACGACCGGTGCACCCGGTGCCCGGCGGACCCGGCGGCGGCCGGTGCGAGCCGCCAGTGGCCGCCGCCGGGGTCGAGCAGTCGCGCGAAGACCGACGGGGAGTCGAACCGCTGCGGGCACCACCAGTCGACCGATCCGTCCCTGCTCACCAACGCACTCGAACGGAGGTCGGAGAGGAACCCGTAATCGGAGATCGGCGGCTGCATCCGGTCTGCGTACCCGGTCTCCGGGACGCCTCACGTCGGGGGTTCGTCGTCCCCGGCAGCCTCGGCCGCGTCGGCCTCCTCCTTGGTCCGGTGCACCGCCTGGTCGGCATGCTCCGGCGGACCGTAGACGGTGTAGAGCACCAGCGGGTTCGGGCCGGTGTTGACGAAGTTGTGTTTGGTGCCTGCTGGTACGACCACCAGGTCGCCCTGCACGACCTCACGCTTCTCGCCGGCGACCCGGGCTTCACCGGTGCCGCTGACGAAGGTGAGGATCTGGTCGATGCCCTCGTGGACCTCCTCGCCGATCTCACCACCGGCGGGGATAGTCATGATCACCAGCTGGGTGTTCTTCCCGGTCCACAGCACGCGGCGGAAATCCGGGCTCTTCTCGGCGACGGTCGCGATAGTGAAGTGCTCCATGCCTGGGCACATACCCCGTTACCGGCCCCGCCACGCCGGGACTGGCACATGGTGGAAATGACCACGGATCGAGGGTTTGCCACGCCATCGAACGGGGATCGACACCACGGCCGGCAAGCTCCGGCGATGCCAGGTCCCCGCTGACGTACCGCCGTCGGGCTGCGGTGGCGGGAGACGGCCGAGCGCGGCGACGTTTCGATCTCGGGTCGAACGGCGCCGCGCGCTCGTGCGTGCCTGCCGGGTTTCAGGAGAGTACGGCCAGGTGGAACGGCCGGTCGGCGGAAACGCCGGCGCTGTCGTGGGTGGTCACGAAGACCGCGTTCGGGATGCCGGTGCGGCCGGCGACGGTGATCTGTCCGGTCGGGGCGAGGCCGATGCTGCCGGACAGGCCGACCGTGCCGACGCAACTGGCCCCGGTCACATCCTGGTCGAACACCACCTGGTACATGCCGGTACCGAGGCGGTTGGCGGTGGCCGCTCCCAGCCCGCGAACCAGCACACCCTGGGCGTTGACGACCGCGAACAGCACCCGGGCGGTCAGTGGCATGCCCGCACCGGCGCAGGTGGTGTGTTCGGCATCAGCACGGTCCGTCGCGCCCTCCTTGGGCACGGGTTGCACCCATGACCTGCTTCTTGCTTTCGCGCTGGACATCAGACTCCTTTCCGGCCGGCCGCCGCCTTGGCGGGATGTGTGGTCTGAACGGAAACCAGTTGTTCCTCCCAGCCGTCCGGCCGGGAGGTTCACCGCTGAATAGAGGGTCAGGCGTGCCCCGACACGCCTCGCCTTTCCGGGCGACCAGGGACAATCGCACCGTTTCCGTCTCCGAAGGTATGTCGCTCCACCGGCCCGCAGCCACGCGAGGAGCTGTCCGATCAAGGACACCAAAACGACATGATCATGCCCTTGACCTGGGCGTGAGACCTAGTCGTCGGTTTCCAGGACCGGCACGCCGCCCTGGCAGCGCAGCGACAACTCGTGCTCTCCGCTCGGGCCGACGAACGTCACCTCGGCGTCGTCGTCGGGCCCCCGGTCGTAGTCGTCGACCCGGTAGCCCTGCCGCGGCGTCCAGGACACCAGGTACACGCCGCCCGGCACGCACTCGGCGACCACGCTGCCACCGGGGCTGGTGAAGCTGCGCCGGCTACCCGCCTCGACGCTCGGGCTCGCCGTGCCGGGCGCGCTCGTCGTACCGCTCGGGTTCGACGGCGTGCCGCTCGGGTTCGACGGGGCCGCGGTCGGGTTGGCGGACGGGACGACCGGCGGCGGCTCGGCCAGGGCGCGGGCAACTTCCTGTTGGCTGCGCACGCCGCCCGGCGTACCGGTGAGGCTCTCCCCCACCAGTTGGATCGCGGCGACCCCGATCAGCGTGGCGAGCACCGCGGTGGCCAGCCATCCGGCGGCGGCGAGAAAGGTACGACGGCCCATGACCCGACTATCCCCGATCACCGGTTCAGATGAGCTTCAGGCAACCCTAAGAGTGGGTTAACGCGACCCGCCGAGCGGCGTGGGCAGGGATACTCTGCCTGCTGTGGCCCGCCTGCTGCTGATCGAGGACGACCTGACCATCCGTACGCCACTGGTGCGGGCACTGCGTGAGCGGGGCCACGCCGTGGCGGCCGCGTCGACCGCGATGACCGGTCTGCGCGACGCCCTCGACGACCGACCGGACCTGGTCGTCCTCGACCTCGGCCTGCCCGACCTGGACGGCCGGGAACTGCTGCGGATGCTGCGCGCGGTCAGCGCGGTGCCGGTCATCGTGGCCACCGCCCGCGACGACGAACGGGAGATCGTCCGGGTCCTCGACGCGGGCGCCGACGACTACGTGGTCAAACCGTTCACCGCCGCCCAACTCGACGCACGGGTACGGGCGGTGTTGCGCCGTGGACCCGGCGGACCGGCCGACGAGGACCCGACCCTGGTCGTCGGGGGTCTGCGGATCGACCCCCGCTCCCGGCAGGTCAGCCTGGACGGCACGCCGATCGAGCTGACCCCCCGCGAGTTCGACCTGCTGCGGCACCTGGCCACCAAGGTCGGTGAGGTGGTGACCAAGCGGGAACTGCTGACCGAGGTGTGGCAGATCCCCTACGGCGGGGCGGACAAGACGGTCGACGTGCACCTGTCCTGGCTGCGCCGCAAGCTCGGTGAGAACGCCCAGCAGCCGCGCTACCTGCATACCGTACGTGGAGTCGGGGTGCGCCTGGTCGTCCCGGAGGTGGGCGGATGAGGGCCCGCCTGGCGCTGCTGGTCGCGGCGGTGAGCGTGCTCATCGTGATCGCCTTCCTGGTGCCGCTGGCGCTGCTGCTGCGTACCGCCGCCGAGGACCGGGCCACCGTACGCGCCACCGGGGACGCGCAGAGCCTCGCCACAGTGGTCGGCACCGCCGACCCGGACACCATCCGGCTGACCGTCGACCAGCTTGTCGCCGAGTCCGGCCGCCCGGTCAGCGTGTTCCTGCCCGACGGCACGGTGCTCGGTTCACCCGCCGCGCCCACCCCGGCGGTCGAGTTAGCCGCCCGGGGCCAGAGCCTCACCGCCGAGACGTCCGACGGCCGGGAGGTGGTGATCGCGGTGCAGGGCCGAGCGGACGGCACGGCGGTCATCCGCACGGTCGTGCCGTACGCCGAGATGACCGCCGGGGTGGGTCGGGCCTGGCTGGTGCTGGCCCTGCTCGGGGTGGTGCTGGTGCTGATCGGCCTGACCGTGGCCGACCGGTTGGCCCGGACCCTGGTCCGGCCGATCGGTGAGCTGTCGGCGGTGTCCCATCGGCTGGCGAACGCCGAGTTGGACGCGCGGGTGCAGCCGGCCGGGCCGGCGGAGCTACGCGAGGTGGGCGGCGCGCTCAACCATCTGGCCGGCCGGATCCAGGAGTTGCTGGTGCAGGAGCGCGAACAGGTGGCCGACCTGTCCCACCGGCTGCGAACCCCGCTGACCGCGCTGCGGCTGGAAGCGGAGTCGCTGCGCGACCCGCAGGACGCGGCCCGGATCACCGAGGCGGTCGACGGGCTGGAACGGGCCGTGACCGGGTTGATCCGGCAGGCCCGTTGGCGTACCCCGGCCGACGGTGCGGTCGCCACCGACGCCGTGGCGACGGTGGCCGAGCGGGTCGCCTTCTGGTCGGTACTCGCCGAGGACACCGGCCGCGCGGTCGACCTGAACCTGGCACCCGGTCCGCTGCCCGTCGGGGTCCCCGCCGACGAGTTGGCGGCGGCGGTCGACGCGCTGCTGGGCAACGTCTTCGCGCACACCCCGGACGGCACCGCCTTCGCGGTACGACTCGCCCCCACCGGCCACCACGTCGCGCTGACCGTCGCCGACGAAGGCCCCGGCATCGCCGCCGACTCCGTCCGCCGAGGTGCCAGCCAGGCCGGGTCGACCGGCCTCGGACTGGACATCGCCCGTCGGGCGGCCCAGGCCAGCGGCGGTCGCCTCGAACTGGGCGAACGCCCCGGCGGCGGCGCCGAGGTGACCCTCCTCCTCGGCTCCCCCAGACCCTGACCCCCCGCTCCGCGGGGCTGGTGCGTGATCGACTCCGTTTCGCCGAAACGGCGGTATCCCACTGCCTCGGATACCGCCGTTTCGGCGATATGGCGCGCGCAGACTCACCGACGGTGGCCCTTAACCCGGCCTTAGCGTTCGGACAGCGCGCGGCTATCCCGCCGGCACCGATCCTCTATGCAAGAACCGAGGAAGGGTGAAGACGATGAAGCGCAACCCCCTGATGTTGGCGTCGGTCGGCGGCGCGGCGGCGGTGCTCGCCGCGACTGGAGTGTTCCTGGGTGTCACCGCCGCCGACAGCGACCGGACCCAGCAGACGACGCTGACCGCCGCGACCAGCGCCCCGACGACCGCCGGGGTTCCGGACGACGACGCCAGCAGCGCCGCGCCCGCCCCGCCGAGCGACCCGACTGTCACCGGCACCCCGGTGGCGCCGCAGTCCCCGGCGACGCCGACCGAGGGCGCGACGTCGGGCAGCCAGGACGCGGTGAGCGCCGAGCGGGCCGGTGAACTCGCGCTGGCCAAGGCGGGCGGCGGTCGGATCACCGAGATCGACCGGGACCGGGAGGACGGCCGACCGGTCTGGGAGGTCGAGATCGTCAACGGCGACGTCGAACACGAGATCGAGATCGACCGGGAGACCGGTGCCGTGCTCAAGGCCGAGCAGGAGCCGGTCGACGACGATGACGATGACGACCGGGACGACGATGACGACGACCGGGACGACGACTGACCGGACCGTCTGATCGGGACCTCTGATCGGGACCTCTGAATCGCTGACGCCTCGGCACGGCACCCGCCGTGCCGGGGCGTCTTTCGGTCCGTCCCACCGGGCCGTGTCCCTGCCCCAGACGAATCCCTGCGGGCACCGACCCGGTCAGCGGCCTCGGTGCAGCCAGGTGAGGAGGTCGGGTGGGGCCAGCGCGGCGGCCCTCGCGTGGTAGCGGGCTCGGTCGGCCGCGCTGAGCAGGGCGCTGCCCTGGCCGGAGCGGCCGGTGCGGAAGAACGCCTGCCGGTCCTTCAACACGCCGGCCGGGTCCGGGGCGAGCCGGTCGGCGCGACTGCGCATCCGATCGAAGGTGGCGGCCTCCACCAGCTCCGGGCCGGGCGGTTCGAGGTCCAGCATCTCGGCGAGGCGACGCATCTGTCCGGCCAGGTCAGCGCGGAGGTCGTCGTAGTGGATGAGGTGGACGTTTCGCTGGTCGCGTCGTGCCCAGGCGTCGCGCAGGTGCCACAGGACGCCGGGCAGCGAGTCCAACTCCTCGCGCGGGTCGGGGTCCGCGTCGATCCAGCGTACGAGCGCCTCCTCGACCGACGGGCGGCGTCGGTCCGGGTCCGGTGACCCGGGGTGGCCGGTGAGTTCGGCCAGGCGGGCCCGATCGAGATTTCCGCTCTGGTGGTGCAGGGAGACGGCCATGTCCAGCGGATGGCGGGCCACCACGAGATAGTGCACCAGCGGGTCGGCCGGTACGCCGTCGAGTGGGGTGTGGGTCTTGATGAACCGGCGGTGGCGCTGGGCGGCCAGCCGCGCGTACACCTGATCTGCCGGCTCGACAAGCCAGTCCAGCCAGGGTGAGAGCGTGGTCAGCGGTGCCGGCAGATCGGGGGTACGCAACACCAGCAAGGCGCAGATCATCTGCATCCAGGTCGTACCGCTCTTGGATCGCGTACTGATCACGATGTCGCCGGGGCGCAGCGGGAAATCGCGCCAGCGGATGCTGTCCTCGTCGGCGCACCGGTAGCGGGTCAACGGATCGGGCACGCGGTGACGATAGTCCGGCAGCTGACACCGGTCCGGGTATTTTGCCGCCGTTTACCCTGTGAGCTGGGAAATTGGCTGGCTACATTGAATTATGATGCCCGCCCGCGGAGGCCGGGTGACAGAGCCGGTCTACCGTCCGGTGCTCGCCGCCCGGCGCGGTGAGTTGGAGGCACTCGGTCACCTCGACGGCGTCCACGTCCCGCTCGTCGCTCCGATTTTCCAATTGTCCACAACAGATGTGTCGACGGTGGACTCGCTCGGTCGACTACCGGCGGGGTTGCTGCCCGCCGTCGACGTCAGTGCCCTGCCCGACGGGGCCGAAGCCGAACTGGCCCGCTGGGGCGTACCGCTGATGCCGGTGATCTGCCTGACCGACGGTGAGCGACGGCTGGCGGCACACGGGATCACGGCCCGGGCGTACGCCGGGCGGGCCGTGGTGCGGCTCCGCATCGGCCAGGACCGGGCCGGCCCGCACGCCACAAACGCGGTCGTGGAACGGATCTGGCGGTACGCGCGCCTGGCCCCCGAGCAGTGCGATCTGCTGGTCGACTGCGGGGAGGTGGGCTGTCGGGCAGACGTACGGGCGGTCGAGCCCCGGGCCCGCCGGGCGCTGGAGTGGGCGCGTCGGCACGCCTGGTGCTCGGTGAGCGTGGTGGCCGGGGGCATGCCACCGGCCCTGTCCCGGCTGCCGACCGACGAGCCGGTGCGGTTGTGCCGCTGGGACTGGCTGCTCTGGCAGCGGTTGGCCGACCTCGACGTCGGCTTCGGCGACTACGGCGTGGCGTCGGCGGCACCCGACGTGGAGCCCTCCGCCGATCGGCTGCCGACGGTCCGCTACACCGGCGACGACGCCTGGTGGATCTACCGCTGGTCGCGGCGGGGTGGGCGGGGCGACCTGCGGGTGGCTGACCTGTGCCGGGCGCTGGTGTCGGCGCCGCACTGGCCGTCGGCCGGGGCGAACTTCTCCTGGGGCGACCACGAGATCTTCCGCCGGGCCCGACGGGTGGCCGGGGCCGGTTCGACGGCGAACTGGCTGGCCTGGAGCACCTCGCACCATCTCGCTCAAGTGCTGGCGGCGCTGCATCAGCCGGCCCGGGGCGGGGAGCCACGATCCGGCCCACCGCCACCGCGCAGCCGCGCACCGCGCGGCGGGCAGCCCCGCCGCGTCGGTTGAGCTGCGCTCTACTGCTTCTCGGTGAACCCGAACTGCACGATGCCCTCGTCGTCGACCGAGGCGTCGACGGAGGCGTCGCCGAGCAGGTCGGCGGCGTCGGAGTCGAGGAAGATCCGAGCGCCCTGCGTGTCGACCACCTGGTCGCCCTCGACGGGTTCGGCGACCAGCTCGACGGTGAGCGATCCGGCCTGGGTGTCGGCGGCGATGCGCACCCCGCCGCCCTCACTCACGTCCTGCTGGGCGGCGAGGTCACGGATCACCAGGACTGCGTTGTCGGTCATCGTGAGCATGGTGGGACTCCTCGTTGGCTTTCACTCGGCTCCGGCGCGAACGCGGGCTGTGTCGCCTCGCGGGCGGATCACATCACCACCCGCACGCCGGAGGTACGTCGGCGGCCGGGGCTGACCACTGCCGGCGCGGTCGCCGGACGGCGACCAGCCACCGTCGCATCGGGGCAGCTCAGGGCCCCTCCACTGCCCACGTTGCCCCTCTGAGGGACATCCGTCAAATAGGCAGCCGCCGATAGATTTGCCGAGTTTGAACCCGCCGAGAACGGGTACCACAACGGGTTCGGTTCAGGCCTGGAGTGTTCAGGCCGGAGTCGAGGGTGGCAGCGGGGCAGCGGGGTCGCCGCGCTCGATCAGCGCGGCGATGTCGGCGTCGTGCAGGCCGCGCAGCGCCAGCACCCGGGTACCCCACCGGTGCAGGCGGCACGGGTGCGGGCTCGCGTCGTTGCGGCAGACCGTCCCCCCGGACCATCTCCTGGGCGCGTGCACCACGACGGCCCGTACGGCGAACTGTGCATCCTCGGCGGTCACGTACGGCGGCAGCGGGATCTCCCGCATGGCCGCTCCGGCCGGCTCGCCGGTAGGCGCGGTCGGACGGAGGGTACTGCTGCTTGGCATCGGCCAAACCTCCACTCAGGACGGTGTAACCCGGACAGCAGCACGGTACGAGCCGTTCACCGCGCCGCGACGGACAAACTGTCCCGGTAGCCGATCAACTCAGACGCGCTCCAGCACCACCACCGGGATGTCCCGTTCCGTCTTCGCCTGGTAGTCGTCGTACGCGGGCCAGATGTCGGTCATCATCGGCCAGAGCCGGGCCTTCTCCTCCGGCGTGGCGGTCCGCGCCCGCGCGGTGAACCGGTCCGCGCCCACCTGCACCTGGGCGGTCGGGTCGGCTTCGAGGTTGAGATACCACGCCGGGTGCCGGGGGTCTCCGCCCTGGGAAGCGACGATCACGTACGCCTCACCGTCGCGCCCGTAGATCAACGCGGTACGGCGCAGCTTCCCGCTGCGTCGGCCCCGCGTGGTCAGCAGCAGCGTGAAGACACCCGGTCGCCACTCGTGCCCCTTGTCGCCGTCGGTGGCGACGTACCGGTTGATGTGCTCGGCAACCCAGCCCGACGGGCTGTCCAGCACCTGCTCACTCGTGCTCATCGGTCCCCCTGGATGATTGTCGTCATCCCGCACACGCTACTGGGGATTCGACACGTCGACCGCCGGACCCGGCGATCACCGCAATGCCATCGCCTGGAGCCCGACGTTGCCGCAGTGCGGAGTGAAGGTCTCCTCCACCGTCCACGTGAACACCAGACGGGTCCCCTTCGGTGCCTGGAACCGGACCGTGACCTGGGTGGACGCGCTGGTGTGCCGCTCCTCCAGTCGCACCGTCCGACTCGGCCCGCCACCGGACATCCGCACATCCAGCCGACCCCGGGCCATCCACACCCCGAGATAGGCGGTGACGGTACGCGGCTGCCCGTCGGCGACGACTGCCAACTCGAAGCCGTTGCCCCGGCCGCAGACGTAGACCCCGTCGGGTGTGGGGTCGGCGGATCTCACCGGCGCGCCGTCGCGCCACCGGAACAGTTCCTGATTGCCGTCCCAGCCGCTGCGGTCACCCTTGCCGCCCAGATCACGGAGCTCGCCGGAACCGTCGCGCTTGCGCACCGCGACGTCGGCACCGCCCCGGCCCCAGTGCAGCCAGTCGCGCCGGCCCGAGGAGGTCAGGTCCACCGTCTCGGGGATGTCGGCCCGGCTCATCGCCAGGGTCATCGGCGCGGCCACCGGGGTCGGGCTGTCGCTCGGACTCGGGCTCGGGCTCGGTGACCGTTCGCGGGGTTGCAGCCCGGGCACCGCCATGGCGGTGGGCACCGGGCTGGGCAGGGTCGGTCGACCGACCACCGCAGGCAGGCCGTCAGGCTCCGCCGGATCCTCCACGGCAGGCTCCGACCACCTGTCGACGAACGCGACCAGGGCCAGCAGCCCGGCGAAGGCGGCGAGGGCCTCCACCGCGTACCGACGCCGTCGGCGGGCCCGCGCGATCCGGCGAGCGACCCGGGTGGCACCGTCCGGCCTGGGTTCCTCGGCCACCGACTCTCCACTTCTGCCGGACCGGAATCCCACCGGCATCCGCGACCCGGATGCGGGGCCGACTCACGTAGACATTACGGACACCTTTCGCGCGAGTCGATAGGAAGCGCCCGATACGTCAGGCCCGGACGTCGAACCCGAGCGCCTGCGCCAGCGCCATGGCCTGCCCGACATCCACAATGGTGCCGGTGCGCTGCACGGCGGTCGGGTCGAGCCCGGTCAGGTCGCTGCCGCGAAGGTCCGCCCGGGTCAACCGGGTGCCGCGCCACTGCGCGTCGGACAGGTCACTGCCACTGACCGTCGCCCCGGTCAGGTCGGCACCGGCCAGATCCGTCTCGCGCATCCGGACGCCTGTGAAACGGGCGCCGCGCAGGTCGGCCCCGGCGAGCGTGACGAAGGACCAGTCGCCGCCGGTCACGGTCAGCGGACGCAGGTCGCAGCGGTCGAAGGTGCTGCCGATGAACTTGCAGCCGGTGAACTCGGCCTCGAACAGGTTGCACCGGATGAACGTGCAGCGGGTGAAGGCCGAGTCGGTGTGCCGGGACACGTTGAACCGCACGTCGCCGAAGGTGCAGCCGACGAAGGAGGCACCCCGGCTGGTCGCCTCGGTCAGGTCGACCCGGTGGAAGTCGCAGTGGACGTAGTGTCGGTCGCCCAGTTCCTCGGCGTACCAGTCCTCGTCGTGAAAGGTGACACCCTCGATCGGCTCCGGCATTCCCGCAGGTTAACCACACCCACCGACAGACACCTTCCCGACGCGAGGACCGGTCGGTAGGTTCGACCGGGTGAGTATCGCGCGCAGCATCGACCCGGCACAGGTCGGCTTCGACCCGGCACGGTTGGCCCGGATCGACGAACACTTCGGCAGGTACGTCGACGACGGCCGGTTGGCAGGTTGGCAGGTGGTCGTCACCCGCCGCGGCGAGGTCGCGCACTGCTCGACGTACGGGCTGCGCGACCGGGAGTCCGGCGCGGCGGTGCAGGCCGACACCCTGTGGCGGATCTACTCGATGACCAAGCCGATCACCTCGGTGGCCGCGATGATCCTCTGGGAGGAGGGTCGGTTCGAGCTGACCGACGAGATCGGGCGCTGGCTGCCCGAGTTCGCCGACATGCGGGTCTACTCGAAGGGGTCGACGCTCAAGCCGTACACCGTTGCGGCGATCGAACCGATCCGGGTCTGGCACCTGCTCACCCACACCGCCGGCCTGACGTACGGCTTCATGCAGACCTCGGTGGTCGACGGCCTGTACCGCGCCGCCGGCTACGACCTGTACCCACCGTCGGACGTCGACCTGGCCGGGGCCTGCCGGGCCTTCGGTGAGCTGCCGTTGCTGTTCCAGCCCGGCACCGCCTGGGGTTACTCGGTCGCCACCGACGTGCTGGGCCGGTTGATCGAGGTGGTCTCCGGGCAGAGCCTGGACTCCTTCCTCACCGAGCGCATCCTGCGCCCGCTGGGCATGGAGGACACCCGGTGGTACGTCGACGGTGCCGACGCGGCCCGCCTCGCCGCGCTGTACGCCGCGGATCCGAAGACCGGCCGGGCGGTACGCCACGACGCGCTCGGCGCGCTGGCGTACGAGAAGCCTGCGCTGCTCTCCGGCGGTGGTGGCCTGATCTCGTCGGCCGCCGACTACCACCGTTTCACCCAGTTGCTGCTGCGCGGTGGCGAGCTGGACGGCGCCCGGCTGCTCGCGCCCCGCACGGTGCGTTTCATGACCCGCAACCACCTGCCCGGCGGCCGGGATCTGGGCACCCTGTCCACCGGCGGGTTCGCCGAGACGACCCTGGACGGGATCGGCTTCGGTCTCGGCTTCGCGGTGGTGGAGGACCCGATCCCCAGCCGGGTGCCGAGCAGCGTCGGTGAGTACTACTGGGGCGGCGTGGCCAGCACGGCGTTCTGGGTCGACCCGGTGGAGCAGATCACCGCCATGTTCTTCACCCAGCTGATGCCGTCGAGCACCTGGCCGATCCGTCCCCAGCTGCGGCAACTGGTCTACTCGGCGCTGGTGGGCTGAGCAGCCACCCGGGTCAGCGGGATCGGGCGTTCCGCCGACGGTGACCCGGCCCGCTCCCTAGCCTGGGATCGTGAGCGACATCGTCGTGTTCGGGGCGGGTGGCACCGCGGGTTCGCGGATCGTCACCGAGGCGTTCAACCGGGGTCACCGGGTGGTGGCCGCGGTACGCCGGCCGGAGGCCACCACCTACCTGCCGGCCGGGGTGCGGGTGGTCACCGGCGACGCCACAAGCGAACGCAGCGTACGGGAGTTGGCGCCGGCAGCGGACGCGCTCGTGGTGGCGATCGGCGGCGGCGACCGTACGCTCTGGCCGGACGCCGCCCGCGCCCTGATCGCCGGGCTGCGGCAGATGCCGGCTGCGCCCCGGATCATCCACGTTGGCGGCGGGGCGACCCTGCTGTCCCCGTCGGGACGCCGGCTGCTGGACGAGCCCGACTTCCCCGCCCAGTACCGTGACTCGGCGCTCGGCCAGGCGGAGGCGCTGGACGTCTACCGCTCAGATGCCGACGGCGTGAGCTGGACGTACGTCTCACCACCGCCGCTGGAGTTCCATCCGGGTGAACGTACCGGGCGATATCGGATCGGAACCGACCACCCGGTTACCGACACTTCCGGACGATGCGCACTCAGCTATGAGGATCTCGCTGTCGCCGTCATTGACGAAATCGAAAATTCGCAATTCCCGAATTCTCGTTTCACCGTCGCCTACTGACCCCTGATCTTGAGTAGCGGCAGCTCGCGGGTTAGATTCAAGCCTCCTTGACCCGGGCCGCAAACCCCCTGCGCCCGGTTCTGACCTCAATTCAGGAGGCGCAGTCTTGTCTTCATTCGACGACACCGTGACACCCTCGCACGAATCGTCCACCTCCATCGGGTCCGGGTTCCTCAATCGTCGCCGGGTGCTGACCGTCGCCCTCGGTGGTGCCGCCACCGTGGCGCTGCCCGTGCCGGCCTGGGCCGCCAACGGCCAGCGCCCCGGCTCGCACCAGGCCCCGAAGCTCACCTCGGACGACCGGAAGGTCATCGCGCAGATCTCCTCGCGCCGGGCCCTGGAGCACCTGGTCCAGCTGTCGGAGAACATCGGGCCGCGCATCGGTGGCACCGAGTCCGAGCGGCGCGCCGCCGACTACATCGCCGCTCACTTCGACAAGCTGGGCTACGACACCACCCTGCAGCCGTTCACGGTGGCCGACAAGTTCACCGGCCAGCTCAGCTCGCCGGCGGGCCTGCCGACCGACCTGAACTGGCAGACCGGGGCGAGCGCCCACGCGGCCCTGAACACCAGCGTCACCGGTGCCGTGGTTGACGTCCGCGCGGGCGCGGCCAGCGACTACCCGGCCGACGTACGCGGCAAGATCGTGCTTGTGGACTACGTCGCCAACCGGCGGGAGCAGGTCGTCGCGACCGCCGTCGCGGCCGGTGCCGCCGGCGTGATCCTTCTCGCCGCCGACGCTGCGGCGCCGCGTCTGGCCGGGACCTTCTCGCCCACCCTGCCCGGCTCGGCCAACAACCCGGTGCCGATCCCGGTGCTCGGCGTTGCGCAGTCCCAGAAGAACCGGCTGCGTGAGCTGCTGGCCGCCGGTCCGCTCACCCTCACCGTCGCCACCACCGCGCACCGCAACCTGACCTCGAACAACGTGCTGGCCGAGCGCGTCGGACGGTCGGGGGCGAACGGCCCGATCGTCATGATCAGCGCCCACTACGACACCGTCATCGGTGCCCCGGGTGCCAACGACGACGGTTCCGGCACCGCGCTCTGCATGGAGCTGGGTCGGGTGCTGAAGGCGATCCCGACCAACGCCACCATCCGGTTCGGCCTGTGGGGCTCGGAGGAGCAGGGCCTGATCGGCTCGCGCTACTACGTCCGCCAGATGCCGCAGGCCGAGCGGGACCGGATCCTCGCCGTCTACCAGAACGACATGGTCGCCACCAGCTGGGACCCGGCCACGAGGTACTGGCTGCTCTCCTTCGACGGCCAGGACAACCGGGCCACCGCCGAGGTCGCCGCCTCGGCCCGCCGCCTCGGCTACGAGCCGCAGATCTCCCCGGTGACCCAGCGTGGTTCCAGCGACCACCAGTCGTTCCAGGAGGTCGGCATCGCCAGCGCCAACTTCTCCTGGCGTGGCGAGGAGTCGCCGGCGCTGCTGGAGCCTCCGTACCACACCCCGGAGGACACCATCGCCAAGAACATCAGCCTGGAGCGGCTCCAGGTGTCGATGGAGCTGATCGGCACCGCCGCGTACGCGACCGCGCGGGCCTGATCTGTTCGTGAGCGGGGGTGCGGCCGGTCGGCCGCGCCCCCGTTTCGCGTCTGCCGCGAGGCACCGGCCGCGGGGACGCCGTCCTCAGTCGGCCAGCCGTGCCGGGAACCCGCCGGTGGCCACCGGCCCCCACGAGGTGATGGTGACCCGGATCAGCGACTTGCCCTGCCGGATCATGGCCTGCCGGTACTCGTCCCAGTCGGGGTGCTCGCCGGAGATGCTGCGGAAGTACTCCACAAGCGGTTCGAGGGCATCCGGCAGGTCGAGCACCTCGGCGGTGCCGTCGACCTGCACCCAGGGGCCGTTCCAGTCGTCGGACAGCACGCACGCCGACACCCGCGGGTCACGACGGATGTTGGCGACCTTGGCGCGTTCCGGATAGGTGGAGATGACCAGGCGGCCGGCGTCGTCCACCCCGGCGGCGACCGGTGAGGACTGTGGTCGGCCGTCGGCGCGGGTGGTCATCAGCAGCACCCGGTGCCGGGGGCGGAGAAACTCGACGAGACCGTCCCGGTCGACCCGGGTGTTGCGTGCGATCATGCGTGCCATCGCTCGTTTCTACCAGCCTGTGCCGGCGGACCAGCGGTACGGCGTGCGCAGCGCGGTCGCGTGCCGGGGTCAGCCGGCCCGGCCGGCCGTCGACTGGCTGGGCACCCTCGGTCGCACCGAGGGCCGCCAGGCCCGGCCGTTGGCGTAGATGATCCGGAAGCCGAGGTACGACGCCAACGGTGCCCAGTGCGCCGACCCCATCCGCAGCTCGGCGGCGTTGTGCCGCTGACCGTTGGCGAGGACGTCGAGCAGGACGGTCTCGAACGCGGCGGACTCGACCCAGTCCACCTCGCGGGTGAAGCCGCAGATCAAGGCCGCACCGGTGACGGCGAGGAACTCGCGCAGCGCCGACTCGGGGGCGCGCAGCACCGAGCAGCTGCCGAAGTAGAGCCGCCGTCCCTCGCAGCGCCCGGCCATCCGCTCGGCCACCTCGGTGAGTTCGACGGAGTGCCAGTCGGTCAGGCAGAGCCGGTTCGGCTCGCCGTGCATGGCGAAGAAGCCCAACCGGTGGTCGGCGTACTGCTTGAGCAGCCAGCGGTCGACGAAGTAGAACAACTCGTCGCGGGTGGCGGCGTCCTTGTGAATGAAGCGGATCTTGCCGAGCCGTTCGAGCAGTTCGAGGGTGGGCAGCACCGAGCCACGTTCGTTGAGATCCCGGTGCCACTGACCCTCGACACAGAAGATGCCACCGCGCGCCACGCCGCCTCCCCGTCGTAACCCGCGCTGACGTTACCGGGATCACTGCGGTCAGGGAACCTCGCCAACCCCGGTGACCAGCTGCGATGTTCCGCCCTCGCAGAGCCCTCTGGGCGGTGCTGGGGGTCAATGCCCGGTTGCGAAAAAGCGACCAGTTCTCAGCAAATCCTCAGCTACGGCGAATCCTGAGGACAATTCTTGTTAATAGCCGCGAACCGTCCCGTCGGGTGCGAGGGTGGATCTACGGGATCACCCTCACCAAAGGCCCGCACGCCACCCCAATCGCTCTTATCGGGAGGACTTCTGTGCGCGTACACAGCTTGAAACGGGTTCTGGTCGCCCTCGCCCTGGCTCTGCCGGGCGCCGCGATCGCCTCCGTGGTCGCCGCGCCAGCGGCCCATGCCGACGCCTGTTACACCTGGGACCGCACCCTCTCCCAGGGGCGTTCCGGCAGCGACGTGCGGGAGCTGCAACTGCGGGTGGCCGGCTGGGCGGGCAACCGCGACATCGTCGAACTCGACGGCCGGTACGGCCCGAAGACCGCCGCCGCGGTACGCCGGTTCCAGTCGGCGTACGGTCTCACCGCCGACGGGATCGCCGGCCCGCAGACCTTCGCGAAGCTGTACCAGCTCCAGGACAACGACTGCACGCCCCGGCACTTCAACTGGGCCGAGATGGACGACGGCTGCGGCCGGGGCGGCTGGACCGGTGGCCCGTTGACGACGGCGCAGACCCGGCAGAACGCGTTGCGCACGATGTGGAAGCTGGAGGCGCTGCGCAAGAGCCTCGGCGACAAGCCGCTGATCGTCACCAGTGGCTTCCGCAGCAGTACCTGCAACAGCCAGGTGGGCGGCGCGTCGAACAGCCAGCACCTCTACGGCAACGCCGCCGACCTGATCTCACGGGACCGGTCGCTGTGCGACGTCGCCCGCGCCGCCCGCAACCACGGGTTCAGCGGCATCATCGGGCCCGGCGTGTCGGGCCACAACACCCACGTCCACGTCGACTCGCGGCGGGAGAACAACCGGGACGGCGTCACGAACAACACCTACTGGGCCGCCCCCGACTGCGGAATCCCCGCCGGTAACCGCTGAGGGAGCGACGCCGGCCCGGGGTCAGGCGGGGGGAACCAACCCGCACCCCGGGCCGGCGTCGTACCGCCGGCGGGCGAGCCCTCTCAACTCGCCCGTGGCCAGCGCGGCGCGGTGGCGGGGGGTGCCACCGGCCGGCCGGTACCGGCGGTGCGGGCGCCGGCCCGCACCGGGGGAGCCGCCACCCGGGGAACCGGACCCCGCGCCGGATAGCCGGCGGCGAGGCCCTGGCGTGGCGGATACCCGGCGGCCCGGTCGGCGGTCCGCCCTGGGTGGGAAGCGGTCCGGTCGCCGCCCGACGGACGCGCCGCCGGGGTACGTCCCGGGTTGGGTCCGTTCACCAGAAACGGGAACGGCACGTGTACGAACGGGTTGCCGTGCCGGATGAGGGCGTCGAGCTGTCGCTCGTTGAGCCCGTGGTTCAGCAGCACCTGCCGACCCCAGCGGTGCAGACGGCAGGGGAACCGGGATCCGTCGTTGCGGCACAGCGCCCCGGAGGGCCACTCCTCGGCCGCGTGTACCACCACCGCCCGGACCGCCAGCCGGACATCCTCGGGGGTCAGCGGCGTCGGCACCGGCAACTCACCCAGAATCTGATCGATGGGATCCGTCGACTGCTCATCAACTCGCACGGCAGGCCTCCCGCAACTGAGGTGGCGGTGCGCTTGAGCAGCGCACCTCAACCATTGGTACGGCCCCCGGGGCGGGATAGTTCAACGCCGTTCACCGGCCTTGGCCGAATTCGACTCAGACCAGCCCGGCGTCGTGCACGAGCAGCGCGACCTGCACCCGGTTGTTCAGGTCGAGGCGGGTCAACAGCCGAGAGACGTACGCCTTCACGGTGGCGACGCTCATGAACAGCTCGGCGGCGATCTCGGCGTTGGTGCGCCCTCGCCCGAGGGCCACCGCGACGGCCCGCTCCCGTTCGGTGAGCCCGGCGAGCAGGTGGGCCGCCCGGTCCCGGCGCGGATCGGCGGCGGTGCCCGCCGTGACGTGGGCGATCAGGGTGCGGGTGACCGTCGGGGACAGGGTCGCCTCCCCCGCCGCCACTCGGCGTACCGCCCGGACGATCTCCGCAGGTGGCGTGTCCTTGAGCAGGAAGCCACCGGCACCGGCCCGCAGTGCCCGCAGCACGTGCTCGTCCGCGTCGAAGGTGGTCAGCACGAGCACCTCGGGCGGCTTGGGCAGCGCCCGCAGCAGCTCGGTGGCGGCCAGCCCGTCCAGCCGGGGCATCCGGATGTCCATCAGCACCACGTCCGGCCGGCAGGCGGCGGTCGCGGCCATCACCTCGCTGCCGTCGGCCGCCTCCCCGACGACCGTCAGGTCGGGCGTACCGCCGAGGATCATCGACAGCCCGGCCCGGACCAGGGCGTCGTCGTCCACGATCAGGATCCGCACCGGCCGCAGCGCCGCGTCGGGCGACTCCGACCGGGCCTGCTCGCCCACCGGTCCGCCGCTCACGTCGCCGGCCAGGGCAGCCAGGCGGCCAGGCGGAAGTCGCCGCTGCCGTCACGGCCGTGTTCCAGCCGCCCGCCGGCGAGGTGCACCCGCTCGGCGATGCCGATCAGTCCGGTGCCGGCACCGGGGATGGCGTCGGTGTCCGGCTCGCCCACCGGCCACCGGTTACGGATCTCCACGCTCAACCCCTCGGCCGGTGCGCCGCGCAGCCCCACGGTGACCGCCGCGCCACGGGCGTGCTTGCGGGCGTTGGTCAGCCCTTCCTGCACGATCCGGTAGGCGGTCCGGCCGGTCGCGGCGGGCAGCTCGTCGGCGGCGGACACCTCGTCGTGCAGATCGACCCGGACCCCGGCGGCCCGGGATTCGGCGACCAGGGTGGGCAGGTCCGCGATGGTGGGTTGGGGGCGTTCCGGTTCCGTGGCGAGCGAACCCTCGGCCCGCAGCACGCCGATCACCTCGCGCAGGTCCTGCAACGCGGCGTGGGCGCTGCTGCGGATCACCCCGGCCGCCCGCGCCACCTCCTCGGCGGGCGCGTCGGGACGGAACTCCAGCGCACCGGCGTGCAGGCTGAGCAGCGAGATGCGGTGGGCCAGCACGTCGTGCATCTCCCGGGCGATGCGGGTGCGCTCCACCTGCTGGGCCTGGGCCACCCGCAGTTGCTGCTCGGCCTCGGCCCGCTCGGCGCGCTCCCGCAGCGACAGCACCAACTGCCGGCGGGCCCGCACGAACATCCCCCAGGCCAGCACCAGCAGCGTGATCGCCACCCCCCAGGTGGTGGTCGGCCAGTACGCCAGGTCGGGATCGGGACGCAACAGCGCGAAGAACATGTTCGCCACCAGGCCACCCGCGGTGACCGCCAGCGCCACCGCGGTACGCCGGTGCACCACGACCGTGAAGTAGATGACCAGCAGCGAGACCACGGAGGTCATCGAGAACGCCGACAGTGGCAGGGTGGCCACCGCCAGCCCGACCGGCCAGCGGCGGCGGAACCAGAGCGCCACCGCCAAGGCCACCCCGATCACCGCGTCCGCGGGGATCATCCACGGGTACGGCAGCCGCTCGGCGTAGCTCGGTACCGGGGAGGCGGCATCCAGGGTCGCCACCACCACCCAGCCGAGAGCCGCCACGAAGCAGAGGCTGTCGACCAGCCAGTCCCGGGCCGTACGGCGGGCGTGCGGGCGCGTCGGGTCCAGCGCCCCGGGCAGCAACCCGGGGTGTTCGAGGACGGCGGCGCTGGTCACAGGCGCAATGGTAGGCAGCCGCCGCAGGGCCGACCAGCTACCAAAGTCGAGACCTCGGCGTCGACCTTGGTCGACGCGACGGCAGACCGTCGGCCGCTGCGCACGACCGGGTGGCCCGGGCAGGCTGACCGGCATGATCGCGGTACAGCAGCTCACCAAACGGTACGGACGGCACACCGCCGTCGACGACGTGTCGTTCCACTGCGAGCCGGGCACGGTGACCGGCTTCCTCGGCCCCAACGGGGCCGGCAAGTCCACCACGATGCGGATGATCTGCGGGCTCACCCCGCCGACCTCCGGCACCGCCACGGTGGCCGGACACCCGTACCGCCACCTGCCCAACCCCGGCCGTACGGTCGGCGTCCTGCTGGACGCCTCCGCGCAGCACGCCGGGCGGACCGGGCGGGAGGCGCTGGCCCTGTCCGCCGCCACGATGGGCGTGGACCGACGGGCGGTCGGCGAGTTGCTCGACCGGGTCGGCCTCAACGGGGCGGCGGCCCGGCGCCGGGTGCGGGCGTACTCCCTGGGCATGCGGCAGCGGCTCGGCCTGGCGCACGCGCTGCTCGGCGATCCTGCGGTGCTGGTGCTGGACGAGCCGGCCAACGGGCTGGACCCGGAGGGCATCTTCTGGATGCGCGGGCTGCTGCGCGACTTCGCCGACCGGGGTGGCACCGTGCTGCTCTCCTCCCACCTGCTGCGCGAGGTGGAGGCGGTCGCGGACCGGCTGGTGGTGATCGGGGGTGGCCGGGTCGTGGCGCAGGGCAGCAAGGAGGAACTGCTCGCCGGCAGCGGCACCCTGGTGCGCGCCCGCGACCGTGCGGCGCTGCGCGACGCGCTGGAGCGAGCCGGTCTGCCGGTCGGCGACAGCACCGACGGGCTGCTGGTGAGCGCCGACAGCGAGGCGGTCGGGCTGGCCGCTGCCGCGGCCGGGGTCGCCCTGACCGAGTTGCGTCCGGCCGGCGCGGGCGGTCTGGAGCAGCTCTTCCTCACCCTCACCGCCGAGGCCGCTACCGGCCCGACCTCGACCCGGTCCGCCGAGACCGCCACCGGCCCGACCTCGGCCCGGTCCGCCGCCGTCCTGCCCACCGAGGAGATCGTCCGATGACCGCCACCATCGACCCCGCCGTGGGCCAGGATGTCGCCGCCGGGCAGCCCCGGCCGCCCATGAGCCGGCTGACCGTGGTCGAGCTGCGCAAGCTCGTCAACACCCGGGCCGGCCGCTGGCTGCTGATCGCCATCGGGGTGGTCGCCGCCGGCATCATCGCCCTGCAACTGGCGTACGCGCCGGACGACGAGCAGACCTTCGCCAACTTCTTCGTCCCGTCGCTGTTCCCGGTCGGGGTGCTGCTGCCGGTGCTGGGCATCCTGTCGATCACCACCGAGTGGTCGCAGCGCACCGCGCTGACCACCTTCGCGCTGGTTCCCCGTCGGGAGCGGGTGATCATCGCCAAGCTCACCGCGGTGGTGCTGGCGGCGCTGGCCTCGGTGCTGGTCAGCCTGGCCGTCGCGGCCGTCGCGACACTGATCGCCGAGGCGACCGGCGGGGCGGGCACCTGGCGCCTCGACGGGATGCTGATCGTGCACGCCGTCGTGCTCCAGGTCTCCACCGCCCTGATCGGGGCGGGCTTCGGCCTGCTGTTGCTGCACACCCCACTGGCCATCGTGGCCTACCTGGTGCTGCCCATCGCGTGGTCCATCCTGGGCGCTCTGGTCCAGCCGCTGTACCGCGCCGGCGAGTGGCTGGACACCAACCGGACGATGGAACCGCTGTTCACCCCCGAAATGACCAGCGGCCAGTGGCAGCGGCTCGCGGTTTCGTTGCTGGTGTGGCTGGTCGTACCCTTGGCCGCCGGGCTGGTCCGCACGATGCGCCAGGAGGTGACGTGACGGCGTACGGGGAACCGACGGTGGTCGGCGACGGTGTCGGGGAACTGGTGGTGCTCTGGGGCGGATTCCCGATCGTCGGTGCCGCGGCGGGTGGACTGCTGGCCGCCGGGGCGGGCTGGGTGACGGGTCTGGCCTGGGCACCCGCCCAGGGTCTGTTCCGGCTGGTCGACGGGCTGCCCGACGGGTACGCCATGGGCGGCGGCGTGGGGCTGGGAGTGCTGGCCGGGCTGGTGATCGCCGCGCTGGGCACCGCCGACCGGGTGCTTGTCACAGTGGACGGCACCCGGATCCGGCTGCGTCACGGCGACACCGAGCAGGAGGTTCCCCGGTCGCGTACCCGGGTGGCGTTCGTCGACGGCAAGGATCTGGTGCTGCTCGACGGTGACGCCGGTGAACTGGTCCGGCAACGGTCCGACCTGCCGGCCGACCGACTGGCCGCGGCGTTGCAGGAGCACGGCTGGCCGTGGGCGGACACCGATCCGCACCGGGACGAGTACCGGCGCTGGGTGCCCGACCTGCCCGGCCTGCCGACCGGCGCGGACGCGCTGCTGCGGGCTCGGCAGGAGGCGTTGGAGCGGGACCGTCGCGACGAGGCGCGGGAGTTGCGCGCGGAACTCGGCCGCTACGGCGTGGTGGTCCGCGACGACGCCAAGCGCCAGTACTGGCGGTTGACCCGATCGGGCCGGCCACCGCAGTGACGGTCTGCGCCTAGCGTTACCCGAACGCGTTAATAAGGGGCCCCTCCTCTGCCGCAGGCGTTAAGAAGGGGCCCCTCCTTTCGAGCTGAGCCGGCCTACTTCCAGTGGTGCTTGTGGCCGTGCTTGTGGTGATGCTTGTGCCCCTTGCCCTTACCCTTGCCCTTTCCAGGTGCCTTGCCCGGCACGCCGTTGACGGCCGAGGTGTCGAAGGCAAAGGTGATCACCGAGGCGGCGACCGCGTCGGAGTTGACGTCGAGCGCGAACACGTTGACGTTGCCGTGGAGCTTGTACTTCTTGCCCAGCGACTTGTACACCGCCGCGTCGGCCCCGTCGGCGACCGGCGTACGGCTGTCGCAGGCCAGGTGGTAGCAGGGGTCGTAGGCGACTCCCGCCACACCGCCGAAGAGGGCGGCTTCCTCGGCCGTCTTGACGCCTTCCGCCCCGGTGAACAGACCACCGGCGGGGATGTTGACGTCGATGAACGCGCCGTAGTCCGAGCGACCGGTGAAGTCGGAGGCCACCGTGGGCAGCTTCCGGGAGGCGAAGAACTTCTCGAAGACCTTCTCGATCTGCGCCGAACCCTCCGGCCCCGGGCCGGAACCCTCCTGCGCCGAGTCGTCACCGTCGTACACCCCGAACACGTAGTTCGGCGAGCCGATCATGTCGAAGTTGAGGTAGAGGGCGATGTCGGCGACCTGCTGCTCGCTCAGGCTGTCCACGTAGTACTGCGAGCCGATCAGACCCGCCTCCTCCGCACCCCACCAGGCGAAACGGACCGCGTTGTACGGCTTGACCTTCGCCATCTGGAGCGCGACCTCCAGCAGCGCGGCGCTGCCGGTGGCGTTGTCGTTGAAGCCCGGGCCGGCCGGGTCCGAGTCGAGGTGCGCCCCGGCCATGACGACGTTGTCGGTGCGGCCGTGCTTGCTCTGGGCGATGACGTTCTCGGTGCTGCGGATCTCCGAGGTGGTGTCGGCCTCGATCCGCAGGGTGAGGCCCGGCGTCGTCGCGAACTGCGCACCGGTGTTGTAGGACACCGAGACCGTCGGGATGCCGACCGGGGCGCCGAGGGTGCCGGCGAACAGGTCGTAGCGGTCGGCGTTGGCCTCCGGCGTACCGTTGCCCTGGTTCATCACGATGGCGCCGATCGCGCCGGCGGCCTCCGCGTTGACGACCTTGTCGCCGAAGGCGCAGGTGCCCCGCTGCAGCAGAGCGATCTTGCCGGCGACGTCCACGCCGGCGAAGTCGCTTGCCTCACAGCCCGACGTCGACGCGCGCGGCGGGTCGAGGGCGAGGTCCACCGGGACGACGAGGCCCTGGGCGACGCCAGCGCCGGAGTAGTCCATCAGCGTGTAGTCGACCCCGTCGACGTACGTGGTGGCGGTCGGCGCCACCTGCGCGAACGACGAGCCGAACTCCTCGTAGAACGCGAAGTCGAACTGCTGCCGGCTGACCTGGTAGCCGGCCTTCTTCAGCAGCCCGACCACATAGTCGGCGCTCGCGTCGTAACCCGGGGTCCCGGAGGCGCGGGTGCCGTTGTTGGCGTTGGCGATGTCCTGGAACTTGTCGAGGTGCTTGAGCACCCCCTTGACCGTCACCGCCTTGGTCAGCTTGTCGACGGTGTTGTTGTTCGGGCTGGCCTGCGCCGGGCCGGCCAGCGCCATCGTGCCGAGGAGAGTGCTGGCCGCGATAGCGGCGACCACCCGCCTACCTGAGAAAGGCACCACGATGTGCCACGTCCTTCCTCTGTGGATATCCGGCTCCCCGCACCCCCGTGCGCCGGATTGTTCGTCAATCCTGCTGCACCGGGGCGGCACCGCAAAGCACCTGTTCAGCCGAGTCACATAGACGTTCGTCCCAGGCACTCATCTGCCCCGATGACTGCTCCGGAGTGACGGTATCCGATGTCACCGATCGGCGCAGGTCAGCGCCGGTTCACCGGTGTGAGGCCCGCAGACCCGCCAGCAGTTCGTCGAGGGCGTCCGGGTCGGCCCACCCGTTCACCGCGACCCGCCCGGCCGGGTCCACGGTGATCTCGACCCGGTCGGGGTTCGCCGGCAGCTCGTCCAACAGATCCGGGAACCGGTCGCTGAGCACCACGAACTCCTGATTCGTGGAGCCCACCCACGGGCGGCGGATGTCGATCCGGTCCGCCTGGAACGGGCCGGCCACCAGCAGGTCGGTCGCCGCGAGCAGCGCGGCGACGTCGGTACGTCCGGCGTCCACCGCCGCGTCCAACTGCGACCGGGTGTAGCCGGTGAAGGTCATCACCGAGCGTCCGGCCGCCCCCACCTCGGCGGCCACCCGGGCCAGGGCTGCCGCCTGGTCGAAGGGTTCGCCGCCCAACAGCGTCAGCCCGTCGGTGCCGGCGTCGAGCACCAGGCGCGCCAACTCGTGCGGCGCGACCTGCTCGCCGCCCCGGAATCCCCACAGGTGCGGGTTGAAACAGCCGGGGCAGCGGATGGCGCAGCCCTGCACCCAGATGGCGGTCCGCTCGCCCGGTCCCTCGGCTCGGGTGGCGGCGAGGAACCGGGCCAGGGCAACGGTCTCCGCCGGGCCGCGCGGGATCGGAACAGGCTCAGACATCCAGTACGCGCCCCTGCGGCGGTAGTCCCGGCGCGGGTGGTGCAGGTGGTGCGCACACCAGACGGTCCCGCAGTCGGGCGTACTCGTGCGGGGCCAGTCCGGCGGCGGCGACGAACTCCGACAGGCTGCCGAATCCCCCGCGCCGGTCCCGCTCGGCGAGCACCTGCCGGGCGCGCTGCGGATCGAAGCCGGGCAGCGCCGCAAGGTCGTGCGGCCCGGCGCTGTTCACCTCCACCGGCCCGGTGTTCGCCGCCTGAGGTCCGGCGTCCACCCGCTGGTCCGGCACCGGCCCGGCGGCCGGACCGGGTCCGAAATAGTCCGTCGGCTGCGGCAGCGGCGGATAGGCAGCAAAGGTCGGGTCCCCCGCCGGATACACCGGCATGGTCGGCGCCTCGGACGGGTACGCCGGAGAGATCGGCGGGGTCGACGGGTATTCCGGGGCGGTCGGGCTCAGGCTCGGTGGTGGTGCGAGCGGGCCGGGCGGGTACGGGCTGCCCGGTCCCCCGGGTGGCTGCTCGGCGTACCAGGGACGGTGTCCGGCCCGCCACTTCAGCCACGAGGAGTTGATCAGGAAGGCATGCACGATGCTGGCGGCCCAGACAGCCAGCACCAGACCAGCCATCCAGTCGGACAGGGCGCTCTCCGAGTCGGTTTCACCGGTCAGGACGAACGCCGTCCAGCCGATCAGCAGGTAGCCGATGCCGGCGATCCACCAGGCCGGCCGACGGGCCCGCAGTCCCACGTAGAGGAAGCCGAACCCGCCGAGACAGCTGAGGCCGAGAATCGGCAGGAGCAGCCACCAGCTGTGCATCAGACGCCAGGAGAATTTCGCCGCCGGCGACGGGTGGCCGGGTGGCGGGTGACCGGTGAGGGGAGGCCACCGCCCCGGCTCAGGCGCGCTCGACATCACGGTTCTCCTGGCGTACGGCCATGGGGGTACGGGCGTGGTCGGCGGTGAAGGCGCTGTGGAGCGTACGGGCCGCCAGCAGGTCCTCCAGCACGTCGACATAGTCCAGGCACTGGTCACCGAAGATGTCGCGCGTCTCGGCGCTCACCTCACCCGAACTGCTCACGGTGATCACGATTCGCGGTCGCTCGGCCATCAGGACCGCCCCTCGACGGCGAACACCAGCCGTACGCTGTCGTCCTCGACGACCTGTTCGGACTCGAGCCGCAGGCCGGCGGCGGGGGCCTGCTGGCGCAGCCGCTCCAGCACCGCCCGCTGGACCTGCCGCCCGTACGCGACATCGATGGCCCGGACCACCTCGACGGCCCGCTGCTCGTCGACCTCGCCGGCGAAGTGCGCCGTCCAGATGCCGTCGGCACCGCGCTGGAACCTCGCCCGTACGCCCGTCCACTCCGCGGTGATGGCGTCCTGGTCGACGCCGACCACCGCGGCGGTGTCGTGCAGCGCGGCGGCGAGCAGTGTCTCGTCGCGCATCCGGGTCTGCACCTGGCAGACCACCCGGCCCTGCCCGTCGCGTCCGGCCGAAACGCCCTGCGCCGCCGCCACGGCCGCCACGGCCAGCGGCAGCAGTACCAGCGAGATGCTCATGATCGATCTCCCGTGCTCGGCATGGCACTCAGAATTCCACCGCTCGTCCACCCTGCCCGCGCGCAGCGGGCGGGGCGACGGGCGGGGGGACCTCGTCGCGGAGGCCGGACCGGGCGCCACCGTCCCAGTCCTCGGCAGCGGTGGCGGCGACGGCCCGGGTGTCGGCCCAGGTACGCAGGGCGTCGATCCGCTCGGCCTGGGTGACGCTCAGCGGCACCATGCTCACCACCGACTGGGCCAGGTCGTCGCGGCGCAACGGGCGACGCTCGGAGAAGGCGTCGAAGAGCCCGCCGACGACCGCCTGCTCGATCTCCGCCCCCGAGTAGCCCTCGCTCAGTGCGGCGAGTTCGGCGAGCAGCGGTTCGTCGAGGGTCAACCCACCGGCGACGGCCGGATTGCGCAGCCGTCGGGCGAGGTGTACCCGCCAGATCGAGGCCCGTTCGGCGCGGGTAGGCAGGTCGACGAAGAAGATCTCGTCGAAGCGCCCCTTGCGGAGCAGCTCCGGAGGCAGCGCCTCGATGTTGTTGGCGGTGGCGATGACGAAGACGGACTGCTTCTTCTCCTGCATCCAGGTCAGGAAGGACCCGAAGACCCGGGTGGAGGTGCCGGAGTCCCCGGTTCCACCGGCGAAGCCCTTTTCGATCTCGTCGATCCAGAGCACGCAGGGGGCGCTGGCCTCGGCCGTACGGATGGCGGTGCGCATGTTCTGCTCGCTGGAGCCGACGAGCCCGGCGAAGACCCGACCGATGTCCAGCCGCAGCAGCGGCAGCCCCCAGGCGGCGGCGATCGCCTTCGCGGTCAGCGACTTGCCGCACCCGGGCACCCCGGTGATCAGCACGCCCCGCGGCGCGGGCAGCCCGTACGCGGCCGCCTCCGCCAGCCAGGATCCGTCCCGCTTGGCCAGCCACCGCTTGAGGTTCTCCAGCCCACCGACGTCGTCGAGGTCGACGTCGGCTTCGACGAACTCCAGCAGCCCCGACTTGCGGACGGTCTGCCGCTTCTCCTCGTGCACCACCTCGAGGTCGTGAGCGTCGAGCATCCCGTCGTTGACCATCGCCCGGGCGAAGGCGTTCTCCGCCTCGTGCAGGGTCAGCCCGAGGGCCGCCTTGGCGAACCGTTCCCGGCCCTGGTCGTCCAGCACCATCTGGATGCGTCCGTTGGCGGCATTGGCGGCGATCATCGCGTCCAGCACCTGCCGGATCTCCGCCTCGGTGGGCAGCGGGAAGTCGACGATCGTCACCTCCTTGTCCAGCTCGGCCGGGATGTGCAGCACCGGCGAGACCAGCACGAGGGTGCGCGGCACCGGACCGGACTTGAACGCGGCGACCAGATCCCGCAGCCGCCGGATCAGGCCGGGACTGCCGGGTCGACCGTCGGCGCCGAGTGCCGGATGCAGATCCTTGAAGATCAGTACGCTCGGCTGGTCGACCCGCAACGCGGCGTCGAGGGCTGCCTCGGGATCGGTGGTGCCCTGGCGGGGCGTGCCGTCGGGCGCCACCAACCCGGTCGTCAGCGACCAGATCCAGACAGCGCGGGGCGTACGCACCGCCGTGGCGTCCCCGGCGATGGCGCAGACCTCGGCGACGACCCGCTGTTCCTCGGACGACTCGACGTAGAGAATCGGAAACCGAGCCTTGAACATCTGGGCCAGCGCATCGCGGAACGCAATTACCACGCCGCATTCCCTCCCCGCAGAACACCGCCGACGAGGGCAAACCATAACAGCCCTCACCTGTGCCGAAACTCGGGTGCAACCCGGCTAGCGGCATCGACAGCGGCGGGTCGACGTGCGAAGTTCGACGTCAACGGGTAAGCCGATGCGATGGCGAACATCATTCCGACCGTCACGCTGAACGACGGCAACACCATCCCGCAGCTCGGCTTCGGGGTGTTCCAGATCTCCCCGGCCGACAGCACCGAGGCGGTACGCCGCGCGCTGGACATCGGCTACCGGCACATCGACACCGCGCAGGGTTACGGCAACGAGGCCGAGGTCGGTCAGGGCGTACGCACCGCGGGGCTGGCCCGCGAGGAGGTCTACCTCACCAGCAAGCTCAACAACAACGCCCACCGTCCGGCGGACGCCCGCGCGGCGTTCCAGGCGTCGCTGGACGCGCTGCGCACCGACTACCTCGACCTGTTCCTGATCCACTGGCCGGTGCCGACCCGCTACGACGGTGACTTCGTCTCCACCTGGAAGGTGCTGGAGGAGTTCAAGGCCGACGGCCGGGCCCGGTCCATCGGGGTGTCCAACTTCCAGGTGCCGCACCTGGAGCGGCTGGCCGCCGAGACGGAGGTGGTGCCCGCGGTCAACCAGATCGAGGCGCACCCCTATCTCAGCAACGACGAGGTGCGGGCGTACGGCGCGAAGAACGGCATCGTCACCGAGGCGTGGTCGCCCATCGCCCAGGGTGCGGTGCTCGACGACCCGACCATCACCGACATCGCCGCGCAACTCGGCCGCACGCCGGCCCAGGTGGTGCTGCGCTGGCACATCCAGCGCGGCGATGTGGTCTTCCCGAAGTCGGTCACGCCGACGCGGATGGCGGAGAACTTCCAGATCTTCGACTTCGCGCTGGACGAGGCGACCATGGAACGGATCACCCGGCTGGATCGGGGTGAGGACGGACGGACCGGCCCGCACCCGGACACCTTCGGATAGCTGCCGAGCTGACCTCACGGTTGTTCGCCGGCCGCCGCTAGATCGGATCTAGCGGCGGCCGGTCGCCGTCTCGCGCCAGTAAGGCGAAGCTGGCTACAACCACGGCCGACCGCCATCGTTGTAGGAGTGGTCGGCCACGCTGCGAATTGTCGTACGCGTGCGCTGTGGTGGGGCAGCATGCGGGTCGAGCGTACGGGCGTACCTCCGGTGCCCTGGCGACCTGCAGACGTCCCGGACGGAAGGAAGAACAAGATCATGAGTAGACGCGCCACCGGCCTCGCCATCGAGGCCGCGGGGCTGACCAAGTCGTTCGGCGAGACCCATGCGCTCGCCGGACTGGACCTGGCGGTGCCCGCCGGTGCCGTGTACGGGCTGCTCGGCCCGAACGGCGCCGGCAAGACCACGGCGGTGCGGGTGCTGGCCACGCTGCTGCGCCCGGACGGCGGGCAGGCCCGGGTCTTCGGCCACGACGTGGTCGGCGAGGCCGACGCGGTCCGCGCCCGGGTCAGCCTGACCGGCCAGTACGCCTCCGTCGACGAGGACCTGACCGGCACGGAGAATCTGGTCCTGCTGGGCCGGCTGCTCGGTCTGGGCAAGGCGGCCGCCCGGGCGCGGGCCGAGCAGCTGCTGGAGGCGTTCGGGCTGACCGAGGCCGCCGGTCGGCAGGTCAAGAAGTACTCCGGCGGCATGCGGCGGCGCATCGACATCGCGGCGAGCATCCTCAGCACACCCGACCTGCTGTTTCTCGACGAACCGACCACCGGGCTCGACCCGCGCAGCCGCAACCAGGTGTGGGAGATCGTCCGGGCGGTGGTGGCCCACGGCACCACCGTCCTGCTTACCACTCAGTACCTCGACGAAGCCGACAAGCTGGCCAGCCGGATCGCGGTGGTCGACCACGGCCGGGTGATCGCGGAGGGCACCCCGGGCGAGTTGAAGTCGTCGGTCGGCTCCGGCACCATCCACCTGCGCCTACGGGACGCGGCGAAGCGGCCGGACGCCGAGCAGTTGCTGCGGACCACCCTCAACGTGCCGGTGCAGCTGGATCCGGATCCGGTGGCGATCACCGCTCGGGTCGGCGGCGACGGCAGCGACCTCGACGCCGGCGCCCAGGCGGCCCGGGCGCTGGGCGAGTTGTCCCGCGCCGGGATCGTGGTGGACGACTTCTCCCTCGGTCAGCCCAGCCTGGACGAGGTCTTCCTGGCCCTGACCGACCGTCCCGCCGTGCCGGCCGAAGCCGAGCCGGAAGCCTTGGAGGCAGCCCGATGAGCAGCGACACCGCCACCTCGAGCGGCCGGGCACCGTCGGTCTACGTGCCGTCGACCGAGGCGTTGGCGACGATTCTC
Source organism: Micromonospora maris AB-18-032 (assembly GCF_000204155.1). Lineage (NCBI taxonomy): Bacteria > Bacillati > Actinomycetota > Actinomycetes > Micromonosporales > Micromonosporaceae > Micromonospora > Micromonospora maris. The sequence goes on along the minus strand of NC_015434.1, from coordinate 1,213,381 downwards.
GCGCCGGGGCAGCGACCGCCGCGGCCCAGCCCGCTGGCGGCGTCACTGGCCTTCAGCTGGCGCGCCCTACTCAAGATCAAGCACGTGCCGGAGCAGCTGTTCGACGTGACGGCGTTCCCGATCATCATGGTGCTGATGTTCACGTACCTGTTCGGCGGGGCGCTCGCCGACAGCCCGCGTGACTACCTCCAGTTCTTCCTGCCGGGCATCATGGTGACAAGCGTCGTGATGATCACCATGTACACCGGGGTCGGGCTGAACACCGACATCGAGAAGGGCGTCTTCGACCGGTTCCGGACGCTGCCGGTGTGGCGACCCGCCGCGCTGGTCGGCATGATCGTCGGGGACGTGCTGCGCTACATCCTGGCGGCGGTGGTGATCCTGACCGTCGGGCTGGTGCTCGGCTTCCGCCCGGACGGCGGGGTGCTCGGCGTACTCGCCGGGATCGGCCTGCTCGTGATCTTCTCGTTCGCGTTCTCCTGGGTGTGGACGTTCTTCGGGCTCGTCCTGCGCAGCGAGAAGTCCGTGATGGGGGTCAGCATGATGGTGCTGTTCCCGCTGACCTTCCTCAGCAACGTCTTCGTCGACCCGTCGACCATGCCGGGCTGGCTCCAGGCGTTCGTCAAGGCCAACCCGATCACGCACCTGGTGTCGTCGGTGCGGGCCGCGATGGGCGGTACGACGGACGCGTCGAGCATGACCTGGATGGTGGTGTGGAGCGCCCTGTTCATCGTGGTCTTCGGCACCCTGACCATGTACCGCTACAACCGCCGCTGATCAGGACGCGGCGCCCGGGCCGTGGCGGGACCGGCAGACCGGTCACCGTCACGGCCCGGCCACCGCGGCCACGACCCGGTCGGTCACCGTCGCCACGGCACGGGTTCGGTGGGCTGGTAGCGGCAGGCGGTGCCGGTGGAGATGGTCTGACGCAGGTGCGCGGCGAGCGGCGGGTGTTGCTGGTCGAGCCGGCGCAGCGTGTCCCGGATCCGGGCGGTAACGGTCTTGCGGGCCCGTTCCGCCTCGTCGCCGAGGCGGCGGTGGCGCCCGGCCAGGCCGGCGGCCGAGCGCAGTTGGCCGATCAGGGCCCGACGCTCGTCGTCGAGGGTCGCCACGCGCGCCGTGTCGTCCCGCATCGCCGCCCGGTCGATCTCGTCGTCGAGCAGCGCCAGGTGCCGCCGGTAGCGGTTCCTGGCCTCCTCGTCGAGAATCTCGTCACCACCGAGCCGTCGAGCGGCGACGAGTTCCGGCCCGGCGGCCGGGTCGAGCAGCCCGACCGCCGGCACGTCGACACCGGGGCAGCCGAGCAGCAGATGCAGGTCGTTGAGCCCTTTGGTGTCCGGCAGGTACGCGGTGGTGCCGCCGTACGTGAGTCGCCAGACCGCCCCGTCCCGGCAGAACTCGTACGCCGGGGTGGTTGTCCCCGCACCCGACCCGGAATCGGGCGATGGCCCACCGGCCGGTGCCGGAGACGAGCCGACGGGTGTGGGGGCGGCCAGCCGGGCGAGCACCTGCCGCATGTCGAGGCCGCGCGCCTCGCGCTCGGCTTCGCGGCGCAGACCGGCGGCGACCGCCGAGTCGCCGGGGCCGTCGCGGGCGATGAGCGCGTCGGCCAATGCGGTGCTGGCGATCAGCGACCAGGGCCGTGAACCCATCCGGTCGGCGTTGTCGCGGGCGGCGGTGAAGCCGGCGACGGCGTCGTCCCAGCGCTTGTCGGCCGCGTCGACCACGGCCAGCCAGTGGTCGACCGGGCCGCTGATGTCACAGCCGTACACGGCGACCAGCCACTGCCCCCGGTACGGCAGCAGGGCCTGCCGGGCGGCCTCGCAGCGATCGGGGGCGGTCACCGTGACCTGGGCCTGCAACCGCAGCCACAACGGCAGGATCACCGACGGGTAGGTGCCACCGGCCGCTTCCAACCGGGCGGTGATCCGGGCGGCGTGGCGGTGGCCGCCACGTTCGGCAGCGGTGACCGCGTGGAGCAGGTCGAGGAACTGATGCTCGGCCGGATCAAGCCCGTCGAGCAACGCCTGCGCCTCGTCGAGGCGACCACGCAGCAGCAACAGCGACCAGATCAGGTGCAGGTCGATGAACAGGTGTTTGTCGTCCTCCCATCCCTCCCACCACAAGCCCGACGACGATTCCGCGACGGGGCTGCGCAGTTCGGCGTAGCAGGCTTCGGCGGCCGCGAAGTCGCCCCGGAAGGCGCTGATGATTCCGCTGTCGATGTTGGCGGCCATCTGATGCCGGACCTTGCCGGCCTGCCGGCCGGCGGTCACGAAGGCGGTGAGCTCGTCGAGGTAGCGCGGATCGCCGAGTTCCAGTAGCGCGACCCAGCGCAGCGACGTGGCCCAGAGCGGGGTTTCCTGGTCACCGGAGCGGCGGGCCACCTCGCGGATCTCGGCGGTCAGCGCCGCCCTGTTGGCGGCCGTCCCCGGCCCCCATGCTGCGTCGTGGCGGGCCCAGAGGCTGACGCTGAGCGCGTCGTCGTCCTGGTTGCGTCGGGCAAGCTCCTCGGTGGCGTTGATCAGGCCGACTTCCAGGGTTTCGACCGGCACGTCGGACCCCGGCTCCCCGACGAGCCGCCGGTACGCCTCCCGCACCAGCGCCTCCGTGTCGATCTCCGGCCGCGAGGTGAGCTGACAGTGTCGGTAGACGCTGAGCGCGAAGCGGGCCATCAGCGCCGGTTCGTCGACCGCCAGCGCCTGCACGGTGGTCTCGGCGAGCAGTCGACTCGCCTCGGCCTGATCGCCGGTGTGGAAAAGGCGATCGGCCAACTCGATCATGATGCGTACCCGTTGCACCTCGTTTCGGCTGACCACCAGCGCCCGACGCAGGTGCACCGTCGACTCCTCCAACGCGAGCCGGCAACTGGCGTCGCGGGCGGCGGCGATCAGCAGGTCGGCGCAGCGGTACGGGTCGAGCCGGTCACCGGCCAGCCAGGCGTGCCGGGCCAGGTCGGCGGGGACCAGCCGCTCGGCGAGCGCGGCGTGCTCGTCGACGGCACGGACCACGGCCGCGTGGTGATCATTGCGATCGTCGTCGGTGAGCCCCTCGTAGAGGGTCTCCCGGACCAGGTCGTGGGCGAAGGCGTACCCGCCGTCGGGCTGGGCGAGCACGAGGCGCGCGCTCACCGCGACGTCGAGCAGCTGGTCGAGGCGGGTCGGCGGCAGCCCGGCGCCGGCGGCGAGGACCGCGCGGTGGAACTCCCGGCCGAGCACCGCGGCGACCACGAGCGTGTGGACCACCGCCTCCGGCAGATGATCCAAGCGTCTGCGCACCACCTCCCGGACACCGGGCGCGATGCCGCTCGCCGCGCCGTCGACGTGCCAGAGCCGAGCGGTCTGCTCGACGAAGAACGGGTTGCCACCGGTGCGCCGGTAGACGTCGTCGACGCAGTCGGCGGTGGGTTCCTGCCCGGTGACGCGGGCGATCAGCACCCCGACCTCGTCGCGGGACAGGCCGGTGAGGGTGATCGGGGTGGCCTTGGCGGTCAGCGACATCAACAGCGGGCGCAGCGGATGATCACCCGCTTCGACCTCGGCGTCCCGGTACGTGCCGACGAACAGCAGCCGCTCGAACCAGGTGTGCTGGGCGGCGAACTGCAACAACCGCATGGACGCCGCGTCGGCCCAGTGCAGGTCGTCCAGGACCACCACGACCGGCCGACGTTGGGAGACCGCGACCAGGGCGGTGGTGACCGCGTCGTAGAGGGCGAACGCCTCCTGCTCGACCGCGTCACCCTCGCCGTGCGACCCGCTTACCATGCGGTGGCCGGCCGGCTCGCCGTGCAGCAGGGCGAGGGCCGGCTCGGCGGACTCCCGGGCCACCGCCCAGTCGGCGGCCGACCGGCGCAACCCACGCAGCACCTGCAACCAGGGCCAGTAACCGGGAGCGCTCGCCGAATCCCAGCAGGCGGCACCGAGGACCAGCGCGCCCTGCCGGCGGGCCTCGTCGGCGACGGCGGTCACCAGGGTCGTCTTGCCGATGCCCGGCTCACCGCCGACCAGCACGAGACCGCCGTGACTGGCGGTGGCGCGGTCCAGCTCCGCCCGGAGCAGGCCGGCCGGATGTTCCCGCCCGATCAGCGCCGCGCCGGACTGCGTCCCCATGAACCGACGGTAACCGACACCACCGACACCACGGGCAGGCCCGGGGCGGCACTCCGACGAGCCGATCAGCCCGATTTCTGGTGCGGGACCGCCGTCGCGCGCAGGTGGGCCAGGATGGCCTGGTTGGCCTCCCAGCCGTCGGGGAACTTCACCGGCACGTCCAGTTGCGGCACGTCGGTCGACGGGTGGGCGTCGAGCAGTTCACCGATGCCGGCCCGGGCCACCACCACGCAGGCCTGCCGGTGCCGGGAGGCGAGCACGCAGAGCCGCCCCGACTCCAGGTGGAAGGCGGTCGCGTCGCGTCGGCCGGAGAGCGGGTGCAGCACGATTGTCATGTCGTACTCCCGGCCCTGGAGGCGGTTGGCGGTGTCGACGGTGATGCCCGCTCCCGTCTCGCCCAGCTGGGCCCGGATGGCCGCGACCTGGTCGCGGTGCGCGGCCCCCACGGCGATCCGGTCCGCAGTGACCGGCGCGCCGTCGGGCGCCTGCTCACAGACCGCGACCGCGCCGCGCGCCAGCACCCGCAGCGCGAGCGCGGCGCACGCGGCGGCGGCCTCGGCATCGGTACGCAAAGTGTGCCGCGCCGGCAGCTCGTAGAGCGCCCAGCCGGTGTCGGTCGCCAACTCCACCGCCCGGTCCACCGCGTCACCGCGCCCGGCCCCGGTCAACCGCAGGGCCCGGTCGGCGGAGCCGGTGCCGGCCCGGAAGCCGCTGAACGGGTAGAACGCCGTCGACACCACCGGGGCCGCCGAGGCGGGCAGCCGCCACGAGACCGGCAGCCGATGCACCGGCAGCTGCGGGTTGTGCCGCAGCAGCACCGCCACCGCCGACTGCATCGGATCCCAGGTCAGCCCCGCCCACCGACCGACCTCCACAGTGGAGAACGGGTCGAGCTGCCCCGGATCCCCCACGAACAGGGCCCGTTCGAACCTGCCGGCCACTCGCAGCAGGGCGTCCGAGCGCATCTGGTACGCCTCGTCCACGATCGCCCACGGCCAGCGGCCCTCGGTGACCGTGGCCCACTTGGCGGCCGTACCGATGATGACGGCCGAAGCCGCGAGGTCGGTGACCTTCGCGGCGACCCGGACCTGCTCGTGCGCCCGCACCCGGGCCGACGGCCGGTAGTCACCCGCGGAGAGCCGCCCGACCCGCAGCTCGGGTGCCTTGCGGGCGAGCCGGTCGATCAGGTCGTCCACCTGCTCGTTGGTCTGCGCGATGACCATGAGCGGCTCGCCGGCGCCGGCCAGCTCCACGGCGGCCCGCACCACAAGCGTCGACTTGCCCGCCCCGGGCGGCGAGTCGACGACCACACCCCGATGCTCCCCGGAGCGCAGGTCGGCCAGCACGGCGGTGATCACCCGCTCCGCCTCGACACCCGGCGGCACGTCCCACTCGGCCCGCATCCTCGCCTGCCCACCTCCTGGTCCGTGGCACGGACCCTACCGGTCGCAAGTTCGGCAGTGGTCGCTGGCACATCCGACACCTCCGAGCTCGACACGAGCCAATTCTCGAATTTCGAGATTGATCAGTGTGACGGCACCAGTGACAGCCGCACAGCCGACGAATTTGCTCCGGCCGGTTTCGCTGGGCGTACCACCACCGCACCCCTCCCACTACCGGCGGGCACTGTCAGCCGATCGTTCATGCGATCGATCCGCGCAAAGGTTTGACCATCTATCAACAAGAAGCTACCCAGCGACCCAATGGCGAATGGCTTAAAGCATCTCGCTGCTGCCCATTCGGCCGATCACCGCACATTGCGGCAACCGATAGAAACGAGGCGCCTCATGCTCATGCACGATTCGTCAACGGGATGACTGCCTGGGCAACTACGTCGATAGGAGCATTGCCGTGAGATCACCCCCGACCGCGCCAGGCCGCACCAGCGGCTCGCCCGAACCGGACGAAGTAAGAATTACCAACTTCGCGGCCAGCCTGTCACCGGACGCGCTCGCCGCGATGACGAGGGCCGGCACCCAACGGTCCTACTCGGCGGGCACTGTCCTGCTCCATCAGGGCGACCCATCCCGACATGTCCTGCTGATCGAGAAGGGTTGGGTGAAGGTCACCTCGACCTCCCGGCGCGGTTGGGAGGCACTGCTCGCTCTCCGTGGTCCCGGCGACATCCTAGGCGAACTCTCCGCCGTGGACGGTCAACCTCGCCTCTCCACCGTCACCACCCTGACCGGGATCGAGGCGACCATACTCAGCGCCGAACGGTTCCACGCCTGCCTGGCACAGTGGCCGGAGATCGCGCTGTCGCTGCTTCGACAGGTCACCGCCAGCCTCCGCGAGGCCGACGGACGCAGAGTCGAGTACGGCTCCAGCAACGGCGACGATCGTCTGGTCGTACTCCTTGTCGAACTACTCGACAAGCATGGCGTCGAAACCTCGGACGGCGTGCTGCTCGATCTTCCGCTCACCCAACAGGATCTCGCGGCGGCGGTCGGGGCCTCTCGGGAGGTGGTGGCACGCACGCTGCGGGTGTTGCGCGAGCGACGGATCGCAATAACTCAGCGTCGCCGAATCGTCATCGTTCGCCCGGATCTGCTGCGTTCGCTGGCGGGCTCTGTGTCGATGTCGACACAGCATTTGTGGCCTTAGACGAGGTGGGCGGAGCCGAATACCGAGACCCTCATCATCGGAAACAGCAGTCCGTGAAGGAGGCTCATGGTGCGTCCAGGGTTCGTTCGGCAGCTTCCGAAGCCACAGCGGCGGAGACAATCGAGTGGCCCGCAGGTCGGCCAGACGGCCCAGTTGCACCGGCGCAACACCGGTCAGGCAGCCGCCGTACGGCTGACCGAACGGCTTTTGGCTGAGGCACGCGAAGAGCTTCGACGCGCCGACGCCAAGGCTGTCCAGTGGTTGAGTCTGTTCGGCGGCGCCCTGCTCGCTCTGGTTACGGTCCTGGTCGGCGTCTCCTGGTCACCACGGCACTTGACCGGCACCGTCGCTTGGACGTGGTGGAGCGGCGTCCTGTGCGGTGCAGCTGCCCTGCTGAGTCTGATCATGGCGCTGCTGCCCCGGCCGAACGGCGATCAGGAGCTGCAGCTCGTGGCCTACTTCGGCCACGTGCACAAGCTGCGCGATCCGGTTCTGGTCCAGCGGTACGTGGAGCGGGTCGCCCACGACACCCTGCCGAGCCTGATCTACCAGCTTTGCTGGATCAGCCGGCTGGCCATGACGAAGTACCGCTGGACGCGAGCCGGGACAGTCTTCTCGATGCTGGCCGCCGCACTGATCGCGGTGAGTCTGCTCTGACCCGAGCACAGACATGGAGGAAGTGGTGGCGGAGACAGGTAAAGCAGGTAGGGCGGCGAAGATGTCGTGGTCGCGGACGAGCTTCGCGGGTCGTCTTTCCCCAGCCCACGGGGCGGCGTTGCTGCGTCTCGGCGAGCGCGAAGAGTTCGCCGACGGACGGGATCTACTCCAACAGGGTGCGCAAGGTCGGCATCTGATGCTGCTCAGCAGCGGCCGGGCAAACGTCGTTGTGAAGGGTGCTCGTCGCAGGCCTATGCGCATCGCGGTTCGGTCGTCGGGAGATCTTGTCGGAGAGCTGTCGTACCTCGATGGTGGGCCGCGTTGTGCGTCGGTGATCGCCGCTGGCCCGGTCACAGCCTGGACGATCAGCGCTGCGGCATTCGACCATTTTCTCAAGCACCATCCGATCGCCCACCGGCCGTTCGCGCAACTTCTCGCCGACCGGCTCCGGGCCGCCGACCAGCGGAGTGTCGCCGCCTCCTATGACACCGCCACGAGGGTCGCCGGCGCACTGTGCAACCTGGCCGCCGCTGTCGGGGAAACATTGGTTGCCCACACCACTCAGAGCGAACTGGCTCAACTCGTCGGAGCGTCGGAAGTCTCGGTGCATCGGGTCCTGCGCCGGTTCGCCCACTCGGGCCTGTTGGAGACCCGGCACGGCTCGATCCTCATTCGCAACGAGGCCGCCCTGTCCGCAGCCGCCGAGACGCAAGGCCAATTGCATCACCTGACGTAGATCAACTGGCTGACGCCGCAATTGCCGCCGCACAGTGACACATCCCTTCTCGCAAGGCAGGTGAAACTCTGTGGAACTTCCACGCCCCTGGAATGTCATTTCGGTCGACATCGTGAAATCGAGTTCGGGCGGATACCCTCGGCACTCTGAACTCAGCACCGCCACGGAGCGGATCGTCGCGGCAGTGCATCGCGCCTGCCCGCCGGGACGCTGGATCCGCCGCGAACGGGGTGATGGGGAACTCATCCTGATCTCGGCCGAAGTGCCGTGCGCCTGGGTGGTCGCCGAGTTCCTCCGCCTGCTGCGTAACGGGGTGCTGGCGTACAACCGGAACAAGAACCAGGAGAGCCAACTACGGCTCCGCGCCGGCATCGACCGCGGCGATGTGTTGGTGGACGACGCTGACATCCCGCGGGGCGGCGACGCGATCGTCAGTGCGGTGCGGCTGCAAGGCTGTGAGGCCGCCAACGAAGCGGCCGTCGCCGTACCGGCCGCCCCGGTCGTCGCGGTCATCTCCGACGAGGTCTACCGGGCGACGGTGCGGTTCCGGGAGTTGGGCCTTGAGCCGGAGTTGTTCCGGGACGTTCGAGTTGCCGTGCCGCAGAAGGACTTCGTGGCAACCGGTTGGCTGCACCTGCCGGGGCACGTTCCGCCCATCGTCACGGCCGGTTATCCGGAGGATGACCTACCCGGCCCGGAGCCGACCCGGGCTAAGGGACCCGCCGGCACCACATCGTCGGCCCGGGTATCCGACAGGGCTTCCGATCACGAGGAGCACAGGCCGCCCTCGGGCGGAAAGTACCAGTACAACCAGCATGGGAGCACCGGTGTGATCACGCAGGGCGACGGCACCCACATCGACGCCAGGGGCATGAACGTCTACGGCGGCTCGGCATGACCGCCGAGACGCCACCGTCCGGCCCGGCCGACGTTTCCGGCGAGCCGCCGTCCTCTGCCGAGCCGCCGACTCCGGTTGCCGACACAGCGGAGAGCCCGGCCGGGCCAGCTTCTCAGGGTGCCGACAACGGGAACGGATCGCAGCGAGACGCCGGCTACCCACAGTGGCAGGAACACCTGCCGCCGGAGCCGTCGACGACCGGACCCGCTCCATTGCCGGCCACCCTGTTACCCGGTGAAGCGCTCGACGAGGCCGGTGCCGTCGACGCGACTCCCCGCGCGATGGCCGGTAGCGCCACCGGCATCGCCGTGCACGGCGACTACACGCTAATCAACCTCTCTCAGCCGGACGGCCGGAAGGCCAGTGTGCACCGCTGGGTGCGCGACCCGGCGATCCTTGAGGAGACCGCACGCACGTATGTGGAGGTCACCGACTTCACGCAGATGGCCGCCCGCCTACCGGAGCATCGTGTGATCCTGCTCGGCGGGAAGGTCGGCACCGGCCGACGTACCACCGCCGAGATGCTTCTGTGGCAGGTGGCCGGCATCGACCGCGTCGCCGGAGTCGAGCCGGTACATGCCGATGTGACGGCTGCGGAGCTGGCCGGAACGGACAACTTACTGCTCCGCGGATACGGCACGGTGCTGGAGTTGCCGCCGAACGCCAAGGTGACCATCGGAACGTTGCGCGCCTTCGAGCGGCTTGCCCGCGACCACAAGGCACACCTGGTGATCCTGCACGACCGGACCGACCCGCCTGGTCCGGAACTCATGCCGTACGGGGCCGCCTACCTGCCGCCCTCGACAGAGAACGTGCTACGCCGACACTTGCTGCGGATGCTCGCTCGGGAGCAGAGATGCGTCGGGGACTGCCCGAACTGCCATGGCGGATGCAGGACCGCGTTCGTCGACCGCTGCCTCGCCAACGGACAGGTCCAGGCTGAACTCGCGGCTGATCCCCGACCGGTTCAGATCGTGGGCCTGGCCACCGCGTTGGCAGGCTGGAGCGGGGTGGACAGCGATCTGGGGGCCGCGCTGGGCGGCCTGCTGAGTCGCCGGCGGGCCTTTGTGGCGAGACTGCTCAAGACAGCGAACAGCCCTCGACAGGACGAGAAGGAGGAGGATCCGCAGGCCGCGCCACGTCGGCAGGCCTTTCAGATCGCGTACGCGGCCTTCGACGAACACCCGCTCGCCGACGTCTTCGACGCGGCCGAGCTGCTGCTGACCATCCTGCGCGCGGTCGAGGTCGGCACCGAGCACCAGACCCGGGTGGTCTTCGACGGCGGGGTAGAGCAGATGCTCCGCGCACCCGACGGGGAGGGCCAGTTCACTGCGGCCGAGGTCCTGGAGCAACCGCGGCGCGCCCGACTGGCACATCCCGAATTGCTGACCGACGTGCTGGATGTGGTCTGGCACGACTTCGACGGCGGGCGCCGCCCACTGCTGCACTGGCTGGAGCAGCTGGTCATCTCCGGGCGCGACGCCGTTCGGCAACGGGCGGCGTACCTCGCCGGATGGCTAGCCAGATACGACTTCGACGAGGTGTGGGCGGTCCTCATACGGAACTGGGCAGCAGACGAGCGGGGCACCATCCGGCAGGCCGCCGCCTGGGCTCTGCACATCGCAGCCACCGACAAGACCCTGCTCGCCCGGATTCGTGTGCGGGTACGCAACTGGGTGCGCAGCGGCAGCCCGAGGTTGCACGACACGGCCGCTCGCGCATATGGAACTTTGCTGGGGCTGGCAGTTGCGGAGGAGTCGCTGGCGGAGCTGCGGACTCTGGCCAGCCGGGACGACCTCAACAACAGCGCCGCCGTAGCCCGCACGCTTATCACCCTCTATGATCCGCCCGAGCCCTACCAGAACGCCGCCGCGCCGGCGGCCACCTGGCGGACGCTGGTCACCTGGCACGGCGAGAACCTCTACCGGCTACGGGTACACGCCACCCGGGGGTTCCTTCTGCTGGCCCGGCGCAACGGCGTGCCTCCGTACGACGGCTGGCCCCTGCTGCTGACCAGTACGGCCGGCTTCACACCGGCTGGCCATGAGCTGGTCGCTCTCTGGCAGACCACGCTCACCGATCCCACGACCGCCCACCGGGCCTGGTTGGAGCTGCGCACCTGGCTCCGGTTGGCCGACGACGATCCGGACCTCGCCGGGCGGGTCCAGGATCTCGTCTGCCGAATCCTGGTCGGCCCCGTCGCCGTTCGGGGCCGCTTCTACCTGCACAGCTGGCGTTCGCAGTCATCCACCGCTGGCCGGCTCCTCGGCATGCCGTGGGGCGTGCCGACCGAGACTACTCGTCAACAAGGAGAGGCAGTATGAGCAGCACGACCCTGCACAGCAGCCCACCGCGCCGCAGCCTCTGGCGACGCCTGGTCGACTGGTGGCGCGGCGAGGAGCAGCCGTTTCCGGCACCCCCGCCCGCGCCCATGGAGGAAGTGATCTACCAACCCGCCGGCGACGGTGCCGTCATCACCGCGCTCTGCGCCGGAGATGTGTTCGAGTTCCAGGTACACACCGATCTGGTGTGGGCCAGCCGCGAGATGTCGTACGCAACCCTGACCGAACAGGCTCGCGAGTTCGGCAGCAGTGCCCGCGACACCGTCCGAGAGCGGATCTGGGCGGTGGCGCGGACCTTCTCCCCGTACCACTGCGCCGAAGCGGAGAAGGCCATCCAGAAGGAGTTGGACGGCGACTGGTGCTACTCGGGCCCGAACGGCAAGGTGCGGTGCCGGGCCAAGGTCCGGGTACTGCCCGACCCGAGGGTACGGGAGCACCTTCTGCCGTACGCCCTCCAGCAGTTGGACGTGGAGGCCCGCGCCACGTTGGGCCTGCTCCAGGCAGCCCGGTTCGAGATGCTGACCGAACGCTGGCGTGACCTGCTGCACGACCTGGGTCACGACGCCAAGGTCGGGTACGCCGCCCAGCTCACCGACGCAGACTTCGCCGCTGTCGTCGGTCGGTACGCCAACCACCACCGCGCTTCGGTGCTCGAACTCGCCGACGTACTGCGTCAGGCCGGCAAGGACCACGAGAGAGTCGGCATGTACGAGTTCGCCAACGCGTACGACAAGGCTGTGCAGGCGTTCTGCAAGCAGATGGGCCTCGACGATCGCAGCTGGCCGGTGGTCGACGGTGACCCGCTGCCAAAGGCCACGTCATGAGGGCCGCCCGCATCATGTTGGTGCTCGCCGTCGTCGCAGCGCTCGGCGTCACCGCCGCCTGCTCCGAGCCGGAGTTGGACTGCTCGCGGCCGACCGACCGCCCGGTCGGCGGAGTGCGGAATGTGGCTGTGCTGCTGGATGTCACCGGCTCGACTCGATCGACGGGAGTGGCACCCGACTACGTCGCAGCGGTGGAGAGCTTGCTGAAGGATGCCGTCGACGACGGCGAAGTGGTGTCGGTCGGAACGTTCGACGGCTCGGCCTCCACTGTGGAATGGACGGTGGACAGCTTCCCCACCGCCACCACTGCCAATCAACCCAGTAATCAGCGAAAGCAGCAGGCGACAGCTACCGCCTGCCTGTCCCGCTTCGTCCGCCAGGCAGCCACCGCCCCCGCCAGAACGAGCGGCACCGACCTGCTTGGTGCCCTCGGCGTGGCAGCCGCCCACACCGCCACCGGCGGGCAGGCACGCCGGACGGTGGTGCTCGCCACCGATGGCCTGAGCACCACCGGCTGCGCCGACCTGAGCCGCACGCCAGCCGGCAGAATGACGTTCATCGACACTGCGGCCACCGAGTGTCCACAGCGCCGGGACTGGCCCGCAGCACTGGCCAACACCCACCTGACGATGATCGGCGTGGGTCGCCCCGCCAACGGGCAGCCCATCCTCGAAACCGGCCACCTGGCATGGCTACGTCAGTACTGGGAGCGGCTCTGCCTGGTGGCGGGGGCGGCGTCCTGCAACATCTCCACCGCTCCGGTCCCCACCCGCAGCGCCGGCAGCGCCGCCCCAGCCGGTGCCGAAGCCCCGGACGACCCGGTCGTACACTTCAAGCCCGGCGCAGGGCCGCCCGCCGAGCCCGTACAGACGGTCACCTTCAACATCCCGTCCGCCGCGCTCTTCGCGACCGACTCCGACGAGATCGGACCAGCAGGACGTAACCGCCTGGCCGAGATCGCCGAGGAGAACAAACTGCCCAAGGCAACCCATCTGGAGGTCGTCGGGCACACCGACTCCCGCGACGACGCCGACTACAACCAGGACCTGTCGGAGCGGCGCGCTGCCGCGGTGGGACGCATCCTGCGCGAACTGGGTGTGCCCGTGTCGAAAACCCGAGGGCGCGGTGAAGAGGTTCGGCTGTGCCTCGCGGAGCGCCTGCCCGGGGGCGGTTGGGATGACGCATGCCTGCAACGCAACCGCAGGGTCGAGATCGTGATCTCCAAGCAGAGCGGGTGAGCCATGCACGACGAAACGACGCTGCACGTCAGCGGTTCCAACGGCCGCCGCTATTCACCCGTACCCTGCACGACCCGTCTCGATCTGGGGCCGACCCGCCTCACGGCCGACACCCCGGTAGCCACACCAGAGCCCTACCCTGCCGGCGCACTGTCCCACGGTGAAGCGGCCCGGTTACTGGGTGCCAAGAACGAGGCGGAGGCGGCACTGCGGGCAGCGCATGAGGGGCTGCTGCAGGCGAGTGCCGACCTGATCGGCGCCTGGCACCAAACGCGGGCCGCACTGCACCGTCTGGCGCTGTTCGCAGCCAGCCGGGAACTCTACGAGGCCACTCAGGAGTTGCGCCGCAACGACCACGAACACGCAGACGACCGGCCGGAGGATCGCCGCGAACGGCCGATCTGGCAGCATCCCGGGGTGGTCTGGACGGTGATTCTGATCAGCGCCGTCTACGACACCGTCTTCTTCTCGGACGCGTTACGATCCGCCATCGACGCCCCGGTAGGCGTGCTCAACTTCGAGTACTGGGCCTCCCTGGTGCCCGGAGTCGGCATTGCCGTGGCCCTGATCCTCGCGGGCAGTTGGCTGGCGGTCCCGCTGTTCCGACACCGGGCCTGGGTCGATCGGCGACAGTTGCGCGGGCGGCTCAGCCTGCAGACAGTGCTGCGCCGTCTCGTCGTCTGGCGTGCGGAGGAGGAGCACCGCACGCCAGCGGATCCGCCCTGGCCGGCCTGGGCACTGCCACTGACCTTCGCCGGCCTTGTGGTGGGCGTACTCGGCACCTGGGCGTGGATTCGCGGCGATCAGTCCGAGTTCGGAAAGGGTTGGCCGATGGTCGCCCTGCTCGTGCTGCTCACCATCAGCGCGATCGCCTTCAAAGCCAACGCCTACCACCCGGAAGCTGACCGAGCGGCCCGCATCAAGCGACGGCTGCTGGCCACGTCGCAGCGCGGCGAGACGCTGTCTAGCGAGGCCCGGGACCATTTGGATGCGTACGAGAAGAGTTGGCACAAGCTCAGCCAGACCAAGGAAGATGCTTCCGGAGCCATGCGCCGGCCCATCACCCGCGTCTGGGAGGAAGTCGCCGAGGAACGTGCCCGACACGGGCTGACCGGAATGGTCGCGCCAAGTTTCCAGCATGCAGCCGAGGGCGACGTCGTCGGCGACCAGATATTCGAAGGACTGGCTGGTCCGCCGCTCCGGGACACCGCGCTAAGGCGAGTCGGCGAACTGCTGGACACGCATCATCACGAAACGTTGGCGGACGAACTGGCCGCCCTGGAACGCCAGCTGGAGGCACAGAAAACTGTTTCCTGGCCGCCGATGCGGGCGATAAGCGCAGGCTCCGCTGAGAACAGCGGAGGCGAGCGTATGCATTAGAAGCACCCGCCCTGAGCACAACCGCAGTGCAGATCTTGGTATGAAACTGCCCCAATGGCACTTCACACCAAGATCTGCACTCGGGGTGCCCGTCACGAGTTGCCAAGGTGCCCGGGCGAAGACGATGCTCCAGGCGTCTCGTGTTGGTCACCGGAATGGCCATCGGGACCGGCGTGGCCTCGTTCAGTGTCTCGCCTGCCGCGCATCTCCGCCTCGCGAAGAGCGGCTGGACGCTCCTGGTGCTCCCCGTCAGTCGTCGGAGCTCGGTCGAGGAGTCTGTCGATTGAACCTCAGCCTCAGGTTCACGACCAACAGTTCTTCGATCCTTTGACTTCTCGGTCTCGAGGCAGCGGACCTATCATCGGCCCAACCAGTCAGCGATGTCGTCCGCCGTGGCCGCCAGCCCCTACCGGTCGCGTTCCTCACCGAATTGTGGACAGCACCGATGACTCGCGAATACCGATCAGGTGTTGCCGATTGCCCGTCCCGGGCGGCGAGTCGACCACCACACCCCGATGCTCCCCGGAGCGCAGGTCGGCCAGCACGGCGGTGATCACCCGCTCCGCTTCGACACCCGGCGGCACGTCCCACTCGGCCCGCGTCCTCGCCCACCTTCCGACCGACTCCTGCCCGCACCATAGTCAGCGGCACCGACATGACCGGGTCCACCGGGTGGGGATGCACGCTTGTCGGCGCTCCCGCGATTCCCCTGGTCAGACGTCGCTGACCAGCGCCTGAATAACCGCCGGTGCAGCGGGTAGGCGCGTCGCCGAACCAGGCGGAAGGCGGTGCCGGGATGGCGAAGTTCCTGCTCACGACGAACTACACGGGCGGCGGGCTGGAAGGGCTGACCGCAGACGGCGGGACGGTACGCGTCGAGGTCGTCCGGGCGCTCGTCGAGAACGCGGGTGGCCGCCTGGAGGCCCTGTACTTCTCGTTCGGCCAGTACGACACGTACGTCATCTGCGACCTGCCCGACGAGGTCACCGCCACCGCCGTGGCGATCGCGGTGCGGGCGGGCGGCCTGGTGAACGCGCGCCTCATCCCGCTGCTCACCCCGGAACAGGTCGACGCCGTCGTCAACCTGCCCGTCGCATACCGACAACCCGGACACTGAACCCGCTGCAGATCCTGGTACGCGGCCCTGCGAGGGCGGTCGTACCAGGATCTGCGCGTCAGGTGTGCAGCCCTCTGATCAGGATGGCGACCAGGGGGCGGGGGTCGTATCGGGGGTCGGCGCCGATGCAGAGGTTGCCGATGCCGCGTAGCAGGGCGAACGGCTCGATCGGGGTGATCTGACCGGCGTCGACGGCGGCGTCCAGCAGCAGCGTCACCGCGGGGATCAGGTGCTCCAGGAAGTAGGCGTGCAGGGGCTCGAAGGCGGCCGCGTCGGAGCGCATCGCCTCGGCGAGGCCGTGCTTGGTGATCAGGAAGTCGACGAACAGGTCGACCCAGGCGGCGAGCGCGTCGTGCGGGGTCGGGCCGGTCGCCAGCAGGGTGGGGGCGGCCTCGGCGCAGGCCTGCACCTGGTGCCGGTAGACGGCCACGATCAGATCGGCACGGGCCGGGAAGTGGCGGTAGATCGTACCCACGCCGACACCGGCCCGGGCGGCGATGTCACGGACCGGGGCATTGACCCCGGCGTCGACGAAGGCGGCGGCGGCAGCCTCCAGGAGCGCCTGCTTGTTGCGCTCGGCGTCCGCCCGTTTGCGCGGCGGCGGTGAGTCGGTGTTGCGGGCCGGCACGGTCCTGTGGCCTCCGTCACGATGACCGAGCAAACGGAACATGGTTCCGTATCGTCTAAACGGAACGCCGATCCGCTTGCCTCTCTGCTGAGGAGTAACAGTAATGAGCATCCCCCAGCACCTGCCCAGCCCGGTGGTCTCGGTACGTCCCGTGGTGCTGCCGGCGCCGGCCCGGGGCACCGACCTTCAGGTCCGCATCACCGCCCCGACCACCGGGAGCGGGCTGCCGATCATCGTCTTCGCCCACGGCTTCGGCGCCGACATGGACAGGTACGCACCGCTCGTCGATCACTGGGCGGGCCACGGCTTCGCCGTGATCCAACCCACCCACCTCGACGCGCGGACCCTCGCCATCGGCCCGGACGACCCGCGGTACCCGGAGATCTGGCGCATCCGGGTCACCGACCTCACGCAGGTCATCGACTCGCTGAAAACGATCGAGGCAGCCGTCCCCGGCCTGGACGGACGACTCGATCACCAGCGCATCGCGGTCGCCGGCCACTCCTGGGGCGGCCAGACCGCAAGCATGCTGCTGGGCGCCCGGGTCCTCGACGCCGACGGCCTACCCGGCGAGGACATGACCGACCCACGGGTCACCGTCGGCGTCCTGCTCGCCACCACCGGCACCGGCGGCACCGACCTGTCCCCGTTCGCCGCCGAACACTTCCCCTTCATGAGCCCCGACTTCGCGGGCATGACCACGCCCGCCCTGATCGTCGCCGGCGACCAGGACGACTCACCGCTGTCGGTACGCGGACCGGACTGGTTCACCGACCCGTACCACCTCAGCCCGGCACCGAAGAGCCTGCTCACCGTGGTCGGCGGCGAACACTCGCTGGGTGGCGTCTCCGGCTACGGCGTCACCGAGACCACCGACGAGAGCCCGGAACGGGTCGCCCTGATCCAGCGGGCCACCACGGCGTATCTGCACAGCGCCTTCAACCCGCAGGACCCGGCCTGGTCGACAGTCGATCCCGGCCCGCTGGGCCAGATCGAATCCCGCTGACCCGTCGCCGCGTCGCTGGTGATCTCGGCTGTTCCGCCGATGAGATTCCCCAGCGACGCGGCGACGATCAACCGATGCGACCAGAGCACCCGCAGCACGTACCCGATCGCGCCGGCCCGTCCGGCGTCGAGGGCGGGTGGCAGGTCGTCCGCTGGCGGCGCGCCCTGGCGGTTCCCGCACCGCTGATCGCGATGGTTCTCGGCGCCGCGATGGCCACCCAATGGGAGGTCGGCGGCGGCCGAGCCATCTGGTCCCTACCCGCTCCGGCGCGATGGATGGCCGAGAACCTCCCGTTGTTCGCGGGGTCGGAGCCGGCGTGGATCTGGCGCGGGCCCTTCTTCGTCTCGGTGCTGCTGACGCTGCCGCTCGTCTGGACGGTGACCCGCCACGCCACCGCGGCACCTCGATGCCTCACCAGGTACGGGCTCCTCGCCGCGACCATCGCGATCGGCCTCGAATACAACAGCCCCGGGTACGGGTGGGTGTTCGACCTCGTGGCCCTGTTGACGGCGCTGGTGGGCACCGTCTGGTGCGGAGTGCAGGGGCTGCGTCGCGGTGCCCAGCCACGCCGGGTCGCGTGGGCGCTCGTCGCCGCACTGCCACTGACGCCGCCGGCCGGCTTCCTCACGTTCTGGTACCTGCCGCCCGGCCTCACCATGGGCATCCTGCTCGCCTGGGCGGCTGCCGCCATCGCCGCCGGTCGCAACGAGCGCGACACCCCTAACCATTGATAAACATGCATGTAACTCTCTAGCATTCTCACCATGCGTGCTCGTCGATTCACCCTCGTCGCGGTCCTCGCCGCCACGCTGGGCCTCTCCGGCACGGCCATCGCGTACGCGGCCGACGACCCGGTCATCCTCACCACCCCCGGCGCACCGGTGGTGGTGACCAACGAGCCGCACCTGCTCACCCTGAGCTGGGCACCATCGACCTGGATCGGCGAGCCCGGCGCGACGCCCATCCGGCACGAGGTCCGGGCGTGGCTCGGCCCCAACACCTACCGCAGCCTCGGCACCACCACCGGCACCGAGCTCACGCTCACCGACCTGGCACCCGGCACCGAATACCGACTCACCGTCTGGGCCTCCACCAACGGCGGATACTCCCTCGACTCACCGCAGATCCCGGTGCGCACCGCGTACGGGAAGGCCAGAGTGAGCTACCACAACATGGACTGGTCACCCACCGACAACCAGATCCAGCACGCCCTCCAGATCGTCAACACGGGCACCACCCCGCTGGACCTGACCGAGGTGCGGGTGCGTTACCACGTGACGTTCGAGGGCGGGAACACCTCACTTGTCACCAACTGCGACTGGGCCGCGATCGGCTGCGCCAACGTACAACGCCACGTCCAGTTCTTCCCGCTGCCCCAACCGCCACCGCCGCCGACCCGCACTCCGACCCCGACTCCGACTCCGACTCGGACGGTCCTGCCGCCGCACGGTACGTCGATCCCCGGCTGGATCGAGCTGACCTTCGCCAGCGGGACACTGGCCCCCGGCGCCTCGACCGGCCCCATCCAGCTACGCCACCACCGCCAGAACTGGACGGCCATCGACGAGCGCGACGACCCCAGCTGGCAGCAGAGCACCGGCGGCTGGACCGAGAACAGCCGCATCACCCTCGACGTCAACGGCACCCGCGAATACGGCGACACCAACGCGTAAACCGCTCCGCCCAAGGCGGTACGGCCACACAGTCCGTAGCGCTGATGGTGCCGGGTGCCCGCCGTATATCTTGGTACGAAACCGCCCTTCCGGGGGCGGTTTCGTACCAAGATCCGCGCTTCAGAGGCGTACTTCGGTGACAGCGGAGATGGCGAGAGTCCGCCTTGTTCAGGGGGCGACGCGGACAGGGCTCAGCTCAGGCGTCGCGGTTGGGGATCAGCCGGCTGAAGCGTGGATTTCAGCGGTCAGCACCAGGACGTCTTTCGCATCCTTCAAGTTGCCGCTCACAGCACGCGCGACTCCACGCAGCCGATGCTCCTGATCTCCTTGCGCAACACATAATCCACCCTCGCCCATTGCGCGCTCGAAGCGACATCCGGCTGATATGACCTATGTGGACGGATGTGCAAGGCTAGGGCGTGCAGCGATCCCAAGTCGAGTCAGCGCTGCGGCAGTTGCTTGTGGAGCAGCCAGGCCAGAACAAGCGGCAGTTGCTCGCTGGGCTACAGCGCAGGGGTCTACCCGTATTGACGACAACGGACGTCAACCGGACGTTGTATGCCAGAAGGACGACGTTCGCCCATGACGGCGACACCCCACCGCGCTGGTACCTGAACACCTCATCGGGATACGACGGGGTTGCGACTCTCGCGACGACAGTTCTGCCTCGCTGCTATGACGGCTACCCCCCGCGATCCTGGCAGACCGAGGCGTTGGCCGTTTGGCAAGCCCGAGGGCGACGAGGCGTCGTGGAGGCTGTAACCGGCACCGGCAAGACGGCGGTCGGAGTGCTGGCAGCAGCCGCCGCAGTGGATGTTGGTGAACGCGTGCTGGTGCTGGTGCCCGGGCGTGAGCTGCTCGACCAGTGGTACAGCGTGCTACGACGTGACCTGCCGGGTATCCGGGTCGGCCGGTTCGGGGACGGCCACAAGGACAGCCTCTACAACCACTGGATCGTCGTGGCCGTCGTCAACTCGGCGGCCAAATACCAGATGTTGCCGGCGGGTACCCCGGGCCTGCTTGTCGCCGACGAAGTGCATCGGTACGGCGCACCCACATTCGCTCAAGCCCTCGAGCCGGGCTTTCATGCGCGCCTGGGGCTGACCGCGACCTATGCGCGTGAGGACAGCGGCTTGGCCGAGCGCCTGGAGCCGTACTTCGGCAGTGTGGTGGCGGGTTGCAGCTACGAACGTGGGTTGACCGACGAGATCCTGGCCCCGTTCCGCGTCGGGTTCCTCGGCACAGACTTCACCCCAGACGAACGAGCAAAACACGACGAGTACGACGAACGCGCCACGGCCCTCCGACGCCGGCTGATCCTCGACCACGGCTGCCCGGATGAACCGTTCGGTGAGTTCATGGCCGCCGTGAACCAACTCAGGCAGGGTGGCCACCCAGACGCCCGTGCAAGGGACGACGCCCGCAGCTACCTGAGCGCGTTCAGCAAGCGGCGCCAACTGTTGGCCGATTGCCGCCGCAAGCACGAAGTACTTGCCTCGCTGACGCCGATCTTTGCGCTGGCGGACCGTGGGCTGGTCTTCACCGAGACAACGACCAGTGCCGAGCAGGCGGCCAGCGTGTTGTGCGGAAAAGGCTTGCCAGCGTTGGAGATCACCAGCGAGCTGAAGAGAGATGAGCGCAAGCAGCGCCTGGAAGCCTTCAAGAACGGGCATGTCAAAGTGCTGACCGCTCCACGCATCCTGGACGAGGGAATTGACGTTCCGCAGGCGGACGTGGGTGTGATCGTCGCGGGAAGCCGGAGCAAGCGCCAGATGATCCAGCGCATGGGTCGAATCATCCGCCCGAAGCAGGACAGGCGTGCGGCAACCTTCCTCGTCCTTTACGTCACAGATACCGCAGAGGATCCCGGCAGGGGAGCCCATGAGGACTTCCGTGAGCAACTCATTGAGGTCGCCCAGGATGCGGTCGACTTCGGGCCGCAGGCAACCGCGGCGGACGTGTTTGCCTGGTACTACCAGGGCAGGCAGCAGATCAGCTGATCGAACGTCGACTAGCGCTCACGGCGACCGTACGAACCCGCTGGTCAGGGGCTAAGTCTTCGGGCTGTCTCGGCCGACTGCCAGATCCGCAGCGCGTTCTTGATCCGCCGGTTCTCGGCGCGTACCTCGGCGAGCTGGCGCGACCGCTCCCCCAGCTCGTAGGCGAGCCGGTGCAGCAGGGCGTCGACCTCGTCGACCTGGTAGCCGCGGCGGGCCAGCCGGGTGCGGGGCAGGGCGAGTTCGGTGATCCCGTCCGGGGTCAACGGGCCGCAAAGGGCGTTGCGGCTGCGGTAGACCGTCATCGCCACGGAATCCGTTCCGGCAGATGGATCCGCTCGCCCGGCACTCCGGCAGCGAGCAGCCGCAACCGCGACCCGGCCAGCATCGCCGGCGGTCCGCACACGTACACCTCGTGCTCGGGACACAAATGGTCGAGGGCGACGGTGAGCGCGTCACCCCGCTCCCCCGGCTCGGCCAACTCGTCGTGGGAGAAGGTCGGCACGATCGTCAGCCAGTCGTGGCGCAGCTTGTCGAGGGTGATGGCGTCGTACAACGCCTCGACCGAGCGTGCTCCGACGACCAGGGTCACCCGCCGGCCGTCCGGGTCCGCGGCGACCTGCTCGACCAGGGCCCGCAGCGGTGCCAGCCCGGTGCCGCCGGCCACCAGCAGCAGGTCACGCCCGTCGCCCAGGCTCAGACCGGTATCCGTGGGCGGGCCGAGGTGGAGCAGCTCTCCGGGGCGTACCTCATGGGCCAGGCTGGCGGAGACGACGCCGCCGGGGACCGCGCGGACGTGCAGCTCGACGGTGCCGTCCGGGCGCGGCGCGTTCGCCGGGCAGAGCCAGCGCCACCGGCCGGGCCGGCGCGGCGTGCACACCGGCACCGCCTGGCCGCACACGTACGGCAGCCGCCGCCACGGCCGTACCGTCAGGACGGCGACCCCGTCGCAGGGCCGGTCGTGGCCGATCACCTCGGCCGGCCACCAGGCCGGGCCGTCGCCCACCCGCGCGGCGGCCCGCTCGACCTCCGACCAGGGCACACCGGTCTGTAACGCACCATCGATGACCGCAGCGTGCGCCGGGTGCAGGCCATAGCGACGGTACGCACGGCCGAGCACCGCCAACAGCGCCAACCTGTTCGGACCGTCGACGCTGGTCGTCAGCTGGCGCAACGCGGCGTGCAGCAGCGGGGCCGCCCGCTCCGGCAGCAGACCCGGGAAGCGGTCCTCCACCGCCTCCCAAAAGCTCGCGACACTCAGGTCCCGGCGCGTTCTCAGGACCCCCATGAGGTAGTCGACCGCCCGCCGATGCTGCGCCTCCGACCAGCCCAGGCTCGGAACCTCGGGCTCGTCGCCGGTCCCGCTGGTCAGCGACCGTGCCAGGTGCGCCTTCAGCCGATCCCAGTCCACCCCGATCAGGTACGCGGACAGCTCCGCGTCCGCCGCCACCAGACTCAGCCAACGGCCGACCGCCTCGCGTGCCTCCCCCTCGGTCATCGTGCGTGGTCCTCGGTCTCGCGCTGGTCCTCGGCTTCGCGCTGCTCCCCGTTGAGCTGCTCGGCGGTGAGGCCGGCGGCTTCGAGAGTGGTGTGGCCCCAACGAGCCAGGCGGCACGGGTACGGGACACGTTCGCTGCGGCAGAGCAAGCCCTCCGGCCAAGGCTCGGGTGCGTGAACGCGAACCGCCAGCGCGGCGAGGGCCAGGTCCTCGTCGGTGACCGGGATGAGAACGGGAAAGTCGGCGAGTACGGCGGACATCGGTGGGCGCCTCCGGTGGTGTGCTGCATGGAGCGGCACCGGGGCGGGCGGGGACAGCGAATCCGCGATCGGGGGACGCGGTACGCCGGAGCCAGCACCCGCCCCGGGCCATGCGTCCAATCTCGCTGTGGTTCAGGGGTGCCGGTATGCCGAGGTGATCGTGGCCGGCATGCACGATTCGCATATGGGCGGTGACGCTGGTTAGACGGCGGTGGGCCGGCGGCTCAGCCGATGAGCGTGCCACTGGCGGGCGGCGTCGAGAAGGGGCCCGCGGTGCGAGGCCGGGGCGGTACGTTGCATCCGGTCCCAGAGGCGGACCAGGGCGTCGGTGAAGGCGGTGACCGCCTCGGCATCGGCGTCGGCGAAGGCGGGAATGCGGGCAGCCCAACGCTCGGCAGCGGCCGGGCCGTGGCCGGCGCGGATGAGCCGGACCAGCATGAACGCCGTGTCGATCCAGGCGGCTCCTCGGCAGGGAGCAGACCAGTCGACCAGCCGGAGCCGGTCGCCGAACAGGAAGTTCCGGGGTGTCATGTCGGTGTGCAGCAGGGTGTCGCCGTCGACCAGCTCGGGGTTGACGAGTCCGCGCCAGCGCTCGGTGAACGGCTGCACGTCGACCGGCGGGCAGGGTGTCAGCTCCCGAGCGAGCGCCGCGAGTAGATCCGCGACCGCGTCCAGATCCGGGGAGCCGGGTTCCAGGCTGGGGTACAGGCCGGACGCGTACTCGAAGCCGAGCAGCAGCCACCCGTCCCGCTCGACAGTCCAGCGGAGCCGAGGTGCCGCATCGGGAAGCCACGGATTGATTCGGGCTTCCTTGCGGTAGAGCCAGGCGCCTGGGCCGTCCGCCGGTCCGCCCTTGCAGAAGACGCGCCCGGCGGAGCTGTGAAGGGTTACGGCAAATTCGCAGGTTGCGCCGTCGGGCAGCGACTCGGCGTGGCTGACTTTGCCGGTGTGCCGCTCGACCCCGCGTCGCACCCCGGCGGGCAGATCGTGCCAGTGCTGGCGGCGCGGCATCGGTAGGCCCTCCCGAACGGCGGTCCCAGACAGCGTATGCCTGGAACCGCCGCCGGAGGCGTCAACGGGTCGGACTGTCGTGGCAGCCGGCGTGGCACTGGTTGCACTTCGACTGGCAATCGGCGGCCCCGACCCACAGCTCCTGGTCGACGGCGAGGCCGGCGGCACGGATCGCGGCGACTGCCCGGGAAATCGGCACCCCGAGCGGTTCCGGGGCCGACGGGCCGGTTTCCTCAGCTGGCGGATCGGGCTGGTGGTGAATGAATCGTCCGGCGATGCGTTGGCAGAAGTCGGCGTAGTCGCGGGTGTGCAGGATGAACGTGTGCCAGCCGATGTCCACCAGGTCGCTCGGACCGAGAGGTTCGGTGGTGATGGCGCAGGCGGCGAGGAAGGCCAGCGCCTGGTCCATGATCCTGGCTGGTACGTCGGCGGCCAGCTCAGAATGGTCGCGGGCGATGCGGGCAGTCAGCACGGCGAACAGCTCGTCGGAGACAAGCTCCCGGCCGGTGCCGACCCGGTCGATGGTGAGCATCCTGCTCCTTCCGTCGGTTATTCC
This sequence comes from Micromonospora maris AB-18-032, assembly GCF_000204155.1. Lineage (NCBI taxonomy): Bacteria > Bacillati > Actinomycetota > Actinomycetes > Micromonosporales > Micromonosporaceae > Micromonospora > Micromonospora maris. The sequence goes on along the minus strand of NC_015434.1, from coordinate 1,188,847 downwards.
TCTGCTGCCAGGCTGCCCAGGGCCGGTCGCGCCGCACATGACGTCATGCGAATCGTCGATATGCGCGGCACGTATACCGCGAGCCCGCAGAACGGTTTGAATGGATAGGCTCGACTGAGCACCATCGACACAGCCACACGCGAATGGCGAGGTTGCCGGTGACACGTGCGAACTGCCCCCGCTGCGGCGGACGCCTGGCCCGCGACAACGACAGCGGACGCTGCGCACCCTGCCAGGCCGCCGAACGCGACCGCCTGAGCATGCCACCGGAGGTCCCGGCGTCGTTCTGGTCGCATCCGCCGATGCGGGCAGCACTGGTCGAGCGGCATCTCGGGCGAGTAATCCGGGCGTACCGGCACCACCCGTACCACGGGCGGGCCGCATTGCCGCAGGCCGTCGTGGCCGGTTGGTTGGGGGTCACGCAGGCGCAACTCAGCCGGATCGAGAACGGCCCTCCGCTGGCTCATCTTGACCGGCTTTCGCACTGGGCAACACTGCTGAAGGTTCCTGCAGAGCACCTGTGGTTCGATCTGGCAGGTGGACGAGGCAGCTCGAAAAGGAAATCAACTCCTCAGCCCATCCCAGCGGTCGAAGGTCCTGATGAGAACCGACGAATGCTGCTGGCCGGCATCGCCGCCGTCGCTGCGGGCGCGGGACTGCTCTGCGGCAGCACCATCTCGCAATCCCGACGAATCGGCACTGCCGATGTCGCGCGCCTGCACGCCATACTGGATCTATATCGCTCCGTCGACTACGAGTGCGGCGGCGGGACGCTGTACCGAGAGGTAGCGCGATTCGCGGAGTCGGTCTACCGGATGCTCGACTGGTCGCATTCGGCCAGCCTGACACCGCAGCTTGTCGCCGCCGTGGCAGCAGCTCGCCAACTGGCCGGGTGGACGGCCCTGGACGCGGGCCGGCACGCGGACGCTCAGCGACACTTCGTCGCCGGTGAACGGGCCGCAGTCGCTGCTAACGATTGGCCTCTGACCGCCATGATTCGGTACTCGCATGCCAAGCAGCTACAACACCTACGGCACAACCGCGATGCCCTGGCCACGCTGCAGCTCGCCCACGGGCAACTCGGATCGCACGCTACCCCAGCGGTCAAAGCCCTGCTGCTCGGCGCGGAAGCGGCCTCGCACGCGGCTCTTGGCGACCACCAAACCGCAGAGCGTTCACTCGGCGAGGCAAGTACCCAGTTCGAGCGGATCGACGCAGAGCGAGAGCCGAGGTGGATGGCGTTCTACGACCGTGGGGAACTGCTGGCCCAGTACGGCCGCGTCTACCGCGACAAGGCCCGACAGGACAAGAAATACGGGTCGGCGGCCGTGCGCTTCGTGACCGACGCGATCGATGCCTTCGGCCCCGGGAACCTACGGAGCAGCGTGCTCAACGAGGTCGGGCTGTGCAGCGCGTTCTTTCTCGCCGATGAACCCGAGCAGGCGCTGAACGTCGGACGCCGGGTCTTCCACCAAGCCCAGAGCGTCAGCTCATCGCGGGTCATCGACCGGGTCGCCAACCTACGCCGCGATCTGGCCCGGCACCGGGAACTTCCAGAAGTTGGCGCGTTCGCCCATGACCTCGCCAGGCTCGGAGCCAGGAGGTGACCGTGGGAGCAGCAGGCCGGTTCACCGAGGCGGCGATGACAGCAGCGATGCGGCAGATCGCCGCCGAACTTGCCGTACCGTCCGACGATGCCCGGCTGCTACAGCTCACCAACAACGCCGTCTTCGCCCTCCCCGAGGCGAAGCTGGTCATCCGGATTGCGCGGACTCATCGACTCCACGACCGAGTAGCGAAGGTGACCAACCTCGCGCGCTGGTTCGCGGCAATCAACGCACCCACGATCCGGCTCGCCCCGGTCGCCCAAGAGCCAATCGCCGTGGGTGGCATCCTCGCCTCCGTGTGGACCTACGTCCCGTCCACACCCCCTGCCCCCACGGCCGACGATCTCGGAGAGGCCCTGCGGGAGTTCCACTCCTTCCCCGCTCCGCCGATCGCCCTCCCAAAATGGGACCCGATCGGCGATGCGCGCCGCCGGCTAGCCGATGCGGAGGGGCTCAGACAAGACGAGCACGACTTTCTCTCCCGATGGTGCGACCGCTTAGAGCCGCAAGTGGCGACTCTGATGCGACAGACGCCCTCTGGTCTCGTTCACGGGGACGCTCACGTTGGCAACCTCCTGAGAGAGCCCTCCGGCCGCGTCGTCATGTGCGACTTTGACGCCACTTGCCTCGGGCCCTGGCCGGTCGACCTCGCGGCTGTCGCTGTTGGCGAAGCCCGCTTCGGGGGGGCCGGCAGCCACGCCAGATTGGCCGCCGCCTACGGCATTGACATCACCAGCAACCCGATCTGGCCTATCCTCCGCGAGGCACGCGAGCTGAAAATGATCGCTGCAGCAACGCCCCTCTTGGCTAGCTCGTCTGCGGTCGCGACGGAGTTTAGACGGCGTATCAGGTCGGTACAGGACAACAATCACGAGGCGCGATGGAAGCCGTTTGCCGACCTCGGGAAGCTTCCCAGTCACCAACTTCCTATTTCGTAGGCTTTCTTTGCGACGGAACCCTGTTCACTTGCTCCTTAAGCTCCACCGCATACCTCTTTGAGAGGTCACTCTTCAACCGGTCCGCCAGGCTCGCCATTGCGGCGCTCCGCCTTGCCTCGTCCATTAGCTCCGCCTTCTGGACATCATCCATCAACTTGTGAAAAGTCGCCTCATCAAGACGGCGTGAAAGATGGATACCAAGCAGGCTGGGAAAGACGTTCGAGAACGTTCTACGGGCCTGGTCGACACTCGGCGCGAAGGTCAGAAAGTTGAGCAAGAAATCTGGCCTCATCATATAGCGGGAGCCACCGTTCAAACGTTCCAAATCATGCGTGTGCCTCAGCATCGCAGTCTCCGTGGTAAGCCACCAGGTCTCGAAACCAAACTCCAGAATGTTCGATGACTCACCGCGAGCTTTTCGCTGCCCATACACGGCGCAGGCGAGAAGGGCATCGTTTTGCGCTAGCCGCAGATCTGACTTCAACCCAACAAGAGAATCGGTGATCTGCTCGACTTGCTCGCTGTCAACCAATGCTTTCAGATCGCCAGTGCTTTGGAACTTCAAATTGAAGGCGTGCAGCAGGTAGTGCTGCAACTGCGCCTCAGCTTCCACCCGGTGCAGCGTGCCATAGTCGCAAAACTGTTCTACGAAATCTCGCCAACTCGCTGGCGGATGCTTCAAAAGAGGATCGAGCCGAGCATACAGGTAGGATCTGACCATAATTTTAGGAACATTTGCGGCAATATCAAGCGTTATCCGATGCTCCACCTGCTGTATATGGTTTCTAAATTCGTAGTCGCTAGCACGAAGATTGCCCAACACCTCTTCAAGGACTGGCTGGGTTAGAATAAGTCTTGTACCCGCCTTGGCAGCAAAGAGGAGAAGGTTCTTCGTTATTTGATCCTTCTCGGGCAGATAACGTTCACTAAGCGCCCTTACCAACAAATCGCTTCCTACGAAGAGATTGAAGTCGGCAGCCATGTCTTGGAAGTATTGAACCAAACGGGGGTCGGTTCTTAGCGTAAACAACAAAGCATATGTTCGTGCCAGCTTGCCAAGATAGGTTCGCTCTTGAGGAGACGAGTCGTAGAATACTCCGCGGATGATGGTTAAGCAGGCGGAGCCAAACTCAATGGAACCGTCGCCTGATATGCCGGCCTCAGCCAGAGCTTGCCGGACCGAATCGACCATAGTTGGATACTCGCCGTGGGATTCCTGCGTCACAAATCGCGAGAACTCCAAGCCCTCGCTCTCGAAGGCAAACTGAAAAGATCTGAGAACCACCTGAGCGATCTTTCGAAGTTTCCCTTCGGGCATCTCCTGGTAACTACGACTTGCTCGATTATACAAGCTGTTAAGAACTTCAAGCTTGAGCGTTTCGTCCTCGACGTTATCCGATGACAAAACCTGTCTTGTTTCGTACGGCAAGCAGAACTTCTTCTCTTTCTTGTACCATTTCACCTGTCGCCCTTGAGAGCGATTCTTGCTGGCAAGCGACTCTAGGCGCCCTTGCACACGGCCCTCGACTAGCGACGCAACTGGCACCTCAGCCAGAATCTTCTGTTCTACTTCCTCGGCGGTCATAAACCTCTCGAGGTCCGGATCCGTACCCTCTAGCGCCCATAGCACCAGGCTGTCGATTACAGAATTCACTAGTGATGGATCGCCACTTCGCCTGTCAAGCTCTTGCCGCAAGAAGACGTAGACCGCCGGCGACTTGACATTCGCCGTAGGGCTAACAATCGTGCTAGAGCCAACGCCTTTCAGGAAATCGGTGAGGTACCGCAGATGCTGATCGAACGCAGCGCGAGTATTCATGTCCGTATTGATTTGGCTCGCGATGTAGGATCCGTCGCGGATCCGGATAGTCACACCAAGGTCTTCACCTAACCGATCCTCCTCCGTGTCGATGTGACGGATCGTGCGGGACGTTATGTAGGATAAGAGCTTCGGCTCACGGCCGAATTCCCGAAGACGCTTGACGGTATGCCGGATTTTGCCCCGGAAGTCCTCCTGAACACTTGCCTGGTAGAAGGTGCCAGGCGATCCGCCTCTCTCGTAGACGGGGTCACCTTCAAAGGCATCTGCTCCTCCGTCCTTGACGCCACCGAGTGGAACGAAACTTGCTCCAGCCAAGCTAGGGTAGAAGTGGTTCACGAACCGCTCGAAGGCAGATCCCTCTACACGGTCAAGCGCAATCTTCACTAGTTCAGTATTAATGGATGCCATCCCCACCCCTAACGCTTTGCATCACTCCTGCAGCGCGCACCTTACCTGGCCGCATCGCCGACTACGAAGCTTGAACTAGTCATCCTTACAGGCGGGCTCGCTCACGGACTTCTCACTGTCAATTGCCCGAAGATACGGTTTTGCCGCGCCATACGCAACGCTTGTCCGCGGATCCCGGACGAGACCGGACGACGTGCTCAAATAGCCCTTCCTGCTCGCGATACGAACTACGAAGATTTGGCAACCCGATGTCTCAAGTCCGACAGAAACTGCTGTCCATCGGGCCGAGAGAGTTGCTGCTTCACGCCGGCTATATTGCCCTGGTGGAGGAGCTGGCACCCGGAATATACGAGCACATCGTCACGCGCGGCCTGGCCGACCGGCTCAAGCGGGTCGAGTCCACTCTGCTTCAGCAGGAGTGTCTCGACCCGGCTGACGCCCCGCATGCTCTCGCCCGCCATATCGCCACCCTGGCACACCGCGCCCTGCACGCTGTCACCGGCGGGGACGGCAAGCTCCACCGTCAGGTGGAGTTAGCCAATCGCATCGCCGAAACGATTGCCGCCCACAGCACGCAGGCTGCCACCATCGATGATCAGGTCACCGACGTGGAGCGCCTCCTGCATGCCGTCGCCGCGCCGCCGATCTCAACAGCCGCGCCTGCCTTTCCGGTGCGCCCGACCACCCCCCTTTCCACCGGCGCGCTGCTGGTCAACGGCCGTCACCAACCCCGCATCGGCCACGAAGTCGCCTACGAGATGGCCTCGGCAGACTCCGTCGACCTGCTCTGCGCGTTCATCAAGTGGCACGGCCTGCGCCTCATCGAGCCCGCCATTCAAGAGCTGACCGCTCGCGGCGGCCGCCTCCGCGTCATCACCACCACCTACATGGGTGCCACCGACCAACGGGCCCTCGACCGGCTCGCCGAGTTGGGCGCCGACATCAAGGTCTCCTACGAGACCAGGACCACCCGCCTGCACGCCAAGGCATGGCTGTTCCGCCGCAACAACGGCATGACCACTGCCTACGTCGGTTCCTCGAACCTGTCGAAGTCCGCGCTGGTCGATGGCGTCGAGTGGAACGTCCGGATCTCGAACGTCGAGCAGCCGCACGTCATCGACACGTTCACCGCCACCTTCGAGGACTACTGGAACGACCCTGCGTTCGAGGCGTACGACCCGGCGAAGGATGGCGAGCGGCTGGGGTATGCGCTGCGGGGCGAGCGCGCCGGCGAGGCCCCGACCGAAATCGCCAACCTGGACGTACGGCCGTACCCGTACCAGGCGGAGGTCCTGGCCGACCTGGATGCCGAGCGGCGCGTGCACGGCCGCTGGCGCAACCTCGTCGTCATGGCCACCGGCACCGGCAAGACCGTAGTGGCCGCGCTGGACTATCGCCGGCTCCACAAGGCCGGGGACGTCGACTCGCTGCTGTTTGTTGCGCACCAGGAGCAGATCCTGAGGCAGAGCCGGTCGACCTTCCGGCAGGTCATGGGGGACGGCAGCTTCGGCGAGACGTTGGTCGCCGGGGACAAGCCGAAGCAGTGGCAGCATGTGTTCGCCTCGATCCAGTCGCTACACCGGCAGGAGATCGACCCCGAGCAGTTCGACATGGTGATCGTGGACGAGTTCCACCACGCCGAGGCCAAGACGTACGCCCGGCTGTTGGAGCGGCTGCGGCCACGCGTACTCCTCGGCTTGACGGCGACCCCCGACCGAGCCGACGGCCGCGACGTGCGGCGGTGGTTCGACGGGCATGCGGCCGTAGAGCTGCACCTACGGGAGGCGCTTGACCGTCAGTTGTTGGCGCCCTTCCACTACTTCGGCCTGCACGATGACGTGGACCTGTCACATCTTCAGTGGAAGCGCGGGCAGGGTTACGACCGATCGGAATTGGAGAACCTCTACACCGGCAACCAGGCGCGGGCGCGGCTGGTGCTACGGGCTGCCCAGAGGCTCGTTGACGTGGGGCGGATGCGGGCGCTTGGGTTCTGCGTGAGCATCGGGCACGCCGAGTTCATGGCTGACTGGTTCACCCAGCGGGGCGTATCGGCGGCGGCCGTGACGTCGGAGGTCAGCCGACCGGAGCAACGCGACCTGATCCGGGACTTCAAGGCCGGCAAGCTGCGCGTGCTCTTCACCGTCGACCTGTTCAACGAGGGCGTCGACCTGCCGATGGTCGACACGATCTTCCTGCTCCGGCCCACCGAGAGCGCCACGATCTTCCTTCAGCAGCTCGGCCGTGGCCTGCGCCTGGACGACGACAAGCCCTGCCTGACCGTGCTCGACTTCATCGGCGCGCAGCACGCCAACTTCCGGTTCGACCTCCGCTGGCGGGCGCTGACCGGGGTCAGCCGCCGCCAGGTGCACGGCGCGGTGCAGCAGGACTTCCCGATGCTGCCGAGTGGGTGCCACATCGAGCTGGACCGGGTCGCCAAGGAGGTGGTGCTCCGCAATCTGGAGCGGGCGGTCCCGTCCTCGAAGAACAGCATGGTGGCTGAGCTGCGGCAACTCGGTGACGTGACGCTGGCCGAATTCCTGCGGGACACCGGCCTGGAGGTGGGCGACGTGTACCGGTCGGCGACGCTGGGCGGCTGGACCGGACTACGTCGGCTCGCCGGGGTGGAAACCTCGAAACCGGGGGCGTACGACCGGGAGTTGGGGCGGGCGATCGGCCGGATGCTGCACACCGACGACCTTGACAGGTTGGCGTTGTGGGAGCAGGTGGTGGCCGGGGAGCCCGTGGCCGATGGGCGACTGCTGGACATGCTGCACTTCAGCCTGTGGGGGCCAAACGTGCCGCTATCGCAGCGAGACGAACGGCTGGCACGGCTGCGGGCTGAACCAGCTCGGTGCGTCGAACTGCGCCAAGTCGCGGAGGTGCTACGAGAGCAGATCCACCGGGTTACCGAGCCGGTCGGGCTTAATCAGGTGCCGCTGCGGGTGCACGCCCGCTACAGCCGCAACGAAGCCTGCGCGGCTTTCGGCATGCCGAACCCTGGGTCGCTGCGAGAGGGCGTGAAGTGGTTGGAGTCCGAGCAGGCAGACATCTTCTTCGTCACCCTGGTCAAGTCCGAGCAGCACTACTCCCCCACGACCATGTACGCCGACCGGGCGATCACCGACACGCTGTTCCAGTGGGAGTCACAGAGCACCACCTCGTCGGCATCGGCGACCGGACAGCGGTACATCCACCACGTCGAACGTGGCTCGACGGTGCATCTCTTCGTCCGCGAAACCAGGGTGGCCGACCGTGACCTGGGCGCACCGGCCTACCTGTACGCCGGACCGATGACCTATCAGGAGCACAGCGGTGACCGCCCGATGCGCATCATCTGGCGGCTACAACACCCACTTCCCGCCGACATGTACGCCGCCGCCCGCGCCATCGCCGCCTGACGGTCCACCACACCTCCACGGTCGCGCCCGCAGCGACGACCGAGGCGCACCTTCCCATGCAGATGAGGGCAGATCAGCACCGTGGCGACTAGCCGGATCAAATCCTCGCCAGCTCAACGTCAATAGACGATCGTTGCCAAATCGGGCTATGAGTGGCAGACTCGCGGAAGCGCTCCCATCGACGTCCATGGATGTCTAGAACGGAGGATGCAAGTGCGATCACTCGAATCCGAACAGTCCGGCCAGCGATCCCGGTCCGCTGCCCGCCGGCCCGCACGAGCGCTCGTCCTGCTGCTCGCCTTGGTGGTGGGGATGCTGCCCTGGGCCGGTACGGCCCAGGCGCACGGCACCATCGTCAACCCGGCCTCTCGTGCGTACCAGTGTTGGAAGACCTGGGGCAACAACCACATGAGCCCGCAGATGCAGCAGCAGGACCCGATGTGTTGGCAGGCGTTCCAGGCCAACCCGGACACCATGTGGAACTGGATGAGCGCGTTGCGCGACGGCCTCGGCGGGCAGTTCCAGGCCCGTACTCCCGACGGCCAGTTGTGCAGCAACGCCCTGTCCCGCAACAACAGCCTGAATCGTCCCGGGGCGTGGAAGACCACGAACATCAGCCGTAACTTCACCGTCCAACTGCACGACCAGGCGAGCCACGGTGCCGACTACTTCCGGGTCTACGTGAGCAAGCAGGGCTTCAACCCCGCTACCCAGCAACTCGGGTGGGGAAACCTCGACTTCATCACGCAGACCGGGCGCTACGCACCGGCGCAGAACATCTCGTTCAACGTCTCGACCTCCGGCTACACCGGACACCACATTCTGTTCGTCATCTGGCAGGCATCGCACCTCGACCAGGCGTACATGTGGTGCAGTGACGTGAACTTCGTCTGATCCACAAATGCCGATGCATTCGGCACGCCGCCGGCCCAGGACCTTGGCCTCCTGGGCCGGCGGCGTTTTCTGCGGTAGCCGATTCCGACAGGCCCAGGGCGGGGCCCTCTTGCCTGATCGATGTGCATGTGTTGAGGTCACGGAGACGCTCAATCAGCGTGCGTAGATCCACTTAATGCCTGGTCGACTGTGACAGGACCTGGGCGGATCTTCCATCGATGAGGAGGTTCCATGGCACGTCGCCGCTTTGCGGGGATAGCAGCAAGCGCCATTGTCCTACCGTTTATCTATGTCGTCGCCGCACCGGCGACCGCGTCAGCCGCTCCCGGCCCGCAGGTGGCGCCCAGCGCCGCGGACACCGGCGGGCTCGCCACCGACATCCGCGAGTTGACCCGCAAGGACTTCACCTTCAACGGCAAGAAGGTCGAGGTGCCGACCCAGTACCAGCCGAAGGCACAGTCGCGCCGCACGCAGGCCGCGGCCGAAACCCCGCCGGTCGGGACCGTACGCAACTGGCTGGCCCTGGACGACTACCAGGGTGTCATCTACCTGAAGCCGTACACCCTGCGTGGGGTGGGCGACAACATCGAGGTGTGGGTAGCCAACGACACCGAGTTCCCGGAGGGCGACTGCCGTCAGCAGATCCCCAACTCGACGGTGATCACCGATGCCCAGGTCAACCGCCTGATCAGCGAGTTCGACACGAACATGTACCCGAAGTCGATCGCGGCGTTCAGCACCCCGCCGGAGCGCGACGGCACCAACGCGGAGCTGGCCGGTGACTTCACCGGGGCCGGCAACCGTACGGTCACCCTCGTCGACAACGTCCGGGACGACAACTTCTACGACTTCCCGGCCGCCGCCAGCTACATCGCCGGGTTCCACTTCTCGCTCTTCGACGAGCTGCTCGATCGCAACATCATGACGGTGGACGCTTTCGACTGGGCGCACCGCACCGGCGAGAACCCGCCGAACGAGCCCACGGACGACGTGTGCACCTCCCGGCCGGCCCGGCCGAACCTCTACGAGGGCGTCTTCGTCCACGAGTGGCAGCACCTGGCGCACTACCACGCCGACCCCTTCGAGTCGGTCTGGCTGAACGAGGGACTGGCGGACTTCGCCCAGACGCTCGCCGGCTATGTGGACGCGCGGGCCCGGATCGACCAGCCCGGCACGGACAGCCACATCTACTGCTTCCAGGGCTTCGGTACGGTCCAGACGCCGTACAACACCAACCCACGTGACTGTGGTGGCCCGGAGAACTCGATAAACCTGTGGAACGAGGGCAGCACCAGCAGTGCCGTGCTGGCCGACTACGGCAACGCGTACTCCTTGATGCTCTTCCTCTACGACCGCTACGGCCTGGACTTCATCTCCCGGCTGCACCAGGACGGCGACCTGCAGGGGTTGGCCAGCCTGAAGGCGGCGCTCGCCGACGAGGGCGTCAAGGACATGTACAAGGTGCTGCACGACTACCAGACGATGAACCTGGTCGACCGGATCGTGGGCAACTCGAAGCTGGGCATCATGCTCGGTGTCGACAAGCGGCGGGTCACCACGGACAGCCTGAACGCCACGGTCAACCTGGACAACCCGGCTTCGTACGCGACTCCGGGCGCGGCGCCCAACGGTGCCGACTACGTCCAGTTGCGCAAGGCGAACGGCAAGCCGCTGGGTCGGGGCGATCTGCGCTCGATCAAGTTCCAGGGCGCGAAGTCGCTGCCGGCGATCCCGCTGGCCTGGACGACGGTGAGCAACGACCCGGATCGTCCGGGCAACTCGGTGATCTGGTCCGGCAACGGCAACAGCACCGACGCCGCCGCCGTCACCCCGGTGACCGTACCGGCCGCCAACCCGACGCTGACCTTCCTCGCGAAGTACGGCGCCGAGGTCGGCTACGACTACGGCTACGTCAGCGTCTCCGCCGACGGCGGCAAGTCGTACACGCCGATCGCCGGTGACAAGACGGTGAGTGGTCCGCTGGGCCCGGCGCTCAACGGCACCACGAGCGGGTTCGAGCCGCACTCGTTCGACCTGTCGGCGTACGCCGGTCAGCAGATCCTGCTCAGCTTCCGGTACGTCAGCGACGGTGGGGTCAACGAGGGTGGCCTGCTGATCGACGACATCACCGTGGGCGGCACGTTGGTCAGCGACGGGTCGAGCCTGGCGCCGTTCGACTCGCCGTCGGAGATCTACCCGACGCCTGTGGCGAACTGGAACGTCCGGTTCGTCGGTCTCGACGAGAAGAACAAGATCGCTTACCAGTACGAGGTGAACGGCAAGTCGAGCTTCACCCTCGGTACGCTCCCGACGCTGGCCCTGCTGACCTTCCCGAAGGTGGTCGCGATCGTCGCCTACGACGAGCCGACCGAGCAGGTCACCCAGTACGCGCCGTACAAGCTGACGGTGAACAACGTGGTCCAGCCCGGCGGCGGCACGCTGAGCTGATCCATCCGACAAGGAACGCCCGGTACCGCGACCAGCGGTGCCGGGCGTTTCCTTTCCGGGGACCGGGGGCCGAACCGGCCGCGCGCACCTCGCGCGCTGCCTACCCTGACGGGCGAGGGCATCGTCGCAGGGCAAGCTGCCGGAGGACACCATGACCAACGCGATCGGTGAGGCGCTGTCGGGCGTACAGGAGGTCGAGCTGACCGTGACCGGCCGCAAGAGCGGACGGCAGATCGCCCGCCCGGTGTGGTTCGTGCAGGACGACGACAACGTCTTCCTGATGCCGCTGACCGGCTCGGACACCCAGTGGTACAAGAACGTCCAGCAGACCCCGATGGTGCAGTTGGCGGTCGACGGCACCTCGTTGAGTTCCAGCGCCACCCCCATCACCGACACCCGGCAGGTCGAGAACATCGTGGCCATGTTCCGCGACAAGTACGGCCCCGAGCAGGTCGAGTCCTACTACCCCAAGCACGACGTGGCGGTGCAGGTCCCCCTCGGCTGATCAGGGTCCCACCGGCTACGGCAGAGATGGGATGCTGTGGTCCGTGCTGGCCGGTGATCGGGGGCTGCGGTGGACGTGACACAGAAGCGGGCCTGGCTGGTGATGGCCGTCGGGTTCTTCCTTTTCGGCCTGTCGATGCTGGTGCTGACGGATGAGCCGGGCGTGCTCACGGTTGTCGGCGGCGTGCTGCTGGTGGCGTTCAACGGGTGGCGGTTGGTCACTGCCGTGGTCCGGCCGTTCCGGTTCCGGATCGACGCCGACGGGTTGGACGTACGGGTCGCCGGGCTGCGCCGCACGCTCGCCTGGCACGAGATCGACGCGATCGTCCTGTGCCGGCCGGCGGCCACCGGCCCGGCACCGTGGTTGCTGCTCGTGCCGGCGGCCGGTGTCCTCGATCGCCCGCTCACCGAGCCCAGCCCCGTCGACGGTCGCAAGGGCCTGCTCCTGCTCGATCTGGGCACCGTGCGGCAGTCCGTCGACGAGGTCACGGCTGCCCTGATCCGCTTCGGCGGTGGCCGGTTCGTCGACGGCCGCCAGCACCGCCGACCGGCGTCCGAGACGCCGTCGTTCACCACCGCGCTGCGCGGCTACGACCAGCGTCAGATCGACGAGTTGGTCGGGCAGGGCCTGGAGGCGTTCGCCTCAGGCGTGCCGACGCAACGCTCTGCGGTCCGGGCGCAGATCGAGTCGGCCCGCACCGACCTCGCCATCAGTCTGCGCGGGTACGACATCGCCGAGGTCGACGACTATCTGGATCGCCTGTCGGCCGACCTGGCCGACGAGCCGGGGCCGCGAGCCGGCTGAACCTGGCCTGCGGAGTAAGCGCCGGCGGAGTCAGCGCCTGCGGAGTCAGCGGCGGCGGGCCAGGGTGAGCACCACCAGCAGTGATCCGGCGGCCGCACCGGCGATCACCAGGGCCATCGGCAGGGCGCTGCCCTCCCCGCCGATGCCGACAAGCGGCGCGGCGCCGGCGGCGACCACGGCCTGGATGCCGCCGAGCAGCGCGGCGGCCGTGCCCGCGTGGGCACCGTGCCGGTCCAGGGCCAGGGCGGTGCCGTTGGGCATCACCATGCCGAGCGAGCCGAGGAACACCAACATCGCGACGATGACCAGGGGCAGGGCTTGCAGCAGCGCGCCGGCGATCAGGCCGAGCGCGGCGAGCAGCCCGAGACCGAGGGCGGTGATCAACAGCTGGCGGGGGCCGTGCCGGTCGAGCAGTCGGGCGTTGAGTTGACCGACGGCGACGAAGGCCAGGGAGTTGACGCCGAAGATGAGGCTGTACATCCCGACGGAGAGACCGAAGACGTCCTGCAGGACGAACGAGGAACCGGAGAGGTAGCCGAGCAGTCCGGCGAAGGCGAGGCCCTGGGTCAGCGTGTAGCCGAGGTAGATGCGGTCGGTGATCAGCACGCGGGCGATGCGGGCGATCGAGAGCAGGCCACCGGTGTTGCGCCGCGCGACGGGCAACGTCTCGGGCAGCCGCCAGGCGACGACGGTCGCGAGCAGGGCACCGATGACGGTGAGGGCGACGAAGATGACCCGCCAGTCGCCGAAGTTGAGCAGCAGACTGCCGAACGCGGGGGCGATCATCGGGGCGAGGCCGAAGATCAGGGTGAGTCGGGAGAAGTACTTCGCCGCGGCGCGACCGGCGTAGAGGTCACGGACGATGGCGCGGGCGACGACCGTGCCCATGCCGCCGGCGAAACCCTGGAAGAAGCGGGCCGCGGCGAAGGTCTCCGCCGACGGCGCGAGCGTGCAGAGCAGCGACAACAGGGTGTACGCGGCCAACCCGACGATCACCGGCCGGCGTCGCCCCCAGCGGTCGCTGAGTGGACCGGTGACGAGTTGACCGACGGCCACGCCGATCAGGCAGGTGGTCAGGGAGAGCTGGATGCGCGCCTGGCTGGCGGACAGGTCGCGGGTCATGTCGGGCAGCGCCGGCAGGTAGGTGTCCAGCGACAGCGGCCCGATCGCGGTGAGGCTGCCGAGCAGCACCAGCAGCCCGATGGCGGCCCGGCCGGTCGGTACGGCGACTCGGTCCGGCGCGGTGGAGGGCGTGGCGGTCTGCGGCATGGCGGCTACGATAGCTCTGCCTACAGAGGCATTTGATCCGGACGGGGGCGCACTGTGACGGAGGAGACCCTCGCCGAGCTCGGCGCGGCCCTGGGTGACCTGCACCGGGTGCTGCGCCGTACGGCCAGCCAACGGACGGGTCGGGCGGCCCTGCCCGACGCTCAGGTGGAGGTGCTGCGTCTGGTGCAGCGACAGCCCGGGATCAGCGTCCGGGAGGCCGCCGAGCGCCTGGGCACCGCGCCGAACACGGTGAGCACCCTGGTCGGTGAGCTGACCTCGGCGGGCCTGCTGAGCCGGGAGCGGGACCCGGGTGACCGGCGTACCGTCCGGTTGGAGTTGACCGATGCGGCGCGGGACCGGACGGCCGCCTACGGCCAGCACCGCAGCGAACTGCTCGCCGCCGCCCTGGCCCAGTTGGAGGCCGCAGATCGGGAACGGCTGCTCGCCGCCACCCCGGCGCTGTCCCGGCTGGCCGACCAGGTCGCCCTCCAACGCTGACCCGTCGACAAACGCCCGAGCGGCCTGACGAGCGGGACCGGCCCGGCCGACGCGCGACCGAGCCGGTTCCGTTCCACGGCGGTCAGGCCGGCGGGGCCAGGTCCTCCCACTCGGTGACCCGGCGGACGTCGACCTCGACGTCGATGTCGGCGGCGATGAAGATGTCGGTGAACTTCTGCGCCCAGTGCATCGCCTCGGCCTTGTCTCGGACCTGCAACAGCGCGAACCCGGCGATCAGCTCTTTGGTCTCGGCGAACGGCCCGTCGGTCACCGTCGCCTTGCCCCCGGTGACGGTGATCCGGCCGGCGTCCACACTGCTCGGCCGCAGCCCTTCACCGGCGAGCAGCACACCCGCCTGGTTCGCTTCGCCCATGAACGCGCCCATCCGGGCCATGAAGGCCTCGTCGGGCTGCCACAGCTCGGGCCTGTTCTCGTCGAGCTTGTGCATGACCATGAAACGCATCGAAGTTGTTCCTCTCCTGTTGTGTGACGAATTCAGCGGGACGTGACAGCCAGCAGACGGGCGCAGACGACCGAGAGCCAACCGAAGAGAACAGCGGAGCCCAGCGCCATCCGTACGCTGATGCTGTCCTGGTGCGGCCAGGCCATCACGAGCACCACCACGGCGGCACCGGCAACCGACAGCACGGCGGCACCGGGCCGGCCCAGCCGGGCCTCCCGGCGGGCGAAGACCAGGCATCCCACGGTGAGTGAGCAAAACGCGAGCATCGCACCGACACCGTGGCCGACGGCATGCCAGCTCATCGTCTCCGCCGGTCCCTGCGGCGCGCCCGCCGGCCATCCCATGCTCGGGTCGGCCACCAGCACACCGCCGACGATCAACCCGAGGCCGAAGACGGCGACCAGCCGAGGCAGCCAGAGAGCACCGGGCTGGCCGGGCGGCAGCACCCGACGCATCCCGGCCGCGCCGGCGAGCGCCAGCAGTCCGGTCATCACGAACGTGGCGATCTGGATCCACCCGTGCTCACCGAGCGCGAGCAGGCTCAGTGGCTGCCGACTCAGGTCGAACCCGTCGCGGGTCAGCACCTGCGCGGTGACCGACACCGCGAACACCGGCCCCGCGGCGATACCGCCGGCCAGCAACACCCCCGTCGTACGCTGCTTGCCGGTGCCCGCCACCTCGGGCCGTGCCGTCGTCGCGGTCGCCATGTTCGCCTCCTCGTCCTGCCGGCCGGTCGCCGGTGTGCCGGGCCGGTGGTCAGACCGGCTGTCACTGACGCGTCGGGCGACCCGACCGGGATTCGACATCGCGGCGGGATTTTTTCCAGAAGATTTCTCAGCGCCTCGGCGGCACCCCGGCGGTGCAGTCGGCGGCCCGGTCGCGCAGCAGCGCCTGTTCCCGGGCGTTGCCGGTGAGTTCGGCCGCGCGGGTGAACTCGGCGGCGGCCTCGTCGTAGCGGCCGAGCTTGGCCAGCAGGTCGCCGAGCACCGCGGGCAGCAGGTGGTAGCGGGCCAACGCCGGTTCGGAGGCCAGCGGACGGGCCACCGCCAGGCCGGCGGCCGGCCCGTCGGCGAAGGAGACCGCCACTGCTCGATTCAGCTCCACCACCGGCGACGGCGCGACCTGTGCCAGCTCGGTGTAGCTGGCCGCGATCCGCGCCCAGTCCGTCTCCTCAGCGGTACGCGCCCGCGCGTGACACGCCGCGATCTCCGCCTGGAGGGTGTACGGGCCGGCCTGGTCACTGCTGGTCCGGGCCCGCTCCAGCGCCGCCAACCCTCGGCGGATCAGCAGGTGGTCCCAGCGTCGCCGATCCTGTTCCAGCAGCAGGACCGGTTCCCCGGCCGCGTCGGTGCGCGCCGCGGTCCGGGACGCCTGGATCTCCAGCAGCGCGGCCAACCCGTGCACCTCGGCTTCGTCCGGCATCAGCGTCTGCAACATCCGGGCCAGCCGCAGCGCGTCCTCGCAGAGCGCCGGGCGCATCCAGTCCTGCCCGGCCGTCGCCGCGTACCCCTCGTTGAAGATGAGGTAGGTGACCTCCAGGACGCTGGCCAGCCGCTGCGGGCGGTCGGCCGTACCGGGCACCTCGAACGGCACCCCGGCCTCGGCGAGGGTCTTCTTCGCCCGGGTGATCCGCTGCGCCATGGTGGACTCCGGCACCAGGAACGCCCGCGCGATCTCCTCGGTCTTCAGGCCGCCGACCATCCGCAGGGTCAGCGCGGCGCGGGCCTGCGGGGTCAGCACCGGATGGCAGGCAGTGAAGATCAACCGGAGCAGGTCGTCGTCGATGGTGTCCTCGAAGGCCGCGTCGAAATCCGGGGTGAACGCCCCCTCGCCGAGGTCACGGCCGAGTTCGGCGACCTTGCGGTCGCGTACCTGCCGGTGGCGCAGGCCGTCGATGGCCCGCCGCTTGCCCACCGCGGTCAGCCACGCCCCCGGATTTGTCGGTACGCCGTCACGCGGCCACTGCTCCAGTGCGGCGACCAGCGCGTCCTGGGCCAGTTCCTCGGCCCAGGAGACGTCGCGCACCAGCCCCGCCAGGGCGGCGATCACCCGACCGGACTCGATCCGCCACACCGCGTCGATGCTGCGGTTGACCTCGGCAACTCCCATTGGCGCATCAGACCAAACCGGTCCGCCCCGGGCAACAACCACCCGCCGGGGGTCGACGCCCGGCGTCACGTCAGGCCGTCAGTGCCACACCGTGCGGCGTACGCCGCCGTGCAGTCCGCACGCCCTCGGGCTGCCACCGGCCAGGCTGATCTTGCCGTTCGTGCACTGCACCAGGTAGCCGCGCCCCTCCCAGAACCCCGGCACACAGTCGAAGTGCTCGCACACCTGCGGGTCGGGCTCACGGATCCGCTCACCGGAGCAGAAGTCGTACCCCATCGGGTTGGCCGGGGCGCCGCACCGTCGCTGCGGGCTGCTCCGATCCGCCGTCGGCGAGCCGCTGGCGCGGGGTGTCTTCGGGCCGGTGACCCGCAATGCCTGCGGGGAGCCGGTGGCGCGGGGTGCCTTGGGTGCGACGGTGGCGGCGACCGGTGCCGGGGTGGCCGCGACCGCCGTCTCCCGGCCGGTCGGATCCGACGGGCCGGAGTTCGCCAACGCCAACGGCACCAGTACGGCCAGGGCAGCCGCGACCACCGCGGTCCGCCGGCCGCCGGGCAGCAGCGCCAACAGCCGGGCCTGTGCCGGCGTGGCGATACCGGGCCGGGACGGGCGCGCCTTGGTGTGCTCGGCGATCAGTTCGTCGAGTTGGGCGATGACGGCGTCACGCTGCTCGATGGCGTCGGCGAAGGCCAGGGTGAGCAGGAACCGGAACTCGGCCGCCGCGTCGGCGGGCACCAGCACCCCGGAGGTACGCCGCCGGTCGAGCACCTGGATCAGGGAGACGGGCGCCTGCGGGTCGTGGGCCAGGCCGCTGATCCGCCCGTACGCCCAGTCCCGTCGACCGCGTCCACCGAGCAGCACGAGCCGCCGGTTGGTGATCACCGCCATGCCGGCGTCGGTGACCCGCACGCCGTCGGGTAGGCGACGGTGCAGCCGGCCGTGCTCCACGCCGACTGTCAACTCGGGGGCGGGCAGCACGGCGGTGTGCCGTACCTCCACCAGTTGGGCCGCCGGCACCACCCGGAGCACGATCTCGTCGGGGCCCAGTTCGAGCAGCAGACCCTCGCCGGCCGCGGCGGAGCCGTGGCACTGCTCGGCGAGCGTACGCAGTCGGCGCAGTTCGTCGTCGCGTCGCCGCCAGGCCCTCTCGGCGCTGCGGAACAGCCGCAGCCGGCGCTCGTTCTGCCGGCGCGCCCACCGGTACCGCCATGTCGAACCCGTCGAATCAGTCCTCGCCACGCCGACTCCTTCGCCGCGCATGCCACCAACCGCAGGCCATTCAGAGGGGTGTCACAGTGATTAACGGCACAAGGCAGCACGATGGACACGGCCGACACCGGGCGAAATACCCGATCGGTGGACCAATAAGGACGAGTTGGTGGTTTTGCTGCGCCCGTCCCGCGTGCCGACACCACCTCACCGGACCGGTCAGCCGTCGGCAGGTGTGACGCATCCAGCAGCGCTGACGCCAATCAATCGGACGAGTTGACAGGACCGACATCGAGGCTGACGGGATGATGACGAACAGGGCCACGAGATGAGCAGCCCGACCCGCCAGATCGATCGGGACACCGCCGATCTGCTCCTCGACGGCGACCCGGTCGCCCTCAGCCGGGTCGGACGGCTCGCCGCCACGCTGCGTGCGCTGCGCGGGCCGGCCCGCCCCGGCGAACTGGCCGGGGAACCAGCGGCGGTGGCCGCGTTCCTGGCCCGACTGGCCCGACGCCCGCCGTAACGTCGTCGTACGGCAGGCGTCGGGTGGGTCGGCCGCGACCGGCGTGGGACCGCCGGGGCGGGGTCAGGGGGACTCGACCGCGCTGATCCGGAACTTGTGCACCTCGGCGCCGACCAGAGCCACCTGCTGTTCCGGCTCGGGACCGGAACCGCGGAAGTCGAGCAGCTGCTCGTCGGACTCCCACCGCTCGTAGACGTTGATCCGGCCCGGCTCGACCAGGTCGGCGCTGATGGCGAAGTCCACACAGCCGGGTGCCGACCTGGCCTGCCGGACGATCTCGGCACAGGTGGCCAGGTAGTCGTCCCGCTCGGCCGGATCCACATAGAGCGTGCCGGCGACTATCAACACGAATGACCCCCGCAGATCAGGAGATGACCCCGTCAGTCATACTCCCCCGCCCCGACAGTTCCCGCCCGTCGAACCACCGACGCGCGGCTCCTGTCACGCCCGGGTGATCGCGTTGGCGTGGATCGCCTCGTGCAGGTACTGGCCCAGCCCCGGCGCCATCGCCTCGTAGTGGGCCAGGAACCGCTCGTCGGCCAGGTACATGTCGGCCAGCCCGGTGTGGATCTCGTACGAGCACTCGTAGAACCACCGGCTGATGTGCTGCCGGTGTTCCTCGGCCAACTCCATCGCCGCCGGCCCGTCCGCCGGGGCGCCCGAGGCCATCAGTGCGACGATCCGCCGCCCCCAGTCCTCGGTCTCGCCCTTGATCCGCAGCCAGTCGTCCTTCGAGTAGCTCGACGCGCGCCGGTTCGACTCCCGGTACGCGTCGGTGCCACCCCAGCGCTGCTCCGCCTCCTCGGCGTACGCCTCGGGCTCGAAGTCACCGAACACCTCGAAGCGCTCCTGCGGGGTGAGTGGGATGTTCAACTTGTTCGCCTCCATCGCAAACTCGATCGCCGTGACCATCTCCTGCAACCGCTTGATCCGTACCGTCAGCAGTTCGTGCTGGCGGCGCAGGTGCGCGTCCCGGTCACCGGCCGGGTCGTCGAGGATCTCGGCGATCTGTTCCAGCGGGAACCCCAGCTCGCGGTAGTACCGGACCAGTTGCAGCCGCTCCAGGTCCGCGTCGCTGTAGCGGCGGTAGCCGGCGCCGGTGCGCCCGCTGGGCGACAGCAGCCCGATCTGGTCGTAGTGGTGCAGCGCCCGCACGGTCACCCCGGCGAGCCTGGCCACCTGGCCGACGGTGTACGCCATGGTTCCCTCCCTTCTGAGAAACCACGGTCCCGCCTGCCGTTACGTGAGGGTCAAGCCCGATTCTGCGACATCGGACACCTTCGCGGGCGCGGAGCCGGCCAGCACCGTACGCAACTCGTCCAGCGCGGCGGGCCGCCCGTACCGGTAGCCCTGCCCCTGCACACAGCCGATAGCGGCGACCGCGTCGTGCTGCCGCTCGGTCTCCACCCCCTCGGCCACCACGCCCAGGCCGTACGCCCCGGCCAGCCGGGTCACCATCTCCACCGTCGCGTACGCCCGGGTGTCCTCGGAGAGCCGGGCCACGAACGACCGGTCGATCTTCAACTCGGTGGCCGGGATCCGATGCAGATAACTCAGCGAGGAATAGCCGGTGCCGAAGTCGTCGATGGCGATCCGGATGCCCAGCTCACGGAGTTGACCCAGCCGGTCGAGCACCGCATCGCTGCCCTCGATCAACGCCGACTCGGTGAGCTCCAGGGTCAGCGCCCGCGGCGCCAGTCCGGCCCCGGCGGTGGCCTCGGTGACCGTGGCGATCAGATCCGGCCGGCGCAGGTGCGCCGCCGCGATGTTCACCGCGACCGTGGCCGACGGGACCTGGGTCTGCCAGGTGGCCGCCGCCCGACACGCCTCGTGGATCACCCACCGGTCGATCGACAGGATCAGCCCGGTCTCCTCGGCCAGCGGCAGGAAACGCGCCGGGCTGAGCATGCCCAGCCGGGGATGCCGCCACCGCACCAGCGCCTCGGCGCTGCGTACCGTGCCGGTGGACAGGTCAACGATCGGCTGGAACTCCAGGTGCAGCTGCTGCTCGTCGACCGCCCGCCGCAGGTCGGCGATCAGCTCCGCCCGACTGACCGCGGACTCCCGCAGGGCCGGCGTGCAGCGCCGGTACGCCGACTTGCCGGCCGCCTTTGCCGCGTACATCGCGATGTCGGCGTCGCGCAACAGATCCGTGTACGTGACGTGTTGTGGTCCGTACTCGGCGATGCCGATACTCGCCGACGGGTGGACGCCGACGACCTCCTCGCCGGCCGACGGGTGCAGCGACGCCAGCAGCCGCTCCGCCAGCCGCTCCGGCGCGGCGGTACGCCCGGTGACCAGCACGGCGAACTCGTCGCCACCGATCCGGGCGATCATGCCGTCGTCGGCGACCGCGCGCCGCATCCGCCGCGACAGGCCGGTCAGCAGGGTGTCACCGGTGCTGTGCCCGAACCGGTCGTTGACCTGCTTGAAGCCGTCCAGATCGAGCAGCAGAACGGCGACCGGCTGGGCCCCACCCAGGGCGCTGCGCAGCCTGCGGGTGAACGCCAGCCGGTTGGGCAGCCCGGTGAGCTGGTCGACGTAGGCGAGGTGCCGCAGCCGCGCCACCAGGCGCAGGTTCTCGTTGGCCGCCAGGATCTGCCGCAACGCCAGCGCCGCCAACAGCCCCAGCAACGCCAGGAAGACCGGCAGCGGGCTGTGCCCGGCGGGCTCCCGGGCCAGCAGCGCCGCCGCGATCACCCCGCCCACCGGCAGGTACGGCAGCGTCACCCGCCACCACGGCGGCAGCGGCACCTCACCGACGTCAACGCCGCGCTGACAGTGCTGCGGTGGAGCGAGCCGGGCCGCCACGCCGATCAGCAGGTAGCTCAGCGGCCACAGCACGTCGATCAGGGTGCCGGAATGGTAGGTGCCGGCAGCCGCCGTCGACACGTACATCGAGTCGGCCACCGCACGAATGGTCAGGCTCGCTCCGAGCAACGTCAGCGGACGCCACACCGGCCGACCCGGCCCGATCACCACGACCAGAACGGTCAGCTGCATCAGGTCGAACAGCGGGTAGAGCAGGCCGGCGTAGCGCAGCGGCTCGTTCAGGTCCGTCAGGGCGACGTTACGGAACAGCAGCAGCCAGCCGATCGGCATCAACGCCAGCGCGACGATCACCCCGTCGAGCAGGGCCCGGGCGCGTCCCAGCGAGGTGCGGGGAGCGGTCAGCGCGCACAGCAACGCGCCGGTCCCGGTGAGCAGGCTCGCCGTGAAGATCAGCCCGATCGGCAGGGTGTGCGGCAGTTCCTGGCCCGCGAGCCGCTGCGACGTCCACAGGGCACGGCCGGCGAGGGAGAGCAGCATGGTGGCGGCGAGCAGAAGCCAGAACCGGCGCAGCGGTCGAGGGTGCCGGCGGGCAGCACCCACGCAGGCCAGCGCCGCCCAGCAGGCCACGGTGATCGCGCCGAGGTCGCTGACCAGAGCCGTCTGCGGCAGTTCGAGGGCCAACCAGACGGTCTCGACGGCCACGACCGCGCCGGCGGCGTACACACCTGCCGGGCCGACCCGGGTCTGCCCGGCCGGCCGCACGGTGGCCTGTTCGATGTCCTTTCGCGACACAGCGATCGCTCTGGCTTTCTCTCGTTCGCGCACCCTCGACGGCGAAGACCGGTCCCGGCAAACCCGGAAAGACTAGCCACGCAATCGACCGCACCGCCAGATCCAGCCGGACGGAGTCCGCAACCCGACGGCTCGACCGCGCCATCCACGTCCATCAGCAGCAGGTCGGCCGGCACCACCAGGGCCACAAAGGACACCCTGCGCGACGAGCAGGCGACCCAGTGTCTACGCCCAGTCCTCGTCGGGCACCGGTGCCGCACCTTCGCCGATCGGCAACGGGTCGACGGGCGCGGCGGCGGGCGGGCCGCCGTGGGTCCACGGGGTGTCCTCCACCGCCGGGAAGCCTCCCGCCGGCACGTACGCCTCGCTGAGCGTGGTGTAGCACAGCCGCTCCCCCACCTCGGGCACGCTGCCCGGTGCGGCGGTCAGCCCTCGCCCCATCCCGCCGGAGAGCTCCACCACCACCTCGGTCTTGCCGTCGGCCACCGGAGTCACGAAGACCACCCGCGCCTTCTGCGCCGGCCGGTTCGGACTGGACAGCACCGCGCCCACCGGCACCAGCACCGGGTCGGTGGTCACCAGCTGGATGCGTGGACGCAGCACCGGCCGCCGGCCACTGTCGTCGATGCGCGCCGCATCGGCCAACACCACCTCGCCGACGAACGCCTCACCGGTCAGCCGGTACTCGGCCATCACCAGCGGATCGTCGTAGGCGCGTTGCACCGCGTACAGGTCCGCGGCCCGCTCCAGGCGGTGCAGCCGGGCGGCGGCGGCCACCGCACCGTCGCGACGCGGCTGGGGCGCACCGTCGGCGTCGACATGATCGGCGTACGCGGTGAAGGCGTCCCGGTCACCGTCCCAGCGGGCGGCCACCCGGGCGCCGGGCGGCAGCGCCCGCAACAACCCCACCCCGCGCCACATCAGCTCCCAGGTGGGCGTCAGCTGATCGCGCAGCAACTTCTCCAGCTCCGCGTACGCCTCACCCCGGGCCACCTCGTCCGACTCGGCGGCAGCGTACGCCTCGATCGCCGGGGCCAGCCGCTCGTTGTCGAAGCTCGGATCGGTCGCCGGGCCGGCGGGCGGACACCTCACCGGGTCCTCGGCCCAGGCCGCCGCCTCGACGCCGCTGCGCCCGGCCGGCGGGGCGATCCAGCCGAGCAGTGCCGGCAGATGCAGGTCCTCCACCGCGCTCTGCCCGGTCGCCCAGTGCAGACTCAACGCCTGCGTCATCGCCACCAACGCCGACGAGCCCGGATGCTCGGCCCGCTCGGCGAAGAAGGTCAGCCACCGGCCCAGCAACGGCACCTGCGGCGGCACCGGATGATCGCCGTCGACCCGTCGGAACCGGGTGGCCCGACCCAACAGCCGCAGGAACGTCACCCCGGCCGGATTCGGCACCAGCAGCTGCGGTGCGTCAAGGTAGCGGTACCGCACGTCCCGCCCCCGGTCGACCGGCACCGCCTCGTTGGCCCCCCGATGCGCGTCCACATAGGGCAGTACGGTGGCCGCCAGTTCGGCGACGAATGCGAACCGCTGGTCCCGGTTACGTGGCTGCGGCACGATCAGCAGCCGCGCCTCGCCCGGTGCCGCGCCGACCATCGCCGCCAACGGCGCGTTCGCCTCACCCGCCATGGCCAACGGCACCAGCACCAACGGCCGCCGGGACAGGTGCAGGTGCCGGACGGTGGCCACCGGTTGGGCCATCCCGGCAGCCACCGCCTGCGCTGCCGCCAGCGCCCGCAGCGTACTCACGCCGCCCCGCTGAGGGCCTCGGCGCGCAGCCGGGCAGCGGTACGCAACAGCGCCGCCGCCTCGGCCCGCTGCGGATCGGCGACCGGCTCACCGGCGGCGAGCGCCAGCACCTCGGCCACCCTGTCGATCCCGCCCAGCGCCTCACGGACCGGCCGACCCAGCGCGGCTGTTTGCCCGCCCGCCTCCTGCCGACAGAAGTACGCCAACTCGCAGCTGGCCAGGCAGTCCGGGGCGTAGCGAGCCGGCACCTGCGACAGGGACGCCACCAACGTCGCCGGGTCCGCGGCCGGATCGGCGGTGAAATCGGCAGGTACGCCGGCCAGCAACTCGTCGAGCTGAGCCATCCGGTCCAGTTGCCGGCGTACCACCAACAACTGCTTGCGCACGTCCAGCAGGTGAGCCACCGGCTGGTTGGTGAAATCGCGCGGGCAGATCAGCACCACCTCGTGCGACACCAGATCCGGATCGAGTCCTCGCGTGGCGAGCAGCTCCCGCAGCGCCAGCACGTACACCGCCGACTGGACCGCCGCGGCGGCCAGCTTGGCCGCATCGGCCTGCCCGTCGACCACCGGGAACGACTTGATCTCGACCACGTGGAACCGGCCACCCAGCCGCGCGGCCACCAGATCCGGCTCCAGATGCACCCGCCGCCCGGCGACCTCCAACCCGAGCAGCGGATGATCGAACAACGCCGCCCCCTGATCCACCAGGTCAGGACTACCCGCGTGACCGGGGCTTCCCGCGTGACCGGGGCTCGCCGCTTGGCGTGGGTCCGCCGCGCCGTCGGGCTCCGTCGGCTCGTGGGGCGTGACTGCGTCGGTGAGCAGCGCGGCGGAGCGTTCCACCCGACCGGCCAACTCGTCCCCGTCACCCAGGTCGGTCCAGGTCGCCACCGCCGGCACCGGGACACCCAGCCGCTCGGCCACCAGGCGCAGCAGTTCGGCACCGCCGTCCGCCTTCACCTGCGCCTCGAACGTGTTGCCCCGGGTGATCGCGAATCGAGACTGCCCGAACCTGGCGGGAAACCCGACCCGCTCGGCCAGCGACGGCTTGTCCACCCCCGCACCGTCGAGAACGGCTCGGCGGGTGCAACCCGGGTTACCGGTCAACGCCGCGATCGTCCGCGCGTTGTGCCGCCGCGGCGGCAGCCCACCCCGAATCTTCGCCAGCCGCTGCTCGCTACTCGTCACGACACGCCACCATAGCCCCCACCCCCACCCCCACCACCCCACCAACACCCCTCCCTGCCCCACCCCGTCCACCCCCACCCCACCGCACCCCTGCCCACCCCACCCCACCCCTGCCCGCACCCGCACCCGCACCCGCACCCGCACCCGCACCCGCACCCGCACCCGCGATCTTGCACTTATGGTCGCCGATCTGCACCCTTCACCCCTTATTCCCCGACCAAAAGTGCAAGATCGCGGGCGCGGGCGGGCGGAGCGGGCGGAGCGGGTCAGGCCGGGCAGGACAGCGCGGGGCGGGGCGGCAGGTGCGGGGCGGGGCGGGGCGGGGTGAGGTGGGTGGGGGTGGGGGCAGTTAGTTCGTGGGGATCCAGATGGGTTGCCAGTTGGGGATCTCGTGGTAGCGGCGTAGTTCGGCGAGGCCGGAGACCAGGCCGGCCCAGGCGGCGTACGGCGGGTTCTGCTCGTCGAAGCCGCTCTGTACGAAGGTGAGCCTCGTCTTCCCCTCGGACTCGGCCAGTTCCCAGGTCGTCACGCCTGGCGCTTTCCAGTCGACGGACATCCGCCGCCCCGGCTCCAAGTCAACGATCTTGGCCGCGTCGCCCTGATCGAGGCCACCCATGGCGTACCGGCCGCCGAGCCAGGGCTCGATGCCGATCGGGTAGCCGAACCAGGCGGTGGCCTGCTCCGAGTCGGTGAGCGACTCCCAGACCTTGTCGGCCGGGGCGTTGATGAACATCTCCACACGGAAGTCGGTGCTGGTGAAGTCCGTCTTCGGCAGCAGCGGGCTGCCTTCCAGATAGGCGTTCAGGTTGGCGGTGGCCAGCGCCCAGTAGGTCTGGAGCACGCCCCGGATGCTGGTGCCGTTGATGACGTCGTTGAAGTCGAAGTGGGTCTGCGACAGGTGCAGCACGGTGGCGTCCGGCCCGTCCGGGCGCAAAGTTATCTCGGTGGTGGTCTCCTCACCGTCGAGTAACCAGGCGAAACGCAGCCGGTCGTCGTCGACGTCCAGCAGTCGCTGGTGTGGGGCGTCGCCCTCGGGCGTGTAGCGACCCCAGAACTCGTACCGCTTCGGCAGGTCGACCTCAACATGCTCGGCCAGCCAGATCCGCAGCTCGGCCGGATCGGTCAGGGCCTGGCGCACCCGCGCGATCGGTGCGGCGAGGCGTATGGCGATGTTCATCGGTTCAGTCACGGTCGGTCTCCTTCGGATAGCAGGCAACGGCGAGCTTGAAGGCGTCACCTTCGGTGCCGCCGTAGCGGGTGAACAACTCCTGTAACGCGGACTGGAGGTCGTGCAGGAATTCCTGCCGGCGCTCGGCCGGCACCCGGATCTCGCCGGAGACGCCGATCGAGGGCAGCTCGGGTGCGCTGCGGTCGAGGGCGGCGACATCGGCCTGGACCTCCTCCATCAGGTCCAGCAGGTAACCCAGGCTCAGCTCGTCGCGGGTGCGACGCAGGCCGATCCGTCCCACCACCCGGGGCGAGAGCCAGTACGACCGGGCGGCGGCCTGGTAGATGCCCTCGGTGATGCCTCGGACCTTGCGTTTGTCGACCTGCTCGACCAGCCCGGCCGCGACCAGTTGCTTGACGTGGTAGTAGACGCGCTGCGGCGTCTGCTCCAGTCGGGCGGCCACCTCGGTGCAGGTGCGCGGCTCGGCCAACTGCCGCAGCACCTCGACACGCTGCGGCTTGAGCAGGACCTCGGCCTGCTCGATCTGCTCCAGGTACAGGACGTCTCTCATCGCAAAAACCAGCTTGTACGTACAAAATCTGTTTGTCAATCGATCCGACAAAGGCCACGCCGGGCAATTCCGGCGCGGCCTTTGTCGATCAGTAGGTCAGCAGGTCAGTGGGTCAGGAGGCCAGAGGAGGTCAGGCCAGCCAGTCCGGGCGCAGCGGATAGCCGTTCACCCCGTCGGGGCCGTTGCGGGTCGCCACCACCTGGTGCAGTTGGATGCCGTTGCGTTCGAACGCCAACCGCGAACCGGCCATGTAGAGCCCCCACACCCGGGCCGTGCCGGCACCCACCTCGCCGACGCAGAAATCCCAGTGCTCCACCAGGTTGCGGCACCAGGCAGCCAGCGTCAGCGCGTAGTGCTGGCGCAGGTTCTCCTCGTGGTGCACCTCCAGCCCGACGTCGTGGATCTCGCTGATCACCCGACCCGGCCCGGCCAGCTCACCGTCAGGGAAGACGTACCTGTCGATGAACGCCCCGGAGCGGTGCGGCGCCC
Source organism: Micromonospora maris AB-18-032 (assembly GCF_000204155.1). NCBI lineage: Bacteria > Bacillati > Actinomycetota > Actinomycetes > Micromonosporales > Micromonosporaceae > Micromonospora > Micromonospora maris. The sequence continues at coordinate 1,161,218 of NC_015434.1, read as the reverse complement.
GATTGTCCGCCCGGGTGATGCAGTGGTTGAGCAGGCGACCCTCGGGCCGCAGCCGGTCGGCCAGGAACCCGAAGTACGCCGGATAGTTGCGCACCCCGATGTGCTCGGTCAGGCCGATCGAGGAGACCGCGTCGAACTGCTCGTGCGGGGCGTCCCGGTAGTCCAGGTGGCGCACCTCGGCCAGCCCGGTCAGCCCTTCGCGCTCGATCGCCGCCTGCGCCCACTGCGCCTGCGCCCGGGACAGCGTCACCCCGAGCGCCTTCACGCCGTACTCGCGGGCCGCGTGCCGGACCATGCCGCCCCAGCCGCAGCCCACGTCCAGCAGCCGCATCCCCGGACGCAGCGCCAACTTGCCCGCCACCAGGTCGTACTTGCTGGCCTGGGCCTCTTCCAGGGTGTCGTCGGGACTGCGGTACACCGCGCAGGTGTAGGTCATCGACGGCCCGAGCACCTTCTCGTAAAAGGCGTTCGACACGTCGTAGTGGTGCGAGATGGCGCTGCTGTCGCGGGTCCGCGAGTGCCGCAACCCGCCCACCACCCGCTTCCAGCGGGGCAACGCCTCCTGCGGCGGGGCCGGCGGCGGCAGCAGCCGCTCCCAGCCCAGCCCGCGCACCAGCGCCAGCCCCTCGGCCAGCGCCGGTGGGCGCACCCGCAGCTCGTCCTTGAACACCCGCAACGCTTCGTACGGGTCACCCGGGTGCACACCCTCCAGGGCCAGATCCCCGCTGACGTACGCCCGCGCCATGCCCAGATCGCCCGGGGCGGTGAGCAGGTACGACAGCCCTCGCTCGGTGCGGATCGCCAGGGTGATGCCGGAGTCGGCCGGCCCGATGGCGCTGCCGTCGTAGCCGGTGACCCGTACCGGCAGGGGGCCTGCGGTCACCGCCCGGATGACGTCCGCCACGGTCGGCCCACGCCGCCCGGACCCCGGGGGCGGCGTAGCGGACGCCCCGGTCGCGCCCTGCTCTCGATCAATCAGACTCATGCTCGTGCTACCGCCTTTTCGTACAGTCCGGTGAGGCGATGCTCCGGGTCGTACCGGTCCCGCACGGCACGCCACGTGTCGCCGCCGTAGAGCCGGTCGAACGAATCCCGGTCGTAGTACGCGTCGGAGTAGAGCGACTTGTGCCCGCCCACCTCCGACACCGCGCGCTCGATCTCACGGTTGACGTCGCCGTCGGCGGCGCCCTCGGCGATCGGCACAGTTCCCCAGAACCCGATGTTGACGTAGTCCTGCGCCGGCCGTAGCGGATACAGCGGCCAGGACCGGGCCGATCCGGCGCCCGTCGGCTCACGCAACCGCAGCGGACACAACCACACCGGGCTCATCCGCACCCGGTCGGCGAACCAGTGCAGGAATTCCGCCGTACGCTCCAGCGGAATCTCCACGTCCTGCACGACCCGCTCCCGGGGCGGCTGACCGCGCCAGCGGTCGATCCGGGCAGCCACCTGGTGCCGGTGCTCCAGACGCACGATGCGGTGGTAGACGTCGCTGCGCCGCCAGCGCGTCGGCCACAGCCGCCGCACCACCGGATGCTGCACCCCGAACGCCGCCGAGCACCAGAACCAGTCGGTGTCCCACCGCCACAGGTAGTCGTAGCAGGTCAGGGCGTCGCGCTGACGTCGGCGCAACGAGCGGTAGTAGATGTCCTGGCCGGTGTAGTCGGAGACCGCCGGCACGTCGTCGGCGAAGGTCCCCAGCACCAGGTACGCCTCGTCGGGGCTGAACATCACCCCGTCCAACGCGTCGACCGGCTCGCCGTCCCAACTGCGGCTGGCGGTGATCTGGCCGATCGCGGCGGTCAACTCGGACAGGTCGGTGAACCGCACGTTGCGCAGCGCGACGTGACGGCGCACCGGTTGCAGCTCGATGCGCAGTCGGGTGGCGTAACCGAGGCTGCCCAGCGAGTTGGGGAACGCCGCGAACAGGTCGGCGTGCTCACCCTCGCGCCGGGCGCTGACCACCTCGCCGGCACCGGTCAGCACATCCAGCTCGATGACCGACTCGTGCGGCAGGCCGTTGCGGAACGAGGTCGACTCGATGCCCAGGCCGGTGACCGCCCCGCCGAGGGTGATGGTGCGCAGCTGCGGCACCACCAACGGCATCAGCCCGTGCGCGAGGGTCGCGTCGACCAGCCGTTCGTAGGTGCACATGCCCTGCACCTCGGCGGTGCGGGCGACCGGGTCGACACCCAGCACCCCGTCGAGCCCGCTGACGTCCAGCCCGGGAGTGCGGGGAGCGTTGCGCGGGCGGAACAGGTTTGACGTGCGCTTGGCCAGCCGCACCGGCTGGCCCGGAGGCACCGCCTCGTACGACCGCCGCAGCTGGGCCACCGCCAGGTCATGATCACGGACGGCGTGCATGGGATCACTGTACGCTCCGACGCCGTCCTGGGATGTCCATGAGGGGCATTTCGGATACTCCGTCTCCGCGATACCGCCCGGCCTCCCGCGGGCATAGCGTTGGGGTCATGCCGAAAGCCGTTTGGAACGACCTGGTGATCGCCGAGAGCAACGACACCGTGGTGGTGGAGGGCAACCACTACTTCCCCCGGGCCGCCCTCCGCGAGGACCTGATCCGCGACTCCGACACCCACACCGTCTGCCCGTGGAAGGGCACCGCCTCCTACTACACCCTCGAACACGCGGGCCGGACCAGCGCCGACGCGGTCTGGTACTACCCGGAGCCGTTCCCGGAGGCGGAGATGGTCCGCGACCGGGTCGCCTTCTGGAAGGACGTCCAGGTCGTCGACTGAGTCACCCGGGCCGGGGGCGACTGGCCCGAACCGGCCGGCGTGCACCAGGATGCCGGCATGTCGGAAACCGATGGACCGGGCACCGTCTACGGCACCCGCCGAGGCGGGTTGCTACGCGACCCACTGCTGGGCACGGCGCTGGCGATCGGGCTGATCGGCATCCTGGCCGGGGTGGTGTTCGCCACCGGCGCCCTCGACGACGGTGACCCGCCATCGGCGGCGAACATGGCCGTGAGCAGCGCACCCTCGACCGAGCCGAGCCCGACCGAGGAGCAGCCACCGCCCACCACCCAGGCGCCCGAGCCGACCCCGTCGGCCACCCCCAGCGCCGCCCCTGACCCTCTCGTCGGCCCGAAGGTGTTCGCCGGCGTCGGCTCGGGCCGGTGCCTCGGCCTCGACGGTGCCGGTGAGCGGGCGATCGCCGAGTTGGCCGTGTGCACCGGCGGTCCGGAGCAGCGGTGGATCGTCAGCCGGTACGGTCCGGACACGGTGACGCTGGCCAACGCCGCGTACCACCAGTGCCTCGACGTCGAGGGGGGCAGCGGCGACGACGGCGCCCGGCTGTTGCAGTACGGCTGCCACGGCGAGGTCAACCAGCAGTGGCGTCTCCAGCCCGTCGACGGCGGCGCGGTCCTGCTGGTGGCCGTGCACAGTGGCAAGTGCGCCCAGGTCCACGGCGGCGGCACCGCCGCCGGTGACGACGTCACCCAGGCCCCCTGCAACGGCAACCCGGCCCAGCGCTGGACGCTGCGGTGAGGCGACCCGGTCAGTCCCGGTAGCTCCACGCCTTGGGGGCCACCGCGACCGGGGCCGGTTCCATCAGGACGGCACCGCGTCGGCGCAGCAGCATCAGCGACAGCACCGCCGCGCCCACCGACAGGGCTCCCGCCACGTGCCAGGCGAGGGTGTACGTGCCGAGTTCGTCGCGGACCAGTCCCGCCCCGATGGCGGCCACTGCCGCACCGAACTGGTGTGCGGCGAAGACCCAGCCGAAGACCACCGCGCCGGAGAGGCCGAAGTACTCCCGGCACAGCGCCACGGTCGGCGGAACGGTGGCCACCCAGTCCAGGCCGTAGAAGATGACGAAGACCAGCATGCTCGGTTCGGTGGTGGCCGCGAACAGGCCGGGCAGCACCAGCAGCGAACCGCCGCGCAGCGCGTAGTAGGCGCCCAGCAGCAGCCGAGGGTCGTACCGGTCGGTGAGCCAGCCCGAGGCGATCGTGCCGACGATGTCGAAGAGACCGACGAGCGCCAACAGCCCGGCGGCGGTGGTCTGCGGCATGCCGTGGTCGTGGGCGGCCGGGATGAAGTGCGTCCCGACCAGACCGTTTGTGGTCGCGCCGCAGATCGCGAAACCCGCGGCCAGCAGCCAGAAGGGCCGGGTCCGGGCCGCCTGGGCCAGCGCGCCGAGGGCACGGGCGGCGGCACCACCGGTCGGCCGGACCGGCTCGACGATCTCGCTGGCGCCGTACGGGGGCAGCCCGAGATCCGCCGGATACTCCCGCAACAGGCGCAACACCAGCGGTACGACAAGCAGCGCCGCCCCGGCGACGACAAGTGCCGCCGAGCGCCAGCCGTACGCCCCGACCAGCATCGCCAGCAGCGGCAGGAAGACCAGTTGACCGGCCGCCCCGCCGGCGGTGAGCACGCCGGTGACCAGGCCCCGACGATGCACGAACCAGCGCCCGGTCACGGTGGCCACGAAGGCCAGCGCCATCGAGCCGGTGCCCAGCCCGACCAGCACCCCCCAGCAGGCGATGAGCTGCCAACTGGCCGTCATGAACACGGTCAGCCCGCTACCTGCGGCGACCATCGTCAGCGCGGCGGCCACCACCCGGCGGATGCCGAAGCGGTCCATCAACGCCGCGGCGAAGGGCGCGGTCAGCCCGTAGAGCAGCAGGTTCACCGAGACGGCCGCGGAGATGGTGGCCAACGGCCAGCGGAACTCGGCGTGCAGCGGATGCAGCAGCACCGACGGGGTGGCCCGGAAGCCGGCGGCACCGACAAGCGCGACGAAGGCGACGGCGGCGACGATCCAGGCGGGGTGCAGGCGGACAGGTCGACTCACCAGGAGAGTCTGCGGCCACCGGGCCGGACGGACGAGTGGCCGAAAGGCCATCCTCCGCAATAATCGGGCCATGACGCCGCACCGTATCGCCGTCCTCGCCGTCGACCAGGTGGTCGGGCTGGACCTGGGCACCCCGTCCCAGGTCTTCCGCACCGCGCGGAACGCCGACGACCAGCACTTGTACACCGTCGACACGTGCACCCCGGGCGGTCGGCCGGTGCGCAGTACGGCCGGTTTCCAGGTGCTGCCCGACCACGGCCTGGAGTTGCTGGCGGACGCCGACACGGTGATCGTGCCCGGGGTGAACGGTGACGCGACCCGGCGACGCGACGTGATCGAGCCCGAGGTGATCGAGGCGCTGCGCGCCGCGTACGACAGGGGTGTTCGGGTCATGTCCATCTGCACCGGAGCGTTCGTGCTGGCCGCCGCCGGCCTGCTCGACGAGCGCCGCGCCACCACCCACTGGGCGTACACGGACCGGTTTCGTGAGTTGTACCCGAAGGTCGACCTGGATCCCGAGGTGCTGTTCGTCGCCGACGGCCCGGTGCTCACCTCCGCCGGGGTGGCCGCCGGAATCGACCTGTGCCTGCACGTGGTCCGCACCGACCACGGCAGCCAGGTCGCCAACCAGTCCGCCCGCCGGTGCGTGATGCCACCCTGGCGCGACGGTGGACAGGCCCAGTACATCGAACGCCCCGTGCCGCAGGCACCGGACACCAGTACCGCCGGGGCCCGCCAGTGGGCCCGCCAGCGGCTGCACGAGTCGGTCAGCCTGCGGGACCTCGCCGAGCAGGCGCGGATGAGCGTCCGCACGTTCACCCGACGGTTCCGGGCCGAGACCGGGCTCAGCCCGGCGCAGTGGCTGCTGCGCGAGCGCACCGACCACGCCCGGCTGCTGCTGGAGAGCACCGACCTGAGCATCGACCAGGTCGCCCGCCGCAGCGGTTTCGGCACCGCCGCCGCCCTCCGCCAGCAACTGCACCAGCGCGTCGGCGTCGCACCGTCGGCCTACCGCCGCACCTTCAAAGGAAGGGCCCCTTGTTAACGCCTCCGGTAGCGGAAGGGCCCCTTGTTAACAAACGACGCTAGCGCCGACCGCGACGGGCCCGCAGGTAGTCGCTGACCACGTACTCGCCGAGGTCCTCGGTGTCGGGGGTGAACACCCGGCCGCCGCTGCGTCGGGCCACCGCGTCGACGAACCGGCGCAGCCCGGGGTCGTCACCGAGCATGAACAGGTTCAGCGTGGCTCCGTACCGGCCGAGCCGGTCCACCTCACGGATGGTCGCCTCGATCGTCTCCCGCAGGGGCGGCCAGCAGAACACCGCCTCCCCGTCCTCCGGATCCAGGTGGGCGGTGGGTTCCCCGTCGGTGACCACCAGCACCACCGGCTCGGCGTCCGGATGACGACGCAGGTGCCGACCGGCCAGCCGCAACGCGTGTTGGAGATTGGTGCCCTGAGCCATGTCCGGTTCCACGGCCGCCAGCTCCTGCTGGCGCAGCGGCGCCGCCTCCCGACCGAATCCGATGATCTGCAACGCGTCCTGCGGGAACCGGGTCGCCATCAGGTGGGCCAGCGCGAGCGCCGTCTGCTTCATCGGGCCCCACCGGCCCTGCGAGATCATCGAGTACGACAGGTCCACGCAGAGCGCCACCGCCGCCGAGGCCCGCCGCTCGGTCTCGACCACCTCGAAGTCCGTCACCGCGAGCGGCACCGGCACACCCGGTCCGGCCCGGGCGACCGCCCGGGTGAGCGTACGCACCACGTCCAGCGGCTGCTCGTCGCCGTACTCCCAGGGGCGGGAAGCCCCGCTGACCTCACCGGCCGCCCCCGCCGAGCGCAGGTCGTGATGCCCGCGCGGGCCGGCGGTCAGCTCGGCGAAGACCTGACGCAGCGCGGTGCCGCCGAGGCGGCGCAGCGCTTTCGGGCTCAACGTCAACCCCTCGGCGTCGCGGCTCACCCAACCCTGGCGGCGCAGCTCGCGCTCCATTTCACGCAACTGGCGTACGGCGGCAGCAGCGTCACGGCCCAGGGTCCGGGCGACCGCGTCCACGTCGATGTCGTCCAACGTGGCCCCGGGATGCGCCTGACCGAACTGGTCGAGCAGGTCGTCCAGCTCGGCCACCTCGTCGAGCACCCCGGTCGCCTCGCCGTAGCTCAAGGGCTCGCCGCCCTGCGTCCGCTCGCCGCGCGCCCACCGCAGGTCGGGCCGCAGCGACCGCAGGTTCTGCTCCAGCGCCGACAGTTCCCCGGCGAGCCGGTCGCCCAGCGACTGCCGCATCAGTTCGGCGAGCTCCGTACGCTGGCGCTCCGACAGCGAATTCATCAGCCGCTGCCCGGCCGCCGCCCGGCGGGCCAGCAACTCGATCAGCTCGTCGACGTTGCCCGGTCGTTCCGGGAAGAACTCGCCGTGCCGGCGCATGAACTCGGCGAACGCGTCGGTGGTGTCCTCGGCGCGCGCATGCCGGGCCAGGAGGGCGTTGAGGTCCTGCATCATCTCGGCGAGCCGTTCCTGCACGGCCGGGTCGGCCGCCAACTGTGCCGACTCGCGCAGTCCGGCGAACCGCTGGCCGAGCACGTCGTCGCGCAGCCCGTCGAGAATCCGCTGGTAGAGCTGCCGGGCCTCGTCGCTGGCCCACTGGTAGCCGGAGAGTTCCCGCACCGCCTGGGCGGTGGAGCGAGGCAGGTTGTTCAGCTCCGTCTCGGCGAACCGGGCCGCCTCGTCCTGCCGACCGGCCAACTCGTCGCGCTCGGCCGCCAGGGCCTGGTCGAGCAGGGCACGGGCCCGGGTCACCGCGCCGTCCAGCTCGCCCCGGCGCAGCATCTCCCGGCGCAGTCGGCGGGCTCGGGCGGTCAGCTCGTCCAGCCCGCCGCGCCCCTGCAGGCCCCGGCGCAACAGGTCGCGCAGGGCTTGCCGCAGGCTGCCGCCGGCCAGCACCTCCTGGCCGACCTGGTCCACCGCGGCCTGCACGTCGTACGGCGGGGCCAGCGGGTCGGGGCCGCCGTGCCACTGCCCGTACCGGAACCGGTTGCCGGCCATGCTCAGTCCCGGCCGGCGTAGCGGGTGCGCCCCGAATCCGTCACGTCCTTGCCCAGCCGGCGGCTCAGGTGCAGCCCTTCCAGCACGAACTCGACCGCAGCGGCGGCCTGCCCGGCGCTCGGCGCGTCACCGACGCCGAGCCGGTCGAGCACCTTCGCCAGGCCGGGTACGGTGCCCACCTGACGCAGCAGATCGGTCGCCGGGACCAGTTCCCCGGTCTCGATCGCCTTGCCGTCCTCGACCAGCGTGGTGAATCCGGACAGGTCCAGCCCGGCCAGCCGGGCCCGGAAGGTCTCGGCCGTGGCGGTACGCAGCAGATGACCGAGGATCTCGATCTCCCGGCCCTCCTCACCGCTCTCGAACTCCACCTTGCCGCGCAGCGTGGAGGTCACCGACACCGCGTCCCCCACCCGCGCCACCGCCTCCGGCGCAAGGAAGGGCTCGGCGGTGGAGGCGTCGGCGAGCAGGCTGGCGCGGCGCAGCGCGGCGGCGGCGACGGTCTCCGCAGCGGCGATGGCGAACCGGGCGGAGACGCCCGAGCGGGGATCCACCGACGGCGACTCGCGCACCGCGCGGGCGAAGCGGGCCAGCACCTCCAGCACGTGTTCCGGCACCTCGGCGACCAGGTCGGCCTCCTGCCGGATCAGCGCCAGTTCCAACTCCAGGTCGGTCGGATAGTGGGTACGGATCTCGGCACCGAACCGGTCCTTGAGCGGGGTGATGATCCGCCCCCGGTTGGTGTAGTCCTCCGGGTTGGCGCTGGCCACCAGGAACAGATCCAGCGGCAGTCGCAGCTGGTAGCCGCGTACCTGGATGTCGCGTTCCTCCAGCACGTTGAGCAACGCCACCTGGATCCGCTCGGCCAGGTCGGGCAGCTCGTTCACGGCGAAAATACCCCGGTTGGTACGCGGCACCAGACCGAAGTGGATCGTCTCCGGGTCGCCGAGAGTCCTTCCCTGCGCCAGCCGGATCGGGTCGACGTCACCGATCAGGTCACCGACACTGGTGTCCGGGGTGGCCAGCTTTTCGCCGTAGCGCATCGAGCGGTGCAGCCAGCCGACCGGCAGGTCGTCGCCGGCCTCGGCGACCAGCGCCCGGGACGCCGGGGTGATCGGATGCAGGGGATGCTCGTTGAGCGCCGATCCGGCGATCACCGGGGTCCACTCGTCCAGCAGCGCCACCAGGGATCGGATCAGCCGGGTCTTGCCCTGGCCACGCTCACCGAGCAACACCATGTCGTGCCCGGCGAGCAGCGCCCGTTCCACCTCGGGCAGCACTGTGTCGTCGTACCCGACGATGCCGGCGAACCGCGGCCCGCCGTCTCGCAGCCGGGCCAGCAGGTTGTCGCGCAGCTCCTGCTTGACTGTGCGGTACCGGCATCCGGCGGCGCGTAGCGCGCCGAGCGTGCCGGGCAGATCGGGTGGCGGGACCGGAGTTGCCGGAAATCTGCTCACCCGACCACGCTAGCTCGCCGTCGCCGCGATCAGGTCTGGTCGCCCGGCCCGATTTCGCCCTTCCCTGGTCTGATCGAGAATTCAGAGTTGGGCGAGGGCGGCGTCGATCGCAGCGCGCTGGGTCTGGTCACAATAGGTGGCCGGGTCGACGGCCGCGAGCGCGTTGAGCCCTTCGACAAGCGCCACCAGGCTGGTCGCGGTGGCGCGGCAGTCGGCCGACGGCCGGTCGGGACAGACCGCGGCAACCAGGGCGGCGACCCGGTCGACGAACCGACGGTTGTACGACCGGTGCAGGTCGGCCAGGACCGGGTCGGCCAGCGCGGCGGCGAGGAACCCCAGCCACACCCGCGCCTCCTCCCGCTTCTCCTCGGTCGGTGAGGCGGCCTGCCACAGCACGGCCCGCAGCGCGGCGCGGGGTGTGTCTGCGGCGGCCTGAGCCGCGTCGGCCCGCTGGCCGGTACGCCGATGCAACAGTTCGCGAGCGTGCACCAGCAGGGCCTGCTTGTCGGCGAAGGTGTGCAGCACCATGCCGGTGGTGCAGCCGGCCCGCTCGGCGACTGCACGCAGGGTCAGGCCGGGCAGTCCCCGCTCGGCCAACACCGACCAGGTCGCCGCCGACAGACGTTGCTGCTGGTCGACGAGGTCACGTCGTCTGGCCATCCGTACCTCTTCCCCGGCGCTGGATCCGATCCGTAGCGTACGTTACGGTAACGCTCGTTACGGAATCATGGTGGGAAGGAACGTCGCATGGTCTCCATCGACCACGAAGCGTGGGACTCGGCCGATGCGGCCCGGCTGCGCGAGGCGCAACGCGTCGAACTCGACGCCCGCTACGGCAACGACAACCACGAGCCGGGGGAACCACCCAGCGCCGCGAGCGTCAGCGTCTTCCTCGTCGCCCGCGACGCCGACGGCACCGCCATCGGCTGCGGGGGGCTGCGTCTGCTCGACCCCGGCTCCGCCGAGATCAAACGGATGTACATCACCCCGTCGGCCCGGGGCACCGGCGTCGCCGTCGCCATCCTGCGCGCCCTGGAACACCAGGCCCGAGAGGCGGGCGTACGCACCCTGCTGCTGGAGACCGGCACCGCCCAGCCCGAGGCGATGCGCTTCTACGAACGCGAGGGCTACCACCGCATCGAGAACTTCGGCCCGTACCGGGGCGCACCCCTCTCCGTCTGCTACGCCCGCGACCTGCCCTGAACGACCCGCCCCCCGCACCCCGGGAGACGGCGCCAGCACCCTCCGGAGACCATCGCGGTGGCGCGCGGAGCATCGACCATCGGATTGTCATCGTCCGTGATCCGCGCCAGGCGCCGCCCTATCAACCTGCTCCCCCTTTGCTCTGCTTCAACCCACGCAATAGCGCCTGAGCAGGGCCAACATCCGGCAGCGACTGCGGAAGACGGACGGCGACGCTTGCGGACAGTAACCGTTGCGTGGATTGAAGCAGAGCAAAGGGGAGGTGGGGAGGGTGGTCGCCCCGGGTCAGCGTCCGGCGCGGGCCCGCACCATTCCCGGTACGGCGGCCAGCCCGGTGACCGGGCGGAACGCCCGCGCCGCGTTGACCAGAGCGGCGTACTCGTCCTCGGTCAGGTCAATCGCCGCAGCGGCGGCGTTGCGTTCCAACTGCTCCACCGTGGATGCCCCCGGAATCGCCACCACGTTCGGGTGCCGCAACACGTACGCCAGGGCGATCTGGCTCGGCGTGGCGTCGTGCGCGGCGGCCACCTGGCGCAGCGTCTCGATCAGCGCCGTGCCACGGACCAGGTTCTCCGGCAGGAAGTACGGGTTGGCCCGGCGTATCGCGCCGACCGGGGGATGATGCGCGTCGTACCGCCCGGACAGGAACCCCTGCGCCAGCGGGCTGTACGCGATGACCAGGCGACCCGCCTGCTCCGCGTACGGCAGGAGGTCTTCCTCGGGCTTGCGGTCGAGCAAGCTGTAGCGGACCTGGTTGCTCAGCACCCGACGGCCCAGCGCGGCCTCGGCGACCTGCCAGCGGCGCAGGCTGTAGTTGCTCACCCCCACCTCGCCGACCAGGCCGACGTCCTGAAGGGCCCGCATGCCCCGCATGGTGCTCTGGTCGCTGACCACCGGATTGGGCTGGTGCACCTGGTAGAGGTCGATGCTGGTGACCCCGAGCCGGGCCGCCGAGGCGACCGCCCGCTGCTGCACCACGGACGCCACCGGCAACACCGGAAATATCTTGGTCGCGATGGTGACCTTGTCCCGATCGGCGGCCAGCGCCGCGCCGAGAATCCGCTCGCTGCGGCCGAAGCCGTACACCTCGGCGGTGTCGAAGACGGTGACACCCAACTCGACGGCCCGCCGGACGATGTCCGCCGCCAACCGCTCGTAATCCGGGCCGTAACCCCACTCCCGCGACCCGAACTGCCAGGTGCCAAGGCCGATCTTGGACAGGGATTTCGGCGTGTCGAGCCGCACGTAGCGCATGGCTGGAACCGTACCCGTCACTCGCTCGGCCGGCCTGCTGGTTCCCCCCGTTCAGTGCCGTCCGCTGGTCGACTCAACCAGCGGACGCCACGGAACCCATCACGGTTGCCCACCTCACGACACGGCTGCGAGGCGCTTGACTGCGGGAGCGGCCAGTTCCCGGGGTCGGTGCTCTCTCATCTTCACTGCGGCCTTCGCGAGTCACCGCCCCCCTCTGCCCTGGGAGGCGCGGGAAGGTTGACCTTTGGCTGCCCCTCGTTACCCATAGTGGGACGGAGCCCGAACCAGTAGAACGAGGGCGTCCAGATGACCAACCAGACCAAGAAGGTTGCCACTGAGTGACCTCGGTCGGGGACAAGCCACACGAACAGGATTCCTCCTGCCACGCCACTAGCAATCGCTACCGCCGCGCGACGCCATGTCTTCATTTCAAGAGTGTACACCTCCGCATCGGCCCCCTTTCTTGCCGCCCGCTCATTCTCGCGCCAACTCAACGCGCTCGGGGACCATCCAGATCGGCTTGGGCTTCTTCGACTCGAAATAGGCCTCGTAGTAGTAGTAGAGCCCAACCTCAAAACCAATCACGCCACCGATCAGAGCACCCTTTGCGGCCACCACCGGACACGCAACCCCCGCACCCAACAAACCGACAGCACAGCCAATTGCAGCTCCCCCCGCAGCGCCCGAAGAAGCGTACCCCGCCGGCATCGTAAAGAAATCCTTAACGGCGTGAAACTCTTGCGCATCCTTGCCGGGTGCTGGTGAATGCTTCCAGACGTAAAAGATGCAGGAGTCCCTGACACGGCACGCCAGTTTGCCATCCACAGCAGCGTTTCCGACGGAGCACGATTTCTGCCCATTTCGACAGTCGGCGTCCACCTTGCAGGCACCGGGCACATTGCAGTTGTATACCGCTCCACTGCCGCGTCCGCGGTTTTCGATGATGCATGATCCTGGCGAGTTGCATTCGTAGACGACGTTCTTGGTGTCTTTGTCCTGGCCACGGATGGTGCAGGTGGTCTGCTTGTCACAGCGGAGAATGTCAGGCGTCCCGCCGCCGGTCTTGCTCGAACTGGACTTGTTTGAGGTCCACTTCCCATTCTGGTAGACGACCTTCTCGCCGGTCTCGCGGTAGTGCTTCTCGTCGCCTTGGACGCTGTCGGTGATGAGGGGCTTGAGGCCGTCCGGGTCACTGAAGGTGATCGGCGAGTTGTTGGCGTAGGCGTAGCCGTGCCACTGGAGCGGGTCATCGTGGTCCTGGAGCGGGTCGATGCTGATGAACCGGCCAGTCGCTGGGTCGTACGCTCGGACGCCGATGAACACGAGTCCGGCGCTCTCCACCGTGCCGCCGACGAAGCCCTTGTCGTTCGGCCATCCGGACGCGCTGCCGCGGACCGTCCCGTAAGGCGTCTGCCTGCGGGTGGTGGCCGTACCGGTGGCGGCGTCCACCGCCACCTGCGCGGTGCGCTGGTGGTCCTCGACCAGCCAGGTCAGACCGGCGGCGGAGCGGGAGGCGACCGTCTTACCGGCATGCGTGTAGTAGCGGGTGCAGGAGGTCTGGTTGGTGTTGGTGTTGTGGCGGATCTCCTGACCGGGTAGGTAAAGGGTGGTGCCGGTGGGGTCGCGGCGGATGAGCCGGTTGCCGTCGGCGTCGTAGAGGTAGCTGGTGACGCCGGTGGAATCGGTAGTCGATTCCAAGCGGCCTTCATGGTCCCAGGTCAGGGTCTGGGTACCGGCGGTCGCGGTGGGCCGGGTCAGGGTGTTGCCCGAGTTGTCGTAGGTGTAGGAACCGACCTGGGCCCCGGCGGTGGCGGTCACGGCGTGCGGGCGTGCCGCGCCCGCACTCGGATAGGTGTAGGTGGTGACCTGGTCGCCGGAGCCTGTGTGGACGGTCTGGCTGGTCCGGTTGCCGATGGCGTTGATCGTCCAGGAGTGCCAGTACGGCGCCGGGCCGCCCAGGGCGCTCACCGAGCGGGGCGCGGCACAGTCGCCCGAGGCCGGCGTCCACGCCTGGGTCAGCTGACGCAGATGGTCGTAGGCGAAACACTGGGTGTCGTCGACCGGGTCGGGTGCCTTGTCCGAGATCCGGGTGATGTTCCCAGCCTCGTCGTAGCTGTACTCCAGGTCGGCCAGCACGCCCGGGTTGATGGCGTCGCGGGTCGTCAGGAAATCAGTGATCCGTCCGGTCTCCAGCTCCCGGTCGAATCCCTGCCAGACCCGGGCACCGCTGCCGGTGTACAGCTCGATGTTCTCGACCTGCCCCAGCGCGTTGTAGTCGGTGTCCGGCACGTAGTTGCTGGTCGTGCTTCCCGAGACTCGGCTGAGCGTCTTGGGCTGGCCGAGTGCGTCGTAACCGTAGCGCAGAGTCTCCGCCGGCAGGTCGCTGTTGGTGTTGGGCAGCGTGACGGCGCTCAGGCTGCCGTCGAGGTTCCAGGTCTTTTCGTAGAGGTACGCACCACCGATTCCCGGCTCGGTGGTCGGGATGTCGTACTTGACGCCGCTTTCCTGGTAGAGGTCGGTGTAGCCGAGGTACTCGACCTGGTAGGCGAGACCGTCGACCTCCCGGATGCTCCGGGTCAGGAGGCCCTTGGCGAGCGTGTCGTACTGCCACTCGGCCCGGAGCACTCCGCTGGTGCTGTTCTCGTACACCCCGATCTTCCGGCCTAGTTGGTCGTACCGGTAGGCCAGCTTTCGGTTCCGACCATCGGTGCTGCTGGTCATCCGGTCGGCGTTGTCGTAGGTGAAGGTGCTGGTTCCGCTGTCCGGATCGTCGACCTGGATCTGCCGACCGCGGATGTCGAAGGTGTAGGTCCAGGAGTTGCCGGCAGCGTCGGTGAGCATGGTCAACTGGTTCTTGCGGTTGTAGGTGTAGGTGGTGGTGTCCCAGGAGCCAGTCGTCCATGGGGTCGGGGCCGCGCCGTGGTACCGGCGCTGCTCCACTCGGTTGCCCCGGGCGTCGATGATCGCCGAGGTCGCGGTACCGCCGGTCGGCGGTGTCACGTCCTCCCGGTCCCCTCCGTAATGGATGGAGGTGCGCCACCGCTCGGCGTTGTAAGGCTGGAAAATCACGGCAGTCGGTCGGCCCGCGCCGTCGTACTCGATACGGTTCTGGGTGTGGATGTGCGCGCCGTCCACAGCGGTGGCCAGCGTCGTGCCGGGGTCACCGCTGGTGTGGTACTTGTCGTACTCACGCACCTTTCGCCCAGCGGTGTCGTAGAACGTCTCGGTGATCAACCGACCGCCTGCGGGAGACGGTGCCTGCGTCTGCCGCGTTCGCAACAGACCGTCGAACAGTTCGTACGAGCTGACGTAGTTGCCCTCGGCGTTCAGCTTCGAGGTGCGTACGGCGGTGGGCGCGTTGTTGCGGACCGTATATCCGAAGGTCATGTTCGCCGACTCGGTGGCTCTGCTCCGGTTGGGCAGCCAGACCGAGGTGAGTCGGCCGAGTGCGTCGTACGCCAGCTCGGTCCGTTTCTCGTTCGGGTCGAGAATGCTGCTCTCAGATCCCCACGCCGCAATGAGGGTCGTCCTGGTCTCGTGGTTCCGCGGGTTCTTGACGACCACCTGGGTGGTCGGCCCACCGAGCGCCGGCGTGTAGGTGGTGGTGGTCAGGAAGTTCATCGCGTCCCAGCTCGACGTGGGTCGGCCGTGGCTGTCGTACGCGGTCCGTTCCTTGGTGACGAAGCTCGGTGCACCGGCATTCCACGCCGCCATCACCTCGGTACGAGTCGGCAG
Organism: Micromonospora maris AB-18-032; assembly: GCF_000204155.1. Taxonomy (NCBI): domain Bacteria; kingdom Bacillati; phylum Actinomycetota; class Actinomycetes; order Micromonosporales; family Micromonosporaceae; genus Micromonospora; species Micromonospora maris. The sequence goes on along the minus strand of NC_015434.1, from coordinate 1,145,710 downwards.
CCCACGAACGTCGTTGTTGTTCGCCGGCAGCGTCCCGTATGCCGCGTCGTCGTAGGAGAGTCGGGTCTCTCCGATGACGTCGGCCTCTGTCAGGGTGCCGTTGCTGGCCGAGCAGGACACCGCGAAGTCCCGGGTCCGCTGGACCCGATCCATCAGCCACTTGGTATCGCGGCGGATGTAGTCGGTCTTGGTGCACCGCTCGTCGCCAGTGGTGCCCTCCACACCGAAGTCATCCACCTGTATGGGCATGCCCAGGCTGTCAAAGCTGGTGGTGGTCCGGGTAACCCGCTCGCCCCGACCGCCGTCGAGCGCGACGTAGCTGCGGGCGGTCCCGACCCGCACGAAGCGTGCGGTCGTCGTGTCACCGTTGGCCGTCCGGGAGGCGGTCGGGCCCGACGCCCAGGGATCGCTGACCTCGCGGGAGACCACCGCTCCGGTCGGTCCGTTACGGACCGTGACCTCGCGGGCCATGCCGGCGAACCAGTCCTGATCGGTGATGCCGTCCAGGCTGGCGCTCTTCGTGCCGCCGGAGGGTGCTGCACGATCGCCGTGCATGCCCCGGAAGTAGCGGGTTTCGGTGTATGCCTGTTCACCCGCGTCACCGACGGTCACCCCGACCCGCCCGTAACCACGGAACACCGACCAGGTCTTCTCGTCCTTGTCGACGAGCCCGTCGTCATCCGTATAACGCCAGGCGGCGCCGTCGTGGTAGCTGTACGAGTAGGCCTTCCGTGGGCTGCCGAACGGCGGCGACCCGCCGGTGTGGTCGATCTCGTAGATCGTGGTGACGACGTACTTGTGGAACCAGTCGGTCACCGCCGACTGGTAACCCTCGGGGGTCCACCGCACCGGATAGCACCGTCTGGTGTTGGTCTGCGCGGTCGGGGTGCTGCCGGCGACGCAGTCCTCCTGCGAGTAGGTGATGTTGATCGTTCCGCCGGTCTCGTTGCGGATCCGGGCGATGCGCCACCAGTTCATCGCCGCGGCGAAGTCGATGGTGTCGACCCGGTTCGCCAGCTGGATGCCGGTGAGTTCAACGTCGGGCAGCGTGGTGCTGCCGCCGACCAGGCCCTCGTGGGAGATCTTCTCCAGCCAGAGACCAGCCCGGGTGCCGTCGCCGGGGTCGGGGAACCCGTGGGTCAGGCTCCACCGCTCGACGTTACTGAATCCACTGCCGCTGCGAATCTGCGTGGTGACCGCGCTCAACCGCTTGCTGGACCAGAACGTCGGGCTGAACTTGTCGACACAGGTCGAGCCGGTGCACTCCGAGTCCCACGGAGTGTCCGGCCACCGCACCTCGTTCTTGGTGGTGCAGTTGCTCAGGCACCGATCCGCCTCGGTGAAGACCACCCGAGCGCTGGCACCGTTGTCCAGCGCCGAATCACGGCCGGCGGTCACCCTGGTGCCGTAATCGATCCGCTTCAGGTAGCCACCACGGTCGTAGCTGACCGCGTCACTCGCGGTCTTGTTCCGGCCGTACTTGTTCGTCTCCTTCGTGTACCAGAACGACATCGAGTCGCCGTTCAGGTTGGCGACGTGTTCAAGGTTCCACCGCCAGGTGCGCTCACAGGAGGAATCGGCGAACGCAGGCTTCCGGCAGGGCTCGTTCACGTCGTTGCCGAACACCGGCGCGTTCCACGCCGAGTTCGTCACCGGGTCACCAGAGGTCCAGCCGGGCAAACGGTTCGAGCCGAACCGGTACTCCGTGCCGTCGGTGGTGGTGAGCGTCCAGAATTCGCCGTCCTCGTCGCCGTTGGCCGCGCCCGTGTGCCGAACGATCCGCGCCCCGTCATCAGTACGCAGGTGCCACCTTTGCTCGGACGAGTTGTAGAGCAGTTCGCCGGAGAAGCCGTCAAGGTGCAGCGTCGCGTTGTCGGTTTCCCAGCACAGGTCGTACGTCTTGGTGGTGTTGTTTCCTCCGGTGTCCTTGGCGCAGGAGCGGTACCGGCGCTCGATGTAGCCGCCCGGCCAGAACTCGAACCCCTCGCCGACCCAGGACGGCTGGTTGTTCGACGCCGCGTGCCGGCCGTCCACCGACTGGGACGAGTAGCCGAACGCCAGATCGGGCTCCAGCCCGCCCGGTGCCGGCGGCACCCGCATCGGGTACGACCAGTTGAAGGAACCGGTGTTCCCTCCGACCGACCAGGTCGACGACGGTTGCAACGGGGTCGCCGAGTAGTCACCCGCCGGCCCGGTAGCGCCTGCGGCCACCGCCACCAGCGTGCCCGCCGCCGCTACCGGAAGTTGGGCCGACACCGTCTGGGCAACCGGGTTGTTCCGCGACTTCAGCGGTGTTCCGGCACAGCGCTGCTGCTCCGGCGTGGTCAGTGCGCACTCCGGCAGGGTCACCAGCCGCAGGCGGGTAGCCCAGTCGGCGCCGTAAGCGGTGGCGAACGACGAGTAGTCGACTGTCATCCGCAGGTCAGCCGACCCGGCGTCGGCCCGGGCGGCATCAGTGGCAGCGGTGTCGGCCTGACCGACACGCATCAGCACACCCCGGATTCCGGCCCGCTCGGTGGCCTTTCGATCCAGGGTCTGCACCCGCACTCGCTGTATGTCCAGGATCTGCGCCCGCATCCGTTGGGAGGAAGCCGCCCCGACTCGTTCGACCCGAACCGGTAGGCCGCCGACCCGCGCCGAGGTGACCGTGGCGCTGCTGTCCAGTTCCGCTACGGCGGTCGCGGCCGACGGCCAGATCGGCGCCGGTTTGGCACTGGCGCTGCGCATCGCGGCGGCTCGTGTCGGCGCGGTGGTCGCCACATTGGTGACCGGCACCGTGGGCACCGGGCGGGCCTCGGGCTCGACCGACAACGGGTCGTCGGGCCGGGCCGACGCGGGGGCTTGCAGCAGAGTCACGGCCAGGACGGTCGTGATGAAGCCGGAAAGGGTCGAGCGGCGACGTCGCCGCCATCGTGCCGAGTTCGACAGCGAATGTAACCGAGGGGTTGCCTTCACCGGTGATACCTCCGAGGCCGAGTTGGTTAGCCAGGGGCAGGGACGGATGGACGGGATCGCCGGGACCGGTCCGATCGGACCGGTCCCGGGCAACTGGTCGGGCCTACGGAAGGCGTTCGATTCGCAGTCCGGTTCCGGGGTGGAGCACAGGCTGTCGGTAGGTGTAGCGCAGAGCGCTGGTGCCGTCTGCGTTGTCGATACCGATCGTCGAGGCACCGCCCTGCTCGATGTGGGTGCCGTCGTTGTCGGTGTAGGCGAAGGTGTAGCCTCCCGCCTCGTCCATGATCACCTCGAAGGAGATCCTGGTCGTCGGGTCCTCGTACGATCGGACGTTGCGCCACTCGACGATGAATCGGCGGTTCGGCCCGCTGCCGGTGGTGGCCGTCCGGACGCTGGCGTCGGCGTCGACGATCCAGTCGTGCCACAGGGGGTAGATCGCCGCCTTCGGCAGTTGTGACTCCGCCGATGACGGGATCGGCCAGGCGTCCGGTGACGAGGCCGCGGGTTCGACGAACGTGAGCAGGCCGTTGGTGTCGACCCATGCGGTGGTGTACGTCTGGCCGTAGTGGGTGACCGGGAACGGCAGGGTGATCGGGGTGTAGGCGTCGTCACCGGTCAGCGGCAGCACCGTGCCGTCGGCCGGCACGAAGCTGACCGGCTGTTCGGCGATCGTGTAGCGGGCGCCGGACGGTGTGGCGCCCCGGTCGAAGTTCACCGCGCTCGTGGTGTTCGTGCCGACCGTCACCGGCGTCACCGCCGACCCGACACAGGGTCCGGAGCTGAGCGTCACGATCACCGCGTACGTCCCGCCGGGCACATCGTCGAACTGGTACCCGCCGCCAGCGCTGGTGGTGGCGCTCCGGCCGGCCATTGCCACGGTAGCCCCGGCCACCGGCGTTCCCTGGCAGGTCACCGTGCCACTGACAACGCCGCTGCCCGGCGGGTTGGGCTTGAAGAAGATGCCCTTCCCGGTGGCGAGCACAGCTTCCTTGTGTGAGTACTGGAACGCGATGGTGCCTGCACCGTTCTCGATGCCGACTGTGGCCGCCGACCCCCGTTCACCTGCGTGAGCGGGGTTGATGTCGGCATAGGTGAACGTGACGTCGCCGTTCTCGTCGAAGACCGCCGAGAAGGAGGCCCGGGCCGAAGTGTCACCGTAGAGATGCACGTTGCGCCACTCCACCACCCACCGCCGGTTCGGCGCGGTGCCACTGGTCGCGGTGGCGATCCGGGCCGCCGAGTCCACGATCCAGTCGTTCCAGTGCACGTAGACGGCGGCGTTGGGTCGGCCCTCCGACAGCGGCGATGGGATCGGGGTCGAGTTGGCGTAGATCCAACCGTGGAAAGCCGGGTTCCGGAAGGTCATCACACCGTTGGCGCTGATCCAGGCCGAGGTGTACGACTCGCCGTACAGCTTGATCGGGAATGGCGGGTTCTTCTGCCACACCGTGTCGTCGCCGCTCCACGACTCGGTCACATTGCCCGGGATGAAGGGCTGCGACCCGGTCCTGCACCCATAGCCAAACTCGTCGCCATCGATCATCACCGAGAGGTCGATCCAGCTGGTGGTTCCACCGGCGAAGTTGAACACTTCCCGGGCGTACTGGCCGGCACAGCGGTCGTCACCGGTCGCCGCGGCAACGACGTGCTCACCGATCGGCACACCGGTGAACTCGTAACTGCCGTCTGCGGCGGTGGTGGTAGTCGCCCCCGACGGCGTCAGGGTCACCGTCCGACCGGCGACCGGCTCACTGGTGACCGCAGTGGTCACCGTGCCCCGGACCGTGCCCGACGTGTTCGGGCTGTAGACGATCGACCCGTTGCTCGGCACCACTGCCGTCTGGAAGGAGTACAGGGCAGCGACCTCGGCCCGCTCCGTGCTCTCCAAGCCGACAGTGGCTCCCGCACCCTGCTGGATCGGGGTGGTCAGGGTGCCGTAGTGGAACCCGATCCGCCCGTCCTCGTGCAGCATCAACTCGAAGGTCACCCGGTTGTTCGGCGCGGCGACCCCCTGCATCAGCACGTTCCGCCACTCCACCACGAACCGCCGATTCGGTGCGGAACCCAGCAGCTCGGTACGGATGCTGGCCGACGAGTCCACGTTCAGGTCATCCCAGAACGGGGCGATGACCCCGTTCGGAATCGCCGCCGTCGGCATCGTCGGGTTCACCCAGATCTGTTGCACGTTGCCCGGCTCGGCCCCAAAGTTGATCAGGCCATTGGTGTGCAGCCATGCCTTCGAGTACGGCCGGCCGTGATAGGTGAACGGGAACGGCAAGTTCAGGTTTGCCCAGGCGTCGTCGCCGGTCAGCGCCACCACATTCGACGCCGCCACGTAGCCCGACGCGCCTACCACACAGGCGTACCCCATCGTCCCGTGGTCCGGGCCCAACCGGAGATCGACCGTGCGGTTGTCGTCCAACTCCACCTGGTCCTCGGCGCTACGGCCGCAGCGGGCCCCGACCCGGGTCGAGACGGTGTAGCTGTCCGCCACCAGATCCTCGAAACCCCACGCCCCACCCGGGCCGGTTGTCGTCGACAACCCACGCGGGTCGAGCGTCACCGTCGCACCCACCACCGGGTTGCCGTTCTCGTCGCGCAGCACCCCGGAAAGGTCATGCAACTCCAGCGTGCCGTCCTCCTGCGGGTGCACGAAGGTGACCGCCTGCCCGCTGGCCAGCGCAGGCTCGTCCACCGAGTACGCCAGACCGACCTCCCCGTCCGGCGCCTCGATACCGACCGCCGCGTAAGCACCTCGCACGGGATCGCTCGTGAGACCGTCGTAGTTCGTGGTGATCGTGCCGTCCGGCGCCAGGACCACCTCGAACGAAAGCCGCTGGGCCGTATTGCCCTTGCGGTGCACGTTGCGCCACTCGACCACGAACCGTTGGTCCGCTCCGCTGCCGGTGCTCGCCGTTCGCACACTCGCCGACCCGTCCACCACCAGGTCGTCCCAGAACGGGGCGATCAGCGCGTTCGGGGCTGCCGGCAGCGGCCAGGTGCCGTTGGTCTTCGGATGCGACCCACCGGGGTCGATGAAAGTGAGATAGCCGTTGGTGTCCACCCACCCGGACAGGTACGCCTGACCGTAGAACGGGAAGGCGAACGGCAGCGACACCTCGGTCACCGCATTGTCACCGGTCAGCGGCAGCACCGTCTCGTTGGCAGTGGCGAACGAGGCCGTCCGGCTAGCGCAGGTGTAACCGGAGTCGTCCGTGTACGGCGCGAGGTAGAGATCTCGCCACCGCGGCGAACCAGCGGTGATGGTGATCGTCGCGCTGGCGGTCAGGCCACATCGGTCGCCGTAGCTGGCCGTGAGCGTGTACGTGCCCGGTGGCATTCCGGTGAAGGCGTAGGCCCCGGAGTTGTCGCTCGTCGTCTGGAACCCGCCCGGTTCCAGCGTCACCACCGCACCCACCAGCGGACTGAAGTCGGCGTCGTCCAGCACCGAACCGCTGAGGCTGGTCGCCGCGGTCACCTCGAAGTACGCCTGCGCGAGTCCGCTACGCCGGTTGCCGTCATCGACGGCCACCACGAACAGGGAACGCTCGCCAACCACGCTGCCCACATTGATCGACACTGTCGCCGTGCCACCGGGTGCGGATGCGGACACCTCGGTGTCCACCGCAGTGCTGCCAACGCTGTAGCGGAACTTCGTGACGTTGGTGTCCCCACCCGCGTTGAAGGTGACGGCAAGCTGGCTGCCCGTGTTCGCCTCGGTGCCACCGGGGAATGCGACCACCGCCGGCAGCGGGACCGCCAACTCGGCGAGGTTGGCCGCGCTCTCCGCGAAGTTGTAGATCCGCACGTCGTCGATAGCACCGGCAAAGAATCCGTCGTCCCCGCCATTCCACTTCCGCTTACCCACGGTCACATTCGTGGCCGCGTTGAAGCCACCGCTCAACGTCGCGGTCGCCGTCTGCGCGACACCGTTCACGTAAAGCCGCAACGTGCTCGTCGACGCGTCGTAGACCGCCGCCAGGTGGGTCCACCTGCCCGCCGTGGGGGCACTGTTGGACAACACCGAGAACAGCGCCGGATTGTCCGCGTCCGCACCCGCCATGGTGAACCGCCAGCGGTTGTCCGGGCCCGAATAGCCAAGCGTGTAGGCGAACACCCGCAACCCGTTGGCCGAGACAATGGTCCGCTGGCCGGTCACCCCGTTCGTCGAATCGACCCGAACCCGCGCCGTGACGGTGAAGCTGGAATCCGTGCGCATCGAGGTCAACACGTTCGTGTCCGGATGCGGGTAGCGAACCGCCCCGGTCACCACCCCGTGTCCCGTCGTGCCGTTCACCGACAACGCGCTGCCCACCCCCGACCGACCGGCCGTCCGCGACGCGCCACCGGCCAGGGAAAGGTCGTTGTCGTGCTCGGTCACGTCGCCAGCGCTCCCGCTGGCCTCGTCGAATGTCCAGTGCGCCGCCGGGCCGGCGCCGGCCCGCACGACGAAGGTGTACGTCCTGGGCGTCGCCGAGTAGCGTCCGGCATGGTCCTTCGACCACACCCGCAAGGTCTGCGTCCCGTCTCGGACCGGCTTCACCGTGAGGGTCGCACCGTAGTCTCCGCTACGGGCAGGGACCGTGGCGGCGTTCAGGTAGGTCCCGGAGTCCAGCGTCCAGGCGTACTCCTTCACCTCGTGCCGACGCAGCGTCGGAGCAGTGACCTCGAAGGTGCCCTCGATGCCCACGCCGCCGCGTGGCGTGCTCCCCGTCGGGTAGTCGGTGGAGGCCACGTTGGAGGGCGTTTCCGGGGGCGTCGCATCGACAACGAACTCACAGGTTCCCGACCAGTCGCTGTAGTGGCTCCCATCGTGGGTACGCGACTGCCAGACGTACGTACCACCGTCGACCAGCTTGCTGGCCGGGATGGCGCGCGACACCGTGGAGGGGTTACCCGAGGCCTGCGAGATGCGGTCGGTGTCGTTCCGTGAGCCGCCGAGCGGCCACCAGTGGAACCAGGTGGTCAGCGACTGCTGACCGGTGTCCGGGTCCGACTGCCGGGCGGCGAGGGTCGGCGTCAGGGTCAACACGTACGGCCGCGCGGAGCCGGTCGCGCAGGCCCTACCGTCCGACTTGCGGTCCGTCGGCGCGGCCGGCTTGGTGTTGTAGGTGATGGCCAGTTTCGGCGAGGAGTGGTTGAACCGCTTCCACTGGTTCTTGGTGCTCTCGTCGACCGCCCGCAGCCCGACGGTCATGGTCGACTTCTTGTCCTGCTCCGCCACCTTCTTGACCATCGAAAGGACGTTGAACTCGATCGGGCCGACGCCCAGGCAGCCGTGGACCGCGCCGTTCTTGCGGTTCGCGGCGGTCTGTGCGGTGTAACTGCTGTTCCAGGTCGGCTGTTTGTTCCACGTCGTGCTCGACGAGATGTCACCCGTCAGCCAGAGCTTGGCGTTCGACTTCGGGCTGCACGTCCAGGAGTGGCGTTGTTCGATCCGGAAGGTGGCGGCCTGGATGATCTTGCCCTTGACGCCGGAGACGTCCATCCGGAAGAACGACCGGATGATGTGGTCACCGCATCCCGCGCAGTCCTCGGTCCGGCCCGCGCCGGCCGAGCCGTTGGTGGAGCCGTTGTTCAGCGCGCTGGCGTTCTTCCAGAACGAACTGGTCTTGTACTTGCTCCACACCGTCGTCCACGAGCTACCGGAGATGTTTCCCGTCCACGCCGGGTCGATGTAGATCGGGAACGTCGCCGTCGGGCTGTTCAGCAGCGCCTTGTCCGGCACGATCGTCAGGCTGTTCCGACCGATCTTGACGGGCATCACCGCCCGCCGAGCACCCTCGGCCGGCTCGCGCGCCGCCGCGTCCGCCGATTTCGCCTTCGCGTCCTTGTCAGCCGCGGCCGTGGCCGGATCCTCGCCCTTCCGGCGTGCCGGAGCAGCTCCAGCCGGCGGAGAGCTCAGCCTCAGCTCATCGCCGGGTAGGTCCGAATTGACCGAGGAGTCCCACATCAATGGTGCCGGGGCCGTGAACACGGCGGATCCCCGGTCGTCGTGTGCGACGAGCGTCCCCCCGTCGCCTTCCTTGACGGTCACCCCTTTGGTCGACATCCCGAACCGGAGTTCGGACAGCCGGGAGTTCTTCGCGGCCCTCGGCGTCCGGACCACGAGTACATGGGAGAATCCCAACGCGCTGGCGGTGACCTGAAGATCCGTTTCCGGCAGCACCTCACGGTAGATCGCGGTGTCTCCCGACAACTCCGGTGCAGGCAACGGATCCGGCCAGGACACCGACAACTCCCGGCTCCCGTCCACGACCCGCGCCAACGGTCCGTCGCCACCTGTGGAGAGGAAGACCGGCAGCACCGACGCCTTCGGCGAAACTCCCTGCGATGTCGCCTTCAGTGTGGTGTTCACCGGTACCCACGATGACCCGCGCCGCACCCGCACCGGCGCCAGACTCTCCTCCAAGGTCCGCGACCCGTCCGGGTTCAGGAAGGTCTGCGACACCTCGGTTCGCTCGGAGAGAATCTCTACCCGACTCTGACAGATCGCCACCATCGACTCGGCGCTGCGCGCGTCCGGCTGCTCATCGACGCAGGCTGGTTCAGCCGGCGCCGCCGGCTCGGCAGCGGCGGGAGAGGTCGCCACGAGCGAGCTGGCCACCATCACGAGCGCGGCCAGCCCGGCCGTACGGGCTCGCCAGACGTACCTGTGCCGATTGTTCCGGCCACGGATTCCCAGCGCGGTCGACATTGATGCCCTCCGAGTCTGCGTTCGAGCGGTGAGATGTGCCCTTGACGTCGGCACAGGGATAGGAGTGGCCGTGCTATTGCTACGGCTGCGCCAGGTCCTAGATGGGGTCAGCGGAGGTGAGCCAGCCGGTGGTGAGCCAGCCGGTGGTGAGGCGCGCTGGCAGATGCCGAGGCGGGTCAGGCCCAGGAACTCGTTATCGCCATTGACGAAGCCCGTGAGGCCGGGACAGGCAAGATGGTTGCCACGCCGATCGCCGTAGGAGTCTGACGGCATCCGGAAGACAACGCCGATGGCGATGTTCTGGGGCGCGCTGGGAGTCGTCGGCAAGCCAGGTGAGCCCGCCGAGGGTGCCGGCGGCGATGATGCTCGACACGGCGCAAACCGCCAGCCCTTACGTCACCCTCTGCTGCTAACTCCGCCGTCCACGCACGCCGCGACACGCCCATGCAGATACCAGCCCCCGTGATCATGCACATCGATGCGCTAACTGTAGGAGGGGACACGATCTGTGTAAATAGCCGTCACACGCAGCGACCACAAATCGGGCATTTGAGCTTCGAAATCGCCGAACGTGATCACGGGATTCCTGCCAGCACGAGCCCGCCCAGCTCACGCCCGTCACCGGAGTGCAGTGTCGGGCGCTGGGTGACCATGGCCGCGACCACGAGATCACGGAAAATCGGCACCAGTCGATGACTGGTGCCGATTTTCCTGCACAAATACAAGGTGGAGCCGAGGGGACTCGAACCCCTGACCCCCACACTGCCAGTGTGGTGCGCTACCAGCTGCGCCACGGCCCCTTGCGGTTGTCCCCGGTCACCCGGGCACTGGAAGAACTATACACACGGCACCCGGCATGGTCATCTCGCGGGGTCCCCGTCGGGCGGGTCAGTTGAGCGTCACGTCCGGCGGGAAATGCGCCACCGCGGCCATCATGCCGCCCTGCCGGCGCAGCACCATGGGCCACAGGTCGTCGGGGCGCTCGACGAAGGCGTCGCCGGGCAGCGCGTCCAGCACGAACCAGGAACCCTCCTCGATCTCCTGCTCCAGTTGCCCACCGCCCCAACCGGCGTACCCGGCGAAGACCCGGATGGTCTGCACGCTCTCCCGTAGCCGGTCCGGGTCGACGGACAGGTCGAGGGTGCCGACGGCTCCGGAGACCTGGTGGAAGCCTTTGAGGCGGCGTACCGGCGAATGCATCCGGGCCAGGCAGATCGCCGACTCGGGCTGCACCGGGCCGCCCTCGAACAGCACCGCCGGGTGCCGGGCCAGATCACCCCAGTCGCGCAGCACGTCGGCCACCGGCACCTCGGTCGCCCGGTTGAGGACCACGCCGAGGGCGCCGCCGGGCTCGTGGGCGACCAACAGGACCACCGTACGGTCGAAGTTCGGATCTTTCAGTGCGGGCGTCGCCACCAGTAGTTTCCCGGTCATCGACTCCATGGCTCGCCCGCCGATCGCCTGCCCCTCTCCCTGCATCACGTGTACCCGTCAGCCGTGTAGCAGCCGAGAGGGCCGGTCATGAAGACCGTCAACGAGCCCTGTCGATGCCATCCGCGCTGTCGTAGCCATGTCTGGCACGATAGCTTGCGTCCCCGGCCGTGGCGACGGTCTGATCGTCGTGTGATCGACAGTGATGCCCGCAACGCCGAATGGCCCTGTCGGCCGAAGCCGCCCGGTTAGATTCAGGGGCGATGGCAACGGTCCGTGACACCACCTACGAGCTGCTCCGTGCGCTGGGCATGACCACCGTGTTCGGCAACCCCGGGTCGACCGAGGAGCCGTTCCTGCATGCCTTCCCCGACGACTTCCAGTACGTGCACGCGCTGCACGAGGCGTCGGCGGTCGGCATGGCCGACGGGTACGCCCAGGTCACCGGACGACCGGCGCACGTCAACCTGCACACGGCACCCGGCACCGGTAACGCCATGGGCAACATCGTCACCGCCTGGCACAACCGGACACCGCTGATCGTCACCGCCGGGCAGCAGACCCGGCAGATGCTGCTGCTCGAACCGCGCCTCACCGCCCGCCGTCCCACCGAGCTGCCCCAGCCGTACGTGAAGTGGGCGTACGAGCCGGTCCGGGCGCAGGACGTGCCGGCGTCGCTGATGCGGGCGTACGCCACCGCGATCCAGCCGCCCGCCGGGCCGGTCTTTCTCTCCCTGCCGCTGGACGACTGGGCGCAGCCCGCCGATCCGCCACCCGCGGTCCGGTCCGTGGCGACCCGGTTCGCGCCCGACCCGCAGCGGCTGCGGCAGTTCGTCGCCGCCCTGACCAGCGCCCGGTCACCGGTCATGGTGCTCGGTGCGGCGGTGGACCGCGCCGACGCCTGGGACTCGGCGGTGGCCGTGGCCGAGCGGCTGGCCGCGCCGGTCTGGTCGGCGCCTGCGCCCGAGCGGACCGCCTTCCCCGAGAGCCACCCGCATTTTCAGGGCGTGCTGCCCTACGCCGCCGGGCCGCTGGCCGAACGGCTGCACGGGCACGACACCGTGCTGGTGGTCGGTGCCCCGGTGTTCCGGTACTACCCGCACGTGCCCGGCGACACCGTGCCCGAGGGCGCCCGGCTGCTGCACGTCACCGACGATCCGGAGGAGGCGGCTCGCGCACCGGTCGGTGACAGCCTGCTCGGCGACGCCGGACTCACCCTCGCCGCCCTGGCCGAGCTGCTGCCGTCGGCGGACCGACCACCGCCGGCCGCCCCACCCGATCCGCCACCGGTCGAGGATTCCCTCCCGCTGAGTGCGGACGCGCTCTTCGCCGCGTTGGCCCGGTACTGGCCCTCCGACGGGGTGCTCGTGCAGGAGTCGCCGTCGAACCTCTCCGCGCTGCGTCGCCGGCTACGGTTCAGCCGACCCGGGTCGTACTTCACGATGGCCAGCGGTGGGCTCGGTTACGGGCTTCCGGCGGCGGTCGGCATCGCGCTGGCGCAACGGGACACCGGCCAGCACCGGCCGGTGATCGCGGTGATCGGCGACGGCTCGTTCCACTACTCGGTGCAGGCCCTGTGGACCGCGGCCCAGCTGCGACTGCCGCTTGTCGTCGTCGTACCGGTGAACCAGCAGTACGCCATCCTCAAGGCGTTCGCCGAACTCAAACACACTCCCGGCGTACCCGGGCTGGATCTTCCCGGCATCGACGTCAGCGCGGTGGCCCGTGGTTACGGCTGCGCCACCGCGGTCGTCGAGAGCCCCGACCAGCTCAGCGAGGCCCTCGACGTGGCGCTGCGCGCGGACGGCCCGACGGTCCTGCCCGTACCCATCCGCACCGACATCCCCCCACTGCTCTAGGGGTGAGGTGTAAGGAAGGTGCCCTTCTTAACGCCTGGGGTATAGGAAGGGCCCCCTGTTAACGCCACAGGGCGCTCACGGCGCTCAGTTGCCGCCGATGCGCAGCGGTGCGCCGGTGAGCGCGTCCAGGACGGGCCGGGCGCCCAGCGGCTCCTTGAGCGTCACCTCGACCGGCTCCATCCTGAGCATCGCGTCGCAGACGTCGGTGGAGCGCACCACCGTGCCGCCCACCACCACGATGTCGTCGCGCTCCTGCACCAGCGGGGTGATGTCGGTGTCGCAGCTGCCGACCCCGAGCCGGAAGGCCAGCCGCGTTCCGTCCACCTCCACGATGTCCTGCGCGGCGACCAGCCCCTCCGGGGCGGTGTCGGAGGGTGCGACCGGCTCGGGCACCGCATCGACCGCGTGCGGTGCGACGGCGGCGGCGGCCACCACGGCGCCGATCTCCTCGACGGTGAACAGCCAGGCCGGCACCTGCGCCTCGCCACGGCTGGTGCGCAGCGGCGCGGTGCCCAGTTCGACCTTGCTGATGGTGAGCGCGACGCACTCCCCCTGCGGCCGGCTGGCGACCGTGTCGTCCGGTTTGCCGCCGGGCGCAGGCGGCGGCGGGATGGCGGGCTCCTTCGACCCCGGGCACGACGGGGGGTCGCTGCCGCGGGTGAGCGCCAGGAACGCGTCGGTGGCGCTGACAAGTGGTACGCGCAGCTGCCCGTCGGGGAAGCGGATGGTGCCGTCGTCGGGCTGCCGCACGGGCAGGTCGGCCGGCTTGCGGTACCAGCCGGCCTGGAACGCCGTCTGGGTCGCCGGCGTGAAGTTCGCCTCGCCGATCAGCACCGCGGGGTCCTGCAGCGGTACGTAGCCCTCGCGCCAACCCGGCCCGGGTTGCCACGCCTCGGCCACCGCGGTGGCCCGGCGGTCGAACGGCCCCGGGTCGTCAGCGGAGCTGATGGGACCGGTCGGTGCGGTTCCGGTTCCTGCCGGCGCGCAGCCGGCTACGACGATCATCAGGGGCAGACCCAACCGGGCGGCGAAGAGACGCATACCCCGTCTGACGGGTCTGGCCTGCACTTGGTTCCCACGGCACACCGGTCGGGCCCTTCTGGCGCAGACGTGCCTCTGGGGCACGAACGTGTGATCAACCTTTCAGCGTAGACGCGACTGCGCGCCCCGGCCGGGTGGCCGGGGCGCGCAGTCAGGTGGTGGAGGTGCCGGGAATCGAACCCGGGTCCTTCGCCGCCTTGTCAGGGCTTCTCCGAGCGCAGCTCGCTGTGCCTCTACTCGGCCCCTCCGATCACGCGAGCGAGTCGGTGTGACGGGCCCAGTCGCTGATTGATCTCGCCGCACGGACCCCGCGACCGGGTCCGATTGGCCAGCCTTCTAGCTGATGCCGGCTAACTGGGTCGAAGGCGCTCCCAGGCCGACAGACTTGCTACTCGCCTCAGGCGGCGAGAGCGAAGTCAGCGCGATTGTGCTTGGCGCTTATTGGTTTCCGACGAACGATTCTCGAGACGACGTCGGCTTCCTCGGCTCGCTTCCCCTGCCGCAACGTACGAAGTCGAAACCAGTCACCCCCTCGACAGGCCGCCAACTTCCGGCGGCTCCGACAAGCGTAACGCCTGCCGCAACCCGATTCATCCCCAGGCCACGTCGCCGACGCGACCGAAGGGCGAACCGGACAACTCACTCAGCCATGCCCTTTCCTCGCCGACCGACCGCACGTTGGATCTCCCGGTCGGCGTCCCGCTTGGCGAGGTCCTGGCGCTTGTCGTACGCCTTCTTGCCCTTGGCCAGGCCGATCTCGACCTTGGCCCAGCCGTCGGAGAAGTAGACCTGCAACGGCACCAGGGTCAGCCCGCTCTCCCGGGTCTTGCCGATCAGGCGGTCGATCTCCAACCGCTTGAGCAGCAGCTTGCGGGTACGCCGAGGCTCGTGGTTGGTCCAGGTGCCCTGGGTGTACTCCGGGATGTGCATGCCGTGCAGATACAGCTCACCGTCGCGCTCCTGGGCGAACGCGTCGACAAGCGACGCCCGCCCGGCCCGCAGCGACTTCACCTCGGTGCCGGTCAACGCCATGCCCGCCTCGTACGTGTCGAGGATGGCGTAGTCGTGGCGGGCCTTCTTGTTGGAGGCGACGACCTTGCGCCCCTTTTCCCGTGGCATCGCCGCGCCACCTCCTTTCGTTGCCCGCTCCCCCGCCCGACGTGCCGGCCGGAGAGCGGAGATCATGCTACCCGAACGACAAGGGCCCTTCCGCGCGGTTTATTCCAGCGCCGAAGAGCCCTTGCGACGGTCGTACCGAAAGCTAGACCCGCAGGTAGAAGCGGAGCGTGACCCAGGCGGTGACCGCGCTGATCAGGCCACCGACGCCCGCCATCACCGGGAAGGTCAGCAGCACCTCGCTCCAGCTGACCGGGGCGAACAGGCCCTGCAGGGCGCTGAGGGCGTCGTCGAAGAGGAACTTCTTCAACGCGACCAGGGCACCCAACCCGAGCACCGAGCCGATCAGGCCGGCGACCACCGCTTCCAGGACGAAGGGTGCCTGGATGAACCAGTTCGAGGCGCCGACCAGCTTCATGACCGCGACTTCACGCCGTTTGCTGTACGCGGCCACCTGAATCGTGTTCGCCACCAGGAGCAGCGCGGCGACGGCCATCGCGATGGCGGCGGCCAGCGCGACGTTCTGCCCGGCCGTGAACAGGTTGAAGATCTTGTCGAGCACCTGACTCTGGTCGACCACCTGGTCGACCCCCGCGGCCGAGGAGTACTGCTCCGAGATGGACTTGTACTGCTCCGGGTCGACCAGGTTCAGCCGGTACGACTCGGGCAACTGGTCCGCCTTGACCGCGCTGAGCAGGTCCGGCGAGTCCCGGAACATCTCCTGGAAACGCTGGAAGGCCTCGTCCTTGTTGACGTAGGTGACCTGTGAGATCAGCGGGTCGGCCTCCAGCCGGGAGCCCAGTGCCGCACGGTCCTCTTCCGAGATGTCGGTCTTCAAGAAAATCGACACCTGGATGTTCTCGAAGTACAGGTCCTTCATGTCGGCGACCTTGGTGTAGATCAGGCCGCTGGCACCGAGCATGGTCAGCGAGACGCCCAACGTGATGATCATCGCGATGGTCATGGTCACGTTGCGCCACAGTCCGACCAGTACCTCGGACAGGACGTATTTCATCCGCATCGGGATATTCCTCCGGCTCTCCGGCGTGAGGTGTTCGTCGTCAGATCGGGGTGCGGTGGGCTGCGCTCGTCACCCGTAGACGCCGCGGGCCTGGTCGCGGACGATGCGGCCGCTCTCGATCTCGATGACCCGGCGGCGCATCTGGTTCACGATGTTGGAGTCGTGCGTGACCATCACGACTGTCGTGCCGGTGCGGTTGATCCGGTCCAGCAGGCGCATGATTTCGATTGACGTGTCCGGGTCCAGGTTTCCGGTCGGCTCGTCGGCCAGCAGGATCAGGGGACGGTTCACGAACGCCCGGGCGACTGCGACACGCTGCTGCTCACCACCGGAGAGCTCGTGCGGGTAGCGATGCTCCTTGCCACCGAGACCCACCAACTCCAACACCTCCGGCACGACCCGGCGGGCCACCGCCTTGGTCTTGCCGATCACCTCGAGCGCGAAGGCCACGTTCTCGTACGCGGTGCGGTTGGGCAGCAGCCGGAAGTCCTGGAAGACGCAGCCGATCGAGCGGCGGAAGTGCGGGCGCTTCCAGGACCGCATCGAGGTGACGTCCTTGCCGTTGACCACGACGCGACCCTTGTTGGGGGTCACCTCGTGCAGCAGCATCTTGATGATCGTGGACTTGCCGGAGCCGGATGGGCCGATGAAGAAGACGAACTCGCCCTTGTCGATCGACACGGACACGTTGTCGAGCGAAGGCCGCGACGCCTTCGGGTACGTCTTCGTCACTTGCTCAAGCTGAATCACGGGTGGTGAGTCTACGCCGTGTAACTGTCGTGCCAAGTCCTACGCCCCGCCGTTGCGGGGGAAGTCATTGATCCAGCACGTCATGTGGAGATCGATGACGCACTCCGCCCACGACCGGTCACGCAGCGTCGCCGGCGAGCTGCTGCTGCTTGCGCCAACGGATCCCGGCTTCGATGAAGGAGTCGAGGTCACCGTCGAAGACCGCGCTCGGGTTACCGGTCTCCTGCTCGGTACGCAAATCCTTCACCATCTGATACGGGTGCAGCACGTACGACCGCATCTGGTCGCCCCACGAGCCCGCGGCGTCGGTCTTCAGGCCCGCCATCTTGGCCTGCTCCTCCTGCCGCTTGCGCTCCAGCAGCCGGGCCTGCAGCACCCGCAGCGCGGACGCCTTGTTCTGCAGCTGCGACTTCTCGTTCTGGCAGGTCACCACGATGCCGGTCGGGATGTGGGTGATCCGCACCGCCGAGTCGGTGGTGTTGACGCTCTGCCCACCCGGCCCGGACGAGCGGTAGACGTCGATCCGCATCTCGTTCTCGGGGATGTCGATGCTGTCGGTCTGCTCGACCACCGGCAGCACCTCGACGCCGGCGAAGCTGGTCTGCCGACGGCCCTGGTTGTCGAACGGGCTGATCCGCACCAGCC
This sequence comes from Micromonospora maris AB-18-032, assembly GCF_000204155.1. NCBI lineage: Bacteria > Bacillati > Actinomycetota > Actinomycetes > Micromonosporales > Micromonosporaceae > Micromonospora > Micromonospora maris. The sequence goes on along the minus strand of NC_015434.1, from coordinate 1,128,195 downwards.
GGTGGGTGCCGGACTCCACGCTCAGCGTGCCGTAGGCGTACGGGACCTTGACCGTGAAGGTGGCCGACTTCAGGCCCGCCTCCTCGGCGTACGAGGTCTCGTAGACCTCGGTCGGGTAGCCGTGCCGCTCGGCCCAGCGCAGGTACATCCGCAGCAGCATCTCGGCGAAGTCCGCCGCGTCCACGCCGCCGGCGCCCGCCCGGATGGCCACCAGCGCCTCCCGGGAGTCGTACTCGCCGGAGAGCAGGGTGCGGACCTCCATCTCCTGGATGGCCTTGGCCAGCCCGGTGATCTCCGACTCGACCTCGGAGAGGACCCCCGAGTCGGCCTCGGCCTCGGCCAGCTCCAGCAGCACGTTCGCGTCGTCGATCCGCGAGCGCAGGCTGCCCAGCTTCTCGATCTCGCCGTTGACGTACGACAGCTGCGAGGTCACCTGTTGGGCCCGGGCCTGGTCGTCCCACAGGTCCGGGGCGGACGCCTCCTGCTCCAGACGGGCCTTGTCCGCCCGCAGGCGGTCCAGGTCGAGCACCGCCTCGATGTTGCGCAGGGTGGCGTCGAGATCCTTGAGCTGGTCGGCGTAATCGGCAGCGGTCACGACAGACAAGGGTACTGCTCGGACGAGGAGTGAGCTTGCGAGCCCCGCACTCCGAGCCAAAATGGCTCCGCTCGGACGAGGAGTGAGCTTGCGAGCCCCGCACTCCGAGCCAAAATGGCTCCGCTCGGACGAGGAGTGAGCTTGCCAGCCCCGCACTCCGAGCCAATTGAAAGCTGGTCAGCTGCTGACTGGTGCGTTCTTGAGCCAGGACAGGGCGGCCTTGTGGTACGCCACGGCGAACTCCAGCGCGCTCGCGTCGTACGTGTCGCCTTCCTTGCGAGCGGCCTTGACCTGCTCGCGGACCCGGGCCAGCGCCTCGGTGTGGTATTCGTTGGCCGCGGCCTGGAGGCTCTTCAGCTGGGTCGCGGAGTGTAGTTGCCCGAAGGCGATCCGCAGGGCGATCGGGTTGCGGATGGTGTCCCGCCCCGGATCCTCGGCCAGCCAGCGGGAAAAGGTCCGCTTACCGGCTGCCGTGATCGCGTACGGTTGACTCATCCGCGGCCCGGGCTTACCCAGCCGGACGAGGCCCTTCTCGGCCAGCACCGGCAACTCCCGGTAGACCTGGCTGCGGGTCATCGACCAGTACGGCGCCAGCCGGCGCTCGGCGGCGGCCATCAACTGGCCACCTGTCATGGGGCCCTCGTGGAGCAGCCCGAGCAGGGCCGCCGCCGTGGGGTTGACTCCGGATTCCGCCATGCCGTTCACGCTGCCACTTTGACGGGCCGGCGTCCAGGATTTCACCGTTTCGCCACCCATTGGGGTTTCCTATGTGCACTGTCGGTGCGCGACGGTCCACCCGGCAGCCCCGCCGACGGCACCACCCGACCACGACCGACCCGCCCCCACGAGCGGCCTGTCCCCGCGAGCGGCGATGTTAAGAGGGGCCCCTTCCTATGCACCAGGCGTTAAGAAGGGGCCCTTCCTTACACCTCAGCCCATGTGGGGGTAGGTGTGGTCGGTGGGGGGCACGAAGGTTTCCTTGATCGTCCGGGGGGACATCCAGCGGACCAGGTTGTGCCAGGAACCGGCCTTGTCGTTGGTGCCGCTGGCGCGGGCGCCACCGAAGGGCTGCTGCCCGACGACCGCACCGGTCGGCTTGTCGTTGATGTAGAAGTTGCCCGCCGCGTACCGCATCTTCTCGGCCACCGCGTCGACCACCCGCCGGTCGGTGGCGAAGATCGAACCGGTCAGCGCGTACGGCGCGATCGCCTCGGCCTGGGTGACCACCTCGTCGAAGCGGGCGTCGTCGAAGACGTGCACGCCGAGGATCGGCCCGAAGTACTCGGTGGTGAACGTCTCGTGCGCCGGGTCACCGCATTCGAAGATGGTCGGGCGGACGAACCAGCCGACCGAGTCGTCGGCGGTGCCGCCGGCGATGATCCGGCAGCTGTCGTCGGTGGAGATCAGCTCCAGCGCGGCGGTGTGCCGGGAGAACGCCTTGTCGTCGATGACCGCGCCACCGAAGTTGCGGAAGTCGGTGACGTCGCCGTAGGTCAGGCCGTCCGCGGTGGCGGCCAGCCGGTCGCGCAGGCCACCTTCCCAGATCGACCGGGGAACGTACGCCCGGGAGGCCGCCGAGCACTTCTGGCCCTGGTATTCGAAGGCGCCCCGGATCAGCGCGGTGTGCAGGGCGTCGACGTCGGCGCTGGTGTGCGCCACCACGAAGTCCTTGCCGCCGGTCTCGCCGACCAGCCGGGGGTAGCCCCGGTAGCCGGCGATGTTCTCGCCCACCGTGCGCCACAGGTGCTGGAAGACCTTGGTCGAGCCGGTGAAGTGGATGCCGGCCAGGTCGGGGTCGGCGAGCACCACGTCGGAGACCTCCTCGCCCCGACCGGTGACCATGTTGATCACGCCGGGGGGCAGGCCGGCCGCCTCGAACAGCCGCATGGTGAAGTGCGCCGCGAACTGCTGGGTCGGGCCCGGCTTCCAGACCACCGTGTTGCCCAGCAGGGCCGGAGCCGAGGGCAGGTTGCCGGCGATCGCGGTGAAGTTGAACGGGGTGACCGCGTAGACGAAGCCCTCCAGCGGCCGGTGGTCGAACCGGTTCCACACGCCCGGCGAGGACATCGGCTGCTCGGCGAGCAGCTTGCGGGCGAAGAACACGTTGAACCGCAGGAAGTCGATGAACTCACAGGCCGAGTCGATCTCGGCCTGCACGGCGGTCTTCGACTGGCCGAGCATGGTGGCCGCGTTGAGGGTGTCGCGCCACGGGCCGGCGAGCAGTTCGGCGGCGCGCAGGAAGATCGCGGCCCGCTCCTCGAAGGGCAGTGCCCGCCATCCCGGGGCGGCGTCCTTGGCCGCCTTGACCGCAGCCCGGGCGTCGTCGTGGGTGGCGTGCCCGGTGACCCCGAGCACGTGTGCGTGCCGGTGCGGCTGCACCACCTGGATCGGCGCGCCGCCGGCCATCCGCTGCTCGCCCGCGATGGTCATCGGCAGGTCGATCCGCTCGGCGGTCAGCTCGGTGAGTCGCCGCTGGAGCCGTTCGGCGTCGGCGCTGCCCGGCTCGTAGGTGCGCACCGGCTCGTTGTGCGGCTCGGGTACGGAGAACACGGCGTCCATCAGGGCTCCTGGCGATCTCGACGACGGTGGCGAAACCGGCCCCAAGGGTGGCGGGACCGCGCGCCAATCTTCCCACGACCAGCTTCGACCGATCACCCCCTGGCCGTTGGACGACCGTAGATCCGGAGGCAAGCAGAGGAGTCAGGCAGAGATTCGTACCTTGAGGGCCACACAAACCGAAGGAACATAGATCATTTCAGGTACGCGCAGGGCTCAGGCTCCTCCTCCGCCGGGCCGCGTACGCTGGATTGCCGGTGACGTGCCCGGGCCGGATCGCCAGGTCCGGGCGGCGAAGGGGAAACGATGAGCAACCAGCCCGGTGGGCCGACCGCCGCGCAACCCGACCGGCCGCAGACCACCGACGAGGTGGCTGCCGACGGGCCGGATCCCGCCCCGACCCAGGACGCCGACGGGTCCGTCGAGCTGCTCAGCGACGCCGCGGACGGCTCCGCCCCACCGCCACGCGCGCCGGGCACCCTCGGGTTGGCGCTGCTGGCGACCGGTTGGCTGGCCGCCATGCTCTGGTCCACCCGGGAGGCGATCCAGTCGGCCACCGCCGGCGTCACCGCGATCAGCCTGTCCGCCTTCGCCCTGCCCGGCGTGATCTCGGCCGCCCTGGTGGCCGGTGCTGCGGTGGGCCTGGCGGTCAGCGAGCCGGTCACCCGCCGGGGCGATCGGGCCACCCTGCGCTTCGCGGTGGCGGTCGGCGTCGGCCTGCTGGTCGGGCTCGCCGCCGCCCTGGCCATCGAGCTCAGCTACGACGGCAACACCACCACCCGCACGATCGCCGGTACGACCGCCGCCGCGGCCGTCATCGGCGGCGCGTTGGCCGGTGCGCGCAACGGGGCGGTCATCGGCGCCGTGGCCTCCGCCGCCCTCGGCACGCTGCTCTTCGTCGTGGGCTTCAGCGTCGCCCGTGATCCCCTGTTCAACCTGTTCGGCGCGGGCGACAGCCAGCAGTCGCTGGTCACCGCGGCCACCTGGGTCTCGCGTACCGAATCGCTGCTCGCCGGACTCCTCGCCGGCCTGCTGGCCTTCGGCTATCTCACCTGGGCCCGGCGGCGAGCCGCCCGCCGCGACACCACCGTCACCGCCCTGCGCTGGCCGGCGTACCTGGTCGCCGGGGCCGGCCCCGGGCTCCTGCTGCTGCTCGCCGAGGTGATCATCCGGGTCGGCGGGCGTTCCCTGATCGACCTGGCCGCCGCGCTGAGCGAGGCCGACGCGGTGGCGCAGACCTCGCTGGGCACCTCCCGGGTGGACAACGGGATCTGGGTGCTGTTCGTGGGCGCACTCACCGCCATGATCATATTTGGCCGTACGCTGTCCCCGGCCCCGGAGACCGACCCCGAACCCGTCGAGGCCGGCGCAGCGCGCTGAGCGCGCGGGTCACCCCTGGTCGGCGGCGTCACGCAGCAGCAGCTCCAGCTCGCTGGGGTCGTACCACTCCAGCTCGTGGTCCTCGACACCATCGACGGTGAACTGCGCGTCCGGGTCGCCGGCCAGCGCCTCCATCACCACCTTCGCGGCGGCGGTGACATCCGGTACGGCGTCGACGCCGTCGACGTGCAGGGCCGCCACGGCGTTGGCCGCCACCACCCCACGCAGCTCCACCAGGCTCGAACCCAGCTCGCCGTCACCCCGGCCGAGCGCTGACGCGGGCAGATCCGCCGAGACCACCACCCGCCGACGCGGTGCCGCAGGATCATGATGGAGCAGTTGCAGGGCGTCCTGCGCGGCCCGGGTGAAGGCGACGTACTCCAACTCCTCCTCGTCACCCTCCGCGTACCACTCGCGCAGCATCGGAGTCACCGCGTGCGCCTGGGTCGCGGCAAGGCCGTGCTCGGGCAGCCTGGTCAGCATCGGTACGGTCGCCGACAGGTACACCCGGACAAGCTGGTCGGTCACGGTCGGTCTCCCCTGCTCTGCTCCGGTCGGCGACTGCGCCGCCCCGGGCGCACGCTCACCCTGAACGTCATACACCCCCCGCCACCGTGGTGAAAGCTCGGGGCGACCGGTGTGTCCAACGCGGCACCCAACGGTGGCACGCTCAGCGCCTGCTTACGATGTCACCCCTCGGCGGCAGACCCTGTCGTCCCTCGATGGCAAACTTAGGCAAACGACGCCAACCCGGGGAGTTCACGTGGAGACCAGGTTCCTGCTCCTGTCCGACGTGGCCGCCGAGCTGAACGTGTCGGATTCGCAGGTTTACCACATGGTGCGCAGCGGCGAGCTGCCTGCGATCAAGATCGGCGGCCGGGGTCAGTGGCGCGTCGAGCGCGCCCGGCTGGAGGAGTACATCCAGCAGAAGTACGCGGAAACCGCCGAGTGGGTACGCGGGAATCCGCTGACCGAGCGCGAACCCGAGTAGTCGCACCACGCCCGAAGGCATTGACCGACGACTCTGCCATGCCACAGAATGAGGTCTATCGAGAGCAAACGAAGGCAAACGTAGGAAACAACCGGATCGAGCGAGAGGGCCAGGGCGATGATCGATCCCCGGCGACCTGGGCCGAGCCACCCGCCTGTGCGGTTGCGGCCAGCACCCGCGTACGACCCGCCCTTCGTCGACGAGAGCGCCGGATGGCCCGAACCGGGCGACGGCCAACTCGCCCTCGACCTCTTCTCCGCCCACCAGCGATCCGCTCGGCATGCCTCGGAGCGCCCACCCCACCCGCGGGTCACCGCCCGCCCGGTCCCCGTACGCCCCGGCCACGATCCGGTCCGGCAGCTACCACCCGGCGCCCTGGCCACCGCCACCCCGTCGGCCACCCGGGTCGCCCACCGCTTCGTCGCAAACTGCATCGAGGTCTTCAACGGCTTCCGGCCGCCGGTGCAACTTCGCCGTCAACTGGACCCCACACGCAGCGCCCAACTGCTGCCCGAGCTGGCTCGCGCCACCGCCCGCGCCGTCCCGACGCGCCGCCGTACCCCCCGCCCCACCCTCCGGCTCCGCCGCCTGCGCGTCTGCGAACTCCACCCCGCCGCCATCGAGGCCGCCGCCGTACTCACCGGCGTCGTCGACACCAACTGGGCCATGGCACTACGTCTGGAACACCGGCGCGGCACCTGGCTCTGCACCGACCTCCGCGTCCTCTGACACCCTGACGTCCCCCGCAGCCCGCACTGACACCCTCGGCAGCCCCATCCCGATCCGCGTGCTTACCCACTGGCCAAGTCCGACCCAACCTCAGCCCCGCATCGTCGCCCTGCTCACCCGGCACCCAGCCCCGATCACCGACCTCCCGCCCAGGCTGGCCTCAACATCGGGACGCTGGAGCGACCCAACTGCCGCAGCAATCACCCACAGCATCCTCAAGAGCGCGCTCGATCCTGGATCGAGTGGTCACCTTGCCGCTCCGAAACCACTCGATCCCACATCGAGCAGGATCTTGCCCCGCCAACCCGCACCAGCACCCCGGAGCGCAACGCGAAGGCGGCGCGGAGGGCCAGCGCGAAGGATCAGCGCAAGGGCCAGCGCGGAGCGCAACGCGAAGGCGGCGGGGAGGGCGCAGAGCGGGGAGGAGGCCGAGCGGGGAGGGCGCAGCAGGGAGGAGACAACGGAACGGCAGTGTGGGAAGGGCGACGCAGGGCAGGGGGAATGTCGAAGCCCCGGACACCGCGTCAGCGGTGGCCGGGGCTTCGGGGGTGCTCAGTCAGCTGGCCGAGGTGCCACCGGGGGCACCGTGGCAGCGCTTGTACTTACGCCCGGAGCCGCAGGGGCACGGTGCGTTACGGGACGGGCCGTTGCTGGCTGCGGCCTGCCCGTTGGCCGCCGTCTGGCGGGCCGTGCTGGATGCCACTCCGGCACCGCGCAGGCCATTGGCCTGACGCTGCGGCGCGGCCGGGGCGGTGCGGCCGGGGGCTGCCGGTGCGTCGGGCTCCGGGCCACCGATGCCGAGCGCCGGGGCGCGCTGGTCGTCGCGCTGCACGGCGACCGCACCGGCGCCGGCCTCACCGTCGATGGTGGGGGCGGAGTACTGAAGGCCCTGCTGCTGCGGTGCACGGCCGAGGCCCTTGGCCCGGATCTCCACCGGCTTGTCCAGCAGCTGGACTTCCTCTTCCTCGGGCTCCGGCTCGTTGACCTGAACCTCGAGGTTGTAGAGGAAGCCGACCGTCTCCTCCTTGATGCCTTCCATCATGGTGGCGAACATGGCGAAGCCCTCGCGCTGGTATTCCACCACCGGGTCACGCTGGGCGTACGCCCGCAGCGTGATGCCCTCCTGGAGGTAGTCCATCTCGTAGAGGTGTTCACGCCACTTGCGGTCGATGACCTGGAGCAGCACCATCCGCTCCAGCTGCCGGGTGCCCTCGGCACCGAGCTGCTCCTCACGACGGTCGTACGCGGCGTGCGCGTCCGCCCGCAGTCGGGAGATGAGGAAGTCGGCGTCGATGCCGGCCCGGGAGCCGCCGGCCTCCTCCTCCATCTCCTCGATGGTGATGCCCACCGGGTAGAGCTGCTTGAGGCTGGCCCAGAGCTGCTCGAGATCCCACTCCTCGGCGTAGTTCTCCGACGTGGCGCCCTGGACGTACGCCTCGATCACGTCGTCGATCATGTTGCGGACCTGCTCGGAGAGGTCCTCGCCGTTGAGTACGCGCAGCCGCTCGGCGTAGATCACCTGGCGCTGCTGGTTCATGACCTCGTCGTACTTGAGGACGTTCTTGCGGATCTCGGCGTTCTGCCCCTCGATCTGGGCCTGCGCGCTCTTGATCTGGCGGGTGACCATCTTCGACTCGATGGGCACGTCCTCCGGGATGTTGAAGCGCTCCATGACCGCCTCGACCGCACCGGAGCGGAACCGCTTCATCAGCTCGTCCTGCAGCGACAGGTAGAAGCGCGACTCGCCCGGGTCACCCTGCCGACCGGATCGACCGCGCAGCTGGTTGTCGATCCGCCGGGACTCGTGCCGCTCGGTGCCCAGCACGTAGAGCCCACCGGCGGCGGCCACTTCCTCGGCCTCGGCCTCGCAGGCCTGCTTCCACTTCGGCAGGACCTCTTCCATCGCCTTGTCGTACTCTTCGGCGTTCTCCACCGGGTCGAGCCCGCGCTGGCGCAGCTCGCTGGCGGCGAGGAACTCGGCGTTGCCGCCGAGCAGGATGTCGGTGCCTCGACCGGCCATGTTGGTGGCGACGGTGACCGCGCCCTTACGGCCGGCCTGCGCGACGATCTCCGCCTCGCGGGCGTGGAACTTCGCGTTCAGCACCGAGTGCGGGATGCCCCGGCGGCGCAGCAGCTGGGAGAGGATCTCGGAGTTCTCCACCGAGACGGTGCCGACCAGCACCGGCTGCCCGGCCTGGTGGCGCTCGGCGATGTCCTCGATGACCGCGTTGAACTTGGCCTTCTCGGTCTTGTAGATGACGTCGGCCCGGTCCTGCCGGACCATCGGCCGGTGGGTCGGGATGGTCACCACGCCGACCTTGTAGACCTTGTTGAACTCGCCCGCCTCGGTCTGGGCCGTACCGGTCATGCCGGAGAGCTTGTCGTAGAGGCGGAAGTAGTTCTGCAGGGTGATGGTGGCCAGGGTCTGGTTCTCCTGCTTGATCTCCACCCCCTCCTTGGCCTCGATCGCCTGATGCATGCCCTCGTTGTAGCGGCGACCGTGCAGAATGCGGCCGGTGAACTCGTCGACGATCAGGACCTCGCCGTCGCTGACGATGTAGTCCTTGTCGCGCTTGTACAGCTCCTTGGCCTTGATGGCGTTGTTCAGGTAGCCGACCAGCGGAGTGTTCACCGACTCGTAAAGGTTGTCGATGCCGAGACGGTCCTCGACCTTGGCCACGCCGCGCTCGGTGACCGCGATGGTGCGCTTGGCGTAGTCGACCTCGTAGTCGCCCTCGCCGTCCTTGCCGGCCTGCAGGCGGGCCACCACGGCGGCGAACTCGCCGTACCAGCGGGCGGAGTGCTCGGCCGGACCGGAGATGATCAGCGGGGTCCGGGCCTCGTCGATCAGGATGGAGTCGACCTCGTCGACCACGGCGAAGTTGTGGCCGCGCTGGACCAGCTCGTCCTTCGACCAGGCCATGTTGTCGCGCAGGTAGTCGAAGCCGAACTCGTTGTTGGTGCCGTAGGTGATGTCGCACTCGTACGCCGCGCGGTGCTCGGAGGCGGGCCGGTTGGGCAGCACCACACCGACGGTCAGGCCGAGGAACTGGTGCACTCGACCCATCCAGGCCGCGTCACGTTGGGCCAGGTAGTCGTTGACGGTGACCACGTGCACGCCCTTGCCGGACAGCGCGTTGAGGTAGACCGGCATGACCGAGGTCAGCGTCTTACCCTCACCGGTCTTCATCTCGGCGATGTTGCCGAAGTGCAGCGCCGCGCCGCCCATCACCTGGACGTCGTACGGTCGCTGACCGAGCACCCGCGCCGCTGCCTCCCGGCAGACCGCGAACGCCTCGGGCAACAGGTCGTCCAGGGTCTCGCCTTCGGCGAGCCGTTCCCTGAACTGCTCGGTCATGCCGCTCAGCTCTTCGTCGGTGAGGTTGACGTAGTCGTCCTCGATCGAGTTGACGGCGGCGGCGATGGCCTTCAGCCGGCGCACCATGCGCCCCTCGCCCGCGCGAAGGACCTTTTCCAGAATCGACACGGATCAACGCTCCCCTAGACAGTCTCGAACCATCGTAGGCGTTTCATCGGGCCAATGGTCACTGGTGGCGGCCCTCGGCCATCGCGAAACCGACATAACGTCCGACGCTCCAGGCTACGCGCCCGGTTTACCCGTTACGCCGTGGGCGAACGATCCGGCACGATGGGTCGAATGGAGCCCGTGGAGATCACCGAGGCCGGACTGACGCTCCGGCCGTGGCGGCCGACCGACGCCGACGACCTGCATCGCGCCGGCCAGGATCCGGAGATCCAGCGCTGGATCGACTTCCCCCGACCCTACCGGCCGCAGGACGCACAACGGTTCATCGCGGGCCGCACGCGCCAGTGGGCGGAGGGCACGGCAGCCGCCTTCGCGGTCTGTGACGCCGCCACCGGCCGACTCCTCGGCGCCGCTGATCTGCAGCGAATCGACCGGAGCCGGCAGCTCAGCGAGATCGGCTACTGGACCGCCCCGTGGGCGCGCGGTCAGGGGGTGGCGGTACGCGCCGTCCGCGCCCTCGCCCGGTGGTCCTTCGCGGAACTGGACCTGCGCCGGCTGCTCTGGACGTCCCGCGCGGGCAACCACGCCGCCCGGCTGGTCGCCCTGCGCAGCGGCTTCCGGATCGAGGGTCGGCTGCGCGCCGCCGACCCGGCACCCGGCAGCTACGAGTGGGTCGGCTCGCTGCTGCCCGGTGAGGTGCCGGCACCCGGCGAGGTCGGTCCGGCCGGCCCAGGCTCCCTGGAGGCTCGCCGAGCCGCCGTCTTCGGCCGGGCCCAGCCCACCCTCTTCGCCAGCACATCGCGACGCGAGTTGCGCCTACGTCCGCTGGAGGACCGCGACCTCGACGCGTTGGTGATCACCTGCCAAGATCCGGAAACCCTGCGGTGGACCACCGTCCCGGAGGCCTACGACCGGTCGGCGGCCGTGTCCTTCCTGGCCCACTGCGAGGACTGCTGGGCCGGCGGCACCGCCACCTGCTTCGTGATCGCCGACGAGCAGGACCGCTACGCCGGCTCGATCGACCTGCGGCTGTCCTCCGGTGACCCGCTGCTGGCGACCGTCGGCTTCATGACCGCGCCGCACGCCCGGGGTCGCGGCTACCAGACGGCGGCGCTGGCGGCGCTTACCACCTGGGGCTTCGCCACGCTCGGGCTGGCCCGCATCGAGTGGTGGGCCAAGGTCGGCAACGTCGCCTCCCGCCGGGTCGCCGAGAAGGTCGGCTTCGCCATGGAGGGCACCGCCCGGGCTGCGCTGAACCACCGCGGCACCCGGGCCGACGCCTGGGTCGGCGCGCTGCTGGCCGAGGACCTGGTCCCGCTGAGCAGCGCGGCACGGACCAGCGCAGGTACCAGCAACCGGCCGGCAGCGGGCCAGGTGACGGTGTGACGCCGGAGACGATCGAAGCCCACGGCGTACGCCTGCGGCCGTTCCGTCCGGCCGACGAGGCCGATGTCGTCGCCGGCTGTGCCGACCCGCTGACCCAGCGGTTCCTCGACGGCCTGCCCAGCCCGTACACCGAGGCCGACGCCCGGTGGTGGATCACCGAGGGTGCTCCCGCGGCGTTCGCCGCCGGTGGGGCCGCGTACGCCGTCGCCGATCCGGCCACCGACCGGCTGCTCGGCACCATCGGGCTGAGCCACGCGATGCCACCGCGACGGCAGGCCGAGATCGGCTACTGGGTGCATCCGGATGCGCGGGGACGTGGGGTGGCAACGGCGGCCACCCGGGCGCTGGCCGAGCGCGCCTTCACCGACGGCATCGAAAGGCTGGAGTTGCTCGCCCAGGTCGAGAACGTGGCCAGCCAGCGGGTCGCGTTGGCCACCGGTTTCCGACCCGAGGGGATACGTCGAGGTGGTGGCCGGGCGCGCGATGGAGGCCGACGGGACCTGGCCGTCTGGGTACGGCTGGCCGACGATCCGCCCGGACCGTACCCCCGGCTGCTGCCCGACCTGCCCGGTGGGCGACTCACCGACGGGGTGATCGTGCTGCGGCGGCTCGGGCCCGAGGACACCGACGAGATGTACCGCCTGAACACCAGCCCGGACGTGGTGGCCAGCCGGGTACCACCGGGTCCGCCGGCCCGCGAGGAGATCGTCCGGCGCAGCGTCGGTGCGGCGCACCAGTGGCTGGTCGGTACGGTCGCGTCGATGACCATCCTCGACGCGGCCTCGGGGTCGGTGGCCGGAACCTGCATGTTGCTGCACGACCAGCCCGGCGGGCAGGGGATGCTCGGCTACAGCCTGTTCCCGCAGTGGCGGGGACGCGGCTTCGCCACCCGCGCGGTGCGGCTGCTCGCCAGGTGGGGCTTCGAGCAGGTCGGTCTGGCCCGGTTGTGGGCCGGCACCCTCCCGGAGAACCAGGCCTCCCGGCGGGTGCTGGAACGGGCCGGCTTCCGCTACGAGGGGCTGTTGCGCGCCCGGCTTCCCGGCGCGGAGGGCAGCCGGGGCGACTCGACCGTGTACGGGCTGCTCCCCGGCGAACTGCGGGACTGACCGCGGACGGAGCGGTGCGGGCCGGGGCGCTGCCGCCGGCCCGCACCGACGCCGGTCAGATGTCCAGCGAGATGATGCCGTAGTCGTAGGCGTGCCGTCGGTAGACCACGCTCGGACGACCCGATTCCTTGTCCTGGAACAGATAGAAGTCGTGGCCGACGAGTTCCATCTGGAACAGCGCGTCGTCGACGGTCATCGGCTCGGCCGGGTGCACCTTCTCCCGGGCGATGTGCCACGGCTGGTCGTCGTACTCGTCCTCCTCGGCGCGTTCGGCGACCGCAGTGGCAGCGCTGGCCGGTGCGCCCAGGGCGGCGGAGGGGAGGTCGGTTACCGGCAGGCCGGCGGTGGCGGCGGCGACCGACAGCGGCGCGTGCCGGCCGCGGTGCACCCGGCGCCGGTCGGCGGCGCGGCGGAGTCGGGCGTCGAGCTTGGCGATCGCGGCGTCCAGGGCGCTGTAGAAGTCGCTCGTGCAGGCCTCGGCCCGGATCACCGGGCCCCGGGAGAAGCAGGTGATTTCCACTCGCTGGCAGTGGTCGGCCTGGCGCGGATTGCGCTCGTGGAAAAGCTCCACCTCGGCACGAATCAGCTTGTGGTCGTAACGTTCGATCTTCGCCAGTTTTTCTGCTACGTGCACCCGGTAATGATCCGGCACTTCGACGTTACGGCCCTTGACCACGATGTCCACCGTGACCTCCTTGCTCGGACGGTCTTTGCTCCGAAAACTCCGGTCGCGCGTCCGGGGAGGGGCCCCGCTCGGCGTCGACCGGTCAATACGGCTACGCCTCCTCTCACCGCCGGGGGTGGGTGGCTGACCTCCTACCCTCGACAAGCAAACGCTAACTCTTGTTTGCCCGCTCGTCATCCCCAGCCCTCGACAACGGCCGGAATTTTGCAAAGATCACACACGAAGGAGTGAATTGGAAACACAATCCGTCACCGTTGGTGCCTTTTTTCGGTGGCGGCCAGCACCGCCGCCACCGACGGCGACATTCCTTGTACGGCCAGCAATTGACTGATCGCGGCAAGTGTCGACCCGGTGGTGACGATGTCGTCCAGCAGGACCACTGTCGCGCCGGGCGGCACCGGACCGGCGTCCGGCCGTACCCGGAAGGCGGCCAGCGCCGTCGCCGCCCGACCGGCGCTGTCCAGGGTGACCGAGTCCGGCCGGGGCAGCGCACGTACCGGCCGATCAACGCGTACCGGCCAGCCGGCCGCGTCGAGCCGACGGGCGCAGTGCCGGGCGAGCCGGCCGAGGTGATCGCCGAAGCGGGCCCGGGCCGCCGCCGGGGTGTCCGGCACCGGCACCAGCACCAGCGGCCGGGCCGAGCCGACCGCATCGGCCACGACCTCGGCGAGCAACGCGCCCAGCGGTCGGGCCAGACCGTGTCGGCCATGTTCCTTGTACGCGAGCAGGGTCTCCCGCAGCGGCCCGCCGTAGCTGCCGAGCGCGTGACAGGGCGGCAACCCCACCGGGGCCGGCACCGGTCGGACCTGCACGGGGCGCAGCGCGTGCAGCGCGGTCACGCAGTGCGGGCAGACGCCGTGCCGCAGCCCGGGCCGGCGCTGCCGGCAGCCGGCGCATTCGATGGGCAGGGCCAGGTCGGCCAGATCCGCCCACAGCCCGCGCAGCACGGTCGCCTCAGTAGAGGAAGACGGGGGCGGTGGGATTGCCCGGGCGGACCCCGGTCGGCGGCGCCGTGACGTCCTGGACCTGTTCGCGCACGATCCGCTCGAACGGGTTGTTGCGGTAGGTCACGCCGTTGGCCTCGTACATGAACGTGGCGGCGAGCGGCGAGGTCGGGGTGGCCGGGTGGGCGGCCAGGTGGGTGACCTCGGCACCGGCGTCGTCGCGCAGCCGGGTCTCCAGCGCCCCGTCGACGCTGACGTCGTAGATCGCGGGTCGACCGGCGGCCCCGGCCACCAGCAGGCGGCTCTCCGCCCACCAGTCGACCGCGGTCAGTCGGTTCAGTGAGGTCGCCAGGCGTCGGGCCGGGCCGATGGTGGGCACCCCGCCCTCCCAACTGATCGCAGCCACGTGCAGCGCACCGCCGACGATCAGGGCGATCCGGTGCCCGTCCAGCGAAGCCGCCACCGCGTCGACCCGGCCCGGCAGGCCGAGCTGCACCGGGCGCATGGCCCCCCGGTCGTCGAAGCGGTACAGCTCGCCGTCGGCGACCACCAGACCGGCCGGCTGATCGCTGTCGGTACGCAGCCAGACCGGCCGACCGATCACGGTGTGTGCCGGCCCCGTCATGAAGGTCTCCACCACGTCCCGGCCCCGGCCGACCCGCAGCCGCTGCCCGGCGCCGTCGCTCACCACCAGGGCGGCCAGCACGTCGCTGCCGGCGCGGCGCAGCCCGGCGGAGAGCACGTCGTGGTTCGCGTCGGCCGCCACCGGAACCCGGCCGATCGGCTCGTTGGCCACGGCGAGCGCGTGGATGGCGCCCTCGTAGACGCAGAACCGTCGGGCGCTGCTGTCGTCGAGCCGGTACAGCTGATTCGACGCCCGCTGTTCGCCCAGGTCGACCAGCTTCCGGGACTGGTTCAGGATCTTGATTTCCAGGATGCCGTCCAGTTCCAGCAGCGACCAGGCCAGCTGGGTGGCGAACTGCTCCAACCGGACCTCGTCGGCACCGGGCATGTCGAGGTTGACCTCCCACCGGCCGTCCGAGCCGGTGGCATTGTTGATCATCTCGGTGCGGTCGGGCAGCCCGGAGACGCCGACCCGCAGCCAGTCCGACGGGCCTGCGGTCAGCCAACGGACCACCTCGCTCACCCGACGCTCGGCGGGCACCGCCGAGGAGAGGTACCGCTGGTCGGGCACCAGCCGGGTCCGTTCGGAGTTCCAGAAGTAGATGGATTCGGCCTGGTAGTACAGGCGCAGCGCCTCGTCGCTGAGCAGCAACACGTTCGGCGGGCCGCTGACGTAGAACCCGGCGTCGTCCTGACCCGCCGGACCGGCATTGATCAGCCGGAACTCGTACGTCGTCTCGGTGGCCAGGGGCGGCACCAGCATGCCGTTGGCCCGCAGCAGGCCGACCTGCTGCACGCTGATGGTGACCTTCATGCTGTCGACGTCCGGCTCGATCACCGGGTCGTCGGTGAGGCGTACCACCGACAGCGCCACCTCGCTGCCCTGCTTCACCTGCAGGCCGCCGCGCTCCGCCACCGCGATGTACTGCTTGACCCGGTCGTACGCCCGATCCGGCTCGCCTGCCGCAGCGGCCAGGAAGTTACGGACGAAGGCCTCGGCGTCGCTTCCGCTGGCCTCCCGTGCCGGCGGTTCGCTGCCCCGACCCAGCGACCAGCTTGCCTCCGCCGCGGGCCCTCGCTGCTCGGTCTGCACCTCCGACCGGTCGGGGATGCCGCAACCGACCGCGCCGGCCAGCACCAGCGTCGCGCCGAGCGCACCGCTGAGCAGTCGTCGCCTCACGAAGCCACCTCCGCGCGCTGCTCAGGGACCGACTTCGCCGGCCCGACCGTGAGTGCGCCGTCCGGTCCCGGGCCGATGGCCAGCTGACTCTCGGTCGACGTCGCGCCGAACGACACGGCCGCGTCCGCCGGCACCAGCCGCAGCGGCGAGGTGATCAACCGGTCGCCGGCCCGCGCCGGCAGGGTGAGCCGGAACTGTGCGCCCTGCCCCGGCGCGCCCCATGCCTCCAGCCAGCCACCGTGCAGCCGGGCGTCCTCCAGGCTGATCGACAGGCCCAGCCCGGTGCCGCCGGTCTGCCGGGCCCGGGACGGATCGGCCCGCCAGAACCGGTTGAAGACCAGCTTCTCCTCGCCGGGCTTGAGCCCGACGCCATGATCGCGGACGGTGACCGCGACAGCGGTGTCGTCCATCCCCAGGGTGATGCGCACCGGCCGACCCTCGCCGTGCTCCACCGCGTTTCCGACCAGGTTGCGCAGCACCCGCTCCACCCGGCGCGGGTCGATCTCGGCGATCACCGGGGTCGCCGGCACGTCCAGTTCGATCTCCACGCCGACCCGTTCGGCCAGGCCGGAGAGGCGGTCCACCACCCGGTGCACCACCGGCACCAGGTCGGCCGGCTCGGCGTCGAGGACCGCGAAACCGGCGTCGAACCGGCTGATCTCCAGCAGGTCCGTCAGCAACTCCTCGAAGCGGTCCAGCTCGGCTTGCAGCAACTCGGCGCTGCGCGCCACCGACGGCTCGAACCCGTCCCGCTCGGCGAAGATCAGATCGGCGGCCATCCGTACCGTGGTCAGCGGGGTACGCAGCTCGTGCGAGACATCCGAGGTGAACCGCCGCTGCAGTCGCGACATCTCCTCCAGACGCAGGATCTGCCGTTGCAGGTTGGTGGCCATCTGGTTGAAGGAGGCGGCGAGCAGGGCCAGGTCGTCCTCGCCGTTGACCGCCATCCGCTGATCGAGCAGCCCGGCGGAGAGCCGCTGGGCGGTGCGGGCCGCCACCCGTACCGGCGTCACCACCAGCCGGGTCACCAGCGCCGCGAGCAGGCCGAGCAGCAACACCAGGGCAAGGCCGGTGAGCAGCACCGTGGTCCGCGCCTGGCTGGCCGTCGAATCCTGCAACGTCAGCGGTACGAAGTAGTAGAGCTCCACCTGACCGAAGCGGGTCGGTACCGGCGAGCCGTAGACCAGGTACTTGGTGTCCCGATCGCCGGTGAGCCTGCCGGTCTGGATCTGGTTGGCCACGTTGCCGCCGGCCACCGCCGCCCGCAGCTCGGGGCTGATCAACGGCCGGAAGTCCACCGCGGGCGAACTGCGCGGCAGGATCATGCCACCGACGCCGTCCGCGGTCAGCGCCACCACCACACCGCTGGTCTGCTGCGGGTCGCCGCCGGCCAGGTAGTTGACCGTGCCGTCGATGGTCTCCTGGAGCTGGGCCTCCTGCGGCTGGCTGTAGAGGCTGAACTGCTTGGCCGCGTACTCCGCTCCGCTGGTCAGCCGCAGCCGCACGTCGGTCTTGGCGTTGTCCAGCAGAATGCTGGTGATCTTGCCGGCGATCAGGTAGGCGAAACCGCCCACCAGCAGGCTCGACACCACGAGTGTGATGGTGACCACCCGCACCTGCAGCGAGCGCCGCCAGGTGTGGTGCAGGCCGGCGAACACGCGGGCGGCCCGACCGCTGAGCCGACGCCACAACTCCCGCCCCGCGCCGGGGCGGCGGGACGTGGTGTCGGGATCCGGAATCGGGGCGGCGGTCACAGTGCGACCCAGGCTATCCGGTACCCGCCTTGTAGCCCACGCCCCGCACGGTGAGGATGATTTCAGGTCGCTCCGGATCCGGCTCGATCTTGGCCCGCAGGCGTTGTACGTGCACGTTCACCAGTCGGGTGTCGGCCGCGTGCCGGTAGCCCCAGACCTGCTCCAGCAGGACCTCCCGGGTGAAGACCTGGCGCGGCTTGCGGGCCAGCGCCACCAGCAGATCGAACTCCAGCGGGGTCAGCTTCACCTCCTCGCCGTTGCGGCTGACGGTGTGCGCCGGCACGTCGATGGCGATCTGGTTGCCGGGCGGGCCGATGGTGAGCAGCTCCGGCGCGGCGTCCTCGCCCCGGCGCAACCGGGCCCGCATCCGGGCCACCAGTTCCTTGGGCTTGAACGGCTTCACCACGTAGTCGTCGGCCCCGGACTCCAGGCCGAGCACCACGTCGACGGTGTCGCTCTTGGCGGTCAGCATCACGATCGGTACGCCGGACTCGGCCCTGATCGCCCGCGCAACGTCTATGCCGCTCATTCCGGGCAACATGAGGTCAAGCAGGACGATATCGGGACGATTGTCGCGGAACGCCGCCAGCGCGCGTTCCCCGTCCGCCACGAAGGAGGGCATGAACCCCTCGCTACGCAGGACGATGCCGAGCATCTCGGCGAGCGCAGGGTCGTCGTCGACCACCAGTACCCGGGCTCTCATGGGGTTAATGTTTCCATCCCGTTCAGTTCAGGGGGTTCGGGCGTCATCCCGGCACGCTACTGCCGGGACCCACGCCGTGCCCAGCACCCGCCGGTACACCGCTCACACGAGCCGCCCCACCGGCCGGGGCTCCACCTGTCCGACTCGCGCGTGTCAACATGATCCCTGGCTGCGTCCCCGCGCGCCACCGCCCCCGCCTTCCACAGGAGTGCGCGTGCCCCACGCCGGCTCGATCGCGGTACTCCCCAACCGGCCGCTCACCGTCGGTGAACTGCTCGACTCCGCCGTGCTGCTGCTGCGCGGGCACCTGGGGGCACTGCTTCCCCTGGCCGGAGCGCTCGCCCTCGTCGAACAACTCCTCCTGCTGCCCCTGCGGTCCGCCGTCGGCGTCGATCCACCACTGTGGTGGACCCTGTCGATGAGCAGTCTGGGCCCCTTCCTGGTCCTGCTCGCCATCGGCGCAGCGACCGAAGCCGTGATCATCACGCTGCTCGGCAACCCGGCCGCCCGGGCCGCCGGCAACGCCCTGGTCGGCCGTCCGACAAGCATGCGGGACCTGCTCCGCCCCCGGGGTGCCCGCTGGGGCGCCACCCTGCTGCTCTGCCCGGTCGTCGGCGTCACGATGTTGCTGGCGTCCCTGCCCGGCCCGACCTGGTTCCTCGGATTCGCGCTGCTCGGCGGGGTGGCCCCGGCACTGGCCCTGGACCGGCTCAGGCCGCTGCGTGCGCCGATCCGTTCCGTCGACCTCGCGCTGCGGGTCGGCGGCCGTGCCGCCGGTCTGCGGCTGCTCGGTTACCTCGTCTGGTGGCTGCTCCGGGTCGGTCTCGCCTGGGGCATGTTCACCGGGTTGTCCAGCCTGAACCTGATCGCGGCGGGCTGGGCCGTCGCCGTGGCCATGCTGCTGTGGGCGGCCGTCAACATGGTCGGCTACGCCGGGCTGGCCTGCCTGGACGCGGTCCTGCACCTGGAGACCCGGATCCGCACCGAGGGGCTGGACATCCACCTCTCCCGGGCACCCGTAGACGCGCCGCGGACCACCCTGTTGGCGGTGGGCAGATGAGCTTCACCCGCTGGTGGACCGAGACCACGGCTGCGCTCGGTGATCACGTCCCACTGCCCCTTGTCGCGTTGCTGCTGGTGCTCACCACGATGCTGGCCTCCACCGGCTGGTACACCTACCCCGCCTGGGTGCCACGCCGGTTTCCCCGACCGCACCGGTTCCCCCGACTGCGTCGGCGCCGACGTCCCGCCCGGGCACCCCGGCCGCGCCGGGCCGACACCGACCCTGCCGTCGACCTTGCGTCGCCGCAGCCGACCGGACCACCGGCGCACCATGTCACGCTGGCCGACCGGCTGGCCGCCGAAGGACGCTACGACGAGGCGATCCGGGAGCGGCTGCGCGGCATGGTCCGGGAACTGTCCGCCCGTGACCTGGTGTCGGTACGCCCCGGCACGACGGTCACCGAGATCGTCGAGGCAGCCGCCACCCGCCACCCACCGGCCGGTCCGCCGCTGGCCGCCGCGGCGACAATCTTCGCCCGCGTCTGGTACGCCCAGCATCCCGGCACCGCCGACCACGACCAGCGGGTACGCGACCACGCCGCCACGCTGCACCGGCTGCTCACCGACGGGCC
Organism: Micromonospora maris AB-18-032; assembly: GCF_000204155.1. Classification (NCBI taxonomy): domain Bacteria; kingdom Bacillati; phylum Actinomycetota; class Actinomycetes; order Micromonosporales; family Micromonosporaceae; genus Micromonospora; species Micromonospora maris. Next base: position 1,108,441 of record NC_015434.1, on the reverse strand, counting down.
CGCCGACAGCAGCGACGGCGCGGTATCAGCCGGCAGCGGCGGGGTATCAGCCGGCAGCGGCGGGGGCGAAGGTTCCGGGGAGTACGTCCGGTGAGCGCGCCGACGGTACACCGACGGCGGCACCGCATCCTGATCCCGGTGTTGCTGAGCGCCCTGGTGGTCATCACCACCCTGGTCACCCACGCGATCGACCAGCCGGACCAGACCGACGCGGGATTCCTGTCACCGCTGTCGACCGGGGACGACGGCGGCAGCCGGTTGGCCGCCGGCCTGGCCGAACGTGGCGTGCAGGTGCAACGGGAGACCGACACCCTCGCGGCGCTGCGGGCGGCGAGGTCTCGCCCGGCCACCCTGTTCGTACCGGCCCCGGAACTGCTGCACCCGCAGACCGTCGACTACCTGAACCTGCTGCCCGGCCACACCCGGCTGGTGCTCGTCGACCCGCCCCGGCGGGTACTTGCCGCCGCCGGGATGCCACTGCGACCGGCAGGTCGGCGGTGGGCGGCCCGCGCCGTCACCCCACACCTCACCGGGCCCTGCGCACTGCCCGAGGTCACCGGCGCGACCGCCGCCGTCGCCCGGCAGCGGTACGCCCCCACCGGCCCGCCCGGCTCGGTGGACCTCTGCTACTCCGCCGGGCTGGCCCGACTTCCCGGTGCGGCCGAGAACGTGGTGGTGGGCGCCAGTGATCCGTTCCGCAACGGCCGCATCGGCGAGTGGGACAACGAGCTCTTCGCCACCGCTCTGCTCGCCACCACCGGCCGGGTGCTCTGGCTCGACCTCGACGGACCGGCACCTCCACCACCCACACCCAGCACCGTGCGGACCACACCGCCGTCCGAGCCGGACGAGGAACCCTACGACGAACCCGACGGCGACCAGGGCGACCTGGGTGCCGGCGACAGCACCGAGACCATGCCGCCCGCACCACCGGGCGGTAACGCCTCCGGCTCCGACGGACCGGGCCGGGAGCAGACCAGCAACCCGCTCTGGTCGGCCTTTCCTCCCTGGTTCTGGGCGCTGCTTGCACAGCTCGCGCTGGCCGCGCTGCTGATCGCCATCGCCCGGGCCCGCCGCTTCGGCCCGCCCACGCCCGAACCGCTGCCGGTGACCGTCCCGGCTGCGGAGACGGTGTTCGGCCGGGCCCGGCTCTACCATCGGGCGAAGGCTCACCAGAGCACCGCCGAGGTGCTCCGCGCCGCCGCGAAGGACCGGCTGGGGCGGCGGCTGCAGCTGCCGGCCGGCACCCCCGACGTGGCTGCCGTCGTGGCCGCCGAGACCGGCGAACATCCGGACACCGTCCGTGACCTGCTCCAGGGCGACGCCCCGGACACCGACCAGGAACTGCTGGAACTGGCGAAGGAACTGGATCGCGCGGCTCGCGACCCGCGACCGTCCCCAGTTCGGCCGCCGCTGCCCCGATCCGAAGGAGACCCCCGGTGACCCGACCCGCCACGCTCAGCGACCCGCTGGCCGCCGACCCCAGCCGGGCCGCGCTGCACCGACTGCGTACCGAGGTGGCCAAGGCGGTCGTCGGGCAGGACAGGGTGGTCACCGGGCTGATCGTCGCCCTGCTCTGCCGCGGTCACGTGCTGCTGGAGGGCGTACCCGGGGTGGCCAAGACGCTCCTGGTACGCACCATCGGCGCGGCGCTGGACCTGTCGACCCGACGGGTGCAGTTCACCCCCGACCTGATGCCGGGCGACGTGACCGGCTCAATGATCTTCGACGCCCGTACCGCGGCCTTCACCTTCCGGGAAGGACCCGTCTTCACCAACCTGCTGCTCGCCGACGAGATCAACCGGACGCCGCCGAAGACCCAGTCCGCCCTGCTGGAGGTGATGGAGGAACGGCAGGTCACCATCGAGGGCACGCCGCATCCGCTGCCCGACCCCTTCATCGTCGCCGCCACCCAGAACCCGGTGGAGTACGAGGGCACCTACCCGCTGCCCGAGGCGCAACTGGACCGGTTCCTGCTCAAACTCACCGTGCCGCTGCCCGCTCGTGAGGAGGAGTTGGGCGTCCTGCGCGCCCACCACGCCGGCTTCGACCCCCGGGACCTGGCCGCCGCCGGCGTACGCCCGGTGGCCGACGCGACCGACCTCGCCGTGGCCCGCGCGGCGGTCGGCCGGGTGCACGTCGCCGAGCCACTGTTCGGCTACGTCGTCGACCTGTGCCGGGCCACCCGCGCCATGCCCGCGCTCGAACTGGGCGCCTCGCCACGTGGGGCGACCGCGCTGCTCGGCACCGCCAAGGCGTGGGCCTGGCTGGCCGGGCGCGACCACGTGGTGCCCGACGACGTGAAGGCGATGGCCCGGCCCACCCTGCGGCACCGGCTGCGGCTGCGCCCGGAGGCCGAACTGGAGGGGGTCGGGATGGACGCCGTACTGGACTCGGTGCTCGCCACCGTGCCCGCACCACGATGACGTGGCGGGCGGCAGCACTGCTCGCGGCCGGTGCGCTGACCCTGCCCGCCTGGCCCGCGCCCTTCATCGGGGTGGCGGTGATGACCGGCGTGGTCCTGGTGTTGTGCGCCCTGGACTTCGCGCTGGCCGCACCGCTGCGCGGGCTCACCGTCGAGCGCGACGGTGAGCGTTGCGTCCGGCTCGGTGAGACCGCCACCGTCACGGTGCACCTGCACAACGACACCGGCCGGACGTTGCACGCCCAGATCCGCGATGCCTGGGTGCCGTCGGCCGGGGCGCAGCCGGACGTACCACCCGACCGCGTCGTGCACGTGCCCGCCGGTGACGTGGCGGCCCTGCCCAGCCGGCTCACCCCGACCCGCCGCGGTGACCGGCCGGCGGTGGCGCTGACGGTCCGCTCGCTCGGGCCGCTCGGGTTGGCGTTCCGGCAGCGCACCGGCCGTCCGCCCACCCCACCGTGGACGCTGCGGGTGCTGCCCCGCTTCGACTCCCGCCGGCATCTGCCCGAGAAGCTGTCCCGGCTGCGAGTGATCGACGGCACGCAGGTCGGCCAGGGACGCGGCGCGGGCACCGAGTTCGACACCCTGCACGAGTACGTGCCCGGCGACGACGTACGGTCCATCGACTGGCGGGCCAGCGCCCGCCGGGCCGAGGTGCTGGTACGCACCTGGCGGCCGGAACGGGACCGGCGGCTGGTGTGCGTGCTGGACACCGGCCGCACCTCCGCCGTACTGCTCGGCGACGAGCCCCGGCTGGACGCCTCGATCGACGCGGCCCTGCTGCTCACCGCCCTGGCCGCACGGGCCGGTGACCGGGTGGACGTGCTGGCCGCCGATGCCGTCTCGCGTGCCTCGGTCGGCGGCGCCGAGCGACCGGCCCAGTGGCCCCGGTTGGCACATGCGCTGGCCCCCCTGCAACCGGCGCTTGTCGAGACCGACTTCCAGCTGATCGCGGGCGAGTTGCTGCGCCGCCACCGGCCGCGCAGTCTGGTGGTGCTGCTCACCTCGCTGGAGCCCGGGGCGCTCGGGTCGGGACTGCTGCCGGTGCTGCCCCGGCTCGCCGCCCGGCACCGGGTGCTGGTGGCGGCGGCCCAGGATCCGGTGCTGACCGCGCTCACCAGCACACCGCCCCGCCACCCGCGAGACGCCTACAACGCCGCCGCTGCCTGGCGTACGCTCGCCGAACGTGACCGCCTGACGGCGGCGCTGGCCCGCTACGACGTCGCTGTGGTGGACGTGCCCGCCCCTCGGCTGGCGCCGGCCCTGGCCGACGCCTACCTGCGCCTCAAGGCCGCCGGCCGGCTCTGAGCCGACCTCGTCGCGGCCCGCGCCGTCACCGATCGTCGACGTCGGCTCTGGCCCGGGAGCCGAGCAGCACGACGTAGGCCAGGAAGGCGAGCCAGGCGGCGGCACCGACGGCGATGCGTACGGCCGTCGGCACGGGTGCGGGGGTCACGAACGCCTCGATCACCGCGGCGACCGCGAACACCCCGACCAGGCCGAGGGCGACCAGGATGGCGTCGCGGCCCGCCCGAGCCACCGCCTGCCCCCGGGTCAGCTGCTCCGGTGGCGAGATCCAGGCCCAGCCGGTACGCAGCCCCACCCCGGCGGCGACGAAGACCCCGGTCAGCTCCAACAACCCGTGCGGGGTGATCAGGCCGAAGAAGACGTCCGCCCGGCCGTAGGAGATCATCACCCCACCGACCACCCCGATGTTCAGCACGTTCTGCCAGAGCAGGTAGCCGACCGGGACGATGAGCACCCCGGCGGCCAGGCACTTCGCCGCCAACCAGGCGTTGTGCGTCCAGAGGTGGAAGGCGAACGTCGGCGCGGAGAACTCCGTGTAGTAGCCGGCGAATCCGGATTCGACCAGGTGCGCCGCCTCCTCGTCACCGATGAAGGCCGCAGCGGTCTCCGGGTTGTCCGCGACGAACCCGATGAGCGTGAAGGTGAGCAGGGTGAAGACGGTGGCCACCGCGCACCACCACGGTGCCGCCCGCCAGACCGCCCCGGGAAAACCGGCAAACATAAACCCGCGTACCGCCGCCCAGGACGGCCGGGGCCGGCCGGTGAGCCGGGCGCGGGCCCGGAGCACCACCTGGGACAGTTCGCCCAGCAGCGCCGGATCGGGAGAGCGGCTGCGCAGCACCGACAGGTGAGTGGTGACCCGCTGGTAGAGCGCCACCAACTCGTCGACCTCGGCGGCGTCGAGACGCCGCCGGTCACAGAGCTGGCTCAGCCGACGCCACTCCCCGCCATGCTCCGCGACGTACGCGTCGAGATCCACCGCCAGCCACCCCCGTCCGCGCGATCATAGTGTTCACTGTCGTAGATGAGCACAGCAGCGCGGTGGACCGCCCCGGCCGCCGGTGACGCCGATCTGGTCAGCGGAGAGGCCGTACGGCTGGACGTGCGGGCCGCCCGAATCGGCTCCCGGGTGCTCGCGCTGCTGATCGACGTGCTGCTTCAGCTGGTCTTCGGCCTGCTGCTCGTCGTGATCACCGCGCTGACCCTGGCCGCCCTGCCGTACGGCCTGTTCGACGCGGCCCTGGAACGGGCGTTGCTCACCGTCGGGGTGGTCCTGCTGCTGATCGGTTACCCGGTGTGTTTCGAACGGCTCAACGAAGGACGCACGCCGGGCAAGGCCGCGGTCGGGCTGCGAGTGGTGAGCCACGACGGTGGCCCGGTGGGGCTGCGCCAGTCGCTGACCCGGGCGCTGGTCGGGGTCGCCGTCGAGTGGCCAGGGCTGGTGCTGCCGCTGCTGTCCTGGGTCGCCGGTGCGACGGTGATGCTGACCGACGCCCGGGGTCGACGCCTCGGTGACCTGGTGGCGGGCACGCTTGTCGTGCACACCCGCACCGCGGTCAGCTGGCGTCCCGTGCCGGCCCCGCTGCCGGTGCTGACCACCTGGGCGTACACGCTGGATCTGAGCCGGTTGGACCCGAGCCTGGCGCTGGCCACCCGGCAGTATCTGACCCGGTCCCACCAGTTCGCCGAGCCGGCCCGCAGCGATCTGGCCCGGCAGTTGTGGCGGGAGGTCGCCGCGACCACCGGTCCGCCGCCACCAGCGGGGCTGCCGGAGTCGGTCTACCTGGCCGCCGTGCTGGGCGAGCGGCACCGACGAGCCCGCCAGCGGCTCGCCGGTGAACGTGGGTTGACCGCCGCGCTGTGGCCGCAACTGGGCTCGACACCGACCTTCCGGTCGGCCGAGCCGACGCTCACCGCGCCGCTGCCCGACCCTGTGCCGACCTCGGTCCCAGGTCCGGTGCCGAGCCCGAGGGCGGTCGAGGCGGGGCAGGCCGCGCCGGGCGGTCTGGTCGGCGTACGCCCGTCGGTGCCGGCCCGCCGCAGCGGGGCCGACGGGACGGGCGGACACTGAGACGCGAACGATGCCGGTGGCCGGTGTCGAGCGGACACCAGGAGGCAATGGTGAGAGGTTTCGGGCCGTGGCTGGCGGTACTCGCGTTGGTGCTGCTGCTCAGCGCGCTGCGGCTACGTACCCTGGCCGCGTTGGTGTCGGTGGGTTGGCTGATCTGGTGCGTCTGGACCTGGATCCGCCCCGGCCGTCGCAGTAACCCACGTTGACCCGCGGCCCGGCCGGACATGCCGAACCGGGCCGACCCGAGGCAGGGTCGACCCGGTTCGACGACCTGATCAGTAGCGGTAGTGATCCGGCTTGAACGGACCCTCGACGGCGACGCCGAGGTAGGCGGCCTGCTCCTTGGTGAGCGTGGAGAGCTTGGCACCGAGGGCGGCCAGGTGCAGCCGGGCGACCTTCTCGTCCAGGTGCTTGGGCAGCACGTAGACGCCGATCGGGTACTCCTCGGTCTTGGTGAACAGCTCGATCTGGGCGATCGTCTGGTTGGCGAACGAGTTCGACATCACGAAGCTCGGGTGACCGGTGGCGTTGCCCAGGTTCAGCAGACGTCCCTCGGAGAGCACGATGATCGCGTGACCGTCGTCGAACTTCCAGAGGTCCACCTGCGGCTTGATGTTCTCCCGGGTGACGTCCGAGCGCTTGGCCAGACCGGCCATGTCGATCTCGTTGTCGAAGTGACCGATGTTGCCGACGATGGCCTGGTGCTTCATCCGGGCCATGTGCTCGTTGGTGATCACGTCGAAGCAGCCGGTCGCGGTGATGAAGATGTCCGCGATCTCGACCACGTCGTCGAGGGTGGCGACCTGGTAGCCGTCCATCGCCGCCTGGAGGGCGCAGATCGGGTCGACCTCGGTGACCACGACCCGGGCGCCCTGGCCACGCAGCGACTCGGCGCAGCCCTTGCCCACGTCGCCGTAGCCGAGCACGACCGCCATCTTGCCGCCGATCAGCACGTCGGTGGCCCGGTTGATGCCGTCGATGAGCGAGTGACGGCAGCCGTACTTGTTGTCGAACTTGCTCTTGGTGACCGAGTCGTTGACGTTGATCGCCGGGAAGAGCAGGGTGCCGGCGCGGTGCATCTCGTAGAGCCGGTGCACGCCGGTGGTGGTCTCCTCGGTGACGCCCTTGATGGTGGCGGCGATCCGGGTCCACCGCTGGCCGTCCTCGGCGAGCGAACGGTGCAGCAGACCGAGGATGACCGCGTACTCCTCGGAGTCGGCGGACTCGACCGGCGGTACGACACCGGCCTTCTCGAACTCGACTCCCTTGTGGACGAGCAGGGTCGCGTCCCCACCGTCGTCGAGGATCATGTTCGGGCCCTGCCCGTCGGGCCAGTCGAGCACCTGCTCGGTGCACCACCAGTACTCCTGGAGCGTCTCGCCCTTCCAGGCGTACACCGGAACGCCGGCGGGGGCGTCGGGGGTGCCGTCCGGGCCGACGACGATCGCGGCGGCGGCGTGGTCCTGGGTGGAGAAGATGTTGCAGGAGGCCCAGCGGACCTCGGCGCCGAGCGCGACCAGGGTCTCGATCAGGACGGCGGTCTGAATCGTCATGTGCAGCGAACCGGTGATCCGCGCCCCCGCGAGAGGCTGCGCCTCGGCGAACTCGCGGCGGATCGCCATCAGGCCGGGCATCTCGTGCTCCGCGAGGCGGATCTCCTTGCGCCCGAACTCGGCGAGTGACAGATCCGCCACCCGGAAGTCGCCTTCGGCGAGAGTGCGCGGCCGGGCATTCGGCGACGTGCCGCTGGCGGACGCCGGGAGGGTGCTGGTCATAAAAGCTCCTGTCGGACGATTGTGCTGCGCAACCTCCCACTTTACGCGCGCCTACCCGATCACGGCTGGCGTGAGGGCAAACAGCGCACGGGGCGACTAGTGACGGACGTTTCACCGCCCATCTCCAGCCGCCCCGCACATCCCCCCGGTTTGGTTCCCCCGCGCGTTCTCGGACCTTCGTCGCGATAACGCTACGCACTCATAGAGTCACACTCCGCATGCATCGAGTCAAGCTATTCCGGAAAAGTCGGACTCGCGTGTTGCCGGGTCGGGCCTGCTTCGACGCGCGCCGGCCAGGCCGGACACCCTGCGGTTCGATCAGACGACTCAGCAGAGGCCCGGCGACGCGACGTACACCTCACCCGCACCGCTGACCGTGAGTGACCCGCCGGCGGCGGACCCCACCGCGGCCTGCCCCGGCCCGAGCGTCACCGGGGCGACCACGTCGGCGACGTCGACCTGCCCGGACGTGCACAACACCAGCCACGGCCCCGGCACCGTCAAGGTGACCTCGGGCTGCCGACCCACCGTCACCCGGTGCAATGCGAAATCCGCCACCGGGACCGGCCAGGTCACCACCCCGTCCGCAACCGGTCGAGGCGCCACCACCGGCTGGTCGAGCACCTCGAAGCGAAGCACCCGGAGCAGCTCGGCCACGTCGACGCGCTTGCGAGTGAGCCCGCCGCGCAGGACGTTGTCACTGGCCGCCATCACCTCCACACCCGTACCGCGCAGGTAGGCGTGCAGATTTCCGGCCGGCATCCAGATGGCCTCGCCCGGCGCCAACCGCACCCGGTTGAGCAGCAACGCCACCACCACCCCCGGATCGGCCGGGTATGCCTCGGCCAGCAGCTCGACAAGTTCCGCGTCCGGCCCGACCACCGCCGCCTTCCGCACCGCCGCCACCAGCCCGGCACGGTCCGCCGCCGGCCAGGTCAGCAGCAGGCGTACGGCCTCGGCCAGCCCGGCCGCACCGGCGTCGAGCGCATCGAGCACCGGCCCCAACGCCGGTACGCCAAGCCCGGCCAACACCTCGGCCGAGACCGCCGGATCCCGGAAACCGCACAGCGCCTCCATCGGCCCGAGCGCCACCAGCAACTCCGGCTTGTGGAACGGGTCGACGTAGTTGCGGTGCCCGTCGCACCGGGCATCGTCGGCGGCGTACCCCGCTCGGGCCTGCTCGGCGTCCGGATGGGCCTGCAAGCTCAGCGGCGCCGCGGCGGCCAGCACCTTCAGCAGGAACGGCAGTCGCGCGCCGAACCGGTCGACGACCCGCTGGCCGAGCCAGCCGGCCGGATCGGCGGCGAGCACCTCGGTCAGGGCGACCCGGCCACCGTCCCGGTCGACGCTGGCCGGCGCGCCCGGATGAGCGCCCAACCAGAGTTCAGCCTCCGGGCCCTCGCTGGGCACCGGACGCCCCTGCAACTCGGCGATGGCGCAGCGGGAACCCCACGCGTAGTCCTTGATCGGCCCGTACAGCAGTTCCACCGGTCAGCTCCCCGATCGACCGGACGCCTCCGCCGGCCCGACCTCTCCCCGGTAGATGTCCGGCTCCAGATAGATCACCCGGGCGGTTGGCACCGCCGCACGGATCCGGGCCTCCACCGCGTCGATACCGCGCGCCAACTCCTCGGCGGTCTCCCAGCGCGCCACCGCGATCTTCGCGGCCACCATCAACTCATCCGGACCGAGGTAGAGCGTCTTCATGTGGATGATCCGCTCGACCTCCGGCCCGCCGGTGACCGCCTGCTCGATGGCGGCGATCTCGGCCGGCTCGGCACCCTCCCCGAGCAGCAGGCTCTTGGTCTCCAGGGCGAGCACGATCGCGATCGTGACCAGCAGCAGGCCGATCATCGCGGTGCCCGCCGCGTCCCACCGGCCGTCGCCGGTGGCCAGGGTCATTCCCACGCCGAACAGCGCGAAGAGCAGACCGACCAGGGCGCCGAAGTCCTCCAGCAGCACCACCGGCAACTCCGGCGCCTTGGACCGGCGGATGAACCTGGTCCAGGACTGACGGCCCCGGACCAGGTTGGACTCCTTGATCGCGGTACGGAACGAGAACGACTCCAGCACGATCGCCACCAGCAGCACCGTCACCGGCACCCAGTGCCAGCTGGTGATCCCGTGCGGATCGGACCACTTGTGCCACGCCTCGTAGAGCGCGAAGACCCCACCCAGGCTGAACAGCACGATGGCCACGATGAACGCGTAGACGTAGCGCTCCCGGCCGTAGCCGAAGGGATGCTGCGCGGTGGGTGCCCGCCGGGCCCGCTTGCCACCGACCAGCAGCAACGCCTGGTTTCCGGTGTCGGCAACCGAGTGGATCGACTCCGCCAGCATCGACGACGACATCGTCAGCAGGTACGCCACGAACTTCGTCACCGCGATGCCGAGATTGGCCAGCAACGCCGCGACGATCGCCCTGGTGCCACCCCCGGCGCTCATGCCGCCGCCGTTCCGGTCACTGGTTGGCCAGCTCCTTCATCTCCGTGATCGCCGGCACCGCCATCGGATCCAGGCCGTGTGCCAGGGCCAGGTAGATCGAGGCGAAGTCCGGCACCGCCACCAGGGAGGCCAGCCGTTCCAGCGCCGAGCCGCCCTCGGCGGTCACCACATCGCACCGTACGCCCCGGCGCTCGGCGAGCGTCTGCACCGCGTCGGCGCGCCGCTCCTCCACCGCGAGGGGCTCGTCGGCGTCGTCCTCGGCGTTCAGGCCACCGTCGCGCAGCAGCACCAGCCGCAGCCGGGTGCCGTCGGGCGTCGACTCCTCCGGGTCGGCGAAGATGTCCCGCTCCCCTTCGGCGAGGCCGCCGAAGACGCCGTCGAGCAGACCGACCCGACCCCGACCCGCCTCGCCGAGCGCCCCGGTGACCACCGGGTAGCGGGCGTTGGCCGACAGGGTGTCACCGAACCGGCGAGCCGCGACCGAGGCGAGCGGGGACGAACCCCACACGATCGGGATGGAGCCGGCCAGGCCGAGGGCGAGCGACTTCGCCGGGTTGACGAAGGACTCCGCGGTGGGCCGGCAGCGGTCGGCGTCGGCGTCCAGCCGGGCCGCCGTCTCGGCGAGGTCCGCCTCGTTGACCTTCACCAGACCGAGCGCCCGGGCGGCCAGCAGCACCGGCACAGTGAGACCCCAGAGGCTGGCCCGCGCCGGCGCCCGGCGGGGCACCGGAATGAACGGGGCACGAGCCCGCTCGGCCAGTGACTGCAACTGGGAGTCGGCCGGACCGACGGCCACCAGCCGGGCACCACGGCGGTGCGCCGCCTCGGCCGCACCGAGCGCCTCCGGGCTGCGACCGGAGGCGCTGACCGCGATCACCACGTCGGCGGCACCGACCCAGCCCGGCACGCCCGCGCTGCGGTGCGCAATGACCGGCACCGGGCAGCGCGGCCCGGCGACCGTGGCCAGCACGTCACCGGTACGCCCGGCGGTGCCGATGCCGGCGATCACCACCGCGCGGGGACGGCCGTCGTCGGCGAGCATCGACAGGTTCGCCTCGGCGGCCAGCGCGGCGGACTCGCGCACCTGCGCGCCGGCCGAGGCGGTGTGCCGCAGCATGCCGCCCGGGTCCCGCTCGGCCAGCGCCTTCGGGTCGTCGAGCAGTTGGTCGTCGGCGTGGCGGTGGCCGCTGACCCCGGCCGTCCCGTCGATCACGACCGCTCCGCAGGGCCGCGCGCCTCGTCCAGCAGCAGCACCGGGACGTCGTCACGGACCTCGAAGATCCGGCCACACTCGGTGCAGGTCAGCGTCTGCGCCTGTGCGTCGTAGTCGAGCGGGGCATGGTGGGTGTCCGGGCAGGCGAGGATTTCCAGCAACTGCGGGTCGAGGGCCACGGCGCGGCTCCTTCCACGTATGCGGTTTCACCGATCGGCGGCACCGAACGGCGCGAGCGATCTTATCGGCGTACCCGGTCGAGCACGTCGTCGCGCAGCGACGTCATTCGCTGCGCAGTGGGCGCCTCGACATTGAGACGCAGCAACGGCTCGGTGTTCGAGGCACGCAGGTTGAACCACGCCCCGTCCGGGAAGCGCAGGGTCAATCCGTCCAGTTCGTCGACCTCGGCATCCGGGTAGGCGGCCCGCACCTCGGCGACCTTGGCGGCCTGGTCCGTCACCGTGGAGTTGATCTCGCCGGAGGCGACGTACCGCTCGTACTCGGCGGCGAGCACGGAGAGCGGCTGCGGCTGCTCGCCGAGCGCGGCCAGGGTGTGCATCGCGGCCAGCATGCCGGTGTCGGCGAACCAGAAATCCCGGAAGTAGTAGTGGGCGGAGTGTTCACCACCGAAAATCGCGTTGGTACGCGCCATCTCCGCCTTGATGAAGGAGTGACCCACCCGGGCCACCACCGGCTCGCCGCCGTGCTCACGGATGATCTCCGGCACCGCCTGCGAGGTGATCAGGTTGTGAATCACCGTCGAGCCGGGGTGCTTGGCCAGCTCCCGGGCCGCGACCAGCGCGGTGATCGCCGACGGCGAGACCGGCTCGCCGCGCTCGTCGATGACGAAGCAGCGGTCGGCGTCCCCGTCGAACGCCAGGCCGATGTCCGCGCCGTGCGCCACCACCGCGCGTTGCAGGTCGACCAGGTTGGCCGGGTCCAACGGGTTGGCCTCGTGGTTGGGGAACGTGCCGTCCAACTCGAAGTACATCGGCACGATCCGCAACGGCAGGGCCGCCAACGCGGCGTCGCCGAGCACGCTGGGCACGGTGTGCCCGGCCATGCCGTTGCCCGCGTCCACCACCACGGTCAGCGGCCGGATGCCGGACAGGTCCACCAACGTGCGCAGGTGCGCCGCGTAGTCGGCGAGCAGATCCTGCCGGTGCACCGGCGCGGTCGGCTCACCCACCGGCTCGCCCTTGTCCAGCAGCGCCTGCGCCCGCTCACGAACCTCGGCCAGCCCGGTGTCCTGCCCGACCGGGCGGGCCCCCGCGTGGCACATCTTGATGCCGTTGTACTGCGCCGGATTGTGACTGGCGGTGAACATCGCACCGGGCAGATCCAACGAACCGGAGGCGTAGTAGATCATGTCGGTCGAGGCGAGCCCGATCTCGATGACCGCACGCCCCTCGGCGCGTACGCCGGCGGCGAAGGCATCCGCCAACGCCGGACCGGAGGCACGCATGTCGTGCCCGATCAGCACGGCCTTGCCCGCATCGCCGGTGGCGTCGAGCATCTGCGCGAAGGCGGAGCCCAAGGCGGCGGCAACCCCCTCGTCCCACTGCTGCGGCACCGTCCCACGGACGTCGTACGCCTTGACGATCTGGGACAGATCAGACACCGGTTCCACTCCTCGACTGCGGTCCGTCAACAAAGCTGAGCGTATCGGAGGCGCGGCCCCCACCCCGGCTCAGCCGGGCAGCCCGCCCCCGTACCTCGGATCGTCACCTGGCACGGCGGGCGGCGGCGGGTCCTGCCACCCCGGCGACCCGCCCTGCGCCGGCGGCGCAGACACCGGCGGCACGGCAGCAGACCCCGACACCGGCGGTACGGGCGCAGAGCTGGAGACGCCAGGAGCGGTCTCGGTCGGGCTCTGGTCGCCGGCACCGGTCGGCCGCGCGCCGTACAGGCCGCCGGCGGGTCGGGCCGTCGGCGTACCGCCGTAAACGCGGGGCGTGGGCGGTCGACCCGTCCCGTACACCTGGCCGGGTGCTGCCGGCGGCACTGCCTGCGGACCGGGTGGCGGCAGCACCTGCGGACCGGGTGGCGTCGGCGCCGGAGATCGGGTGGAACGGTAGGTGGTGCCGGCCGGATTACCCGGCAGCGGGACGTCGACCTGCTCGCCACGCCGTCGCCGATCCCGGCGCGAGCGGAACACCAGCAGCCCGATGAGCAGGGCACCGGCCGCGACCATGGCGATGCCGACGTACATCACCGACGAGATGCCGCCGGACTGGTTGGCCGCCTGGCTCATCTCCCCCGGGGTGTCCGCCGCCAACGCCACCGTCGCAGTGGGCGCGGGCGGCGTGTCGACCACCTCGTCCAGGGTGGGGGTGGGAGACGGCGAGCGGGACGGTGTCGGGGCGACCCGGCCACCGTTCACCTGGGACTCCGCGACGGCGCGCCCCAGCAGGACACCGCGCGCCGTGACCGCCTCGCCCGTCACGACCAGCCGGCCCCCGGGAGCGTCGGCGCCGAACGCCACCCGGTAGCGGATCACCGTGCCCTTGCGCTTGCAGAGTTCGTCCCTGGCCGGGGCGACCGGCGCGGTGGTCACCAGCCCGTCGGTGCCGGAGACCGGCACGGACACCCATCGGCGGTCGACCTCCGCCTGGACAGTGACCTGCTCGGGTCGGACGCCGGGCAGACTCAGCCCCAGCGCGCCCCGCACCCGTACACAGCCGTCGGTACGTTTGCGTACCTCCAACCGGACGTCCTGGGCGGCGCGGCCCGCGGTGAAGCTGCCGGCCGACCGCACCCGCACGCGGTCCTCGTCGGCATGCGCCGGTGCGCCACCGAGCATCACCAGCCCGCCGAGGAACACGCAGACCGTCGCGAGCCGCGCCGCGCGGCGACCTACCGACATGAGCTCCCACCGTTCCTCCCCCGACGGGGGAACCGCCGGTCAGGCTACTACCGGCGCCCACACTCGGCTCGTCATCGACCACCCCGGATGTGCGACCCGCCACGCCGGCGACGGCCGCACACCACACCGGCGTGAGCCTCGCCCATGCCCGACGGCCACCTGCCTTCCCGGGCGGTCGATGACCCGTCCCGAACTGTCACGCTGCCCGGTCGTGGTCTTCCGAGACGGTCACTGGCCGACGCGGCCGTCGATCCGTTCGCGCAGCAGGTCCGCGTGGCCGTTGTGCCGGGCGTACTCCTCGATCATGTGCACCAGGATGTCGCGCAGCGGATACGCCTCGTCGCCGCGACGCCCCCGCATCCCGAGATCCGCCGTCTCCGCGACGAACCGCTCCGCGAACTCGACCTCCGCCCGCCAGGCCCGCCACGCCTCGTCGACCACCTCCGGGTCGGGCAACGCACCGTCGAAGTCCGCGTCCGGTTCGGTTTCGCTGCACCAGATGCGCGGCGCGTCCAGTCCTGCCATCGTGCGCCGGAACCAGCCGCGCTCCACCTCGGCGAGGTGCCGCACCAGGCCGAGCAGCGACATGGTCGACGGTGGTACGGACCGACGGGCCAACGCCGCCGCGTCCAGGCCGGAACACTTCATCTCCAGGGTCAGTCGCTGGTCGCGCAGATAACCGACGAGGGTTTCCCGCTCGCCGTCGAACCCACCGTCGGCACGCGGATCGTCCTCGGGTCGGACGAACATGTTGGACCAGCCGAAGCGTCGGATCGGATGGTCGGCCGAGGAATCGAAATCCGTCATGTCCCGACCCTTATCGTTCGTGCCGGGTTGGGCAAGCGCGTTTCGTCCCGGCCCAGAGCAGTCCACGTCACCTCGGCCGGGTGGAGACGCTCAGCCGGAATCGCCGAGCAGGTGCACCCGGTTGAGGTACGGATCGCCGTACCCCTCGAATTCCTCGGCGGGCGGATATCGGGGCAGATCCGGTCGCTGGCTGTAGATGCCCCGACGCAACCCGGCCAACGGCATCGGCCGGGCACCGCCGTCGAGCACCAGCACGTCCGCGTCGACCGCGTTGAACGGGTGCGCCGGCCCGTGGTACCGGTACAGCGGTTGATCACTGACCAGCCCGACCTGCGGGTCGACGTAGAGCACCGTGCCGTTCTGATTCAACGCCACCCAGATGTGCGCACCACCCCGCTCCAGATGGTTGACGACGAAGGCGAAACTGCCGTGCCCGCCGAGCACCAGTTGGTCGCGCAGG
This sequence comes from Micromonospora maris AB-18-032, assembly GCF_000204155.1. Lineage (NCBI taxonomy): Bacteria > Bacillati > Actinomycetota > Actinomycetes > Micromonosporales > Micromonosporaceae > Micromonospora > Micromonospora maris. Next base: position 1,093,071 of record NC_015434.1, on the reverse strand, counting down.
TTGCGGTAGCCGGTGTCCAGCGCCCGTTGCAGTTCGACGGGCGTACGGGCGGTGCCGTCGCAGAGCCGCTGGAAGCGGCCACCCGTGACATCCTCGACCCGCCCGGTGCCGTCCTGCTCGCCGTTGAGCGGCCGAGTCACGTCACCGGCCTGGTACGCGTCGAAGGTGCGTGGCGCCGCGACCCGGGGACGCCCGTGCACCCAGGTGTCGTAGAGCGACAGGGTGCAGTCCAGGCAGTTGATCCCTCGGGTCGGGTCCGCCCGCGGCCCACCGTCGTTCATCAACCCGAACCAGTCCCCGGCCCGAGGATCGGCGGTCCGCACCACGTTGCCCGCCTCGTCGCGGGGCAGTTGCTGTTCCACGTCCCGTTGGTGCAGAGCCAGTGGTGGACGCAGCCCGCCCGGCTGGCCGTACCGGCGGGACCGGTCGATCGGCGGTGGATGGTCGTCGCCGGTCAGGGCGGAACGATCGCCGGTGTCGATCGCGCCGACGGCGAGATCGCCGACGTCGTCGTTGATCCGATGGAAGTCCTCCGGCCGGTCGACGGCCACCACGTCGGGCACGACAGCACCCGACGCCACCGCATCGGCCAGATCCAGACACCGCCCGTACGCACGGGTTTCGGCCTTCGCTGCCTGTTGCCAGTTGGCTGACGCATCGCGATGGCCCGCCTGGTGGAGTTGGCGCGCATATGCTGTGAAGTCGCTGGCGCGCTGGTAGTGCTCGTCCGCCTGACTCCTCAGCCGGGAAACCTCACGAGACCGGCGGCTTTCCTCATGCCCGGCTCTTTGTGACTCGTAATAGCCCTGGTAACGACGCCGTTCGAGAGCCTCGTAGTCGGCAGTCCGGCTGGCTTCGGGATCGGGGCGTGTCGGCGGCGCTGTGGGTGGGGTGACACGCCCCGGAGAGTTCACCGTCGGCGCGTTCGGAACGAGCGCTTCGACAAGTGCGGAGCGGGGTGGCGCGGGCGAAGGCTCCGGCCGCGACGGTGGACCGCCGGGAGAACCTGCCTCCGGCCGTGTCGCCGTCGACGCGCCCGGCACCCGGTCCATCACCGGCCCTGCTGCTGCGGAGCCCGTCGCAGTCGACGATCCGCTGATGCCGACCGCGGCCACCGGGCCCGACGCATGGACCGGACCGCCCGGATGGACCGCACCGCTCGAATGGGCCGCACCGCTCGAATGGGCCGCACCGCTCGGAGGGGCGAGACCGCCAGCCACTCCGCCCGCCGCCGTCATGTCCGGACCGGTAGCGACACCTGGCACGACCGACGGTGGCGCGACCGTGGACAGCGCCGGCCCTGAGACGTCGACCAGTCCGGCCATCGAGGCTGGGCCTACGGCAGCAACGCTTGACTGAGCACTCGCCGGGACCTCGCGGCCCGGCCGGGTCGATTCCGGAGTCGAGCCCAGCTCAGTGGTCAGAGCCGAGCCCGGAGTCGGGGCCGACTCTGTAGTCAGGCCCGGATCCGGCGGGCGGTGCACCGTTTCGTTCAGGGCGGATCCGGCAAGACTCACCGGCCCACCGCCATGAGGCGGCTCCAGGTCCACACCGCCATCGGCTGCCGGCAGGGGCAGCGCGGGCCCGGCAGCCGGCGACGTCGAACCCATCGGCCCGACGGCAGGTGGTTCGGTCGAGGTCCGTTGAGCCGGGATCGCCGCGCCCTGCGCCGACTCCACGACGGGCGTTGGCTGCGTCGATGCTCCGCCGGCGAGCGGTAGCGTCAGCTCTGGGGCAGCAGGCGCCGGGATGGCCGGCCCGGGCAGCACCGACGGGAGCGCCGGACCGGACAGGGCGGCCAACTGGCCGTCGAGCCGGGCCTGCAACGCCCGGTCAGCCTGACCGGTGGCCGAGCCACGGGCACCCGAAGCAGCCGCCCGGGCGGCATCCTCCAGCGACGTCAACCCCTGCCCGGTGGCCAGACTCGCGGCCTGGTCGGCGATCACCTCGCCGGTCATCTCCCGGCCCAGGTGTTCGGCCATCCGGGCACCCCCACCAGTGGCGTGCCGGCCGAGACCGGCCAGTGACGCCGCCGCCCCGCCGGCCAGGCCGCCGATCGCGTTCGTGCTCAGGTCGGTCACGTCCAACTCGTGCCGACGGCCGGTGCTCTGCTGATAAACCTGGGTGGCCAGGTTGACCCCGGCCTCCTGGGCCGCCTCCGTCAACCCTTCTCGGGCGGCGTGCCGGGCCAGCCCGCGCGCACCCGTGGTGGTCACCTGCTTCGCCGCGCGTTCGCCGACTTCCTTGAGGCCCTGCTTCAGCGACTTGCGCGCCAGCTGGGCGAGCAGACGCCGGAAGATCTGCTGGACGATGAAGCGGGTCGCGGCGATCACCCCGGCGGCGGCCGGCGAAGCAGCCCCGGCGGTGAGCACCGCCGCCACCGCCAAGGCCAACAACTCGACCACCAGGATGCCCAGCTCGATCCAGACTTCGAGCTTGGCGCCCTCGATGTCGCACCCGCACTCCTCCACCACCCGTCCCAGGTCGTGGCTGACCGCGAGCAGCACCGGCAGTGGGGCATCCTCGCCATCGGCCACCCGCCGCCACGCCCCGCCGAACGCGGCCGCGACCGCACCGACGCCGCCGTAACCCTGGTGCACCTCGGCGGCGGCGGTGCTCGCATCCGCCTGCGGGCCGGCGAGGGATGCGGCCACCGCGTACCACTGGTCGGCCAGATCCCAGACGGCGCGCTCGTCGCCTTCCGGCCATTCGACGCCGATCACCCAGTCGAGGGCCTCGTAGATCCAGCCCGGCAGGTCCCACGGTGAATAGTCCAGCGGGTGCGGAATCGGGCTCGGCAACAGCGTCATCGGAGATTCCCGGCCCGGATCAGCGCCGGGGGCGCGGGTCGGAGATGCGGTCGAACCGGGCGCCGCTGGCCGCGTCGGTCTGTTGGTTGGTCTCGACCGAGCGGACCACGTCCCCGCCGAGTTCGGCCAGCCGTCGTCCGACGCCCGCCCAGACCCGCAGTGCCATCTCCTCGTAGCCCCGGTACTGCCGCTCGAACGCCGCGCCGATGTCGTCGCGGCCCCAGGGCCGCCGGCTGCTGGCCGCCGCTATCGCGGCACCGGCCTCGGCATGCCGACCGGCCACCGCCTCGCCCGCCCGGGTCAGGTCCGCGCCGCCGCGACGGGCCCGCGACGGGTCGAGCCAGAGCTGTCCGGCCATCACTCGCTCCGTCGCAGCACGGTGTCGGCCCGGCCGAGCAGGGTGCCGAAATCACCGGTACGCAGGAAGTCGGCGGCCCCGGACCGGGTCGGCAGGTAGGTGCTCACGAGATCCTGGGTGGCCGTCGTCGCGGCGGCGGCGGCCCGCCGTACCGTGGCGGTGATCTTCGCGCTCAGCGCCTTGGCGTCGTGGTCACGGTAGATCGAGGGATTCAGGTCCACCGCGATCAGCTCGCCCTGAGCGCCGACGGTCGCGGTCACCTGGCCGTCGTCGGAGCGCTGTGTCACCCGCAGCTCGGCAAGCCTGGTCTGCAGTTCGTCCAAACCGGACCGCAGCTGCTGATACTGCCCGTACACCTCGTCGAAGCGGGCCCGGAGGGCACGATTGGCATCACGGTTCACGCTGTCGGTCAACGCCACCCCTCTCGTAACCGTCGGTAAGCCGAACCATACCGGCTGCCACGAATTCGCGTTGTCCGGTAGGTTCGCGGTGTGATTGACCGCGAGCAGGCCGAGCAGATCGCGGCGGTATGGGCCCGCCGCGACTCACAGCGCCTGGGTCACGAGTGCCGTCCCATGGTCACGGAGTTCGACCTCGGGTACGTCATCACCTCGACGGTGTCCACTCAGGTCAGGTCCATGCCCGGTGACCTGCCGACCACCGTGGTCGACAAGGAGACCGGCGAGGTGACCACCTGGCCGCGGGTGCCGCCCGACGTGGTCGAGCAACTCTTCCGCCGCGGTCGCCCCACCGGCCCGCCGGCCCCCCGCACCGTGGATCCGGCCGGCCAACTGCTGCGCGAGATCCGTCGGCTACCCACGCCGACCACCGCGGCACACCTGACCATCGAGGGCCGCATCTTCACCGCGCACGGCGCGAAGGGCGACATCGAGCTCAACCATCATCCGCTGGTCCGCGCGTACCTCGACGGGCTGCCCGCCGGGCACCTGGTCCGTGGCGGCGACCGGCACGCCGAACTGGTCGTCGTCTCCGACGTCCTGCACGAGTACGACCACCGCCGCACCGCCGAAGGCATCGCCCCGATGGAGGCCGGAGACGCGGAGGCACTGCTCAGCGCGGCGCGATTTGACTGCTACCTCGTCCGGGAGGAGGGCGACCCGGCGGGTGGGCGGGTCGAACGCCCCTGCGACACCTGCATCAACTTCCTCGTCCACTTCAACGTCCTGCCCTGGTCCGAACGCGGCTGGACCGCACCGTGGTATCCCGAGCCCGCACCCGATCCCGAGCCGGGTCGCTTCCCGGCCGATGTGACGAACGCACTCGTCGCCGCCGGCTGGCGCCCACATTTCGGCGACGAGGTGGTGGCGACGTCAGCCATCCGAGATGTCAGAGAGGTGCGTGGCAAGACCCATGAACACGCCGTCCCTCCGGCCGCTCTGCGGACTCTGACCGCATTTCCGAGCCTGGTCGGGGCCAAGCTCGGCCCGGGGGAAGAGGTGTGGATCTCCCGGTTCGACATTCGGCCTCGGCAGGTCGCGCACACCGCTGACACGCTTGCCGACTTCGCAGCGGTGATCGGGGCACGACTGTTCCCCATCGGTACGGAGAACCAGCACAGCATCATCGCCGTCGACGAGCACGGCCGGATCTTCGCGCTGGATCAGGCCGGCGAGTGGTTCCTCGGCGCGAACATCGACGAGGCTCTCGTCACCCTGCTGCTCGGCCGCGCCCCGGCTCGGGTACGCGACGACGGCAGTTGGTGAACCACTCCGGCGTTAATAGGGGGCCCTTCCTCTACCGGAGGCGTTAATAAGGTGCCCTTCCTTACAGCGCTAGGCCGGTGAGGACGGTGACCCGGGTGTCGGTGTAGTCGTCCATGGCGCTGCGCAGCCCCTCCCGCCCCACACCGCTGCCCTTCACTCCCCCGTACGGCATCTGGTCGGCGCGGTACGACGGCACGTCGCCGACGATCACCCCGCCGACCTCCAGGGTGCGGGCGGCCGCGAAGGCGACGTCGAGACGGTGGGTGAAGACACCCGCCTGGAGGCCGTACGCCGAATCGTTGACGGCGGCGAACCCGGCGGCGTCGTTCTCGACCCGGTCCACGACGAGCACCGGGCCGAACACCTCCTCGGTGCACACCTTCGCGTTCGCAGGCACTCCGCTCAGGACGGTGGGTGGATAGGTCGCGCCGTCCCGCTGGCCGCCGGTCTCGATGGTGGCGCCTGCCGCCACCGCCTCGTCCACCCAGGCCTCCACCCGGCGGGCGGCGTCGACGGATACCAGCGGACCGACGTCGGTCAGTGGATCGGTCGGGTCGCCGGCACGCAACTCCCGTACGGCCGCGACCAGGCGGGGCAGGAACCCGTCGTAGAGCCACTCGTGCACGTACACCCGCTGCACCGCGATGCAGGACTGGCCGGCCTGGTAGTTGGAGAAGGTGGCGATCCGTTGTGCCGCGAAGGTGAGGTCCTCGTCGGCGGACCAGTCTTCGCAGATCAGGGCCGCCGCGTTGCCGCCGAGTTCCAGCGTCACGTGCTTGTCCGGTACGGATCGGCGGATGCTCGCGCCGACCGGCCCGGAGCCGGTGAACGAGACGACCGGCAGGCGGGGGTCGGTGACGAGTTCGGCGGCGCGGTCGTTGGGCAGCGGCAGCACCGAGAACATCCCCGCGGGCAACTCGGTCTCGGCCAGGATCTCGCCGAGCAGCAGCGCCGAGAGCGGGGTGGCCGGGGCCGGCTTCACGATGATGGGTGCGCCGACCGCCAGCGCCGGGGCGACCTTGTGGGCCACCAGGTTGAGCGGGAAGTTGAACGGGGTGATGCCCAGCACCGGCCCCTTCGGCACCCGCCGAACCAGCGCGATGCGGCCGGTGGCCGCCGGGTCGGTGTCGAGTCGTTGCAGCTCGCCGGAGTAGCGCCGGGCCTCCTCGGCCGCCCACCGGAAGGTCGACACCGCTCGGCCCACCTCGGCCCGGGCCCACTTGACCGGCTTGCCGTTCTCGGCGGTGATCAGGGCGGCGATCTCCTCGGCCCGTTCGGCGAGCCGGCGCGAGACGTGGTCCAGCGCCGCCGCGCGGGCGTGCGCGGGCAGTGCGGCAGCGCTCGCCGCCACCTCGGCCGCCGCCGCCACGGCCGCCTCGACCTGGTCGGCGGTGGCGAGGCTGGTACGCCCCACCGGCCGCCCGTCGTACGGATGGTGGACGGTCACCTCGTCGGTGCCGTGGCTGGGTCGACCGGCGACGAAGAACGGTGTGAGCTCCACGTTCCGCAGCCTAATCCAGAGCCGCGCCGACGGATACGGTCGCCCAGGCCCTTGTCTGCCGCGAATTCAGTAGCGAAGATGGCACGAAGGTTGCGATAACCGCCGCAGCGCGCCCCCGGACCCTTCGGAGTGATCCTGTCATGAGTGACCAGCAGAAGCTGCGCAACTTCGTCAACGGCGAGTACGTCGAGCCGGTCGACGGTGGCTACGCCGACCTGATCGACCCCTGCACCGGGGAGGTCTTCGCCCAGGCCCCGGTCTCCGGGGCCGCCGATGTCGACGCGGCGATGCGGGCCGCCGCCACCGCCTTCGAGAGCTGGCGGGACAGTACCCCGGCGGAGCGGCAGAAGGCTCTGCTCAAGCTCGCCGACGCGGTCGAGGCCCGGGCCGCCGACCTGGTCGACGCCGAGGTCCGCAACACCGGCAAGCCCCGCCAGCTCACCGCCGACGAGGAGTTGCCCCCCGCGGTGGACGAGTTCCGCTTCTTCGCCGGTGCCGCCCGGCTGCTGGAGGGCCGTTCGGCGGGCGAGTACATGGCCGGGCACACCTCGTACGTGCGGCGCGAGCCGATCGGCGTCTGCGCCCAGGTCACCCCGTGGAACTACCCGCTGATGATGGCGGTCTGGAAGATCGCGCCCGCGCTGGCGGCCGGCAACACGGTGGTGCTCAAGCCGTCGGACACCACGCCGGTGTCGACGCTGCTGCTGGCCGAGATCGCCGCCGAGGTCCTGCCGCCGGGCGTGTTCAACGTCGTCTGCGGTGACCGGGACACCGGTCGTGCCCTGGTCGCGCACCCCACCCCGCAACTGGTGTCGATCACCGGCTCCACCCGGGCCGGCATGGAGGTCGCCGCCGCCGCTGCGCCCGACCTCAAGCGCACCCACCTGGAACTGGGTGGCAAGGCCCCGGTGGTGATCTTCGACGACGCCGACATCGCGGCGGCGGCCGAGGCCATCGCGATGGGCGGCTACTTCAACGCCGGCCAGGACTGCACCGCCGCCACCCGGGTGCTGACCGCGCCCGGCGTCCACGAGGACTTCGTCGCCGCCCTCACCGAGCAGGCCCGCAACACCAGGACCGGCGCGCCGGACGACGCCGACGTGCTCTACGGCCCGCTGAACAACGCCAACCAACTGGCCCGGGTACGCGGCTTCGTGGACCGGCTGCCCGACCACGCGAACCTGCAGACCGGCGGTGCGCAGGTGGGCGAGCGCGGCTACTTCTACGCCCCGACCGTCGTCTCCGGTCTGCAGCAGGCCGACGAGATCATCCAGCAGGAGGTCTTCGGCCCGGTCATCACCGTGCAGCGCTTCTCCGACGAGGACGAGGCGGTGCGCTGGGCAAACGGCGTCGACTACGGCCTGTCCGCCTCGGTCTGGACCCGCGACCACGGCCGCGCCATGCGGATGACCCGCCGGCTCGACTTCGGCTGTGTCTGGGTGAACACCCACATCCCGTTCATCTCCGAGATGCCGCACGGCGGCTTCAAGCACTCCGGGCACGGCAAGGACCTCTCGATCTACAGCCTGGAGGACTACACCCGGATCAAGCACGTCATGCACAACATCGAGGGCTGACCAGTCTCATGACCTCTTCAGCGGAGCTGCACAAGCGGCGGGGTTCGGCCGTCGCCCGGGGTGTCGGCAGCGTCATTTCCTCCTATGTCGACACCGCCTCGGGCGGTACCCTCACTGACGTCGAGGGCCGCCAGTGGATCGACTTCGCCGCCGGCATCGCCGTCACCAACGTGGGCAACTCTGCCCCGAAGGTGGTCGAGGCGGTACGCGCCCAGGTCGAACGCTTCACCCACACCTGCTTCATGGTCGCCCCGTACGAGTCGTACGTGGCGGTCTGCGAGCAGCTCAACGAGCTGACTCCGGGCGGCTTCGAGAAGCGCTCTGCGTTGTTCAACTCCGGTGCCGAGGCGGTGGAGAACGCGGTAAAGATCGCCCGACACGCCACCGGTCGACCGGCCGTGGTGGTCTTCGACCACGCGTACCACGGCCGGACCAACCTGACCATGGCGCTGACCGCGAAGAACATGCCGTACAAGCACCGGTTCGGGCCGTTCGCCGGGGAGATCTACCGGGTGCCGATGTCGTACCCGCTGCGCGACGGTGGCCTGGACGGCGCCACCGCCGCGGCTCGGGCGATCGAGCTGGTGGAGAAGCAGGTCGGTGCGGAGAACGTGGCGGCGCTGCTGATCGAACCGATCCAGGGCGAGGGCGGTTTCGTCGTACCGGCGGCGGGTTTTCTGCCGGCGCTGCGCGAGTGGGCGACGGCGGCCGGGGTGGTCTTCATCGCCGACGAGATCCAGACCGGCTTCTGCCGCACCGGCGACTGGTTCGCCTGCCAGCACGAGGGCGTCGAACCTGATCTGATCACCCTGGCCAAGGGCATCGCCGGTGGGTTGCCGCTGGCCGCGGTGACCGGCCGGGCGGAGCTGATGGACGCGGTGCACGTCGGCGGGCTCGGTGGCACCTACGGGGGCAACCCGATCGCCTGCGCCGCCGCACTCGCCTCGATCGACACCATGCACGAGCTGGACCTTGCCGGTGCGGCCCGGCGGATCGAGGCCGTACTGGGTGCCCGGCTGCGGGCGATCGCCGAACGGGATCCGGCGATCGCCGAGGTACGCGGTCGCGGCGCGATGCTGGCCGTGGAGATCGTGCAGCCGGGCACCCTCACTCCCGACCCGGCCGCCACGGCGGCGATCTCGGCGGCCTGCCACGCCGCCGGCCTGCTCACCCTCACCTGCGGCACGTACGGCAATGTGCTGCGTTTCCTGCCCCCACTGGTCATCGCCGACGACGAGCTGTCCCGTGCGATGGAGATCCTCGACGCCGCCTTCGGGTGACCCTGGACGGCCGGGTGACTGCCGCGTCCGCACCGCGCGACAGCCACCCGGCCCGGTCTCAGCGCAGCAGTTCGACTGTGTTGTTGCGGACCAGGTTCTTGCCGGGTTCCCGGATCTGTTCCATCGCTGCGGAGTTGAGCAGCACGCAACTGCCCGACGGACCGGTCACCGTCACCGTTGTCGACCGGTTGTTGTCCAGGTTCGTCACCCGCAGCCGGGTGCCGACCGGGAACCGGTCGCTGGTGGCGGCCGGGGCGGCGGCTTCCTCGAAGAAGGTGATCGCGCCCTGACAGGCCGACCCGTCGACCGGGCGGACCGCGGGCGGTGACGCGACGCCGGGCCGGTCGGCGACCTGGCCCGGCTGCCTGGGCGGTACGGCGACACCGCCCAGCCGCTCGACCACGTTACGTCGGATGACGTTCTTCCCCGGTTCGCGGACCAGGTCCATCGCGGCGGAGTTGAGCAGTACGCAACTGCCCGACGGCCCGACCACTGTCACCTCCGCCGTCCTGGCGTTGTCCAGGTTTGTCACCCGCAGTCGGGTCCCGACCGGGAACTGGTTGCTGGTGGCGGCCGGGGCACCCCCTTCGGCCGAGAAGGTGATCGAGCCGGGGCAGACGCTCTGGGCGGTCGGCGTGCTGTCGGCGAAGCCGAGCCCGGTGCTCACCGCCAAGGCCCCGGCGGCCATCACCGCCACCCCCGCCGCCAGCATGTGCTTGCGCTGCACCTTCACCTGTCGCCTCCCGTACCTCGGCATCTGCTTCGGATGCTGGTACGGCCTGGGAGCGCTGTCGGGTTCAGGTGGATCGGAAACAAACTTCACATCGACTCTCCGACACCGTGCCCGCACAGGATGACGCCGCCCCTCACTCTCACAGCGGGCCGTAGCGGGTGTGCGGTGCCCCGGTCATCAGTGCCCAGTACCGGTCGCCGTAAGACCAGTGCCACCACTCGGTGGGGTAGTTGACAAGTCCCGCGCAGGCCAGCGCGGCACCCATGATCCGCCGGTGCCGGCGGGCCGGCGCGCCGATCGACGTGGCGGCCGTGAAGCAGGCGTTTCCGCTCGCCTCGGGGGTGGCGTCCACCGCGGTGCCCATGTCCACCTCGATCCCATCGGCGGTGCACAGGGTCAGGTCCACCGCCCCGCCGGTGCTGTGCGGCGCCACCTCCACCGGGGAGACGAACTTGGTGGTCTCCTCGTACACCCGCTGCGGCGACCAGTCCGGATGGTTGCGGCGCAACTCGTCGCGGTAGGCGGTGAAGATGTTCAGCTGCGCCTCGTACGGCCGGTATCCCTCGATGACCAGCAGGCGCAGGCCGTCGGGCAGGGTGCGCTGCGCGGCCAGCAGACGCTCCACCACACCTTGACGCAACCGGGCGTACGCCCCGGCCGGATCGGCGGCCCGACCGTCGAGCCGCAGTTCGGGTACGTCCCGCAGGTCGACCAGGGGGTCACCGTCGTCCACGCCGGGCACCGCCGCCACCCGGGGATCGCAGAGCAGGATCACGCCTGACCCTCCTGGCTGGTGGGACGGCTCGCCCGCCGTTCGACGGCGAGCGCGACCAGCCGGTCGACGATCTGCTGGTAGCCGACCCCGGCAGCCGCCCACACCTTCGGGTACATCGAGTGCGCGGTGAAGCCGGGCATCGTGTTCAACTCGTTGACGTACAACTCGCCGGCCGACTCGTCGTAGAGGAAGTCGACGCGGGCCAGCCCCCAGCCGCCGATCGCGGCGAACGCCCGCAGCGACAGGTCCCGGATCCGTTCGGTCACCTCGTCGGGCAGCACCGCCGGCACCACCATCGGATCGGCGTCGCCGAAGTACTTCTGCTGGTAGTCGAACCAGCCTCCGGTGACCCGTACCTCGCCCACGGTGGATGCCTCGGGACGGGTCCCGCCGAGCACCCCGCACTCCAACTCGCGGCCGGTGACACCCTGCTCCACCACCACCAGGTTGTCGTGCCGCAGCGCCTCTTCCACCGCCGCGGCCAGGTCGTCGTCCTCGGTCACCCGGGAGATGCCGATCGACGAACCCATCCGCGCCGGCTTGACGAACAGCGGCCGGCGCAGCCCCACCACCAGCTTCTCCACGTCCTCGGTGGTGCGGTAGGTGTGCTCGTCGAACCAGACGTGCGGGGTGATCGGCACTCCCTCGGCCCGCAGCGCCCGCTTCATCGCCACCTTGTCCATCCCGACGGCGGAGGCGAGGATCCCGCATCCCACGTACGGCACGCCCAGCGATTCGAGCAGCCCCTGCACCACACCGTCCTCGCCGTACGGGCCGTGCAGGACCGGGAAGACCACGTCGAGTACGGCGTGCACCTCGCCGGGCGATTCCGCCCCGGTGACCAGTGCGGTGCCGGGCCGCTCGCCGGCCCGCAACTCCACGGCCGACCCGGTCACCGACAGCCGGTCGTCGATGGCCCGCGCCGCCGCCGTACCGTCGATGTGGGCGGCCAGTGTCTCCTCGGGGACGAGCCGCAGCCGGCCTTGACGGGTGACGCCGAGCGCCACGACCTGGTACCCGCCGCCGACAAGCGCCCGCGCCACCCCGAGCGCCGAGGCGCAGGAGACCTCGTGCTCCGCGGACGGCCCACCGAACAGCACCCCGATCACCTGCGGCCTGCCGCCGCCGTCCCGTCGCGCTCCCCCGCTGTGACGCTCGCTCATGCTGCCGCCCCTTCCTCGATCCGATGCGGGGTCGCCAGTCGGGCGACCAGGTCCGCTTCCACATTTCCGCCGGTCAGCACCACACCGACCGTGTGCAGCCGCCGCGTACCACTCCCGCCGACGCCATCTACCCCGGCCTGACGCTCCGCGTCCCGGCCGCCGGGCTGCTCGGCGTTGCTGCCGGACAGCCGTCCGCCGGGCTGCTCGGCATTGCTGCCGGACAGCCGGAGTACGCCGGCCAGGCCGGCCGCGCCCGACGGCTCGGCCAGCACCTTCAGTTCCAGCAGGAGCAGCCGGAACGCCTCGGCTATCTGCTCGTCGTCCACCCGGATCACCCCGCGCAGGCGGTCCCGGACGATGGCGAACGGCAGCGCACCCACGCAGGACGGCCGAAGACCGTCGGCGATCGTCGGTGCGGGCGTGACCGGGACCGGTCGACCGGCGTCCAGGCTGCGGGCCAGCGAATCGCAGCCGTACGGCTCCACGCCGTACACCTCGATCGGCCGCCCGGCGGCGGCCAGGCACGCCCCGGCCACGCCGCCGCCCCCACCGACGGGCAGCACCAGCGCGTCCAGCGGAGCGCCGGACCGCTCGGCCTCCTCGATCAGTTCGAGGCTTGCGGTGCCCTGCCCGGCCACCACGTCCGGATGGTCGTACGCGTCGACGATCGGATGGCCGGTCTCGTCGCTGAGCTGCCGGACCACCGCCAGCCGCTGCGCGACGTCGGTACCGGCGAGCACCACCCGCGCACCCGCCGCCCGGGCCCGCTCGACCTTCGTCGCGGGCGCGTCGACCGGAAGCACCACCGTGGCGGCCACCCCGTGTCGCCGCGCCGCCAGCGCCACCGCGACGGCGTGGTTACCGGTGCTCTGCGCGACCACCCCGCGGTGCCCGGCCGCCACCAGCCGACCGACCGCGAACAGTCCGCCCCGCATCTTGTACGAGCCGCCACGCTGCAGGTTCTCCGCCTTCATCAGCACCCGCACGCCGGCCAGCCGGTCGATCGCCGGGGACCGCAACAACGGAGTACGCAGCACCCGGCCGTCGAGCCAGCGGGCGGCCTCCGCCACGTCGACCCGGGCTGGGTCGACCTCCGGGGAAGCTGAGCGGGACATGTCGTCTCCTTCTGGTTCAGCCGGCGAAACGCCGGTCAGGTGGGTGGCAGGCCAGGTGGTGATCACGTCGACGCGGCCTTCCGCCGAGCGGGCAGGTCGAACAGCCACCACGCGCGGGCCGCGAGCAGGGTGCGGTGCACGCCCAGGCTCAGCGCCAGCACGGCGACGGTGAGCGAGAACGGAAAGCCGAAGGCCAGCGCCAGCCGGGCGGGCTCGTCCAGGTCGGCGACCCGGTCGGCGATCAGCAGGTGCAGCAGGGCGAGCACCGGCATGTGGATCACGTAGATCGGCAGTGTGTGCCGGCCGAGGGCCGCCAACGGTTCGGCGACCACCGGCCACCGGCTGAGGCGTACCGCCCCGGCGATGCCGAACAGCACCGCGACGGTGGACACCAGCACCGCCACGCCGGGCAGCCGGCCGACGTCGGTGGCGAGCAGGACCGCAGACCCGATGCCGTACGCCGCCGCCGCGAGCAGCAGCCGTCGGCCGGTCACCGCCTGCGCCCACCTCAGCACGTACGGCCGCAGGTGCAGACCGGCGAGGAAGAACACCAGATTCTGGTAGAGCCCGCCCCGGTTGCCCGGGGTGTCCAGCAACCCGGTAGCCGCGACGGCGGCAAGCGTGCCCGCTGCGCCCAGCAGCACCGCCGGGTGGACCCGACGCAACGCCTTGGCCAGCACGAAGTAGAGCGCCAGCGCGTACAGGTACCAGAGGTTGGACGGGGTGATGGTGAGCTGGGCCAGCAGTTGGCCCACGCTGCTCGCCCGGTCGGTGGGGAAGTCCGGGGCGAAGGCCAGCACGGCGGTGTGGATCAGCAGCCAGAGGGCGTACAGGTAGAGGAACTTGGCGACCCGGGAGCGGGCCACCGCCCGCCACGGCCGGTGCACGGCGGCGGCCGCGAACATGCCGGAGATGGTGAAGAACAGTGGCATCCGCATCGGCAGCAACAGCTCACCGAAGGTGCCCCAGGCACCCGGCACCGGCACCGTGAGCCGCCAGTCGATCTGCAGGTAATCCTTCATGATCACGTGCCAGAGCAGGACCAGGACGATGCAGCCACCCTTGGCGACGTCCGCCCAGGCCAGCCGCCCACCGGCCGCCCCGCCGTGCCGGTCGTACGCCGGCCCGGAAAGCCCGCCGTGCGCCGACCCGGACTCCCCGACCGGCACCGACCCGTACTTCCCGCCGTGGGCTGACCCGGACTGCTCGTCGTGGGCCGACCCGGTCGGAGCCGGGGCAGCGCTGGTGGGCGGTGCCGGATGCTCTCGGGTGGTCACGATGTTGCTCCTCTCTGCCGGGCAGCGCCCGATTCCGGGCACGCCGAAGGCCGAGTTGCCGCGCTCGGCGGTCGATGTGGGGTGCGGTGCTGTCGGGGCGGGTGCGGTGCGTGGTCGGCTGGACCGGGTCAGGGCACCTTGGGTAGCTGGACGTCGACCCGTAGACCGCCGTACTCAGCCGGTCGGGCGGCGATCAGGCCGTCGTGCGCCTGGGTGATCGAGCGGGCGATGGCCAGGCCGAGGCCCGCCCCGCCGCTGTGGTTCGTCCGGTCCCGGGCAAGTCGGCGGAACGGCTCGAAGAGCCCGGCCACCGCCTCGGCCGGCACCACCTGACCGCTGTTGACCACGGTCAGCGCCGGTTCCCGGCCGACCGTCACGGTAAGCGTCCCGCCCGGCCGGTTGTACTTGATCGCGTTCTCCACCAGGTTGCTGACCAGGCGTTCCAGCAGCACCCGTTCGCCCATGACCACCCGGGGTGACAGGTGGCTCTGCACGGTCACCCCGGCCTCCTCGGCCCGTTCCTGGTATCCGGCGAGGACCGTGCCGACGATCTCGTCCAGCCGCTGCGGAAGCCGTGCCCGCAGTCCCTGGTCGCTCTCGCTGAGCGCCAGCAGACCCTCGATCAACCGCTCGTTGCGCTCGTTGGTCTCCAACAGTTGGCTGGTCAACAGTTCGAGTTGCTCGCCGGTGAGCGAACGGGCCATCCCGACCTCGATCAGCGTCCGCTGCACCGCCAACGGCGTACGCAGTTCGTGCGAGGCGTTCGCGGCGAACCTGCGCTGGCCCTCGTAGCCGGCCGCGATGCGTTCCATCATGTCGTCGATGGCACGGGCCAGCCGGGCCATCTCGTCGTTGCCGCGCGGCCGGATCCGGTGGCCGAGATTCTGCGGCCCGACGTGCGCGATCGGCCCGGCGAGATCACTCACCGGACGCAGACACCACGCCCCGGCGACCCAGATCCCGACCAGCGCGATCACCAGGACCACGAGGCCGGTCAACATGCTGAGCTGACCGACGACGCTCCCGGCCGCCCCGCACGCCGTGCGCACCCCGGGCAGCCCAGCGTCGCAGAGCCGCTGGCCGAAGACCCACACCAGGTTCAGCACCCTCTTGACCACGAGGGGCATGGCGATCCCGACGATCAGGGCGGCCGCGCCGACCACCAGGATCCGCCGACGCGGCGTCATGCTTTCGCACCGCCGATCCGGTACCCGGCCCGCGGCACGGTGTGGATGATCTGCGGGGTGCCGAGCTTCTTACGCAACGTCATCACGGTGACCCGGACGGCGTTGGTGAACGGGTCGGCGAACTCGTCCCAGGCCTGTTCCAGCAGTTCCTCCGCGCTGACCACCCGCCCCTCCGCGCGCATCAGCACGTGCAACACGGCGAACTCCTTCGGACTCAGGTTGACCTCGCGGTCGTCCCGGGTCACCGTGTGCCGGGCCACGTCCAGCGCCACACCGTGCTGGCGCAACACCGGCGGCACCGCCGGTGCCGAACGCCGCCCGAGCGCCTGCACCCGCGCCACCAACTCGGCGAAGGCGAACGGCTTGGTCAGGTAGTCGTCCGCACCGAGACCGAGCCCCTCCACCCGGTCCCGGATGCCGGCGGCGGCGGTGAGCAGCAGCACCCGCGTGGTGGCCCCGGATTCGGCGAGGCTGCGGCACACCTCGTCACCTGTGTGTACCGGCATGTCCCGGTCCAGCACGGCAACGTCGTAACGGTTCACCCCGATCCGCTCCAGGGCACCGCCGCCGTCGTAACAGACGTCGACCGCCATCGAAAACTGGCGCAACCCCTCGGCGACCGTGTCCGCCAGCAAACGCTCGTCGTCCGCCACCAACACCCGCACGTGCACTCCCCCGTGATCCGCAACTGTCCGGCACACGTTCGCAGGCCGGAGTTAAGGGTTCTGTAAGCGCCTGCCGCCGCAATCCTCCACGCCCCCGCCCCGACCACAAGTCCAGGCCCTCCAACCCCCTCCAGCAACCCCAACCACCCCCCAAACACCCCCTCCCCACCCCCTCAAAGTGACCCACCTCACGCCCCCACCCCACCCACCCCACCCCGACCTCGCCCACCCCACCCCGACCTCGCCCAGCCCACCCCGACCTCGCCCAGCCCACCCCGACCTCGCCCAGCCCACCCCGACCTCGCCCAGCCCCGCGATCTTGCACTTGCGGTCGCACATTTGACTAGTTACATCCCTTTTGTGACGACAAAAAGTGCAAGATCGCGGGGCCGGAGCGGGCGGGAGGGGCGGGAGGGGGCGGGAGGGGGCGGGAGGGGCGGGAGGGGCGGGAGGGGATGACGCGGTGGGAGGCGGGGTCGGTCAGGAGAGGGCGGCTCGGATGGTGGCGACGATGTGGGCGGGGCGGCGGTAGAGGTCGCGGTCCGTGAAGTAGCGCATCCGCCAGCCCTGCGCGTCGAGCCAGTTGACGCGCTCCCGGTCGTACCGCAGGGCATCGCGATCCAGGTGGGTGAGGCCGTCGTACTCGATGCCGACCCTGCGCTCCCGGTAGCCGAGGTCAAGGCGGTAACGCAGCGCGCCGTAGCGGTCCGGAACCCACAGTTGCGGCTCGGGTGGAGGCAGCCGGCCGTCCAGCAGCACCAGCCGCAGTTGGCTCTCCTGACGGCATTCCGCCCGGCCGTCCGCGAGCGGCACCAGTTCGCGCGCCTGCCGCACCCCGCGTAGCCCGCGATGTGCGGACACCTCGGCCAGCAGATCGTCCGGCGTCACCGCCTCGGCGCGCAGCGCGGAATCCAGGACGGGAAGGGCATCGAACCGCGACACGGTACGCGCGAGGTCGATCGCACAGCGCGCCGCCGGTACGCATGGCAGCCCCTGCACGAGGACCGGCTGCACCGGCAGCACGCAGTGATGCACCACCAGCCCGGGCAGCCGGGGCTTCGGCACGCTGGGCGGCACCTGGACGTGCACGAGATCGTCGCGCAGTACGCCGAATCCGTGCCGCCGGGCCGCCGTCTGCCGGGCCAGCATGGTCCCCGCCGGCAGGCACAGCAGGAGCGCCCGTAATTCATCCTCGTCGTCAACGGGCTGATCGGAGTAGACACCTCGCCGCACCCGGCGCAGTTCCTCCCGGCTGAGCCGGGTACGAAGCCGACGGGCGGTCAGTGTGCGCATCAGGGTTTCCACCCGCCACAGTTGAGCAGTCATCCCGGCACCCTGCCCCGCACTCCGCCCACCCCTCCACCCCGCACCCGCCCCCTGTGGACAACCACCCGCCCTGTGGATAACCCCCACCCACCCCCTCCCTCGTGCTAAACACCCCCACCCCCACCCCACCCCCACCCCCACCCCACCTCGTCGATCTTGCACTTACCGTCGCCGATTCACGTCTTATGTCCCGTATTCCCCGACCAAAAGTGCAAGATCGACGGGGCTGGAGCGCGGGGCGCGGGCGCGGGCGTGAGAGGGCGCGGGCGTGAGGGTGGGGAGGGCGGGGCGGGGAGGTGGGGTCAGCGGGAGTCGAGGAGGGGTTGGGTGGGGGTCCAGGGTGGGGTGCCGGTGGCGTCGTGGCGGCGGCGGGCGATGGCGGAGAGGGCTTCCAGGACGATGCGGTTGCCCAGGTAGGCGGTGATGTCGGCGTGGTCGTACGGTGGGGCGACCTCGACCACGTCGACTCCGACGATCGGGAGTTCGTAGCAGGCCCGGCGGACCGCGTCGAGCAGTTGGCGGGAGGTGAAGCCACCGGGCTCGGGGGTGCCGGTGCCGGGTGCCATGCCCGGGTCGACCACGTCCACGTCGACGGAGAGGAAGACTCCCTCGCACTCGTCGGTGGCGATGTCGAACGCCTCGGACAGGCAGTCGTCCAGGCCCCGGGCCACGATCTCGGTCATCTCGTACGAGCGCATCCGCTGCTCGGCCATCCACCGCAGCGTCTCCGGGCCCGGCCAGTAGCCGCGCAGTCCGATCTGGAGGAAGCGGTCGCCGCGTACCGCGCCGGACTCGATGAGTCGACGCATCGGTTGGCCGTGCCCGTGCAGGGAGCCGAACTCGATGTCCCCGGTGTCGGCGTGGGCGTCGAAGTGCAGCAGCGACACCCGGCCGAGCCCGTGGTGGCGGGCCACTCCGGTGGCGTCGGGCAGGGCGATGGAGTGGTCGCCGCCGAGGATCACCGGGATCGCGCCGGCCGACGTCACCGCGTACACGGCGGTTTCCAGGGCGGCCAGGGAGCGGTCGATGTCGCCGGAGAACATCTCCACGTCACCGGCGTCGTACACGCACAGGTCCTTGAGGGCGTCGACGCGCAGGGCCAGGGAGGGGCGGGAGCCGTCGTGCGGCAGGTAGCAGGCCTGGCGGATGGCCGACGGGCCGAACCGGGTGCCGGGGCGGTGTGAGGTGCCGCCGTCGAAGGGCGCGCCGATGATGACCACGTCGGCGTCGGCGTACGTCACCGGTTCCTCGATGGTGCAGGGTGGCACGCCGAGGAATGTGACGTCGGGGCCGAACATCGGGCCGTAGCGGGTCATCGTTCCTCCATGCCCCAGGGTGAGCCGTAGTCGGTGAGCAGGTCGAGGAAGGGTTTCGGGGGCAACGCCTCGGGGCCGAGCACTCCGACACCCGACCAGGCGCCACCGGCCAGCAGTTCCAGGGCGACGACCGGGTTGATGGCGGTCTGCCAGACCACCGCCTGGTGGCCGTACTCGCGCATCGACCACTCGTTGTCGACCACGTGGTAGAGGTAGACCTCGCGGGGTCGGCCGTCGACACCGGTGCCGCGTACCCAGGTGCCGGCGCAGGTCCTGCCGCGCATCCGGTCGCCGAGGGTGGCCGGGTCGGGCAGGCAGGCGGCCACCACGTCGCGCGGCGACACCGACACCCCGCCCACCTGTACCGGCGACGTCGCGGAAAGGCCGAGCTTGTGCAGCGTCTTGAGCACCTCGATGAACTCGTCGCCGAGGCCGTACTTGAAGGTGACCCGCTTCGCCGGCACCCAACGCGGGATCAGCAGCACCTCCTCGTGTTCCACGTTGACGCACTCGACCGGCCCGATGCCTGCGGGGAAGTGGAACACCTCCGGTTCGCTGAACGGCTCGGTGGTGAACCAGCCGCGCCCGTCCTCCCAGATCACCGGCGGGTTGAGGCATTCCTCGATGGTGGTCCAGATGGAGAACGACGGCGCGAAGTCGTAGCCGTCGACTGTCAGGTTCGCCCCGTCGCGTACCCCGATCTCGTCGATGTCGGCGAAGAGTTCGTCGGCGGCGTAGCGGGCGAAGACGTCGGACAGGCCCGGTTCCACGCCGATGCCGCACAGCGCCAGCCGACCCGCGTCGGCCCAGCGCTGCGCCACCGCGAACTGCTCGTCGCCGAGCTTGACGCCGGTCTCCCGGTAGGGCCGGTCCGGGTGCGGCTTCGACAGCGACATCGCCATGTCCAGGTAGTCGGCGCCGGCCGCGTACGCCCCCTCGAAGATCGGCATGACGAACCGCGGGTCGACCGCGTTGAGCACGTGGGTGATCCGATGCTCGCGGCAGGCCGCGGCGACCGCCTCGGCGGAGCCGGCGTCAAGCGTCGCGGCGACGAAGCGGGCGTCGCGGCCGTCGACCGCCCGCGCCGCGCGGGCGGGGTCGTAGTCGGCGACCACCATGGCCTCGAAGAAGGCGCGCCGCGCCGCGATGGCGACCACGGCGGCACCGACCCCACCAGCGCCGACAAGCAGAACACGCATCAGGAATCAAACCCCAAACCAACCCGATCGAGCGTACGGAGCCAGAGGTTGCGCCGCCCTTCATGCGCATCGGCGCGGGCCAGGGACCAGCGGGTGAACCCGATGCCGACCGCGCGGGCCGGTTCGGGCGGGAACGGCAGCGGCTTGTCGCGCACCAGGGCGAGCCGGGTCAGCGGGGTGTCCGCCCCGGCGACCAGGTCGAGCAGGACGCGGGCACCGAACCGGGTCGCCCCGACCCCCAGCCCGGTGTAGCCGCCCGCGTACGCCAGTCGCCCGTCGTACGCGGTGCCGAAGAACGCGCAGAACCGGGTGCAGGTGTCGATCACCCCGCCCCACCGGTGGCTGAACCGCAGGTCGGCCAGTTGCGGAAAGGTGGTGAAGAAGTGCGTGGCCAGGGCCGTGAAGGTGGCGTCGCGCTGTTCCAGGGCGGGGGCCATCCGGTTGCCGTAGTGGTAGACCGCGTCGTAGCCGCCGAACAGGATCCGACCGTCGCCGGTGATCCGGTAGTAGTGGAACTGGTTGCCGGTGTCCGCCAATCCCTGCCGGTTGCGCCAGCCGATGGCGTCGCGCTGCGCGGGCGTCAACGGTTCGGTCATCAGCGCGTAGTCGTACACCGGCACCACCCAGGCGCGCAGCCGGCGCAGCAGCGGCGGGAACGCGTTGGTGGCCAGCACCACCCGGTCGGCGCGTACCGCCCCGGGCACGCCGTCGGCGCCTGTGGTCTCGGCGAGCAGCGCCGCACCGGCCCGGCGCAGCCCGGTCACCCGGGTGTGCTCGTGGATGCGTACGCCGAGGTCGAGGCAGGCCCGACGCAGCCCCCAGACCAGTCGCGCCGGGTCGAGCATCGCCACCCGGTCGCGGTCCCACAACCCGCCGAGGTACGTCGGTGAGTCCACCTCGGCCCGCACCTCGTCGGCGTCGAGCAGGCTGACGTCGTGGCCGTACCGGCGGGCCAACGCGACGTCCTCGGCCAACCCGTCGAGCTGGTACGGCTCGACCGCCACCGCCAACTCGCCGGTGCGTTCGAAGTCGCAGTCGATGCCGTACGCGGCCACGGTCGCCGCGATGGCGTCCAGGTTCTCCCGGCCGAGCCGCTCCAACTCGTCGATCTCGTCGGGGAAGCGTTGCACCCCGTTGGCCAGCCCGTGGGTCAGCGAGGCGGCGCAGAACCCGCCGTTGCGTCCGGACGCCGCCCAGCCGCAGCTGCCCGCCTCCACCAGCAGCACGTCCCGTCCCGGGTCGGCCTGCTTGGCCAGCAGGGCGGCCCACAACCCGCCGTACCCGCCACCGATCACCAGCAGGTCGGCGCTTGTCGGCCCGGCCAGCGGCGGCACCGGGTCGGGGCGCTCCGGCCGGTCGAGCCAGTACGGTGCGCGTACCGCGTCGGTGAGGGCCCGGCCGGGCGGCGGGAGGTTCATGACCGGCTGGCCGCCCGGGGCGCCGGAACGGCCGCCGTGATCGCCGACCGGCGGACCCGCCGCCCCCGCAGCATGGTGGCCAGCACCAGCAGCAACGCGATCGCGAACATGGCCGTGCCGATGACGTTTACCTGCGGCGGGATGCCCCGCTGGGCGGCACCCCAGACGTACATCGGGAACGTGACGGTCGTGCCGGAGTTGAAGTTCGTGATGATGAAGTCGTCGAAGCTCAGCGAGAAGGCCAGCAGGGCGGCGGCGACGATGCCGGGCAGCACCAGCGGCAGGGTGATCCGGCGGAACGTCTGCCATTCGCTGGCGTACAGGTCCATCGCGGCCTCCTCCAGCCGCCGGTCCATCCCGGCCAGCCGCGCCTTGACCGTCACCACCACGAACGACAGGCAGAACATCACGTGCGCGATGACGATGGTCCAGAAGCCCAGCGGCACCCCACCGGCGACGAAGAGGGCGAGCAGCGAGGTGCCCATCACCAGTTCCGGGGTGGCCATCGGCAGGAAGATCAGCACGTTGAGCCCGGAACGGCCCCGGAACCGGTGCCGGACCAGCGCGAACGCCATAAGCGTGCCGAGCGCGGTGGCGGCCACGGTGGCGAGGAAGCCGATCTGCGCACTGCGCAGCACCGCGTCGCACATGTCGGAGGTGGCGCACGGGTTGCGCCAGTTGTCGAGGGTGAACTCGTTGAAGTCGTACGACAGTCGGCTCGACGGGCGGTTGAACGACAGCGCGGCGACCACGGCGATCGGCAGGAACAGGTAGCCGAGCACCAGCAGCGCGACCCCCATCACCCAGTGCTGGGCGAACCAGCGAGAGACCCGGCTCATAGGACTTCCTCCGTACCGGCCCGGCGCAGGTAGACGAAGACCACCGCGAGGATCGCCGACATCAGCAGGAACGACAGGGCCGCGCCCTGCGGGTAGTCCAGCCGGACCAGGAAGGCCGAGTCGATGACGTTGCCGATCATGTACTGGTTCGGGGTGCCCAGCAGTTCGGCGTTGATGTAGTCACCTGTCGCCGGGATGAAGAAGAGCAGGGTGCCGGCGATCAGACCGGGCATCGACAGCGGCAGGGTGACCCGACGGAAGGTCTTCAGCGGACTGGCGTACAGGTCGCTGGAGGCCTCCAGCAGCCGGTAGTCGAGCCGCTCCAGGCTCGCGTACAGCGGCAGCACCAGGAACGGCAGGAAGTTGTACGTCAGGCCGAGCACCACGGCGATCGGGGTGGCCAGCAGCCGCCCGTCCGGCCCGAGCAGGTGCACGTCGCGCAGCAGCCCGACCAGCCAACCGTTGTCCGACAGAATGGTCTTCCAGGCCAGGGTGCGCACCAGGAAGCTGGTGAACATGGGCGCCACCACGCAGACCAGCAGCAGGTTCTTCCAGCGGCCGGCCTTCTGCGCGATCGCGTACGCCAGCGGGTAGCCCATCAGCAGCGCCAGCACCAGCGCCATGCCGGCGTACAGGAACGACCGGCTGAACTGCGGCCAGTACTGCTGCAGCGCCGTCGGATAGTTACCGAAGGCCCAGGTCAGCGCGTACCCGGTGGAGAGTGAGCCCTCCGGGTCGTAGAGGCTGGCCGAGGCGAGCTGCACCAGCGGCACGGCGAAGAACAGCAGCAGCCAGGCCGCGCCGGGCAACAACAGCAGGTACGGCAGGAACCGGTACCGCGCCGATCGGGCAGCTTGCGGCGGCGACGCCGGCTGCCCGGATCCGGTGGGTACGTGCGCCAGGATGCTCATGAGGAAGCGCCCACCGGCTGGTCGAGCACCGGTGTGGTGCGGTCGTCCTCGTCGGCGCGGCGGCCGAGCAGGAAGGCGTGCCGGGGGTCCCAGTACGCCACGGCCCGCTCCCCGACGGCGAAGCGCTGCTGGGTCCCGCTGTTGGCGACGAACACGCTCAGCTCCGTGCCCCAACTGGTGCGCAGCAGATACTGGGTGCTCACCCCGACGTACGAGGCGTCGGAGATGGTCCCTTCGAGATGCTGACTGCCGGCGGGCACCTGCACGGCGGCCCCGGCCAGGTGCAGCTTCTCCGGGCGTACGCCCAGGTAGACCGGGCCCTGGTCGGTGCGGGCCCGGGCCGACGGCACGGAGAACCGCGCCCCTCGCGCGGTGACCAGGGTGTCGTCGCCGTTGCTGCCGGAGACCTCACCGGCGATCAGGTTGGACTGGCCGAGGAAGTTGGCCACGAACGCGGTGGCCGGGAACTCGTAGATGTCGGCAGGTGCGCCGAGTTGCTCGATCCGCCCGGCGTTCATCACCGCGACCGTGTCGGCCATCGTCATAGCCTCCTCCTGGTCGTGGGTGACGTGCACGAAGGTGATGCCGACCTCGGTCTGGATCCGCTTGAGTTCGATCTGCATCTGACGACGCAGTTTGAGGTCCAGCGCGCCCAGCGGCTCGTCGAGCAGCAGCACCTGCGGGTGGTTGATCAGCGCCCGGGCCAGCGCGACCCGCTGCTGCTGCCCGCCGGAGAGCTGGGTCGGGCGACGTCGCTCGTACCCGTCGAGTTGCACCAGCGACAGCATCTCGCGCACCTGGCTGTCCACCGACCGGATGCCGCGTCGACGCAGCCCGAATGCCACGTTCTCGAAGATGTCCAGGTGCGGAAAGAGGGCGTAGCTCTGGAACACCGTGTTGACCGGCCGCTTGTACGGGCGCAGCCCGGCGATGTCCCGGTCACCGAGCAGCACCTGCCCGCTGGTCGGCTCCTCCAGCCCGGCGATCATCCGCAACGTGGTCGTCTTGCCGCAGCCGGAGGCACCGAGCAGGGCGAAGAACGAGCCCTGGCCGATCGTCAGGCTGAGATCGTCGACGGCGGTGAACGCGCCGAACGTCTTGGTGAGGTTGGCCAGGCGCAGGTCGCCCGCCGGTGTCTCCCGCGCCATCGTCACGCTCCGATAACCTGCTGGAACTTGGTCTCGTACTCGCGCTCCTGCTTCTCGTCCAACGCCATGAAGACCCGCGCCTTGGAGAGGATGGCCTCGTCGGGGAAGATCAACGGGTTGGCGGCCAGCTCCGGGTCGATCTTCTCCATCTCCGCCTGCGCGCCCTGCACCGGGCAGATGTAGTTGACGTAGGCGGCGAGTTGGGCGGCGACCGCAGGGTCGTAGTAGTAGTTGATCAGCGCTTCGGCGTTGGCCTTGTGGGTCGCCTTGTTCGGCACCAGCATGTTGTCCGACCAGAGCATCACCCCGGAATCGGGCACCACGAACTTGATCTGCTCGTCGTCGAAGCCGAGTTGGATGATGTCACCGGACCAGCCGATGCACGCCGCGATGTCCCCCTTGGCCAGGTCGGGCGCGTAGTCGTTACCGGTGAACCGGCGGATCTGCCCGGAGTCGACGGCCCGCTTGAGCTTGTTGAGCGCGTCGTCGAACTGGTTGCTGGTGAAGTCGGACGGGTTGTGCCCGTTGGACATCAACATCAGCCCCATGGTGTCACGCATTTCGGTCAACGCGGTCACCTTGCCCTTGAGATCCGGGCGGGTGAGCAGTTCGTCGAGCGTACGCAGCTCACCGGTGACCCGGCCGTTGTAGGCCAGCCCGGCCAGACCGGACTGCCACGGTACGGCGAGATGGTTGTCCACGTCGAAGGGGCGGTTGCGCAGCGACGGCAGCAGGTTCGCCTCGACGTTCGGCAGGTTCGCCTTGTCCAGCTTCTGGATCCAGCCCAGCCGGATCATCCGGGCGGCCATCCAGTCGGTGAGCACCATGATGTCCCGCCCGGTGCCCTGGCACGCGGCAAGCTGGTTCTGCACCTTGCCGAAGAACTCGTTGTTGTCGTTGACATCCTCGGTGTAGGCCACCTGAATGCCGGTCTTGCTGACGAATCCGTCCAACGAGGGTCGCTTGGCGTTGTCGTCATCGTCGACGTCCATGTACTGCGGCCAGTTGGAGAAGGCGAGCTTCTTCTCCGTACCGGAAAGGTCCTCGCTGACGCAGCCGGCCTCGGTCTGTTGGGCGGCCGGGGTGCCACAGCCGGCGAGGGAGCCACCCGCAGCGAGCAGCGCAGCCGAACCGAGGGTGCCGGTGAGCAGACCACGCCGGGTGAGGGGCCGGAAGGCACTACGCATGTGACGACTCCTATTGATCGGTCGGCGGCGGGACGGGGGTGGCGCGCCGACGGGAGGATCAATGGCGATGGACGACTGATCCTGACATGAGGAACCCTCTCGTACAAGGGATTCCGTTGCCGCATTAGCTTCCGACGACGAATTACGCCAAACTCACCGATGGCATTAGGCTCAGCCCGGTGACGGACATGGGGAGCGGTCGATGACGAACCGGCAGCACGACAACGGCAACGGCAACGGGGGCCGCCGGGTCAGTGTGCGCGAGGGCGCGAGCCACGCCCTGCTCGACGACGTGGCCAAGCAGATCATCGAGCAGTTGCAGCAGGACGGACGCCGACCGTACGCCACCATCGGCAAGGCGGTCGGGCTCTCCGAAGCAGCCGTACGCCAACGGGTGCAGCGCCTGCTCGACGCCGGGGTGATGCAGATCGTCGCGGTGACCGACCCGCTCCAACTCGGCTTCCCCCGACAGGCCATGATCGGCCTGCGTACCGATGGTGACCTGGAGTCGGTCGCCGACCGGATCGCCGAGTTCGACGAGGTCGACTACGTGGTGATCACCGCCGGCTCGTTCGACCTGCTGGCCGAGGTGGTCTGCCGCAACGACGAGCACCTGCTGGAGATCCTGCAACGCCTGCGCGCTGTCACCGGCGTCGTCTCCACCGAGGCGTTCGTCTACCTCAAACTCCGCAAGCAGACCTACACCTGGGGCACCGCCTGACCCACCCTGCTTGATCGGCTCCGTTTCGCCGTATCGGCGGTATCAGGGCGGCGTCGACCCCGCCGTTACGGCGAAACGGAGTCGATCAGCCAGCCCGGCGCGGCGAACCGCGACAGTCAGCGGCCGGGTCGGCGCCCGGTGGCGGCGACGAAGGCGCGCCAGACGTCGGGGGTGAAGGTCAGGACGCCACCGGCCCGGTCCTTGCTGTCGCGCACCAGGATCCGGCCGGGCAGGTTGTCGGCCACCTCGACACAGTTGCCGCCGTTGTTGCTGCTGCGGGTGGCGGTGCGCCAACGGGCGCCGGTCATCTCCATGTCGTCGCCACTTCCCTGATCAGCTCGATGGATTGGCGACGGGGCAGCGCCTCACCGGTGACGCTCTCCCATCTCGCGCTCAGGCTAGCAAGGTCGGCACGCTCGGTCACCACCTGACCGCGCAGCTGATTGTCCAGATAGGCCGCCTCGCCGCTGTCCGGCGTGCGGGCCAGCACGAACGGCCCGGCCAGCCCGGTGTGCCAAGGGTTCTCCGCCGGAATCACCCGCACCTGCACGTGCTCCCGCTCGCTCAACTCCGCCAGGTGGCCGAGTTGCCCGACCATCACCGCCCGATCGCCGCCCACCTGCCGACGCAGCACCACCTCGTCGATCACCGCCACCAGCTGGAGCGGACTCTCCCGCTCCAACACCCGCTGCCGCGCCATCCGCCCCGCGACGATCTCCTCGACCTCCGTCGGCGACAACAGGCCGCCGGTGGCCAGCACCCCCCGGGCGTACGCCTCGGTCTGCAGCAACCCCGGCACCAACAGCGGCTCATATGATCGGAGTGAGCTGGCCTTCTGCTCCAGATCCGCCCACTCCCGGAACCACGGCAGATCGCGGCGGCGAAACGGCTCGGGCCACAGCTCCTCGGCCTGCCGCCCGAGCACCGTGGCCACCGCGACCCTGGTCCGAGGATGCGGAACCCGCCCGTCCGCGATCCACCGACCCGCCGTCTTCGGGTCGACGCCAACCTTCCCGGCCAACGACTCAGCCGTCTCCCCCTTGTTCGCCATCGCCAGCCGCAGCACCTCGTTCATCTCCCGACCTCCACCCCAACCCGTGACGTTGCGCAGCACGCTAGCCACCCTGGGTGGCCCTGTCCGCCCGGTCCCGGCGTGTCGCGTAAGGACTGTTTCGCGCACTTCAAACGTCCCCGAAACGCCCCCCAATCGCCCTCGACATGCCCCCACCCACCCGGCCCGGCCCCACCAGCGACCCCGGAGCCGACATGCGTCACACTCCGGTACGGATTCCGTTGCCCGCAAGGCCCGGACTTGCTAAATCCGTCGCCAATGGCCGCCTGGTCAACCGATTGCACTTGCCATTCGTCGCTTGACTGTGGGATAACCGTGGGCAGAGCGGCCGGTGACCCCTGACCGGCCCGAGACCGATGGGGCTGACATGGCCAACGCCACCGACCACCTCTGGATGCACTTCACCCGGATGGCGAGCTACTCCGCAGGCGAGGTGCCGACCATCGTGCGCGGCGAAGGAGCGTACGTCTGGGACGCGCAGGGTCGCCGCTACCTGGACGGGCTCGCCGGGCTCTTCGTCGTCAACGCCGGCCACGGGCGCACCGAGTTGGCGGAGGCCGCCGCCAAGCAGGCCGGCGAGCTGGCCTACTTCCCGCTCTGGTCGTACGCCCACCCGACCGCCGTCGAGCTGGCCGAACGGATCTCCAGCCTCACCCCCGGCGACCTGAACCGGGTCTTCTTCACCACCGGCGGCTCCGAGGCGGTGGAGGCGGCCTGGAAGCTGGCCCGGGCGTACTTCAAGCGGGTCGGCAAGCCGACCAAGCACAAGGTGGTCAGCCGGTACATCGCCTACCACGGCACCTCGATGGGTGCCCTGTCGATCACCGGCCTGCCCGGCATCAAGACCGACTTCGAGCCGCTGGTCCCGGGCGGCATCAAGGTGCCGAACACCAACTTCTACCGGGCGCCGGAGCACGGCGACGACCCGGTGGCGTTCGGCCGGTGGGCCGCCGACGAGATCGGCCGCGCCATCGAGCGGGAGGGGCCGGACACCGTCGCGGCGGTCTTCCTGGAGCCGGTGCAGAACTCCGGCGGCTGCTTCCCGCCGCCGCCCGGCTACTTCGAGCGGGTCCGTGAAATCTGCGACGCGTACGACGTGTTGCTGGTCAGCGACGAGGTGATCTGCTCGTGGGGGCGGCTCGGCGAGTACTTCGGCGCGGTCCGCTACGGCTACCAGCCCGACATCATCACCACCGCCAAGGGCATCACCTCGGGGTACGCCCCACTCGGCGCGATGATCGCCAGCGACCGGCTGATGGAGCCGTTCCTGACCGAGACCGGCATGTTCGCCCACGGGGTGACCTTCGGTGGTCACCCGGTCTCCTGCGCGGTGGCCCTGGCCAACCTGGAGGTCTTCGCCCGGGAGGACCTCGTCGGGCACGTACGGGCCAACGAGGGCGCGTTCCGGTCGACCCTGGAGAAGCTGCACGACCTGCCGATCGTCGGCGACGTGCGGGGCGACGGCTACTTCTACGGCATCGAACTGGTCAAGGACAAGACCACCCGGGAGACCTTCGACGAGGCCGAGTCGGAGCGGCTGCTGCGCGGCTTCCTCTCCACCGCACTCTTCGACGCCGGGCTCTACTGCCGGGCCGACGACCGGGGTGACCCGGTGGTGCAGCTCGCTCCGCCGCTGATCGCCGGGCAGCAGCAGTTCGACGAGATCGAGCAGATCCTGCGCACCGTACTCACCGAGGCCTGGTCCCGCCTCTGACACAAGCCGGGCCGCGCCAGCGTCCATCCTGGTCGGGCCGGGCTGTCAGGTCCGGTCCGACCAGCAGCGTCGGGAGTCGCCGTGTCCTACCACGACCTGTCGTACTGGCTGTCCACCGTCGACGAGCCGCTGACTCCGCGTCCGACGCTGGGCGGTGACGCCGACGCCGACGTGGTGATCGTCGGTGCCGGCTACACCGGCCTCTGGACGGCGTACTACCTGGCGCAGGCCGACCCGACGTTGCGCATCGTGGTGCTGGAGCGCCAGGTGGCCGGGTTCGGCGCGTCCGGGCGCAACGGCGGCTGGTGTTCCGCGCTGCTGCCCACCTCGCTGACCGGGCTGGCCCGTCGGCACGGTCGGGACGCCGCGATCGCCATGCAGCGCACCATGCACGACACGGTGCGCGAGGTCGGCCGGGTGGTCGCGGCCGAGGGCATCGACTGCCATTGGGCGTACGCCGGCACTGTCGTGCTCGCCCGCAGCGCACCGCAACTGCAGCGGGCCCGCGCGAGCGTCCTGGAGGCGCGGGAGTTCGGTTTCGGCGCCGAGGATCTCGCCCTGCTCGGTCCCGACGAGGCCGAGGCCCGGTGCGCCGCCGAGGGGGTACGGGGTGGCACGTACACCCCGCACTGCGCGACCGTGCATCCGGCCCGGCTGGTCCGCGGGCTGGCCCGGGCGGTCGAGCGACGAGGGGTGACCCTCCACGAACGGACCCCGGTCACCCAGATCCGTCGAGGCGCGGCGGTGACCCCGCACGGGACGGTACGCGCGCCGGTGGTGGTGCGGGCGACCGAGGGGTACACCCCGGGGCTGCCCGGGCAGCGGCGGGCCATCGCTCCGGTCTACTCGCTGATGCTCGCCACCGAGCCGCTCCCACCGGCCACCTGGGCCCACATCGGCCTGGTCGAGCGGGAGACGTTCACGGATCTTCGGCACGTCATCATCTACGGCCAACGCACCGCCGATGGTCGGCTCGCCTTCGGCGGGCGGGGTGCGCCGTACCATTTCGGCTCGCGGGTGCGGGCCGCGTACGACCGGGAGCCGCGGGTCTTCGCGGCGCTGCGTCGCACGCTCACCGAACTCTTCCCGGTGCTGGGCGCCGACGTGCCCGTGTCACACACCTGGGGTGGGCCGCTCGGGGTGACCCGGGACTGGACCGCCTCGGTCGGCTACCACCCGAGCGAGGGGCTGGCCTGGGCCGGCGGGTACGTGGGTGACGGTGTCGGCACCAGCAACCTGGCCGGACGCACCCTGGCCGACCTGATCCGGGGTGAGCGGACCGAACTGACCGCACTGCCCTGGGTCAACCACCGGTCTCCGCGCTGGGAGCCGGAGCCGCTGCGCTGGCTGGCCGTCAACGCCGGCCTACGGGTCATGTACTCCGCCGACGACGCCGAAAGTCGCACCGGCCGCCCTTCCCGCCGAGCCGAGACCTTCTCCCGCCTGCTCGACAGCTGAGCCCTTCCGTCCGCACCTCTGGAATCGGGCGGGACGCCCGCGCGGGTCAGTGGGACGGGGGGATCACGCGGAGGTGGCCGCGGCGGGAGGTCGCGGAGCTGGGGGGTGTGCTCGCCTGGGCGTTGGGGTTCTGGTCGTCCTGGGGCGGACGGGGGGCGGGGCGGGCGGCCTCACGTACCGCCTCGGCGAGGGCGACCAGGTCGTCGGTGGTGGGCGGCGGGGGCTCGAACTCGCCCTCGTGCCGGACCACCTCCCAACCCCGAGGGGCGGTGAGGCTGCGGGCGTGCGGCTCGCAGAGGTCGTACGTGTGCGGTTCGGCGAAGGCGGCCAGTGGGCCGACCACGGCTGTCGACTCGTTGTAGACATAGGTCAGCGTGGCGACTGCTTGCCGGGGGCAGCCGTTGCGGGAGCAGCGCCGTGGTGACCTCACGGGCGCAGGGTATCTCCATTACCGGGTCCGGCGCACCGCTTCGCGTTACGACACGCCCGTCTTGGTGATCACATTTCCCACACGACGGTCCGACGCGCCACGTGCCGACGCAGCTGTGACCTGCCCCGGGCGGCGGCTACCCTTTGGCTCATGACGAGCCCGGAGAGCCGCCGCCCCGGCGGCAGCCGGCGCGGCCACCGCGACCGGCATGGCCGTGGCCTGCGCGGACGGCTCGTGCCGGCCACCGTGCCGCTGGCGCGCACCAAGGCCGAGATCTTCGACGACCTCGTGCTGGACACCGTCGAGACGCTGGAGCGCCGGTTCGCCAAGGAGCTGGCCGGCGTGGAGTTCGCGGTGGAGGACGTCCCGCCGGAACTCAACGTCTACGACTCCGACGTGCTGGAGGACGGCGAGGTCCCGCTGGCCCGGTTGCTGCCGGGTCGGCCCGGCCGCCAGGAGGTGCCGCCCCGGATCGTGCTGTACCGCCGCCCGCTGGAGTTCCGGGCGATGGACCGGGAGGACCTGGCCGACCTGGTGCACGACGTGATCATCGAGCAGGTGGCGAACCTGCTCGGCGTCGACCCGGACGAGCTGGCCTGACCCTCGGGTCCGAACGACTGTCGCGGCCCCCACCGCGACACGCCGTCCCAGTCTGGGCGGGGCGGTCCCCCACCGCCCCCACCCGACGACGGATCAGGCGGCGCGCCGCTTGAGCTTGCGACGCTCCCGCTCGGAGAGCCCGCCCCAGATCCCGAACCGCTCGTCGTGTCCGAGAGCGTATTCGAGGCACTCCGTCTTGACCTCACACCGCGAGCAGATCCGCTTCGCCTCGCGGGTCGAGCCGCCCTTCTCGGGGAAGAACGCCTCCGGGTCGGTCTGCGAGCACAACGCCCGCTCCTGCCACTCCGGCGCGTTTCCGAGCAGGTCGGCCGCCTCGAGTTGGCCGTCCATCAGTTGCCTCCTTGTCGCGCACCGGCGTCATCGCCGCTGCAACCCCCCACGCGAAAGGCGTGTTTGTCCGTCCGGCCCCGTTTTGTTGCGTTCCGTGCGAACAACCCCATTCAAATTACACGCGTGTAATGCGTGCGCCGTCAAGCCAAACTTGATAATGGAGTCGCCCTCCCGACACGCCCCCGGACGGCCGTCCGGACCACCCGGCCTCGCCCTGCCCTATCGATTCAGACCCCGGCCGAGTAACGCCCCTCCCGGCGAGTTGCGCGAGTTTTCTCCCGTGGCGCTCGCTCCTCGGCCGGCCCCGTCGGGCCGCGCGCAAGCGCTTCCGGCAGACTCCCCGGCAAACCTTTGATCTTGATCCGCAAGGTTATCCCGACTTCGCCGGCGCCGCCCGTCGGCGACAAAAGCGACGGCCGCACCTCGTCCACAATGTGGACTGGGCGCGGCCGTCGGCAGAGCGAGCAGAGTCAGTCGGTGGGTGGAGAATCGCTGGTGGGCCAGACGAACTCGGCCACACCGCCACCGGTCACGGCGACCGTCCCGGCCGGCCGCTTTTCGTCCCACCAGATGGTATACGATCCAGCGGGGAGATCCGGATACACGGCACTGTGGAACGTCCCGTCCTGGACCGGGCGTTCCCGCACAGCAGCATGGGTACGCGGTCGACCGTCCTCGCCCAGCGGGCTGATCTCAATTTCCCGGCCGAGCAGTTGACGCCCGGTGTAAATGATCAGAGCACCGGTGTCGCCACCCAGGTTGAGCAGGACGGTTCCGCTGCCCGTCGGCCCGTACGCGTGCACGTGATCGGTCATCCGACACCCCGGCTCAGGTCTGCACCGACGGGTTGTTGAACCCGTCGTACGGCGTACCGAGGAATGGGAAATTGCGCAGGAACGGCGCGGTCACGTCGGCCTCGGTCAGGCCCGGCGTCACCGCGGCGGCGGCATCGTCCGGAGTGAACTTCCGGTCCACCAGCGGCACGGTGAGCCCGGCGATCGCCCGCAGCGCGATTGTCACCACGTCGTCGGTGACCCGCCGGCCGTTGGGGTAACCCGCCAGGTCACCGCCGAGCACACCGAGCCGGTTCGGTCGGCGGGCCGGCGCGATCGCGGTGTTCAGGCGCAGCATGTCGGCCTGGGTGTCCCCGGTGGTGTTGGTGAAGCCCCTGATCAGCCCCTCCGGGATGCCGGTGAGCAGGATGGCGACGAGGTCCGCCCGCGCCTTCTTCGACTTGTTCAGGTTCTCCAGGTTGGGGAAGACGCCCGGGTAGAGCACCGGCAGCAGCGCGGCCAACTCCGGTTGCTCGACGAACTGCGCGAACCGCTTGTCCTCCGACGGCGGCAGGGTGTTCCACAGATCCTTCTGCGCCATCGGCACGATTACCTCATTGAACAACGGGTTACCCAGCCGGGAAACCTGGGTGAACGGGCCGGTGCTGGTGTCGGCGGCGACCTTGTCACCAAGCACCCGCACCTGACGCCGGGAGGCCGACGTCCACACCCCGATCACCGACGCCGGCTCCTGCCAGTGGTACCGGTCGGCACGCCGGCGCAGCTTACCGACGGGCACCTGGAGGGCGATGCTGTGCACGTTCATCCGGTCGAGCGCGTTGACCGGCTCACCGGCGGCCTTGAAGATTTTCTTGCCCGCCACGTGCAGCTGCTGGAACGGACGCAACGTGCCGAGGTCGAAGATCGCCCCCAGGTCGACGTAGAAGCCGTCCGCCCGCTGGCCGGCGAAGACCTTCTCACCCGTGGAGAGGTTGAAGGTGGCCTGGCGCACCAGGTCGCCGTACTTCGGAGTGGACAGTGGGCCCACGTTGCTCGGCGGGCAGGGCAGCTTGCGGGCCAGCACCTGTTCCTTGCCACCGGCGATCCGGGTCAACCGGTAGAACTGCCGCCGGTTCCAGTTCTTGCTGTCGAGCGCCTCGATCGGGCCGGTGTTGTAAAGGAAGCTGTTCGGGTTCGTGATCTCGGTGCTGAACTCGAAACGGTAGGTGACGTCCGGCCGACCGTCCCCATTGTTGTCAATATGGATGTCGTACCGCACATCGTCGCCGAACTCGAAGAAGTTCGGGCCGCCAGAGGGCAGTTGCAGCGGCACGTAGTTGGCGATCAGCGTCACGGTGTCCGGGCGGTCCGGGGTGACGAACGCGTACAGGTCGGAGGAATCGGCGACCGGATCCTTGGCGATCTCCGGTGCCTCACGGTGGGAAGACATGGCGCAGCCACCTCACTGAGCGAGAAGAAAGGGGATTTCGACGACCGGTGGGGATCAGCGCCGAGCGGCGCGCCGCAACCGATCGGCCAGGCCACGGTCCCGCACCTCGATGCGGGACTCACCGACGAACACGTCCATCGCGTCGGAGCGACCGTCCCGCAGGTGCACCACGATCGTCTCGTCGACACCGGCGGCAGCGCCCTTGTCGTCACCGGCGGACGACAGACCCGGCACGGCGAGAGCAGCCGCGCCGAGGGTGGCGCTGGCCGCCGCTGTCAACGTCTGCCGGCGGGTCAAGCGCGGCCAACGCCGCTTGCGCGTCTCAGTTCTCATGGCAACCTTTCCGGCAGCGGCGCACACGGCCCGCGATGGCGGACGGACCGACACGACGACGCGCGCCGGCTCCGTGAGGGAGTTGCCGGCGGCGATCCTCGCCGCTACCGCCGCCGGCATCGACAGGTACGGCCGACGGCTGACGAAGGTTCGACGTCAGGCTTGAACGTGACCGTACGCAGTCGTACGCCTACGGGCCGGTCGGCCCGCTGCCGCCGCGATCGCCCGCAACTGCTCCTCGGTACGCGCCGACCCGTTGCCCGAGCCCGCCATCCGGGAGATGGTCTCCTCCATCAACGTGCCGCCCAGGTCGTTGCAGCCACTGCGCAGCAACTCCGCGCTGCCCTCGTCGCCGAGCTTCACCCAGGAGCACTGGATGCTGTCGATGCGGCCGTGCAGCAGCACCCGCGCCATCGCGTGCACCGCCCGGTTGTCCCGCCAGGTCGGCCCCGGCCGGGCGATGCCGGCGAGGTAGATCGGCGCGTTGGTGTGCACGAACGGCAGCGCCACGAACTCGGTGAACCCACCCGTACGATCCTGGATCCCGGCCAGCACCCGGAAGTGGGTCAGCCACTGGCCCGGATGATCCACGTGTCCGTACATCATCGTGGAGCTGGACCGGATGCCCAGCTCGTGGGCGGTGCTGACCACCTCGACCCAGGCGGCGGTCGGCAGTTTGCCCTTGGTCAGCACCCAGCGCACCTCGTCGTCGAGGATCTCCGCGGCGGTGCCCGGGATGGTGTCCAGCCCCGCTTCGCGCAGCCCGCTGAGCCACTCACGCACGGACACGCCGGCCTTGGCGGCGGCGGTGGCGATCTCCATCGGCGAGAAGGCGTGCACGTGCAGCTGCGGCACCCGCGCCTTGATCGCCCGGATCAGGTCGGCGTAGCCGGTCACCGGCAGCTTCGGATCGATGCCGCCCTGGAGGCAGACCTCGCTGGCACCGGCCTGCCACGCCTCCTCGGCCCGGTCGGCGACCTGCTCCACCGACAGCCGGTACGCGTCGGCGTCGCGCTCACGCTGGGCGAACGCGCAGAAGCGGCAGCCCACGTAGCAGACGTTCGTGAAGTTGATGTTGCGGTTGACGACGTAGGTGACGTCGTCCCCCACCGCGTCGCGGCGCAGGTCGTCGGCGGTACGGCAGAGTTCGTCGAGCGCTTCGCCGTCGGCGGCGAACAACGCCAGCGCCGCGTCGGCGTGCCGGGGCTCCAGCAGGGCCGCCGGATCCTGCGCGGCCAACCGCAGCCCGGCGCGCAGGTCGGCGTCGCCGACGCCCACGGTGGCCGACCGGCCGGCCGCCCCCGCCGGGCCGTCCTCCGCCGCCCGGGTCGAAGGTACGACGGCCTTGGCGGCCACCTCCGACCAGTCGCCGTAGACGTGGTCGAAGTCGCCTCGCCGGTCGCCCGTACGTCCCGTGGTGTCGATGGTGACGTGCAGGTCGGTACGCCCGCCGTACGCCTCGTCGGGCTCCTGCCACGGCCGACCCACCGGCCGGGCCGACTCCACGGCCAGCCCGGTCGCCGGATCGGCCAACGCACCGACGTGCGGCAGCAGCCGCGGATCCAGCCACGGGTCGCCGGCCCGCACGTACTCCGGGTAGATGGTCAGCCTTTCCCGCAGCGTGAACCCGGCCCCGGCAGTACGCGCCGCCAACTCGTCGAGCTGCGGCCAGGGGCGCTCCGGGTTGACGTGGTCCGGGGTCACCGGGGAGACCCCGCCCCAGTCGTCGATGCCGGCCCGCAGCAGCAGGTCGTACTCGCCGGCGATCAGGTTGGGCGGGGCCTGGATGCGCGCCTTCGGCCCGAGCAGCACCCGGGCCACCGCCACGGTCGCGGCGAGGTCGTGCAGCTCCGCGTCGGGCATCGACCGCATGGCGGTGTCCGGCTTGGCGCGGAAGTTCTGCACGATCACCTCCTGGAGGTGGCCGTACTCCCGGTGCGCCCGGCGGATCGCAAAGATCGCCTCCACCCGCTCGGCGAGGGTTTCGCCGATGCCGATCAGGATGCCTGTGGTGAACGGGACGCCGACCCGGCCGGCGTCGTCGAGCACCCGCAGCCGTACCGCCGGTTCCTTGTCCGGTGAGCCGTAGTGCGGGCCACCCGGCTCCGACCAGAGCCGGGGC
Source organism: Micromonospora maris AB-18-032 (assembly GCF_000204155.1). Taxonomy (NCBI): domain Bacteria; kingdom Bacillati; phylum Actinomycetota; class Actinomycetes; order Micromonosporales; family Micromonosporaceae; genus Micromonospora; species Micromonospora maris. The sequence continues at coordinate 1,056,538 of NC_015434.1, read as the reverse complement.
GCGGTGGTCTCCAGCATCATGCCCATGCTCGGCGCGACCGGCTTGAGCCGCTGCAACTCCGACCAGGAGAGCACGCCCGGATTCAGGTGCGGCAGCAGGCCGGTCTCCTCCAGCACCGCCACCGCGCAGGCCCGCAGGTAGTCCAGGGTCGACTCGTAGCCCCGCTCGTCCAGCCACTGCCGGGCCGCCGGCCAGCGCTCCTCCGGCCGGTCGCCCAGCGTGAACAGCGCCTCCTTGCACCCCTGCGCGGCACCCGCCCGGGCGATCGCCAACACCTCGTCGCGATCGAGGAACGCGGCCGGCAACCGGTGCGGCACGGTGGCGAAGGTGCAGTAGTGGCAGCGGTCCCGGCACAGCCGGGTCAGCGGGATGAAGACCTTCTTGGAGTACGTCACCACACCCGGCCGACCGGCGTCACGCAGACCGGCGTCGCGGATCGCCCCGGCGATGTCGAGCAACTCGTCAAGCGCCGCGCCGCGCGCGGTCAGCAGTGTCGACGCCTCCTCGACGTCGAGCGCCCGCCCGGCCGCAGCCCGGCGCACCGCCCGGCGCACGCCGGCCTCGCTCGACACGGGCCCGCTCCCGTCAACCATCCGCTCAGCCTATTCGCTGCGGCCCGTCCCTTTGCGCCGGCGTGGGCAACCACACCGTTGCGTCACACGTCAGGTCGATTGCCCGCCCAGATCGATGCGCCGGGTACGGTCATCGTCACCGTCCGGCCGGGGCAGCGCCTGGGTCGGTTCGGCGCTGGACGTCGCCTCGCTCGGACGAGCGATGGCTTCGGTCGGCTCGGCGCTGGACCTGGCTTCGGTCGGGCGCGCGATGGCCTCGGTCGGGTCGGCGCTCTGGCGCGCGATGGTCTGGGTGGCGTCGGCCGACGCGGGCTGACCGAACGGCGGCGCGGAGGGCTGCGGCGCGGACGGTGGCGACTGCGGGGGGACGGCCGGCTGACCGTGCGGCGGCCAGGTGTGCGGGGACGCGGACGACTCCGACGACGGCGCCTGCCCGGCCATCGGCCACCCGGCGGAGGCACCGGTCTGCTGACCCGCACCGGCGCTGCTCGGCTGGTCACCAGCAGACCACCCGCCGCTCGACCACCCCTCGGCCGGATAACCGGACTGCCCGCCCGCACCGGAACCAGGCTGACCCGGATAGCCGGACTGGCCGGCCCCGCCGGGACCGGGCTGGCCCGGGTACCAGGGCTGCCCCGCGCCGCCGCCGGGCTGGCCCGGGTTGCCCGGCCAGCCGGGCTGCGGAGTGCCGTACACGCCGGGCTCGGCCTTTGGCCGGGGCACGTGGTAGAGCCGCCGCCAGATGCTCCACACCACGTACGCGGCCAGCCCGAACAGCGCCACCCAGGCGGTCCGGGCGAGCATGCCGGTGAGGGCGTCGAAGATCTGCGCCTCGGCCAGCCGACCGACCATCCAGATCAACAGGGTCAGCCCGCCGAGCACGGCGCTGACCGCGTACTCCACGAGCGCGACCTGTGTGATCAGCTTCGCCTTCGGGACCGCCGGGGCGATGTGCGTGGCCAGCAGCACGGCCAACAGCGGCAGCACGACCGCCTCCAGCCCGATGAAGGCGAAGAAGGCACTGCCCGCACGGCCGGTCACCGTGCTGTAGGCGCCCTGGGGGGTCACCAGCCGGATCAGACCGACGAAGAGGAATACGGCGTTCGCGGCCAGGAGCACGAGGGCGGCGAGTTCCCGCAGCGGCCGGGTCACCTGACCGGCCGGCGGCGGGGTGTGGGGCGAGGGCTCGGCGGGGCTGGTCACGAACTCTCCCTGGGGGCGAAAGCGGACAGATGCCGACGTGAGCCTAGTCTCCCCGGGCGACTCTCCGCCGCAGGCGTCAGGTAGGCGAGGATGGTCGGATGCGCATCGTGGTTCTGACCGGGGGAATCGGCGGAGCCCGCTTCCTGCTCGGGGTGCGGGCCTACGCCCGGGAGGTGGGCGCGGAGGTTACCGCAGTGGTCAACGTCGGCGACGACCTTCGCCTGCACGGGCTACGCGTCTGCCCGGATCTGGACAGCGTCATGTACACCCTCGGCGGGGGTGCCGACCCGGAGCGGGGCTGGGGCCGGACCGGGGAAAGCTGGACGGTCAAGGACGAGTTGGCCGCGTACGGTGCCGAGCCGAGCTGGTTCGGGCTGGGCGACAAGGACCTCGCCACCCACCTGGTTCGCACCCAGATGCTGGACGCGGGCTATCCCCTGCACGAGGTGACCGAGGCGTTGGCGACCCGCTGGCAGCCGGGCATCCGTCTGCTCCCGGCCACCAACGACCGCCTCGAAACCCACGCCATCGTGAGTGCGAGGAGTGAGCTTGCGAGCCCCGCAGTCACGAACGACGCCCATGGTGTCGAGTTCGGCGGTACCCAGCGGGCGATTCACTTCCAGGAGTGGTGGGTGCGGCATCGGGCGCAGTTGCCGACGCACCGGTTCGTGTTCGTCGGGGCGGACGCGGCGAAGCCGGCTCCCGGCGTGACCGAGGCGATCGCCGAGGCGGACGTGGTGCTGATCGCGCCGAGCAATCCGGTGGTCAGCATCACGCCGATTCTGGCCGTGGCGGGCCTGCGGGACGCGGTGGCGAACGGGCCGGCGCCGGTGGTGGGCGTGTCGCCGATCATCGGTGGCGCGCCGGTGCGGGGGATGGCGGACCGGTGCCTGGCGGTGGTCGGGGTGGAGTGCAGCGCGGCCGGTGTCGGCCAGTTGTACGGCGCACGGTCGGCCGGTGGCCTGCTCGACGGCTGGCTGGTGGCGGAGGAGGATGCGCAGACGCTGGTGCCGCAGGTGTCTGTGCGGGCGGCACCGCTGCGGATGAGCGACGAGGCGGCGACGGTGGCGATGGTCCGCGCCGCGGTGGGGATGGCATGAAACTGGAGATCCTGCCGGTGCCCGGCATCGGCCACGTGACTGAGGGCGACGACCTGGCCGCACTGATCGCGACGGCTGCGCCCTGGCTGCGCGACGGCGACGTGCTCGTGGTGACCAGCAAGATCGTGTCCAAGGCGGAGGGCCGGTTGGTGGACGTCCCGGCCGACGGCCCGGAACGGCAGGCCGCTCGGGACGAGATTCTCGCGGCCGAGACCGCCCGGGTGGTGGCCACCCGGGGCGCGACCCGGATCGTGCAGACCCGGCACGGCTTCGTGATGGCCTCGGCCGGCATCGACGCCTCCAACGTCGACAAGACGCGGCTGGTCCTGCTCCCCGAGGACCCGGACGCCTCGGCCCGCGCGCTCCGTGCCGACCTGCGCGACCGGTACGGCGTGGAGGTGGCCGTCATCATCAGCGACACCATGGGGCGGCCCTGGCGTAACGGGCTGACCGATGTGGCCCTCGGCGTGGCCGGGATGAGCGCCATCCGCGATCACCGGGGCGAGGTCGATCCGTACGGCAACGAGTTGGTGCTGACGCAGATGGCGGTGGCCGACGAGTTGGCCGGGGCGGGCGAACTGATCAAGGGTAAGTGCGACCAGATGCCGGTGGCGGTGATCCGTGGCTACCTGAGCGCGACCCCGCCCGACGACGGCGAGGGAGCCCGGGCCCTGGTCCGGGACGCCTCGATGGACCTGTTCGCGCTCGGTACCGCCGAGGCGACGGCTACCGGGCTGGCCGCTGCCGCCACCATCGCCGACCGCCCCGGTGACACCGCCCCCGATCCGGTGGCTGTCGATCGGGCGATCGCCGCGGTGGCGGACGTGGTCACTCCCGGCACGGTCTTCACCCAGGTCACCGACAGCGACGTACGCAATGGTCTGGTCGCCACCGTGGCCGGTTGGCCGGCCGAGGCGACCGCTCTGGTGCTCTGCTCCCCACCCACCCCGGTCGGCCCGGTGCAGCTGGTGCGTTTCGGTGCCGACGTGCAGCGCCTGCGCACCGCCCTCGCGGCGCACGGCGTCCCCTCTCAACTCCTCCCACCGCCCGCCCACACCACCGCCGTCGCCGCCCTGGCCCTCTGATCCGCAAGGTCGACGACACGTGGCCGATCTGCACGAAGTGGTCAGGTGTTCAGGATGGCGCGGCCCAGGGGGGTGAGGGTGTGCAGGACGGTGTTGCGGTCGCGGTGACTGGCCAGCAGACCGGCATTGCGCAGGACGGTGGTGTGCTGGCTGACGGCGGCCGGTGAGATGTACAGCCGGCGAGCCAGTTCACCGGTGCTGCAGCCGTCGTCACTGGCGGCGAGCACCGCCGCGCGGGTCCGTCCGAGCAGTGCGGCCAACGCTGTGGTGGATTTCTCCGGTTTGTCCGACGCCAGGCCACCCAGCCGGTCCACCGGGTAGACCAGCACCGGCGGCAGTTCCGGATCGAGCAACGCGACAGGCATGTCCGCGCAGAAGAACGACGGCACCAGCAGCAGGCCGCGTCCTTCCAGGTGCAACTCGCGGCTGTTCGGATAACCGGGGATCTCCAGGATGCCCGAGTCCCACCGCACCCCCGGCCGCAGACCGGTCAGCAGCCCTTTGACGCCACCGTCGAGCAGGGTCCGCGCCCGCCGAGCCCGGTCGGCCTCCACCGCCGCCTGGACGTGCGTCCAGTACGGCCCGAGGGCCAGCTCACGGTAGCGGCCCATCGCGGTCGTCAGTTGCTCCAGGGCATCCGGCTCGCCCCGCGCCAGCGCGCCGGCGTCGGCGGGCAGGCTTCGGGTATTGGCCACCAGGGTGAGGTCGCGGTGCAGCAGCGACACCGGGGTACGCCGGACGGCCTCCATCCCCGCCTCGAACCCGTCCATGCTCTCGTACGGAGTGAGGAAGTCCGGGAAATATCCACGTGGCGGATTCAGCGCCAGCAACAGCCGCAGGCCGTCGATGTTCTCCTCGCGGTACAGATCACGCAGGACGTCGCGACGCCACCCGGACAGCAGCGGATCCCCGGTACGTTTCGGCAGCAGGTGCAGACTCAGCACCGCTTCCCAGACCGGATTCGCCGCCGGAGCCACCCGGGTCCGGAGGATGTCCTCGCCGGAGAAGTGGATCTTCAGCATGGAACGTCTCCCCGTCGCCTGGTTAGGGACGCCTGGCGACCTTCCGCACTTTACCTGGAGCGTGTCCGACAAGGGATGTTAAGCCTGGGCTAAAAGACCTCGACGGGCTCCGATCGAGTACGCCATAGTTCCCCATGTCGCACGGGTGCGACGCTCCTCGGACGTGCCGCAGGCACGACCGAGGTCGGGGGAAGGGTTGAACGGGCGGCGCCGTACGAGGGTCTGCGGCGGATATATTCCGCAGGGGTGCCGCCCGTTCGCCAACCCCGTGAAGGAAGGGCTCGATGTCAACGCCTCCAGTACTGACCGGGCCCTCGCTACAGCACGACGACGGCTGGGCGGCGCTGCACGCCGACGCCCTGGCGGTGCTCACCGACTGGCAGCCGACCTCCGCGGAGGCCGCGACGGCCCGCGACCGTACGCTCGACCTGCTGGCCGCCGGCACGACCGCGATGAGCCGTACGCACCGGGCCGGCCACGTCACCGCGAGCGCCCTGGTCTTCGACGCGACCGGCACCGAGGTGCTGCTCTGCCTGCACGGCAAGATGGGCATGTGGGTGCAGCTCGGCGGGCACTGCGAGCCGGGCGACCGGACCCTGGCCGGGGTCGCGTTGCGCGAGGCCACCGAGGAGTCCGGCATCACCGGGCTGTGGATGGACCCGGTGCCGATCGACGTGGACGTGCACTCGGTCGCCTGCCAGGGCGGATCACTGCACTACGACGTACGCTTCGCTGTTTTCGCCCCGCCGGCGGCGGTGGCGCAGGTCAGCGCGGAGTCCGAGGAGCTCGGCTGGTTCCCGCCGGACCAGCTGCCACATCCGCTGGCCGGCGGGACGGCCCGGCTGGTCGCACCGGGCCGGGCCGCGTTCAGACGAGCTTGTCCTCGCCCCGCTCCTTGAGTTCGTCCACGATCGCCTTGACGTCCTGAGCGCGGTCACGCGGGCAGACCAGCAGCGCGTCGGAGGTGTCGACCACGATCAGGTCGCGCACCCCGACGGTGGCCACCAGCCGGCCGGACTGCGGCACCACCACCATGCCGCTGCTGTCGCGCAGCAGCACCTCGGCCTTGTCGTCCATCCCGAGCACCACGTTGCCGTCGGCGTCGGCCGGCAGCACCTCACCGAGGGTGTGGAAGTCACCCACGTCGTTCCACCGGAAGTCACCCGGTACGGTCGCCACCCGGCCCGCGCTGGCCGCCCCCTCCATCACCGCGTAGTCGACGGAGATCTTCGGCAACGTCGGCCAGACCGCGCCGAGGACGTCGTCCTGCTCGTCGCTGCCCCAGGCCGCCGCGATGCTTGTCACCCCGGCGTGCAGGGCGGGCTGCTGTCGGGCCAGTTCGGCGAGGAACGCCGACACCCGCCAGACGAACATGCCGGCGTTCCACAGGTAACGGCCCGAACGGACGTACGCCTCGGCCACCTCGGCGTTCGGCTTCTCCTTGAACTCGGTGACCGGTCGCATCGGACCGTCACCGACCGGGTCGCCGGTCTGCAGGTAGCCGTAACCGGTCTCCGGCCGGGTCGGCGTGATCCCGACGGTCATCAACAGCCCCTGCTCGGCGCCCCGGATCGCCGCCTGCACGGTCTCCACCCAGCTCTGCGGGTCACCGATCAGGTGGTCGGCGGCGAACGAGCCCATGACCGCGTCCGGATCCCGTACGGCGATCACCGCCGCGGCCAGCGCGATGGCCGCGCAGGAATCCCGGGGCGAGGGCTCGACCAGGATGTTCTCCTCCGGTAGGCCGGTCAGTTGGCGGGCCACGGCCGCGGCGTGGGCCGCGCCGGTGACCACCATGGTCCGCTCCGGTGTGGTCAGCGGCGCCGCCCGCTGCACCGTCGCCTGGAGCAGCGAAGCGGACGTGCCGGTGAACGGATGGAGAAACTTGGGATGGCCGGCCCGGGACAGCGGCCACAACCTTGTGCCGCTGCCACCCGCCGGAATGACGACATAGATCACCAGGACATCATGCCCGAACCGCCCGGAGTGAGCGCCCGGGTTGCCCCGGGTTGCCGGCGTCAGGGCCGGGCCCGGGACCAGGCGGCGATGTGCACCTCGGCACTGGACTCCCAGGTGAACTCCTTCGCCCGATCGAAGCCGGCCTTGGCCAGCGACAGACGACGAGGCTCGTCGTCGAGCAGGGCCGCCAGGTCCGTGGCGATCTGGTCCGGGTCCTCGCTGGTGTACGCCACCGCATCGCCCCCGACCTCGGGCAACGACAGCCGGGGCGTGGTGAGCACCGGAGCGGCGCACGCCATCGCCTCCAGGATCGGCAACCCGAAACCCTCGCCGTACGACGGGTAGGCGGCCACCAGGGCACCGCCGAGGAAGCCGGGCAGGTCGGCGTAGCGCAGATAGCCGGGACGCAGCAGCCGCAGATGCGAGGGCACCTCCGCCACCGCGCGGTCGATGTCGTCGTCGTGCCCCTGACCCCCGGCTACCACCAGAGCCGGCGGGTCCTGCCGGTCGGCCACCGCACGGGCCCAGCCCCGGATCAGATTCGGTACGTTCTTGCGCGGCTCCTTGGCACCGAGGAACGCGACGTAACTGCTGCTGCCGAGGCCGAGTCGAGCCCGTACCCGGGCCTTCTCCTCGTCGCCCGGGGCGTGGAAGGCGGAGGGATCGACGCCGTGGTACGCGACGTCGATACGGGTCGGGTCGGCGTCCAGCAGCCGGATCAGCTCGTCGCGAGTGGCCTTGCTGGGCACGATCACCCGGTCGGCGCGGCGCAGCGAGGTCTTGATCGCACTCCGGAAGAACGTCCGGCGGGACTTGTCGTAGTGCTCCGGCTCGGTGAAGAAGGTCGCGTCGTGCACGGTGACGGTGACCGGACAACCGGCCCGCAACGGACAGGTGTAGAAGGGCGCGTGCAGCACCTCCGCGCCGACCTGCTGGGCCAGCAGCGGCAGGCCGGTCTGCTCCCAGGCCAGCCGGGCGGGGCGGTGCGCGACGGCGGCCGGCGCAGGGACGATCTCTGCGCCCGGCAGCATCCTGCGATAGCGCTCCAGGTCGGTGCGGAGACTGACGACGACCAGGTCCACCGCCGACCCGCACACCTTGCCGAGGGCGCCGAGCAGGCCATCGACGTATCTGCCGACGCCGCCACGGTCGGCGGGGACACTCGTGGCGTCGATGAGCACGCGGGGCGGGCGGCCGGCGGTCACGGGGCGACTCCTTGCGAAGGCGGGACTGTGGGGAACAACACTTCCGGCAAGCCTACGCCGGAGCCGGGTACGGACGCTGACTGCGACCCGACCGTACGCCGACTTGTCGTTGCCATCGAGTACGGCTGTCGGCCGCGTATCGTTCGCGTCGATGGCCGACAACATTGCCCGGGTGTTCGCCGACGCGATCGCGACCGACCCGAACCGACCCCTGCTGACCTGGTACGACGACGCCACCGGAGAACGCACCGAGCTTTCCGGCGCGACGCTGGCGAACTGGGTGGCCAAGACGGCCAACCTGCTCACCGACGAGTTGGCGCTGGGACCGGGTGGCACCGCCGCCGTACTGCTTCCGCCGCACTGGCAGACCGCCGCCGTCCTACTGGGCTGCTGGGCAGCCGGGCTGACCGTGGCCGAGCAGCCGGGTGACGTGGACGTGCTCTTCGCCGCCGCGGACCGGGTCGCCGAGGCGGATGCCTGGTCGGCCGACGAGCGGTACGCCCTCGCGCTGCACCCCTTCGCGCTGCCGCTGCGGGAGGTCCCGGCCGGCTTCGCCGACTACGTCACCGAGGTACGGGTGCACGGCGACCACTTCGGCGCGTACCCGCCGGGCGGCCCGGCGCACACCGCGCTGATCGAGCGGGCGAGAGCACGCGCCGCCGAGTTGGGCATCTCCCCGGCCGACCGGGTCCTGATCGACGTGGACCGCCACCCGGACCCCCTCGACTGGCTACTGGCCCCCCTGACCGCCAACGCCACAGTGGTCCTCTGCGCCCACCCCGACCCCACCCTCCTCCCCACCCGCCAATCCACCGAACACACCACCCACACCCTCCCCTAACCCCAACCCCCTCCACGCCCCCGCGCCACGCCCCCGCGCCGCGCCGCGCCCCGCGCCGCGCCGCGCCCCGCGCCGCGCCGCGCCCCCGCGCCGCGCCGCGCCGCGCCCCCGCGATCTTGCAGTTTCGGTCGCCGATATGCCCTTTGCGCGACTTATGCCGCGACCAAAAGTGCAAGATCGCGGGGGCGTGGGCGGGCGAGGGGCGGGAGGGAGGGGCGTGGGGCGGGGTGAGGGTGAGGGCAGGGGGGTGGGTTAGGGGGTGCGGTGGTGGGCGAGGGTGGCGAAGGCGGTCAGGGACTCGGGGTTGGCCAGGGCGCCCTTGGCGGCGGCCTGGTCCACCGGGGTGCCGGTGAGGATCTTCTTGACCGGGACTTCGAGCTTCTTCGCCGACAGGGTGCGGGGGACGGCGCGTACCTGGTGAATCTCGTCGGGCACGTGCCGGGGTGACAGGGCGGTACGCAGTTCCCGGCAGATTTTCTTGCGCAGCTCGTCGTCGAGGGTCAGGTCGTCGGCGAGCACCACGAACAGCAGCAGCTCACCCGCGCCGCCCTCGTCGTCCTCCAGGTGCACCACCACCGAGTCGACGACCTCGTCCAGCGCCTCCACCACCGAGTAGAACTCGGCGGTGCCCAGCCGTACGCCGCCGCGGTTGAGAGTGGCGTCGGAGCGGCCGGTGATCACACACCCGCCACGCGAGTTGACGGTGATCCAGTCGCCGTGCCGCCACACGCCCGGGTACACGTCGAAGTACGCCTCCCGGTAGCGGATCCCGTCCGGGTCGTTCCAGAAGCCCACCGGCATGCTCGGCATCGGCTCGGTGATCACCAGCTCGCCGAGTTCACCGAGGACCGGGGTGCCGTCGGCGGAGCGGGCCTCGACCTTGGCGCCCAACGCGCGGCAGGTGATCTCGCCGGCGTACACCGGCAGCAGCGGCACCCCGCCGACGAAGCCGGTGCACACGTCGGTGCCGCCGGACAGTGACTGGAGTTGCAGGTCGCGGCCGACGGTGTCGTACACCCAGGTGAAGCCCTCGGCGGGCAGCGGCGCACCGGTGGAACCGACCCCGCGCAGCGCGGACAGGTCGGCGATCTCGCGCGGCACCAGGCCGGCCTTGCGGCAGGCCAGCAGGAACGGCGCGGAGGTGCCGAAGTAGGTGGTGCCGGACTCCTGCGCGAGCCGCCACAGCGCGCCCAGGTCGGGGTGGCCCGGGTTGCCGTCGAACAGCACGATCGCCGCGCCCACCGCCGGGGTTGAGACCAGGAAGTTCCACATCATCCAGCCGGTGGTGGTGAACCAGAAGAACCGGTCGGTCGGGCCCAGGTCGTGGTGCAGGGCGAGCATCTTCAGGTGTTCCAGCAGGATGCCGCCGTGGCCGTGCACGATCGGCTTGGGCAGGCCGGTGGTGCCGGAGGAGTAGAGCACGTAGAGCGGATGGTCGAAGGGCACCGGCGTGAACGTCAACGGCTCGTCGTTCGCCGCCGCGAGGTCGGCCCAGGACAACGCGCCATCCGGTGCGGGTGCCGCCGGGTCGAGGTAGGAGATGCCGACGGTGTGCCGCAGCGACGGCAGCGCGGCCCGGATCGCGGTCACCTCCGCCGAGCGGTCCACCGGCTTGTCGCCGTAGCGGTAGCCGTCCACCGCCACCAGCACCTTCGGCTCGATCTGCTGCCAGCGGTCGGTGACGCTGCGGGTGCCGAACTCCGGCGCGCAGGAGGAGAAGATCGCGCCGAGGCTCGCGGTGGCAAGCATCAGCACGTACGTCTCGGGGATGTTCGGCGCGTACGCGGCCACCCGGTCGCCGGTGGTGACGCCGAGCCGGCGCAGCCCGGCGGCCACCCGGCGGACCTGGTCGCGTAGCTGCGCGACGGTCAGCACCTCGGGCTCGCGGGTCTGCCCGTACGCGAGCACCACCGGGTCGTCGTCGGCCCGACCGGGCATCCGCAGCACGTTCTGCGCGTAGTTGAGGGTGGCGCCGGGAAACCATCGCGTCTCCGGCATGTCCCGCCCGGACAGGGTGGCGGTCGGCGGGGTGTGCGCGATCACCTCGAAGTGGTCCCAGATGGAACGCCAGAAGGCGTCCAGATCGGTGACCGACCACTGCCACAGCGCGTCGTAGTCGGCGAACTCCAACCCCCGGTGCTCGGCCAGCCAGCGCAGGTAAGCCCCGATCCGCGACCGCTGGAGCACGTCCGCCGGCGGCGTCCACAGCACGTCAGTCACTGCTCACTCCTCCCCTGGCCCGGCACGACGCTGTGCGGTGGGCCGTGGCGCCATCTTGCCCTACCCCGAAGCGCCATTCTCCGCAGCCGAACCCTGCGGGCGCATGTGCCCGGCCCACACGAGCGGGCCCGGTGCGGTGGGTGCGGGCGAGGGATCAGCCTGCCCGGTGGGCCTGGATGGCACGGCGGCGGGCCAGTCGGTGCTCGCGACGGATCTCCGCCTCCCGCCAGCGTCGTTCGTCCTCAGCGGTTTCCGGCAGCACCGGTCGCACCGGCCGTGGCGCGCCGCCGACCTCGACGCCGACGAAGACGAGGTACGCGGTGGCCACCCGTACCGGCTCCTGCTCGGCCGAGTCCCAGCGCTCGGCCATCACCCGTACGCCGATCTCCATCGAGGTCTGCCCGGTCCAGTTCACCTGGGCGTACGCGTGCACCAGGTCACCCACCCGGACCGCCTCGGAGAAGACGATCTCGTCGATGGCGGCGGTGACCGCCGTACCGCCGCTGTGCCGGGCCGCCGCCGCGCCGGCCACGTCGTCGACGAACTTCATCAGCACGCCGCCGTGCACGGTTCCGTAGAGGTTCACGTCGATCGCGGTCATGATCCGACTGAGCGTGACGCGGGAGTACGACGTGGGTTTACCTGGCATGGCGGAGAGGTGCTCGGTCATGTCGAAAACGGTACGGTGCGCGGATGCGACATCTGTGGAGCTTCCTCGCCGGTTTGGTGGTGGCGCCGGTCACCTGGGTGCTGGTCACTCTCGGGCAGGACGGGTCGGCCAGCACGGTGAACCGGTGGGTGGAGATCGGCACCTCGAACACGGCCAATCTCATCGAGCCGGCCGTCTACCTCGCGGTCGGCGGCATCGTGCTGGGCCTGCTCGGCACACTGCGCATCTCACCGCTCGGCCCGCTGGTGGCCGGGCTACTGCTGGTCACCCCGTACATCGGGATGTTCGTCACACCGTTCGGGGTGCGCGACCGCATCCCGGCGGACTGGGGGTTCCTCGGTGATCCGCTGCCGCTACGCCTGCCAATGGAGAACGGCACCCTGTTCCTGATCGGCATGATGCTGCTGGTGGCGACGTTCAGCGGTCAACGCTGGCGCCGCTGGCCACAGCCGGTGGCCGCACCGATGCCGGCCTCGGCCGCGGCGCCGACCCCGGCCGCAGCCACGGAGCAGACCCTGACGGACTGGCCGCCGGTCGAGTCGAACGAGCAGGACACCGCGCCGCTCAGCCTCGGTTATCCGGACCCGACCCCGACCGAGCCGCTGCCCCGCCGGACCGGCCACACCTCACCCTGGTCGGCCCCACCCGGCAACCTCCCGCGCCACGACGACACCCCCCACTGACCCAGCTCATGAGGTTGGCGGCGATCCGGAGATCCATCCGCCGCCAACCTCATGATCAGCAGGGGGCCGACGTGGGCCTGGGGTCAGTCCTTGAGGAGCTGGCGGGCCATGACGATGCGCTGGACCTGGTTGGTGCCCTCGTAGATTTGGGTGATCTTGGCGTCGCGCATCATCCGCTCCACCGGGTAGTCCCGGGTGTAGCCGTAGCCGCCGAGCAGTTGCACCGCGTCGGTGGTGATCTCCATGGCGGCGTCCGAGGCGAAACACTTGGCCGCCGCACCGAAGTAGGTCAGGTCGGCGTCGCCACGCTCGGAGCGGCCGGCAGCGGCGTACGTGAGCTGCCGGGCGGCCTCCAGCTTCATGCCCATGTCGGCGAGCATGAACTGCACACCCTGGAACTCGGCGACCGCCTTGCCGAACTGCTTGCGCTCGGCGACGTACCCCTTGGCGTAGTCGAGCGCGCCCTGGGCGATGCCGACGGCCTGGGCGGCGATGGTGACCCGGGTGTGGTCCAGGGTCTGCATCGCGGTGGCGAAACCGGTGCCCTCGGCACCGATCATCCGGTCCGCCGGAATCCGCACGTTGTCCAGGTAGACCTCGCGGGTCGGGGAACCCTTGATGCCGAGCTTCTTCTCGGGTGCGCCGAAGCTCACCCCGGGATCGGACTTCTCGACCACGAAGGCGGAGATGCCGCGCGACCGGGCAGCGGGGTCGGTGACCGCGAAGACGGTGTAGAACTCGGAGACACCGGCGTTGGTGATCCACCGCTTCACGCCGTTGAGCACCCAGTGATCACCATCACGTACCGCGCGGGTGGTCATCGAGGCCGCGTCGCTGCCGGCCTCCGGCTCGGACAGGCAGTACGAGAACATCGCCTCGCCGGACGCGACCGGGGGCAGGTAGCGGCGCTTCAACTCCTCCGAACCGGCCAGCAGCAGCGGCATGGTGCCCAGCTTGTTCACCGCCGGGATGAGCGAGGACGAGGCGCAGGCCCGCGCCACCTCCTCGATCACGATGGCGGTGGCCAGCGCGTCCGCCCCGGCGCCGCCGTACTCGACGGGGATGTGCGGGGCGTGGAAGTCCGCGGCGCGCAGCGCGTCGTACGACGCCTTGGGGAACTCTCCGGTCTCGTCCGCCTCAGCGGCGTGCGGCGCAACTTTCGCCGCACAGACTTCACGAACCGCCTCTCGGATTGCTTCATGTTCCTCGGGCAACCGATATGCGTCGAACGACTGTTCTGCGGCCATGTCGGCCCCTCCCCTTCACGGCTATCATGCGCAGTCTGTAGCGTCACGTGGACGCCCCCCGCGCAGACTGAAGGATAGCGACCACAGTTCAGCCGATGTTACCGGCGCGTAGGCTTGGCCATCACGGTGTACGCCGCCGCTCGGCGATGATGGATGACAGAACCACCAAAAATGACCCCTCCGGCGCCGGCCCGGCGCCGCTGCGGAACGCGACGCGATTGCGCGCCGCCAGTGCGAGCGGAGAGACAGGCGTGACCATCCCGTACCCGAACACCCAGCCGATGCCCGTCATCGCCGCGGTGACACCCCCCTCGGGTGCCTCCCGCCCTCGGGTGACCTTCCTCGGCACCGGTTATCTCGGCGCGACGTACGCCATCTGCTACGCCGAACTCGGCTACGAGGTGCTCGGGTACGACGTCGACCCGGACAAGATCGCCAAGCTGAACGCCGGCGAGGTGCCGATCCACGAGCCCGGCCTCGACGAACTGCTACGGCGCAACCTCGCCGCCGGCCGGCTGCGGTTCAGCACCGACATCGCCGAGACCGCCGACTTCGGTGACGTGCACTTCATCTGCGTGGGCACCCCCCAGCGCGCCGACGGCATGGGCGCCGACCTGTCGTACGTCGAGGCGTCAGTGACCAGCCTGGCCCAGCACCTGACCCGCAAAGCGTTGATCGTCGGCAAGTCCACCGTCCCGGTCGGCACCGCCGACTGGGTCGAGCAGCTGGTCAGCAAGCACTCCCCCGCCGATCTCGGGGTCGAGGTGGCCTGGAGCCCCGAGTTCCTCCAGGAGGGCTTCGCCGTCGACGACGTGCTGCGACCGAACCGGATCGTGGTCGGCGTCAAGAGCGAGTGGGCCAACGGCATGCTCTACGCGGCGCACAAAGGCGTGTTCGACCTGGCCGCCACCGAGGACCGCGAGGTGCCCCTGGTGGTCACCGACTTCGCCACCGCCGAACTGGTAAAGGTCGCCGCGAACGCCTTCCTCGCCACCAAGATCTCCTTCATCAACGCGATGGCCGAGGTCTGCGAGGTCGCCGGCGGCGACGTCACCCAACTGGCCCGGGCCATCGGGTACGACCCCCGCATCGGCAACCGGTTCCTCCAGGCCGGTCTCGGCTTCGGCGGCGCCTGCCTGCCCAAGGACATCCGCGCCTTCCAGGCCCGCGCCCAGGAACTCGGCGCCGGTGAGGCGCTGCGCTTCCTGCACGAGGTCGACCTGATCAACCTGCGTCGCCGCACCCGCGTCCTCCACCTCGCCGCCGAACTGCTCAACCGCCGCTACGGGCCCGCGGGCCCCGACCTGTCCGGCACCCGCATCGCCGTGCTGGGCGCGACCTTCAAACCCAACACCGACGACGTACGCGACGCCCCCGCCCTCGCCGTCGCCGCACTCCTGCGCAAAGCCGGCGCGGACGTGCACGTCTACGACCCGCAGGGCATCGACAACGCCCGCCGGGCGGTACCGGAGCTGACCTACGAGCCGGGCATGGCCGAGGCGGTGACCGACGCCGACCTGGTCTGCGTACTCACCGAATGGGCCGACTTCCGCAACGCCGACCCGACCGTCCTCGGCGAACTCGTCGCCGGACGGCGGGTGGTCGACGCCCGCAACTGCCTCGACTCGACGCTGTGGACGCAGGCGGGGTGGGAATACCGGGGGTTGGGTCGTCCCTGACCTTCTGGTTTGGCGGGGTGGGTTCTCGGGGTGGGTTTTCCGGGGGAGCCCACCCGTGGGGGTGACCCGCCGACAAGTGTCGAATTCCGGGGCCGCATTGGGCATGCTGCGACAGTGGGAATCCACAGTGTGGGTGGAGGGGTGTCGTGGCGACCTTTCAGTGCTCCTCGTGCGAGCAGGAGATCAAGCCGGCGGTCCGTTGCCCGCGCTGCGGCGCGCACCAGCCACAGTGGGCCGAGCACCTGGCGGAGATCGAGCGGTCCATCGCGGAGATGAAGGCGCGCGAGGCCGCGATCGCCAGCGAACAACGGCAGCTCGCGTCCAAGATGCAGGCCGCCATCTTCCAGCGGGACACCCTGGCACACGCCGGTAACGTCGGTGACGGTCGGACCCGGCAGGCCGGTCGGCCCCGCCGGGTGCTGCGCCGCCGACCGGCCTACAAGTCGCCGGGTGCCGGCACCGTCCCACCGACCCGGCACAAGCCGAGCGACGGTGCTCCACCGCCACCACGGGTGCCCCGGCAGGGCGCCTCCGACGGTGCCGAGGAACTGCCGCCGACCACGCCGATCTGGCTGGACGCCGACAACCCGGAGCATCCGCCGGAGGCCTCCTCGCGGGAGGTCCAGAACATCCCCCTCGGCCTCGGCGCGCTGCTGCTCGGCGTGGCCGCCGTGGTCTTCGCCGTCCTCGCGACCAGCTCGATGGATGCGCTGACCCGCCTCGGCATCCTGTTGCTCGCCACCGTGCTCATGCTGCTCGCCCCGCCGGTGCTCACCAAACGCGGGCTGACCTCGACCGCCGAGACCATCGCCGCGGTGGGACTGCTGCTGGTGCCGCTCGCCGGGTACGCGCTGTGGGCGGTGGACCGGATCGGCGGCGGCTCCGGAGCCCTCTTCGCCGGTGTCATCTTCGCGGTGACCGCCGCCGTCTCCGTCGGGTACGCCGGGCTGACCCGGCTCCGCGCTCCCCGCTTCGCCGCCGTGCTGGCCGCCCAGCCGGTGGTGCCACTGCTGGCGTACGAGCGGATCAGCGGTCCCGCCGGTTGGGCGCTGGTGTTGACAGTGGTGGCTGTGCTCGACCTCTGGCTGGCACGCTCTCCGGTCACCGTGCAACGACCGGCCGTCGACGGGTCGACCGATGCCGCACCGGCTCGGGCGGCCACCCCGCGCCAGCGCACCGCCGACGGGCGGCCCGAGGGCGCGCCGGAGGAGGCCGGTGAGCTGATCGACCCCGTCGTCGGCACCCCGGCCGTTGCACCCGCGCAGCCGGTGCCGGGGCTCCGGGAGCTGACCTGGGCGCTGCACGGCGTCGCCGTCGTACTCGCCCTCGGCCACGCGGTGACCGCCCTGCTGCGCACCGACACCGTGTCGGGCGCGATCGGCGCCGGGCTGGTGCTGCTGCTCGCCGCCACCGTCTGCCTGGCCGGCACGCTGCTGCTGCGCCGCCCGCCGCTGCCCGACATCGGCGCGGGGGTGCTCACCCTCGCCGTCATCGGCGCCCTCGGCCGGGTCGCCTCGGTGGCGTTGCCCGGTCGCTCGCTGCTGCTGATCGCGGCCGTCATCGCGGTGACCGGTCTGGTGGTGCGGGCGGTGCCCGAGTCCGCCCGGCGCGGCCCACAACTGGCCTCCGCGATAGCGCTCACGGTCAGCGGAGTGGTGGTGGCCGGCAGTGCCCTGCGCGCCGGGATCGCACCCGTCGAGGCCGCGCTGCCGGCCTGGGCCGCCAACCTCGACCGGTACCCGGCCGAACTGGCCGCCGCCGCGGGGCCCGCCGGCTGGCAGCTCGCCGCCAGCGCCTTTCTGCTGACCGTGGCGGCGGTGGTGGCGCTGCCCGCCGAGATCCGCCGCGAATTCGCGGTGACCGGTGCCGCGTTGACCGCCCTCGCCGTACCCGCCTCGTTCGGGTTGAGCTGGTCGGTCGCGCCGTGGCCGATGGTGCTGACCGCGATCGGCATCGGTGCGATCGGGTTGTCCGCCCGTACGACCCGGGCCGCCCGGGCGCACGCGGTGGCGGCTGCCGTCGTCGGTCTGGCCGGTGCCGGAGCGGCGTTGGCCCGGCCCGCGCTGACCGCCGCCGTGCTGCTCACCTTCGTCGTGGCCGGCGTGCTGATCGCCGTCGCCCCCCGGATCCGGCTCGCGCCGGCCGCCGCCGACGAGATCTCCGCCTGGGCGGCCGGCGGTGCGGCCTTCGCCCTGCCCGGGGCGGTGGCCGCGTTCGTCGCCGCCCTCCGGTACGGCGAACCGACGTTGACTCCGGCGAGCCTGCGCGAGGCGACCGTGCCGGTGCTGGCCGCCAGCTTCCTCGCCGTCTGCGTGACGCTCGGCTACGCCGCGATCGTCCAGGTGTCCCAACGGCACATTCCGATGCCACTGTCAGTGGGGGCCGGCCTCGGTGCGCTGGTGGTCGCGGCTGCCGGATTCGGGGCACCCGGTGCCACCGTGGCTGACGCCTGGGTCAGCGCGTTGCTGCTGGTCGCCGCCGTACTCCTCTTCCTGGCCCCGTCGATCGACGCCGGACGTCGCTCCGATCTGACGATGGACGGCTCCGACCTGGCCGCCGCGGCGGTGACCGCGGCCCTGGTCGCCACGCTGCTGAGGATCGGCACGGTGCTCGCCCCCGGCGGACAACTCGCCGTCGCCGCGGCGCTGGTCCTGGTGGTCGCCGTCGCCGCGCGGGCGATGCCGGAACAGTGGCGACGCGGTCCGGTGCTCGGCCTCGCGGTCGGCGGCGTGCTGATCGGTCTGCTGGCCGGCTGGATGGCGCTGCGCGGTGGCGTCGGCGTCCTGGCCACCTCCGGTCCGATCTGGAACGGTGACCTCAGCGGGTGGCCGGCCGCACCGACCGGTGGCACCACCTGGCAGGCCCCCATCGCGTTGGCCCTGCTGGCGCTCTCCGCCGCCATCCTGCTGCCGCCACCGTGGCGCTACGACGTGGCCGGCGTGGCGGTGGTCCTGGCCACCATCGGTGCCCCGGCTGCGTTCGACCTGGCCTGGTGGTCGCCGGTCGTGATCGGCGGCATGGTCGCCGCCGTGGTCGCGATGACGGCCGTCGCCTCCGTCGACCCCCGCGCCGCCCTGTCCAGAATCACCGTCGCCGGGGTGATCGCCCTGCACGCCGCCGGTGCCGGCCTGGTCCGCCCGTGGACCACCGCGCTGGCGCTGACCAGCGTCGTGGTGATCGGTACGGTGGTGGCGGCGCTGGCCCGTTCGATGTCGGCTTCCCTCGTCGAGGACATCCAGGCCGAGGGGATGCCGCCGCACCTGGCGCAGATCGGCGGAGCGGCCGTGGGAGCCGCGTTGCTGGCGTTGCCGGGTGCCACGGCCGCGCTGGCCGCCGAGTTCGGCCACCCCCCGCAGGCCATCCTCACCGCCGGTCTGGCCGCCACCAGCCTCGGCCTGGCCGTGGTCGCCGGGGTCCGCGGGCAGATCCCGCAGTACCTGCCCTGGGCGAGCGCCGGTGTGGTCGGCGGCGCGGTGGTGACCGCGCTGGCCGCCGTACCGCTGGGTCTGCAGGTCGGGGTGTACGCGGCCGCGGCCGCCCTGCTCGGGGTGCTCGCCGAACTGGTCCGCGAGGCGACCGAGCCTCCCGCCGATCCGATCCAGCCGCCGCGCCGCTGGACGGTGCTGCTGGACGGGGCGATCCGGCGGACGCCCGACGATGGTCTGCGTCCCCGTTGGCGGGTGAGCCCGGCCGCGGGTGCGCTGGGCGCCGCCGCCCTGCCGACCCTGCTGGCGGTGATCTCCATCGCGCCGGCGTTGTCGGCCGCCCTGGTCGACCCGATCCGTACGCTCCGCCGGGTCTGGCAGGGGCCCCCACCGGAGTTGCTCGACCCACCGGCGGCGGCAGTCAACCCGACGCACGTGCTGGCCGCGTTGCTGCTGACCGCGACGGCGGCGCTGGCGGCCACCGGATTCAGCGCCGGTCGACGCTCCCGGGCGGTGCCGGTGGTGCTGCCGGGCGCCGCGATCACCCTGTTGATCGCCCCGATCGCGTTGGGCAGCGGCTGGCCGATGAGCACCCGGGCGGCCCTCGTGGTGTTCACCATCTCGATGCTGGGGCTGGCGCTGACGCCACCACCGTCCCTCGTGGAGCGGGCGCGTTCGCTGCGGCTGGCCCGGGTACTCGTCTTCCTGATCGGCCTGGCGGCCGGCGGGGCGGGCCTGGCCGGCAGCCTCGCCACCCGGGAGCTGACCCTGCTCAGCCTCGGCGGCGCGGTCGGGGTCGGCGTGGTGGCGGCGTTGTTCGGCACCACTTCGCGGGCCCGCATTCTCGGCTGGCTGTTCGCCTCGCTGATGGCGCAGCTGTTCGTGCTCACGGTGGGACTGGTGGCCGGGCTCGCTGCGGTGTGGTCCGCCTTCGGGGTGCTCGCGGTCGGTGCCGCGTTGCAGGTCTTCGCCGCCCGGCTGCCTCGGCTGCGTCGCCCCGAGGCACGGGTGGAGGCCGCCACCGTGGAATGGAGCGGCCACGCCGCCGCCCTGATCGCGCTGGCCCTGGCCTTCGACTCGCCGCGGCACATCGCCGCGCTGCTGGCCGGCTGGGGTGCGGTGCTCGGCGTGGCGGCGATGCGGCCGGGGCGTCGACCGGTGGAGCGGCGGATCCTGTTCTGGGCGGTGGTGATCTGCGAGATCACCGCCTGGTGGATCCTGATGTGGGTGGCCGACGTGGCGCTGCCCGAGGCGTACACGCTGCCGTTCGCCGCGTTGGCCCTGCTGGTCGGCGTCCTGGAACTGCGGCAGCGGGCCGACATGAGCAGTTGGGTGGCGTACGGTCCGGCCCTGGTGGCCGCCTTCGTACCGACCCTGGCGATCGTGCTGGCCACGGATTCGAGCACGCTGCGTCAGGTGCTGCTGCTGCTCGGTGCGGTGGCCGTGCTGGTCTTCGGGTCGATGAGCCAGCAGCAGGCGCCGGTCATCGTGGGTGCGGTGGTGACCGCCATCGCGGCGGTGCACGCCCTGTTCAGCCTCGGCCCCTGGCTGGCGTTGATCCCGGTCGGCTTCCTGCTGCTGATTCTCGGCGCGAGCAACGAGCGTCGCCGACGCGCCCAGGAACGCCTCCAGACCGCGCTGCGGGGCATGCGCTGATGCCGTTACCGCGCCGCGCGTAGTCGGAGGAGGTGCGCGGCGGTGTGCGCGACGACCGGATCGGCGTCCGCCGACAGGTCGGCGAGGGCCTGCGCGGCGGTGTTGCCCGGGATGTCCGCCAGCGCCCCCACCAGCCGTCGACGGGTGGCCGCGTCGCCGGCGGCATCGAGGCGTCCGACCAGGCGGACGGCGATCTGCTCCGCCAGGGCGGCCTCCCCGGCGAGCACGCTCAGCGCGTCGGCCGCGTCGACGTCGCCGGCCTCCTCGACGACCATGTCGACGAGGGTGGGAACCGCGTCGGCGACGCCACGGGCCCCGAGCGCCAGGGCCGCGTACCGGCCGACCGCGAGGTCCGCGTTGGCGAGGGCGTCCCGCAACAGTACGGTCGCAGCGTCGCTCGGGATCTCGGCGATGGCTTCGACGGCCCGTCTGCGTACCTCGGCCGTCGGTGCGTCGAGGCCCTCCGCCAGCAGCGCCAGCCCACCGTCGCCCGACTGCGCCAACGCCCAGCGCAGGGCGCCGGCGACGTTCGGGTCCTCTTCGCTCAGCACCGCCTCGACCAGCGCCTCCACCGGCATCACGGCCGCTCGCGGCAACGCCAGGGCCGCGCGTTGGCGTTCACCGGCGCGGTCCGACCGCAAGCCCTGCAGGAGCGCCACGATCTGGAGCACCTCCGACCAGTCGGCGGGTTCCGCGGCACCGACGCGGCGGAGTCGGGTGAGCAGGTCCGTCTCGGCCGCGATGCGGTCCCGGGTCTGTCGGATGAGGTCGTCCACGAGCGCCGCGGGCGTGAAACCGGGGTCGTCGAGGGCCCGCCGGACCTCCCGCAGCGACAGCCCCAACGATCGCAGGCTCTCGATGTGGAAGATCCGCCGGATGTCCTCGTTCGCGTACTCCCGATAGCCGGACCCGGTCCGACCCGTCGGCCGCACCAGCCCGAGCGCCTCGTAGTGCCGCAGCATCCGGGCACTGACCCCGGACCTGCGGGCCACCTCACCGATCAACACCGCCCGTCCCCCATCCCGCCCGTCGCCCTTCCTGGCCGTGACCCTTCCCGGCCGTCAGCCTCCTGGGCCGAGGGCGACGATCCGTTTCGCCTCCTCGACGGCGAAGTCGAAGCCGGTGTCCGGGTCGCGCCAGAGTTGCTCGGTGGCGATCGCGTGCTGGCGTACCCGCGGGTCGGGGTGGGTCGTCGCGGCGCGCAGCACCGGCATGATCACCTCGCCGAGCCCGACCAGCGCTCGGCTGAGGCTCAACTGCGTCTCCCGCTCGCCGCGCCCGAGCTGCGTCGCCAACACCGCGACCAACCCGGATTCCGCACCTTCCGGCACGAGTACGACCGCAGCCCGCCAGGCGCTGCGCGCCACCTCGTCGTCGGCGTCGGTCAGCAGCTCATGCGTGATCGCCGGCCAGGCCCGCCGGTCCCCGATCTTGGACAGCGTGTGCAACGCCTGGCTGCGCGCCTGCCCGGACGCCGAACGCAGTTCCTCGATCAGCCTGGGAACCGTCACCGATGCCGGCTGTCGGGTGAGCGCCCAGGTGAGCATCTCGCGCACGAAGAACTCCGGCTCGACCGCACACCGCTCGACAAGCACGTCCACCACCTGCGGATCCGGGGTCGTCCCGGCCGCCAACGCCATCCGCAACCGCACCGACGAACTACCGTGCGCCAACCCCACCCGCACCCGCTCCGCCTGCGTGCCCTGTGCGGCCTGCGTACCCCGCTCCGACTCGGCCACCGCAATCACCCCCGCGCCCAGTCCACCCCTTCTCACGATGTCAAGGTCAACCCCACACGGGTCATCACCGCCGCACCATTACGCCGAAACAGCGGGATACACAACAGCAGAAAACCGCCATTACGGCGAAACGGCGACGGGGGGGGGACGGTCGCCCCCCAGCCCCCACCGCAACCAGCGGAAAACCTAAGCCAGAGAAGCCCGCAGAGCCGCATCCTTCTCCGCGACCAACTGCTCCAGATCAGCCTGGTACGCCGACATCCGATCGAGCAGCGCCGGGTCGGACGCACCCAGGATGCGGACCGCGAGCAGCCCGGCGTTGCGGGCGTTGCCGATCGACACGGTGGCCACCGGCACACCGGCCGGCATCTGCACGATGGACAGCAGCGAGTCCATGCCGTCGAGGTGCTTCAGCGGCACCGGTACCCCGATCACCGGCAGCGGCGTGACCGAGGCGATCATCCCGGGCAGGTGGGCCGCCCCACCCGCGCCCGCGATGACGACCTTGAGGCCCCGTCCGGCGGCGGCCCGTCCGTAGTCGATCATCTTGACCGGGGTGCGGTGCGCGGAGACGACCTCGACCTCGTACGGCACCTCGAACTCGGCGAGCACCTCGGCGGCGGCCTTCATGGTCGGCCAGTCCGAGTCGCTGCCCATGATCAAACCAACGGTGCTCACGCCGTTCCCTCCGTGCCGTCGCGCAGCCAGCGCATCGCCCGTGCGGCGCGGGCGCGTACCTCGTCCAGGTTGTCGCCGAGCACGGTGACGTGCCCGATCTTGCGGCCGGGGCGGACCTGCTTGCCGTAGAGGTGCACCCGGGCGGTCGGTTCGGCGGCGAAGAGGTGGTGCAGCCGTTCGTCGATCGGCATGCCGCCGGGCTCACCACCGAGCACATTCGCCATCACCACCACCGGGGCGGCCAGCGAGGTGTCGCCCATCGGGTAGTCCAGCACCGCCCGCAGGTGCTGCTCGAACTGCGAGGTGCGGGCGCCTTCGATGGTCCAGTGCCCGGAGTTGTGCGGGCGCATCGCCAGTTCGTTGACCAGCAGTCGGCTGCCGCTGGGCGTCGAGGGGTCGGCGACCTCGAACAGCTCCACCGCCAGCAACCCCACCACGCCGAGCGCGGTGGCCAGGTCGATGCCGAGCTGCTGAGCGGCCACCGCCAGCTCCTCGGGCAGGTCCGGCGCGGGCGCGAGCACCTCGACGCAGATCCCGTCGCGCTGCACCGTCTCCACCACGGGATAGACGGCGACCTGCCCGAACGGGGACCGGGCCACCTGCACGGCCAGTTCGCGGCGCAGCGCCACCCGTTCCTCGACGATCAGCTTGGTGCCGCCGGCGAGCAGCGTCTCGGCCAGCTCGGTGGCCTGCGCGGCGTCGCCGACCGGCCAGACTCCCCGCCCGTCGTATCCACCCCGGGCGGCCTTGACCATCACCGGCCAGCCCACCTCGTCGCCGAAGGCCACCAGGTCGGCCGTCGACTCGACGGGCCGCCAGGCCGGGTTCGGCGCGGCCATCGCGTCGAGCCGTTCCCGCATCACCCGCTTGTCCTGTGCGTGCACCAGAGCGTCCGCCGGCGGGTAGAGCTTCACCCCCTCGCCGGCCAGGGCGCGGATGTGCTCGGTCGGGACGTGCTCGTGGTCGAAGGTGACCACGTCACACGCCTTGGCGAAGGTGCGCAGCGCGGCCAGGTCGGTGTGGTCGCCGTACTGGACGTCGGCGGCGACCAGGGCCGCCCCGTCGTCCGGCGTGAGCGCGAGAACGCGCAGCGACTGGCCGAGGGCGATCGCGGCCTGGTGGGTCATCCGGGCCAGCTGGCCACCACCCACCATGCCGACAACAGGCAGACCGGTACGGGAATCCATAGCCGCGCCAGCCTATCGGGGCCGGTCGGGACGCTGCCCGGCGGATCCGGCTCAGGTCAGCTGCGCCACCAGGTCCTCGACCGTGTCGACCGGCCGCTGGCAGACGAAACCCCGGCAGACGTACGCGGCGGACTCGCCGTCGAGCAACGGCCGGTCGGCCAGCAGCGGTACGCCTGCCTGGTCCGGCTGCCCGGCCACGATCACCGCGCCGGGCGGGGCGTGCCGGTGCGCCGCCGCGACCAGCGGGTCACCGGCGGGGTCGGCGGTGACCACCGCGATCTCGTACGGCCCGGAGAGCAGTGCCTCGCCCACCGTCGCCGCGTAGCCGGTGAACCGGGCGTGCCGCCCGACGATCGGCGCGACGGTGGACAGGGCCGCCTCGGCGACCTCCCGGTAGTGGGTCTGCCCGGTCAACGCCGAGTACGCCACAAGCGCGGCGGCGATCGCGGAGCGCCCCGAGGGGGTGGCGTTGTCGGTCGGATCGGCGGGGCGGGCCACCAGTTGCTCGGCGTCGTCGGCGGTGTCGTAGAACGCCCCACCAGGGGCGGCGAAGTGCGCCAGCGCGGTGTCCAGCAGCTGCCCGGCCCACTCCAGCCAACGTCCCTCACCGGTGACCTGATGCATGGCGCAGAACGCCTCGGCCACGCAGCCGTAGTCCTCCAGCACACCGGCCGGCTCGCCGACCCGGCCGTCGCGCGAGGCGCGCCGCAGCCGCCCGTCCACCATGTGCACCCGGGCGAGGTACTCGGCGGTGTCGCGCATCGCACCGTCGGCGACGATGGTGACCCCCTCCAGCAGGTTGGCCTCCCCCTCGGTGCCGATCCGACCGGAGGTCTCGACCAGCCGGACGAACTCGGCGAGCGCGGTGACGGCCAGACCGTTCCAGGCGGCCACCACCTTGTCGTCGCGGGCCGGCTGCGGGCGGGTGTCCCGGGCGGCGAGCAGCCGGCGTACGACATCCTGCCAGCGCTCCCGTACGGCCGGGTCGGCGTCGTCGACGTCGCGGGCCAGCTTCAGCACGCTGGTGCCGTGCTCGAAGGTGCCGCTCTCGGTGACGGCGAACAGGTCGGCGGCCCACCGGCCGTCCTCGTCACCCAGCACCTCGACGAGTTGGGCCGGCGTCCAGACGTAGGTGAGCCCTTCGACGCCTTCGGTGTCGGCGTCCAGCGCGGAGGCGAACCCCTGGCCGGGCCGGTGCAGCTCGTCGGCGAGGAACCGGGCGATGTCCCGGGCCACCCGCAGCGCCAGCGCGTCGCCGGTGAGCCGCCACAGCTGCGTGTAGACCCGCAGCAGCAGGGCGTTGTCGTAGAGCATCTTCTCGAAGTGCGGCACGGTCCAGTGCCCGTCCACGGAGTACCGGGCGAAGCCGCCGGCGAGCTGGTCGTGGATGCCGCCCCGGGCCATCGCCTCGCAGGTGTGCCGGACCATCTCCAGGCTCTGCGGCGAGCCGGTGCGCTGGTGGTGGCGGAGCAGGAAGAGCAGGTTCAGGTGCGGCGGGAACTTCGGTGCGCCGCCGAATCCGCCGTTGGTCTCGTCGTACTCACCGGCCAGTTGGGTGGCGGCGGCGTCGAGCAGGTCGGCGGTGAGCGGGGCGGTGGGGCCGCCGACGGCCTGGGCCCCACCAACCGCCTCGACCACCGCGGCGCCCTGCCGCAGTACGGCGTCGCGCTGCTCGCGCCACGCGGTGCCGACCGACTCCAGCAGCCGGACGAAGTTCTGCCGGGGGAAGTACGTTCCGCAGTAGAACGGGGTGCCGTCCGGGGTCGCGAAGACCGTCATCGGCCAGCCGCCCTGGCCGGTCATCGCCTGGGTGGCGGTCATGTACACGGCGTCGACGTCGGGCCGCTCCTCCCGATCCACCTTGATCGACACGAACCCCTCGTTGAGCAGCCGACCGACGCCCTCGTTCTCGAACGACTCGTGCGCCATGACGTGACACCAGTGGCACGCGGAGTAACCGACCGAGATCAACACTGGCACGTCGCGCCGCTTGGCCTCGGCGAACGCCTCGTCGCACCAGGGCCACCAGTCCACCGGATTGTCCGCGTGCTGGAGCAGGTAGGGGCTTGTGGCGTGGGCGAGTCGATTCACCCCCCGACCCTACCCATCCGCCACCCGCAGGTTGCGTTGATCATGAGGTTGGCGGCACACGGTGAAACGCAGGAGTCAGGAGGCACCATCTGCGCGCAGGGGGAGAACGTTGGTGGGGGTCTGGCGGGCCAGGGAGTTGAGCACGGCCGCGATCTTGTCGGCGGGCATCGGCTTGAAGAAGTGGTAGCCCTGGGCGGCGGTGCAGCCCAGCTCGGTCAGGGCCGAACGTTGGGCGGCGGTCTCCACGCCCTCGGCCACCACGCGCAGCCCCAGCTCGTGTGCCATCCCGACGGTGTAGCGCACGATCGCGGCGGCCTGCGGCGAATCCCCCATCCGCAGGACGAACGAACGGTCGACCTTGAGCTCGTCCACGGCGACCCGGGCGAGGAAGCTGAGCGAGGAGAAGCCGGTGCCGAAGTCGTCGACCGCCAGTTGGACGCCCATCGCCCGCAGGGCGGAAAGCACCTGGTCGATGACCTCCAGCTCGCTCATCACCACCGTCTCGGTGATCTCCAGAACCAGCCGGTCCGCCGGCACCTGATGCCGGCACAACGCCTCGGCGATCTCGCTGGGCAACCGTGGGTCCAGCAGGCTACGGGCGGAGAGGTTGACGGAGATGGGGATGTCCAGACCCTCGCCGGCCCAACCGGCGGCCACCGTCAACGCCTTGTCCAGTACGTACCGGGTGAAGCTGCCCAGCTGGTCGCTGTTCTCCACCGCCCGGATGAAGTCAGCAGGGCTGAGCAGGCCCCGGCGTGGATGTCGCCAGCGGATCAACGCTTCCACGCCGGTCGGCGCCCCGGTGGCCAGGTCGACTGCCGGCTGCAACACCAGGACCAGCTGGTCGTCGGTCTGCAACGCCTCACGCAGCTCGGCGAGCAGGGCCAGCTGATCGGTGCTTGCCGCATCCCGCGTGCTGTCGTACGTGGCCACGCTGTCGCCACCCGACTTGGCCTGGTACATCGCGATGTCGGCCCGGCGCAGCAGCTCGGTCAGGTCGGCGGTGCCGGCGGCGGCCACCACCACCCCGACGGACACCTCGACGGACATCCGCACCCCGGCCACCTCGGCCGGCGCGGCCAGCCGCTCGGCGACCTCCCGCGCCTGACGCAGGGCGTACGCCAGCGCAGCGGTGTGGTCCCCCAGCACCGGCACCGACGTCAGCAGCAGCGCGAACTCGTCTCCGCCGAGCCGGGCCAGCAGGTCACCGGGGCGGGTCAGGGCGGTGAGCCGGTTGGCGGTCAGCCGCAACAACTGGTCGCCGGCCGCGTGCCCGAGCGTGTCGTTGACCTCTTTGAACTGGTCGACGTCCAGCAGCAGCAGCGCGACCGGATGATCGTGGGCGAGCTGCCGCAGCGCCTGATCACCCTGGCTGAGCAGGGCGGCCCGGTTGACCAGCCCGGTCAACGGATCGTGCACCGCCTCGTACGACGAACGCGCGGTGACCAGTCGCAGCTCCCGGTGCGTCGCCGCATCGTGCAGCGCGGCGGCCAGCGCGTCGGCGTAGGCGGCGAGGGCGTCGCGTTCCCGCCCAGTGGACGGGGCGGTACGCGGCAGCCGCACCCGCAGCCGTCCCACCCGGGTGTCGCCCACCGACAGGTCACGGACCAGTTCTTCCGATTCGGTCACGTCCCTGGGCGGCGGTATCTCGCGGTCGACCAGGCGCCCACCGGGGTCGCCCCGGTAGCGCCACCAGCGCCCGTCGGCCCGGGCCACCTCCACGTCGACGATCTCCGCCTCGAACAGCGCCAGCGCGCCGGTGACCCCCGCCACCGCCACCCCGCGCTCGTCGAGTTGGTTGAGCGCTGCCGTGGCCTCGGCGAACGACCGCCACGTGCGTCGCTCGCGGTCGTCGCGCAGCCGCTGCCGGTACGTCTGCTGCAGCAGCCAGAGCAGGACGGGCAGCAGCAACAACCACCGCAGGTCGATCTCGATGAGCACCACGACGAGTACGCCGACCACCAGGTTGCCGACGAACATCAGCAGCTTGCCGCGCAGTGCGGCGAGCAGCGGGCGGCCGATCGACATGCCGTGGCGCACCGACAGCATGAACCCGCCCAGCGCCGCGCCCGCCAGCAGATAGGTGACCGCCCCGGCGGTGACCGCGAGCGCGAGTGCCGGCGTCAGGGGGGCCAGCAGCGGCTGACCGATGGCGGTGGTGACTGCCACCGCCAGCGCGACGGCGGCCGTCTGGGCCCCGGCGATGCGGGCGACCTCCCAGGTGGTCCGGCCTTCGTCCACGATGGTCATGGCCGTCCAGGCCAGGGCGACACCGAGCATGGCCGCGGCGGGCAGCCAACCGGGCGGCACCAGGTAGAGGCAGACGATCAGCGCCGCCTCGGCCCAGGTGACGCTGACGACGCCGGCGGCGGCCCGGAACCGCAACCGGGCCAGCTGTGACAGGGCGAAGGCGGCCACCGCGATGCCGAACCGGGCCGGCCCACCGAGCGGATCGTCGACCGGTAGCCGCGCGGGGAGGCTCAGCCCGACGACGGCGGCGACGAGTGCGGTGCACAGGACTGCGGCGGTGAGCAGATGCAACCCGAGGGGGGTGCCACGGCCCTCGGGCCGATCGATCGAGTGACCGGCCCTGCCGGAGGTCACCGACCTCCTCCTGCCGGCCGACGGAAGGACACGTGAGCGGCGGACACGATCGCGATGCTCATCGACGCCCCCTCCCGCGCAGCTTGAGGACTTCCGGTCCCCCGGCGGAAGGCTAAGCCAAACGCGGTGGTCGCAACAGGGGGCGACCATCCGGTTCGACGTGAATCATGCCCCGCTCAACCGTCCCGGTGCTGCTGGTGCCGGTTGGCGGCGTCCGCGGATGAATCCGCCGTGACGGTCCCATCTGTCGGATCACTGACCATCCGGCCCGCGGCGTCCCGGCGGGCTTCGGGCTGCTGGGCGGGGAACTCGTCGGGCAGCCGGCGCAGGCGGGCGTTCATGTTACGGATCAACAGCACGGTCGCGGCGCCCAGCACCAGGATGAGGAACAGGCCCATCGGACCGGCCAGACCACCCGTCCGGGTGTCCCCGAAGTTGTTCTGCGCGAGCACCTGGACAGCGGTCAGCATGGAATTCCTCCGAAATGCGGTATCCGACCAGGATAACCGGCCGACAGATCAGCGCGCATGGGCCGTCTGCCGTACGCCCGCGAACAGGTCGGACTCGGGCAGCGGGCTGTCGACCAGCGACCGGGCCAGCTGGAAGTCCTCCGTCGGCCAGGCCTGCTGCTGAAGCTCCATCGGCACCTGGAACCAGAAGCCGTCCGGGTCGACCTGGGTGGCGTGGGCCCGCAGCGCGTCGTCGCGGACCGGGAAGTATTCGGCGCACTCCACCCGGGTGGTGATCCGGGGACCCTTGTCGATGCGGTCCTCCCAGCGGATCAGCCACTCCTCGTACGGGGACTCGGCCCCGGTGGCCAGGATGGCCTCGTGCAACGCCAGGATCTTGCCCTTGGAGAACCCGATGTCGTAGTAGAGCTTCAGCGGCTGCCACGGCTCGCCCAGCTCGGGGTAGCGCTCCGCGTCACCGGCCGCCTCGAAGGCCGCCACGCTGATCTTGTGGCACATGATGTGGTCGGGGTGCGGGTAGCCGCCCTCCTCGTCGTACGTGGTGACGACGTGCGGACGGAACTCACGCATCAGGCGCACCAGCGGACCGGCGGCCACCTCGACATCCTGCAGGGCGAAACAGCCCTCGGGCAGCGGCGGCAGCGGATCGCCCTCGGGCAGGCCCGAGTCGACGAAGCCCAGCCAGGCCTGCTCGACGCCGAGGATGGCGCGAGCCGCGTCCATCTCGGCCCGGCGGATGTCGCCGATGTTGGCCCACACCTCCGGCCGATCGAGCTTCGGGTTGAGCACACTGCCGCGCTCGCCGCCGGTACACGTCACGACCAGCACGTCCACACCCTCGGCGACGTACTTCGCCGTGGTCGCGGCGCCCTTGCTCGACTCGTCGTCGGGATGTGCGTGGACGGCCATGAGTCGAAGTTGCTCTGCCAACGTCGGCGCTCCTCGTCTCTGCCCAGTGATCGCCCATCCGTCGGGCCACCGTGGCCTGCCGGATTCCTGCCCGTCGCGGTGCCGGCCCGCGCCAGCCTGTCATATTTGACGTCAGCCATCATTGGCACCAGGCACTCTTGACGCCACGGACCGAAGAAGAACCGGGCAGCCACGAGAAACCGAGCAGCCATGAAAGACCGAGCCGGGCAGAAGGACGAACCTTCGCCATTCTTGCCCATACCGCCGACAACAACGCCAGGAGATACCCGCCGGTGACCGAGACGCACGCCACAATCCCACCGGGCGCGCCCGTGTTCCCGCCCGGCCGGTACGGACGCCGCCGGCAGCCCGGCCGCCGCCGGCCCCTGCTGACCGTCCTCCTGGTGGTCGTCTCGGTGGCCGCGCTCACCGCCGTCTCCGTCCGGCTCTACCGGCAGTACGGTGACCCGGCGTACGACGCCCAGGTGATCACCTACACCGACATCACGGACAACCAGGTGGTTGTCGACTTCCGGGTGAACCTGCCGGAGGGTGGGTCGGCGGTGTGTCTGCTGCGCGCCCGCGACAACGCCGGCGCGGAGGTCGCCCGCGAGGAGGTCCCGGTGACTGCGGCCGAAGGACAACGCCAGGTCACCGTCCGGCACCGGCTGACCACCACCGCACGCCCCTTCATCGGCGAAGTGGTCCGCTGCCGCCCGCCGGCCTGAGGCCACCGGGTCCGTCCGGCCGACCCCGTAGGTCCGTCCGGTGGCCAGGCCGGGCGACGTGATCACCGACACTCCTTGTCGTACGACACTGGTAACTTAAAGGTTCACCTGTCAGCCAGCACGCACAACCGAGGAGGACCGCCTGTGTCCAATGGCAACGAGGCGCCCGCCACCTGGCTGTCCCAGGACGCGTACGACCGCCTGAAGGCCGAGCTCGACGAGTTGATCGCCAACCGGCCGATCATCGCCGCCGAGATCAACGCCCGGCGCGAGGAAGGCGACCTGCGCGAGAACGGCGGCTACCACGCCGCCCGTGAGGAGCAGGGCAAGGCCGAGGGACGCATTCTCTACCTGAAGGAGCTGCTCCGTACGGCCCAGGTCGGCGAGGCGCCGACCGCCGACGCGGTGGCCCCCGGGATGGTCGTGACGATCTACTTCGACGACGACGCCGACGACACGGAGACATTCCTGCTCGGCTCCCGCGAGATCGCCTCGACCACCGACCTCACGGTCTACAGCCCCGAGTCGGCGCTCGGCAAGGCGATCCTGGGCGGCAAGGCCGGCCAGACCTGCACCTACACCGCGCCCAGCGGCGCGGACATCAAGGTGACAGTGGTCAGCTTCGAGCCGTTCTCCGGCTGAGTCCCACCCGGCGTCGCGACCGCCGGCACCCGCATTACGGAGGCGTGACACCCCACGGTGTCACGCCTCCGGTGCGATGGTCACCTGATAGCCGCTGGCCCGCAGGGCACCGATCAGCTTCCCGGAGTGCTCCGCCCCCCGGGTTTCCACCGACAGGGCCACCTCGACCTCGCCGAGGCTCAGGCGCGGGTTGGCCCGCTGGTGCACGACGTCAACCACGTTGGCCCGGTGCTCGGCGATCTCACTCAGCAGCGAGGCCAACTGCCCCGGCCGGTCCGAGCAGCGCACCGTGACCCGCAGATAACGCCCGGCCGCCGCCAGACCGTGCTCGATGACCCGCAGCATCAGCAGCGGATCGATGTTGCCGCCGGAGAGCACGGCCACCACCGGGGCCTGCACCTCGACCACACCGGCCAGCAGGGCGGCCACCCCCACCGCACCGGCCGGCTCCACCACCTGCTTGCCGCGCTCCAGCAGCATCAGCAGCGCCCGGGAGATGTCCTCCTCGGTCACCGTGACGACCTCGTCAACGAGCTTGCGGACGTGGGCGAAGGTGATCTCGCCGGGGCAGCCCACCGCGATGCCGTCGGCGATCGTCGCGAAGGCGGGCAGGCGTAGCGGCTCGCCGGCCTCCAGTGACGGCGGGAAGGCGGCGGCCCCGGCCGCCTGCACCCCGATCACCCGCACGTCCGGGCGCAGCGCCTTGACCGCCACCGCCATCCCGGAGATCAGTCCACCGCCGCCGACGCCGGTGACGATCGTCTTCACCTCCGGGCACTGCTCCAGGATCTCCAACGCCACCGTGCCCTGCCCGGCGATGACGTCCGGGTGGTCGAACGGATGGATCAGCACCGCCCCGGTCCGCTCGGCGTACGCCTGGGCGGCGATCAGGGACTCGTCGACGTTGGCGCCGACCAGTTCGATCTGGGCGCCGTACCCCTTGGTGGCGGCGACCTTCGGCAGTGGCGCGTTCACCGGCATGAAGACCGTGGCCCGGGTGCCGACCAGCCCGGCGGCCAGGGCCACACCCTGGGCGTGGTTGCCGGCGCTCGCGGCGACCACCCCTCGCTCCCGTTCCGCCGTCGACAGCCGCGAGATCCGCACGTACGCGCCTCGCACCTTGTACGATCCCGCCCGCTGGAGGTTCTCGCACTTGAGCCAGGCCGGTCCGCCAAGCGCGGCGCTCAGCGGACGCGACGGCTCCAGCGGGGTGGTACGGGTGACGCCGGCGATCAGTTCCCGCGCTGCTCGCACGTCGTCCAGGCTGACCAGTTCCGTCATGCCCCGATCGTGCCACCCGGTGGGTGGACTGCCGGCAGCGCCCGGGGCCGGACGGGGTTGATCGACTCCGTTACGCCGTACCGGCGGTTTCCCGCCCCCGCGCATCCCTCCGTTACGGCGAAACGGCGCCCGGCAACCCCGTGCCGACCCGGGGGTAGCCGGGGGCGTGCCGGGACCAGGGGGCTTCCATCTCGAACTGGCCGGCGACGCCGAGCAGGAGCAGCTCCGAGCCGGGTGGCCCGACCAGTTGCACGGCCAGCGGCAGCCCGTCCGGGCGGCGGCCCACCGGCACCACCAGGGCGGGCAGCCCGGCCACGTTCCAGGGCGCGGCGTACGGGGCGTACCGGATGCTGGCCAGCATGTTCGCCTGCCAGGACCGGGCCGACCAGCTGGCGGCCGGCGGCGGTGCGGCGGCCAGCGCCGGGGTGAGCAGCAGGTCCACCGAGTGGTCGGTGAAGAAGCCGACGGAACGCTCACGCCAGGCGAGCCGGTCGGCCTCCCGGACGTACCCCCGTCGCAGGGCCCATTCGCCGAGTGCGACGTGCCGCCGGCTGCGCGGTTGCAGGCTGCGTCGCTCGATTCCGGCGGCCCGTACGTCCGCAGCGGCGGCGGCGAACCAGGTGGCGATGCCCTGAAGGCCTAGCGCGGTCGGATAGACCGGGTCGGCGGGCACGGTGTCGTGCCCGGCCGCGGCGAGCAGCCGGCCGGCGGCGGCCACCGCGTCCCGGTTCGGAGCGTCGGCCGAGACGCCCCGCACCGGCGAGCGCAGCGAGACACCGACGCGCAGCCGCTGCGGCGGGACCAGCTTCTGCTGGGCGCGTCCGGCGAGCACCTGGAAGCCGACCGCCGCGTCGGCGACTGTGGTGCTGAGCATGCCGTGCTCGGTCAGCCCGAACCAGTCCTCCGCGCCGAGTTGACAGGGCACCACGCCACGGCCGGGCTTCAGGCCGACCAGACCACAGCAGGCCGCCGGGATCCGGATCGAACCGAGCCCGTCGTTGCCGTGCGCGATCGGCACCAGCCCGGCCGCCACGGCCGCCGCCGCGCCACCGGACGAGCCGCCGGGGGTACGCGTCAGGTCCCACGGGTTGCGGGTGACCGCCGTGTCGTCGTCGGTCACCGCCCACAGGCCCAGTTCGGGCATCCGGGTCACCCCGAGGATCACCGCGCCGGCACCACGCAGTCGGCGGACCACCTCGTGGTCGGCCTCGGCCACGGTGGTACGCACCGTCGCGGAGCCGTTCCAGGTGGGCACACCGGCGACCGGAGTGTTCTCCTTGACCGCCACCGGCACCCCGGCCAGCGGCAGGTTCGCCAGGTCCTCCTGCTCGTCGACCTTTTCCGCCTCGGTGACCGCCTCCCCGCCACGCACCGTACGGAACGCGGCGAGGTCGGCGTCGGCCTTCGCGATGTGGTCGAGGTGGTCGGCCAGCACCTGGGTGGCCGAGACATCTCCTCGGCGTACCCCTCGGGCGATCTGTTTGGCGGTCGCCCCCACCCAGGTCGGCATGATGTCCTGCACGGCCACCCTCCCAGCCAGCGGTCAGCCCAGCGCCTGCTCCAGATCGGCGAGCAGGTCTTCGACCGTCTCGATGCCGACAGACAGTCGCACGAGATCGCCGGGAACTTCAAGCGGCGAGCCGGCAGCACTCGCGTGTGTCATCCGGCCCGGGTGCTCGATCAGGGATTCCACCCCGCCGAGCGACTCGGCGAGCACGAAAAGCTTGGCCCGGTTGCATATCTCGACGGCGTGCTCCTCGCCGCCGGCGGCCCGGAACGAGATCATCCCGCCGAACCGGCGCATCTGCTTGGCCGCGACCTCGTGTCCAGGGTGGCTGGGCAGCCCCGGGTAGAGCACCTGGGCCACCTTGGCGTGCCCGTCCAGGTACCCGGCGATCCGCTCGGCGTTGTCGCAGTGCCGGTCCATCCGTACGCCGAGGGTCTTGATCCCGCGCAGGGTCAGCCAGGCGTCGAACGGGCCGTTGACCGCGCCCATCGCGTTCTGGTGGTAGCGCAGTTCCTCGCCGAGCGCGGCGTCGGCCGCCACCAGGGCACCGCCGACCACATCGGAGTGTCCGCCGATGTACTTGGTGGTGGAGTGGACCACCACGTCGGCACCGAGGGCGATCGGCTGCTGCAGGTACGGCGAGGCGAAGGTGTTGTCGACCACCAGCAGCGCGCCCGCGTCGTGCGCCACCGAGGCGAGGGTGGCGATGTCGGCGATGCCGAGCAGCGGGTTGGTCGGCGTCTCCAACCAGACGATCTTGGTGCTGCCGGGCCGGATCGCGGCCCGCACGGCGTCCGGGTCGGAGACCTTCGCCGGGGTGTACGACAGGCCCCACCGCTCGGCCACCTTGGCGAAGAGCCGGTAGGTGCCGCCGTACGCGTCGTCGGGGATGACCACGTGGTCACCGGG
Organism: Micromonospora maris AB-18-032; assembly: GCF_000204155.1. Classification (NCBI taxonomy): domain Bacteria; kingdom Bacillati; phylum Actinomycetota; class Actinomycetes; order Micromonosporales; family Micromonosporaceae; genus Micromonospora; species Micromonospora maris. The sequence continues at coordinate 1,021,226 of NC_015434.1, read as the reverse complement.
GACGCAGACGGTACGCAGCAGGGCGTCCTCGGCGGCCAGGCCACTGGCGAAGGCCAGCCCGACCGGCCCGCCCTCCAGCGCGGCCAGGCACTCCTGGAGCGCGTCGCGGGTCGGGTTGCCGGAACGGCTGTATTCGTAGCCCTGCCGGGGCGCACCGACGGCGTCCTGGGCGTACGTGCTGGTCTGGTAAATAGGTGGGATCACCGCGCCGGTGCGGGCCTCCGGGTCCTGGCCGGCGTGGATGGCGAGCGTGTCGAAGCCGTGACTCATGCCCGGAACGTTAGTCGTCCGGTCCGTCCCAACGGACGGAACCCGCCACCCTGGCGGTCATATCGATCATGGTGTGGCTTTGCCACCATGCGGGGAGACGCCGCCCGGATCTTGGCCCGGCCGGCGGCCGTACCCCGAGGAGAACCCATGGCTCGTGTCCCGCGCCGCCGTTTCCTGGCGGCGGCGGCCGTCTGCCTCCTGGCCGCAACCGGTGGGCTGCTGGCACCGCCGGCACCCGCGTTCGCGGCCGAGAAGTTCGCCCCGGCACCCGGTGCCGCAGTCGCCGACAGTTGGATCGTGGTGCTGCGCGGCGACGCCACCCGCGACGTCGACGGCAGCGCCCGCTCGCTGCTACGCCGCCACCCCGGCGCGCTGGCCGCCAGCTACCGGTCCGCGCTGCCGGGCTTCGCGGTACGGATGTCCACCGCGGACGCCCGCCGACTCAGCCAGGAGCCGCAGGTGGCGTACGTGGCCCAGAACTCGTTGCTGCTCCCGCAGGCCACCCAGACCAACCCGCCGTGGCACCTCGACGCCCTCGATCAGCACGGCGGCGCGTTCGACGGCTCGTACGCCTACGACACCACCGGCCAGGGCGTGCACGTCTACGTCATGGACAGCGGGATGCGGCACACCCACACCGACTTCGGCGGCCGGGCAACCGGGGACGTGAACTTCGTGCCGCAGGGCATCGACCAGTGGGGCACCGGCGACTGCTCCGGGCACGGCACGCAGGTGGCCGGCCTGATCGGCGGCACGGTGCACGGGGTGGCCAAGGGCGTACGCCTGCACACCGTCCGGGTGGGTGGCTGCACCCCCGGCCAGGTCGTCTGGGCCATCTCCGCGCTCGACTGGATCGTCGCCAACGCGGCCCGGCCGGCGGTGGTGAACATGAGCCTGGCGACGACCGCGAACCAGGCCCTCGACGACGCTGTCAACGCGGTGCTCACCGCCGGCATCCCGGTGGTCGCCTCCGCCGGTAACCACGGACAGAACGCCTGCGGCTACTCCCCCGCCCGGGTGCCCGACGTGATCACCGTGGGTATGGTGCACGCCCTGCGGGACCGGCTGCCCAACTCGAACTTCGGCCCGTGCGTCGACCTGTTCTCCTTCGGTGAACAGGTCCCCACCGTCACCGCTACCAGCGACACCTCCACCACCACCGGTTTCGGCGGCACCTCGGCGGCGGCGCCCATCGTCACCGGCGCGGTGGCCCGCTACCTGCAACGCTTCCCCACCGCCTCGCCCCGGACCGTCGCCACGCGGCTGGCCGACGAGGCCACCCGGGACCGGATCACCAACCCGGCCGGCTCGCCCAACCTGGTGCTGCACGTCGACCCGGGTGGGCCGGGCAACGACGGCTTCTCGGGGCGGTACGCCGATGTCAACGGCGACGGCCGCGACGACATCGTCAGCTTCACCCGGGGCGCTCAGCCCGAGGTGTACGTGGCGCTGTCCAACGGGGCCAGCTTCGGCGCGGTCACCCGCTGGCACACGTACTTCGCCGCCGGGCAGGAGTTCCCGATGCTCGCCGACGTCAACGGCGACGGCCGCGACGACCTGATCACCTTCACCCGGGGCACCACGGCGGACGTCTACGTCGCGCTCTCCACCGGCACCTCCTTCGCGCCCTCCCAGCTCTGGCACACCTGGTTCGCCGCCTTCAAGGAGACCCCGGTGGTCGGCGACTTCAACGGTGACGGGCGGGCCGACATCGCGACCTTCGTCCGGGAGAACGTCCGGGACGTCTACGTCGCCCTCTCCAACGGCACCCAGTTCGTCGGCACCAGCGTGCGCTGGCACGACAACTTCGTCGGCGACGACGACGTCCCGCTGGTCGGGGACGTCAACGGGGACGGCCGGGACGACATCATCGCGGTCGACCGGTTCACCGGTACGGCGGCGAGCGTCGGCCTCTCCACCGGCAGCGGTTTCGTGCTGGCGTACCAGTGGCTCGACTACTTCCTCAACCTGGGCAGCAGCGAGGTGCCGCTGGTCGGCGACTTCGACGGCGACGGGCGCGACGATCTCGCCGCGGTCAACCTCAACGGGCAGTACGCCGACGTGGCCCTCTCCGCCGGCAACCACTTCCTGCCGCGTACCCGCTGGGCCTGGACCATCCCCGGCGGCGGCGCGATCCCGGGTGCCGGCGACTTCACCGGCGACGGGCGGGCCGACCTGGTCGCCTTCAGCCGGGGGACGGTGGCCCACGTGCACGTCGTACGCTCGACCGGGTCGCACTTCACCGACCTGCGCCGCTGGCACGACAACTTCGCCGGTGGCACCGCCATCCCGATGCCCGCCAGCCTGTGGTGAGCCACCGGATCGGAAGTTGCCCTAGCCTGGGGCGATGGCGGGCTGCGTGTTCTGCGGGATCGTAGCGGGCGAGGTGCCCGCGTTCCGGGTCGTGGACGAGCCGGCCGGGGTGGCGTTCCTCGACACCCGGCCGGTGTTCAAGGGACACGTGCTGGTGGTGCCCCACACCCACCTGGTCGCCCTGGCTGACCTGCCGCCCGAGTCGTTGGCCGACTACTTCGGGCTGGTCCGGCGGCTGGCCGTCGCGATCGAGGCCGGGTTGGGCGCGGGCGGCACCTTCGTGGCGATGAACAACAAGGTGTCCCAGTCCGTCCCGCACCTGCACACCCACGTGGTGCCCCGCACCAAGGGGGACGGCCTGCGCGGCTTCTTCTGGCCACGGACCCGCTACGCCGACGACGCCGAAGCCACCTCGTACGCCGACCGGATCCGCACCGCCCTGCCCACCGACCCGGCCTGACGCCCACACCCGAAATTGTTCGTTCAGGTTATTTCGCCGCTGCCGAACAAATTCGGTTCGAGAGGTACGCGCAGACACGTTGGCGGCGGGAGCGGGTCTGACCGGCGGCGGGGCGGGTAAGGAAGTACGGTCCGCCGGTGTTGCACGCGGGGAAGGGTACGAAAGGAGTCCCATCGTGTTCCTCCGCCGCATGAAGGCCGAGATGATCTCCCCTGACCGGGCGCTGCCCGGCCGTCCGATAGCCATGCCGGTCGCCGACCGGCACGAGGTGCTCGGCACCCCGCTGAAGGGCCCGTTCCCCGAGGGGTCGCAGGTCGCGGTCTTCGGTATGGGGTGTTTCTGGGGCGCCGAGCGGTTGTTCTGGACCCTGCCGGGCGTGTTCACCACGTCGGCCGGTTACGCGGGTGGCTACACCCCGAACCCGACCTACGAGGAGGTCTGCTCCGGGATGACCGGGCACGCCGAGGTGGTCCAGGTCGTCTACGACTCGGCTCGGATCAGCTACGAGGACCTGCTCAAGGTCTTCTGGGAGAACCACGACCCGACCCAGGGCATGCGCCAGGGCAACGACGTGGGCACCCAGTACCGGTCGACGATCTACGCCACCACCGACGACCAGTTGGCGACGGCCGAGGCGTCCCGCGACGCGTTCGCGCCGATCGTGGCGCGCGCCGGCAAGGGCGAGATCACCACGGAGATCGGCCGGCTCGGTGACTACTACCTGGCCGAGGACTATCACCAGCAGTACCTTGCCCCGACCAAGAACCCGAACGGCTACTGCAACCACGGCCCGAACGGGATGAGCTGCCCGGTGGGCGTGGCCCGCACCGCCGGCTGAGCACGACAAGCAAGCGAAAAGAGGCCCGGTCTTACCGACCGGGCCTCTCGCTACGCGCCGGGTATTAGGGCGTACGTCACAGGGCGGAGCGCCGGCCGACTCGGGCATCCGGGCACGATGCGGCAGCCGACGCCCGAGGTCACGAACGAGGGCGCAGGCAGGTTACGCGGGGCGCGGATTCTAGCAAGTCTGTTACATGACTGTCATTGTCTCAACAGGCAGACTGCAACATCCTCTGGCAGCATGTTCTGACATGTGCGGACTGGCTGGAGAATTCCGAACGGACGCGACGCGCGCAGATGTCATCGCGGTGGAACGGATGGCCGCCACGATGTGCGACCGCGGGCCCGACGGCAGCGGAGTGTGGTCGAACGGTCCGGTCGCGCTCGGTCACCGACGCCTGAAGATCATCGACCTTTCGGCGGCCAGCGGTCAGCCCATCGTGGATTCGACGACCGGGCTGTCGGCCGTCTTCAACGGCTGCATCTACAACTACCGTGAGCTGCGCGCCGAACTGTCGGCCAAGGGCCACACGTTCTTCTCGACCGGCGACAGCGAGGTCGTGGTCAAGGCGTACGCCGAGTGGGGGCTCGACTTCGTCGACCACCTGATCGGGATGTTCGCCGTGGCGATCAGCGAGCGGGACAGCGGTCGCCTGGTGCTGGCCCGGGACCGGCTCGGCATCAAGCCGCTCTACCTCGCCGAATCAGCAGGTGTGCTGCGGTTCGCCAGCACCCTTCCCGCCCTGCTGGCCGGCGGCGGCGTGGACACCACGATCGACCCGGTCGCGCTGGCGCACTTTCTGAGCTTCCACAGCATCGTGCCGCCGCCGCGCACCATCCTGCGCGGCGTCAGCAAGCTGCCACCGGCCACCGTCCGGGTCTACGAGCCCGACGGCCGCAGCCACGAGCGGATCTACTGGAACCCGCCGTTCCTGCGCCGCGACGAGCACGCCGACTGGTCCGAGAAGGACTGGCAGGACGCCCTGCTCGAATCCCTGACCACCGCCGTACGCCGACGGATGGTGGCCGACGTGCCGGTCGGCGTGCTGCTCTCCGGTGGCCTGGACTCCAGCCTGGTGGTCGCGCTGCTGGCCGGCGAGGGACAGCGGGGACTGTCCACCTTCTCCATCGGCTTCGACGCGGTCGGCGGCCGGGAGGGTGACGAGTTCCGTTACTCCGATGTGGTCGCCAAGACCTTCGACACCGACCACCACCAGATCCGGGTCGCCGCCCAGGATCTCGTGCCGCCGCTGGAGGCCGCCGTCGCGGCCATGAGCGAGCCGATGGTCAGCCACGACTGCGTGGCGTTCTACCTGCTCAGTCAGGAGGTGTCCCGGCACGTCAAGGTGGTGCAGTCCGGCCAGGGTGCCGACGAGATCCTCGGCGGGTACCACTGGTATCCGCCGCTGCACCGGATCGACCGCGAGCAGGCCCTCGACACGTACGCCCGGGCGTTCTTCGACCGGGACGCGGCCGGGCTGGCCCAGGTGCTCAACCCGGACTGGCTGGCCGAGGGGGACCCGGCGCGGGAGTTCGTCGCCGCCCACCTGGCCGCCCCCGGCGCGCAGACCGCCGTCGACGCCGGCCTGCGTATCGACACCCAGATCATGCTGACCGACGACCCGGTCAAGCGGGTCGACAACATGACCATGGCGCACGGGCTGGAGGCCCGGGTGCCTTTCCTGGATCACGAGTTCGTGGAACTGGCCGCCGCCTGCCCGCCCGAGCTGAAGCTCGCCCAGGGCGGCAAGGGCGTCCTCAAGGAGATCGGCCGCCGGGTGCTGCCGCACGAGGTGATCGACCGGCCGAAGGGTTACTTCCCGGTGCCGGGCCTCACCCACCTGGAGGGCAAGCTCCTCGACCGGGTACGGGACGCGCTGTACGCGCCCGAGGCCCGTCGCCGCGACCTTTTCCGCCCCGATTACGTCAACGCCCTGCTCGACGCACCCAACGCCGAACTGACCCCGTTGAACGGAAACAAACTGTGGCAACTCGGACTCCTGGAAATGTGGCTCCAGAGCCACGGAATCGACTGACCGTGACCGACACCCTGGCCACCGGGGTAGCTCGGACCGACCGGGGCCGCGGACGGCGGTACGAGCGGGTCGGCCCGGGCGGTGATCCGATCGCCGCAGGCGGCAGCGCCGACCCCGGCGAGGACGCCGAACGCCCGCGCGACGACGCAGGTGTCGTGCTCGACTGCGGCTGGGGGCGGCTGGTCTTCGGCCAGACCTTCCACGACCAGGCTGCGGTCGCCGACATCCTGCGCTCCGAGGCGGCCGGCGCCCGCGACATCTGCATCTACCTGCGGGACCCGCACGTGCTGGTGTCCCGCCTGCCCGACGAGTTGTTCATCGACCCGTCGCTGACCTACCGGCTGCCGCTGTACGGCCCCCGGGCCGACACCGGCACCGGCGAGCAGACCGGCAGCGCCGGCACCCCGGCGCTCACCGGCGGCCCGCCGGAGCTGCCCGGGGTGCGCATCCGTCGGCTGCGCGACGCCGCCGACGCGGACGCGGTCAACCGGATCTACGCGTCCAACGGCATGGTCACCGCACCGGTCGAGGTGCTCGTGGACAACGCCGCCACCGACCGCTTCCTGCACCTGGTGGCGGAGGTGACGACCGGCGAGATCGTCGGCACCATCACCGGCATCGACCACGTCGCGGTCTTCGACGACCCGGACAACGGCGCCAGCCTCTGGTGTCTGACCGTCGACTTCAACCAGGCACCGCCGGGCACCGGCCAGGCGCTGATCACCGAGCTGGCCGCCCGGCTGGTCGCCCGGGGTCGGGCGTACGTCGACCTGTCGGTGCTCGCCGAGAACGTCGGCGCGATCCGGCTCTACGAGCGGCTCGGCTTCTACCGCACCGCGACGCTCTGCGTGAAACGCAAGAACCCGATCAACGAACGACTGTTCCTGCCCGCCATGCCCGAGGGGTACGACCAGCTCAACCCGTACGCAAAGATCGTCGCCGACGAGGCGATGCGGCGCGGCATCCGGGTGGAGGTGACCGACCCGCAGTGGGGTGAGCTGCGGCTGTCCACCGGTGGCCGGACGATCCTCACCCGCGAGTCGCTGTCCGAGCTGACCTCGGCGGTGGCGATGAGCCGCTGCGACGACAAGCGGGTCACCCGCCGGATCCTGGCCGATGCCGGGCTGTCCGTGCCGCGCGGACGCACCGCCACCGGGGACGCCGCCGACGCCGAGTTCCTGGCCGAGGTGGGCGAGTTGGTCGTCAAGCCGGCCCGCGGCGAGCAGGGCAACGGCATCACCGTCGGGGTCAGGACGCCCGAGGCGCTGGCCACCGCGGTCGAGCTGGCCGCACGGTACTGCCATGAGGTGCTGCTGGAGGAGTTGTGCGCCGGCGAGGACCTGCGGGTGGTCATGATCGATCACGAGGTGGTGGCCGCCGCGGTCCGCCGTCCCGCGTCCGTCACCGGTGACGGGGTGCACGACATCGCCGAGCTGATCGAGCGGCAGAGCCGTCGTCGGGCCGCCGCCACCGGTGGCGAGTCCCGCATCCCGCTTGACGACATGACCCGTGACGTGGTCGCCGAGGCCGGGTACGCACTGCACGACGTCCTGCCCGAGGGGCAGGTGCTGGCCGTACGGCGCACCGCGAACCTGCACACCGGCGGCACCATCCACGACGTCACCGGCGAGCTGCATCCGGTGATCGCCGAGGCGTGCGTGGCCGCCAGCCGGGCCCTGGACATCCCGGTCACCGGTCTTGACCTGCTGGTACCGGCACCGGACCAGCCCGAGCACGTCTTCATCGAGGCCAACGAACGGCCCGGGTTGGCCAACCATGAGCCGCAACCCACCGCGGAACGGTTCGTGGATCTCCTCTTTCCCGGGACGCGGGCACCGCAACGGCTCTGGACCCCGGCGGGTGCGGCACCATCTGGGGCATGACCGTACGCAAGACCATTCCGCTGCCGCTCGACCTGGAGTACCTGCGCCAGGTGCTTATCGAACTGCTGGACATTCCCAGCCCGTCCGGGCGTACCGACCACGTGCAGCAGTACGTCGGCGAGCGGTTGTCCGCGCTCGGCATCCCGTCGACGTTGACCCGCCGGGGGGCGCTGAGCGCCTGCCTGCCCGGCCCTCGGGAGCACGGGGCGGACCGGGCAATCGTGGTGCACACCGACACCATCGGCGGAATGGTCAAACGGCTCAAGGAGAACGGCCGGCTCGAACTCAAGCCGATCGGTACGCACAGCGCCCGGTTCGCCGAAGGAGCCCACGTCCGGATCTTCACCGACGACCTGGAGCGGGTGATCACCGGCCAGGTGCTGCCGCTCAAGGCCAGCGGCCACCGCTACAACGAGGCGGTCGACTTGCAGGGCATCGGCTGGGAGCAGGTCGAGGTACGCGTCGACGAGCCGGTGGAGGACATCGACGGCCTGCGGGCGCTCGGCATCGACGCGGGCGACTTCGTGGCGTTCCTGCCCAACCCGACGGTCACGCCCAGCGGGTACGTCAAGTCCCGCCACCTGGACGACAAGGCCGGGGTGGCCGCGGTGCTCACCGCGATCAAGGCGATGGTCGACGCGGGGGTGCAGCCGGCCGTCACCGCGCACCTGCTGATCACCGTGACCGAGGAGATCGGCCACGGTGCCTCGCACGGTCTCGACCCGGACGTCGCGGAGATCGTCTCGGTCGACGCCGCGGTGGTCGCCCCCGGTCAGCAGTCCCGGGAGGACGCCGCCACCCTGGCCATGGGCGACGGGGTGGGCCCGTTCGACTACCACCTCACCCGCAACCTGGCCGCCATCGCCCGGGAGCACGGCGTGGATCTGGTCCGCGACGTCTTCGACTACTACCGCTCGGACGTGGCGGCGGCGGTGGAGGCCGGCGCGCACGCCCGGGTGGCGCTGCTCGGTTTCGGCGTCGACGCCACCCACGGCCACGAACGCACCCACCTGGAGGGGCTGCGGCAGCTGGCCCAACTGCTCTGCCTCTACCTGCAGAGCGATCTGGTCTTCCCGGAGTGGGACGCCGAGCCCGAGGGTGACCTGGCGAACTTCCCGTCCCTGTCGGTGCAGCCGGCCAGCGAGGACGGCCCCCGCGAGGGTCCGATCGGTATCGCCCCCGGCTCGTGACCCGCCGGCCCCGGCATTCCCGGGGCGGCTGTGATCGAAATCCGTTGCCGCCGGCTTCGGCGCTGGATAGCGTGGCGGTACACGGGAAAGGAGGTGGTCCAGACTTGTATAGCAATCGGACTCGTGAGGTGGCTGTCCGCTAGCCGCTGTCCTCGACAGTGACCGTCTGATCCCAGGCGGGCAGTAAGAAGTCGTCGAGACCGTGTGGCAGCGGTGCGGCGAAACCACGACAAGCCACCCGACCCCCGGGGTGCCGACCCAGTCCAGTCGGCCCGCGTTCGCGCGGAAGCCCCGGGGGTCGCTTCATTCCACGGGAGGCCGCCGTGTCGATGCGTGAGCTGGTGGTGCTCGGTACGGCCAGCCAGGCCCCGACCCGGGCCCGCAACCACAACGGGTACGTGCTGCGCTGGGACGACGAGGTGATCCTCTTCGACCCGGGTGAGGGCAGCCAGCGGCAACTGCTGCACACCACGGTCACCGCCACCGACCTGACCCGGATCTGCATCACCCACTTCCACGGCGACCACTGCCTCGGCCTGCCCGGCACCATCCAGCGGCTCTCCCTGGACCGGGTCTCCCGCCCGGTGGCGGTGCACTTCCCGGCCGAGGGCGCCGAGTACTTCGCCCGACTGCGGCACGCCAGCTCCTTCTACGAGACCGCCGAGCTGGCGGTGACGCCGATCGAGGCGGACGGGCAGCGCATCGCGTTGCGCTGCGGCACGCTGGAGGCCCGTCGACTGCGGCACCCGATCGACACGTACGGCTATCGGCTGGTGGAGCCGGACGGCTGCCGGATGCTGCCGGAGCGGCTGGCCGCGTACGGCATCGAGGGGCCGGCGGTCGGTGAGCTGCAGCGCGTCGGCCACCTCGACCTCGACGGGCATCGCGTCACCCGCGACGAGGTGAGCGTGCCGCGACCCGGGCAGCGGTTCGCCTTCGTGATGGACACCGGCCTCTGCGACGGGGTGTACGCGCTGGCCGAGCAGGCCGACCTGCTGGTGATCGAGTCGACCTTCCTGGAGTCGGAGGCGGCGCTCGCCGCCGAGGTCGGCCACCTGACCGCCGGCCAGGCCGCGCGGGTGGCGGCCGAATCGGGGGTACGCCGTCTCGTGCTCACCCACTTCTCCCAGCGGTACGCCGACCCGCGCCGCTTCGCCGACGAGGCCCGCGCCCACTTCGACGGTGACCTGGTGATCGCCGAGGACCTCACCACCGTGCAGGTCCCACCCCGGCGGGTACCCTCGGCTGGGTGACTGTCACGCTGCGTGCCGCGACCGCTGACGATATCGCGGCGGTGGGCCGGCTCCACCAGCGTTCGCGGGTCGCCGCGTACTCGTCGATCCTGCCGCCCGAGGCACTGGCCGACCCGACACCGGAGGCGATGGCCGAGTACTGGACGCTCCGGTGGAGCTATGAGCAGGCCGACCACCGGATGACCGTGGCCGAGCGGGACGGCACCCTGGTCGGCTTCAGCTACCTGGGGCCGGACGACGAGGACGACCCGGACACCGGCCTGCTCAACGCCATCCACCTGGAGCCGGCCGAGCGTGGTCGCGGCGTCGGTCGGGCCTTGATGATCGACGCGCTGGCCGCGATGGGGCGGCGCGGCTGGCGCCGCGCGGTGCTCTGGGTGCTGCGCGACAACGCACACGCCCGCCGCTTCTACGAGCGCGGCGGCTGGCGACGGACCGGGCTGGAACGCGACGAGACGGTCGGCCCGTTCCCCGTCCGCCAACTCCGCTACACCCGCGACCTGATGCAAGGAAGGGCACCCTGTTAACGCCTGCAGTAGAGGAAGGGCCCCCTGTTAACACTCGATCCCGCAACGGGCGGCCGGGTGTTAACAAGGGGCCCTTGCTATGCATGGGGCGTTAAAAGGGGGCCCTTCCTTACACCTCAGCGAGCGCCGAGGTGGGCGAGCAGGTCCTGGCGGGTGAGAACGCCCTTGGGCTTGCCGTCGATCAACACCAGGGCGGCGTCGGACTTCTCCAGCAGGTTGACCGCCTCGCTGACCGGCTGGCCACCACCGACCATCGGCAGCGGCGGTGCCATGTGTCGCTCGATGGTGTCGTGCAGCTGGGCCTGACCGGTGAACAGCGCGTCGAGCAGGTCCCGCTCGGCGATCGAGCCGGCCACCTCGCCGGTCACCACCGGCGGCTCGGCCTTGAGCACCGGCAGCTGCGAGACGCCGTACTCGCGCATGTAGTCGACCGCGTCCCGGACCGTCTCGGTCGGGTGGACGTGCACCAGTTCGGGCAGGCCACCCGGCTTACCGGCCAGCGCCTCGGCCACGGTCGGCTCGGAGCCGGAGTTGTCGAGGAAGCCGTACCGGGCCATCCAGGTGTCGTTGAAGATCTTGGAGAGGTAGCCCCGGCCGCCGTCCGGCAGCAGCACCACGACCACGTCGTCCGGGCCGGCGGAACGGGCCACCTCCAGCGCGGCCACCGCCGCCATCCCGCAGGAGCCGCCGACCAGCAGCCCCTCCTCGCGGGCCAGGCGCCGGGTCATCTCGAAGGACTGCTTGTCCGAGACCTCGATGATCTCGTCGGCCACGCTGCGGTCGTACGTCTCCGGCCAGAAGTCCTCGCCGACCCCCTCGACCAGGTACGGCCGACCGGTGCCGCCGGAGTAGACCGAGCCCTCCGGGTCCGCGCCGATGACCTTCACCGTCCCGCCGGACGCCTCCTTGAGGTACCTGCCGATGCCGGAGATGGTGCCGCCGGTACCGACGCCGGCCACGAAGTGGGTGATCCGCCCCTCGGTCTGCTTCCACAGCTCCGGGCCGGTCACCTCGTAGTGCGAACGCGGGTTGGCCGGGTTGGCGTACTGGTTGGGTTTCCAGGCGCCGGGGATCTCCCGGGCCAGCCGGTCGGAGACGTTGTAGTACGAGCGGGGGTCCTCCGGCGCGACGGCGGTCGGGCAGACCACCACCTCGGCGCCGTACGCCCGCAGCACATCCTGCTTGTCCTGGCTGACCTTGTCCGGGCAGACGAAGACGCACTTGTAGCCCTTGAGCTGGGCCACCAGGGCCAGCCCGACACCGGTGTTGCCGCTGGTCGGTTCGACGATCGTGCCACCGGGCTTGAGGATGCCCGCGGCCTCGGCGTCCTCCACCATGCGCAGCGCGATCCGGTCCTTCACCGACCCGCCGGGGTTGAGGTACTCCACCTTCGCCAACACGGTGGCCTGGATGCCCTCGGCCACGTTGCGCAGCCGCACCAGCGGGGTGTTGCCGATCAACTCGACGACGTTGTCGTAGTACTGCACCTCGGTGTGCCCTTTCCTTCGACGCCGGCGCCGCAGGCCTGGCGGGGGTGTCTGGCGTGAAATTCCCGCGCCAAGGGTACGTCGATCAGGGCACGACGTGGCCAGGGACCACGGTGCTGGTGCGGGCCTCCCACTCCAGGAACCGCTCGGTCTCGGCAAGGACGGCCCCGGCCAGCCAGGTGACCATCACCGCGTCGTCGATCAACCCGAACACCGTCAGGAACAACTCCGGGACCGCGTCGACCGGGGAGACGATGTACGCCGTCGCCGCCGTCATCATGGCCAGTCGAAGGCCCCCGTCGTACCGGCCGCGGGCCGTGGCGGCGATCATCCTGGGCAGCGCGCCGATCCGCGCGCCGAGCGACGGTCCGCCCCGCGCACCGGCAGTCAATGCCCTGCCCAGAGCCACGAAGGCGGCACCCCGCTTCAACGTCCTAGCCATCGTCTTGCTCCTCTCCACGTGCAGCGTGACGACCCGACGCAACACCCTGCAATCAAATACCCAGAGCTGTCAGTTTCCAGGCCCACCGGTGCAGTTGGCGAGCACCGCGGAACGTCGTACCGGCGCGCTAATGTCGCCCTATGGGGGCCGTTGGTTCTGTCGTACCGGACCGTCCGCGTTTGCAGCGCGCCTGGCGGGTGGCCCGACTGGCCGCGTTCGGCACCGGCGCCACCGCGGCGGCTGCGGCCGCCGCCACCGGCATTCTGCTCGGTCAGGCCCGTCAGGCCCGCCGCACCATTCCGATGGCCGAGGCACCGCCACCGCGCTGCGACGGGGTCTACGGGGCCAAGTTCCCCGGCCCGGCGCTCAACCTGGTCGTGCTCGGCGACTCCTCCGCCGCAGGCTACGGCGTGCACCGCCGCCGGGAGACACCCGGTTCCCTGCTGGCCACCGGGCTGTCCCGGCGGCTTCAACGCCCGGTGCGGCTGCGCTGCTTCGCGGTGGTCGGTGCCATCTCCGCCGGCCTCAAGTTCCAGGTCGAGGCGGCCCTGGAGGGCGACCCGGACGTCGCGGTCATCCTGATCGGCGGCAACGACGTGACGAACCGTGCCCCCCTCGGTCTGGCCGTGCGACACCTCGTCGAAGGGGTCCGGGCGCTGCGTGCGGCCGGGGCCGAGGTGGTCGTCGGCACCTGCCCTGACCTGGGCACGATCCGCCCCATCCAGCCACCGCTGCGCTGGCTGGCCCGCCGGTGGAGCCGCCAGCTCGCCGCCGCCCAGACCGTGGCCGTGGTCTCGGCCGGCGGCTGGACGGTCTCCCTCGGTGACCTGCTGGGGCCACGTTTCACCGCCGAGCCGGGGCGAATGTTCGCCTGGGACCGGTTCCATCCCTCCGCTGAGGGGTACGCGGTGGCAGCCGCCGCCATTCTGCCCACCGCGCTCGCCGCACTCGGCCACGGAGCGGAACGCAGGCCTTCGCCAACCCGCGTCGAAGGCGTACGGTCGTTGCCGAAGGCCGCTCACGAAGCGGCGAGGCATCCGGGGACGGAGGTCAGCGGCACGCAGGTCCGTGGCAGCGAGAGCGGTCCGGGCGGCCGCTGGGCGCAACTGCGTCGCCGAGGGCTGTTCGGTGTCGGTGCGGTGTCACAACCGGCCGGTGCCGACTCACCCGCAGTGGAGGAACTCAGATGACCGAGCGGACGATGCTCCCGTTCACCCGCGCTACCCGGGCCGGGGCAGCACGATGAACAGCACCGGCGGCCGGCTCGCCGGCTGGCTGGCCCGTACGGCCGCAGCCTCCCTGCTCGCCGGCACGATCGGCGGTGCGGCGGTGCTCGCCGGGCAGGCCGTGGTGGCCCGCAGCCGCCGCTACGCCCAGCCCGAGCTGGGTCTGGCGCTGCGCGCCACGGTCGGCCGCACCGGGGCCCCGCAGCTACGTCTGGTGCTGCTCGGTGATTCGTCCGCCCTCGGGGTCGGCGTCGACCGGCTCGGCGACACCATCGGCGGGCAGTTGGCCGAGCTTCTCGCGGAGGGCCCGGCCGGGCGTCAGGTGCGGCTGTCAAGCGTCGGTGTCTCCGGGTCACGCTCCACCGACCTGGCGACCCAGGTGGCCCGGGCGCTGCTCGGCGAACAGCCGGACGTGGCGGTCATCCTGATCGGGGCGAACGACGCCACCACCCTGCGCCGCCCGGCCGACGCCGCCGCCTATCTCGGCGCGGCCGTGCACCGGCTCCGCCAGGCCGGCGTCGAGGTCGTCGTCGGCACCTGCCCGGACCTCGGCGCGGTACGCGCCATCGCCCCACCGCTGCGGCAGGTCGTCGGCTGGGTCGGCCGTCAGGTCGGCCGCGCCCAGACCAAGGCGGTTCTCGACGCCGGCGGGACGGTGGTCGATCTGGCCGCCGAGACCGGCCAGGTGTTCCGGGCCGACCCCGGCACGTTCTGCCACGACGGCTACCACCCCTCCGCGGACGGCTACCGCGTCTGGGCGCACGCGCTCCTGCCGGCGGTGGCCGCCGCAGCGGCCGTCTCTCCTCGCCGCTGACCGCTTCCCTCACAAGTTACTGGCGCGTTAACGTTGGGTCATGCCGATTGAGTCGCCACGCGATGCCGTGATCGTCGCCACCGCCCGCTCGCCCATCGGTCGGGCACACAAGGGCTCCCTCCGTGACCTCCGCCCCGACGACCTCGCCGCCACCATCGTGCAGGCCGCCCTGGACAAGGTCCCCCAGCTCGACCGGCAGGAGATCGACGACCTCTACCTGGGATGCGGTCTGCCCGGCGGCGAGCAGGGCTTCAACATGGCCCGTGTGGTCACCATCCTGATGGGCCTGGACCAGGTGCCCGGCGCGACCCTCACCCGCTACTGCGCCTCGTCGCTGCAGACCACCCGGATGGCGATGCACGCGATCCGGGCCGGCGAGGGCGACGTGTTCATCTCCGCCGGGGTCGAGGCCGTCTCCCGGTACGCCCGGGGCAGCTCCGACGGCCTGCCACCGGAGGCGCAGGCCCTCGTGGGCCGCTGGGAGAACCCGCGCTTCGCCGAGGCGCGCAAGCGCTCCAAGGCCCGCTCCGAGGGCGAGGCACCGGTCTGGACCGACCCGCGCGACGAGGGCGCGCTCCCCGACGTCTACCTCGCCATGGGGCAGACCGCGGAAAACCTGGCCCAGGTGTACGACATCTCCCGCGCGGACATGGACGAGTTCGGCGTACGCAGCCAGAACCTGGCCGAGAAGGCGATCGCGGACGGCTTCTGGGCCCGCGAGATCACCCCGGTGACCACCCCGGACGGCACGGTGGTCAGCACCGACGACGGCCCGCGTGCCGGAGTGACCCTGGAGGCCGTCTCCGCCCTCAAGCCGGTCTTCCGGCCGGACGGCCGGATCACCGCCGGCAACTGCTGCCCGCTCAACGACGGGGCCGCCGCCGTGGTCATCATGAGCGCCCAGCGGGCGCAGGAGTTGGGCGTCACCCCGCTGGCCCGGATCATCTCCACCGGCGTCACCGCGCTGTCCCCGGAGATCATGGGACTCGGCCCGGTCGAGGCGAGCCGGCAGGCCCTCCAGCGGGCCGGCATGACCATCGACGACGTCGACCTCGTCGAGATCAACGAGGCGTTCGCCGCCCAGGTCATCCCGTCGTACCGTCAGCTCGGCATCCCCGAGGAGAAGCTGAACGTGATGGGCGGGGCGATCGCCGTCGGCCACCCGTTCGGGATGACCGGCGCGCGGATCACCGGAACCCTGCTCAACGCCCTGCAGTGGCACGACAAGACCATCGGTCTGGAGACCATGTGCGTCGGCGGCGGTCAGGGCATGGCCATGGTGCTGGAACGCCTCAGCTGAGCAGTACGCGGCTCGCCCGCCTGCTCGGCGGCGTTCCGTCAGAGCGCGGCTCGGGTCGCGGCCACCTCGGCCGTGGCCCGGGCCAGAACGTCGTCGGCGGGACCGGCGGCGAGCAGATCGGCCGCGACCACCCGGAGCTGGTCGGCCAGAGCCAGGTCGTTGTCGAGCCGAGGGACGACCCGCCGTGGTTGCCCCTCCGCATCGGCCGACAGATCAGCGATGTCCTGAATCAGCCGATACACCAGATCGGCCCGTGGCAATTCGCTGGCCGAGGCGACACCAGACCACCGCCCCTGCTGCCAGTGTCCCACCTGCCGCACCAGCAACTCCACGCCCCGCTCCAACTCCACATCCCCCACCCCCAAAACCCTACCCACCCCCACCCTCCCCTCCCCACCCTCCGGAACCCGTCGATCTTGCACTTCCGGTCGCCGAATAGCCCCTTGTGCACCTTTTGCCGGGACAGAAAGTGCATGATCGCCGGCAGCGAGGGCGGGTGGGGCGGGGCGGGTGGGGACGGGTGGGGACGGGGGCGGGGTGGGGTGGGATGACGACGGCGCCCGTTCCCTGGCGGGAGCGGGCGCCGGTCGGTCGTGGGGCGGTGAGGTCAGTCGTCGCCCTGGAAGTAGCTCAGCAGTCGCAGGATCTCGATGTAGAGCCAGATCAGGCTGACCAGGATGCCGAACGCGGCGACCCAGGAGTAGCGCTGCGGCAGGCCCATCCGGACGCCGTCCTCGACCTCCTTGAAGCTGAGCACGAAGCTCAGCGAGGCCACCACGATGCAGACCAGGCTGAAGCCGATGGCGAGCGCACCACCGTCGCGCAGACCGGTGTTGACACCGAACAGCGACAGCACCAGGTTGATCAGCATGACCGCGAAGAGGCCGGCCATCACCGCGATCAGACCCTTGGTGAACTTCGGCGTGGCCCGGATGACCCGCGCCTTGTAGAGCATGGTCATCACGAAGAAGACACCGAAGGTGGCGACGACCGCCTGGATGACGATGCCCGGGTAACGCGCCTCGAAGAACTTGCTGATCGCGCCGACCAGGACACCCTCGACGACGGCGTACGCGACGACCAGCGCCGGGTTCGCCATCTTCGAGAACGAGATGACCAGGCCGAGCACCAGGCCGACGATGGCCGCACCGATCCAGGCGACACCGAGCAGTGCGTCCGGTACCAGGATCCAGGCCGCTGCGGCGGAGACGCCGACGATGGCCAGGAGCATGACCGTCTTGACCACCACGTCGTCGATCGACATGGGGGTGACCGCCTGCGGCGCCGCCGGGAAGCCCGGCGCGCCGGGGTAGCCCGCCTGCGGCGGGTACTGCTGGGGGTAACCGGGCTGCTGGGGGTAACCGGCCTGCGGGTACTGCTGGGGGTAACCGGGCTGTCCGTACGGCCCGGTGGGGGCGTACCCGGCGGCACGCTCCCGCTCGGCCGCCTGGCCGAGCCGAGCGAGTACCGGGTTCGAAGTCTTCACTGTCTGGCCTCCCTAAGGGGGTCGTGGCACGTCAACGCGCCCTATAAGAGTAAACGGCCGGAACAGGGGGTTGGACGTCGGAAGGCTGAGGGAACGCTGAGAGTGCCCGGGGCGGGGGTCGAACCCGCACGCCTTGCGGCAGCCGCTTTTAAGGCGGCCGTGTCTGCCGTTCCACCACCCGGGCGGGTGACCCCGACGCGCCGACACGCGGCGGTGCAGTGCCACGGTAGCGGTTTCCCGGCCGATACGACGTCCCGTGCGCCGACCACTCCAGCGCCAATCCGAAACGACACACGTCAACGCACCCCGGCCCCAATCGGACGACAACCGGGCGGACGCAGCTAGATGCGGCATAGGCGCAGGTGTTAAAAGGGGGCCCCTGCTCTACGCGAGGCGTTAAGAAGGGGCCCTTCCTTACTTGCGTCCCCTACTTGCGGGAGGCTTCGGCAAACTCCTCGCGGGGGTCGTGCAGCTGGCCGAGGGCGACCACCTCACGCTTGAGGAAGAACGCCAGCGTCCAGTCGACCACCACTCGGATCTTCCGGTTGAACGACGGAATCCGGCTCATGTGGTACGTGCGGTGCATGAACCAGGCCGGCCAGCCGGTCATCTTGATGCCGTACACCTGGGCCACGCCCTTGTGCAGGCCGAGGCTTGCCACGCTGCCGGCGTGCTTGTGCTTGTAGGCGACCGGCTCGCGGCCCCGGATCACCGCGACGATGTTGTCGGCCATCCGCTGGGCCTGGCGCACCGCGTGCTGTGCGCTCGGCGAGCAGAAGTTGCCCGGCGCCTTGGTCAGGTCCGGTACGGCGGCACAGTCGCCGGCGCTCCACGCGCCCTCGACCACCCGGTCGCCGTCGACCACCTGAAGCGTCGGCAGGCAGGTGACCCGCCGCCGGTCGTCACGGGGGAAGTCCGTCGCGTCCAGCATCGGCGAGGGCTTCACCCCGGCGGTCCAGACGATGGTGTCGGAGGCGAAGCTGTCGCCGTCGGAGAGTTTGACCACCCCGTCGACGCAGGACTCCAGGCGGGTGTCCAGCCGGATGTCCATGTCCCGCTTCAGCAACTGCTGCACCGTGTAGGCGCCCATGTCCCGGTCGACCTCGGGCAGTACCCGCTGGGTGGCTTCGACAAGCACCCACCGCATGTCCGACGCCTTCAGCTCCGGGTAGTACCGCAGCGCGTCGCGGGCCATGTCCTCCATCTCGGCGAGCGCCTCGATGCCGGCGTACCCGCCACCGACGAAGACGAAGGTCAGCGCCCGGCGGCGCACCTGCGGGTCGGTGGTCGCGGCGGCCACGTCCAACTGCTCCAACACGTGGTTGCGCAGATAGATGGCCTCACCGATGGTCTTGAAGCCGATGCCGTGCTCGTGCAGACCGGGGATCGGCAGCGTACGGGAGACCGAACCGGGCGCGACCACCACATGGTCGTACGCGATCTCCCGGGGCGGGCCGACGATCGGCTGCACGGTGGCGGTCTTGCGGTGGTGATCGATGCGGGTCACCGCACCGGACACGACGGTGCACCGGCGCAACTCCCGCCGCAGCGGCACCACGGAGTGCCGCGGGGAGATGTTGCCGCCGGACGCCTCCGGCAGGAACGGTTGGTACGTCATGTGCGGCTGGGGGTCGACGACGATGACCTCAGCCTCACGGGAACTCAGCTTCTTCGACAGGCGCAGCGCCGCGTAGAGACCGACGTGCCCGGCACCCACCACAAGGATCCGCTTCGGATTCACGCCTACCATCTTTCCCCCAGCGACGGCGCTAATCCCGTTCCCGGCCCCCTTCTGTGACCGAGCACAACCTCTGTGTGACCTGGACTACTCAGGCCACTCGCGGCACTTCGGGCACCCGGGCAGGACCGCCCCAAACGTCGCTCGTCCCCGCCGTCAGCGGCGTTTCAGCAGCCAGGCCAGCGTCGCAGTCACCGCCAGCGCGACGAGGAGACCGGCGATCGTGACGAACTGCCAGCCGGCCGTGCCCGCCCCCAGGCGGCCCAGTTCCAGCAGCAGCACCCCGAGCACGGCAGTGGCGAGCAACACCCCGCCGGTACGCGTGAGCCAACGCACGATCAGATCCGGGTCCACCACCGCGTCGTACGGCAGCACCGCCACCAGGGCGCAGAGGGTGTGGGTGAGGTAGAGCAGCACCGCCACGGCCGTCAACCGCCACAGGGCGACCGGCCGGTCGTACCCGTCGGTGGCCATCAGCCAGCCGCCGACGGTGACCAGCGCGGCGAAGGTCGGCCAGAACCGGCGCGGCGCCAGCGCGGGCAGCGCCGCGACCCCGAGCAACGCCGGCAGGGCCTGCCCCGCGACGACCTCGGCCGGGTACGCGAGCAGCAGGCCCGCCAGCGAGCTGACGAAGATCCCGAGGCGGATCAGCACCGGGGCCAGCGCGACCCGGCTCGCCACCGTCTGCAACCCCCTGACCCGGCCGGTGAGGTTTCCGATCACTGAGCTGGCTCTCCGTTCGCGACTGCGGGACTCCGCTGCGCTGCGTTCCTCGCGCTCACCGGGCCCACCTTACGTTCGCGACTGCGGGACTCCGCTGCGCTGCGTTCCTCGCGCTCACCGGGCCCACCTTACGTTCGCGACTGCGGGACTCCGCTGCGCTGCGTTCCTCGCGCTCACCGGCCACCGACCCGGGGGGCGGTGGCGAGGCGGGCCACGTCGCGCAGGACCTGGTCGAGGCTGCCGGCGCCGGCCCACGGTACGACCGGCACGCCGTGCTCGCGCAGTTGCGCGATCATCGTGTCCCGGTCCAGCCGCCACAGCCGGTACGCCACCTCGGCCCAGCCCCGGTCCTTGGGGGGCGACAGGTCGGCCGGCAGGGTGTCCACGGCGACCACGAACCGTCCCGAGCGGGCCAGCCGGGCCAGCATCTGCGCCGACCGCTCCTCCAGCAGCGGGGTGAGCACCACCACCAGCGCGTCCGCGGAGAGCAGCTGCGAGCCGAAGACCTGGTCGTACGGCTCGTGCGGGGAATGCTGCGCCTTGACGTCCAACAGCCATTCCAGGACGGTCAGGTACTGCCGCCGGCCGGTCGCCGGGCGCAGTCGCCGGGCGTTCGGGCCGTACTCCAGCAGGGCCACCCGGTCGCCCCGGTGCAGGTAGTGCTCGGCGATGGCGGCGGCAGCCCGGACGGTGGTGTCCAGCACCGTGGCCGCGCCCGCGATGCCGCCGGAGCGGCCCGCCTCGGCCAGCACGTCCAGCAGGACGACCACCTCGGCGTCCCGGTCGGAGAGGGTGGCGGCCACGTGCAGTTGCCGGGCCCGCAGCGACACCCGCCAGTCGATGCGGCGGAGCCGGTCGCCGGGGGCGAAGACCCGTACCCCGGCCAGTTCTCCCCCTTCTCCGGCCCGCCGCGAATGGTGGGCGCCGACCAGCCCGGCCGCCCGCGGCATCGCGTTGACCGCCTCGAAAGGCTCGGTTTTCGGGTACACCCGATTGACGACCGGTTCGGCGATCACCGCGCGGGAGACCAGCAGGCCCTGCGCGGCGGCGACCCGGGCCCCGGCCGGTCCGAACGGGTGCCGCCCCCAGCGCAGGGCGGTGCCGGTCAGTTCCAGATCCACCGCGGTGTCCGGGTCCACCGAGGTGACGAACGGCCGGTCGGTCACCGAACGGCGGTCGCCACTGCGCCCGCTGACCGCGCCACCGGCCAGGGTGGCCTGCTCGATGCGCAACCAGGGCGAGACCCGGGTACGCAGCACGGCCACGTCGTACGGGGTCGCGTCCGGGTTGCCGACGCTGACCCGGCCGACCAGTTCACCGCCCTCCACCAGGTGCCCCTCGTCGACACTGACCCACACCCGGGGCAGCTCGGTGGGGCGATTGCGCAGCGCGTACGCCGTGCCGAGGGCGAAGGGGGCGGCCAGCACGATCAGGTCCACCCGGCCCAGCAGCACCGCCGCGACCAGCAGCAGCCCGGTGAGCAGCACCGCCCGACCGAGCGCCGAGGTGGGCGCCCAGTTGGCCGGTGCCGATCGATCCGCGAGCCTCACGTCGGGTCAGATCCCCTGCCGCCCGGCGGCGTAGCTGGGCAGTGCCCCGCTGGCCGGTGCCGGGGTCTGGTCGAGGACCTCACCGACCACGAAGGACGGATCGACCCGACGCAGCCACATCTCCGGTCGCAGGGTGATCCGGTGGGCCAGGGCCGGCACCGCCACCTCCTTGACGTCCTCCGGTACCACGAAGTCCCGCCCGGAGAGCACCGCCCGTACCCGGGCCAGCAGCAGCAACGCCAACGAGCCACGCGGCGAGGCGCCGACCAGCACCGAGGGATGTTCGCGGGTGGCCGCGGTCAAGGCCACCATGTAGCGGCCCACCGAATCCTCCACCGTGACGTCCTCCAACGCGGCCTGCATGGCCCGCAGGGTCGCCGCATCGACCACCGGCTTGATGTCGGCCTCCTCGCGGCGGCGGGCCATCCGGCGGCGCAACACCTCCCACTCCTCGTCCTGCGGCGGATAGCCGAAGGACACCCGCAGCAGGAACCGGTCCAGCTGCGCCTCCGGAAGCGGATAGGTGCCCTCGTACTCGATGGGGTTCGCGGTGGCCAGCACGTGGAAGGGCTCGTCGAGCCGGTAGGTCACGCCTTCCACCGAGACCTGCTTCTCCTGCATCGCCTCCAGCAGGGCCGACTGGGTCTTCGGCGGCGTCCGGTTGATCTCGTCGGCCAGCAGCAGGTTGGTGAAGACCGGCCCGGCCCGGAAGGTGAAGTCCCCGCTGCGCTGGTCGTACAGGAAGGAGCCGGTGACATCGGCCGGCAACAGATCCGGGGTGAACTGCAGGCGCCGGAAGTCCAACCCGAGCGCCTGGGCGAAGCACCGGGCGGTGAGGGTCTTGCCCAGGCCGGGCAGGTCCTCCAGCAGCACGTGGCCACCGGCGAGGATGCCGGCGAGCACCAGTTCCAGGGCGTCCCGCTTGCCGACCACGACCTGGCCCACCGCGTCCAGTACCGCCCGGGCGAGGTGACCGACCTCGGTGGGGGGCATGGTCCGGGCGGTGTCGTTCATCAGATCTTCTCCAGTTCGGCGACGATCACCGCGAGGTCGCGCGGTGAGGGGGTACGACGAGGCGGGGTTTCCAGGAACATCCACAGGCGGTCACCCAGCAGAACACGAGCCCGGGTCGGGTCCGACTCACGGGTCACGCCGTGCTTGAGGCGGAGCCGCTCGTCGGCCAGTTCCGCCAGCCGAGGCAGGACCACCTCGCCGAACCGCTCCGGGCGGGACTTCGACCACTCCAGCGGCACTTCCCAACGCTTGACCGCGGTACGCAACGCGTCCCGGGCATCCCAGTTGTACATGCCGTCCTCCTCGCCACCGGCACCTGAGGTGGACCGCGTGGGCCTCGACGGCGGGGCCAGCAGGACGACGATGCGACGCACCAGCAGCAGGGTGACCACCGCAGCCACCAGCACCAGCAACGACACCCGCAGGCCGACAGCGCGGAGCCCGGCGACGAGCACCACAGTGCTGGCGGCGGCGACACCGAGGAAGGTGGCGACCGACCGTAACCACCCGGCCGGGCGCTGCTCGGGCTGGACCGGCCGGTCCTCGGAGAAGCTGAGCAGGTCGTCGATGCTGGTGCTGCTCACGTCGTCACCTGCTCGACCGTGGCGGCGAGTTCACCGCGCAACCGGCGCAGGGCGGCCCGCGCCTGGTCGCGGGTGTGTTCGTCGACCGGCCGGGTGGCGTAGCGGGCCTCCCGGTAGACGTTCGCGAACTCGGCAAGCACATCGGCGCTGACGATGGCCGGCACACCGGCGGAGGGGTCGCCGCGCAGCAGCCGGGTGACCAGGTCGGTCGGGGTGTCGCCGGTCAGCCGGGGCACCCCGGCCGCGGCGGCGGCCTCTTCGAGGCGTACCCAGCAGGCGATCACCGCGGTCCGGGGGTCGGTGGAGCGGTCGTCCAGTTCGACCAGACCGGCGTCGACCGCGGCGACGACCTCCCGGGCGGTGCCTTCGGCGTTGCGTCGGGTGACGCCGACCGGCAGCCGCCGGGTGACCCGCCGGGCCACCGACCGCATCACGCTCCACCCCAGATAGCTGAGGGCGGCCAGCAGCGCCATCCCGAGCAGCACCACGGCCACCGTGCCGAGCCAGGCGGGGAGAGCCGTGCTGGCCTGCTCGGCGGCTTGCCGCGGCTCGGCCGGGATGGAGGGTCTGGGGTCGCCGGTCGGGTATTCCAGCACGAAGGGAGCGTCCTGCACGGCGGGCGGGATCCGGCTGGCCCCGATGGAGGAATGGGTGGCGGCCAACGCCACGGCAGCCAGCAACGCGGCCACCACCGCGACCGACCACCACCTGCGGACGAAGTCCATTCGGTCTGCCTCCGGGGCACCGGGGCGTACGCCGGGCAGGTCAGGGGTCCTGTCCGTCATCGCCACCACCCCGCAGCCTCAGTCCACCCCGGCCAACCGTTTCGCCTCGGTGAACACGTCGTCCAGCATCCCTGGTGTCAGTCGTCCCGTGAAGGTGTTCTGCTGGCTGACGTGGTAACAGCCGAGCAGTTCCGGTACGGCCGTGCCGGACCAGTGTGCCCCATGGCCGAACGACGGTCGCGGGCTGGGCGCGGCGACGCCATAGACGTCCCGCGACACCGGCCACCACGCGGCCCAGGCGAAGGCACCCAGGGCGACCACCACCCGCAGCGTCGGTCGGATCAGAGCGACCTCTCGATGCAGCCAGGGCGCGCAGGTGTCCCGCTCGACGGGGGTGGGCTTGTTGTCCGGTGGGGCGCAGCGGACGGCGGCGAAGATCCGGGTGTGCCGCAGGGTCAGCCCGTCGTCGGCGGCCACGCTTGTCGGCTGGTTGGCCAGCCCGGCGCGGTGCAGGGCGGCGAAGAGGACGTCGCCGGAACGGTCACCGGTGAAGATCCGCCCGGTGCGGTTGCCGCCGTGCGCCGCCGGGGCCAGCCCGAGAATGCCGATCCGCGCCGCCGGGTCGCCGAAGCCGGGCACCGGCCGGCCCCAGTACTCCTGGTCCCGGAAGGCGGCCCGCTTGGTGCGCGCCACCTCCTCCCGCCACTGGACCAACCTCGGGCAGGCGAAACAGTCGCTCACCGCTGCGTCGAGGTCGGCCAGGTCGGTCGCCCGCGCGGCGCGGGCGACCACCTCGGCGGGGGTACGCGACTCAGCCAAGCTTCGCCCGGAAGAGTTCGAGGCTGCGGGCCCAGGCGCTGGTGGCGGCGCGCTGGTCGAAGTGCTCCGGCCGGTCCTCGTTGAAGAAGGCGTGCGCGGTGCCCGGGTAGTCGTGCAGGTGGCAGGTGCCACCGGCGTTCTCGATGGCCCGGCGTACGGTCTGCACGCCCGGGTCGGCCGAGGTGCCGTCCGCCTCGGAGCAGTGCACGAGGGCGTCCTTCCCGGCGTACTCCGTCCACTCCGACCGCATGCCCTCCCAGGGCAGGCGGGGGTAGAACGCGGTGGTGGCGACGATCCGCTCGGAGAAGTTCCCGGCCCACAGGGCCAGGCTGGCCCCGGCGCAGAACCCGGCACAGCCGATCTTGCCGGTGACCTCGTGTCGGCCGGCGAGGTACTCGGCGGCCGCGGCGATCTCCCGCGCCGCCTCGTCCATCTGCGGCCCGTTCAACATCTGCTGCGGCTCGCTCGGTTTGCCGGCCGGCTCACCGTGCCGGAAGTCCGGGGCGAGGGCGACGAAGCCCGCCTCGGCGAACCGGTCCACCACCGACCGGATGTGCGGCGCGAGCCCCCACCAGTCCTGGATGACGATCACCGCGGGACTTGCCGTACCGGTGGCCGGTATCGCGAGGTATCCCTCACCCGTACCGCCACCGCCACGGTAGGTCACCATTTCGCCCATCGGCCCGTCCTCCTAGCGGTCAGTCATCGTTGGCTGGTCGCCCAGTGGTCCTACGTGCCGGTAGCCTGCCACGCGGTGACCTCCCGCCGGAAGATGCCGAAACAGTGGCATTCACCTCCTGTTCGCATCCGTGCTGGCCGCTGCGGAAGACGTCTCAATCGGCGAGATTCCAGGAAATACCGTCCGGCATCTGCGACAGCGTTTCTGTCGAAGGCTCAGACATAGAGCTTGCGGAGCTCGCGGGCGATGTCCGAAACCTCGGTCAGGGTGCCGCTGGCCACCGACATCACGAGAGCCTCGGCCTGATCAACGTCGACATCCTGGATCGGCACCTCGTTGAGGGCCAGAAACACCCGCGCCGCCGCCCAGGCGAGACGCTTGTTCCCGTCTATCAGCGCGTGGTTCATGCAGACCGAGTGCAGCAGCGCGGCGGTCTTGGCCCAGAGGTCGGGATAAGCCTCCTGGCCGAACGCCACGGTGGCCGGGCGGACCACCGCCGAAGAGAGCAGACCGAAATCACGGACCTGCGGCGTCTCACCCAACACGATCGAGGCGATCTCCACGAGGTCGTCGACCTCGAGATAGTTGATCACTCCGCCAACCGCCGCAGCAGCTCGGCGTCACGCTCGGCAACCTCCCGCGCAAGATCCCGCACGCGGGCACGATGATTGCGCGCCGAGACGTACTCCTCGACGGCCACAACGATGGTGGCGTTCATCGACCGGTGCTCCTGCTCGGCAAGCTGCTTGAGCCGTTCGTGCAGTCCGTCAGGGAGATTGACCGTGGTGACCATATGGAAATCATACCGGCCACACGCAGGGGAAGCACCTATCTCGAGGTCGCCGCCAGGCTCCAGGCGATGCCGTCGAGGATGTCGTGCTCGGAGGCGACCACCGAATCCATGCCGGCCCGCTCCATGATCACGCGGAGGACGAGGGCCCCGGCACCGATCACGTCGGCCCGACCGGGGTGCATCACCGGGATGGCCAGCCGCTGCTCACGGGTCAGGGTCAGCAGCCGCGCGGTCACCTCGGCCACCCGGTCGTACGACACGCGGGCGTGGTGGATGCGGGTCGGGTCGTACTCGGTGAGTTCCTGGGCGATCGCGACCACGGTGGTGACCGAACCGGCGAGCCCGACCAGGGTGGCCGCCTCGCGTCCCGGCACGGCGGTCAGCGCCCGGTCCACCGCGACCGCGACGTCCGCCTGCGCGGCGGCGACCTCGTCGAGGCTGGGCGGGTCGCCGTGCAGGTGCCGCTCGGTCATCCGGACGCAGCCAATGTCCATCGAGATCGCGGCGTGCACGCCCGCGTCGCGGCTGCCGACGACGAACTCCGTCGAACCGCCACCGATGTCCACCACCAGGTACGGCGACTGCGCGTCGGCGGGCAGCCCCCGCACCGCGCCGGTGAAGGAGAGCCGGGCCTCCTCGTCGCCGCTTACCACCTCGGGCGGTACGCCGAGGGTCTGCTCCACCATGGCCCGGAAGTCGGCGGCGTTCTCCGCGTCCCGGGTGGCCGAGGTGGCGCACATCCGCACCCGCTCGGCGCCCAGCTTCGCGATGTCGGCGGCGTAGTCGGTCAACGCGACCCGGGTCCGCTCGATCGCCTCCGGCGCCAGCCGGCCGGTCGCGTCGACCCCCTGACCGAGCCGCACGATCTCCATTCGCCGGGTCAGGTCGACCAGGGGTGCGGTCGAGCCCGCCGACGGGTCGGGCAGGTCGGCGACCAGCAACCGGATGGAATTGGTTCCGCAGTCGATGGCGGCCACACGCGTCGTCACGTCGGTCACCCTATATAGCCCCGCAGCGCCGCGAACGCCTACTCGCCGTCGCCGTCCTGCCGGGCGTTCCGCCCCCGTCCCGCCCAACCGACGAACCGGTCGAACAACGCCGTCGGCTCGGGTCCGTCATGTGGGTTGAGGTGGTAGAGATCGCGCATGGCCTCGTACATCAGGCCGGCGAGGTAGATCGTCAGGCCGACGGCGTTGCGGTCGAACTCGGCGCGGAGCAGGAGCCGCGCCTCGGCGCAGGGCCAGGGCTGCCCGTCGACCCGACAGCACCACATCGGCCGCAGCGGGGTGTGTGGGGCGTTCACCCCGCTGGCGTACGGGCGCACAGGGTGCGGACCCCGGCCCGGCACGAGTTGAGTGGTGATCATCGTTGCCCGCCGTCCGCCCGCCACTGCTGGCCGGGGGTGAGCCAGCCGGGGCGGCCGGGGCGTTGCAGCGGCAGCGGCTGGGTGGGCTCGCGCAGCCATTCGGGCAGGTGGGTGCCGCGTCGGCGACGTGGCAGGACGGCGAGGGCCACCGTCGGGCAAAGAAACGGTCGGGTACGCACATCGGCCTCCGGCACATCGGTGATCGGGATAGGGGCCACCCCCGGTACGGGGGAAGTCCAGGGGCGGCCCCGACACGAAATCCACCCCGTCCCTTCTTGGATAGGAGCGAATCCGTATGTGTGGGAGTCTGCATAGGACCGCAGGGACATCGATAGGTGCTCGCGGCATCTGCGCAGGTGGAAGCGGCTACAGAGCCGGTTTGACGAGACGTCGAGCGGAATTGGGCAGAGGTGAGGAATCGATGGGCAACGCGATCGACTACGTACGTGAGGAACTGCGGCTGCTCCGGGCTCACCTCGGGTTGAGTCAGGACGATTTCGGCCGTGCCATCGGCTATTCCGGCTCGCACGTCAGCTCGGTCGAGACCGGCGGCCGACCGCCCACGAAGGACTACATGCTGGCCGTCGACCGCGCCCACGACCCGACCTTCGACGCGGAGGCGGCGGAAGGGCGGTTCGGTCGAATGCTGCGGGAGTTGTCGAAGCTGGAGCAGACCCCGTCGTGGCTGCGGGAGTGGATCGAGCTGGAACGCGAGGCGGCGCTGCTGCGGTGGTACGAGCCGGCGTACCTGCCCGGCGTCTTCCAGACCGAGGCATATGCCCGCGCGACCATGAGCGACGGCCTGCTCCTACCCGACCAGGTCGACCAGCGGGTCGCGTCCCGGCTGGACCGCCAGGCGATCCTCACCCGGGACGTGCCGGTGCCGGTGGTGGCGGTACTCGACGCGATGGTGCTCCGACGGGGCATCAACGGGCGTACCGACATCATGCGGGAGCAGCTCGAACAGTTGGTCAAGATCACCGAGCTGCCGCACGTGCAGATCCTCGTGGTGCCGGAGGAGACCGGGCTCTACTCTGGGTTGCAGGGAGGGTTCATCCTCGCCACGCTGAGCGACGGCTCAGAGGTGGCCCACCTCGACCACCAGGTCCGGGCGCAGATCGTCAACCACACCGACGACCTGGCCGCCCTGCAACGGACCTGGGAGGCGGTCCGGGGTGAGGCGCTCCCCCGCAGGCAGTCCCTCCAGCTAATCAAGGAAGCGGCGCAGACATGGACATGACAGATGCCAGGTGGCGCAAGTCGAGCTACTCCGGCAGCAACGGCGGGTCGTGCGTGGAGGTGGCCGACAACCTGACCGGGGTCGTGCTCGTCCGCGACACGAAGGACCGAGACGGCGGCACCCTCGCCTTCACCCCCACCGCCTGGGCGAGCTTCGTCACCCTGGCGAAGACGGTCAGCCCAACCGCCTGACCGCCGCCTGACGCCGAAGCCCCCACCGGGGCTTCGGCGTATGCCGGCTGGCCCAGCAGTCAGAGCCGCAGCAGCATCCGGGTGTTGCCCAGGGTGTTCGGCTTGACCCGCTCCAGGTCGAGGAACTCGGCGACACCCTCGTCGTAGGAGCGCAGCAGCTGCTCGTAGACCGCGTGCGGGACCGGCGCACCGTCGATCTCGGTGAAGCCGAACGAGGCGAAGAAGCTGGTCTCGAAGGTCAGTACGAAGATCCGGGCCACGCCCAGCTCGCGGGCCGCGTCGATCAGCTCGGCGACGATCCGGTGCCCGATCCGCCGTCCCCGGCAGGACGGGTCGACGGCGACGGTACGGATCTCGGCCAGGTCCTCCCACATCACGTGCAGCGCGCCGCAGCCCACCACCCGGCCGTCGCCGACCCGGGTGGCCACCCGGAACTCCTGCACGTCCTCGTAGAGGGTCACGGTGGCCTTGCTGAGCAGCCGTCGGTCGTCGGTGTAGGTGTCCACCAGCCGCCGGATGGCCCGCACGTCGGCGGTGCGGGCCCGCCGGATCACGATGTCGTCGGGCACCGCCTGCGTCGCCTCGGCGGTCACTCGCTCTCCGGCACGTCGACGCAGCGCCCGGCCGTCCACCAGGGCTCGACCAGGTCGAGGGTCTCGTCACCGAACGGGTTGACTCCGGGCCCGGCGCCGAGCGCGTGACCGAGGTGCACGTGCAGGCACTTCACCCGGCCCGGCATGCCGCCGGCCGAGATGCCGGCGATCTCCGGCACCTCGGCGATGGCGTCCCGGCGGGCCAGGTAGTCCTCGTGCGCGGCGCGGTAGCGGGCGGCCAGTTCCGGGTCGGTGGCCAGCCGGTCCGCCATCTCCCGCATCAGCCCGGCCGACTCCAGTCGGCTGCACGCGGCGGTCGCCCGAGGGCAGGTCAGGTAGTACAGCGTCGGGAACGGGGTGCCGTCGGCCAGCCGGGGGGTCGTCTCCACCACGTCGGGCAGGCCGCAGGGGCAGCGGTGGGCCACCGCACGGGTCCCCCGGGGCGGGCGGCCGAGCTGCGCGGCCACCGCGGCCAGGTCGGCGTCGGTGGCCGGCTCACGCTCGGGCGGGGGTACGGAAGCCGCCGCCGGCTCCGGCGGTGGTACGACAGTCACGGTGCCATCTCTCGTTCGGTGCTCATTCGTCCAGCTGCGGGGCGGTCTCGGCGTCGGTCTGCGCGGCGTCCGCGGCCCGCACACTCGACCAGAGGGTCTCGTACCAGGCGTCCGGTTCGACCGGTGCCGTCGGTTGCCCGCTCTCGCCCGCGTCCCGGGCCGCCCCGGCCGGATCCTCCAGCAGGATCACCATCTTCTCGCCGGGCCGACGCATGAAGAACCGCTCCCGGGCCTTCGTCTCGATGTACGCATCGTCCTGCCACTTCTCGGCCTGGCTGGTCAGCTCGGCGATCAACTCGCGCTGGGCCGCCTGCGCGGCCTCCATCCGTTCGATGTCGGCCTGCTGATCCAGGTAGACCCGGACCGGATAGGTGTAGGCCAACGCCAACGCGATCAACACCGCGATGAGGACGGTGGCGCGTCCGGTGAGACCTCGGGGTCGGGGGGCGGCCATCCGGGTCACCCCGCCGGCCGCCGCCCGCCTGGCGGCAGGCCGTTTGGCGGAGCGTACGCCCTCGGCACCGCGAGCGGCCGACGGCGCGCGACCGGCGGCCCGCGACTGCGCGCGCACCCCGCCGTCGCGAACCGTGCCCCGGCCGGTGCCGGGGCGAGCCGGCCGGCGGGCCGGTCGCTGACCACCCGGCGTGCGGCGCTGGTGCATCACACCCCTCCCCCGAGGTCTCGCATCGGCTCAGGCGGAACGGTAGCGCGGGAAAGCGCCCGCGCCGGCGTACCGCGCCGCGTCGGCCAGCTCCTCCTCGATCCGCAGCAGCTGGTTGTACTTCGCCACCCGGTCCGAGCGGGCCGGGGCACCGGTCTTGATCTGGCCGCAGCCGGTGGCCACCGCGAGGTCGGCGATGGTGGTGTCCTCGGTCTCGCCGGAACGATGGCTCATCATGCACTTGAAGCCGGCCCGGTGGGCCAGGTCGACCGCGTCCAGCGTCTCGGTCAGCGAGCCAATCTGGTTGACCTTCACCAGGACGGCGTTCGCGGCCTTCTCGGCGATGCCCCGGGCGATGCGCTGCGGGTTGGTGACGAACAGGTCGTCGCCGACGATCTGGATCCGGTCGCCGACCGCGGCGGTAAGCGTCTGCCAGCCGGTCCAGTCGTCCTCGGCCAGCGGGTCCTCGATCGACACGATCGGGTACGCGTCGGCGAGCTTGGTGTAGTACTCGCTCATCTCCTCGGCGGTCTTGGCGACACCCTCGAAGGTGTACGTCCCGTCGGAGAAGAACTCGGTGGCCGCCACGTCGAGGGCGAAGACGATGTCGGTGCCGAGCCGGTAGCCGGCCTTCTCCACCGCCTCGGCGATCAGGTCCAGCGCGGCGGCGTTGGTGGGCAGGTTCGGGGCGAAGCCGCCCTCGTCACCGAGCCCGGTCGACAGGTCCTTCTTCTTCAGCACCGACTTCAGCGCGTGGTAGACCTCGGCACCGGAACGCAGCGCCTCCCGGAAGCTCGGCGCGCCGATCGGCGCGATCATGAACTCCTGGATGTCGACGTTGCTGTCGGCGTGCGCCCCACCGTTGAGGATGTTCATCATCGGCACCGGCAGCAGGTGCGCGTTCGGCCCACCGAGGTAGCGGAACAGGCTCAGCTCGGCGCTGCCGGCCGCGGCCTTGGCCACCGCCAGCGAGACCCCGAGGATGGCGTTGGCGCCCAGCTCGGCCTTGTTGTCGGTGCCGTCGATGTCGAGCATCTTCTGGTCGATGACCCGCTGCTCGCTGGCCTCGTAGCCGATCAGCTGGTCGACGATCCGGTCCTCGATGTTGGCGACCGCCTTCTCCACTCCCTTGCCCAGGTAGCGGCCCTTGTCACCGTCGCGCAGCTCGATCGCCTCGAAGGCGCCGGTCGAGGCGCCGGAAGGCACGGCCGCCCGGGAGATCGTCCCGTCGTCGAGCCCGACCTCGACCTCGACGGTCGGGTTACCCCGCGAGTCCAGGATCTCCCGAGCCTCGATTACCTCGATGGTTGCCACTGAGTCGCTCCTCTTGTGTGGTCTCGTCCGGTATCGGCCGCGACGGTGCGGCTGAGGCAGGTGTTGAACGCAGCGTATCGGTCCCCGCCTGCCCACACCGCGACCGGGCCGCACTGGTCCGTAGGGACGGGTCGGACATTCCCGGATTCTCGTGCGTCAACCGACAACGGGTTTGCACGAGCGGGATCCGATCGATCAGGCTGGTCACCATGCCCGCCCCCTCGGCCACCCTTCGTGCGCTGACCGCGTCAGCCGTCATGTTGCTCACCGTCACCGGCTGTCAGGCCCTGGACGACGCCGGGCGGGCCATGGGGCGGACCGACATCGTCAACGATCTGGCCGCCCGGATGGATCGGGCGCTGGAACTGACCTACTCGGCGGAGTACCAGCTCGGCGGAGGACAGACCGCCCTCATCGCCCAGGACCCGGCCCGGTCGGCGTACGAGTGGCCGGGTGGGAAGTTGACGGTCACCGCCGAGGCGACCGCCCGCTGCGACACCGAGGGCAAACGTACGGTCTGCACCCTGCACGCCCCGCCCGCCGCGGACAGCAACCCCTCGACGGTCGTCTACGCCGCCGCCGAGCGGGAAGGTCTGGTCACCCCGCCGATGGTGATGGGGCTGCTGACCGCCGCCGGCCTCGACCCGGGCGCGGTGATCACCCAGAGCGGCACCACCGTCGCCGGTCTCCTCGCCACCTGCGTCGAGGTGCAGCAGGCCGTCGAGAACTTCTCCGCCTGCGTGACCGGTGAGGGGGCGCTGGGCAGCTTCACCGGTCGGGTCGACGGCGAGCCGGTGGAGCTGGCGCTGAGCCGATTCCAGGAGCAGGTCGACGGGGCGACCTTCGAGCTGCCGCAGGGCGCCGGGATCGTGGACCGCCGTCGGGCCGGTTCCTGATCCTCACCACCCCAGCAGGGTGCGCAGGTGGCGCGGCGGTGGGCAGTTGTGCGCCAACATCGCGTCGTGCCAGTCGCGGATCGACACCTCGGCCGGGCGGTCTGCGGCGATCTCCGCCACCTCGCTGTAGCCGACGAAGTAGGTGGACAGCTGGGTGGAGGTGAGCAGGGCACGTCGCCACTTGCCCGCCGCCTCGCCCTCCTCCTGGAATCCGCGTCCGGTCAGCAGCGCCATCGCCTCGGCCTCGGGCAGCTCCTCGGCGTGCACCAACTGATCGAGCAGCGCGTTGAGGGTCATCCGCAGCTGCATCTTGAGCTGCTGCAGACGCACCGGCAGGCCACCGAAGCCGTGCTCGGCCATCACCTGCTCGGCGTAGACCGCCCAGCCCTCCACGAACGGACCGGAACGGGTGAGCGCCCGGACCCGGGTGGAGCCGACGTGACGGCGGGCGTGGGCGAGCTGGAGGAAGTGTCCCGGCATCGCCTCGTGCACGGTCAGGTTGCGGATCATGTGGTCGTTGTACTCGCGGTAGAACGAGTCCACCCGGTGCGCCGGCCAGTCCGCCGGGGTGGGCGCGATGCAGTAGAACGTGGGCACCTCGGCCGTCTCCAGCGCACCGGGCGCGTCGCAGTAGGCCACCGCCACGCCCCGGGCGAACTCCGGCATCACCTGGATCACACACCTGTCGTCCGGCACCGTCACCAGGTCGTGGGCGCGGACGAAGTCACTCGCCTCGTCCATGGTGATCGAGGCCAGGTCGACGATGGTGTGGTCGTCCGGGTGCTCGGCGGCGAGCAGGTCCAGGGCTCGGCGTACCGTCTCGTCGTCGGCCGGGCCGCCGACCAGCTCGACCGCCGCCGCGCGGATCTCCTCGCCGACCCGGTCCAGGTTCGCCCAGGCCCGGCGCTGGATCTCGGCGGCGCTCAGCTCGGTGTCGAGGGCGTACCACAGCCGCGCCTCCCACCGGCGTCGGCCCAGTCGCGGGTCACGGCCGGGCCCCGTGTCGGCGGCCAGGCCGGCGCGCAGCCAGGCGACGAACTCCTCCAGCGCGGCGATCGCGCCGGTGGCCGCCGGTTCGACCTGGTCCAGCAACGCCGGTGCCTGTTCGAGCAGCGCCGGCACCTCGTCGCGGATCAGCGCGGCCGTGCCGGTGAACTGCCCAACTGCCGTCTCGGCGTGCACGCGGGGCATGTCACGCAGCGTCGCGCGCGCGGTGGCCAGCGCATCCGGTACGGCGGTCAGCCGGCCGACCAGTGCGGCCAGCCGTTGCTCGGCCGGCGCGTACGGCCTGACGAACAGCCCGTTCAGCAGTGGCCCGGGGTTGTGCACGAGCGGATTCCACTCGTGTTCGCGGATCTCGGTCAGCTCGAACAGTTGCCGGTCGACGAGCGTGGACAGCAGCGCATGATCCACCCGCTCCTCGACATCGAGGGAATCCGCATCGATCTCACACAACACGCTCGCCGCGTCAACGAGCATCGCCCGATCCCCCGCGACAGCGTCAGCACTCAGATCCGGCAACCGATCATCAAACCGATGATCCCCCGCCACCGCGGCCAACCCCGGCCGACTGACCAGCAGCGCCTCGACGATCCGCTCCGCCACCACCTCGAACCGCTCCATCCCCCGACCCTACCCACCAGGGCCGACGCCCCACCGCCAGCTTGTTGATCAACTCGACGGGGTGGGGGTGGGGAGGGTTTTTGCGTAGGTGAGGGTGGTGTGGCGGAGGGCGGATTCGGGGTTCAGGCCGGCCTGGTGGGCTTCGGCCACTGTGGAGAGGAGGGTGGCGCCCAGGGTCTGTTCGGGGGTTGGTTGGGATTCGGGGGTGGGGAGGGGGGCGGTGAGGTTGGCGCGGGTGGCGCGGTCCAGGATCTGCGTGGCCAGGGCGAGGGCGGGTTGGCTCAGGGCGATGCCGTCCAGCACCGATTTACGAGCCTTTTCGGCCTGCTTGATCCGCTCCCAGTTGGCGGTGATCTCCTCCAGGCTGCCTGCCTCGGCACCGGCGAAGACGTGCGGGTTACGGCGGATCATCTTGTCGACCAGGCCGCCGGCCACGTCGTCGATGGTCCACCGCTCGCCCTCGGGCAGTTCCTCGGCCAGCCGGGCGTGCAGCACCACCTGGAGCAGCACGTCGCCCAACTCCTCGCGGAGCGAGTCGGTGTCCGAGGCCACGATCGCGTCGTACGCCTCGTAGCACTCCTCCAGCAGGAAGCCGGCCAGGCTCTGGTGGGTCTGCGCCCGCTTCCAGGGGTCGCCGCCGGGCGAGAGCAGCCGGTCCAGCACCGCCACCGCGTCGAGCAGCCGGGCACCGGGTGGATCCCAGGAGCCGTACATCAGCTCCATCTCGGCCAGGCCCGGCTCCCGGGCCAGCCGCAGGCCGAGTTCCCGGGCCAGCGCCTCGTCACCGGCCGGGCCGGCCAACCAGACCACCGTGTCGTGGGCCACCGCGGCGTCCAGCAGCGCCGGCACCGCCGGGCCGTCCGGCACCCGCACCTGCCCGCCCGCCGACCGGATCGCCGTGGCCAGCTCGCTCTCCGCCCCGGCCAACACCACAGCCGTGCGTACGACATCCCAGGCGGCTGCCGTCAGCAGACCGGCCGGCAACCGGGGCGAGGTCACCAGCAGGACGATCCGGGGCATGCTCAGCCGTGCCCGTGACCCGCGTGGTCCCCTTCGTCCGCCTGGTCCGCCGGCTGCGGCTTCGGGGTGGAGACGTCGGTGACCGCCGTGGAGGCCGGCTCACCGAGCGGCACACCCACCGCGACGATCGGAGTCGCGCCCGAGAAGCTCAACACCGGGAACACCAGCGGACGGTAGCGGGGGTTGACCGTCACGTCGTACGCCTCGACCGCCTCGGCAAGCGAGTTGCGGTTGGCCAGCGCGTAGCGCAACTGCTCACCGTCGAGCTGGCTGGCGGCCTCCTCCACGGTCACCTCGGCCGGCACCGCGCCGGCCCGCTTGCCGGCGTTCACCAGCTCGGTCAGCTCCTGCTGGGTCGGGGCCACCGGCTCGCCGACCGGGATGCCGGACAGGCAGCTGTAGAGCTCGGCGGTGCGCCGCACGTACTCGGTCTCGGGGTTCATGCCGACGCCCTGGGCGATCTGCGCCGGGTCGACGACGTTCTGGGGCCGGTAGTTCTCGGCGGCGGAGACCCGCTCGCACACCTCGCTGAGCACCAGAACGCTCACCACCTCGCTGCGCCCGGGCAGCCGAGGCTGCTGCCCCGGCATGGCCGCGTCCTCCTCGGTCGGCGCCGGGTTCTTCGCCCGCGCGTCGTCGATGAGCGCGGTGACCGCGTCCTCGGTGACCGAGTGATCACCGATGTAGGCGGCGACACCGGGTTCGGAACGACAGCCGGAGAGGGCAACCAGGCCGACCGCCACGCTGGCGACGGCGACAAGACGGCGAGCACGCATTCCGTCACTCTCTCATGACCGGTTCCCGCCCTGGCTGGGAGGGTTCCGCCGAGCCGACTGGTGGGTCAGCGGGCTCCGGCGGTGGCGGGCTGGGCGGCGGTGGGGGCACCGAGGACGTCGGAGAGCAACTGGGCACACCAGTCCAGCAGGGCCTGGTCGCGCAGCGGCTCGCCGCCGATCCGGCGGGTCGTCGGACGCGGGACGCTCACCTGGTCCAACGCGGTCTTGTAGACCGAGTCGGGGTGGTAACGCTTGAGCCGCATCTGCTTCGAGTCGGGCAGCGGCAGCGGGCTGAAGCGCAGGTGTTTGCCCTGCACGCTGACGTCGGTCAGGCCGTAACGGCGGGCCAGCAGCCGGAACCGCGCCACCGCGATCAGGTTCTGCACCGGGGCGGGCGGTTCGCCGTACCGGTCGGTCATCTCGACGGCCACCTCGCGCAGCCGCTCCTCGTCGCGCGCCTCGGCGAGTTTGCGGTACATCTCCAGGCGGAGCCGTTCCACACCCACGTAGTCGTGCGGCAGGTGGGCGTCCACCGGCAGGTCGATCTTGACGTCGGTCTCCTCCTCGGGCTGCTCGCCCTTGAACGCCGACACCGCCTCGCCGACCATCCGGACGTACAGGTCGAAGCCGACGCCCTCGATGTGCCCGGACTGCTCACCGCCGAGCAGGTTGCCGGCGCCCCGGATCTCCAGGTCCTTCATCGCCACGTACATGCCGGCGCCCAGCTCGGTGTGCTGGGCGATGGTGGCCAGCCGCTCGTGCGCGTGCTCGGTGAGCGGCTTGTCCGGCGGGTAGAGGAAGTACGCGTACGCCCGCTCCCGACCCCGGCCCACCCGGCCCCGGATCTGGTGCAGCTGGGCCAGGCCGAGCAGGTCGGCCCGCTCCACGATCAGGGTGTTGGCGTTCGGGATGTCGATGCCGGACTCGACGATCGTGGTGCAGACCAGGACGTCGAACTCCTTCTCCCAGAAGCCGACCATGACCTTCTCCAGGGCTTCCTCGCCCATCTGGCCGTGGGCCACCGCGACCCGGGCCTCGGGCACCAGTTCCCGCAGCTTGCGGGCGGTCCGCTCGATCGACTCGACCCGGTTGTGCAGGTAGAAGACCTGGCCGTCGCGGAGCAGCTCACGGTGGATCGCGGCGGCCACCTGCCGGTCGTCGTACGCCCCGACAGCGGTGAGCACCGGATGCCGCTCCTCCGGCGGAGTGGCGATTGTCGACATCTCCCGGATGCCGGTGATCGCCATCTCCAGGGTTCGCGGGATCGGGGTGGCCGACATGCTCAACACGTCGACCGCGGCCCGCATCGACTTGAGGTGTTCCTTGTGTTCGACCCCGAAGCGCTGCTCCTCGTCGACGATGACCAGCCCCAACGACTTGAATCGGGTGGACGCCGCCAGCAGCCGGTGGGTGCCGATGACGATGTCGGCGCTGCCGTTGGCCACCATCTCCAGCGTCTGCTCGGCCTCCTTCGGCGTCTGGAACCGGGACAGCTGCCGGATGGTCACCGGGAACTGGCTCATCCGCTCGGCGAAGGTGTTGTAGTGCTGCTGCACCAGCAGGGTGGTCGGCACCAGCACTGCCACCTGCTTGCCGTCCTGCACCGCCTTGAACGCCGCGCGCACCGCGATCTCGGTCTTGCCGTAGCCGACGTCGCCGCAGATCAGCCGGTCCATCGGGACGCTCTGCTCCATGTCCCGCTTGACCTCGTCGATGGCGGCGAGCTGGTCGGGTGTCTCCTGCCAGGGGAAGGCGTCCTCCAACTCCCGCTGCCACGGCGTGTCCGGCCCGAAGTTGTGGCCCTTGGACGCCTTACGAGCGGCGTAGAGCTGGATCAGCTGGGCGGCGATCTCCTTGACCGCCTTGCGGGCCCGGGCCTTGGACTTCTGCCAGTCCGAGCCACCCATCTTGTGCAGGGTGGGCTGCTCGCCGCCGACGTACCGGCTGAGCTGGTCGAGCTGGTCGGTGGGGACGAAGAGGCGGTCGCCCGGCTGGCCGCGCTTGCTCGGGGCGTACTCGATGACCAGGTATTCGCGGGACGCGCCGTTGACCGTGCGCTGCACCAGTTCCACGTACCGGCCGATGCCGTGCTGCTCGTGCACCACGTGGTCACCCGCGCGCAGTTCCAGCGGGTCGATGGTGTTGCGCCGCCGGCTCGGCATCTTGCGCATGTCCCGGGTCGATGCGCCCCGACCACCGGTGACGTCGTTGCCGGTGAGCAGCACGAACCGGGCCGCCTCGTCGACGAAGCCACCGGTCAGGCTGCCGCAGGTGACCAGCAGCTCGCCGGCGGCGGGGGCCGCCGGCACCTGCTCGGTCAGCCGGGCACCCAGGCCGCCGTCGCGCAGCACCTCCACGGCCCGCTGGGCGGGACCGTGCCCCTCGAAGACCAGCGCGATCGACAAGCCTTCGCCGGCCCACCGCTTCAGGTCGTCGACCACCCGGGCGGTCTCACCGTGGTAGAGCGGTGCCGGCTGGGCGGCAAGCGTCACCGCGATCGCGTCGTCGGGGGTGATGTCGACCGTGTCCGGTTCGTCCTCCCACGGTTGCCGGGCAGCCGCGACACCCGGCTCGGCCAGCCCGAACGGGGACAGCGTCCACCAGGGCTGGCGCAGGGTCGCGGCGTGTGCGCGTACGTCGGCCAGGGTCCGGAAGGCGGCGGCGCCGAGGTCGATCGGGGCCTGGCCGCCGACTGCGGCCGCAGCCCAGCTGGCCGCCAGGAACTCGTCCGAGGTACGCACCAGGTCGTGCGCGCGGGTGCGGATCCGCTCCGGATCGCAGAGCAGGACGTGGGTGCCGGCGGGCATGCAGTCCAGCAGCAACTCCATCGAGTCCGCGCCGATCAGCGCCGGGGCCAGGGACTCCATCCCCTCCACCGGTACGCCGCCCGCCAGCTTGTCCAGGATCTCGGCCAGCTCCGGGTGCTGCTGCGCCAGCGCGGCGGCCCGCTCGCGGACCGCCGGGGTGAGCAGCAGTTCCCGGCAGGGCGGTGCCCAGAGCTGAGGAACCTGCTCGATGGTGCGTTGGTCGGCGACGGCGAAGGTGCGGATCTCCTCCACCTCGTCGCCCCAGAACTCGACCCGGGACGGGTGCTCGTCGGTGGGCGGGAAGACGTCCAGGATGCCGCCGCGCACGGCGAACTCGCCCCGCTTGGTGACCAGGTCGACCCGCGCGTACGCCATGTCGGTCAACCGGCGGGCGACCTGCTCCAGGTCGGCCTCGTCCCCGGCGGACAGCCGCACCGGCTCCAGGTCACCGAGCCCCTTGAGCTGCGGTTGCAGCAGCGACCGCACCGGCGCTACGACCACCCGCAACGGCCCGGTGCGCCCGTGCGCGTCGGTGGCGTCCGGATGCGCGAGCCGGCGCAGCACCGCCAGCCGCCGGCCCACGGTGTCCGAGCGCGGCGAGAGCCGCTCGTGCGGCAGCGTCTCCCAGCTCGGGAAGATCGCCACCTGCTCGGCCGGCAGCAGCGAGCCCAACGCGGCGACCAGATCCTCGGCCTCGCGACTGGTCGCCGTCACCGCCAGCACCGGCCGCCCCGCACCGCCGCCCTGCTTGCCACCGCCCTGCTTGTCGCCGCCCTGCTTGTCGGTTCTGGTGGTGGGGTCGGCCGCGACGGCGGCTACCGCGAACGGGCGCAGGGCCGGCGGGGCGGTCAGGTCGAGCCCGTCGACCTGGGCCGCACCGGAGCGCGCCAGGTCACGGACCCGCGCCAGACCCGGGTCGGCAAGGGCGGCGGCGAACAGTCCGGTGAGCGCAGTCATGATCACTTCCGAGACGCGAGGACACGACGAGCACCCCGCGTCCGACCGGACGGGGGGTCATACCGGTCGACACTATCTCTCCGGGCCGACGATCCCGCGCCGTCCACGGCTGTTGCCGTGCTCCGGCTCACCCACGCGCACCGGTGAACATTGACGCTGCCGCCTGCCTGTGATCGGCTTCCCACGCTGGATGTCCGTATCCGTCTGACACCGGAGTACCGTGACCAACCCGCCACCCGGCTATCCACCGCAACCGCCGTACGGCGGCCAGCCGCCAGCCGCACCCCGAGCGCCGTACCACAGGGGCTCTCTTGATCGACTCCGTTACGCCGAAACGGCGGCTCCCCACCGCTGCGTACCCCGCCGTTTCGGCGAAACGGCGGGCCTCCCGGCCTTTTCAGTAGCGGACGGAGATGCGGCGGGCGAGGGGGTCGACGCGGGCCAGGCCGCCGTAGGGGATGATCAACTGGGGGTCGGTGTGGCCGAAGTCCACGTCGAAGACCAGCACCGCGTCCGGGGCGTACTCGGCGAAGGCCCGGCTGACCGCGGCCCGCTGCTGCTGGGCGTACGCCGCCTTCTCGGGCGGGGTGAGCCGGCGGCCGAACTCCCACGCCTTGGCGCGGCCGATCAGCGCAGCGGGGAAGCCGGCGAGCAGGCCACGCTCGCCGAGGTTGCGCAGCATCCGGTAGACCTCGACGGCCGGCGGCAACTCCTCGGAGGTCTCGATCAGCAGGACCGAGCCGTGCAGCGACTCCGCCGGGGCGACCCGGTCGGCGGCGAGCAGCCAGTGCAGCACCTCCAGGTTGCCGCCCCAGGTGCGTCCCTCGACCACCCTCGCCGGGCCCTGCCAGTGCCAACCGGTGCCGGGGAACATCACCGGCTCGTCCGCCAGGCAGTCGGGGTCGTTCCAGTCGTTCGGCTCGTCGCCCCACTGCGGAGCCGGTGACAGGTCGTACCAGTCGGAGCCGAACAGGGCCGCGCGCAGCGAGTCGGCGGTGAGCGGGTGCAGGGTGCCGGGCCGCCCGAGGTGCACCAGCACCGAGCCGCCGTGGTAGCTCACCATCCCCAGCCGGTGCAGGTGGTTGAGCACGTTCGTGTTGTCCGAGTACCCGAAGTAGGGCTTCGGGTTGGCCTGCAGCACCTCGTCGTCCAGGTACGGGGTGACGGTGATCAGGTCGTCGCCACCGACAGTGGCCAGGACGGCGGTGATGCTCGGGTCGGCGAAGGCGGCGGTCAGGTCGCGGGCGCGCTCACGCGGGTCGGCGCCCATGATCCGGGTGGTCGGGTACTCCACCGGTTGCAGGCCGAACTCCTCGCGCAGCCGACGCAACCCCAACTCGTACACGTGGGGGAAGATGGCCGGCAGACCGGCCGAGGGTGAGACGACCGCGACGCGGTCGCCGGGCCGGGGTTTGGGCGGGTAGATCAACGCTGCCACGCCCCGACGGTACCGACGTGGGATTGATCACCGCAGCTCGGTTTCGGCGGCCCGCACACCGGCACCCGCTCGGGGCGGCCCTACCCGCCCCGACCAGCACTGATATCCGCCGATCGACAGCCCGTGACGTTAAGAAGGGGCCCTTCCTATACAGAAAGCGATAACAAGGGTCCCCTCCTTTCCGCCGGGCTGACGCGGATACGATCGGGGGAAGTCGGACAGCGCTGTCCTTCGCACTACCGTGAGGAGCGCATGGTGACCGACCAGCACGATCACGACGGCCCCGACGCCGCCCTGCGCGCCGACATCCGCAGGCTGGGCACCCTGCTCGGGCAGACCCTGGCGCGCCAGGAGGGTCGGCCGCTGCTCGACCTCGTGGAGGAGATCCGCGCCCAGGTCCGTACCGACGCCCCGGCCGCCGCGCGCCGCCTCGGCGGGTTGGACGTGACCACCGGCACGAAGCTGGCTCGCGCCTTCTCCACCTACTTCCACCTGGCCAACATCACCGAGCAGGTGCATCGGGCCCGCGACCTGCGTCGACGTCGGGCCGTGCAGGGTGGCTGGCTGGACCAGGCGGCCAAGATGATCTCCGAGCGGGGAGTGCCGGCGGAAGAGATCGCCGCGGTGGCCCGCCGGTTGGCGATCCGGCCGGTCTTCACCGCGCACCCGACCGAGGCGGCCCGCCGGTCGATCCTGTCGAAGCTGCGCGCCATCGCCGACGAGCTCGACACCGAGACCGCGAACGCGATCCTCTACGGTGCCAGTGACGAGGGCCCGGCGAACCGTCGGCTGGCCGAGCTGCTCGACCTGATGTGGCAGACCGACGAGCTGCGGCTGGATCGGCCCGACCCGACCGACGAGGCCCGCAACG
This sequence comes from Micromonospora maris AB-18-032, assembly GCF_000204155.1. NCBI lineage: Bacteria > Bacillati > Actinomycetota > Actinomycetes > Micromonosporales > Micromonosporaceae > Micromonospora > Micromonospora maris. The sequence continues at coordinate 978,767 of NC_015434.1, read as the reverse complement.
CCATCTACTACCTGCGCGACCTGTACGCCGAGGCCGCCCCGCAGGTGCTCGACGACCTCGCCGAGACGCTGCGCACGCTCGGCGTGGAGACCTCACCGACGGCCCGACCGTTGACCTTCGGCACCTGGATCGGCGGCGACCGCGACGGCAACCCGTTCGTCACCCCGACGGTCACCCGCGAGGTGCTGGCCATCCAGCACGAGCACGGGCTGACCGCCACCGAGGCGGCGATGGAAGAACTGATCAACGAGGTGTCGGTGTCCCGCCGGCTGCGCGGGGTGTCGCTGGACCTGTCCGCCAGCCTCGCCGCCGACCTGGACGCGCTGCCCGAGGTGGCCCCCCGGTTCCGCCGGGTCAACGCCGAGGAGCCGTACCGGCTCAAGGCCCGGTGCGTACGCGCCAAGCTGGCCAACACCCGCGCCCGGCTGCGCCAGGGCACCCCGCACGTGCCGGGACGGGACTACCGGGGCTCGGCCGAGCTGATCGCCGACCTGGAGCTGCTGCGCGCCTCGCTGGCCCGCAACTCCGGTCAGCTGACCGCCGTCGGGCGGCTCGCCTCGACCATCCGTACGGTCTCCGCGTTCGGCCTGCACCTGGCGACCATGGACGTGCGGGAGCACGCCGAGAAGCACCACGAGGTGCTGGCCCAGCTGTACGCGGCGGTCGGCGAGGTCGACGACTACCCGTCGTTGAGCCGGCTGGAGCGCACCAAGCTGCTCGCCGACGAGCTGACCGGCCGCCGACCGCTGTCGGCTGCGGACACTCCGCTGTCCGAGTCCGCCCGCAAGACGTTCGACGTGTTCAGCACCATTCGCGAGGCGCAGGACCGGTTCGGCAGCGAGGTCATCGAGTCGTACATCATCTCGATGACCCTCGGGGTCGATGACGTGCTCGCCGCCGTGGTGCTGGCCCGCGAGGCGGGCCTTGTCGACGTGCACAGCGGGCGGGCACGCATCGGCATCGTGCCGCTGCTGGAGACCCCCGCCGAGCTGAACGCCGGTGGTGAGCTGCTCGACGAGTTGCTGTCGCTGCCCGCGTACCGGGCGCTGGTGGCGGCCCGGGGCGACGTGCAGGAGGTGATGCTGGGTTACTCCGACTCCAACAAGGAGGCCGGCATCACCACCAGCCAGTGGTCCATCCACCGGGCGCAGCGGGCGCTGCGGGACGTGGCCGCCCGGCACGGTGTGCACCTGCGGCTGTTCCACGGCCGGGGCGGCACGGTGGGTCGTGGCGGTGGCCCCACCCACGACGCGATCCTGGCCCAGCCGTACGGCACCCTCGACGGCGCGATCAAGGTGACCGAGCAGGGCGAGGTGATCTCCGACAAGTACACCCTGCCGGCACTGGCCCGGGAGAACCTGGAGCTGACCGTGGCCGCCGTGCTCCAGGCCACCCTGCTGCACACCGCGCCCCGGCAGCCCGCCGAGATGCTGGAGCGCTGGGACGCCACGATGGATGTGGTCTCCGAGTCGGCATACCGGTCGTACCGCTCGCTCGTGGAGGATCCGGATCTGCCGGCGTACTTCTGGGCGTCCACGCCCACCGAGTTGCTCGGCGCGTTGAACATCGGCTCCCGGCCGGCGAAGCGCCCGAACACCGGGGCCGGGCTGTCCGGTCTGCGGGCCATCCCGTGGGTGTTCGGCTGGACCCAGACCCGGCAGATCGTGCCCGGCTGGTACGGCGTGGGCTCCGGCCTGGCCGCCGCACGCGAGGCCGGGCTGGCCGACGTGCTGGCCGAGATGCACCGCAACTGGCACTTCTTCCGCACGTTCCTGTCGAACGTGGAGATGATGCTGACCAAGACCGACCTCGGCATCGCCCGGCGGTACGTGGAGACCCTGGTCCCGAAGAAGCTGCACCCGATCTTCGACAAGATCGAGGCGGAGTACGAGCTGACCCGGCGCGAGGTGCTGGCCGTCACCGACTCACCGGACCTGCTGGAGAACTCCCCCGTGCTGCAACGCACCCTCGCGGTGCGCGACACCTACCTGGAGCCGCTGCACCACCTCCAGGTCGCGCTGCTGCGGCAGTACCGCGACTCCGGTGCGGCCGGTCGGGCGGTGGTCACCGCACCGGGCGGCCGGCGGGCCCCCAACGACGGTACGGCGCTGGAACGCGCCCTGCTCACCACCGTCAACGGCATCGCCGCCGGCATGCGCAACACCGGCTGACGCCGACGTCATCGAGCGAAACAGCGAACCGGCCCGAGCAACAGCTTGGGCCGGTTCGCCGTTCACGAGCTCTCAGACGGCCGCCGGTAGCGCCTCCATGGCCATGGCGAGCGAGCCGAGCAGGGCGGCGTCCTGCGCGAACGCCGACAGGACGATCTCCGGCCGGTACGGCAGCGCGTGGGTGAGCCGCTCGATGAGCAACTCCCGGACCACCTCGTTGCCGGCGACGCTGCCGACCAGCACGATCCGGTGCGGGTCGAGCAGCAGACAGCAGGTGACGAGGTGGCGGGCCAGCTCGTCGACGCGCAGCCGCAGCTCGTCCCGGAACCGGCCAGGTTGGGCCGCGGCGGCGCAGAGCGCGGCGGCCTGCCCGGTCAGTCCGAGGCGCTGTGCCAACTCGTCCAGGGCCCGACCGGAGAAGGTCGCCTCCAGCATCGGCTCCAGACCGGCGGGCCAGCTGTGGTCGGTCAGACCGTAGGCGATCTCGCCGGCCGCACCGTGGTGTCCGGCGATCACCTCGCCGCCGATCGTCACCGCTGCGGCCACGCCGGTGCCGAGCCCGATCACCAGGCCCGGATCGACGCCCCGCAACGCGCCGAGGCGCAGCTCGGCGTACGCGGCCGCGTTGAGATCGTTCGCCACCCGTACGGAGGCCACTCCGAGGTGGGCGCGGACCTCCTCGGCGAGGCGCAACTGCTCCCATCCGGGGACGTTCGGGGCCAGTTCGATGGAGTGGTCGTGGACCACCCCGGGAGAAGCGATGCCGGCGGCCACGATCGTGCCGCCCGTACTGTCGGCGAGTTCCCGCGCCCGGTCGAGCGCCCGGGTCAGAGCCTGCTGCGCGCCCTGCTCGGCGTTTGTCGGCAGGCGCTCGGAGACGAGCAGCCGACCATCGACGTCACCCACGCCGATCGCCATCTTCGTGCCGCCGAAGTCGATCCCGAGCAGTCGCGGGTTTGCCGGTTGTTCCATGGTGATGTCAAATCGCCCTTCGGGCCGTCGGTCCGGGTGGTTCTGTGGTCGCGGTGACACAACTGCCGCTGTCACACGATGCTGGGTCTGCTGCCCGGTCACGGGCTCACCCTCGCCGCGACCGCCTCGGCCAGAGCCGCGTCGGCACGGTGCAGCCGTTCCCGCAGGGCATCCGCCCGCGCTGCCACATCGTCCATTATCGACCGCAGCTGCGCCACCTGCTCCCGAACTGCGATCTCGCCCGGGCCGTCGGCCTGGGCACGGCGGAGCACGAATTCGGGGCGGACGGCGGCGGCCAGCAGGTCACTGATCGCGACCTCGTCGAGCTGGTCGGCGATGCCGAGGTCGACCGCCGCGGTACGGACGTCCTCGACGGTCCAGGTGGCGGGCGCGCCGGCCCGTACCAGCCGGCCGAGCAGCGAGTGGGCGCCCCGGAACGGTACGCCGTGGCGGGCCAGCGCGTCGGCGGCGGCGGTCGTGGTGGCACCGGAGGCGACGATCTCCTCGCTGGTCGGCGGACGCAGCGGATCCAGCTCCGCGATCAGCCCGCCGAGCAGGGAGAAGAACCGGTACGCCCGGTCGTCGCTGTCCCAGAGCCGGGCCTGCACGTCGGTGGTGGCGTTGTTGGAGTCCTCCCACCAGGCGGCACCGACGTTGTTGAGCACGCTGGCGGCGTCGCCCGCGGCAGCGCCGGCCATCGACACCAGGTGTTCCAGGACGACCGGGTTGCGCTTCTGCGGCATGATGCTGCTGCCCTGGGTGAACGAGCCGGGGGTGACCACCCAGCCCCAGGTCAGCCAGTCCATCAGGGTACGGGCCAGCCGGGCCCCGGTGGCCAGTGACTGCGCGTTGAGGGTGGCGACCCGCACCAGGTGATCGGCACCGGCCACCGCCTCGTAGGAGTTGACGATGAGCCGCTCGAAGCCGAGCAGGTCCGCCAACCTGCGGGGCGAGATGTCCAGGTCGGTGCCGGCGAACGCGCAGGAGCCCAGGGGCGAACGGTTCATCTCGTCGAGCAGGTCGGCGTAGGCGACGCCCTCACCGGCCAGCGCCTCGGCGTAGCCGGCGAAGACGTGCCCGATGCTTGTCGGCTGGGCCGGACGTCGGTGGGTGTAGCCGGTGACCACCACGTCGGCGTGCCGATCGGCCCGGTCCAGCACGGTCCGACCGGTCGCCAGGACCGCGTCGAGCACTGCGAGCAGTTGGTCGCGCAGCACCATCCGGAAGACCCCGGCGTCGAGGTCGTTCCGGCTGCGGGCGAGTTGCACGCTGAGCTGGGAGGGCTCGACCCCGCAGGCGGCGGCGAGACGCTTCTCCAGTGTGTAGTAGACGTCCTCGACGCTGCCGTCGTAGTCGAGGTCCTCAGGTCGGTCCTGGGCAAGGACGAGCAGGCCACGCAGCATCATTGCGGCGGATTCGGCGGGGATCAGCCCCTGCTCGGCGAGCATGACGACGTGGGCCTGGCTGGCCTTGACCATGGCCGGGTACAGGTTTGCGGCGTGATGCTCGAACACGACGCGCAGATGGTGCTGTTGGTACGTGGTCAGTGACGGGGTCATCGTGGCCTCCCAATGTGGTCCGTTGTCCTGCGCAGCCGACGAGTGGGTCACCCGACCGCCTGGTCCGACCTACCGCTCCCGTCAGGTCGGTCGGACCAGGTCGGCCGGCCGGACCAGCCGGGCTGGTCCGTCCCTGGCGGGCTGGGTAACGGTGCTGCCAGCCACGCCTCGATCACCTCCCGCAGCCGCGCGCCGGCCAGGTGGCGGATCTGTTGCCCGGCCGCCTCGCTGGCCAGCGAGACATGACCCGACCAGCCCTGCCAGGGGTCGGGCCGCGACTCGATGAGCACGTACGGGTACGGGGTGGGCAGCTTCGGTTTCGGCGGCAGGTCCGGGGTGGCGGACAGGTGCACCGCCTCGGGGTCGAAGGCGAGCACTGCCGAACTCTCGTACGCCCCGCCGTGTCCCCGGGCCGGCAGGGCGCCGAAGATCTCGCCCGTCTCGTCCGGGCCGACCAGCTGGAACCAGTTGACAAGCAGCAGGCTCGCCAGGTGCCGGCCGGACACCCATTCCATCGCGGCACGGACCGTGGAGAGGTTGGCGTCGTGCCCGTTGACCACGAGCAGCCGGGGGAAGCCCGCCTCGACGATGCCGGTGAGCACGTCACTGAGGTAGCCCACGGCGATCTCGGGTCGCAGCGCCACCGTCCCCGGCCAGGGCCGGGTCTGACCGGGGCAGGCGGCGTACGGTGCGGCCGGAAAGAGCACGGCGCGGGCCGTGCCGGTGGCCAGTTCCCCGGCGAACCCCTCGGCGAGCAGCAGGTCGGTGCCGAGCGGCAGGTGTGGACCGTGCCACTCGACGGCACCGACCGGCAGCACCGCCAGGTCGGCCGACTCGGCCACGGCGGCCAGTGCGTGGCCGGGCACCCGGGTGATCGGGAGCAGTCCTCCCTCGGCCTTCCAGCGTTCGATCAGTTCGTCCACTGCTCGGCCCTCCGGGTCGCGGTGCGGCTGCTCTCCAGTCGGCCCGAGAACCACATCACCACGAAGATCAGCGCCACCTGGAGCATGCCGTAGGCCGCGGCGGTGCCGAGTTCGAACGAGTACATCCGGTTGTTGATCGCCACCGAGATCGGCACCGTCGAGGAGGTGTAGATCAGCACCGAGGCGACGAACTCGCCGACACCGTGCACGAAGGCCAGCAACGCGCCGGCCAGCACGCCGGGCAGCATCAGCCGTACGGTGATGGTGTAGAAGGCCCGCAGCCAGGAGGCGCCGAGGTTACGGGCGGCCTCCTCCAGCGACGGGTCGATCAGCGCCAGCGCCGCGGAGCTGGACCGGAAGACGATCGGCAGGAACCGCACGAAGTAGGCAAGCGGCAGGATCCAGAAGGTGCCGATCAGCACCTGGCCGAAGCTGAACGCGTTGCCGGTGCTGAAGGCCGAGATCAGGTTGATCGCGACGACAGTGCCCGGCAGCGCCCAGGCGATCATGACTGCCACGTCGAGCAGCCCCCGGCCGATGAACTTCAAACGCCGCACCGCGTACGCGACGAGCACACCGATCACCACACAACCGACGGCCGCGAGCAGGCTCATCTGCAGCGAGTTGAGGATCGGCTCGAACGCCTTCGGGTCGGAGAAGATGGTGACGAAGTTGTCCAGGGTGTACGTCTCCGGCAGCACCTGGGTCGTCCAGGTCCGGTTCTCGGAGAAGGCGACGAGCGCGATCGTGGCGACCGGGGCGAGCAGCACCATGGTGGCCAGCACCGAGGCGACCGGGGCCAGCCACCTGCCGATCGGGTTGGTCAGCTCCCGACGGTTCGCCGAGATGCCCTTCGACTGCGACTGGTAGCTGCGCCGACCCTCGTACCACCGCATCGCCAGCAGGAAGATGATGGAGACGATGCCCAGCACGGAGGCGTACGCCGAGGCCATCGGCAGGTCGCCGTTGGTGCGGTTGATGTAGATCTGCATCGTCATGGTCTGGCTGACGTTGAACAGCAGTGGCGCGGTGTACGACGCCAGCGAGGTCATGAAGACCAGCAGCGACGCCGAGACCATCGCCGGGGTGAGCATCGGCAGCAGGACGGTGCGCCAGACCCGTACCCGGCCGGCGCCGAGGTTGTACGCCGCCTCCTCGACCGACGGGTCCATCCCGGCGAGCGCCGCGGCGGCGGCCAGGTAGAAGAAGGGGTACATGGTGAACGTGTGCACCACCAGGACCCCGGCGATCCCGTCGAAGGCCATGATCGGCCGTTCGGTGCCGAAGAGTGCCTGCAACCCTCGGGGCACGATGCCGATGTTGCTGTAGAGCAACTGGAACGACACGGCGCCGATCAGCGGCGGCAGGGCGGCCGGCACCAGGATGATCGCCTCGATGAGCCGACGGCCCCGGAAGCTGAACCGCTTGAGCAGGAACGCCATCGTCACGCCGACGATGCCGCAGAGCAGCACGCTCGCCGCGGAGATGAACAGCGAGGTGAACAGTGACTCGCGGGCGACCCCGGAGGAGGTGAAGAACTGCAGGTAGTTGCGGGTGCCGTTCTCGCTGACGCTCTCCGAGAAGGTGGCGAACATCGGGTGCACGACGTAGCCGTAGAGCACCAGGACCAGCGGCAGCACGAGCAGGTACGGGAACCACTGTGAGTTGGTGCCGCCGGCCAGACGTCGGCGCAGCGCGGCCATCCGGGGTGGGGCGGTTTCGGGCAGAGCGGTCACGGCTTGACCACCCAGAGACGTTCGCGTACGAGCCGCAGGCCCACCAGGTCGCCGACGTTGATGGTCGCCGGTGCGTCGATGACGGCGGCCATCACCTCGGTACCGTCGCAGTCGACGGTGAGGTTTGTCGCCATTCCGGTGAACTCGACGTGGGTGACCCGGCCGCGCAGGGCGGACTCCTCGTCGCCACCGGCGAGGGTGATGTGCTCGGGACGGGCCGACACCAGCGCGGTGTCGCCCTCGGTGAGACCGTGTCCGGTGGCAGCGCCGACCTCGATTGTCGCGCCGCTGGACAGGCGCACCTCGACCCGGTTCTCGCCCGCGCCGACCACCGGCAGGCTGAGGACATTACTGCGCCCGATGAAGCGGGCCACGAACGCGTTGGTGGGCCGGTAGTAGATCTCCTGCGGGGAGCCGACCTGCTGAACCTTGCCGGACTGCATGACGGCGATCCGGTCCGACATGGCCATCGCCTCGGCCTGGTCGTGCGTCACGTAGATGGCGGTGTTGCCGCTCTCCCGCTGGATGCGCCGGATCTCGGTGCGGGTCTCCTCGCGCAGCTTGGCGTCCAGGTTGGACAGCGGCTCGTCGAGCAGCAGGGTGCGGGGCCGGATGACCAGGGCTCGGGCCAGGGCCACCCGCTGCTGCTGACCACCGGAGAGGGCGTCGATGCGTCGGGCCCCGTACCCGGAGAGGTGGACCTGGGCGAGCGCCTCGGAGACCCGGCGGTCCCGCTCGGTGCGGGAGACCCGGCGGACCCGGAGGCCGTACGCGACATTCTGCGCCACCGTCATGTGCGGAAAGAGCGCGTAGTTCTGGAACACCATGCCGGTGTCCCGCTTGTTCGGCGACCAGTGCGTCACATCGTCGTCGCCGAAGTGGATCTGCCCGGAGGTCGGGAAGTAGAAGCCTGCCACCATCCGAAGGGTCGTCGTCTTGCCGCAACCACTGGGTCCGAGCAGAGTGAAGAACTCGCCGGCGCCGATGGTGACGGTGACCTCGTCGACCGCCGCGGCATCGCTCGACTTGTCGAAGCGCTTACTGACGGCAGTCAGCCGGACATCGATCATTTCTGGGTCCTTCCAGGACGGAGCCGGGTCGTGCCGAGGCACGACCCGGACCCCAGTCAACTCAGCCCTTGTCCTTGATCTCGGCGTTCCAGTGGGTGATCCACGCCGTCTCGTTCTTGCCGATCACGTCCCAGTCGACGTCCATCGGCTTGAGGTTGAGGTTGGCCAGCCACTCCGGCTTCTCGCCGATCTCCACCGCGGGGATCTGGAAGTAGTCCTTGGCGAGCGTGGCGCGCAGCGAGTCGTCGAAGAGGAACTCCAGGAACTTCTGCGCGGCGGCGGTGTTGCCACCCTTGACCGCCGCGACACCGTCGACGAGCACCGGAGCGCCGGAGGCCGGCATGATGTAGTCGAACGGCATGCCCTCGTTGGCCTGCAGCAGCACGTCCTGCAGGTTCCAGGCGCTCACCACGCCCTGCTCACGCGACATCTTCAGGTAGAGGTCGGCCGGGTTGGCGGCGTACTCGACGGTGTTGGCGTCGAGCTTGAGCAGCCACTCGTAGCCCGGCTGCGGGTTGGAGCCGTCCGGCGAGAGCCGCTGGATCATCGACGAGTAGATCGAGCGCATGGTGCCGGAGGCAGCCACGTCCCGGATGATGATCTTGTCTTTCCACTTCGGGTCGATCAGGTCGTCCCAGTCCTGCGGCGCGGTCTGCGGGGTCAGCGCCTTGTTGTTGTACATGATGATCTCGGGCAGCAGGATCTCGCCGAACCAACGGCCCTGCTCGTCCTTGTAGCGCGCGTCCATCTTGGCCGCGAACGAGGGCTGCCACGACTCCAGCAGGTCCTCCGAGGCGCCGGCGGCAAGACCCTGCTGGGTGCCGCCCCACCAGACGGACGCCTGCGGGTTGGCCTTCTCGGCCCGGACCCGCTCCAGGACCTCCTGGGCGCCCATGTTGAGCACCTCGACCTTGCCCTTGTACTCGGGGTTCTTGGTCGTGAACTGCTCGACGACGTAGTCGGTGACCGACTTGTCACGGGCGCTGTAGATGACGAACTTCTCGGCCGTCGGTGTGCCGGACGAGCCGGTGTCCGCGTCGTCACTGCCGCCGCAGCCTGCGGTGACAGCCAGCATTGCGCCGATCGCGATGGCAATGGCCAAAGGACGACGTCTCATTGGTACCTCCACTTGACGGGGGGATCTATTGGAGATTTCCGATAGATAGCTGCAAATCGGACTCCGGGGCATGCCGGAGTGTGTGGGCCGCCGGTTGCGGCACGGATCAAAGATCGAGGCCGACGGAGCGGGCCACGTCGTGGCCGGCCGCGCCGACGCGTACGGGGTCGCGAGGGTGCGGCGGAGGTGGCCGTGGGATCGGGGTGTGCGGGGGTGGCGGTTCTTCGGGGGCAGGGGACAGGTGGTGGTGGTTGCAGGGGTGCGGGGTCGGGTTACGCGGCTGTGGTCAGGGCAGTGAGGGCAGCGGGACCGCGGCCGAGAGCGCGTAGCTGATCGCTCCGTGCAGTACGGCCTGGTCCCCGAGGGTGGCTCGACGCACCTCGGTGGGTGCGGGGGTCTTGGCGGCGAGAAGGCTCTGGATCTGTTCGAGCGCGGCGTCGTCGAGTTCGGCGGCGGCACCGCTGAGCAGCACCATCCCCGGGTCGATCACGCAGACACAGGAGAGGATGAGCCGTGCCCAGGCGTCGAGGACCTCGTCGAGATACTCGCGGGCCGGCTTCGACGTGGCGGCGAGTTGAATCAGCTCGCGTACCGGCGACTCGGGTCGGCGGCCCGGGTGCAGCGCGACCAGCCGCTCCGTGATCGCGTTCACCGACCAGCGGGCCTCGAACTCGCCGACACCGCTGTAGCTGCGCGCCGGCGCGGCGTCCAGCGGCATGAAGCCCACCTCGCCCGCCGCTCCGCTGGCTCCGCGCCGGACCTTGCCGTCGAGCACGAGCCCGGCGCCGATGCCGTCGGCGACGTGGATCAGCAGCAGGTTGGCGACGTCGGCACCGGCACCGGCCACGCACTCGCCGGCGGCCATCAGGTTGACGTCGTTGTCGACGACGACCGGTACGCCGAGTCGCTGCTGAACCGACTCGCCGATCGGCCACGCCTCGACCAGCCCGACCGACGGCGCGAGGCGTACCGCGCCGTTGGTGGAGACGCCCGGCACCGCGATCGCCACGCCGCGCAGTGACGGCAGGTTGTCGCCGACCAGGTCCAGGACGAACGTGCAGACGGTCTCCACCACGTCGCCGCCGAACCGGGCGGTGCGGTGCGCGATGATCGCGCCCTCGCTGTCGGCGATCTCGCAGCTGATCCGGGGCGGTTCGAGCGAGACTGCCGCGACGAGCTCGGCACGCGGGTTGAACTTGAGCATCTCGCGCGGTCGCCCGGTGGTGGGTGCGCCCGGCCCGCGCTCGATGAGGTAGCCCTCGGCGATGAGTTCCCGCACGAGTGCGGTCACCGTGGCCGCCGGAAGGCCTGTCATCTCGGCCAGATCCACTCGGGACAACAGCCGCGCCTGCCGGGCGGCCAGGATCACCGAGAGACGCTTGATCTCGCGGGACCGCTCACGGCTGACCGGGCTGGTCGATGCTCTGTCAGACACAGTTTCTTCCTACTGAGAAAAAAGTGGGCCGTCAAGTAACGAGATGATCTCAGCTCCGACCTGCGCAAACGATGCATCGACAGAAAATCATCGGCCAGCGACCGCGCCTTAGCGCACAGATCGGGCGGCAGCGGAGAAGTTGATCGCCTTAAATCACCACAAACGGGGCTAGTGGTGTCCGATGTGGTGGCCACCCACCGGCCCTGAACAGGACGATCGTTTTTTCGAAGAAGTAAGAAAGTCGCTTGGGCCTATTGACTACGCGAGTCCAAGATTCCTAGCGTTACGGCCCGAAGGCCTTCACGGTGGACCTACCCCCACCACCGTCCGCACCGCTCACGCCGTGACGGTGCGCGTGCACGAACGAACCGTCTAGCAACCATCACTCGTGGAGACCGCCCTGGTCTCCAGTGGACAGCTGTCCGTCGTCAGGGCCGGCACGAGCCAGGTGTCAGGGGGCCTCGGCCGGGCCTGCATCCGTCCCAGACGCAGCAAGCGCTCCCATACGAAGAGGTATGCCCATGAGATGGCGCACCCCGGCGACAATCGCCATGTGCGGTCTGCTCTCGCTGGGCCTGGCCGCACCGGTTCAGGCTCACGGCAAGGGCTCGTCGCCCAAGCACCCGTCACCCCCCAAGGCCCAGCCGAAGGGTCCGGACAAGAAGTCCGACAAGCCGATCGACCTGGACATCATGTTCATCGGCGCGCACCCCGACGACGAGGCCGGTCAGCTCGGCATGCTGGGATACTGGAACGAGTATCACGGCATGAAGGCCGGCGTCATCACCACCACTCGTGGCGAGGGTGGCGGCAACGCCACCGGCTTCGAGGAGGGCCCGGAGCTCGGCATCCTCCGGGAGGCCGAGGAGCGCAGGGCGGTCGGCTACGCCGGCATCGAACACATCTACAACCTCGACGCCCTCGACTTCTGGTACACCGCCAGCGCTCCCCTGACCGCCGAGGTCTGGGGTTACGACGAGACGCTGTCCCGCATCGTGCGGGTGCTGCGGACCACCAAGCCCGAGGTCATCCTCACGATGAACCCCTCGGCCACCCAGGGCAACCACGGTAACCACCAGGAAGCCGCGATGCTGGCCGTCGACGCCTTCTACGCCGCGGCCGACCCGAAGAAGTTCCCGGAGCAGATCACCAAGGAGGGCCTCGAGCCCTGGCGGGTCTCCCGGATCTTCCAGACCGGTGGCAGCGGTTCCGGCAACATGGGTCCCTCCTGCGAGACCAGCTTCACCCCGGCTGAGGCCAGCAACGTCATCTTCGGCACCTGGCAGGGTTACGAGTCGGCGCGTCACGACGGCAACCGGTGGAACACGGTCACGACCTGGGCCCGCCGGGAGTACGTGTCGCAGGGCTGGGGCAACAGCGCCTTCCCGACGACCAACCCCGACAACATCGGCTGCAACCGGCTGACCCTGATCGACACCCGCACTCCGTACCCGGACCCGAACGTGGGGGCCGGCACCGGTGCGCTCCAGGGCGCCACGCTCCGTGCTCCGGGCGGTCTGCCGCTCGGCACCGAGATCCACGTGCGTCCGCAGAAGTGGGAGGTGCTCGCCGGCAAGTCCATCAAGGTCGACACCGTCCTCTACGCCACCCAGGACATCAAGGGTGCCAACGTCTCGCTCCAGGTTCCGGCCGGCTGGCGGGTCAGCGGCAACGGCAACGTCGGCACGCTCAAGAAGGGCAAGGCGGTCGTGAAGAGCTTCACGGTCACCCCGCCCGCGCAGCTTCCGGTGGGCACCCGCTTCAAGATCGAAGCCACGATGACCAGCAGCAAGGACGGCAGCGGCACCAGCAGTGCGCGGGTGCAGGCGACCGCTCCGGTTCGGGGCACCCTCGAGCCGCTGGAGGAGATCGCGGACTTCCGGGCGTGGACCGAGCAGAAGAAGGTCAAGCAGCTCGATGCCCTCATCGAGTCGCTGCTCAACATCCCGAGCGGTAAGAGCCGTAGCGTCCGAGTGGACCTGACCAACCACAGCGACACCGTCCAGTCCGGCACCGTCCGGCTGAACCTGCCGGCCGGGTTCTCGGCGAACCCGCAGCAGCTGCCGTACAGCGGGCTCCAGCCCGGTGCCCGCAGCTCGGTGACCTTCACGGTGACCAACACCGACGCCACGCTGCCGACCGCCAACCGGGCGCCGGACAACGGTGCGTACCGGCTGGAGATCGAGACCAGCTACAACGGTGGCAGCGCCACCGAGCCGGGTGCCTTCAACCTGGTGCCGACCACGGTGATCCCGAAGGCCACCACCGCGCCGGCCGTCGACGGCCACGGCCACTCCCACGAGTACACCGGCGAGGTGATCGACATCTCGACGCGCTGGGAGGGTACCGCCACCACGGCGGCGGACATCTCCGGCACCGCCCAGCTCACCCACACCGACGACGCCCTGTACGCCATCTTCAACATCACCGATGACGTGCTCGGCCGGTTCCTCCTGCCGGAGGACTGCAAGCGTCCGCGTCGTGCCGACGCCGTCGAGTTCGGAATCGACCCGCGGGGCAACTCGGCGAACACCTCCACGGTGTTCAACGTGGCGCTCTTCCCGGCCACCGATGACCCGGCCAACGGCAACCCGCCGTGCTTCGCCCGGGAGCGGGACAACCACCAGGGTGGCCCGGAGACCGCACCGGGTCTCGAGGTCGCGTCGGTTCTCACCGGCACCGGGTACCAGATCGAGGTCAAGGTTCCGTTCAGCGTGCTGCCGGACACCATCGACCCGACCAACATGGGCATGAACATCCTGGTCAACGACTCGGACACGCAGGACCTGTCCACGCAGACCCGGATCGGCTGGTCGACCTGGAGCGGCGTACGGGCCGACCCGTGGCGCTGGGGTGTCGCCACCCTGCCGGGCCTGCCGGCGCGGCCGGCGGCGCCGAAGGCTCCGATCATGCCCGACACCGCGGCGCAGAGCGTCAAGTCTCCGCAGACCATCCTCCAGTCCGCCTCGGACGGGGTGGCACCGGGTGGCTACGCGGCTCTTGACGAGAAGATCCTCAAGATCAAGAAGGTCACCAAGTCCTCCTCGAAGGTCTCGGTGGAGTTGAAGGTGAAGAAGTCCGGCGTCGCCCGGGTCTTCATCTGGGACGGCGAGCGGGTCGTGGCGCAGACCGAGGTCTCGCTGAACAAGGACCGCACCCTGGTCCTGCCGCTCAACGGCGCCCTGCCGGCCGGCTCCTCGCTGCTCGTCTCGTACGAGCGCGACGGTGCCACCCTCGGTCTCGCTCACACGCTGAAGTGACCGAACCCGGTCACCGCGTCGACCTGATGCGGTGACCGGCGATGGGCCGGGCCTTGTGCCCGGCCCATCGGCATTTCCGGCCCCAACGCGGCACCGCCCGCTCATCTTTGGCAAGCTCCGGGGATGGAGCTTGCGACCCTGGCGGTGGTGGTCGTCTGCCTCGGCGCGGGCGGCGCGGTGGGCTGGTTCGCGGCCCGGACTCGCGCGGCCACCGAGATCGCCCGGCTGGACGCCACCCTGCGCGCCACCCGGGAGGGCGAAGGGCGGCTGGAACAGTCGATGCGGGCGCTGAGCTACGAGGCGACCGCCCAGTCCCAGGAGGCGGTCGCCCGGGCTGTGGCCCCGCTGCACGACACGCTGCGCCGATACGAGCAGCGGGTGGCCGAACTGGAACGTGACCGCATCGACGCGTACGCCGAACTGCGCGAGCAGGTCAGGGCGATGAGCAGCGTCTCCGGCGAGCTACGCACCGAGACCAAACAGCTGGTCGCGGCGCTGCGGGCACCGCAGGTACGCGGCCGGTGGGGCGAGCACCAGTTGCGCCGCATCGTCGAGGCGGCCGGCATGCTGGAACACTGCGACTTCTCCGAGCAGGTCACCGCCGCCACCGACCAGCAGACCGTACGCCCCGACCTGGTGGTCCGCCTGCACGGCGGCCGTACGGTCGTGGTGGACGCCAAGGCGCCGTTCGACGCGTACCTGACCGCGATGGAGGCCCGGGACGAGCGCAGCCGCGACACCCAGCTGGACAACCACGCCAAGCACCTGCGGGCCCATGTGGACGCGCTGGCGGCGAAGTCGTACTGGACGGCATTCGAGTCGACGCCGGAGTTCGTGGTGCTGTTCGTGCCGGCCGATCCGTTCCTCGACGTGGCTTTGCAGCGTGATCCCACACTTCTGGAGCACGCATTCGCCCGCAACGTGGTGCTGGCCACCCCGGCCACTTTGATCGCAATGCTGCGCACCGTGGCCTGGTCGTGGCGGCAGGAGCAGCTGGCCCGCAACGCCGTGGCGGTGCATTCCCTGGCCCGTGAACTGTACGGTCGTCTTTCCACGCTCGGCGATCATGTCGGCAAGCTCGGTGCCTCGCTCGGCGGCGCGGTGACCGCGTACAACCGGGCGGTGGGGTCGCTGGAGGCGCGGGTGTTGGTAAGCGCCCGCAAGCTGGCTGAGCTGGGCGTGTCTGATCAGGAGCTGGCGACGCCGGCGCAGGTGGAGCTGGCCCCCCGCCAGCCCCAGGCACCTGAGTTGCTGGTCGAGGAATCCATCTCGGATGGTCGAAGTCGGTCAACCTAATCGGGCCTTTACCACCTTCGATGTGACATTGCGCGTCTCACTTATCACGAGATGGTCACAACGTACCTGTCGGTAGTGACATTGACGGTCGACACCGCGAAGGATTTCGCTCACGCGTGCCCTGCATCTGAGGGCGCCTGAGTTCTCTGGAGGAAAGAGAACGTGAGTAGACCCCGAAACCTGAGCCGGCGTACCTCCGCCGCGCTCTTCGCCTCGGTCATGGCGGCTGGTGCCGTGTCCGTGGTGGGCGGTACCGCCACCGCGAGCGCCGCTCCTGCCGGAACCGACCCGGCCCAGGTCACCCCCGCCGAGGCCCTGGGCGAGCACGACGCCAAGTTGCTCGCCGAGGCGGAGGCCAAGAAGGCCCCGACCGTCACGATGATCGTCGCCACCGACAAGGGCAAGGCGAAGGACGTCGCCGACGACCTCAAGGATCTGGGCGCTGCGGTCACCGAGCGCTACGACACCATCGGTTACGTGCTGGCCAAGGTGCCGACCAGCAAGGCCGTCAAGGCCGCCACCCTGCCCGGCGTCGCCGCCGTCGACCTGGACGAGAAGATCCAGCTGCCCGACCCCAAGCCGGAGGTCGTCCAGGGCGGCAAGAAGGGCGACAAGCAGGGCAGCACCCTCAGCGGCCCGGGTGCCAACACCCCCGCCGACAACCCCTACATGCCGACCGGCGAGACCGGCGCGGTCAAGTTCGTCAAGTCCAACAAGAAGTGGGACGGCCGGGGCGTCACCATCGGCATCATGGACTCCGGTGTGGACCTGGAGCACCCCGCGCTCCAGCAGACCACCACCGGCGAGCGGAAGATCGTCGACTGGGTCACCGCCACCGACCCGCTCGAGGACGCCAGCTGGCGTCCGATGCTCAACCAGGTGACCGGCCCGTCGTTCACTCTCGCCGGACGCACCTGGACCGCACCGGCGGGCACCTACCGGTTCAACCTGTTCAGTGAGTCGATCACGAACAACAGCGAGCCGGCCGGTGACGTCAACCGCGACGGCGACCGCACCGACCAGTGGGGCGTCCTGTACGACCCGGTGACCAACAACATCTGGGTCGACACCGACCAGGACGGCGACTTCACCGACGAGGCCCTGATGCGGCCGTACAAGGAGAAGTTCGACGTCGGCTACTTCGGCACCGACGACCCGGCGACTCCGGTCAAGGAGCGCATGTCGTTCGTGGTCGAGTACCGCAAGAACGTCGACACCACGCCGGCCGGTGGCCCGGGCCTGGTCGACTACGTCAACATCGGCATCATCGAGAGCGCGCACGGCACCCACGTGGCCGGCATCACCGCCGCCAACAGCATGATGGGCAACAGCGCGTTCAACGGTGCCGCCCCCGGTGCCAAGATCGTTTCCTCCCGTGCCTGCTCCTGGGGCGGCGGCTGCACCTACGCCGCACTCACCACCGGCATGGCCGATCTGGTGATCAACCGTGGGGTCGACGTCATCAACATGTCGATCGGTGGTCTGCCGGCGCTCAACGACGGCAACAACGCCCGCGCCACCCTCTACAACAACCTGATCACCACGTACGGGGTGCAGATGTTCATCTCGGCCGGCAACTCCGGCCCGGGCGTGAACACCATCGGCGACCCGTCGGCGTCGAGCAACGTGGTGAGCGTGGCCGCGAGCGTCAGCAAGGACACCTGGCTGGCCAACTACGGCTCGGTGGTCAAGAAGAAGAACGCGCTGTTCAACTTCTCCTCGCGCGGCCCGCGTGAGGACGGCGGCGCCAAGCCGAACATCGCCGCGCCGGGTTCGGCCATCTCCACCACCCCGGTCTGGCAGGCCGGCGGCCCGGTCGCCGAGGCCGGCTACGCGCTGCCGCCGGGCTACAGCATGTTCAACGGTACGTCGATGGCCTCCCCGCAGGCCGCCGGCGCCGCCGCGCTGCTGCTCTCGGCCGCCAAGGCGAACCACCTGGGTGTCACGCCCGAGGCGCTGCGTCGGGCGATCTACACCTCGGCCAAGCCGATCGCCGACACCCCCACCTACGGTCAGGGCTACGGCATGTTCGACGTGCCGGGTGCCTGGAAGCTGCTCCGCAAGGGCGTCCAGACCCGCTCGTACACCGCTGACGCGCCGGTCTGCACCCCGCTGTCCGGCCAGCTGGCCACCCCGAACCAGGGCACCGGCATCTACAACCGCTGCGACTCCGCCAACGGTGGTCACAAGATCAACCAGTCGAAGTCGTACCAGGTGAAGCTGACCCGGACCAGCGGTCCGGCCGGCAACATCAAGCACTCCATCGGCCTGCGTGGCAACAACGGCACCTTCTCCGCGCCGAAGGACGTCACCCTGCCGCTGAACCAGACCGTCACCATCACGGTCACCGCCAAGCCGAAGACGGCCGGTGCGCACAGCACCATCGTCACCGTGGACGACAAGGCCACCAACACGATCGACTTCGAGTTCTCCGCCGTCGTGGTGGCCTCGAACGACGTCGCGAAGCCCAACTTCGCCTACTCGGCGCAGGGCTCGGTGGACCGCAACCACACCACGTCGTACTTCGTGACGGTGCCGCCGGGTGCCGGTGCGTTGCAGGTGAACCTCTCCGGCATCGCCACCGCGTCGCAGACCCGCTTCATCGCGATCAACCCGTACGGCGTTCCGGTGGAGAGCACCTCCAGTCTGGCGTGCTTCACCAACCACGTCAGCACGGTCGTCTGCAACCCGTTCGAGCGTGACTACGCCAACCCGATGCCCGGCATCTGGGAGATCGAGGTGGAGTCCCGTCGTACCTCGCCGTCGCTGAACAACCCGTTCCAGATCCAGGCGCGGGTGCAGGGCGTCGCGGTCGAGCCGGCCGTGGTCGAACTGCCGTCGGTCACCACCGGTACCCCGACCCCGGTGACCTGGTCGCTGAAGAACACCTTCGGCCCGGTCACGGTCACCGGTCAGGGCGGTTCGCTGTCCAGCACGCACACCGAGCGCCCGACCATCGTGGAGCTCGCCGTGCAGGAGTTCACTGTCGAGGTTCCGGCGGGCGCCACCAGCTTCACCGCCCGCATCGGCAACGTCTCCAACGCCAGCGCCGACCTCGACCTGTTCGTCTACCGGGGCGGCGCCCTGGTGGCGTACAACGCCGACGGCGACTCGGAGGAGTTCGTCACCCTCAACAACCCGGCGGCCGGCACCTACACGGTCGTCGTCGAGGCGTACTCGGTCGACGGCGCGGGCGGCAGCACCGCGTACGACTACCGGGACTCGTACTCCTCCCCGGCGCTCGGCACCCTGACGGCGTCGAGCAGCAGCCTCACCCTGGCGCACGGCGCCACCGGCACCCTCACGGGTACGGTTACCGCCCAGTCCGCCCCGCCCGCGGGCCGGACGCTCTCCGGTGAGCTGGCCGTGGTGACCAGCGAAGGCGCGGTCGTCGGCCGCGGCGCGGTCAACATCGGCGCGGTGAACTGACGCACCACCACCGCACCAGGGAGCCCGCCTCCGGATCCACCGGAGGCGGGCTCCCTGCCCGTTCACCCCCGGGCATGGCGCGTTCCCCGGCTCCGGGACGACGGCAGCGTTGTGTACGGGGCGAGAGCCGCGTCGATCTGGCGCAGCGCGGCCACCACCAGCCGCCCGATCACGACAGGGGGGGCCGCCGGCCACCACGGGCTCCGGCAGTCGCCGGGCGGCTACCTCAGGCGGGCTTGGCGGACGCCACCTGGAACGGGGTGCCCTGCTGGCAGGTGGTCATCAGGCCGGGTGCGGGTCGACCGGTGACCGTCACCGACGCGCCGGCGGTGAGCACCTCGCGCGGGCCGCCCAGCAGCAGATAGCCGTCGAGCAGCAGGCAACCTGGCTCGACGCCGGACTCGACCCGTCCGGTCAGGGTCATCTCGCTTGTGGACGTCGGCTGCGGCGGGCCGCCCGGCCGCGTGCCGGGCTTGGTGAGTGGGGCGGTCGGGTCCACCGGGTCGACCGGCGGGGGCACCGCGCCGGTCGGGTCCGGGGTGGGCAGATCGGTCACGGATGGCGCTCCCGTCGGGGCGGCGGAGCCGTCCCCGGCGTCCTGACCGGCGCAGGCGACGAGCGCGGTGCAGACGATCAGCGCCGCGGCGGCGATCCGAAGGGTCCTCATGCCTGACTCTGACGCGGCAGCAGGGTGATTCGTTCCATCATCTCGGGTCGGTCCGCTCAGCTGCGGGCCGCCGCGGCGGCGGCCTTCATGTCGCGCTTGAGTTCCTGTGGCAGCGAGAAGGTGAGTCGCTCGTTGGCGGTCACCACCTCCTCCACGTCGGTGTAGCCGCGCTCGGCGAGATGGGTCAGCACCTCCTGGACCAACTCGTCGGGCACGCTGGCTCCCGAGGTCAGACCCACCGTCTGCGCACCGACCAGCCAGGCGTCGTCGATCTCGTGGGCGAAGTCGACCAGGTGCCCGGCGCGGGCGCCCGCGTCGAGGGCCACCTCGACCAGGCGTACGGAGTTCGACGAGTTGCGCGAGCCGACCACGATCACCACGTCACACTCGGCGGCGATCTCCTTGACCACGTGCTGGCGGTTGCTTGTCGCGTAGCAGATGTCGTCGCTGGGCGGCGACTGGAGCATCGGCAGCCGCTTCTTGAGCCGGGCCACGGTCTCCATCGTCTCGTCCACCGACAGGGTGGTCTGCGACAGCCAGACGACCTTGTTCGGGTCGCGCACAGTGATCCGGTCGGCATCCTCCGGACCGTCCACCAGTTGGATGTGCTCCGGGGCCTCGCCGGCGGTGCCGATGACCTCTTCGTGGCCCTCGTGACCGATGAGCAGGATGTCGTAGTCCTCGGCGGCGAACCGCTTCGCCTCCTGGTGCACCTTGGTCACCAGCGGGCAGGTCGCGTCGATGGCCTTGAGCGACCGCTCCTTCGCCTGCTCGTAGACCTCGGGTGCCACGCCGTGGGCCGAGAAGATCACGGTGGCGCCCTCGGGCACCTCCTCGTTCTCCTCCACGAAGATCGCGCCCTTGGCCTCCAGCGTCCGCACCACGTGCTTGTTGTGCACGATCTGCTTACGCACGTAGATCGGCGCACCGTAGAGCTTGAGTGCCTCCTCGACGGTCTGCACCGCCCGGTCGACGCCCGCGCAGTAACCGCGGGGCTTGGCCAAAAGCACGCGCTTACCGGTCCCAGCCTCAGTCACCCACCCATCCTACGCGTCCCTGCTCTCCCCCGCCCCCGACCTGTTGATCATGAGTTTGGCGGTGGTTGTCGATCTTCGAACCGCCACCGACCTCACGATCGAACGAGACGGGTGGGGCGGGAGTGAGGGGTGGGGAACTAGGGTGAGGGGGTGGGGGACGGTGGGGTGGCGGTGAGCAGTTCGGAAGAGCCGTGGCCGGTGCGGGTGGTGAGCCAGAAGATCGCCGCCTGGGTCGCCCGGCTGGGTTGGGTGTGGGTCGACGGGCAGGTGGCGCAGATCAGCCGGCGGCCCGGTGCCAGCACGGTCTTCCTGACTCTGCGTGACCCGTCGGCCGAGTTGAGCCTCACCGTCACGACCGACCGCGACGTGCTCGACTCCGGCGCACCCGAGCTGCGGGAGGGCGCCCGGATCGTGGTGCACGCCAAGCCGGAGTTCTACGCCGCCCGAGGCACCCTGAGCCTGCGGGCCGACGAGATCCGGCAGGTGGGCCTGGGCGAGCTGCTGGCCCGGCTGGAGAAGCTCAAGAAGCTGCTCGCCGCCGAGGGGTTGTTCGACCGGGCCCGCAAGCGTCGCCCCCCGTTCCTGCCGCAGCGCGTCGGGCTGATCACCGGCCGGGCCAGCGCCGCCGAGCGGGACGTGCTCACCAACGCCCGCCGCCGCTGGCCGGCGGTGGAGTTCCGCACCGTGAACGTTGCCGTGCAGGGCCCCGGCGCCGTACCGCAGATCATCGACGCGCTCAAGGTGCTGGACAGCGACCCGAGCGTCGACGTGATCATCCTGGCTCGGGGCGGCGGCGGCATCGAGGACCTGCTGCCCTTCTCCGACGAAGCGTTGTGCCGGGCCGTGTTCGCCTGCCGTACGCCGGTGGTCAGCGCGATCGGCCACGAGACGGACGCGCCGCTTGTCGACTACGTGGCAGACATACGCGCCTCGACGCCCACCGACGCCGCCAAGCGGGTGGTGCCCGACCTGGCCGAGGAGATCCGGCTGATCAATCAGGCCCGCCACCGGCTGCACCGAGCGGTACACAACCTCGTCGACCGGGAGACCCACCGCATCGACGCGCTCCGGTCCCGGCCGGTGCTGGCCCGCCCACAGGTGATGGTCGAGCAGCGGGCCGCCGATCTGGCCGCCCTGCGTCAGCGCGCCGAACGCAACCTGCGCCACCGACTCGCCGCCGCCGACGACGACCTGCGGCACACCCTGGCCCGGCTGCGGGCGCTCTCCCCCGCCGCCACCCTCGACCGCGGGTACGCCATCGTGCAGCGCGCCGACGGTCACGTCGTACGCGCGGCCGACGAGGTGGCGAAGGGCGACGCCCTGCGCGTACGCCTCGCCGACGGTGACCTCGCCGTGACGGTGACCGGCTCCTGACCGCGGCCCGCGACGCCGGCTGCGCAGCCCGACCTCGGGTCCCGACGCGAACGGCCCATGACCGAGCACACCGCGCGAGGTAGTTAAGCTTCGTCCCCATGACCAACCAGCCGTACGACACCACGGAGGCGGAGGCAGCGGATACCTCGACGGGGCACGGTGCGCAACCTCGCCGCCCGGGTCGACGGATCACCCTCACCCGCAGTCGTGCGGTCGCGGCATGGGCGGTCCTGCTGGTGGCCGCCTGTCTCGCGTTCGGCCTGCCGACCGATCCGGGGTACGCCTTCCTCTGGTTGTGGGCGCTCGCGGTGGCCTGGCGCATCGACCAGCCCGTACGGTCGCACCTGGCCTTCGCGCGGGACTGGCTGCCGGTGATCGCCCTGCTCACCGTCTACAACCTCTCCCGTGGTTTCGCGGACAACATCCGGGAGCCGCACGTCACCGAGCTCATCAACGCTGACCTGCGGATGTTCGGGTGGCTGACCGACGGCAAGGTCCCGACGGTCTGGCTGCAGCAGGAGCTGTACGACCCGAGTCGGGTCCAGTGGTGGGAGGTGCTCGTCTCGTACGTGTACTTCTCGCACTTCGTGGTCGCGCTCGGTGTCGCCATCGCGCTCTGGCTCACCGCACGGCCTCGGTGGGCGGCGTTCATGCGGCGGTGGTTCGTGCTCAGCCTGGCCGGCTTGATCACGTACTTCCTGTATCCGGCCGCGCCCCCGTGGTGGGCGGCGGTCCACGGATACCTGGAGCCGGTGGAGCGCCTCAGCCTGCGCGGCGGGGCCGAGTTCGGCATGCACGGCGCGTTCAGTCTGATCCGGCTGGGCCAGCTCGCCTCGAACCCGGTGGCGGCCATCCCTTCGCTGCACACCGCGTTCGCCCTGTTCGTGGTGCTCTTCTTCGTCGGGCGCATCCGGAAGCGCTACGTCGCCATCCTGCTGCTCTATCCCCTGGCGATGACGTTCACCCTCGTCTACTCGGGCGAGCACTACGTCATCGACGTGCTGATCGGCTGGGCGTACGTGCTGGGCACCTTCGCGATCGTCAGCTTCGGCGAGCGGTGGTGGCGACGGCGACGGCTGCGGCAACGCGCCGCGACCCCCACACCCACGCCGGACGACGGTGACGCCGCCGCCGACCAGAGAGAGCACAGCGAGCCGAAACAGTCCGCCGCCTCCTGACCCGCCCCGCGCCCAGGCCCCACCCTCCGAAGGGAGTTGCTGTGCTCGACAGGATGGCCAAGCTCTCCGGCGGGCCGGCCACGGGCTTCGGTCGAATTCTCGTGCCGCTGATGTGGGTGGCGGTCTTCGTCGCGGCGGCCGCACAGGCGTGGGCGGGCCTGAGCCGGCCCTGGGCGGACCGGCTCAGCGACCTGCAGGTCTACATCGGCGGTGTCAGGACCTGGCTGGCGGGCGACAGCCTCTACGATTTCGCCGCAGCCGGCACCGGTGCCCCCTTCACCTACCCGCCGCTTGCCGGGCTCCTCTTCCTGCCGCTCGGCCACCTGAACACCACGGCGGTGATGGTCGGGTGGACGATCCTCACGGTTGCCGCGGTGGTGGCCATCGCAAAGATCACAGCAGGCGCCGCCGCCCGCACCTGGGGGCTCCGCAAGAACGTGGCCGTGCCGGCTGTCGCCCTGCTCCTCTTCCTCTCCGCGCCCGTCAGCAGCAACCTGCGATTCGGGCAGATCAGCATCTTCCTGGTCCTGTTCGTGCTGGTCGACGCGTTGAAGGTGGTTCCCGAGCGGTACCGGGGGGTGGCCACCGGGCTCGCCGCCGCGCTGAAGCTGACACCACTGATCTTCATCCCGTACCTCTGGCTGGCCGGACAACGGGCGGCCGCCGTGAAGGCGCTCGGCACGTTCGTGGTCGCCACCCTGCTCGGCTGGCTGGCTCTGTTCGACGAGTCGGTGCGCTACTGGACGAAGGAACTGCTGGACATCGAGCGGGTCGGCAACATCGCCACCGGCGGGAACCAGTCACTCAACGGAGCGCTGCTCCGGCTGGACCTGCCCGACTCGATCCGCTCCGGCACCGTCCTCCTGCTCGGCGGCGTCATCGTCGTGATCGCCCTGGTGCGGGCCACCCGACTGTCCCGGCGGGAGAACCTGCTGGCCGCGACGCTGATCGTCGGCGCCGCAGGTCTGGTCTTCTCTCCGGTCTCCTGGACCCATCACCAGGTCTGGCTGGTGCTGGCCGCCGTCCTGCCGATCAGTGTCGCGGTCTGGAAGCGTCGGGCGTGGGCCGTGCTGGTGGCGATCGTGATGATCGCTCCGGTGACCTCGATCGGCGCCGGGCTGCCGGGCGGCGTGGTGTGGGGTAACGCCCGGCTTGTCCTGGCCGTGACGATCGCGTGCCTCGTGCCGTTCATCGGGCGCGAGCGCGGCGACGACGCGCAGCCCGGCGGGGAAACGAATCCGACGGACGAGTCGGGCGCCGTTCCCGGTCAGCGCCCCGTAGGCTCCCAGACGCTCTCTCGGTGATCACCGACAGAGGCACCGCGGGTCAGGAAGCCGACGGTGTCGGCCACGGTCAAGGAGATGCTCCGATGAGCGAGCAGACGAAGGACGTACCGCTCAACTACGAACAGGCCCGCGCCGAACTCGCGTCGGTGGTGGAACGGCTGGAGGCCGGCGGCACCTCGCTGGAGGAGTCGCTGGCGCTCTGGGAGCGGGGTGAGGAACTCGCGGTTATCTGCCAGCGTTGGCTCGACGGGGCCCGCGCCCGCATCGACGCCACCCGGCAGGACCCCACCGGCTGAACGCCGCACACGCACGACGCGGCGGGGGCACCTGACCCCCGCCGCGCGATCTGGCTCAGCTGAACAGGTTGTACAGCTCCGGCGGGGCCTCGACGACCTGGTCGGCCGGAGGCTTCTGCGCGGCGGTCGCGTTGCCGTAGTCGCTGTACGTCACCCGGATCTCCTGGGCCGCCGTTTCACCCGTGCCGGGAACCTGGAGGATCAACTCGGTGAGCCGGCCCTGCGCGTCGGTGGTGGCGGTGAACGGCACCGAGTTCGCCTGCGCGCCGAGTGCCGTGATCATGCTCTGGTCGAGCGATCCGGCCTCGGCGGCCTTCGACAGGTCGATGGTGCCGGCGTACGCCCCGTCGCCGGTACGGCGTACCTCGGTGACGGCCTGGGTGAGCACCGCGCTGCCGGCCGGGTCGACCTTCTCGAAGTCGAAGCCGAGGTTGCGGTTGCCCTGGATGCGGGTCTGGTCGAGGTGCTGGTACTTGCCGAGGCTGAGCTTGTCCCGCCCCGGGACGCTGGACGCGGCCGCGCCCTGAAGATCCAGCTTGACCCAGCTGTCCGGCTTGGCGTGAATGAGGTCGAGGGTCATCGCGAGGTCGTCGGTCGGTTCGCCGATGTTCACCCGCATCTGGGCGCTCTGGCTCGGCTGGTGCACCTGCCCCTCGGCGGTGGAGCCGACACCGGACATCCGGAACCGGAAGTTGCCGTTGCTGATCTCCCGGGTCGAGTCCAGCAACGCCTGCTTGGCTTCGGCGTCACCTGCCGCACCGCTCGCGGTGGCGCTGGCGGTGGCGGACGGCGTACCGGTGGGCCCGGCCGTGCTGTCGCCGGTGCAGGCGGCGACTCCGGGCGTAAGCAACGCGGCGGCCATCAGGCCGGCGCTCAGTCGTCGTACGGTCATCGGTGTCTCCCAGCAGGGTCACCCGACGCATCTCGCGCGCCGGAGGCTGTCTTCCTCTGTTCCCTGCCGGCCCGTCGGGCAATCACCTCGGCTGCCGCCACCCGCCGGTGGGCGGAGAACGCCGAACGGGGGCGGAACGAATCCGCCCCCGTTCGGGTGATGACCGGTCAGACCTACTTGAACATCTCGTACGTCTGCTCGTTGGCCTCGACGACCTGGTCCGCCGGCGGCTTCTGGGCGGCCTTGGCCGCGCCGTAGTCGGCGTACTTGATCGTGACGTCCTGCGCCTTGGTGTCACCGGCGGCGGGGACGGAGATGACCAGCTCGATCAGCCGCCCCTGATCGTCGAGCTTCGCGGTGAACGGGATCTGCTTGGCCTGGTCGCCCAGCGCCTTGATCACGTCCTCGTCGGCGGCGACCGAGTCCGTCGCCGCGGTCATGTCGACCTTGCCGCTGTACGTGCCCGGCCCGGTCTCCTGCACATCCGACAGCCCCTTGAACATCTCGGCGGCGTTGGCCGGGTCGCTGCCGTCCTTGAGCATGTCGAGGTTCTTGGCGTCGCCGGCCTTGGCGGCGTCGATGTACTGGTACTTGTCCTTCATCTCCGCCATGCCCGGCAGCCCGGCGAGCAGCTCGCCCAGGTCCATCTTCACCCAGGTCTCGGAGTCGATCTGGATGACGTCGAACTCCATGGTGAAGGTCTCGTCACCGGCCTTCATGGCCATCTGAGCGCTGTTGCTCGGCTTGTGGATGCTGCCACTGCCGTTGATCGACTCGGAGGCGACGGTGAAGGAGAAGTTGCCCTCGGCCAGCCCCTTGGTGGAGGCGACAAGCGCCTCCTTCGGGTCCTTCGGGACGGCAGCAGCGGAGGAGCCCGACGCGGTGGACGAGTCGGTGGCGCCGGAGTTGCAGGCGGCCACGCCGGGAACGAGCAGCGCGGCAGCGACAACGCCCACGCTCCAGCGTCGAATGTTCACAGACAATCTCTTCTCAAACTCGGAAAACCGGACGGGTCAGATCCGTCCGACAAACGAACGACCGGGAGCGTAACGGATCGGAGGGACATTTCGGGGACCATAAATTCAGTCCACCGCGCTGGCCATCTCCCGCAGCTCGTTGTCCCGGGCGTCGCCGATCACGATCACGGTGCGTTCCGGCTGGAGCAGCACCAGTGCCTGCTCGTTGCCCCGCGCGGTGTACCGCTGCCAGGTGCCGCCGCCGAGATCGGCCTGCCCCTGCGGCTGTCCCCGTTCGGTCAGCTCGGTGGGGAGCAACTGCTCCGGCGGCACGTTGCTCTGCACCAACTGCAGGCCGCGCCCTTCCGGAGTGACATATCCCACCCGTAGGGTGGCCCCGCCCTCGACCGCGCGGTACGAGGCCCGCACGGTCCGCCAGCCCTCGCCCAGCCCGGACGGCTCGCTCACCGGGAACTCCGCAGCCGCCCGCGCCTGTTCGAAAGCGGGTGTCGGGTCGACGGAGGTCGGCTGGTCACCACCGAGGAAACCCCGGTAGAAGGCGAGCAGCAGGGCGATCGGGACCAGCAGCACCAGCAGCGAAATCGCCATGTCACGCGGCGAGCGGGTGGAGGCCGGCTTCGCGGCACCAGCCGACGGGCCCGGCAAGGGCTGCCCGATGCCCGGGCCACCGCTGCGATCGGCGGTCGGCCGGTCATCACCCGGTGTCTGGTCTGCGGGTTCGCGGTCGGCATGCTGTGCGGGTTCCACCCCGCCATTCTGGCAGTTGCCCGACCGGCGGTATCCGGCCCATCACCGCCCCGCCCCGGCTCCGCGTCCGCCATCGTGTGAGGATCAGGAACGAAGCCGGCAGCTGCCCACCGTCGGCCCGGTCAACCCCGCACCGCCGCGAGGAGGAGCCGTTCAGATGACGACCACCAGGACCCGTACCCCACAAGACCTCGACCGCAACCTCGCTCTCGACCTCGTCCGGGTCACCGAGGCCGCAGCGATGGCTGCCGGCCGGTGGGTCGGTCGGGGCGACAAGGAGGGCGGCGACGGCGCCGCCGTCGACGCGATGCGCAAGCTGATCAACTCGATCCCGATGCGCGGGATCGTGGTGATCGGCGAAGGCGAGAAGGACAACGCGCCGATGCTCTTCAACGGGGAAGAGGTCGGTGACGGCACCGGACCCGAGGTGGACGTCGCAGTCGACCCGATCGACGGCACCACGCTGATGAGCAAGGGGATGCCGAACGCCCTGGCGGTGCTCGCGGTCGCCGAGCGGGGTGCGATGTTCGACCCGAGTGCGGTCTTCTACATGGAGAAACTCGCCGTCGGGCCGGCCTACGCCGACGTCGTCGACATCAACGCCGGTGTCGCCGAGAACCTGCGCCGGATCGCCAAGGTCAAGGGCACCAGCGTCTCCGAGGTGACGGTCTGTGTCCTCGACCGGTCCCGCCACGACGGCCTGGTCGACGACATCCGCCGGGCGGGTGCCGGCATTCGCTTCATCTCCGACGGCGACATCGCCGGCGCCATCGCCGCCGCCCGTGGGGAGTCCGACGTCGACGTCCTGATGGGCATCGGCGGCACCCCCGAGGGGATCACCGCCGCCTGCGCGCTGAAGTGCATGGGCGGGATGATGCAGGCCAAGCTCTGGCCCCAGGACGAGGCCGAACGGGAGAAGGCGCTGGCTGCCGGGCACGACCTGGACCGGGTGCTCACCACCGACGACCTGGTCACCGGCGACAACTGCTTCTTCGTGGCCACCGGCGTCACCTCCGGCGACCTGCTGCGCGGGGTGCGCTACCGGGCCGGCGGGGCGTACACCCAGTCGATCGTCATGCGCTCGAAGAGCGGCACGATCCGGGTGATCGACTCGTACCACCGGTTGGAGAAGTTGGCGCTCTACTCGGCTGTCGACTTCGACGGCCGGCCGCTGGCCGAGCAGGCGTGAGCGGGTACGGCGAGCGGACCTTCAGGCACGGTGGCCGGCCGCCTCGTACCGCTGTCGGGCGGAGCGAGGCGGCGGCGTGAGCATGGCCGGTACGGCGCCCCGGACGGCGAGGTCGGCGGGACGCCGGGTCGGCGCGGTGGCACTGGCGGCCGTCGCCGGCATGGCGGTGGCCGTCCAGTCGCGCATCAACGGCGAGTTGGGCGTACGCCTCGACGACGGCCTCGCCGCGGCGACCATCTCCTTCGGGGTGGGCCTGCTGCTGCTGTTGGTGCTGGTGCCCGCCACCCGTAGCGGGCGGCAGGGGCTCAACGCGCTGCGCACCGCCCTGAGCACGGGCACCATCCGCCCGTGGCAGTGCATCGGCGGGGCGTGTGGCGCGCTGCTGGTGTTCACGCAGGGAGCCACCGTCGGCACCCTCGGCGTGGCCGTGTTCACGGTGGCGGTGGTCGCCGGCCAGTCGGCGAGCAGTCTCGTGGTCGACCGGGCGGGCGTCGGCCCGGGCGGTCGCCAGCCGGTGACCGGTGCCCGCCTTGCGGGCGCGCTGCTGACCGTGGCGGCGGTGCTGCTGGCCGTCGGTGGCCGGGGACTGGAGCCGGCTGCCCTCGGACTGACCCTGCTGCCGCTGGTCGCCGGGGTCGCGGTCGCCTGGCAGCAGGCGGTGAACGGTTGGGTCCGGGTGGTCTCCGGCAGCACGTTGACCGCGACGGGGGTGAACTTCGCCGCCGGAACGAGTGTCCTGCTTGTCGCGTTCGCCGTCAGCGTCGTGGTGCGCGGGGCACCCTCCGGTGCCCTGCCGACGGAACCGTGGCTCTACCTGGGCGGGCTGGTCGGCGTGATGTTCATCGCGATCGCCGCGTCGGTGGTCCGCCTCATCGGCGTACTCGTGCTCGGGCTGGCGACCATCGCCGGTCAGGTCATCGGTGCGGTACTGCTCGACGTGCTGCTTCCGACGGCCGCGTCGCAGCCGGGCCTGAGAACCGTCCTCGGCGCGCTGCTCACCCTGGTCGCCGTCGCCGTGGCCACGCTGGGCAGCCGACTCCGCGTGCCGCCCAGCCGCCGACGGCCGTCCTGAGGCGTACGACTCAGGGCATGGTCATCGGCGACGTCGAGCCGTACGGATCGTCCAACTCGGGCCGGCGGCGACGGAAGATGATCGCCGCCACGATGCCGCCCAGCAGGCCGAACAGATGGCCCTGCCAGGAGATCCGTTCGTCGGTCGGCAGGACGAGCGCCAGTTGGCCGCCGTAGAGGAGGCCGACCAGCAGGAAGACGGCGAAGTTCCACCAGCTCCGCTCGAAGATGCCCCGGGTCAGCAGGATGCCGAGATAACCGAAGATGACCCCGCTCGCCCCGACGACGATCGTGTTGGGCGACCCGGTGAACCAGACGCCCAGGCCACTGGCCAGCACGATCACCAGCGTGGACCAGAGGAACCGTCGGGCACCGGCGGCCAGCACGAAGGTGCCGAGGAGGATCAGCGGGATGCTGTTGCTGTAGAGATGCTCGAAGCCGTGATGCAGGAACGGTGAGAAGAAGACACCGTCCAGCCCCTCGATGCGCTGCGGGATGATGCCGGCCGCGGCGTCGAAGCCGGCGCCGAGCCACTGGTCGAGGCCCTCGATCAGGAAGAGCACCGGCACCACGGCGCACATGGCGACGAAGGCACGGCCGATGGACGAGTAGAAGGCCTCGGTGCCGAACCGGTGCGGGTCGCCGTTGACAGGGTGCAGGCTCACCCGTCAACAGCTATCAGCAAACGCCGGCAGCCGCCACTTCCGGTCGCCCCGGATCCACGCCGGCAGCGCGTCCACCTGGTCGGTGACGCTGCCTGAGACGGTGAGGAAGTGCGCCACGGGTAGCCGGCCGCAGCGGCTACCCGCGCTCTCACCGGGGCTGGACCTGGTGGTACGGGTGCGTGGTCATGGTGAGCTGGCCGCCGATGACGGCCGGATCGGTCGCGGTCAGATCGGCCGCCTTGCCTGGCGGCAGGGCGAGGACCAGGGCACCGACGAGATCACCGGTCAGTCGCTCGTCATGCCGCCAGATCGGACCGGCGACCACGGCCGTGCCGGCGTCGACCTGGCGCCTGATCCAGGCGAAGTGGCCTGCCGCATTGCGCTGGGCTGCCAACGGCTGGGAGTGGTCCCAGCCCGGACCGGGGTGCACCAGGACGAGACTGGTGGTGGGAAGTTGATCCATCAGGTCAGGATGACAGCACCGGCAGGCGGCCACCCACAGCGTACGGCGCTCGTCGGTCCGACGCGGCCCGGACAGATCCGCATCGGGCCCAACTCCCGGGGGTACGCCCCATCCCCCTGGCTCGATCAACGCACATCGGCGGGAACCAGGAGTCCGTCATCGTTCCCGCCGATGCGTTGACCGGTCAGTACCAGCCGGTGTTCTGCGAGTGGTTCCAGGCGCTGCACGGGGTGCCGTAGCGACCCTTGATGTAGCCCAGTCCCCACTTGATCTGCGTGACGGGGTTGGTCTCCCAGTCCGAGCCGACCGTGGCCATCTTGTTGCCCGGGCGCGCCTGCGGGATGCCGTGTGCCCCGGAGGAGTTGTTGTGCGCCCGGGGGTTCCAGCCGCTCTCCTTGGTCCAGAGCTTGTCCAGACAGGGGAACTGATCGATCTTGAAGCCAGCGTCGATCATGAGGGCGCAGCCGGTCTTCCGGTTCCCGCTGTACTCCGCGCAGGACGCCGGGATCGGCCCGTCGTACGGCTTGAGGGCCCGGGCCCGAGCGGCGGCCTCCTTGGCGGCCTTTTCCTCGGCGGCCTTCTTGCGTGCCGCCTCTTCGGCCTTGCGGGCCTTCTCGGCGGCGGCGCGGGCCCGCTTCCGGGTCTCGACGGCCTGCTGGCGAGCGGCCCGCACCTGGCGGGAGACCTGCTGCTCCTGCCGGTAGTCGACGTCGATCTGGGTGACACTGCCGGCCACCTGCGCGCCCGGATCCGGGCGCGGCGTCTGGCGGTCATCGCTGAGGTAGAAGCCGCCGGCAACGCCCCCGGAGAGCAGCACGACAGCAACGCCACGGGCGGCGAACCGGCTCCACAGCCGACTCACGTGGTGATCCCTTCGTCGGGGTCAGGGACGCGGAGCGACCGACCCACTGGGCCGAAGCACACCGCGAGCGCCCGCGACCGGCTCTGCCGGTCGCCGTAGCCACACCGCGTCGTGTCTGGTGACTGTCCGCTCCCTGGTGGGAGTGGCGGACCGCCACCATTGATACCCGCGGTGCGTGGGCGCCCGTTGGACACCATCGCGCACAGTGAGGCCGATGGGAAACGACCAGCCTCAATTGTGACGTGCGTCACTCAAAAAATGGGTGGGAACACGCCCTAAAGGCTCATCATTGCGGGATGTCCTCCAGCAGATCGGTCACCATCGCCGCGATCGGAGATCGCTCCGAACGGCTGAGCGTGACATGCGCGAAGAGCTGATGACCCTTCAGCGCCTCGATCACAGCGGTGACGCCGTCGTGCCGACCGACCCGCAGGTTGTCCCGCTGCGCGACGTCGTGGGTGAGCACCACCCGGGATCCCTGACCGATCCGGGAGAGCACCGTCAGCAGGACGCCACGCTCCAGTGACTGCGCCTCGTCGACGATGACGAAGGCGTCGTGCAGGCTCCGCCCGCGGATGTGGGTCAGCGGCAGCACCTCCAGTAGACCCCGCGAGGTGACCTCCTCCAGCACGTTCTCGTGCACCACCGCGCCGAGCGTGTCGAAGACCGCCTGTGCCCAGGGCGACATCTTCTCCGACTCGGAGCCCGGCAGGTAGCCGAGTTCCTGGCCGCCGACGGCGTACAGCGGGCGGAAGACGATCACCTTCTTGTGCCGGCGGCGTTCCATCACCGCCTCCAGCCCGGCGCAGAGCGCCAGGGCCGACTTGCCGGTGCCGGCCCGGCCACCGAGCGAGACGATGCCGATCGACTCGTCGAGCAGCAGATCGAGTGCGATCCGCTGCTCGGCGGAGCGGCCGTGCACGCCGAACGCCTCCCGGTCACCACGGACCAGTCGGACGGTCTTGTCCGGCAGCACCCGACCGAGGGCCGACCCCCGGGTGGAGTGCAACACCAGCCCGGTGTGACACGGCAGGCCGGCAGCGGCGTCCACGTCGATGCTCTCCCCGCCGTAGAGCCGGCCGATGTCCTCCTCGGCCAGATCCAGTTCGGCCATCCCCGTCCAGGTCGGATCGCTCGCCTGGCCGTGCCGGTACTCGTCGGCCCGTAGCCCGACCGAGGCGGCCTTGACCCGCAGCGGCATGTCCTTGCTGACAAGCGTCACCTGCCGCCCTTCGGCGGCGAGATTCAGCGCGACGGAGAGGATCCGGGCATCGTTTGACTCGTTGCGGAAGCCCGGTGGCAGCACGCCGTCGTCGGTGTGGTTGAGCTCCACCCGCAGCGTGCCACCGTCGTCGTTGGCGGGCACCGGACGGTCCAGCCGCCCGTGACGTACGCGCAGCTCGTCCAACATGCGCAGCGATTTCCGGGCGAACCAGCCCAGCTCGGGATGGTGTCGCTTGCCCTCCAATTCGGAGATCACCACCAGCGGCAGAACCACCTCGTGCTCGGCGAAGCGGTGGAACGCCGCCGGGTCGCTGAGCAGGACGGAGGTGTCCAGGACGAAGGATTGCCCCGCTGGTCGGGGCTCCCTGGTGTCGGCCGACGCGGTAGCCGCGGTGCGGCGGCTCCGGGTGGTGCGGCGGGTCGTGGCAGTCGCGGCCGGGCTCTGGTCGGCCCCGGCGGTCGTACGGCGAGTGGTCACAGGCCTGCTCCGGCGGATGGGCACCCGGCCACCCGCGGTCCGCCTCCTCCGGTGCCCGACGGACACGGGGTCGGATGCGGGCCCCGTGCGCGAGGTCGCAGGCCGGGCGGGCCGGCTGGCTCGGGACAATCCCGCGCCATGCCTAGACGCTAGCTCCCCGCACCCGTCCCGGCTAGAGCATGATTCAGAACGTCCACCGGCGACGAGCCTGCGCCGGGCGGGGTGAACCGGCCGGGATGCATGCCCCCTGCGCGCACCCCGGCCGGTGGGACCACCGCCACCGGTCTGGCCGTGATCCCGCGCGGCACCCGCCCGATCGAGCGGTACGCCGCGTTTCTGGACGGGCCCGCGAGCCCGTCGACCGGTCTCAGCCGGTTCGTCGCACGAGGGTGCCGGTCGGGTGCCGCCCGGTTACCGAGGCGGTCGGCGTCGTGAACGACGATCCGGTGTACGTGGTGCCGGGCTGAGCCACGGCGGCCGGCACCCGGGCGTTGGCCGGCCCGGTGACCGCCAGGGCGGTGGCGATCGCGGCCTGGGCGTCGCGCCGCCGGCGGTTCCAGGCGCCACGATCACCGTCGAAGTAGCCCTGCCGATAGCCGAAGCGGTAGCCGATGCGGTAGCTGAGCTGCCCGTGCAGCCGTCCGGCCGCGTAGCTCGTCGCCGCGAGCACGAGCACCAGGAAGATCGCGAGGAAGGGACTCATCCGGCCGCTCCGGTGCCTCGCACGTTGCTCATCGTTCCTCCGGCTCGACGGTGGTCGGGTCGGTCATCAGCAGGCGGTCGAGGTCGTCGGTGCCGACCTCCTCGACCAGCTCGACGCTGATCCGGCAGCCGTCCAGGACCACTTCGGCCACCGACGACCGGCGGATCTCGCCACCGGCGTCGTAGACCCGGACGCTCAGTTCCGGGCAGCCGAGGTGGGTCCGCCAGGCGTTCCACTCGGTCCGGTCGCCGACACTGAGCGAGAGGTAGCGACAGCCCCGGGCCAGGTAAAGACGCCAGGGCGCGCTGAGCCCTGCGGCGACACCCTCCGCGATCAGGCCGAAGGCCTGCGCACGGGTTGCGAGTTCGGTCACCGCACCTCCCGCGCATCGGGCGCGTGACGCAGGTGAGCACTTATCGTCTCATGCACGTGACACACCGTAGGTTGTCCCATGGGCGTGACAGTATCAGCTTTTCGTGCGTTTGCCCCCGCACCTACGTACATCTATCCTGCCCAGGTGACACCCCTCAGGAAGAATGTCGGCACCCTGATTGACCAGTCAGCATCGGCGTCACGTAAGCGTGACAAAGGCGTGCCGAGGACGCCTACTCAGGTCCAACGGTCGTACGGTCACGAGGTGACCGAGACCGCCAATGCACGGAAGATCGCTTTCGCCACCTTCGTCCGACGGGCCCTCGACGAGGCCCGTGCCACCCGGGCATGGAGCGGCACCGAGGTCTCCCGGCGTACCGGCGTCTCACGGCAGACGATCAACCGCTGGGTACGCGGCGACTGGGCCAGCGACCCCGAGGCCGAGCGGGTGGTGGCGTTCTGCGAAGGCCTCGGCCTCGACCCGACGCCGGCCTTCGCGGCACTCGGCTGGGATCGGACCTCCGCCCGACACCGGTCCACCTCGACGCCCCCGCCGATGGACCCCGACGTCGAGGCGCTGCTCCGCCGACTGGTCGACCCCGACGTCTCGGACGCGGAGAAGTTCCACATCAGAGAAACCATCCGCTACCTCGCATACCGGCCGACCCTGCCGACAGGTGTCCGAAAGCGAGGGGAAGCTGCCAGCTAGTTCTCAGATGGCGAAAGAACAGCAGGTCAGCCTCATTCGTTTCGCTTCGGGGCGGGATCGGGCACGCTAGCGTCCGTATCTGTACTGCTTGGGCTCGTCGTCGGCGGGGGGACGGGACAAGGCCGAACCCAGCCCTGCGGGACAGAAGGAGGGTCTTTCATGACCCTGAAATGGTCGGCAGTCGTGGTCGCGACAGTCTCGGTGACACTCTGCGTCACCGGCAACGCGGTGACCCTGGCCCTCGACGGCGGGCAGCTTCCGCTGCTCGTCAACCTCGTCGCGCTCGTCGCCGCGAGCACCGCGATCGTCCTGGCTGTGATCGCTGAGCTGCACGAGCGGCTCAACGACCGGGTCACCGCGCTCACCGAGTTCCTGGTCGAGCGGCTCCGGGAGATCGAGGCGCACACCGGCGACCGCAACGCCGGATTCGTGGAGGGTTACCTGCTCAGTCACGGTCAGGAGGCGGCCGTATTGCCGTTCGGTCGCCGAGGACGGGGAGCCGCCGAACGCTGAGCGCAAGGGCCGAACGAGCCGACTCGGGCCAGGATTGATCGCCAGAAGCCGGGGTACGCTGTGGCGCGTGCCACCGTTGAATCTGGGCGACCAACAGCCGAAGATCCCGTTGAATGCCGACCAGGCCTGGCGAATCACCGCCGACCGGGCCGGCGAGACCGTGCTCTTCTTCGACTTCGACGGCACACTCGCGCCGGTCGCCGACGACCCGACAAAAGTGCAGCCCGCGCCGAAGGTGCTGGCCGCTATCGAGGCGCTGGCCCCGGTGGTACGGCGGATCGCGATCGTCTCCGCCCGGCCCGTCGAGTTCCTGCGGGAGCACTTCGACGGGCTGAGCGGCGTGGACCTCTACGGCCTGTACGGCCTGGAGCACAGCCACTCCGGCGGCGAGACGGTCACCGAGCCGGCCGCCCTGCCCTTCGTGCCCACCATGAGCGAGCTGGCCGACCTGGCCCGGGCCGAGCTACCCGCACAGGCCCTGGTGGAGTACAAGCGGCTGTCGGTGGCCCTGCACTGGCGTACCGCGCCGCAGCTGGCGGACACGGTCGAACAGTGGGGTCGGGCCCAGGCCGAACGCCTCGGGCTGCGGGTGCAGATCGGCCGGATGGTGCTGGAGGTCAAGCCGCCGGTCGACCGGGACAAGGGCATGGTCATCGACGAACTGGTGCAGGACGCGGGTGGTGCCTGGTACTTCGGCGACGACGTCTCCGACATCAAGGCGTTCGCCGCGCTGCGGGCCCGTGCCGCCGCCGATGCCGACTTCATGGGAGTCTGCGTCGCCGTCGCCAACCCGGAGACCGGTGCCGAGGTCGCCGAGGCCGCCGACCTGACCATCGACTCGCCGGCCGCCCTGGGTGACTTCCTCACCGAGGCCACCCACCACCTGACCTGACGGCCCGCGAAGGGCCGACCCGCTCAGGCCCCGAAGCGGCGCTGACGGGTGGCGTACGAGCGCAGTGCGCGGAGGAAGTCGACCCGGCGGAAGTCCGGCCAGTTGAGTTCGCAGAAGTAGAACTCCGAGTGTGCCGACTGCCAGAGCATGAAGCCGGACAGCCGCTGCTCCCCGCTGGTCCGGATGATCAGATCCGGGTCCGGCAGGCCTCGGGTGTAGAGGTGCTCCGAAATGTCGTCGACGTCGAGGGAACCGGCCAGTTCCTCAAGCGTGCCGCCGTTGGCCGCGTGCTCCAGCAGCAGCGAGCGGACCGCATCGGCGATCTCCCGGCGGCCCCCGTACCCGACGGCGATGTTGACCTGAGCGCCGCCGCTGCGGTCCCGGGTCCGCTCCTCGGCGGCCTTGAGCGCGGCGGCGTGGTGCGCCGGCAGCACGTCGAGCGCGCCCACCATCCGCAGCCGCCAGGGGTTGCCCGCCTCGGCCAGCTCGGTGGTCAGATCTTCGATGATCTGGAGCAGCGGGTCCAGTTCCGCCGCGGGGCGGGAGAGATTGTCGGTGGAGAGCAGCCAGAGCGTCACGTGGCCCACCCCGGCGGCGTCACACCACCGCAGCAGCTCCTTGATCCGCTCGGCACCCATCCGATGCCCGTCGTTCGGGTCGACGAACCCCATCTCCCGGGCCCACCTGCGGTTACCGTCGCACATCACGCCCACGTGGCGGGGCACCGGACGGCCCGCGAGCTTGGCCGTCAGCCGCCGCTCGTAGACGGAGTAGAGAAGTTTCCGCAGAGTCATCACTTGCAGAGTAGCGAGCCCGCGCGCAGGAGAGCGTGCCGGTGGCAGATACCGCACCGAGCGGCCGAGACCCGGTCGAATCGCCCCAGCTCAGGACGCGGGCGCGGCGGTGGAGGCACGGCGTACGCCGTAGAGGGCGAGGATCGCCGCAGCGACAAGCGGCGTGCCGTCGCGGATCAGGCCATCCACTCCGAGTAACCACCAGCACAGCGGAAGGTCCACCGCGAGCACGATCACGGTGATCACCACGAGCAGGATGCCCGCCCAGCGCTTGCCGCGCATCAGGAACGCGGTGCAGAACAGCACCAGGTAGCTGGTCGCGATCCCCGCCGCCAACCAGAACAGCACCGCAGGCAGGGCGAACGGCCGGCCGTCGAGGATCTCCGCGACGGCCACCAGCGCCGGTACGAGCATCAGCGGGCTGTAGGTGAACGCGGCGACCCGGCTGGTCAGCAGCCAGGCGTTGGCCTCCGGTCGACGTGGTGGCGTTTCCCGCCAGAAGATGCCGGAGCGCTCGATGACCAGGCGGGGCCGGTGCCGCACCAGATGGCCGGCGATGGCCGGGGAGCGGTACAGCAGCCAGACCACGGCGACGCACAGCGCGGTGAGCAGGGCGAACCCGAGCAGACCGGGCAGCGGTGGCACGCCGTGCCGGGGCACGATCAGCCGCCCGACCGCGATGACGGTCGTGACGGCGAGGATCAGGCCGAGCGGTCGGGCCACCGTACGCCCTCGTCGTACGTGACCGATCAGCAGCAGGAAGCCGATCGACCGCAGCATCGCCCAGCCGGTGCGTACCGCCAGCCCGAATCCCTGCTCCGGGGCGTACCACCAGTTGAGCACCTCGACCACGACGGTGGCCGCAGCGGTCACGGCGAGCAGCACGGTCATGGCCCGGACGGCGGACGGCCGCCGGACCTCGGTCTCGGCGGCCGTCCTCATGGGATCCGATGATGCCTCGGATCCGGCGTCGATCACACCCCGCGCGGCGACTGTTCCGCGTCGAGTCGGGCCCGCAGGGCGTCCAGCTCGGCCCAGAGCACACCGGGCAGCTTGTCACCGAACTTCTCGAACCACTCGGTGACCATCGGCAGCTCGTTGCGCCACTCGTCCGGGTCGACCTTGAGGGCGATCCGGACGTCCTCCGGAGTCATGTCCAGGCCCTCGACGTCGAGGGAGTCCAGCGTCGGGACCATGCCGATCGGCGTCTCGACGGCCTCCGCCCGACCCTCGATCCGCTCGATGACCCACTTGAGCACCCGGGAGTTCTCGCCGAATCCGGGCCACAGGAAGTTGCCGTCGGGGTCCTTGCGGAACCAGTTGACGTAGTAGACCTTGGGCAGCTTCGACTCGTCGCCGTTGGCGCCCTTGCCCATCTCGATCCAGTGCCGGAAGTAGTCGCCACCGTGGTAGCCGATGAACGGCAGCATCGCCATCGGGTCACGACGGACCACACCGACCGCGCCGGAGGCGGCGGCGGTGGTCTCCG
Organism: Micromonospora maris AB-18-032; assembly: GCF_000204155.1. Taxonomy (NCBI): domain Bacteria; kingdom Bacillati; phylum Actinomycetota; class Actinomycetes; order Micromonosporales; family Micromonosporaceae; genus Micromonospora; species Micromonospora maris. Next base: position 939,921 of record NC_015434.1, on the reverse strand, counting down.
AAGAGAGGGTGGCGCCCATGTAGACACCGTGCACCCAGTCCCGGGCCTCGGTCACCAGCGGTACGGTGTCCCGCCGCCGGCCACCGAACAGGATCGCGTCGATCGGTACGCCGTTGGGGTCGTAGTAGTCCTCGGCGAGAATCGGGCACTGGGCGATCGGGGTGCAGAACCGGCTGTTCGCGTGCGAGGAGAGGCCCTCGCTCTCCGGCGTCCAGTCGTTGCCCTTCCAGTCGATCAGGTGCGCCGGCGGCTCGCCCATGCCCTCCCACCAGATGTCACCGTCGTCGGTCAGCGCGACGTTGGTGAAGATGGAGTTGCCCTTGTCCAGGGTCCGCATGGCGTTGGCGTTGGTCTTCCAGTCGGTGCCGGGTGCCACGCCGAACAGGCCGAACTCCGGGTTGACCGCGTAGAGGCGACCGTCCGGGCCGAACCGCATCCAGGCGATGTCGTCACCGATGGTCTCGACCTTCCAGCCCGGGATGGTCGGCTCCAGCATGGCCAGGTTGGTCTTGCCGCAGGCCGACGGGAAGGCACCGGCGATGTGGTAGACCTTGCCCTCCGGCGAGGTGATCTTGAGGATCAGCATGTGCTCGGCCAGCCAGCCCTCGTCGCGCCCCATCACGCTGGCGATCCGCAGCGAGTAGCACTTCTTGCCGAGCAGCGAGTTGCCGCCGTAGCCGGAGCCGTAGGACCAGATCTCCCGGGTCTCCGGGAAGTGCGAGATGTACTTGGTCTCGTTGCACGGCCAGGCCACGTCCTGCTGACCGGGGGCCAGCGGGGCGCCGATGGAGTGCAGAGCGCGGACGAAGTCCGCGTCGTCACCCATCGCCTCCAGGATCTTGGCACCCATCCGGGTCATGATCCGCATGGAGGCGACCACGTACGGGCTGTCGGTGATCTCGACACCGAACATGGGCTTCTCGGCCTCGACCGGACCCATCACGAACGGAATGACGTACATCGTGCGACCGCGCATCGAACCGCGGTACAGATCGGTCATCGTCCGCTTCATCTCGGCCGGCGCCATCCAGTTGTTGGTCGGGCCGGCGTCCGCTTCGTCCACGGAGCAGATGAACGTCCGCTCCTCGACCCGGGCGACGTCCGTCGGGTCGGTCCGGGCATAGAACGAGTTCGGTTTCTTCTCGGGATTGAGCCGGATGAGGGTGCCGGCCTCGACCAGTTCATCGGTGAGGCGACGCCATTCCTGATCGGACCCGTCAACCCAGACCACCTGGTCAGGGGTGGTCAGTTCAGCGACCTCACGGACCCAGGCGAGCAGTTTGGGGTGGGACGTCGGGGCCTGATCGATACCCCGAACGGTGGCCGGAGCAACCATGACACTTCTCCTTGTGGTCGACGCTGACCGGTCTATTGGAGTGCACGAGTCTTGGCGCGCGATGTGCGTCGCCTTCGTGGAAACCTGGGATTGGGCTCAGCGTAAACCGACGGACCTCCACAGTCAGTGGGACTGGTTGTGAAGAACTGCACAAGGTACGGGCACGCTGCCGCTTCACGGCCCTTTACCCGCTTTCGCGCGCAGTTTCACGCAAATCTTGCGGTGAACCTCTATCAGGGCCACCCGGCGTAGCCGCTTTGGCACCTGCTGGGAGGTAGCGGGAATCAACTCCGGATTGAACTGGTCCGGTTACGCTCCGTTCGTGCCCGTCCGCACCGCCGCGCCACTGGACACCGCAAGCCGCCGCTGCCCGCCTGCGGGGCCGCCAACCGGTACGCTCGCACGGTGGCCGCCACGATGACCGGAGAGCCAGGCTCCCGGCAGACCCGACGGGGTCTGATCCACTCCCTGCGGGACCGTTTCGGTCACCTCGTGCGCGAGATGAGCAAGTTCGCCACCGTGGGCGGAGTGGCCTTTCTCATCGACTTCGCCCTGTTCAACTACCTGATCGGCCCCGCCCGGGTGGAACAGATCACGGCGAAGACGATCGCCACGGTGATCGCGGCCACGTTCGCGTTCCTGGGCAACCGGTTCTGGACGTGGCGGCACCGCAAGCGCTCCCACCCGGCCCGCGAGTACGCGCTGTTCTTCTTCTTCAACGCGGTGGGCCTGGGCATCGCGGTGGCCTGCCTGGCCATCAGCCGCTACGGCCTGGGCGGCATCTGGCCGGAGGTCTTCCAGACCCGACTGGCCGACAACATCGCCAGCTTCGTGGTGGGCACCGGCCTCGGGACGCTGTTCCGATTCTGGTCGTACCGACGGTTCGTCTTCGTGGATACGGGAACTCCTGTCGCCGCGGAAGTTGACCGGGACCGCGGGGCGTGACCTCCCGCCCACCCGTACGGCCGGAGCCTGCCGGCCCGAGCCCACTGCCCTAAGGTGTTACGCATGCCTCTTGTCCGTCTGCTGCCTGAGCGCTGGCAGAAGTTCATCCATGAGGCGCTCAAATTCGGCCTGGTCGGTGGCATCAACACCGTCATCAATTATGCGGTGTTCAACGCCCTCGCCCTGACGATTTTTGTCGATGGTCAGCTGAAAGCGACGGTGATCGCCACGGTGGTGGCGACAATCACGTCATATCTGATGAATCGGCACTGGACGTACCGAGATCGCCCTAAATCGGCCATGCAGCGGGAATACGCCCTTTTCTTCCTGTTCAACGGGGCGGGCCTGCTGATCGAACTCGGTGTCCTCGCCGCCGCGAAGTACGGCCTGGGCATGACCAGCCTGTTGGCGCTGAATGTGGCCAAGACCGGTGGTGTGGTGTTGGCGACGCTGTTCCGCTTCTGGTCGTACCGCACCTTCGTCTTCCAACCTGCCGCGCCCGCCGAGGCCAAGCCGGCCTGGCAGGGTCTGCCCCGCGACGAGTGGGACACGATGGCCGGAATGGACCCGGTGGCCGAACTCGCCGAGTCCGTCACCGAGTTGGAGGAAGAGGAACCACCCGCCACCCGGCCGCCGAGCCTGACGCCTCGGCCGCTCCAACCCCGCGCCGCGGCCCTGAGCAACGAGGCCGAGCTCACCGCCGCGCTGGACAAGGAGCTGGAGGCCGAGCTGGCGGCAGAACTCCAGCCCGCCCCGGCGCACCGCCGCTTCCGGCGCCGCTGATCCTCTTGTACGCCCGAGAGCGCCCGCCAGGCATGGCGGGCGCTCTCGCTGCGTCAGCTCAGAGGCCGGACTTGTTGTCGCGTTCGGCGAGGATCTCGCGCAGTTCCCCGTCGCCCAACGAGTGCTTGTCGTGGAACGCCTCGACCAGCTCGTAGAGCTTGGTCTGGACTCGGTCGACCTTCGGCACGTCGGGCAGCACCGACTGGCCCCGCTCGCCTGCCGACTCGATGGTGAGCGTGCCGTAGCCCAGCAGCCGCCCGACGAACTGCTGGTTCATCGAATGGTCGTTGACCCGGCTGAGCGGGATGTCCCGCCTCTCCCGGGAGAAGACCCCGTGCTGGAGCACCACCCGCTCGTTGGTGAACAGATAGTGCGTGGTGCGCCAGACGATGTACGGCCACACACCCAGCACCAGTACGGCCAGCACCGCCAGCCCGCCGATCACGGCGAGGGTGATGGAGCCACCTCCACCGGAGGGTAGGAACACCAGACCGACCACCACCGCGGCGATGGCGAGCACCAGCACCGCCACCGGCCGGATCAGAGCCTTCCAGTGCGGACGCAGGTGCAGCACGACGTGCTCGTCCTCGGTGAGCACGTCTTCGGGGAACGCCACGGATACCTCCTCGCAGAACCGGACGCGCAGACGTTAACCCCCCACCCCCACTCCGCCACATCCACCACGCGGCCACCCTCCCCACCCCGTCCACCCACACCTCGCCGATCTCGCACTTCCGGTCACCCTTACACCCCGCTATGCACCTTTCGCCCCGACCAGAACCGCAAGATCGCCGGGCCGAGAGAGGGGCGCGCGAGGGGCGGGGGTTAGCGGAGGTGGAGGAGGTCGGCGGCGGGGAGGGAGTGGGTGGTGGGGGTGGGGTGGGGGGTGGTGAGGAGGAGGTGGCCTTCGCCGGTGATGGTGGTGGCGGTGCCGGTGAGTTCGGTGCCGTCGGGGAGGAGGGCGCGGACCTCGCGGCCGACCGTGGCGCAGACCTTCAGGTACGCCTCGCGCAGGCCACTGGCGGTCGCGTCGCCGCCGGCAGCCCGCCAGCGGGCGTACCAGTCGGCGAGTGAGCGGAGCAGGGCGCGCAGGAGTGGGTCCCGGTCGGTGGCCGTCGCGCCGGCCAGTTGCAGCGAGGTGGCCCGCAGGCCGGTCGGGTTCTCCGGCAGCTCGTCGGCGCGCAGTGTGACGTTCAGTCCGATGCCCAGCACGACGGCGGGCGGGTCACCGAACTCGGGGCCGGGCACTGCCTCGGCGAGGATGCCGGCGCACTTCGCCCCGTCGATCAGCAGGTCGTTCGGCCACTTCAGGCTGGCGTCCAGCTCGGCCAGCCGACCGACCGCCTCCACCAGCGCCACTCCGGCCAGCAACGGCAGCCAGCCGTACCCCGACGGTGGTGCGGGTTGCCAGTCGCGGTCCGGCACCGCCTCCCCGGGCCGCAGCAGCACGCTCGTCGCGATGCCGGCGCGCGGCGGCGACTGCCAGGTCCGGCCGCGCCGCCCCCGGCCGGCGGTCTGCCGCTCGGCCACCACGACCAGGCCCTCCGGCTCGCCGTCGCGGGCCGCCTCGGCGACATCGGCGTTGGTCGAGCCCGTTTCGGCGCGCAACTCCAACCGCGCCCACGGACCGTACGGCGCGACCAACGCCCGGCGCAGCCGCGCCGCCGACAGCGGCGGACGGTCCAGATCGGTGTACGGCGAGCCCGGCATCCCGTCAGCCTACGGTTTACCCCTCCTGCCGAGCGCCGCTGACCTGAACCATCGTTATATTCCCTGGGTGACTACCGAGACCGGCAGCAACCTGCACAGCACCGCCGGCAAGCTGGCGGACCTGGCGCGACGGGTCGACGAGGCGGTGCACGCCGGGTCGACCCGAGCCGTGGAGAAGCAGCACGCCAGGGGCAAGAAGACCGCCCGTGAGCGGATCGACCTCCTGCTCGACGAGGGTTCCTTCGTCGAGTTGGACGAGTTCGCCCGGCACCGCTCCACCAACTTCGGCCTCGACCGCACCCGCCCGTACGGCGACGGTGTGATCACCGGCTACGGCACCATCGACGGCCGGCAGGTCTGCGTCTTCGCGCAGGACTTCACGGTCTTCGGTGGCTCCCTGGGCGAGGTCTTCGGCGAGAAGATCGTCAAGGTGATGGACCTCGCCATGAAGATCGGCTGCCCGGTCATCGGCATCAACGACTCCGGTGGCGCCCGCATCCAGGAGGGCGTCGTCTCCCTCGGCCTCTACGGCGAGATCTTCTTCCGCAACGTACGCGCCAGCGGCGTCATCCCGCAGATCTCGCTGATCATGGGTCCGTGCGCGGGCGGCGCGGTCTACTCCCCCGCGGTCACCGACTTCACCGTGATGGTCGACCAGACCTCGCACATGTTCATCACCGGCCCCGACGTCATCAAGACGGTCACCGGTGAGGACGTCGGCATGGAGGAGCTGGGCGGGGCCCGCACCCACAACAGCCGCAGCGGCAACGCGCACTACCTCGCCACCGACGAGGACGACGCCATCGACTACGTCAAGGCGCTGCTGTCCCACCTGCCGTCCAACAACCTGGACGAGCCGCCGGTCTTCCCCGTCGACGCGGACCTGGCCGTCACCGACGCCGACCGGGAACTGGACACCCTGATCCCGGACTCGGCCAACCAGCCGTACGACATGCACCGGGTGCTCGAACACGTGCTCGACGACGGGGAGTTCCTGGAGGTCCAGCCGCTCTACGCACAGAACATGGTGGTCGGCTTCGGTCGGGTCGAGGGTCGGCCGGTCGGTGTGGTGGCCAACCAGCCGATGCACTTCGCCGGCACGCTGGACATCGCGGCCAGCGAGAAGGCGGCCCGGTTCGTGCGTACCTGCGACGCCTTCAACATCCCCGTGCTGACCTTCGTGGACGTGCCCGGCTTCCTGCCCGGCACCGGCCAGGAGTGGGACGGCATCATCCGCCGGGGCGCCAAGCTCATCTACGCGTACGCCGAGGCCACCGTGCCGAAGGTCACCGTGATCACCCGCAAGGCGTACGGCGGGGCGTACGACGTGATGGGCTCCAAGCACCTGGGGGCCGACCTCAACTTCGCCTGGCCGACCGCGCAGATCGCGGTGATGGGCGCCCAGGGCGCGGTGAACATCCTCTACCGGCAGGAGTTGGCCGCCGCCGAGGACCCGGCCGCCGTCCGCGCCGAGAAGATCGCCGAGTACGAGGACACTCTCGCCAACCCGTACGTGGCCGCCGAACGCGGGTACGTCGACGCGGTCATCCCGCCGCACGAGACCCGTACCCAGATCGTCCGGGCCCTGCGCGTACTCCGCACCAAGCGAGAGACCCTCCCCCCGAAAAAGCACGGCAACATCCCCCTCTGACAGCCCTCCCCCTCCCCCCGCCCCCGCCCACGCCCGCGCCCGCGCCCACGCCCACGCCCACGCCCACGCCCGCGATCTTGCAGTTTGGGTCGCCGTTCTGCGGCTTCTGCCCCTTATGCGGCGACCAAAAGTGCAAGATCGCGGGCCGAGTGGGGTGGGGGGTGGGGTGGGGGGGTCAGCAGGTGGGGTTGGAGGCTAGGCAGAGGCGTTGGGCGGCGATGGTGGCGACGCGGCGTAGTTCCGGGTCGGGGGCGTCGCGGTTGAGGGTCAGCACCGTGATGAGGTCGCCGACGCGCAGGACGGCGGTGGTGTCGGGGGGTGCGGGTTCCCGGGTCGCGCCGGTGTCCAGGTTGCGGGTTGCCGTGATGGTGTGCCGAATCAGCATCGCCTCGTCGCCGGCGAAGTCACGGTCGGTCACCTCCCATCGGTGGTCCGCCTCGGCTCGCGCCATGCGGTCCCCCCACAGGACATCGCCGGCCGATCGCCAGTTCGCGCATGGTGCGAGCATCTCGTCGAGTCGGCTGAAGAAGCCGGCGACCCGCTCCGGTGCGATCCGGTAGACGTCCTGACTGAGCAGCACGTCGGCCGGCTGCCGGGCACCGTCCGCGCTCGCCCGCAGCAGGGTCTGCGAACGCGAGTACCGCGACGGCTCCCAGTAAGCCGCCCGCCCCTGCTCCTCCAGGCAGACCGGCAGCAACTTGTCGATCTGCACCAGCTCGCCGACGCCCGCCTGACCGAGCGGCGGATCGGCCATCGCGGTCAGATCCGTCGGCTGCACCAGTACCTCGTGGGGAATCTCCACGTGTGCCGACTGCGAGCTCTGCGGCGGCGCGACGGCCGGCGGCCCCCCGAGACGCAGCCCCGCGATCACCGGCCCAGCGGCCAGGACCAGCACTGCGGTCGCCGTACCGACCATGGCCCGGCGTCGCCGTCGGCGGGCCCGCTCACGCAGCACCGCAGGTTCCGGCCAGCGTACGTCCCGCAGGTCGTTCTGGAGTCGCTCGACGAACGTCATCTCGTCACGCACCGGGTGCCTCCTCCAGGTCAGAGACGGCGAGCAGTCCGGCGAGCGCGGTACGCCCCCGGGAAAGGCGGGCCTTGACCGTGCCGACCGGGGCCGAGGTCTGCCGCGCCACCTCGGCGACAGGCAGGCCGACCAGGTAGTACAGCGCGATCGCGACCCGCTGCTCCTCGGGCAGACGACGCAGGGCGGCGACCACCTCGACGGTTTCCGTGCCCGGCGCGGGGACGCTCTCCACCGCGCCGTGCCGCAGGTACGCCCGAGCCCGGCTACGCAGACTGCGCCACCGGCTCACCGCGAGCCGGCTCGCCACCACCCGTACCCACGCCTCCGGGTCGTCGTAGTGCCGCACCGTGGACCACCGTTGCCAGGCTCGGACGTACGCCTCCTGAACGGCGTCCTGGGCTTCGGCGAGGTCACCGGTGAGCACGTAGACGAAGCCGAGCAACCGTTGTCGGCTGCCCCGGTAGAAATCGTCGAACCCGTCGACGTCCGGCACCTGCCACCTCCCTGCGGGTCGTAGAGGACACGCACCAGGGGGTGGGTGCGGTTGCCGCCGGACCCGAACCGGTCGGGCCGGAGGTCGGGTCACCAGGTGATGCCGGCCTCCGCGAGCAACGGGCCGGCCAGCATCAGACCGCCGACGACCAGCACCGCCAGGTTGACCAGACCGAAGAGGACGACCCAGAAGAACGCCGGAAGCCCGGTGATCCCGGCCAACTGGTCGGCGTCGGAGGCGGGCATCCCCCGCCGGGTACGCAGCCGTTGCAGCTCGATCACCGGTCGTACGCCGCCGAGCAGCAGGAACCACACACTCGTCCAGGCGAAGGCGGCCTGCACCTGCGGGCTGGCGTACCACGAGACGGCGAGCACCACTCCGCCGGTGACCAGCAGCGACAGCACCCCGAACAGGTTGCGGATCATGACCAGCATGGCGAGCAGGAGGATCACCGCGAGCCAGAGCAGCAGCGTGATCCGGTTACCGGCCAACAGCCACGCCCCACCCAGGCCGACCAGCGGTGGCGCGATATAGCCGGCGAGCAGGGTGAGCACCATTCCCGGACCGGTGGGCCGCCCCGCGGACAGCGTCAGTCCCGAGGTGTCCGAGTGCAGCCGGATGCCGCGCAGCTTACGGCCGGTGAGCAGCGCGGCCAGGGCATGGCCGCCCTCGTGCGCGATGGTGATCGCGTTGCGGGCGACCCGCCACGGCAGCCGGGTGCTGACCACCAGCAGCGCGACCACGCCGGTGAGCAGCACCAGCAGCGGGGGCGGGTCGGGCTGCGCGCCGACCAGGCGGTCCCAGAACTCCGTCATGCCCTCGATCGACACCATGGGGCGCGAGCCTACCGCCCGTGTTCCGGTGTCATTGCCGGGCCAACCGCCCGTAAGGTGTGAGACTGACCGGGTGGCGATCGGATCGGGAGGTGTACGCCGGTGAGCGCAGCCCCTCTGGAACCCCACGTCGGCCTCTGGACGGAGGACGACTACTTCGCCATGGGCGAGACCCATCACCGGATCGAGTTGCTCGACGGGAGCCTGATCGTGAGCCCTGCTCCGAGCCGACGGCATCAGCGAGTCGCCAGGCGACTGGCGAACAGCATCGAGGCTACGGCGGAGGTCAACGACCTCTCGGTCTACGACGCGATCAACGTCCGGCTCGGCGTCGATCGCGTGGTGATTCCGGATCTCGTGGTCACCGACGCCGATGACGAGGGGACGGTGCTGGACGCGTCAGAGGTGGTACTCGTGGGCGAGATCGTCTCGCCGGGCAACGCGGCCGCCGATCGGGTGCTCAAGATGCAGCTCTACGCGATCGCCCAAATCCCCTGGTACCTGCTGGTCGAGCAGGACGGTGACACCCACTCGCTGCGGCTGTACCGGCTCGACGGAGGGCACTACGTCGAGGATCAGGTGGCCAAGGCCGGGGAGACGTTGACCCTCGCCGAGCCGTTCCGCTGGCAGATCGATCCGGCCACCCTGCGCTGATCACCAGGTGGGCTCGCACCACAAGCCTGACATCGAAAATTATCTCTACCTCTATTGCCTGGCCGAGCAGGCTCACCCAAAGATGACTGTCAATTGACTGTCGTCTCAGGAGGACGCCATGAGTCAGGTCAGGTCTTCGCTGCGTCGGCTGACCGCCGCCGCACTCACCGTGCTCGCCACCGCCGCCGCCGGGCTCGTCGCCACCGCGACCCCCGCCGCGGCGGCCACCGTGCCCGGCATCGACGTCTCGCGCTACCAGGGCACCATCAACTGGACCAGCGTGCGCAACGCCGGCATTCAGTTCGCCTTCATCAAGGCCACCGAGGGTACGAGCTACAAGGACCCGAACTTCAACACCAACTACGTCAACGCGTACAACGCCGGGGTGATCCGGGGGGCGTACCACTTCGCCCGGCCCAACATCTCCTCCGGCGCGGTCCAGGCCAACTACCTGGCCTCCAACGGCGGCGCCTGGTCGGCCGACAGCCGTACCCTGCCCGCCGCTCTGGATCTGGAGGCGAACCCGTACAGCGGCGGCTACTGCTACGGCCTGAGCACCACCGCGATGCGCAACTGGGTGCAGGACTTCCTCAACACCTACCGCTCCCGCACCGGCCGCTACGCGGTCATCTACACCACCACCAGCTTCTGGAACCAGTGCACCGGCAGCTGGAGCGGCCCGTGGAACAACCACCCGCTCTGGATCGCCCGCTGGTCGTCCTCCGTGGGTGCCCTGCCGGCCGGCGCGCCCTTCTGGAGCTTCTGGCAGTACACCGACTCCGGCAGCGTCCCCGGCATCAGCGGCGCGGTGGACCGCAACTACTGGAACGGCGACCGCAGCCGGCTGATCGCGCTGGCCAACAACACCTGACGTACGCCACGACGACCGGCCGGCGTCCCGTGACATCCCGGACGTCGGCCGATCGTCGGCGTAGGTGTCGTCGCGCGGCGCTCAGGCCGGGCGTCGCTGTCGGTGCGTAAGGGGTCAGGCGCGGCGTCGCGAGGCGAGCGCGACCGGCACGCTCATGCCACCCCGGCGGGTGACGCTGCCTCGGCGGGTGAGGTGCCAGCCGGCGAGCGCGGCACCGGCCAGCGTCACCAGGCTCAACAGGGTCGCCAGCACCGCGACTCCGGCGGCGGCGACCAGCAGTACGACGTTGCCGAGCACCACGAGCGTCCACAGTGCCAGCCGCGGTCGGGCATCCCTTCCTCGGTAACCCATCTCGGGCCTCCCTTCCGTCGTCGGAGATCAGATACCCGAACGACGGAGGGTCATGCCTGTCGATCAGTCCTGGCGGTCGGGCACGAACTCCCGGAAGGCCGTCTCGAAGTTCGGCAGCTGCGCTTCCCACTCACTGTTCGGCACTTCCCAGCGCAGCGCGAAACCGCGGTTGCTGGCGGTGACGAAGCCCCGGTTGCGGACTCGGATCTCCACCCCGTTACGGGTCTGCTTCCAGTCCCAGTCGCCGCAGGTCCGCCACTTGCAGTCGAACGACCAGATGTCGATCAGCCGGTAGTTCTGCACGCCACGGACGTTCTTGCGGCCCGGCTCCAGCTGCCGCCAGGTGGCGGCAGCGTCCCGTCCCGGGCTGTCCGTGCGGTCGATGGTCAACTCGCTGACGCCGTTCGGGTCCCGGTACTTCACCCAGGTCCCGCCGGCGCTGCGCCGCCAGCCCTCCGGCACGGCCACCTTGAAGCCGACCGGATCGTTTCGCAGCGTCCAGCCCTCCGGCAGCGCACCGTTGGTCGGCGGTGCCGTGCTGGGCGTTGCCGACGGGCTGGGCGGGGCCGCGCTGGTCGGCGGGGCTGCGCTGGTGGGCGGCGGTGCGGCCGGTTCGCTTGTCGCTGCCGTGGGTGTCCCGGAACTGCTGGCCGCACCCGGCGACGTGCCGTCGTCACCGCCGTCGTCACCGGTCAGCAGCGGCACCGCCACCACCAGACCAACAAGCAGCAGCGCGACCAGGGCACCGACGAGCAGACCGCGGCGGTTGCGCTCCGAACGCAGGAAGCCCGAGGTGAAGACGGAGCCGCGAGCCGGGGTCGGATCATCCGGCACCGACGGCATCAGCGAGGTCCGCTGCGGTACGACCCGGGTGTGTTCCCCGGCCGGCGCGGGATCCACCCGGCGGGTCGCATCCGTGTCCGGGTGAGCGGTCGCCCGGTCCATCGTGGACGTCGAGCGGTCGACCTTCGCCGTCGGCTCCGCACCGGTGTCCGCCGCTGCGCCACCGGGAACAGCCGCGCCCGACTGGTCCGTCTCCCCCGCTCCGGCGGTAGCACCCGAGTCGGCATCGAGACCGGACTCCGCCCCGCCACCAGCGGTCACGGACGCCGCGTCGGCGCTCCGGGACGCGCCGGCATCGTTGTTCGTACCGGCCGCTTCGCCCCCGTCCACCGGGCTGTCCGCACCGGACACCAGGACGGTGGGTGCCGCGTCCGAGCCTGCCGGTTGCGCCGCGTCGGAACCGACCGCAGCATCCGCCCTGCTCGTCGGAGCGGCGTCGGCGGGGACCTTCGCCGTCGGCGCGGCGTCCGAGCTGAGCGAGGACCCGACGGCGCCGGCGGCGGCGAGCGGGCCGGAAACCGGCGGCGTACGCGGGGCAGGCGGGCTGACCGGCGCGGACGGGGTCGTCGGTCGTTCCCCGGACGGCCGCGGCGCCGGCACCAACGGCGGGCGTGGCTCACGCGGCCCGTTGGGCCCCGGTCGGCGTGCGCCGCCCAGCAGTGAGATGCTCCGGGCCCGCCGGCCGCTGGCCTTGCGGAGCATGCGCTCGGCGGACTCGGCGGTGATGCGTTCCTGGGGGTCCTTGCGGAGCAGCCCGGTGAGCACCGACTTGAGTGGGCCGGCGTTACGCGGCGGCGGCACCGGCTCGGTGGCCAGCGCGGCCAGGGTCGCGATCGCCGACGGCCGGGCGAACGGGGACTTGCCCTCCACCGCGGCGTAGAGCGTGGCACCCAGCGACCACAGGTCGGCCTCCGGCCCGGCGGTGCCGTCGCGGGCCCGTTCCGGGGCAATGTACGCCGGTGAGCCGAGCACCATGCCGGTACGCGTGACGTTCGGGTCGCCGGGGATGGTGGCCAGCCCGAAGTCGGTCAACACCACCCGCCCGTCGGTGCCGAGCAGGACGTTGCCGGGCTTGACGTCGCGGTGCATGATGCCGGCCTTGTGCGCGGCCTTCAGGGCGTTCAGCACGCCCAGGCCGATCTCGACCGCCTGGGCCGACGACACCGGCCCGTCCTCCGCGAGCGTGTCCTGCAACGAACGCGACGCAACGTACTCCATCACGATCCACGGGTCACCATCGGTACGGAGCACGTCGAAGATGCGTACCACGTTGACGTTGTTGAGCCGGGCGATGGCCCGCGCCTCGCGCAGCGAGCGTTCCCGCATCTCGCGGCGCTCGTCGTTGGTCAGACCCGGCGGCGGTACGAGTTCCTTGATGGCGACGTCGCGGTGCAGCACCTCGTCGCGCGCCTTCCACACCCGACCCATGCCACCCTGACCGAGCGGCGAGATGAGCCGGTACCGGTCGGCGACGAGTTGGGAGGCGGAAGCGTCTGACATCGCTGAGACGGTACCCGGCAGCGCTGACACCTACACCGTCGGCACGCCATTCTGCGACCAAGATCAAGGTGGCCACGTACCCTGAGCGGCATGTGTGGGGAAGAGCCGCTGTTGCGGATCGTGCGCGGTGTGCCGACCGCGGAGGAACTGGCCGCGCTGGTGGGCGCTGTCGTCACCCGCCCCCGGGCCGCCGGCCCTGCCCCGGCACCGACCTCGACGTGGGCTCGCAGCGGCCGACCGGGAAGCAACGGTCACCTGCCCGGTCCCGGCGCCTGGCGCGCGTCCGCACTGCCCCGCTGACCGGCCCGTCGCTCCTCGCCGAGCCGCTTCTCGGCTGTCGTAGGGACTGTGACGGGGCAGCCGTGGGCGACGTCACCCATTAACCTCACTCTGGGGAACCGGACCGTGACGGTTGGGAGGGGCGATGATCCCTGAAGAGGATCGACAAGCGTCCTGGTTGGGCGGTTACCGCACGATCGAGGCGGACATCCGGCAGATGCGAGAATTCGCTGACCGGCTACGTGCCGAGGTCGAGAGCAACTACACCCCGCACCTGCGCTACATCGCCAGCGACATGCTCACCCAGGTGTCCAACCCTGCCGATGCCTTCATCGAGCTGGTGCAGTTCATGCGCGCACACTGGGAGACCCAGCAGGCCGCCACCAACGCCGTCTGGGGCGTCGGCCACACCACCGGTCACCTCGCGGAAGCCGCCCACCAGGTGGCGCTGCGCTACGGCGACGCCGACGCCTTCTCCGCAGCCCGGGTCGCCGACATCGAACGCGCCCTCGCCCGGCCCGGCATCACCACCGCCCCGCCGGCGCCGTCGCCGTCGTTCGCCGACCCCACCGGCCCCGACCAGCCCGGACCAGTGGTGCTGCCATGAGAGACGTGGGCGTCGGCCGCAGCGGCGGCCTCACCAACTGGTACCTGATGAACGTCGCCGACATGTGGGCCTGCGTGCAGGACCACCAGACCGAACAGCACTGGCGGCACGTCGCCGGCTGGCGCAAGGTCTGTGACCTGGCAGGCCAGCACCTCACCCGCCTCAGGGCGTACCGCGACGGCCTGGCCCGAGCCTGGCCGCCGGAGACCAACGCCGCCGCCAAGGCGTACGTCGCCGAACTCGACGACCTCATCGACCAGGTGCAACGCACGCACGACGCCGCCTCCGCCAACCAGACCGCGCTGTCCGCCGCCACCCAGGCCATCACCAGCACCCGCACCGAGTTGAGCAAGATCTACGAGGAGTACGCCCGCAAACTCCAGCAGAAGCGGACCTGGGAGACGATCGCCGCCGACCCCAAAGCCGCCGCCGGCAGTCGGGCCAGCGAACCCCCGGTAACCGATGCCGAACTCGAACGCCTCAACGTCCGAGCGCGCGGCATCATGTACGGCCTCAGCAGCGAACTCCAACAAGCCCAAGCAATGCTCCGCCAACCCCCTCCCCCGCCTTCCGCGGGCCGCGGCATCAACCAAAATGAACCGAACGTGTACGGCACAATAGTCGAACCCGCCCCGATTCTTCCGCCTATTGTTCCTATTCCAACGCCAAAGGCTCGCGCAGTCTCAGGCGTACAGCTACCGGGCGGGCGAGTTGCTGCACCCAAGGCCCCGGGAATTGGACCAGTTCTTGGTGGAAATCGACCCAGCCCAGTATCACCACCAGCAACGTCAGGCAAGGCGGCCCCGTCGACGTCCTCTCCCCCCACGAGCCCCGGCTTTCATATTGAGCCATCAGTCGGCCCCGGTTATCAGCCAGGGCGCCCCGGAACAGGCCAATCATCTTCCGGTTCCATCGGCCGGCCAACTCCCGCACCCCATTCGTCGACAGCACCTCGACCTGCAGCCAATAACGGCCTAATCGGCGGGGTTCCTGGAATGATAACCGGCCCGTCCTCAGGAAGCGCCGCGCAGCCTCGGCGCGTTAACCCAGTCGGAGGATTAATCGGAGGCGGTGCAGCCGGCACTGCTCCTACGGGTGCGGCCGGTTCGCGACCCCGAGGAGGCCGTGGACTTCCCAATACCAACTCCTCATTCGGCGGCATGCCAGCAGTCGGCTTGCCCAACTCAGGCGGAATGATGAGTTCGCGGAGATCTGGTAACCAAGACGACAAGACAAGGCGATGGGATCCAGATCAACCCTGGCAAGTAGACCGAGGAGTCCTTCCGGTTGTTAAGTCCGACAACGACGACGAGCCGATCGACCCTGGACCCGCAATCGGACTCAGATAGATGGGCCTTATTAGTTATTTAGTCCCCATCAGCAAAATTATCCTAGTAGCCGCCATCCTCACTCCTTCCACAACAGGCACAATCGGAACATCAAGGACAGCCACAGACGGTGCTGATCGAATCCGCAGCGATCAATGGCATCTCACATATCTGAAAACCGCCAAAGCGCACACGATAAGCCAAGGTGAAGGTGTGACGGTCGCGGTGCCAGACACTGGGATCGACCCACACCCCGACCTGGCAGGTAATTTGCTTCCGGGAATCGACATTACACCAGACAAAGGTGGCGATGGCCGACGCGACAATGACGGCCATGGAACAACGGTTGCAGGTCTTATCGCCGCCCATGGACAAGGCACTACCAAAGGCGCTCTCGGCATCGCCCCCAAGGCGAAGATCATCCCGATAAGGGTCAACCTAGACAGTCGACACGCAAACGTAGACGACTTGGCTAGTGGGATTGATTACGCTATTGAGCGAGGCGCGCAGGTCATCAGCGTTTCCATGGCGGCCGAGCCGAGCATTAAGCTACAACAGGCCATTGAGTCGGCGGTACGTGCGAACATTGTTGTGGTTGCCGGGTCCGGCAACCACCCGCAGGAAGCCACGGTGGCGTTCCCTGCCGCGTATCCAGGCGTCATAGCCGTGGGCGGGATCGATCGGTCAGGAAGAATCGCACCCATATCCGTTACAGGCCCTGAAGTCGATGTTGTAGCTCCAGCCGAGGACATATATAGCACAAGCATGGGCGAGAACTACAGCCGCAGTAATGGCACCTCCGACGCTACGGCGATTGTGGCGGGGGCGGCGGCGTTGGTGCGGGCCAAGTATCCGTATCTGCCGGCGGATGAGGTGGCGCACCGGTTGACCGCTACCGCGATCGACAAGGGGCCGCCGGGGCGCGACGACCAGTACGGCTACGGCGTCATCGACCTGGTGGCAGCGCTGACGGCAGACGTACCGCCGAGGGGTTTTGAGTCGGTGCCGGCGACCTCGCCGGATGTGGCTGGCCCGACCACGGCGGCGGCCGATGGGCCGCCGGCCGGTGTTGGGGGTGCGGCGACCGTGCGGGGGCTTGTCACGTTGGGGTTGCTGGTGGCGGGGGGTGTGGCCTGGGCATTGGTGGTGCGGCACCGCCGCAGGTCCGATGATCCGCCACCGCGGGTCAGTCGCTGACTCCGCGGCGACCGGACGGGCGGCTGCGACACGACGACGTGCGTCTGGGCGCAGAGGCGGGGGCGGACGGGCAACCGGTAACGTCGGCGAGGTGCCTGATGTGATGCCTGTTCGGCTGGTGCTTGCTTCCGCGAGCCCGGCCCGCCGTAAGACGCTGCAAGCTGCTGGCATCGAGCCGGATGTGCTGGTCAGTGGGGTCGATGAGTCACTTGTGGTGACCGAGCGGGCGGAGGATCTCTGCCTTGAGTTGGCCCGGCTGAAGGCGCAGGCGGTAGTGGCCCGGCTGCGGCCCGCCGACGATCAGCGCACGCTCGTGTTGGGCTGTGACTCCGTGCTCGCCTTCGAAGGGCAGATCCTCGGCAAGCCGGCGGATCCCGACGATGCCACTGCGCGGTGGGAACGGATGCGGGGACGCAGCGGGGTGCTGCACAGTGGGCATTGTCTGGTCGATGTCGAGGCGGGGCGTCAGGCGGAGGCGGTGGCCTCGACGGTGGTGCATTTTGCCGACATCAGTGACCACGAGATCGCCACGTACGTCGGGACCGGTGAGCCGCTCGCGGTGGCGGGCGCGTTCACCATCGATGGTCTGGGCGGGCCGTTCGTGGAACGGATCGAGGGTGATCCGAGCACGGTGATCGGGTTGTCCCTACCACTGCTGCGGCGGCTGCTGGCCGAGTTGGACCTGCGGATCACTGATCTGTGGACGAAGGTCGCGCCGGGTAACCAGTCGGTCGAGTCACTCGGATAACGTCCCGGCATGACGCTGAAGTCGATTCCGCTCACCGACGAACTGCACGGCTACCTGGTGGCCCACGGTGCCCCGCCCGACGAGGTGATCCGTGACCTGGCCGAGGAGACGCTGGCCCTGCTGCCGGAGCACGCGTCCATGCAGGTGGCACCCGAGCAGGCTGCCTTCCTGACCTTCCTGACCCGGCTGCTCGGTGCCCGGCAGGCCGTGGAGGTGGGCACCTTCACCGGGCTCTCCGCGCTGGCGATCGCCCGTGGGCTTGTCGACGGTGGGCGGTTGACCTGCTTCGACATCTCCGAGGAGTACACGAGTGTCGCCCGCCGGTACTGGGCGCGTGCCGGTGTGGCCGACCTGATCGACCTGCGGATCGGCCCGGCCGGGGACACGCTGCGGCAGTTGCCGAACGAGCGGTACCTGGATTTTGCCTTCATCGACGCCGACAAGACCGGCTACCCGATCTACTGGGCCGAGTTGGTGCCCCGGATGCGGCCCGGCGGGGTGATCGCCGTCGACAACGTGCTGCGGCACGGTCGGGTCATCGCACCGCAGAACGCCGACGACCGGGCCATCGCCGCCTTCAACGACGATGTCCTGGCCGACGTACGGGTGGACGCGGTGATGCTGCCGATCGCTGACGGTCTGACCCTCGCCCGGGTGCACTGAGCCAGGGCGAGAGCCAGGGGCAGGGCCACGGCCAGGGCGAGCGCCAGGAGCGGGCCACCGGGTCGGGCTATACCTGCACTTTGCGTCGTGCTCGGGCCAGGTTGAGGGTCAACTCTTCGCGGTTCTGGTGGGCGTGGCGCAACCAGGCAGGTTGGCCGGGTTCGGTACGCCAGGACTCGCTGAGCGGGCTGTTGTCCACGGTGTCGAAGCCGAACTGGTCGTACAGTCTCGTCACGAGTTCGACGGCGTCGGGGTGGTTGCTCGACACCGACAGCGCCAACCGGTCGGGGGTACCGGCTGGTCGAGCGGAGGTGAGCAGCCGGGGTGCCTGGATGTGGGTGAACGCCTTGGCGACCTTCGACGTCGGAAGCTGCTCCTGGCGGAGCTCGTGGACCGTCTTCTCGCCGGAGTCGACGACCGGGAAGTTGCCGTCGCGCCAGGGCATGTAGTTGTTCGTGTCCAGCACGATCTTGCCGGCAAGTTCGTCGACCGGCATGTCGTTGACGAGCTTGAGGGGCACCGCCACGACGGCGAAGTCGCCGGCCGCGGCGGCGTCGGCGGCGTACGCCGCCCGGGCCGACGGGCCCAGTTCGGCGACCAGGCGGTCCAGCGTCCCGGGTGCCCGGGAGTTGGCGATGACGACGCGATATCCGGTGGCGATTGCCGCACGCGCGATCTGGCTGCCGACTTCGCCGGCACCGATGATTCCGATCGCTGTCATTGACTGTTCCGTTCTGTTGCGAGTCCTGGACGGATCGAGCAGCGGCGTCTGCCGGTGCCGACCGCTGGTTCGGACGCCCGCTCCGGTGGGCGGGCGTCCGGACCAGGGTCGTTGCTCAGGCGGTGAGCTGGCGGAGCAGTTCGGCGGAGTCGTGCAGCGCGGTCATCTGCACGAACCGGCCGTCCCTGACCTCATAGATGGCGTACTCGACGATTCGAAGGAGGTGCCGGACGGTGCGACACCGAGCCACTTCTTCACCGGAGTGCCGGTGTTGATCGCGCGTACGGCGATGCGGTTGCGGTCGAACAGCAGTTCCTTGACCTCCCAGTGGAGGTCCGGAACGGCATCGATGTCCTGTCGCTGGACGGTGAGCACGTCGTCCCGGGTGCCCATCCTGCCGTTGAGCAGGACCTGGTCGTTTATGAACTCGTCCATCCCGTCGAATTCGTGGGCGTTGAGTGCCGCGACGTAGCGCAGGTACCAGTTGCGGAGATCCTCTTGCGTCGTCATGTCGCCCTACCAGCTCAGGGTGCCGTGGTCGTCGGTGAGGGTTCCGGTCGGAGCGTCCACGCCGAGCGTGGCGAGGCGTACGACCGTCTTGGCGCTCTCCTCGACCGGCCGTCCGATCCCGAGGTCGGCGGTCATGTCGGTGGCTGTGGTGCCGGGCTCGAGTGCGTTGAACTTGATGCCCGGGTGCAACTTGGCGTACTGGACGGTGAGCATGGTGGCCGCTGACTTGGACGCCGCATAGAGCGCCATCGGGATGCCGAACTCCGGCCGTTCGGGGTTGTTCACCGCCCAGAACGATCCCATGCTGCTGGAGACGTTGACGACAGTCGGGTTCGACGACTTCCTCAGCAGTGGCAACGCGGCCTCGGTGACCCGGACGATGCCCACCGCGTTGGTGTCGAACACCCGCAGCGCCTTCGGTCCGTCGATGTCTCCGGAGCCGAGGATGCCGGCATTGTTGATCAGGACGTCGAGGCGGCCCTCGGCCGCATCGATCGTCGCGAGGGCGTCGCTCACCGACGCGTCGTCGGTGACGTCGAGTTGGACGAATGGTGCGCCCAGTGCTGCTGCGGCGGCCTTGCCCCGCTCGATGTCGCGGGCGCCGAGGTAGACGGCATGGCCCAGTTCGAGAAGCTGTCGGGCGGTTTCGAAGCCGATGCCTTTGTTGGCGCCGGTAACCAGTGTGACGGTCATGCTTCTCCTTTTGTACCGATCAGTTGCGAGTCAGCGTAACAGGGTTTTGTACCGATCGGTTGGTGGCTTGGGTCACTTCTGTACCGAGCGGTAGACTGCTGTCATGAGCACGATCGGACGTCCCCGCGCCTTCGACGAGGAGGCTGTCCTCGATCGCGCCACCGAGGTCTTCTGGCAGCACGGCTACGAAGGCGCGTCGCTGAGCGCCCTCACCAGCGCGATGGGCATCAACCGGCCGAGCCTGTACGCCACGTTCGGCAGCAAGGAACAGCTGTTCCAACGCGCCTTCGCCCGGTACCACGAGACCCAGGTGGCCGCCGCCCGCGCCGCCCTCGACAAACCCAGCGCGTACGCCGCCATCGAGGCGTTCCTGCGCGCCAGCGCCGACGGCCTCACCGCCGCCGATCACCCCGCCGGCTGCCTCTCCATCCAGGGAGGCCTGGCCTGCTCACCGGAGAACGCCGGGATCTCCGAGATCCTGGCCGCCGGTCGGGCCGCCACCGAGGCGGCTCTTGCGGAACGGCTGACCCGTGCCGTGGACGAGGGCGACCTGTCGGACGACACGGATGTCCCGGCGCTCGCCCGGTTCGTGATGGCGCTGAGCGAGGGCCACGCGGTGCACGCCGCAGCCGGCGCGAGCCGCGAAGAACTCCAGGCCTCCGTCGACATCGCCCTGCGCGCCGTCGGCGCACTCCAGCGGCGCTGAACAGCACGTCGCGCGGGGACCCGTCCGGTCAGACGGAGGCGGGCGTCGGCCGCTCGGCGGGCGTCGGAGTCGGCAGGGCCCGGCCGAGTCGTACCGCGAGCAGCGCGGCCACCGCGATGAAGCCGGGCAGCAGCAGGAACGCCAGGTGGGCACCGACGCCGTCGGCCACCCAGCCGAGCGCGACCGGCGCGATCCCGAAACCCACAGCCATCGAGTACGCCGACCAGCCCGCCGCCTGATCCGTGGCGTCACCGGCGACGGCGAGGGCGAGCGAGATGGCCAGCGGGTAGTGCAGGGCGTTGCCCAGCCCCAGCACCACCAGGCCGACGACCGCCAGCCAGCCGACCGAGGCGACCCAGAAGAGGGCGAATCCCGCCAGCGACACTCCCAGTGCGGCGAGCAGGAGGGGTACCGGGCGGAGCCGGAGGGCCACCCGGCCGCCGAAGATCCGTCCGACGAACATGCCGGCGACGATTGCGGCCACCGCCGCGGAGGCGGCACCGGGCGCCATTCCGGCGTGCACCCGCAGCACGTCGGCGGTCCACAGGGACAGGCAGACCTCGATCGAGCCGGTGACCGCCATCAACACCCAGGCGATCCAGTACGCCTTCGGCAGTCGACGCGTACCAGCGGGAACCGGTGTCCTGTGCGGGTGGACGACGGCGACCCGCGGTCCGCGTACGCGTCGAGTCAGGGTGGCGACGGCGACCAGCGCGATAAGCGCCACCACGATGGACATGCCGGGCCGCCAACCCCAGCCGGCGTTCACGCTGAGCCCGATCACCAGCGGGGCCAGGATGCCCATGCCGGCGCAGGCGGCGTTCGCCTCGGCCAGGGCCGCCGGAGCGGCAGATCCGTGCCGGGTGGTCAGCACCACGTTCACGCCGCTGACGATCAGCGTCCCGGCGGTGGCGATCATCATGACGACGGCGAGGGTGGCGGGCAGCGGGCGCAGCAGGGCCAGCCCGCTCACCCCGGCGGCGACGCCGGCCAGCCCGAACCAGATCGTCGGCGCCCGGCCGAACCGGCGGGCGACCGGGGCGAACAGCGCGCCGCCGGCCAGGGCACCGACCGCGAGGGCGGTGCTGTGCAGCCCGGCGACGGCGGCGCTGGTGCCCTGCTCGTCGCGCAGCAACGGCACCACCGGACCGAAGCCGTAGAGGAAGAAACCCCACAGACCGAGTTGGGCGTAGGCCAACCAGGTGATCCGGTCGCGGAGAAGGCGAGGCACGCGCCCACGCTACAAGCGCATGCCGCTGCCCGACCCGCGCTGAGAGCGAACTCTCCGCACGCTGCGCTTGGATGTTAAGAAGGGGCCCGTGCTCTACCGCAGGCGTTAATAAGGTGCCCTTCCTTTCACCCGGTCAGCGGACGCTGCGGGCGAACTGGCGGGCGGCCCAGTAGACGCCGGCGGCGGCCAGGATCGCGATGATGGTCAGCCCCTGCCAGACCTTGTCGTTGCCGATGTCGCCGCTGAACAGGGCCCGGGTGCCGTCGACCGCCCAGGAGAACGGGTTCCACTTGGCGATGCCCTGCAGCCAGCCGGGTGCGAAGGCGAGCGGCAGCAGGATGCCGGAGAGCAGCAGCACCGGCTGGGCGACCGTGTTCATCAGCGGGGCGAGCGCGTCCTCGCTCTTGACCTTCAACGCGACGCCGTAGGAGACCGCCGAGGTCATCAGCGCGATCAGGGCGAGCATCAGGTACGCCAGCAGCAGGTCGCCGATGAACACGCGCAGGTCGAACAGGAGCGCCAGCAGGGTGATGATGACCGCCTGGACCAGCAGCGACACCACGTCGCGCAGGGAGCGGCCGAGCAGCAGGGCGAGCCGGCTCACCGGGGTGACCCGGGATCGCTCGATCACCCCGGCGCGCAGCTCGGCGATCAGGCCGAAGCCCTGGAACAGGCCGCCGAAGATGGCAAGCAGCACCAGCAGACCCGGCACGAAGATCTTGTACGCCTCGGCCTGGGTGGGTGCGTTCAACGCCGGCTTGAGCAGCGGGGCGAACAGCAGCAGGTACATCACCGGCTGGAAGACGCCGACGAATACCCACACCGGGTTGCGCAGCAGCAGGTGCAGTTGGCGCTGGAAGATCAGCCAGGTGTCGCGGGCGAGTTTCATGAGTTCTCCTGGTCGGGTCAGGACTCGCGCAGCGAGCGCCCGGTCTTGGTGAGGAAGACGTCGTCGAGGCTCGGGCGGTGCAGCTCGATCGACTTGAGGTCGAGCCCGGCACCGTCGACACGACGCAGGATGCGCGGGATGGCGGTGGCCCCGTCGTCGACGAAGAGCCGCAGCCCGCCTTCGTCGAGCGCCTCCAGTCGGCTGACGTACTCCTCGACGGCGAGCAGCTTCTCCGCCTCGGTGGTGGCGTTGATGCTGAGGCCGAGTTGCACCACGTCACCGGAGATTTCGCGCTTGAGCCCGGCCGGCGTGCCTTCGGCGACCACCTCACCGTGATCCATGATCGCGATGCGGTCGCAGAGGGCATCGGCCTCGTCGAGGTAGTGGGTGGTGATGAAGACGGTCATCCCGTCGGTGCGCAGTCGCCGGATCTCGTCCCACATGTGCGCCCGGCTCTGCGGGTCGAGGCCGGTGGTCGGCTCGTCCAGGAAGACGATCTTCGGCTCGTGGATGATGCCGAGCGCGATCTCGACCCGACGCCGCTGACCCCCGGAGTACGTCTTGCACTTGCGGTCGGCGAACTCGGTGAGCTGGAACGCCTCCAGCGCGCGGACGGCCCGACGCTGCGCCTCGGCCTTCGAGATGCCGTACAGCCGGGCCTGGAGGACCAGCTCCTCCCGGGCGGTGGACTCGTCCCAGGTGCTGCCGCCCTGGGCGACGTAGCCGATGCGGCGGCGCACCTCACCCGGATCGGTGCGCAGGTCGGCACCGGCGATGGTGGCCTGGCCGCCGTCCGGCTCGATCAGCGTCGCCAGCATCCGCAGGGTGGTGGTCTTGCCGGCGCCGTTCGGGCCGAGGAACCCGAAGATCTCGCCCGCCGCCACGTCCAGGTCGACGCCGCGGACCGCGTCGACGGTCTTCGTCTCCCGACCGGCCCGGCTACGGTACGACTTGCGCAGCCCTCTGGTCTCGATCATTGCTTCTCCCCGTTCATGGCCGCTGTCGGCCACCATCGTGATCGATAGCCGATCACATCGGTGTGACACCACGCCGGATCGACGCCGGACCAATCCGTGCGCCATCCCACACTGATCGTTCGTTAGGGCCTGCCTGTCGGTCGCTAAACTCCCGGTCAGTAACCTCGGGGAGGAGCCACCAGGTGCGCAAGGTACTCATCGCCAACCGGGGCGAGATCGCCGTCCGGGTGATCCGCGCCTGCCAGGACTCCGGCCTGGGCAGTGTCGCGGTGTACGCGGACTCCGACCGCGACGCCCTGCACGTCACGCTCGCCGACGAGGCGTACGCCCTGGGTGGTGACACCGCCGCGGAGAGCTACCTGCGTATCGACAAGCTCATCGACTCCGCGGCCCGGTCCGGTGCCGACGCGGTGCATCCCGGCTACGGCTTCCTCTCCGAGAACGCCGACTTCGCGCAGGCGGTCATCGACGCCGGCCTGACCTGGATCGGCCCCACCCCGCAGGCGATCCGCGACCTCGGTGACAAGGTCACCGCCCGGCACATCGCCCAGCGGGCCGGTGCGCCGCTGGTGCCCGGCACCGCAGACCCGGTCGGCAGCGCCGACGAGGTGATGGCCTTCGCTGTCGACCACGGGCTGCCGGTGGCGATCAAGGCCGCCTTCGGTGGTGGCGGGCGTGGCCTGAAGGTGGCCCGCACGATGGAGGAGATTCCGCAGCTGTTCGAGTCGGCCACCCGGGAGGCGGTCGCCGCGTTCGGTCGGGGCGAGTGCTTCGTCGAGCGGTACCTCGACCGGCCGCGCCACGTCGAGGCGCAGGTCCTGGCCGACCAGCACGGCAACGTGATCGTGGTGGGCACCCGGGACTGCTCGTTGCAGCGCCGGCACCAGAAGCTCGTCGAGGAGGCACCTGCGCCGTTCCTGACGGCGGAGCAGCGGGCCCAGATCCACGACAGCGCCAAGGCGATCTGCCGGGAGGCCGGCTACCACGGCGCCGGCACCGTCGAGTACTTGGTCGGCAACGACGGCACCATCTCCTTCCTGGAGGTCAACACCCGGTTGCAGGTGGAACACCCGGTCACCGAGGAGACCGCCGGCATCGACCTGGTCCGCGAGCAGTTCCGCATCGCCGACGGCGAGAAGCTGCGCTTCACCGAGGACCCGACGCCGCGTGGGCACTCCATCGAGTTCCGGATCAACGGTGAGGACCCGGGGCGCAGCTTCCTGCCCGCCCCCGGCACGGTCACCGCGCTGCGGCTGCCCACCGGGCCGGGTGTCCGGGTGGACACCGGTATCTCGGCCGGCGACGTGATCGGTGGGAACTTCGACTCGCTGCTGGCCAAGCTGATCGTCACCGGGGAGACCCGTACCGAGGCGTTGGAGCGGGCCCGCCGGGCGCTCGCCGAGATGGTGATCGAGGGGATGGCCACCGCACTGCCGTTCCACCGCCTGGTGGTCCGCGATCCCGCGTTCACCGCCGAGCCGTTCGCCGTGCACACCCGCTGGATCGAGACCGAGTTCGACAACACCGTGCCGCCGTTCACCGGAGCGGCCGACGCTTCCGCCGGCCCGGCCGAGCGCGAGACGGTCGTGGTCGAGGTGGGTGGCAAGCGGCTGGAGGTGAGCCTGCCGGCGGGCCTGACCGCCGGTTCGGCGTCCGCCGCGCCGGCCGCGCGTAAGCCCGCCCGCCGTGGTGGCGGCGCCACGGTCGGCGCGACGGCCGGCGGCGACGCGTTGACCTCCCCCATGCAGGGCACCATCGTCAAGATCGCGGTGGCCGACGGGGACACCGTCGCCGAGGGCGACCTGGTGGTGGTGCTGGAGGCGATGAAGATGGAGCAGCCGCTGCACGCCCACAAGGCGGGTACGGTCAGCGGCCTGTCGGCCGAGGTCGGCGCGGTGATCACCGCCGGTGCCGCCATCTGCACCATCGCCTGAGGTGTAAGGAAGGGCCCCTTGTTAACGCCTGGGGTAGTAAAGGGGCCCCCTCTTAACACGGCACGCCGCGCACGCGCGGCTCAGCGGCGAGCGGGCGCGCGAGCAAGCGGGCGCGCGAGCCGGTCAGCGCAGGGTTTCGGCGGCGACGGCGCACACGGCTGTGGTGAGCGCGGTCAGCACCGCCGAGTCGAGTCGCCAGTGCTGCCAGTAGAGCGGGATGTCCACCACCCGGCCCGGCGCGAGGTCCACGCAGCGGCCGGAGTCCAGGTCGTCGGCGGCGATCTGCTCCGGCACCATCCCCCACCCCAGGCCCAGTCGGATCGCGGCGCTGAACGCGGGCACCGACGGCACGTAGTGCACCGGCGGGTCGACGGTACGGCCGGTCAGCGTACGCAGGAAGCGGTGCTGGATGCGGTCCCTGCGGTCGAAGAGCACCACCGGTGCGGCGGCGAGGGCCGAACGGGTGAGACCGTCGGCGAACCACCGTCGCAGGGCCGACGGGGCGGCCAGCGCCCGGTACCGCATCGCGCCGAGGGGGCGTACCCGGCAGCCCTGCACCGCCTCCCGCTGGGCGGTCACCGCGGCCATCACCGCTCCGGCGCGCAGCAGTTCGGCGCTGTGGTCCTGGTCGTCCTGCCGGATGTCGAAGGAGAGTTCCGGTGGGGCGGGCAGCCGGGCCAGGGCGGCGGGAAACCAGGTGGCGAGCGAGTCGGCGTTGACCACGACGGCGACCCGGGTCCGGCCGGGGTCACCGCCGAGCGGGCCGCGCGCGTCGGCCAACGCCTCCCGTTCCAGCAGCGCCAACTGCCCGGCGAGGCGGAGCAGCGGGCGCCCGGCCTCGGTGGCATCGCAGGGTCGCTGACGTCGGACGAGCACCTGCCCGACGGCTTCCTCCAGCGCCTTGATCCGCTGGCTGACCGCCGACGGGGTCACGTGCAGCAGCCGGCCCGCCGCCTCGAAGCTGCCCTCACTGACGACGGCGGCGAGCGTACGGAGCTGGGCGGAATCCAGACCGCTCATGAAGCTGTCCTTAACCATCTGAAGAATCTTTAGTTGGACTGATGATCAGGATCGACCCTACCGTCGACCCATGCTCACCTCGGCCGTCGCCGGTTTCTCGTTGTCCATCGCCCTGATCGTCGCCATCGGCGCGCAGAACGCCTTCGTGCTCCGCCAGGGCCTGCGCCGGGAACACCTGGTGCCGGTCGTCCTGACCTGCGCGGTGTCGGACGCGCTGCTGATCGGCGTCGGGATCGCCGGGGTCGGTTCGGTGGTGGCCGCCCGACCGGACCTGCTCACCGCCATCCGTTGGGGCGGTGCCGCCTTCCTGCTCGGGTACGCGGTCCTCGCCGCCCGCCGCGCGCTGCGCCCCGGCGCCCTCACCCCCGCCCAACGGCCACCGGCCCGGCTCGGCGCGACGCTGGCGGCCTGCCTGGCGTTCACCTACCTCAACCCGCACGTGTACCTGGACACCGTGCTGCTGCTCGGTGGCATCGCCCAGCAGCACCAGCACCGCTGGTGGTTCGGTGTCGGGGCCGCGCTGGCCAGTGTGTGCTGGTTCACCGCGCTCGGCGCGGGCGCCTACCGGCTCGCCCCGCTGCTCGCGCGTACCCGCGTCTGGCAGGTGCTCGACGGCCTGATCGCGGTGGTGATGGTCGGGGTGGCGGCGGCGTTGGTGCTGGGCTGAGTGGGGTGGTTTCGCCCACCACGGGCGGCGCGGTGGCGCATCGGCAGCAATGATGGCCGGGTGCGTTTCCTCAACGGCACGACCCCGGCGTACGACCTGACCTACAACGACGTCTTCATGGCCCCGGCCCGCTCCGAGGTGGCGTCGCGGCTCGACGTCGACCTGGCCACCGGCGACGGTACAGGCACCACGATCCCGCTGGTCGTGGCGAACATGACGGCGGTCGCCGGCCGGCGGATGGCCGAAACGGTGGCCCGCCGTGGCGGCATCGTGGTAATCCCGCAGGACATCCCGATCGGCGTGGTGGCCGAGGTGGTCGCCTGGGTCAAGCAGCGGCACCTGGTGCACGAGACCGCCGTCGCGCTCGGCCCGACGGACACCGTCGGCGACGCGATCCACCTGCTGCCGAAGCGGGCGTACGGCGCGGTCATCGTGGTCGACGAGGCGGGCCGGCCGATGGGCGTGGTGACCGAGGCGGACACGGTCGGTGTGGACCGCTTCGCCCAACTGCAGGACGTGATGTCGGCCGACCTGCACACCGTGCCGGCGAGCGCGGACCCGCGTACCGGATTCGACCGGCTCTCCGAGGGGCGGCGGCGGTTGGCCCCGGTGGTCGACGACGACGGGCGGCTGGTCGGGGTGCTCACCCGCCAGGGCGCGCTGCGGGCGACGTTGTACCGGCCGGCCGTGGACGACCAGGGGCGGCTGCGGATCGCGGCGGCGGTGGGGATCAACGGCGACGTGGCGGGCAAGGCGGCGGCGTTGCTGGCGGCCGGGGTGGACACCCTGGTGGTGGACACCGCGCACGGCCACCAGGAGCGGATGATCGCCGCGCTGCGGACCGTGCGCCGGCTCGAACCGGCCGTCCCGGTCGCGGCCGGCAACGTGGTCACCGCCGACGGCGTACGCGACCTGGTCGAGGCGGGCGCGGACATCGTCAAGGTCGGAGTCGGCCCGGGTGCGATGTGCACCACCCGGATGATGACCGGGGTGGGTCGGCCGCAGTTCTCGGCGGTGCTCGACTGCGCGGCCGCCGCTCGCGAGCTGGGTCGGCACGTCTGGGCCGACGGCGGGGTGCGCCATCCCCGGGACGTGGCGTTGGCCCTGGCCGCCGGGGCGTCCAACGTGATGATCGGCTCGTGGTTCGCCGGCACCTACGAGTCCCCCGGTGACCTCTACACAGACGAGGACGGTCGCCGTTACAAGGAGAGCTTCGGGATGGCCTCGGCGCGGGCGGTAAGCGCGCGTACCGGCGAGGACAGCCCGTACGACCGGGCCCGCAAGGCGATCTTCGAGGAGGGCATCTCGTCCGCCCGGATGTACCTGGACCCGGTCCGGCCCGGCGTGGAGGACCTGATCGACGAGATCATCTCCGGGGTACGCAGTGCGTTCACCTATGCCGGTGCCCGTACCCTGCCGGAGTTCCACGAGCGGGCGCTGGTCGGCGTGCAGAGCACGGCCGGCTACACCGAGGGGATGCCACTGCCGACAAGTTGGTGAAACGGCATGTCGAAAAATAGTTTGGCCCCTGACTGTCAGGGTTCTAATCTGCCGATATGAAACTGGTCCAACTCGGGGACGTACCGCTCGGTCGGCTGCTGGTGGTCGCCGGGCACCTCACCGGCCAGCGATGGAACCGCTACCTCGCCGACGAGCACGGCCTCACCCAGGCCGGGATGGTCACCCTGATGGCCCTCGCCGAGCACGGGGAGCTGCCGCACCGCGCGGTGGCCGAGCTGTGTTTCGTCCGCCCGGCCACCCTCACCGGCATCGTTGACACCCTCGAACGCGACGGCCTGGTGCAACGACGCCGCGACGGCGCCGACCGGCGCAGCATCAAACTCACCCTGACCCCGGACGGCCGGGACCGGGTCGACGCGCTCACCGCGATGATCCGGGCTCGGCGCCCCCTCACCTCGGTCGACGCCGACCCGGCGAAGGCGGCCGTGATCCGGCAGTTCCTCCTGGAGGTCATCGGCCAGGACGAGTCGGCCGGCAAGCCCGAGGGAGGCCCGACATGCTGATCCGGTTGCTGCTGGCCAACCTGCGCCCGTACCGGCGGCCGCTGGCCGTGGTCGTGCTGCTGCAGTTCGTCAGCACGATGGCCTCGCTCTCGCTGCCGAGCCTCAACGCCGACATCATCGACCTCGGCGTGGCCCGGGGAGACACCGACTACATCCTGCGTACCGGCGGATGGATGCTCGCCCTCACGGTGGTGCACATCGTCTGCCTGATCGCGGCGGTCTACCTGGGCGCCCGCATCGCCATGGGCTTCGGCCGGGACCTGCGGGCGACGCTGTTCGGACACGTCAACCGTTTCTCCGCCCGGGAGGTCGCCCGCTTCGGTGCGCCGTCGCTGATCACGCGCAACACCAACGACGTGCAGCAGGTGCAGATGCTGGTGCTGATGAGCTGCACCATGCTGGTCTCCGCGCCGATCATGAGCATCGGCGGCGTGGTGATGGCCCTGCGCGAAGACGTCGGGCTCTCCTGGCTGATGCTGGTCTGCGTACCGGTGCTGGCGATCGTGCTGGGCCTGATCATCCGGCGGATGGTGCCGAGCTTCCGGTTGATGCAGACCCGGATCGACACCATCAACCGGGTGCTCCGCGAGCAGATCACCGGCATCCGGGTGGTCCGGGCGTTCGTCCGCGAGCCGTACGAGACGCGACGCTTCGCCACCGCGAACGCCGACCTGACCGCCACCGCCCTGCGTACCGGCCGGCTGATGGCGTTGATCTTCCCCGTGGTGATGCTGGTACTCAACGTCTCCAGCGTGGCGGTGCTCTGGTTCGGTGGTCAGCGGGTCGACGAGGGTGCCATCCAGGTCGGCGCGCTGACCGCATTCCTGCAGTACCTGATGCAGATCCTGATGGCCGTCATGATGGCCACCTTCATGCTGATGATGGTGCCCCGCGCGGCGGTCTGCGCCGAGCGGATCACCGAGGTGCTGGACACCGACTCCTCCGTGGTGCCCGCCCCGGACCCGGTCGTCGAGGTGGCCGGCCGGGCCGAGTTGGAACTGCGCGACGTGCGCTTCCAGTACCCGGGCGCCGCCGAGCCGGTGTTGCGGGACATCTCCTTCCGGGTCACACCGGGCAGCACCACGGCGATCATCGGCAGTACGGGTGCGGGCAAGAGCACCCTGCTCTCCCTCATCCCCCGGCTGGTCGACGTGACCGCCGGTGCCGTACTCGTCGACGGGGTCGACGTGCGGCAACTGGCACCGGAGCAGCTGTGGAACCGGATCGGCCTGGTGCCGCAGCGGCCGTACCTGTTCACCGGCACGGTGGCGAGCAATCTGCGCTACGGCAACCCGGACGCCACCGACGAGGAACTCTGGACGGCACTGGAGATCGCCCAGGCCCGGGACTTCGTCGAGGCGATGCCCGAAGGACTGGCGGCACCGATCGCACAGGGCGGCACCAACGTCTCCGGTGGTCAGCGCCAGCGGCTGGCCATCGCCCGCGCCCTGGTCCGCCGGCCGGAGATCTACCTGTTCGACGACTCGTTCTCCGCGCTCGACCTCGGCACCGACGCACGACTGCGGGCGGCCCTGCGGCCGGTCACCGCCGACGCCGCCGTGGTCATCGTCGCGCAACGGGTGTCGACGATCATCGACGCGGACCAGATCATCGTGCTGGAGGACGGCGGCGTGGTCGGGATGGGCCGCCACGAGGAGCTGCTGACGAGTTGTCCCACGTACGCCGAGATCGTGGCGTCCCAACGCACCACGGAGGTGCCGGCATGAGCGAGCGCGAGCGTGGATCTCAGGCCGCCATTCCGGCGCAGCAGTCGGGCAGCGAGAGCGCGCCGAAACGGCTGCCCGGCGGCCAGCGGGGCGGTCCGCACGGCGGCATGGGCATGGGCATGCCCGCCGAGCGTTCCCTGAACTTCCTGCCCAGCGCGCGACGCCTGATGGGCCGGTTGCGTCCGCACCGGCTGCACCTGACCGCCATCATCGCGCTGGCGGTGGTCAGCGTCGGGCTGACCGTGATCGGGCCGAAGGTGCTCGGGTACGCCACCGACCTGATCTTCACCGGGGTGATCGGCCAGCAACTGCCGGCGGGCACCACCGCCGAGCAGGCGGTTGCCGCCGCCCGGGCGGCCGGCAACCACAACTTCGCCGACATGCTCGCCCGGATGGACGTGGTGCCCGGGGTGGGCATCGACTTCGCCGCGCTGGGCCGGGTGCTGCTGCTCGCGCTGGGCCTGTACGTGGTGGCCAGCCTGCTGCTGTGGTGGCAGGGCTGGCTGCTCAACGGCGTCGTCCAGCGGACCGTGTTCCAGTTGCGGGCCGAGGTCGAGGAGAAGCTGAACCGGTTGCCGCTGCCCTACTTCGACAGGCAGCCGCGCGGGGAACTGCTCAGCCGGGTCACCAACGACATCGACAACATCTCGCAGACCCTCCAGCAGACGTTGAGTCAACTGCTGACCGCGCTGCTCACCGTGGTCGGCGTACTCGGCATGATGTTCTGGATCTCGCCGCTGCTGGCCCTGGTGGCGCTTGTCGCGGTGCCGCTGTCGGTGGTGGTGACCGGACAGATCGCCAAGCGGTCGCAGCGCAAGTTCATCGCGCAGTGGACCCACACGGGCGAGCTGAACGGGCAGATCGAGGAGGCGTTCACCGGGCACGAACTGGTGAAGGTCTTCGGTCGGCAGCGTGAGGTGGAGGCGGCCTTCCGCGCCAAGAACGACGAACTGTTCGCGGCCAGCTTCGGGGCGCAGTTCATCTCCGGCATCATCATGCCGGCGATGTTCTTCATCGGGAACGTCAGCTACGTGGCGATCGCGGTGGTCGGCGGGTTGCAGGTCGCCTCCGGCTCGATGAGCCTCGGCGACGTGCAGGCGTTCATCCAGTACTCCCGCCAGTTCACTCAGCCGCTCACCCAGGTCGCGTCGATGGCGAACCTGCTCCAGTCGGGGGTGGCCTCGGCCGAGCGGGTCTTCGCGGTGCTCGACGCCGAGGAACAGCAGCCGGATCCGGCGGTGCCGGCCCGGGTGAGCGACCCGCACGGCCGGGTCGAGTTCGAACACGTCTCGTTCCGGTACGACCCGGACAAGCCACTGATCACCGACCTGTCCCTGGTCGCCGAGCCGGGGCACACCGTGGCCATTGTCGGGCCCACCGGCGCCGGCAAGACCACCCTGGTCAACCTGATCATGCGCTTCTACGAGTTGGATGCCGGCCGCATCACGCTCGACGGGGTGGACATCACCGCGCTGCGCCGCGATGACCTGCGGGGCCGCATCGGCATGGTCCTGCAGGACACCTGGCTGTTCGGCGGCACCATCCGGGACAACATCGCCTACGGTCGGCCGGACGCGACCGAGGAGGAGATCCTCGCCGCCGCCCAGGCCACCTTCGTGGACCGGTTCGTCCGCAGCCTTCCCGACGGCTACGACACGGTGATCGACGAGGAGGGCAGCAACGTCAGCACGGGCGAGCGGCAGCTGATCACCATCGCCCGGGCCTTCCTCGCCGAACCCTCGCTGTTGATCCTCGACGAGGCGACCAGCTCGGTGGACACCCGTACCGAGGTGCTGCTCCAGCGGGCGATGGCGGCGCTGCGGTCGGAGCGGACCAGCTTCGTCATCGCGCACCGGCTCTCCACCATCCGCGACGCCGACCTGATCCTGATGATGGAGGACGGTCGCATCGTCGAACAGGGCACCCACACCGAACTGCTCGCGGCGGGCGGGGCCTACCACCGGCTCTACCAGTCGCAGTTCCAGCAGCCGGTCAGCGGCGACGACCCGGTCGCCGTGCCTGCCTGAGGGTGGTGGCCGGGCCGCTGACACGGGACCTGTCAGCGGCCCGGCTGCGGGCCCGGGCATCAGGAACGGGGGACCCGACGCACGCGCGGGCCGCGCGCCGACAACGGTACGCCGCCCAGCGACGTTTCGGCGACCCTCACCCCACACCGGTCGATTTCGATATTCGCCGGTCGAAAGCAGTCACATGCCCCACCGCCCGGGCAGTGTCGCTGGTCACGAGAGGGCAGGGCCGTCGTCGGTGATGCCGGACACACCGTCAGGCTCGGTACGTATCCGGATCGGCCGCACTGCGAGGGGACAGGGGTGCCCGAACTACTCACCCAGGTGGCATCACCTGACTGGGCATACCTCCTCCTGTTCGGTCTGCTGGTGCTGGACGCCTTCGTGCCGGTGGTGCCCACGCAGCTGTTGATGATCACCGGCGGTGCGCTCACCGTCTACGGCGGGCTGGACCTGCCGTTGGCCATCGCCGTCGGCGCGCTCGGCGTGTTCACCGGGGACCTGGCCTGTTACCTGCTCGGCCGCAGCACGTCACGGCGTCAGCCACCACGCCCCGAGGTGACCGGTCGGGCCCGACGGCTGACCGGTCGGCTCGCTGCCGGCCTGCGCCGGCCCGGCCCGGCAGGGCTGCTGCTCTGCCGGTTCGTGCCGGGCGGCCGGATGACTGTCTGCTTCGCCTCCGGCCGTGGCCGCTATCCGCTGCGCCTGTTCCTGCCCTACGCCGGTACGGCGGCGGTGGGTTGGGCGTCGTACGGCGGCCTGGTCGGGCACCTCGGCGGCGCGGCGCTCACCGGGTCGGCGTGGCGGATGGTGCTGATCGCGGCGGTGGCCGCCGCCGGCTTCGCGTTGACCGGCTGGGTGCTGGCGTTGATCGCCGCCCGGCTGACCCCGGCCCCCGCCGAACTGCCCGCCGACTGAGGTCAGCCCGTACGGCGCGGGGAAGGCCGACCGGCCGCCCTGGGGGGAACACCTGATGACCCGGTCCGGGTGCACCCCGGGTCGGATTTCGGTGCTCGTCCCGGATCCGTCTGGGGTGGGTTCGGCGACAGGCTGAGGCATGCCTGGAATCCGGAACAACGGTGCACTGGCCCTCGGCGGGATCGCCCTCGCCGCGCTGCTCGGCGTCATCGGTCACCTCGGCGTGCGGGACCTGGACCCGGTGAGCCTCACCGTCAGCGACTACGCCGTCTCCGAATCCGGCGGAGTCATCCACCTGGCGATGCTGACGCTGGGCGTGGCGTCGGCTCTGCTCGTACCGGCGCTGGGTCGCCTCGCCGGGCCGGGGGTCCGCGCCGGTCGGCTGGGCGCGGCCCGACTGCTGCTCGCGATGTGGGCCGGTGGGCTGCTGCTGGCCGGTCTGGTGCCGACCAACCCGCCCGGTACCGAGATGGGCACCGCCGCGTACGTGCACCGGTACGCCTCGGTGGTGGCGTTCCTCGCCCTGCCGGTCGTCGGCTGGCTGCTCGCCGCCCACCTGCCCACCGGGGCCCGTACCCGCCACTGGTTGCGCGTCCTCGCGGTGGCCAGCCTGCTGCTGGCCGCCGCCCAGATCTGGTCCGCCTATCCCGGTGACCGCGCCTTCTACGGCCTGATCGAACGGGTGCTCATCCTCAGCGAGGTCACCCTGCTCGCCCTGCTCGCCGTCGCCCTGCCCGCGCATTCTCACGCGCGGACCGGGCGACGGGAGGTCACTCCAGTTCGTGCAGCATCAGTTGCCGGGCGGCCTCGGTGACCGAGCCGGAGAGGCTGGGGTAGATCGTGATGGTCTGCGCCAGCTCGTTGACGGTCAGGTTGTTCTCCACCGCCATGGTGATCGGCAGGATCAGCTCGCTGGCCTTCGGGGCGACCACCACGCCGCCGATCACCTGGCCGCTGGCCGGGCGGCAGAACAGCTTGACGAAACCGTCGGCCACCTCGTCCATCTTCGCCCGGGCGTTGCCGTCCAGCGTCAGCATCACCTGCCGGGCCGGCACCTTGCCCGCGTCCACCTCGTCCTGCGAGACGCCGACGGTGGCCAACTCGGGGTCGGTGAAGACGTTCGCCGCGACGGTCCGCAGCCGCAGTGGCCGGACCGCCTCGCCGAGCGCGTGCCACATGGCGATCCGGCCCTGCATGGCGGCGACGCTGGCCAACGGCAGCACCCCGGTGCAGTCGCCGGCGGCGTAGATGCCGGGCACGTTGGTACGGGAGACCCGGTCGACTGTCACGTAGCCGCCCCGGGCCAGTTCGACGCCGTACTCGGCCAGGCCCAGCGCCTCGGTGTTGGGGATCGAGCCGACCGCGATCAGCGCGTGTGAGCCGTACACCTTGCGGCCGTCGGAGAGCTCGACCTCGACGCCGTCGTCGGTACGGCGCACCCCCTCGGCGCGGGAGTTGTTCAGGATGCTCATGCCCCGGGCTCGGAACACCCGCTCGATGGCCTGCGCGGCGTCGGCGTCCTCGTGCGGCATCACCCGGTCCCGGCTGGAGACCAGGGTGACCTGCACCCCCATGGCCAGGTACGCGCTGGCGAACTCGGCACCGGTCACCCCGGAACCGACCACGATCAGGTGCTCCGGCAGCTCCGGCAGGTCGTACACCTGTCGCCAGGTCAGGATGCGCTCGCCGTCGGGCACGGCGGTGGGCAGCTGCCGGGGGGTGGCCCCGGTGGCGATCAGCACCGTCGAGGCGCCGATCGCGTACGCGGCCTCCTCGCCGTGCGGGGTGACGATCACCCGGTGGGTGTGACCGAGGGTGTCCTCGCCCAGCCGGGCTCGCCCGGAGACGAAGGTGACCCCGGCCTTGACCAGCTTGGCGTGGATGTCGCTGGACTGCGCCAGCGCGAGCCGCTTGACCCGCTCGTTGACCGCCGTGGCGTCGACGGTGACCGCCTCCAGGCCGTCGGAGTGCACCCCGAAGACCTCGGTGTCGCGGTACCCGGTCACCACCTCGGAGCTGGCGATGAACGTCTTCGACGGCACGCAGTCGGACAGTACGCAGGCACCGCCGGCACCTTCGTCCTCCACGACTGTGACATCGGCGTCCAGTTGGGCCGCCACCAGCGCCGCCTCGTAGCCCGCCGGCCCGCCGCCGATGATCACGATCCGGCTCACCACGACCGCCCCTCGTTCATGCTCACAGTGACTTTCTTCTCCCCGGCGCGTGCGACACGCACCGTCGTATTCTCCCCCGAGCGCCCGTCGGGCTATCGTCATCGCCGTGCGTCATTACGCCGCCTACGGCTCGAACCTGGACCCTGCTCGGATGCGTGCCTACTGCCCGCATTCGCCGATGGTGGGCATCGGCTGGCTGGAGGGCTGGCGGCTCACCTTCGCCGGTGAGGACGTCATCGGCTGGGAGGGTGCGGTCAGCACCGTGGTCGAGTCGCCCGGCGACCGGGTCTTCGTGGCCCTCTACGACATCCACCCGTACGACGCCGCCCAACTCGACGAGATCGAGGGCGTCACCTCCGGCACGTACCGGAAGCTGACCGTCCGGGTGTCGACGCTGGACGGCGATGTGACGGCCTGGGTCTACGTCTTCGACGGCTACGAGGGCGGGTTGCCCACCTCGTGGTACCTGTCCGAGATCGCGAACGCCGCCGAGAAGGCGGGCGCGCCGGACGACTACGTCCTCGAACTGCGGTCCCGCCCCACCGGCACCGCGTCGGCGTAGCGCGTCTCCCACGCCCTCAGTCTGCTACCGGCCGTCAGCGCGGCGGGCGTCGACCCCGGAACCCGGGCGATCTGTCCCGGTCAGCCCGCTTTCGTCCCCCTGGCTCGGCCGAGGGGTCAGCTTTCGGTGTGCGCCCGGGTCGCGGCCAGCAGTTCCACAAGTTCCGCGCCGCCGGTCGGCCCCAGCGCCACGAACGCGGGTGCGACGAGGCGGTTGGTCACCGCTTCGGCCCACAGCCGCCGCCGCACCAGCGGCCCGACCGGCGGGTACGGCGGCGGCCATCCGCACGCGATCGCACCGCTCTCCCCCTCCGGCCCGGCCAGCACCGCTTCCAGCGGTGACATCCCGCTGGCGCGTACCGCCACCAGATGGGCACCGGTGAAGTGCTCCCGCAGCAGGCGCAGCCCGGCGGCCAGTCGCGCGCCCGCGGACGTGGCGGGCGGCGGCATGGCCCGCCACGCCGCGAACAACGGCATCGCGCTGGCGTCGGCCGCCGCCACGACCCGCTCCACCAGGTCGACCAGGCGGTCCAGGTGCGGCAGGTCGGCCAGGCGTTCCTCGCCCCAACGGCAGCACTCGACCAGGCTGGCGGCGGCCACCTCCAGCGGCCGTACCGTGCGGGCGGCGGCGTCCCAGCCGTCGGCCACCGCGTCGGGGGCGATGAAGCCGAGCGCGGCGGCCACCGTCTCGGCCCGTACGTCACCCAGGGCACCGGCCCGCCCGGTGATGTAGAAGGCCCAGCCCGAGATGCCGAGCAGCCGGGCCCGACGCAGTGTGGTGGGACAACGGCTGTACGCGTCACCGAGCGCGAGCACCGCCGGCTTGCTGGCCGCGGCCACCTGTTCCGGAGTCATCCCCGACCACCGGAAGGGGCATGCGACCGGCGACCGGCCGAAGGTCCGTCCGGGTGAATACTGGCCGAAGGTCCGTCCGGGTGAATACTGGCCGAAGGTCCGTCCATGGGAAGTCAGTCTGCCGTGCCGCCGCCAGAGCCGGCATCCTCCTCGGCTTCCAGCGCCTCGACCGCGGCCTCGACCTCGCCGGTGCGCCGCCGGGCGGCACCGGCCGCCCGTTCGGCCGCCCGACGGGCCAGCCGGGCTCGGCTGAGCTCCTGCTCGGCCACGGCCCGTCGGCGTTCCAACTCGGCCAGTTCCGCTTCGAGCCGGTCCAGGGCGGCGGCACCGTCGCGCTCGGCCGCCGCCGCGCCCGCCAGCTCGTCCTCGGCCCGGTCCTGATCGGTACGGGCCCGGGTCAGCTCCTTGTCCAGCGCCCGACGGCGGCGCTCCCGTTCGGCGCGGGCCGCCCGCTGGGCCTGCTCGGCGCGCAATGCACCCCGCTGGGTCGGCTGCTGCCGGGCCGGTGCGGCCGACGGCGGCTCCTCTGCCCCGGTCACCAGGCGCAATTGCGGCCGGGGCACCTCGCCGAACCCGGCGTAGTGGATGGCGCGCAGCAGGCGTCCGGAGCGGACCTGCTCGGCGACCTGCACGTCGGACAGGGCCGCGTTCAGGGTCGCCTCCACCTCGGCCAGCGGCAGCTTCCCGCTCGACGGCGCCCCCTCGACGTCGGCCGCCAACCGGCGTACCTCGGCGACGAGCGCACCCACCACGGCGCGCCGCTGCGCGGACAGTTCGCGTAGGCGTGGGCCACGTAGTTCACGCTGCGCGGTCCGCAGTGCGTCGGCCAACTGCACCAGGTCGGCCACCAGCTCAGGGCGGTCCAACGCGAGCAGGTTGACCAACCAGGCGGCGACGGTCGGCCGACGCAACCGGGCGATCTCCCGGGCGGTACGCGGATCTCCGGCTTGACGCGCCTGCGCGACGGCGGCGTCCCGGGCCGCGACGAACCGGTCCGGCGGCGTGCGGTAGAGCTCCTCGACGAGATCAGGCGCCGGTTCGGGCATCGGCTCAGCCGTCGATCCGGCTGCCCGGCTCCAGCCGTTGGTACTCGCTGCCCGACAGGGCCGTGTACTGCCGGTCGAGCACCGTGAGGCCGTTCGTGTTGAGCAGCGCGTCGTGCAGGGCGAAGACCCGACGCGGCGCGACCGCCCGGATGAAGTCGACCACCTCCGAGAACTTCGACCAGGGCGCGTGGATCGGCGCGAAGAGGGTGTCGACCGGTACGTCCTGCGGCACGAAGAGCGCGTCGCCGGGGTGGTAGACGACGTCGTTGAACAGGTAACCGATGTTGTCCACCACCGGGATGTCGGGGTGGATCACCGCGTGTCGACCGCCGTAGGCGCGTACCGGCACCCCGGCGGCGGTGAACGACTCGCCGGGGCTGACCGGGCGCAGCGCCTCGGCCGCGTCGCCCAGCACCTTGGACACCGACGTCGGGCCGTGGATCACGAACGGCCGTCGCGCCAACTGTCGGTTGATCGCCTCGGCATCGACGTGGTCGGGATGCTCGTGGGTGATCAGCACCGCGTCGGCGCCGTCCAACGCCACCGCCGCTTCGCTGAACATGCCCGGATCGACGACCAGCACCCCACCGTCGTGCTCGATCCGTACGCACGAGTGGGCGTACTTGGTGAGCCGCATCGTGATGCCTCCCATATCGAATCGTGACTTCTCCAGCGCAGTCTGCCGGAACCCGTGAGGTGGCGCGGGGCGTCCGAGTTATCACCACGCAGCGGGGCCGGAAGAGGGGTACGGGGATGAGACTACGAAGAGTCGGTCGGCATCGGACGGCGGCGGTGGGTGCGCTGCTCGCGTTGTTGATGCTCGCGGGTTGTGGCAGTGGCAGTGGCAGTGACGAGGCGACCAGCTCGGACGCGGGTGCCGCCGCGCCGCCGATGGCGGACCGGGGGGCCGGTGAGCCGGCGCAGGGCGGGTCCGGCACGGCGACGGACACCCGGGTCGACCAACGCTCGATCATCTACACCGGATCCCTGGAGATCAAGGTGGACGATGTGGAGGCGAAGGCCCGCGAGGCCGTCTCGGCAGCGACCCGGGCCGGTGGCTTCGTCGGCGGCGACCAGCGGCGCAGCGCTGCGGCGGACGCGGTCGCGGAGTTGCAGTTGCGGGTACCGGCCGACCGGTTCTACCCGGTGGTGGAGGAGCTCGCCCGGCTGGGCAGCCAGCAGCGTCGACAGATCGACACCCAGGACGTCACCGAGGAGACCATCGACCTGGACGCGCGGATCGCCACCCAGCGGGCCCGGGTGGACAGCGCCCGACGGTTGCTGGCCCAGGCCGACTCGATAAGCGATCTGATCAGCCTGGAGAACGAACTGGGCCGCAGGGAGGCCGACCTCGCCTCGCTGGAGGCGAAGAAGCGGCGGCTGGGCGACCTGACCGCACTGTCCACGATCACCGTCACGCTTGTCGGCCCGAACGCGAGCACCACCGAGGACGAGGATCAGCTCGGCTTCCTGGTCGGACTCAGCGGCGGCTGGAAGGTCTTCCTGGCCTCGATGACCGTACTGGTCACCGTGCTCGGCGCGGTCCTGCCGTGGCTGCTGGTGTTCGGCGTACCGCTGGGGTTGCTCTGGTGGTGGCATCGGCGACGCCGGCGCGGCCGGGACACCGGGCCGGCGCTGGTCGCGCCGGTCGGCGCGCCGCCACCGTCGGGGCTGGCGGTGCCGGGTGAGGTCAGCGGTGCGCCGCCAGTGCCTGGAGCGCGGTCTGCACCATGAGTCGCACGCCGGCCGGGATGGCGCGCTCGTCCACGTCGAACGACGGCCGGTGCAGGTCCACGTTGGGCCCGGCGCGGCCGACGCCGAGCCGGGCCAGCGCACCTGGGACGTACTCCAGGTACCAGGAGAAGTCCTCGCCGCCCATGCTCTGCGGGGTCTCCGCGACACCCTGCGGGCCGAGCGCAGCGATGGTCGCCGCGGTCAGCACGCTGATGGCCTGGCTGTCGTTGCTGACCGGCGGACGACCGCGCAGGTATTCGATGTCGACAGTGGCACCGGTCGGGGCGAGGACGTCGCGGACCACCTGGGTGACGATGTCCGGGGCGCTGTGCCAGGTGTCGCGGTCCATGACCCGCAGCGTGCCGGAGGCGGACGCCTCGGACGGGATGACGTTGTACTGGGTGCCGGCGGAGGCGTGACCGAAGACCAGCAGCAGGCCGCTGTTCGCCGGCACCCGGCGGCTGACCAGGGCGGGAACCTCGGTGACGAGCCGCCCGAGGGCGTCGACCAGGTCGACGGTCAGGTGCGGACGGGCGGTGTGGCCACCCGGCCCGGTGAGCCGTACGGTGACGTTGTCGGCGGCGGCGGTGATCGGACCGACCCGCAGCCCGATCCGGCCGACCGGCAGGCTCGGGTCGCAGTGCAGCGCGAAGATCTGCACCACCCCGTCGAGACCGCCGGCCTCGATCACCTCCAGCGAACCGCAGGGCAGGATCTCCTCGGCAGGCTGGAAGATCAGCCGCACCCGGCCCGGCAGCTCGCCCAGGTCGGCGAGCTGGGCCAGCATCATGCCGACACCGAGCATGACTGTGGTGTGCACGTCGTGACCGCAGGCGTGGCAGACCCCGTCCACCGTGGAGCGGTACGGCACGTCCTTGGCGTCGGTCAGCGGCAGCGCGTCGATGTCGGCGCGCAGCGCGATCACCGGGCCGTCCGGGCGGCCGTCGATGTCGCAGATGACCCCGTTGCCCTTGGGCAGCATGCGTGGGCTGAGCCCGGCCAGGGAGAGTTCCCGGGCGATCAGGGCCGCGGTCTCGAACTCCTGTCCGGACAGTTCCGGATGCGAGTGGATGTGACGGCGGGTGGCGATCAGGCCCGGTACCCGCAGGGCGAGCAGGTGGTCCAGCTCGGCCGGCAGGGGTTGGCCGCCCGGCGGCGGCGCTTCGGACCAGGACGCCACCAGCTGCTCGCCGGTGGGCATCGTCAACGCAGTCGTCACGTCGAATTCTCGATCACTAGGAATGGATGGATCATCGGGGACAGCAGACAGGGTAGACCCCTGGTGGTAACTCTGCGCAACCTCGTTCCGGTGATGGTCGGACCGCGCAGCGTCACGTATGCCCTGCTGAGAGCCACCGGAGCGGAGCGAGACAGCAGGTAGATCGCCGTTGAACGTCGTCATCCGCCCCCCACCTCCTACAACGCGTAATCGGGCACCCGGACCGAAAATCCTTCGGAGGACTTTCGGCACCGTTTCCGAATTGTCGCATTAGTCGCTCGATCAACTGACCCTACGACAATTACCCGACCACACCCGGCGACGAGCGCACCGTGGCACGTTCACACGCACGGTCGCCCTCCGGCCGGACACCGTGTGCGTCAGAGATCAGCCGGAAACGGTCCACCGGTGCACTCGAACCGCAATACCCAGGACGGGCGCACCGACACGCAGCGCGACGGCCAGTCAGAACCGGTCGGTCGGACGGTAGAGCCCCCACACCTCGCGCAGCGCCCCGCACACCTCACCGACGGTGGCCCGCAGACGCAGCGCCTCCTTCATCGGGTAGAGCACGTTGGCGCTGCCCGTGGCGGCCTCCCGCAGGTCGGCCAGGGCCCGCTGCACGGCGGCGCCGTCGCGCTCGGCGCGCAGCTTGGCCAGCCGTTCGGCCTGCGCCGCCTCGATCGTCGGGTCCACCCGCAGCGGCTCGTACGGCTCCTCGGCGTCGATGGCGAACCGGTTGAGCCCGACCACCACCCGCTCCGCCGAGTCGATCTCCTGGGCGATCCGGTACGCCGACTGCTCGATCTCCCGCTTCTGGAAGCCCGCCTCGATCGCCTCCACCGCCGAGCCGTGCTCGAAGACCCGGG
Organism: Micromonospora maris AB-18-032; assembly: GCF_000204155.1. Classification (NCBI taxonomy): domain Bacteria; kingdom Bacillati; phylum Actinomycetota; class Actinomycetes; order Micromonosporales; family Micromonosporaceae; genus Micromonospora; species Micromonospora maris. Next base: position 897,600 of record NC_015434.1, on the reverse strand, counting down.
CCATCAGCGCGTCCGCCGCCGCCTCGATCTCCGAGGTCATCGCCTCCACCACGTACGACCCGGCGAACGGGTCGACGGTGGCGGTGAGGTCCGTCTCGTACGCCAGCACCTGCTGGGTCCGCAGCGCCAGCCGGGCCGCCTTCTCGGTCGGCAGCGCGATCGCCTCGTCGAAGCTGTTGGTGTGCAGCGACTGGGTGCCGCCGAGCACCGCGCCGAGCCCCTGCACGGCGACCCGGACCAGGTTCACCTCAGGCTGCTGGGCGGTCAGCTGCACCCCTGCGGTCTGGGTGTGGAACCGCAGCATCATCGACTTCGGGTTCTTCGCCCCGAACTCGTCGCGCATCAGTCGGGCCCAGATCCGCCGGGCCGCCCGGAACTTGGCGACCTCCTCCAGCAGGGTGGTACGCGCGACGAAGAAGAACGACAGCCGGGGGGCGAAGTCGTCCACGGCCAGCCCGGCGGCGATCGCGGCCCGGACGTACTCGACGCCGTTGGCCAACGTGAAGGCGATCTCCTGCACGGGCGACGCACCGGCCTCGGCCATGTGGTAGCCCGAGATGGAGATCGTGTTCCACTTCGGCACCTCGGCCCGGCAGTAGCCGAACGTGTCGGCGACCAGGCGCAACGAGGGCTTCGGCGGGAAGATGTAGGTCCCCCGGGCGATGTACTCCTTGAGGATGTCGTTCTGGATGGTGCCGTTGAGCGCGGCGCCCGGCACCCCGTTCTCCTCGGCGACGAGTTGGTAGAGCAGCAGCAGCACCGAACCGGGCGCGTTGATCGTCATCGAGGTGGAGACCTGGTCCAGCGGGATGCCGTCGAAGAGCAGCCGCATGTCCTCGATCGAGTCGATGGCCACGCCGACCTTGCCCACCTCGCCGGAGGCGATCGGGTCGTCGGAGTCGTACCCCATCTGGGTCGGCAGGTCGAAGGCGACCGACAGACCCATCGTGCCGGCCCGCAACAGTTGGTGGTACCGCGCGTTGGATTCGGTGGCGGTGCCGAAACCGGCATACTGGCGCATGGTCCACGGGCGCGACGTGTACATCGTGGGATAGACCCCACGGGTGTACGGGTACTCGCCCGGCGAGCCCAGTTGGGCATCCAGGTCACCGGGGACGTCTTCCGCCGTGTAGACGTCCTTGATCGGGAAACCGGACTCGCTCAGCCGCCGCTCGCTCATCACCGGATGGTAGGACGGAGCAACAGGTCAGCCGGTTCGGGGTGGCACGCGAGTGACCTCGACGGCCGCCACGACGAGAGGTGAGGGGGCGCACACGTACCGTTCAGTACGGTAAACGTCCGTCGCGCCGGCTTTCGCATCGGGCGTCTGAACCAGCAAGATAGGGGGGTTGTGTCCCAGCCCCCTCGACTTCCCCGGTGGCTTTTCTGTGACTCAGATCCCGACGTGGAGCGGCGGACCAGTCAGCACTCCCACCAATGGACGCGCAACACCCGGCACCGTCATCGGTGACCGCTACTCGTTGCGCTCGGCGGTGGGCAACGGCGGCATGGGCACGGTCTGGCGAGCCACAGACACGCTGCTGCGCCGCGACGTGGCGGTCAAGGAGGTCATCCTCCCGCCGGGGCTGGCCCCGAGCGACCGCGACGCGATGTACGAACGCACCCTGCGCGAGGCCCGCGCCGCCGCCGCCATCGCCCACCCGGCCGTGGTGCAGGTGTACGACGTGGTCACCGAGGCCGGTCGACCGTGGATCGTGATGGAGCTGCTGGACGCCCGCAGCCTCGCCGACATGGTGATCGAGGACGGGCCGATCGCCCAGCGGGTGGTCGCCAAGATCGGCATCGCGCTGCTCGGCGCCCTGGAGGTGGCCCACGCGATCGGTGTGCTGCACCGCGACGTCAAGCCGGCAAACGTGCTGATCTGCTCCGACGGGCGCTGCGTGCTCACCGACTTCGGGGTGGCTCGGATGCCCACCGACGTGCAGCTCACCACGCCGGGCATGGTGCTCGGCTCACCGCACTTCATCTCGCCCGAGCGGGCCATGGGGCAGGAGTTCGGCCCGCCCAGCGACCTGTTCTCCCTCGGCGTGACGCTCTACACGGCGGTGGAGGGTCGACCCCCGTTCGACCGGGGCGACCCGATCGAGACCATGCACGCCGTGGTCGAGGACCCGCCGGCCCCGCCGCAGCGCAGCGGCCCGCTGACCCGGGTGCTGATGGGCCTGCTGGAGAAGGACCCGGCCCGCCGACTCGACGTGCACACCGCCCGCGCCATGCTGCGCGAACTGCTCGCCGGCCCGCTGAGCAGCAACGCCGCCGCGGTCAACTCGATGACCGACCCGTACTCGGTGATGCAGGTGCCGCAGCCCGCGCCGATCAGCGCGCCAGCCGCCCCGGCCAAGGCCAAGCCGTCCGGCCAGATCGGCGGCTCGGCAATGCTCGCTCCCGGCGAGTCGCTCACCGACCGGCTGGCCGCGCTGCGCCGCGGTGAGCGCCCCGGCCAGGCCACCCCGGTCAGCCCCGCCGCGATGGAGGAGACCAGCGCCGACGCCCTGGCCCGACCGGGTCAGCACGGCGCGATGTCCCCGCCACCGGTCGGCCGCACCTACGGCACCGCCGCGGACGCGACCCAGCACATCGGCGGGGCGGACGCGACGCAACGGTTCGGCGGAGCCGACGCCACCCAGCGGATCGGCGGGGCGGATGCCACCCAGCGGATCGGCGGGGCGGACGCGACCCAGCGGGTCGGGCCGGCGGCGTTCGGCTACGGCGGCGGGCAGCCGGAGGCCACCCAGCACATCGGTGGTGACTACGGCGGTCAGTGGCCGGCAGCGCCCAGCCAGCCGTACGGTGCCCGGCCGACGCCCACCGGCGGCAGCCCGCTGGACAAGGCGAAGGCGGCCGGCAGCCAGCTGGTCGACACCGTCAAGGGCTGGCCGCGCAAGATGCAGCTCGCCGCGGCCGGCGGCCTGGCGCTGATCCTGCTGATCGGCATCGTGGCGCTCTCCGGCGGCGACGACTCGTCACCGACCACCCCGGTCGCCGACCCCTCCTCGTCCGCCGACGCCGGTCCCGGCATCGAGATGCAGGAGTACTCGGGGCGCGGGGTGCAGGTGCTGGTGCCCAAGGGCTGGAAGAAGGCCGCCCCCTCCGGTGCCGTCTACGTCGACTACACCGACCCGGAGGACAGCGGCCGTCGGGTGCGCATCCTGAACGAGCCGTGGCGTGGCGACTCGGCCCGCTGGGCGGAGGTCGCCGCGAACGGTCTGAAGAGCAAGTCGACATCCTGCGCCAAGCCGTACAACCAGATCTCGATGGAGCAGAAGGAACTGGCCGGCAAGCCGTCGGCAGAGTTCGAGTACACCTGCGGTCAGGGCGAGGCCATGCGGCACGGTGTCTGGCACGGGGTGGCCCACGACGGCCGGATGTACTCCTTCTACCTCACCGCCAACGACTCCCGCTTCGAGGAGAGCAAGCCGATCTACGAGGAGATGGTGAAGTCGTTCCAGCTCACCAACGCCGGCTGAGTCGGGGCGAGCGCCCGCGGTGATCCGCCGTCGTGCTATCAAGACCCAATGGCGGCGGACACCGAAGACCTTGACAGCATTCGCGAGCGGGCCGAGCGTTGGCTCGCCGACGATCCGGACCCGGCCGACCGGGCGGAACTGCGGGCGGTGCTCGACGGTCTTCCCGCCACCGCGCCGGAGTTGGCCGACCGGTTCGCCGGGCCGCTGACCTTCGGCACCGCCGGGCTGCGTGGCCCGCTGCGCGCCGGCCCGAACGGCATGAACCTCGCCGTGGTCACCCAGGCCGCCGCCGGGCTGGTCGCCTGGCTCGCGGCCCAGGGCGGCACCGGCCCACTGGTGATCGGGTACGACGCCCGGCGCGGCTCCCGGCAGTTCGCCGAGCGGACCGCCCAGGTGGCCACCGGGGCGGGACGCGCCGCCCTGCTGCTCCCCCGACCGCTGCCCACCCCGGTGCTCGCCTACGCGGTGCGGCAACTCGGGGCGGTGGCCGGGGTGATGGTCACGGCCAGCCACAACCCGCCGCAGGACAACGGCTACAAGGTCTACCTCGGCGCGGAACTGGGCGGTGCCCTGGGTGCCGGGGCACAGATCGTGCCGCCGGCCGACGCCGGCATCGAGGCCGCCATCCGGGCGGTCGGCCCGCTCGCCGAGGTGCCGCTCGGCCCGGCCGGTCAGGTGCTCGGTGACGAGATGGTCGCCGGTTACGTGGCCCGCGCGGTCGAGGTGCTACCGGCGGGTGGTCCGCGCGAGCTGAACGTGGCGTACACCCCGCTGCACGGCGTCGGCGCGGCCGTGCTCACCGCCGCCTTCACCGCCGCCGGGTTCCCGGTGCCCGGGGTGGTGCCCGACCAGGCCGAACCGGACCCGGACTTCCCCACCGTCAGCTTCCCCAACCCGGAGGAGCCGGGTGCGGTGGACCGGCTCGTCGCGCTCGCCGAGTCGACCGGCGCCGACCTGGCCATCGCCAACGACCCCGACGCCGACCGCTGTGCCGTGGCTGTGCGGGGCGAGCAGGGTTGGCGGATGTTGCGCGGCGACGAGGTGGGGGTGCTGCTCGCCGACCACCTGATGCGGCGCGGGGTGACCGGCCTGTACGCCACCACCATCGTCTCGTCGTCGCTGCTGCGGGCCATGTGCACCGCCCGGGGCCTGCCGTACGACGAGACGTTGACCGGGTTCAAATGGATCGTCCGGGCCGGTGGCGGAGCCGAACCGCTGGTGTTCGGCTACGAGGAGGCGCTCGGCTACTGCGTCGCCCCCGAGCACGTCCGGGACAAGGACGGCATCACCGCCGCGCTGACCGTCGCCGAGTTGGCCGCCGGGCTCAAGGCACAGGGTCGTACGCTCACCGACCGGCTGGACGAGTTGGCCGCCGAGTTCGGCGTGCACCACACCGACCAACTCTCCGTACGCGTCGACGACCTGCGGCTGATCGCCGACGCGATGGCCCGGATCCGCGCCGCCACCCCGGCCACCCTGCTCGGCCAGCCGGTCACCGAGGCACAGGATCTGCTCCCCGAAGCTGACGTGGTGATCCTGCGTACCGACGCCGCCCGGGTGGTGATCCGCCCCTCCGGCACCGAACCGAAGCTCAAGGCGTACCTGGAGGTGGTGGAACCGGTCGCGGACGGCGACGTCGCGGCGGCCCGCTCCCGCGCGGCGCTCGCCGTTGCCGCCCTCCGCACCCAAACAGCGCACGCCTTGGGCGTGTAAGGAAGGGCCCCTTGTTAACGCCTGCGGTATAGGAAGGGCCCCCTGTTAACACCAGCAGGAGGGGTCAGTGGCGGGGGCCGAGGGCGGCTTGGACCGCACGGCCGAGGGCGGCCACCACCAGGCCCACCGAGGGGCGGACCACCGACCCCTCGATGCTGACCTCGCCGGTGAAGCCGGCCCCGCTGGCGATCTTCTCCAGCCGGTGATGGGTCTCCTCGGCGGCCTCGCCGCTCAGCCCGAGGGCGGACTCCATGCGGAGCACGGCGACCAGGGTCGCCAGCGCTGCGGTCCGCTCGTCCGGTGGCGCTCCGGTCAGCGCGGCGGTGAGCCGTTGCCGGGTGTCCGCCTCCACCGAGCGGTCCAGCACCGGATAGCGGTGTACGTGGATGAAGCCCAGCTCCGTCTCGTCGACATCGCGGACGACGCCGTGCTCACACAGGTCACCGAGGATCCGGTCGCGCAGGCCGTGGCGCAGCCGTTGCACCCAGGACGACGGGCTGTGCGGGGTGTCGGCGGCGATCCGGGCGAGCACGTCGTCGATGACCGGCTCACCGGTCGGCGTCGGGTCGACCACGGTCAGCGCGCCGTCGTCGTACGCGATCCGTCCGGCCAGGGACAACTCGATCAGTGCCGCCGCAGCCATGCCCAGGTCGAGGCTGATCCGCGGCATGGTCGCCTTGCCGGTCTCGTCGTCGTACGCGAGCAGGAGCAGTTCCTCAGCAAGCGGAACACCCGTCATGCCTCAGAACGCTATCCCTACCCCCGCCCCCGACACCCCGCCTCGCCCTGTTGATCACGAGGTTGGCGGCACGGGTCAGAAGCGGGGCATGCCGCCGAACTGGCGGTCGCCGGCGTCGCCCAGGCCCGGAACGATGAACTTGCTGCCGTTGAGACCCTGGTCGATGGCGGCGGTGACCAGGCGCAGCGGCAGGTTGGAGCGTTTGAGGCGCTCGATGCCTTCGGGAGCCGCGAGCACGCAGAGCACGGTGATGTCGGTGCAGCCGCGCTCGGCGAGCAGCCGGCAGCAGTGCTCCAGCGAGCCCCCGGTGGCCAGCATCGGGTCGAGAACGAGCACCGGCAGGCCGGCCAGGTCCCGGGGCAGCGACTCCATGTAGGCGCGCGGCTCGAACGTCTCCTCGTCACGGGCCAGCCCGACGAAGCCCATGGACGACTCCGGCAGCAGGCCCAGCGCGGCGTCGGCCATGCCGAGGCCGGCCCGCAGCACCGGCACCAGCAGCGGCGGGTTGGCCAGCCGGGTGCCTTCGGTGGCGGTCACCGGCGTCTGCACCGGGTACCGCTCGATCGGGAAGGAGCGCGCGGCCTCGTACACCAGCATGGTGGTGAGTTCGTGCAGTGCTGCCCGAAACGAGGATGAGTCGGTGCGTTCGTCCCGCATGGCGGTCAGCCGGGACTGGGCGAGCGGGTGGTCAATGACGATTACGTCCACGATCGCTCAACCTACCCGCCGCCGACTGTGGCCCGCGGCCCCCGGTCCGACCAGCGACCCTGCTCACCACCGGAGCGCATTGGTCAAGATCACTCGTCGTCGGTCTGCGTAGACTTCGGGACATGACGGCGACAGCGACGTCGGCCCACTCGGAACTCACCGAGCTGGGACGATCCGAGACCGCTCTGCGGACCTTCCTGCACGGCCTACCGGGCGTGGACCAGGTCGGCGCCGAGCAGCGGGCGGCCCAACTCGGCACCCGCTCCATCAAGACCACCGCCAAGGCCCAGGCCATCGACCTCGCAATCCGAATGGTCGACCTGACGACGCTGGAAGGCGCGGACACCCCGGGCAAGGTGCGGGCGCTCGCCGCCAAGGCGCTGCGGCCCGACCCGGCAGACCCGTCCTGCCCGCACGTCGGCGCGGTCTGCGTCTACCCCTCGATGGTCCCGTACGCGGCCGAGGTGCTGCGCGGTTCCGGGCGGCCGTCGGGCGGCGCCGCACCGGCCGGGGTGCACCTGGCCAGCGTGGCGACGGCGTTTCCGTCCGGTCAGGCGCCGCTGGAGGTCAAGCTCGCCGACACCCGCGCCGCCGTCGAGGCCGGTGCCGACGAGATCGACATGGTGATCAACCGGGGGGCCTTCCTGGCCGGCCGCTACCGCGAGGTCTACGACGAGATCGTCGCGATCAAGGAAGCCTGCGGCGGTGATGATGCCGGTCGCCAGGGGCGACCGCGAGCCCACCTCAAGGTGATCCTGGAGACCGGCGAACTGGGCACGTACGACAACGTCCGTCGTGCCTCCTGGCTGGCGATGCTGGCCGGCGGCGACTTCATCAAGACCTCCACCGGCAAGGTTCCGGTCGCCGCCACTCTGCCGGTGACCCTGGTGATGCTGGAGGCGGTCCGGGACTTCCGCGCCGCCACCGGGCGGCAGGTAGGCGTGAAGCCGGCCGGCGGCATCAAGACCACCAAGGACGCCATCAAGTACCTGGTCATGGTCAACGAGACCGTCGGGCCGGACTGGCTGGACCCGGACTGGTTCCGCTTCGGCGCGTCCAGCCTGCTCAACGACCTGCTGATGCAGCGCACCAAGCTGACGACCGGCGTCTACGCCGGCCCCGACTACTTCACCCTGGACTGACCGCGATGTTCGAATACGCTCCCGCCCCCGAGTCCCGCTCGGTGGTGGACATCAAACCGTCCTACGGCCTGTTCATCGACGGCGCGTTCGTCGATCCGGCCGACGGCGGCAGCTTCAAGTCGATCAACCCGGCCTCCGAGGAGGTGCTCAGCGAGGTCGCCGAGGGCGGACCGCAGGACGTGGACCGCGCGGTCCGTGCCGCCCGGAAGGTGTACGAGAAGGTCTGGGGTCCGATGCCGGGCCGGGACCGGGCCAAGTACCTGTACCGGATCGCCCGGATCATCCAGGAACGCTCCCGCGAGCTGGCCGTGCTGGAGTCCCTGGACAACGGCAAGCCGATCAAGGAGTCCCGGGACGTCGACCTGCCGTTGGTCGCCGCGCACTTCTTCTACTACGCCGGTTGGGCCGACAAGCTGAACCACGCCGGCTTCGGTGCCAACCCGCAGCCGCTCGGGGTGGCCGCCCAGGTCATCCCGTGGAACTTCCCGCTGCTGATGCTGGCCTGGAAGATCGCCCCGGCGCTGGCCGCCGGTAACACCGTGGTGCTCAAGCCGGCGGAGACCACCCCGCTTACCGCGCTGCTGTTCGCCGAGATCTGCCAGCAGGCCGACCTGCCGCCCGGCGTGGTCAACATCGTCACCGGTGCCGGCGAGACCGGACGCGCGTTGGTCGAGCACGACGGCGTGGACAAGGTCGCCTTCACCGGCTCCACCGACGTCGGTCGGGCCATCGCCCGCGCGGTCGCCGGCAGCCGCAAGAAGCTCACCCTGGAACTCGGCGGCAAGGCGGCCAACATCGTCTTCGACGACGCCCCGGTCGACCAGGCCGTCGAGGGCATCGTCAACGGCATCTTCTTCAACCAGGGGCACGTCTGCTGCGCCGGTTCCCGGCTGCTGATTCAGGAGTCCGTCGCCGACCAGGTGCTGGAGTCACTCAAGCGTCGGATGGCCCAGCTGCGGGTCGGGGACCCGCTGGACAAGAACACCGACATCGGGGCGATCAACTCGGCCGCCCAGCTGGCCCGGATCCGGGAACTGACCGAGGCCGGGGCCGCCGAGGGCGCGCAGCAGTGGTCGCCGCCGTGCGAGCTGCCCGAACGGGGCTTCTGGTTCGCGCCGACCATCTTCACCGGGGTCACCCAGGCACACCGGATCGCCCGCGAGGAGATCTTCGGTCCGGTGCTGTCCGTGCTGACCTTCCGCACCCCGGCCGAGGCCGTGGAAAAGGCAAACAACACGCCGTACGGGCTGTCGGCCGGGATCTGGACCGAGAAGGGTTCCCGGATCCTGTGGACGGCCGACCGGCTGCGCGCCGGAGTGGTCTGGGCCAACACGTTCAACAAGTTCGACCCGACCTCGCCGTTCGGTGGCTACAAGGAGTCGGGCTACGGCCGCGAGGGCGGTCGGCACGGGCTGGAGGCGTACCTCAATGTCTGAGCGGGTCGCGGTACGCAAGACGTACAAGCTCTTCATCGGCGGGAAGTTCCCGCGTAGCGAGTCGGGACGGTCGTATCTCGTGCAATCCGCGAACGTTTCCCTGGCCTCCCGCAAGGACGCGCGGGACGCCGTGGTCGCCGCCCGCTCCGCCGTGAAGGGCTGGGCCGGGGCGACCGCGTACAACCGGGGTCAGATCCTCTACCGCATCGCCGAGATGCTGGAGGGCCGCCGCGACCAGTTCGTGGCCCTGGGCGTACCGGCCGACGAGGTCGACGCCGCGACGGACCGCTGGGTCTGGTACGCGGGCTGGTCGGACAAACTGCCCCAGGTGTACGGCGGCGCCAACCCGGTCGCCGGGCCCTACTTCAACCTGTCCGCCCCCGAGCCCACCGGCGTGGTGGCGGTGGTGGCCCCGGAGACACCCGCCCTGCTGGGTCTGGTCAGCGTGATCGCCCCGGCGATCGTCACCGGCAACACCGTGGTGGTGGCCGCCTCCCCGGCCGCCCCACTGGCCGCGGTGACCCTGGCCGAGGTGCTGGCCACCTCCGACCTGCCGGGCGGCGTGGTCAACATCCTCACCGGCCGGCTGTCGGAGACCGTGCCGACGCTTGCCGCGCACATGGACGTCAACGCGATCGACCTGACCGGGGTCACCGACGCCGAACTGGCCGCTGAGCTGGAGGTGAAGGCGGCGGAGAACCTCAAGCGGGTACTCCGGCCGGTGCCGGTTGATCACGACTGGTCGGCCGACCCTGGGCTGGGGCGGATGACGACGCTGCTGGAGACGAAGACCGTGTGGCACCCGAAGGGCGTCTGAGGTCTTCGGATTTGCTCCAGCTGTCCCTGGGTGGGGTTTCCGGTCTGCGTGGCCACGCGCGACAACGCCGAAATTGCTGGGTGCGGACCCTGTTGATACCGCAACATCGCCGTACTTGCTGGGCCTGCTCCGGGGCAGCGCCGCAACGGGGCGGGCGGGAGGTCTACTACGGGGGGTAGGATTGGCGGGTGACTCGGCTGGGTGATCTTGAGCGTGCGGTGATGGACGTGTTGTGGGACACGGTGCCCGCCAGGTCGGACGGGGTCACGGTACGCGAGGTGGCCGACGCGCTGGCCGGGCGCGAGTTGGCGTACACGACTGTGATGACGGTGCTCGATCGCCTCGCCGGCAAGGGCATGGTGCAGCGCGAACGGGAGGGCCGGGCCTGGCGTTATCGCGCGGCGGCCAGCCGGGAGGCGCACATCGCCCAGCTCATGCTCGACGCACTCGACCTCGGTGGCAGCCGGGATGCGGCGCTGGTCCGGTTCGCCCGATCGGTCACCGGCACCGAGGCGGACGTGCTGCGCGCTGCCCTGGCAGCGGAGGCCACGTTGACGCCGGGCACGAACGGCGCAGAAGTCACCGGAGTCGCAGAAGGCACGGGAGTCACGAACAGCACCGCAGGCACGGCAGACGCGGGCGCTGAGGGGGTCGGCAGTTTGACCGATCGGATCGAGGTGCCGCCGGCAGACCGGGCAAGCCGCCCGGACCGGGCGGGCGAGACCGCGGAACGGTAGGGGCGACACCGTGGCGTACGCCCTGCATTTCACTGGCGCGATGCTTGCCTGTTGGCTGCTCGCGCAGGTCCTGGCCCGTTCCACCTGGACGTGGCGGAGCCCGGGGGTGGCGATCCTCTGCTGGCAGGCGATCGGTCTGGGGGCCGGCCTGTCCGCGATGGGCATGCCGATCGCGCTCGGGCTGGCACCGTACGAGATGGGTACCGGCAGTGCCCTGCTCGCGCTGGTCAGGGATCTGTGGCACAGCACCTTGCCGGCCGGGCTGGGCGTGGCTCACCTGGGGCTGGTCGGCATCGGCCTGGGCATCGGCGCGGTGCTGCTCACCACGACGGTGCGCAGCATCCACGGCACGGTACGCGCCCAGCGTCGGCACCGGGAGTTGCTGACCCTGGTGGCGCGGCGGGATCCCGCGGTGCCCGGGGCACTGGTGCTCGACCATCCGAGCGCGGCCGCGTACTGCCTGCCCGGCGTACGGCCTCGGGTGGTGGTCAGTGCCGGCGCGCTGGATCTGCTCGACCCGGCCGAGTTGGAGGCGGTGCTCGCCCACGAACGGGCACACGCCCAGGAACGGCACGACCTGGTGCTGCTGCCGTTCACCGCGTTGTGCCGGGCGTTGCCCTGGCTGCGCTGGGTGCGTCAGGCGCACGAACGGGTCGGGCTGCTTGTCGAGATGCGTGCCGACGACAAGGCCCGGGAGCTGCACGCGGACGCGCCGCTGGCCGGTGCGTTGCGCCGGTTCGCCGCCGCCGGTGACCGGATCAGCCCGGCCGGCACGCTCGGTCTCGGGCATCGGGACCTGGACGTACGCATGCAGCGGCTGCTGATTGCGGGGCGACCGCCCCGGTTGATCGGCGCTGCCGCGCTCGCGGTGACCAGCACCGCCGCCTACCTGCCGATCGGCCTCTTCCTGAGCTGACCGCCCGCACCGACCGGGCGCGTCGACCACCAGCAGTCGGGCACCCTGAACTGACCCTGATCCTGCCCGCGCAGGCCTCTCGCGATCGAATGTGTAGCTTCTCTACCTGTAGGCTCCCTGAGGTAAAGCGTCGACCCCAGGAGAGTCATGGATGCCCTGCTCCTCGCCCGGCTCCAGTTCGCCGCGACCGCCTCGGTCCACTTCCTCTTCGTGGCGGTCACCCTCGGCCTGGTCACCCTGCTGGTGGGGTTGCAGACGGCCTGGTTGATCACCGGCAACCCGCGCTTCGAGCGGCTCACCCGGTTCTGGGGCCAGCTGTACGTGATCAACTACGTGCTCGGCATCGCCACCGGCATCGTGATGGAGTTCCAGTTCGGGCTGAACTGGAGCGGGCTGTCGCGGTACGTCGGCAACGTCTTCGGTGCCCCGCTGGCGATCGAGACCCTTGTCGCCTTCTTCCTGGAGTCGACCTTCCTCGGCATGTGGATCTTCGGTTGGCACCGGCTGCGTCGAGGCGTACACCTGGCGTTGCTGTACGGGGTGGCGCTCACCGCGTACGCCTCGGCTTTCTGGATTCTGGTGGCGAACTCCTGGCTGCAGAACCCGGTCGGTTACGAGGTACGCGACGGGGTCGCCCATCTGACCGACTTCTCCGCGCTGCTGACCAACCCGGCGTTGTGGATGGCGTTCGGGCACGTCGTGTCGGCAGCCCTGCTCACCGGCGGGATGCTGATGGCCGCGGTCAGCGCCTGGCACCTGACCCGCGGCACCGGTGACTTCGACCTGTTCCGTACCTCGCTGCGGATCGGCGTGGTCACCGCCACCCTGGCGATCGGCCTCGTCCAGAGCTTCGGCTTCGCCCAGTTCGGCGCGGTCGGCGCGATCCAGCCGACCAAGTTCAACGGCACCGGCCCGGACGCCGAGGCGCTGGTCGCCGACTGGACCGCCCGGTTCGGCCCCGGCGACTACCTGCCGCCCGTGCTGGCCAACGCCGGACTCGGCTTCATGATCCTCATCGGCTTCGGCCTCGGTCTGCTCTGGCTGATCCTCCCGCTGCTCTGGCGGGACTGGATCATCCGGCTCCGCTTCCCGCTCTGGCTGCTCATGATCGCCCTACCGCTGCCGTTCGTGGCCGTGATCCTCGGCTGGATCGCCCGCGAGGTGGGCCGGCAGCCCTGGGTGGCGTACGGCCTGCTGCGGGTGGACCAGGCGGTCTCCCCGATCGACCCGTGGCTGATGGCCACCTCGTTGATCGGTTTCACCCTGCTGCTCGGCGGCCTCGCCGTGACCAACTGGGTGCTGCTGGCCCGGCACGCGGCCGCTGGCGCGGCCGATCCCGCCCTCGGCCGACCGCCGACGCAACCGCCGGCCGACGACAGCCGCACCGAGCCCGCCTTCGTCTGAGGAGAGCCTGATGGAACTCGCCTGGTACGCCCTGCTCGGTCTCTTCTTCGCCGGCTACCTGGTGCTCGGTGGCTACGACTACGGCGTCGGCCTGCTGCTGGCCCGGCGCACCGACCCGGCGCGACGGCGGGCGGCCCTGAACGCCGTCGGACCGTTCTTCCTCGGCAACGAGGTGTGGTTGGTCGCGGCAGTCGGCATCCTGTTCGGCGCCTTCCCCGTCCTGGAGGGGGAACTGCTCGCCGGCAGCTATCCGGCGGTGCTGGGGGCACTGGTCGGGGTGATCCTGGTCACCGTCGGGGTGCAGTTGCGCAGCCGGCCGGCCAGCGGGTGGGCGCGGGCCGGCTGGGACCGGGTGATCGTGGTGGGCAGCCTGCTGGCCGCGCTCGGCTGGGGGGTCGTGCTGGCCGGGCTGCTCCAGGGCGTACCGCGGCATCTCGACGGCCATGTCGTCGGCGTGACGCACCTGTTCACCCCGTTCGCCGCCGCTGCCGCGCTGGCGCTGGTCGCGCTGGTCGCGGCGCACGGGGCCACCTTCCTCACCCTGCGACTGCCGGCCGCCGAGGCCGACCGGCTCCGGCCGCTGGCCCGCCGGCTGGTCCTCACCGCGGCCGGCGCGGTCGGCACGGCCGCCGTCGTGGGCCTGTCCTCCGACCGGGTACGCGTCGCCGCGCAGCGACCGGCGGTCGGCGTACTGCTGGCGGTGGGGCTGGTCGCGGCGCTGCTGGTGGCGCGGACGGCGCTGGGCCGGCGACGGGACGGCGTCGCCTTCACCGCCACCGCCACCGCGCTGGCCCTTCCGGTGCTGCTGGTCGGGGCGACCCTCTGGCCGTATGCGCTGGTCTCGACCGTCGACCCCGCGGCGTCACTGACCGTGACGGAGGCCGCAGCCAGCGCCCCGACCCTGCGCCTGTTGGGCTGGCTCGCAGTACCGTTGCTGCCGGCACTACTAGGCTTTCAGGCGATGTGCTTGTGGATTTTCCGAGGACGAACCGAGGGTAGGGCGCTGGTGTACTGGTGAACCGCCGGCCCTTCGACCCGCGTCTGCTGCGCCGGGTTCCCGCCGCTCGGGGTGACCTCGCCCTGCTGGGCTTGCTCGGGGTACTCGCCGCCGGGTTGGTCGTGGCGCAGGCCACCGCCCTGGCCACCCTGCTGGCCTCCGCGTTCACCGGTGAACTGAACCGCCCCGCCCTGGCCGGCTTCGTCGCCGCAGTGGCGGCCCGCTCGGTGCTGGTCTGGGCGCAGGGCACGGTGTCGGCGCGACTGGCCGCCACGGTCAAGGCGGCGCTGCGGGCCGACCTGCTCGGCGCGGTCGCCCGGCACGGGCCCGGCTGGGTCGCCGGCCAGCGGGCCGGTCAACTGGCCACTCTCGCCGGTCGCGGGCTGGACGCCCTGGACGCCTACTTCACCGGTTATCTCCCCCAGCTGGTGCTCAGCGTCACCGTGCCGGTCGCCGTGCTCGGCCGGATCGTCTTCGCCGACTGGAGTTCGGCGCTGATCATCGCGTTGACCCTGCCGCTCATTCCGATCTTCGGGGCCCTGCTCGGCTGGCAGGCCCAGGCCGCCACCGAACGCCAGTGGCGTCGGCTGTCCCGGCTCGGCGGGCACTTCCTGGACATGGTGGCCGGGCTGCCGACATTGCGCGCGTTCGGTCGGGCAAAGGCCCAGACCGACGCGGTACGCCGGATGGCCGACAGCCACCGGGTCGCCACCATGAAGACCCTGCGGATCGCCTTCCTCTCCGCCCTGGTGCTCGAACTGGTCGCCACCCTGTCCGTGGCGCTTGTCGCGGTGCCGGTGGGCATCCGACTGCTCGGCGGCGGGCTGACCCTCCAGGTCGCGCTGCTGGTGCTGCTGCTCACCCCGGAGGCGTACCTGCCGCTGCGCGCGGCCGGCAGCCGGTTCCACGCGAGCATGGAGGGGCTCACCGCGCTGGACGAGGCCTTCACCCTGACCGGTGCCGCGCCGGCACCGCAGACCCGCGCCGGCGCGCTGCCGGACGGGCGCGGTGAGATCAGGTTCGAGTCGGTCACCGTCGCCTACCAGCGCACCGTGGCGTTGCGGGACGTCTCGCTGACCATCCGGCCGGGCGAGCGGATCGCGATCATCGGGCCCAGCGGTGCCGGCAAGAGCACCCTGCTCGGCCTGCTGCTCGGCTTCGTCACGCCGACCCGCGGCCGGGTCACCGTGGGTGGGGTCGACCTCGCCGAGGCCGACCTCGACGGCTGGCGTCGGCAGGTGGCCTGGGTGCCGCAGCGCGCCCACCTGTTCGCCGCCTCGCTTGCCGACAACATCCGCCTCGGCGTCCCCGAGGCCGCCCCGACCGCTGTCGAGAAGGCGGTTCAGGACGCCGCCCTCGACGACGTGATCGCCGCCCTGCCCGACGGCCTGGACACCATGCTCGGTGAGCGCGGGCACGGCCTGTCCAGCGGGCAGCGGCAGCGGGTCGCGCTGGCCCGGGCGTTCCTGCGGGACGCCCCCGTGGTCCTGCTCGACGAGCCCACCGCCCGCCTCGACACCGCCGCCGAGGCCGCGGTGCTGACGGCCACCCACCGCCTGGTGGCGGGCCGTACCGCCCTGCTGGTCGCGCACCGGCCCGCCCTGCTCGCCGACGCCGACCGCATCCTGCGGGTCGACGACGGCCGGGTGACCGAGTTGACCCCGCAGCCGACCGGGGAGGGCCGATGAGCGAAGAACGATCCGCCCAGGCCGGCCCGGCGACCGGCTCGACCCAGGCTGGTCTCCGAACGGCCGACGGGGCACCGGAACTAGTGGTGCTGCGGCTGGCCCGGCCGTACCTGAATCGGCTGATCGGGGCCGGTCTGCTCGCGGCGGTCACCGAGTTCGCCGCGCTGGCCCTGATGGCCACCGCGACCTGGCTGCTGATGGCGGCTGCCGGCCAGCCTCCGCTGGACCGGCTCACCGTGGCGATCGTCGCGGTACGGGCCCTGGCCGTCAGCCGTGGCGTGTTGCGCTACACCGAACGGCTCGCCGGCCACGACGCGGTGCTGCGTCTGGTCACCGATGTCCGGACCCGGGTCTTCGCCACCCTGGCCGCCCGACGCGGCGCGCCACCACGCACCGGCGACGCGCTGAGCCGGCTGGTCTCCGACGTGGAGGCGGTGCAGGACCTGCTGTTGCGGGTCGTCGTACCGGGCGCGGCGGCCGGTCTGGTGAGCGTGCTGGCGGTCGGGCTGACCGCGCTGGTCTCGCCGTCGGCCGCGCTGGTGCTCGCCGCCGGGCTGCTGGTGGCCGGGGTGGCGCTGCCGGCGCTGGCCACCGCGTTGACCCGGCGGGCCGCTGCCGAGGTGGCACCGCTGCGGGGTGCGCTCGCCGCCGACGCGGTCGACCTGACCCACGGCGCAGCCGACCTCGCCGCCTTCGGTACGACAGGCGTCGCCCTCGACGCGGCGCAGCGCCGCGCCCGCCGGCTGGCCCGGTTGGAACGTCGGCTCGCCGTACGCGGTTTCGCCGTGGACGCCGCCGGGGTGCTGGTGGCCGGGCTGACCGCCGGTGCCGTGGTCTTCGTCGCGCTCCGTGCCGGGGTGGGCGGGGTCCTCGTCGGTGTGCTGGCGGTCGGCACCCTGTCCGCCGTGGAGATCGCCCTGGCCCTGGTCGGTGCCGCCCGGCAGTGGACAGCGCTCCGCGCCGGCCTGGCCCGGGTCGCCCCGCTCATCACCGACAGTGCCACGACCGGGGCGGGCCCGACGGGAGTCGAGCGCACATCGCCCGAACCAGCTCCGGCAGCCCTCACAGCCCTGTCCGGCAACCGGGGCAGTGCTCCTGACCTGCGCTTCGACCAGGTGACGGTGCAGTACCGCAGCGGCGCGCCCGCCGCCCTGGACACCTTCGATCTCGACCTGCCGGCGGGGCGACGGGTGGCGGTGGTCGGTCCGAGTGGCGCGGGCAAGAGCACTCTCGCCGCAGTGCTGACCGGTGCGGTACGCCCGGACGGCGGTCGGGTCACCCTCGACGGGCGTGACCTCGGCACGTACTCGCCCGAGGAGTTGCCGACGGTGGTCGGCGGGCTGCTCGCCGAGGCGTACGTCTTCCACGCCACGGTCCGGGAGAACCTGCTGCTGGGCCGACCCGGCGCCGACGAGCTGGCGCTCTTCGCCGCGGCCGAGGCGGCCGGTCTGGCCGACTGGGTACGGGACCAGCCGGACGGTTGGGACACCGTCGTCGGTGAGGAGGGTGCGCAGCTCTCCGGCGGTCAGCGGCAGCGCCTCGCACTGGCCCGGGCGCTGCTCGCCGCCCCCGCCGTGCTGGTGCTCGACGAGCCGACCGAAGGCCTCGACCCGGTCGCCGCGGACGAGGTGCTCGCCGGTGCCCTGGCCGCCGTTCCCGCCGGACGCTCGGTGTTGCTGATCTCCCATCGGCTCAGCGGTCTCGCCGGGCTGGACGAGATCGTGGTGCTGGACGCGGGACGGATCATCCAGCGCGGTCGGCACGAGGACCTGATCGCGACCCCGGGCTGGTACCGGGACCAGTGGACGTTGCAACAGGCCGCCGAGCACGGCTACCTGGCGGTTTCCGGCTGACCCCTCAGGGATCTCCCGGACGGCGGGACGGCCGTCCGGCTGGCAGCATGGGGGACATGCCGGTCGGTGATGACGTGTTGGTCGAGGAGCACCTGCGGCAGTTGGCCGCCCGGCTGCACGGGCCACGCCGGCTACGCGCGGATCTGCTGACCGAGGCCCGGCACGGCCTGCTGGACACTGTCGAGGCGTACCGGGACGGTGGTCTGACGGGCGACGAGGCGGCCCGACGGGCGGTGGCCGAGTTCGGTACGCCCGAGCAGCTTGCGCCGGCCTACCAGGCCGAACTGGCGGTGGCCGCGCTGCGCCGGCTGGCGCTGTGGATTGTCGCCTTCGCCGGGGTCGCCGCGATCGCCGGTGATCTGACCTGGCACGGGTCGAGTTGGAGCGGGGGTCCGCCGCCGCCGACCGGCTACCTGCTGCTGTCCCGGTCGGTCGACGTGATCTGGACTGCGGCGTTCCTGTTCGGGGCGGCCGGTCTGGTGCTGGTGGCGATGACCGCGCGGTCGTCCCGGCCCGGGTTCACCGTCGCGGCGCACACCACGGGCATCCTGCTGACCGGCACCACCCTGCTGGGCGCGATGGCCGGGGTGGCACTCTTCGGCTGGTCGATCGCACTGTGGGACGCGGCGCTCAGCTGGCCACCGATGATCGTCGGGATGCTGGTCGCGGGTGCGGCGCATCTCTGGCTGGGCCGGACCGCGCACACCTGGCTGCTCGCCGCCCGGCCGTTGGTCACCCGGTAGCGTGCCTCACCCTCGCGCCACGAGGTCACCCGCAGTGATCAGCCCGATGTCGCCGAGGGTGGGTCGGCGTCCAGGACACGCCCGACGGTCGCGGTGAACTCGCGCCACCCCGCCCGCTGCTCGGCCAGCGTGCGTCGGCCGGCGTCGGTCAGCTCGTACGTCCGCCGCTCTCGACCGTTGACGGTGCTCCAGACGCTGGCCACGTGCCCGGCCCGCTCCAGCCGACGCAACGCCGGGTAGACGGTGCCGGTGGGCAGATCGAGCCGCCCGTCGCTGCGGGCGCGCAGTGCCTCGATGATGGCGTAGCCGTGCAGGGCGCCCCGCTCCAGCACGGCGAGCAGCAGGGAGTCGAGGTGGCCGTGCAGCGCCTGGGCGTTCATGCGTAGAAACGCTACTTGTCGAACCACGGCCCCGCCACCGGGGCGGGCACCGGTCACCCAGCGCAGCCAACTAGGGTATGTGCCCAGAGTCACTCGTCGGCACCACGCCGGCGGGTGGGCAGCCCGACGCACACGGAGGTCACCGTGGCCCGCCAGTCGCCTCAACGGCCGGACGCCGACGAGCCCGAGCTCGATGACACGACCGGCCCCACCGAGCCGGACGCCACCGACGAGTCGGAGGCCGTCGCCGACGCGGATCCCGGCGCGTCCCGCGCGCTCTGGGAAGAGTTGCGGATCGACCCGGTGGAGATCGCCCTGCCCGCCGGCACCGGCTACACGCTGCGGGCGTACCGCCCGGCCAGCGAGCTGACCCCGACCGACGTGGCCGAGCGCGACGCCGACGATCCGTTCCTGGCCCGTCGCCAGGTCGTCGAGGCCGAGGACGACGAGGACGGAGACGTCGTCATCCTGGACGAGGAGATCGCCCGGGAGTTCGCCGAGAGCGACGACGAGGAGAAGCGGTCCAAGGACGGCGACACCGACGCCAAGGGCGACAAGGACGACACCGACGAGAAGGCGGCCGAGGAGGCCGGCGACGAGGAGGTGCCGATCTTCCTGAGCCACCGGGGGCGGCTGCTGCTGTTCAAGACCCCCGAGGCGCTTGTGAGTTTCGTCCGCTCCGGCGCACCGAACGATCTGTCTCAGCTGGACAGTTGGAATGAATTGTCCGAACGGGTGGAGCCGGCCGACATCGCGCCCCTCGACGAGGACATCTACGAGCTCGACCTGGTCGTGGAGAACCTGCGCGGCGGGCACGACACCTGGGACCCGACGCTGCTCATCGAGGCCGGTGAGGTCGCCCGGGACCTGTCGTACGCGCTGCGTCTGCCGGCCGTGCTCGACATGCTCTCCGCCGGCTCCAGCCTCGACGACCTGGACGAGGCGCTACGGGCCTCGGTCAACGGCGGCATCGGTGGTTTCCTGGGTCGTCGGCGGTTGAAGAAAATCGGGGCACAAACCGCAAGTCTCGGTTGGCGGACCATTGTCGGAAAGATCTCTGCGGTCGTGGACTGGCGCGACTGACCCACAACAGGGAGCATCAGTCTCTGGCAGAGCTAAGCCCTGTGTCCCGGGAGGAGGACGACGCCGTGGCGCTCGTGCGCGTGTACTGCGGTCTGGCCTCGGCGGATCCGGCCGACCGACCGGCCTCGGCCGGATCGACGCTGACGTCCGCTGTGGTCGACGACGCAGGCCGGCTGCTGCATGTCTGCGAGGTCGACGACGACCCGGCGGGCTACGCCCGGCTGGTCACGTTGCTCGTGGACCGCTCGGGCGGGCCGAGCGGAGCGGCGATCGCGGCCGACACCGACGACCACACCGTCACCTCACTGCTCAGCGCTGCCGGCCGCCCCTTGGCGATCGCGGACGACGACTCGGTCGACGACTTCGCCGAACGGTTCGCCGATGACGACTCGGTCGAGGAGATGCAGTCCCCGCCGGCCGTCCGGCGGGCCGTCGGCCTGGCTCGCGCCCTGCAGGCCGGCGCCCTGTCGGCCGTGACCCTGCCGGCGCCCCGGGATCTCGCCGGTTACAAGCAGATCCTCGCCGCGCACGCGGCGCTGACCAGCGGGCGGCACTCCGCCGCGGTGGCGCTGCGTGAGGTGCTGCGCGAGCTGTACCCGGCCGCCCTGCGCGCCTTCCCCGACCCGGCGGAGTCGATCCCGCTGGCGGTGCTGGATGCGCTGCCCGAGCCGAGCATGCTCACCGACGCCGGCCGTGGCCGGGACGCCGCGGTCACCGCCGACGCCGTCGCCGCGCAACTCACGGCCGACGGGTTGGGCGACCCGGACGCGATCGACGAGGCGGTCACCGCGCTGCGGGTGGCCATCTCCGAGACGCCTCGACGGTCCACGGTCAACCGCGCCCTGACCTCGGCCGCCGCCGAGACCATCCGGCAGACCGTCGCCTCGGTACGCGCCTGCGACGCCGGCTGCGAGGCACTTGTCGGCGCGCTGCAGGCGCGTACGCCCGGCCCGGCCCAGGCCACCGGCCGTCGAGCCGCCGCCCGACGGGGCGAGCCGGTCGGCGAACTGCCCACCGTCAACAGCGCCGCCGGCCTGCGAGCCGTACGCCCGACCGGCCCGGAACCGGCCGCCGGACGCCGTTCCCGTCCCGAGCCGGTGTCGGGCACCACCGCACCGCCGGCACCCCGCCCGACGAATCCGCCGCCGGTGGCACCGGCCCCGGTCGCCCCGCCGCCGGTCGCCCCGGCCCCGATCGCACCGGCTGCGGTCGCCGGCCCGCCCGTGTCGGCGCCGCCGTCACGTCCCGACTCCGCCGGATCGCGGATCGACGGGCCGACGAACCGGCCGATCTCCACGCCACCGCCTCCGCCCGGGATCACCCCGATCGCACCGGCACCGCGTGGCTCGATCCCACCGGCCGAGGCCGGCGAGCCGTTCCGGCCGACGCTGACCACCGCAGCGATCAACAGTGCTCGCGCCGAACGGCAGCGCACCATCATCCCGCCCCGGCCGAAGACCAACGGTGCGCCGCCGACGCCGACGGGTGGCTTCAGCGCCACCGACCTCAGCGTTCCGGTGCCGACGCCCCGCCCCGGGCAGGAACCGGCCGCACCGGGCTCGCGTGCCAACTGGCCGCTGGTGAACAACCCGGAGAATCCCGCCGACAGTTCGGCGCGCAACCCGGTCGCCGGCGCGTACGACGACCACAACCGGGGCGTAGGCCCCGCCACCGGTCCCGAGGTGCCCGCCGAGCTGACCACCGAGCGTCGGGTGACCCCGCCGTGGCTCGCCGACGACCTGCCGCCGGAGCCTCCGGTGCTGCGGCTCGTCGAGCCGCCGCCGCTGGCCGACCGGGCGCTGCGCAACGGGCCGGAGTCGCACCTGGAGAACCCTCCACTGCGTCTGGTGGACCGGGCTCACGACGAGCAGCGTGGGCATGCCGCCGAGCGGCTGGATCCCCCACTGCTGCCGCGTCGACCGGCGCCGCCCGTCGAGCACCGGCCGTCGCCGATCTCCGACGAGGGCGACGGCGACCTGCTGATCTTCGCGCAGGCCAAGTCGGCCTGGTTCGTCGGGCACGGCGAGGACGCCGCCCTGGACTGGTCGAGCACGGCCGACACCGGATGGCAGGCCGCCGAGCAGGCCGCCCGCCCCGCGGTGGGTGCCGAGACGAACGCCGGCCTGCCCAAGCGCGTACCGCAGGCCAATCTCGTGCCCGGTTCGCCGCTGCGCGAGGAGCGTCCACTGCGGATCGTGCGCGACGCGGCCAGCCTGGCCGAAAACACCACCGGTTACTTCCGCGGCTGGCGTCGCGGCCAGGAGATCGGCGGGTTCGCCGTCGGTGGCCGCCCGGGCCGGGAGGCGGCCGGCGGCTGGGACTTCAGCCGGGACACCGGCGACCGTGACGACGACCGGGAGTACGAGTACCGCTCCGCCGGCTACCGTTCCTGAAACCGGCCTGGTCGGCCTGTCGCTTCCGGTGCACCACCCGACGAGGTGACACCGTGTGGACGCCTTGCGGCGTCCACACGGTACGTCCTGACCGGACTCACCGAAGGCGTCAGGCACGCCGCCAGACGGCCGTAGCCGCTCCATCCGGTGTTAATGCCGACTCGGGGTCGCGTAGAGACTCCCCGAGCCGCCACACACGCACTCGGCGACCGGGCGCGGACGCCCGCGCGATCCGCACGCGGACAGCAACCAGCGCCCGGTGTCGACGTCAGATCGTCACCGGGCGCTGCGGCGGCGCTCAGGCCGGGGCGACAGCCCGCGAGCGACGCATGGTGAGCACATACTCGACAAGCGAGATCAGCACGTGCTTCGTCGACTCCCGGTTCCGGGCGTCGCAGGCCACCACCGGCACGTCGTTGGAGATCGCGAGGGCCTCCCGGACGTCCTGCGGGTCGTGGTACTGCATCCCGTCGAAGCAGTTGATGGCCACCAGGTACGGCAGCCGCCGGTGCTCGAAGAAGTCGATCGCCGCGAAGCAGTCGGCCAGCCGGCGGGTGTCCACCAGCACGACCGCGCCGATCGCACCCCGGACCAGTTCATCCCACATGAACCAGAAGCGGGTCTGACCCGGCGTACCGAACAGGTACAGGATCAGGTCGCGGTCGATCGAGATGCGGCCGAAGTCCATGGCGACCGTGGTGGTCGTCTTTCCCGGCACCTGCCGGGTGTCGTCGACGCCCACCCCGGCGGAAGTCATGATGGCCTCGGTGGTCAGCGGCGTGATCTCCGAGACCGAGCCGACGAGCGTCGTCTTGCCGACGCCGAATCCGCCGGCGATCACGATCTTCGCCGACGTCACGCGCCCGCTCGGGGCCGGCGGCCGGTGCGACATGTCAGAGCCTGCGAAGTCCACTCAGCACCCTCTCCAGCAGTTCAGTGCCCACCGCGTCGTCCGAGTCGTCCAGGATGGTCGGCTCGTGGACCGCGACCAGGCCGTCCGTCGCCATGTCGGCGATGAGCACCCGGGCCACGCCGAGCGGAAGCTGCATCCGCGCCGCGATCTCGGCGAGCGACTGCACGCGTCCGTCACACAGCGCGGCGATGTACTGGTGTTCACGGCCTTGACCGCCGTTGCCAGTGGCAACGGCACGACCGCGCACCGTCGTCTCGACCAACGCCTCCAAGGCGATGTCGAGGCGGGGTCGGGTACGACCGCGGGTAACGGCGTATGGACGGACCAACGCACCGGTCGGCTCGTCACGATCCATGTCGCCGCTCACCTCCTTCGTACCCGGCACCGGAACCCACCGGTGCTACCCGTCGTATGCAGTGTTGTCGCCCCGCCCGCCCCACCGGCTGGCGCGACGATCAGCCCATCATCCCCACAGCCGTACGTGGCTGCGGGGTCAGGGCGTCACCCACCCGGTCTACGAGCAGGGCCATTTCGTAGCCCACCTGTCCCACGTCGCAGCTGCGTGCGGCGAGCACCGCGAACGACGAACCGTCGGAGATCGACATCAGGAACAGGAAGCCATTGTCCATCTCGACAACGGTCTGCAACACGGCACCGCCCTCGAAACACCGGGCCGCACCCTGGGTCAGGCTGACCAGGCCGGAGGCGATCGCCGCCAGCTGGTCCGCCCGGTCCCGCGGAAGGTCTCGTGACGACGCCAGGAGCAGACCGTCCGCGGAGACGGCGACCGCGTGCGCGACACCGGGTACCCGATCGGCGAAGTTGGCCAGCAGCCAACCGAGGTCCTGCGTACTAGTCATCCTTCTTGCTCCTTCTGCCTGCTCCCGGCCACCGGGCCTGAGCCAGACTGCGAGGATTGCTGCCCGCCCGGAGTCCCCTCCGGGCCGGTCGGGTTGCCGTCCGACGGGTGGCTGCGCCCCCGCTGGACACCCCGGTGGTAGGCGGAAAGCAGTCCGCGCACCGACTCCGGGTTACGTCGCTGCACCGAGTTGGTGGGCTTCTCCACCGCGCCCGGAACGAGCTGCGCCATCGGCGTGCGCTTGGGCAGCCCGGTCTGGGTGGTGCCGGCGGGCGGCGCCTGACTGGCGGCGGAGGCCGCCCGCCAGCCGTCGTCGGCCGCAGTCTGCCACACACTCTCCGGCGACGGCGGACGGTAGGTGGGCCGGCTCTCAGCACTGCCCGGGCGAGGGCCGCCGTTCGCCGCAGCGCCGTTCCCGCCCGCAGCTGTCGGAGTCTCTGCCATCGGTGCGTTACCTGTCGTTCCGGTCTGGTTCTGCGTACTGGGCCGACCGACCGGGTCGACCGAGGAGAACTGCTGGGTAGGTGCCCCGTTCGCCGCCGGTTGGCGGGCACCTGCGGACTCCTCCGGGCCGGGACGGCGGGTACGGAACCACGCCGACTCGAGCTCCCGGAAGATCGGCAGCTCCATCGTCTCATCCGCGTACCGCTGTCGGTTCTGCGCCTGCGCCGGCGTGGGCACGGTCGGCTGCGCCGGCCTGGTCGGCTGTGCGGCCGGACGTGGCACCCGAGGCAGCTCGGTGGTCATGTCCAGCGCGGCGGCCAGCCGCTCGGGCACCGCCGGAGCCGCCTGCTCTGCGGCGACCGGGGGCCAGGCGGGGGGTGCCGGGGTCGCGGGGCCGGCCGGTCCCGCGGACACCGGCCGCTGCGGCAGCGGGCTGCCCGGCGGCGTCGAGATCGGCGCGGCCGAGACCGGCTGCCCGGAAACCGGGGCGGCGGAGACCGGCGGGGCCGAGTACGGAGTGCCCGAGACCGGCGGCGACGAGACCGGCGGAATCGGTGGTGCCGACACCGCGGGCGGCGCGTACGGCGCGACCTCGGGGCTGCTCGACAGCTGACGGGGAACGGACGGCTGACCACCGGTCTGCTCGTCGGCGACCCGCCGCTGCGGCAGTGGATCGGTCGACTGGCCACCCGTAGGGCGCGGGGTGAAGCTGTTGCCGCCGGTGACGCCGCTCGCCCCGGTCAGGTCCGACCAGGCGGGCAGGTTGCCCGCACCCGCCGGAGTGCCCGAACCGTTGCGGTTGGCCGGCTCGAAGGGCCGACCGCCGAGGGTCACCTGGTTACCCGAGCCGCCGGATCGTTGCGTCGGCACCGAGGGCGCGGCCGGCGCGGCCGGCGCGCTCGGGCCGTTGCCGAGGGCGGGCAGGGCACCGAAGGCCGGGCTCGGCCCGGGCAGCGGTGCGGCCGGGGCGGGCAGGGCGGCGGGATGCGGACCCCGACCGGAGAGCGCCCGGGGCACCAGCACCGTCGGCGGCAGCGTGACATCGGCCACCGTGCCCCGATCGGTGCCGGGGCGCAGCTCGACCTTGACCGCGTGCCGGGACGCCAGCCGGGCGACCACGACCAGCCCCATCATCCGGGACACGGCCACGTCCACCTGCGGCGGCGTGGCCAGCCGCTCGTTCAGGTCGGTCAATTGCTCGGGGCTGATCCCGATGCCGCGGTCCTCCACGTACAGCGAGGCGCGGTCGCCGACCCGGCGGGCCTCGACCAGCACCTGCGAGTCCGGCGGTGAGAATGCGGTGGCGTTGTCGAACAGCTCGGCGACGAGGTGCACGAGGTCGTTGACCGCGTGCGCGGCGACCTCGATGTCCCGGTCGATCACCCCGAACTCGATCCGGGTGTAGTGCTCGACCTCGGACTGCGCGGCGCGCAGCACGTCGATCAGTGCGGCCGGCTCGCGCTGCACCCGGGTCGAGTCGGCACCGGCGAGGACCAGCAGGTTCTCGTCGTTGCGGCGCATCCGGGTGGCGAGGTGGTCCAGCTGGAACAGCTCGGCCAGCCGGTCCGGGTCCTCCTCGCCGCGCTCCAGCCGGTCGAGGTGCCCGATCAGCCGGTCGACCAGGATCTGGGACCGGCGGGCCAGGTTGACGAACATGGTGGCGACCGAGGCCCGCAGGGCGGCCTGTTCGGCGGCGGTACGGACGGCCTCCAGGTGGACCGCGTTGAACGCCTCGGTCACCTGGCCGAACTCGTCGCGGCTGCGTACCGGCAGCGGCTCGGCGATCTGGTTGGCCAGCTGCACCGGGGAGAGCTGCCCGGTGACCTGCGGGTCGCGCAGCCGGGCGACCGCCTGGGGCAGCCCGTACTGGGCGATGGAGAGCGCACCCTGGCGCAGCTCGCGCAGGGAGCGAGCCATCGAGCGGGCCACCAGGTACGCCAGGATGACGGCCAGCAGCAGCATGGTCAGCAGCAGGCCGGTCTCCAGGAACACCTGACGCTGCACGTCGGAGCGGAGTTCGGCGGCCTGGTCCTGCACGTCGGCGTCGAACTTCGCCTCGACCGTACGGATCAGCTTGCCGTTGGCGACCAGCGCCGCGTCCCACTGGTCGGCGTTGAAGGAGACTCCGGAGAGGTCCGCCGAGGTGTCGGCGTTGACCTGGCTGATGTAGATGGTCGCCTGCCGGCGGTCACCACCGCCGATGGTCTGGGCGTGGAACTCCGCCTCCTCCTCGGTGGCGACGGAGGTGAAGCTCTGCTGCGCCTGCTGCTGACCGGTCTCGCTGGCGATGTAGTCAGTGCGCAGCGCGGAGCTCATGCCGCGCTGGAGCGCCCGGTGCACCACCACCCGGCGTACGGAGAGCCACTCCTTCTCGCGGGCCACGGCGGCTGCCGCCCGCATCCGGTCGCTGAGCTCGTTGTCGCCGGCGAGCTGGCTGGCCGAGTCGCGGATGGTGAGCAGCTGGTTGATCAGCTCGTCGTACGACTGGAGCGCATCAGTGATCTTGAACTTGCCGTTGAACACCTGACTGCGGGTGCCCGGCAGGTCGGCCAGCCGCCCGTCGATCTGGTCGAGCAGCCCGGCGAGGCTGACAGGCAGGTCGGTCAGCTCGGAGCGCTGCTGCGAATAGGGGCCCTTGTCGTCGTCGACCCGCTTCGCAACCTCGTTGTAGAGGGCGGAGTACTTCTTCTTCGCCTCCGGCTCGGGCTGCCCCGCCTGCTGCGGCGGCACCCCCAGGAGCAGCACCGCAGCGGTCCGCTCGTCCTGCAGGCCGTCCACCAGCTCGCCGGAGTAGCCGATGAGCTCGGCGAGGTCACCGGCCCGGTTGGCGTCGTTGAGCGAGTCCAGGTGGTCGAACAGGCCGCTGGTGCCCACGACGACCGTGGCGATGGTCGGCACGATCATGATGAGACCGAGCTTTGACCAGATCGGCATGTCGCGGAGCCGACCGACCGGCCGGCGCAGGCGCGACAGGAAGGAGCCTGCCGTCTTCGGCCGTTTGCTCACGTCACCGCCCTCGTGATTGCTGCGTCGGCGTTGCTCCCGGGCAACGCCCAGCGGCCGACCCGGCGGGTCGGACCATCCGAGATTCCATCACGCTCGTCGGCAAAGAGAAAGCCCAGGTTGGCCCCAGCTGGCGGTGTGATGAGATGTTGATGCAATTTGATCGCAGTCCGTCTGTCCGGAGTCACTCAGAGTAATGATCACCCAGCGCCGAGTCATCCTACTTGCTGGCCCTTCTGGCTCCGGAAAGTCGTACATAGCGCGACGAACCGGACTTCCCGTCCTCTGCTTGGACGACTTCTACAAGGACGGCGATGACCCTACGTTACCTCGACGGAACGGGCAGATCGACTGGGAGTCACCCGCTTCCTGGGACGCGGACAACGCTGTCGAGGTCATTGCGCGACTCGTCCGGGACGGCAAGGCAGACGTACCCGTCTATGCCATAAATGAGGATCGTCGGGTGGCCACCCGACGATTTGATCTGGCCGATGCGCCACTTTTCGTAGCCGAAGGGAT
Organism: Micromonospora maris AB-18-032; assembly: GCF_000204155.1. Classification (NCBI taxonomy): domain Bacteria; kingdom Bacillati; phylum Actinomycetota; class Actinomycetes; order Micromonosporales; family Micromonosporaceae; genus Micromonospora; species Micromonospora maris. Next base: position 869,625 of record NC_015434.1, on the reverse strand, counting down.
TTTCGCTGCGGAGATCGTCGAGGAATGCCGCCGACGCGATCTACTCGCCGGGGCGTACGCCCTGCGGCGGCCCCGGAGCGCGACCTTCCTCCGGCGGTTGAGCCGGGATCTCGCCGAGCAGCGCAAGGGCCCCCGGGTGCTGTTGAGTCGCGGCGTGGCGCTGCTCCGCGCCGAGCCGGCGGTGCTGCGCCGGCAGACCGGACTCGGCGCGGAGGCCGCCCGCGGCCGGGAGGTGCTGCGTCGGGTGGCCCACCTGCTCGCCGGTCATCCGCCCGCGCGGTGATCCCCGCCCGGCCCGGCCGTCACGCCAGCAGCTTCGCGTACGCCGGCTTGATCACCTCGTCGATGATCTGCAGCCGCTCGTCGAACGGGATGAAAGCGCTCTTCATCGCGTTGATGGTGAACCACTGCACCTCGCGCCAGCCGTAGCCGAAGGCGTCGCAGAGCAGGGCCATCTCCCGGGAGACCGAGGTGCCGCTCATCAGCCGGTTGTCGGTGTTGACGGTGACCCGGAACCGCAGGTCACGCAGCAGCCCGATGGGGTGCTCGGCGATCGAGGGGGCGGCACCGGTCTGCACGTTGGACGACGGGCACAGCTCCAGCGGGATCCGCTTGTCCCGCACGTACGCGGCCAGCCGACCGAGCACCGGCTCGGGACCCGGCGTGATGTCGTCGACGATGCGTACGCCGTGACCGAGGCGGTCCGCCCCGCACCACTGGATGGCCTGCCAGATCGACGGCAGCCCGAAGGCCTCACCGGCGTGGATGGTGAAGTGGAAGTTCTCCCGCTGGAGGTACTCGAAGGCGTCCAGGTGCCGGGTGGGCGGGAAGCCGGCCTCCGCACCGGCGATGTCGAAACCCACCACACCGTGGTCGCGGTGCCGCACGGCCAACTCGGCGATCTCCTGCGACCGGGCCGCGTGCCGCATCGCGGTGAGCAGTGTGCCGACCCGGATCGGCGTACCGGCCTCGGCGGCCAGGGCGCTGCCCTCGACGAATCCGGCCAGCACCGCCTCGACCACCTCGTCCAGGCTCAGATCCCGTTCCAGGTGCTGCTCCGGGGCGAACCGCACCTCGGCGTAGACCACCCCGTCGGCGGCCAGGTCCAGCGCACACTCCCGGGCGACCCGACGCAGCGACGAGGCGGTCTGCATGACGGCGACGGTGTGCGCGAAGGTCTCCAGGTAGCGCTCCAGCGACCCGGAGTCGGCCGCCGCCACGAACCAGCGCGCCAACTCCTGCGGGTCGGTGGTGGGCAGCGGATGCCCGACCTCGGCGGCCAACTCGATGATCGTCGCAGGTCGCAGGCCGCCGTCCAGGTGGTCGTGCAGCAGCGCCTTCGGTGCCTTGACAATGTCCTCGTAGCGCAGAGTCGTCGCCATGGTCTGACCCTAGTCCCCGCCGCCGTCCGTCCCCACCCGACGCCGGGGACAATGGCCTGGTGACCGCACCTGGACCGGACCCCCGGGTCGTCGACCGTCTGCGTTGCCCGGTCTGCGGCGAAGGGCTGACCACCGCCACCGCCGGCACGGCCGATGCGCTGCGCTGCCCCCGCCGGCACAGCTTCGACATCGCCCGGCAGGGCTACGTCAACCTGCTCACCGGTCGTTCCCCGCACGGCGGCGACACGGCGGAGATGGTCGCCGCCCGGACGCAGTTCCTGGAGGCGGGCCACTACGACACCATCTCCACCGCCCTGGCCGAGGCCGCCGCGCACCACCTGACCACCTCGCACGCCCCTTGCTCTGCTTCAACGGACGCAATGGACAGCGGGCGGAAGCGTTGCGTGGAGGTAAGCAGAGCAAAGGGGGCGGACCACCGTGTCCCGGCCGTCGACGGTACGGCGACTGAGGCGTACCCGCTGGTGGTGGAGGCGGGTGCCGGCACCGGCCGGCACCTTGCGGCGGTGCTGGCGGCGGTGCCTGCGGCGGTCGGCCTGGCGCTGGACATCGCCAAGCCCGCGGTGCGTCGGGCCGCGCGGGTGCACCCGCGCGTGACCGCGGCGCTGGCCGACACCTGGCAGCGGCTGCCGCTGGCGGACGCCTCGGCGGCGCTGCTGCTCAATGTCTTCGCGCCCCGCAACGGAAAGGAGTTCCACCGGGTCCTCGCCCCGTCCGGGCGGCTGCTGGTGGTGACCCCGGCCGCCGACCACCTCACCGAACTGGTCGACGCGCTCGGTCTGCTGCGGGTCGATCCGGCCAAGGCGGACCGGGTGGCGACCAGCCTCGGCGAGCACTTCACCGAGGAGTCGACCACCCTGCACCGGCAGGAGCTGACGTTGTCCGGCCCGGAGGTGACCACCCTGGTCGGCATGGGTCCGAGCGCCTGGCACACCGATCCCGCGGGGTTGGCCGCCCGGATCACCGCCCTCGGCGAACCGGTCCGGGTGACCGTGGCGGTCCGACTCGGGGTGTACCGGCCCCGCTAGGTCCGACTCGGGGTGTACCGGCCTGCTAGGTGGAGAGGTCGACCTCTTCCCAGCCCGGCGGTTCGTCGTGGTACGGCCCGCGCAGGATCACCGCCCACTCCAGGGCCCACCGCCGCTGGCCGATCGCGTTGGCGTCGACCAGGCCGGGCAGCCGTCCGCCGGAGCGATCCACCTCCAGGTACGCCCAGTCCAGGCAGTAGTGCAGGTCGAGCAGGGCCGCCGCGTCCGCCGGGTGCTGCGGGGCAGCCAGGATGCGGGAGCGCCACTGCGGGAAGGTCTCCCCCTCGGCGATGTTCGGCAGCCGTTCCACCAGCCGCTCGTCCACGGCCATGGTGGGGTCGAGCTGTTTGGTCAGGCCGAGCACCCAGGCCAGTGAGAACAGCGCGTCGTGGTGCAGGACGAACGAGCGGTGGTCGCCCTTGGCGCCGGTGACGAATTGGAACTCCGGCGGGGTCACCATCTCCACCAGGTGCGAGGCGAGCAGCCAGCTCATCGCCGCCTGCGGCGGCATGCCGAAGCAGCGGGCCAGGATCAGGTGCAGCACCGCGATCCGCGCCTCGATCTCCGCGGTGGGACGCAGCTCGATCCGGTCGCCCGGCTCCCAGACCAGCGGGAACTGCGGAGGTGGCAGCGGTAGCCGCAACCGGGCCAGCTCCTCCAGGCTCGCCTCACGCACTTCCCGGGGGTCCGGGGCAGGAACGATCACAGCAACATCCCTGTCTGCTCACGGCGTCTCACGCCGATGGTCCCCCCTGGCCTGCGACAATAGCCGCCCGGATGGTCGGGCACCATGGGGCCGACGGACCCGGTTGAGTCACTCGACGCGTTCGATCACCAAAGGCGTCGCCGCCGGTGGCCGCGCCTCGATGGTCACCGCCGACGCCGCCTCCGCCAACGCCGCCGGGATCGTCTCGGCCCGCTCGGCCCGCAGCTCGTACAGAGGCTCGCCGGCCCGCACCGGATCACCGGGACGTTTGTGCAGCACCACACCGGCAGGGACACTCACCGGGTCCTCCTTGCGGGCCCGCCCCGCGCCGAGCCGCCAGGCGGCAACCCCCATGGCGTACGCGTCGACTCCCGCCACGTAGCCGTCGGCGTCCGCCCGGACCACCTCGACCTCGGGCGCCTGCGGCATCGGCGCGTCCGGGTCACCGCCCTGCGCGCGGATCATCGACCGCCACACGTCCATCGCCCGCCCGTCGCGCAGCGCGGCAGCCGGGTCGGCGTCGGTCAGCCCGGCCGCGTCGAGCATCTCCCGGGCCAGGGCCAGGGTCAGCTCCACCACGTCGGCGGGGCCGCCACCGGCGAGCACCTCGACGGACTCGGTCACCTCGACGCCGTTGCCGATGGTCAGGCCGAGCGGGGTGGACATGTCGGTGAGCAGGGCCACGGTCTTCACGCCGTGCGCGCCACCCAGCTCCACCATGGTCCGGGCCAGCTGCCGGGCGTCATCGACGGACTTCATGAACGCGCCGGAGCCGACCTTCACGTCGAGCACCAGCGCGCCGGTCCCCTCAGCGATCTTCTTGCTCATGATCGAACTGGCGATCAGCGGAATCGCCTCGACGGTGCCGGTGACGTCGCGCAGCGCGTACAGCTTGCGGTCGGCCGGGGCCAGTCCGGACCCGGCGGCGCAGATCACCGCGCCGATGTCGCGCAGCTGCGCGATGAACTCCTGGTTGCTCAGCGCGGCCCGCCACCCGGGGATGGACTCCAGCTTGTCCAGCGTGCCGCCGGTGTGCCCGAGCCCGCGCCCGGACAGCTGCGGCACCGCCGCGCCGCACGCCGCCACCAGCGGCGTCAACGGCAGAGTGATCTTGTCGCCGACCCCGCCGGTCGAGTGCTTGTCGACTGTCGGCCGAGCCACCGACGACAGGTCCAGCCGCTCACCGCTGGCGATCATCGCGGCCGTCCACCGGGCGATCTCCGGCGCCGTCATCCCGTTGAGCAGGATCGCCATGGCCAGCGCCGACATCTGCTCGTCGGCCACCGCCCCCCGGGTGTACGCATCCACCACCCAGTCGATCTGCGAGTCGGAGAGCACCCCCCCGTCCCGCTTCACCCGAATAACATCAACCGCCGCAAAACCACTCACCATTGAGTCCAATCCCTATTCACCCCGCCAGCAGTCACACACCATCGGCAGCGAGCACAAGTCGATCATCGGTCCGACACCGACGGACGGCCCGTACCGCGCACGGGTCGGGGGCCTGCCGTGCCCGGCGGAGGGATCAAGCCTGACCGCCCGGAGCCGGGTACGGCAGGCCCCCGACCCCCACCGCAACCATGAACTCAACCCCAGCGAACCGGAATCTCCGCCGGCGGCTCACCCTCACCGGCCCAGAAGATGGTGCCGGACGCGTCCACCACCACGACCCGGGGCGTCCGCGCCAGACCCCAGCTGATCGCCTCAGCCGGATCGTCCCAGCTCGGCCCCTCCTCCAGCACCCCGGTCTCGGCGCCCGCGTCGTCGCCGGACGACCGCTCCCAGTACGCCGTCCAGACCTGCTGCCCGGCGGAGAGGTCCGGGTGCACGAAGACCGATCCCCGGCCACGCCAGGCGGCCAGCCGGGCGGGTACGACCGGCACCGGATCTTCACCGGTCACCGCTTCGAGGTCGGCGACGTCGAAGGCGTGCGGCAGCAACTCGGCCATCCGCAGCGGGCCGCCCTTGGCCTCGATCAGGCATTCCGGGCCGCCCTGCTCCCAGAGCAGCTGCCGGCAACGCCCGCACGGCATCAGCGGCTCACCGGTGGCGTCGACGCAGGACAGCGCGACGATCCGGCCGCCGCCGGTGGCGTGCAGCGAGGAGACCACGCCGCACTCGGCGCAGAGCACGACACCGTACGCGGCGTTCTCGACGTTGCAGCCGACCACCACCCGGCCGTCGTCGACGAGTGCCGCCGCCCCCACCGGGAACTTCGAGTACGGCACGTACGCGTGCCGCATCACCTCGGTGGCCGCGGCCCGTAGCCGCCCCCAGTCGATCTCCATGGTCTGCTCCCCTGGCTCAGCCCTTGATGTACGGCTTACCATCGGCGGCCGGTGCCCGCACCCGGCCGACCAGCCCGGCCACGGCAAGGATCGTCGCCAGGTACGGCAGCATGGCCAGGAACTGGCCGGGGATCACACTGTTGATCGCGCCCAGGTAGGTGGCCAGCTGGTCGGCGAAGCCGAAGAAGAGCGCGGCGAGCAGCGCTCCGGTGGGGCTCCAGCGCCCGAAGATCAGCGCGGCCAGGGCGATGAAGCCCTTACCGCCGATCATGTTCTTGGTGAACGAGAAGAGCGCCAGCGTGTACGACGCACCACCGATACCGGCGATCGCGCCCGCCATGATCACGTTGCGGTAGCGCAGCCCGAGCACCTTCACGCCGAGGGTGTCCGCCGCCGTCGGGTGCTCGCCGACGGACCGGGTCCGCAGCCCCCACCGGGTCCGGAACAGCGCGATGTGGATCACGAGCACCAGCACCAGGGCGAGGTAGAGGAAGATGTTGCCCCGGAACAACGCCGGGCCCAGCACCGGGATGTCCGACAGCAGCGGAATCTCCCAGTTGCTGAACCGGGGGGCGCTGTTGTAGCGGGCCGCGTCGGTCTGCATCAGCCGCTCGTAGAGGAAGCCGGTGATGCCGAGCGCCAGCAGGTTCAGCACGATGCCCATGACCACCTGGTCGACCAGGTACTTGATGGAGAACACGGCCAGCAGCAGCGAGATGAACGAGCCGCCGATCGCGGCGGCGACCAGCCCCACCCAGACGCTGCCGCTGATGCTGCCGAACAGCGCGCCGCTGAACGCGCCCATCAGCAACTGCCCCTCGATGGCCACGTTGACCACGCCGGAGCGTTCGCAGAGCACACCGGCCAGCGACCCGAAGATCAGCGGCAGGGCGAGCAGGAAGGTGCCGCGCACGATGTTGACGAGCGGCATGAAATTCTGCCCGGTCGGTGCGGCGGAGACCTGCCAGCACAGGAACGACAGCACGAACGCGACCAGACCCACCGCGAGCACCGGGATGAACCAGCGCTTCGGCAGCCGGGCCAGCATCGCCGCACCCGCGGCGAGCGTGATCAGCCCGAAGAGAACCGCCCCGACCGTGCCGTTGATCTCCAGCGCGGCCCCGGCGGCGTCCTCGCTGAGCGTGAAGCGGGCCTGCTCGCCGGTGGCGAGCGCGCCGAACAGCACCGTGGCCAGCAGGCCGAGCGCCAGCAGCACCAGGCCCACCTTGCGGGTACGGGTCCAGTAGCCCTCGTCGACCGCGGCGACGGCGACGTCGGGAACAGCCATGGTGGACATGCCTCACCAGCCCTTCGCGAGGCTCGTCTGCAACCGGGCGGCCCGCGCGGCCCGGAGCTGGAAGATCGCCTTCACCAGGGCCGGTGCGGCGATGAAGATGACGATCAGCGCCTGCAGCACGGTGACCAGTTCCAGCGAGATCCCCGAGTACGACTGCATCCGGTTGCCGCCGGCCTGCAACGCGCCGAACAGCAGCGCGGCCAGGGCGACACCCCACGGTTTCACCCGGCCGAGCAGGGCGACCAGGATGCCGTCGAAGCCGATCTGGGCGATCACCAGCGGGGTCAGCGCGGCGGCGGTGGTGCCGAGCACCATCTGCGAGCCGCCGAGCCCGGCCAGCGCCCCGGCGAAGACCATGACCAGGACGTACGTCCGGGTGACGCTGATGCCCGCGGTACGGGCCGCGTCCGGGTTGGCACCCACCGCCCGCAGCTCGAACCCGAGGGTGGAGCGGTTGAGCAGCCAGGCGACCGCCCAGGTGGCCAGTACGGCGAGGAGGATGCCGCCGTGCGCCCGCAGCGGCTCGTCGAACAGGCGCGGCAACTGGGCCGAGGCGTCGACCGGCCGGCTGATCGCGTCGGTACGGTTCGGGTCCTGCACGCCCTTCTGCACGATGAGCCAGGTCAGGAAGTAGACCGCGATGTAGTTGAGCATGATCGTGTTGATCACCTCGTGGGCGCCGGTGCGCGCCTTGAGGATGCCCGGGATGAAGCCCCAGACGGCGCCACCGAGGGCCCCGGCCAGCACCGCGACCAGCAGGTGCACCACGGGGGGCAGCGGCAGCAGGAAGCCGGCCAGCGCCGCCAGGACGACGCCCATGATGGCCTGCCCCTGGGCGCCGATGTTGAACAGACCGCCCCGGAAGGCAAGCGCCACCGACAGGCCGGTGAAGACCAGCGGCGCGGTGTACGTGAGCGTCTCCGAGATCGGGTTCAGCGCGGCGGTGAGGGTGGTCGCGCCCGGGTCGAAGACCGAGCCCTTGAACAGGTTCGCGTACGCCTCACTGACCAGCGTCCAGCTGGCGTTTATCGCGTCCGACGGGCGGGCCGTGATGTAGGCGTAGGTGGCCAGCACGTCCGGATCGGAGATGATCATCAGGACGGCGCCGACGACCATCGCCAGCACCAGCGACAACAGGGTCACCGTGAAGGTGTTGGCGGCCCACAGGTTCTCCAGGAACAGCCGTCCCAGGGTGGGGCGCTGCTCCGGTGCGGTCGGCGTGGTGGCGGCTTCGGCCTGCTCGGTGTTGCCGAGCGTGACCTGGGCGGCCTGCTCCTCGCTCGCCGGCTCCTTGTCCGGGGAGCCCGGCTGAAGGTTGTCGGTCATGCCTTCTCGTCCTTGCTGCCTGGCCCCTCGGGACCTGACGCCACGCCGTCGGTGGTCGCCGGGGCGTCGCCCGTCGAATCGGGGGTGATGCCCGCCATCAGCAGGCCGATCTCCTCGCGGGGGGTGTCCGGGCCGACGATGCCGATGATCTGGCCGCGGTACATCACCGCGATCCGGTCGGCCAGCCCGATCACCTCGTCGAGTTCGCTGGAGACCACCAGCACGGCGGTGCCGACGTCGCGCTCGCGGATGATCCGGCTGTGGATGAACTCGATCGAGCCGACGTCCACACCCCGGGTGGGCTGGGCGGCGATGAAGAGCTTCAGCGGCCGGGACAGCTCCCGGGCCACGATCACCTTCTGCTGGTTACCGCCGGAGAGGGTGCCCACCGGCGCCTGTGCCGAGGAGGTGCGTACGTCGAACTGCTCGATGCGTTCCCGCGCCGACCTGGCGATCGCGTCCGGCTTGATCGACAGGCCCCGGCCGAACGGCGGCCGGTCGTAGATGTCCAGCACCAGGTTCTCCGCCACGGAGAACTCCTTGACCAGCCCGTCCACGCTGCGGTCCTCCGGGACGTAGCCGACGCCGGCCCGGAGGACCTTCTTGGTCGACCAGCCGTCGATGCGCTGCCCGTCGAGGGTCACCGTGCCGGCGAGCAACGGGCGCAGACCCATGATCGCCTCGATCAGCTCGGTCTGGCCGTTGCCCTGTACGCCCGCGATGCCGAGCACCTCGCCCGCGCGTACGGTCAGGTCGACGCCGTCCACCGCGCGGACCTGCCGGTCGTCGTCGACGACCAGCCCCGCGACCTCCAGGACCGGCTCGCCGGGGGTGGCGGGGGTCTTGTCCACGGTGAGCCGGACGGTACGGCCGACCATCAGCGCGGCCAGTTCGTCGCGGCTGGCCTGCGGCGAGGCCGTGCCCACGGTCCTGCCCCGCCGGATCACGGTGATCCGGTCGGCGATCGCCTTGACCTCGCCGAGCTTGTGGGTGATGAAGACGATCGACTTGCCGGCGGCCTTGAGCGACCGCATCACCGCGAGCAGGTCCTCGGTCTCCTGCGGGGTGAGCACCGCCGTCGGCTCGTCCAGGATGAGCAGGTCGACGTCCCGGGTGAGGGCCTTGACGATCTCCACCCGCTGCTGGACGCCGACCGGCAGGTCCTCGATCATCGCGTCCGGGTCGACTCGCAGGTTGTACCGCTGCGACACCTCGGCGACCTCGCGGCGGGCCCGCCGCCGGTCCAAAAACCCGGCGATGCCGCCGCGCACCTGCTCGGCACCGAGCATGATGTTCTCGGTGACGGTGAAGACCGGTACGAGCATGAAGTGCTGGTGCACCATGCCGATGCCGGCCGCGATGGCGTCGGACGGCCCGCGCAACTTCAGCGGCTCGCCGTCGACCAGGATCTCGCCCTCGTCGGGCTGGTAGAGCCCGTAGAGCACGTTCATCAGAGTCGACTTGCCAGCACCGTTCTCGCCGAGCAGGGCGTGAATCTCTCCAGGCTCCACCGTCAGGTCGATGTGGTCGTTGGCGACCAGATCACCGAACCGCTTGGTGATGCCGCGCAGTTCGAGTCTCAGCGCAACCTCCTGGGAGTGCGAAGCGATGGTGCAGCGTAGCCGCTGGCGAACGGGGCACGGCGCCGACCCGGCCGGGGTGCGCCACCGCCCCGCAGCGGGACTCCCCGCTGCGGGGCGGTCGGATCATGATGTGGCGTACCCACCGCCCGCCTACGGTGATCGTCGCACCGCAGGCGGGCGGCGCAGGGCTCAACTCTTCGGCTGGGCGGCCGACTCGACCTTGACGGTGCCGGCGGCGATGTCCGCCTTCAGCTTGTCGACCTCGGCCTTGAGCTCAGCCGGGACCTTGCTGTCGAACTCGTGGTACGGGGCGAGCGAGACGCCGTCGTTGGCCAGGGTGCCGACGAAGCCCTGCTCGGCGCTGAGCTTCTCGCCACCGGCGGCCTTCAGCACGGCCTCCTTGACCGCACCCGGGATGTTCTTCACCACGGTGGTGATGATCGCCGAGCAGTCCGGCGTGCTCTCGCAGCCGTCGACGTCCACCCAGATGGTGTTGTACTTGCCACCGGAGGCCTTGGCCGCACCGGTGGTGCCGAGGCCGGCGCCGCCGGCGACCGGCATGACGATGTCCGCGCCCTGGGCGACCAGCGCGTCGCTGACCTTCTTGCCCTCGTCCTGCTTGACGAAGTCGTTGGTGAAGGAGCCGTTCTGGGTCTCCTTGTTCCAGCCGAGGGCCTGGACCTTGGCGCCCTTGGCCTGGTTGTAGTGGGCCACGCCGTCGACGAAACCGTCCATGAAGATGGTCACCGGCGGGATCTTCATGCCGCCGTAGGTGCCGACCTTGCCGCTCTGGCTCATGCCGGCGGCCACGTAACCGGCGAGGAAGCCGGCCTGCGCGGTGTCGAACTCCATCGGGTAGACGTTGGCCACGCCGGGGTTGGCGTCGACGATGGCGAACTGCTGGTTCGGGTTCGCCTCGGCGATCTTCTTGGTGGCCTCGCCCATCAGGCCGCCGACGGCCAGGATGAAGTCGCAGTCCTGGTTGACGTACGCGGAAAGGTTGGGCTCGTAGTCGGCCTCGGCCCGCGACGCGACGTACTTGATGTCGACGTTGCTGTTCTCGGCCTTGGCAGCCTCAAGGCCCTTCCAGGCCGAGGCGTTGAACGACTTGTCGTCGATGCCGCCGACGTCGGTGACCATACAGGCGCTGTACTTCTCGCCGCCTGAACCGGCGTTGTTGTCCTCATCCGGAGCCTCGCCACAGGCGGCGGCGCTCAGCACGAGCCCACCCGCCGCGATCATCGAGGCAATCCGCATCCCACGCACCGAGCGCAAGACGTCTCCCTTCCCATTGCACACCGCGTGGTTGCGGTGGCTGCCCTTGAACCGGCCTGCGCCTTGCCGCCGGTCTCCCACGTTACGGACGCCGAGCGTACGCCCGCGTCCATCTGACCAACGACAAGCGTGCAGGACTGTTGGAGGCCTGTTACCCGTACGTAATGCTTGTGGTGGGGAAGCTCACGCTCTCGTAACGCTTTGTCTGGTTTGATCACCTACCGGATCGGGCCACCCCGATTACGGATCCGGCATTTTGTCGAATACCGGTCATCGCGCTGACGGTCGCCCCCATACCGCTCATCGTCGACCACATTTTCGATCTTGCATTCCCGCACGCCGGGACCGGCGGAAATGACTTCCCCCGCAGCCCGGGGTCGCGGTCCCGGACAAACCGGATTTCGCAATCAGCTGCGGCGCGGTCAGCGGATACCCACTCCACCCTGCCGAGCAGCACACGAGGTCAGGCGGGGCCTTTCGCGGCCCCGCCTGACCCACCGAACCATGAAATAAACCGGATTCACACAACCATCGCGTGAATTCGCCCGCTCACCGCCAGAAAACCGCCACCGCCGCATTGACAAGCGTCAGCCCGACAATAGCGAGGAAGTGACCCCGGTTGACCTCGTCCCGCTTCCGGGAGAAGAAGACCATCACAAAGATCGCCAGGGCGATCAGGAACTTGACGACGAGCTTCGCCGGATCCGGCTCGTCACCGTCCCGCAGCGGGGCCGCCAGGCCGGTGCCGCTCAACAGCTGGATCACCGCGCCCCAGAGCATGGCCGCGTTGATCCGGAGCTTGCCGCTGATGTATTGCGCGATCGCACCGCCCAGCAACAGCGCGAACCCGATGAGGTGGACGTAGAGGAGGATGAGTCGGAGTGCTTCCATCCACCTATCCTGCCCCATCAACGACGGATCGTAGTAGAGCCACTCGGTCAGCCCTTCGTGCCACCGGCCGTCAGGCCGGACACCAGGTGCTTCTGGGCGAAGAAGAAGACCAGCCCGGCCGGGATCGTCACCAGGACGGCGGCGGCCGTCAGGTACTCCCACTGCGGGTTGAACTGCGGCACGAACTGCTGGAGCCCGTACGCCAGGGTGAACTTGTTGTCGGTCTGGATGAACGCCGAGGCGTACGCCACCTCACCCCAGGCGGTGAGGAAGGTGTAGAAGGCGGTGACCGCCACGGCCGGGCGGGCCAGCGGCAGCACCACCCGCCAGAAGATGGCGAACGGCCCGCAGCCGTCCAGCGCCGCCGCCTCGTCCAGCGAGGTCGGGATGGAGTCGAAGTAGCCCTTCAACATCCAGGCGCAGAACGGCACCGCGATGGTCAGGTACGCGACGATCAGCGCCGGCATGGTGTTGATCAGGCCGAGCCGGGCCAGGATCGTGTAGATCGGCACGATCAGGATGGCCACCGGGAACATCTGGGTGATCAGGAAGACCATCATCAGCGGTCGGCGGCCCGGGAAGTTGAACCGGGACACCGCGTAGCCGGTGGTGGCGGACAGGAAGATGCCGATGGTCATGGTGAAGGCCGCGACGATCACCGAGTTGAGGAACCAGCGCGGGAAGTTCGTCTCGGTGAGCACGTAGCGGTAGTTGGCAAGCGTGGTGTCCCGGAACAGGGTCAGCTCGCTGCTCTGGATCGCGTACCCGGGCTTGAGCGAGGAGAGCAGCACCCAGACGATCGGGCCGATCGCGATCAGCGAGGCCAGGATCAGCGTGCCGTGCAGCAGGACGGACATCGCCGGGCTGCGTCGCCGATGCCCGCGGCGCGTCACCTTGCTCATCACCACACCTCGCCTTGCTTGCGCAGCACCCGCCGGTAGAACACCGAGAAGACCAGCAGGATCGACAGGATCAGTACGCCGTACGTCGACGCCAGCGAGTAGTTGCGGATGCCTTCGAAGGCGGCCCGGTACGCACCGGTCACCAGGATCTCGCTCTGCCCGGCCGGCTGCCCCTCGGTCACCAGGAAGATGATCGGGAACATGTTGAAGGTCCAGATGGTGCCGAGCAGCACCACCGTCATGCTGACCGGACGCAGCCCGGGCAGGGTGATGTTCTTGAACCGCTGCCAGGCCGACGCGCCGTCGATCTCGGCCGCCTCGTACAGCTCACTCGGGATGGTCTGCATGCCGCCGAGCAGGGCCACCATCATGAACGGCACACCCAGCCAGACGTTTGTGACGATGGCGGTGAGCAGGGCCGTCCACCGGTCGGCGAACCACGAGACCGGGTCGATGCCGAGGGCGGTGAGCAGCGCGTTGGCCAGGCCGAAGCGCTCGTTGAAGATGAACTTCCAGGCGAACGCGCTGACGAAGGCCGGCACCGCCCAGGGCAGCACCAGCACCACCCGGTAGAACCCGCGCGCCCGCATCGGGCGGTTGAGCATGTTGGCCAGGCCCAGGCCCAGGCCGAAGTGACAGGCCACGCAGACGAACGTCCAGATCAGCGTGACACCGGTCCACTGCCAGAACTCGCCGACCTCGCCGGTGAGCACCCGCACGTAGTTGTCCAGCCCGACGAACTCCCACTTGTTGGGGTTGTCGGTGCAGACCTCGCCGCCGGTGATCGACCTGGTGCAGATCTCGGCGACCTGGTTGGCCTCGGTGAGGTTGGTGAAGGAGAGCCAGACCCCGCGGAACAGCGGGTAGAAGATCAGAACTGCCAGGACGATGACGACGGGCAGCACCATCGCCCAGGCGTACCAGTGCTTTTCCCAGCTGCGGCGCAGCCGGGAGGGACGAGCAGGTCGGCCGGGCGGCGTCGACGGCGGCGCCGGGTCGGCAGTCACGGTGGTCATCCAGCTGCGCTCCAGAGCAGAGGGTCCGGCCGGGTCGGCGACCGTGACGGTCGCCGACCCGCTGCCGGGTGCCGAAGGTTCACCGGCGTGTCACCGGTGTACGGAGGCGGGCCTACCGCGCCGGCCCGCCGACGGTGGGGCTCAGAGCCCGTAGCCGGGAACGACCTCGGCCTTGTACTTCTTGGCGACGCCGTCCAGCGCGGCCTTGGGGTCCTTGTTCTGGATCAGGACCTCGGTGGCCATCTGGTCGAGCGGGCCGAAGAACTGGCCGGCCTCGGGGATCCACGGGCGGCCCACGGCCGCCTCGTTCACCGCCTGGAAGGCAGCCACCACGGGGTTGTTCTTGACCGCGTCCACCTGGTACGCGGAGGTGCGGGTGGGCAGCAGGCCGAGCTTCTCCGACAGGAACGCCTGCGACTCGGCGGAGGCCATGAACTTCACGAACGCGACGGCGGCGTCGATCTTCTCCTGCGGCATGCCGGACCAGATCACGTAGTTGTGGCCGCCGACCGGGCCACCGGCACGGGCCGAGCCGGCCGGCACTGGGGCGATGCCCAGGTTCTCCAGACCGCCGAAGTCCGGCGCCGAGGAGACGTTGTTGACCTCCCACGGCCCGTTGATGATCATGGCGACCTTCTGCTCCTTGAACAGGGTCATCATGGTGCCGTACGCGTCGTTGGCGGACGGCTTGGCGGCGGCGCCACTGTCGATCAGGTCCTTCGCGATCGCCAGCCCGGCGGCGTTCTGCTCGGAGTTGACGATGATCTTCTTGGCCTCGGGGTCGACCAGGTCACCGCCCTCGCCGTACATGAAGGGCAGCATGAAATAGCCGGCCGGGTTGACGTACACGCCCTCGGCGCCGGTTGAGTCCTTGATGGTCTGCGAGGCGGACTTCAGCTCGGCCCAGGTCTTCGGCGGCGCGCTGATACCGGCCTTGGTCAGCAGTTCCTTGTTGTACATCAGCGCGAGGCTGTCGGTGACCTGCGGGACACCGTAGGTCTTGCCGTCGTACTTGTTGGAGGCGAGCGGGGTCGCCAGGAAGTCGGACGCGTCGCTGAGCAGCTCCGAGCCGTCGAGCGCGTAGAGGTAGCCGAGCGAGGCGAACTCGGGCACCCAGGCCACCTCGGCCCGCAGGATGTCCGGCGCACCGCTCTTGGCCTGGGCGGCGGTCTTGAACTTGTTCTGGGCCTCACCAAACGGGACCGACTGGTAGTTGATCTTCACGTTCGGGTAGGTCTGGTTGAACTTGGCGATCAACTCCTTGAACGCCGGGCCCTCGTTCTGCGGGTCGGAGGTGTCCCACCAGGTCAGTTCCGCGGTGAGGGAGGCGGGGTCGGCCTTCGGCTGCTCCTCGGCCGCCTTGTCCTCGCCGCCGCACGCGGCGACGGTGAGGGCGAGACTGGCGGAGGCGAGTACGGCGATCCCCCTGGCTGTGCGACGCATGTTCGCTCCTAAATTGCCTGCCGGGTAACGGCGGGGACAGTAGCAAGAGTTTTCGTAACTCGAAACCCCTTGCGAACCTCCCTGCAACAACCGTGCCCCATCCGCAACGTCAATCGTCGACAAGTGTCGCCAACTGGGCATTTCCCCGCCCGCCAGGGCGGGCCCACCTCACCCAAGGTGAGCAGGAGTCCACGTACAGCCCACGCTCACGGGGGGATACGCAAGCGTGGCGGGCACCTTTTTCGGCACCCGCTGCTCGATTGTGCAAGTTCTTGCTGGCTACTGCGCAAGAACTTGGCCGTGAGCTACAGTGCCGCCATGCGCGCTCGCTTGTCCGACATCGCCCAGCAGGCCGACGTCAGTGAGGCCACGGTGTCGCGGGTGCTCAACGACCGCCCCGGCGTGGCGCCCGAGACCCGGCAGGCCGTCCTGACCGCCCTCGACGTGCTCGGCTACGAACGCCCCGCCCGGCTGCGCAAACGCAGCGCCGGGCTGGTCGGGCTGGTGGTGCCGGAGCTGGACAACCCGATCTTCCCGGCCTTCGCCCAGATCATCGAGTCGGCCCTGGCGCCCACCGGCTACACCCCGGTGCTGTGCACCCAGACTCCCGGCGGCGTCCGCGAGGACGAGTACGTCGAGATGCTGCTCGACCGGCAGGTCTCCGGCATCGTCTTCGTCTCCGGCCTGCACGCCGACACCGCCGCCGACCACGACCGGTACCGGACCCTGATCGCCCGGCCACTGCCCATCGTCATGATCAACGGGTACGCCCCCGGGCTCGGCGCGCCGTTCGTCTCGTGCGACGACCGGGAGGCGGCGGAGTTGGCGGTCGCGCACCTGGTGGCCCTGGGCCACCGCCGGATCGGCCTGATCACCGGCCCGGACCGGTTCGTGCCGGTGCTGCGCAAGGTCAGCGGATACAAGACGGCCATGCAGCGCCTCACCGACATCCCCGAGGACGAGTTGACCGACCTGACCGAACTGTCGCTGTTCGGTGTGGAGGGCGGCGAGGCGGCAGCCGGACGGCTGATCGAGCGCGGCGTCACCGGCATCGTCTGCGGCTCCGACCTGATGGCGCTCGGCGCGATCCGGGCCGCCCGGCAGCGCGGGCTCTCCGTACCGGGTGACCTCTCCGTGGTCGGATACGACGACTCACCGCTGATGGCCTTCACCGACCCACCGCTGACCACCATGCGGCAGCCGGTGGCCGCGATGGCGGTCGCCGCCGTCCGGGCGCTGGTCGACGAGATCAACGGCCACGGCGCCCCGCACTCGGAGTACCTGTTCCGGCCCGAACTGGTGGTACGCGGCTCGACGGCGGTGGCCCGGACGGACACCCCGCCCGCGCAGGGCGGTTCGCAGCGCCCCACGCCACCGGCGTTCGCGGTTCCGGCGTGACACCTGCCGCGCTCCGGCGGTCGTAGGCATTTCTTGCGCAAGGTCTGCTTGACTCTTGCAGCGCTGGCCCGGCATCCTTCTCAGACACCCGCGTCCCACCGTTGCCACGCCGGGTGCCGCCGTCCCGCGCCACAGAACGGGGAACACCCGATGACCGTCAGCAACCCCTCGCCGCTGACCTCCGACGCCGACTGGTGGCGATCCGCCGTCGTCTACCAGGTCTACGTCCGCAGCTTCGCCGACGCCAACGGTGACGGCATCGGCGACCTGCCGGGCATCCGGGCACGCCTGCCGTACCTGCGCGAACTGGGTGTGGATGCGCTCTGGCTGACCCCCTTCTACACCTCCCCGATGGTCGACGGTGGCTACGACGTCGCCGACTACCGGGACGTCGACCCGATGTTCGGCACGCTCGGCGACTTCGAGGCGATGATCACCGACGCCCACGCCCTCGGCCTGCGGATCATCGTCGACATCGTGCCCAACCACACCTCCGACCGGCACCCCTGGTTCCAGGCGGCGTTGGCGGCCGGCCCCGGCTCACCCGAACGCGAGCGTTACCTGTTCGCCGACGGCAAGGGCACCGACGGCGAGCTGCCGCCAAACGACTGGGAGAGCATCTTCGGTGGCCCGGCCTGGACCCGGGTGCCGGACGGCCAGTGGTACCTGCACCTGTTCGACCCCGCCCAGCCCGACCTGAACTGGCGCAACCGGCAGGTACGCGCCGAGTTCGAGGACATCCTGCGGTTCTGGCTGGACCGTGGGGTCGACGGGTTCCGCATCGACGTGGCCCACGGCATGATCAAGGCCGAAGGGCTGCCGGACGTCGGCTTCAACTCGATGACCACCGGCCGCCGTCAGTCCGAACTGCTCGGCAAGGGCCGGCTGCCCTACTTCGACCAGGACGAGGTGCACGACATCTACCGCGCCTGGCGGCCCATCCTGGACAGCTACCCCGGCGGCCGGATGGCGGTGGCCGAGGCCTGGGCCGAGACCCCGCAACGGCTGGCCCGCTACATCGGACCGGACGAACTGCACCAGGCGTTCAGCTTCGACTTCCTCGACGCCACCTGGTCGGCCGACTCGTTCCGCAAGGTGGTCGACACCGCGCTGGCCGAGTCGACGATCGTCGGCGCCCCGACCACCTGGGTGCTGTCCAACCACGACCGTCAGCGGCACGTCACCCGCTACGGCGACGGTGAGGTCGGCCTGCGCCGGGCTCGCGCCGCCGCGCTGATGATGCTCGCCCTGCCCGGCTGCGCCTACCTCTACCAGGGTGAGGAACTGGGGCTGCCGGAGGTGCTCGACCTGCCCGACGAGCTGCGCCAGGACCCGGCCTTCCTACGTACCGGCGAGAGCCGGGACGGCTGCCGGGTGCCCATCCCGTGGAGCGGCGAGGTGGCCCCGTACGGCTTCGGGCCGGTCGGCAGTGAGCTGAGCTGGCTGCCGGCCCCGGCCACCTGGCGTGCGCTGTCGGTGGCCGCCCAGACCGGCGTGCCCGGTTCGACCCTGGAGCTGTACCGGGCGGCGCTGCGGATCCGCCACACCCACCCCGCCCTCGCCGGCACCGGCGGCATCACCTGGCAGGAGACCGCACCCGGCGTGCTCGCCTTCAGCCGGTCCACCGGCGACACGGTGCTGACCTGCGTGGTCAACACCGGCGACACCCCGGCACGGATCGACGGGTACGGCACTCCGCTGGTGGCCAGCGAGGCACTCATTGAGCAGCACGATGGCCACGTGCTCCCCGTCGACGCGGCCGCCTGGTTCGAACGGCACTGAACGGGTAGTCCATCAGCAACCTGGTCGTCCGGCGTGCTGCGCGCCGCCGGACGACTGGGGCTGACCGCCGACCAACACCCGGCTCGCTGGCGCACCACGTCAACCGCCGGTCAACTGGGCGGCGATCCGGGCAAACCCGGCACGCAGCTCGGCCACGTCCGGCACCGGCAGCGGGCCGGTCGCGTGGTCGTCCTCGGCCGCCAACTCCTCCTCGTCGATGGTGTCCTCGTAGTCGCCGTAGAGGTCGGCCCGCTCCACCTGGACCGTCTCGTCCGCGGCGGCGAGTTGAGCGGCGGCGATCTCGCCCCGGATCTGGTCCACCGAGACCGCAGGTATCAGCGGCTCGACCACCGCCATCAGCTCGTCGTCGGCGACCAGCGCCTCGGCCAGGGCCAGCGCGTGCGGTCGCTCGTACGGACCACAGACCACCGGCTCCCACTCGTCGTCACCGAGCGGGCCGAACGTGATGATCCACGGCAGCTCGCTCAGCGGCGAGTCGCTGGGCAGGTCCAACGTCACGAGTGCCCCCACCGGCCCATCATCGCCGCTGCCCGAACCTCCCGCGGCAGGTTCGGCACATCACCGGATCAACCAGCCCCGCCCGGGGTACCCGGATCGGTGTCCGAGCCGAGATCGGAGCGCCGGCCACCCGCCAGGTCCACCACCCGCCCGCGTCGGCTGGTCGCCGCCAACGCCGCACCGAAGAGCACCAACTGGTTGAGCAGGTACAGGTAGACCAGCAGGCCCACGGCGGTGGCCACCACGGTGTACGCCGGGTTGTGCTCGACCCGCCCCACCCAGAACCGACCGACCGTGTTGAGCAGGGTGATGCCGACCGCGACCAGCAGCACGATCGGCCGCAGCCGCGCCCGACTCATCTGCACCCGAGGCACCACGATCAGCATCAGGGTGGCCAGCACCGCGTTGACAAGCACGCTGAGCACCGCGCTGATCGTGGTCAACCCGACCGATCCGGTGCTGCGCAGCAGGAAGCGCAGCAGCGACTCCAGCGCGTCCACCGCCGCCACCGAGGCGCCGAGGAGCACGAAGACCACGAGCAGCACCCCGAGATCGACGAGCCGGCGGACGACCAGGTTGCCCGGATGCTGGTGGAGACCGTGGATCAGCCGCTGCGAGGAACGGATCGCCTCGACCCAGCCGATCCCGGTCAGGATCAGGATCAGCAGACCCACCACCCCGACCGTGCCACTGCTGTCGGCCACCTGGGCCGGATCGAGGAACGGCAGATTCTCCCCGAGGAACTCCTCCGCCGCCGCGCGTACCTCGTCGTTGTCGTCGAGGACCGCGCCGAACGCCGCGTACGCCACAAGCGCGAGCGCGAAGACCGCGAAGAAGCCGTAGTACGCGATCGCGGCGGCCAGCCGACCACCCTGAAGATCGGTGTAGCGCACCCCGGCCCGCCACAGATGCCCGAAGGCCGGCCAGCGGTGCCGGGCGGCGCTGAGTCGGCGGTCGATGCCCGCCTCGACCCGCCCCAGGAGGTTCACCTCGTCATCCTCGCCGCTTCCTCGTCACCGCGCTCGCTCCTCGGCACGGCCGGAGGATCAACCGCCCAGCCGGAAGTCCCGGCGGGGCTGGAACCGGGCCTCACCACTGTGCGAGAAGAGCGTGAAATGCTCCACCTCGAACATCGCCGAGAAGTCCGCCAGATCCTCGTACGCCCGATCCAGGGCCTCCGGCGCGACATCCTGCGCCACCGTCACGTGCGGGTGGTAGGGGAAGCGCAGTTCCCGCTGCAACTCGGGAGCGGCGTTGATCGCCGCGGCCAGCAGCTCGCACTCGCTGATGCCGGCGGCGACCGCGACGAAAACCACCTGGGTCACCGGCCGGAACGTGCCGGTACCCCGCAGGTGCAGGGTGAACGGCAGGTGAGCGGCGGCGACCTGGACGAGATGCCGCTCCACCGCGGGCAGCGCGGACATCGGAATCTCGGTCGGCCCGAGCAGGGTGACATGTGCCGGCACCGTGTTCGGGTCGCCGGACGCCAACCGACGCCGGGTCAGCGTGCCGCCCCACGGCTCGGGGATGTCCACCGCGATGCCGATCTGGATGGTGTCGCCGGCATCCGGCGACCCGCTCCCGTGATCCACGTTCCGCGCCACTCCTTGCCACCGACCTGTCCGGACCGCCCGCGCTGCCGCGAACGGCTACTCGCCGCGTACCGGCGGGAAGAAGCCCACCCGTTCGTACACCTTGAGCAGCGTCGGCACCGCCAGCCGCCGCGCCTTCTCCGCCCCGGCGGCGAGCAGCTTGTCCAACTGGGCCGGGTCCTCCAGGTACGAGCGGGTCCGCGCCTGGATCGGCGTGACGAACTCCCGGACCACCTCGGCGAGGTCCTTCTTCAGATCGCCGTAGCCCTTGCCGTCGTACGCCGCAACCAGATCGTCGATCTCGCGCCCGCTCAGCGCCGAGTAGATGGTCAGCAGGTTGGAAATGCCCGGCTTGGTCTCCTCGTCGAAGACGATCTCGCGACCGGTGTCGGTGACCGCCGAGCGGATCTTCTTGGCCGAGCGGGCCGGATCCTCCAGCAGGTCGACGATGCCCGCGGGCGACGAGGACGACTTCGACATCTTCGCCGTCGGGTCCTGAAGATCAGTGATCTTCGCGGTGGCCTTGACGATGTGCGGGACGGGCACGGTGAACGTCGGCCCGAAGTGCGTGTTGAACCGCTGCGCCAGGTCGCGGGACAGCTCCAGGTGCTGACGCTGGTCCTCACCCACCGGCACCGCGTTGGCCTGGTAGAGCAGGATGTCGGCGGCCTGCAGGATCGGGTACGTGAACAGGCCCACGCTGGCCCGCTCGTTGCCCTGCTTCTGCGACTTGTCCTTGAACTGCGTCATCCGGCTGGCCTCACCGAACCCGGTGAGGCAACCCAGCACCCAGGCCAGCTGGGCGTGCTCGGGCACCTGCGACTGCACGAACAGCGTGCACCGCTCCGGGTCCAACCCGACGGCGAGCAGCTGCGCGGCGGCCACCCGACTGCGCTGGTGCAGCACCTTCGGGTCGTGCCCGGCGGTGATGGCGTGCAGGTCGACCACGCAGTAGACGGCGTCATGCGACTCCTGCAACGCCACCCAGTGCCGCACCGCACCCAGGTAGTTGCCGAGGTGGAACGAGTCGGCCGTCGGCTGGATGCCGGAGAAGACGCGCGGGCGGGCAGGTACGTCGGACATGCCGGCAATTCTGTCAGCATCACCCCGCGTACGTCATGACGGGCTGGCCGGTCCGGTCCGGCTGGCGGATCGACCCACCGTCCGCCGTTGTTCGGGCAGGCGGCCGGCGGTGACCGCGAGCCGGGCCACCCGACGCCCGTCGAGCGTCAGCACCCGCAGCAGCCAACCCCCGCCGCTCCCGGACGGATCGGGCACCGGAACCTCGTCACCCGGCCTGGGCAGCCGCCCGAGCGCGGCCATCACGAACCCACCCACCGTCTCGTACGGCCCGACGGGCAGCACCACAGCGGTGCGTTCGGCGAAATCGGCGAGATTCAGTCGCCCCTCCACCACGGCCGGCAGCCCGGCCAGCTCCGGTTCCGGCACCTCGGCGTACTCGTCGTGGATCTCACCGACCAGTTCCTCGATCAGATCCTCGCAGGTCACGATGCCCGCCGTTCCGCCGTACTCGTCGATCACCACGGCCAGGTGGTGTCCCTCCCGCCGCATCTCGGTCAACGCGGCGAGCACCCGCTTGCTGGCCGGCAGCCGCTTGACCTCCCGGACCAGCGCACCGACCGTGGTGTCCGGATCGCGGTCCGGATGCCACAGCACGTCGCGCAGGTGCACGAAGCCGACCACGTCGTCGTGGGTGCCGTCGACCACCGGATAGCGGGTGTGCATGCCGGCCCGGACCAGCGGCTCGGCCTCGGCGAGGGTCAACGCCGCCGACAGGAACACCACCTCGGTGCGGGGCATCATCACCTCACGCACCAGACTCGCCCCGGCCACCAGCACCTCGTCGATGATGCGCCGGCCCACCGGATCGAGCACCGTGTTCGCGGCGACCAGATCGCGTAGCTCCGCCTCGCTGATCCGCTCCCGACCGGCGGCCGGGCCCGTGCCCAGCAACGCCGTGACCAGCCGCAACCCACCGTCGACGGCCCGGACCACCACCCGGGCCACCGCCCGGGCGAGCCGCCCAGGCTCGCGGCGGGGCTGGGATGGCCACCGCCGCCGGGATCCGCGCCGACGCGCTGCCCGCATGACAGTGATGGTAGTCAGCACAGCCGCCGTAGGCTGTCCTCACCACATGGCCACACCGAACGGGCCAGGCAGGAGGACCCAGGTGAAACTGCTCGTCACCGGCGGCGCCGGCTTCATCGGCAGCGTGGTGACCCGGATGTTGCTCGACGCGGGTCACCAGGTCGTCGTCCTGGACGATCTACGGACCGGTCACCGGGAAGCCCTCGCCCCCGACGCCACATTCGTCGAGGCGGGCATCCACGACGCGGCGCGGGTGCTCACCCCAGAGGCCGGCTTCGACGGCGTGTTGCACTTCGCCGCGCTGATCGCCGCCGGTGAGTCGATGGTCGCCCCGGAGCGGTACTGGCACAACAACACAGTCGGTTCGCTGGCCCTGCTCGATGCGGTCCGCGCCGCCGGCGTACCCCGGCTGGTCTTCTCCTCCACCGCCGCCGTCTACGGCAACCCGGTCGAGCTGCCCATCGTCGAGACGGCCATCAAGGCCCCCACCAACACGTACGGGGCGACCAAACTCGCCGTCGACATGGCGCTCACCTCCGAGGCGATCGGGCACGGCCTGGCCGCCGTCTCGCTGCGCTACTTCAACGTCGCCGGGGCGTACCTCGACGGTGACACCGCCCTCGGCGAACGCCACGACCCGGAGACCCACCTCATCCCGATCGCGCTGGAGGTGGCCGCCGACCGGCGGGACAAGCTGCAACTGTTCGGCGACGACTACCCCACGATCGACGGCACCTGCGTACGCGACTACATCCACGTCGCCGACCTGGCCCGGGCCCACCTGCTCGCCCTCGACGCGGCCGTGCCCGGGCAGCACCGCATCTACAACCTCGGCAACGGCAACGGCTTCACCAACCGGCAGGTGGTCGAGGTGGTCCGCGAGATCACCGGCCACCCGCTTCCGGTCGAGATGGCGCCCCGCCGCGAAGGTGACCCGGCCGAGTTGGTCGCCTCCGCCGCGCTGGCCCGCGCCGAACTGGGCTGGGAACCGCAGAAGCCGACCTTGCACGACATGATCAGCGACGCCTGGTTCTTCTACCGCACGCACCGACTGGCCCAGCCGTGACCGGCGCCGCCCGCACCGTCGCCGACCGCGCCGCCGCCGGCTTCCACCAGGTGTACGCCGAGCCGCCCGCCGGCCGCTGGGCGGCTCCCGGCCGGGTCAACCTGATCGGCGAGCACACCGACTACAACGACGGCTTCGTGCTGCCCTTCGCTCTCCCCCTGCGTACCGTCGCCGCCGCCGCGCCACAGCCCGGCGAGACCTGGACGGTCTGGTCCGAGCTCACCGGCGAGACGGTCGACTTCGGTGCCGCCGAGGTGACCGCCGCCGGTCGGGTCACCGGTTGGGCCGGCTACGTGGCGGGCATCGTCTGGGCGCTGCGCGAGGCCGGTTACCCGGTGCCCGGTGCCCGGCTGGCGATCGCCTCCGACGTGCCGCTCGGCGCCGGCCTGTCCTCCTCCGCCGCGCTGGAGGCCGCCGTGCTCGCCGCCCTGGCCGACCTCGGTGGCCTCGACCTGCCCGCCGAGGCCCAGCCCCGGCTGGCCCAGCGCGCCGAGAACCGCTACGTCGGCGCACCCACCGGAATCATGGACCAGTCGGCGGCGATCCGCTGCCGCGCCGGGCACGCCCTCTTCCTCGACTGCCGCACCGAGCAGGTGGAACACATCCCGTTCGACCTGGCCGCCGCCGGCCTCGCCATCCTCGTGATCGACAGCAACGCCCCGCACCGCCACGTCGACGGCGAGTACGCGGCCCGCCGCAACAGCTGCGAGAAGGCCGCCGCCCTGCTCGACGTACCCGCGCTGCGCGACGTCCCGACCGACAACCTCGACGACGCGCTGGCCCGGCTCCCCGACGACGAGACCCGCCGCCGGGTCCGACACGTCGTCACCGAGAACCAGCGGGTGTACGACACCGTCGACCTGCTGCGCGCCCGCCAGATCCAGCAGATCGGCCCGCTGCTCGTCGCCTCACACACCTCCATGCGCGACGACTTCGCCATCACCGTTCCCGAGATCGACACCGCCGTCGAGGCCGCTCTCGCCGCCGGGGCACTCGGTGCCCGGATGACCGGTGGCGGCTTCGGTGGCTGCGTACTCGCCCTGGTCGAGGCCAACCACTCCGACACGGTCGCGAACGCCGTCACCGACGCGTACGCCCGACGGGGTTTCACCGCCCCCACCCACACCACCGTCACCCCCGCCGCCGGCGCCACCCGCCTCGACTGACCCGCTCCCCGCCCGCGCTCTCCCCCACACTGCCTCCGCTCAGCGCGCTGCCCACGCCCCCGCCCCGCGCCTTGCACGCTGCCCACGCTCAGCGTGCTGCCCACGCCCCCGCCCCGCGCCTTGCACGCTGCCCACGCTCAGCGCTCTGCCCCGCGCGCCGCGCCTCCGGGCGACATGTCGCCTCGATCTGGGATCGAGTGGCTTCCGAGCACACGGATAGCCACTCGATCCCAGATCAAGCACGATCTTGGTGTGATGGCGGCAAGACGTGGTCGCGGTCGACGTGGTGCGCCTCCGGAACGCCAGGGCAACCGCACTCTGGACGCTCGAACGTGCGCCCACGCACCTTCGCCAACTCCGCTTTGCTCTGCTTCAACCCACGCAACGGAAACCGGCGATACCTGTTGCGTGGGTTGAAGCAGAGCAAAGGGGTCCAGGAAGACATCCGCTCCCCTGGGTACGGCGCGGACCGGAAGCAGGCCAGTGTGTCCGGAAGCAGGTGCTTTGGCCCGGAAGCGGATGCGGCCCGCGCGGCACGGGTGCGGCGCGGGCCGTCACGGCGCGTCGAGTTGACGAGCGAGGTCGGGCAAGAAGCGGGACAACGGGGCCGGCCGGAGGGGCCGGCCGACGCAGCTCAGCCCGCTTCGACGATCATGCCTGCGCCGACCGTACGGTTGGTGCTCTCGTCGATGATGACGAAGCCGCCGGTGGTGCGGTTGCGGCGGTACTCGTCGGCGAGCAGCGGGACGGTGGTCCGCAGGCGGACCCGGCCGATCTCGTTGAGCCGCAGTTCGCTCGCCGACTCGTCCCGGTGCAGCGAGTTGATGTCCAGGCGGTAGTGCAGGCCACGGACGATCGCCCGGGCCGCGCGGGTGGTGTGCTTGATCGCGTACTTGCCGCCGACCTGCAACGGACGGGTCTCGTCCATCCAGCAGACCATCGCCTCGATGTCCTGCGCGACGGCGGGCGCGTTGTTCGGGCGGCAGATCATGTCGCCCCGGGAGATGTCGATCTCGTCTTCCAGCCGTACCGTCACCGACATCGGCGGGAACGCCTCCGTGACCGGGCCGTCGGCGGTCTCCACCGAGGAGATGCGGCTGGTGAAGCCGGACGGCAGCACCATCACCTCGTCGCCCGGCTTGAGCACCCCGGAGGCCACCTGGCCGGCGTAACCCCGGTAGTCGGTGACCGTGGTCGACTGCGGGCGGATGACGTACTGCACCGGGAAACGGACGTCGACCAGGTTCCGGTCGCTGGCGATGTGCACCCGCTCCAGGTGGTGCAGCAGCGCCGGGCCTTCGTACCAGGGCATGCTCTCCGAGCGGGTGACGATGTTGTCACCCTTGAGCGCGGAGATCGGCACCACGGTCAGGTCCGGCACGTCCAGCTTCGCCGCGAACGCGGTGAACTCGTCGGCGATCCGGTCGAAGACCTCCTGCGAGTAGTCGACCAGATCCATCTTGTTGACGCAGAGCACCAGGTGCGGCACCCGCAGCAGAGAGCAGAGGAAGGCGTGCCGGCGGGACTGCTCCACCAGGCCCTTACGGGCGTCCACCAGGATCAACGCCAGGTCGGCGGTCGAGGCGCCGGTGACCATGTTCCGGGTGTACTGAATGTGCCCGGGGGTGTCGGCGATGATGAACTTGCGCCGTGGCGTGGCGAAGTAGCGGTACGCCACGTCGATGGTGATGCCCTGCTCCCGCTCTGCCCGCAGGCCGTCGGTGAGCAAGGCCAGGTTTGTGTACTCGTCGCCCCGGGCCGCGCTGACCGCCTCCACCGCGGCCAACTGGTCGGTGAACAGCGACTTGGTGTCGTACAGCAGCCGACCGATCAGGGTCGACTTGCCGTCGTCCACACTGCCGGCCGTGGCGAACCGCAGCAGATCCATCGGGCGGGCCTCCGCCGCGGCGCGGGTCGGGTCCGCCGCGTCGCCCGGCGCGAGCGTCTCGGTGGTCATCAGAAGTAGCCCTCTCGCTTGCGGTCCTCCATCGCGGCCTCACTGACCCGGTCATCGCCCCGGGTGGCCCCGCGCTCGGTGATCCGGGTCGCGGCGACCTCCTCGATGACCTTCTCGACGGTGTCCGCGTCCGAGCGGACCGCCGCCGTGCAGGAGGCGTCGCCCACCGTCCGGTACCGCACCCGGGCCTTGAACCGGTCCTCGCCGGCACGGGCCGGCAGGAACTCGTTGACCGCGTAGAGCATCCCGTCGCGCTCGACCACCTCACGCTCGTGCGCGTAGTAGATCGACGGAAGCTCGATCCGCTCCCGGGCGATGTAGTGCCACACGTCCAGCTCGGTCCAGTTGGACAGCGGGAACACCCGGATCGACTCGCCCGGGTGGTGCCGCCCGTTGTACAGCGACCACAGCTCCGGTCGCTGGTTCTTCGGGTCCCACTGGCCGAACTCGTCGCGGAAGCTGAACACCCGCTCCTTGGCGCGGGCCTTCTCCTCGTCCCGGCGGGCCCCGCCGAAGAGCGCGTCGAAGCGGTGCTTCTCCACCGCGTCCAGCAGCACCGGCGTCTGGATCCGGTTACGCATCCCGTCCGCCGACTCCCGGACCAGCCCGCTGGCCAGGGCCTCCGGCACGCTGGCCACCACCAGTTGCAGGCTCAACTCGGCGACCCGACGGTCGCGGTAGTCCAGCACCTCGGGGAAGTTGTGTCCGGTGTCCACGTGCATCACCGGGAACGGGATCTGCGCCGGCGCGAACGCCTTCTGCGCCAGCCGGAGCATGACGATCGAGTCCTTGCCGCCGGAGAAGAGCAGCACCGGTCGCTCCATCTCGGCGACCACCTCACGCATCACGAAGATGCTCTCCGCCTCCAGGGCGTCGAGGTGGGTGACCTGGTAGGCCGCGGTCGCGGTCATGACACCGACTCGATTCGCTCGCTCATCCGCTTTCCAGACCTTTCCGGTCGGGGATGTCAGAAAGTAGGGCCAGGCTACCCGCCATGCCGGCGCAGCGCTGCAAGTAACCGGCTGGCGAGATCCTCACGGCACACCAACAGATCAGGCAGACGGGGGTCCGCCTCGTTGTATTTCAGCGCAGAACCGTCGATCCGGGAAGCGTGCAGTCCGGTGGCCGTCGCCACAGCCACCGGCGCCGCCGAGTCCCACTCGTACTGCCCGCCCGCGTGGATGTACGCGTCCACCTCACCGGTCACCACCGCGGCGATCTTCGCCCCGGCCGATCCCATCGGCACCAACTGCGCCCCGACCTCCTCGGCCAGGTCGGTCAGGAACGCCGGCGGTCGGCTCCGACTGGCCGCCAGGCGCAACCGGCCCGCACCACCGACCGACACCGACGGGTACGCGGGCGGCTGGTCGGTCGCCAACACCCGCTGCTGTGCCGGCAACCCGACAGCACCCGCGACCAGACCGTGGGAAGCCGAGGCGTCCCGCGCCCACAACGCCACGTGCACCGCCCAGTCCGTACGCCCCTGCTCGCTGAATTCCCGCGTACCGTCCAACGGGTCGATGATCCACACCCGGTCGGCGGTCAACCGGGACCCGACCCCCGCCTCGCCCTGCGCCGCGGACGCCTGACGGGAACCCTCGTCCTCCTCGGAGAGAACCGCGTCACCCGGACGCCACCTCGCCAACTCGGCCCGGATCAGATCATGCGAGACCTTGTCCCCGGCCGCCTTCAACGCGGCGGGATCGTCGAACCCCAACTCGGCCCGCAGGCCCACCAGCGCCTCACCCGCCCGGGCCGCCAACCAGCGGGCGAACTCCCCGTCGACCATCGGAGGACTGCTGCTCATGCCCCGCGCTCCCGTCGCAATCCGTCTACGCCGAGCAGCCGCCCCGCTCGGCCGCAAACCCGCACCCTATCGACCAGCCGCCCGGCCGGCCGTCCTCAGGTGCCGTGGTACAGATTCTGCGTCGGCTCCACACCCCGGATGATCACCGACTCCACCACATCGGCGGCCCGGTCCACCAGGAAGTCCAACTCCTTGCGCTCCGCCGCGCCGAAATCCGACAGCACGTAATCCGCCGGATCCTGCCGCCCCGGCGGACGACCGATGCCGAACCGCACCCGCACATAGTCCTTTGTGGCAAGCGACTTGGACATCGAGCGCAGCCCGTTGTGCCCGCCCTCACCACCGCCGAACTTCACCCGCACCTGGCCGTACTCGATGTCCAACTCGTCGTGCACCGCGACCACCTGAGCCGCCGGCACCTTGAAGAACTGCGCCAGGCTGGCCACCGGGCCACCCGAAAGGTTCATGTACGTCAACGGCTTGAGCAGCACCAGCTTCGGCCCGCCGAAACCCAGCCGCGCCTCGGCCACATCCGCCATCGCCCGCTTGTACCGGCCGAACTTCACACCCAACCGGTCAGCCAGCAGATCGGCCACCATGAACCCGACATTGTGCCGGTTGCCCGCGTACTCCCGACCCGGATTGCCCAGCCCGACCACCAGCCACGGCCCGGTCTCGTCCGTCACCGCCCGTTCCCTCCGTCATCGTCGCCCGTGGCGAAGCCGCAGGCGAGCCCGGTACGCCGACAGGCGCCCCCGGAGAACCGGGGACGCCTGTCGCACAGCCTACGAACCGATCAGGCCTCGGTCTTGGCCTCGGCGGTCTCCTCGCCACCCGCAGCCGCCGGCTCACCGGCCTCGGCACCCTCGGACGACTCGGCACCCTCCTCGCCGACCCCGGCCTCGACCTCGGCCTCGGCCACCTCGACCTCGGGCAGCGTCGCCTCAAGCTGCTCGGCGGTCGGCGCGGCGGTCACCGTGGCGACCGTCTGCTCCGGGTCACCGGCCAGCTCCACACCCGCCGGCAGGTCGACGTCCGCGGCGGTGACCTGGACGCCCGGCTCGGCACCCTCGATCGAGGCCTCCAGGTGATCCGGCACCTTGGTCGCCTCGGCGGTCACCGACACCGTGTCGTGGTCGTGCACGATCAGCGTGTCCTTCGCGGCCTCACCGGTCAGCTCGACCGGCACCTCGACGGTGACCTTCTCGCCCCGACGCACCAACAGCAGGTCGACGTGCTCGAAGGTGTCCTTGATCGGGTCACGCTGAATCGCCTTCGGCAGCGCCAGCGCCTGGGTGCCGTCGCTCACCTCGATCGCGAACAGCTGGTTCGCGCCGCCCTTGCGGATGGCCGCCGCGAACTCACGCGCCGGCAGCGCGATGTGCTTGGGCTTCTCACCGTGCCCGTACAGCACGGCGGGCACCTTGCCGGCCCGGCGGGTACGACGGGCACCACCCTTGCCGAACTCGGTACGGGGCTCGGCGCTGATCTTTACCTCGGACACGGGAAAACTCCTGATGCTTCGCTGCGGCAGCTTGTCGTCTGGCGGTGCTGGGCGGGGGGCTCGCAGGGGCTCATGCGTCAGCAGACTGCCCGGAGCACCGCGTCGATCACGGTGCCTCCGTGCGGCGCTTTTCAGCGGCCCGCAGGGCACCCTCGCCGTGGCAACCGCACCAGTCTACCCGAGCGGAATCCCGAAGTTCCGGCAGTCCCCGTACCACCGCCACCGACCGGCCCGCAGCCCTTTTCCGCCAGCACCGGCCCGGGACGAATCCGGACGAGTCGACCGACCCGTCCGGATCCTTGTGATCAGATCAGCTCAGACCACCGAACAGGGTGGTCACCGAACCGTCGTCGAACACCTCGCGGATGGCCCGCGCCAGCAGCGGCGCGATGGACAGCACGGTGAGCTTGTCGAGCTGCTTCTCCGGCGGCAACGGCAGCGTGTTGGTCACCACCACCTCGCTGATCGGGCTGTTCTTCAACCGCTCCGTCGCCGGGTCGGAGAGCAACGCGTGGGTGGACGCCACGATCACATCCGCCGCACCGGACTCCTTCAGGATGTCCGCCGCCTTGCAGATCGTGCCACCGGTGTCGATCATGTCGTCGACGATCAGGCAGACCCGACCCTCGACCTCACCGACCACCCGGTTCGCCACCACCTGGTTCGGCTTCAACGGATCCCGGGTCTTGTGGATGAACGCCAGCGGGCAGCCACCCAACCGGTCGGTCCACCGCTCGGCCACCCGTACCCGACCCGAATCCGGGGCGACCACCGTCATCGGCCGACCCGCGTACCTGCGCTCCACGTACTCGGCCAGAATGTCCATCGCGAAGAGGTGATCCACCGGCCCGTCGAAGAAGCCCTGGATCTGCGCGGTGTGCAGATCCACGGTGAGGATCCGGTTGGCCCCCGCCGTCTTCAACAGATCGGCCACCAGCCGCGCCGAGATCGGCTCCCGGCCACGGTGCTTCTTGTCCTGCCGCGAGTACGGATAGAACGGCAGAACCACGGTGATGCGCTTGGCGGAACCCCGCTTCAACGCGTCCACCATGATCAGGGTCTCCATGACCCACGTGTTCACCCCGTGCGTGACGGACTGCACCACGAAGGCGTCCGAACCACGTACCGAGTCCTTGAACCGTACGAAAATCTCGCCATTGGCGAACTCGTACGCGTCGGCCGGCGTCGGCGCGACGCCGAGCACCTCACCGATCTCCTTGGCCAGCTCCGGAAAGCCACGTCCGGAAAAGAGCATCAGGCTCTTGCGGTTTTCGGCGACGATGCTGCCCATGGGCCCGTCTGCTCCCGTTTTTGGTCGGTGGTACCCGGCCTGGAGGTGGTAGCTGGCCGGGGACTAGTCGGTTGCAGTATCTCCCGCCTCGGTCGCCGCGCCCACCGACTCGGCAGTGCCGTGGATTGCCTCACCTTCACTTGCGGCCGGCACCTGGGACGACCCACCCTGCAACGCCCGCTCAGCCGCCTCCGCCGACACCGTCCCCGGCCGCTTACGCGCCACCCATCCCTCGATGTTGCGCTGCGGCGCCCGGGTCACCCCGAGGGCACCCGGCGGCACATCCGTGCTGATCGCGCTGCCCGCCGCCACATAAGCCCCCGCACCCACCTCGACCGGCGCGATCAGATTCGTGTCACAGCCCACGAACGCACCCTCGCCGACCACGGTACGGCTCTTGTTGACCCCGTCGTAGTTCACGAAGATCGTCGCCGCGCCGATGTTCGCCCGCGCCCCGATCGTCGCGTCACCCACGTACGACAGGTGCGGCACCTTGGCACCCGCACCCAACTCGGAGTTCTTCACCTCGACGAACGTGCCGACCTTCGACTTCTCCGCCAACCGGGCGTCCGGCCGCAGATAGGCGTACGGCCCGACGCTGGCCCCCGGGCCGACCTCCGCACCGATCGCGTGGCTACGCAGCACCGTCGCACCGGCGTGCACCACCGTGTCGATCAACGTCACGTCCGGGCCGACCACCGCGCCACTACCCACCACCGAACCGCCGCGCAGCTGGGTGTTCTGGTCCACCACCGCGTCCCGGTCCAGCGCCACCGTCACATCGATCCAGGTCGTGGCCGGGTCGAGCAGGCTCACTCCGGCGCGCATCCAGCGCTCGTTCACCCGGTCCCGCAGCAGTCGCCGCAGCCCCGCCAGCTCCACCCGGTCGTTGCAGCCGAGCGTCTCGGTGTGGTCGGCGGCCAGGTGCACCACCACCGGCTCCCCGGCCGAGCCCAGCAGCCCGAACACGTCGGTCAGGTACTCCTCGCCCTGGTCGTTGTCGGTGGAGAGCTTGCCCAGCACGTCCCGCAGGCGGGCCGCGTCGAACGCGTAGATCCCGGCGTTGATCTCCCGGATCGCCAACTGGTCCGCGGTGGCGTCGCGTTGCTCGACGATCTGCTCCAGCCGGCCCGCCGCGTCACGCACGACCCGGCCCAGCCCGGTCGGATCGGGCACCTCGGCGGCCAGCACGGTTGCCGCCGCCCGTTCGCCCTCGTGCGCCGCCACCAGCGCGGCGACCGTCTCCGGACGCAGCAGCGGCACGTCGCCGTTGAGGACGACCACCGTGCCGGTGGCCTCCGGCGCCGCCTCCAACGCGATCCGCACCGCGTGGCCGGTGCCGAGCTGCTCGGCCTGGTGCACCGCGACGGCCTCCGGCGCGACCTCGGCCAGATGCGCCCGGACCTGGTCCGCGCCGTGCCCCACCACCACCATCGTCCGCTGCGCGGCCAGCGGCTCGGCAGCGCTCAGCACGTGCCCGAGCAGGGTGCGACCCAGCAGCGGGTGCAACACCTTGGGCAGGGAGGACTTCATCCGTTTGCCCTCACCGGCGGCGAGCACGACGACGGTACGGAGGTGGGGCTCGGGCACGACGTGGCTCCCGTCGGACGCGGACAGTCTCGCGGCCATGCTAACCAGACAATCCGTTGCGATTGGCATGGCCACGAGGATCGGCAGCACTTCCGCCCGTGCTGGGGTGCCTGGATTCGAACCAGGAGCTCAAGGCTCCAAAGGCCTGCGGGTTGCCGTTACCCCACACCCCATTGACATGTCAACCCGTAACGCCACGTCAACCAATGCTCAAACGTGCCGCACGGACTGGAACAGCCCGGCGATCATACCTTCAATCCGCCAGTAGAGCTCGCGGCTGCCCGGCACGTTGATCACAAGGCATCCCCGATAAGCATCGCCCACGTTTCGACGGGCCGTGTTGACCTTGTGTTTCTTCAGCGTCGAACGCTGAAACCGGTCACGTGGCAACGCCAACTCCTCCGCCCACCAGTCAGCGGCCGCCTCGGCGTCGGCGGTCTCGTGGATGCTCACCCGGTAGCTCGGCGCGGCGCGGTCAACTCCGCAGACCTCAAGGAATCGAAGGAAAAGCAACAGGAGCCCTGGGTCACTGTTGACGAACTGCACATGGTCGTCGCGACGCCAAGGCTTGGATTTGGTGCCCTCGCACCAGTAGCTGACCGCTCCGAGCAACAACACGTCCCGGTCGTCGAGATCGCCGACAACACGGGCAGCCAGGTCGTGCACCGCTGCCTGGGCTTCATCGCGCTCCCGGCGGTGCGTCGCCCACCGCCCTTCGGTCATGGTCTTCGAGTGGGCTCGGCGGCGTTGCTGTTCCTGCTCCGGGTCTCGCTGCAGCGGCAGGTGGCGCACCCAGAGGTACGCCGTCGACCGGCTGACGCCCAGCCGCTGCGCGATCTCCGGGACGGAGTGCCCGGTCGAGCGCAGTGCGACCGCCTCGGCCCGCAGGCTGTCCTTGGCGTTGGGGCGCCGGGTCCGCTCCGGCGGCGGCACACCGCGCAGCAAGTCGTACACCCGGTTGCGGCCGAGGCCGGTGCGGGCCCGGATCTCGCGGACGGAGAGCTGTTCCACGGTGCGCAGGCGGCGCACCTCGTCGCCGCGCGGGTCGGTCATGCGACTCAGGTTAGGACCGCTGTACGACAACTTTGTCATCGATTCACTTCGCTGTCTGATGCGATCTACCGGACCCGTAAGTTACGGTGACGTAGCCGTAGATTCGCATTACCGCTGTGTGAGGTGCCATGTCCACCGCCCTACTCGATCCCGGCCCGAAACCACTCACTCAGGGCGCCCAGTCGCGCGGAATCCTCGTCGCGTTGTGGGCCTTCGTGGTGATCCCGTTCGCCGCACTTGTCGCCGCCGTGCCGGTGGCCTGGGGTGGCTGGCTCGGCTGGGTCGACGTGGGCGTCGCCGCGTTCTGGTACGTGGTCTCCGGTCTGGGCATCACGGTGGGCTACCACCGCTACTTCACCCACGGCTCGTTCAAGGCGAAGCGAGGGCTGCGGGTGGGCCTGGCCGTCTCCGGTTCACTCGCCGTGCAGGGCGACATCATCCAGTGGGTGGCGGATCATCGTCGGCACCACGCATTCTCCGATCTGGAGGGTGACCCGCACTCCCCGTGGCGGTTCGGTCCCACCCTCTGGGGCCTGACCAAGGGGCTGTTCCACGCGCACGTCGGCTGGCTGTTCGGCCGCGAACTGTCCAACCGGGAGCGTTTCGCCCCGGATCTGCTCAACGATCGGGACATCCGGCGGGTGAGCGGGCTCTTCCCCGTACTGGTGATCGTCTCGGTGCTCGGCCCGGCGTTGATGGGTGGGCTGCTGACCTGGTCGTGGCAGGGTGCGTTGACCGCGTTGTTCTGGGGCGGCCTGGTCCGCATCTCGCTGCTGCACCACGTCACCTGGTCGATCAACTCGGTGTGCCACGTGTACGGCGAGCGGCCGTTCATGATGCGTCACGGTGACCGGGCGTCGAACTTCTGGCCGTTGGCGCTGCTGTCGTTCGGCGAGAGCTGGCACAACCTGCATCACGCCGACCCGACGAGTGCCCGGCACGGGGTTCTGCGGGGTCAGATCGATATTTCGGCCCGGGTGATCTGGCTGTTCGAGAAGGTCGGCGCGGCGTGGGACGTGCGCTGGCCGAAGCCGGAACGGCTCGCGGCGAAGCTGGTCAAGCCGACGGACCAGCCGGCGTAACGAGAAAGCCGACAGTCCACCGGCAAGTTACCTGGCAGTATGTTCGGGATGACCGGGCAAAAGACAGGCAGCATTCCCCAACAGGGCGTCACCGAGCGCCAACGAGGTGACGCGATGGCCGAGGTTGCCAGCGAGGGAAGCGACAAGCGGCGGCGTACCGTGCGCACCGCGTCGGCCAAGCCGACCTCACGGGTACGCATGTCGGCTGCTCAACGTCGCGAACAGCTGATCTCGATCGGTCGGCAGATCTTCGCCGAGCGGGGCTTCGATGCCACCTCCATCGAGGAGGTGGCATCGCGCGCCAAGGTCTCCAAGCCGGTGGTCTACGAGCACTTCGGCGGCAAGGAAGGGCTCTACGCGGTGGTGGTGGACCGGGAGGTCCGGGCCCTGCTGGACCGGATCACCACCGCGTTGACCGCCGGTCATCCGCGCGAGTTGCTGGAGCAGGCGGCGTTGGCGCTGCTCGGCTACATCGAGGAGGAGACGAGCGGGTTCCGGGTGCTGGTGCGCGAGTCGCCGGTGCTCTCCGCGACAGGCAATTTCAGCAGTGTGATGAACGACGTGGCGCACCAGGTGGAGCACATCCTGGGCGCGGAGTTCTCCAGCCGGGGGTACGACCCGAAGCTTGCCGAGTTGTACGCGCAGGCGCTGGTGGGGATGGTCGCGTTGACCGGCCGCTGGTGGTTGGAGGTACGCAAGCCGCGCAAGGAGACGGTGGCGGCGCACCTGGTGAACCTCTCCTGGAACGGCCTGTCGCACCTGGAGGCGAAGCCGGGGCTGATCACCGCCGGCCGCTGATCACCGCACGCCGGTCGATGGTGGCAGGACGGCTGGTCGTGGCGAGGCGGTTGCTCGGCCGGGTCAGCGGCGGCGGTGGATCTCGGCGACGGGGTGGTAGCGGCGCTCCCGCTCAGCCTCGGCGTGCTCTGGCTCGCCCACCTTGCCGTAGAGGCCGGTGCCGAGCAGGATCAGCCCGAACAGCATCGACACGATCACCGTCGACATCGAGAAGTTCAGGAAGTTGGCGCGGGTCTGCAGGAACGACATCATCAGGATGCTGGTGACCAGGAAGACGACTCCGGCGGTCAGGTTCATGTAGTGGCCCAGGTTGCCGCGCCGGGACGCGCCGACGATGAGCACGGCTCCGAAGATCACCGAGGCCAGCGAGAAGGCCAGGTTGGTGCGGAGTCCGAGGGCCCAGCTCCCGTCGCGGGAGAACAGCGGGTCACCCCAGGTCGACACGGTGCCCCAG
Organism: Micromonospora maris AB-18-032; assembly: GCF_000204155.1. NCBI lineage: Bacteria > Bacillati > Actinomycetota > Actinomycetes > Micromonosporales > Micromonosporaceae > Micromonospora > Micromonospora maris. The sequence continues at coordinate 833,302 of NC_015434.1, read as the reverse complement.
ACGCCGAATGCCAGGATGTAGAGCCCGATCAGGCCGGACAGCACCCGGTAGATCGGCCGCGCCGGATGGTTGATGGGAAAGTGCGGCATCGACCCCTCCACGCCACCGGGAACAATCCGGACAATTGTCCCCCACCATCCCCACCCGCGTCAGCCATTCCCCCAAGGATCGCCCACGCTTCCGGCCGCGCAGCCAGAACTATGCGCAACCACGAAGGGTTTCGCCGGAGCCCGACCCGCGCAGGGATCAAGCCTGACCGCCCGGAGCAGGTCGGGCTCCGGCGAAACCCCACCGCAGCCAGTTCAGAGCACGAGCCGAGCCTTCTGCCAAGCCTCGTGCTCCTCGTCCGTGCCGACCTTGCTGTACATGCCGGACATCAGCAGCGCGAGGCTGAGGAGCATGAGCACGATGACGGTGGCCACGCTGAGGTTGAAGATGTTGGCGTCGGTACGCAGGAAGGCGAGCCCGCCCAGGCTCACCACCATGATCAGGTACGCGCTCCACTGGTTGATCAGCACGTCCAGGTTGCGGCCGATGACCGTGCCGGCCAGCACGACGGCACCGATCACGATGCTCACCAGCGAGAAGCCGAGGTTGGTCCCCTGCCCGAGCACCTGGGTGTCGCCCTGACCGAAGAACGGGTCGCCGGTGCTGGCGAAGAAGCCGAGCAGACCGAAGAGCACCAGGTACAGACCGATCAGCCCGCCGATCGCCCGGTAGATCGGCCGCGCGGGGTGGTTGACGGGGGTGTGGGCCATTTCTGTGTCTCCAACGCCGTTGGGTCAGGGTCTTCCGGGGATTGTCCCGTACCCCACGGTGTGACGCCGCACACGGGGTCCCCGGCAGGTCGGGACGTCGCTGCCGGTCGTCGGCGCGTCACCGAGGACCGGTGACCGACTCAGCCGGCCGGGATCTCGTCGGCCAGGGCGAGCCAGGTCTCCTCGATCTGTTCCCGTTCTGCCCGTACCTGGTTGAGCTGGGCGTCCAGCTCGGCGACCTTGTTGTAGTCGGTGGCATTGGCGGCGAGTTGGTCGAGCAGCGTGGCTTCCTTCTGCTCCAGCTTGCTGACCTGCCGCTCCAACCGGGTCAGTTCCTTGCGGGCCTGTCGGGCCTCGGCGGCGCTCATCCCGCTGGTGGTCGCGGCGGTGGTGGTCGGTGCGGCCGGTTCGCCGGGTGCGGCGTTGAGGCCGGGCCGGTTGGCGGCTCGGCTGAGGTATTCCTCCACGCCGCCGGGCAGGTGCACCAGCCGACCGTCGCCGAACATCCCGTACGCCGTGTCGGCCACCCGCTCGATGAGGTAGCGGTCGTGGCTGGCCACCACGATGGTGCCGGGCCAGGAGTCGAGCAGGTCCTCCAGCGCGGCGAGGGTGTCGGTGTCGAGGTCGTTGGTGGGCTCGTCGAGCAGCAGCACGTTCGGCTCGCCGGCGAGCAGGCGCAGCATCTGCAACCGGCGGCGCTCACCGCCGGAGAGGTCCCCGACGGGGGTCCAGAGCCGCCGGTCGTCGAAGCCGAAGACCTCGGCGAGTTGGGCGGCGGAGATCTCCCGGTCGCCGAGGCGTACCCGCCGGGCGACCTCCTCGACGGCTTCGAGGACGCGCAGTTCGCTGGGGAGTTCGCGCAGTTCCTGGGAGAGGAACGCGGGTCGCACGGTGGAGCCGGTGATCAGCCGACCGCCGTCGGGGTGGGTGATGCCGGCGAGCATCCGCAGCAGCGTGGTCTTGCCTGCGCCGTTGGCGCCGAGGATGGCGACCCGGTCGCCGGGGCCGACCTGCCAGGTGGCGTCTTCGAGGATGGTCTTGGGGCCGGCGTGCAGTCGGACGTGCTCCAGGTCGTACACCTGCTTGCCGAGCCGGGCGGTGGCCAGCCGTTGCAGGGAGGTGGTGTCGCGCGGGGGTGGCACGTCGGCGATGAGCGCGTTGGCCGCGTCGATGCGGAACTTGGGCTTGGAGGTGCGGGCCGGTGCGCCTCGGCGCAGCCAGGCGATCTCCTTGCGGAGCAGGTTCTGTCGGCGGGCCTCGGTGGCGGCGGCGACCCGTTCGCGTTCGACGCGGGCCAGGGTCCAGGCCGCGTAGCCGCCCTCGTAGGCGCGGACGGTCTGGTCGGCCACCTCCCAGGTGGTGGTGCAGACCGCGTCGAGGAACCAGCGGTCGTGGGTGACCACGACGAGGGCGCCCTTGCGGCCGAGCAGGTGGCGGGCCAGCCAGTCGACGCCGCCGACGTCGAGGTGGTTGGTGGGCTCGTCGAGGATGAGCAGGTCGGCTTCGCGGACCAGCAGGGCGGCCAGCGCGACGCGGCGGCGTTCGCCGCCGGACATCGGTCCGACGGGGGTGTCGAGGCCCAGGTAGGGCATGCCGAGCCCGTCGAGGATGGCGCGTACGCCGGCGTCGCCGGCCCATTCGTGCTCGGCGCCCATGCTCTCGGCGAGCCATTCGGTGCCGAGCACGACGTCGCGGACGGTGGCGTCGGGGCTGAGGGTGAGGTTCTGGGGCAGCCAGGCGACCCGCAGGTCACGACGGTGGGTGACGCGGCCGTCGTCGGGTTCCTCGGCGCGGGTGAGCAGCCGCAGCAGCGTCGACTTGCCGGCGCCGTTGAGCCCGACCACGCCGATCCGGTCGGCGTCGTCCAGGCCGAGCGAGACGTCGGTGAGCAGCGGCCCGGCGGCGCCGTAGCCCTTGGACACCCGGTCCAGGTTGACGATGTTGGCCACGAACCCACCTCTCATGATCAAGGCGTCCCGGTGCCGGCGGGCACCTGGGGACGCCTGGCTTTCAGGGTACGCGGAGCGGTGCTCCGCCTGCCGGCAGCGCCCCGTCGCCCGCGCAGCCAGGGAACACTGCCTGCGCAGCCAGGGAACAACAGCCAAGGTCACGCTCGATCTGGGATCAAGTGGCTCAGCGGCCCCGATGAGGCCACTCGATCCCGGATCGAGCGCGATCTTGCCGACAGCGGCGCGGTGGTCGGGGCGGTCTGGGCGGCCAGCGGGCGTGGTGGTCAGGTGATGCGGGCGCCGTGGACCGGGCCGTGGGCGGTGCGGACGTGGCGGCACACCTCGGCGGCGGTCAACTCGGCGGCGACCCGCTCGGCGTCGGCCGCGTCGGCGGCGAGGAAGACGCAGGTGGGGCCGGAGCCGGAGACGATGCCGGCCAGGGCGCCGGCCGCCTCCCCGGCCTTCAGCGTGGCCGCCAGGGAGGGGCGCAGGGACAGGGCGGCGTCCTGCAGGTCGTTGCCGAGGGTCCGGGCCAGCACCCGAGGGTCGCGCTGGCGCAACGCGCCAAGCAGGGCGTCGGTGCTGCCGAGCGCCGGCCCCGCGGCGCCGGCCTCGCGAAGCCGGTCGAGTTCGCGGTACGCCTGGGGGGTGGACAGGCCGCCGTCGGCGATGGCCACCACCCAGTGCCAGGAGGTGGGGCGGGCCAGGACGGGGCTGATCGCCTCGCCCCGGCCGGTGCCGAGGGCGGTACCGCCGTGGATCAGGAACGGCACGTCCGAGCCGAGGTCGGCGGCGATGTCGGCCAGTTCGTCGCGGGACAGGCCGGTGCCCCAGAGCGCGTCGCAGGCCACCAGCGTGGCGGCCGCGTCCGCGCTGCCCCCGGCGAGGCCGCCGGCGAGGGGGATCTGCTTGCGCAGGTGCAGGCGGGCGTGCGGCATCACACCGGCGTAACCGGCGAGCGCGTGGGCGGCCCGGATGACCAGGTTCGAGTCGTCGAGGGCGAGTTCCCCGGTGCCTTCGCCCTCCATGGTGAGGGTGAGGGTGTCGCCCCGCCGCGCGGTCAGCTCGTCGTAGATCGAGATCGCGTGGTAGACGGTGTTCAGCTCGTGGTAGCCGTCCCGCCGCAACGGTCCGACCCCCAGATGCAGGTTGACCTTGGCGGGCACCCGGACCCGGACCGGTCCGGTGGCCCCGCGCCGTTCGTCGTCGTCCCCCGGTCGCCAGGCCTCGGTCACCGGATGCCACCCCGTCCGCACGACGCGATGTCGAACGACTTCTCCACGATCAGCTCCTCGGCGGTGTCAGGCGGCCGGTCCCGCGTCCGCGTCAGCCTACTGCGCTGCGGACGTACCGCCTCGGGCCGACGCGGCCACCGCGGCGAACTGCTCGACGGTGAGTGACTCCCCCCGTGCGCCGGGGTCGACCCCGGCTGCGGTGAGCGCCGCGGCGGCCCGGTCGGCGCCGCCGGCCCAGCCGGCCAGGGCGGCCCGCAGTGTCTTGCGGCGCTGCGCGAATGCCGCGTCCACCACGGCGAAGACCTGTTCCCGGGGTACGTCGGCGCGGGGTGGTTCGCGGCGGGTGAAGGCGACCAGGCCGGAGTCGACGTTGGGCACCGGCCAGAACACGTTAGGTGGCACCTTGCCGGCGGCGCGGGCGTGGGCGTACCAGGCGAGTTTGACCGACGGGATGCCGTACACCTTGGAGCCGGGACCGGCGACGAGCCGGTCGGCGACCTCCTTCTGCACCATGACCAGGCCGTGGCGGAGGCTGGGCAGTACGGCCAGCAGGTGCAGCACCACCGGCACGGCGACGTTGTAGGGCAGGTTCGCCACCAGCGCGGTGGGTGCCGGGTCGGTCAGTTCGGCACCGGTGATCCGCAGCGCGTCGGCGTGGTGCACGGTGAGCCGCGCGGCGTGCGGGCCGGCGTGCCGGGCGGCGGTGTCGGGCAACGCCGCGGCCAGCGTCGGATCGATCTCCACGGCGTGTACGTGGGCGGCGACGGGCAGCAGGGCGAGGGTCAGCGAGCCGAGCCCCGGTCCCACCTCCAGCGCGACGTCGTCTCCGGTGAGCCCGGCGGTGGTGACGATCCGGCGCACGGTGTTCGGGTCGTGCACGAAGTTCTGCCCGAGCCGCTTGGTGGGGGCGACACCGAGCCGGGCGGCGAGGTCCCGGATCTCCGCCGGTCCGAGCAGGTCTGCGGCCATAGCCCGACAGCCTACGGGTAAGGAAGGGCCCCTTATTAACGCCTCGTGTATAGCAAGGGCCCCTTCTTAACGTGCGGGATCAGTACCAGGGGCCGAAGGCCCGCTCGCCGGTGGTGGAGATCGCGGCGCAGAGGTCGTCGAGGTCGGCGCCGGTGGCGTCGGCCAGGGCCCGCACGGTCAGCGGGATGAGGTACGACGCGTTCGGCCGCCCCCGGTACGGCATCGGGGTGAGGTACGGCGCGTCGGTTTCGACGAGGATCTGGTCCAGCGGGGTCAGCGCGGCGGCCTCGCGCAGCGATCCGGCGCTGGCGAAGGTGACCGTCCCGGCGAAGCTGAGCAGGTATCCGCGGCGGACGCACTCGGCGGCGAACTGTGCGTCGCCGGAGAAGCAGTGCATCACCACCGTGTCGGGTGCGCCCTCGTCGTCGAGGATGCGCAGCACGTCGGCGTGGGCGTCGCGGTCGTGGATGACCAGGGTCTTGCCGTACCGCTTGGCGATGGCGATGTGGGCCCGGAAGCTCTCCTCCTGGGCGGCGCGGCCGTCGTCGCCGGTGCGGAAGAAGTCCATGCCGGTCTCGCCGACGCCGCGTACCCGGTCCCGGGCGGCCAGCGACTCGATCTCCCGCAGCGCGGCGTCGAGGTCGGCCAGCCGGGGCGCCTCGTTGGGGTGCAGCGCCACGGTGGCCAGCACGGCGGGATGCCGGTCGGCCACGTCGGCGCCCCAGCGGGAGGATTCCACGTCGACGCCGACCTGGACCAGCCGGTCGACGCCGACGGCGGTGGCCACGTCGATCGCCGCGGTGACCGGGTCGGTGGCGTCACCGGCACCCGGCACCCCGACCTCGCTGACGGTGATGTCCAGGTGGGTGTGGCTGTCGAGCACCGGCCGGGGCAACGGTTCGGGGGCGGGCGGGAACTCACCGGCGCGGCGCGCGGCGCGCTGGCTGCGGGACTCGGTCGGCTGGCTCATCAGCGACAGCATCACACATCGGGTCGCTCCACCCGTCCGCCACCCGGTGTTCACCTCGACTACGCCGGGCGGTCCTACCGTCGCGGGGGTGACCGCAGGAAGCGAGGTGAGGCCGTGAGCATCACCCCTCGCGCCGAGGGCGCGGCGCCGGAGCAGACCGGGCTGCGGGTGGCGTACGGCGGTGCCGTCTATCCCGCCGAGGAGATCGCCCGCGGTGCGGCGTACGAGTTGTTCAGCCCACACGAGGTGCCGGGTTTCCAGTGGGCGCCCCGACCGAACTCGGCGCTGCCGTGGCGGCGGTTCGTGCACGTCACCGAGGTCGGTGCGGTGCACTGCCCGACCGAGCCGGCGGAGGAGCCGGAGGCGCCGTTGCTGGTGCCGCTACACCGCGAGCGGGGTTGGTCGGAGGTGCACCGGCTCAGCCAGCAGCCGAACGCGGCGGATGATCCCCTGGTCCGGGCGGTTCGCGCGTCGGCGATCATCCGCCGGGGCACCCGGATGGTGAAGATCCTTTCCGCCCGGCAACTCGCCGGTCATGTCCGGGGCTGGTTGCCGCACGGGTTCTGTTACCGGGAGCACGATGTGGCGCACCTGCGTACTCCGGCGGCCACCTCGGTGTTGCGTACCGATGGCGGGGGTGGTGGGGACGCGGCGGAGGTGACGTACGCGCTGCGGTGGCGGGCGGCCGATCCGGGTGACTACGACGTGCCGGCCGGTGTGGCGTACCGGGGGTTGACCGCGCTGGGCGCCCGGGACCGGTTGGGGCCGGCGGTGCTCGGTACCGGTTTCGCGCCGAGCAGCAGTCAACTCGTTCCCGAGTTCGTCACCCGGGACTTCGCCGACCTGCCGATGCCGGCCAACGCGACCCTGTTGGCCTATCCGGCCGAGGGCATCGAGGTGGTGCTCTACGTCTACCAGGCCGAGCAGCGCGGCTGGCTGCGGATGGTGGGTCCGCAGTGGCGGCATCTGCTCGCCGCGGTGCCGGGGCTGTCGCCGGATCAGGAGTACGTGCCGACCGGTGCGGCGCCCTGGTCCACGCGGCTGGTCGGCACGTACGCCGGCGGGGAGTACGAGGCGGTGGCGGATCTGCCGGGCGGGTTCCGGGTGTTGGCGCTGACCCGGGCCGCCCGCTACCCGGTCGACGGGGTGTCCCGCCGGCTGCGGCAGGCGACCTGGCGCGGCGTGCCCTGTCTGGTGCTCAGCGAGGAGGCGGACTGGCTGCGGTTGCGGCTGCGGCATCCGAATCCGGACGCGGTGGCCGTGACCGGCGCGCAGTGCCACGAACGGGGTGTCTACGAGACCTGGGCGCCCGGCAGCGAGGTCACCGACGACCGGGTGATCGATCATCCGTACGTCCTCTGACGCACCGGACACCGTCGTGTGCGGCCGAGGCACGCATATCGGCCGGTGGCACGGGAATGCGCGGGCGACCATGTCGTCCGACCGCAGGAGAGTGAGATGCCCTTCATCACCGTCGGTACGGAGAACTCCGCGCCCATCGACCTGTACTACGAGGATCACGGTTCCGGTCAGCCGATCGTGCTGATCCACGGGTTCCCGTTCAACGGGGCGACCTGGGAGAAAATCTCCGGGCCGCTGCTCGCGGCCGGGTACCGGGTGATCACGTACGACCGACGTGGTTTCGGCAATTCGGCGCAGCCGGCCCTCGGGTACGACTACGACACCTTCACCGCCGATCTCGACGTGCTGATGACCGAACTCGACCTGCGTAACGCGATCCTGGTCGGCCATTCGATGGGCACCGGCGAGGTGACCCGCTACCTGGGCGCGTACGGCTCGGACCGGGTGGACCGGGCGGTGCTGCTGGCGCCCCTGGCGCCGTACCTGAAGCAGGCGCCGGACAACCCGGAGGGGGTCGACCCGAGCCTCTTCGAAGGCTTCAAGCAGGCGATCATCGACGACCGGTTCGCCTACCTCACCCAGTTCTGCACCAACTTCTTCAATTACGACGAGAACCGGGGCAAGCTGGTCAGCGAGGAGGCGTACCGGGCGCACTGGGAGATCGGCGCACGGGCCTCGGCGATCGGCACGCACGACTCCGTGGACGCCTGGGGCACCGATTTCCGCGGCGACGTGTCCCGCATCGACGTGCCGGTGCTGATCGTGCAGGGCGACAAGGACATGGTGTTGCCGTACCCGAAGACCGGCCAGCGGTTGCAGCCGATGCTGTCGGACAGCCGGCTGGTCACCCTCAAGGGCGCGCCGCACGGCACCCCGTGGACCAACGCCGACGACGTACTCCAGGCGATCATGGAGTTCATCGGAGCGCCGGCGATGGCCCGAGCCTGACCGCCCACGGACGCGGGCGCGACCCCGGTGCGGGGGTCGCGCCCGTCGCGCCCTTCAGCTCTCGAGCCGGGCCAGTTCCTCGTCCACGATCGAGGGGTCGAGCTTGCGGAAGATCGGCTTGGGCGCCGCGAGCGGTCGCCCCACCTCCAGGGGTACGGACTCCCACCGCGCGCCCTGCGTGTAGTCCCCGGTCAGCACCGGGTACGCCGGCCCGCCGTCGAGGTCCTCGACCTGCTCGATGACCGGCATCGGGGCGTGCACCCCGGTGCCGCCGAGCAGTTCGTGGACCTTCTGCGCAGAGTGCGGCAGGAACGGGGTGAGCAGCGTGTTGGCATCGCTGACCACCTGCAGGGCGACGTGCAGGATGGTGCCCATCCGGGGCTTGTCCGCCTCGTCCTTGAGCTTCCACGGCGCCTGGTCGGAGAGGTACTTGTTGGCCTCGGCGACCACCTTCATCGCCTCGCCGATGGCCTGCTTCTGCCGGTGCCGGGCGATCAGGTCACCGACCGTGGTGAAGCCGGCGCGGGCCACCGCGAGCAGCGCCTCGTCAGCCTCGGTGAGCCCGTTCGGGTCGACCGCCGGGATCTGGCCGAAGTTCTTCGCCGCCATCGAGATCGACCGGTTGACCAGGTTGCCCCACCCGGCGACCAGTTCGTCGTTGTTGCGGCGGAGGAACTCGGCCCAGGTGAAGTCGGTGTCGTTGCTCTCCGGCCCGGCGACGGCGATGAAGTAGCGCAGCGCGTCGGCGTCGTAGCGTTCGAGGAAGTCCCGGACGTAGATGACCACCCGGCGGGAGGAGGAGAACTTGCGCCCCTCCATGGTCAGGAACTCGCTGGAGACCACCTCGGTGGGCAGGTTGAGCCGCCCGAGCTGGCCCGGCTCGCCGTCCCTGCTGCCCTCGCCGGAGTAGCCGGCGAGCAGGGCGGGCCAGATGACCGAGTGGAAGACGATGTTGTCCTTGCCCATGAAGTAGTAGGCCTGGGCGTCCTTCCCGGCCCCGTCGGTGGACCACCACCTGCGCCAGGCTTCCGGGTCGCCGCTGCGGCGGGCCCACTCGATGGAGGCGGAGAGGTAGCCGATCACCGCGTCGAACCAGACGTAGATCCGCTTGTCGGTGCGCTCCCGCCAGTCGTCGAGCGGGATCGGTACGCCCCATTCCAGGTCGCGGGTGATGGCCCGGGGCTGGAGGTCGTCCAGCAGGTTCTTGGAGAACCGCAGCACGTTGGGACGCCAGCCTTCCCGGGTGTCCAGCCACTGCCGGAGCACGTCGGCCAGGGCCGGCAGGTCGAGGAAGAAGTGCTCGGTCTCGACGAACTTGGGCGTCTCGCCGTTGATCTTCGACTTGGGGTCGATCAGGTCGATCGGGTCGAGCTGGTTGCCGCAGTTGTCGCACTGGTCGCCGCGGGCGCTGCCGTAGCCGCAGATCGGGCAGGTGCCCTCGATGTACCGGTCGGGCAGGGTCCGGCCGGTGGACGGCGAGATCGCCCCCATCGTGGTCTTCGGCACGATGTAGCCGTTGCGGTACATCCCCTCGAACAACTCCTGCACCACGGCGTAGTGGTTGCGGGTGGTGGTGCGGGTGAACAGGTCGTAGGAGAGGCCGAGGCCGTGCAGGTCCTCCACGATCACCCGGTTGTACCGGTCGGCCAGTTCCCGCGGGGTCAGCCCCTCGGCGTCGGCCTGCACCTGGATCGGCGTGCCGTGCTCGTCGGTGCCGGAGACCATGAGCACGTCGTGGCCGGCCATCCGCATGTACCGGGAGAAGACGTCGGAGGGAACGCCGAAACCGGAGACGTGGCCGATATGGCGCGGGCCGTTGGCGTACGGCCAGGCCACTGCCGCGAGAACGTGACTCATGACGAGCAAGCCTAGTGACCCGTCGAGGGTGGCCGCGAACCAATAGGGGTGCCGGGTCGATGAAGCGGACCACTTCGACCCGGCCACTCATCCGATTTGTCGCCGACACGCTGCCTGAGCTGCCCTCTGTGACTGTTCTGCCGGTGTCAAATGAACCGCGTGACTGGCAGCAGAGCCGCCCGCGACCACGACGACGGCCTTCCCACGGACGCCCGGCCCGATCCGGGCACGGCCCCGCGTACTCCGTGGTCGGAGGTGGCGGCGGCCGCGCGTACGTCTGCGGTGGCACCGCAACCCCGGACGGTGCCGCCCGACGGCGCGACGTCCACCGACCCCGCGCCGCCCGGGGTGGAGGTGGAACCCACCACCGGGGCACCTGTCGACGCGCTGCCGCGTCGGGTGCCGTTGCGGGCCGCCGGGCGCCGGGGCCGCCGGACCGACGACGGTACGGAGGAGGTGTTCTGGGCGCCGATCGAGCAGGTGCACTGGGACGGCACCCCGGTACGGCAGGACGCGTCGGGTGCCACCCGCGCCTGGTGGCGACCCACCTGGCGGCTGCGGCGTGACCGGAAGCGGTCCAGCCGTCCGCCGGACCCGCTGGCCGGGTTGGCCGCGCTTGTCGGGTTGAGTCTGGCCACGGCCTTCTTCGCCTGGGTCAGCGCCGGCCCGCTCTGGCTCGCGGTCGGGCATGCCACCTCGGGCAGCGTGGTGGTGACCGACTGCACCGGCGGCGGCCTGTCCCAGCGGTGCCGGGGCAACTTCGCCGCTGCCGAGGATCGGTTCCGCAGCTACGGCATCCGGGTCAGCGGGGTGCCCGAGCGGCGGGCCACCGCGGGCGCGGTGCTGCCCGCCCGGGTCACCGGCCCGAACGCCGACATCGCGTACGCCGACCGGGGGATCGGTGCCCACCTGCGCTGGCTGCTCGGCCTGCTGGGGGTGCTGGGCTGCGCCGCCGGCATCGCCCGATGGACCGGTGCCACCCGGTTCTCCGATCCGGGTGACCGACGCTGGGCGGTCGCCGCCGCGTTCGCCGGCCCACTGGTGATCACCCTCGGCTTCCTCGTCGCCGCCTGGTGAAATTTCGCCCCGTTAACAGGGGGCCCTTCCTATACCTGAGGCGTTAACAGGGGGCCCTTCCTTACACCTGGTGCACGACTGTGTAGACGTCGCGCCGGCGCAGGCCGAAGGTGCTCGCCACCTCGGTGATCGCATCGCGGCGGGTCAGGCCGGCGGCTTCCCGGTCGGCCACCGCGGCGCGCAGCGTGTCGTCGTCGGGGCGGGTCGCGGGTGTCGTTGGGGCACCGGCCACCACGAGGGTGATCTCGCCACGCGGGTCGCCGTCGGCCGCCCACCGGGCCAGCTCCCCCAGCGGGCGGCGCACCACCTCCTCGTACGTCTTGGTCAGCTCCCGGCACAGCGCGGCGGGCCGGTCGGCGCCGAACGTGTCGGCCAGGTCGGCGAGGGCGGCGGTGATCCGGTGCGGTGCCTCGAAGATGACAAGGGTCCGTTCCTCGTCGGCCAGGGCACGCAGCCGGGACCGACGACCGCTCGGACTGCGGGGCAGGAACCCTTCGAAGCAGAACCGGTCGGAGGGCAGCCCGGACAGCGCCAGCGCGGTCGTCACCGCGCTCGGTCCGGGTGCGGCGGTGACCGGGATCCCGGCCTCCAGGGCGGCCCGGACCAGCCGGTAACCGGGATCGGAGACGCTCGGCATCCCACCGTCGGTGACCAGGGCGACGACCCTTCCGGCGGTCAGTTCGTCGACCAGTTCGGGGGTACGGCGCTCCTCGTTGCCCTCGAAGTAGGAGATGATCCGCCCGGCGACCGTCACGTCCAGGTCGCGGGCCAGTCGGCCCAGTCGGCGGGTGTCCTCGGCGGCGACCACGTCGGCGGTGGCGAGCACGTCGCGCAGGCGGGCGGAGGCGTCGGCGGGGTTGCCGAGGGGTGCCCCGAGCAGAATCAGGCGCCCCAGGTCGGACATTTCACCCACGTTTACGCGCTCCTTCATCGACGGTCGTACCGGATTCGGGGACGATGTACGCCACCGACCCCGTTGGCAGCCTACGATCGCCGGGTGACGAGTGCGTCGACAGCACACAGTGCGAGCGCCGACCAGCCGCAGCCGGATGCCGGATCCGCCACGACCGGTTCGACCGATCGGACCGACAGCGGCGTACCGGCGATGGTCCGTCGCCGGCTGGCCACCGTCGAGACCCGGTTGGACAGCCGGTCATGGCTGGCCACGGCGGTGGTGGTGGCGATCGCGGCGATCCTCAGGTTCGCCAACCTCAGCCACCCGCCGGGCAAGATCTTCGACGAGATCTACTACGCGCGGGACGCCTGGGCCCTGGTCGACAAGGGCGTGGAGTGGAACTACAAGGACGGCGGACCGTCGTACGTGGTCCACCCACCGCTCGGCAAGTGGTTGATCGGCCTGGGCGAGTGGGCCTTCGGCTACTCCGACGCCGAGCACGGCATCTCGGTGCCCGGCCAGCTGTTCACCACCGCGCCCGAGTTCGGCTGGCGCTTCTCGGCGGCGCTCATCGGCACCCTGTCGGTGCTGCTGCTGATCCGCATCGGCCGCCGCCTGTTCGGCTCCACGGTGCTCGGCTGCGCCGCCGGTCTGCTGCTCGCGGTCGACGGGTACCACCTGGTGTTGTCGCGTACCGCGTTGCTCGACATCTTCCTGCTCTTCTTCGTGCTCGCCGCGTTCGGCGCACTGGTGCTGGACCGGGACGCCACCCGCCGACGGTGGGCCCGGGCGCTGGAGGCCGGGCTCGACCCGACCCTGCGGGGCCGCGCCGGCCGACCGCCGGGTGGCTGGCGGAACTGGCCCTGGTGGCGGCTGGCGACCGGGGTGCTGCTCGGCTGCGCCTTCGCGGTGAAGTGGAGCGCGCTGTTCTTCGTGCCGGTGTTCGCCCTGCTGATGCTGCTCTGGGATGTCGGTGCCCGCCGCTCGGCCGGGGTGCCGCGGCCCTGGCGGGCCACCATGCTCGACGGTTTTCCCTGGATGGTGCTAGCCGGTGTGCTGATGGCGGTCACCTACGTGGTCAGCTGGTCGGGCTGGCTGCTCAGCAATGAGGGCTACTACCGGCTCGCCGAGCGCTATCCGCAGGCCGGGCTCAGCGACACCCCGATCATCGGCCCGCTGTGGAACCTGGTGCAGTACCACCAGGCCGCGCTGGGCTTCCACAGCCAGCTCGACGACCCGCACAAGTACCAGTCCTGGCCGTGGCAGTGGCTGCTGCTGGGCCGGCCGGTGGCGTTCCACTGGGTGCAGCCCCAGGGCGGCTGCGGGGCAGCAGCGGGTTGCGCCGAGGAGATCCTGCTGCTCGGTACGCCGCTGCTGTGGTGGTCGTTCCTACCGGCGCTGGTGGCGCTGATCTGGCTGGGTCTGGCCCGGCGGGACTGGCGGGCCGGGGCGATCCTGCTCCTCGTGGCCGCCGCGCTGCTGCCCTGGTTCTGGTTCGCCCTCGACGGGCGGACGATGTTCTTCTTCTACGCCGCGCCGGCCGTGCCGTTCCTCGTGCTGGCGGTGGTCTACGTGCTGGGTGCGATCGCGTCGCCGGCCGGAATGAGCGGGACTCTGCCTGTCGACGGCGCGGACGCCGAGGCGAGCCGAGATCGCCGGATGATCGGCGCGGTGATCGCCGGGGCCTACGTGGCACTGGTGGTGATCTGCTTCGCGTACTTCTATCCGATCTTCGTGGGCCTGAACATCCCGTACGCCGAGTGGTCGGCGCGAATGTGGCTGGGCGATCGCTGGATCTGACCGCGTGAGCGGAGTCCCGGCCCGTCTCCGGGACTCCCGGCGTGGACCCCGTCCGCCGCCACCGACACGAAAGGCCCTACGCAAAAGGCCTACACGTCTGTCGTGTAGGCCTTTTGCAGTCGTCCGATGCCCTCAGGGCTTGAGGAGGCAGGTTTGCCCTGAGCAGGAAATAGGACGCGCCCCGATCGCCTGCCACGGGGGAAGCGGGCGATTGGGGCGCGCACCAGCAGCTTAACCACCCATGACCAGCGGCACAACGGGGCGGCACGGGTCAGTTTTCCGACGAGACGGCGATGGCGCCCCAAACTCCCCGCGGTGACCGGTGCCTTACTGATCACACCGGCGTGGCGATCAACTCTCAGAACCGTCTGGGGCGGCGGGGCAACCAACCGAGGAACCGGTCCTGCAGGGAGGTCGACCCGGACAGGTGCAGGTCCTCGGCGGCGGCGGCCAGACAGGCACCCAGGTAGACGCTGAGCATCGCGCGATCGGTCAGGTACTCGGAGAGCAGCCGGTCCCGCTTCTGCTCACACGGCCATTGCGCGCCACAGGTGCCGCACGTCCAGTCGGGTGTCAGTGGAGCGTGCTCGTCCGGCACCACCGCAACCGCGCCGGTGTCCGCCTGCGTCACCCCGACATCCGAGCGATCCGCAACACCCGTCATCGCGCTCCCTTCCGCCTCGCCTCGGACAGCAGGCGAACCCGCTGTCGATCATCGACCGCAACCGTGATCCCCACGCAGAACCAACAGCGCCCGGGAACGCTGCGGCGTTACATCGTTGCGGTACGTTCACGAGCCATGGCCGTCACCACCCACCACAACCGCTGCCCGCACCCGATCGACGAATCAGCGCCCGCCGATGCTACCGGGCTCACGGGTCGGACTCTGCGATCGGGAGTCAATGGTGCGTGACCTGTTGCCCCCGACCGTCGCGGTGGCGGTCGCCGAGCCTGCTGACTGGACCGGCGAGCTGTACGCCGTCGAGGCGGCCTGCCTCGGCGAACGGGCGGTGGACAGCCGCCGCCGCGACTTCACCGCCGGCCGGGTCTGTGCCCGTCGGGCCATGGCCATGCTGGGCCTGCCCGCCGTCGCCGTCCCCGCCGGCCCGGACCGGTCGCCGGTCTGGCCGCCGGGCACCGTCGGCACCATCACCCACACCAAGGGCTACTGCGCCGCCGCGGTGGGACGCACCAGTGAGATTCGGGCGGTCGGCATGGACGCCGAGCAGCACCGAGTGCTCGGTGCGGAGGTGAGCCGGCTGATCTGCCTGCCCGAGGAGGAGGAGCAACACGACAGGTTGCCCTCCGGCGTCGCCTGGTCGACTGTGGTGTTCAGCGCCAAGGAGACCGTCTACAAGATCTGGCATCCGATCGTCGGCGACTGGCTCGGCTTTCACGACGCGCTGGTGGAGTTGGACCCGGCCACCGCGACGTTCATCGCCCGAATCGCACCGGCCCGGATCGACGCCGCCGGGTCCGCCGACCCGCCCTCGGTGATCACCGGACGCTTCGCGGTGGACGCGAATCTGGTCCGCACCGCTGCCGTCCTGGCGCCACGGTAGGGCTCCGCCCGGCAACACCGATCGGACGATGACGCTGGCCGATCGGTGTTGCCGGTACGCGGTAGCGTCAGGCGGTTCACGTCCGGTATCAGGTGCCCGAGGAGTACGGTGAGCTACCCCCAGCCCCCAGGTGGACCGCAGGACCCCTACCAACCCCAGCCCAGCGACCCGTGGGCACCACCGCCTGCGGCCGGGTCGACGGACGGCGCGCCGCAGGACGGCACCTGGTCGCCTCCCCCACCGGCCGAGCCGGGCGGCTCGTGGTCGGCTCCGCAGCCGCCGAGCAGCGCCCCGCCGGCCCCGCCGGTGTCCGGCACGCCGCATCCCACGTCGGGCGCCCCGCAGCCCACCTCGGGTACGCCGCATCCCGCCTCCGGCGCCCCGCAGCCCACCTCGGGTACGCCGTACCCGCCGGCCGGCCCGCTCCCGCCCAGCGGTCCCTTCCCGCCGGGCCCCGGCTACCCGGCCGGACCGTACGCGCCGGGCGGCGCCTATCCGCCGGCCGACCCGAAGCAGGCCGGCGGCGGCTACCCGCCGCCCGGTGGTTATCCGCCGCCCGGTGGTTATCCGCCGCCCGGTGGCTATCCGCCCGGTGGCGCCTACCCGGCCGGTGGTTATCCGCCGGGCTCCGCTGCGCCGATGCCCACCAGCGGCGGCAGCGGCAGCAGGACCACGCTGATCGTGGTGATCACGGTGGTGGTCCTCGCGCTGCTCTGCTGCGCCGGCGGCGTCGTCGCACTGATCGCCGGGATGAACCGGACCGCCGATGAGATCGCCGAGGCGATACCGACTCCCCCGGTCACCGCCCCGAGGACTCCGGACGCCCCGCCCCCGGACGGTGGGATCCCACCGGTCTTCTCGGAGGAGGAGGGCGAGACGTTCAACATGCGGCCCGGCGACACGCTGGTCGCGAGCGACAACAGCGGCACGATCGAGATCACCGTGACGCGGTTCCGTACCGTGACCGAAAGTTGCCGTTCCTTCGCGCCCGCCCCGCAGAAGGGACGATTCCTGATCGCCGAGGTGAACGCCAGGGTCACCAAGGGCACCGCGTCGATCAACCCGTTCTACTTCCAGTGGCGGGCCGCCGACGGCAGCACCGTCAACGGGCTGGTGGGCGCGATCTACGGCTGCGGCGATCCGCTCAACGCCGGCAACGGTCTGCCCGCCGGCACCACGCGTTCCGGCCGGGTCGTCTTCGACGTCACCGACACCAATGGCGTCCTGGAGTACCTCCACCAGTTCGAGATCGCCGGCTCCTGGAAGCCGTAGTCGGGAGACCACCGAGGGAAACCGGGCGCACCGGGGCGTTTGTCCTCAATGGACGTCGCTACACTCCGGCCAGTGATCAACAAAAAATGGTCGTCAGTGGTCCTTTTGGGACTGCTGACGACAACCACGCTGGCCGGCGCATTGCCGGCATCCGCCGACGACACGGCAGAACCCGTCACCGAGCCGCCTCGCGTCCAACTCGTGCTGGACGTGAGCGGCTCGATGCGGGCCACCGACATCGACGGGCGCAGCCGCATCTCAGTGGCCCAGCAGGCGTTCGGCGAGGTGGTGGACGCGCTGCCGGACGAGACCCAGCTGGGCATCCGGGTGCTCGGGGCCACCTACCGGGGTGAGGACAAGCAGCAGGGCTGCCTGGACACCCAACAGATCGTGCCGGTCGGGCCGGTGAACCGGGAACGCGCCAAGGCTGCCGTGGCCACGTTGCGTCCGACCGGCTTCACCCCGGTCGGGCTCGCCCTGCGGGAGGCCGCCAAGGACCTGGGCGGAGGCACCACCGCCCGACGCATCGTGCTGATCACCGACGGCGAGGACACCTGCGCCCCGCCGGACCCGTGCCAGGTGGCGCGGGAACTGGCGGCCCAGGGCACCACGTTGGTGGTGGACACGCTCGGGTTGGCACCCGACGAGAAGGTCCGCCGGCAACTGCTCTGCATCGCCGCCGCCACCGGCGGGACCTACACGGCCGCGACCAGCGCCGAGGATCTCACCGGCCGGCTCAAGCAACTGGTGGATCGGGCCCGCGACACGTACGCGACCACGCCGGCGAAGGTGGCCGGGGCGGATGTCTGCCAGGGGGCGCCGCTGTTGGCGCCGGGCGTCTACACCGACCGGGAGACCTTCTCCGAGCACCGGTGGTACCGGGTGCCGGTCCGGCCGGACCAGGAGCTACGCGCCTCGGTCAGCGTGGCGATGGACCGCCCGGTCAACCCGGACTACGGCGTACTGCTGCGGGCCACCGCGTCCGACGGCCGGGAACTGGTCCGTGGCGTGGACGCGGGCAGTGGGCGTACCGACGTGGTGTCGGCCGGACTGCGCTGGTCGGCCGGGGCGGACGACGACGAGCAGTCGCGCGCCGAGGACGCCACCCCGACGCCGACGGCCGCGGCGACTGCCGTCACCACGGTCTGCCTGGTGGTCAGCAACATGTTCTCGCCCAGGGCCGGGACCGAGAAGGAACCCGGCATGCCTGTCGAGTTGACAGTCGACGTGGTGGCCGCCTCTCCCACCCCGGACGGGCCCGATCTGGGCCGGGGTTGGGTGCTGCTGCTCCTGCTGACCCTGGCCGGTCTGCTCACCGGGCTCGTCACCGGTCTGCTCACCCGCTGGTGGGTGGCCACCTGGAGGGAGAAGTGATGCGTACCCGATCGGCGATCCTGACCGCCCTGGTGGCCGGCGGTGTCGCGCTGACACCGGCCACGGTGCTGGCCGCGCCCACCCCGACCCCCTCGCCCGGCTCCACCACCCTGACCAAGGCCGGCACCTCGTTCCTGAGCGCCACGCCGGTCGCGGCCGGTCAGCCGGTCCGGGTCGGTGCCTCCACCGGCGAATACCTCTACTGGTCGTTCACGGCGGGCGCGGGCGAGATCCACGAGATCAACGCCACCGTGTCGCTGGCCGAGGACCGGCGCGGCAGCTCGACCTGGGCGGTGGAGGTCTTCGACGGGCTGCGTCGCCGGCAGGCGTGCACGGCCGGTGCGCAGACGCCGACGGCCGACGCCTCGGTGTCCACCGTGGCCATCGGCTGCACGCTGCGCCGGGTACGGCCGTGGGCGGAGCCGTGGTCCGTCGACCCGCTGCCCGGCACCTACTACGTCCGGTTGACCGTGGTCGACGTCCCCGAACGCGACCTCGGCCTGCCGATCGACGTGGACCTGCTGATCTCCGCCAGCGGGGACGCGGGCAGCGCGCCCGAGGACGGCAGGCTGGAAGCGCCGCTGGTGCCACCGGCCAACGCCGGCAAGCTGCTGGAGGCCGTGCCGACGGCACCCACGCAGGACGAGGAGAGCGACGGCTGGAATCTCGACCTCACCGGCTGGCTGCCGGAGGCCGGCTCCCGGTGGATCTGGACCACGGCCGGCGGGGTGTTGGCCGCCGTCGCCGGGGTGGTCGGCTTCGCGCTGACCCGCCGTCCCGCCACCCGGTGAACCACCTGGCCTCCAGGTGAGCCGCACATCCAGGTGAGCCGCACCTCCGGGTGAGCCGCCGCCGGCAGGTCGCGTCGGGTGCCGAGACGTGACCTGCCGGCGGTTCACGCCGAGTCCGTTCCGGACAGCGGGAAGCGCCGCAGGACGGTGCAGGTGTCCCTGTCGATGATCGACCTCTGTGGAACTGCCAGTGAATGGCCCCGCACGCTGCGCAGCTGGCCGGGAGCCGCGCGCCGGGTCGCCTCTTGTTCAGGCGCATGGACGTCTATTAGTTTGTTTACCATCCAGACGAACTCTCACCCGAGCGAGCCTGCTCGCCCTCAGCCCTTCTCGAAGGGAGACCGATGACCCGGCACAACCCCGGCGTGCCGACCTCGCGCCGTAGCTTTCTCAGTCTGTTCGGCCTCGGCGCGGTCGCCGTCGCCGGTGGTCCCCTGCTCAGCGGTTGTTCCGAGGCACCCGCCGGCAGCGGTGCCGCGCAGAACCTCGGCGCCTTCGGCCACCTGTTGCCCGCGCACAAGGGCCTGACGGGAAGCATCGCTCCCGACATCGCCGGAATCCGGCCGGTCCCCGACGGCTACGTCAAGTACCCGAGCAGCCTGGTCGACCTGATCACCGAGAAGCCGGGCACCAGCGGCAAGGAGATCACCGCGATGACCCCGGCGTGGGGTCCCGCGCCGCCCGGGATCGGCCAGAGCGCCTACCTGCAGGCGGTCAACGACGAGCTGGGCGTACCGGTGAACTTCACCATCCAGGACGGCAACACGTACGCCGACAAGCTCAACGCCATGCTCGGCGCCCGGGACGTGCCGGATCTGCTCTGCGTGCCGAGCTGGGAGGTGGACAAGATCCCGCGGTTCGCCGAGGCGATCAGCGTGCTGTTCGAGGATCTGACCGACCACCTCAAGGGCAACGCCGTCGAGGCGTACCCGATGTTGGCCACCTTCCCGACCGAAGCCTGGCGGCACTCCGTCTGGAACGAGCGGCTGGCCGCCGTGCCGAACCCGACCGACGGGCCGTTCGCCTGGGTCATGTTCACCCGCAAGGACGTGCTGGACGCCCGCGGCCTGGCCATCCCCACCTCGCTGGACGACCTGCTCGCCATCGCCAAGCAGGTCACCGACCCGGCGCGGAAGGTGTGGGCGTTCAACGACGTCTTCCCGATGATCCAGATGTACCACAAGGTGCCGGGCGCCAAGCAGGGCTGGCGGTTGCGCTCCGACGGCACGCCCGAGTTCAAGTACGAGACCCCGGAGTTCCGCCAGGCCCTGGAGGTCATGGCGAAGGTCTACCAGGACGGCCTGGTCCACCCGGACATCGTGGCCAGCCGGGGCGCCGACGCCAAGCAACTGTTCGCCAAGGGCGGCAACATCGTCTTCATGCAGGACGGTTTCGGTTTCTGGCAGGGCGGTCAGGCCGAGCACCAGAAGGCCAACAAGGCGCTGAACATCCAGCCGGTGCCGAACTTCTCCGCCACCGGTGGCGACCCGCTGGTCTGGGGTAGCGACCAGCCGATCTCCTACACCTTCGTCAAGAAGGGCCTCGGCGAGGAGCGCGTCAAGGAACTGCTGCGGGTGATCAACTGGTGCTCCGCGCCGCTGGGCAGCCAGGAGGCCCAGCTGCGTGACTTCGGCGTCGAGGGCAGGCACCACACCCGTACGCCGAACGGGCCGGTCAAGACCGACCTGGCC
The DNA here is from genome assembly GCF_000204155.1 of Micromonospora maris AB-18-032. NCBI lineage: Bacteria > Bacillati > Actinomycetota > Actinomycetes > Micromonosporales > Micromonosporaceae > Micromonospora > Micromonospora maris. The sequence continues at coordinate 812,792 of NC_015434.1, read as the reverse complement.
TTCAAGGAGATCAACAACCAGTACTTCTTCATCAGTGGTCGCAACCCGACCATCGGCCCGTTCGCGGACACCCCGAACTACGTGCGGGACGCGCTGGCCTACTCCAACGCCACGGTCGGATACCTGGAGAAGGACCCGTGGGCCGGCGTGAAACTGGAGATGCCGGCCGCCTTCAAGGCCAACCAGGTGCCGACGGAGGACAAGTTCACCGACGTGCTGCGCGGCCGTCGGCCGCTGTCCGACGTGGACTCCATCCTGCAGGAGTGGAAGGCCGCCGGCGGGGAGGCGGCGCGGCAGCTGCTCGCCGACTCACTGCCCAAGGCTGACTGATGACCGTCCGCGAGGTCACCGCCGAGGCCGGGTCCGACCAGACCCGGCCCGGCGGGGCCGCCCCTCGGCGCAGACGCCTCCCGTTGCGCACCCGCCTGCGCCGGGACTGGCAGCTGCTCGCCATGGTCGCGCCGGGCTTCGTCATCCTGCTGATCTTCAGCTATCTGCCGATCCTCGGTAACGTCATCGCCTTCCAGGACTACAACCCGTACGTCGGCAGCAATCCGCTGGACGCCTTCGTGCAGAGCAACTGGATCGGCTTCGGGCAGTTCCAGCTCCTGTTCGCCGATCCGGCGTTCTGGCACGCGTTCCGCAACACCCTGGCGATCACCGCGTTCCAGCTGGTCTTCTTCTTCCCGCTGCCGATCCTGCTGGCGATCGTGCTGCACAGCCTGCTCTCCAGCCGACTGCGCGGCTTCATCCAGACCGTCGTCTACCTGCCGCACTTCTTCAGCTGGGTGCTGGTGGTCAGCTTCTTCGTCGCCATGTTCGGCGGTGCCGGCCTGCTCGCCCAGACCATGCGCGAGGCCGGGATGGAACCGTGGAACGTGATGACCAACCCGGACACGTTCATCATCCTGGTCACCGCCGAGGCGGTCTGGAAGGACGTCGGCTGGGGCACGATCGTCTTCCTCGCCGCCCTGTCCACCATCGACCAGAACCTGTACGAGGCGGCAGCAGCCGACGGTGCGGGCCGGTGGCGACGGCTGTGGCACATCACCCTGCCCGGCCTACGTCCGGTGATCGTGTTGCTGCTCATCCTGCGCCTCGGTGACGCGCTCTCGGTCGGCTTCGAGCAGTTCCTGCTGCAACGCGACGCCGTCGGCCGGCAGGCCTCCGAGGTGCTGGACACCTTCGTCTACCACTTCTCCATCGCCACCGGGAACTACGGCTACGGCGCAGCCGCTGGTCTGTTCAAGGCCGCTGTCGGGCTCTGCCTGATCCTGGCCGCCAACAAGGTCGCACACATGCTCGGCGAACGAGGGATCTACTCACGGTCATGACCGCCACCTTCCTCCGGAAGTCACCCGGAACCCGCCCCCGACGCCCACCGTGGGAGGAGCCGCCCAGCCCGCTCGGTCAGGGCGCCAAGGCCGTGCTGCTCAGCCTGCTGGTGCTCAGCGTGCTGTTCCCGCTCTGGGTGATCCTGGTGACCAGCCTGTCGTCTCGGGAGACGATCGCCCGGGCCGGTGGCCTCGTGGTCGTGCCCAGGGGAATCGACACCTCCGCCTACGAGACGATCTTCGCGGGCGGCGCGGTCACCCGGGCGTTGTGGATCAGCACCCTGGTCACCGTCATCGGCACCGCCTTGGCGTTGACGGTGACCGTGCTCGCCGCGTACGGGCTGTCCCGGCCCCGCTCGCTCGGCTACCGCTGGCTGCTCGCGTACTTCCTGTTGCCGTTCTTGATCTATCCGCCGCTGGTGCCGAAGTATCTGGTGGTGACCGGGCTTGGGCTCAAGGACACCATCTGGGCGCTGATCCTGCCGCCCGCGATCAGCGTCTTCAACCTGGTCGTCGTCCGGGGCTTCTTCCAGGGCATTCCGTCCGAGCTCGTGGACAGCGCCCGCATCGACGGAGCCAGCGACTTCCGCACCCTGACCCAGATCGTGCTGCCACTGGCCCGGGCGGTCATCGCCGTGGTGGGGCTGTTCTACGCGGTCAGCTACTGGAACGTCTGGTTCGACGCGCTGTTGTTCATCGACCGCAACGACATGTACCCGATCCAGCGGGTGTTGCAGAGCTACCTGCTGGCCGGGCAGGCACCGAACACCTCCGGTGCGGCAGTCGGTGCCACGATGCCACCTACCGAGGCCATCAAGATGGCCGTAGTCGTGCTCACCGTGGCACCGATCGTCGCGGTCTACCCGTTCATCCAGCGGCACTTCGTCAAGGGCGTCCTGATCGGCGCCATCAAGGGCTGACCGCCGGGGTGCCGCGGCCAGTCTGCCGGAGATGGTGCCCGGGCGGGCGAGCGCCCGGGCACCGGTTCACCGTCACAGCCGGGCGAGGATCTTCTTCATGGTGTCGATCTCGGTCTGCTGCGTGATGATGATCTGTTGCGCCAGCGCCTTGGCATCCGGATTGGCACCCTGAGCGATCTCTTCCTCGCTCATGGTGATCGCCCCCTCGTGGTGGGCGATCATCATGGTGAGGAACTGCCGGTCGAACTCCGGGCCCGTGGCAGCCTTCAGCCGGGCCATCTCGGCGTCGGACATCATGCCCGGCATCTCGTGATCCATCTCGGGCATCCCGTGGTCGGTGCCGTGTCCGTCGCCGCTGGCGGTGGGCATCGGTACACCCCACCGGGTGAGCCAGTCCCGCATCTGGGTGATCTCGGGCGCCTGCGCCTCCTTGATCTCGGCGGCCAACTGCTTGACCTCCGGGTCGGCCGCCCGAGTAGCGGCCAGGTCGGACATCTCCACGGCCTGCTCGTGGTGCGGGATCATCATCTGGGCGAACATCCGATCCGCCGCGTTGTTGGCAGCGGCCTCCCCGCGGAATGCGCTGCCCGACGGGGTGACCGTCTTGTCGTGGCCGGCTCCGGGCCGGTGATCCGAGCCGCAGGCCGCGAGGCCGACGGCGACGACGAGACTCACGCCGGACAACAGGGCCCGGCGCAGGTAGGTGCGGTTCATGGTGGACAAAGCCTTTCGGTGCAATGGGCAGGAGTCATCGGCGCGGGTCACCCGTTGCGGGTCACCCGCTGGCCGCTCCTATATCCGCAGCACCGACACCACGGCCGTGGTCAAACCGATCGGGACGAACACCGGTGGGGCCCGACCGCCGGCCGGCGGGGTCGGCGTACGACCCCGTGGTCGTACGCCACGCGTACCCCGCAGGAGGAGAGCGGCGAGCACGACGGTCAGGGCGAAGCCGGCGGTGATGGCCAGGCAGACCGCCCAGCCTCCACCGCCACCGTGCCCCGGCGCCTCGGAGGCCGGGGCGGCCAGTGGGGTGCAGTGCCCGTCGGCGCAGGCGGCTGCGGTCTCGGCGTAGCTGCCGTGCCCAGCCGCCCCGATCATCGGGTCGTGGCCAAGGCTGTGCATGGTGGCCAACCCGAACAGGGTGCAGGCCAGCATCACGAACCGGAGCCATCGCCCGGTAGTCGCCGCTTGGCCCAGCACCCGATCACGGTATCGCCCGGCCGACCACCATCCACGCCGAACCTCGGCATCCGGCCCTTCGCCTTCGGTTAACCACCGGATCCGATCTGCCGGGTGATCGTCGGATCGGTGATCTCTGTGTCCCTGGCCAGCAGCATCGCCTTGCTGAGGATGACGGCGAGCATGCCGTCACCCTCGAAGGGCAGGAACTGCTGCTCGCCGAGCCGACCCGCGGCACGGTCGGGCACAATGCACAGGTAGGTGTCGTTCGGGCTCATCAGGATGTTGCCCGACCCCAGGTGGATCCGGTACGTGCGCAGGTCACCGTCGACCACCAGGAACCGGCCGTCGATCCGAGCCCGCTGCCCCACCGCGAGCCGGGGCAGCAGCCGAGCCAGCAGGTCGCGGCGGGTCTCGGCCGTCGCGGACAACTCCCCGAAGCTGTACGACGACCAGTAGTCCCGGAATCGGCCCTGCGGGCCGCCGTCGGACCAGGTCGGATCGTTGCCGACGCTGGCCACCCCGACGAACAGGTCGACGTCGCGCATGATCTCGCTGAACACCAGCGGCGGGATCTGGTCGAGCGGCAACGGGTCACCGGGCCGGGCGTCCGTCCACTGCGCCGACGAGTAGCCGCCACCGGAGGCGTGTGACCAGTTCTGTGCGGCGGCGATCGGGTAGAAGCGCACCTGATCGGTGACGAGACGCAGGTACGACCCGCTCTCGGTGGTGTCGACGTCGTAGTCGTCGCCGATCCCCTCCACCCAGTACTCGGCGCGCAGGCCCCAGCCGGGCAGTTCCCGGGAGGTCGGCGGGTACGAGTCGTCGACCATCAGCCGGAGCCGGTCGGTCCAGCCCCGGATCGCAGCCAGCGCGTGGAACTGATGCTGTCGCAGGATGTGCCCGGCGAACCGGTTGGAGTAGGTGCCGGTGGCCTCCTCGGCCGGGGTGAGCAGGTAGACCTCCCGGTGTGCCTGCTTGAACGGCTGGACGACCCGATGCCGTTCCAGCCACTCCCGCCAGCCGACCACCTCCGGCACCGGCCGACCGATCGGATGCCAGATCCGCACCTGCGCCTCGTCGGCGGCACTGACCGGGGTGTCGTCCACCGTGCGCAGCGCGCCGTCGGCCCACCCGCACGGCACCCCGTCGACAAGCCAGAGCAACCGGCGAGCCAGCACGCCGACCAGCGGATGATCCAGGTAACGCTGCCGCCACCCGCCGAAGGTCCAGGTGCGTTGGGCCAGGAACAACCCGTCCAGCCGGGCCGTCTGCGCGGCCAGCATCCCGCTGATCTCCTTGGCCAGGCCCTTCAGCTGCGCCAGTTGCGCCGGGTGGTCCCGGCGTACCGTGGCCGGTGGGCTCTTCACCTGCCGGCCGGACGCGTTGAACCAGGCCAGGGTGACGCTGGTGCCGGCGATCAGCAGCTCGGCTCGGCAGCCGCCGAGGGTCACCTCGTGCCGACCCACTCCGGTCAGGCCGTAATCCGGAACGGCCAACTCCTCGATCTCGTCCCGCCCGATGCCCATCGCCGCCGCTCGGGCGTCGAGCGCCTTGTCGATCTCGTTGCGGGTGCCCTTGTAGGTGACCCGGGTCGACAGCCGGGCGAGCTGTGCCAGGGCCGCCTCCCCGTCGAGGCGGCCGAGCACCCCGACCGCCGCGTTTGCCACCTTCGGGCAGGCCGGGCCGATGCCGGGCAGCCGCCGCAGCATCGCCTCGACCAGGCCGCCGACCAGGCGTACCTGCTCGGGGGCCGGGCCGGTGCGCTCGACCAGCCAGAGCAGCCCCCGCAGCAGGTCCGCGTTGATGAAGGCCGGCTGGCGCTGCGGCGTCCGTGCGGCGGCGGTCAGCCACCGGTCGAGAACCTGCCGGGCCTCGGTCGGGTCGACCGCGGTGAGCAGTCGGGTCGCCGCCGTCGACCAGCTGGCAGCGGGTCGGGGCGTCGTCGCGGTGCTGGCATGGGCGACCAGCCGCTGCCAGACCGGGTCGAGGGTCGGCAGCTCGGTGAGGATCTGCTCGGCCCACGGGTCGGCCGGGTCGAGCTGCGGCCCGGCCAGCTCGGCGATCAACTGCCGCAGCCGTTGACTCTCGTCGGACCGGTCGACGAGCACCGCCACCAACTCGCCGGAGAGCGGACCGGTGGCGAGCAGGCTCCGGGCCACCGTCTCCAGCGCGGTCGGCGACAACGAGTACGGCTCCTGCACGGCGTACGCGGCAAGATCCTCTAGCTGCTCGGGTGCCAGGTCGGTGGGGAGCCTGCGGGACAACTGCCCGATCAGGTCCCGCACCGGCCAGGTCCGGACCGGGTCGTGTCTCACCAGGGCGGCCATGGCCTGCACCAGCCGGGCCACGTCTGCGCGGGACAGTAACCGCAGCGCAGCGCGTACCTCCGGGTCGTCCCGGCAGAACCGGGCATGCGTGTAGAGGTGGTCGGCCAGCGCGGTCAGGTCGTTCGCGGCGACCAGGTCACGGGCGCGGGTGGCGAGCCCGACGGTGTCGGTGGTGGTGGTCATCGGCTCAGCCACCGACCAGCGCGACGAGCTTGAGGAAGGTGACCTCGGTGTCGCGGCGCAGGTCGACCTCCTCGTCCAACTCCTCCACCTGACGGTCCCCGACCAGCACCACGAAACCGTTACGCCCGAAGGCCTCCTCGGCCAGGGCAACCTGCCGCGCGGCGTCGACCCGGCGACGCTCCCCCTGCTCCCGGCCGCCGTTGAGCACCCGTTCCGTCGAGGTGGGCTGCACCAGCAGCCGCCGCGGTGCCGGGGTGGCCGCGTTGTACTCGGCCACCTCCTGGTGGATCCGCCGGCGGATGAGCTCGCGCAGCGTCAGCCGCTCCTCGAAGATCTGCAAGGCCCAAGCCGGGGTACGAGCACCAGCCGTGCTCTCATCCACAAAGGTCACCGTCGCCATGCCGCGGGAGTTTAGGCACGGCCCCCGACAACTCCGGTCAGTCCAACGCGAAGGTGGCCGAGGCCCGCCCGGCCGCGTCCGGTACGGCCTCCAGGTAGAGCAGCCCGTCGCGGTGTCGCACGTACTGGCCGGGGAAGTTCACCGATTCCAGCGACACCTTCGCCACATCCGCCAGTCCGGCTCGACGGGTGAAGGTGGCGTCCTGCCGGAACAGGTTGGAGCCGTCGTTGCGCTCCACCCAGAGTTGGTGGTTGCGGTGCCGCAGGTAGTAGCCGGGATAGTTGGTCGACTCCAGCGAGATCGCCCCGGAGTTGGACAGGCCGGTGACGATCCGGAACTGCGAGTCGGCCAGGTTCGTCACGTTCGGCTCCAACCGGACCCGGAACTCCCAGTGCCGCAGGTAGCGGTCCGGCTGGTCGTGGGCGCGCAGCCGGACCGGGGTGGCGCCGTCGGGCACCGGCACCCCGAAGTTCGGCGTACCGTCGGTGTTCCAGTAGACCCGCTGGATCCGGGTACGCCGGTTCGGGTCGCTCAGCGGGTCGTAGCCGTTGCCGAGGTACCGCTCGTAGTTGCGGGAGTGGTAGACGATCACGTCGCTGCCGTCCTCGGCGACGGTGAAGGAGTTGTGGCCGGGCCCCCACTGGCCGGTCCGGGCGTCGCTGGCCAGCACCGGCGTGGCCCGTTTGCTCCAGGACGCCGGGTTGAGCAGGTCGCTGCCGGCCGAGGCGGTGAGCAGTCCGACGGCGTAGCTGGCGTCGGTGGCGCTCGCCGAATAGGTCATGAAGACCCGGCCGTTGCGGATCAGCACCGCCGGTCCCTCGTTCACCCGGTAGCCCCGGGTCTCCCAGGCGTACGTGGGGGTGGCGATCAGGGTCGGGGTGCCTGCGTACGTCCACGGGTTGACCGCGCGGGCCAGGTAGATGTTCGAGTTGCTGCCGGCGTACTCGGCCCAGGCCAGATAGCGCTGTCCGTTGTGGACGAAAGTGGTCGCGTCGAGGGAGAAGCTGCTGCGTGCCGGCTGGAGTTGCCCCCGCTCGACCCACGGCCCGTCAAGCGGATTCGCCGCACTGCTCTCCAGCACGTACGGCCGGATGGCCCAGATGTCGTCGGTCCGCCCGGCGGCGAAGTAGACGTACCACCGGCCGTCGATGTAGTGGATCTCCGGCGCCCAGATGTGCGCGCCCATCTCGCCACTGCCGTGCTTACGCCAGATCACCCGCTCGGGTGCGGTGGCCAGCCCCTGCAACGTGCTGGCCCGACGCAACACGATCCGGTCGTACTCGGGCACCGTCGCGGTGAAGTAGTAGTAACCGTCGGTGTGCCGGTAGATGTGCGGGTCGGCCCGCTGCTCGGCCAGCGGATTGCTGAACACGACGGCGGCAGCCCGCGCCGGCCCCACCACCACCCCCACCACCGCACCAACACCCGCCACCATCACGGCGGCGACCACGGCAGCCACCCTCCCCCCGAGCAACCCCACTCGCATGCCCGCCTCCCCATTACCCGCCCGACACCACTACCGAATTGATAGCGTTCACATCCATCACCGTCAACATACTGCCGCCCGCATCGCCCCGGCGATCAAGGGGTTCTGGTCTCCGACGGCGCGATCGGAGACCAAAACCTCTTGATCAACCAAAGGGTGGGATTACCAGGGGATGGGGCCGGTGTCGTTGAAGAACCTGCCGGTGGGGCCGTTGTCGGGGAGGGTGGCCAGGCGGATGGGGGTTGCTGCGGCCTCCTGGGGCGGTCGGCCGTGGAAGCCGGTGAAGTCGGTCGCGACCAGGCCGGGGCAGGCGGCGTTGATGAGGATTTTCGTACCGGCGAACTGCCGCGCGTAGTGCACGGTGATGGCATTGAGGAACGACTTCGTCGGCGAGTAGGCGGCCATGATCGGGCCGACGTCGATCGTCGGGTCCGACTGCCAGGTCAAGGAGCCGACGCTGCTGGAGATGTTGACGATTCGCGGGGAGGCGGAGCGGCGCAGGAGCGGCAGCATCGCGTTCGTCACCCGGATCACGCCGTAGACGTTCGTGTCCACCACCGCGCGGACGACATCGAGGTCGAGCATCGTCGGGTCCTGCACCCATCCCGGTCCCGTCTCCCCGGAGATGCCGGCGTTGTTGACCAGGACGTCGAGGCGGTCGATCAGTGCCGCCGCCTCGGCAACGCTCCGGTCGCTCGTCACGTCCAGCGGTACGGCGAACGCGTCCACTCCGGCGGCGAGCAACTTCGCCACCGCCGCCTCGCCCCGGGCGCGGTCCCGGGCCCCCACCACCACCCGGTAGCCGCGTGCGCCCAGCCCTGCCGCGATCTCGTATCCGAGTCCCTTGTTCGCGCCGGTGACCAGCGCGGTCTTCGTGTCGCTCATGACGCCGATGGTGGCTCGGCGGTCGGTGGCTCCGTTACACCGAAGCGGTGCGCTGTCATACCCGGCCGGTATCACCGCAGTATCGTCGGATGGTGGATACGCTGGAGACCCGCGAGCTGAGGTACTTCGTCGCGGTCGCCGAGGAACTGCACTTCAGCCGGGCGGCCCAGCGCCTCGGCATCGCTCAGCCGCCCCTGTCCCGGGCGATCGCACAACTCGAACGGCGTCTCGGTGTGACCCTGTTCGAACGCGACCGTCGGGGTGTCACCCTCACCGGCGCGGGTCAGGTGCTGCTCGACGAGGCCCGTGCCATCCTCGACGCGACCACCGCCGCCGCGCGCCGTACCCGACGGGCTGCCTCCGCCCCGGACCGGCTGGCGCTGGCGACGAAGGCCGGCGCGAATCACGAGCTGTTGCGGAAGCTTCTTGACGCCCACGCGGCCCAGCCGGGCGCGGCCGAGGTCGACGTGCTGTTGTGCGGCATGGGCGACCAGGCGCGGATGCTACGTGACGGCCGCGCCGACGCCGCCCTCATGCAGCGCCCCTTCGACGACCTCGCCGGATTCGACACCGAGGACCTGCTCACCGAGCAACAGGTCGCCATCCTGCCCGCCGGGCATCCCCTCGCCGCGCGTACGTCGCTGACCATGGCCGAGATCGGTGACGTACCGGATCTTCCGGTCGCCCGCTGGCCTCGACAGGACGGCAGCTACGAGCCCGGCCCCGGCCCCGAGATCCACGATCAGGCGCAACTGGCCCAGCTGATCGCCCTCGGTCGCACCATGGCCGTCCTCTGCGCGTCGTCCCGGTCGTGGCTGTGGAACGCGCACGCCGCCGTCCCCCTGACCGACTCGCCGCACGTCACCACCGTGCTCGCCTGGCCGTCGCACAGCCGTTCCCGGGCCGTCGCCGGGCTCGTCCGCACGGCAGCCCGACAGGTTCCGCCGGCCGGTTGATCAGATTGCCGGCGCCGGGAGGTTCTTCGCCAGGTGGTCGACCACGGCGCAAGCGTCGTCCTCGATGCCACTGATGAAGGTGGATCGGCGTCGCCGCAGCAGCGGCAGGCCCAGGGCGTACAGGCCGGGGCTGTCGAGCACGCCCCCTTCGTGGCGCAGCCGCCCCTTCTCGTCGACCACCGGCACGTCGAGCCACCGGTAGTCGGGGCGGAACCCGGTCGCCCAGACGATCGTGCCCACCTCACCGCCGCGCAGGTCCAGACGCAGCCGGGTCGAGGCGGCGACCGCCGTCGGCGCGAACTCCTCCGGCGGCCCGACCTCGGCGTCGTGGCCGGTGGTCCGGGCCCACTCGTCGAAGCCGGCCAGCAGGCGTCGCATCTTGAGGTCGGCGAGCGAACAGACGTTGCGCAGCCCGCCGGAGAACAGCGCCGTGCCGTCGCGTACGGCGGCCAGCCGGCCGACAAGTTCGACGCCGAGCGCGGTGAGCGCGTTGAGGTCGAGGGTGCTGCGCTCCGGGGTGCCGACGAGTTGCGGCGACGGCAGGCGGCGGGCCCGAGTGAGGTCGTCGACCTCGTCGTACCGCTGGTCCCACACGCCCGAGGCGTCCATCCACCACAGCACGTCGCGTCCCCGGTACACGCGTGGCAGCCGCACGTGCTCGCCCGTCGCCAGGATCACCTGCCGGCCGGAGCGTTGCAGCTCGGCCGCGAGTTGCACACCGGTCGCCGACCCGCCCACCACCAGTACGCCGCCCTCGGCGACCTGATCCGGGCCCCGGTAGTCGAAGGGTGTCAGCTGCGCGACGGTGGTCGGCACCTGGGCGCTGATCGCGGGCACCGTCGGCACGTTGCAGGCGCCGCTGGCGAGGACCACCGCCTGGCAGCGCAGGTCACCCCGGCTGGTGGCGAGCAGATACCCGTCGCCGTCGCGCCGCAACGACTCGACGTTCGTGCCGGTACGCACCGGCGCGGCCGAGACGGCGGCGTACTGCTCGATGAACTCGACCACCTCGCCCATCGTCAGGTACCCGTCCGGGTCCGGCCCCTGGTAGCGGTGGCCGGGCAGCCGGTTCAGCCAGTTGGGGGTGAGCAGTCTCAGGGAGTCCCACCGCTCGTGCCGCCACGAGTTGGCGATCTCCCCGCGTTCGAGCACGACATGGTCGATCGCCCGGTCGCTGAGGAAGTGGCTCGCCGCCAGGCCGGCGTGCCCGGCCCCGACGACGACCGTGGTGACGTGCTCGATCGCTCGGCCCGCCTCAGGCCACTTCGACCGTGACGTCGGTCGGGTTGGTGAGCGCGTCGAAAACGGCCGATCGCTTCTGCGACTGGGCCACCAGCGCCTGGATATCCTCCTTGGAGGCGTCCGCGTCGATGTTGAAGGTGACCTTGATGTCGTTGAAGCCGTTCCGGACGTCGCCGTCGACGCCGAGGATGCCCCGGATGTCGTGGCTGCCCTCGACCGTCGAGGAGACCGACCGCAGCTGGATGCCCCGGTTCTGGGCGACGGACGCCACGCCGGCGGTCAGGCAGCTGGCCAGGCCGACGAGGAGGTACTCGATCGGGGTGATGCCGTTGTCCTCGGCGGCGAAGACCTCGGGGTGGTCGGCGGAGAACTCCGCCCTGGTCTTGTGGGACTGCTCCTGGCCGAGCCCGAAGAACTTCTCGATCGTGGTGGTGCTGTGCACGCCCTTCTCCCACCTGGACGACGCGCGCCAGGTGAACTGGGCGGCCTCGGGGGCGCCCTTGAGCGCCTCCCGCGCGTCAAGCAGTGCCTGCACGTTCACCCCGTTGTCGACAGTCGACATGCGAAGAATCTCCCGTTCTGCCCGAATTTCCTAGAAGACCTATCGAGATAATCGACAATACACTGGCCCGGCCGGAGTTTGGCTAGCTATCATCGCCCGCATGGCTGCAGCGACCCTGTCGGCCGGCTCGGTCGGCAGCGTCGAGACGCAGCACCTGGACCTGCCGGCCCCACTACCCCTCGATTGTGGACGCGAGCTGTACCCGGTCCGGGTGGCCTACGAGACGTACGGCACCCTCTCGCCGCAGCGCGACAACGTCATCCTCGTCTGCCACGCGCTCAGCGGCGACGCGCACGCGGCCGGCTTCGCCAAGACCCCACCGGCGGCCAGCACGCGCGACGGGTTCGGGGCCGAGGGCCGTGACCGCCCGGCCGACAAAGGCCTCGGCTGGTGGGACGGCATGATCGGCCCCGGCAAGGCCTTCGACACCGACCGCTACTTCGTCGTCGCCACGAATTTGATCGGCGGCTGCCGCGGCACGACCGGCCCCTCCTCGACCGACCCGGCCACCGGCCGCCCGTACGGCTCGGATTTTCCGGTCCTCACCGTGGCCGACATGGTGCGCTGCCAGCGGGCTTTCCTCGACGTGCTCGGCATCGAACGGCTCGCGGCCGTGGCCGGCGGATCGCTCGGCGGCATGCAGGCGCTGGAATGGGCCGTCCGCTACCCCGACCAGGTCGACGCCATCGTGGTGATCGCCTCCACGCACGCCCTGCACCCGCAGGGCGTCGCCTGGAACGCGATCGCCCGGGAATCGATCATGCGCGACCCCGCCTGGCAGGACGGCCACTACTACGGCACCGGCCGGGCACCCGAGGCCGGCATGGGCGTGGCCCGGATGCTCGGGCACATCACCTACCTGTCCGCGCCCGCGCTGACCGACCGGTTCGGCCGGCGGTTGCAGTTCGCCGACAACATCCGCTACACCTTCCGGGACCCGGAATTCGAGGTCGAGAGCTACCTGCAACACCAGGCGGCGTCGTTCGTCCGGCGTTTCGACGCCAACACCTACCTCTACCTGTCCCGCGCGTTGACCTACTTCGACCTCGCTCGGGAACACGGCGCGGGGTCCCTTCGGCGGGCGCTGGCCGGTGTGTCGGCCCGGACGCTGCTGATCGCCTTCAGCTCCGACTGGCTCTACCCACCGGCCGCCTCCGCCGAGATCGAGGAAGCCCTGCACTCCCTCGGTAAGCCGGTCGAGTTCCACCTGATCGAAGCACCCTACGGCCATGACAGCTTCCTGCTCGAGGAAGCCCAGCAGACCCCCATCGTCCGTCGCTTCCTGGCCGAGCAGTGCGCCGGCGAGCGTCGGAGAGCAACGAGGAATCCGTGACAGAACAGCCGAACCGCATCGAGGAAGCCCACGAGTTCGGGTTCGAGACCCGGCAACTGCACGCCGGGCAACGCCCGGACCCGAACACGGGCGCACGGGCGGTGCCGATCTTCCAGACCACCAGCTACGTCTTCGAGGACCCGGAGTCGGCCGCCGCCTACTTCAACCTCCAGGAGTACGGCAACACCTACTCACGGATCATGAATCCGACCGTCGCGGTGTTCGAGGAGCGGATCGCCAACCTCGAAGGCGGTGCTGGTGGGGTGGCCTTCTCCAGCGGGATCGCCGCCCAGGCGGCGGCGTTGTTCACCCTGCTGGAGCCGGGCGACCACGTCGTCGCCTCCGCAGCCCTGTACGGCGGCACGGTCAACCAGCTCAAGCACCTGCTGCGCAAGATGAACGTGGAGCTGAGCTGGGTCGATCCCGACGACCCGGAGGCCTGGCGCAAGGCGGTACGCCCGAACACGAAGGCGTTCTTCGGCGAGACGATCGGCAACCCCGGCGGGAACGTGCTGGACATCGAGACGGTGGCGGGCATCGCCCACGAACACGAACTGCCGATGGTCGTGGACAACACCTTCGCCACGCCGTACCTCTGCCGACCCATCGAGTGGGGCGCCGACATCGTGGTCCACTCGGCGACCAAGTTCATCGGCGGACACGGCACCAGCATCGGTGGCGTGGTCGTGGAAGCGGGCACCTTCAACTGGTCGAACGGCCGGTTCCCGGTCATCGCCGACCCGTCACCGGCCTACCACGGCCTCCAGTTCCACGAGACGTTCGGCACGTACGGCTATCTGATGAAGCTGCGCGCCGAGACGCTGCGTGATCTCGGCGGCGCACTCGCACCGTTCAACGCGTTCCTGTTCCTTCAGGGTCTGGAGACGCTGTCGCTGCGGATGGAACGGCACGTCGCCAACGCTCGGCGCGTGGCGTCCTTCCTCGAATCGCACCCGCTGGCCTCCAACGTCACCTATCCGGGTCTGCCTGGCAGCAGATACCAGCCACTGGTGGCCAAGTACCTACCACGTGGCCCGGGGGCGGTGTTCTCGTTCGACTGTGCCGGTGGGCGCGACGGTGGGCAGAATCTGATCCGGGGCGTGACGCTCTGGTCCCACCTCGCCAACGTCGGCGATGCCAAGAGCCTGATCATCCACCCGGCGAGCACCACCCACCGGCAGTTGAGCGACGACGAGTTGCGGGCGGCCGGAGTCGGGCCGGGGACCGTACGCCTGTCGGTCGGCACCGAATCCGTCGAGGATCTGATCTGGGACCTCGAACAGGCCTTCGAGCACGTCGCCGCGGCCGGAGAGAGGTGACGAGCGCATGTTCGAAATCGGGCGATACCAGGACGTGTCAACCATTCAGCGCGCCCTGCACACCACGCGGACGATCGCGGTCGTCGGCCTGTCCGCCAACCAACTGCGGGCCAGCAACTTCGTCGGCTACTACCTGAAGCGACACGGCTATCGGATGATCCCGGTCAATCCCCGAGAGACCGAGATCCTCGGCGAGCGCAGCTACCCGAGCCTGGCCGACGTACCGGTGCCGGTGGACATCGTGAACGTCTTCCGGGCACCGGGCGCCCTGCCGCAGATCGCCCGCGAGGCGGTCGCGATCAAGGCCAAGACGCTGTGGACCCAGTTCGGCGTGATCAACGAGGAGGGCGCCCGGATCGCCGAGGAGGGCGGCCTCACGGTCATCCTGGATCGGTGTCTCAAGGTCGAGCATGCCCGCTACGTGGGCCGGATGCACTGGCTCGGCTTCAACACCCAGCGTGTCACCTCCGTGCGGGGCGGGCTTCAGTAGCCCACCCCGTCAGGCCGTGGCACCGCCGTCGACGGCGATCGACGCGCCGCTGATGTGCCGCCCGCCGTCGCCGACGAGGTGGCTGACCGTGGCCGCCACGTCGGCCGGGGAGGCGTACCGGCCAAGGGCGATCTGGGCGCGCTGGGCGTCGGCAGCGGCGCTGTCCGCCGGATTCATGTCGGTGTCGGTGGAACCGGGCAGGATCAGGTTGACGGTGATGCCACGCGGGCCGAGTTCCCGGGCCAACGCCCGGGTCAGCCCGTTGACCGCGCTCTTGGTCATCGCGTACGCGCTCACCCCGGGCGCCGCCACCCGGCTGGAAAAGCTGCTGCCGATGTTGACGATCCGCCCACCGGCGCCCATGTGGCGGACCGCCGCCTGGGTGGCCAGGTACACCCCGCGCACGTTCACCGCGACCGCCCGGTCGAGGTCTTCGAAGCTGACCGACTCGATCGGCCCGCCGGCGAACACCCCGGCGTTGTTGACCAGGATGTCCAGCCGCCCGAACTCGGCGACGGTCCGCTCGACCGCACCCACGATCGCCACCGGGTCGGCACTGTCCGCGCTTATCGACAAACCTCGCCGACCGTACGCCTCGATGTCGGCGACCACGGCCTTCGCGCTCGCCTCGGCGGCGCGGTAGGTGAACGCGACGTGGATGCCGTCCTCGGCCAGCCGGCGCGCGACGGCGGCGCCGATGCCCCGGCTTCCGCCCGTGACAAGTGCAACCCTGTGCCCAGATCGAACCGTCATGACTGCAATCCTGACAGTCGACTCAGGACGCGAGTCGACCGGGTCGCTGGTTGACTGACCCCGCGATCAGCCGGCGCTTCAGCGGGACAGGCTGGTGTTGAGGCGTGCCGCCTGGCGGGTCAGGTGATCCCGCTCGGCGAGGTTGGGGGCCTTGCGGGCGGCCTCGGCGTACAGGCGCGCCGCCGTCACCGGGTTGCCGTCGCGCTCGTGCAGGTACGCCGCGACCGCCGTGTGCCGGGGCAGCGACTCGTCCAGCACCGCGAGCGCCGCCAGACCGGCACGCGGACCGTCGGCCTCCCCGACGGCGACCGCCCGGTTGAGTCGTACGACCGGGCTGTCGGTCAGGTGCGCGAGTTCGTCGTACCACTCGACGATCTGCACCCAGTCGGTCTCCTCGGCGGCGCGGGCGTCGGCGTGCAGTGCCGCGATGGCGGCCTGGGCCTGGAACTCGCCCAGTCGGTCCCGCGCGAGCGCCGCCTGGAGGATCGCGATGCCCTCGGCGATCGCGGTGGTGTCCCAGCGACCCCGGTCCTGCTCGGCGAGCGGCACCAGGCTGCCGTCCGGCGCGGTCCGGCTCGCACGGCGGGCATGGTGCAGCAGCATGAGGGCGAGCAGCCCCGCCACCTCGGGATGGTCGATCACCGCTGCGAGTTGCCTGGTCAGCCGGATCGCCTCGGCGGCCAGGTCGACGTCACCCGAGTAGCCCTCGTTGAAGACCAGGTACAGCACCCGCAGCACGGTGGCGACGTCGCCCGGCTGGTCGAACCGCACCACCGAGACGGTGCGCTTGGCCCGGCTGATGCGCTGCGCCATGGTCGCCTCGGGCACCAGGTACGCCTGGGCGATCTGGCGGGTGGTCAGCCCGCCGACCGCGCGCAGCGTGAGCGCGACGGCCGACGACGGCGTCAGCGACGGATGGGCGCAGAGGAAGTACAGCGCCAGCGTGTCGTCCACCGAGGGTGCGGGCCCGGGTGCCGGTTCCTCGTCGAGGAGGTCCTCCCGCCGGCGGCGTGCGGCGTCCGCCCGGGCCACGTCGAGAAACCGACGCCAGGCCACGGTGATCAGCCAGCGTTGCGGATCCCGTGGCGGCTCGGTGGGCCACGTCCGGATCGCCTCGACCAGCGCGTCCTGGACGGCGTCCTCGGCCGCCGCGAAGTCGGCTCCGCGGCGGACGAGGGCCCCGAGCACGCCCGGGATGAGGCTCCGGAGCAGTGCCTCGTCCATCAGGTCACTGCGTGATGGTGGGCGGCGCGGCCAGGAATGGGCGCACCTCCAGCCACTCGTGGATCGGCTTGCCGCCCGCCCCCGGCGCGGCCGACAACTCCCCGGCCAACTCGATGGCCCGCTGGTAGCTGTCGACGTCGATGATCATCCACCCGGCGATGAGATCCTTGGTCTCGGCGAACGGACCGTCCGTGACCGGTGGACGACCCTCCCCGTCGTACCGTACGAAGGTCCCCTCCGGGGCGAGCGCCTGGCCGTCAACGAACTCGCCCGTCGCCTCCAGCCGGGCCGCGAAGTCGCTCATGTACTGCATGTGCGCCGAGATCTCCTCCGGCGTCCACTGGTCCATGGGCACGTCGTTGACCGCAGCCGGCGCACCGCGGTAGTGCTTGAGCAGCAGATACTTCGCCATGGTGGTTCTCCTCGATGCCTGTGCGACCCATTCTGGCCGCTTCCACCCAGGGGACGGAGCCAACCACCGGATCTCGACATCCCCGCTACCAGCGATTGCGCGCTTCCTCGGCCCAACCGACCAGACCGTCCAGGTCGACCCGCTCACCATCATCGGTCGTCGCCCAGCCGGTGAAGTGCCCGAAACACTGGTGTGTCTCGTTGGCGAGCACACCGAGGTTCGTCCGGGCCACCTTCTCGTGGAACGGGTGGAACCGTACGTCCACCCGCTCGCCGTTGATCCGCCACGGCCGCAGCCAGTCGGCGCGGTCGTACTCCCAGCGCAACTCGTCGCCGATCTTGTGCAGGCGGCCGTCGACGAAGAGGCCGTTCTCGGTCGAGCCGGTGCCGTCGGTCCACCGGCCGCCGAGTTGGATGGCCCGGCCCGGGCCGCTGCCGGCGGCCCAGTTCCAGCGGATCGAGTACGGCCACCGCCCGCGCCCATGATCCAGTACGGCGAAGGAGTCGGCGTCGTCGACCACGTGCGGCACCCCGTCGACCCGCAGGGTGCCGTGCACCGGGCGACCGACGTCCTTGACCGTGTACTGGAACCGGCGACTGCTCCAGGGCACCACCACGCCGAGCGACTCGTGCCCCGGCGGCAGCGGCACCACCAGATCGACCTCGATGCCTGCGGCGCTGGCCCGGATCGTGGTCCCCGTCGCCGACTGGTCGATGTCGATCGAGATCCCGCCGCCACGGGCCCGCACCTCACCCGCCCCGCTGACCGGCGGGAAGGCGGTGCCGCGCGCGAACGGCACCACCGCGCCGCGGTCGATCTCGACCTTCGTCGTACGGTCGAGCACGTAGAGGCTGTGCACCCCGGCGTAGTCCAGCGACGAGGCGACCAGGCCGACGATGTGCTGCGGGGTGACGATCCCCCAGTACTCCCACCGCTTGTTGCGGCCCCAGCCACGCAGGTTCGCCCGGTGTACGGGACGACGACTCCACCCCACCGCGTCGGGCCAGAGCCGTCCGTCGGCCAGACACAGGTCAACCGGCTCGGTGATCTCCTTCTCGTGCGTCACGACGCGAGCGTAGCCACTGCTCATCGCCTTGCCGCTGCATGGTTTCGCCTGGGGTGCTGCCCCCAGTCTCGGAGGGCAACTGGTCGTGGATGAGACGCATGACGCGCCGTTGGGCCTGGTTCATGTTCTCGGCCGCGACCGCGCCGACGACATCGGCGTTCGCCCGACCGCTGCCGATGTCCGGGAACGTCTCGTAGTTGGCGGCGATGAATGTCTTGAGCGCGGTGGCCGCGCGACCGGCGAGGGTGACGATCTCGTCCTCCGACGCCTCGGCGGGTAGTTCGAGGATCGCCGTGTTGATGCGTCTCAACTCCTCGGGTACGCCTTCGAGGACCGCGACGAGAGCGGCCATGTCCTCCCGCGGGATCAGGTGGGACAAGATGATCGCGACGTCACGTGATGCGGGGTCGCGTCCCAGTGTCTCCATGGCAACCAGCGCTTCCGGTGACAGGTCGGGCGAGACACCGAGGCGGATCAGCTCGTCGATCTCGGCGCGGATGCGTTCGAGTCTGCCGATCGTGGTGTCGAGTTCCGCACGTAGCCCGTGCAACGACTCCTGGCCGTACTCCTCCGATTTGAGCATGCGCGCCACGTCGTCCAGAGCGAACCCGAGACCGCTGAGCCGGCTGATGCGCAGCGCGAGAATGAGATGCCGCGCGCCGTACTGTTTGTAACCGTTCGTCAGGCGCTCCGGTTCGGGAAGCAGCCCGATGTCATGCCAGTGGCGGATCGACCGCAGGGTGACCCCTGCCAGGTCCGCGAGTTGCCGAGTGCTCCACGCCACGATCAGCCCTCTGCTTCCGCTGCCGGATTCAGCCTGTCCAACGACCGGAAGGCGGGGGCGCAGAGCGCGACGATGACGGTCAGCACGATGACGACCGCGAGCCCGATGCCGGCCATCTCCAGCCCGCGACCCGAAGCGATCGCGGCGATGGGGGCCGCGGTGAGCGCGGGGGCGGCGAGCATGAGCGCATTCTGTACGCCGAGCACCCGTCCGCGCAGCTGGTCAGGGGTCGCCTCGATGGTTGCCACGCCCAACACCGCCGACATGGGACCGTTCGTCAATCCGATGAACACGGCTGCGGCGAGCACCAGCCACGGCGCTGCCAGCAGACCGATCACGGTGAACCCGATGCCGACGCCGACCATCCCGACCACGAACCAGGTACGACGCGACACCTTGCCCACTGTCGCCGCGTAGATGACGGCGCTGACCAGGCTGCCGGCCGCGATCCCCATCGCGGCGAAACCGCTGAACTCGGGCAGATTCTCGCCCGTGAAGTAGGCAGGCATGATCGTGGTCTGCAACGCCACGATCACCGCGATGAGCACCGCCGACAGCATGCTCACCCCCAGCACCAGCCGATGCCCGAGCAGGAACCGCCACCCGGCCACCAGATCAGCGACCACGGTACGCACACCCGCCCGCGCGGCAGCCCCGTCCCGCCGGTTGACTTCTCCCGCCCTCGGCGACATCGCGAACGACAGCAACGCCGCGGCAACACTCATCCCAGCCGTGATGAACAAGGTGGCGGAGTTCACCCCGACCAGCCACACCAGCAACCCGCCCAGACCGGGCCCGACCAGCACCAGCGCACCCGCCAACGCCTCGCGCACACCGACCAGCCGGTCCAACGCGCCCGGCTTACCCCCGTCGAGTTCAACAAGCCGGGGCAGCAACGTCTCCCGCGCCGTCATCCCCGGCATGTCACCGAACGAGCCGAGCACGCCCAGCACAATGAACCACGTCAGGTTCAACCCCCACAGGGCGTCCACGACCGGCAATGCCGCGACCGACACCGCCGACAGCACATCGCTGACAATCGACACGGTCCGCCGGTTGACCAGGTCCACGATCACCCCGGCCAGCACGCCGACGACCGCAGCGACAGCGGCGGTCACCGAGGCAAGAATCCCGGCCGCGAGAATGTCACCCGTCTGCGCAAGCACCAGCAGCGGAAACAGGACCGACGCGACCCCGTTCCCCAGCAGAGACAGGCTGTACGACCCCAGATAAGCCCACGTGCTTCGACCCATGCGCCAAGGACACACCATGCCGCCACGGCACAGTCAAACCCTGACCACCGTCCCGGCCGCCACACAGCCACCAGCAGCGCAGCGCTGGCCACCTCTTTCGAGGCCTCGCCGGAAGGATCAGAAGCGGCACCAGAAGCAAGCCGGCCGCGCTACTGCCTCATTGCCGCACAAGATCGAAAAAGGCCGTCTCCGACGAGCGGAAACGGCCTTTGAACTGGGTGGAGCTGAGGGGATTTGAACCCCTGACCCCCTCGATGCGAACGAGGTGCGCTACCGGTCTGCGCCACAGCCCCTCCGCCGGTAAACCGGCGTCGGTCCCACCCGGCTGTCACCGGGCGGGCCGGTGCCAAGGCTAACAGGTCGACCACCTCCACCGCGAACCGCCCCGCCCAGCCGCCCCGCCTCCGCTTCAGGGTGGTCGCGCAAGTTCGGCGATGTTGCGGTGTCTGCGCCAGTCGTATACCGCAACATCGGCGAAATGAAGTCGATCACGCGCCGCCGCGAGCCGCGAGGGCCGGGATACGACGGCCAGGCGCGGGAGGCCGTCCGCACGGAGGGCCAGGCGCGCCGGCCGACCGGACGCGAGCCGACCGGACGCGAGCCGACCAGGCGTGGGGAGACCCGGCGTGGGGAGACCCGGCGTGGGGAGACCCGGCGTGGGGAGACCCGGCGTGGGGAGACCCGGCGTGGGGAGACCCGGCGTGGGGAGACCGCGCGTGGAGGGCCGTGCGTGGAGGCCGCGCGTGGGGGCGAGGCGGTCAGGCGGAGTGGGAGCCTCGGCCGGCTTCGTAGGGGCGGCCGCGGAGACCGCCGGTGCGGCGGTAGGAGACCGAGCCGCCGTTGGCGGCGGGTGGTAGGTCGGCAGGGCGGTCGAGGCCCATGGCGGCGCGCCGGACGGCTTCCCGCTGGGCGGCCAGGCGACGTTGGGCCTCGCGGCGGGCGGCGGCACGGCGGGCCTGCTCGCGGCGTACCTCGGCTTGGCGGGCGGCGAGCCAGGCGGCTTCGCGGGCGCGGGCGCGGCGGCGACGCTGGTCGGCAAGCGCGCGGGCGCGCAGGTGTACGACGTACACCAGCAGGAGGGTGGCGGTGACCGCGAAGCTGATCCAGAAGCCGGGGCCGACCACCGCGACGCCGACCATCTCGACGGCGTTGAGCAGGAACAACGCGGCGAGCACCCGACGGCGACGGTAGATCGCCGGGGTGTGCGGGCGACGGCGGTCGGGACGGCGACGACCCCGACCTGCTGCGGGCGGCACGGACCGCAGCCGGCTCGGCCGCCCGGACCGACGCGACAGCGCCCCGCCGGACTCCCCGGAGCGGCCAGAACGCGCTCCACCGGACCGACCAGAAGGAGATCCACCGGACCGACCGGACGAAGGGCCACCGGAGCGGCCGGACGGTGAATCCGCCGGCTCGTCGGAGCGGCGGCGCTGAGCGGGTACGCCGGAGACCGGAGGGGCGAGTTCACCCGAGGCGGCATCCTCGCTGAGCGTGACGACGAGGGCGCGGGGCGCGTTGACGGGGCGGCGTCCGGGGACAGTACGGCGTCGTCGGCGGCGCTGGAGCACCCGCGCCGTCGACTGCGCCCGCTCCGCCACCAGCCGCTCGGCGGCGTCGTACCGGCGAACCAACGCCGGAGCGAGGGCGAGCAGACCGGCGGCGGCGAGGACGGCGAGGAGCACCGAGGTCGGCACCCTCACCCCTCCCGTCACCAGATTCGAAGCAACCGCCGACCGGCCGCAGAATCTTTCACCGAACGGCGTCGGCGACGTGAAACATGCGGAGCGGGCAGCGCCTGCCGCAGCTTGCAGTTACTTGAGGTTACGGGTCAGGGTCGCCGGAACCACCGCGCCGCGCCGATCCTGCACGTGGGACGCCTCACGGCGTGATCATGGCGTACGGGCACGTAGCCGGTGCCAGCGGGCCAGCAGCCCACCCTCGGCGGCGACTTCCTCACTGGTCATCGCGTATCCGATGTGGTCGCGCCAGGCGCCGTCGATGTGCATGTAGCGCGGGTGGTACGCCTCCTCGCGGAAGCCCAGCTTCTCCACCACCCGGCGCGACGGCCGGTTCTCCGGCCGGATGTTGACCTCCACCCGGTGCAGCCCACCCGGGCCGAAGGCGTGGTCGACGACGAGGGCCAACGCGGTCGGGATCACGCCCCGGCCGGCGACCCGGCGGTCCACCCAGTAGCCGACGTAGCCGGAGCAGAACGCGCGGCGCACGATGTTGCCCACGTTGATGTGCCCGACCAGACGCTCCTCGCCGTCGGCGTAGAGGCAGACCGCGAACGGCATGCCCTCACCGGTACGTGCCGATCGCCGCTGGTCGCGGTACACCCACCGGAAGGTGGCCGGCGAGTTCAGCTGGTCCCAGTCACCGCCCAGCGACGACTCCCAGGGGGCCAGCCACTCACGGTTGGCGCAGCGCACCTCCGACCAGGCCATCGCGTCGGAGCGCCGGTACGGCCGCAGGGTCACCGGACCGTCGGTGAGTACCGCCGGCCAGCCGGGTGCCTGTCGGAACCGCACCTGTCCTCCACGTTCCAGCGTCAGCGTCGGCGGTCGAGCAGCAGCACGTCCACCGTGGAGCCGGCGGCGGCGGCGGTCACCCGCTCGCCAAGTACGAGAAGTCCATTCGCCTCTGCCAGGCCGGAGAGGGTGAACGGGCCGCCATTGAGCGGTTGGACAGTGTAACCCCCGCCTCGCCGCTCGGCGACGTGCGCGGGCCGGAACTCGCGCAGACCGGCGGGTGAGGAGACGGTCTCCAGCAGGTGTGCCCGCACGCTGGGCCGGAAGACCGGTTCGGCGCCGGCGAGCAGGTTGATCGCCGGACGGGCCAGCACCTCGAAACCGATCATCGCGGCACCCGGGTCGCCGGGCAGGCAGACCACCGGCACCTCCTCGGCGCCGACCGTGCCGAAGCCGAGCGCGGTTCCGGGGTAGAGCGCCACGTCGGTGAAGGTGACCGGGCCGGCCCGGTTGCCCTCGCGGCGGGACAGGATGCGACGGACCATGTCACCCGGTCCGGTGCCGGTGCCGCCGGTGGTGATGATCAGGTCGGCCCGCAGCGTCTGGTCCTCCAGCAGGCCGCGCAGCCCTTCCGGGTCGTCGTCGCAGATGCCCACCCGGTACGCCAGCGCGCCCGCCTCCGCCGCGGCGGCGGTCAACGCGTGCGAGTTGGCGTCCACCACCTGACCGGGCTGGCTGCCCCGGCCCACGTCGACAAGTTCGTCGCCGGTGGCCACGATCACCACCCGCGGGCTGGGGCGGACCACCACGTGCCCGATGCCGGTGGCGGCGAGCACCGCCACCAGCGCCGGCGAGACGTACGTGCCGGAGCGGGCCAGCACCGCACCGGCGGCCACCTCCTCGCCGGTGCGGCGTACCCCGTATCCCCGCTTGGGGACGCGGAAGATCTCCACCGCCGCCATGCCCTGGTCGGTCCACTCCACCGGCACCACCACGTCGGCGGCGATCGGCAGCGGCGCACCGGCGGCGACCGAGAAGCACGAGCCCGGGGTGAGACGCACCGGACGCCAACTGGCCGCGCCCAGGTCACCGACCACATTGAGCCGTACGGTGCGGCCGGCGGCCCCGCCCGACTGGGCCGGGACGTAGATCGCGCCCCGGCCCCCGCCGGCGATGTCCTCCCAGCGCGCGGCGTACCCGTCCACGGCCGCCTGGTCGAAGGCCGGGAACGAGTGCGGCGCGACGACGTCCTCGGCGAGGACGTTGCCGTGCGCCTGGGTGAGGTCGAGGTCGAGTGGAGGCAGCGCGCGTAACCTGCGCAGCACACTGCCCAGGTAGTCGGCGAGCGGCGTCAACCCGTTTTCGGCCGCCTCGGCGTCGGCCGTCGCGGTCATGTATCCCGACCGCCCGACGCGTCGGAGTTGACGAATTCGGCAAGCCACTTGCGGAACTCGCTGCCCAGGTCCTCGCGCTCGGCGGCGATCTGCACCACGGTCTGGAGGTAGCCCAGCGGCATGCCGGTGTCGTAGCGGGTGCCCCGGTAGACGATCGCGTGCACCGGGGTGCCCTCGGTCCGCAGCAGTTCCATCGCGTCGGTCAGCTGGATCTCACCGCCACTGCCCGGCCGGGTGCGACGGATGGCATCGAAGATCTTGCCGGGCAGGACGTAGCGGCCCAGCACGGCGAGGTTGCTCGGCGCCTCTTCCGGCGTCGGCTTCTCGACCATGCCGGTGACCTTCACGACCTCGCCGATGTCGGTCAGCTCGGCCTCCGCCGGCTCGACCGAGGCGATGCCGTACCGCTTGGTCTCGGCCGGGTCGACCTCGAAGAATGCCAGCACCACGCCGCCGGTACGGGCCTGAAGCTCCAGCATGGCCGGCAGCAGCGGCTCGGAGGGCTTGACGAACTCGTCGCCGAGCAGCACCGCGAAGGGCTCGTCACCGACGTGCGACTCGGCGTACCCGACGGCGTGGCCGAGACCCAGCTGCTCGGGCTGCCGGCAGGTGTAGATGGCCGCCAGTTCTTCGGTCCGCTTGACGGCGGCCAGCAGGTCAGGTTTCTCCGCGAGCCGCTCCTCCAGGTCGGGCCGGCGGTCGAAGTGGTCGACCATCGATGTCTTGCCGCGGCCGGTGATCAGCAGAATGTCGCCGATGCCGGCCTGCGCGGCCTCCTCGACGATGTACTGCAACACCGGCCGGTCCACGACCGGCAACAGTTCCTTGGGAACCGCCTTGGTGGCCGGCAGGAACCGGGTCGCCAGGCCCGCAGCCGGGATCACGGCCTTGACGGCACGGGGGCGGCCGGTGGCGGCGGCCGCTGAGGGGTTCGCTGAGTGCTCCGACATGTCGCGAGACTATCGGCCACGGCCGCACCTCGGCGGGTGAGGACCGGAAGACGCGCCGCCCACCCGACCGGTTCAGCCGGTGCGGGGCACAACCGTCTCAGGCGGACTCGTCGCGTTCGGCCAAGGCACCGGTGGCGTCGACAGGACCAGCCCGGGGCAGGCCGTCGATCGGGCTGCTCGTCACGGCCGACACCGACATCTCCCGGGTGGGAGGCGCCGCGTGGGCGGCCCGTACACCGGTGCCGCCGTCGCCCGGGTCGGTGATCCGACTCGTGTCCTGCGCCACCCGCCAGGTGTCCCGGCCGGCCGCCTTGGCGGCGTAGAGCGCCTCGTCCGCCGCTTCCAGCACCCGCAGTCCGGTCTCGGCGTGATCGGGATAGACGGCGATGCCGATGGAGACGGTGAACCCGATGGACTCCTGCACGCCCGCGTGCCCCAACACGGTGACCGGTGTGTTGCGGGTCGCCGCGCCGAGCCGCTCGGCGACGATCGTGGCACCTCGGGCGTCGGTCTC
Source organism: Micromonospora maris AB-18-032 (assembly GCF_000204155.1). Classification (NCBI taxonomy): domain Bacteria; kingdom Bacillati; phylum Actinomycetota; class Actinomycetes; order Micromonosporales; family Micromonosporaceae; genus Micromonospora; species Micromonospora maris. The sequence continues at coordinate 787,349 of NC_015434.1, read as the reverse complement.
CGGCAGCAGCACCACGAACTCCTCCCCACCCTGGCGGAAGGCGAGGTCCACCTCGCGGATCTCGCCGCGAACCCGGCGGGCGAACTCGGCCAGCACGGTGTCGCCGGCCGCATGCCCGTACGTGTCGTTGATCTTCTTGAACCGGTCGAGGTCGAGGACGAGGACACTGACCATCCGACCGAACCGGTTGGCCCGCTCCACCTCACGACGCAGCGACTCACGCAGGTAGCGGTAGTTCCACAGGCCGGTCAGCGGGTCGGTGAGCGACAGCCGTTGCGCCTCCTCGTGGACGCGTACGTTGTCCACCGCCACCGCCACGTGCCCGGCGAAGGTTTGCAGGGTTGCCAGGTCGTCGTCGTCGAACTCCTCCCCGCCGAGTCGGTCGTAGAGAGCGAGCACCCCCAACGGCCGGGCCGACGCCGCGGCGTGCGCCGGTTCCTCCCCGGCGCGGCTGTCCGCGGTTCTGCCGGCCTCCGGCGCGGCGAACGGCACCGCGATGTACGTCCCGCACCGCGGCTCGCCGGGGGCGGCGGCCTCCATCCGTCCCCGGCAGGGCTGGCCGGTGGCCGCGACCGCACCCACCACGCTGCCGCCCAGCGGCACCTGTGGTGTCCCGGTGCCGGCCCAGTGCTCGTCGAGGCCCTCGGTGCACTGCGCGACGAGCATCCCGCCCGGCTCGGTGAGCAGGACGGCGCCGGCCCGGGCTCCGGTCGCCGCGAGTGCGCTGTGCAGGATCACCCGCAGGATCCGTTGCAGGTCGTGCGTACTGGCCAGGGTGTCGCCGAGCACGGCGAGGTGGCCTCTCAGCTGGTCCCGGCTGCTGGCGAGCGCCGCCAGGTAGCCGCCGGCCTCCCGGGTCATCCGGTTGAACGCCTCGGCCAACCGGCCGATCTCGTCGCCGCTGCGTACCGGCACCCGGGCGGTCAGGTCCCCGGCGGCGACCCGGTCCACCGCGCCGGCCAGTTCCACGAGCGGCCGGGTGGTCACCCGGGCCAACCGCCACGCCACCGCCACGCCCAGCAGGGCCGCCAGCAGCACGACGGCGATCAGCACCGGGTAGAGCCCGGCTGGCTGGTCACTGGGCACCGACAGCACCAGTGGGAGGGGTTGCCCCGGGGTGGGGCCGACCCGCCGCAGGTAGCGCCCGTCGGGGGTGCTGGTCACGCCTTCCTCGTGCAGCGCAGAGGCGGCGGCCAGGACGGCCTCCGCGCCGCCGTCGGACTCGGTGGAGTGGGCCACCGTGAGGGTGGGGGCAGCACCGTCGAGCAGGGTCACCGCGACCCCGGTCACCGCCGCCAGTCGGGCGACGAGCATCGGGTCGACCGGCTGCGCCGCGGTGACCGTACCCAGCACCGCGCCGCCGATGTCGTGCAACTCGACCCGAACCGCGAGCGCGGCGACCGGCCCGGTCGGCCGGGCATGGTCGCCGCAGTCCCGCCAGGGGGCCGGCGGAGCGTTCGGGGTGGCCACGACGATCTGTCCGGTCACGTCGGTGACCTGCACGGCTGCGGCGAGTCCCCGCCCGACCACCTGGGTGGCGGCACCCCGGTGGTCGGCGGTCAGGGCGACAGCGTCCGCAGCGGCCCGTAACTGCTGGCAGAGAGCGTCGATCGAGGTACGCGCGGCAGCGGCGGCCACCGCCAGCCGTTCCGTGGCGCGGCTACGGTCCACCGCCGTCACGGTCGAGGCGACGAAGACGGCCCCGAACAGGATCGGGCCGAACGCCACGGCCAGGAAGGCTGCTGTCAACCGCCCGCGTAGCGTCAACACTTCCCCCCGGAAGTTGCGCGACCGTTGCCTGCGATGCTGACACAGAGCAACCACAGGACGAGCGTTGCGTGAGGAGTGTTGCGTGCCGGAATTTGCGGAAGACGCGGAAGTGACACATGACGCGAAGCGAGCGGTGCGGGTCGAGCTGCTCGCCCGCCGTCGGGCCCTGACCGAAACCGAGCGCCACGCAGCTGCGGCGCGCGTCCAGGACGAGCTGGCTGCCCTGGTACGCCGACTGCGGCCGGCCCGGGTCGCCGCGTACGTGCCGGTCGGCAGCGAACCCGGCGGAGCGCAACTGCCGGCGGTGCTCGCCGCCGCGCTGCCGCCCGGGGCGCAGTTGCTGCTGCCGGTCCTGCGCGACGATCTGGATCTGGACTGGGCCGCCTGGGCCGGGCCGCAGGCGCTCGTGGCCGCCGGCCGGGGCATCCGGGAACCGGCCACGCCCCGGCTGGGGCTGACCGCGATCGCCACCGCCGACCTGGTCGTCGTACCCGCCCTCGCGGTGGACCGCCGAGGCGTACGCCTGGGCCGGGGTGGCGGCTCGTACGACCGGGCGCTGGCCCGGGTACCGGCGAACGTCCTGACGGTGACGCCGTTGTACGACGGGGAACTGCTCGACACCCTCCCCGCCGAACGCCACGACCGGCCGGTACGCGCGGTCGTCACCCCGGCCAGTGGTCTGCTCTCGCTCGACACCCTCTCGGGTGTCGTGACCCACACGTCCGCTGGACGAATCGGGCCCCGATGACGCACCATTGGCACTCGAACACGTCGAGTGCCAACCCGGCCGTATCAGATCCGGAGGAGAACGTGCCCACCTACCAGTACGCCTGCACCGCGTGCGGTCACCAGCTCGAGGCGGTGCAGTCCTTCTCCGACGAGCCGCTGACCGAGTGCCCCGCGTGCGAGGGGCGACTGCGGAAGATGTTCAACTCCGTCGGCATCGTCTTCAAGGGCTCCGGCTTCTACCGCACCGACTCCCGCTCGTCCGGCTCGGAGAGCACGTCGAGCAGCACCACGAGCAAGTCCAGCGGATCCGACTCGTCCTCCTCCGGCACGAGTACGCCGTCGAGCCCGTCGAGCAGCTCGTCGTCCGGTTCGACAGGCGGTTCGTCGAGCGGTTCCTCCGGCGGTGGCAAGGCACCGGCTGCCGCCAGCACCTCCTGAGTCGGCCGGTCGCCGGCGCGTCAGTCCCAGTGCGGCGGGCGTTCGGCCAGCAACCGGTCGTCGTTGTCGCCGGTCCGCTCGCCCCACCCCTGGTCGGTGTCGTCGGCGGTCTGCTCGGGCAGCACCGTGAAGTCGTCGCCCAGGTCGACCACCCGGTCGTCGTCGCCCCGGCTGCGGGGTTCCTGCGTCATCACGAGGCGCAAGGTTAGCCTGCGCCGTGACCGGCGCGCTGATCGAGCTGCGCCCACCGGCACGGCGGGGCGGCCTGACCGTCTCCAGGCGGTGCGGTTGGTAGCGTCGGACGGCGTGACGACCTCCCGACCCGGCCCGACCTCCGACGAGCCGTGGCGTCGACCCGAGACCGACGACGGGGCCGCTTCCGGCGAGCCGACGCCGCCGCGACCGACGCCGGGTGGCGGGCCGGTCGGCTATTCCGGGCCGCCACCGACCGTCGCGCCGCCGACCGGCTGGCGGCCACCGGTGCACCTGCAGGCCAACCCGCCCCGACAGTTGCCGCCGCAGGACATGATCGCCCTCGACGCGCAGGAACAGCGGGCTCAGCGGGTGACCTGGGGGGCGGGCGCGGTCGCCGGCGTGGTCCTCGTGGCGTTGGTCTGCCTGCTCTGCACCCGGGCGCTGTTCTGACGCGAACCCGGATGCCGCACCGGGGCACTGCTACTCGAAGGTGTTGCCCCAGACCATCTCGGCACCGGAGTGCCCGGTGAGCCAGACGTAGACCAGCGCGGCCACCCCGAGCCCCAGCACCAGCACCGACAGCACCGGGGCAGCCCAGTTGGGCAGCTTCGGCAGCCGGTCGTGACGGCCGGTCGCCACCAGCAACAGCACGACCGCCACGGCCAGTCCCAGGGTGATCCAGAACAGCACGTCGCCGTACTCGGCATGCTCGTTGATCTTGTCGAGGATCTCGCCGGAGAAGCCGCGCGCGATCTGCCGCTCCTGCAACGCCTCGCCGGACTGCACGCTGACCCACGCGGTGATCGGGGCCACCACCGCCAGGGCCGCCACCGCCCAGTCCAGGCGGGCCCGGAACCGGGGCAGCGCGACGTACGCGAGGGCGAGCAGCACCAGCAGCGGTACGAAGACCACGACCGCGTGCACCACCAGCACGTGCAGGGGTAGGCCCAGCGCCTTCTCGAACATCGACACCTCCGGCTTGATGATCGTGGCTGTCAGCGTACGGCGCGCCGGATCGCCCGCCCATCGCCCTGCTGGTTCACACGCCGGGCCGATCCGCACGGTTCAACCGTCGGGCTGATCAAACCGCCGGCGCCGGGGCCCGCGTCTGGTTGTCGCCAAGAGTTCGGCGTGTTGTCATTGACGCATGCCAACCGGCGAGGAGCTGCTCCGGTCGAAGGGCCTGCGGGTCACCCGGCCCCGCCTCGCCGTGCTCGACGTCCTGGCCGGCGGTGGCCACCTCGAAGTGGACGAGATCACCCGCCAGGTGCGGGAACGCCTCGACTCGGTCTCCACCCAGGCGATCTACGACGTGCTGGGGGCGCTCTCCCGCGCCGGCCTGTCCCGCCGGATCGAGCCGGCCGGCAGCCCGGCCCGGTACGAGGCCCGGGTCGGCGACAACCACCATCACGTGGTGTGCCGTGGCTGCGGCGAGATCGCCGACATCGACTGTGCGGTCGGCGACGCCCCCTGCCTCGACTCCGGGACCGCCCACGGCTTCCAGGTCGACGAGGCGGAGGTCACCTTCTGGGGTCTCTGCCCGGCCTGCCAGACCCGCCGTGCCATTGATCACTGACCGTGCGCTGAAGCGGTGACCGGGGGCCGTGGCAGGCTTGGATGATGGAGTCTGCCGACGCCGGCCTGTTCGGCCCTGGATCCGTGTCGTGGAAGCTGCACGCCGAGCCGATTCTGTTCGTCGCCGGTCTGCGTTCGCTCTACCTTCAGGCGCTGCACCCTCGGGCGATGGCCGGGGTGGCGCAGAACAGCAACTACCGCCAGGACGCCTGGGGACGCCTGATCCGCACCGCCAACTACGTCGGGACCGCCCTCTACGGCACCACCGCCGAGGCGGAGGAGGCCGGTCGGCGGCTGCGCCGGCTGCACGCCCGGATGACCGCGGTCGACCCGGCCACCGGTGAGCGGTTCCGCATCGACGAGCCGGACCTGCTCCGCTGGGTGCACGTCACCGAGGTGGAGTCGTTCCTCGACACCGGACGCCGTGCCGGTGTGCCGCTGGACGCCGCCGAGGTGGACGCCTACTACACCGAGCAGCGTCGGGTCGCCGCCCTGGTGGGGCTGGACCCGCAGACGGTGCCCGGCACCGCCGCCGAGGTTGCCGAGTACTACCGGCAGGTCCGACCCGAGCTGCGGATGACCCGGGAGGCCGCCGAGACCGCGCTGTTCCTGACCGCTCCGCCGCTGCCGTGGAAGCTCAGTCTGCCCGCCCGGATCGGGCTCAACCTGAGCCCGGCACGGTGGGCGTACCTGGGGATCGCCGGCACCGCGCTGGCCCTGCTGCCCGCCTGGGCCCGGCGGCTCTACGGCGGGCTGGGCCTGCCGACCACCGCGCTCTCGGCCGACGTGACGGTACGCACGCTGCGGCTCGCCCTCACCGCGCTGCCCCGCGACTGGCGGGAAGGCCCGATGCGCCGCGCCGCCGAGGAGCGGTACGCCAACCTGGCCAGCACCGCCCCCACCGCCTGACCCGCCGGCACCGGTTGAGCAGCCTCCGGACGGCTCAGTCCTGCTCGGTGGGGGGTGCGGCGGGGCGGTCGACCGCGGCCCACGGTTCCTTGCCCGGCACCGTCGCGCCCGCGGGGCAGGTGCGGCGGTAGTCGCACCAGGCGCAGCGCGGGCCCGGTGTGGTGGGAAAGGCCTCGTCCGGGTCGCCGCCGTCGGCGACGGTCCGCTCGGCGGCCATGATGTCGCGGGCGGTCTCCTCCGCCCGGGACACCTGCCGGGCCAGCGACTCGACGGTGTGGTCGTGCGCCGCGACGGTGCCGCTGGGCAGATGGTGCAGCTCGACCCGTCGGCACGGCCGGCGGAAGACCCGCTCGGCCGCGTACGCGTAGAGGGCCAACGCCTGCGAGCCTCGCGCGTCGTCGGAGTCCAGCCCGGTGCGGCCGGTCTTGTAGTCGACGATGACCAGTTCGGGACCGTCGCTGCCGGCCCGCCCGTCGATCCGGTCGGCGCGGCCGTTGAAGGCCAGCACCCCGGTCTTGACCGCCACCACCCGCTCCACGCCTACCGGCTCGTCGGCCGGGTCGAGCCCGTCGACGTACGCCTCCAGCCAGCCCAGGGCCCGGCGGTAGACCTCGCGTTCCTGCTCGTCGTCACGGTAGCCGTCGCGCACCCAGGTGCCCTTGAGCAGGGTGGGCAGCACCTCGGGGCGGCGACGGTCGGTGGGCAGCGCGTACCAGTTCTTCAGGGCGGTGTGCACGCTGGCGCCGAGGGAGTTGTGCGCCCACGGCGGGCCCTTCGGCGGGGCGGGCCGGTCGACGTACGTGTAGCGGTAACGACGGGGGCAGTCCGCGTACGCGCCGAGCTTGCTCGGGGTGCAGACGAACAGCCGCTCCGGCATGCCGTCGAAGCCGAGCTGCTCCGGCTGCGCGTCGCGCGGCCGGGGCGTACGCCCACCGGCGGCGGGTCGTCCGGCGGGTCGTCCGGTCGGGGAGGGTCGTCGCACGTCTGCGATCCTGCCATCCACCCCCGACACTGCGCCCGACCGGTCAGCGCGTGGCGGTGAAGTCGGCCACGAACGCGAAGATCGCGTCCGCGATGAGCTGCACGGCGATCGCCGCCAGCAACAGGCCGGCGATGCGGGTGAGCACCTCGATGCCGCCGGGCCGCAGCACCTTGACGATGCCGCCGGAGAAGCGCAGCACGATCCAGACGGTAAGCATCACCGCGACGATGGCGGTGGCGATGGCCACGTAGTCCGCCGCCACGTCGGCCTGCTGGACGAAGAGCATGGTGGCCACGATCGCGCCGGGGCCGGCCAGCAGCGGCGTACCCAGTGGCACCAGGGCGATGTTGGAGGTGGCCTGCTTGGTCGGATCGTCGGTCTTGCCGGTCAGCAGCTCCAGCGCGACCAGCACCAGCAGCAGTCCGCCCGCCGCCTGCAACGCCGGCAGGTCGACGTGCAGGTACGCGAGCAGGGTCTGCCCCGCGACCGCGAAGACCACGATCACGCCGAGGGCGAGCGCGACCGCCTGCCAGGCGGCCCGGTTGCGCTCCCGCGCCGCCAGCGGGCTGGTCAGGGCGAGGAAGATCGGCATCATGCCCGGCGGGTCGACGATGACCAGCAGGGTCACGAAGACCTCGCCGAAGAGCTTGAGATCCACCTGGTCACCGTAGCGGTGCGGCCGGAACCGAGATCAGCCGGACGCGACCTCGACCACACCGGACGACTCGGCGACAATCCGTTCGTACGCCTCGGGGGCGGTGGTGAACGCCCCCAGCTGAACCGTCTTGTGCGTGCCGTGGAAGTCCGACGCGCCCGTCACCAGCAGACCCAGGTCGGCGGCGAGGCCACGCACGTGCGCCCGCTCGGCGGGCGAATGGTCCTCGTGATCGGCTTCCAGGCCGGCCAGACCCGCCGCCGCCAGCTCGGCGATCAGCTCGTCCGGCACGATCCGGCCACGCCGGGTGGCCCTCGGGTGGGCGAAGACCGGCACCCCGCCGGCCGCCCGGATCAGCCGGACGGCCTGAAAGACATCGATGTCCTCCTTGGGCAGCCGGTACCGCTCCCCCAACCAGTCGGGGCCGAACGCCTCGGTGGTGGTGACGACCAGGCCGGCCCGGATCAGCGCCTGCGCGATGTGCGGCCGGCCGACCGTCCCGCCACCCGCCCCGGCCAGGATCTCCGGCCAGCTGACGTCGATGCCGTCGGCCCACAGCAGGGCCACGATGCGCTCCCCTCGCTGCAGCCGGGCCGCACGCACCCGGGCCAGTTCCGCGACCAGTTCCGGCGCGTCCGGATCGAAGAGGTACGCCAACAGGTGCAGCGGCAGCGACGGCTCGACACCGTTCCAGCGGCAGGACAGCTCGGCGCCTCGGACCAAACGCAGCCCGCCCGGCAGAGCCTGCAGCGCCGGCTCCCATCCGGCGGTGGTGTCGTGGTCGGTGATGGCCACGACATCGAGCCCCGCCTCGGCGGCGGCACGAACCAACTGCGGCGGGCTGAGCGTGCCGTCGCTGGCGGTGGAGTGGGTGTGCAGGTCGATCCGGGGCAGCATCGCCCGAGGCTACCGGCTTCAGCCGCCGTGGCTGACCACCACGGGCGGCTGGTCGGGGGGCCAGCCGGTGAGGGCGATCAGGGTCGGGGAGGCACCCTTGGTCGCCCGATCGACGTCCACCCGGGCCAGGCGGTCGACGGTGTCGGCGTGGTAGTAGGCGGTGCTCGGGGTACTCCACGCCACGGCACCGCTGATCGCCGGGCCGGCGACCACGGGCTTGACGGACCGGTCCAGCCGGGCCAGGTCCACCAACAGCGCCTTGTCCCCGTCGTCGGAGCGTCCGTTGGCCAGCAGCCAACGCCCGTCCGGCGACACCGAACCCAGCCCGTCCCCGTCCAGTCTCGGCCCACATTCCGGGCCGGTCGGGGCGAGGCCGCCAGCCGGGTCGAGCAATGTCAGGCAGGTCGCCGTGCCGGTGACGACCTCGCCGACCAGCCGGCCGTCGGGCAGGGCACCGAAGATGCGACTGGTCGACCGGTCGGTGCCCGGTTCGAACACCCCGGGATGCAGGCGCCACAGCGCATGCCCCGGGCGGTCGGGTGCCAGCCGTACCAGCACGGCACCCTCGACGATCCGCAGCGGCATCGCCTCGGCCGGCACCTCGGCGCGGGCGGCGGGGGACAACTCGCCGTTGATGATCCGCGCGCTGGCCAGCACCGAACCCTGCTTCCAGGCGACCTGGTGGCCTTCCGCGTCCACGACGATCTCGTCGGCACCGGCGAGCAGCACCTGCACCGCACCGGTGGGCGACACCGCCCAGAGGAAACGGCCGGCCAGTCCCGGCGCGCTGACGACCAGCCAGCCGCGACCGTCGGCGAGGCGGTGGGCCCGCTCGATCCGGCCGACACCGGCAATACTCACTCGGCGGCCCTGCGCGGTGGCGATCGCCTCGCCCAGCACGAGGTCGACCTCGGCGAGCGGGGTGCCATTGGCCGGGCTGGGTGCCGGGGCGGTCGGCGTCCAGGTCACCTCGGGCGGCTGCTCACGCTCGCCGATCACCACCCTGGTGCCGTTCGGTGGGGGCTCCTGACCGAGCTGCGTCGCGCCGGCACTGACCATGACCATCGCCACTGCGGCGAAGCTCATTCCGGTCACGGCGCGGCGACGCTGGATCCGCTTCGCTCGCCGGATCACGGCGTCCGCCGGATCGGGGACGGTCGCGTGCGGCATCGCGGCCCGCCGGGACAACTCCTCCCGGACGGCCCGTTCCAGCCCGTCCTGCTCCACGTTCATTTGACGATCCGGAGCCCCGCTCGGGTTGTCACGATCTCGGGGAACGGCGTTCACCGCCGTTCCCCCGCCAGGGCACTGTCCGGCTTCGCGACGGCGGCCGGGGCCTGCGCGGACCCTTCGACGGCCGTCCGCTGCGCTGCCATGTCCGGCGCGACCTCGGACCGGTCCTGCCGGTGCGCGGCCATCGCCGGGTCGGGCTGACCGGCCGCTTCCGGGACACCGGTCGGAGTCGCCGGTGCCGGGGTCGCGGGCACCGAGGTGTCGGGACGGGTCTGCCGGGTCGGAAGCGGCTGGCCGGTCCGCGTCGCGGTGCCGGCCCGCCGGGGCGGGTCCACGCTCGACGAGGCCGCGCCGGGCAGCGCGAAGGCTTCGTCCGCGCCGATCCGGCGGCGCAGGGTGGCCAGCGCACGGGAGGTCTGGCTCTTGACCGTGCCCGTCGAGATGTTGAGCAGGGCGGCGGTCTGCGACTCCGACAGGTCCTCGTAGAAGCGCAGCACCAGGACGGCACGCTGGCGGGCGGGCAGCGCCCGCAGGTGCCGCCAGAGCACGTCCCGGTCCAGTTGCTGCTCGATCTCGTCGACGCCGGGCCGTTCAGGCAGCACCTCGGTGGGTCGCTCGCCGTGCCAGCGACGCCGCCACCAACTCGTCGACGTGTTGACCATCACACGCCGGGCGTACGGCTCGATCGCCTCGATGCCGCCGAGGCGCTTCCAGGCCAGGTACGTCTTGGTCAGCGCGGTCTGTAACAGGTCCTCCGCGGTGCCCCAGTCTCCGGTCAGCAGGTACGCGGTCCGCAGCAGGGCGCTGGAACGGGCGGTGACGAAGTCACGGAACTCGTCCTCCAGCGGATCACTGCTGGCCACGCGCCACCTCCCCGTACCGGGCTCTGCGGGCAGCCTGCCACGGCCGGACCAGCAGGTCGAGGGCGGAAGATGCGCATTGGCTCCGATTTTCGGTCAGGAACCGTCAGGCACCATCGTCAGCCTTGGCCTCGTCCTGCTCCTTGCCCAACCGCGCCTCGACCGCCTGCGGCTCGTACATCTCCTCGACCACGCGGAGATAGAGCTCATTGGGGTTGGGCAGGTTCTTGACCTCGCGCAGCGCCTGCTCCTGACCGGCCGACTCCAGCACGAACGTGCCGTAGTTGAGCGCACGACCGGCCGGCGACTGCTCGTACTTCATATCGGTGACGCGGGTCAGCGGCATCATGGCCACCTTGCGGGTGATGATGCCGTTGACCACCATGACCCGTTTGTTGGTCAGGATGAACCGGTCGTACCACCAGTCGGCGACCTTCCAGGCCACCCAACCCATCACCGCGAACCAGAGCAGCACGGCGACCGTGGTGAGCGCCCCGACGTCCTGCCCGGCGAGGAAGCCGGAGAGGTAGCCGAGCACGAAGGTCGCGGCGACACCGACGACGATCGGCGTGGCGAGGTGGACCCAGTGCCGCTTCCATTCGCCCCGGTAGCGCTCGGTGGGGAAGAGGTAGCGGGCGACCAGCGAGCTGGGCTCGTCTTCCAGTGGCAGGACCCGGCGTGGGGTCATGCCACTGGCGTCGGCGCGCAGCCCTGCCAGTTCGTCCTCGGAGATCTGAGGCGGCTGGTAGCCCGCCTCCGGGTCCCTTACCCAGGCCCGCCCCGACCGGTCGTCGTCGACGTAGTCGGGGCCTGGGCCGTAGCCGGCGTCGTCCGAGAAGAACGGACCGTCGGAGGAGTAGGGGTCGGGGCGTGAACCGGGGCCGCGACCCGGACCGTCATCGGGGTCGATCCGGGGAATCGGCTCGGTGTCCTGTTCCCGACGAGCCCGATCGGGATCGTCGGGGTCGAAGGGCGGGCCGGAGGGGCTTCCCATCGGCGGCTAGGCGACCAGGCTGGTGAAGAAGTCGCCGAAGCCCTGTGCGATGTCCATGATGCCGCCACCGAGCGACTTGAACACGTCCGCAGCAGAATTTGGCCGGTAGGCGACAAAGAAGATCAAGAATGCGATTCCGGCCCAGGTGAGGACCTTCTTGACCATGGCGGGCCATCCTCTCGCGCGGCGCCGGGTCCCATTACCGCAGCGGCACCCAGAGTATCAGCGTGGTGTCTTACCGTGAATATCTGCGTCCGTTCTCCGACATTCCGGGGGGCTTGTCAAGCCTTCCCGTGCAGGTAAGGAGACGGTGCGCCGTACACGAGCTCGGTTGGCATCCACTCCACCAGGTCGTGCAACACCACGTCCTCGGCAAGCAGATGTCCCGCGCTCGCGGGCCAGGCTATCGCATACAGCCACAATCCCCGAGCCTCGCCGGCGTACGCGCTTCGATCCGTCAGGGAATTGATCAACCACAGTGGAGTAGGGTGACCGGCCACCTTGATGCCGGCGCGTCCGACATGGCCCGGATGCCCTGGACCGGGCTCGGTCAACGCCTCGGCGAGTTCCGGGCCCGCATCGGGACCCGGCACACCGGCGTAGCGGGCACCCAACCCCACCCCCGGCTCCTCGGCCACGAACACCAGGTCGGCGGGCCCACCGCCGAGCGGTTCCGGCCCGGCGCAGGCGACTGCGGTGGCCCGTACGCCGAGCCGGTCGTCACCGGCCCATGCCACGCCGGTGGTGGTCCAGCCCGGCGGCAACGGCCACGGGCACCAGAGCGGCACCGCCGGTTGCCCTGGCTGCGCGGCCTGGATCCGGTCGACCACGCTCGCCACGATCTCGGCACCGATGTTCTCGGGTACGTGCAGCGGAGCGACCGGGCCGCAGTCGGGGCAACGCGACTCCGCGTGCATCAGGTCCGGCGGCCGCACCGACCCACCGCATCTCGGGCAACTCACCGCAACAGTCACGTCTCCACCGTCACCCGCCTGCCGCCCGCCGTCAAGCGGAGCGGCGCCATTGCCGGTTGCGATGTCGCCACCCGGCGCGGCGCGGCGGTCAGTCCGGTGGCGGGCCGGCGTGGGCTCGGATCCACGCGTGCATGGCGATCCCGCTCGCCACGCCGGCGTTGATGGAGCGGGTGGAGCCGTACTGGGCGATGGAGAAGAGTTGGTCGCAGGCGGCACGGGCCGCGTCCGACAGGCCCGGTCCCTCCTGACCGAACAGCAGGACGCACCGGCGCGGCAACGTGCTGCTCTCCAGCGGACGAGAGCCGGGCAGGTTGTCGATCCCGACCAGCGGCAGGTCGTGCTGCCCCGCCCAGGCGACGAAGTCGTCGATCGACTCGTGATGGCGTACGTGTTGATAGCGATCGGTCACCATGGCGCCTCGCCGGTTCCACCGCCGCCGGCCCACGATGTGCACCTCGGCGGCGAGGAAGGCGTTGGCGTTGCGCACCACCGTGCCGATGTTCATGTCGTGCTGCCAGTTCTCGATCGCCACGTGGAAGTCGTGCCGACGCAGATCGAGATCGGCGACCACCGCCTCGCGCCGCCAGTAGCGGTAGCGGTCGACCACGTTGCGCCGGTCGCCCTCGGCGAGCAGCTGCGGGTCGTAGCGGGGGTCGTCCGGCGGATCCCCCGGCCAGGGACCCACGCCGACCTCGTACTGCTCATCGGTCACGGTCAGGCAGGGTACGCCCCGTGCCGACCGGCACCGACGGGCACACGAGGTCAGCGAAGTGCGAGGGCGCCACCGATCCGGTCCAGGAGTCGACGATCGACCGGAGCCAGCGTGCCGTCCGGCGGTACGGCGGACCCGGCGCGGCACACCCGGGCCGCCACCGACTGCACCCACTGCCGGTAGGCCGCCGAGTCGGCGCGGTCGGCCCGACGGTCGAGGATCCGGACGACCGCCCGGCAGGCCGCGAGCACGTCCACCAGGTCGGCGGGTCGCGGTTGCGGTTGCGGTGCGGTCGCCTCTTCGTGGCGGGTGTAGATCGCGGCCACCACGGCACGGACCAGGTCGCTGTCGAAGGCGCGTCCAGCCGCCACCGCCTCCAGGCCGGCGAGCCCGGCCGCCACGCCCGGGTACGGCCGCCCGGGCCCAGGTTGGGTGGCGACCGCGATCACCCGGCCGGGTAGACCGGTGATCAGATCCCACTCGGTGGCGGAGTAGCCCGTGGCGGCGGGGGACACGTTCGGGTGGTCGGCCTGCGGCGGCCCGCCTGGGGCCGGTCGGCTCATGCCCGTACTCCGCATTGCGTCGTGCCGCCCGGCGGCAGCGCCGCGCTGGACCCACGATCCGCCGGCTCTCCGCCGCGTCTGCCGCCGACCCGAGGCACCCCGGCGCCGCGTCTGCTGATCCGCTCGCTGCGCTCGCTCATGGCGCGACCTCCGGCGTCAGCATATGCGGCGCGTCGCTGGTCAGGGGCGGTCAACCGGGAATCTGCGCGGGTGGCGAAACCGCCCGGTGCCGCTGGACGAGACCAAGCGCGGCAGGTGAATCGGAGGAGAAGGCATCCGGGCCCGGTGGCCGCCAACAGGCTTGCGGCAACTGGTCCGCCGCGGCGAAGAAGGCCATCAACCGGGGCCGGACGCAATGAGCGGCGGGGCCCTCCCCGGCACCCGCCGCCCACGCTCTGATGGCTCAAGATTCTGCCGTACGCCCATCCGACTGCACAGAGACCGAGGTCACATTTATATTTTTGTTACATTACCCTGCGTCACCAAACCTCCCCTTCCAGGCGATCTCTGCAGGTCGCATAGGTGCCCGTCAACGCCCAAGTTACTGTTCCGTAGCACGATTGAAGCCGGTCCTAATTGGAAACGCTCCCATCACCGGCCGTCACGCAAATGCGACATGCATTTGCGCGCCGGTAGCGCCGACGCAAACCGAAGATGATCGATGTGTGCTAAAGCCGCAGCCCTGCCGCCCGCGGCCCGGTTTCGGGGATGCTCCGACGGGAATGCGACAGGGTGGCGCGAAGTTCCACCAGACGTAGCTGTTCCGCGTGATCGGAGAGATTCAGATGGCAACCGTCGAGCTGACCACCGCTAACTTCGACCAGGTAACCGAGAGCGATGGCATCGTCCTGGTCGACTTCTGGGCCGACTGGTGTGGCCCCTGCAAGCGGTTCGCTCCGGTGTTCGAGCGCTCGTCCGAAAAGCACTCCGACATCACCTTCGGCAAGGTCGACACCGAGGCGCAGCAGGAGATCGCGGCCAAGTTCGACATCCGCTCCATCCCCACGATCATGGCGATCCGCGACGGCGTGATCGTCTTCGCCCAGCCGGGCGCGCTGCCCGAGTCGGCGCTGGAGAACCTGATCGATCAGGTCCGGGCGCTGGACATGGACGACGTCCGCAAGAAGCTCGCCGAGCACAACCACTGACCGCGCAGGCCGCATGAGCGGTGGCCGGGGCTCAACAGCCCCGGCCACCGCCATCTCCGGCCGCCGACCGGCGCGCCACTTGCAGCCCGGTCGTACGTGTGTTCGAATGATGGCCATGCGCTGGGAGAACCTCACCGCTCCCCCGGTCGAGGGAGTCCCCGGACGGGCAGCGCCAGCGACTCCACCCCTGCCGCTGGCGCTGCCCGGCGCCGTCGTCCGCACCTTCGACACCCCGGGTTTCGCCGGCATGACCTTCTACGAGGTGCACGCCAGATCGATCCTGAACAAGGTCCCGGGCACCTCCCGCGTTCCGTTCGAGTGGACTGTCAATCCGTACCGGGGTTGCAGCCACGCGTGTTTGTACTGCTTCGCCAGGAAGACCCACACATATCTGGATTTCGACGCGGGAGCGGACTTCGATCGGCAGGTGATCGTCAAGGTCAACGCGGGTGAGCTGCTGCGCCGCGAGTTGGCCGCACCGCGATGGCGTGGCGCGCACGTGGCGATGGGCACCAACGTCGACTGCTACCAGCGGGCCGAGGGGCGATACCGGCTGATGCCGTCGATCATCGAGGCGCTGCGCGACTTCGCCAACCCGTTCTCGATTCTGACCAAGGGCACTCTGATCGTGCGTGACCTGCCGCTGCTCCGGCAGGCGGCGCAGGCGACCCGGGTCGGGGTGTCGTTCTCGGTGGGCTTCGTCGACGAGCGACTGTGGCGCTCGGTCGAGCCGGGCACCCCGAGTCCCCAGCGACGGCTCGACGCCGTACGCCAGTTCACCGACGCCGGCTTCGAGGTCGGGGTGCTGATGGCGCCGATCCTGCCCGGCCTCAGCGACGACGACGAGTCCATCGAGTCCACCGTCGCGGCGATCGCCGCCGCCGGGGCGGCCAGCGTGACGCCGCTGCCGCTGCACCTGCGACCCGGCGCCCGCGAGTGGTACGCGCAGTGGCTCGCTCGGGAACATCCCCACCTGGTCCCCCGCTACCGGGAGCTGTACCGGTCCGGCGCCTACGCGCCGCAGCCCTACCAGCGGGAGTTGACCGCCCGGGTACGCGTCGCCGCCCGGCGACACGGCCTGTACCGGCCCGACCGGAGCGAGCACCGCCAGGTGCCGGCCGCCCCGGCCCCGGCACCCGAACAGCTCAGCCTGCTCTAGCGAGGCGTCCGCCCAGACGTTCGACCAGCCCAGGCACCCCACCGCGCAGACGTCACACCGCGCAGACGTCACACCGCCAGGCGGCCGACCGCATCCGCCGGTGCGACTACAGTCGGCATGTGCGCTCCCCCAGCCAGATCCTCGCCGAATCCGCCGTGATCGCCGTCGTCGGTGCCTCCCGTGACCCGGACAAGACGGCCCACAGCGTGCCGGCGGCGATGCAACGGCAGGGCTGGCGGATCATTCCGGTCAACCCGTTCGCCGACGAACTGTTCGGCGAGCCGGCGTACCGCACGCTCGCCGACATTCCGCACCCGGTCGACCTGGTGAACGTGTTCCGGCCGGCGGAGGACGCCGTGGAGGTGGTCCGGCAGGCGGTGGCGATCAATGCCCCGGCAGTCTGGTTGCAGCTGGACATCGTCTCCCCGCAGGCCCGCCAGATCGCGGAGCAGGCCGGGATCGACTACGTCGAGAACCGCTGCATCGCCGTCGAGCGGGCGGTGGCGGGCCTGACCCGGCTGGGCTGAACCGAACCGCTGTGAAACACCTCCGGTGCAGGTAGCGTCCCGACTGGGAGCGTCATCCGACGGCTACCGGCAGCGAGTGGCGGACGGAGGAGATCAGCGTGAGTCAACCGCCAGAGCCGGATCAGCCGCCATCGCCGTACGAGCCGCCGCCGTCACCGTACGGGCAGCCGCAGCACGGGCCACCCGGCGAGACCGGGCAGCCGCAGCACGGACAGCCCGGCGAGCCGTACCCGGGTCAACCGGCGTACGGGCAGCCGTCGTACGAGCAGCCGGGCCAGCCGCCGCACGGCCAGCAGTGGGGACAGCAACCCCCGTACACCCCGCAGGTGCCGTACGGGCAGTACGGCCCACCGTCGCCGCCGGGGGGCGGTGGGGGCACCAACGTGCTCGCCATCCTGTCGCTGGTCTTCGCGTTCGTCTTCGCGCCCGCCGGCATCGTCCTCGGCCATCTGGCCAAGCGGCAGCTACGCACCAGCGGTGAGCAGGGCGAGCAACTGGCCAACTGGGGACTGATCCTCAGCTACGTCTTCACCGGTCTCTACCTGCTGGCCTGCTGCGGCTGGTTGGCGCTGGCGCTCTGGGCCGGCTCGGACAGTCAGTACACCTGACCCGACTCAGCGGAACTCGGCCTCGCGCACAGAGTTGCCGCCATCCACCACCAGCATCTGCCCGGTGATGTACGACGCCGCCGGCGAGCAGAGGAAGGTGATCGCGGCGGCCACCTCGTCCGGCGTACCGGGTCGTCCCACCGGTGTGCCCAGACCCTGCTTGATCTCGGCCATCGTCGACGCTGCGGTGTGGATGGTGCCCGGTGCCACCGCGTTCACCGTCACCCCGTCGGCGATCATCTCCATCGCCAGCGCCCGGGTAAGCCCCACCACACCCGCCTTGGCGGCCGCGTACGCCGCCTCGGTGGGCAGCGCGTTGACCGGCCCGGCGGTCGCGGCCAGATTCACGATCCGGCCCCAGCCCCGCTCGGCCATCCCGCCGATGAAGGCCCGGCTGCACAGGAAGGCGGTGGTGAGATTGCGGTCGATCTCGCCCTGCCACTCCTCGTAGCTGAGCTGAGAGACCGGGCGCAGCACCTCGGGGGAGGCGCGGCTGGCCAACCCCGCGTTGTTGACCAGGACCTCCACGTCACCGAGCTGCTCTGCCACGGCGTCGGCCAACGCACCGACCTCCGACTCGTCGGTGAGGTCGGCGACGAATCCGGTCACCCCGAGCTCACCGGCCCGGTCGTGGATGCGCCGGGTGGTGGAGACGATGGCCACCCGGGCACCCAGGTCGGTCAGCCGCCGGGCGGTGGCGTACCCGATGCCGTCGGGGCTGCCGGCACCGGTGACCAGGGCCACCTTGCCGTCCAACCGCATGGTCACCGGCTCGGGCAGCACGGCTGGTGCGTCGGTTCCCTCCATGCCGGCCGTCACGGCGGCGCGGGTCCGTCGGACCACACCTGGTCGGCTGTTGTCCCGCCGCGGCCTGCTGCCGGACCGGTCCGCCGCTCGCGCGTCAATCCCCATGCCGAGATCCTGCCCTGCGGCACCGCCTCGGGCAACGCGGCACCCGGGGACACTGTCCGGCGAGTCCTCGCCGGGGGTGGCTACGCTGACTGCCCGATACTGCGATGGAAGTGAGCCGATGACACAGCCCGCGTCCGGCGGCTGGCCCGACCCCTCGGCCGGCCAGCCCTCCAGTCCGCCGGTCGACTCCACTCTGCCGACGAGTCCGCCGCCCGTACCGTCCCAGCCCGCCGGGTACGACCCCTACCAACCCGCCGACCCGTACGGTGGCATGAAATTCGACCTCGGCACGCCGGCGGCGCCCGCGCCGTACCCGCCGGCCGGTTACCCGCCCCAGCCCGGATACGGCTATCCGCAGCCGGGGTACGGCTATCCACCGCCGCAGCCGACGAACTCGTTGGCCATCGTCGCCCTGGTGCTCTCCCTGATCGGCATCGGCTCGTGCATCACCGCGCCGATCGGCGCGATCATGGGGCACGTCGCCATGCGCCAGATCCGTGAGCGGGGCGAGGGCGGCGAGGGCATGGCGAAGGCCGCCATCATCGTCGGCTGGATCCTCACCGCTCTCCTCGTGCTGGCGATCGCCGTCTACGTGGTCCTGATCATCTTCGCGATCTCCAGTTCGTCCACGGTCTAGTAGGCGCGGGCCCGCCGGGCGGCAAGGTCGAGGCGGGCCCCGACCCGCGGGCGTCACGGTAATCTCATCCGGTGACCGGCGTGAATGGATCTCTGCGGGACACCGACCGTCGGCTGGTGGTGGTCACCGGGGCCAGTGCCGGCATCGGGCTGGCCGCCGCCGTCGAGCTGGCGCGCCGCGGCGACCAGGTGGTGCTGGTCGGCCGCGATCCGTCCCGGCTACGCACCGCCGCCGACGAGGTACGCGAGTCCTCCGGCGAACGCCCTGCGGTGTTCCGCGCGGACTTCGCCGTGCTCGACGACGTCCGACAGTTGGCCGAGCAGTTGCGTGCCGCGTACGACCGGATCGACGTGCTGGCCAACAACGCCGGCGCGATCGTGCTCGCTCCGGTCACCACCGTCGACGGCTTCGAACTGTCCGTCCAGGCCAACCATCTGGCCCCGTTCCTGCTCACCAACCTGCTGGCCGACCGGGTCCGCCGGATGGTGGTGACCGCCTCCGGTGCCCATCGCAGTGGCGTACTCGATCCGGACGATCTCAACGCCCCGCTGCGCCGATACCGCCCGCTGACCGCGTACGGCACCAGCAAGCAGGCGAACATCCTGTTCACCGCGGAGGCGGCCCGGCGGTGGCCGCAAATCGGCTCGTACTGCTTCCATCCCGGCGTGGTGCGGACCAGGTTCGGCAACGAGAGCCGGTTGGTCGCCGTGGGCATGCGCCTGCTTCCGCTGCGCAGCCCGGGCAAGGGCGCGCAGACCCTGGTGTGGCTGGCCAACCAGGACCGGTCCCGCCTGCGCGACGGCGGCTACTACTTCGACTGCCGGCCCCGCCGACCGCTGCGCAAGGCGGCCGACCCGCAGCTCGCCGCCCGGCTCTGGACGGCCAGCGCCGCCGCGGTCGGCCTGCCCGCCTGAGCACTGCCGCGCCGGGCGGGGACAGCCGGGTTGCCGCCGACGGGGTCGCGGGAATGGCGGGACGTTGGAATACTCCGCCCGTGGTGACCACGGGGGACGTGAGTATCGAAGTACTCGACAACGACGAGAAGCTGACCGAGCGGCTGGACGCGGAGTTGACCGCGTACAACCGGCGGGCGACCGGTGCCGACGACGAGGCGGGGCTCTCCGTCCGGGTCACCGGGTCCGACGGCGAACTGGTGGCCGGGCTGACCGGGTGGACCTGGGGCGGCTGCGCCGGGATCGACATGGTGTGGGTCCGCGAGGACCGCCGGGGCGAAGGCCTGGGTGCGCAGCTGCTGGCGGCAGCCGAGCAGGAGGCCCGACGGCGCGGTTGCACCCAGCTCTCGGTCGCCTCGTTCTCGTTCCAGGCCCCGGATTTCTACCGACGGCACGGTTACCTCGACACCGGGCGACGGGAGGGCATCCCGGGCGGCCACGTCGACCACCAGTTCTGGAAGTCGCTGGTCACCGAGTCCGCCGACGCCGTACGCCTGGTCGCGCTTGTGGAACTGGCCGGCACAGCGGTCGAGGCCGGGCAACGGTACGAGGATCACGTGCTCGCCCTGCTGAATCGACACGGTGGCCGGGTGGAACGGCGGCTGCGCACCGGCGACGGGCGCACCGAGGTGCACGTGATCCGGTTCGATACCCGGGCCGGTTACACGGCGTTCCTGGCCGACCCGCAGCGGCTCGCGCTGCGGGCCGAGTTGGGCGACGCCGCGCCGCAGACCCGGGTGCTGGAGGTCGACGAGGTCTGAACCGTCAGTCGCGTATCGGTGCCGCGTCCGCCGGCACGGCGGTGCTCACCCGGGTCGCCCGGCGGGCGGTACGGGCGCTGCTCAGCACCACCACCGCGACCCCGACCAGCAGCAGCGCCAGGCCGGGCAGGGTCACCGGGTCGGGCAGCTGCCCCAGCCAGGCCCAGCCGAGCAGGGCCGCGCCGGGCGCCTCCAGCAGGATCAACACGCTGACCGTGGTGGCCGAGACCCGCCGCAGCGCATAACTGAACATCGAGTGGCCGAGCAGTTGGGCGCCGGCCACCAGGGCCAGCACCGCCAGCCAGGTCCCGGTGTCGAAGCCGCCGAGCGGCACCCCGGCGACCAGGCAGATCACCAGCAGGATCAGCGCGCAGACCCCGTAACAGATGGTGGTGTAGGTGGCGGTGCTGACGGTGACCCGGGCCCGCTCCCCCAGCGCCGTGTAGATCGCCGCGAACAGTCCGCCGACCACCGCCAGCAGATCACCGGTGAAGGCCTGC
The DNA here is from genome assembly GCF_000204155.1 of Micromonospora maris AB-18-032. Taxonomy (NCBI): domain Bacteria; kingdom Bacillati; phylum Actinomycetota; class Actinomycetes; order Micromonosporales; family Micromonosporaceae; genus Micromonospora; species Micromonospora maris. The sequence goes on along the minus strand of NC_015434.1, from coordinate 766,658 downwards.
GCAGAGACCGTGAAGTCGGCGCCGGTGGCCAGCACAGCGCCGACGACCGCCACGCCGATCCCGGCCCACACCCCGGCCGGGAGCCGGCGGCCCTGGGCCCGGGCGATCAGCCCCTGCCAGACCGGTTGGGTGGCGACCAGCGCCGTCGCCGCAGCCACCGAGGTGAGTTTCGCGCTCGGCATCCAGGTGGCGAAGTGCGCCGCCAGCGCCACCCCGGACAGCACGCAGAACATGCCCTCGCGCCGCCCCGCGCCGGTGACCAACGAGCGGAACTCGGCCCGCCGCCGCAGCACCGCGAACGGGCTCAGCACGCCCACCGCGATCATGTTGCGCCAGAACGCGACAGCCAGTGCCGGCGCGGCGGCGAAGGCGATCAGCGGGGCGGACGACGACACGGCGACGACGGCGAGCGCCAGCGCGCCGGTGGTGAGCAGCTCACGCGGTGGACGATGCGGTTCGAGGGGCACGAGGGGTAATCCTCACACGCCGACGATCACCACGGACCGTCATCATTCGGTTACGATCATGCGCGTCCCCGTCGGGACCCTCTTCTCGCGCCGGAGGCGCCCCTTCCCATGCCCAGATTCCAGGCAGTGCTATTCGATTTCTTCGGCACGCTGACCGGTCCGATCCGACGCGGCAGCGGCCACCGTGCCACTGCCGAGTTGCTCGGTTGCCCACCGGACGCCTACATCGACGTGCTCGACCGCACCTTCTACGAACGCGCCAGCGGACGCTTCGGCGACGCCGAGGCGACCCTGCGTTGGGTCTGCGACCAGGTCGGCGTACGCCCGTCGCCGGAGGCGCTGCGCGCGGCGGTGGCCTGCCGACGGCAGGCGGTACGCGCCGACACCCGACTGCGGGCGGACGCCGTGCCGACCCTGCGGGCGCTACGCGAACGAGGCATGCGCACCGGGGTGATCAGCGACTGCACCCACGAGCTACCGGCGATCCTGCCCGAGCTGGCCGTCGCACCCCTGCTCGACGTGCGGATCTTCTCCATCCAGGCGAAACGCTGCAAGCCGGACCCGGCGCTCTACCTGGCCGCGTGCACCTGGCTCGGCCTGCCGCCGGCGGACTGCCTCTATGTCGGCGACGGGGGCAGCCAGGAGTTGACCGGCGCGCAGCAGGCCGGACTGAGCGCCGTCCGGCTGGCCGCTCCCGATCTGGTCGACCACCTGGCCTTCAACGTCGACAACGACTGGGGCGGCCCGGCCCTGGGCACGCTCGGTGAGGTGGTCCACCTGGTCGACGGCACACCGGTGGCGGTGCCGTCCTGACCGGGTGAGGTCAACGGCGGCGCACCCGGTGCAACCGGAACGGCTTCCGCGCGGCCCGGACCGCCGATGTCGGCCGGGGTGGCTCGGCGAGCGAGTCGGCCGGCAACTGCCCGCCGTGCACCACGTCGCCGGCGGGCCTCAGCCGCACCAGCGCACAGTCGTCGGCCGCCCAGCGGGCCACCAGGTCGGCCGTCGAGCCGGGCGCGTTGAGTCGCTTCGCCCCCACCAGCGGGGCCAGCGTGTCCCACTCGTCGGTCCCGGGCAGCACCCGGGACACCCGCGCCCGCCAGGTCACGATCCGGCCGCCGTGGTCACCGCGGAGCGTCACCTGCGCCTCGTCGGCCTCGGCCAGCCCCGGTGCGGCCTGCTCGCCGGGACCACTTACCACGCAGAGCGCACCCTCCAGCGGGACGCACCACAACGCGAGGGCCGGGCCGTCGGCCACCGTCACCCAGGCCACCGAGGCCTTCTTCATCGCCTCGTCGACCAGCGGAGTGCTGTTGTGCTCGTCGGTCACCACGGCATCCTCTCGCACCCGGCCCGTCCCGCGCCGCCCGGTCAACCGACGAAGGGCGGAACCAGGATCTCGCCCTTGGCCACCGCCATCACCTGGCCGGAGACGGTCGCGCCCAGCACCGTACCCCCGGCCGCGGTGACCGTGCAGGCCAACGACGACGGCCGTCCCATCTCGACGCCCTGCCGGACGGTGTACGACGACCGTTCGTCAGCCGGCAACAGGCCACTGGCGACCAACCACACCCCGAGCCCGAGCGCCGCCGAGCCGGTCGCCGGATCCTCCGGCACGCCGAGGCCGGGCACGAAGACCCGGGCGTACGCGGTTTGCGTCGCCGCGTCCCAGGAGAAGACGCTGACATGCTCGATTCCGTACCGTCGCGCCGCGAGCGGGTCCACCTGTGCCCGGGCCAACGCCTCGGGGCGTACGGGCAGGAAGGGGAACTCCAGGCCACAGCCGGCCACCCGGGGTGCCGGACCGACGTGGTCGCCGGCCGCCAGGCCCGCCATCTCCAGCAGCGGCTCGGGATCCAGTTCCGGGCCGAGGGTGGGCATGCCACCGGTAAGCGTCGCGCCGCTCTCGGTCACCTCGATCGGCAACACACCGGCACCGCACTCCTGGGTGACCTGGCCCGGCTCGAACAGACCGCGTCGGCTCGCGGTGACCGCCGCGCCCACACTGGGGTGCCCGGCGAACGGCAACTCCTCGACCGGCGTGAAGATCCGGGCCCGGTACGTGACGCCGACCTGCGTGGCGGGCAGCACGAAGACGGTCTCCGAAAGGTTGAACTCCCGGGCCAACGCCTGCATCTGCTCGGTGGCCAGCCCTTCGGCACCGAACACCACCGCGAGCGGGTTTCCCGCGTACGGACGAGCGGTGAACACGTCCACGATCTCGTAAGCCAAGGTCGACATGTTGATAAACCCTAGGCGCTTAGGCTGGTGCCCGTGAGCACGCCGACCCGGGTGTACATCGCCCGCCTCGCCGGAGTCGCCGTCTTCGACCCCAACGGTGACCAGGTGGGACGGGTTCGTGACGCGGTGGCACGGCTGCGGGCGGGCCAGCGCCCACCCGAGGTGGTGGGCCTGGTCGCCGAGATGCCGATGCGGCGGCGCATCTTCCTGTCCATCAACCGGATCACCTCCATCGACGCCGAAGCCGTCGTGCTGGGCAGCGGGACGCTCAACCTGCGCCGGTTCGAGAAGCGCCCCAACGAGCTGCTGGTGCTTCAGGAACTGCTGGATCGCCGGGTGCAGGTCCAGCCGGAGGGCCGGGCGGCGACGGTGGTCGACGTGGCGATGGAGTGCAGCCGAAGCGGCGAATGGTCGCTGGCCCGGGTGGCCGTACGGGAGCAGACCGGCCGCCTCGCCCGCCGGGGCAACCTGCACCAGGTCGAGTGGGACAACGTACGCGGGCTCAGTGGCGTCGCCGACACCCGTGGCACCGCCAACCTGCTGGCCGTGCTGGAGGACATGCGCCCGGCCGATCTGGCCAACGCGTTGCAGGACCTGCCCGACCGCCGGCGCAACGAGGTCGCGGCAGCCCTGGACGACCAACTGCTCGCCGACGTGCTCAGCGAGCTGCCGGAGCACGACCAGGTCGAGATCCTCGCCGCGCTGGACCGCGAACGGGCGGCCGACGTCCTGGAGGAGATGGACCCGGATGACGCCGCCGACCTGCTCGGCGAGCTGTCGCCGCCGGATCAGGACGTGCTGCTGGACCTGATGGAGCCGGACGAGGCCGATTCGGTGCGGCAGCTGTTGAAGTACACGCCGGGCACCGCCGGCAGCGTGATGACCTCCGAACCGGTCATCCTGCCCCCGGACGCCACGGTCGCGGAGGCCCTCGCCCGGATCCGGGAGCCGCAGCTCTCCCCGGCGGTGGCCGCCCAGGTCTTCGTGACCCGCGCGCCGATGACCACGCCGACCGGCCGCTACCTGGGGATGGTGCATTTCCAGCGGTTGCTGCGTGAGCCGCCCGCCGACATCCTCGGCGGGGTGGTGGTCAACGACATCGACCCGTTGCGTCCGACCACGCCCCTGCCGGAGATCACCCGCCGGATGGCCACCTACGATCTGGTGGCCATGCCGGTGATCGATCGGAACAATCGACTGGTGGGCGCGGTCACCGTGGACGACGTGCTGGACCATTCGCTGCCTCGGGACTGGCGGGACCGGGACGCGGTCATGAGCACCAACGGCGACCCGGCGACGGAGGACACGGATGTCTGAACAGCGCCGGGCGGAACGGCTCGACCTGCCCCGGGAGCCCCGTGGGCTGAAGCTGCCCCGGGTCGACCAGGAGACCTTCGGCCGCTGGGCCGAGGGCATCGCCCGCGGCATGGGTACGGCGAACTTCATCGTCTACATGACGCTTGTCATCTGCGCCTGGTTCGCCTGGAACACGCTCGCCCCGGCGGGCCTGCGCTTCGACCCGTACACCTTCACCTTCCTGACCCTGGTGCTGTCCATCCAGGCCTCGTACGCCGCACCGCTGATCCTGCTCGCCCAGAACCGGCAGGCCGACCGCGACCGGGTGGCGTTCGACGAGGACCGCCGCCGGGCCACGTTGCAGAAGGCCGACACGGAGTACCTGGCCCGGGAGATCGCCGCGCTGCGGATCGCGCTGGGTGAGGTGGCGACCCGGGACTTCGTCCGCTCGGAGCTGTCCCGGTTGGCCGAGGAGTTGGACGAGGCCGCGCAGCGCCGGCAACGGTTGGAGCGCCGGCAGCGGGAGGGTACGACCGGACGGGCCGGCGGGGACGGTCTCGACGAGCCGCGTGACGACCTGGACGGTGATCATCCGAAAGACGGCCGGCGGGACACCGATACCCCGCACCGCCCGAAAACCTGATCGAATCGCTCACAACCACCGCCGCTGGCACCGGTGACGCTGAGCCACCGACGTAACATTGCCGCCATGTCAGCTCCCGTCAGCACCGTCAACGACGCTGTTCAGGCCGCTCTGGCCACCGTCAACGACCCGGAGATCCGCCGGCCGATCACCGAACTCGGCATGGTCCGCTCCGCCGAGGTCGACCAGGACGGTGTGGTCCGGGTCGAGCTGCTGCTCACCGTGGCCGGCTGCCCGCTGAAGGACAAGCTGCGCTCGGACATCACCGCCGCGGTGAGCGCGGTGAGCGGGGTCACCGGTGTCGAGATCGAATTCGGCGTGATGAGCCCGGAGCAGCGCCAGGGTCTTCAGGCCAAGCTGCGGGGCGGCAGCGCCGGCGAGGAACCGGTCATCCCCTTCGCCCAGCCCGGCTCCCGCACCCGGGTGTACGCGGTGGCCAGCGGCAAGGGCGGCGTGGGGAAGTCCAGCGTGACGGTGAACCTGGCTGCCGCGCTGGCCGCCCGGGGCCTGTCGGTCGGCGTGGTCGACGCGGACATCTATGGACACTCCGTGCCGCGGATGCTCGGCGCGGACGGCCGTCCCACCCGGGTCGAAGACATGATCATGCCGCCGCAGTCGCACGGCGTGAAGGTCATCTCGATCGGCATGTTCACCTCCGGCAACGCCGCCGTGGTCTGGCGCGGGCCGATGCTGCACCGGGCGTTGCAGCAGTTCCTCGCCGACGTCTACTGGGGCGACCTCGACGTGCTCCTGCTCGACCTGCCGCCGGGCACCGGTGACGTGGCCATCTCCCTGGCCCAGTTGCTGCCCAACGCGGAGATCCTGGTGGTCACCACGCCCCAGGCCGCCGCCGCCGAGGTGGCCGAGCGGGCCGGCGCGATCGCGCTGCAGACCCACCAGCGGGTGGTCGGTGTGATCGAGAACATGTCCTGGCTGGAGCTGCCGGACGGCTCCCGGATGGAGGTCTTCGGCGCCGGTGGCGGCCAGACCGTGGCCGACTCGCTGACCCAGACCATCGGCGCGCAGGTGCCGCTGCTGGGCCAGGTGCCGCTGGACACCCGGGTACGCGAGGCCGGCGACGAGGGAAACCCGATCGTGCTCGCCGCACCGGACTCCCCGGCGGCGCAGGCGTTGAACAAGGTCGCCGACCGGCTCGCGGTGCGCCGCGAGTCGCTGCTCGGCAAGCCGCTCGGCCTCAAGCCGTCCGGTCGCTGACCCGCTCCGCTCGCAGCAAACCACGACCGCCGGCCACCCGAGAGGGTGACCGGCGGTTCGGCGTGGGGAGGCATCCGCAGGCGCGGGCTCAGGTGACCTCGTCGTAGCTGGCGCTGCGCGGTGCCGGCGCGGTCGCGGGTGGCGAGGCGGTCGCGGAGGAGCCGGGGGTACGCGGGTCCGCCGCGGTAGCCACGTCCTTGATGTCCTTCTGCACCTTTGTGACATCCGACCGCAGATCGTCGTACATGCCCTGGAGGGGTTTACGGATCGCCTGCTCGTCTTCCTCGCTGAGCAGGTGCTTGCGGATGAACGCCTTCGGGTGCAGGTCCTCCAACTGGATGTCGGTGCCGAGTTCCTTGCTCAGGTCGGTGGTCGCGTTACGGGCCATGTTGCGCAGGTTCCGCACCATGCGCAGGCCGTCGCCGATCACCGCCGGCAGCCGGTCACCGAAGATCAGCAGCGCCAGCAACAGCAGCGCGCCGACCTCCCACACGTTCAGGTTCTCGAACACCCCTGGGGCCTCCTCACCGGGCTACGCAGCAAGACTACGCACGTCACGGGCCGGTCAGAAGGGGGGACGAGCTCACTTCGCGTCGGCCGCGAGGGTCACCGAGGTGTTTTGCCGGGTGGCGCCTCGGCGGTACTCGACCGTCACCACCGAGCCGGGCGCGTACTTGCGGACCAGGGCGATCAGGTCGGTCGGCTCGGTCATCGGCCGGCCGTTGAGGCGCAGGATCACGTCACCGGCCCGCAGACCCGCACCGGCCGCCGGGCCGGACGGCTCCACGGCCGCCAGGCGTACGCCGGAGCCGTTGGTGTTCGACCCGGGTCCACCCACCTGGGCGCCGATCACCGTACGGCGGGCCTTGCCGGTGCCGATGATCTCCTGGGTGATCCGCTTCGCCTGGTTGATCGGAATGGCGAAGGCGAGCCCGATGTTGCCGGCCTCCTGCCCCTCCGACACCAGCGACTTGATCGTGGAGTTGACGCCGATCACCCGCCCGGCCGCGTCGACCAGCGGCCCGCCCGAGTTGCCGTGGTTGACGGCGGCGTCGGTCTGGATCGCGGCGTAGTAGCGCGTCGGGCCGCCCGGCTCGCCGGCCTGCATCGTCCGGTCCAGGGCGCTGACGATGCCCGCCGTCACCGTGTTGGCCAGGGACAGCGGCGAACCGATGGCCAGCACCGGGTCGCCGACCGCGAGTGCGTCGGAGTCACCGAACTCGACCGGACGCAGCCCGCTACGAGTGACTTTGATCACCGCGATGTCGGACTCCTCGTCCTGCCCCACCACGGTCGCCGGGGCCGTACTGCCGTCGTTGAAGACCACGGACGCCTTGCCGGTGCCACCGGCGACCACGTGATCGTTCGTGATCACGTGCCCGTCGGCGCTGACGATGAACCCGGAGCCCTCGCTGATGCCGGCCACCCCCGCCATCCGGACGGTGACGACGCTGGGCAGGACCCGTTCGGCGACCCCGGCCAGTGAGTCCGGTGGACGCTGGGCGAGCGCGGGCGCCGGACCCGGCGCGGCACCGAGCACCGGCCCGGCGGCACCTCCGCGTACGGCGAACGCGTAGCCGAGCGCACCGCCCAGGGTGCCCGCGAGCAACGCCGTGATCAGGGGAATGAGCAGCATCTGGCGCAGTTTCGGGTGCCGGGGCGCATCCGGATCGGTCACCGGCTCCGGCTCGGTTCCCGGCATCGGTGCGGCCGGTACCACCACCGCCGCCGGGGCGTACGGATCACGCCACGGGTCGGCGAGCGCATCGGACCACCACGGCGAGGCAGCCGACTGCCCGCCGTACGGCGGTGTCGTCGGTGCGCCTCCCGGCGGGTGTCCGGGCCCCGGCGTGCCTGCCGGTGCGCCGCTCGCGCCGGGCTGGCGCCAGTCCCAGCCGTCGGTCACTCGGTGCCTCCCAGTCCGTCCCCGGTATCCGCGATCCGCGATGGATGCCGCCGGACGTGCGGTCGACGGGATACCGCTTCCAGGATTGCACGGATGTGCCGCATGGGGTCAGCGGTTGTCACCGCGGGTGGGTGCCCGGCTGCGCCCGTGGCGGGCCGCCTCTAGAGTCACAGTGCCCACCCGCCCCCCGCTTCACGCTCGCTGCCCGGAGGTGTCCCATCGCCACGGTCGCTGGTTCCGGCAGTTCGGCGAACCCGGCGTTGCACTTCGCCGAGTCGTACGTGCCCGAGGACCTCGTGCTACGGACCGCGCGCAGTCTGGCCAACGAGGTCGGCCTCGACGCGGTCACCCCCGGGGCCGGTGCCGCGTTGCGCCTGCTCGCCGCAGCCGGTAACGCCCGCGCGGTGGTCGAGATCGGCACCGGCACCGGGGTCAGCGGGGTCTGGCTGTTGCGCGGCATGCGCCCCGACGGTGTGCTCACCACCATCGACGTGGAGGTCGAGCACCAGCGCATCGCCCGACGCATCTTCACCGAGGCGGGCTTCGTCGCCGGCCGGACCCGGATCATCACCGGGCGGGCGCTTGACGTCCTGCCCCGGCTCGCGGACGGCGCGTACGACCTGGTCTTCGTCGACGCCGAGGCGACCGGCTTCACCGCCTGCGTGGACGCCGCGCTGCGGCTGCTGCGGCCCGGCGGTGTGCTGGTGCTCAACGGCGCGCTGGCCGGCGGCCGGATCGGTGACCCGGCCGCCCGCGACGCGGAGACGGTGACGGTGCGCGAGGCGGTCAAGGCCATCCGGGAGTCGGAGCACTGGATCCCGGCGCTGCTGCCGGTCGGGCACGGCCTGCTGGCCGCGGTCCGCTGCTGACCTGCCGCGTTCCGCGCTGACCTGGCCGCAGGGCGATCTCAGCGGAGCGTGGCCAGCCACCGCAGCAGGCCGCGTACGCCCCACCCGGTCGCACCCCGGGTCAGCTCCGCGTCGTCCCGCTCGCACCAGGAGGGTGCCGACATGTCGATGTGCAGCCACTTCTCGCGCAGCTCGCCGGTGAACTCGCGCAGGTAGAGCGCGGCCAGCACGGAACCCCCGCCCTGGGTCGGCGCGCTGTGCAGGTCGGCCAGTTCGCTGCCGAGGTGCTCGACGTAGTCGGTCGGCAACGGCATCCGCCAGGCGGCCTCGCCGGCCTCCGCGACCGCGGCCAGCACATCGTCGGCGAGCTGGTCGTTGTCGCTGTAGAGGGCACCGGTACGGGTGCCGAGCGCGATGGCGTTCGCCCCGGTCAGGGTGGCCAGGTCGATCAGCAGGTCGGGCTTGAGCTCCGCGACGGCGTACGCCAGGGCGTCGGCGAGCACCAGCCGCCCCTCCGCGTCGGAGTTCGTCGTCTCGCTGGTCAGCCCGCCGTAGTGCCGGATGATGTCGCCGGGGCGGAACGCCGCGCCGCTGACCATGTTCTCGGCCAGCGGGGCCAGCGCGGTGATGCGCACCGGCAGTTGCAGCGCCGCCGCACCGAGGGTCGCCGCCACGACGGCAGCCGCACCGGCCATGTCCTTGCGCATCAGCTTCATGGCCGGCACCGGCTTGATCGAGATGCCGCCGGTGTCGAAGGTGATGCCCTTACCCACAAGCACCACATGGGTGCTCGCCTCGGCCGGTTGCCAGTCCAGCTCGACCAGCCGGGGACCGCTCGCCGAGCCACCGCCGACGGCGAGGATTCCGCCGAAGCCCTCGGCGGCCAACTCCTCGGGCTCACGCACCCGCAGCCGCAGTCCGGGCAGGTCAGTGGCGGCGGCAGCGACCTGGTCGGCGAACCACTGCGGGTTCTTCACCGAGGAGGGCGTGTTGGTGAGGTCGCGGGCCAGCCGGGTCATCGTGGCGGTGGTGCGGGCCACCTCCAGCGCCTGCTGGTAGGCCTCCGGCTCGGCGACCGCCAGGTCCACGCCGGTCAGCGCGGGCGCCTCGGCGTCGGCACCCAGCCGGTAGCGGTAGGAGGCCAGCAACAGCCCTTCGACCAGACCACGGACCGCCTCGGCCGACACACCGACCGGCAACGCCACTGTGATATGGGTCTCATCTTTGCCCGCTCGGGCCAGTGCCGCCCCTGCGGAGCGCCAACCCGGCTCGTCGCCGTCCCCGATGCCGACCAGCAGCAGTCGAGCCGGAGCAGCGCCCGGGCGAAGCTGCCGATGCGCTTCGCCGGCCCGGCCGGTCAGCCTGATCATCGAAGCCAACGCAGCAGCCTCGTCGGCGACCTCTGCGGGCAGTGCCACGGCGGTGGGAACCGGTGCGGCCGACGCGTCGGCGGCGGCGCCCGGTCGCAGGGGCAGTGCTACGGCGTCGAGCTGGTCCGGCTCGGCGATCAGACGAATGGCGAGCACGCGGAGCCGTACCTCCTGAAGAAGATCGCGGGTCGAATTGCCCACGAAATGGTATGAAGGCCCTGAGCCACCGGTCGAGCCGGTGCCTCAGGGCCTGGGTACGGCTGCGGGAGCCGTACCCGAAACGAACCGTCCGCGGCGGCGAACATCGCCGACCAGACCGACCTTCGTATCAGCCGGCCGCCGCCTTCAGCGCGTCACCGAGCGCGGTCGCCTCGTCGGGAGTCATCTCGACGACGAGCCGGCCACCACCCTCCAGCGGGACCCGCATGACGATGCCCCGGCCCTCCTTGGTGACTTCCAGCGGACCGTCGCCCGTCCGCGGCTTCATCGCCGCCATGTTGTCTCCCCTCAGACCTACACCAGGGTCGGTGGGTTGCCCCACAGCCACTTCGCCATGACCTCCCGCAACTTGCACGGGGGCGTCGACCAACGATTTTCCCTGATGAACACCGCCGGACCCAAACCGAAGCAGCATTGATGTAACAGCATCTAGCTTATCCCGAGATGGCCTGTCACAATGTGCGGTCATGCAGGCACGGTCGGCACTATTCGACCTGTACGGCGACCACCTCCGGCCCCGGGGTGGCCGGGCACCGGTTGCTGCCCTGGTCAAACTCCTGGCTCCGCTCGGGATCGCGCCGCCGGCCGTTCGTACCGCGGTGTCCCGCATGGTGCGACAAGGCTGGTTGGAACCGGTCAAACTGATGTCCGGCCCCGGATATTCGATCACACCCAAGGCGGGCCGCCGACTCGACGACGCCGCCTCCCGGATCTACCGCACCGGCCGGGTCACCTGGGACGGACGGTTCGACCTGCTGGTGCTCGACGCCCCGTCCGCCCGGCGGGACCGGCAACGCCTCGCCGCTAACCTCCGCTACCTCGGCTACGGCACGCTCGACGAGCAGGTCTGGGTGGCCACCCGGCCCGGCGAGGACGTCGACCTGATGCTTGACGAGGCGGGCGTACGCTTCGAGCGGTTCAGCGCCGCGCACGCCGCCGGCACCCCCGGCGCGATGGGCCTGGTCCGCCGGGCCTGGGACCTGGCCGAGATCGGCCGGGCCTACGAACAGTTCGTCGCCGAGCAGCGCGCCCTGCTGAGCGGAATCACCGCGCGCAGCGGCGACGAGGAGGCGTACGCGGCCCGATTCCGGTTGGTGCACGCGTGGCGTACCTTCCTCTTCCGAGACCCGCAGCTGCCCCCGGCGCTGCTGCCCGAGCGCTGGCCCGGCACCGCCGCGGCCAGCTTCTTCGACCGGCACGCGGCCCGGCTCCGGCCGGCGGCGGACCGGTACGTCGAGCAGTGCCTCGACGGTGGTAACCGGATGATCCGACAGAAGGAACGCCAGACGTGACCGAACTGCTCGTCGACCGCACCGATGCCGTCGTCACCCTCACCCTGAACCGCCCGTCGGCGATGAACTCGCTGAACGTGGCGCTCAAGGAGGCCCTGCGGGACACTCTCGCCGAACTGGAAGCCGACCGCAGTTGCCGGGCGGTCGTGCTGGCCGGCGCCGGCGGCTCGTTCTGTGCGGGACAGGATCTGCGCGAGCACGTGGCCACCCTCGAATCGGGTGCCGGGAAGACCCTGGACACGGTCCAGGCGCACTACAACCCGATCGCCGCCCGGCTGTCCAGCCTGCCCAAGCCGGTGGTGGCCGCCGTCCGTGGCATGGCCGCCGGGGCTGGCGCCTCGCTGGCGTTCCTGGCCGACATCCGCGTCGGTGGGCCGTCGACCAAGTTCCTGATGGCGTTCGCCAAGGTCGGTCTCGCCGCCGACACCGGCGCGTCGTGGACGCTGCCCCGGCTGGTCGGCCACGCCAAGGCCATCGAGCTGCTGATGCTCGCCGAGCCGGTGGGCGCCGACGAGGCGTGCCAGCTCGGCCTGCTCAACCGGATGGTGGACGACGACGAGGGCGTGCTGCCGGCCGCTCAGGAACTCGCCGCCCGGCTCGCCGCCGGCCCGACCGTGGCGTACGGCGCGATCAAGCGTCAGCTCTCCGTCGCCGACGCCGGCACGCTTGCCGACGCGCTGGCCGCCGAGGCGCAGGCACAGGCGATCTGCGGCGGCACCAACGACCACCGGGCGGCCACCATGGCCTTCGTCAACAAGCAGCGGACCGTCTTCGAGGGCCGCTGAGAACGTCAGTCGTCCTCTTCCGGATCCTGGTTCGCCTCCGCGCCGAGCACGAACGCCTGCATCGACAACTCGTCGCCGGAGGGTGAGACGAAGGCGGGAAGCTCCTGCGGGCCGAGTTCCTGCACGTACGCCCAGAACAGCCGGACCGCCTCCGCCGGCGAGTCGGCCTCGATCGGCAGATCCAGGCTGACCAGCCAGGACTGTCGCTGCGGCGGGGGTCCGAGCCGCTCCACCAGGTCGCGGAAGGCCCCCGCGTCGAGGGCAGTCACCGGGCCGCCGAGGGCGAGCGTGTCGGCCGGCACCGGTTCGTCGAAGGCCCGCCGGGTGTACGTCACCACAAGCGCCTGCGGCCCACGGTCGGACTGCGGGTCGTCCGGATCCTCCGGAAGCCAGCTGGTCGGCGCGGCCACCCGGCCCACCGCCACCAGCCGCAACGGCTCGTCGGCCAGCACCGCGACCTGGTCACCGACGCGCGGCAGGGCGGCGACGTCCGCCAGGCCGGTCAACTCCAGCGTGTCGTGGTGCACGAGGCGCTCGGCGTCGTACCGGCCGGCGGGCAGGAGCACCGCCCAGGTGCCCGTACCGTCGGCCTGGCTCGCCCCGTCCACCCGGGGTGCGGTGTCGGTCGTCATGCCTCTATCCCATCACGGCCGCACCGGGCGGCACGACGTGACAGCCCGCGACGTGATCGTCGACCATCCCGGTGGCCTGCATCAGCGCGTACGCCGTGGTCGGGCCGACGAACCGGAAGCCACGCCGCTTGAGTGCCTTGGCCATCGCCGTGGAGGCGTCGGTCAGGGCCGGCACCTCGGCGAAGCTGGCCGGCCGGGGCCGATTCGGCGGCGCGAAGGACCAGAGCAGCTCGGACAGGCCCTCGGGCAACTCCAGAGCGGCCCGGGCGTTCGCGATCGCTGCTTCGATCTTGGCGCGGTTGCGGACGATGCCGGTGTCGGCGAGCAGCCTTGCCACGTCGGCCTCGCCGTAGCCGGCGACCGCGCTGATCCGGAAGTCGTCGAAGGCCCGCCGGAACGCCTGCCGCTTGCGCAGAATCGTCAGCCAGGACAACCCGGACTGGAACGCCTCCAACGTCATTCGTTCGTAGAGGGCGTCGTCTCCGCGCACCGGGCGGCCCCACTCCTCGTCGTGGTAGACCACGTAGTCGGCAGTGCCCGCGCCCCAGGGGCAGCGCGGTAGCCCGTCGTCCCCGATCACCAGGTCAGTCACGGCATCCAGGCTAGGACCACCCACCGACAGGCCGGCGGCGCGCCGTGGTGCCGGGCCGAGCGACGGTGGGACGAACTCAGGGCAGGCGACCCTGCTCGACCTGACGGGCGAAGCGTCGTAGCGCCTGGGTCAGACCGAACTTCGAGCCGGGCCAGAGCACCGGCCAGGCCACCCGGCCGGCCGGGCCACCCGGCAGATGGAACCACTCGTGCCAGACCACCTGGCTGCGCCCGCTCGCCAACGGGGTGCAGCGCAGCACCCCCGGCCCACGCAGCAGCGTGCCGCAGTGCACCACGCCGATCTCGTACGGCGCGTCCACCCGTACCACCCGCATCCGGTCCCGCAGCACGGTCGGGCCGAGCGTGGTGACCGCCTCGACCAGGCTGCCCTCGCCGCCGTCCCCCTCGACCACGCGCACCGTGGTGAACGGGATCCACTCGGACTGTCGCTCCCAGGCGAGCAGCGCCGCGAAGACCTGCTCCGCCGGGGCGTTGACGATCACGGTGGCGGTGACCTCACCGGCACCCCGTTGGGCCGCCTCGCGAAGCTCGTCCGCCGCGTCGGGGTCGGTCACGGCGACTCCGCGCGCACCGCCGACGCGCGCGGCTCCTCCTCCGCGACCCCGTCGCCCTCCTCCGCCCTGGTCGCCAGGTCCGTCTTGGCCGCTGCGTCCGCCTTGGTCGCCGGGTCCGCCTTGGTCGCCGGGTCGGTCGGCTTCGTCGTCGTGTCGTCCGGCTCGGCGTCGTGCTTGTCGAGGTCGATGTCGACCGCGCCGTCGCTGTCGCGCGTCGCCTCGGGTGCCGGGCCGCGGGCCAGGCTCGCGGACTGCTCACGGGCGCTGCGCAAGGCGTCGGCCTCGGCCGTCCGTCCCTCCCGCAGCGCGGTCACCTCGGCCTCCAGTACGCCGATCAGCTCGGTCTTGTACCCGATGTCGTACGCCGCCCGACGCATCGCCTGGTCGACCTGGGCCATCCGGTACCCGCGCAACGCGGTGTCGAAGCGCACCTCGCCGACGTCCGACTCGCGCAGTGGCCGGTCGCCGGGCAACGGCACCGCACGGCCGTCCGCCTCGGCCGGCACCAGGCCGGGATCCTGGCCGTTGACCAGGACCGTCACGCCGAACACCACCGCCGCGACGGTGACCGCCACGACCACCAGGAGCAGAAGCTGACCCATGTACTGATCGTGGCATGTCCGGCGGTGCAGAGCGACCCCTCCCGGCGTGCCGTACCGGACGGGCCCCGCCACCTGCGACCGGATAGCGTCACGGTGTCCGGCGGTGGGTCGCCGGGCGGCGTACGGCGTGAAGGAGGCGGGGTGTCCGGGGTGCTGCGGCTCGGTGGACGCACGTTCGACCCCGACGAGCTGGTGGTGATGGCGATCGTCAACCGCACTCCGGACTCGTTCTTCGACCGGGGCGCGACGTTCGCCGCCGACAGCGCTCTGCGGGCCGTGGAACGGGCCGTGGACGAGGGCGCGGAGATCGTCGACATCGGCGGGGTGAAGGCCGGCCCCGGTGCCGAGGTCGACGTGGCCGAGGAGATCCGCCGTACCGTCGACACCATCGCCGCCGTCCGGGCCGCCTTTCCCGACGTGGTGATCTCGATCGACACCTGGCGGGCCGAGGTCGCGGTGGAGGCGGTCGCGGCCGGCGCGGACCTGCTCAACGACACCTGGTCGGGGGCGGATCCGGCGCTGGCCCAGGTCGCCGCCCGCACCGGTGCCGGCCTGGTCTGCTCGCACGCCGGCGGGCTCAGTCCGCGTACCCGCCCGCACCGGGCCGCCTTCGCCGACGTGGTGACCGACGTGGTGACGACGGTGACCGGGCTCGCCGAACGTGCGGTGTCACTCGGCGTACGCCGGGACGGGATCCTCATCGACCCGGCGCACGACTTCGGCAAGAACACCCGGCACTCGCTGGAGATCACCCGGCGGCTCGGCGAACTGACCGCCACCGGTTGGCCGCTGCTGGTCGCCCTGTCGAACAAGGACTTCGTCGGCGAGACGTTGGACCTGCCGGTCGACGAGCGGCTGGAGGGCACGCTGGCCGCCACCGCGGTCTCCGCCTGGCTGGGTGCCCGGGTCTTCCGCGCCCACCAGGTACGCCCGACCCGACGCGTCCTGGACATGGTCGCCAGCATCCGGGGCAACCGTCCACCGGCGGTCAGCCGACGAGGACTCGCCTGAGAGCCAGGGGCTCGTCTGAGCCGACAGGGCTCGTTTGAGCCCGGCGGGTCAGGTCCAGTGCAGGATCCGGCGCCGCCACGCGTAGAGCAGCCCGAGGGCGAGCACGGCCACGAAGATCGCCATCTCCACGACGGTGACCAGGCCGAAGTCCGGACGGTCGAAGATCAGCGCCCACGGGAAGAGGAAGACCGCCTCGACGGCGAAGAGAACGTACAGGTAGGCGTAGACGTAGTAGCGGATCTGCATCTGCGCCCAGTCGCCACCGACCGGGTCGACGCCGCACTCGTAACTTGCCCGTTTTCCGGGTGGATCGGCTGGTCGAGCGGGCCGCAGCACCCGGTTCGCCGAGAACGCAACTACCAAGAAGAGGACGCTGACGAGCAGCAGCAGCCCGAGCGTCGCGTACGAGCCCAGATAGCCGGTCACAGCAGGTCAGCCTACCGTCCGGTGGTCGGGGCCACGACCGGCAGCGCGGCGGTGATCTGGATTACCCGGACGGCACGAAACAGCGCAACACGCCACATAAACCTCCACATTTCGGTCCCAGGGAACGGACCTCCGGCAAAGGTGCGAGGTCGATTCGACGTAGGCTCTCGGGTGAGGACGACGCGCCGCACCGCGGCGCGCAGCGAAGCGAGGTGCGGGCGTGACCAAGCAGATCCGCCAACTGGACCGAGTGGTCATCCGATTCGCCGGTGACTCCGGCGACGGCATGCAGCTCACCGGTGACCGGTTCACCTCGGAGACAGCCCAGTTGGGCAACGACATCTCCACGCTGCCCAACTTCCCCGCCGAGATCCGGGCGCCCGCCGGCACCCTGCCGGGCGTGTCGAGCTTCCAGGTGCACTTCGCCGACTACGACATCCTGACGCCGGGCGACGCACCGAACGTGCTGGTGGCGATGAACCCGGCGGCGCTCAAGGCGAACCTCACCGACCTGCCCCGCGGCGCGGACATCATCGTCAACACCGACGAGTTCACCAAGCGCAACCTGGCCAAGGTCGGGTACGCGAGCAGCCCGCTGGACGACGACACGCTCGACGGATACGCCGTGCACCCGGTGGCGCTGACCTCGATGACCATCGGCGCGCTGGCCGAGCTCGACGTGTCCAAGAAGGACGCCGAACGGGCCAAGAACATGTTCGCCCTCGGTTTGCTCAGCTGGATGTACTCCCGGCCGTACGAATCGACCCTGCGTTTCCTGGAGCGCAAGTTCGCCAAGCGCCCGGAACTGGTCGCGGCGAACGTGGCAGCCTTCAAGGCCGGCTGGAACTTCGGCGAGACCACCGAGGACTTCGCCGTCCGCTACGAGGTCAAGCCCGCGAAGATGCCGGCGGGCACCTACCGCAACATCACCGGCAACGCGGCGCTGTCGCTGGGCATCGTCGCCGCCGGGGTCCGTTCCGGTCTGCCGGTCTTCCTCGGGGCGTACCCGATCACTCCGGCCTCGGACATCCTGCACGAGTTGAGCAAGCACAAGCGCCTCGGCGTGACCACCATGCAGGCCGAGGACGAGATCGCCGCGATCGGTGCCGCGCTGGGAGCGTCGTACGGTGGTGCGCTCGGTGTGACCACGACCAGCGGTCCGGGGGTGGCTCTCAAGAGCGAGACGATCTCGCTGGCGGTGGCCCTGGAGTTGCCGCTGCTCATCGTCGACGTGCAGCGGGCCGGACCGTCCACCGGCATGCCGACCAAGACCGAGCAGGCCGACCTGAACATCGCGCTGTTCGGTCGGCACGGCGAGGCCCCGGTGGCGGTGATCGCCCCGAAGTCGCCCTCCGACTGCTTCTACGCCGCGCTGGAGGCGGCCCGGATCGCGCTGACGTACCGCACTCCGGTGATCCTGCTGTCGGACAACTACGTCGCCAACGGCTCCGAGCCGTGGCTGTTGCCGGACGTGGAGTCGCTGCCCGACCTGCGGGTCGAGTTCGCCACCGCGCCCAACGGCGAGGACGGCACCACCTTCCTGCCGTACCTGCGTGACCCGCAGACCCTGGCCCGGCCGTGGGCCATCCCGGGCACGCCCGGCCTTGAGCACCGCATCGGCGGTCTGGAGAAGGCCGACAAGACCGGCGACATCTCGTACGACCCGGCCAACCACGACTTCATGGTGCGTACCCGGGCCGCCCGGATCGAGACCATCCCGGTGCCGGACGTCGAGGTGGAGGATCCCGACGGCGACGCCCGGGTGCTGGTGCTCGGCTGGGGCTCGACGTACGGCCCGATCGGCGCGGCCTGCCGGGGCCTGCGCCAGCGCGGACTGCCGGTCGCGCAGGCGCACCTGCGACACCTCGCGCCGATGCCGGCGAACCTGGGCGCGGTGCTGCGCTCCTACGACCGGGTGGTCATCCCCGAGATGAACCTCGGCCAGCTCGCCCACGTGATCCGGGCGCGCTACCTGGTCGACGCGATCGGCTACAACCAGGTCCGCGGCCTGCCGTTCACCGCCGCCGAGCTGGAGACGATGCTGGAAGAGGTCCTGAAGAATGTCTGAGCCCGTCGCCCTCAAGCTCACCGCCAAGGACTTCAAGTCCGACCAGGAGGTGCGCTGGTGCCCCGGCTGCGGTGACTACGCGATCCTCGCGGCCGTCCAGCAGTTCATGCCGGAGCTGAACATCCCCCGGGAGAACATCGTCTTCGTCTCGGGCATCGGCTGCTCGTCGCGGTTCCCGTACTACATGAACACGTACGGCATGCACTCGATCCACGGCCGGGCCCCGGCGATCGCCACCGGCCTGTCGGTCTCCCGTCCGGACCTGTCGGTCTGGGTGGTGACCGGTGACGGTGACGCGCTCTCCATCGGCGGCAACCACCTGATCCACGCGCTGCGCCGCAACGTCAACCTCAAGATCCTGCTGTTCAACAACCGGATCTACGGCCTGACCAAGGGGCAGTACAGCCCGACCTCCGAGGTCGGCAAGATCACCAAGTCGACCCCGGTCGGCTCGGCGGACGCGCCGTTCAACCCGATCTCGCTGGCGCTGGGTGCGGAGGCCACCTTCGTCGGCCGGACCATCGACTCCGACCGCAAGCACCTCCAGTCGGTGCTGCGCGCCGCCGCCGAGCACGAGGGCTCGGCGTTCGTGGAGATCTACCAGAACTGCAACATCTTCAACGACGGGGCTTTCGACCAGCTCAAGGACCCGGGCATCCGGGACGATCACCTGATCCGCCTGGAGCACGGCCAGCCGATCACCTTCGGCAAGGACGGGCAGTTCTGCGTCGTACACCCGCCTGGTGGGTTCGGTCTGGAGGTCCGCGAGACCGCGAGCACCCCGGCCGAGGAGATCGTCGTGCACGACGCGGGCGTCGCCGACCCGGCGTACGCGTTCGCGCTGTCCCGGCTGCCCGGCTTCGACCTGCGGAACACCCCGATCGGGGTGTTCCGCTCGGTGGCCCGGCCGTCCTACGACAGTGTGGTGCAGGCGCAGGTCGCCGAGGCGAAGGCGAGCGTCACCGAGACCCCCGAGCAGCAGCTCGCCGGCCTGTTGGGCAGCGGCGACACCTGGACCATCGTCGGCTGACGACCGCAGCGAAGGGCGGGGCGTTCCATCGCGGAACGCCCCGCCCCTGCGTTCGGCCGCCCTGCCGGGGTCAGGGCAGGGTGTTGGCGGTGGGCCGGTCGTCGCGTACATGGACCAGCATGTCGCCGGTCTCGACGACCGCGCCCGCCTGGTCCGCCAGGGTGACCACCTTGCCACGCCGGACCAGTGCGATCACCAACGATTCCAGCTCGCGGGGATTCCGGCCGACCTCGTGCCGCTCGGCCGACCGCATGGCCAACGCCATGCCCTGACCGGGAGTCAGCAGATCCTCCACCACGTCGATCAGCGGTGGCGCGGAGGTGGACAGCCCGAGCAGCCGACCGGCGGTGGCCGAGGAGACGATCACGTGGTGTGCGCCGCTCTGCTTGAGCAGCGGAGCGTTCTCCGCCTCCCGGGCGGCGGCGATGATCCGCACCTGACCGGCGGTGAGCTGGCGTACGGTCAACGCCACAAGCACGGAGGCGTCATCGCTGTCGGTCGCGATGATCACCGCTTTGGCGGTCCGCACATGGGCCTGGTTGAGCACCGAGGACCGGGTCGCCGAGCCTTCGATCGCCACCAACCCGTTCGAGGTGGCCTGCCGCAACGCCGCCCCGCTGCGCTCCACCACGACGATCCGGGACTTGTCGAGCCCGTTCTCCTGGAGCGCCGAGATGGCGCTGCGACCCTTGGTGCCGTAGCCGCAGATGATGACGTGGTCCTTCAATTTCCTCTCCCACCGGTGCAGGCGACGTCCGGTCCGGTACTGCTCGGTCAGCACCTCCAGGGTGGTGCCGACCAGGATGATCAGGAACAGCACCCGGGCCGGGGTGATCAGCAGGACGTTCACCAGCCGAGCGCTCTGGGAGGCCGGCACGATGTCGCCGTAGCCGGTGGTCGACAACGAGACCACCGCGTAGTAGAAGCAGTCCAGCAGGGTCAGGCCGTCGTCGTTGATGTCGCGGTACTGGTCCCGTTCGAGATAGACCGCCGCGACCACGATCAACACCAGCCCGACGGCGGCGGCCAACCGTAGGCTCAACGCGCTCAGCGGGCCACGCCGCTGCGCGGGAAAATGGATCACCGCGGGACCTGCCCCGCCTCCGTCGCCTGCACGAGCACAACATAGCCCTTGGTCGGCAATCCGCACGCCGAGGTGCCCAAGCACCTGCTCTGCGGGTACGCAGTGCAGTTGGGTGGGCGGTGCAGGCGGGCGAGCGGGACGGCGTCGGCGACGCCGGCCGGGCATGATGGGTGGGTCAGCGCAGGACCGGCGAGAGTGAGGCCCGCATGTCGTTACTGCGACGGGTGATCGGCGTAGTGCTGCGCCGGGAACGCCAACGCCAAGGCCTGACGCTACGTGAGGTCGCCCGGGCCGCCGGAGTCTCCGTGCCCTACCTGTCCGAGGTGGAACGGGGGCGCAAGGAGGCGTCGTCCGAGGTGCTCGCGGCCGTCTGCCGCGCGCTCGGCCTCTACCTCTCCGACCTTCTCGAAGCGGTACGCGACGACCTGCGCCGGGTCGAACGCCGGATGCCCTCCACCCCGCTGGGTACGGCACCGCTCGGCAGCCAACCGCCTCCCGGCCGGCACGCCGGCGGCTCGGTGATCTCGTCCACCCGGTCCGCCTCCGGCGGCACCCCGAGCCCGGTCGCCCGACTCGGCGCGGTCGGATCCCATGCATCCTCGGGTTGGCTCAACGCCACCGGTGGGCTGGCGGGCTCCAGCAGTGGGCTTGCCGGCACCAGCGGTGGGCTTGCCGGCACCGTCGGGAACGAACTCGCCGGGTTGCCGTTCGGCGGGTTCGCACCCGTGGGCGGCGTCAGTGGAGGCCTGCGGATCACGGTGTTCACCGACCGACTCGACACCGAGGCGGACCAGCATGGTCGAGTGGTCGCCCGTGGTGCGCTGCGTCGCCCGGCAACGGTCACCAGGCCCAGCGGCAGCGCGCTGCGCCGAGCCCGACGGATGCGGTCCGCCGCGCTGACGGTCCGGTTGCTGGGTACGCCCTTCCGCTCCGACAGCCGCCCCCGGAACACCTCCCGGCGTGGGGGACGACCCGCAGGTCACCTCGTTCCCGGCGTACTCACCCCACTGCTCCGCTCGTCGCGCGACCTCGCCCACCACTAGACGTTCTGCCGAAGGCGGCGCCCCAGGGCCGTTCTGCCGAGGGCGAATCTGCCCCGGGCAGAACCACTGGGAGCCGGGTCCTGGTCCGGTCCAGCCTTGTGAAGGTGCCGGTTCCCGGGCGGTCGTCTCGCCCACCGGCGACGGGAGAGGTGGACGAGATGATCACCATGCTGGACGACGGGCAGCGGACCTTCGGCGACCAGGTGTTCGAGCGGCTGTTGCGGGAACGGATCGTCTTCCTCGGCAGCGAGGTGACCGACGAGGCCGCCAACCGGATCACCGCGCAGATCCTGCTGCTCGCGGCCGAGGACTCGACCCGCGACATCCGCCTCTACATCAACTCCCCCGGCGGCTCGGTCAGTGCCGGCATGGCCGTCTACGACACCATGCGCTTCGTGCCCAACGACGTGTCGACCCTGGCGCTCGGGCTGGCCGGCTCGATGGGCCAGTTCCTGCTCTGCGCGGGTACCGCCGGCAAGCGGTACGCCCTGCCACACACCCGGATCCTGATGCACCAGCCCTCGGGCGGCATGGGTGGCACCGCCTCCGACATCACCATCCAGGCAGAGAACATGCTGCACGTGAAGCGGACCATGCAGGAACTGATCGCCCGCCACAGCGGGCGCGACCTGACCGAGATCCAGCAAGACTGGGACCGCGACCGCTGGTTCACCGCCGAACAGGCCCGCACCTACGGCCTGATCGACCACGTCCTCACCACCACCACCCAAATCCCCACCCCCTAACCCCCTAGCCCCCCTCCCCACCCGCCCTCGCCGCGCCGCGCCGCGCCGCGCCGCGGCCGCGCCGCCCGCCCGACCGCCGCTTCGCTTCGTCGATCTTGCACTTCTGGTCGTCGAAATGCCCGAGTTGACACCACTTGCCGCGACAGTAAGTGCAAGATCGACGAGGTCGGTCAGCGTTGGGGTGGGGTGGGGTGGGGTGGGGTGGGGTCTGGGCGGGGCGGGCAGGGAGGGGCGGGCGGGGCGGGGAGGGCGGTCGGCTAGGGGCGCCGGAGGGCGCGTACCACGACGTCGTTCAGGGTGATCTCCCCGCGCGGGCCGGTGAGGGTGCGCTGACCCTCCTCTGCGGTGAGGATCTCCCATTCCGTCTCGTTCAGACGCGCCGTGATGGCTGCGGTGGTCGCCGACGCCTCGGCGGGGGGACGCTCTCCGACCTGGTGGCCATGCCCGTGCCCCCGGTCATGGCCATGACCTTGCTCATGGCTGTCACCCCGCTCATGACCAGGGTCTACGTGGCCCCGGCCCTGGTCGGGGTCGGGGTCGGGGTCGGGGTCGGCGGAGGGGTGCAGGTGGCCGACGATCAGCAGGGTGCCGGCCGGCGCCACCCATTCCGCGAGTCGGTCGTAGAACTCCAGTTGCGGCATCGCCGGATGGGCGTAGTGGGTGGTGACCAGATCGAAGCGTGTCTGCGGCACCCAGCGACTCAGGTCCGCCTCGATCCACGTCAGGCGTTCGGAAACCCCACTCGCCGCTGCGCGTTCGGCGGCGCGGGTGAGTGCCTCGGAGGAGATGTCAGCGGCGGTCACCTGCCAGCCCTGCGAGGCGAGCCAGATCGCCTCGGCACCGGCCCCGCATCCGGCGTCCAACGCCGCACCCGGTGCCAGGGTGCCGATCTCACGCACCAGATAGGGGTTCGGCGGCTTGCCGCTCATGGAGCCGGGACGGTCGACAGCGCCCTGCCGCCAGCGCTGCTCCCAGTACGCCTTGTCGAAGTCGTGCGCCACAGCCAATCCCCCGCTCCTGTCGTCAGGTTCGACGATGGTGGCAGCCACGGCACCGTTCGCCAAGTTTTCTTGCCAGTTCAGCAAAGACTGACCGAGTCGCGCTGCTCACGGGACACCGACTGCCTAACCTTTTTGTGCTGTTTGTCGGTCGCCTGACGGTGCATTGGCAGAGGATTTTCTCAACTGCTCAGGCTGAAGTGCGGTGCTCCCGGCCACGATGACCCGGCCCGGGTGCGCCTGAGCCGACGTCGGATTGCGAGGTGGCGGTGGGTTCTGAAGAGCCGGCCGAGTCACCGCGCCAGAACGGGCACCACGCCATGTCCTCCCACGAGGTGGTGCTCCTGCTCGAAACGGACCCGCGCCGTGGGTTGAGCACGGACGAGGCCGCGCGACGCCTGGAACGGTACGGGCGCAACCTGCTGCCTGCCGCCGGGGGCGGCGGCTTCCTGCGCCGGGCGCTGCGGCAGTTCCACAATCCGCTCATCTACGTGTTGATGGCGGCTGCGGTGATCACCGCGTTCCTCCACGAGTACGTGGACGCCAGCGTCATCTTCGGCGTCGTGCTGGTCAACGCCGTGGTCGGGTATGTGCAGGAGTCCAAGGCTGAGGCGGCGCTGGACAGCTTGCGGTCGATGGTGCGTACCGAGGCGCGGGTGGTGCGGGCGGGGCAGGAGCGGATGATCGCCTCAGAGGAACTGGTTCCCGGGGATCTGATCGTCCTGGAGGCGGGCGACAAGGTGCCGGCGGATCTGCGCCTGGTCCGCCTGGCCGAACTTCGGGTGGACGAGTCGGCGCTGACCGGCGAGTCGGTTCCGGTCACCAAGGACGAGGCGGAACTGCCCGAGGTGACCGCCGTGTCGGACCGGCGCAACATGGTCTACTCGGGCACGCTGGTCACGGCGGGCGGTGGTGCCGGCATCGCGGTGGCCACCGGCACCGAGACCGAGTTGGGGCAGATCCACCGGCTGGTCGGCGCGGCCGACAACCTGGCGACCCCGCTGACCAGCAAGCTTGCCTGGTTCAGCAAGGTGCTGACGGTGGCCATCCTCGTCCTGGCGGCGATGACCTTCGGTGTCGGTGTGCTGCGCGGCCAGGACGCGACCGAAACCTTCACCGCGGCCATCGCGCTGGCGGTGGGGGCGATTCCGGAAGGACTGCCGGCGGCCGTCACCGTCACGTTGGCCATCGGCGTGACGCGGATGGCGCGGCGGCGGGCGGTGATTCGCCGCCTGCCGGCGATCGAGACGCTGGGAAGCACCACGGTCATCTGTTCCGACAAGACGGGCACTCTGACCGAGAACCAGATGACGGTACGGGGGCTCTGGACGCCGGACGGCGAGTTCACCGTGAGCGGCTCGGGCTACCGCCCCGAGGGAGAGATCTGTGGCCCCTCCGGTGCGGTGGCCGACGAGGCGACGAGCGAGTCCCTGCGCTGGACTCTGCTGGCGGGCGCTGGCTGCAACGACGCCCGGGTACGCGAGGAGAACGGCGAGTGGGTCATCACCGGCGATCCGACCGAGGGGGCGATGCTTGTGGTCGCCGGGAAGGGCGGGATCGACCGCGCCCGGCTCGACAACACCTTGCCGCGTACCGCCACGATCCCGTTCAGCTCTGAGCGGCAGTACATGGCCACCCTGCACCGCGAACCCGACTCCGGGCGCGAGGTCGTGCTGGCCAAAGGCAGCGTGGAGCAGATCGTGTCGATGTGCCGTACGGAGATGAGCGGCGACGGGACGACCCGCCCGCTCGACACCGAGGCGGCCCTGCGCTGCGCAGAAGGGCTGTCCAGCCAGGGGCTCCGGGTGCTCGCGACAGCCGTACGTCGGGACGGGCGGTCCGGCGACTTCAACGAAGATCACCTGCCCGGCACGCTGACCCTGACGGGCCTGCAGGCGATGCTGGATCCGCCCAGGAGTGCCGCCGTGCCCGCGGTGCGCGCCTGTCACGACGCCGGGATCGGCGTGAAGATGATTACCGGGGATCATGCGGCGACGGCCACTGCCATCGCCACGAACCTCGCCATTCTCGGTGACGACCAGCAGGGAAGGGTGCTCACCGGCAGAGACCTGCAGACACTGCCGGCCGAGCGGTTCGCGGAGACGGTGGACCGCGCCACGGTGTTCGCGCGCGTGTCCCCGGAGCAGAAGCTGCGGCTGGTCGAGACGCTCCAGCGGCGCGGGCACGTGGTCGCGGTGACCGGCGACGGGGTGAACGACGCCCCGGCGTTGCGTCAGGCCAACATCGGCATCGCCATGGCGCGTACCGGAACCGAGGTGGCCAAGGATGCCGCCGACATGGTGCTGACCGACGACGACTTCGCCACCATCGAGGCCGCGGTCGAGGAGGGCCGCGGGGTCTTCGACAACCTCATCAAGTTCATCGTCTGGACGCTGCCGACGAACCTCGGTGAAGGGTTGGTCATCTTCGTGGCCATCATTCTGGGCGCGACCCTTCCGCTGCTACCGACCCAGATCCTGTGGATCAACATGACCACCGCCGTTCTGCTCGGCCTGATGCTCGCCTTCGAGCCGAAGGAGAGCGGCATCATGCGACGGCCGCCCCGCGACCCCCGACGACCACTGTTGACCGGCGCTCTCGTGGCCCGGATCGCCCTGGTGGCCGCGCTGCTCGTGGCCGGCGCCTGGCTGCTGTTCGAGTGGGAGCAGCGTCGGGGCGCCGGTGTGGCCGAAGCACGGACGGCAGCGCTCAACCTCTTCGTCGTGGTGGAGATGCTCTACCTGTTCAGCTGCCGTTCGCTCGTGCGTTCCGCCTGGCGCATCGGCTTCTTCACCAACCGCTGGGTCCTCGGCGGCGTACTGCTGCAGGCCCTGGCCCAGCTCGCCATCACCTACCTGCCGGCGATGAACAGCATCTTCGACACCGCGCCGATCGGCGGTGACGTCTGGCTGCGCATCTTCGCGGTCGGGGCCGCCGCCGCAGCCGTGGCCGCGCTCGACAAGCGACTCCGAAGGCACCTCGTCTGAGCCGTGGGATGGCAGTTCCGGTCGCTGTTCGATGTCGGCGCGCTTCCAGCCCTTACGGGCGGTCACGATGGCCCGATGCCGACGTCCCGGGCGAGCAACGCCGCCTGCACGCGGTCGGCGACACCGAGCTTTCCGAGGATCGCCGAGACCTGGTTCCGGATGGTCTTCGTGCTCAGCCCGAACCGGCGGGCGATCTGGGCATTGTCCTCACCAGCGGCCAGGTGCGCCAGGATGTCCCGTTCGCGCGGGGTGAGCCGGTCGAACGGCGGCGGCAGGCTGACCGTTGCCGGCTGTGCCCGACCCAACGCGGCGGCGGTGATCCCCGGCCCCAGCACCACGCCCCCACCGGCCACGGTCCGCAGCGCATCGACCACCAGATCGGGGTCGGTGTCCTTGAGCAGGTAGCCCCGGGCACCGACCCGCAGGGCACGGGCGACCAGTTCGTCCTCGTCGGCCATGGTCAGCATCACGACTGCGGTCTCCGGGCGGTGCCGCAGGATCTGACCGACCGCCTGCACGCCGTCGCCGTCCGGCAGGGCGATGTCCATCGCCACGACGGTGACCTGTTCGTGCGCGACCGCGGCGATCGCCTCGGCGCAGGAGGCCGCTTCCAGCACCTCCGCCACCCAGGACTCGCCCTCCAGCATCGTGCGCAAGCCACGGCGTACCACCGGATGGTCGTCGACGATGAGCACGCGGGCCTGTTCCGACATGCCTACCCCTCTCCCGCGCTTCGGCGGCTATTCGTCCTCGACCCAGGGCAGCCGGACCCGCACCAGGGTCCCACCCTGCGCCCCGGCGGTGATCTCGCAGCTGCCGCCGAGTTCCGCCGCCCGGTGGTGGAACGAGTCCAGACCCACCCCGCCGGGCCGCGGACCGGCCAGTCCGACCCCGTCGTCGGCCACCTCCACCAGCAGGGCGTCGCCGCGACTGACCCGGACCTCGCATCGGCTGGCGTGGGCATGGCGTACCACGTTGGACAGCGCCTCGGCCACTATCCGGTACGCCGCCACCTCCACCGCCGCGGGCAGGGTCCGCAGGTCACCGTCGACCGTGAGGTCTATCCCGAGCTGCGGGCCGTCGAAGCGCCGGCACTCCGCCCGCAGCGCCGACTCCAGACCCTGGTCCAGCGCGGCCGGCCGCAACTGGTCCACCAGCCGACGTACCTCGGCGGTGCAGGTACGCAGGTCGTCGGCGAGCCGGTCGAGGATCAGCTCCAGCCGCGGCGTCCCGGTGGCGAGCTTGCTCGCCGCGCGTACCTGCATCGACATGCCGGCGAAGGTGGGACCGAGCCCGTCGTGCAGGTCCCGACGTAGCCGGCGGCGTTCCTCCTCCCGCGCCAGCACCAGTCCCTCCCGCGCCTGGCGGAGCTGACGGATCAGCCGGGCGGTCGCCACCGCCGCGGTGGCCTGCCGGGCCACGTCGGTGAGGATCCGACGCTCCATCGGGGTGAACCGGTCACCGGTACGGCGGTGGGCCACCACCAGCTGACCGACCCGGTCGCCGTGGATGAGCATGTCGAAACGCTCCACCGAGGTGGTCGGCGTGCCGTGCGCCGCGCCGCCGTCCGGCAGGTCACCTCCGTCGGCGTCGTCCACCTCGACCGACACGTACGGCACCCGCAGTGACCTGGCGATGGTGTCGGCAAGCAGCGCCGGCACCGCGTGCGGCTGTCCGGTCCGTTCCAGCAGGCTGCCGAGCCGGGTCAGCATCGCGTACGGATCGTCGCGGTCGCCGTAGAGCAGCCGGTTGACGCCTCGCTGCACCCGACCGCGCAGCGGCTCGAAGGTGATCGCGATCAGGCCGGTGGCGACCAGGGAGGCGTTCGAGGTGTCCGGGCCGACGACCAGGTCCCGCAGCAGCGCGACGATGGCCACGAAGCCGGCGATCACCAGCAGGCTCATCACCAGCCAGACCAACGTCCGGTTGATCACGCGTTCCAGCTGGTAGAGCCGGTAACGCAGCACGGCGAGGGTCATCGCGCCCGGAATCGCGACCACCATCAGCGCCCAGGCCCCGGCCAGGTTGAGCGCGTCGAGCACGCCGCCCAGCAGGAACAGGGCACCCGCCACCAGCAGGCAGGCCAGCTGCTGACGGGTCTGGCCCGTCGCGCGGTGCCAGCGTCCGGCCAGCGACACCAGGACCGCCACCACCAGCAGCACCTGTACGACGATCGCCAGCAGGGCGACGCGTACCCACAGTTGCGCCCGCCCGGTCGCCGCCAGCTCACCGGTGAGCAGCAGGCCGCGCGGGTCGTCGAGAGCGGCGACGGCGAATGCGCCGGTGGTCAGGCCACCGGCTCCGATGAGGCCGGCCGCCACCACGCGCCAGCGCGGGCCGGGTAGCTTGCCGTCGGGGAAGACCAGCAGGGCCAGGATGACCAGGGTGTACGGCGGCCACCAGAGCCACTGGCCCAGCCAGGCCAGCGGCAGCCACGACGACCAGCTCAGCGCCAGCACCGCGACCGTGGCGACCAGGCCGGCGGCGAGCATCAGCCGGCCCACCGGGTGACCCGGCACCCCGGCGAGCACCAGGGCACCGAGTGCGGTGAACGCGGCGGCGAAGACCGCGGTCAGCGTGCTGGGGCCGAACAGCAGCGGGTCCCGCTGAAGAAGTTGGCCGACCAGGACGAGCAGCGCCACCGCCACCGCCGCACCGGCCAGCAGGCCGCGTCGAGTCGTTGTGGATCCCTCAGCGGGCGTCACGGGTCGGCCTCCTGGTCGACGATGCCGGTCAGTGCGCCCAACCGGCGGCGTGCATGGCGTTGTGCAGGAAGTTGCCGGCAGTTCCCTTCCCCGGCTCGTGCCAGGGCATCTTCTCGATGGCGTCGGCCAGCGTGCCGTCCAGCGCCGGCAGTTCGCGCACCGTCGCAGCACCGTCGACGCGGGAGCCGCCCCCCGACTCCGAGTCGGACTTGAGGAACCGTTCGAGGTGATCGAGCACCGCCTGAAGGCGGCGCTGCACCGCCGCCGGATCGGCGGGTTCACTGCTCGGCTGCAGGTCGGTCAGGCACCACTGCCGGTCGAAACCGGGGACCAGCCGCCGACCGGTGAAGTCGAAGAACTCCACCGCGCCGCGCAGCGGGTCGCCCTCGGCCTGCTCCTCCAGCAGTCGCCGCAGGTCGGGGTAGGTGTGTGCGAAGGTGTCGTCGTTGGCGATCAGCAGGATGCCGCCGTCCGTCTCGCCCGTGACCAGGCTCATCTCACTCTCCTTTGTGTACACCTGGAAGCAAGGAATCAGTCAATACGATGTCGGGGCGGGTCGGGACCTCCCCCCGGTCGCCCCGACCCACCCCGGCGGCCAGTCCTTACGATCGTTGGCCGCGAGATCTTCGTACTTGTGGACACGCCCGCTGGCTGCCGTCGCGCCGTGCGCGGCCGGTGCAACCAGCTCGCCCGACTAGCTGATCTTGAGCATTGTGGCCTGCGGCTGCTTCGCCGGCGCCACGGCGGGTGAGCCGTCCAGGTTGTACTGCTTGAGGTTGACCTGCACGTTCTCGCTGTTGCCGCCGGCGAACATGCCGCCCACGGTGCCAGCGGCGCGTGCGCCGCTGCGGTAGATGAACTCGCCGCTCAGCGAGTACGGCACCCGGATGTTCGCATGGGTGACGGTGACCGTGGCCTCCACGATCGATCGCGCCGGCACCAGCACAGGCTGCCGCCAGGAGACCGTACGGCTACGCGAGGTGGAACCGTTCTGGGTGTAGCTGAAGGACCCCTCGGCCGAGACCGTCACCTTGCCGTCGGCGAAGATCGGGAAGCCGGCCTTGATGGAGGTCGACACCGAGACCTTGACCCCGGCCGTGTCCGACCACCCCTCGGTCTCCGTCACCGTCTTCGAACCGCTGATCTCGGTGGACTGCTGCAACGTCGTGTCGTTGCGGTTCGTCACCTTGTCCAACTGCTGAAGTGACGTCCCGACCAGCTGCGCCCGGGCGATGTCGTAGTTGATGCCGTACGCCATGAACTCGACGATGTCGTCCATCTGACGGCAGACGGACTTGTTCGCTCCCCCGCCGACGCTGATCGCCGTCACACAGACGTTGTGTCCTGCGGCCGACGCGGGCAGCACCACCTCGAAGCCGTGCGCCGCACCATAGTTCGGGTAGGCGGCAGCGACGTCGGGACGGTGCTGGTTGGCGACCATGGATCGGACCTGCGTGCCGTCGATGCTGATGTTCACGTTCAGCGCCGTGGTCGGCGCGTCGTTGTCCGCCGTCCAGCCCCAGACGTGCACCCCGTCGCGGGACACCGTCTGCCGTGCCCCGTCGAAGGCGAGCACCGGGACGAAGCCCGACGGCGGCGGCGGGTCCTCCGGCGGCTCGTAACCACACGCCGGCGGCGGGATCGGGACGTTGCAGTTGGGTGCCGCCGACGCCGGCTGCGCCGCCACCAGGACCATGACCCATCCGGTCACGACGGTACTCAGGACCGCCGCACTCTTTCGTACTCGCATCGAACTCGACTCCTCGTCACGCTTCGGCAGAAGGCCGGTTGTCTGCCGGCAGGGCGGCAGCGGCCGTTTCGCTTGGGAAGTCTGTTGGTCCGACAGACCCGGTCACCAGGGACGCCCGTCCCCGGCTGCCGGGAGGTTGTCCCGACCGTCCAGAGGCGATGCCACGGCTTTAGGACACCGCCATCTCGCGGATGAAAGGCGAGGCCAGCCGGAGGATGTGGTCATGTTGGCGGCAGCCGATAGCCTCTGGCCAACTGATCTGAGAGGGATGGCGATGGATCTTCGTGGCGTGGGGCTTGGGCGGCTGAAGGGCGTCGCCGACGCCGCGGGGCGAATGGTCGTCGACAGCACCAGCGTCGCGAGGCAACGTGTCGCTGATGTCGCAGGCGATGCTCAGGACAAGGTGAAGCAGTCCGCCGAGCAGGTCATGGCGAAGGTTGTAGAGGTGAAGGACGGCCTGTCGGCACGTACCTCCCGCGACCGCGCTGATGTCGGCGACCTGTCCGCGCTCACTGCCGACGGGAAGTTGTTGTATTGCCGGGTGTTGGTGAGCCTGGCGCTCGTCGACGGCCTTCTCGATCCTCGCGAGATCGCGAATCTGTACCTGTTCGCATCGATGATCGGCCTCGACGACGAGGCGCGGTCGCAGTTGCGTAGCGATATCACCGGGGCGCAACGCGACACGGCGAGCCGCGCAGGGATCCCCGATGCCACTGTGGAACTGGCCAGGGAATTGCGCGACCTCCTCGACGAGGACCAACGCGAGCCGGTGTTCACCGTCCTGGTACGCGATCTGGTGCGCATCTCGCGGGCCGACAGGCATGCCGCAGACGCCGAGCGTGAGCGAATCGTGCTCGTCGCCGAACTCGTCTTCACCGAGTCGGCGGGCCAGGTCGTGGAGGCGACCGAACGTTTCGTGGTCACCGAGGAGGACTTCGCCTCCGGCCGGATCACGACGAGCCAATTGGAGGCCGCCACCAAGGACATCGCCGTCAAGGCTGCTGCGTTCGGGGCCCCGATCGCCGCCATCAGTCTTGCCGGCAGTGTCTCCGGCCTCAGCGGAGCGGGAATCACTTCGGGTCTGGCGGCCCTGGGGTTCGGTGGCCTGCTGGGACTGAGTGCGATGGCCACCGGGATCGGCACCGTGGTGATCCTCGGCGTCGTGGTCCATCAGGGAGCCCGTTACGTGCTGGCCACCAACGAGCGGGAGCGGGAGAAGCGGCGCGAGCATCTGATTCAGCAGGTCATCAAGAACCACCAGCAGGCAATGGCCGAGCTCACCGACGACATCGCCGGGCTCGCTCGCCGGATGGATGCCTACCTCACCCAGACCACGCGCAACGAAGAGCGACTCGCCACGCTCAGGGCCGAGTTGGCCGCCTTCCAGTCGGCCCTGGTGAACCTGCAGACCAGCCAGGAACTCTTCGAACAGCGGGAGCCACTGCGTGTCGGGTGATCAGCTCTCGGCTGCCGCCGCGGTCGTGGCGTACCAGGCCGTCACGCTTACCGAACTGCGGAGCTTGTTCGACCAGGTGGACTTTGACCTGAAGGAAGTCCTCGAACGCGAAGGCCGGATCAGCGACACCCTGGACTCGGTCACCTCCGAGTTCGATGCGGTGCGCGCCCGTCTCCAGGCGATGGGCGTCCTCGTACCGGCCCCACCGTCCCAGCCGGTCGCAGCGGCCACGGTGAGCGTCGAGGCATCGCACCATTCCCGCTACGCGGTGCCCATCGTCCCGACCGAGGACGATTTCGATCAGCTCGTCAGGCTTGCCGAAGCCCAGTTGGATCTGCTGGGCATCGATCTGACCCGGGACCCGCTCCAGCAGATTCTTCCCCCTGGTCAGATAGCTGGCAGCCTGCGCAGCTACACCGAGGAACACGGCGACATCAGCTGGGACGAGGCCGACTGGACGGTCGTCCTGGTCGCCGGAGCCCTCGCGACCATCCTGGACATCGTCCTCGTCCGCATCCCCCAGGATTCCACCTTCCTCGGCACGAAGCAGGCGGGTTCACCCCTCACGAACTGGCTCAAGGACAAGGATCGAGCTGACGGCATCCACGCCCGATTCTTCAAGGGTTTCGAGAAGCTCGCCAAAGTGCCATATGACGCCCCCACCACGAAAGCCACCGGAGGCCTGGTCAGCGGGATGCGGCCGGCAACTCACCGGCTCCAGAGCCTCGGCCACGATCCGCTCCTGGGCTTCTTCTACGGCGTGGCGGACCTCATGCGCGGCACCGGCACCTACATCGACAAGGCGGGCCAACTGGTCCAGGTCGCCACCACACACGATTCGGTCGACCTGATCACCGCCCTCATCACGCAGGTACGCCATCTGCTCTCGGACGTATACACCCCTGCCGGCCTGCAGCCGCCGTTCTTCAGCCTGCTCCAACTCGGTCAGATCAATTCGCCGTTCGCACTGACCTCCTCCGGCGTCAAGGTGCCCTGGACCGACGTCGCCCGCTACATGTATACGAACGGCTACGACCTGCGCCATTTCTTCACGATGGGCATCACTCCGGGAATCGTGTCCGCGATCATCCGCGGGTACTGGCTCCTCAAGAGCTACGCCACCGGCGGTACGGCCGCGCAACGGAAGTTGGAGCACGCCAAGCTCACCTCCATGCTGCTGCTCGGGCACACCATCGCGACCTCAGGCACCCTGCTCAAGACTGGTCTGGTGTTCGGCATGAACCCGGCTGCCCTCAACTACAGCCAGATTCTCGCCATGGCGCCCGCCACCATCGCCTGGCTCAAGGAAGCCATCGCCCGCGACCGTCGAATCAATCGAGCCTTGGCGCAGGAATGGGAATTGCTCCTCACCACATCCGAGCGGCACCCGCGATGAGAAGCCGGGTCACCAGGTTGCGGAAGTCACGCCACTACTTGGATTCGACAGAGCCGGAATCGAAGGCGGCGACCGCGCGGTCCCAGGCCGGGTCGGTCGGGTAGAGCTGGGAGCGCAGGTACGCCCAGATCATCGCGCGGAGCACGGCGACTCGGGCCGGGTTCTCGTCGGAAGTCTCCGCCGCGTCGTAGCCGGAGATGCCGCCGAAGAGGTGCTCCGCGTCGTGCAACATCAGCAGAGTCTTCGGGGCTGGGGCCGCGGTGTACGCGTCCCAGCGGTAGCTGAGCCGGTCGGAGAACATCGGGTTGAAGTCCCTGTCCCCAGCCACCACCAGCGCCGGCGTGGTCATCGTGCTGAAATCGGTGTGCCCCATGACCGGGTAGCGTTCGAGCATCGCCTGGTTGACCTGCTCGTCGGCGAGGCCGGGCGCGCCGATGATGACACCTGCCTTGATCCGGGCGTCAGGCAGGCGTACGGGGCTGCCGTCGGCCGGGTCGGTGGTCCCCGTACCGAGCAGCATCGCGGCGGTGTGGCCGCCCAGCGAATGCCCGGCGACCGCGACCCGCTCCCGGTCGAGGCGCCCGGCGAGGCCGGGAACGGTGGCCTCGATCTCGTCGAGGTGGTCGAGGATGAAGCTCATGTCCTGGACCC
Organism: Micromonospora maris AB-18-032; assembly: GCF_000204155.1. Taxonomy (NCBI): domain Bacteria; kingdom Bacillati; phylum Actinomycetota; class Actinomycetes; order Micromonosporales; family Micromonosporaceae; genus Micromonospora; species Micromonospora maris. Next base: position 732,625 of record NC_015434.1, on the reverse strand, counting down.
GGAGTTACTGCGGCCCGCCCGGCTGAGGACCCAGGGGATGCCTTGCGGGAAGACGAACTGCGGAACTTGGTTCGGCGCAGCCCCTGGCTGATCTGGGCGCTGGCATCGATCGCCGCGCCCGAGACCTCGGCGTCGTCCACGATTATCGAGATCGACCGGTCGAGTCAGCCCCGAGACCTCCCGGCAACGACTCGCCCGCCACCGCCCACCCAACGCTGGCCTCGCGTCCGTGTCATCACCTGAGCCACCCACGCCGATATCGCCGCCACGGCCACCACCTCGTCCGCCGGCGAACCTGTTGGCCGGTCGGCGCCTGGTGTTGCGAAGGAAACGCACGTTCGGCCTTCCGGGAATCGGCCGGACAACCGGTCGTCCACTCAGTGTGGTCACCGTAGGCGTCAGTCCGGGGATCCCCGCCCAGCCAGAGGAGAACCAGTCATGCTGAGAAGAAGGTGGGCGGCGGTGGCTCTTGCCGCCGTGGCGTTCGGTGCGGCCGCACCTCCAGCAGGACCGGCGGTTGCCGCGTCGAATCGGGACCGGGTAGCCAGCGGCGACGCCGCGTCGTCCGGTCATCGGGCTGTCAGCATCATGGTGACGCCGAGCGGGGACACCGCCGCCGGAACGACTCCCACCGCCGGAGTCACCGCGATCTTCGGGCCCGACAACCGGGTGCCAGTCCGCACGACCACGACGTATCCGGCCAGCGCCACCGTCCTGCTGACCTTCAACGACGGCCAGTGCACGGGCTTCATGATCAGCGAACGTACCGTCGCGACCGCCGGACATTGCCTGCACACCGGCGGTCGGACCGGTACCTGGCGGACCAATATCGTCGCCTACCCCGGCCACGACGGTGCGACCGCCCCCTTCGGTTCATGCACGGCGGTCCAGCTGACCGTCCCGCAGAACTGGATCATCGGCCCCGTCAACACCCCCGGTCCGCCCGACCCGGCCTACGACTACGGGGCCGTACGACTGAACTGCACGATCGGCACCAGGACCGGCTGGCTTGGCCTCGGATACACCACACAACGCCTGACCGGATCCTGCACCACCACGCATGGCTACCCGGCCGGCCGACCCGGGCAGTGGGCAAGCAAAGACTTCATCCGTGCCGAGGACGCGAACGCACTCTACGTCCAACACGCCATGACCGGTGGGCAAGAGGGCAGCCCGATCTACTACACGCCCAATCCGGACGACTGGTGTCCGACGCTCCCGCCGCTGGTGAATCCGTGTCCGTGCCCGCCGCCGCCGCCAGATCCCTGTATGTGCCCCGACCCCTATGCGACGGCACTGGGGATTCTCACCAACGGCCCGTACGGCAGCGGGCCCGGCGGCACCAACAACATTGCCCTGCGGATCACGCAGCCGGTCATCAACAACTTGATGCAGTGGCGTTGAGCCCTTCGTGCCAGTTCGCTTCCGGGGCAGGCGGTCGACCGCCTGCCCCGGGAGCGACACGTCAGGCCCGGGAGCGAACGGCTACGGTCCGGCCCCCGGGAGGGAGATTCGGTCACACCAATCGGGTCGGCGCGGACTGGGTGGGCTCGGAGCCCAGTCTGGTGCGTACCTCTTCGGCGTCCAGATGGCCGAGTTCCTCCAGGATCTCCAGTGCGCGCTGCCAGACGTCGCGGGCGAGGTCAGGCGCACCGGCGGCGTGCCGGCTGTCGCCGAGATGGGTGAGCGTCGTCGCCTCGTAGTAGCGCTCGGCCGCCTCCCGCCACAGGACCAGCGCATTCTCGTAGCAGCGGATCGCCTCCGCCTGGTGGTCCAGCCGGAAGTGCACATAGCCGAGGCTGTCCCAGGTGTGTGCCTGCCAGTACCGGTTGCCGACCTGCTGTTGCAGGAGCAGCGCCTGCGTACAGCGGTCGAGTGCCTGCTGGAAGTTCCCCAGTTGGCTGTGGTACCAACCGATGTTGTTCAGCGCGTTCGCCGCCCCGCTCGTGTTTCCCGCAGCCGTGAACAGGTCGCGCGCCTGCTCAGCAGAGTAGAGCGCCTGCTGGTACCGACCCTGGCGCTCGGCCAGGATGCCGAGATTGAGGTGCGCCCGCGCGCTGCCGATCGCATCGCCGAGGGTGGTGTAGAGCGCGAGGGACCGGTCCAGGTGGGCATGGGCCTGGTCGTAGTCTTCCAGCCGCAGGCAGGCCACCGCCCGGTTGCGATGGGCGCGCGCCTGGCCGTCCCGGTCACCGGCCCGCGACGCGGCGACCAGCGCGCGCTCCTGGACCACCAGTTGGTCCTGCCACGCCCCGAGCCGATCGAGGTACGTGTTGACGGTCCAGGCCAACTGCCACGCGTGCGTGTCGAACCGGGCATCCACGGCGATGCCCACGGCGGCCAGCAGCACCTGATGCTCCCGGGCGAGCCAACGCCATGCCTGCGCCCGATCGGTGAGCGGGGTGGCCGCTGTGCCCTTACGGACCGGGGTCAGGCTGATCGGGTCCCGTTGGTCGTAGAGGAGCAGATCCGCGGCGTACGCGGTGTGCAGGTAATAGTCGAGAAGCCGGCCGAGCGCCTCCCGGCGTACCGTTTCGGGCTCATGCCCGCTGACCAGCTCGGCCGCGTAGGCGCGCAGCAGATCGTGCAGGACGAACCTCCCCGGAAGCTGCTCCGCCGCCAGGTTCGCACGGACCAACACGGCCAGGGTTCGGCCCGCCTGTGCCTCGGACACGCTGGCGAGACTCGCCAGCGCCGGCACGCAGACGTCCGGCCCCGGGTGGAGTCCGAGCAACCGGAAGGTCCGCGCCGAGGTTGGGTCCAGATTCCGGTACGACCACGAGAAGACCGTCCGGATGTCAGCGCGCGGGTCGACGTGGCTGAAGCTGTCGAGAACCCCCGGCTCGGTCAGCTCGTCGGCGAGCCGGCCGAGACTGAAGTCAGCCTGGATGGCGGCCCGACTCGCCACGATGGCCAGCGCGAGTGGAAGTCCCGCCGCAGCGGCGATGATCCGGTTCGCTGCCTCCGGCTCGTTCTCCACACGAGCCATGCCGAGCCGCTGGGCCAGCAGCTCGTACGCCTCCATCCGAGACAGTGGGTCGAGGATGAGCGGGTGTGCCTCTTCGATGGTGACCAGCCCGGGCAGGTGACCCCGGCTGGTGATCAACGCCAGGCACCCCGGCGAGCTGGGCAGCAGCGGGCGGACCTGGTCGGCATCGCCGGCGCTGTCGAGCAGTACCAGCACCCGTCGCCCCGCCAGCACGCTGCGGAACAGTCCGGATCGGGCGTCCAGGCCCACCGGTACGCGTTGTGCCGGCACCCCGAGGGCCTCGAGGAACTCGCGAAGCACCTCCGCCGGGTTCGCCGCCGGCCCGGTCGCGTCGAACCCGCGAAGGTTTACGTAGAGTTGCCCGTCGGGGAAGCGGTCGGCGACCTGATGGGCGTAGCGGACCGCCAGGGTCGTCTTACCGACCCCAGCCATACCGCTGATCAGCACGATCGGCACGGTAGCCGCACGTCCGCCGGTCGGCAGCAGGGCGGCCAGTCTGGCAAGCGCCGCCCGCCGACCCACGAACGAGGGGACGGCCGCCGGCAGTTGCCGAGGTGTCACCTGATCAAGAAGACCCGCTGGTCCGGTCCGGGTCGCCGGTAAGGTGCCGCTGGCGCGCTGGCCGAGCTGCATATGGGCGGCGGCCCGCAGTCGATCCTCCACACGGGCGGCATCGACGATTCTGAGTAGCCGCAGGTGCTCCGCATCCCACCGGCCCAGATCCGCGAGCTCGGCCGGCAGCCGAATGCCGAGTTGATCGGCGTGGCCCAGGCAGGCGTTGACGAAGGAGGCGACGAAGGACCAGTCAGGCAATGACTTGGCGGTGAGCTTGTCACTCAACGTCGAGCGGGCCAGCGGCTGTCCCAGCGATGCCGAGATGGCCACCAGCGTGTTCAACGACGGGGCTCCGGCGAGTTGCCGGAGGCGTTTGAGTTCACCGACGAACCGGGCCAACGCCTCCTGCGCCTCCCGGCCTGATCCGCTCATGCGTCTGCTTTCCCCTCGCACAGGGCAAGCCGTCCAGTCCATCGATACTATCCGATGCCGAACCTTCAAGATCATCAGTCGGCACTCGCTCTCGCTGGTCGGCCTCGGGGCTGTCCAGGCCGAGTGCCGGCCGGCAAGGCGTACAACAGCCAGGCCTGAGAGGAGCCACCAGCTTCACCGGCCCGTCCCACGATCACGATCACGCGCCTCGCGCGGAGGAACACGTACAGCGGCCGCCGGGGTCCAACTGCCAGCCCCGCGTGGTCAGGTTTCCCGCGAGGGAGCGTCCGCCCGGTCCTGCACCGCACCGGCAGGTCGGCGGCGGCGAAGCTCAGGCGGCGCGGTCAGTGGATGGCCGCAATGGCGCGCACCTTGGTCGCCGGCCTCGCCTGTACGGCGAGCACTTCACGGGGTCCGGCTCGCTGGCGAGATCCGGACCCGGCAAGCCAACCAGGATCATGAACGATGTGTGTGCGGCGTGTGCTCTCCAGCAGGTGTCACCGCGGGTCAACCGGTGCCACACCAGGTCAAAGCAGGCCAACGATCACGACCGCAGACGTGGTTGGTGTGATCGACGTGTGGTCATCCGCCGCCCCGACCAGCCGGGACAACCCAGGTCAACGCAGGCCACTCCCTGCCACCCCGGGTCAACCCGCAGGCCGTTAGACTGGGCCCTCGCGCCCTCGTAGCTCAGGGGATAGAGCATCGGTTTCCTAAGACTGGTCTATGCCCGATTACGCAGGCTGACTACCTGCAGCTTTCAGCGTTTCCCGATGCGTGCCGGTCGCTTCGCGGGCTCGCTGCGATCGCTTGGCGAAGATCAGCTGGAACGTTGTGGGTCCTGCGGGTGCAGGCTTGACGCTGCCGCGAGTCGGGGCCGAGTCATCCTTCCTCGTCGTCGAGCAGTTCGCGGCGCCATTCCGCGAATCGGCTGCAGAGTTGGTCCAGCGCTCGGCCGCTGACGCCGTACTGGGCGAAGTCGTCGGGATCGAGCTGGGCGGCTTGTCCGAGGGCGTCGGCGAAGACGCGTCGGTCGAAACCACGGTCGGCGCGCTGCGCGAGGGTGAGGAGGGCGATTTGCGAGAAGGCACCCTTTCGATGTGCGGCGGCTTCCATGTTCGACACGCGGGCCCGCGGCGTTCAACCTGGGCGAAGTCGTCGGGTCGGGGCGCCTGCCGGCCGCCAGCAACGTCATGATGGGCCGGCGCGGTGACGGAGGTCAGTTTGGCGCTGGTGGGCTGACCGGCGCGCAGGCGGCCAGCGCCTCCTTCGCCTTGGCGTCCGACGGGTCGAGACTGTCCGGACTGACGCCACGCCCGTTGAGGCAGGTGCGGTAGGCACTGTCCCGCCCGTCGCCCTGCCCGGCGTCCGGCGCGTCCGGTGCATTCGACCCGCCGGGCCCACCTCGCCCGCCGGGTCGCCCGGCCGGCATCAGCGAGGAGCACGCCTCCTGCGCCTTCTGCCAGGTGGCCTCATCGACATCTGCCGCGCTCGTGGTCGGTCGGATCCTGGCGTTCGACCTGGGGCACGCCGCGCTGGCGGTCGCGGCTCCGTTCGCCGCGGTGGCGATGCTGGTGATGCTCGGACCGCTGCCTCGCCGGGCCTCCGCGGCCCGGGCCGCCCACCGATCCCCGCCCGGGGCCGCGCCACCAACCGCGCCGGCGCCTCTGCTGCTCGCCCTGGTAGCGGCGGTGACCGCCCTCGCGGGGCTGGTGGGGGCGGTCACCGTGCTACTGGCCTGAACGATCCGGACGCACGGGGAACGGCCACTGCCGGCCGCCCGCAGGTCCAGCCCAGCGGAGACCTGCCCTTGCAGGCTGCCGGCTGTATCGCGGGCCCCCGGGGATGTTCCGGTCAGGTCATCGAATGAGGCTGTGGAACAAGTCCGTGGTGGTCCGAATCCGCTTCCGCCGCCGCGCATGCTTCGACGGCAGGCCAGCGTCGAGTCGCGAAGGCGTGCGGGGTTGTGCCCATGACCCGCCGGAAGTCGGCGCCCATGTGTGACTGGTCGTAGTAGCCCGCCTCGGTGGCCAGCTCAGGCAGCGTCTGATCGATACGGGCGAGCACCGTACGAACACGATCGATGCGTACGAATCGGCTCGGTGTCAGGCCCACACCGTCGACGAAGACAGTTCGGAGGTGCCGTTCGCTGACGTTCAGGTGTCGGGCGACGAGGCCGACGGGCGTGGGTGGCGAGCCGTCTCCGGCGGCCAGCATGGCCATCGCCTCCGCGACGATGCGCCTGCGCAGACCCTCGCGGTCGGGACGCGCCGGCAGGGCGGCCGGCACTGCTCGGGCCAGTGATCGCAGTCGCGCCCGGGGAGACTCCGGGCCCGGCGACGAGTCGCCGTCGGTGATCAGCCGGGCGAAGGTTCGCAACGGCTCGCTGTCCAACTCCGCGACGGCGACAGCACGGTCGGCAAGATCCCGCAGGGGAAGACCGAGGAACTCGGCGGCCCGTCCGGGCCGGAAACGCAGCTGGAGGCAGTCTCGGCCGGGCCGGCCGACGTAGTACCTGGCCCGCGTCCGCGGCCCCATGACCACGACGTCGTACGGATCGGCGGACCCCGTCCGCCAGGCCAGCGTGGTGCCGTGATCGGGCTGTTCCAGTACGGCCGGAGCGTCGGGCAGCACCGGCCGCGCCCCGAGCGTGATTCCCGAGAACCAGGGCCGAAGCGCCCGCGCCACCTCCGGGCTGACCAACTCATCGCGCTCCATGGTCAGACCGTACGTCGCGGCCCGGAGCCGAACCCAGCAGCCCGATCGAGCTGTGCCGAAAGTTCCTAGATCCGGCCACGGTGCCCCTGGAACCGTGACAGCCATGATCCTTGTTACCGGCGCCACCGGCACTGTCGGCCGACACGTCGTGCAGCTCCTCCAACAGGGTGGGCATCGCGCTCGAGCGATGACGCGAGGCCGACCGGGACACCCGCTGCCACCCGACACGGACGTGGTACGAGCTGACTTCGACGACCCCGACTCCCTGCGCCGCGCGCTGACCGGCGTGCACTCCGTGTTCCTGCTCACCGCTCCGGCGGCACCGACGCCGGATCATGATCTGGCGCTGCTGGCGGCAGCCCGGTCGGCGCACGTCACCTCGGTGGTGAAGCTCTCCGCGATCGGCACCGGCGAACGATTCGGCACCGTGACCGTCGGCGCCTGGCACCAGGCGGCTGAGGACGCCGTCCGCGCCAGCGGCATGGCGTGGACGGTCTTGCGGCCGTCGAGCTTCGCCTCCAACTTCCTCCACTGGGCGAGCCTCATCCGCGCCGGTCAACCCGTACCCAACCTGACCGGCGAGGGCAAGCAGGGGATCATCGACCCCCGCGACATCGCGGCGGTCGCGGTCGCCGCGCTCACCGACCCCGCGCACGCCGGCATGACGTACACCCTCACCGGGCCGGAACCACTCCACGTGCCCGACCAGGCGACCCGACTCGCACAGGTCATCGGCCGCCCGGTCGACACCACGGACCTTCCCCCGGCCGTCGCGCGTCAGCAACTGCTCGCCTCGGGGATGCCCTCGGCCGCCGTCGAAGCCACCATCATCGGCTCCGCCTGGGCCCGCGCCGGGCACAACGCTGTCGTCACCGACGACGTGGAGAAGGTGCTCGGACGTGCTCCGGCAACCTTCCTGAGTTGGGCGCAGCGTCATCGAGAAGCCTTCATCGGTACCCGGTGACGACAACGCGGCCGGTTGACGGCGTACGGCTGACCCCCAGCCCGAGGTCACCGCCGCCGGGCAGGCGTTGCGGTGTCCGGTGCGTCGGTCGACGGGTCGACGCCGAACAGGCCCAGTCGCAGTAGGCGTTGGTTGGCGGCGCTGCGGTGGGCCAGCACCTGCGCGTCGAACATGGGCCGGTCCAGGTTGGGTTGCATGACCGGTTCCAGCAGCAGCGGGCCTACGATCAGGCACAGCATCTGGAACGGTGCCCACTCGAGGTCCGCGTCCGTGCGGCCGCCCTCGGCCGCGATCAGCCGCTCCAGCTCGGTACGCGCACCCTCCAGAAGGCGGCCGAACAGCGCCGCGCTGGCCGGGCTGTCCTCCTGTAGCACCCGGCGCAGATAGCCGCGGAGCACCGGGTCAGCGCCGAACATCCGCGCGGACACCTCACCCAGTGCCCCCATCAGATCCCCGCCGCTCGGATCCCGCTCCCGGAGGGCAGCGCCGATCCGGGCCAAGACCTCCTCGTCGACGGCGGCGCGCAGCCCTTCCTTGGAGCCGAAATGGTGCATCACCAGGGCCGGTGACAGGCCAGCCTCGGCAGCAACCGCGCGGGCCGAGGTGGCGGCGAAGCCACGCTGCGCGAACAGGCGCAGGGCCGCCTCGCGCAGCCGCGCCCGCCCGGTCAGGTCCGACGGCGACGCTCGCATGCCAGCACCGTATGCCACCGCACCGGCACCGCCCTCGGGGGACATCCCCCAGGGGTGATTTTCGGGGTTCCACCCGATCCGACGCTAAACATCTGTTCAGTACGTTGAACACATGACCAGTGTCGTTGACAAGCCTCCCGCACCCCGCACCCAACACCTGCATCACCTGGACAACCTGCGGGTCGCGATGATCCTCATGGTGGTGATCCACCACGCCGCTCAGGCCTACGGGCCGGCCGACTGGTGGTACTTCAAAGGCGGTCAGGAGGCCCCCGGCCTGGCCACCCTCTCCGCAGTGGGCGGGGCGTTCCGGATGAGCCTGCTGTTCTTCGTCGCCGCGTTCTTCGTGCCCCGCGCCACCGACCGCAAGGGCAACTGGAGATTCCTGCGCGGCCGGCTCAAGCGCCTCGGCATCCCGTTCCTGGTCGGCTCGGCCACGATCATTCCGGCGCTGATGTACGTCTACTACCGCGAGTACCGCGGCTACCCGCCGATCTCGTTTCCGCGCTACTACCTGGACGTGTTCCTCGGCCTCGGCCCGCAGCCGGCCGACTGGACCGGGCCGATCTGGCCCGACCTGCAGTTTGGGCACCTGTGGTTCATCCAGAACCTGCTCGCCTTCAGCGCCCTCTACGTGCTGTTCCGCTGGCTCGGCGGGCTACTGCGCCGCGTCCGCCCGATCACCCCGTCGACCCGGTTGACCCGGATACCCGACAACCGCAGCCTGGTCATCTTCACCCTCACCCTGGCCGCGGTCGTGTTCCTCGTCCGAATCCGGTACCCGCTCGACCAGTGGGTGCCGCTCTTCGAGTTCATCCAGGCCGAACCAGCCCGCCTCGCCCAGTACTTGGCGTTCTTCACCGCCGGCGTCATCGCCTACCGACGCGACTGGCTCACCCGGCTGCCCCGCTCCATCGGGTACACCTGGCTGGCCATCGGCGCGGCACTCGCCGCCGTACTGTTCTGGACCGGCACCGACACCCCGTTCTTCGCCCCCGGCGGCGCCTCCTGGGCCTCGGCCTGCTGGACCCTGACCGAGACCTTCCTGTGTGTCGGCCTCAGCATCGGCCTGCTCACCCTGTTCCGGGACGTCTTCGCCGGCCACAACCGGCTCACCCGTGCCATGGCCGCCAGCTCCTACACGATCTACATCGTCCACCTGCCGATCGTCGTCGCCCTACAGTTCGCGTTCGCCCGCGCCGCCCTACCCGCCCTGGTCACCTTCGCCGCCGTCGCCACTGTCGGCATGGCCATCAGCGTCGCCGCCGCCGTGGCGATCCGCCGCCTGCCCGGCCTCCGCACGATCCTGTGAATCACTGGCCAGCGCCCTCTGCCTGGTGTTGCGAGACATCCGGCAGAGGCCGCCGAGCCCGTGCTGAAGCAGCCGACGCGCCGCGGAAGGCGCTGACGCAGGCGGATCGAGGCGATCTGCCCGGTGCCGAGACGACTCTGCGCGGGGCTGCTCAGCCGGTGAGGGGCGAGGGAATCCTCGTCGACCGGTAGGAGGACCCGTCCCGGGTCAGGCGCCAGCGACGCCAGTGCTTGGCCGACATACGGACCGCAAGGTGCGCCTGGATGCGTCGTGCCGCCTCCGCCAGGCGCTCGTCCCCGGGCAGGCTGAGCCAGAGCGACAGCGACGACGCGGTCGTGCCGACCGACGCCCGCACCCCCGATGCCCCGAGCAACCGGCCGTAGCCGTCGACGGCGAACCCGCCGCACATCTGCGGAGAGACCCCGTCGTACGGCTGGCCCGTCCGCGCATCGAGGAGGCGGACCTCGGCATCCCAGACCAGCGACGCCAGCGGATGCCCGTGCTCGGTCACCGCTGCGACGCCTGCGTCCTCGATCGCGCCGAGCACGTGGTCGACCGCGTCGGGGCGCACCCGCCACGCGGTGCTCGTCCGGTCCTGCGTGCGCGGGCCACCCAGGGTCGCCGCCGCGAACTGCCGCAGCGGCTCCGACACGTCGGGCGGACCGCCCTTCCAGAGGCGCAGCGCCAGCGCCGGGTCCCCGACCGGGTCGACGCAGGCGTCCACGAACGACTGCACGGCCTGCCAGGCCAGGCGGGGTTTCCTCACACGCAGGCCGTGCGCGCCGCCGGACGCAGCGGGCAGGCCGTCGTAGGTGACCACTTCCACCCTGGGGCGCTGGACGCTCATGCCCACCTCCGGTCCGTCATGTGTCGGCGTCGGGCTGCCATCCGGATGGCACGCTGTCCGGTGTCTGCCCGGCACGCAGGCGGTCGATGTGGTAGATGGCCCATGACGTGACCATTCGTTCCGGTGTCGCGTGGTAGAGCTCCGAAAGAGCGCTCAGAGCCTGCGCTCGCTCGGGATCGAGCTCGATGGTCAGCGTCTGCGGACGTGTTCCGGCGGCCACGGCGCGAGTCTAGCGACGAGGATGCGCCGATGCTCTCCGTGAAGCAGTGAGTTCAACGATGAGGAGGCGGCCTCCTCGCGGGATCGTCAGGCCGGTGGCAGGGTCACCGTGACGGTCAGACCGCCGCCGGAGCGCGGTTCGGCCTCGGCGGTGCCGCCGTGCGCCCGGGCCACCGCCCGCACGATCGACAGCCCCAGCCCGAAGCCCCGCCCGCCGGCCACCCGCTCCCGGCTCAGCCGCCGGAACGGCTGGAACATCGTCTCCACGTCGTAGCCGGGCACCGCCGGGCCGGTGTTGATCACCACCAGTGTCGGGCGCCCGGCCACCACACCAGTCCGTACCTCCACCCAGCCGTCGACCGGCACGTTGTGCCGCAAGGCGTTCTCGACCAGGTTGAACGTCAGGCGCTCCAGCAGCACCGGGTCGCCCACCGTCCGGGCCGGATCCAGCGACCGGCGCACCGGGATGCCGGGCGACGCCGTCCCGGCCTGGTCGAGCACGTACGCGGCGATCTCGGCCAGATCCACCCCGGCGCGTTCGGTCAGCTCGTTCTCCGAGTCGGCGAGCGTGAGCAGGCCGTCGATCAGGCGCTCGTGGCGCTCGTTCACCGACAGCAGCGCCTCGCCGAGGCGGCGTACCTCGGCCGGGGCGTCCGGCCGGCTCACCGCCAGTTCCACCAGCGCCCGGTTCAGCGTCAGCGGGGTCCGCAGCTCGTGAGAGGCGTTCGCCACGAACCGCCGTTGCCCGTCGAAGGAGCGGTCCAGCCGCTCCAGCATCTGGTCGAAGGTGTCGGCGAGTTCGCGTACCTCGTCGCGGGGGCCGGTCAGCGCGATCCGCTCGTGCAGCCCACGCCCGGCGGAGTCCGCGCCGGCGATCCGGCGGGCGGTGCCGGTGATCTGGTGCAGCGGTTGCAGCGCCCGACCGGCGATCAACCAGCCGATCGCGACGGCCGCCGCCGAGACCACCACCAACGCGAGGCCGCCCTGGGTAAGCAGGGACTCCAACGCGTCCCGTTTCGCCTCCCTCTGCACGTTCTGGACCAACAACCGGACCCGCTCGAAGTCCTGCTCGGTGGGCAGGGCGCGGGGGGTGGTCACGGTGCGCAGGTCGGAGAAGTCGGTCTGTAGCGACTGCGACGTCCGCTGTTCCACCAGCACGTACGTGACGCCGAGCAGGACGATGCCGGCGAGCAGGAAGAGGCCGCCGTAGACCAGGGTGAGCCGGGCGCGGAGGGTGAGGCGCTTCACCGGATCTGGTACCCCACTCCCGGCACGGTCTCCACCACCGGCGGGTCGCCGAGCTTCCGCCGCAGCTTCATCACGGTGACCCGCACGACGTTGGTGAACGGGTCGATGTGCTCGTCCCAGGCCCGCTCCAGCAGTTCCTCGGCGGAGACCACCGCGCCGTCCGCGCGCAGCAGCTCGGCCAGCACGGCGAACTCCTTGCGGGTCAGCGGCACGTACCGGCCGTCGCGGTACACCTCGCGGCGCCCCGGATCGAGCACGATCCCGGCCCGGTGCAGCGTCGGCGGCGCGGCCGGGCGGGCCCGCCGGGTCAGCGCGTGCACCCGGGCGGCCAGTTCCACCAACGCGAACGGCTTCACCAGGTAGTCGTCGGCGCCGAGGGCGAGGCCGGCCACCCGCTCGCGTACCGCCGCCGCGGCGGTGAGCATCAGTACCCGGGTCTCGCCGCCGGAGTCGACGATCGCCCGGCACACGTCGTCGCCGTGCACGACCGGCAGGTCCCGGTCGAGCACCACCACCTCGTACGTGTTCACGCCCAGCCGCTCCAGCGCGGCGTCCCCGTCGTACGCGACGTCGACCGCGAACGCCTCCCGGCGCAGCCACTCCGCGATGGCGTCCGCCAGCACGTCCTCGTCCTCCACCACCAGCACTCGCACCCGCCAATAGTGCCGCGAGCGGGGATAACGCCGCCGTAAACGTCTTCGGTTACGCCCGCGATACGCGGCGTCGGTTGGACTGGCTTGGTCGTCCGGCGGCTGTCGTCGGACGCACCGTCCGGCGAGGGTCGCCGGACGCCGGAAAGGACAACGACGATGCGACGCAGGAGTCTTCTACTCCCGGTGCTGCTGGCGCTCACCCTGGCCGGATGCGCCGGCCAGGACGACGGGACCGGGGTGGCCACGGCCGGCGGTGCCGGCGCGGCACCCGCTGCCTCCGCGAGCGACGGGACCGACGGCAGTGACGCCGAGAAGCGACTCGCGTTCGCCCGCTGTATGCGGGAGAACGGTGTGGAGATGCCCGACCCCGTGGAGGGCGGCGGGGCGGTGACGTTCGACGGCAGTGTGGATCGGAGCAAGGTCGAGCCCGCCATGGAGAAGTGCCGCAAGCTGCTGCCCAACGGCGGCGAGGCGCCCCGGCTCAACGCGGAACAGCTCGAACAGATGCGGGCGATGGCCAAGTGCTTGCGGGAGAACGGCGTACCGGAATTCCCGGACCCGGCCCCGGACGGCCGCATTCAGATCGATCGAAGTCAATTCTCTGACCTGGAGACGTTCCAGGCGGCGACGGAGAAGTGCCGGCAGTACGTTCCCCAGCTCGGCGGCGGCCGGTGAGCCGGTCCGCCCGCCGTGGCCGGATCAGCGCCGTCGCCGGTGGGGTGATGCTGCTGGTGGTCGCCGCAGCCGGCGTGGCCGCCTCGGCCGGTGTCGGTGGCGGCGCGGGCGGCGACGTCGCCGAGGCCGATACGGCGCCGGCCGCCAGCGCCACCGTCACCCGGCAGACCCTCGCCGACGCGGAGACCGTCGACGGCGAGCTCGGGTACGGCCCGAACCGGACCGCCGCCAGCCGGCTGGCCGGCACGATCACCGCCCTGCCGGACACCAGCGCCACGGTACGGCGGGGTAAGGCACTCTACGCCGTCGACGGCGACCCGGTGACGCTGCTGTACGGGAAGGTGCCGGCGTACCGGACGCTCCAGCCCGGCGTCGAGGGGCCGGACGTCGAGCAGTTGGAGCGGAACCTGAAGGCGCTCGGCTACACCGGCTTCACCGTCGACGACGAGTACACCTGGGCCACCGCCGACGCGGTCCGCGCCTGGCAGGACGATCTCGGCGTGCCCGAGACGGGCCGCGTCGAGCTGGGGCGCGTCGCGTACGCCGACGGTCCGGTCCGGGTCGAGGGCCACGAGGTCGAGATCGGGGCGGCCGTCCAACCGGGGCAGTCGGTACTCACCTACACCGGCACGGATCGGCTGGTCACCGCCGAGCTCGACGTCGACGACCAGCGCTTGGCCAAGCGGGGCGAGCCGGTCGAGGTCACCCTGCCCGACGGCCGGCAGGTGGCGGGAAAGATCAGCACGGTCAGGACCGTCGTCAAGAGCGGAGCGGCGAACGACACAAGCACCGAGACGAAGATCGAGGTGGTCGTCGCGGTCGCCGACCAGAAGGCGCTTGCCGGCTTCGACCGGGCCTCCGCCGAGGTGACCTTCACCGTCAGCGAACGACCCGACGTGCTGACCGTCCCGGTGGCCGCGCTGCTGGCGCTGGCCGAGGGCGGCTACGGCCTGGAGATCCTCGACGGGGGGTCGAGCCGGATCGTCGCCGTAACCACCGGGCTGTTCGCCAGGGGCCGGGTCGAGGTCAGCGGCGACGGCCTCACCGAGGGCATGACCGTCGGGATGCCGCGATGACCGGGGACGTGATCGTGCTCGACCAGGTCGGCAGGAGGTACGCCGGCGGAGTGGTCGCCCTCGCCGACGTGTCGCTGCGGATCGGTCACGGCGAGCTGGTGGCGATCGTCGGGCCGTCCGGCTCCGGCAAGTCGACCATGCTGAACGTGATCGGCACGCTGGACCGGCCGACCTCGGGCACGGTGCTGATCGACGGACACGACGTTGCTCGGCTCTCCGACCGGCAGCTCTCGGCGCTGCGGGCCACCCGGATCGGCTTCGTGTTCCAGCAGTTCCACCTGGCCCCCGGCGTACCGGTGCTCGACAACGTGGCGGACGGGCTGCTCTATGCCGGCGTACCCCGGCGGGAGCGGCGACGGCGGGCGGAGGCCGCGTTGCACCGCGTCGGCCTCGGGCACCGGCTCGGGCACCGGCCGCACGAGCTTTCCGGCGGCGAGCGGCAGCGGGTCGCGGTGGCCCGCGCGGTCGTCGGCGAGCCGGCGGTGCTGCTGGCCGACGAACCGACCGGCAACCTGGACACCAGTTCCGGGACGGCCGTGCTCGACCTGCTGCACGGGCTGCACCGGGCCGGGACCACGGTCGTGGTGATCACGCACGACCGGGAGATCGCCGCCGGCCTGCCCCGCCAGGTGCAGATGCGTGACGGGCGGCTGCGCGCCGACTCGCGGCCGGTGCCGAGCGGGGTGAGCTGAGATGGCGGTGCTCTCCCCGGAACGGGCGCCCCGACTCGCCCCGGCCCGGATGCCACCGGCCGACGTCGTCCGGGTCGGCGCGGTCGGATTACGGACCCGGCCGCTGCGGGCGTTCCTCTCGGCACTGGGCATCGCCATCGGCATCGCCGCGATGATCGCCGTGGTCGGGATCTCGTCGTCGTCCCGCGCCGAACTGGACCGCACCCTGGCCGCGCTCGGCACCAACCTGCTGACCGTGTCACCGGGGCGGACCCTCTTCGGCGGGGACGCCCAGCTTCCACCCGAGGCGGTGGCGATGATCGGCCGGATCGGGCCGGTGACCCAGGCGACGGCCACCGGTCAGGTCGCCGGCAACGTCTACCGGACCGACCGTATCCCGGCGGCGGAGACCGGCGGCATCGCCGTCCGGGCGGCGCAGCTCGGACTGCTGGAGACCGTCGGGGCCGAGGTGGCGAGCGGCACTTGGCTCAACGAGGCCACCTCCCGGTACCCGGCCGTGGTGCTCGGCGCGGCCGCCGCCGAACGGCTCGGGCTCCCGGCCGCCGGCCCGGATGTGCAGGTGTGGCTGGGTGGACGCTGGTTCACCGTGGTCGGTGTCCTCGCTCCGGTGCCACTCGCGCCGGAACTGGACAGCTCGGCGCTGATCGGCTGGGCGGTCGCGGGCAGCCACCTGGATTTCGACGGTCACCCCACCACCGTCTACACCCGTACCGAGGCCGACCAGGTCGAGGCGGTCCGCGCGGTGCTCGGGGCGACCGCCAACCCGGAGGCGCCCAACGAGGTCGACGTCTCCCGTCCGTCGGACGCCCTGGCCGCCGCCCAGGCCACCGACGAGACCTTCACCGCGCTGCTGCTCGGCCTGGGCGCGGTGGCCCTGCTCGTCGGCGGGGTCGGGGTGGCCAACACGATGGTCATCTCGGTGCTGGAACGCCGCGCCGAGATCGGCCTGCGCCGCTCGCTCGGCGCCACCCGGGGGCAGATCCGCACCCAGTTTCTCGCCGAGTCGCTGCTGCTGTCGGCGCTCGGCGGGACCGGCGGGGTGCTGCTCGGCATCCTGGTCACCTCCGGGTACGCACTCTCCCAGGGCTGGCCGACCGTGGTGCCGGCATGGGCGACGCTCGGCGGCGTCGCCGCCACACTGGTGATCGGCGGCTTCGCCGGCCTCTACCCGGCGATCCGCGCCTCCCGCCTGGCACCCACCGAAGCCCTCGCCGGGGTGTGACAGCGGCCCCCTGGTGCCGGGCTCGGCACCGGGGGGCCGTCGTCGGTCAGGCCGGTGAGAGGCTGGTCGGTGTCGCCGGGTGCCCTGGCTCGTCGCGGTGGAAGATCCCGAGGAGGGCGAACCATGCCAGGATCAGAATGCCGGCCGGGCGTAGGAACTCCTCGGCGAGCACGGTGCCGACGAAGGAGTATCCGGCGAGCCAGAGGCCGGTGAGGACGCCGACCACGCGGACCGGCCAGGAGTGGCTGACCAGGGAACTGGCGACGATCCAGACGCCGGCGAGGACGTGGCCGCCGAGACGGACCGCCCAGGCGGTGTCGTACTCGACCGCGTTGATCATCAGGATGCCGGCCAGTACGTCGAGGGTCACCCAGCCGTAGCCGGCGGCCTTGGCCCACGGTGCCGCCGGCAGGCGTGATACGAGAAACAAGATCGAGAGGTGGAAGAATACGCCCAAGTACTCCCCCCACGCGACGTCCGGGTCCACGAAGAAGGCGATCACCGCTGGCAGGAACAGCACAAGGGGAAGCAGGGCCACCAGGCGCAGACTGGCGTAGTGCCGCCGGGGGTCGAGCATCGCAGAGTCCTCACGGTCGAGCCTTCTGCTCGGGACGAACACTAGAGAGGCAGTGTTGACATGTCAACAGCCGGGGTGGGTGAGGCGACCGAGCTGTGGCTACTGTGGAAGCGCGCCCACGAGACGGTCCGCGCTGCGGTCATCGCCGAAACCACTGCGGCGTCCGGCCTTTCCGAGCCCGAGCTGAGCATCCTGGTCCGGCTGCACGAATCCGGCGGAAGTCAACGGCAGAACGCCCTCGCCGCCGCCCTCGGCTGGGACCGGACGCGGCTGTCGCATCTGCTGACCCGGATGGCAAACCGCGACTACGTGACCCGCGACAAGGTCTCGAATGGAGTGCAGGTCGCGCTGCGACCGGAGGGCAGGCGGATGATCGACGCAACGCTGCCGGCGCTGGATGCGGCCACCCGACGTCACCTCGTCGACCGGCTGGGCCCGGACGGCGCCGAGACGCTCAAGGCCCTCATCGACCGCCTCCTGCTCGGCGAGACGAATAGCTGAGAGCTGAGCCGGCCCAGACGACCAACGGCCACACCAAGCGGAACGGCCGGTGGGAGTACGAGCAGGACTGTGTCGCTCAGGTCAGCACGTCGCGGACGCGGTCGCGTTCCGGCTGGAAGAGGTTCCAGAGGTGGTCCTCGTCGGCGTCCGGCAGGTTCTCGACGCGGCCGTAGTCGAAAGGCGGCTGCGGGTCGTACTCCAGGAATGCCTGGCCCCGGCCGGCGGCCCGCTCGCCCCACAGGCGTGCGGCGACCACGAGGGCGGCGTCCATTCCGGCGCTGACGCCGGCGCTGGTGACGATCCGGCCGTCGACGACCCAGCGTCGCCGCTTGAAGCGTGCGCCGGACAGCGGCAGTTCGTCGGCGAACGCCCAGTAGGTGGTCGCCGCGCGGCCCCGCAGGATGCCGGCGGCGGCCATCAGCAGCACGCCGGTGCAGATCCCGAACGTGATGCGGGTGTGTCGGTGCGCGGTCCGGATGTAGTCCAGGATGGCGGGATCCTGCATGAGGATGCTGGGCTGGCCCGGCCCGGGCACGACGAGTACGTCGGGCCGGGGGAGGGTGTCGTAAGTGGCGGTCGGCACCCACTGCAGGCCCGCGCCGCCGGGGATCGGTGCCAGGTCCGGGCCGACGAAGTGCAGCCGGGCCGGTGGCCCGCCCGCGCGTCCGGTGGCGCCGAGGACGCTCAGCGGGCCGATCAGGTCGAGCGGGACGAGCCCGTCGAAGACCAGGAACGCGATGTCGAGCGGTTCCCCGCCGCCCGCCGACCGTGTGCGGGCGGCGGCTGGGGCGGTGCTGCCGACGGTGAGGCCGGCTGCGGCCAGCGCGGCGCCGATGGTCAGGAGTTGGCGTCGGTTCGGGT
This sequence comes from Micromonospora maris AB-18-032, assembly GCF_000204155.1. Classification (NCBI taxonomy): domain Bacteria; kingdom Bacillati; phylum Actinomycetota; class Actinomycetes; order Micromonosporales; family Micromonosporaceae; genus Micromonospora; species Micromonospora maris. The sequence continues at coordinate 714,392 of NC_015434.1, read as the reverse complement.
GGTCAGGCATGGGGTGCACCTTTCTGGAACTGGTGGCGGTAGGTGGTCGGGGCCATTCCGATGACTCGGTGGAAGGCCTGTCGCATGGTCTCGACGCTGCGGAAGCCGCACTGCTTGGCCACCACCTCGACGGTGTCGTCACCGCCTTCGAGGAGCTGTTGGGCGGCCTCGACACGGATCTGTTGGACGTACTGGCCGGGCGTGGTGCCCAGCACCTCGATGAACAGGCGGGACAGGTGACGAGGGCTCACCGCCGCGCGGGCGGCCATCGCCTCCAGCGAGTGGTCGGCGTGTGGTTGCTCGACGACCGCGTCGAGCACTGCCCGCAGTGCCGGCTGGCATGACGGACGGGCGCGGCCCCGGACCGACCGTTGCGACTGTCCGGCCGGTCGTTGCAGGAAGACCACCAGCCACTGGGCGACCTGTCGGGCCAGCGCGCCGCCGTGGTCGCGTTCGAGCAGGGCCAGTGCGAGGTCGATGCCGGCGGTGACCCCGGCTGCGGTGTAGACGTCGCCGTCGTGCACGTACATGCCGTCGGACTCGACGGTGACCTGCGGGTACCGGTCGGCCAGTTCCCGGCAGAAGGCCCAGTGGGTGGTCGCCCGCCGGCCGTCGAGCAGGCCGGCCTCGGCGAGTACGAACGCGCCGATGCACACCGAGGCGACGACCGTGCACCGGTCGCGTACTCGACGGACCGCCTGCGCCAGCGGCACCAACGTGGTGCCGGTCGGGGCGGGGTCGCAGCCGGCGACCAGCAGGATGTGCACCGGCCCGGTCACCGCGTCCAGGCTGGTGTCGACGCCGAGTCGGACACCCTCGCGGGTGTGGACCGGGTGACCGTCGGGCGAGGCCAGGCGGACCCGGTAGTCTCCGCCGCACTTCGCCGCGAGGGCGAACACCTGCAACGGCCCGGCGACGTCGAGCAGGACGGCGCCGTCCGCCGCCGCGATGACCACGTCCCGAGAGCCGTCAGCGCGCGAAGGCGAAGCTCTCATGCGTCGAGTATTCGAAGTAGACATCGACCACGGCAACGACGGCCGTCCCACGGATCCGGCCATGGTGGTCCGGAACCGCAGCCGCTCTCCGAACGGCCACCGGGCCTTCGTCCGGGTAGGGGGCCGGTCGTCGGGCGGCACCTGGCAGGGCGTCGACCGCGCCGTACTGCGGCCGTGCCGGGTCAGTCGATCGTCTTGACCATCCGCGCCGGCACGCCCGCGACCAGCGTGCGGGCAGGCACGTCACGGGTGACGACAGCGCCGGCAGCGACCACCGAGCCCGCACCGATGGTCACGCCCTGGGTGACCACGGCGGCCGCGCCGATCCAGACGTCGTCCTCGATCACGATCGGGGCGCTGGCGACGTACTCGCGCCGCTGCACCAGGGGCAGCGGGTGCCCGCCGGTGATGAGGCTGACCTTCGGGGCGATCATCACGTTGTCGCCGATGCGGATGCCGCCGTGGTCCATGAACGTGCAGCCCTGGTTGACGAAGACGTTCTTGCCGAACCGCGTGTTCAGGCCGTACTCGGTGAAGAAGGGCGGGTAGATCGTCACCGACTCCGGCAGCGGAGCGCCGAAGACAACCGCCAGTAGTTCCGCACGCGCCTCGGTGTCGCTGAACGGCAGCGCGTTCAACCGCGAAGTCACGTCGGTCACCTGTGCGATCCGCTCCGCATAGCGCGCGAACTCGGGCGTCTGGACGTACATAACCTGGTCTGCGGTGGTGGGCATGCAGTCATCCCAGCACCTCCGGGAAGGCGCGATCAAACAACTCCGACACACCCGGGAACAACCACTGGTTGTGGCCGTAGAGTGGGGCGTGGACGTCGAAGCGCTGCGCACGTTCGTGGCCGTGGCCGAGGCCGGCCAGTTCCAGGCCGCGGCCGACGAGCTCGGAATCAGCCAGCAGGCGGCCTCCAAGCGGATCGCGGTCCTGGAGAAGTCCCTGGGGGTCGCGCTGCTGGTACGCACCTCCCGCGGCTCCCGGCTGAGCCTGGACGGGCAGGTCTTCCTGCCGTACGCCAAGAAGGTCCTGACCGCCGTCGAGCAGGCCGAACAGGCCGTGCGCCCCGGGGTACGCCCGCTGCGCGTGGACGTCCTCAACCGACGCATCGCTCCGGCCCAGGCCGTCTACCGCTTCTACCGGTCCCGTCCGGAGGCCGACCTGGACGCGGTCACCCTGGCCGAGGAGAACGCCGAACAGGCCGCTCGGGCCGTGCTCGAAGGAACCATCGACGCCTCGTTCCGTGCCCTGCCGGCGGACCAGGTCCCGGCCGGGATCAGCGCCGAACGACTCCTGGACTCGCCCCTGGAACTCCTGGTCGGGCCCAGTCATCCGCTGGCCGGCACGGCCTGGGTCAGGCCCACCGATCTGGCCGGACACCGCATCTGGATCCCCGGGATCAGGCCGGGCACCGAGTGGGCCCAGTTCTACCGGTCGCTGTCGCAGGCCTTCGGCCTGAGCATCGACGCGCTCGGCCCCAACTTCGGCGACGAGGCCCTGATGGACGCCCTGGCGGACTCGGCCTCGCTGGCGACCCTGGTCGGCAGCGAGGACCGCTACCTGTGGCCCCAAAGCTACTACCTGCGGCGCATCCCTCTGCGCAAACCGACCCCGCTCTACCCGCACGTGCTGCTCACCCGCACCGGGGACCAGCACCCCGTGCTGACCGCGCTGCGGGACCATCTGCGAGCCGCAAGACCGCGAACCACCGATGACGTGTGGGTCCCGGACTGGGTGGCCCACTGACCGGCCGCCACCCAGGCATGTCGGTTCCGGGACCTCGTCGGTGCCGGATGTCGCTCTACCCTGGATCGATGCGGTCGATCACGGTTCTTGACGCCCCGTCCAATCTCGGGTTGCGTGCCCCAGCCCCTGGTCTCGTCCCCGGGTGTTACAAGCTGGCCGGTGCGCTTCGAGATCAGCGCCTGCTCGACCGGCTCGGAGCGCACGACGGCGGTGTGGTCGTCCCGCCGCGCTACGACATCCGTGGCTGGCGGCCGGGGGACGGTGTACTCAACGCCGACGCCCTCGCGACGTACACGCGCCGACTCGCGGAGCGGGTGAACGTGGTCCTCGACAACGCAGGCTTCCTGATGCTGTTGGGCGGTGACTGTTCGATCCTTTTCGGGGCCGCGCTCGCGCTACGCCGACGTGGCCGCTACGGCATCGCCTACCTTGACGGTTCGATTGACTTCCGTCATACCGGCAACAGCACGTATGTGGGGGCGTCCGCAGGCGAGGGTACCGCCATCGTCACCGGCCGGGGTCAGCCGGACATTGCCGACATCGACGGGCTTGCGCCGTACTGCCGTGAGGACGATCTGGTTGTCCTGGGCGTCCGCGACTACGACGACCATCTCCACGAGGTGCGTGGTCTGGGCATCACGGTGCATACCGCGCCCGAGATCATCGCCGAGGGCCCTGTCCTGGTCGGCGATCGTGTGGCACAGGGACTTGCCCGCTGCGACGGCTACTTCGTACACCTCGACGCCGATGTGCTCGACCCTGCGGTGATGCCGGCCGCCGACGCGCCCGACCCCGGCGGCTTGGACCATCCGCATCTGGTGGAACTGCTCCGTCCGCTGCTCGCGAACCCGGCCTGTGTCGGCCTTGAGGTGACGATCTACGACCCGGACCTCGACCCGGACGGCCGCTACGCCGCCGCGCTCGTCGAAACCCTGGTCGACGCCCTGCGAAGCTGATCGATCACGCGCTAAACACTGTGGACGGCGGTGGTAGGAAGAAGACGTCTGTCTACCTATCAGGAGATCACGTGAACCCTTCCCCTCTCTCCCGCCGGTCCCTGCTCGCGACCGGTGGCGCCGTCGTCGTCGCCGCCACGGCCACCGCCGCTGCCCGGCCCGCCGTCGCCGCCGAGACCAAGCGGCCTCCCGTCACACCGGACGAGGCGCTGCGCCGCCTCCTGCACGGCAACCACCGGTTCGTCACCGGGCACAGCCGGCACCCGCACCAGAGCCTCAACGACCTACGCCGGCTGGCCGCGGGCCAGCACCCGTTCGCCATCCTTCTCGGCTGCGCCGACTCCCGGGTGACGCCGGAACTGCTGTTCGACCAGGGTTTGGGCGACCTGTTCGACAACCGGGTGGCCGGGAACATCGTCGACGACCTGGTCCTCGGCAGCGTGGAGTTCGCGGTGGAGGAGTTCCACAGCCCACTGATCGTCGTCCTCGGACACGAGCGGTGCGGGGCGATCACGGCCACCATCGACGCCATCCGCTCCGGCGGCACCGCACCCGGCCACATCGGCACGATCGTGGACAGCCTGCGCCCCATCGTCCAGCCTGTGCTCGGCCAGCCCGGCGACCCGGTCGACAACTCCGTACGGGCCAACGTCCGGGCGCAGGTCCGGAACATGATCGAACGCAGCCCGATCATCGCCGAGCGGGTACACGAACGGGCGTTGCGGGTGGTCGGGGCCCGGTACGACCTCGACACCGGCCACGTCACGCTGGTGAACTGACCGCCCATCCCACATCGGTGACGTCCGGAGGAGTCCTCGACCACACGAGGTGCGCCTCCGGGCGTCGGGATTCGTGCTGCCGGTCGACTCGCCGGCACGATGAGGATCATCAGCTATCCGGGTATCGCCGACGCCAGCGCACATCGCAGAGGTTGCCGTCCGGTTGGCCGATGAAGAGCAGGTCGCTCGCGGTGGTGAGAAATGCCGTTGCCGTGGGCCAGCGAGTACGGCATTCGCTGCTTCCACGTCACTTTGTTGGTACTCACGTCGACGGCGACCACGCCAGCTGGGCGACGCGAGGCCGGGTGGTCAGCGCACTGTGTCGGAGTAGACCTCTACGTCGTAAAGCAGCTGTACGTTACGACGACCGTTGGTGATGCCGACGAAGATCGGGTCACCGGCCGGGGTGCGACCCTGACGCCACACCTGCTCCCGGGCCGCTTCCCGCGACTCGTGATGGATCTTGCCCTCCTGATGCAGATGCATGACGCGACGAGCGGTGATCCGGTCGCTGTCGAGGTGGACTCGCAGCAGAGGCATGACGAGACCTCCTTGCCCGCCTGTCCTGGCCTACCTTCGCATGTTCACTTAGCTTACCGCTGTTAAGTTACCTGTCCACGGTACTAGAGTGGATCCATGACCACCGCAGAGCCGGGTGAGCCGAGGATGCCTTCGACCGGGCGGCGGGATAACCGGGCCTCGTCGCCGGTATGGCTGCGTGCGGAGCCGTCGCGCGTACGACGGAAACCGCCGCTGACGCTCGAACGCATAGTCGACGCAGGGGTGACGCTGCTGGACGAGCACGGCATCGAGGGCCTGACGATGCGCTGCCTCGCCCAGCAGCTCGACGTGACGGCTACCGCGTTGTACTGGCACGTGAAGACGAAGGATGACGTCCTGGACCTGGCCGCCGACCACATCTTCGGCGACGTACCGATTCCGGACGTGAGCGACGACTGGCTGGAGGACATCCGCGTCCTCGCCCGGGCCTGGCGCAGCGCCATGCTGCGCCACCCCTGGGCACCAAGGTTGATCGGACGTCCGATGCTCGGACCCAACGTCCTAGCCCGTACCGAGTTCCTGCAATCGGCGCTCGTGCGCGGCGGCTGTCGCGGACTTCAACTCGCGGTGGCCACGCGAATGCTGGCCAACTACGTCATCGGCGCCTCGCTGACCGAGGCCACCTGGCACCAGACCGCAGACCCTCGGACGAGGACCGCAGCCCGCGACCACATCGCCGCGAACGCCGATGCCTATCCGACCCTCAACGCCTCTGGCCACCTCGACGACAGCCGGTGGAACGACGACCTGCTGTTCGAGGAGGGCCTTGACGGCATTCTCCTGGCAGCAGCACGGGCAGGAACGCCGCAATGACCGCGTGCACCCGTCGGCGGCGCGGGTCATGAATCCCGCGTAGTCACGGAAGGACTGGCCTCGGTCTATACCCGCCCAATCTCGACGGTGACCATGGCCATCGACCGTCTGTTCGGCACTACTGTTGGCGGTAGATCTCTGGGATGGATTCCGTGATCCAGCGCACCGTCTCGACGATACTGAGATTGGTCGTGTCGACGCCGATGTATCGGTAGTCGGTGTTGGCGGCCTCCCGGATGGTTCGGTCTTCCGGAATCAGGTCGACCCTGTCGCGCCACCGCTGTGTCGTCTGCTTCGCTCTGCTGAGCCGTCGGTCGTCACGCACGTCGCTGTCGACCAGTAGCTCCACCAGGAACACCGCTGTCGGCTTCGGCAGCAACTGCCGGAACGCGAGGTAGTCGCGGTAGTCGCGGAGAAAGCTCCCGGCGATCACGTTGACATAGCCGGCGGAACAGAACCTCTCCACGAGGCCCGCGACGTTGCCTCGGAGCAGGTCGAAGAACTCGTCGTCCATCGGGCATGGGTTGGTCTGGCCGATGTCTTCCGCGTCGATGCGGGCGCTGTAGGGCGTACAGGGCAGCAGCGCACGGATAATGGTCGACTTGCCGGCGCCCTCCTGCCCGCACACGAGGACGAGGCGACCCTCCGGGACCGGGGACACCACTCGCTCCACTGTAGACCTCCGTCAGGATGCCAACCGCCGCGCGCCGGGCCGAACGCCTGGTCAGGTCAGCGCGGCGACGGCCGCGTGCAGCCAGGTGGACGCCGGGGCCCGCACGACGGGTTGCGGTGTGCCGTTGATGGTGGCGGTCAGCGAGTGGTACCTGCCGAGCAGCGCCACATGCCGGGCCACCTGGGGCTCCGGGTCGGCGGCGACGACCTGCCGCCGTACCTCGGTCAGATCCCGCTCACCGCAGCGACTGCCGGCCAGCGCCACCCACCGCGTCGCAAGCTGCCGGGCCTCGCGGGAGTCGACCGGTACGCCGGCCTCGGACGCGGCCCTGGCCTGCGCGAGGATCTCGACCTGTTCCGCGACCTCTGCCTCCGTCGACGGGTCGTCCCGGCCGTGGTCCGCCGCGTCGGCGAAGGTCTCGCCGAAGTACTGGCGGACCGCCCGCCGGAACCCGGCGTCGCGCACCATGTCGGCCAGCTCGATCCACGCGTCGAGCTGCTCGCCGGTGGGGTCCTCCGGCAGCCGGGGCCGCCACGGGCGCAGGTAGTCGACGAACTCCCGCACGTCGAGGCCGTCGGTGACCTCGGTCCAGAACTCCTCCACGAGTTGCTCACGGTCGTCGTCGGACATCGACGCCAGCCGGTGCACGAGACTCACCTGCCCGGCCTCGCTGTCCTGCCGCACCACCGCCCGCAGCACGGCGCGCCGGGTACGCAGCTGCCCCATCTGCCGCTCGACGAGCGCCAGATGAGCGGCCGCGAGATCCCGCACCGTGATCTCGTCGGCCAGCAACCGGCGGATCTCCTCCAGCCCCGCGCCCAGGTCCCGCAGCGTACGCACCAGTTCGAGGGCCGCCACACCGCGCGCGTCGTAGCACCGGTACCCGGCCCCGGTGTACCCGGCCGGCGCGACGATGCCCTCGTCGGCATAGAACCGGATGGCGCTGACACTCAGACCCGTACGCCGGGCCACATCCCCGATCGACAACCACTCGTCCATGGCCACCACCCTGACGTCTCAAGCCGCTGGAGAGTCAACAGCGAAGCCGGACAGCCGGTGGCGTCGACGACGGCGGCGATCCGCTCGGGCACGAGCCACCGAATTCGGCGGCCCGGACGGTCACATCGAGAAGCGGTTCACCCGCTCGGGACGCAGCACGATGCGCACCACTCCCCCGCTGCGCCACTCGTCGACCAGGATCTGACGCTTCGGGTCGCTCATGTCGTAGTACCGCTCGGCGAGCCGGGTCGCCAACTCCACGCCGCCGTCGTCGTGCAGCGTGACCGGGCCCTCCACCGACACCCAGTGCTCGGGCTCACCGGTCGGCGCGGCCACGACCACGGAGGCCCGTGGCCGCTCACGGAGACGCTCCAGCTTCGGCGCGTCCGGCAGCGAGAACATCTGGAGGTCACCGTCGTCGGTGACCTCGAACCACACCGGGCGCGGCGCCGGCCAGCGGTCCCCCCGGGGCGCCACGGTGAGGAAGGCGTACAGCGGCCGGGCGAGCAGGGCGAGATCCTCGTCGCGGAACATGACATCCAGCTTAAGACGTGGGTTGGCGTCGGTCGCGTCGATGTAGCCTGGCGGTGATGAGCGGTGCCGGAGATCCCGGGAACGGTTTGCGTCGGGTGCGCGAGTCTGCCGTGTCGCAGTTGTTGGTGGCGGCGCGGGCGGGTGACGGTGACTCCTTCGGCCGTTTGGTGGGGCCGCTGCGGGACGAGTTGCGCGCGTACTGCTACCGGATGCTGGGGTCGGTCCATGACGCGGAGGACGTGGTTCAGGACACCCTGGACCGGGCGTGGCGCAGCCTGGACCGGTTCGAGGATCACGGATCGATCCGGCCGTGGCTGTACAAGATCGCGACGAACCGGGTACTGACGGTCATTGAACGTCGGGGACGGCGGCGGGAGTTGCCCACCGACATGAGCCCGGAAGGTGTGCCGCCGGCCGAGGCGGCGTGGCTGGAGCCGTACCCGGACCGGCTGATGGGTTGGACGGAGCGACTGAGCCCGGAAGCCCGCGTCGTCGCGCGGGAGAGCGTGGAGTTGGCGTTCGTGGCCGCCTTGCAGCATCTGTCGGCGTCGCAGCGAGCGGTGCTGTTGCTACGCGACGTGCTCGGCTATTCGGCCAGCGAGGTCGCCGACGTGTTGGACACCACGGTGGCCGCGGTCAACAGCGCTCTCCAGCGGGCCCGCAGGGTCGTCGTCGAACGGCGTGCGGAACCCAGCCAGCAGCAGACCCTCAGGATGCTCGGCGACGCGGCACAACGGGAGGTGGCTCAGCGGTACATGACCGCCTGGGAGGCCGGTGATGTCGACGCCATCGTGGCGATGCTCACGGAGGACGCACGGTACTCGATGCCGCCGCTGGCGACCTGGTACGTCGGCCGGGTCGGCATCCGCGGGTTCCTGGTCGACACGGTACTGCGGCATCGCTGGCGGTTCCTGCCGGTGCGGGCGAATGGGCAGCTCGCGTTCGGCACGTACCTGTGGAGCGACGAGCGGGGCGGGTACGTCCCGGCGGGTCTGGATCTGCTGGCGCTGCGCGGCCGGCAGGTGGCCGAGGTGGTCTCGTTCCTCGATGCCGACTTCCCGACCTTCGGGTTGCCAGACCAACTGGCTGGAAGTGACACGCGGGCGCGCGATGAGTTTGCCGACCGGCCGGGGTTGTACTCCTGACGGACGTATCAACCCGGAAGGACCCGAGCCCGCCATGGCTACCAACGAGGAGCAGATCCGCACCCTGATCGAGCGCTGGGCCGACGCGGTCCATCACGGCGATCTCACCGGCGTCCTCGCCGACCACACCGACGACATCGTCATGTTCGACGTGCCGCCACCGCATCAGGGAGTGCGTGGCCTCGACGCCTACCGCGAGACGTGGCCACCATTCTTCCAGTGGCAGGCCCAAGGCGCCTCGTTCGAGATCGAGTCCTTGGAGATCACCGCCGGCGACGACGTCGCCTTCGCGTACGCCCTGCTGCGCTGAGGCACCGAGCACGACTTCGCCGACGATCCGCACAACCGTCTACGGCTGACGATCGGTCTGCGCAAGCAGGCCGGGCGGTGGGTCGTCGCCCACGAGCACCACTCCTTCCCGCTCACCGACGCGCCCACCGCGGCGGACCCGATCCCCGAGCGGGACCACGCCGCCGAACGGGAGCTGCGCCGGCTGCACCAGCGCTGGTTCGGCAGCACAGCCAGCAAGGACCTCGACGGCCTGATGGCGCCCATCGCCGACGACGTCGTCTCGTACGAACACGACCAGCCGCTGCAACATGTCGGAGTCGAAGCCGTCCGCGCGGTATGCAAGGCCGGACTCGACGCGGCCGGCGACAGCACCGTCACATGGAACGTTCCCGACCTGAGAATCGTGGTCGACGGCGACCTCGCCGTCGCCTGGGGCCTCAACCATGTGCAGGTGACACCCGCGGACGGCCAGGCCGTAGACAGCTGGTCCCGCGGGACCCGCATCTTCCAGCGCAGGAACGGCGCCTGGCTGATGACCCACCAGCACCTCTCCTACCCCTACGATCCAGCCACCGGCACCGCCAGGACCGACCTACGCCCGCAACTGGACCAGTGCGACCAGCACGGTGCGACGGACCTCAGTCGACCCTGACCACGTACTTGCCTCGCACTCCGCCCGCCTCCAGCGCCCGGTGTGCCGCCGCTGTCTCCTCCAACGAGAAGTACCTGTCCACCACCGGGCGCAGTCCACCCTCTGCCACCTGGCGGGCGAGGTCGTCGAAGAGTGCCCGCGTGGGGTTGCCGCTGAAGAAGCGCACCCGGCCGCCTCCGTGTACGGCGCTGGCGGCGATGTAGCTGAGTGAGGCGGCGGGCCGTGCCAGGTCGAAGGCGATAGTGACCATGCGTCCGCCGGGTGTCAGCAGGCGCCGGAAGGCCCGCAGGTCGGTGCCCGCGGTGTCGAGGACCACGTCGAACAGGCCCAGTTCCCTCGGCGGGACGGTCCGGTGGTCGATGGCGTGGTGGGCGCCGAGCGTGCGGACGAAGTCGAGGTTGGCGGCGCGGGCCAGGGCCGTCACCTCGGCGCCATATGCCCGTCCGAGCTGCACGGCGGCGTTGCCGACGCCGCCGGCAGCGCCGCATACGAGCAGTCGTTCGCCGGGGCGCAGCCGGGCCTTGTCACGCAGCGCCGTGATGGCCGTGGTTGCCACCGGCAGTGCGGCGGCTGCCGCCAGATCCAGTCCGTCCGGGACCCGGCCGAGCCGCTCGGCGCGGACTGTCACGTACTCGGCGGCGCTGCCGAATCCGGTACGGCCCACGATGCCCCACACACGGTCGCCGACCGCGAAGTCCGTCACGCCGGCGCCGAGTGCGGCGACCTCGCCGGTGAGGTCCAACCCGACCCGCTGCGGGAACTTCCGGCCGGTGAAGAGACGGAGGCTGCCGGAACGGGCCGCCAGTTCGCCGCCGTTGATGCTGAACGCGCGCACCCGCACGAGTACCTCGCCGGGCGCCGGTTCGGGGCGTGGTATCCGGCCCACGTACAGCACCTCGGGGCCGCCGAAGCGGTCGAAAAGCACTGCTCTCATCATGCGGTCGTCCATCGTTCTCACCTTCGCCACCAGTGGCCCTGCGGGGAGCCCGGCGCCGAGCGCAGGCTAATAAGTGGACGACATCGTCCGGTTGGCCGGAGGTGAGAAACAGTGGTGGAGGAATCCTCTCGGATCGCGGGTCCGGCCAGCCTGCGGGCCGACGCCCGGCGCAACCAGGAGCGCATCCTCGTCTCCGCCCGCGCGGTCTTCGCCGAGCACGGGATCGACGCGCCCATGGCGACCGTGGCCCGCCGGGCCGGGGTCGGCGTAGCGACGCTGTACCGGCGTTTTCCGACCCGGGATGCCCTGGTGCGGGCCGCGTTCGCGCAGCAGATGGAGACCTGTGCCCGAGCGCTCACCGAGGCGCTGGCCGACCCCGACCCCTGGCGGGGCTTCCAGCGCCTGGTCGAGACCGCCTGCGAGCTTCAGCGGGAGGAGCAGGGGTTTTCGGCCGCGTTCGTCGCGGCGTTCCCGGACAGCAGGGTGGAACACGCGCAGGCCCGAGAACAGGCCGAGCGGGACCTCCTGACCCTGGTCCGCAGAGCCCAGGCAGCGGGCGCGTTACGGGCCGACTTCCACCCTTCTGACCTCGCCGTGGCCCTGTTGGCCCACTGCGGTCTGGTCACCGCGCTGCCGCGTGACAGCGCCGCCTCCCGCCGCCTGGTGGCGTACCTGCTCCAGTCGTTCCGCGCTGAGGCGGCTCACGGGGCCCTACCTCCACCGAGCACTCTGTCGCTGCGCAGTCTCCCGCTCGCGGCGGACAACGCCCCGAGACAGCGGCCCTTCAGAACCTGACGCAAAGCGGCGCCCGCCGCACGGCACGCCCTTCGGACGGCGACAGTCCACCACCGACACTGATACCCACGCCGTCAACATCCGTGCGCAGAATGTGGCGAGGCAGCATCGCCGTGACTCGCTGCCTGGGCACTCCAGGACCGATCGGTCCTGGTGATGCCGGTCTGTCGGCAGGCTCAATGATCTCTCAATTTCTGTCGCGGGGTCCTATCCCCACACCGGAGTCGGCCTAGGTTCGGCTCACTTCGCCGGAAAGCGGTGACCCGCCTGCCCGAGAGGAGCACCATGGCCCCCACTCCGCCAACCGATGCTGAACTGAACGTCCTGATCCGGGCACGGCTGGCCGCCCTCGGCATAGATCTCGACCAGCTCTCGCCTGGCACCACCCCCGATCCCGAGACCGGCTCCCCCGGCCGGGACTCGGTACTCGCCTCGCTCCGCTCGTTCATGCGGGGCACCGTCGCCGGGCTCGCCGCCTACCAGTTGCCCGCCGCCGGCAACACCGATCCCCGGCTCGCGGCGGCGTTGTCACAGCAACGTGTGCCGATCCTGTACCCGGCGACCAGCACGGAATGGCGGAAGTGATGACTGTCGAACCCCTCGACCGTTCGGTCGATCGTCGGGCCTTCCTGGCCCGCGCTGCCGCGCTGGCTGTCGTCTCCACCGCTGGCGCGACTGTCGCCGTCCCCTCGGTGGCGGTGGCCAGCGGGCCGTCGGCCACCCGGCGTCCGGTGAAGAACGGAGCGCTGGACCAGCCCAACGCCTATGTCCAGCCTCGCCCGGAGGCGATCGCTGATCCGACCGAGCTGACCATCGCCGAGGCGGCCTGGCTCATCCGGGCCAACAAGCTCACTCCCGAGCGTCTGGTCGAGGCGTACCTGGCGCGCATCTCCGCGTACGACGGCGTCTATCGGGCCTTCAACCTGGTCCTCGCCGACGCGGCCATCGCGGCGGCACGCGCCGCGGCCCGTGGGCCTCGACGCGGGGCGCTGCACGGGATTCCCCTCGCGATCAAGGACAACTTCTACACCGAGGGGGTCCGCACCACCGCGAACTCCTTCCTGTTCCAGGACTTCGTGCCGCCGTACGACGCGACCGCCCTGGCCCGGCTCAAGGCGGGCGGCGCGATCGTCCTCGGCAAGACACAGATGGGACCGCTGGCGACCACCCGGGCCACCACGCCGGCGGGGGTGGTCACCACGGTGAACGCCTGGACGCCGACCAACCGCAACACTGACCCGGGCGGGTCGTCCACCGGCACCGCGACCGCGGTGGCGGGCCGCATGGCGACCTCCGGCATCGGCACCCAGACCGGTGGCTCCATCACCTCGCCGTCGAACGCTCAGGCCCTGACCGGGCTCAAGCCGACCATGGGCCGCGTCTCGGCGGCCGGCGTCATCCCGCTCTCCTACACCCGGGACCATCCGGGGCCGCTGGCCCGCGACGCCAAGGATGCCGCCATCATGCTGACCGCGATGGCGGGCGAGGACCCGGCCGACCCGCGTAGTCAGGGGCTGCCCGAGGTGCCCAACCTGATCGACGCGGCTACCCCGGTGTACCGGCGCAACCGGGTCAGGCTGCGCTGGAACACCAGGATCGGGGTGTTGCCCGGCTTCGCCAACGGCACCTCGGCCACCGCGCTGGCCCGCCAGGCGTATCTGGCCCAGCTCGCCGAGATCCCCGGCGCGGCGCTGGTGGACGTGCCGTTGCCGGAGGGCTGGAGCCAACTCACCGCCAGCATGTTCAACAACATCCGGTTGCCGGAGCGCAGCGAGCCGTTCATGCCCTACCTGCGTGACAACCTGCGCGGCTTCGGCGTGTCAGTGACGAGCTGGCTGCAGGGCGCGTTGCTGGGCGGCAACGAGTTCCTCACCGGTCAGCGGGCCAAGCTGTTGCTGCTGGAGCGGGTGCTCGACGAGCTGTTCGACGCCTGTGACGTCGTGGTGCAGACCGACCCGGTGCCCTTCGACATCCTCGGTCTGCCGGAGATCGCCTTCCCGATCGGGTTCACCAGCGCCGGAGTGCCGATCGGCACCATCCTCGGTGGACTGCCGTACGCCGAGGACCGGCTGCTGTCCGTGGTGGCCGCGTACCAGGCGACGACGGACTGGCATCGTCGCCGGCCCACCGACCCACCCGCCGCCGCCCGGGCAGGGACCGATTCCGCGCCCGAGGAGCTGCGTCTGACGGCCGAGCAAGTCGCCGAACTCACCCAGTGACCACGGCGGAGGGCGGGAGGTTCCCGTCCTCCGCCGCTTCGCCGACGCACATGGCCGCCCGGTGACCTGATCCAACCCCGGGCGTGCCCAACCAGAGTTGGTGAGCAGAACAGCGTCGCACCCTATCGTGCGGAGAGACCAGGTCCATCCGCTGGGCCGCTTGCCGCCGTGTGACCTGGCGCGGCTCGCGATGACACACGCATGTCCCGCCCGAACAGCACGAGGTCGCGCCCGTCACCGCGCCGCTCGCCGTCCGGGACGAGGTGGCTGAAGGTCTCCCGTCCACGAGCATGCAGATCCTCCATGCCATGGCCTCCCTTCGCGCGCCGGTGACCCGAGTCAGCCTTGCATCGACAGGGATGATTCTCCGGCGGTAGCCCTCGGCGGCGGGCTCCACCACGATTCCGTCGACGGGTCGACCGAACCCCGGCTACGGCTTCGGCGTGGGTCCGACCCCGAACCTGTCGCTTGACGAGCACACCGAATGCCGGGTGAGCGTTGCAGCACCCGGAGCATCAGGCTTCGTCAGCGCCGTACGAGGTATGAGCGCACCGATCATGGTGTCCCGCTGGGGGTGCGGCGGGCGGCGGTCCCGCGCGTTTGGGAGGGGTGCTTGTTGCCGAGCGCTGAGCGGGTCGCGTGCAACGATGCCAGCAGTTGCAGCCGGTCCGCGTCGGCGCTGCCCGGTTCGGCGGTGAAGACGAGCATGACGGAGCCGGGATTGCCCGGCAGGGGGTACGTGTCCCAGTCCAGGGCGATGTCGCCTACCTCAGGAACCCGGAAGGTCTTGGTGCCGCTGACCGAGTCGCGTACGTCGTGCTGAGCCCACAGCCGCCGGAACTGGTCGCTGCGGATGCTCAACTCGCCAACGATCGCGGTGGCGCGTGGGTGGGTGGGGTCGGTAGCGACGGCGGCGCGCATCATGCCGATGTAGTCCAGGGCCTGCTGCTCCCAGTCCGGGCAGCTCCGCTCGCCGGTCAGCGTGTCGTCGAACAGCAGCAGGAGCATGTTGAGCCGGTCGGTCGGGTAGGCGTCCGGGTCGCCGAGCAGCGCCTGCGCCATCGGGTTCCAGTCGAGTAGGTCGAGATGCCGGCTGAGGATGACCGCCGGGGTGTCCATGACCCGCAACAGGCGCCGGGTGCTGTCCGGGACCCGCTCCGGATCGCGGTTCACCGGGGCGGGTGCCGACCGGCGGGCGGCATGGGCCAGGGTGAACAGGTGCCGGCGTTCCTTGTCATCGAGGCTGAGCGCGCCGGCCAGCGCGTCCAGGACGTCGTCGGACGGGCGTACCTCCCGGCCCTGCTCGATCCGCTGGTAGTAGTCGGTGCTCAGCCCGGCCAGCAGGGCCAGCTCCTCGCGCCGCAGCCCGGTGACCTTGCGCCGGCCGCCCGGCTCCAGGCCGACGTCGCGGGGACGCAGCCGGCCACGCCGGGCGCGTAGGAAGTCGCCGAGTTCCCGAGCGTACGGATGAACGCTGCTCATGCCGCAACTGTGCAGCGGCCCGGACCACCGAAGGTAGGTCCGGCAGACCTAGGCAACCGAGCACGACCGAACCCGCCCGAACCGCTCCTAACGTCGGTGGGCCAACGTACCGACACCTCCAGGAGCAGCAGATGACCGGATGGACCGCCGATCTCATCCCCGACCAGCGTGGCCGGGTAGCCGTCGTGACCGGCGCGAACTCGGGCCTCGGCCTGGTCACCGCCACCGAACTGGCCCGCCACGGCGCCCACGTCGTGCTCGCCGTTCGCAACACCACCGCCAGCGAGGAGGCCGCCCGCCGGATCGGCGGCGACGTGGAGGTGCGCGAGCTGGACCTGGCCTCCCTCTCCTCCGTGCGGGCCTTCGCGGCGAAGCTGGCCGGCGACCACCCGGCGATCGATTTGCTGGTCAACAACGCCGGCATGGTGCTGCTTGGCCCACGCCGCACCTCCCCCGACGGATTCGAGCTGCATCTCGCCACCAACATGCTGGGCCACTTCGCGCTGACCGGCCTGCTGCTCGGAAACCTGGCCGCGGCGGGGGAAGCCCGCGTGGTCAGTCTCAGCTCGATCACCCACAAGAACGCGCACCTGGACTTCGAAGACCTGATGTTCGAACGCAACTACCGGGCAGCCTCCGCCTACGGCCGGTCCAAGCTCGCCACCACGATCTTCGGCATCGAACTGGACCGCCGCCTGCGCGCCGCCGGAGCGCCGATCGTCAGCGCACTGGCCCACCCCGGTCTCACCCGCACCAACCTGACTCCGCGTGCCTGGGAGCACCGTGGCCGGTTCGGGCGGCTGATCGCGTGGGCCGGGCTGCCGATAACCCAGCCGGTGGAGCAGGGCGCGCTGCCGCAGCTGCGGGCCGCGACCGAGCCCGGTGTGCGGGGCGGCCAGTTCTTCGGCCCGTCCAGGCTCTGGGAGACGCGGGGCAGGGTCACCGAGGCCCGACTCAGCCGGGAGGCCGCCAACCCGGCTGCCGGCAGGCGGCTGTGGGCGGCAGCCGCGGAACTGACCGGCGTCAGCTACCTCTGACCTCCGACGGTCACCGGTCGGCGGCATTCCGCAGCGTCGCGAGCAGCACCGCACCTGCTCGGATGGCTGCCGGCCACGATCGCGCGTCCGCCCGTAGCAGAAGGCACGATGAGAGACCCGGGCCCGGATCACGTCCGCCACAACCTGTCGCTCGGCACACCGGCGGCGAAAACCCCGACCACGAAGAGTCCGAATCGCCACCAAACGTACGCGGGCCTGCGGGGTGGCCACCGCCGGGACCAAGTGCTGGGCGGTCTGGCACATGATGCCGTAGTTGCTGTGGAGGACGTCGATCGAGGTGGACAGGATGACGGACAAAGCGTGGCATCGCTCCACGGAAACCGCTCGTGGTCTGCTCGCGTGGTTCGCTGGTGGAGTTAGCCGCTGTGCTACCGGCGTCCGGCAGATTCGTGGTCGCCCGCCTTGACGGCACGAGGATGGTGGATGCCGACCAGGTTTCCTACGACTTCTCGGACGCCTTGCTCTTTCCCAGCTACTTCGGCTGGAACTGGAACGCACTGTCCGACTGCCTCAGAGATCTGCACTGGCTGCCGGCGGACGGCTACCTGGTGATCATCGACAACGCGCCCCAGCTGCTGCCGGACAGCTCCCACGACCGGCACACACTCTTCCGTATCCTCGCCAAGGCAGTTCACCACTGGGCCAGCCCCCTCGGGCAACCGGAGGGAAAGGTCGTCCCGTTCAAGGTCCTACTGCTGTGTGACCGGGACGAAGAAGGGCGCCGGGAGCGGCCATAACCGTCGGGCTCTGCGGTCACTGGGACCATCAACCGCCATGCCCGCTGGCGGCACACCACACCCAGACCGAGCGGGTCGGCGACCTGGTCCACCTCCGGACACTGTTCGCCGCCGAGCCGGACGCCGAGGACCTGGTACGCCAGCGCATCAACGACACCCTGTCCCGCGGAGAGTTGCTAGGCCCGGACGAGACGGTCACCCGTTGGCGGCTTCGGTCCAGCGGGCCCAGCGAGGTGACCCCCGAAGAGGCAGACCACGCCGAACGCCTGACACACACCTGACCGATATCCGTCTGGCCTGAGACACCTCAAGGCCAGCCCAATCCGATCGGGCAGCAGCAGGTTAGAAGCCGCCCGCGCCAGGCGCTGGGCTGGTGCGGTACCGGCGACCGGCTATCCGGCAAGACCGTGTTTCGAGCTTCACTTGACGAGCGTCACGCAGGGTGATGCCCGGTCGGGGCACGGCCGATCAGTTCGGATGCCTAGGGGGTGGCGGACCTAAGCATCGATCTCGTAGCGGTACCAACGCCGGCGATCGCCGGCGACCTGAAGCCACAGCATCTCGTCACGGCCGACCTTTCCACGCGCCCAACCTGACGGTCGCCGGCCGTCTGGCAGCAGCAGCTGCTCGCGTTCCTTTTCGACCACGACCCTGCTGTCTCGGCGGGCTCGACGAATGTCCCAGCGGTACCGTCCACCCTCCCGGTGCTGGTCGAGGAAGGCGACATCGGCGCCGGAGACGGCCAGGCCGGAGCAGCTTCTGGGCTTGACCAGTTTCGACGGACAGGGTCGATAAGTTGATCTTTAGGCTACCTTGAGAGCAGGTAGCAGGCTGATGGTGGTGCCGCCTTCATAAGCGGCGGGGCTGAGGTAGCCGAGGCTGGAGTGCCGGCGACGGGTGTTGTACCAGCCTTCGATGTACTCGAATGTTGCCTGCTGGGCGGCTTTGTGGGTGGGCCATGCCTGCCGGTGGATCAGTTCCGTTTTCAGGGTTGAGAAGAACGATTCGGCGACGGCGTTGTCCCAGCACTGCCCGCGCCGGCCCACGCTCAGGCGTACGCCGTGCCGCTTGGCGAGGCGGGCGTGCTGGGCGCTGGTGTATTGACAGCCGCGGTCGGAGTGAAAGACGAGACCGTCGGCGGGTCGGCGCCGTTGCAGGGCGTCGGACAGAGCGGCGTCGACCAGGTCGGTCTTGAGGTGGTCGGCCACCGCCCAGCCCACGACGCGGCGGGAGGCCAGGTCGATGACGGTGGCCAGGTAGAGCCAGCCCTCCCATGTGTTGATGTAGGTGATGTCGCCGCACCAGCGGGTGTCTACCGCGGTCGCATCGACGGTGAAGTCCCGCTCTACGAGATCCGGCCGCTGCCAGGCGTTCGGATCGGCGATGGTGGTGGTCTTCCAGCGGCGTGGGCTCCTGCCGCGTACGCCGGCCTCACGCATCCGGCGGGCGATGCGTTTGCGGCCGTGCCGCCGTCCGACGGCGGCCAGTTCGGCGTGGATGCGGGGAGCGCCGTAGGTGCCGTTCGAGGCCGCGTGCACGGCAATGATCTGCTCGGTGAGCTGCGCGTCGACGCGGGCGCGGGTGGACTGCTCGCCGGGCGTGCTGGTAGTAGGCGGACCGGGAGACCTTCAACAGCTCACACGCGCGCTTGACGTTGTGCTTGCCGGCCTGCTCCGCCTCGATGAACGGATACACGTTCACCGGGTCTCCCTCGCGAAGAAAGCCGTGGCCCGCTTGAGGATGTCGACGTCCTGCTGCAGCCGCTGGTTCTCCGCTCGTAGCCGGGCCAACTCGGTCCGCTCATCCGACGTCAGCCCGTCGGATCGGGTCCCGGCGTCGAGTTCGGCCTGCTTGACCCACGCCCGTACCGCGGTCTCGGTCAGATCGAAATCCCTGGCCACCTGCCCGACCGTGCGGTCACCACGCTGACACAACTCCACGATTTCAGCCTTAAAGTCCGGCGTGAACGCCCGCCGCGGCCTCGATCGCTTCTTTCCCACGTTCTCCATGATGCTGGACATCCTCCCGGAGACCCCAGGTCCCCTGATCTCGGATGTCCGTCAAAACGGGGCAGGCCCACGCGACATCTCGTTCAGGACGACATCGCACGCCACGCGCACAGCAGCCGCAGCACCGTCGCCATGGTCGAGCGCGGGCGGCAGGTCGTGGACCGGATCTGCTGGCTGCAGTGCGAGTCGCTCCTCGACTGTCAACGGTCTTTGGGGTCTCCCCGTAGGCGGCCTGCGGATGTCCCCGCTGGTGGTCATGGAGTTCACTGGCCGCCGACAGGGCACTGCCGCGCGATGACCGACAACGAGGCTGACGACCAGATAGCCTGTTCCGCCCCGGGTTTGATGGAGACATCAAAAGGCGGGAATACCTGGCTGTTCTCGGGCGCGGTCCCCGGCCAGCCGTTCAGCGCCGAGCAACTCACCCACAGACTCAACGCCCTCGGCATCCGGATCCGGGCGGCTCGCAACACCACCCTGATCGACCTTGCCAGCGAGGTACCAGCCGTCGTACTCAGCCAACTGCTCGGCCTCCACGTCCGCACCACCACCGACTGGGCACGGTAGGTCGGCGCACCGGGAGTCGAGTACGCCGCCGATGTCTCCGAGCGGAAGACGCCCGGCTACTGATACCCGGACCGCCCCGATGACGGCCGAGCCGATGTCGACCGCTCCCGGCCAAGTTCTTTGTCTTCCAGCTATGCGATGACCACCAGTGACCCGAGAAGACAGAAACCCGACGCTTGCCGCCCGTTATCCCGGACAGCGGGTCAGGACGGCGATCGGTAGGGTCGCGCCGTGGCGTACTACCTTGAGGTGCCTCTGACTGACGGCGGGACGATCCTCTTCGATATCACGAGCCGGGTAGAAGGTGTCGTGCCCGCAGGGAAGCAAGAGGTGGTCGAGCGCATGGGGGAATCCCTCGAACGCGTTCTCGACAGGCTGCAGCCCGTTACCGAGGCCCTGGTAGGCAGACTCACCCGTTTGCGTGACTCGCCGGACCGAGTCGCCGTTGAGTTCGGGGTCTCGCTCTCCGGCAAGACCGGCGTAGTGATCGCCGAGGCATCGACCCAAGCCCACTTCACGGTTACCGTCGAGTGGAACCGTGGTAGGGGCCAGCAGCCTACCGCAGGCGAGTGAACGCCTCGATGAGTAGCTAATCGGGGTGGACGGCGACCATATGACGACGATCGGAGATGTTCCTTCGGCGGGCGCAACGATGACACCCGCGCTGGTGCGGCTCTTGGAGGGCGACGGCACCGCATGCGGGCTCGGCCTCTTGGTGACAGGGCGGCAGGTCGTGACCTGCGCGCACGTCGTTAACCTCGCGCTTGGGTTACCTCACGAGGCAACCGACCAGCCGGGAACCCCGGTGCAACTGGATTTTCCGTTCATCGCACCTGGTCAGCGTTACACAGCTGAGGTGGTGGCTTGGCAGCCCTCGTATCCAGATGGATCTGGAGACATCGCGGGACTCCGACTTCACGTCGATCCTCCGGAAGGGGTTAAGCCCTGCCCACCAGCGAACGTGGATAATCTACAGGGTCATGGTTACCAGGTCTTCGGTTTCACGCCCGCGCACCCTACTGGGGTATGGGTCAAAGGCGAGATCCGCGGACCCGACGTGTCCGGGTACGTCCAGCTGGGCGGAGACCCAACTGGTGGCCCACGGTTAGCACCAGGTTTCAGCGGCGCTCCCGTGTGGGATGAGGAACTGCAGGCTGTGGTGGGTATTGCCGGCCGCGCGACCATTGGACGAACGCCGTCGGGCGGCTACTGCCTGCCGACAAGGCTGCTGGTCAGGGCGTGGCCAGAGCTTGAGGAACAGATCCGTCCGCCGAACCCGTACCGTGGTCTACTTCCCATGCGTGAGAATGACGCTAGGAACTTTTTCGGCCGTGCGCAGGCATCGCGGCGGCTGGCTTCTCAGCTCCCGCACGGACGGCTGAGCCTGGTCATGGGCCCAAGCGGCTCTGGGAAGTCCTCTGTGATCCGTGCTGGCGTGTTGCCTCTGCTGCGGGTTCGGGACGATCTGCTGATCGCCCTATGTCGACCAGGCATGGCTCCCGTCCCATCGTTGACTCGGACATTGGCCGAGGCTGCAGGCGTCGGGCTACCGCAAGAGCCGGGATCGGGGCAGGAGGTGGTGAGCCGTGCGGCTGACGGCTCCGCCTCGAGACAGGCTGACGCCGGTGGGGCGCACTGGGCAGGGGAGCTCGAAGGTGCGCTGAAGCGGACCGGCCGAGAGCGCCTGTTCTTGATCATCGATCAGTTTGAAGAGCTGTTCTCACACCCGAGACAGACCAGATCTGATTTCGCCCGCCTGATCGGAGTCCTGGCTGGCGCGACTCGGCCGGACGGGAGACCGTTGTGCTGTCTAGTCTTGGTCGCCCGCAGTGATTTCGCCGACGAGATAACCGAGACAGGCTCTCTGGCTGATGCGCTGGCGCTCGGCCGTGACGACCCAACCACAGGCGTACATTACCTCCTGCCTATGACGGACGTTGAGTTGCGGGAGGCGATTGAGGGACCGCTCGAGCAACTGCGGGTGACCCGGTATGAGCATGGTCTCGTCGACCGGCTGATGCGTGACGTACGGCGCCTGGACAATCCATTAGCGCCGCTGGCGTTCACCCTTACCAGATTGTGGGAGCTGCAGCAGGGTGGCCGCGTCTCGCTAGCTGCATACGAGGCCCTAGGCGGGGTTGCTGGAGCGATGCGGGAGCATTTCGACCGTGTCATGGACGAAGAGCTAGATTCAGCCGACCGGGAGACGGCACGACTGTTGCTGCTCAGGCTAACGGCACCCGACGGTCGCGGTGGTCACATCCGTAGGTCGGTTGCCCGTGACGAGCTCGATCAACGAGATTGGACGATCGCCCGGCGGCTCGCCGGTCGCCGGATCATCACGATCATGAACAGCCCTGGCGGTGGCGAGGCGGTCGAACTGGCCCATGAGGCGCTCCTCGCTGAATGGCCTCGACTACGTGCTTGGCTCGATGAGGAAAAGGACTATCTGGGCTGGCGCAACACGCTGAGTGGTGCGATGGAGATGTGGGTGACATCGGGCTGCCGCTCCAACAAGCTGCTTGACCGTGCCGACCTCACGGTCTCATTGGCCGCCATTGAGCGGTGGGAGGAGCGGCTGACCTCCTCCGAGCGTGCCTTCATCAAACGCAGTCAGCTCCACCAACGGCGGACCCGGTTACTACTGATCGCTGGCTCCACCGTCGCAACGATGGTCGTCGCCGCCTTGGTGTTCGTCGTCGGCTCCTTCCGCGGGATCGTGGACTCAGTCGACACTGATGTGGCCAGCCGTGCCTCTCGCAGCATGGTCAGTTGGAATACAAATATCGTCCAGGCTCTACCTTCCAATCTGGCCGCGTACCGGAGGTATCCGACGCTAGAGGCTCGACAGGCACTCGCCCGCTGGGATGAGCGGGCAGCGCTGGTGGAGAAGATCAGGCCGGGAGAGGTGGCAGCGCCCTACCACAATGCGATTTTGAGCCCAGACAAGCGGCATGTGTTGGGACGTTGGGCCCCCGGCTGGCGTGAGATGCTCTGGGATATAGAACGGCCGGGGCCACCGGACATCACCATCGGCGAGCCGGACGAGCCGGCAAGCGGCCATACCTTCACAAGTGATGGCGCGCAGGTGATCTATGCCAGCGACGACCAGATTGTCTTCTGGGAGGTACAGCGTCGCAGCGCAGCGCGTAGCGTCCCGATTCGGGCCCCACGTGACGGAGCGATCTTGGGAATCGCGATCTCGGCTGACGGCAGGACGATCGCCTACTACGACGGGAGTTCCGCCTACGTCGCCGACGCCAGAACTGGCCGGCTCCTCTCCGGCCCCTTCCGCGCACGTCCTAACGCACACTCGAAGGTCACGCCCACCCTGTCATTCGACAAGGAGGACCGTCACCTATCGTACTCCAGTGACCAGGACGATTGGACGATCGATTGGCGTTCCGGAAAAGAAGTCAACGACGCCAATTCAGCCATGGCGGTCGACGATACCAAGGGTGTTGACGAACCATACTGTGTCGATGGGCGCGACAGCGTGAAGAGCCACATCGTCATGGGCGGCAGTCAGATTGTGGAATTACCCCGCGAATGCCGCGGCTACAATATCAAGGTCGATCGAGCCACCGGCGATCTGTTGCTGTTCTACAACGCGGCCGATCCATCTCTGCGATCAGCCCCGGCCGACGAGGTGCTGGAAATTTACGACCTTGGCAACGGTGCGCGGCGCGGCAAGTTCCGCATTCCAGACGGCGCGGTGGTGGCCGTGGAGCCGTCACCGGAGGGCGCACGGGTAATCCTGGCCCCAGGAGACGGCTACGTTCTGCTACGTATCCCGCCTCCGGATACGTTAGCGCGCGAGTTGAGTGTTGCGACTTCGGCCGCCCTCACCCCTGACGGTCGGCACGTCGCGACTCTCAGCGTAGAGGGGACACTGGGGCTCTGGGACGTAGACACCGGCCAGCGACTGCAGGCGGTGAACGATCCTCGACTGCGCGCCGCGACCCCGCGTAGGGCATCCGTGGTGATATCCCCGGATGGGGGTCGTGTTGCCGCGATCGGCGATGGCCATGTCCGGACAATCGGCGTGACGGCCCCAAACACGGTAGCCGCTTGGAACATCAGTGAGCAAGACGGCTGGAAGCCTCAAGAGACTGATAATGAAAGCTACCGGAGATTGACTGCCAGCTTCACCGACGCCGGGAACCTGCTGATCAGATCCGGCGATCTGATCAGCAGGTGGGACGCGATAGCCGGCCTTCGGATCGGCGAACCCCTGACCCTTCCGATCCAAACTTACGCCCAAGGCTGGTCCGCGCGACCGGCAACCACTCAGTTCGCGATCACCCAGCACAAGACGAACGTGATCGAGCTGTGGGATATCGAGCGCCACGCATTGGTGACCAGCTACCATCTCCCGGCAGACGGAAGCCCTCATCACCAGCCCACAGTTGTCTTCGACGATGCGGGTCGGCTAGCGGCTATACACCGGGCGCCCCGCAACCCGATCGTCATTGACGCCGACAGCGGGGACGAGGTGGCACGCTTGCCGCTCTTTGGTAAAGGCATCGGACTAAGCGCCGAACCCCAATGGGAGTCCGGGTTTTCCTCACCACTCTCCTTCGCTGGAGACCGGACTCTCATCCTGAGCTATCGGAACGTCCTACACGCTTGGACCTGGCCGCGCTGGTACGACCCCTTCACGGCTGATGAAGTCGCAACCTGGCCCTCGGTTGAGTGGCCCGGTACGGGCATCGACCGTCATGCCCGCACCGTACTGCTCCCCAACCCCACTGGAGGGTGGTGGATACGGTCTACAGACCCGGAACAATGGCGAGCAGTATTGTGCGAGTTATTCATCGAAGGCAACCTGATCGATCACGAATACACCAAGGCAAATGTAACAGAGGCCACAAGACTAGCCGGCCGGTCACTCTGCGGCAAAGAGTGACCGAAGGATGCAAGAACTGTGCTCGGGAAGCCGGACCCGAAACCCCCTACGGC
The DNA here is from genome assembly GCF_000204155.1 of Micromonospora maris AB-18-032. Classification (NCBI taxonomy): domain Bacteria; kingdom Bacillati; phylum Actinomycetota; class Actinomycetes; order Micromonosporales; family Micromonosporaceae; genus Micromonospora; species Micromonospora maris. The sequence goes on along the minus strand of NC_015434.1, from coordinate 689,476 downwards.
CTTCGGGTCCGGTTGCTCGACATCGCCGGCCCAGCCGCCCTATCTAGCAGCGGCTGGATGTCAGCAAACGGTTTCCAACCGCAATCATACGCCCGGCTTCAGCTCAAGCTCTCGTGCAGGCCGTCGCGCTTGTTGACTGGCCATGCAGTTCGCGATGCCCCTGCCCCCTGACGTTTGGGCGAGATGAACCATGCCTCGAGACGGTGGCGCGGCCGAGACCGAGCAAGTCGCCGACGTCGGCTGGCAGTTCGCCGGACGAAGAGGAGTGCGCCGCCGAACGGTGCACTCAGTTGGCCTCCAAACTGGACAGTCGCAACATTACAGACTACGCGTAGCTCTTGCGACCGATCCCCAAGCGCGCCGATGAGGCTTCCCCAGGGGTCATTCCGCAAGTTCGGATTGAGCTTCCCCCGGTTTTACGGACACCTGAGGTGAGTTGGTCGACGGCTTCCAGGCGTCCAAGGCCAGCACAGCGTGCGCCAGGGGCGGGTCGCTGAAGAGTGCTTCGTTGATCTGACGAACTCGCACGTCGAGCGACTCAACCTTGGTCTCACCGTAGTACGTATTCAGTTCGTCGAGTAGCGTTGCGACCGCATCGACATGGACGGGACTGGCTCAGCCGACACTACGTCTATCAAGACGCCTGCACCGTGCCATGTCGGGCCGAGGCGATCCGTTCACTGTGGTGGGCGCCGGACCCGTGCTCGCCGCTTTGGTCGTTCGTCAGAGCGCGTGAAGCCTGCGCCACAGCCGTCTGTCGGTGCGTTTCCACAGGGCTTTGGGTGTGATGGTCGTACCCGTCGCCGAGCCCGAGGGTAAGAGCTCCTAACGAAATGGTGTTGGGCGTGTCCTCGGGACGCGAGGATCGTTCTGTCTGGATGTGAGGAGGGGCGAGCAGCCGCCGTGGATCGTCTCGGACGATCTGTGGGCCGAGATCGCGCCGCTGCTGCCGCCTCGTCCGCCTCGGCGGCATCGGTTCCCGGGCCGTAAGCCTCTCGATGACCGCAAGGTGTTGTGCGGGATCTTGTTCGTTCTCTACACCGCGATCCCGTGGGAGTACCTGCCCCAGGAACTCGGCTTCGGCTCAGGCATGACCTGCTGGCGCAGGTTGCGGGACTGGAACGACGCCGGCGTGTGGCAACGACTACATGAGGTGCTGCTGGGCAGACTCCGGGCCGCCGGGCAGTTGGACATGTCGCGGGCGGTGATCGACGGCTCCCACGTCCGGGCGCTCAAGGGCGGCCCAAAACCGGTCCGAGCCCGGTCGACCGCCGCAAGCCAAGCTCGAAACACCACGTCATCACCGACGCGGGCGGTATCCCCCTCGCCACGGCGCTGACCGGCGGCAACCGCCACGACGTCACCCAACTGCTGCCCCTGGTCGACAAGATCCCACCCATCAAGGGCATCCGAGGCCGGCCCCGGCACAGGCCCGACCGGATCTACGCCGACCGTGGCTACGACTTCGACAAGTACCGACGCCAGCTACGCGCCAAGGGCATCACCCCGGTCATCGCCCGACGCGGTGTCCCACACGGCTCCGGACTGGGCACCCGACGCTGGGTCGTCGAGCAGACCATCGCCCTGCTGCACTGGTTCCGCCGCCTACGGATCCGCTGGGAGATCCGAGACGACATCCACGAAGCATTCCTGACCCTCGCCTGCGCCATCATCTGCTGGCGCAGGCTTCAACACTCAAAGAGTTAGGACCTCTTAGATAGTATCCGGTTCACGGCGATCCAGCGGGGACCAACGAACGTCAGTGAGTCGGACGGCTACGGCGGCCGAGGAGATTGGCAACGATGGTGGAGGCAGATTGGCGCAAGGTCGTGACTGCGCTTCATCGCCAGGCCACGCGTCCGACCGAAGACCAACGGTCGATTGCCGCGGCGCTTGGTCTTCGCTTGAGCAGCCGTACGCCGGAACCCGTCGCAGCAGCTTTGCTGAAGCGTCGATTGCAGCCTGCATTGCGCCTTGCCGCGCCGCGACACTTCAGCGAGGCCGAGTACGAGTATCTCGCGGGCCTGGCCGACAGTGTCGGACTGTCCGTACCGAACCCTGACGGCTTGGCTGATAGGGATGAACTCGACGCGTGGATCTGGGTGGCACGGGCCAGGCAGTCGATCACCCACCTGAGGCGCCTGAAACCTCGAGCGGACGACGTCGTGGTCGCCGTCGACCGACGCACCGGCGGTGACCGGCATGGCGTGGTCACCTCGCTCGGTGCGACAGGAAGGTTGAACTTCAAAGGTGGCCGCGGCGGTCACACGTGGCCCCAGTTCGTAACCGAAATCCTCCGACCTGGTGAGACCGAGTATGCGGAGAAGTGCCGGCTGGCCCGTGAGGAGGTGGCCGCCCGCATCACGCGACCTCACCTCGTCTCCCAAGGCGATCTGAAACGGCTTGCCCCGTGGAAGGTGGAAGCACCACCCGGATTGGCCGCGCTTGAGGCGCTCACTGATGCACTTAACGCGGCCACGGAGGAGCGACCAATGCAGGTAGTCGTGGAGAAGCACCCTGCCTTGCTGGCCAACATGACGTCCGGCCATCACGGCACTTGGGTGATCCCGCAGGTACGGTTCAGTGACCATTACGTGGCCGATTTTCTCGTCGCCAGCGACACATCGGCGGGCTTGAGGGGGGTCTGCTGCACCGATAGGTGACAGTCGTAGTCACGCGGCCTGACTGGCCGGTGGGGTCATGATGGTCTCGTACTCGATAGGGGTCAACCGGGACAGGGATCGTTGGCGTCGACGGCGGTGGTAAGTCCGTTCGACCCAGGTCACGATCGCGGTCCTCAACTGCTGCCGGGTCGTCCAGGTTCGGCGGTCGAGGACGTTGTTCTGCAGCAGGCCGAAGAACGACTCCATGGCAGCGTTGTCACCGGCGGCGCCGACCCTGCCCATCGACCCGATCATGTGGTGCTGGTGGAGGGCACGGACGAATTTCCGGCTTCGAAATTGCGACCCGCGGTCGGTGTGCAGCACGCAGCCGGCCACGTCACCACGGCGGGCTACGGCGTTGTGCAGGGCGTTGACGGCCAGCCTCGACTTCATCCGTGAGTCGATGGAGTAGCCGACGATCCGGTGGGACCACACGTCCTTGATCGCGCACAGGTAGAGCTTGCCCTCACCGGTTCGGTGTTCGGTGATGTCGGCCAGCCACAACCGGTTCGGGCCGTCGGCGGTGAAGTCCCGCTGGACCAGGTCATCGTGCACTGGCGGACCGACCTTGCCGCCCTTGCCCCGACGCTTGCGCTTGCTGAACGCGCTCCACCAGCCCATGCCCGAGCAGATCCTCCAGGCGGTGCGCTCGACCATCGGCTGGCCGGCATCGCGGGCCTCATCGGCCAGGAACCGGTATCCGAACTCCGGGTCGTCGCGATGCGCGTCGAACAACGCGTCCGCCCGGTACGCCTGCGCCAGTTCAGCGTCGGTGACACGGCGGGCAAGCCACCGGTAGTAGGGCTGACGAGCGATGTTCAACACCCGGCACGTCACCGCCACGGGGATCCCGTCGGCGGCCAGCTCGCTCACGAGCGGGTAGAGCCTTTTCCCGGCAGATGCGCCTGCGACAAATACGCAGCGGCCCGACGCAGGACCTCGTTCTCCTGCTCCAACAACCTGATCCGCTTACGCGCCTCCCGCAGCTCGGCCGACTCGCTGCTGGACGTCCCAGGGGTGGCACCGGCGTCGATGTCGGCCTGGCGCAACCACTTGAACAAGGTCATCGGGTGCACCCCGAAGTCCTTGGCGATCTGCTCAACCGTCACGCCTGGATCACGGTCACGAGCGACACGCACGACATCATCACGGAACTCTCGGGGATAGGGCTTGGGCACAGCGACATCCTTCCAGCCTGCCCACAAGGCAAGCCATCTCAGATGTCACCTATCGGTGCAGCAGACCCGATCTCGTCCCATGCCCAGGGCGGGTTACGGTGAGTCCGGGTGACGAAGCCAAGTCGTCGAAGGTGGTGGACGACGCTCGCTTCTCCGCCGGTGAAGTCACCGGAGCGTAGGAACTCGCCCTGGCTGACCCCATGGGCGTAGCCCATGATCGCCTTTGAGTCGTACTGACGGCCGTTCACCTCCAGAAAGTACGTCCGGGCGGTCCCGAAACCGTACTTGTCCAGAAACGCGTCCCGGCCAAGCTTGTCGAACTCCTTGACCGCGGCGAGGACATCGGACCGTGTCACGTCAGCAAGGCGCACAGACGAGATCGTAAGCGACAAGTACAGTACCCCGAAGCCCCGCTGACCGCAGATCCCCAGGTTAGAACGGGCGCGTCTCGGCTGCATCAGTCGACCGGGCTCGGACCAATTTGGTCCGACTTCGAGCGCCCGAAGTGGGAGCCGTCGTTCACAACCCGGGACATGTCCAACTGCCCAGCACCGCTTGTGCCGTTCTCACCCGCAGGTCGCTCCTCGTAAGATGCTCAAGTTGCTGGCAGGGTGGGGGTGCATCATGGACTCAGACCAGGCGACCGCCAAGCCGATTGCGGACGACCTGATCGCTTCGCTCGAGCACTGGCGGGAGACCAAGCGCGGCAAGAAGGGCACCATAAGCGCCAACGTGTTCTGCGCTGGCCTGTACGTAACGGAGTATCTCGGGGGCAAATACCCTTTGCAGCGGTCCGACTACCTGGCCGACTCGCAGGTAAGGGGGGCCAGCGGAGCGACCGCGAAGAACATCCTGAGCCGCCATGGCGAGGATCGCGACTTCCTGAAGGAGGGCGGGCGTACGTCCCGCATGACCAAGGAAGTCGCCGTCGAGATTGTCGATCTGCTCGACAAACACCCTCGTTCGGATGACCTCCGTCGGCTGCCTCTCGATGAGCTAGCCGCCGTCGCGCGAACGCTGCAGGCTTGGTTCGTCGACCAGATCAAGGTCGAGTACTTCGGCAAGCAGCGGATCAAGGCGGAGTTCTCGCCGACGACTCCCATGAAGTTGGTCGTCTCCGCGCTGCTCAAGTCAGCACAGGAGCGGGGCGGCAACACCGCGGGCGCGGTGGCGCAGCATCTCGTGGGCGCAAAACTCGCACTTCGGTTCCCTAAGCTGGAGATCAGCAACGACAGCTACACCACCGCTGACGTCCAGACGTCCCGCCCCGGCGACTTCCTGGTGGGCGACACGGCGTTTCACGTGACGATGAGTCCGAGTCAGCCCTTGTTCGAGGGCCGGTGCAAGTCGAACCGGAAAGCCGGATTTCGGTCCCGAGTGCTCGTGCCCGAGAGCAGACTCGCCGCCGCCGCGCAGCTGGCGGATCTGGCGCGACTCGGCGACTACGTGGCCGTGCAGTCCGTGGAGGACTTCGTGGGCACCAACGTCGAGGAGATGGCCGGCTTCCGCGAGCAGGAGATTCGGTCGCACCTGCGACTGCTGCTGGATACCTACAACCACCGAGTTGCAGGGGTGGAGAGCGATCCATCGCTCTTGATCGAGCTGCCCGAGAACTTGTAGCCGCCGCCGGGCGGGGCATGGCCGACATCCCCTGATCTTCCCCGGTGCCAGATGGTTCGGTGCTGAGGGCCGTGGACGATGCGGCGCGACCCGCCGCAGCCCGCCGGCCGGTGGATCAAGCTTAGGTTTGTAATGTTAGGCCCGTGACCCAGCTAGCGTTGATCCGTTCCGATGCCGGCACTGCCAAGCCCACCGCTGCCGAGTTCTTCGCTGGCATAGGCCTCGTCCGACTGGGTCTGGAGGACGCCGGCTTCAAGGTCATCTGGTCGAACGACATCGAACCGGACAAGAAGGAGATGTACGTCCGCCACTTCAACGACCCCGAAGGCACACACACCTACAAGCGCGGTGACATCGCAGACGTCAGAGGCCCGCAAATGGTCGACGAATTGAGCCTGGCCTGGGCGTCGTTTCCCTGCACCGACCTGTCCCTGGCTGGGGCGCGACGCGGCCTCGCCGGCAGCGAATCGGGCACTTTCTGGCATTTCGTGCGAGTGCTGAGGGAGATGGGCGACCGCAAGCCGCCCGTCGTGGCTTTGGAGAATGTCGTGGGCTTGGCCACCAGCCACGGCGGAGAGGACTTGGCCGCCGCGATCCGCGCCCTCAACGATCTCGACTACTCGGTGGACGTCCTTACGCTCGACGCCCGCCGCTTCGTGCCGCAGTCACGCCCACGGCTGTTCCTCGTCGGCGCGCTCGAGCCCCCAGCCGACGAGCCCGTGCCCAACAGCGAGCTGCGGCCGGACTGGCTACAGGCGCCGTTCGGCGATCCAGGCTTGCGCACCCACCGCGCCTTGCTGCCGGCGCCCCCACCGCCGAAGACCACCGGCTTGACCGAGCTCGCGGACAAGCTCCCGCCCGACAGCGAGCTCTGGTGGGACGACCAGCGCCAAGCGGCCTTCGTCAGCTCTCTGTCGCCGATCCAGGCCGAGCGGCTGGAGACCCTGCGCAAGGGCCGCAAGATCTCCCGCCGGACTGCGTACCGGCGCACCCGCGCCGGGAAGCCGACCTGGGAGATCCGCCCCGATGACATCTCCGGCTGCCTGCGCACCGCTCGAGGCGGGTCCTCGAAGCAAGCAGTGGTCGAGGCCGGACAGGGCAAGGTCCGGGTGAGGTGGATGACCCCACGGGAGTACGCGAAGCTGATGGGCGCCGCCGATTACCGCCTCGACGGACTGCGCACGAATCAGGCCCTCTTCGGTTTCGGCGACGCGGTGTGCGTGCCGGTGGTGGCGTGGCTCGGCCGCGAGTACCTGATGCCGCTCGTGCGCGGCGAGCTGCGCTCCGCCGAGTCGCCGCGCCTGGCGGTGGTGGGTGCCTAGCATTCCTCGGCCGGCCCGCAACTCGCTGCCAGCTCCAGCGGTCCGCGACTTCCGGGGAATGCTGGACGCGGCGCTCAACGCACGGGACGAGCACGGCCGGCAGTGGTCAGATGCCCGCTGGGGCTGCTACGCGTTCTACGACTACGACGGTGAGCCGATCTATGTTGGGCAGACCAACGAACGGCTGCGCGCGCGGGTGCGACGGCACCTGACCAACCAGCGCACCGACGCGGTGGCCATGCGCATCCTCGACGTCTTCGAAGTCGCCGAGATGGAACTGTGGCCGCTGTGGGAGTTTGAAGACGTCGCGGGTAAACGACACCCGGACTACGCGGCAGCCCAGCAGAGACTCAACGCGGTCGAGTACACCGCGTACCTCAAAGCGATCCGGGAGAGCCGCTTCAAAGCCATCCTCAACGAGAAGATCCCACCAGTCTCCCCGACCATCGACCTGCCCACCTCCGGCCGGTTTTCCCTCATCAGCGACGCCACCCGCCGCGAGAGGGGACATCCGGACATCCGCATCGCCCGCCGCGCCGAGACGATCTCCCGGCTCGCCGCGGTCGCCCATGAGCGGGGCGAGGTCTCCGACGGCCTGCGACGGGTGCTGGTCATCCAAGGCGTCCGGCTGGCCTACATCGCCGCTGTCCGCCTCGCCTACGCCGAAGGACGACCGCCCCCCGACCCCTCCGCCATCGACGTCACCGGTCTCGTCGGCAGCGTGCTGTTCGAGCACGAAGACAACCCCGGCCTCTTCGACGCGAACGGGTAGCGGGCCGGGCGCGACGAGCACCAGACGGCAGGACCGTCTTGATAGAGGTGAACGACATGCCAGAACAGTCGTGGGCCTCCAGCCCCGCGACTCGGCGCGCCATGCAGGGCAACCGCAGCCGCGACACTACCCCCGAAGTGGCGCTGCGCCGGGCGCTGCACGCTAGAGGTTTGCGCTACCGCGTCTGCGCCCAACCGCTTCCGAACCTGCGACGCAAGATCGACGTCGTCTTCCGCACAGCCCGCGTCGCGGTCGAAGTCTACGGCTGCTTCTGGCATGGCTGCCCCCAGCACCACCGACAGCCAACAGCGAACAACGAGTACTGGCGCGAAAAGATCACCAGAAATATGGACCGCGATCGACGAACCTGCCAGGCACTCGAGGACGCTGGCTGGCTGCTTATCGTCGTGTGGGAGCACGAGGACGTGAACCTAGCGGCACAACGCATCGTAGAGGCGGTGCGAACCCGCCGATGATTCACTCCGCTTGAAGGATGAGCGTCGATGGGCACGGCACCGTTTCGAGCACCAGCTTGGCCCCCATTTGTGACTGGATCCGGTTGACCCGGTCGTAGACGGGGATGAGCTGGGGATGCTTGTGGACCATGACCTTGCCGGCGATCACGAAGTCGATGCCTGTCTGCGAGTCCAGCAGGCGCAGGCCCGGTCGGCAGCGTGCCCGTCGGCTACCCGGTCCGCCGCGCGATCGGCCCAGTTCGACGTCGGTGGGGATCTGGGCGAGCAGGCCGATGGCGGTCTCGGCCGGCACGGTCACCGACAACAGCTGCACCGCGACGAGGTCGTCGTCGGTAATACCGCCACCGGCGAGGGCCTTCGAACCTGGGACCGCTATACGGGTGGGGCCGGCATAGTTCTGAACCTGCCCTGGCTCGCCAATCGGCTCACTGAACTGTGGCAGCAGTAGACGTCCAGCTCTGGCACCGCCGTCGTGGCCACAGCCACGCCGCTGGCCGTCGAAGGTCTAGCTGGAGTCGCCGCCGCAGCTGCTGAAGGCGGCGGGACCGGCTATGGACCATCCGGGGCTCCCAGAAATGGCTGGATACCCGCCACAGGATGGCCCAGGCCAGTCGGCAGGGACATAAGCCGCAACCTCCGCGCCGGCACCTGCACGGTCAAGCATTCGTAATCGGGGAACGCTTTCGACTCACCGGCGCAGGCGTCGCGGCGCAGTACGGACTATCCGTCACCGCAGGCCACAGAGGTTGAAAGGCTGACGTCCGTCGGCGTGTCTGCGTGAGCTGGGTCGATCGGTTCGGTAAGCCGGAGGTATGAGGTATCCGGCTGGTGGTGGCATGAACGCGGCAGCCCCCGTCCGGCGTGAGAAGGTCCGGATCCAGGCCGCAACGATGTTCGAGAAGCCCGCACCGACCGCGCATATCGCCGCTGAGCTGCGGGTCTCTGGGAAAGTCGGTGCGTCTGTGGCGGCGGCAGTGGACTGCTGGCGAAACGGAGGCGCTGGCGTCAGCCGGGCCGGGTGGCTCGGACTGCAAACTCTCCGCTGAGCAGCTCCGCCATCCGGATTACCTGCAAGAAAGAAAGACGAAGCGCTAGTCAAGTACCTCCACCTGCTGCAAGAAAAGACGGCGACGCGTAACAGACGAGGTCTCGTCATCCACATGCGAGCGCATGTCGTCTACAAAGCTGCGCGTTCGGCTCACCAGGGAGCCGCTCTTGTCCCGAAGAAGCGTCAGTTCTCGGACCACCCCCACAGTCTTCGGATGCTTTGGTCCTAGAGTTTCTTCAAGGACTCGAACCAAGCGCTCAAAGAGCTCTGTCGCATGTCGCGGGTCGCCGGAACGACGCGTTATCGAGGCAAGATTGTACAACGCCTCTATGGTAGATGGATGGTCTACACCAACGGCATCTCTTCTGCGGCCGTAAGCTCGCTCAGCAAACACGAAAGATGCGGGCAATTCATCGTTGTCATCGCTAAGTGCGGCCAGCAGGTCGAGGGCGCTCAGCGTCAAAGGATGGTACTCTCCTAATACTCGCTCTGCGCAGTTAAACGCATTCTCGGCCAGCGCCAGGGCCCCTTGGAAATCACCTCTTTTCCGTAGAATTTGCGCCAGCCCAAGAAGACTAACCACTGTTTCCGGATGCGCTGAGCCGTACTCGATGATCTTGTCGTTGAGGACCTCTCGATAGCCTGACTCTGCGGCCGCCACGTCCCCTAGCTCGCCACGAACGCTAGCCCAATTGTGCCGCGCAGCGACCAAGGCCGAGAACAACTCGAGCTCCATTGACGGCGCAACTTTAATGCTATTCGAGTGCAGCCAGCGGTAGATCTCATCGGCATCGATGAGGCGACCTGAGTCGGCTAAAGCCGCAGCGACGTTGCTGGCGAAAGCTACGAGCGGTCCGTCTACAGCAGCTTCAGGCACACGAGCCAATCTCCGCTGAAAAATTTCGACGCCAACCTCAACAGCTCGCGCCCAATCGCCTTCATCTGCCCATACGACAGCAAGATCATTCAGAATTACATCGCTAACATCAGCCGGCGATGTCGCAGAGCGCAGAATGGCGGACGCTGCTCGTTGTAAGTACAGCAAGGACGAGCGACTGTCACCACGAGAGTATAAGTACTTCCCGAGGCGATGCAGCAATAGCTGCGCCGACAGTTCTTCGTACCTTGCCGTGTTGTCCAGCACTGAGGCAACGTGTGGCGCTAAGGCACCGCAGATTCGCCACGATCTTCTGTCATCCGCTTGCTCGGGGAAAGCAACTTCCAGCCACTGAATTAGACGCTGCCTAACGACATTTTGCCTAACAGCATCCATCCGAGAGCGCATAATCTGCTGGACTGATGGATGAATGACCGCACTCTCGTCGGCCGCGAACTCGATCAACGCGTAGCGAGACAGCGTCCGCAGCGGACGCACCGATATCTTTAGTGACGGCTCCAGCTCTCGCAATAGCCTAAGTTCGATTGGGCTGCTGTCCAGAAATGACAAGTACTCGAGGATACTTCTTGACCAGGGCTCGGCTTCTGTGACCGTGTCCATAGAGAGCATGCAGGAGGCTTCGAGGACATCCATGACACGGTCCTCAGCCGAGGGCTTGCGCAGACGACCAAGCCGGAAGTTGTTGCCCTTTGACCGTCGACGGTATCTACCTATTCGACGAAGGTATTCTCCAAATCCTACGCCAGTTGCCGCGATATACGCCGATGCTTGCTCCAGTGCGAGCGCCAGGCCCCCGAGCTCACGGGCTACTTTCTCGGCGCCGTCATCGTCGGTTGCCCCGGTCCTGGTAAGCAGGAAATGTACTGCTGATTCAACCGGGAGCACATCGACGGAGACAGGGCGAACGTTAGCTGGAACCTTCGAGGGATTCCGTGCGGTTATAAGGACATGCCCGCGCCCTTTTGAGGGAAGCGCGCGCTGAAGGGCTTCCGGTTCCTCGACATCGTCAAAAACCAAAAGCCACTTACTGTCCGTCGCTTCTAACCACTCTCGAACCTTGGCGCCAGCTTCTCTCCACCTACTACTCGATGGAGCCCAAACTCCAAGCTCTTCACCTAACCGCGCGAGATCCTCATTCATTGCCGACTGCGCTGATGAGCGAACCCACCAGATCAAATCGTAATCCTTGCGATGCCGATGGGCGTACTCTGCAGCTAGACGACTCTTACCAACACCACCCTGACCGGTCAAGCCATGCGTCAGGATAGCTCGCCCACTACTTGTTGCCTCCTGGTAAAGAAGATTGAGTAAGTCGTTTCGGCCGGTGAAATAGGCCCTGGAATCAATGGGAACATGCCAAACAGGGGCGGCGGTTCCTCTATCGCTACCTTGAGAACCATCGGAGGAATCTACGTTTTGCTCCGAGATCAAGACATCGATTCTCCCTGCCGCTCGTGGTTCCGGCAGGGGGAGGCGCTTGATCACATGATTGATCAGCGACGGCGATAGCATTTCCGGCAGAAGGACTTCGAAAGGCCCGAGGTAAAATGTAGTGTCAACACTATCCAACACAATCGGCACAATCGGTACAGACCTGCCAATAGTGCAAGTTATCCAGTCGTTTCGATTAAACCCAGCCGTATCCACGTAACGTCGGCTTAGCAGGACAACCACGGCGTCGGAGGTTGAGGATGCATGGTCGAAAATCTCTACAAAGTCGTGGCCGGGCCGAACGTGCAACGCATCAAGCCACACGTCACATCCCGCAGCTTGGAGCCTCTGTCTGACTTCAGCTGCACCTTTGGCATCTTCAGAGGCATAGCTCACGAAGACCTTGGTGGGTCCGCCGCCCTCGTTGCGAGTCATACACCACCCTCGATCCGCTGCCTGTCCGCTAGCGTAACTTGCGCTAGGCGTGAGCGCGATAGCGTTGTCGGCTTCTGGCTTATCAGACGTTCGGCTGGAAACCTCGGCGCCGGCAGTCTGGGGCGCTCGGTCGCAACCAGGCCCGCTATCAGAGCCTCCCGAACCTCGTCCTCCGTCTTGTATCCTCGAAGATCGATCGGCTCGATATCATATAGAAAGTTGGGCATCTTCGCGGAACCGACGCGCACAGGAAGGACTATTCCCGGAATCTCACCGCCTTTCATCCAATCCATCTCCATCATGTGCGAAGGGGAATCGCATTTGAGAGTGGAGCTTGAGAGGACTAAGAGAGTATCCGGGTACTTCTCATGCGCAGCCCTGAGTAGCGGCACGTAATTCATTCCAGGGAGAATGTATTCGCCGCGAACACGCGCGCCGATACGCTCACCTCGTAGAACCCCACCCACCCATCGCGCAATCTCCAAATCGACATTACTATGGCTGATACAGTATCCATCACGGGGTTCGCCTCCGGCAGCTATCGTCAGCTGGCTTTCGCTGAGCGACTGGAGGTGATTGGAACGCATCAGTATCGCAGAAATGGGAGTGGCGTAGACGGTGCCGCCAGCAGCGAGATCAGGAGCGTCTGGCCTCTGCGGATTCCACCGGATTACTCCTGCGGCAGCCTGTCGACCATCGCCCACGAGGACTGGCGCGCCGCTGTATCCATGAAGGGATAAGGTCGCAGCCTCAACACAATATAACTGCAGCGCAGGAGCATTGTTGAATATTTTGCTATTAGTGTCTACAATGTGACCCGAGATTGCCCTCCAATGCTCCCCGAAGTCCCGGCTTCGCGGCCAACCGATGCTTGTAAATTTAGCTTGAACAGATACCTCAGATATCAACTGAAGTGGCTCTAAGTCTTCCGGAAGCCCTTTTTCTAACTCCAGTACCGCAACGTCGATATCGGGCATTGAATCGACAACACAAGCACCGACAAAGCGTCCGCGAAACCAGATACTAACCCGCTCATGTCGGACCGCTCCGATTTCTCGGTCCCCGACACAGTGGAATGCTGTCAGGGCAGTTGTAGAGGAAACCGCAAACGCGCTTCCCACCAGATCATCTGCTGAAGGATTTTCTACGTCCAGGCAAATTCCACCTATTGCCGGGTGCGCTTCGGCCATCAGCTACTCGCGGCTCCAGCTCAGTGAGACCTCAAAGCTCGCACCAGCCGTAGTTCGGGAAACGATTACACCCGCCTCAGCCTCTAGATCGAGAGAGAACGAGATTTGGGCCTCGGTGAGGCGCCAAGTGTCCTCCGGGCTTCCCGCTCCGGCCGCCGCGAGCCTCTCTTGCAGGCGCCCGGATACCTCGATGATCGAATCACCTAGATCATTGATGCGATCTTTGAGATTCTCAATCAGCCTTCCCCCAGCAAGATCACCGCGCGCTCCGCCTTTCGGCACTACTTGCACATGAAGCTCAGTCATGTTCGCTCGGACCCCCAGCGCCTCAGCCGCAGCAACGGAGTTTACCAATGGCTTTCATGCGCGCAAGATACTAGTCCTGAGGCTTGAGCCCTGCTTGGCCCCAGCCAGAAAGGCTACTGGTGCGGTTTGATCCGATTTGGCATACTCGGTCGCCCTCGGGACATAACTCGAAGCTGATCAGTCGTTAATCCGACAGTCGATGTGACTATTTGACAATGACACCCCGGGTCACGTCCGTAAGAGACGGCCATCACGGGATCCGGTCTGATGTTATGCGGCGATCGGGGCTGGGTCGGTGTGGTCGGCGTCGTGTTGGCTGGTGTCGATCGTGATCAGGCGGGCTTTGGTGAGGCAGACCCATGTAGCGGCGGCCTTCGGTCAATTCGTCGGTCTGCTCGGCGAGGACCGCGCCTACGAGATGGATGATCGCCGGGCGGTTGGGGAAGATCCCGACGACGTCGGTGTGGCGTCGGATCTCTTTGTTCAGGCGTTCCGATCGAAAATCGCACCTGGACCCTTCACATCCCGCTACCTGATAGCGCGCGGATTCATCCAAGCGCGCCCCACAACCGACACATCGATATGCGGTCGGTGGTACAGCCAAAGCAGCAAGCGACCACTGCCTCCCCAGCCGAGTGTCAGTGATCACGCTTCCGCCACGCTCGGCGATCAGCCGGACCAGCCTGCGGAACTGGGTGGCTGCAGCCCGTGCACGGGAAGATCCACTCCGGGTGGGCCGCCGAGATCACCTACACGTCGACATCCTCCACCACGGACATCCGACCGAGTTGCGAGACGTCCCTTAGCTAGATTCCCGCGTAGTACGCCCTGGTTTCGGATTTCCGCCAGTGCAGCTGGAGCCGCACTTGGTCTGGCGAATAGACATGCGATGACCTGGTCGTAGACGGGGGCGAGTACGACACTCTCCGGGTGATCGGGCGTGCATTCACCGGGGTAGCCATGGTTTGCGACCCCCGTTCGAGCATTGGCCTTACAACTCAGCGCGACCTTGTCAGTGTCAAGGGCACCTGAGAACTGGCACGTCGATCCGAGCGGACGATGGCCGGGGCGGATGCCGACGGGCAATATCTTTGTATGGCGGCGGTGGAGTCCTGGTTCATCGGGGGACCGGTAGACGGACGAATGATGCCGGTGGAGACGACCGCAGCGGGCGTCCTCCCGGCGGTGGTGAGGATGCCGCAGGCTGGCATGTACGTCGGTGCATCTGAGTCCGCAGCGCCAGTGCTGGAGCATCTGTACGCCCAGAGCGACCGCTGGGATGACGTCCAGGTGTACTCGTACCAGGGAATCGCCGAGGCGTAGACGATGGGATCCGACGAACTCCTCGACGCGGAGCAAGTAGCCCTTATGTGGCTGAGGCACGCTCTCGGCGACTTGTACGTGCACGACTGGGCCCTGCTTCGTCACCGAGTCGGCGAGCGAGCGCTGACCGCTCGCCTCGCCCATCACCTTGTGTCGCACGTGGATCCCTCGTGGCACGTGGACGCCGAGTACGACCGACAAGGCACCGATGGAGCCATGAAGGTTCGGGACAAGGCCAGGAGGACGCGAATGCAGCCGGACCTTGTCGTCCACCGACGAGGTCTGCGGGGTAGCGAGAACAACCGGCTGTTCGTTGAGGTCAAGCGCCGGTGGCAGCAGCCGGGTGGGGATGCCGATGACATCGACAAGGTGCGTCAGGCCGTGACCGAACATCGGTATCAGGTAGCGGCAGCTGTCGGTATAGGCACGACGGGAAGAGGGTTTTCGCCGGTCTGGACCGTGTACATCCCCTCGCGGAGGCCGCAAAGCGGTACCCGCAGGAAGGCTACATTGGTGACGTGGACGGAGGCGGTATTCGATGAGGCGGAGCTCGTAGCTCTCGAGGTAGCTGCCCGACAAGCCGGAGCGTATTAGGGGATCTGCGAGATGGGATCAAAGGGTACCCCTTGCCCGGGTCGCTCCGCGCATGGCAGCAATGCACATACTCGGCACACTCGCCCGCGCCGATTACCTCGCCCGCGCACTTGTGTCGATCGCGCTCACTCCGCGAGCCGCCGGTCGAACCGCAGCCGGCCTGCCGCGTCACGGTCCGCTCGCTGCCGACCTGGTGTCGGCGGTGAGGCCGGACAATGACCGACGGACCGTACGACAAAGTGCCCAGTCAGCTCGGCTGCTGACGCCTGGAGGGTCTGGAGGGTGAGGTTAGGCCCTCCGGCGGCTGGGGCGTGGGAAAGCGCTAGGCAGTGTCTCGAAGTGCGTGTAGCCACTCGTTGATCACGGTGACGTGGATGGTGGCTTCGTAGCGGACGGCCAGCTTTTCGTATCGGGTGGCCAGCCCGCGGTGGCGCTTGAGGCGGTTGATGCCGCACTCGACGGCGTGCCGCTGCCGGTAGACCTCGGGGTCGAAGGCAGGTGGCCGGCCGCCGGCGGAGCCCTTGGCCCGCCGGTGGGCGTCCTGGTCGACCTTGCTCGGGATGCAGGCCCTGATCCCTCGGCGGCGCAGGTAGGTCCGGTTGGCGCGAAAGGTGTAGGCCCGGTCGGCGATGACCCGGTCAGGTCGCACGCGAGGACGGCCGACACCGGGTCGGGGCACGCGGATGCCGGCCAGCACGGCGGTGAACTGGGGACTGTCACCGCGATGCCCGGCGGTCAGCAGCATCGACAGCGGTTTGCCGCCCTGCTCGCAGGCCAGGTGCAGCTTGGTGGTCCAGCCGCCACGGGAACGGCCGAGAGCATGGTCGCCTGGTTCGGTGCCGACTCCGCCGGGCGGCTCGATCTGCTGGTGCGGGCGACGACGTGCGCCCGCGGCGTGCTGATGGGCCCGAGCGATGGTGGAATCGACGCTGACGTCCCACGTGATCAACCCGGCCGCGTCGGCGCGAGCCTGCAACTCGGTGACGATGTGCTGCCAGACCCCGGCCCGCTGCCAGCGTCGGAACAGCGCGTAGATCGCTTGCCAGGATCCGTAGCATGCCGGCACGTCCCGCCACGGCGCACCGACGCGCACCCGCCACCGGATGCCGTCGATGAGTTGCCGCTTGCTCCACTGCGACGGTCGGCCTGGCCGCTTACCCGCAGGCAGCAGCGACTCCAACACCCTCCACTGGGCGTCGGTCAGGTCGTGCCGCCTCGTCACCGCTATGGTGGCCACGAGGTTTCCGGTATTCAGGTTCTTCTTGGTCGATGAACCCTCTACCGGAGACCTCGCTATCTATCGATCACCGACACGCCGCACCCGACTTCGAGACACTGCCTAGAGGTCGAGGATCGTGCGCATCTTCGTCGTGAAGTCGGGGTCGGTGCTGGCCTTCCACGTCTTCGTGGCCTGCCACGACACGCCACGTTCGTGCAGGATCCGCCGCAGGGTCTCGACGCTGACCGTCGTGACGTAGCCGGTCTCGACCAGGTAATCGCGCAGCTTGGCAAGCGACCAGCAGGAGAAGGGCTTACCGAGGAAGCGGGGGTCGCACCGGGCGATGACGCAGATCCAGTCGCCGATCTGCTCATCGATCCGTCTCGGTGCGCCCCCGCTCCATTTTGGGTCCAACGCGTCGAACCCCCGCTCGTTGAACGCGTGGATCACGTCCCGCACATAGTCCTCGGTCGCCTTCAACAGGTGGGCGATATCCGGGGCCGGCTGCCCTTGGGCGGACATCAGCACCACGATCGCCCGCCGCAGCTTCACCGGGTCCTTCGCCGTCCTGGTGATCCGCTGCAACCGCTGACCCTCGGCCATCGACACCTGCCGGACGAACACCTCCGGCCGTCTACCCACCCGGCACCACCTCCCACAGCCTCAGGCACTGGGAGACAGCCTGCCCGACACGTCCTCAGAACCGACGGATTACACGATCAACGTTCAAAGACGCGGCACTAGGCCGCCATTTGTCGCCCCTTATCGCTTCTTCTTCCGGAATTCACGAACACCCCCAATTGTGGTTGCCACTCCTGCCAGGATCTGCAAAGAACCGGCGAGTAACGAGTACCAGCCATCTTCATAAGCCAGAATCCAGGCCGCGCCTGCGAACCAAAGAAGCGCGACGGCCAATAGGGCCCAACCGATCGCTCTTCGCCGAATTCGCATCAGCAATTCCCCTTATCGGCATCTAAAGTGCACCTATGGATCTAACTCTGTGCACGCAGGTCGTTTACGTATATGTCCACATTCGTGGTGACCTTGTCTAGGACATGCGGCGCGGAGGATGCGACATCACGGAGCGTGGAGTTGGCCCTTCTAGCCGGGCCTCCAGCCTGCAACATCCGACGCTTCCAGGTCCAGCCTGACGCGAAGTAGCGTTGCAGGATGACCCACCGGCCGTGCTCCCACGCGATGTCGGCGCTCACCTCTACCACCATCACCGGCTCCACCGCGATGTAATCGACGGCCTGCGGCCGGTCGAACCGTCCGAGCCAACCGGCCGGTAAGGGTCGGGGCCACGGATGCCCCCGGCTAGGGCCATGCCAGGCGACGACCGGCAGCAGGGTGCCGAGTTCGTGGCGCTGTGCCGTGGACAGCGGGACGGTGTGGCCGACGTAGCGCAGCCTGTCGTGTTGGTCGAGCCTGCCGAGCAGGAGCGCGATCGGGTCGGTCAGGCGACCGATGACACCTCCGACGATCGCCTCGACACTCACCCGTTTCTTAATCTTGAGCCAATCGGCTCGCCCCGGCCGGTAGGTTCCTGTCAGTGCCTTGATGACGAGCCCTTCGATGCCGGCGTCCGCACCATGGGCGTACCAGGTCAGGGCCACGTTCGTGTCGATGGTCTGCGGGCAGAGGGGCAACTCCGCGGGGCCGTCGGTGAGCAGCCGCGGCAGACGCGCCCGCCGCGCCGCCAGCGGTAGACGAAGCACTTCGACGCCGGCTTCCTGCAGCACGTCGAAGATCACCAGGTGAGCGGGGTGCCGGCGGATCTCCTCGATGAGGTGGCGGCCGGCCGTGCCGTTGCAGCAGGCCGAACTCGTGGCCTCGGTCGCTCTCCCAGGCCACGAGTTCCCCGTCGACGACCGTGCCGGGCGGCAGGGTCATGGCCAGGTGCCTGCAGACATCCGGGAAATAGGGGTGAAGCGGCCGTCCCGCGCGAGATTGCAGAAAGACGTCCGTCGTGTCGACGAACGCGGTTCCCCGCCACCCATCCCACTTCGGCTCCGCAGCAGCCCCAGGCCGACCCAAATCTGGCAGACGAGTGGTCGGCCTCGCTCGCATCGGCTCGATCGGCGGCCTGAGCAATGTTCCCCCAAAGCGCTATCGCACCAGGGGTGGCTTCACACCATAGGCGAACCCTGTCAGCGCCAGCGGTTGAACGCCGACCGACCGCACCAATAGTGGCAGCGCGGGCCTGCCGATTCCGCGGTGAACGGACATGTTGGCCGTAGGCGCCACCTGCAGCGAGCCGTCGAGTCATCTGTGGCTCGATGCCAAGCGACGCCGCGAGGCGCCTCACGTCCCGTGGTAGAACCTGAACCGGGCCCTGCCCGGTCGGATCGGCTGCTGGTGCCTGGAGCTGGGTTCGGTAGGAGCCGATAAGGTCTCGCTCGGGCGGTCGCGGGGTGTGTTTGAGGCGTGACGTGAATGTGATCCTCATGTTTGACTGTCGGTATGCGTGCGGGTCAGGCACGACTGGCGATCGATTGCGGAAGCGCCACGACGACCGCGGTGCTGGCGTGGCCGGACGGTTCGTGGTCGCCGCTGTTGTTCGATGGCGAGCCGGGTCTGCCGAGTGCGGTGTTCGTCGCCGACGGCGGGACCGTGTTGACGGGGCAGCGGGCGTGGCAGGCCGCTCCGGCTGACCCGGGTCGGTTCGTTCCTCTTCCCCGGCGTCCTGCTGATGATCGGCTGGTGGTGGCCGGTGGTGAGGTGGCGCCGGCGGATCTGGTGGCGGCGACGTTGCGGCGGGTCGTCGACGAGGCCCGGTCGGTGGCGGGTGGCCCGGTGGAGGATGTGCGGTTGGTGGTGCCGGCCGGGTGGGGGCCGCGGCGGCGGACGTGGTTGCGGCATGCCGCGCACCGCGCGGGTCTACCCCAGCCGCGGCTTGTGGAGGCTCCGGTGGCGGTGGCCTCCCACCTGCTCGCCGTAGGGGTGCAGGTGCCGGTGGGTTCCGTTGTCGTGGTGTGTGATCTCGGTGGCGGCGCTGAGGTGAGTGTGGTGCGGCGCGGTCCGGTCGGTTTCGAGGTCCTGGCCACGCTCGCTGACGTCGACGCGGGTGGTGACGCCATCGACCGCGCTTTGACCGCCGTGCTGCCGGAGCCGGAGTCGCCGTCGGACGGGTGGGTGTTGGCGGCGAGTGTGCGGGCGGCGAAACATGCCCTGACCGAGCATGCGGCGGTGACGGTGCCTGTGCCGGCGGGACCGGCGGTGGTGCTCAACAGTGTCGTGTTGGAACAGGCGGCGCGTCCGGTGCTGTCCCGGGCCGCGGGTCTGGTCCGTGATGTGGTGGCCGCGGCGGAGGTCGATCCGGCCAGCATTTCCGGGTTGTGGTGTGCGGGTGGTGCGGCGAGGATGCCGCTGGTCGCCAAGGTGATGTCCACGGAGACGGGGTTCACGCCGCTGCTGGTGCAGGATCCTCTGCTGGCCGCCGCTGCGGGGGCGGCGGATGCGGGTGGGCGCAGTCTGGAGCAGGTGTCGGAGGTTGTGTCGGAGCCGGTGCCGCCGATCCGGCGGGCGGTGGAGATCGCGGTGCCGGGGTTCGCGTCGTTGGCGCTGGTGACGCACATGCTGCTGACCCCGATCTGGAACAGCGGCCATCTGCGGCCGTGGGCGATGCTGAACTGGGGTGAGTTGGCGATGGCGGCGGTGTTCGCCGTGCTCGCCTGTCTGGGTGCGGGTACGGTGCTCGGCTCGTCGCTCGCCTCCCGTACCGACACGGGGGTGCCGTTGTCGCCGCGTGCGCAGGTCGCCACTGGCATTGTGACCGCGGCGTGGCTGGGTGTGGCCGTGGCCGGCATGTACGCGGTGGTGGGTAGTCAGTACATCGGTACGCAGTTGGGCCCGTTCCTGCGTTGGGCGTTGCTGCCCACCGTTCCGTTGTTGGTGGTGGCGGCCGTGTTGGCGTTGATCGCCGCTCGGCAGTGGCGTAGTCCGCGTGGCGGCTGGTCGGAGTTCCTGGCTTTTCCCGTGTCGTCGGTGGTCGCGGCCACCGCCGGGATGCTGGTGATCCAGTGGTCGGTGACCGCGCCTCGGATGCAGGACATGATCGTGTGGCTGGATCTGGCTGGTCGTGTCGGTGGTCTGCTGATGGGTGTCGGTGTGATCACCGCGCTGGTGTCCCGTCTGGCACTGCGTCTGGTTCTGGGTGCTCCGTTCGCGATCCTCCTGGCCGCGCTGGTCAGTCACCGCACCACGGGGATCCTCGCGGTCATCTACACCATCGCGGTGACGATGTGGTGGTTGCGCCGGTTGTGGTCGCGCATCATCCATCCCGGCCCCACGACCGGCCAACCTGCGGCGTTCCCGCCGGGACCGCCCGCGGTCGGGCCGGGTCGGGTGGGGTGAGCTGATGCGGTGGCCGCGACGGCTCGCGTCGGCGCTGATGGTCGTTGTCCTGCTGGTCGGTCCGCCGCTGCTGCTCGTACGGCTGGTCGGCTGGCCGGCGATTGGTGGTCCTCGTGTGGCGATCTGGGGGTGGGTTCGTGATCCGCTGACCGAGCAGAACCTGGTTCTGATGGTGGTGGTGCTGGCCTGGGCGTTGTGGGCCTTCGTCGCCTACACCGTCACCGTCCGGACGGCGGTGCGGCTGTGGGCCGGTGTCCGGTGGCTGCGCCGCCTGCCTTTGCCTACACCGTGGCAGGCCACCGCGACGGGTGTGGCCGGTGCGGCCGCCCTGACCATCGCAACCCCCAGCACCCTCACCAGCGGCCCCGACCATCCCGCGACGGAGGTGGGTGCCGGCTACATTCACGACCGGGACGGCGTCGATCAGGCCGCGAGTAGCGATGGGGTGGTCGTGGTGGGCGGGTGGCTGCCCCGTGCGGTCGCCGACCAGGTGGGCGTGGCGGTGGGGTTGCTGTGGCTGCGTCGCCGTCTGGCCTACCGCCCCCGCCGGGCGAGCGAGGACGCGGATGATTTGGCGCCGCTACCGGCCACCGTGGCTGCCATCCAGGCCGCCACCACCGTCCGGCCCGACTCACCCCCACCACAGCCGTCGGCGGTGGTGGGAGTTCTGCCGCCGGGGTTCCCGGCGGCCGGTGTGGGGTTGAGCGGGCCGGGAGCGTTGGCCGCCGCCCGCGGGCTGCTGGTCACGGTTCTCCTGGCCGCGTTACGCCAGGACTCCGCCCGGTTGGTGATCACCCGCCGCGCGGCGCAGGTGTTGCTCGGGCCGGAGGCAGCCTTCCTTCGTCCCGGGTCGGGGCTGTGGATCGCCGACACCGTCACGCACGCCACCACCATGGTGACCGCCGCATCACAGGCGGCGCCTTCCTCGCCGGGCGGGCGGTCGGTGCTGATCCTCGACGGGCCGCCCCCGGACACGCTCGTCACCGAGGTGGCGACCGTGGTCGTGTTGGCCGACTGGCCGCAAGCGACGACCTGGCATGTGGCGGCCGACGGTTACACCCAGGCCCTCGACGCGATGGCGTCTGGCCCGCGGGTGTGCGTGCTGGACCCGGTCGCCGCGGCGGATCTGCTCACCGTCACCGGCCACCTCAATCCAATCGTCCGCGATGCCCGACCGCAGCCCGTCCCGCAGGCACGGATACCGCGCCAACCAGGTCCGCGCCACGATGGTGGCGAGGTGGGTCGGCGGTTGCGGGCGCGGGTGTTGGGTGAACCGGTGCTGCTCTGCGACGGCACGCCTCTGCTGCTGCGGCGCACCGCGGCCCGGCAGGCCCTAGTCTTCCTCGCCGTGCACGTCGACGGCGTCGACAGTCACGTCATGGCCGAAGCCCTCTGGCCAGGGCTGCCCGCGCATCGGCTCACCGGCCGCCTCTACACCACCCTCAGCGAGCTCCGCACCGCCGTACGCGCCGCCACCGACCTACCCCTGATCGACCGGACCGGTGACCGCTACCGCCTGCACCCCGACCACGTCGACGTCGACCTGTGGCACCTGCGCGCCGCCGCCGCTCACGCGGCGTCCACCCTCACCGATCCCGCGACGGCGTGGCGGGCGGTCATCGACGCCTACACCGGGGACCTCGCCGCCGGGCACAGCTGGCCCTGGCTCGACGCGTACCGGGAAACCGCCCGCCGCCTGGTCCTTGACGCCTACACCGCCCTGGCCGACACCGAACCCGACCCCCGACGCGCCCTCGCACACCTCCAGGACGGCATCCGCGTCGACCCGTACAACGCCGACCTGCACCAGCGAGCCGTGAACATCCTCGCCGGGCTGGGTGAGCACACGGCCGCCGCCGACCTGGCAGAGCGGTACAAGCGGGGTCTCATCGCCGCCGGCCTCAATCCCGACCACGTCCTCCAGGTCGCGCTCCTACACGGCCGCACCACCTGAGCGGACTCCGCCGCTGCGGCAGGAATCTCGAGAAGGACGAGGATGGTCGGCGAGCGGGCGGGTCGTCGGTAGCGGGTACCCGGCGACCGACAGCCACCGTGGATGGCAGGGCGGCCTGTTGGCACCCCGAACGTGACGGGCACCTCGAGCCGCGCCCGCGCGGGGTGTGCTGTCTGACCTGCGGTTGTGAGGTTGTGTTAGACGGTGTGAGGTTCTGTTAGCCGCTGAACCGGGTCGATCCCGTCGCGTCGCTCCTACGGTCTGTGTCACCGCATGGCCGGCACATGCCGGTAGGTGGTGCCGGCGAAGGGAGGCAGGCGTGAGAGCACCGATGTCGACAGCGACCGTGGCCGCGGTCGTACTCGCGGCGGCGCCGCTGGGGCTGCTGTACCTGGCGGGGCCGGACCTGATTCCGGGGCCGCCCTCCGACGAGCAGCTGCGTGCTTGGGTGCACCAGCCCCTGACCACTGGGTTCCTTACCGCGCTGCTGCAGGCCGCTGCCTGGCTGCTCTGGGCACTGTTCGCCACCGCCGTGGCCCACCGCGTCCGTCAGCGTGTCGGGGCGCGGGTGCGGTGGCGGTTCGCGTTGCGCCTGCCCGGGCCGCTGCAGGGGCTCGCGGCGGCGCTGCTGGGCGCCACCGCCGTGACCTCCGCCGCCCTACCCGCGGCCGCGCACACCACCTCCACCGCCGACACCTCTCCCCTCGACCTTCCGCCACCTGCGGACACCCCCAGTCCCACCCTGGACCGGAACCTTCAGCGGCCCGCACCGCTGCCCACCGTCGCGGCCTCGGCATCGCCGACGGACACCCGCCACGCACCCCCGAACAGCCAACGAGCAGCGGACGTCACCGATGACACCCGCACGGCCGCCCCTCACCGCACCACCCACACCGGCGGTCAGCCATCGTCGGCGGCACGGACGACCGGCAAGCCGGCACAGGCTGACACGTGCGTGGTGCGTCCCGGTGACACCCTCTCCGCGATCGCCGAGCAGCGGCTCGGTGACCCCGACCGCTGGCCCGAGATCTGGAAGCTCAACCGTGGTACACGCTTCGACACCGTCGGCGGCACGTTCACCAACCCCCACCTCATCCACCCCGGCTGGACCCTGCGACTACCGAAAGAAGCGCTCCCACCCACGACGGCCACACCCCTCCCGGCCGCGCCCCCACCCGAGGCCGATACACCCGAACCACGACCGACCACACCCGGCAAGTCCGCCACCACACCAGTTCCTTCCGCCAGCGCCGACGTGCCCCCGGGCCCGACCGCTTCTACGCCGGTCGACGACGCCGGCCCCGCTACGCCGCCCGTCCCGTCCGCCGAAGGCCGTCCGGGCCGCTCTACCGCCAGTGGGCCGTCACCGTCCAGCAGCCCGGAGGCACAGACGAGTCGCGGTATCACGGTAGGGAGCGGCAGTTGGCTGGATGTCGGTCTCGCCGCCGCGATCGCCGCAGCCGCCGTCCTGGTCTGGGCTCTGCGTCGGCGCCACTACCAACCACGATCCCCCAGCTCGGCTCGGCGCGGCGACGCCGACCTCACGCCGCTGCCCGCCGTCGTCACCCGCATCCGCCGAAGCCTGCGCCAGCAGCACAACGACAACGACATCGGTGTGGACATCCTCGACACCACGAACCCCCTCGACGCCACAGCCGAGCCTGTAGCCGCGGGCGACGACGTCGAGGACAACACGCCGGCCGGCAGCGAACCGAGTTCCCGCGAGAGGTCCGCCGCCGACGCGGCGGCGCCGGTGGTGCCCGCTCTGGACAACTGCGCGGCAGTGTGGCCGGCCGCCGGCCTCGGTCTGACCGGTCCCGGCGCGCACGCGGCCGGGCGTGGCTTCCTCACCGCCGCTCTCGCCGCCGGCGACGCGCACGATCCGCACACGCGCGGCTCGGTGGTCATCCCCTCCCCCACCGCCGCCAGCCTTCTGGACGCAGCCGCATTGCCCGTGAGCCCTCGCCTGACCGTAACCCGCAGCCTGGCCGACGCCCTGGACCTCCTCGAAACACTGGCGCTGCACCGGACCCGGCTGGTCTACCGGCACGAGGTCGACACCATCGCCGACCTCCGCCACCGCCAACCCCACACGCAGCCGCAGCCACCCGTCCTGCTCATCGCCGACACGGCCGCCCGCCACGAACGCGTCCGTATCGCCGCGCTGCTGGCCCAGGGACAACGCCTCGACATCCACGGCATCCTCCTCGGCCCCTGGCCCGAGGGCGACACCGTCGTCGTCGACACCGACGGCACCACCTCCCCCGCCGACGAGACAACCCGCCACACCGGGCACCCCGCCGACCTCGGCCGGCTCACCGTCCTCACCCCCGCCGACACCATCGACCTGATCACCACGCTCACCGAAGCCCACACCGGTACCCGGCACACACCACCCACCCCGCCAACAGACCTCGCCACCACATCGGAACCGACACGCCACGCAGGGGCCGACGGCAACGACCACGCCGAACCCGGTCCCTCCCAAGCCGCCGCAGTCGACACCGGGCCGGAGACAGGGGCGGTCGACGGGCGCACCCGCGCTGGGGCGCCGGCAGCGGTCGACGGCCGGCCAGAGCCGACCGCGCGGCCTGACGGGCGCGTCGCGGTGGGGACGCTCGGTACCGCCCGCATCGTCGACATGGACACCAGCGTCCCGCTGCGGGCCAAAGCCCTCGAACTGCTCGTCTACCTCGTGGTCCACGACGGCGACGCCACCCAGGACGCCATCCTCGACGACCTGCTACCCGACGCCCCACGATCGAAGGCACCACACCGCCTGCACACCTACGTGTCCGCGCTCCGCAAGACCCTCACCCGCACCGGCGGCGCAACCGGCAACTACCTCACCCACCCCGGCCGCCGCTACGCCCTCAACCGCGAGCTGATCGACGCGGACCTGTGGCGGATGCGTGACGCGCTACGCGACGCGCAACGAGCCGACGACCCCGACGAACGGCTCACCGCACTGCGCACCGCGGTCGCCGCCTACCAGGGCGCTCTCGCCGACGGCTTCGACTACGAATGGATCGAGGCACCCCGCGAAGCCATCCGCCGCCAAGCCCTCGACGCCCACCTCGCCCTCGCCGCCGCCACCCCCGACCCGGCCGAGGCCATCACCGTGCTGAACACCGCGATCCACCACGACCCCTACGCCGAATCCGTCTACCAACACGCGATGCGCGCCCACGCCGCACTCGGACACCTCGACGAAATCGTGGCCCTCCGCCGCACCCTCACCCACCGGCTCCACGACATCGACACCACCCCCAGCCGGGACACCCTCACCCTCGCCGACCAACTCATCACCGAGCTACAAGCCAGTCCCCGAGATCGGTCGCGCCCCGACGCCCGCGGACAGCGCCCATGACGGCCCACCGATCGGGGGCACCCGACACCGCCGCGAACACCAGCGACCCTCTCGCCCTCAACCCCGGCAACAGCACGCACGCCGTCGCCGACGGCAGCGGTCGCAGCACCAGCCACGCGCGCCCTGCTCCAGCGACATCGGGTGGGTCGGCCTCCACCGCAGGCCCGGGCGCGTCGGAAGCTGACCCGCACACGACGCCATCACGGCGCGGCACCACCGCCGTGACGACCCGCGACGCCGTCGACGCCGACCTGGCCGCCGCCGTGCGTCGCACCGCCCTGATGCGGCAGACCTTCTACGTCCTGGTCCTGCTGGTCGCCCTCGTCGGACAGGTCACCGGCAGCGTCCACACCCTCGACATCCCCCCACTGATCGCGATCCCCGCCGTCGCCGCACTCGAACTCGGCGGCGTGGTCGTCATGGCCAACGCCGATGTACGACGCCGCCTCGGCGAACACGCCCTAGCATCCCGAATCCTCTCCGCGGCAATAGCCGCAGCGGCCGTCACCTTCAACTGGATCGCCCACCCCGATCACCTCGTCGGCGGCTTCTACGCCGCCATGTCCGCCCTCGGCTACCTCGTCTGGCTCATGCACACCGGCAATCAACGCCGTGACCGACTCCGCGCCACCGGCAGCCTGCCACCCACTCCACCCGCCTACGAACTGTTCGGTCACTGGATCCGCCACCCCGCCATCACCATCCGGGCACGATCCATCGCCAAAGCCGACGGCCTCGGCCTCTACGACTCCCTCAAAGCCGCCCGCACCGCAATCACGCGGGAACACCGCCACCAGGCGATCGCCACAGTGCTACGACGCAAGATCCGCAAAGCGGTCGACCCCGCCACCGCCGACATCGCCATACACCTCTACGACCTCGACGAGATCGCCAAACGCCTCACGGCCAGCGCCGACTACGCCGGGCTGACCACACTCCTCGCCGCCGATCTGGCCCCCGAAACGATCACCACAACAAGACACGCCAATCGCCGCCATTGGCGCTGGTGCAGATGCGAAAAGGCCGTCGTCACGCCGACGGCACCTGCGCCGGCCCTGACCCAGCCGCCGGTCCTGGCTCCTTTCACGCCAGCTACGCCGGACGCCGCCGATCACGAGCCGAACCCGAGTCCGGATCCGCAGGCGCTCCCTTCATCGAACGATGCCGCGTCACCGCCTACCGCAGCGTCTTTCAAGAGGCCGACCGGCGCAGGCAAGGCCGACCCATACGAGCCCGAAGAGTCCGGAGGAGCCAGCAGAGGCGACGGCAAGACGGCGGCGCCCATGAATACCGCAGAGGCGGTGGCCTTCTGGCTACGCAAAGAGCCAGATCTCGCTCCGGAGATCCTCGCGGAGAGAGTCGGTAAGTCACTGCGATCCGTCTATCGATACCTGCCAGCTGATTACCCTCGGCGACCGGGCATTGCGAGGGGCCGAACACGACGAACAGGTTCCGGGCACACCGGCCAACTCAGCTGACAGTCCGGCCAGGTAGTGACTGTTCTGTAGGACGGGCTACATGAGCACCTGCGCTGTGGTGACGAACAGTCGGTCCGGTCGGCGGATGGCTCGGCGTGGGCATGGATTCGTTGCTTCTCCGCATCGGAAGCAGAGGTTGAACGACGGCCGAGTGCTGCGACTACTTCACCGTCCATCGCGGCGCGACAAGCACACCTTCCGGTGCGTACTCCACGGCGACCGGCCGCCGTTTACCTGGCACCTGAAACGTGATCCACCCCCGCACACACCGTCCGGGGGCAAGGAGCTTGTCGCCCCACGGATACTCCGGCTTAGGGAACTGCTGGTAGCCGATCGATGATGGCTCGAACTGGGTGTCGTCGGCGTACACGAGTGTCCACGGCAGGTTCGACACGCTGATGCCGTCCGGGACGCCTGTGCCAGCGCACACCTTCACATCGGCGGCTCCCCAGACGAAGCCAGGCTGCTCGTCTGGGCGAGGTGCTGTTCTGGCGACGTTGTGGCGGTAGGAGTAAACAGTGGCAATGGCGGTCCCGTCAGCGACGGTCGTCGACTTGCCCATGGCGAGCGGTGCATACGGGTCGTCTGTAGGACTGGTGCTTGCGTCCGGGGTTGGGCTGGCGCTGGTGGGAGTGGCGACTGGCGCTGCCGATGTGGTGGCGGGAGTCGCGGCGGCAGGAGTCGGGCTATCGGCCTGTCCGCCGCCGCAGCCGGCAAGTGCGAGGGCGAGAGCTGCCACGATCGCGCCACTACGGGGCGAAACGTCGGTGAGCACGGCGGTTCAGTCCTGGTTCAAGTTCAGAATCACGCCCTGATCCGCGCACGCCGTCTGCAACCCGGTCATGTGCGTGCCCAGCGGTCCCATGAAAGCCAGGGCCCCGAGAGCCTCATCGTCGTTCATCTGGTCGACCTGCCACACGATGTCCATCAGCGCCGTCCCGTGTTCGCGGATCTTTTCGTGCCGCGAGTCCTCGAACACCTTGCGCGCTTCCCGGTACTGGGCCTCGGTCAGCTTCGCGTCCTCACCGGCGTCTTCGCTGCCGTCGGGCTGCCGGCCTTCCGACATCGCCTTGCAGGCGGCGACACCGGAGTCCTCGCGAACATACCTGTCCCAAACGGCGTAGCCGACGACTCCGATAAGGAGCACCGAAAGGACGGCGGCACCGGCGGCGATGAGCCGAACACGGCTGTCCTTGGTGCCACCGGTGGGAGCGGGACCGGTTGGTGGTGCCATTGAGGGCTGCCCGTCTGCACCGGCCCACGGCTGCGGCTGACTGGGTGGTGTGTTGCTGAATGCATTGCCGGAGTGCGGCTGCTGCGGCATGGTCACGGTTGCTCCTCATATGTTCGGGCTAGCCGGTCGATGGTGGTCCTGATGGTGCGAGCACTCACGCGTCCTGTCGGCAAGGCGACTGCCGATGTAGCCGGTCAGTGGCAGGCCGACGACGGTTTGCCGTCCACGGATAGCCGGAAACCGATCTACTTTGAGCTGTTTGGACCGATGCAGATGGTGCTGTCAGGCGCACGAGCCGGTTGACTACCTCGGCCAGGCCGCTGAACGGCGGTCTGACTCCACGACCGCCTTTGCCACACCAAACCACCCTTCGGTACGCCGACGGCTAGGTTGCCCAGCTACAGGTGGGCGATCATGGGTTGTATATGTGGGTCGAAGTTGTAGCCGCTGTCCCAGGGGAATCGGCCCTGCTGATCGGGCCACACGATTTGCTGCAGGCGGATCCGAAGGCGGCCGTAGCGTGCGATCGCCGCCCCCGGCAGCAGGTCGTCGGTCGGTCGCCCGTCGATGATGACCGCGTCGTAGCCAGCGATGAGGTCGCTGATGCGCTGACCGTGGCTGAATCGTTCGGCCTTGTCGTAGACCTGTCGGGCCAGGTCGTTGAGCAGGGTGTGAGCGACCAGGGGCGGCAGTCCGGCGATGATCAGTTCGGGGTGGTCGTGGGCGGTGAGCCCGACGGTGTAGGCGAACGGGGCGGTGGTGTCGGGGTCGTCGTCGGTGGGCAGGACGTGTGTGACGGCCCAGCCCCTGGTTGTGATGATGCGTTCCTGGTTTCTGAGGAAGTCGTCGATGTCAGGCATGTGTTTGTCTCCCGTCACTCAGGCGCTTCGGCGGTGTTCGGGGTGGGTGGTTCGACTTCGACGAAGCCCCAGAGTCGTTGCATGACCTGTAGTTGCCAGGTGCGGTAGCGGTCGGCGAAGCCGCGGCAGACTGCGGGTGGGACCGGGCTGCCGGCGTACGGCAGGGTTGAGTGGCAGATGATGTAGCCCGCGTCGCCGCGGGCTGTGGTCACCATCTGCTTGAGCCGGCCGGGTGCGAGGTGCATCGGGTTTCCGGGTTTGAAGATGCAGGTGGCGCATTCGCGGGCGAGTAGGCGGGTTTTGCGGAGGTCCGGGTCGCCGACGTTGAGTCGGACTGGGCTGTCGGGGTCCGGTTCGTTGCCGGGGTGGGGCGTGCTGTTCATCGTCGTCTCCTTGTCCTTGCGGTGTGGGGCCCGCATCCGGTGGATGCGGGCCCCACACCGGCGTGCTGCGCGGTCAAGTTGGTGCCGGTACGGGCTGGTGGAGAGCCGGATCAGCCAGCTGGCGGCGCCGTGTCGGTCACGGCTGGGGCCTCGTGGAGGGTGATGGGGTGTAGGGGCACGATGAGGCGGTCGGCCGTGCGGCCGGGTCCGTCGTCGGGTTGCCAGGCGTCGGCGGCGGCGTGGGTGGGGAACGGGCCGACGGCGGCGAGCCGGCCACCAGTGCGGTCGAGCAGCACGAGGGCGGCGGTACGGGCGTCGTGGAGGGCGGGCCGTAGGGTCGCGGCGAGGTCGGCGGGTAGGTCGACCCAGCAGGTGGCGGGCAGGGTCGTGGCGGCGGGGTTGTGCAGCGGGGCGGGTCTGGTCGCGGCGAGGGTGGCGTTGTCGAGGGCGAGCGTCGCCGCGTGGGAGTGGGCTGCGGTGGCGCCGCTGGTGGGGCCGTGGGCGTCGAGTTCGCCGCTGGTGTGGACGGCGAGCAGCACGTGCGGGTCGCGGATCTCCAGGGAGTCGAGGACGGCGAGGGTGATGGTGTCCCCGGTCGGCATGTCGCGCAGGGTGAGCAGGATCGGCCGCTCGTCCGGGTCGCGGGTCCAGGTGATCGCGTCGAAGTGTTCGCTGGTGACGTCGCCGAGGCGTCGCCAGGCGCGGTTGTCGGTGTCGAAGGGGTATTCGTTGTCGCCGTCGTAGCGCATGGATGGGCTCCTCGTGATGGGCGGAGTTGCCTGTCGGCTGGGCCGGGCCGCCAAGGGCCGGTCGGGGACGCGATGCATGCACGCTTCGATAGCGCGCGATGGTCAAGTCGCGGCTCGGCGAAGCAGGTCGTCGGCTGCCGACCCTTGTAGGGCGCGGACGAGTGGCCGGGCGGCAAGCCCGGGGTTTGCGTACGTCGTGGTCGCCGTCTGCGTGGCGCTGCCGGCCCGCTCGCCTGCGGTGCGGGGCGGGGCTAGTCGAGTGCCGGCGGGGTCTGGTGCGGTCGGGTCTAGGCCTGTTCGAGGGCGGTGACGGCGGCGTCGGCGATCGCGGTGACGGCGTGGACCGGGTCGGTGACGGTGAGGGTGGTGGTGTGGGTGAAGGTGTGTCCCCACCTCTGGTCGGGTTCGGTGGGTTGGCCTGGGGTGGGTGGGTCGGCGGGGTGTAGCCAGAGCACGGCGCAGCCGGCGCGGTGCAGGGTGGTGACGAGGCGTTGTCCGGCGGGGATGTCGTCGAGGTAGCCGTCGGAGACGACGGCGAGCATCCGCAGGGTGCGGCCGTGGCGCAGGTCGAGGAGTTGGTCGGCGACCTTGACCGCTTCGGGGAAGGTGGCGGTGGCGACGTCGGTGCGCATGTGTAGGACCTGTGTCGGGGAGGTGCGTGGGGGTACGAGGATGGTGGTGCGGTCGCCGAATCCGATGGTGGTGGTCACCGCGTGGGCGCGGCGGGCGGCGTGGGCGAAGATCCATGCCGCGGAGGACATCGGTTCGGTGTAGCGGCCCATGGATCCGGACAGGTCGACCAGGATCGCCAGGTGTAGGCGGGGTTTCTCGGGTGGCAGGTGGGTGCGTTGTTGCCAGGGGGCGGCGGTGGGCAGTTGCCCGGCGGCGGTTTGTGCGTCGGCGGTGATGGCGTGGCGGGTGCGTAACCGTCCGGGTGGGATCGTCGACGGTCGCCGGCCGGGTTCGGGGTGGCGGGTGCGGGCCTGTTGTAGCCGGTTGGCGAGGTCGCGGGCGGCGTGACGTTCCTGTTCGGTCGGGTCCCGGCGCGCCCACTCTGATGGTGGGCTGTGCCGGTGGGCCAGCTGTGATGCGGTGTACTCGGTCGGGGTGAGGCCGGAGGCGGCGGCGAGGTAGTCGACGAGGGCGGCGGCGAGGCGGCCGGGGAACTGTCCGGCGTCGGGTACGGGGGTGGCGTGCTGGTGGTCGGGGTCGATGCCGAGGATGTGGCACCACCGCCGGGCGAGGGTGATCATGGTGTCGGCGTCGGTGTCGTCACAGGTGTGGGCCTCGCGCCAGATGTCGCGCAGGTGCCGCAGTCGTTTGCGTCCGAGGAGGCCGGTGACCGCGGCGCGGACCGGGCGGACGTCTTTGCTGGTGACGATGCGGGCGTCGACGCGGGCCAGCAGCAGGGCGGCGAGTTGTCCGGCGTGCCAGGGGTCGTCGACGGCCGCGTCGTCGGGGTCGAGGAGGGTTTTCACGACGTGGCGTAGCCAGCGGCGGTCGCCGCGGCGGCGGGTGCGTTGGCGGCCTTCGGCCCGGGATTCCTCGAGCATGGCGGCGACGTCGGCGAGGATGGGCGGGGTGCCGGGTGGGGTGGTCCAGCGGCTGTGTGCGGCGTGGGCGGCGCCGTGCACGAGCAGCCCGTAGCCGGTGGGTACGAGGCGCTTGTGGCGGGCTTTGGTCGGGTCGGTGATGTCGGGGCGGTCGGCGATGTAGGTGGCGTCGACTTCGATGCGGTGGAGGTCGGGGTAGAAGCATTCGGGTGCGTCCCCGGCGGCGCCGGGGGCGACGAGGACGGTGAGGTCGGTGCGGCCGGTCAGCAGCGGCACATGTTGGGTCCATGCCTGTGACCAGGCCTGCCAGTCGTTGACGCCGGACCGTGTCGGTGGGGTGCCGGGGCGCAGATGGGTCTGTGACATGCGGTTGCTCCTTCCAGGTGGGGTCAGCGTTTGCCGAGGGCGAGTGCGGTGATGGGGGTGCCGGTGTGTCGGGACAGGGCGGCGGTGACGTCGTCGCGGGCGTCTTCGGGGGCGATGCCGGCGAGGTTGGCCAGGGCGGCGGCCACACCCAGCTGGTCGCGGACGGTGACGAAGCCGAGGAGTTCGCGTAGCTGTGGTGCCCACATGGTTTTGCCGGCGGTCAGGTCGGCGTTGAGGTCGATCGCCGCGTCGACGACCGGTTTGGGGACGCCAAGGGCGCGGGCGAGGTCCCAGTCGGTGGTGACGTGCAGGTGGACGGTGAACCGGGAGGCCAGGGCTTCGGTGAGGACCGCGCCGTGTACGCCGGGGTTGTGGCCGGCGACGATGTAGAACCCGTCGACGGCCTGCACGGTTTCGTTGCCGTTGGCGGGGATGGTGATGACGCCGCGGCCGTCCATGGCCGGGTACAGCACGGCCAGGACGCGGGGCGGGATGAGGGTGGCGTCGTCGACCAGCAGTACCCGGCCTTCGCGCATGGCGGTGACGAGGGGTCCGTGGATGAACTCGTAGCCGCCGCCGGGGATCGGGTTGTAGGAGCCGAGGAAGTCGTCGACGACGGTGTCGCCAGTGCCGGCGACGGTGAGCAGGTCGGGGAACGCGGCTTCGACCATGGCGGTCTTGCCGGTGCCCGGTGGCCCGTACAGCAGCACGGGCACCCGCTGGGTACGCAGTCGCTGTAGTTCCTCGACGTCCCAGCCTTTGCCGAGCCGCCGCGGGTGGTACAGGGTGCCGTTCGGTCGGGGTACGGGTGCGGGCCGGGACCGGCGGCCACCACCGCTGCCGGTGGAACGGGTGCGGGGTGCGGTGGGTGGCAGGGTGCCGGCGGCGTCGATGCCGGCCTGGGTGATCTGGAAGCGGTGGTGCGGGTCGCGGTGGTGGGTGGCGTGCCCGGCGGCGGCCATCTTCTTCAGCGCCTGGAACACGGCGCCGGTGGACGGTGCGCCGATCGCCCGGGTGATCTCGCCGACCTTGAGGATGTCGTCGGGATGGTCGGCCAGGTGTAGGGCGACCTTGCGGTACAGGTAGCCGGACCGTCCGGAGGTGGCCTCAGTGGTGGGTGTGCTGCCGGTGCCGGCTGCGGCCGGGTCGGTGCGGGGTGGGCCGGTCGGTGGGGTCGGCGGGTGTGGTGTGGTCATGTGGTTGCCTCGATCTCGTCGGGCCCGCACACCCGTCTCCGGGTGCGCGGCGGTCGGTTACCGCGCTGCGGAGACGGATGCGGTCAGCACCTGCCGGCCGGTTCGGGCCGGCAGGTGGGCGACCACACCGCGTTGGTGCTGAAGGGGTACGGCGACGCGGAGGTACGCCGCCGGTGCGTGCTGCCCGGGGGCGGCCTTGCGCGGGTGTGTCGGCGCCGACGATGCAACGCCCCCGGGCCTGATCGATCAAGTCGAATGGATGTGCGGGTTGTGGGATTGCTGGGGTGCCGGCTGACCATGTGGGCGCATCGAGGGCCGGGAGTGGTGCCGGGTGGCCCGGTTGCGGTCAGTCGGCGCAGCCTCGTTGGCAGCCCTGCGGGTCGCACTGTTGCCCGTCGGCCATCCGGGCCAGGGCCCGCTGGTCGTCGCTGTCGAGGTCGTCGAGGAACGGCCAGCCGAAGCCGTCGGCGAACGCCTTGACCGTGGGTGCTCCGTACATCGGGTAGCTGGTGTGGTCCATCGCCCGCACGATGTCGTCGCGGCCGAGCAGCCAGGCGAGTTCGCCGAGCTTGTCCACCGACCGGCTCGCCGAGTTGCCCCGGTGGTCGATGATCTTTCCGATGGCGAATCGCAGGTAGTCCCGGGCGTAGGTCTCATGGTCGACCCGTGGGGTCCACCCGCCCGGGGTGCCGGGGCCGAGGAGCTGGCGGGCGTGGTCGAGATCGAGTGCCTCCACGAGCACCTCCTCCCGGAAGCCGAAGATGTCGCGGCGGTGGGCGCGCAGCGCCCGGATCCGGGTGACGATCTCCTCTTGGGTGCGTGCAGTCATATCTAGTTCCTTCCTTGTCGGTGTCGCCTGTCTGCCGTGGTTCTGCCGGTCCGGCCTGGGTCGGTTCTGCGCTCTACGCCTGGTCGGGTAGGTCGCCGAAGATCCGGTCGCAGGCGTAGGGGTCGACGGCCTCCCAGCACCAGCTGCGGCCCATCACCACGTACCGGCCGTCGCCGTCCGGGGTGATGTGGTCGATGGCTTCCGGGTCGTCGGAGGTGGCGCGCTGGTCGGCGACGATGACGTCGCCGTCGAAGGACAGGTCGGCCAGCGCGGCGTCGACCCGCCGGTCCAGGTCGTCCTCCGGCACGCCTTCGTCGCGCAGGCGGTGGCGGTACTGGTCGCGGTGACGCTGGTGGTCGGCGACGATCGCCTCGGCCACTTCGCGGGTGCAGGAGAACACCGCCCACCCGTTCCAGCGGTCGATCAGGGTGCCGACGAACCCGACCGTGATCCGGTCGTCGCCGTCGGGTCCGGTGGTGCGTGCCCAGTCGCCGGAGAACACACCGACGTCGCCGATACGGATCCGGTCGGGGTGCAGGTGGGACACGTCGCGGCCGGTGGGGCTGGCCGCGAGGTGACACAGTTCGGTGACGCGGTCGACGGCGGCGGTGTCGAAGGCGTCGCGGTAGACGGTCATCGCCTCGTCGCGCTGCGGGATGCGCAGCCCGAACCAGCCGGAGACATCGCCGGTGGCGTCGGCGAACAGCTGCCATCCGCTGGTGTCGACCGCATCCCCGGCCGCCGTCGGTTGGGGCAGGGTGTCGAGGACGGCGGGGTCACCGGCGTCGATGCCGGTGAGGATCCTGCGCGCGGCCAGGCGGGTGTCGCCGCTCGCGCGGGCGCCGATGGTGTTCTGCGCCCACCAGTCGGCGGCGGTTCGGCCGGCCTCGGTGCCAGCGGCGCGGATCCGCCGCAGCGTGGCGGCCCATCCGGCGGCGTCGTCGACCGGGTCCCCCGTCGACGCTGTGGTGGTGAGGGGTTCGATGCGGTCGCCGTCGTCGAGGCACATCGACAGGGTGGAGCCGCTGTCCCAGGTGACGTCGACGGTGTGGTGCTGCTGGTCGTGGCGGCGGACGGTGCCGGTGTCACCGGGCCGCAGCAGGGTGTACGGGTCGCTGGTGTGGACCAGGGCGACGCGCTGGCCTGGCTCGTAGATCAAGCGAGTTCTCCGATCGGTGGATGGGCAGGCCGCAGCCGGTCGACGGCGGCCACGTCCGGGGATGGGCGGTCTCATCGGGTGCCGTCCGTCGTGGTGCTGGGCGGCGGCCAGGGCTTGCGGGTGACGTGGTCGCCGAACATCGGGTCGGTGGCGACCGAGGAGCCGCAGCGGGTGCAGCTGGTGACCGTGTCGTGGCCGTAGCCGGCCATGGACGGCACCTCGATGTGGTCGATCTCGTCGACCGCGCCGCAGGCGGTGCACACCGTCATCTCCGGGCCGCCCTCGTCGAGGGCGGGGGCGGTGACGAACAGGTCCTCGACCGGGTCGAGGTGATGGGCGCTGTGCCGCAGCCAGTGGCCGTGGATGCTCGCCTCGTACACCACCAGCCGCCGCTGGTCGAGGTGCAGCAGGTACAGCCATTCCAGGGCCCCGTCGATGTCCTCCCGCAGGAGGCCCTGCCGGATCGTGCCGGTGTCGGCCGGGTAGCCCAGTCCCGCTACGGGCGGCTGCCGGTCCCAGCGGCGGGGCTTCGGGTTGATGGCGAGGGTCCACCAGTTGTGGGCCAGCAGCGCGGCGGCCATGGCGTTGGTGTCGCGGCCGAACGTGTCGGTCCAGATCCGGCGCAGCAGCGGCACCAGTTTCTCCGGCTCCTCGCCGAACTGCAGGTAGCGGGCGCTGTACCTGCCGCGCGACGCGGCTACGCCGATCAGCGTGGGTGTACTCACGTGCCTTTCCCTTCTCTCAGGATCAGTGGGATGGGGGGTCGCGGTGGTCGTTCCCGGGCGGGGACGACCTGCCGGGCTGGGTGTGGGTGGCGTGGCAGCCGCCGGTGTCGGTGCTCGGGCTACCGGTTCAGGGGTGCGCCGACGGAGGCCATGAACGTGACCGGGTCGACCGCCGTGCGGGATGTGTGGTGACCGAGGTGCACTTCGAAGTGCAGGTGCGGGCCGGATGAGTGGCCTGAGCTGCCGGCCACGCCGATGACGTGGCCCGCCGTCACCCGCTGGCCCTCCACGACGGAGGGGCGCGTGAGCAGGTGGCAGTAGCGGGTGGCCACCCCGTCGGGGTGGGTGATGTCGACGTACCAGCCGCAGCCGCGGGTCAGCTCGGGGTGGCCGTCGCGGTCGCAGCCCCAGTCCCGGCCGGTGCGCACGTCGACGGCGTTGCAGCGCACGACGGTGACGGTGCCGGCGGACGCGGCGTGGATCGGGGTGCCCTTCGCCACGATCAGGTCGACACCGTCGTGGCCGGGTCGGCTCGCGGTGCGGAAACCGGAGCCGACGTCCGCGTGCACCGGCTGCGTCCAGCCGTGGATGCTGACGGTCAGCTGGCAGGCGGTCAGGTCGGCGCGGACCCTGGTCAGGGCGGCGACGATGCGGGTGGCGTCGGGTTCCCATCTGGCGTAGGCGTCCGGATAGGCCGACCGCTGCACCCGTTGGGCGGCCTCGGTCAGCGGCATAGCCTGCCACCCGTCGACGGAGCGCAGGCTTTGGTAGAACGCTGTCGCCGCGTACCGCGGGTCGAGGAGTTGCTCACGGGTGCCCCAGCCCTGGGAGGGGCGCTGTTGGAACAGGCCGACCGAGTCGCGGTCCCCGCCCGGCGTGTTGAGCAGGGAGGACTCCTGCATCGCGGTGGCCACGGCGATGACCCAGCCGCGAGGCGGGACGCCGAGACGGATGCCGACGGCGGTGATGGTGGCGGCGTTGCCCACCTGTTCGGCGTTCCAGTCACCGATCGGCCCGACACTGGTCGGGGCGGTGCTGCGGGCGGTCGGCGAGGCGGTGAGCGCGGCACCGGTGGTCGGGCCGCAGGCGGCGGCCCGGTCAGCGACCATCAGGGTGGGGACCAGCCCGGAGCACAGCAGCAGGACACCGGCGACCGCGACGGCGATCCCGGACAGCACGCGGATGGACATGAGTCGCTCCTCGAAGGCAGGCGGGCAGGGCCGGGAACCGGTGAAGGCCACGCGGGGCCTGGCGGCGTCACGCGTGGCCTTCGGACGGTGGGTGGAATCAGCGGGCGAGGACGGCGACCTTCTCGCCGTGCAGTAGGGGCGCCCCGTCGGGGCCCTTGATGTGGGCGTTGATCCAGATCCGGTACGGGTTGCCGGCACGGTCGATCAGCCGCCGCCAGTGACCGCGTACGACGAACCGCACCCGGTAGTGCCACTTGGGTTCCCCGTCGGCGGGTTCGGCGAGTGGGCTGGTGCGGCGCAGCATGACCACGCGGGTGTCGTGGCGGATGCTGGCGCGCACGGCGCGGCGGCGGGCGGCCCGGTCCAGTGGGGCGGCGGCGACGGTGGCCAGGGGTTGGGCCTGGATGCGCCAGAAGGCGTAGGCGACGGCGGCGCAGGCGCGCATCGCGGTGGTGGTCTCGTCGATGCAGAACCGGCCGTCGGGTGCCGGTTCCCAGTCGCGGTCGTCGCCGTCGAGGACCGGCAGGTCGGGGCGGGGGTCGACGGGCTGGCCGATCGGGATCTCGGTGAAGTCAGTCAGCACGTAGGGGCCGAACTGCCGGGCGAGGTCAGGTCGGGCGGCGAGTTGCTCGCGGCGGCGGATGGCGGAGGGGTCGTGCGGGTCGTGGTGGTCGGCCCAGCCGCCGATGGCCCAGGCCGACCGGCCGCTGCCGGTGCTGGTGGTGCGGGCCCAGGTGATCGCCCCGAGCGAGGACACCTCACCGCTGTGGCTGCGGTGGTAGATCGGTTCGGGTAGGAACAGCACCCCGCCGTCGGTGGGGGCGACGTCGGCGGGTAGTACCTCGCCGGTCAGGTCGAGGGCCGCCGCGGCGGCGGCGATGATCGCCGTCATCGCGGGGGCGATGACGTACGGTTCGCCGGATCGCCACGGGTTGGCGGTGATGGCCCGGGCCGCGTCGAGGACCTTCGCCATGCCCGCCGGGCTGGGGCTGGGATGGTCGGCGAGCCGGCCGCCGAAGAACGCCTGCAGGTACTGGGCCGCGAGCGGGCCGCGATGGTAGTCGACCATGCGGGTCCGCAGGTCGACGGCGGTGCGGGCGTAGCCGGCGAGTGTGTCGTTCGGTAGGAAGTTCACTGTCTGCCTCCAGGGTTCGCGGGTTCAGGCGGCCATCGCCGCCACGGGTGGACGCCGGTGCCCCCGGGACTCCGGTGGCACCGCGTCGGCTATGGGCGTGAGTCGTGTCAGGGGTGCGGGCGGGTGGGTGGGGGTGAACCAGCCGGTGAAGCGGCCGGACGGGGCGGGCACGGAGGGCGCGGGTACGGGGGCGCGTCCGCGTACGGCCCCGACCGCGGGCGACCGGGATTCGCCGAAGGTGGCGGGGGTGCGGCGGGCGTGTCGGTGGGCGCGGTGGGCGGTGCGCAGCGCCCAGCAGGGGCCGTGCTGCCCTCGGCACTGCAGGTTCGTGCAGAGGCCGTCGGGTCCGGGCTGGTGGGCGGCGGCGACATCGACCGCGAGGGCCCACAGGAGCCGGTCGGTGACGTCGTCCGGCACGGGAGTGCGGTCGCTGGGCCGCCGGCTGCGGCTGCCGGGATATGGGTTGGGTGCCACGGGTTGGCCCTTCGGTCGGCGGATCGCGGGCATGCGCGGTCGCCGTCCGACCCACGTTGGGCCAGGGATGCTGGTGCCCCTGGCAGCCCGGCGGACGACGACCAGCAGTGATCGACGCTCATCTCTCGGCCAAGGTCAAGTCGTGCGGGGCGGGCGGGGTTCGACGACCGCCGAGGATGTGGACAGACGAGGTCGGGTAGGCGGGGTGGGGCACGGTGAGGACCTCGCGCCGGACGATCGGCGCGAGGTCCTCCGTGACGCCCCGTGCGGGTGCCGGATCAGCGGTGGCGGCGCAGGTCCCGCAGGCGGGTACCCGGCGGCACCCCGGTGTGGGCGGTGGTCGTCGTGGTTCCGTAGACGCCCGCTCCGGACTGTTTGGCCTGGTACATGGCCATGTCGGCGTGGTGGAGCAGGGTGCGGGGGCTGACGCCGAGGGCGGCGGTGGTGTGCCCGACGCTGGCCCGCACGGCCACGGTGTGCGCGCCGAGGTCGACCGGGTGGCGACCGACCGTCCGCCAGGCGGCGCGGGCGGCGGCGGCGACCTCGTCGGGGCCGCCGTCGACCAGGAGGGCGAACTCGTCGCCGGACAGCCGTGCGGCCAGCCACACCGGCCCGGGCAGGGCGGCGAGTCGTCGGCCGATGTCGGTAAGCACGTCGTTGCCGGCCTCGTGGCCGAAGGTGTCGTTGATGGCTTTGAAGCCGTCGAGGTCGATCAGGACGAGCCCGAACGGCGTCCCGCGCTGGGCGGCGCGGTCGGCGGCGGCGAGCAGGGCCCGCCGGTTGGGTAGGCCGGTGGTGTCGTCGTGGTCGGCGGCGTGGCGGGCGCGGGTCAGGGCCTGCTGCTGGTGCCACAGCAGCCCTGCGGCGAGGGCGAGACCCGCGAGGACCCCGCCGACGGCGGTGACGATCGAGGACAGGATGGGAGACACTTCGGGTAGCTCCTTGTGTGTGAAGGAGCACCGGGGGCGGGCGTGGTACCGGCAAAGTTCGACGCCCGCCCTCCGGGCTACCGGCTGGGGCGAGGGTCGTTTCAGGTGGTGGGGTCGGTGAGGGCGAACGTGGCGGGTTTCTCGGCGGCCATGACCGCACGTCCGGTCCCGACGAGTTTCACCGCGGCGTTGTGGACCGCACCGGCGCTGGCCTTCTTCGCGTCGGTTCCCTCGTTGGCCCGGTCGATCAGCTTGCACAGTTCGCTGACCTTGTACTGCTTGCCGGGGTTGGCCTCGAGGATGTCGAGGATCGCGCCGCGCAGCGTTCCCGACGCCCGACGGGTGCCAGGCGGCCCGCCCGCCACCTGACCAGCGGAGGCGGAGGATGTTCCCTCAGCTGTGGGATCGCCCGTTGTGTCATCGGTGAGGCCGTCGGCAGGCGTGTCGGCGGGTTCGTCCGCTGTGGGCGCCCCGGCGGGCGGGTCGGTGTGGTCAGCCGCAGCCGGCACCTCGGGTTCGGCGCGTGGGCGGCTGTCGTCGGTGGTCTCGGGCAGGGTGGCCTCGTCGGGTGCCGTCTCGACATCACCGGCAGCCGGTGATTCCGACTCCGAGGCGGTGACCGGCGGATCGGTGGGGTCCGCTACGGCTTGTCGCTGGTCGTGGTCCTGCCCGGTGTTCTGCGTGTCGTCGCCGTGCGTCCCTTGTGGTGCGTCTGCGGCGGCATTGGGCGCGTCTTGTCCTTCGGGCTGGCTGTGGTCGTCGGCTTCTTCTACCTGGGCGCGGCCGGTGTCGGTTAGTCGCCACAGGCTGCGGCCGGTGTCGCTGCGGGTGGGCTCGGCCAGCCCGGCGGTCTCCAGGCTGCGGAGTTTCGGGGTGGTGGTCGAGTAGCCGAGGCCGGCTTCTGTGGCGATGGCGGCGGCGGTGGCCTCGCCGAGCCGGTGCAGCGCGGCGAGGACCTTCGCGACGCTGGGTGCCGGCTGTGGTGGTGTGGCCGTACCGGTGGTCTTGTCGGTTGGTGTGCTGGCCATGGGCGGGTAGCCCCCCTTTCTCCTTGCCGCTGGGCAGGGGTCGGTGAGTGAGGCGCGTGCGCTGATGCACGCTTCGAATCGGGGTGGTGGTCAAGTCGTCCGCCCGAGGTGGGACTGTGGCGCGCACCGGCGGGCGCATTCGCGGCGGGGATGGTTGTCAGTGGGCGGCGTGGTAGGCGTCGCGTACCGCGGCGGGGATGATGCCGCCGGTTCGTGGTTGGGGCAGGTTGCGCTCCTGCCAGTTCGTGGTCCACCACCAGGTACGGATCTCCTGCGTGTGGGTACGCCCGGCGGCGCTGCCCGACTGGCGTCGCCGGGCGGTCTTGGGCTGTTTGGGCAGGCGGCGTCCGGCCGTGATGAACGGGCCGAAGGCCGCCGCCATACGGTCGAAGTTGCCGGCGGACAGGTCGATTTCGTAGGTGACGCCGTTGAAGGCGAACTGGTAGGTGCCGACGTCGTCGGTGGAGCCGTCGAGGTCGTCGACGAGGACTGCGGTCGTCCTGGTAGCCACGCGAGGTCTCCCTTCCTGGTTGTGGGGTGGGTTATCGGATGCCGAGGCCGAGGCGGTGGCCGATTTCGGGCCCTCGGTGCACGGCGGCGACGGCGGCGGGCAGGTGACGGCGTTGCCACCCGTGTAGGGCTGCGGTGAGGTCCGCCCGGTACTTGCGGTGCTGGGTGAGGGCGGCGACGAGGCCGGCGGCCTGTTCGATGCCGTTGTTGGCGCCGCGGGCGGTGTGTGGGCGGACGGGGGCGAGGGCGTCGCCGAGCAGGACGGCGTGGCCGGTGCCGACCGGCCACACCATGCGCTCCGGTGGGGTGATGTCGAGGACCGGCACGGCCATCCGGGTGGTGGTGGCGTGGACGATCGCGGCGTGTTCGGCCGGCAGGAGCAGGTCGGCGTGGGTGTCGACGTGGGTGCGGGCGGCGGTGCTGACGTGGCGGGGCAGGGCGAAGACCCGGCGGGTGGGGTCGGCGCCGAACCGCTGCGCGTACTCGGCGCTGGTGCAGCCGAGGTAGAAGGTCCAGTCACAGCCGTCGGGTACCGGGGCGAGGTTGAACTGCACGCCGGGGCAGGGCTGCAGCCGCAGGAAGTCCCGCAGACCCGACGGTGGGGTGACCTCGGCGATGCCGCGGTGGGCGACGTAGCCGGCGTACCGCAGGGTTCGGTCGGGGTCGAGGAGCCGGCGGCCGGTGGAGGACCGGCCGTCGGCGAACACGACCAGGTCGGCGAGTTCGGTGTGGCGGTCACTGAACCGCAGCACCGGCTGACCGGCCTGCCCGGTCAGGGCGGTGACCCTCATGCCGGTGTGCAGGACACCGGCCGGTAGGCGGCGGGCCAGCGCGTGGTGCAGCAGCGACCAGGTGGTGTTGCGGCCCGGGTAGGTCCGTCGAATGACCTCGGCCGGGTGGCGGTCACGGATGGTCATCTGGACGACGGCCTCGGAGTCGTGGGCGACGAACT
This sequence comes from Micromonospora maris AB-18-032, assembly GCF_000204155.1. Lineage (NCBI taxonomy): Bacteria > Bacillati > Actinomycetota > Actinomycetes > Micromonosporales > Micromonosporaceae > Micromonospora > Micromonospora maris. Next base: position 646,571 of record NC_015434.1, on the reverse strand, counting down.
CGTGCTGGGCGATGCCGAGGCGGTCGAGCACGTCGAGGGCGCAGTGTTCCAGACCGATGAGACCGCCGCCCCGGGGCGCGGACTCCGGTGCCGCCTCAAAGACGGTGACCTCGTCGAATCCGGCGTGCAGCAACAGCAACGCGGTGACCGGGCCGGTGATACTGCCGCCGACGACGGCGATACGCAGCTGACGGCCGGAGACCGGCCTGGCGGTGGATGTCATGAGGGTTCCCTCCTGAATGGCAGGAACCCGGGCACGGCCGTGCCCGGGTGTGCGCGAGTGCGCGGATGGCCGGGCATCGGCCAGGTCGTGCCAGTGAAAAGCGGCTCAGAGGCTTAGCAGCGCGACGTAGACGCGCCGAGCAGCCGCCGGCCGCGGGTGCGGCGGATGGGATCGCAGGTTTCGGATGAGCGGGGGTGACGACCTCGGCGACCGCGTGTTCCGCTCGGCGTAGCTGTCGCCGTAGAGCCGGATCCGCAGGACGGCCCCGCTGAGGTGGTGCACCCGGTCAGCTCGTGGCTGCCGCGACCGCCTAACCGAACAGCCCGTCGACGATCACTGGGCGCCGTTTTCTGGGCTAGTGACGCGGGGCGGTCGTCTCGGCCGGGACCAGGACCCAGGGCCACTGGTAGGCACCGATGGCGTAGCAGCCGTTGGCGTCGGGTACGACCCGGTCGTGCTCGACCCACCGGCCGCCCAGACCGTCGTCGTGCTCCCACTCGATGACGACCTCGTCGCCGTCGAACCGCAGACGGGGATGTTCGCCGGGCATGCCGCCGGGATGCAGACTGTCGAGGTGGGCGGCCATGCGCTGCACCGCGAACAGCGGAAACCGGCACAGCACGCCGGTCCGGCCGAGTGTCGTGTAGCCAGGGGCGACCATGGCCCGGTAGGCGCCGCCGCCAACGACGTCGCAGGTGACCGCCGCCGGGGTCCAGGTGGCCAACGGCGGGCTGATGTCGCCGCGATCGCGGGAGATCCGGTAACGGCTGTCGGTGTCGTCGCTGGTCGGGTCCGGGTGCAGACCGAACCAGTGCATCCGGTGACGGCGCGCGAAGCGGAGCAAGTCGAGCAGGTCACGCCGGCCGTCGAGGAACGTGGTGTGCAGGGGCAGGAACCCGTGCCCGTCGTCGACGGGCGCGGGTTACCGGTGGCGCCGGTGGCGGTGTGCGTCCACGTCTCGGCGAGGGCCCGGTGTTCGGTGCCGTCGGCGTCGTACCAGCGAGGGACGCCGTTGGAGGTCAGCCAGTCGCCGTCGGCGTCGCGGTACCAGATGAGTGCGGCCCGGTCCAGTAGACCGGCCCGGAACTGCTGCCGGCTCGTGAAGTGGGCCGCGGTGGCGGCGGCATGTTCGGCGAGCGGAAGGACGTCATCGACGCGGAACCACAGTCGGTAGGACATGGTGGAACCTCCGAAAGGGTGGGAAGAGGGAAAGGTCGGCCGATCGTCCGGCCGGTCGGGCGTCCGGTGCCCCTGCGCGGGGCGGCCGGCAGGTTCAGTCGACGGGCGGCGGGCCGGGCGGCGTGGGCACGGTGGCGGTCGACAGGCCGGCCGTGCCGTCGACGACGGTGATGACCAGGGTCGAGTGGCCGTGGCTGGCGGCGGCACGGAGTTCCTCGACGAGCCGAGCGTCAGGCCGGCGCAGTGGAAGGGCGATCAGCAGGTCGTTCCCGGTGTGGCCTTGGCGGATTGTGGCCAGCGTGCTCGACGCACACGCTTGGACAGGGCAGGTCGCCGCCTGTTCCGGGCCCGACGGTGCTGCGGGCAGGCCGTTGCAGGCGAGGTACGCGGCGTCAGCGGCGACGAGCAGCAGCGCGGGGCCGCCGGGTTCAGCGGCGGCGGTGTGCGCGGCGGCGGCGTGTTCGGCCAGTTCCGAACGTCGGTGAGTCGGAACCGGTAGACCGAGATCATGTGGGTGGGATCCCTCCTGCTCGGGGATGCTCAAGGGTGGATGCAGGAGCCGACCGGGCTGCAGCGCGCATCCCTCGGGTACAGGGATGGCGGCTGTCAGCCCGATCGCCTCGGTGAGGTGTCCCTGCGGAACGTGAAAGCCCACTGCCGCGGGCTCGTCTCCTTCGGGCCCCGGCCAGGGTCAGAGCGCGACTGCGAGCAGTCGCTGGTCGGGGTCGATGGCGGCGAACAGACGGTTGGCCTGTTCGAGGTAGGTCACCCGGTCGGCCATGGCGGCGCTGGCCGGGGCCAGCGTCGCCCCGCCAGTGGTGATCAGTGCGTCGCCCGCGACCGCGGTCAGCGCGCTGTAGTGCTGGTAGGCCATGTATCCGGCCTGGTACATCTCCACCTCGGCGAGGGCGATCTGCCCGGCGCCGTACGTGGCGGCGTTGTGCATCCGGATCGCGTTGACCCGGGGCTGGTTGTTGAAGTCCGCCACGGCCTTGTCCCACGGGTACGTGTCCGGGGCTGCCAGGTGGCGGGCCTCGTAGACGTGCCACGGGACGGCGTTGCGGGTGCCGTGCACAACCCGGCTGAACAGTTGGTGGCGGATGCCCGCCCCCATGGCCGCGGCTTGGAGCATGCCGTCCAGGTCGAGCAGTTTCGCCGGTCCGCCGGCGCAGGAGGCCGGGCGGCCCTTACGCAGGCTGATCATCTGCCGGTGCTGCCACCGGTGCAGAGCCGTGCTGGCCCAGAAACGGGGCGACAGGGTGCCCCGGACACCGAAGTTGCGGTCGAGCTGGTGCGCGGTCAGCGCCTCGCGGGGCAGCTCTGCCGGAATGCACAGGATCATGGCGCGGATCATGGCCTTCGGCTTGACAGCCGCAGCGGGGGTGACCTTGCGGGGCGTCTTACCCATGGGGGTCCTCCTTCGAGGTGGGCGCGTCAGGGCGCGCGGAGATGACCGGCCCACTGGGTGCGTGGGTCGGTCGCGGGGATGGGTGTGGTGCGACAGGTGGTTGGGTGCGACCTGGGGGTCGCCGCGCGGCGCGGTGCCGACCGGCCCGGGTGGGGCGGGTGGGCGTGGGCGCACCGGTGGGTGCGGCGGTGGTTCCGAGGTGGGACCGAACCGGGGGTGGAGATATATGAGGTGCTGTTAGTGCCGTGAACGGTAGCGGCCTGTTCTGTCAGGCCGATCCGGCGAACCGATCTCCGAATAGTGGGGCTGACCTGCACTCTGAGACATTCCGGGCCGCTGTGGTTAGGGGCGGAGAGAACGCTGTGAGACTCACCGAATCTCACAGGTGATCCTCTCGGTGAGGCAGCGTTCGCGACTCAGAGGCAGGAAGCTGCAGCAAGGTGGCCCTCTGCTCGCGGTACAGCATCGTGAGGTGGTGGACCGTGAGAGCGCTGCCGTCCGCGCTTGTAATGGGACTGGTTGCCGCGCCGGACCCTCGCGACGATCGACGGATCGTATGGTGACCGGTGGACTGATGTGATCGGCGGCGGGCTCAGAGGCTTCATCGCCTGGTCGACGACGTGGTAATCGTCCGCGTCATCACGGCACCTTTTCCGATCATCAGCTACCACTGGACCAGATCGACACCGACGAGTAGCCGACCGAAGGGTCACGCTTTTGCGTGAGGTCGATACTCTCTGTTCGTCTGTCATGCCGCTGGGCACTCTGAAGCACGTCGCGTGAAGGGTGAACGCTTGTGGTGATCGAGGCCGGACTGATCGCGGGATACGTGATCGCGTGGGCGGTACGTAAGGCCCGCCGGGCTGCCGGCCGCCTCGATGCCGAGGTGGACACGGCGATCGACGCGGGCTTGGACAAGCTGCACGACGCGGTGGCGGCGAAACTCGGCGCGCATCCCGCGTTGGACGACCTGGCCGAAGAGGCCGCCACCGAAGAGGGACAGGTCAGCGAGCTGACGCGCCAGCAGGTAGAACTGGCGCTCACGGCCGCAGCCCGTAAGGACGACAATTTCGGACAGTCGGTCACCGAACTGCTAGCCAAGCTGCAGGCGGCCGAACAGGCCAGCGGCGTGTCAGTAATCGGGCCGGGGGCACGGGTGTTCACCGGGAACGCGCACGCGCATGCCAGCGGCCACGGAATCGCGGTAGGGCAAGTCGCCGGCGATGTGAACACCGGCGCAACTGATCGGCCACAGCGGGACCCTTCGGAGCCGGGACGGTCCCGCCACTGACCGTACCCGGCACACCCGGCGGTGCCATGGTGTCGCCTGTGTGGCAGGAAGCCGTGCACCGTGCTGCAGGACAGCAGCAGGGCACAGGCCGGCACGGCGGAGTGGGCATCGGTTCCGTCGCCGGGGATGTCGTCATCGTTCAACGATCGATGCGGCCGGTGCGATCGGCATATTTGGAGCAGGTCAAACGCATCGCCCCGCCCGAGTTGCTAGGGCGAGACACCGAGTTGGCCGAGCTGGCCGCGTTCTGCCTCGATCCCGACCGCAGCCCTTACGTGTGCTGGCGGGCCGAACCATGGGCGGGCAAGTCCGCCCTTATGTCCACCTTCGTACTACGCCCGCCGCCGCAGCTGACCGGTCGAGTGCGGATCGTGTCGTTCTTCGTCACCGCCCGGCTGGCCGCCCAGGACACCCGGGTGGCATTCACCACCGTCCTGATACGGCAGTTGTGCGAGCTCACCGGACAGGACTGGCCCGCCATGGTCGACGAGGCCAGCCGGGAAGAACTCATGCTGGATCTGCTCCGTCAGGCCGCAGCTGCCTGCCAAGTCGACGGCGGACGACTGGTCCTAGTCGTCGACGGGCTGGATGAGGACCGGGGCGTCACCTCCGGACCCGACGCGCACAGCATCGCCGCGCTGCTACCAGCCGCGCCGCCACACGGCATGCGCGTCATCGTGGCAGGCCGACCCAACCCCCCGATCCCCGATGACGTGCCGGACTGGCACCCCCTGCGCGATCCAGGCATCATCCGCCTACTAGCCCCCTCCGAGCACGCCCATGACCTGCAGCGACTGGGCCAATCGGAACTCAAACGCCTCCTCAAGGGCAACCAGATCGAGCAAGACCTGCTGGGCTTGCTCACCGCCGCGCGTGGTGGCCTGTCCGGCACCGACCTGTCCGAGCTGGCCGATGCCGATCTGGTGCATATCGAAGATGTTCTACACACTGTGGCGGGTCGGACTTTCGCTCGACGCGTCAACCAATGGGCCGGCGCTCCCGAAGCTGAGGTGTATCTGCTGGGGCACGAGGAACTTCAACGAGCCGCCACACGTTACCTCGGCTCTACGCGTCTCGCTGACTATCGGGACCGGCTGCACGCCTGGGCAGAACGGTACCGGCAGTCTGGGTGGCCGCCACATACACCGGAGTACCTGCTGCGAGGATACGCTTCCCTGCTGCAAGCCACGGGTGAGGTCGAGCGGCTGGTCACCCTGGCCACCGATGCAAGGCGGCAAGACCGAATGCTAGTCCTCAGCGGTGGTGATGCCGCTGCTTTCGACGAAATCAGGGCCGCGCAAAAACTCGTCATGGCGCAGCCCACATCCGATCTACTCGCTATGGCGCGGCTATCGTTCGGCCGCGATAACCTCGCCTCCCGTAACGCCAACCTCCCCGCCGGCCTGTGCGCTGTGTGGGCTGCTCTTGGAGACCTGGCCCGAGCTGAATCACTCGCCCGCACCATCCCAAACCTGCGTCAACAGACGCGAGCGCTGGCCGTCCTCGCCGAGGTGGCAGCGGAAGCCGGTAATGCCGACCGGGCCGGGCGCTTGGCATCCGACGCCGAAACAATCGCCCGCACCATCACCAACCCGCTCGAACAGGCGCAAGCGCTGGCCGTCCTCGCCGAGGTGGCAGCGGAAGCCGGTAATGCCGACCGGGCCGGGCGCTTGGCATCCGACGCCGAAACAATCGCCCGCACCATCACCAACCCGCTCGAACAGGCGTTTGCTCTGGCGAAGCTTGTCGAGGCGGTCGTCTTGATCGGAGACGCTGATCGGGCCGAGGCGATCGTCCGCGAAGTCGCCGAACAGCTCGGGCAGGCGTCAGTGCTAAAGGAGCTTGTCTGGGTGACGGCCTTAGCTGGCAGCGCTGATCGGGCCGAGGCAATCGTTCGCGGCATCAAGGACCCGTCCGATCGAGCGCGAGCGCTGGCTGCCCTCGCTCGGGGGGTGGCCGAGTCTGGTGACGCTACTCGGGCCGAGGCGATCGCCCGCACCATGCCTGACCCGACCTATCAGGCGTCAGTGCTGGTGAAGCTTGTCCGGATGGCGACGGAGACCGGTGATGCTGACCGGGCCGGGCGCTTGGCATCCGACGCCGAAACAATCGCCCGCACCATCACTAACCCGACCTATCAGGCGTCAGTGCTGGTGAAGCTTGTCCGGATGGCGACGGAGACCGGTGATGCTGACCGGGCCGGGCGCTTGGCATCCGACGCCGAAACAATCGCCCGCACCATCACTAGCCCGCATGAACAGACGCAAGTGCTGGCCGCCCTCGCCGAGGTGACGGCGGAAGCCGGTGACGATGCTCGGGCCGGACGGTTAGCCGCCGACGCCGAAACAATCGCCCGCACCATCGCTAGGCCGCATGAACAGACGCGAGCGCTGGCCGCCCTTGCTGAGGCGACGGCGGAAGCTGGCGACGCTGCTCGGGCCGAGGTCATCGCCCGCACCATCCCTGACCCGACCCATCAGGCGTCAGTGCTGGTGAAGCTTGTCCGGATGGCGACGGAGACCGGTGATGCTGACCGAGCCGGGCGGTTAGCCGCCGACGCCGAAACAAACACCCGAAGTATCACCGACCCGTTTGCGCAGGCGATAACGCTGGTGGAGCTTGTCCAGGTGGTGGCCGAAGCCGGTGACCCTGGTCGAGCCGAGACGATCGCCCGCAGCATCACCAGACCGTATGCGCAGGCGTGGGCGTTGGCCGCCCTCGCTCGATTCGTAGCGGGGGCCGGTGATGCTGACCGGGCCAGGCGGTTAGCCGCCGACGCCGAAACAATCGCCCACCACATCACCCATCCGTCTGATCGGGCGGATACGCTGGCCGCCGTCGCTCGATTCGTAGCGGGGGCCGGTGATGCTGACCGGGCCAGGCGGTTAGCCGCCGACGCCGAAACAATCGCCCGAAGTATGAGCGACCCGCTCCCTCAGGCGCGAACGCTGGTAAAGCTTGTCAAGGTGGTGGCCGAAGCCGGTGACCCTAGTCGAGCCGAGACGATCGCCCGCAGCATCCTTAGACCGTATGCGCAGGCGCAGGCGCATGCCGCCCTCGCGTTGGGGGTGGCCGAGGCCGGTGATGCTGCTCGGGCGGAGGCGATCGCCCGCAGCATCAGCGAGCCGTTCGTGCAGGCGTCAGTGTTGGTGAGGCTTGTCCAGGTGGCGGCGAGGGCCGGTAATACTGATCGGGCCAGGCGGTTAGCCGCCGACGCCGAAGCGAGATCCAGAAGGATCACCGACCCGTCAGGCCAGGCGCGAGCGCTGACCGCTCTCGCTCGGGTGGTGGCCGAGACTGGTGCTGCTGATCGGGCTGGGCGGTTGGCCACCGACGCCGAAACGATTTCCCGCAGCATCACCATATCTGAACAGGAGTCAGTGCTGATGGAGCTGGTCGAGGTGGTGGCCGGAGCCGGTGACGCTGCTCGGGCCGAGGCGATCGCCCGCAGCATCAAGGTTCCGTCTACGCGGGCGCGGGCACTGGTAGCGGTCGCTGGTGTTGCTGGCACGCCTCGAGCCCGCCGTTTACTGGGAGAGGCCTTCGCGATCGGGCACTGGCTGATTCCACTGCCCGTGCTGGCCAAACATTGGCCACATCTCGTCATCCAGGTCGCTGATGAGCATATGCGAATGATGAAGAGCTTGTAAGGCGCTTAGCCTGGCGGGTGAGATGCACCTCTTCAGCACACCCGCCTAATATTCTTAGAAGTGATGGATCATCCGAGCTAAAGGACGTCTCGTAACTCGGTGGGGCGTTGGCTTATAACGGTGTCGGTGTCCTCCAGCGAGAGTGATGTTGTGGAGCTTGGCGATGCCGGAAGCGGGTCGGCCAATGTGTGGGCGGCGCGGCGGTAGTGTCGTTGCGGTTGGCGGGCTGAGTGTCGCCGAGGGCTACGACCAAGCGGGTGTGAGCGTCGATGGCGACCTGCATGTTCGTGCTGTAGCGGTAGTTCTTGCTCGGTGCGGCCGCCGGTGGTCGCAGGTCGGGATCAGGGTGCCGTCGACGATCGTGATCTGGTCGACCCGACGCCGGCGGACCGGGGCCAGCGCGAGCAGTGGGCCGACGGTGTCGATGACCCGGTGCGCGGCGGAGTGCGACACCCCGAACAGCGGGCCGATCTGCCGCATTGTCAGGTTCGTGCGCCAGTACGCCGCGACCAGCAGTACCCGGTCGGCAAGGTCGAGTGACCACTGCTGCCGGCCCGGCCGACCATCCGCGATCGCATCACCCTTCGCTCGGCGAACAGCCGGACCAGCCGGCGGAACTGGGCGGGTTGCAACCCGGTGAACGGAAGATCCACTCCTGGCGGGCTGCCCGAGATCACCTGCACCAACATGATCCACGATGGACCGAACTTTGAGTTACGAGACGTTGTCGGCGTACGACTCCGGGTGCCCAGATAGGTACGGCTGAACGTACCCAACCACTGACCCTGCCTGGGGCCGGTGTCGGTGACGTTGCGTAGCCTTCCAGGCGGAGAGGGCCGTTCTCGATGGAAGGGTGAGCGTGGCGCGTACCTGGCTGTCCATACGGGTTGAGCTGGTCTCGGGTCGTGGCATCGACCTGTGGCCTCGACCTGGCAGGGTCTTCGCCGCGAGCCGGTCACACACCTTCGCCCAATTGGCTGACGCGATCGACCTGGCGTTTGCCCGTTGGGACCTGGCCCACATGCACATGTTCACGCTGGCCGACCAGACCCCGGTCACGCCGCTTGAACTGTGGGATGGCGAGGCGCCCGAGGGCAGCACGGACAGCGGCCGGACCAAGCTGAGTCGGCTGGGCGGCGGCGACCAGTTCGCGTACCTGTTCGACTTCGGTGACGACTGGGCGCATCTGTGCACAGTCGCCGAGTCCCGCATCGACCCGCTCGAGGCGCTAGGCGGTATGCCTGCCGAGCCGATGCCGTACTTCGGCTGGGGTGACTTGCCCGACCAATACGGCCGGCGCTGGGACGGCGACGACGGCGAGTCGCAGCCGCCGAAACCTCCCCGCCGACCGCTTGCCGACCTTCCGCCGCTACTGCCGTGGTGGGGACCCCGCCAACGCGGACAGTAACGGCCCGGAGGATCTCGGACGATCACCACCTGGGCACGTTCACGCGTACCTACCTGAGCATCCGAACCCGTACGCCGACAGACGTCCCTTAGGTTCAGCAAACAATGCTAGTTGCGAAGCTGTAGTGTTGTGTCTCCGCAGTGACCAGCTACCCTCTGACGACAAATTCGGCTGCCGAGTGCGGCATCGAGGGTTGCCTTCTATGGATGCACCAGTTATCGCGGTATCAGAAGTTGACGTGATCCTTACGGGTTTTCAAAGCGCTGCGGGTTGGTGACGGTGTCGGGGCCGTGGTCGCAAGGCAGTTCGTGCAGGTAGCGCCGATGGGTGGGATCCGATACGAGGGTCCAGACTCTGCCAGCGGGGTCGGGCCCGTGTATGGCGGTGGCGATCGGGCTGGTGGTGCGGAGTCCGGCGAGCACGCCGAGGAGGCTGGCCTCGCGGCGTCGGCTGGGTACCCAGAACAGGACGGGGTAGCGGGGGCCGAAGGTGGTGAGGCGTTCGTATCCGCGCAGTTTGGCCACGACGCGGGCGAGGTTCTCGGTGTCGTTGTCGTGTTCGAGGAAGAAGCCGGTCGAGGTGTCGCCGATGGTCCATACGCCGTGCCCGTCGGGTCGGATGCCGGCTTGGGCGTAGACGGTGGTGGCGTGCTGTTCGGACCACCAGCGGGACAGGCGGGCGTCGGTGCTGCGGCGGGCGGTGGCGATGAGGTCGGTGAAGAACTGGTTGACGCCGAGGAGGTGGTTGACCTGGCCGCTGGCGGCGATCCGCTTGGCGCGTTCCAGGGAGCTGCGCGGCGGCTTGCCGCCGGTGCCGTTCGGGTCGTGGTAGGTGGTGGGGTGTAGTTGCAGTCCGACGGGGCCGAGGGTGTAGAGCAGGGATCCGTAGCGGCCGTTGTGGTTGCTGCGGCCGAAGCGGTGCAGTACGTCGAGGCGGTGCAGGATCGTGAGTCGGCGTTGGGCGGTGCGGCGGCTGTCGAAGAAGGCGTTGGTGATCTGGTCGGTGGACAGCAGGTAGTGCTCGGCGAGTAGCGCGAGGAGGGCGTGGTCGCGGGGGACGATGCGTCCGAAGACCGCGAGGGCGTCGGGTTTGCTGGAGGCGCGGGGAACGCGGGAGTACACGATGTTTGCTCCTGGGCAGGATGGGGTTCCTTCCCGATCGGGAGGGTGTCTGGCAGCGGGGAGGTCGGTGCGGAGGGTCTGTCAGGGGGCGTGTGCGGCACTGACAGCCCAGGTCAGCACTGTGGGAGCAGTGTTCGGCGGTCACCGGTCGCGATCCCGGTGACGATCCGGTGCGCGACCCGGGCGACGCCACCGGACCGGCAATGACGGTCAGGCCCGGTCGCTCTTCGGACGGGACCGTCGTTGGTCGGGCTTGCGGCTGAGTCGTTCGACGAGTTCGTCGACGGCGCTGGTGTCCTGGGCCGGTACCGCCGCGGCGGCGGCCTGCCGGATGGCGGTCGCCTCACCGACGACCGGCCTCGGTGGTCGGGTCTTCATCGTGAACGCTGGCGTTTGGCGGCCGTTGACCACGAGGCGTGCGGCGGCGGTGTAGGCGTCGAGGTGGGCGAGGTCGTGCTCACCGAGTTCGGGGAGGGTGTGTCGGGACAGGACTTTGGCGTCCTCGGGTGCGCAGGTGAAGTAGACCTTGTTGCGGGCGTTGGCGGAGGCGGCGGCGAGCAGGTCGCGGGGGAACTGGGCGAGGTCCTGGTGGGCGAGTACGAGGGAGAGCCGGTACTTGCGGGCTTCGGCGAGCATCGTGTCCAGCGAGTTGGCGAGGGTGAGGAAGTTCTGTGCCTCGTCGATGATCAAACTCGCGTCGCGGCGCTTCTCGGGTGCGGTGGCGGCGCGGGCGGTGGTGGCCTGCCACACCTGGGCGAGGATGAGGGAGCCGAGCAGGCGGCTGGTGTCCTCTCCGAGGACGCCTTTGGGGATGCGGACGAGCAGGACTCCGCCGTCGAGGACGCGGCCCATGTCGAAGCTGGATTTCGGGTAGCGCATCGTCCGTTTGACGAAGTCGCGGAGTAGGAACGCGCGGAGGCGGGCGAGGACGGGGCCGATGACCTGGGAGCGGAGGCTGTCGTTGAGGCTGTCGTACCACTGCCAGAAGCCGCTGAGCCCTGCCGGGTCGTCGAGGTCCACGGTCATCGCGGAGCGGAACTGGGGGCTGTTGAGCAGTGGGGGGATGTGCTGCAGGGTGACGTTGTTGTGGCGTAGCAGGGTGAGGCAGGCGACCCGCATGACGTCGTCCATCCGTGGCCCCCACGCTTTGGCGAAGATGGTGCCGAAGATCGATACGAGGTTGTCGACGACGAGGTCGGGGTCGTCGCCTTCGAGCGGGTTGAGCGTGGGTGGGTTGTCCTGGTCGGGGTCGAAGAGGACGACGCGGTCGGCGACGGTGGCGGGGAGCCGGTCGAGGATGTCCAGGACGAGGTCGCCGTGGGGGTCGATGACGACGGTGCCGCGGCCGGCTTTGATGTCGTCGAGGGCCATGTTGACCAGCAGGGTGGTCTTGCCGGAGCCGGTCGAGCCGATGACGTGCAGGTGATACCTGGCGTCGGGTACCGCGAGTCCGACGGCGTGGCCGCCGATCTCGGCGTCGCCGAGCATCTTCACCCCACGTCCGCCGCCGGGGACGGCGACCGGTGCCGGCATGGACGCGGCCCGCGCCCGGTCGAGGCCGGGTACGGCCAGGTCGCGCGGCAGGGCGGCCAGCGCCGCGAGTTCCGGGGCGGAGGTCAGGAACCCCGGGCCGAGCCGTCGGGCGGCGAGGACTGCCACCGGTGCGGGCATCCGGGCCCGGTGGGTGAGCCGGTTGCGGCCGGTGTGGATGGCGAACGCTGAGGCGAGGGTGTCGGCGATGCCCCGCAGCCGACCCCGCGGGTCGGCGCCGGGGCGTCGGCTGGTGGTGGCGACCGCGTACCGGATACCGGTCTGCCACAGCGGGTGCGCTGTCTTGTCCAAGATCGCGCGGACGTCCCGCTCGACGGTGGGATCCCGACGGGCCACCGGCGTGGGGCGGCCGGTGTTGCCGCTGCCGGGCAGGAACGCCTCCAGCAGCCACAGCACCGGCGCTGCCGGGTTGAGCGCCGGCACGGCGGTCTTGCCGGCCCGAAGCCGTCCGGCCGCCCGACGGGCGCGTGCCGCTCGCCGGGGTGTGGCCGGGCGGGCGAGGACCTGCACGCAGGCGTACTCGCCGGGTTTGAGCTGTGCGCCGGCGGACATCAGGGGGCGCAGCGGGTCGGTGTCGTGGTCGCTGGTCAGCGGTAGCCACTCCGCGTATACGGGCAGCAGGTGCCCACCGGCGGCGGGATGCGCGTCGAGCGGAATCGGGGGCGGCGGGTTGTCGTCGGTGGTGGTGGCCGAGCCGGGCCACGCCGCCCGTACTGCCGCCTCGACCGCCCCGGGTGGGACGGTGCCGGGTACCCAGATCGAGATGAGCAACTGCCGGCCGGACCAGGTGTACTGCCAGACGACGTGCGGGGTGCCGTGGAGCAGGCGTCGGCGTCGCGACGGGGTGAGTACGCCGGCAAGGTTCGCCCACAACGCGGCGGCGCTGTGCGGGTCGACCTCGGGCGGCGGGGCGATCGTGACCAGCCGCGCGTCGTGGGCGTGGTGGTGGTGCCGCCAGATCTCGACGAGGTTGCGGGCCGCGATCCATGCGGCGAGCAGTCCGGCGGCGACGGCCGCCAGCCAGGGTCGCTGGGCCGCCCACACGGCGGCGTCGACCAGGGCAGCCCCGGGTGCGGTAGGAGGGGGAATGGGACCGGCGCCCGGCCCGATGGTGGGGCTGGGCGCCGGTGGCGGTGACATGAGCGCTGATCCGAGGACTTCGGTCGGTGGTGTCACAGGTCGTCCTCTTCCTCGTCGACATGGGCCAGTTCGGTCGGGTCGGTGGTGCACAGGGTGTGCTCGGTGTCCGAGGAAATCGACTCGAAGCTGGTCCTGTTCACGCCGGAGATCAGCAGTCCTTGGCCACGACGGGCCGAGAGCAGTAGCCGTCGCTCGCCGTCGGTGAGCCCGAAGGCCTCGCCGACGGCGTCGATGGCCTGGGGTGCCTGTCGCAGCAGCACCTGGGTGGCGGCGTTGGACACCACGGCCTGGCCGAGGTCGGTGCCGAGCAGGTCGGCGGCGTCCTGGGTGATGACGGTCAGTCCGGCGTTGCGTTTGCGTGCCGCCTTGCTCATGCGGAACAGGAAGCGGGCGCCTTCGCCGTCGCGCATCAGCAGCCACGCCTCGTCGACCACGACGAGGCGTCGCCGCGACGGGCGTTGCGGGGTGTCGACGGTGCGCCAGATCGCGTCCAGCGCGAGGAGGGTGCCGACGGTGCGTAGTTCGTCGGGCAGGTGTCGCAGTGACCACACGACGAGGTGTCCGACGGGGGCCTGGGTGGTCGGTGCGTCGAACAGGTCGGCGAAGCTGCCCTGCACCCACGGCGCGAGCCGGGCAGCCAACGTCGCGGCGGCCGGGTCGTCGTCGGCGCGCAGCGTGGCGGCCAGGTCGCGCAGCAGTGGTGCGGGCCGGTGGTGGGTGGCCGGGTCGGCGGTGATGCCGGCGGCCCGGTAGACGGCGAGGATCGCCCGGTCCAGCGCGGCCCGTTCCGCCGGTGGCGGCTGGTGGCCGAGCAGCACGCTGATGAGGGTGTGGAGGAACAGGCCGCGGCGGGTCAGCGTGTCGGGACGCCGGTCGTCGAGCGGCAGGTCGAGGGGGTTGATCTTCACGCCGGGCATGCCCAGCCGGACGATGCTGCCGCCGACGGCGTCGGCCAGGCGCAGGTACTCGTCTTCGGGGTCGACCACCGCGACCTGCACACCCTGGTAGAGGTTGCGCAGGATCTCCAGTTTGACGAAGTACGACTTCCCGGCGCCGGAGCGGGCCAGGACGATCGAGTTGTGGTTCTCCTGGGTCCAGCGGTCCCACCAGACGATCCCCGCGCTGGCGGGGTTGATGCCGTAGAGGACACCGCCGGTGGTCGGTGGGTCGCCGGGCAGCGGGGCGGGCAGGTCCGGGCTGGACAGCGGGAAGGCGGCGGCCAGGGCGGCGGTGTCCATGGTGCGGAGCATCCGCAGCCCGTCCGTCGCGAGGGGCAGGGTGGTGGTCCAGCCGGCCAGTTGCCGCCAGGTCGCCGGTTGCACCGCCAGGAGGGTGGACGCGGCGGCGGCCCGGACCTGCGCGCACGCCTGCAGTAGTTCGTCTTCGGTGCGGGCGTGCACGGTCAGGTACAGGCCGACGCGGAACAGCTTCGCCGCGCCTCGGGCCAGTCGTTCGGCCAGGTCACCGGCGTCGTGGGCGGCGGCGTCGACATAGGGGTCGGCGAGTTTGCCGCGCTCGGCGTCGGCCCGCCGCGACGACTCCAGGCGCGCGCGTTGTGTGCGTAGCCGGGACGCGGCGACAGGTGCGGGCAGCGGCGCGATGTGCAGGGCGAGGTCGAGGCGGCCCGGCCAGGACAGCAGCGGCTCCAGCCACGCCGGGCCGACCTCGGCCGGATAGCCGGTCACCACCAGGGTGGCGGCGTAGCCGTCGCCCACGCGCAGCCACCGAGGGGTGACCTCGACAGTGGCCGGCGCGACCGCCGACGCCACCGAACCGGTCCGGGACCGCTCGGCGGAACGACCTCTGATGCGACGCCTCATCATGATCACGGCCTTGTTCTCCTGTCGTTGTGGGTGGCTGGGGTTGCGGTGATGACCGCGTCGGGTGCGGCCAGGCCACCTGGGCGCGGCGGCCGGTACGGGTCGGCGGCGCAGGTGAGGGCGGCGGTGACCGCCGGTCCGTCCAGGACGCGTGGGATGACGCCGAGACCGGACAGCGCGCGGACGGTGTCGTCGGCGCGGCGCTGCGCGGCGTGCGGGCCGCGTTCGCCGGCACCGGTGGCGGTGGTGATGAGGACCTGCCGGCGCAGCGGGTCGCGGCGTGCGGCGAGGTCGGCGAGGAACGCGGCGTGGTCGGCGCAGGCCGCGCGTAGCCGTGGATGTGGCTGGGTGTCCGCGGCGGCGGCGAGTGCCCGGCTGTGGGAGGCCAGGTCGACCGGTTGCGCGGACACGACGATCTGGACCGGGGCCGAGAGGCTGTTGAGCCACCGGCCCCAGCCGTCGATCAACGCCGCCTGCTCGTCGGGGGTGCGCAGCGCCAGGTTCACGGTGGTGGTGCCGACGATCGCCGCCCGCGCGTCGCCGAGGCTGATCTGTCCGTCGTCGTCGATGGCGTCGGCGGGCAGCCGCAGCGGCGCCGGCAACGGCTGCCGGCCGGTCTTGGGAGTCTCGACCCAGTCCGGCACACCGCCGCCGTCGGCGGCGGCGCTGGGCGCGGTGGTCAGGGCCCGGGGGGTGCGGGTGTGGCGGATCGCGTGGAGCAGCCACACGTCCAGGGACAGGCCGTCGCGGCGGCCGAGTGCCAGGCCGATGACCAGCCCGCCGAGTACGACACCGGCACCGGTGAGCAGCGGTGTCGCGACGACGCCGTGCAGCGCCCGCCACAGGCCGTAGAAGACGAGCGCGCCGGCGGCGACGATCGCCAGCTGGTGGAACGTCAGCCCGTAGGCGACCTTGTCGGGGGCGTCGACGTCGGCGGGAACCCGTGCCCTATACAGCCCGTCAGTTGCGTCGGGTTTCGGACTCATTGGTGATCACTCATCCTTTCCATCCGTTGAGGGGGCAGAGCCTGGTTGTGCTGTTTACGCAGCGCAGGCGGCATGGTCTGTTCTTCGTGTGTGAGGTCGAGGGGAGGCGGCGCATCACGGTGGCGCAGGACTGGACCGACCGTGGTGTGCCGGCGTCGTCGGATCGGCTGGCGGTGGAGGGTTTGTCGGCGGCGCGGGCGCTGATCGACAAGATCGATCCAGCGTCGGTGGTGACGGATTCCCATGAACAGGCTCCTGACAGTGATGGGTGTGATGGCAGACCAAGTGGGCCGGGAAGGGGGACAGTTGAGCGGGTGGGACGTTCGCCAGGCCGTGATGGTCGTGGCGAACATGGTCGAGTCGCTGCTGCACGGAGCCGGCGATGAACCCGACCTCGAAGATCACGGCGAGTCACCTGTCCCGGCTGGCGATCGTCTATGTGCGGCAGTCGACGTCGGCGCAGGTGCGGCAGAACACCGAGTCGACGCAGCGCCAGTACGCGCTGGCGTCGACCGCCGCCGAGCTCGGGTGGCTGGCCGAGCAGATCGTCATCGTCGACGCCGACCTGGGCGTGTCCGGGCGGTTCGGGTCCGAGCGGGAGGGCTACCGGGAGATCGTGGCCCGGTTGTGCATGGGGGAGGTCGGCGCGGTGTTCGGCCTGGAGGTGTCCCGGCTGGGCCGCTCGAACGCCGACCTGACGAGGTTGATGGAGCTGGCGCGGCTGACCGACACGCTGCTGATCGACACCGACGGCGTGTACGACCTGGCCAACGTCAACGACTGGATTCTGCTGGGCCTCAAGGGCCAGATGTCGGAGATCGAGCTGCACTTCCTGCTCGGTCGGTTGCACGGGGCGAAGGTGGCCGCGGCGCACCGTGGAGAGCTGCGCCATCCGTTGCCGGTCGGGTACGTCTACGACGAGGACGGCCAGATCGTCAAAGACCCCGACGAGCAGGTCCGCCGCGCCGTGGAGGACCTGTTCGCGGAGTTCCAGCGGACGGGCTCGGCGTTGAAGACTGTCCGCGCGTTCCACGAAACGGGGCGGTTGTTCCCGCAGCGGGCCTGGGCCGGGGCGTGGGCGGGGACGATCAAGTGGGGCAAGCTCACCCACGCTCGGGTAGCGCAGGCGCTGAAGAACCCGACCTATGCCGGTGTCTACACCTTCGGCAAGACCCGCGAAGTACGGCGGGTGCTGCCCGACGGCACGGTGCGCTCCACCCGCCGACGCCGGGCACGAGAAGACTGGGCGGTCCTGATTCAGGATCACCACGAGGGGTATGTGACCTGGGCGGAGTTCCTGGCCACGGAGGCCAAGCTCGCGGCGAACAACACCGGGCGCGGGGCCCGGCCGGTGCGGGAAGGCACCGCCCTGTGTCAGGGCATCATCCTGTGTGGTACCTGCGGAGGGCGGGTCGGGACCCGCTGCAGCCGCAAGGACAGCAAGGTGACCTACCTGTGTGCCGAGCCCACCGCCGGCTGCCGGACCGTCATCGCCGACACCGTCGACGACGCGGTCGCCGCGTTGCTGCTGAAACCGTGACCCCGCAACAGATCCAGGTCGCGTTAGCCGCCGCGGATGAGGTCGCCGACCGGCAGGTGCGCACCCACAGGGCCGCTGAACTGGCCGTGGAACGGGCCCGCTACGAGGCCGACCGCGCCGAACGCGCCTTCGGCCAGGTCGAGCCGGAAAACCGTTTGGTGGCAAAGACATTGGAGTCGCGGTGGGAGGCCAAACTCGCCGCTCTCGCCGAGGCGGAGGCCGCGCTGGCGACCGCCCGCGCGGTCAAACCGCCGGTGCCGGACCACGACGCACTGCGCGCCCTGGCCGCCGATCTGCCCCGGCTGTGGGATGCGCCGACCACCAGTCCACGTGACCGCAAGCGCCTGCTACGCACGCTGATCGCCGACGTCACGCTCCTGCTAGAGCAGGATTCCGACATCGTTCGGATCGGCGTGCGCTGGCACACCGGCGCCACCGACGAGCTCGTCGTGCAACGGCGCGGGCCCGGCCGCACTCCGCCCGAGGCACTGGAGATCATCCGCAAGCATGGTGCCACCCACAGCAACGTGCAGATCGCCAAGATGCTCAACGACGCCGGCCTGCGGACCGGCAAGAACCTGCGCTTCACCCCTCGCCACGTCGCGGGGGTGCGCGGCATCTACAAGATCTTCACGTCGCGGACGATGGCCGTGCGGGACGGGGAGATCAGCGTCAAACAGGCCGCCCAGCTGCTGGGCATCCCCGCCGACGCGATCTACAACTGGCTGCGCCACGGGCAGGTCCCCGCCCACAGCCGCGCGAGACGCTGGTGCATCCCCTGGGACTCCGCGACGCAGGAGGTCTACCGGAAGAAGGTCGCGGGCTCGTTCCGGCTCAAGCCGAACCCGCCCGTGGCCGCCACCGGCGATGCCGGCAGCTAGCTCGTGCGCGGGGCCGGGTGTGTCACGCCCAGGCTCGTCGCGGCCTGGAACATCTCGACCCAATGGCCGACGCTATCGCCGTACGGCTGCTCACGCAGGCCCCTGCGGCTCGACCCTGGCCTACGAGATCGCGTTCCTCGTACGTACTCTGCCGTTCTGCTCACCATCGGGCAGCCGTCGACGACCCGCATCGGACGCCACTAGATGATTGAGTCCGAAGTCTGTACGGCAGCGTGGGCTTGACTCGGACGCGGCGAAGGGTATCGCGTACGACCATTGACCAGCCCGAACTTCGGACTCAATCATCTAAAGTCTGGCCGAGCTGGTCTACCTGGGACTGGAGTTCCAGAGATCCTTCGCGCCTCGAACACCCCCGCGGGGGTCGGATGCGACGCCGCGCACGTCAGCACATCCCGTCGGCGCGACCTGCTCGGCCGGCCGGTGGAGCAGGTCGCGCAGGCACCGGACCGGACCACCCTCCACCATCCGGCGGACTGGACGCACCGTCCGGCCCACTCGCAGATCGACGGATCACCGATACCCGGTACGGCCTTCGTCGACAACGCTGGGCGTGATGGCCGCGCCGACTGCGCCTCCCGAAGGCTCCTCTACCGAGATTGCCCACGCTGGCGCCTACTGTCCTGGACAGCCGGTATGGGTATACCGCAATGCATGGCAGCCCGGAGTAGTTCTTGACGCATCTCCGCGCGCGGTGCTGGTCCGCTACCGCTACTACGGACGGGCACTCGGCGTCGACACTGTTCTGCCCTATCAGGTGGCTCCACGCGACGAAGCGGACCCACTCATCGATGGCACCACCCCTTGAACCGCCGGATGTCACGTTGCGCACGGGTCGGCCGACGCGGATAGCACCGCCTTTTCCATGTTCGCTGGCGGGCGAACACGCGGGGCAGGTTGGCATGCCGTTCAAGGTGCGCTTGACGCATCCGTCGGCGTCACGGTCGGTCGTGGACGGTTCACGTGGTGGTGGCGAGGAGTTGTTCGCTGAGGGTTTGGTTGAGTTTTCTCAGCTGTTGTGAGGTTTCCGTCTTTTCGATGAGGTTCTTGAGGAGGCACTGGGTGCAGGTCACGGCGGCGATGGTGGTGGCCCAGTCGGTGAGGTGTTCGTAGCCGGCGATGGCGAGCTTGGTGATGCGTTGAGCGGCGTTGAGAGCGTACAGGTCACGGACGGCGTCGTTGTGGGGGGTGCGGAGGAAGACTTGGAAATCGTCCTGGACTCCGCGGATGGGCGCGGATCGGGTCTGCAGGGGTGCGGTGCCGAGGTGGCGCAGGCAGGCGTCGATCCGATCGGAGTGGCGCTCGCTGGCGTGGGCCATGTCCTCGATGATGCGTTTGAGCGTGCTGTCCTGGATGCGGGTGCCGATCAGGAGACCGAGAATGGAACGCGCCTGGTGTTCCAGGTCCTGCATGGCCGCGAGCTCGTAGAAGAAGATCTCGTTGGCGGTCTTCACCGCTTCACCCTCCTTTGGCCGGTGCCGGCCCTTTCATCAGCTGCGGGAGGCGCTGTCTCGTTCGTTGTGGTTGGTGTCCGGTCGTCGGCGGCCGAGGGCGTCGACGACTCCCCACCGGCCGGGGATGTCCAGCAGTTCGATGCGGTTGATGCTGTCGGGGAGCGCCGGGTCGACGACGAGATGGTCACCGTGGGGTTGCAGGCCGAGTAGCACCCGTATGAGCAGCAGCGGCGTTCCGGCGGACCATGCCTGCGGGCTGCAGGCGGTGGGGTACTGCACGGGGTACTTCGTTCGTTTCCGATCGTATCCGGCGAACGCCTCCGGAAGGCGGCCTTGGAAGTATCGGGCGGCGTCGAGCATCGCCTGGCAGACGAGGGCGGCTTCCTCCCGGAACCCGTAGCGCCACAGGCCCCAGGCGATGATCGAGTTGTCGAACGGCCACACCGTCCCGACGTGGTATCCGAGGTGGTTGTAGCGGCCGTTGCCGGTGGCGAGGGTACGGATTCCCCAGCCGGAGAACAGCCGCGGCCCGAGTAGGTGGCCGACGATGTCGGCGGCCCGCTGCTGGTCGACGATGCCGCTCCAGAGCAGATGCCCGATGTTGGAGGACAGGGCATCGACCTGCCCGCCCTCGGCGTCCAGGGCCAGGGCGTAGTACCGTCCGTCGCCGACCCAGAAGTCGCGGTTGAACCGGTCCTTGAGCTCGGCCGCCTCGTGTTCCAGCCGCTGCGCGTAGGCGGGGTCGTCCCACAGCAGCCGGGCGAGCCGGGCGCCGCGCATCTTCGCGTCGTAGGCGTACCCCTGCAACTCGCAGGTGGCTCTCGGGAAGCCGGGCAGCCGGCCGTCGGCGTAGGAGATCGAGTCCCAGGAGTCCTTCCAGCACTGATTCTGCAATCCTGTCTCGGGGTTGCGCGTCTGGTACCACACGTATCCGGTGCCGAGCAGGTCGCCGTAGGTGTCGATCCAGTCGAGTGCCGCGCGGGCCTCCATCTCGAAACGTTTCGCAAGCGTGTCGTCGCCGGTCCACCGGTGGTACTCGTCGAGAAGGATCACGAACAGCATCGTCGAGTCGGCGGAGCCGAAGTAGGGCGAGTGCGGTTGTTCTTCGAAGCCCGCTGACTCTCCGTAGCGCAGTTCGTGCAGGATCTTGCCGGGCTCCTCGTCGCGGAAGTCATCGAAACGGGACCCTTGGGCCAGTGCCAGCGCGGTGATGGTCGGCGGCGTGAGACGCGGCAGGAAGGGCAGGGACTGCAGGCAGGTGAACATGCTGTCGCGGCCGAACAGGGTCATGAACCACGGCAGGCCAGCGGCGACCAGGTGAGTGGCGGTGCTGACCGAGGTGTACCGCAACGCGGCGAGGTCCGTGAGGCTTCGACGGTAGGTGGACGTGAGCGTCTCGCTGTCGCTAACCAGCCGCGGTGTGGCATCCAGCCATCTGGTCAGCGCCTCGGCGATCTGCGCCGCGGACCGGGGACGGTGCAGACGCAGGCTGTCCCGGAAGTCCCGCCCCTGCGCGCCCAGGATGTTCGTCGCCACATGGAAACGGGTGCGCCACTCCGCGTGCGCGGGAACCTGAATCCGGAAAGTCATGCCGTGCTCATCGACATCGCCGGCCACGCTGCTAGACACCACCGTCTGGCGTTCGAAGCTGCCCCGACGGTAGGTGAAACACAGCAGGCCGTCGCGGACGGTGACGGTGACCGGCGCGACCTTGCGGGTCGGGTTCTTGATCTCGAACAAGTCCGCGAAATCCGCGCCCATCTCGACCCTGACCACCAGTTCCGCCGGCTCGTTGCCCTCGTTGAGCACCGCGAGATCCTCATCGAAGCTCCCGCCGATCGTGCGGTGACGGATCACGGAGATGTCGGTGTCCACGTAGTGGGTCGGCTCACCGGGCACCAGGAAGAACCGGCTCTCGTAGTACTGCAGGTCATCCACTGACAACGCGGTGAGCCGGCCACCGTCGATGGTCAACTGCCAGGTGGACAAGAAGCGGGTGTCGTAGGAGAACAAGCCCGTGGGAAAGGCCGGCGAGGGATCGACATCCCCCTGCCGGTCGCTGACCAGAAACGTGTTGCCGTCAAGAATGTTGACCAACGGCTTCATGCCCGCTCCGCTGGTGTGCTGCGGGCGACGGTCTCGTCCATCCGCTCCCGCCAACGACTGCCACCGACCACGTCCCTCGGGTCACCCGACCCTGGCGCGGAGGGAAAGAACCGCCTGAACACCAACAACAGCGCGACTTCCCCCACCACCGTCGCCTCGTTACGCAGCAACGCGGCGATCAACTGATCAGCGCCCGTGATCAAGTCGTGGAACAGGTCAGCCGACAGCACCACCGTGGCATCGGCCGGCTCGCTGCCCCTGTCCACGACGACACCCCGGTCACGCATCGCCACCCGCCAGAACTCCCCGCTGTCACCCTCCTCCACCTTGATCAACACCACGCCGGCGACCCAGCAGGGAAGCACCCGCCCCGCCCGCGACGACAGAGACCGGAAAAACGTCTCCCGCTCCCGTGTGAGCTCCCGTCTCGAGGGCGACATGCTCCCATCGTAGGCGCGACACGAGCCACCACCCGGACGAACGCCGAACCCGCACGACACGAGGCGTCAGCCTCAGCCCCGTCAACAACACCCGTGCGTATGCCCGGGGCTGTCTCGCTAACGGTCCCGTCCCCGCAACTGTGGTGATTCACTCGTTAGCGCGCCGACCCGATGTGCGTCCACCCCTACGAGTACGGGTGGTTCACAGTGAAGCCGACACGCGAACTTTTGGGCGCCACAGTGATCCGGCACCTGGCCACCAAGGGCCTGTCTCGCTAACGGCTCTGTCTTTGGCAGCGACGCGCCCCACCCCGGTTACACAGTCAAGATCACCAACAGCATCCGGACTTCGTGCCAGAGCCAGATTCAACTGACCGTTGACAGGCCGCCGCTTGACGAACCCATAGGGACACCCCCCGGTTCAACGGGAATGTCCGGCGGAAGCGAAGCGGCGTATGCGGGCTCTCGTCGGCGCAGAATCCGGACCTCTATAACGGAGGGTACGGGTTCTCGTCCCCGAAACTGTGGTGATTCGCTCGTTAGCGCGACGTCCCGATGTACCTCCACCCGCACGAGTGCGGGTGGTTCACAGTGAAGCCGACGACGCGAACTTTGGAACGAGCGCGATGACCACCACGACGATGGCTCGGACGGATGAGCAGTTGCAGCGGGATGTGCTGGCCGAGATGCATTGGGACGCCCGCGTCCACCCGAACGAGATCGGCGTGTCTGCCAAGGACGGTGTGGTGACCCTGACCGGATGGGTGGACTCGTACGTGAAGAAGTGGGCGGCCGAGGAGGCGGCGCACCGGGTGCGGGGCGTGAAGGCGGTCGCCAACGACCTCGAAGTGCGGCTACCGACCGCGGCGGAACGCACCGACGCGGACCTGGCGGCCGCAGCGACCCGGGCCCTGGAATGGGACGCGCTGGTGCCGAGCCAGAACATCCACGTCACCGTCACCAAGGGCTGGGTGACCCTCAGTGGCGAGGTCGAGTGGGAATTCCAGCGGCGCTCCGCGAAGCGGGCGGTACGGCGTCTGTCGGGAGTACGGGGAGTCACGAATCAGATCTCACTGCGACCCCGGGTCAAGGTGGACGTGGCGGCGGCGCGAGACAGGATCGAAGAGGCTCTCATTCGCGCCGTGGACACGCCCGGCGAACGGCTGAGCGTGACCATCGAGGGCGACAAGGTCGTCCTGACCGGCGTGGTCCGGTCCTGGCGCGAACGCGAAGAAGCCGCACGGGTCGCCTGGTCAACGCCCGGCGTGATGTCGGTGGAGAACCGGATCGTTGTCATGCCCGACGCCTGACGACGACGGCGCCCTGCAGTTCGGCCCGGTGGTGGTGAGTGACGCCGAGGGTGCTGGGTGTGGACGACTTCGCCCGACGGCGTGGACACCAACCGGTACGCCATCGTGCTGATCGACATGCACACCCGCCGCCCGTCGATGTCCTGCCCGACACCCTCGCCGCCTGGCTGCGCGAGCACCCCCCGGCGTCGAGATCATCTGCCGGGATCGAGGCGGCAGTTTCGCCGAGAGCGCCCGCAAGGGGCACCGGACGCGATTCAGGCCGCCGACCGGTGGCACCACCTGCTGAAGAACCTCAGCGACACCGTCGAGAAGATCGTCTGCGGGCACCGACAGTGTCTGCGCACACACACCGATACTATACCCGCCCTGGCCACGCCGGCGGCGGTTGAACCGGTCCGGGCGGGACGACGGGCCCACCCAGAAAACGATCACTCATCGCGTACGACCATTGACCACTACTCACTCACCCTCACCACCAGTACCGGCACCCTGGAGTTGGCCGCCGAGCAGCTGCTGGTCGCCACCGGCCGCCGCCCCCTCACCGGCGGCCTGAACCTCGACCAGGTGGGGGTCACGGTCGGCCGGCGGGGCGAGATCATCGTCGACGAGCACCTACGCACCAGCAACCGGCGCATCTGGGCCGCCGGCGACGTCACGGGGCATCCGCAGTTCGTGTACGTGGCGGGCGCACACGGCACCCTGATCGTGGACAACGCCTTCGACGACGCCGACCGCAGCATGGACTACACCCACCTGCCGCGGGTCACCTTCACCACCCCGGCCATCACCTCAGTCGGGCTCACCGACGCCCAAGCCGCCGAGCAGGGACTGGACTGCGAATGCCGCGTCCTGCCCCTGGACTACGTGCCACGAGCGATCGTCAACCGCGACACCCGCGGCCTCATCAAGATCGTCGCCGAGCGTGGCAACGGCCGCATCCGGGGCGTCCACGCGCTGGCCGACAACGCCGGCGACGTGATCGCCGCCGCCGTCTACGCGGTGCAAGCCGGCATGACCGTGGCGCAGATGGCCGACACCTGGTGCCCCTACCTCACCATGGCCGAAGGCCTGAAACTCGCCGCCCAAACCTTCACCCGCGACGTGGCAAAGCTGTCCTGCTGCGCCTCCTGACCGCCCGCCTAGGACAGCGGCACTGCCGAATTCGGCGCCCTCCTGCACGCCCACGACATCCCCGGGTAGTCACCGGCGAGGCCGGATACCAGCGGCACCGCGCCCACCACCGAAGGAGACCGCACGATGAGGCTCACCGAGACGATCAAGGACCTGGCCGTCGCACCGGCAGCCGGCTACGCGGCGACCAAAGTGATGGACCCGATCAGCATGAAGCTGTACCAGCTCGAATCCGACGCCGACCGCAAGCGGGAAGACACCGCCCGCCCCGGCCTGCCCTACGAGATCGCCGCCGCCAAGACCCTGCGCCTGCTCGGCGTCGACCTACCCGGCACGGCACGGCAGCGGGCGGGGATGGTTCTCCACTACGGCCTGGCGATCAGCTGGGCGCCGGTCTACTCGGTGCTACGCCGCACCATCGGCCTCAACCCGGTGCTGGCCGGTCTGGCCTCCGGCGCGGCCATGTCCCTCATCGTCGACGAGGGCCTCACCCCAGCACTACGGTTCTCCGCCCCCAACCGGGCCTACCCCCTGGCCACCCACCTGCGCGGGTTCGTCGCCCACCTCGCCTACGGCCTGACCGTAGCTGCCGTGACCGAAACCGCGTGGAAACTGACCCGCCGACGCCCCTGACCACCAACCACGCAGATCAACCATGCGGCCTCGGCAACCCAGCAGCAGATTGCCCTTCCCGTACACCCGCTGAACCTGACCCGTCTGCCTGGCCACCCGCCGCTCCCCGCGATGGCGTACCCGCCGACGGGCAGGACGGTCTCCTCGCCGAGGATGCCCGCCGTGCGGGGCGTGAACACTCCCGCCCACGCCCCGCACACCACCCTGACAGCGCAGACAGCCCCGCCAACGCGACGACCCCCGAACATCACCAGGCGCGGTCAACCCCACTCATTCGTTGGACACTTGCCGACATCGCCGACGCGACGGTCAGCCACGCGAACCCCAACACCATCCGCAGGAGAGGCAGTATGAAGCGCCCGTCGGCATCCGTGCCCTGGTCGGCGTTTCGGGCTCAGGTGCGGTCATCTGATGGTCCTCCGAAGGGTGTTCAGGCCGGGGACGGTGCGGGAGAGCTGCTGCACCACGACGACGCGGACGACCGCGCCGAGCATGGTGCTCGTGCCGCGTCCGGTCTGGCCCGCCCAGCGGGCCATCAGCCCGGGGATCTTGACGGTGGTCCACAGCAGCACCACCACGACCAGGAGGTTCAGCGTGCCGCCCGGATCAGGGGGCAGGCCGAAGACGGGCAGCATGGTCGCCGGGTCCAGCAGTGTCTGCTCACCGGCGGTGAGGAAGAACGCCTGCGCCACGGGTATCGCCAGGCATCCGGCGTAGGCGCGCCACCACAGTCGGGCGAGGCCGTCGGTGGCGGGTAGCGCGTGGCAGGCCAGCGCCAGCGGCGCGATGGCCGTCATCACCAGCAGCGCCACGAACCGGCCGATCAGCTGGAACGCGGCCGTCACGACCAGCACGGTGATGATTAGGGCTAGGACCAGGAACAACAGCGGGACAGTGCGGTCGTGTGCCGCCGCGAGGTGGGTGCGGATCGCGGTGAACGCGCCGTCGCCGTCGTAGCCGCCGTCGCTGATCGCCGCGGTCAGGGCGTTGGCGAGATCGATGAGCTGGTCGCAGGCCAACTGGGAGAAGTGCGCGGCGGTGAACCCGACGACCAGCCGCGGTAGGAGGTCCTTGACCGTGTACCGGGACTGCTCGCCGCCGCCGGCGACCATGACGAGCACGCCGGCGGCGACGAACGCGAGGACGAAGACGGTGTCCACGATCCAGACCGACCGGCCGGTGAGGGCCTGCACCTGCGGCAGTCCGGTGACCTTCGGTGTGGTGAGCAGGACGCTGGTGATGAGGTCGAAGATCGCGCCGAGGCAGGCCAGGATCGCGTCGGTCAGCCAGTCCAACGTCTGGTCGAGGAACCATCCCATCGGGTTCAGCCCCCGACGATGCCTTGGACGACCTGCAGCAGGATCGGTGCGAGCACCGCCAGGCCGTAGCCGATCAACGCGTTACGCAGGGCGAGTTTGGCTTTCTCGACCTGCGACGGGTCACCACCGGCGGTGGCCCAGTACACGCCCGCCAGGACGAGGAACAGAGTGGCGAGAGCGGCGAGGATCCCCATGATCCAGGCCCGCAGGTTGGCGATCACCACCGGCAACGAGTTCGCCGCCAAATACACGGCGTCACCCGGGTCGGCGTACGCGGCGGCCGGCACGGCGAGCGACAGGCCGACACCTGCCAGCGGTACGGCGACACGAAGAGCGAGACGAACAACTCGCGGAGTTCGGAGAGCGTGTTGTGGGATGCGGGACATGGGGCGTTCACCTCCCGCCGCTCCCCGGCCACGAACGGACGTGGCCGGGGGCGGCGATTACTCGAAGCAGATGGGGACTGCCGCCGGGCGCGGGCGAGAAGCGCGGATCCGCGTGAGCCCCGGGAGGAGCTCGTCCTCCCTCATGGGTGGGTTGCGGTCATCAATGTGGTGTCAGCGCATCAACTGGCGCGGCACCCGAGGCACGCGGATCGCGGCTGCTCGCATCGCCCGGCGGCGGGCGGAACCGGCGAGGGGTACAGCTCGAAGGTCCCGCACCCCCAAACCGGGGGTTGTGAGTCCTGGCGAACACTTGCCGCGCTCACACCGTCCTGTGAGGGCTCACAGCGCCAGGTCAGGCCCCCCGGCGCGGAGAAACGGCTGTGGCCCGACGCGCAACGTCGGGCCACAGCCGTTTCCGGTGGTTGGTCAGGCGGCTGCCGCAGCGTGCTGACCTGCGTTTTCGCGGCGGGTGGTGGCGGCGCGTCCGGCGCGGCGCCGACGGCGCTGCTCGGCCCGCTGCCGCAGTCGTGCCGTGGTCTCCGGCGACACGAGCCCGGTCAGAAGCCCGTCGGCGAGGGCGGCGGCGATGCGGCTGTCGATGCGGGACAGCCGCATGCGCAGGGCGTCGACGCTGACGCCGTGCGCGGCGGCGATGGGTTCGATCGCCCGGTACCCGAGCCGCACGTCGATGTAGGGCTGTTCGTCCTCGGGGTCGAGGATGCCGAGGGTCACCGCGCGGCGGACCAGGAGGTCCGGATGCCCGTACGGCATCCTGGGGGTGCGGGAGCCGGGGGTGACGTGCTCGATGTCCTCCACCGGCACATGTTCCTGCCGTTGTAGGCGCAGGTTCCGCCCGGCTCGCCATGCCGCCTTGCACAGGCTCGCGTACGGTGCGGGTTTGGTCAGGTCCGCCCGGTCGCGCAGCGCGGTCAGGAACCCGGTGAGGATCTCGGCGTCGATGTCCGCCGGGTCGCCGTCGTAGCCCTCGCACAGCGCGGCCGCGTACCGCTGCAGCGCCGGCATCGCCATGCCGACCGCGGCGACGACCCAGTGCGGCCCGTCGAGGCGGGCACGTCGGATCAGCTCCCGCCACACCTCGTCACGCGCCGTGTAGGCGCGGGGATGGCGCAGCAGCCAGTCCCGCAGCGCGGGCAGCGGCATCACCGGCTGCCGCAGACCCGCGTCGCAGGCCAGCACCGTGCAGTCGAAGACCAGCGGCGCGGGCTCGCAGGTCAGCGCGGCGAAGGCGGTCTGCGCCGCGTCGAGGGCGGACGTCGGCCAGTTCGTAGCGTCGGACACGCTCATGGCGAAACTCCTGTGACAGCGAAGGGATGGCGGGATGCCGTCGCCGGTGTTGTCACGGCGACCGGTGCCATCGATTGCGCCACAAGCGACTCACAAGGACCTGACAGAGCTGTCCCGGGCGCTGTTCGCCACCGGGGTCGGACCTCTGCCAGTGGCCCAGCCCGCACGATCTGCCATCGCCTCTATCGCGGCGGGAATTCTGACAGAGGCCGGTTGACCTGCCCTGTGACACCCTGACAGACCCTGTGACCGGGCGGCCCGGGTGGCGGTGGCGCAGGCTTCACGCCGTGACCGCGAGACGGCGTACACGACCTCACCGGGGACACGGGCGGCCCGCTGTGACGACCAAGCGACTCGCCGCGTCACTGTCACCGCCGGCCGGGGACGGCCGGCAGGGGGCTCTCGCCATACCGGCGGCAGTGGCGGGCGGTTGTCACCGCCGGCCATCCCGCGTCCTGTGACAGACGACGCCGCGTCGATGGCATCGGCCCGGCAGACGGTGCTCGACGACGTCTCACAGTGCTGGTCGACGGCGGTGTCCACGTCGGCGCCCGAGGCGCCCTCCGCACCGGTATGAGCATCCGTCAGCGTTCCTGTCAGTGACGTCACTGACCGACGGCGAGCAGGAATAGGGCCGGTTCCGGCGCGGTAGGCGACCGAGGGTGGTTCTAACGTCGTGGGCAGCAGACGAGGCGACAGAAGCAGGACATGCCGGTGCGCGGGTCGCGTGGTGTGAGGGCCTGTGGGTTGGGCAAGTGTTCGCCAGGGCTCACAAAGCCCGGTTCGGGGGTGTCAGCGCTTCACGGCGCGGCGCGGAGCCGACATCCATATGAGCGAGCACCCGCCGCACCCGCACCACCAGGCCGACCACACCGGGCCGGCCGAGGCCACTCTCATCGACCTGATCGCCGGTGACCCGCCGGTACCGATCACGGTCTGGCGCACGGCCCGTACCGACGCCGACCGACCCACCAGCCTGCCCACCCGTTTGGCCTACCGACTCGTCGCCGCCTACAGCCGGCCCGGGGAGGCGGTGGTCGACCTCACCACCGACCACACACTGACCGAGATCTGCGCCCAGGGCGGACGCCGGCACCACCGTGCCTGGTTCACCGACAGCTCCAGCCTGATCATCGGACCCGCCACCGCCGGCCAGCCGGCGGCCACGACCACAACCAGCCCACTCACCGCCCCGGTCGAGCCGCGGGCCGGTGACACGCAGGAACCGCCCGAGCTGGTCGACTGGTTCGGCGACGACCTCACCGACCCCGACCTATACGGCGCCGACACCGCGGTCGTCCGTCCGCCCGACGACGGTCCGCTGGACGAGGCCACCAGCCTGGTGGTCGCCTCCTGGCCGCTACACGAGGCCGACATCACCGCCCGCGTCCGCCTCGCCTGGCTCCTCACCGCCTGCGCGCGGCTACTGCGCCCCGGCGGCTGCCTCGTCCTCGTCGCCGGCGTTCCCACCGGCACACAGCCCACTCCCGAGGACTTCGGGCCACTCGTGGCCGCCGCGTCGGAGGCCGGACTCGGCTACCTACAGCACATCGTCGCGGTCGAGGCAGACACCGACGGCGACCAGTTCGTCTACCACGTCACCGACGAGGAACTGCTCTCCCTCGCCCACGCCGACGGCGAACAGTGGCAGGTCGCCCATCTACGGGTCCACGCCGACCTGCTGGTCTTCACCATCCCGCAATCCCCCGCCGTGCCCGGGCCGCGGCGGCGCCGGGACCGCGAGGGCGGTGAGCGCCGTGCCTGAACACCGCGACCCAGGACACCCCGACCCGAACACGCCCACCGCCAGCCCCGGCAACGACTACCAGGGCCGGCACCACGACTACGACGACCGCCACCGGGCCGACCCCGACGGCCTGTCCGTCTGGACCACCGCGCAGACGACCGGCCCCGTGCAGCGACGGGGCCGGTACGTGCCGGAGTCGGTCAAGCACCCGGCCCGGATGCTGCCGGCGATCGCCGCCCACGCCATCGACGCCTACACCCAGCCCGGTGACCTGGTCCTGGACCCGATGTGTGGCATCGGCACCACCCTGGTCGAGGCCGTTCACGCCGGCCGCGACGCCTTCGGCATCGAGTACGAGCCGCAGTGGTCGAACATCGCCGACGCCAACATCCGCCACGCCCACGACCAAGGCGCGACCGGACGGGCGTCGGTGATCCGCGGCGACGCCACCCGACTGATCTCACTGGTTCCGAAGGCCCTCACCGGGCAGGTGGCGCTCGTGGTCACCTCCCCGCCGTACGGGCCGACGGTGCACGGGCTGGTCCGGCCCGGCGCGGACGGGGTCGTCAAATACGACGACCGCTACAACGACGGCGAGGACCGGGGCAACCTCGCCTACCGCGACCTGACCGGCCTCGCCGACGGGTTCACCCAGATCCTGGCCGGCTGCGCCACCCTGCTGCGTCCCGGCGGCGTCGTCGTGGTCACCGCCCGCCCGTGGCGCAAACGCGGCGAACTGGTCGACCTGCCCAGCGCCGTCATCGCCGCCGGCATTCGTGCCGGTCTCGTCCCCATCGAACGGTGCGTCGCGCTCCTCGCGGCCGTCCGCGACGGGCATCTCGTCGCCCGGCCGTCGTTCTTCCAACTCCAGCAGGTCCGCAAGGCCAGGGCCGGCGGGGTGCCGATGCACCTCATCGCCCACGAGGACGTCCTGATCTTGGCGAAGCAGCCGACCCCGAGGGCTACGCCCGACTCCGGCGGCGGGGTGGTCGGATGACCACACAGCCACATACCTGAGTCTCGGCGCCGGGGTGCAGAGTTCCCTCCTAATGCTCGCCGTCCAAGGCCGGACCTCAACTGGCCCACCAGCCGGACTCCTCCTGCGATTGGTTCTGTTGCCGCCATGCAAGAGCGAGCACGCGGATCGCGGCATCAGCGGCAGCAAGAGCAAGGCCAGCCTGGCCAGTCGACCAGCGGAGTGGTCGCCGGGCTGGTCCAGGGCGTTGATGCGCCTTCCCCGCGTGGTGCCTAGCCGTCGGTTGACACCCACGCTCATGACATCGCGCCACCGTATAGAGGGCTGCATCGGTCGTAGGCAAGCCAGCGAGTCAGCTGGTCGGACGGCGTGGCTCCGGGGTCACGGCGGTCACGATGCCCGACATCGGCTCCCCGACCCGCATAGTCGTGACGCGCCGGCCGATTCCGCCCGGCGTAGCCGCCTGGAGGTCGTTGACCGGTGTCCAGGAGACGAACAGCCGCCCGGCGAGGAGCACGCCCTCCAGCGGGCCGTCTGGTCTGTGGAAGATGCCCGTAACGACTGGGTGCGGGGTGATCGGCTCCGGTCCGAAGCCGCGCAGGACGTGGAGGCGCTGGCCGATCTCGCTGGCAGGCACGTCCGCCCGGCTGGGCGCGTCACGGGCCGCCAGCAGGTCGGCGCGGACTTGGTCGGCCCATTCACCTTTGATAACGCCAAACTTGATGCAGAGGGCGAGATAGGCGCACTTGAGCAGAGCGAGTGACCACCGCTTGTGCTCCGGGGTGTCGTACTCCATTTCGACATCGCCGGCGGCCAGGATCTCGGCATAAATCTCGTCAGACTTGCCGGCCGGTAGGAGCACATATTCGCCGTTCTCTGTCCAGCGCAACAGCAGTCGGCCGGTCTTGCGCTTGCCGCGCACGGTTTCCGACGCGAACCACGTCGTCAGCGCGCCCTCGTACCAGTCGAGCAGATCAGCTTCGACCCTGCTGCCGAAGTCGTTGTTGCACCGACTGCACGTCCAGGTCATCACCTTGCCCCCGAGACTACCGGGAGGCACGTGCTCCTTTTCCGTCGCTGCTGGGTCGCCGCAGATTGGGCACGCGTCGAAGCGCCGCGGGCGCAGCACCTCGACCAGCTCCAGCTCCCCCCGCTCGGCCGGCCCCGGCGTCTCGTTTGTCGCGTCGAGGCTTCGGCCGTCAGAGAGTTGGATGGAGACCGAGTCGGGTACACGCTTCGCCATTCGAAGAGGCTACCGGCTCGGACCAGGCTTGTATCCAGCGTTCCATGACCGAGTTCATCCAGGGCATCCGGACGTCGCTGAGCACAACGGCTATCCCCGCGTCGGCCAGGATCGTAAGGGGTACTACCTCAAGGGGAACAGCCAGGCAAGCGTAGCGATGATGAAGCTGCCGATGCCGAAGAATGCCGCTGTCACTGTAGCTATCAGCATCTTCTGTTGGGCTAGTTCATCATGCTTATAGAGCGACGCGACCCACCGTAGACCTGCCGCGACGGTCTCCAGGAACCGTCGGGGCATGGAGGCGAAGTCGATCTCTGGCTTAAGTGCCGACGGGTCGAAGCGGGGTCGGAGCGTCACACTGCTCGCCGTGATGCGGCTGAAGATCCCCATACCCAACGGCAGCAAGATGAGCAGGGCGAGGGCGGAGGCCACGACAGCAAGGGCTGGCTTGTCCTTGGCATCTGCGGGTGGATCGGTGAAAAAGCCGAGACCCGGCCATAGCAGGGTGAAGATCAGCATGGGGATGTACAGCGCCATCGTGGGTCCGATGAAGGCACCAAGGTAG
This sequence comes from Micromonospora maris AB-18-032, assembly GCF_000204155.1. NCBI lineage: Bacteria > Bacillati > Actinomycetota > Actinomycetes > Micromonosporales > Micromonosporaceae > Micromonospora > Micromonospora maris. Next base: position 613,737 of record NC_015434.1, on the reverse strand, counting down.
TGCAACTTCGTCCCGCGCTTCTCGGCAGGCTCCAGCATCGTGGCGATCTTGTGGAATACCCCGGGAACGTCCGAGCCGCTCGCTTCGCCGTGCAGCATGAGGCGGCGATCCTTCTTATGCGGACCACCCACCTTGAGGTGGACATTTCCCTCCGAGCTTGTAGCCTCAATCTCAAAGTGGAAGATCCGCCCCTTGGGTGAGACGTCGATTAGCTCGTCTAACGTGTCGGTCTCGAACGTCCAGGTCTTCCAGTAGGAAGCCCTGGAGGACTCCTCGGGCACAGCAACTAGATCAGTCCTGGTGAACCGCCAGCGTACGTCCGTTCCGGCTAGGACCGTCTCGATCTCACGTAGTTCCGACACCCGTAGCCGGGTGCTCTTAAAGGTGCCTGAGCCCGAAGTCCTCTTGGGCTTGCTGCTTCTATCCGCGATCTCGGCTGGCTCAGGGGATTGGTCTACGGTCGCCACGCAGGCACCTTAGCGTGCTGCTCCGGATACCGTGCGGTGCGCACATCATCTATAGGGATGATCGGTCGATATTTATTGGTGCTCACCTATGGCAGTCGCGCCTCTAGCTCGGCTCTGCCCTAGCCCGTTAGGTTGCACTGCTCGACGACCTCGCTCACATCGACGCCATCGCCCCCGGAGCGGAGGCATCGGCGCACACCAGTAGGCGACACCCCTCGCTCAGCTCGGCCGCCGTCACTTCCTAACAGCCCACCCGACCAGACCACCACCCACGAGCGGCGGCGGCCGGCGGGGCACGGCCGCTCGCCCCTCGACCACAACCACAGATCTCGGCCACCCAGCCCCGCGCACCTCGACCAAGTGCTCCGCGCTTCGTGAGGTGGCTCATGGGCCTGGCCCGCGCTGGGTCATCGACCCCTCCCTCGCGCTGCCGCACACCGCCGCGCTGCGGGTACTCGGCAACGGCGTCGTACCCGAACAAGCCGCCGCGGCGCTGCGGCTGCTGCTGCACCCCCACCTGTAGGCGACACCCACGTATGGCCCGTCCACCTGGATCCCTACGGACGGATAGCTCGACGACTCGATCCGCCGCATTCACGTCAATCTTGGGAGGAGATGACCATGCGATCTGGACGCACCCGACGAGCACGAGTCGCGCCCGCCGGAGCGCCGCAGGCATGGACCGTCGAACAGATCCGGGCGCTGGGAACCAGTACCGACCTCGCGACCGCGGCCTCGGTGCTGGGCATGTCCCGCTCTGCGGCCTACAAGCTGATCCGCCGCGACGCGTTCCCCGTTCCGCACTTCCGCGTCGGCGCCCGCTACCGGATACCCACCGCACCCCTGCTGGCCGCCCTGCACCTGCCCGGCACACCCACAGCGCAGAACAGTGAACCCGGTCCCTAGAACGAGGCCGGCAGTCATCGGAACCAGGACCGTCACCAGCCCATAGGACGCGCGGCATTACACCGAAGCCGAAGAGCTCGCCGAGCCCGGCGAGCTCCAGGGCAGTCCACCCGACCTACGACATCGAGTAAGCGAACCGATCAGGGGCCCGCCATCTGGCGGGCCCCTGCCGTCCCACGGACCCGTACGACCGACTCGGCCGGAGCCGCGCACAGGGCCGGTTTGGAGGACTTGATCGTGTGCGGATGTCACGGGTTCATGTCGGTCGACAAACCGACGCACGTCTCCCCCCACTTGAGGAGCAGCGATCCCGCCATGCCTGACGGAAGCATCTTCAAACGCTGCGGCTGCCGTCACCCCGACACCGGCAAGCCCTTCGGTAACGACTGCCCGAAACTGCGCCGTACGAACCGTGCCTGGAGCTTCGACCACGGCCACTGGGCCTACCAACTGGAACTCCCACCCACCGCCGACGGCCGACGTCGGCTGCTTCGTCGGTCGGGGCTGCCCAGCCGGCGCGTCGCCGCCGACGAACTCGACCACGCCCGCGAACTGCTGTCCCTCGTCCCCCGCGGCGACCGGCGACGGCGTACCGAGATCGCCGACCTGCTGCAGACCGCCGTACGCGCCCGCCGGCCCCTGCCCGAAACCGACCGCATCCGTCAACTGCTCCACGGCGACGGCCCTCTCACCGACATCCCCACGGTCGCCGACTACCTGACCGGTTGGCTCACCCACCTGACCATCGACGACAACACCATCCGCGGCTACGAATCACTCGTCCGCGTCCACCTGATCCCCCACCTCGGCGACATCCCGCTGGACAAGCTCCGCGCCAGCCACATCCGCGAGATGTTCACCGCCATCGAACGCCGCAACGACGCGATCATCGCCGCGAGAACCAGCCCCGACCCGGCCGTGCGCCAATCCGTCACCGGTGTGCGCACCACCGGCCCCGGTACCCGTCAGCGCATCCGCGCCTGCCTGCGCAAAGCCATCAACGACGCCCTCGCCGACGAACTGATCGTCGGCACCAACCCGGCCACTCTCGTCAAGGTCCCCGGCGACCGGCCCGTACCGATCATCTGGGAAGACGAACGTGTCCAACACTGGAAGGCCACCGGCGAGGTCCCCGGGCCGATCATGGTGTGGACCGACGTCCAGGTCGCCGAGTTCCTCGACTACGCCGCCATCCACGCCCCCGACCTGCACCCCCTGTGGCACTTCATGGCCTACCGCGGACCCCGCCGCGGCGAGGCCTGCGGCCTACGCGACAGCGAAGTACGCCTCCACCGCCGCGAAACCACCATCAACAACCAGATCGCCACCCACGGCTACACCCCCGTCCAGAAGGCCCCGAAGAGCAGAGCCGGTAACCGGGACGTCGTCCTCGACGCCGACACCGTCAAAGTTCTCACCGCCTACAAAGCCCGCCGCGCCGCCTGGCGCCTCGCCGCCGGTGCCGCATGGCCCGACACCGGACTGTTCTTCGTCCGCCCTGACGGCCGTCCCTGGCATCCCATCGGCGTCTCGCAACGGTTCCGCCGGCTCATCCGCAAGGCCGGTCTACCACCCATCCGCCTGCACGACCTACGTCACAGCGCGGCCACCCTCGCCCTCGACGCCGGAGTCGATATCAAGGTCGTCTCCGAACAACTCGGCCACTCCACCACCACCCTCACCCGCGACACCTACCAGAGCGTCAGCAAACAACTCCACCACGACGCCGCCGACGCCGTCGCCAACAAGATCAAAAACGGGCGGCGTCAAACCGGGTAAGCAACCCAGGATCCAGCAGGAAAGCCGGACGAAACCACCCAGGCGATTCTCAAGTGGCTCGACCAGCGGCGCTTGCTTCGGAGCCACTCCGGGGCGTTGCCGACATAGCCGCCGCACTTTGTGCTGCAGTCGGGGGCGAATCCAAATGCTCGGTTGCTGCAGCCCGGTAGGCGCTTCGATACGGAAGCCCGACGGTAGCCGCGGCCTGGCTGAGCCCGGCTACAGCCGCCTGCAGCACGCGTGCGCGACAGCGATCCGTGGCCGCCGTTGTTGGGCGCCTCGCCAAACCTGGGCCGGACGGTGGCCTGCTGCACCCACGGTCCGTGGCCCTGGTCGGGACCGGATGTCTACCGTGAGGGGCATGAGGGTGCTGCTGCGCGGCGGGCCCGGCGACGGACAGGTCGTCACCGGCGGCGGGGAAGCCGTCGTCTGGCGGGCCTGCCTCTACGAGATCACCACCGAGTTCACCCACCGGCACGGACATGATCTGCGGGTCTACCGACACCGCACCGACTGCTGCGAACCACACGCCAGGGGCGCCGAGGACCGCTGCGAATGACCTTCTGCCTCGCTGGCCACTCGTACCATGGGTGCGTCGGGTTCGAGCCGGCCAAGGCGGCCACGGGGGAAGCCGCCCTGGCCGGCGATGTCTTTACCGTACGCATCCTCGTCGCCACCGGCAATCCCGTCGGATCGATCGCAAGCACTCTGTGTCCCGGCAAGAATTCGCCAGCCTGGAGGGTGCCCAGCCCCTGTCAGCGCCCAGGGCACGCGCCCCTCGTTCGCCCTCGTCCCGTAGCAAGGAGGCGGGTCTGAGCGCATGACTCAGGTGCCACAGCATCGGGTGACGTGGGTTCAGGTTGTGGAGGTTCCGGTAGGCGATGAACGGGGGATTGTCCGCGTGTCGCGGACGGCGGAGCGGCGCGACGGACGTAAATTTGCACATGTCTGATCGCCCTGGGCTACCTGGGAGTTGCGGACGGCATGTGCATACCGCATCTTGCCTACCCCTTAGAGACAGAGGAGGAGCGCACCCATGGTGCGTTCGCACAAGATGGCGAAGAACCGACCGGCCGGGACGAGCCCGACTCCTGGCACACCGGTGGTGTCCGTGGTGTCGATGGACGGCGCAGGATCACGAAGGTGGATCGGATTCCCGGCCGGGAATGGTGGCAGGTGCGGACTGCTGGGGATGGCCGTGACCGTGGCGGTGTTCGCCGGCCAGCAGGGCGGCGGCGTGGAGCAGGCCGGCCTGCTGGGGCTTCTGGTCGTCGTCATCGGCAGGCTGGTGACAGCGGATCCCGTCCTCGTCACGGAGATCCGTACGCCGGCCGCGCCGACCCTTGATCTGACGCACCAGGGCCGACCGTGTGCTCATGCCGTACCGGTGGATGTGGCTGTGCCCCGTCCGCGCCGCTCCCGGAAGAGCTAGGCGGATGTCTGCTCCCGGAGGGATCCGCGGATCTCTTCGAGCAGGCGCTGGGCGTCGTCGCCCTTCGCCGCCTGGCGGTACAGGTCCTCGAAGGAGGCCTTGTAGCCAGCGACCGCCGCCTCGTCCTCGACGAGAGCGACGTCGTCCGGCAGGGCGTCGAGATAGACCACGTCCGGGTCCACGTCCCACTCGAACTCGTGCAGGGAGAAGGGCCCGACGAGAGCGGAATTGGCCGCGGTGTCCCGCTCGAGCACCACGACGTGCAGATGATCCGGAAGCCGGAACAGGATGTGTTCGACCTGCTCCAGCATGAGTTGGGTGTTCTCCACGGACTTGAGGGCGCGTTCGTCCAGAACGATGCGCACCTCGCGTTGCGGTTGCGCGAAGACACGAGCCTGGCGGGCTAGGCGCAACTGCACACGCGCGTCCGCGGCGGCTTCGTCGCCGCGATACCGCGGTCCTATGGTCACCACCAACTGGGCGTACCGCTCGGTCTGCAGCAGCCCAGGTATGAGGAAGGGGTGGTACTGGCTGATACGCCACGAATCGTCCTCGTAGCCGAGGAAGTCCATGTACGACGCCGAGACGTACTCGCGGTACTCCGCCGCCCAGTGCCGCCGCCGCGCCAACCTCGCCAAGCCGAGCAGGTCACGTACCTGGCCGGCGTCACGCACCTGATAGAAGTCCAGCAGCGCGCGGAGGTCGTTGACGGAGATGCTGACCGACCCGTTCTCGATCCGCGTCACCTTCGACAGCGACCAGTCCATCTCCTGGCGCACGTCCTCCAGGGAAAGCCCCCGGTCGAGTCGCAACTGGCGCAACACGAGACGTAGCCGCCTGCGATTCGTGGTCGGTCCCTGCCCGCCCGTCGTCACGTCCACGCCCCCCACCCAGCAACTGCAAAAGGCAAATTGAACAAGGAATCCGGCCTAGAGCAGTTCTCCTTGGGCCGCCGGCCCTTGGCTGAGGGAAATAAGCTATCAGACAGGCCCAATGAACCCTGCATCGGGTGAAAGAGGCCGACATTCATGGCCGAAGTGGGCACCATCCTGCTACCGTGCTCACATAGCGCGACGCCCACGGAGACAGCACGTGAAGATCGCCGCTGACCTGGCGATCGTCCCGGCATTGATTCCCCGATGGTGTTCACGAAAAGGCTCACCATCACCGCGTCGCCATTCATAAAATCCCCTATACAGATCGTCGACCCTTGGGAGGAACCGACATGGAGAACGCCCGGAACATCCGCCCTATCTGGACCCGCCGCAGTTCCCGCTGCCAAAACGACCACTGCGTCGACGTGTCCCGCTACCCCACAAGCGTCCAGGTGTGCAATTCCGTCACCCCCGACGTGACCCTGTCGTTCACGGACGGCTCCTGGCGCACGTTCCTCCAAGCTCTCGGAAACAACACACTCCAACTCCCGAACACGTAACCGCCACAGCCCCCGGATCGGCCCGGCCGCGGCAACGTCCGAGCCTCGGCGTCACTGTCGCCTTGCCGACACCTGTGGCGCCGAGCCCGGCCACACCGCCACGTGCCTTTCCCCGCCTGGTCACCCTTGACCTACACGCGCACGGCCGGCCCCACGCACACCGTCATGCACAACGGACAACGCCCAGCCACACCCCGCCCTGCGGACGAGACTCTACGAAAAAGCCAAGCCACGGGTATAGGCGACACGGCGACGCCTGCCGCCCGACCGGGCTCAACCCGCCTCCGGGCCTCTAACCGTCCTCTCCCACCAGCAGTGGCCCCAGGCAAGGCCAGACATCGATGTCGAAGGCGCACGATCGGCGACACCCGATTCCATTCCTCCGCCGACGTGGCCGGCCAGAAGTAGCACGGTGGCACGACCGATGCAATTACGTCCAAGACGCCGCGATAGGACGACAAGCAGCAGTGGCAGCACCCCGACACGCTTCTCGTCTCACCGCCGCGGAATAGATCAAGTAATCGCGACGGCCAGCTGGCTCGCCCGGAGTGATGACCTGCAGCAACCGCGGGCGCTCGGACAGACCCACTAGCTTCCAGCATCCGCGAACCGGAAAGTACATCGATCGAAGCGACGAGACAATGCAGGCGCTCACAGAAGGGCTGCTGGACCTGCGCGATACCGGCGACGACGAGATCGGCCGTTCTCCAAGTGGGTGGCGGTTTAACCAAGGCATTATTCCTTGAGAATCGCGGAACAGACAAAGAAGAAGGCACGTGAGTACCGCCCCATCGGGCTGCACTCGACCTGCGACCAGTACGCCGAGCTGTACACGAAGGCCGCGCAGGCGGCCAAGCACCTCTTCGACGTGGTCAGTGGTTTGATCACCAAGCTGATCGACGTCCTGATCGTCATCAACCTGGCCTCCGCGGTCGGGACGGCGACGATCGAGACCGGGGTAGGTCCGGTCGTCGGTTACAGCGTGGCCGCCTACTACGCCTGGCAGGCGTACGACCTCTACGGCGAGATCTCGACGTTCTTCGGCAACGCCGAGGCCACGTTCAAGGGCATCGCCGGCACCCTTGGCATGATTCAGGCGGGCGCGGCCGTCGCCGCGCTTCCCGACCTCGAGCCCTACCGGCACCCCGGACAGCAGGGATAGGCATGACCGACGAGATCCACCGCCAGCCCCTGGCCCGCGCGGTCCTGGCGGCCCTCGCCAGAACCCGCGGCGGCGACGATCCGCTGGGTTCGCTGGCCCGCACCGTCCTGCACGGCGAGGCCGACCTGCGAACCGCGGCGGCCCACTCCTGGCACGGTCGGGCACTCGGTGACGCCTTCACCGCGTCACTCACCGAACGCGCCACCATCCCGGCGGACCAGCGCGCCGAATGGGAGCGGCAGGCGCAGCGGCTTCGCGACGCGGGTACGGCGTTGACCGTCGAACTCACGCCTCCGGACGGGGCTGCCGGCGACGGCCGGGAGGAACGGCGGTGAATGCCCGCACGCGGTGGCAGCTCGCCGTCCCGCTGATCGGCCTGAGCCTGCTGATGATCGTCCCGGCCGTCGGCGGCACCTGGGTGTTCTGGTCGGAGTTCGGCCCCACCTACCGGGCGCTGAGCGTGGTCATCTGCCTGGTTCTGCTGGCACAGCTGGGATTGGCGGTGTCGATCGGCGTACGACCGACCCGGGACGTGCCCTGGCTACGGATCGGACTGATCGCGGTCACCTTCCTGGTGGCCTGTTGTGTCGCCGCGGTGCGCAGGTCGGTCTGACCGTTCGCACCGCAGCGGACTGGTGTTTGTCACCGGATCCCAATCCGCGGCTGCCGTGACCGCCGGGGGCGGTTCGGCTGTTGCTCGGCGCCCATGGGTCATTCGGGTTTCCGCGCGAGACTGGAGGTGAACTGGTAGCCGCGCAGCGACACGGTCGGGTCGGTCATCAGCTCGCCGAACCGGGTCAGGTCGGCCTCGTCCAGGTCGGCGACGGGCAGGAGCCGGTCGTGCAGTTGGTGGGCGTTGTCGGCCAGCAGCAGGCATCCGGGGCCGCCGCCGGTCCAGGTGTCGGCGCGGGTGTGGCTGTGCACGTGTGTCATGCCCGCGTCGAGCAGGTGGGCGTGGATGTGGTTGCCCCAGTCCAGGTCGGTGCCGCCGTCGGAGAGGATGTCGAGGATGGCGTGGATGACCCGGTGGATCAGGTCACGGTCGTCGGCGGCGGGTGCCCGGTGGATCACGGTCGGGCTGTAGACGATCTCGCCGACCGCCAGCCACCCACCTGGTCGCAGGAGCGCGATCATCTGCCTCAGCAGGTCGGTGCGGTTGGCGAGGTGCTCCAGCACGCAGCGGGCGTGGATGAGGTCCAGGCTGTCGGGTGTGATCGGCAGGTCGAGCCCGTCGCGTAGGTCTCGGCGGTGCACGTCGATGACGCTGGTGGGGTCGAGCAGGCCGGTGTCGAGGTCGACGGCGATGACCCCGCCGGTGGGGCCGACGGTGTCGGCGAGGTGTCGGGTGATCGAGCCCGCGCCTGCGCCGACGTCCAGGGCCTGCCAGCCGGGTCGGATGGGGATCTTGGCGAGGTCGTGGCGGGTGATGGGGTCGAGGACCTGTTGCAGGGGGCCGAGCTGGGCCGGGGCGTTGCGGAACTGGTAGGCCGTGGTGGTCACCGGGCGTCTCCTTCGGGCGTGGGTGGGCAGGGTGTGGCGGGCGGATGCGGTGCGATTCGTGTGACGAACGGCAGCTGCGGGTTGAGGGTGGAGTGGGCCGGGTTGGTCATTGGTGGGGCGTCGCGGTCTCGTCGCCGGGGTCAGTGAGGGTGAGGTGTCGGCGCAGCAGGTGGCTGGCCGCGGTGCTGGTGTGGGTGTGGCCGAGGAGCTTCCCGGCGGCGAGGACGTGGATGGTGTCGGCGATCGTCGCCGCGACATCGGTGTGGGGAAGCGCGGCGAGGACGGTCACGCCTCGTGCGGGCAGGCCCTGCAGGACGGTGGTGATCTGGTCGGCGACGGTAGGGGCGAGGCCTTCGGTGGGTTCGTCGGCCAGCAGCAGTCGGGGTGCGGTGCGCAGGGCTCGGGCGATGGTGAGCATCTGTTGTTCGCCGCCGGAGAGCTGGTGGGCGCGGTGTCCCATGCGGGCGGCCAGCGGCGGGAACATCGTCAGGAGTTCCTCGACGGTCCAGGCTTCGTCGCGTCCTGCGGTGGGCTGTGTGGCGGCGAAGTGCTCGGCGACGGTCAGTGAGGGCCACAGCCGGCGGCCCTGGGGGGCGAGTGCGACTGCGGCGCGGGCGGCGGTGGTGGGGTGCCAGCCGGTCACGTCTTCGCCGTCGAGATGGATGGTGCCGGCGCGGGGGTGCAGGTGGCCGGCGAGGGTGTGCAGCAGGGTGGTTTTGCCTGCTCCGTTGGGTCCTACCAGTGCGTGCACGCCGGGGTGGCGCAGGTCGAGGGTGAGGTCGTGGAGTACGGGGGCGCCGTGGGGGTAGGCGACGGTCAGGTCACGGATGTGCAGCATGGCCACCTCCGGTGCCGAGGTAGAGAGCGGCGACGCCCGGGTCGGCGCGCACGGTGTCGGCGGGGCCGTCGGTGTGCCGGCGGCCCTGGTGCAGCACGGTGATCCAGTCGGCGACCGCGGCGACGACGTCCATGTGGTGTTCGACGAGCACCACGGCGATCCAGCTGGGCATCCGGTGGATGGTGTCGATCAGGTGGCCGGTTTCGGTGTCGGTGAGTCCGGCTGCGGGTTCGTCGAGCAGCAGGATCCGGGGTTGGCCGGCGATCGCGACGGCCAGGTCGAGCATCCGCCGGTGCCCGTGCGACAGAGAACCGGCGCGTTGGTGGGCGTGGTCGGCCAGACCGACCAGGTGCAGCACCTCCATGGGGGTGCGGTCGGGGTTGCGGCGATGGTGCCAGCCGCCGATCCGCACGCAGTCGAGGCAGGTGAGGTCCGGCCAGAGGGTGGGGTGTTGGAAGGTGCGGCCGATGCCGGCACGTGCCCGCCATTCGGCGCCGTGTCGGGTGACGGTGTGGCCGTTGTAGGTGAGCTGGCCGGTCTGGGCGCGGATGGTGCCGGCGAGCACGCCCAGGAGAGTGGACTTGCCGGCGCCGTTGGGTCCGATGACGGCGTGCCGGTCGCCGGGGGCGATGGTGAACGTGTCGAGGTCCAGCACCGTGAGCGGCCCGTAGGCGTGGCGCAGACCGGAGGCGACCATCCCGTTGCCGTGGGCGTGATCGGGATCGCGGCCGCTGCGCGGCGAGGGTGGCTGGTCCGGTTCGACGCGGTGGACGATTCTCACGACGTCCTCCTGACGCTCGCGTTGGCGGGTGCGGGCGGCGCGCTGTGGGGGCCTTCGGACAGTCGGCGGCGGAGGCGGGTGGTTAGGGCGGTCAGGCCGCCGGGCAGCAGGTACACGCCGATCACGAACAACGTGCCGAGCAGCAGCGGCGCGTGGCCGGGGACCTCGACGGCGACGATGTCGCGGACGATGAGCACGATCACCGCCCCGACGGCCGCGCCGATGAGGGATCGGGCGCCGCCGATGACGACGGCGAGCAGGGCCAGGGCGGCGACACCGAAGCCGACATCGGCGGGGGTGATCCACCGGTGGGTGTGGATCAGCAGGGCGCCGGCGATTCCGGCCAGTCCTCCGGCGGCGGTGTGGACCATCCACAGGTATGTGTAGACGAGATGGCCGCTGGCGCGGGCCCGGTCCTCGTTGGTCCGGGCGGCGGTGAGCAGCATCCGCCGGTCTCCGCGCAGCAGCCACACGGCCACGAAGGTGGCCGCCGCCGTGATCGTCGCGGCGTAGAGCAGGACCATACGGTCGCCGTGCAGCGGTGGTAGGCCGGGTAGGAGGCGGGGTGCGGGGATACCGGCGAGGCCGTCGGTGCCGCCGCTGACCGCCCGCCACTGCCCGGCGGTGATCGCGGTCAGCTCGGCGACCGCGAGGCTCAACATGAGGAAGACCGTGCCCCGGTACCGGACCAGGACCGTCCCGATCAGGCCCGCGACGACCGCACCGCCGACAGCCGCGCAGAGCAGGTGCACGGCGGCGGTGTCGATTCCGGTCAGGGCGAGGCGGGCGGTGAGGTAGGCGCCGACGGCGTAGGGGGCGACCTGGCCCAGGGTGGGCAGGCCTGCGTGCCCGGTGACCACCGCGACGCTGACCGCCAGCAGCGCGAGGGGCAGCATCCGGGCGACGGTGGTGTGCAGGTATGAGGCCGGTGACATCGCCACCGCCGTAACCGCCCCAGCGGCGAGCGCGATCGTGGCACCCCACTTCAGCAGCGGTGGCGTCCGGTCGGCGGCGAACGCCTGGGTGAACGCGCTCATGAGGCTGCCCCGTTCGGGACAGTGGGGCGGCGTGCCACGAGGGTCACGGTCATCGCGGCGATGAGCAGATACGGTGCTGCCGTCGGGACGGTGACCACGCCGACGGTCTGCACCACCCCGACCCCGATCGCGGCGGTGACAGCGCCGGGTACCGAACCGAAGCCACCGCAGACCACGATGATCAGCGACAGCAGCAGCGTCGTGTCGGCGGTACCGGGACCGACGCCGAGGATCGGGGTGGCAAGGGCACCGGCAAGCCCGGCCAAGGCTCCGGACGTCACCAGGACGGCGGCGTCCACGGTACGGGGGTTGACGCCGATCCCGGCGACCATCGCCCGGTCGTCGACCGTGGCCCGGATCAGCCGACCCGCGCGGCTGCGGTGCAGCACCACATACCCGACGGCGGCGACCAGCACGGCGACGGCGAGCACGGCGAGCCGGTCGATCGGATACCGGTACCCGACCACCATGACGGTGCCTTCCAGCGCGGCGGGCATGCGGGGCCGCAGCACGTCCGAGCCGAAGATCGTGGTCAGCAGGTTCCCGCCGATCATGGCGATGCCGAAGGTCAGCAGCGCCTGATCCAGGTGCCCGCGTCCGCGGAGTCCGGCGGTGGCGGCGGCGAGGACTGCGCCGCCGGCCGCGCCTGCGACGGTGGCGAGGACGGTGGCGGCGGCGAGGCTGGCCCATGTGCCTGCGGTGGTGGTCGCGGCGATGTAGCCGCCGGCGGCGATGAGGACGCCGTGCGCGAGGTTCAGCACCCCACCGGCACCGAAGGCCACGGTCAGTCCGGCGGCGGCGATGGCCAGGAGCAGCCCGTAGGCGACCCCGTCAACGGCGGTGATCACGAGCGTGTCCACGTGCACGGCACCTCCCTTCGTGAACCCTGGTGGCTCAGGTGGTGGGCAGGGTGGTGAGGTCCTGCAGCAGCACGTTGGACAGGACCGGTCCGTCGGGTCTGACCTCGCGCAGGTACCAGCGCTGCACCGGACGGTGCTCGGTGGGGTGGAACTGCCAGTCCCCGCGTGGGCTGTCGATCCGCCCCACCTGCCCGATCGCGGTGTTGAGCGTTTCGCCGGTGACGGGGCCGTCGACGGCGGCTAGGGCGCGGTCGAGGACGGCGGCGGCGTCGTAGGAGGCCATCGCGAACGTGGTCGGTTGTCCGGGGTAGCCGGCGGCGGACCAGGCGGCGACGAACTGCTGGTTCGCCGCGTGCGGCAGGGTCGGTGAGTAGTTGAGGACGTTGCGGATGCCGGTGGCGGCCGTGCCCTGGGCGTCGAGCACGGATCCTTCGGTGAGGAATCCGGCCGCGTACAGCGGTACGTCTTTGAGGGCGGACTGCCGGTACTGCTTGACGAACGCGACAGCCGGACCACCGGCGTAGAAGGTGTACACGGCGGCCGGTCGGGTTTCGGCGGCCTTGTTCAGGTACGGCAGGAAGTTCTCCGTGGCCGGGAACGGTGTGAACACGGTCTTCCCGTCCGGGTTGGCGAGTTTCCCACCGAGGGTGGTGAACGTGTCGGTGAAGCCTCGCAGCTCGTCCCAGCCGCCCTGGTAGTCCGGGCCGATCGCGTACACCGTGCCGTCGCCCACCTCGGTTTTGATGTGGGCGGCGATCGCGATCCCCGGCTCGTCGGAGTTGTAGGAGGTGTGCCAGGTGTAGGACAGGTCGCGGGGTTTGCCGGCGACGGGGGCGAATTCGGGGCGGGCGTTCGCGCCGAGCAGGGGGATGCGTCGTTCGTGGGTGAGGGTTTGGACCTTGTCGACGGTGGCGCCGCCGACAAGGCCGGTCAACGCCACCACCCGGTCGCGTTCGAGGAGTTTCTGGGCGGCGGGGACGGCGGTGGCGGGGCCGTCACCCTCGTCGGCGACGACCAGGTCGATGTCACGGCCGCCGAGCCGACCGTCGTGGGTGTCGAGGTACAGCTGGAAGCCGCGCCGCATGTCCTCCCCGACGCTGGTGTAGATGCCCGACAGCGACACCAGCAGTCCGATCCGCACCCGGTCGGGATCGCCGGCGCCGCTGCCGCACGCCACACCGGCGGCGAGCAGGCTGGTGGCGGTGACGGCGGCCAACGCGTGTCGCAGCTGTGCACGGGCACGTTGCATGAAGTGCTCCTTCTTTTTTGTTGAGAGGTGAAGCGGGCCGGGTGGTCAGGAGGCGACGCCGGCCGGGGCCTGTGTGGTGGCGATGACGTGCTCGACCAGGGCGATGAGCAGGTGGCGGACGCTGTCGCGGTCCCGGGCGTCGACCTCGACGATCGGCACATCACCGGCGAGCGTGAGCGCGTCACGGATCTCGCCCGGCGAGTAGACGTGCGTGTCGGGGAACTGGTTGACCGCCACCACGAACGGCAGCCGCCGGTTCTCGATGTAGTCCAGGTGCCGGAACGAGTCCGCGAGCCGGCGGGTGTCGACCAGCACGACCGCGCCGACGGCGCCACGCACGATCGCGTCCCACATGAACCAGAACCGTGCCTGCCCCGGCGTGCCGAACACGTACACCGTGACGTCGTTGATCGCGAGGCGACCGAAGTCCATCGCCACCGTCGTGGTCACCTTGCCCGGACGGTGCGACACATCGTCGCCACCGGCCGACATGCGGGCCTCGGTGGTCAGGGGGGCGATGTCCGACACCGCCCCGACCAGGGTGGTCTTACCCACCCCGAGTGGCCCGGTCAGCACGATCTTCAACCCCTGTGGCGCGTTCGTGGACGGACGGACCGGCCTGGCGGGCATGGTCATCGTGTGCCGGCCGCCGCGGCAGCGAACGACGGGTTCAGGTAGGAGTCACCCACCTGCTCGGCGAAGCGCTCCAGTTCCCCGGTGACGAACGCGAGGTCCGCATCCCGGCGAGCCAGGACGAGCAGCGACGCACCCCGGCTCAGGCTGGTCAGGATCAGGTAGCCCCGGTCGGTGTCGGTGATGTTGCCCCGCACCGCGCCCGCGTCGAAGTCGCGGGCGGCGCCGTTGAGCAGGCTGTTCAGCCCGGCCGCGACCGCGGCGAGGCGTTCGGCGGCATCCCGGTTGAGCCCCTCGGTCCAGGCCAGCAGCAGCCCGTCAACCGACACCGCGACGGCGTGACTGACCCCGGCGACCACGCGCACGTTGTTGTTCAGCAGGAAACTCAGGTTGTTGTCGCTCATCGTTGTTCTTCTCTCGGCTGGTGGGAACGGCGGCCGAGGCCGCGCTGGTAGGCATCTGCGGTCTGCGCCAGGCCCGCCGTCGGACGGCAGCGCGCCGCGACAGGAGCAGACCGGACGGCGGGCGTGAACGCGGTGGTCGGCTGCCGCTTGGGCAGTCCGTTCGAAGTGGTCGCACCGCCACCGAACGGCACGGTCTCGGCGGACACGTGCACGGTGCCGCCTTCCTCGAACCACGCGGATGGGCTATGCCGTTCACCGGCATGCCGGTAGATAGGTGGTTCCTGCCCGCCCGGGCCGAGCCGCTGTACGGGGATCTGCGGCAGGGCCTGGGTCGGCGCGTCCACGGGCGCCGGCCGGTGGTGCCGGCGGGAAGGTCCACCGGGGTGAGGTGCGGAGGTGGCGGGCAAAGCGATGTGGGAGGCGGGGGTGCCGCCGGGGGCGCGTCTGCCGGCGATCGGTCCGGTCGGCAGCGCCACGCGTTCAGGGATCCGGACGAGAAGCTTGTCGGCGGGGATCTCGACCTCGGCGACCGTGCCGTGCGGTGACGCGGGAAGCAGCCGCACCCGCAACCCGTGCGCGGCGGCCAGCAGCGCCACCGTGGCTATGCCCTGCCGGCGGATGTGCTCCACCCCGATCGTCGGTGACGGTGCCGCCAACTCCTGGTTGAGCTGGTCGAGAAGATCGCGTGCGATGCCGTTGCCCGTGTCGGTGACCTGCAGGATCGCCCTGTTACCCATCAGGTGGCCGGAGACGAACACGTCGTCGGGGCTGTAGCGGGCGGCGTTGTCCAGCAGTGACGCCAACAGGTGAACCAGGTCGTCGATCAGTGCCGGCGGCACGAGCACACGGTCGTCGACCAGCCCGAAGATGATGCGCCGGTAGTCCTGGATCCGGCTCTGCGCCGCCTGCACCACCGTCACCAACTCGGCCGGCTCCTCGTACGCCATCCCGAGCGTCCGACCCGACAGGACCAGCAGGCTCTGCGTGCCGTGTAGCAGCTGCGCCGCCAGGTTGTCCACCGCGAACAGGGTCTCCAGCGTCGCGGAGTCCTTCTCGTCGCGCTCCGCGCGGTCCAGCTCACCCAGCAGCCGGTTGGTGATCGCCTGACACCGCCGCCCGACCGCTTCCACCGCGCCGACCGCCACCTGGCGATGCCGGGCAAGGTCCGTCGAGATCCGGTACGTGGTTCCCGCGAGGGTGTCGAAGGCGGCCGTGACCTCGTCCACCTCGTCGCGGACCGTCGCCGGCGCCAGGGCGCGCGGTGGCGCCGGTACCGAGCCCGGATCGGTGGGGTCAGCCGACTCCACCCGGCGCACCAGTGCGGGCAGCTCATCCCGGGCCATCCGGGTGACGGCGTCACGCACTCCACGCAGCCGCCGCGCCAACACCCGGCCCTGCCGCCACGCGAACACCGCCGCCGCCGCGAGCAGCACCGCCGCCACCCCGGACAGCACGCCGCTGGTCACCCACTGCCGCGTCCGCTGCCGCCCGACCTCGGCCAGGATGTCGTCATCGATACGAGACTGCACCTGGTGCAACCGGTCCCGACGTTCACCGCTGGCGGCCGCCCAGCGGCCAGGCGCGACCCGCAGCCGCTGACCGACCTGCGTCCGCGCGATCCCGTCATCGATACGCTGCGCGGTGAGCACCTGCTCGCCGGTCAACGCCTGATCCAGCCATGCCCGCCACCGCGTCGGCGAACGCCGCGACACCACCAGCAGCGCCTCGTCGAACCCGGCCCGCGTCGCCGCCAGGTCCCGTTGCACCGCCTGCGACACCACCCGGCCACTACCCACCGCCACCGCCGCCTGCTGGATACCCGCGTACTCCGATGCCTGCGACAACGCCGCGGCCACCCGCAAATGATCGGCGAGCACACCGTCCGCGCCGCCCACCTGACCCACGGCCTCCCGCACCGCCAGGCCACGCGCGATCACCGCCCGGTACCGCACCAGTACCGCCGTCAACGACGTCGACCGTGCCTTGACCTGTTCCCGCAACGCCGGCAGCAGCCGCAACTGCTCATCCAACGGGCCGACCAGCCGCGCGACCGCAGGCTGCGACATGTCCAGCCCTGCGCGGCGCTGCCGGTAGACGTCGATCGCACGGTCGGACACCGCGCTCTGCTCCAGCACCGCGTTCAACCCGCCACCGGCATCCGAGACCACCGACACCGCGACCTGGCGCTCCCGGTCAAGCTGGTACAGCACCTCACCGACAGCGGACGACACCGCCACCAGCACCTGAAGGCGATCAGCACTCACCGCCTGCCGCGCTGTCGACGTCACACCCCAAGCCGCAAACAGCACAGTCGCGGACAGCGGGATGGCCAGCAACAGCGCCAGCCTCCGGGCAACACGCACACCAGAACCCTTCAGATCGCACGGTCAACGACCCCATGACGCGATGGAGTGAGAACGCCGCGGTACACCGTCTCGATGGGCGGCCTGCCGGCACGATCGCGTGCCAACGAGACGACTTAAGGCGAGGTCGATCAATGTCGGCCAGATCCGTCGCCGGGTTCCGACATTTCGATGACAGTCGTGGTCCGAGAAATAGCGGCGGACGAATGTCAGCAGATTGTCGGAGGTCAAGGCCGCCGCTTATCGACATCGACGGCGGCAGGCTCTGATGGCTTTGTCACCACCCGCATTTGTTCAGGTGGTGAGGGACCCCAGCCGCAGTGTGGCGTGTGGTCTCCCGTGTCCACTGCCCTTTGGGAGGGATGCACCATGACCAGTCCATCGATGCCGGAGGTCCGGAAGGTCGGTCGTCGGGCCGCTGAGATCCTCGACCGGATGCGCGCCCACCCGGCCTACCACCGGTTGCACAGCTCGTCGATGAGGTACTCCAGCTGCTGGGCCACGTTCACCGGATACCCGGCGATCAGTCGCTGGTCGCTGGAGCGTGACGCCGGGCCGCTGCTGGAAGAGGCGCTGCGGGTGCTGGCGCTGAAGGCGGCGGTGTTCGAGCTGTCCGACGGCGACGAGCGGGCCGCCGAGCTGCTGGTGCCGGCGCCGGTCGACGAGATGATCCACGCGGTGCTGGCGCAGTTCACGCTGATGACCCGGATGCAGTCCGACCTGGCAGTGGTCTTCCCCCACGCCACGGAGCTGGAGGAGTTCACCTACACCCGAGGGTGCGTCACCGACGCCTACTACGCCGCAGCGGGGTGGGGTGAGCAGCCGCTGCGGTACTGGCTGGACTCGGCCGAGGTGACCCGACGCCTGGACCTGCTCAACGCCCACTACCAGGCGGCTGGTCTCGGCCGTGACGGGCGCAGCCACGACTTCGACTTCGACCAGCCCGAGCCGGTCGCCGTCGGGGTCAGCGGTTAGCCAGCTCCACCGACAGCACCCGCCGCAGAGCCGCCACCGTCTGCTTCGCGCCGAACCGCTGCGCGGCCAGCCGCTCGGCGCGGGCGACCGCGGTGAAGATCTGCTCGGAGGGTGCGTCCCGCAGCATGGCGACGAGCCAGCCTTCCAGATCCACCACGTCGGCGGGCAGTTCCAGGGCCGCCGGTGTCGGCGCCGGCCGGGGTGCCTGGTCGGGGACCGGTTCCCCGGCCGAGGCGTACCGGCCGGCGGGAAGACCCACCCGGAACGGGTGCACGCACACGGCAACGCCGTCGGCGGTGGCACGCCACCCAAGGTTCTGACGGTAGGCGAACTCGGGTCCGGGCCGCTCGACCACGTCGAACTGGCCCGGCCCCAGCTGCTGAGCGGGACACACGACGCAGGTCTGCTCACACCAGTGCGGAAGCGGCCCGGACATGGCGCCGATCGTACGGTAATCAGGAGGTACCGGGAATGACGGTCTTATCCCCTCCCCGTCCTGCCGTCATCGACCGCGCCCTGCGCGACGCCAAGGCGTGGTGCGCGGGACACACCATCGATGACCGGCCGGCTCTGGTCCACGCGGTCCGGGTCGCGGTGACCGTCGGCAACCACGTGCCCGCGTCACCACCGGAGGTGATCGCGGCGGCACTGCTGCACGACGCACCCGATCTCGCGCCGGCCACACTGGACGTGTACCAGGTCCTCACCGCCGCATACGGGCCCGAGGTACCGCGGATCATCGCCGCGCTCCAGACCGAACACCGGTCCCTCGACGAACCAGACCCGCCCATCTGTGTCGATGACCCGCCGGTGCTGCTCGCCTCCACCGCCGACAAGATCGTCGCGCTGACATCGCTGCTGCGGCGGGCACGGGCCAGCGGAGACATGACCGGGTTCTTCACCCAGCGGCTGATGCTGTGCGGGCTGCTTCCGCACTTCCGCGCCTTCCAGCAGGCAGCCCACCCGCGGGTGCCGGCCGGCATGTCGGCGCACCTCGCCGCCGTCCTCACCCGGCTCGAACAGGTCACCGCCGGAATCCCCGCAGCGAGGCTGCGGTGAACGCGCCCAGGCTCGACGAGCGCCTCGTCGCGCAGCTGCGATGTGACCTACTCACCGCGGCGCGGCGGGTGCCGGCCGGTCGGCAGGCCATCCAGGAGTGGGAGCTGTCCGCCGTCGAGCGGCTGTTCTTCGCTGACGGCAGCAGCGTGATCTGCAAAGTCGCCGCCAGACCGTTCACCGGCGAGGCCACCGTGCTGCGGGCGCTCAACGAGCAGGGAGCCTCAGTTCCGGTGCTCCACGGCTACGCGATGCGCCCCCAGACGCTAGGCATGCTGATGGATGATCTCGGCGAACCGGTCAGGGCAGCGACCGTGGCGGAAGCCGCCGCCGCTGCCCGCCGGATCCACGCCGCCACAGGCATCACCGGCCTGCCCACATTCGACCAAGCGGGCCTGGCACGCCTGCCCGGACAGGCACTCGACGCGCTGACCGCGCTACGCCGTCGGGAACGCTTCCCCGACTCCGGCCCGATCGAGGAGTTGCTGCAGCGGCTGACCGCCGTCGCACAACGCAGGGCCGACGGTGCCGAACGGCCACCCTTCGGGCTGTGCCACGGCGAGTTCCACCGCAGCTCACTGCACGTCACCCGGACCGGATGCCGCCTCGTCGACTGGGCGAAAGCGTTCACCGGACCGGGCCTGCTCGACCTGGCGACCTGGTTCGGCACCCGCACACCACCCCAACCCCGTCTACTCACCCGACTCATCCGCGCCTACATCGCCGCCGGCGGACACCCAGACGCGGAAGCCGACCGGGGCGGCCTCCCCGCCGCCCGGTGGGCGCTGGGATGGCACCGGGTCTGGGCGGCCTGGTGGCTCCTGACCACCGCCGCCGGCCACCACCGCCCCGACACCGACCGGCATCACGTCCAGGTCGTGCTCCGACAGCTCCACGGGGCCGCACAACTGCTCGGAGCAACACAGCCCACCAGCACCGCCCGTCCATCACTGGAAGCGGGAAGCCCATCGTGAAACGACTCATCATCGACACCCACGCCTCCTCCTGCTACTTCCGCACCTCCGTGGGCGGGAACGGCCGCAAGGCGCTCGTGCAGATCACCGAGCGGTGCAACGCACTGCGCCCACTGCTTCGGTGGCGAGCCGATGTCACCCGGCCAGGGGCACGGTTGCGATTGTTTTCCATCGGTAGGCGCGGTTCTCTCGTCGAAGTGCGATCAGCGGCATCTGCCTGATCGTCACCGATGCCGGGGGGTGTTCACGGAGTTCGGCGAGCCGGGCGCGTATCGGTTCGGTCGGTACTGGTGCGCCGCTGTAGGCGATGGTGACGTGCGGCCGGAATCCCTGCGCGGGTTCGGGGACGATAGGCCATACAGCGCCGATGGCGTCCCGGATGACAGCACGGAGATGCTCCACGCGGTGCCAGGGTCGGACGAGCAGGCCGATTCCTTCGGCGTCGGGGTCGACCGGGCCGAGTGACAGTTCCAGCGGCGGCAGGCCGGCGCACCGCTGTTGGGCTTCGGCAACGATCGCCTCGATGTCGGTGTCGGGCACATCGTCGGTGAAGCCGAGGCCCTGCATCGTCAGGTGCAGACCGTCGATCGGCACGAGGTCCAGGCCGGGTAGCGCCAGATCGTGTTGGAGTTCGGTGACGAGCTGATGGAGTTTTGGTTGATTGTTAAAGGTGAGGTGCCAGGTGTAGAAGTGGCGGTCGGCTCGCCAGCCCGGGCGCCAGTACCAGTGGTTGGTGAGTTCGGGCAGGTTCTGGTAAGCGGTCCAGCGCTCGTGGAGGCTGGCCAGTTCCCGACTGCTCATGGCGGCGATGGTAGAGCGGACGGTGCCGTGGCGCCGACCTGTGTCCGGTCGGCGAGCAGGTCTGCGACGTGCCGCAGCTGTGGGTGGTGGGCGAACGGCTGGGCGGCGGTGAGGAACTGGCGGGCGCGCTGGTGGACTGATTCGAAACGCTGTTCCGCCGTCAGGGTGAGCGCTTCCACCGCGAGGGTCGCTGCCCGTTCGGGATCCGGGTTGTCGGCGTGCAGATGCGCGGTGGCCAGGTCGAGGCGGCTCAGTGCCCGGGGACCAGCGAGCCCCGCCGCGTCGAAGGCGGTGATGGCGGTGGTGAGGTGGTCGGTGACGCCCGAAGTGCGGCCGAGGGCCAGGTAGGCGGTTGCCGCGTTGGCCGCAGTTCTGGCCTGGCAGTACGGGCCGAGGGTAAGGCTCGCGCTGACTGTTGAGTCGACCGGATAGTCGGACAGCATCGTGAAGGCACCGTCGACAGTACGATCGACGCCGTAGCGATCACCGAGATGAGCTAGGGCCCGAGCCTGGCCGTTGACGGCGAGACGGATGCGGTGTGGGCTGGTGCCAGCGCGGCGCAGGCCGTCCTGGGCGTAGGCCAGGGCGTCGTGGTAGTCGCCGGAATAGAACGCGACGAGGCTCTGCGTCGCCCGCGCCCATGCTTGCACGTCAGGCTGCTGCGCCGCGTCGGCCAGGTCGAACGCCTCGGCGGCGTAGGCGTGCGCCATACGGTATGCGCGCAGGTCCAGAGCGAGGGCGCCCAGAAGGCCCGATAGATGGGCGGCGGCGGTGTAGAGACGGGCCCGTTGCGGTGGGTGCTGCCGGCCCCACATGAGCTGATCGACATATGCGCGCAGTGGTCGTAGCCGAGCCGTGAGGATCGTCGGGGTGAGGCGTTCGTTGTCGGTGATCGCCTGCCGAATTTCATCTTCCAGGTACGCCAGTCGGGCGTCGTCGTCGGTGCCGGACTTCAGCGCTAGCCGTCGAGCGTCGATGCTGTTCTCGTGTTCCCACAAGACATCGCAGTTACCCGATTCGGTTGTGCTGGTACCAGTGCGGATGGGCGTCGCCTGTCGAAGCATGCGCCCGGGTTCCTGCATCGCCGTCACGCGATGCCGCCGACGGCCCATCCCGGCGATGCGGTCGTACTCGGCGGCGAGCGCTCCTCCGGTCTGTAGCACCGCATCACAGCGTGCCCAGAAACCCCGGTCGGGGTACTGGTGGCCGGTCTCGGTGTTCGCCACGGAGCTGCGCCCGTATTGCACGAGCTGGGCGAATCCATGCTGGGTGTAAGCGGCAGCTTTACGCAACTGGGCGAGCCGACGGCCGAGCGCGCGGCGTGCGTTCCTGATCTCGTCGCTGGTTGCCATCGCTGCCACCCCCGGGCTGCCTGCGGTTGCTGCGGTCACGACGCGCGCACACCATAGCTGCCGCTTGCCCGGTGCGCCGACGCCGTTCAGCACCATTATGAAGATCGACAGGCGCCTGCAGGCGGGTCGCGATGTCGCAGTCTTGTCGGAATTGGTGTCGGAGCAGCTGACAATGTCAGCGCATACCGCCGCGGGTGCTCCGGCCCTATTAGGTCCTACCGCACGTGCATGGTCTCCGAGCCCGCGATGCCATCGTCGGGCCGCCCGGCATTCCAATCGGGTTTGAAGATGACGGACGGCCGTTCCCGGACGGCGATTTGCTCGGCTGAAGTGGCACCACGATAGTGAGCGACATACGGCGGGGGGTCGTTTAAGGTCAGAATTTTGTCAGTGTCGCTGGTGGATGGTGCAGTCCATGATGGCGGGTATGGCGCGTGGTGGGATCAGATGGCTGGGCTCGCTGGTTGTGGGTGTGCTGGCTGTGGTTGCCGGGGTGTGGGTCTTGGTGACCCAGTTGACGGCGGATCAGTTGAGTCAGGCTGATCAGGTGGCCAGTGTGGTGGCTGCGGTGGTGGCGGTGGGTGGTGTGCCGCTCGCGGCATACGGGGTGATACTGGCCCGCCGTGCGCTGCTATCGCCGCCTGCGTCGGGGGCCTCTGGTGGTGGCCGAGTGGTGCAGAAGGTCCGTGCTGACGGTGACGCGACGGTGGCCGGCGGGAACCTGACAGTCGGCCGTGGCCGTGGCCGGCGCGATGGCGGGCAGTCGGGTGGAGGTTGGGTTGAGCAGGATGTGCAGGCCGGTCGGGATGCGAGTGTCGCTGGTGGGGATCTGCATGTCGAGGAAGGTCGGGATCTTCGGTGACCGTGTCGGGTGGACCGTCGGGCGATGATGTGGTTAGTGGGCTTCGTCTGAGTGTGTCTGCCGGCCGGGACGCGTTCGTGGCCGGCGGGGATCTGACTATCAATGAGTCGGGTGTGCCACCGTTCTCGGTGGATGAGTTCGTGGATCCGCCGGCAGCTGGGTTGCAGGAGTTGATTCGGTCGCGGCGGCAGCCGAGCGTGTTGCTGACCGCGCGTCGGCAGGCGATCGGCTTCACTGGTCGTGTCGATGAGTTGGCCGCGCTGCGGGAATGGCAGGACGATCCGATCGTTCACGGGGTGTGGGCGTGGCATGCCCCGGGTGGGCAGGGTAAGACCCGTCTCGCACAGCGGTTGGGCCGGCTCAGCGTTGTTGCGGGATGGCGGGTTGCGGTGGCGGCACACCGCGATGCCGCTCCGGCGGACGTCGATGCGAGCCCGCTGGGATCGCCGTGGCGGTGGCTGCCAGCCGCGCGTCGTCCGTTGCTGGTGATCGTCGATTACGCGGAGCGGTGGCCGCTGCACGACCTGCGGCGGCTGTTGGCTGACTGTCGTGCCCGGGCGCCGAAGGTGCGGGTGCTGTTGCTGGCACGCTCGGTCGACTGGTGGCCCACGCTCAGTGCCGAACTGCCCCGGCTCGGATACACCGGCGGCGGTGACGGCGGGCCACGGCCATTGCTGGCGCTGGCGGACGACGGGCCGGGACGGCGTGATCTGTTTGAGGCGGCCTGCCGGCGGTTCGCTGAGATCTACCAGCCGGACATGCCTGAGCGTGGTTGGCCCGGCCGATGGCAGCCGCCCAGCATTCTGAGCGACGACCGGGTGTATGGGACCACCCTCGGTATCCACATGACAGCGTTGGCCACCGTTGACGCTTACACCCGGCAAGCCGTCCCGCCGGGCTCAGCCGGTGACGTGACCCGATACCTACTGAACCGCGAACGCGCCTACTGGGCACGGCTGCACGGCGATGCCCCGGACACCGTGACTGCGGCAGCGCGCACGGTGCTGCTGGCCTGTCTGGTAGGGCCTCAGTCCCGCGATGACGGGCTTCGGCTACTTACACGCACCGGGCTGGCCGACGACATGGTGGGCCAGAGGCTGCTCGACGCCCACGACCGCTGCTACCCGCCGCCCAATACCGCTACGGTGCTGGAACCGATGTACCCGGATCGGCTCGCCGAGGACTTCATCGCGTTGAGCCTGCCGGCTAGCCCGACCGGGGAACCGGTCACCGCCAGCGGGCACACCGACTCCTGGGCGGCAACCACGCTGCTCACCGCCCGCCGCCCGCCGGAGGGCACCCTGACCTACACATCCGGCCCGCTGACCGCCTACACCGCTGAGCAGAAACCCCCAGCCCACACCGCCCGGATCCTGATCTTCCTGGCCGCCGCAGCCGGTCGGCACCCGCACGTGCACGGCTGGCTGCACACCCTACTGGCCACCGACCCGGCCCTACCTATCCATGCCGGCGGGATCGCTCTGTCCGCTGTCGCCAGGTACACCAACGCCGCCCTCGCCGAGGCGATCTACGCCCTCCTGCCAGAACGCTCCCTTGACCTCGACCCCGCCGCCGCCGTCCTAGCCCAGCACCTGCTCGACCACACCGACGGCAGCGACGAACAACACGCCCGGCACACCGGCAACCTCTCGATCCGACTCTCGAACACCGGCCGACACCAGCAGGCCCTGGCACCCGCCGAGGAAGCCGTCACCATCTACCGTCGGTTGGCAAAGGCGAACCCCGACGCCTACCTGCCCGACCTCGCCACGTCGTTGAACAACCTCGGCGCCTTCCTGTCCGGGCTGGGGCGGCGGGAGCAGGCCCTGGCACCCGCCGAGGAAGCCGTCACCATCCGGCGTCGGTTGGCAAAGGCGAAACCCGACGCCTACCTGCCCGACCTCGCCGCATCGTTGAACAACCTCGGCAACCGCCTGTCCGAGCTGGGGCGGCGGGAGCAGGCCCTGGCACCCGCCGAGGAAGCCGTCACCATCCGGCGTCGGTTGGCAAAGGCGAACCCCGACGCCTACCTACCCGACCTCGCCATGTCGTTGAACAACCTCGGCATGATTCTGTCCGGGCTGGGGCGGCGGGAGCAGGCCCTGGCACCCGCCGAGGAAGCCGTCACCATCTACCGTCGGTTGGCAAAGGCGAACCCCGACGCCTACCTACCCGACCTCGCCGCATCGTTGAACAACCTCGGCATGATTCTGTCCGGGCTGGGGCGGCGGGAGCAGGCCCTGGCACCCGCCGAGGAAGCCGTCACCATCTACCGTCGGTTGGCAAAGGCGAACCCCGACGCCTACCTACCCGACCTCGCCGCATCGTTGAACAACCTCGGCAACCGCCTGTCCGGGCTGGGGCGGCGGGAGCAGGCCCTGGCACCCGCCGAGGAAGCCGTCACCATCTACCGTCGGTTGGCAGAGGCGAACCCCGACGCCTACCTGCCCGACCTCGCCACGTCGTTGAACAACCTCGGCGCCTTCCTGTCCGGGCTGGGGCGGCGGGAGCAGGCCCTGGCACCCGCCGAGGAAGCCGTCACCATCCGGCGTCGGTTGGCAAAGGCGAACCCCGACGCCTACCTACCCGACCTCGCCATGTCGTTGAACAACCTCGGCATGATTCTGTCCGGGCTGGGGCGGCGGGAGCAGGCCCTGGCACCCGCCGAGGAAGCCGTCACCATCCGGCGTCGGTTGGCAAAGGCGAACCCCGACGCCTACCTACCCGACCTCGCCGCATCGTTGAACAACCTCGGCGCCTTCCTGTCCGGGCTGGGGCGGCGGGAGCAGGCCCTGGCACCCGCCGAGGAAGCCGTCACCATCCGGCGTCGGTTGGCAAAGGCGAACCCCGACGCCTACCTACCCGACCTCGCCGCATCGTTGAACAACCTCGGCAACCGCCTGTCCGAGCTGGGGCGGCGGGAGCAGGCCCTGGCACCCGCCGAGGAAGCCGTCACCATCCGGCGTCGGTTGGCAAAGGCGAACCCCGACGCCTACCTACCCGACCTCGCCACGTCGTTGTGGGCGTATGGGTGGGTGTGTGTGAACGTCAAAGCCAACTACGCCGAGGCACTGGAATCGGTCACCGAGGCAATCAGCCTTTATGAGCCGCTCACGCGCCAACTGCCGCAGATGTTCGCCGGACAGCTGTTCTCGGCGTATCGGACCCTGGCGGACGTGCTTGACGGTCTAGGCCGTACCGAGGAGGCCGCCGAAATGCGCCGACAGCTCGACGAGTTGGCAAACAGGGGCCGGGCACCAAGTAAGCGGGCAGCCAGGGATGCCCCCACGACCCAGACAAACAGCCGCCGCCACGGCCCCTCCGACCGCAGCCCGTACGATCAACAATGATCTTGGATGTTGTGTGCGTCGTGTGCTCTCCAGCAGGTGCCACCGTGGGCCAACCGGCGCCACCCCGGGTCAAAACAGGCCAACGATCACGACCGCAGACGCGGGCCGTGTGATCGACGTGTGGTCCCCGGCTGCCCTGACCGGCCGGGACAACCCAGGTCAACGCAGGCCACTCCCTGCCACCCCGGGTCAACCCGCAGGCCGTTAGACTAGGCCCTCGCGCCCTCGTAGCTCAGGGGATAGAGCATCGGTTTCCTAAACCGTGTGTCGCAGGTTCGAATCCTGCCGGGGGCACCGCTTTGACCCCATCCACCGGCTTGTCGCTCCACTGGGCAAGGACCGTCTGCGAAGTTCACGGCCTCCGAGATCCCCGATGCCGCTCAGGGCCGGTCATGTGCCGGGCACAATCGGGCGCGGCGATGTTCGAGGTATCCGCGTTCGGCGGGGTCGTGGGTGAGGGCGATGGCGCTGTCGTACGCGGCGGCGGCCTCGGTGTGGCGGCCGAGCCGTTCGAGCAGGTGGGCACGGGCGGCCTTGGCCGGCTGGAACCGACGGGCACGGTCGTTCGGCAGTTCGTCGAGTCGGGTCAGTCCGGCTGCCGGACCCTCGACTTCGGCGGTGGCGACCGCGAGGGCGACGGCGCCGCCGAGGGACGGTGCGAGCGTGTGCAGTGCGCGGTGCAGGTCCAGCAGGGCGGGCCAGTCGGTGGTGCCGGTGTGTCTTCGGGCGCAGTGCACCGCCTGGACGGCGGCTTCGAGTTGGAAGCGTCCGAGGTGTCGGCGGGCGTGGGCGGTGCGTAGGTGCTGGTGTGCCCGGTGGATCAGGAGCTCGTTCCAGCGGGTCGGGTCCTGCTCGGCCAGCGGCACGAATCGTCCATGTTCGTCGAGGCGGGCGGGTAGGCGTGCGGCCGAGAGCTGGACGAGGGCGGCCAGCCCGTGTGCCTCGGGGTCGTCGGGGACCAGCGTGGTGAGCACCTCGGCGAGGTGCAGCGCCTCGGTGGGCACCGGGCGGGCCTGCGGGCCGGTTGTCGCCCAGTCGATGACGTACGCCCCGTAGATGGCCTCAAGGACGGCGGCCATCCGGTCCGGCAGGTCGCTGCGGTCGGGGATGCGGAACGGGATGCCGGTGGCCTTGATGCGTCGCTTCGCGCGTACCAGGCGGGTCGCCATCGTCGAGGTGGGTGTGGAGAAGGCTCGACCGACCTGCTCGGCGGTGAAGCCGAGCACGGTGTTGAGCATCAGTGGGGTGCGTGCGGCGCGCTCGATCGCCGGGTGTGCGCAGACGAGCATCAGTTCCAGCCGCCGGTCGGGGATGGCGTCGGGGTCGAGTGTGTCGAGGTGTACGGGAGTGTCCCGTTCGACGTCGAGCGGGACGCTGCGCTGCCACTGTGCCGACTTCCAGTGGTCCCGGAGCCGGTTGCGCGCGACGGTCAGCAGCCATCCGGTGGGGTTGTTCGGCACCCCCTGCTCGGGCCAGCTGCGCAGGGCCCGCTCGAACGCGTCGGCCAGGGCGTCCTCGGCCCAGACGATGTCGCTGGTCGTGGTGGACAGCAGGGCGAGCAGCCGGCCGTAACTGTCGCGCGCCGCGACAGCTGCGGCCGCCCGTCCCTCGGTGCCGGCCGCGACAGCGGTGGCTGCCCGCCCCTCGCTGGTGGTCAACTCGTCCAGGCTCCGTCGACGAACGCCGTCGCGGTGGGGCGTACCTCGATCACGCCCCACTGCGCGGCCGGGCACTTCTCCGCCCAGCCGATGGCGGCGTCGAGGTCGGGTACGTCGAGGAGGAACACCCCGGCCAGGGCCTCCCTGGTCTCGGCGAAGGGGCCGTCCTGCACCCGCAGGTTGCCGTCTCTGCGGGTGACGGTGGTCGTGGCGGCGGCGGGCTGGAGGACGTCGGCCGCCAGGAGGACCCCGGCGGCGCTCAGCGCCCGGCCGTACGCGTCGAAGGCAGCTCTTGCCTCCGCGATGACCTCGTCGGAGAGTTCGCCCTCGCCCGGCTCGGGGTAGTGGATCATCAGTGCGTAGCGCATCGGCTTCTCCCTGGCTCTCGGTGCGGTGCCGCGTCGGCACCGGCACGGAGATGACGATCGGCGCGGGCCGGAATCGTCAGCAGTCGGCCTGCGGCTCAATCATCCGCCGGAGACCCGCACGCAGCTGTCGATTCTGCGCTGATCACCGTTCGCGGGTCGTGACCCGGTGGGCTCGCCGGGCCTGTCCGATCAGGCCGAGGTGGGTGTGTTCGAAACCCTCGGTGGTCTTGAGGCCGTAGCCGAGGGCGCGGTCGAGGGCGATGTGGAACACCCAGGCGACAGCGAGGATGCCGAGCCAGTCGATCGGTTCGCCGGCCGCCGCGGCGGCCACCGCCACCGCGCCGAGCAGGGCCGGCAGGGTGTACGAGTGCACCAGG
The DNA here is from genome assembly GCF_000204155.1 of Micromonospora maris AB-18-032. Classification (NCBI taxonomy): domain Bacteria; kingdom Bacillati; phylum Actinomycetota; class Actinomycetes; order Micromonosporales; family Micromonosporaceae; genus Micromonospora; species Micromonospora maris. The sequence goes on along the minus strand of NC_015434.1, from coordinate 585,118 downwards.
TTGTAGCAGGCGGCACCGAGATGCGGGCCGCGCAGGTAGCCGAGCATGGAGAGGTCGAAGAGGAGGAACAGGGCGAGCAGCCACCACCAGGCGTACCCGGCGGCGATGGTGACGACGACGGCGAGGACGGCGACGGCAGCGGACTCGATGCGCTGTGTCGTGACCGGCTTCATGTCCGGCACCCCTCTCGTCGTCTGCCGGGTCGGGCGGCAGTCTGAATCTACGCCGACCTGGCATTCAGCCGGCGTGGTTCCCCGCCCGCGGGTGGGCCGGCGACCTGCCGTCGCCGGCCCACTCACGTGAGGTGGTTACCGCACTCGCAACTGCTGATGCACTGCGGCGGTGGGGGTGTAGGTCGGGTCACCGGAGTAGGCGACGTGGACCGGGTATCCCCCGGCCGAAAGGCCGCTGGTCGGCAGCTCGACCACGGCCGAGCCGTCGGTCAACGCCACCAGCTGGGTGGTCCCGCCGAAGGTCACGGCGATCTCACCGGTCACCGTCGGCGCCGTCTTGTGCTGGTTCTGTGCCCGCAGGTCGACGGTGAGCGTGAAGGTGCCGCCTCGGACGATGGACGCGGGCGCGGCCTTCGCCTTGACCACGACACGGTTCGTGCCCGGCGCGGTCAGGCTGACCGTGGCCGAACCGGACTTGGTCGCATCCACCACGGAGGTCGCCACGACGGTGAGCGTCGAGGCGGTCTCGTCGGCGGCCACCGAGAGCAGACCGTCGGCGGAGATGGTGGTTGCCGCCGAGGTGGCACCCTCCACCGACCAGGTCACTGCCGGGCTGACGCCCTCGTTGGTGTGCACGTCGGCGGTGAACTGCTTGCGCCAGTTCCAGCCCTTCGTCAGCTCCTCGGTCGCGGGCGACACGGACACCGAGTCGACGCCGGTCCAGAGGTGGTCGCGGGCGAAGATGGTGAACAGCTGACTCGCCGTCATGCCGTCGTGCGCGCCGGGGACCTGGGTCGTCGCGGCGCGGTAGCCCCGGGCCCGGAAGTTGTTCGCGATGGTGTTCTGGGCGTTGAGGTTGCCTTCGAAGACACCGTTGCCGAGGAACACGAACAGGTCGTCGTCGCCGACGGCGGCGGCGACGTTGTCGTAGTCCTGGGCGGTCAGCGACGGGTTGCCGGAGAAGTGCCCGTAGAACGCGAAGGTGGTCGGGTAGCCCCGGATGACGTGCGCGCCCGTCATCCCGCCGTACGAGAATCCGGCGTACGCGCGGCCTTCGCGCTCGGTCGAGACGTGGTAGCGCTCCTCGATGAACGGGAGGATCGTCTGGACCAGGTTGTTGGCGGCGTTTGTCTGGTTGTACGAGGCGAAGCCGAGGCTGGTGCCGGTGAAGTGGTTGCCCATGGTGACCACTACCGTCGGCTCGATCTCACCCTTGGCCGTCATGTTGTCCAGGATGTGGGGGACGTTCGCGGGGACCATGAAGTCGGTCTCGTCGCCGAAGATGCCGTGCGCGAGGTAGGCGACCTTGTACGGCTCGGGGCGGTTGGCGTCGTAGCCGGCCGGCAGGTAGACGCCGAGGTAGTGGCCGCTGTCGCCGAGGATCGTGGTGTACGGGACGTACTGGACGGTGCCCCGGTGCGCGGGGTCGGCCGCGGGCAGTTCGTACTCGGCGCGTTCCTTGAGCACCGGGTCGTTCTGCTTGTCGGCGTACGGCACGTAGACGGCGTCGAGCACGTCGTTGTTCCTGACCCGGAACGAGGACTGGCCCGGGGGTCGTGGGTTCGTCGAGGCGGGGTCCCAGATGCGCTTGTTCTCCCAGCCCTGGGTGGGGTCCCAGACGCGGTACCAGTAGCTGAGGCTGCCGGCGTGCAGGGGCACCGAGACCGACCAGTTTCCGTCGGCGTCCCTGGTCATGTCCCGGAGGAACTCGGTGCCGCCGGCGTGGTACCGGCCGGTCTGCCACGCTTCCGGCTGGTAGCGCGTGTTGCCGGTGGTGACGTCGAGCAACGTCAGGTCTCCGGCGAGGCGGACCTGGGTGGCGTGCGGATTGCGGTAGACGAAGTCAACGGTGTATCCGGTCGGGGATCCGTTGTCGGCCCGTACGGTGGCACCCTCCGCTGTGGCGGGTGCGGCGGCGGCGGCAGCCGGCGCGGAGACGACCGCGCCGACACCGAGTGACATCAACGCGAGCATGGTGATCGCCCGTCTGGTCGGGCCCTTTCCGATCGCTCTCTTCATCCGAGCACGCTCCTTTTGCAGTGTCGTTCGCGGCTTGGCGGTGTGGTGTCCGGTCAGGGCGATGAGCCCGGCTGCTTCCTGCGGGGAACCCGCCCTGCGCTAAATCGAATTAGCAGGCCACAGTGTGACGGCGCACACGTTTCGATGTCAAGGGTTCCGGGCTCTGCCGTGCACCGATCGCTCCTGCTCACGGCCTCCACGGGACCGCACGGTGGGCAGCCACGATCAGCTCCACAGTGGAGCCGATCGGCGGGAACGGTCAGGCGATCGCGTTGGCGGACAACGCGTGCAGGTCGCAGCCGGCGAGCGCATCCGGCTGGGGCACGTGGGCGAGGTCGGGTTCGGCGAGCCCGAGTCGCCCGTACGCGGTGTGCAACGCCGCCACCACGGCGCCCAACGCACCGGACAGGTCCCCGAGTTCGGCGCTCTGCACGGCCGCCGCGGTGACCGGCACGATCTCCCGCAGCCGACCCCCCAGCCAGCCGAGGTCGGGCTTGAGCGCGTGGGAGATGCCGCCGCCGAGGACGATCACCTCGGGCTCGTAGGCCACCACCGCGGCGGTGAGGATGATCAGCAGCGCCTGCTCGACGTACTGCTTGACCGGCACCAGGCGGGAGTCGGTGGAGCGGAACACGTCGGCCGGATTGTCGAACGGCAGGCCGAGGTCACGGGCGCGGGCGAGGATGCCGGGCCCGCTGATGATCTGTTCGAGCGAGGTGCCCAGCGGACCGGCCGGCAGGTGTCCGAACTCGCCGACCATGCCGCTGCGGCCACGGAACAGCCGCCGGTCGATGGCGACGCCGGCACCGAGCCCGGCGCCGATGGTGAACATCACCGCGGTCTGCGCGTTGCGGGCGGCACCGAAGCGCAGCTCGCCGAGGAGCGCGTAGTTGGAGTCGTTGTCCACCTCGACCCCGGTGGCCAGCCGTTTCTCCAGCAACCGCAGGAACTCCGGGTCCTCCACCTGGGGAAGGTTCGGGGCGTTGGACACCGCGCGGTCGTGTTCGCGGACCGCACCGGGCAGCCCCACCGCGACGCAGTCGAGCCGGTCCAGGTGGTCGCCGACGGTCTGCCGGATCAGGTCGGCGAGCCACTGGGCCAGCCGGGGGGCGTCGTACTGGGCCGGCGTGGGGACGGTCCGGCTCACCAGCGGCGTGGCGGCCAGATCGGCTACCACCATCCGGACGTTGGACCCGCCGACGTCGACTCCGCAGACCACGCCGCGTCCGGCGGCGATCGCCACCCGCGTCGCGCGCCGGCCCCGGGTCGCGGTCGGGGTGCCGTCTGTCTCGACAAGCAGTCCCTCGTCGAGCAGCTGCTCGACGATGCGCGAGACGGTGGCCGGGGAAAGGTCGGTCTCCTGACCGATGGCCGTGCGGGTGACCGGCCCGCGCGTCAGGACGTGGGCGAGCACGGTCGACCGGTTGGCGCGCCGCGGTGCTCGGGCTTCCACGTCCACCTCCACCTATTTTTTTTCCACCCGAATGCTAAGGGCCGCGCCGGTGGTAGGCAACAACCAGTTCCCGGGCCGCCTGGCGCACCGACACCACCGAGAGTGAGCGTTCCTGAGTACTGGGCGCTCTCGACCGGCCCGCGTGAGGCGGTGCGAGGTAGCCGAAATGCGGACCGTCCGGGTCGAAGCAAGTGCGCGGGATCTCCGACCAGGGCTCTTGACGGAGTGTGACGATCGCGATAATACTTTCAGTCTGAACGGAAATAGAGGTCGCCGGCCCCCATCGGTACCCCCGGGGCTACGGCGCGTGCCCCCGTCACGTGCCGCGCCGGTCGCTCGGAACCCCGTGTCAGTCCGGCACCACCCGGTCCCGGACCCCCGTTGCTGGAGGTAAGAGCAATGAAACTCAGCCGTAGACGTGGGGCCGCCCTGGGCGCGCTCTGCGCCCTGGCGCTCATGGTCGGCGCCTGCTCGAACGAGACGTCCGGCGGCAACGGCGGCGCGTCGAGCGGCCCCCGTACCGAACCGAGCCTGTCGTTCGTGGGCCCCGGCGGGGAGACCCCGACCGCCGCCGACCAGCTCTCGCTCACCCCCGAGGAGCGGCAGAAGGTCAAGGACGGCAACTACTCGGCCGCCTTCGTCTGGCACGAGGGCTCCGCGCTGACCCAGGCGGTGGAGTCCGGGGTTCGCAAGGAGTTCGACGAGCTCGGCATCAAGGTGCTGGCCAGCACCAGCGCCGAGTTCGACCCGGCCCGGCAGGCCAACAACGTGCAGACCGTCCTGGCCCTCAAGCCGGACCTGATCGTCACCATCGCGGTCGACCCGACCGCCGCGGCGGCGGCCTTCAAGCCCGCCGTGGACGCCGGCGTCAAGCTGGTCGTGATGACCACCCCGCCGAAGGACTTCAAGGCCGGGGAGCAGATCGTCGGGATCGTCACCGTCGACCTGACCGCGTTCGGTAAGGCCAACGCGGAGCTGCTCGGCAAGGCCCTCGGCGGCAAGGGCAAGGTCGGCTACGTCTACCACGACGCCGACTTCTGGTTCACCAACCAGCGGGACAAGGCGTTCAAGGACTGGCTCGGCTACCTCTACCCGGACATTGAGATCGTCGAGGAGACCGGCTTCTCCGACCCGGCGCGCACCGAGGACATCGCCACCGCGATGCTGACCCGCCACGCCGACCTCAACGGCGTCTACGTCGCCTGGGCCACCGCTGCGGAGGGCGTGCTCGCCGCGACCCGGCAGCAGGGCCGTACCGACGTCAAGATCGTCACCAACGACCTGGAGGCGAACCTCGCCGCCGACCTGGTCAAGGGCGGCAACGTCGTCGGCGTCATCGGCAACGGCTCCACCCGACTCGGCCAGAACCTGGGCATCGTCGCCGCCTACGGGCTGCTCGGCAAGCAGGCGCCGGAGCTGGTCGTCAGCGCGCCGATGGCGGCCACCAAGGAGAACATCGCCGAGGCCTGGCGCGACGACTACGGCCAGGAGCCGCCGGCCGAGGTGCTCGGCAACTGACCGCAGATGACGTGAGGTCCGGGGCCTTTTCTGGCGGACGGCCCCGGACCTCACCCCGGCCGCGCGACACGGCAGCCCTCGACCGTGACGCCGGTGCGTCGATCGGCAAGGAGAAGATCAGATGGGGTACGTCCAGACAGTCCTCGGGCCGGTGCCACCCGAGTCGCTCGGCCGGGTGCTGAGTCACGAGCACCTCGGCGCGCTGGTGCCCGGGCCGTGGCTGGCCGGCGGCGCCGGTGACGACCGCGCGGACCTCGCCGTCGACGCCGTACGCGGCCTGCCGGAGCTGGGCTTCGGCACGGTGGTGGACCTGTCCCCGTACGAGGTGGTGGGTCATGACGTGACCCTGCTCCGCGAGGTGGCGCAGCGTACCGGCCTGCACATCGTGGCCGGATCGGCGATCTACCTGGAGCCGTACTCGCCGAGCTGGGCGTTGACCGCCGGCGTGGACGAGATGCGGGAGCGGTTCATCGCCGACGCCACCATCGGCGTGGGAGACACCGGCATCAAGGTCGGCATCTTCGGGGAGCAGGCCACCGGGCTCAACGAGATCACCCCGCACGAGGAGAAGTGCCTGCGGGCCGCCGCCCGCGCCCACGTGGCCACCGGGCTGGCGGTGAACACCCACACCACCCACGGCACCATGGCGTTGGAGCAGGTCGAGATCCTCCGCGAGGAGAAGGCCGACCTCTCCCGGATCGTCATCGGCCACCTGGACATCAACCCCGACCCCGACTACCTGCGGGCGGTCCTGGCGACCGGCGTCAACATCGCCTTCGACACGATCGGCAAGCAGTTCTGGGACTTCGTCCTGGCGCCGCTGCCGGAGAACCCGCCGGAGGGCGAGTTCGCCAAGCGGGCGTACCACCGGCCGGACCGGGCCCGACTGGAGATGCTCGCCGGACTGGTCCGGGACGGGTACGCCGACCGGATCCTGCTCTCGATGGACCTGACCGGGGCCGAGGCGTACCTCAACCCGCGCACCCACGGCCGCCTCGGTTACTCGTACCTCGGTCAGGAGATCGTGCCGGGTCTCGCCCGGCTCGGTGTGCCGCCGGAGGCGATCGACCAGATGCTGGTGACCAACCCGGCTCGACTGCTGACGGTCGGCTGATGGCCCGGCACCCGCACACATCGTCCGCTCCGGCCGGGTACGTCACCGGGGTCGACCTCGGCGGCACGAAGGTCCTGGCCGCGCTCGCCGATCTCACCGGCCACATCGTGGCCGAGGACGTGCTGGCCACCGACCCCCGTGGCGGGACCGCGGTCGCCGCCCAGATCGACACCCTGCTGCGCGGGTTGGCCAGGCGAGGCGGCGTCGACTGGTCGCAGGTACGGGCCACGGCTGTCGGTCTGCCCGGCGCACCGGACCCGGAGACCGGCACCGTCGGCCTGTCCCCGAACGTCTCCGAACTCGGCGCCTTCGACGTGCGCACCGAACTGACCCGCCGACTGGGACACCCGGTGGTGCTGGACAACGACGTCAACATGGCAGCCGCCGGGGAACGGTGGCTCGGCAGCGGACGTACCCATCGGCACTTCGTGTTCGTGGCGGTCGGCACCGGCATCGGCATGGGCATCGTGCTGGACGGCGAGTTGGTCCGGGGCGCCCGTGGCGCGGCGGGGGAAATCTCCTACCTGCCGCTGGGCACCGATCCGTTCGACCCGGCGAACCAGATCCGGGGCGCGCTGGAGGAGGCGGTGGCCGGTTCCGCGCTCGCCGCCCGGTACCGGACGGCCACCGGCGAGCAGGTCGGCGTGCCGGTGATCTTCGACCGCGCGGCGGCCGGCGATCAGGCCGCCCGGGCCGCCATCGACGAGGAGGCCCGGCTCATCGCCCTGGCCGCCGTCGCGGTCACCGCCGTACTCGACCCGGAGGCGGTCGTACTCGGCGGCGGCATCGGCGCCCGGGTCGAGCTGGTCGAGCCGGTCCGGCGGTGGGTCGCCGCGCTGAGCGCGGACGTGCCGCTGATCAAGACCAGCCAACTCGGCGACCGGGCCGGCCTGCTCGGCGCGATCGCCGTCGCCCGGCAGCAGGCCGGTGCCCATCCAGGCCTGCCGGCCCACCCCGATCCAGCGGCGTCGCCCGTCACGGCCGAGCTTCGCCGGAACACCTCTTTCGAGTCAGCGGAGGGACGATAGATGACCCAGACCGAGACGGCGGTCAAGGCCAGCAGCAGACCGGCCTGGCGCAGGGTCAACTGGCGCGACTACGTGGTCTACATCGGCTTCGTCGTCGTGTTCCTGTTCTTCGCCATCACCCAGGGCAGCAACGGCTTCCTGACCACAAGCAACCTCACAAACATCATCATCCAGACCGCGCCGATCACCGTGATGGCGATCGGGTTGGTCTTCGTCCTGGCAGCCGGTGAGATCGACCTGTCGATCGGTTCGGTCGTCGCGCTCTCCGCGCTGGTCGGCGCGGTGACGTTGCGGGAAACCGACAACATGCTGCTCGGCGCGGCTGCCGGGCTGGCCGCCGGCGCGGCGGTCGGCCTGGTGAACGGGCTCTTCGTCACCCTCGTGCGGCTGCCTTCCTTCCTGGTCACCCTCGCCACCATGGGGGCGGTGGCCGGCCTGGCCCGCGAGGTCACCGGCCTGCAGTCGGTGCCGGTCAGCAACGAGGCGTTCCTGTCCCTGTTCGGCCAGGGCGAGGTGTTCGGCATCCCCAACCTGGTGCTCTGGTCGGTGGCCGCGACAGTCATCGGTTACCTCGTGCTGCGCCAGACCCGGTACGGGGCACACACCCTCGCCATCGGCGACAACGTGGCCGCGGCCCGGGTCAGCGGCATCAAGGTGATCCGCGTCAAGATCATGGTGCTGATGGGCAGCGCGATGTGCGCCGCCATCGCCGGCCTGCTGTACGCGGGCCGCCTTCAGGGCGCCCGGTACACCCTCGGCGAGGCCGACCTGATGTCCGTGATCGCCGCGGTGATCGTCGGCGGTACCAGCCTGTTCGGCGGCAAGGGCTCCATCGTCGGCGCCCTGCTGGGCAGCCTGCTGATGGGCATGCTCAACAACGGCCTGATCCTGGCCGGGCTCTCCGTCTCCCAGCAGATGATGGCGCGCGGCGCGATCATCCTCGTCGCCGTCTCCCTGTCGCTGCGCGAGCGGCGCAGCTGACCAGGAAGGAAGCAAACGCATGTTTCTCGATCTGCTTCGACGCCGCAACCCGGCCTTCCTGGCCGCCGCCGCGGACCTGCACCGCAACGGCGACCTGCCGGCCAACTGCTACGCGTTGGACCTGGACACCGTCGCCGCCAACGCCACGGCCATCCGGCGCGAGGCCGACCGCCACGGCCTGTCCGTCTACGCCATGACCAAGCAGGTCGGCCGCAATCCCGACTTCTGCCGGACGATCCGCGCCGCCGGGATCACCGAGGCGGTCGGCGTCGACCTGCAGTGCGCGCTGGCCGACTGGCACGGTGGGCTCGGCATCGGCCACGTCGGCCACCTGGTGCAGATCCCCCGGCACGAGGCGGCCACCGCCGCCGCACTCGCCCCGGCCCACTGGACCGTCTTCAACGACACCAAGGCCGCCGAGGCGGCGGCCGCGAGTGCCGCGGCCGGTCGGGAGCAGGCGCTGCTCGCCCGGATCATGGCCCCGGGCGACCGCTTCTACCGCGGGCACGAGGGCGGCTTTGCGGCCGAGGAGATCGTCGCGGTCGCCGACCGGCTCGACGCCCTGCCCGGTGCCCGGTTCGCGGGTGTCACCAGCTTCCCGACCCAACTGTTCGATTCGGCCGCCGGCCGCGTCGTGCCGACACCCAACCTCGACACCCTGCGCACGGCCGCCGCCGCGCTTCGTGCGGCCGGACGTGGGCAGATCGAGATCAACGCCCCCGGTACGACCTCCGTCGCGGTGCTGGGCATGCTCGCCGAGGCCGGCGCGACGCAGGTCGAGCCCGGTCACGGGCTGACCGGCACCACGCCCTGGCACGCCGTCACCGACCTGGTCGAGGAACCGGCCGTGCTCTACGTCAGCGAGGTCTCGCACCTGTGGGGCGGTCGCGCCTACGTCTTCGGCGGTGGGCTCTACGTCGACCCGGTGCTCGGTCTGGGCGACACCCGCGCCCTGATCGTGCCCGCCGGCGGCGGACTCGACGACGCGTACCTGGTCGACGTGGAGATGCCCGCACCGGAGGCGATCGACTACTACGCGATGGCCGATGTCAGTAACGCACCGGCGGTCGCGCCCGGCGACACCGTCCTGTTCGGGTTCCGGCCGCAGGCGTTCGTCACCCGGGCCCTGACCGCGGGCGTGACAGGCGTCCGGTCCGGTGCCCCGGCCGTCCCCGGCGTCTGGGCCGCCGACGGTTCGACGCCGCTCCGGTTGGACGACATCGACACCCGCACCCACGCCGTTGGCAGCACCGGGAGGCAATCATGAGCGCGGCAACCCAGAACGCCGGCACGAGCGGCGGCGCGACCGGTACGAACGCTCCGCCGCTGCAACTGCGCGGGATCCGCAAGCAGTTCGGCGGGGTCGTCGCGATCGAACGCTTCGACCTGGAACTGGCCGCCGGGGAGATCACCGCCCTGGTCGGCGACAACGGCGCGGGCAAGTCCACCCTCGTGAAGATCATCTCCGGGGTGTACCAACCGACCGAGGGTGAGCTGCGGATGCACGGCCGCCCGGTCTCCTTCCGGGACGCCTCCGATGCCCGACGGCAGGGCGTCGAGGTGGTCTACCAGGACCTGGCGCTTGCCGACTCGCAGCCGGTCTACATGAACATGTTCCTCGGCCGGGAACTGACCCGTGGCCCGCTGCGGCTGCTCGACCGACGCCGGATGGCCCGGGAGACCCAGGCCCTGGTGGACGCCCTGGACGTCCGTATTCCCAGCGCCAAGGCGATCATCCGAGACCTGTCCGGCGGGCAGCGGCAGGCGGTGGCGATCTGCCGCGCCACCCATTGGGCCAGCGGGCTGGTGCTGATGGACGAGCCGACCGCCGCGCTGGGCGTGGCGGAGACCGCCAAGGTGGAGGAGTTGATCCTCAAGCTGCGGGAGCGTGGTGCCGCCGTCCTGGTGGTCAGCCACAACCTCGATCAGGTGTTCCGGATCGCCGACCGGGTCGCGGTGCTGCGCCGTGGCCGCCAGGTCGGGGTCCGATCCATCGAGGACACCAGCCGCAACGAGATCGTCTCAATGATCACCGGCGCGTCGGCACCGGACGAGTCGTCCTCGTCCTAGGCCCGAACGCTCGTCCTGGGCGCTCGTCCCAGGGCACGAACGCCGAAACGCCGGGCCCCCACGCGGGGGCCCGGCGTCCGTCGGGACGTTCAGCCGGCAGCTGCGGCCTGCCGGGCGAGCGTCCGAGCATCCTCCACCCGCCGACGGCGCCAGCCGCGCCACAGGTTGCGGCCCCACATCGCCAGTCCGCCGCCGTTGAGCAGCGCGGCCAGCACCGCGACCGTGGCGAAGTCGGCCGACGAGAACCGGGTCGGCTCACCCAGTGCCAGCAGCACGAACTGCTCCAGGTAGACCCACAGCATGGGCAGGATGGTGAAGATCAGGGCGACCAGCCCGAAGACCCGACCGAACACCCACACCGCCGCGTACGCCCGGATCTTACGCATCTCGCGGCGCGGGATGCCGGCCTGCGAGATCACCTTGTGCCGACGGAAGGTCAGCCGCTTGATCCCGTTGGACAGGAACCGCTCGGTGTCCGACATCAGGTTGCGACAGTTCAGCGCGGTCGCGATCACGTAGTAGACGTCGGTGCGCAGGTAGAAGAAGAACTGGAAGCCGATGCGCACCAGGAAGGTGAGCAGCGCCGCGCTGGCGAGCAGACTCGCCCAGTTCGGCACGTCGATGAGGTTGCGTCGGGTGGCGAAAAGGAATGCGACGAGCAGGGAACCGAAGAACGCGTCGACGAAGAACCCGGCGAGGAATGCCTTGTACCGCGCGCGCTTGGACGCCATCCAGATGCCGCTGATATCCGTCTGCGCGACCAGGACGTACATGAGGTTGCTGATGCCGAGAGTCGCCGACACGCCCACCGAGCGGGCCGCCAGTGCGTGCGCGAGTTCGTGCAGCGACAGCCCGATCATCGCCAGCGTCACGCTGACCACGGTGAGGATCGCGAAGTTCCCGCCTTCGAACAGCAGCACCCGCGGGCCCGGAATCAGGCCTGGATCGGTGATCACCAGCGCGACGGCGGTGAGGATGACCGCGAGGCCGGGCAGGATCACGGCGGGACCGGTGAGCCGGCGCGCGGTGGCCGGCGGGATCCAGTCGAAGCTCCACCGCTTGACCGTGCGGTGCGCGTGCTGGTGGGCCGGTTCGGTGGCGGCCTCCGGCTCGCCGCCTCGGGTGACGAAACCCTCGTCGGCCAGTACGGCGACGAAGTCCTCGACGTCCACCGGCTCGCCGTGCTTGCGCTCGTAGATGCGGGCGGTCTCGGCGATGGTCCGCCCCTCGGCGAGCGCGTTCAGGATGTCCAGCCCCTCGGCCGGAATGGCGAGATAGACCTTGCGGTCGGTGTCGCCGATGATGACGTCCGAGCCGTCGACGGTCGAGACGAACGGGCGGACGGTGACGACGGACTCAGCCGTGTTGACGGCCATGGGGCGATTCCTTCCACTTCCGCGTGCGAACGGCGCTCGGCGGGGACCGGAGCGATCACTCACACCGATCCCCGCCGATCATGAACCCTTGTGTCAGGCGATCGCGGGCACGCAGTCCGCGTTGGCGCTGGTCTTGATCGGCTCCAGCTTGCGAACGACAAGCTTCTTCATACTGACCTCCCTCAGAAGTGGGGTTCCTTGAGAGGCATCCTCTACTGTTGCCGGCTCGGCGGTCTGCTCACTAATGAGCAGTCAATGCGTATGTCTGGAAACCCACGAGGAAAGGCGCTCCTCGTGCACGGTCAGATGCGATCGAGGGGTGAACTCGACCAATTCCAGTTCACGGAACCGCTTGAGGAACTGACCGATCCGGGTTCGCGTGGTGCCGACCATCTCGGACAGATCCTCCTGGGTGAAGGCGATGTCCACCCGAGTGCCGGCCGGACCGCGCAGACCGAAGCGCTCGGCCAGGTCCAGCAGGCGGTACGCCAGACGCAGCTCGCTCGGCAACGTCACCATCTCCGCCACCACCTGCTGCTGGTGGCGCAGCCGGTTGCCGAGGTGACGGGCGAGCAGGTCGCCTGAGCCTTCGGCGGCCAGCACGGCGGCGGCCCGTACTGCCGGGATCCGCAGCAGCACCGTCCGGGTCAGCGCGATCGCCGACTCCAGCCGCCCCTGTCCGAGCAGGGCGATCTCGCCGAACATGTCACCCATCACGTGCACCGAGAGCAGGCAGCGTTTGCCGCTCGCGGCCACCATCTGCGTTTTGACCTGGCCACGCTCCACCACGTAGACGTGGTCGTCACGTGTTCCGCACCGATAGACGTGGCTGTTGCGGGAGACCTCGATCAGCGAGGTCCCGGGCACCCGTCCCGCCAGCGCCCGGAAATCAGGGATGTCGAGCCTCGACAGGGATTTGGCTTGCGTCACGTCGGCCTACCTTCCGCGCGGCAGAGCACTCGTTGAGGAAACCACATCCTCGCCAGAGACACTAGGGAAGGCTCATAAATACCCGTAAAGACGAGGATGCAGTCGGCCAGGTGTCGTACCCCCTCGGCCGCCTGACACCTGGGCTGCTCCCGGCCCGGTAAGGGCGCTTGCGTCTTGTGGTGGACCGGCGGGATGACGTAAGAAGACTTGCACATACGATCACATACGATCACTGGAGCGTCGCCGATGCGGCTGGGCATGCCCCTCAACTATCGCGCCGGCATCGTCGACATCGCCGACGAGCTGGTCGACTTCGAACAGGCCGGACTGGACCTGGTGCTGGTGGCCGAGCTGTACACGTTCGACGCCGTCAGCCAGTTGGGCTTCATCGCCGGGCGGACCCGGCGGTTGGGCATCGCCTCCGGGGTGATGCAGCTGTACACGCGTACCCCGACTCTGATCGCCACCACTGCCGCCGGGCTCGACCACGTCTCGTCGGGGCGGTTCACACTAGGCCTCGGCACCTCCGGCCCACAGGTCATCGAGGGGTTCCACGGCGTACCGTTCGACGCGCCCCTGGCCCGCACCCGTGAGGTGATCGAGGTCTGCCGACGGGTCTGGCGCCGGGAGAAGCTGGTCCACCAGGGCACCCACTACCGCATTCCGCTGCCCGAGGGGCAGGGCACCGGCCTGGGTCGCCCACTCAAGCTGATCAACAAACCGGTCCGGGAACGGATCCCGATCACCCTCGCCGCCATCGGGCCCCGCAACGTCGAACTGGCCGCGGAGTTGGCGGAGGGCTGGCAGCCGGCCTTCTTCCATCCCGAACGGTCCGCCGCGGTGTGGGGCGAGAGCCTGGCCCGTGGCGCCCAGCGGCGGGACCCCTCGCTCGGGCCGCTTGACGTGAGCGTCAACGCCCTGCTGGCGATCGGCGACGACGTCACCGGGCTGCGCCGGCTGGCCCGGCAGGAGTTGGCGCTCTACCTCGGTGGCATGGGCGCGGTGGGTGCCAACTTCTACAACACCCTCGCCCAGCGGTACGGGTTCGGCGAGGCCGCCCGCACCGTACAGGAGTTGTACCTGGCCGGGCGTCGGGACGCGGCGGCCGAGGCGGTGCCCGAGGAACTGGTGGCAGGCACCTGCCTGATCGGGCCCGCGTCCTGGGTGGCCGAGCGGCTGGCCGCGTACCGGGAGGCGGGAGTGACCACCCTCAACGTGACCCCGCTGGCCCGCGCGCACCGGGACCGGTTGCGCCTCGTCGAGCGGCTGCGCGACCTGCTCGACTGAGCGGCCGCGGTGGGTCCGGCCGGTGTCCCGGCCGGACCGGGAGCGTCAGGCGACGCGGTCGGCGGCGACCGCGGGGAATATCTCGTCCACCACCGGTGCCACCGGCTCCACGTCGCGGCCCGAGCCGGCAGCTGCCTCGGCGGCGGTCCGCGCTCCGGTGGCCCGACGGGCGGACGCGCTGTTGCCCCGGCGGTTGACCGGCACACACTCACCGGCCGCGGCGAGGCCCGTCGCCTCCGGCATGTGGTTGTAGACGGCCTCGTACTCGCCGTTGCGGACCACGTAGGACTCGTGCCAGATGCCGACGACGTTGTTGTCCTTCATCCGCCGGAAGTAGTCCTGAAGTGCCTTGGAGTGCGCCAGCTCGCGGTTGTTGGCGAACCGTTCGAGGTGCTCGATGCTGCGGAAATAGGCGATCATGACCGCGCCCCGGTTGCCCCAGTAGGCGTGCGCGTGCAGAGCGCCGGTCGCCTCCTGATCGGCGAACATGGCCTTCAACACGCCACCCATCGACCAGAAGGTCGGCAGCCAGCGGTTGACCTTGAAAAAGTTGTTGATCCGCATGCCCGTCATGAAGACGGCGAAATCGCCTTCGATCTCGGCCGTCATCCGTGGGCCTACGACTGGTTTCCTACCCATGCCCGGACATCCTTTTCAGCGACGGGTCGAATACTTCGGAACACTAGCAACGACACTCGCCACCCAACAAGACACTTCAACATACGCGTAAAGTGTCACTACGCCGTCCGCGTGCGGACGGTCAGGCGTCCGGTCCGAAGTACCGCTGCCGCAGGGTTTCGCCCTTGCGGTAGGCGGTGCGGAACATGCCACGGCGTTGCAGTTCGGGGATGAGCAGATCGCAGATGTCGCCGAGGCCGTCCGAAGGGCTGCACGGGATCAGGTTGAAGCCGTCCACGTCGGCGACCTCCAGCCACTGCTCCATCCGGTCGGCGATCTCCTCGGCCGTGCCGAACAGCGTCATCGGCGCGTCCCGACGGGCCCGACGCGGGCGGGAGACCAGGTACCGCACGTCGCCGATGGTCCACGACCGCTCCGGGCTCAGCCCGCGCAGGAAGCCCAGGAACGATTGGCTGCCCTGGTTCTTCACCTCGTCGACCGGAGTGTCGTCCGGGTACGCGGCCAGATCGATGTCCATCCAGCCGCACCACTTCGCCAGCTGCCCCTCCGGGCTCCACAGCTCGTGGTACTGCGCGGCCTTGCGTTTCGCATCGGCGCGGTCGGCGCCGACCATCACCATGGTGCCCTGGAGTGCGCGCACACTCCGCGGGTCACGCCCCGCGTCGGCCACCCGCCGGCGCAGCCGCCCGACCGTCTCCGCGCCGCTCTGCGGGTCGGCCATGGTCAGGAAGATCACCTCGGCGTGCCGGGCGGCGAAGGCCATGCCCCGCCCCGACGCGCCCGCCTGGTACAACACCGGCGTGCGCTGCGGCGACGGCTCGCACTGATGCGGGCCGCGTACGGTGAACCACTCACCCTGGTGGTCGATGGCGCGTACCCGGGACGGGTCGGTGAAGACGTCCCCGTCGACGTCGCGGACCACCGCGCCGTCGTCCCAACTGCGCTCCCAGAGTGCGCGGACCACCTCCATGTACTCGTCGGCCCGGTCGTAACGCAGGTCGTGGTCCAGATATTCACCGAGCCCGTTGTCGGTGGCCGAGCGTAGGTACGAGGTGACGATGTTCCAGCCGATCCGCCCCCGGGTGAGGTGGTCGAGCGTGGAGAACAGCCGGGCGCACTCGTACGGCTGGTGGTAGGTGGTGGAGTAGGTGACCGCGAAGCCGAGGTCGGTGGTGGCCATCGCCGCCGCGGCGACGACCGGCACCGGGTCGATCGAGGGAATCTGCACCGCGTGCCGGACCGCGGTCGCCCACGACCCCTGGTACACGTCGTAGGTGCCGTGGATGTCGGCGAAGAACAGCGCGTCGACGCAGGCCGCCTCAAGCCGTCGGGCGATCGCGGCCCAGTAGTCCAACGACCGGTAGCCGGTGCCGGTGGCGTCGCCGGGAGCTCGCCACATGCCGACGAACTGCGGCGACGGCGAGCATTCGGTGAACACGTTCAGATGCATGTTTCCCCCTCCACACCCGGTCGCGTCGCCACCCGGCGACGGGTGGCGACGCGACCGGTGCCGTTGGTCAGGACCGGGCGGCGTTCTGCGGGCTCAGCCGTTCGATGGCCGCGATCAGGTCGGCCGGCTCCGTCCGCTCCCAGTGCCGGGCGTACGCCGAGGCGAAGCGCAGCACGCCGTCGGTGTCGGCGAGGAACACCCCGGGCATGGTCATGCGGTTGCTGTCGTCGCCGTTGATCTGCGAGAAGTCCATGCCGAAGCTGCCCCACACGTCGAGCAGGGCCTGGTTCATCGTGTAGGTCAGGTTGAATCGCGCGGCGTAGGTGTTACCCCGGTCGCTGAGGATCCGGTACGAGATCTTGTTGCGCCGGATGGCGGCCCGCAGGTTGGGCATGGTGACCGGCGAGACCGCCACCAGTTCCGCGCCGAGCTCCCGGATCTGCGGGTAGACCTCCTCCAACGCCTCCAGCTCGAAGTTGCAGTAGTCGCACCAGATGCCCCGGTAGAAGACGACCGCGAGCGGCCCCCGGGACAGCAGGTCGGCGGAGGAGACGACGTCGCCGTTCTCGTCGGGCAGCTCGAAGGACGGGAACGGATCTCCCACCTTCAGCACCCGGTCCTCGGCACCCGAGGCGGCCAGAGCCTCCGCCTCCCGGTAGATCACCTCAAGGTGGGCCGACGTGATGGGTGGTACCTCACCCGCCTCCTGGCGGGCCTTGTACTCGCGCAGCCGTTCGTTGAGGGACATCGCTTTCTCCTTTCCGGCGGCCTGGCCCTGGGTCTCAGGTCCAGCCCACAGGCATCGACTTGATGCCATTGACAAAGTTGGACTCCAGTCGGACGACCGGGCCCGTGGCGGCAAGTCGGGGAAGGTGCGGGGCGATGGCGTCGAGCAACGCGGCCATCTCCATCCGCGCGAGGTGGGCGCCCAGGCAGAAGTGCGGGCCCACCCCGAAGCTGAGATGCGGGTTGGGGGCCCGCTCCAGGTCCACCCGGTGGGGGTCGGCGAAGACCGCGGCGTCCCGGTTGGCGGAGACGTAGAACATGACGACCTTGTCGCCCTCGGCGATCCTCGTGCCGGCGAGGGTCGTGTCCTGGGTGGCGGTCCGGCGGAACTGCATGATCGGGGTGACCACCCGGAGGAACTCGTCGACGGCGGTGGCGGTGGGCAGCGGGCTGCCCAGCCAGCGGCCGCGCAGCTGCTCGTCGTGCAGCAGCAGGTGCAGGGAGTTGGAGATCAGATGGCGGGTGGTCTCGTTGCCGGCGACCACCAGCAGCAGCCAGAACTGGCAGAACTCCCGGTCGGTCAGCCGCCGCCCGTCGACCTCCGCGGTGGCGAGCAGGCTGATCAGGTCGTCGCGCGGAGCGGCCCGGCGCCGTACGGCCACGGCCAGGGCGTACTGGAACGCCTCCGCGAACGTCTGCCGGTAGACCTCGACGTCACCGCCGCCGTACTCCGGGTCGTCGAAGCCGACCAGGTTGTTGCTCCAGCGGTACAGCAGGTGCCGGTCGCCGTGCGGCAGGCCCAGCAGGTCGGCGAGCACCAGCAGGGGCAGTTCCGCTGCCAGGTCGGTGACCGCGTCGAAGTTGTCCCGCTGACGTACCGCCTCGACGAGGTCCTGGGCGTGCCGGGTGACGGTGTCGGCGAGCGCGCGTACGGCGCGCGGGGTGAACACCGAGCTGACGATGCGCCGGATCCGTACGTGCTGCGGGGCGTCCATGTTCACCAGCAGCTGGCGCATGAAGTCCAGGTCGGCAGGGGTACGCGGGTCGTGCAGGAACGCCCCGCGCAGCGCGGAGGAGAACACCTGGGGTTGCCGGGACACCTCCATGACCGCGTCGTGGGTCGTCACCGCCCAGAATCCGGGGCCCTGCTGCTGCATCCGGCCGGCCGAGCTGTGCCGCCACAGCGCCGGCTCCGGCACCCATCCGACCGGCTCCTCGCGGCGACGCCGCTCGAACTCGGCGTGCGGCACGCCGAGGGCGTATGTCGCCGGGTGGGCGATGTCCGCGGTGGGGGTCGTACGCGTCACGGGCATCTGGCTCATCGCTCCCATCGGTCGTCTCCGCAGAGCGTGCGCAACTGGTCGAGGCGGAGCTTGCCGGTCGGCTCGCGGGGGATGGCGTCGACCGACCGCCAGCAGCGCGGCACCTTGAAACCGGCCAGGTGTTGTCGACAGTGGGCGTCAAGCGCCGACCAGGGCAGCTGCCGGCCGCCCGGTTCCCACTCCACGACCGCGGCCACCCGCTCGCCGTACTCCTCGTCGGGCACGCCGAGCACGACGGCGTCGCGTACGTCCGGGTGTTGCAGCAGCACCTGCTCGATCTCGGCCGGGTAGACGTTCACGCCCCCCGAAACGATCATGTTCTGGGCGCGGCCGGTGAGGTACAGGTAGCCGTCGTCGTCGAGGTGACCCATCTCGCCGTAGGTGAAGACGCCGGGCGCGAGATGCGCGGCGCGGGTCTTCTCCGCGGCGTTGTGGTAGCGGAAACCCCGGCCGGGTCGGCGGATGAAGATCCGGCCCGGCTGGTACGGGCCGAGCTCACGGCCGTCGTCGTCGACGACGAGGATCCGGTTCGGCGGCACCGCCCGGCCCACGCTGCCCGGGTGGGTGAGCCAGTCGGCCGAGTCGATGAGGGTGACCACTCCCCCCTCGGTGGCCGCGTAGTACTCGACAAGCACCGGGCCCCACCACTCGATCATGCGGCGTTTGACGTCCGGCGGGCACGGACCACCGCCGTGCCAGATTCGGCGCAGGCTGGCCCCGGAGAACCCGGCTCGGACGGCCGGGTCGAGGCGGAGCAGGCGGACGAACTGGGTCGGCACGAGATGGCACTCGGTGATCCGTTCGGCGTCCATCGTGGACAGCATCCCGGCGGGGTCGAAACGCTCCCGGACGACCAGGGTCGCGCCGTTGAGCAGGGGCAGCAGCGCGAAGAACAGTTGCGCGGAGTGGTACCACGGCCCGACCAGCAGCACCCGCCCGTCGGTGGGTACGCCGAGCGTCCCGGTGGCGTACTCCAGCAGGCGGGTGGCCCGGGCCCACGGTGCCCCGGTGACGAACAGACCGTTGAGCACGCCCTTGGGTCGACCGGTCGTGCCCGACGTGTAGATCATCAGCTGCCCGCACTCCTGCTCGGCGGGGGCGGCGGACGGGTCGATCGCGGCGAGCAGCGGCTCGACCGCCGCCAGGCCGTACGCGACCTCGTCGCCGGTGACAAGCGCGGTGACCGTGCCCGCGTCGGCCGCCGCCTTGGCACCCACCTCGGCGCGCGGCGGGTCGACGACGAGCAGTCGGGTGTCGGCGTCGGTCAACAGGTAGGCGACCTCCGGCGCGGTGAGGTGCCAGTTCACCGGCACCACGGTGATCCCGGCGTGCAGGCAGGCCAACAGCGCTTCCAGCGCCTCCCGGCGGTTGCCGAGCATCAGCGCCACCGCGTCACCGGAGCTGACGCCGGTGCTGGCGAGCAGCGCCCGCCACCGGTTCACTCGCTCCCCCAGGTGCGCCCAGGTGAGCACCCCGCCCTCGTCGGCCAGCGCCGGTGCGTCCGGGGTGGCGGTGATCCGGGCGGCGAGCAGCGCGGGCGGGTCGTGAGGAGACGGCATCGTCAGTCCAGCAGATCCGGGTGGCGGCGCAGGACACCCTCGTAGAGCGGCTTGAAGTTGTACCGGCCGATGCCGGGTGAGCCGATCACCTCACGAGTGCGCTCGGCGTCCTCGTGGTCGATGAGGATCGGCTTGCCGGCCGCCTCGGCGGCGAGCTGCACCTGGCAGGACCGTTCCATGGCGACGAACCACCAGGCCGCCTCCGCCACCGACCCGCCGACGGTCAACAGGCCGTGGTTCTGCAGGATGGCGGCCTTGCCGGCGCCCAGCGCGGTGGCGATCCGCTTGCCCTCCTCGGAGTCGAGCACCACGCCTGTGTAGTCGTCGAAGAGGGCGTGGTCGCCGTAGAAGGCGCAGGCGTCCTGGGTGATCGGGTCGAGCAGCCGACCCAGGGTGGAGAACGCCCGCCCGTACACCGAGTGGGTGTGCACCGCGCAGATGACGTCGGGGCGGGCGGCGTGCACCGCCGAGTGGATGACGAAGCCGGCCGGGTTGATCCGGCCCTTGCCGCCCAGCACCTTGCCGTCGGCGTCGACAAGCAGCAGGTCGCTGACCCGGACGTGACCGAAGTACATGCCGAACGGGTTGATCCAGAAGCAGTCGGGCCGCTCGGGGTCGCGGGCGGTGATGTGTCCGCCCGCCCCCTCGTCGTAGCCGAGTTCCGCGAACAGCCGCAGCGTGGCGGCCAACTGCTCCATCCGCTGTCGCCGCAGAGCCGCTGTGTCAGGAGGGAACATCATCCGCATCCACCCGTCGTGTCGGTGTCGTATCCGCCGGCGGCCACGATCGCCTCCGCCCGGTCGGGAAGCCCCACCGTGGCCGGCGCCGGCGCCGCGACGGTGGCCGGGACGGTGGCGGCGGCGTCCGGCCGCCACAGCTCCAGGAAGCCGTCCAGCCGGTCCAGCCCCCAGAACCGGTGCCGGCCCCATTTCAGGTACGGAATTCCGAAGACGTCGTCGAGGTAGGCACGTTCGAGACAGTCCACCCCCTCGGCCCGTAGCTGCGGATCGTCGACCGCGCCGAGGATCACGGCCGGGTCCAGGCCGGCCCGCTCGGCGCAGCCGGCCACCACCTCGGGGTCGCAGATGTTCTCGCCCCGTTCCCAGCGGGCGGCGACCACCTCGTCGTAGAACAGCTCCGCCCGACCGGCGCGGCGGGCCGCCAGCCAGCCCAGGTGCGGCACCTCCCAGTGCGGGTCGACGTCGATCGGCCACGCCATCGGCACACCCTCGTGCTGCACCAGTCGTTTGGTGTCCATCAGCAGGTAGAGGTGCTTGGCCCGACTCATCTGCACGTAGTGGAACTCCGCGCCGCGCGCGGCGAGCGCCTCGCCGGTCCGCGGATCCGGATCCCAGTAGGGGAACCAGTCCAGCTCCGCGAACGCCGTCGGCACCGCGGCGCGCAACCGCCGGATCGTCAACCAGCTGTACGGGCTGCGGAAGGAGAAGAACAGCCGGGGGCGGGCGGGCGCGCGGGTCACGACGGGCTCCCGGTGAGGATCGCGCAGACCTCCGGGTCGAGCCGGGCGAGCTGACCGGCGTCCGGTCCCCGGCTGATCGCGTAGCCGTGCAGGATGGTCGCCGACGCCACCTGGATCAGCCGGTCGTCCCGCTGGACCCAGCAGTCCATCCGGCCGCTGAACATCATCTCCCGCAGCACGTCGTCGACCTGGAAGACGGTGTGCACCGTCTCCTCCATGTGGGCCGGTTCGGCCAGGCGTACCCGGGCCCGGGAGACCACCGGGATCCACGCGCGTTCGCGCAGCATGCGCCCCACCGAGATGCCCCGGTCGGCGAGGAACCGGTCGACGACCTCCTCCAGGGCGCGCACGTAGCCGGAATGCTGCACCCGGTCGGAGAAGTGGCAGTAGAAGTACGGTGCCCGCCAGGACCACAGGAAGGCTCCCGAGCCGGCCGGTGCCAACGTGGACGCGAGGTCGGCACCGGCCGGCAGCGTGCGCTCCGAGCGCAGTCCGGTCGCCTCCCCGAGTTCGGCGGCCTCCCAGGCGGCGAGGGTGTCCGGGGCGGTCCGGTGCGTCGGTGCGTCGGTCTCGGGGATCAGCGCGACCGTGACGTGTCCGCGCAGCACCACGACGTCCTGGCCGTCGCGGTGGACCGACATCTGCACCCGCAGCCGCTTCCCGGTGCCGGCGACCACCTCTGCGCGTACCTCGTCGTCGACCTCCAGCACGGCGGGCAGCTGCACCGAGCAGTCGACGATCTCGGTGCCGAGGCCGTACTGGTGGAACAGCTCACGGGCACCGTGGCCCTGGTCGCGCAGCCACTGCAGGACCGCCTCCTCCACCAGGTACATGAAGTGTTTGAAGCCGATCCAGGTGCGGATGTTGGCGCCTTCGTAGCGCGGTCGGCCGACCAGGACGCTCGGGACGGGCGTGGGCGGGACGAGGGTGGTCACGTGGCTACTCCTTCGGGATGACCGCTGACGACGGATGCCACGTCGACGAAGGCCCGCAGGCGGGACGCGACATCCTCCGGCTGGCGGGCGTAGCAGAAGTGGTCGTAGCTGTCGCCGACCGACAGCACCGCGTGCGGCATGCCGTCGGCGAGGATCCGCGCGGCGGCCGGGGACAGGGTCGGATCGGAGCCGCCGGCGAGCACCAGCACCCGGGCCGTCACCTGGTCCAGCCGCAGGGACGCGCTGGCGCAGAACTGGTCGAACACGGCCAGGAATCCGGAGGGGCCGACCCGGTCGACCGCCTTGGCGATCATCCGCTCCACCACCTCGGCGTCCATGTTCCGCAACCGCGGACCGAGGCGGCTGCGCAGCGAGTCGTGGATGTGCTGCTCGAAGGAGCGCCGTGCCCGTTCGAAGACCCGCCAGGTCACGGCGACGTCCGGCGGCCGGTACAGCGGACAGATCAGGATGACGGTCTCCGGCACCCGCCGGTCACCGGCGCAGAGCAGTTCGAGCAGGGCGTTCGCGCCGAAGGAGTGGGCCACGACGAGGTCGGGACGCCGACCCAGCAGGTCGAGACCGTCGGCGAGCCAGGCGGGCGAGGGGCGACGACGCCACAGGTAGTCGTTACCGGGCCGCCACGGCAGGTCGAGGGCGACCGGGGTCCACTCGGGCAGCACGTTGCACAGCGGCAGCCAACTCTCCCAGGAGTCCTCCAGCCCGTGCACGAAGGCCACGAGCGGGCCGCCCGGCGTGGGTGGGCGCAGCTGACGTACGGCCGGTGTGGTCACGGCCGGTGTGGTCACGGCCGCCTCCCGGGGGTCAGCAGGGCGGTACGCCACCCGTCGTCGTCACCGCCGCAGAGCACCGCGACGCCGTCCGCGCCCTCGGCGACGAGCTGCGCGGCGAGCGCGGTCTGCAGCACTCCCTGGGCGCCGTAGCAGTCACCCCAGGCCGCAGCGGGGTCCAGGTGGCCGGGACCGACCACGATCCGGGTCGGCGGGGGTACGCGTCGGCTCAGCGTCGGCCCGACCGTCACGGTGGCCAGCGGGGCGGCGGCCCGGGTGACGGGTTCCAGCACCACGCAGGCGGCACCGGCACGCAGCGGCGGCGTGGTGGAGTCGGCGGCGGGGCCACGGCGTACCGCGACGGCGGTCTCGTCGTCGGGTTCCGCGCCGACGACCAGCACCCGGTCGGCCCGGCCGGCCCGCAGCAGGAGGGCACCCAGAGCCAGCGCGTCCAGCCCGGCGGTCTCGCCGGAGCAGACCATCAGGTTCGGGCCGCCGAAGCGGAACCACAACGCGATGCTGCTGGCGATGACGTTGCTGGAGGCGTTCGGTGCCGCCATCGGGCTGACCCCCCGGCTGCCCTCCTTGGCGACGGCGCGGGTCACGTCCACCACCGTGGCGACGTTGCCGAGGTTGCTCGCGGCCACCACCGCGGTACGGGGATCGAGCGCGTTGGCGGGGCGTACGCCGTCGGGCAGGCCCAGGGCGCGGTGCACGGCACACAGGGCGAGTCGGGTGGCGGGTTCCTTGTACAGCAGCCCTTTGCGGCCGAGCAGGGTGTGCGCGCGGTCGGCCGGGCAGCCGGGCTCCACCGGCGGCAGGTCCGCGACGGCCGTGTCGAAGCGGTCGTCGGCGGGCAGGTGGACGCTGTACGAGGTGACGGCCACGGCGGTGACCGGTGGGGCCGGCATGCTGGTCACGGCGCTTCCACCAGTGTCACCGCGTTCACGCCGCCGAAGCCGAAGGCGTTGACCTGGGCCAGGGTGACGTCCCGCTGGGTGCGGGCGTCCCGGACGAAGGTGAGCCCGTCCCCCTCCGGCAGGGGGTTCGCCAGCCCGACCACCGGCGGGACCGTGCCGCTGGCCAGGCAGCGCAGCGCCACGTCGAGGTTGGCCAGCGCGGCGGCACCCGACAGGTGGCCGATGGCCCCCTTGACGGCGGTGACCAGCGGCGCTGCGGGTCGAGGCAGGCAGCGCTGCAACGCGACGCATTCTGTGGGGTCGTTCAGGGCCGTGCCGGTGCCGTGGGCCACCACCAGGTTCACCTCGTCCGGGTCGCGTTCGGCCCGCGACCAGGCGTCGTGCATCGCCCGGCCGATGCCGTCCACATCGGGGGCGGTCTCGTGCACGGCGTCGCAGGACAGTCCGGTGGCGAGCAGTCGGCCCACTGCCGGTCCGGTCCAGTCCTCGCCGACCAGGACGAGCGCGGCGGCGCCCTCGCCGAGCAGCACCCCGGTGCGGTCGCGGTCGAAGGGGCGGACCTGGGTGGTCGGTTCCGGGGTGACCTTGCCGATCATCGCGAGCATCGAGGCGGTCATCGTGTCGGCCGCGCCGACGACGACCGCGTCGGCTTCACCGGTCTCGATCAGATCCTGGGCGAGCGCGAGGGCGTGCCCGCCCGCGCTGCACGCGTTGGCGATGGTCACCACCTCGGCCAGGCCCGGTGCAGCGTCCCGGACGGCCGGACCGAAGTGCAGGCGGGACGGGTTGGTGGCGGTTCCGCTGAACGCCAACTCCTCCACCGCGGCGAGTTCCCGCAACCCGGTGCCGACGAGCGCCACCACCCGGCTCCGCGCCGGGTCGACGGCGGACCGGGTCAGCGCCTCGTCGACACACTCGCGCAGCCAGGTGCCGGCCCGCAGCGCGACGTCCGGGGCGGGTTCGTCGATCTGGTAGCCGGCCGTCACGTTGAGCTGCCCGGTCAATGGGTGCCGCAGCGGGCCCACCCCGCTGCGTCCGTCCAGCAACGCGGCGAAGGTGCCCGCGCCGTCGCCGAGACACGTACGCAGGCTGCTCGCCGCGATCAGCGTGGCCATCGGCTACCGCCGGACCAGGGCGGCACCAACGCCGCCGTCGGTGCCGTGGGCGGTGAGCAGGATCAGGCCGGACCGGTCGCCGTCGGCGGGCAGGCGCAGCACGGCCGCCAGGGCGAGAGCCGGGGTGGCGGCCCCACAGTCCCCCGCCACCCGGCTGAGGACGAACTCGGCCGGTACGTGCCCGTCGAGCGCCCGCAGGGCGGCGGCGCGCTGCGGGCGGGTGCCCGCGGTGCGGGTTTCGCTGGTGGCCAGCAGCGTGACGTCGGTCGGCGCGGCACCGGCCACGTGCAGGGCCCGCGCGACACAGTCGGTGAGGGCCTGCTCCGCCGTACCGTCGGGGCCGTAACCGGTGGTCACGGCGCAGATCGTGGTGCGCCCGACCGAGTCGGCCCCGCCGCCGATCACGAACACCGCGGCACCCTCGCCGGCCGGGACCTCGCCACCGGTCGGGCCGGACGCGGACGCCCAGGCCCGGTGTGCCGAGAACTCCTCCACCGCGCCGACCAGCATGGTGTCGACGTAGCCGCGACGGATGGCGTTGCCGGCGTACCGCAGCGCGTTGAAGAAGGCCAGCGGCCCGCCGGTGACCGTGGCGTTGATGCCCTTGAGCCCGTGTCGGATGGCCGCCTGCCCGGCCGCGCAGTTCATCACCGTGTTGGGAAACAGCATCGGGTTGACCAGATACGGCTTCTCCTGCACCAGGGTTTCGCGGGTGTAGTCGCTCGTGGACTTCAGGCTGCCCACGGTGGTGCCCAGCACCACGCCGACCCGGGCCCGGTTGGTGTCGTCCACCGTCAGCCCGCTGTCGGTGAGGGCGTCGCCGCAGGCCACCACGGCCAGGGCGGTGGCCCGGTCGTAGAAGCTGGTGCCGCGCCGGCCGAGCCGGGCCCGTACGTCGAAGTCGAGCAGGGCGTGGCCCTCGGGGCGGGGCAACTCCTCGGTGACGATCCCGCCGACGGGTACCCCCGGGTGGATGTCCCCGGCGAGGGCGGTGGCCCGTTCCGCGAGCGCCTCCGGCCGGTCACCGGCGGCGCTCAGCGCCGCGAGGCCGTTGATTGTCAGTGCGGTCATCGGGCAGCTCCCAGCAGCACGATCGCGTTGTTCCCGCCGAAGGCGAACCCGTTGTTCTGCACCAGCCGGACGGTGGCCGGCCGGGCCTCGTTCGGCACCGGGTCGATGCCGGTCAACTGCGGGTCCGGGTGCGACCAGTTGATGGTGGGTGGCAGGAAGCCCTGTTCGATGGCGAGCGCGGAGGCGATCGCACCGAACCCGCTGGCCGCCCCCATGGTGTGCCCGATCATCGACTTGATCGAGCTGATCGGCGGCGGGTTCGCGCCGAACACCTCCAGCACGGCCTGCGCCTCGACCAGGTCGTTGGCCGGGGTGCCGGTGCCGTGGGCGCAGATGTAGTCGACCTGCTCCGGGGTGACTCCGGCGTTGCGGTGGGCGATGCGGATGCACTCGGCGATGCTGTCCCGGTCCGGGGCCACCGGATGGTTGGCGTCGCAGTTCAGGCCGTAGCCGAGCACCTCCGCGTAGACGTGCGCGCCACGCGCCTCGGCGTGCTCCCACGTCTCCAGCGCCAGCACCGCGCCGCCCTCGCCGGTGATGATGCCGGAGCGGTCCCGGTCGAACGGCGCGCAGGCGTGCTCGGTGAGCGCGCCCAGCCGGTAGAACCCGGCGTGCGCCCACCGGCAGACGGAGTCGGCCCCACCGGCGAACACCACGTCCGACTCGCCGGAGACGAGCAGGTCGTAGGCGTACCCGATGGCGTAGTTGCTGGCGGAGCAGGCGGTGGCGAGGGTCAGCGAGTCGCCGCGCAGGCCCAACTCCTCGCTTACCGCGTGCGCCAACCGCCCGGCGGGCAGTTGCTCGACGAGCTGCGGTGGTACCGCGTCGAAGCCCGCCTCGACCAGGCGTGCCGTGAGCGCCTCCAGGACGACGGACTCGCCGCTGGTGGTGCCGATCACGGCGTGCGCCCGGGTCCGGTCCACCGCGTCGAGGTCCAGTTTGGCGTCCTCCGCGGCGAGCCGTGCGGCGGCGGCCGCGAACTGGCTGGACCGGCCCCACCGATCGGTGGGCAGCCGGTGCAGCCAGGCGGCGGGGTCGAAGTCGCGGACCTCACCGCCGTTGCGGTACGGGAACCCGGACGGGTCGAAGCTGGTGATCTGGGAGATGCCGGAGCGGCCCGCCCGCAGGGCCGCACCGAACGCCGTCACCCCCGTTCCGATGCTCGACACCGGGCCGAGGCCGGTCACGACCACACGCCGCACGGTGTCAGTCCTGCCAGCCGGCGTGCCGGGCGACGGCCTCGTAGGTGGCCTTGAGGTTGCGCAGCTCGGGCAGCTCCGACTGCGGGATCTCCACCTTGAACTCCTTGTCGATGCGGGCCAGGATCTCGATGGCCCGCAGCGAGTCCGCCTGGTACTCCTCGGCGAAGTCCCCGGTGTCGGTCAGCTCGTCGGTCTCGATCTCCAACACCTCGGCGATGATCTCCCGGAGCTGCTCGTACCGCTCGTTTTCACCGGACATGTCGGCCTCCTTGGGCACTGGTGTTAGCGGGGATGGTGCGGTCGACGCCCGCGCCGGTCGGGCCGGCCGCCGGTTCGGCGACTGCGGAGCGAGGGCGGCGGGCGGCCATCAGCGAGCCGACGGTGGCGATGCGCCGCTGGCCGACCCAGCTCTCGCCGGTGGCGAAGGCGGTGTCGGCGACGACCCGTTCCAGGCGTACGACGTGCCGGACGACGTCGCCCGGGTACGCCCGGCCCTCGACTGTGTACTCCCGAGCGCCCACGAACAGCAGCAGGGCGTCATCGGTGAGTCGATCCGACCCGGTGGTGCCGGCCAGCCACAGCAGCGCGGCGCTCTGCCCGAAGGACTCGATGAGCAGCGAGGCCGGATAGGCGTAGTCCTCGGCGGTGGCGTCGTCGCCGAGATGGGCGTAGCACGGCTCGGTGGCGGTGATCGCCTTCACCGTCTCGATGACGTCACCGGGTTGCATGCTGGTCACCCGGTCGACGAGCAGCAGCGGATGACGCTGGGGCAGGACGGCCCGGATCTCGGCGGCGTTCACGCGCCGGCTCCGGCGTCGAAGACGGCGCGGAGCTGGGCGGTGACCGTGCCGTCGAGGCGCCGGGCGGTGCCGCGTACCGCCCAGCCGGCCGGCGGCGTCGGTCGCACGTCGAGGTCGAGCGTCATCTCGTCGCCGCCGAGCAGCGCCGCGAGGAACCGGACCGAGGTGACCGTACGCAGCCGGGGCGCGCCGGGGACGGCCTGCGCCATCGCCTGGCACAGGGTCTCGACCACGAACACCCCCGGATAGATCGGCTGACCGGGGAAGTGACCGGCCAGGTTCGGGGACTCGGAGTCGACCACGACCCGGGCGCTGACCGTCCAGCCGTCGTCGACCGCCGCCACCCGGATCAGGTCGACGGCGGGCAGCGGGGCGGCGAAGCCGACCGGGGCAGCGGGCCGCCAGACCGGCGTTGCCGTCGCCGCGGTCACAGGGTCATCCCCCCGTCCACCTGGAACACCTGGCCGGTGACGTAGTCGGCCTGGTCGGAGAGGAGGAAGTCGACAATCCCCGCGACGTCCTCGGGGCGACCGAAGCGGCGCAGGCCGATCATGCCCAGGGCCCGCTCCCGGGCCTTGGCGTCCAGCGCGTCGGTCATGTCGGTCTCGATGAACCCGGGGGCGACCACGTTGACCCGTACGCCGTAGGGGGCCAACTCCTTGGCCAGCGAACGGCTCAGCCCGATGATGCCCGCCTTGCTGGCCGCGTACGCGGTCTGGCCGACGTTGCCGCGGATGCCGGCGATCGAGGAGAGGTTGACGATGACACCGGCGCGCCGCTTCATGAACCGGAAGGACATGGCCCGGCAGAAGTTCCAGGTGCCACCGAGGTTGATGTCGAGGACCGCCTCCCAGTCGGGGCGGCGGGCCAGCACCAGCGGGCTGTCCCGGGTGATGCCGGCGTTGTTGACCAGCCGGCCGATCGGGCCCAGTCGCCCTTCCGCCTCGGCGATGAACGCGTCCACCGCCGCGTCGTCGGCGACGTCGCAGGGGGCGAAGTAGCTCGGCACCCCGGTCGCGGCGACCGCAGCCTCGGTCTTCTCGGCGGCTTCGCTCGGCCTGCTGTAGCAGCAGGCGACACCGTAGCCCTGCTCGGCGAGCCGGACGGCCACCGCGCGGCCGATGCCTCGTGAGGCGCCGGTCACCAGTGCCAGCGGTCGCTCGCTCACAGACGCCTCCTCTGCCCGTCGCACCCACGCCGGGTACCCCCGATCGGCGACGGGAACTCGTATCTCGTACTCCTATGTTGAAGCATCTTGCGCCTGACATCAATAGAAGCAGCAGGACACACGCAAAACGCACGCAGATACTATGGGACCCTATGCACCGTCGGGCTGCGTAACGGCGTCCCGCAGCACGTCACGGCTGTCCGCGCCGGCCGCCGGCGCACCCCGGCGGATCCGGGTCGGCGTGCGGGAGAACTTCACCGCCGGGCCGGTCAGCGGCGCGACGGTGCCGTTGTGCAGCACCGTGGGCTGAAGCATGTCCCGCGCCGACACCTGCGGGTCGGCCGCGACCTCGCTGAACGTGCGTACCCGCTCGGCCACCAGGTGTGCGGCGCGGAACGCCGCCATGACCTCGTCGACCGTACGGCTGCCGCACCACTGCGCCACCAGGCCGTCGACCTCGACCCGGTTCTGCCGGCGCTGGGCGCCTCGCCCGTAGCCGGGCGCCCGGGCCAGCTCCGGACGGCCCAGCGTCTCCGCCAACGCCCGCCAGTGTTTGTCCAGGGCGACGGACAGATAGACCTCCCCGTCGAGGCAGCGGTAGACGTTCGACGGGACCGCGAAGTCGGTCTGGTTGCCCCACCGGGCCGGCGGCGCGCCGGTCGCGGCAAGCGTCAACAGGCCACAACTGCTGGCCAGCAGGCTGTCGAGCATGGCCACGTCGACGTGCTGACCCTCACCGGTGCGGTCCCGGTGCGTCAGGGCGGCCAGCGCGCCGACGGCCGCGTGCAGTCCGGCCAGTTCGTCGGCGAGGAAGGTGGGCGCGCGGACCGGGCGTCCCGCGGGGTCTCCGTTGAGCGCCATCCAGCCGCTCGCCGCCTGGACCACCGGGTCGTACGCCGGCCGGTCGATGTCCGGGCCGTACTGTCCCCAGCCGGTGATGGAGACGAACACGATGTCCGGCCGGACTCTGCGGCAGTCGGGGTAGCCGACACCCCACTCGTCGAGGGTGCCGGGCTTGTAGTTCTCCACCACCAGGTCCGCGTCGCGGACCAGTTGCAGGAACGCCTCCCGGTCGGCGGGCTGCCGCAGGTCCAGCCCGACACTGCGCTTGTTCCGGTTCACCGTCTCGCGGAACCAGGACAGGCCCGTGCCGGGAATCTCCGGCGGCACCTCGCCGTCGCGTCCGTAGGGCAACTCGACCCGGATCACGTCCGCACCCATGTCGGCCAGCAGACCGGTGGCCAACGGACCGGACCACACCTTCGTCACGTCCAGCACGGTCAGGCCGTGCAGGGGACCGTCGAGGTCGTCGCGGGCCTCCCGGTAGAACTCCTCGCGCCGCACGTCACACCCGGGCCAGGATCGTCGCGGTGCCCAGCGAACCCCCGCAGCACATGGTGACAAGCGCGGTCTGCGCGTCCCGGCGTTCCAACTCGTGCAGCGCGGTGACCAGCAGTCGGGTGCCGCTGGAGCCGAGCGGATGGCCCAGCGCGATCGCCCCGCCGTTGACGTTGACCCGCTCCAGGTCGCTGTCGTACTGCTGGGCCCAGTTGAGCACCACCCCCGCGAACGCCTCGTTGACCTCGACCAGGTCGAGGTCGGCAAGTGTCATGCCGGCCCGCTCCAGCGCCCGGCCGGTCGCCACCACCGGCCCGTCGAGCAGGTAGTAGGGGTCGGCTCCGGTGACCACCTGGGTGAGCATCCGCGCCCGGGGCCGCAGTCCCAGCGCCCGGGCCCGGGCGCGGGACATCCACAGGATCGCCGACGCGCCGTCGGAGACCTGGGAGGTGGTGCCGGCGGTGTGCACCCCGTCGGGCACGTTCGGCGCGAGCTTGGCCAGCCCCTCCAGGGTGGTTTCGCGCAGCCCCTCGTCCCGGTCGACCCGGCGACTGCCGGCGTCCTCGCCGTCGCCCGGCGCGTCGATGCCGACCACCTCACGGTCGAAATGCCCGGCCGCCCAGGCCGCCGCCGCGCGCTGCTGGGAGAGCACCCCGTACGCGTCGACGTCGGCGCGGGTGAGCCCCTGTCGGGCGGCGATCCGCTCGGCACCGCCGAACTGCGCCTTCGGCGGGTCGTCCCACGGGTAGTCGGCGGTCTTGTAGTGACCCGGTCCGTTGTAGAGGTTGACGCCGATCGGCACCCGGCTCATCGACTCCACCCCGCAGGCGATACCCACGTCGATCGCGCCACTGCCGATCAGCGCGGCGACCAGGTGGTTGGCCTGCTGGGCCGAGCCGCAGGAGACGTCCACAGTCGTGCAGCCGACCGCGGGATCCCAGCCGGTGCTCAGCCACGCGTTACGGGTGACGTTCAGACTCTGCTCGCCCGCCTGGGTGACGCAGCCGCCCACCACCTGCTCCACCACGTCGGGCGTGACGCCTGCGGCGTCGATGACCGCGGCCAGCACGTGCCGGAGCAGCTCGACGCCCTTCAGCCCGGCCAGCGCGCCGCCGCGCTTGCCGATGGGGGTACGGACCGCCGCGACGACTACCGGTTCGCGGTCCTGCGCCGTCACTGGTCCTCCAGCGTGATGGCGAGCTTCGGACAGGCGGTGGCGGCCTGCGTCACCTCGTCCCACAGCTCCTGCGGCGGGTTCTCCTGGAGCACGTAGAGGTAGTCGTCGTCGCGTACCTCGAAGACCGTCGGCGCGGCGAGCGCGCAGAGGCCGTTGCTGTCGCAGCTGTCAAAGTCCACACGTACCCGCATCGTGGCCGTCCTCTCTCGGTCCCGCACTCGTGTTCCACGGTAGTGGAGTACTCGTATCTCGGAAATACAAGCATCGTCTTTGCACAGACCCTTGTGTGTCTTCTGGAGCGTCGATACGGTGCGTACGGATACCCATGGCCGGCTCCGCCGGTGATCGGCGTACGGGAGGCCCCGTGGCTGTTCGTGAAGGCTTCACCCCCTGGCCGGCGGAGTTCGCCGCCCGATACCGCGAGGCCGGTTACTGGCGCGGTGAGGTGCTCGGTGACCTGCTGCGCCCCTGGGCCGACTGGGCCGACGAGGCTCGTGACCCGGGGCGTACCGCCGTGGTCACCCGCCACGGCCGGCACACCTACGGCGAACTCGACGCCCGTGCCGACGAGTTGGCCGCGGGCCTGTTCGAGCTGGGCGTACGCCCCGGCGACGGGGTGGTCGTGCAGCTGCCCAACACCGTCGAGTTCCTGGTCACCTGCGTGGCGCTGTTCCGCCTGGGCGCGCTGCCGGTGCTGGCCCTGCCGGCCCACCGTCGGGCCGAGCTGACCTACCTGACCCAGTACGTCGGGGCCGTCGCCCTGGTGACCAGCGACCGGACACCCGGCGTGGACCACCGCACGGTGGCGCAGGAGGTACGCGACGCCTGCCCCACGCTGCAACACGTACTTGTGGTCGGCGATCCCGGGCCGTTCCTGGCCTGGTCGCAGGTGCGCGCCCCGGCCCGGGAACTGCCCCGCCCCGACCCGCAGGACGTGGCGTTCTTCCTGCTCTCCGGTGGGACGACCGGGTTGCCGAAGCTGATCCCCCGGACCCACGACGACTACGCCTTCCAGCTGCGCGCCACCGCCGAGGCGATGTCGTTCGACCACCGGCACGCCTACCTCGCCGCGGTACCTGTCGCACACAACGCCGCCCTCGGCTGCCCCGGCGTGCTCGGCGCGCTGCGCGTCGGCGGCCGGGCGGTGCTGGCCGCCAGCCCCAGCCCGGACGAGGTCTTCCCGCTGATCACCCAGGAGCGGGTCACCCTCACCACGGTCATGCCGGCCGTGCTGTCGCTGTGGGTCGAGACCGCCGACATGTTCGAGGTGAACCTGTCCGATCTGGTCATCGAGGTCGGCGGGGCGGTGCTGCAACCCGACCTGGCCCGCGCGGTCCGTCCGGCCCTGGGTGCCACGCTCACCCACTGGTTCGGCATGGCCGAGGGGATGCTCTGCTTCACCCGTCCTGGCGACGGTGACGAGGCCGCGGCCACCACCCAGGGCACGCCGATGTGTGCCGACGACGAACTGCTCATCGTCGACGAGGCCGGCGAGCCCGTCGCGCCCGGCGAGGTCGGCGAGTTGCTGGCGCGCGGGCCGTGCGTGCTGCGCGGCTACTACGCCGTACCCGAGCACAACCGGACGGTCTTCACCCCCGACGGTTTCCTGCGCACCGGCGACCTGGCCCGGTTCGACGCCGAGGGCCGCCTGGTCATCTCCGGGCGGATCAAGGACGTCATCAACCGGGGTGGCGAGAAGGTGATGGCCGACGAGGTCGAGGGGCACCTGCTGGCCCACGAGCGGGTCCGGGCGGCGGCGGTCGTCCCGTTCCCCGACCGGCGGCTCGGCGAGAAGACCTGCGCGGTCATCGTCGCCGACGACCCGGCGCCCAGCCTGGTGGAGCTACGCAAGCTGCTGCGCGACCGGGGCCTGGCCGACTACAAGCTGCCGGACCGGTTGGAGGTCGTCGAGGCGTTGCCGCTGACGAACGTCGGCAAGGTCGACAAGCGGGCCCTGGCCGCGGCCGTCCTCGGCGACCTGACCACCGCCGCCAGCCGGTAGCGGCAGCACGACATGACGGCCTCCCTCGACGCGCCCGGGCGACCGGCGAGCCTGTGGCTGGACACGCTGCCCGCGTCCCTGCGGACGCGGCGACCGGCGCTGTCCGGCGACACCCGGGCCGACGTGGTGGTGATCGGTGCCGGCTTCACCGGCCTGTGGACCGCCTACTACCTGACCGAACTGGCGCCACAGACCTCCGTGCTGGTCATCGAGGCAGAGCACGTGGCGTACGGGGCAAGTGGCCGCAACGGCGGGTGGTGCACCACGGAGATGCCCGCCCTGCTGGCCAACCTGGTGCAGCGCTACGGCCCGATGGACGCCATGCGTTTCTTCCGGGCGGGCCAACGCACGCTCGACGAGATCGAACGGGTCCTCGCCGCCGAGGACATCGACTGCGGGTGGCGGCGCGACGGGTCGCTCTACGTCGCCCGTACCCCGCCGCAGGTCGCCCGGCTGCGGGCCTGGCAGGACATGCGCCTCAAGCTCGGCATCACCGACATGACGCTGCTGTCGGCCGCCGAGACCAGCGAGCGGGTCGGCATCGCCGGGGCGCTGCTGAGCGGATTCACCCCGCAGTGCGCGGCGGTGCAGCCCGCCGCCATCGCCGCCGGGCTGGCGCAGGCGGTGGAGCGGCGCGGGGTGACAGTGGTCGAGGGCACCCGGGCGATCGAGTTGCGACCCGGCGTGGTGGTCACCGACCGGGGCACGATCCGCGCCCGCAGCGTGCTGTGCACCACCGAGGCGTACACGGCCGGTCTGCCCGGGCACGCCCGCCGGGTGCTGCCGGTGATCTCCCGGGTGCTGGCCACCGAACCGCTGCCGGAACAGCGTTGGCGCGAGGCGGGCTGGCGGGACCGGGTCACCGTCGCCGACTCCCGCCACCAGTTCGCCTATTTCCAGCGCACCGCCGACGATCGGCTGCTGGTGGGCGGTCGCGGTTCGGGTTACCGCACCGGGTCCCGCCCGCAGGCGGCCGACCGCTCCGGCGAACGGGTCTACGCCCGGCTGCGCGAGTCCCTGGCCGAGAGCTTCCCCGCCCTGGCCGACGCGCCGGTGAGTCACCGTTGGAGCGGGGCCTACGGGATGCACCGCGACGGCGAACCGGGTGTGGTGTACGACCGCGACAGCGGCCTGGGTCATGCCGGCGGCTACGGCGGCGAGGGCATCGCGCTGAGCAACCTCGCCGGCCGCACGCTGGCCGCGCTGGTGACCGGGGTGAAGCGGCCGGAGACCCGGCTGTTCTGGACCGGACACCTGTCGCGCCGTTGGGAGCCGGAACCACTGCGGACCATCGGCGTACGCGGAGTCAGCGCGCTGGCCACCGCCGCGGACCGGTACGAGGACCGGTTCCGGCGTACGGCGCCCCTGGCAGGCGCCGTCATGCGAACCGTCCTGTGACCGTCTCTTCGAGAGGAACTCCGTGGCCAACGACTCCGTACCCCCGCTCAACGGTGGCACCCACATCAACCTGACGGTCCGCGATCTCGACCGCAGCACCGACTGGTACTGCCGGGCCCTGGGCTTCACCGTGGTCCGCGACGCCCGGCCGGTCGAGTCGGGGTTCACCTTCCGGACGCTGCTGCACTCCCGGGCCCTGACCTCGATCGTTCTCGGGCAGGCCGACCGGCCGGTGGAGGAGCCGTTCGACGAGCACCGGGTGGGGCTGCACCACCTGGCGTTCCACGTCCCCGAGCGCGACGACCTGCACACCTGGGTCGCCCACCTGGACGCGGTGGGCGTCGAACACGGCGGGGTGCAGGAGTTGTTCCTGGAGGCCGGGCACGGCGTGTGGCTGCGCGATCCGGACAACATCTGGCTGGAGCTGTACTGGCTCAACGCCGACTACTTCATGCAGCGGATGCGGGAGCACCACCGGGCGCGGCGGGCCGAGCGCGTCGGCGGGCAGCAGTGACCCTGCCCGACGCCGTCGCCCGGCCCCGGATCGCCGCCGTCGACCTGGCCTGCTCCGACGACCCCTATCCGGAGTACGAGCGGCTGCGCGCCCAGGGCCCGGTCGTGCGGGGCGAGTTCGGGCAGTGGCTGGTGGTCCACCACGGCGCGGTCAGCGCCCTGCTCCGCGACGGCCGGTTGGCCAGCCACTTCCCCCGGGAGTTCATCCGGTTGACCCTCGGCCACGGTCCCGCCGCCGAGTTCCCCACCCGCATCGTGCTCACCCAGGACCCGCCGGAGCACACCCACGCCCGCCGGTTCCTCGGTCAGGCGTTCGGCACGCCCCGGGTCCGGGCGATGACCCCGGCGGTGGCCGCGCTTGTCGAGGAGCTGCTCGCCCCGGCCCGCGACGCCGGTCGCCTCGACCTGGTCACCGACCTGGCCGTGCCGCTGCCGGTCACGGTGATCTGCCGGCTGATCGGCATTCCCGACGCCGACCGCGACCAGGTGTTGCCCCGGGTGATCGAGCTGGCTCAGGTCTTCGACGCGGCCAACCTCAAACCCGACGAGCGCGACGGCGTGGACGCCGCGGTCGGCTGGCTCCGCGAGTACGTCACCGCCCTGCTGCGCGACGCCACCCCCGGCGACTCCACCCTGGCCGGGATGTTCGCGGCGGCCACGCCCGAGGAGCGTGGGGACGTCGCCACGATCGTCGACAACCTGCTGTTCCTGTTCCATGCCGGGTTCGAGACGACAATGGGGCTGGTCTCCAACGGATGCGTGGCGCTGCTGCGCAACCCCGACCAGTTGGACCGGCTACGCCGGGATCCGACCCTGGTCCGGCCGGCGATCGACGAGTTCCTCCGGTTCGACTCACCGATCCAGAACGCGATCCGGGTGGCCCGGGAGCCGATCGAGATCGGCGGTCACAAGATCAGGACCGGTCGGTCGGTGATGCTGCTGCTCGGCGCGGCCAACCGCGACCCCGCGGTCTTCGACCGGCCGGCGGAGCTGGACCTGTCCCGCACCCCGAACCCGCACCTGGGCTTCGGCGGCGGCCTGCACCACTGCCTGGGCACCGCACTGGCCCGGCTGATGGGCGAGCTGACGTTCACCGCGCTCGCCACCGGTTTCCGGGACATCGCGCCCGACGGCGACGCCCTGCGCCGCCAGCACGGCAGCCTGCGCTCCTTCGAGCGCCTTCCGCTGGCCGTCCGCTCCGCGTGATGCCGCTGCCCACCCCCTGTCGTTAAGGAGAGACCCGCATGGCGCAGTTGTCCACAGAGGTTTACTGGCACTCCACCGAACCCACCGAGGTCGGCCCGCCGCTGGACGGTGACGCCTCCTGCGACGTGTGCATCGTCGGCGCGGGCTACACCGGGCTGTGGGCGGCGCACTTCCTCAAGCAGGCCGAGCCGGGCATGTCGGTGCGGGTGGTGGAGGCGAAGTTCGCCGGCGAGGGCGCCTCGGGCATGAACGCCGGGTTCGTGCAGATGACCGCCGGCAAGGTGCTGCGCCGGATGCTCTGGTACTACGGGGCGGAGAAGGCGGGTGGGGTGTACCGGGCGGTCGCCCGGTCGATCCTGGAGATCGGCCGGTTCTGCCGGCAGAACGGCATCGACGCCCAGTACGAGAACACCGGCATCCTCCAGGTGGCCACCGACACCAAGCAGCTGGCCCGGCTGGAGCTGCAGATCAAGCGGGCGCAGCGGGCCGGGGTCACCTCGTTCCGCCTGCTCGACCGGGAACAGGCGCAGGAGCGGATCGGCTCACCGACGGTCCTCGGCGCGCTGAAGGTCAGCGGCGCACTGCTCAACCCGTACCGGCTGGTGCGCGGGTTGGCGCGGGTGGTGCAGGAGCAGGGTGTGCTGCTGCACGAGCAGACCCCGGCGCAGACCATCGAGAAGGTCGACGGGAAGTGGCGGATCACCACGCCGCACGGCACGATCACTGCCAACGAGGTGATCGTCGCCACCGAGGCCATGCAGGGCGCCTTCCCCGAGCTGTACGCGCGCCAGATGCCGGTCTGGAACTACCTGCTGGTCACCGAACCGCTTACCGACGAGCAGCTGGGCCGGGTGCCCTGGCCGGGGCGGGAAGGGGTGGCGAACTCCTTGTCGTTCTCCACCGCGGCCCGGCTGACCGCCGACAACCGGGTGCTCTGGGCCGGCGGCCTGTGGTACATGTTCGGCAACCGGGACACCGATCCCCGCCACCGTCGCAACGACGACGCGTTCGACAAGCTGGGCGCGTCGTTCCGGGAGTTCTTCCCACAGTGGCGCGACGTACGGTTCAGCCACGGCAACGGCGGGCTGATCAGTTGGAGCCACAGCTTCATCCCGCAGTTCGGCCGTACCGACTCCGGCATGGTCTACGGCCACGGCTACACCGGCAGCGGGATCGCGGCGAGCCACACCGGCGGGAAGATCCTGCGGGACCTGGTCCTGCGGCGTAAGACGGAGTTCACCGAGCTGGCGTTCGTGACGGTCAACCAGCCCAAGTTCCTGCCCGCCCCGTTCGGCGACAAGGGCGGCGAGTTCTTCATCTGGCGGCAGCGGGTGGGCGATCGGCTGCCGCTGCTGCTGCCGTACAAGTCGGCGCTGGCGCCGAACCGGTTCTTCGCCCGCCGGACGGGCTCCCCCGAACGGGCCACCGCGGGCCGCAGCAGCGACTGACCCACGACCGCGACACCGCCCGCTCGGCGGTCGGTGTCGCGGTCCGTCCGCGCCGGTCAGTCGGTGGCCGGCGCGGACGTGTCGGTCAGTCGGTGACCGGCGCGGTGAGGTCGGCGTGCAGGGTGCGGCTCTGGCCCACCGCCAGGTCCCACAGGTCCTCGGCGGCCCGCCCGCTGGCCTGCCACGCCTGCCGGGCCTGCCGCAGCGGCTCCAGCGGCGCCTCGGCGGAGAGCGCGAAGGTCCCCCAGTGCATGGTGGCCATCCGCTGGGCGCCCAGGTCACCGCAGGCGCGTACGGCCTCCGCCGGATTCATGTGCAGCGGCTTCATGAACCAGCGGGGCAGGTACGCGCCGACCGGCATCAGGGCGAGGTCCACCGGACCGCAGCGTTGCCCGATCTCGGTGAAGTACGGCCCGTAGGCGGAGTCCCCGGCGAAGAAGACCCGACGTACCGGGGCGGCGGTGGCAGGGTCGGCGTCGGCCTCCAGCAGCCAACCGCCCCAGAGGCTCTGGCAGCCGTCGAAGAGGGTCCGGCGGCTCCAGTGGTGCACCGGTACGAACTGGAACTGCACCGCGCCCAGACGGACGCTCTCCCACCAGTCCAGTTCCTCCACGGCGGTGAAGCCCAGCCGGCGGAACCACCAGCCCAGCCCGCCCGGCACGAGCATCAGCACGTCGCGTGGCAGCCGGCGGATGGTGGGCGCGTCGAGGTGGTCGAAGTGGTTGTGGCTGATGACCACGGCATCCACCGGTGGCAGTGCCTCCCAGGGCAGGCCGGGTGGGGTGAATCGGGGCCGTACGCCGGGGATGCGCCGTGACCACACCGGATCGGTGAGCACCACGAGCCCACCGATCTGGAGCACGAACGAGGCGTGACCGACCCAGGTGGCCACCACCTCGCCCGCGCCGGCGTGCGGTAGCTCAGCGGCCGGTTGGACGGGGATCTGGTCGACCTCGCTGAGATCGGGCTTCATCCCGCCCTCGGCGATCAGCTTGCGGACCGCCCGGGAGCCGGGCACCGGGTGGGTCAGCCGGTCGGCGAAGCTGGTCGGCCAACTGCGTTTACCGTGCCTTCCGGAAAGCATCCTGTCAAAGACGCGATAAACACTTCGCGGATATCTCATCACGTACCTCGATGCTCTCGCCGGCAGACCCCTGCACCTGCAACATTTGCGCCGTCAGCTAGGCCCAATCGAGGGTATGCCGAGCCTGGTATTTGCGCTAGCGTCTCTCGCATGTCGGCGACCACACACACCGACAGGCTATCTTTGTCCTGTCTGGACGATTTGCCGCGAGGGTTGTTCATCGCAGGCAAGTGGTCTGCTGCGGACGACCATCGCCAATTGGTGTCTTTGCGTCCATCCACGGCAGAGACACTCACGACGGTCGCGCATGCGGGCGTCACCGATGTGGCCAGGTCCGTCGCCGCGGCCGGTGCCGCCGGCCGACCTGGATCCCGCTGGCACCGGATGTCGCCGGCGGCCCGGTCCCGGATGTTGCATCGGATCGGCGACCTGATCCTCGAGAACGCCGACCGGCTGGCCCTGCTCGACTGTCTCGACAACGGCAAGCCGCTGCGGGTGGCCCGGGCCGGCGACGTACCGGCCGCCGCCGCGGTGTTCCACTACATGGCCGGCTGGCCCGGCCGGTTGAACGGCGAGAACGCCTCGATCTACACCGGCAGCCCGGAGCGGCACCTGGCGCTGACCGTACCGGAACCGGTGGGTGTGGTGGCCGCCATCATTCCGTGGAACTTCCCGCTCTACATGGCGGCGGCGAAGGTGGCCCCCGCCCTGGCGGCTGGCTGCACCGTGGTGCTCAAGCCCGCCGAGCAGACGCCGCTGTCCGCCCTGGCCCTCGCGCAACTGGCCCAGGAGGCCGGTCTGCCGCCGGGCGTGCTCAACGTCCTCACCGGCGACGCCGCCACGGGTGCGGCGCTCGCCGCGCATCCGGGCGTCGACAAGGTGACCTTCACCGGGTCGACGGAGGTCGGGCGCAGCATCGTCCGGGGCGCGGCCGTCGACTTCCGCCGGGTGACCCTGGAACTCGGCGGCAAGTCACCGAACATCGTGTTCGGCGACGCCGACCTGCGGCAGGCGATCGACGGGGCGGCCCACGCGATCTTCTACAACCAGGGTGAGACCTGCGTGGCCGGTTCCCGGCTGTACGTGCAACGGCAGGTCTTCGACGAGGTGGTCGCCGGGATCCGGGAGCGGGCCGCGGCGATCAGGATCGGCGACGGTCTGGACCGGGACACCGAGATGGGGCCGCTGATCTCCGCGGAGCACCGCACCCGGGTGCTGTCCTACCTGGACTCCGCCCGGGCCGACGGGGCCCGGGTCACCGGCGGTCAGGTGCCGGACTCGCCGGGCTTCTTCTGCACTCCGGCCGTGGTGACCGACGCCGACCCGCAGGCGCCGGTGGTCCGCGAGGAGGTGTTCGGCCCGGTGCTGGTGGCCCAACCCTTCGACACGGTGCAGGAGGCGGTGGCGCTGGCCAACGACAGCCCGTACGGGCTCGCCGCCGGCGTGTTCACCCGCGACCTGGGTCTGGCGCACCAGGTCGGCCGTCGACTGCGCGCCGGCACCGTGTGGATCAACAGCTGGCACGTGCTCGATCCGGCGCTGCCCTTCGGCGGGATGCGGGGCTCGGGTTGGGGGCGGGAAATGGGCAAGGCGGGCGTCGACGCCTTTCTCGAAACGAAAACACTGATAAATGATCTCGGCAACCGGTCGTGGGGGCCGACACCTGCTTCGAAGTGAGTACCGGTCGCGCTCGGCGACCGGGCACGTCGTGGGGAGGCATCGTGACAAGCGAAGAGCAGATGCTTGACATCTGGAAGAACATTTTCGGCCGCCAGGTAGGACCGGACACCGACTTCTTCGACGACCTCGAAGGCGATTCGATGGCGGCAGCGGCCATCGTGCACTGGGTGAACATCGTCTTCGGCGTACAGCTACCGATGATCGAGGTTTTCGACCGGCCCACTCCGTCGGAACTGACCGGTGCGGTGGACGAACTACGGGCCGCTGCCCGGTAGCCGTCGCCCGGCTCGCACCTCTCCCTCACCGGTCGCCAGCAGTCACCGGTCGACCGCAGCTCAAGAACCCGTCCGGGGCACACCTCCGGCGGGGGCATTCGTACCACTTCGTTGTCAACCGGCCATCCCGAGGGAACGTCATGGACATCGCCAGATCGGAGCACCACCCTTCGTCAGCCAGCGTCCCCCAGGCCCCGCCGCCGGCACCGTCGCGCGCGGACGCTTCGGGGGCACACTCGGCACCGTTGAGCGATCTGCAGTACGCGTACCTGCTCGGCGAGCTGGGCGATTTCCAGCTCGGTGGTCCTGCCCTCTTCTTCGAGGAATACGCCTGCCAGGAGCTGGACATCCGGGCCTTCAGCTCGGCCCTGCACCAGCTCATGCGCCGGCACGAGATGCTCCGCGCGTCGTTCGACGAGACGGGCCTGCTGCACGTCCAGGACGAGCTGCCCGTACCGCTGACCTACCGGTCGCTGCGCGGGCAGCCGGAACACGTCTGTCGGCGGCTGCTCACCCGTAACCGGGAGCGCTGTTACGACGAGGGGCCGCCACGCGGCCGACACGCGCCGTTCGAGGTCTTCGTCTTCGCCCTGGACACCCACATCGTGGTGCAGGTCTGCGCGCGGCTGCTGGCCATCGACGGGTTCTCGGGTGAGATCTTCGCCCAGGAGCTGCGGGCCCTGCTCGACGGCGAGTCGCTGCCCCCGTTGCGGTACACCTTCCGGGAGTACCGCAACGAGGTCGAGCGACGCAAGGACAGCGACGAGCACGAGCGGGCCCGCCGCTACTGGCTCGACCGGCTGGACACCCTGCCCGCGGCACCGGAGCTGCCGCGCCGCCGGATGACCGGCGACCCCAGCCCACGCCTGGTACGCCGGGTCTTCAAGCTCACCGCCGAGCAGTGGACCAGCCTGGCCGCGCGGATCCGGAAGAGTCGACTCACCGGCACGATGGTGCTGGGCGCGGCGTTCTGCGAGGTGCTGCGGCACTGGTCGAAGAACCCCGACTTCACCATCAACATCATGTACGGCGACCGGCTGCCGTTCCACCCGGAGGTCGACAAGATCATCGGCAACTTCAGCAGCACCCTGCTGATGGAGTGCCGCCAGGTCGGCCCGGGCAGCACCTTCCTCGACCGGGCCCGCGCCTGGCGTCGGCAACTGCTCCAGGACATGGAGCACTCCTCCTTCGGCGGAGTCTCCGTGATCCGTCAGCTCAACCAGCGCACGGGCAACGCCCGCAACGCGCTGATGCCGGTGGTCTTCACAAGCATGCTCGGCGTCGGGGATCCGGACACCGGCGTCTTCCTGGAGCATCTCGGCTGGCAGCGGCTGGAGGGCAAGGTCCGTACGCCGCAGGTCGCCTTGGACCACCAGGTCTTCGTGGCCGGCGGCGCCCTGGTCACCACCTGGGACAGCGCGGACGACCTCTACCCCGCGGGCATGATCGACGACATGTTCGCCGCCTACCGGTCCCTGCTGATCCGGCTGGCGACCGAGGACGACGCCTGGGAGATGGAGTCGTTCGATCTCACCCCGGCGGCTCAGCTCAAGATCCGCGAGCAGGTCAACGACACCGCCGCACCGGCCCGGGTGGCCACCATGCACCAGCTCTTCGAGGAGCAGGCCGAGCGGCAGCCGGACCGGCTCGCGGTGATCGCCGACGGCCGGGAGGTCACCTACGCCCAGCTGCGTGACCAGGCCAACGCCGTCGCGGCGGAACTCGTCGAGGCGGGCGTACGGCCGGGCGAGGTGGTCGGCGTCCAGGCGCTGCGCGGGGCACACCAGATCGTCGCGTTACTCGGGGTGCTGCTGGCCGGGGCCGCTTACGTGCCGGTCTCGCCGCAGTGGCCGCGCCGCCGACGCGAGCAGGTCGCCGAGATATGTGGACTGCGGGTGCTGCTGGCCGACCGCAGCATCCAGGACGAGGAGCCGTACGCCGGTGGGCGCAGCATCGACATCGCCAACGCCATCGCCCGGCAGGACGGTGCAGCCCGGCCGGCGGTGGTGACCAGCCCGGAGTCGTTGGCGTACGTCATCTTCACCTCCGGCACCTCCGGCACGCCGAAGGGCGTGATGATCTCGCACGGCAGCGTGGTCAACACGCTCGTCGACATCAACGAGCGGTTCGGGCTCAGCCCCCGCGACCGGGTGCTCGCCGTCTCCGACTACACGTTCGACCTGTCGGTGTGGGACGTGTTCGGGATGCTCG
This sequence comes from Micromonospora maris AB-18-032, assembly GCF_000204155.1. Taxonomy (NCBI): domain Bacteria; kingdom Bacillati; phylum Actinomycetota; class Actinomycetes; order Micromonosporales; family Micromonosporaceae; genus Micromonospora; species Micromonospora maris. The sequence continues at coordinate 541,662 of NC_015434.1, read as the reverse complement.
CCGCCGGTGGGACGGTGGTCGTACCGACCGCCGGGCAGGAGCGCGAGGTCACCCACCTCTACGAGTTGTGCCAGGCCACCGGGGTCACGGTGTGGAACAGCGTGCCGGCGTACCTGGCGATGTTCGTGGAGTTCGTCCGCACCAGTGGTCGGCGTCCGCTCACCGAGCTGCGGCTGGCCATGGTCAGCGGCGACTGGGTGCCGATCAACCTCGGCGCGGAGCTGGCGGAGATCGCGCCGCACGCGGCCTGCGTGAGCCTCGGCGGGGCGACGGAGGCGTCGATCTGGTCCAACTACCACCCGGTGCCGGTACGGGTGCCACCACACTGGATCTCGATCCCGTACGGTCATCCGCTGCGCAACCAGCGCTTCCAGGTGCTCGACGCGGGCCTGCGGGACCGCCCGGACTGGGTGCCGGGTGAGCTGTTCATCGGCGGGCGCGGCCTGGCCCTGGGCTACCTGGGCGACGACGAGCTGACCGCCGCCTCGTTCCTGGTGCACCCACGGCAGCAGGAACGGATCTACCGCACCGGCGACTGGGCCCGCTACTGGCCCGACGGCACGCTGGAGTTCCTCGGTCGGGAGGACCCGCAGGTCAAGGTCAACGGCTTCCGGGTGGAGCTCGGCGAGATCGAGGCGGCGCTGCTGGCCCACCCGGCGGTCACCGACGCCGCAGTGGTCACCCGCACCGACGGTCGGGCCGTGTCGCTCGTCGCCTTCGTGGCCTCGCAGACCCCGGCCGAGCAGTTGGTCACCCAGCTGAAGGACCACCTCGCGTCCCGGTTGCCGGAATACATGGTGCCGCGCAGCATCGACGTACGGCAGCGGCTGCCGCTGACCGCCAATGGCAAGGTCGACCGGCGTCAGCTGGCCGAGCGGGCGGCCGGCGTGGGGGCGACCCGGCGCGTCGGGGACGACGCTCCCCGTACCAGCACCGAGCGAGCCCTGGCCGCGCTGTGGCAGGAGCTGTTGGAGGTGCCGGAGGTCGGCCGCTCCGTCGACTTCTTCGCCTACGGCGGCAGTTCACTGCTGGCGGCACGGCTGATGAACCGCATCGAGCAGCAGTTCGGGCGACGACTGCCGCTGGCCACGCTCTACACCTCGGGCACCATCGCGGAGATCGCCGCCCTGCTCGACCCGGCCTGTCACACCGGGCCGGCGGGCAACCTGGTCGTGCTCTCCGACAACGGGCATCGCCCGCTGATCCTGGTGCACCCGGTCGGCGGCGACCTGCTCTGCTACCGCCCACTGCTCGCCGAGTTGGGCGAGCGGCACCGGGTGCTGGGCCTGGCCGCGCCGTCCCCGGCACAGCTGGAGGTCACCATCGAGGAGTTGGCCGCCGGCTACCTGGCCGAACTCGCGCCGACGCTGGCGAACGAGCCGCCGGACCGGCCGATCCGGCTCGCCGGCTGGTCGCTGGGCGGCGTGGTGGCGTACGAGATGGCCCGGCAGTTGCGGCGGGAGGGCCGCGAGTGCGCGGTGCTGCTCATCGACCCGTGGGTCGGCTGCGGTGCCCACCCGACGGTCGACGACACCGCGCTGGTGAAGGCGTTCCTGCACAACCTCGCCGGTGCGCCGGTGGAGGTGCCCGTCGACCCGTGCACCCCGAACGTCGCCCAGGAGACGCTCCGCCGCATCTGGGCGGCCCCGCCGCCGCAGCTCAAAGAACTGAAATCGATGACGTACGCCGAGGTGCAGGCGATGTACGACGTCTTCGAGGCCAACACCCGGGCGCTGCTGCGGTACTCACTCGTCCCCGAAGACGGTCTTGAACTGGACGTGGTGGAGGCGTCGCGGGGGCTCGTCGGCCCGGCGGCCGGCTACCTGTCGCCGCTGCGGCACGCCGCGGCCAAACTCCCGGCCCGCTTCCACATGCTGGAGGCCGATCATTTCACCGTGGTCGACGGCGAGCACGCCGACGCCGTCGCCCGCCTGATCGACGAGATGCGATAACCGGCACGGGGCCCGCGACGAGGTTCTCCACGTCGCGGGCCCCGAATGCTGGTATGGCGACGGAGTGTCAGGCGACGCCCGGGGACGTGGTGAGCGTGGTGTGCAGGGCGTCGCGGATGCCCGGGCGGGAGCCGAAGACCAGCAGGAACGTCGCCTCGCGCACCAGCCGCTGGGCATGCTGGTCGAGCAGCACGGCCCGGCTGCCGGCGGCCACGGCCAGGTTCGCGCTGGCCCGCAGCGCCAATTCCGACGCGGCGGCCCGGGCGGCGGGCATGGTCTCCGGGTCGGCGCTGTCGAGGCGGTCCCGAACGGCGTCGAGCTGCGACCGCAGGCGCGGCTCGTCCGCCAGCTCGATCGCCCGGTCGGCCACGCCGAGCGCGAGCGAACCGTTGAAGCGCAGCGTCGCCGGGTCGCGCTGTCGCCACGCCTCCAGCGGCATCTGGTTGGCGACCCGGTCGGCAGGTACGAAGTGGTTGTCGAAGGTGACCGTCACCGTGCTGCTGGCGTTCACCGCCGACATGCGCAGCGGCTCGACGGTCAGCGTGTCACTCGTCGCGGCGTCGACAAGCGCGAAGACCAGCGTGTCGTCGGAGACCCGGGCCGCCACGTAGATCGTGTCGACCAGGCCCCAGCCGCTCACCCACGGCGCGGCGCCGGAGAACAGGAATCCACCGTCGACCGGCGTGGCCGACAGCGCCGCCGGACCGGGCCGCACCGCCGCGCCGATCGCCAGCCCCGCCCGGCGTTGCCCGGTCGCCAGCGGCTCCAACCAGGCCGCCCGCAGCTCGGCGTTGCCGGTGTTGGCCGCCGCCATCACCGCGTTGTGATGCTGGGCCCAGAGGAACGTGGTGGTGAGACAGCCGCTGGCGAGGGTCTCGATGACCCGGCACACCGCGGGGAAGCTCGGCAGGTCGAGGCGGTTGAACTCCGGGGGCGCGGCCAGCCCGTAGAAGCCGTGCTCGGCGAGCAGGTCCAGGTGGGAGATGGGTACGCGGTCAGCGGCGTCGACCGCCAGCGCGGCGGGGAAGAACACCTCGTCGGCGATCTCGCGCGCCTGTCGCAGGCTCGTGGACTCGTCGATGGAGACAGTCACAGCAGTGCCCTCCGTTAACGGGGCCCCGGGGGGCCGGTGGTGCGGGCCCATGAGCCCGGTGGCCGCGTCGGCTGCCGCGGTGGCTGACCCGCCAACCACCAGAACTCGTCTTTACTAGCATCCTTGTGTGTCTGCAAAAGACGAGTCAATGCCCGTTATGATGCTAGGACATCTTTCCTGACAGATCACGCACCGGAGGGCGCCGTGGCAGGAGAACCTTCGTTCATCGAGTTTGCAGTCCCGGTTCCCGAACGCACCCGGGACTTCTACGAGGCGCTGTTCGGCTGGAAGTTCACGATGCTCACCCACGGGTCGTACATCGAGATGCCGGGCGCACCCGCGGGCCTGGAGGCCGGCTCCCACCCGGACACCGACCCGCCGCACATCATCGTCTACTTCGCGGTCGACGACCTGGCCGCGGCCGTCGAGCGGGTCAAGGAGCTGGGCGGTGAGGTGGGCCCGTTGCGGCCGCCGAGCCCGGACTACGGCGCGTTCGCCGAGTGCCGCGACAACCAGGGCGTCGCCTTCGGCCTGCGGGAACTGCCCAAGGCCAGCTGACCGGACGCGACGGTGGTGGTCGGCGGGCACCGCCGACCACCACCGTTTCGTCTGCGTAGGTATCCGGGCCGCCCACCACCCGGGCCACCCAACTGATCGACTCCGTTACGGCGAAACGGTGGTCACCTACCTACCGGAATACCGCCATCCCGCCGTAACGGCGGCGGCCAGACCGCTGCGGTGGCGACCAGACCGCTGCGGCGGCTCAGGACGGGGAGGCCGGCAGGCGGTGCGGGTCGGCGACCACGGCGGCGGCCAGCTGCACGTAGTCCTTCACCAGTTGTTGCGCCCAGTCCGGGGTGAACCGGTCGCGGTCGCACATCAGGACGGCGGTGAGCGTCTCGTCCTGCGGTACGACGACGAACTCCAGCGCGAAGCGGCTGCGCTCCAGCTGCGCCTCCAGGTCGTCCAGCTCGTCGCCGCTCATGTCGGCGCGCGGTACGAACGAGCCGAGCAGCTGGAACATGACGTCGTCGGTACGGCCCTCGCCGGTGACCGTGCCGGGCGGCAGCAGCTGCGCCGGCAACTCCTGGTGGCGCAGGCCCTCCATCACCACGTTGCGCACCTGCCGCAGCAGGTCGGTGAAGGGCTCGGCGTCCTCCACCCGACCGCGCAGCAGCACCATGGAGACGAAGAAGCCGACGGTGTCGCGGACCTCCGGCCGACTGCGGTTGGCGAACAGCGACGCGACCGTCAGGTCCGACTGGCCGGTGGCCCGGTGCAGCACCAGGTAGAACAGGGAGAGCATCACCGGAAAGAGGGTGGTGCGCTGCCGGCGGGCGAGTTGGTGCAGGCCCTGCACGACGTGCGCGTCGATGGTCAGTTCCACCGACACCCAGGCCGGCTCGTCCGGGCCCCGGGGGACCTCGGCACGCTCGGGCAGGCGTACCAGTCGCGCCCCGTCGAGTTGACCGCGCCAGTGGTCGAACAGCGCCGTCGAGTCCGGCCCAGAGATCCGCTCCCGCTGCCAGTCCGCCCAGGTGGCGTACTGCCAGCCGATCTCCGGCAGTTCCTCGCCCTGGTAGAGCGCCCGGATGTCGCGGGAGAGCAGCGCGTTGGACCAGTCGTCGCTGACGTAGTGGTGCATGGTCAGCACGAAGATGTGGTGCTCGGGACCGACGGTGATCAGGGTGGGTCGGGTGGGCCACACCCCGAAGTCCACGGCGGTGGACAGCTCGGTGGCGATGTGTTCGCGGGCGGCCTGGCGGGGGTTGGCGTGCCCGGAGGTGTCCACCCGGAGCAGCTCGACCGGACGCGGCGGATTGATCACCTGGACGAGTTGGCGTTTCCGGGCGACGAACGTCGTCCGCAGCGACTCGTGTCGCTCGTGCAGCAGGTCGACCGCGCGCTGCAGGGCGACGACGTCGCAGGCCCCACGCAGATGCCACACGACCTGCTCGTTGAGGGAGTGCTGCTGTCCTCGATAGTGGTCCATCAGCCACAGGAGGCGTTGACCCACCGAAGCCGGTAACTCTCGCATGGCCGCGACGCTACCGCAGTACGCGTGTGGTTACGAGGGTTTGGAAGATACTCGAACAGTCTCCGCAGACACTCCTTGACACGAGTTTCGCGGAGCCCGAATAATCGGCGGCGGACGCGGGGCGTGCACGCCGTACCGGTCCGTCGGGAGGCCCCTATGACAGCCGTTCGCGCGCCACGGGTCAGTTTCGACGTCTCGGATCCTCGGCTGCTGGCCGACCCGTTCCCCACGTACGAGCAACTGCGCCGTACCGGTGCCGTGCTGAGCAACGGACCGGGGCAGTGGGTGGTGCCGGGCTACCGCGAGGTGGCCGCGCTGCTGAAGGATCAGCGGCTGACCAAGACCCTGCCGGAGCAGTACTACCGCTTCACCGTCGGTGACCCGGAACTGAGCGGCTTCCTGTCCGGGCAGAACCTCGGCCAGCGCAACCGGCTCGCCAGCCGGGTGCTTGTCAGCTCGTTCAGCCCTGGCCTGGTCCGGCGGCTCGGCGAACGCATGACCTCCCTCGTCGACGATCTGCTCGAACCCGTGCTGGCGACCGGCCGGATGGACCTGGTCGCCGACCTGGCGCTGCCCTTCCCGCTGATGGTGATCTGCGATCTGCTCGGGGTGCCGGCCGCCGACCGGTCCCTGCTGTGGCCGCACGCGGCGCAGCTGGTCCGGGCCTTCAGCGACGTGGCGTTCGGCAACGACCGGGACATCGACGAGGCGGTGCGGTCGCTGCGCTGGCTGCGCGAATACCTCGGCGACCTGGTCGAGAACGGTCCGGCCGGCGACAACCTGCTGACCCGGATGGCGACCACCGAGTCGGACGGGCAGCGGCTGCGCCGCGAGGAGATCGTCGACAACGCCATCACCGTCTTCTACGCCGGCTTCGAGACGTCGATGGGCATGATCACCAACGGCATGGTCGCCCTGCTGGAGCACCCCGACCAGCTTGCCCGGCTGCGGGCGGGGACCGCCGGCACCGCCACCGCGATCGAGGAGATGCTGCGCTACGAGGCGCCGATCCAGGTGACCATGCGCAGCCCCCTGGAACCGGTGGAGGTCGCCGACCGGGTCATCCGGCCCGGCCGCGTCCTGTATCTGCTGGTCGGGTCGGCCAACCGGGATCCGGAGCAGTTCGACGAGCCGGACCTTTTCGACGTCGGCCGGCGACCCAACCAGCACCTCAGCTTCGGTGCCGGCGTGTACCACTGCCTGGGTGCGGCCCTGGCCCGCGCCGAAGGCGTCGCCGTCTTCGGCCGGCTGCTGGGTCGTACCCGCGCCATCGAACTCGACGGCGAGCCGGTGCGCCGGCCGCGCTTCAACTTCCGCACGTACGACCAGGTGCCGCTCGCGGTGCGGCCGGCGTGACGGTGACCAGCATGCGGCGCCCGGACCCGGCCGCCAGGAAGCGAGGACGGCGTTGAACCTGCACGACGACCCGGCCGAGGCCGCGTTCCGCGCCGAGCTGCGCGACTGGCTGCGGTCCCGCCTGCCGGACGACGACCCGTCCCGCACCTGGAGCACCGCCGAGTTGCGCGACTGGAGCCGTGACCTCTCCGCGGCCGGCTACGCGGGCATCACCTGGCCCAAGGAGTACGGCGGTCGCGGGCTCAGCGCCGCCTACCAGGCGATCTTCGTCGAGGAGACGGCTCGCGCGGGCGCACCCGACCACATCAACATCATCGGGATGAACATGGTCGGTCCGACGCTCATCGCGCATGGCACCGACGAGCAGAAGGCGCGCTACCTGCCCGGCATCCTGTCCGGTCGTACCCTGTTCTGCCAGGGGTTCTCCGAGCCGGACGCCGGTTCGGACCTGGCGGCGGTGCGCACCTCGGCGCGGCGGGCGGAGCCGGACGGCTACCTGCTCGACGGCGAGAAGGTCTGGTCCTCCTACGCCCACCTGGCCGATTACTGCCTGCTGCTGGCCCGCACCGGCCCCGCCGAGCCGAAGCACCAGGGGCTGACCTGCTTCCTGCTGGACATGCGGGCACCGGGTGTGAAGGTGTCGCCGCTGCGGCAGCTCAACGGCGACACCGACTTCAACCAGATCATCCTGACCGACGCGCGGGTCGACGACGGGGATGTCGTGGGCGAGGTCGGCAGAGGTTGGTCGGTGGCGTTGTCGACGCTGGCCCACGAGCGGGGCACGTTCGGCATCACCCTCACCGCCCGGTTGGTCGCGCAGTTCGACCGGCTGCTGCGGCTGGTGCACGAGGTCGGTGCCGAGGACGACCCGGCCGTCCGCCGTGAGCTGGCCATGTTGCACGCCCGGTTGCAGGGGCTGCGGTACACCGGCTACCGGTCGCTCGCCGCGCTGCGCCGCTCGGGTGAGCCCGGCGCGGAATCCTCAATCCTCAAGCTCGAATGGTCGCTGCTGCACCAACGGGTCTGCGCGCTCGCGCTGCGCCTGCAGGGTCCGGCGGCGCTGCTCGACGGCGGTGACGCCGCCTGGCACGGGTACTGGCAGCGGCAGCGGTTGCGCAGCCGGGCCAACACGATCGAGGGCGGCACCTCCGAGATCCTCCGCGGGATCGTCGCCGAGCGCGTGCTGGGCCTGCCCCGGTCCCGCCAGTGACCACCGGCCCGCGACGACACGGAGATGACCATGGACTTTGCCCTCACCGATGAGCAGCGGGCGATCCGGCAGGCCGCCCGGGACCACCTGGAGCGGCACTATCCGCCGCTGCGGGTGTGTGCCCTGGCGGAGGGCCCCGGCGGGAGCGAGGCCGGCGCCTGGCCCGAGCTGATCCGGCAGGGCTGGCTCGACGACGACCTGGGCATGGTCGAGCTGACGTTGCTGGCCGAGGAGAGCGGCCGCTGCCTGCACCCCACCCCGTGGTGGACGACTGTCGCACTTGCCGCACCGTACGCCCGGGCCGCCAGGGAGCAACTGACCGTACCGGCCACCTTCGCCGACGGCGGCGGCACGGTGCGGGCCGCCCGCTCGCCGCAGGGGTGGACCCTCACCGGGCAGGTCGCGGCGGTCCCGCAGGCCGGCGCGGTGCGTTGTCTCGTGGTACGCGCCGACACCGACCAGGGGCCGGCCGTGTTCGCCTGCGACACCGGCTCCGCCGGGCTGGTCGTGGCAGAACTGTCGACACTGGACACCCTTCGCCGGATGGCCCGGGTTCGGTGCGACGGCACGCCGGCGCGGCTGCTCGTCGGGCCGGACCGCGCGGCGGAGGCGGCGCGTACCGCCCGGCTGCGCGGCGGGGTGCTGCTGGCCGCCGAGGCGGTCGGGGTCGCGGCGGGTGCGCTGGACATGGCCGTGGCCCACGCCCGCCAGCGGGAGCAGTTCGGGCGGCCGATCGGCAGCTTCCAGGCCGTGGCACACCAGCTGACCGAGGCGTACGTCGACACCGAGTCGGCCCGGTCGCTGGCCTACCGCGCCGCCTGGCTGGTGCAGCACGAGACCGAGGCGTGCGCGCAGGCGGTCGACGAGGCGGTGCTGGTGGCGCGCAGCGCGGCGGTACGCACCTGCGAGACGGCCATCCAGATCACCGGCGGAATGGGAGTGACCTGGGAGTACCCGCTGCACCGGTGGCTGCGCCGGGCGCTGTGGTTGGAGGCCTACCCCGGCTTCGGTGACGACCCGCACGACCGGGTGGCCGAGCGGCTGCTGCGGCGTGCCGACCCGGACGAGATCACCCCGACCGCACCCGACGGACGTTAGCGTGACGCCGTCCGTCGACAACCGAGGAGGCCGTAGTGGTCAGCCCCGAAACCGTCAGCAGCATCGCCCTGTCGCTCCCCGGAGCGCACCAGTCGGCGCACTTCGACGTGACCGACTTCCGGGTCAGCAACAAGATTTTCTGCACCCTGCCCCGGCCCGGAGTGATGGGGTTGCGGATCGACGTCGCCGAGCAGGCGGCGCTCATCAGCCAGGACCCGGCGACCTTCTCGGCGCCGAACAACAAGTACGGGCAGAGCGGTTGGACCTTCGTCGAGCTGGCGACGGTCGACCCGACACAGCTGCGAGAGCTGATCACCGATGCGTGGCGCCGGCTCGCGTCCAGGAAGTTGCAGGCCGAGTTGGACGAGGCCGATTCCTGACACCCCGCCACGCGACCCCGGCGGCCGAGGGCCGCCGGAGCCTCACGCGAAGGGACGGAGACACCCGTGGGCACCAGGCGCACCATCGACGCCGATTCGATCTTCAAGCTTCTTGAGCTCGGCGACTATCTCCTGCCGTACACCATCCGGGCGGTCTGCCTGCTCGGCGTGGCCGACCACCTGGTGGACGGGCCGATGCCGATGTCCCGGCTGGCCCAGGCGACCGGGACCCACGAGCCCACCCTCCGCAAGACCCTGGAGTACCTCGCGACCCGGGAGGTGTTCGAGCTGGTGGAGCCGGACAGCGTGGCGTTGACCCCGCTGTCGGACCTGCTGCGCGAGGAGCACCCCTACTCGGCCCGCGACATCTTCCTCTCCCCGGTGGCCTGCACTCGGGCGATGGAAGGGCTGCCCGAGTCGATCCGCACCGGTGGGCCCGCGTTCGACGTGGTGCACGGCCGGTCCATGTGGGAACACCTGCGTGACCAGCCCGAGGACGGCGAGGCCTTCGACAAGGTGATGAGTGGGGTCACCAGCATGGAGTTGCTGGCGGTGCTGCGCGCCTGTGACTGGCAGCGCTTCGACAGCATCGTCGACGTCGGCGGCGGCAACGGCGGGTTCCTGGCCAGCCTGCTGCGTCGGGTCCGCGGTGCCAGTGGGGTGCTGTTCGACCTGCCGGGCGTGGTGGCGAACGCCCCCGCCGTGCTGGCCGCCGCCGGAGTGGCCGACCGGGTCGAGGTGGTGCCGGGCAGCTTCCTGGAAGGGCCGATCCCGCCCGGCGGCGACGCGTACGTGCTCAAGCGCATCCTCTACAGCTGGAGCGACGACGAGGTGGTGGGCATCCTGGGCCGGGTCCGGGCCGCGATGAAGCCACACAGCCGGCTGTTCATCATGGAGGCCGGGCGGCAGGAGGCCGAGGTGCCGGCGCTGGCACGCCGCATGGACCTGCTCATGCACACCCTGACCGCCGGCGGCGCGCGGACCCTCGACCAGCAGAGCGAGTTGCTGAACCGCGCCGGCCTGGAGTTGGTGCGCAGCATCTCCACCCCGATGTTCCCGATCATCGAGGCGGCACCCGCGTGACCGGCCCGCTCGCCTGGCTGGACCGGCCCGACGAGCGGCGCGGCATCCGGTTCGCCGAACCCGACGGATCGTGGCGATTCTGGTCGTACGCCGAACTGGCCGACCTGGTACGCCGGTACGCGGCGGCGCTGCGCGACACCGGGGTGGGCGCGGGCGACGTGGTGTCGATAGTGGAGACCACCGGCCCACGGTTCGTGGGGCTGCTGTTCGGCAGCATGCTGGCCGGTGCTGCCGCCTCGCCGGTGGCACCGCCACCACCTTTCGGTGACCGGGAACGCTGGACCGAGCACCTGCATGGCGTGCTGCGGGCCAGTACGCCCCGGCTGGTCGTGCACGACCCGGCGCTGCCCCTGGTGGCCGAGGTCTGCGCCGGGGCGGGCGTGCCCGCGTACGACGGTGAGGGGCTGCTCGCCGGCGGCGACAACCGGTGGGCGGCGGCACCGACGTCGGACGGGCTGGCGCTTGTGCAGTTCACCTCGGGCAGCAGCGGTCGGGTGCGCGGGGTCCGGGTGCCCCGTCCGGCGCTGGCCGCCACCGTCGCCGGCATCCAGGGGTGGCTACGGATGACCCCCGACGACCCGACCGCCTCCTGGCTGCCCGTGCACCACGACATGGGCCTGGTGGGTTGCCTGCTGGCGCCGGTGGCCACCGGGTCGGACCTGTGGCTGATGTCGCCGGGCGACTTCGTCCGCCGGCCGCTGCGCTATCTGGAGTGCTTCGGCCGCCACGGTGCCCGGCTGACCGCGATGCCGGCCTTCGGGCTGGACCACATCATCCGGCGGGTGCCCCGCAGAGCCCTCACCGGTATGGACTTCTCGGCGTGGCGGGCGGTGATCGTCGGCGCGGAGCGGATCCAGCCCACCCTGCTGACCGAGTTCGCCCGCTTCGCCGCACCGCACGGGCTGCGCCGTGAGGCGCTGCTGCCCGCGTACGGGCTGGCCGAGGCGACATTGTCGGTGACCGGCGTACCGCTGGACACCGGCTGGCGTACCGCCACCGTCGAGCAGGGTGAGGTGGTGGGTTGCGGGCGTCCACTCGCCGGTGCGCAGGTGACGGTGGTGGACGACGACGGCCGAATTGTCGAGGACGGCACGGTCGGCGAGATCGTGGTGCGTGGCCCGTCCGTGGCGGCGGGTTATCTGCCCGCGAACTCCGACGGCACAGCCAGCGTCACCCGGCTGATCGACGGCGAGGTGCACACCGGCGACGCGGGTTTCCTCGTCGACGGGGAACTGTTCGTGCTGGGCCGCCTCGGTGACGGCGTCAAGGTGCGCGGCCGGATGCTGCTCGCCGAGGACGTCGAGGCCGCGGCGGTCTCGGCCTGCGGCGCGCCGGTCGGGCGGATCACCGCCCTGCTCGGGCAGGTCGGTGACGCACCCCGGGTGGTCCTGCTGCTGGTCCGGCCCGAGCCGGACTGGCTGACGGCGGCCTGTGCGGCGGCCGAGGTCGCCGCGGAGGGGGTGCCGGTGGAGGCGGTGGTCGTACCGGCCGGCGCGGTGGCCCGCACCAGCAGCGGCAAACCCCGCCGTCGCCTGATGTGGCAGGACTACCTGGCCGGCCGCCTCCGCTCCGCCGAGCCGGTACCGGCCGGACCGCCCGCAACACCCTGACCGCGTGCTCCGGCCCGGAGCCGGCCCGACACTGCGGCGGGCCGTCGGCGATCGACGGTCAGTGCGGCTGACCGGCAGGCAGGCCGAGCGCCTCGCGGAGGTGGTCGAGCACCTCGGCCTGCCGGTCGATCAGATAGAAGTGGTGCCCGGGCAGCACCCGGAGCTGGAAGTCCCCGGTGGTGCAGCGCCGCCAGTCGGCGACCTCGGGCACGTGCGCCTCCGGGTCGTCGTCGCCGGTGATCGCGGTGACCGGCACCGACAGCGGCGCGCCGAAGGTGGGCCGGTAGGTCTCGACGAGCCGGTAGTCGGCCCGCAGCGTGGGCATCAACGCGCTGCGCAGCTCCGGATGGGCCAGCGCCTCGTCGGTGGTGCCACCGAGGCGACGCAGCTCGTCCCAGAGTTCCTCGTCGCTGCCGAGGTGCTTGACGCCCGGCCGGTGGTGCTGCGGGGCCGGCCGACCGGAGACGATCAGCCGGCGCGGCGGGGCACCGAGACCGTGTTCGAGCCGGTGCGCCACCTCGTACGCGACGGCGGCACCCATGCTGTGCCCGAACAACGCGAAGTCGGTGTGCAGCAACGGTTGCAGCGCGGCGACGATCCCGTCGACCATGGTGGCCATGTCCCGTACGCACGGCTCGTGGATGCGGTCCAGCCGACCGGGATACTGCACCGCCACGACCTCCACCTCGGCGGGCAGCCGTACCGCCCACTGCCGGTAGAAGGTCGCGTTGCCGCTGGCGTACGGGAAGCAGACCAGGCGCCAGGTCGCGGCCGGACGGGGCCGGTAGCGGCGCAACCAGGATGTGGCCTGCGCGGTCGTCCTCACGGTCGGGCCGCCTCGTCACCGGCGGCGGCGATGGCCTTGAGGTCGTCGTCGGTCAGCGGCTCGGGCGGGGTGGAGGAGAGCAGCTCCGGCGGGCCGAGCCGCAGGGTCAGGTCCTGCCACAGCTTGCACAGCGACAGGTGGTACTGGCCCCGGCGCAACGGATCCTGCCGTTCCTCGACGGCCTGGTGCAGCTCGGTGAGGGCGTGCGCGATGCCGGCCGGCCACAGGCTGCGGAAGATGTGCCGGTACGACGGCACGGTGGCCGGACCGAGCACGACGGCGCTGGGCGCCTGCGCGTCGTCCGGCATGGTCGCGTAGTGGGGGTCGGCGTTCGGGTCGGCGACCTCGCGGGGGAAGTCGGGGCGGGCCGACCAGACGACCGGCCCGTGGGTGTTGACCAGGGTCAGGTTCCCGGCCTCGGTGCCGATGCTGATGCGGTGCATCAGGTGGGCGTAGTTGTCCGGGTCGGCGGGGTCCATCTGGTTCTGGATCCGCAGCGTGGTGGGCACCCCGGCCAGCACCCCGTCGAGGCTGCGGAAGGGGATGTCCAGGCTGGTCGCGGCGGCCACCGTGGGCGTCGTCGCGGACAGGTCGCCGAAGGCGAACGGCCGTACCCCACCGAGGGACTGCCCGAGGATGTCCAGCAGCGAGTACGCCAGCTGGAACCCGGCCGCCGCGTCGATGTAGAGCGGACGCTGCCGCCGCAACAGCTCCTGCGCCGCCGCGACGAAGCGGCGTACCGGGGCGACGTGCGTGTAGAACGGGTTCAGGTGGTAGACGACGCCGTGCCGGCGGGCGGTACGCAGGTTCTCCGCCAGCTCGTCGTGGTGCAGGGGGTGTTCCTGGAGCACGTGGATGCCGCGGGCCATCAGCGCGCGGGCCAGTTCCGAGCCCCGCCCGCCGAGCAGGCCGCCCCGGATCACCACACACGCCATGTCGATGTCGTCGGGCAGCTGCTCCGGGTCGGTGTACAGCGGCGCGTCGTAACGGCGGGCGCAGGCGCGGGAGCGTTCGCTGCCGGCAGCGATCACACCGGCCAACTCGAAGGGCAGCTCCGGATTGCGGAACGCCTCCAGGTAGACCTGACCGAATCGGGCGCCACAGACGACGACCCGGGGACGTTGCCTCACAGTGCCTCCTCCACGTGGCCGCCGACGTGGGCGGCTTCACCGTCGAACACGCTCAGGTCGCTCACGGCGGCAGAGCCGGCGAGCAGGTCCACGGCGAGCTGCGGGTCGAGCGCCTCCCCCGCGAGGTGCAGGCCGACGGCCAGGTTCCCCCCGGTGAGCGCCGCCACGGCGACGGCCGCGAACGCGCCGGTGAGCGCACTGGCGCTGGAACCGCGCAGCACGAGGGTCCGGGCGTCACCGGCGGCGGTGGTCAGCTCCACCACGAACAGCTGGTAGGTCGCCTGCCCGAAGGCGTCCAGCTCGGCGGCGCGGCGCAGCGCCTCGGCGGCGTCCCCGCCGGTCGGGGGCTGCCGCAGCACCTGCGCGACGTGCGGGCCGGCGAAGACCGAATGCCAGGTGGCGTCGGTGACGCCCAGGTCCCGGGTCACCCGTTCCAGTTCGGTGCTCAGGTACGGCACCGCCGTCGCCGGTTCCGGGAAGAACGGCAACTCCACGTCGGTACGGGTGGGCAGCGACTGTCGTACGCCTGCGGTAAGCGCCGCCCCGGCCTGACCGAACCCCTCCCCCACCCGCAGATAGTCGGCTGCGGCGGTGGCGGTGAACCGGTCCCGACCACCGAGGTAGCCCAGCAGGGCGCGCGGCGGCTGCGGCAGGGCGGCGGCGAGATGACGGGGCAGCAGGGCGCTCAGACCGGGCATCATGCCCGCGGAGATCACCGCGGTCCGCTCCGGCGCTCCCGCCAACAAGGCCCGCACCTGCTCCCACAGCACGTCGTCACCGGCGGCGTCGACGTAGTCGGCACCGGCGGTGAGCGCCACCCGCGCCACCCGGTCCTCCACCAGGTAGGCCGGGCCGGCGCAGTTGAGCACGACGTCACAGCCGGCACAGAAGCGGTGTAACGCGTCGGCGTCATCGAGGTCGACCACCTCGACCGTGGCCGCGGATCCGGTGGCGGTGAGCCCGCCGGCCAACGCGTCGAGGGGCGCGCGGCGGCGACCGGCGAGGCGCAGCGTGTGCCGGCCCCGCCGATGCAACTCGGTCACCGCAACGGAACCGACCGCGCCGGCCGCGCCGACGACACCCACCACCGGCGCCGTCCCGGTCACCGGGAGACCTCCGGCGACCCGGCCCGGGCGACGACCGGGGCTCGTCCTGGGCCGGACCAGTGCGGACAGCTCATCACGCCGGGCCCAGCACGGCGGTCAGAGCAGCGGGCTCGGCCGACCAGCGCAGTTGGTCAGCCGACAGGTCCGTGTCGACCACGTCGAGGCTGCCGAGGCAGAGGTCCTCCCAGAACTCGATCTCCGCGTCCTGCGCCGGCTGCACCAGGGTGATGTCCCCGGCGTAGATGGACGGCTCGTGCCGGGCGAGGGCGTCGCGCACCGGATCGTCCCCGGGGGCGGGCCGGTGACCGGCCAGCAGTCGCAGCCCTTCGACGAGGACCCCGCGTTCGGTCAGGTTGCGGGCCACCTCGACGGCGAGGACCGCCATCGCTCCGTGGGCGAGCAGTTCCACCTGGGCCAGGTCGGCGTCGACGACCGCCTGGGCGTACGCGGCGGCGGCGTTGTCCACCGAAGGCAGCAGTGCCAGCCCCGCGCCGGTGAGTGCCCAGGCGGGTGCGGCCGGCCGCAGCGCCGACGCGAGCGAGGCCACCCCGTCGGTCGATCCCGACTCGTCGGGCAGGAAGATCCGGGGTACGCCGGCACCCTCGGCGTGCACGGCGACGAGCAGCTCGGTCGGCCCCTGCCGGCCCGCCTCCGGCAGCTGTTCCCCCGCCTCGGCGGCCGTGGTCAGCCACTGCGCGAGCCGGGCGACGGTGGCCAGTTCGAGCAGGTTGCGCAGCACCTCGTCGAAGAAGAGCGTACGGGCCAGCGGCAGTTCCTCGATGATCCGTCCGGCCAGTTGGGCGGCGACAAGCGAGTCCCCGCCCAGCTCGAAGAGGTTGCCGTCGCGGCCGACGGGCGTGCCCAGGGCCTCGCTCCACATCGCGACGAGATCCCGTTCGAGGTCGGTCTCGGGTGCCGCGCCGGGCAGCCCGGCCTGCGTCCCGCTCTGCCGGCGGCCCAGCCGCCCGGCGAGGGACCGGCGGTCGATCTTGCCGTTGTCGGTGACCGGCAGCTCGTCGAGGATCTCCAGGGTGCCGGGCACCATGTACTCGGGCAGCCGGGCGCGCAGGTGATCGGTGAGCCCCCGGGGGTGTACGGGCGCGCGGTCGGCCTTGAACCGGGCGGCGAGCACACACATGCCCATCCGCCCGACGAAGGTGTCCTCGGCCGGCAGACAGACGTCGAGGTCGGCGCCGGCCCGGTCGAGGATGTCCCGCCACCGGTCGCGGGCCAGGAAGACCGTCCCGGTTCCGGCCCGGTCGTCGGTGAAGTCGCCGGTGGCGTCGTCGAGCCGGACCAGCAGCTCCAGCGACGTCATGATCTGGTAGTGGTCCCGGGTCATCTCCAGGGCCACCAGCCAGCCGCCGGGGGCGAGCAGCCCGCGCAGCTGGTCCAGGACCCGGTCGACGTCGGCGGTGGCGTGCAGCACGTCCCCGGCGACGACCAGGTCGAAGGAGTTGGGCGCGAGGCCCTGCTCGGTCGGGTCGGCGTCCAGGTCGTACAGGCCGAACCGGACACCGGGCACCTCGGCGAAGCGGGCCTGCGACTGCCCCACGAAGTAGGGCGACAGGTCGGTGCACAGGTAGTCGATCTCCTGCCCGGCGAGCGCGTCGAGCACCGCCGCGGTGGTGCCGCCACCACCCGCGCCGACCTCCAGCACGCGCAGCGGGCCGGGGTGCCGGCGACGGCTGCCGAGTTCGGCCACCACGGCGCCGGCGGCCCGGTTGGCCCAGCGGTTGAAGACCGCCTCCTCGTAGAGCTGCTGGGAGACGTCCAGCCGACCCTCGGGGAAGAGCAGCTTGAGCGGGTCCTCGTCGCCGCGCAGCAGCGCGGGCAGGTGGCGGATGCTGCCCCGGAAGTAGTCGAGCAGGCGTTCCTCGCCGGGCAGCGCCGCCGCGTCCACGGCCGCCCACGCCACGTCCAGCGCGTCCGGTGCCACCTCGGCGGTCAGCCGGTAGTGGTCGCCGTCGACGGCCAGCAGGCCCTCGGTGACCAGGGCGGCGAGCCAGCGACGCAGCAGCCGGTGGTGCCGGGGCGCGGCCTCGGTGGCGGCCACGATCTCGGCGGCGGTGTGCCGGTCGTCGAGGGTGGCGAAGAGTCCCGCGCGGCGGAAGGTGTCCACCATGGCCGGCAGGGCCACCTGGTCGAGGCGGTGGGCGTACTCCAGGTAACGGTCCGGGTCGACGCCGTCGAGCGCGGCGTCGCCGGACCGGGCCGCGACCGTGGCCAGCTCGGCCACGTCCTCGGCGGGCGGCGTCGCGGCGGCGGGCTGCGCGAAGGCGACGAGCGTACGCTCCAACGGCTGGTCGCCCGCGACAAGCACGGCCGCCGCGGCGACGTCGGGGTGGCTCTGCAGGGCCGTCTCGATCTCGGCCAGCTCGATCCGGTGACCGCGGATCTTGACCTGGTGGTCCTCCCGGCCGAGGAACTCGATGTCGCCGTCGGGCAGGTACCGGCCCAGGTCGCCGGTGCGGTAGAGCCGCTCGCCGGTGACCGGGTGCACGATGAACCGTTCCGCCGTGCGCTCCGGGTCGTGCAGGTAACCACGCGCCAGCCCGAAGCCGCCGATGTACAGCTCGCCGGTGACCCAGTCGGGGCAGGGGCGCAGCAGCGGGTCGAGAACGTGGAAGGTCTGGTTGGCCAGCGGACGACCGTACGGGACGCTGGCCCAGTCCTCGCCGACCGTGCCGATCGGGTAGTGGATCGACCAGATGGACGCCTCGGTCGCCCCACCGAGGCTCATCACCTGCAGGCCGGGCACCTGGGCGCGGATCTGGTCGGGCAGGGCCACCGGGATCCAGTCGCCGGAGAGCATCGCCAGCCGCAGGGTGGGCAGCGCGGTGCCGGCCACCCCGAGGTAACCGGAGAGCATCTGGAGCTGGGCCGGGACGGAGTTCCACACCGTCACCCCGTGGGCGGCCACCAGGTCGGCCCAGTGCGACGGGTCCGCGCGCCGCTCGGCGTCCGGGATGACCAGGGCACCGCCGACGGAGAGCGGGCCGAAGATGTCGTACACCGACAGGTCGAAGCCGAGCTGGGACAGGCCCAGCACCCGGTCCTGCGCGCCGACGGCGAACCGGGAGTTGATGTCGAGGACGGTGTTCAGCGCCGCCTCGTGAGTGATCATCACGCCCTTCGGCGTACCGGTGGAGCCCGAGGTGTGGATGACGTACGCCAGGTCCTCGGGCCGCGCCCCGCCCGGTTCGGCGGGCGGATCGGCCGGCGGCACCTCGTCCAACGCCACTGCCACCACCTCGGCCGGCCAGGACCCGGCGGCCAGCTCCCGGGAGGTCAGCACGTGCCGGACACCCGCACCGGTGAGGATCGTCTCGCGCCGGGCGGCGGGTTGCACGGTGTCCACCGGCACGTACACCGCGCCTGCCAGCAGCGCGCCGAGGACGGCCACGACCTGCTCCGGGCCGCGTTCCAGGGTCACCCCGACGAGGTCGCCGGGAGCGCAACCCAACTCGACGAGCCGGTTGGCGACACCGGTGGCGCGGGCGGCCAGGTCGGCGTAGCTGAGCGTGGTGGTGCCGTGGATGACGGCCGGGGCGTCCGGGGTACGCCGGGCCTGGGCGAAGACCGCGTCGTGCAGCCGGGCCCGGGTCAGCGGGGCGTCGGTGGCGTTGACCTGCTCGCGGCGTTCGCGCTGCCGCTGCGGCAGCAGGCTCGACGGGGGCCGCTGCCACGCCTGGTCGTCGGTGGCGAGTTCCCGCAACAGCTCCTCGAAGGCGGCGAACATGTCGTCGGCCACCCCGTCGGGCAGTACGCCCTCGCGGACGTCCCAGTTGGTCGACAGTCCACCGTCGCGCTCGGAGTTCTGGCAGTCGATGACGACCTGCGGGGTCTGGCTGATCCCGTAACCGAGCCGCCCGTGGGACACCGACTCGGTGGCACCGGCCTCGCCCAGACCGATCGCGCTGGTGAAGACGACCGGGAACAGCGCCGCGTCGGCACCGCGTCGGCGGGTGATCTCTCGCATCACCTCGATCCCGGAGAACGCCCGGTGGTCCATGTCCTGCCAGAGCTGGGCCTGCACGCCCCGCGCCCAGCGGTCGAAGGTGTCCGCCCCGCCTTGGTCGACGGCGAGCAGCTCCACGCCGGTGAAGTCACCGACCACGGCGGGCACCTGCGGGTGCAGCGGCAACCGGTTGAGCAGCGTGACGTTCAGGGTGAACGTGGGACGGCGGCTCCACGCGGCGATGACGTGCGCGTACGCGGCGAGCACCGCGCCGGACGGGCTGACGTCGTGCTGGCCCGCGTGCTTGCGCAGCCCTTCCCACAGCTCGGGTTCCAGGGTGGTGGCCAGCCGACGGAACCGGCCCTCGGTCTGCCGGGCGCGGCTGGTCAGCGGCAGCTCCGGGCCGGGCGGCAGCTCGTCCACCCGACGCAACCAGTAGTCGCGGTCGGCCTCCCGGCGGCTCGCCGTCCAGTTCCGCTCGGCCAGCAGGTAGTCCCGGAAGCCGATCTCCAGCTCGGGCAGCGGCCCGGCGTCGTGGTAGAGGTGGTGCAGCTCGTTGAGGATGATCTGGATGCTGACGAAGTCGGCGATGAGGAAGTCCACCGAGACGTGCAGCACGGCCTCGTCGTCACCACGGGTCACCCGCGCCTCGAACAGCGGCCAGACGTCGGGCCGGAACACCCGGTGGTCCATCTCGGCGCGTACCTGCGCCACCGCCCGGTCGAACCCGTCGCGGTCCTGCCCGCGCACATCGCGTACCCCGACCTGGTACTCCTCGACCTGCGGCAGCACCCGCTGCGAGCCGTCGATGTCGATCACCGCGCGGAGCATGTCGTGCCGGGCGATGAGCGCCTGCCAGGCTCGGGTCATCCGTTCCGGGTCCAGGTCCGGGTAGTGCAGCTCGCCGTAGCCGTGGCAGGCGACGCCGCCGTAGGCGAAGGTGGAGCCACGACCCAGCAGGTACGCCGACTGCACCTCGGTGACCGGGAACGGGTCGTGGCGGTGTTCGGCGTCCGGCACGACGCGCGGCATCCGGCCGTTGGCCAGGTGGTCGAGGATCTCGTCCCGGCGGGCCCGCAGCAGGGCGCGCCGCTCATCGGTCATGAAGCCGGCGGGCGCACGGAACTTCAGCGCGCCGTCCTCGGCCCACAGCCGCAGTCCGGCCTGTTCGAGGTCGGTGACCAGCCGCTCGACGGGGATGCGGGGGTCGTTGCTCATATGACACCTTCCTCGACGTCGTCGTCGGCCGACGCGCGGAGCTGCTCGTCGACAGCGGCCGCGAGCTGGGCGAGCACGGGTACGGCGAACAGTTGTCGCAATGTCATGTCCACGCCGAACCGTTGGCGCAGCGCCTCCAGCAGGCGGGTGGCCAGCAGGCTGTCCCCGCCCAGGGCGAAGAAGCTGTGCCGGCGGTCGGCCACCGGCTGGTCGAGCAGCTGCGACCAGAGCACGGCGAGGCTCTCCTCGGTGGGCCCCTTGGGCGGCTCGGCCGCGTCGTCCAGCGGATCGGCGCGCAGCAGCGTTCCGAGCCGTTGCCGGTCGACCTTGCCGTTGGCGGTCAACGGCAACTGGTCCACCGTCACGACGTACTCGGGCACCATGTACGCGGGCAGCCGCTCGGCCAGCCAGCCGGCCAGGTCCGGTTCCCCGGTGGCGGGTACGACGGCGAGGCCGATGTGCTGGCTCGGCGCCTGGCCGACGACCATCGCCACCGCCCGCCCGACCTGCGGGTGGGCTTCGGCGGCGGCCTCGATCTCACCCAGCTCGATGCGGTGCCCACGCACCTTGACCTGGAAGTCGACCCGGCCGAGGAACTCCAGCGTCCCGTCCGGCCAGTACCGGCCCAGGTCCCCGGTGCGGTACCAGCGGCAGCCCTCGTCGTCGACGGAGAACTGCCGGGCGGTCAGGTCCGGGGCGTTGCGGTAGCCCAACGCCACCCCCGCGCCACCGATCCGCAGCTCCCCGGGCACCCAGTCCGGGCAGTCCCGACCCCGCGGGTCGGTCACCCGGTAGCGCTGGTTGCGCAGCGGACGGCCGTACGGGATGGAACGCCAGTGCTCCGGCACCGCCTCGACCTCGCAGGCGTTCGACCAGATCGCGGCCTCGGTGGCCCCGCCGAGGGCGACGAACCGGGCGTGCGGCGCGACCTGCGCCAGCCGACCCGGCAGGTCCAGCCCGATCCAGTCACCGGAGAGCAGGGCCAGTCGCAGACCGGCCGGCGGGTGGTCGCCCGCCGCCACCAGCAGCATGTCCAGCAGCGCGGGCACCGAGTTCCAGACCGTCACGCCCCAGCGGTGGGCCAGTTGCGCCCAGCGGCGCGCCTCCCGGCGCTCCTCCTCGGCCAGCACGACTAGCGCCCCACCGGCGGTCAGCAGCCCGAAGATGTCGTAGACGGACAGGTCGAAGTCCAGCGCGGAGACCGCCAGGACCCGGTCGTCCGGCCCGACGTCGTACCGGGAGTTGATGTCGGTCACCGTGTTGACCGCGGCCCGGTGGGTGATCTCCACTCCCTTGGGCTCGCCGGTCGAGCCGGAGGTGAAGATCGTGTACGCCAGCGCATCCGCGGCGACCGTCACCGGCCCCCGCAGCGGCGGAGTGTCCACGTCGGCGGCGACCGTCGGCAGGTGATGCGCGCCGGGCCGGCCGACCACGGCGGTCACCTGCGCCTTGGTGTAGATCCGGTCCCGGCGGGCGGCGGGCTGGTCGACGCTGACCGGCACGTACGACGCGCCGGCGGCCAGCACGCCGAGCACCGCGGCGACCTGGTCCGGGCCGCGTGGCACGGTGACGGCTACCGCGTCACCCGGTTCCACCCCGGAGCGCAGCAACGCACCGGCGATCCGCAGCGCCTGGGTGGCCAGCTCGCCGTAGCTGATCGACGTCTCGCCGTGGGCGACCGCGAGCCGACCGGGGTCGAGGGCGGCCCGGTCGAAGAACGGCCCGTGCAGGGTGTGGTCGGGCGCCGGGGCCTCGGTGGCGTTGACGGCGGCCCGGATCGCGCGCTGCCCCGGCGGCAGCAGGTCCGGCAGCGGCCGGTCCCACTCGCCGTCGGCGAGCCAGCACAACAACCGGTGGTACGCGTCGAACATCGCGTCGAGCAGCCCGTCGGGGAACAGTTCGTCGACGCTGTCCCAGTTGAAGGTCAGCCCGCCGTCGCGTTCCATCACCTGGTTGTCCAGCCACACCTGCGGGGTCTGCGAGATGCCCCAGGTCAGCTCGCCGAACGGGAACCGCATGTTGACCAGGTCGGCGGCCACACCGAGGGCGCTGGTGAACACGATAGGCATGCTGACCGTGCCGCTGTTGCGGCGGCGCGCCAACTCGCGCAGCACCCACAGCGCGGAGACGTCGTTGTGCTCCAGCCCGTCCCACATGTCCTGCTGGAGCAGCTGCGCGGTCTCCCGCCACGGTTGCTGCGCCGCGCCCCGGTAGCCGACAAGCACCAGCGAGGTGAAGTCGCCGAGGATCGCGCCGATGTCCGGGTGCACGTCGTGGCGCTGGAACATGGTCAGGTTCAGCGTCAGCGCGTCCTGCCCGCTGTACGCGCTGAGCACCTCGGCGTACGCGGTGGCGAGCACGGCGGCCGGGGTGAGCCGGTGCTCGCGGGCCCGGTGGGTGATCGCCGTCCACTGCTGCGGGGTGAGGCTGCGCTCGCGGCGGACGAACCTCGGGGCGACAAGCGTTTCCGGGTCGACGGCCAGCGGCAGCGCGGGGGCCGGCGCGATGTCGTTCAGCCGCCCACGCCAGTACGCTCCCGCCCGCTCGATCGCCTCCGGTGGCGGTGTCGCGCCGAGCACGTAGTCGCGGAACGACACCCCGAGCGGGCGCAGCTCGGCGTCGAGGTCACGGTAGAGGGTGGACAGCTCGGAGAAGAAGATGACGATGCTCAGCGCGTCGAGCACGATGTAGTCGAAGCTGAACGCGACGCGGGTGCCGCCGGGGTGCCGGACGGCCTGGATGTCGATCAGCGGCCAGCGGGACGGGTCCGGGATGCGGTGGGACAGCTGCTCGCGCAGCGTCTCCAGATGCTCCGGTCCCTCGTGGACGGTGATGGTGAACGGCGGCACCTCGGGCAGGATCCGCTGGTCGCCGTTGTCGTCGAAGACGGCGCGGAGCATCTCGTGCCGGGCGATGAGCATGTTGACGGCCCGGTTCAACCGGTCGAGGTCGACGTCCCCGCCGTCGAACTCCCAGTACCAGTGGGAGCCGACCCCGCCGAGCGCGAAGTCGTCGGTACGCCCCATCCAGTACGCGCGCTGCACGTCGGTCGGCGGGAACGGATCGTGCCGGTGCACCAGGTCGGCGCTCAACTCACGCCGCTGGGCAGCGGCTCCCCTGCTGCGCAGCCGTACCGCGAATTCGGCCAGGTCGCGGGCGTGGAACAGGTGGCGCAGTTCGGCGCCGGTGATGCCGCTCTCGCGCAGCCGGGCCAGCAACCGGGTGGCGACCAGGCTGTCACCGCCGAGGGCGAAGAAGTTGTCCTCCCGGTGCACCTCGGGCACGCCGAGCAGCTCCGACCAGAGGGCGGCCACGGCGATCTCCACCTCGCCGCGCGGCGGGGTGCCCGCGACGGTGGGCCGGGTGGCGACCAGTTCGGGCAGCCGGGCACGGTCGATCTTGCCGTTCGCCGAGAGCGGGAACGCGTCGAGGACCACCACCACGGCCGGCACCATGTACGGCGGCAGTTGCTCGGCGGCGCGCTGCCGGATCGCCTGCGGGTCGGCGTCGGCCCGGGTGACGGTGACGGCGGCGGCGAGACTGCTCCCGTCGACCACCTGGGCCACCGCACGGGAGACGTCCGGGTCGCGCTCCAGCGCGGCCTCGATCTCGCCCAGCTCGATCCGGTGTCCCCGGATCTTGACCTGGAAGTCGGTACGCCCCAGAAAGTCCACAGTGCCGTCGGGCCAGTACCGGGCCAGGTCGCCGGTGCGGTACCAGCGCTGCCCGTCGTGCTCGACGAACCGGTCGGCGGTGCGCTGCGGGTCACCCGCGTAGCCGGCGGCCACCGACCGGCCACCGATCCACAGCTCGCCGGGCACCCAGTCCGGCCGGTCCCGGCCGTGCTCGTCGACGACCCGCATGAGCTGGTTGCGCAACGGCACGCCGTAGGGCACCGACCGCCAGTGCGGCGGCGGGTCGACCGGGGCGGCCTGCACAGTGGAGTGGATCGCCGTCTCGGTGGTGCCGCCCAGGCCGTACAGCCGGCTGTCCGGGGCCAGCCGGGCCAGCCGACCGGCCAGGTCGAGGCCGACCCGGTCGCCGCCGAGCACGGCCAGTCGCAGCGGCACCGAGCGGTCGCCCGCCGTCTCGGCCTGGGTCAGCAGCAGGTCGAGCAGAGCCGGTACGGACTGCCAGATCGTCACCCGGTGCTCGTGCACCAGACGCAGCCAGGCGGCCGGGTCACGGCGGGTGTCCTCGTCGACGGTGACGACGGCGCCGCCGGTGCCGAGCAGGGCGAACATGTCGAACACCGACAGGTCGAAGTCGAGCGCCGAGACCGCCAGGACCCGGTCGTCCGGGCCGATGTCGAAGCGCTCGACCAGGTCGTCGAGGGTGTTGCGGGCCGCCCGGTGGGGCACCCGCACCCCCTTCGGCGTACCGGTCGAGCCGGAGGTGAACAGCAGGTACGCGTCCTGCTCGCAGTCGACCGTCGGCGCGTCGGCGCGTACCGGCACGGCGATGGTGGGGACGGTATGCGTCGTCGCGTCGGGCGCGGCGTCGGCGGTGGTGACGGTGAAGCGGGCGTCGGCGGTGGCCCGGATCAGGTCGCGCCGGGCCTGGGGCTGGTCGACGCCGATCGGCACGTACACGCCGCCGGCCCGCAGCACGCCGAGCACCGCGACGATCTGGTCGGGGCCCTTGGGCAGGGTGACGGCGACGGCCTCCCCGGGGGCCAGGCCGCGGGTGGTCAGCTCGTCGGCCAGCGCCTGTGCCCGGCCCGCGAGTTCGGCGTACGTGAGCACGCCGGTGGCGGACAGCACCGCCGGGCGGTCCGGCTCGCGGACGGCGCGGGTGAACACGTCGTGGTGCAGCGGCCGATCGTCGACCGGGCCGGCGGTGTCGTTGGCCGCCGCCCGCGCGGCCCGGGTGCGCTCGGGCAGTGCGATCGGGGCGCGCCCGGACCAGTCCGTGGCCGGGTCGAGCAGCCAGTCGACGATCCCCAGGTAGGCGGCGAACATGTCGTCGACGAACCCGTCGGGGAACAGTTCGTCCACGACGTCCCAGTTGAGGTAGAGCCCGTCCTCGCGCTCGGTGATCTGGTAGTCCAGCCACACCTGCGGGGTCTGGGACATGGTCCAGCCGGGTCGGCCGAAGCAGTTGCGGACTTCGGCGTCGAACAGTTCGCCCAGGCTCAACGCGCTGGTGAAGACGACAGGCGCGCCGACGGGTTGGCCGCTGCGGGCGCGGGACAGGTCGCGCAGCACGTCGACCCCGCTGTACGCGGCGTTGGCGGCGTCGCTGCGCAGCCGGTCCTGATGCCGGCGGACCAGGTCGACGAAGCCGGCCGGCCCGGTGGTGTCGAGTTCCAACAGGATCAGGTTGGTGAAGTCGCCGACGACCTCGCCGACCTCGGGATGGACGGGGCGGCGGTCGTACATCGGCAGGTTCAGCACGAATCGGCCGCTGCTGCTCCACGCGGCCAGCACCTCGGCGAACGCGGCGAGGAACACCATCGACAGGGTGACTCCGGCCGCCGCCGAACGCCGTTCCAGCTCCGCCTGCTGCTGCGGGGTCAGCCAGTGGTAGCGGCGGACCACCTGGTGGCCGGCCACGGTGGCCGGGTCCACGGCGGTGGGCAGCTGCGGCGGGCCGGGCAGGGTGTCCAGCCGTTCGCGCCAGTACTCGCGGGCCCGCTCGCGCGCCTCGTCGGGGCGGGCGGCGACGGTGGCCAGGTAAGCCGGGTAGCTGAGGTTCACGGGGGGCAGTTGCCGGTCCGGATCCCGGTAGCAGGCCGCCAGGTCGGACAGGATGAGCCGGAAGCTGTGCGCATCGGCGACAAGCATCTCGACGTGCACGTGCACCCGGGTGGCGCCGCCGGGCAGCAGGGACAGTTGGATGTCGAAGGTCTCCGCCTCCTCCACCCGCAGCCGCCGGTGGGACAGCCGGTGCCGCAGCGCCGCCAACTCCTCCTCGCACCGCTGCGGGGGCAGGTCGCGCAGGTCGTGCACGGTCAGGCCCGGCCACGGGCTCTCCGGCCGGATCTGCTGGGTGCCGTCGGCGTGGAACTCGGCCCGGAGCATGCCGTGGCGGCGCAGCACCGCGCGGACGGCGGCGTCGAGCCGCTGCGGGTCGACGCCGGACCCGTCGAACTCGTTGTAGAAGTGGGCGCCCACACCACCGAGGGGCTGCCCGTCGGCCCGACCGATCCAGTACGCGTGCTGCATCGTGGCCAGGCCGAACGGAGCGGACTCGTCCACTTCCACCGGCGGCAGCGGTGCCGGGCGGGCCTCGGCGTGGCGCTGCTCGATAAGCGCCCACCACTGCGCGAGGGTGCGCCACTCGATGAGCTCACTGAAGGTGACCGGGACGCCCTGACTGTGCCAGCGGCTGGCCAACCGCATGAGTGCGATCGAGTCGAGGCCGAGCATCAGCAGATCGTCGTCGTCCCCCACCAGCGACGGCGGGCAGCCGAGGGCCTCCGCGACGTCCTCCCGCATCCGGTCGAGGGTCAGGGTCGGATCGGTGTCGACGGCAACGTCCAATGTCGCGTCTCCTCAGTAAGCCTTTACCACGTCTCCGGTCGGCTGGCGCTAAGCTATCAGCGACTCACGACTCGGGTCTAGAGATAGTCGGTAATACTCGGAAAGGCTCGCCACGAAGGCGAGCAAAAAGCGCCGGCGGACGAGGGGAGCGGCGTGGGCGAGCGGCTCGGAAGCGGCGAGTGCCTGGTCTGGCGCTGCCCCGCCGGGCCACTTCCCGCGCCGCTGCACGCCCTGCTCGACGACGCCGAACAGGCGCGGGCGCGAAACCTGGGCCACGACGCCGCTCGCACCCGGTTCGTGACCGGCCGCGTGATGGCCCGGCTGTTGGCCGCCCGGTACGCCGACACCACGCCCCGCCAGGTCGTCTTCACCTCCACGTGCCGACACTGCACCGGCCCGCACGGCCGGCTGGAGGTGCACACCGGCGCAGGCGTGCTGCACCTGTCGGTGTCGCACTCGGCCGAGCGGATCCTGGTGGCGATCGCCCGGGACACCGTCTGCGGGGTGGACATCGAACGGGTGGCCCTGCGGGGTGACCGGATTCCCGTCTCGGCACTCTCGCCCGTCGAGCGTCGGGTGCTTGCCGATCTGCCGCAGCCGCGGCGACTCGCCGCGTTCATCCGGTACTGGGCCCGCAAGGAGGCGATCCTCAAGGCCACCGGGGACGGTCTGGTGCTGTCGCCGGCCGACCTCACGGTCAGCGCCCCGGATGCCTCCGCACGCCTGCTGAGCTGGGAAAATCGGCCGCCGCCGCACGTCAGCGTGCATCTGAGCGACCTGGCCGTCGGCGACGACTACCGGGCCGCACTGGCCACT
Source organism: Micromonospora maris AB-18-032 (assembly GCF_000204155.1). NCBI lineage: Bacteria > Bacillati > Actinomycetota > Actinomycetes > Micromonosporales > Micromonosporaceae > Micromonospora > Micromonospora maris. The sequence goes on along the minus strand of NC_015434.1, from coordinate 514,300 downwards.
CTCGGTCGCCCACTGTCGATTGTCGAACGAGACGTTGACCCTCTTGCAGAGGCGAGTCACCTATGATGAGCGACACCGCACGGATCTGCCCCATACGCGAGAAGAGGCTTCATGTCGGAACGATCGTTCTCTCCGGTCATCCCCTTCCTCCGCTACCAGGACCCGACGGCTGCCGTCGACTGGCTCGTCAACACCTTCGGTCTGGAGCGTTTCGACGTCACCGAGGTTGACGGCAAGGTGGTGCACGCCGAGCTGAGCTGGGGCAACTCCACGATCCAGCTCGGCGGCGGCGGACCGCACGACACGCTGGGCATGGTCAGCCCGCGTGAACTGCCCGCCACCAGCGGCGGCATCTACATCTGCGTCGGTGACGCGGCGGACGTCGACAAGCACTACGAGCGGACCGTGCAGGCCGGCGCCAAGCTCGTCTACGAGCTGCACGACACCTCGTACGGCTCGCGCGACTACGGGGCGTACGACCTGGAGGGTCACGTCTGGAGCTTCGGCAGCTACCTGCCTCGTGAAGCCTCCGCATAGGGTTTTCCACAAACACGTGTAAACACTTGCCCAGGCGGCGGGTTCGGGCCAACACTGGCAGACATGGATGCCTCCGGTCTGCCGCCCAGGTTCGACGCGCTCGACCCCGCCGTCCTGGAAGATCCCTATCCCACCTACGCCCGGCTGCGTGCGGCCGGACCGCTGTGCCGGTTCGGCCCCGGCAGTTGGGGCGTCACCCGCCACGCCGATGTCGTGGCGTTGCAGCGCGACCCCCGGCTCGGCAGCGAGTTCCCCGAGGCGTACCACCACCTGTCGGTGGGCGCGGGACCGGCCAGCCACTTCTTCCAGCGCATCATGCTCTACCGCGACCCGCCGGACCACGTCCGGCTGCGGCGGCTGATGAGCGGCGCGTTCACCCCGGCCGTGGTGCGACGGATGCGCGGCTACATCGAGCAGACCGTGGACGACCTGCTGGCCCCGGCGCTGGAGAGCGGCAGCTGCGACGTGGTACGCGAGTTGGCGTACCCGTTGCCGGTGCTCGTGGTGTCCACCCTGATGGGCATCCCGCCCGAGGCCCACGACGACGTCCGGCTGCACGCCATGCGACTCGGCCGCGCGTTCAGCGCCATCGTCCCCGCCGACGCCCGAGACGCGGCACACGAGTCGGTCCAGTGGCTGCGCGCGTACATCGGCGGTCTGCTCGACGAGCGTCGCAAGGCCCCCGGGGACGACCTGCTCTCCACCCTGTTGCAGGCCGAGGACGACGGGGACCGACTCAGCCACGACGAGATCGTGGACAACACCGTCTTCTCGTTCTTCGCCGGCTTCGAGACGACCGTGCACCTCATCACCAACGGGTTCGCCGCGCTGCTGCGGGCACCGGACCAGTTCGCCCTCCTGCGCTCCGACCCCGGCCTGGTGCCCGGCGCGGTGGAGGAGTTCCTCCGCTTCGAGGCCCCCATCCAGGGCACCGCCCGGCTGGTACGGGAGCCGGTGACGATCGGCTCGCGCACCGTACGGGCCGGGCGGGTGCTGGTGCTGATGCTCGGCTCGGCCAACCACGACGAGGCGGTCTTCCACGACCCCGGCACGCTCGACGTCACCCGCAACCCGAACCCGCACGTCACCTTCGGCGGCGGCGGTCACCTGTGCCTGGGCGCCTTCCTGGCCCGTACGGAGGCACAGGTCGTCTTCGACTGGGTGCTGCGCCGCACCAGCTCGGTGGAGCAGGCGGGCGACCTGGTCCGGGAGAGCGACACCCCGTTCCGCGCCTTCGCCCACGTGCCACTGGCCATCAAGCCCGCCTGACCCACGCCACGTCCCGCCGGCCGACCCGGCCGGCGGGACCCGGATCAGGCCGGCGGGACCGGGGGCGAACCGGGCGGGACCGGCGGCAGCCGGCGGGGAGTGGGTCAGGCCGGGGTCGCGGTCAGGATGGTCAGGGTGGCCGTGGGTCGGACGGTGTCCAGCCGCAGCCCGGCCCGGTCGAGCAGGGCGGCGGTCTCCTCGGCCGTGCGGTGGGTGCCGCCGGTGAGCACAAGCGTGTGCACGTCGTACAGCTTCGCCACGTCGAAGGTGTCCCCGGGCGGCAGGACGGCCTCCAACAGCAGCAGGCGGCTGTCCGGCCGCATCGCCTCGCGGACCCGGCGCAGCACCGCCACCACCTGGTCGTCACCGAACCCGGGCAGCACCGTCTTGAGCAGGTACGCGTCCGCGCCGGCGGGCAGCGCGTCGAAGAAGCTGCCGGGCACGATCTCGCACCGGTCGCGTACCCCGGCCTCGGTGAGCACCCGGTCCGCCGCCGCGACGACGTGCGGCAGGTCCAGCAGCGTGCCGCGCATCGCGGGATACCGCCCGAGCAGGCCGGCGAGGAATCCGCCATCCCCGCCACCGACGTCGACCACGTGCGACAGCTCCCCCCACGGGTGGCAGGGCAGCACGGTACGCAGGTGCAGTCGGGTGATCGCGTGCATCCAGCGGTCCACCCGCCGACTCTCGTCCGGGTTGGCGGCCAGGTGGCTCCAGTAGTCCGTACCGTGCGCGTGGTCGAAGGCGGCCTCGCCGGTACGCAGGCTGTGCGGCAGCATCGCCCACGCCTGCACGTCGGAGGCGAGCAGGGTGTAGACGGCCCGCATCGACATCGGATGGTCGCTGCGCAGCGGCTGGGCCAGCGGAGTCAGCGCGAACACCTCCGGCTCCGGCTCCGTGAAGATGCCCTTGGCCGCCAGCGCCCGCAGCGCCCGGCACAGCGACCGCTCGTGCGCACCGACCTCGGCGGCGAGTTCGGCCACCGGTCGAGGCCCGTCGACGAGCAGGTCGGCGACGCCCAGGTCGCTCACCGCCCGTACCGTCATCGGCACGATCAGATCGGTCAGCTCCGCCAGCCGCATCACCGACGCCAGGTCCATCTGCGGCCGTTGCCGGACGCCCGTTCGCTCAGCCACCGCGCCTACCCTCCACGAATTGGATCAGGTCCAGCCCGACCAGCCCCTCCCGCACTCGGGGGGTCATCAGTCCGATCTGGTCCAGTGCCCGGCCCACCCGGGAGAAGATGGCCTGCCGGTAGGCGACCATCAGCTCGTTGCGGGCGGCGAAGTCGAGTCCGTCGGCCATCGGGACCTCCATGCGTTCCCAGATGTCGCCCAGCAGGAACCGGCGGCGGATCAGGGCCGCGGACTCCAGCACCAGTTCCTCCCGCTCGGTGCGCTCGCGGGTGGTCATCTGGTCGTACAAGCCGCGCAGGGAGAGCACACCGAACGACACGTGCCGGGCCTCGTCCCGCGCCACGAGGCCGGTGATCTGCTTGATCAGCGGGTCGTGGAAGGTGCTGTGCGCCAGCCGGAACGCGGCCATCGCCAGCGCCTCGACCATGATCTGCATGCCCAGCGAGATGACGTCCCAGCGGTTGTCTTCGAGGATGTCGGTCAGCAGCAGTTCCAGCGGTTCGGAGATCGGGTACGGCTGCTGGATCTTCTCGCCCAGGTAGCGGGAGAAGACCTCCACGTGCCGCGCCTCGTCCACCGCCTGGGTCGTGGCGTACAGCTTGCTGTCCAGCCCCGAGACGATCTCCACCAGGCGGGCCGCGACCACCATGGCCGCCTGTTCGCCGTGCAGGAACTGGCTGACCATCCAGGCCTGGAGTTCCCAGCGGAACTCGTCCCAGGCCGGCCGGCCCCGCGCGGCCAGCGGGGAGGCGGCGAACCCGGCCATGGCGAAAGCGGAGTCGTCGGGCAACGGCGCCCCGAACGGTACGTCGAGGTGCCAGTCGATCTCGTCGACGCTCCACTGCGCCTGCTTGGCGCGCTGGTAGAGCGATTCCGTACGGCTGTCGGAAGACTCGTAGTCCCAGTTGAGTCGAGCGTCCTGCGTCGAACGCACCACCAACTCGCTCATAGCAGCAAAGACTAGTTCGCCAGACACGCAAAGCCAACGACAAAAGCTATCCTGCTGTCTGTGGAAGCACGCGACACACCAGCCTCGGTCTCCCAGCGACTACTGTGGATGATCAAGCACTACCGGTCGGACTTCGGCGCGTTGAACTGCCCGGTCGTCTGCCGCATCGTGGGAGACCTGGACGAGCGGGCGTTGCAGGCGGCGGTCGACCATCTGGTGGTCCGACACGAGGCGCTGCGGACCACCTTCCACGGTCGGGGAGCGCGTCTCGTGCAGCGCGTACACCCTCCGCGATCACTGCCGCTGACCTGGGCCGACGCGCCCACGGGCGAGTCGCCGGAGGCGGCCCTGGCCCGGGAGCTGCAGACGCCGATCGACCCGGAGCAGTGGCCGGCGCGGGCCGGCGTCTGGCGGGTGGGCCCCACCGAGCACCTGTTCTGCCTCAACCTGCACCACCTGGTGACCGACGCGTGGTCCACCGGCATCCTGCTGCGCGACCTGGTCGCCTGCTACGCCGCCGCCTGCGGTGGCCCCGGCGTCGAAGCACCCACCGGCTGGCAGTCGTCCCGCTTCGCGCAGGCACAGCAGGAACTGCTGGCCTCGGACCGACTCGCCCGCTACCAGCGGTACTGGCGACGCCAGCTGGAGGGCAGCCAGATCCCCCGACTCGACGCGCTCTACCCGGCCGCGGACACCGCCGCCGCCACCGACGCGGCGGCGACCGGGGCACCGACCCAAGCGGCCCAGGCGGCGCACGCGAGCGAGGCGGTCCGGTCCGTCGCGGCGGAGCTTCCGGCGGCGACCGTGGCCGGGTTGCGTGAGCTGGCGAGACGGGAGAAGACCACCCTGTTCACGGTGCTGCTGGCCGCCTTTCACGCCCAGCTGTACCGCCTGACCGGGCAACCGGACCTGGCGGTCGCCTCGATGTTCGCCAACCGGTCCCGACCCGAGGTGCGCGACACCGTCGGCCTGCTCGCCGGCATGGTGCTGCTGCGCGCCCAGGTCGCCCGTCAACCCAGCTTCGCCGACCTGGTACGCCACGTGCACGGCGCGGTGATCAGCGCGTTCGCGTACCAGGACCTGCCCTTTCACCTGCTGCCGACGGGCCTGGTCGACACCGGCGGCGGCCGGGCCGACGACGTGATGTTCAACGTGATGTCGCCGATGCGGCATGACCTGACCGGTGGCGGTGCCCGCTTCGAACTTGTGGTTCCCACCGAGATCGGCAGCCGCTTCCCGTTCGAGCTGGCCCTGGCCCCGGTGGGTGAGCACCGGGTGCAGGCGGTGTTGTTCCGGGCCGGCGGTTGGGCCGACCCCGCGCTCGGGCAGGACTTCCTGGCCGGCTACCTCGACGTCGCGGCGACGGCGGCGCACCGTCCGGAGGCGGCGCTGCCGACGCCGGGACAGTGACGGGTCAGGGCAACGGTATTGACAGCGTCACAGGCATCCTGAGAACCTTCCAGCACATACTCGTAAATGCACGTGGATAGCAGGAAAGACGAGTGCGCACGGGGATGGCAGGTCAATCCGGGGCCGGTCGACCGGCCCGAGGCGGAAGGGACCGTTGATGACACTGCGACTGCACTGGTTCCTGCCATTGCACGGCGACGGCCGCGAGGTGGCCAAGAGCGCGGACGGGGTGGCCGAGGCCAGGAACATCCGACGTGAGCCGGAGTTGAACTACCTCGGTCAGGTCGCCCAGGCCGTCGACGGCCTCGGCTTCGCCGGTGCCCTGGTACCTACCGGTCTGTTCTGTGAGGACCCCTGGCTGGTGTCCGCAGCGTTGTCCCAGCAGACCCGCAACATGCACTTCATGATCGCCTGCCGGCCCAGTTCGCTGCCGCCGATGGTGTGCGCCCAGTCGGCCGCCACGTTCCAGCGGCTCTCGGGAAGCCGGCTGATGCTCAACATCGTCACCGGTGGGGACGCCGACGAGCAGCGGCGCTACGGCGACTGGCTCGACCACGACGAGCGGTACGCCCGCACCGAGGAGTTCCTCGACGTCTTCCACCAGGCCTGGCGCGGCGAACCCTTCGACTTCCACGGCAGGCACTACCAGATCAAGGCCGGGTTGCTGAGCCGGCCGCACGACGTGCGGCCGACGATCCTGCTGGGTGGCTCGTCCGCCGCGGCGCAGCGGGTGGCCGCCGCGCACGCCGACGTCTACCTGGCCTGGGGCGAGCGTCCGGACGGGCTGACCAGCCTCACCAGCCGGGTCAGTGAACTCGCCGCCGAGCGGGGCCGCAGCGTCGAGTTCGGCACCCGGTTCCACGTCATCAGCCGGGACACCGCGCAGGAGGCCTGGGCCGTGACCCGCCGGCTGCTCGACGGCATGGACGCCAGCCGGATCGCCGACGCCCAGCGACGGTTCCGCCGCACCGAGTCGGAGGGGCAACGCCGGATGGCCGCCCTGCACGGTGGGCGTACCGACGACCTGGAGGTGTATCCGAACGTGTGGGCGGGTTACGGCCTGGTCCGCCCGGGTGCCGGTGCCGCACTGGTCGGCAGCCACGAGCAGGTGGCCGAGCGGATCGCGGAGTACCACGCGCTGGGCATGAACCATCTCATCCTCTCCGGGCAGCCCCACCTGGAGGAGGCGTACAACTTCGCCGAGGGTGTGCTGCCGCTGCTGCGGCGCCAGGGGCTGCTCGGGCAGGAGGCGTCGTGACGGACCGCAGTTCCCTTGTGGAGACGACACTGTTGCTGGGCAGTCCCCGCGCGGGCTCCCGGACCAGCGGTATCGCCCTGCGGCTGATGGAGGAGTTGGCGCTCGCCCTCGGCACCGAGGGTGTGGAGACCGCCGGACCGGACATCGTCGACCTCGCCGACATCGGTGCCGCACTGCCGCAGCGGGCCAGCCGCAGCGTGCCGTTGGGGCCGGAGATCGAACGGGCGCTGGGCCTGGTCCGCCGTCCCGGCCTGCTGGTGGTCGTCAGCCCCACCTTCAAGGGCACCTACACCGGCCTGCTGAAGCTGTTCCTGGACATGCTTCCGATGGACGGGCTGGCCGACTGCGTCGCCGTCGGCGCGATGACCGCCGGCTGGGCCAAGCACCGCGGCGCCGGGGACCAGTATCTGCGCCCGCTGCTCACCGAACTCGGCGCGACCGCCCCGGTGCCGTGCCTGTCGATCCTCGAAGACGAGTTCGAGGATGTGCCAGAGGTCGTCGCGACGTGGTCGCGCCGCTGGGCGCCCACGCTCGGGGCGGTGGTACGCCATCAGCGCCACTGCTTCTCCGCCCCCCGTGTCCCCCCGCTGACCGGCGCTCGGGCCTCCTGAGCGACCCATCCCACCGTCACGCCAGCAGCACAGAGGAGATCGACCATGACCGAGCAGACCGCTCCCGCCCGCCGTACCGAGGAGGAGATCCGCGCTACCGTGGCGGCGGTCATCTCCGACATGGCGCCGAAGGACGGCGTCGAAGTGACGGCGGAGTCCCACCTCATCAAGGACCTGGGCTACCACTCGCTGGCCCTGATGGAGGTGGCGTTCGCCATCGAGGACGAGTTCGACCTCGACCCCATCGACGAGGACACCGCCCGCAAGATCACCACGGTCGGCGCTGTGCAGGACCTGGTGGTCAAGCGCCTCGCGGAGCGTGACGGCGCCTGAGTACGGATCCGGGTCCGGGGGCAACCCGGACCCGTTTTCGTGCGCCCGCACCGACCCGCGCGGGCCGGTCAGCTCGTGAGCCCGTCAGCCGGTTAGCCGATTAGCCGGTAGAGCCGGTGGAAGCGGTCGTTGACGGCCAGGATCGTCATGCCCGAGAAGCCGGCCTGCACCGCCAGTTCGCGCACCTTTCCGGGACGCAACACCGTGCCGGTGCCCGTCGAGTCCGTCCCGGTGAGGCTCGCCGGCAGGCAGTGCAGCACGCTCGTGCCGTACTGGAACCGCTCGACGTCGTCGCCCGGTGCGGTGAAGGCCGGCGCGACCTTCGCGTCCATCAGCAGCACTGCGCCGTCGGCGGCGCGCAACTGCCGGCACGCCTGGAGCACGGCGACCGGTTGGGAAACCTCGTGCAGCGCGTCGAAGAGGCACACCAGGTCGTACTCGCCCGCCAGCTGCGGGTCGGCGGCGTCGCGACAGGCGAAGCGGACCCGGTCGGCAACGCCCGCCTCGGCGGCGTTCCGCTCGGCCTGGCGCAGGGCCGCCCCGTCGAGGTCCAGGCCGGTCACTTCGGCCTGCGGGTACGCCCGCGCCAACGCGATGCTCGACCAGCCGGTCCCGCAGGCGACGTCGGCGATGCGTCGCCCGGGAGCGTCGAGGCGGGCGTGCACGTCGGGCAGCTGCTGGGCGATCCAGCCGGCGAGCTGATGGGCGAAGAGGGCCCGGTTGGCGCCCGAGTGCCCGTCCCGCCAGTCCACGCCGAACACCTCGTCGGGCACGCCCGCACCGCTGCGGTAGGCCGCCACCAGCTCCGGCAGGGCGGCGGCGATGCCACCGAGCGGGAGTACGGCGAGGGAGGCCAGCGACATCGGGTCGTCCGACACCGTCAGGACGGCGGCGTGCCCGGCGGGGAGCCGGTACGCGCGGCGTTCGGCCGGCAGGCGTACGTCATCGGTCTCGACGATGCCGCAGACGGCCTGGTGCTCAAGCCATTCCCGGGCGTACCGGGGCGCGACGCCGGCGGCCTGGGCCAGCTCGTCGGGGCGCATCGGTCCCGGCGCAGCCGCCAGCGCCTCGTACAACCCGAGCTTGACCCCCAGGTACGCCGACAGCAGCTCCTGCGTGGCGAGAAGAGACTTCCACATCCTCATCGCGAACACGTGTGTCTGCGCGTCAGACGCCGTCATGAGACACCTCCCCGGGGCAGCCCAACTGTGCTTGCAGAGTGTTCACAGACAACACTCACTTGCCTGTTGCACGATACATGTAGACAGTAGAATGGTCATCGGTCGTTTCCGAGCCGCCTGTGGTGTTGCAGCAGGCGCGGCCCGGCACTCGGACCGGCACGCCAGACCGGAGGGCGAGGATCGGCATGACGACTCTGCAACTGGTCCGTGATCTCCTTCCGGAGATCGCCAAGAACGCTGACGAGGTCGAGCGGGGCCGGGGCCTCCCGGACCATCTGCTCGACGGGCTGCGGACCGCAGGCTGCCTGCGCATGCTCGCCCCCGTGGCGTACGGCGGCACCGGCCTGAACGTGCCCGAGACGCTGCGCGTCGTCGAGACGCTGGGTACGGCGGACGCCTCGGTGGCCTGGCTGGTCGGCCAGGTCGCGCTCTCCCAGCTCATCATCGGCTGCGCGCCGAAGGAGACCGTCGCGGAGATATTCGCCGACGGTCCGGACGTCTACGCCGCCGGCGCGGTGGCGCCCAAGGGCCGGGCGACCGAGGTGGACGGGGGATGGCGGATCTCCGGCCAGTGGCCGTTCGTCACCGGCTGCGAACGCGCCGCCTGGGTCTACCTCAACTGCGTCCTGGTACGCGGGCGCACGGTCGCCATGGCCGAGGGCCGGCCCGCCACCCGGATCATGCTGCTGCCCGCTGCCGACGTCGCCGTGGTCGACACCTGGCACACCCTGGGCCTGCGCGGCACGGGCAGCCACGACCTGGCTGTCTCCGGCCGCTACTGCCCCGCCGAGCGGGCCGTGGAACTGGTGCCCGGATCGGCGGAGGCGGCCCGGGCTGCGATGAGCATCGCGCAGTCCAGCCTCATCATCGCGGCGGCGGCGCTGGGCATCGCCGAGGCGGCCCTACGGGACGTCGTCGACCTGGCGGCGGGTGGCAAGCGACCGGCGCTGAGCGCGACCCGGCTGGCCTCCTCCACCGCCTTCCAGGAGCGGCTGGGCGAGGCTCGGATGGTGGTGCAGGCAGGTCGGGCGCTGCTCTACGACCAGGCCGGCGACGAGTGGGGCGGGTTCTCGGGTCCGGATGCGGCGCTGCGGCGAGCGCAGGTCCGCGCCGCGTCCGCGCAGGCGACCGCGTTGGCGGTCCGGGCGACCGACGCAGCTTTCGAACTGGCCGGCGGGACGGCGGTGTACGACTCGTCTCCCCTGTCCCGACGGCTGCGCGACGCCAACACCGCGCGACAGCACTTCGTGGCCAGCCGCAACTCGTACACGGCCTTCGGTGCGCACCTGGTCGGCGAGGGCGGTGACGGCGGCCCACTGTGACCGGCGGGTCCCGATGTCACTTCGCGCTGGGGATGACACCCTTGCGTCGCAGCCGGGTGATCCACCCCTGAGCGGTGTGGGTGGGCACACCGTAGTGTTTGGCGACACCCGTGACCGTGCGGTTCTTGAGGTAGATGTCCTTCAGCTCGCTCGGGTCCGGCATACGCCGGTAGGCACGGTCCGACTTCGCCACCCGGCTCGGCGTCACGGCGCGGTAGGCCCGGGCCGGGTCCGAGCTTTCGGCGGTTGCCGCGGGGGCCGCCGGACGCTTCGCGGCGAATGCCTGCATGAGCAGGTCCAGGTCGACCTGGAGCAGGTCGGCGGCACCGAGTTTGACGTCTTCCGCGACGCGGACGGTCAACTCCTTGATGTAGACCTGGCCGTCCTCGGCGAACACACGCATGGTGGTGCGGGAGGACTCTTCTCCCGCGTCTTTCTCACCGAGCACCGGTGTGATCGTGACGATGTATTGAGCCATTGTCTCTGCCCTTCTTCCTACCGACAGCCGGTGCCCGCGAGACGCTAGGACACAATCTCATACGTTGCGTAGATTTGGTTGGCCCTTCCGGACGCATCGAGCAGACCCTCGATACCCCTGAGTGACGTCAGCATAACGGAAAGCCACTCTGCGGTATACCATCGACGCCCATGGTTGCCGAAAGACCACTTCGCGTATTAAACAAACGCGAGAAGAGCACCTCGAAGCCTCCTGGTGTTAGCAAGATCACCTGTGGGCGGTGGGTGCTCAGACCGGTATCCACACGTTCTTCGGCCGGAGAAACTCGCGCAGCCCGGCAAGGCCGCCGATACGCGCGGAACCACTCTGCTTCACCCCGCCGAACGGTGCCGACGGCATCAGACCCGGTGCGCCGTTGACCCACACGCTGCCGGCGGCGACCGCGCGGCTGATCCGGTGAGCCCGGCGCAGGTCGTTGGTGTGCAGGTACGCCCCGAGGCCGTATCGGGTGGCGTTGGCCAGCTCCACCGCCTCGTCCTCGGTGTCGAAGCTCGACACCGCCAACACCGGGCCGAAGATCTCCTCCTGCACGAGTTCGGTGTCGCGGTCGGCGTCGACGAAGACGGTGGGTTCGACGAAGAAGCCGTCGGCGAGGTCGCCACCGCACCGACCACCGCCCACCAGCAGCTGCGCGCCGGCCGTACGGGCCCGGTCGATCACCCCGATGATCCGGTCGCACGCCTGCCCGGAGACCACCGGACCCATCACGGTGGTCTCGTCGGCCGGGTCGCCCACCCGCACCCGGCGCAGTCGTGCGGTCAACGTCTGGAGCACCTGGTCCCGGACCGCGGAGTGGACCAGCAGGCGGGTGCCGTTCGCGCAGCCCTGCCCCGACAGGGCCACCACTCCGCTCATCGCGTACCGGGCCGCCGACCGCAGGTCGGCGTCGTCGAAGATGAGGTGCGGGGACTTGCCACCCAGTTCCAACGCCACAGGTGTCAGGTTCCGGGCCGCCTCGGCGAGCACCTGCCGACCGGTCGCCCCGCTGCCGGTGAAATGGACCTTGTCGACGCCGGGGTGCCCGGCCAGGGCCGCGCCGGCCGACGGCCCACCGGGCACGACCACCACCACACCCCGCGGCACCCCCGCCTGCACCGCCAGCTCGGCGAAGCGCGGGCCGACGAAGGGCGCCAGCTCCGACGGCTTGACCACGACGGCGTTGCCGGCCGCGAGCGCCGGACCGAGCAGTTGCGCCATCGACATCAGCGAGCCGTTCCACGGGATGATCCCGGCCACCACGCCGAACGGCTCGTCGAGGGTGTAGTCCAGGCTGCGCCCGGGCCAGGTGGGCAGCACCTCGCCGCCGATCTTGTCGCACCACCCGGCGTAGTACCGCAGGTGGTCGGCCGCCAGCGCGGGCAGCCGTCGCGCGAGCTGGATCGGCAGGCCGATCTCCAGGCTCTGCAACGCGGCGAGGGATTCGGCATGCACCAGCAACAGGTCGGCCAGCCGCAGCAACGCGTCGCGCCGGACCTCGGCCGAGCTGTCCCGCCACCGGGGCAGACTCTCCCGCGCCAGCGTCACGGCCCGGTCGATCTCGGCCGGTCCGGCGAGCACGACCTGCGTCGTCGGCTGCCCGGTCGCGGCGTAGACGTGGTCTGTCCGCCCGCCGGAGGAGTCCACCACCCGCTCCTCGCCGATCCACAGCGCAGGCTCGGGCAACAGGTGCGTGGGTGGCTGGCTCATTCCCATCGCGCGCTCCTCACGTCGGGGCGGGTAACCGGTCGTACGCGTCTTTTCAGAATCCCATCAAAGCCTCGTAGGAAACCAGAGGCATCTTTGATAGACACTCTCACACACCGTAGATAGCCTGTCTTGCAGCATCCGAAGCAGCAGCGGTGTCCGCGCTGGTCGTACCGCCTTCCCAGCCGGCAGAGACGCGTAAAAACGATCATGGAAGGTACGCGAATGACACCATCGAGGACGCGACCGTCCCCCAGCCCTGCGGAGACGCCTGCGGATCCACCCGCGCAGCCGGCACCGATCGCCGGCCGGGCGCGCACCATCGCCCTCGTCGCCGTTCTGGTCGGCCTGCTGCTCGACCTGCTCGACATCGTGATCGTCAACGTCGCGCTGCCGACCATCCAGGAGGAGATCGGCGCCTCCAGCTCCGACATGCAGTGGATGGTGGGCGGGTACACCCTCGCCTTCGCCACCATGCTGGTGACCGGTGGCCGGCTCGGCGACATCTACGGGCGCAAGAAGATCTTCATCATCGGCATGGTCGGCTTCGCCGCCGCCTCGCTCGTCGCCGGGATCGCGGCGAACCCGGAACAGCTGATCGTGGCCCGCTTCGTACAGGGCGGCATGGGCGCGCTCATGGTCCCGCAGGTGCTGTCGATCCTCCAGGTCATGTATCCGCCACAGGAACGGGGCCGCGCCTTCTCCGCGCTGAGCGTCGTCTTCGCCGTCGGCACGGTGGCCGGTCCCATCGTGGGCGCCCTGCTCACCGCCGTGGACATCGCAGGCCTCACCTGGCGCACGATCTTCCTGGTGAACCTGCCCATCGCTGCGGTGTGTCTCTTCATCACCGTGAAGCTGGTGCCCGAGTCGAAGGGCGAGTCGGCCCAACGGCTGGACGTCAAGGGCGCCATCCTGGTGGGTCTCGGCATGCTGCTGCTGGTGTTCCCGCTCATCCAGGGACCGGAGCAGGGTTGGCCGGCGTGGACCCTCATCAGCCTGGTCGCCTCGTTGCTGGCCTTCGCCGCACTTGTCGCGGTACAGCGCCGTCAGACGGAGTCGCCACTGATCCCGATCTCGCTGTTCTCCCACCGCTCCTTCCGCGGTGGTCTCGCCGTCTCCCTGCTGTTCATGAGCGGCGTCATGCCGTTCTTCCTGGTCAACACCCTCTACCTGCAGTTCGGGCAGGGCTTCTCGGTGATCAAGGCTGGCCTGATCGGCGTCCTGTGGGGCTTCGCGGTTCCGCTGTTCACCGCCATCTCCGCCCGCCACATCACGCCGAAGCTCGGGCGGCTCGGCCTGCAACTCGGGTTGGTCATGCTGATCGCGGCGATGGTCATCCTGATCACCGTGATCCACCAGTTCGACACGATCACCCCCTGGGCGCTCGCGCCCGGGCTGATCCTCGGTGGCGCGGGCATGGGCATGACCTTCGCCCCGCTGCTCACCTACACGCTCAACGACGTGCCACTGCACAGCGCCGGTGCCGCCTCCGGGGTGTTCAACACCGTGCAGCAGATGGGCGCCGCCATCGGCATCGCGCTGAGCAGCATGGTCTTCTTCATCGCCCTGGCCGTGCAGTCGCCCGCCGTCGGCGACGACCTTCGGAACACGGTCAAGGAGGAACTGAGCGCCCGTGGCGTACCGGTGGCGGCTGTCGATGCCGCTGCCGACAGCGCCCGCGCCTGCTTCGACGAGCGGATCAAGGCCGCCAACCCGGAAGCCGATGTGGCTGCCTGCCGCGCTGTGGCGTCGCAGTCCGGCGCGGACGTCGCGGACCGGCACGACGAGTTGCAGTTCATCGCGAACCGCACCGCCTACCAGCAGACCACCGTACGGGCACTGGTCTACCAGATCGTCGTGTTCACGCTGGCCATCGCCGCCAGCTTCCTGCTCCCCCGCCGCGTCGAGCATCAGGGCTGAGCCGCGCTCGTCCGGTGCCCGAGTCGGGTCCGCCGCCAGCCGGCGGACCCGACGGGCGTCAGGCAACCCTGTGGCAACCCTCAACGAGGGTCGAACCAGAACGCCGTCGTCGGTCGTACGGCCTCACTCCGAGGGCGTACGACCGGCGGCGGCCTTCCCGTCCCCGGCTGTCTGCGCGGCCGTCCGCTCCTTCGCCAGTCGGGCACCCGTGGCACGACGGTCCACGGCGAGATCGCCGCGGCGCTCGACCGGTACGTGGGACGTACCCATCGCCAGGCCGGTGGGCGACGGCATGTAGTCGTAGACGGCCTCGTACTCGCCGGACCGGACCACGAACGTCTCGTGCCAGACCCCGACGTCGCCGTTGTTCTTCATCCGCTTGAAGTACCGCGCCCAGACCTCCGCGTGCGGCTGCTGCGGGTCGTTGGCGAACCGCTCCAGCTGCTCGACGCTACGGAAGTAGCCGATCAGGATCGGCCCCCGGCGAGTCCAGGCGTGGTGGGCGCAGAGTGCACCGTTCTCCGGGTCGCTGAACAGCGCCATCAGGATCTTGCGCATGTCGCGGAAGTTCGGGTACCACTTGTGGATCTTCCAGTACCGGTTGATCCGCATGCCGGTGATGAAGACTGCGAAGTCACCTTCGATCTCAGCGGTCATCCGAGGCCGCTGCTTCGGCTCATTGCCCATACCGGGTCACTCCCTCGTCCGGTGCCAGCGAACAGCACACGTATGTAGGATTCCAAGAGAGCAGTAGAGACTAGGAAATACAAGCATTGACTGTGGAACACGTCAGATAACACGTGTTGCCGAGGGGGTTGCCCATGCTCGCGCCCGCACCGCGTTTCGCCCCACCGGAGGACCGACTCACCTACCACCACAGCGAACGGTGGGTCCGCGGCCGCATCGGTGACACCGTCGTCGTGGACAGCCGCCGACCGCTGCTGGTCTGGGAGCCCGGACTGCCCGTGCCGTTCTACGTCTTCCCGCTGGCCGACCTGGTCGGCGGCACTCTGCGGCCCGCCGAACAGCCACCGGAGCCCGGCAGCCGGGCCGGCAGCAGCTTCCACGACCTGACCGTCGACGGAGTCACCCTGCCCAACGCCGCCTGGACCTACCCCGGCGACGTCTTCGCACAGACCGTGTGTCTCGCCTGGCGGGAGTGGTTCGGCCAGGGCGTCGAGCGATGGTACGAGGAAGACGAGGAAGTATTCGTACACCCACGTGACCCGTTCTCCCGCGTCGACTCGCTGCCCAGCACACGGCACGTGGTGGTGGCCCACGAGGGAGTCGTGCTCGCCGACACCCGACGCCCGGTGCTGCTCTTCGAGACCGGGCTGCCCACCCGCTACTACATCCCCGCCGACGACCTGGTCCAGGAGTTGCTGCTGCCGTCCGAGCACCACACCCGCTGCCCGTACAAGGGGGTCGCCTCGTACTGGTCGCTGAGGCAGGTGCCCGGAGCCGCCGGGCGGAACATCGCCTGGTACTACCCCGACCCGCTGCCCAGCGTCGCCAACATCGCCGGGTTTACCGCGTTCTATCCGGAGCGGGTGACGATCCTGGTGGACGGCGAGTCGGTCAGCCCACCCACACCACACCGGTAGACCGCGCCGCCTCCGCCGACCGCCTCGGCAGAAATTCAGTCGATCGTGTCGAGGACCGATGCCGGCCGTTCGTCACAGGGAGGACGCCGTCTTCCATCATGAGGAGCACCCATGCAGTACGCGATGCTGATCTTCGGTGACGACCGCGAGTGGACCACCCTGTCGCCGGCCGACGAGCAGGAGGTGATGACGCAGATCTCCGAGTGGTTCGAGCGGTGGCAGCCGACCGGCAAGGTCGTCAGCGGCGGGGCCGAGCTGGAGCCCCGCGACACGGCGAGGACCGTTCGCGCCGGCGCGGACGGCCAGCCGGTCGTCACCGACGGCCCGTACCTGGAACTCAAGGAGGTCATCGGCGGCATCGTCCGGCTGGAGTGCGACGACATCGACGAGGCCACCCGGATCGCGGCCACCTGGCCGCTGTCGCCCGGCATGAGCGCGGTGGAGGTCCGCCCGGTGACCGGCAGCTGACCGCGGCGACGCCGAAGGGCCGGCTCACCGGCGCCTCAACTCACCCACCCGACGCGACATCAGCTCCCGCTCGGCCGGATTCGTCGCCAGCTCCAGTGCCCGTTCGGCCGCCGTCAGCGCCTCGGCCGGGCGGTCCAGCGCGGCCAGCAGATCGGCCCGGGCCGCGTGCCACAGGTGGTAGCCGGCGAGCCGGTCCCCGACCGCCTCGACCTCGGCCAACGCCGGTGCGGGGCCCAGCGCGAACCGGGTGGCCACCGCCCGGTTCAGCAGGACCACCGGCGACGGGTCCACCGCGTACAGCCGGTCGTACAAGGCCCGCACGTCGGTCCAGTCGGTGTCCGCGTACGAGGGGGCGAGGGCATGGAGCGCGGCGATGCCGGCCTGCAACTGGTACGGCCCGGTTCGGCCCAGGCGCACCGCCGCGCGTAGCCGCAGCGCAGCCCGTTCGATCGCGGGCCTGTCCCACCGCCGCCGGTCCTGCTGGTCGAGCAGCACGATGCGGCCCCACGAGTCGAACCGCGCGGCGGCGCGGGCCTGGTGCAACTCCAGCAACGCCGCCAGACCGGCCGCCTCCGGCTCGCCGGGCAGCAACCCGGCCAGTTGGCGCGCCAGCTCGACGCCCTCGCGGGCCAACTCGCGCCGTTGTGCTGACCGGCTGCTGGACAGGTACCCCTCGTTGAAGACGAGGTAGATCACCGAGAGTACGGCCGGCAGCCGGTCGGGGTACTCGTGCGGCTGCGGTGCCTCGAACCGGACCCCCCGCTCCCGCAGCTGACGCTTGGCCCGGGTCAGCCGTTGCGCCATCGTCGGCACCGGCACGATGAACGCGGCAGCGATCTCCGCCGTGCTCAGGCCGCTGGCGGCGGACAACGTCAACGCGACCCGGGACGACTCGGTGAGCGCCGGATGGCAACAGCCGAAGATGGTGGCGAGCCGGTCGTCCACGCCCGGTTCCGGCGGTGGCTCGATGGCCAGTCGGGCCAGCTTCTCGCGGCCGACCGCGTCGCGGCGCAGCCGGTCCAGCGCCTTTCGCCAACCCGTGGTGACCAGCCAACCGGCGGGGCGCTCCGGCACCCCCTCGCCCGGCCAGCGAGCGAGGGCCTCAGCCAGCGCGTCGGACAACGCCTCCTCGGCCCGGTCGAAATCGCCGAGCCGACGGCTGAGCACCCCGAGCATGCCGGCCGCGTCCGTCCGCCAGATCCGCTCCACCAGTTCCGCCACGTCACCCACCCGACCAGGGTGCAACACCCGGAGTACGTCGACGTCGGCGTCGCCCGACTCACCATGTGATGCAACCCCGCGAGCCGCAGCTGGCGTGACTAACTCGAATCGGGGATCGGAGGCCTGGATGGGCGATCGCGACACGGCGTTCGCGGAGTACTTCGCGGCGAGGTCCAGCGCGATGCGCGGCACGGCGTACCTGCTCTGCGGCGACTGGCACCGGGCGGAGGACCTGGTCCAGACCGCCTTCACCAAGCTGTACCTGGCCTGGCACCGGGTCTCCCGGCACGAGGTGCTCGACGCCTACCTGCGCCAGATCATCGTCCGCACCTTCCTCGACGAGCGACGGCGCGGCTGGTGGCGGCGGGAGCAGTTGGACGATGCCGACCCTGAGCATCCGGCTCCCACCGACGCACCGGAGAACCGGCTGGTGATGCTCCAGGCCCTGGCCGCCGTACCGCCTCGCCAGCGGGCCGTGCTGGTCCTGCGCTACTGGGAGGACCTGCCGGTCGACGAGGTCGCCCACCTGCTGCGCTGCTCACCGGGGACGGTGAAGAGTCAGGCCGCCCGCGGCCTGGACACGCTGCGCGGCCTCCTGTCACCCACGTACAGCGGCACCGAGAGAGGGTAACGATGGACGGACAGCAGTTGCGCGAGGCATTGCGCGACGAGATGGCGAGCGTCTCCTCGCCACCGCCGCTGGACACGCAGACCATGCTGGGCAGCGCCCGCCGGGCCCGCAACCGGCGTCGTACCGTCCGGGCCTGCGTCGGCTCCGCGGCGGCGGTGGTGGCCGTGGGCTTCTTCGGGACCTTCGCCGTCCCGGGTGCCGGCGGATGGAGCCCCGCGATGATCGGGGCGCCCTCGTCCGAGGACGACACCGCCTCCCCGTGGCCGACCGGGCCGGACGGTCTCCCGCAGCAGGATCGCACCGCCCGGGCCGGCACCAGGTACGACCGGGGCGCCGAACTTCTCGACCAGCTCCGCGCCGTCGTGCCGGCCGGCTACACCGTGCCGGAGTCCCCGGAGGTCCCCTCTCACCAGGCGCAGTACGAACAGTCGATCGACGAGGTCGACGTGTGGAGCTACTCGTCCGAGGTCACCCTCGCCAAGGGTGAATGGACGGGCCGCGTGATGGTCGAGGTCCACACCGCAGGCAATCAACTGTCGACCGAACCGTGCAAGCTGGCCCGCCAGTTCTGGGGCATGCAGGGCGACTGCGAAGTGGTCACCGTCGCAGCCGCACAGGTGGGCGTGGTCGTCAACCCCGGCGACGACGACCGTTTCGACCAGTGGGCCGCCTACCGGCACCCGGACGGCGTGGTGGTCTTTGTCGCGCAGGCCACCAACCACGACAGCACCCTCCAGAGCCGCCCCGAGTTGCCGTTCTCCGTACCGCAACTGGCATCCCTGGCCACCAACAAACGATTCCACCTCCAGTAAGCCGATCCCCGATCCCCTCCGATATACCCCTTGGGGGTATATGGTGAGCGGGGAGGTAGGGATGGGATGACGCGGGACAGCGAGCACGGGGGGCATGCGGGGCAGCACGGCGGGCATGACAAGCATGCGGGGCATGGCGGGCATGACAAGCATGCGGGGCACGATCCGGAGGCGTTCCGGCGCAAGTTCTGGCTGAGCCTGGCGCTGACCGTACCGATCGTGGTCACCAGCCACATGGTGATGGACTGGTTCGGCTACGAACTGGACTTCCCCGGGATCGACCTGGTGGGGCCGGTGCTGGGCACTGTGGTGTTCGCGTACGGCGGCTGGCCCTTTCTCCAAGGGGCGGTGCGCGAGATCCGCGACCGTGCCCCCGGCATGATGCTGCTGATCGCGATGGCGATCTCCGTCGCCTACCTGGCGTCGCTGGCCACCGCGCTCGGCGCGTTCGACCTGGACTTCTGGTGGGAGTTGGCGGCGCTGGTCACCATCATGCTGCTCGGCCACTGGCAGGAGATGAAGGCGATCGGCCAGGCCCAGGGTGCTCTGTCGGCGCTTGCCGCGTTGCTGCCCGACGACGCGGAACGGCTCACCCACGACGGTCGGGCCGAGCGGGTGTCGGTGGCCGACCTGCGGGTGGGCGACACCGTGCTGGTACGGCCCGGTGCACGGGTGCCGGCGGACGGTCAGGTCCTCGATGGCCAGGCCGAGATGGACGAGTCGATGATCACCGGCGAGTCCCGGCCGGTGGCGCGGGCGACCGGTGATCGAGTGGTGGCCGGCACCGTCGCCACCGACGCATCCCTTCGGGTACGCGTCGACGCGGTCGGCGACGACACCGCACTCGCCGGCATCCAGCGGCTGGTGGCGCAGGCGCAGCAGTCCAGTGGTAGGGCGCAGGTGCTGGCCGACCGTTTCGCCGCCTGGTTGTTCTACATCGCCACCGCCACCGCCCTGGTCACCCTGCTGGTGTGGACCGTGCTCGGCAACCTCGGCGAGGCGGTGGTGCGTACGATCACCGTGCTGGTCATCGCCTGCCCGCACGCGCTCGGCCTGGCCATTCCCCTGGTGATCGCCCTGTCCACGGCGGTCGCCGCCAAGGGCGGAATCCTGGTCAAGGACCGGCTGGCGCTGGAGCGGATGCGCACCGTCGACACGGTGCTGTTCGACAAGACCGGAACGCTGACCCGAGGGGCACACACCGTCACCGCCATCGCCGCCACCGCCGACCCATCCACCCAGAACAGCAACGGACAGGAGACGGCCGGGCAGCGGGAGGTGCTGGCGATCGCGGCGGCGGTGGAGGCCGACAGCGAGCATCCGCTGGCCCGGGCGATCGTGGCCGCCGCCGAGGCGCAGGGGCTCCGGCGGACGGCGACAGGCTTCCAGGCGCTGGCCGGTCGGGGCGTACGCGCCGAGGTCGACGGGGTGAGCTACGCCGTGGGCGGGCCGGCGCTGCTGCGGGAGTTCGGCGTCACCGTCCCCGATGCACTGACCCGACGGCAGGAGCAGTGGTCCCGCCGGGGTGCGGCCGTACTGCACCTGCTGCGCCTGTCCGCCAACCAGAAATCCGACGGGCGGGCGGAGGTGCTCGGTGCGCTTGCTTTGGAGGACGAGGTACGGCCGGAAGCGCGGCAGGCCATCGCCGACCTGCGCGGGCAGGGCATCCGGAAGATCGTCATGATCACCGGAGATGCCCGTCCGGTCGCCGAGGCCGTCGCCGCCGACCTGGGGTTCCGGGCCGGTGAGGACGAGGTGTTCGCGGAGGTGCTGCCGGCGGAGAAGGACGACGCGGTGGTCGACCTGCAACGCCGGGGTCTGCGGGTGGCGATGGTGGGGGACGGGGTCAACGACGCCCCGGCGCTGGCCCGCGCGAACGTCGGCATCGCGATCGGGGCCGGCACCGACGTGGCGATCGAGTCCGCCGGGGTGGTGCTCGCCTCCTCCGACCCGCGCGGGGTGACCGGAGTGATCCGGCTGTCGCGGGCCGCGTACCGGAAGATGGTCCAGAATCTGGCCTGGGCGGCGGGCTACAACGTGGTCGCGCTGCCGCTGGCCGCCGGGGTCCTGGCCTGGGCCGGGGTGGCGCTGAGCCCGGCGGTGGCGGCGGTGTTGATGTCCGCCTCGACGATCGTGGTGGCGCTCAACGCCCAGTTGCTGCGCCGGGTCCGGCTACGCCCACCGGACTGACGCCACGTCGCGGAGCCCGTGGTGCCGCCACCGCAGAGGGAAGATTCGTACAAGACCCGGCCCGGATACGGCGATCACACTCGACGCCATGGAAACCGGCACCGAGCCCGTACGCTTCGACACCAAGATCGCGGTGCTGCTCCGCGACGACCTGCCGGTCTGGCAGCGGCTGAACATGACGGCGTTCCTGGTCAGCGGCATCTCCCGGGCAGCGCCCGAGGTGATCGGCGAGCCCTACGCCGACGCCGACGACACGCCCTACCTGCCGATGTTCCGGCAGCCGGTGCTGGTCTTCGCCGGGTCGAAGGAGGTGCTGACCGCCGCCCACCAGCGTGCCGTCGGGCGGAACCTGCCGCTGGCGGTCTTCACCTCGGACCTGTTCGGCACCGGGAACGACCGGGACAACCGGGCGGCGGTACGGGCGGTCGGCCGCGCCGACCTGGACCTGACCGGCCTGGCGGTGTACGGCCCCCGCAACGGAGTGGACAAGGTCATCAAGGGTGCCCGGATGCACCCGTGATCCGGCGCACGGTGGAGTACCGGCCGGGCGGGTAGCCGAGGATCCGTTTGAAGTGTCGACTCAGGTGTGCCTGGTCGTAGAAGCCGGTCGCGACCGCGACCTCGACGGCGGGCCGACCCTCCCGGAGCAACTGTCGGGCCAGGTCCACCCGGCGTGAGATCACGTACTGGTGTGGCCCGAGTCCGTACGCGGTGGAGAAGGCGCGCACCAGATAGGTGGGGTGGGCGTGCAGGGCCTCGGCGGCGTCCCGCAGGGTCAGCCCGGTGACGACGTGTTCGTCGAGCAGTTCGCGCAGGCGACGCGCGATCCGCGTGTCGCGCACCGCCGGTGCCTGCGGGGTACGTCGGGTGAGGTGGGCCCGGAGCCGGTCGCGGACGACGGCGAGTTGCACCTCTGCGGCGAACTCGTCACCGGGTGCCGCCACCAGCGCATGCAGCAGGTCGATCCGCCGCCGCAGCGCCGTGTCGTCGAACGAGGGCTGGTCCACGGCGCGGCCCACCAGCCGGTCGCCGAGCTGCTCGGGGTCGAGGTAGAGGACCCGTTTACGGAATCCGCCCGGGGTGGCCGGGCTGCCGTTGTGGGCGACCCCCGGCGGCAGCAGGGTGACCACCTGCCGGAACGCGCCGTGTTCGTGACGGTCGAGGTCGTAGCGGACGATCCCGTCGTCGACCACCAGCAACGTCCAGCTGCCGTGGGTGTGCATGGGGTACGCGTGCTCGGTGAACCGGGCGTGCAGCACCTCGGTTATCCCGCTGACCGGCGGCGCCCAGACCCGTACCTGCTGCCCGGTGGACATCAGTCGACGGTAACGCCCGCTCCGGTCACGGCGGGGTAGGCGCGGGTCTCGGTGGCCTTGACGGCGGCCCAGACCGGTTGGCCCGGGACCAGTTTGAGGTGGGCGGCGGCGGCCGGAGTGACGTCGGCGGCCACCTCGATCGGACCGGTCAGTTGAATCCGCAGATTGTCGCCGTGCCGCTGGATGCCCGTGATGGTCGCCGGCCAGGTGTTGCGAGGGCTGCCCTCCGGTCGGTGCGGGTACAGCGCCACGGCCGTCGGGGCGAAGGCCACGAAGACCTGCCCCTCGTACCGGTCGCCGATGGTCAGCACGTGCCCGTCGACGAGCCGGACCTGGTGGCCGGTGGCATGTCCCCGGTAGAGGTTCAGCCCCACCAGGCGGGCCACATAGTCGGTACGCGGTTCGGCGGTGATGGTGGCGGCATCGCCTTCCTGGACCACCCGGCCGTCCTCGATGATCACCAGCCGGTCGGCGAGCACCAGGGCGTCCAGCGGATCGTGGGTGACCAGCAGGGTGGCTCCCGGGTGGGCGGCGAGATGCTGGTGCAGTTGGGCTCGGGTGTCGAGTCGGGTACGGGCGTCGAGGGCGGCCAGCGGCTCGTCGAGCAGCAGCAGCGCCGGGTCGACGGCCAGTGCGCGGGCCAGCGCCACCCGTTGGGCCTGCCCACCGGAGAGTTCGCGGGGCTTGCGGCGGGCCTGTTCGGTCAGATTCATCCGGGCCAGCCAAGCGGTCGCCCGCTGCCGGGCCTGCTGCCGGTTCAGGCCGTGCCGACGCGGCCCGAAGGCGACGTTGTCCAGCGCGCTGAGGTGGGGAAAGAGCAGGTAGTCCTGGAAGACCACACCGATCGGCCGCCGCTCGGTGGGTACCCAGGCCCGGTGCCCGGGACGATCCAGGTCGCGGCCGGCGAGGGTGAGGTGCCCGGCGGAGAGCGGGTGCAGACCGGCGAGGGCGCGCAGGGCGGTGGTCTTGCCTGCGCCGTTGGGCCCGAGCAGGGCCACCACCTCCCCGGGGGCGATGGTCAGCGGCAGGTCGAGCCGGAAGCCACCCCGGTCGACCACCAGATGCGCGTCCAGCAGCCAGGTCATGGCGTGCTCACCCACCGGTCCCGCAGGCTGGCCAGGATCACCACGGAGACGGTGAGCAGCACGAGACTCAGCACGATGGCCGCCTCCAGGTCGGTCTCCAGGGCGAGGTAGACGGCCACCGGCATGGTCTGGGTACGGCCGGGATAGTTGCCGGCGAAGGTGATGGTCGCGCCGAACTCACCGAGCGCGCGGGCCCAGCCCAGCACCGCCCCGGCGGCCACCCCGGGCGCGACCATCGGCAGCGTGACGTGGGTGAAGGTGATCCAACGGCCGGCACCCAGGGTGGCGGCGGCCTCCTCGTACCGGGTGTCGGCACCGCGCAGCGCGCCCTCCACCGCGAGGATCAGGAACGGCATGGCGACGAACGTCTGCGCCAGCACGACCGCGGTGGTGCTGAACGGCACGGTGATCCCGAACGTCTCGTCCAGCCAGGAGCCGACCAGGCCACGACGGCCGAAGACCAGCAGCAACGCCACGCCACCGACCACGGGTGGCAGCACCAGCGGGACGGTGACCAGGGCGCGCACCAACCGGCGGCCGGGGAACGGCACCCGGGCCAGCAGCCAGGCCAGGGGCACGCCGAGGACCAGGCAGAGCAGGGTGGCGAGGGTGGCGGTCTGCACCGACAGCCGCAATGCGGTGAGTACGCCCGGCTCGGTGAGCCGCTGCGGCAGCGTGGCCCAGGGCGTACGGGCCAGCAGCCCGACCAGGGGCAGCAGGAGGAACAGCAGGCCGATCGCGGCGGGCAGCAGCAGTGCGACCGGAACCCGGCGGACGCGACCGATACGACGGGCCGGCGCCGTTCCGCTGTCGACTCGACGCACCGGCTACGGCACCTGGAAACCGGCGGAGGTGAGTACCGCGCGACCGGGATCGGCGCGTACGTACTCGACGAAGGCACGGGCAGCGGCCGGGTTGGTGGCCTCGGTCAGCACCACGATCGGATAGTCGTTGATCGCCTCGACCGACTCGGGGAACTCCACACCGTCGATGTCGGCGGCAGCGGCCCGAGCGTCGGTGCGGTAGACCAGCGCGGCGTCGACCTCCCCCAGCCGTACCTTGGCCAGGGCGGCCTTCACGTCCTGCTCCAGGGTGACCGGGGTGAGGGCGACCCCGGCGGCGTCCAGCGCGGCGCGCGCCGCCGCCCCGCAGGGCACCTGCTCGGCGCAGAGCGCCACCTTCCGGTCCGGCCCGGTGAGATCGCGCAGGCTGGTCACCCCGTCCGGATTGCCCTTGGGTACGGCGATGACAAGCTGATTGCGTACGAAGGTGACCGGCTCCTCGGCGGCGTTGCCGGCGTCGACGACGGTGGCCATGGGAGCCGGCGCGGCGGCGGCGAAGACGTCGGCGGGAGCACCCTGGTTGATCTGGGCGGCCAGCGTGGAACTGCCGGCGAAGCTGAACGTCACCCGCACCCCGTTGGCGGCCTGGAAGTCCTGACCGATCCGGGTGAACGACTCGGTCAGCGAGGCAGCAGCGAACACGGTCAACTCGCCGCCGATCCCGTCGCCGGCCACCGGTGGTTCGGCTCGGTCGTCGGCGCAGCCGGTCACGAGCAGCACCGCGAGCACGCCGGCGGCGGCCAGGGTGGTACGCAGTCGGGTGCAGGTCTTTGCGGTGCTGACGACGTTCACGCTACCCGCGAGCCGAAGGGTCGGTCGGCGGGCGAGCCAGTCCACGAGCGCGGTCACCTTGCTATCTTGACGGGCCCGGTCCGAGGGGCTACCCGGCCCACCCGACCTCGGGAGCCATCTCAGGGGCGCTGAGGTCACCAACGCGGAGCGCTGCCCGGCGGTGTGGATAGCACCTTCGTCGGCAGCCGCCGAAAGCGCCTCGCAAACCAAGTACATGGAATCCTGGTCCTCGAATAACCCGTGTCGAGTCCACCCCAATCCTCCGGGTCGACGAACACGGCGTCGACCCGGCACCTCGCACAATAGGCCGCCGCCCCCCCGCACGGAGCTGCTCGATCAGCAGGATCGGGACGGACAAGGGCGCGTCGACTGCTCTCGCTCAGCGCCTCACACCCCCGGCGGTCTTCCTACCAGGCGCTCTGCGTTCTGGGGCTGTCAGTCCTCGTCGGTTGGGGTGGGCCGGTTCTCGGCGATCCAAGCCCGGACGGCCTTGCCGTCCCAGACGCGGCCCATCTTCAACGTGACAACCGGGTCAGGGAATCCCTTGCGGCCCACGATGATCGTGGCGCGCTGCTTGCTGATCCCGCCAAGCAGATCACGGATCTCATCCAGTCCGAGCAGATCCACGACCTGACGCTATGACCCTTGGGGGTTGCCCTTAGGGGAACTGCATCAGGCAACGCCCCTGGGGGTTGCCTTCGTGCAACCCTTCGTGATGCCATGGGTACGTGACGCGATTCGTCTCATACGGGGAGTATCTGGCTGGCGCTGCTCTGACCCTCGGGCGACGGCACCGACCGGCATGGAACCACATCCTCAAACGGATGACCTGCCGATGCGGACGGGATCTCCCCTGCCGATTACAGCACCGGGTGCCGATCAGCGGTGGTCACTGGCCAGGTGAGAACCGATGACCACACACGGCCCTGTGCTGCCGGTCTGGACCTGTGCGGGGTGTGGTGCTCCCTGGCCTTGCCGCACCCGCCGTCAGGAGTTGCAAGCCGAGTACGACGAGGCCCCCGTGTCCCTGGCGCTCTACATGGGCTCGTGCATGGTGGCTGCCTGTCAGGACATGGGATGGGCTCCGGCCGGGTCGCTGCACCGCAGATTCCTCGGCTGGCTGGCGTGACCACACCCCGTGCCGGTGACCTACTCCGGGTCGGGCCTGAGGCCAGTGTGCAGTTCATCCGGCCGATCTTGTTCCGCGTGATCCGTGTGCTGGACTGGGCCACCTACGACGGGTGGATCTGGCTGGAGGGCTACCAGCTCGACTCCCGAGGTGACGCGGTGGCGCGGCGGTCCATCTTCGTGATGCAGGCCGGACTGCGGACCGCCCCGGCACCCGTGGTGGTCGGGCAACCGCACTTTCGGAGTCGCTGGAACTAGTGGGTGATCACGGGCGACCAACTTCACGACGTCGCCCGCCGAGAGGAAACCTATGTTCAGCGCCACCTCGGGTCGGTTCACCCGCCCGGCCGTACTCTTCACCGGGGTTCTTCTCGCCGGCCTGTTCGCCGGCTGCGGCTCCTCCGACGACGACTCGACTGCGGCCCCCACCCCGTCGGCCACCGCCGTCCCCTCCGCCAACCCGGCTGCGGCGGACGGTGTGCTGACCGTCCAGGATCCGTGGGTCAAGGCGGCCGACGCGGGGATGACCGGGGCGTTCGTCACGCTTGTCAACGACACCGACACCGATGTCACCATCACCGGCGCGACCTCCTCCGTCTCGCCGATGGAGGTGCACGAGATGACCATGCGCGACGGGCAGATGGTCATGCAGGCCAAGGAGGGCGGTGTGGTGGTCAAGGCCCGGAGCGAGTACCGGCTGGAACCCGGCGGCGACCACCTGATGCTGATGAACCTCGCCCAACCGGTACGGGCCGGTGACGAGGTCAGCTTCACCCTCACCTTCGCCGACGGCCGCACCCAGACGTTCACCGCCGTGGCGAAGCCGTTCACCGGCGCTCAGGAGAGCTACGCCCCCGGTCACGGTGAGCCCTCGCACGCACCGCACGGTGAGCCGTCGCACGCCCCGTCGGCCAGCCACAGCCCGACACCATGACCTCGGCGAAATCGCCGGTGAGCCGGCGCGGTCTGCTCACCGGCGGTGCGTTGGCCGCCGGTGGCACGCTTGTCGGTGCCGTCGCGGTCGCCGCCGGCCGCAGCGAGGACACCGCCGCAACGCCCGCGCAGGTGCCGGTGGCGACCGTCGGCGAGGCGATTGAGCCGTTCCACGGCGTACGCCAGTCCGGTGTCGCCACCGAACCGCAGGCGCACGCGGCGTTCGTCGCCTTCACCCTGCGTCCCGGCACCGACCGCGCCGCGCTCGGCCGGATGATGCGCCTGCTCTCCGATGACGCCGCCCGCCTCACCCAGGGGCGGCCGGCGCTTGCCGACACCGAACCGGAGCTGGGACTGCTGCCGGCCCGGCTGACCGTCACGTTCGGCTTCGGTCCCGGCCTGTTCGCCGCGGCCGGCCTCGACGAGCGCCGGCCACCGTCGGTGGTCGACCTGCCGTCGTTCTCGATCGACCGGTTGCAGCCGCGCTGGTCCGGTGGGGACCTGCTGGTGCAGATCTGTGCCGACGACCCGATCACGGTCGCCCACGCCCAGCGGGTCCTGGTCAAGGACAGCCGCCCCTTCGCCACCGTGCGGTGGGTGCAGCAGGGCTTCCGGCGAGCCGCCGGGGCCGAGCCGGGCCGGACCCAGCGCAACCTCTTCGGCCAACTCGACGGCACCGCCAATCCGAAGCCTGGTGGGCCGCTGGAGACGGCCGTGTGGATCCCCGACGGGCCGGACTGGCTGCGCGACGGCACCACCCTGGTGCTCCGGCGGATCAGCATGAACCTGGAGACCTGGGACCTGCTCGGCCGTACCGACCGGGAGTTCAGCGTCGGCCGGCGGTTGGACACCGGCGCCCCGCTGACCGGCGCGGCCGAACACGACGAGCCGGACTTCGCCGCCGTCGGCCCCGACGGGCTGACCGTGATTCCGGACTTCTCCCACCTGACCCGGGCCCATGTCAGCGACGACCGGTTCCGGATCCTGCGCCGCCCCTACAACTACGACGGGGTGCCGGCGGCCGACGGCACCGCCGACAGCGGGTTGATCTTCGCCTCGTACCAGGCCGACATCACCCGACAGTTCCTGCCCATCCAGCAGCGGCTCGCCGAGCGGGACCTGCTCAACGAATGGACCACCCCGATCGGCTCCGCCGTCTTCGCCATTCCGCCCGGTTGTCCCGAGGGCGGCTGGGTCGGCCAGCAGCTGCTCGGTTGAGGAGGAGAATCGTCATCATGCGCACCCGACTCCGCCACCTGTCCGCCCTGGGCCTGGCCGCCGCCCTGCTGGCCGCCACCGCTCTGCTGGCCACGCCGGCTTCCCCGGCCTACGCGCACAACGTGCTGCGCAAGGCGACGCCGGCGCAGGACGCCGAGCTGACCAAGGCACCGACCAAGGTCACCCTGGACTTCCTCCAGAAGCTGAACCCGTCGTTCACCACGGTCACGCTCAGCGATGCCGACAAGCAGCCGGTGGCCACCAGCGAGCCGGAGGTGGACGGCACGAAGGCCACCGTGACCATCGAGTCGACTCTGCCCAACGGCGTCTACACGGTGGCGTACCGGGTGGTCTCCAACGACGGGCACCCGGTGCAGGGCTCGTACAAGTTCACCGTGGCCGACCCGAGCGCCACCGCCGAACCGAGCCCCAGCCCGAGCCCCAGCCCGGAGGCGACCGAGCCGGCGGAGAGCCCCAGCCCGACCGCCGAGCAGACCTCGGTCGCGCCCGCCAGCCCCGCCGCGAGCGACTCCTCCGGTGGCGGTGCGGGTACGGCCGCGCTGCTGACCGGCGCCGCCGTACTGGCCGCCCTGGCGATCGGCGCGGTGGTCGTCCTGCTGCGCCGCCGCCGCTCCGGTGACAGCGCGGCGTAGTGCGCACACCGGCGTGACCGTGCGCGCGTCGGTGTGCCCAGTACACCGAGCGTGCCGCGCACCGGTCAGCCGGCCAGTCCGTCGGCGCGGCGTCGGAACAACCCCCGTTCGCCGTCGTTGCGGGTGAGTTCGGCGGCCCGGAGGAACTCGTCACGGGCGGGCCCGGTGTGGCCCAGCCGGGCCAGCAGTTCACCGCGCACCGCGGGCAGTTGCGGGTAGTCACGCAGGGACCGTTCCTGCGCCAGCTCGTCGACGAGTGACAGGCCCCGCTTCGGATCACCCGCCAGACCCACCGCGGCGGCCCGGTTGAGCAGCACCACCGGGGTCGGCTGGAGGTGGGCGAGGACCTCGTACAGGGCCACGATGCGGGGCCAGTCGGTCTGCTCGGCGCGGGTTGCCCGGGCATGGCAGGCCGCGATGGCGGCCTGGAGGGTGTAGCTGCCGATGCCCAGCGCCTCGGCGCGGGCCAGCCCGTCCAGTCCGCGCCGGATCAGCAGCCGGTCCCACGACCGGCGGTCCTGGTCGAGCAGGGGCACCGGCTGCCCGGCGGCGTCGACCCGGGCGCGCAGCCGGGAGGCCTGGAGTTCCATCAGGGCCAGCAGGCCGTGCACCTCGGGCTCGGCGGGAAGCAGCCCGGCGAGCAGTCGCCCCAGTCGCAGCGCTTCATGGCACAGCTCCGGGCGCGCCCAGTCCGGGCCGCTGGTCGCCGCGTACCCCTCGTTGAAGATCAGGTAGATGACCTCCAGCACCGCCGCGAGCCGCTCCGGCAGCTCCGCGCGGGTGGGCAGTTCGAACTGCACGTTCGCCGCAGCTAGGGCCCGTTTCGCCCGGACGATGCGTTGGGCGGCGGTGGATTCGGGGACCAGGAACGCCCGGGCGATCTCCGGGGTGGTCAGGCCGCCGAGCAGCCGCAACGTCAGCGCGACCTTGGCCTCGCCGGAGAGCACCGGATGGGCGGCGGTGAAGACCAGCCGCAGCAGGTCGTCGCCGATGTGGTCGTCCAACTCTGCGTCCCGGTCGGCCTCCGCGTACTCCTGTCGGATCTGTACGTCCCGGGTGAACAGGGCGAGCTTGCGCGCGTACCGTTCCTGGCGGCGCAGCCGGTCGATGGCCCGATGCTTGGCGGTGGCCAGCAGCCAGGGGCCGGGATTCTCCGGCACGCCGGTCTGCGGCCACCGTTCCAGGGCCACGACCAGCGCGTCCTGGGCCAACTCCTCGGCCAGCCCGACGTCGGAGACGAGGCGGGCCAGGCGGGCGATCAGCCGGGCCGACTCGATCCGCCAGACCGCCTCGACCGCCCGGTGGGTGGCCCGCCTCGCGTCGTCGATTGTGGAATCGGTAGCCGTCACGGTACCGATTCCACCATCGAAGTCAGGCTGCCGGCGGGAAGTCCTCCGGCCCGAACACCTTGCGCACCTCGGTCTCACCCGACCAGCCGGGCCACATGTCCCGGTGCAGCTTCATGAACCGCGACGTCCACTCCACTGCCTCCTCCCGATCGCGTACCTCGTAGACCGCGTAGCTGATGATCTCCTTGGCCTCGGTGAACGGCCCGTCGGTGACGGCCAGCTTCCCGCCCGAGACGTCGACCCGCCAGCCGGCTGCGCTCGGCAGCAGCCCGCCCTGGTCGAGGAGGACGCCGGCGCTGGTGGCCTCCTCGCCGAGCTTCATGATCGCTGCCATCAGCTCCGGTGGGGCCGGGGTGTCGGGCTGGATGGCCTTGAGCAGTGCCAGGTACCGCATGTCGATCTCCTCTTTGACGGACTTCAGTGGGTCGTGCTGCTGCGGTGGTGCCACATCGTCGACGACAGCCAGGCCCAGGCCAGCAGCATGGCGGCGGTGAACGCCAGGTTCGCGGCGACGCGCCCGCCGCCGGCGGCCATCGCGACGAACCCGGCCAGGAACAACACCCCTGTGGTACGCGACAGGACCGCCCAACCGCGCCGCCGATCAGCGGCGAAGCGGCGAGCCAGGCCGAGGCACGCGGCGACGAGGCAGCCGAAGCCGATCGCTCCCGCTCCGAAGTGCAGCAGTCCGTGCCAGCTCATGGTGCCGGTGTCAGCCGGGGTGCCGGCGGGGAAGCCGAGGGCCGGATCGGCGCGGAAGATCCCTGCGGCGATCATGCTGAGGCCGTAGCCGGCGAGGAGCCGGGGCGGCCAGGTGCTGCCGATGCCGGGTCGCAGTCTCCGCCGCAGGCCGAGCGCACCCGCGATCACCAGCAGGCCGGTGATGATCAGGTTGGTCATCTGGATCCAGCCCAGGTCACCGTTGGCGAGCAGGCTCCAGGCGTGCCGGGTGAGGTCGAACCCCTCCCGGGTCAGCGCCTGGGTCAGCGACACCACCACGTAGCCGGGGCCGGCGAGCAGGCCGAGCAACAGCAGCAGGCGCGTCCTCGGGTCGGCTCCTCGGGACATCTCCCGGCTCCCTTCGCTGTCCGGGGCGCGCCGTTCGGCCCCGCTACCAGGAAGCTCGAACGGGAAGACCGGGATTCGACACCACGGCCCAACTTTTTCGAGAAATTGCTCGGGCGAGAGTCAGGCGCCGCGCGGGGCGTACATGATGACGGCCACCCCGAGCAGGCAGATCGCCGCTCCGGTCAGGTCCCAGCGGTCCGGCCGGAAACCGTCGAAGACCATCCCCCAGGCCAGCGAACCGGCGACGAAGACCCCGCCGTACGCGGCCAGGATGCGCCCGAAGTTCGGGTCGGGCTGGAAGGTGGCGACGAACCCGTACGCGCCGAGCGCGAGCACCCCGGCAGCCACGAACCACAACCCGCGATGCTCACGCCAGCCCTGCCACACCAGCCACGCCCCACCGATCTCGGCGATGGCGGCCAGCACGAACAGCACGACGGAACGCAGCACGGTCACCCGCGCACCCTACTGCGCGTCGCCCGGGCGGCGATGAGTTGCCGGAGCTATTCTCGTCCCCCGTTGAGGAGGTGGTGACCGTGCCGCCCGAGCAGCCACCCGTCGATCCGGACGTCGACCTCCGCGTCCCCCGCCAGCGTGCCGAGTTGCGCGGCGGCACCGCCAGCCTGCTGGCGGCGATCGCCCTCGGCGGCATGATCGGTGCCGTCCTGCGGCACGGCTTGACGGTGGCGTTTCCACATCCCCCCACCGGGTTTCCGTGGGCCACCTTCGCGGTAAACGTCTCGGGCTGCCTGCTCATCGGCGTACTGATGGTGTTGATCACCGAGGTGTGGGCTGCCCCTCGACTGGTCCGGCCCTTCCTCGGCGTCGGGGTGCTCGGCGGATACACCACCTTCTCCACGTACGCGGTGGAGGTGCAGCAGGCGGTGGCGGTCGGTGCGGCACGCACCGCGCTGCTGTACCTGGCCGGCACCCTGGTCGCCGCGCTCGCCGCCGTCCGGGTCGGCCTCACGCTCACCCGGCTGGCGACCGGCATGCGACGCCTGCGGAGCAGCGGGTGACAGTGCTGCTCGTGGCGCTCGGCGCGGCCGTCGGCGCACCGCTGCGCTACCTGCTCGACCGGGCGGTGCAGGCCCGGCACGGCTCGACGTTCCCGTGGGGCACCCTCACCGTCAACGTGCTGGGCTCGTTGATCCTCGGGGTGCTGATCGGGGGCGCGGGAGCCGGCGCGGTGCCCGGTTCCCTGGCCGCCCTGCTCGGCAGCGGGCTGTGCGGGGCGCTGACCACCTACTCGACCTTCGGCTACGAGACGATCCGCCTCGTCGAGACGGACGCCCGCCGGTACGCCCTGGCCAACGCCGTGATCAGTGTCGCCGCCGCGCTCGGTGCCGCGTTCCTCGGCGTCACCCTGGCCGAGGCGCTCTGGGCCTGACCGCCTGGTTTGTCCGGGCCGGAGGCGGGTAGACGGCGGCCCGCTGAGCTGGGCGAGGAGGCTCCGGTGCGGGGTGAGCTGGCCGTGGACCCGCAGTCGCCGCTGCCCGACCTGCTGCACCGGCTCGACGCGAGCGAACACGGGCTGACCACCGACCAGGCCCGCCAACGGCTCGCCGAGTACGGCCGCAACGAGCTGCGCCGAACCCGCAGACGAAGTTGGTGGCGGGAACTCGGGCGGCAGCTGATCCATCCCCTCGCCCTGCTGTTGTGGGTGGCCGCGATCCTCGCCTGGGTGGCCGGTACCGCCGTGCTGGGCGCGGCGATCCTGGCGGTCATCGCGGTCAACGCGGTGTTCGCCTCGGTGCAGGAACGGCAGGCCGAGCGGGCGGTCGAGGCACTGACCCGGTACCTCCCCCAGCAGGCGCGGGCCTTGCGAGACGGCAACTGGCAGGAGGTTCCCGCCGGGGAACTGGTTCCGGGTGACGTCATCGCCATCGGCGAGGGAGATCGGATCAGCGCCGACGCCCGGCTGCTCGACGGCGGTGTCGAGGTCGACCTGTCCGCCCTGACCGGCGAGTCGCAGCCCGCCTACCGCAGCGCCGACGCGACAGGTCCGGCCGAGAGCCTTACCGAGGCCGGCAACCTGGTGTTCAGTGGTACGTCCTGCCTGTCGGACGAGGCACGCGGGATGATCTACGCGACCGGGATGCGTACCGAGCTGGGCCGGATCGCCGCCCTGTCCCAGCGGGTCGGTCGGGAGGAGAGCCCGCTCGAACGGCAGGTACGTCGGGTGGCCTGGCTGATCGCGGCGGTGGCGATCGGTGCCGGTGTGGTCTTCTTCCCGATCGGGGTGCTGGCCGCCGGTATGCCGATCTCCGACGCGTTCACGTTCGCGATCGGGTTGCTGGTCGCGAACGTGCCTGAGGGACTGCTGCCCACCATCACGTTGGCGCTGGCCGTCGGCGTACGCGGACTCGCCCGGCTGGGTGCGGTGGTCAAGCGGCTCAGTGCCGTGGAGACCCTCGGCTCCACCACCGTCATCTGCACCGACAAGACCGGCACCATCACCGAGAACCGGATGCGGGTGACCGCCGTACGCGCCGCCGACGAGTTGCTGGATCCGCTGCCCAACCCGGTGCCGTCGCCCGGTCCCGCGCTGTCCGCTCTGGCCGCCACGGCGGCCGCCTGCAACAACGCCGAACTGCGTCCGGACGCCGACGTGGGCGACCCGACCGAGACCGCGCTGCTGCACTTCGCCGCGAAGATCCGGCAGCCGGCCGGCAGCCGGCGGCAGAGCCAGTTCCACTTCGATCCGAGACTGCGGCTGATGTCCACCGTCGACGCCGTCGGGGCGGATCTGTGGCTGCACACCAAGGGTGCGCCGGAGGAGGTGCTGCGCCGTTGCACCCGGATCATCGGTGCCGACGGCGACGACCGGCCACTGACCGAGCAGGCGCGGGCCGAGCTGGCCGAAGCGGTGACCGGGCAGGCTCGGCAGGGCCGCCGCGTCCTCGCCCTGGCACGACGCCGGTTGACCGGGCCGCCCGGGGATCGGGACACGACCGAGCGGGAGCTGACCTTCCTCGGCTTCGTCGCCATGGTGGATCCACCCCGGGCAGCGGTGCCGGACGCGGTGGCCAAGTGCCACACCGCGGGCATCCGGATCATCATGGTCACCGGCGACCACGGGTTGACCGCGACCGCCGTGGCCCGGCAGGTCGGGATCACCCGGGGCGATCCGACGGTGCTGACCGGCGCGGATCTCGACCGGATGACTCCCCAGGCGCTGCGGGACCTGCTCGCCGAGCAACGCGAAGTGATCTTCGCCCGGGTGTCGCCCGAGGCCAAGCTGCACATCGCCGAGGCACTGCGCGCCGACGGCCAGATCGTGGCGATGACCGGCGACGGGGTCAACGACGCGCCGGCCCTGCGCCGAGCCGACATCGGGGTGGCGATGGGACGTTCCGGGACGGACGTGACCCGGGAAGCCGCGACGATGGTGCTCACCGACGACAACTTCGCCACCATCGTGGCCGCCGTCGGGGCCGGCCGGCGGGTCTACGCCAACGTCCGCAAGTTCATCCTCTACATCCTCGCCCACACCACGCCCGAGGTCGTCCCGTTCCTGATCTTCGCGCTCTCCGCCGGGGCGGTGCCGCTGCCGTTGACCGTGCTCCAGATCCTCGCCATCGACCTGGGCACGGAGACGCTGCCAGCCCTGGCGCTGGGTCGGGAGCCGGCCGAGCCGGGATTGATGAACCGCCCGCCCCGACGGCGTACCGAACGGGTCATCGACCGGCAGATGCTGCTACGGGCCTGGGCGTTCCTCGGGCTCGTCTCCGCCGTACTGGTGATGGCGGGCTTCTTCGCCGTCCTGCTCGCCGGCGGCTGGACCCCGGGCGCGCCGACCGGGCCGGGCACCGCGCTGCACGAGACCTATCTCCAGGCCACCACGATGACCTTCCTCGGCATCGTGGCCTGCCAGATCGGCACCGCGTTCGCGGCCCGTACCGAACGCGCTCCGCTGCGGGCCGTCGGTGTGTTCTCCAACCGCCTGCTGCTGTGGGGCATCGCCTTCGAACTCGCCGTCGCCGCCGTCATCGTGGCCCTGCCGCCGTTGCCGGAGGTCTTCGGTACGCGGCCACCACCGGCACCGGCCCTGGCGCTGCTACTGGTCTTCCCCGTCGTCGTGTGGGGGGCCGACGAACTGCGGCGCAGGTTGATCCGGGGGCGGACGCACCCGGCGGTGGGCTAGTCGACGGGGTAGGCAATCGTGGTGGCGAGTGCCACCGTGCCGGGCCGGCGGGTGTCCTGCCGCAGGAACTGCGCCACCACCGGCACCGGGGAGCGGAGCACGCAGCCGTACGGGCGGTCGAGGCGGACGGCCTCCGGGTCGATCAGGTCGTTGACCCGTACGTGCCGGATCCGCCGCGCGCCGACGACCAGCCGGTACGGCCCGACCGGCTCGGTGTCCTCGTAGTAGAAGTCCAGCCGCAGGTCCGCCTCGGCGTCGCCCGTGTTGAGCACGCACAACTGGTCGAAGCTGGTGTATTCGGGCTCCGGGCCGGTGCCGCCGAACGGGATGCGACCGCCCGGCACCACCCACACCCGCGCCCCGAGCTGCGTCATCAGGTCTCCTCCAGCAGCCGGGCCAGATCGGGGGTGAGGAACACGCCGTCCGGGTCGAGGCGACGACGTACCGCCTGGAAGTCGTCCCACCGGGGCAGCAGCGGGCGCAGGTCCGGCGCGGTCATCCAGTGCTTCTTGCCCCAGTGTGGCCGACCACCGTAGTGCCGGAAGACCGATTCCATGTCCCGGAAGTAGTCCTCGTACGGCAGGGTGGTGTTCTGCAGGCAGGCGATGGTGGTGGTGGGACGGCCGTACGCATTGCTCAGCCAGATGTCGTCGGCGGCGATCGTACGGACCAGCACCCGCCAACCCACGTAGCGGCGGTGCCGGGCCAGGATGCGCCGCCGCACCTCGGCGAAGCAGGCCGGGAACGCCTCCGAGGGCAGCATGTACTCGATTTCCTCGAAGCGCAGTTCCCGGTTCTGCGGGATGGTCTGGTGGGTCGGCCCCACGTCGACATCCCGAAACTGACCCTCGGGGCCGGCCTCCAACATCTGCCGCGTCGCCCACCGATGATCGTCCGGTGCCTCGTCGGCCCGGTTCATGGTCCGGACCTGGGTCAGGTCGCTGCGCGGATACCAGTAGAAGTCCATGTTGCGGTTGGTGTGCTGCAACTCGGCCAGGTGGTCCAGGGTCCAGTCGACCGGCGCGCACCAGGCCCGTCGATGCAACTCGTAGCGGGACTGCACGTCGAGCGTCAACTGGGTGACCACACCCAGCGCGCCCAGCGACAGCCGGGCGGCGGGCAGCAGGTCGGGGTTGGACTTCGCCGAGATGTCGAGTGTCTCGCCGGTGCCGGTGACCAGCCGGACCTCGGTCACCTGGGTGGACAGGTTGCCGAAGCCGAGACCGGTGCCGTGGGTGCCGGTCGCGGTGGCGCCGGCGATCGACTGGTAGTCGACGTCGCCGAGGTTGTCCATCGCCAGCCCGGCCTCGTAGAGACCCTCGCCGAGCGCCTTGAGCCGGGTGCCGCCCCGGACGGTGGCCCGCTCGTCGGCCTGGTCGACCACCCCCACCATCTCGTCCAGGCTGAGCAGGATGCCGTCGGTACGCACCAGTGGGCTCGACGAGTGTCCGGAACCCACCGGCCGCACGGTGCGGCCCGACTCACGGGCACGCAGGATCACCTCCCGCACCTCGTCCTCGTCGGCCGGTTCGACGCGCTCGGCCGGAGTGAAGGAGAGGCTGCCGGACCAGTTCACGAACGGACGGGACACCGCACCTCTCCCTTCACCTACGCGCAGGCGCTTACCCCGCGCCTCCCGGGGTAGTCGTAGAGGCACCTACGTCCCCACCGGAGCTGCGATGACCTATCCCCCCATCGACTCGTACGCCTTTCTCTCCGACACCCACACCGCCGCGCTGGTCGCCGCCGACGGCGCGGTCGAATGGTTCTGCGTGCCGCACTTCGCCGGTGACGCGGTCTTCGCCCGCCTGCTGGACCGCAACCGCGGCGGTGTCCTCGAACTGACCGTGGCCGGCTGCGCCGAGCCGACCCGGCGGTATCTGCCGGACACCCTCGTGCTGGAAAGTCGCTGGTCGACCCCGCAGGGGTCGGCGGTGGTGCAGGACTTCCTGGCGGTGGCGCCCGGCGAGGGCGCCCAGCCGCTGCGCGCCGACAAGATGCTGGTGCGCCGGGTGACCGTCGAGCACGGCACGATCCAGCTGGCCATGCGGGTGGTGCCCCGGGTCGGGTACGGGGCCCGCGACGTCACCTGGGAGCGGGCGGGCCGCCGCTGGCGGGCCGTCGGCACCGATCTGTGGGTCGGCGGTGACCTGCCCGCCGAGGCGGGCGGCGGGGAACTGCGGATCGAGGCGGAGCTGTCCGCCGGTACGACTGTGGCGTTGCTGGTCGGCTACGACGACGATGCCACCGACTTCGTCGACCCGGACGAGTTGCTGGCGCGTACCTGCCGGACCTGGCAGACGTGGTCGGCGCGCAGCGACTACACCGGCTTCGGCTCCGACGCCGTCCGGCACAGCGCGCTGGTGCTGCGGGGGCTCTCCTTCGACGAGACCGGGGCACTGATCGCCGCGCCCACCACCAGCCTGCCGGAGGAGATCGGCGGGGTCCGCAACTGGGACTACCGGTACGCCTGGCATCGGGACGCGGCGCTGCTGCTGCTCGCCCTGTTCCGGCTCGGGCACGCCGAGGAAGGCCAGCGGTATCTGCACTTCCTGATCTCCGTCTGCACCGGTGACCTGCTCACCCCGCTCGTCGACATCCTCGGCAGCACCGCCGAGGAGCAGGAGCTGCCGCATCTGGAGGGGTACGCGGGCTCCCGGCCGGTACGGATCGGCAACGAGGCCGCCGAACAGGTGCAGTTCGACACGTACGGTCACATACTGGATGCCGCGCTGGTGTACCAGCAGCTCACCGGCGACCTGACCGGCGAGCAGTGGGCGTTGCTGCGCAAGCACGTCGACGTGATGGCCGACCGCTGGCACGAACCGGATCACGGCATCTGGGAGGTACGCGGCCCGCGCCAGCACTACGTCAACGCGAAGGTGATGACCTGGGTCTGCCTGGACCGGGGCATCCGTCTGGCCGAGTTGCTCGACGACCGGACCGCCGACGTGCAGCGGTGGCGCACGGCCCGCGACGCGGTGCACGCCGAGGTCCTGGAACGCGGTTTCAACCCGCAGGTCGGCAGCTTCGTGATGACGTACGGGTCGACCGAGCTGGACGCCTCGTTGCTGCGGATGCCGCTTGTCGGTTTCCTGCCCGGCGACGACCCCCGGATGCTCGCCACCATCGACCGGATGCGGCAGGAGTTGGAGATCGGCCCTGCGCTGCTGCGGCGCTACCGGGCCGACGACGGGCTGCCCGGGGAGGAGGGCGCCTTCCTGCTCTGCTCGTTCGAGCTGGTCTCGGCGCTGGTCCTGGCCGGTCAACGCGACGAGGCTCGCAAGCTCTTCGACCAGCTCAGCGCGTACGCCGGCCCGCTGGGCCTGTACGCCGAGCAGCTCGCCGCCGACGGCACCGCCCTGGGCAACTACCCGCAGGCGTTCACGCATCTCGCCCTGATCGAGGCGGCACTCAACCTCGACGCGGCCGGCGACCGGGACGCGCTGCACGAGTGGGCCGACCGAGGTGGCCGCTGACCAGGCACCGGGCCGCCCCGCCGGGAACCACGCCGACCTGACGAGCGACTATCGGTACATGGGGTGCGAGCAGTGGCGGGAGATTCTGTCGGCACAGTTGGACGGTGAGGCGACGCCGGACGAGGAGCGTGCGGCCGACGGGCACCTGGAGACCTGCACGGCCTGCGAGGGCTGGTACAGCCGGGCCGCCACCGTGACCCGGCGGGCGCGTACCCAGGTGGTGTCCGCGCTGCCGGATCTGACCGAGGCCATCCTCAGCGCTGCACCGCCGCCTCGCCGCCGCGCCCGTACGCCGATCGCCGCCCTGCGGCGTCAGCGCTGGTTCGCCGCGTTCGCCGGACGGATCACCGCGGTCACCGCGTTGCGGGCCGCACTCGGCCTGCTCGGCGCGGTGCAGCTGGTCCTCGGACTGGCCCAGGTCGGCCGGGCCGAGGTGACCCAGCACGTGCACGCCAACGGGCAACACCTGTGGCACGAGTCCGCCGCCTGGAACGTGGCCGTCGGGGCTGGCTTCCTCTTCGTCGCGCTGCGCCGGACCCGCCCCTCCGGTCTGCTGCCGATGCTCAGCGCCTTCGTGGCGACGCTCGTCCTGTTGTCGATCAACGACCTCGTCGCCTCCCAGGTCGCCGTGGAACGCCTGGTCAGCCACGGCTTCCTGGTGGTCGGCTATCTGATCACCGTGCTCCTGGCGCGCAGCGTGCGGCAACCAGGCGACCCGAACGACCGGCAGCGTCCGGAGCGGTCCCGTTGGCGACTGCGCCTCGACGAGACCGACGAGCCCGCCACCCTCCGCCTCCTGCCGCCCTACTCAGCCCAGGCCCACCACCCGACCCAGGCCCAGGCCCACCACGGCCCCCAGCAAGCCTCCCGCCACGCCGCCTGACCGGCCCGGCCCGAGCCGCCCGTTGCGTGGGTTGAAGCAGAGCAAAGGGGGCACGACACATATCTGCTCCCCGGCTGAGGACAACGGGAAGTGTTGCAGCGGTCGGCAGGAGGCGGCTCAGCCGACGGCGTCGGGGTGGGCGCCGCGCCGGCGGGTGGCCGGGCGCATGGCCGCGACCAGGTCTTCCCGGGCCCGCGCCACCCTCGACCGGATGGTGCCGACCGGCACGTCGCACACCTGCGCGGCTTCGGCGTACGACAGTCCGAGCAGTTGAGTGGCGACGAACGCCTCCCTGCGGTCGGAGGTGAGGCCGTCGAGCATTCGGTAGAGGACCACCTCGTCGTCCACCCCGGCCCGGACCCCGGCCGAGGTTGCCTCGGCGGCGGCCTGCCAGTCGGCGAGGTTGGCGGTGCGGGGGCGGGCGGCGGCGGCCCGCACCTGGTCGACGGCGACCCGGCGGGCGATGGCGAGCAGCCAGGTCCGTGCCGTGGACCGGCCGGCGAACGACGGCAGGGCGCGCCAGGCCCGCAGGTACGTCTCCTGGACCAGGTCGTCGACGTCGCGCACACCGGGCAGGTGCGCCAAAAACCGGTGTACGTCGTGCTGCGTGGCGCGGACGAACGCCGCGGCGGCGGCTTGGTCGCCCCGGCCCGCGGCGAACGCGTACCCGGTTGTCTCGTCGGTCGCGGCTGTCATCGCCGTATTGGTCGCTCGACGCGGCGGGTTGGTTCCCGGCCGTCCGACATTGACGCAGTCGATTGGGCGGAGCAGCCGTACACTGCGACGATGAGGCGCGTGACGTGAGTGGGCAGGCCCTACCGTACGGGCATCTGTGCTGGGCCTACGACGATCCCGCCGGCTTCACCACGCGGGCGGAGGACTTCCTGCGCTCCGGCCTCGCTGCGGGCGAGCAGGTCTGGTACGTCGTCGCCGGCTCGCCCGGACCGGTCCGGGACCGATGGCGCGACCTGGACCTGTTCGCCGACGCGTTGTCCTCCGGTGCCGCCGAGGTGCTCACCCTCGACGCGGCCTACTCCGGCGGGCAGGTGATCGACCCGGCCGGCCAGGTGTCGGCGTACCAGATGGCCATCCGGGCGGCGCTCGCCGCCGGGTACAGCGGCCTGCGGGTGGCCGCGGCCTGC
Organism: Micromonospora maris AB-18-032; assembly: GCF_000204155.1. Classification (NCBI taxonomy): domain Bacteria; kingdom Bacillati; phylum Actinomycetota; class Actinomycetes; order Micromonosporales; family Micromonosporaceae; genus Micromonospora; species Micromonospora maris. The sequence continues at coordinate 473,216 of NC_015434.1, read as the reverse complement.
ACGGAGCTGGTTCGTACGCCCGCTCAGCGGGCGATGTTCGCCCGCTACGAGCAGCAGATCAACCGGATGATGCGCGGCGAGGCGTTCCGGGCCATGTGCGGGTACCACCGGCCGACGTTGGGTGATCGGGCGGTCGCCGAGCTGGCCTGTCTGCACCCGGAGCACAACGTCACCGACCTGCTGTTCCGGTTGTACGCGCCGACGGCCCACCCGGGTCACGCCGTGCTCGTCGGGGAACTCGACCCGGCCAGCCACGATCTGTTCCGCGCCGCGCTGGAACATTCCGAGCTGCGCCCGGTCGACGATGAGTTGATACTGGATGCAAGTGGGCTTCGCTTTCTCGATCACCGTACGCTGGTCCACCTGAGTGAGTACGCCCAGCAACGGGAGGCGAGGCTGGTGTTGCGCGGCTGCTCCGCCGGCACCGTACGGCTCGCCGCCCTGCTGGATCTGCCCGGCCTGAGTATGGAGGTGACCCGGTGAGGACGGGTCCCGCCGCCGCCGAATCCGGATACTTCCACGAGGCCCTGTGCTACGCCTCGGACGACGAGCTGCTCGCGGTCGCGGTGCCGTTCCTGCTCGACGGGGTCACTGCCGGCGAGCCGACCTTCGTGGCGCTCGGCGAGCGCACCGGCGGCCTGGTCCGCTCGGCGTTGCCGGCCGACAGCGGGGTGGAGTTCCTCACCGGTGCCGAGGTGTACGCCCGACCGACCGCCGCCATCCGGATGTACCGCAAACTCCTCGCCGACCTGACGGCCGGCGGCGCGGATCAGATCCGGATCATCGGCGAGGTGCCGCCGCCCTCACTCGGGTCGACCTGGGACTGGTGGGCCCGGTACGAAGCGGCGATCAACCGCGCGTACGACGACTGGCCGCTGTGGAGCATGTGTGCGTACGACACCCGGATCACGCCTCCCGACGTGCTGGCCGATGTCGCCGCCACCCACCCGCACATCGCCACCGCCAGGCAGCGGCATCTGCCCAGCCCGGACTACCTCGCCCCGGAGTCCTTCCTGCGGCAGAACCGGCCGGCGCCGCCCGACCCGATCCAGGCGTACCCGCCGTTGCTCCAACTGACCGACCCGACCGCCGCGCAGGCCCGCTCGGCGGTGCACCAGGCCGGTCCGGGGCAGTTGTCAGCGGAGGATCTCGACGACTTCGTCATCGCGGTCAGCGAAACCGTGACCAACGGGCTTCGGCACGGCTCTCCTCCCGTCCGGCTGCGCCTGTGGACGGCACCGGACCGCATCGTGGCCACCGTCAGCGACACCGGCAAGGGGCCGGACGATCCCTACGCGGGTCTGCTGCCCCCCGCCGACGGCAGGCCGGGTGGGTTGGGCCTGTGGATCACCTACCAGTCGTGCAACCACGTCACCTATCACCGTGACGCCGACGGCTTCACCCTCCGGCTCACCGCTGGTCAGCCACCTGGCCTGACCGCCGTGGCACAGAGCGAACCGCCGGGCGGCGAGCGCCGGCCCGGCGGTTCGGGGGATCAGCAGCTCAGCTCCGGAACGCGTCCTTGATCTTCTCGCCGGCCTGCTTGATGTTGGCGCGGGTCTGATCGGCGCGGCCCTCAGCCTCCAGCTGCTCGTTGTCGGTGGCCCGGCCGACACCCTCCTTGACCTTGCCGGTGGTGTTCTCGGCGCTGTTGTTGAACTTGTCCTCGACACCCATGTCAGCCTCCGTGGCTCGTTCGGTAGCTACATCCATCAAGTACCCAGCCGAGCCCCGGCGAATCACCGAGTCAGGTAACCGGACGAAACCGTCGTAGCCGCAGGCTGTTGGCCACCACGAAAACCGACGAGAAGGCCATCGCCGCCCCGGCGATCATCGGGTTGAGCAGGCCGGCGGCGGCCAGCGGAAGCGCCGCCACGTTGTACGCGAAGGCCCAGAACAGGTTGCCCTTGATGGTGCCCAGGGTGCGACGGGCGAGCCGGATGGCGTCCACGGCGGCCAGCAGGTCGTCCCGGACCAGGGTCAGGTCGGACGCCTCGATCGCCGCGTCGGTGCCGGTGCCCATGGCCAGTCCGAGGTCGGCCTGGGCGAGCGCCGCCGCGTCGTTGACGCCGTCACCGACCATCGCCACCACCCGTCCCTCGGCCTGGAGCCGGGAGACCACGTCGACCTTCTCCGCCGGCAGCACCTCCGCGATCACCTCGTCGATGCCCACCTCGGCGGCCACCGCCGCGGCGACGGTGGCGTTGTCGCCGGTGAGCAGCACCGGGGTCAGGCCGAGATCCCGCAGTCGGCGTACCGCCTCCCGGCTTGTCGGTTTGACCTGGTCGGCCACCGCGAGCACGGCACGGGCCCGGCCCGCCCAACCGACAAGCACCGCCGTACGGCCCGCCGCCTGCGCGTCGGTGGCCGCCCGCGCCAGATCGTCAGGTACGACCAGACCGCGCTCGCGCAACAGCCGGGGCCGACCGAGCAGCACCTCACGACCTTCCACGGTGCCGCTGACGCCCAGCCCGGCGACGTTCGCGAAGCCGGTGACCGGTGGCAACTCGCCGACCTCGGCGGCACCGGCCACCACCGCCCGGGCCACCGGGTGCTCCGAGCCGGCCTCCAACGCGGCGGCCGTCCGGAGGGTCTCGTCGCGCCGCTCGCCCGCGCCCGGGATCACCTCCAGCAGGGTCATCCGGCCGGTGGTGACGGTGCCGGTCTTGTCCAGCACCACGGTGTCCACCCGCCTGGTGGACTCCAGCATCTCCGGTCCCTTGATCAGCACGCCGAGCTGCGCGCCGCGCCCCGTGCCGACCAGCAGCGCGGTCGGCGTGGCCAGGCCCAGGGCGCACGGGCAGGCGATGATCAGCACCGCCACCGCGGCGGTGAACGCGGCGGTCGGCCCGGCGCCGGAGCCCAGCCACCAGCCCAGCGTGCCGGCCGCCAGCAGCAGCACGATCGGTACGAAGATCCCGGAGATGCGGTCGGCGAGCCGCTGGGCGGCGGCCTTACCGGACTGCGCCTGCTCGACCAGTCGGGCCATCTGGGCCAGTTGGGTGTCGGCACCGACCCGGGTGGCGGTGACCACCAGCCGGCCGCCGGCGTTGACGCACCCGCCGACCACTGCGTCACCCACCCCGACCTCCACCGGCACCGACTCACCGGTGACCAGGCTGGCGTCGACCGCCGAGGAACCCTCGTCCACCGTCCCGTCGGTGGCGATCTTCTCGCCGGGCCGCACCACGAACCGGTCCCCCACCGCGAGTTGCTCGACCGGGATGCGGGTCTCCACGCCGTGGCGGAGCACGGAGACGTCCTTGGCACCGAGTTCGAGCAGGGCGCGCAGGGCCGCCCCGGCGGTGCGCTTGGAGCGAGCCTCGAAGTACCGGCCGGCGAGGATGAACGCGGTCACCCCGGCCGCCGCCTCCAGGTAGATGTTGCCGGCACCGTCGGTACGGCCGATGTCGAAGCTGAACGGGTGGGTCATGCCCGGCGTACCGGCGGTGCCGAGGAACAGCGCCCACACCGACCAGCCGAAGGCGGCCAGGGTGCCCACCGAGACCAGGGTGTCCATGGTCGCGGCACCGTGCCGCAGGTTCACCAGGGCGGCCCGGTGGAACGGCAGCCCGCCGTAGACCACGACCGGGGCGGCCAGCACCAGCGACAGCCACTGCCAGTAGGTGAACTGCCAGGCCGGCACCATGGCCAACGCGATCACCGGCACGGTCAGCGCCACGGATACCCACAGTCGGGTACGCAGGCTGCGCAACTCGTCCACCGGCTCGTCGGTGGTCGCCGGTGCGGTGGCCGGCGCGGGCAGGCTGGCCCGGTAGCCGGTCTGCTCCACCGTGGCGATCAGGTCGTCCGGGGTGACCGGCGCGTCGTAGGAGATGGTCGCCTTCTCGGTGGCGTAGTTGACACTGGCCTGCACGCCGTCCAGCCGGTTCAGCTTCTTCTCGATGCGCGCGGCGCAGGAGGCGCAGGTCATCCCGCCGATCGACAGCTCGATCCGGCCGGTCGCGGTGGGCAGCGGTCTGCTGGTGTTCATCGCTGGTCCCGTCAGTTGTGCTCGTGTCCGGGGGTGCCGTGCTCGTCGGCGATGACGCCCTCCGGGCTGGGGATGGCACCCGGGTCACCGACGTGCACGGTGAACTCGGCGGTGCGTACCACCCCGTCGTGTCGGAAGTCGAGATAGAGCCGGTACGCCCCGGCCGAGGGGAACTCGGCGGCGAAGCGCACCTGTGGCCCGGGTGCCGTCGACCCGTCGCCCGGCCCGCCCTCGGGGTGCACGTGCAGGTAGGCCAGGTCCCCCTGGCGTAGTGCGACCAGGTGGCCGTACGCCCCCAGGTACGGTTCGAGATCGCGGACCGGCACCCCGTCACGGCTGACGGTGAAGGTCAGGGTGGTGTTGCCGCCCGGCTGGGGTGTGCCGTGGAAGTCGACGGTGTAGCCGTGGACCGTGCTGCTGCTGGCCGGGGCGGACAGGGGTCGCTCGGTCAACTCGCCGGGCACGGTCACGTCGACCCCGAGGGTCAGCGGCTCGCCGCCGGTCGGGGTGAAGTCGGCGAACGCCCGCCACACCCCGGGTGAGTTCACCGGCGAGGCGACCCGCCAGGTGCCGTCGGCGGCCAACTCCGGGTGCACGTGCTGAAAGCCGGAGAGGTCACGCCGGGCGACGATCAGGTGCATCGGCTTGTCGTGCGTCACCTCGTACCGGGTCACCGGCTTGCCGTCGGGCCCGCTGACCCGGAAGGCGAACTCACCCTCGGGGGCGGCGACCGGAACCAGGGTGTAGCCCCGGTCGGAGACGAGCAGCCCGCCGGGCAGGTGCCCGGCGGCTCCCGATGCGTCGTGCCCGCCCGTCTCCTGCCCGGGTGCGGCGGTGCCGTGCGGGCCCGCGTCATGGCCGTCGGCGACGACCGGGGCGGCGGGGCCGGTCACCTGGCCGACCCCGTACGCCGCACCGAACACCGCCGCGAGGCCGAGCGCGAAGCCGGTGAGCTTCGTCGCTGTGTTCATCGTTGCACCTCGGTTTCCGCCGCCGGTCGTCTCAGGCGCCGAGCAGTTCGTATCCGGCCTCGTCGACGGCCGCGCGTACCGCGTTCTCGTCGAGCGGCTGCTCGCTGGTGACGGTGACCCGGCCGGCGGGCAGGTCGACCGTCACGTCGGTCACGCCGGGCAGCGCACCGACCTGGTTGCTGACCGCGCCGACGCAGTGTCCGCAGGTCATGCCCTGCACCTGGTAGGTCGTGGTGACCATGGGGCTTCTCCTTTTCCGCCTGGCCCGGCCGAGGGGCGACCGGTGCCACGAACATACCCGAGGGGGGTATCTCCAACGCGACCGTAGCATACCCCCTGGGGGTAGGCTATCCTCGTGCTCATGACCACACCGACGCCGATCCGCGGCTACACCGCCAGCAAGGACCAACTGCTCGCCCGGCTGCGCCGCGTCGAGGGCCAGGTGCGCGGCGTCGAGAAGATGGTCGACGAGGATCGCTACTGCATCGACGTGCTCACCCAGATCTCCGCCATCCAGGCCGCACTCGACAAGGTCGCCCTCGGCCTGCTCGACGGGCACGCCCGGCACTGCATGCACGAGGGGGCCGCCGAGGGCCGCGCCGACGAGATGGCCACCGAGATGATGGCCGCCGTCGGCCGTCTGATGAAGCGCGGCTGACCCACTCTCCGGCCCACCCGTCGACCACCGCCCGGGCTCACGAACCGCCGACGAACCCCACGCGTCCTGCGATCCGTTCCTGGGCTGGCTACCATTCGCACACGATGGCCTGCCGACATCCGCGCCTTCCGGCCCACCGCGCCGCCGGACGCGCACCCGCACCGCCGCCGCTGCCCGGCGACGACGACGGCCGCCCCGGCACTCACCGTACGCAGCGGCTCCGCCACGTTCCGGCCGCCTCGGCCGCCCACCGCGAGAGTCGTACGGTCGGGCTGAACCGACTCGCCCGCCGACACGTACTCCGCTGAAGAAATCGTTGGGAGACTATCGAATGGGCGCCGATCACAGCCGTGCCGCTCCGCCCACCCCACCCGGGGTGCGGCGGATCCTCATCGTGACGGTGGTCCCCCTCTTCCTCGCCACGCTGGTCGCCGCGCTGGTGCTCTGGCCCCGCGACGCCCCCCGCCCGGAGGCCGGCGACGACCTGCCCCGGTACCACGGCACGGTCACCCGGGTGGTGACCGAACCCTGCCCGCCCAACCCCGCGGTGCCGGAGGGCACCCCGACGACGGCCGGTGGCCCGTGCGGCACTGTCACGGTACGGGTACAGGACGGCCCGGACGCCGGCCAGCACGTGGACACCCCCATCCCGGCCGGGCCGGGCGCACCCTCGGTCAGCGTCGACGACGATGTCATCCTGGTCTCGTTGATCGACCCGGAGGACCCGGCGATCAGCACCTACAACATCGCCGAGCACCAGCGCGGTACGCCACTGATCTGGCTGGGGGTGCTCTTCGCCGCCGCCATCGTCGCCTTCGGACGACTGCGTGGGCTGGCCGCCCTGGCCGGCCTGGCGGCCAGCTTCGCCATCCTGCTCACCTTCGTGCTGCCCGGCATCAGCGCCGGTCAGCCGCCGCTGGTGGTCGCCATCGTCGGCGCCGCGTTGATCATGTTCGTGGTGCTGTACCTGACGCACGGGGTGTCCGCGCAGACCTCGGTCGCCGTACTCGGCACCCTCGGCGCGCTCGTACTCACCGGGTTGCTCGGCCTGGCCGCCACCAACGCGACCCACCTGACCGGCTTCGGCAGCGAGGACGCCACCACCCTGTCGATGTTCCGGGGCGACGTCGACCTGCACGGCCTGCTGCTGGCCGGCATCATCATCGGGTCACTGGGCGTCCTGGACGACGTCACGGTCACCCAGGCCGCAGCGGTCACCGAGTTGGCGCACGCCAACCCGAACATGTCCCGCCGCGAGTTGTACCGCTCGGCGACCCGGGTGGGCCGGGCGCACATCGCCTCGGTGGTGAACACCATCGTGCTGGCGTACGCCGGCGCGTCGCTGCCGCTGCTGCTCCTGCTCACCGCCGACTCCCGCGCGCTGGGTCAGATCGTGACAAGCGAGTTCCTCGCCCAGGAGATCGTCCGCAGCGTGGTGGCCACGCTCGGGCTGATCGCCGCCGTACCGCTGACCACCGCCCTGGCCACGGTGGTGACCACCGCCGGACGGCGCCGCACCGGGGCGAACGCGGCACCCGGAGCACCCGACGACGTGGCCGTCGCCCAGCCGCGACCGGCGACGGACCGGGCCGAGACGCTCCAGGCCCTCAGCACACCGCGTCCCCGTCACACGCCCCCCGCCACCCGTTCGGAGTGGCCCGAACCGGACAGGAGCACCGACACCCCATGGTGACACTCCTCAACGTGAGCACGCCGACCGAAAGGATCGACAAGCGTGTCACTCGTCACCCAGTGCGATTACGAAATGACACATCTTGCCGGGTTCGGCGCGTAGAGGACCAGACCGACCGTCGGGTAACCTCACTGCCGGTCACCGCCGAAGGCGCGCACCGGCGCCTGCGGTGCCACCGCCCAATCGCCACCAGGCGAGCCGGGAACCCAGGTACGTGGGGTGAATCCGCACCAGCGGTAGGGGCCACTTCCGTCCCGAACCCGTCAGCTAACCCGGTCGGCGGTCGATGGAAGGGAAGACAGTGACGGCACCCCTACGCCGCTGGTTGACGCCCGTGGTGGCCGTGTTCGCCGCGTTCGCCGTCTTCGCCGGCCCGCTGCCGGCGGCGGCTGCGCCGAAGCCCCCCAAACCGGCCGGCCATGACGACGACCCGCCGATGCTCAACGAGCTGATCGAGGCGACGAACCGGGACTACACCAAGGCCAAGTCCAAGCTGGAAAAGTCCAAGAAGAAGCAGCTCAAGCTCGCCGTCGAGGTCCGCCGCGCCGAGGCGGACCTGGACGCCCTCGCCCCACAGGTCGCCGAGATCGCCACCCAGTCGTACCGGACCGGCCGGGTGGGCGCGATCGCCATGCTGTTGCAGAGCAACGCCCCCGACTCGTTCATCCACCGCGCCGCCGCGCTCGACGAGTTGAACCTGGTCAACAGCAAGAAGCTGGGTGAGGTCAACGCGGTCAAGCGCCGCGCCGAGACGGCCAAACTGGCGCTCGACGCCGAGGTACGCGAGCAGCAGAAGCTGACCAACGACATGGCCCGCAAGAAGAGCGACGCGGAGAAGTCGCTCCGCCTGGTCGGTGGCGTCGGTCTCACCGGCGGCCTGGTGGCCGCCACCTCTCCGGTCGCCCGGCCCGGTCCCAACCGGGCAGCCGACGGCGGCTGGAAGCCCGAATCGTGCAACCAGAACGACCCGACCACGTCCGGCTGCATCACGGCGCGCACCCTGCACATGTACAAGGAGGTCAAGCGCGCCGGTTTCAACCGGTTCGTCGGCTGTTACCGACCGGGTGACAAGTGGGAGCACCCCAAGGGCCGAGCATGTGACTGGTCGTTGCAGAACAGCGGTTTCCGGCCCTGGTACAACAACGACACCCGGATCTACGGCAACAACCTGGCCGCGTTCCTGGTCCGTAACGCCGACCGGTTGGGTGTCTACTACGTGATCTGGAACCGGCAGATCTGGTTCCCGGCGACCGGCTGGAGTTCCTACAGCGGCCCGTCGAACCACACAGACCACGTGCACGTCTCGATGTACTAGCGCACGTCCGGCATCACTTCGAGGGCCGTCCCGCCGTCTGGTGGGGCGGCCCTCGGTCCGTCGGCTGACGCCCTCGGCGGCCCGGCGGGTGCCGTCAGGTGCCTCTGTCGGGCCGGCACTCGCCGTCAGGCGGCGGACGCGAGCTCGGCGACCAGCTCCGCCGGTTCCGCAGCCACCGCCCGGACCTCGCCGGCGGCCAGCCGGTACGACATGCCGACCACCGCGCAACGCCCGGCGGAGACCTCGGCGGCCAGCGTCGCCGACGACCCCAGCATCGCCGTCACGGTCTGCGCGATGTGAATGTCGACGATCTCGTTGAGGTCGTTCACCCCGGCGGCCTGCGCCTGGCGCAGGCTGGGCACCACGGCGTCCACCACCGCACCCAGGTGACCCGTGGGGGCCGCGCCAGTGGCCAGTGCCGCCCGGGCCGCCTGCACGGCACCGCAGGAGTCGTGCCCGAGCACCACCACCAGCGGCGTACGCAGCACCGACACCGCGTACTCGACGCTGCCCAGCACCTCCGGGCCGACGGTGTGCCCGGCGGTACGGACCACGAAGAGGTCACCCAGCCCGCGATCGAAGATGATCTCGGCGGCCAGCCGGGAGTCGGAGCAGCCCACGATCACCGCAAACGGATGCTGCTCGCCGGCGACGGCAGCGCGACGTCCGGCGTTCTGATTGGGATGCCACGCCGTATCGGTGACGAACCGCCGATTACCGGCCATCAGTTCGGCAAGCGCCAGCTGCGGCGCGCCCGGGAGATCCGCGGTGAGCAGTTCCCGCTCCGGCCGCAGCTCTGTTCCGATCGGTCCGGGTCGACTCATCCGGCGCCCCCTCGCTACTCATGCGATGCCTGGTCATCCCGGGCCGACGCTGGTCACGGGCTGGTCCAACGGTCACACGCAGCGCAAGCCGCGTCAAGGAATGCGTGATATGGATTTCAGGTATCCCCGGACGCTTGCGCTCCGGGGCCGAGCGGGTGCAGGGCCCGATGGCATAGCCCGAAAAAGCTGAAAGGCCCATACGATGGGCGACATGGCAACGACAGGCGAGCGGGAGAACGCCCGTAACTGGACTTTTCTCACCAACCACGGGCACGTACTGCTCGCCATCGCACGCAACCCCACCGCCCGGCTCCGCGACGTCGCCGACGAGGTGGGCGTGACCGAACGGGCCGCCCAGGCCATCGTCGCCGACCTGGAGGCCGAGGGTTATCTCCAACGCACCCGCGTCGGGCGACGCAACGAGTACACCCTCAACCCGTCCGGTCGATTCCGGCACCCCGCCGAGGCCGATCGCCAGGTTGGCGACCTGCTGGCGCTGTTCACCGAGGAGCCAGTGGCCGGCACCACGTCGTAGCCCGGATCCCTGCCGGACATCCGTCTCGCGCGTGGTGGCCTTCGCCACCCCTGAACGAACGGGCCGCTGCGGTTGTCCCGCAAGGGCGATAGGTTTGACCGCGTGCCGAGTCTCGCGTTCACCCGTCCACTGTGGTCGGTGACGCGCTGCCCGCTGGCGGATCTGGCCCGCCTGGCGCTGACGGCACTCATCCTGGCCGTCGGCCTCGGCGGCATCACGACCACCGGCCTGCCCGACGGCACCGCAGACCTCCCGGCCGCCCCGCCCGCCGCCGCACTGCCCAACCGCCCTGGGAACGCCCCCGCGACCGCCCGAGCCCTCTGGCCCGGCAACGACGAGTCGACGCTGATCTCGCCCTGGAACGCGTCAGCGCTGTTCTCCCGGGACGGGTCGGCGCTCGTCTCGCCCGTGGGTGCCGTGCATGCCGCAGCCGTGGTGCCGCACTCCGAGCGCACCGACGCCGGAGCCGCCCCCGCCAGCACCCGGCCTGCCGCCGTACGCCTCGCCGCCGGCCCCGGTGAACCGACCCGGCGCGGCCCTCCGACCGCCTGACCTCGGCAGGCTCAGCACCCACACGCCACCCGCCCGTGAGGACCCGCCCGACCACGACCACGGGTCGCGGTCGGTGCCTGCCGCGGCGAGAGGCCGCCCAGTCCTGTTCCTCCCGTTCCCAGCACAGTCGACGAACCCCATCCGCCACGAGGTGCTGATGATGCAGATCGCTCTCTCCGCCGTCCTGCCCGACGTGTCCCGGGCCGCCGTGATCTGGCTGAGCCTGTTGGGCATCGTCGTACTCGCCGTCTCCGGCCTGCTGCTGCGTCCCCGACGACTCCGGTTCGACGCGGGTGCCCGGATCCGGGAAGCCGCCCTGCCGATCCCACCGGAGCAGCGGGAAGAAGATCGCTGGGCGGAAGAGGTCATGGTGGCCGCCGACCGCGCCGAGGCAACGGCTCGCCGCCGACGCGACGAATGGCTCGTTGCACAGGACGAGGCCGAGCAGGCGTGGGAGGCGTACCAGACTGCGGAGGCGGACGTACGCCGGTTGGCCGAAGCCGCGAGCATGCCGCTGCCGCACACCCCACGCACCCCCGCCGAGTACGCCGACCGGGAGCGCTGGCTGCACCGGGCGGTGCTGGACGCGTACTGGCGGCGGGAACTGTCGGTGGAGCAGCTCAGCGATGTCTTCGCGCACCGCGGCTGGGATCCCCGCCTGCACCCGGTCCAGCAGGAGTTGGTGCTGCGCCGGGCGATACGTGACCACCTGTTCGCCCGACAGCGGGTGGCCCGGGAACGGGAGCAGGAAGCCTGGCACGCCGCCGAGGTCGCCGCCGCAGCCGCCCGCAACCTGCGAGCCGAAACCACCACCGCCCTCCTGACCGCCGACCAACAAGACTCCCTCCTGCCTCTCCTCCCCCTAACCCCCCTCCCCGACGCCACCCCACCACCCACCACCACCGAACACGCCAACCCCGAACAAACCCGCGAAATCCCACCCACCCCCATAGCCCGCCCCGCAGCCCCCGCCTACTAACCCACCCACCCCCGCCCCTCCCACGCACCCTCCGCACCCACCCCCAGCCCGCGTTGATCAAGAAGTTTGGGTCTGCCTCAGCCCGATTCCCGACCAGAACCTCTTGATCAACGCGAGGGACCGGGGCCGCGGGCCGGGTCCAACCGTCGAACCCGGCTGGCCCCGCTTGCCCGGCTGAAGGACGGCGGGCGGGACCGGGGGCCGGGGACGCCGGGTTGAGGGATCCGGGAGGGTCGGGGAACAGGGCGGAATGGGACGGGGGTGTTGGGGGGAGGGTGGGTGGGTAGGACCTCGCGGACGCGAGGAGGGCGACGTGGTCGCAGCGGGGGGTGCCGGGCGTGAGCCCGATGAGGCGGCGCACCGGGCGGTAGCGGCAGAAGCCGGGCCGCGGCAGACGTGGGCGGCCCTGCCCTGGCTGGTGCGCACCGCTGTGGTGTGGAGCGCCTGCCTGGTGGTGATCGCCGCTGGGCTCTACCTGTTGGCGCGGATCACCCTGCTGGTCACACCGCTGGCCATCGCGCTGGCCGCCACCTTCTTCCTTGCCGCGCTGCTCGACCCGGTGCAGCTCGCGCTCCGCCGGCTGAGACTGCCAGCCTCGCTGGCCGCGCTGCTCACCGTCCTGCTGCTGCTCGGCATCCTGGGTGGCCTCGGGGTGCTGGTGTGGAACCTGACCGCCAACCAGTTCAGCGAGCTGGGTGACGAACTGCAGCAGGGCCTCGGGCGCACCCGGGATTTCATCACCTCCACTCTGCCGGTGACCGATCAACAGCTCGACGGTCTGATCGACCAGCTACGCAAGACGGCCACCGAGCAGGAAGTCGACCCGGTCGCCAGTGCCCGCACCCTGACCGAGGTGTTCGGCTCCGCTCTGCTCGCCCTGGTGCTGCTGTTCTTCCTGATCAAGGACGGCCGGGCGATGTGGCACTGGACGTTGCGCCGGATGACCGGGCCGAACCGGGAGGTCGCCGCCGAGGCGGGGCGGGTCGGTTGGCGCACGCTCGGGTCGTACACCCGAGGCACCATGCTGATCGCGGCCATCGACGCCATCGGCATCGGCCTGGCACTGGTGCTTCTCGGCGTACCGTTGGCCTTTCCACTGGCCTTGATCACGTTCATCGGCGGGTTCGTGCCGATCATCGGGGCGACCGTGGCCGGCGCGGTCGCGGTGCTGGTGGCGCTGGCCGCCAACGGCCCCACCACGGCACTGCTCACCCTGGCTGCGGTCATCGCCGTGCAGCAGATCGAGGGGAACCTGCTGGAACCACTGGTGATGAAGCGACAGGTACGGCTGCACCCGGTAGTGATCCTGTTGGCGGTCACCGCCGGCACCCTCATCGCCGGCATCGCCGGTGCCTTTGTCGCGGTGCCGATCGCCGCCGTCGCCTGGCGGGTCATCGACAGCGTGCTGCGCCAACGACAGGCCGCCGCAGCACCCCGACCGGCACCTCCGGCACCGGAGGAACCTTCGGCCACCGCAGATCCCGCACCCGGCTGAGGTGCAGGCACTCCGGCCCGCCGCGCCGCCGTCAGGTGGGTGGGACCTGATGCCTGTCGACGACGGGCACGGGGGGCGCGCTGTCAGGCCGGGGTGAGCTGGGGGTGCAGGTGGTCGTGGAACCAGTCGGCCGCAGCCTCGGCTACCTGCTCCAGGGTGCCGGGCTCCTCGAAGAGGTGTGTCGCACCGGGGATCACCCGCAGGTCGGCCGGGGCCGTCAGTTGGTCCAGGGCGTGCCGGTTGAGGGAGATCACCGGCTCGTCGAGGCCGCCGACGAGCAGGAGGGTGGGGGCGCGCACCTGGCCGAGGGCGGTGCCGGCCAGGTCGGGGCGACCGCCTCGGGACACCACTGCGTACACCTGCTCGGGCCGTCGGGCTGCCGCGACGAGGGCGGCGGCGGCACCCGTACTGGCGCCGAAGATGCCGATCCGGGCCGTGTCGAAGGGCTGCTCCGAGACCAGCCAGTCCACGATCGCGGCCAGTCGGCGGGACAGCAGGTCGATGTCGAAGCGTAGTTCGGCGGTGACGGCGTCGGCCTCGGCCTCCGCCGGCGTGAGCAGGTCGACCAGTACGGTGCCGAGCCCGCCCGCACTCAGCGACCTGGCCACAGCGAGGTTGCGCGGACTGTGCCGCGAACTGCCGCTACCGTGCGCGAACAGCACCGCTCCCACCGGCTGGGCCGGGATCAGCAGGTCCGCCGGCAGATCGGCCCCACCGGCCGGGATCGTCACCGCGTTGCCCCGAACGTCCATCGTCATCCTCCCGATCACGGCCGACCCGATCCCCCCGGCATACCCCGCCCGCCGGTCACCACGCCGACGCTCGCGAGCGTTTGCCGGGGGTCGGGTCGGGTAGCCGTCGCGGGACCGCAGACGGACCGGTGCCATCGGGTACCGGCGACCAGATCGCGAGGACCGTCATGCCGCATCATCACCGTGAGCCCGTCGACCAGGCCGCCGAACGTGAGCGGCAGAAGCAGGATGCCCCGCGTGGTCGGGACTGGGCGGACGAGGCTGCCCAGGCACGGTCGGCCGACGACCCTCGGGCCCGAACACCCCACGACCCCACCGGACGCCCTTCGCAGGGCGAACCGATCTGACCGGCCGCACCGCCGGCCCTCCGCTCAGGGCACGCGCTCAGGGCACGGGCCCAGAGCAGGGGCTCAAGGCAGGTGCTCGGGCAGGCGGAGCAGCGGGGCCCGGCCGGGGGGCTGCTCCACCGGGGGCAGGTTCTCCGGCGGCGGGGGAATCGGCAGGGTCACCGGCTCCGCGGCGGTGACCTGCACCGATTCGCCGTGGTGGCGTACCTCCATGGTGGCGTCCGGGTCGGTGTGGTGGTGCAGGACGTACGTCGTCTCGTGCGGTCGTACGGTCACCCGCAGCCGGATTCCCTTGCACTGGAGCGAGAACGCCAACCGGCCGATCCGGCTGGGCAGGCGCGGGGCGAACGAGGGTACGCCGTCGTGATCCCGTAGCCCACCGAAGCCGGCGACCAACGCGATCCACGCGCCGGCCAGCGACGCCATGTGCACGCCGTCACGGGTGTTCTCGTTCAGGTCGTGCAGGTCCATCAGCGCTGCCTCGCGCAGATAACTGTGCGCCAACTCCAGGTAGCCGACCTCGGCCGACAGCACCGACTGGGTGCAGGCCGACAGCGACGAATCCCGGACGGTACGGCGCTCGTAGTAAAGGAAGTTGCGCAGCTTCTCCTCGTCGGTGAACGCGTCACCCCGCCAGTGCATGGCCAGCACCAGGTCGGCCTGCTTGACCACCTGCTTGCGGTACAGGTCGAAGTACGGGTAGTGCAGCAGCAACGGGTACTTGTCCTGCGGGGTGTGCGCGAAGTCCCACTCCTGCAACCGGGTGAAACCCTCGACCTGCTGGTGCACGTCGATCTCGTCGTCGTACGGGATGTGCATGGCCGCCGCGGCGTCCCGCCATGCGGCGGCCTCCTCGTCGGTGACCCCGAGGTGGAAGGCCTCGTCGCGGTAGCGCATCGCCACCTCCGCGGCGGCGCGCAGGTTCCGCTGCGCCATCAGGTTGGTGTAGATGTTGTCGTTCTTGACCGCCGTGTACTCGTCGGGGCCGGTCACCCCGTCGATGTGGAACTGGCCGTTGCGGTCGTGGTGCCCGAGGGAACGCCACAACCGGGCGGTCTCCACCAGCAGGGTCAACCCGATCTCACGTTCCAACTGCTGGTCGCCGCTGATCAGCACGTAGCGCCGCAGCGCGTCGGCGATGCCGGCCGCGACGTGGAAGGCAGCCGTGCCGGCCGGCCAGTAGCCCGACGACTCGGGACCTTCGATGGTCCGCCAGGGAAAGGCCGCCCCGGCCAGGTTGAGTGTGCGGGCCCGCTCGTGCGCCTGTTCCAGGGTCGAGAATCGCCAGTACAGCGCGTCGCGTACCGCCGCCGGATGGGTGTACGTCAGCACCGGCAGCACGAACATCTCGGTGTCCCAGAACGCGTGCCCGTCGTACCCCGGGCCGGTGAGACCCTTGGCGGCGATGGGCCGGCGTTCCGCGCGGGCGCCGGCCTGGAGCACGTGGAACAGCCCGAACCGGACGGCCTGCTGCACCTCCGGGTCGCCGTCGATCTCCACGTCGGCGGCGTCCCAGAACTCGTCCAGGTACTCCCGCTGCTCACGGACCAGCCCGCCCCAGCCGTCGAGTTTCGCGGCGGCCAGGGCGGCACCCACCTGGTCGCGCAGGGCGGGCAGCGAGCGCCGACTGGACCAGCCGTAGGTCAGGTACTTCACCACACTCAGCCGCTGGCCCGGCTCCAGTACGCAGCCGACGGTGGTCCGCACCCAGTCCTCGTACCCCTCGGACTCGATGGTGGTGCGCGACGCCGAGTCGACCTCGTGCCCCATCGCCGCAGCGACCCGTAGCCCGGAGACCTTGGTGCGGTGGAGCAGCAGCCCGCCGTCGGAGGTGGTCAGTTCCTCCTCGGCCTGCAGGGGCGACTCCAGCACGGCGGCGACCCGGGGGTCGCGGCTCTGCGGCGGCAGGGCCTCGTTGGCCACCAGCTCCGACTGGATGATCAACCGCAGCGGCCGGTCGTCGGCGACCTCCACCTCGTAGCGGATGGCGGCCACCGAGCGCTGCCGGAAGGAGACCAGTCGGGTGCTGTGCACCCGCACCTCCCGGCCGGCCGGCGAGCGCCAGTGCAGGGTCCGGTGCAGGGTGCCGGCCCGCAGGTCGAGGACCCGTTCGTGGGCGAGCAGTTCGCCGTAGCGCACGTCCAGCGGCTCGTCGTCGACCAGCAGCCGGATCAGCTTGCCGTTTGTCACATTGACGATGGTCTGGCCGGACTCGGGAAAACCGAAACCCGCTTCCGCGTACGGCAGGGGACGCAGCTCGTAGAACGAGTTGAGGTACGTGCCGGGCAGCCCGTGTGGCTCGCCCTCGTCCAGGTTGCCGCGCAGCCCGACGTGCCCGTTGGAGAGCGCGAAGACCGACTCGGACTGGGCGAGCACGTCCACGTCGAGCTGGGTTTCCCGGACGTGCCACGGCTCGACCGGGTACGCCCGCTCCCGGATCACTCGGGCCGTCCGGCTTCGAGCAGTTCGGCCAGGTCGGTGACGACCACGTCGGCGCCGTGGGCGCGCAGCGCGTCGGCCTGCCCGGCCCGGTCGACCCCGATGACGTACCCGAAGCCGCCGGCCCGCCCGGCCTCGACTCCGGCGAGCGCGTCCTCGAAGACCGCCGCCTGCTCCGGCTGGACGCCGAGCAGCTTCGCTCCGGCGAGGAAGGTGTCCGGATGCGGTTTGCCGCGCAACCCCTCGGCCCGTGCGGTCAGCCCGTCCACCCGCTCCTCCAACAGGGGTTCGATCCCGGCGGCGGCGATCACCTCCCGGCCGTTGGCGCTGGCCGTGACGACCGCGCGACGCAGCCCGGCTGCGGCCACCGCCTTCAGGTACGCCACCGAGCCGGGGTAGACGTCGACGCCGACGCTGCGGATCCGCTCCAGCACCTGGGCGTTCTTCTGGTTACCCAGGCCGTGCACGGTCTGCGCGCCCGGCGGATCCTCGGCGGTCCCCTCGGGCAGCGTGATGTCCCTCGATGCGAGAAAGGTGCGGACGCCGTCGAGCCGGGGTCGCCCGTCCACGTAGCGGTGGTAGTCCGCGCCCGGATCGAAGGGCTGGTACGGCGTACCGCCGGCATCCGCGTGTCGGCGGAGGAAGTCGTCGAACGTCTCGGTCCACGCGGCGTTGTGCACCCGGGCGGTCTGCGTGAGCACACCGTCCAGGTCGAAGAGACACGCGGTCACGTGATCCGGCAGGCCGAGCACCGCACCAATCTATCCACGGTCACCGCCCGGCAAACGTACTTCGCCCAACCCGGCGTGCCGGATCGGGGCCTCAGCGCCAGCCGACGTCGATGCGGTCGCCGCGTTCGTCGAAGAAGTGCAGGGCGTCCATGCGTACCTTGATGGCCAGCGGGTGACCGGCGGAGACGGCGGGGTACGGCGCGAGTCGGACCGCCAGTTCGGCGGGTCGGCGGTGATGCCGGCCGGGGTCGGCCAGGACGCTGGCCTGGCTGCCGCTGTTTCGGTTCGCCTGCGGCTCTGCGGCCCGGCCGGTGAACCGCTGCATCACCTGACCGAAGCGGCGCAGGCCGCGCTGGCCGAGTGGGGTGTCGCTGTCCGGTGCCGCACCGACCTCGTCCACCACGATCGCGGTGGCGCCGATGTCGAGGAAGGCCAACGACTCGTGCCCGTGGTGTTCCAGATAGCGGATCCGGCCCTGCAGAACGTCGCCCGGTGCGTCCGGGGCGACCGGGGTGAGCGCCTCGGCCCGCATCCCGACCACGATCCGCTCACCGTGGTAGTGCGCCACCGCACGGCTGCGGATGTCGTCCCACGGCAGGTAGAGCGCCTGCTCGCCGAGGGTGAGGGTGACGTACCGGTCGAGGTGGACGTAGACCGACGCCTCCAGCAGGTTCATCCGCGGGCTGCCCAGGAAGGCGGCGACGTAGAGGGTGGCCGGCCGGCCGTACACCTGCGTCGGGGTGCCCACGTCCTGCAGGACGCCCTTGCGCATGATGGCGACCCGGTCGGCCATGGTCAGCGCCTCGGCCTGGTCGTGCGTCACGTAGATGGTGGTGACCCCCAGCTCGCGGGTCAGGCCGGAGATCTCGGCCCGCAACTCCGCTCGCAGCCCGCTGTCGAGATTGGACAGCGGTTCGTCCATCAGGAACAGCTTCGGACGGCGCACGATGGCCCGACCCATCGCGACCCGCTGCCGCTGCCCGCCGGAGAGTTGGCTCGGGCGTCGTGCCAGCACGTCACCGATGCCGAGGGCGCTGGCCACGTCGGTGACCCGCTCGCCACGCGGGGCCGGCTCGACGCCGGCCAGCTTGAGTGGGAAGGCGATGTTGTCACCGACGCTCATGTGCGGGTAGAGCGCGAAGTCCTGGAAGACCATCGCGATCCCGCGCTCCCGGGGCGGCAGGTCGTTGGCCACTTCCCCGTCGAGCATCACCGCCCCCGAGGTCGGCTCCTCCAACCCGGCGACCATGCGCAGCACCGTCGACTTGCCACAGCCGGACGGCCCGAGCAGCACCATGAACTCGCCGTCGTTGACGTCGAGATTGATGCTGTCCACCGCGACCGTGCCGTCTCGGAAGACCTTCGTGACATCCTTGAGCGCGACGGTGCTCACCGTCTCCCCCCCACCTCGTCTGCCGAACCCGGCAATGACTGTGACCAGGATCATGCCGGTCGCACATCGGGTAAACGTGTCATGTTCCGGTCGTGACAGACGTATTACGTTCCATCGAGTGGCGACTATCGGCTGAATTCTCCGGACTCAGCCGGAGATGTCACCCAGAAAAACCCGACGAACCACCCGCTGCGCGGCCTGCCCGTCCTCCAACGCACAGAATCTCTCCCGAAACCGCGCCCGGGTGTGGTCGGCCGCGACGGAGTCGGACAGCCCTGCGCGCAACACGTCCAGCAACTCCGGGAAGGTGCGTGCCACCGGGCCGGGCGGCTCGGCGAGCAGGTCGAAGTAGACCCCACGGGTCAGCCGGTACGCGTCCCAGTCCGGCGCGTAGATGACGATCGGCCGGTCCAGCACCGCGTAGTCGAACATCGCCGAAGAATAGTCGGTGACCAGCACGTCGGCCGCCAGATAAAGCTCCTCGACCTGGGGGTGGGCGCTGACGTCGATGATGCGGTCCCGGCCCGCCGGCGGCCACGCTCGGCGGTCACGGTCGTGGAAGTAGTGGCTGCGCATCAGCAGCAGTCCGGACGGGCCGATCGCGTCGAGCACCCGTTCCGGGTCGAACGGCGGCCGATAGCCGGGCAGGTGCTCCCGGTGCGTCGGGGCGTACAGCACGACCTGCTCGCCCAGGCCCGCGCCGAGTTCCGCACGCAGCCGCAGCACCTCCTGGGTGGTCGCGGTGACCAACCGGTCGTTGCGCGGGTAACCCACCTCCAATGTGGTGTACGCGGCCGGATAGGCCCGCTCCCACATCTGGGTGGAGAAGCTGTTCGCGGTGATGCTGTAGTCCCAGCGGTCCACCCGGCGCAGCAGGCCGGTGAAGTCCATCCCCTCCGCGCCCAACGGATAGCGCTGCTGGTCCAGGCCCATCACCTTGACCGGCGTGCCGTGGTGCGTCTGTACGTGCACCGAACCTGGCCGTTTGCGCACCGAGTCCGGGAAGTTGACGTTGTTGATCAGCCACTTCGCCCGGGCCAGCACCCGGTGGTACGCGGGTGTGCCGGCCACCACGTACTCGATGCCCTCGGGCAACGTGTGCACCCGGTCCCGCCGGACGATCCACACACCTCGGATCTCCGGCGCCGCCTGTCGGGCCGCCTCGTAGATCGCCGCCGGGTTGCACGCGTAGCCGCGGTACCAGTAGGCCGCATAGACGGCCAGGTTCTCGTCCAACGGGCGACGCAGTTCGGCGCGGTGGTAGCCGTACAGCGCGACGTCCCGAGCGGCCCGTACGGTGGCCTTGGCCGGCGGCACCACCCGGCGCCTGACCCGCCCGGCGGCCCGACGGGCCTTCTCCCCCGTCCGGCTGGTGGCGCGCAACGCCGAGTACGTCCGCCACTGCCCGGCCGCCACCAGCCGGTGCTTGAGCCCCTCCACCCCGGCGGGAATCCGGTGGCCGCCCGGCGGCCGGAAGCGGGCGTGGTCGATCGTCACCCGGGCGAAGAAGGTCGGCCGCAGTTCCGCCGGGATCCGGTCCTCGTTGCCGAGCACCGTCAGGTAGTGCCACATCATCCGCTCGAACAGCGCCGCCCGCAGTTGCCCGGCGTCGAACCGGTCGGCCTCCCGGAACACCCGGTGCCACTGCTCGAAGACCTCGAAATGCCGCTCACCCTGGGTCTTCGTGATCGCCCCTGCCCGCCGCTGCCGGTAGTTCACACAGACCGTGTCGAGCACGCCGACCCGGTCGGCGGCCAGCAGCACCGGATAGCTGAACGAGACGTCCTCGTACCAACCGGGGGCGAAGCGCAGTCCGACCTCGGCCAGGAACTGCCGCCGGACCAGCCGGTTCCAGGCGGTGTGCAGCAGTTCCAGGGTCTCCGGTCGGTCCCGCAGCCGGAAGGTGACCGGCCCGGTCGGCTCCGGGAACACCTCGGCCATCGCGCTGCCGGTGACCGTGTCGTCCCAGTGCGCGCGGACGTGGTCGACAAGCAGCACGTCGGGTCGGGTGGTGTGCAGCCGCTCGGCCACCTCGACCAGGCAGTCGGGCACCAGCCAGTCGTCTCCGTCGACGAACCAGACGTACTCGCCGACGGCCCGGTCCAGCCCGGCGTTGCGGGCCGGGCCGAGCCCGAGGTTGCGGTCCAGCCGGACGGCGCGTACCCGGCCGTCGCGGGCCGCGTACTCGTCGAGGATGTCGCCGCTGGCGTCGGGCGAGCAGTCGTCGACGCCGATCACCTCGATGTCGGTGACCGGCTGAGCGAGGATCGAGTCCAGGCATTCCCGCAGGTAGCCCTGGACGCGGTAGGCCGGGACGACGAAGCTGATGAGCGTCATCGTCCCGGCCTCCGTCAGATTGTCGTGCTCCTCCCGGCACCCGCCGGCACCCGTGCCGGCCGGACGAACCAGGCCAGCACCACACTTGCCACGAAGAGCACCAACAGGTAGATACCGAGTGTAGCCAGACCAATACTCGCAATTCCGGCTATCGCCGCCACCGCCAGCAGCACCGACCGCCCCTCCCAACCGAGGGTCGCCGCGTGCAGCGGCGGTGCCGGTTGCCGCTTCTCCAGCCGGGCCACCAGGTCGTAGTGGTGCAGGGTCAGCACGAAGACGTACCCGAAGATCAGCCAGGCGGGCGCCTGACCGATCACCCCGACAGCGATGGCGAACAGGTACTCCGCGGCCCGCAGCGCCGCCGGCACCAGCCAGTCCAGCGGCCCGTTGTGCGCCGCACCGGCACCGCCGGCCGCGAGCAGCAACCCCACCAACGCGAGCAGCACGGTCCATCTCGGGTACGCCTCGCCGTAGCGCCAGGTGGCCAGCAGCACGAGAATCGTCGGCAACACGGCCAGCAGCGCCAGCACCAACGGTCCCGGCCGGCGGGCCACCGGGAACCGGGCGGCCAACGGGCCGTCATCGCGGTGCAGGGTGGCGTCGAGCGTGTCCAGCACCGGCACCCACATCCACCGGGCCCGCAGCGTACGCAGCGCCCCGGTGTACGCCAACGCCAGCACACCCCAGGCCAGTACGGCCAGCAGCGCGATCCGCTGGTTGAACAGTGCCGCGGCCACCGCGATCAGCGCCCACCGTTCCCCGATCGGGAAGACCACCGTGCGCTTGAGCCAGTACGACAGCGAACCGGTGTCGGCCTGCACCTTCGTGGACGCGGCGTTGAGCCGGTCACCGATGCCACCACCGCCGGTGCCGACCGCCTTCGGCCGGCGCGCCGCCTCGTCGTGCAGTACGCCGTACCACGCGTCGGTCATGTGCCGTACGGTCTGCAAGGTCATCGCGGCGATCGCCAGGGCCCACCCGTACCGGACCCCGGCCGCCGTGGCGCCCCAGCCGAGGCCGGCGTAGACCACGTACTCCTTGGCCCGGTCGGCCATGGTGTCCAGCCAGCCACCCCAGGCGCTGAAGTTGCGGGTGTAGCGGGCCAACTGGCCGTCCACGCAGTCCAGCACGAACCCGAGGTAGAGCAGCACCCCACCGGTGACCAGGGCGAGCCGGCCGCCGCTGGCGAACAACGCCGCCGCGGCCACCGCGAAGGCCACCGACAGCATCGTCACCCCGGTCGGGCTCAACCCCAACCGGGCCGCCGCCTTGGTGACGTACGGGGACCAGGTGCTGACGAAGTACGTGGTGAAGAAGTCGTCCTTCTCCTTGACCGACAGCCGCAACTCGGCCCGGTCCTCGTCCACCTCGGCGACCGCGGCCCGCGCCTCGGACAGCCCGCTCTCGTCGTCGACCCGATGCGCCACCAGCAGGCGTACCCGCTGGGCGAAGACCAGCACACCCTGGGCGGTGAGCCCGGTGAAGAGCTGGTCCACGGCGGGCCCCGGCGGCTCGACGCGCGGACCACCGTCCCCGTGACCGGCGGCCACGTCGGCCAGCCGACCGGTGGCCGCGGCCCGGGCCGCGGCCACCAGCGCCGGCAGGTCGTCCCGACCGACCCGCACCGCGCCACCGAAGATGCCGGTGGCCTCGCCGTCGAGCCGGTGCGCCGGCCCCGCGTCGACCACCTGGCCGCGCTCCTCGCGGACCGTCGTGCGACCACCGGCGGGCGGGTCGGTGAGCACCAACGCCACCGTCGGCCCGACCGGGCTGGTCACCAGATGCCGCAGTACGGCGGTGTGCGCGACCAGGTCGGCACCGCTGACCACCACCGGACCGGTCGACCCGCCGACCAGGTCGGCCAACTCGTCCAGGTCGGCCGCGAACCGCACGTCGGTGACGCCGGCCGCCCGCCACTGCGCGGCCAGCCGATCGACAAGCGCCGTACCATCGCCCGCCGGCAGGCTCGCGGCCGGCGAACCGGCGGCGAGCACGATCGCGAGCGTCACCGGGGAACCGCGTCGTGGTACGCGGCCAGCGCTTCGGCGATCGTGCCGTCCACGCTCAGCCGGCCCGCGTCGAGGAAGAGTCCTCGACGGCAGAACCGGGTCAGGTCCTTTTCGTTGTGTGACACCAGCACCAGAGTGCGCCCCTCCCCGAGCAGACGATCGATTGTCGTGTAGCACTTCGCGCGGAACTCGGCGTCCCCGACCGCCGTCACCTCGTCCATCAGCAGGATCGGGTGCGGCAGGTGGGAGATGATGGCGAAACCCAGCCGGACCTTCATTCCGGACGAGTAGTGCCGCACCGACGTGTCGATGGCCCGTTCCACCTGCTCACCGGCGAACGAGACGATCTCGTCGAAGTGCCGTTTCAGGTAGCCCGACGACAGCCCATGCAGCCCGCCCACCAGGTACAGGTTCTCCCGCCCGGTGAGGTCGTTGGAGAAGCCGGCGGAGAGTTCCAGCAGCGGCGCGACGTCGCCGGAAACCCTGATCCGCCCCTCGTCGGGAATGAGCACCCCGGCGATCAGCCGCAGCAGGGTGCTCTTGCCGGTGCCGTTGCGACCGATCACGCCGACGGTCTCGCCGGGCGCGATCGAGAAGGTCAGGTCGCGCAGCGGCCAGAACTGGCCGTCGCTGGCGCTGCGCCGCCCCCGGTGGATGAGCAGCTCCCGCAGCCGCAGCTGCCGCCGACGGTTGCGGACGAACCGGATGCCGAGACCCTCCGCCTCGATGATCGATTCGCCCATCAGAGTTCCTTGAGCACGGCGGGTTCGAGCCGGCGGAACGACCACCAGCCGGCGACGAGCAGCAGCAGACTGATGCCGACGGTGGTGGCCAGCATCCGGGCCGACGGGAACTCGTCCGGGTACCACACCGAGTGGTGCAGCTGGAAGATGCCGACCAGCGGGTTGAGCTCGTAGCCCAGCTTGAGCCAGCCGGGCAGGCCGGAGCCCTGGACCAGGCTCAGCGGATAGATGATCGGGCTGGCGTAGAACAGCACCCGGATGACCAGCCGCATGAACCGCTCCACGTCGCGCATCAGCACGTTCCACGCGGACAGCAGCAGCGCCACCCCGATCAGCAGGGTGGCCTGCACCAGCACCGCCAGCGGCAGGGCCAGCAGCGACCAGCCTGGATGGATCTTGCCGTCGGCGGCGTACCAGATCGCGATGCCGGCCAGGATCGGCAGGCCGGCGGCGTACTCGGCGAACCGACCGACCACCCGGCCGATCGGAAACACCTGCCGGGGCACGTTCATCGTGGTGATCAGCCGGGACTGGCCGGTCAACGCGTTGGTCGCCTCGCTCAACGCCGAGCTGGTCCACATCCAGGCGAAGATCCCGGTGATCAAGAACAGCGGGTACGACCCGGCCGCCTCGCCCAGGTGTCGGTTGGTGTCCCGGGAGTAGAGCACGCCGAAGACGAACCAGTAGATCGCGCCCATTCCCAAGGGCTCGATCAACGACCAGAAGTAGCCAAGCACCGACTGCTGGTACTTGACCGCGAGATCACGCCGGACCAGGATGCGCAGGGAGTTGCGGTGCGACCACAACGCCCCCACGCCAGAGGTCACCGTCGTTCTCCCGCCTACTGAACGGACGACAGGTTAGCAGTCGGTGAACTTCGTCCGTTCAGCACTCGATCACGTTTACCGCGAGACCGCCGCGCGCCGTCTCCTTGTACTTGACCTTCATGTCGGCGCCGGTCTCCCGCATGGTCTTGATGACCTTGTCGAGCGATACGGCGTGCACCCCGTCACCGCGCAGGGCCAGCCGGGCGGCGGTGATCGCCTTGATGCTAGCCACCGCATTACGTTCGATGCACGGTATCTGCACCAGGCCGCCCACCGGGTCGCAGGTCAACCCGAGATTGTGTTCCATGCCGATCTCCGCGGCGTTCTCCACCTGCGCCGGCGTACCGCCCAACGCCTCGGCCAACCCGGCGGCGGCCATCGAGCAGGCCGAGCCGACCTCGCCCTGGCAGCCCACCTCCGCGCCGGAGATCGAGGCATTCTCCTTGAACAACACCCCGATCGCGCCGGCCGCGAGCAGGAACCGCACCACCCCGTCGGCGCTGGCCCCCGGCACGAACCGCGTGTAGTAGTGCAGCACCGCCGGAATGATCCCCGCCGCGCCGTTGGTCGGCGCGGTCACCACCCGCCCACCAGCCGCGTTCTCCTCGTTGACCGCCAAGGCGAACAGGGTCACCCAGTCCATCACGTGCAGCGGGTCCACCGCCCGCGCTGCCGCCCCCGCCTGCGGGTTGGCGGGACGCTCGGCGACTGGGCGCTCGGTGGCTGGTTGCGCGGCGGATTGGTGCGGGGTGCCCGGGTGCGGGTTCGCTGCGTCCGCGGCGGCTTGGTGCGGGGTGGCTGGGTGCGGGGTGGCGGCGTCTGCTTCCAGGCTGCGGCGTAGTTCGGCGGCGCGGCGGCGGACCTTCAACCCGCCCGGCAGCGTGCCGTCGCGGGTGCAGCCGCGCTCGACGCATTCCTGCATCACCCGCCAGATGTCCAACAGCCCGGCCCGCACATCCGCCTCGGACCGCCAGGACAACTCGTTGGCGAGCATCACCTCGCTGATGGACAGCCCGGTCGAGGCGGTCACGTCGAGCAGTTGCGCTCCGGTGACGAAAGGATGGCGAACCTCGGTGCTGTCCGGCTTGATCCGGTCGGCCCCCGCCGCCGCCTCGTCGACGACGAACCCACCACCAACCGAGTAGTAGGTGCGCGTCCTGACCTCGGCCCCGCTGCCGTCGTACGCCGAAAAGATCATCCCGTTCGGGTGATACGGCAGCGACCGGCGACGATGCAGCAGCAGATCCCGGTCCGGGTCAAAGTCGATCTCGTGCGTGCCGAGCAGCGCCAGCCGCCGCCGCGACCGAATCTCCGTCACCCGAGCATCGACGGTGTCGGTGTCCACCGTCTCGGGCACCTCACCGGCCAGGCCGAGCAGCACCGCACGGTCGCTGCCGTGGCCGTGCCCGGTGGCACCGAGCGACCCGAACAACTCGGCCCGTACCCGACTCACCTCGCTGAGCCGACCATCGCCCTTGAGCCCGTGAACGAACGTACGCGCCGCCCGCATCGGCCCCACCGTGTGCGAGCTGGACGGCCCGATGCCCACACTGAACAGGTCGAACACGCTGATCATGCCCACACCCCTCGCCCTGCGCCGGGATCACCGGTCAACAGACGATGAAGATCGCCACCGCCCCGTCACCAGGGCCGGCCACCAGCGCCCCGATAAGGACGCCCACCCCACCGACCCTAACCCCCACCCCACCCCCACACCCCACGCGCAGCAGGCGGGGCGACCTACGGTGCACCTTTCCCCATCGATCTTGCACTTACGGTCGCCGATTGCACCCGCTACACCCCTTATGCCCCGACCAAAACTCCATGATCGACGAGCAGGGGCGGGCGGGGGCAGGGGCGGGCGGGGAGCGGGGGCGGGGTGGGTAGGGGTGGGGATAGGGAGGAGGGCGCGGGTATGTACCTACGGGTGGGCTGGGGAAGGTTCGTTCTCGGGACGGAGGGCGGGGGCAGGTCCTGGCCCTAGCGTTGACGCCAAGAGCGGCGGATCGCCGCAGAGGGGACTACCACGATGAGTCGCAAGCTTGTACGGCCCCGGCAGGGGCGCATGTTCGCCGGTGTCTGCGCCGGCCTGGCCCAGCGTTTCGGCATGTCGGCCGGGATGGTCCGGCTGCTGTTCCTGCTGTCGCTGCTGCTGCCCGGCACCCAGGTGATCATCTACCTGGCACTGTGGATCATCATGCCCAACGAGGACCGCTACCTCGCAACCGCCCGCTGACCTCCCCCACGCCGGGCTCTCGCCCCCCTGGGCGCCCCCACGCGGGGCACCCCGCACGCGAGGCGCCAGGCAACTTCGGGGAAAGTGCTGCCAAACGGGGGCCGGAGGCAGCAACTTCCCCGAAGTTGCCCCACCGCCGGATGGGTCGGGCGGTGGGGCAGCGGTCAGGGGGCTACGTAGGTGACGGTGACGTGCTCGAAGCCGAGGGAAGCGAGCAGGCCGACCAGCATCTTGCGGGTGTTCTCCTCTGCCCGGGCAATTAACCCGCTGTCCCGTGCCGCAGCGGTGATCCGGTCCTCGGCGAGCTGGTAGACCTGCTGCTGCCGGTTCGGGTCACCGCCGATCAGGTCACCGACCCGGTTGAGCAGGCCCCGCTCCTCCGCGAAGACGTAGCTCTTGTCCAGGTCGAGGTTGGTCTCGGCGAGCTGCGGGGCCGGCAGCTTGATCTCGACGGACTTGCCGTCGGCCGACTGCACGATCGCCCCCTCGGTGAGGGTGCCGAAGTCGACGTACGCCTCGACGCTGCCTGATCCGACGAAGAGCGTGCGCTGGTTGAGCAGCCAGTCCGGCACGTTCCGGCGGTCGTTCTGCAGGTCGACGACGACCTGGAAGTTGCCCTCGGCGGCCACGTAACGGCTGAGATCCTGCATCGACTCCAGCAGCGCCGGCTGACTGCGGTCGGTCTGCTCCTTGCTGAAGGGATTGCGGAACTCGGGCAGGATCCCGGTGGTCTGCACGCCGAGCAGCACCACCACGGCGAGTGCGGCCGCGCCGAGCACCCAGAGCAGGGCCCGTGCGGCACCGCCGCCCGATGGCGGCGGGGGCGGAACATCGGACCGGTCGTCCGGGTGCAGGTCAGTGTCGGGGAACCTGCTGGTGGGCTCGTTGATGTCGCCGTCGCGTGCCATCGCCCTCACCGTCCTTGTCAGACGCGTTGTCTGTGATGACGGTAAGCCCCCTGTACGACAGCCGCTCGCCGAGTCACCCGATCGCGTGTCTGCGCAGGTCAGACCGCATGAACGTCTACTTGCCCGACGCTATGGGACCGACCGGTCACTCCACCGACTCGGCCAGCACGAACACCCGGGCGTGGATCTGGTTGCGCTGCTGCAACGCGGCGCGCAGCGCGCGGTGCAGGCCGTCCTCCAGGTAGAGACCACCGTTCCACTGCACCACGTGCGGGAACAGGTCACCGTAGAAGGTCGAGTCCTCGGCGAGGAGCTTGTCCAGCGCCAACTCGCGCTTGGTGGTGATGAGCTGGTCGAGGCGCAGCGGGCGGGGCGGGATCTCGGCCCATTGCTTGAGTGTCAGGTTGTGTTCCGGGTAGGGCCGCCCGTCCCGGACCGCTCTGAAGATCACGACGGCACGCTCCCCTCCCCCTGCCCGGGTCGTACCACGACGCCGACGCGGGTCGCGGCACGGTGCCGCGCCCCGCGGCACCGATGTCGGTGCCAGCGTAGCGGCCCCCCGCACCTCACGTTCTGCTCCCTGGTGCCAGTTTCGCTACCGGTAGTCCGGTTCTCAACAGGACGAAACCACCCGTTCGGGTCAGCTCCACCGTCCTCGGCGGACCACTTCGTCCACCGGACGACGCCCTCGACGCAGTGAGGGTGACCGATGGTCGGGTGCGCGATAACCGACAGTGACAGCCCCGATCGGGTGGTACTCCTCCGGCACACCGAACGCCTCCCGGTAGGGCTCCAGCCGCTGCGGCGGAATCCCGAAGAAGCAGGAACCCAGTCCCTCGTCGACCGCCGTCAGCATCATCAGCAGAGCGGCGAAACCGGTGTCGATGTACCAGTACGGCACGGGCCAACGGTCCGTCGAGCGGTCCGCCCAGCCCTTGTCCGCTTCGGCGTACCGGTCGAGGTAGACCGAGCGGTTGGCGTGCGGCACCACGATCAGCGGAGCGCGGCGCATCCCGGCCAGCCACCGGCCCGTACCGCCGCCTTCCGGGGTGGTGGCTGCCCAGAACCGCTCCCGGTCCGCCGGTTCCTCCAGCACCAGGAACCCCCAGCCCTGGGAGAACCCGGCGGACGGGGCCCGCACCGCGTGGTCCAGTAACCGTTCCACGACTTCCGGCGGGACCGGGCGGTCCGGGTCGTAGTTACGCACCATCCGGCGTCGCCGGACGACGTCCGCGAACTCCACCTGTCTCTCCTCGATGCTGGGCCGGGGTGGCCGACGCCGGAACGGCCGGCCGACGTCCGTTCAGACTCCGGGCCGGATTCCCCAGGCACCCCGCCAGGTCTCGCCGGGTGCCAGGACGATCAGATCCCGACCGGACCGGAACGCGTCCGGCGGGCAGGTCATCGGCTCCACCGCCACCGACCGCCGGAACCGCTCACCGGTCAGTGTGTCGCCCGTGTAGACCTGCCACCAGCCGAACTGGGCGTCCGCCCAGATGCTCAGCCCGCTGGACCCGTCCGGGCCGCGCAGCGTCACCGCCGAACCGTCGTCGTCGCGGGTCACTTCCCCGAAGGCGAGATCCAGCACCGCATCGCCGATGCGCCGCGGCTCGGTGTAGTCGTACTCGGTGCCGGCCACCGGGGTCACGCCGACCGGCAGCAACCGCCCGTCCACCAGCATCCGGCTCCGCCCGGGCACCTGCAACGCGATCTCCTCCACCGGTACGCCGGGCAGGCGCAGGTACGGATGCACCGAGAAGCCGAACGGCACCGGCTCGACCCCGATGTTGGTCACCTCGTGCTCGCCGCGCAGCCCGTCGGCCCCGACGCTCCAGCGGGTACGCAGACGCAGCGGCCACGGGTATCCCGGCTGCGGCGGCAGGTCGAAGCCGATCGTGACCTCGTCCGGCCGCTGCTCGATCAGGTGCCAGGACGACCAGTTGACCAGGCCGTGGAGGGCGGTGTTCCGCTCCGGCTCGGTGATGTTGAGCTGCAACGACCGCCCGTCGAAGGTGTAGACCCCGTCCCGGATCCGGTTGGGCCAGGGCGCGAGCACCTGACCGGCCGAACCGGGGCAGATCTCGTCGGTGGCGTACCCGTCGACGTACTCGACGCCGTCCTGGCGGTAGGTGCGCAGCCCGCCACCCACCTCGACGATGACCGCCTCGTGACCGGCGGCGGCAATGGTCCACTGTGCCCCGGAGAGGGGACGCGGCTCAGGGCTATCCATGTCGCCAGACCCTAGCTTCCAGGTCGGCTCTGCGCTCACTGCGGTCGGCGGTCACCGGTCTGGATCGCCGCCCGGTAGCGGGTCAGCGCCGGGAACGCCACGGCGAGCAGCACCGCCAACACCGCCGCCGCCAGACCACCGCCCACCCAGGCCACGCCGCTGCCGAAACCGGCCGCCATGGCTCCCGCCCGCAGGTCACCCAGGCGCGGGCCGCCGGCCACCACGACGG
Source organism: Micromonospora maris AB-18-032 (assembly GCF_000204155.1). Classification (NCBI taxonomy): domain Bacteria; kingdom Bacillati; phylum Actinomycetota; class Actinomycetes; order Micromonosporales; family Micromonosporaceae; genus Micromonospora; species Micromonospora maris. The sequence continues at coordinate 443,019 of NC_015434.1, read as the reverse complement.
TGTTGACCCCTTGCAGCCGTCCACGCATCCGGTCCGGGGCGTACACGATCAGCATCGACTGCCGTACCACCGAACTGACCAGGTCGGCCGCGCCGGCCAGCACCAGCAGCGCGACGACCAGCCAGAGTTGGCGGGCCAGCCCGGCCAACGCCACCGCGACACCCCAGCCGACGACCGCCAGCACCAGCACCAGCCCCTGCCGGCGGACCCGGCCGATCCAGCCGGACAGCAGGCCGGCGAGCAGCGACCCGATGGCGATCGAGCTGTACAGCCAGCCCACCGCCGCGCCGCCACCGAACCGCTCGGTCGCCACCTCGGGAAAGAGCGCCCGGGGAAAGGCGAACACCATCGCGATCAGGTCGATCGCGAAGGAGAGCAGCAGCACCGGTGCGCCGGCCAGGTAACGGACGCCGTCGACGATGCTGCGCAGCCCGGCCTGCCGGGGACCGCCGTCCGGGTCCGGTTCGGGTGGCATCGCGGGCAGTCGCAGCGCCGCCCAGACCAGCGCGACCAGCAGCGTGGCATCCAGGCCGTACGCGACGGGCAGCGCGATCCCGAGCTCGAAGACGGCGAGGATCAGACCCGCGGCCAGCGGGCCGAGCACCGAGGTGGCCATCGCCGTGGTGAAGTTCAGCGTGGTGGCGGCGGGTACCAGCTCGACCGGTACCAGCCGGCCGACCAGCGCGGCGCGGGCCGGACTGGCGATCGCGAACGACACCGAACTCAACGCCACAAGCGCCAGCAGCAGCATCGGACTGCCGACATCCAGCAGGGCCTGCGCCAGCAACCCCAGGACGGACACCCAGAGCAGCACCGAGCCACCCAGCAGCACCCGACGCCGGTCGAGGGCGTCGGCCACCGCGCCGCCCCACAACCCGAAGACCAGCAACGGTACGAAGGCAGCCACGCCGAGCAGCCCGACCCAGAGCGAGTCCTCGGTCAACGCGTACATCTCCACCGGTACGGCGACCGCGGTGAACTGGAACCCGAACATCGCGATGGCGTTGCCGACCCACAGCCGCCGGTACGCCGGCACCCGCAGTGGGCGCAGGTCGATCGCCCAGCGGCGCTGCTCACGCTGCCGGGAGGTGTCTTTCGAGGTCACGGGGCCAGCCGCTCCACGACCCAGTCGCTGTCGGTACGGCGGAACCGCAGCCGGTCGTGCAGCCGGCTGGCCCGCCCCTGCCAGAACTCCACCGAGTCGGGGCGTACCCGCAGGCCACCCCAGTGCTCCGGGGCGGGGATCGGCGCCACCTCGGCGAAGCGCTGCGCCGCCGCCCGGTAGGAGTCGTCGAGCGCGGCCCGGTCCGGCAGCACCGACGACTGGGTGCTGGCCCACGCGCCGAGCTGCGAGCCGCGCGGCCGGCTGGCGAAGTACTCCTCGGTCGTGGCCCGGTCGATCCGCTCCACCGACCCGGTCACGATCACCTGCCGCTGCATCGGAAACCAGGGAAACACCAGGCTGGCGTACGCGTTGACAGCCACCTCGGCGCCCTTGCGGGACCGGTAGTTGGTGAAGAAGACGAAGCCCTGCTGGTCGTACCCCTTCAGCAGCACGGTGCGGGCGCTCGGCCGACCGGTGGCGTCGGCGGTGCCCACCACCATGGCGTTCGGCTCCGGCAGCCCGGCGGCCACCGCCTCGGCGAACCAGCGATCGAACTGGGTGCACCAGTCACCGGCCAGGTCGGCTTCGAGCAGCCCCGATCCGGCGTCGTACTCGTGGCGCATGCCCGATGGCGGTGGTGTGTCCCCCGTCACGTGTCCTCCCCTGTCCGTCCGGCGGATCCGCCCCCGACCAGCCCGTACGGTCAAGTCTCGCCGAACCGACGACGGGCGGCTCATCCGGGGATGTCGTGTGCAGCACATCGACAGTGGGTCGCACACCCGGTTACCAGCAGGCAAGATGTCACGAACACATCCGGAGAGGGTCGCCTAGGGCGCTCACCCGGCCGGGGCCGGGCACCGAGCCTGGGCGGGCGCACCGACCACACACCAGGAGTAGTGAGATGGCCGATTTCAAACCCGGACTCGAAGGCGTCGTAGCGTTCGAAACCCAGATCGCCGAACCTGACCGTGAGGGCGGCGCGCTGCGCTATCGCGGGGTCGACATCGAGGATCTGATCGGCCAGGTCTCCTTCGGCAACGTCTGGGCCCTGCTGGTCGACGGCCGGTTCGGGCCCGGCCTGCCGCCGGCCGAGCCGTTCCCGGTGCCGGTGCACTCCGGCGACATCCGGGTCGACGTGCAGTCCGCCGTGGCGATGCTCGCCCCGTACTGGGGTCTGCAGCAGATGCTCGACATCTCCGACGAGCAGGCCCGCGAGGACCTCGCCCGGGTTTCGGTCACCGCGCTGTCCTTCGTCGCCCAGTCCGCTCGGGGTCTCGGCCTGCCCGCAGTGCCGCAGAAGGAGATCGACAAGGCCTCGACGGTGGTCGAGCGCTTCATGAAGCGGTGGCGTGGCGAGCCCGACCCCCGCCACGTCAAGGCCGTCGACGCGTACTTCATCTCGGCCGCCGAGCACGGCCTGAACGCCTCCACCTTCACCGCCCGGATCGTCGCCTCCACCGGCGCGGACGCCGCCGCCTGCATCTCCTCGGGCATCGGCGCGCTCTCCGGCCCGTTGCACGGCGGCGCGCCGTCGCGGGTGCTCAGCATGCTGGAGGCGGTCGAGCGCAGCGGCGACGCCGAGAGCTACGTCAAGGGCGTCCTCGACCGGGGCGAGCGGCTGATGGGCTTCGGCCACCGGGTGTACCGGGCCGAGGACCCGCGCGCCCGGGTGCTGCGCCGTACCGCCAAGGATCTGGGTGCCCCCCGGTTCGAGGTCGCCGAGGCGCTGGAGAAGGCGGCGCTGACCGAGTTGCAGGCCCGCCGGCCGGACCGGGTACTCGCCACGAACGTCGAGTTCTGGTCCGCGGTCGTCCTCGACTTCGCCGAGGTACCGGCCCACATGTTCACCTCCATGTTCACCTGCGCCCGGATGGGCGGTTGGAGCGCGCACATCCTGGAGCAGAAGAAGCTCCAGCGCCTGGTCCGCCCCTCCGCCCGCTACGTCGGGCCGGGCCCACGCAAGCCGCACGAGGTCGACGGCTGGGACGCCGTCCCCCACGGCGTCTGAGGTGTAAGGAAGGGCCCCTTCTTAACGTTTCCGGTAGAGGAGGGGCCCCCTCTTAACACCCCGTTCCCGGCTTGTGGCGCCGCAGCGGCCGTCCGGGTCGTGGGCGGGCGGATCGTCGGCGTACGCCCGTGGCCGACACCGATGTGGGCCAGGCCACGGGCTGTGGCGGACGACTCACGGTTCGGGGTGAGACGAGCGCCCGGACGGGTACCGGCGGGTGCGAGGATGAAGGCGGCAGTGCCGCCGGAGGGTGTGATCACGCACCCACACGCGCACGCCGATCGGTCCACTCCCACCTGCTCACCCGGGCCCCGACCCATGCGGAAGGATCTTGAAAACCGTGGCTGACGCTCCGACCATCCGGATTCCCGACGAGATCAAGCCCGCCGACGGCCGATTCGGCTGCGGGCCGTCCAAGGTCCGTCCGGCGGCGGTCTCCGCGCTCGCCGAGGTGGCCACCAGCTACCTGGGCACCTCGCACCGGCAGAAGACCGTCCGCGACCAGGTGGCCCGGCTGCGCTCCGGAATCGCCGAGTTCTTCTCCCTGCCCGAGGGCTACGAGGTGATCATCGGCAACGGGGGTACCACCGCGTTCTGGGAGGTGGCGACCTTCGGCCTGATCCGCGACCGGGCACAGTTCGCCAACTTCGGCGAGTTCGGCGCAAAGTTCGCCAAGGCCGTCAAGGACGCCCCGTTCCTCGGTGAGCCCACGATCCGCAAGTCGGACGCGGGCAGCGCACCGACCCTGGTCGCCGAGGCCGGCGTGGACGTCTACGCCACCCCGCACAACGAGACCTCGACCGGTGTCGCGGTGCCGATCAACCGGGTGGCCGGCGCCGACCCGGGCTCGCTGCTGCTGGTCGACGCCACCTCCGGCGCCGGCGGCCTGGAGGTCAACGTCGGCGAGACCGACGTCTACTACTTCGCGCCGCAGAAGTGCTTCGGCTCCGACGGTGGCCTGTGGCTGGCCCTGATGTCGCCGGCCGCACTGGAGCGGGCCGCCGAGGTCAAGGCCTCCGGCCGGTACATCCCCGCGTTCCTGGACCTGGTCACCGCGATCGACAACTCGCGGCTGGAGCAGACCTACAACACGCCGGCGCTGGCCACCATCTTCCTGGCCGCCGAGCAGACCGACTGGATGAACTCCCAGGGTGGGCTGGCCTGGGCGGCCAAGCGCACGGCCGAGAGCGCCGGCATCGTGTACGGCTGGGCCGAGCGCTCCGCCGTCGCCACCCCGTTCGTCGCCGACCCGGCGCTGCGCTCCAACGTGGTCGCCACCATCGACTTCGCCGACGGGGTGGACGCCACCGCGATCGCCAAGGCGCTGCGCGCCAACGGCATCGTGGACACCGAGCCGTACCGCAAGCTGGGCCGCAACCAGCTGCGCATCGCGCTCTTCCCGGCCGTCGAGCCGGCCGACGTGGAGGCGCTGACCGCGTCCATCGACTACGTGGTCGAGCGGCTCTGACCCGACGTTGAGCCGATGGGCCCGGTCGACCCCGTGGGGTCGCCGGGCCCATTACGCTGAGCGGACCGGCCGGGCTGCGGCAGTGCCGTGCACTGTCGTACCGTTGCTGTCGGCGGCCGGCAACTGACCGGCCACACAGCTCTCACCAGCACCGAAGAAGGCTGCTCAGCACGAGTTGCCCGGGCGTGGCGTCTCCCACCTGGACCCGGATGGGCGTACCGTGGTCCTCAACGCCCCGGGTGGCCGGCTCGTGGCGTACGGCCAGCGAAGCGGGACGGAGGCAACGCGATGCGCCCAGTACGCTTCGTCGCCCTCTCCGAGGACGGCCAGGCCCTGGTGCTCGCCGACGAGGTCGGGCGACTGCTCGCCCTGCCCATCGACGAGCGCGTCGCCGGAGTGCTGCACGCCGAGCCGGGTGCACCGACGCTCGCGGTGGCACCGACCACCGCCGACCCGGTGCCGTCGCTGTCCCCTCGGGACATTCAGGCCCGGATCCGTTCCGGCGAGTCCGCTGAGGACGTCGCCCGCATCGCGGGGGTACCGGTCGACCGGGTGCTCCGTTACGCCGGCCCGGTGCTCCAGGAGCGGGCGATGCTCGCCCAGCACGCTCGGCGTACCCGGCTCAAGGGTGCCGAGAAGCCGACCCCGCTGGCCGAGGTGGTCAACGGGCGACTCGCCCAGCACGGCATCGACACCGAGAAGATCTCCTGGGACGCGTGGCGGCGCGACGACGGCACCTGGCGGATCGTCGCCACCTGGCCGTCCGGCAAGGCCACCGCGCAGGCGGTCTGGGATCTGGACAAGACCCGTCAGTCGGTGACGCCGCACGACGACATGGCGCAGTACCTCTGCGCCGAACGCCCCACGCCCATTCTCGGCCAGGAGCCGGCACCGGAGCGGGGCGGCCACGCGCTGCCCGGTCCGTCGCGCGGCGAGCCGAGTCGGGGTGGCCACGGGCTGCCGACGCCGGCCGAGTCGGGCCGTACTGGCCGTGACCCGATCCGGGCCGGCCGGGACGCCCTGCTCGCCTCACTCGATCGGCCGCTCGGCTCCACGTCGGGCCGTGGTCTCGAACCGCGGACCCCGGCCGCACTTGCCGGATCGCCGGATTCGCCCCGGCAGCGGGCGGTCTCCGGCGGCGCTGCGGCGCTGCTCGGCGGTGGTCAGGGCTCGGCCTTCGACGACGACGCGGACGCGCCGAAGGAGGTGCCGGCCGTGCCGTCGCTGGCGGTGCTGCGCCCTCGCCGTACCAACACGCCGGCCGCAGCCGCCGCCGACTCCACCGAGCCCGGCAGCAAGCCCCGCAAGCGACTGCCCAGCTGGGACGACGTCCTCTTCGGCACCGGCCCCGCCGCCCGCGAATCCTCCTAACCCCCGCACCCACCACACCCCGCACCCCCCTGCCCCGCGCGGCCCCGCCCTTTCTGCACGATCTTGCACTTCTCGTCGCGACAAAAGCGGCAATACCCGGCATTTCTGCGACCAAAAGTGCAAGATCGGCCCAGGGTGTGGGGGGTGTGGGGGTGGGGTGGGGGTTTAGAGGGGGTAGGTGGTGAGGGGGTGGTGGGTGGGTGGGGGGCCGGGGTGGGTGTGGACCAGTACCAGTTCGGTGGCGGGCCAGGGTGGGCCGAGGTAGTTGTCGAGTACGGCCAGGTCGGCTTCGACGTCGTGGGGTGGCATCCGGTCGCCGGGGCGGGCGATGGTCAGGTGCGGGCGGAACGGCTTGTCGTCGCTGGGCACCCCGATCGCGGCCAGTCCGCCGCGGACCTCTCCGACCAACGCTGCCAGGCGATCGACGTCGCCGTGCACGTCGACCCAGAGTACGGTGCTGCGGCCCGGCCCGAATCGGCCGCCGCCACCCAGCCGCAGCATGGGCGGCGGACCGCCACCGGCCGTGGCAACGGCGAGCCGTAGGGCCTGCTGCACGGCGGTCAGCCGGGTGGGATCGACCTCGCCGAGAAAGGCGAGCGTGAGGTGGGCCTTACCGGGGTCGACCAGCCGTACGTTCGTTCCGGCGGCTGCCGCCGCGCTGAGCCGCAGCCCGGCGACCTCGCTGAACAGGTGCCCGATCGCTTCGGCAGGCGGATAGACCGCGATGAAGAGTCGCACCGACGCAGGATGTCAGCTAGGACGGGAACGCAACGACCGACCGCAGCGGCGTCGGCGAACATCGGCCGACGCGAGCACACACCCGCACCCGTTCAGGAGTGGCGCTGGTGTTGGCCGGGTCGGCTGGCCGGCAGGCGCAGGCCGGCGGCGTCCAGTTCGCCCTCGATCCGGACCCGTTCGATCTGCTGGTCGATGCCGGTCAACTCGGCCAGGTGTTCGGGGATGCCCAGCGCCCGGCACGCCAACCGGAGTCGGTCGTCGTACGCGTCGAGGACGCTGCTGTGCCACACCACTGCCGCACCACCGACCCGGTCCCGACGCAGGCAGCGCAGGTCCGCCGCGAGTTGCTCCAACGGACGCCGGTCGGGCCGGTCGAGGGCGTCGAGGGCGTCCGGGTCGGCGAGATCCTCGACGGCCACCGCCTGATTCAGCCGGGTGATCAGGCGCCGTTCCCGTCCCCGTTCCCGCCATTCGGCGAAGCGGCAGGTGACGCGGTCGAGGACCTCGTCGGCACAGAGCACGAGGGCGATCAGCGCCGGTACGCAGACCACGGCGGCCAGCGCCAGGGACAGCAGCAGCAAGCGCAGGAACTCCACCCAACGAAGCTATGCCGTTGCGGAGCGTCACGCTGCTGATTTTCGGTTTCTGACCGTCCCGGCGCGGGCCACCTCGGCCGTGGTGACCCGCTCAGGCCTCGGTGACGTAGAAGCGGGGCATCGGCAGGACCCGGAACCGTACCCGGGCACCGTCGCGGCGCAGCTGCCAGGCGAGCGCGAGCAGGGCGGTGGCGAGGGAGACCAGGCCGCCTGCCCAGATGCTGACGCCGGCACCGAAGGTCTCCGCGACCCAACCCACCAGCGGCGCGCCGATCGGGTTGGTGCCCAGGAACACCAGCACCCACAGCGCCATCACCCGGCCGCGGAACGCGGCGTCGGTGCCGAGCTGGACCCGCTGGTTGGCAGCCTGGGCGAAGTAGACCATGAAGAAGCCGGTCGGCGGCAGCAGCGCCACGACCGTCCAGTAGGTCGGCGCGAGCCCGACGAGGGTGCCGAAGACGGCGCAGGCGATCGCGGCGCCGAGCACCAACCAGACGGACGGGCGGCTACGTCGGCCCGTACCGGCCAGCGCACCGGCCAGCGCACCGACCGCGAGGGTGGTGCTGAACAGGCCGAACGAGGCCGCGCCGGTGTTGAACACGGTCTTCGCCAGCGCCGCCAGGGTGAGCTGGAAGTTGAACAGCGCCATCCCGATCACCGACATCACCACCATCGGCAGCAGCAGGTCGGGGCGTCGGCCCACGTACCGCAGCCCGTCCATCACGGTGGCGGCGGCCCGTTCCTCACGCGGGGGCAGCGGAGGGCGGTACAGCTCGGACGACCGCATCTGGATCACTGTGACCAGGGGTGCGATCGAGCTGAGCGCGGTGACCATGAAGACCGGCCCGACGTCGAACGCCGCGATGGCCAGGCCGGCGACGGCCGGTCCGACTATCCGGGCGGAGTTGAAGACGGCCGCGTTGAGCGAGAGCGCGTTGGGCAGCAGCCGGGTGCCGACCAGTTCGGAGACGAACGCCTGCCGGACCGGGGTTTCCACCGCATTGGCCACGCCGAGCAGGGCGGCGAAGACGAAGACGTGCCAGAGCTGCACCAGGCCGGTGACGACAAGCACGCTCATCGCCAGCGACAGCACCGTCCAGAAGGCGTTGGCGACGAAGAGGAGCATCCGCTTGTCGTACCGGTCGGCGAGCCGGCCGGAGATCAGCGTGAGCAGCAGTACGGGGGTGAACTGAAGCGCGACCACCACACCGAGCGCGGTGGCCGAGTCGTCGGAAAGCTCGAGGACCAGCCAGTCCTGGGCGATGAACATCATCCAGACGCCGATCAGTTTGACCAGTTGCCCGGATGCGAAAAGCCGGTAGTTGCGGACCTGTAAGGACTGGAACATCGTGCTCAACCGTGCCTGCACTCTCGGTGCGCCTCCTCGCGGTGGTACGCGTCGTCGACAACGGACGGCGCGGCGCGAAGCACACTCGGGTGTGCGGCGTCAGGCGCGGGAGATCTGCTGGAGAATCTCTGCGGCGTGTTGCAGAGTCTCCCGGTCGGCATCGCTCAGCTCGGTCAGGCGGCGGGCCAGCCATTCATCTCGGACCCGCTCGAACTGGTCGAGCACGGCCTGGCCCCCCGCGGTCACCGCGAGGATCACCTGCCGGCCGTCGGTCGGGTGGGGGGTGCGCTGCACGAGGCCGCGCTCCTCCAGCTTCGCGACGATCTTGGTCATCGTCGGTGGCTGCACCCGTTCGACGTCGGCGAGTTCCCGCGGCGTGAGCGCTCCACCCAGCCGGATGCTGGTGAGCGCGGACAACTGGGTGACCGTCAGGTCACCTACCGGCCGGGCCTGGCGGACCCGCCGGTTGAGCCGGGTGATCGCATCACGCAGCTGATGGGCCAGCTGCGCCGGTGGCATGCTCTGCGCCGTCACCGTCCGCTCCGTCACGATAGTTAGCCTAACTAATGAGCTCGCCGGACCGCAGCGAATATGACCACCCTCACCCGACTCGGGCCAGGTGTGAGCGGATCACACCTGGCCCGGGTGCGGAACGTCAGAACACCAGCGCCTCGATGGGACCGCGCAGGAAGTACACCACGAACAGTGCCGCCACTGCGTACAGCAACGGATGGACCTCACGGGCCTTGCCCTTGGCCAGCTTGATCACCACGTAGGTGATCAGGCCGGCACCGATGCCGTTGGAGATCGAGTAGGTGAACGGCATCAACACGATGGTGAGGAACGCCGGAATGGCGATCTCGTAGTCGGACCAGTCGATGGTCCGTACCGCGGTCATCATCAGGAAGCCGACCACCACCAGCGCGACGGACGCCGCCTCGAACGGCACGACCACCACCAGCGGGGCCAGGAACATGGCCAGCAGGAACAGCGCGCCGGTGACCAGGTTCGCCACGCCGGTACGGGCGCCCTCCGCGACACCGGCGGCACTTTCGATGTACGCGGTGTTGCTGGAGACGCTTGCCGCACCGCCGGCCGCCGCGCCGATCGAGTCGACAAGCAGGATCTCCTTCGCCCGCGGCGGGGTGCCCTGCTCGTCGAGCATGCTGCCTTCCTGCCCGACCGCGACCATCGTGCCCATGGTGTCGAAGAAGTCGGTGACCAGCAGGGTGAAGATGAACATCAGCACGACCAGCCAGCCGGCCCGCTCCCACGAGCCGAGCACGTTGAACTGACCGATCAGCGACAGATCCGGCAGGTCGACGGGGTTGCTGGGCAGGGTCGGGACGTTCAGCGACCAACCCTTCGGGTTCGGCACGCCGTTGACGAAGGACGGGCCGACGTTGCCGAGCGCCTCGACCACCATGGCCAACGCCGTCGAGGCGAAGATGCCGATCAGGATCGCGCCCTTGACCCGGCGTACCACAAGCACCAGGGTCAGCAGCAGACCCAGCACGAAGACAAGCGTCGGCCAGCTGGCCAGCTTGCCGCCGATGCCCAGACCGAGCGGCACGGTGCTGTTCGCCGCGTCCGGGATGCGGCGGACGAAACCGGCGTCGACCAGACCGATAATGGTCAGGAACAGGCCGATGCCGACACCGATGGCCGTCTTCATCTGGGTCGGCACCGAGCGGAACACGGCGGTACGCAGGCCGGTCAGCACCAGCACCGCGATGATCACACCCTCGATCACCACCAGGCCCATGGCGTCGGCCCAGGTCATCTGCGGCGCGATCTCGTACGCCACCAGGGCGTTGACGCCGAGGCCGGCGGCGACGGCCAGCGGGAACCGGCCGACCACGCCCATCAGGATGGTCATCAGGCCGGCGACCAGCGCGGTGGCCGCGGCGATCGCCGGAATCGCGAGGGCCTTGCCGTCACCGTCGACGGCACCACCGAGGATGAGCGGGTTGAGCACCACGATGTACGCCATCGTGAAGAAGGTGGCCAGACCACCCCGTAGCTCGCGGGTCATCGTCGAGCCACGGGCAGTGACCTCGAAGTACCGATCGAAGCGGTTGACCGGCCGACCGGGGTCGGGCGGTGTGTTGTCGAGCGGCGCTACTGACATCAGGAAACCTCACAGCGAATGATCAGGTCGACGCGCGCATCGTCCCAGATGGCAGGCGGTCGGCGGAAGTTCGGTCGCGTACTCTGAGCAGGTGCCGAAGCAGCAGCCGCGACCTGAGCCACTCGATCCGCCGATGGTGCCGTTCGCGCTGGCCGGCATTGTCGCGTGGGCGGTGGCCGGGCTGGTGCTGCTCCTCTTCCGGGACCGGCTGGCCGCGAGCGGGCACGAGGACTGGCTCTGGATCTGCCTTGCCGGGTTTCTGTGGGGCTTCCCCGGCCTGGCCGTGATGATGCGGCACGACGCCCACCGACGCCGCCGCCGGGCCGCCAACTGACCACCACCCCGGCCGGAGGGCCGACCGAGGTTGATCAGGAGTGGCCGTACGGCTCCGCAGGCTCACCCGACTCGACCGACCCCGGTGCCCGGGATACCGACATCGGCTCCACCGCACTGTCGTCGTAGACGGCAGGCACCTCCTCCACCGCCGTCTCGGCCTCGACAAGCGTCTCCGAGTGCGCGCCACAGCCGTGGTCGGTGCTGACCACCCGGCCGTCGTCCGGGGCGTAGAAGTTGCCACAGACGCCGAAGCACTGCCGCAACTGCCCGGCGAGCGGGAGGTAGAAACCGCAGGTGCCGCACCGCGCGGCGGCCGGGGCGGAAGTGGAGATCGGCGCCGACGGGCCGTGGTCGCCGTCGTACCAGCGCTGGGCCGCCTCGGCCCGCCCCTCCCGCGACAGCACCCGGGCCCGGCCCAGGCCCAACTCCCAGGCGGTCTCCTCCACCGCCGGGTCGTCGGAGAGCAGGTAGCCGGGCGCGAGCCGCTCGTCGTCGGCGGGCGTGGGCAGCAGATCACCCGGACCGAGATCACCGGGCTTGAGCCGCTCCTGCCACGGCAGCCAGCCGGGCGCGAGCAGCGCGTCCGGCCCGGGCAGCAGCACGGTCTCGCAGATCGTCACGGTACGGCTGCGCGGCACCCGGGTCACCGTGACCGCCCACCGCCAGCCGCGATAGCCGGCAAGCAGGCATTCGAAGTAGTGGGTGACGAGCCGATCGCCCTCGGCGACAGCCTGGAGGTGCTCACCGACTTCGGTGGCGTCCACCTCGGTGATGCCGGCACGCGCCACCTCGACGGCGGCGGCGCAGACCTGATCGAGACGAGCGGCGCGGGCGGAGACAGGCCTGGTCACCCAACCATTGTTCCCCATGGGTGGGGTCGACCGTGAGGCACTCCCCAGAGGTGTTCTCCGACAGTGGTGCGGCATCCGGCCAGACGATAGGTCAGGATGGGTGCCATGCCGCTGTCCTCCCACTCCGAGCGGTCCCTCCTGGGGCGGACCGTCGGCACCGGCATCCGTGCCATTCGGCTGCTGTTCCGCGGTTCGGTCAACGGTGGCCGCTGGGTGACACGCAGCGCCGCCCGCGCCCGGGCCCGGGGTGCCGGCGGCGAGACCGGCATGGTCCGCATGTTCGATCTGCATGCGGTCTCCTGCGCCGGGGACACCCTGATCGCCATCGGCCTGGCCGGCACGATCTTCTTCAACGTCCCGCTCGGCGAGGCCCGCAGCAAGGTCGCCCTCTACCTGCTGGTGACCATGGTGCCGTTCGCCATGCTCGCCCCGGTGGTCGGGCCGCTGCTCGACCACTTCCGGCACGGCCGGCGGTACGCCCTGGCGACGACCATGCTCGGCCGGGCGTTCCTGGCCTGGATGATCTCCGATTACATCCACGGCTTCGGGCTCTATCCGGCGGCCTTCGGGGTGCTGGCGCTGTCCCGGGCGTACGGGGTGGCCCGCTCCGCGGCGGTCCCCCGGCTCCTGCCCGAAGGGCTCGGCCTGTCCCAGGTCGGCGCCCGAGCCAGCGTGTACGGCACGGTCGCCGGTGCCCTGGTCGCGCCGATCGGTCTGGCCGCGTTCTGGTTCGGGGCGCAGTGGCCGTTACGGGTCGCCTCGGTCATCTTCCTGGTCGGCATGGTGATCGCCCTGCGGCTGCCGCCCAGGGCCGACTCCGAGCCACCCGAGCGGGTGCCCCGACCGTTGCGGGCCCTGCGACGAGCCACCGGCGACCGCCCGCTGGGGCGAGGACGTCCCGCCGGCCGCCTGGTGATCTCGAACCTGGTCGGGGCGGCGACGCTACGCGCGCTCTACGGCTTCCTGCTGCTCTTCCTGGCCTTCACCATCAAGGCCGGTGACCTGACCACTGTGCTGTTCGGCCGCGACCTGGGTGACAAGGGTGCGTTGGGCCTGGTCGGCGGGGCACTGGCCGTCGGCACCTTCCTGGCCACCGCGCTCGGCACCCGACTACGCATCCACCGACCGACCGCGCTCCAGTCCAGCGGCATGATCATCGTGGCCGGGGTGGCCGTCCTCGCCACGTTGTACTTCTCCCTGCTGATGGTCACCCTGCTCTGCGTGGTCGCCGCGATGATGAGCGGCATCGCGAAGCTCGCCGTGGACGCCTCGATCCAGGAACGCATCCCGGAACGGCTCCGGGCCAGTTCCTTCGCCCACTCGGAGACGGTGTTGATGCTGGCCTTCGTGGCCGGCGGCGGGCTGGGACTCGTACCGTTCCATGGTCGGATCGGTATCGCCGTCGCCGCCGGGGTCGGGGTGCTGGCCGCCGCACGGGGGCTGCTGATGGCGCACCGGTTGCGCGCCGAGCGGCTCTGTGGCCGGCCGCTGACCGACGAGGAACTCAAGGCCACGGAGCGGGACGCCGACGCCCGGGCCGCCAAGGATCAGGCCGACCGGGACCGGAAGGCCGCCGAGGACGCCGAGGACATTGCGCCCACCTCCCCCGCTCCGGTCCAGGGCGGTTCGACCCCGCCGGAGCCGGATCTGGCGCCGCCGGGCTTCCACATCTACCGGCCCTCCTCGACGGTCACCGGGTCCGGCAGCGGTGAGGACGAGCCGCGTCGCAGCTCGCCGGGGTCGGTGTCGTGACCGATCTGCTCGTGGTCACCGCGGTACCCGCCGAGGCCGAGGCGGTCCAGGCCGGCCTCGACGGCTCGACCGTCGTGGTGGTCCCGGTCGGTGTGGGACCGGCCGTCGCCGGTGCGGCGACGGCCCGACTGCTCGCCTTCGCCGAGGCCGCCGGCCGGCCGTACCGTGGGGTGGTCAGCGCGGGCGTGGCCGGTGGCTTCGCCGACCGGGTGGCGGTCGGTGACGCGGTGCTCGGCAACCGATCCGTCGCCGCCGATCTGGGCGCGGAGTCACCCGAGGGCTTCATCCCCATCGACGAGCTGGGCATGCCGCCCGAGCTTCTCGGCTGCGGCCCGACCGTGCCCGCCGACGCGGAACTGCTGGCCACCCTGCGTACGGCGTTGCCGTCGGCCACCGTGGGCCCGGTGCTGACCGTCAACACCGTGACCGGCACCGCGGCCAGCACCGAGGCGCTACGCCGACGGCACCCGGACGCGGTGGCCGAGGCCATGGAGGGGTACGGCGTGGCCGTCGCCGCACGTCATGCCGGCGTCCCCTTCGTCGAGCTGCGTACCATCTCGAACCCGATCGGCCCGCGCGACCGCGACGCCTGGCGCCTGGGCGACGCCCTCGCCGCCCTGACCACCGCCGCCGTCGCCCTACGCTGACCGCTCGACCAGTTCGGCCGACTCCGCCACCATGCCGTTCGACCCCCGGATGTCCACCTGTGGACAACCCTGTGGACAAGTGGACAACCAGCGGTGGGATGTGACCGGGCAGGCGCGGCCGCCCGCCGCCCGACGTCGTCCGAGAGGACGGGGATACGGTGGGGACGTGGCGCTCTCGATGGCGATCTCGCCCTGCCCCAACGACACGTTCGTCTTCCATGCGCTGGTGCACGGGCAGGTGCCCGGGGCACCGACGGTCGAGGTGACGTACGCCGACGTGGACGTGACGAACACGGCGGCCGAGCGCGGCGCGTTCGACCTGGTGAAGGTGAGCTACGCGGCGTTGCCGTGGCTGCTGGACGACTACCACCTGCTGCCCTGCGGCGGTGCACTGGGGCGGGGCTGCGGGCCGCTGGTACTGACCCGAGCGGATCGCGACGGCGGGCCGGACCGCACCGACCTGCGCGACGCCACCGTGGCGGTGCCCGGTGACCGGACCACGGCGTACCTGCTGTTCCGGCTCTGGTCGGCCGGAAGAACGCCGCGGCGCATCGAGGTGGTGCCGTTCCACGAGATCATGCCCGGCGTCGCCGCTGGGCGGTACGACGCCGGGCTGGTGATCCACGAGGCCCGCTTCACCTACCCGCGCCACGGGCTGACCGCGCTTGTCGACCTGGGCGAGTGGTGGGAAGGCGACACCGGCCTGCCGATCCCGCTCGGGGCCATCCTGGCCCGGCGCGGCGTGGTCGACCCGCAGCAGGCCGCCGGCTGGATCCGGGAGTCGGTCCGGCAGGCCTGGGCCGACCCGGCGGCCAGTCGGACGTACGTGCTGGAGCACGCCCAGGAGATGGAGCCCGACGTGGTGGACCGGCACATCGGCCTCTACGTCAACGAGTTCACCGCCGACCTGGGAGAGGCCGGGTTCGCTGCCGTCGAGGCGCTGCTCGGCCGGGCCGCCGACGCCGGGCTGGTGCCTCAGACCTCCAGCTCGCGGGCGACCGCGTGGACCAGTTGAGCGATCTTCTGGGCCGTCTTGCGATCCGGGAAGCGCCCCCGGCGCAGGTCCGGCTGGACCTTCGCCTCCAACACCTTGATCATGTCTTCGACCAGGCCGTGCAGCTCCTCGGCCGGACGGCGGCGCAGCTCCGCCACGGACGGCGGGGCCTCCAGCAGCTTGACACCCATCGCCTGCGTGCCGCGCCGGCTGTCGACCACACTGAAGTCGATGCGCTGGCCGCCCTTCAGGTCGGTGACACCCGCCGGTAGCGCGGCCTTTGGCAGGAACACGTCGCCACCCTCGTCACTGGTGACGAACCCGTATCCCTTGGTCGCGTCGTACCACTTCACTCGACCCGTAGGCACCTGAAATCCCCTGCTTCGCTTGAGACGTCTACTGCGTCAAGGCTAGCCGGATCATGCCGTCGAGTGCCGCCGGGAATCCGGTGAGATCGGGCAGCACCGCCGCGGCGCCGGCTGCCCGCAGCTCATCGACGGAACACGGGCCGGTCGCGACCGCGATTCCGGGCACGGCCGCAGCCTTGGCGGCCACCATGTCCGCCACGTGATCGCCGACATAGTATGTCGCACCGTGCTCGCGCAGCGCCGCCGCCTTCTCCTCGGCGAACAGGTCGCCGGCCAGCTCGTCCACGGCCAGCCCGAGATGGTCCAGGTGCAGCCTGGCCAGCCGACCGAGCTTCGAGGTGACCACGACCACCCGTCCGCCGCGCTCGCGTACCGCGTCCAGGGCAGCCCGGGCGCCGGGCAACGGCACCGTCGGCGTGATCGCGTACGCCGGGTAGAGCTCCCGGAAGACGCGGACCGCCTCGTCGACCTGCTCGGGCGGGAACCAGTGGGCGATCTCGGTGCGCAGTGGCGGACCGAGCCGGGACACCGCCGCCTCGGCGTCGACGGGAACACCGGTCTGCGCGGTCAGCGCACGATAGGTCGCGGCGATGCCGGGACGGGAGTCGACCAGGGTCATGTCGAGGTCGAACCCGACTGTCAGAAGGGGCATCCTGGGAAAGCTACCCGGTCGGCCCCCAGGGCAGCCCGGTCGTCCGGTGGGCGCAACCCGGCCCGGCCGGGCTAGCGTGGAACGACGATGAGCACCTCACTCGCCGACCACCTACGGGCGCTGCCCGACGAGTCGCTGGCCGCGCTGCTGCAACTGCGGCCCGACCTCGTCGTGCCGGTCCCCGCCGACGTCGCCGCGCTGGCCATCCGGGCCCAGTCACGGGTTTCGGTGTCGCGCGCCCTGGACGGGCTGGACCAGTTCACCCTCCAGATCATGGATGCCGCCCGGTTGACCCGTGATCCGGTCGACGGCACCACCTCGGTCGACGGGGTCCTCGCCCTGGCCACCACCGGCCCCCACCCACCCGCGCCCACCTCCGTCCGGGCCGCCATCGACCGGCTGCGGGCGCGCTTCCTGGTGTACGGCCCCGACCACCAGTTGCAGCTCGTCGGCGGCATCGACGAGATCTCCCCGTACCCGGCGGGGCTCGGCCGACCGGCGGCGGAGCTGGACGCGCGCACGGCCGCACTCTGCGCGGACCCGGCGAAGCTGCGCCGGACCCTGCTGGCCGCACCGCCGTCGGCGCGGGCGATCCTGGACCGGCTGGCCGCCGGGCCACCGGTCGGCAGCGTGCCGCCCGGCGCGTTGCAGGCCCCGGCGACCGGCAGCGACGACGATCTGCCCCCCGACGAGACCAACGGCGGGGCACCCACCGGTTCCCCGGTCCGCTGGCTGGTCGACCACCGACTGCTGGTGCGGGTCGCCGGCGGCAAGGGCGGCACCAGCGGCATGGTCGAGCTGCCCCGGGAGATCGGGTTGCTGCTGCGCCGCGACACCGGCCCGCTGGGTCCACTGAGCGCCGGCCCGCCACCGGTGGCCAGCACGCCACGCGAGCCGAAGGCCGTCGACTCCGCCGGGGCCGGGCAGACCATGGAGGTGGTACGCCACACCGAGGCGCTGCTGGAGCAGTTGGCCGCCGAACCGGCACCGGTGCTGCGTTCCGGCGGCATCGGCGTCCGTGATCTGCGGCGACTGGCCCGCGTCACCGGGCTGGACGAACCGACGGCGGCGCTGCTGCTGGAGGTGGCGTACGCGGCCGGGCTGGCCGGCGAGATGGAACTGTCCGCAAGCGCCGGCCGGTACGGCGCGGACCAGCAGGTGCTGCCCACCGCCGGGTACGAGTTGTGGCGGGCCGGTTCGCTGGCCCAACGCTGGGAGCAGTTGGCCCGCGCCTGGCTGACCATGACCCGCCAGGTGGGGCTCATCGGCCAGCGCGACGACCGGGACCGGCCGATCACGGTGTTCTCCGCCGAGGCGGAACGGGCCGGTGCGCCGGCCGCCCGACGGGCGGTGCTCGGCGTGCTCGCCGACCTGGAACCGGCCGCCGCACCCACCGTCGACGAGGTGCTGGCGCTGCTCGACTGGCGGGCCCCACGCCGCAGCCGGGGCCGGGAGGCCGCCCACCGGGAGGTGCTCGCCGAGGCGGCCACGCTGGGCGTGACCGGGCTGGGGGCGCTCACCTCGTACGGGCGGCTGCTGATGGCCGAGGCGACGGCGACCGAGGAGCGGGACAGCGACGACCCCCTCGGCCTGCGCACCGAGAGCGAGGACGCCGGTGGCACCGCGGTACGGGTGCTGGACGGCCTGCTGCCCGCCCCGGTGGATCACTTCCTGGTGCAGGCCGACCTGACCGTGGTGGTTCCCGGGCCGGCGGAGCCGGCGCTCGCCGCCGAACTGGACGCGGTCGCCGAACCCGAGTCCGCCGGTGGGGCCAGCGTGTACCGGGTGACCTCGGGCAGTGTGCGTCGCGCCTTGGACGCCGGCTACTCGGCCGAAGACCTGCACGCGCTGTTCCGCCGCCGCTCCCGTACCCCGATCCCGCAGGGGTTGACGTACCTGGTCGACGACGTGGCCCGCCGGCACGGTGGGCTGCGGGTCGGTTCCGCCGGGGCGTACCTGCGCAGCGACGACGAGGCGTTGCTCACCGAGCTGCTGGCCGATCGGCGGGTCGAGGAGTTGACGCTGCGTCGGCTCGCGCCGACGGTGCTTGTCACCCCGTACCAGAGTGGCCGGATGTTGGCGGTGCTGCGGGAGGCCGGCTACGCGCCGGTCGCCGAGGACGCCACCGGCACGGCCGTACTGACCCGGGCCAAGGCCCGACGGGCCGCCGCGCGGGTGTCGGTGGCGACCCGGGCGATCGACCCGCTCACCACCGCGCGCCTGCCGCTGCCCCGCCTGCTCGGGGTGGTCGAGCAGATCCGCCGGGGCGATGCGACGGCCCGGGCGGCCCGGCGGGCTCCTGCCGCGGTACGCGGATCCGCAGCCTCGACCGGCCCGGCCCCCGCACACAGTCACGCCGACGCCCTGGCCGTGCTGCAACAGGCGATCCGCGACAAGGCGCTGGTCTGGGTCGGCTACGTCGACGCGCACGGGGCGACCGCATCCCGGCTGGTCCGCCCGGTCTCCCTCGGTGCCGGCTACCTGCGTGCCGAGGACGAACGGACGGAGATGCTGCACACCTTCGCGCTGCACCGGATCACCGCGGCGGTGCTGGAGAAGTGACCTCCTGGGCGCCGATCAGCGCCGGCTGCGGCGCACCGAACCGACGATCGCCACGATCAGCAGCAGGGCGAAGCCGGTGCCGGCGGCTTCGCCTACCGAATCGATGAAACCCTGCTGGAGCACGAGCCAGCCGAACAGGAACCAGCCGAACAGCAGCGCCCCGACGACCGCGTACGCCACCACGGTCGCGGTGGAGACGGGTTCCGCGGACTCGGCTTTGTCGCGTTCAAGGATCAGTTCCTGGTCAACGGACATCTGCCCTCCCCGTACGGTCCGGCCTGTCATCCCAGAGTGTCATCCCGGGCGGCAACCGGCCAGCACCGCGCCGAGGGGCCTGGGCGGCTTCTACCCATCGACGAGTACGCCAAATCAGGCGTAAGGTCGGCGCGGGCGTGCCGCTCGCCCCCGTTGGCTTGTCCGCGACGGCGGCAAGGGCCCCCGCTTCCTGGCCCGCCTGATCGCGGATCGAACGCGCACGCACCGCGCCGACCTGGAAGACGAGCGACCGACCGGTCACGAGTCGTCTCCCCAGTAGCAAGACGTAGTTCCGATCGGAAAAGGTTGCTGCCCGCGTACGCATTCTTCGTACCGGTTTCTGCGTGTAACACTGGATGGTCGCCCGGTGGCAGGTCAGGCACCTACCGTGCCGACCCGATCGGCCGTACGGAGGAGGAGATTCGGTGTGAGCGGTGGACCCCTGATCGTGCAGTCGGACAAGACGCTGCTGCTGGAGATCGACCACCCCGACGCGCAGGCCTGCCGGATGGCCATCGCGCCCTTCGCCGAGCTGGAACGCTCCCCCGAGCACGTGCACACCTACCGGCTGACCCCGCTCGGGCTGTGGAACGCCCGCGCCGCCGGCCACGACGCCGAGGGCGTGGTGGACGCTCTGATCAAGTACTCCCGCTACCCGGTGCCGCACGCCCTGCTGGTCGACGTGGCCGAGACCATGGACCGGTACGGCCGACTCCAACTCGCCAACGACCCGGTGCACGGGCTGGTGCTGCGCGCCCTGGACCGGGTGGTGCTGATCGAGGTCGCCAAGAGCAAGAAGCTCGCCGGGATGCTCGGCGCCAAACTCGACGACGACACGATCGCCGTACACCCGTCCGAACGCGGCCGACTCAAGCAGGCCCTGCTCAAGCTCGGCTGGCCGGCGGAGGACCTGGCCGGGTACGTCGACGGCGAGGCGCACCCGATCGAGCTGGCCGAGTCCGGCAAGGACGGCGGCAAGCCGTTCACGCTGCGGTCGTACCAGCGGGAGGCGGTGGAGGCGTTCTGGGCCGGCGGCTCGGGCGTGGTGGTGCTGCCCTGCGGGGCCGGCAAGACGCTCGTCGGTGCGGCGGCGATGGCCGAGGCGAAGGCGACCACGCTGATCCTGGTCACCAACACCGTCGCCGGTCGACAGTGGAAGCGCGAACTGATCGCCCGCACCTCGCTGACCGAGGATGAGATCGGCGAGTACTCCGGCGAGCGCAAGGAGATCCGGCCGGTCACCATCGCCACGTACCAGGTGCTGACCTCGCGTCGCGGCGGCGCGTTCACCCACCTGGACCTGTTCGGGGCCCGTGACTGGGGCCTGGTCGTCTACGACGAGGTGCACCTGCTGCCCGCGCCGATCTTCCGCTTCACGGCCGACCTGCAGGCCCGTCGCCGGCTCGGGCTGACCGCGACCCTGGTCCGAGAGGACGGCCGGGAGGGCGACGTGTTCAGCCTGATCGGCCCGAAGCGCTACGACGCGCCCTGGAAGGACATCGAGTCGCAGGGCTGGATCGCCCCGGCCCAGTGCACCGAGGTCAGGGTCACCCTGACCGACGCCGAGCGGATGGCGTACGCGACCGCCGAGGCCGAGGAGCGTTACCGGATGGCGGCCACCGCCCGCACCAAACTGCCGGTGGTGAAGGCACTTGTGGACCGGCATCCGGAGGAGCAGACCCTGGTCATCGGTGCGTACATCGACCAGTTGCACCAGCTGGGCGAATACCTGGACGCACCGATCGTGCAGGGGTCGACGACCAACAAGGAGCGCGAGCGGTTGTTCGACGCGTTCCGTGACGGGTCGCTGCGTACCTTGGTGATCTCGAAGGTGGGGAACTTCTCCATCGACCTGCCCGAGGCGGCGGTGGCGATCCAGGTGTCGGGCACCTTCGGCTCCCGGCAGGAGGAGGCGCAACGGCTGGGCCGGGTGCTGCGGCCGAAGGCCGACGGCCGGCAGGCGCACTTCTACACGGTCGTCTCCCGGGACACCATCGACACCGAGTACGCCGCCCACCGCCAGCGATTCCTCGCCGAGCAGGGGTACGCGTACACCATCGTCGACGCCGACGACGTCCTAGGCCCGACCCTCCCCTCCTTCGACTGACCCCGCTTGATCGACTCCATTCCGCCGATGTTGCGGTATCCAGCAGCTGTTGATACCGCAACATCGGCGGAATGGAGGCAGGGCTCGGCCGGTCAGGCGGCTCGGAGTTTGCGTAGGACGTACTGGTTGAGGCTCAGGCCGTCCTCTGCGGCCTGGATGGCGAGTTCTCGGTGCAGGCTCTCCCCGACACGCAGGTTGAACTTGCCCGAATAACTGCGCTCCGCGAACGGCAGCGGCACCTGCTCACCCTGCTCCTGCATGTCCTGGACAACCTCACGCAGCAGCTCCTCGAGCCCTTGCAGAGCCTCGACCTGCGAGGGAGCCAGCCAGGACAGCGAGGGAAACTCGGCACAGGTGGCAACGAACTCGCGATCCTCGGCGGACCAGGTGACGCGGTAGGTGTAGTGGGTGATCTCGGGGTGGGGATCGGGTTGCATCACATGGCCTCCTTCTTGTCGATCGCCCTGAGTACCTGCCGAACCTGGTACACCTTCGCCTTGCCTTTGTCGTTCTGGATGTTGACGCGTGGGTCTCCCGCCCAGGGCATCTTGAACACCGCATGGGATGTGCCGGCTTGCCGTGGCTTCCCGAAGAAGTGTTCGCACACCCTATAGAGATCGTTGTAGGCGATGTTCTGCTGACTCTTCCGCATCGCTGCAACGAGCTTGTCTATGGACGGCACAGCACTCATGGTACTACCAGCGGTACCATGGATCCAGCGACTCGGCCGGCTCCTCCGGCGGCCTGGGGATGTTCGTCCGCCGTTCATGTGCGCGTCAGTCGGTGCTCGGCCTCGGCTGCCAGCCTCCGTCCCGTGTCTGCACAGACGGAGGACCAGTGACCAGCAAGAAGACGTTGCCCGTGCTGGCGGTCGCCGGCGCGACCGTCGCCGCCCTCGCCATCACCGGCACGGCCCACGCCGGGGCGCAGCCCCATCAGCACGCCGGCCACCACGGCCCGGCCAGGAGCTTCGACCGCGTCGCCACCTATCCGGTGTTCCAGAACCGTCCGGCCGGTGAGGACCCGGCCACCGAGACGGTGGCCGAGATCTCGGCGGTCAGCGCGGACGGCCGTACCCTGATTTACACCGACGCGGCGGCCCGCCGGATCGGCTTCCTCGACATCTCCCGCCCCGGCAAGCCGCGCGGGCTGGGCACCCTCTCCCTCGCTCAGCTCGGCGACGCCGAGGACGAGCCGACCTCGGTGGCCGTGGTCGGCCGGTACGTGCTGGTCGTGGTGAACACCAGCGCCAGCTACACCGACCCGTCGGGGCGGCTCGACATCATCGAGCTGGCCACCCGTAAGCGGGTGCGCAGCCTCGACCTCGGCGGCCAGCCCGACTCGATCGCGATCAGCGCCGACGAGCGGTACGCGGCGATCGCCATCGAGAACGAGCGGGACGAGGAAGCCACCCCGCCCGGCGGCAAGAAGGGCGACCTGCCGCAGGCACCGGCCGGCTTCGTACAGATCATCGACCTGCCCGGCAGCAACCCGCACCGCTGGACGCTGCGGACCGTACCGCTGACCGGCGCCGACGGCCGGGCGCTGCCCGCGCTGGCCGCCGCCGGCATCGTCGAGCCGACCGACCCGGAGCCGGAGTACGTCACGATCAACCGGCGGAACCAGCTCGCGGTGACCCTCCAGGAGAACAACGGCATCGTCCTGGTCGACCTGCCCACCGGCCGGATCACCAGTGTGTTCTCCGCCGGCACCGCCAGCGTCACGCGGATCGACACCGCCAAGGACGGCGTCATCGACCTGACCGGCAGCATCACCGACGTGCCGCGCGAACCGGACGCCGTCGCCTGGCTCGACGACCGCTACCTGGCCACCGCGAACGAGGGCGACTGGCGGGGCGGCACCCGAGGTTGGACGGTCTTCGACAGCCGTACCGGTCGGGTGGCCTGGGACGCCGGCAACAGCTTCGAGTGGCTCGCCGTCCGGCACGGCCTGCACAACGAGGACCGCGCCGGCAAGAAGGGAACCGAGCCGGAAGGGATCGCCGTCGCCGAGTACAACGGAATCCGGTACGCCTTCGTCGGCTCCGAGCGGAGCAACTTCATCGCCGTGTACGACGTGAGCAAGCCGACCGCACCGGTGTTCAAGCAGATGCTGGCCACCACCAACGGCCCGGAAGGTCTGCTGCCCATCCCGTCGCGTGGCCTGCTCGCCGTGTCCAGCGAGACCGACGAGGCCGACGCCAACGTCCGCGCCTCGGTGACGCTGTACCAGCTCGGCAAGGCTGCGCCCGGGTTCCCGAGCATCGTCTCCGGCCCGGACGCCACCGGCGCGCCGATCGGCTGGGGTGCGCTCGGCGCCCTCTCCGCCGCCCCGAAGCAGCCGCACCTGCTCTACAGCGTGACCGATGCGGCGTACGCGAAGACTCAGATCTTCACCATCGACGTCCGCAGGAACCCGGCGGTGATCATCAAGGCGTTGCCGGTCCGCGACGAGCGCGGCGAGCCGGTCGGCTACGACGCCGAAGGCATCTTCGCCCGCCCGCAGGGCGGCTTCTGGCTGGCCGTCGAGGGTGCCACCGGCCCCGGCAACAAGCTGGTCCGGGTCGACGCCGCCGGGGTGACCCGGCAGGTCGTGCCGCTGCCCGCCGACGTCGCCCCCGGCCTGGGCAAGCAGGGCTTCGAGGGGGTCACCGCGACCACCGACAAGCGCGGCCGGGAGATCGTCTGGGCGGTACTGCAGCGGGAGGTCGCCACCGACCCGGCGGGCGTGGTCCGCATCGGCCGGTACGACGTCAGCGCCGGCACGTGGAGCTGGTTCGGGTACCGGCTGGAGCGCACCTCGGTGCCGGGCGACTCGATGGGGCTGTCCGAGGTGACAGTGGTCGGCGACCGGCTGGCCGTGATCGAACGCGACAAGCTCAACGGCCCGGCCGCCGCAGTCAAGCGGATCTACACCGTCGAGCTGCCCACCGGCCCGGCTGCCCTCGGCCCGCTGCGCGTGTTGCCGAAGCGGCTCGCTCTGGACGTCCTCCCCGCACTACGGGCCGACAACGGCTGGACGCAGGAGAAGCTGGAAGGTCTGACCGTGGCCGGCAACGGCCAGGTGTACGCGATCACCGACAACGACGGAGTGCAGGACGCGACCGGCGAGACGGTACTGCTCCGCCTCGGCCCCAGCGCAAAGGTCTTCGGCCGCCGCTGACGACCGGCTGAGGCGCGGTTCGGCAATCCGCTTGATCAACTTCGTTACGGCGTAACGGTGGTTTCGTGCCGGCCCGGATACCGCCGTTACGCCGTAACGGTGGCGGCGATCCGGGCCGGTGAGCGGAGGAGGGGCGGGTTTGGTCGGCCCCTGATTCGGGGCGTGGTGTGCGCGGCGGCGGGTCTAGAGGATGCGGGTGATCTGCTCGGCGGCGGCTACCGCGTGCCGGTCGGCGGGGTCGAGGTTGGCGCAGAGCAGCACCGACGCACCGGCCGACAGGGGCGTGAGCAGCCACTTCAGCGGCAGGTCGTGCTCGGCGACGTCGACCAGCAGGCGGTCACCTACCCGCAGGTCCCAGCTGTCGGCCAGCTCCCGCGCCAGCCCGCCCCACTGGTGGTAGGTGGTGCCGTCCGGGCTGACCGGGTCGGTGGCGTGCAGCAGGGGGCGGTCGGTCGGGGCGGTGCCGTGCCGCAGCACCTCGGTCGACCAGTCGAGCCAGCCGGCCGGCACGTCGGCCAGGGGTTCCGGGGCGGTGCCGACGAGGTAGCGGTGCAGCCCGTCCGGTACGTCCTCCAGCCAGTCGTCGAGCCGTTCCGGGGTGACCAGGACCGCGTCGTACGGTCGGTCGCCGCCGGGTTCGAGCACCGGCAGCCCGGCGGTGGCGCGCGGCCGGAACGACACCTCAAGCCCGACCGCCCAGGCACCCAGCAGAACCGCGGCGGTACGCCAGTGCGGCGGCAGCAGCACCGCCACCCGGCTGCCCGGCGTCAGGCCGCAGCCGTCCCGCAGCAGGCCGGCGGCCCGCGCCGACCACTCGCCCAGCTCGGCGGCGGTCAGCTGTTGACGGTGCCCGGTCCGATGATCGAGGTAGGTGATCAGCGGCTGGTCCCGCTCGGCGAGACCGACGGCGGACAACACGGGCAGCGCAGCAGACATACCGCACTTCCTACTCCTACCGCCCCGACCTGTCCAGCGGCGTTAACAAGGGGCCCTTCCTCTACCGGAGGCGTTAACAAGGTGCCCTTCCTTACCGCTCGGGCAGTGCGGGGCCGAGGTCGAGCAGGGGGGCGAGCAGGTCGCCGTGTTCGTCGACCCGCTTGAGCACCTCGCCGGCGGTGTACGGCCGGGACGACGGGCGCTTGCCGGCCGCACCGGCGGCGACCTCGTCCCAGGTCAGCGGCGCGGAGACGGACGGCACCGGCTGGGCGCGCAGCGAGTACGGCGCGACAGTCGTCTTCGCCGCGTTGTTCTGACTCCAGTCGATGAAGATCTTGCCGGGTCGCAGGTTCTTCGCCATCTTCGACACGATCAGCTTCGGGTGTTCGCGTTCCAACTCCTGCGCGATCCGTCGGGCGTAGCCCGACACGTCGTCGGAGGACTGGGTGCCGGCGATCGGGCAGCTCAGTTGCATGCCCTTCTTGCCGGAGGTCTTCGGGTAGGCGTCCACCCCGTCGGCGGCGAGTCGGTCGCGCAGCAGCAGCGCCACCTGGCAGCACTGCTTGAGGGACGCCGGGGCGCCCGGGTCGAGGTCGACCACCATCAGGTCGGGGTGTTCGCCGACCTTCCACTGCGGGGTGTGCAGTTCCAGCGCGGCGAGGTTGGCCAGCCAGACCAGGGTGGGCAGGTCGTCGGCGACCACGTAGTCGATGGTTTCCCGGCCCTTGCTCGATCCGGGGGCGGGCAGGTTCTCGGTGCGCACCCAGGAGGGGGTTGCGGCGGGGGCGTTCTTCTCGAAGAACGAGTTGCCGTCCACCCCGTTCGGGTAGCGGATCCGGGTCAGCGCCCGGTCGGCCAGGTGCGGCAGCAGCACCGGGGCGATCCGGGTGTAGTAGTCGATCACCTCGCCCTTGGTGAAGCCGGCCTGTGGATAGAGCACCTTGTCCAGGTTGGACAGGTCCAGGGTGCGGCCCTCGACCTCGACCCGGAAGCGCTCAGCTGGCATCGTCGACCTCCTCGGCCGGCTTGTCCGGTCTCAGCCGCAGGATCCGGGGGAACCGCAGTCGCCCGTCCGGGGTGCGCTGGCCGTACTTCACCTCCACCACCACCTGTGGGGTTACCCAGATCGCGCCCCGGGCATCCTCGCGCGGCACGCCGGCGGCGAACGGTGAGGTGGGGGTGCGCAGTGGCTCCAGCTCGCGCAGCAGTTCCCGTTCGATCGCCGCGCCGATGCCGCCGCCGACCCGACCCCGGTAGGTGAGCCGTCCGCCGGCACCGGGCACCCCGACCAGCAGCCCACCGATCCTGCGGGCGCCGGGCCGCCAGCCACCGACCACGAAGTCGCCTGTCACCTCCAGTTTGACCTTCACCCAGTCCGGTGAGCGCACCCCGGGTCGGTAGGTCGAGTCGACCCGCTTGGCCATCACCCCCTCCAGGCCGTGCTCACCGGCGGCGGAGTAGGTGGCCGCGCCGTCGAAGAAGACCGGTGGCACCGCCCACCGCGCCGCACCCAGGCCCAGGTCGTCGAGGGCCTCCCGGCGGCGGGCGTACGGCCAGCCGGTGAGGTCCTCGCCCCGCAACCGGAGCAGGTCGAAGATCATGTACGTGACGGGGACGCTCGCCGCCAGCCGGGCCGCCTTCGCCCGGTCCCGCACGTGCATCCTCTCCGCGAGTGCGGTGAATGACGGGCGTCCCGCCTGGTCGAAGAGGACCACCTCACCGTCGAGCAGTGCGTCGTCGACCTGCTCGGCGAGCGTGATCAGTTCCGGGTAGGCGGCGGTGATCTCCACACCGGAGCGGGCGTACAGGTGCTGCCGACCAGCGGTGATGTCGGCCAGGGCGCGTACGCCGTCCCACTTGAACTCGTACGCCCAGCCGGCACCGACCGGGAGTTGCCCGGTCATCGCGAGCATCGGTCTGAGCGGCGCGCCGGGCACCATCCGACTGTAGTACCAGGCCGAACACCTCGCGTCACGTTCGCTCGGGTGCGAGCATGGTCGATACCGGCGAAGGGAGTACGGGATGCGGGCCATCTGGAAGGGTGCCGTGTCGTTCGGTCTGGTCTCGATCGGGGTGAAGCTGTACTCCGCGACCGAGGAGAAGGACATCCGGTTCCACCAGGTGCACCGGGAAGACGGCGGACGGATCCGGTACAAGCGCACCTGCCAGGTCTGCGGCGAGGAGGTCAGCTACGACGACATCGCCAAGGGCTACGACATCGGCGGCGGGGAGATGGTCATCCTCACCGACGAGGACTTCGCCGACCTGCCGTTGACCACCTCGCACGCGATCGACGTGCTGGAGTTCGTACCGGCCGAGCAGGTCGATCCGATCCTCTACAACAAGGCGTACTTCCTGGAGCCGGAGGGCACCGCGACCAAGCCGTACCTGCTGCTGCGCGACGCCCTGACCGACTCGGAGCGGGTGGCGATCGTCAAGGTGGCGCTGCGCCAGCGGGAGCAGTTGGCCACCCTGCGGGTCCGCGACGGCGTACTCCTGTTGAACACGATGCTCTGGCCGGACGAGATCCGTAAGCCGGACTTCGGCTTCCTCGATGAGGACCTGAAGATCCGCCCGCCGGAGCTGGCGATGGCCACCTCCCTGATCGACTCGATGGCCGGTGACTTCCATCCGGACGAGTTCACCGACGACTACCGGGCGGCGTTGCAGGAGGTCATCGACGCCAAGGTGGAGGGCCGTGAGGTGGTGCAGCCGGAGGAGGCCGAGGAGGCCCCGGCCGCCGCCGTCGACCTGATGGCCGCGCTGAAGGCGTCGGTCGAGCGGGCCCGCGCGGCCCGGGGCGAGGCACCGGCCGGTGGTGGCGCCGGCGAGCCGACCCCGATCACCTCGGCGCGTTCCGCCCAGCAGAAGAAGGCGGCGGCCAAGGCCCCGGCGAAGAAGGCCGCCACCAGGAAGGCCGCTCCGAAGAAGGCCGAGGCCGCCAAGAAGACCGAGGGTACGAAGAAGGCCGCCCCCAAGGCGGCGGAGAAGAAGGCCGCCAAGAAGGCCGCTCCGAAGAAGGCTGCCCGCAAGACCGCGTGACCCGCCTCCGGCCGTGATCTGTGCGGCCCGCAGGCCCCACATGTGTCCCAACGGCCCTCTGCGGTCCCACTGGTCACGATCGACCGTCGGAACTGCGCCGG
This sequence comes from Micromonospora maris AB-18-032, assembly GCF_000204155.1. Lineage (NCBI taxonomy): Bacteria > Bacillati > Actinomycetota > Actinomycetes > Micromonosporales > Micromonosporaceae > Micromonospora > Micromonospora maris. The sequence goes on along the minus strand of NC_015434.1, from coordinate 414,489 downwards.
CCACCAGGTACCGTGTGTCGGCGACGGCGTCCGTGGCCGGACGCATCCACCTCTGCGCAGGGAGTCGAGGACGTGAGCGAGCACGCGGGCGGGCAGGAAAGCAAGGCACGGCGGCGGTTGGCCGAACAGTTGGCCGAGCAGAAGGCAGCCGAGGCCAAACGCCGCAAGCAGGCCTGGGCCGGCGCGTTCGCGGCGGTGGCCGTGGTCGCGGTGCTGATCACCGTGTTCGTGATGATCGGCCAGCGCGGCGGCGACGAGCCCACCGAGCAGGCGGCCGGTGAGCCGTCGGCCACGCCGACGCAGGGTGCCCCCCAGGACGCGCCGCCCGCCCCGCAGTTGCCCGAGGGGGCCGACCCGGCGCTGGGCACCCAGCCGGAGGCCAAGGCCGGCGAGGGCAAGCTCGACAAGCTCGTCGTGACTCCGCTGATCGAGGGCACCGGCCCGAAGGTCGAGGCGGGCCAGTCGATCACCGTCAACTACATCGGGGTGTTCTACGAGAACGGCGAGGAGTTCGACTCCTCGTGGAGCCGGGGTGAGCCGGCCACCTTCCCGATCGGTGTCGGACAGGTCATCGAGGGCTGGGACCGGGGCCTGGTCGGGGTGACCGTGGGCAGCCGGGTGCAGCTGGACATCCCGGCCGAGCAGGCGTACGGCGACGGTGCCGGTGGGCGTCCGGGCGGCCCGCTGCGCTTCGTGGTCGACATCCTCGCCGCCCAGTAGGGGCTAGCGGTGACGGCGTGGGACGACCCGGCACAGGTTGCCCGGTTGATGTGGACCTGTTTCGAGCCGGTGCACGCCGTCACCTACTTTCATCCGCGCGCCCGGGCCGCGTACGAGGCGGTCGGGCTGCGCGGGTACTGGCGTGGTTATTTCGCGGGCCGGGCCGCGCCGCTGGGGCCGGTCGGCCCGGCGCCGGTGGTCGCCGCCTTCTACACCTTCGCCCCGCACATGGTTACCCGGGCCCTGCCGTCGATCTGGCAGTTGGCCGACCCGGATCAGGCGCTACGGGCCCGGCTGACCGGTGCGGTGCAGGCGCTCGCCGAGCTGACGTACGAGCTGCCCGAGCGGCACCTGGCGGAGACTGCGGAGCTGCTCGAAGTCGCCGCCGAGGGGCTCGGTGCGGCCCCCGGTCGGGTGCTCGGTGCGGCCAACGCCGCCCTACCGCGCGGCGACTATCCGCTCGCCCGGCTCTGGCAGGCAGCGACGACGCTGCGTGAGCATCGCGGCGACGGGCACGTGGCCGCGCTGGTCGCCGCCGACCTCGACCCGGTCGAGACGCTGGCCTGGCGGGTGGCGAACGGAATGCCGGCCCAGTCCCTGCAGGGCCGAGGCTGGTCCGACCACGAGTGGGCACAGGCTCAGTCCCGCCTGGCCGCGCGTGGCTGGCTGACCCCCGCTGATCCCTCCACCACCCCCACCACCCTGTCCTCTGCCACCCCCACCGCAGAGGGCCGAGTCGCCTTCCAGGCGGTCGAGACCGCCACCGACACCGCCGCCGCCCGCCCCTGGCACTCCCTCACCCCCGACACCCTCACCCGCCTGCACACCCTCCTCCTCCCCATCGCCCAAGCCGCCCACCTGGTGATCCCCTCCACCAACCCCATCGGCCTCCCCACCCCCCAGCAGGGTTGATCAAGAGGTTTCGGTCGAGATGTGTTGCTCTCTCGCCGACCAGAACTTCTTGATCAACTTGGGTCTGGGGGTGGGTGGGGGAGGATGAGGGGGTGATGGTGGAAGCGGTGGTTTTCGACCTTGACGGCGTGATCGTGGATTCTGAGCCGGTCTGGGAGGAGGTGCGGCGGGCGTACGTCGCGGCGCACGGTGGGACGTGGCAGGCGGACACCCAGCGGCGGTTGATGGGGATGAGCACCGGGGAGTGGGCCCGGTACCTCAGCGGGGAACTGGGCGTACGGCGGAGCGCCGAGCAGGTCGCCGCCGAGGTGGTCGAGGAGATGGCCCAGCGGTACGCGCAGCGCGTACCGGTGATCGACGGGGCCGACCAGGTGGTACGCCGGCTGGCCGCGCGGTGGCCGCTGGGGTTGGCGAGTTCGTCCCCGACCCGGCTGATCGCGGCGGCGCTGGCCGCCACCGACCTGACCGACGAGTTCCAGGCCACGTTGTCGACCGAGCAGACCGAGCGCGGCAAGCCGGCCCCGGACGTCTACCTGGCGGTCGCCCGGCAACTCGGGGTGGACCCGACGCGGTGCGTGGCGGTGGAGGACTCCTCCAACGGGGTGCGGTCGGCCGCCACCGCGGGAATGACCGTGGTGGCGGTGCCACACGGGTCGTACCCGCTGGATCCGGACGCGCAACAGCTGGCGGCGACGGTGCTGAATTCGATCGACGAGTTGACCCCGCAGGTGGTGGACCGGCTGGCCTGAACGGCCACCGCCCGACCTCCGGCCCGCCTACGGTCGGTGACAAGGACGCCCGCCAGCGGGCCGGGCGGGAGGGGACGGCGATGAAGGCCATCGTGTACGAGCGCACCGGCGATCCCTCGGTGTTGCAACTGGTCGACCGGCCGCTGCCGGAGCCCGGTGCGGGCGAGGTGCTGGTGCGGATCGTGTTCTCCGGGGTGAACCCGACGGACTGGAAGGCCCGCCGGCAGTGGCCGCTGCCGGCCGGTTGGCAGACGCCCGGTCAGGACGGCGCCGGGATCATCGAGGCGGTCGGCGCGGGCGTCGCCCAGGATCTGATCGGCGAGCGGGTGTGGATCTGGGAGGCCGCCTGGCAGCGGCCCTGGGGCACCGCCGCCGAGTACACCGTGGTCCCGGTCCGCCAGGTGGTACGCCTCGGCGACGGCTCCTTCGAGCTGGGGGCCAGCCTGGGCATCCCGTTCCTGACCGCACACCGGTGCCTGACCGCCGGGGAGTACCTGCCGGACGGCCTGCGCCCCGGTGCGCTGAGCGACCACGCGGTGCTGGTCCAGGGCGGCGCGGGCGCGGTCGGCAACGCGGCGATCCAGCTGGCGGCCTGGGCGGACGCCTGCGTCATCGCCACGGTGAGCAGCGCCGAGAAGGCGCAGTTGGCGGCGGCGGCCGGCGCCTCCTTCGTGATCAACTATCGGGAGCAGGACGTGGTGGCCGAGGTCCGCAAGGTCGCGCCCGACGGGGTGCACGGGATCGTCGAGGTCGCCGCCGCCCGCAACGCCGCCACCGACGTCCAACTGCTGCATCCGGGCGGGGTGGTCTGTGTTTACGCCGACGACGGCGGCGACGAGGTGACCCTGCCGATCAGGCCGCTGATGACACCGAACGCGCGCTGGCAGTTCGTGCTTGTCTACACGCTGCCGAAGGCGGCGAAGGCGCAGGCGGTGATGGATGTCGCGGCGGCTGCCGCGCAGGGCGGCATCCGGGTGGGCGAGGAGGCGGGGCTGCCGCTGCACCGCTATCCCCTGTCGGCGGCAGCCGCCGCGCATCAGGCGGTGGAGGACGCGGTCGTGGGCAAGGTGTTGATCAGCGCCGCCGACTAGCGCTGGCGTGTTCTGGGCGGATTTCCCCATCAGCAGGACAGAAGCGAACAACTCTCGCAATACTGGCGTTGCGGGTAACCCCCGCAAAAACGGGCGGCCCCGGCGCGGTGCGAACGCCGGGGCCGCCCTCCGGGAGTAGAGGTCTACGCGAGCCCGCTATCCCTAACGGCGATGATGCGCCGATAAGTGTTACGGCGCTGCCAGATCCCGCACATCGCCCCTACGAGTGGGTAACAAGCCGGTCTCCCGGACACCCCCGGCATCCCTGCGTACATTCGGCCGGGTGAGCATTTCCTGGGCTGATTCGTACGTCGGACAGCTGCGCGCTCTCGCCGGCGACCGGACGCTGATGTTCGTGGGCGCCCGTGCCGTGGTTCGCGACAGCTCGGCGCGGGTCCTGCTGATCCGCCGGTCGGACAACGGGCAGTGGGCGCTGCCGGCCGGGGCGATGGAACTGGGCGAGTCGATCGCCGACTGCGCCGTCCGGGAGGTCCGCGAGGAGACCGGCCTGCGCGCCCTGCGGGTCAGCGCCTTCGCCCTCTACACCGGCGCCGACCGCACCCACACCAACATGTACGGCCACACGTACCAGGTCTTCACCACGGCCTTCCGGGTCGAGGAGTGGGACGGCCAGCTCGCCCGGATCACCGACGAGACCACCGACGCGGGCTTCTTCCACCGCAAGGCGATGCCGCATCCGCTCTCCGCCAGCGTCGCGGAGACCCTCGCCGACCTGGACGTCTTCGAGCAGACCAACCGCCTGATCCTCAAGTGACACTCGTCGCCGAGACCGGACGACCGGGACCGGTCAGAGCATCGTCTGGGACTTCGCCTCCATGTCGGCGGCGGCCTCCGATTTGGACCCCTTGTCCAGCGGCTTGCCACCCGGTGCCGGGCCTTCCCCACCGAGCCCGTCCGTCCCGCCGGTGGCGCCCTGCGGGCCGGCACCCCGCAGTTGCTCGTTGGGCAGGGCCAGGGTGACCAGCAGCGCCACGATCGCGATCAGCCCGGTGGTCAGGAACACCAGGTGCAGCGACTCGACGAACGCTGCCTGAACGGCCGCCCGCACCGGGGCGGGTAGCGCCAGGATGGCCGCCGGATCGTTGATCGAGACACCCGCGCCGCCGGTGGCCCCGGCCGCGGCCTGTTCCTCGGGTGTCAACTGAGCGATCGCGCCGGGCAGCCGGTCGGCCAACTCGGCGGTGAGTCGCCAGGAGAGCACCGCGCCGAGGATGGCCACCCCGAAGGAGCCACCGAGCGACCGGAAGAAGGTCGCCGAGGAGGTGCCCGCGCCCAGGTCCCGCATGGAGACGGCGTTCTGCACGGCGAGGACCAGCGACTGCATGCAGAGCCCCAGCCCCACGCCGATCACCACCATGAAGCCGAACGCCACCCAGAGCGAGGTCTCCACCCGCAGCCGGGTGAACAGCAGCATCCCGACCAGCAGCAACGCCGCCCCGGCCACCGGGAACCACTTGTACCGGCCGAGCCGGCTCATCGCCCGGCCGGTGAGCACCGACGTGACGATGACACCCGCCATCATCGGCAGCATCAGCAGACCGCTGCGCGTCGGCGAGGCGCCCTTGACGATCTGGAGGTAGAGCGGGATGAAGATGATCGACCCGAACATCACCAGGCCGATGACGAACCCAGCACCGTTGGCCAGGGCGAAGGTGGCGCTGCGGAACAACCGCAACGGCAGGATCGGCTCGGTGACCCGGGCCTCCTGGAGCACGAAGAGCAACCCCAGCACCGCCCCGGCGACGAACAACCCGATGATCAGTGCGGAACCCCACGGGTAGGTCTCGCCACCCCAGCTCAACGCGAGCAGCAGGCAGCTCACCCCGGCGACCAGCAGCGTCGCGCCGAGCCAGTCGATCGCGTGCTTGCGCCGGGTGAACGGCACCAGCCGCAGCACCCGGGAACAGACCAGAATGGCGAGGATCGCCAGCGGCACGTTGACGTAGAAAATCCAACGCCAGTTCGTCTCCGCGAAATAGCCACCGACCAGCGGACCGGCCACCGAGGAGATGCCGAAGACGGCACCGAAGACGCCCTGGTACCGGCCGCGCTCGCGGGGCGGGACCACGTCCGAGATGATGGTGAAGGCCAGTGTGATCAGGCCACCCGCGCCGATGCCCTGCACCCCGCGGGTGACGATCAACTGGGTCATGTCCTGGGACAACCCGGCCAGCAGCGAGCCGAGCAGGAAGGTCCCGATGGAGAAGAGGAACACCGGACGGCGGCCGTACAGGTCGGCCATCTTGCCGTACAGCGGCGTCGACGCCGTCGAGGCGAGCAGGTACGCGGTGACCACCCACGAGTAGTGGCTGATGCCGCCCAGTTCACCGACGATTGTCGGCAGGGCGGTCCCGACGATTGTCTGATCGAGTGCTGCCAGCAGCATGCCGGTCATCAGGCCGAACATCAGCAGGCGAAGCTGCCCCTTGTTCAGTACCGGCTCGGAACGGCCCTCCGTGGTCATTACGCCTGCTTTCCCCGGTCACCGAAAACATGCCGCACGTCTCGAACACGACGGCGGACCCGGCGCACGCACGCCGAAGCGGTGACAGCCCGGACGGGCCACCACCGCTTCGGCGTCGGCTGTCGGCTCAGTGCCGGCCCTCGGCGAACTCCTCGACGATCTTGGCGCAGAACGCCGGCAGGTCGTCCGGCTTACGGCTGCTGACCAGCCCGTTGTCGGTGACGACCTGCTCGTCGACCCAGTTCGCGCCGGCGTTGACCAGGTCGGTACGCAGGCTCGGCCAACTGGTGATCCGGCGACCCCGCACCACGTCCGCCTCGACAAGCGTCCACGGGCCGTGGCAGATCACCCCCACCGGCTTGCCCGCGTCGAAGAACGACCTGACGAAACGCACCGCGTCCGGGTCGGTCCGCAGGAAGTCCGGGTTGGCCACCCCGCCCGGCAACACCAGGGCGTCGTACCGGTCGGGGTCCGCGTCGGCGGCGCTCACATCGACCTCGTACGTCTGCGACGGGTCCAGGTGCTGGAAGGACGTGATCTTCCCGGGCTTGATCGACACCAGTTCGGCGGTGGCACCGGCCTGCTCGACCGCCTGGCGCGGTTGGACGTACTCGACCTCCTCCACGCCGTCGGTGGCCAGGAACGCGACTCGCTTGCCCTGCAATGTGGCTGCCATGCTGCTACTCCTCTCCGGGGGTTCGAAATCCGGGGGTTCGAAGGCATCCCTTCCCGACCCGGAGGCACCGAAACGCGCGCCTGTGGTGGCGCACGCCGCATCCGCTCCTGGTCCGCGCGGCAGGTTTGACCCCGTCGGGCAGGGGGATCCGCCGGCATGGCACGAGCAGCAGCGGAACAGCTCCGGCTCGCCGAGGTCGTGCAGAGCTGGCTCGGACGCCCCGTCCTGGTACTCGGCGACGCCATGCTCGACGAGTGGCGGTTCGCCGACTCGGACCGGCTGTGCCGGGAAGCCCCGGCACCCGTCCTCACCCTGCGCCGCCGGATCTCCGCAGCGGGTGGGGCGGCCAACACGGCAGTCAACATCGCCGCGCTGGGCGGCCGGTCGGTGCTGGTGGCACCCGTCGGCGCGGACGTGGCCGGCGACGAACTGCACGACTGCCTGGATCGGGCCGGTGTCTGGGACCGTACGGTCAGCCAGCCGGGCCGGCACACCCCGGTCAAGCGCCGGATGCTCGCCGGTGACCAGATCCTGCTGCGGGAGGACTCCGGCGACCCCGACGACCCGCTCAGCGAGGACGGGGTGGACCGGCTGCTCACCGCCCTGGACTGCGCCACCCGGGAGTTGCAGGCCGCTGCCGACGGCGTGGCGCCGACCCTGGTGATCTGCGACTACGGCCTGGGCGCACTGCCGGCTCGGGTACGCGCCTGGCTGGTCGCCCAACGGGACCGGTACGCCACCGTCGCCCTCGACGCGCACGACCTCGCCGACTGGCGCGGCCTCGCCCCGACCGTGGTGACCCCGAGCTTCGCGGAGGCCACCCGCCTGCTCGCCCGCGCCGGGCGCGGCGGCGGTGAACTGCAACTGGAACATCCCGAGGTGGACGCGGGCGACGGCCCGTCCGAGCTGACCGTCGGTGCCGCGCCGGGCGGGGCGGGGCAGCGTACCGGCGGGCCGACCGGGGAGCCGACGCCGGGCGAGGACCGGGTGGCGATGACCCATGACGGGCTCAGCGTCACCGGCACCGGGGTGACCGTGAACGCCGACGCGGGGGCCGGTGTGGACCGGGCGGTACTGGCCGAGTCCCGGCTGGCCGAGCTGCGCGCACACACCGGCGCGGACGTGGTCGCGGTGACGCTGGACACCGACGGGGCGGTGGTCGGCGGCGCGGACGGGCAACCCAGTCGCAGCCACAGCACGCCCGTACCGGCCAGTCACGCGGTCGGTGCCGGGGACGCGTACCTGGCGGCCATGACGCTCGCGCTGGCCGCCGACGCCCCGCTGTCCACCGCGGCCCACCTGGCGCAGCTCGCCGCCACCAGCACCGTCACCGGCACCGGCACCTGCGTGTGCCGCCGCGAGGATCTGCTGACCGCGCTCGGGCAACCGGCCCTGGGCGGAGACGACCGGCAGGTGCTGATCGGCACCGAAGGGCTGGACACCCTCGTCGCCGAGCATCGTCGCGCCGGCCGGTCGGTGGTCTTCACCAACGGCTGCTTCGACGTGCTGCACCGGGGCCATGTGCGCTATCTGGAGCAGGCGCGGGCGCTCGGTGACCTGCTGGTGGTGGCGGTCAACTCCGACGGCAGCGTCCGGCGGCTGAAGGGGCCCGACCGCCCGGTCAACCCGGTCGAGGACCGCACCGCCCTGCTCGCCGCACTGTCCTGCGTGGACCATGTGGTGGTCTTCGAGGAGGACTCGCCGACCGCGCTGATCGAGGCGATCCGGCCGGACGTCTACGTCAAGGGTGGCGACTACCCGCCCGAACTGGTGCCGGAGGCGCCGCTGGTGCAGCGGCTCGGCGGGCAGGTACGCACCCTCGGCTACGTACCGGACCGGTCCACCTCCGCGATCATCGACCGGATCCGGGCGTACGGCCAGGAAGGCTCGCCGGAGGTGGTGGCCGGCGGCCCACCGACGCGGCCCGACCCCGACGTTGATCGGGTCCTCGACGCGGACCGGGCGCTCGGGGTGACGCTGCCCGACCCGGCGGACGAGATGACCGGGTCGGCCGCGCCACCGATGACCGGTAAGGCACCGTGAACCGACCGCTCGACACCGGTACGCACGCCGACTTCCGCGCCGAACGGCTGCTGGACGTGCTGATTCCGACCCGTGACCGGCCCGCCGAACTGGCCGTCACCCTCTCCGGGCTCGCCGCCCAGGAGGGGGTGCCGGGGTTCGGTGTGGTGGTCAGCGACCAGTCCGACCACGAGCCCGGCTACGCCCACCCGGCGGCGGCCACCATGGTCCGGGCGCTGCGCCACCGGGGGCACCCGGTGCTGCTGACCCGCCGGCTGCCCCGCCGTGGCCTGGCCGAACACCGCGCTTCGCTGCTCGCCGCCTCCGCCGCCCGGTACGTGCTCTGCCTCGACGACGACGTCTGGATGGAACCGGGCACGTTGCGTCGGCTGGTGACCGCCATCGAGGAGCTGGGCTGCGGGTTCGTCGGCAACGCGGTGCACGGACTGTCCTATCTGCACGACGTACGGCCGCAGACCCACCGGCACTACCAGGAGTGGAGCGGTCGACCGGTGCCGGAGCGCATCGGGCCGGACACCCCCGAGTGGGACCGGGCGCAGATCCACTCAGCGGCGAACCTGCTGCACGTCACCGAGGCGCTGGCGCTGCCTGAGGGCAGTTGGCGGGCGTACCGGATCTCCTGGATCGGCGGCTGTGTGCTGTACGACCGGGCGAAGCTCGTCGACTCCGGCGGTTTCGACTTCTGGCGTCGGGTGCCGCCGCGCCACCAGGGCGAGGATGTCGCCGCCCAGCTCGCCGTGCTGGCGCGCCACGGTGGCGCCGGCGTCCTGCCCAGCGGGGCCTACCACCTGGAGTCACCGACCACCGTTACCGACCGGGACGTGGAGGCGTGGGAGGTCGTCCTCGCCGACGACCTTGGTTGTTAACAAGGGGCCCCTGCTCTACCGCAGACGTTAAGAAGGTGCCCTTCCTTACGACCGGAACAGCAACTCGCGGGCGGCTTCCAACACCTCGGCCACCGGCACGTCGGTTACGAACGAATCCCGGTGCGGGCACTCGCCGTCGCCCGGACGATGCGGGTAGATGCCCGGAGTGCAGTCCACCCCGCAGACCGGGCAGTGCACCGTCCACGAGGTGATCGGCCGGTGCCGGGCACGCAGTGGGGTGGCCGTGGTGATCAGGTTCCCGACCCAGAAGATGCCGACCGTCGGGGTGCCCACGGCGGCGGCCAGGTGCAGCGGGCCGGTGTCGTTGGAGACCACCAGCTCGCAGTCGGCGTAGCAGCCGGCCAATCCACCGAGGCTCAACGTGCCGACCTGCGGCCGGAGGGGCACCCGGGCCGCCGCGACCACCTGGTCGACCACGTTCTGCTCGGTGGGGGTGCCGGTGACCAGCACCTCGTACCCGTCCGCGTGCAGCGTCCGGGCCACCTCGGCGAACCGCTCGGCGGGCCAGCGTCGGCGGGTGTCGGTGGCCCCCGGATGCAGCACCACCCGGGGCCGTTCCGCCGCGCCGAGCACCGACCGGGCCTCGGCCCGGTCCGCGTCGGTGACCGTCAACGTCGGGGTGATCGTGGTCGCCGGGGCACCGACAAGCGCCACCGCCTCCAGGTAGCGGATCACCTCGGGCTGGTAGTAGACGTAGCGCAGCCAGCGGTCCAGCGGCGGGGCGTCCTCGGCCCGCAGACCGGCGCTGACCCGGGCACCGAGCGCGGCCACCAGCGGGTTGGAGTTGGCGCCGCCACCGTGCAGTTGCAGGGCCAGGTCGAAACGCTCGGTGCGGGCGGCGGCCAGGAAGTCGACCATGCTGGCCTCGGCCTCACCGGGGCCCGCCGCGCGGATGCCCGGCGCGGGCGGCACCACAAGCACCCGATCCACCGGGCCGGGGCGGTCGCGCCACAGCTGCGCGTGCCACGGCGCACCGAGCAACACGATCTCCGCCTGCGGGTACGCCGACCGCAGCGCGTCCAGCGCCGGCAGGACGAAGATGAAGTCGCCGAGCGCGTTGGCGCGCAGCACGGCGATCCGGGCCACGTCCGGTACCAGCCCGGCGGCCGACGTGAGCAGGGCCGGGTCGCTCATCGGCTACCGGTCGGCTTCGCCGAGGGCGACGTCCGGATGGTGCAGTTCCCGGTCGGCGGCCGGGTCGATGCCGCTCGACGCGCCGCTGTACGGCCCGCCCCGGCCGACGGGGATGGTGCGAGGGCTGGGGCGGTTCGGTCGCGGCAGCCGCACCCGGAGCAGGCCGTGATCCATCACCGCGTCGATCGCGTCCGGGTCCACCCGTGCCGGCAACTGCACCCGGTAGTCGAAGCCCCGGGTCTCGAAGCCACCGGAGATCCCGTGATCGGCGTTGACCTCGGCCTCGGTCCGGGCGCGTACGCACAGTTCGCGGTCGTCCAACTCCACCGCGACCTCCTCGGGCGCGACACCGGGCAGCCGGACGATCACCTCCCAGCCGTCGGCGGTCTCCCCCAACTCCACCTCGGGCGGCCCCGGCCGACCACCGACCAACCGCCTCAGCTCGGTACGCAGGGACTGCAACTCGCCCAGCGGGTCCCAGCCCTGCTGGCCTGCGCGCCAACCACGCCCCGGTCCGGTCATCGCTGATCTCCCATTCACTGGCTGCCAGATGTACGCAGGGAACTCGGCGCGTCCAGATGGGCGTCACGGTCGACGCCGACGCCGAGCCGGTCGACCAGTTCCCCGCCGAGCCAGGCACTGACACTGAGAATGCCGAGCGCCACCACCTCGATGGCGATAAGTGCGCCACCGGCGGCCCGTGAGTCGGCGTTGAGGCGTACCACCCAGACCGCGGCGAAGAGCAGGATCACCGCCACGTTGGCGGCGGCGTGGGTGAGCGCCACCCGCTTCGCCCGCGTACCGGCCGGGATGGCCAGCAGGTCGAACAGTCCCGCCGCCGCGGCCAGCAGGCCACCGATCAGCCCGACAGTGATGTTCCAGTACGCCACCTCGCCGAGGAAGTCCGGCCCGCCGGCGGTGTCGATGACGTCGAACAGCACCGCCGTGATGAGCAGGGCTGCCGGGAACATCACCAGCATCGGATGGACGGGGTGACCCAACACCTTGAGTCGACTCTCCATCTCCGGCCTCCACTGCTTCGCTCGTCGGCGATCATCGTCGCATCCGGGGCGATACCCCGGTCATCATGGGACAAACCTGACGGCAGGCACGATGCACCGACCGTGGCAGCGCCGTCGCCTTGGTCAACGCCGCCGGTAGGCGCACAGTGACGGTGGCGGTTAGGTAAGCGTTTCTCCGCTGAGGCTGCCGGCATGGTCCTGGCGATGACCGGCTTCCCGCGGTCGATGGGACACACAGTTTCGGATTCGGGTGTTAGCGTTCGACTGCCATCGAGATGATCGATGGAACACGGGAGGAGAAAAATGGGAACAGCACGTCGAGACCTCGTCCTGACGGCCAAGGCAGGTATCGTCGCGGTGCTGGCCACAGCATCCGTCTTTACTGTCACCGCATCCGCACAGGCTTCCTTCACGGGCAATACCGTTGAGGGCTGCTACGGCATCGGCTGGACTCGCGACTGGAACCAGGAGTGCGTAAGCGGTGGCGCCAAAAAGACGGGCAATTTCAGGACCGACGCGGACTGCAACAACTCCGGAGACAAGACGCTGACGAGGTACCGCCAAAAGGGCGATGGTCAGAGCGTGGACGGCGAGGACTGTTTCACGGGCTCCCTGCGCAACCTGACTACCTGGTTCCGGCCCTGACCTGACGGACATGGCGGGATCCGGTTTCCGGGTCCCGCCACTCGTCGTCAGCCGGGCATCATCTAGTTGAAGGGCTATCGGATGACGCTGGAGTTGATGGGGGTCTCCCAGCGCTACGGCAATGTCGTCGCCTTGCGCGAGGTGTCGGCCAGGTTGAAGCCGGGAGTCACGGGGCTACTCGGGCCGAATGGTGCCGGCAAGACCACCCTGTTGCGCACCATGGCGACAATCATGCCGCCAGACGCGGGCGTCCTCCACATCAATGGCGTCCAGGTCAACGACGAGCGGTCGGCCAGGTCAGCGCGACGCCATGTCGGCTATCTGCCCCAGAGCTTCGGGTACGACCCGCACATGCGGGTGGGCGACTTCGTGCGTTACGCGGCGTGGCTGCGCGGTCTGCCCGCCGCGCAGTGGGATGCTGGGGCAAAGGCCGCGTTGTCCGCCGTTGACCTGCTGGACCGGGCGACGATCAAGCTGAAGAAGCTGTCCGGCGGGATGCGTCAGCGGGCCGGGATCGCCTGGGCCATCGTGGGGCGGCCGGCGGTGATTCTGCTGGACGAACCAACCGCTGGGCTCGATCCACGGCAGAGACTCCAGTTCCGCAAGATCCTGACGGATCTCAGTGACTCTGTCGTAGTGCTGAGCACGCACATCATCAGTGATATCGACTCCACCTGTGACCGGGTCCTGGTCATTTCTGACGGGCAGATCAGATTCGACGGCAGCACAGCGGAGCTCTCCCGATCAGGTCGGGACGATCTGCCCGGACACACCAGCCTGGAGCGCGCCTACCTGCACCTGTTACCAGAACAGGAAACGTCGCGGTGAATGTCCTGTGGCTACACATCCGTACGTCACCGCTGCGCTGGGCCACCCCACTCATGTGTCTGGGCGGTGCCGTGCTGCTGCTCTCCGTGCCCGGCGACTGGACGGGCATCTGGCCGGAGGCGGGCATCGCCGCCCAGACCCCGGCGTTCTTCCTCAGCGTGGTGGCCGCTGGCGCGGCGGCCTGGATATCAGGTAGCTCCCGGCGGCATCGGATGGAGGAACAGATCGCCCCGATGAGGGTCTCCGCCCGCCGTCAGGAGGCGGTGCGGTTCCTGGTGACCCACGTTCTGCTCCTCGTTCCCTACCTATCGACCGCGGCCGTGACGTACGTGATCAGCCTGGTCACCATCTCCGCGCCGGGCCAGCACCTCTGGCTGGGCTACATGTTGATGGGTGTCTTGGTGATGGTCCTCGCCACCACCTGGGGATGGTTGGCGGGACGGCACCTGAGCCCGGTCTTCTCCGCCCTGCTCGCGCTGTTGACCTGGTTCCTTTTCCTCGCCTATGTAAGCGACCGGGCGGAGTTCATCGCCAGCAGCGGGCCCCCGTGGCGTACGCCGGATGCGGCCGTGATGCTGATGCGTGCCGCTGCGGTGGTCCTGCTCCTGGCAGTCGTGGTGGCCACACCGAGAACGTTCGCAGTGTCGCCGTCCAAGCCCCGCGTGCAACTGCTGCCCGGTGTCGCACTTGGGCTGGTGATCATTGCCATCCTCGGGCAGAAAGGCATCGTCGACCGAGCACCGCCACAGCGGGCACTCTGCCTGCCGGATCGGATCGTCGTCTGCCTCTGGCCGGAACATGAGAAGTTCGCACCCATGATCAAGGGCATGGTGGCGCGGGCCGAAGGGCTCCCGAACGGCTTCGTTCTTCCGGCGCGGCTGCACGAGTACGGTATCCAGGTCGTCGACACTCCTTATGGTCGCCAGCAGACCGGCGATATTGACATCTCCGAGGGTCGAGCATCCGCACTAGCGGTCGGTCTGGCATCGGCGATCACGTCGACGACGTTCGACGGGTGTGACTGGGATGCCATGGCCGAAAAGAACGAATACACGCCGGACGCGTTACGGCGGTGGCTGGAGCTCCACCTGACCGAGACGGACTCGCCGGACTACACCACCTTCGGCGCCTCGGGCCAGTTGCACGCGGCATGGGCGCTGGCCGCCCAGGTCTACACGGAGCGATCCTCCCGAGAACAACAGACCTGGGTAACGACCGAAATCACCCGACTGCGGCACGCGTACTGTGGCTGAGCTGCAAGGATTCCGGCCGGCAATCCGGTTTGCCGCCGCCCGGAACGGGCTTGTCGCTCTCCTGCTCTCCGTCGTCCTCGGGCTCACGACCGCCTGGATCGGCGCCAACGCTGTGTACGTTCCGGCATCGACTCCGACCGGTGAGACGCTGATGCCACTGTGGAAGCCGCTGTCGATGTGTGCGGCGGTCATACCAGTGCTCGGACTGCACAGCAGTCTGGAAGACCTGGATGTCGTCGCCACCTCCCGGCTGCGCCGGATGGAGAACCTCTACCTGGCTACGATTTCCGGTGTGGGCGCAATGGTGTTCGTCGGCCTGGCTGCCGTAGCGTTACCCGCCGATCAACTTCTTCCGATGATCCGCTCGCTGCCTACCTGGTTTGGCCTGGCGCTACTCTCGGGCCGAGTGGCCGGATGGCGACTGGCCTGGGTTCTGCCGTTGACCGCTGGGACGATGCTGATCTATCTGGCCTCCGGCGACCGGATCGAGTGGTGGGACATCACCGAGCCGACGGGGTCATGGGGTGCCTACGGGCTCTCCGTCGTATGCCTGCTCGTGGGACTCTGCGCCCACTGGCTGACCGCTTGGCGTCGCAGATCCCTGCTCACGCTCCTGCGCCGCGCTCGTTGACTGCCCTCTGGACGTGCCGCTCCGCTGCCTCAGAAGAAGGACCAGCACCACAGACAGCGGCGTGACCGGCCTGGGGAAACGCACATCGTAAACGGCGAAGCCCAGGTCGTTGACCTGGGCTTCCGTGCCGAGCCGCCTGACGGAATCGAACCGTCGACCTACGCATTACGAGTGCGTCGCTCTAGCCGACTGAGCTAAGGCGGCAACGATGGCCTAGTGTACGGCACTCGCTGACACGCGGCGTCGCGGGATTCCCCGGGAGTCGGTAGACCTGGACAGCGCGGCCCTTGCGGCTCGGCAGGTGCGAATCATCGCCCGCTACGCTGCGATGGATGGCCGACGATCACATCCCCCGCGACGAACCGGTCGACAGCCCGCCGGGCGGTATCCCGCAACCTCCGGCCGACCCGGCCGCCGCCACCGGGCGCGCCGCGCCGCTGGGTCCGTACGCCGAGGAGGCGGCCGGTGGGCGGGCGGCGCGGCGACCGCGTAGCACCGATCCGCTGGAGCTGGGGTTCACGCCGCGCAAGCCGGTGCCGTGGCTCGCGCCGCTGCTGCTGATCAGCACCGGTCTGCGTACGCTGCTGGCGATGTTGTTCGGGGCGTACCTGGACAAACGGGAGTTGCAGAAGGCCCTCGACTCGGAGATCGCCAAGCAGGTCGGCCCGGACGGCGGGCTCTGGCTGGATTATGTCGCCGACCTGGGTGACGGGTTCAATGCCACGTACTCGGTGGCCTACCTGCTCGCCCAGCCGGAGCTGACGGTGGACGGGCATCGGCTGCCGCGGGCGCAGACCCTGGTGATGGGCGGCGACCAGGTGTACCCGTCGGCCGCCTACGAGGCGTACGAGGACCGGTGCAAGGGGCCGTACCAGGCCGCGTTGCCGACCACCCCGCCGGAGCAGCCCAGTGTCTTCGCGGTCCCCGGCAACCATGACTGGTACGACGGACTGACCGCGTTCCTGCGGCTGTTCGTGCGTACTCGGGACCGGCACTTCGGCGGTTGGCGTACCGGGCAGTCCCGCTCGTACTTCGCCGCCGAGCTGCCCGCCGACTGGTGGCTGCTCGGCCTCGACGACCAGTCCGGCTCGTACGTCGACGATCCGCAGTTGACCTACTTCGACACGGTGGCCAGGAAGCTGGGGCCGCAGAGCAAGGTGATCCTGGCGGTGCCGGCACCCGCCTGGGTCAAGGCCGTCGACAGCCCTTCGGCGTACGACTCGATCGACTACTTCATCCGGACCATCATTGCGCCCACCGGGGCCCGGGTCCGGGTGTTGATCTCCGGCGACCTGCACCATTACGCCCGGTACACCGGCCCGGACGACCGGCAGCTGATCACCTGCGGCAGCGGGGGCGCGTACCTCTACCCCACGCACAAGTTGCCCGAGCAGATCGAGGTGCCGCCGCGCGACACCCTGGCCCGACGGTCCAGCCCTTCCCGGTCGTACGCGCTGGCCGCCCGTTACCCCGACGCGGCCCGCTCCCGCCGGTACGGCTGGGGGATCTTCGGTCGGCTGCCTCGCCGCAACCCGGGATTCGCCACCCTGCTCGGCGTCCTGCACACCCTGTTGATGCTCTCCATCGCCGGAGTGGCCGACTTCCGGATCGAGGCGTCCGAGCAGCGTCTGTTCAGCGTTCCGCTGGTGTTGATGGTGCTGGTGACCGTGCTCGCGGCGGCCCTGTTCGCCAAGCCACCCAGCACCACCGGACAACGCAACGTGCGACATTGGGTACTCGGCGTCATACACGGTCTGGCCCACGTCGGGCTGGGCGCGGCCGGCACCTGGGTCTGGTTGGCCCTGCCCTTCCACAACTGGTCCTGGCCGCTGCCGGCAGCTGCCGCAGCGGTGCTCTACCTGCCGGTTATCGGTCTGGTGGCCAGTCAACTGGTGGCCGGGTACCTGCTGATCGCCAGCGCGTTCGGGGTGAACGTCAACGAACTGTTCGCCGGCCAGGGCATCGAGGACGCCAAGGGCTTCGTCCGGATGCGCATCGACCCGGACGGCACCCTCACGATCTATCCCGTCGTCGTCGACCGGGTGGCCCGCCGCTGGCAGGTCAACCCCGATCACACGCCGGAAGCCTCCTGGCTGACCCCCACCACGCCCCTGACTCCCCGGCTGGCCGAACCGCCCGTCTCCCTCACCTGACCACTGCACCCGGGCGACAACGGGCCGGCCCGACAGCTCACCCGGGGCCTGCCGGCCGGCGACTCACTCGCAGACCCGCCAGTTGCCCTCCTCCTTGATCAGCGGGTAGACCCGGTTGGTGGTGCCGCCCTCGCTCGCGGTGTAGCGGACGGTCGCACTGCCGCTGACATGACCGTTCTGGTTGGAGAGGTTCAACCCGACGATCTTGTGTCCGGTCAGGTCCGGCTGGGTTTCCTGCTGCCGCGTGAAGTCCGCCTCGCTGACCCGATCCCGGACCCGGGTGCAGAGTTGCTGATAGGCGGTCGGATAGTCGCGTTCCACAAGCGCGCCCGCGAATGTGTTCACTGTGGAGCGGACCGGTCCGGTGGCGTCCATCGCCACCCGGTAGATCAGGAAGGCGCCGACCGCCCCACCTGAGCAACAGAGTGCGAGCACCACACCCAACACGATGAACAGAACCCGCTTGGACTTCTTCGGCGGCACCATGGCCGGCTGGTATGCCATGCGGGCAGGGTAGGAAGCCCGGACAAGCCCAAGATCGCAGCGGTCCGGTCACTCCCCTTGCGGCGACAGACCCCCCGGCTCTGCGGAGGGGGGCCTTTCGTCGTATGCGATGCGGGGGCGACAGACATCGGCCAGCGAGCAGCGGTTGACCGACCCGTCACTGAGCTGCCGGACGGTGACGGTCTCGCTCGGCGGATGCCGGGACACGACTTTGCCCAGGCCGGAGGGGGTCTCGACGCGCTGCCCGCTCGCGGGGTACGTGCCGCTTGAGGCGTACAGCGGGTGCTCGTACTTGAGGCAGCACATCAGTCGACCGCAGGCACCGGAGATGCGCAGCGGATTGAGGGGCAGATCCTGCTCCTTGGCCATCCGGATGGTCACCGGCTCGAAGTCGTTCAGGAAGGTGGCGCAGCACAGATCGCGCCCGCAGGAGCCGATGCCGCCCTGCACCCGTGCCGAGTCCCGCGCGGAGAGTTGCCGCAACTCCACCCGACAGTGCAGGGTCGCGCCGAGGTCGCGGACGAGTGAGCGGAAGTCGACCCGGTGCGGGGCGGTGAAGTAGATGGTGCTCCGCTCACCGCCGTCGTCGCCCCGGCTGAGCACGTGGTCGACCGCCACCACCTTCATCGGCAGGCCGTGCTCGCGGATCAGCCGCTTCGCCGCGACCTTCGCGGCGGCCTTGCGGCGGCGCAGGTCCTCGTCGCGGCGCAGGTCCTCATCCTGCGCCAGGCCGGCGAGCTTGGGGAACCCGTCGGTGTCCTCGGTGACCCACTGCGCCGCCCACACGCACTCCGCCACCTCGGGTCCGTCGTCGGTGGGCACCAACACCTTGTCGCCCACCTGGGGGCGCAACTCGCCCGGATCGAGGTAGTAGAGGCGCCCGTAGCGCTGGAAGCTGACCGCACAGAGCATCCCCATGTCATCACCCTACGACGCTTCGGCGGGACCGTGCCGGTTCGGCGTCGCGATCGACCACCCGGTACGACCATCCATGGCTGGCCGACCCCGGTGTGTGCGAGCCCCGCCTACCAACTGGCACGGATCGTGCGGGGGCCGTCGTGGAAGCCGGGTCGGGCCTGGGCGGCCGGCGGGCGCAGCACCGACTCGGCCATGCTCGGCCCCCACTGGCGGACCAGGGTCTCCGCCCCGTCGTACGCCACGCAGAGCACCGCCAGCAGGCGGGCGGCGATCTCGGCGGCGGCGACGGCACCCGGCGACGACGGCCCGGAGTGGCTCACCACCCGGGTGACCGAGGTGGCCGTGACGACAGTCACCGCCTCGGCCGAGCCGATCACCTCGGCGAGGGCCCGGGCGACGGCCAACCGGCTGCCCTCCACCCAGTCGGCGAGCGCCTCGGCGTAACCAGCGGTCGCCTCCAGCCTTCCCACCAGACTTTCGGGCCCTTCGTCGAGGTGGCGCAGCAGCACCGCCCGGGTCTCGCCGTACGCCGCCGCGGCCGGCCCGGACCAGAGCTGCGGGTCGGTCAGCGCGGCGCACGCCCGGTCGTACCCGTGGACGTGCCGGCGCACCGCCTGCCCGGCAGCGGCCAGCGGCCCGGAACGCAGGTCGAGGAAGTGCCGCAGCGCCTCGCCCGGCAGCACCTGCATCCGCCGCAGCAGCGGCCAGACCCGGTGCCCCTCGGGTGCGCCCGCGGCGAGCAGGGTGTCGACCCGGCGCAGCAGGTCGAGGCCCGGTTCGGCGAGCCGGTCGAGGGCGTCCATCAGGGCTCTCCGGCCAGCCGGCGGCTCACCGCGACGTCGGTGTCGGCGTACTGGTCCGCAGCTCGGCGTAGGGCGTCCGCGGTGGCCGCCAGGTGACCGGCGGCGGCGTACGCCTCCCGAGCCCGGTCGCCCGTGGCCGTCGTCCACTGCCGCAGCAGTGCCCGGCCGATCTCGCCTGGCCGGCCCGGCGCGTCAGCCCCGAAGGCCCCCTGGGCGGGATCACTGGCGGTGACCGAACGGGAGAGCGCGGTGAGGGTGGCGCTCGCGTCGTCGAGCCGGCTGGCCAGGGTACGCAGATCCATCTCAGGCCCCCGTCAGTGGCCGGTAGGCGGTGAAGGTCTCGTTGTGCAGCTTCTCCCGGGCCCACTGGGCGGCGTCTGCTGCGGCGGTGACCGCAGCCCGCACCGAGCCGGCCACGTCACGCGGCGCGCGGTTGTGCAGCGGGCCGAGGAAGCGTACGTCGGTGATCCGGCCGCTGGCGGTGACGACCACCTCCACCAGGCCGTCCGGCGACCGGACGGTGACCTCGACCGTCGCCACGGCCTGGTCGAACTCGGCCTGGAGCGACTCGATCCGGCGGTAACGCCGGACCGCCTCCTCGATCCATGCCTCGTCGATCTCGCCCCGCGGCATCAGCGGACTCCTCCCCGGCTGCCCTCACTCTGCGTGCCGCCGCCGTCACCACGGCACACCGGACCGTACCGCACGTGAATTGCGCGTGTCGATGCCTGTGGATAACGGTCCGGCCGACAAGACCTGCCGCGGTCAGCCCTTCCAGAGGGCGAGCATCATGGCTTCGACGGCGATCCTGGGCTTGACGTTCGCCTCGATGGCGGTGCGGCAGGCCAGTACGGCTTCCAGTCGCCGCAGCGCCCCTTCCGCCTGCCAGCTGCGCGCGCCGGCGTCAGCCAGTTCGGCGGTGTCGGTGTGCACCGGCGGCACCGGTGCACCCATCGCCATGGTCAGCGCGTCCCGGTAGAAGGCGGCCAGGTCGACAAGCGCTCGGTCCAGCGCGTCCCGCTGGGCCCGGGTGGCTCGGGACTTCTGCCGCCGCTCCAGGTCCTTGAGTTGGCCGGCGGAACCCCGGGCGGCGCTTGCCGCGCCTCGACCGGTACCGCCCGCGCCGAGCGCCGTCTCCAGCGCCGCGCGTTCCGCCGCGTCGATCTCCACGACCGCCGCCTCGGCTTCGGCCTCGGCCGCCTCGATCAGCGCGGAGGCCGCGTCGAAGGCGGCACCCACGCTTGTCAGCCGGCGCGGTACGGCGAGCACCGCCTCCCGCCGGGCCCGGGCCTGGGGGTCGCCGGCCAGCCGCCGGGCCCGTCCGACGTGACCCTGCGTGGCCGCCGCCGCCCACCGGGCCACGTCGGGTGCGATCCCGTCCCGCCGGACCAGCACCTCGGCCACCGCGTCCGCCGCCGGCTGCACCAGGGGTACGACCCGACACCGCGACCGGATCGTCACCGAGATGTCGTCCGGGTGGGTGGAGGGCGTGCAGAGCAGGAAGACCGTTCGGGGTGGCGGCTCCTCGACCGCCTTGAGCAGTGCGTTGCCGGCCGCCTCGGTCAACCGGTCGGCATCCTCGATGATCACGACCTGCCACCGGCCGCCGGACGGTGTGCTGGCCGCCCGCAGCACCAGCGCCCGCATCTCGTTGACCCCGATGGAGAGCCCGTCGGGAACCACCAGCCGTACGTCGGCGTGGGTGCCGGCCAGGGTGGTGTGACAACCGGGGCACTGCCCGCACCCGGTGCCGTGCTCACACTGCAACGCGGCGGCGAAGGCCCGCGCCGCCACCGACCGTCCCGAGCCGGGTGGCCCGGTGAAGATCCAGGCGTGCGTCATCCCGGCACCCGGGTCGGCTCCGCTCACCGCTTCCTGGGGCGTACGCAGCACGGCGGCTGCGGCGGCTGCGGCCCGGCGTAACGTGTCCACCGCCTCGTCCTGCCCGACCAGGTCGGCAAAGGCGTCCGGCATCAAGTCCGCTCCGTCGTCACCAGCTCCGTTGGGGATAACTCAGGCTGCACCGAGGTGTCCGGGCCACTCGCCGGCCCCGGGTGGTCGGCACCGCCGGGGGCGAGCAGTTCCGTCACCCGGTCGGCGACCCGCTCGGCGATCTGCTCGACCGGGTGGCCGGCGTCGAGAACCAGGTAGCGCTTCGGGTCGGCGGCGGCGAGGTCGAGGAAGGCGTACCGGACCCGCTCGTGGAAGGCCAGCGACTCGGCTTCCAGCCGGTCGGCGGCTCGGCTGCGCTCGGCCACCCGGGACAGCCCCGCACGCGGGTCGATGTCCAGCAGCACCACCAGGTCGGGCTTGAGCCCGCCGGTGGCCCAGGAGGAGAGCCAGGAAAGCTCGTCGACCGGCAGGGTGCGCCCGGCGCCCTGGTAGGCCAGGGACGAGTCGACGTACCGGTCACTGATCACGACGGCCCCCCGGGACAGGGCGGGCCGGACCACGGTGGCCACGTGATGCGCCCGGTCGGCGGCGTAGAGCAGGGCCTCGGCGCGTGGTGAGGGCGCCTCGTCGTCGGTGTTGTTGTCCAGCACCAGGGACCGGATGCGGGTGCCGACGCCCGTTGCGCCCGGCTCCCGGGTGACCACCACGTCCCGCCCTTCGGCGCGCAGCCGCTCGGCGAGCTGGGCCAGCTGGGTCGACTTGCCGGCGCCTTCGCCGCCCTCGAAGACCACGAAGAGCCCCGCCGAGACGAACGGCTCCGCCGGCATCAGCGGACGGCCCCGGATCGAACCCCAGAGGTCGGCCAGGACCGGGACGCCCTTCTTGTCGTCCATCTGGCCGAACGCGCTGATCCCGGCGAAGATCCCGGCCGCGCCGGCGACGAGCAGCAGCAGGCGGGTGGCGGAGATCGAGATCCCCAGGTCGGCGATCTCCAGCTTCCGGGAGCCACCGACACCGGCGAGCAGGCTGCCCAGCGCGATCGCCAGGATCAGCACCAGTCGGGTGCCGATCTGCACCACCGCGAAGACCCGGCCGCGTACCTCGTCGGCGACCTCGCCGCCGAGCAGGGTGGTGCCGGAGAGGAAGGCCATCCCGGCGCCGGCGCCGACCAGGACCGCGCCGACCAGCGCCATGGACAGGTGGATGGCGAAGGCCAGGGTCATCACCGAAGCGCTGGCCAGCACGATGCTCATGCCGAACCAGCGACGCCGGGACATGTCCCGCACGATCATCGGGCCGAGCCCGATGCCGATCGCCAGGCCGAAGAAGATCGCCCCGAAGAGCAGGGAGAAGGCGGCGTCACCGGCACCGAGCGAGTTGGCGAAGAACCGGGACGTACCGATCACGATGCCGCCGCCGGCGAAGGCACCGAAGATGCCCAGCACCAGGCCACGGACCAGTGGCGTCTTCCCGATGTACCGCCAGCCCTCGTTGAACTGGCGCAGCATGCTCTGCTCGGACTGTTCCTGCCGCTGGCGCTGCCCCTGGCTGATCTCCTTGATGCCGAAGGCGACGACCAGGGCGGTGGCGAGCCGGGAGAGCGCGTTGAACCAGAGCGCGAGTTGGGCCGGCTCGGCCCAGGACGGCATCTCGCCGCCGGTGGCACCCCGGACGATGCCGTCCAGCGAGGCGAGCACGATCGCGGCGAAGATCGGCGTCAGGCCGTACGTGGTGATCAGGGTGAGCTGGTTGGCGGTTTCCAGCCGGGCGCGCGGGATGAGGTTCGGTACCGCCGCTTCCTTGGCCGGGATCCAGAGCAGCGTGACCGTCTCGATCAGGAAGGTGGCGATGGCCGCCCAGCTGACCACCCGGGCACCGCTGGCACCGGTCAGCGCGTACAGCGGGATGGAGGCGAACAGCACGAACCGCAGCAGGTCGCAGATGACCATGGTCCAGCGTCTGTCGAACCGGTCGGCGAACACGCCGGCGATCGGCCCGAGCAGCAGTGCGGGCAGCAGCCGGATGGCGATCACGCCACCGAAGGCGGCGCCCTTGGCGGTGCTGCCCTCCACCTGGGCGGCGGCGAAGATGCTTGTGGCGAGCAGGCCGAGCCAGTCTCCGAAGGAGGCCGCGCTGAGCACGATCCAGAGCCGGCGGAAGGGGCGGATGCGCAGTACCGAGCGGATGGCGGGGTAACCGGTCAGGTCGGCCTGGCCGGTCGTGCCGCCGGATCGGCCGGCCTGGCCGGTGGGTTGGTTCGTGGACGGCGACACGCCGGACGACTCGCCGTTGAATTGGCTTTCGATGGCCGTACCTCCACGTGCCGGCCCATCGCTGGGCACCCCCGGTGGAACACTCTAGACCTGCGGGGATCTGTCCCCGTCACGCCTCGCCTTGCCCGCCGAGCCTAGGCCGCTGTGGCCAACTCATGGCGCGCAGGCAGGACGCGAGGGTGTTTCGCATTCACCGTTTCACAGTTAGCGTGCACACGTGGCCACCGACAGCGAGAATCTGCGCCACCGGCTGGACCGGGCGACCCGGCACCTCGATCCCCCGTACGCCGTGGTCGACCTGACCGCCTTCGATGCGAACTCCGCCGCGCTCGTCGACCGGGCCGGCGGCAAGCCCCTGCGGGTCGCCAGCAAGTCGCTGCGCTGCCGCGAGTTGATCGCCCGTGCGCTGGCCCGCCCCGGTTGGCACGGGGTGATGGCGTTCACGCTGCCCGAGGCGATCTGGCTGGTGCGCACCGGCGTCACGGACGACGTGCTGGTGGCGTACCCCACCGTCGACCGGGGCGCGATTGCCGAGCTCGGCGCCGATCCGGCTCTGGCCGCCGCCATCACCCTGATGGTCGACGACCCCGATCAGCTGGACTTCCACGACACCGTGCGGTCGCCGGGGAGCCGGGCTGAGCTGCGGATCTGTCTCGACCTGGACGCCTCGTGGCGGCTGTTGGGCGGACGGGTGCACGTCGGCGTCCGCCGCTCACCGGTGCACAGCGCCCAGGCCGCCGGCCGGTTGGCCGCCGCGATCACCGCCCGGCCCGGCTTCCGGCTGGTCGGCCTGATGTCGTACGAGGCACAGATCGCCGGGGTCGGTGACGCGCCGCCCGGGCAGACGGCGCTCGGCGCGGTGATCCGGCTGGCCCAGCGCGGGTCGTACCGCGAACTGCTGGCGCGCCGCGCTGCGGCGGTGGCCGCCGTGCGCGACCACGCCGACCTGGAATTCGTCAACGGCGGCGGCACCGGCAGCGTGGCTACGACCAGCGCCGATCCCGCGGTCACCGAGGTCACCGCGGGATCAGGACTGTACGGGCCGACGCTGTTCGACGCCTATCGCGACTGGCGTCCCACCCCGGCGGCCTTCTTCGCCTGTGCGGTGGTCCGCCGGCCGGCACCCGGGCTCGCCACCGTGCTCGGCGGCGGCTGGATCGCCTCCGGATCGGCCAGCCGCAGCCGGCTGCCCCGACCGTGGCTGCCCGCCGGACTCAAGCTGGTCGGCACCGAGGGGGCCGGCGAGGTGCAGACCCCGCTGGCCGGTCGCACGGCCGCCACGCTGCGCATCGGCGACCGGGTCTGGTTCCGCCACGCGAAGTCGGGCGAGCTGTGCGAACACGTCAACGAACTGCACCTGGTGGACGGCGACGAGGTGGTGGCCACCGTGCCGACCTACCGGGGCGAGGGCCACGCCTTCCTGTGAAACCCGCCGCCAGCCGCTGGGGTACGCACCTGACGGGTTCGGCGGGCGGAGCGGGGTGACCGCAGGGCCGCGCCGGGCGGGAGGGCGGGTGTCAGGCGGGCTGGGCCGCGGGTTCCGCGGAATCGATGATCTGATCGTCGGCCGGCTTCGCGGGCTGCACGACCGGCCGGTGCCCGGCATCGCCCCGAGCGTCCACCTGGCGGTGCAGGTAGTCGCGGATGAGCGCCTTCGCCTCGACCAGCACCCGCTCGTCGCCGTCGGACGTACGCCGGAACGCGAGCTTGATCAGCGCGTCGGCCACCTCCACCGCGATTTCCAGATGGAATTGCAGGTCGGGCACGTCGGCGAGGCCGAAGCGCTCGGTGAGCACGCGCGCCAACTGGTCGGCGATCACCCCGTTGTTGTCGCGCTGCTCATCGAGCAGATGCAGGTCGACCACGTCGCCGAAGTGCAGGGTACGGAATCCGGGAACGGTGCGGTGCATGGTGATGTACTCGTCGATGCCCGCGTCGACCCCGTCCCACCAGTGGGTCAGGTCGTCCGAGGCGAAGCGCTCGTCGAGCCGCTGGAGGTACGCCTCCATCGTGCGCAGCGTCAACGCCTGCACGATCGCCCGCTTGTCCGGAAAGAACTGATAGACCGACCCGATCGCCACCTCTGCCCGCTCGGCGAGCAGGGTGGTGGTCAGCCCTTCGTACCCCACCTCGTCGACGAGTTCGGCGCAAGCGTCCAGCATCCGCTGGACCCGCGCGACACTACGACCCTGCACCGGAACCCGGCGCAGCGGCCCAGTCGTGGCGGCTGAAGTGGACACTCGCCACCCCCTCTCGACGGATGAACATATCTACAAGTCACCGGTTCGTGACTACCGGTACAACGAGCGAATCTCGATTGCGGTGTTTACCAGGAACAACGTTCCTGATATGAACTCGGTTCATATCCCTCTGAAGGAGCGCCGATGCCGGGAAGCAGCGCCAGCGACGCCACCGCCTGGTCGAACTGGGCCGGCAATCAGCACAGCACGGCGACGGTTCTGCGCCCCACCAGCGTCACCGAAGTCGTCGAGCAGGTCCGCTCCGCCGCCGAGACCGGTGCCCGGATCCGCCCGGTCGGCAGCGGCCACTCCTTCACCCCCGTCGCGGTCGGCGACGGTAGCCGGATGGACCTGGCCGGACTCGCCATCGACGTACAGGTGGACGTCGATCGGCGCCTTGTCACCGTACCGGCCGGGATGACCCTGCGGCAGCTCAACGCGCTACTGGCGAGTCACGGGTTGGCGCTGCCCAACCTCGGCGACATCGACGCGCAGACGGTGGCCGGGGCGATCTCCACCGGCACCCACGGCACCGGCGCGGCGTACGGCGGACTGGCCACCTTCGTCGCCGCGCTGACCCTGGTCACCGGCACCGGCGAGGTGCTGCACTGCTCCGCCGACGAGCACCCCGACGTGTTCGACGCGGCCCGGATCTCGCTCGGCGCGCTCGGCGTACTGGTCGAGGTGACGCTGCGCTGCGTGGACGCCTTCGTGCTGCGGGCCCACGAACGCCCGGCCGCCCTGGACGCCGTACTGGCCGACCTGCCCGACCTGATCGGCACCCACGATCACGTCGAGTTCTTCTGGTTCCCGTACAGCAGCCAGGCCCAGCTGAAGGTCAACGACCGGGTGCCCGACGACGATCGCCCGCTGCCGCGCTGGCGCGGCTGGCTCGACGACGACTTCCTGGCCAACACCGTTTTCGCCGGCGCCTGCCGGCTCGGCCGGGCGATGCCGGCCCTGGTCCCGACGATCAGCGCCGTCTCCGCCCGCGCGCTCAGCGAACGCGTCTACACCGGCCGCTCCGACACCGTCTTCTGCACCCCGCGCCGGGTCCGCTTCGTGGAGATGGAGTACGCGCTACCGCGCGACGCCCTGCCCGAGGCGCTGGACGCCCTGCGCCGGATCATCGACCGCCTGCCGTTCCGGGTGCTCTTCCCGGTCGAGGTCCGCTTCACCGCCGCCGACCAGATCTGGCTGTCCCACTCGTACGGGCGCGAATCGGCGTACGTCGCCCTGCACCAGTACGTCGGCATGCCCTACGAGCCGTACTTCCGCGCCTTCGAGCAGGTGGCGACCGAGCTGGGCGGCCGCCCCCACTGGGGCAAACTGCACTGGCGCGACGCTGCCTCCCTGGCCGACGCCTACCCCCGCTGGCACGACTTCCACCGCATCCGCACCCACCTGGACCCCCACCGCACCTTCACCACCCCCCACCTCACCGCACTCCTCGGCTGAGCCGATCTGAATCTTGGTACGAAACCGCCCTTGGAGGGGCACTTTCGTACCAAGATCTCGTGGCTGTCCACAGGGGCAGCGCGACGGGAGGGTGGGTGGGCAGGGTGGGGGTGTGTGGGGACAGGGTGAGCAGCGGGGTGGGAGTGGGGCCGGATGGGCGAGGCGTGGACCCGGGGCGGCAGAGGGCGGGGCGGCAGCAAGCAGGTGGGCGGGAGACAGGTGGGCGGGAGACAGGTGGGCGGGGAGTGGGTTGCCGGGGGATGAGGCGGGTGAGCTGACCTGGTTGTTGTTTCATCAGGAGCAGGTGCTCAGCCTCGACCAGGCTCGGCGGTACCTGTCGCCGAAGGCGATTCGGCACCGGGTCGACGTCGGCCGCTGGCGGCAGGTGCACCGGGCTGTCTATGTCACTCACAACGGGCCGATCGTGCCGGCGCAACTGCCGTGGATCGGCGTTCTCTGCGCCGGACCGGCGGCGGTGCTCGGCGGCCTGAGCGCGGCACGTGCGTGGGGCCTGCGCAGGTACGACGACAAATTCGTGCACATCCTGCTGCCGGCGAACCACCAGACCCGGAGCATGCCGCCCGGTGTCCGCGTACACCGCACCACCCTGCTGCCGGCCGCGGACATCCTCGACGTGGGGCAGCCCCGCCGGACGATGCCGGCCCGGTCGTTGGTGGACGCGGCGCAGTGGGCACCGAGTGATCAGGAAGCTCGGGCGATCATCGCTGCCGGATTCCAGCAGCGCCTCGTCGGTGGTGACGACGTACGCCAGGTGCTGGATCGTCTCCCCCGCGCCCGCCGCCGCGCCCTGATCGCGCAGACCGCCACCGATGCGGTGGGCGGTGCGCACTCCCTGCCCGAACTCGACTTCCTGCGCCTGGTCCGGCGCGCCGGGCTGCCCGAGCCCACCAGACAGGCTGTCCGCCACGACGCCACTGGTCGACGCCGCTACCTGGACGCCTTGTTCGAGGAGTGGCGGGTGCATGTGGAGATAGACGGCAGCCAGCACCTCGACCCGGCCACCGCCTGGGCAGACATGCGCCGACAGAACGATCTGTGGCGCAGCGGCGACCGGGTGCTCCGCTTCCCCGCCTGGGCCATCCGCCACCACCCCGCCGACGTCATCGCCCAACTCCGCGCCGCCCTGCTCGCCGCCGGCTGGAGCCCTTGACGGGAGATCTTGGTACGAAACCGCCCTCCCAGGGGCATTTTCGTACCAAGATCGCCAGTGGTCACTCCGAGCGCGCGGAGGTGGCCTTCTTGGGGGCGGCCTTCTTGGCGGGGGTGGCCTTCGCGGCCTTCGCGGCGGTGGCCTTGGTGGCCTTGGCCGGGGCTTTCTTCGCGGTGGTCTTCTTGGCGGTGGTCTTCTTCGCTGCGGTCTTCTTGGGGGCGGGGCCCTTGGCTCGCTTTTCGGCGAGCATCTCGGAGGCTTCCTCCAGGGTCAGTTCCTCCGGAGTCTGGCCGCGCCGCAGGGAGGCGTTGGTCTCCCCGTCGGTGACGTACGGGCCGAACCGGCCGTCCTTGATGACAAGCGGCTTCTCGGTCAGCGGGTCGGCACCCATCTCCCGCAGCGGTGGGGCGGCGGCCCGACGCTGACGGGTCTTCGGGGCGGCCAGCAGGGCCAGCGCCTCGTCGAGGGTGACGGTGAACATCTTGTCTTCCGAGTCCAGCGAACGGAACTCGTCGCCCCGCTTGACGTACGGGCCGTAGCGGCCGTTGTTGGCGAACACCTCGGCGCCGTCCGGTGCCACGCCGATCAGGCGCGGCAGGCTGAGCAGCTTGAGCGCCTCGTCGAGGGTGAGCGAATCCGGTGACTGCGAGCGCAGCAGGGACGACTTGCGGTCCCCGCTGGCCACGTACGGGCCGAAGCGGCCGGACTTGAGCAGGATCGGCTCGCCGGTCGCCGGGTCGTCGCCGAGCTTGCGCTCGCCCCCACCGCCGAGGAACAGCTCGTGCACCTTCTCCGGGGTCAGCTCGTCCGGCGCGAGGCCCTCGGGGATCGGCGCCCGGTCGCCCGGGGTGCCGCCCTCCTCGCCCTCCGCCTTCGGGGCGGGCTGCTCGCCGGGCAGCGCCCGCTGCAGGTACGGCCCGAACCGGCCGACCCGCACCACCACCTCACGACCTTCGTCGTCGGTGAACAGCGGGATCGAGTTGACGCTGCGCGCGTCGATGTCGCTGAGGTTCTCGGTGACCAGCTTCTTCAGCCCACCGGAGCGGGCGATGTCCTGGTCGCCGGCACCGTTCGTGGTGCCGAAGTAGAACGCGGTGAGGAAGTCGACAGCCGCGTGATCACCACCGGCGATCTCGTCCAGCTCGTTCTCCATGCTGGCCGTGAAGTCGTAGTCGATCAGGCGCGGGTAGTGCCGCTCCATCAGCCCGATCACCGCGAACGCCAGGAACGACGGGATCATCGCCTGGCCGCGCTTGAAGACGTACCCGCGGTCCTGGATGGTCTGCATGATCGAGGCGTACGTGGACGGACGCCCGATGCCCAGCTCCTCCAGGGCCTTGACCAGCGACGCCTCCGTGTAGCGGGCGGGCGGCTGGGTGTGGTGGCCCTGGGCGGCCAGCTCGTCGGCGGTCAGCGGCTGGTCCTTGACCAGGTTGGGCAGTCGACGCTCGGCGTCCTCGGCCTCGGCGTTCTCGTCGTCGCTGGACTCGACGTACGCCCGCAGGAAGCCCGGGTCGGTGATGGTCTTGCCGGTGGCGCCGAAGTCGGCCTCCTCACCGGCGGTGGTGGTCGCCCGGATCCGCACCGACACGCTGGAGCCGACCGCGTCGGTCATCTGCGAGGCGATGGTGCGCCGCCAGATCAGCTCGTAGAGCTTGTACTCCTCGGCGGAGAGCTCCTTGGCCACGTCGCCCGGGGTGCGGAAGTTGTCCCCGGCCGGGCGGATCGCCTCGTGCGCCTCCTGCGCGTTCTTCACCTTGCCGGTGTAGCGGCGCGGCTCCGGCGGCACGCTGCGCTCGCCGTACAGCTCGACGATCTGCCGGCGGGCCGCCGCGATGGCGGTCTCCGACAGGTTCACCGAGTCGGTACGCATGTAGGTGATGTAGCCGTTCTCGTAGAGCCGCTGCGCGGTGCGCATCGTCTGCTGCGACGAGAACCGCAGCTTGCGGGCCGCCTCCTGCTGGAGCGTGGAGGTGATGAACGGCGCGTACGGGCGGCGCCGGTAGGGCTTCTCCTCGACCCGGGTGACGGTGAACGGTCGCCCTTCGAGACGGGCGGCCAGCCCTCGCGCACCGCTGGAGTCGAGGTGGACGACGCCTGCCCCGGCGCGCACCTTGCCGGTGGTCGGCTCGAAGTCCTTGCCGGTGGCGATCCGGTCGCCGTTGAGCGCCACCAGGGTGGCGTTGAAGGTGCGCGGGCCCTCGCCCGCGTTCGCGACCGCCAGGGTGGCCAGGATGTCCCAGTACTCGGCGGTGCGGAAGGCCATCCGCTGCCGCTCACGCTCGACCACGATCCGGGTCGCCACGGACTGCACCCGGCCCGCCGACAGCTTCGGCATGACCTTCTTCCACAGCACCGGGGAGACCTCGTAGCCGTAGAGCCGGTCGAGGATGCGTCGCGCCTCCTGGGCGTCGACCAGGCTGCGGTCGATCTCGCGCGGGTTGGCCACCGCCGCCTGGATGGCCGGCTTGGTGATCTCGTGGAAGACCATCCGCCGGACCGGCACCTTGGGCTTGAGGGTCTCCACCAGGTGCCAGGCGATCGCCTCGCCCTCGCGGTCCTCATCCGTGGCCAGGAAGATCTCGTCGACCTCCTTGGCCAGCTTGGTCAGCTTGCTGATCTGCTGCTTGCGGTCGGCGGAGACGACGTAGAGGGCGTGGAAGCCGTTGTCCACGTCGACGCCGAGCCGGGCCCACGGCTCGCCCTTGTACTTGGCGGGCACATCGGCGGCGTTGCGCGGCAGGTCGCGGACGTGCCCGAAGCTGGCCTCCACGACGTACCCCGGGCCGAGGTAGCCCGAGATCGTCTTGGCCTTCGCCGGCGACTCGACGATGACCAGACGGGTGGTTCCAGCGTTGCTCGGCACTTCGGTTTCGACCTCATTCCCACTCGATGGCCGCGCCTGTCCGGTTCGGGGCACGCTCGACCCCCCGATACCCGGCGGTCCGGATGTCCAACGTAACGCGCCGTCCGTGTTTCGGGTTTCGCGGGCGGCAATCCGCTACGGACGATCCATGCTCACGCCGAACGGCGTCACCGTACACCCTGGGTAGGGTGTAAAGCGTGCCACTGTGACCATGGCAGCCCCTCGGTGGAGGTGGAACCCGGTCGTTTCTCCCGGTGTGCGCCGACGCCCGGCTGTCCCAGATCGGACAGCTGTCGCCCGCCCGGTCCGGACCGGCCGGACTTCGAGCAGCCGGTCAGGCCCGGGAAGTTGGAGCCCGGCCGGGACGCACGGACGGTCAGTCGCGGACCGGCCAGGCTCCGGGCGGCGCGGCGGGTGGCGGTTCGCCGACCAGTTCCGCCAGCCGCAGCACCCGGCGTCGACCGCTGATCCGGTACGCGGGCCCGCCCGCGCCCGGTTCGACAAGTTCGCCGACCAGCCCGGCCGCGGTCAGGGCCGCCCCGACCACCGACCAGCGGCCCGGATCGACACCCCCGAGGTGCAGCAGGATCTCCGGCGGGTCGACCACCCCGGCCGCGGCCAGCCAGAGCCGCAGCCGACGGCCGTCCAACTGGAAGCCGGCCGGTGGCTGCTGCGTCGGGCCGCGCAGCCACGCCGCCGCGAGCGGCACGATCGCCCGGGTGTACGCGGTCTGCACGGCGTAGCGCTGGTCCTCGGTCGGCGTCCAGGTGGCCCGGACCCCGCGCTGGGCCAGTTCGGCGACGAGCACGTGCACCCGCCACCCGGCGTCCACCACCACCGACAACCGGGCGGTACCGCCCATCCGGTGCACCTCGCCGGGCCCGGCGAGCAGGCCGGCGAGGTCGGCGACCGAGGGTTCGGCGGTCTCCGCGCCGAAGAAGACCAGTTGCCGGTCCCCGACCGGCGTCCGTGTCTCCCGGGTCCGCGTCTCCCCGGCCCGTGTTTCCTCGTCCGGTGCCTCCCCGGCGGGTGTCTCCTCGGTCGGATCGGAAGCGACCGCCCGTGCGCGGGGGCGTCGGGCGGTCGGTGGTGCCGCAGCAGGCAGCGGGAAGGACATCGGCAGCGGTTGCGCCGCCGATGTCTCACCGGAGCCGCTCAATGGCATTCGGGCACCTCGTCGAAAGCGCGCTTCAACTCCTCCGAGTTCAGCCGGCTGGTGTCCAGCGCGCTGGCGTCGTAGTCCTGTTGCAGTGTCTCCACCGCCGTCTGCACGCCGTCGTAGAAGACGCGGGGCTCACCGGTGCTCAGCCCGTCGATCGTGGCCCGGGCCCGGCCGTAGGCGTCGCGCATGGACGCGAGGGAGGCCCGGAAGCCCTCGGAGATCTCCGCGCCGTTCTCGACCGTGGGTACCCCGGCCTGCTCCACCTTGCGGCGAGCGTCCTCACTGGCCTGTTCGGCACCGCCGAAGAGCCGGACCAGGTTCTCCTTGGCCTGCGCAGGAGTGGTCTGCGCGGTCATCTGCTGGTCGGTGCTGCTTGTCAGTTTGCTGATCTCGGCCCGCCACGGGGTCAACGCCGAACACACCGAGGCGGCCCACGCCCGGGGACTGGGACCGCTGGACCCACAGCCCGCCAACAGAACCGACGTAGCCAGGACCACCGTCAGCATTCTGGCGGCGTCCGCCCGGCACGTACGCATGCGTTGCAGCGTACGGCCTCCGCTGCCGGTCGGCACCGGTCAGGCGGACCGCCCCGCAGCGACGACCGGTCCCCGGGCGACGGTGTCGCCGCCCGGGGACCGGTGATGCCGACCGCAGGGTCAGGCCTTGATCTCCGCCGGGCGCGGGTCCGCGGTGCCGGATCCGCTGTCGGAGCCCTCGTCGAGCGCGATGCTCTTGCGCTTGCTGAACACCACCGCCGCGACCACGATCAGCGTCGCCACCACCGCGATGGTGATCCGCAGTCCGACGTTGCGGTCCTCGCCGATGCTCCACGCCACCACGGCCGGCGCGATCAGCAGCGAGACCAGGTTCATCACCTTCAACAGCGGGTTGATCGCCGGGCCGGCGGTGTCCTTGAACGGGTCACCGACGGTGTCGCCGATGACCGTGGCGGCGTGCGCGTCGGAGCCCTTGCCGCCGTGCGCGCCGTCCTCGACCATCTTCTTGGCGTTGTCCCAGGCGCCACCGGAGTTGGCCAGGAAGACCGCCATCAGCGTGCCGGCCCCGATCGCCCCGGCCAGGTACGACGCCAGCGCGCCGGGCCCGAGGCCGAAGCCGACCGCGATCGGTGCCAGGATGGCCAGCAGACCGGGGGTCATCAGTTCGCGCTGCGCGTCCCGGGTGCAGATGTCGACGACCTTGCCGTACTCCGGGCGCTGCGTGCCGTCCATGATGCCGGGCAGCTCACGGAACTGGCGGCGGACCTCCATCACCACGGCACCGGCCGAGCGGGAGACCGCGTTGATGGCCAGGCCGGAGAAGAGGAACACCACCGCCGCACCGATGATCAGACCGACCAGGTTCTGCGGGTTGGCTACGTTCAGCGCACCCAGGATCTCGGCACCGACGTCGGTCACCCCGGCGTCGGCGTACGCGATGCGCAGCGTGTCGGTGTACGAGCCGAACAGCGCGGTCGCGGCCAGCACCGCCGTGGCGATCGCGATGCCCTTGGTGATCGCCTTGGTGGTGTTGCCCACCGCGTCCAGCTCGGTGAGGGTACGGGCGCCGTGCTCGTCGATGTCGCCGGACATCTCGGCCACGCCCTGGGCGTTGTCGGAGATCGGGCCGAAGGTGTCCATCGCCACGATCACGCCGACGGTGGTGAGCAGACCGGTACCGGCCAGCGCCACGGCGAACAGCGACAGGGTGATCGAGCCGCCACCGAGCAGGAAGGCACCGAAGACACCGGCGGCGATGAGCAGCGCCGAGTAGACCGCCGACTCCAGGCCGACGCTGATGCCGGCGAGGATGACCGTCGCCGGGCCGGTCTGCGAGCTCTTGCCGATGTCCTGCACCGGACGGCGGTTGGTCTCGGTGAAGTAGCCGGTCAGCGCCTGGATGGCGGCGGCCAGCACGATGCCGATGACGACCGCGCCGATGACCACACCGCGCGGGCCGAACGGCGGGTCGCCGCCGTCCACGCCGAGCGCGGTCCGCCAGTCGTCGCCGAGCTGCGCGGCCCAGGACGGCTGCAGGTAGACGAAGGTGGCCACCCCGACCAGCACCGCCGAGATCAGCGCGGACAGGTAGAAGGCCCGGTTGATGGCGGTCAGACCGTTGCGGTCGGAGGCGCGCAGCTTGGTGATGAAGACGCCGATGATGGCGACCAGCACACCGATGGTGGAGATGATCAGCGGCAGCACCAGGCCGTCGGTGCCGAACGCGGCGCGACCGAGGATCAGCGCGGCGACCAGGGTGACCGCGTACGACTCGAACAGGTCGGCGGCCATGCCGGCGCAGTCACCGACGTTGTCACCGACGTTGTCGGCGATGGTGGCCGCGTTGCGCGGGTCGTCCTCGGGGATGCCCTGCTCGACCTTGCCGACCAGGTCGGCGCCGACGTCGGCGGCCTTGGTGAAGATGCCGCCGCCGACCCGCATGAACATGGCCAGCAGCGCGGCGCCGAAGCCGAAGCCCTCCAGCACCGTCGGCGCGTCACCCCGGAAGATCAGCACCACCAGCGCGGCACCGAAGAGGCCGAGCCCGACGGTGAGGAAGCCGACCACGCCACCGGTCCGGAAGGCGATCTTCATGGCCGCTTCCCGGCCGCCCTCCCGCTCCCGGGCGGCGGCGGCCACCCGCAGGTTGGCCCGGGTGGCCAGCCACATGCCGGCGCCGCCGATGAAGGCGCTGAACAGCGCACCGACCACGAAGAAGAGCGAGCGGCCGATCTTCACCGCGGTCTCGCTGCCGTCGGTCTGGTGCACCGGCAGCAGGAAGAGCAGTACTACGGCGATCACCACGAAGATCGCCAGGGTCCGGAACTGCCGGATCAGGTAGGCCGAAGCGCCCTCCTGCACGGCCCCGGAGATTTCCTGCATTTTCTCGGTGCCCTTGCCGGCGGCCAGCACGGCCTTCGTCAACGCGGCGGCGAAGGCGAGCGCTACCAGCGCGATCACCGCAGCGATGACGACGTACGTGACATTGGCTCCGGTGAGGGAGATCGCGCCGCCGCCCTCGGCGGCCAAGCTGTCGGACATCTGTGTCCTCCTGTGCCGAACAACGCGCCGGCCGGTGGAGACGCACCGACCTGCGCCTGGATGCGAATTTCGCAAGTGCGCGCTGAGCCACCCCCGGTGGACCCGCGCCGCCAGGCCCAGCCGCGCTGGTTGTCCGAGGGATCACTTGCTGACAACCCGCGTACTCTAGCCCTCCGCAGTGTCCGAGGTCACAGCGAGGTGGCGGCGCGCCGCGATGATCTTCGTCGCTGTGTTATGAGGCGGAATCTGATATAGGGCCGGATCCATGACGAAGCCGCCGCATTCCCTGCTCAGGGAAGGCGGCGGCGTCAGCGAATCAGTTCGGCTAGCGGTTCAGCGGCCAGACCATCCGGACTTCGGTGCCGATGCCGTCGTCGACCGGGCGCACCTGGAGGTCCTCGACGAAACCGGCGAGCAGGGCGAAGCCCACCCCGGTGGTGAGGTCGTCCTCGTTGAGCGACTCGTTTGCCAACTGGTCGGCATCGAGCGCGGCCAGGCCGATGCTCGCCTCGATCGGCGCCCGGTCGACCACCCGCACCGCGTACGTCCCGGAGTCGGACATCTCCACAAGCACCGGTTCGGCCACTCCGTACTGGCGGTGCAGGGCGACCGCGCGGGTGCACGCCTCACCGATGGCCAGGCGTACCTCGTCGAGCAGATCCTCGCGGACCCCGGCCCGCCGGGCGACCGCCACCCCGACCAGGCGAGCGGTACGCACGTGCACCGGCGCCGGGGAGAAGGAGAGCCGTACCGTCGCCATCACGCGCCGGCGCCGGTCGCTGCTTCGACCGTGGGATGCAGTGGGAACACCTGGTCCAACGCGGTGATCCGGAAGATCTTGAGCAGCGGCTCCTTGTCGCAGACCAGGGAGAAGGTGCCGTCGGCGGTCCGCAGTCGCTTCAGCGCGCCGACCAGCACGCCCAGCCCGGTGGAGTCGAGAAAGTCGACCCGTCCCAGGTCGACCACCACGTGCCGGGCACCGGAGTCGATCAACTCCAGCAGCCGCTCGCGCAGCCGAGGGGCGGTGTAGACATCCACCTCACCGCCGACCTCGAGCACCGTGTGCTCGCCCACGGTGCGGGTCGCCAGCGACAGCTCCATCGGTCCTCCCTCGACGCGGCCGTAAGCTCATTGGGCATCTAACCACTACCCCCGAGGCCTCCCGACGACTCACCGGGGGCCGGACTCACCGCACCGGTGGGTCAATTTCCCATTTCCGAACACCAGTGCGAGAGTGCAGGACGTGACCTCGGCAGCCAGCGTATCCGCCGGCCGGGACCGTGAGCCGGGCCCCGCCCCGATTCCGGCCGCCGCGCCCGGCGACCTGCTACGCCAGTTGCGGCGACGGCACGCCACCGATCCGGTCACCCATGTCGAACGGGTGCCGTCCCGGGCCGGGACGCCGGCACCGTGGCCGGGCTGGGCTCCGGAGGAGCTGCGCACCGCGTACGCCCGACGCGGGGTGAGCGCGCCCTGGCGGCACCAGGCCGAGGCGGCCGAACTGGCCCACGACCGGCGACACGTCGTCGTCGCCACCGGCACCGCCTCCGGCAAGTCGCTGGCGTACCAACTGCCCGCGCTGGCCACCCTGCTCGCCGATGCCCGCGCCACCGTGCTCTACCTGGCACCGACAAAGGCGCTCGCCGCCGACCAGTTGCGCGCCGTCGCCGAGTTGGAGATCGAGGGCGTACGCCCGGCCTGCTACGACGGTGACACCCCCCGCGCCGAGCGGGAGTGGATCCGACGGCATTCCCGGTTCGTGCTGACCAACCCGGACATGCTGCACCACGGCATCCTGCCCGGCCACGCGCAGTGGTCGGGATTCCTGCGCCGACTGCGGTACGTGGTGATCGACGAGTGTCACGTCTACCGGGGCGTGTTCGGCTCGCACGTCTCCCACGTGCTGCGTCGGCTGCGCCGCCAGTGCGCCCGGTACGGCAACACCGCCGGCCCCACCTTCGTGCTGGCCTCGGCGACCTCGGGCGATCCCGCGGCGACGGCCGGTCGACTGGTCGGCCTGCCGGTGACGGCGGTCACCGAGGACACCTCGCCCCGGGCCGGGGTGACCTTCGCGCTCTGGGAACCGCCGCTGCTGCCCGCCGAGGCGTCCGCGTCGTCACCCACCACCGCCGCGCCCGCGCCGCGCCGTGCTCCGGACGCCCCCCGACCCACCGCGCCGCCCGGTCCCGACGCCGAGCCGGGCGACCTCACCCAGGTCCGTCGGTCGGCGCTGCGGGAGACCGCCGACCTGCTCGCGGACAGCGTCGCTGCCGGCGTGCGGACGCTGGCGTTCGTCCGGTCCCGGCGGGGCGCCGAGGTGGTGGCGACAAGCGCCCGGCGCAGCCTCGACGAGGCGGTGCCCGGGCTCGGCGACCGGGTGGCCGCCTACCGCGGCGGCTACCTGCGCGAGGAACGGCGGGCGCTGGAACGGGCGCTGCTGCACGGCGACCTGCTCGGCCTCGCCTCGACAAATGCCTTGGAGCTGGGCGTCGACCTGGTCGGCTTGGACGCGGTGTTGATCTGCGGGTACCCGGGCACCCGGGCGTCGCTGTGGCAGCAGGCCGGCCGGGCCGGACGCTCCGGGCAGGAAGCCCTCGCGGTGCTTGTCGCGCGGGACGACCCGCTGGACACCTATCTGGTGCACCATCCGGAGGCGCTCTTCGGGACGCCGGTGGAGGCCACCGTCCTCGACCCGGCCAATCCGTACGTGCTCGGGCCGCAGTTGGCCTGCGCGGCGGCCGAGGCCCCGCTGACCGCCGCCGATCTGGAACTCTTCGGCGACAGCGCGAAGGAGACGGTCGAGGCGCTGGTCGAGGCGGGTGCGCTGCGGCAGCGGCCGACCGGCTGGTACTGGCGGCACCGGGAACGGCCCGAGGTGGATCTGCGCGGCGAGGGGGGTGCCCCGGTCTGCGTGGTGGAGGCGGCGACCGGCCGACTGCTCGGCACCGTCGACGGCGGCTCGTCGCACTTCCTGCTGCACCCCGGCGCGGTCTACCTGCACCAGGGCGTGTCCTACGTGGTCGACTCCCTCGACCTGGAGGACGGTTGCGCGCTGGTCCACCCCGAGGAGCCGGACTGGTCCACCCACGCGCGGGACGTCACCTCGCTGTCGGTGGTGTCGGTGCGCTCGTACGTCGACGCCGGGCCGGTCGGGCTGTTCCTCGGCGAGGTGGACGTGACCAGCCAGGTGGTGTCGTACCAGCGGCGACGCATCGCCACCGGCGAGGTGATCGACACCCGGCCGCTGGACCTGCCGACCCGGGAGTTGCGTACCGTCGCGGTCTGGTTCACCCTTTCGCCGGAGTCGCTGGCCGAGGCGGGCGTGGATCCGGCCGACGTGCCGGGGGCGTTGCACGCCGCCGAGCATGCCGCGATCGGGCTGCTGCCGCTGTTGGCCACCTGTGACCGCTGGGACATCGGTGGGCTGTCCACCGCCGTGCACCCGGACACCGAGGCGCCGACGGTCTTCGTCTACGACGGTCACCCGGGCGGGGCGGGTTTCGCGGAGCGGGCGTACGGCACCGCCGCCGCCTGGCTCAAGGCCACCCGTGACGCCATCGACGAATGCGGGTGCGAAGCCGGCTGCCCGTCCTGCGTGCAGTCACCCAAGTGCGGCAACGGCAACAACCCGCTGTCCAAGCCGGGCGCCGTCCGGGTGCTCGACGTGGTGCTGAACAACCTGCCGCACTGACACCAGGCATAAAACCCCGGGCGTACGGGCAAGAACGGTGGGAGCGCTTCCATCGATGCCCGTTGGGCTGCGCTCGCTGTTCACTGTTCGCTGTTCGCTGTTCGCCCGCGTACGTGAGGAGGGGCCGTGGCCGACACCATCGCCGAGACCGTCGACCTGCTCTACACCATCGACCAGGAGAAGCTCAGCGTCGATCAGCAGATCGCCCTGAGCACGGCGCTCGCCACCCTGGCGCAGGCCGAACGGCTGGATCAGATCAACGAACGGCTGCGCAGCATCCAGCAGCTGCTCACCAACGCGACGCACCGGTCGACCGTCGACGGGATTCGCTGAGCCGCCCCTCAGCGCCGTCCGCGTCGTGCCCGCTCAGTGCCGCCGTTGCCGGGCTGTGCGACACTCCGGCGCATCAGAGTTGAGGAGACTTCATGCAGCTCGACAGCCTGCAGTCGCAGCACCAGTTCCACGTCCGCCAACGCATCCGTCTCATGGTCAACCAGTACGAGGTCCACAGCGTGGCCCCGGACGGCACCGAGGGCGGCCTGCTGGCGTTCGCCCAGCAGAAGCGGCTCGCCTTCAAGGAGCAGGTGACGATCTACACCGACGACTCGAAGCAGCATCCGCTGCTCGGGTTCAAGGCCCGACAGCGCCTCGACCTCGCCGCCACGTACGAC
The DNA here is from genome assembly GCF_000204155.1 of Micromonospora maris AB-18-032. Taxonomy (NCBI): domain Bacteria; kingdom Bacillati; phylum Actinomycetota; class Actinomycetes; order Micromonosporales; family Micromonosporaceae; genus Micromonospora; species Micromonospora maris. The sequence goes on along the minus strand of NC_015434.1, from coordinate 374,572 downwards.
GTCACCGACCACGCCGGCAACCCGATCGGCCTGTTCCGCAAGGACTTCGCGCAGTCGCTGCTCCGGTCCACCTGGCACGTCGAGCAGGCCGGCCTGCCCGCCGTCACCGGCCAGGAACGCAGCATGCCGGTGGCCCTGCTGCGCCGCTTCGTCGACTCGCTGTCCTGGCTGCCGTACCACTTCGACTTCGTCGCCGGTGGTCAGCCGGTCTTCTCGGTGATCAAGAAGTGGGGTCTGCGCGACCGTTACGTGGTCCAGATCCAGCACCCGCAGATCGACCGTCGCCTGGTGATCGCCATGGCGATCGCGCTGGACGCCCTCCAGAGCCGCTGACCGTACCCGGGGCGACTCCTTCGCCGCGCACAGTCCCGGGCGAATTGCCCGGTCCCGCCTGCGCCCCGAAGGAGTCGCCCCGGCACCCGCCCCGTCGTGCCCCGGGGACGCTGCCGCTTGATTCTCATGTTGGTTGAGACCTGAGGATCGTCGCGTCAGCCAGGTGACGATCAACGGGAGCGATGATGGACCTCGACAATCCGGTGCTCAAGCTGTGCCAGGACGGGATGCGAGCGGAGGCGGAGGGCCGACCGGCCGACGCGCGGGCGTTGTTCGAACAGGCCTGGTCCAGGCGTACCGACAGCTACGACGCCTGCGTCGCGGCGCACTACCTGGCCCGGCAACAGGACGACCCCGAGGAGATCCTGCGCTGGAACCAGGAGGCCCTGCGGCAGGCCGATGCGGTCGGTGACGGCGCAGTCAGCGCCCTGTACCCGTCGCTGCACGTGAGCGTGGCCTTGGCGCACGAACGGTTGGGCGATCCCGGTGCCGCACGCGCCGCCTTCGAGCGAGCGGCCGAACACGTCGCCGCGTTACCGGCAGACGAGTACGGCAACCAACTCCGTACGGCCATCACCGACGGTCTCAGCCGATTGAGCTGACCCCTCCCCCAGCCTGCGATCGTGGCACCCGCAGGCTGTTCGCGGCGCTGGCCGGCCTTGCCTCAGGATGGCCGCCAGCGTGCTGATGATCAGCCGCGCAGCGGCCCGGCTCGGGAGGTCACCGTGGCGACCCGGCGCAGCCCGGGCAGCGGCTCCACGGTCAACTCGGCGGTGACCAGGACGTCCAGCCCGTCGAGGTGACACCGCACCAACCCGGCACCGTTCGCGGCGACGATCTCGGCAGCCCGCGCGCATGCCGTCGGCTCGTCCTGCAGGGCCCGGGCGGCACCGGCCAGGGCGCCGAAGTCGGCGGCGACCCGGGCCTGTTGGCGAGCCATCCGGGCGGCGCCGACGCCGGCACCGAACAGGCCGGCCAGGACGAACACCAGCCCCACCGCCAACAGGCAGATGGTGGCCCCGCCACGATCCCGTTCGGTCCTCACGGTTGTGGCTCCGGTACGCCCGGCTCGGCGACCGCCACCGCACCACCCACCACGGTGATCACCGGGAGGTCACCGCCGAGCACCCGTACCGGGGCGCGGACCGTCGCGCGGACCAGTTCACCCTCCACCACCACGGTGACCGACGCGCCCGGTGGGGCGTACCGGTTGCCGGCGCGTGTGCCGTCCTCGCCCCGGGAGGCGGCCAGCGCCGCCTCCCGGGCCGCATCCAGACAGGCCGACTTGGTGCCGACCGCGTTGACGGCAGTCAGGCCGGTGAGCAGGAACAGCAGCAGCGCCGGCAGACCGGCCGCCATCTCGGCGGTGAACGAGCCTCGGTCACGACCGGCCAGCCGGCGCCCGGTCACTTCAGCGCCCGGTCGATGACAGCAGCCAGCGCCGACTGCACGCTGTCGGACGTCAGTACCTTGAGCAGGATGCCGCCGAAGGCCACCGCCGCGAGCGTCCCGACGGCGTACTCGGCGGTGTTCATGCCGGCGTCCCCGCGCAGGCGGGCGAGCATTTTGCGCACTTGGTCGTCCCTTCTCGATGGATTCACAACACGTCGCCGAGCACGGCGACGATCACCGGCACCAGGCCGGCGAGAATGAAGGCGGGCAGGAAACACAGGCCCAGGGGCAGCACGATCAGCACGCCCGAGCGGCGCGCAGCCGCCTCGATCGTGGTAACCCGGTCGGCACGCAGGTCATCGGCGAGTCGCACCAGGGCCCCGGCCAGGGCGGCCCCACTGCTTGCCGAACGAACGGCGGCGGTGGCGATCCGCTGCCCGCCCGGCACCTCCGCCAGATGCGCCCAGGCCTCCTGCGGCAACCCGCCGAGTTGCAGCGTCCGGCCGACCCGCCGGAGTTGGTCGGCCAACGGGCCCCCGAGCGCGTCGGCCACCGCGATCACCGAACGCTCCACCGGTGCGCCGGCCCGCAGTGCCGCCGCCATCAGATCGGCGGCCAACGGCAGATCCGCGGCGGCCCGCAGCCGCCGGTTCCGGACGGCGGGCAGCTCGATCCGCCGCAGCTGCCGATCCAGCAGCACCGCGGTGACCAGCGCCGCCACCACGCCCGGCCATCCCTCGACCAGTACCGCCACGGCCACCCCGGACAGGGCTGCGGCCAGGCGGATGCGGTCCAGTCGGCGGCTGGTGGGTGTACGGGCGGAGTCGGGTGCCCGGTCGACGGTGGCCGGGTCGTGACCGGTCAACCGGCGTAGTCGTCGCCGGGGACGGCGTCGGCTGACAGCCATCGCGGCGAGCAACGCGGCGCAGGCCAGGCAACCCACTGCCAGGGCGGTACCCGACATCAGCTTCCTCCGTCCGGCACCGTGCCGAGGCGGTCCGCCCAGAGCAGCCCGACCACCTGTAGAGCGATGGCAGTGACCGCGCACGCGCCACCGATCGGGGTGTGCAGCAGGACCTGAAGCGGGTCCGCCCCGATGCCGTAGCCCAGGGCGATGCCGCCCAACGGCAGGGCAGCCAACAGCCAGGCCGTCGCGCGAGCTCCGGCCGCTTGCGCGGCAGCGGCAGCCACTGCCCGGTCGGCCGAGCGTGCGTCGGCTTCGATCCGCTCGATCAGGTCGGCCAGCGGTGCCCCCGTACGATCCGCGAGCCGCACCGCCGCCTGGGCCAACTGCCCGGGACGGTCCGGCGCAGCAAGGCGGCCAGCCGACTCGGAGAGATCACCCGTCGAGGTGCTGTTTCCCGGCACCACCGGGTCAGGCAACACCGGCTTGTCCGGGCGCTGTGCCCTTGCCGTCGGCCCGGTCGCCGATGCCGCCAACTCCCGACGGACTGTCGACACCGAGCGGACGAGCCCCAACGCCTCTGCCGCAACCGGCACCGGCAGCCCGGCCCTCAGGTCCGCCGCGAGGGCGCACAGCTGGTCCAATCGCTCCCGCCGTGCCCGAACCCGGAGCACCGCCCCGCCACGTCGGTGCCACGCCCGCACCCCCAGCGCCCCGTACCCGCCGCAGGCGACCGCCGCCACCGGCCCAGCGAGCAGCCCGGCGACCCCGGAGCCGACCAGCAGAAAAAGGAGCAGATAGCGCGGCTGCAAGGTCGGCCAGCGGGACGCTCCGGTGGTGTCCGCCCGCATCGCCGCCGACCGGCTCGACGGGCTCGACGGGCTCGACACCGGCCGCGTCGACGGATTCGACACCGGCCAGGTCGGCGGGCTCGACCCCGGCCGCAACCCGCGCTCGGAGTCATCGGCCATGGGGCCAGCAGCTCCCAGGCCGGAGCCGTTCGGCACGAAGGGCGTACGGCTTGAGGTCGGCGGACGCCGGCTTCCACGCCATTGCGGCGGCCGGGTCGAAGCCGACGGTCCGGCGGTCGACACGCGGGCATCGACCCGCTCGCGTACGGCGCAATCGCGACCGGCGGGTCGCACCGCGGGTGGCTGTGCGATCGGCGCGTCGTCGGCCTTGCGCAGGGCGACGATCCAGTCCACGAGCGCCTCGTCGCCGTCCACCCGGCGTGAGCGAACCGTTCGAAGCACCAGCTTGCGGACCGGCAGCGCCACGACCGTGATCAGGCCCAGCAGCGCCGGCATCCACCAGGACAGGCCGCTCATCTCGACGCTCCGGGCTGCGTGTCGTCCCGCGGCGTCGCCGCGCCCGGTGCGAGGTGCTCGTCCGGCCCCGCCGATCCGGGCCAGGGCTCGTTCAGGATCGGCGGCACCGGCACGTCCCGGCTGCGAATCAGGGCGGCCAACGCGGGTCCCGCCGGGCCGACACCACGGCCCCGAACCCAGGCCGGCACCGCCCTGACCAGCCGCTCGGGCCCCTCGGGCAGCAGCAGGCAGATCGACTCCAGGGCCCGCCCCTGCGCAGTACGCCGGATCTGGACCACCACCTGCAGGGCCGCGGCCAGCTGGGCGTGTAACGCCGGACGGGGTAACCCGCCGAGCAACCCGAGCGCTTCCAACCGGGCCGGTACGTCCGACGGAGCGTTGGCGTGCAGTGTCCCGGCACCACCGTCGTGACCCGTGTTGAGTGCCGCGAGGAGGTCGACCACCTCGGCACCACGGCACTCACCGACCACCAGTCGGTCCGGCCGCATCCGCAACGCCTGCCGGACCAGCTCGCTGAGGCCGATCGTGCCCTGCCCCTCGACGTTCGCGGTACGGGCCTGCAACCCCACCACGTGCGGATGCAGCGGCCGCAGCTCCGCGGCGTCCTCGACCAGCACGATCCGCTCGGTGCCCGGCACCAGGCCGAGCAGCGTGTTCAGCAGGGTCGTCTTACCGGACCCGGTTCCACCGATCACCAGGTAGGCGAGCCGGGCCGAGACCACGGCGGCGAGCACCGCGGCAGCCGGCCGCGGGACCGCTCCCTGAGCGACAAGTTCATCCAGGTTGAACGGCCGTTGCCGGAAGGTGCGCAGTGACAGGTAAGGGCCGTCGGTGGCCACCGGCGGCAGTACGGCGTGCAGCCGGGTGCCGTCGGCCAGCCGCGCGTCGGCGCAGGGTGAGCCGTCGTCGAGGCGGCGACCGGCGCCGGCGGTGAGGCGCTGGGCGAGCCGACGGACGTCGTCCACGGTGCCCACCGGTACCGGCACCTGGTGCAGCCCCTGCCCCCGGTCGACCCACACCCGGACGCCGTTGACCAGCACGTCGGTGACCTCCGGGTCGGCCAGCAGCGGGGCCAGCGGACCCGCACCCACCAGGTCGTCGCGCACCTGGTCGGCCATCCGCAGCAGCGCGGTGTCGCCGAGGACGGCAGTGTCGGCCTCGGCGCGTACCGCCGAGACGATCGTGGCCGGGGTGACCGGCGTGGCGGCGGCGGCGATTCGCTGCCGGACCCGGGCCGCCAGCGGTTGCCCGGTCATGCCGCACCCGCAACCGTTCGGCCGGTCAGGTCGGCGACGATCCGCTGGCAGAGTTCCGCGAGCGGGCCGCGTCCGCCGGCCGCCGGGGCCTCGCCCCGCTCAAGCCCGCGGCACAGTCCCGGCTCCGGACGGAGCGTCCCGGCCAGTGGCAGGCCGAGGGCCCGAGCCACCTCCGCTGCGCGAAGTCGCCCCGGAGCCGGCCCACGGACGATTACCGACAGGTCCTGACAGTTCGGCGCGGCCACCGCCACCACCCGCGCCGCGGCGGCCGTCGCCCGAAGCTCGGCCGGCACCACCACGAACACCCGGTCGGCTGTCTGCAAGGCGGTGACCGCCGCGTCATCGAACTGTCGGGGCAGGTCGACGACCACGAAGTCCCGGCCACGCCGGGCAGCATCCAGGGTGGACGCCATCGCCTCGGCCGGCACGGCCACCGGGTCACCCCGGTCCCAGGAGAGGACCACCAGGTCACCTCGGCTCGGCAGCGCCCGCACCAGTGCCGGTGGATCGACCCGCCCGTCGGCGCCCGACAGCGCCGGCCACCGCAGCCCTTCCAACTGTTCCCAGCCGAGCACCAGATCGAGGCCGCCGCCGAGTGGATCGGCGTCGAGCAGCAGGGTCCGCAGCCGCCCTCGGGCGGCGGTGACCGCGAGCCCGGCCGCCAGGATGCTTGCTCCACCTCCACCGCGCCCACCCACCACGGCGACGACTCGGGCCGCAGCTGTGCCGTCGGTACCGCATTCGGCGAACCGATCGACAAGCCACGGCTCGGCCGCCGGCAGCACGGCCACATGTTCCGCGCCGAGCAGGTCGGCGACCTGCCAGCCGGGATCAAGGTCCTCGGCCCGACCGACGAGCACCAGCCGGGACCGTCGGGGCAGCCGCGCCCGCAGGCAGGGCTGCGCCTGGTCGGCACCGACCAGCACCAGCGGAGCCGGCTGCCACCGGGTACGGGCAGCAGCCGGATCGGCGGCGACCTCCACCTCGACGTCACCTGCGGCGGCGAGCCGGAGCAGGTCGTCGAGCAGGTCACCGTCGGCGGTGACCACCAGTGGCGGTCGCCGGTGCGGCGGAACGGAGGTACGGGACGGCATCGCGGCCTCCAACGGTCGGCGCGGGTTCGCTGGGCCGAACCTTGCCTCCCGTGGCGCGACGAGCACCGCCCCGAACGCCTGCCCTGTGGACAACCAACGCTTGTGTGGACAACGCCCGCAACGCTCGTTGATCTGCTATGCGTACGCGGATGCTGACACACCGTCCACTTCGGTCATACCCCCATGGCCAAAGTGATGCTCACCACGCATAATCGACGTTCCTCTGCCGTCGGCGAGACGGCAATCCTCGCCGGATCGGGGTCATGACTCAGCCGCAAGATCACGACCACGCACGCAGGCAGCCGCGTCTTCGGATCGGTCCGTGGCTGCCCGATCCCGACTCGGACACCATGCCGCCGACACGCCTCGCCAGCTCGGCGACACCGGCCGGGCCGGCGCTGTCGACGCCCCCGGACCTCTCCGGCCACCAGCCGTCGGCATCCCCATCCGAGCCGATGGTCGTACCGATCGATCCGACACCGCACCCCACCGACCGCCGCTCCCACCGCCTCATCCTGGCGGGTGTGGGTACCGCCGTGCTCGGCCTCCTGCTGACCGCGCTCTGGCCGACCACCCCGCCGCCACCGGTCGCCGAACCACCGACTCCGCCCGGCCGCTTCGGCTGGCCTCATGCTCCCGACCTGCCGTGGCCACCCCCCGGCACCCTGACACCCTCCGCCCCGCAGGCCTCGTCGTCCGTGGGTGGTGTCTCCTCCACCCGCCCGATCGCACCCAGCCAGGTGTCGTCACCCACCCGATCACCATCGTCGGCGGCGGCTACCAGAACCAGCCCGGCCGCCACCCGCACCACCAGCCCCGCCGCGCCCAGCGCGTCACCAAGCCGGACGGTACGACCGACCCCGAGCCCCCGACCAGCCGAACCGCGAGAACTGACACCGTTGCCACCCTGGCGGGAGCGGGATCTGCGCTCGGTGAGCGGTGGCCAGGAAACCAGCATCGAGTTCGTCAACCACAGGTCACGGTCGGTGATCGTGTACTGGCTGGACCACCACGGCCACAGGCGGCAGTACGCGGTACTTGAGCCGTCCGAGTCGTACCAGCAGCACACCTACGTCGGGCATCCGTGGGTGGTGACCGACCGCCGAGGCAGGTCACTGGCCTGCTTCGAGCCCACCGCCAACCCCGCCCGCGCCGTGATCCGCTGACCGGGAAGGCCTTCCCGCTCGGGAAAGCGCGGCATGTCAGGAAGACCATGGAGACAGCCGACCGTCCAGCTGCCCGGTCCTTCACGATCGTCGCGATCGCGACGGCACCAGCATCGACCTGAGCCACCTCGTCGACGCGTAAATCGGCGGTACGGCCGCCTGCCTCGACGGGCGGCTGGGCGCGACCCGTCCGGAGCGGTGGAGGGCGTCCTAGCCGCCTTCGATTCCTCTGCTGCTTCTCTGCTGCCTCTGCTTGGCGAAACGCCGTCAGATGCGGGCGCTGACAATCTCGGAGACGAGCTGTGACCTGCGGTGCAGCGCTTACCTGCCAAAGGGACGACCCCCGTCGGGGGGAGACGGGGGTCGTCGGAGGTTCGGCTCCGGGGGGGTCGAGCCGAACCTGCTCAGCGGTCACGGGGGGTGCAACCGCCGAGAGTCTGCCGGTCGTACGCGATATGAATACTCGCCTTGTGGACAAGTCTGCCTGAGTGAACCTGTGTACGTCGAGTGGTGTAGCCTCCACTCCCTGCGAAATCCTGTTCGCAGAGTGTGACCGCGATCACCGTCTGCAAGCATGGTGGGGGCTGCCCCGCAGGTCCGAGGGGCATTCGGCCCCCGGGCACCCGCCGACCATAGACCATCGGGCTAGACTTTCGCGCCGTGGGCCGAAGTGCCGCTTTCTTCGATCTCGACAAGACCGTCATTGCCAAGTCGAGCGCCTTGGCGTTCGGTCGGCCGTTCTACCGGGATGGCCTGATCACTCGGCGTGATGTCGTCAAGTCGGCGTACGCGCAGCTGATGTTCCGGCTGGGCGGCACCGACGAGCAGACCATGGCCCGTACCCGCGACTACCTTGCCGCGCTCTGTAAGGGCTGGCAGGTGGAGCAGGTCCGTCAGATCGTCGCCGAGACGCTGCACGAGCTGATCAACCCTTATGTGTACGCCGAGGCTGCCGCCCTGATCGAGGAGCACCAGGCAGCCGGTCGGGACGTCGTGCTGGTCTCCGCCTCCGGTGAGGAGATGGTGCGCCCGATCGGGGTGCTGCTCGGGGTCACCGACGTGATCGCCACCCGGATGGCGGTGGTGGACGGGCGGTACAGCGGCGAGGTCGAGTTCTATGCGGCCGGGCCCAGCAAGGTGGAGGCGGTGCGCGAGCTCGCCGCCGAGCGCGGGTACGACCTGGACGACTCGTACGCCTACTCCGACTCGTACAGTGATCGGCCGTTGTTGGAGTGTGTGGGCCACCCGACCGTGGTCAATCCGGATCGGCAGTTGCGCAGGCTGGCCGTCGAGAACGCCTGGCCGGTGCTGGAGTTCCGGCACCCGATTCCGCTGGGTCGCCGGCTGCGGGAGCGGCCGGCGGTGCCGGTGGCCGCGGCCGCGATCGGGGTGGGTGTCGGGGTGGCGATCGGTATCGCCTGGTACGGCCGCCACCGGCGCACCCGCGCCTCGACCACTCCGGCCTGAGCCCGTCGCCGGTCCGCGCCAACAGCCCGGCCCACGCCAACAGCCCGGCTCAGGCCGCCAGTCCGGTCCACGCCGGTATTCAGGCCCACGCCAACGGCCCGCGCCGCCAGTCCGGCCCGCCGCACCGGGCCCGCTACCAAGTTCAGCTCGCGGCCAGGACCTCGTCGCCGATCTCGGTCAACTGGTCGGCGCCCACCTCGACGGCGGCCATGTAGTGCCGCAGCCAGGACCGTAGGCCGTCGGGGGTGCCGGTAGCAAAGGCGCCGGCCGCGCCGACGTACTCCGGTTCGCGCTCGCGGTGGCCGACGTCGATCGCGAGCAGGCCACGCGGATCGAATCCGCTGGAGAGCAGCACCAGGCGGGCGGCACCGCGGGCCACCACGCCGGACGGGCCGGCGAACGGACGCAGGTTGAGCAGTTCCCCGTGTACGACGGCGGCCAGCACCAGCGGTGGGACCTTCGTGCCACCGGCGACGAGCCCTACCAGGGCGTCCAGCCGGGCGGAGACCACCGGATCCTCGACCGGGCGGCCCAGTTCGGCCGCGCCGACCACGTCCCGGCTGGCGAGCACGTGCAGTTTCGCCAGCACCTGCCGGGGTGCTCTGGGCCAGCGGTCGCTGAGCCCGGGAAGTGCCCCGGCGACCCGCAGCGCGCCCTGCAGCACCGGGTCGGTCACCGTGCCGGCCCGGACCGCCTCGCGCTCGTGGACCCGGCCCTCCAGGGCGGCGCTGGCGACCGCGGATCGCAGGCTCACTTCGGCGGCGACCTGACCGCCGTGCCGGCGCAGCGCCCGGTGACCGAGCGCGGTGTCGAAGCGGATCCGGGCCTGCTCGACGGCGTCGGCGACGTCGGCGAGCGCGAGCAGCGGTGCGAGCGGGTCGGTCGTCACCTCGTCACGCTATCGAGCCCGCTGGTCGGCCCGTGCCCCAGTCACCGGCAACGCGACGGGCACCACCCGCGCGCCGTGCCCGGACCGACCGCGCGCCGTGCCCGGACCCACCGCGCGCCGTGCCCGGACCGACACGGCGCGGCGCGCCCCGACCGACACCGCGCGTCGTGGACCGACTCCGGGCGGTTGTCTGCGGCAACCCGCCGCCGGGAGGACCGGCGGCGTTCATCGAGAGCGTTGTGCACCTCGGCGCGCGAGAGGGTCCACTGGGCGACGCAGGCGGGTGGGTTCCGTCGCGATGGTCGGCAGCCCCGGCTAACCTGCCCCGGAGAGGCGCAGGTCACCCCGACGACGAGGAGCACCGCATGAGCGAGCGGCAGCGAGTGGATCATCAATACAGCGCCGGGTTGCCTCATGACGGCACGGAACGAAGCGGAGTGCTGGCATGAGCGAGGCGTTGGCCAATCTGCTGAACGAGACGCGCCAGTTCCCGCCGCCGGCGGAACTCGCCGCCGACGCCAACGTCACCGCTGAGGCGTACGCCGAGGCCGAGGCCGACCGGCTGGCCTTCTGGGAGCGCCAGGCGGGGCGGCTGGCCTGGGCGCGGCAGTGGGACCAGGTGCTGGACTGGTCGAATCCGCCGTTCGCCAAGTGGTTCGTCGGCGGGCAGCTGAACGTGGCGTACAACTGTCTCGACCGGCATGTCGAGGCTGGTCGGGGCGACAAGGTGGCCATCCACTGGGAGGGCGAGCCGGGCGACACCCGCACCATCACCTACGCCGACCTGCACCGGATGACCTGCCAGGCGGCGAACGCGCTCACCGATCTCGGGGTGGTCGCCGGTGACCGGGTGGCGATCTACATGCCGATGGTCCCGGAGGCGGCGGTCGCGATGCTCGCCTGCGCCCGGATCGGTGCCACGCACAGCGTGGTGTTCGGCGGGTTCTCCGCCGAGTCGCTGACCAACCGGATCCAGGACGCCTCCGCCAAGGTCGTCATCACCGCCGACGGCGGCTACCGGCGGGGCAAGCCGTCCGCGCTCAAGCCGACCGTCGACGAGGCGGTGGCGAACTGCCCGTCGGTGGAGCACGTGCTTGTGGTCCGCCGGACCGGCGAGTCGGTCGACTGGTCGCAGCGGGATCACTGGTGGCACGAAACGGTGGAGCAGGCGTCGACCGAGCACACCGCTGAGGCGTTCGACGCCGAGCACCCGCTGTTCATCCTCTACACCAGCGGCACGACGGCCCGCCCGAAGGGCATCCTGCACACCACCGGTGGCTACCTGACCCAGACGTCGTACACCTCGCACGCGGTTTTCGATCTGAAGCCGGAGACCGACGTCTACTGGTGCACCGCGGACATCGGCTGGGTGACCGGCCACTCCTACATCGTGTACGGTCCGCTCTCCAACGGCGCGACCCAGGTGATGTACGAGGGCACCCCGGACACCCCGCACAAGGGCCGGTTCTGGGAGATCGTCGACCGGTACGGGGTGACCATCCTCTACACCGCGCCGACGCTGATCCGCACCATGATGAAGTGGGGCGACGACATCCCCGCCGAGTACAGCCTCTCCACGCTCCGGCTGCTCGGCAGCGTCGGTGAGCCGATCAACCCCGAGGCGTGGATGTGGTACAGGCAGCACGTCGGGCGGGGCGAGCTGCCGATCGTGGACACCTGGTGGCAGACCGAGACCGGCAGCATCATGATCTCGCCGCTGCCGGGGGTGACCGCCGCCAAGCCGGGTTCGGCGATGACCCCGCTGCCCGGCATCAGCGCCGACGTGGTCGACGACCAGGGCCAGTCGGTGCCCAACGGTGGTGGCGGCTACCTGGTGTTGCGGGAGCCGTGGCCGTCGATGCTGCGCACCATCTGGGGTGACGACAACCGGTTCATCGAGACGTACTGGTCGCGGTTCGGTGCGGGTGCGAGCGGCACCGGTGGCGACGAGTGGATCTACTTCGCCGGTGACGGGGCGAAGAAGGACGACGACGGGCACGTCTGGCTGCTCGGTCGGGTGGACGACGTGATGCTCGTGTCGGGGCACAACATCTCCACCACGGAGGTCGAGTCGGCGCTTGTCTCGCACCCGTCGGTGGCCGAGGCGGCGGTGGTGGGTGCCACCGATCCGACCGCCGGTCAGGCGATCGTCGCGTTCGCCATCCCGCGCGGCAGCACCGACATCTCCGGTGAGGCGGGTGAGCAGCTCATCGCGGACCTGCGTAACCACGTGGCGAAGACGCTGGGGCCGATCGCCAAGCCCCGGCAGATCATGCTGGTGCCGGAGTTGCCGAAGACCCGGTCGGGCAAGATCATGCGTCGGCTGCTGCGGGACGTGGCGGAGAACCGGTCGCTTGGTGACGTGACCACGTTGCAGGACTCCTCGGTGATGGAGTTGATCGCCTCCGGCATGGGTGGCGGCAAGTCGGACGAGGACTGACAGGCAGGCGTACCTCTCGACGGGTGGTGGTCCGACGCGGACCGCCACCCGTCGATGTGTCTGGCGGACCTGCGGGATGGCGGGTGGCCGCCGGCACGGGTTGTGACAGTGAAAAGGCCGGTAAGCAATTCACTGCCATAAAATCGATGGCTACCCCTTCCCAGGGGCCCCACTAGTGCCTAAGTTCACCAGTGGCCCCATATCCGTAGGGGCCGATCTCACCGGCTTGCAACCCCCGATGGGCCGGTTCCCTCAATCCGGAGGTACCACGTGCGGAAAGTCGCAGTGGGTCTGCTCGGGCTTTCGATGACGGCGACAGGGCTGACGGTCGGAGCTTCGGCCGCCGCCGCGCCGATCGCGGAGCCGCCGACGGCCGCGCCGTCGATCGCCGAGCCCGCCCACGCCGAACACGACCTGCCGAACCCGCTGGAAGAGAAGCGTCGCGCACTGCGTCAGGAAGGCCTGAGCGAGGTGCTCTCGGGCCGTGTCAAGACGGAGCGGATCAACGGCAGCACGGTGGCCAAGGTCGGCGACCGGGCCGTCCGTGGTGGCAAGGCCGGCCGTAACGCCAAGACCCCCAAGGGCGGCAAGGGCCCGACCGAGAAGCAGTACGTCGAGCTCTCCCGGGAGAAGACCGACCAGATCTTCGTCATCCTGGCCGAGTTCGGTGACGAGCGGCACCCGAACTACCCCGATCAGGACACCGACCCCGACGTTCCGGGTCCGATCCGGTTCGACGGGCCGATGCACAACGAGATCCCGCAGCCGGACCGGCGGGTCGACAACTCGACCGTCTGGCAGCCGAACTACGACGCCGACCACTTCAGGAAGCTCTACTTCGGCACCGCGCCGGGCGACGAATCCGTGAAGCAGTACTACGAGGCGCAGTCCTCGGGTCGCTACAGCGTCGACGGCGTGGTCAGCAACTGGGTCAAGGTCAACTACAACCAGGCCCGGTACGGCCGCTCCAACGGCTACCCGTGCGACTCGATCGTCTGCTCCAACGTCTGGGCCCTGGTGCGCGACGCCGCCAACCAGTGGGTGGCCGACCAGAAGGCCGCCGGCCGCACCGACGCGCAGATCGCCGCCGACGTCCGGGCGATGGACCAGTGGGACCGTTACGACCACGACGGTGACGGCGACTTCAACGAGCCCGACGGCTACATCGACCACTTCCAGATCGTGCACGCCGGTGGCGACATGGCCGACGGTGACCCGATCTACGGCGAGGACGCCATCTGGAGCCACCGCTGGTACGCGTACGCCTCCGACCAGGGACGTACCGGCCCGCCGAACTTCCCGGCCGGCGGCACCCAGATCGGCGACACCGGCATCTGGATCGGCGACTACACGATCCAGCCGGAGAACGGCGGTCGCAGCGTCTTCTACCACGAGTACGCCCACGACCTGGGCCTGCCGGACGACTACAACGTCATCAGCGGCGGCGACAACAACAACGAGCACTGGACGTTGATGGCGCAGAGCCGCCTCGGTGCCAAGAACGACGGTGGCATCGGTGAGCGCGGCGGTGACCTGGGCGCCTGGAACAAGCTCCAGCTCGGCTGGCTCGACTACGAGGTGATCGTCGCCGGCCAGAAGCGCACCCTGGTGCTCGGCCCGCAGGAGTACAACACCAAGGAGGCCCAGGCCGCCGTGGTGGTGCTGCCCGAGCGGGAGTACACCTTCGACAACGGTGCGCCGTTCGAGGGCAGCAAGCAGTTCTTCTCGGGCAACGCGGACGACCTGAACAGCACCATGACCCGGACGTTCGACCTGACCGGCAAGTCGTCGGCGACGTTGTCCATGAAGGGCCGCTACAGCATCGAGGCGGAGTACGACTACCTGTTCTTCGAGACCTCGATCGACGGTGGTCAGACCTGGACGCCGCAGCCCGGCACCGCCGACGGCCAGCCGCTCAAGGAGATCTCCCCCGGCCGCTTCGCGCTGGACGGCAGCTCCGACGACGAGTGGGTGGACGTCACGATCCCGCTGGACGGGGTCGTCGGCAACCAGGTCGGCTTCCGGCTGCGGTACCAGACCGACGGTGCGGTCTCCGAGGGCGGCTTCTTCGGCGACGCGGTCACGCTGACCGCCGACGGGGCGACAGTCTTCACCGACGGTGCCGAGGACGGCGGAGCCGGTTGGACGCTGGCCGGTGGTTTCGAGGTGGTCGAGGAGAGCTACACCCGCAAGTTCGCGAACTACTACATCGCGGGCACGCGGCAGTACATCTCGTACGACAAGTACCTCAAGACCGGCCCGTACTTCTTCGGGTACGCCAACACCAAGCCGGACTACGTGGACCACTACGCGTACCAGGAGGGTCTGCTGATCTCGTACTGGAACACCCGGTGGGCGGACAACGACACGTTCGCGCACCCGGGTGAGGGCCGGAACCTGATCATCGACTCCCGGCCCCGGCCGATCTACAACCTGACCGGCCAGCCGTGGCGGGCCCGGATCCAGGTCTACGACGCGCCGTTCAGCCTGAAGAAGGCGGACTCGTTCACGCTGCACCTCAACAGCCAGCCGCAGTACATCCGCGGTCAGGCGGCGCAGCCGCTGTTCGACGACACCAAGCAGTACTGGTTCCCCGAGTTGCCGAACCACGGTGTGAAGCTCCCGGCCACCGGCACCAAGATCCAGGTGCTGGAGCAGAAGGGCCTCAACACCAAGGTCCGCTTCTCCTGAACCACCGACGCGACACCACGATGCCCCGGGCAGGTGACCTGCCCGGGGCATCGCCGGTGTCCCAGCGCTCCTCGGCCCACCTCACATCGCCGACGCCGCCGGACCGGGCCACCGGCGGCGGGGTCATAGGCTGTCGTCATGACCGAGCAGCGCGGCGATGCCGTTGACGAGTCCTGCGTCCTCACCGAAGGGCCGTGGACGCACCGGTTCGTCGGCGCGAACGGCAGCCGGTTCCACGTCGTCGAGGCGGGCACCGGGCCGATGGTGCTCTTCCTGCACGGCTTCCCCGAGCACTGGTGGGCCTGGCACCGGATGCTCCCCGAGATCGCCGACGCCGGTTTCCGCGCGGTCGCCGTCGACCTGCGCGGCTACGGCGCCAGCGACAAACCACCCCGGGGGTACGACGGATACACCCTCGCCGCCGACGTCGCCGGGATGATCCGGGCGCTTGGTGAACGCTCGGCGACAGTGGTCGGCACCGGTGCCGGCGGCATGGTGGCCTGGACCGTGGCGTCGTTCCATCCCGCACTGGTACGCCGGCTGGTGGTGCTCGGTGCGCCACACCCGCTGCGGTTACGGGCAGCCATCTTCGCCGATCCTCGTGGACAGTTCGCCGCGTCCACCCCCACGCTGAAGTTCCAGCTGCCCCGCTACGAACATGTCCTCACCCGCGACGAGGGCCGGGCGGTGGAGGAGATCCTGCGCCGCTGGGGTGGGCCCCGCTGGGTCGCCGGCCCGGACTTCGCCGACTACGCGCGGCGCTACCGGCAGGCCATGCGGATCCCGCAGGCGGCGTTCTGCGCGCTGGAGGGCTATCGCTGGGCGTTCCGGTCGGTGCTGCGGCTGCACGGCTACCGGTTCGTCAAGCTGATGCAGCGACCGCTTGTCGCACCTACCCTGCACCTGCACGGCGCGCTGGATGTGGCCTCGTTGCCGCGTACCGCCCAGGGTTCGGGCCGTTACGTCAGCGGGCCGTACGAGTGGCGGCTGCTGGACCAGGTCGGCCACTTCCCACACCTGGAGGCCACCGAGCTGGTGCTGGGCGAGATCCTGCGCTGGGCGAAGTCGTGATCAGACCCGCTGCTCACGCAGGTCGGTGACCTCTCCGACGGGCGCCCATCCCTGATAGACGCCGAAGTCGAAGGCCTCCAGCCGCATCGCCTGCGCCACCGGCCAGCGCCCACCCGTGTACTCGACCCGCAACCAACCATCGTGCTCACCGAGCACGATGAACGGCTGCCCCTTCCAGGTGCACGTCGTACGCACGTACGCCAGTTCCTCGACCTCGGTGGCCGGCACCACCCGGACGTACCGGCCGGGCCGCACCTCGACGAAGCTGTCGCCCGGCTCCGCCTGGTACAGCCGCACGTCGCCGCCGTCCGGGCTGGCCTGGTACTCCCGGCCGCGCCAGCGGGCCACGTAACCGTCGCGGGTCACTGCTCACCGACCTCACGCCAGCCGAGCGTGTCGGCGTCGAAGACCGCGACCAGCCGCTCGGTGCCGTCCGCACCGAGACGGAGCAGCTGTGCGCCGTGTGGCAGCCGGACGCTGTCCACCTTGAACTCGGCAAGCACCTCACTGCTCTCCCCCGGCGCGAAGCCGTTGCCCCGGAACGGGGCGCGTTCGATGACCCAGCCTTCCATGGCCCGCATCGCGGCTTCGTTCTGCCCACCGTAGGGAATGCGGTAGAGGCTCGGCCGGTGCGCCGGCCACCGCAACACGTAGATCTCCTCGGCGTCCGGCGCGAACGGCGACTCCGGATGGTTGAGCCCGAGCGCGCGGTAGAGCTGTGCCGGCGTGGTGAGGTGGGCCAGTTCGGTGGCCCGGTGCACGAAGCCGGAGACCCGGTCGTAGCCGCGTTCCAGGTAGTAGCCCAGTTGACTGGGTGCGATCGCCTTCTGCATCACGATCGGGCGGGTCGGGTCGGCCGCGGACGTCGTCTTCTGTGGACTGCTTGTCGACGCGGGCTTGTCGACGCTCGGTTCCGGCTCGTTCTCGTCGCCGAGCCCCAGCTCCGCTGCCCAGTTGGCCAGCCCGACGATCTGCTCGCCGGGCAGCTTCGCGCCGACCGGGGTGCCGGGGTTGACCGCGAACGACCACGACAGGTCGGGCCAGGAGCGAATCAGCTGGACGAAGCGGACCTTGATCGTCTTGGCTGTCGGGTCGGCGTGGTCGGCGAGTCGCTGCGACGAGGTGTAGACCACCACGAACGTCTGATCGTCCAGGTCCACGGTCGGCCAGACGTACCCCGGGTCGCCGGGGCGGCTGCCCGGGGCGGAGTCGGCGGCGACCGGCATGAGCACCCACGCCAGCAGCAGCGTCGACAGGAACGTGTCGGTGTTCGCGGCCCCCGCAGCGGCGAGCAGGTTCTCCTCCACCTCGTTGGCGGGCTCGAACCCGGCCGCCGTCGGTGCGGTCGGCTCCGGGGCGGGATCGACGGGTGACGACGACACGGCCGCATCGGGGGCGGCCATCCGCTGCGTCGTCGCCGCAGCCTCCTCGAAGCCCGGCTCGACGGCGCTCGGGTCGTCGGCGGCCGTACGCGACGGTGACGGGTCGAACAGCGAGGACCCGGTCGCCGGCGCCGGCGCGGGAACCGGGGCGGTCACCTCATCCGCCACCGTCGGTACCGCCGCCGTCTGCTCCGCCTGCGCCGGAAACAGCGTGGTCGTCGGCTCCGTCTGAGCCGGGAACACCGTCGTCGGCTCGGCCTGATCCAGAGACAGCGACACCGTCTGCTCCGCCTGCGCCGGGAACAGCGTCGTCGGCTCCGCCTGATCCGGAGACAGCGACACCGTCTGCTCCGCCTGCGCCGGGAACACCCTCGTCGGCTCGGCCTGCGCAGGGAACAGCGTCGTCGTCGGCTCGGCCTGCGGCGGGAAGATCGGCGCTGTCGACTCGGTGTCGGCGGGAGCAGCTGCGGGCGTACCGGTCGCCGTGGTTCCGGCTGCTGAGGCGTAGGGCGGTGCGTCTCGGTCGACGTCGGGGTCCGGCGGCGTCGTCAGGTCGCGGGCCTCGATGATGGTGCCCTCGATGACGATCGGCGTGAACCCGCGCCGCGGTGCCGGCGGACTGGAGACCGGTTCCGCCACCGACGGGGACGTCCCCTCGTCAAGTTCCGTCGACTGCCGGCGAGGCAGGGCCTGGGTGGCGTCCGCGGCGGTCGGGTCGCCCTGTGTCGGGCCGGTCAGGTCAGCCGGCGGGGTGAACCGCAGACGCTGGGTCGGATCCTGCGACAGGCCGGCGGACGGCCGCAGGGGCTGCGTCGCCTCACCGTTCGACTCGGGCCGGGGCACGCTGCCAGCCTGAGCATCCTGGCTGAAGTCGAAGGCTCGGGTGTTGCCGTCGGTCGCCGGCTCGGGGGCCGCGCCTCGGCGGGGAAACGGCTGCCCGCTCCGGGCGAATCGGGAAGGCGGGGTGGCCCGCTCGGTTCGGGACGCCGCTCGGCTGGACGCCGGCTCGAAGAAGGACCGCCGGGTCGTCTGCTCGGTGCCGGCGTCTGCGGGCTGACCGTTTGTCGAAGCTGCGGGCGGCTCCGCGATGACCGGCCGGCTGTGACCCGGATGGCCGGACGCCTCCCCGCGCGCCGGCATGGGCTGGCGTGGCGGCAGGGTGCCATCCGGCCGCGCGCCGGCGGCGAAATCCGTACGCGTGCCACCGCCGAGACCCGAGCGCTCGGTGCCCAGCGAGCGTGGCCGGTTGCCGGCGTACCCGGGCCGTTGTTCTGCGCCGGGCGGCCCGACGTGGCCGCTGCCCGGATAGCCCGCTGCCTGGCCGCCGGCCGGTTGGCCGGTTGCCCCGGGTCCCGTGCCCGGTGCGGCGACGGGAACCTCCGGGAGTTGGAACGGTGTGGGGACGCCCCGGGAGGGCATCGGTGGGCGCGGCGGGGCCGGGGGTGGCGGTGCGACGGTCGCGGGCGGATTCGCCGCGCCCGGGTCGGATTCGCGGAGGCGGCTCAGCGCCTCGACCCGCTCCAGCCTGGCTCGGGCACCGACGGTACGGCCGGGCAGGCGGACGTCACCACGGGACAGTTGGGTGACGTACCAGGCGGGCAGGTAACCCTCGATGGGCAGCCCGGGATTCACGGCCAGCCACCACTCGTGGTTGGGCCAGCCGGTGGCCAACTCGGCGTAGCCGGTGCGTCGGGCGGACCCGCCGTGCTCGCCCAGACACGCCCGCATCGCCTCGACGGAGGTGAACGCCAGCACGTGGGTACGGCCGCCGGTGGTCCAGGTGCCCCAGCCCACCGGCGTGGACCCGGCGACGGCCGACACGGCAATCGGCAGGAGCAGCTCGATGCTGGACAGGATGCGGAAGTAAAGCTGCTGGTCACTGCTGCGTAGCGCGTCTCGCAGTGCGGCTTCCGCCTCGGTGGCCGGCTCCCAGTCGGTCACGGCCACCCCCTCCTCCCGGGCCCAGGCCATAGGTGTCGGTTACAACCTACAAGGTCACACCAAGATCACAATGACAAGGCTGGCCGGGATCCGGTCCGGTATCGCCCGACGCGCTAACATCCCGTTCCGGTGTCGACACGATACGGAGGCTGTCGATGTCCCGGTACGGTCCGCGTCCCTCTTTTCCGGGTATGGCGGCCGCTCTGCTGGCCGTTTCCATGACCGCCGCACCTGCCATGGTGACGGACCCGACAGCGGTCACCGTGGCGCTCGCGTCGGCGGTCGCGGCGGGCAGGGCGCCGAACTGCGCAACACCGCCCGCGCCGGCCCGCTCGGTGTCCGCGGTTCCCTGGCCACAGCAGCGGTACGCGCCGGAGCGGCTGCACCCGTTGGCGACCGGAGCCGGGGTGACCGTGGCGGTGGTCGACTCGGGGGTGGACCGACGTCACCCGCAGCTCGCCGGCCGCGTACTCGGCGGCACTGACCTGCTCGATCCCGGCGGCGACGGCACGCGGGACTGCGTCGGCCACGGCACCGGGGTGGCGAGCATCATCGCCGCCGTACCCCACGACGGCAGTGGCCTGCGCGGCCTGGCACCCGCTGCCCGGATCCTGCCGGTGCGGGTCAGCGAGCAGCAGGTCGTGGACGGTCAGGGCACCGGTCGCACGGTCGCCCCGGACGACTTCGCCCGCGCCATCCGCTGGGCGGTCGACCACCACGCCGACGTGGTGAACCTCTCCGTCGTCCTGTACGCCGACCACGCGGCGGTACGCGACGCGGTCGACTACGCGCTCGCACGGGACGTGGTCGTGGTCGCCGCCGTGGGCAACCTGCACGGCAACGGTGATCCGCGCCCGTACCCCGCCGCGTACGAGGGGGTGCTCGGCGTCGGCGCGATCGGCGCGGACGGCGTACGGGCCGACTTCTCGCAGGTCGGCTCCTATGTGGATCTGGTGGCACCCGGGTCGGACGTGCTGATGGCCGCTCCCGGGCAGGGCCATCATCGGGCCGAAGGGACCAGCTACGCCACCCCGTTCGTGGCCGCCACGGCGGCCCTGCTGCGCGAGTACCACCCCGAGTTGAGCGCCGAGGAGGTGGCCGGGCGGCTCCTGGCCACCGCCGACCCGGCGCCCGGCAACGGGTACGGCGCGGGTGTGTTGAATCCGTATCGGGCCATCACCGAGACCGCCGGCGGCGCGGTGGCCCGCTCCGCCCCGGTCATCGCCCTGGCCGACGACCGCCCCGACCCGGCGCTGGTCGCCCAGCAGAACCGGCGGGCGGACGCACGGCAGCGGGCCGCCCTGTTGGCCACCGTCGGTGGGCTGGTGGTGGTCTGCATCGTGCTGGTGGCCCTGATCGTGCCCCGAGGTGTCCGCCGTCGCTGGCGTCCCGCCGACCCAAGCTGAGCAGAGACGCCCGCCCGGGCTGAGGGGTCACGCTCGGCCGAGGGACAACGGCACGTGCATAGGCGACGCCGCCCGGAGTCCGGGCGGCGTCGCCTTGCGGTCACCGGAACAGGCCGACGTTCTTCTTCTCGGTGTCGAGGTAGTCGGTCGCGGACTCGTCCACCGCGAGCTTGATGTCACGCAACATCGCCTGGAGGTCCTGCGAGGCGTTGCGCCACCGGGCCTGCCGCTGCTCGTACGCCTGCTGGGCCTCACCGGACCAGCTGGCCACCAGCGGGGCGGCGTCGCGTTCCAGTTGCCCCAGCTGCGAGTCGAGCGTGTTCAACGCCCGCTGGATGTCCGCGCTGGCCTGTTGCAGCGCGGCGAAGTTGACGACCAGCACACCGTGCTCCATCGGATTCCCCCTGAAGGTGGTCTAGAGCGGCAGCTGGATGCCGCCGCGGTTGGTGGCGGACACCCGGCTGGCCGCCTCGGCGTCCGACGCGTCGTAGTGCACGCCGGCGGTGCGGATCGCCCCTGCGGTCTCGCGCAACGCCCGCTGCAGCGCCGCCTGATCCTGCGACCACTGCTGTTTGACCTGCTCGAACGAGCGGCCGCCGGCTCCGCGCCAGGCCTGCTGAAGAACCTCCAGCTGAGTCAGCAGCCCGCTGAGCATCGACTGCAACGACTGGTCCGCCTGCTCGAACTTCGCCGCGGTCTGCTGCATCACCGCGGCCTGTGCCTGGGTCTGGGACACCCCGACGTCTCCTTTGTCTGCTGGCTCGTGGCTGGCCCTGCAAACGCACACCCACGGGCACCGGAGGGGCTGTGTGCCGTGAGATCGGACCATTGAAGTCTCGTCGCTGACGGTAGCGGCACCGTCGCTGTTGTGCTACCCCGTCCCGTTCCCCTGTGGACAACGCGGATCCACCCAGCTCACTACGATGGGCGGCAGTCAGGTCGCGGCGGGTGACCGGCCGAGGAGGGTGCGGTGGCGATGACGGGCGTCCCGGTCGCGCCTGGGCACCCATCGCCCGGCGGATCACCCGCGTCCGAGCAGCGGGTCACGCCCGCGACCGTGTCGACCGGGCCCGGCGACCGCTGGCGAGATCACCGGCCCCGAGCCGGACAGATCGTCGCCACCCAGGTGGCGCTGGCGGCACCCGTCGCGGCCCTGGGCCGGGGTCTGCCCGCGATGCTGGCCGCCGCCGCGCTGGCCGGGGCGTTGCTGTTCCTCGCCTGGTGCCGGGTCCGTCGGCGGTGGCTGTACGAGTGGTTGAGCATCGGTCTGGGCTACGCCACCCGGCGGCGCACGGTCACCCCGGACGGCGGACCGGCGGCGCTGCTCGACCTGGTGGCTCCGGACACCGTCCGCCATCCGGTCGAACTGGCCGGGTCATCGGCCGTGCTGCTGGAGGACCCCGGCGGTGTGGTGGCGCTGCTGGAGCTCGGCGACCGGGCCGACCTGCTCGGTGACGGCGGTCAGCAGCTGCCCTCGCCCGCCTCGCTGCTGCCGGCCGACCCGGGCGATGGTCCGCCGGTACGCGTCCAGCTCGTGCTGTCCGCGACGCCGGTGACGGGGGCCGGTGGCGGCCCGGCGGCCACCTCGTACCGCCAGCTGACCCAGGGCCGGGTGGCGGGCTGGGAACGAGCGGTGCTGGCCGTCCGGGTGACGCGCGCCGAAGGCTGGTCGGAGCAGGCGTTTCGAAGCACCCTCGCCAGCGCCGTACGCCGGATCGTCCGACGCGCCCGGCCGCTGACGGTACGGCCGCTGGGTGAGCCGGCGGCGCTGCGCGTCTTCGCCGAGCTCGCTCACCACGACGGGCAGCCCGTCCGGGAGTCCTGGCAGGCCGTGCGGTCGGGTGGGCTGCTGCAGACCACGTTCCGGCTCCGCCGGTGGCCCGCCCCGGAGGCCGCACGCCACCTGGTGTCGCGGCTGTTGCAGCTGCCGGCGACCGCGGTGACGGTGTCGCTGCACGCCGATGCGACGGCGACCACCGGCCTGACCGTACGGATCGGCGCGTCGACGCCCGCCGAGCTGTCCGCTGCGGCGAGGGCGCTGCGCGCGCTGGTGACGGCGGCCGGTGGGCTGGTGCAGCGACTCGACGGAGCGCACCTGCCGGGCTTCGCCGACACCCTGCCGCTGGCCCCGCCGGTCCCGTCCGCGACCGGCGAGGGCACGGGGCTGGAGCTGCCGTACGGCTCAGCCGGCCTGGTGGTGGGCGCGAACCGGCACGGCAGCCCGGTCACCGTCCGACTGTTCCGGCCGGAGAGCACCCGCGTGATGATCGTCGGCGGGGTGCGGGCCGCCCAACTGGTGACCATGCGGGCGATGGCGCTGGGCTGCCGTGTCGTCGTCCAGACCACCCGTCCACAGCTCTGGCAGCCGTTCGTACGCGGTGTCGGCACTCCGGGCGAGCCGATTCCGCTGCTCCCGCCCGGCCGGCAGGTCGAGACCGGTCCGGGCACGCCGCTGTCTCCGGTGCTTGTGGTTCTGGACGCGCCGCCGCCCACCGGCGGTCCCCGGCCGGGTGCGGCCTGGCAGACCACGCTGCTGGTCCGGGACGAGTTGACGCCCGCCGACGCGGACGCGCTCGGCCGGTCCGACCTGGCGGTGCTCCAGCCGTTGAGTCGTACGGAGGCGGGGATCGCCGGTGCCGCGCTGGGGCTCGGTGACTCCGCCGACTGGCTGACCCGGATCCGGCACGACATGGTGGCCGTGGTGAACCGTCGTGCCCTGCGCTGGGCGGTGCTCGCCGGCACCGCGTTGGAGGCGCAAGTGGTCGGCCGCCCGTCCCGCGACTCGACGCCTGAGCGGGTACCGCCCATCGCCCGGCCGTGACACCATGCCCGCCATGGGTTTTCTGAAAGGTCTACTGATCCGGGTCGGCGCCACGGCGGTGGCCTTCTGGCTCGCCACCCTGGTCATTCCCGGCATCTCTCTGGACACCGCGTCGGCCGGCGAAACGGTGCTGACGCTGGTCCTCGTGGCGGTCATCTTCGGCGTGGTGAACGGGGTCCTCCAGCCGATCATCAAGACCGTGGGCTGCGGCTTCTACCTGCTGACTCTCGGCCTGATCGCGCTGGTGGTCAACGGTCTGCTCTTCCTGCTGACCGGCTGGATCGCCGACCAGGTCGGGCTGCCCTTCGAGGTGGACGGCTTCTGGCCGGCCGCCGTCCTGGGTGCGCTCTTCGTCGGCGTCGTCACCTGGATCCTCGGCGCCGTCCTCGACCGCGACTGACCCCCACCCCGCACCGGCCACCAACGCCGAACCGACCAGCCGGACAGGTGCCGCTCACCGGACGAGCGGTACCTGTCCGGCTGGGCAGACCAGATTGCGGGATCTGGCTACCGGACTGCACCGCGGTACGGACTACCGTCGCAGGGGTGTTCACGCTGACCCGCGACGACGGCTTCACGATCAGCACCGATCCGGACCGGCTGGACCTGGACCGGGTGCACCACTGGCTCAGCACGGACGCCTACTGGGCGATCGGGCGGGACCAGGAGACGGTGACCCGGGCGTTCGCCGGCTCGATCGGGTACGGCGTCTACCGGCCGGTCGACGGCCGCCAGGTCGCCGTGGCCCGGGTGATCACTGATCGGACCACCTTCGGCTACCTGTGCGACGTGTACGTCGACCGGGCCGAGCGAGGTCGCGGCCTCGGCAGCTGGCTGGCGGGCGCGGTCCGCGACCATCTCGCCACCCTGGGCGTACGCCGGATGTTGCTGGCCACCTTCGACGCGCACGGGCTCTATCAGAAGCTCGGCTTCACCACTGTCGACGGCGAGCGCTGGATGGAGTGGGACCGTCGTCACGACTCGGCAGTGAGCCCGCTCACCGGCAAGGATCAGTCGGCCGGTTAGGCCCTTACCGAGCCGTGACGCCGCTCCGCCTCGGATATCTCTACGGGTTCGCCGCCTACCTGATGTGGGGGTTCTTTCCCCTCTACTTCAAGCTGCTGCGTCCGGCCGGCCCGCTGGAGATCCTCGCCCACCGGGTGGTCTGGTCCGTGGCGTTCGTCGCACTGCTGCTCGGCGCGATGCGCAACATCGGATTCCTGCGGGCCCTGCTGCGCCGGCCGCGCGCCCTGGCGGGGATCGCCGCGGCCGCCGTGCTGATCGGGTTGAACTGGTTCACCTACATCTACGGGGTCAACTCCGACCGGGTGGTGGAGACCGCCCTCGGCTACTTCATCAACCCGCTGGTGGTGGTCCTGCTCGGGGTGGCGGTGCTGCGGGAACGGCTGCGTCCGGCCCAGTGGTGCGCGTTGGGCATCGGCGGGCTCGCGGTGGCCGTACTCACCGTCGACTACGGCCAACTGCCCTACATCGCGCTGATCCTGGCGCTCACCTTCGGCGGGTACAGCCTGGTGAAGAAGCAGCTCGGGCTGCCGGCCGCGGAGGGTCTGTTCGTCGAGTCGGCAGTGCTGGCGTTGCCCGCCCTCGGCTACCTCGGCTGGCTCGCGGCCACCGGCGAGATGGCGTTCGGGCAGGTGTCGACGGGACACACCCTGCTGCTGGTCATCGCCGGCGCGCTGACCGCCATCCCGCTGCTGCTCTTCGCCGGGGCCGCCAACCGGCTCCCGCTGAGCTCCCTGGGCATGCTCCAGTACGTTGCCCCGATCCTCCAGCTCGGCTGCGGGGTCCTGATCTTCCACGAGCCGATGCCCCCGGCCCGGCTGGCCGGCTTCGCCCTGGTCTGGCTCGCCCTGATCGTCTTCACTGCGGACGGGCTGCGCCAGGCCCGGCGGACCCGCCGCCAGCCGCCGGTCACCGTGTCTCCGGCCGCTGTCCGCTGATCAGTGCTCAGGGCACGTCGTAGGCCAGCACGACGGTGCCGTCGGCCCGGACCAGTTCCAACCGGACCAGTTCGGCGTTGGTGAACCGGGTCGCGCCACTGATCCGCAGATCGTCGCCGGGCGCGGCCAGCCAGGAGCCGATCTGCTCCTGCGAGCCGTCGGCGGCATGCGCCACCAGCCGGAACGCGTTCGCCTTGCCGTAACCGGACCGCTCGTCGTACCCGCAGGTCATGGTGACCTCGGTGCCCCAGTTCGTGCCGGTGAGCCCGATCTCGGCGTGCAGCGGCACGGAACCCGCCACCGGCCGCATCTGCACCATCCGCACCTGGGCCAGCGGCGCGTTCGGCTCCTGTCCGGGCAGCATGGTGGCTGTACCGAAGCCGACGACCAGGGCGAGCGCGGCAGCCGCCAGCCCGATCACCGCGTACCGCAGCCGGTTGGCCTGCCGTTCGCGGCGGCGACGTTCCCGCGCGGCGCTGAGCAGCTCGGGCACCCGGGGGTTCTCCGGCGGCGGCAGGAACTGCTCCAGGCTGGTCGGATCCAGCCGGCCGAGCAGGCCGGGCAGCACGGCGATCTCGGAGATGGACTGCTGGCAGGCCGGGCAGTCGACCAGATGGCGTTCGTAGGCGGCACGGTCCGCGGGAGACAGGGCACCCAGCACGTACGCGCCATCGTCGTACGCGAAGTCGCAGCGGCTCATCCAGTCACCCCCATCTCGGCAAGGACCAACCGTAGTGACCGCAGCGCGTAATGGGTTCGGGATTTCACCGTCCCCGGCGGGACGCCCAGCCGGGATGCCGCCTCGGAGACCGAGCGCCCCTGGTAGAAGCACTCGACAAGCACGTCGCGGTGCGACGGGCTGAGCCGGTTCAACGCCTCGGCGACCGTCCACGCCTCGACGGCACGTTCCGTCTCGTCGACGACCTCGGGCGGTTCGGGCAGCTCGTCGGTGTAGATCTCACCGACCCGGGTGGAGCGGCGTCGCCAGGCGTCGATGGCCAGGTTCCGCGCGGTGGTGAACAGCCAGGCCCGTACCGAGCCGCGTCGCGGGTCCAGCGACTCCGGATGGCGCCAGGCCCGGAGCAGCGTCTCCTGCACCAGGTCCTCGGCGCGTTGCCGGTCGCCGTTCACCAGGCGCAACGCGTGCGCGTACAGCGCGTCGGCATGTTCGTCATGCAGGGCACGCAGCAGATCCGCGTCGTGGTCGCTGATGGTCCTCTCCTCGCTCTCGCCGCGAGCGGGCTCGGCGTTACGAGGGTTGATACGTGCGGTCACCCCCAACAGTTCAGCCCCAGCTCAAACCTGCCCTCCGGCGCGGATTTCATCGCCGGTTCAGACAGTGGCCGACCCGCGCTCACCGGGCGCCCCTAGCGTCCGGCGGGTACGCGCCGGTGGGTTGCGCCGGTGCGCACCGACCCCAGGAGGCTCCCCCTCATGAGCGACCGTCCCCGGCCGCTGCCGCTACTGGGCACCACCCGCCACGGCAGCCGTGACGCCATGACCTGTCTGTACCGCTGCGCCAACGCCTGCGACCACCCCGTACCCAACACCTCCGACAACCCGTACTTCGGCGATCTCGTGCACGCGGAGGTCTCCCGTCGCGGTGTCGTCCGCGCCGGCGCGGTCGGCGCGATGGTGCTCGGCTTCACCGGTACGCTGCCCGACACCCCCGCCGCTGCCTCGGCGGCAACCAACTCGCCGGCACGGCCCCCGACCACCCCCACCGGCGGCAAGGGCATCGGCACCGGCGCGCTGACCTTCAAGCCGATCCCCCCGAACACCCTGGACACCTTCGTGGTGCCCAACGGCTACGACCACGCGGTGCTGATCCGCTGGGGCGACCCGGTGGTGCCCGGTGCCCCCGCCTTCGACCTGCGCAGGCAGACCGCCGCCGCGCAGGCCAGGCAGTTCGGCTACAACAACGACTTCGTCGGCGTGCTGCCGCTGGACAAGGGCGGCAAGCGGGCGCTGCTCGTGGTCAACCACGAGTACACGAACGAGGAGCTGATGTTCCCCGGCTTCACCAGCCATGAGGCGCTCACCGTCGAGCAGGTCAAGGTGGCGATGGCGGCGCACGGCATGTCGGTGGTGGAGATCGAGCGGGTCGCCGGCACCGGTCAGTGGCGGGTGGCCGGTTCGGGCCGCCGCCCGTACAACCGGCGGGTCGACGCGTTGAGCAGCACCTTGGAGCTGACCGGCCCGGTCGCCGGCTCGTCGCTGGTGAAGACCGCCGCCGACCCGAAGGGCCGCCGGGTGGTCGGCACGCTCAACAACTGCGCCGGTGGGGTGACCCCGTGGGGCACCGTGCTCTCCGGCGAGGAGAACTTCGACCAGTACTTCGTCGGCGGTGACGCCGCGCCGGCGGCCGACAAGCCCCGGCTGGCGCGCTACGGCATCACCACCACCGCCCGCTACCGCAGCGGCAGCCGTCGGTGGGAACGCGTCGCCGACCGCTTCGACCTGGCCAAGCACCCCAACGAGGCCAACCGGCACGGCTGGATCGTGGAGATCGACCCGTACGACCCGGACAGCCGTCCCCGCAAGCACACCGCGCTGGGCCGGTTCAAGCACGAGGGTGCCAACGTCATCGTGGCTCGCAGTGGTCACGTGGTCGTCTACATGGGCGACGACGAGCGCTTCGACTACCTCTACAAGTTCGTCTCCGACAAGAAGTTCATGACGGGTGACTCCTGGGTCGCCCGCAAGCACAACCTGACCCTGCTGGAGTCGGGCACCCTCTACGTCGCCCAACTCGGCCAGACCAGCGCCGCCGAGATCGACGGCTCCGGCACGCTGCCCAGCGACGGCGCGTTCAACGGCGGTGGCCGCTGGATCAAGCTGGTCAGCGGCAACCGGTCGTACGTGGACGGCATGAGCGCCGCCGAGGTGCTCACCTTCACCCGGCTCGCCGGAGACCAGGTCGGTGCGACCAAGATGGACCGTCCGGAGGACGTCGAGCCGAGCCTGCACACCGGCAAGGTGTACGTCGCGCTGACCAACAACACCAACCGTGGTGTCGGCAGCAACCCGAAACCGGACGAGGCCAACCCGCGTACCGCCAACCGGCACGGCCAGATCCTGGAGCTGGTCGAGGACCGGACGGATCACACCGCCGAGACGTTCACCTGGTCACTGCCGATCGTCTGCGGCGATCCGGCGGACCCGTCGACCTACTTCGCCGGGTACGACAAGACCAGGGTCTCCCCGATCTCCTGCCCGGACAACGTGGCCTTCGATGCCACCGGCAACCTCTGGATCTCCACCGACGGCAACGCGCTGGGCAGCAACGACGGCCTCTTCGCCACCGCCACCGAGGGCCCGGAACGCGGCCACCTGAAGCAGTTCCTCACCGTGCCGCGTGGCGCGGAGACCTGCGGGCCGTTCGTCACCGGCGACAACCGCTCCCTCTTCGTGGCCGTGCAGCACCCGGGTGAGATCACCGGTGCCACGGTCGACAACCCGGCCTCCACCTGGCCGGACGGCGACTACGCCAAGCCGGGCGTGGTGGTCACCTGGCGGCTGGACGGCGGACCGGTCGGTAGCTGACCCCGCCCCGGCATCCGCGCCGGCCGCTCCCACGGCCCTCGTCCCACCAGGACGGGGGCCGTCGGGCTGTAGCGGTCAGTTGTCGGTGGCGAGGCTGTCGGCGATCGCGCGGGCGGCGGTGAGCAGCTTCGTCCGGACCACCCGGGCGGAGGTCATCATCTCGCTGGCCGGCAGCGCGCAGGCCAGCACGGTCCGGCGCTCCATGTCCTTGTCCGGGCTGATCAGCACCGCCGCGCACGCCACCCCCTGGCGGAACTGCCCCAGCTCCAGTTGCATGCCACGGCGCTCCCCGGCAGCCAGGTCGGCCTCGAACGCCTCAGGGGTGCTCAGCGTGGTGCTGGTGAACGGCCGCATGCCGTACTCGCGCAGGTAGCGGTGGCGTTGTTCGGCGGTGAGCGTGGCGAGCAGGGCCTTGCCGAGAGCTGTCGCGTGTGCGCCCTCGTCGAACCCCGGCACGAGATCCTCCAGATAGGGCGATCGGTGGCCCTCCGCGACGGCGGTGATGGCCACCTGCCCGCCGACGAACCGGCCGAGGTAGTGACTCCAGCCGGTCTCCAGGGCGACCCGGCGCAGTGTCTCCCCGACCGCCGGCGAACCCCGGAACGCGGCGACCAGCTCGCGATAGCGGTCGGCCACCTCCAGGCCCACGATGTACGTCCCGTCCTCCCGACGGATCACGTAGCCCTCGTACGCGAGGGTCCGCACCAGGTGGTATGTGGTGGCCACGGTCAGCTCGCAGCGTCGGGCGATCTGTTTCACCGTCAGCCCGCGTGGGGCACGACCGACCGACTCGAGCACTCGCAGTGCGCGGGACACGCTCCGGATCAGGTCCGAAGGCTCCGCCAGGGGGTCACGCACAACCACCTCCGCCACCAGGGACTTACACCATATGAAAAAGCGGCCCGAGGCGAAATCCCTGATCGGATGGATGACGCAGGTAATCGGCACACGTGAAGTGATCTCGGTTGCACTTTGTGTCGCCGCGTCGGCGCTCGAATAGGTTGATCTCACCATGCCCGACACTGCTCCTCTTCCCGACACCACGGCCACCACCAGGCCGGTCCGAGCCAGCGCGGTGGCCGTCGTGGTGACCATCGCCTGCGTCCTGCCGGTCTTCCTGGTCGGCGGTCTCGCCGTGCAGATGCGGGAGGACCTGCACTTCTCACCCGCCGGGCTCGGACTGGTCGTCGCGGTCTACTTCGGGGTGGGCGCGCTCGCCTCCGTACCGTCCGGGGCTCTGGTGGAGCGTTGGGGCGGTGCCGTGGTGGCCCGCGCCGGCATCCTCGTCTCCGCCTCCTGCCTGCTCGCGGTGGCGGTGCTGGCCCGGTCGTACCCGGTGCTGCTCGCCCTGCTCGCAGTGTCCGGCACCGCGAACGCGCTCGGCCAACTGTCCAGCAACGTGCTGCTCGCCCGGCACGTACCGGCACGGCGGCAGGGCCTGTCGTTCGGCATCAAGCAGGCCGCCATTCCGGTCTCCACCCTGCTGGCCGGGGCCGCGGTGCCCACCTTCGCCCTCACCGTCGGGTGGCGCTGGGCGTTCGTGGCCGCCGCCGGGGCCGCGCTGGCCACCCTGCCGGCCGTACCGGCGCAGCCGGCGCAACCCGCACGCCGCTCGGTCCGTGGTGCCGGGCGCGGGACGTTTCCGCTGGTGGTGGTCGGCATCGCCGCAACGCTCGCCGCCGGGGCGGCGGGCGCGCTTGGCACCTTCGTGGTGGACGCCGCCGTCGACCGGGGACTCGAACCGGCGCTGGCCGGGCTGACCCTGACCCTCGGCAGCGCGGCCTGCGTCACGGCCCGGGTCGGTCTCGGCTGGCTGGCCGACCGCCGCTCCGGCGGGCACGTCACGATCATCGCCGGCAATCTCGTCGTCGGGGCGATCGGGCTGGCCCTGCTCGCGATGGCCGGCTCCGCCCCGCTGGTGGTCGGCGTACTGCTCGGCTTCGCCCTGGGCTGGTCCTGGCCGGGGCTGATGAACTTCGCCGTGGTCCAGCTGCATCCGCAGGCGCCGGGGGCCGCCACCTCGATCACCCAGACCGGGGTGTACGCCGGCGGTGCCCTCGGTCCGCTGACCCTCGGCCCGCTCGCCGCCGCAGCCGGCTACCCGACGATGTGGCTCACCGCAGCCGTCGCCATGCTCGCCGCCGCCGCGCTGATGCTCACCGCCACCCGTCTGCTGTCCGCCCAGCGCCACCCGGTGGCCACCCGCCCGGCCTGAGAGGTGCCGGAGGATCGACGGCGGGTCAGCTGGTGCGGTCGGCGATGTGGTCGCAGAGCGATTCGAGGGCCCGCCGGGCCGGAATCTGCGGCAGCGGCGCCAGTTGGGCGCGTGCATCCTCGGCGTAGCTGCGGACGGTCTCCCGGGCGCGCTTGAGCGCCGCGGACTCGCGGAGCAGACCGAGCGCCTCGGCGTGCAGCACGTCGTCGGTCAACGCGCCGGTGGCCAGGATCTCCCGCAGCCGCACCGAGGCGGCGTCGGTGTCGTCCGCCGCCAGGGCGTAGAGCACCGGCAACGTCGGCACACCCTCCCGCAGGTCGGTGCCGGGCGTCTTGCCCGACTCCGTGGACTCGCTGGCGATGTCGAGCAGGTCATCCGAGAGCTGGAACGCCACCCCGATGGTCTCGCCGTAGCCGGCCAGCGCCGCCACGTGCTCCGGCGTGGCCCCGGAGAACAGGCCACCAAAGTGCGCGCTGGTGGCGATCAACGAACCGGTCTTCTCCGCGATCACCCGCAGGTAGTGCGTCACCGGGTCGTCGCCGGCCCGAGGCCCGACGGTCTCGGCGATCTGACCGTGCACCAGCCGGGCGAAGGTGCGTGCCTGGAGGCGTACCGCCTCGGGGCCCAGCTCGGCCGCGACGTCCGCGGCCCGCGCGAAGAGGTAGTCGCCGACCAGGATCGCCACCGAGTTGGTCCAGCGGGAATTGGCACTCGGGGCACCCCGGCGCACCGGCGCCTCGTCCATCACGTCGTCGTGGTAGAGCGTCGCGAGGTGGGTGAGCTCCACCACCACGGCGGCCGACACGATCTCCGCCCGGCTCGGGTCGCCGAACTGCGCGCCCAACGCCACCAGCAGCGGTCGGAAACGCTTCCCACCGGCGTCCGCCAGGTGGCGGGCCGCCTCGGTCACGAACGGGTCGGCGCTGGCGACGGTGTCCCGCAGTTCCGCCTCTACCGCCTCCAGCAGACCCAGCACGGACTCCTCCGTGCGAGAGTCGGCGAGATGAAGGCCGAGCGCGCCGAACTGACCTGCGCCAAGCCGGTTCCGGCGGGCACCGGAGCCGGTGACACCTGAACCCTCGCCACCCCTGATCGCCACAGCTCCACCATGCCACACGGCCTCTACCTGCACCGGACCGGGGATACGCGGCGAGGGCCGGCCCACAGTGGGCCGGCCCTCGTCAGCAGGGTCCGCAGCTACCGCACGAACTCGGCGGCGCCGGAGGCCAGATCCAGCAGCGGGCCCGGCGCGACGCCGAGCACCAGGGTGGCGATCACGCCGATCACCAGGGCCGCCGAGGTCAACCCACCGGGCACGGTGACCGTCGGAGTCGACTCACCCGGCTCGGACAGCCACATCATCACCACGACCCGCAGGTACGGGAAGGCCAGCACCATGCTGGTCAGCACACCGGCGATCACCAGCCAGACCTGCCCACCCTCCAGGGCCGGCCCGAACACCGCGAACTTGCTGGTGAAGCCGCTGGTCAGCGGGATGCCGGCAAAGGCCAGCAGGATGAAGGTGAACACCGACGCGTACAGCGGGGAACGCCGGCCCAGCCCTGCCCAGCGGGACAGGTGGGTGGCCTCCCCGTCGGCGTCCCGGACCAGAGTCACCACCGCGAACGCGGCAAGCACCGCGAAACCGTACGCGACCAGGTAGAACATGGTCCCCGACAGCCCGTTCGCGCCCGGCGCCAACACGCCGACCAGCAGGTACCCGGCGTTGGCGATGGACGAGTAGGCCAGCAGCCGCTTGATGTCGGTCTGGGTCACCGCGAACACCGCGCCGACCAGCATGGTGAGCACCGCCACCACGCCGAGCACCGGGGTGAAGTCCCAACGCGCACCCTCGAAGGCGACGTGGAACACCCGCAGCAGGGCACCGAACGCGGCCACCTTCGTGCAGGCCGCCATGAAGCCGGTCACCGGCGTCGGCGCGCCCTGGTACACGTCCGGGGTCCAGACGTGAAACGGTGCCGCAGCGGCCTTGAACAGCAGACCGATCGCCACCAGCGCCATACCGGCGAAGAGCAGCACCGGGCTCTGCGTCGAGTTGGCCACCGCCGCGTGGATGGTGGCGAAGTCGACCCCGGCCGGGCGGTCGCCCAGGCCGGCGGTGAAGCCGTACAGCAGGGCCAGACCGAACAGGAAGAAGGCCGAGGCGTACGCGCCGAGCAGGAAGTACTTCATCGCCGCTTCCTGGCTCAGGATGCGGCGGCGGCGGGCCAGCGCACAGAGCAGGTAGAGCGGCAGCGAGAAGACCTCAAGCGCGATGAACATGGTCAGCAGGTCGTTCGCCGAGACGAAGATCAGCATGCCGCCGATGGCGAAGGTGACAAGCGGGTACACCTCGCCGGCACCGCCGGCGTGCTGCGCCTGCCGCCGGTCGTCCGGCGAGTCGGCGGTGATGGCGGCCTGGGCGACGAACGCGCCACCGCGCTCGATCGCCCGCTCACCGATCATCAGCAGCGCCACCGCCGACAGGACCAGGATCCCGCCCTGGAGGAACAGCGTCGGACCGTCGATGGCGATCACCCCGATGGTGATCAGCCGCTTGTCGGCGTTGAACACCACCATGGTCAGCGCGGCGAGCACCGCCAGCAGCGCCAGCGGCAGCTGGATGGGGTGCCGCAGGCGGCGAGGCACGAACGCCTCGATCAGCACCCCGACCACCGCCGCGCCCATCATGATCAGGATCGGCGCGAGTGCCGCGTAGTCGATCGGCGGCAGTTCAAACTCGTTCACCAGACCAGCCTTTCGTTCGCGACTGCGGGGCTCGCAAGCTCACTCCTCGCGCTCACCGGGCGGCCTCCTGCACGGTCGGAGCCGGGTCGGTCCGGCCGACGTCCTCCATCGTCGCCTGGATGGCGGGGTTGATCACGTCCGTGACCGGCTTGGGGTAGAACCCGAGCAGCACGATCAGCGCGATCAGCGGCGCGACCACGAACTTCTCGCGGAGGTTCAGGTCCCGCTTCATCCCGTCGATCTCGGTCAGCGCCGGGTTGAGTGTGCCCTGCGTGGTGCGCTGCACCATCCAGAGCACGTACGCGGCGGCCAGAATGATGCCGAGCGTGGCGATCACCGCCACCGGCTTGTTCACCGTGAACGTGCCGATCAGCACCAGGAACTCGGAAACGAACGGCGCGGTGCCGGGCAGCGCCAGCGAGGCGAGACCGGCGAAGAAGAGCACCCCGGCCAGCACCGGAACCAGCTTGCCGGCACCACCGAAGTCGCTGATCAGGGCCGAGCCCCGGCGGGCGACCAGCATGCCGACCACCAGGAAGAGCAGGCCGGTGGCGAGCCCGTGGTTGACCATGTAGAGCACCGCACCCGTACCGGCCTGGGTGGTGAAGGCGAAGATGCCGACGCCGATGAAGCCGAAGTGTGCGATCGAGGTGTACGACACCAGTCGCTTCAGGTCGTTCTGTCCGACCGCCAGCAGCGCGGCGTAGATGATGCCGATCACCGCGATGGCCAGCGCCCAGGGCGCGAACCACTGCGCCGCGTCCGGGAACAGCGGCAGGCAGTAGCGCAGGATGCCGAAGGTGCCCACCTTGTCCAGCACGCCGACGAGCAGTGCGGCGGCACCGGCCGGCGCCGCGCCACCGGCGTCCGGCAGCCAGGTGTGGAACGGGAAGAACGGTGCCTTGATCGCGAAGGCGATGAAGAAGCCGAGGAACAGCCAGCGCTCCGCACCGGTGGAGATGTCCACCTCGGACAGCGCCACCCAGTCGAAGGTCTTGCCGCCGACCACCCAGAGGCCGATCACCGCGGCCAGCATGAACAGACCGCCGACCAGGGAGTACAGGAAGAACTTGACCGCCGCGTACTGCCGCTGGTGGCCGCCGTAGCTGCCGATCAGGAAGTACATCGGCACCAGCATGACCTCGAAGAACACGTAGAACAGGAAGACGTCGGCGGCGGCGAAGACACCGAGCATCGTGCATTCGAGGACGAGCAGCAGCGCGAAGTAGGCCGGTACCGACCGCTTCGAGGATTCGGCGTCGTGCCAGGAGGCCAGGATCACCAGCGGCACCAGCACCGCGATCAGCATCAGCATGACAAGCGCGATGCCGTCGGCGGCGAAGGTGAAGTTGACGCCCCAGTTGGGAATCCACGGGTACGACTCGCGGAACTGGAAGCGCTGGCCGTCGACCTGCCAGGTCACCCACATGACGATCGACAGCGCCAGCACCAGCAGGGACCAGCCGAGCGCGACCTGCTTGGCCAGCGTCGGCCGGCTACGCGGCAGGAGGGCGACCACCACTGCGCCGACCAGCGGCGCCACGGTGAGCACCGAGAGGAACGGGAAGTCGGACATTATGCGGCCTTACCTCCGTCGTCGAAGCGCGGTCCGCCGGCGACGGCCGCCTGGGAGAGTGTCGGGAAAGCCGCGCGGTTTCCCGACCCCGGAAGGTGGATCACGCGAACCACCCCGCCTGCACGGCCAGGAAGGCGGCCACCACCAGCAGCGCGCCGGTCAGGATCGAGGTGGCGTACGACCGGACGAAGCCGGTCTGCATCCGCCGCAGGCGACTCGAACCGCCCCCGACGCCGGCAGCCAGACCGTTGACCAGCCCGTCGATCCCCCGGTTGTCCAGGTAGACCAGCGCCCGGGTGAGGAAGATGCCCGGCTTCTCGAAGACCGCCTCGTTGACCGTGTCGGTGTAGAGGTTCTTGCGAGCGGCGGTGACCAGCACCCCGGCCGGCTGCGGCTCGATGGCCGTACCGCCCCGGAACAGGAACCAGCCGAGCAGGGCACCGAGCACGGTGACGCCCAGCGACAGCGCGACGATCGCCCAGTGCGGCAGCACCGCGTCGTGGTGCGCCTCACCCGCGCTCAGCCCGGCGGTGGCGGTCAGCCAGTCCGGAACCGAGGTGGCCAGCAGCCAACCGGCGCCGAGGGAGCCGATGCCGAGCAGGATCAGCGGGATGGTCATCAGCGGCGGGGACTCATGCGGGTGCTCGATGTCCGTGGTCCACCGCTTCGGCCCGTGGAAGGTGAGCACGAACAGCCGGGTCATGTAGAAGGCGGTCAGCGCGGCACCGAGTACCGCGGCCCCACCGAACAGCCAGGCGGTCCAGCCCTCCCGCTCGAACGCGGCGGCGATGATCGGTTCCTTGGAGAAGTACCCGGAGAACGGGAACATGCCGATGATGGCCAGCCAGCCCGCACCGAAGGTCAACCAGGTGATCTTCATGTACTTGGAGAGGCCACCGAAGCGGCGGATGTCCACCTGGTCCTTCATGCCGTGCATGACCGAGCCGGCACCGAGGAACATGTTGGCCTTGAAGAAGCCGTGCGCCAGCAGGTGCACGATGGCCAGCGCGTACGCCGCACCACCCAGGCCGACACCGAGGAACATGTAGCCGATCTGGCTCACCGTCGACCAGGCCAGCACCCGCTTGATGTCGTCCTTGGCGCAGCCGATGATCGCGCCCATCACCAGGGTCAGCGCACCGACGCTCACCACCACCAGTTGCAGGGTGGTGTTGGCCGAGAAGATGATGTTGGACCGGGCGATCAGGTAGACGCCCGCGGTGACCATCGTCGCGGCGTGGATGAGCGCCGACACCGGGGTCGGGCCCTCCATCGCGTCCGGCAACCACGCCTGCAGCGGGAACTGACCGGACTTACCGGCCGCACCGAGCAGCAGGAGCAGGCCCAGCACCAGCACGGTGCCACCGGCCAGCGCGCCGACGCCGTTGAAGACCTCGTCGTACTGGGTGGTGCCGAGCGTGGCGAACATGATGAAGATGGCGATGGCCAGACCGGCGTCACCGACCCGGTTCATCAGGAACGCCTTCTTACCGGCGGTAGCCGCAGCCGGCTTGGTGTACCAGAAGGAGATCAGCAGGTACGACGCCAGACCGACGCCCTCCCAGCCGAAGTACAGCATCACGTAGTTGTTGCCGAGAACCAGCAGCAGCATGGCCGCGACGAACAGGTTGAAGTAGGCGAAGAACCGCCGCCGGCCCGGGTCGTGCGCCATGTACTCGACCGCGTACAGGTGGATCAGGAAACCCACGCCGGTGATCAGCAGGACGAAGACCCCGGCCAGCGGGTCGAAGAGCAGGCCGAAGTCGACGTGCAGGCCGCCGACCGCGATGAAGTCCCAGAGGCTCAGCTCGACCGACTTGTTCTCCAGGCCGCGCAGACCGAGGAAGTAGCTCAACCCGAGCACGAACGCCGCGCCGATGGCGGCGACGCCGAGCCAGTGTCCCCAACGGTCGGCCCGTCGCCCGAGCAGCAGCAGCACCGCCGCGCTGAGCAGCGGGATCGCCACCAGCAGCCAGACGCTGCTCAGCAGGCCGTCGGCCGTCGCGTACGAGACCGTCTCGGCCGGAGCAGCCTGGGCGTACGTCAGAATTTCGTCCACCGGTGGGCCCCTCTAGTACTTCAGCAGGTTGGCGTCGTCGACGCTGGCGGAGCGCCGGGTGCGGAAGATCGCCATGATGATGGCCAACCCGACCACGACCTCGGCCGCCGCCACCACCATCACGAAGAACGCCATGATCTGGCCGTTGAGGTCACCGTTCATCCGGCTGAAGGTGACCAACGCCAGGTTGGCCGCGTTGAGCATCAGCTCGACACACATGAACAGCACGATCGCGTTGCGCCGGACCAGCACCCCGGCCGCGCCGATGGTGAACAGCACCGCGGCGAGGACGAGGTAGTAGTTCGGCTCGACCGAGAAGAAGTCACTCATTTCTCAGTGCCCTTCAGGGTGGTCTCCTCGGCGGTCAGTTCGCGGACCGGCAGGATGTCCGGCGTGCTCCGGTCGCTGAGTCGCCCGTCCGGCAGGCGGGCCGGGGTGGCGACCGACGAGGAGGTCGCGAAGACACCCGGGCCGGGCTTCGGGCCGGGGTAGTTGCCGGGCGCGAAGCGCGCCTTCATGGTGGCCACCTGGTCGCGCCGGTCCTCCTTGCGCCGCTCGACGTGCGCCAGGATCATGCCGCCGATGGTGGCGGTGATCAGCAGCGCCGCGGTGAGCTCGAACGCGAAGATGTAGTCGGTGAAGAGCAGCCGGGCGATGCTCTGCACGTTGCCGCCGGCGTTGGCCTGCTCCAGGCCGACCGCCTCGGTACCCTGAGTGGCCCGGTAGGCGCCGCTGCCGAGCAGGGCGGCGAAGCCGACGCCGAGCCCGATCGCGGCGATCCGCTGACCGCGCAGTACCTCGATCAGCGAGTCGGAGGCGTCCCGGCCGACAAGCATCAGCACGAACAGGAAGAGCATCATGATCGCGCCGGTGTAGACGATGATCTGCACCATGCCGATGAACGGCCCCGCCTGGAGCACGTAGAACACGCCCAGGCTGAGCATGGTCAGCACCAGCCAGAGCGCCGAGTGCACCGCGTTACGCGCCGCGATCATGCCGATCGCGCCGGCCAATGCGAGCGGGGCGAGGATCCAGAAGGTCACCGCCTCCCCGCCGGAGACCGCCCCCGCGGCGGCGAGCACCGTCGACGTGGTCATGCCGTCTCTCCCTTTTCCGCCGCGGCTCGCTGGGCGGCCTGCTCGGCACCGGGGAACGTGACGCCCGGGTGCTCGTCCACCTGGTAGCGGCCCGGTCCCATCGGCGAACGCTCGGCCCCGGCCGAGGTACCCGGGTTGGTCAGGCTGCCGACGTAGTAGTCCTTCTCGCTCTCACCCAGGCGCATCGGGTGCGGCGGCTGCTCCATCCCTTCCAGCAGGGGCGCGAGCAGCTGCTCCTTGGTGAAGATCAGGTCCTGCCGGTTGTCCCGGGCCAGCTCGTACTCGTTGCTCATGGTCAGCGAGCGGGTCGGGCAGGCCTCGATGCACAGTCCGCAGAAGATGCACCGCGCGTAGTTGATCTGGTAGACGCTGGCGTACCGCTCACCCGGCGAGAACCGCTGCTCGTCGGTGTTGTCGCCACCCTCGACGTAGATCGCGTCCGCCGGGCAGGCCCAGGCGCACAGCTCACAGCCGATGCACTTCTCCAGCCCGTCCGGGTGCCGGTTGAGGATGTGCCGCCCGTGGTAGCGGGGGGCCGGCGTCGGCGGGGTGAACGGGTAGTCGGTGGTGACGACCTTCTTGAACATGTGCGAGAAGGTGACCCCGAAGCCCTTGAACGTTCCGGTGATCGCGCCCACGTCACACCTCCTCAGAGTCCTGGCCGGCGGGGGCGTTGGCCGGCTCCCGCTCGGCGACCATGCGCCGGGTGCGCGGGCTCGGTGGTACCTGCAGGTCCATCGGGGGCAGCGGGAAGCTGCCCTGCGGCCGGTTCTCGACCTGCTCGGCGACGGTCGGCTTCTGCTCCGGCTTGCGGTTCGGCCAGAACAGCGCGGCGATCAGTGCGATACCGCCGAGGATGCCGAACACCACAAGCCGGTCGTTGCGCTCCCAGTCCTGCACCTTGAGCCAGGTGGCCAGGAAGACGATCCAGACCAGGCTGACCGGGATGAGTACCTTCCAGCCGAGGCGCATGAGCTGGTCGTAGCGCAGCCGAGGCAGCGTGCCACGCAGCCAGACGAAGACGAAGACCAGCAGGATGACCTTGGCGAAGAACCAGAGCAGCGGCCACCAACCGGAGTTCGCACCCGACCAGATACTGATCGGCCACGGCGCGTACCAGCCGCCGAGGAAGAGCGTCACGGTGAACGCCGACATGGCCACCATCGCGACGTACTCGCTGAGCATGATCAGCGCGAACTTCAGCGAGCTGTACTCGGTCATGAAGCCCGCCACCAGCTCCGACTCCGCCTCGGGCATGTCGAAGGGCGGCCGGTTGGTCTCGCCGACGATGGAGATGAGGAAGACCACGAAGCTCGGGAAGAGCAGCAGTGCGAACCAGCCCGGGCCGGGAAGCTCGGCGCCGAACAGGTTGAGCGTGACGCCCTGCCCCTGTGCGGCCACGATCTCGCTTGTGGACATCGTGCCGGCGAGCATGAAGACCGCCACGATGGACAGGCCCAGCGACACCTCGTACGAGATCAGCTGGGCGGTGGAACGCAGACCACCGAGCAGCGGGTAGGTCGAACCGGAGGCCCAACCGGCGAGCACGATGCCGTACACCGCCATCGAGGACAGAGCCAGCACCACCAGCACCGACACCGACACGTCGGTGACCTGCAACGGCGTCTGGTGGCCGAAGATGCTCACCATCGGGCCGAACGGGATCACCGACAGCATGGTGACCGCGCAGATCATCGAGATGGCCGGGGCGATGAAGTAGATGACCTTGTCGGCGGCCTTCGGGAGGATGTCCTCCTTGAAGGCCATCTTCAGGCCGTCGGCGAGGGTCTGGAGCAGACCGAAGGGGCCCAGCTGGTTCGGGCCGGGCCGCACCGCCATCCGCCCCACGACCCGTCGCTCGAACCAGACACCGAGCAGCGTGCCGAGCAGCGCGACGACGAAGGCAAAGACGACCTTGCCGAGGATCAGCCACCACGGATCGTGGCCGAAGTCGGTAAGCGACGGTGGCTGAGCGAGCGGGTTCATGCGACACCCCCGGAGGAGTTGAGGAGCGGGCCCGGACGGCCGGCCGCGTCGGCGGCGACCGACTCGGCCGTGCCGGGCGCGGAAATCCGCACCACTGCGCCGGAGGTCGCGCCCAGGCTGCGCCGCACGGTCGCACCGGGCGAGTTGGTGGGCAGCCAGACCACCCCGTCCGGCATCTCGGTGATCGCCACCGGGAGGGTCAACGCCCCCCGGTCGGTGCCCACCGTCACCGGGTCGCCGTCGGCGACACCGAGCGCCTCGGCGGTGCCCTTGCCCAGCCGGACCACCGGCGGACGGGCGGTGCCACCCAGGTGCTCGTCACCGTCGGTGAGACTGCCCAGGTCGATCAGCTGGTGCCAGGTCGACAGGACCGCCTCGCCGGCACCCGGCTGCGGCACCGCGGTCGGCGTGACCGACGGGGCGCCGGGCCGGGTCGTCCTGGTCTGCGGCAGTCCACCAAGCTCGCGGCGGACGCTCAGCACGTCCCCGGTGCCCAACCGCACGTCCAGCTGCGCGGCGAGCGCGTCGAGCACCCGACCGTCGGTCATCGCGGCGGTGGTCAGCACCGCGTCGAACGGACGCAGCCGGCCCTCCCAGTCCAGGAAGCTGCCGGCCTTCTCGACCACCGGCGCGACCGGCAGGACGACGTCCGCCCGGCGGGTCACCGCAGTGGCCCGCAGCTCCAGGCTGACCAGGAACGGCACCGCGTCCAGGGCCTGTTCGGCCAGCCGCGGGTCGGCCAGGTCGGCCGGGTCGACGCCGGCCACCACCAGGGCACCGAGCTGACCCGCCGCGGCGGCGGCGAGGATGCCGTCGGTGTCCCGACCGGCCTGGCTCGGGATCACCCCGGCCGGGATGTCCCAGGCCTCACCCAGCTCGGCACGGGCGGCCGGCTCGGTGACCAGACGCCCGCCGGGCAGCAGGTTGGGCAGGCAGCCGGTGTCCACCGCGCCACGGTCACCCGCGCGCCGCGGCACCCAGGCCAGCTTCGCGCCGGTACGCGCGGCCACCTCGGCGGCGGCGGAGAGCCCACCCGGCACGCTGGCGAGTCGCTCGCCGACGATCAGGATCGCGCCCTCGGCGCTGAGCGCCTCGGCGACCGTCGCGTGCTCGGCGAGCACCCCGGCCTCCTCGCCCGGCACCACCCGGGCCAGCTTGGCACCGAGCTTCTCCAGGCCGCGGGTCGCGAACGGGGCGATCGCGTACACCTTGAGCTTGTTCTTCAGGTACGCCTTGCGCAGGCGCAGGAAGAGGATCGGGCACTCCTCCTCCGGCTCCAGGCCGACAAGCACCACGGCCGGGGCCTTCTCGACGTCGGCGTAGGTGACGTCGGTGCTGCCGGCGACCGTGCTGGCCAGGAAGTCGGCCTCCTCGCGGGAGACCGGCCGGGCCCGGAAGTCGATGTCGTTGGTGTGCAGCGCGACCCGGGCGAACTTCGCGTACGCGTAAGCGTCCTCGACGGTCAGCCGGCCGCCGGTGAGCACCGCCGAACCCTGGCCACCGTCACGGGCGGCCCGCAGCCCCTCGGCGGCGACGCGCAGCGCCTCGCTCCAGGAAGCCTCCCGCAGCTCACCGGTGCTCTGGTCGCGGACCAGCGGGGTGGTGAGCCGGTCGGTGGCCCGGGCGTACTGGAAGCCCCAGCGGCCCTTGTCGCAGTTCCACTCCTCGTTGACCTGCGGGTCGTCGCCGGCCAGCCGGCGCAGCACCTTGCCGCGCCGCCAGTCGGTGCGCTGGGCGCAGCCGGCCGAGCAGTGCTCGCAGACGCTGGGGGTGGAGACCAGGTCGAACGGGCGGGCGCGGAAGCGGTACTGGGTGCCGGTCAGCGCACCGACCGGGCAGATCTGCACGGTGTTGCCGGAGAAGTACGAGTTGAACGGGACGTCCCCCTCGTCGCCCTCCTCACCGTACGCCTCGTCCCGGTAGATGTTGATCTCCTCGGCGGAGGAGCGGTTCATCAGGTCGATGAACTTGTCGCCGGCGATCTCCTCGGAGAACCGGGTGCAACGCTGGCAGAGCACGCACCGCTCGCGGTCGAGCAGCACCTGGGTGCTGATCGGCAGCGGCTTCGGGTACTCCCGCTTGTGCTCGTGGAACCGGGAGTCGGTGCGCCCGGTCGACATGGCCTGGTTCTGCAGCGGGCACTCGCCACCCTTGTCGCACATCGGGCAGTCGAGCGGGTGGTTGAGCAGCAGCAGCTCCATGACCCCCTCCTGCGCCTTCTTGGCGACCGGGGAGGTGAGCTGGGTACGAACCACCATGCCCTCGGCCACCGTCTGGGTGCAGGAGGCGACGG
Organism: Micromonospora maris AB-18-032; assembly: GCF_000204155.1. Lineage (NCBI taxonomy): Bacteria > Bacillati > Actinomycetota > Actinomycetes > Micromonosporales > Micromonosporaceae > Micromonospora > Micromonospora maris. The sequence goes on along the minus strand of NC_015434.1, from coordinate 331,510 downwards.
GCTTGCGCTGCCCCTCCACCTCCACCAGGCACTGCCGGCAGGCGCCGGCGGGGGCCAGCAGCGGGTGGTCGCAGAACCGGGGGATCTCGGTGCCGATCTGCTCGGCCACCCGGATCAGCAGCGCACCCTTGGGGGCGGTGACCTCGACACCGTCGATGGTGAGGGTGACCGTCTCGGTCGACTTCGCTACGTCCGTCATTAGTGGGCTCCCACCAACTGCTTGTCGGACAACTTCGGCGCAGTCCGGCCCTCGATGTAGTCGAGGTAGTCCTGCTTGAAGTACTTCAGGGACGAGGTCACCGAGCTGGTGGCACCGTCACCCAGGCCACAGAACGAGCGACCGAGGATGTTGTCGCAGGTGTCGAGCAGGGTGTCCAGGTCGTCGTGGGTGCCCTGACCGGCCAGGATGCGGCGGTAGACCCGCACCATCCAGTAGTTGCCCTCCCGGCACGGGGTGCACTTACCGCACGACTCGTGGTGGTAGAACTCCAGCCACCGGTAGGTCGCGTAGACCGGGCAGTCCTGGTCGGAGAAGATCTGGGTGGCGGTGGTGCCGAGGATCGACCCGGCCGCCGCGACACCCTCGAAGTCCAGCGGCACGTCCAGGTGCTCGGCGGTGAGCAGCGGGGTCGACGAGCCACCCGGGGTCCAGAACCGCAGGTTGTGCCCCGGCTGCATCCCGCCGGCCAGCTCGATCAGCTCGCGCAGGGTGATGCCGAGGCCGCACTCGTACTGGCCGGGGTTGGCGATCCGCCCGGAGAGCGAGTAGATCATCGGGCCGGCGGACTTCTCCGTGCCCATGGACTTCCACCAGTCCGCGCCACCGAGCACGATGTACGGCACGCTGGCGATGGTGCCGACGTTGTTGACCACGGTGGGGCTGGCGTACAGGCCGTGGGTGGCCGGGAAAGGCGGACGCAGCCGAGGCTGGCCGCGGAAGCCCTCCAGCGAGTCCAGCAGCGCCGTCTCCTCGCCGCAGATGTACGCCCCGGCGCCGGAGTGCACCACCAGCTCCAGGTCGAAGCCGCTGCCCAGGATGTTCTTCCCCAGGTAGCCCTTGGCCTTCGCCTCTTCGACGGCGTTGCGCAGCCGCCGCGCGGCGTGCACCGCCTCGCCCCGGATGTAGATGTAGGCCCGGTTGGCCCGGATCGCGTACGACGCGATGATCACGCCCTCGACCAGCGAGTGCGGGTCGTGCGTCATCAGCGGCAGGTCCTTGCAGGTCCCCGGCTCGCCCTCGTCGGCGTTCACCACGAGGTAGTGCGGCTTGCCGTCACCCTGCGGGATGAAGCCCCACTTGAGGCCGGTCGGGAAGCCCGCGCCGCCGCGGCCCCGCAGCCCGGAGTCCTTGACCAGCTGGATCAGGTCGTCCGGGTGGGCCTTGAGCGCCTTGCGCAGCGCCGCGTAGCCGTCGAGCTTCTCGTAGGTGCCGATCTGCCAGGCGTCGGGCGACAGCCAGCGCTTGGTCAGCACCGGCGTCAGCTTGGCCAGGGTCTCCGGCCGAGGCGTGGTCACTTCTGACCCCCCTTGTCGTTCGCGGAGCCACGGCCGGTGGACTCCGCTTCACTGAGGTTGCGCTCCTGCGCCTCGGCGTCGTCGCCGGCGGGCTTGGCGTCGCTGGCCGGCTTGTTGGCCGCCACACCGGCCGCCTCCGCCGCCTGGGCGTCCCGCGGCCCGGGTGCCGCACCGTCGGTCGGGACCTTCGTACCGGGAGCGTCCGGCACGGCGGTCTTCGCGTCCGGCTGGCGGGTCTCGGCCGTACGCAGCTGCGGCGACTTGCGGTCGGGAGCCGCCACGTCGGGTGCGGTGGTCCCGGTCGGTGCCGCCTTCGGCGGGGTGGCCGGGGCCGGCTTGTCACCGGCCTTGCTGCTGCGGATCGGGGTGTTCGGGTCGAAGCCCGGCGCCGACACGCCGTGCTGCTGCGCCAGCCGCAGGCCGCGCAGCGAAGGCTCACCCGGCACGCCGTCGGCGACCGCGCCCTCGCGCTCGTCGGCGAACCCGGCGAGCTGGACCGACATCTCCTTGAGGGTGCAGAGGCGGGCGCCCCGGCTCGGCGTGGGCCGGTTGCCGGCCCGAAGCTCGTCGACCAGGCCCACCGCACCCTGCGGGTCGACTCCGTCGAAGAAGTCGTAGTTGACGGTCATCACCGGGCCGTAGTCGCAGGCCGCCAGGCACTCGGCGTGCTCCAGCGTGATCTTGCCGTCCTCGGTGGTCTCGTCGTGCCCGACGCCCAGGTGCTCGGCGAGGGTGTCGTAGACCTCCTGGCCACCGAGCACGTTGCACATCGTGTTCGTGCAGACGCTGACCAGGTAGTCGCCGGTGGGCCGGCGCTTGTACATGGTGTAGAAGCTGGCGACCGCGCCGACCTGGGCCTTGTTCAGGCCGAGGACCTCGGCGCAGAACGCCACGCCGGCCGGGGAGACGTAGCCCTCCTCGGACTGCACCAGGTGCAGCAGGGGCAGCAGGGCCGAACGCGACCGGTCGGCCGGGTAGCGGGCGATGATCTCCCGCGCCCGGGCCCGGGTCTCGTCGGTGAAGACCGTAGTCACCGGTCACAACCTCCCATCACGGGGTCCAGCGAAGCGCCGCCGGCGATCACGTCGGCGATCAGGCCGCCCTCGGCCATCGCCGGCAGGGCCTGGAGGTTGACGAAACTCGGCTCCCGGTAGTGCACCCGGTACGGCCGGGTGCCACCGTCGGAGACCGCGTGCACGCCCAGCTCGCCACGGGGCGACTCGACCGCCACGTAGACCTGCCCCGGCGGCACCCGGAAGCCCTCCGTCACCAGCTTGAAGTGGTGGATCAGGGACTCCATCGACTGCCCCATGATCTTGGCGACATGCTCCAGCGAGTTGCCCATGCCGTCGACGCCGATGGCCAGCTGCGCCGGCCAGGCGATCTTCTTGTCGGCCACCATCACCGGGCCGGGCTTGAGCCGGTCGACCGCCTGCTCAATGAGCTTGAGCGACTCGCGCATCTCGGCCATCCGGACCAGGTAGCGGCCCCAGACGTCACCGTCGGCGTGCGTCGGCACGTCGAACTCGTACGTCTCGTAGCCGCAGTACGGCATCGTCTTGCGCAGGTCCCAGGCCAGGCCCGCGGAACGCAGCACCGGACCGGTGACGCCGAGCGCCACGCAGCCGGTCACGTCGAGCACCGCGACCTCGCGCGTCCGCTCCAGCCAGATCGGCTGACCGGAGAGCAGGTCCTCGTACTCCTTGAGCCGCTTCGGCAGGAGCTTGAGGAAGTCGCGGATCTTGACGATCGCCTCGTCCGGCACGTCCTGGGCGACACCGCCCGGCCGGACGTACGCGTGGTTCATCCGCAGCCCGGTGATCAGCTCGAAGATCTCCAGGATGTACTCGCGCTCCCGGAAGCCGTAGAGCATCATGTTGATCGCGCCGAGCTCCATGGCCGTGGTGGCCACCCAGACCAGGTGCGAGGAGATCCGGTTCAGCTCCATCATGAGCACCCGGATGGTGTTGGCCCGCTCGGTCACCTCGTCGGTGATGCCGAGCAGCTTCTCCACCGCGAGCGCGTACGCCGTCTCGTTGAAGATCGGCGAGAGGTAGTCCATCCGGGTCACGAAGGTCGAACCCTGGACCCAGTTGCGGTACTCGAGGTTCTTCTCGATGCCGGTGTGCAGGTAGCCGACGACCGAGCGGGCCTCCCGGACCGTCTCGCCCTCCAGCTCCAGGACCAGCCGGAGCACGCCGTGCGTGGACGGGTGCTGCGGACCCATGTTGACGACGATGCGACCCTCGTTGATCGGGTCGACCCCCGACACCACGTCGTCCCAGTCCCCGCCGGTGACGTTGAAGACGCGACCCTCGGTGGTCTCGCGTTCGGTGGCGTAGTTGGAAGCGCTCACTGGTACGACCTCCGCTTGTCGGGCGGCGGGATCTCGGCGCCCTTGTACTCCACGGGCACACCGCCGAGGGGGTAGTCCTTACGCTGCGGGTGACCCTCCCAGTCGTCCGGCATGAGGATCCGGGTCAGCGCCGGGTGACCGTCGAAGATGACGCCGAACATGTCGTACGCCTCCCGCTCCTGCCAGTCGGCCGTCGGGTAGACGGCGGTGACGCTCGGCAGGTGCGGCTCCTCGACGGAGACGGCGACCTCCAACCGGACCCGCCGCCGGTAGGTCATCGAGGTCAGCTGGTAGACCACGTGCAGCCGGCGGGCGTCGGCACCGAGGTAGTCCACCCCGGAGACCGAGGAGCAGAGCTCGAAACGCAGCGCCGGGTCGTCCCGCATCACCTGGCAGACCTCGGCGATGCGCTCCGGCCGGATGTGCAGGGTCAGCTCGCCGCGGTCGACCACCACGTGCTCGATCGCCTCGCCGAAGGCCGGGTACGCCTCCTCCAGCGCGTCGCGGACCTCGTCGAAGTAGCCACCGTACGGCCGGGGCGAGTCCTCGATGGTGCGCTGTGGCCGGACCAGGCCACCGAAACCGGAGACGTCACCGCTGCCCTGGTTGCCGAACATGCCCCGGCCGGCCGGCGCCGACGGAGGAAGCTCGGCGGGAGCGCCACTGGTCGCCCCGGCCGGCGTCACCGGAACCGGTACGCCGCCGGTGCTCGGCTTGGAGTCAGTCACTTGATCCCCCGGTACGGCTGGAGGTGGTTCTGGGCCTTCATCCAGTTCTCGATCCGCAGCTGCTCCTCGCGGCCCTCGCGGACGGCCTTCGTCCACTCGGCCCGCCGGGCCTTGTCGCTGCGGTACGACGACGGCATCGAGCCGTACGGCACCACCGGCACGTCACCGCGTGCCTCGCGGGCGGCCAGCATCTTGCGACCGTTCGCCCCGAGCGGCTCGTGGCCGATCTTCTCGCGCAGCTTGAGGATCGCGTCGATGAGCATCTCCGGCCGGGGCGGGCAGCCGGGCAGGTACATGTCGACCGGTACGACGTGGTCGACGCCCTGCACGATGGCGTAGTTGTTGAACATGCCGCCGCTGCTGGCGCAGACGCCCATGGAGAGCACCCAGCGGGGCTCGGCCATCTGGTCGTAGATCTGGCGCAGCACCGGGGCCATCTTCTGGCTGACCCGGCCCGCGACGATCATCAGGTCGGCCTGGCGGGGCGAGGCCCGGAAGACCTCCATGCCCCAGCGGCCCATGTCGTAGTGCGGCCCACCGGCGGCCATCATCTCGATCGCGCAGCAGGCCAGGCCGAACGTGGCGCCCCAGACCGAGGACTTGCGCGACCAGTTGACCAGCTTCTCCACCGAGGTGAGCAGGACACCGGCGGGAAGTTTTTCCTCGATACCCATCTGGGTTCCTCCCTCAGTCCCAGTCCAGGCCGCCGCGACGCCACTCGTAGGCGTACGCGACGAAGACCGCACCGATGAACACGAACATGGCCACGAGCCCGAACACCGGCAGGGCGTCGAAAGAGACGGCCCACGGGTAAAGGAAGATCATTTCCACATCGAAGACGATGAACAGCATCGCCGTCAGATAGAACTTGACCGGAAAGCGGCTGCCACCGATCGGCTGCGGGCTAGGCTCGATTCCACACTCGTAGGCTTCGAGCTTTGCTCGGTTGTAGCGCCGAGGCCCGGTGAACCGGGTGGCGACCGTCGAGAACAGCGCGAAGGCCGCGGCAAGGGCGAACAGCCCGATGATGGGTACGTAAGGCGAGAGCGACATATTCTTCTCCTGCTCGTCCTTCCCTGCCCTCGTTCGTTGGCGAAATTCACACTATTCACATCCCACCCGACGACCTTCGGCGGGGTGGCCTTGCGTCCTAGACCGCTGGCGCGACCCGGGTCATCGCATTGATCACCCGGTCCATCGCGTCACCGCCCCGGGGGTCGGTGAGGTTGGCCAGCAGCTTGAGCACGAAGCGCATCAGCGTCGGGTGCGGCATGCCGTGCTTCGTCGCCACCCGCATGACCTCCGGTCGGCCGATCAGCTTCACGAAGATCCCGCCGAGCCGGTAGTAGCCGCCGAAGCGCGTCTTGAGCTCCTGCGGGTAGGCCATCAGGGCCCGCTCCCGCTCGGCACCGGCGGGTCGGGCCAGCGCCTGCGCCGCGACCTCCGCGGCCAGTTCGCCGGACTCCATCGCGTACGCGATGCCTTCGCCGTTGAAGGGGTTGACCATGCCGCCGGAGTCGCCGACAAGCATGACGCCACGGGTGTAGTGCGGCACCCGGTTGAAGCCCATCGGCAGCGCCGCGCCGAGGGTCGGCCCTTCGGCGTTCGCCTCGTCGGTCATGCCCCACTCCGGCGGGGTGTTGGCCAACCAGTCGGTGAGCAGCCGTCGGTAGTTGGTCTTGCCGAAGGCCGAGGAGGAGTTCAGGATGCCGAGCCCGACGTTGACCCGGCCGTCACCGAGGCCGAAGATCCAGCCGTACCCGGGCAGCAGTTCGCCGGTGCCCTTGGCCCGCAGTTCCAGCCACGACTCCAGGTAGTCGTCGTCGTGCCGGACCTCGGAGCGGTAGTAGCGGCGCACCGCCACGCCGATCGGACGGTCCTCGCGCTTGGCCAGTCCCAGCGCGAGAGGGAACCGACCGGAGACGCCGTCGGCGGCGACCACCAGCGGCGCGTGGAAGGTGGCGGGGGCCTTGTCCGGGCCGGTCTCGGCCTCGACGCCGACCACCCGGCCGTTGCCGTCGAGCACCGGGCCGATGACGTTGACGCTGGTGCGCAGGTCGGCACCGGCGGAGACCGCCCGCTGCGCGAGCAGGTCGTCGAAGTCGAGGCGGGTCCGCACCAGGCCGTAGTTCGGGAAGCTGGCCAGATCCGGCCAGTCGAGTTCCAGCCGGACGCCACCACCGATGACCCGCAGGCCCCGGTTGTGCAGCCAACCGGCCTCGGTCGAGGTGTCCACGCCCATGCGGATCAGTTGGCGCACCGCGCGGGGGGTCAGCCCGTCACCGCAGACCTTCTCCCGAGGAAACTCGGTCTTCTCCAGCAGCAGCACGCGTACGCCGTGCCGAGCCAGGTGGTAAGCGGTCGCCGAGCCACCGGGACCGGCGCCCACGACGATCACGTCGGCGTCGTTCTCCACCGCAGTCATTTGCGCCTCCTCCCCGCGTGCTCGTGAAATGCTTCACAAGCCAGCCGAGACGAGTCTAGGACTGTGGCCGTACGCTCGGTTTGTTAGGGCTACCTAACCTCGCGGAACCGGGCTGGACGCGTCGAGACCAGCCCGGATCGTCTCCGGCAGGTGCTCGCGCAGGGCACCTCCCGCCGCCCGGTCCAGGGCCGCCAGCACCTCGGACACCACCTGCCGCACCTCCGCCGGATCCGCGCCGGCCAGATCCCGCAACTGCTCCACCAACTCGGCGGCGTCGCCGTCGGCGACATCCCTCGGATCCGTCATGCCGGCCAGCGTAAGCCGCAAATCAGGCCGAATGACCGATTTTCTCCTAAATATCGCCAATCATTGCCGAATGCCGCGATGCAGGGCCACCACACCACCGGTCAGGTTGCGCCAGGCCACCCGACCCCAGCCGGCCGCCTGCACCCGGGCGGCCAGGGCCGCCTGATCGGGCCAGGCCCGGATCGACTCGGCGAGGTAGACGTACGCGTCGGGGTTGCTGGAGACGGACCGCGCCACCGCGGGCAGCGACCGCATCAGGTACGACAGGTAGACCGTACGGAAGGCCGGGTTGACCGGCGTACTGAACTCGCAGACCACCAACCGGCCACCCGGACGGGTCACCCGCGCCAGTTCGCGCAGCGCGGCGTCGGTGTCGTTGACGTTGCGCAGGGCGAAGGAGATGGTCACCGCGTCGAAGCTGGCGTCGGCGAACGGCAGCCGCAGCGCGTCCCCGGCCAGCAACGGCACCTGCGGCCGGGTGCGCTTGCCCGCGTACAGCATGCCGAGGGACAGATCGGCGCCGACCGCGTACGCCCCGGAGTGGGCCAGTTCCTCGGTGGAGACACCGGTGCCCGCGCCGACGTCGAGCACCCGGTCACCGGGGCGCAGTTCGAGCGCGGACCGGGTGGCCCGCCGCCAGAACCGGTCCTGGCCGAAGGAGAGGACGGTGTTGGTCAGGTCATAGCGGGCCGCCACGCCGTCGAACATCGCGGCGACCTCGTGCGGCTGCTTGTCCAGGCTGGCGCGCTGGCCCTGCGGGGAACGGCTCACCCCTCCACTCTGCCAGCCCGACCGGTGCCGGATCACCGCCAGGGTCGCCTGATGTCGGCGATCTTCGCCACCCGGCGACGCGCTCCGGACACAGTCAGGGCGAGATGGTCACCCATCTCGCCCTGACTGCCTTGCGTTATGTGAACGGCCCCTGCGGGCCGATAGAGGACGCGCCTCAGGCGTTGGTCTTCTCGTCACCCGGGGTCACCAGGACCACCCGGCGACGGCGGGACAGCAGGAACAGCACGGCACCGGCGACCACCACGGCCGCACCGACGCCACCGATCAGACCGGCCTGCACACCGGTGACCGGCAGGCCGCCGCCACCGCCGCCGCCACCGGCCGGGGCGGGAAGAATCACCGCGAAATCGTCGGTGTTGTCCGACGGGTCGAGGTCGGCGAAGTCCGACTCCTCGACCTTACGCACCTGGGCCCTCGCGAAGGCCGGCTTGGCCGCACCCTTGTGGATGGCCGGCGCGTCGACCGGCAGGGCACCGAACGCGGTGACCGCCAGCGAGCCGCCCTTCAGGGTGGCCGGTGCCTCGAGGTCCTCGTCCACCGTGATCGGCAGCGGGAACTCCAGGTACCTGTCCGGCTCGAGCAGGTAGTTCTTGTCCTCGCAGACCACGGTACGCCCGTCGTCGTCGGCCTCGCAGCCGTCGATCGCGAGGAACGTCGCGCCCTTCGGCAACTGGTAGGTCAGCCTGAGGCCCTTGGCCGTCTGGTTTCCCTGGTTCATGACCAGGCTCCCGACCAGGGTGGTGTCACCGGGCCGCAGCGGACCCTTCTCCTCGAGCGTGTCGAGGTCGAAGCGGGTCTTCACGTCCGGCACGACCACGCCGAGGTCGACGCCGCTCTCCGGGGTCAACTCGACATCGACGTCGATGCTGTTGTTGCTGTCGTCGGTGTCGTCGGCGGACTCGATGCTGATGGTCACCGGCGCGGTGTACGGTCCGGTGACGTCGGCGTCCATCTTGACCAGGAAGACCAGCACCTCGGTCGTCTCACCCGGCCCGGGGATCTCGTCCTTGTCCAGCTCGCAGGTGAACAGTTCGAGCTTGGAATCGCCGGTGATGTCGCACCCACCAAAGGTGACCGGGACCAGCACCATCTTGTTGTCGTCCACCTTGGACACATCGACCTTGACGAGCAACTTGCTCGGGGTGCCCTCGCCCTGGTTCGCGACCTTGATCCAGGCGAACTTGCCTTCGACGCCGTCGGTCATCCGGGTGCCGGCGGCGGTGACCGCCAAATCCGTCTCGGTGCCGGCGGCGTGTGCCGGCGCGCCGAACGCGGCAACGGCGCTCGAGGCGAGCAGCGCGGCTGCGGCGAGGCTCGTGGCGCGGCGGGTACGGAAGATCATGAAATGGTCTCCCCCGTGGGGTTTGGGAAATGTACGGGCGGGGACGTTATCGGTCATCGATCAACCGCGCCACCCCGCAACACCACCACGGAGGAACTGGTCAGCTAATCTTTATTTAAGGATCGGCTGAATCGATGACCGCTGCCACCCGGCCGTATCAGCAGCCAATCCGTAACGGCCTCACGCATTCGGCCGGACAGATGGGCACAGTGGCCCGATCGGCCGATGAACCGGGCCGCGCACCACTCGACCCACGGTCACGACGCCAGCGCCGACCGACAACGCGGAGGGTCAGTTCGCCTCGACCAACGGCAGCGAACGACCCGCACCGCCGCCCGGCAACGCGATCGAGGAGAAGTGGGACACCACCCGCTCGTCGGTCGGATCGTCGGCGGGCGTCCGGTGCACGGCCAACCGGTTGTAGAGGGTGTCCCGCTGGGCCGGAATCCGGTCGGCGGAGCGGATCATCCCGATCAGCTCGTGCAGGTTCGACCGGTGCCGCGCGCCGGCCGAGGAGATGACGTTCTCCTCCAGCATGATCGAGCCGAGGTCGTCGACCCCCATGTGCAGCGCGAGCTGGCCGACATCCTTGCCGGTGGTCAGCCAGGACGCCTGCAGGTGCGGCACGGTCTCGAAGAAGAGCCGGGCCACCGCCACCAGCCGCAGGTACTCCAGGGTGGTGGCCTGGGTACGTCCCTTGAGGTGGTTGTTCTCCGGCTGGTACGTCCACGGGATGAAGGCCCGGAAGCCCCGCGTACGGTCCTGCACGTCGCGGATCATCCGCAGGTGCTCGATCCGCTCGGCGGCGGTCTCGCCGGTGCCCATCATCATCGTCGCGGTCGACTCGACGCCCTGCCGGTGGGCCAGCTCCATGACCTCCAGCCAGCGCTCGCCCGACTCCTTCAGCGGGGCGATCGCCTTTCGGGGTCGCGCGGGCAGCATCTCGGCACCGGCACCGGCGATCGAGTCCAGCCCGGCGGCCTTGATCCGGGCGATGGCCTCGTCCAGGCTCACCCCGGACACCTTTGCCATGTGCAGGATCTCGCTCGGCCCGATCGAGTGGATGGCGAGCTGCGGGTACGCCTTCTTGACCGAGGAGAACAGCTCCTCGTAGTACTCCACGCCGTAGTCCGGGTGGTGGCCGCCCTGGAGCATGACCTGGGTGGCACCCAACTCGACGGCCTCGCCGCAGCGCCGCAGGATCTCCTCGGTCGGGTGGGTCCACCCTTCCTTGTGCTTCGGCGCCCGGTAGAAGGCACAGAACTTGCACGCCGTCACACAGACGTTCGTGTAGTTGATGTTGCGGTCGATCAGGTACGTGACGATGTTGTCCGGGTAGCGCCGCCGGCGCACCGTGTCCGCCGCCTCACCGAGGGCGTGGAAGGGCGCATCGGTGTAGAGCAGCAGGGCCTCCTCGGGCGTGATCCGCCCGCCGTCCGCGCCACGCTGCAGGATGTCGTCGATCTCCCGGCTCTCCGTCACGCTCCCGAGCCTACGCCGCGCCCCCCGGCACGGCCGGGGGGGGCGCACCCCACCTGTGACGCACTCCCCTCGTCGATCCTGCGCGCCACGCTGCGCGCGCCGTTTCGCCGAGACGGCGGCATGCACCCCGGTGGGAGACCACCGTTTCGCCGAAACGGAGTTGGTCACCGCGGCCAGCCGTCCCACCTGCTCGCGCGGGCGGTCCTGCCCGGCTAGGCGTCGTAGTCGACGGTGAGAGTGTCGGTGCGCGGGCTGGACTGGCAGGTCAGCACGTACCCGGCGGCCACCTCGTCGGGCTCCAGGGCGTAGTTGCGGGCCATCTCGACCTCGCCGGAGACCACCTTCGCCCGGCAGGTCGAGCAGACCCCACCCTTGCAGGCGTACGGCAGCTCACCGCGGACCTTGAGCGCGGCATCCAGCACCCGCTCGTCGCGGCGCATCGTGAAGCTCGACGAGCGGCCGTCGAGCACGATCGTCACCTCCGTGCCGCCGGCCGACTCGTCCGGCCGGCGGACCGGCTCGGGTGCGGCGTCGACGTGGAACAGCTCGGTGTGCACCGCCGACTCCGGCACGCCCCGCCCGGCCAGCACCTCACGAGCGTCCACCACCAGGCCGTACGGGCCGCAGAGGAACCACTCCTCGATCACGTCGCCGGGGACGATGGTGTCCAGCAGGCGACCCAGCCGCTCGGCGTCGATGCGCCCGGACAGCAGCGGCGACTCGCCCTGCTCGCGGGAGAGCACATGCACCAGGTGCAGCCGGGTCGGGTAGCGGTCCTTCAGGTCCGCCAACTCCTCGGCGAACATCACGCTGTTGGCCGTGCGGTTGCCGTACACCAGGGTGAAGGTGCTGGCCGGCTCGACGGCCAGGGCCGTGGCGACAAGCGACAGCACCGGGGTGATGCCGGAACCGGCGACCACCGCGCCGTAGCGACGCACCCGGTCCGGCGCGAACGCCGTGGTGAAGTGACCGAGCGGTGGCAGCACCTCGACGGTGTCGCCGCTGCGCAGGGCCCCGCAGGCGTACGACGAGAAGGCCCCGCCGGGGATCTCCCGCACGCCGATGCGCAGCCGCCCGTGCCGGGCCAGCTCCTCGGGCGTGGAGCAGATCGAGTACGAGCGGCGCACGTCCTCGCCATCGGGCAGCGCAGCGGCATCGGCCGGCGGCCGGCGTACCGTCAGGTGCTGGCCGGCCCGGAACGCGAAGGCCGCACGCAGCTCCTCGGGCACCGCGAAGGTGACCGCGACGGCGTCGGCGGTGAGCCGGTCCACGGCGACGACGGGCAGCGGATGGAACACCGGCCGGCGACGGACCGGGCGGGTGATGGTGACAGTCACAGCGCCTTCACATGGTCGAACGGTTCGGAGCAGGCGCGGCAGCGCCAGAGGGCCTTGCAGGCGGTGGAGCCGAAGCGGCTGAGCTGCTCGGTCTCCGGCGACCCGCAACGCGGGCAGCGTACGGCCAGGGTCAACGGGACGACCCCGTCGCGGCGGACGGGGGCCGGTGGGGCGATGCCGGCGGCGGCCAGCTTGGCCCGCCCGGCGTCGGTGATCCAGTCGGTGCTCCAGGCGGGACTGTGCACCGTACGCACCTCGGCGTCGGGGTGACCGGCCACGGCCAGGGCCCGGCGGATGTCGGCGCGGATGACGTCCATCGCCGGACAGCCGGTGTACGTGGGAGTGATCGTCACCACCACCCGACCGGTGGCCGGTTCCACCTCGACCGAGCGCAGGATGCCGAGGTCGGCGATGGTGATCACCCGGATCTCCGGGTCCACCACCGCCGCCACGGCCTCGTGGGCCGCGTTCACCGTCGCTTGGCCGCTACTCACCAGCGGGCACCGGGGTGGGCACGATGCAGCACCTGCATCTCGGCGAGCAGGAACGACAGGTGCTCGGTGTGCAGACCGTCCCGCCCACCGGCCGGGGCCCAGCTGGGCGCGGGCACGGTGAGCGTCGCCTCGGCGAGCACCGCCGAGACCGTCGCGTCGAAGTCGGCCCGCAGGGTGGCCGGGTCGACCGGGGCCTGCGGCTGCGCGGCGAACAGCTCCGGGACGTACGGCCAGACCTGGTCGAGGCCGGCCTGCATCCGCCGGTGCGACTCCTCGGTGCCGTCGCCCAGCCGGCGCACCCAGAGCGAGGCGTGGTCCAGGTGGTACGCGGACTCCTTGCGTGCCTTGCCGCCGATCGCGGCCAGCCGCTCGTCGGCGCAGCCGGCCAGCGCGGTGTAGAGCGGCAGCTGGTAGGCCGACAGGACGAGCAGCTTCGCCATGGTCACCGCGAAGTCGCCGTTGGGCAGCTCGACCAGCAGGCAGTTGCGGAACTCCCGGTCGTCGCGCAGGTACGCCAGCGCGTCCTCGTCGCGGCCCGCGCCCTCCAGCTCGCCCGCGTACGACAGCAGCAGCCGCGCCGCGCCGAGCTGGTCCAGAGCGATGTTGGCCAGCGCGATGTCCTCTTCCATCTCCGGCGCCCGGGTGGTCCACTCGGCCAGCCGCTGCGCCGCGATCAGCGCGTCGTCGCCGAGGGCGAGGGTGAAGTCAAACGGACCGTTCACAGCGACATCTCCGTTCGCGACTGCGGGGCTCGCAGACCCGGCTCACTCCTCGCGCTCACAGGGCCTTCTCCGTTCGCGACTGCGGGGCTCGCAAACCCGGCTCACTCCTCGCGCTCACAGGTGGGCCACTCCGTCCGGTACCTCGTAGAAGGTCGGGTGGCGGTAGATCTTGTCGGCGGCCGGGTCGAAGAAGGCGTCCTTCTCGTCCGGGCTGGACGCGGTGATCGCGCTCGCCGGCACCACCCAGATCGACACGCCCTCCTGGCGACGGGTGTAGAGATCACGGGCGTTGCGCAGAGCCATCTCGGCGTCGGGCGCGTGCAGGCTGCCCACGTGCGTGTGCGCCAGCCCGCGCCGGGCCCGGACGAAGACCTCCCAGAGGGGGGTGGTGTGCTGGCTCATGCCGCGACCTTCTCCTTGCTTACCTGCTTGGCCGCGTACGCCGCGGCAGCCTCGCGTACCCAGGCGCCCTCGGCGTGGGCGCGACGACGGTGCTCCATCCGCTGCCGGTTGCACGGCCCGTCGCCGGTGATGACTCGCATCAGCTCGTCGTAGTCGGGCTGGGTGAAGTCGTACGCCTGACGTTCGTCGTTCCAGCGCAGGTCGGGGTCGGGGATGGTCAGCCCGAGCACCTCGGCCTGGCCGACGCACATGTCCACGAAGCGCTGCCGCAGCTCGTCGTTGGAGAAGCGTTTGATCTTCCAGGCCATCGACTGGGCGGAGTGGGTGGAGTCGCTGTCCGGCGGGCCGAACATCGCCAGCGACGGGTACCACCAGCGGTCCAGCGCGTCCTGGGCCATCGCCTTCTGGGCCGGGGTGCCGTGCGCCAGGGTGTGCAGGATCTCGTAGCCCTGCCGCTGGTGGAACGACTCCTCCTTGCAGACCCGGATCATCGCTCGCGCGTACGGGCCGTAGGAGCAGCGGCAGAGCGGGACCTGGTTGACGATCGCCGCGCCGTCCACCAGCCATCCGATGGCGCCGACGTCGGCCCAGGTGAGGGTGGGGTAGTTGAAGATCGAGCTGTACTTCTGCCGGCCTTCGAGCAGCAGGTCGACCAACTCGTCCCGGCTGATGCCGAGGGTTTCCGCCGCGGCGTAGAGGTACAGACCGTGGCCGGCCTCGTCCTGGACCTTGGCCAGCAGGATCGCCTTGCGCTTGAGCGACGGGGCGCGGCTGATCCAGTTGCCTTCCGGCTGCATCCCGATGATCTCGGAATGCGCGTGCTGGGCGATCTGGCGGATCAACGTCCGCCGGTACGCCTCGGGCATCCAGTCCCGCGGTTCGATCTTCTGGTCGGCGTCGATGACCTCCGCGAAGTACGCGGCCAGGTCGACATCCTGACCCGGGGTGCCCCGGTCTCGTTCCGCGGCAGCACGCAGCGCCGCCTCTGCCGCTTCGACCTCGCCGAGCAGGCCGCCGGGCGCGTCCTCGCCCGAGAAGTCGTTGCCATACATGCCCTAAGTGTTACAGCTGGCAGCTCAAGAAACCAGAGGGTGTCACAGAAATGCGAAGCAGCATCGAGCTACGCAGCGGGCATGAAAAGTGACGCTCAGCAGCTATGACTTGCCTCACAAATTTCCCCATAAATGAGCGCAACTGGCTCACAACCGTTCGTTAACCCGCCTTCATGGCCGGTTGGCCGGTGTCGAAACCTGGCAACCCGGCGATCCGCACGTAGACTTCGCACGTCACACCGATCGGCTAGCAGCGATCGCCGACCAGAAGAGGGCCAGAGTCCCCCGGCCCGCAGGCGACCCAGGCCGGTCAGTCCTGGCAACAAGCCGGCCCCCCGGCCTGACATCTGGAGCTCACCCGCTCATGCGATCCCGCGTGACCATGGTGTTCGCCGTCACAGCACTGGTGCTCGGCGGCGTCATGTTGGTGCCCGCCGCGTACGCCCGGCTCTCCGCCGGGACGAGCGACGGCGCGGTGGCCAGCGTCGCCGCACCCACCCCGCAACCCCCGCCACCACCGACCCTGGCGCCGGCCAAGGTCTCGGTGAACTTCAAGGGGGAGTTCTTCTCCTGGGCACTCATGGATCGCGAGACGGGCAAGGTCTCCGGCTCGAAGAACATGGCCGCGACCAGCTCCACCGAGTCCATGCTCAAGGCCTGGATCGTCGCCGACTACCTACGCCAACTGGGCGACAAGGAGCCGACGGCAGCCCTGAAGAAGGCCGCCAGCCTGGCCATCCGGGACAGCGACGACGATGCGACAAACGCCGTCTACCGTGCCGCCGGCGGCTCCTACGCGGTGCCGGCCGGTGGGCAGCCCGGGCCGGTGGTCAAACGAGCAATCAAGACCTGCGGCCTCACCGACACCAAGCGGGGCAACGTCCCCGGCTACGAGGGCTGGTGGAGCTTCACCCGGATGTCCCCGCGTGACGCGGTGCGGCTCGGCGACTGCATCGCCGACGGCAAGGCCGCCGGCCCCAAGTGGACCAAATGGGTGCTCGCCGAGATGAGCAAGGTGCGCGGCAGCACCGCCGCCAAGGATCAACAGGAGCGCTCTGGCGGCGGCCGGTGGGGCATCATCGACGGCCTGCCCGAGTCGATCCTCAGCCAGGGGCCGGTAAGCATCAAGAACGGCTGGACACCGCTCAGCTATGACGGCAACTGGCACGTCAACTGCCTTGCGGTGACCGAGAAGTGGAGTCTTGCGGTGATGCTTCGCTATCCGTACAGCCAAGGGCTCGACTACGGCTCGGACGTCTGCGCGAGCGTGACGACGCAGCTGGTCACCCCGCAGCCCGGCGGTGCCATCAAGGTGCCCCAGCAGCCGATCGGCAAGCTCTGATGGCCGGCCACATCCGACGCCGTGCGCGTACGGCGTCGCGATTACGTCTCGTCGCCATCGCCTCCGTCCTGGTCGGCCTGGTCCTGGTGTCCTTACGACTGCTGCCCGGCTCGCCGTTCGAATCCACCGCCGCCGCTCAATGGGGACAGGCAGGATCATCAGACAGCCGCGGCAGCGACCTGACCGATCGCAGCACCCGACCCCCGCCGCCCTCCGCCAGCCCCACACCGCCGCCCGAGCCGCTGCCGTTCGAGGCGAAGGAACTCGACCTCGACATCGACGGCTGGTACGCCTGGAGCGTGCTGGACCGCCGGTCGGGCGAGATCATCGGCTCGGACAACATGGCCGAGACCAGCACCACGGCTTCCCTGATCAAGTCCTGGATCGTCGCCGACTTCCTGCGACGCAGTGACGACGCCGGGCAGACCCCGAGCGACGCGAAGCTGGCCGACCTGACGAAAATCATCAGGGACAGCGACAACGAACGCACCCAGACGCTGTACACGCAGATCGGCGAATCCGCCTCGATCAAGCGCCTGCTGTCCACGTGCGACCTGACCGACAGCAAGGTCTCCAGCGACCTCGGGTGGAGCCGCACCGAACTGTCACCCCGGGACGTGGCCCGACTCGGCAACTGCATCGCCGACGGCCGGGCGGCCGGCCCCACCTGGACCAAGTGGCTGCTCAACGAGATGCGACTGGTACGCGGTGCCGGCGACTTCGGCATCCGCAAGGCGTTCCCGGCCGCCGAGGCCAAGAAAATCGCCATCAAGAACGGCTGGGTCGACCGGGAGCAGGAGCAGGAGATTCACGTCAACTGCCTGGCCATCGGCGACACCTGGACGATGGGCGTCATGCTCCGCTACCCCATCAACAAGGGCTACGACTACGGCATGACCACCTGCCAACAAATCACCAGAGCCCTCCAAACCCCCACCCCCTAACCCACCCACCCCCTCGCCCCGTGCGCCGTCGCCCCCTTCGCGCGCGGTCGCCCCTTTCGCCGTCGATCTTGCACTCTTGGTCGCCGAAACGCGGCTTATGCCCGAGAAGTGGCGACCGAAAGTGCAAGATCGCGGAGGTCTTGGGGCGTGAGGGCGTGAGGGCGCGCGGGGGTGGGGTTAGGGGGTTAGGGGGTGAAGAAGGTGGGGCCTTGGGGTGGGAGGGGTGGGGTTTGGCCCAGGGCGGTGGCGTGGCGGGCGAACTCGCGCAGGCCGGCTACCTGGCGGTCGCCGAGGGAGAAGTCCAGCGCCTGGTAGTAGGAGGCCAGGGTGGCCGCGTCGAAGGGCTCCCAACGGGCCGCCGACTCGACGACCTGGTCGAGCTCGGCCAGGCAGAGGTCACGCGAGCGCAGGAATGCGTCGTGCACCCCCTTGACCAGACCGGGGTGGGCGGCGGCGAAGTCGCGACGGGCGGCCCAGACGGCGAAGACCATCGGTAGTCCGGTCCACTCCCGCCAGGCCTGGCCCAGGTCGGTGACCGTCAGGCCACGGCTGGGTGCCTCGTAGAGGGCGCGCAGGGCCACGTCGCCGATCAGCACCGCCGCGTCCGCCTCCAGCAGCATCTGGGTCAGATCGGGCGGGCATCGGAAGTACTCGGGCTGCACCCCGTACCGCTCGCGCAGCAGGAGTTGCGCGAGCAGGACCCCGGTCCGCGAGGTGGAGCCGAGGGCCACCCGGGCCCCGTCCAGCTCGGCCAGCGGGCGGGTGCTGACCAGGTTGACCGACAGCACCGGGCCGTCGCTGCCGACCGCCAGGTCGGGCAGGAGCAGCAGTTCGTCCGCGTGACGCAGGTACTCGACCAGGGAGATCGGCCCGATGTCCAGGTCACCGCCGACGAGTGCGGCGTTGAGCCGGTCCGGCGTGTCCTTGTACAGGTCGACGTCGAGCAGGGCACCGGAGCGCATCAGGCCCCAGTAGATCGGTAGGCAGTTGAGGAACTGGATGTGCCCGACCCGGGGGCGGGCGACGCGCTCGACCATGCCCCGACCGTATCCCCGTCCCCGCTGACCGGCTCAGCGGACCGGCACCTAAGTGGCCAACCCCGCACCAGGCGACCCCGTCCCTGACCCATCGGACCCGACTCGGCCGCAGTGTCTCCTCGCACCGGCCCGGCCCAGGCCTGCGCGGTGCTGCGCGCGGTGTGGCCGAAATTCGGTTGCTGCCGACGCAGTGAAGGGTAGGCTTCCTGTCCCGCCCGACGGCCGCGGTGAGTAGCACCGGAGCGGACGTCCCCCGCGCCGGCCGACAGTCGGAAACGCGAGCGGCAGCCTTCTTCCCGTGTCAAGGAGTACGTGGATGAGCCTGCACGCCCAACAGCTCCCGCAACCCACACCGCACCGCCCGCCGACGCTCGACGACGAACTGGCCGCCGAGCGGGCACACCTGTCCGACTCCCGAGCCGCGCTGGCCCGGATGCGAGAACGCGCCGAGGCGCTCTTCGCCACCGGCGACAAGGTCGCCGGGGACAGGTACACCGCCGAGCAGCTCGGCCGTCACCTTGCCCGCCGGGTCGCGGAACTGGCCGACGACCCCCGCACCCCACTCTTCTTCGGTCGTCTCGACTTCGGTTCCACCGACATCCCAGCCACCAGCAACACCCCAGCCACCAGCAACACCGCCACCAGCGACGTCGCGACCACCACCGATACCGCAGCCACCACCGGCCTCGACCTCACAGCCACCGCCGACACCGGAGCCACCGCCGACACCGCGCCCACGAATACCGCCGGCGCCGCGGCCACCACCGGCATCGAGGACGGCGACTACACGGAGCAGGCCGCCAGCGCCGGGTACGGCGAGCACGCCGGGCGGCGCTATCACGTAGGGCGCCGGCACGTGACCGACGAGCAGGGCGAGCCGCTGGTGCTGGACTGGCGGGCACCGGTGTCCCGGGCGTTCTATCAGGCCAGCGCCCGGGACCCGCAAGGGTTGGCGGTACGGCGTCGGTTCGGGTTCGACAACGGGATGCTGACCAGCTTCGAGGACGAGCACCTGGATCGAGGCGAGGAACTCGGCACCGCCAGCCGGATCCTGACCGCCGAGATCGAGCGGCCTCGGGTGGGGCCGATGCGGGACATCGTCGCCACCATTCAGCCCGAGCAGGACGAGTTGGTCCGCGCCGACCTGGCCCAGTCGATCTGTGTGCAGGGTGCGCCGGGCACCGGGAAGACCGCGGTCGGGCTGCACCGGGCCGCGTACCTGCTCTATCTGCACCGGGAGCGGTTGCGCCGGTCGAAGGTGCTGGTCGTGGGGCCGAACCGGGCCTTCCTGGCGTACATCGCGGCGGTGCTGCCCGCCCTCGGTGAGGTGGAGGTCGAGCAGGCGACCGTCGAGGACCTGGTCGACCGGGTGGTGGTGCGGGCGGTGGACCCGCCGGCCGTGGCGGTGATCAAGCACGACGCCCGGATGGCCGAGGTGCTGCGCCGGGCGGTCGACGCGTACGTCGGTGAGCCGACCGAGCCGATCGTCGTCTCCGACGGCTCGTTCCGTTGGCGGATCGGACTGGAGCCGTTGCACCGGCTGGTCCAGGAGACCCGGGCCGAGCAGTTGCCGTACGCCCTCGGTCGGGAGCGGGTGCGCGCCCGGGTGGTCGCGCTGCTGCAACGGCAGGCGGAGGCCCGGCGGGCGGAGTCGCCGAGCGAGGCGTGGCTGCGCCGGATGGGCCGGTCGAAGCCGGTGACGACCTTCCTGGACACGGTCTGGCCGGCGTTGACCCCGGACGGGTTGGTGCACGCGCTGCTCGCCGATCCCGCCCGGCTCGCCGCAGCGGCCGACGGCCTGCTCACCCCCGCCGAGCAGGCGCTGCTGACCGGCCAGGACACCACCCGGACGACCACCGACGCCCCTTCCGGCACACCAGAGGCCACCGCGCCAGAAGGCAGCGGCACGCCAGCAAGCAGCGGCGGCGCACCAGGGAGCAGTAGACCTCGGTCCGGGACGAAGCTGGGGCGTACGCCGAAGGCCACCCGGTGGAGCGCCGCCGACGCGGTCCTGATCGACGAGGCGGCCGGGCTGATCGAGCGGCCGGGCAGCTACGGGCATGTGGTGGTGGACGAGGCGCAGGACCTTTCGGCCATGCAGTGCCGGGTGATCGCCCGGCGCAGCGAGCACGGTTCGCTGACCCTGCTCGGCGACCTGGCGCAGGCGACCGCGCCGTGGGCGGCCACCGACTGGCGGGTGACCCTGCGCCACCTGGGTAAGCCGGACGCGACTGTGGTGCCGTTGACCGTCGGTTTCCGGGTACCGGCTGACGTGCTCGCCTTCGCCAACCGGTTGCTGCCGTTGCTCGCCGTGGACGTGCCGCCGGCCGAGTCGTTGCGCCGCGACGGGGTGCTCACGGTGCGTACCGTGACGGATCTTGTCGGGGCGGCGGTGGCCGAGGTGGGCGCGGCGCTCGCCCACGAGGGGTCGGTCGCGGTGATCGCCGCCGCCGACGCGGTGGACCGGCTGGTCGCGGCGCTCGCGGCGGCCGGGATCGAGACCGCTACCGCCGCCGACGCGGGCGGCGGCCCGCGCGTCACGGTCGTCCCCGCCACCGAGGTCAAGGGCCTGGAGTACGACCACGTCGTCGTGGTCGAACCGGCCGATATCGTGGCGGCCGAGCCACGCGGGCTGCACCGGCTCTACGTGGTGCTCACCCGGGCGGTTTCCCGGATGTCGGTGCTGCACCGTGCGCCACTGCCCGCACCGTTGGCCTGACCGACGGTATTGCCACCACCTGGTGAACCGAGAATGATCAAGCTCGTGGAAAGAGACATCCTCGCCCGTGCCGAGCGGGTCAGCCGCCGGTACGGCGACGTCCTCGCCCTGGATCAGGTCGACCTTGAGGTACGGGCGGGTGAGCTGGTCGGCCTGCTGGGGCCCAACGGTGCCGGCAAGAGCACGCTGATCAGCCTGCTGGTCGGGCTGCGTAAGCCCACCTCCGGTCGGGTGGAACTCAACGGCGGTGACCCGCGTGACCCGGCGAGTCGGCGGCAGATCGGTGTCACCCCGCAGGAGACCGGGCTGCCCGGCACGCTGCGGGTCGGCGAGGTGGTCGACTTCGTCTCGGCCCACTACCCGGACCCGGTGCCCCGGGGCGACCTGCTCGACCGGTTCGGCCTGGCGGAACTGGTCCGGCGGCAGTGCGGCGGGCTCTCCGGTGGGCAGAAGCGTCGGCTCGCGGTGGCGCTGGCCTTCGTCGGCCGCCCCCGGTTGGTGGTGCTCGACGAGCCCACGACCGGGCTGGACGTGGAGGCCCGCCACACCCTGTGGGAAGCCATCCGGACATTCCACGCCGACGGCGGCACGGTGCTGCTGAGCAGCCACTACCTGGAAGAGGTGGAGGCGCTGGCCCGTCGGGTGGTGGTGATCGGCCAGGGACGGGTGCTCGCCGACGACACCGTGGACGCGGTCCGGGCCGTGGTCGG
Source organism: Micromonospora maris AB-18-032 (assembly GCF_000204155.1). NCBI lineage: Bacteria > Bacillati > Actinomycetota > Actinomycetes > Micromonosporales > Micromonosporaceae > Micromonospora > Micromonospora maris. The sequence goes on along the minus strand of NC_015434.1, from coordinate 309,805 downwards.
CGTACGCCGGGTGAGCCTGACCGCTGACACGCTCCCCCCGCTGCCGGGGGTGGTACGCACCGAGCACGTCGACGGCCGTACCCACCTGCTCACCGCCGACGCCGACCAACTGGTGCGGGACCTGGTCACCAGCGGGGTCGAGTTCCGCGACCTGGAGGTGCGCCCGACCTCGCTGGAAGAGGCGTTCCTGGCCATCACCGCCACCGATGCCACGCCAGCCGCCGCCTGAGGGGATCTCGACGTGCAACTCGCCCTGGTACACGCGCGTTACCAACTGCTGGAGACCGTCCGCATCCCGGTCGCGATCTTCGGTAGCGCGTTCTTCCCCGCCGCCGCGATGCTCTTCTTCGTGGTGCCCTTCGCCGGCAAGGACGCGGTCGGTGCCACCTACGCCACCGCCGCGATGGTCACCTTCTCGGTGATGAGCGCCAACATCTTCCAGTACGGCGTGGGTGTCGCCGAGGACCGTGACCAGCCCTGGAACCCGTACACCCGGACGTTGCCGGCCGGGTCGGCCCCGCGTTTCGCCGGCCGGGTCATGGCCGGTCTGGTCCTCACCTACCTCTCGCTGGTCCCCGTGGTGGTGATCGCCGCGACCCTGACCGAGGCCCGGATCGACCCGGCGTCGTTCCTGCTTGCCCTGGTCACCGTCACCGTCATCTCCGTGCCGTTCACCCTGATGGGGCTGACCATCGGCTATTCGCTGCCCAGCAAGGCGGCGATCGTGGTGGCGCAGCTCGTCTTCTTCCCGCTCGCCTTCGGTGGTGGCCTGCTCTCCGCCCCGGATCAGGCACCCGGTTTCATCGAGGCGATCGCGCCGTACCTGCCCACCCGGGGTGCGGTGGAGCTGATGTGGGCGGCGGTCGGCGACTACTCGGTCAACCTGCTCTCCCTGGTCATGCTCGGTGTCTGGGTGGTGGTGCTGGCCGCCCTGGCCGGCTGGGCGTACCGCCGGGACGAGGGTCGCCGGTTCAGCTGACGTTCCCCCGGTTTCCGGCCCGGATCATGCTCCGGCGGTGCCACGATGCCGGTGAGGGTGGTCGGGCGGCGGCCACCGCCGGGTCGAGAGGGGTAGCCGTGGCCAGCGTCCCGTCGGGCACGCCGTGCTGGGCCGACCTGGCCACGCCAGGGCTCGACCGGGCCCGGCGGTTCTACCCGGAACTGTTCGGCTGGACCGGGCGGGTGGACCCCGAACCCGAGGCGGGCGGCTACACGACCTTCCAGCTCGACGGTCGGGCCGTCGCCGGGGTGGGGCCGCCGGCCGTACCGGACCAGGTGCCGATCTGGTCGACGTACGTCGCCACCGATGACGCCGACCTGGTCACCGGGCGGGTGGAGCGAGCCGGTGGGCAGGTGGTCGTACCGCCCTTCGAGGTCTTCGACCGAGGACGGATGGCGGTCTTCAGCGACCCGGCCGGTGCCGCATTCAGCGTCTGGCAGCCGATGGCGTTCTCCGGGGCCGAGGTCTTCGACGTACCCGGCGCGATGTGCTGGACCGAGCTGGTCACCCCCGATACGGACGGCGCACGGATCTTCTACGAGCTGGTCTTCGGGTGGCAACCCGAGGAGGAGCCGATGGGACAGACTTCGTACACCGGTTGGCGGCTCGGCGACCGGATGGTGGCCGGCATGATGCCCCCGCGCGAGGAGGCGTTCGCCGCCGACTCCCCCGCCTACTGGACGCTCTACTTCTCGGTCGCCGACGCCGACGCCACGGCCGCCCGCGCCGCTGAACTCGGCGGCACCATCCTCGTCCCACCCCGCGACATCCCCGCCGGCCGCGTCACCGCCCTCCGCGACCCCGACGGCGCCCTCTTCTCCCTGATCGCCCTAACCCCCTAATGGGAGCTACCGGGTCAGCCGTTGGCAGACTCGGTGCCTGGTAGCCGCGGGCGGGTGAGCACTTTCATCCCCTGGACCGATGTCGAGTCCTAGGGTCAGACCGTGCCCCCGCTCGTGGTCGGGAGACGGATGGCTGATGGGGTGTCGTGCCTGCCGAGAACGTTGGCGTGAGCACTGGTCCATTAGGGCGCTGAGGTCTTCCGCGGGCTGCTGACATGGGAGCCGTGACGCAGCGGAGGCATGTAGTGCTGTTCGTGGGTGACGATTGGGCCGAAGACCACCACGATGTGGAGGTACAGGACGAACATGGCCGGGCGATGCGCACCGCCCGGTTGTCTGAGGGCGTGGACGGGATGGCCCGGTTCCATGAGCTCGTCGCCCGGTTCCTGCCTGAGGACGCGAAACCGTCGGATGTCCTCGTCTGCATCGAGACCGACCGCGGCCCGTGGGTACGGCCCTGATCGCGGCTGGCTACCAGGTCTACGGGGTGAACCCGAAACAGGCAGCCCGGCACCGTGAGCTGCTGTCATTGTCCGGGGCCAAGAGCGACAAGGCCGACGCGCACACCCTGGCCGACATGGTCCGGACCCGTCGCCACCAGCTGCGCCAGGTCGCTGCGGACTCCGACATCGCCGAGGCAGTCAAGGTCGTGGCCCGGGCCCACCAGACGCTGATCTGGGAACGCACCCGGCACATGCTGCGGCTACGGGCGGCACTGCGTGACTACTTCCCGGCCGCGCTGGCCGCCTACCAGGTGTTGACGCTCACGGGCGCCGACGCTCTCGAACTGCTGGCCAAGGCGCCCACGCCCGCCGCGGCGGCGAAGCTGACCATCGGGCAGATCAGCGCCGTGTTGAACAAGGCCCGCCGCCGGGACATTCCGGCCAAGGCCGCCGCGATACAGCGGGCCCTGCGCACCGAACACCTGGGCCAGGCCGACATCGTCGCCGGCGCCTACGCGGCCACCGTCCGCGCCACCGTCGCGGTCCTGCAAACCCTCAACACCGAGATCCGCACCCTCGAAGGGCAGGTCGAGGCCCATTTTGGCCAGCACCCGGACGCTGAGGTCTACCTCAGCCAGCCCGGCATCGGCGTCATCCTCGGCGCCCGGGTGCTCGCAGAGTTCGGCGACGCGGCAGGCCGCTACGCCAGCGCCAAGTCCCGCAAGAACTACGCCGGCACCGCACCGATCACCCGCCAGTCCGGCAAATCCAAGACCGTCCACGCCCGGTTCATCCACAACGATCGCCTCGTCGACGCCTTACACATGCAGGCCAGCGCCGCGGTCCTGCACGACCCCGGCAGCCGCGCCTACTACGACGAACTCCGCGCCCGCGACATCGGCCACAACGCCGCCCTACGCCAGGTCGGCAACCGCCTCGTCGGAATCCTCCACGGCTGCCTCAAAACCACCACCGTCTACGACAAGAACACTGCCTGGTCACACCGTGAGCTAACCGCCGCAGCTTGACACCTCAGCCCCTGGGGTGTCTGACCCACCCCCACCACGCCACGCGATCTGCCCCGCGACGCGCTGCCACCCCCTCGCCGCCGATCGCGCCCCGCCGCCCGCCGCCCGCCGCCCCGCCGATCTTGCACTTTTGGTCGCCCATATACCCTTCATGTCCTTTATGCCCCGACCAAAAGTGCAAGATCGCGGGGCCCGGGGCGGGGCGCGAGGGCGCGGGGCGCGGGGGGGTGGTGGGGTTAGGGGTGGGAGGGGCGGGTGGGGAGGACCAAAGGGCCGTGGGGGCCGGGGATGACGGTGACGTGGGCGCGGTAGTGGTGGGAGAGGAGGTCTTCGGTGAGGACCTGGTCGGGGGTGCCGGTGGCGGCGATGCGGCCGTTCGCGAGCAGCACCATGCGGTCGGCGTACTCGCCGGCGATGGAGAGGTCGTGCATGGTGGCCACTACGGTCAGGCCCTCGGTACGGCGCAACTGGTCGACCAGTTCCAGCACCTCCTGCTGGTGGCCGATGTCCAACGCGCTTGTCGGCTCGTCGAGCAGCAGCAGGGTGGCGCCCTGGGCCAACGCCCGAGCGAGGAAGACCCGCTGGCGTTCCCCGCCGGAGAGGGTGGCCAGTTCGCGGCCGTGGAACCCGCCGAGGTCCAGCCGGTCCAGCAGTTCGTGCACGACGGCCAGGTCGGTGGCGGACTCCCGCCCCAACGGCGGGATGTACGGGTTCCGACCGAGCAGCACGTAGTCGAGCACCGCCATCCCGGGCGGCACGACCGGGGACTGGGCCACCGTGGCCACCACCCGGGCCCGTTCCCGGCGGCGCAGGTCGCGCAGGGGCGTACCGAAGAGGCGGACCGCGTCCGGTGCGGGCAGCAGGCCGCCGACGGCGCGCAGCAGGGTCGACTTGCCGGCGCCGTTCGGACCGATCACGGTGACCCACTCGCCCGAGCGCACGGTCAGGTCGATGCCGGCGAGGATGGGCACCCCGTCGAGCTTGACCTGAAGACCACGCACCTCGACGGCAGGCACCTCGGCGGGGGACACGACGGCGGGCACCTCGGGCCGGGTCATGTCAGCACCCTTCGGGCGGTACGCAGCACGAGGACGAAGAACGGCCCGCCGAGCAGCGCGGTGACCACTCCGATCGGGATCTCCTGCGGCGCGGCGGCGGTCCGGGCCACCACGTCGGTCAGGGCCAGGAAGGCGCCGCCGAACAGCAGTGACAGCGGAAGGATCACCCGGTAGCTCGACCCGGCCAGCATCCGTACGGTGTGCGGCACGATGATGCCGACGAAGCCGATCAGGCCGGAGGCGGAGACCGCGGCGGCGGTGCCCAGCGAGGCGGCGGCGATCAGCAGGTACCGCGACCGCTGCGGGTGCAGGCCGAGGCTGGCCGCCTCGTCGTCACCGACCGAGAGCACGTCCAACTCCCGCCGGTGCAGCAGCACGACCACAGTGGTGATCAGGAAGTACGGCAGGACCAGCCGGACGTCCTGCCAGCCGGCGGTGGCCAGTCGCCCGAGCAGCCAGGAGTAGACGGCCTGGATGCTGTCCGCATTGCGTTGCAGCAGGTACGTCTGCCCGGCGGAGAGGAACGCGGAGACGGCCACCCCGGCCAGGATCAGCGCGGCCGGCGAGCGACTGCGCCCACCGGCCGCGCCGAGCAGGTACGTCATGATCACCGCCCCGAGCGAGCCGACGAAGGCGGCGAGCGGAATGGTGGGCGGCAGGCCGGTCAGCGCACCGCTCGCACCGACGCCACCGATGGTCAGCACGACGGTGACCGCCAGCCCCGCTCCCGCGGCCACCCCGAGCAGGTACGGGTCGGCCAGCGGGTTGCGGAACACGCCCTGGTATGCACCGCCGGCCAGGGCGAGCAGCCCGCCGACCAGCAGTCCGAGCACCACCCGGGGCAACCGCAGCTCGGTGACGATGGCGACTTCCCGCTCGGTCAGTCCACTGTCGACGTGCACCCCGGGCAGCAGGTTGAGCAGTTCGAGCGCGACACTGCCGGGGGGCAGGCTGACCGGGCCGAGTGAGACACCGGCGACGACCGCGACGAGTACGGCGACGACACCGGCGGCGAGCCAACGTTTCCGCAGGCCCGCCGGCCGGGTCGCGGGCGAGACGGACGGTCCCCTTTTCAACGCCTGGCGCATGGGAAGGGTCCCTGTCAACGCCTGCCGTTCGTCACTTCTCGGCCTTGGTGGTGGCGTCCACGATGGCGCGCAGCAGGTCCACCACGCGCGGGCCCCAGCGGGAGGCGACGTCGTCGTCGAGTTCCACGATCTGGCCCTCGCGTACGGCGTTGATGCCCGCCCAGCCGCTGCGCGCCGAGACCGTCGCGGCGCTCTGCTGGCAGCACTTGACGTCGGAGAGGAAGACGAAGTCCGGGTTGGCCGCGACGATCATCTCCTGGGAGAGCTGCGGGTAGCCGCCGCTCTTGCCGTCCGCGTCGGCTGCGTCGGCGATGTTCTCCAGGCCGGCGAGGGAGTAGATCGAGCCGATGAAGGTCTTGCTGGTGACGGTGTACAGCTCCGGGCCGAGCTCGTGGAAGTAGGTGGGTGCCTGAACCCGCTGCGGCACCTCGGCGACGATCTTCGCGATGTCGTCCTTCATCCGCTGCACGACGTCGGCGCCGGCGGTGGCGTTGCCGGTGAGCACACCCAGGTCGGTGATCTGCTGGTACGTGTCGTCGAGCGTCTGCGCCGCGGGGGTCAGGTAGACCGGGATCTTCAGCGCCGCCAGTTGGTCGACGATCTTGTTCCGGTCGTCGCTGAGCACCACCAGGTCAGGGTTCTTGGCGGCGATCGCCTCGGCGTTGGGCTGGTAGCCGGACAGGTCCGTCTTCGGCGCGTCGGCCGGGTGGTTGGACTGGTCGTCGACCGCGACGACCTGCGGGCCGGCGCCGACCGCGAAGAGCATCTCGGTGGCGGTCGGCGCCAGCGAGATGATCTTTTCGGGACGCTGTTCCAGCGTCAGCGATCCGACGGTGACGGGAAAGGCGCCGCCGGCCGGGCTGCCGCTGGCCGTGGGGGTCTCGGTGGTCTTCTCGGCGCAGGCACCGAGCGCCAGCGCGGCCACCGCGAGGGTGGCGGCGAGAATCCGGGGGGTACGTCTGAACATCGGTCCTCCTGTCGGTCGAGGAGTGTGGTGCTTCGCCGACAGGGAGCCACAGGCACCCGTGGGCGAGGCGCCCTTCCTCGAGAGCGCGTGTCGCGACCGCGCCACAGGCGACCTGGCTCGTCCCCCTTTCGGGGGCATCACAGTTGCGGGACAGCGCCGGTTTCACACCGACTTCGCTGTGGCGGGTCGGTAGAACCGTAGCGCACGCCCGGTGGCCGCCCCGCCGAGCCGTGGGGAGCAGCCACGTGGGTCGGCTCGACGTCGAGCCGACCCACGCATCTGGTACCCGAGTCATTTCCTGAAGACGGGGCCCCGCGCGAGGGGGGTGTGGCGGGGCCCCGTCGGTTCAGGAGGCGGTGATGGTGACGTTGTCCACAGCCGCCTCGACCAGGCTGGCCGTCGAGGCGTCCGCAGCCTCCACCAGGATTCGGATCGACTGCCCCGCGTACGGGGTGAGGTTGAGGTTCGAGGTGGTCCAGGCGCCGTTGCGGTTGCTTGCCGCGCCGGCCTGGCTGAGCAGGGTCGTGGTGCCGCCGTTGTGCACCACGCTGACCCGGAAGTAGTCGGCCGACGACGAGTTCGAGCCGTGGGCCAGGTACCAGGCCAGGGAGAGCGTCAACGTGCCGCTCGACGGCAGGGTGATCGCCGGGGAGCGGGCGCTTGTCACGCCGCCGTCGACGTCGTAGTCACCGGCGGCGGAGCCGGCGAGCCGACCGGTGACCAGGTCGTTGCTGCCGGCGTACGGGGTGAGCTGCTTGGCCCCGCTGGAGTTGGTGGCCTGGGCGGCACCCCGCTCCCACTGGCCCGACGTCGCGGTGTCGGTGCCGTTGGGGTTGATCGTCCAGCCGGTGTTGGTCTCGAAGGTGTCCGACCAGACAGTCGTACCGCCGCTGCCACCGCCGCAGTACTGGGCCTGCTTGTTGATCGCCCGGTACGGGCAGTCGGCGTACTCGGCGAGGATGAGCACCGCCTCCCGGTTGCGCGAGGTCTGCTGCGGGATCACCTCGTCGGGCGGGTAGAAACCGCCGCCGGAGGCCGAGCGCGGGTACAGCTCGAAGGTGTACGCCCAGATGCCGTGCACCGCCCACATCCAGTCGATGCTGCTGCCGTCGGTGATGTACAGGTCACTGGACTGCTGCGGGGTGAAGTTGTTTGTCGCGGCCATCTGCCGACCGATGGTGGCGAAGGTGTTGTACTGGTCGGCGTTCATCCCGGTGGCGGTGTCGTTGTACGTGTAGCCGTACGGCCAGAGCACCAGCTCGGAGTAGGTGTGGAAGTCGATGTTGGCCTTGATCTGCTGCACGCCACCGACGACCCGGCTGTTGACGAAGTTGCGCAGCGCCTGGGTCTCCGGCGCGGAGAAGGCCGAGGGACCCCGGTAGGTGTCCGACGAGGTCGAGCTGGAGGAACCGCCGCAGCAGCCCCAGTTGTAGCTCCAGTTGCGGTTGAGGTCCGTGCCGACGTACGACGATCCGCTGTTGGGTTGGCGGTTCTTGCGCCAGGACCGGTAGGAGCCGGTGGCGATGTCGTACTCGCTGCCGTCCGGGTTGACCGACGGCACGATCCAGATCTCCCGGTTGTTGACCAGGTTGGTGATCCGGGAGTCGGTGCCGTAGCTGTCGGTGAAGAGGTTCATCAGGTAGATGGCCATCTCGACCGTCAGGTGCTCACGGGCGTGCTGCTGCGAGTTGAACAGGATCTCCGGCTCGTTCTCGTCCGTGGCGACGTTGTCGGAGATCTTGATCGCGACCAGGTCCCGACCCTCGTACGAGGTACCGATGCTGATCTTGCGGGCGATAGCCGGATGGTCCGCGACGACCTTGTTGACCACGGCGACCATCTCGGCGTAGTCGTGGTAGTTCGCGTCGGCCGGCGGGAAGGCCAGGGCACCGACGTCCCCGTGGTCGTGCCCACGGTCGGTCGGCGGCGCGGCGATCGGCTCCAACGTGAAACCGAGCCGGGTGATCGCGGCAGCCTCGGCACGGGTGGCCGAGATGTGCAGCACCCCGTGCTCGGAGTAGTCGATCGCGGCACCGGTGCGGGCGACCGCGGTGCGGTCGGCCAGCGTACGCGGGCCGAGCACCCGGTAGGGCGCGGCAGCCGGCTGTTCATCCCGGTCCGGTGCGGGTCGGGCGGAGACCGGTGGTGCGGAGAGTGCGAGCAGGCCGAGACCGGCGGCGACGATCATCGCCAGCGTCCGGCGGACAGGGATGGATCGGAAGGCCATGGACAACCTCCTGGAGGCGCGGGGTTTTCCCGCTCGGTAGCGGCCAGCCCACCACCGGTCACATGGTCATATCAACATCGATCGCTGTTTCGCCCATCCCAACCTGATCCTCACGTCGGCAACATGGTTCCGCCGACGGATGCTCGACGAAGCCGAGCGCCTGCTCAGGCCGCCGGACCGCGCCCGGAATCGGAGCTGCCCGGCTGCTCGGTCGAGGAACCGGCGTCGCCGGTGGCCTGGTCGGTCGAGGTGCCGGCGTCACCGGTGGCGGCCTGGTCGTCGCCGGCCAGGGCGGAGCGCAGTTGCTCCTTTTCGGTACGGCGTCGTTCGGCGGCGGCGGCCATCTCCTCGGCCATCTCGTCACGCCAGCCCTTGAGCAGGAAGAACGACAGTGCGGCGGAGAACAGCAGCGCCACGATCAGCTTCAGGAAGATGTCGATGTCGACAGGCCAGAGGGCCGCCACCACGACCGCGAACAACCCGACCCGGCCGAGTGTGTACTTGACCGCCGCACTCACGTTCATCCACTCCGCTCGTTCACGTCGCCATGTGCGTTCCGACCAGCCCACTCCGGGCGGTCCACCCGACCCGGATCAGCTCGTCCGGTTGACCAACCAGCGCACGCCGGGGAACCAGACCAGCGCGTAGACCACGGTGAAGGTCACCGCGGCCAACCCGCCGGACGCCAGCGGCGGCAGCCCGGTCGCGAGCCCGGCCACCAGCAGCCCGGACACCACCGCCACGGCGACGGCCACCAACGCGGCCACCACCCGGGGGGCACCGAACTCCCAGGACCGGAAGTCCTCCCAGAAGAGCCAGGCGGGCAGGATCACCGCCAGCCAGCCGTTGGCCTGGCCGAAATCACCGGCACCGAACCAGGCGAAGGCCCCGTCGAAGAGCACCAGCACCAGCATCCCGATGACCGCACCGGCCAGCGCCACGCCGATCAGGTCACCCAGGTGTTGGATGCGCCCCTCGGCGTCCCGCCGGGGAAAGGTGCTCTGCTGCTCGCTCATCTCGCTGACGAGGGTACGCGAGCCGGGTCGACGCCCTCGCGCTGGCCAGCGCGAGGGCACTGGCCGACGCGTCGAGAGGTCAGGCCCAGACCTGCTGCGGCTCGGCCCGACGCTGCGCCAGGGTCGGCGCGGCATCGTACTCGCGGACCACCTCGTAGCGGGTGTTGCGCTCGACCGGGCGGAAACCGGCGTCCCAGATCATGTGCAGCAGGTCGTCGCGGTGCATGGTGTTCGGCGTGCCGTACGAGTCGGCGTCGTGGGTGATCTTGTATTCCACGACGGAGCCGTCCAGGTCGTCCACGCCGAAGTTGAGCGACAACTGGGCCACCGAGAGCCCGTGCATCACCCAGAAGCACTTGACGTGCGGGACGTTGTCGAACAGCAGCCGGGAGACCGCGAAGGTCTTCAGCGACTCGGCCGGCGAGGCCATCGTGGTGCGGGCCTGGATCCGGTTACGGATCTTGCCGTCCGCCGAGTCCACGAAGTCGTGCTGGTAGCGCAGCGGGATGAAGACCTGGAAACCGCCGGTCTCGTCCTGCAACTCGCGCAGCCGCAGCACGTGGTCGACCCGGTGCCGGGGCTCCTCGATGTGGCCGTAGAGCATCGTGGACGGCGTCTTCATGCCCTTGCTGTGGGCCAGCCGGTGGATCCGCGACCAGTCCTCCCAGTGGCAGGCGTGGTCGACGATGTGCTGCCGGATCTCCCAGTCGAAGATCTCCGCGCCACCGCCGGTCAGCGACTCCAGGCCGGCGTCCATCAGCTCGTCCAGGATCTCGTCGGCGCTCAGCCCGCTGATCTTCTCGAACCACTGCACCTCGGTCGCGGTGAACGCCTTGAGGTTGACCTTCGGCAGCGCGGCCTTCAGCTCACGCAGCACCTTGGGGTAGTAGCGCCAGGGCAGGGTCGGGTGCAGGCCGTTGACGATGTGCAGCTCGGTGAGCTGCTCGTCCTCCATCTCCTTGGCCTTGCGGACCGCCTCGTCGATGCGCATCGTGTACGCGTCCTTCTCGCCCGGCTTGCGCTGGAACGAGCAGTACGCGCAGCTCGCGCTGCACACGTTTGTCAGGTTGAGGTGCCGGTTGACGTTGAACATGACCCGGTCACCGTTGAGCTCGGTGCGCTTGTGGTGGGCCAGTCGCCCCAGCCAGGTCAGATCGTCACTGGCGTAGAGGGCGATGCCGTCCTCCCGGGTCAGTCGCTCTCCCGCGTACACCTTCGCTTCGAGCTCACGCTTGAGTCCGGCGTCCATCGAAAGCCCCGTCCCCTCCCAGTGCGGTCACGACCGGACCCCGGCCGCAATTCAGAGCCTACGTCGGGCACCCGGGCAGCTCACAGCGCCCTCTGCCGGACAGCACGCCGCTGATCGGACTCTCAGGCTTCTGTGACCCGCTCAGACATCGACACCGTCGTACCGGTGAGGTAAGACAGGGTGGGGGACGACACACCCTGGTACCGTCCCCGATCCGCCGCGTCCTCACCACGACGCGGTTGCAGCACCACCGGACGAGGAGCGCAATGGTCGACAGCGGGCATGGACGACGGCAGCGGCGACGACCTCCGGTGATCTCACCGGTGCTCCGGCCGATGCTCTGGTCTGCGCTGCTCAGCGCCGTTGCCACCACCGTCCTCGCCGCACCGGCGTACGCCGAGCCCGGCGTGCCCGTCACGGTGCCCGATACCGGTTCCCGCCCGGTGGTCACCGGCCCGCTGCAACTGCCCGGCGGCACCCCGGCGACCGTCACCCCCGGTGTGATTCCCACGACCTCGTCGCCCGGCGCCAGCGCCCTTGAGCAGCAGATCAACGCCGCCGAGGCGCGGATCGGTGAGCTGGGCACCCAACTGCTCGACCTCAAGCAGCAGCTCACCGAGGCCGAGACCCAGCAGGCGACCGCCGCGCGTGACCTGGAGTTCGCCCAGGCCGCGCTGCAGCAGGCACAGCAGTTGGCCGACCAGGCCGCCGCCCAGGCGATCAAGGTCGACGCCGCCCTGCCCACCGCCGGCTTCGCTGCCGACCTGCTCGAACTGGACCTGCTCCGGCGGGTCAACCGCGGCGAACGGGCCGAGCACGACACCGCACCGGCCGCCGGTGAGCTGGCCCGCGCGCAGACCGACGCACAGGTGGCCACGCAGGCGTACACGGCGGCCGAGTCCCGGCTGCGCGGCGTCCAGGAGCAGCACACCGCGACTGAGAAGGCGCTGCGCGACGAAGAGGCCAAGCTGGTCAAGCTGCGCGAGCAGAACGCCACCCAGCTGGTCGAGCTGGCCCGCCAGCAGGAACGCGCCGAGCAGCAACTGGGCGCCGACTACCCCACCCAGTCGGCGGACGGGCTGATCGCGCACCCCACCGCGCTGGCCGCCCTCGCGTACGCGCGCCGGCAACTGGGCGACCCGTACGTCTGGGGGGCCACCGGGCCCAACTCGTTCGACTGCTCGGGTCTGGTCTGGTCGGCGTACCGGTCGGCGGGCTACTACAAGCTGCCCCGGGTCGCCCGCGACCAGTACTACGCGACCAGGTCGCGCACCGTGTCGCGGGCCGCGCTGCTCCCCGGCGACCTGCTCTTCTTCGCCAGCGGCAGCAGCTGGCGGACCATCCACCACATGGGGATGTACGTCGGCAACGGCAAGATGATCCATGCGCCGACCAGCGGTGACGTGGTGAAGATCTCGACGGTCCGCTGGTCCCGGCTCTACGCCGCGACGCGGGTGGTCGGTGCGGTGCCGGCTCCGTCGGTCACCCCCACGCCGACGCCCAAGCCCACGCCGAAGCCCACTCCGACCACGCCCAAGCCGACGCCCACCACGCCGAAGCCGACGCCGACCACGCCACGGCCCACACCGACGACGCCATCGCCGACGCCGAACCCCACACCCACCCCGTCGGACACCCCGCCGCCCTCCGCCACGCCACCGGGCACCACCACACCGACGCCGACGTCGACGGGCACGCCCGGCGACAACGGCGACAGCGACGGCGGCGACGACACCAGCCCGACCACGGCGGCGACCAGCCTCGCTCCGCAGGAGAGCGTCTCGGCCACCCCGTCGGCGGTGGGCGGGCGCTGACGCGGCTGAGTCCCGACCCACCGATCGACAGCTGGCCGGCGCCGTACGGCCCCACTCGGAAGACTGTGGGCACTCCGGCTGTGCCATCCCGCCGGAATGTGGCACGGTGTCACTCAGGCACTCCCGGTCGCGTTGAGGATCCGGGTGCGAGCGTGGCGCGGAGGCACGGATGAGCGAGCACGAGGTTCCGGCGACAGCCGACTCTGGATCGACTCCCCCCGCCTCCGCCACACCGGCATCCGATGCCGTTGGCGCATCGGCTCCCGCCGCCTCCGCCAGCGAGCCGGCCCCGGGCGTCACGCCCAGCACCGCAGCCGGGCCGCCGGCCTCGGCCAATCAGCCTGCGGTGGGACGGGCGGGTGTCCCGCGACCGGCCGACCGGGAACCCGCCCTGACCGCCCCAGCCGCGGGAACCGCGCCCACCTCGCCGGCCGGCCCCACCGGACCCGCGCTACCGGCCGCCGCGATCAGCCCCGCATCGCCTCCCGGCGCAGCCGGGCTCACGTCACCTGCTGGCCCCGGCGGGGTGGGTGGACCGGTGCGGGCCAGCGTCCGAGTGCCGGGAATGAGCCGGGTGAGCGTCGACGAGGCGCAGGCCGCCGGTGCCGGCGGCAGGGCCTCCGGGGTGTACCGGTCAATGCCGGTCAGCCCCGAGCCACCAGAGCCCGCCCAACCGCCGGAACCAGCCCAACCGCCAACCCCGCCGACGCCCGAGCCGGAACCCGCGCCACGTCCACCAGCACCGGTTCCACCGGTACCGGGGCCACCCGCGCCGCCGTCCCCGGCACCACCGATACCTGGTCCGCCCGCGCCGCCGGCACCGGGTCCGCCTGTGCCGTATCCGCCGGGACCGGTGCCTGCGCCGCCTCCCACACCCCGGCCCTCGCCGCCACTGCCGGGGCCACCGACGCCACCGCCGGCTCCGCCGATGCCGGCACCACCGCCTCCGCCGGGCCCGATGCCCGCGCCACCGTTCCCGCCTCCACCTGCATCCAGCGCGAGCGTGTCGTCGGGATCGGCTTCGCTACCAGCCGGGCGGATCACCGGAACGGCTCCGGGGGCGTCGAACCGGGGCGGCGGCACCACCGGCCAGGAATCCGCTGGCGCGGCACCGGTCGTACCGGCCCCTGCGCTGCCGGTCTGGCCACCACCGGTCACTCCCACCGGACGCCGGGACGAGCCTGCCCCGAGTTCACCGGGAGCAGCACCCCGGCAGTCGACCCGCCCGGGTCTGCTGCCGGCCGCTGCCCCCGCCGTGGAGCCGGCAGCCGGAACTGGTCCACGCCCGTCAACGCCCCCGTCCGCAGCCGGACCGCACGGGGCGCCGAGTTCCTGGCGAGCAGCCGCGAGTGCCGGCGGCTCCGTCGCGAGCCCCCCGGCTGCGGGCGGATCCGCCGGGGGGCCCTCGGTAGCGGGCGGACCGCCCGCTGCGCCGCGGGCCGGCGACGCCGACCTGAGCTCCTACTACGCCGGTGGCTCGGGCTCCGCGACCGTGGCCTTCCCGGCCGGGGAGCCCGACAATTCGGGCTCGTTGACCGGGCAAATTCTGGCTCAGGGCTGGGCGGACCACGGCACCGAACGCTCCAGCAGCACCACTCGGGTGGTGATCGTGATGGCCGTCGCCCTGGTACTGCTCGTGGCGATCAGTGTGCTGGTCGTACTGGTCGCGAACAATGCGCTCAGCGGTCTGCTGGAGTAACGGCGATCGGTGAATCGACGGGTGAAACCGCCCACTACCCCCCGCCGACGCGGGTGGCGGCTCGCCGTTCGCCGTACACTTGGGGCTGATCACTGACCCGGCGCGCTACCGTGCGCGCCTCTGGGCGTTCTTGCTGAAGATCCGGCGGCGTCGTGCCGCGGCGGGACATCGCAAATGTGCGCCCCGCTCGAAAGGCTTTTGTTGACCACCTCCGCTGTCTCCAGCACCCCGCTGTCCGCCCCAGACATCGACATCGACCCGACCTCGCCGTCGGCCGACGCTGCCGTCTCCGACGACTCGATCACCTTCGAGGCGCTGGGCCTGCCCGAGCCGCTCGCTCGGGCACTCGCCCGGCAGGGCATCACCACCCCGTTCGAGATCCAGCGCGCCACCGTGCCCGACGCCCTCGCCGGACGGGACGTGCTCGGCCGGGGGCAGACCGGTTCCGGCAAGACCCTCGCCTTCGGGCTGCCGCTGCTCGCCCGGATCGCCGACGGTGACCGGGCCCGGCCGTCCCGCCCGCGAGCCCTCATCCTGGTGCCCACCCGAGAGTTGGCCATGCAGGTCAACGACGCCCTGGCCCCGCTGGGTCGCACGATCGGCGTGTTCCTCAAGACCGCCGTGGGTGGGGTGCCCTACGACCGCCAGATCGATGCCCTGCGGCGCGGCGTCGAGGTCATGGTGGCCACGCCCGGCCGGCTCGCCGACCTGATCGAACGCGGCATCTGCAAGCTCGACGACGTGGAGATCACCGTCCTCGACGAGGCGGACCAGATGGCCGACATGGGCTTCCTGCCCGAGGTCACCGACTTGCTGGCGAAGACTCCGGCGCACGCGCAGCGGCTGCTCTTCTCGGCCACACTGGACGCCGATGTAGACGCGCTGGTGCAGCGCTTCATGACCGACCCGGTCACCCACTCCACCGCCCCGGCGACCGCAGCGGTGTCCACCATGGATCATCACCTGCTGCTGATTCCGCCGAGCGACAAGTTCCCGGTCACCGCGTCGATCGCGGCGCGCGCCGGCCGGACCATCGTGTTCGCCCGTACCCAACTCGGGGTGGACCGGCTGGTCAGCCAACTCGCGGCGGTCGGTGTGCGGGCCGGTGGGCTGCACGGCGGCAAGACCCAGCGGATGCGTACCCGCACCCTGGCCGAGTTCCGCGAGGGGCGGACCAACGTCCTGGTCGCCACCGACGTGGCGGCCCGGGGCATCCACGTCGACGGGGTCACCCTGGTGCTGCACGTCGACCCGCCGAAGGACCCGAAGGACTACCTGCACCGCGCGGGCCGTACCGCCCGCGCCGGGGAGACCGGCGCGGTGGCCACGCTGGTCCTGCCCAAGCAGCGACGCACCACGCTGGCAATGCTGGAGAAGGCCGGGGTGCAGCCGGCGGAGACGCGGGTACGCGCCGGCGACCCTGCGCTGACCGAGTTGACCGGGGCACGGGAGCCGAGCGGGGTGCCCGTACGCGACGAGCCGGAGGCTCCCCGCCGGAGCAGTCGGCCCGGCGGTCCCCGCCGCTTCGACGGCCCGACCACCGAGCGCCGCTACCGTGACCGCCCGGTCAGCGACCGCCGTTACGGCGATCAGCCCCGTGACGACCGCCGCTACCGTGACGACTCCCGAGGTACGGGTCGCTACGGGGACGACTCGCGGGGCACGGGTCGCTATGGCGACGAGTCCCGAGGTGCGGGTCGCTACGGTGCGGACAGCCGGGGCGAGCGCAGCTATGGCGATTCGAGCCGCAGTGAGCACAGCTACGGCGGTCACGCGCGGGGCGAGCGCCGGTTCGGTGAGCCGGTCCGTGGCGAGCGTCGGTACGGCGACCGGCCGCGCTCGGATGGCCGGGGCCCGCAGGACCGGCCGCGGGAGGACTGGCGCGGGCCGAGTGGGCGCTCCCGTGCGCGTACCTACTGACCGACGCAGCATCTAGGCAGCAAGATCACGCTCGAACTGGGATCGAGTGGTCTCACGGTCAACCCGAGGCCACTCGATCCCAGATCGAGCACGATCAAGCAGCCCCCACCGCCCGGATCAGGCAGGGGTGGCGCGGGGGGACTGGTGTTCGGTGCAAAGGCGGTGCCGTGCCTGGGGCCGGTGGCGTAACGTCCGATTCATGCCGACCATGTCGAAGTCGCTGCTGTGGACCCGGATCGACACCGCCGGTGCCGAACATGCCCTCGCTGATGACAGTCACGGCCTGGCGGCACACGGCACGCAGGTGGCCGCCGACCCGATTCCCTACACCTGCCGCTACCAGCTGCTGACCGACCCTCAGTGGGCGAGCGTCCGGGTCGAGGTCGAGGTCGAGGGAGCGGGCTGGCGGCGCAGCGTACGCCTGGAACGGGCCGTTGATCGATGGCGGGTGACCGCCGCCGAGCAGGGTGACCTGGACGCGGCCCTCGCCGCCGCCGGGCATGCGCCGGCCGGGCTGCCCGGCGTCGAGGATCCGGACCGGTTGGCCGACGCCCTCGACGTGGATCTGGGCGGCTCGCCGCTGTTCAACACGCTGCCGGTACGCCGGCTCCGGCTGGCCGACCAGGCCGCCGACACGAGCTATCCGCTCACTGTGGTGTGGGTGCTGGTGCCGAGCCTGACGGTGCTGCCGGCCGAGCAGGTCTACACCGGGCTGGGCCCGACCCGCTTCCGGTACGCCAGTGGCGGCTTCAGCGCCGACATCGAGATGGACGCCGACGGCTTCGTCCGGCACTATCCAGGCCTGGCGCAGCTCTCCACGACCCGCTGACAACCCGCCGCCACTCGACCGTTGCGCAGCCGGAGCGAAAGCTCGACCCGCGCCGGGCCGAGCAGACGCAAGCCCGAGCCGAAGCTAGGACGGCCAGCTGCCGTCGGTCAGGAAACGGTCGATCGTGGCCAGGTGGGGGGCCAGGTCGAGACCCTGCGCGCTCACCCACTCGTCGGAGTAGTACGTGTCGGCGTACCTGTCGCCCGCGTCGCAGATCAGGGTGACCACCGAGCCGGTCCGGCCGGCGGCCAGCAGCTCGGCGATCAGTCCGAAGGCGCCCCACAGGTTGGTGCCGGTCGAGCCACCCACCTGTCGGCCCAGCACCGCCGAAGCGGAGCGCATCGCGGCCAGCGAGGCCGCGTCGGGTACCCGCATCATCCGGTCCACCACCGAGGGCAGGAACGACGGCTCCACGGTGGGCCGGCCGATACCTTCGATCCGGGAGCCCTGCCCGGTGCGAACCGACCAGTCGGCTGCCTGCCAGGCGGGATAAAACGCCGAGTTCTCCGGGTCGACCACGCAGAGTTTGGTGGGCAGTCGCCGGTAGCGGGCGTACCTTCCGATTGTCGCGCTGGTGCCGCCGGTGCCGGCACCGACCACGATCCAGGCCGGTACGGGATGGCGCTCCAGCGACAGCTGCGCGTAGATCGACTCGGCGATGTTGTTGTTGCCCCGCCAGTCGGTGGCGCGCTCGGCGTAGGTGAACTGGTCCATGTAGTGCCCACCGGAATCCTCGGCGAGCCAGCGCGCCTCGATGACCACCTTCGCCGGATCGTCGACCAGGTGGCACCGACCGCCCTGGAACTCGATCTGCGCGATCTTCTCCGGCGAGGTGGAGGCGGGCATCACCGCGATGAAGGGCAGGTCCAGCATCCGGGCGAAGTACGCCTCGGAGACGGCAGTGGAGCCGGACGACGCCTCCACGATTGTGGTGTCCGGCCCGATCCAGCCGTTGCAGAGCCCGTAGAGGAACAGCGAGCGCGCCAGCCGATGCTTCAGCGATCCGGTCGGGTGGACCGACTCGTCCTTGAGGTAGAGGTCGATGCCCCAGCGCCGGGGCAGCGGGAACGGCAGCAGGTGGGTGTCGGCGGACCGGTTCGCGTCGGCCTCGACGGCGGCGATCGCCTCGGTCACCCACCGCCGGCTCGCCTCGTCACACCGGTCGAGTTGAGTCACCGTCGGAACCTAGCAAGCGAGCCTGGGAGCTGGGAATTCAGGAGGAGGACGGGCCGACCGGCTGCGGACGGTTCTCCCACTTGGTCGACAGGGCGATGCTGGTACGGGTCGAGGCCACCCCGGGCGTACGGTTCAGCCGTACGATCAACTGCTCCAGTTCGGCGATGGTGCTCACCCGGGCCTTGAGCAGGAACGACTCGACGCCGGCCATGAAGTAGCAGGACTCGATCTCCGGCATGGCGCGGATCGCCTCCAGCACGTCGTCGGTGTCCGCGCCGGAATCCTCGACCACGCTGATCAGGGCGGTCACGGCCAGGCCGATGGTCTCCGGCTCGACTTCGGCCCGGTAGGCCCGGATCACCCCGCCGGCTTCCAGCTTGCCGACGCGTTCGTGCACTGCGGGAGCGGAGAGGCCGACCTGGCGGGCGAGTTCGGCGTACGAGAGGCGGGCGTTGCCGCGGAGCAGGTCCACGAGGGCGAGGTCGATGGCGTCCACGGACTGTAGACCCTAGTCGGCACCGCGTGACAGCAGGACGCCGGCACCCGTTGCACATTACCGAGCGCGACAGTTCCCATACCGAGGGTCCGAAGGGCGGGACGCCGGTACCATTACTAACTTCCCACTCAGTGCATTTTTCGCGTTTGGCGGACACGCCTGGTCGCTGGTGCTGTAATTGCCATACGTCCCTCATGACGGCTCTGGGCTCGCACCGGCCGGGGGCAGTGTGTTCAGCCGGGGGCTTCGTCGACGCGAGGAGGGGGCTGTGGACACTGGAGATCGCCTGCTGACACCGGGTGAGGTCGCCGCGCTGTTTCGGGTTGACCCGAAAACCGTGACGCGCTGGGCGGCAGCGGGCCGGATCGGCAGCATCCGGACTCCAGGAGGGCACCGCCGGTTTCGGGAATCCGAGGTGCGGGCCCTGCTTGAAGGGGAGGGCATGCTGGAAGAGGCGGACGAGATGGGCAGAGCGCGCAATGTGGGCCCAGCCGCCACGACCGGGCCAGGCCCGGCCAACGCCGGCATGTACTGAAGTGGTGCGGATCGAACGCGGGCCGGCTCGTCAGGTCCGGTCCGCGTTCAACGTTCCGGTCCAGCGGTGGAACAGGGTGTGTGGCACGCCGAGAGCGTCGAGCACCTTGCCCGCCACGAAATCCACAAGCTGCGCCGCGGAAGCGGCGGCGCCCGCACCGTAGAAGCCGGGACTTGCCGGCAGCACCACCGCGCCGGCATCGTGCAACGCGATCAGGTGTTCCAGGTGGCTGCGGGTCACCGGCGTCTCGCGCGGCACGACGACCACCTGCCGGCGTTCCTTGAGGTTGACCTCGGCGGCCCGCTGCAACAGGTCTTTCGACAGCCCGATCGCGATGCCGGCGCAGGCCGCCGTGCTCGCGGGCACCACGGCCATGCCGCGCACCGGGTACGAGCCGCTGCTGGGTCCGGCCGCCAGGTCGCCGGCGGGCCAGTGCCGCACATCCGCGCCATCCAGATCACGGCCGAGCCAGGCGGACAGATCCTCGGCCCAGTGTGCGTCGCGGAACGGACGTCCAGTCTCGTCGAGGATTGTCAACCGGGCGGCTCGGGAGACGATCAGGTCCACCGGCTGCCCGGCGTCGAGTAGTCCGCGTACCACCGCAGCCGCGTACGGCGTCCCCGACGCCCCGGACACCCCGACCACCCATGGTTCACGCATGCCTCCAGCCTGCCTGGTCGCTGCCGGCCGCCGGGCAGCCACCCCGGGGAACGGGCTGGTATCGACCCCGATGTCCGACCGGGCACCGACGGCCGGCCACCACCTGGCATGCTGCCCGAGGCCGAACGCGTGGGCTCGGGCAGGCGTGGCTCGTGGGAGAGGATCCGGGATGGCTGATCACACCCTGCCGACGCGACACGCTGACGAGAACCGCCCCGTACGGATCGTCACGGACATCCTGCCGGCGTTACGCGATGCCTGTCCGGTTCCGTCCCGACAGTCCCCGTACGCCGATGAAGTGCAGCGCTGGCTGATGGGCTGGCTGCCGCAGACCGGGCTGCCGCTCGACGAGCCGGCGCGGCAACGGCTGGCCGGCGCCCGCTTCGCCCACTACGCCGGGCGGCTCTATCCGGACGCCACCGAGGCCGACCTGCGCGTCCTGTCCGCGCTGTTCACCTGGTTCTTCCTGGTCGACGACGCCTGCGACGGGCCGGGCCGGCTCGAACTGGCCGAGATCCGCGGGTTGCGGGACGGCGCCGTACTGCTGCTGCAAGGCCGTTCCCGGCCGCGACATCCCGGGCTGCGCGGCCCTCTGCGCCGGCTGCTGGTCAACGCCTGGCGGGAACCGCACCGTCGGATGCCGACCCGTTGGCGGTTGCGCTTCGCCGACGCGGTGGCCCGGCACCTCGACGGCGCCTGGCAGGAGGCGACGAACAAGTCCCGCGGTCACGCGCCCGGCGTCACCGAGTACGTCGCGCTGCGCCGGGCCACCTCGGCGGCGGACGTCTCCTATCCGCTCGCCGAATTCGTGACCGGCCGACCGCTGCCCGATGCCGTCTACCATCATCCGCTGCTACGCGAGTTGCGCGACCTCGGCAACGACCTGCTCTCCTGGTACAACGACCTCGCCTCGCTGGCCTCCGACGCAGCCACCTCCGGCGGGCACAACCTCGTCCTGGCGACGGCCACCGAGCGTCAGGTGCGGGTGGATGACGCGGTCGAGGTGGTGACGCGACGCTGGCACGAGTCGATGCGACGGTTCGTCGACCGACGCGCGGCGGTGCCGTCGTTCGGACCGGCGCTGGACGCGGCCGTCACCACCCATCTCGACGGGGTCTCCCGCGCCGTCCGCGGCACCATCGACTGGACCCTCGAAAGCACCCGCTACGTGGGTAAGGAAGGGCACCTTATTAACGCCTCCGGTAGTAAAGGGGCCCCTTCTTAACGTCCCCCGCCGCCGGTTGCGTCAGGGGCGCAGGTCCAGGCGGGTCACCAGGTCGAGCAGGGCGAAGACGAACAGGGCGATGCTGACGAACCCGTTGGCGGTGAAGAACGCCCGGTTGACCTTGCTCAGGTCGTCCGGCTTGACCACCAGGTGCTGGTACCCGAAGGCGAGCGCGGTCAGCGCCAGCCCGATCCACCAGAGCCAGCCGAGACCGACCAGCGCACCGAACCAGAGCAGCAGCGCGAACGTCACCACGTGCGCGACGGTGGAGGCGTGCAGCGCGAACCGCAGCCCGTACCGGGCGGGCACGCTGTGCACCCCGATCTTCCGGTCCACCTCGGCGTCCTGGCAGGCGTAGATCAGGTCGAAGCCACCGATCCACAGGCCGACAGCGGCACCGAGCACCCAGGCCGGGCCGGAGCCGGCGAACGTGCCGGTCACCGCGAGCCAGGCCCCGATCGGGCCGACCATCTGGGCGATGCCGAGGATCGCGTGCGGCCAGTTGGTGAACCGCTTGCCGTACGGGTAGACGATCAGCGGCACCACCGCCAGTGGCGCCAGCACCAGGCAGAGCGGGTTGAGCAGGGCGGCGGCGGCCAAGAAGAAGGCAAGCGCCACGCCCGCCCCGGTCCAGGCCGTCCGCAGGCTCACCGCCCCCGTCACCAGTTCCCGATTGACGGTACGCGGATTCCGCGCATCGATCCGCCGATCCAAGATCCGGTTCGCCGCCATGGCGAAGGTCCGCGCCCCCACCATCGCCACAGTGATCAGCGCCAGATCCCCCCACCGCACCCGCCCCCCGTCAACCGCCATAGCCGTCAACGCCGACAAGTAAGCAAACGGCAACGCGAACACCGAGTGCTCAATCGCCACGAGCCGCAAGAACGCCTTCACCCGCCCCCGCGATCTTGCACTTTCCGTCGGGGCAGAGCTGGATGAAGCGGACGAATCGGCGACCGAAACCGCAAGATCGCGGGGAGAGGAGGGGTCGCGGGGGGAGGGGGTGGTGGGGGTGGGCATTAGATGCCGTATTCCTTCCAGCGCTTGTCTACCAGGGAGATGACTTCGGGGGTCATGGTCATTTCCTCGGGCCAGCCTCGGGTGTAGCCCTCGCTGGGGAGCTTGCGGGTGGCGTCGATGCCGGCCTTACCACCCCAGAACTGCTGGTACGAGGAGTGGTCCAGGTGGTCCACCGGGCCCTCCGTGAGCAGCAGGTCGCGGGCGTAGTCGACGTTGCCGAAGGCGCGGAACGCGACCTCGTTGTAGTCGTGCACGTCGCAGTCCTCGTCCACGATCACGATCAGCTTGGTCAGCGACATCATGTGCGCGCCCCAGATCGCGTTCATCACCTTCTGCGCGTGCTTCGGGTAGCGCTTGCGGATCGACACGATCGCGCAGTTGTGGAAGACCCCGGCGGCCGGCAGGTCGTAGTCGACGATGTCCGGGATGAGGAAACGCAGCAGCGGCGCGAAGATCCGCTCGGTGGCCTTGCCCAGGCCGTGGTCCTCCTGCGGCGGCTTCGAGGTGACGATCGTGTGGTACACCGGGTCGCGCTGCATGGTCATCGCCTCGACGTGCAGCACCGGGAACGGCTCCACCGGGGTGTAGAAGCCGGTGTGGTCGCCGAAGGGGCCTTCCGGCAGCCGCTCGCCCGGCTCCAGGTAGCCCTCCAGCACCACCTGGGCGTGCGCCGGCACCTGCAACGGCACGGTCAGGCAGTCGACCATCTCCACCCGCTCACCGCGCAGGAACCCGGCGAACAGGTACTCGTCGATGTCGGCGGGCAGCGGTGCGCTCGACGCGTAGCTGACCACCGGGTCGCAGCCGATCGCGATGGCGACCGGCAGCCGCTGGCCGAGCCGCTCGGCGACGGCGTGGTGCGCGGTGGAGTTCTTGTGGATCTGCCAGTGCATGCCGAGGGTGTTGTGGCTGTGCTGCTGGAGCCGGTACAACCCGAGGTTGCGCTTGCCGGTCTCCGGGTGCTTGGTGTGGGTCAGCCCGAAGTTGTGGAAGATCCCGCCGTCGCCCGGCCACACCTGAAGTCCCGGCAGCCGGTTCAGGTCGACGTCGTCGCCCCGGTAGATCACCTGCTGGCAGGGAGCGGTCTTGACCTTCTTGGGCGGCATCGACTTGAGCTGCATCACCTTGCCCAGGCCGCCCATCATGCCGGAGAAACCCACAGGCAGTTCCGGCTTGAGCAGCTCGCCGATCCGGTTGCCGATCTCGTCCAGCGACTCGACGCCGAGCGCCATCGCGGTCCGCTTCTCGGTGCCGAACAGGTTGATCGCCACCGGCATCTCGCCCCGGGTCGGCCGCTCGAACAGCAACGCCGGCCCGTCGGCCCGCACCGTACGGGTCACCACCTCACTGATCTCCAGTGTCGGGTCGACCGGCACGCCGACCCGGCGCAGTTCGCCGGCGCGCTCCAGCGCGGCCAGGAAATCCTTCAGATCGGTGTAGGGAAACCCGCGAGCAGCCATGTCAGCAAGTCTCCCCCACCGTGCTGCCGATCCGGCCGCCCGGGTCAGGTGGTGTGGGCGGCATGGTGTGCGTTCCACCACAGCCTGCGCCAGAACCGGGCGACAGCGACGGAACCCCCGGTCACCTCGTTGAACGGCGTGTCCCGGGTGACGAACTGGTTCCGTACCGCCGGAGGCCGGCTGCGTGACAGTTGGCTGCTCGTGGTCGAGGTGACGCTGGCCACCACCGCCTCCTGGTTCGTCGCCAGTCGGCTGCTCGGCGGCCCACACGGCAGCGGTGACCCCTCGGCGTTCTACGCCCCGGCCGCCGCGCTGATCGTCCTGTCGCAGGCGCGGGGCGTACGGCTGCGCCGGGCCCTGCGGGTCCTGGCCGGTATCGCGGTCGGGGTGGTCCTCGGTGAGGCCGTGGTCGGGGTCTTCGGTGCCCGCTCCACCGCCGCCGTCTTCGTGGTCATCCTCGCCGCGGCCGGGATAACGGTCGCCACAGGTGCTCCCGGCGTCGTGCGCAACCAGCTGACCACGTCCGCGCTCTTCCTGGTCGCCGTGGTGCCGCCGGGCCAGGAACTCGACTCGCGTACCGCCGCGCTGCGCCGGGCGGTGTCGGTCGTCGACGAGAACCTGCGCCTCGCGGTCTGGGAGCGGGGCAGCCGGTCCCGCGTCGATGCCGCCCGGTCCGCCGCCGACCACGTCGACTACGCCGTCCGCAACACCCGTACGCTGGCCCGCTCGACCGTGGTGCTGGCCCGGCTACCGCAACCGCCGCCTCCGCAGTTCGCCACCGCGCTGGCCGGGCTGAGCCGACTGGCCGGCTGCGCCGCCGCGGTGCTCACCGCCGTCGTCGCCGGCGACGGCGACACGGCCGACCGGCACGTCGACCGGGCGGGTGCGGTGGCGCTCGACGCGGTCCGGGCGATGACGCCGCTGGTCCGGCACGAGCAGCCGTTGCCGGTCAGCACGATCGTCGGCCACATCCGGATGGTGACCGTCGACCTGCTGCGCAGCGCCGGAGCCGACAAACCGGACGTGCTCGACGCGATCGACGCCGCTCTCGCCCTGCCCGGCGCGCATCGAACCGGCGACAGCTGAGCCGTCGACGCGGATCAGACGTCGGCGTACGAGTGCAGGCCGGTGAAGAAGATGTTCACGCCGAAGAGGTTCATCAGCATCGTCGCGAAGCCCAGGATGGCCAGCCAGGCGACCAGGTTGCGCTTCACGCTCGGCGTCGCCCGCGCGTGCAGGTAGCCGGCGTAGATCACCCAGGAGATGAAGGACCAGGTCTCCTTCGGGTCCCAACCCCAGGGCCGGCCCCACGCCGCCTCGGCCCAGACGGCCCCGGCGATCACCGCGAAGGTGAAGATCGGAAACGCGAAGGCGTGCAGGACGAAGGTGAGCCGCTCCATGCTGGCCGCCGCCGGCAGCCGCTTGGCCAGGGTGTACGGGAAGCTGCGCTTGCCACGCTCGTAGCCCGCCCGCATCAGGTACGCCACCGCCGGCACCGCGCCGAGCAGGAACAGCCCTGAGGCGAACACGATTGTCGACACGTGCACGATGAACCAGTACGAGTTGAGCGCCGGCACCAGCGGCACGATCGGCGTGTAGAGCACCAGCTCGGCGGTGGCCACCAGCAGCACCATGACCAGGGTCAGGAACAGCCCGAGCCGGCGCAGCGACGGCACCTTCACCAGCACCACCAGCCAGGCGACGACGCCGATGAACGAGACCGTGAGCACGAACTCGTACATGTTGCCCCAGGGCATCCGCTCGGCGGCGATACCGCGGGTGACCAGCCCGGCCAGGTGCAACGCCGCGCCCAGCGCGGTCAGCCCGACCCCGATCCGACCGGCCAGTTCGGCGCGCCGCGCCGTGCGCTGGGCCGGACCGGCGGGATCGGCGACCGGCGTACCCCGCTCGGTCACCACGCCGCCACCGGCACCGACCGCCGCACCGACCAGCTCGCGGGCGGGCGCGGTCACGGCCACGGTACGGGAGTTGCCCAGGGCGTACTCGACCGCGTGACCGATCATCGCCAGCAAATACACCATCGTGGTGATCGACACCAGCTGGTCGGAGAGTGCGGACATCACTTGGCCCCTTCTCGCGCGTCCGGTACGCCGTCGACCTCGTCGGCCGGCCGTTCGCCGCGCATCGCCGCCACCAGTTGGGCGAACTCGTCGGCGAACCCGGGATGCTCGGTACGCGGCAGGCCGCCCACCTCGATCAAACTACTACCGCGCGTCGGAGATCCGTCGGCGGGGTCGGCCGCATCAGCCGAAAGGAGCCGTACGAAGACCCGTCGACGCCTGACGAACAGCGACCCCATCAGCCCCAGCACCAGGCCGACCGAGCTGATCAGCAGCAGTGTCGTACCGGGGTCGTACCGCACGGACAGCACGATGTACGGCTCGGAACCCAGGAACTCGACGGTCGTGCCGTCGTCAAGGGTCCAGCTCTCCCCGAGCCGCAGTTCCTTCGCGCCGATCTCGGTGAGCCGGCCGTTGCGCACCTGACGCTGGTCGAGCTGGTACACCGAGCCGGGGATACCGCCGTCCAGACCCAGGTTGCCCCGATAGGCCACCAGGCCGAGCAGCGGATTCTCCTCGGTCGGGTGCTCGGAGCGGGTGAACGGGGGCTCCTGGGGAGCGGTCGGCAGGTACAACCCGTCGAAGGCCATCTGCAGGTCCGGCTTGCGCTCGCCGGTCGCCGGATCGACGTTGGCGTCCGGGAACGCGGCCAGCCCTTCGCTGGTCAGCCCGAGATCACCGTTGCTGAGGAACGGCACCGCGCTGGTCTGGCTGCGCCCGAACCGGTCGGTGTAGCGGATCACCGGGGCGTACCCGTGCCCGAGCAGGTAGACGTTCGCGCCGTCGAGGCGCAGCGGCGAGTTGACCGAGAACTCCGCCGTGCGGGGCGGGTCGCCGTCCTCGTCCACGGTCACCTTCGCGTTGTAGAACGACGGCTGACCGGTCGGCAGGAAACGCGCGTCGAACTCGTCCAGTTGCAGGCAGAACCGGGGCAGGTCGTCGCCGACCCGCGGGCCGAGCTTCACCTCGGCGTACTGCTGGCGGGTGTTGCAGAAGACGTGGTCGGCACCGGCGACGAGCAGCCGGTTGCCCTGCCAGCCGTACCAGGAGCCGAGGGCGACACCGAGCAGCACCAGCACCATCGAGGTGTGGAAGATCAGGTTGCCGGTCTCCTTGAGGTAGCCCTTCTCGGCGGAGACCTCGTCGCCGCGGACCACCACCCGCCATCGGCGACGCCGCAGCGCCTCGGCAACCGCCGCCACGCCACCGTCGGGCGCGGGCACCACCGTGTGTTGCGGCAGCCGACCGAGCCGCTTCGGTACGGCCGGCGGCCGGGCCCGCAGCGCCCGGACGTGGTCGACCAGCCGAGGCGTGATGCACCCGATCAGCGAGGTGAACAGCAACAGGTAGATCGCGGAGAACCAGACCGAGCTGAACGCCTCGAACGCGCCGATCCGATCCAGCCACGGGGCCAGGTCGGGGTGCTCGGTGAAGAAGTCGCGTACGTCCTCCGGGTTGACGCCGCGCTGCGGCAGCACCGAACCGGGGATCGCGGCGACCGCGAGCAGGAAGAGCAACACCAGCGCGGTACGCATGCTGGTCAGTTGCCGCCACGAGTTGCGCGCCAGGGCGAGCAGCGGGTTGGTACGGCGGCGGGGCGCCTCCGCCGGTGCGCCCGGCCGGTCGTCCACAGCGGTCATCAGATGCTCACCTGGAAATCGCCCACTCCGATGGTGGTCTGCAACCAGATCACGACGTTTGTCCAGCCGCCGGTGACCAGCGCCAACCCGATCATGATCAGGAGTACGCCACCGACCCGGGTGACCCAGCGGCTGTTGCGCCGGATCGCCTGGAACACCCCGAGCAGCCGATTGAAACCCAGCCCGAAGACGACGAACGGAATCCCCAACCCCAGGCAGTACGCCACCGCCAGCACCACCGCCCGGTCGGTCTGCCCGCTGGTGGCGGCCATGCCGAGCACCGCGGCCAGGGTCGGCCCGGTGCACGGCACCCAGGTCAACGCGAACACCGCACCGAGTACGGGTGCGCCGAGCAGACCGGCGCTGGGCAGCCGGTTGATCCGCAGTTCCCGCTGGAGGCCGGGCAGCACCCCGAGGTAGCCCAGCCCGAGCAGCACCACGAGACCGCCGATGACGATCTCCAGTGGCCGCTTGTAGTCGAAGAAGACCCGGCCGATCGTGCTGAACAGGATCGCGGTGCAGACGAAGACGACGGTGAAACCGACGACGAACAGCAGCGTCCCGGCGAGCACCCGACCCTTCACCCCGGCCCGGACCCGTTCTGCGCGTACCACCGTGCCGACGCCACCGCCGCGCTCGGCTGCTGCGGCGGAGGTGGCGGTGTTAACAGGGGTCCCTTCCTCTACCGCAGGCGTTAACAAGGTGCCCTTCCTTGCACCTCTGCCTTCCAGGTCGGCGCCGGCCAGCCCGGTGACGTACGACAGGTAGCCGGGCATCAACGGGAGCACGCAAGGCGACAGGAAGCTGACCAGCCCGGCCAGCGCCGCCGCGCCCACCGCGAGCAGCAACGGGCCGGAGACGGCGAGTTGCCCGAAGGTCTCGCCCATCAGCGTTGGCCGGACGGCGCGGGGGACTCCGCGGCGATCCGCTCGACGATGGGTTGCAGGCCCTCCTGCCGTACGGCCGCCCGGATCACCACCGCGATCCGACCCTCCCGGTCGAGCACGACGGTGGCCGGGATGGTGTTCGGCGGGATGTCCATGTCCAGGGCCAGCCGGCTGCCCGGGTCGAAGATGCTCGGGTAGCTGACCCGGCCCTCCTCGAAGGCGATCGCCTTGTCCCGGCTGTCCTGCACGTTGATGCCGAGGAAGGTGACCCCGGAGTCCTTGGTCGCCTGGTAGGTGCCTTCCAGGTCGTCGGCCTCCGCCCGACAGGGCGCGCACCAGGAACCCCAGAAGTTGACCACGACCACCTGACCACGCTGGTCGGCCACGTCGTAGGAGCCACCGGTGAGCAGCTCACCGGTGATCTTGGGGGCGTCCGAGCGTTGCTCCGGACCGCACTCGACGATGCCGTTCGCGCTGTCACAGGTCGACTCACGCCCGCCGCCGGTGCAGCCGGTCAGCACCGCCGCCAAGGCGACGGAGAGCAGCCCGACGACCAGCCTGGGGGCAGCCATCTCAGGCGCCCTTTGCCGTCCGGGCACCCGGCGACATCGCGACCAGGTGCGCGGCGGGTTCCGAGTAGCCGATGCCGACGACCTTCGCGCCGTCGAAGTGGAAGGTGGTCAGCGAGGCCAGCCCGCACTGGCGGCGGCGCGGGTCGTGCCAGAGCCGCTTGCGTTCGACATAGCGGCGCAGCGTCCAGATCGGCAGCTGATGGGAGACCAGCACGGCCTCGCGGCCCTCCGCGGCGACCCGGGCGGCGTGCAGCGCGGCGAACATCCGCTCGGCGATCGCCCGGTACGCCTCGCCCCACGACGGGGTGACCGGGTCGCGCAGCACCCACCAGTTACGCGGGTCGCGGAACGATCCGTCGCCGGGCGAGACCCGCTTGCCCTCGAACCAGTTGGCGCTCTCGATCAGCCGCTCGTCCACCCCGACGGGCAGCCCGAACTGCGCGGCGATCGGTTCGGCGGTCTGCTGGGCGCGTTCCAGCGGGCTGGCCACCACGTGCACGACCTCGCGGTCGGCGAGCCCCTGCGCGGCGGCCTTGGCCATCTGGACACCCAGTTCGCTGAGGCGGAACCCGGGCAGTCGGCCGTAGAGAATGCCGTCCGGGTTGTGCACCTCGCCATGCCGAAGCACGTGGACCACCGTCTTACTCACCGCTGTGCCCCCTTGGCTCGCGACTGCGGGGCTCGCAAAACCGGCTCACTCCTCGCGCTCACCGCTGCCCCCTTGGCTCGCGACTGCGGGGCTCGCAAAACCGGCTCACTCCTCGCGCTCACCGCTGCCCCCTTGGCTCGCGACTGCGGGGCTCGCAAAACCGGCTCACTCCTCGCGCTCACCGTGCCTACCCCCCTGTACCTGCCGCCGCTGCCGCGTTGGCCGCCACCGGCAGGGCGGCGGCGATCTGTTCCAGGGCGGCGTCGTCGATCGCCGCCGAGACGAACCAGGATTCGAACGCGCTCGGCGGGAGGTACACCCCGGCGGCGAGCATCGCGTGGAAGAACGCCTTGAACGCGGGCACCTGCTGGGTGCGGGCGCTGTCGTAGTCGACCACGTCGGCGTCGGTGAAGAAGATCGAGAACATGCTGCCCGCGTACGACAATCGGTGCGGGACACCGGCGGCGGCCAGCGCGTCGCCGGCGAGCTTGCCCACGACGGCGGCGGTGTCGTCCAGCTTGCGGTAGAGCGCGTCGTCGGCCAGCCGCAGGGTGGTCAGACCGGCGGCGCAGGCCAGCGGGTTACCGGAGAGCGTGCCGGCCTGGTAGACCGGGCCGGCCGGGGCCAGCCGCGACATGATCTCCGCGCGCCCGCCGAACGCCGCGGCGGGCAGCCCACCACCCATGACCTTGCCGTACGTCCACAGGTCCGCCTCGACCGGGTCGAGGCCGTGCCACCCGGAGCGGGAAACCCGGAACCCGGTCATCACCTCGTCGATGATGAGCAGCGCGCCGTTGGCGTGCGCGATCCGCGCCAACTGCTCGTTGAAGCCGTCCCGGGGAGCGATCACGCCCATGTTGCCCGGTGCCGCCTCGGTGATCACGGCAGCGATGTGCTGACCCTCGGCGGCGAACGCCTCCTCGACGGCAGCAATGTCGTTGTACGGCAGCACGATCGTCTCGCTGGCCGCCGCACCGGTGACGCCGGGCGAATCGGGCAGGCCGAGGGTCGCCACGCCGGAGCCGGCAGCGGCGAGCAGCGCGTCCACGTGCCCGTGGTAGCAGCCGGCAAACTTGATGATCTTCGAGCGACCGGTGTAGCCACGAGCCAGCCGGATCGCCGACATGGTCGCCTCGGTGCCCGAGTTGACCAAGCGGACCTGCTCGACCGGGGTACGCGCGACGATCTCGGCGGCCAACTCCACCTCGCCGGGCGTCGGTGTACCGAAGCTGGTGCCGTTGGCGGCGGCAGCCTGCACCGCCGCGACCACCTCGGGGTGGGCGTGGCCGAGAATCAGCGGCCCCCACGAGCACACCAGGTCGACGTAGCGCCGGTCGTCGGCGTCGTACAGCCAGGGGCCCTCACCGCGAACCATGAAGCGGGGCGTCCCACCGACGGCGCGGAAGGCGCGCACGGGAGAGTTCACCCCGCCCGGCACGATGGCGCGAGCGCGGTCGAACAGGGCCGCTGAGGCCGGCGCGTCGACCGGGTAGCGGTCGGATCCGGCGGAAGTCACCTCGGTCACGATGCCGCCATTGTGTCAGCGTCAAGCTGGGGACCGGCAGGCACCCCGGAACGGGGTTACCAGGCTCACCTGCGAAAGGCCACCCCGGGCCGGTTCGCCTCGACAGGCCGGACGTGCGAGATCGCGATAGGCTGATCCGGTGGATCGTGCCGAACTGTCCATCACCGTACACCGAACGGGCGACGAAGCAGTCCTACGCCTTGCCGGTGAGATCGACATGCTCACGGCCGCCCAGCTGTCGACCGTCGTCAACGAGGTCCTCGCCGAGCCGCCACCCCGGATCGTGCTCGACCTGGGCGGAGTCACCTTCTGCGACTCGCAGGGCCTCGGCACCCTCGTCGTGCTCAGCCGCAAGGCCAGCCACGCCCAGAGCCTGCTCATCCTGACCAACGTCGGCGAGTTCCTGCTCCGCGTCCTGGACATCACCGGCCTCCGCAGCGCCCTGATGATCCGCAACGACGCCCCCACCCCCTAACCACGCCCCGCGTCCGCCCCGCCCCCGCCCCGCGATCTTGCACTTATGGTCGCCCTTATGCCGCTCTTGCCCCGCTATGCCCCGACGAAAAGTGCAAGATCGCGGCAGGGAAGGCAGTGACACAACCACGTCCACAGCCCTCCACGTCGCACCCCCGCGATCTTGCACTTGCAGTCGCCCATATATCGCCTTTGCCCTGCTATACCCCGACAGGAAGTGCAAGATCGCGGGAGGAAGGGCAGTGACGCGCCCCCGCCCCAGTCCACGCTCGTGATCCCGCCACGATCTTGCACTTATGGTCGCCCTTATGTCGCCCTTGCCCCGTTACGCCCCGACGAAAAGTGCAAGATCGCGGGGGCGGGTGGGGGTGGGGGTGGGCCGCGCGGGGTGGCGCGGGGGTGGGGAGGGGTGGGGTTAGTCGGGGGTGGGGCCCCAGCGGGCTTGTTCGAGGGTGGTGAGGACTTGGGCGATGGCGTCGGGGTTGTCGTCGGCGGAGCGTAGGAGGGTGGTGGCCTCGTCGACGGCGTCGGTGAGCAGGCGCCACTGGGCGTCGCGCTCGCGAACCATCTCCGACTGGGCGGCCAGCTGGCGGGTCTTGGTCCAGAGTTCCACGAAGACGGAGACCTTGGCTCGCAGCACCCACGGGTCGAAGGGCTTGGTCAGGTAGTCCACCGCGCCGACCGCGTAGCCACGCAGCGCCAGTTGCGCGTCCCGGTCGGCGGCGGTCAGGAAGATGATCGGTACGTGTCGGGTGCGTTCCCGCCGCTTGATGTGGCTGGCCGTCTCGAAGCCGTCCATGTCCGGCATCTGGGCGTCGAGCAGGATGACCGCGAAGTCGTCGACCAGCAGTTGCTTGAGCGCCGCCTCCCCGCTCTCCACCGCCACCGACTGCACCGGCAGCCCCTGGAGGATCGCCTCCAGGGCCATCAGGTTCTCCCGGCGGTCATCGACCAGTAGCGCCTTTGCCACCTGCGTCACGAGCCCTCCTCGGTACGGCTGCCGCTGATCCAGGAGCCCATCAACTCGATCAGCTCGTCCAGGTCGACCGGTTTGGTGATGTAGTCACTCGCCCCCGCCGCGATCGCCGACTCCCGATCGCCGGGCATCGCCTTGGCCGTGAGGAAGACGATCGGCAGATCGGCGAACCGGTGGTTGCGCCGGATCTGTCTGGTGGTCTCGTACCCGTCCTGGTCAGGCATCATGGCATCCATCAGCACGATGTCGACCTCCGGGTGCTCGGCGAGCAGGCGTACGCCGTCGTTGCCGTTGTCGGCGTAGAGCACCGTCATGCCGTGTAGTTCCAGCGCGCTGGTCAGGGCGAACACGTTGCGCACATCGTCGTCGACGATCAGCACCGTGGCGCCGTCCAGTTGGCGGGTCTTCGGTGCCTCGGGCTGCTGCGGCAGCAACTCCACCGGCGGCATCAGCAGCGACGACGGTAGGCCGGCCCGCTGCGGGGAGGGTGGCGCCGGGGCCACCACGGCGTCCGGCGCCAGCACGTCGGGCAGGTAGAGGGTGAACGTCGAGCCCTGGTTGGGCGCCGAGCTGACGGTGATCGTGCCGCCGATCAGCCGGGCCAGGTCGCGACTGATGGACAGGCCCAGGCCGGTACCGCCGTAGCGGCGGCTGGTGGTGCCGTCCGCCTGCTGGAACGCCTCGAAGATCAGGGACAGCTTGTCGTCGGAGATGCCGATGCCGGTGTCGATCACCGTGAACGCGATCACCTGACGGGCGTTGATCAGCGCCGGTACGTCGAAGACCGCGTGCTCCGGTGCCCGGGAGATGCGCAGCGTCACCGCGCCGTTGTCGGTGAACTTCACCGCGTTGGAGAGCAGGTTGCGCAGGATCTGCTGGAGTCGCTGGGCGTCGGTGACCACCGCGGGCGGCAGGTCCTTGGCCACCCGTACCTGGAAGTCCAGGCCCTTCTCCTCGGCCTGCGGGGCGAACGCCTGCTCGACGTAGCTGCGGATCTCCTCGAACCGGACCTCGGTCGGCTCCACGTCCATCCGCCCCGCCTCGATCTTGGACAGGTCGAGGATGTCGTCGATCAGGCGCAGCAGATCCGACCCGGAGCCGTGGATCGTCCGGGCGAACTCGATCTGCTTCGGGGTCAGGTTGCGCTCCGAGTTCTCGGCCAGCAGCCGCGCCAGCAGGAGCAGCGAGTTCAGCGGCGTACGCAGTTCGTGGCTCATGTTCGCCAGGAACTCCGACTTGTACGCCGAGGCGCGGGTCAGCTGCTGCGCCTTCTCCTCCAGACCGAGCCGGGCCATTTCGATCTCCCGGTTCTTGGTCTCGATGTTGCCCTTCTGCTCCGACAGCAGGGTCGCCTTCTCCTCCAGTTCGGCGTTGGTGCGCTGCAACTCCGCCGACTGTTCCTGCAACTCGTGGGCCAGCCGCTGCGACTGGGCGAGCAGCTCCTCCGTACGCCGGTTGGCCTGAATGGTGTTGACCGCGATGCCGATGGTGGCGACCAACCGCTCCAGGAAGGACAGGTGCAACTCGGAGAAGGGCGTCACGCTGGCGAACTCGATCACCCCGAGCAGTTCGCCCTCGAAGAGCACGGGCAGCACGACCAGGTCGGCCGGTGGAGTGTCGGCCAGCCCGGAGCGCAGCGTGATCCGCCCGTCCGGTACGGCGCCGACCCGGATCGTCCGGCGGGAGAGGGCGGTCTGCCCGACCAGCCCTTCGCCGGGACCGAAGGTGACCTCGTGACCTCGGGACACGTAGCCGTACGAGGCGGTCAGCCGCAGCCGCATCACGCCCTCGGAGTTGTCCGCCAGGAAGAACGCGCCGAGTTGCGCGTCGACAAGCGGTGTCACCTCCATCATGATCATCCGGCAGACCTCGCCGAGGTCGCGCTGGCCCTGCAACAGACCACCGATGCGGGCCAGGTTGGAGTCGAGCCAGCCCTGCTCGGCGTTCTTGTGGGTGGTCTCCCGCAGGGTGACGATCATCTGGTTGATGTTGTCCTTGAGCTCGGCGACCTCGCCCTGCGCCTTCACCGCGATCCGCTGGGTCAGATCGCCGCGGGTCACCGAGGTCGACACCTGGGCGATCGCCCGCAGCTGGGTGGTCAGGGTGGAGGCGAGCTGGTTGACGTTCTCGGTCAGGTCCCGCCAGGTGCCGGAGACGCCCTTCACCTGGGCCTGACCGCCCAGCTTGCCTTCGATGCCGACCTCGCGGGCCACCCGGGTCACCTCGTCGGCGAACGACGACAGCTGATCCACCATCGTGTTGACGGTGTTCTTCAGCTCCAGGATCTCGCCCTGCGCGTCGACCGTGATCTTCTGCGACAGGTCGCCGTTGGCGACAGCGGTGGTGACCGAGGCGATGTTCCGTACCTGGCTGGTCAGGTTCGACGCCATCGAGTTCACGTTGTCGGTCAGGTCCCGCCAGGTGCCCGAGACGCCCTTGACCTGGGCCTGGCCGCCGAGCTTGCCTTCGGTGCCCACTTCACGGGCCACCCGGGTGACCTCGTCGGCGAACGAGGACAACTGATCCACCATCGTGTTGACGGTGTTCTTCAGCTCCAGGATCTCGCCCTGCGCGTCCACGGTGATCTTCTGCGACAGGTCACCCTTGGCCACCGCGGTCGAGACCTGGGCGATGTTCCGCACCTGGCTGGTCAGGTTCGACGCCATCGAGTTCACGTTGTCCGTCAGGTCCCGCCAGGTGCCGGCCACTCCCCGCACCTGGGCCTGACCGCCGAGCTTGCCTTCGGTGCCCACCTCACGGGCCACCCGCGTCACCTCGTCGGCGAACGACGACAACTGATCCACCATCGTGTTGACGGTGTTCTTCAACTCCAGGATCTCGCCCCGGGCGTCCACGGTGATCTTCTGCGACAGGTCACCCTTGGCGACGGCCGTGGTGACGGAGGCGATGTTCCGTACCTGACTGGTGAGGTTCGACGCCATCGAGTTCACGTTGTCGGTCAAATCCCGCCAGGTGCCCGAGACCCCCTTCACCTGGGCCTGACCGCCCAGCTTGCCCTCGGTGCCCACCTCACGGGCCACCCGGGTCACCTCGTCGGCGAACGACGACAACTGATCCACCATCGTGTTGACGGTGTCCTTGAGCTCCAGGATCTCGCCCCGGGCGTCGACCGTGATCTTCTGCGACAGGTCACCCTTGGCCACCGCCGTGGACACCTGGGAGATGTTGCGGACCTGGCTGGTCAGGTTGCCGGCCAGCTGGTTGACGTTCTCGGTCAGGTCCCGCCAGGTGCCGGAGACCCCGCGTACCTGGGCCTGGCCGCCGAGCTTGCCCTCGGTGCCCACCTCACGGGCCACCCGCGTCACCTCGTCGGCGAACGACGACAACTGATCCACCATCGTGTTGACGGTGTCCTTGAGTTCGAGGATCTCGCCCTGCGCCGCCACGGTGATCTTCTGCGACAGGTCGCCGCGGGCCACCGCCGTGGACACCTGGGCGATGTTGCGCACCTGGGCGGTCAGGTTCGACGCCATCGAGTTGACGCTGTCGGTCAGGTCCTTCCAGGTGCCGGCCACGTTGGGCACCTCGGCCTGGCCGCCGAGCTTGCCCTCGGTACCCACCTCGCGGGCCACCCGGGTCACCTGCTCGGCAAAGAGCCGCAGGGTGTCGGTCAGCGAGTTCATCGTGTCGGCCAGCTCGGCGACCTCGCCCCGGGCGCTCACCGTGATCTTCTGGCTCAAATCGCCCTTCGCCACCGCCGTGGCCACCTGGGAGATCGACCGCACCTGCCCGGTGAGGTTCGACGCCATGGTGTTCACCGAGTCGGTGAGGTCCTTCCAGGTGCCGGCGACGCCGCGTACGTCGGCCTGACCGCCGAGCTTGCCCTCGGTGCCCACCTCGCGGGCCACCCGGGTCACCTCGTTGGAGAAGGACGAAAGCTGGTCGACCATGGTGTTGACGGTGCGGCCGATGCGCAGGTACTCACCGCGCAGCGGACGGCCGTCGATCTCCAGCGCCATGTGCTGGGAGAGGTCACCGTCGGCGACGGCGACGATGACCCGCGCGATCTCGGTGGTGGGTCGGCCCAGATCGTCGATCAACGAGTTGACGGCCCGCTGACCTTCCGCCCACGAGCCGTCCAATCCCTCTTCGTCCAGCCGCTCGGTCAGCCGGCCGTCCCGACCGACGATCCGGCTGATCCGCCGTAGATCCAGATGCTGCCGCTCCTGGAGCGACACCACGTCGTTGAAGGCGTCCGCCACCTCCCCGGCCGCGCCGGAACGCCGCGGAAGCCTGACCTTGAGGTCACCGCCGCGCACCCGGCGCAGCGCCTCCGCCAGCTCGGTGAGGACCGCCTCGTGGTCGGCGACGCTGATCTCCGCGGTCGCCGACTGTTTCGCCGTGGTCATCATTCCTCGCTCACCTCGGGGTCCACCGGCTCGCGCCGGGTCACCCCATCATTGTCCCCGTGACCTCGAAACCGCCACGACGCATCGCCGCCCGGGTTACGGACGCGAACCCCGATCGGTTTGGCACACCAGGGGTGGCGGTGGAGGATACGAGGGTGGCAGCGGAGGCGGGGCCCGCGGCGACCGGAGGCCCACACGAGCATGTACGACGTGTCCGGCTGCCGGCGGATCGTCGTACGCCGGCGGCGGCGCGGGCCGTCGTGCGGTCCGTACTCGCCGAGGCTGACCTGGACGAACTGCTCAACGAGGCACTTCTGCTCACCACCGAGCTGTCCACCAACGCCGTCGAGCACGCCCGCACCGAACTGGACGTCGAGGTGAGCGCCGACGCGGCCGGGTTGACCGTGACCGTGTCCGACTTCGCCGCCGGCCCGGTCGACGAACTCACCGTCGGGGTACGCAACGCGGCCACAGAGATCACCGAGGTCGCCGAACGCGGCCGGGGACTGCTGCTCGTCGATCACTTCGCCAGCCGCTGGGGCACCACCTACCTGCCCAGCGGCAAGGGCGTGTGGTTCCGGCTGGACCGGCGCAGCCCATCGGGAGGCGGCCGGACGACGTCGGCCGGTGAGACGGACGGCACCGCAGCGACCACCGCACCCAGCGCCGGGGCGATGAGCACGCTGATGCAGACCCTGCCCGATCCGTACGCCGAGGATCCGCTGCCCGACTTCGCCACGAACCTGCTCACCCGGGTGGCGGAGATGATCGGTGCCGCCGGAGGTGTGGTGCGACTGGATCGCGGCGACGGGCAGGGCACCCAGGTGCTCGCCCGGTACGGTCGGCAGCCCCGGCCCGGTCACGACCTGCTCCGGGTGCCGCTGGCGGTGCATCGCCCGTACGTTGGGGAACTGGAACTGGACGCCGCGCCCACCGCGTACGCCCGCCCGCTGGCGGTGCTGACCGCCGAGCGACTCTCGCTGCACCTGGAGAACGACCGGCTGCGTCGCGCCGACGTACGCCGACAGGCCTGGCTCACCTTCCTCGCCGAGGCCAGCGAACTGCTCGCCCAGTCGTTGGACGTGGAACTGACCATGGCGCTCGTCCCGCAACTGGTGGTGCCCCGACTCGGTCAGTGGTGCGCGGTGCACACCACCGACGAGTGGGGTCGGCTGCGCCTGGCCGCCGCCACGCACGCCGACGAGGCGATGCTGCCGCAGTTGCACGCCACGCTGCGCGAATCGGGTCCCGACTCGATCCAGGCCCGGCTGCGGGAGGCCAGCCGCAACGGCACCCAGACGCCGCTGGGCGCGCCGATGGAGGGCTTCGCCGTACCGTTGATCGCCCGGGGTCAGCGCCTCGGCACCCTGGCGGTCGGGCGACACCAGCGACACCGGCACGACCCGGACGAGATCGCAGTGCTGGAGGACGTGGCCCGCCGGGCGGCCCTGGCGATCGAGAACGCCCGGATCCACGCGGAACGCCGACGCATCGCCCAGGCTCTGCAACAGTCGCTGCTGCCGCCGGTGCTGCCGGTGGTCGACGGCATCGGTTTCGCCGCCGAGTACGTCCCGACCGGCGGCGACGCCGACGTCGGTGGTGACTTCTACGACGTGGTGCCGCTGCCGGATGGACGCTGGCTGGTGGTGATCGGCGACGTCTCCGGCAAGGGAGTGCAGGCCGCAGCGGTCACCGGGCTGGTCCGGGACGTGATCCGGGTGCTGGCCGGCGACGGCAAGCCGCTGCCCGAGTTGCTGCCCCGGCTCAACGAGACGCTTGTCGAGCGGGGTGCCGGACGGTACTGCACGTTGGCGCTGGCCGTGGTCGCGCCGAGCGAGGGTGACCGGCTCGACGTCGAGTTGCACCTGGCCGGGCATGATCGACCGTTGCTGCTGCGTTCCGGTGGCGGCCCGGCCAGCTTCGTCGGCAGCGGTGGCACCGCGCTCGGCCTGCTCGAAACGATCAGCTCACCGTCCTCGGAGATCACCCTCGGCCCTGGTGACTGCCTGGTCTTCTACACCGACGGCGTGACCGAGCGCCGCCGAGGCCGGGAGCTGTTCGGCATCGGTCGGCTGCGCGACGCCGTCACTCCGCTCGCCGGTTACCCCGCCGACGTGGTGGCGGCCCGGCTGCGCGCCACCGCGATCAACTTCTCGGTGGAGGAGCCGCGCGACGACATCGCCATCCTCGTCCTCCGCAACGACGCCGCTGGCTGACCCCCTCGCCCGCTGTTGTCAGACGCCGCCGCCTCACACAGCCTGTCCGGCCGCCAGACGCCGCGGCCGACCCGGGCCGTCCGCCGTCAGAGGCCGCCGGGGAGTCGGCCGGGAGCGAGTCGGTGGCCCGGGTCGAGGTGCTGCTTGACCGCGCGGAGGCGGGCCAGGCCGACCAGCTCGCCCCAGAGGTCGACGGCCCGCCGGACGGCCGGTGGCGCGGAGAGCACCACGCATCGGCCCTGCCGGGCCAGCAGCACGCTGCGGACGGCGGCCAGGATCGCCGCTACCCGGTCCGGCGCGAGCGAGCCGGGCAGGGCGGCATGCACCACACCCCGGCCAGCTGAGCCACGCACCGGAACCGGCGACCCGGCCGCGTCGCGCAGCGCGTACACCGCCGCGTGCAGGTCGGTGATCGGCACCTCCAGCCTCAGCGCGGTGTCGCCGGGGGCGAACGGGTAACTGCGCCACCAGGGCGGCGCCGATCTGGCCACCGTCGCGCGGGCACCGAGCAGCGACACCAGCCGGTCGCTGCGCTCCGCCACGTCGGAAGGGCCGCCCTCCAACAACACCACGAGCGAACCGGCACCGGCCGGGCTGGCCGGTGACCGCCCGGTCATGGACGGATGACGGGCCATCGCGGCGGCCCGCGCATCCCACGGCATTCGGTCCTTCCCGCCGACCGGCAGGTCCAGCTCGATCGCGGCCGGGTCGAGGCGGGCGGCGAGCACCGCGCGGATCAGGTCGTGCACCTCAAGCGGCGTCCACACCGGTCGGGTCACCCAGACCCGGCAGGCCGGCATGGCCTGCACGCGCAGGGTGGCGCTGACCAGCACACCGAGCGCCCCCTCCGAGCCGCACAACAGCCGGGCCTGGGCCAGCCCGGCGGCCCCGCCGTCGGCCTCGGTCAGCTCCCCGTCGGCGGCCAGATAACGCAGGCTGACGAGCTGATCGCAGGCGGTGCCGTGTCGGTGCCGCAGCGGACCCGCCTCGTCGGCGGCGAGCACGCCACCGATTGTGGCACCGGGCGAGGGTGCGTCCACCGCGAGCCGCTGGCTGGTGCGTTCCAGGGTGGCCTGCACCGCCCGCAGCGGCGTGCCGGCGCCGACCTCGGCGGCACCCTGACCGGGCGGCCGATGCCCGATGCCGGCCAGTCGCCCGGTGTCGAGCATGATGTCGACCCGCTCGGGCGGGGCACCCCAGTCGATTTTCGTGCCGGCCCCGCGCGGAACCACGCTCAGGTCGTGTCGTGCGGCCAACCGGAGCACCCGGGCCGCCGCGTCGGCACCGCCGGGAACCGCCACCCAGCGGGCCGGCCGCCCGGCCACCTCGTCGGCGGGGCCGGCGAACCGGGCGAAGCGCGGGCCACAGATCTCGATCAGTCGGCGGGTGATGTCGAGGGCACCGGACGTGCCGGTGGAACGTGCTGGCACCATGCCGCGATCGTACATGTGTTCGAACGATTCGGTAGGTATTTGCTACCGACGGGAGCCGAGCAGGGCCGGTAACGTGACGCCGTGACCACCGAGACCCCCGCACCCGTGGCGAAGCGGGTACCCACCGAACGCGTCCACCACGACGACATCGTCGTCGACGAGTACGCCTGGCTGGCCGCGAAGGACGATCCGGAGACCATCGCCTACCTCGACGCCGAGAACGCCTGGACCGAGCAGCGCACAGCCCACCTGTCCGGGCTGCGGACCGAGTTGTTCGAGGAGATCCGTCGACGCACCCAGGAATCCGACCTGTCGGTACCGACCCGCAAGGGCGGGTACTGGTACTACACCCGTACGGTCGAGGGCCGGCAGTACGGCGTGCACTGTCGGCGGGCCGTACGCGACGGCGAGACCACGCCCCCGATCAGTGCCGACGGCGCTCCCCTGGACGGCGAGGAGATCCTGCTCGACGGCAACCTGCTCGCCGAAGGGCACGACTTCTTCGCCCTGGGCGCCTTCGACGTCAGCCCCGACGGGCGTTTTCTCGCCTACTCCACGGACTTCTCCGGCGACGAACGGTTCACCCTGCGGATCAAGGATCTCGTCAGCGGCGAACTGCTGCCCGACGAGATCCCGGGCACCTTCTACGGCACGGCCTGGTCGACCGACGCCTCCGTGCTGTTCTACGTCACGGTGGACGAGGCGTGGCGTCCGCACCGGGTCTGGCGGCACGTGATCGGCACCGCCGCCGGCGACGACGTGGTGGTGCACGCCGAGGACGACGAACGCTTCTGGGTCGGGGTCGAGTTGACCCGATCGGAGCGGTTCATCCTGATCGACATCGCCAGCAAGCTCACCAGCGAGGTACGGGTCATCCCCGCCGACAACCCGACCGGCGAACCCGCAGTGATCGCACCACGCCGACAGGGCGTCGAGTACTCGGTGGAGCACCACGGGCACCGGTTCCTGATCCTGCACAACGACGGCGCCGAGGACTTCGCCCTCGCGTACGCCTCGGCGGACACGCCGGGCGACTGGGTGCCGATGATCGACCACTCCCCCGGCACCCGACTGGAGGCGGTGGACGCCTTCGCCGACCACCTGGTCGTCACGCTGCGCAGCAACGGCCTGACCGGCCTGCGGGTGCTGCCGCTCGACGGCGGGGACGCCCACGACATCGAGTTCCCGGAGCCGCTGCACACCGTCGGCCTGGACGGCAATCCCGAGTACCGCACCGACCGGCTCCGGCTGCGCTACACCTCGTTGATCATCCCCGACTCGGTGTACGACTACGACCTGGCGACCCAGGAACTGACGCTGCTGCGCCGCCGGCCCGTGCTGCCCGGCCCGGACGGACAGCCGTACCAGCCGGAAGACTACGAGCAGCAGCGCGACTGGGCCCTGGCCGACGACGGCACCCGGGTGCCGATCTCGCTGGTCTACCGCCGGGGTACGCCCCGCGACGGCTCGGCCCCCTGCGTCATCTACGGCTACGGGTCGTACGAGGCCAGCATGGACCCGTGGTTCTCGGTCGGCCGGCTGTCCCTGCTGGACCGTGGGGTGATCTTCGCGGTGGCCCACATCCGGGGCGGCGGTGAACTGGGCCGCCGCTGGTACGACCACGGCAAGATGCTCGCCAAGAAGAACACCTTCACCGACTTCGTCGCCTGCGCCCGCCACCTGGCCAAGACCGGCTGGACGGCCCCCGACCGACTGGTCGCGCGCGGCGGCTCGGCCGGCGGCCTGCTGATGGGCGCGGTCGCCAACCTCGCCCCCGACGCCTTCACCGGCATCGTCGCGCAGGTGCCGTTCGTGGACGCGCTCAACACCATCCTCGACCCGTCCCTGCCGCTGACGGTGACCGAGTGGGAGGAGTGGGGCAACCCCCTCGCGGACCCCGAGGTGTACGCCTACATGAAGTCGTACACCCCGTACGAGAACGTCGCGCCGCTTGACTATCCGGCGATCCTCGCGATGACCAGCCTCAACGACACGCGGGTGTTCTACCACGAGCCGGCCAAGTGGATCGCCCGGCTGCGCGCCGTCGCGCCGCAGGGCGACTACCTGCTCAAGACCGAGATGGAGGCCGGTCACGGCGGCCCCAGTGGACGGTACGACTCCTGGCGCGAGGAAGCCTTCATCAACGCCTGGATCCTGGACCGCTTCGGCCGCGCCTGACCGGCCCCTGTCGTCCCCTCTTCCGCGGCGCCGGCTGCTCACCCCCGCTGCCGGCGCCGCACCGCCCCCCTCCCAGGCCTGCTCATCACCCTCCCGGGCCCGCTCCACCACCCACCCAGGGCTGCACCGCCTCCTGTTCCTGCTCAGCGGCCCATGATCACGCTCGATCCCGGATCGAGTTGCCTCGCTCGCGCGCTCAACCACTCGATCTGGGATCGAGCGTGACCTTGGCGGGTCGGCGGAGGTCACCTGCGACCTCTGCCCTGACCTGCCGTGCGGTCCGGCCGGGAGGAGTCGGGAGCCTCCGGTCGCGGGGGCGGGCTTCCCGCTGGCCGCTTCGGGCTGTGCAAGCTGGTGAGGCTAGCGGCGCGGGGATTACCGGGCGGCACCCGCTCTGGCCGCGCGTCTCGCGCCGCCACGTGCTGTCCCGCAGCGGACGGCCGAGCAGGCGTCCCCGGTACGCTCACCGCCGGGCGCTGCTGCTCGACATACCTCCCGATGGGCGAACCCGGCGCACTCACCACCGGCGACCCCGGCGGGCTCACGATCGGATGAGCGTCGGCGTGCATCCCGGCCGGCGACCCTGGCGGGTTCACCACCGGCGTCCCCGGCGGACCCCCCATCGGATGGTCGGCGTCCATGCGGGCAGGTGTCCCGGGCGGACTCACCACCGGTGTTCCCGGTGGAGTCACCACCGGTGTCCCCGGCGGGCTCACCGCATGGTCGTCGGCGCGCAACCAGGCTGGCATCCCCAACACGCTCGCCGCTGGGCGCTGTTGCTCGATGTACCCTCCGGAAGGCCTCCTCGGCGCGCTCACCGCCAGACCGTCCTCGGCATACGTCAACGCAGGCGTCCCCGGCGGGCTCACGGCCAGGTTGTCGTCGGCATACGTCAGCGCAGGCATTGTCGGCGCTCTCACCAAGGGTTGGTCGTCGCCGTACGTATGGACGGGTGCTGTTCGTGCGCTCGCGGACGCGCCGCGGGTGGCCTTGTGTCTCTCGTCGGCGCGCGGGCCCTTGTCGTACCGGTCGGCGACCCAGTCGGCCAGCGCGACCATGTTCGCGACTTGTTGCATCTGCTGCGGGTCCTCGTAGAGTTTCTGCAGGTCAGGGTCGCTGGAGATGAGATACGCGACGGCGATGGCCCGTTCCAGGCGCTCCTTCTCGTGCTTGAGCAGGTGCTCCCCTTCCTCGTTGAGGGTCGCTTTCCAGCTTTCGACCTGCGCGTCGGTGATAGGTTTCCGGGGCTCCGGTGCTGACTCACTCGGCGCAGGCGGCGACTCGTCGTCACCGGATGGCTGGGAGCTTTGCGTTTCCTCGCCTGGCTGGTCTGCCTCGGCTTGCTGGGATTCGCGCGTCGGCTCGCTGGAACCGGACCCCGGCGCACGGTCACCCGACGCCTGCCGGTCCTGCTCTCCGGCATCCGCTTGCTCCCCAGCACCAGCCTGCTCTCCGGCGGCGGCCGGTCGGGGTTTCGGCGCAGACTCGTTGATCTCGAAGTAGCGCAGCAGGCGCAGAAACCGGTGTACGGCTACGCGCAGCCAGCCTAACGGGCCGTCCTTC
Organism: Micromonospora maris AB-18-032; assembly: GCF_000204155.1. Taxonomy (NCBI): domain Bacteria; kingdom Bacillati; phylum Actinomycetota; class Actinomycetes; order Micromonosporales; family Micromonosporaceae; genus Micromonospora; species Micromonospora maris. The sequence goes on along the minus strand of NC_015434.1, from coordinate 265,489 downwards.
AGGTGACCGTTGACCAGGCTCGCAGCGACGTCACGGGCGTCCTTGATCTGTGTCTCGCTCAGCCGCGGCGTGTTGTCGGCCGGGCCACGATCTTGCCCGTTGTTCGCGCGGGCGTCTTCCAGCGCGAGCCGGAGATCCCTGTCCAGGGCGCGTTGCGCGGCGCGCAATCCGGGGGACGCTTCTGGGGGCAGCTCCGGCATCCGTGTCCACATGCCGTCACCAACGGTCCGACATGCCGAGTGGTTCAGGCCTTCGGACTCCCGGCGGGGCAGGCAGGTTCCGGGGTAGGCAGGGCATACCCCGGAAGGTGGGTTCAGTCGGCTGTCGAGTTGCGCGGCGAGCAGCCGGGCCTGGCCGTGGTCGTGCTCAGCCAGCACGTGCAGCCCGAGTACGCCTCCGCGCTGCTGGACAGCGCCGACGGCCGCCGGGTCGGCTACCTGCTCAAGGATCGGGTCGCCGAGGTCACCGACTTCGTCGACAACCTGCGTACCGTCCTCGCGGGCGGCGCCGTGATCGACCCGGACGTGGTCCGCCGGCTGCCGCACCGGCCCCGCGACCCGCTGGCTGCCCTCACCGCACGGGAACGGGAGGTGCTGGTGCTGACCCGGCCACCGCCGAGGCGATGAAGCTGATGGAGATCAGCGAGGGGGTACGAGATCGACGGTCAGGCGAAGGCGACGAGGTCGCGGCCGGCAGGTCGGCCGGCACCACGGATCTGGACGGTGCCGAAGTGGCTGTCGAGCAGGTGCCCGCTACCGCTGAGCGCGATGACCCGCGCCGGCCCGCCCTGGGCGGCGGTGACGGTCATCCGCTGTCCGCGCACCATGGCCGTCTGCCTGATCCTCAACAGGACGGCCAGTGCGGCGCAGTCGAGGAACCGCAGACCCTTCAGATTGAGCGTCAGGTGCGTGACCCATCGGGGTGCCAGCAGGCGTCCGAGGTCATGCTGAAGGTGCGTGATCGTGGACAGGTCGGCCTCACCTGTCATGGTCACGTACCGGGTGCCGGGCCGTACGTCGTAATGCTCGAAGCGCAACAGATCGTCCATGGGAAGACTCGGTCCCTGCCCTGGCGAAGGGCGTTCTGAGGGCCGGAGAGGTTGCCACCGTCAATCCGGGGCCGGGGAGGACAGAGCTGAAGCACGACAGTGCCGACCTCGACGTGGTGTTTAGGACACCAGCCGCAACGCTACCCGCGCCTGGCCGTCGCGGCCAGTTCCAGCCGCTCAGTGCCGACGTAGGGCCACCACGGCGACGTCGTCCTGGATCTCGTCGGGGGCGAGTTCGTCGAGCAGCCGCTGACAGAACCGGTCGAGGTCGGCATCCACCCGCACCGCGCTCGCCGCCAGCGACTTCAGTCCCTCGTCGATGTTGACGTCACGCCGCTCGATGAGACCGTCGGTGTAGAAGACGATCGTCGCCCCGGGGGGCAGCACGAACTCCAGGTCGGCGGGGCGCGGTGCCCGTACCCCGAGCAGTGGTGCGGAGTGGTGCACGTACTCGGTCTTGCCGTCCATGCTGATCAACGGGGGCAGGTGGCCGGCGCTGGCCAGCCGGACCTGCCCGGTGGCCGGGTCGAGCAGCAGTACGCAGATGGTGGCCAGTTCGGTGGGCAGCAGCGTACGCATCAGCTCGTTGACCCGGTGCAGGATCTCTCCCGGCTGGTGGCCCTCCACCGCGTACGCCCGCAGTGCGTGACGCAGCTCGGCCATCACCGTCGCGGCGTGCAGTGAGTGGCCCGCCACGTCGCCGATCGCCAGCAGCAGGTGACCGTCGAGCATCACCAGCTCGTAGAAGTCGCCACCGATCTCGGTACGGGCGCTGGCCGGCTCGTAGCGGACGGCCAGATCGAGCCCGGCGATCTGCGGGATGCGTTGCGGGAGCAGGCTGCGTTGCAGGGTCACCGCGATGCGATGCTCCTCGTCGAAGGAGCGTTGCACCTCGACCGCGGACGCCACCGCCTGCGCCAACTGGCGCAGCACCGGCGTCTGGGCAGTCTGCGTCGCGGTGGGCACCACCACGTAGAGCGGCGCCCGGTCGTCCCGCAGCCGGCCCGCGGCCACCGTCACCGTGTCGTCCGGTGGCCACTGCACCAACGCCCAGTCGGCGGGTTCCTCCACCCGGACGGTGGCGCCGACCGGGGTGTCGCTGTCGTCGACGACCCACGGCACGACGCGGCTCTCGGCACCCGGGCCGGCGCAGACCCCGGCCAGGCATTCCCCGTCGAAGGTTTCGGCGATCACCGCGGCGGGACTCTTGAATATCTCCGCGGTCCCGGCCGCCGCCAGCTCCAGCAGCCGGTCGAAGTTCGGCGCGGCGTGCACCGCGACTGTGGTGTCCGCCAACCCGGCGAGGCGTTCGGCGAGCAGCTCGGCGCGTTGCCGCGCCTGGTAGTAGCGGAGCACCGCGTGGGCGGTGGCGATCAGCTCCTCCGGATCGATCGGCTCCGCCAGGTACGCGTCCGCGCCCCTGGTCAGGCCCTGGGCGCGGTCGGTCGTGTCGATGGCGTGTGCCGACACGTGGATCACCGGCAGCGCGGGATGGGTCGACTTGATCCGCTCACAGACCTCGAAACCACTCAGATCCGGCAGCCGTACGTCGAGCACGACCAGGTCGACGGGGTCCACCTCGACCTGACGCAGGGCCTCGCTGCCGCTCTCGGCCTCGATCACCGTGAACCCGGCCCGCGTCAGCCAGTTCACCAGCAGGTAGCGCTTGGTCCGGCTGTCGTCGACCACCAGAACGGTCGGCGGGATTTCCACGTCACGTACCGTTCGCCGGCAGCGAGACGGTGAAGCTGCTGCCCCGACCCGGCTCACTTGACAGTTCGAGCGTGCCACCGAGCAGAGTGGCCAGCCGTCGGGCGTACGGCAGACCGAGGCCGGTGCCACCGGCCCGGGACGGCCCCGGCACCTGGTAGAACTCCTCGAAGACCCGCTCGTGGAACTCGGCCGGGATGCCGGCGCCGGTGTCGGTCACGACGAGCTTCCAGCTGTCGCCGGACCGCTCGGCGCGCAGCCGTACCTCGCCCCGGGTGGTGAACTTCAGACCGTTGTGCAGCAGGTTGCGCAACACCTGGGCGAGCAGCATCTCGTCGGTGCGAATGGTGGCGGGCGAGGGTGGTTCCTCCACCACCAGCCGCACGTCGGGGACGGTGTGCAGGGCCCGCAGGGTGCCGCGCAGCTGACCGAAGAGGGCACGCAGGTCCACTTCGGCCCAGTCCGGTTCGAGTCGGCCCGACTCCGCCTTGGCCAGGTCCAGCAACTCGTTGACCAGGGAGAGCAGATCCGATGCCGAGGATCGGATCAGGCCCACCTGGCGTTCCTGCTCAAGGGTGAGCGGGTCGGACGCGGCGTCGGTGAGCAACCGGGCCAACCCGATGATCGCGGTCACCGGTGCCCGCAACTCGTGGCTGACGTTGGCCAGGAAGCGGCTCTTCGACTCGCTCGCCGAGCGCAGCTGCACCGACTTCTCGTCCAACTCGGCGTACAGCGCCACCACACCCCGGTTGGTCTCCTCCAACTCGTCGGTGAGCTGATGATAGAGCGCCAGCACGCCTCGGTTGGTCTGCTCCAGCTCCTCGTTGAGCCGCGCCAGTTCGTCGCGTTGGCTGCGTACCTCGTCGAGAGCGGCGATCAGTTGCGAGTTCTGGGTGGCGAGTTCCTCCTCCGCGGTGCCCGGCACGCTCTGCCCGAGCTGGGCACGCAGTTGCTCGACACGCTGTGGCGTCAGCGCCTGCGCGGTGACCGGGATACGTCGCGACATCCTCACGACCGTATCCCCCGCTGCGGCCACCACGCTCAACGTGTCCACCAGGCGTGCCACCGCACCCGACTGCGGCTCGTACCGCCGGTCGGGCAGCGGGCTGACCGGAACGAGGTCGACTCGCAGGTGTTGCCGGCCGTCCGGAGCGGCGGTGATGGCGAACAGCACGTCGGCGCCGCCGACGCCGCGCAGCAGATCCCGGGCCACCTCGCTCAGGGCGGTGGCGATCCGGACCTGGTCCTGACGTTCCAGGCCGACCGCGGCGGCAACCTCCCGGCCCCGCTGGCGGACCACGAAGATGTCCTGCTCCACCCGCAACGCCATCCGCAACAGCGGTTCGTGCCTTATCACCAGGGCCTCGCCACCAGTACGCCGGCGTCGTCGCGGCGGATGCCCGCGTCCCGTAGCAGCGTGGCGGCCACCACCAGCGGCGACCGTCCGGTCAGGCCGGGATAGTCGGCGAGCCGCCAGCGATCGACCACCCCGTCACTGTGCATGATCAGCAGGCTGTCGGCGTCGAACGGGTAGTCGTACTGCCGGATCGTCGGGCGTTGGTGCCCGGCGATACCGGGCAGTGAGACCAGCCCTCGCCGCCGGCCGTCCCCGGTGGCCACCACGCCGCTGATGTTGCCCAGTCCGGCGTACCGCAGCAATCCCGCCGCCGGGTCCGGCTCGGCCACGGCGAGCGCCGCGCCCCGGGTGTGCGACAACGCCCGGTGCAGGTGGCTGACCACCTCGGCGGGGGCGGCCGCCGGGGCGGCCCGGAAGGCGGCGAGCGCGGCATCGGTGGCGGCGGCGGCCAGCGGCCCGTGCCCCAGGCCATCGGTGACCAGCACCTGACGGCGCTCGCCGATGGTCCGCCAGGCGTACCCGTCACCGCTGATCGTCTCTCCGGTCAGCGGCCGGATGACTCCGCCCACCCAGGGTCGTTCGGCTGCTGCGTCGGCGAACACCTGAACGGCGATGACCGTTCCTCGACCCGGCTGCGAGTACGCGTCGAACCAGCTGGCCTGCCGGACGATCGCCCCCAGACCGATGCCGAGCGTGCCGGTGGTCGAGTGGCCGTCGCGGGCGGAGTCGACGAGATCGATCATGCCCGGCCCGGAGTCGATCGCGACCAGTTCCACACCGGCGTCCAACTCGCGGCGCACGGGTCGAAGCAGCAGCACCCCGTCCTCGGCGTGCTTGATCAGGTTGCTGGTCAGCTCCGCCGCGACGATGGCCAGGTCGGCGACCCGGCCGTCGGGTAGCCCCAGCTGCTCGCCCAACCGTTCGGCGGCCCGCCGCAGGGCACTGCCGGGGCTGCCGGTCTCCACCCGGAACCAGATGCCCCGGTCGGTGACCGGCTCCGCCGTCAACGGGACCACTTGGTGATGGTGATCCGGGTGCCCTGACCGGGAGCGGTCTGGATGTCGAACTCGTCGACCAGCCGTCGGGCACCGCTGAGGCCGAGGCCGAGGCCACCGCCGGTGGTGTACCCGTCGGTCAGCGCCAGCTCCAGGTCGCCGATGCCGGGCCCGGAGTCGGCGAAGACGATGGTGATGCCGGGGCGGCGGCCATTGTCCACTGCGGTCACCTCGACGGTGCCACCGCCGCCGTAGACCAGGGTGTTGCGGGCCAGCTCGCTGGCCGCGGTGACCACCTTGGTCTGGTCGACCAGGGACAGCTTGACCGCCACCGCCACCGTACGCACCAGTTGGCGCACACGTACCACGTCTTCGTCGCTGCCGACCGTCTGCGCCTGCGGTCGGCTCAGGTCGACTCCGCTGGTCACGGCGACGCCGTCGGCTCAGCGTCCGAGCTGTCGTCGAACTCGTCGTAATCCTGGTCGCGGTCGGCGGCGATGAGTTCCATCCCCCGCTCGACGTTCAGCGCGGTACGGATGCCGTTGAGCGACAACCCCAGCTCGACCAGGGTGATGGCGACCGCGGGACGCATCCCGACCACCACCGTCTCCGCGTCGAGCACCCGGGAGATCGAGGCGATGGTGGACAGCATCCGCCCGACGAAGGAGTCGACGATGTCCAGGGCGGTGATGTCGATGATCACACCGTGGCAGCCGGTGGCGACGATCCGCTCGGCCAGGTCCTCCTGGAGCGCGACGGCCGTCTGGTCGGACATGTCGACCTGGATGGAGACCAGCAGAATGTCGCCGATCTTGAGAATCGGCACCCGCTCCATCAGGCCTCCCGGCGCGGCTGGCGGCGACCGGTCTCGACGCCGGTGAGCCGTAGCACGTGTCGCAGCGCGTCGGCGAGGCTGGCCTTGGTGGCGATGTCACCGAACTCGATGCCGAGCGCGACGATGGTCTGGGCGATCTGCGGCCGGATGCCGGAGATGATGCAGTCGGCACCCATCAGCCGGGCCGCCACCACGGTCTTCAGGATGTGCTGGGCGACCTGGGTGTCCACCGCCGGCACGCCGGTGATGTCGATGATCGCGTACGGCGAGCCGGTGTCGACAAGGGTCTGCAGCAACCGCTCCATGACCACCTGGGCGCGGGCCGAGTCGAGGGTGCCGACCAGCGGCACCGCCACCACGCCCTCCCAGAGCTTGACCACCGGGGTGGACAGCTCCAGCAGCTGCTCGGCCTGGTCGGCGATCAGGCTCTCCCGGGTGCGCACGTAGCTCTCGAAGGTGAACAGGCCCATCTGGTCGACAAGCGTGCCGAAGGCGACGTAGTCGCGCAGCGTCCCGGCGCTCTGGTCGGCCTCCATCACGCTCAGCAGGGCGTCCTTGAGGGCGAACACACCGGTGGCGGTCTCGGCGGCGGAGAAGCCCTGGCGGGCCTGCCCCCGGGACATCTCCGCGAGGACTGCGCGCAACTCGGTCGCCTCCTCGGCGGCCAGGTCGGTGAGCCCCTTGCCGAGCGCGTCGACCAGGGCCCGGTGCAGCTCCTGCACCTGCTGGCGCAGCTCGGCCTGGCTGAGCCGGCCACGCAACTGTCCGGCGACGACCTCGGTCCACCGTTGCGTGACCTGATCGACATGACTGGTCAGCAGACCGGCCAGCCGACTGCTCTCGTCAGCGCTCAGCGCCATGACATAACCCCCTCGACCTGGACCGGCCGGACTCTATCACCGAGCACCCGAAGTTACTTGCCCCACGGCAAGCGAATGGCGGCAGCCACTCGATCTCATGCCCGTTCTGCGTACCGGGGCTCCGGTGGGATAACGTTCCACCGATAAACAGGAGGTCTGGCGAATGTCCTTGACGGTGCACACGGAACAGCGCGGTGACGTGGTCGTAGTGGCGGTCGCGGGCGAACTGGACATGGCCACCGCGCCCCAGTTGCAGGACCAGATCACCGACCTGCTCGACAAGGGGCGCAGCCGGCTCGTCTTCGACCTGTCGGAGGTTTCGTTCTGCGACTCCACCGGCCTGTCGGTGTTCGTCCGCGCCAAGAACAGCTGCGACGAGGCCGGCGGCGTGGTGCGCCTGGCCGCACCGCAACGCGGGGTGCTGCGCATCCTGGAAGTGAGCGGTCTGGTGGAGGTGCTGCACACCTATCCCACCGTCGACCAGGCGGTGGCGGGCGACCCCACCCCGGCCTCCTCCTGATTCCCACCCCTCAGCGCTCGTCCTCGATGTAGCGAGGGCGGGCGATCACCATGCCCGCACCCGTCTGCACCGCGAGGGCGAGCAGCAGGAAACCGATCGGCGCCGTCCAGCCTCCGGTGCCCTCGTAGAGGATTCCGACCAGCAGCGGCCCCAGCGCCGCGATCACATATCCCGCGCTCTGCGCGAAGGCCGACAACGCGACCGTCCCGTCGGCGGTGCGGGCCCGCAGGCCGATGGTGGTCAGGATCAGGGGGAAGGCTCCCTGGCCGAGGGCCAACAGCAGCACCCACAGCACCGCCGCGTCCCGGGGCGCGAGGGCCAGGCCCAGGTAGGCCAGCGTCGAAGCGGCGGTCAGCGCGAACACCAGCATCCGCAGGTTCTTCAGCCGGCCGGCCAGCGTCGGCATCAGCAGCGCGATCGGCACCCCGAGCGCGGTCACCGCGGCGAGCAGCAGGCCGGCGTCCTGCGGACGGAAACCCGCGTCCCGGAAGAGTTGGGCCAGCCAGCCCATGATCGCGTACCCGCTGAGCGACTGCGCGCCGAAGTAGACAGCCATCGCCCAGCCGAGCCGGGTACGACCGGGCCGGATGATCACGCGGGCCACACCGTCGCGGGTCGCCCGACGCGCATCGGTGCCGCGGCTGCGCAACGCCGCCGGCAACCACGGGAGTACGGCGACAAGCGCGAGCCCCGCCCAGACGCCCAACCCCGCCCGCCAGGAGCCGAAGGCGTGCGCCACCGGCACCGCAGCCGCCGCAGCCACCGTCGTGCCCGCGACCAACGCCATCGTGTACGCCCCGGTGACCAACCCGGTGCGATGCGGGAAGTACTGCTTGACCAGCATCGGCATCATGATGTTCGCCACCGCGATCCCGGCCAGCGCGAGCGCGCTGGTCAGCAGGAACACCACGGCGGACCCGGTGACCGCCCGCAGCACCTGACCGACGGCGAGTGCCAGCATCCCCAGCACCAGCAGACGGGCCGTGGACAGCCGGCGCACCAGCCACGGCGTGGCCGCCCCGAGACCGGCGAACGCGATGGTGGGCAGGGTGGTGACGAAGCCGGCCATCGTGCCGGAGAGCGCCAGGCCGACGCGTACCTCGTCGAGCAGAGCGCCGAGGCTGGTGACGGCGGCCCGCAGGTTGAGCGCCACCAGCAGCATCCCGACCAGCACCAGCAGGCCACCGTGGGCGCGGGACGCGGTCGGTCCGCCGGTCGCGGGTACGACCTGGGTGCCCTGGGCGGTCGACCCGTCGGCGGTGGACGTCGGAACAGCGGGGGTGCCAGCAGGCGACGAGGGCATGACCTCGAACCTACAATCATGGGATGAATTCGGGCGAGAGGTTGTAACCAGTGCCACCGGCAGTTGATTCCGCCCCGGCACCGCAGTTGGCGAAGCTGGGCATCCCCGCCGCACCGCCCCGCGGGCGGCGGATCCAGGAGACGATCACGCAGCTGCGCCAGCGCATCCTGGCCGGCGAGTGGCCGGTGGGCAGCCGGATCCCGACCGAACCACAACTGGTCGAGGCGCTCGGCGTCGGGCGCAACACGGTGCGCGAGGCGGTCCGGGCCCTCGCGCACGCCGGGGTGCTGGAATGCCGGCAGGGCTCCGGGACGTACGTCATCTCCACCGACGAACTCGCGCCGGTGGTGGCCCGTCGGCTGACCGACGACCGGATGGCCGAGGTGATCGAGGTACGCCGCGCTTTCGAGGTGGAGGCGGCACGGTTGGCCGCTCGTCGGCGTACCCCTGCGGACCTGGCCGCCCTCGACGACGCGCTCGCCGCCCGCGAGGCGGCCTGGCGCGGCGGTCGGGTCGCCGAGTTCGTCGAGGCCGACGCGGCGCTGCACACGGCGGTGGTCGCGGCGGCGCACAACGGCATGCTCGCCGAGCTGTACGCCTCCATCGGTGCCGCCATGCGCCGCACCGTCACCCAGGCGATGGGCGGCGCCCTGACCCCGGACCGCCACGTCGACCACGCCCGACTGGTGGCCGCGATCCGGGCCGGTGACCCGGATCTCGCCGCTCGGGAGGCCGCCGCCTTTCTGGAGCCCGACCCCGGGGCATAGGTTGGCCCCTGACGAACACGGGACCTCTCGGGAGTACGGATGCTCAAGGGCTTCAAAGACTTCATCATGCGCGGCAACGTCGTCGACCTCGCGGTCGGTGTCGTCATCGGCGCCGCGTTCACGGGTGTGGTCACCCAGCTCACCAAGTCGTTCCTGGATCCACTGATCCGGGTCTTCGTGGTTTTGGTCACCGGCAGCAACAAGGGGCTGGAAGGCACCGCACCGACGATCCAGGGCATCCCGTTCGACTGGGTCGCCTTCGTCAATGCGTTGATCACGTTCCTGCTCACCGCGGCGGCGCTGTACTTCCTGGTCGTCTTCCCGATGAACAAGCTCGCCGAGCGCCGCAAGCGGGGTGAGGAGCCGCCGCCGGCCGCGCCGAGCGAGGAGGTCAAGCTGCTCACCGAGATCCGCGACGCCCTGGTCGCCGCCGGCCGCACCACGCCGACCCAGCAGCGCAGCGCCCTGGACGACGTCCTCGGTTCGCGGGAGGAACCGCCCAGCGGGCGCTGAACCCGGCACGCTCCGTCAGCCCCTGGGGGGATTCCTGCCAGGGGCCACTCCGAGTCGAACACATGTTCGATAGAGTCCGCGCCATGGAGCAGCGAAAGCACTGGTGGAACGGGAAGTGGGGGCGGCTGGCCCGACGAGACGTCTTCCTCCGCACGGATGCCGACCGGTGGTACGTCGAACAACGAGCCGGCGGCGCCGAGGGAGTCTCCCGCTTCTACGAGTACGACACCCTCGACGACGCCGAGGAAACCATCCGCGCCCTGCTCCACCCCACCGATCCCTGGCGCGAACTCTCCCCCCGCCCACCCTCCCCCTGGACCACCACCCCCACCCCGCCCAGCGACCGTTGATCAAGAAGTTTGGGTCGTGGATCGACCGATCGCCGACGCAAACTTCTTGATCAACGCGCTCTACCGGGGTGGGTTTAGGGGATGGGGGGAGGGGGAAGGGGGTGGGGATGGAGCAGCAGGGGATCGATCAGCGGGGAATTGTCTCGCGGGTGACCACGGGGATGCGGGTGGTGGATGTCGCGGGGCGGGACGTGGGGACCGTCGATCTTGTGCAGCGTGGTGATCCGAACGCGGTGACGGTGCAGACGCCGACCGCCGATCCGGGCGGCAGTCTGGACGAGTTGATCGAGTCCGCCACGCCCGAGGAGCCGGACGTCCCCGCCGACCTGGCCGCCCGGCTGCTGCGTACCGGTTATCTCAAGGTATCCACCGATCTGGTACCGACCGGCGCCGTCTACGTGCTCGCCGACCAGATCGCCAGCGTCACCGACCACGAGGTTCTCCTCGACGCCCTGACCGCCGACCTCCCCGCCGAGGAGTGACCCCCACCCGCCACGTCAGCGCTCATCCAGGCCTGCATCGAAGTCCTCGGTCGAGCCGAGGCGGAGTCCAGGCGACGGTCCGACAAGGCGGCCAGGGGCTTCGACGAAGGCCCTAGCGGTCGATCGCGTGATCAACGCTTTCCTGGCGCGGGGCGGGAGGCGCGGACAGCGTGGGTGGCGTGGGCGCGGACGGCGTGGGAGTGGGCGGGGTGGTGGAGCGACGGCGGAAGATCAGGAGCATCAGGCAGCCGGCGATCAGTCCCCAGAATGCGCCGCCGATGCCGGCCAGGGATACGCCGGCGGCGGTGACCACCAGGGTGACGACGGCCGCCTCCCGGGCGTCGGGGTCGGCCAGTGCCGAGGTCAGTGCGGTGGCCAGCGCACCGAGCAGGGCCAGCCCGGCGACCGCCTCGATCAGCACCGGCGGGGCCCAGCCGACCAGGGTGGTGACCGCGCCGGCTCCCAGCCCGAGCAGGGCCAGCCCGACACCGTTGGTCACCGAGGCGATCCACCGGCGATTCGGGTCGGGGTGGGCGTCCGGCCCGGCGGCGAGGGCTGCGGTGATCGCGGCCAGGTTCACCGCATGTCCGCCGGCCGGCGCGGCGACGAGGCTGGCCAACCCGGTGGCCCGCAGCGCCGAGCCGAGTGGCGGCCGATAGCCGTAGCCGACAAGTACGGCCGTGCCGGGCACGTTCTGCGCGGCCATGGTCACCAGGAACAGCGGCAGCGCCAATCCGATCATGGCTGGCAGGCTCCACTGCGGCACGGTGACCTCGATCACCGGGCGCAGTCCTCCACCACCGCCACCCGACGTGGTGAGTGCGATCGCGCCGGCCGCCACCACCAGCGCCCCCGGCACCGCCCAGGGGCGGGCGAAGCGGTGCAGCACCAGCCAGCACACCAGCACCGGGGCGGCCAGCAGGGGCACCTCGACGAGCCCACGGACCGGCGCGGTGCACAGTGGCAGCAGTACTCCGGCGAGCATCGCCCCGGCGATCGGTTTGGGAATCGCCGCGACGGCCCGGCCCAACACCGGGAAGAGGCCGGCGGCCACGATCAGCAGCCCCGAGACGAGGAACGCGCCGACCGCCGCCGGCCAGCCGCCGGGCATCGGCCCGGTGGCCACCAGCAGCGCCGCGCCCGGCGTGGACCAGGCCACGCTCATCGGCAGCCGGTGGCGCAGGCCCAGCCAGGCGGCGCAGAGGCCGGAAGCCAGACAGAGTACGAGCAGCCCCGAGGCAGCCTGACTCTCGGTGGCCCCGACGGCCCGCAGACCGGCCAGGACCACGGCGAACGAACTGGCGAACCCGACCAGCGCGGCCACCCCGCCCGCCAGCACCGGTTGCATGCGACCTGCCATACCCCACCCCCGATCGTTCCGTTTACGGAACAGCATTGTGTAGCACGATAGCGGGGTGCCGTACTCACCAGCACCAGGCCCCCTGACGGCGAACGTCCCTGGTCACCCCGCCACGGCGGACGACGATCCCGCGGCGATCGGTCGCCGGGTCCGCGCCCTGCGCGAGGCCCGCGGGATCTCACTGTCCGCGCTGGCCCGGCAGGCCGGGGTGGGAAAGGCGACCCTCTCCGGACTGGAGAACGGCACCCGCAACCCCACCCTGGAGACGCTGTACGCGATCACCGCTCAGCTCGGCGTACCGCTGACCGCCGTGCTCTCCGCACCGGCGAGCGGGGCGACCGTGCGCGGGGCGGCGGTCAGCGCCACCCTGTTGGAGGTGTTCGAGGACTCCGACGTCACCTACGAGCTGTACCGCATGCAGGTCGCCCCCGGCCCGGGTCAGCTCTCCCCCGCACACCAGGCCGGAGTCACCGAACATGTCACGGTCTTCACCGGCGTGCTCCGCGCCGGCCCGGTGGACGCCCCGCTGACCGCCGCCGCCGGCGGGCACCTCCGCTGGGCATCCGACGTCCCACACGTGTACGCCGCCGTCGGCGACGAGGAAGTGACGGCCAGCCTCCTCCTGCGCTACCCCCGGACGTAGCAGCCACAGTCCGGCCGCCAGGTTCGCGGGTTCGTCGCACCGCGCACCGTATCGCCGAAACGGCGGGGTACGGAGCGGCGGGATACCGCCGTATCGGCGAAACGGAGTCGATCAGCGCCTCAGCCGTCGACGACGGCAGTCGGTGCGGCGAGTCCGGCGGGTGGTGGGGTGGCGGTGAGTCGCTGGCGCACGGCCCAGAGCGCCGCCTCGGTACGGGAGGCCGCACCGGTCTTGCGCAGCAGGTTCGACACGTGCACCGTGACCGTCCGGACCGAGATGCCGAGGGCGCGGGCCACCTGCTTGTTGGACATCCCGGCGACCAGGCAGTCGAGCACCTCGACCTCCCGACCGGTCAACTCGGCCACCGCAGCGACCCGAGGACCAGGAACGGCAGTGGCCGAAACACCATCGGCGGGAACAGCACCGACCGGGACAACAGCCGTCGAACCAGGAACGGCCGGACCAACAGCGGCCGAACCGAGAGCCTCCGGACCAGCAGCGGCGGAAACGGCAGCGGAGAGGGCGGCCAGGGTGATGAGCGTGTCGCGGTCGGCGTGGGCGGCGAGCAGTTCGGTGAGGGCGTACGGGTTGCCGGCGGTGTGCTGCCAGACCCGGTGCACCAGCCGGGTGTCGGCGGCCGAGCCGGCGTACACCTGGTTCAGTACCTCGGCGACCTCGGCGGGGCGCAGCGGGCCGAGATGCTGGCGCACGACGCCGCGTACTCCGCAGAGGCGGGCCAGGGTGCGACCGGTGAGGGCGGGTGCGACCGCGTGTGCCGCGGGCCTGGTCGCGACCATCAGCAGGGCCGGCAGCCCGTCGGCGGTGGCGAGTTCGCCGACCAGGTTGAGGCTCGCCGGGTCCAACGCGTGCAGGTCCTCGACCACGAGCACCGCCGGGCCGGTGCCGACCAGCGTCCGGACGGTCCGGACGGCCAGCCGGAGCAGGGTGCCGGGGGCGTAGCGCTCACGCGGCGCGGTGGGCTGCTGAGCGAGCCAGGCCAACGCGTCGGCCGGAAGATCGAGTCGGCTGGTGTCGCGTCCGCTCAGTACGGCGGCCAACCAGTCGTACGGGGCGGGACTGTGCACCCGGGCGGCGCCGCTGAGCACCACGTCGGGCCGGGGCGTGAAGCCGTCCAGGGCGGCGGCGACCAGCAGGCTCTTGCCTACGCCCGCGCCTCCGGTGACGACCGCGACAGCCGGTGACCGGCGGTGACCGTCCACCACGGTGGACCACGCCCGGCCCAGCTCAGCGAGCTCACCGACGCGCCCGACCATGGACACCGGCAACATTCCTCAACCCTACGCAGTAGTGCGTAGAGACGCGGGACCTGTCTTCTTGGCAAGCTTGACCCCATGACGCTGATCCTCCGCTCGGCCATCCTCAACGACATCGGCCTGGTTCGGACCAACAACGAGGACTCCGCGCTCGCCGGCGAGCGCCTCGTGGCGGTGGCCGACGGCATGGGTGGACTTCCTGCCGGTGAGGTGGCCAGCGAGATCGTCATCCGGATCCTGGACGAGCTGATCCCGCCCACCGCCCCGGACGCCGCCGCCGACGCGTTGCGCGCGGTGGTGAGCACGGCCAACCAACGCATCCATGCCGCGATCGTCGCCGACCCGGCCCGCGACGGCATGGGTACGACCCTGACCGCGGCCCTGCTCGCCGGGAACACGCTGGTGTTGGCTCAGGTCGGCGACTCCCGCTGCTACCTGCTCCGCGACGGTCGGCTGACCCAGCTGACCCGCGACGACACGTTCGTGCAGGCGCTTGTCGACCAGGGGGCGCTGACGCGGGACCAGGCCCGGCACCACCCGCAGCGGTCCCTGGTGACCCGAGCGGTGCAGGGCGCGGACGCGCCGCCGACGATGGGAATGTTGACGATCGCTGCGGGCGATCGGCTGCTGCTGTGCAGCGACGGGCTCTCCGACTATGTGACCGACGACGCGATCGCGGCCACTCTGGGGCTGCACGCCGACCGCCACCAGTGCGGCGAGCAACTGGTCAAGCTCGCCCACCAGGCCGGCGCGCCCGACAACGTCACAGTCGTGATCTCCGACGTGGTCGACGACTGAGGCCGACCGCAGCCGCCGGCCGGGTTCTGCGGCCCGGCCGGCGGGCGCGGTTCTGCGGCCCGGCCGGCGGGCTCAACTAGGTAGTTGTGCCATCTAGGTAGCGCCACTAGGGTTCGGCGGGTGGATTCCGACCGTCGCGGGCAGTGGCTGCGGGGAGTGCTCGACCTCTGCGTGCTCGCCCTGCTGCGCGACGGTGAGTCCTATGGTTACGAACTCGCCCAGGCGCTCGACGCCGCGGGCGTCGGGCCGATCCAGGGCGGCACGCTCTACCCGGTGCTGCTCCGGCTGCAGCGCACCGGCCTGGTCACCGCGCAGTGGCGGGCGGGCGAATCGGGCCCGGCGCGCAAGTACTACCAGCTCACCGACGACGGGCTGGCCGCGCTGCGCCACGGCGGCAACGCCTGGCTGGCGTTCGTGGCACCGGTGAACGGTATCGTCGCGAAGGGGGTCGACGGGTGAATGCCGACGAGTGGCTGCGGGTCTTCGCGGCCGAGTTGCACCAGCGTCGGGTGGCGGACGACGCCGCCCGGCACGTGGTCGCCGAGGCCGCCACGCACCTGCGCGAGGGCGGCGGCGACCCGTGGCTGGTCTTCGGCCCGCCGCAGGCGTACGCGGCCACGATCGTGGAGAGCATCGGCACCGCGCCCCGCCCGCGCCCCGGCCCGGTACGACTCGACGCCCGGGGCATCACCAAGCGGTACGGCCGGCACACCGTGCTGCGGGACGTGGCGCTTACCGTACGGGCCGGTCAGATCGCCGCCGTGGTCGGTGCCAACGGCTGCGGCAAGAGCACCTTCCTGCGGATCTGTGCCGGGCTGGTCTCGCCGGACGCCGGTGCGGTGACCGTCTCCGGCCGGCTCGGCTTCTGCCCCCAGCAGGGCGGCACCGCCGACTTCCTGCTCCCCGACGAACATTTCGTGCTGGTCGGCGCCGGTCAGGGGGTGGCCCGGGGACCGGCCCGACGTGCCGGCCGGGCGGCGGCCCGACAGCTCGGCTGGGAGGCCCAGGACGACGTGCTCGCCCGGCACCTCTCCGGCGGTACGCGCCAGAAGCTGAACCTGACCATGTCCACCCTCGCCGCCCCGGACGTGCTGCTGCTCGACGAGCCGTACCAGGGCTTCGACCAGGGCAGTTACGTCAACCTCTGGGATCAGTTGATCCGGTTGCGCGACGAGGGACGGGCCATCGTGGTGGTCACCCACCTGCTCAACCAACTCGACCGGGTCGACGTCGTGCTCGATCTGACCACCGGCAACCCGGGAGACCACCGATGAAGCCGATGCTCACCGTGGCCGAGATGACGTTGCGGGAACTGGCCCGGCGTCGGGGCGTACTGCTGCTCCTGCTGTTGATGCCGTTCGTCTTCTGGCTGATCCGGCGGGACTCCTACGTCGGGCAGTCGATCCGTGCGCTGCTGCTGGGCATCAGCTGGGCGGTGAGCACGGCGGCACTCTTCGCCACCAGCGCCGCCCGCGAGCTGGAGCCCCGGCTGCGGCTGGCCGGCTACCGCCCGCACCACCTCTACGTCGGTCGGATGCTCGGCCTGTGGCTGCTCGGGTTGGCCGTCTCGGTGCCGTTCTTCCTGCTCACCGTCGTCGACGCGAACAACCTGCGGTACGCCGGCATTGCGATGGCGATGCTCTGCTGCGTGGCCGTGGCGGCACCCTTCGGCATGCTGATCGGTGCCCTGCTCCCCCGCGAGCTGGAAGGCACCCTGCTGCTGCTCACCGTCGTGGCCATGCAGATGCTGCTCGACCCGGCCAGTCCCGGATCGAAGCTGACCCCGTTCTGGTCCAGCCGGGAGATCGCCACCTGGGCGGTGGACCACGCCGACGGCGGTTACCTGACCCGGGGTCTGCTGCACGCCGTGCTGGTCACCGCGCTGCTGATCGTAACGGTGGCGGGTGTGTTCGGCGTCCGGCTGCGGCGTCGCCGGCATCTGCATCACGTACCACTCACCTGAGCGACGTCCGGGGGCAGATTTGTCGCCATTCACCGCCTAACATCACCAAAGTGCGTCTGAGATCCCCCGCCGTGGTCGTACTCGGCGTCACAGTCACCGTCCTGTCCGCCTGTGGGCCGTCCGTGCCCAGCGCCGATCCGCGCAGCGGCCAACCACCGGCGGTCGACGCGGCACCCGACGCATCGAGCGCGGCCGCCGCCGAGCAGGGCGGGCAGGACGTGCCGCAGACAGCCAGCGCCAGCCCCTCCCGCAGCGCCAGCGCGGTGCCCTCGGTGGCACCCACCGGCGGTGGCCGCAAACCGTCCGGCGGTGCGGTGGCCGTGCCGGCGGCGGGACGGGCGGTGGACACCTCGCGGCCGACCCGTACGGTCGGCACCGGCACCCCGGCCAGCTGCACCTCGGCGGCGGTGGTCCGGGCGGTGGCGGCCGGCGGCATCATCACCTTCGACTGCGGCCCCGACCCGGTGACCATCAAGATGACGGCGACGGCCAAGGTGCGCAACGCCAACGGCCCGCAGGTGGTCCTCGACGGCGGCGGCAAGGTCACCCTCAGCGGTCAGGGCCAACGCCGCATCCTCTACATGAACACCTGCGACGCGTTGCAGGGCTGGACCACCTCGCACTGCCAGAACCAGGACCATCCCCGGCTGACCGTGCAGAACCTGACCTTCGCCGACGGCGACGCCACCGGCCAGCGCACCGACGGCGGCGGCGGTGGGGCGATCTTCGTCCGGGGCGGCCGGGTCAAGGTGGTCAACTCGCGCTTCGTCGACAACCGCTGCGACCGGACTGGCCCGGACGTGGGTGGCGCCGCCATCCGGGTCCTCGACCAGCACGACGACCAGCCGGTGTACGTGGTCGACAGCACCTTCGTCGGTGGCTCCTGCGCCAACGGCGGCGCGTTGAGCAGCATCGGTGTCTCCTGGGTGGTGCTCAACAGCACGTTGCGCGACAACGCGGCGGTCGGCGAGGGAGCCAACCCGGCCCGCTCCGGCACCCCGGGCGGCGGCAGCGGCGGCGCGATCTACTGCGACGGCAACGAGTTCTCGGTACGCATCGCCGGCACCACCATCGAGGACAACGACGCGAAGGAGGGCGGCGGCGCGATCTTCTTCGTCAGCAACAACCGCACCGGCACGCTCCGCATCGAGGACTCGACCCTGCGCCGCAACCCCAGCCACGGCTTCGAGACCTACCCGGGCATCTTCTACCTGGGCTCCGGCAAACCCACATTCACCCGCTCCACCCTGCGCTGACCCCGTCAGTAAGGGTTACTGTGACCGGCCGGGCGGGCCCGGACGAGCCCCGCCGGGCGACCGGGCAGGGTGGGTGTGGCGGACAGCGGCGGGCTGTCGGTATGGGCACGTTCGGCCATGCCGGCGACGAGTTCCTTGAGGGCGTCGACCGCGTTGACCCGGGGCCGCCAGCCCAACTCGGTCTCGGCCCGGTGGCTGGACATCAGGGGTACGTTCAACGCCAGCTCCACCCAGCCGGCGTCGATCGGTTGCAGCCGGGCCCGCCAGGTCAGCGCCGCGGCGGCACGCAGCACCGGGGCGGCCACCGGCACCGTCCAGCCGTGGAAGTGCCGGGCCACCAGCTCCGGGGTCAGCACCGGGTCCGCGGCGACGTTGAAGGCACCGCGCACATCACCCAGGATCGCCCGGGCGTACGCGTCAGCCACGTCGTCGGCGTGCACCGCCTGCATCCGCAGCCGCCGGTTGGCCGGCACCAGCGGCAGCCGCCCGTACCGCAGCAGCCGCACCGGCACCAGCGGCCCGAGGAAGTACCTGGCGATCTCGGTGCCCGCCTCCCGCTGAAAGATCAGCCCGGGCCGCAGCCGCACCACCCGCAACCCCGGATGGGTCCGCTCGATCCCGTCGAGCATCTCCTCCACCGCCGCCTTGTCCCGGCTGTACGACGATTCGACCACCCCGGTCGCCGGCCAGCGCTCGCTCACCGGCGCGCTCTTCGGCCCCGGCGCGTACGTGCCGACCGACGAGGCGTACACCAGAGCCGGCACCCGAGCCCGCAACACCGCGTCGACCACCGCCCGGCTGCCGTCCACGTTGGTCCGGCGTAACACGTGCTGGTCGTGGCTGGGCTGGATCTGCCAGGCCAGGTGCACCACCGCATCGGCCCCGGCGAAGACCCCGGTCAACTCGTCCGCTGCACCCGGCAGACCGATGTCACACGAGTGCCACCGCACCCCGTCGTACGGCTCACCGGCCCCCGCATGGGGCAGCCGCCGCGCCACCCCGACCACCTGGACGTCACGCTCGCGCCGCAACCGGCGCAGCAGCGCCGTACCCATGTTCCCGCTCGCCCCCACCACCACGATGCGCATGCCCGGTCCGTACCCGTTAAGTGGCTTTCCAACCACGCGCCGTGCCGGCGTCTTCCGGAGACCTCACCGGGCAAGCAGGGCACCGATCACGCAGGCGAAGGCGGCGCCCGAACTGACCGCCCGGACCAGGTTCCACCGCACCCAGGGCCCCTCGAACCGACGTCGGATCGCCGCCAGGTCGGTGGTCCCGTCGACCGACCTGGCGGCGTCCAACTGATCGTTGAGCGGCACGTTCGACCGCATCGTTACAGCGAAGGTGATCGAATGGCAGATCAGTGCCACAACCAACCAACCCAACACCGCGCCGTCGACACCGAGGTGACCGAGCACAGCCACCATCACCAACAGCGGCCCACCGAGGAACACCGACAGGAACCAACCGTTGAGGATCTTGCGGTTGATCGATTGCATGGCACCGATCAAGGTCCGATCGTCGGTCGCCCCCAGACCCGGCATCACCGAGCAGGCGTACGCGAAGAACAGCCCGGCCACCAGCCCGGTACTGAACGTCGCCCCAGCCAGTACGACGATGCGGATCGACTCCGGCATGCTCACCCTCCCCGTGTCGCAGTGCCGACGGCCCGATCCTGCCAGCCGAATGCGAATCGCCGATGGCGTCGCCGTCCTGGGGTGGCTTCCGCCCGGCCTGGTCCGGCTGTCGGGTGCGTGCCTTGGAGGGCCTGAGCATCGCGCGCCGGGCCACGGGGGTCAGGTAGCCTGTGGGCCGCGGGCCGCTAGCTCAATGGCAGAGCTGTGGACTTTTAATCCATAGGTTCAGGGTTCGAGTCCCTGGCGGCCCACTCTCCCGCAGGTCAGCGGCCCATCCTGGGGTTGTTTGGGTCGTGTTTTCGGCCCGTACAGCAGCGAAGTACAGCAGTAGGCCCCCTTCACCGGTCGAGCGCGCTGCCGAGCCGCTTGAGGGCGTCGCGGGTGGCCGTCGAGGACACCACCGTGTAGATCTCCATGGTGATGGCGAACTGCGCGTGCCGGAGGATCTGCATCGCTACCCGGGGGTGCACGTCCAGGTCCGCCAGGAGTGAGGCGCAAGTACGCCGAGCGTCCCGCACGGTGATCCGCCGGACTCCCGCCGCGTCACAGCGCCGGTCCCAGAAGCGGTTGAAGTTGCGCGGCTCGACCGGCCGCCCGTAGCGGGTGGTGAAGATCAGATCCGAGGGTTGCCAGGCCGGACCAGCGGCGTCCCGGGCGGAGATCTGTGCAGCACGGCGGCCCAGCGCCACGGTGCAGATGTCCGGCAGCGGCAGGGTGGCGTCCGAGGCGGCCGTCTTCGTCTCCCGGTGCAGCAGTTCGGCACCGACCCGCTGGAGTTGCCGATCGATGGTCAACTCCCCCGCGTCCAGGTCGACGTCCGCCCAGGTGAGCCCCAACATCTCGCCCTTACGCAGCCCGAGCACCAGGACCAAGACGTACGCGGCGTAGAGCGGGTCATCGTCGGCGCGGGCCGACTCCAGGAAGCGCCGTGCCTCGTCGCTCGTCCACGCCTTCCGCTTGCGCTTGCGTACCGGGGGCAGCTTCACCAGGGAGACGACATTGCGGGTGATCAGCCCTTCGGTGATCGCCTGGGACAGCAGCGTCCGGAGCACGGTCCGCAGATGTGTGACGCTCGTCGGCGAGGGCAGATCCCGGCAGCAGCGGCCGAGGGCACAGCAGCGACGCTGGACGGGCTTCCGCCGCTCGTCCTTGCCCTGGGCGCAGCACTGGCAGGTCCGCCCCACCTCGTTGATCCAGGTCTGCACGTCGCTGACCCGCAGCTTGTCGAGACGCTTGCGACCCAGCCCCGGCACGAGGTACAGCCGCACCACTACCTCGTAGGTGACGTAGCTGCCGGGCGCCAGGTTCGGCTTGACGATCTCGCGCAGCCAGTAGCCGGCGTACTCCCCCACTGTCGGGGAGCGCGTCGCCACCGGACCGGCCTTGGCCTGCCCGTGCAGCTTGATCCACTTGTCGTGGACCTCTTCGCGGGTCTTGCCGTAGACCCACTTCCGGCCCCGCTTGCCGTCCGGCTTCTCGACCCAGACGTACGCGGCAAAGCCGTTCCGGTACGGGAAGATCGACCCTTCCCCGTTGGCACGAGCGCGTCCCGGCATCAGGCTGCCTCCTGCCGCTCGACCTGATCACGGATGTAGTCGTCGACCCATTCGGGGAGGATGCGGCGGTACTTGCCGTCCTTGATGGAACGCAGCTCGCCGGTGGCGATCTTCATCTTGACCTTGGAGATGCCGAAGCCGAGCAGGACGGCGACCTCGGCGGGCGAGTACCAGCGGGGGCGCAGGTCGTGGTTCATGCGGCGGCTCCGGCAAGCCAGGCGTCGTGGGCGAGTTCTTCTCGTCCGATGCGTCTGCTCTCGCGTCGCTGTCGGGCGGCGGTGTTGGCGAGCAGGGCGTCTCCGTCGGTGCGCCAGCCGGCCCCGAGGTAGGTGAGCGTGCCGACGGTGAGGGTGTCGGCGGTTTCGTTGTCTTCGGTGCGGCGGTAGGTGGCGCGGGTATCGCGGAGTAGGCCGAAGGTGATGGAGTAGCGGCGGGCTTTGGTGAGGAAGTGGCCGCCGAAGCCGAGCATGTGTGCCCAGCGACGCAGTCCGGCGTAAGGGTTGGTGTCAAGGTGGCCTTGACGGTCGCCGGGCTGGGCGTTGCTTCCGGTGGTGCGGGTGGCCGTCGGGCGGCCGAGTCGCCAGCAGGCGTCGATGAGGCGGGCGAGGTGGTCGCCGTCGGGGTTGGCGTAGGCGTCGATGGTGTCGGGGGTGAGCCGAGTCGAGGCGTGGCCGGTGACCTCTGTGGCTTTGGTGGCGTACTTGGCGAGGTAGGCGGCCACCTTGGCGTCGGTGACGTCACCGTCTCCGCTACCGATGCGGCGCACGTCGACCTGCTCACCCCAGGTGATCGGCCAGCCGTTCGGTTGGTCGGCGTGTGGTGGGGTGGTGACGGTGATCTGCCGAGCGGCGGCGTGCACGGCGTCGTCCAGGTCGTCGGCGGTGATGCCGGCCGGCGGCGGCACCAGAGCGTCCTTGTCGCCGGGATCGACGCCGTCGAGGCGTAGTAGGACGTGGAAGTGCACGGCTCCCCGGCGCTGCATCTCGGCGACCTTGCCGTGTGACACCCGGACCGGCGGCATCCGACGCACCCGGCCGGAGTCGGTGACGACCTGGACGTGACTGATGCCGCGTTGGCGGCAGAGAGCGGCGAGGTGGCGTTCGATGGCCTGTTTGGTGCGCCGCCACAGTTCGCCGGAGAACCCGTTCCACACGACCTGGTGATCGTGGTCGTAGCAGTTCAGACAGAGTGGCCGCCCGAGCTGCGGATCGTCGGCATCATGGCGGGCGAAGCAGGCCGCGGGCTGCCCATGCTCGCAGGTGCCGGCGTCACGGCGGGCGCGGCAGGGCGAAGGCCGACAGTCGCACCGCTGGCGGGTGGCGCAGGTGTGGCGGGAGACGTGCCGGTGATGGACCGCGCCGAAGGAGGGTGCGGTGAAGGTGGCGAACACGACCGGATGCCGTGCAACGGTGGCGGGGACAGTCTTGCCGCCGGTCAGGCCGGTGCGGACGACCTGGAAGGCGTCGCCCGCGTAGACCCAGGCGCAGTCGGGGCACTGCGACGCACGGCGGTTGCCGCACGCCTTGTAGATCGCTCGGTCAGGCAGCTCGTCGGTGTGCAGTTCCCGGATGACGCGGCCGGTGTCGGCCTCCACGCTGGCGAGGGTGCCGGTCAGGCGGATCGGGCGGCTACAACCGCCAGCGGAGGCGGTGTGTTCCAGCCAGCCGAAGTAGTCCGGCGTGACGGCGCGGTGCAGGGCATGGGCGATCCGGCCAGCGGCGAGGCCGGGCCGGGACAGGGTGAGTGGGGCAGACATCGGTTTCTCCTCACGGGGTAGCAGGGACGGAAGACGAAGCACCACCAGCCGTGGACCGTGGTCCGCTGGTGGTGTCCGTCGTGTCTCCTGGCACCGCCGGAAGGGCGGCTGACGCCGGAGGGCGGAATCGTGGTGGTGCCACACTCCGCCGATGGGTGATGTCCTCTCGCACTCGTGGACGTCATGGGCTGGCACGGGTGGGGAGCCTGAGATACCGGCATCCGGCGGGATTGCCGCAGGCTGCCCCACCCGTGAAAGTGGGCGAATCCGGGCCATCGTGGACGGCGAAAGGCCGTGCTGGGCTGCTCGGCGAATTCAGAGAGCCGACGCTGTGGCCGGGGCGATGGAGAGGCGGCGGGATGTGGCCCGCATCAGCGGCAGGAAGGCCGCTCGGCGTCTCAGTGGTCGAGTCCAGCGATCCGGCGGAAAGGCCGCGCTGGCGTGCTCAACGAGGGCCAGAGTAGCACCGCGTACCGACACGTCAACCCGTCGTGACCGCGTAGGCCCGAGGCGGGATGGCCGGCTGCCAGCCGGTGTGGGAGGACTTTCTGTACGTCTATCAAGGCGGCCCTGAACGGGCCGCACGCGCCGCCGCCTGGGCGCGTGTCCGTCGCTCCGCTGGCGCTCCGACTCCGGCCACGCAACACGCCCGGCGGCTGGCGCGGAGGGCGGGTAGCCCGGTGGGCCGCCGCAGCACGACAGCAGCGTTGACCGGGTGGGTGGGCCGGCAGCCGGCCGGGCCGCGCGGCCACGAGCCCGCGCGGCGTAGGGAAGCGGACGCCGGCCGCGTCGGCGAGCTGGCGGCGGTCACAAGGTTGCGGCTACTGCGCCTCCGGCGGGGGCGCTCCGGCTCCAGGATGGCCGGGGCTGCGTCGGCGGGTCGGGGTCCGTGGGTGGTTGCGGTGGGAGCCATCCCGTCTGCCATCGACCCGGGCGAGCCGAGCAGACCGCCGCCCGACCCGCCAGCGTCCGTACGGGTGTCAAGGTCCGCTTGACGTGGCGGGCCGGGCGGCGGCCCGCTCCCCTAGGAGGGCGGGTCGATGGCAGACGGGATGATGTCGTGGCTCAGCCATTACGACAGTTTCCGGCGGGATGATTGCCGCCATTGCCATAAAACGGTCAGACATGGCCGGCGATGGACATCACGTCCCCTAGCATCCAGTGATGCCCAAGAGCACGCGATCAAGGCTGCCCAGATTGCCCGCATTGGCCGAGCAGAAGCTCACAAAGACGGGCTACACCCGAGGTGCTACCCAAAGGGAGATTTATCAGAACAGGGTTACGCGCAATAACCCAGTCCTGATTGCACGGGAGTTGTGGCCCCTTTGTAGGAAGCCCGATGATGGTAGCGAGGCATACGAAAACGGTTTCATAGTGTTGGTGGAACCGTCCTGGTACTTCGTAGTTGAAGAGCCAGACAAGCTACTGGCGGCCGAAGGGCTTGAGCTGGGAGTAAACGCATTGTTGCTATATCAGCGGCGGGTCGACTGGGCCAATTATGCTCCCGCAAATGGGCTCCTGCCTAATGGGAAGCCGTTTAGGCCGGGAGTGTCGCGAAGGAATCCTCTTGGTGGTGTCTTCCTCGCTCGAATACACGCTACTGTGTCGAGCGATGGTATGCAGGTCGTGGAGGGCTACAAGAGCACAGCACAGCGGGGGGCGGGAATCAGGGTCTACGAGTACGCAAGCTCGGACACCATCCAGAAAGCCAGGCTCCAGTTGGAGGCGCTCATGTGGCTCTGTAGGGATAGTGCCGAGCAGCTAGTGGCTGCAGGCATGCCACTAGCTGATGTCCGCAAACGCAAGAGCGAGCAGTTGGCAAGGGCGCAGGAGCAAAAACTCTTAGACCTTGCTCGGCTTCGCGCTCTTCGGATAATCAATGACGATGACTGTGCTACCTGTCCGCTGTGTCTCGCGGAGATCTCTGCGGGAGACTTTTTCAAGCGCTCGCAGCAAGCGGAGGGCCGGTCTACCTATGACCTGACGACCACCGAAGTCAGCTTGTTCCATATTCAGGAACTGCGTGTGGGTAAGTTACAGCACAAAACGTACAACCTTGGTTGGGGTCACCATCACTGCAATACAGTCGCCAAGGATGCGGGGATCATGCCGACCCTTCAATGGATGAAGTCGGTGATGGATAGACAGCCAAACGTTGCACTTGCAGATGAAGCGCGACTAGTCGAAGAGGCTGTCGAACACGACAGGTGACTTTTTCATGTGATGCTCTCGCGTCGTGGTGAGGTCGACGCCCTTCTCTGCTGCCGCGAGTTCTTTCCCGGCGCGCGAGCACCACTGCTCTTCGATTTCCATACACACTGCCCGTCGTCCGGCTCGTAGGGCCGCAACGCCTGTCGAGCCTGAGCCCGCGAAGCAGTCAAGCACGATGTCGCCCGGGTAGGACGAGGCGGAGATCATGTGAGAGAGGAGATCAAGCGGCTTCTCCGCAGGGTGCTTGCCCTTAAATGGCCGCACACTCATGAAGTCCCAAACGTCCGTAAACTCCATGCCCGACCTCACGGCCATGGGCCGCACGATGTCGTCGTAGTCCAGCATCTTGTCGACCTTGCCGGTTGACTCCAATGCTTCCACAATTTTGGCATACTGCTCACGGCTGGGAATGTTCCGTCCTGCTTCCCAGTTCGCGACTGCCCCGCCGTGGTTGACCTTTCCGTAAGCGCCCGTCAGCTCCGTTAGCTTGTGGCCCGACATGCCGGCCTTTTTGCGGCATTCGAGCAGATACTCGCCCAGTGGAGACCGTCGGTAGGCCTCCCAACTGCCATATGCGCCATGCTCAAGAAAGAGAATCCGCTCCGAGTGAGGGTACCAGCGTCGAAGGTTCTCTTTCTTCATCTTGCCCTTCCAGCCGTCATATCCTGGCTCGTTGGGCTTCGTCCACACAACGTGGTTGAGGGGTCGGAAATGCCGTGCCAGCATTACCTCAAGACGGGCAGACATTTCCGACGAGCAGAAGACGTAAATGCTGCCATTCGTTTTGAGAACCCGTTTCCACTCCACGGCATATTTCTCCATCCATTCGAGGAAATGCTCATCCTCGTCGAATGCGCGGTCGCCGTAGATGTTTCCCTTTTTGGTGGTGTGATATGGCGGGTCGGTTAGGATGAGGGAGACCGAGCCAGTCGGCACGTGAGCCAGAAGCCCGAGTGAGTCCCCAGTCAACACTAAAGAATCATCGGTTTCGGCCGAAACGGCAAAGTCAAGGGCCTTGCGGATGGCAGCAAAGTCTTGTGCTCTATCAGTCATCGCTCGGTGACTCTCAGTGACGGATGGCCAGGACGTGTGCAGCTTACCAGCAGGTGCCGAGCAAAGCCCCGTGCCGCGCCGGTTTGCACGAATAGTTGACGTGTGTGCTGCTCGTGACAAATCCAATTCCCTTCTGCAGCTGAATGACCTTGTTGCGGTGTGTGAGCGGGATGCATTTTCCTACTCGCTGCTCGTATGGCGACGCGTCAAGGAACATGGAGGCAGCACATGGGCCAAGCAACCTGTGGCTGGATGGGTCCGCTATCCAAGAGATATCCAGCAGTGAGGCAGCAAAAAAGCAGCGTGAGCCGTGATGCGGGCCAGGCAGAGACGTCAGCCGGCGAGGCCCGGCAGCTGCTCATCGACACGGCTTGGCACCAGGCGGCAGCAAGCAACAACTTGAGTCCGCATCCCCCCAGCGGGGGTCGGCGACCGACACGCGAGGAACGGGCTAGCGACCCACGCGTACGCGGTCGGCGGCGTACAGCTCGCGGGAGCCGTCGGCGCGGAAGATCACGAGCACCGGGACGCCTTCGCCGATCTCCAACTCACGGCGCTCGGCAGGCGTCGGCATCCGGGCGGAGGCGGTGTCGCCCTTGAGTAGTTTCACCGTCTCGGTGGGCTCGATGGCTCGGACGAAGGTGCCGCGCGGTGGTTCTACGATCACGAGTCCTTCCGACCGGAGTATCGCTATCGCCTGCCGCACACTCGTACGGCTCAGCCCGTGCTCCTGAGCCAGCCGCAGTTCACTTGGCAGTGACGCACCGGGCGCGATGTCGCCAGACGTGATCCGGTCCCGCAGGAGGTCTGCGAGCTGCCGGAACACGGCCCGATCCGCGCTGGGGTCGATCACGAATGTGACGCTACGTGTCCAACAGTTCTACATCTTATTGTATCTACAGTCCTACGTCGGTACGGTGAACGAGCAGGTGCGGCGGTCGGATGACCAGCTCAGGCCCGGCCGCCGCGCCGTCGACCCGCACCCGAGGGGAGATCTGGTGCCGCGCGTTTCGTACGAGGAGTACCTGATAGCCACCGCCCTCACCTTTGCCCGGCGGCACCGGCCGGTCTGGTCCTGGCAGAAGTGGCGGCGGATCTGCCGATGCGGAGCCGACCTGCCCTGCCACGCCCGACACCGCATCCCCATCAACCGTGGCCACTGGCCGGGAGAGGAGGCACAGTGAAGAACGACCAGGAGCACGCGATCCTCGCCGTACACGGCCGAGGGCTCGACGGCATGTGCGCCGGCTGCCGCGCCTGGTGGTCACGGCTGGCCCCGTACCCGTGCTGGCAGGTGGAATGGGCGACCAGCCGGCAGGCCCGCACGAGCGTCGCCCGCTTCCTCGGCGGTGTGCGGTGACCACCCACGGCCCCGTCATGCCGATCTGGAACTGCGGCGGCTGCAACCTGCCCTGGCCCTGCCCCACCCGGAGGCGAGAGCTACGCGCGGAGTACGCCGACGCGCCCGTATCGCTGGCCCTCTACCTCGGTGCCTACCTCGTCCAGGCCGCCGAAGACATGCCCTGGGCACCAGCCGGCGCACTCCACCGACGCTTCATCGGCTGGACCAGACAACCGCCAGCAGTACAGCAGCGAAGTACAGCAACCGTGCCCGCCGAACCCGGCCGAGAAGTGCGTCAGCAGCCCGGATGACCTCGAACCACACCGCAGGAGGCCGGTTCGCCGGCAATCCATAGGTTCAGGGTTCGAGTCCCTGGCGGCCCACGTACTTCTCTGACCTGCGGTTTTTGGTACGTGCCGCAGTCGTCATGCGAACCGGTTGGTCGAGGTTCGAGTCTTTCTGGCCAGCAAGTGAGACTGCATGCATAATGAATGCATGGTTGCGCTCCAGATTCGAGACGTGCCGGAAGAGGTGCGAGACGCCCTGGCGGCCCAGGCCAAGGCGCGTGGGCAGTCACTCCAGGCGTACCTGCTGGAGTTGGTGGAGACCCAGGCTCGACGGCTGCGCAACACGGCGGCCCTTGATCGCTTCGCCGGTCGATCGGACGGTGCTCGCTCCCTGCCGGGGGAGAGTGCCGCCGAGTTGGATGACCAGCGGGAGCAGCGCGGACCGTGGGGAAGCGCCGCGTGATCGTGGTGGATGCGTCGGTTCTGGCCGATGCCCTGGTCGACGACGGGCCGGTCGGCGACGCGGCACGGGCGGAACTGACCGGAGATCCGCACTGGGCCGCGCCGAGCCATCTTCTGATCGAGGTCATGTCGGTGATCAGAGGCAAGGTCCTCGGTGGGAAGCTGGGCCTTGCTCGGGCACAGGAGGCGATCGACACCCTGCCTTCGTTGGTCATCGACGAGGTTGGTGTCGCGACACTGCTTGATCGGATGTGGCAGTTGCGGGGCAATGTTACGGCGTACGACGCGGCGTATATCGCGGCGGCCGAGTTGCTGGCCTGTCCACTCGTGACCGGTGATGGTCGGCTCGCCAAGGCCAACGGCGTCCGCTGCGAAATCCGGCTGCTCGCGACGTCTTGACGGTAGCCGCCCGAGGACTATCGGCCTGAGGTCCTTGGGACAGCGGCCAACCTGAGTGGTAGCGGGTCACCGGCGATCGTGGCGGTGTGGTTCGCATGGTGGTACCTCCGGCCCACCGACTTATCAGCCCGACTCGCGGGGCGACTGCCGGAACCTGCAGTGCGTCGGGCAGCGAGGCGTGTGCGCCGCCGCCCGCAACGCCCACCGCGCGATGAGCCTCGCTCGCGAGAGCCGACCGAAGCCTTTCGACCGCCGCCAGCGGTGGACGTAGTGGTACGGGTAGGAGCCGCCGTCGGGTCGGTGGGGTCGGAACCGGTCCACCGCCCCGAGACTGGTGAGGCGCAGGAGCCGGCGTTGGGCGAAGTCCAGGGACGGGAACAGGGCAGCGGCGACCTAGTCGGTGGTCAAGGCGCCGTGGTCGTAGAGCCAGCCGAGGAGGCGGTCGTCGCGGGCGGTGATGCTGGCCTGCAACCGCAGCAGCGGATCCTGTGCCGGTAGGTGTTTACGCATACGCGTCCCCAGGGGGGAGAACCCCAGGATGAGGGTCTGTCTGGAGTCGTACCGCAGCCCTGAAGCGGGGCTGACCTGGGCTGTGAGTCGGGGTGGGGGGTCGGTGTCAAGACCGACGGGCACACGGTGATCGACACCGGCATCCACACGGCCACCCATACCGGACCCGTGGTGGTGTGAGAAGACACGCGACGCCGACTGGTGATCGTGCCGCTGGCACAGGTAGAGAGCGTTGAGCGAGGTGAACACGTTCTACTCCTTGATCGAAAAGTGAATGGCTGGTGCATGCACCGCCGTCGCTCCTGCTTGACCGACGACGGATGCATCCTTGCCAGGTCGGGTCAGGTGCTGTCAGCCCCTGTCGCCCGACAGAAGCCTGGGCTGGTTCTGTCACGCGGCACCTGCTGAAGCTGATCAGCCGGGGTGGTCTCGGCACGCAGGACGCGTACGAGCGCCGAGGTGGTGGCGTTGGACAGTTGATGCCCGTCGGCGCGCAGCTGCCGCGCGAGGGCCTGACGGGACAACGGTGTCCCCTGGGCCGCGAGGGCACCGGCGGCGGTCCGGGCGACCGGGACCAACGCCGCGATCTCCGGCCCACCGTCCCGGACCCCCGCGTGACTGTTGCGACTGTCCGGGACCGTCGACCGCCCAGCGGTGGCAGTGGCAGCGGGGGCGATGTCCCGGACCGCAGTCGGTCCGGCGTGGACCGCCGCAGCCGGTCCGCGGACCGTCCCGGCGGAGTCCGGGACCCTGGCGCCGGTGCCGGAAACCGGCCTGGACCCGACCCGCCCGGACCGGCTGCTCGGGGCGGACGGGACTGTCCGGTGAAGCGGGGCAGGATCAGCACGACCGAGGGCGATCTTCACCATCGCCAGGAAGCCGAGCGCCGGCAACGCCGCAGCGACCCAGCCGATCACCGACGACTCCGCCCCGACCACCTGAGCCGCCAGAGACAGGAACACCGCCACCGTCAACAACTGTGGCGGTGTCCGCTGAGTGCCCGGAGGTCGTCACGCACGGAACCTAGTCGGCGGAGTGCCGTGCGGCAGCGGTTCCAAGCCGTTGGTCGGATACTTGCCGGATGGTGGAGGGACAGGACGTCGGGTCGACGCGGTGGACGATTCATGGTGAGCGGGTGGTGGACGGTAGTCGGCGGGCGCGGTTGAGCATCGCCGATGTGGAGTTGCCGGATGGGGTGCGGTTTGAGCAGTACGTGATTCGGGCGCCTCGGTCGGCGATGGTGGCGGTGCTTGACGGTCAGGGGCGGCTGTTGCTGATGCGGCGGCACCGGTTCGTGTTCGACAGGTGGGTGTGGGAGTTGCCGGGCGGTTACGTCGATGAGGGCGAAGATCCGACGGTGTGTGCGGTCCGGGAGGTTGAGGAGGAGACCGGGTGGCGTCCGGGTGCGGTGGAGCCGTTGTTGGCGTTTCAGCCGTGGGTGGCGACCGCGGACGCGGAGAACCTGCTGTTCCTTGCCAGGAGCGCTGAGCACATCGGTGCTCCGGTGGATGTCAACGAGGCCGAGCAGGTCGCCTGGATTCCGTTGGAGGAGGCACGGCAGCTCGTCTCCCAGGGCGAGATCGTGGGTGCCGGTACGGTGATCGCCGTGTTGGAGCTGGTCGCGCGTGAGGCCCGGGGCGAGTTGTAGTCAGCGACGTTGGCCGAGGGTGGCGTCGATGCGGGTGATGAAGTGTCGTACGGCTGGTCGGCGGCGGTGTGGCATGAGGTCCGTTTGTAGGTCACGTATGTAGCGGACGGCGCGGGCGGACTTCAGTTGCGTGGTCAGGGTGAGGGCTTGGCCGCCGATGATGCTGGCGCGGTCGGGTTCGCCGTGGCGAGCTTGAATGGTGGCCAGGAGTGCGAGGTTGAAGGCTTTGCCGCGTACGTAGCGTTCGTCCATGTGCAGGGAGCGGGCGGCGAAGCGTTCGGCTTGGGAGTGTTGGCCGAGGGCGTTGAAGCAGTGGCCGAACTTGGCGGACAGGTATGCCTCGTCGAAGTAGCCGAGCCACTGCGGGTCGCCGGTGCGGTCGGCTCGGTCGAGGGCTTGTTCTGCCTGGTGTAGTGCGGTGGCGCAGGCATGTTCGTCGCGGGCGGCGGCGTGGGCGTGGGCTTCCATGACCAGCGCTTCGGCGGTCAGCACGGTGATTCCGGCGCAGTGTGCGGTCTGTCGGGCGGCGCGGGCAAGGTCGACGGCGGTGGCGGTGTGGCCGAGGTAGGTGGCTTGGTGGCTCATCGCGGCGAGGATCTCGGCACCCAGGCCGGCGTCGTCGGCGTTTCGGGCCAGGTCGAGGGCATGAGTGAGGTAGCGCTGGGCGAGGCCGTGTTCGGCCATGTCGTACGCCTGCCAGCCGGCGAGTTGCGTCAGCTCGGCGACGGCGGCGAGCAGCTTGCGGCCGGTTGCCGGATCGTATCGGCCTTCGGTCACCAGGGGTGTGACCTCGTGGTGGAGATAGCGGGTGACGTTGGCGCGGGCGTGGCCGCCGCCGTGCTGGTTGTCGAGTCGCCGGTAGGTGGCGGTCATCTCGCGGATGGTGTCGATGTCGGGCTGACCGACCGTTCGGCGACCGTCTTGTGTGACGGGTTGGGTGCTGGTTGCGGTGAACCAACGCAGGGCGGGCAGGGTGTACGCGGCGGAGCTGAATACGGTTTGGCGGAGCAGTTCTCGACGGTTCACGTCGCCTTCCCATAACTGCGCGGCAGCGCGGACGTCCTCGTGCCAGGAGCGGTTGGCCGGTAGATCACTGTGGCGGATGTTCCGGTGGTCGGCCATGTCCGCGCGATATGACCGCTCGCGAGGCGCGAGGCCGAGCGTCATCCGTGCCTCGTCGGACATGGCGCAGCCGTCGGCGATGCGCTCCAGCACGTCGATGGAGGTCACCTTCCGGCCGGCGATGATCCGACTGACGTAGCCCTGCTCCAAGCCGACGGCGGCCCCGATGCGGGTCTGACTCGCGCCAGTGTGCCGAGTAAACAGCCGGAACAGGGCACCGATATCACGGGCAGCAAGAGCCGCGCGTATGTCCTGGTGCGACCAGAGGTCTTCGGGAATCCGTAGATGATCGAGCGACACAGCGGCTCCAAGCGTCGTCGGACGACTACTCATGGTGCTCGATCTGGAGCCTAGGGATGTTGCCCGGGCAGGTCGAGGCCACCCATGTCACCGTGACATGACCAGCCGACATGGCCGCCACGCCTGGTCCGGCGGAATCGTCTCGGACATGTTCTTCGATGCCGACAACGCGCTGGTGCTGGCGTGGGCAGGCACTCGCCGCGACTCAGCAACCTCCGTCGGGTCCGCCCTGCCGACACAGGGCGAGGAGGCGGGATCGTGACGCTCCGACCGAACCTGTACCTGCTGATCCGGCGGCTACTGCGACAGCCCGAGCTACCACCGCCGCCGGGGACCGGACAGCGGTACCAAGACGTCGAACAGGCGGCGGCCCAGCGACGGCTGCTCGACCAGGCCGCGCGCCTGCGCTCCCACGGCAACCCCAGGCCGACGTGGGACATGCCGACCGATCGACACCACAGGCCTGGGTCGGGGGAACTCCCGTGAGCCGAAACGTGGCCGATTCAACCGGCCGGTCGGCTCCCAGAGGCCAACGCGTCTCGTACGACGAGTACCTCTCCGCCACAGCGTTGACGTTCGCGCGGCGGCATCGGCCGATCTGGTCCTGGCAGAAGTGGCGGCGGATCTGCCGGTGCGGAGCGGATCTGCCCTGCCACGCCCGGCACCGCATCCCCATAAACCGTGGCCACTGGCCGGGAGAGGAGGCGCAGTGAAAGACGACCAGGAGCACACGATCCTCGCCGTACACGTCCGCGGGCTCGACGGCATGTGTGCCGGTTGCCGGGCGTGGTGGGCGAGGCTGGCCCCGTACCCGTGCTGGCAGGTGGACTGGGCGACCAGCCGGCAGGCCCGCGCGAGCGTCGCCCGCTTCCTGGGCGGTGTGCGGTGACCACCCACGGCCCGGTCATGCCGATCTGGAGCTGCGGCGGCTGCGACCTGCCCTGGCCCTGCCCGACTCGGAGGCGAGAGCTACGCGCGGAGTACGCGGGCGCTCCGGTATCACTGGCCCTGTACCTCGGCGTCTGTCTCGTACAGGCCGCCGAGGACATGCCTTGGGCACCAGCCGGCGCGCTGCACCGACGGTTCATCGGCTGGGCCAGACAGCCTGCGGAAGTACGGCAGCGAAGTACCGCTACCGCGCCAGCCCAACCAGGCCGAGAAGCACGCCAGCAGCCCAGGTGAACTCGGACCGAGCCGCAGAAGGCTGTTCGCCAGCGGAGTCAACGTAGATCACGAGCGTTCCTCGTTCCGCATGGCGGCGAGCGAGGCGGCCACGTCCACGTTCTCGTCGCCGAGCTTCGGCGGAAGTGGCACAGGGCCGCCACCGGTGGGGGCGACGACTCGCCCTGCTTCTACCAACTCGGCCAGCATCGACCTGTCATCGCTTACCGGCACAAGTCGAGCGATCGGGTGTCCGCGATCGGTGATCTCGATGGTTCCGCCATTCCTGACCCCAGCCAGCACCTGACTCGTGGTCTGGGGCGAGTCCCAGTCGCTTGGGATGTCCAGTTGCCCGGCGAGGGAGCCGATTGCCGTGCGGTTGGCCCCTCGCCCAAGCGGCACCACCTTCGCCACCGGAGTGCCCGCCCGGTCGATGATGATCTCTTCGCCCCGTTCCACCCGTTCGATGATGCGCGACAGGTGAATCTTGGCGTCGTGCACGTCGTAGTGCACGGCTTCAGTCGACATCATCCAACCCCTCATTCAGCAGATTTTCCCGGACTGTCGATCTTGCGCCCGTCGGGCGAACATGTCCGGTAGGCGACGGCCGTCAGTGTGGTGAGCGTGGGGAGTTGGTCGATGGGCGGCAATGAGGTCGAGCGTATTGCGATCGAGTACGTGATGCAGCTCGAAATCCGCAACGGTCGCGTACCCGAAGACGTCCATCTCACGAAGGCTCCCTACGACGTCAGCAGCCCGCCGCGCAAGATCGAGGTGAAAGCCTTCGGTGGGTCGGCTCGAAGCGCCGCAGTTCCGCTCGAGGACAGACAGTTTCAGGCCGCCCGCCAGGATCCCGAGAACTACTACCTCTACGTCGTGGACAACGTCGCGCGAGCTGATGAGGGATTGATGCGGGTACGGGTCATCCACGGCGACGCTCTGACCAAACTGCTGGACGGCGCGAAGCCGCATATCACCTACTGGCCAACATTCCGTGCGCAGGCGTACGACGACGCCGAACATCTCGGGCCGATCTGACAACGGCTCACTCGTCGCACATGAGCGAGGCCCACGAGCCGGGTCAGCGGCGTACGGTGACCTTTGCGCTGGTGGCCTGGCCGTTGGCGTGGCCGGCCTTGCGGGCGATCACCGTGACGGTGAGCTTCTTGCCGCGCATCTTCGAGGTCAGCTTCAGCGTCTTGCCGGTCGCTCCCTTGATCAGCTTTCCGTTGAGCCGCCACTCGTACTTGTAGGAGTCCGCCTTCGGCGACCAGGTGCCGACCAGGGCCTTGACCTTCCGGCCGACCTTGGGCGTACCGCTGATCTTGGGCTTTTTCGTTGCCTTGGGGGCCTTGCCCTTGGCGACCGCGGCGGTGGCCTTCGAGGTGGCCTTGCCGTTCGGGTGACCGGTCCGGATGGCGGTCACGGTGACCGTGAGCTTCTTGCCGAGCAGCGCGGCCGTGATCTTGAGTGATGCGCTGGTGGCACCCTTGATCGCGGTGCCGTTCGCCGCCCACTGGTACTTGTACGACGTGGCGCTGGGCGTCCAGGTCCCGGTGCTGGCCTTCACGGTGCTGCCGACGGCGACCGTGCCGGTGATCGCCGGCAGCTTGGTGGCCTTGGGCGCGGGCGGTGCGACGATCTGGAACCTGCCGGCCCACGTCACCGAGCTACCGAGTTCGTCGTGCGGGGTCAGCCGTACCGTCGCCGGACCGGTCGCCACGCCGGTCAGGTCGGCGTGGACCAGCATCATCGCGCCGCCGCCGGTCAGGTGGTGGACCTGCGCGGGTACCGGCTTGCCGTCGGAGGGGATGACCTCGATGAGGTCCTGCTTGTGCATGCCGTAGCCGGTCAGCTCCAGCAGGTGCACCTCGCCGGTGGTCACCGAACCCGGGGTGACGTGGTCGAGGGCGATCAGGCGGCGTTTGAGCTGGAAGCGGTGTTCGGTGACGTCGGAGGTGCTGCCGGTGGCCGTCACACTCCAGAGGAGCACCTCGTGGGCGCCGTCCGTCGGCGGCGTCCAGGACACGGTCGCCGTTCCGTCCGGGCCGGCGGGAACGGCGATCGACGGTGCGCCGTTGATCCGGTACCGGAACTCCGTCGTGCCGGGCATGCCGGCGGTGAAGGTGAAGGTGCCGGGCCATACCCGGCCGACACCGTTCGACGGGAAGTCGGTCGAGGTGACCACCGGACGGTTGGAGACCGACCAGAGGATGATGGCGCTGTTCGTCTGCACCCCGGCGGCGTCGCGGGCGAAGATGTTGATGTAGTGGGTGCCCCTGACGGAGGGCATGAGTTGGAAGGTGGCGCTGCCGTCGGCCGCCGGCGTCAGGATCTGTCGGCTGTTCTCGTCGGAGTTGACGGTGACCACGTACTCGACGGGGTTCGCCATGCGGGTACGGGCGGTGAAGGTGGTCGGTTCCACCCAGCCCACGCCGGGGATGCGCGACACGGTAGGCGCCGCACCGTCGACGGAATAGGAGACGTACCGGCTGGCGGAGACGGTGCCGTCGGCGCTGACACTGTGCACCAGGAGGTTGTCGATCTCGTGGTGGGTGGCTGTCCAGGTGAGGTCCGCGGTCCCGTCCGGGCGCGCGGCCACCGTGCCGGTGTTGTACGTCTTGTGCACCCGGTCGCGCAGGCTGTAGGTGTAGGAGACGACGTCCGGTCGACCCGGCCGCAGGCGTACCGTCCGCGACTCGCCGACCACCATCGTCGCGCCGTCCTCGCCGCGATCAACCAGCCGTGGGCCGTCGTCCACCTTGAACGCGTAGGCCGTCTCGGTCAACTGCGCGCCGTCGGCGGTCATGTCCCGGACGTACAGCGTCTGCAACCCGGCACGAACCGGGGTGATGGACGCGTATCCCAGGCGGTCGACGGCCGGGACGGTGCCGGAGGGGCCGTCGTCGCCGAGCCGCCAGGCGAAGGCCACCGTGTCGGTGCCGTACGTCAGGAAGCGGAAGGTGCCCGCCATCCCGATGGTGTAGTCGAGGTTGGGCGAGTTGGGATACATCGGATACTCGTCCGACGACACCGCCGGTGGGCGTACGGTCTGCGCGGATTGCAGTGTGGTCCCGGCCGCCGAGACGGGTGCGACCACCGCTACGGCACCTCCGGAGCTGCCGAGTGCCGTCACCGTCAGCAGTGCCACGATTCGTCGAGCTGAGCGCGAGCCGATGCGCATCTGTCCCCCATGTACCGACCGGGCGATGATCACCCGGGCAGATGATATTGACAGACGCCAGACGGTACGGACAAGGCGGATGTGTGCCCGCTCCGGTGGCGCATCCCGGTGGAGCCGGTGCGAGCGGTCAAACCCTGAGCGTCATCGCGCCGTGGTCACTGAGCGACGGTGGGGAATCCGTCGGTGAGTGCCGCGATGGCGCGGTGTAGACGTCCGGCGGCCAGCGGGCCGGTGCCGTCGGTCAACGCCAGGTGGTGCAGCACTCCGGTCACGACCAGGGCCAGCGCCTCCGGGTCGGCGCTCGCGGGCACCCGGCCCAACTGCTGCTCGGCGGTGAGGTAGCGGAAGATCGCCCGTTCGACCGGTTGCAGGCCGGCGCTGCCGTCGCCCAGCACTGCTTCGACGCCGGCGGTGATGCCGGGTCGGTACGCCATCAGCCGGGTCATCGTCACAAGCGTGTCCAGCGGGAGCGCCTGGCCGATCTCGCTGAGGTTCTCGGTGACCGTCGCGCTGCCGGCGCGGGCCGGGAGCCCGGCCACTGCGCTTGCGAGTTGGAAGCTGCGGTCGACCGCGTAGCCGACGAGGAACTCGTCGAAGTTCGTGAAGTGGCTGAACAGCAGCCCGGTGGCGACGCCGGCCTCGCGGGTCACGGCCCGGCTGGTGAGCCGGCTCGGCCCTTCGCCGACGATGACGCGCTCCACGGCGGCGAAGAGGTGCTGCCGAGGTTCGGGGGTGGCGACTCCGCGCGGCATGCCTCTGATCTTAGGCGCAGGCCGGGAGGCTTCGGTTGCCTCGTATGAGCAAGTGCTCATACTATTTGAGCGTACGCTCATTCTTGGGAAGGGATACCGCATGAGGCGAGCGGTGATCGTCGGCGCGGGGATCGCCGGTCTGGCTGCGGCTGCGCGGCTCGGCCGCGACGGCTGGCGCACGACGGTGGTGGAGCGGGCCCCGGGCCGGCGCAGCAGCGGCTACCTGGTGAACCTGCTCGGGTCGGGGTACGACGCCGCGCAGCGACTCGGCCTGCTGCCCGCACTCTCCGACCGCGCGCTGGGCTCCTTCTCCACCGTGCTGGTCCGCGCGGACGGTCGGCCCAAGTTCACCGTGCCGGCGGCCCTCGCCGAGGCCACCCTCGGCCCGCACGCCATGACGGTGTTCCGGGGCGACCTGGAAGCCGCGCTGTACGCCGCGGCCCGCGAACACACCGAGTTCCGCTTCGGCACCACCGTCACCGCGATCGAGCAGGATGCCGACCGGGTACGGGTCACGCTCAGCGACGGCAGCACCGAGGAGGCCGACCTGCTCGTCGGTGCCGACGGGGTGCACTCCGCCACCCGGACGTCCGTGTTCGGCGCGCAGTACCGGGTCGACCTGCCGTACGTGGTGGCGGCGGTCCCCCTCGCCGAGCCGGTGGCGGAGGTGCCCGAGTCGTCCGCGACAACCTTCATCGGACCCGGCCGTACGGCCGCAGTCATCAGCCTCGGGCCCGGCAGATCCTCGGCGTTCTTCACCTACCGCTGCGAGGACCCGGGGTGGGAGGTGGCGCGGGGTGCCCTCGACGCCCTGAGGGCGGCCTTCGCCGACCTCGGCGGGGGCATACCCGAGGCGCTGCGGCAGCTGGCCACCGATCCCGCCAGCGCCTACTTCGACCAGGTCAGCCAGGTGGTCATGCCCAGGTGGAGCGATGGCCGGGTGCTATTGCTCGGCGACGCGGCCTGGTGCGTCACCCTCTTCGCCGGGCACGGCGCCGCCCTCGCCCTGGCCGGCGCGGACCGGCTCGGCACCGCCCTGAACCGGCCCGACCAGGACATCCCGACCGCCCTCGCCGGTTGGGGGGCCGCGCTACGACCGGAGGTCGTCAAGCGGCAGGCACTCGCCCGTCGCGGCATGCACCAGTACGCCCCACCGAGCCGCGTCCACGTGTGGCTGAACGACGTCACGATGCGCGCGATCACCCTGCCCGGCGTACGTGGTGTGCTGCGGCGTGCGGTCGAACGGCAGAACGGCTGACGCGTCCGGTTGTCGCGGGCGGGCAGGATTGCAGTGTGGGTTGGCGGGATCGGCGGAAGCCGCGCAGGCTGCGCAGCCGCTGGCTGCCCGGCTACTGGCTGCGCCACCCGCTGACCGGAATCGTGCTGCTTGTCGCCTTGCTGGCGGTGATCGTGCCGCTTGAGGTTCGGTCGTTCCACCGGACCCATCGGCTCGACAACTACGGCGTGCAGACCGAGGCGACCGTACGCGAGGTGCATGCGCAGGGCCGGAACTCGTACGTGCTTGTCGCCTTCACCACCGCCGAGGGCCGCCAGGTCGTCGCGGAGGTCACCGACTACAGGTGGAACCCGGAACCGCAGGTCGGGGACGTCGCCACCGTGCGGTACGACCCCGAAGATCCACGACGCAACGTCCGCGACGTACGGATCGGTGCCGGCTACCTGGAGCCCGTGGTCGCCATCGCCGTGACGGTGATGTTCGGGGTCGGCGGCGGCGTGCTGCTCTGGCGTACCCGGTCGGTGTGGCGGCAGAACGCCGAGGACTGGCGTTCCGGACACCACTTCGCCTGACCCGGACTCAGTCGCGGGCCTTCTCCAGGCCGTCGAAGAGCAGGTCGAGAGTGAACTCGAACTCGACCTGGCTGTCGCACCAGCCGAGCGTCGGATCGTCGGCGGCGTGCGCCTCGGCCGCCACCATCGCGGTCAGGTGGGGCAGGTGGGCCGCCATCGCGGCCAACTCCTCCTCGGCGGCCTCGACGTCGGTCTCACCGCCCGCCGACGCGGGCCGGAAGACCTCCTGGGCGAAGCCGAGCGCCAGGCTGCCGAACGCGTGTAGTGCCCGGTGGGCGATCCGGTAGGAGAAGCCGCCGTCGCGCAACGTGGCGATGATGCCGTCGTAGTAGCCGTACAGGCCGACGGGGATGGTGGGGCGGGAGCCGAGCAGCGCGGGCGCCCAGGGATGACGCAGCATCACCGTACGGGCGGCCAGGAACCGTTGCCGCAGGCGGGCACGCCAGTGCCCGTCGTCAAGTGTGGTGTCGACGGCTGCCTGGATCTCGGCGACGACCGCCTCGGCGAGCCCGTCGAGCAGACCTTCCTTGCCGGGCAGGTGATGGTAGAGGGACATCGCCTCGACACCGACTTCGGCAGCCAGTCGACGCATGGTCAACGCGGCCAGCCCTTCGGCGTCCACCAGGGCGATCGCGGCGGCCAGAGCCCGCTCTCGACTCAGCGGCTCTCGAATTTTCCTCGCACCCAACCCGGCTCCCCTCTTCCCTTGACCTTACATCGTATGGTTGCCTTACGCCGTAAGGCTCGGATGTCTCGCCGCGCGACCCCGCCACCGCACACTGAAGGAGCGGCCATGCCTCCGCTGATCCGCACCGCCCGTACGACCGGGTTGCTCTACCTCGGCCTGGCCATCGCCGGCGCACTGGGCTTCCTGACCATCCGGCCCCGGATCTTCGCCGCCGGTGACCCCGAGGCGACCCTCGCCCACCTGGTGCAGAACGAGTCCCTGGCCCGCGTCGCCATCGCGCTCGAACTGCTTGTGGTGCTCACCCAGACCGGCACCGCCGTCTGGTTCTACCGGCTGTTCCGCACCGTCGACGGCGTCGCTGCCGGCTGCATCGCGGCCTTCGGCATGGTCAACGCCATCGCGATCCTCGGCAGCGCCGCGCTCCTCGCGACCGCCACCGAGGTGGCGGCCCAACCGTTCGGCGACGCCGCCGACAGCGTCCAACTGCTGTACCTGGTCAGCGGGAACCTGTGGACCGTGGGTGGACTCTTCTTCGGCCTCTGGCTCGTACCGATGGGCCTGTGCGTACTGCGGTCCGGGTGGCTGCCTCGCGCCCTCGGCTGGGTCCTCGTCGCCGGGGGTGTCGGCTACCTGCTCCACACGTTCGTCGCGTACCTCGCCCCCGGCACCGGGATGCTCGCGGACCTGCTGGTGGTCCCGGCGACCGTCGGCGAGTTCTGGATCCTCGGGTACCTGATCATCCTGGGCGTCCGCAGGTCGGCGCTGCCGACGCCGGCCGAGGCGCCGTGTCGTTGATCCGGTTGTGCCCGTTGCCCGCCGGTGCCCACGGTGGGAGCGTCGACCAACCGGAAGGTACGCCGTGACAAGCGAACGCGAGACCGTCGAGGTCGAACCCGCCCTGTTCCAGGCCGTCTACGACTCACCCGCCTCGCTGCCGGGCCGACACCGCTGGACCACCCCCGAGACGGACGTACGCCGCATCGAGAAGCTCCTCGGCATGCCACCGCGCACCATCGGCGCTCCGCTGTGGGTCAGCGGCGACCAACCGGACTGCCCGAAGTGCGATCGCCGGATCACCTGGTACGACATCGTCTCCTCGGCGCTCAAGGGCGTGCACGACCCGACGATGATCGCGACGGTGATTCTCGGCGAGCGCCGCTACGTCAACACCGGGCTCCCCGACGCCATCGCCGGTGTCCGCTGCGCCGACTGCCGCACCCCGATCGAGGGCCTGCGCAGCTTCAAGTGCCACAACTGGGCGTACGCCTTCGAGGAGCTGACCGCCGTACGGGAACGGATGGCGGGCGGTTCACTCCTCGGCGAGCAGCGGCGGATGCCCGTCGACTGACGGTTTGTTAATAAGGTGCCCTTCCTCTACCGGAGGCGTTAATAAGGTGCCCTTCCTTACCGCCCCTTGGGGCGGCGGCCGTCCGGGGAGGGCGGTTCGGGGCCGAAGTCGGGCACCGGCGGCATCGGCCGCGTCACCGGTTCGCCGGCGCTCACCCGCAGCCGCTCGCCGTGGTGCCACAGCTCGACGGTGGTGCCGGTGGGAGCGTCGGGCAGTTCGTAGCGGGCCTGGTCGGCGGTGAGGGTGACCAGCAGCCGCTGGCCGTGCCAGCACAGGCTGAACGCCAGCCGCTCGATCCGGTCGGGCAGCCGGGGGTCGAAGGTGAGCAGTTCGCGGTCGTCGCGCATCCCGCCGAAGCCCTGCACCAGGGCCAGCCAGGCGCCGCCCAGCGACGCCAGGTGCAGGCCGTCGCCGGTCTTGTCGCCGAGATCCTCCAGATCCTGCAACACCGACTCGGTGAACAGGTCGTACGCCAGATCGAGGTGGCCCAGTTCGGCGGCGAGCACGCCCTGCGGGCTGGCCGACAGTGACGAGTCGCGGACGGTCCGGGCCTGGTAGTAGGCGAAGTTGGCGGCCTTCTCCTCGGCGCTGAACTCGCCGGGAAACCGTTGCATGGCCAGCACCAGGTCGGCCTGTTTGACCACCTGGTGTCGGTACAGCTCCAGGTAGGGGAAGTGCAGCAGGAGCGGGTAGTCGTCCTCGCTGGTGCCGGCGAAGTCCCACTCGGGCTGTTCGGTGAAGCCGGCGGACTGCTGGTGCACCCCGCGTTTGGCGTCGTACGGCACGGTCATCGCGTCGGCCGCGGCCCGCCAGGCGGTCACCTCCGCCGGGTCGACGCCCAACCGGGTCGCCGCCTCCGGGTGGCGCTGTACCGCGTCGGCGGCACCGCGCAGGTTCCGCCGGGCCATAAGGTTGGTGAACAGGTTGTCGTCGACAAGCGCCGAATACTCGTCCGGGCCGGTGACCCCGACGATGTGGCAGCGGCCGTCGTCGGTGTAGTGCCCGAAGCCGGCCCACAGCCGGGCGGTGGCCACCAGCAGTTCCAGTCCGGGGCCGGCGAGGAAGTCGTCGTCGCCGGTGGCCGCGACGTAGCGCAGCACCGCGTCGGCGATGTCGGCGTTGACGTGCAACCCGGCCGTACCGGCGGGCCAGTAGCCGGAACACTCCTGTCCCCCGATGGTGCGCCACGGGAAGGTCGCCCCGGTCAGCCGCAGTTCCGCCGCGCGTTCGAGGGCCTGCGGCAGGTGCGCGTGCCGCCAGCGCAACGCCGATCGGGCCACCTCCGGCGCGACGTAGGTGAGCACCGGCAGGACGTAGCCTTCGGTGTCCCAGAGCACGTGTCCGTCGTAGCCGTTGCCGGTAAGCCCCTTGGCGGGGATGGTCCGGTCGCCGTCGGGGCGTCCCGCCTGGATCAGGTGGAACATCGCGAAGCGGATCGCCAGCTGCAACTTGTCGTCACCGTCGAGGAGCACGTCGGCCGTACGCCAGGCGGCGTCCAGGGCCGCGCGTTGTTCGGCGCGCAGCGCGGCGAAGCCGTCGGCCCGGGCGGCAAGCGCGTCGGTCATCACCTGGTCGGCGAGGTCGTCCGGCGACGCACCGTCGACCGGCTGCCACTCGTACGCCGCGAACTTGGCAAGCGTGACCCGCTCACCGGGCTGCAGGACACCGGCGAGGCTGAACCGGATCCGGTCCTCGGTCGCGTCCGCGCTGCTGGTGACGTGGTCCGGTGCCGTCGGGTGGTGTGCGACGGCGGCGGCGACCCGCTGGTCGCTGTGCCCGGTGCGGTGCACCAGCGCCCCGGCGCTGCCGTCGAGCTGCTGCACCTCGCCGACAAGCGGATCGTCGATGACGGCGGCGGCTCGTGGGTCGTCGGCGCGGTCC
Organism: Micromonospora maris AB-18-032; assembly: GCF_000204155.1. Lineage (NCBI taxonomy): Bacteria > Bacillati > Actinomycetota > Actinomycetes > Micromonosporales > Micromonosporaceae > Micromonospora > Micromonospora maris. Next base: position 222,349 of record NC_015434.1, on the reverse strand, counting down.
TCCACCCGCTCGTTGGCCAGCAGGTCTGCGCAGATCCTCAGCTCGACCGGCCCGTGCAGGGCTTCCACCGTCCACTCGACGGCACCGACGCGGCGGCGCGGCAGCGACACCAGTCGGGTGCTGCGTATCCGCACCGTGTGCCCGCCGGGCGAGGTCCACTCGGTGAGCCGTTCCAGCGCCCCTGCGCGCAGGTCGAGGACCTGCTCGTGGTGGTGCAGCGTCCCGGTGCGTACGTCAAGTGGTTCGCCGTCGACCCAGAGCCGGACGAGGGTGGCGTTCGGTGCGCTGATCACCGTGTCGGACAGCTGTGGGAAGCCGTGACCGTCCTCGGGGTAGTTCAGCTTGCGCCGCTCGTGAAGGCCGTTGAGGTAGCTGCCCGGCATGTCGCACGGCCGGCCCTCGTCGAGGGTGCCGCGCCAGCCCAGCCAGCCGTTGCTCAACGCGAACACCGACTCGGTCTCGCCGAGCCGGTCCAGGTCGTCGTGGGTACGCCGGATCCGCCAGCGCTCGTCGGGTGCGGACGAGCGTTCGGCTGTGCGCTGCAACTACGCCTCCTGACGCGGTGCGAACGGGGAGCATCAACAGTTCCCCGCCGGCCCGCTCACCACACCAGCAGCAGCGCCCCCAGGGTGCCGAGCACCAGGTACGGCCCGAACGGCAGGTGGGACGACCAGCGGGCCCGTCGGGTGACCAGCAGCCCGAGGGCCACCAGGCCGGACAGCATCACCGCGAGCAGCAGCCCCAGCACCGGGGTCGCCCAGCCGTACCAGCCGAGCAGCGCACCCGCGCCCAGGGCGAGTTTGGCGTCGCCGATGCCGAAGCCTCGGGCGCCGAACAGCAGCGTGGTGGTGGCGAAGAAGCCGGCCAGGCCGAGCGCGGCGGCGGTGGCGCGCAGCCAGGGTGCCGGCCCGGCGTCGACGAGGGCGGTCAGTCCGAGCAGCAGCCAGGTGCCGGCGGCGGCCGGGAGGGTGAGCCGGTCGGGCAGCCGGTGCACGGCGAGGTCGACGAAGACCAGCGGTACCGCGAAGATCAGCCACCAGGCGGCGGCGACCAGTTCACCTGCGGGCGGGCCGGCCAGCAGCAGCATGGCGAGGGCTACGACGGTGACCAGTTCGACGGTGAACGGCGGCGCGCCGATCCGGGCCCGGCAGGTGCCGCATCGGGCGGTGGGGCCGAGCGCCGGCCAGGGCCGGTCGAGGCCGATCGGGGTGCCGCAGGCGTCGCATCCGCTGCGGCGGTCGGTCCCCGTGGGCACGGCGTGCCGGGCGACGGCGTACCGCAGCAGCGGGGTGAGCGCCAGCACGGCCATCGGCCGGCGGCGGGCGGGGGTGGGTGGGATGTCGTCGGGCCGCGCCGACTCGGTGGTTGCCGGCTGGCTCACGCCGACCTCCCCGGCAAGGTGAATACGGTACGTAATCTGCCTGCTCGGATCCGCTGGTGATCCGATCGTTGCGAAACGGAACCCTGGTGGTCGGCGGAGACTCGGCCGAAATACGCGGCGCACGTAGATGGAATTCCCATGGAACGCAATTGGCGAACTCCTTGGGCAGCGAAAGCAGGGGACGGATCGGGCCACAAGCCATTTCCCACCCCACCGGCACCCGCCTCGGTGCCACCCACCCGACGGTGGATCCCATCAGGGCGCGGACCCCACCGATCCGGCGTCGACACGACCTCGGCAGGCCTCGGCAACCCTCCGGTAACCATCGAGCACCACCACCGTTCATGACTCAGAGTAGTCACATGAATTGCCTCTGTTGCATCGGCCGGCGTCAGCTTATGCTCGCCCCTTGGATGTGACGCAACCCACGTCCGACGGCCATAACCACCCAGGACAGTGCATTTGTAGAAGATCCGTTAGGGCAAATGCGACTGCGTATTGGACCGGCCCGCAGAGGACCATCCGGTCGCGCTGCCGCACGCCCGAAAACGGCGGCGACGCCGGTCGCCGGGTCGGTACCGAGGAGGGCACGAGGGTGCGAGCACGGCAGCTGAGTCGCTGGACGGCCGGTCTGGTCGCAGTGGCCACGGTCGGCACGACCACCGCCTGCGGCAACCCGCCGACGACAGCCGGCACCACCGCGACGGACCGGAGTCGGCCGGTCGGCAACGAACGGATCGCCGAGGAGAAGGCCGCCGAGCAGGCGGCCCTGAAGGCGTACGCCGGATATCTGACCGCCTCCCGGTCGGCGAGCCGGCGCAGCGACCCGCAGCACCCGGAGCTGACCCGGTTTCTCGCCGACCCGCTGCTCACCCGGGTCCGGGTGGGCCTGATAAAGGCCCGCGCCAACGGGGCGGTCAGCACCGGCACGCTGCGCTCCGACCCCACGGTGATCTCCGTCGACCTGGACGGCAAGCCACCCACCGTGGAGATACAGGACTGCCTCGACGCCACCGGCTACCGGCTGGTCTACGTCGCCGACAAGAAGGTGGTGCCCGGCACCCGCGGCACGCGGCACCTCGCCACCGCCGTCGCCACCCGCTACCCCGACGGTCGCTGGCTGATCAGCGGCGGCTCCGCCCACCAGGACCAGCCGTGCTGACCCGGGCGGCGAACCACCTCGACCGGGCCTCGGTCGATCCGCGCCTGCTGCGCCGGACGGCCGTCCGCCGTCTGCTGCTCGGCACAGCGCTGGCGCTGCTGCTGGTCACCGGTCCGGCGGTGCCGGCCGGTGCCGCCGACCCCGGTGCCGAGTGCCCGCCGGCCCAGCCCAACTGCAACGTCTGGGACGACGACCCGGGCACCCCCGGTGGTGGGGGCAACGGCGGTGACAACGGCGGCGACAACGGCGGTGGCGGTGGCGGCAGCAGCGTCTGCCGGTGGAAGGGGCAGACCGTCCCCTGCTACCGCGAGGGCATGGGCTGGTTCAACAGCCAGGACGGCTGCTACTACCGACTTTCCGAGCCACAACTGGAGGCACCCCCGGGGTGGCAGTGGTACACGCTCACCTGTGACGCCGTGTCCCTGGGCAGCGTGCGTAACGAGCTGCTGGAAGGGCCGCCGCCGGGCTTCGGTGCTCCGCCGGATCCGGAGGAACTGGCCCGCCGGGCGTTCGCCTCGATCACCCTGCTGGCCCCCCGAGCGGCGGTCGCACCCCGCAAGGACATCGGCCCCGGTCTGGTCGGGCTGCCGGTCTGGATGTGGGCCAGCCGAGGCGCCACCTACTTCGGCCCGCAGAGCGCCTCCGCCTCCGACCGGGGCCTGACCGTCACCATCCAGGCCGAGGTCGACGAGATCGTTTGGGACATGGGCAACGGCCACCGGGTCGTCTGCGACGGCCCCGGCACCGCGTACGACCGGCGGGGTCAACACGCCGGGAAGCGCTCCCCCGACTGCGGCTACCACAACGGCTACAGCAAGGCCGGCACGTACCGGGTGCAGGCGACGACGCACTGGAGCGTCACCTGGACCAGCAGCAGCGGCGCGACCGGGAGCATCGGTGGCGTCACCCGCACCACCGGCCCGGTGCAAATCCAGATCAACGAGCTTCAGGTGGTGACCCGATGAGCGTGGCGACCCGCAACGGCCCTTCTCCGGTGGACGCGCCGGTCGCCCCACCCAAGGTGGTCCGGCAACGCCGGGTCCGCCCCGGGCTGCTCGGGCTGGCCGTACTGCTGATCGCCCTCGGTGGGCTGGGCTCGGCGTTCGCGGTCACCTCGGTGCGGGCGACCGGCAGTTACCTGGCGGTCGCCCGGACGGTCGAGGTGGGCAGCGTGGTCAGCGCCAGCGACCTGGTCTCGGTGCAGGTGGCCGGCGGGCAGGGCCTCGACCCGGTGCCGGCCGGACGGCTCGCCGACGTGGTAGGCATGCGCGCCGCCGTCTCGCTCGCTCCCGGGACGTTGCTGACCATGGCGCAGCTCACCGACCAACCCCTGCTCGGCCCGGGGCAGCAACAGATCGCCCTGGGATTGCGTACGGCCCAGGTGCCGGCCCCCAAGCTTCGCCCGGGCGACCAGGTTCTGCTGGTCAGCACCCCTCGCGACGACAGCAGCAGCGGCTCGTCCTCCGGCGTGACCCGGTTCACCGCGACCGTCACCGACGCGGTCAGCACCGACGGCCGCGACGAGGTCGTGGTCTACCTGGCCCTGGCCGTACGGGACGTGCCGGCCGTGGTGGCGATGGCGGCGCAGGACCGGATCGCGGTCGTGCTCACCAAGGCGGCCTGATGGCGATCATCGCGCTGGTCTCGGCCAAGGGCTCGCCGGGGGTGACCACCACCGCGCTGGCCTGCGCGCTGAGCTGGCACCGTCGGGTGGTCCTCGCCGAATGCGATCCGGCCGGCGGTTCGATCCTCGCCGGCTACCTGGGCGGCGCGCTGGACGGCCCACGGGGCCTGGGGGAACTGGCCGTCGGGGAACTGCGCGACGGCAACCTGGACACCGCGTTCTGGTCGCAGCTGGTCGACCTGGACGCGCCGCGCCGGGAACGCCTGCTGCTGCCCGGCGTCGTCGACCCGGCCCAGGCCGGCAGTGTCATCCCGCTGTGGCAGCGGTTCGCGGACTTCTTCACCGGGCTGGAACGCGGCGACCCGCCGTACGACGTGATCGTCGATTGTGGACGGCTGCACGTGGTCGGCACGCCGTGGCCGCTGTTGCGGGCCGCGTCGGTGGTGCTGGTGGTGACCCGGGCGCAACTGCCCGACCTGTCCGGCACCCGCGCCATGCTCAAGACGCTCGAACGGGACTTCGCCGAGCATCGGGTGGAGCCCGGCACGCTGCGCCTGCTGCTGGTCGGCGACGGCCACGGCAAGGGCGAGATCAGCAAGGCCCTTCAGCTGCCGGTGATCGCCCGGCTGCCGCACGATCCGCGTACCGCCGGGGTGTTGAGCCTGGGCGGCACGGTGCGCGCCGGACGGCCGCTGCTGCGCGCGGCCCGCGAACTGGAGGTGCCGGTCGGCGCCCTGCTGGACCGGCGGCGAGCCCGCCTGGCCTGGCCGGTCTCGCAGGGGGTGCCCGATGCGCTTTGAGCCGGTCTCCTCGGATCCCCGGCGGCAGCCGCCCGGCGCCACCTCCACCGCGCCGCCGCTGCCCGTGGCCAACGGTCGGCACTACGCGTCCATGCCGGTGCCGGTGTCGGCCGCGCCGACGGCAGCCGAACCGCCACCCCGGCCACGGGTGGACTTCCAGGTGGTACGGGAACTGCGCCGCCAGTTGAGCGAGCAACTCACCCGGTGGCAGCGGGGTCGGGAGTTCAGCGTCGACGAGGAGGACACCGAGCGGGCCCGGCTCGCGGTGCTTCTGGTCGCCGAGTACGCCGACTCGGTACGCCGGGCCGGCACCCCGATGGCCGCCGGTGAGGAACGGCTGCTGCTCGACCAGGTCACCGCCGAACTGGCCGGCCTCGGTCGACTGCAGACCCTGCTCGTCGACGACACCATCGAGGAGGTCCACATCCTCGGCTGCGACCAGGTGCGGATCACCCGGCACGGCGGTGGCGTCGACTGGGTCGAGCCGATCGCCGACAGCGACGACGAGTTGGTGGAGATCCTCCAGGCGGCGGCGCGCCGGGCCGGTGCCACCGAACGATCGCTGTCCACCTCGAAGCCGACCCTGGATCTGCAACTGCCCGACGGCAGCCGGTTGGCGGCGGTGTTCCTGGTCAGCCACCGCCCGTACGCGGTGATCCGCAAGCACAACACCCTCGACGTGACCCTCGACGACCTCGCCGGCACCCGCGGCGACCTGGACGAGATGATCGACCCGCTGCTGCGCGACTTCCTCCGCGCGTCGATGCGCGCCGGGCTGAACATCATGGTCGCCGGGCTGGCCGGTGCCGGTAAGACCACAGTCATCCGGGCGTTGATGAGCGAGATTCCGCCCGACGAGCCGTACGTGCTGCTGGAGGAGAGCCGGGAGTTGCTGCCGGCCCGCCGGACCGACCGGCATCGGGCGGTGATGAGCTTCGAGGCCCGCGAAGGACATGGCGAACGCGGGCCCGACGGTCGACCGGCCGGTGAGATCAGCATCGCCGACCTGATCCCGGTGTCGCTGCGGATGGGCGTCCTGCGGATCATCGTCGGTGAGGTGCGATCCCGTGAGATCGTGCCGATGCTCCAGGCGATGACCACCAGCCGGGGCTCGATGTGCACAATCCACGCCCGTACCCCGGGCGGGGTCAGCGAACGGATCATCGAGTTGGCGTTGGCCCACGGCCGGGAGATGACAGTCGACCAGGCCCGCCGGATGGCCGGCAACGCGCTCGACCTGATCGTCTACGTCACCGTCGAGGACGAGACCGGCATCGGCGGGCGCAAGCACCGGTTCGTCTCGCACGTCGAGGAGGTGATCGGTGTCGGTGACAGCAACCGGATCACCACCACCAAGGTGTTCGCGCCCGGCCCGGACGGCCGCGCGGTGCCCCGACACCTACCCGAACGGGTCCGGGACCAGTTGCTGCGGGTGGGCTACGACGCGCGACTGCTGAGCCGCTGGATCGAGGCCGGGCAGGGTGCCTGGCGCCGCCCCAAGCAGACCCGACTCGGTCGGCGGTGAGTGGTGCTCGACAACATCGAACTTCTCGCCGTGGTCTCCGGGGCGGCCTGCGTGGCCGGGCTGGTGTTGACGGTCGTCGCACTGGTAGGCACCCGCCGCCCGCCCGGCCCGGCACCGGGCGCCGGCCCCGGAATCAGCCGGCTGTGGCGCGGCTCCGGCACCACCGTCCGTGAACAGCAGGCCCACCAGGCGCTGCTGATCGGCGCGGTGGTCGCGGGCGCGTTGGCCTTCCTGCTGACCGGGCTGCCGGTGGTCGGCCTGCTGGTCGCGGTCGCGGTACCGGGCACCCCGTGGCTGTTCTCGGTCGGCCGAGCCGAACAGCGGGCCATCGCCCGGATCGAGGCCGTCGGCGAGTGGACCCGCCGACTCAAGGACGTCTCCGCCACCGGGCAGGGGCTCCAGCAGGCGATCATCGGCACCGTCGGCACCGCGCCCGAGGAGATCCAGGACGAGGTACGGCTGCTCGCCGCCCGACTCCAGGCCGGTTGGCTGGCCCGATCCGCCCTGCTGGCCTTCGCCGACGAGATCGGCGACCCGGTCTGCGACCAGGTGGTGGCGGCGCTCATCCTGCACCTGACCGACCGGGGTGAGCGGCTCGGCGACGTGCTCGGCTCGATCGCCTCGGCGGCGGCGGCCGAGGTCACCACCCGGCGGGAGATCGAGGCCAAACGCACCCAGCCCCGGTTCGCGGTCCGGTTCCTCACCGGCATGACCCTGGCCACCATCGCGTACGGGCTGTTCAACGCCGAGTACGTGCAGCCGTACGGCACGCCGTTCGGTCAGCTGGTGATGGCGCTGCTCGGTGCCGCCTTCGTCGGCCTGCTGGCCTGGGTGCGCTCGATGAGCCAACCACCGCGACCGGCCCGCTTCCTGCCCGCCCCCGACCCCGAGGAGGCGGTGGCGTGAACCTGCACCTCTTCATCGCCGTGGTCGCCGGGGCAGCGGTCGGGCTGGGCGTGTTCCTGGTGGTACGCGAACTGGTGCCGGCCACCCCCGCGCTCGGCCCGGCGTTGCGCCGGCTGCATCCGCCGGCCGGAGTCGCCCGGCCGAGTCCCGCCGACCGTCAACTGGAGTGGCTCACCGGTCTGGCCCGCTGGCTGCGCCCACCGCACCGACAGCTCGCCCTGCTCGACCGCACCCCCGAGCAGTACACGCTCTCCCTGCTGCTCTCGGCGCTGATCGGCCTCGCCGCGCCGGCCCTGCTCAGCTTCGCGCTGTTCGCCGTCGGCATCTCGCTGCCGCTTGTCGTACCGGTGCTGGGCAGCCTCGGTCTGGCGGCGCTCTGTGCCCTGGTGGCGCATCGGGCGGTGGTGACCCGCGCCGAGGCCGCCCGGGAGGAATTCCGCCAGGCGGTCTGCACCTACCTGGACCTGGTGGCGTTGCAGCTCTCCGCCGCGCACGGGCCGGTGCAGTCGCTGGAGCGGGCGGCGGCGATCTGCGATGGCTGGGTCTTCGAGCGGATCTCCGAGGCGCTGCGGATGGCCCAGATGCAGATGCACTCCCCCTGGGACGAGTTGCGTGACCTCGCCGATCGGATCGGCATCCCCGAGCTGGGCGATGTCGGCGCGATCATGCAGTCCTCCGGCAGCGAGGGCGCCCAGGTGCACGAGACACTGCGCAGCCGCGCCGACTCGCTACGCGACCAGATCCGCACCGACAACCTGGCTCGGGCCGAGGGGGTGACCAGTCGGCTCGACATCCCCGGCGCGCTGCTGGTCTTCGTCCTGCTCGGCTTCGCCATCTATCCGTTCCTGGCCCGCCTCTAGGCCAACCCCCGTCAGCAAAGGAGCAGTTCGATGTCCGTCCTCACCTACCTGCACGCCGCGCTACGCGCGCGGCTGGCCGAACTGGCCGGCGATCGCGGCGACAGCCCGGTGCCCACCGCCGTGATCATCTTTGGTCTGGTGACGGTGGCCCTCGCGGTTACCGCCGCCGCCCTTCTCGCCGCCGAGAACTGGATGGACGCCATCCCCGGCCCGCCGGCCAACTGACGATGCGCCGTTTTCGGTTCGAGAGGTGGTGCCGGTGGGCCGTGGCGCACCGGCACCACCGGCTACCCGGCGACGGTGAACGGGGTGGCAACCCGGTCGAGTTGGCCGTGACGCTGCCGGCGATCCTGCTGTTGCTCTTCGCCTCGATCCAGGTCGCCGCGGTCTTCGTGGCCCGCTCGACCGCGCTCAACGCCGCGCAGAGCGGCGTCAACGCCCAACGGCTGCACGAGGCCGCACCGAACGCCGGCGCCGAGCGGGCGACGAAGTTCCTCAACCAGGCGGGCGACTGGCTGGTCGGCTGGAAGAACCCGGGGCCCGACTGCGTCACCACGGCCACCGACGTGACCTGCACGGTGACCGGTCGCGCCCTGTCGGTCGTACCGGGCGTCACCTTCTCCGTCCGGCAGACCGCGCACGGAACGGTGGAACGATGGACCGCACCATGAGCCGGGGCTCGGTCTCGATCGAGGTGGCCGTGCTGGCACCGGCCTTCGTGGCGCTGATGGTGCTGGCCGGGGTCGCCGGTCGTACCGCGGTGGCCAATGAGGCGCTGGAGGCCGCCGCCCACGACGCCGCCCGCGCGGCCTCGATCTCCCGGGACGCCACCACCGCCCGCCGGGAGGCCCGGGAAGCGGCCCGGCAGCAGCTCGACTGGCGCGGCGTGGCCTGCACCCGCGCCCCACAGATCACCTTCCGGGGTACGGTCGACGGCCGCTCCACCACCTTCAACGCGGCGTTCCGCAGCCGCGTCGGGCAGGACGCCTCAGTCACCGTGGAACTCGCCTGCACGGTGTCCTACCAGGACATCAGGCTTCCCGTGTTGAAGAACATGCCGGCGGGCAGCCGGATCACCGCCTCGTTCACCTCGCCGCTGGACCGCTACCGGAGTCGAGGATGACCGCCGGCCGGGGTGACGCCGGGCGGGTGAGCATCTTCCTCGCCATCGCCCTCGTCGGGGTGCTCGCCATCATCGGCATGGCGTTCGACGGTGCAGGGCAACTGCGTACCCTCCAGCGGGCCGAGAACCTGGCCGCCGAGGCGGCACGGGCGGGCGGGCAGGCCATCGATCTGGCCACCGCCATCGAGGGCGGGCCCAAACAGATCAACCGGCGGCAGGCGCGTCGCGCCGTCGCGGACTACCTCGCCGCCGCCGGGGCCAGCGGCCACACCGTCAGCTTCCCGGTGGTCGACGGCGAGACCCAGATCCGGGTACGCGTCTCGGTCACCTACCGCCGGGCCATGCTCGGCCTCTTCGGCTTCTCCAACACCGTCACCGTCTCCGGTGAGGCGACCGCGCGGCCGCTGACCGGGCTCCCCTGAGAGAAGGAAGGTCGTCATGGCCGCATCGGGTGGTACCGCCGTACGGCGGCTCGGTCGCATCCTGACCGGCTTCGGTGCGCTCGTCGTGCTGCTCGGCCTGCTGGTGGGCGGGCCGATCGCACTGCTGGCCTTCGCCGGCAACCCGCTGCCCGACCACGTACCGACACTGGCGGAGATCGGCACCACCCTCACCAGCCGCGACGACGGCCAGTTGTTCCTGCGGGCGCTGGCCCTGGTCGGCTGGTTCGGGTGGGCGACCTTCGCCATCTCGGTGCTCGTGGAGTTGGGCGCACAGGCGCTGCGCCGACCGGCACCCCGGCTGCCCGGGATGGGCCGGCAGCAGCGGGCCGCCGCCGCCCTGGTCGGCTCGGTCGCGCTGATCCTCGTCGCCAGCCCGGCCGCCGCCGCCACCGCCGCGTACACCTCCGGGCCGTACACCGCGCCCACCACAACCGTCGCGTACACGTCGCCGGCCGGCTCGACCACCATGGGTTCGCAGGCGACAGTACGGACGGACCTCGATGCTCCGGTCTACCAGGTCGCCAAGGGCGACTACCTCGGCAAGGTCGCCGACCGGTACCTGGACGATTTCGACGACTACCGCACACTGGCTGCCCTCAACGGACTCCGCAACCCCGACCAGATCCGCCCCGGCCAACTGATCACACTCCCGACCGAGGCCAAGGACCAGGGCGTACGGGCACACGCCACCGGCCGGCTGGTGACACCGAACCGACCCTCGCCCGCACCGGCCGCCCCGGACAGCGGCGCAGGAACGCCCACCCCGACGAAGCCGGACGGATCAGGACCGGGTGGATCGGGGCCGGGCGGGACGGGGCCGGGTGGGGCCACGCAGGACGGGGCGACGCGGGGTGGCGCCTCCGGTCAGCCGGGTGGGAGCACCTCGCAGCCGGGATCGGCGACACCCGCGCCCGCCGCGCCCGAGGATCGACAGCCGACCGCGCCACGCGACAAGGTTTCCGACGACCGCCCGCCGGTGGTGACGGTGGGCGCGGCCCGCGCCGGCGATCCCGACCGGGTGAACCGTCCGTTGGCCATCTCCGCCGTACTGGCCGTGGCCAGCATCGTCGGCGCACAGATCGGTGCCGTCCTGGGGTTGCGCCGACGACCCGTGACCACCTCGGCCAGCACCTGGCAGCACCGGCGCAGCAGCGCACCCCGCGAACTTCCGACCGGCCGACACCGCAAGGACTGACGACGCCTGCCGCCGTACCAGGCGGTCAGGGCAGGCGTGCCTCAAGCTTGCCGTTCACCACGCGGGTGGGCAGGATCTGCTGGTCGTTCGAGGACGGACCGTGCACCACCTCGCCGCCGTTGAGGCGGAAGGTGCTGCCGTGCCAGGGGCAGACCACGCAGGCGTGGCCGTCGATCTCGCGTACCTCGCCCTCGCCGAGCGGCCCACTCTGGTGGGGGCAGCGCTCCAGCATCACGGTCACGTCGTCGCCGTGCCGGTAGAGGATCACCGACACCTCGTCGACCTTGCGGGTGACCAGTTCCCGCTGGGGCAGGCTGTCCATCTCGGCGATCGCATGCCACCCGTCGCTGATCAGGTGCAGGTCGGAGACGCTCACGTTCACCTGGGCACCCTGCTTGTACGCCAGATGCCCACCGATGTACGCCCCCGCACTCGCCGCACTGAGGCCGAGGAAGCCGAGCGTACGGCCGAGGCCGTGGCGACCCGACAGCCGCGCGGCCAGCGAGCCCCCGTACAACACCAGGGCCACGCTGTTCGACGCGGCGTGCACCAGGCCGACCCGGCGCTGGTCACGGGCCAGGGCCGCCCAGTCGTTGAGCCCCGCCACCGCGGACGGCACGGCGCTGGCGGTGCCCACCGCGATCAGCGCGGTGGCCGCCCGCCGCTGACCCGGCAGCAGATCCAGTACCGCCGCACTCATCCAGGAACCGACCGTGACCTGCACCATCGCAGGGTGCAGCGGATGCCCCAGCCAGACCCCGTGCAGCAGATCCCGGACCCGCTGCCCCCGCAGGGTGCCCTGCACCGCGCGCTGCAACCGATCACCGAACCGGTCAAGCCGGGAATTCTGCTCAATCTTCGTCAATAGCTCTCGCACAACTACCGACTTCCCACCCCACGCCCCCCCAAACCGCCCCCCGCCCCCCAATCTCCCCGTCGATCTTGCACTTCCGGTCGCCTATATGACGCCTCCAACCCGATTTGTCCAGGCAGAGGGTGCAAGATCGGCGAGGAGGGTGGGGGTGGGTTAGCCTGCTTCGGGTGGGGAAGCGGGCGGGGGGCGTGAGGGCTAGGCGACGGGCGGTGCTGGCTGCTGCTACGGGGGTCGGGCTGTTCGGCGGGGGGTGTGGTCCTGGCCCCTCATCAGCCGCCATCGAGTTGGATGTGGCGGGGCTTGTTGATGAGTTGACCGGGGCGTTGTCGGCTGTGGGGCCGTACCGTGATCCGGATTCGGCGGAACGCCGTACGGCTGCGCGGGCGGCTCGGGCGCTGGTGGCGGGGGGCGACGAGACGGAGGATGCCGATCGGCTCTTCGCTGAACTGGGGTTTCAGGCTCGGCACGGGATCGATTCGGCTACCGGTCGGGAGTGCAGCAGCTACCTGGCCACCGGTTCCGACAGGCGGACCTGGGGCGCGGTGCTCGTCGACCGGTCCGCCACCGCGCGCACGGTGATCGAGGTGCCGCACCCCGGGTTCGACATCAACACCGAGAAGATCGGGCTGGCGTTGCACCGCCGGCTTCCCGGCAGTGTGCTCCTTGTCGCCGGGGCGCACCGGCAGGCCGCCGCCGGCGCCGCCGACGTGGCGCACAACAACCGTTCGCTGTTCCACAGTCTGGCCGTGGCGTTCGCCGAGGCCGGCCTCGACGAGATCCAGCTGCACGGCTTCGCCGACCGCAACCTGCCGTCCTCGGACGTCGTCGTGTCGACCGGTGCGGCACCGACGAACCGGCTGGCCCGCCGGATCGCCGACAGTCTCTCCGAGCTTGGTCTGCGCACCTGCCGGTCCTGGGTACGCCGCTGCGGCCAACTGGAAGGACGCACCAACCAGCAGGGACGCGCCGCCGCCGAGGCCGGGACCGTCTTCGTGCACCTGGAGTTGAACTGGTCGATCCGCAGCGACTCGACCATCGGCGACCGGGTGGTGGCGGCCCTGGCGGAGCGGCTCGCCGAGGGCTGACCCCGACGAGCCGCCGCGAAGCTCACACTCGGCGGGCGGTCCGGAACCGCAGCGCCCAGTAGCCGGTGCCGTCGAGGATCGACTCGCCGCCCAGGTCACCCATCGTGGGCCCGTTGGCGGTGGTACGGCTGGAGATGAAGCGGTGGTGACCACGGTCATCGACACCGAGGTAGATGCCCATGTGCTCGATGTTCGCGCCCTGGATCGGGCCGGCGTTGAAGAAGAGCATGTCGCCCGGGAGCAGGCGGTCCAGCTCGCGGGCCCGCTTGCCGGTGTTCGGCATGAGCTGGGTGCCCGGTCCGACCGAGGCCATCGCGGTGGCCCGGCGGGGCAGCCCCGGACCGGCGTTGTTGGTGCCGAGCAGCGGATAGCCGGCCCGGTAGCCGTACACCATCCGGACGAAGCCCGAGCAGTCCAGGCTGAGGAAGTGCGACGGGCTGGGCTTCTCCTCCTTGTCCGGGAAGCTCCACGAGATGCCCAGGTAGTCGTAGAAGTCGGAGTTCTCCGCCCGGCCGTCCGGGTCGATGTCCGACAGGGGGCCGAAGGCGGCATCCCCGGAGTACTGCCGGCCCTGCCGGTCCCGCTTGGGCTGGCCCAGGTAGGTGTACTCCATCGCCAGGGCGAGGATGTCCGCCGACCGGTCCTTACGCGCCTTGGCGAACCAGTCGATGAACCACTTCTCCTCCTCCGCCCCGGCCCGCCACTGTCGGGGGGCCAGCCGTACCCAGAACTCGGAGTGCAGCTTGGCCTTGGTGAACCGAGGCTCGGCGAAGGTCCGCTTCTTGCCGATCAGATGGACCGTACGGGAACCGTCGGTCATGATCGCGATGGTCTTGCCCTTGTCGTCGAGCACCTGCGTGCGGTCCGGGGCGGTGAGCCGGATGTAGCGCAGGCCGCTGGCCGCCGCCGGGGTGGCGGCCTGTGCGGCCTGCGGACCGAGACTCAGTTCGAGCGGAGCCGGTACGGAGTGCCGGACGGCGACATAGGTGAAGGTGCCGCCACCGACCAGCAGGGTGAAGGCGGCGATCACCATCAGTGCCGCCTGGCTGCGGGAGTAGGTCCGGTAATTCATGTCCCGTCACCTCTTCGATGGATGATCAGGTGACCGGCACGAAGCCGGCCACGATGCCGCTCACCGCGACACCGTAGGTGATGGCGGTGACCATGATGGTGGCCAGCACGGTGGCCTTCGGCGGCTGCCGGACGAGTTGGTAGGCGATCAGTCCCGGCGCGACGAAGCCCAGGGTCTGGTGGGCGAAGAGCAACGGCAGGTCGCGTTGGACGATGATGAACAGCGTCATCTGAAGGAAGACGCTGAGCAGCACGATCGCGGCGAACAGTCGCTTGCCGTAGAGGATCACCATGCGCTGCATCAGGCGGGTCAGGCCGTAGGTGACCACGGTCATCACCACGATCACCCCGGCCTGGAGCGGGTCCTCGATCAGCGCCAACGCGATCCAGCCGGGCGTGATCATCCCGCCCGGGGACAGGTTGGTGGTCAGGTAACACAGCAACGCGAAGACCAGGCCGATGCCCAGGCAGGCGGTCGCGAGCTGAGCACTCAGCTCTCCCCCGAAAATCATCGCCGGATCCCTCCCAGGAAAACGGTCTCGGCGTCCACGTCGAACCCGGGCGTGCTCGGCGTACGCAACATCGATTCGGCGCGGTCACGGCCGCGCGGCTCCCAGCTCGGCAGGGCGGCCAGTTCGTGCAGCAGCACCTCACCCTGGCCGTGGATGTTGCCGACCGCGATCACCGAGCCGTCCGGGGCGGTGGCGGCCATCACCTCGGCGACCAGCCGTTCGGGGGGCAGCTTGCCGCCCAGGTCGACCACCCGGCTCTGCAGGTCCGCCGGAACGTTGACCCGGGCGCTGCGGGTCATCTCGCCGATCAGCACGATCTGCTGGGGCTGTACGCGGCCGGCCAGCGTACCCATCTGCCCGTTGCGTTCCACCCGGTCCGGACGGCAGTTGATCACCATGGTCAACGGTCGGTTGATCAACTGCTGCTGCTCCAACTGCTGGATGTTCATGAAGGTCGACTCGGGGTCGTTGGCAGCGAAGATGTTGGCGAAGCGCACCCGCTTCTCCTGGTACAGCACCCGGGCCACGGAGAGCACCCCGGGATCGGGCGGTGCCGCCCACATCCCGGCCAACGCGCTCCGCCGGTCGACCCCCAGTTCCGCAGCGACGGCGAGCGCGATCGCCACATTCTCCTTGAAGGTGATCCAGCCGAAGCCCGCCATCTCCTGATCGGTCACCGACTCCGGGTCGACCGAGATCAGCCGGCAGTTCCGCTTGGCCGCCTCCTGTTCCAGGATGGCCAACCGGTCCTTCTCGGCGGTGATACAGATGCCACCCTCAGGCATGGAACGGCTCAGTGACCGGGCCACGTCGTCGAGGGTGGGCCCCATCTCGGCCAGATGGTCCTCGCGGACGTTGCACAGCACCCCGATGTTCGACCGGATCAACTTGCTCTGGTTGATCTCCTGAAGCGCAGGCATGACCGCCATGCACTCGATGACCAGGGCATCCGGGTGGTATACCGCCGCTCGCCGGACGATCCCGATCTGCTCCACCACGTTGGCGATGCCGAACTTGCGGTGCACCGGCTCCTCGCTGGCGTCGGGGAAGATGAACCGGGCGGCGGTGCCGGTGGTCTTGGCCACCACGACCTTGTTCCCACCGCGCAGGGCACCAGCGCACAGCCGGGTGATGGAACTCTTGCCCCGGATGCCGTTGACCAGCACCCGGTGCGGGATGGTGTTCAGGTTGCGGTAGTGGTTCCGCTGCTCGATCACGCCCGCCACGACCAGGGCGAGACAGCACAGGCTGTAGACGGTGTACAGGTAGAACATGTCAGCCCTTCGTCCCCCGACCGGTGCCCGCCGCCGAACGCACCCGCGGCAGGACGGTGGTGCGGTCGGCACCGGCACCCCGCAACCGCAAGGCCCCGCCGAATCGCGCCGAGCCGGTGTGCCGGACCTGACGGCAGATCTCCAGACACATCGCGATCGCACCGATGTCGTCGTGCCGTTGCGGCGGCACCGGAAGCTCGACGTTGCCCTCGCTCATCCGGTCGGCGACATTCGCCAACCGACGCAGGGGCCGGACGAAGATGTAGAGCTGCCACACGTGGGTCAGCAGGACGACCCCGACGGCCGCGCCGGCCATCAGCAGGGTCCAGCGCTGCTCGATCAGCTCCGGCAGCCGCAGCCCGGAGGTGTCCTGCTCGATCACGACCGCCCACTCCAGGTGGGCCACCGTCCCGGGTGCGGACAGACCGGCGGCGGCGACCAGCGCGGGCTTGCCGTCGGCGGTACGTGACCGGCCGACCGTCCCACCCGGCAGCGCCTCCACCGCGGCCTCCCGGACCAGGTCACCCTGCAAGGGTTGGAACGCCTGGAAGCCCTCGGAATCCAGCACGGTGCGTAGCTCGGCGTCGACCACGTAGGTACGCCCGCTGACCCGGCGCACCAGGCCCAGCAGGCGGTCCGGGTCGAACTCGCCGACGATCGAGTAGCCGTCGGCCATCTGGTTGTAGGCGTACACGACAGGTAGGCGCTGCACCGTCCGGTCCAGGTGAATGCCGATCTCGCCGGGCAGCGGCTCGACGGTACGCAGCGGACGTCGGCCCGCACCGGCCAGCACCTTGCCGTCCCGATCCACCAGGTAGAGCGCCCGCAACCGGTCGTCGGTGTCGAGTTCGCGGTCGAGTCGCCTGCCGGCCTGCTCCAGATCCTGCACGTTGAAGCCGTAGGAGGTCCGCGAGACCGTGACCAGTCCACCGTCGAGGAGGTTGCCGAGCGCGCTGCTGGCCTCCTCGGCACGGTTCTCCTCGTCGCGCATCAGCTGCACCGGAACGGTCGGGGCCGGAGCCCGCAGTCCGAGCACGACGACCGCCGCCGGCCAGAGCAGGGCGATGACGAGCGCGACGCTGAGCCCCTGCAGCACCGTCGGGCGCCAGCGCCGGTCGGTGGGGAACTGCTCACCGGAGGTGAGGGCCAGCGCGCGGGCGATCCGGTGCGCCTCCCGGATGCGCAGCTTCGGCCGCCGGGCGGTGATGGCGCCACAGGCATCGGCCTTGGCCTGGCTGAGCAGCACACGTACGGGCAGGAACAACGACCTGCGCATGATCCAGAAGCTGAGCAGGCCGACGGCCAGCAGGCTGAGTCCCAGCAGCAGGCCCTTGCGCAGCGACGTTCCGGTGCTCACCTCGGTGGTGAGCAGGGAGACGATCACCAGGCCGGAGCTGCCCACCGGGGCGGAGGAGACCAGCAGTCGCCGGTCCGACCATTCCTTGACGACGACCTGCCGGCTCTGCCGGGAGCCGGCATCGACCAGTCCTTCGAAGATCGCCGGCAGGTGGGCCGCCTCGACCGCGTTGGCCCCCTGCATCAGGCTGATCGTGCCGTCGGGGGTCAGGGCGTGGATGCCGTGTCCGGCGTCCGGGTTGAGTCGCAGGTTCCGCATGGTGAGCGGCTGCGTGGCCAGGACGACCCGGGTCTCGTCCAGCGCGATCCCGTACACCATGAGGGGCCCGTCGGCGTTGGTCACCGCCAGGGTGGAGCCGATCGGCAGCTCCGCGGGAAGCAGGTCCAGTGGCAGCTCCGCGCCCTTGGCGGCGATCACCTGCCGGGTTCCGGCGTCCATGATCAATACGCCGCTGATGTTGCGTCCCCCGCTGATCAGGCGGTTCAGCAGTTCGGCGTCGGAGGTCTCACCGCGGGTCTGCACCATCCGGGTCAGTTCCTCGCGTCGGGCGGCGGCGTCCAGCCGGATGCTGGAGGCGAGCTTGGCGACGATGTCCCGCTGTGAGTCGACCACGGCCGGCAGCGCGCCGTGCTGGGCGTTCACCGCGAAGCCGAGGACGGCCGCGACGACGACGAACATCGTCGCCAGGAGGTAGACCAGCGACGGGGCGTTGGTCCCCGCCGGGAAGGCCGCCGCCGGCAACTGCTGTTCCAGAGCACGGCGTCGCCATGCCACCAGTTGCGCCTGGTCGTTGACCGAACCGTCTATCGGCTGCTGTGGCGCACCTTGGGCCGAACCGCTTCGCACCTGAGGACAACCTTCCGGGGGTGGCCAGGCTGCCGTGAAGACCTGTCCGCCCAGCTCATCGCCAGGCAGGGACGCCAGGCCGGGCAGATGCTAGCAAGGCTCACGTTCATCCAAGGTCCTGCGGCTACGGTCGGGAGCCTGGTCGAGCCCCCCGGACGATCAACCCCTCCGTGTCGGCACCCCTGGTCAACAAGCTGCCCTCGATCCGGTCGACCGCCGCCTCGTAGATCATGCGCCGGCCCGGGGGCAGGGCAACATCGGCCAGTTTCCGCTCAAGATCAACCAAACGGATATCCGGATTCAGATCAACGAAGGTGGGGACGGCCTCCATGGCCACCACCTTCCACCGGTTCGTATCGCCCGCCGGGCCGAACACCGCCCGGACCATCACCCCGTCCCGGTTGGTGTTCACGGGCTGGGCGTGCCGGGCGATGTGGTTGCCCATGCCGTAGACGATCCAGGTGTCCCCGATCCGCTCGACCGGCTGCACCACGTGCGCGTGGTGACCGAAGACCAGGTCCACATCGTCGATCTCGGCCACCTCGCGCGCCCACGTCTGCTGGTCGACGTCGGGCTCGTGCTCGTACTCGGTGCCCCAGTGCAGGCTGACCAGGACGATCTCCGCGCCGGACTGTCGGGCAGCAGCGGCCTCGCGCCGGATGGCCTGCGGGTCGATGAGATTCGACACCCACTCCTTGCCGGCGGGCGGACGCAGACCGTTGTAGCTCTTGGTGTAGCTGAGGTGCCCGACCTTGACACCCTTGACCTCGTAGATCTTGGCGGCACCGGCTCCCCGCTTGGTGCGGTAGCTGCCGGTATGACCGAGGCCGGCCTCGTCGAGGGCGTCCAGCGTGCGTTTGACCCCCTCCATCCCCTGGTCGATGGTGTGGTTCGAGGCGGTCGAGCAGCCGTCGTACCCGGCGGCCTTGATGCCCTGCACGATCTCCCGGGGCACGCTGAACTTGGGGAAGCCGATGTACGGCCCGCCCGGCGGCGCCACGGGGGTCTCCAGGTGGCACAGGGCCAGGTCGGCCGCAGAGACGGTCTCGCGTACGTGCTCCAGCATCGGCCCGAAGTCCAGGTTGCCGGCGCCGTCCCGGCGGGCCTGGTCCCACAGTTCCGGGTGCACGAGGATGTCGCCGGAGCCGATCACCGAGATCGTCCGACCGGAGACCTTCGCCGCGGCGGCGACCGGACGGGGCGTGCCGATCGGCGCAGGTTCCTCGGAGGACCAGGGTCCGAACACGTAGATGGCACCCGCGGCGACCGTCAGCGCCGTCACCGAACCCAGGATCGCCCGAAGCGGTCCGGACAACCCGCCGCTGGACTGAGAGCTTCTCGACACTGCGACAGGCTAAACCTCCGGCCCGGCCCACTGATCCCACCCGGGCACCGGTGCCGGTCGACCCACACCTGGATCAGCGAGGCGGAGGACCAGGTAGGGCTACCGGAGCGCCGGTCGGGGCGAGCAGGGCACGGGCCGCCACGGTCATCCGGCGTCGCTGCGGCACGGTGGCCCGCTTGGCGAACACGTCGTAGTCCTGCGCGGCCACCTCGTCGAGGATGCCGCCGTAGAGCAGGTACGCGGTACGGATGCAGGACTGTGAGCCGGCGTCCAGCAGGACCACGCCGGGCGCGGCGGCAGCGTAGTGCGCCTGAGCTCGGGTGACCTCGTACCGGATCAACTCCCGGACCGGCTCGGTGGCCCGGCCGGCGGCCCGGCAGGCCAGCAGATCGTCCCGGGTCACGCCGAACTCGGCCAGATCCTCGTCCGGCAGGTACGTCCGGCCCCGGTCGAGGTCCTCGGCCACGTCCCGGATGAAGTTGGTGAGCTGGAACGCGAAGCCGAGCTGGCGGGCGGGCTCCCGGGCGGCCAGCAGGTTCGAGCTGCCCAGGATCGGCAGCATCATGGTGCCGATGACGGCCGCCGACCCCTCCATGTAGTCCAGCAGGTGCTCGTAGGTGCGGTAGGACGTGACGGTCAGGTCCATCGCCATGCTCTTGAGGAACGAGGCGAAGTCCTCCCGGTCGAGGTCGAAGACGGCGATGGTGTGCAGCACCGCCGGCAGCAGTGGGTCGTCGACCGGCTCGCCGTGCAGCCCGGCCACGAACCGTCCACCCCAGTCGTCGAGCAGCGCGGCCCGTTCGGCCGACGGCAGCGCCTCGGTGCGGTCCACGATCTCGTCGGCGTAGCGGGTGAATCCATACAGGGCATGGACGTGTCGGCGTTTCCATGCGGGCAGCAGGCGGGTAGCGAGATAGTAGGTGCGTCCGTGCTGTCTGTGCAGGTCACGACACCGTTCGTAAGCGGCGGCGAGATCCGGATCCATTCGCCCTCCTCATAATCGACGCACCAATCGACGCAACATGAACCCTAGGGTACGCTCAGCGGCATGGCCAACGACCGACTAACGGGTAACCTCCTTCGCGTGTTGCCTGAACAGCCGGTCGGTGGAGATGAACCGATTCCGGCCGTCCTCGCGGCGTACACCCGGGATCTCGTCACCGCGGTCGAGCAGACCCTCGCCGAATTCCTCGACGCCGAAGTCGACGCACTGGCCACGATCGATCCAGCCATGGGCGGATTCGCCGCCACGGCCCGCGACTGCGTCCTCGCCGGCGGCAAACGGGTCCGCCCGACCTTCGGCTACTGGGGTTGGCGCGGCGCGGCCAGCGGCGACGAGCCGCTGCACCGGGTGCTGCCCGCACTGGCCACCTTGGAACTGCTGCACACCTTCGCTCTGGTCCACGACGACGTGATGGACCACTCGGCGACCCGCCGGGGTCGGCCGACCGCCCACGTGGCCATGGCCGCTCAACATGCCGCCGCGGGGCGCTGCGGCGACTCCGGCCGGTTCGGCGAGGCGGTCGCGGTGCTGATCGGGGACCTCTGCCTGGTCTGGGCCGACCAGTTGCTGGCCCGGGCCGCGCTGCCGGCGAGCCGCCTGCTCGACGTACGCCGTGGCTACGACCGGATGCGGGTGGAGACGATCGCCGGGCAGTACCTCGACATCCTCGGCGAGGCCGACCCGGAGAACTGGTCGGTCGACCGGGCGCTGCGGGTCGCCCGTTACAAGACCGCCAGCTACACCGTCCAGCGCCCGTTGCTGTTCGGGGCGAGCCTGGCCGGTGTGGACGGCGGTACGCCGCTGACCGACGCGTACACCCGCTACGGCCTCGCCGTCGGCGAAGCCTTCCAGCTCCGCGACGACCTGCTCGGGGTGTACGGCGATCCGACCGCCACCGGCAAGCCGGCCGGCGACGACCTGCGCACCGGCAAGCCGACTGCGCTGCTCATGCTGGCCCGCGAGCTGGCCTCGCCGGCCCAGCGGCAGGCGTTGGACGGCACCGGCTCGCTGCCAGGCGAGCCGGAGGTGGCTCGCCTGGCCGAGATCGTGTTCGACACCGGCGCGGTCGACCGGATCGAGCGGATGATCGACGAACGGGTCCAGCAGGCACTGGACGCGCTCGCCACCGTCAGGATCGACGAGACCGCCCGCACCGCACTGTTCGGCCTCGCCAGCGCGGCCACCGACCGGAGGTCATGATGGGCGCACGATCGTCAACGGCGCGAACGGTCGCCGGGCGTACGGACCGGGTGGTGGTCGTCGGGGCGGGCCTCGGCGGTCTGGCCTGTGCCCTGCACCTGGCCGGCAGCGGACGGCAGGTGACCCTGCTGGAACGCGAGCCGGTGCCGGGTGGGCGGGCCGGGCGGCTCAGCGTCGACGGCTACGAGTTCGACACCGGCCCGACCGTGCTCACCATGCCCGACCTGATCGCCGAAGCGCTCGGCGCGGTCGGCGAGGAGCTGACCGACTGGCTCGACCTGGTTCCCCTCGATCCGGCTTACCGGGCCTACTACCCGGACGGGTCGACGCTTGACGTGATCACCGACACCGCCCGGATGGCGGCAGAGATCTCCCGGGTCTGCGGCCCCCGGGAGGCCGACGGCTACCTGCGGTTCGTCGACTTCGCGCGCAACCTGTGGCGGCTGGAGCGGGCCGACTTCATCGAACGCAACTTCGACGCGCCCACCGATCTGCTCACCGGCAACCTGCTCAAGCTGATGGCCACCGGCGCCTTCCGCCGACTGCAGACCAAGATCGACCAGTTCTTCCGCGACCCCCGTACCCGGCGGATCTTCTCCTTCCAGGCGATGTACGCCGGTCTGGCGCCGCACGACGCGTTGGCCATCTACGCCGTGATCGCGTACCTCGACTCGGTGGCCGGGGTCTTCTTCCCGCGCGGCGGCATCCACGCGGTCTCCCGCGCGCTGGCCGGGGCCGCGGAGAAGCACGGCGTACGCATCCGGTACGGCACCACGGTGACCCGGGTGGAGACCGCGAACGGCCGCGCCACCGGGGTGGTGACCGCCGACGGCGAGTTCGTTCCGGCGGATGCGGTGGTGCTCAACCCCGATCTGCCGGTGGCCTACCAAGACCTGCTCCCACCGGCCCGCCAGCGCCGGCTGGCCTACTCGCCGTCCTGCGTCGTGCTGCACGTCGGCTCGACCCAGGGGTACGGGCGGATCGCTCACCACAACATCCATTTCGGCCGTGCCTGGAAGGGCACCTTCGACGAGGTCATCCGGCGCGGCGAGCTGATGACCGACCCGTCCCTGCTGGTCACCAACCCGAGTCGGACGGACCCGGCGGTGGCGCCCGCCGGACGGCACACCTACTACGTGCTCGCGCCCGTGCCCAACCTCGACCGGGCCCCGTTCGACTGGCGCGGCGACCTCACCGCCCACTACACCGACGAGCTGATCCTCACCCTTGAGCAACGCGGCTACGTCGGCTTCGGCGCGGGCGTCGAGGTGCTCCAGGCGATCACTCCGGCGGACTGGGCGGAACAGGGCATGGCGGCGGGCACGCCGTTCGCCGCCGCGCACAGCCTGTTCCAGACCGGCCCGTTCCGGCCGGCGAACCTGCACCGGTCGCTGTCCAACGTGGTGTTCGTCGGCTCGGGTACGCAGCCCGGCGTCGGAGTGCCTATGGTGCTCATCTCCGGCAAGCTCGCGGCGAGCCGGATCACCGGAGCGAGCCGGTGACGCCACGCGGCGCAACGCAGCCGAGCCTGAACAGAGGAATGCACTGATGTCCCCGTCCCGGGAGAGTCATCTGGTCGAGCTGGTGGACGAGACGGGTCAGCCCGTCGGCTCGACCACCGTGGCCACGGCCCACCAGCCACCAGGCCGGCTGCACCGCGCCTTCTCCGTGCTGTTGGTGGCACCGGACGGTCGGGTACTGCTCCAGCGCCGCGCCGCGATCAAGACCCGGTTTCCGCTGCGCTGGGCCAACTCCTGCTGCGGCCATCCGCAGCCGGGCGAGCCCCTGTCCGTGGCGGCCAACCGTCGACTCGACGAGGAACTGGGTGTCGGGCCGGTTCCGCTGACCGAGGTCGGCGTGCACATCTACCGGGCCGAGGACCCGGCCACCGGGCGCATCGAGGTCGAGTACGACCACGTCCTGCGCGGCGAGTTCCGGTCGGACGAGCCGCTGCACCCGGAACCGTCGGAGGTCGCCGAGCTGCGCTGGACGGACCCGGTGACCCTGGCCACCCAACTGATCGAGGATCCCGATTCGTACGCCCCGTGGCTCGGCGGGGTGCTGGACCGGCTGTTGCACCCGTCGAGCCCGGCCCAGCTGCCCCCCAGCGACCCGTCGGAGCGGTCGGGTGGCCGATGAGGCGCTGAGCGCCGGGGCGGTCGCCCGACGGCTCGGTGTCGCGGTCACCACGCTGCGCACCTGGCACCAGCGGTACGGCCTCGGGCCGAGCCAGCACGTCCCCGGCCACCACCGGCGCTACACCCCGGCCGATCTGGCTCGGCTGGAGATCATGCGGCGGCTCACCGCCGAGGGAGTCAACCCGGCGGAGGCGGCCCGCTGGGCCCGGCAGGCACCGGACCCGGTGTCCGCCCGCACCCCACGCCCGGTCCGGTCCACCCCGGCGCGGGCCGGCGGTGGCGCGACCATCCCGGTACGCCGAGCCGGCCCGGTGGCTCGCGGCCTGGCCCGAGCCGCGATGCGGCTGGACGCCGAGGTGATCAGCGAGACCATCGCCCGGTCGATCGCCACCGACGGGGTGGTCGACACCTGGGACCGACTGCTCCGCCCGGTGCTGGTCGGCATCGGTGAGCGGCATGCCGCCACCGCCGCCCTGATCGAGGTGGAGCACCTGGTCTCCCGGTGCGTGTCGGCGGCGTTCGCGGCGGTCGTGGCAGGTTGTCCCGCCCCCGCCGGGCAGCCACCCCGCATCCTGCTCTCCTGCGCCGACGAGGAGCAGCACAGCCTGCCGCTGGAGGCGCTCGCCGCAGCGCTCGCCGAGGTGGGCGTCAACCATCGGATGCTCGGTGCGCGGGTGCCGGTGAACGCCCTGCTGGACGCGATCGACCGGACCGGGCCGGCCGCCGTGGTGATCTGGTCACACACCCGGGTCACCGGCGACCCGGCCCAACTGAGCGCGTTGCTCGGCGCCCCACGCCGACCGCTGCTGGTCATTGCCGCAGGGCCGGGGTGGCCGGCCGACAGTCTGCCCGCCGGTGTGGTCCACCCCGGTGGACTGGCCGAGGCGGTCTCGCTCGCCGTCGCCGTACGCGACTCACTGGACCGGTCCGCCGCGTCCTGATCCCTCGTCCCGGGAAGATGCCGCGCGCTACGACGCCCCTACCCGCTGCTATCCGCCGAAAAGGGGTGAACTAGCGTCGGGGTTTGCGTACCCGAACCCCTCTCGGGAGCGACCCATGCGTCCTCGTCTGCTGCTCGCCTGCCTCACCGGGCTGACTCTCCTGCTGTCCGGCTGCGGCGCGGGCTCCGCCGAGCCCAACCCGACACCCGCCGACGCACCCCCGTCGGCCGCCCTGCCGGACCCGCCCGCCCCACCGAGCCCAACCGCCTCGCCGAAGCCCAAGCTGCGGCCGCTACCGGCCAAGCTGCCGGCCGGCCTGGTACGCACCACCGGGGGCAAGAAGGTGGCGCTCACCTTCGACGACGGTCCGGACCCGGCCTGGACACCGAAGGTGCTGGACCTGCTGAAGGCAGCCAAGGTCAAGGCCACCTTCTGCGTGGTGGGTACGCAGGTCCGCAAGCATCCCGAGCTGGTCCGCCGGATCGCCCGGGAGGGCCACCAGCTCTGCAACCACAGCTGGAACCACGACCTCAACCTGGCTCGGCGACCGGTTGCCGAGATCCGCGCCGACCTGACCCGGACGAACCGGGAGATCCGACGTGCCGTTGAGGACGCGAAGGTGCCGTACTACCGGCAGCCGGGCGGCCGGTGGACCGCCGAGGTGGTCAAGGTGGCCAAGCAGTTGGAGATGCGCTCGCTGCACTGGACGGTCGACCCGCAGGACTGGGCCCGGCCGACCGCCGCCACGATCCAGAAGCGGGTGCAGCGGGCCGCCCGGCCCGGCTCGGTGGTCCTGCTGCACGACGGGGGCGGCAACCGGGCGGCCACCCTCGCCGCCTGCCCGAAGGTGATCGCCGCCCTCAAGCGCGACCACGGCATCACCCGGCTCCGCTAACCCCCTCCTGACCTGCGGCTTCATGAGCGCCTGCGGCTGGTGGCATACCGGTTTGGTCGTCCGGTCAGCCATCACGTATGCTTTCCAAGCCTCCGGCGGGGCCGGATGGGAGCAAGTCCGCACAGAGTTGCGAATGTGCAATGATGGCGGGGCCGCCCTCATCGTCTAGCGGCCCAGGACGCCGCCCTTTCAAGGCGGTAGCACGGGTTCGAATCCCGTTGGGGGCACGGTCCGGCTTCGGCCGGAGGCAACACCAGCAAGGTCCTGTGGAGCAGTTGGAGTGCTCGCCGCCCTGTCAAGGCGGAGGTCGCGGGTTCAAGTCCCGTCAGGACCGCAAGCGCTGACCGCCGCGCGCACCACGCGCGGCGTTCTGCGTATCGGGACAGGTGACCCAGTCGGCGGCGATCCCGCCGGGTAACATGGCCCGAGCAGCACGGCCAGGTAGCTCAGTTGGTACGAGCGTCCGACTGAAAATCGGAAGGTCGGCGGTTCGACCCCGCCCCTGGCCACATAGCCTTTCGCCGGGCTACAGAGGTCCCCACCAGCGGAAACGTAGGTGGGGATCTTGCTGTATGCCCTCACTTCGCAGCCCTCGGGCACCTGTCGGTGCTCGCCGTCGGCGCTGCGACCCGGGCCCTGAGCAAGCTGCGCAGTCGGACAGCAGCCGGTATGGTCCGGGCGTATGGGAGACCGGCCGCCCGACATCCGACAGGAGCACGAGCGGTTCGCGCTGCGGACCACGGCGCTGGTCCCCGCGCCCGTGGAAGCCGCGTACGAGACTTTCACCACCAGGCTCACCGACTGGTGGGTGACGGAGTACACCTGGTCCGGCCCGGACGTGCTCGCCGAGTTGGGCATGGAGCCTCGGGCCGGCGGGATGCTCTATGAGATCGGCCCCTACGGCTTCCGCAACGACTGGGGTCGGGTGCTGATCTGGGATCCGCCGCGTCGGCTGGTTTTCACCTGGCAGATCGGCCCGGATCGGGCACCGGTGCCGGACCCGGCGCGGGCCAGCGAGGTCGAGGTGATTTTCACACCTGCGGCCGTCGGCACCCTGGTCGAGGTCTCACACCGGCATTTCGACAGGCACGGCGAGGCAGCCGAAGGCTATCGGCAGGCGCTCACCGCCGGGTGGCACGAGCTGCTCTCCCGGTTCGCCGCGACCGCGGTCGCCGAGCCGGCGTGAGGCCGGGCCAGCCCGGCCGTGGGAGCGTTCAGGTGGAGCGGTGCCGCAGAGTGGCGATGGTCGAGCCGGCGAGGGTGAGCAGGCATTCGGGCAGCAGGCCGTCGGCCGCCGCCGCACCGAACAGCGCCCGGGCCGTCTCCAGGTCGGAGTTGGCGTACGCGCTGACGAAGCGCGCCACCCAGCGGGCGTCGTACTCGGCCTGGTCGATGCCGGGGAAGTCGAGCGCGCAGGCGCCCGGGGGCACCGGATCACCGACCATGGTCGCGGCCAGGCACCACGCCACGTCGTACGCACCGGTGAGGCCGTCCCGGTCGACGACCGCGTCGAAGGTCCCCACCACGGCGTCGGAGTCTCCGTCGAGCGCCGAGCTGAGGATCGCGGTGGCGTCGGCAAACGTCTGCTGTGGCGAGTCGGTCACGCACCGCACAGTAGGCGTGCCGGTCAAGGAGACCGCGATCGTCACTCTCCGTACATAAGCTAGGCGACCTGCGGATAGACGACCCTCCACGGTCCCGTCGTCCGGGTCGGCACGTTAGTCTGCGCAGCGGACCTTCGCGGAGGAAGGACGACAATGCACATGTCACGCGGTACGCGGGGCGCCGTCATGGCGGTCTGCGCCACGCTCCTGCTCGCCACCAGCGCTTGCGGGGATGACCAGCCCGAAGAGGCGACCGCCCACCAGGTGCGCCTCTACGGCACCGACGGCAACATGTCCAACTCGTACGCGGAGGAGCTGGGCGATCGAGCCAACCTGGTCGATGGCATGAAGGGCACCACCCCGCTCACACCGCTGCCCGAGGACTTCAAGAAGCGGCTACTGTCCGTCGATCCGAAGTTGGACGGCTTCCTCTACGCCGCCGAGTCATACGACGCGGTGGTGATCAGCGCGTTGGCCGCTGAGGTCGCGGGCACCACCGATCCGACGGCCATCGCCAAGCAGATCGTCGGGGTCACCAACACCGGCACCCGCTGCGGGACGGTGGCCCAGTGCCTGCGCCTGATCCGCGAGGGCAAGGACATCGAGTACCGCAGCGTCTCGATCACCCGGGCCGGGTTCACCGATGTCGGTGAGCCGGCGACCGCCAGCTACGCCACCCTGCACTTCGACGGGCAGCAGCTCAACGACGCCAAGACCGAGTTCGTCGGCGCCGGTGACGAGTCCGCGGCCAGCAACAAGCGACCGCCGCGCGGTAACGCCTCCTCGTCCCCCGACGGGCCGCTCGTCATCGGCGGACTGTTGCCCAAGACCGGTGACCTCGCGATCGCCTACCCGCCGCTGGCCGCCGGCGCGGCGCTGGCCATCAAGGAGATCAACGCGGCCGGTGGGGTGCTCGGCGAGGAGGTGGTCTGGGTCGACGGTGACGACGGCACCAACCCGGCGATCGCCAAGGCGACCGTCGCCCGGCACGTCGACGGCGGCGTCCACGTGATCATCGGTGCCGGTGGCTCCGGGATCTCCGCCGCCGTGCTGGAGGACGTGGTGAAGGCGGGACGGATCCTGTTCTCGCCGTCGAACACCGCGGCGAACCTGACCGAGGTCGACGACCGCGGCCTCTACTTCCGCACCGCACCGCCGGACGGGCTCCAGGGTCGGGCGCTGGCCGACGTGATCCTCCGGGACGGCCCGCAGAAGATCGCGATCGTGGCCCGTAAGGACTCCTACGGTGAGGGTCTGCAGGGCATCGTCCGGGCTGAGCTGGAACGGGCCGGGTTCGGCGGCGACAAGGTGAAGCTGCTCGGCTACCAGCCCGGCGAGGACGCCAACGCCGCGCCGATCGACTTCAGCGCCGGCGCCAAGGAGATCAAGGACTTCGGTGCCGACGCCGTCCTGATCATCGGGTTCGGTGAGTCCGCCGCCGTGGTCCGGGCCCTGGCGGACGCCGACGTACCGCTGGCGGCGCTGGCCAACAGCTGAGCGCACCCGCGACGGCCGCACCGACACCCGTCGGTGCGGCCGTTTCCGGTTGTCTCAGCGTCGCCGGTCGAGGAATTCGGTCATCCGGCGTCGCTTCTCCTCGTCCTCGAAGAGCACCGCCTGGCTGACCAGGTCCAGCTGCGGGTGTGCGGCGGCCGGTGCGTCGACGGCGAGTTTGGTCAGCCGCAGCGCCAGCGCCGAGCCCTTGGCCATCTCGTCGATGAGCGCGTGCGCCGCCGGCAGCAGTTCGTCCGGGGTCGCCACCACCCGGTTGACCAGGCCGATGCGCAGCGCCTCCGCAGCGTCCACCCGCCGCCCGGTGAACAGCAGTTCCTTGGCCCGGGTCTCACCGACAAGCGCCGGCAGGCGGTAGGTCGCGCCGGCACCGGCCAGAATGCCCAACCGCACCTCCGGCTGGCCGAACACCGCCCGCTCGGTGCACACCCGAAGATCGCAGCCGTACGCCAGCTCGGCGCCACCGCCGAGCGCCGGGCCGTCGACGGCGGCGACGGTCGGCATCGGTAGCGCCCGGATCCGGGCGAAGGCCGCCGAGTTGATCGCGGCGAGAGCGTCCAGCCGGCCGCGCTCGCGCAGTTGGGCGATGTCCGCGCCGCCCGCGAAGATCCCGTCGGTGCCGCCGGTCAGCAGCAGCATCCGGGGACGGGCCTCCAGTTCGGCGCAGACCTCGTGCAGCGCCGCGATGAGGTCGGCGTCGATGGCGTTGCGCTTCTCCGGCCGGTCGAGGGTGACCACCAGCCGGTCGGGAAGCTCCTCGACCCGTAGCCCGGCGCTCACCGTGTCGCTCCCGGCGCGGCGTCGGAGGCCGGATCGGTGGTCGGGGCGGCCGACTCGGTGCCGCCCGAGCGGACCCCGTCGACCCACTGGTAGAAGCCCTGGCCCGACTTCTTCCCCAGGCGGCCCGCCGCGACCATCTCCACCAGCAGCGGCGGCGGCGCGAACCGGTCGCCGTACGCGGCCTGGAGGGTACGGGCGATGTCGAGGCGCACGTCCAGGCCCACCAGGTCGGTCAGTTCCAGCGGGCCGATCGGGTGCCGGTAGCCGAGCGCCATCGCCTTGTCGATGTCGGCCGGGCTGGCCACCCCGTCGGCGACCATCCGGATGGCTTCCAGCCCGAGGGTGACCCCGAGTCGGGAGGTGGCGAAACCCGGCATGTCGCGTACGACGACGGGGTCCTTGCCCAGCCGGTCGGCGAGCGCGCGGGCCGCCTCGGTGGTCTCCGCGGCGGTGGCCGGGCCGACCACGATCTCCAGCAGCGCCATCGCCCAGACCGGGTTGAAGAAGTGCAGCCCGCAGAAGCGCTCGGGCCGGGCCAGTTCCCCGGCCAGCTCGGCGATGGCGATGCTTGAGGTGTTGCTGCCCAGCAGGGCGGGCTCCAGTCGCTCCGCCTCGGCCAGCACGGCCCGCTTCAGCTCCAGCCGCTCCGGTACCGCCTCGACGATCACCGCCGGTTCCGGGGCGACCTCGCCGAGCCCGGCCCGCAGGGTGACCGAGGCGCGGTTGGCGGCGGCCTGCTCAGCGGTCAGCTTGCCGCGCTGCACCGCCCGTTCCCAGAGTTGGGCGAGCCGTTCGACGGCCGCCTCACCGCGGGCCCGGTCGAGCTCGACCAACTCCACCGCATAACCCGCGCCGGCTGCCACGTACGCGATGCCCAGGCCCATCGTGCCGGCACCGACCACGACGAATCGCTGTGTCATCGATCCACCACCGCTCCGTGACGGCCCTCGGCTCCCGCGTGGCCGATGGCGCGCGGGATCGCCGCCACGCCGGAGCCGGTCCGTACCCTCCGCTCAGTCATGGTGCGACCCTATGCAGCACGATCATCGTCGCGTGCGTGGGGGCGGGCGAGATCGGGTAGGAACCGCTGACAACCAAGGGAAGGGACGAACTGATGAGCCAGGCACCGGAGACCGGTACGGAGGCCCAGGAGACGGTCGAGACGCGCGGCGACGAGCGTGTCGAGTTGCTGCGCGCCGACACCAACAACGACGGCCGTACGGACGTCTGGGTGGTCGACACCGACGGCGACGGCAAGGCCGACCTGTTCCAGTTCGACACCGACGGCGACGGCAAGGTGGACGTCACGATGGTCGACATCGACGAGGACGGTCAGCCCGACGAGGTCGTCGACGGCGACGGTGGCCTCCCCCCGGAGCAACTTCCCCCCACCGTCCAGGTCTGAGTTGTAAGGAAGGGCCCCCTGTTAACGCCTCCGGTATAGCAAGGGGCCCCTCTTAACGTTCTCGCCCGGTCAGCCGGGCAGCCGCAACGTAGCGAGATAGTACGGAGCGTCGCGATCGTCGATGTCGGCCAGTCGCCAGGCGGTGCCCCGGACCAGGTCGGCCAGCTCGTCCGGGGAGCAGACCAGGTAGTCGAACCAGGTGGTGGCCAACTCGCGGTACCGCAACCGCAGCCGTAGCTGCCCGCCGAGTCGGCCTCGACGCCGGTTCTGTTCGTGGTAGCCGGTGTGCACCCGGTCGCGGGTGCCGTACGGATCGGTGCCATGGGCGATGACCTGCGCACCGGGGTTGGCCATCGCGGCCAGCGCGGCGAGGAAGGCGGGTGCCCGTTCTCGCCCCTCCAACAGCCCCAGGTTGTTGCCGAGCAGCAGAAACGTGTCGTAGCGCCGCCCGCTCGCCGCGTGCTCGTCCACGGTGCCGTGCACCAGTTCCCGTACGCCCCGACGGCGGCACACCGCGAGCGCGCCCGGTGAGATGTCCAGCCCGGTGACCGGCACGCCGCGCTCCTGCAGCAGCAGCGCGATCCGCCCGGCGCCGACGCCGATGTCCAGGGTGGCGCCGCGTACCCGGTCCACGGCGCGGTGGTCGTGCGGTTGCCACTCCTGCGGCCCGTCGAGGTACTGCGCGGCCGGTGCCCCGTTGATCAGCCCGTCGTCGCGTTCGATGATCTCGATGACCGGGCGGGGTACGCGCCCGCCGGCCAGCGGTCGGGGACCGATCCCGGTGGCCACCGCCAGCGTGTCGCGCAGCAGTTCCCCGAAGACGTCACCGATTCGTGGTTCTCCCGTCACACCTGCCACGCTATCGGCCTGCTCATTGCCCGTCCGCGCCCGTACGCTGAGGGGGTGACCACGTTGGACCGCCTCGCGGCGGAGAAGTACATCCTCCTCACGACCTTCCGCAAGGACGGCCGAGCGGTGCCCACCCCGGTCTGGGCGGTTCGCGACGGCGACGCCCTGGCGGTGTGGACCGCGTCGGACGCCGGCAAGGTGAAGCGGATCCGGCGCAGCGGAGAGGTCACGGTGGCGCCGTGCGACGTCCGTGGCCGGCCGCACGGCGCGGCGGTACCGGCCCGGGCGACCCTCTACGACCCGGGCGCGACCGAGCACATCCGCGGCCTGATCAAGCAGAAGTACCGGATGATCGGCCGGCTGACCCTGCTCGGCAGCCGGCTGCGTCGTGGGCAGGGCGGGACGGTCGGCATCCGGCTCGAACTGACCGACCCGAACTGACCGGACCGGACCGGGCAGCGTGTCCCGACATGCGCAAGGGCGGCGGATCTGACGATCCGCCGCCCTTGCGCTCAGCTCTGTTATCTGTCGTGCAGTCAGTCCCCCTGGCGCTGCTGCGGGATCTGACCCTGCAGCAATGCCCTGACCTCCGACTCCCGGTAGCGACGGTGGCCGCCCAGGGTCCGGATGGCGCTCAACTTGCCAGCCTTCGCCCAACGGGTCACCGTCTTCGGGTCGACACGGAACATCGACGCCACCTCGGCCGGTGTAAGTAGCGGCTCTGGTTCGTGCGTTCGCGATGCCATCGGTCACTCCTCCACATGTATAGACATCGGCCGGGGTCCCGCCGGCCGACGCGTCTCCCATGGTCCGGCTAGTCCCCGATGTCCGACATGGGCCGAACGGCCGAACGTCCCTAGACGGACGGATGAACCATGCCCGATATATAGGACTTTTACACGCCAGAAGCTACCTTATTCGGACTCATGATCACGGTTCGTGATGCATCAACTACGAAGGAGCCTCGTGTTGTGGCCCGACATTGATGGACAATGCCCCACTAATTGCCCCGGCACGCCGGGCTAGTTGCACCGCTCCAAAAGTTGCACGGCACGCCACCGGGCGACCAGCTTGTCGTACGCTGCGGACGCCTCCTCCGCCTCGCCCTGGGACAGCCCGGCCAGCCCCGCCGCGACCAGCTCCGGCGAGTCGTCGTCCGCCAGTGTCTCGTCCGAGAGCAACTCGACCAGGCCGCCGTAGTCCAACTCGACCACGGAACCCGGGTGGAACTCCTCCAACCACCGGGCCGCCTCCTCGACCGCCTCGGTGATCGGGGCGTCCCCGATCGACTTGCGCAGCACCGACAGGGCCCGCGAGGAACGACGCCGCGCCTTGGATATCTCCGTCCGGAACCGCAGCGCCCGACGCCCCGGCGCGGTCACGTGCTGCCGCTCCTCCGCCTCGAACAGCACGAACCAGCGCAGCGGCACCCCCCAGGTGGCGACCTGCTCGTGCACCCGGGGCACGCCGCGCTCCAGCACCCGAGCGCCGCTGCGCCAGTCCTCCACCACCGCCTTGGCCTGCCCGGCCAGCACCGGCGGGACGAAGGCGTCGGCCAGCACCGGTGGGACGCCGTCGCGCGCGCTCAACGCCGCCTCGGCCACCCGGATCCGCAGGTTCCACGGGCACACCAGCAGCGTCTCGTCCGTCTCCAGGACGTACGCCTCCTCGGGCAGGTCGGGCAGCCGGGTCCAGCCGGCACCGAGCGCCTCGATCACCGAGGTCCGCTGCCGGCCCGGCCCTTCCACCGGCGCCACTGCCCGCCCCTGTTCGACGTAGCGCCGCCAGTACGCCTGGCGGTCCCGGTCGAAGGCGGTCAACGGCTCGTACACGCGCAGGTATGAAGCGAAGAGCGACGGCACGGCGCGATCCTCCCACGAATCGCAGGCCGAGCGTTGCTCGGCGTCATCGTGGCCGTGAATGGGTGCCCGCTGGACGGGACGAGGTGCTCGCGCAAGCAGGCCGAGGTCAGCCGATACTAGGCTCGCTACACCGGCAGCATCCCCGCCGGCAGTAGAACCAGGTCCGCGTCCCACAAGGGCGCCCACCGACACAGGAGCCAGTCATGGGCGTATTCGCCAGCACCGACGACCCGGAATCCACCGGCCACGAGCAGGTCGTGTTCTGCGAGGACAAGCAGACCGGCCTGAAGGCGATCATCGGCATCTACTCCACCGCGCTGGGCCCCGCGCTCGGTGGCACCCGCTTCTACCCGTACGCCAGCGAGGAGGAGGCCCTCGCGGACGTCCTCGACCTGTCTCGCGGCATGGCGTACAAGAACGCCCTCGCAGGTCTGGACCTGGGCGGCGGCAAGGCGGTCATCTGGGGCGATCCGGCGCAGATCAAGACCGAGGCGCTGCTGCGCGCGTACGGCCGCTTCGTGGAGTCGCTGGGCGGGCGCTACTACACCGCCTGCGACGTGGGCACCTACGTACCGGACATGGACGTGATCGCCCGCGAGACCCGGTACGTCACCGGCCGCAGCGTCGAGCACGGCGGTGCGGGCGACTCCTCCATTCTCACCGCCTGGGGCGTCTTCCAGGGCATGCGGGCCGCGGCCGAGCACGTCTGGGGAGTGCCGACGCTGCACGGCCGACGGGTCGGCGTCGCGGGCCTGGGCAAGGTCGGCAAGTATCTGGTCGGCCACCTGGTGGAGGACGGCGCCGAGGTGGTCGCGACAGACGTCAGCCCGCAGGCACTGGAGTGGGCCCGGACGACCCACCCGCAGGTCTCGCTCCTCGACGACGTCTCCGCGCTGGTCGCCGCCGACATCGACGTGTACGCCCCGTGCGCGCTCGGCGGCGCGTTGAACGACGACACGGTGGCGGCGTTGCGCGCGAAGGTGATCGCCGGCGCGGCCAACAACCAGCTCGCCCACCCGGGCGTCGAGAAGCTGCTGGCCGACCGGGGCATCCTCTACGCACCGGACTACGTGGTGAACGCCGGCGGTGTGATCCAGGTCGCCGACGAGATCGAGGGCTTCGACTTCGAGCGGGCCAAGTTGCGCGCCACCCGGATCTACGACACCACCCGGGAGATCCTCCGGCTCGCCGACGCCGACGGCGTCCCGCCGGCGGTGGCGGCCGACCGGCTGGCCGAGCGGCGGATGGCCGAGATCGGCCGACTGCGCGCGATTCACCTGCGCTGACGACTCACCGGCGAGGGCGGGGCCGTTGGTCCCGCCCTCGACCGTCGTTCCCGGCTAAGCTGAGGATACGACGCATTCGTGAGGTTTCACCCCGTGTCACGACCGTTCCCGGCATCGCTCCTTACCGGGTACAATGGGTGACGACCGCACGACCGCAACGCGCGGTGGCGGTCGACGGTAACCCGAGGTGCCGAACGGTGGCATCCCCATGTACCGTAAGAGCCACGAGAGATGCCTGACGTCATCGGGGCCCGCCTTCGGGCTGCCCCGCATTCTGTGCGAGGGGGTCGAGCCATGGGGCGCGGCCGTGCTAAGGCCAAGCAGACAAAGGTGGCGCGGGAGTTGAAGTACCACTCCCCGAACACCGACCTCGCCGCCTTGCAGCGAGAACTCGGCGGCGGCGGTAAGTCGGACCGCAACTTCGACGACGACTACCAAGAGTACGTCGACGATGACGAGGACCATGCCGAGGACGACCCGGACAAGTGGGTACGTCCGACCCGCTGACCCCCGGTCACATCTGAGCACGCGGTAACTCCCCGCGTGCTCACGTATGTGCCCGCTAGGCGGCGTAACACCCGACGATCCAAGGGCCTGCCACGCCCGGACACTCTCCGGCAGTGTGGCGGGCCCTTGGTTCAGCCCGGTCAGCGTGGCCGGTTGTTCCAGTTGTAGAACGTCGGGATGTTCTCGAAGTGGTTCCAGGCGCAGACCGCGCTGGCGCCGTCGCCACCCGCCACCTCTGCCCGTGACTGTCGCGCGACTTCGGCCTCGTGCAGCAGCGCAGCGAGCCCGGTGGCGGCCTCCCGCACCCGGGAGGCGACCTGGTCGGGTCCCTCGTCCGTCGCTCGCTCAGGCTCCCGGTGACTGGTGGTTTCGGGCATGCTCCAACACTCCCTCCAGTAGGCGGATCTTGCTGTTGCGGCAGTGCTCGGTCTCCGTACCGTCGAAACGCCCCAGCTCGAAGTAACGGTTCGCAGCGTGGCCTCCGCCACAGAAGCCGAAGTAGGGGCACGACGAGCGGCACGCCTCCACCCCGGTCAGGAACTCACCCACCCAGGCGGTGCGCTCCGCCGCGTCGGCGAGGATCGCGTGCAGCGGGGTGGCAAGCACGTTTCCGCTGCTGAAATCGCCGTAGCGAGGGTCGGTGAAGCCGGCCAGCTCGGGCGAGAGCACCACGACCGAGCCGTCGTACGCGATGGTCGGGATCGGGTCGAGGCGGCGCGGCAGAAGATCATCGGCGGTGCCGTCCAGCACGGCCGCGGCGTACCGCAGCGACCACTCGACCTCACGCAGATGGATCCGCGGCTGCCGACGCCAGGCGGCCACGAGTTCGGCCCAGAACCCGGTCACCACGGCCGGGTCGTGGGCGTTGGTCCGGGTGTTGACGCCCTCGGTCTCCTCGATGTTCACCCCGAGCACCTCGCAGCCCAGGTCGAGGCAGTAGTCGTACAGCTCCGCCGCCCGGCCGGGTGCCGGATCGTTGACCACCGCGAGCGCCGAGAAGGGCAGGTCGTGCCGGCGCAACGCCGCCACCCCACGAACGATCCGGTCGTACGCGGGCCGGCCCGACCGGGTGACCCGGTCGCCGTTGCGCTCCCGGGGGCCGTCCACGCTCACGCTCACCCGCATGCGATGCGCCACGAAGAACTCGCACCAGGCGTCGTCGATCAACGTGGCGTTGGTCTGGACGTGGTGCTCCACCTCCGGGCCGAACGGCGCCATCAGCTCCGCCAACTGCTCCCGGCCGGCGGCGAGCGGCTCACCGCCGTGCCAGACCACGGAGAAGCGCGCCGACGCCGCCCAGGGGTTCACCGAGGCGGCCACCGCCTCCGCCACGGCGACCGACATCCGTCGGTCGGCCGCCCGAAACGGCAGATAGCAGTAGGCGCAATCGAGGTTGCAGAGCGTGGTGGGCTGCATCACGACGTACGACGGGACGGCAGCCATGCCGCGCATCCCATGCAGTGACCGTCCCGGTGCAGCCATCGCCCTCCTCGTAGCAGTTGAAGGCTGCCGGGCAACCCCGGCAGGGCATGCCCGCAGCGTTGAGGGTGCCCTTCAGGCTAGGCCGCGATGGCCACTCGGGTGAAGCCCGGATCAGGTGGCCGTGAGCTCAGCTCACATCACCCGCGGGTGTGCTGACCGACCATCTGCACCTCGCCGGTGCCCTCGATGATCTCGCCCACCTGCCAGGCGTCGACGCCCCGGCCGGTCAACGTGGCCAGCGCCCGGTCGGCGTCCTCGGCCGAGACGATGGCGAACATGCCCACGCCCATGTTGAAGGTCGCGTCCATCTCCGGGTCCTCGATCCGCCCCTTGGACTGGATCAGGTCGAAGATCGGCTGCGGCCGCCAGGTGGAGCGGTTGACCACCGCGTCCACGTTCTCGGGCAGGATCCGCACCAGGTTGCCGGGGATGCCGCCGCCGGTGACGTGGGCCAGCGCCCGCACCTCGGCCTCGGCGATCAGCTTGAGGCAGTCCTTGGCGTAGATCTTGGTCGGCGTGAGCAACTCCTCGCCGAGCGTGCGCTGCCGGCCGAAGTCGTCGATGACCACGTCCAGCCGCATCCGCCCCGCGCCGAGCAGCACGTGCCGCACCAGGGAGTACCCGTTCGAGTGCAGACCGGACGAGCGCATGGCGATCACCACGTCGCCCACCTCGACCCGCTCGGAGCTGAGGATCTCGCTCTCCTCCACCACACCGACACCGGTGGCGGAGATGTCGTACTCGTCGGGACGCAACACGCCCGGGTGCTCGGCCGTCTCGCCGCCGAGCAGCGCGCAGCCGGCGTAGCGGCAGCCGTCGGCGATGCCGGCACCGATCTCGGCGACCTTGTCCGGCACCACCTCGCCGGTGGCGATGTAGTCGAGCAGGAACAGCGGCTCGGCGCCGCAGGCCACGAGGTCGTCGACGACCATCGCGACCAGGTCGATGCCGACCGTGTCGTGGATGTCCATCTGCTGGGCGATCACCAGCTTCGTGCCGACACCGTCGGTGGACGACGCCAGGATCGGGTTCTTGTACTTCGTGGTGTCCAGCCGGAACAGGCCCGCGAAGCCGCCGAGGTCGCCCATCACCTCCGGCCGGCGGGTCTCCTTCACCTTCGACTTCAGCAACTCGACCGCGCGGTCACCCGCCTCGATCGACACGCCGGCGTCCGCGTACGAGACGGAACGTTTGCGAGCCTGGCGGCCGCTGCCGGCAGTCCAGGGCTGGCGGTCGTTGCCAGCGCCGCTCGGGCTGCTTCCTGCGCCGCTGCGCTCGGACACGTGCGTCACGGTTCTCCCCTTTGTGGTTCTCGGCGGCGGTCGACGGTGACCGACCGCAGCCGGGCGATGCTACGGGCGGTTTGTGGTCGCCGAGATCTTCAGGTCGGAGCGCGACGCGCGACGCGACCGGTTGAGATCGTCGTCAGCTCCCGCAGCGGCGACGAGCGGAGGGACGGGCTGCTCGGCGGAATCACTGTCGTCCGAGTTGTGGGCGACCCGACGGCCGATTCCTTCGAGGACGTGCTTGCCGATCAGGTTGCCGACGGGAAGGTCGATCGGATACTCCCCGTCGAAACACGCCCGGCACAGGCGGGTCTTCGGTTGCTCGGTCGCGGCGATCAGGCCGGGAAGCGAGACGTAACCGAGGGTGTCCGCACCGATGGAGCGCCGGATGCCCTCGTTGTCGAGACCGTTGGCGAGCAGTTCGGCGCGGGTGGCGAAGTCGATGCCGTAGAAGCACGGCCAGGACACCGGCGGAGAGGAGATGCGGACGTGCACCTCCAGCGCGCCGGCCTCGCGGAGCATCCGGACGATCGCGCGCTGGGTGTTGCCGCGGACGATGGAGTCGTCCACCACGACCAGGCGCTTGCCGCGTACGTTCTGCCGCAGCGGGTTGAGCTTGAGTCGGATGCCCAGCTGACGCAGGGTCTGCGACGGTTGGATGAAGGTGCGCCCGACGTACGGGTTCTTCATCAGGCCGGCGCCGTAGGTGATGCCGGACTCCTCGGCGTAGCCGATCGCCGCCGGGGTGCCCGACTCCGGCACCGGGATGACCAGATCGGCCTCGACCGGGTGTTCCTTGGCCAGCTGCCGGCCGATCTGCACCCGGGCCGCGTGCACGTTACGACCGGCGATGGTGGCGTCCGGGCGGGCGATGTAGACGTACTCGAAGAGGCAGCCCTTGGGCTCCGGGGCGGCGAACCGGCTGGACCGCAGCCCTTCGGCGTCGATCGCGATCAGCTCGCCGGGCTCGACCTCACGGACCACGCTGGCACCCACGATGTCCAGCGCCGCCGTCTCGCTGGCCACCACCCAGCCCCGCTCCAGCCGGCCGAGCACCAGCGGGCGTACGCCGTGCGGGTCCCGCGCGGCGTAGAGGGTGGTCTCGTCCATGAACACGAAGCTGAACGCGCCGCGCAACTGCGGCAGCACCTCCAGCGCGGCCGCCTCGACGGAGAGATCCGGTCGACTCGCCAGCAGCGCGGTCACCAGCGAGGTGTCGTTCGTCGAACCGTCCGCGGTCAGGCCGCGGTCGGTCACCTCGCGCTGCAACTCGGCGGTGTTGACCAGGTTGCCGTTGTGCGCCAGGGCGATGGTCGTGCCGGAGCTGGTGGCACGGATGGTCGGCTGGGCGTTCTCCCAGGTCGACCCGCCGGTCGTCGAGTAACGGGTGTGGCCGATGGCGACATGGCCGCGCAGACTGGCCAGCGTCGGCTCGTCGAAGACCTGGGCCACCAGACCGAGATCCTTGTAAACCACCACGCCGGAGCCGTCACTTACCGCTATGCCGGCCGCCTCCTGCCCCCGGTGCTGCAACGCGTACAGCCCGAAATAGGTCAGGTTGGCAACCTCTTCCTCCGGCGCCCAGACACCGAAGACGCCACAAGCGTCCTGCGGGCCGGGTCGTTGGGGATCAAGGTCGTGGCTCAGCCGGCCGTCGCCTCGGGGCACCTGCCGCTCCCTCTTGCTGGTCTGGACTGGCCTCGCGGAAGCCGAAGGGCCTGCTCCGCGCTGATCGGCCGGGACCACACTGTCGCCTGACAGTGTACGCGAATCCGAGTCGGCACATACAGTCACGTTGTCACCGCTTTAGGTCAGCTGAAACACGCGTCACTCCAGTTCGAGGGGCAGGTACGGGGAGAGGTCGGCCCGCGTCCCGCTCGCCCGTACGCAACCCTCCGTGACCGCCTGGGTCCATTCGAGTCGCCCGGTCGCCAATGCGAGCCAGGTTTGCGGATCCATCTCGACAGTGTTCGGTGGCGTACCGCGGGTGTGTCGCGGCCCCGGAACACACTGAACTGCACCGTAAGGTGGGACACGCACCTCCACCGATCGGCCGGGGGTGCGGTCCGCGAGGGTGGTCAACAGGGCCCTGACCGCCACCCGCAGGACCGACCGTTCGGGCGCGCGGCCCTCATCGAGCGCCGCCATCGCCGCCGCCACTGCGGCGGACTTATCGTACGGAGAGGACACGACGGGACGATACGGCCTCTCCTCGCCGCGCGCGACGCTGGCCCTGGGTCGCGCCGATCCGCCCCGACAAGGCATAGTTGCCGACGGCGTATTCGTACCGTGATGTTCCCCCGGCCCGGCACCCCGCCCGGCCACGGAAAGTCAGTCCGGAAGGCGGTGGACGTGTCAACACACCGACGAGCCTGGCAAAAGCGGGCCGGTGTGGTCGTGGCGCTGGTTGTGGGTGCCCTGCTCGCCGTCCCCGCCACACCCGCCCTCGCCGCGGAGCCGCAGGTACAGATCACCGGCCTATCGTCCGGCACTCTCAGTCCAGGCCAGCGAGCGACTCTCTCATTCCGCGTAACGAATGCAAACCCAATAGAAATCCCACCCGAGGGCGACGCGGTCAACATCAGGGTCAGCACGTCTTTTGGTGAACTCACGTGTGACGGTCGATGCGACTTCACCGAGGAGATCGGCCGCGGTCGGTCACAGAGCTACAGCGTGACCCTCGTGGCGGGCAACGTCGCTGCCGGTGACACGAAGTCCGGCAATGTACAGATCAGTGCCACCATCGGCGGCGAATCCGGCGGCGCCCAGCGCGAAGTCACGGTGCGTGGGCCCAACCCGCCGCCGACCACGCAGGCGCCGCAGACGGTGCGGTCGATTTCCGGCAAGGTGGTCAACCAGGCCGGTGACGGGGTGCCGAACGCGTACGTCCTGCTCAAGGACAGCGCGGGCAAGCAGTACGAGACCAACGCGAACTCCGACGGCAACTTCCGCTTCACCGGCACCAGCGAGCGGCCCATCGCTCCGGGCCGGATCGACCTCGGCGCGAGCGCGAACAGCGTCCGCGAGGTCGTGAGCTTCACGGCGAACGCGGGTCAGAGCGTCACCGGGCAGCGGATCACGCTCGCGATCCAGGCCTCGAACAGCCCGACTCCGACCCCCACCGCCAGCGAATCGGCGGTGCCGACGGAGGACCCGTTCGACGACGAGCTCGCCGACGAGGTGGACGAGGCACCGGCCGAGTCTGCGGCGCCTCCGGCCCAGGCCAGCAACGAGGACTCCGGCGGCTTCGGCAACTGGCTGCTGGTCCTGCTCGGTGGCCTCTTCGTGGCCGTTGGTGTCGGCACGATCGTGCTGCTCTGGATGAAGCGCAAGGAGAACGACGACGCCGAGGTCGACGGGGATGCGCCGGCCGGTGCCCCCGCTGGCGCGGTTCCGGCGGCACGAGGCTCCTTCGCCGGCGCGGACGACCAGACCCGCGTGGTCAGCCGGGTCGGCAACACTCCCGACCCGACCATGGTCGCCGGTGCCGGGATCAGCAACGCGCCGACGATGATGCACCAGCCGATCGTCGACGACGTTCCTCCGGACCCGTACGGCGCGCCGCCCGCACCGCCCTACGGCGCTGCGCCCGGTGCCGCGCAGGCCTGGTCGGGCGGTGGTTACGGCGACGAGCCCGGCGGCTACGGCGCATCCGGTTACGGCAACGCGCCGTCGTCCGGCAGCGGCTACGGCACCAGCCCCTCGTCGGGGGCGGGCTACGGCGGCCGTGACTACGGCGCAGGCAGCGCCGGGGCCGACTACCCGCCGGCCGGTGGCGCAGCCGGCTACGGCGAGCGGTACGACGAGCCGACCGGCCGCTACACCGGCGACGAGACCCGCTACCCGGCGCCCGCCGACCCGTACGCGACCGGGTTGTACGAGCCCGAGGCGGGCAAGGGCTACGGCAGTTCCGAGCCGGCCGGCTACGGCCGGGGCGAACCCACCGGTGGCTACGGCCAGAGCGAACCCACCGGTGGCTACGGCCAGGGTGCGCCCGCTGGTGGGTACGGCCAGGCCGAGCAGCCTGGCGGCTACGGCCAGGGCGGGTCGACCGGTGGTTACGGTTCGGCTGATCGGGACTACAACCGGGGCGAGCCGACCGGCAGCTACGGCAACGGCAGCGGGTACGGGCAGAGTGAGCCCGCCACCGGCTACGGGCAGGGCGCGCCGACCGGCGGATACTCCCCGAGCACGCCCGCCGGCGGTTACGGCCAGGGCGAGACGACCGGCAGCTACGGTCGGACCGATCCCGTAGGCGGTTACGGCCAGAGCGAGCCGACCGGCGGTTACGGCCAGAGTGAGCCGGCCGGCGGTTACGGGCAGGCGGCCGAGCCGACGGGTGGCTACCCGCCGCAGACCGGTGGGTACGGACAATCCGCGGCCGGCTACGGCCAGACCGGCGGGTACGACGATCCCGGCCGCTACGGCCAGGCCGGCTACGGCGGCGGCTACGGCGGGCAGGAGCCCCCGCAGCAGCGCAGCGGCTACGACGGTGGCTACGACCAGAACACCGGCGGGTACGGCCAGGAGCCGCCACGCCAGCGCGGAGGCTACGACAACGGCTACGAGCAGGGCGGTGCGTACGGCAGCGACCCGGCACAGGCCGGCCGTGGCCGACCGGACGGCAGCCCCACGGAGCGCGGACGCCGGCTCGACTGGCTGGACGACTGAACCAGCCCCCGGGGCAGGCGTAGAGAACAACGTGTGACGGGCGACCTACCGCGAGGGGGTCGCCCGTTCCGTGTGTATGCCGTCGGGCGGGCCTGGCCCGTCAGGCGGCGGGTGTGAAGACGCCCTGCCGCAGCAGGGGCACCACTGCCGAACTGTCGACCCGTACGGCGATCTCGACGTCCTCGGCGAAGCCGCCCCCGATCAGTTCACGGCCCGACACGGAGCCCCGGATCGCCGCAGGTACGTCCGGGATGCTGGCCAGCGCCGCAAGTGCCACGGCCGCTTCGACGGAGAGGCCGCCGGGAACCCCGGACAGCGCGTCCAGCACGCTCGCCGCACCGAGCTGATCCTCCACCGACGGGCGCAGCGAGCCGTCCGGCCATTGTTCACCGGCGGCGATCACACCGATCGGTTCGTCTGTCGA
This sequence comes from Micromonospora maris AB-18-032, assembly GCF_000204155.1. Classification (NCBI taxonomy): domain Bacteria; kingdom Bacillati; phylum Actinomycetota; class Actinomycetes; order Micromonosporales; family Micromonosporaceae; genus Micromonospora; species Micromonospora maris. The sequence continues at coordinate 179,121 of NC_015434.1, read as the reverse complement.
GCCGTACCCCTGGGTCAGCAGCCAGCGCCCGACGGCGCGCGCGTTACGCAGGTTGCCCACGACCACCGGTACGCCGGTGGCGCTGGCGGCCGCACTGATCGCCGAACCGTTCGGGGAGGGGAGCACCAGGTCGGAGACGACAGGTGCCCGGCTCAGCGCGGCCGGCGACAGCGACCACGGATGTTCCGGCGTGACCTGCCGACGCCCGGCGGCGGGCACGGCACCGACCCGGCGCGCGTACTCGGCGGCCTGTTCTCCCCAGGGGAACGGGTGGACGCGCATTCCGCGCCCGACCGCCACCTCGACGGTGGTGGTGAACGACAGCACGTCCACCACCACCAGCACCGCGCAGACGCGGCCGAGTTCCGCCGCCCCCGCGAGGCCCCAGTCGAACCGGGCCCCGGAACCGGATTGGGCGTGAACGGACTCGGCCAACGCCTCAGCGCTCGTCGGCGGAGGGCTGCTCCTGTGGTGCGTCGGTTGCGGTGTCCTGCTCGATCGGCTGCTGGCGGACCGGCGGTGCCGCCCGCTCGACCGGCCGGTCGTCCTCGGGCGACTCGACGCCGTCGGACACCGGCACAGCAACCTCCGCGTGCGGGTCGGCGTCCTCGACCGAGGGAACCGGGTCGGCGTCCTCGACCGACGGAACCGGGTCAGCCTCGACCGGCGCCTCGACCGCGTCCACCGGCGCGGCCTCGACCACGCTGTCCTGCGCCGTCAACTCGACCGGCTGCACGCCACCGAACAGCGCCGGCAGCGTGGCGCTGTGCGCCTCCCGCAGCTCGTCCAGGCCGATGCGGAACTGGCCGTGCACCTCCAGCGCGCCGCCCGTGGAATCGGTGACGCCGATGAGCTCCCACGGCACGCCGTGCTCGGCGCAGAGCGCGGTGAACGCCTTCTCGTGGCCGCGAGGCACCGAGACCAGCACCCGACCGGCGGACTCGCTGAACAGGAAGACGAAGGGCATCGAGTTGCCCTCGAAGCGCTCCGGCACCGCGATCCGCGCCCCGACACCGTAGCGCAGGCAGGACTCCACCAGGCTCTGCGCGAGGCCACCATCGGAGAGGTCGTGCGCCGAGCTGACGTGGCCGACCCGCGCGGCGGCGGCCAGCAGCTCGCCGAGCTGCTTCTCCCGGGCCAGGTCGACGTGCGGGGGTACGCCACCGAGGTGCTGGTGGGCCACCCAGGCCCATTCCGAGCCGGAGAGCTCCACGTGCGTCTCACCGAGCAGGAAGAGCTGGTCGTGGTCGCCGCCGGGCCGCGGGACGAAGCCCATCGCCACCCGCTCGGCGACGTTCTCCAGAACGCCGAGCACACCGACCACCGGCGTCGGGTGGATCGCCGCCGCCCCGGTCTGGTTGTAGAAGCTGACGTTTCCACCGGTGACGGGGATGCCCAGCTCCGCGCAGCCGTCGGCGAGACCGCGGACCGCCTCGGCGAACTGCCACATCACGCCCGGGTCCTCGGGGGAGCCGAAGTTCAGGCAGTCGGTGACCGCGATCGGCGTCGCCCCGGCGACCACCACGTTGCGGTACGCCTCGGCCAGCGCCAACTTGGCACCGTGGTACGGGTCGAGCCGGGCGTACCGGCCGTTACCGTCGACCGAGAGCGCCACGCCCAGGCCGGTCCGCTCGTCGATCCGGATCACGCCGGAGTCCTCCGGCTGGGCGAGCACGGTGTTGCCCAGCACGTAGCGGTCGTACTGCTCGGTGACCCAGGTCTTGTCGCACAGGTTCGGTGAGGCGATCATGCGCAGCACGGTCTCGCGCAGCGCGTCCGGGTCGCTCGGCCGGGGCAGCGTCTCGGCCCGGTCGGCCTGGAGCAGGATCAGGTCGGCCGGCTCCCGCATCGGGCGGGCGTAGACCGGACCGTCGTCCACCAGCGAACCCGGCGGCACGTCGACCACCAGCTGGTCCCGCCAGGTGATCAGCAGTCGACCCGGCTGGCCGTCCGGCTCCGGAGCGGTGACCTCGCCGATCGCGGTGGCGAGCACGCCCCACTTCTCGCAGGTCTTGAGGACGGTCTCGAGCTTGGCCGGCTCGACGACCAGCAGCATCCGCTCCTGGGACTCGCTGGCCAGGATCTCGTGCGGGTCCATCGACGGCTCGCGCAGCGGCACCCGCTCCAGCCAGACCCGCATGCCCGTGCCGGCCGCCGCGGCGGTCTCGGTGAGCGCGCAGGTGAGCCCGGCACCGCCGAGGTCCTGGATGCCGGCGACGAGTTCGGCGTCGTACAGCTCCAGGCAGGCCTCGATCAGCAGCTTCTCGGTGAACGGGTCACCGACCTGCACGGAGGGGCGGCGCTGCTCGCTGCCCTCGGTGAAGGTCGCGCTGGCCAGCACCGACACACCGCCGATGCCGTCGCGGCCGGTCTTGGCACCCATCAGCACCACGACGTTGCCGGGGCCGACGGCGGCCTTGTTCTGCAGGCGGCTCACCGGCAGTACGCCGAGGCAGAGCGCGTTGACCAGGGGGTTGCCCTGGTAGCAGGGGTCGAAGACCACCTCGCCGCCGATGTTGGGCAGGCCCAGGCAGTTGCCGTACCCGCCGACACCGGCGACCACGCCGGGCAGTACCCGGGCGGTGTCGGGGTGGTCGGCCGCGCCGAAGCGCAGCGGGTCCATCACCGCGACCGGGCGGGCGCCCATGGCGAGGATGTCCCGGACGATGCCGCCGACGCCTGTCGCCGCGCCCTGGTACGGCTCGACGAAGCTCGGGTGGTTGTGCGACTCGACCTTGAAGGTCACCGCCAACTCGTCGGAGACCCGCACCACACCGGCGTTCTCCCCGATGCCGGCGAGCAGCCGGTCACTCGGCGGGGCCTTCTCGCCGAACTGGCGCAGGTGCACCTTGCTCGACTTGTAGGAGCAGTGCTCGCTCCACATGATCGAGTACATCGCCAGCTCGGACTGGGTGGGCCGACGGCCCAGGATGTGCCGGATGCGGTCGTACTCGTCGTCCCGGAGCCCCAGTTCGGCGTACGGCTGAAGTTCCTCCGGGGTGCCCTCGGCGCGCGGCACGGTGTCCACCCGGTCCGCCCAGTCGGCCTGCCCGGAGGCGTGCCGGGCCGGTGCGGCGGCCGGATATGGCTGGACCGGCTGTGCCGGCGTGGCCGGGACTGCCTCCGGGGTCTCCCGTACCGGGTCCGGATGCGTAGTCATGACCTCTCCTCGTTGCGCTCGCCGCCGTACGGGCGGGTGAGCCGACCGATGATCCCGACGCGGACGGTCACGCCGGCGCCCCCACCAGGTGCTTGAGCACCGAGGTGAAGAAGCCGAGGCCGTCGAGGGAGGGGCCGGTGAGCGCCTCCACCGCGTGCTCGGGATGCGGCATGATGCCGACCACGTTGCCGGCCGGGTTGGTGATGGCCGCGATGTCCCGCTGAGAACCGTTCGGGTTGACGCCGACATAGCGGGCGACGACCCGACCCTCGGCTTCGAGGGCGTCAAGCGTCGCGGGGTCGGCGACGTAGCAACCTTCGCCGTTCTTGACCGGGATCAGCACCTCCTGGCCGGGCTGGAAGGCGTTCGTCCAGGCGGTGCCCGCCGACTCGATGCGCAGGATCTGGTCGCGGTTGCGGAAGTGCAGGTGCTGGTTGCGGGTGAGCGCGCCGGGCAGCAGGTGGGCCTCGCAGAGGATCTGGAAGCCGTTGCAGATGCCGAGCACGGGCAGGCCGCCGGCGGCGGCGTCGACGATGGTCTCCATCACCGGGGCGAACCGGGCGATGGCCCCGCAGCGCAGGTAGTCACCGTAGGAGAAGCCGCCGGGCAGGACGACCGCGTCCACCCCGTGCAGCTCCGGGTCACCGTGCCAGAGGCGTACGGGCTGGGCGCCCGCGATCCGGACAGCCCGAGCGGCGTCCCCGTCGTCGAGCGAGCCGGGGAAGGTCACCACTCCGACCCGCGCGGTCACGACCGGGCTTCCGCGGGCTCGTCGGCCTCGACCAGGTGGACGGTGAAGTCCTCGATGACCGGGTTGGCGAGCAGCTTGTCGGCGATCTCCCGGGCCCGGTCCAGGTCCGGTTCACCGGTGAAATCGATCTCGATGCGCCGACCGATCCGCACCGAGGCGACATCGTTGACACCGAGCCGGGGCAGCGCGTTTGCGACGGCCTGGCCCTGCGGATCGAGGATCTCGGGCTTGAGCATGACGTCGACGACGACGCGAGGCACTGGGCACTCCTGACTGTGTACGCAGTTGGGTGCCGACCCACAACGGGCGAGCGCAGCCAGCCTACCTGGCAGATGTCGCACCGGACGCACCGGTGGGAGGGCGTCGAGGCGCGGCTCGCGGCCACCCGCCTGGCCCTGTCGAGAACGATACGGGTTCGTTGCTGTCCCGATACGGCATTGTTGCCCGATCTCCCGGCGGGTCGCGTAACGCGCGGGTCGGCAGGTCTAGGCCGAAGGTGGACACCGAGCACGGCTGGGCCCGACATCGGACTGTTACATCGACTTGTTTGAATTAGACTCTTGTGAAACACCTCACCCAGCCCTACGGTACATCGTCAGACGTCGATTTATCGGTGTCGCGGTGACGGACCACCCCCCGCCCGTCGCCGCAGGTCGACCCGGCCACCCGGGTCCCGCGATCCCCGAAGGAGCCCTACCGATGCGCATCCGATCCCTGCTCGCGGTCCTCGCCACAGCCCTGGCCGGCGTGCTCGGCGCCAGCTCCGGCGCTGTCGCCGCGCCCGTCGGCCCGTACATCATCGGCGGCGGAACCGTCTCCTCCGCGCCGTGGGCCGCGGCGGTGTTCAGCAACGGCTCGTTCACCTGCTCCGGCACGATCATCGCCCCGCAGTGGGTGTTGACCGCCCGGCACTGCCTCGGCGGCACGATGTCCGTGCGGGTCGGCAGCGTCTACTACGGCTCCGGCGGCGTCACCCGCACCGTCAGCGCCACCTACGGCCGCTACGACCTGGCCCTGATGCGCCTGTCCAGCTCGGTGAGCACCAGCTACGTCACGCTGGCCAACAGCAACCCGCCGGTCAACTCGACCAACACGATCTACGGCTGGGGCATGACCTGCTACAGCGGCTGCGGGGCTTCTCCCCAGCTGAAGACCGCCTCGGTCCGGGTGACCAGCACCAACGTCACCGACGCGTACGGCGGGCAGGCGATCCGCAGCACCCGGATCAACGGCAACGCCTGGCGGGGCGACTCGGGCGGCCCGCAGTTCTACAACGGCGCCCAGGTCGGCGTCGCCTCCACCGCCGACGGCCAGAGCATCCAGAACTACGGCAGTGTCGCCTTCAACCGGGCCTGGATCACCTCGGTGGCCGGTGTCTGACCGAAAGCGTCCGATGCGGCGCGGAAGGTGGGCAACGCGCCCGCCGTCCGCGCCGCGCTGTTTTTCAGCATCCGAGCAGGTGAACGCGGCTCACGTTGCCGGGCGTCGGCGGCTGCCAGCATCGAAAACGTGCTGGTCGTGACGACGGATCAACTTCCCGGCTACGAGATCCGCCAGATCCTCGGCGAGGTGGTCTCCTCGATGGCCAGGACCCGCAACCCGTACCGCGAGGGCGTGAAGAACCTGCGCGGTGGCGCGTACGACCCGATGGCGCCGGACAACCTCACCCGGTGGCGTACCGACTCGGTGGCCCGGCTCGGCGAAGAGGCCCGCCGGCTCGGCGCGAACGCCGTGGTGGGGATGCGGTTCGACAGCCGCGACTGCGGCGAGATGTGGATGGAGATCTGCGCCTACGGCACCGCCGTGATCGTGGCACCCAAGGTCCCCGACGTCATGCCCCCCGACCAGCCACTCATCGCCGCCGAAACCGCCAACGACCCGTCCTTCGCCAGCACTCCCGGCGGCATCGCCGAACCCGCAAGCGCCCCCAACCTCCGCACCGCCGCCGAAACCCCCACCCGCGACAGCTAACCCACGCCCCTACGCCCCCCGCCCACGCCCACGCCCACGCCCACGCCCACGCCCACGCCCACGCCGACGCCGACGCCGACGCCCACGCCGACGCCCACGCCGATCTTGCACTTTCGGTCGCCGTTTTGCGGCTTTCACTCGCTTATGCCCTGACAGAAGGTGCAAGATCAGCGCTCGGGGAGGGCGTGCGCACAGGGAATGCGCGTGCGCAGGCAGTGCCGTCGCTCGCCTTGTTCGCAGCCCTGCCTGCGATGGCGCCCTCACCCCTGCCCACACGATGCAGCCCGCGCCGATCTTGCACTTTGGGTCGCCGCTATGTGGCTTTCATCCGTTGATGTCGCGACAGAAAGTGCAAGATCGGCGCGCGGGGCGGGCGCCGCGGGGCGGGCGCCGCGGGGCGGGCGCCGCGGGGCGGGCGCCGCGGGGGCGGGGGTGGGAGGGGCGGGGCGCGCGGGGCGGGCGTGGGAGGGGAGGGGGTTCAGAGGATGGGGGGTGGGGTGTAGGTGGCGGCTTGGGGGTGGGACTGGACGATCTTGGAGATGCGGGTGGTTACCGCCTGGATCTGGGCGGGGGCGGCACCGACGAAGGCGGCGCGGTCGGCTACCAGGGCGTCGATCTCGGGGCGGGACAGGCCCAGGCGAGGGTCGGCGGCCAGGCGGTCGAAGAGGTCGTTGTCGGGGCTGCCCTGCTCGCGCATGGCCAAGGCCACGGCGACCGCGTGTTCCTTGATCGCCTCGTGGGCGGTTTCCCGGCCGACGCCTCGGCGGACGGCAGCCACCAGGATCTTGGTGGTGGCCAGGAAGGGCAGGAAGCGCTCCAACTCCCGGTTGATCACCGCCGGGTACGCACCGAACTCGTCAAGCACGGTGAGGAAGGTCTGGAACAGCCCGTCGGCGGCGAAGAAGGCGTCGGGCAGGGCCACTCGGCGCACCACCGAGCAGGAGACGTCGCCCTCGTTCCACTGGTCGCCGGCCAGCTCACCGACCATCGACAGGTACCCACGGATGATCACCGCGAAGCCGTTGACCCGCTCCGACGAACGGGTGTTCATCTTGTGCGGCATCGCGCTGGAGCCGACCTGGCCGGGCTTGAAGCCCTCGGTGGCCAACTCCTGACCGACCATCAGCCGGATCGTGGTGGCCAGCGATGAGGGGGCCGACGCCACCTGCGCCAGCGCGGAGATCACCGCCAGGTCGATCGAACGCGGGTAGACCTGCCCGACGCTGTCCAGCACCCGGCTGAAGCCGAGGTGCTCGGCGACCCGCCGCTCCAACTCGGCCACCTTCTCGGCGTCGCCGTCGAGCAGATCCAGCTGGTCGGCCGCGGTACCCACCGGGCCCTTGATGCCCCGCAGCGGGTACCACGAGATCAGATCCGTCAGCCGCTCGTACGCGATGATCAGTTCCTCGGCGGCCGACGCGAAGCGCTTGCCCAGCGTGGTGGCCTGCGCCGCGACGTTGTGCGACCGGCCGGCCATCACCACGTCGGCGTACTCGTGGGCGTGCCAGGCCAGCCGGGCCAGCGTCGCCACCACCCGGTCCCGGATCAGCTCCAGCGAGCGGCGTACCTGAAGCTGCTCGACGTTCTCGGTGAGGTCCCGCGAGGTCATGCCCTTGTGCACGTGCTCGTGCCCGGCGAGGGCGTTGAACTCCTCGATCCGCGCCTTGACGTCGTGGCGGGTCACCCGCTCCCGCGCCGCGATCGAATCCAGGTCGACGTCGTCCAACACCCGCTCGTACGCCTCGACCACCCCGTCGGGCACCGAGACGCCGAGGTCCCGCTGGGCCTGGAGCACGGCGAGCCAGAGCCGCCGCTCCAGCCGGATCTTCTCCTCCGGAGACCAGAGGGCGACCAGTTCGGGCGAGGCGTACCGGTTGGCGAGCACGTTCGGGATCGTCGTCACCCGCCCATTCTCCGGCACCCACCAGCAAGCCCTCGACCGCCCCTCACCGGCAGTGACGAGCCCCGCTCAGGGGTGAGAACGCACGGCGGGGCAGGTGCTTGTCGAACTACTGGCGCGGACGAAGCACGCCACCGCCGGCCCGGGGGTCAGACCTCCGGCACGTCATTCACGGTCGCGGTCACCGCCAGGGTCTTCGTCTGCTTGCCGTGAGAGTTGCGGACGGTCAGCTGGTAGGTGTGCCGTTGCGTGTCTCCCCCGGCTCCCTCGCAGGGGAAGGTCAGCGTTTCGCTGCCGGTGGGCGGGTAGTTGTCGGCGTAAATCCCTCCGCCGTCGACGGAGAGGGCGACGGAGTCGACGTTGGCGACCTTCCACTCCAGGACGACCGGCGTGCCGGGGATCGGGTTGACGTTCGTACCGGCCGGGCAGGAGGGCTTCTGGGCAACCCGGAAGTAGGTGATGGTCGGCCCGTTACCCGCCTTGGTCCCGGACTGTCCCCCGCCGGTCGAGCCACCCCCGGTCGAGCCACCGCCGGTGGAGCCACCGCCGGTGGAGCCGCCTCCGGTCGCACCACCGTCGGTGGAACCGCCCTTGCTGGCATCGACTGCGGCGGGCGTGGCAGCGGGGGTCGGCTCGGCGTCGGGGGTCGGCTCGGCAGGTGCGGGTGCGCCGGGGGCCGCGTTGGAGGCGGACTCCGGGCCGGTGTCAGCGGACGTGCAGCCACTGGCCACGAGCGCAGCGGTCAGGGCGACGATGGAGGTGCGGAGCAGGGCGGCTTGACCAGTCATGACCACTCCTTGGTAGCGCGCCGCCGGTGGCTCCGGGGCGCAGGCTGTGGTCCACAGTAGAGATGTCTGCCAATAGCTCCGACCAGGTCGGAGTCGGAGGTCAACAACCCTGGCGGGCAGCGATCGATCAGCGTTCCAGGATGGCGGTCACGCCCTGGCCGCCGGCGGCGCAGATCGAGATGAGTCCGCGACCGCTGCCCTTCTGGGCCAGCAGTTTGGCCAGGGTGGCGACGATCCGTCCGCCGGTGGCGGCGAACGGGTGCCCGGCCGCCAGCGAGGAGCCGTTGACGTTGAGCTTGTCGGTGTCGATCGCGCCCAGCGGCTCGTCCAGGCCCAGCCGCTCGGCGCAGAACTCCTTCGACTCCCAGGCGGCGAGGGTGGCCAGCACCTGTGCGGCGAACGCCTCGTGGATCTCGTAGTAGTCGAAGTCCTGCAAGGTCAGGCCGGCTCGGGCGAGCAGCCGGGGCACCGCGTAGGTGGGGGCCATCAGCAGGCCCTCGTCACCGTGGACGAAGTCCACCGCGGCCGTCTCCGACCAGGAGAACCAGGCCAGCACCGGCAGGTTGTGCTCGGCGGCCCACTGCTCGCTGGCCAGCAGCACGGTGGAGGCGCCGTCGGTTAGCGGGGAGGAGTTGCCGGCGGTCAGGGTGGCCCGCTCGGCGTCCGGGCCCTTCGCGCCGAAGACCGGCTTGAGCGTGGCGAGCTTCTCCAGCGTGGTGTCGGCGCGGAGGTTCTGGTCGCGGGTGAGCCCCAGGTAGGGGGTCATCAGGTCGTCGAAGAACCCCCGGTCGTACGCGGCGGCGAGGCGCTGGTGCGACCGTAGCGCCAACTCGTCCTGCGCCTGCCGGTCGACGTTCCAGCGCAGCGCCGTCTGGGCGGCGTGCTCGCCCATGGACAGTCCGGTACGCGGCTCGGCGTTGCGCGGGATCTCCGGCTTGAACGGCTGGGCCGGGCGCAGCTTCGCGGCGATCTTCAGACGCTCGCCGAGGGTCCGGGCGGAGTTGAGCTTGAGCAGGGTGCGACGCAGGTCCTCGTTGATAGCGAGCGGGGCGTCGGAGGTGGTGTCGACGCCACCGGCGATGCCCACCTCGATCTGCCCGAGGGCGATCTTGTTGGCGACCAGGATGGCGGCTTCCAAGCCGGTGCCACAGGCCTGCTGGATGTCGTACGCGGGGGTGCGCGGGTCGAGCTTGGAGCCGAGCACCACCTCGCGGGTGAGGTTGAAGTCCTTGGAGTGCTTCAGCACCGCACCGGCGACCACCTCGCCGATCTGCTGCCCGGCCAGGCCGAAGCGGGCGATCAGGCCGTCCAGCGCGGCACCGAGCATGTCGGAGTTGCTGGCGCTGGCGTAGCGGGAGTTGGAGCGGGCGAAGGGGATGCGGTTACCGCCGATCACCGCGACCCGTCGAACGTTCTGCACGATCCGCCTCCTCGAAAGGGTTGCCCGCACCTTACTCACCAGTAGGCTACGCCTATGAGCGACAGGTACGCGAGCTTCGTCCAGTCGGGCGCCGGTCGGGCGCTGGTCAAGCGCCTCGGCCTGCCCGATCCGCCGCGGCTGCGCCGGTACGCCCCCGGCGAGCCCATTCTTCCCGGGCCGGTCCTGCTCGGCTCCGCCTCCGGTGGTCGCCTCACCGAACCGGTGGGCAGGATCCTGGCCGCCGCCGGGCTCGCCCTGCGCGATCCGGCCACCGCCGTGCCCGACCCGACCACCGGCCGTACGCCCGACAGCGCCGCCCTCGTCTACGACGCTACCGGCATCACCGACTCGACCGGGCTGCGCCAGCTCTACGACTTCTTCCACCCGCAGGCGCGGGCGGTGCAGCCCAGCGGCCGGGTGATCGTGCTGGGCACTCCGCCGGCCGAGTGCGCCGGCACCCGCGAGGCGACCGCCCAGCGCGCCCTCGAAGGGCTGACCCGCAGCATCGGCAAGGAGTTCGGCCGGGGCATCACCGCCCAACTGGTCCACGTCACCCGGGAGGCCGACGAGAGCACCTGGACCAGCCTGGAGGCGACCCTGCGGTTCCTGCTCTCCGGCCGGTCCGCGTACGTCTCGGGTCAGGTGATCCGGGTCGGTGCCGGCCAGGCCACCGCGCCGGTGGACTGGGAGCGCCCGCTCGACGGGCAGGTGGTGCTGGTGACCGGGGCGGCCCGGGGGATCGGTGCGGCGCTGGCCCGGGTGCTGGCCCGCGACGGCGCGACAGTGCTGGCGCTGGACGTCCCGGCCGCCGGGGACGAGTTGGCCTCGGTGGCCAACGAGATCGGCGCGAGCGCGGTGCAGCTCGACCTGACCGCCGCCGACGCGCCGACCCGGCTCGCCGAATATCTGGCCGGCCGACACGGGCGGGTGGACGTGGTGGTGCACAACGCCGGCATCACCCGGGACAAGACCCTCGGCCGGATGGACGCCGACCGCTGGAACCAGGTCATCGACGTCAACCTGTCCAGTCAGGAGCGGATCAACGACCTGCTGCTGGAGCGTGAGCTGATTCCGGCAGGTGGGCGAATCGTCGGTGTCTCCTCGATCGCCGGGATCGCCGGCAACCGGGGGCAGACCAACTACGCCACAAGCAAGGCCGGGGTGATCGGGCTGGTCGACTCGCTCGCCCCGGCGTTGCGCGAGCGGCGGATCAGCGTGAACGCGGTCGCGCCGGGGTTCATCGAGACCCGGCTGACCGCCCGGATTCCGCTCGTGGTGCGGGAGGCCGGTCGCCGGATGAACAGCCTCGCCCAGGGTGGGCTGCCGGTGGACGTCGCCGAGACGATCAGTTGGCTGGCCTGGCCGGCGTCCGGCGCGATCAGCGGCAACGTGGTCCGCGTCTGCGGCCAGAGCCTGTTGGGGGCGTGATGGCCCGGCGCAGTCCGCACGAGGAGCCCTCCGACGACCTGTCGGTCGGCGAGCTGATCGACGGGCCGACGGAGGCGCTCACCCCGGAGATCCTGGCCGCCGCGTTCGCCGACGAACGCCGTGATCTGGACGCCACCCAGGACCTGAGCAGCGCCGCCGCACGCGTCGGTGCGGGACCCGATCCAGGGGTCACGCAGGACCTGACCAGCGCCGCCGCGTCGGTAGTGGGGCCCGCTGCCGCCTCCGAGGCCGGGCAGCCGGCGGCTCGGGCGCGGGTGGAGCTGTCCCGGCTGCCCGCGCCGGGGCCGCTGTACCGGCGGGCGTTGTTGGGCACGCTGCCCGGGCTGGGCGGCCGGCGCGGTGCCGACGTGCCGGCGGTCGAGTTGGCGGTGGGCGGGGTGGCCGTGGATCCGCAGCGGCTGGCCGACTACGACCGGGTCTGCGGGTTCCGGTTGGCCGACACGCTGCCGGCGACCTTTCCGCACGTCATGGGTTTCCCGCTGGCGTTGCGCCTGATCACCGCGCCGGAGTTCCCGATCCCGCCGACCGGGGTGGTGCACATCGGCAACCGGATCACCGTGCACCGGCCGATCACGGTCACGGACCGGCTGGACTTCACCGCCTGGGCGGAGAACCTGCGTCCGCACGACCGGGGGCGGCAGGTGGATGTCGTACTCGTCGGATCGGTCGACGGGGAGGAGGTGTGGCACGGCGTGTCGACGTACCTCTGGCGGCAGCGCACACCGGGCGACGGTGAGCGGCGCGACCGGGCGGAACCGCCCGCGCCGCCGGCCGCTTCCGCCCGGTGGCGGGTCGAACCCCGCATCGGTACGGAGTACGCCCGGGTCTCCGGCGACCACAACCCGATCCACACCTCCCGGCTGGGTGCGCGGCTGCTCGGCTTCCCTCGGCCTATCGCACACGGCATGTGGACGAAGGCGCGGTGTCTGGCCGCCCTGGAGAGCCGACTGCCGGAGGCGTACACGGTGCAGGTGGCGTTCAAGCTCCCGGTGTCGCTGCCCAGCACTGTCGCGTTCAGCGCCGACCGACAGGGTGACGACTGGGATTTCGCACTGCATGACCAGCGGGGACGTCCCCATCTGGTGGGCACCATCCGCTGACCGAGGGCCGGGCACTTGCCCGGCCCTCATTTTCGCGGTAAGTTGTTCTCACATAGAGATGTTCTCGGACTGAGAGTGACCCAATGGTGAACGAGCAGGACTTCCTCGCCGCGTACGACCCGCGGGACTATCCCGCCATCGCGGTCACCGTCGACGTGGTCGCCCTGACCATCCGCGACGGCGCGCTGCACCTGCTGCTGATCCGCCGCGGCGAGCAGCCCTACGCGGGTCACTGGGCCCTGCCCGGCGGCTTCGTCCGACCCGACGAGGACCTGGCCGGCGCGGCGCGGCGGGAGCTGGCCGAGGAGACCGGCCTCGGCGACGACCGGCTGGGCCGCGTACACCTGGAGCAGCTGGCCAGCTACGGCGCTCCCGAGCGCGACCCGAGGATGCGGATCGTCTCGGTCGCGCACCTCGCCTTCGCACCGGACCTGCCCGACGCGGCGGCCGGCACCGACGCCGACGAGGCGGTCTGGCTGCCGGTCAGCGGGCTGGCCAACCGGGAGCTCGCCTTCGACCACCGCCAGATCGTCGCCGACGGGCTGGAGCGGGCCCGGTCGAAGCTGGAATACACCCCGCTGGCCACCCGCTTCCTGGGGCCCGAGTTCACCATCGGCGAGCTGCGGTCGGTCTACGAGACGGTCTGGGGCCAGCCGCTGCACGCGGGCAACTTCCACCGCAAGGTGCTGTCGGTGCCCGGCTTCGTGGAGAGCACCGGTGCGAGCACCGAACGCGGCGGCAGCCGAGGCGGCCCGCGGGCGCGGCTCTACCGGGCCGGTGACGCCCAACTGCTGCACCCGGCGCTGCTGCGTCCGGCCCGCGAGGAGGCGGTGCGATGACCACCGCCGAAGCGATCCGGCTGGTCGGCGCGGCCCGCGACGACGAGGAACTGTTCGGTGTCGACGCACCGGAACGCCGCTACCGGGAACTGGTCGCCGCCCTGCACCCCGACCGGCTCAGCCTGGCCGGGCCCGGCCTCCAGGCCGAGGCCACCGCAGCCTTCGTCGAGGTGACCACCCGCTGGCGGAGCCGCCACGTGACCGAGCTGAACGGCTACCGCTGTGGCCGGCCGGCGCACTGCGGTGACCTCGCCGACCTGTACGACGTCGGCGACGACCGGCTGCTCAAGCTGCCCCGTGCCGCCAACGACAACGACCTGATGCTCCAGGAGGAACGCGCGCTGCGCCGGCTCGCCGAGCACGGTGATCCGCGCTGGCTGCCGTACGTGCCCCGGCTGGTCGACAGCTTCGCCCACCGGGACGCGGCCACCGGAGCGGAACGGCGGATCAACGTCATCGCCACCGCCCCCCGCCTGCACAGCCTGGTCGAGGTGCGGCGGGCGTACCCGGACGGGCTGGACGCCCGGGACGTGGCCTGGATGTGGCGGCGACTGCTGGTGGCGCTCGGCCTGGCCCACCGGGCGGGCCTGGTGCACGGCGCGGTGCTGCCGCCGCACGTGCTGATCGAGCCGGACGCGCACGGCGTCGTCCTGGTCGACTGGTGCTTCTCCACGGACACCGGCGGCGTCGTGCCGGCGCTGGTCCCCGACTACCAGGACTGGTACCCGCCCGAGGTCACCGGTCGCCACCCCGCCGGACCGGGCACCGACATCGCCATGGCGGTGCGCTGCATGGACTGGCTGATGGGGCGGCACGCGCCGGCCGAGCTGCGCGCCTTCGTCAATGGCTGCCAGCAGCCTCAGTTGGCCGCCCGCCCCGACGACGCCTGGCGACTGCTCGGCGAACTCGACGAGGTGCTGGAACGCCTCTACGGCCCCCGCACCTTCCGACCCTTCACCCTCAACCCCTAAGGAGGCTGCCATGGGCAGCGGAATGTGGTCCACCGACGTGTACGACGCCGCCGACCGGTACCGCCGGGCCACCGGCACCAGCGCGTTCGCCTACAGCGACAGCGGGGCCCGGAAGGTGCACCCGGCGCTGGACCCGCGCGATTCGGTGCGGGAGAGCCGCGACTCCGCCGAGCACCCGCAGTCGACCCCGGTCGCCGTGCTCTTCGACGTGACCGGCTCGATGGGGCACGTGCCCCGTACGCTCCAGGCCAAGCTGCCGCAGCTGCTGGGTCTGCTGCTGCGGCAGGGGTACGCCCGCGACCCGCAGATCATGTTCGGCGCGATCGGCGACGCCACCTGTGACCGGGTCCCGTTGCAGGTGGGCCAGTTCGAGTCCGACAACCGGATGGACGACGACCTCGGCCGGATCGTGCTGGAGGGCGGCGGTGGCGGCCAGATGATGGAGTCGTACGAGCTCGCGCTCTACTTCATGGCCCGGCACACCGTCACCGACAGCTGGGAGAAGCGTGGCCGCCGCGGCTACCTGTTCATCATCGGCGACGAACTGGCGTACTCGAAGGTGAAGTCGGCCGAGGTGAGTCGGTGGATCGGCGGCGACCTGCGCAAGGACATGCCGGTGCAGCAGATCGTCGACGAGGTGACCCGGCGCTGGGACACCTACTACCTGCTCCCCGCCGGCAGCCACTACGCCGGTAACCGCAAGGTGCTCGACTTCTGGCGCGGGCTGCTCGGCCAGAACGCCCTGGAACTCGACGACCTGGACGCGGTCTGCGAGACCATCGCGCTCACCGTCGGCCTCGGCGAGCAGGCCATCGACCTCGACACCGGCCTGCGCGACCTGGACCGGGCGGGCTCGACGGCCACCGGCACCGTGTCGAAGGCGCTGGCCCGCATCGGCAACACCGGCCGACGTACCGAGACGTCCCGGCTGCCGGCCACCGGGACCGGCCGTGGCGGAGTCGTGCGGCTGTGAACGGGCTGATGACGGGCCGGGACGGGCTGGACGACGAACACACCATCGTGGTCGACCTCGGGTACGGCGACGCCGGGAAGGGCACGGTCGTGGACTGGCTCTGCGCGACCCGGCCGGTGCACACCGTGGTCCGCTTCAACGGGGGCGCGCAGGCGGCGCACAACGTCGTCCTGCGCGACGGGCGGCACCACACCTTCGCCCAGTTCGGCGCGGGCACGTTCCACCCCGGCGTGTGGACGCACCTGTCCCGGCACGTCGTCGTCGACCCGCTGGCACTGGCCGCCGAGGCCGACCACCTCGCCGACGTCGGGGTGCCCGACGCGCTCGACCGGCTGACCGTGGACGGGGAGGCGCTGCTGGCCACCCCGTACCACCGGGCCGCCAACCGGGCGCGGGAGTTGTCCCGGGGAGCCGACCGGCACGGCTCCTGCGGGCTGGGGGTGGGTGAGGCTGTCGCGTACGGTCTCGCCCACCCCGACGAGGCGCCCCGGGTGGCCGACTGCCGCAGCCCGAAGCGGCTACGCCGCCGGTTGACCGCGCTGCGGGACCGGCTCACCGCCGAACTCGGCCCGCTGGACGCACCGCCCGTCGACGACTGCCTGCCGGCCTTCACCGCCTTCGCCGAGCGGGTGGCGGTCGTCGACCGCTCCTGGTTGGCGGGGGCGCTGCGGGCCGGGCCGTGCGTGTTCGAGGGCGCGCAGGGGGTGCTGCTGGACGAGTGGCACGGCTTCCACCCGTACACGACGTGGAGCACCACCACCTTCGCCAACGCCGAGTCACTGCTGACCGAGGCCGGGCAGGCGGGGGCGGCGAGCCGACTCGGTGTGCTGCGGACGGTCACCACCCGACACGGGCCGGGACCGCTGGTCACCGAGGATCCGACCCTGCCGCTGACCGATCCGCACAACCCGACCAACCCGTGGCAGGGGCGCTTCCGGTTCGGTCACTTCGATGCGGTCGCGCACGCGTACGCCCTGGCGGCCGCCGGTGGGGTCGACGGCCTGGCGCTGACCCACCTGGATCTCGCCGAACGCGGCCTCGACCTGCGCATCTGCCGTCGTTACGAAGGGCTGGACCGGCTGCTGCCCGGCCCGCCCGGCGATCTCGACCGGCAGGCCGCACTGACCGCCCGGCTGCTGCGCGCCCGCCCGGTGTACGACGACGACTCACCGACCGACTGGCCGCAGGCGGTCGGCGAGGCGCTCGGCGCACCCGTCGTACTCACCTCCCACGGCCCCACCGCCGCCGACAAAAACCTGCTGGCGAGGGTGTAAGGAAGGGCACCTTATTAACGCCTGGTGTAGAGGAAGGGCCCCTTCTTAACGGTCGGTGCCCCGAGCATGGAGTCATGGAAGCCGCGATCGACCTGCTCCGGCAGACCCTCACCTCGCCCTGGGTGTACCTGCTGCTGTTCGGGCTCACCACGGTCGACGCGATCTTCCCGCTGGTGCCGGCCGAGGCGGCGGTCATCACGGCCACCGTGCTCGCCACCGGCGGTGAGCCGAACCTCGCGCTGCTGCTCGTGGTGGCCACGCTCGGCGCCGCGGCCGGCGACCACCTCTCGTACGCCGTGGGGCGCGGCGGCGGATCGCGCAAGCTCGACCACTCGCCGGTCGACAGCCGCCGCCGGGCCGGATCGGAGTGGGCCCGACGGGCCGTGGACCGGCGCGGCGGCATGATCCTGGTCGCCGCCCGCTACGTCCCCGGTGGGCGTACGGCGGTCACCCTGACCATGGGAGCGGTCCGCTACCCGCTGCGGTCGTTCCTCCTGTTCGACCTGATCGGCTCGGTCACCTGGGCCTTCTACTGTGTGCTGCTCGGTGTCTTCGGCGGGCTCGCCTTCGAACGTCACCCGCTGCACGGGATCCTGGCGGGAATCGGTCTGTCGCTCGTGATCACCCTGGGGCTGGAGTTGATCCGCTGGCTGCGGCACCACGCTCACCGTCGGGCTGCGCGCGGTGTGGACCGCGAATGTTAAGAGGGGGCCCTTCCTCTACACCAGGCGTTAATAAGGTGCCCTTCCTTACCGCTCGGGCGGATGCCAGGTGACGCCGTGCAGGAGTTGTCCCGCGCCGAGCCAGGCGACGTTCATCATCCGGGTGGCGGTCTTCTCCGGGTCGGCCTCCGGGTGGTCGGCAAGCCAGTCACCGAGCGACTCGGTAGCGCCCACCAGGGCGTACGCGACCACTTCCAGTTCGGTCTCGGCCACCTCGCGCCCTTCGGCGCGCAGTGCGTGGTCGAGCATCCCGACGACCACCTCGACGATCCTCGCCCGCATCCCGGCCAGTTCGTCGGCGAACGCCCGTTCGGCACGGGCCTGCCGGTAGAGCACCGCCCAGCCGTCGCGGTGTACGCCGACGAACCCGAAGAACGCCCGCAGCCCGTGCCAGAGCCGCTCGTCGGCCGGCAGGCCGGGCACGGCGGCCCCGGCGATCGCCTCCATCATCCGGGTCGCCTCCCGGTGCAGGCAGGCGATGAAGAGCTCTTCCTTGGTGCCGAGATAGGCGTAGACCATGGGTTTGGAGATGCCGGCACGCTCCGCGACCTCGTCCATGCTGGCGCCGTGGTACCCATGGCGGGAGAAGACCCGGACGGCCGCGTCGAGCATCTGTTGCTCACGGACGGCCCTGGGTAAGCGCTTGAAGGTGGGCCTGGTGGACACCTTGCCAGCATACCTACTCACACGTAAGGTTACGCCTGAGTAACCACTGCCCGAGAGGTGCTTCCATGACTGACTTCGACCCGGCCAACTTCGCCAACGTCGGCCCGAAGGAGTTCGCTCAGCTCGTCAAGTCCACGCCGGACGGCAAGCTCAACGAGGTGATGTCGGGCGGACTGCGCGGCAAGATCCTCGGCGAGGTCTTCGGGCGGATGCCGCAGCTGTTCCGGGCCGACCGGGCCGGCTCGACCAACGCGGTCATCCACTGGAACATCACCGGTGCCCCCGACGGCGGCACCGACACCTACGAGGTGGTCGTCGCCGACGGTGCCTGCACGGTCAACGAGACCCCGCAGCACGACCCGCGGCTGAGCCTGACCCTGGGCCCGGTCGACTTCCTCAAGGTCGTCTCCGGTGGCGCCAACCCGGTCATGATGTTCATGACCGGCAAGCTCAAGGCAAAGGGCGACCTGGGCCTCGCTGCCAACATCGCGAACCTCTTCGACATCCCCAAGGCCTGAGATGGTCGAGTTCTCGCTCGACCTGAACGAGGAACAGCGGGATCTGCGGGACTGGGTGCACGGCTTCGCCGCCGAGGTCGTGCGCCCGGCCGCGGCCGAGTGGGACGCCCGCGAGGAGACTCCGTGGCCGCTGATCCAGGAGGCGGCGAAGGTCGGGCTTTACGGCTTCGAGTTCCTCGCCACCTGCTGGGCCGACCCGACCGGCCTGTCCCTGCCGATCGCCAGCGAAGAACTCTTCTGGGGTGACGCCGGCATCGGCCTGAGCATCTTCGGCACCGGGCTCGCGGTCGCCGCGATCTACGGCACCGGCACCCCCGACCAGTTGGTCGAATGGGTGCCGCAGTGCTTCGGCGACGTCGACTCCCCGGCCGTCGCCGCCTTCTGTTCGAGCGAGCCGGAGGCCGGTTCGGACGTCGGCGCGATGCGCACCCGGGCCAGCTACGACGAAGCCACCGACGAGTGGGTGCTGCGCGGGCAGAAGGCGTACGCCACAAACGGCGGGATCGCCGGGGTGCACGTGGTGGTCGCCTCGGTCGACCCGGAACTGGGCTCGCGCGGCCAGGCCGCGTTCGTCGTACCGCCGGGCACCCCCGGACTCAGCGCCACCCGCAAGCTGCGCAAGCTGGGCCTGCGGGCCTCGCACACCGCCGACGTCTTCCTCGACGACGTCCGCGTCCCGGGTCGCTGCCTGCTCGGCGGCAAGGAGGCGCTGGACGAGCGGCTGGCCCGCGCCCGCGCCGGGAAACGCGCTTCCGGCCAGGCCGCGATGCGGACCTTCGAGCTGTCCCGGCCCACCGTCGGCGCCCAGGCGCTCGGCGTCGCCCGGGCCGCCTACGAGTACGCCCTCGACTACGCCAAGGACCGGGTCCAGTTCGGTCGTCCGATCATCACCAACCAGGCGGTCGCGTTCACCCTCGCGGACATGAAGATGGAGATCGACGCGGCTCGGCTGCTGGTCTGGCGGGCCTCCTGGATGGGGCGCAACAACCGGCCGTTCACCGCCGGCGAGGGCTCGATGTCGAAGCTCAAAGCCGGCGAGGTCGCTGTCTCGGTCACCGAGAAGGCCGTCCAACTGCTCGGCGGGGCCGGCTTCCTGCGTGACCACCCGGTGGAGCGGTGGTACCGGGACGCCAAGATCTACACCATCTTCGAAGGCACCTCGGAGATCCAGCGCCTGGTCATCTCCCGGGCGATCTCCGGCATGCAGATCCGCTGACAAGCCCGGCCCGGCCACCGCCGCAGACCTCACGGTCGCGGCGGTGCCGCCGGCCGGTACCCCTTCACCGGGTGCCGACCGACGCTGAGTGGGGGGCCGAAGCGGGCGTGGGGCGGCGGGCGCCGCGTGGCGGCCGGCTGGCTCCCGATGCATGATCGAAAGGGCTTCGAGCCTTCCGGGCGAGCAACCGAAGGAGGTACGCGGTCGTGGAGCTGCCATTCATCGTCGCCACGCTGACCCGGCGTGGCCTGCTCGCCCCGGGTCGCCCGATCCGGGTCGCCTCCCAGCTCAACGCACTACGCACCTGGGGCTGGAGCCTGGCCGGTGAACTTCGCCAGGCCGCCGCCCGCGACCCCGACCGGATCGCGATCATCGACGACCAGGGCACCGAGCTGACCTACGCCGACCTGCTGGAGCGCAGCCTGCGACTGGCCCGCGCGCTCCGCGCCGGACTGGGCGTGGCGGCCGGTGACCGGATCGGCGTGTTCGGCCGCAACCATCCGGGCCTGGTCGAGACCATCGTCGCCGCCACCCTGCTCGGCGCGGACGCGGTGCTGATCAACACCGGCCTCTCCCCGGCACAGCTGACCACTGTGGCCGAGGAACAGCGGCTACGCGTCCTGGTGCACGACGACGAGTTCGCCGAACGGCTCCTCGGGCTACCGGCCGACCTGCACCGCGTCGACGAACGGGCGCGGGAGGACCTGATCCGCACCGCCCTCCCCGGCCAACTGGACCCACCCGATCGGGACGGGCGGATCATCGTGCTGACCTCCGGCACCACCGGGACGCCGAAGGGCGCCCGTCGCCCCACCCCCACCGGGTTCGGCCCGCTTGTCGCCATCATCGACCGGATCCCGCTGCACGTCCGCGACCGGGTGATGATCGCCGCGCCGGTCTTCCACACCTGGGGGTACGCGGCCCTGCAGGTCTGCCTCGCGCTGCGGGCCACCATCGTGCTGCACCGCCGCTTCGACCCGGCCGCCACCCTGGACGCCCTGGTACGACACCGCTGCCAGGCACTGTTCGCGGTGCCGGTGATGCTGCAACGCCTGATGGAGGTGCCACCGCCGGACCCCCGGCCGCCCCTGAAGATCGTGGCGGTCAGCGGATCGGCGCTGCCCGGCGGCCTGCCCTCGGCCTTCATGGACCGGTACGGCGACGTGCTCTACAACCTGTACGGCTCCACCGAGGCGTCCTGGGCCTCCATCGCCGTCCCCGCCGACCTGCGCCAGGCACCCACCACCGCCGGCCGTCCGCCGCACGGCACCCGGCTGGCGATCCTCGACGACGACGGTCGACCCGTCCCCACCGGTCAGGTCGGCCGGGTCTTCGTCGGCAACGAGATGCTCTTCGAGGGGTACACCTCCGGGGCCGACCGGGAACGCCACGACGGCCTGCTGGACACCGGCGACCTGGGCCGACTCGACGCCGACGGTCGCCTCTTCGTCGACGGCCGGGCCGACGACATGATCGTCTCCGGTGGGGAGAACGTCTTCCCCGCCGAGGTGGAACACCTGCTCGCCCAACTCCCGCAGGTACGCGAGGCCGCCGTCGTCGGCGTACCCGACCCCGAGTACGGTCAGCGGCTCGCCGCCTTCCTCGGCCTGTACCCCGGCGAGACCCTCGACGCCGACGCGGTCCGCGAATACGTCCGGCACTACCTGGCGCGGTTCTCCGTGCCCCGCGACGTCGTCTTCGTCAAGTACCTGCCCCGCAACGCCACCGGCAAGGTCCTCACCGGCGAACTACGCGACTACATCACCGGCTGACCGCGCCGACTCCACCTGCCGCAGAACCTCGCCGGGGCACCACGATCCAGGATCGAGTGGCATCACCTTGCTGGTTAACCACTCGATCCTGGATCGAGCATGATCAAGCCGTCCGCAGGGTTGAACCTGCACGGGCCGACCTGGTGGCGTTACCGGTCGGTGGTGCGGGTGAGGGCGGTGGCGATGCTGTTGACGCGGTCGGCGAGCAGACCGAGTGCGCCGACCGCCCGGTCGACCGGGTCGTCGCCGGCACCGCCGAGGGCCCGGGTGCGTCGGAAGGCGTCCTTCACCTCGGCCCAGCGGGCGGCCTGCTCGCCAGTGAGCCGGCCGCGCAGCTCGGCGAGTTTGAGCAGGTTCGCCTCCGCGCCCGCGGCCAGGGTCTGCGCCTCGCCCAGGTAGTGGTCGTCGATCACCGCTTCCAACTCGTCGTCGGTGAGCACCGGTACGACCCGCTCGGCCAGCTTGTTCATGTTCCGGTACGAGCCCTGGAGCTGGAACGGCGGCTCGGTACGCGCGTCGTCGGACTGCGCCGCCGAGGCGATGTACGCCTGGTTGTTGGCCAGCACCACCTGCTGCACCCGCAGCAGTTTGCGCAGCACCGAGACGATCTGTTCCAACTCCACCGGCGGGTACGGATGCGACAGCTGATCGGGTCGTACGCTGTCGTCGCCGCGGGCCATC
The DNA here is from genome assembly GCF_000204155.1 of Micromonospora maris AB-18-032. NCBI lineage: Bacteria > Bacillati > Actinomycetota > Actinomycetes > Micromonosporales > Micromonosporaceae > Micromonospora > Micromonospora maris. The sequence continues at coordinate 156,950 of NC_015434.1, read as the reverse complement.
CGGACCAGCAGTTCCAGGTCGGCGCGGTCCCGACCGGCCAGCGGTGCCAGCACCGGGTTGGCGGTCAGCGAGTTCTCGATGTAGCTGAGCGCGAAGACCTCCTCCCGGCCGGAGAGCACGTCACCGAGGTTCCACACGTCGGCCCGGTTGGCGAGCATGTCCGGGATCCGGAACCGCTTGCCCGACTCGGTGTACGGGTTACCGGCCATGCACACCGCGAACCGCTTGCCGCGCAGGTCGTACGTGCGGGTACGGCCGTTCCAGACGCCCTCCATCCGGCGCTGCCCGTCGCAGAGGGAGATGAACTTCTGCAACAGCTCCGGGTTGGTGTGCTGGATGTCGTCCAGGTAGAGCAGGACGTTGTTGCCCAACTCCAGGGCGAAGGAGATCTTCTCCACCTCCTGGCGGGCGGTGGCGTCGGGCGCCTCCGCCGGATCCAGGGAGGTGACCTTCGTACCCAGGGCCGGCCCGTTCACCTTGACGAAGACCAGGCCGAGACGGCTGGCCACGTACTCCATCAGGGTGGTCTTGCCGTAACCGGGCGGGGAGATCAGCAGCAGCAGGCCGGACTGGTCGACCCGCTTGCCGTCGCCGGTCGCGCCGAGCTGCCGGGCCAGGTTGTCACCGATCAGCGGCAGGTACACCTCGTCGAGCAGCCGGTTGCGGACGAAGGCGTTCATCACCTTCGGCCGGTACTCGTCCAGCCGCAGCCGGTCCCGTTCGGCGTCCACCAGCGCGTTGCGTTGCCGCTGGTAGGCGCGGTACGCCGGAATCAGCTCGGTGCGGAAGGCACGGGTACGCGCCAACATCTCGTCGAGCCGGACGTCCAGCGTGGAGCCCTCGATGCGCGGGTGCGCGCCGAGCAGGCCGCCGACGGTCTCCGTCATGGCGGCGGCGCTGTCGGAGCGGGGCAGCTCGGTGCCGCACAACTCGACGGCGATCGCCTCCGGCAGGTCGTAGGAGGACAGCGCGCCGTCGTCGGTGGCGAGGAACGCGGTCAGCCAGGCGTCGACCAGCTGGTACCGGCCGGCCAGGTCACCGCCGAGCGCCCGCAGGTCGTCGTCGAACTCCCGGGACGAACGGGACTGTGCTCCGCCGAGCGCCCGCCGGAACCGTTCCAGCATGGTCTGCGCCCCGCTGCCGGTGACGAACCGTACCGGCGGCGCGGACAGCTCCGCGAACAGGTACTCCCCGGCCAGCCCGGTCCCGCCGGTCGGCACGGGCAGCCCGGTCTCCCGCAGGAACCCGTCGATCGCGGTGGCCAGTTCGGCGCAGAGCCGGTCGGCCGCGTCCTCGCCGTCGGGTCGGCCGAACCGCTCGCGGGCCCGGGCCAGCGAGGCGGCTCGCGCAGTCCAGGCCGTCCGGGTCGCCTCGTCGGTGCCGTACCGCCAGAACAGGCAGGCCGCGGCCCGGTCGGCCGGTGGGTAGCGCAGCAGTCCCGCGCCGGCGTGCAGGCGCAGCAGCACCCGCAGGATCTCGGCGGCGTCGTGGTCGTGCACGCCGCGCTCGTACCCCTCGTCGTAGCGGGTCTCGGCGATCCGCCGGACCAGCTCGCGCAGGTCGTCACCGTCGACCGCCGCGGTGTGCAGCGCGTCCAGGGTGAGCCCGTCGCGGCCCGCCTCGGCGGCGGACAGGATGGTGGCGGCCAGGTGCTCCGCCCGGTACACCTGCGGCGACTCGGAGACCAGCAGCTGGTCCCAGAACCGGCGGGTCTGCTGGAACTGCTCGTCTCGCACCGGGGCGCGGTAGTCGGTGCCGGTCACCGCGACGACCATCCGGCCGTCGTGCGGCACCACCGCCACGTCGATCGGCTGGGTGTTCACCGCGAAGCGGTGCCGGCCCAGCCGGATCGTCTCGCCGCCGTCGGCGTACAGGTCGAGCCGGTCGCGCAGGCCGCGCCCGGCTTCCTGGCGGGCCGCGCGGACCCGGCCGTCCAGCTCCTCGGCCCGCACCGCGTCGCCGAGGGTACGCAGCTCCTCGACCACGGTACGCAGCTTGCCGACCATCGGATCGGCCGCGAAGTAGGTGTTGATCTCGTCCAGTGAGCCGAGCGTCCCGGCCCGCCGGTGCACGCTGACCATGATCCGCTCGGCGGAGGCGACCAGCCGGTCGGCGCGGCGGGCCCGCTCGTCCAGCAGCGCCTGCTTGCGGCTGGAGAACGCCTCGTAGATGTCGGTACGCCGGGTGGCCAGCTCGGCGAGGAAGTCGTCGAACTCGCCGAACCGCGACTCCAGCTCCTCCACCCGCAGCAACAGCCGGCCGAGTTGCTCGTCGCAACGCTCGGCGGTGTCGGACGCCGCCAGTGCACCGGCCACCGCCTGCCCGAGCAGCGCGAACTCGGCGGCGAACCCGGCCCGTCCCTCCACCGCGGCCAGCTCACGACGGCGCTTGTCGAGCACCGCGCGGGCCCGGTTGACCGCGCCCAGCACCTCGCCGACCCGGCCCAGGATCGCGGTACGGACTGTCGCGTCGGCGATGTCCAGCCCACCCACCACGTCGGTGATGGTCTGCAGGCCCTCGGTACGGGCGGCCAACTCGTCGCCGACCGTGCCGGCCTCGGCCACCGTGCCGATCTCGGCAGCCCTGGTGGCGAGCCGGTCCACCTCCTGCTGGTAGCCGGTGAACGCCTCGTCCCGGCGCAGGAACTCCACCGCCCGGCGGCCGGCCACCGCCAGTTCCTCGTCCAGCCGTCCGGCCAACTCGTCGATCCGGGCGTGGTCGACATAGCGCAGCTCGCGCAGCGTCTCCAGGTGTCCCCGGGCGCGCCGCAGGCCACCCAACTGGGCCACCCAGTCGTCGGCGGTCAGGGGTGCCTCACCCCGGGCCCGGCGGGCCAGCGAGGCGATCTGCTCGGCGCTGGCCTCCACCTCGGCGCGGGCCCGCTCGGTGAGCGTACGAACCTTCTCGTGCTCCTCCAGCACGGCGGTGGCGGTACGCCGCAGCCCGGCCAGCGGGGTGGCCAGGTCGCCGAGTTCCTCCTCGCCGAGCCAGTGGTAGTGATCCCCGATCCGGCCACAGGCGGCGATCAACGCCTCGTACACCTCGGCGGTGGCGGTGCCCTCGACCATCCGGGCCGCCGAGAGCGAGTCGGAGATGCCGCGTACCAGGTCAGCGTTGCCGACCCGCTCCAACGGCCCGGTGCCGGCCGGCTGCGCGGCGGCGTACGCGTCGGAGACGTACGGCGTCTGCCAGATCTGCATCGGGTGGACCCGGGTCGGTTCCTCGGAGACGGCCCGGAACACCACGAGCGTGCCGTCGTCGAACAGCGAGAACCCGTGGCACGGGATCGGTGCGGCGACCTCCTTGCGGATCGCGTTGTACGGCAGCAACAGCGAGCGCCCGTCGGCGCGGGCGTGGAAGACGTAGAGCACGTCCTCGCCGTTGGGCGAGCGCACCACCCGCTCGAATTCGAGACCGGCCACCTCGGCGTCGAAGGTCCGGGTGACACCGGTGGCGAGGTGGTAGCCGCCGGGGAAGATGATGCCGTGGTCCTCGGGCAGCCGTTGGCAGGCCACCCCGATGCCGTCGAGCCGGACCACCTCACGGGTGATCGTGTTGAAGACCAGGTGCCGCCACTGCGTCTCCTTGTACGGCCGCAGCCGCATCAGGATCAACGTGCCGACCCGGGCCCAGTGCACGTCGGCGTCGGCGAGGCTCTGCAACGGCTCGTCCACCGGCTCGCTGTAGATGCCCTCGCCGACCTCGGTGTTGTTCTCCACCTTGACGGTCAGCGTGCCACCCACCGTCTCGACGAAGACCTCGCCGCCGATGGAGATGTGTGGGTGCCGGCCGAGGACGTGGTCCTCGCGGGTGGTCTCGATCCACTCGAAGTCGTGGCTGGGCGGAAAGACGTGATCCCGCTCGCCCCGGCTGTCCAGGTACTCCGGCACCCCGTCGACGCCGACCTGCCAGCGCAGCACCCGGATGTCCTCGGTGCGTGGCCCGGTCTGGAACACCGCCAGCAGTCGGCCGTCCACCCGACGCAGTTGCAGCAGCCGGGCCTGCCGGTAGTAGCGGTACAGCTCGGAGAAGTCGCGGACGAACTGTGGGTGGCGCAGCAGGCCGGGCAGTTCGTCGTGGCCCGCCTCGTCGAACCGGAAGGCGTCCGTGACCGGCTCGCGGACGAACCGGTGCAGGGAGAATACGTCGTCGACGCTCGTCTCCGGCTTCAACCCGATGAAGACGTTGTAGCCGAACAGCATCAGCCCGCCGACGGAGACGATGTCCCGGGGTACGCAGTTGTGCTCGGTACGGATCCGCTCGGTGCTCAGCAGCCGCAGTTCGGTGCTGCCGAAGACCTCCAGCCGTCGGGCGTTGAGCGCCTCCGCCCGCCGGGCCAGCTCGGCGGCCTGCGTGGCGAGTCGCCTGCGCAGCACCTCGTAACTGCCGTCGTCCAGTCCCGGGGCAGCGCCCGGCGAGCCGGTCGTCCCGTCTGCTCCGGCCGTCGGGACCGCCGCCTCCGCTTCGTCGATCAGGGGCACCGGGCCCGGCCGGCCGCTGGACGTACGCCCAGCGGCCGAACCGGCGGTCGGCTCACTCACCGGCGCGCTGCCTGGAGCCGGTCAGGGCGGCGACCGGAGTCTCCGCCACCCCCAGGCGCTGTGCGGCCTTCAGCAGCTCCTGGAGCTTGCCCTGGTCGGCGCCACCGGCGCGCATCTGCTGCGCCAGGAAGGCCGACAGGGTGAGGTTCTGCACGTCGGCGCTGTTCAGCGAGCCGATCATCCGGGTCAGGTCGTCGGTGAAGCTGGCGCTGCCGTCCAACCAGGGCTTGGTCAGGTTCTGCGCCACGTCCGAGTGGGCCACGAAACCGTCCACACTCTTGCCGAACGAGATCGAGCTGAGCAGCCGGTCGAAGAAGACGCTGTCCCCGCCGACGATGTCGATGTTCGCCTTCTCCAGGCCGGTGGAGACCAGCTTGGCCTGCGCCTCGGCGACCTGCCGCTGGGTGTCCAGCCCGGCGAGGCGGACCTCCTTCTCCAACTCCAGGCGCAGCCGGTACTCCTCGTGCTCCCGGGTGGCGTCGTCCAGCGCGGCCATCGCGGCGGCCTTCTCGGTGAGACCCTCGGCCTCACCCTTCAGCTTCTCGCGTACCGCGTCGGCGGCGGCCAGCAGCTTCTCGCGCTCCACCGCGACCTCCGCGCGGCCGACCTTCTCGATCGCCTCGGCGCTGCGCTCCTGGACCTGCACCTCGGCCAGGCCGGCCGCAGCGGTCTCGGCCTGGATGCCCTCGGCCAGCCGGATCTTCGCCCGGGTGTCCAGTTCGGCGGCCTGCTGCCGGGCCTCGGCCAGCACCAGTTCCTCGCGGGCCTTGTGCTTGGCGGCCGCCTCGGCTGCCTCCGCCGCCTTGATGTCCTTGACCAGGTTCTCCTGCGCCTCGGCCTCGGCCTGGATGATCACTGCCTGGCGGGTCCGCTCGGCCTCCTCGACCACCCGCAGCCGCTTGATGTTCTCCTCCTGCTCGGCCACGGTCTTCTCCACCGCGATCCGCTCCCGGATCACCTCGGCGATGGCCCGCTTCTCGGCCTCGACCTCCTTGTTCTTGGCGATCGTGCTCAGCTCGGTCTCGCGGTCCCGGCCGATGACCTCCAGCAGGCGGTCCTTCTCGATCCGCTCGGTCTCGATGGCGATGACCCGCTCGCGGTTCTTCTCGGCCACCGCGATCTCGCGGGCCCGGTTCTCGTGCTGGATGCCCAACTGCTCGTCGGTACGGATGTTCGCGGTCTCGGCGCGCAGCCGCTCCTCGGCACGTACCCGGGTGATCTCGGCCTGCTCGCGAGCCCGTACGGTCTCGATCTCGCGCTGCTGCTTGGCCTCGGCGTCCGCCTGCCGTCGCTCCAGCTCAAGAATCGCTTCCTTGGCGTCGACGTTCTGGCGGGTGATCTCCTTCTCCTCGCTGCGCCGGAACTCGTTGGTCCGGACGTTCTCCTGCGTGGTCAGCTCGGTGATCTTCCGGATGCCCTGGGCGTCCAGGATGTTCGCCGGGTCGAGCTGCGACATCGGCGTCTGCTCCAGGAAGTCGATCGCCGCGTCCTCCAGGCTGTAGCCGTTGAGGTCGGTGCCGATCACCCGGATGATCTGGTCGCGGAACTCGTCACGCTTGGTGTAGAGGTCGACGAAGTCGAGCTGCTTACCCACCGTCTTGAGCGCCTCGGAGAACTTCGCGTTGAACAGCTCCTGCAACGTCTCCCGGTCGCTGGCCCGCGCGGTGCCGATCGCCTGCGCCACCTTGATGACGTCCTCGACGGTCTTGTTGACCCGGACGAAGAAGGTGATCCGGATGTCGGCCCGGATGTTGTCGCGGCAGATCAGACCCTCGTTGCCGGTCCGTTCGATGTCGATCGTCTTGACCGAGATGTCCATGATCTCGGCCTTGTGCAGCACGGGCATCACGACCGCGCCGGTGAAGGTCACGTCGACCCGCCGGACCTTGGAGACGATCAGCGCCTTGCCCTGCTCGACCTTGCGGAACAACCGACTGACCATGAACACCACGCCGAGCGCGACGAGCAGGACGACGGCGAGGAGTACACCGATTCCGGTGGTGATGACTTCCATGGTTGGGCGCGCAGGCGGTCGACGCCGACGGCAGAAGCCGCAGGGGACGCCCGCGCATCCTCCTTTCGAGACGTCTCAGGGGCAGCGTGGGACAGGCCGGTGATGGGGGCGGCTGCCCCAGAGGGCAAGTCAGGGTGATCCGCGGGCGGCGCGGCTTCACCGGGCGGGCTACGTGGCGGAATGTCTCAGCGGATCGAAGGCGGGCCCGGCGGGCATCACCCAGAAGAACTCGCCTTCGGTGTCGTAGTCGTAGATCAGTGCGGAACTGCCGGCGGGCATCTTCTCCTCGCCCGGCTGCCGGACCTGCACCACCGCCGACGAGCCGTCGGGCGCGGTCACCTCGGCCTGACCGAAGTCGGCGGTGACCGTGCCGGTCCGCACGACACACAGGCGCCCGACGAAGGCGTGCCTCGTGGCGTCCGATTCGGCCGGGAAGAGCCGCCCCAGCGGTATGGCCACCAACCGGGTCACCAGCCACGCGCAGAACGCGGCAGCCAGCAGGACGCCGATCGAGACGAGCACCCGGGTGCCGGAACCGAAGCCCAGACCGTCGAGGAGCGCGGTGCCGGCCAGGCTGACGAACCAGGCGACGGCGACGAGCAGGGAGAAGATGATGGCGCTGGGCACGCCGCCGAGGCCAAGGCCGGCGAGGAACGTACCGGCCCCACCGTCGACGTCCAGGTCGTCACCCAGATCCAGCACACCGGTCAACACCAGCAGCCAGTAGCCGACGACCACCACCAGCAGGAAGCTGAACAGCACGGTGGGAAAACTGAGTGCCGCGCCGAGAAAACCGGTCACCGCGTCCTCCTCCCCGTGGTCGGCGAGGGCCCGACCACGATGATCGTGACACGGTATGTCAATGCTCACTGCGGCCGATCGACCCATTGCCACCGGCCGGATCGGGCAGATCAGCCGAGGTTGGCCTCGATCAGTGCGTCGATCGTCGCGGACCGTACCTCGGCTTCGGCAGCGGTCACGGCCAGGAACAGGGAGCTGCCATCCGTCCGCCACGCCGTCAGGTAGGCCGTCGACGTCACCGGGTCGTCCGTCGTCAGCACCTGGGCGCCGCTCGGCACGGTGACCTCGCGGGGCGTTCCGGGCAGGCCGGTCGGTGCGGTGAAGTCGAACACCGCGATGACCCGGGTCACCGGGCCGCTGCCCTCGTACGCCGCCCGGGTTCCGGTCGGCACCAGCTGCGGTTGTTGCGACTTGAGCACCGCCTCGGTGGCATCGACCGCCCCCAGATAGGGCGGCAGTCCCCGCAGATCGGGGGCGACCGGGCCGGCGGAATCGGCCGGGCTGGCGGAGGACGGGCCGGTCGGCGGCACCGCGCTGCGCTCGGCCACCATCACGCCGACCGCCCCGATGCCGACCACGGCGGACAGGGCCAGCCCGACACCGGCGGTCTGCGCGCGGCGACGCCGACGCAGACGGGCACGCACGCCCGGCAGCGGATCCGGGGCGGCCGGATAGTGGTCGGGGTCGGAGTTCCAGACCTCAAGAAGGGCCTGCTGCACGTCGCTCATCCCGCTACCTTCCGATCGGCACCGGCGTGGGTGGGCAGCCCGGCGCGGATCGCACCGAGGGCCCGATGACGCAGCGAACGGACCGTGGCCGGGCGTCGTCCGATGGCTTCGGCGATCGCCTCGTCGGTCATGTCGTCCAGATAGGACAGCACCAGCACCACCCGCTGCAGGGGAGGGAGGTCGGCCAACATCCGGCGGAGTTGGTCGTGGTCGTCGACGCGGCCGAGGCCGCCATCGGCGACCAACGGGCGTACGGGTGCGACGATCCGGGCCCGGCGGACGAGCGTACGCATCCAGCTGATGTGCAGTCGGACCATCACGGTCTTCGCGTACCCGATCGGGTTGCCCTCGACCAGCAGGCGGTGCCACGCACCGGCCATCCGCACGTAGGTCTCCTGGAGAAGATCCTCCGCCTGATCAAAATCAGCAGCGACCGCACGCGCGTACCGCCGCAACGCCGGTGTGGACTGGCGCACGAACATCTCGAACTCGTCGGCTTCCATCCCACCTCCCCTCGCCACTAGTACGCCGCGGGCACGGCGATCTGTTGCAGGCGATCCGGTCGACCGACCGGAAATGCTCACGCCGGCAGCAGTGACGAGACCAGCACCGCCAACGCGGCCAGGTAGCCGACCAGGAGCACCCTGGTGACAGCCGTCGACCGGTGGTCCCACTCCAGGTTCCAGCCGCCGGAGTCGTCGAAGTGCAGCGCCGACGTGGTCATCAGCGACCGGCCCAGACCGAATCCGACACCGGCGGCGACGGCCGTCAGCGGCGTGGCGAAGAGCAGCAGCACCACCGCGGTCAGGTACGCCAGCCCGCTGGGCAGGTACGTCCGCACCCCGGTGCCCATCTCCAGGCCGAACTGGAAGGGCCCCGCGAACCGTCCCAGCCGGAAGACGCTCTCCGGCACCAGACGCTTGTTCTCCGGCAGCGGGAAGCGCAGCACGCCGAGTTCACGCAGGGTCACCACCAGGGCGGCGACCAGCACGATCCCGATCCGCACCGGCGGCGGAAGCGGGGCTCGCAGCAGGGAGCCGACAAGCAGCAGGGCCGCCGCGATGACGACGCCGCCGGCGACGAGCCCGAGGCAGAAGTAGAGAGCAGGGAGACCTCGCCAGACCGGCGAGCTCAGCACGGCGGCTGAGTTCCTGCTTCAAGTGGAGCCGCTGGTGGCGAAGCCGGCCGTCAGCGCCAGGCCCGCCACGAGCAAGGCCGTGGGCCACCATCCGTCGTACCGAAGGCCGGCTGCCGCCACGATCACGCCCAGGCCGACGACCAACCCCATGCCGGTGTACGGATGCCAGAACCGCCGCCGCAGCACGGCACTTCGGGACCCGGGCACGGTCAGTACCGGCAGATAGTGAAGTAGGTGTTCGTCGTGCCGCCGGCCGAGACCGTGGTGTTGCCGTCCGAGCAGCGCCACCAGACACCGTCGGGAGTGGTCCACCGCCACGCGTTCTTCTTCGTCGTCGCGCCGCAGGAGTTCGAGACCGGCTTGTAGGTGTAGGTGACCGGCTCGTCCCGCACCGTGCCGGAGCGATGCCATCCCGAGGCGCAGTAGGTGCTGCCCCGGTACGCGCCCCCGAAGCAGGCAGCAGCCCTGGCGGTGTGCGAGCCCACGTTGTCCTTCTGTGGCGAGTAGCCGTTCGGGAACGCGTCCTTGCAGTCGTTGCGATCCCAGCCGGTCAGGCCGCCGGGTCCGGTCTCGGCATGGGCCGGTGACGAGAAGCGAGAGGTGGCGGACGCCACGAAACCACCCACCGCGAGCGCGCTGAACGCGATCCCGCGCAGGACCGTTCGGCGCTGCGGCTGCACCCGCAGCCTGGTCAGCGCCCTGCTCCGCGGCGCTTCGGGCGCGGCGACGGACAGGTCGGGAATCTGCTCGAACGTCAATGTCATGACGCACTCCCCTCGCGGTGCAGGATCTTCTTCCGCACCAGGTCGAACTGCCGCTCGGCCGACCCGACGTCGACCGGCAGCGTGAGATCGACAACCCGGCCGTCGGCCCGGACGGCCATCAGCACCGGCGGGCTCAGATGGGCGATCTTCTGCCACTCGTCCCGGTCCGACACCACGTCGAACTCCTGCCGGACGGCCTCCGGCCACTGCTCGACGTCCTCGTAGGTGAGCAGGACCGGGCGGATTCCCGCCGCGTCGGCCAGTTCGGCCAGTCGCGCCGTCACGGCACCACACAACGGGCACCCGGTGTCCGAGGCGAGCACGACGCGATCCGCGCCGTCCGTCACCGTGGCCCCCAGCACCAGGTCGGGCCCGGCAGACGAGTAGCTGACCTCGCGGACCACCAGCGCGCGGAGCATCCGGACCTCCCGTAGGAGCGCCCCGACCGCCAGGAACAGGATGAGGATGGCGATCCAGTTCAGGATGGTCAACGCCACCGACGGCGACATCAGCCGACCGTCCAGGAAATGTTGATCTGCTCCAGCCAGGCGAGCTTGTCGGCATCCGTCACCGCGTCGTCGGCGTCGGCGAAGACCACCTCCGCCATCGCGGACGGAAAACCGAGGGTGTACGTGTAGTCGGTCAGCTGGGCGGCCGACGTGACGCCGGGCAGCGGCGAGCGCCACACCTCACCGAACATCGTTCGGGCGCCCTGATGGCGCGGCTGAAGGCTGGCTGCGTGGGCGGGCCCCGGGATCGACAACGACCCGAGCCCTTCGGCGAACAGCGCGATGTGCTCGCTCATCGTGCCCAGCAGCGTCTCTCGTCTGGGCCGTACCACCATTCCACGCACCTGGTCGGCGATCTCCAGCGTGGCGAAGAGTTCGACAAGCCGCTCGCGGCGTGGCGCCGGCCCGCCGAACACCGTCATCAGCTCGTGGTAGTCACCGATCAGCGTGGCGACCGAGGTGTGCTTGTCGAGCGACTCCGACACGACGACCTCGCGGCCGTGAACGAGGAGGCGGTCGACCGGATTCGCGGCAACCATGTAGGTGCAGGCGAATTCGTGATATCCGCGAGGCCCGATCTGGAATCCGCGCCCGTAGGCACCGCTGGCGAAACGGACATGGGCCGCGACGCTGGTGACCCGAGGAAGTTCGGCGAGCTCGACATTCACCACCGCGGCACTGGGTGCTACCAACTCAAGACTCTGACCGGGCACTTGATCTCCCTCCCTGGTGGCCAGACCGTAGCAACAGCGCCGGCCGACCAGCGTCCTGTGTGGCATCTGGGGCGTTGCACGTACGCGCCGTGAACTCGGGCACCGCTTCGGGCTATCCGCCCCCGAGCATCCATATCGCCAATGCGAGCCGCTGAAATTCGGTGGATAACCGCCGACGAGGTCGACTCGACCTGATCTTTCAATGTTCCTGGCGCTTCGCCGTTTTTCGCGGGTGAGAGCGAAACCACAGCGCGGTGCTCAGACGATCACCCGCCCGCTGACGTCGACCGTTGCAGGGGCATGCCTGGTCGTCGGCCGGATGCCGACGAGCACTCCCACCGAAGGGACACCAGCGTTGCGTCCAGGTCAGGCATTGCGCTTCGTACGGTCTCGTCGCCCGCTCGCCCGGATCGCGCTCGTGCTCGCGGTGGTCGTCGCCCTGACCGTGGCCGCTGCGGCGACGGTCTACGGATGGCCGCTGCGGAGTGCCGAACTTCAGCGCGCAGAGGTCGAAGTCCCCGTTCCCGAGCTGTCGGCGACCGCTCCGCCGCTGACCAACTCCGGCACCAACCACCCGGCTGCCGCCGTCACGGCGGCGGCCAACCACAGTTCGAGTCCCGGTCGGATCACCGCACCGCCCTCTGCCGCCGTGCCGACCGACCCGGCCACGGCGGCGGCTGTTGCGGCTGCTGTGGTGGCGGCTGCGGCGAAGATCAGTGCGCGGATCACCACCGGGAGCCCGGTGGATCGGCCACCCGCCAGGCAGCCGCAGGGTGTACCGGGGCGACGCCGTCGAAGCACCTCGGCGTAGCCCGCCAGGACGGCGTAGGTGACCGCGAGCAGGGCGTATCCGACCGTCGACAAGTGCGGTACGAGCAGCACGACGCCAAGGACCACAACGGCGACACCGACCTCGGTGGCACCCAGCAGCCGACCGGTCCAGATCCGGACGACGGACGGCAGCAGCGCCTGCCGGGCCAGCAGCGCCCGGACCCGGTGCGGGCGGGCGGCATGGCCGACACCGGCCACGAACAGCAGCACCGCACCACCCAGAGCCACCACGGTCACCAGCGTCGAGAACCCACTCACCGTGCCTCCTCGGTCCGACTGGCACCGGATCCACAGGTCCAGGTGGGCATGGAGGGTGTCGGGGCGCCACCGACGGTCGTGAAGTGAACCGGCGGTGTGCAGCGACGTGCTGCCGCCCGCACCAACCTGGCGAACCGGTGTTAGCGGCGGTCAGCGGGGGACGACGACTCCCCCGTCGATCGCGACAGCGGCGATGTCGGAGCGGTGGTGCGAGCCCTCCAGCGTCACCTCGCGTACCAACTGGTAGGCGGCATCGCGTGCGGCGGCCAGGTCCGCGCCGGTGGCCGTACCGCAGAGGACCCGGCCGCCGGCGGAGAGCAACGCGCCGTCGGCGGCCCGGCGGGTGCCGGCGTGGATGATCCCCGGACGGTCCGCCCCGGTGATCACGTCACCGGTACGCGGCGTGGCCGGGTAGCCCTCGGCCGCGACCACGACGGTCACGGCGGCACCGGCGCGCCAGCGCAGCGGCGGGTGGTCGGCCAGCGTGCCGGTGGCGGCGGCGTGCAGCAGCCCGGCCAGCGGAGTCTCCAGCAGAGCCAGCACCACCTGGGTCTCCGGGTCACCGAAACGGGCGTTGAACTCGATCACCCGAGGACCCTTGGCGGTGATCGCCAACCCGACGTAGAGCAGACCGGAGAACGGGGTGCCCCGGCGACGCATCTCGGTAAGCGTCGGGTACACCACGTCGCGCATGACCTCGTCGACCAGACCGGCCGGGGCCCAGGGCAGCGGAGCGTACGCCCCCATGCCACCGGTGTTCGGGCCGGTGTCGCCGTCGCCGACCCGCTTGAAGTCCTGCGCCGGCAGCAGCGGCACCGCCGCCTCGCCGTCGGTCACCACGAACAGTGACACCTCGGGGCCGTCGAGGTACTCCTCGATCACCACCCGGCCGCACTCCTGTGCATGCTCCAGCGCCACCGCCCGGTCGTCGGTGACGACGACGCCCTTGCCGGCCGCGAGCCCGTCGTTCTTCACCACGTACGGCGGGCCGAACTCGTCGAGCGCCTCACCGACGCCCTCGGCCTCGGTGCAGGTGTACGCCCGAGCGGTGGGCACACCGGCGGCGGTCATCACGTCCTTGGCGAACGTCTTCGACCCTTCCAGCCGGGCCGCCTCGGCGCTCGGTCCGAAGACCGGGATGCCCTTGGCGCGTACCGCGTCGGCGACCCCGGCGACCAGCGGCGCTTCCGGCCCGATCACCACCAGGTCCGCCGCCACCTCGACGGCGAGCGCCGCGACGGCACCCGGATCGACGATGTCCACCGACCGCTGCTGGGCGACCCCCGCGATCCCCGGGTTACCCGGCGCGCAGATCAACTCGGAAACGGACGCATCCTCGGCAAGCCGCAGCGCGAGCGCATGCTCCCGCCCCCCGCCACCCAACAACAAAACCCGCACGACCCGGCATCCTACCCACCCCCACCCCCACCCCTGTTGATCAAGACGTTTGCGTCTCAGATCCGGCCGTCCGCGACCAGAACCTCCTGATCAACTCTGCGTACGGCGGCAGCGGGCGCGGAGGGGGCTAAGGGAGGAGGGGGTGGCGGGTCACGTTTTCTTCGCGGCCGGGGCCTACGCCCACCACTGAGACCTTGGTGCTGCAGAGTTCCTCGATGCGGGCGATGTAGCGCCTCGCGTTGTCGGGCAGGTCTTCCTCGGTCCGCGCCTTGGTGATGTCTTCCCACCAGCCGTCGTGCTCTTCGTAGATCGGGGTGGCGTGGTGGAAGTCGGTCTGGGTCATCGGCATGTCGTCGACACGCTTGCCGTTGATCTCGTACCCGACGCAGATGGGGACCGTGGCCAGGCCGGTCAGCACGTCCAGCTTGGTGATCACCAGGTCGGTGACGCCGTTGAGGCGGCAGGCGTAGCGGGCGACCACGGCGTCGAACCAGCCGCAGCGACGCTCCCGGCCGGTGGTGGTGCCGTACTCGTGGCCGACCTTGCGCAGGTGGGCGCCGTTGTCGTCGAACAGCTCGGTCGGGAAGGGGCCCGAGCCGACCCGGGTGGTGTACGCCTTGCTCACCGCGATCACCTTCGTGATCGCGGTCGGCGGGATGCCCGCGCCCACGCACGCCCCGCCGGCCGTCGGGTTCGACGAGGTGACGAAGGGGTAGGTGCCGTGGTCCATGTCGAGCATGGTGGCCTGGGCACCCTCCAGCAGGACGGTGTCGCCGCGGTCCAGCGCGTCCCAGAGCATCGACCGGGTCTCCGCGATGTACGGCCGCAGCCGCTCCGCGTACTCCAGGTACTCCTCGATGGTGGCGTCGAGGTCGATGGCCTTGCGGTTGTAGACCTTGAACATCACCTGGTTCTTCTCGCGCAGCGCGAGTTCCAGCTTCTTGCGCAGGATGCCCGGGTCGAGCAGGTCCTGCACCCGGATGCCCATCCGAGCGACCTTGTCGCCGTACGCCGGGCCGATGCCCCGGCCGGTGGTGCCGATGCGGGAGCTGCCCAGGTAGCGCTCCACCACCCGGTCCAGCGCCCGGTGGTGCGGCATGATCAGGTGCGCGTCGCCGGAGATCCGCAGCCGGGACACGTCGACGCCCCGCTCGGCGAGGCCGTCGATCTCGCTGAGCAGCACCTTCGGGTCGACCACCACACCGTTGCCGATGACGATCACGGCGTTCGGGGACAGCGCCCCGGAGGGCATGAGGTGCAGGGCGTACTTCTGGCCGTCCGGCGTGATCACCGTGTGGCCGGCGTTGTTGCCGCCCGAGTAGCGGACGACGTAGTCGACCCGCTCACCCAGCTGGTCGGTAACCTTGCCCTTGCCCTCGTCGCCCCACTGAGCGCCGATGAGCACGATCGCTGGCATCTTCTCGCCTCCAGAAGGCTCGGGTGCCAGATGGCGACCGGTCAGCGAGCCCGGGGTGTCAGGTTAACAAGTAGTGACGGCTCGACCGGCAGGGGTCGCGCAGACAAAGCAGGAGGAGCTACCCGTGTACGACGTGGTGCTGCTCACTCTGGGCTCGGAGCGGGACGCTTCCGGGGCCGGGTGCGGCAGCGGCGAAGCCTGCTGTGGCGGCGACGTGGCAGCGACGAAGGACCGCGACGACCGCTGCGAGACGCCCCGCGTACCCGTGTTGGCCTGTGCGGACGCGTTGACCGCCCGAGGCGCCCGGGTGGAGGCGGTGACCGCCCGCTCGGACGCGGAGATCGACGACGTGCTGGCCCGGCTGGACGGCCCGGCCCGGCCCGACGGCCTCACCTGGCCGGACCCCGACTCCAAGATCCGCCTGGTGGTCGCCGTCGCCGGTGACGCACAGTTGCGCGCCGTGCTGCGCCGACTGGTCCGACGGTACGCCCCACCGCCCAGCCGCCGCCCGGCGGACCTGGCCGGCAACCGGACCGTGCCGGACCTGCCGCCGATCGGCGTACTGCCGCTGGACCCGGCCCGCAGCACGACGCACCGTGACCTGGCCGCGCAGCTCGGCCTGCCGCGTGACCCGGCTGCGGTGGCCGCCGCGGTGCTCGACGGCACGCCCCGACGGCTCGACCTGCTGCGCAACGACGGTGGTTCGGTCACGCTGGACGGTGCCCTGCTCGGCGCCGCGAGCGAGGACGGCCGACCGCTGCACTGGCGCGGCCGGGTCGAGGTGGACGACGCCGTGCTCTCCGACGGCGACGATCCCCTGCTGGCCTGCGTGATCGGCAACGCGGGCGGTTACGCCCGGCTCGACGACGTCACCCTGCTCGCCGACCCGGACCCGAGCGACGGGCTGGTCGAGGTGGCGGTGGCCGTACCGGTGGTCACCCGGTCGCGGCTGGGCCGTCGGCGGGTACGCCTGGAGGTCCGCCGGGCCCGCGGTCGAGCCGCCTCGGTGCTGCCTCGCGACGAGGCCGCGCTGCCCTACCTGGACGACGGTGTGCAGGGCGAGTTGACCCGTAAGCGGTCCTGGTGGACCGAGCCGGGCGCCTGGGCGGTCTGGACGCCCTGACCGCGTCCCGCACCGGCGGCCGAGATCGTCCGGTGGGCCTATCCTCGGCTGGAGGACTGGGGAGGAACCGTGGTGGACGAGAACGCCGACCGGGTGCACGTGCCCGGCCAGCATGGGGTGCCGGAACGGGACATCGAACCACTCTGGCCACCCGACCAGATCGACGGCTTCGGCACGTCGGGGTGGGACGCCCCACCGCCCGCCCCGCCTGTCGCCCCACCGCCCGGCGGTCGACCGGCGACGTCACCCGGTGACCACCCGCCGGCCACCCACTCCGCGACGCCGGGCGGATATCCGGCCGTCCCGCCGTCGCCCGCCGACTACCCGTCGTTGACCGGCGGTGGGCCGTCCGCCACCGGCTGGGCACCGGTGCCCACCCCGCCGCAACCGCCCGTTTCCGCTGATCCGGATCCGGGTCCGGCCGCCAGCGCGTGGGGGCCGGGCAACGGCGGCTCGTTCTCGGCGCCGCCGACCGCATCCGGACGAGCGACCCCGGTCGGGCCGCCGCCGGAGTCCGGTCAGGTCAACCTGGACCTGCCGTTCACCCTCGACCCACCGACCGCCCTCACGCCGAGCCGGGACAGTGGGCCTCGCGCGGTGAGCGACAACGTGCCGGCGGAGCGGGGTGACGCGCCCGACGCCGGGGCGGACTCCGCGGCAGCGGAGAGCGGCGACGCGACCTCGACGACCCGGCCGATGGAGTCACCGTGGGCGCAGCCGCCACAGCGGTCCGGTGTCGCCACCCCGTCGGAGAACGGCGGCAGGGCCGAGGCCGCGGTCGGTGTGCCTCGCCCCACCTGGGCCGGGCCGGCTCAGCCACTCCCGCCGGTGCCGTCCGCGCCGCCGGACACCCTGCTGTCCGGCACTGCGGTACCCCAGCAGCCCGGACCGGATCAGGCGGCTTTTCCGCCGCCCCAGCGCGGCAGCTTCCCCGTGCCACAGCACGGTGTGGCCACACCCCAGCACGGCGATCCGGTGCCGCACCCTCCCGCACCGCACGGCGAGCCGCTACCGCACCCTCCCGCACCTCAGCAGGGTGTCGTGGCTGGTCCCGAGACGCCCGTACTCCAGCCGGGGCCCTTCACGGCCGCGGTGCCGCCGCCGGCCGACGTCAGGGCACCTGCCGCGCCTCACCCCGGGCCGGGCGCACCCCAGGTCACGCCGCCGTACGCAACACCACCCGGGCCCTTCCCGCCGCAGCCGGCCTGGCAACCGGCCCCCTGGCAGCAGCAGGGCCCGCCGGCGGTGCCGTACCAGCCGACGGAGACCGCGCCCCGGACCGGGTACGCTGATCAGGGCTGGACCCAGGAGACCGGCGGTGCACCCACCGCGGAGGACTTCGCGCGACGGCGGCAGGTGCGCCCCACCGACCCGGTCGCGACGATGGGCGTACGCGCAGTGGTCAACAAGACGGGCCTGGTGAAGCTGCCACCGGGCCGGCACGAACTCGAACTCAAGCGCGACATCGAGATGGTGCGCCGCAACTTCGGCGGGCTGCGTCAGGTCACCGTGGTCAACCCGAAGGGTGGTGCCGGCAAGACGGTGGCCATCCTGCTGCTCGCCATGACCTTCGGGCAGAAGCGTGGCGGTTACGTGCTGGCCTGGGACAACAACGAGACCCAGGGCACCCTCGGCATGCGCGCCCAGCAGGACTTCCACTCCCGTACGGTGCGGGACCTGCTGCGCGATCTGGGTCAGTTCCACGGTGCGCACGGCCGGGTCGGCGACCTGTCGCAGTACGTCCGCTCGCAGGGCGAGGGGATGTTCGACGTACTCGCCTCGGACGAGTCGGCCACCGGGGGCGAGATGCTCACCGCGGCGGCCTTCGGTGAGATCCGCGAGGTGGTCAGCCGGTTCTACAAGTTGATCTTCGTGGACACCGGCAACAACGTCCGGGCACAGAACTGGCAGGCGGCGATGGACGCCACCGACCAACTGGTGGTCACCATGTCGGCCCGTAACGACTCGGCCGAGACCGCCGCCCGGATGCTCGACCACCTGGAGCAGAGCGGACGGCAACGGCTGGTCCGGCAGGCGGTCACGGTCGTCTCGATGCCGCCGTCGCGCAAGGAGATCGACCTGCCGGCGATCCAGGAGCACTTCGCCGCGCGTACCCGGGCGGTGCTGCTGGCGCCGTACGAGCGGCTCATCGACACCGGCGAGCCCATCCGATACGCAGGCCTGTCAGCGGCCACCCGCGACGCCTGGCTCAAGATCGCCGCCGCCGTGGCCGAGGGCCTGTAGCCCGAGCGGGGACCCGCGCGAGCGGGGACCCGCGTGGGCGGGGACGCGGCGCGCTCGATCCGGGATCGAGTGGCTTCCAACGCGAGGGAGACCACTCGATCCGGGATCGAGCGCGATCATGCTGGTGGGCGGCGTCACCGCGGCGCTCAGGGCAGGCGGGTCACTGCGGTGAGGGGCTACCCGGGGTTGAGGGTCAGTTGCTGGCGAGGGCGTCGGCGGCGGCCGGGTCGCAGTCGCGGAGGAACTGGGCGCAGCGGGCCGCCTCGTCGGCCTCGCCGATCTCGTCGGCGGCCCGGGAGAGCACGTACAGGCAGCGCAGGAAGCCCCGGTTCGGCTCGTGCGACCAGGGCACCGGACCGTGCCCCTTCCAACCGTTGCGGCGCAGCTGGTCCAGGCCACGGTGGTAGCCGGTGCGGGCGTACGCGTACGCCGCGACGGCCTGATCCTGCGCGAAGGCCCGGGTGGCCAGCACGGCCCAGGCGGCGCTGTGGCTCGGGAACCGGGCCGCCGCCTCGGCGTACGCCTCGTCGCTGCCGGCCTGCTCCGCCGTGGTCAGGGCGGCGTCGGCCTCCTCGTCGGCGGGCAGGAGCGTGGCGGGTGGCTCAGGTAGGAGGTTCTGCATCGCCCCATTCAACCCGCATCGACCGGCGGTACGCGAGCGGGTCCGGCAAGCCGGCTGACTGAACGGCCGAGAGGTCTGTCACGCCTGCGGCCCATGCCGCCAATTGGAACAATCCACTACAACTGAATCTCCGGAGCCTCTCCAGGAACCGGATTGCGGGAGCCCGGCCAGGCCGCCGGGCTCCCGCCCACCGCTGCTGACGCTCCCGCCCACCGCCGTCGACGCCCTCGCCCCAACACCGCCGACGCTCCCGTCCAGCGGCGAGCGGGTCGACGCCGGACCGGGGCAAGTCGGCGCGGGTTGAGCCGGCGGGGCAGGATGATCAGGTGCCGACTCCACCCCCCGCGGACGTCATCGAGCCGCACACCTGGACAAACGAGATTCAGACCCGGGCCGAGTTCGACCGGCGGCTGGCCAGCGGAAGCCTCGTCGGTCTCACCGTCCAGGGCCTTCGGCTGGATCTCGACCCGATCCCCGACTTCACCACCGTCGAGGTGGCCGGGACACTCTTCGTCGGTTGCCGCTTCGCCTCCCGGCAGGTCGGTGCCGACCTGGTCCGGCGCGGCGCGAACGTGGTGCCGCCGTTCTCCGGGCTGCCCTACCCGACCCAGCCGCCGCACCTCTACACCCCGGAGGAGTTGGCCGCCGGCTTCGCCGAGGGCGGGTTCGAGGCGATGTACGACGCCCGGGTGTACGCGCACTTCCGGGCCCACGGCGGGGCGCTGCCCGACGTCCGGGAGGCGCTCGGCCAGCGGCTGCACGACCACGGCGTGGACAACGCGCTCGCCGATGCCACCCGTGCCTGGCTGACCGCGCACGGGCCGCAGTCGGTGGTCGGCGTGATGGGCGGGCACGCGGTACGCCGGGGCAGCCGGTCGTACCGGATGGCCGCGGTGCTCGGCCGAGAACTGGCCCGAGCAAACCGGCTGGTGGTCACCGGCGGCGGGCCGGGCGTGATGGAGGCCGCCAACCTGGGCGCGTACCTGTCGACCCGCCCGGCCGAGGATCTGACCGCCGCCATCGACCTGCTCGCCACCGCACCCGACTTCAGCGACCACGACCGCTACACGGCGGTGGCACTTCGCGTCCGGGAGTTGTTCGGCCGTTCGGTCACCCCACCGCCGGACGGCACCGAGCCGGCGACGGCGTACCAGGCCGACTCGACCGAGCTGGCCACCGGTGACCTGGACTGGGCCCACTGCGGCGGGCTGGCGGTGCCGACCTGGCTCTACGGCCACGAACCGGCGAACCTGTTCGCCGGTCGGATCGCCAAGTACTTCTCCAACGCCATCCGGGAGGACACCATCCTGCGGCTGGCCCGGGGCGGAATCGTCTTCGCTCCCGGCCGGGCCGGCACCGTGCAGGAGGTGTTCCAGGCCGCCACCAAGACCTACTACGGCACCGACGGAGCCAGCGGTGCCTACGTGTTCCTGGACCGTGCCTACTGGACCGAGGAACTGCCGGTGGAGTCGCTGCTGCGTCCGCTGCTGGCGACCTCGCCCTTCGGTGACCTCTCCGACACCGTGCACCTCACCGACGACGCCCACGAGGCCGTCCGCCTGCTGCTGCGGTAAGGAAGGGCACCTTGTTAACGCCTCCGGTAGAGGAAGGGCCCCTTGTTAACAGAGCGGCGGCGGTCAGGCTCCGGGAAGGAGCCTGACCGCCGCCGTCGGGACGTCTAGTACGTCACTTGGTCATCGTGGTGCCGGTGGAGCGCAGGTGCTCGCAGGCCTCCGCCACGCGGGCGGCCATGCCGGCCTCGGCGGCCTTGCCCCACACCCGCGGGTCGTACAGCTTCTTGTTGCCGACCTCGCCGTCGACCTTGAGTACGCCGTCGTAGTTGCGGAACATGTGGTCCGCCACCGGGCGCGAGAAGGTGTACTGGGTGTCGGTGTCGATGTTCATCTTCACCACGCCGTAGTCGAGCGCCTCGCGGATCTCGGACAGCAGCGAGCCGGAGCCACCGTGGAAGACCAGGCTGAGCGGCTTCTCCTTGCCGTACTTGGCGCCGACCGCCTCCTGGATGTGCTTGAGCACCTCGGGGCGCAGCTTGACGTTGCCCGGCTTGTAGACGCCGTGCACGTTGCCGAAGGTCAGCGCCGCCATGTAGCGGCCCTTCTCGCCCAGGCCGAGCGCCTCGACCATGGCCAGGCCATCCTCGACGGTGGTGTAGAGCTTGTCGTTGATGGCGTTCTCGACGCCGTCCTCTTCACCGCCGACGACGCCGACCTCGATCTCCAGGACGATCTTGCCCTTGGCGGCCTCGGCGAGCAGCTGCTCGGCGATCTCCAGGTTCTCCGCGACCGGCACGGCCGAGCCGTCCCACATGTGCGACTGGAACAGCGGCTCCTGGCCGGCCTTCACCCGCTCCTGCGAGATGGCCATCAGCGGCCGGACGAACTTGTCCAGCTTGTCCTTCGGGCAGTGGTCGGTGTGCAGCGCGATGTTGACCGGGTACTTCTTGGCCACCTCGTGCGCGTACGCGGCGAACGCCACCGCGCCGGTGACCATGTCCTTGATCGAAGGGCCGGAGAGGTACTCGGCGCCGCCGGTGGAGACCTGGATGATGCCGTCGCTCTCCGCGTCGGCGAAGCCCTTGAGCGCCGCGTTGAGCGTCTGCGACGACGTCACGTTGATCGCCGGGTACGCGTACCGGCCCGCCTTGGCGCGGTCCAGCATCTCGGCGTAAGCCTCGGGGGAAGCGATGGGCATGTCGAACGCTCCTTACTTGCCGCTGTCGGCCGTGCGGCCGCTGTTCTCCTTGCGTGCCGGTTTACGGCGCCTGATACCACTGGGCACGCCGGACCGCGCTGTCCTCCGCGGGCAGTATCCCGTAGCTCGTGCAGCCGGGCACAACCGGCCCAGCGCGCCGAGCGCTCACCGCCGGTCCGTCGAGTCGGGCACGATGACGCTGATCAGCCAGGTGACCACTGCCATCACGATGGCGCCCCAGAAGGCCGCCCAGAAACCGTTCACATGGAACGGCAGTTTCAGCACGCCGGCGACCCAGTCGGTCAACAGGAACAACAACGCGTTGACCACCAACGCGAACAGGCCGAGAGTCACCAGGTAGAAGACGCAGCCCACCACCTTGATCAGCGGCTTGAGCACCGCATTGATCACCCCGAAGATCAACGCCACGATGAGCAGGGTGAAGGCGGTGTCGTAGCCGCTGCGTCCGGTCACCTCGACTCCGGGCACGATAAGCGTGGTGACCCACAGTGCCACGGCGGTGGTCGCCAGTCGGATGAGGAAGCCCACGACCACATCCTGGCATCGGGGCGGCCACCGGCGGGTCGGTTCGGCCGACTGACCTGCGGTCACGGCGTACCCTCACGCGCCCGGCAGGTCGGTTGCCAGCGAGGTGCGTGCGCAGCCCGTACCGTGGGTGGGTACCGTCCACCGACTACCCGGAGGCATCGAATGGGTCAGCCTGACGAGGACTTCGCTCCCGGCGACCACCTCAGCCCGGAGGAGCGCGATCTGGAGGCTGAGCCGGCCGACGCGATCGAGCAGGCCGCCGTGGTCGATCCGACCCGGGCCGACGACGAGCCGCACCGCGGCTTCGAGGTCGACGACTGGGACGCGATGGAGCAGGCCCGGGTGGTCGCCGCCGACGAGGACGACTACCGCTGACCTGTGCTGGGGCCGCAGCGTTGCAGGGCTGGCCGAAAACGGGACGACGCAAGATCGACGGAGCTGACACCATTGGCCCGTGCTGCTGACCCTGACCACGACGCACCGACCGGCGACCGATCTCGGTCACCTGCTGGTCAAGCATCCCGACCGGACGCACGCCTTCGACGTGCCGGTCGGTACGGCGCACGTGTTCTATCCGCAGGCCGACGAAGCGCGGTGCACCGCCGCTCTCCTGCTTGACGTCGACCCGACAAAGCTGGCCACCGCGCGGGGCCGGGGCCGTGGGCGGCAGCCGACCGCGACCCCGGAGAGCTTCACCCTCGGGCGGTACGTCAACGACCGGCCGTACGCCGCGTCCAGCCTGCTCGCCTCGGCGCTGTCCCGGGTGTACCGGTCGGCGCTGCGCGGCGAGTCCCGGGACCGGCCGGAGTTGGCCGCCACCAGCATCCCGCTGGAGATCCGGGTGCCCGTGCTGCGCTGCCGGGGCGGTGCCGAGGTGGCGACCCGGCTGTTCGGCCCGCTCGGCTGGACGGTGACCGCCACCGCCATCACGCTCGACGAGCAGCACCCGCAGTGGGGCGAGAGCCGCTACATCGACCTCACTCTCACCGGCACCCTCCGGGTCGCCGACGCCCTCAACCACCTGTACGTCATGCTGCCCGTGCTGGACGACGCCAAGCACTACTGGGTGGCCCCGGACGAGGTGGACAAGCTGCTACGGGTCGGTGCCGGTTGGCTCGCCGGCCACCCGGAGCGGGGGCTGATCGTGCGTCGCTACCTGGCCCACCGGCGGGCACTTGCCGGTCAGGCGTTGGAGCGGCTGGCCGCACAGTGCCCCACCGACGAGCCGGGTGTCGACGACGGCGTGGCGGACCGGCCGGCCCAGGCACCTCGGGCGTCACTGGCCGCCCGACGCCGGGAGGCGGTGCACACCGCGCTGGTCGAGGCCGGTGCCCAGCGCGTACTTGACCTGGGCTGCGGCGGCGGTGCGCTGCTGGCCACGTTGATCGGGGACCGCCGGTTCACCGAGATCGTCGGCACCGACGTCTCCACCCAGGCACTCAGCCTGGCCGCTCGCCGGATCCGACTCGACCGGCTGCCCGAGCGGCAGCGCAACCGGGTCACCCTGCACCAGTCCGCGCTGACCTACCGGGACGAGCGGCTGCGCGGGTACGACGCCGCCGTGCTGATGGAGGTCATCGAGCATCTCGATCCGCCGCGCCTGCCGGCGCTGGAGGACGCGGTCTTCGGTTACGCCCGACCGGCCACGGTCGTGCTGACCACGCCCAACGTCGAGCACAACGTCCGGTACGAGGGTCTCGCGGCGGGCGCGTTCCGGCACTCCGACCACCGCTTCGAGTGGACCCGTGCCGAGTTCGCCGAGTGGGTCGACCGGGTCAGTGCGACGTACGGCTACTCCGCCGTCGTACGCGGCGTCGGCGACGACGACCCGCAGGTCGGCGCGCCGACGCAATTGGCCGTGTTCACCCGAACCTGAGTGTTAACAAGGGGCCCCTGCTCTACCGGAGGCGTTAATAAGGGGCCCTTCCTTTCAAGGAGGCGTGGTGGCTGTACTGGGTGTTCCGGAGCTGGCGCTGGTGGCGCTGGTCGGCGTCTCCGGGTCCGGCAAGTCCACGTTCGCCCGCCGACACTTCGCGCCCAGTCAGGTGCTCTCGTCCGACGCCTTCCGGGCGATGGTCGCCGACGACGAGAACGACCAGTCCGCCTCCGCAGACGCCTTCGACGCGTTGCACTACGTGGCGGGCAAGCGGCTGCGGGCCGGTCGGCTGACCGTGGTCGACGCGACAAACCTCCAGCCGCACGCCCGGGCCGCCCTGGTCCGGGTGGCCCGCGAACACGACGTCCTGCCGGTGGCCATCGTGCTGGACGTGCCGGAGGCGCTGGCCTGGGCGCGTACCGAGGCCCGGGCCGACCGCACCTTCGGCAAGCAGGTGCTCGCCCGGATGTCCCGCGACCTGCGCCGGACGTACGCGCAGCTGGCCCGGGAGGGCTTCCGCAAGGTGCACGTGCTGCGGGGCGTCGACGAGATCGACGCCGCGCAGATCCGCTTCGAGCGGCTGTTCAACGACCGGCGGGAGCTGACCGGACCGTTCGACATCGTCGGTGACGTGCACGGCTGCCGCGCCGAACTGGAGTCGCTGCTCGGTCGGCTGGGCTGGCAGCTGCACCGCGACGAGGCGGGCCGGGCGGTGGACGCCACGCACCCGGCGGGGCGTACCGCCGTGTTCGTCGGTGACCTGGTGGACCGCGGCCCGGACTCACCGGGCGTGCTCCGCCTGGTGATGGGCATGGTCGCGGCCGGGCACGCGCTCTGCGTGCCGGGCAACCACGAGCAGAAGCTGCTGCGCAAGCTGCGCGGGCGCAACGTGAAGGTGGCCCACGGTCTGGCGGAGACGCTTGAGCAGTTGGCCGCCGAGCCGGACGAATTCAGCGCCGAGGTGGCGACCTTCGTCGACGGCCTGGTCAGCCACTACGTGCTCGACGGCGGCCGGTTGGTGGTGGCGCACGCCGGGCTGAAGGAGGAGTACCAGGGGCGGGCGTCCGGCCGGGTACGCGCGTTCGCGCTGTACGGCGAGACCACCGGCGAGACCGACGAGTACGGCCTGCCGGTGCGCTACCCGTGGGCGCGGGAGTACCGGGGCGCAGCGACGGTGGTCTACGGTCACACCCCCACCCCGCAGCCGGAGTGGGTCAACAACACCATCTGCATCGACACCGGCTGCGTGTTCGGCGGGCGGCTGACCGCGCTGCGCTACCCGGAACGGGAGCTGGTGGCGGTGCCGGCGGAGCGTGAGTGGTACGCCCCGGTCCGCCCGCTGACCGCCGTACCGGCCCGGCCGGACGAGGTGCTGGAGTTGACCGACGTGGTCGGCCGGCGGCACGTGGAGCACCCGTACAGCTCGCTCACCGTGCCGGCGGAGAACGCCGCCGCCGCGTTGGAGGTGATGAGCCGCTTCGCGGTCGACCCGCGCTGGCTGGCCTGGCTGCCGCCCACCATGGCACCGTGCTCGACCTCGAAGTTGGACGGTTACCTGGAGCACCCGGCGGAAGCTTTCGCCGACTACCGGGCGGCCGGGGTGGACCGGGTGGTCTGCGAGGAGAAGCACATGGGCTCCCGCGCGGTCGTGCTGGTCTGCCGGGAGGCCGACGGCGGCCCGTTCGGTCCCGGTGGCGGGGTGGTGCACACCCGCACCGGTCGGCCCTTCTTCGGTGACCCGCTGGACACCGAACTGCTCGCCCGGGTCCGCACGGCGGTCTCCGCCGCCGGGCTCTGGGAGGAGTTGGACACCGACTGGTTGCTGCTCGACTGCGAGCTGCTGCCCTGGTCGGCCAAGGCCGGTGGCCTGATCCGCGAGCAGTACGCGAGCGTCGGCGCGGCCGGCCGCACGGCCCTGCCGGCAGCGTTGGCGGTGTTGGACGTGGCGGCCGCCCGTGGGCTGGACGTCGGTGTTCTGCGCGATCGGGTGGCCGGTCAGCGTGCCGACCTGCTCGCCTACACGGCGGCCTATCGCGCGTACGTACGCCCGACGGACGGTCTGCGTGGCGTGACCCTGGCACCGTTCGCGGTGCTGGCGGGGCGGAAGGCGAGCTATGCCGACCGGGATCACGGCTGGCACCTCGCCCTGGCCGACCGGCTCTGCGCGGCGGATCCGGAGTTCTTCACCACCACCCGTCGTCAGGTGGTCGACCTGTCCGACGCCGATGCGGTACGCGAAGCCACCGACTGGTGGCTGGCGTTGACCGCGGACGGCGGTGAAGGCATGGTCGTCAAGCCGTACGCCGGTCCGGCGGCCCGCAGCGAGCGGGGTTCCCTGCTCCAGCCGGGCATCAAGTGCCGGGGGCGGGAGTATCTGCGGATCATCTACGGCCCGAGCTACACCGAGCCGGCCCGACTGGCCGCGCTGCGGAGCCGGTCGCTGGGTCGCAAGCGGGGGCTGGCCCTGCGCGAGCACGGGCTCGGCCTGGCGGCGCTGGACGCCCTGGCCGATGGTGCACCGCTGTGGCGCCGACACGAGCTGGTCTTCGCCATTCTGGCCTGCGAGTCCGAGCCGGTCGACCCTCGACTGTGACCCGGTCGGCCGACCCTCGACGGTGACCGGCCCAGGCCGTCGGATCACGTACCGGTAGCCTGGGTGGCCGCGCCGGAGGCCATTCGGTCAGGCCGGGCGACCGACAGGACGGATTCTTCGTGGCATTTGGCGAACGGTTGGGGCACGGGGTACGTGGCGCTGCCATCGGTGTGGCCGAGGCGGTACCAGGGATCAGTGGCGGAACGATCGCACTGGTCACCGGCGTGTACGAACGGGTCATCGCCTCCGCCGGCCACGTGGTGAGCGCGATCCGGTACGCCGCGTCGGACCTGCCGCGTGGGCGCGGCGGAATCCGCGCCAGGCAGCAGCTTCGCCAGGTGCACTGGGAGGTGGTCGTCCCGCTGCTGATCGGCATGCTGCCGGGCCTGCTGATCGCCGCGAAGACCCTCGAACCGCTGCTCACCGACTATCCGGAGCAGACCCGAGGGCTCTTCCTCGGGCTGGTGCTCGCCTCGGTGCTGGTACCGGTGTCGATGGTGGGCGCACCGTGGCGGCGCAAGGAGATCGCGGCCCTCGTCCTCGCCGCGGTGGGCGCGTTCGCGCTGACCGGCCTGCCGCAGGCCACTCTCGACCCGCATCCGCTGATCGTGCTGATGGCAGCGGCCATCGCGGTCTGTGCCCTGGTGATGCCCGGGGTGTCCGGGTCGTTCCTGCTGCTGACCGTCGGCCTGTACGAGCCGACGATCACCGCGTTGAACGACCGCGACTTCGGCTACCTGGCGATCTTCGCGACCGGCATGGTGATCGGCCTGTCGCTCTTCGTCAAGCTGCTTCAGTGGCTGCTGGAGGAGCACCGCCGGATGACTCTCGCGGTCATGTCCGGTGCCCTGCTGGGCAGCCTTCGGGCACTATGGCCGTGGCAGTCCGACGAGCGGACCCTCCACGCGCCGGGCGACAATATCCTGCCCATCACCGCGCTGTTCCTGGTCGGCATCGCCGTGGTCACGGCGATGGTCGTCGCCGAACGTCGACGGTTGCGTCGCGCCGCCCAGGATCTCACCGAGGAGGCGTACGAGACACCTCAACGGCACTGACACCCGCCGTCTGGTGGCTACCCGTGGGCAGCCACCAGACGGCTGCGAGTCAGCGAGCCTTCTTGGTGGCCCGCTTACGCGGCGGGGTCAGCAGGTCGGCGATCGTGGCGATCGCGCTCGGGACCAGTCGGTAGTAGGCCCACACACCGCGCTTCTCCCGCTCCAGCAAGCCGGCCTCGGTGAGGATACGGAGGTGGTGACTGACCGTCGGCTGGGAGAGGCCGAGCGGTGCGGTCAGATCGCACACGCACGCCTCGCCCTCGGGCGCCGACTGGATCAGGCTGAGCAGCCGCAGCCGAGCGGGGTCGGCAAGGGCCTTGAGGACCCCCGCCAGCCGCTCGGCGTCGGCGCGTTCGATCGGCTCACCGGCAAGCGGCGAGATCTGAGGCATAGTCATTTCGGCCAACGCAGTTCCCACGTATTCCATCCTTCCACCAGCAGCATCGATCCGCCTGCATATCAGCAGATCCGAATCGGCAAACTTTTACGCCACAAGGCCGAGGTCAGCCAACGTATAGGCCGCCCGATAGGGCAATCCGGCGGCTCGCACCGCATCGCCGGCACCACGATCAACGATAACGGCCACCCCCACGACATCGGCCCCGGCCTCGCGAAGAGCCTCGACGGCGGTCAACACACTTCCACCTGTGGTGGAGGTGTCCTCCACCGCCAGCACCCGACGACCGGCCACATCAGGGCCTTCGATCCGTCGCTGAAGTCCGTGCGCCTTGCCGGTTTTGCGCACCACGAAAGCGTCCAACGGACGCCCGGTGGCGTGCAGCATCGACAGGGCGATCGGGTCAGCTCCCAATGTCAGGCCACCCACTGCGTCGTACGACCAGTCGGCGGTCAGGTCCCGCATCACCCGGCCGACCAACGGGGCCGCCCGGTGATGGAGCGTGACGCGCCTGAGGTCGACATACCAGTCGGCCTCCCGCCCCGAGGAGAGCACCACCCGGCCGTGGACCACAGCCAGGTCAGAGATGAATTTACGCAGGTCGTCGTGGTCCCCCATGGGGGTAGAGGGTACTGCGCACACCTGTGCGCCGCGTGCGCGGGCTACCTGCGGCTACCCGTCCGGGCGACCGATGAATGACGATGCCCGTTACACTCGGTTAGCCGTCACCGTGATTCGAGTGATCCAGCCTCGGGGCGGTCGTTTCCGGACCACCGAGCTGCGTCAGTCAGCCGCGGTCCCGGCCGATGCGGCCACGGGTGTCCCGGGCGACCCGGTCGAGCAGGCCACGCGGCGCGTGCCGCAGGCCCGCCACGGCCAGCTTGTACTTCCAGGACGGAACGCTGACGAACTTGCCTTTTCCCAGGTCACGTAAGGCTTCGTCGACCACGTCGGCGGCGTTGAGCCACATCCATTCCGGGGTTTTCGACATGTCGATGCCGGCTCGCTGATGAAATTCGGTACGCGTGTAGCCGGGGCAGAGCGCCATCACCCGTACGCCGAACGGGCGCGCGGATTGGCCCACCGACTCACTGAAGTTGGTGACCCACGCCTTGCTCGCCGAGTACGTCGATCCGGGCATGAGCGCGCCGAACCCGGCGACGGAGGAGACATTAATCACTGCCCCGTTCCGCCGTTCGGTCATCGTGACCAGCGCAGCAAGGGTGAGCCGCATGACGGCGTGCACGTTGAGCCGGAGCAACCGGATCTCGTCCGCCACCGACGATCGCAGGAACGGCGTGTTCAGACTGATCCCCGCATTGTTGACCAGCAACTCGACGGGCGGGGTCGCGGCGACTCGTTGCTCCACCTGCGCACAGCCGTCGTCAGTGGACAGATCGGCGGCAATCGTCTCGGTCTCCACGCCGTACCGGCCGGTCAGCTCGGCGGCCTGAGCAGCGAGCCGGGTCCCGTCCCGGGCCACCAGCACCAGGTGCCACCCGTCGGCGGCCAGTCGACCGGCGAAGGCCGCTCCGATGCCTGCGGTCGCTCCGGTGATCAGCGCCCAGCGACCGGCGGTCGGCTGGTCGGACGGCAACGTCACGGAACTGCTCACCTCGGCGGGTAAGAGGGCGGCGGCGCTGCCCCGGGCGGCGGATAAGGCTGGTACGGCGGTGCCCCGCCCGGCTGAGGCGGCGTCGCCGCGGGTGCCGAGCGGCGGCGGAACCAGGGACCGACCGACGGCAGGGCCAGCAGTACGGCTACCACAAGGTAACCGAGCACCTGGGCGACCGAAAGGGTCACGGTGAGCGGAATCCACCAGGACGGGTAGCCGTCCGCGGCCAGACCGAACAGTTCGGTGAGGGACGGGTCGTTGCGGAGATTCAAGGGTGTGACGTACTGGATGAGCTGAACCAGCAGGCCGCAGCAGCCGAACGACACACCGAAGCCGGCGACCACCCAGGTGCCCACCCGGGCACCGGATCGGCCTGCCGCCACACCGAGCGCAAGGCCGGCGAGAAGGAACCCGGCCAGCACACTCACCACCGTCGACAGCAGGACCGAGGTCCGCAGGAGGGTGGCCATCGCGTCGATCTCACTGCCGCTCTGCGAACTGCCGGCGGCCGCGGCACGCAGCCGGTCGCCGATGCCGCCGAACGCGATCAGGCCCGCCAGCGCGTAGCCGAGGGCACCGAGCGCCATCACCGCCAGCACCGCCACAGCGAGCCGGACCGCGCCAGGCCGACCGACCGGCACCTGTTCGGGGTACGACACGACGAGTCCCTCCGGTAGGCGTTCGGGAAGCAACCTACTCGGAGGGACCGTCACAGTCGCCTCGGTTCGGGCGTGTCGAGGCCCCGGCGCAGGCCGTCCGGGCCGGACCGGGGCTCGACCAGCCGATCAGCCTCGATCAGTTGGAGTTGCCGCTGGGCGGCTGATCGCCCGGTTGCCCCGGCGGATTCTGGCCGCCCTGCTCGCCCGACGGGCCCGAGGACGTCTGTCCCGGGATCGGCGGGTAGCCGGGCTCACCGGACTGTTGCGGCGGCTGGCCGGGCGTCGCCGGATAGCCGGGCTCAGCGGACTGGCCGGGCGTCGCCGGATAGCCGGGTTCACCGGACTGGCCGGGGTAGCCCGGCTGGCCCGGGTAACCCTGCTGGCCGGGTTGGCCTGGGTAGCCCGGCTGAGCCGGATAACCCGGCTGGGCCGGGTAGCCGGGATAGGTGGCACCGGGAGTCGGCGGCTCCCACTGCGCCGCCGGCTTGCGGAAGAACTCGTTTGCCTTCGGCAGCGCCAGCAGGATCAGCGCCACCAGCAGCGAGATCAGGCTGATCACGCCGAGCAGGATGCTGACCGGAGTCGCCCAGGAGGGCAGCGCCTCCTCGACCCGGCGCTGGATCTCCTCCGCGCTGGGCATGTCCCCGCTGGTGTCGCTCGGCGTGGCGAGGCCACCGCCCAGGCTGCCCAGCATGTTGAACCCGTTGCAGCAGAACAGGATGCCGCCGACGATCCAGGTGGCGATCCGCGAACCGTTCTTGCCCCGCAGGTTCACCAGGCCCAGACCGGCCAGTGCCAGCGCCGCCGCCAGCATGAAGATGGAGGTGCCGACACCGACGGCGACCGTCAGGTCGGCGATCCCCTCCAGCCCTTCGGCGCTGCTGCCCTGCAGGGCTTCCTCCATCGCGTCGCGGACGGCGCCGATGGTGGCCAGGGTGATGATCGCGCTGATCAGCTGGCAGATCGCGAACAACCACAGCAAATAGGTGGATAGGGTTACCACACCCGGCCGAGACCGGGTCGGAGTGCTCTGAGGATCAGCCATCTCTCTCCTTCTCGGGAACGCGCTTCACCGTATCGGCACCCGACCAGTTCGGCACGCCTGAGGTGCCAGCCGCACCGCGCGTCACCTGCGGCAACGGCGGTCGATCAGTCGAGATGAATCCATGCTCCGGCGCGATCCGACCACCGACGGGCTCAGGATTCGGCGAGCCGGTCGGCGGCGTACGCACCGACGGTGGTGCTGTCCAGCACGCACCCGGTGGCGGTCTGCAGCTGTGCGGAATCGGCGCGCAGCCCGACCCAGGCCGCCTGTCCGGCTGCCGGATCGAGCCGTTCCAGGAGAGTGGCCGCGTACACCCGGGCGGCCGGTGTGCCCGCCGACAGCAGGCGTTCGAGCTGCCCGCGTACCTCTTCGGGGCGGTCGGCCGCCAACTCCTCGATCCGTTGGTAGGCCTCGGTCTCCGGCAACATGGTTCCGGCCAGCCCCACCCCACCGAAGGTGACCGTCTCGGCGTTGGCGAGGGCCGCGGCCGCGTCCGCCAACTCGTCGTGCTGTCGTCCCATCGCGAACATGTCTCCATCCTGACCCGGACGCACGGGCGGCGCACCCCTGTTCCGCGGGCGACCCGTACCGCTGACGACGACGGGCCCGCGTCGCGAGGACGCGGGCCCGTGGCGGGTGGTTCGGCGGTCAGGCGGCCGTCACCGACAGGCCGTCCTTGGTGTCGGCGAGGTCGACCCGTACGGTGTCGCCGTCTCGAATCTTGCCGGCGAGCAGCGCCTTGGCGAGCTGGTCGCCGATCGCGGACTGGACCAAGCGACGCAGCGGCCGGGCACCGTAGATCGGGTCGTAACCGTGCTCGGCGAGCCAGGTGCGGGCGGCGTCGGTGACGTCAAGCGTCAACCGGCGGTCCGCGAGCCGGCGGCGCAGCCGGGCGATCTGGATGTCCACGATGGCCCGCAGGTCGTCGCCCTGGAGGGCGGCGAAGACCACGATGTCGTCGAGCCGGTTGAGGAACTCCGGCTTGAAGTGCGACCGGACCACCGCGAGCACACCCTCACGCCGCTGTTCCTCGGCGAGGGTCAGGTCGCTGATCACCGACGATCCCAGGTTCGAGGTGAGGATCAGGATGGCGTTGCGGAAGTCGACCGTACGCCCCTGACCGTCGGTGAGCCGGCCGTCGTCCAGCACCTGGAGCAGGACGTCGAAGACGTCCGGGTGGGCCTTCTCCACCTCGTCGAGCAGGATCACCGAGTACGGCCGGCGGCGTACCGCCTCGGTGAGCTGGCCACCCTCCTCGTACCCGACGTAGCCGGGCGGGGCACCGACCAGGCGGGCCACGGAGTGCTTCTCGCCGTACTCGCTCATGTCGATGCGGACCATGGCCCGCTCGTCGTCGAAGAGGAACCCGGCGAGCGCCTTGGCCAGCTCGGTCTTGCCGACGCCGGTCGGGCCGAGGAAGAGGAAGCTGCCGGTCGGGCGGTCCGGGTCGGCGACGCCGGCCCGGGCGCGGCGTACCGCGTCGGAGACCGCGCCGACGGCCTCGGCCTGGCCGACGACCCGCTCGCGCAGCGAATCCTCCATCCGCAGCAGCTTGGCGGTCTCGCCCTCCAGCAGTCGGCCGGCGGGGATGCCGGTCCAGGAGGCGACCACGGCGGCGATGTCGTCGGCGCCGACCTCCTCCTTGAGCATCGCGCCGTCGGCCTGGAGCCGGGCCAGTTCCTCCGCCGCCTGCTTCAGCTCGTTGTTCAGTGCGGGGATGCGGCCGTAGCGCAGCTCGGCGGCGCGTTCCAGCTCGCCGTCGCGCTCGGCCCGCTCGGCCTCGCCACCGAGGCGCTCCAACTCCTCCTTGGCGGTGGAGAGCTTGGTGATGTGGGTCTTCTCCAGCTTCCACCGCTCGGACAGGGCGGTGAGCTGCTCGCGCTTGTCGGCCAACTCCTTGCGCAGCCGTTCGAGGCGCTCGGCGGAGGCGGCGTCCGGCTCCTTGGCCAGCGCCATCTCCTCGATCTCCAGCCGGCGAACCGCCCGCTCGATCTCGTCCACCTCGACCGGCCGGGAGTCGATCTCCATCCGGAGCCGGGACGCCGACTCGTCGACCAGGTCGATCGCCTTGTCCGGCAGGAACCGGTCGGTGATGTACCGGTCGGAGAGCGCGGCGGCGGCGACCAGTGCGGCGTCGGTGATGCGTACGCCGTGATGCACCTCGTAGCGTTCCTTGAGCCCGCGCAGGATGCCGATGGTGTCCTCGACGGTGGGCTCGCCGACCAGCACCGGCTGGAAGCGGCGCTCCAGGGCCGGGTCCTTCTCGATGTGCTCGCGGTACTCGTCGAGCGTGGTCGCACCGACCATCCGCAGCTCACCGCGGGCCAGCATCGGTTTGAGCATGTTGCCGGCGTCCATCGAGCCCTCGCCCTTGCCGGCGCCGACGACGGTGTGCAGTTCGTCGAGGAAGGTGATGACCTGCCCGTCGGAGTTCTTGATCTCCTCCAGGACGGACTTGAGCCGCTCCTCGAACTGCCCCCGGTACGACGCACCGGCGACCATCGCGCCGAGGTCGAGCGAGACGAGCTTCTTGTCGCGCAGCGACTCCGGCACGTCTCCGGCGACGATGCGCTGGGCCAGGCCCTCCACGATGGCGGTCTTGCCGACACCCGGTTCGCCGATCAGCACCGGGTTGTTCTTGGTACGCCGGGACAGCACCTGGATCACCCGACGGATCTCGGAGTCCCGGCCGATCACCGGGTCGATCTTGCCGTCGCGGGCGCTCGCGGTCAGGTCGACGCCGTATTTGGCGAGGGCCTGGTAGGTCTGCTCCGGGTCGGCGCTGGTGACCCGGCGGTCCCCACCCCGCACCTTCGGAAAGGCGGCGACAAGCGTCTCCTCGGTGGCACCGGCGGCCTTCAGCGCACCGGAGACGGCACCGCCGACCCGGGCCAGCCCGGCCAGCAGGTGCTCGGTGGAGGTGTACTCGTCGCCGAGCGGGCGGGCGATCTGCTCGGCCGCACCGATGGCGTTGACGAACTCACGGGCCAGGGTCGGCTCGGCGATGCTGGAACCCCGGGCGGCGGGCAGCGCGTCGAGGGCCCGCTGGGTGACTCGGCGCAGCTCGGCGGGATCGGCCCCGACGGCGCGCAGCAGGCCGGCAGCGGTCGAACCCTCGGTGTCGAGCAACGACAGCAGCAGGTGCCACGGCTCCACGGTGGCGTGCCCGCGCTGGTTGGCCAGGGCGACGGCGCCGGTGATGGTCTCGCGGCTGCGGGTGGTGAGGCGTTCGGTGTTCATGGGCTCCCCTGGATCGGCGTGTCCACTGGTACCGACAGAACCAGAGTTGAGTCTATTCCGCTCAACCCTAGCGGTGTGACCTACCCCACGGCAATGCGAGTCAGCCCGTCTCCAGCGCCACTTCCACCCAGGTGCGGTCACCGAGGTGACCGATGCCGAGCAGGATGGTCTCCGACGTGCCCGCGAACAGAGTGCCGTCAGGCAGCCGTCGCAGGTGGTGCCGATCGGTCAACGGCCAGCGGGGCAGGTCGACGTACCGGCCGCCGAGCAGCGCTCCCGCGCCCCGTGAGCTGACCACCGCCACCACCCCGGCGCCCAGCGGAACGGCTCGGCCGGCTCCCGGCTGCCCCTCGGCGCGTACCCGCTGCCAGGAGGCGCCTTCGAGTCGCCACAGCGCCGGAAAGCTGATCCGGTCCGGCCGCTCACCGATCAGCCAGAGTTCGCCGGCCACCGACTCCACCCGCAACAGCCACACCTCGCCGTCGGGTGCGGGCAGCGTGGTCGGCTCCCAGCTGCGCCCCTCGTCCCAGGAGATCGCCGCGTACGGCCGGCCGTCCTCGCCCGCCCCGGCCGCCACCAGCGGCCCCTCGTACCTCGTACCGTTCCGCACCAGCCACGCGTCACCCAGCACCACCGCGTTCAGCGCGGGCAGCGGCGGTTGGGTGGCCAGCGGACGCAGCGTCCGGCCGGTCCAGCGGCCGACCTTGCCCGTCTTCTCGCTGATCTGGAACCTGCCCTGGGTGGCCCGCCACTGCGGGGGCGCGACCTCACCCGGGCTGTGCCGGAAGGTCCGGCCGTCGTCGGTGGACGTCCACCAGCCGTACGGTTCGGCCCACAGGGCCAGCAGTCCCGGCGCGGTGTACATCTGCTGGTTGTCCGCCACCGGCTTCGGATGCCGCAGCCGCTGCCAGGAACGTCCTCCGTCGCCGGTGGACCAGAGCAGGGCGGGACAGTTCCGGCCGGGTGGCTGGCCGTCGCAGGAGCCGAAGAGGGCGTAACCGCGGTAGGCGTCGACGAACTCGACGTACGGCCGGTCGTACTGTCGCGGTACCGCGAGCCGACTCCCGCGGACCTCCGCGATCTGCGGCGGACTCGACGGCGCCGCACTCGACGGCACCGGGGTCGGCGTGGGCGGCGGGCGGCGGATGTCTCCGATCGAGCAGCCCGCCAGCGTCGGCACCAGGGCGGCCATCGCCATCCAACGATGTCGGCGGGTAGTCATTCAGCCTCCGTCACGGAAGTAGCCCGAGCCCTGTTCGTGGCATCAGGCCGCCCTACCAGGCGTCGGGGTACGCCACGACATGATGACGGAGTCCGGCCATCGGCTACCGCGGGTCGGCCGTCCGGAGGATGCGGCCCGGCCAACGGGCGGAGATTTGCTTCCGGGAGGGGCTACCCGTACTGACCGGTACCGCGTTACCGTGTCGCCCCAGCAGCCAGGGTTCGCGGAGAGCGGACGACGCCCCCGCGGGCAGAGCGGAAGGTTGGCCGGTGAGCGTGCAGGAGTCAACGTTCCACGGCTTCGCCAACCCCGTCGACCCGTCCCCGGCGGAGTTGCGGTCGTGGGCCTACAACCCCGATTCGGTGCCGTTGACCTCCATGCCACCGGACTGGGACCTGCTGGTCTCCGGCGACCGGCTGGTGATGACGCTGTTCGACCTGGCCATGGACCCGACCTGTCCGGCGCGACGGTTCGCCCTGCACTGCCTCTACATCTACGCCGCGGACGGGATCCGGACGAACTTCCGGGCGCATCCTCGGCGGCGCTTCCGCAAACTGGTGGATCAGGCCGAGCGCAACGGTGACGACATGATGCGCACCTGGGCGCACAACAGCCGGGTGTTGCTGACCCGTCCGGAGCTGTTCGTCTACCGCGAGTGGTGTGAGGGCGGCCTCGTCCGCGAGGGCCGCCGACTCTGAGCCTGCTCAGGGCGGGGCAGCTGGGTGGCCGGTCGAGTCGGTGAGGTGAGCTCACGCGAACGAGCCGGGACCCCCCGTGGCTCCCGGCCCGCACGTCGGCGGATCGTCAGCGCGATCCGCCTCGCTCGCGTCGATGCTGGTCGGTGCGCGCCTGGCCGGCGCCGTGACCGCCACGACCGCTCTGCACAGGCCGAACGCTCCGGCTGCCGCTGGCATTCCGGTCGCCGGGCCTGTTGGTGTCGCCGCCGAAGCGGCCGGACTTGACCTGGTCGGAGAAGCGGCCCTTGGTGAGCCGGTTGAACCGTTCCCGTACGTCCTCGGCCAGGTTGTCGAGCCGGTGCTCCGCCGCTTCGGCCACCTTCTTCGCCGAATCCGCCATGGCTCCCCCCGCCGAGTCCGGATTGGGACAGTTAGACCATTAACGTGGAGGCTAACGAAGACAACCTGTCTCCCGCTCGGATTTGCCGAAACAGGTCCGAAACGAATTCCACCCGCTCAGAAAAGTGATCGCGCTCGGTCCTGGATCGAGTGGCCCGGCGGTCGTGCAGGGCCACCCGATCCGTGATCGAGCGCGATCTTCGAATTGGTGGTCAGCGGTCAGGGTTGCGGCGGGGACGCCAGACCACCAAGGCGGTGGAGGTCTGGTTGGTCGGCACCAGATCGCGACCGGGGAAGCGGGCCAGCGACTCCAGTTCGGCCATCCGCCGGTACGCGGCCTCCAGCTCGGCCTCCAACTGGGCGACCCGCTGCTGCGCCTGCTCCAACAGCCGTTCCAGGCCGATGATCCGCTTGATCCCGGCGAGGTTGACCCCGTCGTCCTGGCTGAGCCGCTGCACCTCGCGCAGCAGCACCACGTCCCGAACGCTGTACCGCCGCCCGCCGCCTGCTGCCCGGCCGGCCTGCACCAGGCCCAGCCGGTCGTACTGACGCAGCGTCTGCGGGTGCATCCCCGCCATCCGCGCCGCAACCGAGATCATCAGCACCTTGGCCTCGTAGGCGGGGTCATCCGAACCGACGAACCCGTCCATGCCGCTCACCTCCGCACCGCTTCACCGAGTCAACTGAACCGACGCACCCGGGCGTCGAGATGTTCCCGAGCCGCCGGCGGGGTGTGCGCCGCGAACGTCTCCAGGGCCGTCCGCGCCTCGTCGGAGATCCCGGCGGGCACCACCACGTCCAGCGTGACGAGCAGATCGCCGGTCTGCCCGTCCCGGCGACCCACTCCCTTGCCCCGAGCCCGCAGCACCCGCCCGCTCGGCGTACCCGGCGGCACCCGCAGGGTCACCGCGCCGTCGAGGGTCGGTACCCGCAGATCCGTGCCGAGTACCGCCTCGGTGAAGGTGATCGGGACGGTCAGGGTGAGGTCGTCGCCGGTGCGCCCGAACAGGTCGTCGGGCCGGACCTTGACGTGCACGAACAGGTCACCTGCCGGGCCGCCGCGGGTGCCCGGCTCGCCCCGGCCGGCCAGCCGGATCCGCTGGCCGTCGGCCACCCCCGCCGGGAAGCGGACGTTGAGCGTACGGGTCTTGGTGACGCCGCCGGTGCCCTGGCACTCCGGGCACTTCTCGTCGACGACGGTGCCGACGCTCTGACAGTTGCGGCACGGCTCGGAGAAGCTGAAGGCACCCTGGTTGCGGGTGGTCACCCCGGCACCGTGGCAGACCGGACAGGCCCTCGGCTGGGTGCCCGGCTTGGCACCGTTGCCGTGGCAGGTGTCGCAGACCCCGGGGGCCCGCAGCGTGAGCGGCAGGGTCACGCCCCGCACCGCGTCGTCGAAGTCGAGCGCCACCTCGGTCTCGACGTCCCGGCCGCGCGCCGGACCGGGCGCACCGCCCCCGGCGCCGCCACCCTGGCCGCCCGTGAAGATCGAACTGAACAGGTCGGAGATGTTGCCGCCGGCGAACCGACCACCTCCGCCGGGAGTTCCCCCGCCGAACAGGTCGGAGACGTCGAAGGGCATCCCGCCGGGCTGGCCAGGCTGGCGGGCGCCCCGGCGGAACGCGCCCGAGCCGAACAGCGACCGCATCTCGTCGTACTCACGGCGCTTGGTGTCGTCGCCCAGCACCGCGTACGCCTCGGAGACCGCCTTGAAGCGCTCCTCAGCCTTGGGGTCACCGGGGTTGTGGTCCGGGTGCGACTCCCGGGCCAGCTTCCGGTACGCCTTTTTGATCTCATCAGCGGAGGCGGTCTTCGCCACGCCCAGGACCGCGTAGTAGTCCTTCTCGATCCAGTCCTTGGAACTCAACGTCCACCTCCTCCCCACTGCCGGGCCGGGGCCGTCCCGTCCGCCGTCAAACGGCGGAGGAGACGCCCCCGGTCACCGTCGCGCACTATTCCGGATCGGCCACCGCGACCATCGCCGGCCGCAGCAGTCGCTCGCCCATCTGGTAACCCCGTCGCATCACCTGCACGCAGGTCGGTTCGGTGACGTCGGGCGAGGTCTGGTGGGCCACCGCCTCGTGCCGCGTCGGGTCGAACGGGTCGCCCTGCTCACCGAAGGGAGTCAGGCCGAACTTGCCCAACGCGGCGATCAGCTGCTCGGCCACCGAACCGAACGGACCGACCAGATCACCGTGCTCCCGGGCCCGGTCCAGGTCGTCCAAAATCGGCAGCAGCGCGGCCAGCACGGAGCCGGTCGCCTGCTCGGTGACCAGCGCGCGGTCACGCTCGACCCGCTTGCGGTAGTTGGCGTACTCGGCCGTGACCCGCTGCAGGTCCCGGGTGCGCTCGTCGAGATCGGAGCGCAGCGCCGCCAACTCGGCACCGAGCCCGCCGGCCGCCCCGTCCGACCCCTTCTCGGCCGTGGACTCGCCGACCGGACTCGCCGGAGAGTCCACCACCGGTGGCCCGTCGGTGGCCGGTTCGCTCAACGCGGCGGCCTCGACCTGGATGGCGTCGACCACCACCTCGGCATCCTCGACCAGGCCCTCGGCCGGAACGTCCGACCCGGCGTCGGCAGCCGCGCCCTCCGGCTCGGAGGTTTGGCTGATCTTGCGGTTGTTGCGGATGACGACCCGCGGCGCATCGCCGGCGGCCGGCTCCGACGCCGAGCCACCCGGCGCCGACCCGGTGTCACCCGGGTCAGCGGCTCGTGGCTGCTCCGTCATACGACTACCTCATCCCTCTGCCCGTGAGCCTGCGTCGTCCGGACCGTCACTTCTTGTCCTCGTCGACGATTTCCGCGTCGACCACGTCGTCGGCACCGGGCCGCCCGCCGGCCTGACCAGCGCCGGCCGCACCGGCCGCACCACCGGCACCGGCACCGGCACCACCAGCAGCGCCGCCCGCCTCAGCCTGCTCACCCTGCTGGGCGTAGAGCAGCGAGCCCGCCTCCTGGGAGACCTGCGCCAGCCGCTCGTGCGCCGACTTGATCTTATCGATGTCGCTGCCACCGAGGGCACCACGCAGCTCACCGAGGGCCTCGTTGAGCTTCTCGCGGTTCTCGGCGGGGAGCTTGTCGCCGTTCTCGGCGAGGAACTTCTCGGTCTGCCACTGCAGGGCCTCGGCCACGTTGCGGGCCTCCGCCTCGTCGCGACGACGCTTGTCCTCCTCCGCGTGCTCCTCGGCGTCCCGGCGCATCCGCTCGATGTCATCCTTCGGCAGCGAGGAACCGCCGGTGATGGTCATCTTCTGCTCCTTGCCGGTGCCCAGGTCCTTCGCGTGGACGTTGACGATGCCGTTCGCGTCGATGTCGAAGGTGACCTCGATCTGCGGCACGCCACGCGGGGCCGGCGGAAGACCGGTCAGCTCGAAGGTGCCGAGCTTCTTGTTGTACGCGGCGATGTCGCGCTCGCCCTGGAAGACCTGGATCAGCACCGAGGGCTGGTTGTCGTCGGCGGTGGTGAACACCTCCGAGCGCTTGGTCGGGATGGTGGTGTTGCGCTCGATCAGCTTGGTGAAGATGCCGCCCTTGGTCTCGATGCCCAGGCTCAGCGGGGTCACGTCGAGCAGCAGGACGTCCTTGACCTCACCCTTGAGCACGCCGGCCTGCAGGGCGGCGCCGACGGCGACGACCTCGTCCGGGTTGACGCCCTTGTTCGGGTCCCGGCCGGTGAGCTGCTTGACCAGGTCGGTCACGGCCGGCATCCGGGTCGAGCCGCCGACCAGGATCACGTGGTCGACGTCGGAGACCTTGATCCCGGCGTCCTTGACGGCCTGCTCGAACGGGACCTTGCAGCGGTCCAGCAGGTCCTGCGTCATGCG
This sequence comes from Micromonospora maris AB-18-032, assembly GCF_000204155.1. Classification (NCBI taxonomy): domain Bacteria; kingdom Bacillati; phylum Actinomycetota; class Actinomycetes; order Micromonosporales; family Micromonosporaceae; genus Micromonospora; species Micromonospora maris. The sequence continues at coordinate 115,985 of NC_015434.1, read as the reverse complement.
CTGGAACTCGGCCCGGCTCAGCGTCACGTCCAGGTGCAGCGGACCGGCCGCACCGGCGGTGATGTACGGCAGGTTGATGTTGGTGGTGGTGGCGGCGGACAGCTCGATCTTGGCCTTCTCGGCCGCCTCCTTGAGCCGCTGCATCGCCATCTTGTCCTGCGACAGGTCGATGCCGTGCTCGCCACGGAAGGTCTTGACCAGGTGATCCATGATCCGCTGGTCCCAGTCGTCACCGCCGAGCAGGTTGTCACCGCTTGTCGACTTGACCTCGATGACGCCCTCGGCCAACTCCAGCAGCGACACGTCGAAGGTGCCACCACCGAGGTCGAAGACCAGGACCGTCTGCTCCTTGGAGCCCTTGTCCAGCCCGTACGCCAGGGCTGCCGCGGTCGGCTCGTTGACGATCCGCAGCACGTTGAAGCCGGCGATCTCACCGGCCTCCTTGGTGGCCTGACGCTGGCCGTCGTTGAAGTACGCCGGGACGGTGATCACCGCATCGGTGATCTGCTCGCCCAGGTAGGCCTCGGCGTCCCGCTTGAGCTTCATCAGCGTCCGGGCCGAGATCTCCTGCGGGGTGTACTTCTTGCCGTCGATGTCGACGGACCAGTTGGTGCCGATCTCCCGCTTGACCGAACGGATCGTCCGGTCCGGGTTCGTCACCGCCTGGCGCTTGGCGACCTCACCGACGAGCACCTCGCCGTTGCGGGCGAACGCGACGATCGAAGGGGTCGTCCGCGAGCCCTCAGCGTTGGCGATGACGGTGGGCTCACCGCCCTCCAGGACGCTGACGCAGGAGTTCGTCGTGCCGAGGTCGATACCGACCGCACGTGCCATCTTCGCTTCCTCGCTTCGTAACGTTGGGCAGGTGACGAGCACCCCCGTCGCACCGCCCGGCGGGCGCCGCCCGCAGCGACCCCACCTCAAGTTGAGTGAACTTGACTCAATAGTGCCACGCCCACCGCGATCGTCAAGTCGAGGTTGAGTCGAGTCGGCGCAACTCACCGCCCGCTACTGACCGGTTGTCTTACCTTGTGTCGGTCGGGCACGCTTTAGCGGTGACGACGAACGGCGATCCCGCCTCACTCTCCGGCGCGCCCGCCGTCGCAGCCCGCACCGGCCGTACCGACGCCGGGGAGGACCGGCCCGCCGCCGACGACCGCCTGCCCGACGCCCTGTCCGGCCTGCGTGCCGCGATCGGGGCCGCCACGTTCCCGCTGGTGCTGCCCTCGGCCGAGCCCGCCGAGCGGATCGGCGCCGCGCTGGCCGACCAGCTCGACGACTACCTGCTGCCCCGGCTCACCCGCCTCGACGCGCCGCTGCTCGTCGTGGTCGGCGGATCCACCGGCGCCGGCAAGTCGACCCTGGTCAACAGCCTGGTGCAGGCCCGGGTCAGCGCCGCCGGGGTGCTGCGCCCCACCACCCGCTCACCCGTACTGGTCTGCAACCCGGCCGACTCGTCCTGGTTCCGCCGGGGCGAGCTGCTGCCCGGCCTGACCCGTACCAACCAACCCAGCGACGACCCGCGCACCCTGCACCTGGTCACCGCCCCCGCGCTCGCCCCCGGCCTGGCGTTCCTGGACGCCCCCGACATCGACTCGGTGGTCGACGCCAACCGGGCGTTGGCCGGTCAACTGCTCGCCGCTGCCGACCTCTGGCTCTTCGTGACCACCGCCGCCCGGTACGCCGACGCCGTTCCCTGGGAACTGCTGCGCGGTGCGCGGGCCCGGGGCGCGGTGATCGCCATGGTGCTCGACCGGGTGCCGGCCGAGGCCACCGACGAGGTCGCCGGGCATCTCGCCGAGATGCTCGCCGAGCAGGATCTGGGCTCGGCGCCGCTGTTCGTGCTGCCGGAGACCTGGGTCGACGGGCAAGGGCTGCTGCCCGCCCGGGTCACCGCGCCGCTGGCCGACTGGTTCGCCCGGCTCGCCGCCGACGCCGACGCCCGCTCGGCGGTGGTCCGGCAGACCCTGGGTGGCGCGCTGATCGCGCTGCAACCGGCCGTGGAGAGCCTGGCCGCCGCCGCGGACGAGCAGGTGGCCGCCGCCGACACGCTTGACGATCGGGTACGCGCCGCGTACCGGGCCGCGAACCGGACGGTCGAGCAGGGGCTGCGCGACGGTCGGCTGCTCCGGGGCGAGGTGCTGGCCCGCTGGCAGGAGTTCGTCGGCACCAGCGACTTCCTCCGCAGCCTGGAGGCGCGGATCGGCCGGCTACGGGACCGGCTCGTGGCCGCGTTCAGCAGACGCCCGGCACCCGCCGCCGAGCTGCGCGAGGCGATCGAGTCTCAGCTGGTCACCCTGCTGCGGGCGGTGGCCGCCGAGGCGGCCGAGCAGGCGTACACCGGCTGGAAGGCTCATCCGGCCGGGGCCGCGCTGCTCGTGCCGGACCTCGCCCACCACGGCGACGACCTGCCCGAGCGCGCCGAGCGACTGGTCCGGGACTGGCAGCGGGGCGTGCTGGAGCTGGTCCGCACCGAGGGCGGCGACCGACGGTTCGTGGCCCGTACGGCCGCCTACGCGGTGAACGCCACCGGGTTGGCCGTCATGATCGCCGTGTTCGCCTCGACCGCGTTCATCCCGACCGGGCTGGAGGTCGCCACCGGCGCGGGCACCACCCTCGCCGGGCAGGCGGTGCTGCAGGCGATCTTCGGTGACCAGGCCGTGCGGACGCTCGCCGACAAGGCCCGGGCGGACCTGCTGGAACGGGTGCGCGCCCTGCTGGACGCCGAGGCCGCCCGCTTCCTCAGCCGGACCGAGCAGGCCCGGCCGGCGGAGCAGACCGCCACCGCGTTGCGCCAGGCCGCCGAGCGGGTGGAGGCGGCCCGGCTGGCCAGCGGCTTCGCCGACGCGACAAGCGCCCTGAGCGGGCCGGCCGACCAGGGACGCCCGGCGTGAGCGCACTGCCGCGAGACGAGCCCACGGCGGCCGGCACCGAGGTCAGCCTGGACGCGCTGGGCAAGGCCAGCGCACGGACCCGCCGGGAGCGGCTGTGATGGGGATGGGCGGACGCCTGCGTGAGGCGTTACGGGCCGACGGGCGGGTCGACGCCGACCAGTTGGTCGCCCGGCTGGAGGCGATCCGCCGGTTCCTCGGCATCGTCGACGGCCAACTGCCGGACACCCCGCTGGTGCCGGCACGCACGCTTGTCGAGCGGGCCGGCACCCGGCTGTCGCTCTCCCGCGACCACACCGTCGTGGCGCTCGCCGGTGCGACCGGCAGCGGCAAGTCGAGCCTGTTCAACGCGATGGCCCGGATGGATCTCTCTCCGGTCGGGGTGCGCCGACCCACCACCGGCGTGACGCACGCCTGCGTGTGGGGGCCGCTCGACGGCGGCACCCGACTGCTGGACTGGCTCGGCGTACTGCCCCGGCACCGGTTCGTCCGGGAGAGCCTGCTGGACGGCGACGACGAGTCCACACTGCACGGGCTGATCCTGCTCGACCTGCCGGACTTCGACTCGGTGCAGCACTCGCACCGGCTGGAGGTGGACCGGCTGCTCGGCCTGGTGGACCTGGTGGTCTGGGTGGTCGACCCGCAGAAGTACGCCGACCGGGTGGTGCACGGCAGCTACCTGCGCGAGTTCCACAGGCACCGCGACGTCACAGTGGTCGTGCTCAACCAGGTCGACCGGCTGCCCCCGACCGACGTCGACCGAGTGGTGGCCGACCTGCGCCGACTGCTCGACGCCGACGGGCTCGACGGGGTGCCGCTGCTGACCACCACGATCACCGACCCGGCCGGGACCGAGGGGCTGCGCGGAGCGCTGGAGCGCAGCGTCGCCGAACGGCAGGCCGCGCTGCGTCGACTCTCCGGTGACGTGGACGCGGTGGTCGCCGCGCTGGACGAGATGGTCGGCGCGCCACGCCCGGCGTTGACCACGGACGACCCGGCGCTGGCCGCGCTGGATCGGGCGCTGGTCGCCGCAGCGGGCGTACCGACCGTGGCGGAGGCGGTCGAGCAGGCGTACCGACACCGGGCCGCCACCACGACCGGTTGGCCGCTGGTACGCCTCTGGCGGCGGCTGCGTCCCGATCCGCTGCGCCGGTTGCACCTCCCCGACCGGTCGGGCGATCCGCGCGACCCGGCGGAGAGCCTGGTCGCCGCGACCTCCGTGCCCGAGCCCAGCGTCGCCGACCGGTCGGCGCTCGGGCTCGCGGTCCGCACGGTGGCCGAGCGGGCCGGCACCGGCCTGCCGAGCGCCTGGCCGAACGCGGTCACCGCGGCGGCCCGGTCCCGGCTCGGCGACCTGCCGGACGCCCTGGACCGCGCGATCGCCGACACCGACCTGGGGATGAACCGGCCCCGCCTCTGGTGGCGGCTGGTCGGCGGGTTGCAGTGGCTGGTGACCCTGGCCGCCGTGGCCGGGCTCGGCTGGCTCGCCCTCGGCTATGCGCTGCGGGCCCTGGGGTTGCCGGAGCTGCGTCATCCGATGGTCGGTGAGGTGCCCGTGCCGACCCTGCTGCTGCTCGGTGGGCTCTTCGCCGGGCTGCTGATGGCGGCCCTGACCCGGCCGGTGGCACGGTGGGCCGCCCGGCGGGCCCGGCAGCGCGCCGAGGCCCGGTTGACCGGGGCGGTGACGAAGGTCGGCGAGGAGTACGTGCTCGCACCGGTTCGGACGGTGATCGCCGCGCACGCCGACGCGCGGACCGTCCTCGAGGTCGCCCGGCATCGCTGAGCGACGCCGCACGTCTGCTCACCGGTCATCGGGCCCCGAGCGGCGTAGTGTCGGGTCATGGCCACGCCACAGACCCCGTACGAAGCGGTGCTGCACGCCGCCCGCGACGTGACCAAGCTCGACACCGCCCTCGACGCGGAGATGCTCGGCGCGGCCCTGCTGGGCAGCGTGTACGAGGTTGCGGAGACGGACCGGGAGACGGCAGTACGCGAGTTCGTGGCCGGTTTTCTCGCGGCCACCTCGCGACGGCGGGCTCTCGCCGCCACCACCGTACGCGCCGTGTTCGCCGCCCTCGTGCCGGACGCGAAGGGCGCGGACCGGGTCCGTCCCGGCGCTGCCGCACCAGCCTGGTCGGGTCACCTCGGCCGGGTGCACCTCACCGGCACCTGGGCGTACGGCGACGTCTACGGCGACCAGACCTCCTACCTGGCGACCTTCGCCTACGACGACACGGTCGGCGGGCCGGAACATGCGCTTATCGCGTTGGTGGACCACAACATCGGCATCGCCAAGGACGTCTTCGTCGGCGGGCCCGCGAGCCGGATCCTGGCCCAGGTCCGACAGTTGTGCGCCGAGGACGAGCTGACCTGGTTCCGGGAGGAGGATCCGAGTCGGATGCGTGGCGAGGTGAGCCGGCATCTGGCGGTCACCGACCACCTGGGGCAGTTGCCGGGTACGACGTCACTGGCCACGGATCGGGCGCTGGTCGGGGCCCGGCTGACGATCCTGCCGGCCTGGCAGGGCGCGGTGCCGGTGCCGTCCGACGATCCGCTGCCGGCAGCCGTACGGGCCGACGAGATCCGACGTTTCCTCGCCTCGCCGGAGGCGAAGCGGGCGGGCTTCGACGACGTCGACGGTGCCGAGTTGGCCTCGCTGCACTTCTGCCTGGGCCTGCTGCTCGACCACGCGGCCACCTTCGCCGACGCCGACCCGCTGCGCTGGAGCCCGACCGTGGCCGGGTTCTTCCTGCTCGACTGGGTGCACCGTCGGGCCGTACTCGACATGGACGACGCGGCGATGCTGCCCCGGGTCCTGCGGGCCTGGGCCGCGTACGCCGCCCGCAGACGTGGGTTGCCGGAAACGGCTGCCGCCGGTACGGACACCGCCATCGCCGAGATGGTGCCCGAGTTCGTCCGGCTCTACGCCACCGGCGAGCGGCGCAGCCCGGCGACCGCGGCGGTGGCGCAGTTGATGGCCGACGGGGTCGACCCGGACGATCCGGCCGCGCTCGACGCCTGGATCGACGCCAACCGGCACCGCCTCTCCGACGACAGCTGACCGCGGGCCGTGGCGAAGTTGTCACGGCGACCGCACTCGGATCGACCAGGGTCAGCGCAGCACGGTGAAGACCACGGCCGCGACCAGGCCACCGAGGACGCCACCGGCGAGCACCTGGGCGGGGGTGTGATCGCCCAGGCGCACCCGTGACCAGCCGACCAGCCCGAGCAGCGGGGTGGCCACGAGCACCCAGACGCCGAAGGTGACAAGCAGCACCGCCAGCGTGCCGACCGCGACCGCCGAGTGGATCGACATCTTCCACCATTGGCTGACCGTCACTGCGACCACCAGACCCACAAGTCCGGCGGCGACCAGGGCCAGCACGGGTCGCGGCGCGCCGAGCACCGCGAGCAGGGCCAGCCCGGCCGCCACCGAACCGAGCCCGAACAGCAGCGGAATCCGCCGCTGTTCGCGTACCCGGACGTGATGATCGGTGAGTCGGCCGCGACGCACCCCGCCGACGATGTACGCCATCGGGAGCAGGCTGGCGAAGACGACCGCGACCAACCCCCAGCCCACGCCGCTCAACCTGCCCTGGGCGCTGTGCCAGCCGATCACGACGGTGAGCAGGGAGACGAGGATGGCGGGCGCGGTCAACTCGGTGACGATCCGGGCCAGTCGCAGCCCTGGGCCGGGCCGGGCCGCAGCGACGTCGTCAGCGACCAGGTCACGGTCGACCAAGATCAGACCCCCCGCTCCGCTCCGGTCCGTCGACGGCCTTCTCACCGTACCGTCGGTGACCCGGTGCTTCCCGGGTGATCCGGAGTGGGGCAGGCCGGCTCGCCCGACCTGCTCGGACCCGCCGAGGCGCTGGGCCCGTCGGGCGTGGCGGGGTCCCGGGGCAGGTGGGGGTTCGCCGACGTGGACGGCTCCGACGTGGACGGCTCCGTCGTGGCAGGCGAGTCGGTGGCAGGTGGGTCGGTTGCGGGCGGGTCGGTGCTCGCCGACGGGTCGGTCGGGTCCGGCGGTTCCGCCGATGCGCTCGGCCCGGCACCGCCCGGGTCCGGCGAGGCGGACGGGCTCACGGAATCACTCGGCACGGGCGGGTCACTCGGGACCGGCGGTGGCGAGGTAGGTGTGGCCGGCGGCGCGGGAGTGACTCCCGGCACCGGCCGGGTCGGCGTGGGGTGGGGAGTCGGGGTCGGGCGCGGGAGCGGCGCGGGCACCGGGCTGGGCGGCCGAGGTCGGGGGTCACTGTCCGGTAGCTCCGGGCGACGCTCGGGTGTCAGGTCCACCGGCGTCGGCCCCGGGTCAGGTCGGTCCACCGGGTCGATCGGCGGGGCGGCCGGAGCGGTCGACGGCACCGCCGTCGAGGTGGCTGCGGGGGCACCGGTGGGCGGCGGCGGGATGACCACCGGCCCGATGGACGGCGTCGGGATGAACGGCGTACCGCTGTCCGGCAGGGCGGTGCTGCCCACCGTCGCCGAGCCGGTGCTGATCGCGGCGAGAACCGGCATCGAGGCCGTGCCGGCGAGCAGCGCCACGGTCAGCAGGTAACCGCGGGACGGACCGGCGGTGCGTACGGCGCGGTGGGTACCCACCACCCGGCGGTAGCTGCCGGGTGCCCGGTGCCGGCCGGAACTCCCGGCGCCCTCGTCTGGTTCCGACACCACGCACTCCTCGTCGTCGCCCGGGGCCTGGACCGTGATGAGCTGCCCCGGCGGACCGCCGAGTGAGATCGGGGTCCAGCCGGAAACAGCGTCGGTCAGCGACTCCGGGTCAGCCAACCCCCCACCGCGTGTCGAAACGCTCATATGGCCGAATAGCGACAAATCATCACCGGAACGTCCGGGCGTCATTGGAGCCGACACCCCGGCATTTCAGGTAACGAACCGGACCGGCCCTGGGATGCGGGGCAGGCAGGGTGTGGGGCGGCTCACCTGTGATGCGAATATGGAGCCACGACGGCAGCGCAGCCGTGACCTCCGCGCACCCACGCGGAAGGCGCGACTGGGCGCCGGCGCTCCCGAACCGGGTTCGGCCATGAATCCGGCTCAGGCCGCGCGGCAACCCCCACCGGGGCTAGGCGCGGTCGCCAGGAACCGATCCCGGCACCAGCCGGGGCGGGCTCACGAGTCGCGCGGCCGGGTGACCCCCCGGTGCCGACGCAGACACGACAGGGAGAGACGGATGGCAAAGGGCGACCCCGGGGCCAGCACCCGCGGCCGGCGAGCCGCACCCCGATCCAGGAAAGCCGCGACCGGCGACCCGGAACTGGTGCAACTGCTCACCCCGTCGGGTGAGCGCATCGACAGCGTCACCGGCCCGGACGGCGTCGAATACCGCGTCGACTTCACCGACGAGGAGTACCGCGGCCTCTACCGTGACCTGGTACTCGTGCGGAAGTTGGACGCCGAGGCCACCGCCCTGCAACGGCAGGGCGAACTGGGCCTGTGGGCCAGCCTGCTGGGCCAGGAGGCCGCGCAGGTCGGTTCCGGACGGGCGCTACGCGCCCAGGACATGGCCTTCCCGACCTACCGGGAGCACGGCGTCCTCTACTGCCGTGGCATCGATCCGATCATGCCCCTGGGCCTGTTCCGCGGCGTCGATCAGGGCGGCTGGGATCCGAACGAATTCAAGTTCAACATGTACACGATCGTGATCGGGGCGCAGACCCTGCACGCGACCGGGTACGCCATGGGTGTCGCGATGGACGGCAAGACCGGCGGCGAGGACGGCGAGGCGGTCATCGCCTACTTCGGCGACGGCGCCACCAGCCAGGGCGACGTGAACGAGGCGTTCGTCTGGGCCAGCGTCTTCAACGCCCCGCTGGTGTTCTTCTGCCAGAACAACCAGTACGCCATCTCCGAGCCGTTGGAGCGGCAGACCCGGGTTCCGCTGTACCGACGGGCCGCCGGCTTCGGCTTCCCCGGTGTGCGGGTGGACGGCAACGACGTGCTGGCCACGTACGCGGTGGCCCGGCACGCCCTGGACAACGCCCGCAACGGGCAGGGCCCGAGCCTGATCGAGGCGTACACCTACCGGATGGGGGCGCACACCACCTCCGACGACCCGACCCGCTACCGCATCGCCAGCGAGGTCGAGGCCTGGCAGGCCAAGGACCCGATCGCCCGGATGAAGGCCTTCCTGGAGCGGGAGAAGATCGCCGACAGCGACTTCTTCGCCGAGGTCGACGAGCAGGCCCGCCGGGAGGCGATCGACCTGCGCGAGCGGGTGCTGGCCATGCCGAACCCGGAGCCGGTCACCATGTTCGACCACGTCTACCCCAACGGGTCGCCGCTGCTCGACGAGCAGCGCGCACAGTTCAACAAGTACTTCGACTCGTTCGAGGGGAGCGCACACTGATGGCCACGGAGACGCTCACCCTCGGCAAGGCCCTCAACGTCGGCCTGCGCAAGGCCCTGGAGAACGACCCCAAGGTCGTCATCATGGGCGAGGACGTCGGCAAGCTCGGCGGCGTCTTCCGGATCACCGACGGGTTGCAGAAGGACTTCGGCGACCAGCGGGTGATCGACACGCCGCTCGCCGAGTCGGGCATCATCGGCACCGCGGTCGGCCTGGCCATCCGGGGCTACCGGCCGGTCTGCGAGATCCAGTTCGACGGCTTCGTCTACCCGGCGTACGACCAGATCGTGTCGCAGGTGGCGAAGATGCACTACCGCTCGGGCGGCAACCTGCGCATCCCGATGGTCATCCGAATTCCCTTCGGCGGCGGCATCGGTGCGGTGGAGCACCACTCGGAGTCGCCCGAGGCGTACTTCGCCCACACCGCCGGACTCAAGGTCGTCTCCTGCGCCAACCCGCAGGACGCGTACGTGATGATCCAGCAGGCGATTGCCTCGGACGACCCGATCGTCTTCCTGGAGCCGAAGCGGCGCTACTGGGAGAAGGGCCAGGTCGACCTGGACACGCCACTGACCGAGGCGTACCCCCTGCACTCGGCCCGGGTGGTGCGGCCCGGCACGGACGCCACAGTGCTGGCGTACGGCCCGATGGTGCGCACCTGCCTGGACGCGGCGACCGCCGCGGCCGAGGACGGCCGCAACCTGGAGGTCATCGACCTGCGCACGCTCTCCCCGCTGGACCTGGCTGCGGTGTACGAGTCGGTGCGGCGCACCGGCCGCGCGGTGGTGGTGCACGAGGCACCGTCCAACGTGGGCCTGGGCGCGGAGATCGCCGCCCGGATCACCGAGGAGTGCTTCTACTCGCTGGAGTCCCCGGTGCTGCGGGTGACCGGCTTCGACACCCCCTACCCGGCCGCCCGGGTGGAGGAGGAGTACCTGCCCGACCTCGACCGGGTGCTCGACGCCGTCGACCGCACCTTCGGCTGGTGAGCGTTATGTCCCGGATCAAGGAGTTCAACCTTCCCGACCTGGGGGAGGGCCTGACCGAGGGCGAGATCCTCGCCTGGCTGGTCAAGGTGGGCGACACCATCGAGCTGAACCAACCGATCGTCGAGGTGGAGACCGCCAAGGCGGCGGTGGAGATCCCCGCGAAGTGGGCCGGTCAGGTGCAGGCGATCTTCCACCCGGAGGGCACCACGGTCGAGGTCGGTACGCCGATCATCGCGATCGACACCGACCCGGGCGCCGGGCCGGTCGAGTCCTCGACCGAGGAACTGCCCGCGCCCTCGGCGGCGTCGCTGGCCGCCGTCGACATCGCTCCGGCAGAGGGCGCGGTCGAGCCGGGCCTGATCGGCGGTCCCGCACCGGGCGGTCGTACCGCCGTCCTGGTCGGCTACGGCCCGCGCACCACCGCCGCGAAGCGCCGTCCCCGCAAGGGCGCGGCCCCGGCCCAGGCCACCACCGCCCCGGTCACCCCGGCCGCGCCGGCCCCGGTCGTCGCGGCTCCGGTGCCGGTGCAGGCCGCGCCGGTGCCGACGGTGAACGGCAACGGTCACCCCGGCGGTCCGGTGCTGGCCAAGCCGCCGGTACGCAAGCTCGCCAAGGATCTCGGCGTCGACCTGCGTACGCTGACCGGCTCGGGCCCGCTCGGCTCGATCACCCGGGAGGACGTCCAGCAGGCGGTGGCGGCGTCGTCGGCTGCGGCCGAGCCGCTGACGGTCGGCGCGGCGGCCACCTCCGCCGCGAGCTTCGGTGCCGACCGCGAGCAGCGCATCCCGGTGAAGGGGGTACGCAAGCTCACCGCCGAGAACATGTCCCGCTCGGCGTTCACCGCCCCGCACGTCACCGAGTTCCTCACCATCGACATGACCCGGGCGATGAAGGCGCTGGACCGGCTGCGTGGCCGGCGGGAGTGGCGCGACGTACGGGTCTCGCCGCTGCTGCTGGTGGCGAAGGCGGTGCTGCTGGCGGTCAAGCGACACCCGATGGTCAACTCGACCTGGGCCGGCGACGAGATCGTCGTCAAGGAGTACGTCAACCTGGGCATCGCGGCGGCCACCGAGCGCGGCCTGATCGTGCCGAACATCAAGGATGCCGGCCGGCTGACCCTGCGGGAGTTGGCGGACGCGATGACGGACCTGGTGCAGACCGCCAAGGCCGGCAGGACCTCGCCGGCTGCCATGTCGGGCGGCACGCTGACCATCACCAACGTCGGTGTGTTCGGGGTGGACACCGGGACCCCGATCCTGCCGCCGGGGGAATCGGCGATCCTGGCCTTCGGGGCGGTGCGCGAGCAGCCCTGGGTGCACAAGGGCAAGGTGAAACCACGCATGGTGACCACGCTCGCGCTCTCCTTCGACCACCGGATCATCGACGGTGAGCTGGGTTCGAAGTTCCTGCGCGACATCGGTGACTTCCTCACCGACCCCGAGGCGGCACTGCTCGCCTGGACCTGACGCGCTGCGACGACGGCCGGTGTGCCACGGGTGAACGCCCGGCACGCCGGCCGTTGCCGTTGGGTGAAGAATGCCGGTCCACATCGCACCCCACACCTAAGATTCGTAGGCTCGTGGCGCAGCTCACCTAATAATCGATGGATGCTGGCGGCGTTTTGCTGTTCAATAGAGACATCACCGGGCCGACAACCGAATAGCCAGCAGGAGAGAACCATGAGCATGATCGAGCGAATCCGTAGCCGCCGCGACGCCAACCGCCGCGCCCGGGCCATCGAGCGGGCCCTGCGCTCCGCCAGCTCGCCGGCCGTACGCGACGAGATCCTCGTCATCGCCCAGCGTCACATGCACTGACGCCCACGACGTTTATTCACCTCCTCCCCGACGACGACCCGCCCGGATCACCGGGCGGGTCGTTGTCATTGCGCCCATGCCCTGACACCGGGATACCGCCTCGCCCCAGCGCCCGGTACGGTGGGGCACGGTCGTCATCCCCGGCCCCGGGAAGGTCGATGCGATAGATGCGAATCGACACCACCCGGCAACGGACAGTGATGATTGGCGCTCCCCGGATGCGCCCCGGTGACCACCGGATACGGTGCGGGGGGAGCCGGCACGGCCGGCACGCCGGCACCGCCGGCTGCCCGGCCGAGACGATCGGCGACGGCGGCCGACATGTGATGGAGGAGGCGCACGCATGACGTCCGAGGGCCCGCACCACCCCGGCCACGAGCCGGACGAGGTGCCGCCGGGCGGCGGCGGATCGGCGCCGTACGGCGACCGCCCGGTTCAGCAGGAGAACGGATACGGCGCACCTGCCTCGGATCTCGGCTGGGCACCCCCACCGCCGGCCCGACCCGACCAGGCCGCTCCCGCCTGGGCGAGTCAGCCGGGTGCCGGCTGGGGCAACCAGCAGGCCAACCGGCAGGCGCAGGCTCCGAGCGCCGGCACCTGGACGCCGGCCGGCGGCCAGCAGTCCTGGAACCCACCGGGCGAGCAGCCCGCCGCCAACTGGCCGGCAGCGTCCACGTCGGACCAGCCGGCCTGGGCCAACGCTGGGCAGAGCAACCCGGCCTGGGGTGGTGCCCCCACATCAGAGAGCACCCAGCCAGCTGAGTGGACACCCCACCAGACCTCGTCGGACCAGTCCGCGAGCAGCCAGTCAGGCTCCCCACCCGCCAGTTGGCAGGGCAACCAGCAGCCGGAGTGGAACACCGCCCCCCGCCCGGGGGAGCAACCTCCCGGCTGGGCCGCCGGCGCACCCGAGTCGGCGCAGCCGGACTGGGCGCAGGCGAAGCCCGCCCAGCCCGACTGGGCGCAGGCCAACCCGCCTTCACAGTCCGAGCGGGCGCAGAGCAACTCGCCCGCGCAGCCCAACTGGACGCAGAGCAGCCCGCCTGCTCAACCGGACTGGGCGCAGGGCAGTGCGCCCGCGCAACCGGACTGGGCGCAGGGCAACTCCCCCGCGCAGCCGGACTGGGCCCAGGCCAAGCCCGCCCAGCCCGACTGGGCGCAGGCCAACCCGCCGGCGCAGCCGGACTGGGCGCAGACCAGCCCGGCAGCCCAACCGGAGTGGGCGCAGGGCGGCCCGTCCGCGCAGCCGGACTGGGCTCAGACCGATCAGGCCGCGACGCGCGGCGAGCCGGCCGCCCGGGCCACCGCCCAGGTGCCACCGGCCGACCCGGCACCGCAGCAGCATTCCGCTCCCGGCGACCCGGCCCGCGCCGGTGCCTGGCCGGGCGAGCAGCAGGAACAACCCGGTTGGCCCGTCGGCCAGGGACGCCAGCCGGAGCCGGCTGGCTGGGCTCAGGATCAGGCCCCGGCCTGGACGCCCACCGAGGCCGCCAGCGGATCGGCATCGCCGCTGCCGTCCCGCAACGCCGCCGACCGCGCGCCGCTGACCGAGATCGAGCCGTGGGCACCCGGCGAGGCCTGGGGTGGTGGCGGGGCACCCGAGGCAGGGCCGTCCCGATCCGACACCGGGCGTGCCGAGGAGAGCCCGGTGTACCAGCCCGCGCCGGCGCCCGGCATCTCGCCGGCCAACATGGTTCCGCTGCCGCCGCAGGAGCAGCGGATCCCCGGTGCCAGCCTGGCTGCGGCACCCCCGGCCGACTATTCCGCCCCGGGCCAGTACCCCGGCGACCAGTCCACGCCGGGTCAGCGCCCCGGTGCCGACCAGCCGGCCGGCAGCTGGGGGCAGCCCGAGTCGCGGCCGGACGAGCCGAAGCCGCCGGCTGAGGCGTCGATCCCCGCCCCCCGTACCTCGCCCGAGTCGGTCGGCCGGGCCACCCCGCCGACGGCGGCGGCCGGCGGCGTCTCGGCCAGCGCGTCGGTGCCGACGACCAGCCGGGTCACCCCGCCGGCCGATCACACGGCCATCCCGACCAGCACGCCGGCACCTCGGGTGTACGGCCGGCCGGCCCGTCCGGAGCCGGAGGAGCCGGTCCAGGAGCGCGAGGAGCAGCCCCAGCCGCCCCGGTTCGGCCAGGGCCCGGAGCCACGCTTCGCCGATCACGAGCAGGCTGGACCGTCCGCCTTCACCGGCGCAGCCGCTCCCGCGTCCCCGGCCTTCCCGCCGGGCCTGCCCGCCTTCGCCGACGCGCCGGCCACCGATCGGCCGGTCAACGGCGTCAAGCCGCACCCCGAGCCGGAGCGACCGGCCGACCGCTTCGGCGGCCCCGCCGGGGATCCCTTCGGCAGCCCGGCCGGTGACCCGTACGGCGGCGCGGCTCGCGACCCCTTCGGCGGCCCGACCGACCGCCCCGGCGTCACCTACGGTTCCCCCGCCCGTCCGGAGTCGGGCCCAGACCACACGTCGGCCTTCCCGCCGGGGCCCCAGGCGAACGCGCCGTGGAGTCCGGGCACGCCGGCAGCCGAGCCGGAGCAGGGCCGCTTCGACGCGTTCAAGCCGGTCGCCGAGCCGGCCGCCGACGCGCCGCCACCGAAGGTACGCAACGGCCGGGTGCTCGCCGCGGTGCTTGTCGCCGCGGTGCTCATCCTCGCCATCCCGCTCGGCCTACTGCTGCTGCTCGGCAAGTTCGGCGGCTCGGACGACAACGCCTTCGACCCGGCGGTCGGCTCCTGCGTCAAGCGCTCGGGCGACTCCGCCGTCGAGGCGGTGTGCGGGGAGCCGGAGTCGTTCAGCGTGGTGTCGAAGGTCGAGTCGAAGGACAAGTGCCCCGACCCCGCCCTGCCGTACGTCGAGTTGCGCGGCGACGTGGCCAACCCGGTGCTCTGCCTGAAGAACTCCGCCGGCTGATCACTCGCTGCCACCCGCGCGGTTACGACAAACGCGAAGCGCCCGCCCTCGCCAAGGGGCGGGCGCTTTCGCACACTCCGGTGGCCCGGAGGCGGCCCGCTCGTGCTGGATGCCGCCAGGTGATCCGCCCAGCGGGTCGGCGCGGCCTGCGGTACGGCACGATGGGGGTATGAGTGCACGCGTACGGGCGCCGGAGCTGCGGGGTCGGGGTTGGCTGAACACCGGGGGGCGCGAGCTGACGCTCGCCGACCTCCGCGGCAAGATCGTGATCGCCGATTTCTGGACGTTCTGCTGCATCAACTGCCTGCACGTGCTTGACGAACTGCGCCCGCTCGAGGAGAAGTACGCGGACGTCCTCGTCGTGATCGGGGTGCACTCGCCGAAGTTCGAGCACGAGAAGGATCCGGTCGCGCTTGCCGACGCCGTCGAGCGGTACGGCGTGCACCACCCCGTACTCGATGATCCTGAGCTGGACATGTGGCAGCAGTACGCGGCCCGCGCCTGGCCGACCCTCGCGGTGATCGACCCCGAGGGCTACGTGGTGGCCACGATGGCCGGCGAGGGTCACGCCGAAGGGTTGGCCCGGTTGATCGACGACCTGGTCGCCACCCACGAGGCCAAGGGCACGCTGCACCGGGGCGACGGCCCGTACGTCCCGCCGGCGGAGCCGCAGACCACCCTGCGTTTCCCCGGAAAGCTGGTGGTCGGGCCGGACGGCACCCTGCTGGTGTCGGACTCCGCCCGGCACCGGGTGGTCGAGTTGGCCGCCGACGGGGAGACGCTGCTGCGCGCCATCGGCACCGGCAGCCGGGGCCGGGTCGACGGTACGGCCGACACCGCGACCTTCTCCGAGCCCCAGGGGCTGTGCCTGCTCCCGCCGCACGTGGCCGAGGTGGCCGGCTACGACCTGGTGGTCGCCGACACGGTCAACCACCTGCTGCGCGGCGTACGCCTGGGCAGCGGTGAGGTGGTCACCGTGGCCGGCACCGGGCGGCAGTGGCGCTCCACGGTCGACGACCACGCCCACGACGCGCTCTCGGTCGACCTCTCCTCGCCCTGGGACCTCGCCTGGTACGACGACAAGGTCGTCATCGCCATGGCCGGCATCCACCAACTGTGGTGGTTCGATCCGATCAAGCGGACCGCCGGCATGTACGCCGGCACGACTGTGGAGGCGCTGCGCGACGGGCCGCTGGCGGAGACCTGGCTGGCGCAGCCGTCCGGGCTCGCCGTCTCCGCCGACGGCCGCCGACTCTGGGTCGCCGACAGCGAGAGCAGTGCCATCCGGTACGTCGAGGACGACGTCATGGGTACGGCGGTCGGTCAAGGCCTGTTCGACTTCGGTCACGTGGACGGGCCGGCGGCGCAGGCGCTGCTCCAGCACCCGCTCGGCGTCTGCGCGCTGCCCGACGGTTCGGTGCTGATCGCGGACACCTACAACGGGGCGGTACGGCGCTACGACCCGGCGACGGACGAGGTGTCGACAGTGGCCACCGACCTGGCCGAGCCGAGCGACCTGGCGCTCACCCCGGACGGTGCGGTGCTGGTGGTGGAGTCCGCCGGGCACCGGATCACCCGGTTGGCCCCGGGTGCGCTCTCCGCCGTCGGCGCGAGCACCGTCGACGGCCCGCGCCACCGGACCGAACGCAAGCCGACCGACCTGGCGGCCGGTGAGGTGACGCTGGACGTGATCTTCACCCCGGCGCCCGGGCAGAAGCTCGACGAGACGTACGGCCCGTCCACCCGGGTGATGGTGTCCGCGTCCCCGCCGGAGTTGCTGGTCGAGGGGGCCGGCACCAGCACGGACCTGTCCCGCCGGCTGGTGCTCTCCGACTCGGTGACCGAGGGCGTGCTCCAGGTGACCGCCCAGGCGGCCACCTGCGACGCCGACGTCGAGCATGCGGCGTGCCACCTGACCCGACAGGACTGGGGCATCCCGGTACGTGTCGCCACCGGCAGCGCGACCCGTCTCCCTCTGGTGCTGCGCGGCCTCGACGCCGGCTGACGCCGCATCGGGCGGATTGTGTTAACAGGGGGCCCCTCCTCTACCGCAGGCGTTAACAAGGTGCCCTTCCTTTCACCTCAGGTGAAGGGGGTGGGGGTGGCGCCGGCGTCGATGAGGGCGGCGCGGACGAGTTCCGCGGCGGCCACCGCGCCGGGGCTGTCGCCGTGCAGGCAGATCGAGTCGACCACGCACGGGAACACGCTGCCGTCGGTGGCCACCACCGTCTGCTCGGTGGCCATCCGTACGGCCCGGCGGGCCACCTCCATCGGGTCGGTGACCAGGGCGTCGGGCGAGGTACGCGGCACCAGTTGACCGTTGGGCAGGTAGTTGCGGTCGGCGAAGCCCTCGGCCACCACCCGCAACCCTGCGCCCTGGGCGAGTTGAGCCAGCACCGAACCGGGCAGGCAGAGCAGGGGCAGTTCCGGGTCGTAGTCGTTCACGGCGGCCACCACCGCCGCCGCCTGTGTCTCGTCGCGGGCCGCCGCGTGGTAGAGCGCGCCGTGCGGCTTCAGGTAGCGGACCCGGGTGCGGTACGCGCGACAGAAGGCGTCGAGCGCACCGAGCTGGTACAGGACCTCGTCACGCAGTTCCGCGAACTCGTACGCGATGTGTCGACGGCCGAAGCCGGCCAGGTCGCGGTAGCCGACCTGGGCACCGACGGCGACCCGGCGTTCGGCTGCGGCGGCGCAGACCCGGCGCATCGTCACCGGGTCACCGGCGTGGAAGCCGCAGGCCACGTTGGCCGAGGTGACCAGTTCCAGCAGTGCCTCGTCGTCGCCGAGTTGCCAGACACCGAAGCCTTCACCGAGATCAGCGTTGAGGTCCATGGAACCTGACGGTAGTGCCTGGTCTGGCCTGGGCGAGCGGGGTCACGTCGTCCACCACGGCGATGACGGGATATCCGCCGGTGGTGGGATGGTCGGCGAGGAAGATCAACGGCTGGCCGTCCGCCGGCACCTGGACCGCACCGAGGACGACCCCCTCGCTGTGCAGTTCCCCGGGCACCGCGCGGGGCAGCGGTGCGCCGGTCAGTCGCGCGCCGACCCGGTTACTCAACGGACTCACCGTGTACGCCGTGCCGTACAGCCGGTCGAGCGCCACGGTGTCGAACCAGTCGTGTCGCGGCCCGAGGCGGACGGTCAGGTGCAGCTCCTGCGGGTGTGCCCTCGGCACGGTGACGTCGACCGGGGCGGGTGGGCCGATCGGGACGCCCACCGGCAGCCGGTCGCCGTCGCGCAGTGGTGCCGGTCCGAGTCCGGCGAGGGTGTCGGTGGCCCGGCTGTCCAGCACCGGGTCCACGGCGATGCCGCCCGCCACCGCCAGCCAGCAGCGCAGACCCCGTCGGGCGGGGCCGATCCGCAACACCGCCCCCGCCGGTACGGCCAGCGGACGACCGGGGTCGCCGGGCCGCTCGCCCACCCGGACGTCGACCTCGGCACCGACGACGGCAACGGTGGTGGCCCGGGTGAAGCGCAGTGCGCAGCCGGTCATGGTGATCTCCAGGCCGGCCGCCGGTTCCGGGTTGCCGACCAGCCGGTTGGCCAGCCGTAACGCCTCCGGGTCGAGCGCGCCGGAGCGGGGGACCCCGAGGTGCGCCCAGCCGGGGCGGCCCAGATCCTGCACGGTGGTCAGCGCCCCGGCGGTCAGTACCTCGATCTCGCTCATGTCGGCAGCAGGCGCACCGGGGTGCCGGGGGTGAGCCGGGCCGGCGGGTCGGCGTGCACGTCGAACAGGGCCAGCGTGGTACGCCCCACCAGCAGCCAACCGCCCGGTGAGGCGGTGGGATAGATCCCGGCGTACGGGCCGGCCAGTGCCACCGAGCCGGCCGGCACCCGGGGTCGCGGCGAGGGCAGCCGGGGCACCGCCAGTTCGGCGGGGAGCCCGGTCAGGTAGCCGAAGCCGGGGGCGAAGCCGCAGAAGGCCACCCGGAATTCGGTATGCGCGATGCGGCGCACCACGGACGGCACATCCGTGTGCCAGAGTGCCGCCACCCGGGGCAGATCCTCCCCGTCGTACGTCACCGGCACCTCGACCGGTTCGGCGGCGGCCGACGTGGTCAGCGGCGGCGTCGGGGTCCACGTCCTGATGGCGGCCGCGGTGGTCGCCGGGTCCGGTACGCCGTCGAGCAGCACGGTGGCCGCCGCCGGGACGATCTCGGTGGCCACCAGGTCGCCCCGCTCCCGACGACGCCACAGCTCGGCCCGCCACCCCTCCACCACTGCGGGGTCCACCGGCTCGGCAGGGTTGGGGGAGTCGGGCTCACGGTCGGCGGGTGCGGCGAAGTCGAGGAGCAGGGCGTGCCCACCGACGCGTCTGATCCGCATGCCACTATCCTTTCGGACCGGGGCACCCGGATGCGTCATCCACTCGTCCGCAAGCGTGACCCGTTGCACTACCCGAAAGTAACCTACGCTGCCGTAACCTGGTGATGTGACGACCTCAGCACCGTCCCGGCTCAAGCCGGTCGACATCGGGAAACCCCGGATGCGCGGCTGGCTGCACACGTACGCGTTCTTCGTCGCCGTGGTCTGTGGCATTGTGCTCTGTTCGATCGCCGCCGCCCGACCCGGCTGGACACCCCTGATCAGTTGCGCCGTCTACAGCTTCACCGTCTGCGGCCTCTTCGGCACCAGCGCGCTCTACCACCGTCGCGTCTGGTCCACCCGCGGCTTCCAGGTGATGCGGCGGATGGACCACTCGATGATCTTCCTGTTCATCGCCGGCACGTACACGCCGTTCTGTCTGCTGCTGCTCGACAACCGCGCCACCGTGACCATGCTGGCGGTGGTCTGGGGCGGCGCGCTGGCCGGCGTGGCCCTCAAGATGGTCTGGCCCCACGTCTCGCGGTGGGTCTCCGCACCGCTCTACCTGGCGCTCGGCTGGGTGGCGGTGGCGATCCTGCCGGACATCCTGCGCCAGGGCGGTGTCACCGCGTTGGTGCTGCTCAGCGTCGGTGGCGCGATCTACACCGTCGGCGCGGTCTTCTACGCGCTACGCCGGCCGAACCCGTGGCCCACCGTGTTCGGGCATCACGAGTTCTTCCACGCCTGCACCCTGGTCGCGGCGATTTGTCACCACATCGCCATCTACTTCGCCCTCTTCGCCTGACCGCAGGCCACGGGGTCGGTGGGCGAACCCACCGACCCCCGGTTTGCGTACGCGGATCAGACCGTGGGGCCGGGTCGGCGCACCTCGCGGTACTCCTGCACCACCCGGTCGTCCTGCACCGGTACGGCCCGGTCGGCGACGACCCGCTCCTGACGGACCGGGGTGACCACGGTCCGTCGACGCGAGTTCCAGAAGTAGAGCGTCACTAGCAGGCCGGCAACCCCCGTGAGCATCAGCACCCAGCCGACGACGCTCAGGTTGAGCCAGCCGAGATCCGCCTCCACGGCGAACGCGAAGATCGCGCCGAGCGCGATCAGGAAGATACTGCCACCGATGCCCATCTCTCGTCTCCTCGGCTATCGAAGCTGCATTCCACTTCGCCGCGGCCATCGATGAGGTTGCGGCATGCCTGGACTTACCCCGGCACGGAGATCGCCAATCGGGCAAGCTGGTGACATGAGGGACGGCGCGGTGCAGGAACGGACGCTCGTGCTGCTGCGGCATGCCAAGGCGGAACCGCCCACGGCGGATGGTCTCGACGTCGAGCGCCCGCTGTCGGCGCGGGGACGAGCCGACGCCGCCGCGGCCGGTGCCTGGCTGGCCCGGTACGGGCTGCTGCCCGAGGTGGTGCTCTGCTCGGCGGCGCTGCGGACCCGACAGACCTGGCACGGCGTCGAGATGGGCATGACCGGGTCACCCCCGGAGGGTGGCCCGGCCGGTCCGGTGCCGGAGGTCCGTTACGAGCCGGATGCGTACGAGGCACATCCGGAGGATCTGCTGACCCTGGTACGACGGGTCGATCCGACGGTCGGCACCGTCCTGCTGATCGCCCACAACCCGGGCATCTCGCTGCTGTCGGAGCTGCTCGACCCACAGCGGGCCGACCCGGCCGGGCTGCACACCAGCGACCTGGTAGTGCACCGGAGCACGCTGCCGTGGGCGGACCTGGCTCGCGGTACGGCGGCGATCAGCACCCGGCACACCGCCCGAGGCTGAACCACACCCGCGGCTGAACACGGACGCGCCGAGTCAGCGGGAGCCTGTCCGTCCCGCTGACTCAGCGCGTGTGTCGTCTCAGCTCGGTGGTGCGGTGGGCGGCGGCGGATCGGGAGGTGGCGGCATCATCGCGGTCGGATGAGACAGCCGGTTCTCCTCCACGATCAGCGTCCTCGCCCGCTTTCGGCGGTCCTGCCAGAACCAGAGCGTGGTGAGCAGGACGCCCAGGCCGGCCAGGATGAACACCCAACCGACCGCGCGTAGGTCGACCCACCAGACGTTTGCCCGAATGGCGAAGGTCAGGATCGCACCGATGGCGATCAGGAAGATCCCACTACCAATGCCCATGTGCGCGGCACTCCCCCGTGCGGTTGCTCTGGGCGTACGTTGACTGGCTCGCGACGGTTACCCGTCCGAGCCGGGGTTACCCGCGCCGCGCCGGGGCGAACACGGCCGACGGCCGGCGGGCAGTACGCCCACCGGCCGCCTGGAGCCGCTGTCCACAGGTCAGAAGACCTCCTCCGGGAGGTCCATGATCTCCAGGTCGGTGCCCTCGATGATGCGCCGGTCGGCGCCGATGCGCGGCAGCACCTCGCGGGAGAAGAACCGGGCGGCGGCCACCTTGCCGGTGTAGAACGCCTTGTCCGCCGCCGAGACCTCCCCGGCCAGCGCCTTCAGCGCCACCTCCGCCTGCTTCTGGAGCAGCCAGCCGACCACCAGGTCACCGATCGCCAGCAGGAACCGCCGGCTGGCGAGCCCGACCTTGTAGAGCGCCCGGGTGTCGCCGCCCTGGGCCTCGCCCAGCCAGCCGGTCAGCACGCCGAGGATGGTCTGGATCTCGGTCAGCGCCTTGCCGAGCGCCTGGCGCTCCTGCTTGAGCTGGCCGTTGCCGCCCTCGCTGGTGATGAACTCCTGGATCTCGGCGGCCACCGCCATCAGGGCCTTGCCGTTGTCCCGGACGATCTTCCGGAAGATCAGGTCGAGGCTCTGGATCGCCGTGGTGCCCTCGTACAGGGTGTCGATCTTGGCGTCCCGGACGTACTGCTCCAGCGGGTAGTCCTGGAGAAAGCCGGAGCCACCGAAGGTCTGCAGGGACTCGTGCCCGAGCAGCTCGTACGCCCGCTCCGAGCCGACGCCCTTGACCAGCGGCAGCAGCAGGTCGTTGACCCGCTTGGCCAGCTTGGTGGCCTTCTCGTCACCGGCCGCCTCGGCGATGGCGACCTTGTCCTGCCAGGAGGCGGTGTAGCAGACCAGCGCCCGCAGACCCTCGGCGTACGACTTCTGCAGCAGCAGCGAGCGGCGTACGTCGGGGTGGTGGGTGATGGTCACCCGGGGGGCGGTCTTGTCGGTCGACTGGAGCAGGTCGGCACCCTGCACCCGGTTCTTGGCGTACTCCAGGGCGTTCAGGTAGCCGGTGGAGAGGGTGGCGATCGCCTTGGTGCCGACCAGCATCCGGGCGTACTCGATGATCATGAACATCTGCCGGATGCCGTCGTGCTTGTCGCCCATCAGCCAACCCTTGGCGGGTACGCCGTGCTCGCCGAAGGTCAGCTCGCAGGTGTTGGAGACCTTCAGGCCCATCTTGTGCTCGACGTTCGTGGCGTACACGCCGTTGCGCTCGCCCAGCTCGCCGGTTTCCTCGTCGAAGTGGTACTTCGGCACGACGAACAGCGACAGACCCTTGGTGCCCGGGCCGCCCACGCCCTCCACGCCGACCGGGCGGGCCAGCACGTAGTGGACGATGTTGTCGCTGAGGTCGTGCTCACCGGAGGTGATGAAGCGCTTCACGCCTTCGATGTGCCACGAGCCGTCCGGCTGCGGGATGGCGCGGGCCCGGCCGGCGCCCACGTCCGAGCCGGCGTCCGGCTCGGTGAGCACCATCGTCGAGCCCCACTGCTTGTCGACGAAGAGCTTGGCCCACTTCTTCTGCCGCTCGGTGCCCTCGACCCGCAGCACGTGGGCGAAGGACGGGCCGGAGGCGTACATCCAGATCGGGGCGTTCGAGCCGAGCACCAGCTCGGCGAGGGCCCACCACAGCATCCGGGGGGCGTTGCTGCCGTCCAGCTCCGCGGGGAGGTCCAGCCGCCAGAACTCGGAGTCCATGAACGCCTGGTACGACTTCTTGAACGACTCCGGCAGTGGCGCGGTGTGCGTGGCCGGGTCGAAGACCGGTGGGTTGCGGTCGCTGTCGGTGTAGCTGGCAGCCAGGTCCTCGCGGGCCAGGCGGTCCATCTCGGCGAGGAAGGTGCGCGCCGTGTCGACGTCGAGGTCGGTGTACGGCTCCTGGCCGAACGCCCGGTCCGCCCCGAACACCTCGAACAGGTTGAACTCGAGGTCCCGAAGGTTGCTCTTGTAGTGGGTCATGCCGCTGGCCCCGCTTCCGGACAGGTGTTACCGATCAGTAACCCCGACTGTATTACTCGCGGGTAGACAGCGACAAGTCGCTCGCCGAAGTGACAGCAATTACACACGATCGAACACGGGGGTTCCGGTCAGCTCTCGGTCGCGCCGACCTCCCAGCTCGGCACCACCGCGGTCACACCGCTGGCGGTGCCCGTGTACTCCATCAACACCAGCGCTATGTCGTCGTCGAGCCGGCCGTGCACCCACTCCTTGAGCGCGGTCTCCAGCGACGCCAGGCCGTCGGCGACCGTCCCGTGCCCGAGCAGCCGCCAGGCCCGGTCCGCAGTCGGGAAGAACTCGCCGTCCCGACGCGCCTCGCCGAGACCGTCGGTGAACAACAGCAGGCGATCGCCCGGCTCCAACCGCTCCACCCGGGGACGCACCACCGGCATGAAGCCCAGCGGCGGCGCGGGAGCGGGCGGCTCCAGCGGGATCACCGCACCACCGCGCAGCAGCAGCGGAGCCGGATGCCCGCAGTTCACGATGGTCAGCGTGCCGCCACGCTCCTCGACCAGCGCCGCGGTGACGAAGTCCTCGTCGCCGACGTTGCGGGCCACCGCGCGGTCCAGGTCCGCCACCACGGCCCGCAGATCGGCCCGCTCGTAGGCCACATGCCGGTACGAGCCGAGCACGATGCTGGCCAGCCGGACCGCCTCCAGCCCCTTGCCGCGTACGTCTCCGATGATCATGCGTACGCCGTACGGGGTTTCGATCGCCTCGTACAGGTCGCCACCGATCTCCGCCCGCGCGGTGGAGGAGATGTACCGCCCGGCCACCGACAGGGCACCCACCCGAGGGCCGAGCGGGCGCAGCACCGCCTGCTGGGCGACCGCCGCGAGCTTGGACAACTCGGCGATCTGCTTGGCCTGCCGCTCTCGTACCGAGGCCACCGCCGCGGCGATGCCGGTGCCCAGCACGATGCCCGCCACGGCGACCGCGGTGGACAACGACAGCGTCCGCTCGGCCAGCGCGAAACCGGCCCCGAGCAGAGATGCCACCGTGCCGGCGCCGAGCACCACCCGCCAGGACGCCAACGCGGCGGCCAGGAAGGGGGCGGCCACCATCAACGCGATGTAGTTCGCCGCACGGCCGTCCGCCAACTCCACCGCCGAGACGGTTGCGAGCAGAACGAGGGCCGCGCCGAGGCCGGCGCGGGATCCGGGGCTCAGCGGGCTACGGCCCGGCTGGAGGAGTCGCGTGCGTACGTCCGACAGCATGCCTGATAGATGTGAACGAAAGCACGAACCTGACCCGTCGTACGAGCGGACTCTGGCCACCAGGATCGTGGGCCAGAGCCGATCGCCGGCCGGCACCGGCTCAGCCGAGCACCTCGTACCGGACCTCGATGTGGCCCAGGTCGAGCGACGCGATCTCGGCGAACGCGGCCCGGGACAGGTCCAGGCAACGGCCGGCGATGAACGGACCCCGGTCGTTGATCCGGACGGTGATCGACTTGCCGTTGGCCGGATTGGTCACCCGGACCTTGGAGTTGAAGGGCAGCGTCTTGTGCGCGGCCGTCATGTCCTCCGGGTTGAACGTCTCGCCGTTGGCGGTCATCTGACCCTGCCAGTAGAACGACGCCCCGCACGAACCGGTCTCCACCACCGGTCGTGCCGTCGTCTTCTTCGCGGTGGGCGTCGGCTTCGTGCTCGGCGTCGGCTTGGCGCTGGGCGTACGCGGCTTGCTGCGCGACGGCGCCTGCGCGGTACGGGTCGGCGTCGGGCTCGCGGTCGCGCTCGGTGAGGCGCTGACGCTCGGCGAGCCGCTGGCCAGGTCAGGCGTGGCGGAGCTGGGCAACAGCTCGATCGCCGCCGGCCGCACCGGCTCCGACCCGGCGGTCAGCCGTACGGCGCCGACGGTGCCACCGACGGCGAGCGCGACGGCCACCACCGCGCTGGCCGCGATACCGGCCGGCGAACTGATCCTTCGGGTACGGGTGTGCCTACCAGTCACCGGCCCGGTCCTTTCCTCAACAGATCAAATCGGGTCGGACCATAACGAGAGAAGCACTTCCGAAGTCAACGTGATCATGGTGGTATGCCCGGAATTGCGGCGATACCTGAAGCCGATCATCCGACCCGCGATCGGCCGGGCGGCCCGGTGCCCGCTGACGTCCCGGCGCACCATAGGAGGATGTCCGCCGAGCTCAGCAAGCGTCTCGTCGAGTTGTTCCGTTGGGTCGACCCGGGCCCGGACGCGAGCCACCTGGTCAGCGACGTCTCCGGCTGGTGGCGGGACCCGACCGTCCTGGCCGAGTTGGGCCCGGCACTCGTCGCACCGTTCCGGGCGGCCCGCCCCACAGTGGTCGTCGCACCGGCGGTCACCGGTTTCCTACTCGGCCCGCTGGCCGCCACCGCGCTCGGCGTCGGCTTCGTGCCGGCCCACAAGCCGGGTGACGGACGACTGCCCGCCGGGCCACTGACCTGGGCGCAGAGTCCGTCCGACTTCCGTGGTCGGCGCGTCGACCTGGCGGTGCAGAGCCGGCACCTGAGCGCGGGCGACCGGGTGCTGGTGGTGGACGACTGGGTCGCCACCGCCGCCCAGGTCCAGGCCCTCTACGACATCTGCGCCAGCCTGGGCGCGGAACCGGTGGGCACCTCCGCAGTGGTCGTCGACTGCCCCCCGTCCGTAGCGACCACCCTCCGCATCCACGCCCTCACCACCCTGCCCGGGTGAAAGGAAGGGCACCTTATTAACGCCTCAGGTAGAGCAAGGGCCCCTTATTAACACCCGCCCCGCGCCGCGCCCGCACCCGCGCCGCGCCCACAGCCGCGCCGCGCCCGCAGCTGAGCTCAGCGGACGAAGCCCTCGACCACCGTGCAGACCCGGCCGAGCGCCTCGGCCGAGTGGGCCAGCGGCCCCGGCACCATCAACGCGTGATCGGCGGCCGGGATCTCCAGCACGTGCGGGGTCAGCCGCCGGGCGGTCGCGCTGTCCCAGGACGAGTCGGCCGTACCGCCGACCAGGATGAACGGGGCGGTGGCCCGGCGCAGCGCGTCGACCAGCTCCGCCCGGTGCAGCAGCGGGGTGAGCCAGACGGCGGGCAACCCGCGCGCGGCCGCCAGCGGCGCGGCCAGCGTGCCGAGCGACTTGCCGACCAGCAGGTCCGTGCGTTCATTCAGGGACGGAGCGACCTGGTCGCACACCCACCTGCCGATGGTGTCCACGTCGAAGTCCTCCGGCACCTGCCAGGAGATCCCGTGCAGCCCGAAACCGGCCCGCCGCAGCGCCTCACCCAGATAGAGGAACAGTGGGTACCGGGTGTCGTAGCCACGCCCCGGAATGAGCACCGCACGTCGGTCCGCCATGGACATCTCCTTCTTGTCGGGCATCGACCGTACCGCCAGAAAAGCCGCGGCGGCATGGCCGAAGCGTCACCGGGCACCCACCAGCTGGTCGGCCGGTACCCTCGGCAGGATGTGGCCACGGATCGGCGACCTGCGCGCCCTCGCTCTCGGTACCCCCGGCGAGCTGCGAACCCACCTCAACACGCTGGTGCTCAACGGGGTGAAGACCGCGACCGCCGGCCTGCTCGACGAGTACGCCTCGGACGGCGAGGAACTCGAACACGTCGGTGAGCGGCTGGCCCTCGTCGACGACCACGACGCGCTGCTGGGCGTCGTCGAGGTGACCGACGTGCAGACCTGCCGCTTCGCCGAGGTGCCCTGGGACTTCGCCCGCGCCGAGGGTGAGGGCGACCGCTCGATCGAGGAATGGCGGGCCGGCCACGCCGCCTACTGGGCCCGCATCGGCACCCCGGTCACCGACGACACCCAGATCGTCTGCCTCCGTTTCCGCCTGGTCAGCGCTGGCGATGGCGGCATCGCCACCGGCGACCTGAGCACCTGACCCCGGCGTCCTCAGCCTCGTAGCTGCGGCAGGAGGCGGGTGGCGACGTCGGCCAGGACCGCCTCGTCACCGGCGTACCAGCTGCTCTCCCGGGGCCAGTGCGTAATCACGTCGGTGAAGCCCAACTCGGCTGCCCGCCCGACCTGGTCGGCGAAGAACTGGGCGCTGTTCAACGAGAAGATCGGAGCCGCGTCCAACGAGAGATAGCGGTCCAGCGCGTCCGGGTCACGCCCCTGCGCCGCCAGCACCGAGTCGAACCGGGCCACCGTCTCGGCCACCCCCGCCCACCAGGTGTCGAGGTCGTCGCCACCGTTGCCGATGGTCACCCAACCCTGGCCGTACCGGGCGGCGAGCCGCATCGAACGCGGCCCGTTCGCAGCGACCACGAACGGCACCCGTGGCTGCTGCACACACCCGGGGTTGTTGCGCGCGTCGACCGCCGCGAACCAGTCGCCGCGCCACGTCGTACCGTCCTCGCGCAGGATCGCGTCGAGCAGCTCGGTGAACTCGCCGAACCGGTCCACCCGCTGCCGTGGCGGCAGGGTCTCGCCACCGAGCACCGCCGAGTCGAAGCCGATGCCACCCGCGCCGAGCCCGAGCAGCACCCGACCGTCGGAGACGTCGTCGAGTGCCGTCACCTGCCGGGCGAACGCCGTCGGATGCCGGAAGTTGGGCGAGGCGACAAGCGTCCCGAGCCGGATCCGGGAGGTCACCGTCGCGGCGGCGGTCAGCGTGGCCATCGAGTCGAACCAGGGCCCGTCCACCAGATCCCGCCAGCCCAGGTGGTCGTACGTCCAGGCGTGGTCGAACCCCCACTCGTCGACCTGCTGCCAGCGGTGCCGGGCCACCGACCAGCGCTGGTCGGGCAGAATCACGATGCCAATCCGCATGATCACCAGGGTACGGCGAGCCCGGTCATCGGGCGCGGCACCATCGCGTCGGAGACCTCGGTCCCTACTTGCGGTCCCGTCGCGCCATCCAGAGGCCAGCGACAGCCGCCGCGGCGAGCGGCACCAGACAGCACAGGCTGAGAATGAACAGATGCCACGGCCTGATCGCTCCCACGGCCAGCAGCGTACCGACAGTCGGCCACCTACGAGGTCCCGTGGTCGACGGAGCCAGCGCTCGTCTCGTCCTGATGTGTTCTGGCCCGGTTACTGTCCTTCTGAGGGTTGCCTGGCCCAGCCGATGAAGCGTCGGTGCAACGCCCCGGCCGGCGCCCACGGCATGTCCTCGGCGGCCTGGACAAGACAGACCCCGAGGTAGAGGGCCAACGACACCGGCGCACCGGCATACTCCGCCCGCAGCTCCCGCCGCCGCGTCGGGCACGGCCACGGCAGGTCACAGCCACCGCAGCTCCAGATCGGCAACACCGGACCGTGCGTGCTCACCGCACGCCCCCCAGGAACCGGGCCACGCTCGCGCGGGCCTGCCGGCTCGTCGCCCACTCCACCTGCCAACACGGGTACGGCACCAGCCGCGCCCACCACACCCGGCAACCCGCACACATACCGTCGAGTCCTCGAACGTGTACGGCGAGAATCATGCGCTCCGGCCCGCCCGTCACTGCTCACTCTCCGGCGGCCAGTGACCACGGTTGATCGGGATCCGGTGCCGGGCACGACAGGGCAGGTCGGCACCGCATCGGCAGACACGCCGCCAGCGCTGCCAGGACCACACCGGCCGATGCCGCCGCGCGAACGTCAACGCGGTAGCGGAGAGATACTCGTCGTACGAGACGCGCCGCACGTAACCTCCCTCGCCGCTCCGCCGTCCGACCGGCGACCGCTCAACGCCGTCCATAACGCCACCGCTGCTCCGGCACCGCCCGGGTGATCTCCTCCGCCGGTATCCGATCCGCTTCAGCCCCGGCGAGCAGCCGCCGCCTCGCCGCCTCCCGCTCTGCTGCCTGGATCTGCTCGCCCCGACTCATTGCCGGGTTGTCGCCATCACCTGGCATCCCCACCTCCGTCAGCAGAAGAACAGCGGCAAGCTCGATCGCCGAGTCCGTTCCACAATGACGTCGAGATGTCACCGACTGCGACGGCACAAGACCCGACAAACTGACCACATACCCGGCGACATTTAGGCGACATACCGCTATGGTTGGCGCTCATGACCGTCCCGAACACCGCCCTGCGCGCTGTCCGCACCGGCATGCGCATGAGCCAGGACGACTTCGCCCGCGCGCTCCAGGCCGCCGGCCACCGTGTCGGCGAGCCCAACGACGCCAACAAGAGACTCGTCCAGCGATGGGAGTCCGGCGCGATCACCGCGCCACGACCGGTCTACGCCCGCGCGCTGGAGGTCGTCACCGGCCTACCCATCTCGCTACTCGGCTTCGCCGCCGTGCCCAACGGCAATGTCGCCGACGATCAACACGGCGGCCACGACTTGACAACTCCGATGTCCGACCTGGCCACACCGACGCCAAGCGCCAGGACAGCGACGGTCCACAGGTCCTACGAAGGCGTCTGGCTCAGTCGCTACCAGTACTACTCCAGCGGCCGGGGAGATTCCTTCGCCGGGCAGCACTTCCTGGTCATGCTCCAGCACGGAGACCGACTGACCGCGCGCAGCCTGCCCGGCTCGGCCTCATCGTCTCTGTCGCTCGACCTCACCGTGGACGGTGCCGTGGTCACCGGAACGTGGGTCGAGCAGACCGACCCGGCCGGCTACTACCGGGGCGCCCGCTATCACGGCGCGATCCAACTACTCGCCGAGCCCACAGGTCGACGGATGGCCGGAAAATGGGTCGGGTTCGGCAAGGACATGGACGTCAACACCGGCCCATGGGAGCTCATCTTCCGCGACGCCTCCACCTCGAAGGCAACGCTGGACCTGTACAACACGTCAGCGGAATAGGGGGTGGTCGCCGAAGTCGGCACTGACCTTGACCGCGAGGTCACGGGCGTCGTCTCGGATGGAACGCGGCCCGTCGAGCAGGTCCAAGGTGATCTGACGGGCGTACCCGTTGAAGCGGATCGTCTCCGGAGCCGACTCGTACGCCTTCCGCAGCGTCGCCACGGTCGCTTCCTTGTCGTCCTTGCCGTAGTGCGCCCGCGCGACCTCGATGAGATGGCGTGCCCGACGCGGCCGCGACGGGATCGCCGCCGCATCATGACGGCGGGCCTGCCGCGCCGCCTCGCCGGATTTCTGCAGCTCCACTGCCACGGTCACCGCATGAGCACCCATGATGACCTGGGAGAACGACGTCTGCGGCTGGTAGAAGGCCTTCGGCAGGCGCTGTGCCACCTGGTCCGCACGGTCCCAGTACCGCCAGGCTCGCCCTTCCTCACCGGCACGGGCAGCGGTGTAGGCGGCTTCGAAGTTCAACGCACCCCACAAGGCCAGCAGATTCGTGCTTCCGTCGGCTGCCCGCGACTCCAGGGCCGACAGCACGTCAAGCGTCACCGCCATCGCGGTGTCCCAGTCACCGGCGTCCCGATGCACCTGACACAGGAACCACCCCGCACACGCGATCGCCTCCGGATCACCGGACTCCTGCGCCGCCACCATCGCCCGATCCGCCACCCGCCAGAGCAACTCGGCAGCGGGCTGGTACGCGATGAACATCTGGGCCAGCCCGAGCGTCTCCGCCAGCAGGGCCTGCGCCTGCCGCCGCTGGTCACCCTCGTACGCCAACACGGCCCGCTGCCCGTCGCGCAGCAACCCCGGCAACAACCCGCCCAGCACCGTACGGTGATCCGACGCCTGATGCCGCGCCCGCCACGCCACCGCAAGCCGCTCCCTCAGACCGGCCAACGACTCCGCCGGGGTGTAACCAGAGAGCGGGATGCGGTTCACGGCATCCCGAACCGACGCCAGAGCCGGATGCTCCGGTCCGTTGACCGTCGCAGACCGGTCACCCAGTTCTACGGCCAATACCGACACGTCGATCTTCAGGGCACGCGCGATCCGATCCAGCATATGAATGCGCGGCGGCAGAATCCGATCCGTCTCCACCGCCTTGACCCACTCGGCGCTACGCCCCACCAGCCCACCGAGCACCGCACGAGTCTTCCCGGACCGCTCCCGGTAGACCTTCAACCGCTGCCCGAACGTCAACTCCGGCAAGGAATCCACCCGGAACCTCCTCGCGTAGCGCAGCGAAGACCACCGACCCATCGGCCGCAATCACCACGCTACCGACAGGCAGGCCACCCCATAACCCCTCACACTCCGGGGTTTTCAGCGTCAGCAAAAGCGCACTGACAATCGCGGCCGCCAAACGCCGTCACCGAACGACGCCAGACAACGCTCGACCGGTACAACACGTCAGCGGATTAGTGCGGCACAGTGTCATCCGGCGCGGTCGAGGCGGGTGGCGTTGTCGTAC
Organism: Micromonospora maris AB-18-032; assembly: GCF_000204155.1. Lineage (NCBI taxonomy): Bacteria > Bacillati > Actinomycetota > Actinomycetes > Micromonosporales > Micromonosporaceae > Micromonospora > Micromonospora maris. Next base: position 84,316 of record NC_015434.1, on the reverse strand, counting down.
GACTCTCGGGCATCGAGCAGTTCGTTCCAATGCTGCTCAGCCCACGCGCACGCGACCGCCATCGGTTCGAGCATGCTGCGGCCCACCGGCGTCAGCTCGTACTCGACATGCGGGGCGAGTTCGGCGTAGACCGTGCGCTTGACCAGGCCATCGCGTTCGAGGGAGCGCAGCGACTGGGTGAGGACCTTGGGGGTGACGCGGCGCAGCGGCACGCGCAGTTCGGAGAACCGGCGAGGCCCATGCTCAAGGCAACGGATGATCAGCGCCGCCCACTTGTCGCCGAATCGGATCGGAGTGAGCGAGGACGGGCACAGCTCGTCGAACATGTCAGCGGGCAGGGGCTGCCTCATGGCCCCACGATAGCTGGTATCCCGGTGGTAACCATGACCCTCGATAGCGTCGGCTGACTGGCCGGACGCACGGGCTCTGGCCCTGGTGAGAGGCATTGCTCATGAACATCGTGGTCTTCGGCGCGGGCGGCCGGGCCGGACGGCAGGTCGTCGCCGAGGCACGTCGGCGCGGCCACCAGGTCACTGCCGTGGTGCGCGACCCCGCACGCCACAACAACCTGGCCGACGTGCGAATCGTGGCTGGCGACGTTACGGACGCGGTGAGCATCGCGGCCGTAGCCGCCGGGCATGACGCCGCCATCAGCGCGGCCGTGGACCTGTCCGTGTCACCGCACGACTTCTTCACTGCCTCGTCACGCGCCCTGGCCACCGGGCTGGCGAAGGCGGGCGTGCGCCGTCTGGTGGTGGTCGGCCTCGCATCGATCATGCCCGGGGCGTCCGGCGCGGCCCTGATGGACGAGCCCGGCTACCCGAACGAGTACCGCTCCTTCTACCTTGGCCACGCAGCAGGACTTGAAGAGCTTCAGACCTGCGACCTCGACTGGGCGTACATGGCTCCCGCAGGCGACTTCGATCACGAGGGCACGCGCACCGGCCATTACCGGCTCGCCGATCACGGCGATGCGGCCAGTCGGATCAGCTACGCGGACTTCGCGATCGCACTGCTCGACGAGATCGAGGCACCTCGCCACCACCGCGTCGCCTTGAGTGTTCGGGAGCTGTGATACCCAGGATTCTCATGATCGTTTACCTTGGAAAATCGAAGGCCCTGACCGGAACTCACGTCCTGATCAGGGCCTCTCGCGTGGAGCGGGTGACGGGAATCGAACCCGCACTGTCAGCTTGGGAAGCTGATGTTCTGCCATTGAACTACACCCGCAAGCGGGACCACTGTACCTGAGTCACTGCCCCCGTGCACCCAGGCACCCCGCTCGCCACCCGGACCGCCGAGGCGATCAACGACCGGCAAGAAGTTTCACCCCAAGCAACATATGCCCATTCTCAAATCTATCGATGGGTTGTAACGTCTGCCCCACGTTTTCCGCACGGCGCGACACAACCCCCCGGTCGCGTCGACAGAAAGAGGTGGGCTTATGGGACTCCGTCCCGTCCTGCTGAACCGGCGCCTCGCCGGCATCGCATCGACGTCACTGGTCATGGCGCTCGGCCTGGTAACGGTGGGCGCGCTGCCGGCCGCCACCATCTCCGCCAGTCCGGCGATGGCCGCCGGGCACGCGCACGCCGACGAGGAGTGCGCGGAACCCACCGGCAGCGCGGCCCGGGTCCGCGGTGGCGGTGTCCTCGCGCACGACCCGAACGAGCTGACCAAGAGCCAGGTCCTCCAGCGGGAGGCCGAGTTCGCCGACCTGCTCCAGGAGCGGGCCAAGCGGGTCGGTCAGCGTAACCTCGGCACCCAGGCCGCCGCCGCGTCGGTCACCATCCCGGTCGTGGTGCACGTGATCCGGAGGGACACCACCCGCGCCGGCGGAAACATCCCCGACTCGATGATCCAATCGCAGATCAACGTGCTCAACCAGGCGTTCAGCGGGGCAACCGGTGGGGCGGCGACCGCCTTCGCCTTCCAGTTGCAGAGCATCAACCGGGTCACCAACACGTCGTGGTACCCGATCCGGCAGGGCACCACCGCCGAGCGGCAGATGAAGACCCAGTTGCGGGTCGGCGGCAAGAACACGCTGAACATCTACCTGGGGGCGCTGAGCAACAACCTGCTCGGCTGGGCGACCTTCCCGCAGACCACGCTGAACAGCATGGACGGCGTCGTGGTGCTGAGTGAGTCGCTGCCCGGCGGCACGGCCACCAACTACAACCAGGGCGACACCGGCACCCACGAGGTCGGGCACTGGCTGAACCTGTACCACACCTTCCAGGGCGGCTGCTCCGGCTCGGGTGACCAGGTCTCGGACACCCCGGCGGAGGCTTCCCCGGCGAGCGGCTGCCCGACCGGTCGGGACACCTGCTCCGCCCCGGGCCTCGACCCGATCACCAACTTCATGGACTACTCGTACGACTCCTGCATGTACCAGTTCACTCCGGGCCAGGCCAGCCGCATGATCAGCGCCTGGAACACCTACCGAGCCGCCTGACGCGAGCCCTTCGGCACGTACCGCCTCCGGTGCCGGTCCCGTTCGACGGGGCCGGCACCGGCTGGTGTCAGGCCGCGCAGCGGGCGCGGCGGGCGGAGTGGGCCGCCAACGACGCGGGCCGCTGCGCCTGCGGGGCGGTGGCTGTCGGATCGAGCCAGACCTGGACGGCCGGCGCCCCGCCGTGCTCGCCCGGCACGTCGGAGTTGGCGTGGCCGCGGCGGCTGAGCATCGCGACCTCGATCGTGAACTCGAACAGCCGCCAGTCGACCTGCGGCGCGGCGCGGGCGGCAAGCGCCAGGCGGGCCACGGTGGCGTCGTCGGTGACCGGCCAGGCCCGACCGGCGACGTACGCCTCGTCGTCGCTCTCCTCCGGCGGGAAGGAGTGCAGGGCATAGCGGCCGTCGCGTTCCAGGTCGCGCCGCTTCGGCGAGTCGATCACAAAGCAGTAGAGACCGTCGTCGGTGATCACCGGGGAGACCGGGTGCACCCGGGGCCCGCCGTCGGCGCGGACCGTGGCCAGGTAGCCGAAGCCCGGGCCGTATTGCTGCATGAGAAGGCGGATCTCGTCGGCGAGTCGAGGCTCGTCAGCGGCGAATTCGGACCAGGAAGCCATGTCGACATCTTATCGAACATACGTTCTAGACAGGTAGCGCGACACGCAGGTCAGCCATATCGGTATGGTGTGGCGATGCTGCTCTCCGACCGCGACCTGGTCTCCGAGATCAAGGCGGGCACGCTCGCGCTGGAGCCCTTCGAGCCCACGCTGGTGCAGCCGTCCAGCATCGACGTACGCCTGGACAAGCTGTTCCGGGTCTTCAACAACCACCTCTACACCCACATCGACCCGGCGACCCGGCAGGACGACCTGACCTCACCGGTCGAGGTGCCCGACGGCGAGCCCTTCGTGCTGCACCCGGGCGAGTTCGTGCTCGCCTCCACCCTGGAGGTCATCTCCCTCGGCGACCAGTTGGCCGGTCGACTGGAAGGCAAGTCCAGCCTGGGGCGCCTGGGCCTGCTCACCCACTCCACCGCCGGCTTCATCGACCCCGGCTTCTCCGGGCACGTCACGCTGGAACTGTCCAACGTGGCGAACCTGCCGATCACCCTCTGGCCCGGCATGAAGATCGGTCAGCTCTGCATCTTCCGGCTCTCCTCGCCGGCCGAGCACCCGTACGGATCGGCCGTCTACGGCTCCCGCTACCAGGGGCAGCGCGGGCCGACGCCGAGCCGGGCCTGGCAGAACTGGCGCACCTGGCCGACCCGCTGACCACACCAACGCCAGGCCCAAGCTCAGTCAGGACAACACTCAGCCGGGTCGGCCGAAGCTGTGGATGGGGCTGGTGTCCATCCGTTTCATCTTCACCGGCTGACCGGCGCGGGAGGCGTGCACCACCCAGCCGTCACCCACGTACATGCCGACGTGGTGCAGATCGCGGTAGTAGAAGACCAGGTCACCCGGGCGTAGGGCGCTGCGGCTGACCGACGCGGTGACCTGACGCTGCCGGGCCGCGTTGTGCGGTAGCGCCACCCCGGCCCGCGCCCAGGCGGCCAGCATCAGACCCGAGCAGTCGTACGCGTGGGGTCCCTCGGCCCCCCACACGTACGGCTTGCCGATCTGGGCGCAGGCGAACTTCACCGCCACCCCCGCCGGCCCGCCCGGATAGCCGGCCGGGCAGGGCGCCGGACGCAGCGGGCCGCCGCCTCCATTGCCGTACGCCCGCAGCCGGAGCCGCTGCAACCGGTCGATCTCGGCGTCGATCTGGCGGCGCTTCTGCGCGAGCTCGGCCTCGGTACGGGCCAACTGGTCGATGGTGCGCTCCAGCCCGGCCTTGGCGGTGGTGAGTTCGTCGCGCAGTTCGCTCGCCTCGCGTACGTCCTGTTGCTGGAAGTGGGCGTAGCGGTTGAGCAGGCCGATCTGCTCCACGACCTCGCCGGGCGACCTGCTGTCCAGCAGGGCGTTGACGGCACCGACCGTGCCGCCCTTGTACGCCCGTGCCGCCAGCGCGCCGACCCGGGTCATCGCCGCGTCGACCTGCTGCTCAAGCGGTGCGATCCGAGCGGCCAGGGCGTCGGCCTCCCGGCGCTTACCGGCGAGATCCTGCCGGGTGGAGTTGTGGCGTTCGATGAGTGGTTCGAGCCGGTTCCAGTCCGCGTCGATCTGGCGCTCGATGGCGTCGACCGTCGGCTCGGCGTGGGCCGCCGTCGCGCCGCCGGTCAGCATGACGGCGGTCGCGGACAGGGCGGCGAGTGCGGTGGTGCAGCGGTACCAGCGGGATCGCGGCGCAGCCGTCGTCGGGCCGGGCGTCGCCGGCCGTGCTGACGGTGGCCGCGGGGCATGGTGTGCCACCGGGCTCCGTACTCCTTCTTCCCGTACCGCCTACCGGGTTAGCTGACGGGTTCGGGCGGGAAGGGAGCGCCCTACCGCGGTGATCGCGGATTCACCCCGGGAACCTGGATCCCCGGCTCGCGCAAGCGACTCGGCGGTGTCGGACCGTTACCGCCCCTGGTGGACGGAACTGCCATCGGACCCGACGATTGCCCAGCGTAGGGACGATCCCCGTCGATACGCAACACATCCACACCATCACTCACGGTGCACAAATCCGACAACGAACAGGGCCCCCGGTCGCTTGACCGAGGGCCCTGGTGATGTTCCTGTCTGCTCGCTCAGCCGGGTCGGCGGAAGCCGGCGATCGGCATCGTGGTGATCGGGGAGACGTTCACCGGCTTGCCCGCTCTGGGTGCGTGCACCATCAGATTGTTGCCCAGATAGAGGCCGACGTGACTCAGGTCACTACGGAAGAAGACCAGATCGCCGGGGCGGGCCTCAGACCTGGAAATGGCCTTGCCCTCGTTCCACTGCGCACCGGTGAAGTGCGTCAGGTAGATGCCGGCGGCCTTGTACGCGTACTGGGTCAGCCCGGAGCAGTCGAACGAGTTCGGGCCGGTGGCACCCCAGACGTACGGCTTGCCGACCTGGGCGCAGGCCACCTTGATGGCGGTGCGGGCCGCCGCGCTGACCACCCCGTTGATGGTCGGGCAGTTGGTGGTCTTGACCGTGGTCACCGGCAGCGACCGCTCAAGTTGCTTGATCTTGGCGTCGATCTGCTTCTTCTTCGCCGCGAGCTGCTTTTCCTTCGCCTCCTGGTCGGCGATCAGCGCGTCGAGCTTGGCCTTCTGCGTGTCGTACTTCTTGCGGACCTTCATCACGCTCTCGAGCTGCTGGCGCTCGTACGCCGCCAGCCGCTCCAGCATGGCCATCTGCTCGCCGAGCAGGTCCGGCTTGGCGTTCAGCAGCACCGCGCCGATTTCCTGGGACGGTCCGTTCACGTAGTACCGCGAGGCGAGGTCCGCCACCCGGTTCATGGCCAGTTCGGCTTCCAGGGCCAGCGGCTGGATCTTCTTCTGCAGGTCGGCCGACTTCTTCCGGTTGACCTTCAGCTGCGACCGCACCTTGTTGTACTGCTCGATGGTGGGCTCAAGCTGCTGCCACTGCTTGTCGATCTGACGCTCGATCTCCTCCACCGAGGGCTCGGCGTGCGCGGGGGCGGAGAGCAGGCCAGCGCCGACTGCGGCGGCAGCCACCAGGACGAGCAGACGGTGAGCGGCTCTCCGCAGGCCACCTGGACGGCTCGACCGTCCGGGCACGTGACGATGGAGGGGCATGGTTGCCACCGGCAGCGACTCCTTTGCAACCGACCGCCGGGTGTCCCGCGGGCGGTAGAGGGGCGGAACAGACGACCTACGGCGGTCGGTGCCCAACATTAGGGAAGGCACCGGGCGGAATCAAGGCGACCAACGAACGATTCACGTTTGCGCGACCGGTTGCGCACAAAGGGTGTCGATCATTTCGTTATAGTCACGCGGGTAAATATGAATACGGGGTACGACGGACCACGTGAGCCCGCCGTACCCCGTAGCTGTTCAGGCCTTGCTCAGCTGCCGACCGGCTCGCCCTCCTCGGCGCCCCGGGCCTGCTCGGGGCGGACCGACCGCAGTAGGACGCTCGCCACATCGACCACCTCGACCTGCTCGCCGGCGCCCTTGCCGTTCACTCCGTCGGTGAGCATCGTCGAGCAGAACGGACAGCCGACGGCGATGGTCTTCGCCCCGGTGGACATGGCCTCCTCGACCCGGTCCACATTGATCCGCTTACCGATCCGCTCCTCCATCCACATCCGCGCGCCACCGGCGCCGCAGCAGAAGGAGCGCTCGCTGTTGCGCGGCATCTCGGTGATCTCGCCGGCGCCCAGCGCACTGCCCAGCACCTCACGCGGCGGGGTGAAGACCCGGTTGTGCCGCCCGAGGTAGCACGGGTCGTGGTACGTGACGCCGCCGTCGACCGGCTGCACCGGGGTGAGCTTGCCGGTGGCGACCAGATGCGCCAGCAACTGGGTGTGGTGCACCACCTCGAACTCGCCGCCGAGCTGGCCGTACTCGTTGCCCAGGGTGTTGAAGCAGTGCGGACAGGTGGCGACGATCTTCCGCTTGGCCTTCTCGCGGCCGGAGAACGCCTCGTTGAGGGTCTCCACGTTCTGCTGGGCGAGCATCTGGAAGACGAACTCGTTGCCGATGCGGCGGGCCGGGTCACCCGAGCAGGTCTCGCCCTCACCGAGGATGGCGAAGGAGACGCCCGCCTCGTTCAGCAGCGTGGCCACCGCGCGGGTGGTCTTCTTGGCCCGGTCCTCGAACGCACCGGCGCAACCCACCCAGAACAGGTACTCGAAGTCGTCGACCTCGCCGACGCGCGGCACCTCGAAGTCGAGGCCCTTGGTCCAGTCCTCCCGGGTGTTCTGCGGCGCACCCCACGGGTTGCCCTTGTTCTCCAGGTTGCGCAGCATCACGCCGGCCTCGGAGGGGAAGCTCGACTCGATCAGCACCTGGTAACGCCGCATGTCGACGATGTGGTCGACGTGCTCGATGTCCACCGGGCACTGCTCGACGCAGGCGCCGCAGGTGGTGCAGGACCAGAGCACGTCCGGGTCGATCACACCGCCGGCCTCGGCGTCGCCGATCAGCGGCTTCTCCGCCTCGGCGAGCGCCAGCACGTCGACGTGGGCGAGCTGCGCGGCGGTGGCCTTCTCCTCGCCGGTGAGGTCCTTGCCGCCGCCGGCCAGCAGGTAGGGCGCCTTGGCGTACGCGTGATCCCGCAGGCTCAGCACCAGCAGCTTCGGCGACAGCGGCTTGCCGGTGTTCCACGCCGGGCACTGCGACTGGCACCGGCCGCACTCCGTGCAGGTGCTGAAGTCCAGCAGGCCCTTCCAGGTGAACTGCTCGACCTGAGCCACCCCGAACTGGTCCTTCTCGGGGTCCGCCTCCTCGAAGTCCAGCGGCTTGCCGTCGCTCATCATCGGCCGCAGCGGGCCGAGGCCGGAGCCGGCCGCCCCCGGCTTGCGCTTGAAGAAGATGTTGGGGAAGGCCAGGAAGCGGTGCCAGGCCACACCCATTGTCACGTTCAGCGAGATCACGATGAGCCAGGTCATCGAGATGGCGATCTTGATCAGGGCGGCGACGCTGACCCCGGACTCCCAGTCCGGCAGCGCCGAGCCGACCGCGTGGCTGAGCGGGGTGGCCCAGGTCGGGTACTCGAAGTGGTCGGTGGCGACCTTGAAGCCCCGGATCAGGAAACCCATGATCAGTACGGCGAGGACGACCGCCTCGACGAAGTAGCCCTGCCACATCGTCGACCCGGTGAACCGCGAGCGGCGACCGGCCTTCGTGGGCCGGTTGGCGAGCCGGATCGCGATCAGCACCACGATGCCGACGATGCCCAGGATGCCGATCCACTCGGTGACCAGGCCGTAGAGCGCCCAGCCGCCGATCAGCGGCAGCCCGCCGGTCGGGGACACCACCTCGAAGTACGCTTCGAGCACCAACAGCGACAGCACGATGAAGCCGACCATCACGAACCAGTGCGCCGCGCCGACCACGCTCCAGCGCAGCATCCGGGTGTGCCCGGCGGTCTCCGCGAGCATGGTCCTGGTGCGGCTGGCCTTGTCACCGAACCGGGACGGGTCGGGCTGACCCAGCCGGATCACGGCCGTCATCTGCATGACCGCGCGCACCGCAAGCCACACCGCAACGGCGGTGATGGCGGCCGCGAGGATCGTGGTGACGATCTGGACGCTGCCCATCGAGTTGGCCTCCCGGTCTGCTGCCTGGCGAGCGGCTCGGCGACCGGGTCGGAGGTGCGTACGCGACCTCAGCCGCCGCGCACCTCGAACCGGACCGGTCGATGACCGTCCCGCTCGGTCATGCAGTGCAGCCTACGCGCAAGGTTACCCAGCAGTAACGTGAGTCTTCTCGCACCTGGGCCACGCCGCCCTGCGCCCACCCTAGGAGGCAGCCGCAGCATCCGCGCGACGGGGCCCTCGACGACTCACCCGGCGCTGCCGGATGAGCTGCGGATCAGCGCCAGCGAGACAGCAGGATCAGCGAGCCGACCATCGCGCCGAAACCCACCGCCAGGTTCCAGTACCCCAGCTCCATGACCGGGTACTCCTGCTCGGAGAGGTAGTAGACCACCAGCCAGCCGATGCCGAACACGATCAACGACACGGCGGTGACCGGCAGCCAGATCGGGCTGGGCTTGCGCGTCGCCGCTGTCGCCGCCGGGCGGACGTCCGTGGGCGGGGTGTACACCTTCTTCTTGCGGACCTGAGACTTGGGCACGACGCTCTCCAGAGGGGTTACGACCTCGTCCGGCCTGCAACCGGGCGCGAGGGCGACGGTCCATGGCCAATAATGTTCGAGAGCTAGCGTAGTCCGGAAGCCCCGCTCAATCCACGAATGGGGGCCAGACCGTTGCCCGGCAACCCGGGAACGGACGACGGACGAGGGCCACCACGACCGTACGGATGCGGTCGCCGGGGCCGGAGACAGGGGGAAACGGGTCGTGGAGTACACGTCCGGCGCAGCCTCGTGGCAGAAGGTGGTGCGGCGTCTTGTCGCCGGCCTGCTGCGGCGCGGGCGGCGGCGACGCCCTGGCTGGTCGATCGGCGTACCGCTGATCGCCGCCGCCGCTGGCCTGCTCTTCACGACCACGGCCACCACCGCCGGCGGCACCGCGCTGCGTGAGGACCGCCGCCCTCAGCTCACCGAGCTGATCGAGGACCGCCGGGAGCGGGTGGCCCTGAACGAGGAGCGAGCGGCGACGCTGCGCCGGGAGGTCGAGAGCCGTACGACCGACCTCGCGGACTCGGACACGCCGATCAAGGAACAGCAGGAGCGGGCCACGGAGAACCTCGCGGTCGCCGGCTTCACCGCCCTGACCGGTCCCGGGCTGACGGTCGAGCTCAACGACGCGCCGCAACTCGGCAAGCTCCCCGAAGGGGCCAGCAACGACGATCTCGTCGTGCACCAGGGCGACGTGCAGGCCGTGGTGAACGCGCTCTGGGCCGGCGGTGCCGAGGCCATGTCAATCATGAATGTCCGCGTTCTGGCGACCAGCGCGGTACGCTGCGTGGGTAACACCCTGCTGCTGCACGGCCGGGTGTACTCCCCACCCTTCAAGATCGTGGCAATTGGCGATCCCGGCGCGCTTCGAGCGGCCCTCGCCGCTTCCGAGGGAGTCCGGTGGTTCAGGAACGCGGTGGAAAACTACCAACTCGGGTACTCCGAGCATGCTTCCACGGTCACCGTGCCCGCATTCGAGGATTCCACCACCCTGCGCTCGGCAACGGTGCCAGAGTGAGGCCGTCATGCGTGATCTAGTCATCAGCACGGTGCCGGGGCCGAAGCACCGTCATGAGTGAGCGTCCCGACGGTCGCCACCGCGACCAGGCCGACGAGGCGACCGCCTTCCTGCCCCGCGTCGACCGAGCCGAACCGACCCCCACCCGTCCGGCCAACGCCTGGCCCGAGCCGGTGCCGCCGCGTCCGTCCACGCCGGCGAGTAACGACGGCCCACTCCAGAACACCGGGGTACCGCTGCCGTCGGGCCAGCCGGACATCCCCGTCGGGCCGACGCCCTGGCGAGGAGCGTTCGAGCCGAGTCGGCCGACCGACACCCCCCAGCCGCCCGCGAGCGCCGCGTTCACGCCGCAGCGCCCCCAGAACGGCGTACCCGCCCCGCAGGCCCCTCAGGCCGCACCGCAGCCGTCAAGCGCGCAGCAGTGGCCCACCACGCCGTACCGGTCCGACGGGCGACAAGCGCCCACCGCGCCGCAGGGACCGGCAGCACCGCAGTGGCCCACTGCACCGCCCGGACCTGTCCGGTCACACGCACCCATGGCGTCGCAAGGACCCGGTGCACCGCCTGCGGGTGCCACCTCGGCGCAGCGGCCCACCGTGCCGCACCTGCCTGCTGAGCCCGGCGGGCACGCAGCACCGCCTCCTCCCGCCACGCAGCACGCAGGTGGCGCGCCGTACCCGAACGGCATGCCGCCAGGACACGGCGCTGAGCCGGGGCAGGGGGTGCCGAGCGGACCAGCTTTGAGTGGTTGGTCGGGCGATGGTCCGACTGCGCTGATGCCCAGGATCGGGGACGCCGCAGCGACACCGCCCCCGGCTGCGAGCGGGGGCCAGCCGACGGAGCCGGGCCGTCCTGGCCAGAACTCGACCGCCCCTGCTCCACAGGACGGCCCTCAGCCTGGTTTCGCAGCGTCCGGCCCGCAGCCGGCCCGCAGCGGGCCACACCAGCAGGCCGGACCGGGCGGTTCCGACGGGCGGGCTGACGAGGCGGCCACCGCCCTGATTCCGGCGGTGGCCGGCGTCCGCCCTGGCACGCCGCCCGCGATGGACTCGACCGCCCTGATGGGTGCGGTACCCCGACCGCCGCAGGTCGAGGAGCCCGCCGGCGCCGACCAGCCGACCGAGCCACCCAAGCCACGCCGGGGCGACCGGGTGGTGCAGTTGCGGGCGGAGCAGACGGGCGAGGGCTACAAGAGCGTCTACTCGGAGCTGACCCGCCCGTCCTTCTGGTCTCGCGTACGCACCGGTCTGCGCTTCGGCGGTGAACTGCTGATCACCTTCGGCCTGGTGGTGCTGCTCTTCGCGGGCTACGAGATCTGGGGTAAGTCGGCGATCGTCGACGCCCACCAGGACGAGCTGAGCCAGCAGTTGGCGCAGGCCTGGGGGCCCGAGGGCGATCCGACCGTGGCCCCCTCGGCCACTCCCTCCGCCTCCGCCTCACCCAAGCCGCCGGTGCAGGGCAAGCCGATCGCCGGTCTCTTCATTCCGAAGTTCGACAAGGAATGGATCGTGGTCGAGGGCGTGACCCAGAAGGACATCCGGTACGCCCCGGGCCACTACCCGGAGAGCGCCATGCCGGGTCAGGTGGGCAACTTCTCCGTCGCCGGGCACCGCAACCGGGCCACCTTCTGGCGTCTCGACGAGCTTCGCAAGGGCGATCCGATCATCGTCCAGGACCGCGACCAGTGGTACGTCTACCAGGTCACCGAGAATGTGATCGTCAAGCCGCACCAGGTCGAGGTGGTGGCCCCGGTTCCCGGACGTCCGGGAGCCAAGCCGACGAAGCGGATGCTCACCCTGACCACCTGCAACCCGAAGTTCGACAACTACGAGCGCTTGATCATTCATGCGGAGTTGACGCGTACCCAGTCGAAGGACCAGGGACGCCCGGCTGAGCTGGGGACCTGATGTACGGGTGGATCTGGCGCAAGCTGCCATTCGGGCTGCCCGGCAAGCTGATCGGCAGCCTGCTGCTCGCCACCACGGTCGTCGCGCTGCTCTGGTACGTGGTCTTCCCCTGGGCCGGGCCGCTGCTGCCCTTCACCGGCGAGGACGTCCAGGTCACCCAGCAGGACTCCGAGGTGCCGGGCGCCCCCGGTGACGTGGAGCCGGGCACCGATCCGGCCGACGACGAACCAGCGGGCGACGAGCACGATCTGCCGTACGACACCGACCGGAACAACACCCCACCCCCCGACGAGGACGAGTGAGACCGATGCGCGTCCTGGTGATCGACAACTACGACTCGTTCGTCTTCAACCTGGTCCAGTACCTCGGCCAGCTCGGCGTCGAGTGCGACGTACGGCGCAACGACGAGATCGACCTCGCTGAGGTGGGCCGGCTCGGTGAGGCCGGTGTGCTGCTCTCGCCGGGGCCCGGCAGCCCGGATCGCGCCGGCATCTGCCTGGACGTCATCCGCGAGTACGCCGGCAAGCTGCCGATCTTCGGTGTCTGCCTGGGGCACCAGGCGATCGGCGAGGCGTTCGGTGCCACGGTCACCCGGGCACCGGAGTTGCTGCACGGCAAGACCTCGCAGGTCCACCACGACAACAGCGGGGTTCTCGCCGGGCTGCCCGATCCGTTCACGGCAACCCGCTACCACTCCCTGGCGGTGCTGCGCGAGACGCTGCCGGACGAGCTGGAAGTCACCGGCTGGACCGAGTCAGGCATCGTGATGGCGATGCGGCACCGCACCCTGCCGATCGAGGGGGTCCAGTTCCACCCCGAGTCGGTGCTCACCGAGGGCGGCCACCTGATGTTGGCGAACTGGCTCGCCACCTGCGGTCACCCGGAAGCTCTGGACCGCGCCCCGGCCCTGGCCGCCGAGGTGGACGCCCGCCGCCTGGCCGCCTTCGCCACCACCTGAGCCGACGGCCGACACCAGCAACCCGACCACACCGGCCCGGTAGCGACCGCTACCGCGACCGGCCCGGTAGCGGCGGCCGGTGGAGGTGGGCACCCCGGAGCAGGGCGGGCTCAGTCGGACAGCGCGTCGGTGACTCCCGAGTGTGCCGGCGAGTCGACTGCGGCGGGCCGGTTGCGGATCGCGTCCCAGGCGGCCTTGCCGCTGGCGAAGTAGTCCCGTACCGCCTTCTCCAACAGCAGGCCGGTGCCGCAGCCGGTACAGCGGGCGGGCACCCCGTCGGCGTCCACGCCCAGCTGCCGACAGAGTGTCACCGCCCGGGACAGGTGGTAGGACTGGGTGACGATCAGGGCCCGCTCGACCCCGTACACCTCCCGCGCGCGGCGACAACTGTCGTACGTGTCCAGGCCGTACGGGTCGGCGACGATGCGCTGCGGATCGACGCCGAGCTGCTCGGTGAGGTGGGCCGTCATCGCCGCCGTCTCGTCACCGGATGCACCGTGCCCGTCGCCGGAGACGAGGACCACCCGGGCCCGCTGCTGGCGCACCAGTTCGGCAGCGGTCTCCAATCGGCCTGCCAACCGGATGCCCGGTTGGCGTCCGTCCTCGGTCACCGCCGTGCCCAGGACGATCACCACGTCCGCGACCGGTGCCTCATCGACGGCATGGACGTGGCCGTACGCGGCGACTGTCGTCCAGACCCACGGCAGGCTGGTGAGCAGGAGCAGCAACAGCCCCAGGACAGCGATCCGGCGTACCGGTCGCCAGCGACCCGGCCGACGCACCGGCCCGGTCACCGGCTGATCGTCCGGCACCCGCGCCGCGGGATCGCCGGCTCCCTGACCCGACTCGCCCGGCGCGGTCACTCTCCAGGCAGGCGGAACGGCGGGAAGATCGGCAACAGCTCGCCGTCGCCACCGCCACTGCCACCGCCACCATCGTCGTCCGGCGGTGGGGTGGTCGGATCCCCGGTCGGCGGGGCCGACGTCGGCGGGTCGTCGTCCTCCGGCTCCGGCACCGAGACGAAGATCGTCACCTTGGTGCCCTTGGTCCGCTGGCTACCGGCGTTGGGGTTCTGGTCGGTCACCCGACCGGCCCGGTCAGCGGGCACCTCAGGGCCGATCTCCACGTTCCACTCAAAGCCGGCGTTCTCCAGTTCCCGCTTCGCGTCGGCCTCGGTGAGGTTCTCCACGTTCGGTACCCGGACCACGTTGCCCTTGGAGACGGTGAGGGTGATCACGGTGTTCTCGGCGACCTTCTCGCCTTCCTTCGGGTCGACCTCAAGCACCAGCCCGGCCGCTTCGGCACTGTCCTTCGGCACGGTCTTGACCCGGAGCTTGCGCTCCTCGATGCGCAACGTGGCGCTTTCGACCTTGCTGCCGACGAGCCCCTCCGGGACGGTCGCCTCCGGCTTGCCGCCGCAGAGCTGCACGGTGACCGTGCTGTTCGGGGCGATCCTCTCCCCGGCGGGCGGGGTCTGGTTCGTCACCCGACCCTTACGGCAGTCCGAGGTGAAGACGTCGTCACCCCGCTCCGGCTGGAAGCCGTCCGCCTCCAGTCGGGCGAACGCCTCCTGCTGGGTCATCCCGCTCAACGTGGGCACCGGCACGTCCTCGGGCGTCTTGTCGTTGAGCAGCAGCGCGGCCACCAGCGCGATCACCGCGAGCACGCCGAGCGCGGCGAACATGGCGATCAGCCAGGACGAGGCGCGCCGCTGACGCGGGTCACCCACCCGGGCCGGGATCTGGCGGGTCTGTGTCGCCCCGCCCGACGGGTAGCCCGAGCCGCTGGCCGCGGACATCGGCACGGTCTCGTCCTCGCGCAGCACCGGGGTGGCCATCACCGGCCGACCGGCCGCCGCCCGGAGCAGGTCCGCGCGCATCTCGCCGGCGCTCTGGTAGCGGTTGAGCGGGTTCTTCGACAGCGCCTTGAGCACGATCGCGTCGACCGCCGGGTTGACCTCCGGGTTGAGGTCGCTCGGCGTCGGCGGGGCCTCCCGGACGTGCTGGTAGGCCACGCTGACCGGGCTGTCGCCGACGAACGGCGGATGCCCGCAGAGCAGCTCGAAGAGCACACAACCGGCGGCGTACACGTCGGAGCGGGCGTCGACGGCCTCGCCGCGGGCCTGCTCGGGCGAAAGATACTGGGCGGTGCCGATGACCGCGCTGGTCTGCGTCATCGTGGTGGCGCCGCTGGCCAGGGCCCGGGCGATGCCGAAGTCCATCACCTTGACCTGACCGGTCTGGGTGAGCATCACGTTGCCGGGCTTGATGTCGCGGTGGATGATGCCGTGCCGGTGGCTGAAGTCCAGGGCGGCGCAGATGTCGGCGCAGATCTCCAGCGCCCGCCGGGGTTGCAGTCGGCCCTCGGCGCCGAGCACCTCCTTGAGGGTGCGCCCGTTGACGAACTCCATCACGATGAACGGAAGGGTTTCGCCGGTGGGTGCCTGCTCCTCGCCGGTGTCGTAGACCGCGACGATCGCCGGATGGTTCAGCGAGGCGGCGTTCTGCGCCTCCCGGCGGAAACGCATCTGGAAGGTGGCGTCCCGAGCGAGGTCCGTGCGGAGCATCTTGATCGCGACGTCCCGGCCGAGCCGAAGGTCACGGCCACGGTGCACCTCGGCCATGCCGCCATACCCGAGCAGCTCGCCGACCTGGTACCTGCCCCCGAGCAGGCGGGCCTGCGCTGTCATCGCGTCCGTCGTCCTTCGCTCGTCGTCGTCTCGTCGCCCGGTCGGGGCTGATCCAGTCGACGGTACGCCGTCAGGGCCGGATCGTCTCGCCCGTCGGGCCCCAGCACGCCGGACGTCACCGTGTGCACGGACACCTCGACCGGCATGCTGTTGTTGATGCTGTCCTTCAGCCTGTAGGAAACCACGCCCGAACAGACCACGACCAGCGTGCCCAGCAGGATCGCCAGGAACCACATGCCGGACCGTGACCGCCTGGGCGCAGGCCGTGACTGACCGGCCTGCGGGGCGTACGCCTGGGGAATCGGGGCTGCGCCGCGCGGGTAACCGGTCGCCGCAGGTGCGACAGTCGTCGGACGCGGCTGCGCCACCGGCTGCCGTGCGGCTACCGGCCGGTGACCCGCCGCCGGCGCGTGTGGCGCGGCCGGCGGCCGGGGTGCGGCCGGCGAATGCGGTGCCGCGGGTGGGCGGGGCGGCTGCGGCACCTGGGCCCGGCCGGGCGGCGGTGTCGCCGGGTTGCGCCCGACGGGGGCCGGTGAGGCCGGAGCCGCCGAGATGGGCGCCGAGCCACCGGGACGTGCCTGCCGGGACAGCGCCGCCTTCAGTTGCCGGGCGACCCCGGCCAGTACGGCGGCGCTCGCCCAGCGGTCCTTCGGGTCCTTGGCCATCGCCCGCTCGACCAGCGCACAGACCTGCGGCGGAATGTCCGACGGCAGCGGACGCGGCGTCTCCCGGACGTGCCGCATGGCGATGTCGAGCGGGTTGTCACCCTCGAACGGCCGACGCCCAGCGAGGCACTGGTAGGCGACCACGCCGAGGGCGTACACGTCGGAGGCGGGGGTGGCGACCTGGCCGGTGGCCTGCTCCGGCGAGATGTACGACGCGGTACCGAGCACCGAACCGGCCGCGGTGAGCTGACCCACCAGCTCGGAGCGGGCGATGCCGAAGTCGGTGAGCACCAGCGTGCCGTTGGGTCGGACCAGCAGGTTGCCGGGCTTCACATCCCGGTGCACGATGCCCTTGACGTGGGCGGCGTGCAGCGCGTCGGCGGCCTGCGCGACAAGCGCCATCGTCCGGGCCGGGGTGAGCCGGCCGACCCGGCTGAGGGTGGCCGACAGCGGATCGCCCTCGATGTACTCCATCACCAGGAAGGCGATCTGCTGGTCGCTGCCGAAGTCGTAGACGTCGACCACGCCCGGGTGGTTGATCGTCGCCATGGTCCGGGCCTCGCCCCGGAACCGCTCGGCGAAACCCGGCTCGTCCAGCAACGCCGGGAGCAGGCTCTTGACCGCGACCGTACGCCCCAGCACCTGGTCGGTGCCGCGCCACACGTCGCCCATGCCGCCGCTGGCGATCCGCTCGTCGAGGCGGTACCGGTTACCGAGCTGTACTCCCGGACTGAGCATGTCAGCGCCCCCCGGGGTCGGCGATGGCGGCGCGCATGATCTGGCCGGCGATCCGGGCGGCCTCGGCGCTGCCGCCGCTGCCGGCCTCTTCGAGCACGACGCAGACGGCCGAAACGGGGTTGCCGTCGGAGTCCAGTGCGAAGCCGATGAACCAACCGTGGTCGGGGCGGTCCGGCGCGGACTGCGCGGTACCGGTCTTGCCGCCCACGGTGTAGCCGTTGATCTGCGCGTTGCGGCCGGTGCCGTTGCGCACCACGCTGACCATCATCTCCCGCAGGTCGGCGGCAACCTGACCGCTGACCGGGCGGCGCAGCTCGCGCGGGTTCGCGGTGTCGTAGACGGTGGTGCGGTCCGGCGCGAGCAGCTGACGCACCAGGTACGGCCGCATCTGACTGCCGCCGTTGGCGACCGCCGCAGCGATCATGGCCCCCTCCAGCGGGGTCATCCGCACGTCACGCTGCCCGATGGAGGACTGGGCCAGCGCGGCCGGGTCGGGGCCGCCGTCCGGGTTCTCCATGGTGCCGGTACGGCTGGCCGCCACCCCGTGACCGCCTTCGCCGAGCCGACCCACGGTCAGGTCCTCCTGCTCGAAGCCGAAGTCCTGGGCCTTCTTCTTGATCGCATCGGGGCCGAGTTGCACGCCGAGCTTGGCGAAGCCGGTGTTGCAGGAGTCGGTGACCGCCTTCATCAGGGTCACCTCCGCCTGCGGGCAGATCGACGGCGCGGCGTTGGTGATCGACTGACCGGAGGTGGGCGGGGTGTAGCTCGGGCCCGCCGAGATGTTGGTGTCCTTGCCGATGCCGTTCTCCAGCGCGGCGGCGGCCACCACGATCTTGAAGGTGGAGCCGGGCGGCAGCACCTCGCCGAGGGCCCGGTTGCGCAGCGGGCGGGACCGATCCTGATCCAGCTTGTTGTACGCCGCGACCGCCTCGTTGGTGTTGTGGCTGGCCAGCGGGTTCGGGTCGAAGCTGGGTATGGAGACCATGGCCTGCACGGCCCCGGTACGCGGATCGATGGCGATCGCCGCCCCCTTGCTCGCCCCCCGGTTGTTGTTGCGCAACTGGTCGTACGCGACGTCCTGGGCGCGCGGGGAGAGGGTGAGCAGCACGTTGCCTCCGGCGGTGCGGTCGCCGGTGAACATGTCCTTGATCCGGTTGGCGAAGAGCTTGTCGCTGGTGCCGGCGAGGAAGTCGTTCTCGGACTTCTCGATGCCGGTGTCGGCGAGGTTGACCGGCTTGTAGCCGAGCACGTGGGCGTACTTCGCCCCGCCGGGGTAGGTACGGAGGAAGGTCAGCTTGCCGTCGGTCTCCTTGCTGACCGCCAGGGCGGTGCCGCCGGCCTCGATGTTGCCCCGGCGACGCTCGTACTCGGCGACCTGGACCCGACTGTTGTAGTCGCTGGTGCGGTATTCGTCGGCCTTGTACGCCTGGATCCAGTTGAGGTTGGCGAAGAGCAGACCGAACAGGACGATGACGACGACACCGACCCGGCGCAGGGGTGCGTTCACGGCTTGATCACCTCCGTGGGGGCACCGTGCAGTTGCTCGGGTGGGCCCCCGGACGGACGGTTCACCTTGCCGCCGCCGGTGACCGGCCGACGACCGGCGTCGGAGACCCGCAGCAGCACCGCGATGAGCAGCCAGTTCGCCATCAGCGAGGAGCCACCGGCGGACAGGAACGGGGTGGTCTGACCGGTCAGCGGGATGAGCTTGCTGATCCCGCCGACGATCACGAAGACCTGCAACGCCAGGGTGAAGGCCAGACCACCGGCGAGCAGCTTGCCGAACGAGTCCCGCACCGCCAGGCCGGCCCGCAGCCCCCGCTCCACGATCAGCAGGTAGATCACCAACAGGGCGGAGAGCCCGAACAGGCCGATCTCCTCACCGATCCCGGCGAAGATGAAGTCGTTCTGCACCTCGGGCAGTTCCGTCGGCTGGCCGCCACCCGGCCCGGCCCCGAACAACCCACCGGTGCCCAGGGCCAGCAGCCCCTGCACCAACTGGTAGCCCTCGTCGTACGGCTTGGCGAAGGGGTCCAGCCAGATGTCGGCCCGGACCGAGAAATTGAGGAACGGCCCACCGATCGACTTACCGAGCACGTACGCCAGGTAGGCGCCGCCGAAGAACAGGACGAGACCGATGAGCAGCCAACTGACCCGTTCGGTGGCGATGTAGACCGTCGCCACGAACATGCCGAAGTAGAGCAGGGAGGTGCCCAGGTCCTTCTGGAAGACCAACACCAGCAGGCTGATCACCCAGACCACCACCACCGGACCGAGGTCACGGCCGCGCGGGAAGTCGATGCCGAGGAACCGGTGACTGGCCAGCGAGAGCACCTCGCGCTTGCGGACCAGGTAGTAGGCGAAGAAGGCCAGCAGGGCCAGCTTGGCGAACTCGCCGGGCTGGATGGAGAAACTGCCGATGCGGATCCAGAGCTTCGCGCCGTTGATCTCGGAGATGCTGGCCGGCAGCACCGCCGGGAGCATGACCAGCACGATGCCGGCCAGCCCCAGGGTGTACGCGTACCGCGAGATCGAACGGTGGTCGCGCACCAGGGCCAGCAGGCCGGCCGCGAGCAGCACCGAGAGCAGGGTCCAGGCCAGCTGCCGACCACCGGTACCGGCGAAGATGGCCAGGTCGGCGCGCTCCTCCGGGGCCGCGTTGCCCAGGTCGAGTCGGCGCAGGAAGCCGACTCCGAGACCGTTGAGCAGCGCCACCGCCGGCAGCAGGGCCGGGTCGGCGAACGGGGCCAGGAACCGGATCGCCACGTGGATGCCGAGGAACACGGCGGTGAGCACCGCGGCCGGCACCCAGAAGTTCGGGGTGACCGTGTCGAGCACGTTCGCCTCGACCATCGCCCCGTACGCGGCGACCAGCGCCATGGCCAGCAGCAGCAGCGACAGTTCGGCGTTGCGTCGGGACCGGGCCAGGCGTACGCCGGGCCGCTCGCCCGCGGTCGCGGGCGAGGATGCCGGGGTGGCCGCTGCGGTCACGATCGTCCTCGGGTCGGAAGCCGACGCCTACTCG
Organism: Micromonospora maris AB-18-032; assembly: GCF_000204155.1. NCBI lineage: Bacteria > Bacillati > Actinomycetota > Actinomycetes > Micromonosporales > Micromonosporaceae > Micromonospora > Micromonospora maris. The sequence goes on along the minus strand of NC_015434.1, from coordinate 64,186 downwards.
GGCGACCGGCAGGCCGCCGGGTCGACCGTGGGCGTGAAGGCGTCGGTGGGTGGGGCGTCCGGTGTGCTCACCGGCGGGGCCAACGAGCCGTCGGGCGACGGCGAGCCGCTGCTGACCGGGCTCGCCGAGCCGGCCGGAGTGCTCGGCGGCGGCGAGGTCGACTCCGTCGTCGGGTCGACGCTCGGGCTGGAGGTGGGCGGGCAGAGTGGCTTGAGGTTGACGTTGGTCGGGCTGTCCATCGTCAGTTCCGCCAGCCGGCGTGCCGCGTCGGGCTCGTTCCTGGCCGGAATGCCCTGCTTGACCTGCTCCTGAGCGGCGAGGGTGAGATCGTCCAGTTGGGCGGTGCTCTTGGAATGGACCGTGGAGAGATCCATGCCGGCGATCTCGCCCTGGATGCCCCGGAAGACGGCCACCTGGCCGTCGTCGGTCGCCCCGACGTAGTACTGCCGCTGGGTGTAGTCGTACCCGGCGAAGACCCCGCCGCCGATGATCACCAGGAGGGCGGTGGTCATCGCCAGGGCGCGCAGCGGACGGCGGCGGGCCTCCGGCTCGTCGTCGTTGCCGGCCGGCTCCTCGGGCACAGGCGGCCGGGGAGCGGAGAGCGCCGAGGCCCGGGCGGCCGGGGTGGAGACGTCGGCCGAGGTCGCCATGCCCCGGTCCCGCGCGGCCGCACCGCCGACGATCGGGGCCGCCTCGACGATGTCGCGGTCGGTGGCGTCGGCGATGATCACGGTGATGTTGTCCGGGCCGCCGCCGCGCAGAGCGAGCTGGACGAGCCGCTCGACGCACTGCTGCGGGTCGGCGTACTCCCGCATGGTCTCGGCGATGGTTTCCGCACTGACCACCCCGGAAAGGCCGTCCGAGCAGATCAGGTAGCGGTCTCCGGGCAGCACCTGGCGGACCGAGTACTCCGGGTCGATGTCCCGCCCGTCGAGGGCTCGGGTGAGCAGCGACCGCTGCGGGTGGCTGCTCGCCTCCTCCGGGCTGATCCGGCCTTCGTCCACGAGCATCTGGACGTAGGTGTCGTCCTTGGTGATCTGGTTGAAGTCACCGTCGCGCAGCAGATAGGCGCGCGAGTCACCGATGTGGACCATGCCCAGCTTGCTGCCGGAGAAGAGGGTCGCGGTGAGTGTGGTGCCCATCCCCTCCAACTGGGGGTTGGCGTCCACGGTCTCGCGGAGCTGTTGGTTGGCGGTGCCCACGGCGGAACGCAACGCGTCGACCAGGGCGTCACCCGGGACGTCCTCGTCGAGCGGCGCCATGGCACCGATGACGATGTTGCTGGCGACGTCACCGGCGGCCATACCGCCCATGCCGTCGGCGACGGCGAGTAGCCGCGGTCCGGCGTAGACGGAATCCTGGTTGCCGTCTCGGATCAGACCGCGGTCGCTGTGGGCCGCATAGCGCAGGGTCAGAGTCATGGCCGTAATTCGAGAGAGGTGCGGCCGATCCGGATCGGCACGCCGAGGGGTACGGGGGTCGGTCCGGTGACCTTAGCGCGATCGAGGTACGTCCCGTTAGTCGAACCGAGGTCTTCGACGAACCACTGCCCGTCACGGGGCACCAGCCGGGCGTGTCGCGCCGAGGCGTAATCGTCGGTGATGACGAGAGTGGAATCCTCGGCCCGACCGATGGTTATCTGAGCTTCACCCAGCGTGATCCTGGTGCCGGCCAGTTGACCGGCGGTCACCACCAACTGGTGGGCCGCCCGCCCCCGCTTCACCTTCGCCGGCTTTGCCGTCGCCTGACCGGTCGACGCACCCACCGTGCGGGGCGCGGCCACCAGGCGACCGGACCGGGCCCCGGCGAAGAGGTCCCGCCGGATGACGCCGACCACCGTGAACACGAAGATCCACAAAAGGACGAGGAATCCGAACCGGGCGACGGTGATGACGAGTTCCGGCAAGGCGGATCAGCCGTCCACGCGGAAGGTGAGCGTGGTGGTGCCGAGCTGGATCATGTCACCGGGGTTCAGCGCCACGGCGGAGACCCGTTGGCCGTTGACCATAGTGCCGTTGGTGGAGCCGAGATCGGTCAGCACGACCTGCCCACCGTCGAAGTCCAGCCGGGCGTGTCGGCGGGAGATGCCGACGTCCGGCAGACGCAGGTTGGCCTGGTCGCCGCGACCGATCACGGTCGAGCCCATCTGCAGCGGGTAGGTGCGGCCGTCGCCGGAGACCAGTCGCACGTTACGACCGCCACCGTGCCCCGGCGGCGGGCCGTAGCCGCCACCCTGCTCGTACGCGGGGTAGCCGGACGGGCCGGCGTCGTAGCCGGGCGCGGAGACCGGGGCGACCTCGCCACCGGTGTAGACCTCGGCGGTGACCCGGAACATGCCGGTGTCCAGCCCTTCACCGCGCTCGATCTCGACGATCACGTCGCCGTAGACCGTCCACGCCTGCTCGCCGATGAACTCCGCCTGCGACTGGGCCAGCTCCTGGGCCAGCGCGGCGGCGTACGGCGCCAACCGACTGTGGTCGTACGGCGAGAGATCGATCACGTAGCGGTTGGGCACCAACGTGCGCCCGCCAGCCAGGATGGCCTTGTGCGCCTCGGCCTCCCGCTGCATGGCGTTGAGGATCTCCACAGGGTGCACGACCCCTTTGAAGACCTTGGCAAAAGCCCCTTCGACCAGGCCTTCCAGACGCTTCTCGAAGCGTTGCAGCACGCTCACCGGCTCCTCCTCGGGTCCCGAGGACATGATGGTATCGGTCCAGAGCGCACGCAGCTCACACGCCGCTCGGCCGGCAGGCCACGCCTCGTTCGGACGGCTCAGGATTGTCGTGCTACTCTTTCGTCCGCCACGAACGGTAACCGCTGTGAGCAGCGAATGCCATTCGCGGCAAAGACCGAAGCCACGTAACATGGCCGAGACCCCGCTGGCGACAGCGGAGACGGCAATGACTACGCTGTCCGAGGTCAAGCCACGGGGAAGTGGCGGAATGGCAGACGCGCACGGTTCAGGTCCGTGTGTCCGAAAGGACGTGGGGGTTCAACTCCCCCCTTCCCCACCAGTGACGAGGGCTTCGCGAATTCGCGAGGCCCTCGCTCTTATTCGGGCGTACCGGGCGTCAGGCTATGCTTCGCTGGTTTCTGCCTCCAACGGACCAGGAGTGGCTCGTGAGTGTCGCATTCGTGACCGGTTCGGGCGGGTTGATCGGCTCTGAGGCGGTCCGGCACTTCGCCGGCCTGGGTCTCGACGTGGTCGGCATCGACAACGACATGCGGCAGGAGTTCTTCGGCGAGGAGGCGTCCACCGCGTGGAACGTTCGCCGGCTCACCGACGAGTTGGGTGAGGCGTACTCGCACCACAGCATCGACATCCGCGACCGAGGCGCGCTCGGCGCGCTGTTCAAGCGGTACGGCCGGGACGTCGCCGTGGTGATCCACACCGCCGCGCAGCCCTCGCACGACTGGGCGGTACGCGATCCCTTCACCGACTTCGACGTGAACGCCGCGGGCACCCTGAACGTGCTGCAGAACGTCCGCGAGCACTGCATCGAGGCACCGGTCATCCACTGCTCGACGAACAAGGTCTACGGCGACCGCCCGAACAGCCTGCCCCTGGTCGAGCTGGAGACCCGCTGGGAGATCGAGCCGGGGCACCCGTACGAGCAGGGCATCCGCGAGGACATGTCGATCGACGCCTGCCTGCACTCGATCTTCGGCGCCTCCAAGGTCGCTGCGGACGTGATGGTGCAGGAGTACGGCCGCTACTTCGGGATGAAGACGGCCTGCTTCCGGGGCGGCACCCTGACCGGGCCGGCGCACTCGGCCACCGAGCTGCACGGCTTCCTCGGTTACGTGATGCGGGCCAACATGGAGCGCCGCACCTACAAGATCTTCGGCTACCAGGGCAAGCAGGTCCGGGACGCCATCCACAGCTCGGACGTGGTCTCCGCGTTCGAGGCGTTCTTCCGCAACCCGCGCTCGGCCGCCGTCTACAACCTCGGTGGCGGTCGGCACTCCAACACCTCCAACCGGGAGGCGTTCGCGCTGGCCGAGCAGATCACCGACCAGGAGATGATCACCGAGTACGTCGAGGCCAACCGGATCGGCGACCACAAGTGGTGGATCGGCTCCAACGAGGCGTTCCAGGCCGACTACCCGGACTGGAAACAGGTGTACGACGTACCCATGATCATGCGAGAGATCTACGAGGCCAACGTGGACAAGTGGGTCCCGGCGCGCGACGGCGAGGTCCGGCCGTGAGCAAGCGCAACGTGCTCGGCGTCCTGGTCGACGCCACCGACTACGCCACGGCGACCGAGCAGGTCATCGCCGCCGCGCAGGAGCGTCGGCCGATGGCGTTGACCGCCCTGGCCGTACACGGGGTGATGACCGGGGTGCTGGACCCGGCGCACAACGCCCGGCTGAACTCCTTCGACCTGGTGACTCCGGACGGCCAGCCGGTGCGGTGGGCACTGAATCTCCTGCACGGCGCGGGGCTGACCGACCGGGTCTACGGGCCCCAGCTGACCCTGCACGTGCTCTCCCGCTGCGCCGACGAGGGCCTGCCGGTCTACCTGTACGGCTCGACCGAGCAGACCCTGGCCCGGCTGATCCCGGCGCTGGAGCGGATGTTCCCGGCGCTCAAGATCGCCGGAGTGGAGCCGTCCAAGTTCCGTGCCGTGCAGCCGGGCGAGGACGTGGAGATCGCCGACCGGATCAAGGCCAGCGGCGCCCGGCTCGTCCTGGTCGGCCTGGGCTGCCCCCGCCAGGAGATCTTCACGTACGCGATGCGCCCGCTGCTGGACATGCCGCTGATGGCCGTCGGCGCGGCGTTCGACTACCACGCCGGGCTGCTGCGCCAGCCGCCGCCGTGGATGCAGCGGGCCGGGCTGGAGTGGTTCTGGCGGCTCGGGCTGGAGCCGAAGCGGCTGTGGCGGCGGTACGTGATCCTCAATCCGGCGTACCTGGGCCGGCTGTTCGCACAGAAGGTCGGCCTGTGGAAGGCCCGCCCGCCCGCGCCGGCCACCGAGCGCCCGGCCGGTTTCGCGGTCTGACCGCCCGCCGGAGAGTTGACGACGAACGGGCCCCCGGCCAAGCGGCCGGGGGCCCGTTGTCGTACCGGTGTCAGAGGCTCAGGGTCCAGGTGTTGATGTAGCCGGTGTCGCCGCCGTAGACGTCACGCACCTGCAGGCGCCAGGTGCCGTTCGCCGCCTCGCTGGACAGGTTCACCGTGTAGGTGGTGTTCACGTGGTCCGCGCTGTCGCTGATGTTGCTGTTCTTCAGCCGGTAGGACGAGCCGTCCGGGGCGAGCAGGTCGATGACCAGGTCGCCACGGTAGGTGTGCACGATGTTCACCGCCACGGTCGAGCTCGACGAGGCGTTCCGGTTGCAGCCGGAGATGGTGATCGAGCTGGTCACCGCCGAGCCGGCGTCCGGGATCGAGACGTCGGTGCCGTTGGTGCCGGAGCAGCTGCCGCTACCGCTGCCGGTGACCGTCAACGTGTAGGTGGCGGTCTTGGTGCCGGAGGCCGCGCTACCGGTGATGGTCACCGGGTACGTGCCGGCCGGGGTGCTGGCCGAGGTGCTGATGGTCAGCGCCGAGGACCCACCCGAGGTGACCGTGGCCGGGCTGAACGAGGCGGACGCCCCGGACGGCAGGCCGCTGGCCGAGAGGCTGACCGACTGGGCGGAGCCGTTGGTGGTGGCGGTGGACACCGTGGCGGTCGCCGAACCGCCCGGCGCGACCGAACCAGAGGTCGGCGACACCGAGACCGAGAAGTCGTTGGTCGGCGGCGGGGTGCTGCCGTTGACCACGTAGAGCAGCTGGTTGGGGGTACCGGTGCCGACATTGCTGATCACGTTCGGCGTGGAGTTGTTGACCAGGTAGTCCCGCACCTGCTGGTTGCTCCAGGACGGGTTGGCCGAGAGCACCAGGGCGGCGGCACCGGCGACGTGCGGCGAGGCCATCGAGGTACCGCTGATGGTGTTCGTCGAGGTGTCGTTGGTGATCCACGGGGCCGTGATGCTCACGCCGGGCGCCAGGATGTCGACGCAGGTGCCGAAGTTGGAGAAGCTCGCGGCGGCGTCGTTGTTCTGGGTGGCACCGACGGTGATCGCCGGCGCGGTCCGGGCCGGGGAGTAGTTGCAGGCGTTCTGCCGGACACCGAGGCTGTTGCCGTTACCGGCGGCCACCACGAAGGTGACACCCGAGTTGATCGAGTTGATCACCGCGTTGTCGAGCGTGGTGTTCGCCCCGCCACCGAGGCTCATGTTGGCCACGGCAGGCTTGACCGCGTTCGCGGTGACCCAGTCGACGCCGGCGATGACACCGGCGTTGGTGCCGCTGCCGGAGCAGTTGAGCACCTTGACGGCCACCAGTCGGGTCGCCTTGGCGACGCCGTACGCGGTGCCGCCGACCGTACCGGCGACGTGGGTGCCGTGGCCGTTGCAGTCGGTGTTGTTGGAGTCGACCGCGTTGGTGCCCCAGGTCGCCCGGCCGCCGAAGTCCGAGTGGGACGTCCGGATGCCGGTGTCGATGATGTACGACGTCACGTTCGAGGCCGTGTTGGGGTACGTGTAGGAGCTGTTCAGCGGCAGGTTGCGCTGGTCGATCCGGTCCAGACCCCAGGACGGGGGGTTCGTCTGGGTGGCGGCGAGTTGCACCGTGTGGTTCTGCTCGACGTAGGCCACTGCCGGATCGGCCGCGATCCGGGCCGCAGCCTTGGCACTGAGTCGCAGCTCGGCGCCGCGGATGGCCGCGCTGTACGTGCGCGCCGCCGCTCCACCGTGCCGCCGCAGCAGCCGGTCCACAGAGGAGCCGACCGCGGCACGGCCGACCTCGCTGTCCTTGAACACCACGATGTAGCTGTCTTTGACGGCGGTGGCGCCGCCGGCGCTTCGGATCGTGCCGACCGGCTCGGCGGCCATGGCGGGCGTCGCTGCCGCCACCATGGCCAACGCGGCCAGTCCGACGAAAACGGACCTCTGTCGAAGAACCATCTTCCTACCTCCCTCTGTCGGCAGCCCTCGTCGCATTGCTCATGACCCACTGATCGATGGCTGCCGATCAAGGAGAGGGTAGTTCGAGACATGGACACAGATAAACATGTCGGATCCCTCATAACATGAAACGATGGTTCCCCTACGGGGGGCGGCTACGGGACGAACGGGGGGCGGTCCCGGATTCGGCGAGCCGGAAAACGGGCAAGGCTGACAGGCATGCAGAACCACCTCGTCCTCCTGCTCCCGGTCGCCGTCGTCTGGTGGGCCGCCGGCTACCTCGCGGAGGGGTTGCCCCGGATGACGCACGCGCGCGAGCTTCGTCGACATGCCGGCTGGCTGCTCGGGCTCACGCTGGTCGGGCTCAGCCTGACGGTGGCTCTGCCGATCGCCGGTCTGACCACCGCCGGGGCGACCCTGGCCGACCGGGCCGCCGCTGGGCTGGCGCTCGCCGCGCTACCGGCGCTGGTGGTGGCGCTCTGCACCGTACGCCGGGTGCGTCGGCTCCGGGCCGGAGCGGGCGCACTGGCCGCCGCCGCCCGGACGCCGGCACCACACGGGCTACGGGCCGCCGCCGCCCACCCACTGATCGGGCTGCCGCTGCAGGTGACCGGCCTGGCCCTGCTGCCCGCGCTGATCACGGCCAGCGGTGCCGCCGAGTTCTTCGGGCCGGGCATCACCGGGCCGGCGGTCACCATCGGGGTGCTGGGCGTCGGGGCCATCGGGGTCCGCCACGCGCTGCGCCACAACCGGCTCGCCGAGCGAGCCATGCCGCAGCGGTCCGCAACCTCACCGAGCCCGGCCCGCGCCCTGCACGTATAGCAGCTCCAGGATCGCCCGCGTCGCCTCGAACCAGCGGTCGAGCCAACCCGGCGGCGGCACACTGCCCCTCGGCGGCAACTCCATCAGCAGGCCGCGCAGCAGCGGATGATCCGCAAGGGAGCCGTCGTCCACGCTCGACCATCCGGTCGCCGGGAACGACGGTTCGGTGAGCGGGTTCGGGTCCAGCGACGGCAGAGTGAGCGGCGACGTGGCCTGCTCGCTCGGTGCCGTGGTGTCCCGCCCGGAGTGTTCGGTGTCCGTGGACACCACCTCGGTCAACACGGTGTCCCGCCGAGCCCCGCGATATTTGCCGCCGAACCTTTCCGGCTTGCCCGGGCTGTTGGTGAGGTTGTCCGATCCGATACTCGTCATTCGTCTCGCCTGCCTCGCTCGGTTACCCGCCCTGCTCGGGGGGATGTCGACCAGCGCGTACCGAGAGGTACAACGAGACGGGTGGGAAGTGGCGACGGCAGCCGACCGGGCCGGGCCCCACGGAGGGACCGCCGAGCGCGGCGGACGACGTGGTCCCCGACCGGACGTGCCGATCGGGGACCAGGTCGTTGCTACGGGATCAACCCCGTCCGAAGACGCCGCCCCGTGTGCCGGCGACGAAGGCGTGCCAGTCACCCGGAGCGAAGACGAGGGCCGGTCCGGCCTTGTCCTTCGAATCCCGGACGCCGACCGCCCCGGTCACATACGCCACCTCGACGCAGTTGTCACAGTTCGGCCCGCTCTTCGAGCTCTTGAACCAGTGCGCCTGCGTCAGGTCCACGGGGAATCCTTGCGTCGCCATTTCCACAGCGGCTCCTCTGCCAATTTTGCGATGTACCCGACGGACTCCTCCGGACGCATGGCCGCTGCTCGAATGTGATCGAAGATGAAGCTGTACTTCTGCAGTTCGTCGCTCTTCTCCAAGAAGAGCCCACCCGTGGCGTTCTCCGCGTACACGACATCCGGATCACCTGGTTCGGGGAAGCTCAGGATCGTGAAGGTGCCGTCCATGCCAGCATGTGCCCCAACCTCGAAGGGCAGGACCTGCAACGTCACATTCGGCAGCTGGGCTACCTCCACCAACCGATTGAGCTGGTCACGCATGACCGTGTCCCCGCCCACCGGACGGCTCATCACCGCCTCATCGAGCACCACCCACAGATCGACCGGATCGTCCTGGGTCAATAACGACTGGCGACCGAGTCGGACACGCACTCGTTGTCGCACCTGTTCCGCAGTGAAATCAGGGCGGGCCGCGCGAATCATCGCGCCGGCGTAATCCTCGGTCTCCAGCAGACCCGGAACCACCTGCTGCTCGTACGCCCGGATCGAACTGGCCGCGGCCTCCAGGCCCACGTACGCCCCGACCAGCACCGTGCTGTACGGGTGCCACCAACCCTTCTGCCGCGCCTCCCGAGCGATCTGCACCAGCTCGTCGCTCTCAGCGCCGACCACCCCGTAGATCCGGAGCATGTCCCGGACGTCCCGGGGCGTCGCGGTGGTGTGACCGGTCTCGATCCGGGAGATCTTCGACGCCGAACACTCCAGTTGCTCGGCCACCGCCTCGATGGTGATTCCGGCCGTCTCGCGCTGACGGCGCAGTTCCGCGCCCAGGCGACGCCGGCGGATGGTCGGACTGCGCCGCTCGCTCACGGTGTCACCTTCCGCCTCGACGCGCCGCTGTCTGCCGCCCGCCTGGGGCGCGACCATAAGGCGGCGGGCGTTTCGCGGCAAGGGGTGGAGCCGGTCCTCGACCGGCCGCGACGGGCGAAACCGGTCCTCAGTGTGCCGTCCGGGTGGCGGCACGTTCAAGCGCCGTTTCGCGCGAGCCGCTCACGTATCGGCAAAAGTCGACGTGCAACTTGCATGAAGCACGACGCTGATGCACTCTGTCCGTATGACGCGGGCTACGCACCGTTCTGATCCAGTCTCCCCCTGTGATCACCGCGGTGCCGACGGAGACGACGACCGGGTGACCCGGTCGATCGGCGACCGGCCCCGCGAATCCGGTGGCCGGTCGCCGACGCGCGACGGCGGCGGTGGCCCCAGACACCTTCCCTGACAGCCCAGACACGGCGGGCCGAGTACGCCACCAGCGCAGCGAAGCCCGTCGACGCCACGAACCCGGTTCCCGAGTCACGACCTCGTCGCCGGAGCCCGCACTTCCCCCCGATCAGCCTTGCCGGCCTCCCCGCCGGCCGACCTTTCAGGAGCCCATGTGCTTCCCCGCTCCGGTGACGTACTGAACGTGACAAGCGCGGCGAGTGTCCAGTTCATCAGACCGATTCACTTCCGGGTGATCCGGGTGCTGGACCGCCCGACCTATGACGGTTGGCTCTGGCTCGAAGGTTACGAGTTGAACACGGCGGGGGACGCGGTCAACCGTCGATCGATCTTCGTCCAGCGGGCCGGGCTGCACCTGGTGCAGGCCGCGCCGCAGCCGCGACCGCACACCGTCCGCTCGGCCCGTCGGCCCGTCACCCGGACCCCGGTCCGGGTGGGCTGAGCATTCGAAACGCCGCCGACGGGCACACCGACGCCATAGAATCGGTGTGCCCACCCCGGCACGTCTCCACCGCGCCTCCAGGACCCCGAACCTGGGATGGCCATGGTCAATCTGTCCGCGCGGCGGCCCCATCGGTCCCGTATCGCCCACGCCTTCGGAATCCTGGCACTGTTCGGTGCCGCCATCACCCTGATGGTGCTGGTCCGGGATCCCGCTCTGTCCTCCACCCGGCTGGCCGAGCCGGTTCCCGCACCCGAGATCACGGTGGTGGAAGCCACGCCGCCGACCGGGTCGGGAGGCTCACCGCCCGCCTGGGACGAGTTCGACGACGACCGCACGGCACCACTGACGCCCAACGACTCGGCTGCTCTGCCTGACGGCTCGGCCGCGATGCCCGGCGACTCCGAATCGTCCGCCGACAGTGCGCACCGGGCGGCGACGTCCGACCGAACCGGCGACCGGCACAGCTCCGATGCACTCAGCCGGTCGCTGTTCTGGTCAGGGGTATTCGGGCTCGCCATCTCCCTCGCCGGGCTCGGGCTGGTCAGCACCAGACGACGGATGTGGTGAGCAGCCGATCACCCGGTGGGGCTCGCCGTGGCCGTCGGGTCGGTGGTCGGCCCGGTCGTCGTCGGGTCGGTGGTCGTCGGCGCGGTGGTCGGTGCCGTCGTCGACGGGCTGGGGGTGGCGACCACCAGCCTGACCACGTCGCCGGGCTGGACGGGCTCACCCTGGCCCGGATCGGTGGCGATCACGGTGCCGGCCGGCTGGTCCGACGGGCGGTACACGACCTCGGGTTCGAGATCGAGTGCTTCCAGCCGGGCTCGGGCCGCATCCTCGGAGAGCCCGACCAGGGGCGGCATCGGCAACCCCGTCGGCGCAGCGCTTGTCGTCGGTGCCGCCGAGGGCGAACGGGTTGGTGAAGCCGACGCGCTCGTCGGCGCCGTCGAGGTCGGCTGGGGCGACGGCGGCGGGGAGTCGTCCTCGTCCACCGCCTGGCGTGCCAGCCACAACCCCACTCCGAGCGCGCCGAGCAACAGCAGCAGGACGATTCCCCAGAGAATCGGCAGCCACCAACGCCGACCGGCCTGCTCGTCGCCGTACCACTCGCCGGCGGTCAACTCACGGTCGTCACCCGGGCCCGGTGGCCGCACCTCCGCCCGCCCCGACCACAGCTGGGGTCGGGGCGTCGGCGGCACCACCACTGTCGCGTCCGCCTCGGTGCCTTCGGGCGGCGTACCACCCAGCACAGCGGTGTCGTCGGGATCTCCGGCGGGCGGAGGCAACGGACGTGTCCGGTCGTCCGGCTGTTCCTCGCCCCGCTCGCTCATGTCGGCATCCCCACGCTGGTCAACCTAGCGGTTCCGCCCGCCATCGGCCGGAATCAGCGTGTCGGGTGCCTGTCACTGCCGAAGGAACTCGTCATCCGACGACCGAATCCCGCAGAAGATGTACACGATGTCGTCCCATCGTCCAACGGTGCCGGCGGCGGGCTCCTGTTCGGTGACCTTTCCGGTCAGCCCGGACGGATAGTGCGGCGAGAAGCCCTTGTCGAAGAGTTCGGCCGCCGCCTCCCGGCAGTCTTCCCCGACCACCTGCGGCATCTCGTTCAGTGGGGCCGCCCCGGCCACGGTGATCGAAATCGTGCTGCCGTGCTTCACCGGCGTACCGGCGACCGGATCAGTGCTCCGTACGCTCTGGTTGTCGCCGGTGCCGAAGATGAACTTCCATTCCAGCCCGCGCTTTCGCACCTCGTTCCGGGCCTCTTCGAGGTCCATGCCGACGAGATCCGGCACGGTCAGCCCGGTCGGACTCGGTGCGGCGGCACTGGTCGGGGCGGCACTGGTCGGGGCGGAGGTGGACGCGGGCCGCTCGCGCGGTGTCGACGGGGCCGGTGCGCTCGGGCTGCGGCCTCCCTTCGCAGCGACGGGCGTCTCCGGCTGCCGCTGTTCGTCGCCCGCGAGCACCCAGCCACCGGCGGCTCCGATGACCGCGAGCAGCACCGCCGCGACGCCACCACCAACCACCATCGTCTTCCGATCGGGACCGGTGTCGGCCCGCGTCGTCCGGCCGTCCGTCACCTCACCCGTCATTGCGCCCACCGCCTCATCACCGGCGACCGTACCCATCGACGACAAACACCGTCCGTCACCTTGATCGCCCGGTACGGCGCACGACTCGCCGCGCCGGGCACAGGAGGTTACGCTGCCCGGCATGGCCAGACAGGGCTGGGGAGGATCGATCGCCACCGCGGTCGGCGTGGCAGCTGGCGCCGGTGCCGCCCAACTGGGATTCGGCTACGGCCTGGGCATTCTGAACTGGGCGCCGGCCGAACCGACCGCCGGCACGGCCGCCTGGGTGGCCAGCCTGATCTGGGCCACCTGGATCGCCGCCACCTCGACCGTCTTCGGTGCGGTCTGCGCCCAGCGGCTCCGGGACCGGCGTCCGGCGCTGTCCACACCCGACGTCGAGTCGGCAGCTGACCCGGGTCGACTGCCGGCAACTGACGGGCGCGGTGGTGACAGCCTGTGGTTCATCGCGTTGGCCGGTGCCGCCGCACTGGGCGCGCTGATCACCGTGTTGCTTGTCGCCGTACCCGCCCGGGTCGCGGTGGTACCGGACACTCCCTCGCCGCGGGACATGGCCGCCGGGTACGCCGCGGTCGGTGTGCTGGTCGGCGCGCTGGTGGCCCTCTGGTCACTGCGCTGCCGGGCGGCGGCCACCAACGTGATCGCCACCGCCGGTTGGTTGTGGCTGCTCGCGGTCGTCGCCGTACTCGACTCGGTGCTCGCCGGTCGGGGCCTGACCACCGCCCAGTTGGGCATCTGGCAGCTCAGTTCCGACAGCGACCAGTTCTGGATCCGGGACTACTTCTACTGGCCCGGGGCGATTCTCTCCCTCGGATCGGCGTTGGTGATCGGCGCGCTGGCCGCCCGCCGAGGCGTCCGCGACGCCGACCGCCGGGTGGGTGCCACCGCCTCCGGTGCGGCCGGTCCGCTGCTGGTGGCAGTCGCCTACTTCCTGGCCGTACCGAGGTTGACCGCGATCAACCCGGAGCAGGTGTCCGCCCACCTCATCGCCCCGTACGCGGCAATAGTCGGTGTCGGCGGTTCCGTCCTCGTCGCGGCGCTCGCCCAGCGGTCCGCCCGGCGCAGGTCGATGCAGCCGGCCACCGACGCGGCATCCACCCCGCAGGTGCCTCGACAGCGTCCCGGCACCCACGACAGCACGGACGCACCGACGAACGGTGACCCCGGTGCCACGGGCGTCCCGACCAGCGGTGACCGCGACAGCACGGACATACCGACCACCCGTGACCACGGTGGCGCCTACCCACCGGACAGCGGCAACCGCGACAGCGCGGGCACACCGGCCAGCGGCGATCAGGGCGGCAGCGGTGAACCGACCCGACGCAGCACCTCCGAGCCGTCGGCGGGGCAGCCGTCCGAGGTCATCTCCGCCGAGGCCCGGAGCGGCGCGGGCGCGGGCCGCGCCGAGGCCCGGGACCGTTCGGGTGCGAGCCGCGGCGAGGCCGGCGGCGGCTCGGGTACCGGTCCGGACGCCGAGCCGGCAACCGGCGCCACTGCCGGGCCGGAGGCTTCGAGCCGACGGGCCCGACCACCGCGTCGCGCCCGCTGACGGGTCAGTCGACGGGCCAGGTGTGCACCGGCTCGTTGCTGCCCTGCAGCTCGGCGTAGCGCTGGAGCATGTGGTGCAGCGCGGCCGGTCGGTCCAGGCCCCGCTGCCGCTGTGCGGCCCACACCGTCGCCGTCTGCCAGACCGCCCCGTTACGGCCGGTACGACAGCGCTGCTCGATGATGCCGAGGAGCCGGTCGCGTTCGGCCGGGGCCACCCCGAAGGCGTCGAGCCCGGCGGACGCGATGGGCAACAGCACGTCCAGCACCAACCTGGTCACCGGCACCTCGCCGAGCCGGGGCCAGTGCAGGACGGCGTCCATGCCCCGTCGGGCGGCGATGTGGAAGTTCTCCTCGGCGGAGCTGAAGGTGAGCTGACTCCAGATCGGACGGTCGGCTTCGGCCAGGCCGCGGACCAGCCCGAAGTAGAAGGCGGCATTGGCCAACATGTCGACCACGGTCGGGCCGGCCGGCAGCACCCGGTTCTCGACCCGCAGGTGCGGACGCCCGTTCATGATGTCGTAGACCGGGCGGTTCCAGCGGTAGACGGTGCCGTTGTGCAGTCGCAGCTCGGCCAACTCGGGCACACCGCCGGCATGCAGGACCTCGACCGGGTCCTCGCTCTCACAGATCGGCAGCAGCGGCGGGAAGTAGCGGACGTTCTCCTCGAAGAGGTCGAAGATCGAGGTGATCCATCGTTCGCCGAACCACACCCGGGGTCGTACGCCCTGCGCCTTCAGCTCGTCCGGACGGGTGTCGGTGGCCTGTTCGAACAGGGCGATCCTGGTTTCCGCCCAGAGCTGCCGGCCGTACAGGAAGGGTGAATTGGCACCCACCGCGACCTGCGCTCCGGCGATCGCCTGGGAGGCGTTCCAGTAGTCGGCGAAGCTGTCCGGCGCGACCTGGAGGTGGAACTGGAGGCTGGTGCAGGCCGCCTCGGGCGCGATCGAGTCGGTGTGCGTACGCAGCCGTTCGACACCACGGATGTCGAGTTCGATGTCCTCGCCCCGGGCACCGACGATCTGGTCGTTGAGCACCCGGTACCGTTCGTTCGTCGACAGGTTGTCGGCGACCAGGTGACGCTCGGTCAGCGTGGGCAGGATGCCGACCAGGACGATCCGGGTGTCCGACCGGGCCGCCCGCTCACTCGCCCGGTTGAGGCTGCCGAGCAGGCCGCGTTCGTAGTCGGTGAAGCCCGCACCGGAGATCAGTCGAGGGTTGGCGTTCAGCTCCAGGTTGAACTGTCCCAGCTCGGTCTGGAACAGCGGATCGGCGATGGCGGCGAGGATCTCCTCGTTGCGCATCGCGGGTTCGGCTGCGGGGTCGACCAGGTTGAGCTCGATCTCCAGCCCGGTCATCGGCCGGTCGGCGTCGAAGCCGAAGTCGTCAAGCATCAGGGCGAAGACGTCCAGGCAACGGCGGACCTTCTGCCGGTAGAGGACCCGGTCCTCGCGGGAGAATGCGGCCCGATCGACGTCCCTGCCCATGTGTTCCTCCCGGCGCGCGACGCGACGGAACGGTGCCGTTCCGCAGCGCAGTGTGAACCTTACTCGCCGACGCGCCGAACCTGGCCGTCCCGAAGATCGGTCCATTGCCGCAGTCCCCCGGCAGAGCAGCGCCGCTCTGACCAGCGACGGGCCAGTTCGGACACGCCGGAAGAAGTCCTACCCAGCGCCGGTGTCGTGGCCTACGAACAGCTTGACGAACAATCTGTGACATTTGGCACCGACGGCAGCGCCCTGGGACGGTGGGGCCAGGGCACAGGGGTGGTGAACAGCCGACAGGCCCGCGCGGTGAAGCGCGGGCCTGTCGGGCGTACGAGAGGTCAGGCCTGGCGGACGGCCTCGCCCTCGATCTCGATCTTGATCTTCTTGCCGACCAGGACGCCACCCGACTCCAGGGCGACGTTCCAGGTCAGGCCGAACTCCTCACGGTCGATCTCGGCGCTCGCCGAGAAGCCGAAGATGTCGGTGCCGAAGGGGCTGCGGCCGACACCCTCGAACTCGACCGTGAGGTCGACCGGGCGGGTCACGTCCTTGATGGTGAGTTCGCCGGCGAGGACGAACTCGTTACCGCTGTGGGACTTCACGCCGGTGCTGCGGTACTCCAGCGTGGGGAACTTCTCCACGTCGAGGAAGTCGCCGCTGCGCAGGTGGGTGTCCCGGTCGGCCTGGGCGGTGGTGATGCTGGCCGCCTGGATGGTCGCGCTGACCGTGGACTCCAGCGGCTCCTCGGCGATCGTGATGGTCGCGCTGGCCTCGGTGAACTCACCGCGAACCTTCGCCACCATCATGTGCCGGGCCATGAAGCCGACCCGCTTGTGCGCGGCGTCCAGCAGGTAGGTGCCAGCCGCCGGGATGGTCAGGCCGTTCCACTCGCGGGTAACCGACTCGGTGCTGCTGGTCATGAGAGACTGCCCTCCGGTAGAGAATGTTGGCTTGGTCAACGACTGACCAAGCAACTATACCCTCGACAACATTCCACGTGTCAAGGACTGCTAGGATGGCCTGGTGAACCCGAACGTGTTCGATGACTCTCGCATCACGGCTGTCGGCCTCCTCTTCGAGGTACATGCCGGGCTGTCCGCCCGGTTCGCCGCGCAGATGGAAGAACACGGGCTGTCCCCGGTCGAGTTCGAGGTGCTGACCCGGCTCACCCGCTCGCCCGACAACCAACTGAGAATGACCGACCTCGCGGCCCAGACCTCGCTGTCCACCAGCGGCGTGACCCGGGTGGTCGACCGGATGGAACGCGATGGCCTGATCGTCAGACGTGCCTGCGCGTCCGACCGGCGTAGTTCGTTCGCCGTGGTGACGCCGGCCGGCCTGCGCCGGCTCGATGAGTGCCTGCCCGGTCACCTCCAACTCATCGAGGACTGGTTCACCGGCCAACTGGATCCGACCGCCCTGAACGCCCTGCTCGACGGCCTGCGCCGGGTGCGGGACGCGGTGCATCCCTGCGCCACGGCCGGCAGTGGTGACCCGGCCACCGGACCGGAGCACGCCAAGTCCACCGCCTGTTGATCGTCGTTCGCAGGTGCCGCGTTTTCAACCCCCGCCGCCGAACTATCGGTGGTCGGCCCAGCAGCCGAGGGTGACGTCAGCGGCAGAAAGAGCGGCAGAACCGATCGAACAAACGGCGATAGGTCACCAAATGCGACAGGTCGCCTTTCGCCGTCTCGCTAGTCTCGGGTCACCGGGGGCGCAATGGGGGGTGCCGGCGCGGGCGATGAGCGAGGGGTGGCAACAGGGGGCTTCCTCGCCCGCGCCACCACCCCCCGTTGTCGTGACCGATCGCGGGCCTTCGGCAAGTCCTCCACCACAGCGGCCTGCTCGTCGGCGAGCGATGCCGCCCCGCGCGACGCGCGCAGGCGCAGTTCCCCGTCGGCCTCGGCGGTACGTGGGTCGGCCAGCAGCCGCAGCAGCCACTGCCGCCCGGCACCGGCGCGCCCGCGAAGCCGCCACCAGAGCGGCAGGCCGGCCGCCAGGCGCAACGCGGTCAATGGGTCGTCCACCGCGGCGTACGCCAGCGCGGCACTGATGTCCCCGGACACCTCGTCGAGTCGACGCGCCGCACCGGTGGCGTCGGCCCCGGTCAGGCCCGGTGCGGTGCGCTCCACGAACCACGTGATCACTCGCGCGTGCCGACGCTGGATCACCGCCGCCTCACCGGCGCCGGAAACCCGTTCGACGGCGTAGTCGCGTACCGCGTCGAGCAGTCGGAAGCGAAACGGCCCATCCCCGCGTACGTGCAGCAGTCCCAGTTCGATGAACCGGTTGAGCAGCCGTACGGGGTCGGCGGTGATGGCCGTGCCGGTGAGCATCTCCTCGGCCAGTTCGATCGACCACCGGTTGTCGAACGCGGAGAACCGGCGCAGCGCCGCACGCTCCTCGTCGTCGAGCAGCCGGTAGCTCGTCGCCACCGCGTCGCGCAGCGTCCCCGCCACCGCCGCCCGGGTGTCGTCCGGCCGCAGTTGACCGGTCGGCCAACCGCTGCGGGTCGCCATGTCCAGGTCCAGCACCCGATCGCCGTAGCGGTCGAGCAGTTCGGTCAGGCTGAGCAGTCGACCGCGTGCCGCCATCAGTTCGATGGCCAGCGGAAGCCCGCCCAGTCGCCGCACCAGCGCGGCCAGCGCCGGAAGTTCGGTCTCGGTCGGTGGCTCCCGGCGGACCTGCGCCAGCCGAGCGGTGAACAGCGCCACCGCCGGGGAGGCGGCGAGCGCCGACTGATCGATGTCTCCCGATGCCGGCACATCCAGTGGCAACACCGGTCGGACCCACTCGTCCGGCAGCCCCACCGGATGCCGACCGGTGACTAGTACCCGCAGCGAGGGCACGGCGTCGACGAGACGCTGCACCGCACCGGCCACCGAATCGGGGGCTCGTTCGGCCGCATCCACCAGCAGCGTCGGGTCGCCGATCCGGGCGGTCAACTCGGTCGTCCGGGACACTCCGAAGGCGCCCAGCGCGGCCGCGAACACGTCGGCGACGTCCGACCCGACGTCGACGTGCAGCCCGCTGACACCGCCCGGACGACCGGACTCCGACGGCGGCCCGACCGGGCTCGCTCGTCGAGCGGCGGCGACAGCGTGGCAGGCGGCCAGCGCGAGGGCGGTCTTGCCGACACCCGCCACCCCCACCAGGCTGATCACCCGAGGTCCGCGCGGCTCGGTCAGCAGGGTGACCAACTCGGCCAGATCCCGTTCCCGCCCGATCAGCTCGGGCGGTGGCGGGACGGGTGTCGGCTCACCCGCAGTGGCCCGGGCGGTGCCGCCATCGGCTCTGCGAGCCGCGGCCACGAAGGCCGTACGGGCGGCACCGGACAGGTCGAGCGCATCGGCGAGCAGATCGACGGTGGTGCGCTGCGGGCGCGAGGAGCGTCCCCGTTCCAGGTCACGAACCGTCCGTACGCCGACGCCGGCACGAGTCGCGAGTTCGGCCTGGGTGAGGCCGGCGGCCCGGCGATGCCCCCGCAGCAGATCCGCAAGGCCGGACGACCCGATCCACCCGGATGAACGATCATGACTCGAAGTCATGGTCCGGGACATTACGGGCCAGGCCCGACATCCGGCAGGCGAGCGTCAACCACCCGACCGGTCGATGCCGAAACCCGACAGGCGACCGGCGCACCCGGTCACCGGACCCCGGTCACATCCCCAGGTCACGCGCGATGATCATGCGCTGCACCTCGGACGTGCCCTCGCCGATCTCCAGGATCTTGGAGTCCCGCCAGAACCGGGC
The DNA here is from genome assembly GCF_000204155.1 of Micromonospora maris AB-18-032. Classification (NCBI taxonomy): domain Bacteria; kingdom Bacillati; phylum Actinomycetota; class Actinomycetes; order Micromonosporales; family Micromonosporaceae; genus Micromonospora; species Micromonospora maris. Next base: position 45,041 of record NC_015434.1, on the reverse strand, counting down.
CACCGGGTACTCGTTCATGAAGCCGTACCCGCCGTGGATCTGCGTCGCCTCCCGGGCGTTGTCCACCGCGATCGTGCTGGCGTGCAGCTTGGCGATCGCCGCCTGCCGCTTGAACGGCTCGCCGGCAAGCATCCGGGCCGCCGCGTCGTAGTACGCCAGCCGGGCCGTGTGCGCCTTCATCTCCATGTCCGCGACCTTGAACTGGATCGCCTGGTAGTTGCCGATCGGCTGGCCGAAGGCGTGCCGCTCGCGGGCGTACTTGATCGACTCGTCGACGCAGCCCTGGGCGAGGCCCACGGCCAGCGCGGCGATGGCGATCCGGCCCTCGTCGAGGATGCGCAGGAACTGGGCGAAGCCGCGACCGCGCTCGCCGAGCAGGTTCTCCGCCGGCACCCGGCAGTCGTCGAAGGTCAACTCGTGGGTGTCCGAGGCGGTCCAGCCGACCTTGGAGTAGCCGGGCGCCACGGTGAAGCCCGGCGTACCGCTCGGCACGATGATGGTGGACAGTTCCTTCGCGCCGTCCGGCCGGGTGCCGGTGACGGCGGTGACGGTGACCAGGGCGGTGATGTCGGTGCCCGAGTTGGTGATGAACGCCTTCGAACCGTTGATCACCCACTCGTCGCCGTCCAGCACGGCCCGGGTCTCGGTGCCCCCGGCGTCCGACCCGGTGCCCGGCTCGGTGAGCCCGAACCCGGCCAGCGCCTCGCCGCTGAGCAACTTCGGCAGCCACCGGGCCTTCTGCTCCTCGGTGCCGAACCGGTAGATCGGCATCGCGCCGAGCGAGACCGCCGCCTCCAGAGTGATCGCCACGCTGGAGTCGACCCGGGCCAGCTCCTCCAACGCCAGGCAGAGGGCGAAGTAGTCGCCGCCCATGCCGCCGTACTGCTCGGCGAAGGGCAGACCGAACAGGCCCATCTTGCCCATCTGCCGGATGACCTCGTACGGGAAGGTGTGCTGCTCGTAGTGCTCGGCGATGACCGGCGCGACCACCTCGCGGGCGAAGTCCCGCACGCTGTCGCGCAGCGCCTGGTGCTCCTCGGAGAGCCGGAAGTCCATCGGGGTTCCTCCTGTGTGGACGGCCGACGAGCGCTCGTGACGCCTCGACGGTGCCGGTGCTGGCTGATGCGTACGGTGACGCCGGTTCAGACGGGGGTGACGCCGTGCCGACGACGGGAGAAGTGCCGGTCCTTGCTCCGGGCGGCGGTGAAGCGGCGGATCAGTTCGGCGCGCAGTTCGTGCGGCTCGACGATCGCGTCGATGACAAGTTCGCTGGCCAGCCGGACGATGTCGATGTCCTGCTCGTACTCGGCACGCTTGGCGGCGACGAAGGCGGCCCGCTCGGCCTCGTCCTCGATCGCGGCGATCTTGTTCGCGTACACCGCGTTGACCGCGGCCTCCGCGCCCATCACCGCGATCTTCGCGGTGGGCAGCGCGATTGTCGCGTCCGGCTCGAAGCCGGGACCAGCCATGGCGTAGAGGCCTGCCCCGTACGCCTTGCGGACCACCACACAGATCTTGGGTACGGTCGCCTCGGAGATCGCGGTGATCATCTTGGCGCCGTGCCGGATGATGCCCTGCTTCTCCACCGCGCTGCCGACCATGAAGCCGGGCACGTCGGAGAGGAACAGCAGCGGCACGTTGAACGCGTCGCAGAGTTGCACGAACCGGCTCGCCTTGTCGGCCGAGTCGACGAAGAGCACCCCGCCCTTGAACATCGAGTTGTTGCCGACCACGCCGACGACCTCGCCGTTCAGCCGGCCGAACCCGATGGTCAACTCCTTGGCCCAGAGCGCCTGGATCTCGAAGAACGAATCCTCGTCGAGCAGGCCCTTGACGTACCGTCGCATGTCGAAGGCCTGCCGCTCGCTGGCCGGCACCAGCGCGGCCAGGTCCGCCTTGGCGGGTGCGGCGACCGCCTCGGCGGTCGGCGGCTGCTGGGTCCAGTTCGCCGGCAGGTACGACAGGTAGCGCTTGACCACGTCGAGCGCCTCGGCCTCGGTCTTGCAGAGGAAGTGCCCGACGCCCGACTCGGCGCAGTGGACCTTCGCCCCGCCCATGGCCTCCAGGGTGGTCTTCTCCCCGGTGACCATCTCGACCATCCGGTCGGAGCCGAGGTACATGCTGGCGTTGCCGTCCACCATGGCCACCACGTCGCAGAACGCCGGGATGTACGCGCCACCGGCCGCGCTCGGCCCGAACAGCGCGCAGACCTGGGGGATCGAGCCGGATGCGCGTACCTGATTCCAGAAGATCTTGCCGGCACCGCGGCGACCCGGGAACAGCTCGACCTGGTCGGTGATCCGCGCCCCGGCCGAGTCGACCAGGTAGACCATCGGCACGCCGGTGTCGTACGCCCGCTCGATGATTCGGATGATCTTCTCGACGGTACGCGCACCCCAGCTGCCGGCCTTGACCGTGGAATCGTTGGCCATCAGGCAGACCTGGCGACCGTCGATGGTGGCGGTGCCGGTCACCACCCCGTCGGCGGGCAGCCCGTCGGCGAGCGCGTTGGCGTAGAGCCCGTCCTCGACGAACGATCCCTCGTCGACCAGCAGGGCCACCCGCTCCCGGGCGAACAGCTTTCCCTTGGCCGCGTTCGCCGCGTGATACTTCTCCGCGCCACCGGCCCGAACGCGCTTACCGAGCTGCTCCAGCGCCCCACCGTCAACAGTCACCACGGCTCCCCACCACGCCCAGCCTGAACGATCGTTAATCTACCCCACCCACGCCCACCCTCACCACGCCACACCCACCCCTCCTACCCGCGATCTTGCACTTCTCGTCGCCACATATCGACATAAGGAGCGCATATGGGCGACAAAAACTGCAAGATCGCGGGTGGATGGGGCGGCGCGGGGAGGGGTGGGGCGTGTGGGGTTCAGGGGAGGGGGGTCAGGGCGGTGCGGGGGCCGGCGCGGAGGACGCCGGAGGGGAGGCGGCGGGCGGTGAGGTCCTCGGCGAGTTTGGCGGCGTCGATCAGGGCGTCGAGGTCGATGCCGGTGTCGATGCCCATGTCGTGCAGCATGTGCACCGCCTCCTCGGTGGCCAGGTTTCCGCTGGCACCCGGCGCGTACGGGCAGCCGCCGAGACCGCCGACGCTGGCGTCGAACTCGGTCACCCCGAACTCCAACGCGGTCAACAGGTTCGCCAGGGCGGTGCCCCGGGTGTTGTGGAAGTGCAGCAGCACCGGGATGTCCGCGTTGCGGTCGCGTACGGCGGTGAGCAGGTCACGGACCCGTCGGGGCGTACCCATGCCGGTGGTGTCGCCGAAGGCCACGCGGTCGGCGCCGTCGGCGACCACCCGTTCCACGATGGCCGCGACCCGGGTCGGGTCGATGTCCCCCTCGTACGGGCAGCCGAAGCTGGTCGCGATGATCACCTCGGCCTGCGCGCCGGCACCGTGCAGCATGTCGATCAGTTCGGCGATGTCGTCGAGCGACTCGGCGGTGGAACGGTTGACGTTGCGCCGGTTGTGCGTGTCGCTGGCGGAGACGACCACCTCGATCTCGGTGAACCCGGCGGCCAGGGCCCGCTGCGCGCCTCGCGTGTTCGGCACCAGCGCCGAGTAGCGAACTCCGTCGACCTTCGTGGCCCGTTGCCACACCTCGTCGGCGTCGGCCATCTGCGGGATCGCCTTGGGGTGCACGAACGACACGGCCTCGATCCGCCGTACGCCGGTGCGGGACAGCGCGTCGAGCAGCCGCACCTTCGCCTCGGTCGGGATCGGCTCCTCGTTCTGCAGCCCGTCACGCGGCCCAACCTCCCGGATGGACACGACCCCCGGCAGTTCCCTCATCCCGGCCACCTCACTGTGCACCTCAACCTCTCCTCGTCCTCTCCGAGCATGGCACCCCCACCCGCATGCGGATGGGGTCAGCGCATGCGGGTTATCAGGGTGGTGTCGTAGGTGCCGGCGGTGAACTCCTGGTTGTCCAGGAGTTCGGTGAAGAAGGGAAGGTTGTTCTTGGGGCCGGCCAGGGCGAAGTCGGCCACGGCGGTGCGGGCGCGGGCGATCGCTTCGGGGCGGGTGTCGGCGTAGACGACGAGCTTGGCCATCAGGCTGTCGTAGAACGGGGTCACGGTGTTGCCCTCGACGTAGCCGGAGTCGACGCGTACGCCCTCACCGGTGGGCTCCACCCAGGTCTTGATCACTCCGGGGCCGGGCAGGAACCGCTTCGGGTCCTCGGCGTTGATCCGCAGCTCGATGGCGTGGCCGCGCGGGCTGAGCGCGTCCGGGTCGAAGGTGGGGGCCAGGCCGGCGGCCACCCGCAGTTGCTCCTCGACCAGATCCAGGCCGTAGACCAGCTCGGTGACCGGGTGCTCCACCTGGAGCCGGGTGTTCATCTCCAGGAAGAAGAACTCGTCGGTGCCCGGGACCAGCAGGCATTCCACCGTGCCCGCGTTGCGGTAGTCGACCGCCTCGCCGGCCCGTACCGCCGCCGCGAGCAGGCGTTCCCGCAGCTTTGGGGAGACCGCCGGGGAGGGCGACTCCTCGACCAGCTTCTGGTTGCGGCGCTGCACCGAACACTCCCGCTCACCGAGGGCGACCACCCGACCGTCGGCCAGGCCGAGGATCTGCACCTCGACGTGCCGTACCCGGGGGAAGTAGCGCTCGATCAACACCGAACCGTCGCCGAACATCCGCTCGGCGAACGCGCGCACCTTGTCGTACTCGGTACGCAGCGCGTCGTCGTCGGCGGCCACGCCCATGCCCATGCCGCCACCGCCGGCGGCGGCCTTCACCATGACCGGGTAGCCGATCTCGCCCGCCGCAGCCAGCGCCGTCGTCAGGTCGGCGGCCGGCTCGGTGGTCCCGGGTGCCACCGGAACCCCGGCGGCGGCCATCAGGTTCCGCGCATTGATCTTGTCGCCCATCGCGCTTATCGCGTCCGCGCCAGGTCCGACCCAGATCAGGCCACTGGCCTCGACGGTACGGGCGAAGTCGGCGTTCTCCGACAGGAAGCCGTAGCCGGGGTGGATGGCCTGTGCACGGGTCGACGCGGCGGCGGCGAGGATCGCCTCGGTGTTGCGGTAGCTCTGTGCGGGGTTGGCCGGACCGACGCAGACCGCCTCATCGGCCTCGCGCACGAACGGCAGATCGGCGTCGACCTCCGAGTGCACCGCGGTCGCGCGTACGCCGAGCCGCCGCGCGGTACGGATGATCCGGCGGGCGATCTCGCCCCGGTTGGCGACCAGCAACGACTCGATCATGAGTCCTCCGAGCGTCCAGATGGTGGGACAGCATGCTAGGCAGGCGTACCGCCGTGGAGCAAGGAAGCGGGTCACTCTCCGCCCGCGACAGTGCTGCCGAAGCGGCGCGTCGGCGCAGGTGGACCGGCATGTCGGGGCAGGTGCATGCCGATGCGGGCCAGGAGGCTCAGACTGTTCCGGTCGGGGCGCGGGATACCCAGGCGAGGCCGGTTGCGGCGCGGGAGGCTCAGGCGGGGTCGGTGGGGGCGAGAAGTGCGGCGAGGGTGGCGGCGCGCAGCAACTCGGCCCGGCGGCGGCGGTCGACCTCGCCGCCGAGGAACGGGGTGGAGTTCATCAGGCCGAACGCGGCGTGGGCCAGCACCCGCGCCTCGCCGTCGGGCAGCCCGGCGTGCAGGGCGGTCAGCACGGTGACCCACTCCTCCACGTAGAGCCGCTGAAGACGCCGGATGCGCCGTCGGGGCTCCTCGGGCAGCCGGTCCAGCTCGTGCAGGTGCAGCGCGATGACAGCGGGATTGGCCAGTGCGAAGTCGACGTGAAAGTCGATCAACGACTCCAGCACGGCGCGGGGATCGCCCGGGTGGGCGGCGGCGCGCTGCCGACCGCCGTCGAGCAGCCCTTCGCTGACCGGCACCAGCGCGGCGACAAGCATCGCTTCCTTGCCGGCGAAGTGGTGGTAGAGCGCCGGGCCGGTCACCCCGGCCGCCGCGCCGATGTCGTCCATCGACACACCGTGGTAGCCGCGCGAGGCGAACAGCCCCACCGCGATCTCCAGGATCTCGTCCTTGCGGGACCGGCGCCGCCCCGTTCCCGTGGCCCCGCTGTTCGCGCCGCGGGCCCGCTGCTCCACCGTCACCGGGCAAGCGTAGACCCAGGCCGATGACGGGGGGCAGGCTCGGTTACCCGCCAGTCCGCCTGCCGGGAACGCCCGCCCGGCAGCGCTGTCGAAAACCCTCCCAGGGCGACACGCCGCACCAGCCCAGAGGACAAATCCACCCCCGGCGGGCACGTCCGGCCCCCACCGCCCGGCGCTACCGGACAGCCGACCGCCGATCGATCATGAAGTTGCCTGCGTCCGGCAACTCCATGATCGACTCGACGGATCAGGTCGGGTTCGGGCCCTTCACGACGGGAGCGCGGACCAGGTTGCCCCATTCCGTCCAGGAGCCGTCGTAGTTGCGGACCTGCGGGTAGCCGAGCAGGTGGCGCAGCACGAACCAGGTGTGGCTGGACCGCTCCCCGATCCGGCAGTACGCGATCACGTCGTCGTCGGGGCTCAGCCCGAGCTGGTCGGCGTAGATGGCGCGCAGTTCCTCGGCCGACTTGAAGGTGCCGTCGTCGTTGGCGGCGGACTTCCACGGCTTGCTCACCGCACCCGGGATGTGCCCACCGCGCAGCGCACCCTCCTGCGGGTAATCCGGCATGTGCAGCATGTCGCCGGTGTACTCACCCGGCGAACGCACGTCGACCAGCGGACGGCCCGCCGCGACGTGCGCCGCCACCTCCTCGCGGAACGCCCGCACCGGTGCGTCGTCGCGCTGCGGCACCGGGTACTGCGCCCGCGGTCGGTCGGGCCTGTCGCGGGTCATCTCCCGGCCCTCGGCGATCCACTTCTGCCGCCCGCCGTCGAGCAGGCGCACGTCGGCGTGACCGAAAAGCGTGAAGACCCAGAGGGCGTACGCGGCCCACCAGTTGAAGTTGTCGCCGTAGAAGACGACCGTGTCGTCCCGGCCGATGCCCTTGGCGGCGCAGAGTTCGGCGAACCGTTCGGCGTCCAGATAGTCGCGGGTCACCTGGTCGTTCAACTCCAGGTGCCAGTCGACCTTCACCGCACCGGGAATGTGCCCGGTGTCGTAGAGCAGCACGTCCTCGTCGGATTCGACGACGACCAGACCCTCGTCGTGCAGGTGCTCGGCCAGCCACTCGGTGGTGACCAGCCGCTGCGGGTCGGCGTAGGACTGGAGTCGGGGATCGGGATCACTCGGCACAGGCATGATCCCCAAGGTACCCAGTCGCGGGCTGCCGGGTGGCACGCTCCGCTGACGGGACAGCGCGACGAGGCCACCACGAATATCGTCGACAACAAACACTGGCCGTTCCCTCGGAAGGTTTCGCTGTGGCTGTTGGTCGTCGCTGGCTGTCACGTACGGTGGCCGCCACGTTGCTCGTCCTTGCCGGTACGGCTCTCCCCGCTGGTCCCGCCGCTGCGGTCGACCCGGAGCCGAAGTTCGCCTTCGATCTGACCAGCACGACGGCTCCGCTGGGAGTCGAAACGAAGAGAATCCATCTGAGATTCACCAACCTGACGACTGACGAGACCCCGACCGCGTGGCAGTTCAACGTCCGCCCCACCGATCCGGACTCCTGGGAGAAGGCCGCCGTCCAGTGGCCCGGCCCGGGCACCGACATCGGCGAGTGCGACGGTGAGCCCGAACACTTCTACTGCCACATCGCTGCCCCTGCGCATGAGGGGTTGATACCGGGACCCGGCGAGACGACGGAGATCCCGCTCGACATCCGTGTCCGCGTGCAGGACGAGCCGTACGAGGGCAGCTTCGTGGTCACCGTGCACGCGTACTGGGCGGGCGAGCGGTCACCCGACGTCGAGAAGACCTTCCCGCTGACGATCGTCGACGAGGCCGAGGCTGATCTGTCGGTGCTCGCCCCGGACGTGAAGCAGTCGGTGCAGGTGGATGCGGACGGCAAGCTCGAAGCGACCGGGCCGCTGAACCCGGGCGAGACGGCCGCTGTGCGCTACCAGATCGTCAACCAGGGCCGGAAGGCGGTCAGCGGGGTCAAGGTCACGCTGGGCCTACCCGAGGGCGTCACCTTCACCGCGCCGCCCGAGGAGTGCGCGATCGACGCCGACGGACGCTCGGCGGTCTGCACCTACGACACGCTCGCACTCGTACCGGCCGCTGAGGACACCGACCCCAGGGACGACGTTCACTCCGCCGTCGAGGTGCACAACCTGGTGACCGTGCCGGCCGACACCAAGGCACCCGTCACGTTGCAGGGCGGGACCGTGCAGGTCGAGGGCCTGACCGAGGAGGTCGTCGCCAAGTCCGACCTGGTGCGTACCAAGCTGCCGGCGAACGCTGTCGCCGTACCGGCGGCGGATGTGGATGCCAGCGACAACCAGGACGGCTTCTCCGTCGTGGTCGCCGCGCCCCGCAGCGGCGGGGACGACGACGGTGGCAACGGTGGCGGTGGTGAGCTGCCGATCACCGGGTCGCCGACCACGCTGATCGCCGGAATCGGTGTCGTCCTGCTGGCAGGTGGCGGCCTGATGCTGCTGCTCGCCCGACGTCGGCACCGCCTGCCGCACGCCTAGCGGCCCTCGCGTCACCCGCCTGACCAGGAAGTCGTCGTGTTGGCGGCTTCCTGGTCAGCGAGGCGGTTGTGGTGGGAGCGGGCCGAGCAGAGGGCGTTTGGCGGTCAGGGTGTCGCCGGACGAGCGGCCGGTGATCCGGCGCTTGATCCAGGGGGCCAGGTGCTGTCCGGCCCAGCGCAGGTCGGCCGCGCGGGCCGACAACCAGGGCGTCGGTTCGGGGTGCGGCGGTACGAGCAGCCACTGTTCGTCGCAGCCGACGCCGAGGGCGGCGAGCACCTGGCCGGCGACCCGGCGGTGACCGGCCGCAGACAGGTGCAACCGGTCGGTGCTCCACAGCGTCGAGTTCAGGTAGGTGTCGTCGGCGTACAGGTCGACCAGGATCGCGCCGTGCCGCTCGGCGGTCTCGCCGACCGCGCGGTTGACCACGGCGAGCCGGGGCCCGATGAGCCGCTGTCCGGGCAGCCGGGGCGTCACGTCGGCGAACCGGAACAGCACCACGTCGGCCCCGTCCGCGCGCAGCCGGCCCACCACCTGGTCGAAGCGCGCGGCCAGGGCATCCGGGTCGAAGGTACGACGCAGCACGTCGTTGCCACCGGCGGCGAAGCTGATCAGGTCGGGCTTCATCGCCAACGCCATGGGCACCTGCTCGGCCACCACGTTCGGAAACGTACGTCCCCGGATGGCGAGATTGGCGTACTGGAAATCGGGACCGGCCTCGGCGGCGAGCCGGGTGGCGACCAGATCGGCCCAGCCCCGGAAGCTGCCGTCCGGATAGGGGTCGTCCAGACCTTCGGTGAAGCTGTCCCCGACCGCGACGTAACTACGCCAGCGCACCACTGCTCCTTCAGAGGAGTAAGGAAGGGCCCCTTCTTAACGCCTGCGGTATAGGAAGGGCCCCTTCTTAACGTCGGAGAGTCTGGCACCAGGCAGGCATCCCCGGCTGCCCCTGAGGCTGGATCGTGGCGGAGGTCATCGCCTGACCAATTCGAGTACGCTCGCTGTTCGTGACGGCGGAACTTGCCATGATCTCCATCTCGGCCGGGCAGGTGACGCTGTCGGACCGGCGTACCCAGCGGCGCTGGTCGGTGCGACTCCAGCCGTACGACATCGCCGCGGTTCCGGTCACCCAGGAGCAGTACGCGCAGGTCACCGGCGAGCGCCCCAGCGCGGCGACCGGCGATCGGCTTCCCGTGGAGAGCGTCTCCTGGTGGGATGCGATCCGCTTCTGCAACGCCCTGTCCCAGCGGGACGGCCTGACGGCGGCGTACCGGCTCGACGGCGACCAGGTCGGCTGGAATGTCGACGCCGACGGGTACCGACTGCCGACCGAGGCCGAGTGGGAGTACGCCTGCCGCGCCGGCACGACCGGCCCCCGATACGGGCCGTTGGACGAGATCGCCTGGTATCGCGGCAACTCCGCCGAGCGGATCCACGAGGTCGGTGGCAAGCAGCCCAACACCTGGGGCCTGTACGACATGTTGGGCAACGTGTGGAACTGGTGCTGGGACGTCTACGACGCCGAGATGTACGGCAGTTACCGGGTGCTGCGTGGCGGCGGCTGGTTCGACGAGCAGTGGAGTTGCCGCGCCTCGGTACGCCGTCGCAGCCATCCGACGTTTACGGTCGACGATGTGGGTTTCCGGGTCGCACGCTCCGGATGATCGAGGGATAGCGCCGCGAATTCGGCGCGAATAGTGTCTCCAGCCACACTGTCCGGGAGCCTGGGGGTGCCATATCTATTCGGGCGATTACCCCTACTTCATTCCGGCCCCCGGCGGAACCGTGGAGATTCCCATCCTCATCACCGTCAGCACAAATACGCAGGAGCCCTTCGAAGGTGAGTTCAGTCTCTCAGCCGGCATGTCCTGGACTGAGAACAACCCTGTCGAAACCAGGAAGCGATTCACATTCAGCGTGGTCGACAACCCCGAAGCCGACCTGTCGGTGATCGCGTGGGACGTGGATCAGTCGGTGCCCATCGATGCAGGCCCGATCGGACCCGATCCTCATGGGCCGTTGAACCCGGGGGAGGCGGGCGGGTTGCAGTACCTGGTCGCCAACCACGGCCGGAAGGCGGTCAGCGGCCTCAAGGTCACGATCCGCCTACCCAAGGGCGTGACGTTCATCTACCAGGACGAACCGTGTGTGATCGACAGCGACGGACCGACGGCGGTCTGCACCTACGACAGGCTCGCGCTCGTCGGCGAACGCCGTCGCCGTACCGGCAGCCCGATGTGGACGTCAGCGACAACCAGGACGGTTTCGCCGTCGTGGTCGCCGCATTCCCCAAGGACGATGGCGGGGGTGGAGGTGGCCTGCCGGTCACCGGTCCGCAGGCCGGGCTGATCACCGGCGCCGGTCTCGCCATGCTGACGGTTGGCGGCATCCTGCTGCTCCTGGCCCGACGCCGCACCCGACTGCCGCACGCATAGCGACGCAGCACCACGTTGTCACCCGGTGACTCCGACCAGGGACCACCGGGTGACAACGTCTGGCGATCACTACCCGCGGCGGGCCAGGGACCAGGCGATCAGGCCGCTCACCGCGCCGACCAGGACGCCGGTGAAGACGCTGCTGATGGCCGCGAAGACCCGGATGATGACTGCCTGCGTGCCGGGGGCGAGATCGCCGAGATTGCCGCCGAGAGTCGGCGGCGCGTCGAACGCAGCGTCCCAGAGCACCTGGTGGGTCAGCGCCAGCAGCACGCCGTAGATCAGGCCGAGGACGAGCAGGGTGAGGAAGGGGTTGGGCACCCGCCGCAGCACCGCGGTCACGATCCAGACCATCGGCGGTACGACCACCAGCAGCAGATTGACGAAGGTGCCCTCGTGCACCAACCCCAGATCGTGCAGCACCACCCGAGGCAGCCCGAGCAGCGCGAGCCCGAGCAGGGCGGGCCACGGAATTCCGAGTGCCGTCCGACGCTGCGGAACAGGCTGTGCGGTGCTCATGGCGGCAACTCCCTCACGTTGTTAATAGGGGGCCCTTCCTCTACACGAGGCGTTAACAAGGTGCCCTTCCTTTCGACAGTGGCGGGGGTGGGGGCAGGGGCGGTACGTCGGTGGGCGACTGTTCGGGTCGCCTTCTGACGACCCCGACGCGCCCGTTCAGCGCCGTACGCTGAGTTCGTGGCCGGTCGTGCGAGGGAGCAGGCGTTCCGCCCCTGGGTCGTCGATGTGCTGCTCGGGGTGGGTGTCACAGTCATCGTCTCGATCGTGATCAGCGCCAACGAGGGTGGCCGGCACGGGCCGGAGCGGGTCGCGTACCTGTGGGCCGTCGGTCTCGGCGCGCTGATGCTGGCCCGTCGCCGCTACCCGGTGCTGGTGCTCGCCGTGACGGTGCTGGGCCTGTTCGCCTACTACGCCGTCGGCTACCCGGCGATCGGGTTGGCCGTGCCGGTCGCCGCCGCCCTCTTCTCCGCCGCCGAGTACGGGCGACTGGTCGCCGCCGTCACCGCCGCCGTGGTGGTCACCGTGGTCTCGGTGGTCTTCCGCCTCGCCGAGGGGCAGGATTTCGCCTTCGTGGTCGGCTACGAGTTGGCCGGGCACGTCCTGTTGATGGGCGCGGCGATCGCCCTCGGCGACAGCGTGCGGTCCCGTCGGGCGGCGCAGGCGGACGCCCGGCGGATCGCCGAACTGACCGCCGCGCGTTACCAGCAGGAGGCGCAGACCCGCGTCCAGCACGAACGGATGGCTGTCGCCCGGGACCTGCACGACTCTCTCGGGCACACCGTGTCGGTGATCGCCCTGCACGCCGACGTCGCGCGGGAGGCGTTGGGCCGCGACGAGGCCACCGCCCGCTCGGCGCTGGAGTTGATCCGGTCGGCGGCCGGTCGCAGCATGATCGACCTGCGGCGCACGGTGACGCTGCTGCGCTCGCCGGACGACAAACGCCGCACGGTCGTCTCGCTTGCCAACCTCGACGCGGTCACCCAGGCGGCCGGCGCGGCCGGCTTCGACGTCGACGTCCGGGTCGACCTCGACCCGCCCGTGCCCGGTCCGGTCGAGGCCGCCGCGTTCCGGATCGTGCAGGAGGCGATCACCAACGTCGTACGACACTCCGCCGGCAGCCGGGTCGAGATCCGGGTCCGCCAGGACGAGGACCGTCTGACCCTGTCGGTCATCGACAGCGGCACCGACGCGGAACTCGAAGCACCGAAGGCAGGCACCGGACCGCCAGGCATCGGGCACGGCATCGCCGGGATGCGGGAGCGGGCCGAGAGCCTGGGCGGTCGACTCACCGCCGACCCGGTGCCGGGCGGTTTCGCCGTCCACGCCGAACTTCCGCTGGTCGGGCCGGCATGACCAGCGTGCTGATCGTCGACGACCAGGATCTCGTCCGGGCCGGCATCCGTACCCTGCTGTCGGCCGATCCGCAGATCGACGTGGTCGGGGAGGCCGCCGACGGCCGGTCCGGGCTCCGGCTGGCCCGGCAGTACAGGCCGGATGTCGTACTCATGGACATTCGGATGCCGGTGCTGGACGGCCTGGCCGCGACCGCCGCGATCCGGGCCGACGCCGGGCTGGCCGCGACCCGGGTGCTGATCCTCACCACGTTCGACGACGACGAGGACATCATCGAGGCGGTGAGCCTCGGTGCCGCCGGCTACCTGCTGAAGGACACTCCCTCGGACGAACTGCGCCGGGCGGTGCTGACCACTGCGGCGGGCGGGAACCTGTTGTCGCCCACGGTCACCCGCCGGGTGATGGAACGGCTCGCCGCCGCACCCCGCCCGGCTCGTCCCGATCCCCGGTTGGCCGTCCTGACCGAGCGGGAGCGGGCCGTGCTGGCCCGGGTCGGATTGGGTGAGACGAACGACGAGATCGGCAGGGCGTTGTTCATCAGTCCCGCGACCGCGCGCACCTATGTGAGTCGACTGCTGGCCAAGCTGAACGCCCGGGACCGTACGGCGCTGGCGGTGATCGCGCATCGGGCCGGGTTGAGCGAGCCACCCGACGACCGCTGATGCGCAATGCGTTCGCCGACATCGGCCCTGCGGTCGTACCCTGCGGCAATGCTGTTGCGGATGTCCACCACGCTGCTCCGGACCCTGCGCGACGACCCGGCCGACGCGGAGGTGCCGAGTCATCGGCTGCTGCTGCGCGCCGGATACCTGCGGCGGGCCGCGCCGGGCGGCTACACCTGGCTGCCACTGGGCAAGCTGGTCCTGGACCGGGTCAGCGAGATCGTGCGGGCCGAGATGGCGGCGATCGGTGGCCAGGAGGTGCACTTCCCGGCACTGCTGCCGGCCGAGCCGTACCGCACCAGCGGGCGGTGGACGGAGTACGGCGACGACATCTTCACCCTGGCCGACCGGCGCGGTGCCGAGCACCTGCTCGCGCCGACCCACGAGGAGATGGCCGCGTTGCTGGTGAAGGAGCTGTTCACCTCGTACCGGGATCTTCCGGTGACGCTGTTCCAGATCCAGACCAAGTTCCGCGACGAGGCCCGTCCCCGCGCCGGTCTGCTGCGTGGGCGCGAGTTCCTGATGAAGGACGCGTACTCCTTCGACCTGGACGACGAGGGTCTGCGGGCGGCGTACGGCCGGCACCGCGCGGCGTACCAGAAGATCTTCGACCGGCTCGGCCTGGACTACACGGTGGTGCACGCCGTGTCGGGGGCGATGGGCGGTTCCGCGTCGGAGGAGTTCCTGGCCACCGCAGCGGTCGGGGAGGACACCTACGTCGGCTGCACCGACTGTGACCATGCGGCCAACACCGAGGCGGTCACCACGCCCGTGCCACCGGCCGGCGATCCGCAACGGCCACCGGCCGTCGAGGTGCACGACACCCCGGAGACGCCGACCATCGCCAGTCTTGTCGCTCTCGCCAACGAGCGGGCGCTCGGCGGTCGGACCGACTGGACGGCCGCCGACACCCTGAAGAACGTGGTGCTGACCGTACGCCGCCCGGGTGTCGAGGAGACCGAACTGCTTGTCGTCGGGGTGCCCGGCGACCGGGAGGTGGACCTGAAGCGGCTGGCCGCCGCACTGTCACCGGCCACCGTGGACATCTTCGACGGCTGGGACGCCCATCCGGAACTGGTCCGTGGCTACATCGGGCCACAGGTGCTCGACAAGCTCGGTCTCCGTTACCTGGTCGATCCCCGGGTCGTGACCGGGACGGCCTGGCTGACCGGCGCCAACGAGCCGGGCCGGCATGCCACAAACGTGGTCTGCGGTCGGGACTTCACCCCCGACGGCACGGTCGAGGCGGCCGAGGTGCGTCCCGGCGACCCCTGCCCGGCCTGTGCGCAGGGCCGGCTGACGATGCGCCGGGGCATCGAGATCGGGCACATCTTCCAACTCGGCCGCCGCTACACCGATGCCTTCGCCGTCGACGTGCTCGGCCCGCAGGGCAAGCCGGTACGACTCACCATGGGCTGCTACGGCATCGGGGTGTCCCGGGCGGTGGCGGCCATCGCCGAACAGCACCACGACGAGCGGGGACTGGTCTGGCCGACGTCGGTCGCACCGTGCGACGTACACCTGGTGGCCGCGGGCAAGGGCCCGCAGCTCGACGCGGCCGTGGACCTCGGCGCGCAACTGGCCGCGGCCGGCCTGCGGGTGCTCGTGGACGACCGGGTCGGCGTCTCGGCCGGGGTGAAGTTCACCGACGCCGAGCTGATCGGCATCCCGCGCACCGTCGTGGTCGGCCGCCGCCTCGCCGACGGGTACGTCGAACTGCGTGATCGGGCCACCGGCGAGCGCGTCGAGCTGTCGCTGCCCGACCTGCTCGCCCAGCTGGCGCCGGCGACGCAACGGTGAGCCTCGCGCCGAATGGGGTGTAGTCGCCGGAGAACGGGGTACCGCATTCCGATCGGCCGAAACGTTGCATGGAGGCTCTCATGTCCGACTACCGCGTCGCCGACGTGATGACCCGACAGGTCATCTACCTGCCGGCGGAAACCACCCTCGACGAGGCGGCCCGGGTGATGAAGGAGGCCGACATCGGTGATGTCGTCGTCACCGAAGGCGCCACCCTCGCCGGTCTGCTCACCGACCGCGACATCGTGGTCCGGGCGGTCGCCGCCAACAGCGACCCCACCAGTACGACGATCGGCTCGATCACCACCCGCGAGGTGGTGATGATCGAGCAGAACTGCTCGGCCGGTGACGCGGCGGCGCTGATGCGCGAACGGGGCGTACGCCGGGTGCTGGTCTGCGACGCCGAACGCAAGCTGGTCGGCATCGTCTCCCTCGGCGACCTGGCCGTGCAGTTCGACCCGCAGTCCGCCCTCGGGCAGATCAGCGAGCAAGCCCCCACGCTGTGAGGGCGGCACGCCGGTAGCCTGGCGGGATGCCCGAGATGCCGAGCAAGCTGGCCGAGATCGTGGACGAGTTCGCCGCCGCCCCGCGGGACGTGGTGTTGGAGATGCTGCTGGAGTACTCCGACGCGGTGCCGCCGCTGCCCGCCGGGCAGGAGGGCCACGAGGGCATGGAGCAGGTGCCGGAGTGCCAGACGTCGTTCTTCCTGCGCGCCGAGGTGACGCCCGAGGGCACGGTGCGCACCCTGTTCGACTGCCCGCCAGAGGCGCCGACCACTCGGGCGTTCGCCGGCATCCTCGCCGAAGGGCTGGCCGGGGCCAGCCCTGAGCAGGTGCTCGCCGTGCCGGACGACCTGTATCAGCGGATGGGCCTGGCGCAGGCGATCAGTCCGCTGCGGGTGCGTGGCGGCACCGCCATCCTGGGTCGCCTCAAGCGGCAGGTGCGGGAACAGATCGCCGGGTCGGCGAGTTGACGCCGGTTATGGAGATCGACATCTACGCCGACGTGGTCTGCCCCTGGTGCTGGATCGGCCGGCGGCGGCTCGACCTGGCCCTGGCCTCGTACGAGGGCAAGGTCACCGTCCGGCAGCGTCCCTTCCAACTCGACCCGACGCCGGTGACCGAGCCCCGGCCGCTGTTGACGGCCCTGGGCGAGAAGTTCGGCGGGCCGGGTCGCGTCGGTCCGATGGTCTCCCAGGTCACCGAGATCGGTGCGACCATCGGGCTGGATTTCCACTTCGAGCGGGCGATCGCGGCCAACACCTTCGACGCGCACCGGCTGATCGGCTGGGCCGACGAGCGGGGTCGCGGCGCTGAGATGGTCGAGGCGCTGCACCGCGCCCACTTCACCGACGGGGTCGACATCGGTTCCGCGGAGGTGCTCGCCGCCGTCGCCGCCGAAGTCGGCCTGGACGGCGCCGAGGTCCGCCGGTTCCTCGACTCCGAGGCGGGAGTCGCCGAACTCACCGACGAACTGGCCGCCGCTCACCAGATCGGGGTGACAAGCGTGCCCACCTTCGTGTTCGCCGGCAAGTACGTGGTCGCGGGCGCTCAGGAGCCGGCCACGCTGCTGGCCGCCCTCGCCGAGGTGGAGCGACGCGAGGCCGCCGACGGCTGAGTCGCCGGCGATGTTTCACGTGCAACAACATCGACGGTGATCAGCCGCTAGACCGGCTTGGCCAGGTCCTCCACCACCCGCGCGTTCGGCAGCGCGGCCAACGCCGCCCCGGGCAGCGCGATCTTGCTGTGCCGTACGCCCGATCCGACGATGACGTACGGGGTGGCGACCACGCGCGCGTCGATCAGGATCGGCCACTGCGCCGGCAGACCGATCGGGGTGATCCCGCCGTACTCCATGCCGGTCAACTCGACCGCGTCGGTCATCGGCGCGAAGCTGGCCTTACGGACATCCAAAGCCCGGCGGGCCACCCCGTTGACGTCGGCCCGGGTGGTGGCGAGCACCAGGCAGGCCGCGTAGCGGATCACGCCCTCACGCTTGCCGGCGACCACCACGCAGTTCGCCGACTCGTCCAGCCCCACCTCGTACGCGGCACAGAACTCGGCGGTGTCGGCGAGGTCGGCGTCGATCGGCGCGACAAGCACCGAGTCGACCTCCACCGGGGCGTCGGTCGGCCATGCGGCCAGCGCGGCGGCGACCGGCGCGGCCAGCAGATCGGGGCGGGTACGGGCAGGCTCGGTCTTCAACGTTCCCATCACAGCTGAGATCGTCGCATCCGCCGCAGGTCACACCGCAGGCAGCCGACCGAATCACCGGGCCGTACCGGGCCGGACCGTCAGCCGTTGTTGCTGAGGAAGCCGTGCTTCTGAAGCAGCGCGCGATCCCGGGCCGCGGCCATCTCCTCGGCCCGCTGGGCCTGCACGCGCCGCATCTCGACGTCCTCAAGGGCATGCCGGACGGCGAGCCGGATCACCCCGTACAGGAAGATGAACCCGCAGACGTACAGGATGCTGGTGGCGACGAACGTGAGCATGATTCGACCCTAGGGCGGGCGTACGGCGAGACGTGTCATCTCCGGCACCGTCCCTCATTCGGGTGAACGTCCGACTCATCGCACCAGGTCGACGACGGTGATCGCGAAGAAGATCGCGATCACCGCCTCGCTGACTATCCACGAGTGGGTGTCCGCCCACCTCCTGATCCTCGGCAGCACCACCTCGGCCCGGTGCCCGAGCAGCAGCAGAGCCAGCAACGGTAGGGCCAGCAGGGTCAGGGTGAGCAGCACGAACGGCAGCAGATGCCACCAGGCCTCGTCACGTCGCGCCGCGGCAGCCCCGACCGCGATCATCGTCAGGCCGTCGGTCGGATTCGCCAGGAAGAGCAGCAGGCCGACCCGGAACGCGTACCCGGGGCTGGCGTGCTGGAGCCGGCCCATCCAGCTGGGCGGTCCATGGTGGCGAAGCAGGTAGACAACGATCGCCAGCACCACCAGCACCCCGAGGACGAGCCAGTCGATGTTCCGCTCCACAGCGCCACGTTCACTGCCGGTCGAGAACCGGATCCGGAACAACCGCAGCGCCAACCAGGCCACCGTCGTACCGCCACCCACCACGATCGCCGCACCCGCCAGGTAGCCCAGCGACGCGGCCCGCGGCCGATCGGAGGAGGCGAAGAAGACCGCCGCCACCAACTGGGTGCCGGCGACCATGACCACCGCCAGCGGCAGCAGCGTCAGGAAAACCATCGGCAGCCGATCACCGCCGGACACGACCGGCCCGCACTCATCCCGACCCTCCCCATGTACCGCCGTCATCCGGCATTCCACCCACCGAACCGGCTCATGCCCACCCGAACGGGAAAACATCCCCCACCCGGAAGGGCATAACGGACGCCCCGGCGGGAAGCCAGGCCGCCGGGCACGACCGGTAGGAGGCGAGATGCGGTACGGCAGAAGCAGCGGGAAGCTGACCAGGCACCCGATCCGTGCTACCCGTCGATGACGTCCCTCGGCGGCCTCGTCCGCCGCCTCCGGCCACCGGTCGACGTGCCGCT
This sequence comes from Micromonospora maris AB-18-032, assembly GCF_000204155.1. Lineage (NCBI taxonomy): Bacteria > Bacillati > Actinomycetota > Actinomycetes > Micromonosporales > Micromonosporaceae > Micromonospora > Micromonospora maris. The sequence continues at coordinate 26,223 of NC_015434.1, read as the reverse complement.
GGTGAACGATGTAGCCCGCGACGCCGGCGCAGCCGTCACCCGGCTGGCCCGCACGATCGGGCTCAGCAGCCGCCGGGTCTGGTCCCGACCGGGACGCCACCACATCGAGGTGCACGGCGTCTGCCAGGACGGCGGTGACGTCCTCGCCCGCCAGGTCGAAACGGCGCTGCAACGAATGCCCGGCGTGCAATGGGCCCGCGTCAACGCCCCCTCCGGCCGGGTCGTCGTCGCCGTCGACACACCCGGGCCGAAGGTCCGCGAACTCATCGCCACCATCGCCCGCACCGAACGCACCTGCCCGCACGAACCCGACCCGGACATCCCCCCGCCGCAACCACCCGAGGAAGGGCCACGAACCGCCCGTACGCTCGGCGCGCTCGCCTCCGACGCCCTCGGCCTGACCATCTCCGCGGCCACCCGCATCCTGCCCATCACGCCGATCCCCGCCGAGGTCGCCGGTCTACTCGGCGCCGTCGACCTGCACCCCAGGCTGCACGCCCTCGCCGGACTCGGCATCCGCAGCGACCCCCGCGCCGACCTGCTGTTCCCGCTCGCCGAGGCGGTCGTGCAGGGCCTCGCCGGTGGCTGGACGGGCATCGTGCTCGACGGGGCCCAGCGGATCGTGCAGTGGGGCGAAGGGCTGGCCCAGCTGCGCGCCTGGGAGAAGGCGGAACCTCGCCTCACCGGGGAACCGGAGCGCGCCGTCGCCCGTACGCCCGACGGTGAGCGGCCCTGCCCGAAGCCGGACAGCACCGTCGACCGGTACAAGACCCGGATGCTCGGCGGCGGGGTGGCGGCCTTCGCTGCGGCGGCACCGGTGATCGGCCCGAAACGCGCCGCCGCGCTGGGTCTGTCCGCGCTGCCGAAGGCCCCCGGCAGCGGCCGGGAAGGGTACGGTGCCCAGCTCGGCTGGATCCTCGCCAAGCGCGGCGTCATCGCCATGGACCGCAGCGTGCTCCGCGAACTCGACCGGATCGACACCCTGGTGCTGGACACCCGGGTGCTCGGCACCGACCGGGGCGTACTGGCCGACCTGGCCCCGCTGCCCGGCGCCGACACCTCCCAGGTGGCCGCGCGAGCCTTCGCCCTGTTCGATCCGGACGCGCCGGGTGAACTACGCCGACTGGACGGCTGGCAACTCGGCCCCCTCGACCGACTCGACGTACGCGACCCTGGCGACACGGACGACAGCCGCCGGCTGCGCGAACGTGGCGGAAACCTGCTCGGCCTCGCCCAGGGCGACACCCTGGCCGCCGTGCTCCGGGTCGATCCGGAACCCGCACCGGGCGTCGACAGCCTGCCGGCCGTCGCCCGGCAGGCCGGACTGCGGATCATCGTGGCCGGCGGCGACGCCCAGCGACACGCCTTCGCCGACGCGCTGCTGCCCGGCGAGGACCAACTGGCCGCATCGATCCGCGTACTGCAACGCGAAGGCGCCATGGTGATGCTCGTCTCCGGCGACCGGGCCGCACTCGCCGCCGCAGACTGCGGCCTGGGCGTCGCCGACCCGGAGGCGCTGCCACCGTGGGGTGCCCACCTGCTCATCGGCACCGACCTGCGGATCGCCGCACTGATCATCGAGGCGGCCGGGGTGGCCCGCCGGATGACCGTGCAGAACATGCGCGTCGGTCTGGCCGGTACCGGTCTCGGCGCACTGAGCGCACTCACCGCCGACCGTGCCGTCCTGCCCGTCCGTACCCTCGCCGCGGTCAACGGCGCGGCGGCGCTGGCCTTCGGTCACGGCGTGTGGCGGGCCACCCGACTGTCGGAGCACGCCGAAACACCCGCCCCGGCCATCACCGCCTGGCACCTGATGCCGGTGCCGACCGTCCTGCAACAACTCGGCAGCAGCCCCGACGGGCTGACCGACACCGAGGCCGAACGCCGCCAGGCCAGCGGCCCCGGCGAGGCGGGCGGCCGCGGCGGGCTGCTCCGCGCCTTCGCCGACGAACTGGTCAACCCGCTCACCCCGATCCTGGTCACCGGGGCGGCGCTCTCCGCCAGCTTCGGTTCCCTGGTCGACGCGGCCCTGGTCGGTGGAGTCGTCGGCGGCTCCGCGCTCGTCGGCGCCGTGCACCAGCGCAACACCGAGAAGGCCCTGTCCCAACTGTTGTCCCGCTCAGCGGTGACCGCCCGGGTTCGCCGATCCGGCACCGAACGGATGGTGCCCGCCGACGACCTCGTACCCGGTGACGTGATCGTGCTCGAATCCGGCGACGCCGTGCCGGCCGACTGCCGGGTGCTGGACTCCGTCGGCCTGGAAGCCGACGAATCGTCCCTGACCGGCGAGTCGCTGCCGGTCAGCAAGAACGACCAACCGGTGGTGGCCGCAGCCGTCGCCGAACGGCGGTCGATGCTCTACGAGGGCACCACGATCGCCGCCGGACAGGGCACCGCCGTGGTGGTGGCCACCGGCGCCGACACCGAAGCCGGCCGCAGCCTCGCCCTGGCCCGCCAGGCACCACCGGCCAGCGGGGTCGAAGCCCGGCTGGGCAACCTGACCCGCGCTGCGATCCCCCTGGCCGCCGGTTCGGCGGTGGCGGTGGTCGGTGCCGGGCTGCTGCGCGGCGTACCCCTGGGTCAGACCGCCGCGACCGCCGCGAACCTGGCCGTGGCCTCCGTGCCCGAGGGACTTCCGTTCCTGGTCAGCGCGGCCCAGCTGGCCGCCGCACGACGCCTCGCCGGGCACGGCGCGCTGGTCCGCAACCCGCGCACCATCGAGGCGCTTGGTCGGGTCGACGTGCTCTGCTTCGACAAGACCGGCACCCTCACCGAGGGACATCTGCTGCTGGCCGGCGTCGGCGACGCGGACGGGTACGCCTCGACGGAACAACTCGACGACCGGCTGCGACAGACCCTCGCGGCCGCGTTACGCGCCACCCCCACCGCCGACGACCCGGAAGAGTTGTCCATGCAGACCGACCGCGCGGTGCTGCGCGGCGCACGCGCCGCCGGGGTGCACGAACAGGACGCGGCTCCGGGCTGGCGGGCGGCGGGCGGCCTGCCCTTCGAACCCTCCCGCGGCTACCACGCCAGCGTCGGCGAAACCCAGGGCCGGATGCTGCTGAGCGTCAAAGGCGCACCCGAGAAGGTGCTGCCCCGATGCGCCGCCCGCCGCACCGGCGGCCACGACGAACCGCTCGACGACGCCGGCCGCGCCGACCTGCACCGGCAGCTCGGTGAACGCGCCGGGGCGGGACACCGCGTCCTCGCCATCGCCGAACGCTTCGTCGACGACCCCGACATCACCGACGACGACGTGGCCGACCTGACCTTCACCGGCTTCCTCACCATCGCCGACGGAGTACGGGACAGCGCCGCACCGGCCGTCCACCGGATCCGGCAGGCCGGCGTCCACACCATCATGATCACCGGTGACCATCCGGCGACCGCCGAGGCGATCGCCGCCACCATCAGCCACGGCGAAGCCCAGCGTGTCGTCACCGCCACCGAACTCGACGAACTGGACGACGACGCCCTCGCCGACCGGCTCGCCGCGACCGACGTGGTGGCCCGCTGCACCCCGACCCACAAGGTCCGGATCATCCAGGCCCTGCAGAAACGCGGACGGACCGTGGCGATGACCGGCGACGGCGCCAACGACGCACCCGCCATCCGCCTCGCCGACGTGGGCATCGCCCTCGGCCAACGCGGCACCCCCGCCGCCCGGGCCGCCGCCGACCTGGTCGTCACCGACGACCGGCTGGAAACCATCATCGCCACCCTGGTCGAAGGCCGCGCGATGTGGTCCTCGGTACGCCACGCGCTGAGCATCCTGGTCGGCGGCAACCTCGGCGAGATCGCCTTCAGCGTGCTGACCGCCGCCGCCACCGGCCAGGCCGCCCTCAACGGCCGCCAACTGCTCCTGGTCAACCTGCTCACCGACATGGCCCCCGCGATGGCCATCGCCGTCCGCCCACCCGCCGCCGACCACGCCGACGGCATGCTGCGCGAGGGGCCGGACCGTTCGCTCGGCCAGACCATGACCAAGGAGATCGGCCTCCGCGCGGCCGCCACCACGCTGGGCGCGACCGCCGGCTGGACGTTGGCCCGCTACACCGGCCGCCGCCGACGCGCCGGCACCGTCGCCCTGGTCTCCCTGGTCGGTACGCAACTCGGGCAGACCGTACTGGCCGGCGGCACCAGCCCGACCGTGCTCGCCTCCACCGCCGTGTCGTTCGGCGTACTGGCCGCGGTGGTGCAGACGCCCGGGGTCAGCCAGTTCTTCGGATGCACCCCGCTCGGCCCGGTCGGTTGGACAATCGCGACCGGCTCCGCCCTCGGTGCCACCCTCGCCAACGGCGCCATGACCAGACTGGTGGCCCGACTACCCCCACTCGACCGCCCGAACGCCGACCACACTGGCCACGGTGACCACCAGTCGCCGGAGCCGCCGTCCTGAGGTCGGTTCAGGCCGTGACAGCACCGCCCGCACCGGCCCTGGTCAAGACGGTGCTCACGGCTGGCCGACGATCAGACGGAGCGACCCGTTGAAGGTCGGCTGGGCGCGCAGGTGCCCGTGTCTCGCTTCCCAGACACCCGAGTCGAGGTCGCCCCGGAGCCGCTCGACGGCACGGGCGGTCGCCGCCTCGTCGACGAAACCCCACGCCGACTGAGCGGCCCGGACCGCAGGGTCGAGGAGACGTTCCGGGCGGGCGTAGTAGGCCTCGGTGAAACCGTCCACACAGTCGACAGGAATCGGCACCTCGATGACACTCACCTCGGTGCCGATGGCCTCCGCGATGGTGCTGATCACCGGATAGCGGCGGCGCTCCACGGCGATCAGCTCCGGGGCGTACTCGGCCAGCCAGAAGCGATCGAGTGCGGCACCGTCGAAGGTGAGCACCACCACCGGACCCCGCGCGACCCGACGCAGCTCCGCCAGCCCGCGGGCGGTGTCCGCCCACTGGTGCACGGTCACGGTCGCCATCACCGCGTCGAAGGCAATGTCGTCGAACGGGATGGACTCGGCAGCGGCGTTCAACGCCGGTACCGCCGTCGCGGGCCGCTGGCCACGCATCCGCGCCGACGGTTCGAGCGCCACCACGTACCGGTCGGTGGGCTCGTAGGAGCCCGCCCCCGCACCCACATTGAGAACGGTCCGGGCGTCGCCCAACGCCGTGTGGATCAGCGCCGCGATGCGCGGATCGGGGCGCCGCTGCGAGGCGTACCCCTGGCCTTCTGTCTCGTAGTCGAAGTCACCGACCGGTGTGCCAATCATGCGGGCACGCTAAACCCGCACCTCGGGGTACGGGTCAAGTCGACGTTGCGGCCTTGACCCGTACCCCAGGGTTCGGGTTTAGCATCGGGGACGTGCGGGTGGGTGAGCTGGCACGTCGGACCGGAACGACCATCCGGGCGCTGCGGTACTACGAGTCCGTCGGGTTGGTCGTACCCCGCCGCCTCGGCAACGGCTACCGCGAGTACGACCCCATCGCGGTCCGCCTGGTCGCCCAGATCCGGGAACTGATGGCGCTCGGCCTCAGCGTCGAGGAGACCCGCCCGTTCGTCGAATCCATCGCCGCCGGTGCCGACGACACCGACGTCTGCGCCGCCGCGCTGGCCACGTATCGGGGCACCGTCACCGCCCTGCAGCAGCGCATCGGCAAACTGACCGCGCAACGCGACGCCCTCAACGCCCGCCTCGACGCCGCAGCCACCCGCGTCGCACCCGGCCAGTCACCCGCCGACACCCACCCACCCGACCTGATCGGCAAACCCCTACCCGCACTGGCCTTCTACGCCACCGACGGCCGACCAGTCGACCTCGCCGCACTCGGCCCCGGACGCACCATCATCTTCGTCTACCCGCTCACCGGCCGCCCCGGCGTCGACCTGCCGAACAGCCTTCTGGAGGTGGCCGGCGCACTGCGGGACACCGAGCAACCAACCTGGTTCCGCGACCACCACGCCGAACTGCGCACCGCCGGCGCCGACCGCGTCTACGGCCTGTCCGCACAATCCACCGGCTACCAGCGCGAACTCGTACACCGGCTGAGACTGCCGTACCCACTGATCCCGGACCCGCGCCTCAGCCTGGCCGCCGCCCTCGGCCTACCGACCTTCACCGCCGGCGACATGACACTGTACGAACGACTCACCCTGGTCATCGCCGACGACGTGATCGAGCACGTCTTCCACCCGATCCACTACCCGGCGTCACACACCCTGGACGTCATGCGCTGGCTCACCAAGAAGCGCCTACCCGACGCGAGGTCGGGCGGGTGAGCTGGCTGCGGCTACCGCTTTCGCGCTTGTCAAGCCGCTGGTCGCCCTAGTCTGACCCCAAGGATGACCTGCGACGGTACGCCACCGACTTTCTCGGCACGCTACTGCTGGTCTTCCAGTTCGCCGGCGCCACTGTCGCCAGCGCCGTGATCTGGGGCCTGGTGCGTTGGGGAGACGTGGTGGACCAGACCGGCGCGCTGGGCAGCAACGGGTACGGCAAGCTCCGCATCCGGGTGCCGAGGGCTCGTGTCGCCCTGATCGCCCGAAGGGCTGGTCAACAGCGAGATCATGTTGCGTGGTGGAGCCCAGGGGACTCGAACCCCTAACCCCTGCCTTGCAAAGATCAAGACTCCTGTCGGCTGATGTCGGCCACTGCCGCTGGCCTGCTCGCCGTGTCGCCTACCGTCGACCCCGGACCGTGTCCGTCGACGGGCTTGGCTGTACGGATGGCTGTACAGCCACCTTCTGATCCGTAGCTCCGGGCAGTGCTGTCTGTACAACTGCCTACGCTGGTAGCCGGCCGCTAGTTGTCGCCTGGCATCGGCTGCGGGCCGCTTGCTGTACTTCGCTGCTGTACTGCCGCGCCAGTTGCAACCTGCGCTTGTCATGCGGGCTAGCGAATAAGCCCACTGTGTGGTCGTCTAGATTCAAGGCGATCTACGACCAGCGGGGCGGTGTGGAGTTGAGCGGTCTCTGGGTTGCACGACTGAACATCAGCACCCGGACCGCGCAAAAGATCATCCAACGCCACGACATCACGCCGGACGAGGTTCGCGCGGCGGTTGTCTGCGTCGAAGGCCTGACCTACGTCTGGGATGAAGATCCAGAGCGCGGAACACGGGCAATCGTGCAAACCTTCGTACGAGGTCGTACCACCTTGGTTGTCCTCTACGACGCAGATGACCCGTTGGGTGACGTTTACAACCTGGGGAGCGCCTACTTCCGCTAGGGGCTGGCGAAGGCGGCTCTCAGGGGGCATCATGACGCTATGAGCCGACGGGACGAAGAGTTCTACGAGGCAGACGAGCCGCTGGACAAGATCGTCGATGCGTTCGAGCGCGGCGAGAAGCGTGTAACTCGCGCTCCTGAGCTGGGACAGACAGCGTACCTCAAGGTCAAGGGCCGTTTGCTGGGACGTGGCGTGCCGGTGACAAGGCCTACGACGCGCTCTGAGAACAAGGCCACCAAGGAACTGATCAGCAACTAATGGCGTCGCCGCTGGAAGTGCAGCTGATTCTCTGTGACGCCGCGCAGGCTGAGGCCAGGACCGGGAAGGTCCACATGCTTGGCGCCGGTTGGTCTGTGACCTCAAGCCCCACCCAACATGCCGTCGCACTGTTGATTAAGGTTCCATGGGACCGAGCGAACCAGAAACTTAAGCTCTCGCTTCAGTTGCGTGACGGCGACGGGAAGCCAGTTGAGCTCTCAACCGACCAAGGGCCTGCTTCTGTACAGGCCGAGGGGGACATCGAGGTAGGCCGGCCGCCTGGCCTTGCACCGGGCAGCATGCTCGACGCCTCGTTCGCGCTCAACGTTCCCCCTCTACCGCTGTCTCCCGGCCGTTACGAGTGGCATCTTGATCTAGCAGAGAAGACAGAGTCGGCCTTCTTCACCGTGCGCTGAGAAATTTCGCCAGCTGCGATCCGGGGCGAAGCGCTACGCTTCCGGTCAAGATCAGCCGTTCTGGCCTCGCTCCGACGAGGTGCGCTGGATGCCCGTAGCGGAACACTTCGGTGTGAACCTCGATCTCGCTTGTTGTCGTTCATCAGCGGATGCCGGTCCCTGCCATCGCGCAGCCTCCGACCATCGTCACGAGGCGCTGAGCAACGGCGGGCATCATGCGTCTTGCTGACGATCGCGCCAGCAGGACGCTACGCTGTTCGGGCGGGGTCAGGATCGGATCGCGACCCCAACGGCAATCGCTAGAAGGATCAGCACCGGCGACGCGTAACCTGCGGCAATCAGGGCCTTCTCTCTAGTTGTCCTCGGTTCCAGGTACTCGTCCGGCCCGAGAACGTTGGGCCAACCGTTGCGGTACTCCACTCGATGTCCCTCGGGTACCTCGACTTGGATGGTCGGCCTGGTTGTAGCCGAGATCAGGGCGTGAATGCCGTAGACGGGCAGCCAGCAACCGGCGGTAACGACGGACAAGATAATGTGTGCGGCATGCCAGGAATGGCCAAGACTGCCCGTTTTGAGAGTTAGGGTTTGCATAGTCAGCGCCAAGTGTTCCGATCCGGTGAATTCACCTGGGTGACCGTAGCGAGGCCACTCACGAGGGCTAGACATTCGTCAGGTACCCGACGAAACCATGCTGCCATCCCGATGTTCCTCTGGACGCCAAGCTCCACCAACCGGTTCGCTGGTGAGGTCGGACTGCTTCGTCGTCGGCACTGGTCGGCTGGCTTGGCTGGCCGGATGGCCGTACCACTTGGTCAGTAGGCTGGCGGCCATGCGGGACAGGTTGAACAGCCCTCAAATTCCTAATCAAATGCAAGGCGGCCAGATCGGTCACTTTGAGGTCGCATACGACGCAGCAACAAGACGACCCGGACTTCACATTCCATGGTCGGGACTCAGTCTCGGGCTTTTTGCAATCAGTATGACCTCTATCGGCACCCTCATCGTAGTTGTTAGCATTAAAGACGTCGACCTGCTTTCTACGATTGCCCTAGCCCTCGCGGTGCTCGCATTTGCCGCTCAACTAATCGTTTCTCTTGCCCAGGCTCAAGGATCCGCACAGCAACTAACCCAGACCGAAAGGGTTAACACCGAAACGAAGTCGGCGCTTTCAGAGGTCAAATCTACCGCCAATGCGCTACTGACGAATCAGTCCGACCAGTTCAACAAGATACTTTCGGCGCTCCTACGTTCCGCCACTGAGGATGCCGTTCGCGAAGTGGCCGAAGCATCGTCCGATGCCGGCAAGACGGCACCTGGGCAGGCAGAAATCCTTGACCCAGAGGCCGTGGCGGAGCGCGTAGAAGAGAGAGTCAAGCGGCTTCTTTCTAGCCAGTCAAATATCGGTGCACCTGATCGAGGTGTACCATACAGACTCCTCCTGCGCCCAGATATAGGATCAGACTCACTCTCGATGGCGCGAACATTGAGCCCCGAAGCGATTCTAGTTTTCGCGTCTATAGTTGCCCAGCACGGAGCAACCAAAGGAATGCTTAGCATCTCGCGGCCCGCTTCAGTGGAGGCGCCATCTCTGCAAGAACTATCCGATAGAGGGCTTATCCGACTGGCTGCAGCCCGCGAAGATCGCCAGAGGATTTACTTCACCGGTTCAGGAAGAGTGCTGGCCATGCTTATCATGGGAGACCATTTTAGAAATCCGTGGTACTGGACTGTATTGCTGCAGGGAAAGCCGGAAGCTCCGGAGTAACCGCCAACTGCCATCCCGTCTGCCGCCGACCCACACTCTGTGGAGCGGGCCAGGGCCAGGGTGACAAGGTGGAGCGCCCTACCGGACGAACGACCTTGTCGCCCTGGCCCTGGTCTGCTCGGCTTGCCTGGGTCGGCGGTGGACGGGATGGCATCCCTCAACCACTACCACCCACGGCCGGAACGGTTCGGCAACTCCATCCTGGAGTCGTCTGGCCCCCGCCGGAGGCACAGTCTCTGACCCCAACCGCTGCCCTACCCTCCGCCCCCTCCCTCACCTTCACCTCTTTCCCACCTCGGACCCGTGAACGGTCGGCGTGATTCCGTTCGGCAACTCGACCGGCCCTGCCGTCGACTGGTCCGCGGTTCCCCGTCATGAGGCTGAATGCGTGATGTGAGGTAGGACGTTGTCGTCCTGGTCCTGGTCGTCCTCCGTGTCAACGCCGGCTGAACTTTGACCCCTCTGTTCCGGTCGAATTTTGACCCCCTCGCTGGTTGTTGATGTTCAGTCGTTGGTCTTGGTGGCTGCGGGGACGCGGCCGAGGTCGCGGTCTTTGAGCCGGTAGCTGTCGCCCTTCATCGAAATGACCTCGGCGTGGTGGACGAGGCGGTCGATCATGGCCGCGGCGACGACGTCGTCGCCGAACACTTCGCCCCACCTGCCGAAGGGTTTGTTGCTGGTGACGATCAGCGAGGCTCGTTCGTAGCGGTTGGAGACCAGCTGGAAGAACAGGTTCGCCGCTTCGGCTTCGAAGGGGATGTAGCCGACCTCGTCAACGATCAGCAGCGGGATCCGGCCAAGCTTGACCAGCTCGTCTTGCAGCCGGCCGGCGTGGTGGGCATCAGCGAGGCGGGACACCCACTGGGCGGCGGTGGCGAACGCGACCCGGTGCCCGGCCTGGCAGGCTCGGATCCCGAGGCCGATGGACAGGTGGGTCTTGCCGGTGCCGGGCGGGCCCAAGAAGACGACGTTCTCCTTCGACGCCACGAAGTCGAGGGTTCCCAGGTGGGCGATGGTCTCCCGCTTCAGAGAGCGTTGGTGCTCGAAGTCGAACTCCTCCAGGCTCTTGCGGGCCGGGAACCTCGCTGCCCGAATGCGTCCCTCACCGCCGTGAGCCTCCCGGGCGGCGACCTCGCGTTGCAGACAGGCGGCGAGGAACTCCTCATGCGTCCACGACTCCGCCCGGGCCCGCTCCGCCAACCTCTCGACGGAGGCAGCGAGGGACGGCGCCTTGAGAGCGCGGGTGAGGAACGCGATCTCCGAGGCGACGTTGCGGCTGGTCTTGGCGGCCATCACGCAGCCACCTCATCCAGGCCGAACAGGCGGTCGTAGTCGCTCAACGGCCGGCGTTCGACCTGGGCGTCGACGGCGGTCGTCGGGGTGCGTTGGGCAGCGACGCGCAGGTCCGCGGCGGCTTGCCGGTGGGCGGGATCGGTGATGCTCTGATGCTTGGCCCAGCACCGGTCATGCCGGGTCACCGACCGGCCGTCGCAGAACACCTGCACCTGGTCGCAGTCGGCGGTGACCTCAACCCGCCGCCCGACCACCGACGGGTGCACCGAGTAGTCGTTGCCGTCCACGCGCACGTAATGATCGCGGGGAAGTCGGGTGGTCTGCCGCCAGCCGACCACCGGCGCAACCGGTGGCAGCGGCAGCATGGCGGCCCGGTCGGCATCCCACCGGTCCAGCGGGCGGCAGCCCAGCACACGGTGCTGGCGGTTGTTCGCCCGCACCAACCACTCGGTGAGCTGGGCGTTGAAGTCCTGAGGTGAGCCGAAGCAGCGTCCGGGCAGGAACGACGTCTCCAGATAGCCGTTGGCCCGCTCCACCAGGCCCTTGGCCTCCGGGTCCGCCGGCCGGCACTGAATCACCTTGATGCCCAGGGTGCCGCGGAAGGCATTCATCGCCTCGGTCAGCTGCGGCCGCCCGGTCCGCCACTGCCCGACGGCGGACTCGTTGTCCCACACCAACGCCTTGGGCACCCGCCCCCAGCCGGAGATCAACGTCCAGTGCCCGACCAGCAGGTCCGCCGACTGCCGCGACGGGATCATCACCGCCGACAACCACCGCGAATACCCCGACACCATCACCAGCACCGGCGGCCTGCCGACCTGCCCGAAACCCAACGGCACGTCCGCCGGCGGGAACCACAGATCGCACTGCGCCAGCTCTCCCGGCAGATACTCCGTCCGCTGGCTCGGGTCCGGACGGCGGAACAACGGCCGCAGTTGCTGCACCCGATCGGCGAACACCGTCTTGCCGCGGGTCCACCCCACCCGCTCCATGATCACCGTCGTCGGCATGTCCGGGAACTCCGCCAACAACGCCCGGATCTGCGGCTCCACCGCGTCCACGATCGAACCCTTCGCCGCCCGCTGATAGCGGGGCGGCTCATGACTGGCCAAGGCCCTGCGCACCGTGTTCCGCGAGACCCCCAGCCGACGACAGATGGCCTTGATCGCCATCCGCTCCGCCCGGTGCAACCGACGGATCTCCGCCCAGTCCTCCACGCTCAGCACCTCCCGATGCTTCCGGAAGGGGTCAAAATTCAGCCGGAACCACGGGGTCAGTTTTCAGGCGGAGCCGACACTCCGGGACTCGTCACCGGTTCCCTTCACGGAACCACGGGTGACGCGCGGGGCGGGCGTGGCTTTCGGGCCGGCTGACTTACCGCCCCGCCGCCGAAGGCGGGCGGGGCGGCGGCTCCGTCAGGAGCCGGTTACCGCGCCCGGCCCGCGCCGCGCGGAGCGCGCTTGATCTAGTACAGGCCAATTCGGCAACAGATCACAGAAAGCTCCGAGCCGACCAAGGCCAACCACGACACCACCTGGCCGACCGGCACTCGTGCACCCAAAACGACCGAGCAACCCGCGACCCGCAACGGCATCCGTCCGAAACGAGCTGCCTGCCGGGACCGCGGTCTGCCGTTCCCTGGGATCTCTTCCGCTGAGTCCGCGTGCTCTGCCAGCTCTCTGCCTGGCCCGGCCTACTGCTTCTTCCGCCACCCTCTGCCCGACACCTTCACCTCATCCGGCGTCGCTCTTGGATATCGCTGGGCGGATGTCGTCCAGGACGTGGCGGTGAATGACCTCGGCCGCCGTACGTGGCGACATCTCGGCGGTGTTCAGGAAGAGGTCACGCTCGGCTAGTGGTTCGGTGTCGTCCCATGCGCGGAGACGTGCGGCTGTGTCGCCAGTGTGCCGGGAGATGATCCGCTGCTCGGCAACGTCTCGCGGGCACCAGAGGTAGACAACCAACCACCGGGCATCGGAAACGGCGGCCGTGACCGCAGCGACGGCGGCACGCTGGCCCAGGTGCACGACCGGCACCCCGACCGAAAGCTGCTCTACCAGCGATGGGCGGTCAACCACGTAACGGGCGCCGTACCGGTGGTTCTCCCAGACGACTTCGCCACGCTGGTGCAGCTGGTCAAGTGTCGCTGCGTCGGTGATCCGGTAGCCGGTGGTGCGTCCCGGTCCGACCTTCATGCGCTGGTAGAGAGTGAAGCGGGCGTCGAGGTCATGCAGGGCGGTGGTCACGGTGTCCTTACCGGCCGCGGGCGGGCCGTACAGGATTACGCCACGCATCAGGGTGCTTCGTCCGCGAGGATGGCCTTCACCAGTTCCTTGGCCTGCTCTTGCAGGGGCCGGCTCGATGCGCAGTTGTCCACTACGAAGTGGTCGCCTGGCGGGCGGAAGTCGAGGTTGATGCCGCTCAGGTAGCGGTCCCAATCCGCCAGTTTGAAGGCGTCGCGGGCAGCTCCTCGGCGGCGTACGTAGGTCAGCATCGTGTCGCCGTCGCAGTACACCCAGACCACAGTCGGGATTGCCTTCGCTGCCTCGTAGTAGGCGCGGGTCCGGGCCATCCAGGCGGGGTCGTTGAACTCGCGGATGAACGGCGCGGTGACGATCACGCTGTTGCCGCACTGCACGTTCTCGCTGGCCGCGTCCTGGAGGGCCTCGTACTCCCTCGGCCGGATTGTGTCCAGGTACGTCTGCGACTCCCGATCGTGTGGCGATTGGCCCAGCGTCTCTAGGGCCGCCTCGACCACCGGCCGGGTCAGCGTGTCCTTGTCGAGCATCGGCCAGCCCGTCTCGCGCGCCAGGATGCGGCCCAACTCGGTCTTGCCGCTGCCTGCGTACCCGCCGATCAGGATCACGCGGGGACGCTGCGGACGGACCTCGCTACGGCGCAGTTGGTCAGGAGCGTTCACTACGCGCTTGGACCGGGACTCGTTGATGACGAGCCCTTCCTCAGCCAGGACCTTCATCGCCTCGGTGATGGTGAAGACGCTGACGCCCCACTCCTCAGCGAGCTTCCTGGTTGACGGCAAGGCGGTGCCGTGGACGAGCCGACCTGCCTCGATCTCGTTGCGGATGTTGCGCGCCACCTGCTGATGCCGGGCCTCCGGCCGCTCGGTACGGCCGTGGGGAGAGGTCATCACGGTGCTCCCTGCTGGTCGGGTTTGCACTGTTCGGGCTGGTCCGGCTGTGAGGGCTGACCTAACCGTTCGGACTGATTGCAGGCTACCAGGGCCTAACAGATGAAAGGTGTTCTGCCTGCTCAGTGACGCTGCGCAAGAACTTTATACCTAACAGTTGACTGGCATACATATCAGTTGTTAGGTTCACTGCGTCACATAGACCGGGTTGCCGGTCAAGTCGCAGCAGCGAAGGAGTAAGTCATGGCCCTGAGGGGTGGAACTCGGTTCTCGGTCCCGTTCGCGGCGGTGTTCCCGCACGGCGCGGTGTTCGTGCCGGACTCGATTGCGGAGGCGCAGGACTTCAACGAGGCGACCCGGCAGCGGACGCCGTCCAAGGACAAGGTGACGGGTCAGCGGGTGTGGCAGTGCCGGGTGATGGACATGGACCCGGAGTTGGGTGCCCGGTCGCGTGAGGTGTCGATCAAGATCCTGGCGGACGTGCAGCCGGTTCCGCCGGTGGGTCCGTTCCAGCCGGTGGAGTTCGAGGGCCTGACCGTGACCCCGTACGTGGGATCGAACGGCCGACTCGCCTTCTCGTACCGGGCGACCGCGCTGGTCGCGCCGAAGACTCTGGCCGAGACGCGCGGTAAGGCTGCCTGATGTCGGCGGCGAACGTGGCCGTGAGTGTGCACGTCAGGGCCGATATCGCGTTGTCATTCCGCTCCCACCCGGCAGAGGACCGGGTCGTGGTGCAGCTGGGTGACACCGGCGGTGAGGTGGTGTTGTTCCTGCCTCGTGCAGAGATCGACCGGTTGGCCGGTGTGCTGGCCGCGGCTCGTGAGTCCTTGACGGTGCCTGCCGTAAAGGCGGCGGCCTGACTGATCGTGGCGCGGGGCGGCCCATGCCCTAGGAAAGCCGGCCGCCCCGCTGCCCTCTCCAAAACCTCTGTCGGCCTGGAAGGGCGGTCTCATCATGCCAAGAGAACTGGACTGGACCCGGACCGGCGGTGCCGGTGATCCGGTCCCGTGCGTCCTGTGCGGGAAACCGGCGATCTGCCGGAGCCCGAAAGGTACGCCGGTGCACAAGGTCTGCGCTGAGGCGTGGATCGAGCAGCAGGAGCAGAACCGTAAGGCGGTGGCGTGATGGCCGCCGGGGTTCGTCGTGTGCAGCGTCGCCGATCGGCGGGTTGGCGGATGCCGACTGGTGCGGTCTACGTCGGTCGGCCGTCTCGGTTCGGTAACCCGTTCATTGTCGGGGTGGATGCGGTCGATCGGGCGGATGCGGTGAAGAAGTTCGCCGCGTGGCTGGTGGCTAACCCGGTGCTGCTGGCGCGGGTTCGTCGTGATCTGGCGGGCCGTTCGCTGGCCTGTTGGTGTCCGCTGGCCCAGCCGTGTCACGCCGACGTGCTGATCGTGGCGGCTGCCGGTGTGGACGTGCGGGGGTGGTCTCGGTGAGGGCTCCGTTGGTGAACTTCCGCCGGTTTCAGATCACCGCCCCGTGGCCGCTGGTCTGGACGGTCACCGGCCTGTTCCTGTTGCTTCGCTCGATCGTCGCCGTGGTGCGTCTGGCCGTGTTCGCGGTGCGGCACTGGCGAGCCTGGCCCCTCGTCGCCCTGGTCCTGCTCGCCATCGACGGCTACCGGTCGCACGGCTGGTGGCCCCACCTCCTGGTCCTGCTCGTCGCCGCTGCCGGTGGTGGCGTGTGGTGGTGGAAGGGCCGGGAGTCGTTTCACCACCTCGTTGCACTTCGCGCGGTGACGGTGTGGCGGCGGTTGTGGGTGTACCGCAGGCAGTGGCACGAGGTCATGTCCCTGTGCGGGCTGGTGAAGAAGTACGACGGCGGCGAGGTAGTGCCGCGGCTGCTGTCGGTGCGGTGCTCGTATGCCACCGATGAACTGGTGGTGCGGATGCCGAAGGGTCAGAACCCGGAGGTGTACCACAAGGCGGCGCGGGATCTGGCGTACTCGTTCGGCACCCGCCACTGCCGGGTCTTCTCCGGCCGCCGTCAGGCACCCCCGGCCCGCACTGGCCGGCTGGCGTGGTTGTTGCGGCTGGTGGATCGGGTGCGGTTCCGCGACCGGCCCCGGCATGTGTGGTTGGTGTTCATCCGCCGTGACCCGCTGACCCGCGTCGTCGCACCGCTGCCCGTCCCGGCACGGCCGGACTTCACCGCCCTGCCGCTGGGTGTGCGGGAAGACCTGGCCGTGTACTGCCTGCGCCTGTTGGCCACGCATGTGCTGATCGGCGGGGCGACCCGGATGGGAAAGGGCTCGGTCATCTGGTCCCTGCTCCGCTCCCTCGCCGCGGGTATCCGGTCGGGGTTGGTGCGGGTGTGGGCGATCGACCCGAAGGGCGGCATGGAGCTGTCCATCGGACGGGCGTTGTTCTCCCGGTACGTCGATGACGACTGGACCCGCATGGCCGACCTCCTCGACGACGCCGTGGCCCGGATGCGGGCGCGTCAGCAGGCGTTGCGGGGGAAGGTGCGGGTGCACACGCCCAGCGTGGATGAGCCGTTGATCGTCGTGGTGATTGACGAGATCGCCGCTCTGCTGGCGTTCCTGCCGGACAGCGACATCCGCCACCGGATCACGCAGGCGTTGGGGCTGTTGCTGACCCAGGGTGCCGGGTTGGGGGTGCTGGTCGTCGCCGCGACCCAGGACCCGCGCAAGGAAGTCGTCTCCGTGCGGGACTTTTTCCCCACCCGCATCGCTCTCGGCCTCACCGAACGGGCTCACGTCGACCTCCTCCTTGGCGACGGTGCCCGCGATCGGGGAGCACTCGCCGACCAGATCCCGACCTCGGCCAAGGGCGTCGCCTACGTCCTGCTCGATGGGCAGCCGGAACCGGCGCGAGTGCGGTTCTCCTACCTGCCCGATGACGTGATCCGGGACATGGCCGCGACCTTCCCCGCACCACCGGAAACCCAGCCGGAACCCATCGACGTCCCGGCCCCAGCCAAGCCGGTCCGCAGCAGCGGCAACGGCAGGCACGTCTACCGGCCGACCCCACCGAAGCAGGCCGCGCCGCTGCTACCGCCGTCACTGCTCAACGCCCTGGACCTCAACACCACGAACGGGAGTGACCCGCGATGACTGACCAGCTGCCGGAGTCGACCCCGGTGCGGATGCCCTACGCCGACGAACCCGACGAGCAGACGCCGGAGCCGCGTCGCTTCTACCGGCTGCGTGCCCCGCACGTCGACAAGGCATCCGTGCCGGTCACTGTCCGGGTCACCCCCGACGCCGACCTGTACCTGGCCGTCGGGTCCGGCCGCCGCCGCATGTACCTCACCCCCGCCGAGGCGTGGGCGCTATGGCGGTGCCTCTCCGAAGCCGTCGCCTCCACCGGCGAACCGCCGGAGTGGATCCGCGTGCACATCAACCCCACCCACCGCTGACTCGCTGCGTGTTTGGAGCCTGCCCGATGCGTACCCGACGACTCACCCGCCGACCCATCCGCCGCATCTGCCTCGACCTCGCCCACACCGAACCCGAGCAGCACTGCCCCTACTGCACCCCCGACCCGCACGCGGCCGACATCATCGCCGCCGCCCTGCGCCAGCACTCCGAGATCGCCGCCGAAGACGCCGAAGCCTGGGGATGGGCCGCATGAAACGGCTACTCAACGCCGAACGGTGGGAAGGCGTCGCCCTGGTCCTCATCCTCCTGGCCGTGGGCGGCATGGCCGGCGCCGCGTCGTTCACCCACGTCAAGGACTGGACCATGGCCCACGCCCCGGCCGGAACCGGGGACTGGTTCGGCTGGTCCAACGCCGTCATCTCAGAACTGATGCCCGCCGCCGCGCTGCTGGTCATCCGCCGTCGACGCCGCCGCGACCCGCGCGCCTCCGTGGCCTACCCGCTGGTCCTGCTCGTCGCCGCGGTGGCGCTGTCCCTCGCAGCGCAGATCGCGGTTGCCAACGACAGCTTCTCCTCACGGCTGCTGTCCTCGGTGCCCGCGCTCGCGTTCCTCGCCCTGTCCAAACTCGTCCTCACCGGCAGTCCCAAGACGCCACCCGCCCCGGCGCGCCGTGTGGAGGAGCCTGCCGACGAACCGGCCGAGATGGAACCCGCTCACCTGCCGACTGACCCGACCCCGGCCGCTGTTCCCAACGCCATTCAGTCCGCGCTGGTGTCGTCGGTCGTCCAGACCCCGCGTAACGGCCACGTCTTCACCTCGGAGGTGACCCGATGACCCGCACCCACCTCGCCCGCCAGTCCCACCGCCGTCCCGCCGTGCTGGCCCGCCGTGTCGTCGGCACCCCCGCCGAGGTCGCCGCAACCGTCGCTCTGGTCCGCGACTCCGGACGGCTGCTGTCCATGACCGCCCCACAATCCGTGTCTGGTGACCCGGACCGGGTGACCGTCACCGTCCGGTTCCTCGACACCCCGGCCGCCGCCCCTGCGGTGGTGCGTCGACTGCGACGCGGGCACATCATCGCCGCCGCCACCCTTCCCGCTGTCGCCGCTGTGGCGGGTGTCGGCTACGCCGCTACCCAGCTCGCCACCGCCGTCCGCTCGGCGGCACCGCTGATCGCGGGCGTGGTCCT
Source organism: Micromonospora maris AB-18-032 (assembly GCF_000204155.1). NCBI lineage: Bacteria > Bacillati > Actinomycetota > Actinomycetes > Micromonosporales > Micromonosporaceae > Micromonospora > Micromonospora maris. The sequence goes on along the minus strand of NC_015434.1, from coordinate 7,634 downwards.
GGTCCTGATCGTCCTCGCCGTTCTGCTCCGTGCACGCAAACCGGGCTGCCTCGGGCTGCACTGCTCCGGTTGCAAGCACTGACCGCCGTGGCTGGCTGGCCCACCTACTGCGCCCGCTGCGGTGGGCCAGCCATCGCCCTGATCGAAGCAGGCCACCCCGGCACCGGCCACTACCGCGCCGAGGTGACCTGCACCCGCCACCACCCTGCCGCTATCCGCTGGGCCTCCCACGTCGGCCCGGCCCGCACCACACCGATCGGTGACCAACCTGCCCTGTTCGACCTTCCGGAGGTGACCCGTTGACCGCCCCGACCCTGCCCGGCCTCACCCCCGACACCCCACCCCCAACCGACCTGCCCGCCACCGTCGCGCCGGCGGCTGGTTCCCGTGCCGCTCGCCTCGCTCTGCCCATGTCCCGGCAGGTGCTCACCGAGATGGCCGCGGAGTACGGGGTGTGCCTGCGCCCGGTCACCCTGCGCCGTACCGACCTGCACACCGGTCTGACCGAGGTCATCGACCTGCCCTGCGGCAGCACCAGGGAAGACAAGTGCCAGCCGTGCGCCAAACGCGCCCGGCGGTTGCGGCAGACCCAGATCCGCGAGGGCTGGCACCGCGCCGACGAACCCAACCCCACCGGCCCGAACCCGGCAACCGAAGCGCAACGCGAGCTCGTCATGCTGCGCGCTCACCTGGAGTTCGCCCGCGATGAAGCCCAACGCTCCGGCCAGTTCGACCAGATCCCCGCCATCGATCAAGCCATCGCGGAAGTCGAAGCGGCCACGGCTGCCGAAGGAATGCGCGGGCAGATCGCCCCCGGCCACGACGAAGAGGATTCCGGCGCTCGACGTAAGCGGTCGACTCGGCGGCGTCAGGACGCGCCGGACCTGCCGCGTAAGAAGGTCGAACCGCGCACCCTCGGCCGCGTCTACGTCGCGCCGGACGGCACGCAACACCGGCCGTCCATGTGGCTGTCGCTGACGCTCGGCTCCTACGGCCGGGTCCTCCCCGACGGCACACCCGTAGATCCCGGCTCGTACGACTACCGGCGGGCCGCCTGGGATGCGGTGCACTTCGCCCGACTCCTCGACCGGTTCTGGCAAAACCTCCGCCGCTGCGTCGGCTGGAACGTCCAATACGCCGGATGCGTCGAACCCCAACGCCGTCTGGCCCCGCACGCGCACTTCGCCATCCGGGGAACCATCCCGCGTGCGGTGCTGCGGCAGGTCGCCGCCGCCACCTACCACCAGGTCTGGTGGCCCCCGGCCGACCAACCGCAGTACACCCTCGACCGGCCACCCGTCTGGGACAACGACCAAGCGGCGTGGGTCGACCCCGACACCGGGGAAGCGTTGCCGTCGTGGGCTGACGCCCTGGACCTCATCGACACCAACCCCGACGCCCAACCCGCCCATGTCGTTCGCTTCGGCACCCAGATCCATGCCGAAGGCGTCACGCCCGGCACGGTCCACGCGCAGCGGACGATGGGCTACATCACGAAGTACATCACCAAGTCAGCGGCCGACTGCCACAAGACGGAGACGGACCGGCAGCGGGATCACCTCGACCGGCTCTGGCAGGAACTACGAGTCACGCCCTGCAACGAACGGTGCGCCAACTGGCTGCTCTACGGCATCCAACCCAAGAAGGCACACGGCCGACTCCAAGCAGGCCGGTGCAAGGGCAAGGTGCACCAACGGGCCACCCTCGGCATCGGTGGCCGGCGAATTCTCGTCTCCCGCGACTGGTCCGGCAAGACCCTCGCTGACCATCGGGCCGACGCTCGGGCCTGGGTCCGCAACCTCCTCGGGGTCACCACCGGGGCGGCCGACGCTGAGCCCGTCGACCAGGACCAGCCGCCCGCCTATGCGTGGGAGCTTGCCCGGCCCGATGACCCGGACGTGCCGCCCCTGCAACACCGGCTCCTGCGCGCCCTGTCCCAACGCGCGCAGTGGAAGGCCGCACTACTCGCGGCACGCGATAAGGCGACACAAGGCAGCTCACCCATTGACGTGCCCGTACCGACCACTGAGGAGGACCGATGACCGCCCCGACGATGGAACGGCTCTGGACGGTTCAGGAGGTGTCGGCGTTCCTGGGTGTCCCGGTCGGCACGCTCTACCAGTGGCGCTACCGCCGGACGGGTCCCCGCGCCTGTCGGGTCGGGCGTCACCTCCGGTACCGCCCCGCCGACGTGCGGGCCTGGCTTGACGGGCAGGCGGGCTGATGCCAGTCGACGACCTCTGGTACCTGAACAAGCGCGGTCCGGACGGCAAGCGGCTGCCTTCCCGCCGGCACGGGCAGGGAAAGCGGTGGCGGGTCCGGTTCGCTGACGCTGCGGGAGATCCGCGTACCCGATTCTTCGAGCGCAAAGCCGACGCGGAAGCCTTCGATGCTCGCGCCCGTACCGGTGCCGCCGAGGAGAGCAAGGTCCAGCAGTCCGCACGGCTTCTGACACTCCGGGATTACGGGGACCGCTGGCGGCTCTCCCGTGAGGTCGGGTGGGCGCTGGAAACCCGCAAGCGGGTCGAGTCGAACCTCCGGTGTCACCTCTACCCGGCATTCGGTGACCGTCCGCTGCGGGCAATCAACCTGACCTCGGTCTTGGAGTGGTTGACTCGCCGTTTGGCCGAAGGTACGCCGTCCACATCGCTCAAGCTGTACTTCGAGCTGCTCGACACGGTGCTCAACGCCGCCGTCACCGACAAAATCATCCCGGACAACCCCTGTGATGGCGTCAAGCTCTCCCAGGTGCTTCGGGGCTACTCTCGGGCACCGAAGTGGGTTCCCACCGAGCGTGAAGTTCTGACGCTGCTCGACGTGGTACCGGCCCGCTACCGGGCGGCAATCTGGCTCGGCGCTGGCCAGGGCTACCGCCTCGGTGAAGCGCTCGGTGTGGAAGACGGTCCGCGCTGCATCGACCAGGAGCGCAGCGAGCTCCACGTCGCGCAGCAACTCCGGTACGCGCCTCGCCAGCATGACGGGTTCTATCTCAGCGAGCCCAAAGCTGGCTCCTCCGGCACCCTCGACCTGGATCCCGTCGTCGGCCAGGTCCTCGCCGAGCACGTCCGGGAGTTCCCGCCCGTCCCGGTCGAGCTGGTCGACCTCACCGCGGGCAGCCCAGTGCGTCGGTCGGTGCCGCTGCTGTTCACCACCACGCGCGGGAACCCGTTCACCGATCGGACCTGGTCGCGGGAGTGGGCCGACTGGCGTGCGGCTGCTGGCTGGCCGAAGGAGCACGGCACCTTCCACGCTCTGCGGCACTTCTTCGCCACGACGCTGATCACCAACCACGCCGAACCGCAGGAGGTACAGCGGATGCTGCGACACAAGACCCTGCGGATCACGCTGGAAACGTACGTCCATTGGTGGCCGAAGCGAGACCGGTCGCGCGGCATCGTCGGGAGCGTCCTGCGGTCGGCCCTCGCCAATCAAGATCACAACTGATCTGTACTGACGTTGTACTAGTCGATCAACTCAAGAGAGAAACCGCAGGTAGCGGGTGGTATTGGTGGAGCCCAGGGGACTCGAACCCCTAACCCCTGCCTTGCAAAGGCAGTGCTCTGCCAGTTGAGCTAGGGCCCCGTGGCGGACGGTGCCGCCTGGTGGTCGGAGCTACGCGATCAGCGCAGATCCGGCGAGGTGGTCGCCTCGTGCCAGAGCGCGCGCTCGTCGTTGGCTTCCTTCATCTTCTTGGCCACCACGGCGGCCACACCGACGACACCGACCAGGATCAGCAGCTTCTTGAACATCGGGGCTACCCCTCACGCTCGACGTGGCCGTCGGACCATGTGCGGTGGGGCTAGCTGGAATCGAACCAGCGACCTCAGAGTTATCAGCTCTGCGCTCTAACCGACTGAGCTATAGCCCCGCGTAGCGACGAGCAACATTAACCCATCCGCCCACGCCGCCCCAAATCGGGGGTCGGCCTGGACCCTGCTCAACGCCGTCGCCCCTGAACCTACCGGAGAGCAGGCGACCAGCCCACCGAGATACCCGTGCCGACGGGTCCGGCCCGACGGCTGCGGGGTGGTCGACTCCGTTACGCCGAAACGGTGGCTTCCCAGCACTGCGTACCCCGCTGTTTCGCCGAAACGGCGGCCAGCGCCCCACTTCGGCGCCTGGTTCGGCTGGAGACAGTCAGCCGGGCCGACCCCCAGGTCGGCCCGGCTGAGACGTCCAAAGGGCTGTCAGTCGCGCTCGGCGAGAGTCAGCTCGATGCCACCCACCAGGTCGGCGCAGACGTTGTAGACGAACGCACCGAGGGTGGCGAGGGCGGTGAACAGCACGACGTTTACCGCACCGATAAGCATCGAGGTGAAGATCACGCCCGTCGCGGTGATCTGGAAGCCGCTGGTGCCCTGACCACCACCGGCGTTGACCAGGTCGCTCAGGCTGTCGTTCACGCTGGTGAAGACGCCCATCGCGTCCAACGCCAGGTACAGCACCGACGTCGCGACCACGATCACGATGAACAGCACCACGGACACGGCGAACGCGAACTTCATCACGGACCACGGGTCGATCCGCTTGAGGTTCAGCCGGGCCCGGCGCGGTCCGCGCGACGCGGCCGAGCTCACCGAGGTACGCGCAGCGCGTACCGCCTCGCCCACGCGCGCCGCGCCCACGGCGGCTGTGCCGACCCCCGGGGGGAGCCCGCCACCGTTGGCCGGACGGCCGGTGTTCAGCGGCCGGGCCCCATCCGGCTTCGGAGCCGACCCGGTCACCCGCGGCTGGGTGCCGGTCGTGCCCGTACCGACTGTCGGCAGCACACCCGTGGTGCCCGACGCGGACTGGCCCGCCCGGGTGGCGATCGGCTGGGTGACCGACGGCTTGCCGGCAGCGGCGGCCGAGCCAGCGGCCTCGCCGCCGGCCTTCTCCTCCGCAGCCTCCGCAGCCTGGTCTTCGCCGGGCTTGTCAGGCGGCGGAGCCATACCGGGAGCCCGGGTGAACTTCGGGGCAGGCGCGTCGGCGGGGACCGTGGCCCGGCCTACGGCCGCGCGGCCGGTCGTTGGCGTGCCGTTCTGCGCGGCCTCCTCGTCGACCGGGTTGGCCGAGGGTCCCGTGTTCCCCGACTTCGCCTGTGTCTCCGTCATTCAACTAGTCCTGTTCGTCAGGCTCGTCGGCATTGCGAGCAATCGCCACGATAGTCACGCCATCCGGAAGGTCCATCAGCTTGACCCCCATTGTGTTCCGGTCACGCGTACGGCGTACAGGCTTCACCGGAGTCCGGATGACGCCACCGTTGCTGGTGATGGCGAACAGCTCGTCGTCCGGGTCGATCACCACAGCGCCGACCAGACCACCGCGCCGCTCGGTGATCTTCGCAGTCAGCACACCCTTACCTCCCCGGCCCTGCACCGGGTATTCCTCGATCGGGGTACGTTTCGCGTATCCACCGTTCGTGGCCACCAGAACGTCCAGGCCCTCCCGGACGACCTCCATGGCCAGCAACTCGTCCTCATCGCTGAACCGCATGCCGATCACACCCGAGGTGGCCCGACCCATCGGCCGCAACGCCTCGTCGGTCGCGTTGAACCGGATCGCCTGGGCGTTCTTCGACACCAACAGCAGATCATCAGTGGGACCGACAAGCGCAGCACCGACCAGCTCGTCCTCATCGCGCAGGTTGATCGCGATGATGCCGCCGGACCGGTTGGAGTCGAACTCCTCAAGCCGCGTCTTCTTCACCAGGCCGTTCTTCGTCGCCAGGACCAGATAGGGAGCCACCTGGTAGTTCGGAATCTCGATGATCTGCGCGATCTGCTCGTCCGGTTGGAAGGCGAGCAGGTTCGCCACGTGCTGACCCTTGGCCACCCTACTGGCCTCAGGAAGCTCGTACGCCTTGGCCCGGTAGACGCGCCCCTTGTTGGTGAAGAACAGGATCCAGTCGTGCGTCGAGCAGACGAAGAAGTGGCTGACGATGTCGTCCTGCCGCAGCGTCGCACCGCTCACACCCTTGCCGCCGCGCCGCTGCGAGCGGTACAGGTCGACCTTCGTCCGCTTGGCGTACCCGGTCCGGGTGATCGTGACGACCACGTCCTCGCGGGCGATGAGGTCCTCCATCGAGACCTCGCCGTCGAACGGAATGATCTTCGTACGTCGCTCGTCGCCCCACTTCGCGACGATCTCGCCCAACTCCTCCGAGACGATCCGCCGCTGCCGCTCCGGCTTGGCCAGGATGTCCTTCAGGTCGGCGATCTCCAGCTCCAGCTTGGCCAGGTCGTCGAGGATCCGCTGCCGTTCCAACGCCGCCAGCCGGCGCAGCTGCATGTCCAGGATCGCGGTCGCCTGGATCTCGTCGATCTCCAGCAGCCGGATCAGACCCTGCCGGGCGTCCTCCACCGTCGGTGAACGCCGGATCAGCGCGATCACCTCGTCCAGGGCGTCCAGCGCCTTGGACAGACCGCGCAGGATGTGCGCCCGCTCCTCCGCCTTACGCAGCCGGAACGCCGTCCGCCGTCGGATCACCTCGATCTGGTGCTCGACGTAGTAGCGGATGAACTGCGCCAGGTTCAACGTGCGCGGCACGCCGTCGACAAGCGCCAGCATGTTCGCGCCGAAGGTCTCCTGAAGCTGGGTGTGCTTGTAGAGGTTGTTCAGCACCACCTTCGCGACCGCGTCGCGCTTGAGCACCAGCACGATCCGCATACCCGTACGCCCGGAGGACTCGTCCCGGATGTCGGCGATGCCGGCGAGCTTGCCCTCCTTGATCAGCTCGGCGATCCGCTCGGCCAGGTTGTCCGGGTTCACCTGGTACGGCAGCTCGCTGACCACCAGCGCCGGGCGCCCGCGCTTGTCCTCCTCGACCTCGACCACCGCGCGCATCCGGATCGAACCACGACCGGTCCGGTACGCGTCCTGGATGCCCGACTGGCCGACGATCAGACCGTGGGTGGGGAAGTCCGGGCCCTTGACGATCTCCAGCAGCGCTTCGAGCGTGGTGGCCTCGTCCGCCTCCGGGTGCTCCAGGCACCACTGCACCGCCGCGCCGATCTCCCGCAGGTTGTGCGGCGGGATCTTGGTGGCCATACCGACCGCGATGCCCTCGGAACCGTTGATCAGCAGGTTCGGGATCCGCGACGGCAGGATGGTGGGCTCCTTGGCCCGGCCGTCGTAGTTGTCCTGCAGGTCGACGGTGTCCTCGTCGATGTCCCGCAGCATCTCCATCGCCAGCGGGTCGAGCTTGCACTCTGTGTACCTCATGGCGGCAGCCGGATCGTTACCGGGCGAACCGAAGTTGCCGTTGCCGTCGACCAGGGGGTAGCGCAGCGACCACGGCTGGGCCATCCGGACCAGGGCGTCGTAGATGGCCGAGTCGCCGTGCGGGTGGAACTGACCCATCACATCACCGACGACGCGGGAGCACTTCACGTAGCCACGGTCGGGCCGGTAGCCCGAGTCGAACATGGCGTAGAGAATCTTGCGGTGGACCGGCTTGAGCCCGTCCCGGACGTCCGGCAGCGCCCGCCCGACGATCACGCTCATCGCGTAGTCGAGGTAGGAGCGCTGCATCTCCACCTCGAGCCCGACCGGCTCGATCCGGTCGTGCGAGACGACGGCGGCCAGCGCCTCGGGGACCTCGGGCTCGTTGGGTGTGGACTCGGGGGATTCGGTCACTGTTTACCCTTATCAGA